>LATQ01000418.1 GCA_001017865.1 Rhodococcus sp. IITR03
CCCAGTCGACCAACGGTTCGCCTTCCGCAGGCCCGGTGCCCGCGCCTGCCGCGCCTGCCGCGCCTGCCGCGCCTGCCGCAGAATCGATCGTGCCGTCCCCGTCGACTCCCTCGGATCTCGATGGTCATGTGATCACCTCGCCCAGCGTAGGGGTTTTTTGGAAGTCTCCCCAGCCGGGACAACCCCCCTTCGTCGAGATCGGCTCCGAGGTGGAGGTAGGCGACACGCTGTGCATCGTCGAGGTGATGAAGCTGATGAACAACATCACCGCCGACGTCGCCGGCACCCTCGTCGCTGTTCACCAGGACAACGCCAGCCAGATCGACGCTGGCGCCCCGTTGTTCACGATGCTCCGCGAGGTGCATGAGCTATGCGTCGAGTACTGATCGCCAACCGCGGCGAAATCGCGGTACGCATTGTTCGAGCGTGCTTCGACGAGGGCATCGAGAGCGTCCTTGCGGTCTCCGAGTGTGACCGAGATTCGCTGGCAGCCCGCCTCGCGGATCGGACCGTCGCCATCGGCCCGAGTCCGGCATCCGACAGCTACCTGTCCGTCGACAGGATCGTTGCCGCCGCCCTGTTTGCCGAATGCGATGCCGTTCATCCTGGTTACGGATTTCTTTCCGAACGTACCGACCTCGTCGAGGCCTGTGCCGAGCATGGGATCACCTTCATCGGGCCTCCGGCGGAGGTCATGCGCCGATCCGGCGACAAGCTCACTGCCCGGCATACCGCAAACGATCTGGGGATTCCGACAGGATCCGGAACCGCAGGTCTACTGACGGTGGAAGACGCACTGGCTGCGGCCGACGCGCTGAACGATTATCCCCTGCTGCTCAAAGCATCTGCGGGTGGCGGTGGCCGCGGTATGACCGTGATCCGCAACCGGGAGGACGTACAAAAGCACTTCTCACGATCGAGCAACGAAGCCGAGCGTGCATTCGGTGACGGCACGATCTACCTTGAGCGTTACGTGGAGTTCGCCCGTCACGTCGAAGTGCAGATCGTCGCCGACTCGCACGGAAACGTGTGTCATCTCGGGGAACGAGACTGTTCGACTCAGCGTCGTTACCAGAAGCTCGTCGAGGAAGCACCCGCAGTCGGCCTTCCCCAGGATCTTCTCGAGCGCGTACGAAACGCTGCGGTCGATCTCGCTAAAGGGTTGGGTTACATCGGTGCCGGCACTGTCGAATTCCTCGTCGACACCGAACGCAACGACTTCGTCTTCCTCGAGGTCAATGCCCGGGTGCAGGTCGAGCATCCCGTCACCGAAATGGTGAGCGGAATCGATATCGTGCGTGAACAACTGCGCATCGCGCAGGGGCACCCGTTGTCCTTCAGCCAAGAGGACGTCGTCCTCGACGGACATGCCATCGAATGCAGGATCAACGCCGAGGACGTCACCAACAACTTCCTGCCCCGTCCTGGCCGTATCAGCCGCTGGGTCGCGCCGCAGGGCGAGGGCATCCGCATCGACACTTATGCATTCGACGGAGCGGAAATTCCCCCGTATTACGATTCGATGATCGCGAAGCTGATCGTGCACTCGGATTCTCGTGAGAATGCGATAGATCTGATGGCGAGGGCGTTGGAAAAACTTCGTGTCGAAGGCGTTCCTACCACCGCTCCGTTGCATTCCGCGCTGATGGCGGACAAGGAGTTCCAGCACAGTCCCGTCACCACCAAATGGCTCGAAGACGAGTTCCTACCGTCGTGGGAGGCGCAGGTCTCATGACCACGATCGAGTTCGTCGACCAGACACTGCGGGACGGGCAGCAGAGTCTCTGGGGCCTGAAGATGCGGCCGTACCACGCAGCGGACGCCCTGGCGCATATCGACCGTGCCGGCTATCGGGTGGTGGACCTGACCGGACCGGGAATGTTCACGGTACTGCTGCGTACGTTCAAGGATGATCCGTGGGCAGCAACCGATTTCCTCGTTCAGGGATTGAAGAACAATGTGGTGCGCTGCGGCATGCGTACCATCAGTGTCATCGGTTTCAACCACACTCCGGATTCGATCATCGATCTGTGGATCCAAACTCTGATCAAGCACGGCGTGACAAGTTTCTGGATCTACGACTGCCTTTACGACATGCCGACGATGCATCGGCTGGCGAAAGTGATCCACGACAACGGTGGTGAGGCCGTTCCTGCCGTGATGTACGGCCTGACCGGTGCACACGACGACGACTTCTTCGCCCAACGGGCCAAGGAGATGGCGTCGTGGGAAGGTGTTCGGACCATCTACGTCGAAGATGCTGCCGGCGTATTGAAACCGGAGCGGGCAGCAACGCTCCTTCCGGCCATTCGCGCCGCTACAGGAACGATTCCTCTGGAACTTCACTGCCACAACACAACCGGACTGGCTCCTTTGAATTACATCGAGGGAATCAAGGCGGGATTCACCATCTTGCACACTGCATCCCGTCCGATGGCGAATGGGCCCTCTCTACCGTCGACCGAGGCGATGACCACCATCGTCGAATCGTTGGGGCACACACACAACCTTGACAAGTCGACCTTCACGCCTGTGGCTGCCAATTTCGAATGGGCTGCACGAGACGCCGGGTTCGAACCGTCGGTGCCGGCAGAGTACGACCCGCGCATCTACGATCACCAGTTGCCAGGCGGTATGACCGGCACACTGATCAGTCAGCTCGAGCAGCACGGGATGGCCGACAAGTTCTCTGCAGTTCTCGAAGAGATTCCGCGTGTCCGGCAGGAGCTCGCGTCGCCGATCATGGCGACACCGTTCAGTCAGTTCGTCGGCATCCAGCAGTTCTCAACGTCGTCACCGGTGAGCGGTACAAGTTGATCCCGGATGAGGTGATCCGTTACTCGCTCGGGCACTACGGCCCCTTGATCCGTGACATCGAGCCGGCGGTGATGGACAGAATTCTCGAAACGCCTCGTGCCAAAGAGTTCGAAGGGTGGATCCGGCCGCAGCCGAGTCTGGGGGAGATCCGATCGAAGTTCACTGCAGGCATCAGCGATGAGGAGTTGTTGATGCGCTTCATGACCTCCGATGAGGAGGTCGATGCCATGCTCGCCGCCGGGCCGATTCGGACCCAATCCCGGCGCACCGAGAACGAGATCGTCCGAATCATTCAGGACATCGCGCGCGGGGCGAGTGAGGTCACGTCTTTGTCCATCGCACAGCCTGGATGGTCGATGAACGCCTGCAAGGATCATTGATTACGAGTCGGTTCATATGGGGAGGGCCCCGAGCGTAAGCTCGGGGCCCTCCCCATATGAACGGCAGAAAGCGCTCTATGTGTGTGACACGAGATCGCGAACGATATTGCGCCGGATCTTCCTACTGGTCGTCCGAGGAAGGACGTCGACGATCTCGAGGCGTGTCGGCTTCTTGTAGGACGCCAGAGTGAGTCGGCAGTGGTTCTGGAGTTCCTCGAGAGTCAGTGACGCACCGTCACGCAAAGCGACAACGGCGACGACTGATTGTCCCCACCTGGGGTGCGGTGCTCCTACAACGGCACATTCGGCAACCGCGGGGTGTCGGAGGACAACGACCTCCACTTCCGAGGGATAGACATTCATTCCGCCGCTGACGATCAGATCGGTTCGCCGATCGCTGACATATACGAATCCTGCAGCGTCGATACTGCCGAGATCACCGGTGTGGTACCAGCCGTCGACGAGCGCCGCGCTGGTTGCGTCGGGCATGTTCCAGTACTCACGCATAAGCGACGGTGAGCGGACGACGATTTCTCCGACGGAAACGCCGTCGTGCGGAACGTAGTTGCCGGCGTCGTCGATGATGTCGACGTCGGTTCCGTCGACACTACGGCCGACGGAGCAAACGGATCCGCTGCCGGACTCGAATGTGCGAAGTCTCCGGGTCGGGTGGCGGTGACCAGGCCTCCGGAGTTCTCGGTCATCCCCAATCCCTCGACGAGAGTGTCGCCGAGCACCTGGTAGAGGGCGCGTAGCTTGTCGGGGCCTGCCTTCGATGCGGAGTGCAGCACCGAACGCAGACTTGTGACTCGATGAGGGGACGCGGCGACCGCGGCGACGAACTCGTCGATCACCGGCGAGGGGATGTAGGTGAAGGTGACCTTGTAGTTCTCGATGATGTCGATGAGCTGGGGGACGGACCACTTGCCCAGGATCACCACGCTTCCGCCGAAGCTAGGTGCGTGAGAATGTGGGCGGGGACCGTCGCGACGAAGGACATCGAACCGGTGAGCGCGCAGACGCTCCGCTCGGGTAGGCGGTAGGCGTTGTTGTTCGATTCGGCGATGGCCGCGACGCTCTGATGCGTCAAGACCGCGCCCTTCGGTTTGCCGGTGGTGCCGCTGGTATATCCGAGGATGAACGCATGCTCTCCGTGAACGGTGCAGGAGACGTCGGGCAGTTGCTCACCTTCGTGCACGAGGGAGTCGAATGTCCTGGTGCCGTGGGGGGTGTTGTCCGGTGTCGGCCCGATCACCACGGATGCCGAATCTGCGAGCGATCGGCTCACGACGTCATAATGGCCGGAGCTCCATACGATGACGCGCGGCGAGCAATCGTCGACGAGCGCGCTGACCTCCGCTGATGTGAGGCGCGTATTGATCGGCACCACGATCGCACCGAGCGAGCGGCTGCGATGTAGAGCTCGACGTATTCGCTGCAGTCGTCGACGATGGCTGCGACGCGTTCTCCGTGAGTGACGCCGAGACGTGCCAGGGACCGCGCGAGGTTGCGGGAGTGGCGTGATACGTCTGATAGTCCGTGTGGACCGATCCGGCGAGACGAGTGCGATGCGGTCCGGTGTTTCGGCGGCGTGCTCGTCGACGGAGTCCGCGATGGTGGCGCTGTTCATGCTTCCTTCAGAAGGATTGTGTTCAGGGTGTGATGGATTTGATGGTCATCGTGGCGAACTGTCGGGTGATTTTCCGGTCGGACAAGCGGCGTTGTGCGGTGGGCTTGTGCCATGACGGAACGCTGTTCAGTGCGCCGAGAATGAAGCGGATGCACAGTCGCAGATCCATGTCGTCGATGGCGCCTTCCTGCTGGGCGCGGGCAAGCAGGTTGTACAGGTGCTGTTCGAAGCGACGTGCGGCGGTTTCGACCTCTTCGAGCCGCTGACCGGTGAGGCGTCGTCCTTCGTTGAAGTAGATCGCGACGCGTTCGACGTTGTCCAGGTACCACTGCATGAGCTCTTCGAGCAGCTCGCACAACTCGTCGAGCGGTGCGAGGCCTTTGGCGGCGATGCGCTCGAATATCTCTTCGGACTGGGTGTGCGACTCCTTCATGATGCGTAGAAGGAGGTCTTCTTTGGAGGCGAAGTAGTAGTAGAGGCTGCCCTTGAGGACTCCGACCTCATTGGCAACGTCCTGGAGGGATGCGCCCGAGTATCCCTTCTCGTAGATGACACGGATTGCCGCCGCCATCACTTCCGCGTCGCGATTGCGACGTTCCCCTTTCGGGGGCTCGATCGTCGCTGTCTTCTGCTTTTGCGGCACATCGCCTCCTTGGCCCTATAGATACAACCGTCCGTTTGGTGGATATCTTATGTGGCCCTTGACACGGTGTCGAGCACACACCTAGTTTATCAAACAACCGTTTGGAAGATACGTCTTCCTCGACACTGAACGGAGTGTCACCAAGTGACGCACAGGACTTCGGCAGCATTCGACTCCGACTTCGCCCAGGACGCAGCACGATGGCTGCAGGACAACGTGCCCCAACGATGGCGGGAACATCGCGGGGCACTGGAGGAACAGGAAGCCGTCGAGATACGGCGCCAATGGGACCGCCAGTTGTTCGAGGCAGGCTACTCGGGCCTGTCTTTACCGAAGGAATTCGGCGGCCAGGGACTGGGACTCTCCGAAGAGGTCGCATTCAGCGAACTTGCAGCACGCGCTCAGGCCCCGGACGGCCTCGCGCGGATCGGGCGAATCCTCACCGCACCGACATTGATCGTGCACGGGACAGAACAACAACGGCAACGGTTTCTCCCGCCCATCCTGCAAGGTACCGAAACGTGGTGCCAAGGATTCTCCGAACCGGGTGCCGGATCCGACCTCGCCGGCGTGCGTTGCCGGGCAGAAAAGGTAACCGGCGGGTACGAGATCAGCGGACGGAAGATCTGGACCAGTTTCGCAGCGTACGCCGACCGATGCCTACTGCTCGCGTGTACGGACCAGAACGCGCCTCGGCACAAGAACCTGTCGATGTTCCTCCTCGATATGAAGCAACCCGGCGTCACCATCAGCCCATCAAGCAGATCTCCGGTGGGACGCATTTCGCCGAGGTGCACTTCGATCGGGTGTTCGTCTCGGATGACGAACTGGTGGACGAGGAAGGTTCGGGCTGGAGGGTCGCAATGACCACTCTCATGAACGAGCGAGGTGGCGTCGAGGCGGCAAGCCGTTATGTCGAGATCCGAGCAGATATGGACCTCCTCCTCGACATGTGCGGGGACGATCCACGTCGCGCCGACGTCCTGGCGGACCTCGACCGACGGACCGAGTTGGTGCGCTGGCAGATCTCCAAGGCGGTGCACCTCGAGAACGACGACGCCGAATTCGTCCGGGCTACTTCCATTTTGAAGGTGCTGTGGAGTGAACTGTGGCAGGAGATCACCACTGTCGGTCTTCGTCACACCACTCCGTCCCATCGCGATCATTGGCGGTTCCAGTATCTCGAGAGCCGCTCGGCGTCGATTTTCTCGGGGACATCCGAGATTCAGCGAAACATCATCAGTGAACGAGTTCTGGGGCTGCCGCGATGACCACCGCATCTATCACCGAAACCACCGACCTGGGACTCGCTGCCGCCGAGGGCTTGCGTCAGATCCTCGACAAGCAGGTAGGGGATCGAAACATCGCCACATTCGCGGAGGCGGAATCTCCCGTGCAGTGGGATGCGCTTCTGCGAGCGGGTTGGGTCGAGATCGCCGACGAGCCCGAAGGGGAGGGGCTCTCGCTTCGCGACCTGGTAGAGGTCGCTCGGGTGTGGGGGACCTACTGTGTGCCGTTGCCTTTCCTGATCACCCTCGTGGCTCGGAGAAACAGCCTCGGGGCGCGCGAATTCGGTGGTCCGGTGACACTGTCGATCCCGACACCGGGGATCACTACGGGGTGGGGATTGGCGCCCTTCGGTAGCCGTCCCGACATCGGAGTCCTCGATTCGTTCGACGATGGCACGGTACTTACCGTCTCCGAACGATCTGCTACGGATTTTGCGCCGACGCTCCAGTCTGTCGAGGTGCCCTGGATTACCAAGCATTTGGGTGTGATCGGGCGCGAACTGGCAGTGCTCATGGCCGCCGAAGCTGCCGGCATCGCACGCACACTCGTGACGATCAGTGTCAACTACGCAAGGGAGCGAAGCCAGTTCGGGAAGCCGGTCGGATCGTTCCAGGCGGTGAAACACATCCTGGCCGACGCACATATCTCGGCCGAACAGTCCGATACCTCGGCGTTGTGGGCTGTAGCGGATCCCGACAGGGCCGTCGAGATCTCGATCCACGCCATCGAGCTGGCCGTCGACGTCGCAGAACGCGCCATCCAGGTCCATGGCGGAATGGGATTCACCTGGGAGATGGGTCTGCACTTCTATCTTCGTCACTTGCTCACGCTTCGCGATCTCGTCACCGGTCTGTCAACGGTGACCTGTTCCTGACCTCCTTCCACATCGTTTCCACCCCCAAGGACATGAAGATGGATTACACATCAACCCGGACGATCGAGGCGGGAAAGCCTACGACGAATGGTCGTCGAGCGGCATTGGCCGGTGGCGTCGGCACGATGATCGAGGGTTATGACTTCAGCATGTACGGCTATATGGCCGTCATCATCGCTCCGCTGTTCTTTCCCTCGGACAACGCGGCAAGCTCTCTTCTGCTGACGTTGTCGGTGTTTGCCGTAGCGTACGTAGCTCGTCCCCTGGGAGGTCTGGTCTTCGGATACGTGGGGGATCGGATCAGTCGACGTGCCGCCTTGATGGCGACGTTGATGTGCATGGGTCTTTCCAGTGCCGCGATCGGACTTCTGCCCACCGCGATAAAGGTCGGGCCTCTTGCTGCAGTGGCGCTCGTGCTGCTACGTCTGCTTCAGGGTTTCTCGGTGGGTGGTGAAGTCGCAGGTGCGGCGACGCTGGTATCCGAGGCTGCGCCTGCGGGTCGTCGAGGTCGCTATGGTGCGTTGAACCCGTTCGGAGCCACGATGGGGTTCGCGCTTGCTTCTGCAGTGGCAGGGCTGGTGTCGCTCTTGACGACCGAAGAACAGATGGAGTCCTGGGGATGGCGCATCCCGTTTCTACTGGCGCTTCCGTTGGCGGGGATTTGTCTTGTGTTGCGCCGTTCCCTGGTTCACCATTCGACCTCGGAAGGAAGCGGACCGTCGCCGGCTCCGATTGCAGATGTGCTGAAGACCTGTCGGAAGCCTCTGCTGCAGTCTGTAGGCATCAGCTTGGCGGTCAACGGAACGGCGTACTTCGGACTTACGTACATCAGCATCCACTTGATCACTGAACTGGGCTACCCCAAAACCAGCGTGTACTGGACCACGACGGTCGTAGTGGCCTTGTCCGCTCTGCTGATGCTGTGGACCGGACGTCTCGGGGACCGCATCGGCTGATGGGGATCGCGGCCATAGGTTTGACCGGATACTTCGTGCTCACGGCGGGTGCTATGGCACTGATGGGTATCGGCAATCTGCTGATCGCGGGGATCGCGTTCCTGGCGATCATGGTGAACTCGTCGTTCCTCCAGGTGGCAGGGTATTCCTCTATCCCCGAACTGTTTCCCCCCAACGTTCGGTATACCGGCACTGCACTTGGGTGGAATATCGGCGTGGTGATCGCGGGAGGAACTGCTCCTGTGGTCTGCGCGTGGTTGGTGGAGCGAACCGGTATCGCGTTGTCTCCCGCGCTGTTCGTCATGACGCTGAGTCTCGTGGGGGCAGTAGCCGTGTTGTCCGTGGCTCGTACGCACAGCCGGCGTCGGTGACGCGTTCCGGGTGTTGTGGCTGCATGTGACGCACGCTACAATCAAACGACCGGTTGGTGGTTTACTCGACACATGTGGGCGACGCCATCGAACCTCGAAGGAAGGCGGAGGACATGGATTCCGAACATTCGGTCGAATTGGCTGTGGAGACGCTCGCCCGAGGCGGGATTGTCGTAGTCGCGGACGACCATGATCGTGAAAACGAAGGCGACTTGGTGATGGGCGCCGCAGCGATGACCGACCAGGCGATGGCGTTCTTCCTTCGCTACGGGAGCGGCATCGTCTGCACTCCGATGACCGAGCGGCGGGCACGCCAGCTCCATCTCCCGCTGATGGTTGCGGCGAACAAGGATCGGATGGGAACCGCTTTCACGGTCACCGTCGACGCTGCCGTGGCTGGGACGGGTATCTCGCAGCCGACCGCACCGCCACTGTTCACGCACTCGCCGACCCCCATGCCGTGCCGTCCGACTTCACCCGCCCGGGTCACATGTTCCCGCTCATCGCTCAGGAAGGCGGCGTTCTCGTGCGCCGGGGCCATACCGAAGCCAGTGTCGACCTGATGTCCCTGGCGGGTGCGATCGAGCCCACCGCCGTTATCACCGAACTCGTCGATGACGATGGTGTCCCGATGTCCGGAACTGCGCTCACCGAATTCGCCGATATGTGGAATCTGCCCTACGTCACGGTCGCCGATCTCGTTGCATACCGTCAGCGTCGTGACCGAACGCCCATCTCTCCCCAGGCAGAAGCGGTCACACCAGTATCCAGCGCCCCTATCGACACCGACTACGGAACTTTCACAGCGCATGTATTCCGCGACCCCGCCTCGGGAATCGAACACGTAGCTCTCACCATCGGACTCGAGTCCCCGCCGCTCACCGCCGTCACCGCGCGAGTGCACAGCGAATGCCTCACCGGTGACGCATTCGGATCGCACCGATGCGATTGCGGACCCCAACTGCAGGACGGACTGCGAACAATCGCTGCTACCGGGACAGGAGTACTGGTATATCTCCGAGGTCACGAAGGACGCGGCATCGGCATAGCGAACAAGCTCGCGGCCTACGCGCTACAGGACCGCGGAGCCGATACCGTCGATGCAAACATCGAACTCGGCCTCCCCGTCGACGCACGCGAATACACTTTCGCCGCCGAGATCCTGCGACACTTCGGAATCGAGTCGGTAGATTTGATCACCCACAATCCCGAGAAGGTCAAGGCCCTCGAGTCCGCCGGAATCGAAGTCCGCCGCCGAATCGATGCGCCCGTCCACTGGGGGGTTCACAACGTGGCCTACTTGAAGACCAAGCGTGAACGCATGGGACACCTCCTCCCGGAAACTCCGTACCAGTTCCTGCAGTTCAGCTCGATGTAACCGACAGCGCCTGCCGCTTTGGACAAACCGAAGTCCGGCAAGCCGCGGAATATGCACGGACCCCATCAAAGACTTCCAGGAACGACGATGCCCCCAGCCCCGTCGCTGGCACCGAAGGAAAGCAATGACATGAACAAGCAGGTCGAAAGTCCCGAAGAGGCGATCGCCGGCATCGGAGACGGAGCCACGATCATGGTGAGCGGCTTCGGCCCTCCCGGACAGCCCGTAGCTCTGATCGAAGCACTCCTTGCTTCCGGAGTCACGGATCTGACGGTGATCAACAACAACGCAGCTGCCGGAGGCGACGCTATCGGGCAGCTCTTCGCAGCGAAACGCGTGCGCAAGGTTGTGTGTTCGTTCCCCAAGGCGATCGGTTCGACCATCTTCGATGAGCTCTACAACGCCGGCGAGATCGAACTCGAGTTGGTACCCCAAGGAACGCTCGCCGAACGCATCAGAGCAGCAGGTGCAGGGATCGGCGGATTCTTCACACGTAGCGGGTACGGAACAGAACTCGCTGAGGGCAAAGAGGTTCGAGAAATCGACGGCAAGGGATACGTCTTCGAAAAGCCCCTGTTCGCCGACGTCGCCTGGTGAAGGCCCAGACGGCCGATCGGCTCGGCAATCTCGTATACCGCAAGACCGGTCGAAACTTCGGTCCCGTAATGGCAACTGCAGCGGCCCTGACGATTGCCGAAGTGAGCGAGATGGTTCCGGTCGGAGATCTCGATCCGGAAGTGATCGTCACCCCCGGCATCTTCGTCGATCGCATCCTCTGCGAGAAGGGACACTGAGATGGCTTTGACTCGCCAGGACATCGCCGGCCGCGTCGCACAGGACATCCCCGACGGGTCGTACGTCAACCTCGGTATCGGAATACCGACTCTCGTAGCCGATTTCATTCCCGAAGGTCGCGAGGTCATCCTGCATACCGAGAACGGGATGCTGGGCATGGGCCCCGCAGCCGAAGACGGAAGCGAAGACCCGGACCTCATCAACGCCGGCAAGATCTATGTCACCGAAACTCCCGGCACCTCCTACTTTCACCATGCAGACTCCTTCGCAATGATGCGCGGCGGTCACCTCGACGTATGCGTAATGGGGGCCTACCAGGTATCGACGCGCGGTGACCTCGCAAACTGGCGCACCGACAACCCCGAAGTCATTCCCGGAGTCGGCGGCGCGATGGACCTTGCGGCCGGCGCGCGGCGCGTCTTCGTCATCATGGACCTGTTCTCCCGTGCCGGAGAATGCAAACTCGTCGACACGTGCACATACCCACTTACCGGACCGGAGTGCGTCGAACGGGTCTACACAGACATCGCCCTGTTCGAGACGGGACCCGACGGGGCGCGTGTACTGGAGATCTTCGATGGCAGCGACTTCGAGTCGCTGCGCGAGCGCACCGGCCTCGATCTGATCGATGGGCGCGCTGCATGATCGTCACCACCGACATGACCAACAGCGTCGCGGTGCTGACCGTGAACAACCCTCCGGTAAACATGGGCAATACCGCACTGCGTCGCGCTCTGGCCGAATCGCTCGATGAGGTGGCCACCCGAGACGATGTAGTCGGCGTGGTCATAGCTTCGGCAGCGTCCCACTTCTACGCCGGCTCGGACATCTCCGAGTTCGATCGCCCTTTGCAGGCACCGCAGCTTCCCGAGGTGATCGCCCGCATCGAGAACCTCGACGTTCCGGTCGTCGCAGCCCTCACCGGACTGACGCTCGGCGGAGGACTGGAACTCGCCCTCGGATGCGACCTTCGAATCGGCGACCCGACCACTGTTGTCGGCTTTCCGGAGACCACGCTGGGCATCCTTCCCGGGGCGGGCGGCACCGTACGCACCGCCCGGCTCGTCGGTGTCGCCCCGACCATCGACCTGGTCGCCTCGGCCCGGCGGATCGACGCAGACGAAGCCTCTCGCTCGGTCTCATCGACGAGGTTGTTCCCGCCGATCTCCTCCTCGCCCGCGCTGTGGAACGAGCAGCCACCCTCACCGCCAAGAAACGTCTCATCGACCTGCCCGCACCTCCGTCCGATCCGGCCACAGAGGAAGCCGCACGTGCGCGAGGGAGCAAGCGGGCGCGTCCGAATGTGCTCGCCGCCATCGACATGGTGTGTGCCGGAGTGTCACTCGACGGGCGAGAGGCGTTACGGCAGGAACGTGCGCTCTTCGACCAGCTACGGATGACGGACGAAGCAGCGAACCTTCGGTACCTGTTCTTCGCGAAGCGCCGAGCAGCAAAGGCCACGCGTCCGCAGGTTCCGGCACCGGCGATCACCACCATCGGAATCGCCGGTGCAGGCACCATGGGCGCCGCTCTCGCCCGCGCGTTCGCCGAGCACGGATACGAGGTGATCGTCTTCGACAGCAACCGGGCAGCACTCGATCGGCTGGCCGATGGTCACGGGATTTCGGGTACCGAGTCGATCGCCGACCTCGGCCGTGCCGATGTCATTATCGACGCGGTGTTCGAGGACATGGACGTCAAGACCTCGCTGCTGCGCGAGCTGGAACCGCACCTGCGGGACACCGCAGTGATCGCCAGCAATACGTCCTATCTCGACCTGCACGAGATGGCATCGGTGCTGGCGATCCCCGAGCGATTCGTCGGCTTGCACTTTTTCAACCCACCGGACCGCAATCCTCTTGTGGAGATCATTCGCACCTCCGCGACGGACGAAAGAACGCTCGCGGTGGTGTCATCGCTCGCATCGCGTTTGGGCAAGGCACCGATCCCCGCCGGTATCGGCGACGGTTTCGTCGCCAACCGGATCTACGCGGACTATCGCATGCAGGCCGAGTTCCTCGTCGAGGACGGAGCCTCACCCGCCGAAGTCGACACCGCCCTCGTCGAATTGGGTTTTGCGATCGGCCCCTTTGCGGTAGCCGACATGTCGGGACTCGACATCGCATGGGCACGACGAAAGCGGTTGGCCGCCACACGTGATCCTCGGCAGCGCTATGTCGACATCGCAGACCGGCTCTGCGAGGCGGGAAGGTTGGGTAAGAAGACCGGAGCAGGGTGGTACCACTACCCGGACGGTGCGAGGCGTGGCGTCGTTGATCCCAGAGTGGACGAGATCATCGACAAAGCGCGCGCCGACGCCGGGATGAGCGCTCGCGCCGTGTCCGGCGACGAGATCCGCGATCGGGTACTGGCCTCGATGGTGTGCGCGGCAGCGGCGCTGGTTGCGGAGGGTATCGCCGAGCGGGCCTCCGACATCGATGTCGCACTCACCGAGGGATTCGCTTTTCCCGCTCACTTAGGTGGTCCGGTGCGGGCCCTTGCCCGTCGTAACCGGGACGAGGTGGTGTCCGCGCTGGCGGCGGCGTACCGCTCGTGTCCGATCTCGTTCGCCATAGCCGAACCGGCAGTCGCCGGAAAGATACCTGAAGCAATCGAGAAGATTCTGGAGGCTGTCCGATGACGCAGCAAGACGTTGCCGCAGTAGCAACACCACCCGCGCAGAATTGGGGCGGAAGCACCTGGGACGGATCTGTCGATTGGCCTCAGGGCAGCTCCCGAGCGTATGACCTCGCGGTTCTTCTCGAGACGGGCATGACCCACCACGCGGCGCATCCGCCCTTCTCGTACGCGCTGGTCAAGAAACATGGTGAACATCCCTACCCCGGCGGTATCTCGTCTGCGATGGAGATGCTCACCATGGGAGCGCACGTCGGCACCCACGTCGATGCGCCCGGTCATATCTCGTTGGACGGTTGCATCTTCGGTGGCCGTGAGGTCGAGGACAAGCAACGTTCGTACGCGGGGGTGTCCGTCGGATCGGTGGAGGAACTTCCGCCGTTGATCGGTCCGGGGCACCTCGTGGACGGCGAGCGTCTTTTCGGTCGGGAATTGACGCCGGCGGACGGTTTCGGTGCCGACGAGCTCGAGGATTGGTTTGCCGACCGTCGTTCTCCGGAGCCCGGATCGATCGTGATCTTCCGTACCGGCTGGATGAAGTACTGGGCCGACAGCGACAAGTATCTCGGCATCGGCACCGGGTTACCGGGCGTTTCGCTCTCGGGCGCCCGCTGGTTGTCCGAACGTGGTGTGCGTGCGGTCGGGAGTGACACCGTCAATTTCGAGCACAAGCCGAGTTTCACGACCCCGGCGCTCGATGTGCATGTTCACATGCTCGTGAAGTGCGGTATTCCGATCATGGAGTCGTTGTCGCTCGAAGGATTGGCCGCCGATCGGGTCGACGACTTCTTCTTCGTCGCCTCGGCGCTGCGCATCAGAGGCGGCACCGGTTCTCCCATTCGTCCCCTCGCATTCGTCGCATAGTTGTCTTTCGAAGGATCTCTCACATGAACGACGCCCCTCTTCTCGTCGAGCGCGACGGCCATGTCGTCTGGCTGACGCTCAATCGTCCGTCGCGCCTCAACGCGATGGACGACCAGCTCCTCGACATGCTCGAATCCACGTTCACGGACCTGGCCCGGAGCGATGCACGGGTCATCGTGCTGCGGGGAGCCGGTCGGGCCTTCTGCTCGGGTTACGACATCGCACCGGACTCTTCCGAGGTTGGTTACGCCTCCGAGCGCACTGCTGTGGAGGACCGTGATCGGTTGCTGTCCAACGTCGAACGGTTCACCCAGATATGGCGTCAGCCCCAGCCCGTCATCGCGGCCGTCCACGGCGTCTGTGCCGCGGGAGGAACTCAGCTCGCGTCCCTGTGCGACATCACGATCGTCGCTGATGACGCAAAGATCATGGCCTCGCCGGCGATCCCGCTCGGAGGTGGCTATATTTCGCCGCTGTGGGAGCACTTGGTCGGGCCCAAGCGTGCCAAGTTGATGAGTTTCGATGCGGGCCGCACGATTACCGGAAAGATCGCGGCCGAGTGGGGTTGGGCTGCTGAATCGGTTCCGGCGGAACAGTTCGATGCGCATGTGCGCCGTACTGCACATTCGATTGCCCGGACTCCGCTCGAACTCCTCAAACTCAAGAAGGAGGCAGTCAACCGTGCGGCGGAAACGTCGGGGCTGCTCAGTTACATGAGGATGGGTGCCGAAACCGATGCGTTGCTGCACGTCACTCCCGAGGTGCATACGTTCCAGTCGTGGATCAAGGAAGATGGCGTCAAGGGAGCGATCAAGCGGTTCAACGCCGATTTCCTCGAGGCTTTCCCGGCGGAAGTGGTGAAGAACTGATGGCCGAAGCCGTCATCGTTGCAGTTACCCGTTCGCCCATCGGACGCGCCGGAAAGGGATCGCTCGTCGATGTTCGTGGTGATGATCTCGCCGCGCAGATGATAGGTGCGGCCCTTGCACAGATACCCGAACTCGATCCGTTGGAGGTTGACGATCTCCTACTCGGGTGTGGTCTTCCCGGTGGCGAACAGGGATTCAACATGGCACGTAGTGTCGCTGTCCAATTGGGATACGACTCGATGCCGGGAACGACGGTCAACCGTTACTGCGCCTCATCCGTGCAGACCACGCGGATGGCGTTGCACGCCATCAAGCAGGCGAAGGTGATGTGTTCATTTCCGCCGGTGTCGAGCAAGTGACTCGCACCTCTGCAGGAAGTTCGGATTCGTTCCCGGAGACGCACAATCCGTTCTTCGCGGACGCTGAACGTCGTACCCGCGAGCTCGCTGCTGGTGGCCAGGGGTGGCGCGATCCGCGCGCATATGGTGCGGTCCCCGATGTCTACATGTCGATGGGGCAGACAGCGGAGAACGTCGCCCAGGTCACCGGTATCTCCCGGGAGGAACAGGATCAGTGGGCGGTCCGGAGTCAGAATCGCGCCGAACAGCACATTGCTGCAGGGCATTTCGCTCGCGAGATCACTCCGGTGACGTTGCCTGACGGGAGAGTCGTCGACACCGACGACAGTCCCGTGCCGGGACCACTTACGACAAGGTCAGCGGGCTGAAACCTGTCTTTCGTCCGGGCGGGACAGTCACCGCTGGTAATGCCTGCCCGTTGAACGACGGGGCAGCAGCAGCGGTGATCATGTCCGATACGAAAGCCAAGGCTCTCGGGTTGACGCCCCTGGCACGGATCGTGTCGACCGGAGTGTCCGGTTTGTCCCCGGAGATCATGGGCCTCGGACCTGTCGATGCGTCGCGACGAGCCCTTGCCCAGGCTGGTCTGACCATCGACGACATCGACCTCGTCGAGATCAATGAGGCGTTTGCTGTCCAGGTCCTTGCGTCGGCTCGCGATTTGAAGATCGACGAGGACAAGCTCAACGTGGCCGGTGGTGCCATCGCGCTCGGACACCCGTTCGGGATGACCGGCGTACGGATCACCGCGACATTGCTCAACAACCTCACCGCGCGCGACGGCACCCTGGGACTCGAGACGATGTGTGTCGGTGGCGGACAGGGGATGGCGATGGTTATCGAGCGACTGTCGTGAACGGTCATCGCGTCGTCGATCAGGTGTAAATGTCCTCGGGTACGTGATCGTCCGTGAGGCGTCGCCACGAGTTCCGGTGTTCCTTCTTGTCAGTAAGGCTGAAACATGTCCTCGAATCGTCGTACTTCCGCCCGCGACCTGGCGCAGATCGCAGTGTTCGCCGCTTTGATCATCGCGCTGGGTCTACCTGGTCAGATCAGTATCGGTTCGTCAGGCGTGCCGATTACTCTCCAGACGCTCGGCGTCATGCTTGCCGGCGCGCTGCTGGGGCTCCGTAAGGGTGTGCTGGCGGTGACGACGGTGATCGTTTTGGGTTTTGCTTTGCCGGTCCTGGCTGGTGGGCGCACGTCGTTGACGTCGCTTGCCGGCCCCACGGTGGGTTTCCTGCTTGGCTGGCTTCCTGCTGTTGCTGTAATCGGCTGGTTGTCGGCGTGGATGCTGCCTCGGTACCGGTTGGTTCCGGGCGTGGCGGTCAATGTGCTGGGCGGCGTTGTGGTGTTGTATGCCTTCGGCGTCGTCGGCATGGTGCTCCGCACTGATCTGACGGTGGGGGCAGCGGTCGTCGCGAACGTAACCTTCCTCCCCGGCGATCTCGTCAAGGCAGTTGTGTCGGCGGCAGTCTCAGCTCAAGTACACAGGGCTATCCGACATTGCTCGCCAAGACCGGGTCGTCGTCGACGACGCAAGTCGCCACCACCATTGCCTCAGAACAGCGGGCTGAAGGACACGCCAGCGACCCGTCTCGAGGTCGGCGCTTGGTTTGGTTCCAGGAGTGGAGCGAGGCGGACGGCAACGGCGTGCGGCGTGATGCGCACTGCCCGCCCGATATTCCTGGCTCGTCCGGAGATGACGTGCACTCGAGGGCAGGTTGGGGTCCTCGATGCCGTCGGTATCGGTATCGGTGTCGTTGACGGGAGACGGGCCCCGGGTGGCAGATGATGAAGGTTCCTATACCAATTCGTCACTTGCACTCGGGAGCCTGCCGCCCGATCGTTGCCGACACGACCATGTGCACCGTCGAACTCGGGGGCACGATCACCGACGGCGCCTCGATGACGCGGTCACCGTGGTGTTCTGCGATCTGTTGGTCGACGGACCCAACCGGTGCCGCGGTGCAGAAGCATCGTCCGGTACCGGGACACGATCATGCGGACGGTGACCGATCTGCCTGTGGCCGACCATCCCTTCCCACTGCGGGTGCGCATTTCGTGCTACCGGGGTGAGAACTCCTCCTATGAGCGGGAGGTGTTGGACGCACAACACCGACGACTCGCCCGTCCTGGTTTGTCGACGATCCGCCGATCACGCGACATATGGTGCGATGTGTGACGATCGAGCGCACCTCGATCGCTGCGATCGCCCGAGAGCTCGGTCTGTTCCTGTTCCGGGACACGGTCGATGCCATCACCGTCGAGGCCACCACCGGCCGGTTCGCCGCCGATCCCACTCGGCTCGAATCGGTGCGGGTCATCGAGTCGACGAGCATCAGGGCCCATACCCGGCGGGCGTTGGCGACGGCTATGTCACCGTCGTCGTGGACCTGACGCCGGTGTTCGACGGCACCGGCCCGGCCTGACTGCTCCCTCTGGTGCCGGGCCGCTCGTCGGCGGTGCTCACCACCTGGCTCGACGAGCGTGACGCCATCTTCCGCAGCCGGATCGAGGTGGTCGCGATAGCCCCTCGCGAGCGGGAGGTGCCCCCAGAATTCGGCGGCTACAAGTCCGCCGGGACCATCAGGGTTCGAAGATGCGGTGCCGGTCATGGACCGGTTCCACGTCGTCGCCCTCGCCGATACTCAGCTGAACTTGTGCCGCCGACGCGTCCAGTACCTCACCTGCGGGCATCGCGGGCGCACGAGTGATCCGCTTTACGGAATCCGCCGGATGGCTCGAACCAGAGAAGAGTTGCTCAGCCACCGGCAACGCCGATGACTCGAGGAGGCGTTCACCGATGAACAGCGCCTCGCCGTCGGGGTCACGGGGCGGATCTACCAGGACATCATCGATGTCTATGCCGATACCGACCGCGGTCGCGACAGAACCAGGCTGAGCAGGTTGATCGACCGACCTGCGCCGGTGTCCTGGACGGTCTCGACGGACTCGCTCCAGCTCGGCGTACCCTGCCTCAACGCTGGGCTGATGTGCTGGCCTACTTCGAGTACCGGACCTCGGACGGACTCACCGAGGCGATCGACGGTCGGCTCGAAGCACTGCGCCGGCACGCTCTCGGGTTCTGCAACCTACTGCACGACCGATTCGGTCATTGCTGCCCTGCGACAGTCTTACCCACGCAATCAACGCGCTCTGAAACCGGAAAGCCGGAGTGGAGCTACTGGACAGACGAGGCGCAGGCCGCTTTGCGCCGGCACCGTCGGGAAGGGCGCCGGGTGCGGCATGTCCTGCATCCAGTTTTCCCATATCGGGGTCGCTACCGGCTTCCGGCGCCACATATGGAACCCGAGTGGGCCGGTCTTCAGGGTGCATACCCGTCAGGTTCACGGCCATAGGCCGGTAGGCCCATGTTCGGTGTGCGCCCGTGCAGGTGGAGCAGCCACATGTGACTCCACGAATTTCAGCAGCAGACTTTCCATTCTCTGTGATCGGCGCTACAGTTATTCAAACGGTCGGTCGGTTGATAAGAAGGCGCTGGCCAAGCCGTAAGGAGGTCGAGAAAGCATCCACCCGCAACTGAGCCGGGGAAGCTCGCAAAGAGGTGTGTCGCCCCGTACGGC
Source organism: Rhodococcus sp. IITR03 (assembly GCA_001017865.1). Next base: position 19,451 of record LATQ01000418.1, read on the forward strand.
ATCGGCGATCAGGAGTGCCTCATCGAGCTGCTCGACGAGAAGATCTGCATGTGACACCCCGCGCAATGTCGACAGCGCCGACGCACCCCAGCCGTCAAGAGATCGAGGACTCCATGCAACTCCTGCAGTACAAAGCGTTCAGTGAACGTTTTCTTGCTCGAGCAAATGCGTGAGTCCACAGTCGTGTTCGGTTATGGGGGGGTGGCACCCCTTCGGCTGACATCCCCGGATTCGGGATGAAGGGCGGACTCCTCGCCTTCATGAGTTCGAGAACCGTCGTCTGGGCGACTACCACGACTTCAGCTCCACCCCACCCCGATGACCAACCTGAAAACGCCATCAGGCGCGAGAGTAGTAGAGGAAAACCAGTGGAGAATCGAGAGAATCGTTTCGCGATCGTTGGCGCCGGGCCGAACGGTCTTATTGCCGCCCGTGCTTTCAAGCGGGGCGGATTGGACATCGACATTCTTGAGCGGCACGACGCTGTCGGCGGAATCTGGAACATCGACAATCCCAACAGCCCGGTCTACGAGTCGTGCAACTTCATCTCGGACCGAGCCAGTAGCGCCATGGTCGGTTATCCCATGCCGGAAGGCATCCCGGTCTTCCCCACCTGGCACGAAGTCCGCGACTTCATACGCGCGTTCGCGCGCGACAACGATCTCGACCGGCACGTAGTTACCGGAAAAGAGGTGACCAAGGCATACCCGGTCGAGACTGCCGAAGGGCAGCGGTGGGTTGTCGAGACGTCGGACGGAGCCGAGGCACTGTACCGCGGTGTCGTTTGGGCCTGCGGCCTCCAGCGAACCCCCTACCTGCCCGCGATCAACGGAATCGAGAATTTCGAGGGCGAGGTCATTCACAGCAACAAGTACAAGCGAATCGAGCAGGTCGTAGGCAAGCGGGTCCTGGTTATCGGCGCGGGTAACAGTGGCGTCGATATCGCGTGCGACGCCGCAATGGCGGGCGCGATGGCACATCTATCTGTGCGCCGCGGATACCATTTCTTCCCGAAGCTCCTCTTCGGCCAGCCGATCATGCAGCTACTGAGCCGTACCGGCAAGGTTCCCACAGCAGTCACTCCGCTCAATGAGTTGACCGAGGCCGAAGCGATGCAGTTGGCCCTCGAAAGCGTCGGAGACCTTACGTCGTTCGGTCTGCAGAAGCCCGATCACGAAGTCGGTGCCACGCACTACATCATGAATGACCAAGTGCTGTACCAGATTGCCCACGGACATCTGCAGGCGCATCAGGACATCGAGTCGATCGATGGGAAGACCGTTCGGTTCGTTGGTGGCACCACTGCCGAGGTCGACCTCATCATCTGTGCAACGGGGTACATCTTCGATATTCCGTGGCTCGATCCGAATCTACTCGATTGGGATGAGGGATCACCGAAGTTCCATCTCGGCGCTCTTTCGAGCAAGGTCGAGGGGTTGTACGCGGCCGGGGCCGTACACTTCCCGGGCCTTACCTACTTGACCTGGGACCGCTTGATTCAGCTTGCGGTATGGGACGCCAAGCGGCTGATGACAGGCGAAGGGCAGGAGTTTCGTGACGAGATCATGGACTACGACCCGGTGCTGAAGAACGACAACCTCGTCAAGACGCACCGCAACATCAATCAGTACGACATGGCCAAGCTCATGGCTATGACAGAGGAACTGCAGAATCGCTATGGCATCGAGATGCCGGCCTCTGCTGCAGATGATTTCTACAGCCGCACTCCTGCGGAAAAGCTTCGTACAGCTACGCTCTAGAAGGTCTCGCGGTCCGAAGTGAACCCAGTTGATCCTGTGAACTGCTCCCCTTGCCGGCTTTCATGGGATCAACTGGGGCAACATCGCCACGCGTGGACATGAGTGTTGATCGGTCCCAGCGCTCCGCGCTCGGAGCAAGAGGCGTGGTCAGGTTCGGGTCGAGGCGCAAAAGCGTCGGAAGCACCCGCAGCGTCGGACCGAGGTGCGCTAGGACGATGACCGGACCTGCCGAGTTGAGACGATCGACATTCGATGCATGTGACACGAATTTCCGAATGCTCGAGACTCCACGAGGAGCGTCCCTGTCAATGCGATCGGTGACCAACGGGCGGGAATACGAACATCGTGATCGCATCGAGCAACGGTCGTCACTGTGTCAGCACGCACCGAAATGCGAAGCTGCCACAAATATTTGAAGAAATAGAAACATAAGGCGTGACGTACCACAGCTCGAATATCACAAATGCCAACCCGTCTGATCGATGGTCTCATCCGTCAGAAGGGACACTGCACCGAGCATGCTTGCAGGGCAACGAACCTGACCCTCCGGCGGGATCGCCCGATCTTCTTCTGCATTTGCGGTGGATGGGGGAGCAGTGGATGGGTCCACGTCCACTTGCCCACCGGGGCGAAGTGTCGTCGACGCAGGCGTCACCGCGATCTCAGTGTCTAATTATGACTCGACTGCGAGAACCGCAGCAGCAGCGATGTCATCGAAGCCCTCAATCTCGAGCGCCAACGCCGTAACGATAGGCGTGCCCACGTGAGAGGCCGCCAGGCTGGGAACGATCAAGTCGGCGTGGATAACGTCCTCGGCGTACTAGCCGGCAGCATCGACTCCGCGCTTCTAGGGTTGGACGAACAAGCGATCCACGAGTTCACCAGCGATCATGTCGTCGTCCCACGAGGTTTCCGACGCGACCTCGGTATCAACCACCGTGCGCAGCACTTCAGCGCCGTCAGATCCGCACGACTGGATCTCCGCGAAAGGAATGTCTTATGTCTGCACAGAAACTGTCCGGTAAGGTCGCTTTGATCACCGGTGCCGCCCGCGGTCAAGGCCGCGCCCATGCCATCAAACTGGCAAGCGAAGGTGCCGACATCATCGCCGTCGATCTACTCGAGCAGGTTGCTTCGGTTCCTTACCCTATGGCCACTCAAGAGGATCTGGACGAGACGGTCCGGCAGGTGGAGGGTTTGGGCCGCAAGATCATCTCCCGTAAGGCCGATGTGCGCGACGCTGCCGGTCTCGAATCTGCGGTGAACGACGGTGTTGCCCAGCTCGGCCGCCTCGACATCGTGCTGGCCAACGCCGGGATCGTCAGTTATGCGCCGGTTCGAGAGGTGACCGCCGAGATGTGGCGCGACATAATCGATATCGATCTGACCGGTGTGTTCAACACGGTGCAAGCTGCGCTTCCGCATTTCGACGCGCACGGCGAGGGTGGTTCGATTGTGATCACCAGTTCGACCGCTGGACTCAGGGCACTCAGAACCTCGTACACTACGCATCAGCCAAGCACGGAATCGTCGGCATGATGAAGGTTTTAGCGAATGAGCTGGCTCCACAAAAGATTCGCGTCAACACCGTACATCCGACCTCGGTGAACAACGATATGGCCAATAATGTGTCGACCTACGCATTGATGGTTCCCGGTAAGACTCCCTCGGAGATCACCAAGGATGAGGCGCTGCCCGTTTTCGAGACCATCAACGCACTTCCTGTGTCGTTGATCGAGTCGGAAGACGTCAGTAACGCAGTCCTGTTCCTTGTCAGTGACGATGCACGCTACGTCACCGGCGTCCAATTCCCTGTGGACGCTGGCGCCGCGAACAAGTAACAATCCACGCTACAGAGCATCTTCGAGTGGGCCGCGGGTGCCCGACCCGTCACGTAACCCCTCGCCGGGGCGGCAGGGCAACTATGGGGTGTTCGGCCGCGACCGCCGGACGTTGTCCGGAACCAGGCGATCGATCACATCCAGCTGACCCGTACGGTGAACACCGTACGGGTCAGCTGGCGAAGACTTACTCACGGTGCTCGCACCCTGGCCTCGAACGGTGAGATCGAAGTCGGGACCGATGGACGTTCATACTTCGGCAACCAACCCGAGGGCGCCCGAGGTGGCGTGTGGGCCATCATAACGTGATCTTTCACTCCGCCAACGGCACTCGATAAGTCTCGCGGGAATTCGCAGACGTGTGACGGAAGTTTGGTCTCACGGCCGCAGGGGTGCGGTCGGAACAAGAGGGACAATGCTGCCGAGTCGTGGAACGTGACGCTGAAATGGGAGACGCTGCAAGGCCGGCAGTGCTGGAACGGTGGAGTGAGGCGCGGACTGAGGTCTTCCGTTGGATTACGCGCTACGCCACCCGAATGGGACATCCCATTCTCGGTCAGATCTATCCGATCGAGCTCGAGCAGCACTCGGCTCTGCTGGCCCTCACCGTGTACGAATCGGTGTCCATATCTCAGGAGAAGTTCGATATCGATGCCGGCACTCTCCGGGACGTGGCATTGCCACTGTCAACTCGAGCGCGGTGCGTAGGAACCTACGGTGTCTGAATCAAGGAGGCCACGTGGACGTTGGGTGGTGCTCGATAAGATCTGGCGTCCGGTTCGGTGATCAGGGGGGACGGAAGATAGACGCTTGCGGTAATCCCTCGTGCCGCATCATCGTTGGCCGTAGGGCGAAGCCTCACCTGCAACCTATGACGCCGTGCGATCCGTCCTACCACATAGAGTCCCATGTGTCGGGTCGCCTGCGCATCGATCTCCATGCCTTCCGCGAGTCGGTAGTTGATCCTGTTCAGTTCCGGCGCGGAGATCCCTGGTCCACGATCTACGATTTCTATCAGTAGGCCGTGCTCGACCGCGGGGGACACAATGAGGGCCACGGAATTGTTCGGACCCGAGGCCTGAAGGGAATTGTCCAGCAGTTCGGTGAAGAGATGGATCAGATCATCGACTGTATTGCCGGCGATGGTCACTGGCGGAACCGCGCCCAGGCGTACCTGTTGGTAGCTTTCGACTTGCGAGACTGCGGCGCGCAGTACATCTTCGAGTAGCGTGGCGCCACGAGACGTCCGGCGACTTCGGGTACCGGCCAGCACCAGCAAGGAATCGCCGATGCGGCGCATGCGGGCGGCCAGATGATCGAGCTCGAACAGACTCTGCAGCCGCCCAGGATCGCGTTCCTTGAACTCCAGCATCTCGATGAGCACGAGTTGCTGGTCGACCAAGGATCGGTTGCGGCCCGCGAGAGTATCGAGCATGGTGGTGATCTGGCGACGTAATGCTGCTTGTTCGGCCGCCAGGAAGAGCGCCTGTGAATTCACCCCGTCGACGCACGGGCGACCTGCCCGATTTCCTCGGCTGTGTTGATTCCGATCGGGGCAATCGTAACGGTGTTGGGGTCGGTGTCGCTGCGAATGGCGGCAACCGCGGCGGGTAGGTCGTAGTTGGCGGCGCGGATGGTGCCGTCGCGCAGCCTATGCAGGGACGAGACGATCAGTCTCGTCAAGGAGAAAGTGATCGCCACCGCACCGGCGATCGCGATTGCGATCAGGACGGCGGTGCGGATTGCTGTGTCTCGTGCTGCATTACGCTGCGCGTCCAGCTCAGTGATGATCCGGTCAATTGACGCTTCCATCAGTCGATCGCCGATTTCCACACTGCTGAGCAACGATTCGGTGAGGTCGGGTGTGCGCGTCGTTGAAGTGGTGGGACTCAGTAGCAGCATATGGCGGTGTTGTGCCGCCGTCTGCAGTTCAGTGAGTGCCTGCTGGTCTTCGTAGGTGCCCTGTAACCCTGAGAGCAAGGCCCGTTCGGTGGCGAAGGCGGTTTCGAGTAGCTGTTGGGCCACGTCCGAGTCCGCGACGGATCGTGTGAATGCGACGGCCTGGTCGAATGGAGCCAGGCGGACCTGCCACAAATCCAACAAGCGTTCCGACTCGGTGAGCGCGGAGGCATTCTCTGATTGATCGATCAGAGCGCGCACCGTGTGCTGGACCTGCATACCGAAGACGCGCATCTGCTCGATTCGCGTCGACATGGAGGTGCTTCGAGTGGCGGCAGCGCGGGCCAATTCTCGACCGTCGAGTAGAATGCGGTTGATACCGTCGGACACAGTCGGGTCGAGGTCGGCGCGCTTCGCTAGAGCTTCGACGGTTGCAGTGTAATCGTCGAAAACCGCGTTGTTCTCGTCGAGCGAGAGTCCGAACTCTGCCACTCCGACGGTGGCACCCACGCTGGTGGCGTACCGCATGATTGCCGGCAGGGTCGAGATCTGTTCGGCGAGTTGCTCCGAGCGAGATGCACGCTGTATCTCAACTGCGATCTGCCGCCGCCCATCGTGATAAGTACGAGCAGTGGCACCGCGACGATCACTGCGGCCTTCGTGCGGACGCTCCAGTCGCGGGGATGGGTGCGCCGCGGTTCGGCCGAGGTCGTCAAGGGATGGACTTTCGTGGGGTGGGGGAGAAGGCAGCGCCCGCTGCCGGTTTCGGGGAATTCCGTGCCTGGGCTTGATTGAATCAACCAATCATGTTGGCACGCATAAATTCGCAGGCCGCAGAGATGTTAAACAGTGCTCGACCGGATAGTCAAGATCGACACCGGGAGAGGGCGGCAGTACCCGACGTGCAGTATGCATACTGACTGTACGGCGCAGAACACCGAACCGATGTCGCTTGTGCTTCTCTCCGGGTGAGAAAATAGACCTCATGGCTGATTGTGAGAGGTGGGCCGTCAGCCGTTCCATGCCACCTGATGGTGCGATCGGAGTTGATGAGGCACGTGTCCGCAGAGACCACCGCCGGATATGACACAAGGACATCCGCCGCATCCGCGCCCGTTGTGATCCGCAGGTTGCCTCGGCAATAGTCCGAAACTCGTTGCGGACGTGTTCCTCACTGCATCGATCGGGGTCCCATTTCACCCGAAGTGCACCATAGTGACTTCACCCTTCGTTACGTTGTCCCCGTACTTCCTGCGGCCCCGACGCGGCCGTGTGAGTTGTCGCACGGCCGCGCCCCAGGTCATCGTGCGTCGAGATAGATGCTCTTGAGCTGTTGGTAACTGGCCAGTCCTTCGGGCCCGAGTTCCCGTCCGAGTCCACTGTTTTTGATTCCGCCGAACGGGGCGGTCGGGTCGTTGGCGTAGCCGTTGATGCCGACCGTGCCGGTGGCGATGTTGCGGGCGAAACGCGCACCGCGCTCGGGGTCCGCAGTCCAAATCGATCCCCCAAGACCGTAGTCCGAGTGGTTAGCGATGGCGACGGCTTCGGCCTCGTCCGCGTAGGGGATTACCGACAGCACCGGCCCGAAGATCTCCTCTTGCGCGATCGTGTGCCCTGTCTGAACGTCGGCGAAGACCGTTGGCTCGACGAACCAGCCGTGATCTACACCGACAGGACGCTTTCCGCCGGTGGTGATTCGCCCGCCGTCGGATCTGCCTTTCTCGATGTAGCCCTCGACGCGGTCGCGTTGGCGGGACGAGACCAGCGGTCCCATCTGGGTCGTGTCGGAGAGTGGGTCTCCCACCGACAGGCTCTTGGCGAGATCGGTGATGGTATCGACGATCTCGTCGTAACGGGAGCGCGGCGCGAGGATGCGGGTGCCCAACCAGCAGATCTGCATTGTTGAGCAGAGTCGCCGCATAGAAGGACTCGATGTTCGCGGCAAGGTCGGCGTCATCGAGCACCACGGCAGCGGACTTGCCGCCGAGCTCTAGCGTGACCGGACGCAGAAGTTCACCGCATGTGCGGCCGATTGCCCGGCCGGCAGCAGTAGAGCCGGTGAACGACATCTTGTCGATGCCCGGGTGAGCCACCAGGTAGGCGCCGAGCTCCCGTCCGCCGGGGACGATGTTGAGCACACCTGCAGGCAGACCTGCCGCGATTGCGGCCTCGGCCATCAAGAAGGCATCGAGGACGGTCTCTGGAGATGGTTTGAGGACCACGGTGCAACCGGCGGCGAGTGCGGGAGCGAGCTTGAGGAACGTGATCGCTTGGGGGACGTTCCACGGTACGATCGCGCCGACCACGCCGATGGGCGCGCGGGTGACGAGGGTCGACCTCCCAGCATGCCAGGTCGGATCTCGTCTTCCTGTTTGGCTGCCATCTCGCGTAGTACCGGAGCAGGATGGGCGGGAATCCGCCTCGAACTGCCGGGCCAGACTGATGGGCATGCCGTTTTGGCTGCTCACCCGGATGGCGGTCTCTTCGGCGCGAGATTCGAGTTCATCAGCGAAGCGGCCCAGTACTTCGGCGCGCCGGGCGGCGCTCCACGAAGCCCAGCCGTCCGGCCCGATGAACGCCGCGCGGGCAGCGTCGACCGCGTCGTCGATGTCGGCCTCGGTACCGTCCGGTACCGAGCCGATCCGCTGTTCGGTACTCGGCGAGATGACCGGGATCGTCGCATCGCCGGACGGCTGTGCCCATCCGCCGCGGATATAGAGATCGGTGTAGTCGATCGTCATGGGGTGTCCTTCTCGGAAAGTATGTGGGGTGGTCAGTCCTGCACGAGTACGGGCTTGAGCACCTCGCCTCGGTGCTGGGCTGCGATCGCGTCGTTGATCTTCGCGAAGGGGAAGGTGGTGACCAGCTTTTCGAGCGGGAACCGGCCCGCCTTGTACAGTGCGACCAGTTCGGGGATGAACTCGTCGGGAACGCTGTCGCCTTCGATGATTCCGGTGATCGTCAGTCCCATCGCGAGGGAATTGATGATGTTCAACGGCACAGATGCGGCAGGGTCGGCGGGCACGCCGATGAGGCCGATCTTGCCGTGGAAGGTCATGGCGCCGACGAGTGACTCGATCACGGCGGGGACACCGGAGGTATCGATCGCGTAGTCGACACCGGCCGGGACGATGGCCCGGACCTGCTCGGCAAGTGGGCCGGCAGCCGGATCGACGACGTGGGTAGCGCCGAGTTCGAGGGCGAGGTCGCGCCGGGACCGGTGGGGTTCGACGGCGATGATAGTGGTGCAGCCCTGCACGACGGCGCCCATGACGCAGCTAAGCCGACGGAGCCGGCGCCGGCGACCAGTAGTGCCGAGCGGGGTCGGCAGTTGAGAGAGCGCATCACTGCGCCGGCACCGGTCTGAATTCCGCAGCCGAGGGGAGCGAGGAGTTCGGCCGGGACGTCGTCGGGAACCTTCACGACGTTGCGTTCGAAGGCGAGGCTGTACGTGGCGAAGGAGGACTGGCCGAAGAACAGGCCGGTGAGGCGCTCGCCGTCGGGGGTGGACAGCGGTCCTGTGCCGTCGTCGCGCACCCCGTCGTAGGCGAGGTGCATGAATTGGTGGCAGTAAGAGGGTGCGCCCGTGCTGCATGAGGGACAGGTTCCGCAACTGTTGAAGGTGATGGCCACGCGGTCGCCGGGGGTGACCTTGGTGACGTCGGGGCCGACTTCCCGTACGATCCCGCATCCTTCGTGACCGAGGACAGCGGGTAGTGCGGTCGGAAGGGCGCCGTCGCGTGCAGCAAGGTCGGTGTGACAGATCCCGACAGCCTCGATCTCGACAAGGACCTCGCCGGCCCGCGGTCCCTCGATCGTGATCGGTTCGAGGGTGAATTCGGCGTGCGGCTCTCTCGCGACTGCTGCGAGTGCTTCCATCGTCAGGTACTCCATGTCTTGAAGGCCGAACCGGTGGGGTCGGCGGAAACCGAAATGTTCTACAGAACGGTGTCCCGCAATGAGGTCGCGGGATCGGCTAGTGCGGTGGGATCGAGCTTGGTGCGGTTACCGATGAAGCGTTTACCGGCCATGAATTCGGCTGCGGCGTTGACGGTCTCGACCGCGACGGGCACGGCGTCGCTGTCGAGGTGGAACAAGGCGAAGGAGAACGCGGACGGGTCTCCGCGCAGGACTGCCCGGGTGCCGAAATCAACCATCCCGGCCATCTTCATCTTCAGGTCGAACTGATCGGACCAGAACCACGGCACCTCGTGGGGCGGCAGTGGTGCGCCGGTGATGACGGCTGCTGCTTGTTTCGCTTGCTCTACCGCGCTGGGGATACTTTCCAGTCGCACCATCTTGCCCAGGGTGTCGTGCTGACGGTAGGTCACGTCTCCGATCGCGAGAACATGTGGGTCGCTCGTGCGGGTCGAACCGTCCACCACGATCCCGGTGAGGCAGTCGATGCCCGCGTCCCGAGCCAGTGTGTCGTTGGGGATCGCTCCGACGCCCACCAGCACCAGGTCACAGGCGATCGTGGTGCCGTCGGCGAGGGTGACTCCGCCGACACGACCGGCTGTCCCGATCACCTCCCGGACCTCGGTTCTCGTGAGGATCCGCGTACCGCGGTCGCGGTGGAACTGGGTGAGGACAGTCGAAAGCTCCGGACTGGCGACTCGGGCCAGTACCCGATCCTCTCGTTCGACGATTGTCACCTCGCACCCGCGGGCACGGGCCGATGCGGCGACCTCTAGTCCGACGTACCCACCGCCGACGATGGCCAGTGAGGATCCGGTGTGGACCGCCTCGCGCAGTCGGGCGGCGTCGGCGAGGGTGCGCAGGCTCAGGACACCGTCGAGGTCGCCTCCGGGGAGGGTCAGGGTCCGTGGTGCGGCACCGGTTGCGAGGACGAGCGTCGTGTACTCGAGGATCGCGCCGGATGCCGTCGTTGCGGCTCGGGCGTGGCGATCGATGTGTACGACCGGATCGTCCAGTCGGGTCTCGATGGCGTTGTCGGTGTAGAAGGATTCCGGTTTGAGCCATTGCACGAACTCGTCGTCGGCGTACTTCTTCGACAGCGGTGGGCGGTGATACGGCGGATGTGCTTCTTCCCCGGACAGGACGATGCGACCGTCGAACTTCTGTTGCCGCAGCATGCCGGCGAGTGTGCCGCCGGCATGTCCGGCTCCGACGATCACCACGGTGGGTGATGGGTGGGGCGTGAGCATCGTGTTATCCGGTGAACTGGATCTGGACGGGCATGTTCTTGAGTCCACCGACGAAGTTGGTCTGGATCATCTTGGTGTCGTCCACCAGCTCGAGGGACTCGATGTGAGGGAGCAGTTCCTCGAACATGATGCGCAGTTCCAGCTTCGCGAGGTGCTGGCCGATGCACATGTGCGGACCGTAACCGAAGGCGATGTGCTTATTGGGTCGGCGCGTGATGTCGAAGTGGTCGGGGTTGGGAATGACCTCTGCGTCGCGGTTGCCCGACTGGTACAGCAGCATGAAGCGGTCGCCCTTCTTGATGTCGCGGCCGCGTAGCGTGTAGTCCTGCGTTGCTTGACGCATGAAGTGCTTGACCGGCGAGGCCCAGCGCAGAGACTCGTTCACGAGGTGCGGTGCGAGCGCCAGGTCGGCCTTCACCTTCGCGAGCTGGTCCGGATTGCGGCCGAGTTCGAGCATGCCGCCTGCAAGGGTGCTCGAGGTGGTGTCGTGGCCCGCAGTGGCGATGGCGATGAAGTACCCGTAGACGGTCTCGTTCGGGTAGTACTCACCATTCTTGTCGCGGGCCAGGGAGATGATCGTGGCGAGATCGTCTCGGGGATTGGCGCGGCGATCCTGGAGCAGCCGCTCGAAGTAGGCGTAGAAGTCCTGGATTGTGGCCACCCACTGCTTGGCGGCGGCATCCGGGGTGAGCGGTTCCACATCGTCACGGGCGGCGTCGGGGTCGGCTGTCCCGAAGAATTCCTGGGTCAGGGCCATCATGCGGGGTTCGTCTTCTTCGGGCACCCCGAACAGGCTCATGATGACGTGCAGGGGGTAGTGCAGCGCGAAGTCCTTGACGAAGTCGATCCGGCCGTTCGTCTCGAGGAGTCGGGCAACGGACGCTTGGCGAGTTCGCGAATGGTGGTTTCCCACTTCGCGAGATTGGTCGGCCGGAACCAGTCGAAGGCGATGTCCTTTACTTCGGTGTGCTCCGGCGGATCGAGGTAGGTGAGAGTTTCGAGAATGCGGAGGCTGCCGTTGTTGATGCTCTTGGTGAATTCGTCTCCGGCCTGGTTCGCAGGATCGGGTTGACGGACCCCTTGTCCTCGCCGCCTGCACTTGTGAAGATGTCGGGCTGCCGCTCGATTTCCATGATGTCGGCGTGTTTGCTCACCAACCAGAGGGGGTCATATCCCTCGACCATGGCGCGGCCGAGCGGGTTGTTCTCGCGTAGCCAACGGTAGGCCTCGAACAGTGCATCGTTGTCTCTGTGTCCTTCGGGAAGCACGATCTGTCGGGCGACGGCGTCCGGGATCAGTTCCGTAATCTGCTCTGTGGTACTCATCGATTCCCCTTCTGATGCAGCGAGATGCAGCGCGTTCCGCTGCAGCGCCCACGCTGGTCGAGATGCGTACAGCCTCTCAGCCGTGATGGTGAGGGGCATCACACCAGAGGCTTAAAGTTGTCCACCTAACGGGGGAGGTGATGTCGGGCACCCCGATGCCCTGGACGAGCTCGGTGCAACATCACTCCTGAGGAGGGGGGTAATCAGTCGATATGGTGATGTGCGCGCCCAGTGACCGGCGACACAATTCTCATATCGAGCATGCGACCGCATCTATCGGTGTGACGCCCTAATCCGGACCGACGCCGGGATGTTCATCGCTCAACCTTGAGGAGAGTGCTATGCCTACTGTTGTGTATCAGCTTCCGGATGGTTCGACGTCGTCTGTCGACGTTCCGGCCGGCCAGAGCGTGATGGACGGTTCAGTACGAAACAATCTGCCCGGCATCGTCGCGGAATGCGGTGGGAGCTGTTCGTGCGCAACCTGCCACGTGTACGTAGAGAAGAGCTGCTCCGCGGTATTCGAGAAGCCGACGCCAGAGGAAAACGACCTTCTCGAGTTCCTCGACGGCGTCCAGCCCTGCTCCCGTCTCGCCTGTCAGCTTGTGCTGACAGGCGACATGGACACCATCACCGTGACTGTTCCGTCTTCGGGTACCTGACAAAGTCGTTCGGCTGTGCTTTACCCGCCTCACCAGAAACGATCACTTCATGACGTCGGAGTCCTCCGTCACTGAAGGCTGGACTGATATTTCGCGATCAGTTCGGCACGGTTGGTTACACGCAGTTTCCGAAGGATGCGTTTCACATGAGACTTGACCGTGTCGATGGTGATGACCAGGTCGGTGGCGATCGCGGCGTTTGACGCGCCGGTGAGAATCAACCGTACGACTTCCGATTCGCGCTTAGTAAGTGGATCGAGTGGACGTCGGTCCGCGTTGTCGTATTCCGTAGGGGACGGTGAATTGCCGATTTCATCGGGTGGGGGCAGAACGTCGGCGGCGATGTCGTTGTTCCACCGCCAGGTGCTGTTCCGAAGGACACGTTCCTGGTGTTCGCGACGCGCCTCGAGGCCGACCCGCTCGAAACAGCGACCCAACATTTCGGCAACCACGTTCACGGCATGACGTCGTGGACCATCCAACACCGTATCGATGTGCACGAATGCCGCCGCGCGCCGTCGACAACTATCGGAACAGTAGAAAAACCGTTGGTCCCCAAAGCTTCTTGTATCTTCTCGGAAACCACGTCACCACTCGAAACCGTGTTCGTTGCGAGTGCGCGAGCTTCAGGGGACCCCGGTACGAGACCGAACGCAGGGGGCAATGCCGGCGACGTGTCCGTATTGGCGCTGAATGCAACAAGGGGAGCGATTCGGTTCTGTTCGAATCGAGACAACACCACCTTCCGCGCAGAGCAGAGCTCGGCGATCTGCTCGCATGCGCGTCGCATGAGATCTGCACTCGAAGCGGCGTCATCCAGGACGTGGACGGCGCGATCGGTGCGTGATGCGAGATCGCTCATCTCAGCGATTCGCCTCTCGGCCAGAGACTTTCGGAGATCGAGGAGATCAGCAAGGCGTCGACCGAGTTCACTGGTGTGTTCGGGGGTGGCGGTGCGGATGTCGGTCAGGAGGTCCGCGATGGCTTGATCGAGTTCGGCGTCCTCAACCGTCACTTCCGGTTGCGCGTTCGTGTGGGGTCCGTCAACAGGCACCGGTCGCCCTTTTGCTGTTGACGTACAGGACTGCTACTTCGGCGCGTGTCGATACCCCGAGTTTTTTGAAGATTCGTTGAACGTGACTTTTGACGGTGCCCTCGGAAATGCAGAGCTGTCTGGAGATTGCTGCATTGGTCGCTCCGGTTGCCATGAGAGTGAGTACTTCGCGCTCGCGGGTGGTCAGTGATCGGGCACGCGGGATGATCAGGTCCTGCGATCCGTCGGTGAGAGTCGAGGTGTCCGGGGCAGAGGGTTCGCGGTTCCCGAGTGGGGGGATGGCAATCGGTGCATGTTCGAGGTGCTGCAATGTTTGGGTGAGGCGTTGGATTTCGGAGTTGACGTGCTCATTGCGCGCGTAGATCTGTCGTCGGAGGGCGGCGCGTTCCTTCGAGGAAGCGCATGCTGCGGCGAGCGTGCCGACGAGGTGGACATCGGTGTCGGAGAGCCCGTCGTTTTGGCGGTCGACGTGGATCATCGCCACCGCCCGGGAATCTACGACGACGGGGACGGCGATGTAACCGGCCGGACGCGACAGGTCGATCAGGGGTCTGTAGGTGTGTCTGTAGGTGTCGGCTGCATCCACGGCGTACGGTCGGCGTCGTCGGACGAGTTCGGCTTCTCGCGGGGCTTCGAGCAAGGAAATCTCGCGACCGTCGATGGCCTCGATGAGCTCGCGGTAGTCTCCGGTCAACTCGGGATTGACTGCAAGCGCTATGGGTGACCACGTGGAGCCGTGGACCAGGGAGAACATGGCTTTGCCGTACCCGAGATTCGTGCACAATTCCTGTGTTACGGTCCGTGCGATGTGGTCGGCTCCGGCGTCGATGGCATTCACGACGTGGCGGAGCGCCTCGAATTGCTCGGTATGCATCTTCAGACGGCGGGAAATGTCGTCGCATTGGGCGGTGTCGAGCCGGATCACCAGTTCGGCGAGCCGAGCTGCCTGCTCCGAGGGAAGTGTGTTTTCCCGCAGTCGTCGGGCTGCGATGGCGCGGATCTTTCCGGGGTCGGGTTCGTCGCCCTCCAGTAGGTGATCTATGTCCTGCGCGCCTCCGAGAAGCTCTCGTAACTCCGCGATTGCCTGTTCAGCGAGCTTGAAGGGGCTCGTCGACATGACCACTCACTACTCCTCGCGCCGCCGCGGTCACGTGGATGGCAACGACACCAGTTACCGTTATGACCCAGAGCACAGTATATAGAGCCTCGACCTGGACGTTTGGGGCGCTGTGCGCCTTCCCTTGTCAATGTATATGGTCAGTCCAATTTCGTCATCCCCCTTCGTGGAACTTCTCGGATCAACTCTTGTCCTCACCGTCCTGCAGCGCTAGGGTCGAATGGTAAGACCAATAGGAGGTATGTAGGTATGTCGAGATCGGTGCGATACGACGTTGACGAGCGCGTCGCCATCCTGACTCTCGATCGCCCGGAAACGCGTAACGCCCTGTCTGACGAGCTCTTGGACGACCTATTGGCCGTGCTCGAGCGGGCGCGGGATGACCGCGACGTGCGGGTAGTTGTGCTGACTTCCTCGCACGAGAAGATCTTCTCGGCAGGCGGCGACCTGAAAGCGTTCGCGAGCGACACTGCGACAATCATCAAGTATGGAGGTCTGGAACGCTTTCCGCGGCTGTACCAGCTCATCGGAGGTCTCGGCAAGCCGGTGATCTGCGCAGCCGGCGGTGATGTGCTGGCGGGTGCGTTCGGCCTTGCACTCGCCTGTGACTTCGTGCTGGCTACGGAGTCGGCCCGCTTCGGGTGTCCAGAGATCAACGTCGGTCTCTTCCCGTTCATGATCTCAGCGCTCATCTACCGGAATGTCGGACGACTCAAGGCCAATGAGTTGATGATGTACGGAGAGAAGATCACTGCCGCAGAAGCTCACGCACTGGGGTTGGTAAACCGCGTATTTCCGGATGGCGACTTCGACGCGGAGGTGCGGGCGTGGGCCGGTCGACTGGCGAGCAAGTCGCCACTGCTGATGCGGCTGGGCAAGGATGCCATAAACACCACTCGTGACATGGCGCTCCCGGATGCACTTGCGATGCTGCAGGCGCAACTGGCTCTTGCATTCACCACGGAGGATGTCGTCGAAGGTGTCACGGCGTTCCGTGAGAAGCGTTCCCCTGTATGGAAAATGAGATGAATCTTTCCGGTTCGGCCCCCTGAGGTCCGTCGTGAACCGGAGTCGGGCCGCTCGCCGGCTCGATGGCGGATCGAGGTAGATCCGGGAGGGCCGGTGGGAAGCACTCGCTGGCGGTGTCTCGGGCAGGGTTGTCGCTTGTAACGGCACCATGACCATCGGTGGCGGGTGAGTGCAACTCTGCTGGTTCGGTGACGTGTGACATCGACCGAACGATGAGTGAGTACGTCGAACGTTCTTGGCCCCCTTGGCTTGACGATAGCTCTCGGGATGCAGGCGACGCTTTGGAAAGTCCTCGAAAGTGGTTGCTACTTCGGTCTAACCATTCTAATCTTTACGTAACCTTGTGTCAGAGCAAGAAGGACGGAATCCTCCCATGACGCGCGAACGAAACTTCGGCCGATACTCCCCTCAGCAAGTCGAGGAGTTCTATGCCAGTGGCCAGTGGGCCGACGAGAACTTCACCGAGCTTCTGCGGGCGCGCGCTGAGAGTGCTCCCGACAAGATCTTCGTTACCGACGGGGCGCAGGAACTGACCTTCATGCAGCTCTACGACAAGTCGCAGCGGCTGGCGCTGGGCCTCCATCGATCCGGTCTCCGGGCCGCGACCGCGTCGCCGTTCAACTACCCAACCTGGGGGAGTTCGTCGTTGTCGCAGCGGCGCTCGCTCGGCTCGGGGTGGTGACTGTGCCGGTCATGCCGATCTACCGGACCGATGAGGTGTCGCACGTTGTCGCCGACGCTCGATCCGGATGGCGATCGCACCGGCCCAGTTCAAAGGCTTCGACTATGTGTCGATGTTCGACGGTATCCGCCGCTCGTCGCAAACATTGGAGACGATCATCGCGGTGCGTGCTTCGGATGAGAGCCGTCAGGCATTCGCCGATCGGAACATCGAGGTTCTCGAGAACCTGATCGTAGACACAGAACCCGCCACCATCGATACGGAACTCGACTTTCGTGCCCACCCCGATGACCCGTTCGTCATCGTGTACACCTCCGGTACCACATCGCGTCCGAAGGGCTGCCTGCACACCTTCAACACCTATGCTTCGGGCGCGCGTGCACTGAGGGCGGCTTTCGGACACACCGAGGCGGATGTCCAATTCGGACCGTCCCCGATTACGCACACCACGGGACTCGTCACCAGTGTGCTCATCCCTCTGCTCAGCGGCGCGGCGACGCACATCATGGCGGAGTGGGATCCTGAGCGCGGACTGGCCGAGATCAAGGAGTTCGGCTGTACGGCCGCAGTCACGGCAACGACGTTCCTGCAGACGTTGTTGGCTGCGGCCGATAAGAATCCGGACGCTGATCTTTCCTCCCTCCGCGTCTGGGTGTGCGCCGGCTCTCCGATCCCAGCGGCCGTGGTGGAGAAGGCAAAGTCCGACCTGCCCACCACTGCCGTCCTATCGCTGTACGGGAGGAGTGAGAATCTCACCACGACGACGTGCACCATCGAGGACGATCCGAGTCGGGCGGTCACGTCCGACGGCGCCGCCCTGCCGGGTGCAGAGGTCAAGATTGTGGGTGAGGACGGCCTCGAGGTGGCGCGGGGGAGTGAGGGTGACATCGCCTATCGCGGGCCCTCCCACATGATCGAGTATCTGAACCGGCCCGTAGACACGGCCGAACTTTTTACTTCCGGAGGATTTTCGAGGTCCGGAGATCTCGGAGTCATGGACGCCGATGGGTTCGTCCGGGTTACCGGCAGAACCAAGGACATCGTCATCCGCGGGGGCATGAATATCAGTGTGCGTGAGGTCGAGGACAAGTTGGCCGATCACCCCGATATCCTCGCCCTCGCAGTGGTAGGAATGCCCGACGAGCGGCTCGGGGAGAAGGTGTGCTGCTATGTGGTGCCCAAGGAGGAGCAGAAGGTTCCGACCCTGGAGCATCTCCGCAACTATCTGCTCGAGCGCGGGGTTGCGATTCAGAAGACACCTGAACGCGTCGAGGTGGTCGCCGAGCTGCCTATGACCGCCACCGGAAAGATTCAGAAACACCTCCTCCGCAAGCGCATCGCGGCAGAGCTGGCTGCCGGTATCCGGGAAGGGGTCACGCGCTGACCCCTATCTGTCCCGTCTACGTGCTGAAGTTCCGTTCGGGAGCCGACGCGAAGACCCGTCGGACTCTGTTATCGGCGACGAGAAGACATCTCAGAAGCCGACCAGCCGACGCCGCGTACGAAAGGTGAGAGCAGGTGGACTCCTGGTAGGTCAGGGAGTGTCGACGTCACGACCCGACCAAGAGTCCACCTGTGCTCATCGCGCCGGACTTGTCCTGCTCGGTCTCGGCACGGCGCCTGGCACCGAGGGTGCGATGTACCCGTCGTTACCGACCGACACCCGGTGAAGTGGCGCACGCCGCCCATGCCGTCGGTCGGGTAACACAGACAGACGGGAACGGTGAACGGTCCGACAAGGACTGTCGCCGTCTTGCGCTCGACATGAGCTTCCGCGTCGTGCGAGGAGGAATCGTGGGGTGGCAACTGTCGATGGGAGTGTCCGCCGGCAACGATGGTGTACGCGATTTTCGCCTGCTGTGGGGCACGGTTGCACAGACGCGGCGTCGTGCACGAGGCGGAGCCGGGCCACCAACGGCCGTGCGCCCCTAGCCGACGGCGACGATCCTCGACTCTGAGCTGCCGGGCTCGGGCACCGTGCCTGGTGACAGCCGCGGTTACGACACCGGGGCAAGACCGAGAGTCGCACATGGCGCCTCACCCCGGCACGGCGCTCGCCGAGTGTGGTTAGGCTACGGGACCAGTTCTCCGGCGACCGAGTCTCGTGTGCGCCACGGGTGGCCATGCGGCACGGCTCGTGCAATGGGGGGCAAGCGTACACACCGCCGCTGCGCGTCCGCTTACGGGACCCGTCGACCCTCACGGCGCGATGGACGCCTCACCTCAGTCATCCCGCTCGGACATCGGCTCGTCCGTATGGCTCGTCTCTTCCGCGGGTGGTCGGCATTTCGAGAGAGCAGGTGATTGATTCGGGTTTTTCGGGCGAGTGCCGAATTCGGCGCGTTGCAACCCGGTCAACGGGCTCATCAGGTTTCGGTGACGACAACCATCGCCGAACCGGTGACGACCGGTCCTTCGCTCCGGAGACGACGAGATCGAGCTCGGCCTGCGTCTGCCCCTCGGTCTCGGTGGTCGCGGTGATTGTCCCGCTCACGGTCAGGGTGTCGCCCAGGAAGACCGGGGCGACGAAGCGCACTGCGAACGAACGTACATGCTCGACACCGAAGGTGTCGGAGAGCCAGCCGGCCAGGATCCCGGCCTGCATCTGGCCCATCGCAATGATGTCCGGGAATCCGGACGTCGCAACGAACTCGGGATCGTGATGCAGAGGATTGAAGTCGCCACCGGCACCGGCGAAACGCACGATGTCCGTTTGGGTGATCGGGCCGACTACGCGTACATCGGTGACCGCGCCGATAGAGGCCGTCGCGGGTGCTCTCATCGCTGTTCTCCTCGCTCGATCAGCACTTCCTCCAGTCGCACGACCGGATTGCCGTCGGCGTCGACGTACTCGGTCTCGAGCGTCAGTATGCGCATCGATCCGCCGCGCTTACCGTCGCGCCGCACGTCGTCGACGATGCGCCGGGTGCCGACGACGTGGTCGCCTGCACTCAGTGTCGAAGATATGTCCATTTCACGGACCCGACTACGACTCGCTCGAGTGCCAGGCCGAGTGTCTCGACAAACTTGCGCTGGTCGCGCTGATGCCCGGCGACGACGGTGTGGGTCAGTGTCGCAGGAACATCGGCGAACCCCGCTGCCTGTGCGGCATCCCGGTCGGTGTGAACGGGATCGATGGTGAACGTCGCGCGGGCGAACTCACGGATCTTGCCGCGTTCGATGTCGTACTCGACGCGGTCCACCTCGGCGGGGGGAAGTAGTTCGGTCATCGCGATCCTCCTTTTTGGACTGACCTATAGTATCATTTGGCCTAAATACGTGAGGAGGGGTTCTATGGAGCTCGCTGATTCCCCGGACGAAGCCCAGTTCCGTGCGGAAGTCCGAGAATGGGCCGAGAAGGCAGTCGCAACGCTGCCCTGGCCGGAACCGGTGGATCTGGTCGACAAGGTCCCGTTCTGGCGACAATGGCAGCGACTGCTCTTCGACGCCGGCTACGGAGGAATGTCGTGGCCGACGGAATACGGCGGGCAGGCTGCCGACCCTATCCGTAAAGCCATCTTCACCGAGGAGATGGATCGCGTGGGCGCGCCTGAGCGACTCAACACGATCGGTGAGGACTTTGCCGGTCCCACCATCATCGACTTCGGCACACCGGCTCAGAAGGAACGTTTCCTCCGCCCGATCCTCACCGGAGACGAGATCTGGTGCCAGTTGTTCTCCGAACCGGAAGCCGGGTCCGACCTCGCGTCACTGCGCACCAAGGCCACCAAGGTCGACGGTGGATGGAAGATCAACGGACAGAAGATCTGGACCAGCCGAGCTCACATCGCGGCTCATGCCATCCTGCTCGCGCGCACGGGCGGGGGACCACGCCACAAGGCATCACTTTCTTCCTCGTTCCGATGGACAGCGAGGGAATCACGGTTCGCCCGCTCGCACACATGCTCGGTGAGGCCGAATTCAACGAGGTCTTCCTCGACGATGTGTTCATCCCCGACGATCTCGTCGTCGGCGATGTCGACGGCGGGTGGAAGGTGGCCATGGGCACGCTCGCCTACGAGCGAGTTGCGATCGCCACCGGCCGGGTCAACACCAAGCGGGCCGTCGACGACATCATCAGCGACATTGCAGAGATGACCGACGGGTCGGGCCGTCCGCTCGGTGCGGATCCGGTGATCCGGCAGAAGGTCGCTGACCTCTACGGCCGCGCGCTCGTGCACTATCTCATCGGCCAGCGCGTGATCACCTTGGCGGCGAATGACGGGCCGCCGGGTCCGGTGACGTCGATCGGCAAGCTGTTTTTCTGCCCGCTCGTCGAAGAACTGGCGGATTTCCGATTGTCCCTCGAGCCCGCCGGCGGCCAGTTCGCGCTCGACGACGAGCAGCAGCGAACGTCGCGTTGGCTCCGACTGGCGTATCAGGCGCGCGGCACCGCCATCGCGGGCGGCTCGACCTTCATCCAGCGCAACATCGTCGCCGAGCGCATGCTCGAGATGCCGAGGAGTTGACAATGTCCGACTACACGTGGATTCCCACTGCCGACTACGTCGACAACGCAAACGTCACGCGGCTTGCCCGCGCGCACGGTCTCGGGGGTCTGGACGAGTTGCGCGCCCGCTCGGTCGCAGACGTGCGGTGGTACTGGGATGCGGTGGTCCGTGATCTCGAGTTGCCGTTCCAGGTGCCGTATCGCGACGTTCTCGACACCTCACGCGGTATCGAACATCCCGACTGGTTCGTCGGTGGACGGATGAACATCGCCGATGCGTGCCTGCAGCGCTGGGCCGCTGATCCGGTGGCCGCCGAGCGCTTCGCCGTCGTACACGAGGCGGAGGACGGAACCGTCCGCATGTTGACGTATCGCGAGTTGGGGGCCGAGGTGGAGCGGGCAGCGGCCGGACTGCGGAAACTAGGGGTGGGACGGGGCGACGCTGTTGCTCTGTTCCTGCCGATGATTCCGGAGGCCGTCGTCTCGTTGTACGCGGTCGCTCGGCTCGGTGCCGTTCTCGTGCCGCTGTTCTCGGGGTTTGCACCCAACGCCATCGCGTCCCGCATTCAGGATGCGGAGGCGAAAGTGGTGGTCGTCGCGGATGGCACCGTACGTCGCGGCAAGTCGGTTGCGATGAAGCCGGCTCTCGACGAAGCCTGGAGGTCTGTCCCACCGTCGAGGCGGTGGTCGTGGTCGACAACCTCGGTGTCGGCACGGGATCGGGTGAGCGCGAGATCTCTTGGACCGCGCTGCGCGCAAGTGGTGGTGCGGTCCCGATCGAGGCGATGGATGCCTCGGAGCCGTTCGCACTGGCCTACACGTCCGGCACCACAGGCAAGCCCAAGGGCGCCGTCCACACCCACGCCGGATTCCTGGTGAAAACGGCGAGCGAAGTGGCGTACTCGTTCGACCTGAAGCCGGGCGGGGTCTTCTGCTGGATTACGGACATGGGTTGGATCATGGGTCCGCTGTCTATCGTAGGCACCCATGCCAATGGTGGGACGCTGCTGTTGTACGAGGGTTCACCGGACATACCGGACCGGGATCGGCTGTGGCAGCTGACCGAACGACATCGGGTGACGATGCTCGGAGTTTCTCCCACGCTCATCCGAACGCTGCGTGGGCAGGAAAGCGATGTCGCCGCACACTGTGATCTGTCCTCGGTGCATACGATCGGCTCGACCGGAGAGCCGTGGGACCCGGACTCGTACGAATGGCTCGCACGGGATGTGTTCGGTGGCCGCGTCCCGGTCATCAACTTCTCCGGCGGTACCGAGGTCGGTGGATCGTTTCTCGCACCGTATCCGGTGGAGCCGATTCGCAGTTGCTCGCTGGGTGGTCCGTCGCTGGGTATGGATGTGGACGTCGTCGATGACGCTGGGCGTCCGTTGCGCGGTGAGCAGGGCGAGTTGGTGTGCAGGCAGCCGTGGCCGTCGATGACTCGTGGAGTGTGGAAGGACGAGGAGCGGTATCTCGAAGCGTACTGGTCGACGTTCCCCGGAATGTGGCGGCACGGAGACTATGCGCTCGTCGATGCCGACGGGCAGTGGTACATCCGCGGTCGGTCCGACGACGTCATGAACGTGGCCGGCAAGCGCCTGGCCCCAGCGGAGGTCGAGGCGGTCCTGACTGCGCACCCGGCCGTCTCGGAAGCCGCTGCGGTCGGTGTCCCGGACCCGAAAAAGGGGGAAACGGTCTGGGCGTTCTGGGTGCCCCGCGCGGATGCGGATGGGACGGATATCTCGGGGGAGTTGGTCGCCAGCGTGGCCACAGAGCTGGGTAAACCCTTTGCTCCCAGCGCGGTCCACCGGGTGTCACGTTTGCCGAAGACACGGTCGGCAAAAATTCTGCGTCGTGCGGTGCGTGCGGCCGCGTTGGGCATCGATCCGGGTGACCTGTCCGGTGCGGAGAATCCAGAGGCGGTAGAGGAGATCCGCGCAGTGGTGACGAGCGTTGTGCGGACGTGAAACGCGATGGTCGCCCGTACCGAAGGGTGCGGGCGACCATCGCGCGTATCGGAGTGGACGAGCCACGTAGAGGTATTGTTCAGGGCTCCTGGTCCAGAGGGATGTCGATGCGTTCTTCGAACTCGCGGATCGACTCGGCGTAGGAGTGGACGTGCCGGCTCATGCGGCGGCCTGCAGCGTCGGGGTCGCGGTCTCGGATTGCTTTGGTGACCGAGCGGTGCGCCTTGACGGTGATCTCGCGGACTTTTTCGTCGATGAAGCCTTCGTTTTCGGTGGCCGCGTAGATAGCGCGGGACAGTGAGATCATCAGACCGGACAGGAGTTCGTTGTGACTGGCGCTGGCGACGGCGATGTGCCAGTCCACGTTGGCTTGGAGAAAGGCGTCCAGCTTGTCGCCGGCGGCTGCGATGTCCTTGTTGGCAGCATCGAGGCGGACCAAATCCTCGTCGGTTCGGTGGCGGGCGGCCAGTTGTGCGCAGAACGGTTCGATGGCCTCGCGGGTTTCGAGCAGTGCGCTCAGGCGGATTTGACGTCCTCTGATGAGTAGTGCCACGGTATCGGCCATCGACTGCTCGCCGGGTCGCTGGACGAAGGCGCCTCCGGCGCGTCCTGCCTTGATTCTCACCAGGCCTTGTACCTCGAGGATGCGCAGCGCCTCGCGAACTGTGGTCCGGCTCATCTTCGTCTGGACGACGAGTTCGCGCTCTGGGGGAAGCGGGGTCCCTTCGTCGTATTCGCCGCTGAGGATGCGTTCGCGCAGTTCGTTGGCGAGCACGTCCGACGCCTTTGGCACCTCCATCGGAGTGAGCTGTATGGAGGAACGTCCGTTCCGGGTCGTACTCGGTGTGCCTGCTGGCATGACTCCCCGCCCTCTCTGGTCTAACGGTCAGACCTAATATAGCATCGAATCGTCACTGCATTCACTTTGCAGGGTATTCCCCGACTCATCGAGAGGACCAGTTCCATGCGTTGGGAGCTGTCAGAAGAGCAGGAAATGTTCACCGAAGCCTGGGTGGCTGGCTCGAGCGGTATGCGGCACCCGCGAACATCCGCAAGTGGGGTGAATCGGGTGACCCAGCAGAGTTCGAGCGCAAGTTCGTGGAGGAAGGATGGTTCTCGGCCGGTCTTCCGGAGCAGATGGGCGGCCAGGGCGGCGGCCTGCTCGAACTCGCGCTGACCGCAGAGGCTCTGGGGCGGCACGCCGCGCCGTCGAGTGCATGGACTGCATCGGTGCTCGCGGCACCGCTATTACCCCCCGAGGTCGTTGCTGAGCTGCTCGATAACGGTGAATTCGCCGCTGTCGCCGCGGATTCCGATTTTCCTTTGGGTCTTCATGGCACCGTGCGCGCCGACGAGCGCGGGGCGCTGAGCGGTCGCGTGTCCGCGGTGCTGGGCGCCGAACGGGCCGCCCGGCTGGTTGTCCCCGCCGAGGGTAGCGACGGAGTATCCCTGTATCTCGTCCGGGTCGGAGACGCGGGCCTCACGGTCACGCCGCGGCGCTTCCTCGATCCTTCCCGGGGTGCAGCGGACGTACGGTTCGAGAACGTCGTCGCGCAGCGCCTCGACGTCGACACGCCGGCCGCGCTGGCGGATGCGAGATTGCGCGCCGCCGTGCTCGTCTCCGCGGATGCGCTCGGGGCAATGGAGCGGATGCTGCAGTTGGCGGTGGACTACAGCCGAACGCGGCAGCAGTTCGGTGTGCCGATCGGTTCGTTCCAGGCTGTGAAGCATGCTGCTGCAACAATTCTCGTGTCCACGGAAGCGGCTCGGTCCATCGCCTACTATGCCGCAGCCTCGGTGGATCTGGGTCTCGAGGAGTGTGCGCTGCACGCTGCGATCGCGAAGGCTCAGGTAACCCGTAGTGCGGTCCAGGCCGCCGACAACGCGCTCGTGATGCACGGCGCCATCGGCTACACGTGGGAACACGACCTGCACCTGTTCTACAAGCGCGCCAAGTTCGATGAGAAGTTGTTCGGCAGCCCGGAAGTGTGGAACGAGCGTCTCGCTCGGGATCTACCTCTTCTTCCGGCAGCAGGGTGACCCCGTTGACTAAATGGTCTGTCCTTTAGTACTTTAATGCCAAACAGTAGCGACGACGACGGGACTGTGTTGTGGACTTCGATCTGACCGAGGATCAGGCAACGATCCGAGATGCGGTGCGAGAACTCGCCTGTAAGTTCGACGAGCAGTACTGGGTGGAGAAGGACGCTGCCCACGAATTCCCCACGGAGTTCTACGATGCGTTCGCCAAGGGTGGCTGGCTGGGCATCACCACTCCCGAGGAATACGGCGGCCACGGACTGGGCATCACCGAAGCCTCGATCCTGCTGCAGGAGGTCGCCGCCTCGGGTGCCGGTATGAACGGTGCGAGCTCGATGCACCTGTCGATCTTCGGCATGCATCCCGTGATCGTGCACGGCTCCGAGGAACTCAAGCAGCGGACCCTGCCGCGCATCGTCAACGGCGACCTGCACGTATGCTTCGGAGTCACCGAGCCCGGTGCAGGTCTGGACACCACCAAGATCACCACTTTCGCGCGGCGCGACGGCGACAAATACATCGTCAACGGACGCAAGGTATGGATCTCGAAGGCAATGGAGTCGGAGAAGATCCTCCTGCTCACCCGCACCACCAAGTTCGAGGACGTGCAGAAGAAGACCGACGGGCTCACGCTGTTCCTCACCGACCTGGACCGCTCGAAGGTCGAGATCCGCCCCATCAAGAAGATGGGACGCAACGCCGTCACGTCCAACGAGTTGTTCATCGACGGCCTCGAGATCCCTGTCGAGGATCGGGTGGGCGAAGAGGGCAAGGGCTTCAAGTACATCCTCGACGGGCTCAATCCGGAACGGATGCTTGTAGCCTCAGAGGCGCTCGGCATCGGTCGCGCTGCCCTGCACCGCGCCACCCAGTACGCTACGGACCGTGAGGTATTCGGCCGCCCGATCGGCATGAACCAGGGCATCCAGTTCCCCCTCGCGGACTCCCTCGCCCATCTCGATGCTGCCGAGCTCGTCCTGCGCAAGCGACCTGGCTCTACGACAACGGCCGTCCCTGTGCCCGAGAGGCCAACATGGCCAAGTACCTGTGCGCCGACGCCGGTTTCCAGGCCGCCGACCGCGCCTTGCAGACCCATGGCGGTATGGGTTATTCGGAGGAGTACCACGTCGCGCGCTACTTCCGTGAGGCGCGCCTGACCCGAATCGCACCGCTGAGTCAGGAAATGGTTCTCAACTACCTCGGCGAGCACGTGCTCGGCCTTCCCAGGAGCTACTGATGTTCGAACTCACCGGAAGATCCGCCCTTGTGACCGGTGCGGGCAGCGGCATCGGCGCCTCCGTGGCGCACGCTTACGCCGCCGCTGGTGCTGCCGTCCTCGTCACCGACGTCAACGAGGACGCGGCCGCCGCTGTCGCCGCAGAGATCATGGCTGCCGGCGTACCGCCAAGCCGCCGTGCTCGACGTCCGCAACGCCGCCCAAGCCACCGCGGCGGCGGAACAGGCCGCCGCACTGGGCGGCGGCGTCGTCAACATCCTGGTCAACAACGCTGGTGCTATCGCACCGGCGATGTTCCCGAAACTCGAAGAAGACGACTTCCGCCGCATCGTCGACATTCACCTCGTCGGCAGCTACGTGTGCAGCAAAGCCGTCCTGCCCTATCTGCCGGAGGACGGCACCGGCCGCATCATCAACGTCACCTCCGCCGCCGGGCTTCAGGCACCATCGGCCAGGCCAACTACGGGGCAGCCAAGGCGGGCATCATCGGCTTGACCAAGTCGCTGGCCCGCGAGCTCGCACGCACACAGGTCACAGTCAATGCCATTGCTCCCCTTGCGGCTACACCGATGACCGAGAACATCCGCAACAATGACAAGCTCGCGGCCAAGACCCTCGAACGTGTTGCACTGAAGCGCTGGGCCGAGCCGAACGAGATCTCGGCCAGCTTCGTGTTTTTCGCCTCCGACGGCGCCTCGTACATCACGGGCCAGGTGCTGCCCGTCGACGGTGGAACGGTGATCTGATGACCGCTACAACCAACCCGTTCCGGCGCTCCGCGCGCGAGGTGATCATCGCCGAAGCGGCTCGCACCCCGATGGGCCGATCCCACGCCGAACGCGGATGGTTCCGCGATACGCATCCGAACGAGATGCTCGGCGCGGTCTACACGGATCTGATCCGCCGCAGTGGTCTGACGCCCGCGGCGGTGGAGGATCTCGTCGTCGGTTGCACCGCGCCTTTCGGTGAGCAGTCCCGCAACATCGGCCGCAACGCATGGCTGCAGGCCGGATATCCACCCGAAGTGCCTGCAGTCGTCCTCGACCGCCGCTGCGGCTCCGCGCAGACTGCAGTGGAGATGGGTGCCGCCCTCGTCGGGTCCGGTACCCACGACCTCGTCATCGCCGGCGGCGTCGAGCATATGGCCACGTGCCGATCAACTCCCCGGCGAAGATTTCCGAACTCTACGGTGATCCGTGGCCGGCCGAGCTGCGCGAGAAGTACGACTTCGTGCACCAGGGTGAGAGCGCTGAGCTGATCGGCGACCGGTGGGGCATCACCCGGCAGGAGATGGACGAATTCGCCGTCCGATCCCATCGTCTGGCGACCGAGGCCATCGAGGCCGGACGGTTCGACGAGGAGATGATCCCGCTCGAGCTCGACGGCGAGCTCCGCAGGACCGACCAGACCGTCCGGCCCGGCACGAACCTGGACACCCTGGCCGGCCTGAAGACCGCGTTCCGGGAGCACGGCCGGATCACCGCCGGCAGTTCGTCGCCGATCTCGGACGGCGCGGCCGGTGTCCTGCTCGCCTCTCGGGACGCGGTCGAAACCTACGGTCTGCGCTCTCGCGCCCGGATCCTCGACCAGACCACCGTCGGAGTCGACCCCGTCATCATGCTCACCGGCCCCATTCCGGCGACACAGAAGCTGCTCGACCGCAACGGGATCACGATCGACGACATCGATCTCTTCGAGATCAACGAGGCGTTCAGTTCCGTGGTCCTGGCCTGGGAACGCGAGCTCAAACCCGACATGGACCGGGTCAACGTCAACGGCGGTGCGATCGCCCTCGGACACCCGGTCGGTGCTACCGGCGCCCGCCTCATCGCGACGATCGTTGCCGAACTCGAACGTCGCGACGCCGAAATCGGACTGGTCACCATGTGCTGCGGCGGCGGACTCGGAACCGCCACCCTGATCCAACGGATCGACTGATGATCGACCTCACGCCCCACGTTCGGGCCGGCGACGGAATCTGGTGGAGTCAGACGAGCGCGGAACCCGTCCCGCTCGTCCACGCCCTGCTCGACCAGCTCCCCTCGATCGGCGCGGTCCGGGCGTTCGTGGGACTGACCTGGGACCGTCGAGTGACCGAGCAGACCCCGGCCGAGTTGTCCGTCGTCTCCTACGGTGGTCTCGGGGAACTGCGCCGGCTCAGCCGACGGGACCGGCTCGAGGTCGTGCCCTGCCACTACGGGGCGTTGCCCCGGTTGTTCGCCGAGAACCGCCTGCCGTGCGACGTCGGGTTCGTGCAGGTGGCCCCTCCCGACGCCGATGGCAACTGCTCGCTCGGGGTCGGCGTCGACTACATCGCCGACGCACTCGAGCACACGCCCGTCCTGATCGCCGAAATCAATCAGCGCATGCCGCGCACTCACGGTGCACCCACCATCCCGCTGTCCCGGTTCGGGGCGGTCGTCGAGACCGACCGACCGCTGCTCGAAACGCCCGACCGTGAGCCCGCCACCGTCGAGACGGCGATCGCCCGGCATGTCGCCGGTCTCGTCGAGGATGGCGACACCATCCAGATCGGTGTGGGCGCCCTGCCTTCGGCGGTGCTCGCAGCTCTGGAAGGACATCGAGACCTCGGTCTGCACTCCGGTATGATCTCCGATGCGGTGCTGCGGCTGATCGATAAGGGTGTGCTGACCGGTGCGCGCAAACAGATCGATGTCGGGCGCCACGTCACCGGGGCGGCGCTGGGCACGGCCACCTTGTACGAGCAACTCCCGTATCTGCCGGTGGAATTCCGTCCCGCCAGCTACACCCATGCGCGCAGGTGCTCTCGCAGCTGACCTCGCTCGTGTCGATCAACTCGGCGATCGAGGTAGATCTCACCGGGCAGGTAGGGGCAGAGCAGGCCGGAGACACCTACGTCGGTGCGGTCGGCGGCAGGTGGATTTCTCCCGCGCCGCGGCTTTGACCGGCGGCCGCTCGGTCATCGCGCTGCGCTCCACCGTGCGGGGCCGCTCGTCGATCAAGCCGTCCCTCGAGTTCGGGTCCGTCACCACGGCGCGCGCGATGTGGACTACGTCGTCACCGAGCACGGCGTCGCCGAGCTGCGGGGCTGCTCGCTCGCGGAACGGGCCCGACGAATGATCGCAGTCGCCGCCCCGGAGCATCGCGAGCACCTGGACATCGCCCTGACCGAGCACGACCTTGCTTCGTAGCGGAGCGAGCGGAAACAAGGAGTGAACGCCATGACGCGTCCCCAACGGGTACAGATCCGAGAAGTCGGTCCGCGCGACGGCTTCCAGAACGAGCCGGAGACCATCTCCACCGACAACAAGGTGCGGCTGATCAACGCTCTCGGTCGCGCCGGTTTGAAGCGGATCGAGGTCGCCAGTTTCGTGCGGCCCGACGTGATCCCG
Organism: Rhodococcus sp. IITR03; assembly: GCA_001017865.1. The sequence continues at coordinate 49,056 of LATQ01000418.1, forward strand.
CAACTATCGGACGGGGTGGAGGTGCTCAGTCGCATCGATGTGCCCGACGATGTGAAACTGATGGTTCTCGTGCCGAACAGCAGGGGGCTGGACAACGCCCTGAAGGTACGCGACACCTTCCATGAGGTTGCGATCTTCGTCAGCGCGTCCGAAACCCATAACAAGAAGAACGTCAACCGCACCGTCGACGAAACCATGGCGGACAACGACATCATGGCTCGCCGGATCGTCGCCGAGGGGCTGCACTGTGCTGCGGTCATCGCGACCTCGTTCGGATGCCCCTTCGAAGGCAAGGTGGAGCTGAATCGGGTGTTGGACCTTGCGGAGAGATTCGCCGAATCCGGCGCCACCGAGATCGGTTTCGGTGACACCACCGGCATGTGCAATCCGGCCTATGCCTCGGAGTTCTTCGCAGCTGCCATCGAACGACTGCCGAACGTGGAAGTCACCGCGCATTTCCACAACACCCGTGGTCAGGGCCTCGCGAACGCATATGCCGCGCTCGAGGCGGGATGCGCGAGCTTCGAGTCGAGCTTCGGAGAGTTGGGTGGTTGCCCCGTGCCCGTGGGTTCGACCGGCAACATTGCCACCGAGGATCTTGTAAGCATGTTCCACGAAATGGGCGTCGAGACCGGTCTTGCTCTCGAACAGGTCATCGATGCTGCTCGTGAGGCTCAGCAGGTACTCGGTCGCAAGCTCACCAGTCATTCGATCGTAGCCGGCCCGATCCAGTGGGCAGCGGGCGTGCGCTGACGCGTCCCGGCGAGGCACGACTACGACGTCAGAATCAACGATACGGAGTGAAATCATGAGCAATCGAGTCGCATTCGTCACCGGTGGCGCGCAGGGCATCGGCAAGGGAATCTCTGACGCGCTCGGTGACGCGGGCTTTCGCGTTGCAGTCGCCGACCTCAACCTCGAGGTCGCCGAGGAGACCGCAACTGCCATCCGCGAGGCTGGAGGCCAGGCAATCGCCGTCCCCGTCGATGTGACGGACACAGAGTCCGTGCAGGCGGCGGTCAAGCAGGTCGCCGAGCAGTTCGGTCCGGTCGAGATCGTCGTCAACAATGCGGGTTGGGACGACTTCATGCCGTTTCTCAAGACCGACGAGGCGTTCTGGGACCGAATTCTCGAGATCAATTTCAAAGGTCAACTGCGGGTCGTCCAGGCGACTTTGCCGGGCATGGTGGAGCGGGGTTGGGGGCGCGTCATCAACATCGGTTCGGACGCCGGGCGCGTCGGCTCGTCGCTCGAAGCGGTGTACTCGGGTGCCAAGGGCGGCATTATCGCGTTCACCAAGACCCTCGCTCGTGAGGTCGCCACGAAGGGAGTCACCGCCAACACGGTGTGCCCCGGTCCGACGGATACCCCGGCCCTGCGCAAGTTCGCCGACAATTCCGGTCAGGAAGCCGACAAGGTGATCGCCGGCATGACCCGCGCAGTGCCGATGAAGCGGCTCGGCAGGCTACCGATATCGGCGCCGCCGTGGCGTTCTTCGCCTCCGATGAGGCGGAGTTCGTTACCGGTCAGACCCTGTCCGTCAGTGGTGGTCTGACGATGGCCTGACGGTCACCAGCCGATACTTGTACCGACAGCGCGGCCCGGAACTTCTCCGGTCCGCGCTGTCGTGCGTCGTGGATCAGTTAACGATCGTTTGCGTCTGTGCTTATGATCGCGGGATGGCAAACCATTCCGATGCAACAGATTTCGTAACCTGGACCCCAGTCGGTGCATTCGAGGACATCCGATACGAGCACAGTGGCGACGGCATCGCCAAGATCACGATCTGTCGTCCAGAGGTGCGCAATGCGTTCCGGCCGCAGACGTTGATGGAGATTTCCGACGCGTTGGTCGATGCCCGGGAGGATTCGTCGATCGGTGCGATCGTGCTGACAGGGGAAGGGCCCGATGCCTTCTGTTCGGGTGGTGATCAACGGGTGCGCGGCGATACCGGCTACCTCACCGAGCCGGGTAAGGCCGGTGGGGTGGGGCGCTTCCACGTCACCGACCTGCAGATTCAGATCCGCCGACTGCCGAAGCCGGTGGTAGCCATGGTTGCCGGGTATGCAATCGGTGGCGGACACATCCTGCATCTGGTGTGCGATCTGACGATTGCAGCGGACAACGCCCGATTCGGCCAGATCGGTCCCAAGGTCGGTTCGTTCGACGGTGGGTACGGCGCGGGTCTGCTCGCGGAGTTGGTCGGGGTGAAGAAGGCCAAGGAGATCTGGTTCCTGTGTCGCCAGTACGACGCTCGGCAGGCCCTGGAGATGGGGCTGGTCAACACCGTGGTGCCGCTGGCCGACCTCGAGCGCGAAACCGTCCAGTGGTGCCGCGAGATGCTCGAGCTTTCCCCGTTCGCGCTGCGCCTGATGAAGGCGAGCTTCAATGCGGCGGAGGACGGGATGGCTGGCATCCAACAGCTCGCCCACGATGCGAATCTGTTGTTCTACTCTACGGACGAGGCCCGGGAGGGCCGCGAGGCGTTCAAGGCCAAGCGTCGGCCGGAATTCGAGAAGTTTCCGCGGCGGCCCTGACCTTCCATTTCGGTCCAATAATTAGTATGGTTGGGTCATTGCTGGCTCGAACAGGATGGTATGCATGTCGGAAATCGCTACGCCCGCAGTCGCATGGAGTGATGCCGTCGCCGGCGTCATGACGATCACGCTTCAGCGCCGGCCCGCGAACGCCCTGGGTCTGCCGCTCATCGACGGTCTGAACGCGGCCCTGGACGCCGCCGATGCCGACGGTTCGGTGAAAGTGATCATCGTTCGATCGGACATTCCTGGTTTCTTCGCCGCAGGGGCGGACATCAAGCACATGTCGTCGGTGGATGCGGAGTCGTTCACCGCCTACGGAGATCGGCTGCGCGGGGCACTCGACCGGCTCGCGTCGGCCGACCGGATCACGATTGCCGCGGTGGACGGCCTCGCGCTCGGAGGCGGTCTCGAACTCGCAATGGCCTGCACCCTACGGGTCGGCGGCGCGGACGCGAAGTTCGGGCTTCCCGAGGCCAAGCTCGGCCTCATCCCTGGCGCCGGCGGCACCCAACGTCTCCCTCGTCTCGTGGGCCGGGGCCGTGCGCTCGACATCATGTTGACGGCCCGTCAGGTCCCCGCGGGCGAAGCGCACGCGATCGGGCTGATCGACCGAATCGTCGAGACCGGCGGCGCGACGGACGCGGCGCTCGCCCTTGCGGCCGAGCTGTGCACAATGTCGCTACCGGCGCAGCGCGCCGTCATCCGGACCGTCGACGCGTCTTTCGACACCCCGCTCGACGAAGGCTTCGCCTTCGAGGTCGCCCAGGAGCAGGACCTGTTCGAGAGCGGGGAGGCGAAGGAAGGCATCACCGCGTTCCTCGAAAAGCGCGCCCCGCGCTTCGCCTGAGCGCCGTGTCGTCCGGGGTTGCCGGGCGCGGAGCGATCGCATTCGCCCTATCGCTGGTCTATCTGATCTGGGGATCGATCTACCTCGCGATCCGGCTGGTGATCGAGGAGGCTCCGCCCCTCGGCTCGATGGGAGCGCGATTCCTTCTCGCTGCTCTGCTCATGGCCGTGTTCCTCGCCGTGCGTGGCGGCTGGAAGCGGCTGCTCGTCGGCCGGAGGGAGGCCGGCGGTGCTGCATTTCTCGGGATTCTGCTGCTCGCGTGTGGGAACGGCTTGACGTCGGTCGGCCAGTTGCACGGCGTGCCCTCCGGAGTGACGGCGCTTCTCGTCGCGATGGTGCCCGTGTGGATCTGCATCTACCGTGCCGTATCCGGCGACCGCCCGCGAGCTCTCGAGCTGGTCGGCGTCGGCGTGGGACTCGTCGGCCTGACCGTGCTGGTGCTGCGACCGGCGGCGAGCGTTCGAGTCTTCCGCTGCTCGGCGTGGCGGTCATCGTGTTGTCGAGCCTGTCGTGGTCGTTCGGATCCTGGATCAAACCCAGGCTCCGGCTGCCCCAGGACGTCTACGTCGGCGCGACGTACCAACTCCTGACGGCCGGCGCGGTGATGACGCTGGCGTCGGTGATGACCCGCGAGCGTTTCCCGGGCGAGATCGGGCCGCGGGCCTGGGGCGCGTTCGGCTACCTCGTGATCTTCGGTTCGGTCGTCGGATTCACCGCGTACGCGTGGCTGCTGCACCATGCGCCGCTTCCGCTGGTGGCCACCCACACGTACGTCAACCCGGTCGTGGCCGTCGCTCTCGGGTCCGTCGTGCTGTCCGAGCCGGTCACTCCTGCGCTCGTGGTCGGCGGAATCGTGGTCCTGATGTCCGTCCTGCTGGTGATCGGTGCGCAGGCTCGGCCTCGGCCCGAACCGATTGCCGACTGTGCAGACAAGACGACAGCCGTGGTCCGCGACTGATCTTCGGTGTGCCGGGTGCTCGGGGAGCCTTCCCTGGACCCCTCGAAGGTATTATTATCAGACCAAATTTGGAGGGTGCAGCAATGGCGCAGAACGGCACGAAACGCTCGTTCACAGGTCTTGTCGGGCCTGAAGATGGTCGAGATCGGGTCGATCGGCCGGGGCCGTTCTGCGCCATGCTGCTGGCAGATCTCGGTGATGACGTAAAGCGGGTCGACCGTGCCACCAGCGCAGGGTTGGTCGGGCCGAACACGGATTTCCGCACCGAATCGCTGCACCGGGGACGCCGGCCTCTTGGGGAATCGACTCCGTCCGCGCCGACCAACGGCGGCACTCGGGCGCAATACACCGAACCGCCGCCGAAGCCTGACCGATCACCCGACCTCGCGGCGCCCACCCGGAACCGCCGGACCGAAGAAGGAGTAGACCTGTGACCGAGCCCACGACATGGGACACGTTCACGCTCGAGCGACCCGAACCGGGGATCGTCGTCGTGACGTTGAATCGTCCCGAACGCATGAACTCGATGACGAACACGATGTTCGTTGAACTCGAAAAGGTTGCGCTGCAACTCGATCGCGAGGACGACCTGCGGGTCGTGATCCTTACCGGGGCCGGCAAGGCGTTCTGCGGGGGGTTCGACCTCGACGACGCCGAAGGTCTGTCGTCGTTGACGCCGATGGGGATGCTCGATCAGCAGGAACTGGCGGCACGGGCGCTCTCGGCCATCCGCAGCATCCGCGTTCCGGTCATCGCGGCGGTCAACGGCGCGGCGGCCGGTGGAGGACTGTCCTTGTCCCTGGCTGCGACATCCGGATCGGCTCGCCGGCCGCGCGGTTCAACGCGGCGTTCGTGCGAATCGGTCTCTCGGCCGGGGATCTGGGTGCCTCATGGCACCTGACCCGGTTGATCGGCCCGGCGCGGGCCGCGGAGTTCGCGTATACGGGCCGCTTCATCGAGGCCGTCGAAGCGGAGTCGCTCGGGCTGCTGAACGCAGTGGTACCCGCCGAGTCGCTGCTCGACGAGGCGGTCGCAATGGCGCGCCTCATCTGCGCCAACTCGCCTGCCGGAGTGCAGTTGTCGAAACGCGCACTGCACGCGAACATGGAGGTGTCGTCCTACGCCGCGGCGCTCGAACTGGAAAACCGTGGCCAGGCACTGCTCACCCGGGGCGAGGACATGCCCGAAGCGCTGGCCGCGTTCAAGGGCAAGCGCAGCCCGAAGTTCACGGGACGGTGATCGACATGACGCAGATGGACACGCGGGAGAATGCGTCCGTGCTGAGCAACTACGAGCCGCCCCGACTCGAAACCCTCACCCTCGAGGTGCTCGAGGCAAGATCGCCGTTCTCACGATCAACAGGCCCGAGCGGATGAACTCGATGGTCGTGAAGATGTTCGAAGAGTTCAACACCGCCGCATATGCATTACGCGACACCGACACGCGGGCGCTGATCATTCGCGGTGCGGGCGAGCGGGCGTTCTGCGCCGGGTTCGACCTGGATGAGATCAGTGTGATCACCGAAATGGGTGTGCGGGAATTCCTGAAGTTTCAGGAGACCGCAACCGGGGGCTTGCTGCGCTGCGGCATCTACCGTTCCCGGTGATCGCGGCAATCCACGGCGCAGCCTCCGGCGGCGGTATGTCGCTCGCTCTCGCCGCCGACATCCGGTTGGTCGCCCCGACCGCGAAGTTCAACGCGGCCTTCGTCAAGGTGGGGTTGTCCGTCGGGGAACTCGGCACTTCCTGGCAACTGACCCGCCTCGTCGGGCCGGGCCGTGCAGCGGAGATCGCGTACACCGCACGCTTTGTCGGTGCCGAAGAGGCGGTCCGGATCGGGCTGGCCAACCGGGTGGTGCCGAGTGAAAACCTTTTCGACGAGGCCGTCGCGCTCGCCGAGACGATCGCAACGAATTCGCCCGGCGGGATCCGGATGTCGAAGCGCGCGCTGCAGCGGAACCAGGAAGTGACCTCCTACGCGGCGGCGCTGGAGTTGGAAAACCGGGGCCAGGCGCTGCTGACCCGAGGCGCCGATATGCCGGAAGCGCTCGCCGCATTCAAGGAGAAGCGGGTTCCGCGCTTCACCGGGGCATAGACGTAGAACAACCGATTGCTACAGCGTTCGGGCCCGGCGGCACGCGCCGGTGGCACGCGCCGGTGGCACTCTCTGATGGAGGCGAGCATATGACCTGGGAATGGACTCCCGACACCCTCGGCGCGCTGGAGCGATTCCTTCGCGAGCGAGGTATCACCGACGGACCGCTGACAACGTCACGCATCGGTGACGGACATTCGAATCTGACGTACCTGGTGTCCGACGGAGTGCGCCAGGTGATTGTTCGTCGGCCGCCGCCGCCGCCGGTCCCGCCGGTGCCCACGACATGCTGCGGGAGGCTCGGCTCGTCGGTGCACTGGCCGGCAGCGGCGTACCGGTGGCGGCCGTGCTCGCCGTCGGTCAGACCGGCGACGTGCTCGACGTGCCGTTCTACGTCATGGATTACGTGGCCGGTCCGGTGGTCACCACCGAGACCCCGGCGGCCTTGAGCGCGCCGGTCGACCGTCGCCGGATCGGTGAGGCGCTGATCGATACCCTCGCCGCTCTGCACGCGGTCGACTGGCGGGCCGCGGGCCTCGGTGACCTCGGCCGGCCGGAAGGCTTCAACGAACGTCACCTGCGCCGCATGGGCCGACTGGTGACAGCCGAGGACGGGATGCCACCGCCGGAATTCGCTGAGATCGATGCGTGGCTCGCTGCCCACGTTCCGACCGAGTCCGGTGCGACGATCATCCACAACGACTACCGCATCGGCAACGTCATCCTCGCGCCCGACGCGCCGGGGCGTATCGCAGCGGTGCTGGACTGGGAACTGGCAACCATCGGTGACCCACTGTTCGATCTCGGGTACTTCCTCGCGTCGTATCCCGTCGAAGGACAGGACCGCACACCGACCGAAGATCTCGGTGTCGCCGTCCTCGAGGACGGCTATCCGACCCGCGACGAACTCGCCCGACGGTATGCGGCTGCCACCGGCGCGGACCTGACGAACCTCGATTGGTATACCGCACTGGCACTGTGGAAGCTGGCGGTGCTGTACGAGTACGGGCGGCGACGGGCCGTCGCCGGCGTGGGGGATCAGTACTACCGCGACGGCGCCATGGTGCGTGCCTTTCTCGCCGCCGCTCATCGGGCGGCGGGCCTGACGACATCGGGTTCCCGAGCTGACGTCGAGACCGAAAACAGCGGTGCGGGGAAGACATTTCAGAGATCTTCCCTGTAAGGAGTGCTGTATGAACCCGATCGGACTAGCCACGTGGCTGCGTCGTCGCGCCGAACGTGACGGAAGCCGCCCGGCAGTGACGTTCGCCGGTGAGACACTGTCGTTCGCTGCGCTGCAACGAGGCGTCGAGGACCTGGCAAATGTGTTGTCCGCATGTGGCGTCGACCCCGGTGACCGCATCGCCTACGTCGGCTTCAACCACAGCCGCTTCCTGGTGGCTCTGTTCGCGACCGCGCGTCTCGGCGCGATCTTCGTGCCGTTGAACTTCCGCTTCACGGGAAGCGAACTTGCACACAACATCGAGGACAGCGGGGCTCGGCTGATCATGGCGGACGACGCGCACACAGCTGCTGTGGACAAGGTGCGCGAGGATCTCCACATCCGGTGCTTCCTCCGCCTCGGCGCGGGCGCCGAAGGTTGGGACGGGCTCGACGATCTGCTCGCCCGTGACCCGTCACATGTCGAGGAGGCGATTGTCGAGGCAGATTACCCGGCGATGATCCTGTACACGTCGGGAACTACGGGACGGCCCAAGGGGGCCATCCTCACGCACCGGAACGTGTGGACGAGCAATATGAACTGGATGCTGGCGGTGAACTACAACGCCGACCACGTCGCGCTTACGTCCGCGCCGCTGTTCCATTCCGGCGGGATGTGTGTCATGACGCTGCCTGTACTCATGGCGGGAGGCCACGTTGTAGTCCACGCGCACTTCGATGCGGGGATATTGCTCGACGATATCGAGCGGTACCGGGTGACGTCGCTGTTCATGGTGCCAGCGATGATGCTGAGCACAAGTACGCATGAGCGATTCGCAACCGCCGATCTGTCCAGCGTCCGCATCATCGTCGCGGGAGCAGCCCCGGTCCCGGAGCCGATGCTGCGGTTGTACGCGGAACGGGGCATCCCCGTCAGCCAGTGCTGGGGGCTGACCGAGGCCGCCACCGGTGCGACCTTCCTGGGGACGGACCGGGCTCTGGACAAGCTCGGGTCGTGCGGCACGGCCGGCCTTCTCAACGAGGTTCGGTTGATCGACTTCGACGGCAATGTTCTCACCACGCCGTGGGTGCACGGCGAACTGTGCGTGCGTGGCGACACGGTGACTCCGGGGTATTGGAATCTGCCGGAGGCGACCACGGCGGCGCTGACACCGGACGGCTGGCTGCGCACCGGCGATGTTGCCTACCAAGACGAGGACGGCTACTTCTACATTGCCGACCGGCTCAACGACATGGTCATCAGCGGGGGCGAGAACGTCTACCCGGCGGAGGTCGAGAGCGTGCTCTACGGTCATCCGTCCGTCGCGGAGGTCGCGGTGATCGGTGCCCCCGACGAGCGCTGGGGCGAACGGGTCGTGGCGGTGGTGGTGCTTGTGCAGGGCGCGCAGCTCGAACTCGAAGAACTCCGGGAGTTCGCCGGCGCCCGACTGGCCCGGTACAAACTGCCGCTCGAATTGCGCATCGTCGACGTACTTCCGCGAAATACGACCGGCAAGGTGCTCAAACACGAGTTGCGTGCGATGACCGGTACCGGTGTGTGATCTCGGATCGGCCGGACGCGGACCCGAGAGTTCTTGGTCGATACCCGCTCACGTCACGGGCACGTGCTGCTGGTGTCCACTCGATATGCAGGTCGTGTAGCCACTTCACCGCCCGCAATCGTGCCCGGTCCGGCACAGGACCTCGGGCAGTGAGGGATCCGGGTACAGCATGCGGGGCACAGAGTCGGCCGGCTGCAGGCGGGCGATGAGCAATTCGTGTTCCGAGGAGAATTCGCGCACGTCGAAGCGGGCGAACAGTTGGTCGTAGACCATCGCGGCCTCGTCGAGATTCGAGGATCGCCCCACGAGTTCGGTCGCGGTGATGCCCTGCTGGGCTATCGGGACGATGAAGATATCGTGCGTCGGTCGATCCCAGCGACTCGATCGCTTCGGTGTCCTCTGCGGCGCGATCGATGTGGTAAGTCACCCGGACGCCAGGGGATGGGGTTTTCGAAGCCGGCCCCACCGGCCATGCCGCATACAGTTTTTGCGGTTCGAGCGGTGCGATCAGAAAACCGGAACGTGGATCACCAACCGGCGGCCGTCCCACCGATCGACGTCGACGTCGACGTCGAAAGTAAGACACAGATGTCGTCCGCGGCGAACAGGCGATGTGCGAGTGAGGCGTGATGTCCCGGCGAGATCGCCGACAGTACTGCACAGATCCAGAAGATCATCATCATGCGGGAAAAATAGGGACCGACTTCGTTCCCTACGAGAGCCACGGTATCGGCGCAGTCTCGTCGTAGCAGACGGGACCGACTCGCCCCGCACCCCGAGCGGTGAACTCGCCCAGTTGCGCTCACCTGCTGTCAGGTGAAGTGGCGAGTGGCCGGGTCTGTCGATCCCATGATGTGAATGTGAGCCCGAAGCTGAACGTGTTCAGGCGCTGAACTGCCCCTGCACCGTCCGATGGGTGCAGAGGCAGTTCAGGGCTCGGCGTGTTATGTCAGGGTGGGGCGGTAGGCGTAGGACGACGACCGCGACAGGGCGAATTCGAAGATGCCGTAACCGGTCTGCCCGTTCCATCCGAACGCGCAGCACCGGTCGGTCAGGGCTGAGTCGAGAGTCTTCGGGCCCACTGTTCCGTCGAGGGGATAGGTGTCGAAGTCTTCGAAGTCGCGACCGCGAACCTTTCCGTGGTGGCCCCCGTAACCGCCACCGGCCATGTATCCGCCGCCGGCCGAGGCGTCGGCGTCGACGCGGTAGGTTGCGCCGGCGGCGGTCGCAATCTCCACTGTGCCGCTGAGCAGGTCGTTACCTGCCGTGAATGCCAGGTTGTGCCGGACGTCGGTGATGTCGTCGAGGTGGCCGTCGTCGTGCATGACGGCCCCTTCCAGCAGAATCCGTCCACCGTGCCGGTCCTCGACGAGGAGGAACCCGAATGTGCGGTCCGGGAACTGGGCCTGGTACCAGATGTGCAAGCCCTGACCCCCGGACATGGTGCGTACCCCGCGGGAGCGGTCCCGTAGTCCGTACCAGCCATTGACATCGGTGGTGGTGCCGTCCAGGGTGAGCGTGCTTCGTAGCGGCCGGGTTGGAACAGATGGTCGAACGAGGTGACGTTTCCGTCGGTGTTCGCCACGTCCACCGACCCGAGCCAATAGGCGCCCGGGCATGCCAGAGGAGGTCTAGTTCGAGTCCGGTCTTGTTCTCGTGAAGATGAATTCGCCAGGTCCTGTTGTCCTCGATCGTCTCCCATCGCAGGGGGCCGACAGAGGCAGCGTCGGTGGCGTCGTGTTCGGTGGAGACGCGGAGGTTGCGTTGTTCGGAGGCGGTGGTCACTACCACGAATCCGTCCACGACGTTCCGCGGCGGATAAACCCCCGCACCGAGGATCACCGACGGTGTGGTCCCATCGTCAGGATGGAGGTTGAACATGAACCGGTCGAAGAACTTCTCCGGCATGTCCGCAGTGGCCCGAGTGGTCAGGGCGTCGTGGAATCTGTCGGTCATTCGTCTTCCTTTTCGTCGGTCGGCGTCAGTTGCCCACCGGTGACGTCTTCTCGCTGGGCTGCTCGACGGCGTCGATTTCTTGGTGGTCGAGGGTAAAGCGATAGGTGCCCATCATGAGCAGGCAGGCGATCCCAATTCCGACCAGCACGATGATCGGTACGGCACCGGCACGGTAAGACCCCGTGGCGCTGTAGATCTGTCCGAGCAGGAAGATGCCGAAGGCCGCGCCCTGAGCATAGAGGAAGTAGATGAATCCCAGCACCCGACCGTACGAGTGCTTGGGGAAGTACCTACTCACCATGTAGGCGGCGAGGTCACCTTCGGATCCCAGTCCGAGACCGATCAGCGCAGAGCCGAGGAAAAGCAGTCCTACCTCCGACGAGGTGATCATGAGGAAGACGCCGATCGCGCACAGCGCGAAGATGATCGAACCGATCAAGGTGCATAGAAGCGGTCGAGCAGGTAGCCGACGAGCAGGCGAGCGAGGATTGACGACAGGCTGAGAACGGACAGGACGGACACGGCGGTGGTCTGGTTGATGCCCTTGTCGGTAGCCATCGGCACAACTTGCGACATCAGGCCGAAGGTGCTGAAGAGACCAGGAAGATGGCGACGGAGAGCAGCCAGAACTGTCGGTATTTCCGCGCCACGGTGAGAAGGGACTCTCCGGCCATCCGGCCTTGCAGACGTGCAGCTTCGCGTTCGGCGTCGTGTTCGGCCGGCATCCGGGTGATGAACGCGTAGACCGAAGCCGGAATGATGGTGCACACCGCACCGATGACGAGGAAGGCCATCCGCCAGCCGCCCATGCCCAGCACCCAGTTGGCGAGGTACGGCATCAGAACTCCGCAAGCCCCGAGACCGGCCATGAGAATGCCCAGTGCCATGCCGCGACGGTCCTGGAACCAAGCGCTGACCACAGCTGAGTGCGCTACCGGATTCACGCACCAGCGCCGGCGCCGATCACGATGCAGAGCGCGAAGAACAGCATTTCATTGTTGGGAAGTGCGGCCATCAACATGAGGCCGATTCCGAAAGTCAACGCCATCGGCACCGAAGGCACCTTGGGACCGAAGCGATCGATGAGGAACCCGAGGATGACGATGCTGATGCCGACCATCACCGTCTCGACGGAGAGGCCGTTGGCGATGACGCTGCGGTCCCAGCCGAATTCCTCGGTCATGGGCTTGCCGAGGATATTGAACAGGACGTTGACCGTGCTGGTGCCGAACAGCAGCGTCAGAAATCCGGTGGCGACGTACCACCAGCGGTTCAGATGCCGCGTGGGCGCTTGCAGCCAGTGATTCCGACTGCGCTCATGGAAGCTCCTGTCGATCGAAAATCGGTAGTCGAGGTGGCGATGCCGAAGGGGATCACGACGAGTGGTGTCCGTCACATATGACACCATATGGACCGTCCAATGTAAAGGACAGTCCAAATGGAAATGATGGAGCTCTTCCCGGTCCCGGACGGTCCTCAGCTGGACGAGAGAACGATTTTCCCGAAGCGGCATCCCCGTTCCAGTTGCGTGTGCGCCACGGCGGCCTGGTCGAGCGGGAATACCGCCCCGATCGGGAGCGGCGAAACGGTCTCTGTATCGAGCAGCCGTAGCAGGCCTGTGAAGTCGTGCGGGCTGCCCATCGTGGTCCCGATCAGCTCGTACTGGCCGAAATAGAACGGGCGGACATCGATCGTGGCGAGATCGTTGCGCGATGCCCCCAGCACGACCAGGCGGCCCCCCGGGCGTAATGCCGAGAGGGACTGCTCCCACGTTCCGACGGAGTCCAAGACCAGATCGAAGCCTTGCCCGTGTGGTGAGAACTGTCGAGCGGCCTCGGGCCACGCGGGGTCGGTGTACAACACTCCGTTCGCGGCGCCGAGTTCCTGTGCTTGCGCGATCTTCGAGGACGCCGAGGAGGTAACGGTGACGCGCGCGCCAATTGCGGTTCCGAGTATCACGGCCATAGTTGCGACGCCGCCACCGGCGCCGAGAACCAGAAGGTTCTCGCCTGCGCGGAGACCGCCACGAGTGAACAGGGCTCGATAGGTGGTGAGTCCGACAAGGGGCAGTGCGGCGGCCTGTTCCCAAGTGAGTCTTTTGGGCTTGGGTGCAACGCAGTCCGCCGGGACTCGGACCAACTCGGCGTATGTGCCACGTTGGCGGTCGCCGAGGATCTCCCACCGCGAGCTCGGGGCGGATTCTCGATCGCCCCACCACAGAGACGGGAGAACAAGTACCTCCTCGCCTGTGTCCGTGCGGATTCCGGCGCCGTCGGCACCCAGAATGTGCGGTAGTGGCGAGGAGTATCGGCCCTGTCGGACGAGGACGTCGTGCCAATTGAGTGCGGCCGCCTTCAATCGGACGGTGACCCAGCCAGGAGCGACACTCGGATCGGGGACCGATTGCCATTGCAAGACGTCAGGCTCCCCGAACTCCTGCATTACCACCGCGTCCATTGAAGATCCTTACGCTCGTAGGTGCACGATGCTGCATATCCGCCCAGTGGACATCGTTCGGTGAACGACCGTCACCAGCGCCGGTTCGATAGCCGATCATCAGGGGACCGCCCTTGGGGCCTTCGGTGTCGTTTGCGGTCGCGTTCTGTCGGCCTGCCCCAGATGCCGTACTGCTCGTAGTGCGCCAGTGCACGGTTGCGGCATCGAAGGAGCACGGGGCAGTGTTCACACACCCTCTTCGCCTCGCTTTCCCGCAACGTCCGTTCGTGATGCGTTCCGTTCTCGGGTCCGAAAGACAACGGAGCGTTGCCATTCCGACACAGGCCGTGCTGCTGCCAGTGCGTGTCGGCGGCCGAGAACGCGATCGCGTTCTTTGGGTGCAGGAAATGTCACGGTGTTCGCCTGAAATGAGCGGTGGGTGCGCGAAGGGTCGGCAGAAATCGGGGAGTGCGTGTCGGCGACGATGGCAGAGGTTGTCGCGAGCACGTCGTGGCCTGTTGCACGCGGGAGAGATGTCCTCCACCGGTCAACAAACAGCGCTGCAGGTGACGGTGGCGGTGGTGCACGTCTTTCCCGCGGTGTTGCGACTGGAAACCTCGACGATTCCGAGGCTGCGACCACGGTGCACGATCTTCGGTGCGAACGTGACAGGTTCATCCGATGGGCACGGCCGCAGATACGAGATGTGAATCGAGGTAGTGCGGAAATCAGCATCGGCTAACGCGGCCGAGCCTGTGATTTCGGAGGCACACAGGAGCACACCGCCATGAATGTTGCCCATCGGATTGGCGAGCATCGGCGACGGGCCGAACTCGATCCCGCTGGCCTCGCGCGCGTACTCGACGCCCAGCAGATCGACGATCGAGCGTGCACGGAGCCGAGAGTCCAAGTCGTCGGGGGAGATCGCCGGTGCGCCAGGAGGGGCGATGAGCGGTACTGTCTGAAGGCGAGTGGTCCCACTGGCAATCAACCGGCCTTGGGCGTCGACGATTCGGCCGCCGGCCAGTCCGGCGCGCGCGCCTCGCCCAAGAACCCAACTCTCGGCGCGCAGTATCGCCCCGTCGACCGGTGGATCCTCTATGAAGTCGAGGTGGATTTCGGTGCTTACCGCCCAGAATCCCTCAGGCGTCATCGTGTTGACGAGATAGCCATCACATCATCCATCACCACACCGAGAGTTCCTCGGCACGGTCGTCCGAGCTGGTCGGCAAGCCATGGACCGGTGAGCATTTCGGTCGACGCGTGGGAGTCGTCGCCAGTGATGTCGGCGACTCGAAGCAACCGTTCGGCGCCGGTGGAAACGAAATGGAGCGCAGTGGAATTGTCGGTGGTCATGGCTCTCCTGATGGACGGCGAAGCCGGATACTCGAACCCGTCGAAGCTTGGCCGCCGGAACGTTGTCTCCGGCGGCCGAGGCTTGTCGGGATGGGACTCAGACGCCGCGTTGTGCCTTCGCGGCTTCGCTGGCGGCCTTGCTCTTCTCCCGGGCGGCGGCCCAGTCCTCGTTGCTCATCGATGTCAGACCAGCGAAGGTCCCGGGGCCGGCGAGCATCTGACCGCCATCCATGGCGATGGTCTGTCCGGTGAGGTAGTCGCACGCGTCGGACAGCAGGAAGATCGTCAGGTTGGCGAGCTCTTCGATGGTGCCCATCCGTCCCATCGGGATCTGGTCGGCCTGGGTGGCGCCGACCGCGCTCTTGTCGGTGGGATTGAGCATCTCCCAGCATAGTCGGTGGGGATCGGTCCCGGAGCCAGGGCGTTGAGGCGGATTCCGTAGCGGGCCCATTCGACGGCGAGGGACATGGTCATCGAATGCACGGCAGCCTTGGCCATCGCGGACGGGACGACGAACGCCGAACCGCTCCACACCCACGTGGTCAGCGTGGATAACACCACGCCCCTCGTGCCACCTTCGATCCAGCGGCGGCCGGCGGCATGGGTGGTGTTGAACGACCCGTTCATCACGGTGGAGGTGACGGCCTCGAAGGCTCGCGGGCTGAGCGATTCGGTAGGGGCGATGAAGTTGGCGGCAGCGTTGTTGATCACGCCCGTGAGAGGTCCGTGCAGGGTCCAGATCTCATCCATCGCGGCGGAGACCATCTCCGCGTTGCGGACATCGACGATCTGCCAATGGATCGAGCCGGGGCGGGAGACGGACGCTCGGTGGCGGCTTCTTCGAGGACGGCGGGCCGACGTCCCCAGAGGTGGACCTCGGCGCGTGGTCGACCAGGTGGCGGGCGACGCCGCGCCCGAGACCGGTGCCGCCGCCGGTGATGAGGATTCGCTTGCCGGCGAGGGCCTCGGACGTGAATGGGGAGGGGGTCATGTCAGGGGTCCTATCGGTCGGAGAACGGGGATCACAGTCCCAGGCTCTTGCTGATGATTTCGCGTTGGATCTCGTTGGTGCCACCGTAAATGGTCGGTGCCAGGGCGCGGCGGACCTGTTCTTCGACGCCGTATTCGCGGGTGTACCCGTAGCCGCCCATCATCTGCATGGCCTCGAGAGTCGTCTTTTTTGCCATCTCGGTGCATTTGAGCTTGGCCATCGAGCTCTCCCGGTTGAGATTGTTCTCCTCCCCGGCATCGATGCGTTCGGCGACTTCATAGACGAAGGATTTCGCGAAGGCGATTTCGGTGGCGAGGTCGGCGATGCGGTGGCGGATCGCTTGGAAACTGCCGATCTTGCGTCCGAATTGCTCGCGTTCGGTGACGAACGCGATGACGTCGTCGAGTGCGCGTTCGGCAGCGCCGAGTGACATGGTGGCGATGATGAGCCGCTCAACGCTCAGACCGCGCATGAGGTGGCGCCACGCCTGGTTCGGTGTGCCGACTACGGCTGCGACCGGAACGGCCACGTCGGTGAAATAAAGGTCGTTGCAGGTGCGGGCCTCCATGGTGGCGATGCCGTGGATGTCGAGGCCGGGAGCGTCGGCGGGCACCATGAACAGGGTCAGACCCTCGTGCTTGGAGCCAAGAGAATTCGTACGTGCGAGCAACAGGATGTGCTCGGCGACGTGGGCCGCGGAAATCCACGTCTTCTGGCCGTTGATCACATAGTGGTCGTCGACGAGCTCGGCCTTGATGCGGACGCCGCCGAGGTCGGATCCTGCTCCCGGCTCGCTCAGGCGATCGCCTCGAGCTTGCCCGTCGCCATATTCGACACGATCGTGCGCTTTTGCTCTTCGGTCCCGTAGCGCAGATACGTCTGGGCGGCGGTCAGGCCGGTCGAGTAACCGGTGATGGGGGCAAGACCACGTGAGGTCTCCTCGAGGAAGATGCACTCTTCGACCATCCCGCGCCGCCACCGCCGTATTCTTCGGGCAGCGACACTGCGAGCCAGCCGAGCGCTGCAAACTTGTCGAGGATCACTTGGCTGTTGGCTACGGTGCCGCCGGCGGTGAGCGCATCGCGCTGTTGAAGGGTTTTGCACTCGGCGTCGCAGAACTCGCGGACCGCGAGTGCGAACTCCTGTTGTTCTCGGCTGAAGCGCATGTCGTCAAGTGCTCTCTGTGAAAGACCGGGAGGATGACTTGATCTACGGCAGGGCGGCGGGACGGTGGAGTCCCGCCGCCCACAAGGTTGGAGCGGTCAGGCGCCGCGGAATTTGGAGAAGTCCGGCTGGCGCTTCTCGTTGAATGCGCTGATGCCCTCGAGTGCCTCGGCGGACTCACCGAACAGCTTGAGCGTGGAGTAGGCCATGTTGCCTGAGCGATGAAGTGCTCGGTGTCGGCATTGAGCGACTGCTTGAGCACCTTGAGTGAGGTGGGGGAGAGCTGCAGGATCTCGTCGGCCCACGCCCGGACCTCGGCGCGAAGCTGATCGCCCGGCACGACCTTGTTCACCAGACCCCACTCGAGGGCCTGCTGCGCGCTGTATCGGCGGCACATGAACCAGATTTCCCGCGCCCGCTTCTCTCCGATGGCGCGGGCGAGGTAGCCGGTGCCGAGGCCGGCGTCGAAGGATCCGACCCGAGGGCCATTCTGTCCGAAGATGGCGTGCTCGGCGGCAATAGACATGTCGCACAGCAGGTGCAGCACGTGTCCGCCACCGACGGCGACGCCGTTGACGGCGGCGATGACGGGCTTGGGGGTGTCTCGGATGACACGGTGCAGGGCTTCGACCTCGAACAGGCCACTGTCGGACGGTCCGTAGTCACCGGTCTCCATGCGCTGCTTCTGGTCGCCACCGGAGCAGAAGGCCTTCTCACCGGCGCCGGTGAGGGCGACGGCGCCTACCTCGGCGCTGCCCCAGGCGGCCTTGAAGGCCTTGACGAGTTCGTCGACCGTGCGGGCGCGGAAGGCGTTGTATCGGTCCGGCCGGTTGATCGTGATCCAAGCGAGCCCGTTGTCGACCTCATATGTCACGTCCGTGAATGCGGTGAAATCAGTCATCGACTTGCTGGTCCCTTCTTGCGCTGGTGGCTCGCCGTCGCCGCGAAAACATGTCGCGGGACGGAGTTGTCGGTTTTGGTCCGACCGTATGACAAATGTATCGGCGTTAACGATCGTTTTCAAGAGGAGGATTGCTTTACCAATCTCCGACCGCAGACCGGGAACCATCCAGTAGGACACATCGGAGCCCGGACAGGAGACGATTCCGGCCGAACCCTTGCAGGGAACCTCTGGAGAAATCGACACCTGCGACCGATGCAAGGTCGGTTGGGTCGAACGTAGGGGTGCGCTCGACGCGGCGAATCACACCGTACCGGCGCTGCGAGCGTCGTTGTGGAGAGCGCGATCGCAGAACAGACCACGCCGCTCGATTGTGTCGTGGCGATCGCGGAACGACGCCGGTATGTCACAGCCCTGCTGGTCCCCGAGTGCGAGCACTTGCACGCCTTTGCTGCCGAACACGGGATGCCCAGAGAGATCGGCGATCTCGTCCGGCACCGGCGGCCCGGGTGGAGATCGGGCACGTGATCGCCGTGGCGAACGAACGTCTGGCCGGTCCGGAGACCGTGCACACCTGGACCCTGCTCGCTCAGTAGTGGCGGCCCGGCTGCGACGAAGTTACAGCCACGGTGAATTGCGCCGGAGGGTGATCGCGGATGAGTGCGTGCCGGTCATCGACCGGCTCTGTCATGCCGCGCCCTGATCCCCATCACTCCGCATACCGGTATCGACCAGTCGGCCTGGTCGGTGGTCGCGATTTCGCGATCGACCGCATCCGCGATGTCCGAGGCGAAGGGGGCAACGCGCCGGGTAGTGAGGTCGACATGGGGTGCGATGACCTCCAGCGTGTTCGCGAGGGTCTCGGTTGTGTCGTCGACAAGGAACGTCATGCCATGGATGATCTTGTCGGAGCGTTCGACGATTCGGAAGTATGCCGAGACGCGATGGCCGACGTGCACTTCCGCGTAGTACTTCAAGTGATGTTCCGCGGTGAAGAAGCCCTGCCGGCGTATTGCTCGGTACTCGTCGGTGAAGCCGATCCGGCGGAATGCGATGTCGATGGCTTCGGCACCAAGGTCCAGGTAGTGCCGAATGTTCATGTGACCGTTTGCGTCTTCGAACTCCGGCGGCACAATCAGTGGGCCGAACTCGCGGGGAAGACGAACGACCTGGTCGTAGGTAGGCAAGATGGAGGTCATGGGTCTCCTGACGGGTGCCTTGTGCAAGGACTCGGTTGCCGCGCACGAAATTTTCTCGGTCTGTCGGCGGCGCCGCTCCTGTTGTTCGGGTCGGTGGAGCACGGTCGGCGGCGTTTGCTGAGTATAACGATCGTTCACCCGCCGTGCTAAACTCACGATGTGGACAGGAGCCGTAAGATTCTCGATATCGCTGCGGAATTGTTCTACGAGAAGGGATTCCACGGTACGAGTGTCGACGAGCTGGGTGCTCGTGCAGGACTTACAGGTCCAGCGATCTACCGACACTTCTCCGGCAAGGATGAGATCCTGGCTACCCTGTTCGACGAGGCGATGGACGAGTTGATCCGCGCCGCAGAACCCGTGGAGGAGGACGCCGACGTCGATTTCGAGCGTCTGGTCCGCCATCATGTCGAGTTCGCGATCAGGCACCGGCACTTGGTCAATGTGACCCAACGGGAGGACCGGTCGCTGGTGGACCCTTGGCGTCGCAAAGTCAACCGCCGGCGCAAGCTCTACGTCGGTTGTTGGGAAACCATGGTGGCCCGATGTCTCCCCACAGCGACGTCGGCTGAGGTCGCGTGGCAACCCAAACCTGCCTTGGCACGATCTTCTCGATCGCCTACTGGCCGACCAAGGTCAGCCGTACCCCCGGACTGGCCGACCTGATCGTCCGTCTCACCAACGAGGGACTCGACGCCTTTCGAAGCTGACTACCACCCTGCTTGCACACCCCGTGGTCCACGCTCGCGGTTGACTGCGATGCGGGATCCGGTGTCGTGGAGCTCAGAACGGCACGCACCGAAGTCGAACACCGCGTGCCAGCGATACGGCGCAACTACAGCTCGTCAGTACCCTCGGTGAGGCGGTAGCGCCGATGGTTCCGGTAGGGATGTACTCGAAACTTCTTTGCCGAATGTAGCCGACGCCTTGTGGATCTCGATCGCAGGATCGGCCACCCGCCACGCCAGCTGATTACTCCGCGTGTTGACCCTCGCTACCCTGCCGCTGAGCGCGATCTTGCCGAACTCGTCCACCAGTCGGGCCGTCGTGTAGATCGTATTGCCGATCAGCTCGGCATCTGTCTGTACCTCCACAAACTGGCATCGGATGCCTGATGCTCGTGCAACGGCTTTCCGACCACCACACGTGCCTATCCATACTTCACGCCCTCGTCGATGCAATATTGCGCCGCACCGACGGAGTATGTGGCCTGCCGTCATGCCGAGCTCCGTTTCTTTGTCCCAGAAGCGGTCAGGTCATGCCGTAGTGCTTCTGCAAGTCCGGTGAGTGCCTGCACGCGTGCCCCCCGCAGGTGCGCCGTGTTCTCGTGAACACCGAGTCGCTGGGCCGAAGCCTGGTATTGCGCGTCGTAGTGAACCAGCACTGCTGAGTGGAGGTAGATCGACCGTTCCGGGTGCTTCGCGTAGCAGTGGCTCCAGTGCGTCGTCTACGAAGTGCCGCACCGCTGAAATTTCATTGTGGCGGAGAATAGCCCCACCGGTCCCAGAGTGTCGACGGCGAGGTGTCGGTGGACGGTACGGCGGCCGGGGCGGCGGTCTTGCAGCAGGTTGATCCGGTGACGGGACCGGCTGTCCGTACGACCAGCTCAGGGGGACGGCGACTGTCCCGGCGTTGTGCGCACGGAGGATGTCTGCATGGGTCTGCAGCGCCTCTCGCACGGCGGTGAGGAGAACGCGGCACGGTGTCGACGCGGATCCGATACCTGGAGAGGGGGAGCATGCTGCGAGAGTGGTCTGAGAACCAGTACACCAACGGACGTGAAGCCGGCGTGCGCGGCAGGCCGGGCGAATAACCCGTTGATCAACCGCGGAGTGCATCCAGGACCGGCGCGGGCGGTGTCATGGTGCGTGTGGGATCCCTGCCGCGGGGTGATCAGCTTTCGAGGAGTAGCGTTCGCACGGCGGCGGCATGCTCGACGGAGGCTTCCATCGAGGTGGTGGCCGGGATGAGAGTGATGTTGTCTGCCCCTGCGTCGACGAACGCGCGCAGCCATTCGGCGACCTGTTCGGGCGTCCCGGCAGGAGCCAGATGCCGGAATTTGTCCCGAGGTAGGCGATAGAGCGCGTGCATCTGCTCGCCCACCAACCGGTCGGCCGTGGCGGCATCGTCGTCGAGACCGCACCAGACGTTGATACCGAAAGTGCTCGGGGTGCGATTCTCCCGTGCAGCGGCCTCAAGAATCGCGGTGCGGGTCTCGGCGAATCTGCGCGGGGTGGAAAAGATTGCGAGCCATCCATCGCCGTACTTTGCGGTGCGGCGGATCGCGGCGTTTCCTCGGCCACCGATGACGATCGGCACGGCCGGCTGGGGCGCAGGCAGGATTCGGGCCCGTTCGAGGGTGAAGAACTCTCCGGTGTAGGTGACTTCTTCGCCGGCCAGCAACGCTCGGAGAACTTCCAACGTTTCGTCCAAGCGGCGACCGCGAGTTCGGGGGTCCACGCCGGCGTTGGAGATCTCGGAGCGGTCCTCGCCGCCGACGCCAGCGCCGAGAACCAGCCGTCCTGGGGCGAGTTGCGAGATGGTGGAGACCTGACGCGCGGCCAGCATCGGATGCCGGAGTCCGAGCAGATAGACACCAATAACGACGGAGAGCGTGTCGTGAGTTGCGAGCACCGAGGTGGCGGAGACCATCCCGTCGAAGCCAGTACCGCCATGAAAGCTGATGTGATCACCGACGGTGATGTGGTCCAACCCGGCATCGGCGGCAGATGTGATCAGTCGCTGCCGCGCAACTGGGTCCGGGACCAGCAGAGAATCTGTAACCGACAAACCGACGCGGACCACCATACAGCCCCTTTCATATCAATGGACAGACCATAGGTCCAAAATAAGGTTCTGGCAAGCGCTCCGAATAAACCGCGCTGACAGCTACGGTCGCAGTGACGAATCTCGGTCCGAGACAGTAAGGAGGCGTCGTCGTGCGGCGGGCGTGGGCCCGTCGTACCTCGAGCAGCCTTCACAAGTCGGCTCCACGGCTGCCACTCGCGTGAGCAGCGCCTGGCGACAGTCCCGCACCGCGAAGGGGAACAGGCGCGGTACATCGAATGCCACCTTGCGCGGGCCATCACTGACGTAGTGATCGCCGAGACGCTCGAGTAGGTCCTGATCCGGCTCGGCGAACGGCGCCCGATCGACTGGCCGACCAAGCACGCCAAGATCGGCCGGCGCAATGGGGGTGTGCCTGGCTCTATCCGAAAGATGCTCGACTCAGCGGTGTTCGATGCGTTGCTCTCCGATTGTTTTCATACAGCGGGTGTCAACGACCATTTGATGCGGATAAGTGAGCCGCGTGCGTATCTAACGACCGTTTGGTGGTATGGTGGTTGTCGCGCAGAGCGTAACCATTCGCCGAAGGGTAAACCCGTGACGATTGCGATTCTCCAGACCCCGTACGTGCGCCCGAAGCGTACTCCTCGGCGAGTCTTCGATTTTGCAATCGACCGAGCCGTCGAGTGGGGTATCGGTGAACGCGCCACCATGTCGTGGGAGGCGAGCGCCGACGCGAACTGGTTATCGCGGCCCCTGTCTGTCGGAGTCAGGACATCAAGCTGTGTCACGACGCGCACCTGCTGCCGAACCACAACCCGCCGTCTCGGTGGTTCAGGTCGCATGGATGACGCACATAACCGAGGGGCGCTACGTCCTCGGCATCGGTTCGGGCGGTTACCCCAGTGACGCGAAACTTCGCGGTCTCAGGGACATGCCGGCCCCGTGCAAGCGCACCACCGAAGCGCTCAGGCTCATGAAGGAGGTCCGGAGGAGCGCGCCGTTCCCGTTCGACGGCGATTTCTATAGCGTCAGCTACTCGAGAACGACAGGTACCAGAGCGCCTTTCCGGGTGGCAAGTTCGACATCGGACTCAACGGATGGGCCCCCAACTCACCGTCCCAATCGTTTGCGAGCCGCTGTTTGCGAGCCGCCATGGGCGAAACGCGCTCTGGTGTACGCCGGCGCCAACACCTCAAGGCGCGACGACTTCGGCGAGGCAGCCATTACCACTGGGCGGAAACCTATGAGAAGGTGGCCAGCGAGGCTGGTCCCACGATCGACTCTCACGATTGCCCGCGACAAATCCGCCGTCGCCCATCACAGACATCGAGTGTTCGACCGTCGCCGGCGGTCGCTGTTGTCGAGAAGTTCATCGAGCCCACAACAGCAGCGACGTCGCTGCCATCCTCGAAGTCGGCGCCCGACCTCGAGGTCGAGCGTCACAATAACGGCGTCAGGCTCGATGGTGCCCAGCATTCGCCGAGCTACTCGCACCCCCTGCTGGAGCGTTCGGGAACAAACATGTCAAGAGCAATCGCACACTGCATGTGGTGGACGATAACGCCGTTCTCGTCGAGCTTCCGAGGGGAGGGAACCGCGATCGAGGACGTGCCGGACTGGACTTCTACCGAGGAAACGGTGCGTTTCGATCGGTGCACCCAGTTCAGGGCCGACAGCGGTGCCATCACGAAGTACCACCACTATGGAAAAGAGGAGTACCCCACTATGGATAACAATGGAACCGAAATGCGTTTCGACGGTCAGGTCGTCGTCGTCACCGGGGCGGGTCGCGGCCTCGGTCGCGACCACGCGCTGCAATTCGCTGCTCGCGGAGCGAACGTCGTTGTCAACGATCTCGGTGTCGAATCGAGTGGAGACGGCGTTGATGTCAGTGTCGCGCAGACTGTCGTCGACGAGATCGTTGGTGCCGGCGGGACGGCTGTTGCCGACACTCATAGCGTCGCGGACGCAGAAGGTGCCGCCGCCGTAATCGCCGCGGCGACCGAGGCGTTCGGCCGGGTGGACATTCTGGTCAACAATGCCGGCATCATCTCGTACGGATTGTTCGGAGATCTCACCGATGACCAATGGCATCGCATGCAGTCCGTCACGGTTGACGCACCTATTTCATGTCCCGAGCCGCATGGCCGGTGTTCCGCGCTCAGGGCAAGGGTGTCATCGTCAACACCACGTCGAATGCAGGATTTGCGGGGTGTCCGCAACTGAGTCACTACGGTACCGCGAAGCTGGCAGTCGCAGGCCTGACCAAGAGTCTTGCGCTCGAAGGTGAAGAACTTGGAATCCGCGTCAACGCCATTGCTCCGATGGCCATCACGCGAATGAACCGGGATGCGTTCTTCAGTGGTGCGGAGCAGGAGTCCGCGGACTGGCAGGAAGAACTCCGTAGCGGCAAGATCCCGATGGGACCGTCTGAGATCGTCTCGCCTACTGTGCTATGGCTCGCACACGATTCGACGACGGTGAACGGTGAGATCTTCAGTTCCTCGTCGGGGAAGGTCGCGCGGGTCGCTTTCGTCGTGGGGGAGGGTTGGTTCGATCCGAACCACACGCCCGAGGACCTTCGCGACAATGTCGGCACGATACGCGAGCTCGGCAATTACATCGACCCGAAGTCGACCGGCGACGAGCTGGCGGTCATCCCACCCTTGTTCGCGGCACAGAATCACTGAATCCTCAACTGCACCATGTCGGCCCGTCCTGACCGCCCTAAGGTCCGGGCGGGCTGATCCCGTTCCGCGAACCCGTTGATCAACCTGCGGGCCGTTCGACAGCGGGACGTGCTGTTGGCGAACATGACCGCGATCGGTCTCGGTGCGGCCCTGTACATGGGGCTGTCCATCTCCAGCCTCATCGCGCAGGCTCCGGCCTCTACCGGCTACGGCATCGCCTTGCCGCTGTTCTGGGCGGGTTTTGTGATGTTGCCGTTGTCGGTGGGCAGTTTCGGTGCGAACCGGCTGGTGCGGATAGTGGTCCGTCGGGTTCGTTTGACGACGCTGCTGCCGGTGGGGGCGAGCTTGACGACGGTGTCTGCGACATTGCTGTGGTTCGCGCACAACGAATTGTGGGAGATCCTGATCGGAATGTTTCTGTTCGGAGCGGGAATGGGGATGAGTTATGCGGCGATGCCCGCGCTCATCGCCCGCAGCGTCGCCACCGCCGAACTGGGAAGCGCGGTCAGTTTCAATCAGGTGTTGCGCACCGTCGGCGGTGCTGTGGGGAGCGCCGTCTCGGGTGCGGTGGTCGCCGCACATCTGGCTCCGGACCTGAATCCCACGAACACCGGAATTTCACGTGCCTTGTCGCTGAGCGCCATCGGAAGCGCACTGATCTTTGCCGCACTCGGCGCCAATTACCTGATGGCGCTGCGGAAGAGCTGGGCCTGTGTGCCCGAGTCGACCTTATCTCGCCATACAACGCAATGACGGAAAGTCGAGTATCTATGCCTTCTGCTGCCGAGCCCTCCCTGCAGCCTGACCGCCTGTGGTCTCGGAACTTCCTGTTGGCGACGGTGACCAATTTCCTCATCGCGATGGTGTTCTACCTGCTTGTGACAGCGATGGCTCTCTACGCGGTGGATCGGTTCACGGCATCCGACGCCGAATCGGGGTTGGCAGTGAGCGCGTTCGTCATCGGGGCCGTGGTGACACGGTTGTTCACCGGTCAGGCGATGGACCTGCTCGGCCGACGCAGGATCTTGATCCTTGCTCTGGTGGTCTACCTCGGCGCCTCGGCGGCGTACCTGGTGGCGGGATCGCTGTGGCTGCTCATCGTGGTGCGCTTCGTACATGGTCTGGCATTCGGTGCTGCCAACACCACGTTGGCGGCGTCGGTCATCGGGCTGATCCCTCGTGGTCGTCTGAGCGAGGGCACGGGCTGGTTCGGTACGTCCACTACTGTGGCCACGGCGATAGGGCCACTGCTCGCGCTCGAGCTGACGGACCGGTTCGGTTATGACTCACTGTTCATGACGTGCACCGTTTTTTCAGTGGCAGCTTTGACTATCGGATCGATCGTCGACCTGCTGGAAGCACCCGGCCACCGCAGGAGCCGACGGTTCTCGATGCGCGAGATGGTCTCCACCACGGTCGTTCCCGTTTCGGCGGTCATCCTGATCGCCGGTCTGGCGTATTCCGCGGTGCTGGCCTTCCTCAACGGCTATGTGCAGGACGAGGGTCTGAGCGCTGCTGTTCCGAGTGTTTTCTTCCTGGTGTATGCCGCGATGCTGCTCGCGTCTCGGTTCGTGGCCCCCCTACAAGATCGGTACGGCGACAATGCGGTGGTCTACCCGCTGATCGTGTGCTTGGCGATTGGTTTGGCTCTTCTGTCGTTATGGCCTGCCCCGGTGGATTCGTGACTGCGGCGATTCTGTGTGCGCTCGGCTTCGGTGCGTTAATGACCTCATTGCAGTCCGTGGCGGTGTCCATCGTGCCGCGCGAGAAGGTCGGTACGGCCACCTCCACGTACTTCCTGGTGCTCGATGCCGGTGTCGGTCCGGTCGTGCTCGGTGCGTTGTTGCCGGTCACCGGATATTCCGGGATGTATCTCGTCTTGGCCGGTGTCGTGCTGCTCACGGTGGGTCTGTACTGGCTGGTGCACGGCCGCAAAGTTCGGTCTCGACGGCCGGCTTCGAGCTTGTCCCAGGAGGGGCGGAACATCTCGGCGGGGTCGCCCCCTGCCGGTAGATATCCGTCGCGCTGACGGGGCCGGTGAATCCAAGCAACTGGCCCGTTCAGTACTGACGATGAGCTCCTACGTGAAATGCGCCGGTCGCCTTGCCAGATGATTCGACACGGATGGAGTCGACGGATGGGACATCTGTTTCGACCTGGTTGTCGCGGTGCCGCCGCGGTTGTGGCGCTGTTCTCCATTCTTGCCTTCGGTTCGGGTGGTACCCGGCAGCGCCGAGCTAGGAGTCCTGCACAGGTATTCGAGAATGGCCGTCACGCCCGGCCCCGAGTTGTTTCTGGTTCCGGGCGTGATGACCGATCCTTGTCGGCCGTTGCGGCTGGCGCGGGAGGCGACGGGATCGGCTCCTAACCGAGCCGGTTGCTCAGGCCCCCAGATCCGCGGCGTTCATGTGGGCGAACGCCTCAGCCACCGAAGGGTTGGATGCGATCATCTCGGAGGCGAACTGGTCGCCGGTGATACGGAACTGCTCGAGGTTGTCGGAGTCGGCCTGGAGGTCCGTGGCTTTCTCAACCCACTCCTCAGCGGTGCCGTTCTCGACGGACACCCGAGGGAGACCGGAAAGGACGAGGCGTCCGGCATGGTTGCCTCCGACCTGGAAGAAGTCGCGTGCACGGTGGTGTCCTGATGTGCCAGGTAAGTGATGAAGGCTGCAACCTTCTCGGGGCCCATCGTGTCGCGCAGGGTGCTGATGATGTTGGGGTCGTTGTAGGCACTTTCCGTCATCGGCGTCCACGCGGTCGGCATGATGGTCGTGACCTGAATCCCGACCCGGTCGCCCTCCATAGCGAGAGTATTACCGAGTGCCAGATCGCTCCCTTGGCGGCACCGTAGGCGGCTGCTCCAGGGTTGGCCAGCACTCCGCTGGAGGAGATGAGGACAAGACGACCGGTCCCGGACTTGATGAGGTGAGGCCACGCGGCGTCGGCGAGTTCGACGGTACCCTTGAAGGAGACGTCGAAGACCTTCCAGAATTCTTCGCTGCTCTGCTCGCCGAAGAGACCGACCCGGATGATGCCGGCATTGGCAATGATGATGTCGAGTCCACCGAAGTTGTCGATGGCAGTAGTGACGATGTCTCGTGCAGCCGTAGCAACGTTATGGACATCGACGACTGCAGTGCCTCCGGCGGCATTGATGGGCCTTGCCCCATGATCGTGGACACGATGTCGGTTCGTTTTATGCAGCTTCCGC
>LATQ01000293.1 GCA_001017865.1 Rhodococcus sp. IITR03
GTCGCCCGAGGCCCGAGATGGCACCCCGAGGCGCCGTTCCACTCGGTCGACGGCATCGAGGCGGCCGTGGCACGCGCAGGAACTCGCGGGCGACCGCACCGTCGAAGTCGCCGCCGGCGACGTCGGAGGCCAAGTGCTCGCCGCGGGCCTGGTCGACGAGGTGCGCATGGAGGTCGTGCCCGTCGTATTCGGAACCGGGAAGCGCTACTTCGGATCGGTCCACGCGCAGCACCTGCTGGACGATCCCGACGTGGTGATCCAGGGCGACAGAGTTCTCCACCTGCGCTATCCGGTGCGCCGACGGTAGCGCGTGTGGCCACTGCCCGGTCGACGACCGAACAGTGGCCACACGGCACAGCGCTTCACGACCCGAAGGAGACGGGATCAGCCTGGACCTCGACGGGGACCGCCGAACGAGACGGCTCGAACGTCAGACCCTCGAACTCCCGGGCCTCCCACCAGCCTCGATCATGTTCCAGAAATCGATTTCGCTCGAGTTGTAGACCTCGTTGAACACGGCCTTCGACACGTCGCCCTGACCGTTGTAGTAGCCGGGCGTGCACGCCGCCCAGTACGCCACGCGCGGTTCGTTCGATGCGCGGACCTTCGCGACCCACGAGGACTCGGCCTCGACGGTCGGTTCGAACGCGCCGATCCCGTTGTCCAGCACGTGTCGGATCAGCCGCGCAGCGTGCCGGGCCTTCCGGTCGAGCATGTACACGAAATTGACGTAGTAGGCGGTCTGGCTCATGCCCAGTTCGACGAAGTTCGGGAAGCCGTGCGTGAAGAAACCGTGCATGGTCTTCGCGCCGTCGGAGAAGTACTCCTGCATCGACCGGCCATCGCGTCCGAGGACGTCGTAGCCGTAGATCCCGCGGGGCCGGAGCCGGTTTCGAATCCGGTCGCGAACACGATGCAGTCGACCTCGTAGTGCTTGCCACCGACGACGATGCCGTCGACCGTGATGCCGTCGATGCCCGTCGGCGCGGCCGCGAGCGTCACGTTCTCCCGGTTGAAGGCGTCGAGGTATTCGTCGTTGAAACAGGGCCGCTTGCACATGTATCCGAACCACGGCTTCAACCCGTCGGCGACGGCGGGGTCGGTGACGATCGAATCGATCCGACGGTGTGCGCTCATGAGCAGCTGCATGTCGGCGATCTCGGCGACAACGGCCTGATCGGCCGCCGACAACTCCGCCATGGGCGTCTCGAGCAGATGCTGCCCCTTCAGGGCGGGGAACAGGTGCGTCCAGCCGTCGTCGACATGGTTGCCCTCGACGTCGTGGCCGGAGATGATCCCGTTGAAATTGTCGTGCCGCTTGTACTGCCAGCCCGGCTTCAGCGACGCCGCCCAAGCAGGTCGGTCTTCCGGTTGTTGCGAGGCTGTACGACGCTCGGCGTCCGCTGGACCACGACGAGTTCCTTCGCGTCCGCGGCGAGGTAGGGGACGACCTGGACGCCGGTGGCGCCGGTGCCGACGACGGCGACGCGCTTGTCGCGCAGGTTCTCGAGGTTTCCGGCGGGCGACCCGCCGGTGTAGTCGTAGTCCCAGCGGCTGGTGTGGAAGATCTTGCCCGTGAAGTCGCCGATGCCGGGGACCTTGGGGAGCTGCGGCTTGGTCAGTGCGCCGTTCGAACGCAGGAGGAACCTGGTGAGGAAACGGTCGCCGCGATCGGTGGTCACCTCCCAGCGCTGCTCGGCCTCGTCCCAGGTGGCCTGCGTGGCGCGGGTCTGGAAGTAGGTCCGCTCGTAGAGGCCGTAGTGGCGTCCGATGCGCTGGGCGTGTTCGAAGATCTCGGAGCCGTCGGCGTAGCGCTGGGTGGGGACGTATCCCGTTTCCTCGAGGAGCGGCATGTAGATGTGCGATTCGATGTCGCACTGCACACCGGGGTACCGGTTCCAGTACCAGGTGCCGCCGAAGTCGCCGCCGTATTCGACGATGCGGAAGTTCGTGATGTCGTTCTGCGTGAGGTAGGCGCCGGCGGTGAGTCCGCCGAAGCCGCCGCCGAGAACGAGGGCGTCGAGTTCCTCGGTGACGGGTTCACGATTGATCGGCTCGACGAAGGGGTCGCGATCGTCGACCTCGAGCACGTCGGAGAGTCCCTGGAACTGGGCGAGGGTGTCGGGCCGGATCCGCTTCTTCTTGTCCACCTCGAAGCGCTCGCGCAGGTGGTGCGGATCGAAGTCGAGGTCGAGGGGGAGCTTCGAGTCGGGGAGGGTGAACGCCATGGGGGAGTCCTTTGTGTGCGTGCGTCCTGAGCCGAGTCGGGGCTGCAAATCGTGGGGAAACGCGGCTGGACGACCAGTCGAGATTACTTGACGATGTGTCAAGTTGTGACCGAGGTTACGTCGAGTATGTGATGGGTGCAACATCCGGAACGAAAACGGCTGCGCCTCCGGCCAGGTTCTGTCGGCGAGGGGCGCAGCCGTTCGCTCCGGATTCGGAGGAGTCGAAGACAGCGTCAGAAGATGGCGGTCGGATTCACCGGCGTCCCTGCTCCACCGGTGATGTTCAACGGCGATGCGGTGAGGAAGAATTCGTAGCGGCCTTCACGGGCGCACTCCGCGGCCAGTTCTTCGAGCCACCAGATCTCGCCGAGGGTGAGTCCGAGATCGCGGATCAGGCGTGCGTGCAGCGGGTAGACGCCGCCCTCCTCGGCCGGTTCCACCTCGACCGCGACGTTGTCCACGGCCAGTGCGGCGATCTCCTTCTCGTGGATCCACGCGACCGTGTCCGCGCCCAGGCCCGGTGCGCCGGCACCCCAGAACTCGCTCTTGTCGGTGAGCGAGTAGAACCACGGCACGTGCCGGTGCGGATGGTGAGGATGTCCCCGGTGCGCACCTCCACGCCCTGGGCCTGCGCGCAACCGTCCAGTTGTGCGGCGGTGATCGGAACCCCCGGCTCGCAGCGCTCCACTCCGAGATACTTCGGTAGATCGAGCAGGACGCCACGGCTGGTCAGCGAGTCCTTGAGATTGCTGATCGCGCACTTCTTCGCCCCGGCCACGCCTTCGACGTTGCCCATCCAGAACCCGTTGTACATGGCGTCGGAGCTGAAGATATGGGCCAGACCGTCCCATTGGGTGCTGCCCTGCAACGGCATGAAGATGTAGTCGTCGGCGCCTGGAAACCGGGAGCGACGCGGCCGAGTTCGGTTCCGACCGTCCAGTCGGCGCCGCTGTAGCCGAAGAAGTGCACCACATTGGGGCGCGTCGGGTGCACGGGGCCGGTGGAGTCGAGGGGCACGGCGAGGCTGATGGACTTGCCGGATCGGATCAGTCCCGCCGCAGCGCTGACGACGTCGGGGGTGATGAAGTTCGCGGTGCCACGTTGGTCCTGGTCACCCCAGCGACCCCAGTTGTTCGGGACGTTGTCGTTCGTCAGCCCGATGACCTTGCCGTTCTCGTCGACACTGAACACCGGCGGTGCCCAGGTCTGGTCGGTGAATGTGCCTTCGGCGGTTCTACCCATGAGATCGTGTCTCCGTTCGTGAAGCGGGATCAGTTCGCGGACAGGGATTCGCGCAAGCGGAACTTCTGGACCTTCCCGGTCGCGGTGCGAGGCAAGGAGTCGGTGACGACCACCGAGGTCGGCTTCTTGTAGGAGGCCATCCGGCTGCGGCAGAACTCGATGACGTCCTCCTCCGAGGGAGGATCGTTCGGATCGGTGGGCACGACGATGGCGACCGGGGTCTCCACCCACTTCGGGTGCGGCGCCCCGACGACGGCCACCTCGGCGACACCCGGGTGCTGATCGATGACCGCCTCGACCTCGGCGCAGTAGATGTTCTCGCCGCCGGAGATGATCATGTCCTTCGCGCGGTCGACGACGAAGAGGAAGCCGTCCTCGTCCTGCCTCACGAGGTCACCCGAGTGGAACCAGCCATCCCGGAACGCTTCCTCCGTCGCGTCGGGTCTGTTCCAGTAGCCCTGCATCACGGTCGGTCCGCGATAGACGATCTCGCCGACGTTGCCTGCTGCACGTCGTCGCCGTTGCCGTCGACGACGCGGGCCTCGACGTTGACGATGGGTGTGCCGACCGACCCCATCTTGGGGATGGCGTCCTTACCGCGGAGGATGCAGGTCACCGAACTCATCTCGGTCTGCCCGAACACGTTGAGCGTGGGGATGTTCGGGAACGTCTCGGCCATCGCCGAGAGCACCGACGGCGGGGCCACGGACGCTCCCCACATGATGCGGCGCAGACTCAGCTTCCGATCGCGCACCCCGGGAACGGCACACAGTTCCTTCCACTGCGTGGGAACGAAATAGCAGGACGTGACCTCTTCTTGCTCGAGGGTCTCGATCGTCGAGACGGGATCGAAGTTCCCCGAGGGGCGATGATCGAGCGTCCCCCGGCCATGAGATAGATCAGGATGCCGTTGAGCCCACCGATGTGGAACAGCGGCAGACCCGAGTACCACACCTCGCCTTCGGTCCGAACCTGGTGCTCGATCATCGAATTGACCGTGTTCATCGCAAGATTCAGGTGGCTGAGTACCGCGCCCTTCGGGCGACCCGTGGTCCCGGAGGTGTACATGATGAAGGCCGGATCGTGGTCGTCGACGACGATGTCCAACGAGGAGTCGTCCGGATCGAGCACCGACTCGTAGTCCAGCGCGGTATCGGACACCCGGCTCGCATCACCGCCGGTCACCAGCACGGTCCGCACGAGCCGGGGTGCGAGTTGCGCAGCGAGCGATGTCATCGGCTCGTCGACGACGAGCACTTCGGCGCCACTGTCGGAGAGGATGTACTCGACCTCGGCGGCGACGAGACGGAAGTTGACCGGCACCACGATCGCCCCGAGTCGCAGGACGGCCAGATAGGATTCGACGACCTCGAGCCGGTTGTGCATCAGGACAGCGACACGGTCACCTTTCGACACACCACGAGCCTGCAGTGCCCGGGCCAGACGGTTGACCCGTTCGTCGAGTTGCCGATAGGTGAGGTCACTGTCGCCGAAGCTCAGGGCGATCGTCTCCGGCCGCTGTCGTGCCTGACGGGCGAGCTGTTCACCGTGGGCGAGCGTGCGGTGCGCCGCGAGGGAATCGATCATGTCACTTCTTCTTTCCGGTGAATCCGAACAGGTGACCGGCCACCTTGCGGATCTGGATCTCCTCGGCACCCTCGGTGATCCGATAGCGGCGATGGTGGCGGTAGATGTGCTCGAACGGCAGGTGACGGCTGTATCCCATGCCGCCGTGGACCTGCATGGCCCGGTCGGCGGCATCGCACACGAGCCGGTTGGCGCGGTAGTTGCACATCGAGACGCGATCGGAGACCTCCATGTGCGAGCGTGTGTCCAGGTCACGGGCGGTGACGCGGATCAGCTCGCGCAACATCGCGCCGTCGGTGTGCAGTTCCACCAACGGCCACTGGATGGCCTGGCGGGCCGCGAGAGGCTGGCCGAAGGTCACGCGATCGCGGGCAAAGGAGACCGCTTCGTCGATGCAGTACTGGGCGGCACCGAGACTCGAGGCGGCCTGGCGGATCCTGTTCTCGTGCACGAAGTTCTGCGCGATCTCCAGTCCGCGACCTTCCTCGCCGAGGATCGCCGAGTCGGGCACCCGGACGTCGCGCAAGGACACGTCGGCGTGGTCGGTGGGCATGTTGAGCGTCCACCGGAACAGGTCGACGGATAACCCGGGCGTGTCGACGGGGACGAGGAAGGCGGTGATGCCGCGGGCCTGTCCCGGTTCGCCGCTGGTGCGCGCGAAGACCAGATCATGAGTGGCGATGTGCATCCCGGTGTTCCACCGCTTGGCGCCGTTGATGATCCAATCGCCACCGGAGCGGACGGCAGTCGTCTCCATCCACGTCGCGTCCGATCCGTGGTCGGGTTCGGTGAGGCCGAACCCGAGGAAACGCTCGCCGGTGATCAGCTTCGGCGAACTCGCTGCGCTGGTCGCCGGTGCCGAACTTCCAGACCAGGTGGAAGCTGGGAAAGTTCCCGATGATCGACGATTCGTCCTGCAGGTCGTTGTGCAGCCCCAGGCCGCGGTGCGCGAGGTGCTCGCGTACGACCGCCATCTCGAAGTTGCTCGCGTCGGTGCCACCGACCTCGGTGGGCAGGTCGCGGCGGAGGAAACCGGCCTTGTCGGCGCGACGTCGCATCTCCGAGAGCAGTTCGTGCCATTCGGGGCGGGGGAGGCCGCCGGCTTCGAAGTCGGTGCGCGCCCATTCGCGTCGATGGTCGAAGAAGCGTTCGTTGTCGTTCTCCGCCTGCAGGGGTGCGATCTCGGTGTCGATGAAGTGGTCGATGTCGTCGAGCAGTTGCTGCATGTCGTTCGGAAGATCGGATCTCATGCGTGGTCCTCGAATACGAAGTCGAATGAACGAATGTTCAGAGTGACCGTAGCCACATCCGGAGTGATTTTCAACGACTTTGCCGCAGATGAGCTTTGCGAAGATTGCCGATTCCGATTGACAGTCCAGCGACCGTGAGCGATCGTTCATAGTGGAGTAACCAGGAGGAACATGCCCCGCTCAACCGAGAAGAACCCACCGCGTGCGATGTCCTTCGCCGTGCGCGGGACCGACGACAAGGTCGCCGCCACGCTGATCACCGCCGCGGTGGCGACGATGGCCGCCAAGGGCTACCACGGCACCTCGGTGCGCGATATCGCCTCTGAGGCCGGGGTGGCGGTGGGTTCGCTGTACAACTACTTCGGCTCGAAGCAGGAGCTGCTCGCGCTCATCCTCAACCGAGGGCTCGACGCCTCGTGGAGGAGACCGAGGAAGCGCTGCTCGCCGCGGGCAGTGATCCCGTGGACCGGCTGCGCGCAATCGTCGGCGTGCATGTAGGGCAGCACACGAAGGCTCCCCGGGAAAGCCTGCTCGGGAACAGTGAGTTGCGCAGCCTCGAACCGCAGCACTACGCCGTGGTGGTGACCAAGCGTGACGTGCAGCGACGCATGTTCGACCGCGTCGTCGTCGACGGCGTGGACCGTGGGGTGTTCACGACGAAGACCCCGGTGGACACCGCGCGCTTCATCGTCAGTGCCTGTACCGCTGTCGCCGGGTGGTTCCATCCCGACGGACCGCTCACCGCGCAGGAGGTCACCGCCCGCTACCAGGACATCGCCCTCGACGCCGTCGGGTACCGAAAGGATCCGTGATGAGCATCGACGACCTGCGCGCGGCGCTGACCAGGCACCTCTCCGGACTCGACGGGGTTCGTGGGACGCTCACGGACCTGGCTCGTCTGACCGGCGGCGCGAGTCGCGAGACCTGGCTCCTCACCGTCACCGACGATGCCGGCGCCGAACGTGAACTGATCCTGCGACGCGACCCTCCCGAAGCCGAGGATCCGGCTCGAATGTCCCGCGAAGCGACTGTTCTCCGCGAGGCCCACACTGCGGGTGTTCCCGTCCCCGAACTGCTCGATCACAGCGACGGCGACCGGGTCGAGGGCCTCGGCGCGGCGTATCTCCTCATGGAGAAGGTCCCCGGCGAAGCGCTCCCGCAGCGCCTGCTCCGCGACGACCGGTACAGCGCGGTGCGCAAGAACCTCTCCTACGCATTGGGTCGTGCGCTCGCCCGCATCCACCGGATACCGATCGACGCACTGCCCGACTTCCCGGCCGGAGATCAACTCGACGAGCTCTTCGCCCGTTATGTCGAGACGGGACCACCGCTGCCGAGCCTCGAACTCGCGTTCCGCTGGTTGCACGAGCATCGGTCACCGTCCACGCGCACCACCGTCGTCCACGGCGACTTCCGCAACGGCAACGTGCTCATCGACGAGTCGGGCATCCGCGCCGTCCTGGACTGGGAGCTGACGCACCTCGGGGATCCGATGGAGGATCTCGGCTGGTTGTGCGTGAAGACCTGGAGGTTCGGTGCCGTCGAACCCGTCGGAGGTTTCGGATCCCGCGACGAACTGTTCCGCGGCTATGAAGACGAAAGCGGAATTGCGCCGGATCCCGAGGCGGTGCGGTGGTGGGAGCTCTACGGCACCCTGCGGTGGGCGGTAATGTGCCGGATCCAGGCCAACCGCGCTCTCGTCCACGGCGAGGGAAACGCCCTCGAACTCCTGGCCATCGGCCGGCGCATCGCCGAATGCGAGCACGATCTCCTGCAGTTGCTGGAACCCGCCGGCGATTTCGACCCGGCCACCATCACTTCGGACGAGGAGTCCCGGCAGGATCTGTTCGGCATGCCCTCGGCCGCGGAATTGTCGCGGGCGGTCAAGGCTTTCGTCGTCGACCATCCGGCGACCGACGCACCGTCTCGCTACCAGGCGCGAGTGGCATCGAAGGTTCTCGACATCGTCGCCCGGGAAGCCGAACACGGTGCGCATCTGCGGGCGCAGCATCGGGCCGCGCTCGACGCAGTGGGCGTGGCCGACGAAACCGAGTTGGCGCTGGCGCTGCGGGACGGGAAGCGGACGATGGGGGAAGCCTCCGTCGAGAAGGCGGTGCGGCAAACGGTCGCGGCTCGTCTCATGGTCGCGAACCCCGGGTACGCCGCGTGAACCACTCGTAGTGCTCTCGTCTCGGTGAGACCGGACTCGGTCGGGCTCAGTCCGGATGTGTTTCGTCATCGATGGGCGCCGGCGGTGCGGACGAGCGAGGATGCGACTCGGCGTCGTACTCGATCACCACACAACACCGATCCGGCCGCGGGTGCAGTTCGGCATGCGCGTCGAGGTGGTCGCTGCCGGCGATCACGCCCTCGATCAGGCGTAAGTTCAATCCGCACACCACATCCAGATGATCTTGGGCGACGAGGTGGAAGGGACAGTTGCGTAGGTGGACGTGGCCGTCGCCCTCGGCTCGGGGCAGGTATCCGCAGCCGCGCAGCGCCTCCAGGAGGTCGCCTCCCGAGTCGGCGACCGCTCGTCGTCCGGCGTCGCGTGCGGCTTCGTTCACCGCCGCTCGTACCGTTCCGTCGGTGTCCTGTTCGACCGCGGAGACGAGCAGCCTGGCGAGCAGTTCGTAGTCGCGCGGCGGCACACTGACGGTCATTTCCGTCGTCGTCCTCGTGTAGACCTTCGCCGGGCGTCCCGCGCCGGGGCCGCCGCGCCCGGCAGGTCGCTGGTAGTCGACCGTGACCAGGCCGGCGTCGGCGAGCTTGTCGAGGTGATAGGCCGCGAGGGTCCGGCCGATATCGAGAGCAGCCGCCACCTCCTCGCGCGAGACCGGTTCCTCGCTCTCGGCCACGTACTCGAACAACCGGCGCCGCAACGGATCGTCCAGATTGCTCAATGCCGCCAGCGCCGTCGGTGCGGCAGACCGGGGAGTGGACATGTCCCGACTCTAACACCAAAAAGTATTGACAAATAGGGTCAGTGGAGAGACTCTAAAAACATAAACTATTGTTTTTACAAAGGGGGTCCGTGATGACCACTCCCGCAGCTCACTCGTCTTCCACAGCGCCCGGTGCACCTGCACATGGCGACGTGATGCACCGCGCTCGCAGTGATCCCGCCTACGGGGCATTCGTGTTGCTACGCATCGGGTTCACCGCGCTCCCGATCGTCATGGGCATCGACAAGTTCACCAACGTGCTCACCTCCTGGCAGGGCTATCTGGCGCCGTGGATCGTCGATCTCAGTCCCCTCGGCGCGCAGCAGGTGATGCTGGTGGTCGGGGTGATCGAGATCGTCGCCGGTATCGCCGTCGCGATCAAACCGCGATACGCGGCGTATATCGTCGCCGCTTGGCTCGGAGGAATCGTGATCAACCTGTTGAGCTATCCCGGCTTCTACGATGTCGCCCTGCGAGACGTCGGACTGCTGCTTGCGGCTCTGACCCTGGCGCGGTTGGCGTCCGTGTACGACCCGCCCTGGCGATGACCACCGCCTTCGTCCTCGGTGGTGGCGCCGGTCTCGGTGCCGTGGAGGTGGGGATGCTCTATGCGCTCACCGAACGAGGCATCCGTCCCGATCTGCTGATCGGGACGTCGGCCGGTGCGCTCAACGCCGCCTACGTCGCCGGTCGCGGTACCGGCCTCCCGGCTCTGGACGAACTGGCGGCGATCTGGCGGAATCTGCGCCGACAGGACGTCTTCCCCCTCGATCCGGTACGTCAGCTACTGGCCGTGACCGGACTCCGTTCCTCGCTGTGTTCCGACCGGAACCTGCGGCAGCTCATCGAATCACACCTGCCCTACCGTGATCTCGAGGACGCGTCGATCCCCGTGCACCTCGTGGCCACCGACCTGCTCACCGGCCGCGAGGTGCTGCTCTCTACGGGTGAGGCCGTCAGTGCCGTGCTCGCCAGTGCCGCCGTCCCCGGTGTTCTGCCGCCCTGCAACGCGAGGGTCTGAGTCTCGTCGACGGGGGTATCGCCGACGATGCGGCTCTGTCCCAAGCAGTGGCCCTCGGCGCGGACGACGTATGGGTGCTGCCCGCCGGCTACGCATGTGCCTGCCACGTCCTCCGACCACCGCGCTGGCCACCGCGGTGCAGGCTCTGACGCTGCTCACTCACCAGCGCCTGCTGCTCGAGGTCGCCGACTTCTCCGAACGGGTCGAACTGCACGTACTACCCCCACTGTGTCCGGTGTCCGTGTCGCCGATCGACTTCAGCCATGCCGGCGAGTTGATCGAGCGGGCCCATCGGGCGACGCAGGCCTGGATTGCCGCCGGGGAGATCGACGGCCCCACCCCGAACGTATTCTGTCCCTGCACAATCACCGGCCCCGGCTCGGGGAGCCGGACGCGTCGAGCGGTCGCATTCCCGGCCGCGGTTCCGATCCGACACGGCCGGAAGACGGATACACGACAGTTGCGGCATGGGGTCGGGTGTGGCCTTCTCAGGGAAGGGGTACGCGATCGCCATGAGCACAATCACGGAAGCCATCGATGTCGATGTACCGATCCGCGTCGCATACAACCAGTGGACACAATTCGAATCGTTTCCTCATTTCATGGAAGGGGCTCGAGAGATCCGGCAACTCGACGACACGCATGTTCATTGGGTGATCGATATCGCAGGTCAGGTCCGCGAGTTCGATGCCACCATCACCGAGCAACATCCGGACGAGCGGGTGGCGTGGACGTCGGATTCGGGACCCAACCACGCGGGAGTGATCACGTTCCATCGTCTCGATGACGAGAAGACCCGAGTGACAGCCAAATGGACATCGACCCGGAAGGATTCGTCGAGAATGTAGCCGACAAACTCGGTGTTCTCGGCAACCGGGTCAAGAACGACATGAGGAAGTTCAAGGAGTTCATCGAGCAGCGCGGACACGAGACCGGTGGGTGGCGCGGGGACGTGGACCGACCCACCCCCTGAGGCCCTTCCATCATCGACGTCACCAGTTCCTGCAACGGTACCGGTTCCTCTCACCGTGGAGCTACGACGAAGGACCGGCCCGAAATGCTCGGGCCGGTCCTCTCATGTGGACGTCGCCGTCCGATTCGTCGATCGTCCCTGCACGGCAGGGGGTACCACTGTCAGACGCGTGTCAGACGCGTTTGACCGCCTCGCGGTGGTCGACGGAGTCGTCCGATGCCTGCAGCCGCGGCGGTTCCTTGGTGAAGAACAGCATCGCGACAGCACCGATCAGACACAGGGCGGTCATGACCAGGAATCCGCCGTCGTAGGTGCCGGTACGAGCGACACTGAAGCCCATGACCGACGGAGCGACGATGCCGGACAGTGCGAAGCAGGCATCGGCGAAACCGGCGGCCGTGCCGGGCTGGCTCGGAGCGGCATCGATCGACGCGACCCACCAGATGCCGCCGGTGATGAAGCCGAAGCCCACACCCGCGGAGATGCAGATCAGTGCGACGACGATGTTGCCGCGGAAGAACAGGATCGGTGCGATCGACGCGCCCGCCAGCAGCAGCGCGACACCGATGATGATGAATCGCGAGCGGATGCTCTGCGTGCGCTTGTACACGCGGTCGACGAGGATTCCGCCGAGCAGTGCGCCCACCACACCGGCTGCCCACGGCGCCACGGAGAATGCACCGACCTCCTTGATGGACAGACCGAATTCGTGCTCGAGGTACTGCGGGAGCCAGTACATGAAGGCCCAGAACATGAAGCCCCACGAGAAGTATCCGAGACCGACGAGCCAGAGATTGCGGTTGCGGAGGATCTCGCCCCAGTCGGTGCTCGACTCGTGACCGGTCTCCTCACCGTCCAGCTGGCCGGCGCGGATGTAGTCCAGTTCTTCCTTCGACACGAACTTGGCCTCGCTCGGCGAGTTCTTCAGCGTCGGATAGGCGATCACGACCCACACGACTCCGACGATCGCCAGAATCCAGAACATCGCCTTCCAGCCGGTGAGGGCGATCAGCTGGGTGAGGATCGGTCCGCCGACGAGCAGGCTGCCGGAGACCGCCACACCGCCGATCAGGGCCAGCGCCTTGCCTCGTTCCTGCGCCGGCAGCCAACGGCTGACGAGGCGGGTCGCTGCGGGGAAGCATGGCGCTTCACCGGCTCCGAGGAGGATGCGTAGCAGGATCAGGCCGATGAACCCGCCGGCGAACGGGGTCAGTGCCGTGGCTGCGGCCCAGATGAACATGCCCACGATAAGCACGCGCCGGGAACCGTAACGGTCGACCAGCGGTCCCGACAGGAGAGCGAAGAGCATGTAGCCGATCGAGAATGCGGAACTGATGATGCCGTACTCACCGGGAGTGATCCCGAACTCGGAGCGCAGATCGGATGCTGCGAACGAGATGGCACTGCGATCGATGTAGTTGACGATTACCAGGCCCAGAATGATGGCGATGGTCCACCAAGCGATTTCATAGCGAACTCCTCGGATGACGCAGTCGCAGGGTCAGATGACGCCCCGGGCCCGCAGTTCGTCGATGTCCTCGGGCTGCGCCCGAGGTGGGAGAGAACCCTGTCGGTATCGGCACCGGCAGGGCGACCGGTGTGGCGGATCGCACCGGGGGATCGGCCCATGCGCCACATGACGTTCTGCATGCGCACGGGGCCGAGTTCGTCGTCGTCGACGGTGGTGACTATGTCGGTCGCGACGACTTGCGGATCTGTCAGCAGGTCACTGGGTCGGTAGACCGGTGCCACGGCGGCGCCGGCCTCCTCGAAGGCGACGACCACCTCGTCGCGAGTACGGTCGGCGATCCAGTCGCCGACGTACTTGTCGAGCAGGTCCGCGTGCTCGGCGCGGGTGCGACCGGTGGCGAACCAGTCTTCGTCGATGACCTCGGGATGCCCCACCAGGCGCAGTACCCG
The DNA here is from genome assembly GCA_001017865.1 of Rhodococcus sp. IITR03. Next base: position 13,167 of record LATQ01000293.1, read on the forward strand.
TTCGGCGATCGCTTGTGCGCTCGTGGACACGGCTACCCAGTGGTCGTCCTTGGTGCGGTAGAGATTTCGCGGGGCATTGTTCTGCGATCGGTTGCCGGTGCGCTGTTGGTCGACGCCCAGCTGATCGGCGTAGATCACGCCGGGGCCGACGGCGGTCATGATCGGTGTGAGGAGATCGAGGTCGATCTCCTGACCGGTACCGCCGTTGCGTTCACGCTCGAACAACGCCATCGACACCGCCGAGGACCCGGCGACTCCGGCGATGGAGTCGGCGAGGCCGAATGCCGGCAGGGTGGGAGGCCGTCGGGGTGGCCGGTGAGATGGGCGAAGCCGCTCATCGATTCCACCAGCGTGCCGAACGCGGGACGTGTCGCATACGGTCCCTGTTGTCCGAAACCGGTGACCCGCAACATGATCAGTGCGGGATTCCGCTCGGCGAGTTCGGCATAGGACAGGCCCCAACGCTCGAACGTACCGGGTCGGAAGTTCTCGACCACCACGTCGGCTTCGGCGGCGAGATCGCGGAAGATCTCCTGGCCTTCCGGTGTGCTCAGGTTCAGGGTGACGGTCTGCTTGTTGCGGCTGACCATCTTCCACCAGAGCGGGACACCGTTCTTGTCCAGGCCGTGCCCGCGCATCCCGTCCGGCTTCGCCGGATGTTCGATCTTGATGACCTCCGCGCCGAAGTCACCCAGGATCTGCGCGGCGAGCGGCCCGGCAAGGATGGTGGACGCGTCGAGGACCTTGATCCCCCGCAGGGGACCGGCAGGGAGCTTGTCGTCGGTCAACGGGTGTCTCCTCAGTACGGGCGGGCGAGGTAACGGCCGGCGGGCGTGCCGGTGACCGCTCCGTCGGCCAGGACCCGGTTACCGCGCACGAAGGTGTCGGTCACCGCAGCGGTGAGCTCGAATCCCTCGAAAGGCGTGTATTCCTGGTGGATTCGGAATCAGCCGCGTGCACGGTCCAGGTGCGATTGGGGTCGACGATCGCGATGTCGGCGTCGGCGCCCTCGGCGAGTCGTCCCTTGCCGGGCAGACCGTAACGGTCGGCCGGGTTGGAGGAGAGCAACTGCGCGATGCGGCGCAGGGACAGTCCACGCTTGCGGCCTTCGCTGATCAGGCCGGGCAGGAGGTATTCGGTTCCGCCGAAGCCGGACTTGGCGGCGAACACGTCGTCGCGGTCCTCACCGAACTTGACCTCGTCCTTGCAGCAGGCGTGGTCGGAGACGACCCAGTCGATGTTGCCGGCGAGCAGGTGCTCCCACAGCGCCTCGACGTCCTCGCGCGGACGGATCGGCGGGTTGACCTTGGCACCGAGTCCGTTGGCGTTGTCGATGTCGGTGAGCAGGTGGCCGATGGTGACCTCGCGACGGAAGTTCACGTGCGGGAAGGCCTCGGCCATCTTCATGGCGGCCTTCAGTGCCTTCGCCGAGCTCAGGTGCAGCAGGTTGATGTTCGGCAGGCCGGTCTCGTCGGCGAGGAAGGACGCGATGGTCACGGCCAGGCCCTCGGAGTGCTGAGGCCGGGAGGCGCTGTAGGCGGCGAGGCCGCTGAGCTTGCCTCCTGCTCGACGATCTTGGTGTAGGCGCTCATGATCTCGGCGGTCTCGCAGTGCAGCGACAGCGAGATGTGCGGAGCGAGCTCGGGGAACTGCTCGCGAGCCTTCTGGACGCCCCGCATGACGAACTCGAAGTGCGCGATGTCGTAGCGCTCGTCCTCGGGGATCATCAGGAAGTCGCTCTGCGAGGTGGAGCGCCCGTGCAGGCCGTGGCTGCCGTAGAACATGAAGATCTTGAAGGACGTGACACCCTGTTCCGACGCGAGCGCGGGGATCTCACCGATGTGCTGCTTGGACATCGGGGCGAGATGGAACGCGTAGTCGATGTAGCTGCGCCCGGCGGAGGCCTCGAGGACCTCGGGGAAGAAATCGGCGTAGGCGCCACCCTTGTTCAGGTAGTACTGGCCGGTGCGCATGTAGGTCAGTGCGGTCGTGACGCCGCCCTGCGCGCTGGCCCGGGACTCCGTGTGGGTGTCCTCGGAGAGCGGGTTGTAGATGCCCCAGTGCTGATGGGCGTCGACGACACCGGGGAACACCAGCTTGTCGGTCGCGTCCACGATCTCGGCACCGTCGGCCTGGAGGTCGGGGCCGATGGCGGCGATCTTGCCGTCGACGACGAGGACGTCGGCGATGTCGCCTTCCGCGGCCGCGGTGTCCTCGGTGCGGACGACGGTGCCGTTCTTGATGAGGTAGCTGGTCATGTCATCTCCTGGGGAGTATCGGGACAGGTGGTGCGTTTTCAAACGGTTACGGTGCTGCTCACGTGCTCGGCGGCGAGATAGGCCAGACCGAGCGCGGTGATCAGACCATTGCCGGCGAGGTAGCCGCCGGCTCCGTGGCCGGAGATTCCGACGGCGGCGCCGCCGGATGCGTACAGGCCGGGAATGGGGGCTCCGTGGGCGAGTACGCGGGCGTGTTCGTCGACGACGAGTCCGCCCTGGGTGTGGAACAGTGCCGGTTTGACAGCGATCGCGATGTAGGGCGCGGTCAGGGGGTGTCGGGTATCGGTGCGTCCTTGTCGATCGGGCTCGAGTCCGGCCGCGGCGCTGTGGGCGGCAGTGAGCTCGTCCTCGAGTGCTGATGCGGGCACCCCGATGGCGTCGGCGAGGTCGGTGGACGTGACGGCCCGCACCAGCGACCCGCTCTCGGCGACGGTGCGGAAATCGTCGAACACCGAGCACAGTTCTTCGATGTGCTCGTCGATGATGATCCAGCCGGCAGATCCGGGTCGGGCGGCGAGCAGGGCGGCGAATTCCGAGTAACCGGTGGTCTCGGGGGCGAATCGCCGGCCGGTGCTGTCGACGACGATACCGCCGTGGACCACAGTCGCCCAGCCGACGAGCGTCTGACTGCGCGACGAAAGCGCAGCGTGGCCTGGTAGGCGTCGAGGAAACCGGTGTCGGCTCCGAGTCGCCCGCCGATGCGGAGCGCGTCGCCACGGCTGAACTGACCACCGTGGTAGTGGCGTCCGCGATCTCGGGCATGTGGGTCCGGACCAGGTCGCGGTCGGCACCGAAGCCGTTCGTCGCCAGAAGCACGGCCCCGGTCGTGAGCCGTTCGGTGTTTCCGTCGGGGGTGGCGATCTCTACTCCGGTCACGCGGCCGTCGACGGTGTAGACCTCGCGCAGACTCATCGGGGCGATCAGTTCGATCCGAGGATGTGCCTGGGCGCGGTGCACCAGGTGACGCAGCAGGTGGGAGCCGTGGCGGCCGGGAATGCTGTGGCAGCGGTCGGCGGTGTGTCCCGGATAGCGGAAGTCGGTGACGAGCTCGAGGTCGAGGCCCTGAATGTCGGCCAACCAGGTCACGAGTGCGCCGCTGACCTCGGTCAGTGCCCGAGCGACCCGCTGATCTGCCGTACCTGCGGTCTTGCGGGTGATGTCGTCGAGGAAACGGTGCGGATCGTCCTCGACGCCGGCCGCATCCTGCCAGCGTGTCCCCGCCGCGGGGATCATCGCCGTGCACATCGAGGTGTTGTTGCCGCGCTGGAAGTGTTCGTCGCGTCGATGACCAGAACGTTCGCGCCCAGTTCCGCGGCACGCAGGGCCGCGACGAGTCCGCCGCCCGCGCCGGCGACGACGAGGTCGAATTCCGGACTTGTCACACTGCCTCCTAGATGGTGTTTCGCTCAGCGGAACACTGGAAAGTGATCTCCTGCACTATGCGCCTCCTCGAATCGATGCGCAAGTGGGAATTGGGCGAATTGCGCTGGGAAACTTCGATGTAACGCGAGTGGTCATGTCTGGACAATCGTTTCGCTAAGCGGTACAAAGTGTCCAAGGCCTTGAACGGTCGTGCCGCTCCCGCAGCATGTCCAGCAGACCTGACAAGGTGTTCACCATCCGAACCGACCGGCGAACGGAGCCACAATGGAGTCCTCAACTGGCGGCACCACCTCCGCCGCGCGAGCCGCGGAAGTGCTGCTCGAATTCGGTCGCCGGTCGAGCGCGCTCGGCGTCTCGGAGATCGCCCGCTCCACGGGGATCTCCAAGGCGGTCACCCACCGCATCCTCACGACCTTCGTCGAATGCGGTCTACTGCTCTATGAGCCCTCGACCCGCCGCTACCTGCTCGGTCCCGCCGCTGCCACGCTCGGGGCTCGTGCACTGGATGTGTCTCCGTTGCGTCGTGTCGCCCGCAGTGCCCTGGAAGACCTCCAACGTGCCACCGGTGAGACCGCGACGGTGACCGGCCGGCTGCCGGGCGGACGCGTCTACCTCGACCAGGTCGAGAGCACCCAGGAAATCAAGATGACGGTGGAGTTGGGGCGTCGCTTCGAGCTGTACAGCGGGTCCTCGGGACGCATCATCCTCGCGTACCTGTCGGAGTCCGAGCAGGAGGACGTGCTGTCCCGGCAATTGACGCGCCTGACCGGGAAGACCATCACCGATCCGGCCGCGCTGCGTGCAGTGCTGCAGGAGGCGCGTGAGCGCGGTGTGTGCCGATCGACCGGCGAACGCCAGGAAGGCGCGGCCTCGATCGCCGCGCCCGTTTTCGGTGCAGACGGCACAGTGGTCGGCTCGCTGTCGGTCTGCGGGCCGAGCTACCGCATGACCGACGAAGCATTCGACCGCTACGAGGACGCGCTCGTCGAAGCGGCACAAAGGGTTTCGCGCGCTCTCGGGTACCGTCAGGTTCACGCCCCGGTGGGAGAACCGGTATGACGCCCCGCAGTTGGTTGTACGTTCCGGGGCATCGCGCGGACCGCATCGACAAGGCGCTCGCCAGTGCCGCTGATGCCGTCGTCATCGACCTCGAGGACGCAGTACCCGTCGATGCGAAGAAACGTGCACTCGACAACGCCATCGCGGCCGTGCACAGCGCACCCTCCGACCGCGTGGTCTGGTTGCGGCTCAACGCCATCGGATCGCAGTGGCTCGACGACGAGATCGCCGCGTTGTCGGCCGCCGATCGAACCCCGGCCGGCGTTCGACTGCCGAAGGCCGACGATCCCGATACGGTTGCGGCGACCGCGGATCGGCTCGACTGTCCGGTCCACGCGATCATCGAATCCGCTGCGGGTCTGCTCGCCGCACCGCAGATCGCGCGATGTCACCACCGCGTCACCGGAATCGCGCTCGGTGAAGCCGACCTCGCCGCGGACCTGCGTACCGAACCCGACGGACTGACCTGGGCGCGCGGCTGGATCGTCACAGCCGCACGCGCGGCGGGACTGTCGTCGCCGATCCAGAGTGTCTGGACCGCAGTGAACGACCTGGACGGGCTCGCGGAATCGTCCCGAGCCGGCCGCATCCAAGGATTCTTCGGACGCTCCGTCGTCCACCCGAAGCAGATCGACATTGTCAACGAGGCCTACACGCCCTCGGCCGAAGAACGAGAGCGGGCGCAGCGAATAGTCGACGACGCGTCCGCGTCCTCGGCAGCGGGGGAGTCCGCAGTTCTCGACGAGAACGGCAGATTCATCGACCCGGCGGTCGTTGCGAACGCTCGCGTCGTTCTCGACCGAGCCCAGGCCATCACAGTACGAGGAGCCACATCATGACCGAACAAACCATCGCCGGTCCCGACGCACTGCTGAGTGCGGTCGTCGACACCGACGTCGACATCGTCGAGCTCGGACATCCCCACACGACCGGTATGCCCTGCTCACCGAACCATCCCGGCTTCCGGATGACGCTCATCCGCCGGCACGGCGACATGGTGCGACCCGACGGCGGATCGGCATCGAACGAGATCATCGTGACCGGCGGACACGTCGGCACTCACGTCGACGCGCTCTCCCACGTCAGCCACGAGGGGAAGCTGCACGGTGGTATCGACGCCGAGGAAGCCCAGCGCGGTGGAAAGTTCTCCCAGCTCGGCGCCGAGTCCATTCCCTTCATGCTTCGTCGCGGACTGCTCCTCGACGTCGCCCGGGTCCGCGGCGTCGACTCCCTCGATGCGGGGCAGGCGGTCACCGAGCAGGACCTGCGCGACGCGGCCGACGCCGCCGGTGTGACACCGCGCCGCGGTGATGTCGTGCTGATCCGTACCGGATGGGCCCGGTACTTCGACGATCCGCAGCGCTATCTCGGCCAGCAGGACGGTGTTCCGGGTGCCGATGTCGGTGCGGGCCGGTGGCTCGCGGCGAGCGGCATCGCAGCCGCCGGCGCAGACACGACGGCCTTCGAACACATCCCGGCGGGCAAGGGGCACAGCGTTCTTCCGGTTCACCGAGTACTGCTGGTGGAAAACGGAATCCATATCATCGAGCACCTCAACCTCGAGGATGCCAGTGCCGCGGCCTGACCGAATTCACGTTCGTCATGGCACCGCTGCGCATCACCGGCGGTACCGGTTCGCCCGTGCGCCCCGTCGCGGTGGTGGCCTCGTGACCAGTACCGAGACTCGACACGACCTGACCGGAACGGTCGTCGGCCGGCTCGCCGCTCTCGCCGCGGACATCCGCACCACGGGACTGCCTGCAGAACTGCGCAAGGACGTCGCGCGCCGGGTACTCGACCTGCTCGGAAACTCCCTCGCGGCGCACGACCAGCCGTCCGCTCGCGCCGTCACCGAGGTGGCACGCAACTGGTCCGGCGCAACCGCGGCCACCGGCATCGGCACCGGAGAACGATTCCCGGCGGCCACTGCCGCGCTGGTCAACGGCACACTCGCCCACTCGATGGACTCCGATGACACCCACCTGCCGTCGGTGCTGCACCCTTCGGCCTCGGTGATCCCGGCGGCGCTCGCTGTGGGTGAAGCCGTGGGAGCCTCCGGTGCAGCCGTTCTCGACGCCGCGGGTGTGGGTATCGAGATCGTGGTTCGCCTCGGTATGGGCGGCTACGACGAGGAACTCGGCAACTCCGAGTTCTTCGAACGTGGCCAGCACGCGACCTCCATCTGCGGTGCCGTCGGTTCGGCTGCCGCCGCAGCGATGCTGTACGGACTCGACGCCGAAGGTATCGCGGATGCCATGGGCATCGCCGCGAGCTTCGGTGCCGGATTGCTCGAAGCGAACCGCACCGGCGGCACGGTCAAGCGGACGCACTGCGGATGGGCGGCGCATTCCGGTGTCACCTCGGCAGAATTCGCTCGGGCCGGACTGACGGGACCGCCGACCGTGATCGAAGGACGCTTCGGGTTCCTGCACGCCTTCTGCGGCGATCGGGCCGACACCGCGAAGGTCCTGGACGGACTGGGCGAGCACTGGGAACTGCCGGGCATCTTCTTCAAGCCCTATCCGTGCAATCACTTCACTCACGCCGGTATCGACGCCGCACGAGCGCTCGTCCGCGACGGCCTGGACCCGGCCGATATCGTGGAGATCCAGCTCGGCGTGCCGAAGCCGGTACTACGCACGATCGCCGAGCCCCCGGCATCGAAGGCTGCTCCCGAATCCGGTTACCACGCGGCCTTCTCGGGCCCGTTCACCGTCGCACGGGCACTGCTCGGTGGCTCGGGACTCGGTGTGGGACATGCCGATTTCACCGACGCTGCCGCGAAGGATCCGCGCACACTCGAACTCGCGCGGCTGGTCACGAGTTACAGCGACGACCGCTGCGACGAGATCTACCCCCACCAGTTCCCGGCGGTTCTCCGGTACGTACCCGGGACGGTTCCTGGCACGAAGCTCGCGTCGACCACAACCGAGGTGGTCCGGCGAACCCGCTCTCCGACGACGAACTCACGATGAAGTTCGATCTCAACGTCGAAGGACGGTTGTCGCCGGAGAGTGCCGCAGAGGTCGCGGGAACCGCGCTCGCACTTCCTGCTGCCGAGTCACTCGATGCCTGATGGCGACCGTGCGCGGTTGATCCGCGCAATGTGCGGGTCGTGATGGTGTGCCGTCCGGTCGCAAGCGAGAAGGCGGGTCTTCTCCGGTAGCTCTGTACCGAAGAAGACCCGCCTTCGTCGCAGCGCCTACGGAGTGCGCATGCGGGCGAGGAACTCTGCGACCATCGTCAGGACGGTGTCGTCGTTCGTAGCTCGCGGCGCAGCAGTTTGCCCGTCGCCGTCTTGGGAATGTCGGAGATGATCTCGACGAAGCGTGGGCACTTGTAGGCCGCCAGTCGCTTCTTCGTGAATGCGATCAGCTCATCGGGCGTGACCGTGGCTCCGGGGCGGAGGCTGACGAAAGCTTTGACAGTCTCCCCGCGGTACTCGTCGGGTACACCCACCACCGCTGCTTCGCGAACGGCGTCGTGTTCGTAGAGCACGTCCTCGACCTCGCGAGGCCAGACCTTGTAGCCACTGGCGTTGATCTGGTCCTTCTTGCGGTCGATGATGTAGAACCAGCCGTCGCTGTCCATGTAGCCGACGTCGCCGGTGTGCAGCACGCCGTTCGGGATCGAGTTCGCCGTGGCCTCGGGCTTGTTCCAGTACCCGGCCACCACCTGCGGTCCGGCCGTCACGAGTTCCCCGACCTCGCCCGGGGGAAGGTCGTTGCCGTTGTCGTCGACGATCCGCACGATGGTGTCGTAGACCGGCACGCCCACGGAGGTCGCTCCGGTCAGCTCGTCGACCGGAGCCCGCCTGCCGAGTGGCACCCCGTGCGACGGGGAGGTCGTCTCGGTGAGGCCGTAGATGTTGTGGATGTAGTGGCCGAGTCCCTCCTCGAACGCCGCGATGGTGCTCGGTGGAATCGGTGCCCCACCCGAATAGATCTTGGTCAGGCTCGCCAGGGCCTCCTTGCTCGCGTTCGGGGCGTTCATCAACGCGATGAACACCGTGATCGACCCGACCGTGAACGTGGCGTGTTGCTTCTCGATCGTCTCGATGGTGTCGGCCGGATCCATGCGGTACATCAGCACCAGCGGTGCGCCGGTCAGCAGCGACAGGGCGATGTGGCCGACGAGTCCGGTGATATGGAACAGCGGTGCGACGCCGAGGATGACGTCGTCGGGACCGATGTCGATCCAGTCCCGGTAGGTCTGCGCATTGAACGCCACGTTGCGGTGGGTGGTCATCGCGCCCTTCGGCGGACCGGTGGTCCCGGAGGTGTACGTCAGGAAAGCGACCGTGCCGGGGCCGATCTCGGCAGGAGGGACGGTCCGGCCCCGGAAGGCCGCGAGCATCTCCGCCATGTCCGTGGTGCCCGCGCACGAGATGCGTTCGACGCCGGCGAGGGTGCCGCTGTTGGCACTCTGGTACTCCAGTTCCGACGTCGTGATCACGGTGCGCACGTCGGTCGACTCGACGACCTTCGCTGCCACCTCGGTGTAGAGGGATTGCAGCGCCACGAGGACCGTGGCCCCGGAGTCGCGCAGGATCTCCTCGAGTTCGCGTTCGCGGTACATCGGATTGGCGGACACGGCGATGCCGCCGGCCTTCCACGTTCCGAGTTGGGCGATGACGAACTGGGGCACGTTCTGTGCATAGATCGCGACCCGCTCACCCGGCCGGAACCCGGCGTCGAGGATTCCGGCGGCGAACGCGTCGCTCAGTTCGTCGAGTTCGCCTGCGGTGATCCGGCCGTCGAAGTAGCGGATGATGTCGCGTCCGGATCGCGTTCGACGGTCGCCCGGAACATCGCCAGGGCGTCGTCGAATTCGATCGTGCGTGGTTGCCGCTGCGCAGCGTCGTACTGCGACAACCACACCTTGTCGTCGTAGATGGTCATGGTTCGCCTCAGCGGATGACGATGGGATTCACCGGGGCGCCGGTGCCGTTGACGATCTTCAGCGGGGCGGCGGTGTAGAGGAAACTCCAGCGGCCGTCCGCGGCGCAGGCGTCGGCGAGGTCGTCGAGCCAGGCGATCTCCGTCAGCGTGACACCGAGATTGCGCATCAGGGCGCAGTGCAGTGGCAGCGCGACGCCGCTCTGCGGGTCGTAGGTCACCTCGTTGGCGATCGTGTCGGTCACCAGGTTCGGAATCTCCTTGTCCTGGAACCACTCGACGAGCTCGGGCGAATAGGTGAGGCCGGGCTCGCAGAATCCGTCGTAGAACTGTTCGGGGTTGTTCAGCTCGTACCAGTACTTGAGCCACCCGGTGCGGATGATCAGGATGTCGTGCGGCTCGATGGTCACGCCTTGGGCGGTCGCAGCTTCCTCGAGATCGCGGTGGTCGAACGTTTCACCCTTGTCGAGATAGGGCTTCCCGCGATGGCGGGCCATGTCGATGAGGACGCCGCGGCCGACGATGCTTCTCTGCGATCGGGAGGACGGAGGCCTTGTCCATTCCTCCGACGGTGCTGCGGGCGTCGTATCCGTTCCAGAGTTTGCCGTCGTACCAGACGTGTCCGAGCGCGTCGTACTGGGTCGATCCCTGGAGAAAGACCAAGGCGGTGTCGTCGGCGTAGTGCAGGCCACCCGGGAAGGCCGGCGCCCCGTCGCCGTCCCAGGAACTCTCGTCGAGCACGTTCTGCCGCTTGATCCCCTCACGACCCGGCCACAGCGGGTCGCCGGGGCTCTCGGCGCGTCCCATGTGGATCTGGAGCGTGAAGGTCTCGCCCGACTTGACGTGCTGGACGCCGCGCAGAACCTCCCCTGCGTCGAGGTAGTTCAGTGCACCCAGCTCGTCGTCGGGTCCCCACTTGCCCCAATTGCTCGGCGCGTTCTCTCCGAGCAGTTCGCGCATTGCGGGAGCGTCGACCTCGGTCATGTTGTCCTCCATCGGGTAAACAGCGGGAGCGAGCACACGCTCGGTGCCGACTATGGTGCACGTCACACCTGTCGACGTCAACGATTCGATATTTCGCGAAATCCCTGCGAGACAGCCGTGCAAGTGGATACGCTGCCCGGAACGGTCGCGGGCCGGATGGTCAGTGTTCAGCTATTCCAAACACAGGAGTTGTCGGTGAGTGCGGTTTCGGTCGACAGGTCGGCGTCGGTCGGGGCCGGTTTGCGCCAGGTACGGATCGCGCGCGGCATGACGCTGCGGGGCCTGGCCCAGCGCATCGAGGTCAGCCCGGCCACGCTGAGTCAGATCGAGAACGACAAGACCGGACTGACCGTCGATCGCTTGAATCGCATCGCCGACGTACTCGGGGTGAGGCCGGCGGACATCCTCGAAGCCGGTCGGGGGGCACTCGCGGCACCAGTAGTGGAACCCGAAACCCTCGTTGCGGCCCGGCCAGACCCCCTCGGACAGACCGAGCTCGCCGGCAGTGGCGTGAGTACGAGCCGTTGCCGCTCACGCCCGTGGTCCAGGCCGCGCTCGAGGAGATTCTCGCCGTGGGTTACCACGGCACGAGCATGCGCGAGATCTCCAAGCGCTGCGGCCTGTCGGTTCCCGGCATCTACAACTACTTCACCAGCAAGCAGGACATCCTGATGTCGATCTATCAGGTGACGATGGGCGATCTGGAGCAGCGCACGCGCGGCGCACTCGCCGAGGGCGCCGGCCGAGATCCCGTCACGGTCTTCACGTTGCTGGTCGAGAACCTGGCGCTGTACCACACGCACCGGCGCGAACTCGGCTTCATCGGTGCCAGTGAGATGCGTTCTCTCACAACGGAGAACCGACGGATCATCGCCAGCAAGAGGAACTGGCAGCAAGCGGTCGTCGACGAGAAGGTGTTGGCCGCTGTGCGCGCCGGATCGTTCCGGGTCCGGAACCCCGAGGACGCCGCTCGCGCCGTGGTTTCGATGTGTACCGCTCTCCCCACCTGGTGGCGACCGGGCGGGCGGATGAGTCCGGAGGAAGTCGCGAACCTCTACGTGGAGTACGCCCTCGATCTCATGCAGTACCGAGGCGCAGACCTCGACCACGGTCCTTGACCGAACCTCGACCTCATTCCACGACGTCCCGACCGAACCTTCGAGGGAGAAACCGTATGACCGACGTAGCGAACAGCATGCTCACCGCGCAGACGAACACCGGATCACTGGATCTTCGACCGTCTCCCAGAGCGCTCGAACTCGAACAGGCGCTGGTGGAGTTCATGCACAACCACGTGTTCCCCGCCGAACACGAATACGAGGCCTACCGCCACAACGTCGGCCCCGACGACCACACCGTCCCGCCCGTCATCGAGACCCTCAAGCAGGAGGCCCGCAAGCGCGGTCTGTGGAATCTGTTCCTGCCCTCCGAATCCGGTATCGGGCAGCTCGACTACGCCGGGCTCGCCGAGATCACCGGTTGGAGCCTGCATCTCGCACCGGAAGCCACCAACGGGCAGGCTCCCGATACCGGCAACATGGAACTGCTCCACCTGTTCGGCACCGATGATCAGAAGAAGCGGTGGCTCGATCCTCTGCTGAACGGGGAGATCCGGTCCGCCTTCTCGATGACCGAGATCGCCGTGGCCAGCTCCGACGCCACCAACATCGAGACCAGGATCGAGCGCGACGGCGACAGCTACATCATCAACGGTCGCAAGTGGTGGACCAGCGGCGCCGCGGATCCTCGCTGCAAGTTGCTGATCGTCATGGGCAAGACCGACCCCGCCGCCGACACCCACCGTCAGCAGTCCATGATCCTGGTGCCGATCGACACTCCGGGTGTCACGATCGTCCGCGACCTGCCGGTGTTCGGACGACACGACCAGCACGGTCACTGCGAAGTCGTCTACTACGACGTCCGCGTGCCCGCCGAGAACCTCCTCGGGGAGGAAGGTGGTGGATTTGCCATGGCGCAGGCACGTCTCGGCCCCGGCCGCATCCACACTGCATGCGCGCACTCGGTGCCGCCGAACGGGCCCTGGCGCTGATGACCACGCGCGCGCAAGGGCGTGTCGCCTTCGGCAAGACACTGGCCGAGCAGGGTGTCGTGCAGCATCAGATCGCCGAATCGCGCGTCGCGATCGAACAGGCCCGGCTGCTGTGTCGTCTTGCGGCCAAGACCATCGACGAACACGGGAACAAGGCCGCCGCCCCGTACGTGTCCGCCGCGAAGGTCGCAGTGCCGCGCATGACCCTCGAGGTGATCGACCGGGCGATCCAGGTGCACGGAGGTGCGGGTATGAGCGACGACGTACCCTTGGCTGCGATGTACGGCTGGCACCGAGCCATGCGCATCTACGACGGGCCCGACGAAGTACACCTGCGCACGATCGCCAAGAACGAACTACGCAAGTACCCGAAGTGACCGCGCTCCTCATGCGAGGGATGACTCGACCGAACGTAGGAAACGCCGCAGCTCGCGGGTGACGTCGTTCGGGGCCTCGACCGTGCTGACGTGACCGGGTCCGGTCAGAACGACAAGTTCCGACCCGGGCACTGCGCGGTGGATGTCCTCACCGAGGGAGACGGGAGCGCGTACATCGTGGCTGGAGTACAGCAGGAGCGTCGGAACATCGATCTCGGCCAGCACATGCCGCTGGTCGGCGTAGCTGGCGCGCGCCATCGCCCGGAAGCCGTCGGGATGGAACGCGCGGACGCCGTCGAGGAACGGCGCCACGAGTCGACTGTCTGCGGAGTCGGAGAACATCGACGGCGCCATCGTGGCAACGAACTCGTCGGGATGCAACCGTGATGCCTCCAGCGATCGGGTCAGCCTCTGCTCCGAGTCCTCGACGCCGAGCGATCCGAGCCATCCGGCATATCCGCTCACCAGGGTGAGCGACGAGATGAGCCTGCGGTGCCGGTGGAACACCGCGAGCGCCAGAGCCGCACCGAACGAGAGCCCGACGAGGTGTGCTCGCTCGATCCGCAATGCCCGGAGGAGTTCTGCCAGGCAATCGGCGTAGGCGTTCATGTCGAAGCCGGCCGGAGGTTCGGATGACCCACCTGCTCCGGGTGCGTCCCAGGCGATCACGGTGTACTCGCTCGAGAGGGCCTCGATCTGGTGACCCCACGTCGAGCGGGCATCACCGACGAAGCCGTGCGCCAGGACGACGGCAGGCCCGGTCCCGGTGCGTTCGAAAGCGATGTCGAGCCCACACACGTCGACGTGCACGGTCCGATCGTAGGCCTGGCACCGTAGGCCGATCACGACCGTGCGTCGGACTTTCTCTCCACTCACATACTGTCTGCCTATGGCCACCGGTTTCGATTTCTCCTGGGCTCAATTCCTGTGGATCGTGCTCATCCTCGTGGGCGTGCCGACCTGATCGGCGTGAGCATGGTGTGGGTTGCCTGGCAGCGGGAGCGTGCCGGTGGCCGGAGTCCGTCGAGCGACTACGAGCAGACCGGTGATCGACCCGTGGGTCTCGGCCGGCGCGGCCTGTGGGCGACCGGTGCAACCGCATTCACACTCGGATTCTTGTCCTGCGCGGGATGGTTGAGTTGGTCGGCCGAGTACGACGGCGAGTTCCGAGGCCCCGGCCTGCCCGCACCGAACGAGTTCCCCACCTGGCAGGTGATCGCCTGCGGAGTGACCGTCGTGCTGGCATGCTTCCTTTCCGCTCGTCGATCCCGCTGGGTGGTGAGCGGCGGACTGGCCGCCGCAATCGGCACGGCGGCAGGGTTCACCACCGCATTCAGCGTGGTTGCCAGTACCGACGAAACCGGTCAGGCGGGAGTGGGTGTGATGCTGTCGGAGATCGGATGGGGCACCGGGCTGTGCCTGCTGATGCTTGTCAGGGCTGCTCGGATCAGAGGGGTGCGTCGCAGAGCGGTGGGCGCGTCGTAGCTCATCGATGCGGTGGTGGGGAACGATCCGGTGTCCCGGCGAGTCCGCGGAATGTCGAGATCCGAGCACCGGCTCCGTCCCAGAGGTAAACGGACGAGACGATATCGAAGGATGGATCCCATGGCACACGTACGGCGTTTCGATCATGTCGGCCTGACCGTCTCCGACCTCGACGTCGCGACGGCGTTCTTCGTCGGCCTCGGCTTCGAGGTCGAAGGCACCGGCTCTGTGCAGGGCGACTTTCCCGCGACCGTCTGCGGCCTTCCCGGCACGCACTGCGACATCTTGATGCTCCGCCCCCCGGACGGAGGAGCCCGGCTCGAACTCTCGAGGTTCATCACACCCGACCACTTTCCCGGCTCGCCGACGGCGATGCCCAACGAGCTCGGGATCCGCAATGTGTCCTTCGAGGTCGGCGACCTCCACGCTGCCGTCGATGCTGTCGCCGAGCAGGGATACGGCCTCGTCGGGGGGCATCGGTGAGTACGAGAACAGTGTGCGAATGGCTACGTACGGGGACCCGACGGGATTATCGTGTCGCTGTTCGAACAGCTCGGTTGACGCTGGTCCCCACCGCGGAGATCGGCACCGAAAGTCTGAGTACATGCGTGCGCAGACTGCTAGGGTGCCGGGGTGCAGATCGCCATCGTCGTCTTCCCGGGTCTGACCGCACTGGATGTCGTCGGACCGTACGAAGTGCTCCGATATCTCCCCGACGCGGACGTGCGCTTCGTCTGGCACGAGACCGGACCGGTCGTCACCGACAGCGGAATGCTCGCCCTCGGCGCGACACACACTTTGGACGAGACTCCGTCCCCGGACATCGTGCTCGTACCCGGATCGGGGACAGCCATCGCCGTCGCCGCCGAGGACAAGCGTCTCCGCGAATGGCTGCGCAGCGCACACCGGACATCGACGTGGACCGTCTCCGTCTGCGGCGGGGCGCTGGTTCTCGCCGCGGCAGGACTTCTCGAGGCCGGCGCGCGGCGTCGCACTGGCAGGCGCTGACGCCGCTGCGTGCGTTCGGTGCCGTGCCGTGCGGTGACGAACGGGTGGTCTTCGACGGCAAACTCGCCACCTGCGCCGGCGTCTCCGCCGGTATCGATCTGGCACTGTCGCTCGCGGCCCGGATCGCGGGGGGAGGAACGCGCGAAGGCGATCCAGCTGATGATCGAGTACGACCCCGACCCGCCGTTCGACAGCGGTCACACCAGTTCCGCGTCGCGGCATACGAAAGTGCTGGCCAACGCACTTATCACCCGCGACGCCGTTGGCGTTTCCCATATGACTGCGGCAAGTCGCTTGGCGTGGTCGACGGTGATCGACAGAGTGCGCGCTCGCCGATCGCGGACACGCGCTCGATGATCGGCCGACCTGTTCAGCTCGTCCCGGCCGTTCTCGCTGCATCCAGTTCGGCACGGAGAGAAGTCGCTTCGGCCTTCAGCGTCAGATTCTCCGTCTGAAATGTCTTCGTCTCGTCGCGCAGGGCAGTGATCTCGTCGCGCAGTGCCGACAGTTCGGTCCGCAGTTCGTCGCCACGCGCCCGTGCTGCGGTCTCGGCCGCCTGGGCCGTCGCGGCGGTGATGCGCGATTCCTCGAGTCGGCTCCGTAGCTCGGAGGTGCGGTCGCGCTCGGTGGTGAGCTCGGTATCGAGGCGCTCGCGGGTCGCGACTTCCCGGTCGAGCGCGGCCTGCACGCGCGCGATCTCGGCTCGCAGATCGGTGATCTCGACGGTCGCGCGCTCACGCTGCGCTGCCGCGTCGTCGAGTTCGCGTCGCTGTGAGGTGAGGGACTCGTCCTGCTGGACAATCGTCGCGCGCAGGTCGCCGACGGTCCGTGTGTGCTCGGCGGTTGCAGCCTCGAACTCGTCCTTCCATCGCTGCAGCGTTGCGGCGTGCTCGTCCTTCAGCCGAGTCAGCTCGGCGTGATGTGCCTCTTCGAGTCGGCGCACCTGTTCGGTGTGTGCGGTACGAGCGTCGGCGAGTTCGGCGTCGACGGCGGCCACTGCGGCGTCGGCGTTGTCGCGGTCCTCGAGTGCCTGGGCGAGTTGTTCGCGTAGCCGCACGATCTTCGCGTCGGCGTCGGCTTTGACTTTCGCGAGTTCCGCGGCGGACCGCGTCATCTGCGCCTCGAGAGCCTCGGCGTCGGTGAGCTTGTCGACCGCGGTGGTGATCCGCTCGGCGATCGCGGAGTACTGCTCGACGGTGTTGGTGGCCAGGGCGCGTAGTGCGGTGGTGGCGGCCGTGAGCGCGGAGACCGCATCGTCCGGGCTCTCGACGACCGATGGGGCCATGCCGGCTGCTTCCTTCTTGGCGCGCTCGCGTTCGCGATAGGCGCGCACACGGTCGGCTGCGGTGGCGTACTTCCGGGGGCGTCCCACCCGAGGCTTGCTCGAGTCGTCCTCGTCGGTGGTCGCTTCGGGGGTGGGGGAGTGTGCGTCGGTCATGGATGTCCTCGTCGTGGCGCGTCGAAACCGTAGGTGGGAGGTATCGTATCGCATTTAGTTACGTAATTAGAGAATGGGTATATAATGAAACGAAACGATATGAAACGCCTTGAACTGGGAAATCACCGTAGGGTTGTTGGTTTCGTAACGAAGAACGCGGTCGAAACCACTAGATTGTGTCCGCGATCGAGTGTGAGCACTGATCGTCATAATTCCCACTTATGACGATCAAACGCGCGCGAGGATCGGAAACTGTGCACCCTGGGATCGGGGGACCGGGAAGCTGCCGAGAGAGAAGGGCTCCTCGACTGTGGCGCCGGTCACCAAGTGTGTGGAGTGGGAGTTGTCTACTGTCTGCCTCAGCCGGCGGATGCGATGAAACACAGTGCAGCGCTGGGCAGTCTGCGCTCGTCCGAGCGCACGTACCCGCACACCGAAGAGAATAGGTAATCGAATGGCTCTGCAGCGACCTTCCTCGCGGATGTTCTCGTCGCCGTCATCACGCAGCTGATCGAGACCGGATCGTCGTCCGGATCCTGATCCGTCACCGCCGTGGTCGCTCTTCCGCTCATCACACGGAGAGCGACCACAGGCGCAGGACAGAGGGGGTGCAAGCATGAAACACGTCGGAATCCTGGGCCACAGCTGAAGGTGCCTCGCTGTGTTGGCGCGAGGTGTGTCAGCACAGCAACCGTCTCGGGCATCCGGCACATCCGGACGTCACCATGGACTGCATCT
Organism: Rhodococcus sp. IITR03; assembly: GCA_001017865.1. The sequence goes on from LATQ01000293.1 coordinate 30,866, forward strand.
CCTTCGAGCGCTGCATGCCCGCGTGGGAGCGTGGCGACTACGAAGCGGTGCGCGCCGTGCTCGCGACCAGCGTCGATCGTCTGGCCCGGGCAGGCTGCGACTTCTTCGTGTGCCCGGACAACACCGCCCACCTTGCGCTCGAAGCCCCCGGCGAGCCACTCGCGATCCCCGGGCTGCACCTGATCGACATCGTGGCCGACGCAGCGCAGCGTGCCGGCACCGACGCGTCGGCATCCTGGGAACGCGGTTCACCATGCAGGGCCCTCTGTATCCCCGCGAACTGGCGGCACGCGGGATCGAGGCCGTCATCCCGACCGACGACGATCAGGACCTGGTACACGCGGCGATCTTCGACGAACTGGTGCACGGCATCTTCCGGGATGAGACCCGAGCGTCCTTCGTGGACCTCGTCGGCAGACTCGCGGACTCCGGGTGCGACGCGGTCGCGCTGGTATGCACCGAAATCCCACTTCTGGTCTCCCCGGACGAATCGCCGTTGCCGGTACTGGACTCGACACGACTGTCCGGACAGGCGGCCCTCGAGGTGGCACTCGGAACGCGCGACCTGCCGACCTGGCACGGCGGACAGTTCCGGCGATAACAGGCAGGTAGCCACGGCGGGTCGTAGCATCGAGCATATGGTCCTCTTCTACGAGATCGCGCTCGTGATCGCGTCGGTCCTCATCGCGTGGTTCGCGGTGTACGTGCTGTACCGCCTCGTCACCGACGAATCCACCAGCCGGCACTGACAGGTCGCCCGACCGACCGGCCACATGTGGACATGTCGGCCACACTGCCCCGGCCCACGGAGCCCGGGGTACGTCGGACGTCGGTGCCCCAACCTTGCCGAACACGTTCCGAGTGCCGTACGCGACGGGCATGAGGGCAGACCATGACCGACAGTTCGTTCCGTCCCGAGCGCGCCTACCGACCGAGCCGGTGGCGACACCTCGAGAACGCCGTGATGAGCGCTTTCACTCGCGCGGGCTGGTGCCGCACTCCTACCTGTTGACCACGCGCGGCCGGCGCACCGAAGATCCGCCGTAACCCCGTGCTGATCGTCGAGCTGTACGGAAAACGCTGGCTGGTCGCCCCGTACGGATCGGTGGGATGGGTGCACAACGCGCGTGCCGCCGGCGAGGTCGAGCTCAGCAGGCGTCGCGACACCCACCGCTACTCGATCCGTGAGGTATCCGCGGACGAGGCCGGACCGGTGTTGCAGCGGTACATCGAGGTGGCGTCCGCCACCCGGCGGTATTTCGAGGCACGCAGGAACGACCCGGTGGAACGATTCGTCGCAGAGGCCGGTCACCATCCGGTCTTCGAACTGCTGCCACCGACGTAGTCGACGGAACTTTCATACGAGATTCGGGTAGCGCGCTACGCGTGTGCCTGCCGCCGATGGTGAGCACCATGATCCTCGTCGATTCGATTCGAATCGCGGACGCTCTACAACCCCGAGGCACGGTCATGGTTACGAAATACGACGTGGTCGCAGGCGACACCCTCTCGAAGCTGGCGCAGAGGTTCTACGGTGACGCGACGCTGTTCCCCGTCATCGCTGTTCCGAACGGCATCACCGATCCGAACGAGATCACTGTCGGTCAGGAGCTGCTCATCCCGTACATCACCAGACGGCATACCGTCGCGTCCGGCGAGACACTGTCGGGATTGGCGCAACACTTCTACGGCGACGGGACCCTGTTCCCGGTGCTCGCGGCGGCCAACCACATCGCCGACCCGAATGTCGTTCAGGTCGGCCGCTCGCTGCTGATTCCCGAACTCGGGGACGTGGGGCACCACACTGTGGTCGCCGGCGAGACCCTTTCGGAGCTTGCACGCCGCTGGTACGGCGAGGCGCAGCTGTATCCGGTGATCTCGTTCCCGAACCACATCACCCACCCCGACCACGTCGAGGTCGGCCGCGTGCTGATTCGTCCGGGGCTCAACTACCGGCACACCGTCGTCCCCGGCGATACCTGCGGGCTCTGGCGGAGGACCACTACGGGAACGCGGAGATGTTCGCGATGATCGCGGCTGCCAACCACATCGGCGATCCGAACAGGATCACCGTCGGGCAGGTGTTGTTCTTCCCGAACCTCACCGACTTCTGACAAGGGAGGCCGGTCGGCCGGTGCGGGTTACGGGGCGACGGGGTAGTGGCTCCGGACCGCGATGCGGTTCCACGCGTTCATGACGATCGCAAGCCATGTGACCGCAGAGACCTGCTCGTCGTTGAGTGAACCGTTGTCCCACTCGTGCCGACCGGCTCCATGGGGTGAGTGACTTCTTCGGCCAGCGCGAGCGCGGCCCGCTCCTGGTCGGTGAAATACTGCGACTCCCACCAGGCCGCGAGGACGGCGAGGCGATCGGTGGTCTCACCCCTCTCCAGCGCGTCCCGCGTGTGCATGCGCAGGCAGAATGCGCACCCGTTGAGTTGCGACGTGCGGATCTTCACCAGTTCGGCAAGTTTCGGATCGAGGCCGGCCTGTGCGACGGCCTCCTCGACCTCCTTGTTCAATGCCAGCACGCTCTTGTAGGCGGCCGGGTGCTGCTTACCGAGATTGACGTGCGCCATCGTGGATGTCCTTCCGGCGGGCGACACCGGCCGGAGCGACCGGCCGCTTCATTCTGTCAGTCGCATCCGGGCCGGTGGGGGTGGTTCGCGCCGCCCGGATCAGTGGCTGCGGTCGTACTCGTCCTGCGCGGCGACGATCTCGGGCATCGACTCCTCCACGACGTCGATGAGCGTCAGCAGGGGCGCGGTGATGCGGCGTCCGAGGGCGGTGAGCGAGTACTCGACGTGCGGAGGGATCGTCCCCAGCACGGCGCGGTGGATCAGACCGTCGCGTTCGAGGGTCTGCAGGGTCTGCGACAGCATGCGTTCGCTCACGCCGTCGACCCGGCGGCGCAGTTCCGAGAACCGGCGCGTGTCGTCGACGAGCGCCGCCAGCACCAGCACGCCCCAGCGTCCGGTGATGCTCTGCAGCACCGGACGTGACGGGCACTCGCGCGCGAAGACGTCGGCTTCGGGGAGGCGATCGGTGCTCATGAACGCCGAGTATACGACGGCTATGAGAACGAATGGTACTGACTCGATCGGTTGCACTTACTAAAAGTAAGTGCTGGAATGGTGTCGTTCCCGATCCCACTCGACCACTTCGAGGAGTCCCATGACCATCGCTGTCACCGGAGCCGCCGGTCACCTCGGCCGCCTGACCATCACCGCTCTCCGCGCCCGCGGAGTCGCCGCCGGCGACATCGTCGCCGTCGTGCGCGACGCGGCGAAGGCCGCAGATCTGGCCGCCGACGGAGTGCAGGTCCGTGTTGCGGACTACGCCGATGCGGATGCCTGCGCGACGCGCTGGCCGGTGTCGACAAGCTGCTCCTCGTCTCCGGCAGCGAAGTAGGGCAGCGACTGCCCCAGCACACCAACATCATCGACGCCGCCGAGGCCACCGGCGTCGCGTTCATCGCCTACACCTCGATCCTGCACGCAGCGACGAGTCCGCTGATCCTCGCCGGTGAACACAAGGCCACCGAGGAACTGCTCGCGGCTTCCGGCATCGACCACGCCCTGCTGCGCAACGGCTGGTACTGGGAGAACTACGACAGCTCGGTCGCCGCGGCTGCTGCCTCCGGTGCGCTGTTCGGTTCGGCCGGGGCCGGCCGCGTCGCCGGGGCGGCCCGCAAGGACTTCGCCGAAGCGGCCGCCGCGGTCCTCACGACCGAGGGACACGCCGGTGCCGTCTACGAACTCGGTGGCGAGCGACTGACCTACACCGAACTGGCGGAGGTCCTCTCCGGCATCGTCGGCGTGCCCGTCACCTACAAGGATCTGCCGAAGGAGGAGTACGCGAAGATCCTCGAGAACGCCGGTGTGCCCGCACAGTTCGCCGCCGTGCTCGCCGACTCCGACGCGGGCATCGCCGTCGGCGCGCTCGACACCGACAGCGGAGATCTCGAACGCCTCATCGGACGCCCCGCCACGCCGGCAGCCGAAGCGATCGGTGCCTGACACCCGCTAATGCCGTCGAGTCCGGGCGCGTGATGGCAGGATCGGGACTCGTGAGCTCCGCGAATCTGACCCGTGCCGAAACCGCCGCGCGCGCCCGCGCACTCGACGTGCACTCCTACCGCGTCGAACTCGACCTGCGGGGTGCCGTCGATGCCCGCCGCACCGGATTCCCCACGGTCACGACGCTCGAATTCACCGCCTCCACCGACGAGGCCTGGCTCGACTTCATCGGCGACTCCGTCGAGTCGGTGACGATCAACGGCGAGCTCGTGCCTGTCGTCTACGACGGCGCGCGGATCACGATCGGCGGTCTGAAGGAGATCAACGTCGTCACCGTCGTCGCGACCGGCCGGTACAGCCGGTCGGGGGAGGGGCTGCACCGCTTCGTCGATCCCGTCGACGGCGAAACCTATCTCTACACCCAGTACGAACCGGCCGACGCGCGTCGCGTGTTCGCGTGCTTCGAACAGCCGGATCTCAAGGCGCCGTTCACCTTCGTGGTCACCGCGCCGCGCCGCTGGCAGGTACTGTCGAACGAGGCCGCCGAGCGCACGGTGCAGCGCGACGACACGCAGACCGTGACGTTCGCGCCGACCCAGCCGATCTCCACCTACATCACCGCGATCGTCGCCGGTCCGTACCACCGGGTGGACGCGTCGTGGAGCCGCGACGAGCTGACGGTGCCGCTGGGGGTGCTGTGCCGCGCCTCGCTCGCCGAGCATCTCGACGCCGACGAGATCGTCGAGGTCACCCGGCAGGGCATGGACTTCTACGCCGAGCACTTCGACTATCCGTATCCGTTCGGCAAGTACGACCAGGTGTTCGTGCCCGAATACAACCTCGGCGCAATGGAGAACCCCGGCTGCGTCACCTTCACCGAGGCCTACGTCTTCCGTGGTGCCGCCACCGCCGCCCAGCACCAGGGTCGAGCCAACACGATCCTCCACGAGATGGCCCACATGTGGTTCGGCGATCTCGTGACCATGAAGTGGTGGGACGACCTGTGGCTGAAGGAGTCGTTCGCCGACTTCATGGGCGCCTTCACCAGCGCCGAGGCCACCAAGTTCACCGACGCGTGGGTGGCCTTCGCGAACCGCCGCAAGGCCTGGGCGTATCTGCAGGACCAGCTGCCGACGACACATCCGATCGTCGCCGACATCGTCGACCTCGAGGCTGCGAAGCTGAACTTCGACGGCATCACCTACGCCAAGGGCGCGAGCGTGCTCAAGCAGCTCGTCGCCTATGTCGGCCGCGATGCCTTCTTCGAGGGGGCCCGCCGGTACTTCCGCAAGCACGCCTTCGGCAACACCACCCTCGACGATCTGCTCGTCGAACTGTCGAGCACCTCCGGCCGCGATCTGTCGTCCTGGGCGCAGGCGTGGTTGCAGACCACCGGGGTGTCGACCCTGCACCTCGAGGAGACCGGGACCGGGTACGAGATCGTCCAGAGCGATCCGCGCCCGCACCGCCTCGCCGTCGGCTGCTACGACTCCGACGACTCCGGCGACCTCGTCCGCACCCACCGCGTCGAGGTCGACCTCGCCGACGAACGCACCCCCGTCGACCTGCCCGAGGCGGCGCTGGTGCTGCTCAACGACGACGACCTCACCTACGCGAAGATCCGTCTCGACGCCCGGTCGCTCGACACCGTCGAGGCCACCCTGGACCGCGTCCGGGAACCGCTCGCGCGCGGCCTGCTGTGGTCGGCGCTGTGGAACGCGACCCGCGACGGGGAACTCGCCGTCGACCGCTATCTGTCCATGGCCGCGCGATTCGCCCCGCACGAGGCCGACATCGCGCTGCTCACCGCCGTGCTCGCCAACGCGGCCCAGGCCGTCGAACACTATGTGCCCGACTCGGTGCGCACGACGCGCGGCGTGGCTGGCTCGACGCGGTCTGGGACGGGATGCACGGTGCCGCACCCGGCAGCGACGCCCAGTTGGCGTTCGCTCGCGCCGTCGGTGTCGCGGCGAGCGTCGACGACCGGCACGCCGCCGACCTGCGAGCGATCCTGTGCGGCAACGTCGCACCGCCGGAGGGCCTACGTCTCGACCCCGACCTGCGGTGGAGCTGGTGGGCGGCGCTGACCACCACCGGCGACGCCGACGAGGCCGACTCACGAGGAATTGCGCACGACGACACCGCCTCGGGACGCACCGCGCACCTG
>LATQ01000373.1 GCA_001017865.1 Rhodococcus sp. IITR03
CGACCAGCCCCGGTCCGGTGGGTCCCACCGTCAACATCAAGCCGTTCGGCGACACCGTGCGGTTCGGCGACGCGACCGCCACCGTCCACTCGCTCGCGCGCGGTCCCGTCCACGACCTCGTGGTGGTCGCCCGTCGCGTCGACAGCACCCGCGCACTCGAACTGACCCTCGACGCCGACGCCGATCGGTACACCGCCGAGGAGGTCGCCGGTCACGCCGCGGCCATCGCGCGACTGCTCACCTTCGCCGCCCGGGAGGACGCGGACGAACGCCCGCTCGCCCACGCGGACCTGCTGGATCCGAATTTCCGAGACCAACTCGAAACACGTTGGCACGGAACCATATCCGAGTCCGTCGCGCCCGACCCGATGGATCTGTTCGACAAGCAGGTGGCCGCCGCCGGTGCCGCGCCCGCGCTCGTCGCCGGCGCCGAACGTCTCACCTACGCCGAACTCGACGCGCGCATCGATGCTGTCGCAGACGAACTCGCGCGCGCCGGGGCGGGACGTGAGGTGACGGTCGCGCTCGCCCTGCCGCGCACCGCCGATATGGTGGTCGCGCTCCTCGCCGTGCTGCGGACGGGCGCGGCGTACCTGCCGCTCGATCCCGCCTTCCCCGCCGAGCGACTCGAGTACATGCTCGACGACGCGCGACCGGCGATCCTGCTCACCACCGACGGACTTCTCGACCGTCTCCGCGGCGTCGACCCCG
>LATQ01000065.1 GCA_001017865.1 Rhodococcus sp. IITR03
GGGGGTGATGAACGTGGGTGACACCCTGCTCGCGCAGCAGCGCGCCGAGTTCGGCGCCGCCGACGATGTGCGGGGGCACGACCACCAGCTCGGCGCCGGACCCGAACGCGAGGAGGTATTCGAAGATCGACGCGTCGAAGCTCGGCGACGAGACGTGCATGACCCGCGCGCGGGACCGGCGTGGAAGCGGCCGCGCTGATCGCGGGCGAAGTTCTCCAGGCTGCGGTGGGTGGTGAGCACACCCTTGGGGCGGCCGGTCGAGCCGGAGGTGTAGATCAGGTAGGCGGGGTGATCGAGCCGCAGCGCGACGGGGCGGTCGGTGTCGTCGATCGTGGCGGTGCTCTCCCCCGCGGCGTCGCGGTCGAGGTCGTCGAGCAGCAGCACGGCACCGTGTCCGGGAGCTGGTCGCGGTGCGCGGTGGTGGTCAGGCCGACGGTGGCGCCGCAGTCGTCGAGCATGAACGCGACGCGTTCGGTCGGATAGCGCGGGTCGACGGGCACGAACGCCGCGCCGGTCTTGGTGATCGCCCACATCGCGGTCACCGACTCGACGGAGCGGGCGATGCCGACGGCGATGAAGGTTTCCGGGCCGGCGCCGTGGCGCAGCAGCATCCGCGCCAGCCGGGTGGAGCGTTCGTCGAGGTCGCGGTAGGTCAGCACCCGTTCCCCGTCGCGCAGCGCCGGCTGATCCGGGTGTGGCGGC
>LATQ01000413.1 GCA_001017865.1 Rhodococcus sp. IITR03
GCTCGGGCGAGCGACCAGCGCAACGCGCCGGCGACGAACGGGTCCTCCTCCGACAGCGCCGCCCGGACCAGCGCCGCGACCGGCAGCGTCGTGTCCTCGTCCTGGGACAGGATCGCCTGCTGGCGGCGGGAGCCGGAATCGGATTCGAACGCGCGCAACAGCGCGACGAGGCGCAGGACGTCGTCCCAACCGCTGGGGGAGGCCGAGTCGACGCCTTCGAGACGAGCGAGGAGTTCGGTCTCGGCGGCGATCCGTTCGCGCGTGTGCCGGATCAGCTCCTGCACCAGTTCCACCGGAGCGAAATCCGGTTCCCCCAGCGCTCGTCCGACCTCGTTCAGCGACAGGCCGAGACTCCGGAGACTCTCCACGTGAAAGAGCCTCCGGAGGTCGTCCTCGGTGTACTCGCGGTAACCGCCCGAGGTGCGGCCCGTCGCGTCACCAGCCTCAGGCGGTCGTAGTGCCGCAGCATGCGGGTGCTGACACCGGAGCGCCGCGAGACCTCACCGATCAGCACCGGCTCACTCCCGGATCCCGTCCGCGCCGAGTGCGGCGACGCGTTTCGCCGACTCCACGGAGAGGACGAACGCGCTGTCGGGGTCGACGCGGATCCGCTCGGTGGCCTCTGCGTGGGCACGGACGCGCGGGTCGGAGCTGTTCATCGCCGCGTGCAGGACCGGCACTGCGGCCTCGTCGAGCGCTATTAG
>LATQ01000064.1 GCA_001017865.1 Rhodococcus sp. IITR03
GGCGCAGATGGTTCTTCCGCACGCTGCCGAACGTGGTCGAGTTCGAGGACGATGGGAGAAGCTCAATGCAGTTGTTCGTCGGAGATGACTGGTCGGAAGAGCATCACGATGTCGAGCTGATGAACTCGGCCGGACGGAGGCTGAGCAAGGCGCGACTCCCGGAAGGAGTAGTCGGGATCGCGCGTTTGCACGCGATGGTCGGCGAACAACTCGGCGACGATGTCGACGAGTCCGAGGTGGCGATCGGAATCGAGACCGACCGTGGCCCGTGGGTGGCGGCGTTGGTAGCCGCAGGGTACACAGTGTTCGCGGTGAATCCGTTGCAGGCAGCGCGTTTTCGGGAACGCAGCGGTGTTTCGGGTGCCAAGAGCGACGCCGCCGACGCCACATGCTGGCCGACATGGTGCGCACCGATTCACACCAGCTGCGGACGGTGGCCGGCGACAGCGCCGAAGCCGAGGCGATCAAGGCCCTCGCCCGGGCGCACAAGACCTTGATCTGGGAACGCACCCGCCAGACCCAGCGGCTGCGCCACGCGCTGCGCGAGTACTTCCCGGCCGCGTTGGAGGCATTCGACGACCTCGACGCAGTCGATGCCCTCGACCTGCTCGGGAAGGCACCGGACCCGGCCTCGGCGGCGCGGCTGACGCGGGGCCAGATCGCGCGGCGCTGCGGAACGCCGCCGTCGCGACATCG
>LATQ01000063.1 GCA_001017865.1 Rhodococcus sp. IITR03
CGGCACGATCCCCGCCACCGCGAAGGTCGGCGCGAGCCGACCGTGAGAGCCAGCGGCCCGGCCGCGGCCATCGACAGCGGCATGAACACGATCGAGACGAAGAAATCGAGACTCGACACCCGGCCCAGCAGGTGCGCGGGTACCCGCCGCTGCAGCAGGGTGCCCCACACGACGGATCCGGCATTGAACAGGGCGCCGACGACGAACACCGCCACGACCATGATCGGTACCGACCGGAGACGCCGATGACGACGAGGGGGATGCAGCCCAGCCCCCACATCAGGAGTGGGACGGTGAGATAGCGCTTGGCAGTCTCAGCGACGCCACGAGCATCGACCCGACGGCCCCACCGACACCGAATCCGGCCATCACCATCGCGTGCTGCGACGGCCCGCCCCCGGTCGCCTCGCGGATCGCGAACGGGATCAGCACCTCGATCGGTCCGAGCACGCAGAAGACCACGACGGACCCGAACAGGAGCGTTCCGAGCAACCACGGCGTGCGCACGGTGAACCGCACACCCTCCGCGAGATCGTCGAAGACGGAACGGAATCCGCTCGATCCACCGGGCTGCGTGTCGTTGCGGCGGACCGCGGTCGGGTGCATCGCGAGGATGCACAGCGCCCCGACCACCTCGAGGAGCGCGACCGTGCACATGCGACCGCGGGGGACGAGGCCGCGACGACGGCGCTCG
>LATQ01000062.1 GCA_001017865.1 Rhodococcus sp. IITR03
CGCGCCGATCTCGCCGATTCCGGAACCCGCGGCCGCGCGGGCCGCGGGGTAGGTCGCCCGTACGAGTCTGGCGGGGGCTCCCGTCGTCGCCGTGAGTGGGCGGACCGGGATGGGCCTCGACGATCTCCGGGGCGCCTGACGAGGATGGTCGCCTCGCTTCCGGACCCCGATCCGCAGGCCGACGTCCGGCTCTGGGTGGACCGCCGGTTCACCGTGCGTGGATCCGGAACCGTCGTCACCGGAACGCTTCCCGCGGCACGGTGCGCGTGGGGGACACCCTCGCGCTCGGGGACACCACCGATGCGTTCGCAGCCTGCAGGCACTCAGTCGCGACCGGACCGCGGTGAGTGGCGTGGCCCGGGTCGCCCTCAATCTCACCGGCCGGGTCGACGACCTGGGACGGGGCGGTGTGCTCGTCACGCCCGGCGCGTGGCACCACACCTCCGTCGTCGACGTGCGGATCAGCGGCGACGACCGGCCGCCCGTCGCTCGGTGCTGCACATCGGAGCCGCGGACGTCGGTGTCCGGTGCCGTCCGCTGGGCGACGATCTCGTCCGGCTCACCCTCGACCGCCCGTTCGCCCTGCGGATCGGCGACCGCGCCCTGCTGCGCGACCCGGGCCGCCGGATGATCTGGCGGGCCGACGTTCTCGATCCCGATCCACCCCGATTCCGGCGTCGCGGCGCGGCGGCACGCC
>LATQ01000061.1 GCA_001017865.1 Rhodococcus sp. IITR03
CGGTCCGCTCGGCATGGAGGTCGCCTCCGCCGCGGCGCAGGCCGCTGCGAGGTCACCGTCTCGCCGACACCACCCGATGCGCCCGCAGTTCGGGCCGCATCTGTCCGACCTGTTCACCACCGCCGCCACCGCCGCGGGGGTCGAACTCGTCTACGGCACCGCCACCGGCTTCGCCGCCGGGACGATCACCCTCGACGACGGCAGCCGCGTCACCGCGGAGTTGGTCGTCGCCGCGATCGGCGACATCCCGAACGTCGAGTGGCTGCGCGGGTCCGGGGTGCTCACCGACGGCAGGTTGGTCGCCGACTCGCGTGGACGGGTCGCGCCGGGCATCGTCGCCGCCGGCGACGTCGCGCATGTACCGATCCGTGGAGTGGTGCGGCGGATCCCGTTGTGGAACAGCGCGATCGAACAGGCCCGCATCGCCGCAACGGCCGTGCTGCTCGGCGACGCCGCACCCGAGTTCGATGCCGATCCGTATTTCTGGACCGAGCAGTTCGGACTGCATCTCAAGGCGGTCGGCACCTGCCCGTCGACGGGGAGCCCACCGTCCTGACCGGAGAGGATCCGCGCGACGCGGCGTTGCTGCACTGGCGGCATCCGGACGGCGCGGGGGTGGCGGTGGCGATCAACCACCGCATCCCCATCCCGCGGCTGCGGCGCGCCGCGGTCACCCGGGGCTGGCCGACCCGCGA
>LATQ01000183.1 GCA_001017865.1 Rhodococcus sp. IITR03
GTCGCGGTGGTGTTGCCCGCCGCGCCCGTCGGCCGCGCGGGGCGGAGCCGGTCGGTGGGCAGGACGATCTCGTCGGGCAACTGCGCGAGAGTGTCGGTCCAGTAGTCGATCTGGGTGTCGATTCGGCCGGCCTCGATCAGTTCGCGCTGCCACAGCGTGTAGTCGGCGTACTGGACGGGCAGCGGCGACCACTCGGGTGTCGCACCGGCCGACCGCGCGAGGTAGGCGCGGGTGAGGTCGCCGAGCAGCGGCGCGTCCGACCATTCGTCGGTCGCGATGTGGTGCAGCACCACCGCGAGGACGTGCCGGTCGGGCGCGACGCGCACCAGCACGACACGCAGCGGCGGGTCGGTGCGCAGATCGAACGACGCGGTGAGCCGCTCGGTGAGCAGCGCCCGGACGGCGTCCTCGGACTCCGTCTCGTGCAGGTCGAAGCGCACGGCCTCGGCTGTGGACAGGATTCGCTGGTAGGGCGTGCCGTCCTCGGACTCGACGACGGTGCGCAGGCTCTCGTGACGTTCCACGACGTCGGCGACCGCTGCAGCGAGGGTATCGGCGTCCACCGCACCGTCGAGGCGGGCGACGTGCGCGTAGTGGTAGGCGAGGCTGTCGTCCTGCAACTGCTGGAGCAGCACAGGCGTTCCTGGGCGGCCGACAGCGGCACCCCGGTCGGGGGCGCGTCCGCGCGGTGA
>LATQ01000060.1 GCA_001017865.1 Rhodococcus sp. IITR03
GGCGGCGAGCGCGAGGGCGGTGAGCAGTCCGTCGGCGGTGCCGCTGCCGTACAGCTCGGGCAGTCGGGTGAGCACCGCGTCGGTCACGCTCGGGTCGAGATCGATGCGGACGGTCGCTGTGGTCGCGAGGGTGTCGATCTCCGGGTCGAGCGGTGCGACTCCGGCGAGTGGTGCTGCACCACCGAGGGTTTCGGTCCAGTGGTCGAGCTCGCCCGCGTGGTCGCGGGCGGTGTCGTGCAGGGCGTGCGCCCAGCGACGGTAGGAGGTGCCCACCTCGGGAAGCGACGGCGTTTGTCCTGCCGCGACCTGCATCCACGCCTGACCGAGATCGGGCAACAGCACCCGCCACGACACGCCGTCGACCACCAGGTGGTGCGCGACGAGCAGCAACCGGCCCTGCTCGCCCGGTTCGGCGACGTCGAACCACACGGCGCGCAGCACGAGACCGGATTCCGGATCCAGATCGTGGGCGGCAGCGTCGCATTCGTCGTCGACATAGGCGTCCGCCGAGGCGGTGTCGGCGACCGGGACGCGGGTGATCCACGGGTCGAGATCCGGCAGTGCGGCGTGCGTGCGCCACTGCCCGTCGCGCAGTGTGGAGCGCAGGATGTCGTGCCGGGCGACGACCGCGGCGAGCGCGGCCCCGCAGGTCGTCGTAGGTCAGATCCGCCGGAGTGGAAGACGAGGATGC
>LATQ01000059.1 GCA_001017865.1 Rhodococcus sp. IITR03
TGTGGGCAACCCCACCCTCAAAGGCCGCTACTGGGGCATCGAACTACCACCCCGCGCGACACTCGCGGTCGGACTCGACACCGTCTCCGAATGGCTGCTGCCCGCCGTCGACTGGCCGCTGCTCGGACGCGTCGCGAAACTGGTTCGCGCGTGGGCGCGCACCGCATTCCTGAATGAGCAGAAGACGCTCGCCGATCACCTCGCCACGATCGAACGCATCCTCTCGGGACAAGGTGTGCGCGCCAAGCCCGCCACCGCCGCACAGATGGACTATCTGCTGCTGCGCTCCGCCTCGCTCGGGTTACCTCTCGACGCCGAGGGCGTGATCTCCGGCGGCGGTAACTGGGAGCACTCCGATGTCACGGCGCTCGAAGACCTCACCGACCTCGAACTAACTCCCGGGGACGGGTACACCACCGTGCGCGGTCAGGTCGGTGGCCGCGACTACACCGGCTACGCCATCGTCCTCACGGTCGGGCGTATGGCGCCGCTACCGATCCCGGAGAAGATGCTGCCGTGGCAGGTCCTCGGCGACTCCTCCGGGGAACCGCTCGAATGGTCCGAACGCCTCCGGCTGAAAACCAAGAGCCAGGCCATCCGCAGTCTGCGTCGACTCACCGCGCGCATCGAGTCGCAGTTCGACCACTACACCGTCGAACACGACCAGGTCCCACCGCAAGAGTTGC
>LATQ01000057.1 GCA_001017865.1 Rhodococcus sp. IITR03
TGTGGGCAACCCCACACTCAAAGGCCGCTACTGGGGCATCGAACTACCACCCCGCTCGACGCTCGCGGTCGGACTCGACACCGTCTCCGAATGGCTGCTACCGGCCGCCGATTGGCCACTGCTCGGACGCGTCGCACGATTGGTCCGCTCGTGGGCACACGCAGCGTTCCTGAACGAGCAGAAGGCGCTCACCGAGCACCTCGCCGCGATCGAACGCATCCTCTCGGGACAGGGTGTGCGCGCCAGGCCCGCCACCGCCGCGCAGATGGACTATCTGCTGCTGCGCTCGGCCTCGCTCGGGTTACCGCTCGATGCCGAGGGTGTGATCTCCGGCGGCGGGGACTGGGAACAGTCCGATGTCGCGGCGCTCGAAGACCTCACCGATCTGGAATTGACCCCCGGCGATGGGTACACCACCGTGCGCGGTCAGGTCGGTGGCCGCGACTACACCGGCTACGCCATCGTCCTCACGGTCGGACGTATGGCGCCGCTGCCGATCCCGGAGAAGATGCTGCCCTGGCAGGTCCTCGGCGACTCCTCTGGTGAACCGCTCGAATGGTCCGAACGCCTCCGCCTGAAAACCAAGAGCCAGACCGTCCGCAGTCTGCGCCGGCTCACCGCGCGCATCGAGGCGCAGTTCGACCACTACACCGTCGAACACGACCAGGTCCCACCGCAAGAGTTGGC
>LATQ01000387.1 GCA_001017865.1 Rhodococcus sp. IITR03
CTCGCCGCCCGCATCGAAGCCGGTGACGACCAGCGCGTCGCGCTGCGGCACTACGACGACGACACCCCCGCACCGATCGCCCCCGCGCAACGTCGCCTCGGCATCGTCGCGCGCGCCGAGACCGGCACCGCCGGATATCTCGTGCCGGTCGTGCTGACGCTGAGCGGCGACCTCGACGTCGATGCCCTCACCGCCGCGGTGAGCGATGTCGTGGACCGCCACCGCGTGCTGCGCACCGCCTTCACCGACGACGTGCAGGTGCCCGTCGACCCGCCGGTGCTCGAACACTCCGCTCCGGAGGACGTCGCCGCGGCCGTGACCGCCACGATCACCACACCCTTCGACATCACGACGCAGGCCCCGATGCGGATCCGGTTGTTCGACGTCGAACCCGGCCGCTGGGTGCTCGCTGCCGCCGTGCACCACATCGCGTTCGACGGCGCCTCCGTCGGTCCGCTGCTCACCGATCTCGCCGCCGCCTACGCCGCGCGTCGCGGGGGAGAGGCACCGGTCTTCGAGTCGCTGCCCGTCACCTACGGCGACTACGCGCGCTGGCAGCACGAACTGCTCGGCGACGCCGCCGACCCGTCTTCGCTCGCTGCCCGCCAACTCGACTACTGGGCAACCACACTCGCCGGCCTGCCCGACAGCCCGCTGCCGCTGCCCGCCGACCGGTC
>LATQ01000409.1 GCA_001017865.1 Rhodococcus sp. IITR03
ACCCACCGCGGCACGCGGGGTGACGCTGATCGTCGCTACTGCCTCGGCCTCGGGTTGCCGTTCGTCGTGCTCGCGCTCGGTTCGGCGCGGGCGCTGCGCGGGGTGGGCTGGTTGCGCACCCACGCGCGGACCGTGCAAATCGTCGGTGGCCTGATGCTCATGGCCGTCGGCATCGCTCTCGTCACCGGTGCGTGGGACCTGTTCGTGTCCTGGGTCCGTGACTCGTTCATCTCGGAAGTGACTCTGCCCGTATGACCGCGACACACACCCCGACCCCCGCACCGCAGCCGTCGCCTCCGCCGCGACAGGGCGCGCTCGGACGTGCCACGGCCTTCGTGCGGAACACCTGGCGCGGCCTGACGTCGATGCGGACCGCACTGGTCCTGCTGTTCCTGCTCGCGCTCGCCGCGATCCCGGGCGCACTCCTGCCGCAGCGCAGCCTCAACACCCAGAAGGTCGAGGAGTACATCGCGGCCCGCCCGACGCTCGGACCGATCATGGACCGGTTCGAACTGTTCGACGTCTTCGGCAGCTTCTGGTTCACCGCCGTCTACGTGCTGCTGTTCGTCTCGCTGGTCGGCTGCATCCTGCCGCGCTGCGTCGAGCACTTCCACGCCCTGCGCACCCCGCCGGTCCCCCGCGCCGCGCAACCAGCAGCGCCTGCCGCACACACGCAGAC
>LATQ01000543.1 GCA_001017865.1 Rhodococcus sp. IITR03
TCGCCGCCACCTCGAACGGCACCCGACTCGGGCACGAGCGCGGCAGCCGCGCGGTCGACCAGGGTGTACTCGGCGTAGCCGCCGTAGCCCTCCGCGGTGGCCCCGAAGACGGCGTCGCCCGGCCGGAAGCCGGTGTCCGGACCGGAGGCTTCCACCACACCCGCGACCTCCCGGCCGAGGACCGCCGGGAAGTGCACCGTGACGCTGCCTGTGCGCCGTCCGGACCGCACCTTCCAGTCGGCGGGATTCACGCCCGCTGCCCGGACCGCCACGAGGAGCTGCCCCGGACCGGGCGATGGGACGGGGGTGTCGAACAGCTGCTGTGTCTCCGGACCGCCGTACTCCACGAAGCCGTATGCGCGTGCCATGGGACCCAGCCTGCCATCGGGGTCGGGTGCGGCTGGCACGATAGTGGGCATGTTGCACGGGCTGTGGTCACCGGGATCCGGCCTGATGCTGTGGTGGGACCCCACCGCAGAGCCCGATCCCGACGCGCTGCCGTCTGCGCTGCGCCGGTGGATCGACCGTCCGTTCCGCCATCGCGTCACCCTCACCTTCCCCACGGACACCGAGCCGAGCACGCTGCCCGCCGTCGCGGTCGCACCGGCGGACGCAGCCGAGCTCCTGTTGGACATGCCGCGGCGTCCCGGGGGGCGTCGGCGGCGACCTGCG
>LATQ01000572.1 GCA_001017865.1 Rhodococcus sp. IITR03
CGCTCGCCGCGACCGTCAAGGCCCGCGTCGGCGGCCGCGTGCAACGGCAGGGCCAGGAAATCGTCGTCCACCGCATTCACCCGCCCACGGTAACGCCGGGATGTGCGGCGCCGGGGTTGCCGCACCGATCGCCGCGGGGTGGCTCAGCCGAACTGTTCGATGCCGAGCCGGATCACCATGGCGATCACCACGACCAGCAACACCACCCGCACGAACCCGGCGCCGCGCGCGAGCGCCATCCGGGAACCGAGCACCGATCCGGCGACATTGCACACCGCCAGCGCCGCCCCGAGCGTCCACCACACGTGCCCGCCGACGGCGAACAGCACCAGCGCCCCGAGATTCGAGCCGAAGTTGAGCACCTTCGCCATCGCCGCCGAGGTGACGAACTCGCTGCCGAGCATCGCCGCGAACACGATGATGAAGAAGGTGCCGGTGCCGGGCCCGAGGATCCCGTCGTAGAAGCCGATCACCGCCGCGGCCGTGACCACGACGGTGGCCAGCCGCAGCGTGGACGGGCGGCGGATGCTGCCGGCGCCGAGTTTCGGGCGGGCGGTGACGAACACCGCCACCGCGACGAGCACCACCATCACGATCGGATGAACACCTCCCGGTCGATGAGTGAGACCGCCGCCGCCCCCGCCGCGGCGGCCAGCGCGGCGACCAGGGCC
>LATQ01000056.1 GCA_001017865.1 Rhodococcus sp. IITR03
CGCCCGACGAACCGAACGCCCATGCCGAGCCGCCGCGATCGCGCCGGCACCGATCGTGCCGCCGACCAGGCCGAAGACCGTCAACCGGGAGTTCACCCGCACCAGATCGATCTCCGGTGGCAGGACTCTGGGTGTCACCGCGGATTTGAGTACCGCGAACGATTTGCTCAGCACCATCATGCCGAGCGCCGCCGGATACAACAGCCAGCTGTCGAAGTTGAACACCAGCACCACCGCGAGCACCGTGCGCAGCGCGAAGGACGTCGCCAGCGCGACGCGACGACCGTGCTGCAACCTGTCGAGCAACGGCCCGATGAGCGGGGCGATGATCGCGAACGGCGCGATCGTGATGAGCAGATACAGCGCGACCTTCGTCCTGTCCTCACCGGTGGCCGCCGAGAAGAACAGGGTGTTCGCGAGCGCGACGGCGATGGCCGCGTCGGAGGCGAAGTTCGCCATCGTCGCGTAGGTGAGCGCGGTCAGCCCCGACTTGTCGGCGCCGTCGGCCGTGGCCGCTCGACGGAAGGTCGCGATGCCCTTCGAGGTGAGTTCGCGGCTGCGAAGGGCCGCGACCCGCGTCACCGTCAGCTTCCGCGGCATGCGCGGAGCGCGCGGTGAGTCGGTCTCGGACGAGGACTCCGCCCGACCCGCGGCCGACGCGCCCGGCGGCG
>LATQ01000348.1 GCA_001017865.1 Rhodococcus sp. IITR03
GGCCGGTCGAGCGCGACCGACTCGTCCGGCCCCGCGCGGGCACGCCCCATCTCGCCGTACCAGCGGACGGCGAGCACGACGGCCAGGGCCACACCGACCGCGTCGCCGCCGTAGTACATCAGCTGGGCACCCGCCTGCAGATCGGACGCGGCGAACATCGTGCCGGGAGGTGACTGCGCGTACAGCGTCTTCGCCAGCACCGCGTGGACCGCGCCGGCCACGAGCAACACCACCGCGAGATGCGGGAGACCGTACCTGCGGCGGAGAGGATCGAGCCGGCAGATCGCGATGGTGAACAGCATCCCGGCGGCGAAGACGTGCAGGTGGACCACGGCCGCGACGAGCGTGTCATCGTGCATCGCAGCGAACAGCGGCGTCCGGTAGAGCACCCACAGCCACCCATGTCCAGCACGGCCGCGACCGCCGGCGCCGTGAGCAGTGCGGCCGGCCGAATGCAGCACGGTGAGCAGACCCGCGCGTGCGCCTCCCACCGGGACGGTCCTCAGCAACAGGGTCACCGGCCGCCCCAGCACGATCAGCAGGGGCCCGACCATGCCGACGAGCAGGATCCCCGGCCATGTGGGCGGTGAACGGCCCACCGGCAGAGGAACTACCGCCGTGGCAGTCGACGAACGCCGCACCCGCGGCGACACTCGCATGACGCCACCA
>LATQ01000055.1 GCA_001017865.1 Rhodococcus sp. IITR03
TGGTCGCGCCGCGGTACCCCGCTCCGTCGCGATCCTGTGGGGCCGCGACGCGGCGACCCTCGAACCCATGCTCGGCGGTGTGCCCACCGTGAAGTCGGCGCACCCGTCCCCGCTGTCGGCCTCACGCGGATTCTTCGGGTCGCGTCCGTTCAGCCGCTCGAACGCCCTGCTCGTCGAGCGGGGCGGCGAACCGGTGGACTGGCGACTGCCCTGACCACCGGTCCGCCGCCCGGATGTCAGGCGCGGGCCGAATCCCAGTCCGGGCGCGCTTGGCGACGAAGGCGTCGACACCCTCGATACCCGTGGGCGTCGTCGCGGCGGCGGAGATCGAGGCGGCTTCGGCGTCGAGGTGGTCGGACAGCGATCGTCCGGCCGAGCCCGCCACGAGCGAGCGGATGGCGGCGTAGGACTGCGTGGGGCCGTGCGCGAGGGTTCGTGCGAGTCGCAACCCCTCGCTCTGGATCTCGCCGTCGGCGACGAGCCGGCTGAGCAGACCCAGGCGCACGGCTTCGTCGGCGCCGATCACGGCGTCGGTCATGATGATCTCCCGTGCCCGCGACGGGCCGACGATCCGCGGCAGGTCCACGACATGCCGCCGTCGGGGAGAAGCCGATCGACGGGTACGCGGCGCGCATCTTCGTGCCGGGGCCGGCGAGTGCGATGTCGGC
>LATQ01000302.1 GCA_001017865.1 Rhodococcus sp. IITR03
CGAGCTCTCCGGCGACGAGCAGCGCCACCGCGAGCACCACGCCGGCGGCGGGAGCGATGACGGTGACGGTCACGACCGCCGCGAGGGAGAGCACCGCGGCAACCGCGATGGGCACGAGTGCGCGCACCACGACGTCACCGAGGCGTCGACGTCGGCTCCGGTGCGGGCGAGCAGGTCGCCGCGACCGAGACCCAGTGCGGCGGCCGGATCGCCGTCCGCGAGGCGCCGGTAGAGATTCGCCCGGGCCGAGGTGGTGCCGTGTAGCGCGGTCTCGTGCGTCGCGAGTCGTTCGAAGTAGCGGAACAATCCGCGGGAGATGCCCAGCGCTCGCACCGCGACGACCGCGACGGTCAGGTCCAGGACGGGCGGCATCTGCCACGCGCGCACGATCAGCCACGCCGAGAGACCGGCGAGCAGCAACGCGCTGCCGAGGGTCGCGACACCGGCGAGGACGGCGAGCAGCACCCGGCGCGGTTCGAGTTCGAGCAGGCCCATCGCCCGCCGCAGGTCCTTCATCGGGATCCCTCCCGTGGACGGTGACGACCTCGTCCGCGATCGCGAGCAGGGTGGGGCGATGCGCGACGACCACCACCGTGCGGCCGGCCGCGGCGAGACCGCGCAGCGTGTCGAGCACGGTGGCCTCGGTGTCGCGTCGAGGTGCGCGCTCG
>LATQ01000622.1 GCA_001017865.1 Rhodococcus sp. IITR03
CGTGCGACCCGCACGATCATCCGGTGCACGTTCTCCGGTTCCGGTCCCTCGGACCCGAACGGCAGTCGTTGACCCGGCGGGAGCGGCACGGCCCGAGCAGCTCGGCTCCCTCGGCAGATGTGTGGCTTCGAGGAGTTCGGCGACAGCCGCGGACGCCCCGTCGATCGCGGCCATGTGGACCGCGGGCGGAAAACCGACCTCGGCTCGTTCGGAGACCTCGGACTGGGCGTGTCCCACGGGATCCCAGCGCACAAGAGCTTGCACGGTGGGGATGCCGGAATCGGCGACGACCACGACCTGTCCCCCGTCGGCGAACGACCGCACGAGCGCCGACGCGGTGAGCCAGCGGCGCATCGTCTCCTCGGTAGCGCGCAGATCGGCCCGGCCGAGCAGCGCCCACCCGTCCAGGAGCAGCGCCGCCCCGTAACCGCCCTCGGCGACGGGTTCGGCACCCACAGTGGAGACGACGAGCGACGCCGAACCGGGCACGGTGTGCTTGACGTCGTTGCCGCCGGAGGTCACGACCGGCACACCGGGGAAGGCGCGGCCCAGTTCTTCGGCGGTGCGAGCCGCCCCGACCACCACGGCCCGCAACGAGCGCGCGCCGCACGCGTGGCAACGGTGGCGCGCATCGGCGACCACCTCACCAGCGGCATGCCGGGATCGC
>LATQ01000369.1 GCA_001017865.1 Rhodococcus sp. IITR03
TGACCCCCGCCTACAACGTTCTCGAAGGATTCGAAGGCGCTCTCGACGGCGAAGGCCATCGCGGTGCCGAGGCTGGCGGGCCGCGGGCCTGCCGTGGAGGCAGTCGTGAGTTCCATCCCCCAGGGCGGCGCGTTCGACAAGGCGCTGCCCGACACCGTTCGCCCCGCCACGCTCGGCGTGCGCGGCGGCCTGCTCCGATCCGGTTTCGAGGAGACCTCCGAGCGCTCTACCTCAACTCCGGGTTCGTCTACGAGTCGGCCGAGGCCGCCGAAGCCGCCTTCACCGGCGACGTCGACCACTTCGTCTACTCCCGCTACGGCAACCCCACGGTGAAGATGTTCGAGGAGCGCTTGCGCCTGCTCGACGGTGCCGGGGGTGCTACGCCACCGCGTCCGGCATGTCCGCGGTGTTCACCGCGCTCGCCGCGCTGCTCGGCAAGGGCGACCGCCTCGTCGCGGCACGCAGCCTCTTCGGTTCGTGCTTCGTCGTGTGCAACGAGATCCTGCCCCGCTGGGGCGTCGAGACGGTGTTCGTCGACGGCGAGGACCTCGACCAGTGGGAGAAGGCGCTGTCGGTGCCCACCACCGCGGTCTTCTTCGAGACCCCGTCGAACCCGATGCAGACCCTCGTCGACGTGCGACGCGTCTCCGAGATGGCGCACGCGGCGGGCGCGAAGGTGGTGCTGGACAACGTCTTCGCCACCCCGCTGCTGCAGCGCAGCATCGATCTCGGCGCCGACATCGTCGTCTACTCGGGCACCAAGCACATCGACGGTCAGGGCCGCGTGCTCGGCGGAGCGATCCTCGGTCCCGAGGACTACATCGACGGGCCCGTGCAGCAGCTCATCCGCCACACCGGGCCGTCGTTGAGCCGTTCAACGCGTGGACGCTGCTCAAGGGCCTCGAGACCATGCCGGTGCGGTTGCGCGCCTCCGTCGATTCGGCGCTGCGCATCGCGCAGTTCCTCGAAACGCAGGATGCCGTGCGCTGGGTCAAGTACCCGTACCTCGAATCGCACCCCCAGTACGAACTCGCGAAGTCGCAGATGAGCGGCGGCGGCACGATCATCACGTTCGAGCTCGACGCCCCCGAGGGCGAGGGCAAGAAGCGTGCCTTCGAACTGCTGAACAAGCTGCGCATCGTCGACATCTCCAACAATCTCGGCGACTCCAAGTCGCTCATCACCCACCCGGCGACCACCACCCACCGGGCGATGGGACCGGAGGGCCGGGCCGCGATCGGTCTGTCCGACGGTGTGGTGCGACTGTCCGTGGGCCTCGAGGATCCCGAGGACCTGCTCGAGGATCTCCAGCAGGCGCTGTCCTGACCTGGGACGCCGTGAGCTACGCTGCGGGTGTCCTGCCGATCCGGTAGGGCACCCGCTGCGTTTTCGGTGAAGCCGGTGAGAATCCGGCGCTGTCCCGCAACTGTGAGCCCGACTTCCGGGTGAGCCAGGTCAGCCGGCGCGGAGGGTCCGTACGTACTGGTCCTCGGACGAAGGACGGTGACGTGCCGCAACCGCACCGTTGCAGCCGTACTGTTTTCGTCCTCCGAACAACGGAGGATGGCTGTGCCCCTCGACAATCACCGACGGCTGCTCGCCGCCGGACTGACCGCCTTCGCGCTCCTCGCCGCAGGATGCTCGAGCAGCGACGATTCGTCACCGTCCGGTGACACCGACACCACCTCCGCGGACGTCCCCCAGGCCATCGTGTCGTTGAGCCCCACCAGCACGGAGATGCTCTACGCCGTCGGTGCCGGTGATCAGGTCGTCGCGGTCGACGACCGGTCCGATTACCCGACCGACGCGCCGGTCACCGACCTGTCGGGGTACACCCCCAACGTCGAGGCGATCCTCGGATACGAACCCGACCTCGTCGTCGCCAATGCCGACACCGCCGATCTCGTCGCCGGGCTCGAGCAGGCCGGCGTCGAGACGCTGATCCTTCCCGCGGCCGAGAACCTGGACGACACCTACGCCCAGATCGAGCAACTGGGAGCCGTGACCGGACACGTCGGCGACGCCGCCGAGCTCGTCGCGCAGATGAAGACGGACATCGACGAGATCCTTGCCGGCCTCCCCGAACGGGAGACCCCGCTGAGCTACTACCACGAGCTCGACAACACCTTCTACACCGTCACCGACGACACCTACATCGGCGAGATCTACTCGATGCTGGGGCTGACCTCGATCGCGACCGGCGGCGACGGCTACCCGCAGCTGTCCGCCGAGTACGTCCTCGAACAGAACCCCGACGTGATCTTCCTGCCGACGGCCAGTGCTGCGGCGTCACACCCGAGGTCGTCGCGGAGCGTGCCGGATGGGGCGAACTCACCGCTGTCCGGGACGGCCGCGTCTACGTCCTCGACGAGGACATCGCCAGTCGCTGGGGGCCGCGCGTCGTGGACCTGATGCGTGAGGTCGCCCGGATCGTCGGCACCATCCCGCGGCCCAGCCCACGCCTTGATCTCCCTGTCGCGAGGCCATACCCGCGCACTGCCACCCGGCGGTGCGCGGGTACTGCCGCGCAACGTGCTCGTGCTGACCGGCGCGGTGCTCGCCCTGTTCGCCGCGATGCTGGTCGGGATCCTCGTCGGACCCGCCGGTCTCACCCCGGGCGGGGTGCTGCTCGACATCGCCGACCGCCTGCCGCTCGTCGACGTCGACTCCGGCTTGAGCACGCGTCAGCAGGCGATCCTGTGGAACATCCGGATGCCGCGCGTCGTGCTCGGGGTGCTGGTCGGGGCGATGCTGGCCATCGCCGGTGCGGCCTACCAGGGAGTTTTCCGCAATCCGCTCGCCGACCCCTATCTCCTCGGGGTCTCCAGCGGCGCCGGTCTCGGTGCCACCCTCGCCATCGTCGTGGGCGGCGCCGCCGGGTTCGCAGGCGTTCCGATCGCGCTTTCGCCGGGGGACTGCTCGCCGTCGGCGCGACGTACTCCCTCGGCCGCACCGTCGGTGGCAGCCGCTCGGAAGTCGTCATCATCCTCGCCGGTGTCGCCGTCGCGGCCTTCGCCAACGCGATCCAGACGTTCTTCATGCAACTGCACGACGACACGCTTCGGCAGGTGTACTCGTGGATGCTCGGCCGCCTGTCCACCGACGGCTGGTCCGACGTCGTGGTGGTCCTGCCCTACGTCGTGGTCACCGTCGCGATCATCGCGCTGCATCGGCGCACACTCGATGTCATGGCGGTCGGCGACGTCGAAGCCGCGAGCTCGGGATCAACCCGGCGCGCGTGCGGCTGCTGCTCGTGTGCGTCGCGACGCTCGGAACCGCCGCAGTGGTCTCGGCCAGCGGACTCATCGGGTTCGTCGGCATCGTCGTTCCCCATGCGGTCCGGCTGCTCGTCGGACCGGGTCACCGTCTCCTGCTGCCGCTGTCACTGCTGGTGGGTGCGTCCTTCCTCGTCCTCGCGGACGTCCTGGCCCGCACCGTCATGTCGCCCGCCGAACTGCCGATCGGTGTCGTCACCGCGGCGATCGGGGCACCCTTCTTCCTCGTCGTGCTCAGGCGGAGCCGAGGTGTCCGATGAAAAGCGATGTTCTCACCACCCCGACCACGACGGTCTCGTGCCGTCAGCTCAGCGCCGAACGCGGCGGTGTCGAGGTGCTGCACGGGGTCGACCTGAACGTCACCGCGGGATCCTGGGTGTCGCTGGTCGGACCCAACGGATCGGGCAAGACCACCCTCCTGCACGTCCTCGCCGGCCTCGTGCCGGCCACCGGTCACCTGCAGGTCGCCGACATCGCGCCGGGGCGCGCCGGACGCCGGGACATGGCACGCGCGGTCGCGCTGATGCCGCAACGCCCGGTGGTGCCGGAAGGCGTCACCGTCCGGGAACTGATCCACCTCGCCGCACCCCGCACATCCCGCGCTTCGGTTCCGAGACCGCACACGACCGCGAGGTGGTGGACCGCGTCGTCGAACGACTCGAGCTCGAAGCGTTCGCCCCGCGCCTCGCGACCGAACTGTCCGGCGGTGAGCTGCAGCGCGTCGTGCTCGCGCGCGCTCTCGCCCAGCAACCGCGGGTGCTGCTTCTCGACGAACCCACGAGTGCACTCGACATCGGGCACCAGCAGCAGGTACTCGAACTCGTCGACTCGATGCGCACCGAAGGCGACCTCACCGTCATCGCCGCGATGCACGATCTGACCTCCGCCGCGCAGTACGGGGAACGACTCGTGCTCCTCGATCGCGGACACGTCGTCGCCGACGGAGTCCCCGATGACGTGCTCACCGCCGACCGCATCGCACAGGTCTACGGTGCCGCGTCGAGATCCTCGACCGTCCGGCGGGTCGCGCCGTACTCCCGCTCCGCGACAGTACGAAGGACTGCTGATGGAGGTCGTACTCCTGGGGACCGGCGCGGCGGACGGGTGGCCGAATCCGTTCTGCACGTGTGCATCCTGCGCGGACGCCGCGCGTCGCGGTGAGATTCGCGGGCAGACCGCGGCACTCGTCGACGACGTGCTCATGCTCGACTGTGGACCCGAGGCGCCCCGGGCGGCCGTGCGACACGGCAGGTCGCTGGCGAAGGTGCGCCACATCCTCCTGACCCACGCCCATGCCGACCATCTCGGCCCGCAGGCACTGCTGTTCCGAGCGTGGGTCGCCGCCGGTGTGGAACTCGACGTGATCGGTTCCGCCGATGCGCTCGACACCTGCCGGCCGTGGGTGGGTCCGGACGACCCGGTGCGCTTCGTACCGGTCGAGGCGGGGGACTCGCTCACCGTCGGCGAGTACTCGGTGCGTGTTCTTCCCGCACGGCACAAGGTGTTCCGTGACGGAGATGCGGTGCTGTACGACGTGACGGGTCCCGGCGGGTCGCGGTTGTTGTGGGCGTGCGACACCGGGATGTGGCCCACCGAGTGGTTCGAGACCCTGCGTGACGCCCGGTTCGACGCGGTCTTCCTGGAAGAGACCTTCGGCGACCGTTCCGAACTGTCCGAAGGCCACCTCGGTCTGCCCGAGTTCGGCGCGATGGTGGATGGTCTGCGCGGGGCCGGTGCCGTCACCGAGAACACCGACGTGGTCGCGGTGCATCTGGGGCACCACAATCCGCCAATCGACGATCTGCGGAATCGTCTGCAGCAGTTGAATGCTCGTCCGGGTCGTGACGGTGAGGTGATCCACGTGGGTGAAGAGCCGCCGGTCGTGCCGCATCGGACATTGGTGCTCGGGGGAGTGCGGTCGGGCAAGTCGCGGCACGCCGAGGAACTGCTCGCGTCGTATCCGTCCGTCACCTACGTCGCCACCGGCGGGACGCGTGAAGGTGACGCCGAATGGGCGGAACGTGTTGCGCTGCACCGGGAGAGACGACCGGACTCGTGGTCGACGATCGAGACATCGGATGTGGCGAAGGTGCTGAGGGATGCGGACGAACCTCTGCTCGTCGACTGTCTCGGAACCTGGCTCACTGCACGACTCGACCTTCACGACGTGTGGAATACGGGAGATCCCGCTGCGGTCCATGCCGACATCGAGGATCTCCTCGATGCGTGGCGACAGGCCCGGGTTCCCGTGGTCGCCGTCAGTAATGAGGTGGGCAGCGGTGTGGTGCCGGCGAGCGCGTCGGGGCGGTTGTTTCGCGACATGCTGGGTCGGCTCAACGCGCGGGTTGCCGAGGCCAGTGAGTCGGCGATTCTTGTAGTGGCCGGAATTCCCATTTCTCTGAAGTCGAATTAATTCCTGTGCTTTCTCGTAACACATAATTCCAGCGATGGAATTATTGTCTTCAATGTCCGTTTAGGGACTTCTGTTTCAGGTAGTCGGTCGATCGCCCTGAATTGGACGATTGTCCAGGTTCTGCGGGTGAAACCATGGGTGAATCTTCAACTACTGTGTGTGATCTGGGGAAACGTTAAAGAAGACCGTCCAGGATGATCTGTGTCACAGATCTTGAGTTTGACTACCTGCCGGTAACATACTTCCGAGTAAGTCCGATCCAACGGACGGAAAACAAACCAGCAATAACCCGCAGAACCCCACTCGATCGAAATTCGATATTCGGTCGTGCGGTAGCCCCATGCCTGATTCGGGGAGGGCCAAGGGCCGGGGGGCGACAAGCGACACGAGCGGGCACGCAGATTGCCCAGAGGAGTGAGTCATGACGATCGACAACGCCGACAACAAGGCACAGAAGCGTCGCAAGGTCCGCGCGATCCTGGC
Source organism: Rhodococcus sp. IITR03 (assembly GCA_001017865.1). The sequence continues at coordinate 6,172 of LATQ01000369.1, forward strand.
CTCCGGCCTCGTTCTCGGCGTGGGTGCGGCAGTGACCCTCGCTGCGTGGAACGACTCTGTGTGGGGTAAGGCCGAGTTCGGTACCGGCGCCAACAGCTGGAACGTGCAAGGCAACTTCACCGGGGCCTCGGACGGCTGGAACGAGTTCGTCACTGCGAACGCCGCTGGATCCTTCAACTTCGGCGTGAATGCATCCGCTCTCGTGCCCGGCGACACCGTCTACGCGAAGGTGGGTCTGCGGGTGGTGTCCGAAAGTCTCGGTGCGAACATCACCATGCCGGCTGCACAGAATGCGACGAATGCAGCGCTCGCTGGCGTGCTCGACCTGAAGGTCGCCTCCATCGCAGGCTCGTCGACCGCGTGCGATGCAGCAGCGGTGAACGGCACCACCCGCACAAGTGGAAAAGTCGGCAGCGCCGCAATCACCGCCCCGATCGCCATACCCGCCAAGAACGAGCACTGGCTCTGCTTCGCCGTGACCTTGCCCGCCGGAACCACCCCCGGCCAGCTCGGTACCGCGAACGAAGGAAAGTACTCGACGTCGGTGAACTGGGAGTTCAAGGCTGCGAGCACGGAACCCGCGAACCCGACCCCGTGATGCAGATCGACTCGTCGACTCGACCGTCCGGTGTCGAGTCGACGAGTCCCGTCTCCTTCTCCTTACAGAAACGGCCGAAACTGTGCACGTCCTCCACGAACCGACGAAGCCTCGCCGCTCGCTGTGGTCCCGAGTCGAGAACGCTCTCCTCAACCTGCTCGCAGCAGGAGGAGTTGTGTGCATCGGGCTCGTGACCGCCGCGTTTGCCTTCGACATCTCGTTGATCCTGTTCAAGACGGGCTCGATGTCTCCGACGATTCCCCAAGGCTCCATGTCTGTCGTGCAACGCATCTCGGCGGACGAGATCGCGGTGGGCGACATCGTCACCGTCGATCGCGAGGAGGGAGAGCTGCCGGTGACCCACCGCGTCATCGCGGTTCACCCGCAGCGGGCGGGCGAGGCGCTCATCGAGATGCAGGGCGACGCAAACCCCAACCCCGACCCGGGTCCGTATCGTGTGACCGAGGTACGGAAGGTCCTGTGGTCGGTCCCGGGTGCTGCCGCGGTGATCGTGTGGTTCTCCGACCCTGGGTGCTGGGAGGTCTGACGCTTGCCGCCGCGGCACTCGTGCTGTGGGCATTCTGGCCGCGGGAGTCCGAGGACGACGGCCGGCAGGCCGGCCGTGAACCCGACGACGTGAGACGCGGTCGACGATGAACAGCAAGTCGCTGCGCGCGCTCGTCGCTTTGGTCGGTGTACTCGGAGTCATCGGTCTGCTCGCTTCCAATTCGGGCTTCGCGGGTCAGACTCTTGCGAACTGGAACGATCGGGTCTCCGGGTCGGCGAAGTTCGACGTTCCCGGCGCTTATGGAAAGGGATACGCCCGTGCCGTGGCTGCCAAGTACTCCATGTCCCGCCCGGTCGGATCGAGTGTGCGCAGCGGACTGGCAACCACCCGTGAACCGGGGCAGGCGCCGGCCTACGCCGATGTGCGATTCGGCAACCAGAACAGCGTCGGCGGCACGCTTGGTCTCCTGTTGCCGGTGGAGATCGAAGGTGCATCGTGTGCGGTCTACGCGAGCTTGGTTACTGTCCCATGCACGAATGGCCAAAGCACCGGATCCTCGGTCGTCTTCGCGGCTGCCGCAGCCAGAGGCCTACTCGTGGAGACGACCTCCGGCGGCATCGACTCGCGCGATTCGGCTCGGCGGACGTGGTTTCGACAACTGCATCTTGTCCGATCGGGGGTCCACCGGTGGCAGGCGGAATCAACTCGATCTTCGGCGGTGTCGTGCTGGCCGGAATGGGAAATACCGAAAAGCTTCCCTTTCCGTCCGATCCAGGCCCGAACAACTCCAAATCCACCCGTCAGACCCGAAGCGGCTTCGGCTACGACTACGATGCGCAGTTGACCTGGACGAAGACTCAGACTTCTACGAGCGCGTCGTCAGAGCTTCGCCTCGCGATGACAAGTACCGGAAAAATCTCGCACGACGAGAAGTGGGAACTGGACATGGTCCTCGCGTATGCGGAATGTGGTATCGGAACCGATGCGCCGATTCGCTGGGCAGAAGTGAAGCCGTCGATCTCCGCGCTGGCAGCAATGATGACGACGCAGCAGGACGCTCCGTCGTGCGTGGCCGATTTGAACGATGAGCAACCGGACAAAGAACCTCTCGCCGAGGGTCGCGTGGTCGCCGAGATCCAGGCCAGTGACGACGAACCTGCATCTGGACCACAATCTGCCGCATGCGGCGGCGACGAGAGCCTGCAGTCTCCGATCGATTCACTGTTCGACGAAGGTGTCGTCGGTGAGGCCGAGAAGCAACCCGTGACCTCTGGTGACAAGACCGTCGACCCGGATCGGACGAAAATCGACACGGACGGCGATCTCGACGAACGTCGCGAGAACGGTAGTGCTACAGAGCCGGACTCGACTTCGCCTGTCGAGACAGTCGAGATCATTCCGTCGCTCGAAGACAACGGAACCGAAAGGGATGTAGACGCCACCCCGTGGCCGGGTCGTGGCGATGGGGACGTCACAGCCGGGCTGGTACATCGACGCCCGATGACGAACCACTCGAGAATGATCCCGCTGTAGCACCAATTCCGACGCTATCCCTGGCACCCACCCCGAGCGGACCTACCATCCCGACGCGCGCCGGAATGTCGTCTCCGTTCTCGATCGTCACGACGGACGATCACGACCTGGGGAGCGTAACCGTGGAACGCATATCGAGGACTCCCGGATGCGTCGCTGTGCGGTTGAGTGTGACGACTTCGGACGGTTCGGACCATCTGAAGGGGTTGCGCGCGTCCGACTTCCGGGAAGTCCTCGCCGACGGTGGCACGGCGTCGGTCGGCTCGCCGAGCGGGGAGTGCGATGCAGGCGCGTCGCTACCGGCGACATTCGATCCTGCGAGTACCTACTCGGGCTGGGTTACCTTCGACGTGACGAACGATGGAACCGCCGTGATGTTGCGGCCGGACGGAACAGCGGGATGGATCTTCTCGCTACCTGCGCCGGAAACCCGACCGGAGCCCGTCGTCACCACCACACCGCCAGTCCCGGACGACAGCGCGGAGATGACCGAGTCGGAATCCGAACCGGCGACCACGGAGGAGGATTACTCGTCGACCGTCGATGAGTAACGCTCAGACCTGCGATCTTCGCATCAGCCTTCCGATTCGTCGTCGGCCGGCTCGCCCACAGGAGCATCGTCGCTCGGGGAGGTCGGCGCAAGTTCGGCCGGCGTCTCCTCGGGAACCGGTGCAGGAGCAGGTCCGTCGGTGGGTGAAGGAACAGGCGCGGGCGGCGCAGCCGGGACCGGATCGACCACTGCACTCTTCACCCACGAGCCCGACGCCTTACTGATCACCCATGCCCCCGAACTCCCGGTGATGCGTAGCTCATCCGAATCGGCCGCCCAGGTGATTGCGTCACTCGCCGAGGCGCTCGTGCGGTACTCCTCGCCACCCATCGCAGCAGTGATGACCGCATACGTTCCGGCTTCGGATCGGACGAGACGAGCGAAGTACAGGCCGGATGGTGAGCGGAGAGCGGAGGCAACTTCCGTTTCTGCGGTTCCGGTCGGTGACGCGGAAGAGCTGGGACTCCCCTCGGTGGTCGTCGGACCGAGGGGAGTCGATGTCCCCGCACTTGCGGTCGGGGAGGGCGTCGATGTCGTGGTGGAAGCAGAGGATTGCGGCAATGAGCGTGCTCCCATCGTGGGTGCCGAGCAGGTGAGTCCCGTTGTAGACGTAGTGTTGAGCCCGTATGCCACGAAACCCGTGGAATACGAACCTCCTTGGAGGGATCGGATCTCGGCGTCAGCGGTATTCGCGGTGATGAGCGCGGTGTCGAGGTTGGTCCGGGCGATCCCGACGGTGACGGGTTGCCCGGCGGTCGTCGGTGTGGTGGTTACCGTGGTGGTGTAAGCGATATTGCCGTCCGACGGATTGCGAACGGTGACCTGGTAAGTGACACCCGTGCCGATGTGAGGCCATGTCAATGTTGCTGCGGCGGCGCTCCCTGTGCCGTTCGTGGAACACGCAACAGAAGCAGGTGGCGCAACATAAGCCGGGGTCCCGTCACGTTCTCCGCTCGGACTGCAGTTGAGGTCCTGGTTGTGGCTGATCACAGAGGCAGGCTGGGATACGAGGCGGCCCCTCCACGCTGCCGATACCATCCCTCCCGGCAACATCGTGTGTACTTCCGCGTTGTACTGCCAGATGACGCTGCGGCGAGGAAGACCTGTGCCGAACAGGTCGTATGAGATGGTGCCGCCTGTCGCGGCGGTGACATCGGTGATGTCTACGGTGCGCCAGACGCGACCGTCCAGATCTCGCAGGATGATCCGGTACCGATAGGGCGACCCGAGATGCGTCCAGGTCAAAGTGACCGGGTCGGACTGATCGAGAATGATCTTGCTGGTGCAACCGACAGTCCCTGCAACTCGCGGTACGTACTCGGCCTTCGACGCGAACGCACCACTGCGCGCGGTCGCGCTGTCGGTGAACGCCGCGTAGGTCCCGGGCGTATGTGCGAGGCCGACGGCGGAGACAGCAATCAGGACGACCAGAGGAGTTGCGGGGGTGCGAATGCTGCCGAGCAGTGGCGCATCAGGACGCACCGCAATCCGGATGAGCGCGGCCGCGAGAATTGCCAGCATTATCAGTCCGGGCACGGTTCGAAGCCACGCGGCGACGTAACCGAGTCCGTCGACATGGAAGAGCACGCGTTCGGCCGAGCTCACTCCGTAACTTCGAGGATCCGGCTCAGGGTTTGCGTCCCCCTGTAACCGGAGGAGCGCTGTATTTCCGGCGAAGGACTCGACGTCCACGATTCGGTGGGTGATACGGCTGCCTTGGTCGTTGATCACGCTCACCACGTCACCGATGCGCAACTCCGACGCCGGCAAGGTTCGCGCGATCGCAAGGGAACCGGAAGGAATCGCGGGCGACATGGAGCCCGATCGAAAGATCAGGGGGTCAGGCCGAACAGAACCGACGCAACCGTCGCGAGGATGCATAGACCGCCGATCACGGCGCCGACCGTGAGCACGGCATTCCGCCATCGACGTGGTGGCGGTTCGTCGCGGACATGTACGAACATTGCCACCTCACACGGTCGTTTGTGCGGCGAAAGTGAACACCAGGCCGGCACGCTCTGATTCTGAGTCGTGAGCGGCGTCGTAGTGGGGAGCGTGACGACCACGCACAAGGTCTCCGTACCGGTGGACGCAGCGAGCGGACGGGGTGACGTGACAATGGGCGCGGAGCTCCCCGCCGCGAGAGTCGTCTGCCCTATCTGGGAGCCGGTGCACGACCTGTGCGCAGACCCCCGGTGGTGGCATTCGATGGGGTTCCGCCGCTGAAGGCTCGGAGCTGAAGGTTGTTCGCGAGCGCGGGACTTCCCGCAGGGTCGTGACATTCACCGTGTAGGTGACATCCATCGTCGATCGAGTGTTCTGGACCTGCAGGCTCGCAGCCTGGCTTTCACCGGGCAACATTCCCGTCATACTCAGAGCCGAGAACGTGAAGGACTTCGTGTCGTTCGCGCGGAGATCGATCGTGCCGGTGCTGAAAGTACCCGTGGCCACCGCAGAATTCGCCCACGCGGCAAACGTTCCCGCCGTGCCGAGGGCAAGGATCGTTCCAAGCGTGAGCAGAGCGCGCACCCGGACCGTGAAGAACGAATGTGTGCTTCGTCGGCACGCTGCGATGCGATCGACGACGTCATCGCGTTGCATCGTCCACTCCACCCGCTCGCGCTGTTGCCTTCTCTCGCCTGCTGTCACGGATCCCACCTGCGAACAGGATCGCGGCGTAGCCGAACAGTGCGATCGCAACGATTCCGACGGTCCACGAACGTTGCTGTCCCGTCAGCCAGTTGTTCACGTAGCCGAGATAGGGGATCGAATACCAGACACGTCCTCGAATCTGTTCGGAGAGGACGGGTTTCTCGTCGGGAACGTTGTTGGCGTCGCTTGGGTGATGTAGGTGCGCCCTCCCTTCGCGGATTGCGTGGATGCGATGATCCGGTGTGTCACCACGGTGGGATCACCCGACCTCAACTGGTATGTCACAGGCATTCCGATCGCGAGCTCGTCGGATTCGACATGCTTTACGACGATGAGCGTGCCTGGCGGGTAGGTGGGGTCCATCGATCCGGTCAGCACGGTGAAGCGTTCGCCCCCGGCGACGGCAGGGATCAGGATGGTCACTGTCAGTAGACCTAGCATGGCGAACAGCAGGGCCCAGGTGAACATGGAGCCGATCCACCACAGTGGTCCTGTGTTCTCGTCCTTGTCCTGGGAATCGGTCATAGTTGTTGCTCCACTCGGAATTCGAGCGCCAGTGTCGTCGATCGTCCTTGTTCTGCTGCGGTCCCGACGGTCGCCCGAAGGCACCACACCTCGGTGGTGCCCGGCGCAGCCGACCGTCCGTCGCCCGGTGCAGGGAAGACGGTCCAAGGCCCCCCGGTGGTCGCGGTCGGCGCACCGACCGGTGCACCCGACGATGTCGGACATGCGTCGACCGACCGAACGATCCAAGCCGTCACCGCAATCGGCAGCTGGGCCGAACTCTGTCGCACCGCCTGCAGGCGATAGCGCGCTTCGGCGTCACCCTGGACACTGACCGTCAACGGTTGTTGCACCACGGACCCCTGCGCCAGGTTGGTACCACCGAAGTTCGACCACGAGTAGTCCTGGGAACCCTGGGCCAGAATGGTCAGGCTTCCGAGGTGATCGTCCCGCCCCTGAACTGTGTGCTGTCGCGCCACAGTGCGCCGGTCTGCTGCGTGGACCAGACGGTCAGCAGCAGAACCGACGCGACTGCGGCGATCCAGATCGATCCCCGCTTCATGTCCTCACGCGGGAGCGGGGTTCGTGTTTTGTTGCAGATTCAGGCTCAGGTTGCCAGATCCACGGTCTGACCTTGCCCGGTCGTCCCCGACGTGGCCGGGTCGAACGCGATGGTGACGTCGACCGAGATCGGCTGGGCAGCACCACTGTTTGCAGTGACCTGAATGCCGTCACTGCCACCGGTGAACGATTGGCCGGCGTACTCGCCGTCGATGGTGGTGGTGAGCGCATTTCGGAGATCGGCGCTGCCCGTCACATCGTTCAGATTCGCCGTGAGTGTCGCCTCCAGGTTGTCGCCCTCGGCGGTGAGTGTCGAGTCGCAGGTGTAGCGGACCGTGTCACCCGGAACGATCCGGAACGACGAGATGTCGGCGATCGCTGTGCCGCCGTTCCCGACATCGGTCCATGTGCCGCCACCGGCGCACTCCCCGAGCGCCAGTTGGCCGGACGTGATGGTACCGGCGTCACCATCGGTCTGGTCGTTCCAAAACGCAAGGCTCCCCAGGCCACCCAGAAGCAGAATGGCTCCGGCACCTGCGGCTATGGCTCCCTTGGTTTGTTTCTTCATACAGTCGCTCCCCTCGAAGATCGTTCTTCCGACCTCCGTCAGGTACCCGATGTGATCTGTCGCATACCCGGTGCTTGTTACGCGTGAGGCGTTTGTTATCGAGGGAGGTATCAGGAGACCAACTTGTTACCGCCTGAAAGAAACGAGAGTCTCAGGCGAGCAGTCGGTACAGACCGATCAACCGACCACGACGATCACTGCACGCAGCGCGACCGGCGACAGGCGTCGGCCGTAGTGGGAGCCGAGATAACCACCGATCAAGGAGCCCACGGCGATCAGCGCGGCCACGGTCCAGTCGATCCGGTCGAACGCCACGAGGATGTACGCGCACGCGGCCACGACGTTCACGACCAGCGACAGAAGGTTCTTCGCCGCGTTCTGTCGCTGGATGTGGTCGTGCAGCAATGCTCCGAACAGGCCCATCAACAGGATGCCCTGTGCCGCCGTGAAGTAGCCGCCGTAGATGCCGACGGCGAAGGTGCCGACGACGAGCAGTGTCATCCGCACCGGTCCGAGGTGGCCGTCGGCGTCGCCTCCTGTCCGGCGAGCCACCCACGCCTGGATCTTCGGCTGGAACACGACGAGCGTGAGTGCCAGGAGGAGCAGGATCGGCACGACCGTCTCGAAGACGGTCTCCGGCAGGTGGAGCAGCAACCACGCTCCGACCAGCGCCCCGCAGAACGATGCGGGGATCTGCCATCGCAACCGTTCCCATTGCCCGCGCAGTTCGCGCCGATACCCCCAGGTGCCCGACACACCTCCAGCGACCAGGCCGATCGCGTTGGACATCGTCGCGGTCACCGGAGGTACACCGAACGCGACGAGCGTCGGGAAGGTGATGAGGGTGCCGGATCCGACGAGGGAGTTGATCGCTCCGGCGCCGAGCCCGGCCAATGCGACGAGGAAGAGTTCGAGCGGGGTCACCGAGGCGAGTCTACGGCGTGCCGTACACACCCGAGACAGGCCACGTTCGGGAGGTTATGTGTGTTTTTCTCGCGAAAGACGCACACGACCTCCCCCAACTTCCGCTTGGGTAAGCGGCATACTCGGGGCATCGGAACGCGAACGGTCGGAGGAATCTGTGGCTCAGGGTTTGAAGTTGGGGTACAAGGCGTCGGCGGAGCAGTTCGGCCCGCGCGAGTTGGTCGAGTTGGGTGTGCTCGCCGAGGCGCACGGAATGGATTCGGCGACGGTGTCGGATCATTTCCAGCCGTGGCGGCACAACGGTGGGC
>LATQ01000054.1 GCA_001017865.1 Rhodococcus sp. IITR03
GGCGGTGCCGCCCCGACCCGCCCGTGCTCCTCGGCGACCGAGGCGCCGAGCAGGCCCGCGTCGGCGGCCTTGCGGTGCAGTTCGCGCGGGATCTCGCCGGCACGTTCCCACTCGTCGAGGTGGGGGACGATCTCCTTGCGGGTGAAGTCGGCGGCGAGCCGACGAAGTGCCTTCTGCTCGTCGGTGTCCCAGCGGATCACTTCGGTGGCGGTCATGCTACTCGCCCTTCCAGACGGGTTCGCGCTTCTGCATGAAGGCCATGACGCCTTCGAGGGTGTCGGCGCTGGTGGTGAGACGTGCGAGGGCCTGGTCGGTGAGTTCCCAGGGCAGGTCCTCGGCGGGGATGTTGCCGTCGATGATGCCGCGGGCGACGGTCTTGCTGGCCTGCACCGCGAGCGGGGCGCCCTTCGCGACGTCGGCGGCGAGAGCGAGCGCGGTGTCGAGGACGTCGGCCTGCGGGACGACCCGGTTGACGAGGCCCCAGCGCAGGGCGTCGGCGGAGGACATCGGCTTGCCCGTCAGGACGAGTTCCATCGCGACGGCGCGGGGGACGGCCTGGCCGATGCGGAAGACACCGCCGGCGCGGCGATCGCGCCGCGGTGCACCTCGGCAGACCGAATTGGCGGCTCGTCGGAGGACGAGACGAGATCGCCCGGCGACGGCCGGA
>LATQ01000053.1 GCA_001017865.1 Rhodococcus sp. IITR03
CGGCGGCGCGGCGCGTGATCCGCGCGCTCGGCGACGCCGGGTACGGTGCGCGACTGCTCACCGCGAGCGAGATCGAACAGGCCGCGCTGCGTATCTCCCACGGGTGCCGGCGACGGAGGGGTCCCGACGCACCGGCACGTCGCCCTGTCCTCTGCCTTCGATTCGGGCGGCGCCTTCGATCCCCGACGGATCGACCGCCACCACACGGCGGCGATCTGGTCGCATCCGACCCTGGCGTCGACTCTGGTCCTCCGGTTGCGACCGGGTGATGACGGGTCGGTTCGGGTCGGGGCGCTGGCACGGTTCACCACGCGCGAGGCGGACGTCCCCTCGGTGGCCGGGCTGCTCCCGGCGTACGGACGTCACGCCGAACTTCTCACAGCGGCACTGCCCCTCGGGGTTCCGCAGCTGGAGGACCGGGTTCCGTTGCGCGAATCGCGCACCGGGGAACTCGACGCCCTCGCTCTTCCGGCCGGTGGGTGTGGGCAGCTCGTCGGATCGGACGACGCCGGTCGCGCCGTCACCGCGCGTCTCACCGGTCCCGGAGTCCGCTCGGTCCACATCGCGGGTGAGTTGTATCTCGCCCAGCAGGTGGTCTTCCGCGCCGTCGCGGTGGGGGCGCGGGTCGTCGTCCACACCGACCGCCCCGGCGCGTGGCGCGGCCTGGTC
>LATQ01000052.1 GCA_001017865.1 Rhodococcus sp. IITR03
GGCTGTCGGATCAGGCTCGCGACGGCGGTGGCGGTGTTCAGTGGTGGTGGCGTGTCAGTGGTGGTGCGGTGTCGGCGGGCAGCGCGGCGGTCCCGGCCGCCGCTCGATCTTCGCGATCGCCGACTGCGCCGCCGACGGGTCGACGACACCGGGCATCTCCTGCAACGACCGCAGCGCCACGAGCAGCGCGGTGGCCTCGGTGGAGGTCAACCGCAGAGGGCGTTCGATGCCGGCGGTGAAGGTCACCACGATGCTGTCCTCGGAGAACGACAGGTCGATCAGATCGCCGGGCCCGTAGCCGGGCAGCCCGCACACCCACAGCTGGTTCAGATCGTCCATCACCTGCTTCGGGGTGACCCCCAGGTCGCGGGCGGCTTCGGCCGCGCTGATCCCCGGGTGCGCCAGGAAATAGGGCACGAGATTGAGCAGTCGTCCCAGTCGCGCCGACAGTCGTGTGCTCATCGACCCTCTTCCCCCGCAGTCGTGGTTGCCTGTTCGAGGATGCGCTGCACCTCGGCCCGCAATTCCGGTGGTCGAGCACCAACGCGTCCGCGCCCTGCCCGGCGACGATCCGGGCGATCCACTCCCACGAGCGCACCGGCACCTCCGAGTTCCACCCCGTCGCGGTCGCCGATCCGCCGGGCCGCGCCGGCCTGTCCGAGCCG
>LATQ01000051.1 GCA_001017865.1 Rhodococcus sp. IITR03
CGGGAGCCGCTGCGCGGCTCGGCGGTGGTCCAGTGACGTTGCCGTCGCCCGCGTCGCTGCGCTCCGCTCGATGGCTAGATTCATGTGTCACCAATATTTTTCATTGCCACCTCACATCCCACACCGGAGAGCAACGACAGACCGGGACGCGCTACCGCGCGCCGCCCACACCACCGCCGCGCTGCTGACTCCCCGTCCCGACATCATGCTCCCATCATACCCCACACCCGAAGTCGGCACCAGACGAACAGAGACACTCCCGATCACCAATTCCGTTACACACTAAGGGTATAACCAGATATCACAGAACCGTCATGCGCATTACAACAGTGAATCCTTGCACACCAACATGATTCACAACAAATGTTGCGCCACAACACATTTCAAAAACCGAAAACAGCACCCCATCGCGCCGGATGTTCCTGCGACACCTGGGCGACTACACACCCACCAAGGACGAGACCAGCTCGACGTCCCCTGCGCGCGGCAGGGGCGGACCGGACCCGCGCTACCGCACCCACTGGATCCGCGAGGACAACCTTGGTCCCGACCGTCGAACCCGTCTCCAGCCCGGCGACGTCGTGATCCGGATCAGCGACGACGACACCCGCTGGACCCGCCGGCCGTCGTCGACACCGGCCCACACCGCATCCCCCACTGTCGG
>LATQ01000423.1 GCA_001017865.1 Rhodococcus sp. IITR03
TGCTGAAGATGATGCTCTCCCCCGCACGCCTCGAGCACGAGTGGACCGAAACCGTGCTGCAGACCGCGGCGAACACCGTCGGCGGCGGACGGCACCACAACCTGCGCGAAGTCCTCGACACGATCGAAGCGCTCGGTAACAACGACGAGAACGCTGATCTGCGTACCTGCGCGCGCAGCGTGCACCAGGAGTTGTCGACGATGGCCGATCTCGCTGAAGCCCGCGTGCTCTTCCCCGAAGCAGGTACCACCGGCGACGCCGAGGACAGCGTCGACAACACCATTCGGCTGACGGTGTTGACGATGCCCGGCTTGCAGCTCCCACCCACCGGCACTGATCCGTCGCAGTGGACCCCGCAGCAGCGCATGGCCGGCCTCTGATGCACATGGCGGCGTGGCTGGCGAACCGCCTCGTGTACGAGCTGCCGCGCTTCGAGCGCAAGGTGCTCTTCCTCGATGAGAACAAGTATCTCGAACAGACCGGCGCCGGCCGCACCCTGAACCTGCGGATCGCCCGTGACAGCCGCAAGTACAAAGTCCGCGCCCTGGTGTGCTCGCAGCTGCCGGACGACTATCTCGGTGTCGACGGCAGCGACGACAAGTCCGCATTGACCTACGAGGTGATCATCGGCGATCTCGGCGGCAACACCCACGCCATCGACGG
>LATQ01000050.1 GCA_001017865.1 Rhodococcus sp. IITR03
CTCCGCCGCCACCCCGAACGGGACGGGCCCGCAGCCGGTCGTCGAGGACGGTCTGGTGGAAACCGACGGCGGGCCGCCGATGGTGACGGTGTGCCCGGGCCGCAGCTGCGGGCTGACGCTGGTCTCGATGGTGGCCTCGGACGGACCGTAGCCGTTGAACATGCGCCGTCCCGGCGCCCAGCGCGCCACCAGTTCCGGTGGGCAGGCCTCACCGGCGACGACGAGCACCTCGAGGTCGTCGAGTCCGGTGGGGTCGAGGGACGCCAGCGCGGTGGGGTGATGAAGGCGTGGGTGACCTTCTCCTCGCGCAGCAGCCGGGCGAGTTCGTCGCGCCGTAGACGTCCGGCGGCACGATCACCAGGGTGGCGCCGGCGCAGAACGCCTTGGTGAACTCGAAGATCGACGCGTCGAAGCTCGGCGACGCCAGGTGCGAGACGCGGGCCCGGTGGGTGATGGTGAAGTGGCTGCGCACCTCGGCGTTGAGGTTGGTCATGCCGCGGTGGGTGACCACCACGCCCTTGGGGCGGCCGGTGGAACCGGAGGTGTAGATCAGGTAGGCCGGGTGATCGAAGTGCAGCGCGGCGGCGGTCGCGTCGGTGATCGGCGCGTCGCTCGTCGCGGCGATCCGGGCGGCGACGGCGTCGTCGTCGAGCACCTGCACGG
>LATQ01000049.1 GCA_001017865.1 Rhodococcus sp. IITR03
CACCTCCACGCTCGATCCCGGGCGCGATCCTGTTCGAGGTTGCGGGCACTGAGCCGGACGGCGGCGGCGAGATCGGGGCGCGGCGGCTTCTCGTCGCTCTCCCCCGTCACCCATGGACCACCGTCGAGAGCTGCGCGCAGTTCGGCGGGGTCGACGGGTCTCCGAGGTGCATGCAGCTCAGCCTAACGAGGTGGACGCGTCGCGATGCCCACCGCGACGGCACCGCCGGCGTTGATCGCCAGGTGCAGGAGCATCGGCGCGACGACACTGCCGGTCCGTCGTCGCAGTTCGTCGAACACCACCCCGCTCAGGGCGGTGAGCGCGACGGTTCCGGGCACCGAGTCCCCGGCGTGCCGGGCGGGGACGACGTGCCAGAGCCCGAAGGCGACCGAGGTCAGCACCCGGTGCCACCTCCGTGACGCGCGGCGGGTCAGGGCGTACAGAACCGATCGGAACAGCAGTTCCTCGGCCAGGACCGTCCCGAAGGGGATGTGTACGAAGACCCACTCGGTGTGGTCGGCGCGTCGCGCTCCGGCGGCCATCCGCCGTCGTACGGGTGGGACGGCGAGCATCACCGTGTAGGCCGCGACCGGCAGGACCGCCGATGCGGTCCCCCACCGCAGGCCCTTCCCTGCTCTGCCGCCAGCGAGCTCGGC
>LATQ01000048.1 GCA_001017865.1 Rhodococcus sp. IITR03
GCTCGTCCAGCCCCCTGCTCGTCGCGTCGCTGCTGTTTCGCGTTGCCGCTCGCCGCCGCCACCCACCGGCCGCCGCGTCACCCGCACCACCTGGCTGCTCGCCGGCGCATTGTGCGCGGCGCTGGCGATCTTCCTGCTCGTCGGCAACCCCAGCGAAGGCACCGGTGACGCCGCCGCCGTCCGCTGGGCGCTGCCGCTCGGGTCGGTACTCGCCGTCACCGCCGCCGCCGTCGTCGTCGCCCTACTGGCGCCGCGGTTACGGGCGCTGTCGTTCGGGATCGCCGCCGGCATCCTCTACGGCGTGACCAGCGCGTTCACCAAACACGTCACCGACCTCGCCGAAGACGGCATCGGCCCCCTGCTCACCTCGTGGCAGACCTGGACGCTCGTCGCCGCCGGCGCCGCCGCGATCTACCTGCAGCAACGCGCCTTCCAGGCCGGATCGCTCACCGCATCGCTGCCCGCCCTGACGGTCGGGGAACCGCTCGCCGCGATCGTGCTCGGCATGACCGTGCTCGGTGAACACCTGCGCACCGACGGCCCCGGACGGATCCTCGTCGGCGCCGCGGTCGTCGTGATGCTCGTGACCACCGTGGCGCTCTCGCGCGCCAGGCCGCCGACACCCCCCGCCGAGACCGCGGCTACGCCCGAC
>LATQ01000047.1 GCA_001017865.1 Rhodococcus sp. IITR03
GCGCAGGCGTTCCTTCGCCGGTGCGCAGGGCGTCGAGCGGATCGGGGGCGAGCGCCAGTCGTACCGGCGTCGTCCAGTCCAGCGCGCGACGGTGCGGGTGGGATCGGCGTCGGGGGTCAGGGCGACGCGGCCGTCGCGGACGATGTCGACGAGCAGTTCACCCTCGGCGCTCTCGCGGGTGTTCGCGACCGCGGCTGCGGTCACCGCGGTCCACACATCCGTTGCGTCACCCGAGACGAGTCCGGCCATCGCGGTTGTCGCCGTAGCGTATTCGTCGTCGGTCAGCGTGACGGTCACGGGGGTCCGTGTGCGGCCGGTGGCCGCCGCTGCGGCGAACTCGGCGCCGGGTGCGACGGTGGTCATCCAGTCGGATAGTTCTGCGAGTCGCTGCGGCGAGGCCGCCTGCTCGGTGAAGACGCGGGCGTGGGTGGCCGGTGAGGTGGGCACGGGCGGCAGTGCGATCTGCGTGGCCGCGCCCGGGCGGCGCGCAGGGCACGGTGCAGGTCGGCGGTGACGATCGACCAGGATGTCTCGTCGACGAGTCCGGCAGGGGCGAGGAACACCAGTTCCCCGGCGGTCTCGTCCGCACCGGTGAGCCGCACCGCGGTCAGGATCCGGCCGGCGGTGGCGTCGGGCGCAGGGGCAGGTCG
>LATQ01000210.1 GCA_001017865.1 Rhodococcus sp. IITR03
CCGACCGGGTCCGGCGAGATGCGCCGCGACCAGCGCGGCGACCCCGAAGTACGCGCCGTGCGGCAGGCCGGCGACGAAACGGGAGACGACGAGCAGACCGTAGTTCGGGGCCAGCACCGTGGCGGCGTTGCCGAGGGTGAACGCGACCATCAGCGCGACCAGCAGTGTCTTGCGCGGCACGCGAGCGGCGATCGTCGCGATGAGCGGGGCACCGACGACGACACCGGCCGCGTAGGCGGAGACGACGTGGCCCGCGGTGGGTTCGGAGACCCCGATGCTCGTCGCGATCTCGGGGAGCAACCCCATGGCGACGAACTCGGTGGTTCCGATCCCGAACCCGCCGAGGGCGAGCGCCACATCACGAGCGTGCGCGCGGGATGTCCGGAGTCGGCGTGGGCAGGATCGTCGAGTGGGCGGCCGGAAGCGTGGTGGTCATCGGTGAGGAAACCTTCGATCTGTCGAGGGTCCCGGAGCCGGAGGTCGTGGGGCCGGGACGCGGGCGCGCGCGGGGAGCAACGCGGGGCAGCCTCCATTCTGGGGCAGTCCGGCCTCGCACTTCTCCCGCAGCGACGTGAGTTCCGCCATCTCCCGATGGTCAGGTGAGGAAGGTCGTATCCGCCGCTCGGCCTGCGCGCCTCGATCCTCCTGGCGACGAACTTGCCGATCTCGTCCACCCACAGCACGGACGAGCCGACTGCGACCGCGAGCAGCCACTGCTCGGAGGTGAGGGAGGTGGTGTCCATGAATCCCTGCAGGGCGCCGAGTTGCACGACGCAGATCTGCAGGACGACGACGGCGCCGATCGCGATCCAGATGGTGTGGTTGGTGAACGTCTGCGCCGAGAACACCGATCCGAGATCCGAGCGCACGTTGAACAGGTTGAACACCTGGTAGAAGACGAATGTCGTGAACGCGAGAGTGGTGGCGAACAACGGGTCGGATGCGCTGTCGGGGAACAGTTCCGGTCCGAAGTGCAGGACTGCGATCGTGCCCACCGTCATCACGATGCCGAGGCCGAGGATGCGCTGGACCCGGGAGCGTTCGAGCAGGGCCTCGTTCGCGGGCCGCGGTCGTCGCCTCATCGCGTCGGGGGCGGTCGGGTCGACACCGAGTGCGAGCGCCGGCGGTCCGTCCATGATGATGTTCACCCACAGGATCTGCAGTGCGCTGAAGGCGCGCCACCTGCGAGTCCGAGCACACCGGCCGTCAGGAAGATGAGGACGAAGCCCCACGCCGTGGTGAGCTGGAACTTCACGAATTTGACGATGTTGTCGTAGATTCCGCGTCCCTCGGCCACGGCGGCGACGATGGTCGCGAAGTTGTCGTCGGTGAGGATCATGTCCGCGGCGCCCTTGGAGACGTCGGTTCCCGTGATCCCCATGGCCACACCGATGTCGGATTGTTCGAGCGCGGGAGCGTCGTTGACGCCGTCGCCCGTCATCGCGACGATCTGCCCGTCGGCCTGCAGCGCTTCGACGAACCTGATCTTGTGTTCGGGCGCCACGCGGGCGAGGACGCCGAATTCCTTTGCCCTCCGGCGCAGTTCGTCGTCGGTGAGTTTGTCGAGATCTGAACCGGAGGCAGCCGACCCGCGGATTCCGAGTTCCTCGGCGATCGCGGAAGCCGTCACCAGATGGTCGCCGGTGATCATGTGCACCGAGATGCCCGCCTCGTGGGCGACGGCGATCGCATCCTCGGCTTCGGTCCGCGGCGGGTCGACGATGCCGACGATCGCGTGGATCGTCAGGTCGGCCACCTTCTCCTGCAGGGCATCGGTGTCGCCGCGGGGAACGGCATCGAGGTCGCGACCGGCGATCATGAGGTTCGCAGACCTTCCGACGCGAGCGCCTCCACGGCCCGGTGGATCCTCGCGCGACCGTCGTCGTCGAGCGGAATCGGGCCGTCGGGGCCGGCGATCGAGGTGGCACGGTCGAGGAGCACACCCGGCGCGCCCTTCACGAAACAGCGGTATCCGCCGTTCGGCAGGGTGTGGAAGGTGGCCATGTACTTGTAGTCCGAGTCGAACGGCACCTCCGAGATGCGGTTCAGCGCGGCCCGCGCACCCTCGACGTCGATGCCGCCCTTCTCGGCGAGCACCACGAGGCACCCTCGGTGGGATCGCCGACCAGCACTCCGTTGCGCACGGTCGCGTCGTTGCACAGTCCCATCCCGAGCAGTGCGTCCGTAAGGTCCGGTGCGGGCAGACCGTCACCGACGAGGATCTTGCCGTCGGTTCCGTACCGGTGCCGGTGACGCGGAAGGCACGACCCGCGACGAGCAGTCGCTGCACCGTCATCTCGTTGAGGGTGAGGGTGCCGGTCTTGTCGGTGCAGATGTGGGTGGTGCTGCCGAGCGTCTCGACCGCGGCGAGTCGTTTGACGATCGCACCGCGGGCCGCGAGACGTGAGGCTCCCATCGCGAGGGTGAAAGCGACGACGGCCGTGAGTCCTTCGGGGATCGTCGCGACCGCCAGCGACACCGCGGTGACGAGGAGATCCGACCAGGTCTGTCCCCGCAGCAGACCGAGGACGAACACCAGCGCCACCGTCACGATCGCGACGATCGTCAGGGTCTGGGCGAGCTGGCCGATGCGCCGTTGCAGCGGCGTCTGTTCGCCACCGGCCGAACCGAGAAGGGTTGCGATGGCACCCATTTCGGTACGCATGCCCGTGCCGGTGACGATCATTGCAGCACGTCCGCGTGTGACCTCGGTGTTCATGAACAGCATGTCGGTGCGGTCGCCGAGCGGCGCGTCGGGATCGTCGACGACGTCGGCCTGTTTGTCGACGGGCTGGGATTCACCGGTGAGGGCAGCCTCGGCGACCTGCAGCCGGACGGCGGTGACGAGTCGGCCGTCGGCCGGGACGGTGTCGCCGGCCTCGAGGAGCACCACGTCTCCGGGGACGAGTTCGGCGCGGGGCACCTCCGTCCCCCGGCCGTCGCGCAGCACCCGGCTGGTCGACACCGACATCTTCTTCAACGCGGCGAGACTGCTCTCGGCCCGGGATTCCTGCACGTAGTTCAGCACGGTGTTGAGCGCGATCACCGCGAAGATGACGACGGGGGTCTCCCACTCGCGGGAGACGGTGGCGCTGACCACCGCCGCCACGACCAGAACGAGGGTCATCCTGTCGGCCAGCAGCGAGAGCACGCGCCGCCAGGTCGGTACCTTCTTCGCCTCGTCGAGCAGGTTCGGGCCGTACTCGCCGCGCCGTCGTCCGACCTCGTCCGCGCTCAACCCTCGTTGCGGATCGACCTCGAACGCCTCGGCGACGTCGGTCGCGGCACGGGTGTGCCAACTCGAGGTGGTCGCGGGAGCCTGTGCGGACATCGGCACTCCTCGTTCGGGCTGCTCTCGGCGGATCAGGCGAACACGGTCCTGACGGCCGGTTTCACCGTAACCGGCGGAGCGTTCCACTGCGCCGGAAGCCGGTTCGTGATGTGCTGGATACGGCAGCGGAACCGGAGGAGTGAACGCGATGAGCGACAACCCGAACACCGACGATCCTGTCGTCCCACTCGACGAGGACCAGTGCTGGGACCTGCTCGCGACGGGCAAGGTGGGCCGCCTCGTCACCGTCGTCGGCGGGCGACCGGAGATCTATCCCGTCAACTACGTCACCGACGATCGCACGGTGTACTTCCGCAGCGGTGAGGGCAGCAAGCTCTCCGAACTGGCGGTGCACCCGCAGGTGGCCTTCGAGGTGGACGAGATCCGCGAGGACTCCGCGTGGAGCGTCGTGCTGCACGGACACGCCCGGATCCTGCGGAGCTTCGACGACGCGGCGCGGATCGACGCCTCGGACTGTCGCCGTGGTTCCCACCCCGAAATACGACTACGTCGCGCTGACGGCCACCGACCTCACCGGGATGCAGCTCACGCTCGTCAAGCGGTGAACGGTGGCGCCCTCTGCGCAGCAGCACCGCCTGTTGATGCGGTTCATGCTGCTGTCGGTGGCGACCGCGCTCGCGACGATGCTGCTGAAGGCATCGGCGGCGTGGATCACCGGATCGGTGGGTCTGTTGTCGGACGCGCTCGAATCCGGGGTCAACCTCGTCGCGGCGCTCGTCGGTCTCGCGGCGCTACGTCTCGCCGCGAAGCCGGCCGATGCGAACCACGATTTCGGGCACGGGAAGGCCGAGTACCTCTCCGCCGCGGTCGAGGGCACCATGGTCTTCGCCGCCGCGACGGTGATCCTGTGGACCTCGGTCGAGCGCCTGATCTCACCGCAGCCGGTGACCGAGGTCGGACTCGGTCTCGGCCTGTCGGCCGGATCGTCGGCGCTCAATCTCGTGGTCGGTCTGCTGCTCATCCGGCAGGGCCGCGCACACCGGTCGATCACGCTGGTCGCCGACGGGAAACACCTGCTGACGGACGTGTGGACGTCGGCGGGCGTGCTCGTCGGCGTCGCGCTGGTCGCGCTGTCCGGGTGGGACGTGCTCGACCCGATCGTGGCGATACTCGTCGCCCTGAACATCCTGCGGATCGGCTTCGGGCTCGTGCGACAGGCGGTCGTCGGCATGCTCGACGCGGTTCTTCCCCCGGAGGACGTGACGGCGGCGAACGCCGTCCTCGACCGCTACCGGGAACCGGGTCAGGTGACGATCCTGCCGCCGCGCACCCGCGAGTCGGGACGACAGCGGTTCGTCTACCTCACGGTACGAGTGCCGGGCGACTGGACGGTGCGCGCCGGCCACGACCTGCTCGACCGCATCGAGGCCGATCTCGGCGAGGCGCTGCCCGGCGTCGTGGTGTTCAGCCATCTCGAGCCCGACCGCGCCCCCACGGGACGCAGATGAGTGATCAGGCCGAGGCGACGAGTCCGGCACCGAGGCCGAGCATCAGGACCGCGACGCCGCCGTCGAGGATGCGCCACGAGGACGGCTTGGCGAACCAGGCGCGCAGATAACGGGCCCCGTACCCGAGGGCGGCGAACCACACGACGCTCGCGGTGATCGCCCCGGCACCGAACCACCACCGGCCGGGGTTGCCGTAATGGTTGGCCACCGAACCGAGCATGAGCACGGTGTCGAGATAGGTGTGCGGGTTGAGCCAGGTCAGCGCCAGGCAGGTCAGCAGGGCCGCGCCGATGGTGACGGCACCGCCCGGGGCGGCGGACAGTGCCGACGGCTTCAGCGCGCGACGTGCCGCGAAGAGTCCGTAGCAGATGAGGAAAGCGGCACCCGCCCAACGGATCACGTCGATCGCGCCGGGAGCGCGGTCGAGGATCGTCGCGATCCCGGCGATGCCCGCGGTGATGAGCACGGCGTCGGAGATCACGCAGATCGCGATCACAGGCAGCACGAATCGTCGCGCGATCGCCATGCGCAGGACGAAGGCGTTCTGCGCACCGATGGCGACGATGAGGGACAGACCTGTGACGAATCCGGCGACGACGAGTGACATGGCATCGACGCTAGGAATTCTGTCGAGATAAGAACAGTTGATTTTGCTGTACCTGCATTAGAGTTTCTTAATATGGACCTGGACTTTGCTCAACTTCGCACTTTTGCAACGGTATTGGACGAGGGCACTTTCGAGGGTGCGGCGGCTGTTCTCCGCGTCACACCGTCCGCGGTGAGCCAACGCATCAAGTCGCTCGAACAACACGTCGGTCAGGTACTGCTGCGACGGACCAGGCCCGTCAGCGCGACCGCGGCAGGCGAAGTGGTGATGCGACTTGCCCGGCAGGTCGCGCGGCTGGAGCAGGACGCCGCCGAGGAACTCGGACTCGGCGCCGACACCGGGAGTTACGCCACGATTCCGCTCGTCGTCAACGCCGACTCGATGTCCACCTGGATGCTGCGCGCCCTGGCCCGGATGCCCGTGCGCTACCGAGCCCTGTTCGAACTGCACCGCGAGGACGAGTTCCACTCCACGGATCTGTTGCGCGACGGCACCGCCATGGCGGCGGTCACCTCCGTCCCCGAACCCGTGCAGGGCTGCACGTCCGAGAAGCTCGGCGCCATGCGCTATCACGCGATGGCGAGCGTGGACTTCGCCGAACGCTGGTTCCCCGAGGGTATGACCCCCACCGAACTGCGGGAGGCCCCGATGCTCACCTTCGACCGCAAGGACGACATGCAGGATCGCTTCGTCCGCAAGCGGACCCGGCGGCGGCTGAATCCGCCGCGCAACTACGTTCCCGGCGCCCTCGAGTTCGTCGAGGCCGCGCGGCTGGGGTTGGGCTGGGCCATGCTCCCCGACGCGATGGTCGCCGACACGACCGATCTCGTGAGCCTGGCCCCGGACGACCCGATCGCCGTGCCGCTGTACTGGCAGCGGTGGCGGCTGGACTCTCCCGTTCTCGACGCGCTGACCGATGCGGTCCGTCGCACCGCGCGCGAAGTGCTGCATTGATCTCCCCGAACCCGACCTTCCGAAACGGGAACGGCCCGAACCGGATTGCTCCGGTTCGGGCCGCTCTCGTCGTGATGCGGATCAGTAGTTGAACGCCTCTGCCCAGTGCTGCGAGTACTCGGCCTGACGTTCCACCTCGGTCAGCGGCATACGCCAGACCTTGTCGGAGTCGAGCGGCGGGAGTTCACGGCCGAGCGCGGTCGGCGGTGCGACGTCGGGTCGCACGCTGTAGTCGCCCAGCTCGGTGAACAGCTCCTGGCCGCGCTTCGAGAAGTTGTAGTTCATGAACACCTCGGCCGCTTCCGCGTTCTCGGCGGTGGCGGTCCTGCCAGGTAGTAGTCGAAGGTCACGAAGCCTTCTTCGGGTACGACGAAGTCGATGGGCGCCTTGTCCTCGGTGGCGGTGACGTTCACCGACGCCGAACCCGTGGTCGCGATCGGCACCTCACCGCGGGCGAAGGCCGTCAGCTTCTGGCCGGCACCGTCGTAGATCGTCGGCTGCAGCGCCGCGAGCTTCTCCCAGTAGCCGTCCTCGAGCTTCTCCTCGACGAACCAGTTGAGTGCGACGTTGGAACCGCCCGTCGCACCCTGCGAGATGCCGATCTTGCCGCGCCACTTCTCGTCGAGCAGGTCGGCCCACGAGGTGGGTGCCTCCTCCTCGGTGATGGCGCGGGTGTTGTAACCGAAGGTCTGCACCACGTTCGTGACCCGGGAGAAGTTGCCGTCCTGGATCACGACCTCCTCGAGTTCCTCGGTGCCGGGCACGATGTACGGATTCCACACGTCGGCGTCGGTGAAGCTGTCGACGATGTCGTAGTCGGAGGTGCGGATCACGTCGGCGTTCAGACGGCCTGCGCCCTGCTCGGAGAGCACGCGCTCGGCCAAGCGGCCGGGACGAGGCGCATCAGGTCGACCTTGATGCCGGTGTCGCGGGTGAACGCCTCGATGAAGGCCTGCTCGTTGGATTCCTGGTAGCTCGAGTACAGACTCAGCGTCTGCGACTTCGCTACCTCGTAGGTCTCCTTGTCGGCGATCGTCTCGCCGTCGATGACCAGACCATCCGAGGTGTCGACCTCGGCCTGGGAGGTGACACCGTCGGAATCTCCGCCACCGCACGCCGCGAGTGTCGTGGCGAGGACGACCGACAGAGCGGTGAGCGCTACTTTGCGCGTTTTCATGGTGAGGTCCTTCGTTTCTCGAAAAGTCCGGTCAGAGCGAATTGGTTCCGGAGTCCGACGCTTCGGCGAGCTGCTTCTTCTCCCGGTTGCCGGCGAGCTGGGCGAGGACGGCCAGCACGGCGATCACCAGGACGAACAGCACGCTGATGGAGGCCGCGACCGCCGTCTGCCCGTTCTCGAAGTTGTCGAAGACAGGATCGACAGGATCCGGGTGTCGGAGGTGAACAGGAACAGCGAGGCCGACAGTTCGCGCATCGCCAGCATGAGCAGGAGCAGGAAGGTCGACACGATACCGACGCGCATCAGCGGCACGGTGACGTTGACGATGGCGCGCGACCGGCGGGCGCCGAGCATCACGGCACTGTCCTCGAGGTCGCTGTGCAGCTGCAGCATCGACGACGAGATCGAGCGGTAGCCCTGCGGCAACGCCACGGCGACACAGGCGACGGCGAGGATGATCAGCGTGCCGTAGATCGGGATCGGCAGGCTGAGCCAGGTCCAGAGGATGCCCATGCCGAGCACGATCGACGGGATGGCGAGCGGTGCGGTGGCGATCTGCTCGAGCAGGGCGCCGAGGCGGCTCTTGGTCCGGTAGCGGATGTACGAGGCGGAGAAGCTGATCGTCGTACCGGCGAAGGCGGCGACGACGGCCACGACCACCGAGTTCACGAGCGCCTTCTGGAAGTCGGCCGCCGAGGCCACCTCCACGATGTTGTCGAACGACATTCCGCCCTGGAACATCTGGGACATGCTGTACAGGTACGGTGAGTCCTGGGTGGCGGCGAGGAAGAGCGCGCCCATCGGCAGTGCGATCGCGAGCAGGAAGTACACGAGCGCGAAGATCGTTGCCGGCCAACGCCAGCCGCGCAGCGGCACCTGACGGGGACGGGCACCCTTGCCGGTCATCGTCGTGAACTTGCGGCGGTTGACGATCCACTGCTGGCCCATGGTGACGAAGACCAGGCCGAGCGTGAGCAGGATGGCGATACCGGCGGCGGCGTTCGCCTGGGCCGGGGCCGCACCCATGAGCCGGAAGATGTAGGTGGCAGGGTCTCGATCCCCGCGGGGTTACCGAGCACCGCCGCGACCGGGAAGTTCTCCATGCTCAGCGCGAAGACGAGGATGCCCGAACCGAGCAGGGCCGGCATGGCGAGCGGCAGGGTCACCGTTCGGAACATCGTCTTCAGGGAGGCGCCGTGCACGGTCGCGGCCTCTTCGAGGTCGGCGTTCATCATCGACAGCGAACTGTGCACCAGCATGAACACGTACGGCGCGTAGAACAGGCCGAGAACGAAGATCAGGCCCGGGATGCTGTAGATGTTGATCGTCATGCCCAGGCCCAGGTCGGCAAGCAGGATGTTGACGAATCCGGCACTGGGAGAAGCGAGCAGCGACCAGGCGAGCGCACCCACGAGAGCCGGCACGAACACCGGCGCCATGCCGATGAAGAAGATGAACCGGCGCCAGGGCGCATCGGTGCGAGCACAGATGAAGGCGAGCGACGCACCGATCACGAGCGCGATGACCGTCGCCCCGAGGCCGAGCATGAGGGAGTTCACCAGACCCTTGACGCGTCGGGACTCGTGAGCACCTTGAGGTTGTCGAGTGTGAGGGCACCGAGACCGCTGTTGCCCGGCCGCGGCACCTCGGTGGCGATCGCGGCGACGAGCACCAGGATCATCGGCATGATCACCAGGACGGCCAGGACGGCGAGGACCACCAGTGCCGCGCCGTTCTTGCGGAGGATTCCCCTGCGCCACAACGGCGCCGATACCGGGGTCTCCGGCTCGAGGTCGTCGACCGGATGTGTTTCGGGGGGTGTGGCCAGCTGGGTCATGCCGCGACCTCCTGCAGTCGTGCCTGTCGTGCCACATCGGCCGGCAGGACCTGGACGTTCTCCGGTGAGACCGAAGCGAACACGCGATCGCCGATCTCGAAGCGCTCGGCGCCCTTCGTCGGGGCGAAGATGTCGAGCTCACCTCCGTTGTCGAGGGTGACGGCGTAGCGGACGCTCGAGCCTGGAAGCTCGTGACGGCGACGCGACCCGAGAACTCGTTGGTGCCACCGCCGGACACAGTCGACAGCATCAGGTCCTCGGACCGGATGCACGCCTTGAAGTCGTCGGCTGCGGCGAGGCCGCGTTGCTCGGTGCGGATCACCTCTCCCCCGTCGCGAACGGCCGTGACGTAACCGTCGGTGCCGACGGTGGCGGTGCAGTCGAAGATGTTGGACACACCGAGGAAGTGCGCGATCGACGCGCTCGCCGGCTCGTTGTAGATCGCGGTGGGGCCGCCGATCTGCACGATCCGTCCGCCCTGCATGAGCGCGATGCGGTCGGCGAGTGCGAATGCCTCCTGCTGGTCGTGCGTGACGTAGACCGTGGTCAGGCCGAGGCTCAGCTGGATCTCCCGCAGTTCCACCCGCAGGCGGTCGCGCAGACGGGCGTCGAGGTTCGACAGCGGCTCGTCGAGCATGAGCACCGAGGGGCGCATCACGAGCGAGCGGGCGAGTGCCACACGCTGCATCTGTCCACCGGAGAGCAGGCTCGCGCCACGCTGCGCGAAGTCCGACAGACCGACGAGCTCGAGCACCTCCGCGACACGCGACTTGATCTCCGCCGCAGGGAGTTTCTGCAGCTTCAGCGAGTACGCGACGTTCTGGAAGACGGTCATGTGCGGCCAGACCGCGTACGACTGGAAGACCATGCCGACGTTGCGCTTGTTGGGCGGCAGGTTGATGCCCTTCGCCGCGTCGAAGACGACCGTGTCGCCGATGGTGATGCGACCGGCGGTGGGTTCCTCGAGGCCGGCGATGCACCGCATGGTGCTGGTCTTGCCGCAGCCCGACTTCCCGAGGAGCACAACCGATTCGCCCTCGTCGATCTCGAGGTTGAGGTTCTCGATGGCCGTGAACTTCCCGTAGCGGAGCTGCAGGTTCTCGATCGTGATCTTCATAGTGGTTCCTCAGGTTGTCTTTCCGGCGGGTGTCGGGTCCTACTCGAAGTACGTGACGGCTTCGATCAGCACCGGGGAGGTGCCTTCGAAGGCTCGGTGCAGGGCCGCCTTCAGTTCCTCGGCACCGGTGACCCGTTCGCCCTTCACGCCGTAGCCTTCCGCGATCTTGACGAAGTCGATGTCGGGCACGTCGAGTCCCGGGGTGTCGCCGGTGTCCAGAGCGCGGGTGAACCGGCGCAGCGCGCCGTACGTACCGTTGTTGAGGATGACGAACACCACCGGCACGTCGCGGCGGGCCGCGGTCCACAGTGCGGTGATCCCGAAGTTGGCGGATCCGTCACCGATGGTCGCGACCACGCGACGCTCCGGATGGGCGAGCTGGACGCCGACGGCAGCGGGCAGGCCGAAGCCCAGGCCGCCTGAGGCCGGCGAGTAGAACGAACCCGGTTCGACGAGTTGCGCGTGCCGCCAGAAGGCGTCCGCTGTGGAGGTGGATTCGTTGACGTAGACCACGTCGCGGGGAGCGATCTCGGCGATGGTGGCGAACACCGTGTCGGGGTGCATGGCTCGGTGCGATCGGCTCCGCGTGCGAACGCCTCCCGTGCCGGCTCGGCCGGAAGGTCGCGGCTGCGGACCCGCTCGGCGAGGATGCGCAGCGTCGCGCCGACCGGCGCGAGGTAGGCCTCGCCGAAGGGCGCACGGGCGACCTCGCCGGTGTCCTCGGACAGGTGCAGCACGCGCGTGCCCTCCGCCAGGAAGGGACCCGGACGGTGGTGGTGGTAGCGGAAGACCGGGGCACCGGCGACGAGCACCACGTCATGGTCGGCCAGTGCCTCGTGGATGGACATGACGTTGGCGGGCAGCACCCCCCGGAACAGCGGATGGGTGTTGGGGAAGGGGCACCGCGACGGCGACGGTGCGATCCACACCGCGGCTCCGAGCGATTCCGCGAGCTGCACCGCGAAGCCGTTCGCGCGCTCCGCGTCGACGTCCGGTCCGAGGACCAGGGCGGGACGGACCGCACCGTCGAGGGCGGCGAGCAGTTCGACCGTCATCGCCTCGGACGGTTCGGTCGTCGTGGTGACGCGCCGCTCGGCGAGGTAGGAGGTGTTGGCCGGGGCCTCGTGCTCCCAGTCGTCGTAGGGCACCGAGACGTAGACCGGGCCGGGGGCGGGCAGGGTCGCCATGTGGACGGCCTGGCTGATGGTGCGGGGCACGTCCTCGGGGCAGGTCGGTTCGGCGCTCCACTTGGTGAGCGGTCGGGTCAGGCTCGCCGCATCGACGTTGGCCAGCATGACTTCCTGGCCGATGGTGTCGCGCACCTGCTGCCCCGCGGTGATCACCAGCGGCGAGTGCGAGTACACCGAGTTGGTGAGCACCCCCATGCCGTTGCCGGTGCCGGCTGCGGCGTGCAGGTTCACGAAGACCGGCTGTCCGCTCGCCTGCGCGTAACCGTCCGCCATCGCCACCACGGCGCCCTCGTGGAGACCGAGGACGTACTCGAAGTCCTCGGGGAAATCCTTGAGAAACAGAAGTTCGTTCGAGCCGGGGTTGCCGAAGATCGTGGTCATACCGTGCCGGCGCAGCAGCTCGAAGGTCACTTCGCGAATCGTGGGCATGCAGAGGTCCCCTTACAGCAGGACGAGAAGAGAATTCGTAGGGTCGGGACGACCACTTATCAGCACACTATGTTAGAGCGGTCACATAGATCCAATAGATTCTGCCGATCGCATTATTCAATACATCTATAGTCCACCGAATGGCGAACAACTACGACCTCAGTATGCTGCGGGTGTTCGTATCCGTCTACAAGACCAGAAGCGTCACGCTCGCCGCCGAGAACCTCTTCGTGGCCCAGCCGACCGTGAGCTACGCACTTGGCAAGCTGCGCAAGCGATTCGGCGACGAGTTGTTCGTCCGCCGCCACCAGCAACTCGTACCCACACGACTGGCCGACGAACTCTACCCCCGCCTGCGGGAGGTGCTCGAGCGTCTCGATGCCGTCATGAACGCCGCCGAGGCGTTCGACCCGGCCGCCACGACCCGGATCTTCCGGTTGGTGCTGTCCGATGTGGGCATTACGGGGCTTCTGCCAAAATCATGGCTGCCCTGTCCGTTCGGGCTCCCCTCGCGAGCGTCGACGTGGTTCCCTCGCCCTCTCGCACGCTGGCGAGGCGCTGTGGCTCGGGGACGCCGACGCGGTGGTGTGCACACCGGTTCTGAACGGGCAGGATCTCGACCGCACGCCGCTGTTCACGCAGCCCTACATCGGAGTGCGCCGACCCGACCATCCACGCATCGGACCGACACCGAACCTCGCGGAATTCGAGGCGGAACGGCACGTGTCGGTTGCCGTCGAAACCGGACATACCGCAGTGGATCTGCGCATCCGGGAACTCGGAATCCACCGCGACGTCGCGGTGACCCTCCCGAGCTTCACCGGCATCGCCGGCGTGCTGGCCTCGACCACCTATCTGGGATTCGCCCCGCGCGTCTACGCCGAACGCTCCGCCCGTCTCGGTGAGGTCGGCCTGTACGAACTGCCTTTCGAGGTACCGGAATCGGTGGTATCGCTGTACACGATCCGGCGCGACCTGCCGTCCCCCGAGATCGACTGGCTACGCGAGCTCGTCGTCGAGATCCTCGGCGACGGTTCGACGCTCGACCCGGCGTAGCTATCCGCTCGCATGCTGGATACGGCCGGTCAGAACTCGCCGGTCGCCGCGAGATCACGGGAAATCGCACGTGCCGTAGCGATCACGCGCGGCACGATCTGCTGGGGTTGCGGAATCCGGGACTCGGGGAAGGCCACCGTCACGCTGGCGACGATGCCGCCCTGCGAATCGAGCACGGCGGCCGCGACGGAGGTGCGGCCGGGCAGGCCGTCGTTGCGGGCGATCCCCACACCCGTGCGGCGGATCTCCGCGAGCTGCGCACGCAGTTCCGGTATCCGTGCCGCCATCTCCGGATCCGACGCCGCATCGGCGACGAGCTCGTCCCAGGCCTCGGGGCTGTAGGCGAGCAGGACCCGCCCACCTCCGGTGCGGTGCAACGGAAGTCTGCGGGTCGCCCGGGAGGAATTGGCGGTGGGTTTGACGCGGGTGATGCGGTCGGAGAAGATCCCGTCCGATCCGTCCCGCACACCCAGGTAGACGGTGCCGCGTGTGGCGACGTGCAGGTCGACGAGATAGGGCTGCGCGAGCTCCCGGAGGCGACGCACCTGCGGCGCACCGATTCCCAGGCTCCAGATCCGCCGTCCGAGACGGTAGCGACCGTGGGACAGGCGTTCGACGCCCTCCCACCGCACCAGCGCCGCAAGCATCCGATGCACCGTGGCCGGTGGGAGCCCCGTGCGGTCGCAGATCCCCGCGACCGTCATCTCGGCGCCCCCGGCGAAACAGTCGAGGATCTCGAAGGCACGACCCAGGACCGACCGCTTGCCGTCGTCGTTGTTGCTCATGGCTCGTCCTGAGGTGGTGCGGGATGTGTACGACAACATCGAATCACATCCCGCACGCACCGTCCCGGACAGCCGTGCCGCGCACCGTCGATCGTTCTCAGAACGGATACGGCGCGATCTCCGACCGCACTGTGACCCACTGGGTTTCGGTGAAGGCCTCGAAGTTCGCCGCCGGACCACCGAAGCGGGAACCCGTTCCCGACGCCCGGTGCCCCCCATCGGCGCGTACGCTTCGTCGCCGACGGTCTGCTCGTTGATGTGCAGCTTGCCGCAGTCGATGCGATCGGCCAACTGCATCGCGAGCCCCACTTCGCCGAGGATGCCGACCGACAGTCCGTACTCGCTCGCGTTCACCAGGGCAGCGGCCTCGTCGAGGTCGTCGAACGGCACGACCGGGGCGACCGGTCCGAAGATCTCGTCCGTCCACGCCCGCATCGACAGGTCGAGGTCGGCGAGCACGGTGGGCCGGTAGTACTGGCCGTCGTTGGTGCCACCGGCACACACCCGGGCACCGGCGTCCACGGCGTCGCGCACGATCGCGTCGATCGACTTCAGCTGTCGCTCGTCGATGATCGGGCCGAGATCGACGTCGTCGGTGAACGGATCGCCGACCCGCAGCGCGTCGGCCTTCGTGGCCAACTTCGCCACGTACTCGTCGTAGATGTCGCGATGGACGATGTGGCGGCCGGTCGCCATGCAGATCTGCCCTGGTGCAGGAACGACCCGAAGGCTCCGGCGGAGGCGGCGCGGTCGAGGTCCGCTCCGGGCAGCACGATCAGCGCGTTGTTGCTCCGAGCTCGAGGTGGGCCCGCTTGAGCAGGCGCGATGCGGCCTCCCCCGACCCGGCGCCCGGCTGCGG
>LATQ01000104.1 GCA_001017865.1 Rhodococcus sp. IITR03
CGGAGCGGGCGGAGGCG
Organism: Rhodococcus sp. IITR03; assembly: GCA_001017865.1. The sequence continues at coordinate 18 of LATQ01000104.1, forward strand.
GAGGCGGCGGTTCCGGGGGAGGAGGCGGTGGTGCCGCGACTTCCGGCACCGGAGCACGCCGCGGTGCGGGAACGGGTGCCTGCAGTGCCTCGGTCTCCGGGAGGGTTTCCTCCGTGGTCTCCGGTGCGGCCGGAGCCGTGGTCTTCGGCAGAGCCTCACCGACCGGCACGGGGACCATCGCGCCGGTCGTGATGTCGACGACCTCCAACTCCCGCACGGCAGTCGCGGCGGGCTGGACGACGAACATCCGCTCGGCGTTCAGACCGGGCCATTTCGGGCCTTCGAGTTCGTCGTTGCCGGTGAGCACCGGCGCGGACAGGGGATTGCCGCGCACGCACCGCACGCGCGGAACACCGAGTTCGTCGACGAGGACGATCGTGCCGCGCTCGAGCAGCGACTGCACGGGCCGCGCGGCACCGTCGCGGTACTCGTGCATGGTCACCCGGGTGTCGGCGCGCAACAGGACCGCCGTGAGGGTGTCGGTGTAGCCGCGGATGTCGGGCACGCCGAGGACACCGCGCCACGCTTCGGCTTGGCCGGATCCTCCTCCAGATGAAGGATGAGTGCTTCGCGGTCGCACAGGGCCGGTCGAGACTGCCCCCGTAGAGGGCGGGCCGATCACCGGGAACGGC
>LATQ01000151.1 GCA_001017865.1 Rhodococcus sp. IITR03
CGGGCGGCAGGCCGCGCATGAGGTCGATGCGACCGTGGCTGGCAGTTCGTCGAGCAGTTCCACCCGGTCGTCGGGTTCGAGGTCGGCGAAGATCGCGGCCACCTGGTCGTCGCGCAGCCCGCGGAGCAGTTCGCTCTGCATGCTCGGGTCGAGCTGTTCGAAGACGTCGATCGCCCGGTCCTTGGGCAGCAGCCGGTAGAGCACCGCGCGGTCCGTCCGGCCGAGCCGTTCGAGCACGTCGACGACCTGTTCGACGCTCAGATCCGCGACGGCGTCGTGCGCGGCCGGAAGGTCGTCGGCCTCCACGGCCTTCTCGATCAGTCGCGTCGTCGCTGCCCGAACGTCTGCTTCGTCCATGATCGTCACCTCCGTCCTCGATGATCTTCAACCTAACGCGATCGTTCGGCCGGAGTCGGGCCGTGCGATCGAAGCCGGTGGGTGAGAATGAACATCGTGGCGTGGTTCGAGGTGCTCTCCGGCGGAATGCTCACGACGGTCCAGGATCGCGGACGTCCCGGTTACGGCTCCTCGGGCCTCACCCGGTCCGGTGCCGCCGACCGGCGCACACGACGCCGCGAACCGGCTCGTGGGGGAACCAACCGGACGCGGCGACACTCGAGGTGACCGGCGGTGGTCTCGGCGGAGGAAGT
>LATQ01000046.1 GCA_001017865.1 Rhodococcus sp. IITR03
GTGGGAGTCGAGGTTTCCGTCGAGGGGCTGACCAAGTCCTTCGGCTCGCAACGTATCTGGCAGGACGTGACGTTGACGTTGCCGGCCGGTGAGGTCAGTGCGTTGCTCGGTCCGTCGGGTACCGGTAAGTCGGTGTTCCTCAAGTCGTTGATCGGTCTGCTGCGCCCGGAGGAGGGCTCGATCGTCATCGACGGCACCGATATTCTGCAGTGCTCGAGCAAGGAGCTCTACGAGATCCGCAAGTTGTTCGGGGTGCTGTTCCAGGACGGTGCGTTGTTCGGGTCGATGAACCTCTACGACAATGTCGCCTTCCCGTTGCGCGAGCACACCCGCAAGTCCGAGTCGGAGATCCGGCAGATCGTGATGAGCAAGCTCGAGCTCGTCGGTCTGCTCGGCGCCGAGGACAAGCTCCCGGGGGAGATCTCCGGGGGGATGCGCAAGCGCGCCGGGCTGGCGCGGGCGTTGGTGCTCGATCCGGAGATCATCCTGGTGGACGAGCCGGATTCGGGTCTCGATCCGGTGCGCACGACCTATATTTCGCAGACGTTGATCGATATCAACGCGGAGATCGATGCGACGATCCTGATCGTGTCGCACAACATCAATCTGGCGCGCACGGTGCCGGACAATATCGGGATGTTGTTCCGTCG
>LATQ01000045.1 GCA_001017865.1 Rhodococcus sp. IITR03
CCTCGCCGTCGGCGGACCGAGCACCGTGCTGCGCGTGCAGCGCCTCACCGGACCGGGCCCCCACCTCGGAATTTCCGCCGCCGCCTACACCACCGCCGCCGCCATCCTCGTCGTGCCCACCATCGCCGTGGCGGTGCCCTGGCTCACCGAACTGTCCCTGCTGCTCGGCCTCTGAGCCGCGACACGCCGCACCGTTCGACCCGCCCCGATTTCGATCGGCCCCCGTTTCGGGGGAAGCTGTAGACCATGACCGTCGAACGCACCGAAACACCGCAGGCCAGATCGGCGTGACCGGACTGGCCGTGATGGGCTCGAACATCGCCCGCAACTTCGCCCGCAACGGCTACACCGTCGCCCTCCACAACCGCAGCATCGCCAAGACCGACGCGTTGCTCGCCGAGCACGGCAGCGACGGCACCTTCGTCCGCACCGAAACCATCGACGAATTCGTCGCTGCCCTCGAGAAGCCGCGCCGCGTCCTGATCATGGTCAAGGCCGGCGACGCCACCGACGCGGTCATCGACGAGCTCGCCGACGCGATGGAACCCGGCGACATCATCATCGACGGCGGCAACGCCTCTACACCGACACCATCCGCCGCGAAGCCGCCCTGCGCGCCCGCGGCTGCGCCTCGTCGGCGCCGGTATC
>LATQ01000044.1 GCA_001017865.1 Rhodococcus sp. IITR03
GACCCCGCGCGGCAGGCACCTGCGCGCGAGGGTGACGTGCGGCGTCCACTCGCCGGGCCGGATTTGCGCGGGGATCCCGGGGCAGTCCGAAAGCACCTCGAACACCCGCGCCTGGAGTTCGAGCAGCTCGATCGACGGCACGACCGTGCGGGCGAGCGTCGCGTATCGGCCACCGAAGATCACCACGCCACCGAGCCGGAGGGTGATCCGCCGGACCGCGATGGCGGTCCGCAGCGCGTCCTCGAGTTCGTCCGGCACGGCATGGGCGACGAACAGCGTCACGTGCGGACGGTTGGATTCGGAACGGACCCGTCCCTGACTGTGCAGACCGGCGTCGAGCAGCCGCGTCCACTCGTCGCGCACCGCCGCGTCGAGCGGGGCGTCGAGGAGGAGTTCCACCGACTGGACCACGGTAGGCAATGATGGCCGGGTGACCGACGACACCGCAATGCTCCAGACCCACCGCATCGGACTTCTCGAGGGGGACGGCATCGGTCCCGAGATCGTGCCGGCGACCCGCAGGATCGTCGACACCGCCGTCGCGGTAGCCGGGGTCGCGGTCGACTGGGTGCCGCTGCCCGTCGGCGCCTCCGCGATCGAGACACACGGCAGCCCGCTGCCGCAGGTCACCCTCGACACCCTCGC
>LATQ01000461.1 GCA_001017865.1 Rhodococcus sp. IITR03
GTGCAGGAGGCGCCACCGTGGCAGCCACAGTTGCGGCACCTGCCTCGGCCGCTGCGCGCGCGGGCTCCGTGCGCGGCGGTGAAGGCCGGTCGCGCCGACGAGACGATCGGCAGACCCAGCTCCGACGAGATCAGTTCGGCGACGAGCGGGGTGGACGAGCCACCACCGATCAACAGCACGCGTCCGATGTCCGAACGATCGAGCCCGGCCCCGCGGATCGCGGCCTGCACCACGACGAGCGACGCCTCGAGCGGTTCCCGGGCGAGTTCCTCGAACTCGCTGCGCACCAGACGCAGGTCGCGGTGCAGGCCGGGCAGCGCGACCGGCACCACCGTCTCGGTGTCGCTGGACAGCGCTTCCTTCGCCGCGCGGCACCGGGAGCGGAAGTCGGCGAGTGCCGTGACGGTCTCGGAATCGAACGGATCGAGGCCGGCTGCGTCCTCACCGAGCGTTCCCAGCAGATAGGTGGTGACGAGGTGGTCGAGGTGGTCGCCGGAGACGTCGTCGCTGCTCAGCGGTCGGCCCAGCAGCGTCGGGTGGGCGCCGCCCTGCACGACGGCGACGTCGAGGCAGCGCGCACCGAGGTCGTAGACCACCGTCACGTCGTCGCCAGCGGCCGCGGGTGGCGTCGAGCCAGC
>LATQ01000058.1 GCA_001017865.1 Rhodococcus sp. IITR03
CAACCGTCGCGGCCGGCGGGGCGAACGCGCCGCTCGCTGCGCGCATGCGACCGGCGAGTCTCGACGAGGTGGTCGGGCAACAGCACCTGCTCGAACCGGGGGCGCCGTTGCGGCGGCTCGTCGAGGGATCGGGTGCGGCCTCCGTGGTGCTCTACGGTCCGCCCGGTACCGGGAAGACGACCCTGGCCTCACTGATCTCCGGAGCCACCGGACGCCGGTTCGAAGCGCTGTCCGCCCTGTCTGCGGGCGTCAAGGACGTGCGTGCCGTCATCGATCTGGCACGCCGGCGCCTCACCCACGGCGAACAGACCGTGCTGTTCATCGACGAGGTCCACCGCTTCTCCAAGACCCAGCAGGACGCGCTGCTCGCCGCCGTCGAGAACCGCATCGTGCTGCTCGTCGCCGCGACGACCGAGAATCCGTCGTTCTCCGTGGTCGCCCCGCTGCTGTCCCGCTCGCTGGTGCTGCAACTGCAGCCGCTCGGGCCCGACGACATCCGGGCACTGCTCGAACGTGCGCGCACCGACGCCCGTGGACTCGCCGGTGCGGTCGAGATCGACGACGACGCCCTCGACCACCTCGTCCGGCTCGCCGCGGCGACGCCCGCCGTGCCTGACGGCGCGTGGAGCCTGCCGC
>LATQ01000043.1 GCA_001017865.1 Rhodococcus sp. IITR03
CTGCCGTCCGCGCGGCGTCCGTCGGCCGAGACCCCGTCCTAATCGCGAGATGCCCCGCTGGGGACTGCTCGATCCTCTCCCGGACGAGGACGTCGAACCGGATCGCGCCGAGACCGCCGCCGACCTCGCACCGACGCTGCTCGTCGGCACCGCCGTCGTCTTCGGTCTCGCGGCGGTCGCCGAGGCCGTCCGGTACGGAGTGTTGCTGTACAACCGCACCCGTCTCGTCGACCCGCTCGTGCTCGCGGTGTCGGATGCCGCGGTGTGGGCGACCCAGGTGGTCGGGCCGGTCGTGGCGCTGGCCGCGGCGGTCGCATCCGGGTTGCGGTTGATCGACCTGCGCCGGCGCATCTACGCCGAGCGTGGTCTCGCCGAGTCGCGGTCGCCGTTGTCCATCCTCGCCGGGCTGGTCGTTCCGGGCCTCAACCTCGCGATGCCCGGTGTCTTCCTCACCGAGATCGCCGACCGCGACCCGCGGTTGCTCCGCGCGATCCGCACCTGGTGGGTGCTGTGGGTGGTCAACGGCGTGCTCATGGTGGCGCTGCTCGCGTGGCGTCAGCGCGAGACCTGCAGCCCGCGCCGACGGCGTCCTGTTCACCGCCGTCCTCGCGGCGCTCGGGGCGGTCGAAC
>LATQ01000042.1 GCA_001017865.1 Rhodococcus sp. IITR03
CCGAATGTGCCGGTTACCGCGGTGGCGGCTTGACAGGATCATTGAGAGTCCTTTCGAAAGTGCAGCGTGCGGGCCGGAGACGTTCCCAGCGGCGTACTTATCGATCGCTAAAAGCTCTACCACGGACTTAGCGCTCGGTCAATGGTCTCTGAGAGCTAGCGCACGCTAAGCGACTCTGATAGTGATGGATCACGACCCGAGTCGAGGAGACGCCCGTGCGCGCAGCGCAATTGACCGAACACGCCGGCCCCGACGCCGTCCGCGTGACCGACATCCCCGAACCCGAGGCAGGCGATTCGCTCGTCCTCGTCGACCTGCACGCCGCCGGCGTGTCCTTTCCCGACCTGCTGCAGACGACCGGCGGCTACCAGATGGTCCGGCCACTGCCGTGCGTGCTCGGCGCCGAAGGAGCGGGCATCGTCCGCACCGCACCCGAGGGCAGCGGCCTCACCGCCCGGACAGCGCGTCGCCGTGCTGTCCATCGCCGGATCGTGGCAGCAGACCGTCGCACTGCCGCGCGAGCTGGTCTTCCCGCTGCCCGACAGCGTGTCGCTGACCGCGGGTGCCGGGATGCTCATGAACTACTTCACCGCGCACTTCGCGCTCGACGAGCGCGCCGACGGAAG
>LATQ01000041.1 GCA_001017865.1 Rhodococcus sp. IITR03
GGCAGCAGCAACATCACCCCGCGCCACGGTGCTGACGATGCCCGGGAATCAGCACCAGGCCGCGCCCGCGCCGATGAGCGCACCGTCGGTGAGCACCTGCTCCGGGGAAGTCGCGTGCGGCGCCCGACCGCCGCGCAGTTCACCGAGGTTGCGCAGCGCGCGGCGACCCAGGGCGGCGAGCACGAGGAAACCGGCGGCGCTGACACCGAGGAAGATCAACACGGTGGCCAGGGCGCCGAGGGTGGAGCCGAGCCAGGCCAGCACCGCGATCTCCGCCACGACGTAGAGCACGAACAACAACGGGTACACGGCGGGGTTTCCTTCCGTCGGTGGTTTCTGTCCGGTCAACGAACGGGCCGCCGGTTTTGCTCCCGCACCCGCCCCCGGATGCGGCGCGTGATCGAATGGCCGCCATGACTGCAGGTGACTGGGCGTTGCTGATGATCGCCGCGACGGCCGCCGGCTGGGTGGACGCGGTGGTCGGCGGCGGCGGGTTGATTCTGCTGCCCGCCCTGTTCCTCGTCGCCCCGCAGTTGACGCCGCAGGCGGCGCTGGCGACGAACAAGCTCACCGCGATCTGCGGGCCGGCGCGGCGGTGCTGACCTTCGCTGGCGGACGGCTGT
>LATQ01000040.1 GCA_001017865.1 Rhodococcus sp. IITR03
CTCCACGATCGAGCGCACGCGACCGCGGTGAGCGCTCGATCTGCTCGGCGAGCTGCGCGGCGGACGCGGCGTCGATCACCGGGAACGGCACGGTGTAACCGGGTGCCGCGACCGGCGGCTCGACACTCGCGGCGCGCAACGCCTCGACCGTCGCATCACGCGTGCGCGGTGCGCGGCGGTGTCCTCTGCCACAGCGTCCGCGTGGGTGGGATCTGCGAAGGCCGCGATCACGCCGTATCCGAACACCGCCGCGTGTTCGGCCTCGAGGGCGTCGACGAGGGCCTGCTGTTCGGAACCGAGTTCGGGTGAGCTCACGGCAACATCACCGCCGTCTGCACGGCGCAGGACGCGCTGATCGAGGCGAGAAGACCCGCGCGGTAACCCGAGAGCGTGCGTGCGAGGTCGGCGGCTTCGCGCTGCGACCGGTTCAACCGCTCACGGAGCTCCTCGACGGTCGGCAGCTCACCGGTGGGGGTGGTCACCGTGGTCGACGGGGGAGTGAAACTCGTGGTGGCACCCTCCATGCGGGCGATCTCGGCCTCGAGAGCGTCGGCGTGGGAGGTCCGCTCGGCCGCGATCGTGGTGAGCGCGCGGACAGCTCCGGCGCCCGCGCGACCACCGCGGTG
>LATQ01000039.1 GCA_001017865.1 Rhodococcus sp. IITR03
CGCGACGACGACTGGTCCGTCCACCGCGAGCACCACGCGCCGCAGCGTCGGAGCGGCCGCGTCGGCGGGTTCGGCGTCCGCGAATTCCGCGCAGCAGGCCGATCCCGCCTGGCGCAGCGACGACTCGCCCACCGAGGTGTTCCCGAGGATCGATCCGAAACAGTGAGACCCGAGTAGCGAAACCACAGCAGTGAGACCACCCGCCCCCGCACATCGGGGGCGGGTGCTCAGTTTTCCGGGTTGTGACGGTCAGTAGAGGTAGCCGACCTCGAGGAGCCGACCATGACCGACACCACCGAGACACTCGACCTGACTCCCGCGACCCGCCGCATGGAGCGCATCCTGACGGGAATCGACGACGCACAGTTGTCGGGGCCCACACCGTGTTCCGAGACCTCCGTCGGTGCACTCGTCGACCACGTGCTGGGCCTGTCGCTTGCGTTCACGGCCGCGGCCCGCAAGGACATCGGCCTGTACACCGACACTCCCCCGCAACTCACGAGCGAACTGACGCCGGACTGGCGGCGTCTCGTTCCCGACCGGCTCGGCGACCTCCGCGGAGCGTGGAGCGATCGCGAGGCCTGGGAGGGCATGACGCGCGCAGGCGGCCTCGACCTGCCCGCG
>LATQ01000250.1 GCA_001017865.1 Rhodococcus sp. IITR03
GGCCTGCAGCACCGCCTTGCGGTCGTCGAAGGCGGCCTGCACGGTGGTGCGGTGGGCGTTGACCCGCTTGCCGGCATCGGCGCGCTCGTTGCCGGGCAGCGAGCCGAGGGCGCGCTGGCGAGGGAGATGGGCGCCTTGTCGCGAGGTGGTCGATCTTCGCCTGGGCGAGTTCGTCGAGGTCGGCCGCAGCGGCGAACGCGTCGATCGCGGACTTCTCGGCGGCGGTGAGCGCGTCCTCGGTCAGGGCGCTCGGATCGACTGCCGGCGGGGTGCCGCCCTCTTTCTTGGCCACGACCGGTGCATCTCCTTCTTCGGACGAACGGGTGATCTCGGTGGGTGCGGTCCGGACCGGAGGCCGCGGCGCACCGGGGAAATCCTATGTGATGGGCCGAGCGGCCCGATGTTGCACCCGCGCGCTCGCATACAGGCAGATCGAGGCGGCGGTGGCGAGGTTGAGCGATTCGGCGCGTCCGCGGATGGGAATGCGGACGCGATGGTCGGCGCGGGCGGCGACCTGCGGATCGAGTCCGTGGGCCTCGTTGCCGAACAGCCACGCGGTGGGCGCGGCGAGCAACTCGTCGGCGTCGTCGAGGTCGATCTCACCGTCGGCAGCCGTCGCGAG
>LATQ01000038.1 GCA_001017865.1 Rhodococcus sp. IITR03
GCACGCGGTGATCGTTCCGGTGCCGCTGCGCCGCGACAGTGCGGTGGCGGCGCAACGCACCCTCGCCGCGATGTCCACGGTGCACCCGGATGTGCTCGCGCGCACCGTCGTGGTCATCACCGACGGGCCCGGTGATGTGCCGATGGTCGAAACCGACGCCGTCGATGCATTCGCTGCACTCAGGGTGCCGGTATGCCGGATGCCGTTCGAACCGCTGTTCGCCTCCGGCGAGCGCATCACCCTCAGCGGGTTACGTCGCGACACCTGCGATGCGTTGACCGTCCTCGCCGCCACCGTCATCGACCTGATCGCAGACACCGCGGACTGATGCGTTGGCCCGGAACCACGTTCGGACCGGACGCGAGGTTCTCCACCCCGACTCTTCCCGATTTCCCACCAGACCCGGCCTCCTGTGAGGCCGACACACGAAAGGCACTCCCCAATGAACAACGACACTCCCACCGGTAACCGCGCAGCCCGCCGCGCCCACCGCCGCAGCACGGTCCAGCGTCAGACCACGGCCGCGTTCATCGCGTCCGCAGCCGTCGCAGCCGGACTGGTGCTGACCCCACGGCGGGGCGGCTCCCTCACAGGCGGCACCACCGGCGCGCAACCAGGCGA
>LATQ01000617.1 GCA_001017865.1 Rhodococcus sp. IITR03
GCGGAGGCGGTCCGGCGGGTCGCTGTGGGGGTACTCCTGTCTGCTGGTTCGGCAGTACTGCCCGCCGGGGAGGAGGGCCTGCGGGGGGAGGTCCCTGCGGAGCCGCGGCCGGTTCCGAGGGTCGCGAGGGTCGCCGTTCACCCGGACAACTCTACGTTCAGGCAGCCAGGACACGTGGCCCCTCAGTGCTTGGTAGCCCACGAAGGCGACGGTGTCGATGAGTGCGTGGGCGATCACGAGCGGCCACAACCGGCCGGTGCGCTGCCAGTAGCGTCCGAAGACCAGGCCCATGACGACGTTGCCGAACCCGCCGCCGATGCCCTGGTAGAGGTGGTAGCTGCCGCGCAGCAGGGCGGAGGCGAGCAACGACGAATTCTCCGACCAGCCGAGCTGCCGCAGGCGAGTGAGGAGATAGGCGACGACCAGGATCTCCTCCGCGCCGGAGTTGGCGATCGCCACAGCACCTCGGTGGCAGTCGCCACCAATAGTCCTCGAGCAGGCTCGGCGCGACCGTCAGATTCAGGCCGGCGGCGCGCGCCACCAGGTACAACGCCAGGCCGGGGAGCCCGATCAGCGCGGCCAGCCCCACACCGGGCAGCAGGTCCCCGGCGCAGACGG
>LATQ01000037.1 GCA_001017865.1 Rhodococcus sp. IITR03
GACCGAGGACGAATCGCCGTCGTCGTCGGTGCCGGCGGCGACCGCGACCGGACGAAGCGCCGATCATGGGCGAGGTCGCGGCGCGGCCGCCGAGTGGTGGTCGTGACCGACGACAACCCCCGAACCGAGAATCCCGCCGCCATCCGCGTCTCGCTGTCCTCGACGGTGCACACTCCGTCCCGCCGGCCGAACGCGGCGAGATCCTCGAGATCGCGACCGCGCCGCGGCGATCGACGCCGCGGTCGCGTGGGCCCGCCCGGGTGATGTCGTCCTCGTCGCCGGCAAGGGCCACGAGACGGGGCAGGAGATCGAGGGAGTGAAGCACCCCTTCGACGACCGCGAGGTTCTCGGCGCAGCTCTCGACAAGTACCGGACCGCAGGACCCGACGGTCGTCATCCGCCTGCTGCGGGCGGTTCGCATCACGGAGGCAAGGCATGATCCCGATGACACTGGCTCGGATCGCGGAGGTCGTCGGGGGCACCCTGCACGACGTCGACGATCCGTCCGCCGAGGTGACCGGTTCCGTCGAGTTCGACTCGCGACGGATCGGTCCCGGCGGCCTGTTCCTGGCGCTGCCGGTGCCGCGCTCGGCGGACACGATCGACGCCGCGGCCGCGT
>LATQ01000036.1 GCA_001017865.1 Rhodococcus sp. IITR03
GGATGCGACGAGGTCGCCGCCGCCGACCCCGTGGGAGGCGAGCACGGAGCGATCTCGTCGGCGCGGGCGTCGAGTCCGCCGTACGTCCACGCGACGGTGCCGGAGCGCACCGCGATGCGTCCACGATGCTGCTCGACGGAAGTCTCCAGGATCTCGAGCAGCGTGCGCGGTGCGACGGCCGGAGCCGACAACGGTGCAGGCACCGGCACGGCGAGATCGCCGACGGCGCGCTCGGGTTCGGCGAGCGCCGCAGCGAGCATCGCGACGAGATCGGTGAGCATCGCGTCGCCGGTGGTGTCGTCGAACAGATCCGTCGCGTAAACCAGGCGCAGGTCGAGTCCGTCCTCACGCTCGACGAGTTCGACGACCACGTCGAACTGCGCGGCCGGTTCCCCGGCGTCGGTCTCGGCGATCTGCACGTCCGGCAGTTGCGGCAGCACCTCGCCGGCCTCGACGCGGTGCGTGAGCAGCACCTGGAAGAGCGGACTGTACGACGGGTCGCGCCGCGGTGCAGCGGGCGACGACGACGTCGAACGGCACGTCGGCATGCGCGAGCGCGCGAGATCGGTGGCCGCTCGTCGCGCAGCAGGTCGTGAACCGGCCGCGACGGGTCGACGG
>LATQ01000532.1 GCA_001017865.1 Rhodococcus sp. IITR03
GCGGTGTCGGTGCTGCTCGCGCGACTCGGCGGCAGCGACGACATCGCCGTCGCCGCCGTGGTGGGCGGACGCCGCTGGGCGCAGCTCGAAGACCTCGTCGGCCCGTTCCTCGACACCCTCGTCCTGCGCGCCCGCGTGGCCCCCGACATGTCGTTCGCCGGACTGCTCGGTCAGGTCCGCGACTTCGACGTCGCGGCCTTCGATCACGTCGCCGTGCCGTACGAGCAGTTGCTGTCGGAGCGGCAGAGCGGCGCACCGCAGGTCGCGTTGGCGTTGCAGGACTTCGGCATCGACCCGATCAGCTGGGAGAGCTCACCGTCGAGGCCCGCGAAGTCCTCGACGACACACCGAAGTTCAATCTGCAGTTCACGCTCGCCCCGCGTCCCGACGGCTACACCGGCACGCTCGTGTTCGATGCTTCCCGCTTCGCCGGCCGCACTGCCGAATTGCTCGTCAGCCGGTTCGTCGCGTTGCTCGGCAGCCTGGCGAGCGCACCCGACAGGACCATCGGTGAAGTGGCCGTCGATGCCCCGGCCGCTGCCCTCGACGCGCCGAACCGGCTCCGGCACGCACACTCGCCGAGATGTTGCGCGCCACCGCCGCCGCCCATCCCGACCG
>LATQ01000035.1 GCA_001017865.1 Rhodococcus sp. IITR03
GCGCTCGGCGACGGCAACCCGCCGCCGCGCAGCTGTGTGCGCAGCTGTTCGCGGCGCTGCCCGCGATCCGGGTGCGGTGGACGGTCCCCGCGAGGAAAGGAGCCGGACGTGAGTGCGTCCGACATCCCCGGCCCGCAACTGCGCGCGCCGGAACTCCCGCAATACGATCCGTCCGATCCGGCGGAGAGCGCGGTGATCGCCGGGCTGACCCGCTCGTGGCCGCGCCGCGCCGCCGTCAAGAAACCCGAGGTCGACCTCGACGCGCTGTTCGAGGCGGACCGCGTCGACTATCCCGAGCAGATGCTGCCCTTCGCCGAGCATCCGCGTTATCTCGCGCTCGACGAGCAGCAGCAGGCGCGGCTGCGGGCCTGGGCGTGGATCGCGTACAACAAGAGCGTCGTCGACATCGAACAGCACGTCGTCAACCCCGGCTTCGCGTTGATCACCGAGGACGCCTTCGGCATCGGCCCGTCCGACACGGTGGTCACCGGGGTGCTGCAGGCGATGGTCGACGAGCAGTACCACACCCTCATGCACCAGCAGGCCAATGTGCTCACCCGCCGCCGCCGCGGCTGGCACTGCCGGAGTCGGTGCTGCCGCCGTGCCCGACCGTG
>LATQ01000326.1 GCA_001017865.1 Rhodococcus sp. IITR03
CCGGTAACGCCGACCTGTCCACCTTCCGCTCGGGGTGACGGGCAGGCCCGGTAGCACGACGATCACCGACGGGACCATGTACCGCGGCAGCCGGGTGGCCGCGAAATGCAGGATCTCGGGCGCTCGATCGGAACGGTCCCGGTGGGCACCACATATCCGACGAGCCGGTCGCCGCTGCCGTCGTCGCGCACCACGACCACCGCCTGGGCAACGGCCGGATGCCGGAGCAGTGCCGCCTCGACCTCCTCGAGCTCGATGCGCAGACCGCGCAGCTGGATCTGGAAGTCACTGCGCCCGACGTAGACGGGCTCGGCGCCCGCCGCGGTGCGGGTCCAGCGCATCAGATCTCCGGTGCGGTACATCCGCGCCCGGGCGCGAGGGGGTCGGCGACGAAACGCGTCGCCGTCAGGCCGGGTTGTCCCGCATACCCTCGCCCCAGACCCGGTCCGGCGAGGTACAACTCCCCCACCGCGCCGCCGGCCACGGGCTGCAGATACGAGTCCAGCAGGTACTCGTCGAAACCGGGTATCGGCGGCCCCACGGTGGGATTCTCGCCGGGGACGAGCGGATCGAGCAGGTTCGACATCACCGTGGCCTCGCTCGGACCGTAGCCGTTGACCATGTGACGGCTCCGGGCCCACGTCTCCACCAGGGACGGCGGGCACGCCTCCCCACCGACGCTCACAAAGGTGAGGGCCGGCAGCGCGTCCCGATCCAGCGTCGCCAACACCGCGGGTGTGGTGTACAGGTGCGTGATCTCCTCGTCGGCGAGGACACGCTCGAGGTCGTCACCGGCGGCAATGCCGGGCGGCACCACGACGAGCCGTGCCCCGGCCGAGAACGCGACGATCGTTTCCAGCAGCGAGGCATCGAACACCGGAAGCATCGCCTGCGCGACTCGCGACTCGCGGTCGGCGACCGTCGAGAGCCGATCGACCAACTCGGCGATGCCGCGATGCGTCACGGTCACCCCCTTCGGCGTGCCCGTCGATCCGGACGTGAAGACGACATACGCGGCGTTGTCGGCGCGCACCGGAGCGCGGCGGTTGATGTCCGGCACCGGCGTTGCCGGCGCACCGTCGACGTCCATGTCCCGAACCGGCACGACGGATACATCGTCGGGCACCGCCGGTTCGGGTCCGTCGACGAGCACGCAGAGCGGTGTGACCGTCCGGATCATCGCGGTGACGCGGTCGCGGGGTTGGTCGGGGTCGGCGGGCACGTAGACGGCACCGGCGCGGACGACGGCGAGCATGGCGACGACCCGCAGGAACGACCGCCGCATCGCCACCACGACGGTGGTCTCCGGTGCTGCTCCGCGGGAGACGAGCAGATGTGCGAGCCGCTCGACCCGCTCGTCCAGCTCCGCGTAGGTCCATTGCCTGCCTGCGTCGACGACGGCGACGGACTCCGGGGACCGCGCCATCCAGTCGTCGAGGATCTCCGCCCACGTCCGTGAAGGGGCGGTGCCGGGAGCGGACACGACCGACACCTCGTCCCCGAACAGGCGGAGACGACCGAGCGGCACCTCCGGCCGATCGACGACGGCCTCGAGGACCTGGGCGACCTGCGACACGATCGCGTCGGCCGCGGCCCCGTCGAACAGATCCGGACGGTAGCTCAGTCGCAGCCGCAGCGCGTCGTCGACGTGCGCGATCAAAGTCAGCGGATAGTGGCCGGAGTCGTGTCCGGTGACCTCGCGCACCTGCATGCCCGCGATGTCGACCGCATCGGACAGAGCGGCACGGTCGACCGGGTACGACTCGAACACCGTCAGGGTGTCGAACCCGGCAGCCGGTCCGGCGACCTGCTGGATCTCCGTGAGACCGAGGTGATGCCGGTCGAGCAGTGCGGTCTGCTCGACTCGGATCCGCTCGACGAGCGCTGCGAGGGTTTCGTACGGGTCGAGCCGGACCCGCACGGGAACCGTGTTGACGAACAGACCGATCATCTCCTCGACCCCGTCGACCTCCGCGGGCCGCCCGGAGACGGTCGATCCGAACACGACGTCGCGCTGCGAGGTGAGCTTCGCCAGCACGATCCCCCACGCGACCTGCACCACCGTGCCGACGGTGAGCCCGTGGTCCCGGACGAAGGCCTCCAGCGCCGGGTGTCCGCCGGATCGAGCGCCAGGTGGTCTCCTCGGACAGAGCCTGCACGAAGGTCTGCTCGGCGTCCGGGGCGACCAGCGTGGGCCGATCCGGACCGGCCAGGTACCGCGACCAGGCATCGCGGGCGGGCGCCGGGTCCTGCTGCACGAGCCACCGCACATAGTCCCGGTAGGGACGTACCGGCGGGAGAACCCCGGTGTCCGCATCGGTGCCGTACAGCACGAGGAGTTCCTTCAGCAGCAACGGCGCCGACCAACCGTCGAGCAGGATGTGGTGGTTCGTGAACACCAGCCGGTGATCGTCCGGTCCCATCCTGACCAGGCTCAAGCGCACCAGCGGTCCGTGCGCCGTGTCGAAACGCTGCGTCCGGTCCTCGGTCTGCAGACGGGCCAGTTCCGACGCACGGTCATCAGGATCCAGGTCGCTCAGATCCCGCTCACACAGCGGCAGTTCGACCGATGCCTGCACGACCTGCACGGGCGGGGACTCCCCGTCGAAGACGAAGTTCACCCGCAGGTTCGGATGCCGCGCCGCCAGGGCGGCCACCGCCCGCCGGAGGCGTCGCGGATCGACGACACCGCCCAGGTGCAGGGTCAGTTGCACCGTGTACGCGTCGAGCGAATCGTTCCGGAGGGCATGGAACAGAAAGCCGGTCTGCAAGGGGGTGAGGGGCCACACGTCCTCGAGGCCGGGATAACGGCGCTCGAGCTCGTCGAGGCGTTCCTGGCTCAACGGGACCAGCGCAGATCCGACGGGGTGTGCCCTCCCGCGCCCGGTTCGGCGACGTGCCGGGCGAGGCCGCTCAGCATGCGTCGCCACCGTTCGGCCAGATCCGACACCTCCGGGCGGGCGATGACCCCGGTCGCATAGGCGAGATCCGCGCGCAGCACCGGACCGTCGGCGGTGTCGACGACCATGGCGTTGACGGAGATCACCGCCGGTACCGGCTGAGCGGGATCGAGGCCACCGCCGAATTCGATGTCCGTGACGGCGTCCGGCAGCGTGCTCCGGCCGTGGAAGTTGAAGGCGAGCCGGGGTGCCGGCAGGGCTTCGAGCGCGGCGCGGCCTCGTCGTCGAGATACCGCAGCATCCCGTATCCGATCCCGTGGTCGGGAACGGCACGCAGGTGTTCCTTGACAGTCTTGATCGCGGTTCCCGCTGCGGTGCCGCCGCGTTCCACGGCCTCCACGTCGATACCGGCCAGGTCCAGTCGCACCGGATAGGCCGCGGTGAACCATCCGACCGTCCGGGACAGATCGGCTCCCGGCACGACCTGCTCCTCCCGGCCGTGGCCTTCCAACGCCACGAGCACCCGGCGAGGTCGATCCCGCGCTCGGCGCGCTGCGCGACGACGGCTCCGGCCAGCGCTGCGAGAAGACCGTCCACGATGCTCCCGTGGAAGGCCGCCGGGAGGACGGTCAGCAGCGCGGTGGTCGTGGGGGCGGGAACCTCGACGGTGACGGTGTCGACGGTGGCCCGACGTCGACCGCGGGGTCCAGCTCTCTGGCGCCGAGCAGCGCATCCGGACCCGACAGGGTCGAGATCCAGAACGGCAGCTCGGCCGCGCGCGTGCCGCGGCGGGTCGCCTCGACGAGACCGTGCGCCCAGCGGCGCATCGAGGTGCCCGTCGGTGCGGGATCCGGGTCGAGTCCGTGTTCGAGTCGAGCCGCCGCAGCAGCGAGGTCGCCCAACAGGATTCGCCAGGAGACACCGTCGATCACGGCATGATGTGCCACGAGCAACAGCCGCGAGGCGGGTCCCGCCTCGAATTGCACCGCCTGCAACATCACTCCCCTGCCGGGATCCAACCGTCCGGTCGCGGCAGCATGCTCGGCAGCGGCGATCGCGGTGAATTCGGGCCCCGTGAGGTCGTCGACCCGGACGCGGCACAGGATCGACGACGCCGAGACAGATCCGATGGGCCGTGTCTCGAGATGCAGCTCGTCAGGCGTTCCGGGCTCCGCGTGAAGCCGCGCCCGCAGCATGTCGTGCCGATCCACGACGCCTGCAGGGCCGCGAGAAGGTCGGCCTCGCGGAGTCGGTCCGGCAGCGGAACCGACACCGATTGGCAGAAGCCCGGATACGTGCGGCCGCTCCCGACCAGCCACCGCAGTATCGGGGTGAGTGGAACGTCACCGACGCCGCCGCCCGGCAGTTCCTCGAGCGTCGGCGCGGCCGGTCCGGCCAGGGTGACCGCCGCAGCGAGCGCTGCAATGGTCTTGTGTTCGAACACATCTCGGGGCGAGAGCACCAGTCCCTCAGCTTTGGCCCGCGCGACCAGCTGGATCGACATGATCGAATCGCCGCCGAGAGCGAAGAACGAATCCTGTGTACCCACCCGGTCGACGCCGAGCACGTCGGCGAACACCCGGGCGAGAGCCCGTTCGGTGTCGGTGGTCGGTGCGATGTAGCCCTCGCTCCGCGTCGCGACCTCCGGGGCCGGCAGCGCGCGGCGGTCGAGTTTGCCGTGCACCGTCACCGGCAGGTCGGCCATGTGAACGAACGCGGCGGGAACCATGTAGTCGGGCAACCGCTCTCGGACGAAGCGACGGACGTCGTCGAGTCGCTCCTCTGCGGCGGGGTCGTTGACATAGCGGGCGAGGCTGCCGATGTCATCGGCCGGACGGTACACATCGGTCAGCGCTGCATCGGCCCTGTCGTCCGGGTCGTCGCGGAGGACGATCACCTCCATCGATCCCGGTTCCTGCGACCACGTCACGGCGACCCGGTAGCCGAGTTCGGCGCCGAGCAGATCGAAGTCCGCAGGACCGATGCCGTCCGATCGTGGCCGGGGGTCCGGTTCCGGTACGAACGCGTGGCCGGGCATCGCATCGAGGGAGGTCGTCGCGGCCATCACGGACTGCAGGGCGGTGTGCGGTACGCCGGACACGCGCAGGGCGTCGGGACGATCCGTCCGTAGGTGGTCGGCGAGCGCGGCGAGTGTTCCGAATCCCGCCCAGGACCGGCACGGAACGTCGGCGAGCGACCTGGGTCCGGTACCGGTGTGCAGCACCACGCTGTAGCGGTACAAGCCGAGTTCGTTGGCCGTCCGCATCCGGCCGAGTTCGATGTCGACCCCGGTGACACCCGGCAGACGACCGGCCAGGCCGGCGAAGAACTCGGGGGCGAGCAGCAGTTCCCTCTCGGAGAGCGTGGCACGGCGGACGCGTTCGCGGATCGTGTCCGCGGTCTCGGTGCCGTCGGCACGGGCGAGTTCCACCGCGGCAGCGAAGTACGGCAGCAGCGCCTGGTTCCGGACATCGCCGAGATGGACCGATCCGCCGGGTGCGAGCAGCAGCAGGATCTTCCGGAGCACCTCGAGCAGATACGCCGCATCCGGGAAGTACTGGATCACCGAATTGAGCACGACGGTGTCGAAGTACCGCTGCGGCAACCCCTCGGTCGCGTGCGCCGGTTGCGTCCTCAACGTCACCCGATCGGCCCACGGCTGCGATCGCACGGCGGAGCGCAGCGTCTCGATCGTCGGGGCCGAGAAGTCCGTGCCCCAGTACTCGGCGCAGTCGGGGGCCAGTTCTCGGAGCAGGAGACCGGAGCCCACGCCGATCTCGAGCAGGCGTCGGGGCCGGAGCCGCCGGACGGCCCGCACGGCGGCGTCGCGCCAGTCCCGCATCTGCTCGACCGGAATGGGCTGCCCGGTGTCGGTGGCGTTCCAACCCGCGAAGGTGCCGGTGTCACCGGTGTCCTCTTGTGGCGGCGTGGAGTACACGTCGTCGTACAGTGCCCTCCACCGCTCGACGGTGCCGGTCGCGCGGGTCGGGTCGGCGAGCAGTGTCTGCTCCCGGTCGAGCACGACATACGCGACCAGTCGTCCGGTCTCGTGGTGCCCCGGAGTCTCCCGCACGACCACGGCCGTGTGGCCACCGCCGGATGCGCACCCAGGACCGCTTCGATCTCACCGGGTTCGACCCGGAAACCGCGGACCTTGACCTGATCGTCGCAGCGGCCCACGAATTCCAGGTGCCCGCCCGGGCCCTCGGCATCGCTCGTCGAGCGGATCCACCGCACGATGTCACCGGTGCGGTACATCCGCTCCCCCGGCCCGCCGAACGGGGATGCCACGAATCGCGCCGCGGTCGTGGCCGGACGACCGGGATATCCGCGAGAGACCCCGTCCCCGGTGATGTACAACTCGCCGGGGACACCGGGCGGCACCGGCAGCAGTCCGGCGTCGAGGACGAGGACCGCGACTCCCGGGATCGATGTGCCGATCGGGACCGACGCGCGCTCTCCTCGGGCGAACGCGTCCCCGACGAGGTACATCGTCGCGCACACCGTCGTTTCCGTCGGTCCGTACGCGTTGACGAGCAACGTCGAGGGATGCGATTCGCGGAAGCGACGTGCGACCTCCGGGGACAGCACGTCACCGGCCGTGACCACCTGGTCCACACCGTCCCACACCTGCTCCGGAACGACGGCCGGGTCGGCAAGGGCGTGAAACAGCGGTGTCGGGACGAACATCGTCGTCACACCGTGTTCGGCGATCATCCGCGCGACCGTCGACGGATCGAGCAGGCCGGGTGGCGCGAGCACCAGTTCGGTACCGCCGATCAGGCGGGCCAGATCTCGTACACCGACGCGTCGAAACCCGGTGAGGACACCAGCGACATCCGGTGTCGCGGTCGCGAATCGGTCCATCCGTGCTCGACGAGGTGCACGAGGTTCCGGTGCGTGACGGCCACGCCCTTCGGGACACCCGTGGAACCGGACGTGTAGATCGTGTACGCGGTGTTCGACGGGTGCAGGGGCGCGATCCTGTCGTCGTCGGTGAGCGGTCGCGCATCGTCGGGCAGGGCGTGGGACGTCGGGCCGCCCGTCTCGTCGACGACCACGACGACGGCCGGGTCCGCGTGCGAGGTGGATCGACTGTCGGTGACCAGGACGCGGGGCGCGGCGTCGGCGAGGACGAAGGCGGTGCGATCGCTCGGATAGGCGGGGTCCAACGGCAGATAGGCGCCACCTGCCGCCGACACCGCGAGAAGTGCGACGACCAACGCCGGGGATCGATCGAGAGCGACGACCACCACGGACTCGGGCCCCACCCCCAGCTCTACGAGCAGACGAGCCAGCCTGTTGGCCCGGGCATCGAGGTCGCGGTACGTCCATCGGCCGGCGGCGCTGGTCAGCGCCGGTGCGTCCGGTGTCGCCGCGACCCGCTCGGCGAACACCGCCGGAACCGTCCGGTCAGCAGTGGTGGCGTCCGGACCGCTCCACGCGTCGAGGAGCAGATCGCGCTCCGACCGATCGAGAAGGTCGACACCGTCGACCCGTCGGTGCGGCGACCTCACGAGGGCATCGAGGACGCGGAGATACCGGTCGGCGAATCGTTCGACGGTGTCGCGCTCGAACAGATCGCTCGCGTATTCGATGCTGCCGAGCATCCCGCCGTCCTCGGCAGACGCGCGCTCCGACACGCTGATGTACAGGTCGAACCGCGCGATGTCGGTCGCGACGGGCAGCATCTCGACGTGGATGTCCGGATGGTCCAGGCTCGGCAGTGGGTTGTTCTGCAACGCGAATGCGACCTGGAACAGCGGATGATGGGCGGTCGAGCGCGCCGGGGCGAGCAACTCCACCAGCCGTTCGAAGGGCGCGTCCTGGTTCTCGTAGGCGGCCAGTGCCTTGGCCCGCACGCGGTCGAGGACATCGGCGAGCGTCCATCGTCCGGTGATGCCGTCCACGCGCAGCACCCACGTGTTGACGAAGAATCCGACGAGATCGGCAAGGGCCTCGTCGGTCCGCCCGGCCACCGGACCACCGATCGTGATGTCATCGCCCGCACCGAGCTTGTGCAGGAGTACCACGAGTGCCGACTGGAAGACCATCGACGCGGTGACGCCGTGCTCGCCGGCCAGGTCGTCGGCCGCGATACGCAGCTCCGCGGGAATCGTGAACTCCACCGGCCACCGCGGAAGGACTGCACCGCGGGGCGGGGACGGTCGAGCGGAAGAGAAAGGCATTCCGGGACCCCGGCGAGTTCTTCTCGCCAGTAGGAGAACTGCCGGTGCAGGATGCTTCCCGTCTCGTCCTCGTCCCCCAGCACCTCCCGTTGCCACAGGTGTAGTCGGCGTACTGCACCGGCAGCGGATCCCATCGCGGTTCGGTCCCGGCCGATCGGGCCGCGTATGCCAGCAGCATGTCGCGCACCAGCGGCACCATCGACGCGCCGTCGCCGGCGATGTGATGCAGCACGAGCACCAGCACGTGGTCGTCGGAACCCGTCTGCAGCAGGGTGGCCCGCACCGGGATGTCGGTGGACAGGTCGAAGGGCCGCCGCGCCTCGGCGCGCACGGTGGCCTGCTCTTCGTCGGCGGTCACTGCCCGCACAGGCAGCGACAATGAGGTCCGCTCGACCGGCAGGATGCGCTGGAAGGCGACTCCGTCGGATTCCTCGAAGACCGTGCGCAGGGACTCGTGGCGCCCCACGACATCGGCGAACGCCGCCCTCATCGCGTCGATGTCCACCCGTCCGGTCAGGCGTGCCGCCATGGGGATGTTGTAGGTCGGCGACGGACCTTCGTAGCGGTGGATGAACCACAACCGGGACTGCGCGTAGGACAACGGGATCCGGTCCGGTCGACGTCGGGGTGTCAACGGCGTCCGGGCGACACCGCAGTCCGCGAGTCGCGGTGCCAGCTCGGCGATCGTCGGTGCTTCGAAGAGCATCCTGATGGGTGCTTCGACGTGCAGTGCGGACCGGATCCCCGCCACGACACCGGTCGCCGACAGGGAATCGCCTCCGAGTTCGAAGAAGTTGTCGTCGACGCCGACCCGATCCGGGGACAGATGAAGAACGTCCGCGAAGACCCCCGCGAGAGTCCGTTCCAGCCCCGTGCGCGGAGGACGATGGAGCACGCCCCGGCGGTCCGGGCCGGCAGCGCGGCACGGTCCAGCTTGCCGTTGGCCGTGATCGGCATCGCTGCCAGCGGCACCACCACAGCCGGGACCATGAAATCCGGGAGTTCCGTCGCGAGCGCATCACGAATCGCTGCGGGAGCCGGCGCCGTACCGGTGCGCGACACCACGTACGCCACGACCCGGTCGGATCCGGTCTCGCGCCGAACCACCGCCGCGGCCTGCTCGACGTCGGGGTGGCGGAGCAGTGCTGCTTCCACTTCGCCGAGTTCGATGCGCCGCCCCCGCACCTTGACCTGCAGGTCGGCGCGCCCCGCGTAGATCAGCCGCAGATCCGAGGTGGCCGCTGCGCTGTCGTCCTCTGCGCTGTCGTCGTTCGTCGACCACCGCACGAGATCGCCGGTGCGGTACATCCGTGACCCCGCCGGCCCGAACGGGTCGGCGACGAACCGCGTCGCCGTCGTCCCCGGGCGCCGGTGGTATCCCCGCGCCAGGCAGGTCCTGCCGGATACAGCTCGCCGATCACCCCGGGCGGCACCGGATTCAGGCGTGCGTCGAGCACGACGGACCGGAATCCGGGTCCGAGTGTGCCTGCGGTGACCGGTCTGCCGGGCACAAGGTCCTCCGAGGCCATCTGCACGGTGATCTCGCTCGGCCCGTACCCGTTGACCATGCGGCGGCCCGGCGCCCATTTCTCCACCAGCCAGGTCGGGCAGTCCTCACCGCCGACGCTCACGAAGACAGGTCCTCGAGGACCGCCGGATCGATCGTTGCGAGGACCGCAGGAGTGGTGCAGAAGTGGGTGATCCGCTCGGCGCGCAACGCATGTGCGAGGTCGTGACCGGCGGACGCGCCGGGTGGGCCGATCACCAGGTGCGCCGCCGAGCCGAACGCGACGAGCAACTCCAGTACCGCCAGGTCGAAGCTCGGGGATGTCCCGTGCCAGACCCGCGCGTCGTGGCCGGCGAGCGTACGGGTGTGCGCGACGAGGTTCGACAGTCCCCGGTGGGTGACGACCACGCCTTTCGGCTGTCCCGTCGATCCGGAGGTGTAGATGAGGTAGGCGGGTTGATCCGAACGCGCGGGCGCGCACCGGTCCGTATCGGTCACCGGAGACCCGGTGTATCGCTTCGTCTCCGTGACCACCTCCGGATCGTCGACCACGGTCCACGGCACGGTGCCGGGAAGCAGGGACCGTTCGCCGATGGTGGTGAGTCCGAGCACGGCGCCGCAGTCGCGCAGCATGTACTCGATCCGGGCGGGCGGATAGGCGGGGTCCACCGGGACGAAGGCCGCGCCCGTCTTCGCCACGGCCAGATCGAGACGATCGAGTCGACGGACCGGGCCATGCCGATCGCGACGAAACGTTCCGGTCCTGCGCCGCGCTCGATGAGCATGCGGGCCAGCCGATTCGACCGCTCGTCGAGTTCCCGGTAGTCGATCCGGGTCTCGCCGCACGACGCTGCGGTGACCGCGGGGGTGCGGAGCGCAGCGTCTGTGAGGATTTCCGGCAGCAGCCGTTCGGTCACCGGCGGCGGACCCGTCACGGGAACGAGTGCGGTCCGTTCGGCTGCGTCGAGCAGATCGATGTCGCCGACCCGTATCTCCGGATCCTCTTCGACGGCCAGGAGGATCCGTTCCAGTCGGCGGGCGATGCGCTCGACGGTCGGCGCGGTGTAGGCGTCCGTGGTGTATCGGATGCGGAGCACGTCCGCGGACGTCGACTCGCGCCCGGCACCGTCGCCGGATTGCGGACGCTCCAGATCGATACGCAGGCCGACGTCGCCGAGGACGGTGTTCTCCACCTTCCTGTCCGCATCGCCCCGTCCTTCGACGGCGATGCGGAAGAGTGGGGCGTGCGATCCGTTCCGTGTCGGCGCCAGCGAGTCGAGCAGTGTCGCGGCAGATACGTCGGCATGTGCGAGAGCGTCCCGAGTCCCACGGGAGATGTCCTCGAGGAGATCTCGGAACGGCTCGTCGAGGCGCACTCGGGTGCGCACAGGCAGGACCGTGCGCACATGAGTGGTACCGGCCGGGACCGGGACACCGAGGACGACGTCGTCGGTACCACCCGACCTGGCGACGAGGATCGCGGTGGCAGCGTGCAGGATCGGGACACGATCGTCGGCACATTCGGCGCTCGCTCGGCCCGGTCCGCTGCCGAGGGGATGGACGAACTGCGCCCACGCCGAAGCAGATCCCGCGTTGCCCGTCCGTCCACCGGCGGGTGCCGGCGTGGACGGTGACAGTGCGGGCGGGGTGGGTGCGCCGGCCAGAAGGTGCCGCCAGTGATCGAGCACGGTGTTCCGCCGGTAGCGGGGGGCGGCCGCTCCGGCGCTCGGCGGGTGGATCGAACCGACCGGCGTTCGAGGGTCGGCTGCGACGAACTGCTCGAGGATCTCCGTGAAACAGATGCACTGCGCCTGTATCTCGTTCTCCTCATATCGGTTCGGATTCGCCCGGAATTCGATCACGGTGCCGGCCGGCGCGCTGCGGCGGTGGACGGTGATCAGCCGGTCCCCGACGGGCCCGCGCGACAGGACATGTGGTGTTCCCACGATGTCCCCCAGTACGGGTTGCTGATCGAACAGCATGACGTTGACCAGCGGGACCGAGAATCGGGACACCGGTTCGGATGTCGCCCGGCGGATGTCGTCGAGTCCGCACGCCTGGTGTCGGAGGGCTCCGACGAGCTCGACCTGCATCCGCCGGACGAGATCCTCGACGGGTTCGCTCGGATCCACCCGGATCCGCAGGGGAACCACGTTGACGAGCATTCCGGCGGACCGTCGCAGCTCGGCCGTCGTCCGCGCCGACACCGGGATGTTCACGAGCACGTCGTACCGCCCCGACCGCCGTGAGAAGAAACAGGCGGCGGCCGCGAGTACCACTGCGGCCGAGGAGGCATCCCGCATCGCCGGGGACCCCGACAGGTAGACGTCCGCAGTGTCCGACAGATCCGTCTCCGCCGTGAGAGTCCGGACCGCCGGGGGCACCTCCGTGGTGTCGACGTGCGGCAGGTCGCGGATCCGCTCACTCCAGTACTCACGATCCGCGACGAACCGGCTCGACGCGCGGTACTGCCGGTCCTTCTCGTACAACGTCCGTAGATCCGCCGGCGGCTTGTCCGGCGTCGACACCCCGTCCTGGCCGGAACTCCGGGAGGCGAGTGCCCTGGAATAGAGTTCGGCTCCCCTGCGGACGATGATCATCGCTCCGAACCCGTCGAGCGCGATGTGGTGAGCCTTGACGTACACGAGGTAACTGGCATCACCCGTGAGCAGAACCACGATGCGGCACAACCGGTCCGCCATCAGGTCGACGGGCGCTTCCACATCCCGCCGGAGCCACTCCTCGGCCACTCCCCGCGGATCGGATTCGTCACGGAGATCGACGACCTCGGTGGGTACATCGAGGTTTCGGTCGACGACCTGGCACGGACGGCCGTCCACGTCGACGAGACGCAGGAGGACGGTCTCGAACTCCCGCCCGGCGGTCGTCGACGCCCACTTCAGCAGCTCGAGATCGAGTTCTCCATGGAACTCCACGTATTGGGCGATGACGAAAGGGACTTCGGGCACGAGTTGCTGAGCGAGCCAGATACCGTACTGGGCCGGAGTCAGCGGGAACGCACCCGCGCGCTCGTCGTCGGAGTTGTGCGCGGTGCCTACGACGGGAGTGGCCACAGCGCCCCCTTCACGAGGATGTGTGTGCAGCGGCAGCGTCGAACGGGAGCGTCTCGTCGAGCCGGATGCCATCGAGCGTCGTGCACAGCTCACGAGTGGGAACGACCGAGTCGGCACGTCGCTTCGAAAATGTATGCGTCAGCGTAGGACGGGGACGGGGTTGCTGCAATGCTGTGCAGCAGAACGAGATCGAGATGCGACCAGGACATGACGCAGAGACGACGCTCGCACATCCCGACATTCGGC
The DNA here is from genome assembly GCA_001017865.1 of Rhodococcus sp. IITR03. The sequence continues at coordinate 12,917 of LATQ01000326.1, forward strand.
ATTTTCACGCCATAAACCTTGGGTTTGTTTGATGGGATGGATAGAAACCCTCCGTCCGCGCTATGCTCATTTTACAAACTTAGAATGCAAAACTTTCGGTAAACTCCGGACGAAGGGGAATTCACGCCCGGTCCGACGGTCGCACGAGCACGGGACCCGCGAGAGCGGACGATGCACGAGGCCGGGCCGGAACAGTCGAACATTCTGCGCTGCAACAGTTTCCACTCGTCGTATGCCTGCTGCGCGAAACAGCCTTCCGACAATCCTTTCCAAGAACCTTCCCCGGTTCCCACAGACACGCGACATTCATCCCCCTGGAGGGAGGAAGCGCAGATGCCGATCCAGAGACGAGTCGGGCCTCGTTCGGGCACGGTCTGGGTGGACCTGTTCGGTGAAACCTCCGAGTACGCAGACGAAGCGAGCGCCCACCTGTTGAGAACGTGGGCGAGTGGGTATCTCACCGAACCCAACCCCGACCTCGGCCGCAGCGGGCCCGTCTGCCCGTTCGTTCGTCCGTCGATCGGCAAGCAGCTCTTCGGAGCCGCGTTCGTCCACGGACCCGCAATCGACGCCGGGGCACTCGGCACGATCGTGGAGGACCAGTTCGACCTGTACACGACGCTCTCACGCGAGGACGATCGCGACCGGAGCCTGAAGACGCTCGTGACCGTACTGCCCGACCTCACCGGCTTCGAGGTGATCGACGTCGTCCACGCGGAATTCAAGTCGCGGTTCGTCGAACACGGTTTCATGCTCGGCCAGTTCTACCCGGGCTGCACCCAGCCGGGTCTGTGGAATCACGACTTCCATCCGCTCGACGCCCCGTTGCCGATGCTGGTCGCCCGCAACATGATGACGACCGATTTCCCGTTTCTCGTCGGTCGCCAGGAATGGCTGTGCGCCTACTTCAAGAAGTTCGCCCCGGCACTGCCGTCGACACTCCGCCTCACCATCGCGAAACGGATGAAGTACGACGGCGATGCGGTGGACGCGATCACCGCACATCATGAGCTGACGGGGAACGAGCCGGCCCGCTAGCCCGTACGCATCGCCACGCGGCACCCCGATTCGTCAAGCTTCAGGTCTTGATTATCCTGAATCAAGCCCTCACACTTGACCCATGTTCGTCTTGACGGTCGACCAACGGGGCAGCCGCCGCGATGTCGACCGCGTGGCGGACCTCCTCACCGCACTGCAGGACGTTCCGCTGGTACGGCCCTTCGATCGCACCGCGGGCGACGAGGTCCAGGCCGTCGCGGACGATCCCGCTCTCGTCGTCGATCTCGTCCTCGACCTCCTCCGAAGAGAACGCTGGAGTATCGGGGTGGGAATCGGCCCGGTGGAGACCCCGCTCCCCGAGCAGACACGCGCCGGCCGCGGACCCGCCTTCGAACATGCCCGCACTGCTGTCGAACGCGCCAAGAGCGCACCCGGGCAGGTCACGGCCGAAGGTGACGACCCCGAGGCCACCGCCGATGTCGACGCCGCGCTCACCCTGCTCGCCACCGTCGTCCTGCGCCGCACCGAGCAGGGGCACGAGGCGGTCGATCTTGCTCGCCAGGGTCTGTCGCAGGCGCGGATCGCCGAGCGTCTCGACATCAGCAAGCAAGCGGTATCCCAGCGCCTCGCCACCGCCGGGTGGCAGGCCGAACTGGCCGGACGCGAACTCGTGCGCCGACTCCTGGAAAGGCCGATCGTTGACCGTCCTCTCACCTGGTGTGCCTGGCCGTCGCCGCTCTCGCACCCACGCTCGCGCTGCGCCCGAGCCTGCCGGTGTGGCCGGCCGCCTCGCTGAGCCTCGGGTCTCGCCGGTGCCGCCTC
>LATQ01000034.1 GCA_001017865.1 Rhodococcus sp. IITR03
CCCGCGGCCCTGTCGAGGCATCTCGTCCGGCCGCCGAGGGCAGGTCGGCGAAGAGGGGGATCAGGTCGCCGCGCACCGTGGCCTGCGTGGCGAGTGCGACCCGCTCGTCGAACTCCGCCAGGCTGAGACGGCCCGGGCGAAGTGTTCGCCGAGCAGTGCTACGGCTTCTTCACGCTCGGCGGTGCCGATGCGGATGTCGGGGCGGTCGGCCATGACTCCAGGCTAGTGGTTTTTCGCGCGGACGAGCGGGACCGCGAGGACACAGATTCGGCGTGAACCGGTCGCCAGGGACCCGATACGGCGAGGTCCCCCGCATCGTGAGAGATGCGGGGGACCGTCGGCCGTATTGCCCGAGCGTTGCTCGAGCGGCGTCCTACTTGATCTCGGTGAGCACGGTGCCTGGGTGACCGCGGCACCCGGCTCGACCGCCAGGCCGGTGACGACGCCCGCCTTGTGGGCGTTGACCGGGTTCTCCATCTTCATGGCCTCGAGCACGGCGATGAGCTCGCCCTCGGCAACCTCCTGGCCCTCGGGCGACCGCGACCTTGACGACCGTGCCCTGCATGGGTGCGGTCACCGCGTCGCCCGACGCCTTGCCCGCGCCGCCGCCACCG
>LATQ01000458.1 GCA_001017865.1 Rhodococcus sp. IITR03
ACGCGTTGACGCTCGGGGATGTGACGGTGCGCGGGTTGCGGTCGGCGTTCGCGGCGTTCGCCGCCGAGCGGCAACCGGCGTCGGTGCGCCGCGCCTGGTCGGTGTGGAACAACTTCTGCAACTTCCTCGTCTCCGAAGGGGTGTCGGAAGGCAACCCGATGGCCTCGATCGCGCAGCCGAAGAAACCGCAGCACACCCCGAAGGCGTTCTCCCCCACCGCGATCAATCAACTCGTCGACACCATCACCGTGGAGGCGCAACGCCCGGCGGAGTCGGCGCGGGACTGGCCGCAACGCGATCTGGCACTCATCGCGACGCTGCTGCTCACCGGGATCCGCTCGGACGAGCTGATCCGCCTCGATGTGGGCAGCATCCTCGGCGGCCGCGAGGCGCCGGTGCTGCGGGTGCTCGGCAAAGGCGCGATCGAACGGGAGATCCTCTCGAGGACAGCTGGACGGCGATCGTCGCCGCCTATCTCGACGAACGCTATGCCCGTTTCCCCGCCGCGCGGCGCCGCACCCGCGACCGCGACGAGTTGCCGTGTGGAGCGGCACGACCCGGCCGATCCGCCGTTCGTCGGCGAGGACGGCAAACGCATCACCCGCGGCACGT
>LATQ01000033.1 GCA_001017865.1 Rhodococcus sp. IITR03
GGTCGCGACCCCCCGCGGTCGCCGCGGTCTCGCCCGACGCTCCGATGCCCGACCCCACCTCGCTGGCGGCGGCACTCGACCGGGCCGTGAACAATCCCGCCTCGGTGACTTCGCCGGGTCGATCACCGACCCACGACCGGCACGGTCCTGTGGTCGAAGGACGCCGATCGCGCGCTGATCCCGGCCTCCACCACGAAGATCCTCACCGCCGCGGCGGCCATGCTCGTGCTGCCCTCCGACCATCGGATCACCACGCGCGTCGTCGAGGGTTCGAAGCCGGGGGAGATCGTCCTCATCGCCGGTGGCGACCCCACCCTCTCGGCGATGCCGCCCGGACAGGAAAGCTTCTACCCGGGTGCCCCCGCGTCGCCGACCTCGCCGAACAGATCCGGCGCAGCGGCGCGACGGTCGAGACCGTCCTCGTCGACACGAGCCTGTACAGCGGAGATCCGCTCGCGCCGGGCTGGTTCCCGCAGGACGTCGGCGACGGCTACGTCGCGCCCATCGAACCCGTGATGCTCGACGGCGGCCGGTCGAACCCGCTCGAGGACGAATCGCCCCGGCAGCGTGACGCCGCTCTGGACGCCGGACGCGCACTGGCGACCG
>LATQ01000422.1 GCA_001017865.1 Rhodococcus sp. IITR03
GCGAGGGCCCTGCGGTGGCTCGCGCCGCGCCGCGCGACATGCGGCCGGACGGGCGCAACGGACGCCTCGGACGTGCTCGATCGGACTCAAGCCGCAACTCGTCGCGGATCCGGAAACTGCACGCGCGCCTGTTCTACCGGCCGCTGCTGGACTCGGTGAGCAAGCTCGACAAGGAAGCGCTGCGGTTGTCGCCCGACGCGGCCGTCCGCCAGCTCGCCGCGCTGGGGTACAACGGCCCGCAGCACGCGATGGAACATCTGGCGGCGTTGTCCGGGGGAGCCTCCCGCAAGGCGCGCATCCAGGCACTGCTGCTCCCTCAGTTGCTCGAATATCTCGGCGAGACAACCGATCCCGACGCCGGTCTGCTCGCCTACCGGCGGCTGTCCGATGCGCTCTACGACACGGTCTGGTTCCTGCGGGTGCTGCGCGACGAGCCGGCCGTCGCCGAACGTCTCATGACGGTGCTCGGCTCGTCGGCCTACGTCGCCGATCTGCTGGTGAAGTCTCCCGAGGTCATCCGCCTGTATGCCGACGCGTCGACCGGGCCGCGGCTGCTCGAGGCGAACCCGCCCGAGGTTGCGCGCGCCTCGTCGCATCGTCCTCGCG
>LATQ01000392.1 GCA_001017865.1 Rhodococcus sp. IITR03
TCCGCTCACCGTCGCCGCCTACCTCCACGAGGCCGCCGCTACGGGTCACGGAGGCGGGGAGCGGGCCTACTCACCGTCGACGTGGCCCGGTGGTCGCCGGCATCGGGTATCACCACCGCCGCGCCGGTCATCCCGCCCCCGGCAGCGACGAGTTGGTCACCGCGACCCTGTCCGGGATCCGCCGCGATTACGCTGCGGCGGGGGAGCGGCCGCGGTCTCCGCGGGCGCCGCTGCTCACCGCCGACATCGTCACCATCGTCGAGACGATGCGGGCCGACAGTGGCAGTTGGGCCGACGAGGTCCTCGAACGCCGCGACAGTGCGATCCTGCTGCTCGGCTTCGCCGGGGCGTTCCGCCGCAGCGAACTCGTCGCCCTGAACTGCAGTGACATCTCGCTGCACCGGCTCGACGGCCTGCACATCCGTCTGCGTAAGTCCAAGACCGATCAGGAGGGACGGGGGAGTGTCCGGGCCCTGCCGTTCACGCACAATCATGCGAGTTGTCCGCCGTGTGCGTGGCTGCGGTGGGCGCAGGTCGTCGCCGCCTTCGACGCCGGGGGCCGCCCGGCCGTCATCCGCCTGCTGCGCACCGCCGACCCTTC
>LATQ01000256.1 GCA_001017865.1 Rhodococcus sp. IITR03
GCGACGCCGGATCGCAATGAACCGCCTCGCCCGCGCCCTGACGAGCCTCGGCTCCGACCGGTCGCTGCTCGCCTGGCCCGACACGGTCGACGCCCGTCGCCGCACTGCTGTGTCTGCACTCGGGTGAACTCGGGCACGCACGCGCGATCCTCGACCGTCCGGAGACCCCCACCGTGCGCAATCGCATCCTGGTGGCGTGGACCGAGATGCTCGGCGGTGATCTCGCAGCCGCCGCGGCCACCGCCGAAGCCGTCGTTTCCGAGGTGACCGGGCAGCGCGACCTCCTCTTCTTTCATGCCCTGCAGGTCGGGTTGGCGCGACGGAACGCCGACCTCGGAGCGTTGACGGTGCGGTGGCAGGCCGCGCAGTCGGTGGTGGCGGAGTATTCCGTCGACCTGTTCGGGCTGCTGCCCCTGGGGGAACTGTGGCTGGCCGCCGTCCGACTCGGAGAGTCCGCGCGGGTCGCGCATCTCGTCGCCGCTGCCCGCGCACTGCTCACCACCCTCGGTGAGCCACCGCTGTGGGGTGCGGCGCTGCACTGGTACGGGGTGCAGGCCGCGATCGCCGCGGACCTCCGGCCGACCTCGTCCCGCACGCCCC
>LATQ01000032.1 GCA_001017865.1 Rhodococcus sp. IITR03
CGGGGTCAGGGGCGCCCTCGCGTGGATGCGCTGCCCGCTCGCGCGTCGACGCCGGAGAGGGGGCCCGCGGCCTCCGCCGGGCGTGGAAGAGGAGCAACGGTCAGTGTCGCTGTGGTCTCGTGCCTTGTCGTCGGACGAACTCGACAGTCGTCGCTGGGTGGATCTGATGCCGTGGATCGACCGCTACGGATCGGCCCGCACCGCCGCTCTCGGGACGCTCGTGTCGTCGTCCCGCTGGTGGGAGAACGAGTCGCCCGCCGAGACCTGCGAGCACACCGAGATCCCCGAGCTGTGCGCCGAACTCGCCCACATCTACGTCACCGACCACCCGGAGCTGCGCTTCGCGGACGGTCTGCTGCGTGAGGACGAAGTGCCCGTGGCCGCACTCGATCTCGGTCCTGCCGCCGCGACCCTCGTCGCGCGCCTTCCACACGCACCCACCACCGCCGAGTTGTTCAGCCGCAGTCCGGCCGATCTGCTCGGGATCCGCGGCGCCGACCGCGACGCGGTGGAGGAGATCGTCTGCGCCGCGCTCGTCGCGACGGTGCTCCGCGAACCGGCCACCCTCGAAGCCGATCCGCGTACCGCGCGGGTGCTC
>LATQ01000031.1 GCA_001017865.1 Rhodococcus sp. IITR03
CCTTGGTCTCGGGATCGGCGGGCTTGCAGATCAGTACTTTCGCTCCCAGAGTGCCGCGGAAACCCTGGCAGTCCTGGGTCAGTTCCGACCTGCGGTGGCGCCATCGCCCGACCGCGCCTTCACCGTCCCAGACCAGTACCCGGGGCACCGCTCCGAGCTGGTCGATCAGCTGCCACCAGCCGGCGAACAGGTCCTCGGCGCCGCGGGTGGGCACCAGCCTCGCCGACAACCAGCGCGAGTATCCGCAGCTCATCGTCAACACCGGCAGCTTCGTCGACGTTCGGGACTGGCCGTGGTCGACCGGCAGAGTGATCGGTGGAAACCAGAAATCGCATTGAGCGATCTCCCCGGCTGGTAGGTGGTGCGCGAGGCCGGATCCGGCGGCAGGTAGACCGGGCGCAGTTCGGCGACCCGGCCGCTGAGCACCCGGATCGAGTGTTCCCAGCCGATCCGTTCGGCGATCACCGTCGCCGGCATCGTGGGGAACTGCTGCAGCAACTCCCGGATGCGGGGTTCGAACGGGTCGACGATCGAGCCGGTCTTGGCGCGTCGGTATTTCGGTGGGCCGTCGGCGGCGAGTGCCGAGCGGACGGTGTTGC
>LATQ01000030.1 GCA_001017865.1 Rhodococcus sp. IITR03
CGGGCGGCGAGATCCGCGAGGTCCTCCCGGGGTGCCCGATTCCCACAGCGCGTCGAGCGCGACCAGCGTCGCGGCCGCGTCGGCACTGCCACCGGCCATTCCGCCGGCGACGGGGATGCCCTTGTCGATCGTGATCGCCACGTCGGGGGTGCGCGCGGCTCGTTCCGCCATCATCTCGGCGGCGCGCCACGCCAGGTTCGTCGAATCGGTGGGCACCACCTCGGCGCCCGTACCGCGCACCGTCACGCTCAGGGTGTCGGCGGGGACCACCGACACCTCGTCGTACAGGGACAGGGCCTGGAAGACGGTGTGCAGGTCGTGGTAGCCGTCGGGACGGAGGTCGCCCACCGCGAGATGCAGGTTGACCTTGGACGGGACCCGCACTGTCACGGGGGTCGGCACGACGGAAAGCACGAGTACAGAGCTTACTCGGGATACGGATGCTTCCCGACCGCCGCGGCCGCGCTCTACGATCGGGCGACTCGTGAACACACTGGAGGAAATGTGACTCGATCCGTACGCAATGCGGTCGCCGTCTGCGTCGTCGCCGCGGCGGCACGCTGGGAACCGCCGGCGTCGCCTCGGCCGAACCGGCC
>LATQ01000029.1 GCA_001017865.1 Rhodococcus sp. IITR03
CCGGCTCCCGATCGTCCGACGGGACCGGCCGGCTGTTCGGCCTCTCGGCGAACCGTGCGACGGCGGCGAGACCGGCCGGTGTGCGCCACCGGAAGATCTCGCGCGGGCCGAATTCGATGCCCTTGCGACGCGCGGCCGTGACGACCTGCATCGAGACGATGCTGTCACCACCGAGCGCGAAGAAGTCGTCGTCCGGCCCGACGACGTCGAGACGCAGTGCCTCCGCGAACAATTCGCACAGTGCGGCCTCGGCGGAGGTCTCCGGCTCGCGGCGCGTCGTCGCGGTCGGTTGCGGGTCGGGAAGTGCCTGCGGTCGAGTTTGCCGTTCGGTCCGAGCGGCAGCGCCTCGAGCACGGTCACGGTCACCGGGACCATGTGGTCGGGCAGGGTCGTCGCGGCGTGCGCGAGCAGATCCGCAGTTCGACGGTGCCGCGCGGCCAGGGGCACCACATAACCGGCGAGCGTGCCGTCGCGCACGACGACGCACTCTGCGCGACGTCCGGATGCGCGACCAGCGTCGCTCGATCTCCCCGAGTTCGATGCGCAGGCCGCGGAGCTTGACCTGGCCGTCGGCGCTGCGAGGTAGTCGAG
>LATQ01000028.1 GCA_001017865.1 Rhodococcus sp. IITR03
CGCCCCGCAGATCGCCCTGCGGCCTCGTCGGCTCGGCGGGCAGCCCGATCATCGCCTCCGCCCTGACCGGGGGCGCTGTTCGTCGCGCCGCGACTGATCGCCCGCACCATCCTGCCGGTGCCGCTGCCGGTCGGCCTGGTCACCTCCGCGCTCGGCGGCCCCTTCCTGCTGTACCTGCTGGTGCGTTCCAACCGAAAGGTCTCCCGATGACCGACACCCATCTGCCCCCCGCCCCGGCCCCCGGCCCGATCGAGCACGCGGCGCCGCGGCTGGTCGCCGAACACATCAGCCTCGGCTACGGCGAACGGCTCATCGTCGACGACCTGGACCTGTCCATCCCCACCGGGGTCGTCACCACCGTCATCGGCCCCAACGGCTGCGGCAAATCCACCCTGCTGCGCGCATTGAGCCGGCTGCTCAAACCCCGCACCGGCACCGTGCTGCTCGACGGCACGACATCACCACCATGCGCACCCGCGAGGTCGCCCGGGTGCTCGGCATGCTGCCGCAGGCCCCCGTCGCCCCCGAAGCTCACCGTCGCCGATCTGGTCCTCCCGCGGCCGGCACCCGCACCAGTCGTGGTTCCG
>LATQ01000027.1 GCA_001017865.1 Rhodococcus sp. IITR03
GCAGGTGGGCGCGGACCGGCCCCGCACGAGACCGGGTTCGCGGGCGAGGAGCGTGAGCCCGTCGGCGTCGACGAGCACCGGCAGGTCGGTGGCGAGGATGTCGCGCAGGTTCGCGCAGGCCTCGTCGTCGGTACCGGCGCCCGGCCCCACGACCCAGGCCTGCACTCGCCCGGTCTCCGCCACCGAGGGCGACACGACGACCTCGGGGAACCGCGCGAGCACCTCGGAGGCACCCGATCCGGCGTAGCGCACCATGCCGGAGGTCGCAGCGACGGCCGCGCCCGTGCACAGCACACCGGCCCCGGGATACCGGGCGCTGCCGGCACGGATACCCACCACGCCCTGGGAGTACTTGTCGTCCTCGGCGCCGGGCACCGGCCAGATCGCACCGATCTCGGACGGTTCCGCCGCGACCAGCCCGGCCGCCGGGAGTGTGAGTCCGATGTCGACGAGTTCGACGACGGCCGGGCGCGGCGGCGAGCGCATGGACCGGCTTGTAGGCGCCGAAGGTGACGGTCACCGCGGCCGTGATCGCCGGTCCGTCGACGGCGCCGGTGTCGGGATCGACACCGCTCGGGGTGTCGACG
>LATQ01000389.1 GCA_001017865.1 Rhodococcus sp. IITR03
AGCGCGCGGTCGACGAGAGCGCCTCGATGCGCTGCTGCCGTTCACCGCCGCCGAGAAACCACCAGCGGCGGCGGGGTTCTTCGTCGATACAGGCCACCGCATACACGCGGGGGGCTCCCGCGGCGAGTGCGCGCAGCCGGGCGCGCGTGTCCTCGAACGGGCGGACGGGTGCCGCCGTGGGCGGCAGCAGCAGCGTCGTCATCCGACACCTCCTGATCGACGGTGAATCATGATTAGGTAAGCCTAACCATTGCATCCGGGGGTGGTGTGCGCAACCCCATCCCCCTACTCCCGTCGAGACATAGGATTCCGTAACCTAACTCCGAAGGCCTTCGCGTTCCCCACGATCCGCGACGACCCGAACCGCACCACCGCCTTCCCGAGGAGCACCCCGCGCCCGTGACCGTCACCCCTCACGCCCCACCGGACGCCGACCCGACCGCCCCGCCCACGCGGGCCGCCGGATCGCGCCGTCCTGTGCGATGCTCGCGCTCCTCGCCATCCCCCTGCTCGTCGGTGCCCTCGTCGTCGACACCCTCGCCGACGCCAAGGGCGGCGGCCAGACCGACCGCATCGTCTACGGCGGC
>LATQ01000025.1 GCA_001017865.1 Rhodococcus sp. IITR03
CCGCGGTCGCCGAGGGCGCCCGCGGCCGACGAGCTGACCGCCCTGTGTACGGAGCTGCTCGAGCTGGCCCGCGACGCCGAACGACTGCGCTGACCGCCCCCGATCGGGCCGACGGCACCCGGTCGGGGAGCACAGGCTCAGGCGAAGAAACCACCCATGGTGTAGACGACCTGACAGAACGCGCCGTTGGCGTACTGCAGTGAGCCGAACAGCGCGCCGAGCACCGCGCCGGGACCACTGTCGATCACCGCGGACTGCAGCCCGCCGCCGTTGTTGTCGAGGGTGGCGACCCCGGCCCGGATGTTCTCCATGTTGATCCACACGAACTTCAGATCCGAGGCGGTCACGGCGCGCCGGCGGTGGTTCGACGAACACCTCGATCGAACCGAACGGCACCTGGCCGTGCGGGCCGGGATGCACCCAGGCGGTGGTCATCGCGAACGGCACGACACCGCCGCCGCAGCCGGACCGACGGTGGGTGCGGGCGCGAGAACGGCTGCGGGGATGTTCTTCGGTGGCGGCGCGAACGGATTTGCCGAGCCGGCGACTCGGCGACGAGCGCTCGAGCGCGGCGAGGGTCTC
>LATQ01000281.1 GCA_001017865.1 Rhodococcus sp. IITR03
ACGCTGGTGCCGGTGTGCGGGGCAGCAGCGCACCGGTGCCGGCGGTGCCGGCGAGGGCAGCACTGCCGGTCGTAGCGGACGCCCACGCGGCGGCCAGGTCGGGGACGAGGATGCGCCAGGACACTCCGTCGACGGCGAGATGGTGGATGACGATGAGCAACCGGCCGGCGCCGCTGGTGGCGTCGAACCACACCAGTTGCACCACCGCCCCGTGGTGCGGGTCGAGGCGGTCGGCGGCGGCGTCGAGTTCGGTGGCGGCCAGGGCGAAGAAGTCGTCGCTGTCGGCGGCGCTGGTGACCGGCACCCGGTGGACGACGGTGTCGATGTCGACGCTGCCCGGGGCGGTACGTGCAGCACGTGTCCGCCGGGGGCGTCCGGCGCCGGACGCAGTTGCACGCGCAGCATGTCGTGCCGGTCGAGGACGGCGGTGACGATCGCCCGCAGCGTGGTCGCGTCCAGTCCGGTGGGCAGGCGCAGCAGCACCGCCTGCGAGTAGCGGCCGATGCTGCCGCCGCGGTCGAGCATCCAGTGCGCGATCGGCGGTAGCGGCATCGTCCCGACCCGCCGCCGGGCAGCTCGG
>LATQ01000024.1 GCA_001017865.1 Rhodococcus sp. IITR03
GTGCGTCGAGTGTGCCCTCACCGCCGTCCGCGACGGGCATCCCGGATCGCGGTGTGCCCGGCGCTCTCCACACCGGAGGCGATCGCGTCGGCGACCTCGACGGCGGTGTAGGTGCCCTTGAAGCTGTCGGGGGCGATCAGGATGCGGGTCACCGGAGCACCCAGTCGAAGGCCTCGGCCTCGGAGCGGGCGCCCTGCCGGGCACGCGACCGGTTCGGTTCGTCCAGTTCGGCGACGATGTCCTCACCGAGCGGACCAGAGAGCCGAAGACCTCCGGGTCCAGCCACGACGGACGGGTCGCGAAGAGCAGGTCCTCGCTCGCGGTGTTGCCACTCGCACCCGGTGCGAACGGGCAGCCGCCCAGCCGGCGAGCGCGCCGTCGACGACGGTCGCTCCGGCGTCGATCGCGGCGAGGCTGTTGGCGACACCGAGGCCCCACGTGTCGTGACCGTGGTAGACGATCCGTCGGTCGGGGGATTCGGCGGCCAGCCGGCGCGACCGACGACACCGGGCCGGGCACGGCCTGGCCCAGGGTGTCGGCGACGACGGATGTCGGCGGCTCCGTCGGTGGCGCGGGGCGCA
>LATQ01000246.1 GCA_001017865.1 Rhodococcus sp. IITR03
CGAGCGGGACCACCCCCACGGCCTCGGCCCACGCGGCCGAGCCCGCCGCTCGTCGACGAGATCGGCTGCTGCCGCTGCGGATCTCGTGTCGTTCCACAGCAGCGCGTCGCGGACCACGTCGCCGCGATCGTCGAGGCACACCATGCCGTGCTGCTGCGCTCCCACCGAGATCGCCGCGACGTCGTCGAGTCCGCCCGCTTCGGAACACGCCCGATCGAAGGCGGCGCGCCACTCCAGCGGGTCCACTGCGGTGCCGGGTGGATGCGGAGCACGACCTTCGCGCACGACGGCTCCGGTGTCGGCGTCGCACACGACGACCTTGCACGACTGGGTGGACGAATCGATCCCGGCGACGAGCGTCATCGTGCCGCCTCCCGGGCCGCGGTACGGTCGGCCAGCGTGGGCAGGTCGCGCCGGGCGCGCGCGACGGTCAGACCGGAGGTCCACGCGGCGGTGGCGAGCACATCGCGCAGGTCGTCGATCCCGATGCCGCGCAGCCGTTCCCGATGGTCGCGCCGAGGAGCCCGCAGGTCCACAATCCGTCGAGCAGACCGGCGGTGAAGGCGTCGCCGGCGC
>LATQ01000023.1 GCA_001017865.1 Rhodococcus sp. IITR03
CGCCGCCCTGTCACGGCGGAGGTCGCGGGTTCGAGTCCCGTCAGGGTCGCTCCAGAGTTTCGATCGGCATTCGGTTCGGGTGCCGTCCGGCCAGGTAGCTCAGTTGGTACGAGCGTCCGCCTGAAAAGCGGAAGGTCGCCGGTTCGATCCCGGCCCTGGCCACCACGGTTGTCCGGCGAACAACCATCAATTTCATATCTTCGACCCACCGGTTGCGGTGGGTCGAGCTGTGGGAACTCCGGTTCCTCATGGCCCTGTGGCGCAGTTGGTTAGCGCGCCGCCCTGTCACGGCGGAGGTCGCGGGTTCGAGTCCCGTCAGGGTCGCTCCAGAGTTTCGATCGGCATTCGGTTCGGGTGCCGTCCGGCCAGGTAGCTCAGTTGGTACGAGCGTCCGCCTGAAAAGCGGAAGGTCGCCGGTTCGATCCCGGCCCTGGCCACCACGGTTGTCCGGCGAACAACCATCAATTTCATATCTTCGACCCACCGGTTGCGGTGGGTCGAGCTGTGGGAACTCCGGTTCCTCATGGCCCTGTGGCGCAGTTGGTTAGCGCGCCGCCCTGTCACGGCGGAGGTCGCGG
>LATQ01000022.1 GCA_001017865.1 Rhodococcus sp. IITR03
CCTCGTCAGTCCTCGCTCTGTACTGCGTCAGTGCTCGGTCATGGTCAGCGGCTGCTCGTGTGGGCGTGCGCGAGCGCCTTCGCCCGGTCGCGCACTTCGTCGGCGTCGTCACCCGCCAGTTCGACGAACAGCCACGCCGCACCCGACGGCAGGGGCGGTACTGCTTCCGGCCCGCGCCGGTGCCGGACGATGTCGACGATCCGCGAGTCGAGTCCTTCGCACGCCGTGGGCCGGAAGCCGAGCAGTCCGTGCGCGGCATTGCCGGCGGCGACGATGTCGGGATAGCCGAGTACGACCATCGTGCGGACGGCAGGATCGGCGATCAACTGCACCGTCGCCTCGGTCGTGATCCCGAGGGTGCCCTCGCTGCCGACGAACAGCTTTCGGACGTCGAATCCGTTCTCCGGCAACAGATGCTCGAGTGCGTAGCCCGATACCTGCCGGCCGAAGCGACCGAATTCGGTACGGATGGTTGCGAGATCGCGCGCGACGATCTCCCGCAGCGGCTCGAGCGTCGGGTCCTCGCCGGGCAGCGACAGCGGGTGCCCGGTGCCGGGTGAGCACCT
>LATQ01000229.1 GCA_001017865.1 Rhodococcus sp. IITR03
GGATCGAGTCGCTCTCGGCGGCGGTCGAGCCAGGTGACGAGCATGGCGGGTGGCGGAGCGGCGGCGGCGGGTGCGCACCGCGACGCGCAGCATGGAGAAGGTCAGGCGGGCTCCGATGAACACGGTCAGGGCGAACACGATGACGTAGGTCAGCCACAGGGGCAGACCGAGGGCGTCGATCTCCTCGAGGGGGCCGGTGGTGGGTCGGCCGTCGGCGCCGGGCGCGAGGAGGCGGGCGGCGATGGCCAGGCCGCAGGAGAACGCGGAGAGCACCGCCGCCAGCGCCACGGACTGCCACAGCACGAGTGCGGCCCGGGGGTTGCGGTGCGGCCAGGTGGCGCGGGCGAGCAGCCCCGGCACCGGACCGGCGAGGAGAAGCGCTGTGGTTCCGAAGAACAGCGCCGTGGTCGCGTTCATGACATCGAGTGTGTCAGCCGGCCCGCTCGGTGTCGTGGCCGGTGTTGTCGTCGCCGTGTTGCGCTTCGAGTTCGGCCAGCGCCGCGCGCAGGGCGGCGGCTGTCGCGCGACATAGCGACGTGCCATCGACGAAGCAGCTAGAACAGCTG
>LATQ01000021.1 GCA_001017865.1 Rhodococcus sp. IITR03
GGCGCCGACGACCACGGCGGCGACACCGCGCGGCAGCCGCAGGTCGAAGACGATGAACCGGTCGAGGCGTTCGCCGCCGCCGAGGAGCACCTCGACGACCTGCAGGGGGCTCAGGGGGTAGTCGCCGCGGCCGAGGGAGATCGACAGCAGCACCGCGGTGGCCACGACGATCAGCGCGCACACGATGACCATGCGGGCGCGCCAGACGACGGAGACGGAGCCGAGCCGGAAAGCGGGCCGGCCCGGCACGCGGGTGGAGACCTGCACGGGTGAGCGCGCGTGCCCGTCGTGGGTTCGTCCTTGTCGAGGGAGGGGGTGGGGGTGTCGTTCACAGGGCCACCAGCTTCCGGCGACGGACGAGGGCGATGAAGAAGGGGGCGCCGATGAGGCGAGCACGATCCCGACCTGCAGTTCGCCGGGGCGCACCACGATGCGGCCGACGACATCGGCGAGGACGAGCAGCGCCCCGCCGAGCAGCCCGGCATAGGCACGAGCCAGCGGTAGTCGGGGCCGGTGACGCGCGGGCGATGTGCGGGACGGATCAACCGACGAACGCGATCGGCCGCAC
>LATQ01000020.1 GCA_001017865.1 Rhodococcus sp. IITR03
CAGCGCGGCGGCCAGGACGTTGCCGGTCGCGGCGACGACGGCGGCCACGACGACGACCGCGGCGGTGCACCGCACGACGATGAGAGCGGGCCGTCCGAGCGCGAGTCGCGCTCCGGTCGCATTGCCCGCGAAGTTGCCGACCGCGGCGGCGGCACCGACACCACCGAGCATCGCGGCCTGCATCAGCGGATCCTGTCCGGTGGTGTTCTTCGCGACGAATGCCATGAACAAGGTCAGGAAGCCGGTGAGGATGCGGATCGTGCCGTTGCCCCACAGCCCGGTCACCACCGCCCGTCCCAGCGGCTGCTTCCGTTTCCCGGACTTGGTGACGATCACCTCGGTCACCGTGTCGGCGTGCAGCACCTCGGTGCGCGCGTCGGAGCGGTGGTACGACAGCGTCGCCGGCACCTCGCCTCGGTGACCTCGACCCAGGCGGGGATGCGCATGCTCAGATAGCGCCGAATGCGGTGATCCCGGCGCACAGCCACAGCGCGCCCGACGAACCGAACGCCCATGCCGCGGCCGCCGCGATCGCGCCGGCACCGATCGTGCCGCCGACAG
>LATQ01000019.1 GCA_001017865.1 Rhodococcus sp. IITR03
GGTCGAGCTGGGCGCGTCTCGGCGGTGCCACCCGCGGACGGCGGTCGTCGAGATGGCCTCGGCTGCCGGCCTTCGGCTCGTGCCCGCCGATCGCCGTGATCCCGGTGCCACCACCACCCGCGGGTCGGTGAACTCATTGCCGCGGCACTCGACGACGGCATCCGCCGCATCGTGATCGGCTGCGGCGACTCGGGCACCAGTGACGGCGGAGCCGGGGCCCTGCGAGCACTCGGCGCCCGGATCCTCGACGCCGACGGCGACGAACTACCCGACGGCGGACGGCACCTCGCGCGCGCCGCGCATCTCGATCTCGACGGTCTGCACCCGGCGCTCGCCGACACCGAGATCGTGCTGGCCTGCAACGTCCACAACGTCCTGTGCGGTCCGACCGGCGTCGCTCGGGTCTTCGGCCCGCAGAAGGGTGCGACACCCGCGCAGGTCGAGGAGCTGTCCGCTGCTCTGGAGCGCTGGGCGAAGGTGCTCGAGCGGGACGGGCGGGCACACGGGGCTGGATGTGCGGTTCGGGGCGGGCACGGCGCTCCGGCGGCTCGGTGCCGGTCGTG
>LATQ01000018.1 GCA_001017865.1 Rhodococcus sp. IITR03
CGTCGAACTCGACCTGGCCACCGGCCGGCGCGGACGGCGAGGACGCGGCGCCCTCGAGGCGCTCGCCGAACAGGTACCCGACGCCGGCGGCGTCCACGTCGTCAACAACGGTGCCGCGGCTCTCGCCCTGGTCACCCGGGTGCTCACACGCGGTGGTCGCTCGATCGTGATCGCACGGGGCGAACTGGTCGAGATCGGCGACGGCTTCCGGATCCCGGAACTGCTGGAATCCGTGGGCGCGACGCTGCGTGAGGTCGGCACCACCAACCGCGTGCGCCTGAGCGACTACGCCGCGGCCGTCGACGACGACACCGCCTTCGTCCTCAAGGTGCACCCCTCGAACTTCACCGTCAGCGGCTTCACGTCGTCGGTGTCGGTCCGGGAACTCACCGGGCTCGGACCGCCCGTCGTGGTCGACATCGGATCCGGTCTGCTCGCGCCGCATCCGAGGTTGCCGAACGAACCGACGCCACCACGCGCTGCGTGCCGGCGCGACCTGGTGCGCTCGGCGACAAGCTCCTCGGCGGCGCAGCGACGCGCGTACCAGACAGCCGAGA
>LATQ01000244.1 GCA_001017865.1 Rhodococcus sp. IITR03
ACACCGCCACCACCACTGACACCGCCACCGCCGTCGCCGAACCCGATCCGGACACCGCCGGGGACTCCGACGCCGCCGGACAGGTGCGGGCCGCGGTGCGCGACGGGCGCGCCGTGCACCTGACCTACTATTCGGCCTCCCGCGACACCGTCTCCGAACGCGACGTCGACCCGATCCGCATCGTCATCATCGACGAGCACGCCTATCTGCAGGCCTGGTGCCGCAGCGCCGAAGGGGTGCGGCTGTTCCGCTTCGACCGCATCGACGCCGCCACCGTGCTCGACGAGCCGGCGCGCCCGCCGCATCGGGCGATCACCGACGACGAGCACCTCGAACTGTTCGAGGGCGACCCGTCGCTGCCCGCCGCGCGGTTGCGCATCGCCCCGTCGTACACCTGGCTGCTCGACTACTACCCGCTCACCGACGTGCAGGTGCTCTCCGATGGCAGCTGCGAGGCGTCGATGCGGTACGCCTCGCCGGGGTGGATGGCGCGGCTGCTCGTCGGGCTCGGCGCCGGGGTGCAGGTGCTCGACCCACCGGAGTTGCAGGCGGCG
>LATQ01000017.1 GCA_001017865.1 Rhodococcus sp. IITR03
GGTGCGCACATCAACGTCACCGAGGACCGCGCGGTGCTGCACACCGCCCTGCGCCTGCCGCGCGACGCGGCGCTGGTGGTCGACGGGTCGATGTCGTCGCCGACGTTCATGCCGTGCTCGACCGGATGGGCGAATTCACCGACCGCCTCCGCAGCGGCGACTGGCGCGGCGCCACCGGGCAGCCGATCGCCACGGTGGTCAACATCGGCATCGGTGGTTCCGATCTGGGTCCGGCCATGGTCACCCGCGCACTACGGCGCTTCCACGACGGGCCGGCGGCGCGGTTCGTCTCCAACGTCGACCCGGCGGATCTGACCGCGGCACTGGCCGATCTGGACCCGGCCACCACCTTGTTCATCGTCGCGTCGAAGACGTTTTCCACCCTCGAAACCCTCTCCAACGCCACCGCCGCCCGCCGCTGGCTCGTCGACGCCCTCGGCGAAGACGCGGTCGCGAAACATTTCGTCGCTGTCTCGACCCATACGGAGCGGGTGGTCGAGTTCGGCATCGACCCGGCGAACATGTTCGAGTTCTGGGACTGGGTCGGTGGGCG
>LATQ01000016.1 GCA_001017865.1 Rhodococcus sp. IITR03
CGCCGGTCCCGGTGCCGCCGGAGCGGTCGGGGTCGACGGCGTCGCCGCGGATGAGGTGGGCGCACCACCGAGAAGGTCGACCACCGCGGGATGGCGAGGGGTCCGCCGCTTGATGTTCGGCTTCCTCATGACGCTGCCCACTTTCTTCTCGACTCAGATACCGAACTGGGTGATTCCGTCGCCGATGGCGTTGGAGATGAGGTTTCCGGCCAGGCCCGCGGTGGCGTCGTTGAAGAACGACTCGAGGGTCTGGTCGACCTGCTCGACGATCTGCTCGCCGCCCGGCTGTGCCTGCACGACATCGCGGACCTGCGTGTCGATCGCCGGGGCCGTCTCGGTGGTGAACGTCTGCACAGCGTCGACGACGACCTGACCGACCGGGTCCTGCGACCACTGTTCGAGCGTCGCATCGACCTGCTCACCGACGGCGTCGGCCTCGACGTCGGGGACCTCCGCCTCGATCGGCGTGCGTCCTCACCGGCGCCGTAGGCCGTGCCGGCAGCAAGACCGGCCGCACCACCGAGACCGGCGCCCGATAGCCGCCGCCGAT
>LATQ01000199.1 GCA_001017865.1 Rhodococcus sp. IITR03
GAAGCTACGGCTGGGCCGGACTGAAATGGCACACCTACGACCTCGGCTGCGGCGAAGACCTGGTGCGCGCTCCCGGCGCAGTCAACGACACCACCCTCGGCAACACCTTCCTCACGATCGGAAAGTCACTAGCGGCCGCGGCGTTCTGGCTCGACGACCAAACCAAGACCGGACGCGACGCACTCGACGCCGGGGTCGACTCAGCACTCGAGCAGTTCGACCGGATCATTTACTCGATCAGCGAGGGCATGCGCGGGGTCTACGGACAATGGCTGGGGATCGCGCTGACCGTCGTCGCTGTGATCGTGCTGTGGAAATCGCTGAAGGCCGACACCGCGGGCGTCACCCGAACCTCGGCGATCGCGGCAGCCGGGCTCATGCTCGGAGCGCTGATGGTCGGTGCACCGCAGAAGGCGGTTCAGGTCGCCGACGACACGTTCGGCTCGCTGATCACCGACACCCAGGATCAGATTTTCTCGGTCCAATTCGGGGACGGACCGGGCGGCGGCACACTCGTCGGTGGCCCGACCGACCCACGCAACGTACTGATCGACCGGATCTTTCTTCCGGATTGGCGCACGGGTTGGTTCGGCACCAACTACGACCCCGCAGACACAGCCAAACTCGGTCCGAAGCTGCGCGATTCACTGGCCTTTTCGTACGAAGAACAAGAGCGCGTCAAGAACAACCCGAACGCCCAAGCCGAGCTCGCCGAGCAGAAAGCCGACAAGTTCCGCGAGATCGTCGCATCGC
Source organism: Rhodococcus sp. IITR03 (assembly GCA_001017865.1). The sequence continues at coordinate 754 of LATQ01000199.1, forward strand.
TGGAATCCGACCATCAGTTGTCCTACTACCAGTTCCAGGGCAAGGACTCCGGCCGCACCTCGACCGGTTTCATCGGCATGATCAAACTCGCGATGCCGTCGATCCTGTGGATCGGCGCCTCGATCCTGAAGATCACCGCACTGCTCGCGATCCGGTTCGCCATCCTGTTCGCGCCGCTGTGGGTGCCGTTCGCGATGATCGCCGGTGGCTGGCTGGCCCGCATCCTGCGCATGCTCGCCACCGCCTACCTGTGGGGCGTAGCCGGTTCGGTCATCGTCGCGCTGTATCTGATGGCGCTCGTGCAGCTCTACGTCGACGCCGACGGACAGGTCGACGGGTCCTGGCGATTGTGGTTCATGGTGCTGCTCACCGTCGTGTGCTGGGCGATCATGCGCCCATTCAAACGGGTCGGCCAGACATTCACACAGAACAGCTCGAGCATGGTCAACCGAAAAACCCGCGAGGCAAAGCGCTCCCTCAAAACCAAGGCATTCGCCGCGGCAGGTGCCGCTCTCGGCGGCCCGGGCGGAGCGATCGCAGCCAAGGCCGGCGACCGCATGACACGAAGGAACCGCGAGCACGACAACGAGGTCGAGACGACGTCCACCGGTTTCCGGCCCGAAGGCCGCGGACTCAACAATCGCCGACAGCAAGCACTGGCCCAGGCACGAGCAGAAGCACGCACGAACAGAACTGAGCACCTGGCCACGGAGCGGACCGTGGAGCCGACCGGGACGCACGTATCGCGGCCAGTGCCGGCCGCAATCTGGACCGGAGTAAGAAAACGTTGGGCGACAACGACACCGAGCGGGCCGTCACCTCGGGCACGGCCGTATGGAAACGGTTGGACAAAGACGAGGCCGAGAACCGACGTCGGGAGCGGCAGGCCCGCACGGAGCTGTTGACCGCCAGTGTCGGTCAGCGCTGGGACGGCGGGGATCGCTCCGCCATCGCACCAATGAAGGTCTACACCCCGGCCCGCCACCGCGACTCCGCACACGCCACCAACACCGACACCAGCTCTCGTGAGTCACGGAATGCCGTCCTCCGCGGTGAGCGTTCGACGGAGAGCATGCCGTCCCGACCGCGGGTCTGGAATGCGCCCACTCCGGACGGTCCTTTTCCGCGGGACAGGTACCTCTGATGTCTCGGTCCGGACCCAACCCCGTGCTCGCCCCGGTCCGCCGCTGGGTGCTCTACTCACGCACGAACCTGGCAATCTCTGTGGTCGGGGTCGTCGCGGTGTTGTCGCTCGTCGGCATGCTGGTCGGGGAACAACCGCAGCCGCAGCCAATGGAGGACACATCCGCTGCAGGGCCTGAGACTGCCAAGGCGACCGCGGACGCCATCAGCTACGACCTCGACGAAGTGAGCGAGTCCCAGGTGGTCGCCACGACGGCAGCCCAGACCGCAGCCAGTGCACCGGCCACCGCGATGGCCTACGCCCATACCTTCGTCGACACCACCCTGTCGGATACGCAGTGGACCTCCGCGCTGGGCCGCTACACCGTCTCCGAGCCCGGGCCCAGCATGGTGGCGGCACGACCGCGCACTCCGGTGGTCATTACCGGACCCACGGTGAGCACTCTCGTCGCCGGCCCCGCCGGGACGCAGAGCTCACGGGTCCTCGTCCCGACCCAAGCCGGAGAAATGACGGTCTCCGTCGTGGTCAAGGAGCTGTCCGATGGAACGCAGCGCTGGGTGGTCGACACTCCCCTGCCGACCCTCGAGCTCTCCGAGGTCGAGGACACCGCACCGCGCTCCATCGCCCCCACAACCACTCGAACTCCGACGGAGGCGACGACACCGCGACCGACGCCGACCTCACCCACGACGTCCATCCCTCAACTAACGTCCGCCCCTAACGAGCCGGAACACGAGCCCACGTCCAGTCGCAGCGCTGACCCTGCCCCGACGCCGGTGCCTGGGCCAATTCCGATTCCTGACCTCGACACCCCCATCCCGGGTCAATTGTGACCGTTCACGGCGCCAGCAAGGTGTTGTTGCTCAGCAGCGCAGCCGCTCTCACCGTCGGCATATCCGCCTGTACGACAGGAACTCCGGTGATTCCCCACGATCCATGCCGTACCGTCCCCACCCGCGACAACACCTCCGAGGGACATCGGACCTGCACTTGCGTGCCTCCGGCCCGATACAGCTACCGGTCCATCCCGGAACCACTATCCACACATCCGGGTTCGGCCCACGCTGGGGGACGCACCACCACGGCGACGACCTGGCCGGGCCGGTCGGAACACCGATCCTTGCCGCGCTCGACGGAGTCGTGGTCGCTGCAGGATCCACGGGTGAAGGACCAGGTATCGGATTCGAGAATTGGGTGATCATCGACTCGAACGTCGGCGGCTCACCTGTGAGCACTGTCTACGGACACATGTTCGCCGACGGCATCCACGTCACCCCCGGTCAACAGGTCGCTGCCAGCGATCACATCGCCGACATCGGCAACGCCGGAAGCAGCACCGGAGCGCACCTGCACTTCGAATATTGGCAGGGCGGCAGACTGCAAGGCGGCACCCCCATCGACCAGTGACCGTGCTGCCCGAGATCGCTCGGCAGAACGGAGGAGCACCGCTTCCCGTCGCCGACCCTCATGGTGGCCAGGACAGCAACGTGCGGCTCGTCGCCGCCTCCCGCTCGACTGCCGACTGCTCGGGATTTGGCACGGCCGGCGGCGGCGACCTGGCCTTCGGAGCTGTCCCAGCCGAGTTCGAGCCGTGGCTGCGCCGCGCGGGCGGGGTGTGCCCCGAGATCAACTCACCACTGCTGGCCGCGCAACTCCAGCAGGAGAACAACTTCCGCTACGGCCCGGACGCCCCAGTCTCACCGTCCGGCGCAGTCGGACCGGCGCAGTTCATGCCCGGTACATGGGCCACCTGGGGCAAGGACTACGACGGCGACGGAACAGCGGACCCGAACTCGATAGGCGATGCCGTGATGTCGCAGGCGCACTTCATGTGCGCGCTCTATCAAGATGTGGCTGGGATTGCGGGGGATCCGATCGAATTGACGCTCGCGGCCTACAACGCCGGCCCCGGGGCGGTGTTGCTGCATCACGGCATCCCGCCTTACGCCGAAACACAGAACTACATCGCCAAGATCACGGCGCTCGCGCGGCCTTCACCAACCCGAACTCGCGCGGCCGGTTCACGCCGAAGGCATCAGGTGACAACCGCCAGGTCGTTACGGTTGCGCGCGAATACCTTGGCACCCCGTATGTCTGGGGTGGCGGTGGCGTCGCAGGCCCGTCCAGTGGAGGGTTCGACTGCTCCGGCCTGACGTCGTTCGCGGTCCATGCGGCCAGCGCCGGCACGGTCACGCTTCCTCGCACGTCCGAGCAACAGTGGGACGTCGGAGTCGAGATCCCGCTTGAGCAGGCACGGCCCGGTGATCTCGTCTTCGGCCATTGGGGGCCGAACGGGCCCGGCCACGTGGGGATCTACGTCGCGACGGCCAGATGGTCCATGCCCCGACGACCGGAGGCGTTGTCGAGGAAGCACCCCTCCAAGCAGGGATGAAAGCCCGGCGGGTGATGTGAGGGGACGTGTCGTTCGTGCTGGCCATCAAGTGTCTTCATGTAGGTCGAAGGGGGTCCTTATGAGGGTAGGAAAGCTCGTCGTGGGGGTGCTGACCGTCCTGGCTGTCAGTTGGGGCGCGCATTTGTGTCTGTCACCCCAGAAGGAAGTCGCGGGATCGGCACCCACCGACTCCGAACCATCTATCTCCCCGACCTCAGCTTCACCCACCACGACAGTGGCTTCTCCTCCCGCAACTGCGGCCCCGACCCCGTCGCCGGCAACTCAGGCCGCCGAAGACGCAGCGAGGAAGGGTCTGACCGTAGTGTTCTCCTGGTACCCGGCCACCGACCGCACCCAGAACGACGCCTACGGACGCGCACGCCACTGGTTGACCGATTCCCTTGCCCAACGCATGAGCGTCGACGCCCCCACCGAACGCGGACCAAGCGTGCAGTGGGCTCACTGGGGCGAGCAGCAGACGAAGGTCATCGCCGACGTCAGCATCCAGTGCTCCGGCTGCCCCGAGGACACCGACACCGTCATTCGCCGCGTAGCCACCATCAAACAGACAGCGGTGTCCGACAGCGGCACCGAGACCGTCCAGCCCGACACCACGGTATGGGTCACGATCGTTCACGTAGACGACCGCTGGCTCATCGACGAAATCCGTTACTGACCCGGAGGACCTGTGAAGCCTAAGAACCTTGTCGTCACCCTGATCACCGCAGCTCTTGCAGTGGGCGTGGTTTCGTGCGGGAGGGACGAACCGGCCGCGCCTACGCCGACCGTTTCCCCGAGCACGTCTGCAGCACCGACGGCCGTGTCGGTCTTCGGCGAGGACACCACCGACCTGGTGTACAAAATCAACAAGCAGAATGCGACCGCCATAGTCGAGGCTGTGGAGGAACGCGGGGGCACGCCGGAGCAAGCGGTCGCAGCTCTTCTCGCCGGACAGGCCGAAACAGGCTGGACCTCCGGGTTATCTCTGCCCGCGCCGGCTACCGCGATCGCGGACATCTACGGATGGCGGTTCGCGTACAACATCGGGGCTGATTCCACGGACGCAGTGCGCGTCGCGACAGACACGTTCATGGACAACGCCGCTGGCGTGGACGTAGATCCGGAGGATCCGGTGGCGTACGCGCTGGCGGTGCAGCGGGCCGATACGCGCGAGTACGTCGAGGACAAGCGCTTTTATACGAACGGTGAGACTGCTACGTCGGAGTACGCAAAGGCCCAGCCTATCGCCGAGGCTGCATACGCGGAGCTGCGCAACGCTCAGTAGCGTGTTGTTCGCGATGCCAGGTCACTTCGATTGTCGGAATTCTGACTCCGGAACGATTCGGTGGAGTCTTCCGACTTGTCTCTCGCGAGTAGGTAACCGAAACTTTCCTGCCAAGGGGTCCATTGAGTGCTGTTCCTGCGAGAGCAGGAGGTCGCAACGGCCTGGTGCATCTGTCACTGGGTTGGTCCGTCGGCTGAGGCGCGGCGCGCGGGTGAATCCGTAGGGGCGGCGGTAGTCACGACTGAACTGGGAGGGACTGTCATAGCCCCTGTGGTGGGCGACGGCGGATGTCGTGAGGTCCGTGCGCAGCAACAGATCGGCCTGCGTCAGACGCTCGCGACGTTGACCATCGCGCGCATATCGGTGGGCCTCACGGATTCATCTCTACGCGGAGTCCTCACTCCGAGGTAGATGCCACTCGCCAGCAGAGCCACACCTGCAACCGCAGCACCGACCGGCGCGTACACCGTTCCCCACAGAACGAGGTTTTTCGACGTTCGAGCGAAGGCTATCTGCTCGGCCTGGGTCTGCTCATCGAGTCTCGGAGTGACGTCGATGAGTGTGACGGCTTCCGGATCATCGGCTTGGCCGCGAAGAACTGCCTGTGGTGCTGCTCGACCTGGACCACGGCTCCGGAGACCGGCTCGACCCACAGATCCGGGTGATGCTGTAGAACCGTGGCAGTTTCAGCCATCCGGTCCCTTCCCTGCCCCACACAGAGGCCGGCAGGGAGATGCCGCCTCCCACCTGAGTCGGTTCGATTTCTTGATGGAACCGGTAGACCGGCAGACCATCCAGCTCGGTCTCCTCGACGAAATGTACGTCCCGGCTCTGCTTGAAGGTGGTGTCGAAGTATGGATACGACTGCTTCTGTGTGTCGAATGGGAACTTGAACTGAAGACCGTCATGAACCACAGGTTCAGGCACTTTGCCCGTCTCAGTCTGGATTGACCCCACGGCTCATCCACTGGGAGTGCAGTCGTCCTGTCGAGGGTGGAGCGATCCACGCTGGCGTTGACGATCGCAGCAGTTCCACTTCGATCGTCGCGCGTCATTCGAATGGCAGATTGCAGCGTGACGACGTCTTTGTCCGAGGGGTCCTCTACTGTGACTCGCTGGTTGACGGTGATTGGCACGTCGTCTTCGAGGACGAGACGGCCCTGCATCAGTTCGGTCGAGTCGAGGAGCGTGGCGGTGCCCGTGGAGACGGTGTCAGCTTCAACGGTGAGAGGGATCTTCACCAGCCGGTCAACTGCATACGTGGGGATCAGCACACTGACGGTCAGCAGGAAGGCTCCGATGAGGACCGCGAGGCTGGCGACGATACGGCGGGTAGGGCGGGCTCCGATAGACACTCGACGCAGCCTAACTGGCGGGTGAACACACCAACGGCCCGGGGCTGTTACAAGATCGTTACCTTTGCCTTTAGGGTGGACGGAAGAGTTGAAGCGAGGGGAGTTCAAGAGTGGCACCGGACAGGACGGAAGTGATACGCGCCGTCGACCGGCTGTTTCGTATCGCATCCAGCGAAGAAGCACGATCGCTGGAAGGTTTGGTCAATGCGCTTTCTCGGGATCGCGGCCGTCCTCTGACCATTAAGGAAAGCGCAGAACTACCCGTAGGAGTCTTCGGCCAGTGGAAGCGGAATCCTGACGACGATCAGATCCTCTATGCGAACTGGGTTCACGCCAAAGAGCGAACCATAGGGCATGAGCTTGGCCACATCGCGTTAGGTCATATAGGAAGGCCCGCACTCGAACTCGCCACCGCTTTTCTTCCCGAGTCCTCACACGACCTCGCCACGCTCATGCTGGAGCGCAACTGCACGCACAAGCAGGAGCAAGAGGAGATAGACGCAGAAGCGTTCGCAAGCCTTCTCCTGCGCCGGATTTACAACAGCCGAACGGTGAACCACAGTCCGATCGTCCGGTCTCGTATCGACGAGGCCTGGATGATCAATGCGCTTGCTGCTGTAGCTCTATTCATCGCAGCGGTTACTCGATTCCACCGGTGGCGCGCCCGTCGTTCACTCGTTCTCGCGGGTTCTGTGGTCATCCTTGCCTGCATGTCGTTGCATATGGCTATCAATGTGCAGGTGGTTGAAGACGCAGTCCGATTGGCACTCGGCGATGGCACGCCCACTGCGGTGAAGATGCTGTTGGTATGTGGGATCTGTGTCGGGACTGCCATCGTGTTCACAGATGTGACTGCGCAGCATGAGCGGCACAGGAAACTCCTAGTTTTTCATGTCACCACGTCAATCATGTTAGCGACGTTGGCTTTTGCCATCTTCTATCGCCAGCCGTGGCCCAACGGAGTGACCGATCGCGAGTTCGACAGAGACTACGCGTTTCTTCCGGGCTACGCCGATGGATTGATCATCGGCATGGCATATCCGTTTCTGTTGTGCGCGATGGTCACAGTGGTCGCCATTGTCCAGGCCGACCGTCGCACGGTAACGGGACGCACTCTCCTTCTGATTGTGCCAGGTGCAGCCATCCTCACGACCTACGCTGGTCTGCGGATCGGTTACTTGGCCGCTGCACGGTTCGGAGTGGTAGAGCCGACGATCACTCCGTTGGAGATCACGAGGCTTCTCGCCGCCACCGGCGTGTTCCTGCTCGCAGCAGGCGTGCTGACGGGCTTGGTTATGAACCATCGCCAAGCTCGGCGTGCGCTTCCGCAGTTCGCGAACCTGCATGGAGAGCTGTTGTCTCGTTGGCCCGGCACGCAACGCGAATCCCGGCCGCACAGCTCTGAGATGGAGAAGGTGGACGACCGGGCAGTCGAGGTGATGGATGCTCTCAGCCTGGAAGCAGATTTCAGTGGTGTGCCGTATCGAGATCCATTCGACCCTGATTGTGCTGCGGATCTAATCGCACGATGGTTGGTCACAGGGGAAGTCCCTACAGAGCTCGGGCACGAGTCCATCTCATGCCCTCCAGGGGTCATCACCACCGATTGGGTGTGCTCGCTGGGACGAGCCTACGACCGAGCCACAGCCAACCAACGGAAGATGGTTTCATGACGGGCACGGATATACGTATGCGCAGCAGCACTGTTGATCGCGTTGCACGTAGCCTGACCGAGATCGGCGCACCCTGGGTAATCAACATCGTTACTTCCTTGATTCTCGGGGCGGTGATTGGTGCACCGGGATGGGGTGCGTTCGTCGCTGTATGCGCGGGCGTCGTCCCGATGAGTGTCATTCTCATCGGCATGCGTGGATCTCGGATCGGTGATCACCATGTCACCAAGATCAATGAACGTCACTTGCTGATTGCCGTGTTGCTGCTGGTTACGATTGGCGGACTGATCACTTTGGTGGTCACCGACGCTCCGCAGCAATTAGTCGGGTTCATGGCCGCCGGTCTGATCGCCTTGGCAGTCTCAGCGATTATCACTAGCATCTTCCGCTGGAAGGTCAGTTTTCATACTGGAGTCGCTGCTGGGTGAGTGTCGTTCTGGCCATCGCCCTTTCGCCGTGGTGGTTGCTGGGATGGGGCTTTACCGTGCTTGTCGGGTGGTCCCGCGTGCACCTCGGTGATCACACGAGGGGGCAGGTAATTGTCGGTGCATTGCTTGGCGCGATCACGGCAGGTCTGAGTTACGCCATCATCGTTTAATCCGACTTGTTGTCCTGCTCGGTGAGACGGCGGAATGGGTCGTAGGTGCGAGCGGCGACCTGCTGCCCTTCCGAGTCGCGGAGCTGCTGGATCCAGATGATCTGTTGCTTGACTTCTTCGTAGGTTTCTTCGTCACCGAAGTAGTCCATCGGCACGCGAAAGACTCGGCAGATGTCGCGGACGACTTCGAGGCCAGGGGAGGTCCGCTTCCCACTGAGAAGCTGGGACATGTAGCCGGTGGTCATTCGACTCCCACTGAATCGAAGCAAGTCAACCACTTCGGTCTGGGTGTATGGACCACGGCTACGCGGATGGACGTTATCGAAGAGGAACCGGAGTCGCTCCGCGAAGGTGCTGCTCATCGAACGTTCACCTTTCATGTCGCCCCGACCTACAGAAGTCACCTAGCTTGCAATGTCTTCATGGTGTCAGCCTGTGGCAATCCGATGCAACTTGCTATTGAAAGTTGCAAACTTTAGGCTCAGCGCACACGACAGAATCAGGAGATACAAACGATGTCGGCGAACTGGAGCCGCGCTTGTCGCTCAGGCGGGCGTGCCCGCTGGGCGGCGACGCGCCCGTTCGTAGCTCGCCCGCAGTTCGCCCTCCGAGATGTCGAGCGCGGCCGACAGCTTCTTCGCGAGGTTGTCGGACAAGGAGACCTCACCGCGCTCAACACTTCCCACGAGTTGCGTGGATACTCCAGCAGCGGCGCCGAGCATCGGCTGCGTCATGCCTCGAATAACACGCCAGTCGCCGGGGAATCGCTCGCCCTCCGGGATATCGACGAGATCAGCAATGGCGATGCCGAGGACGTCGGCGACGCGCGCAAGCAGATCGACCTGGGGAGACGCCGCGCCTTTCTCCCACCGGCGAACCGTCTCGGCTTTGATGTCCGCGAGGCGGGCGACTTCAGCTTGCGAGATACCCGCAGTCAGTCGCGCCTGTTCAAGTCTTTGGGGCCGGAACCCGCGCATTACCCGTCTACTCACCGATCGGGCCTTGGTCCTAACGCGAAGTTCGTCATCAGTAGACACTGTGCAGCCCTCTCACTACAGTGTGCACATACCGGATCGTATAGAAGTCCTGGTTTAGAAGTGGGTCATGTGTGGGGAACGAGTTGAGACCTTGAGATGCGAACGGTCCCCCAGCTGTTAGCCCAGCTGAGGGACCGTCCAAGTAGCAAGCCGACTGTTAGCCGCAGTCGAACAAGCCAGAGGCACACGGGTTAGCCGGCCGTGGCCTCGATGCAGATACGGAGCCTGCGATGAACAGGTTAGTTGGCGCTGGGCAGATACGCCTAGTAGCAGAGAGTCCCGCCACTCCTCACGGAGAGACTCACGACACAATTCTTGGCAGCAAGGACCCCCACTACGTCCTCGCTGAGCACCTGCCTGATCCGGAGGGCACCGCATGCTCGTCGTGCGGGTTCACCTACTCCACGGACCGGCCGCTGTGCCCGCCCGTCGTCGCGGCGTTGCGTACGCTTACCGCACGCGCCCACACGCGATCGTTCAGCGACTATTCGACGAACCAGCTCCGCGCGCTCGAGCGGGAACACTGCGGTACCGGCCGGTGCCGACGATGCGGATTCGTCTACACCCCCACTGTGCGCGTATGCCCTACTTCGCGCCGTATCGCCATCGAGCTCGAATCCCGCTTCAAAGCTCCGATGAGCGAGGTCCGCGCAGGTCAAGGTCTGTGTTCCGGCAAAGGACAGGTTTGGACGGTGAGCGGAAACAAATCCGCCCCGTGGCGGCAGGCCGTCGCTGCGTGCGCCCAGTGCCCGCTGCTCACCTCATGCACTAAGGAGCTCGACCGGAGGCTGGCCAGCGGGGAGAAGATCCGCGATCAGATCCTCGCGGGGCGACTGTTCTCCGGTAAAGGCGACGAGATCGCTCCCGAGATGTTCGATGCCTACGCCGACCGGTGTGGAGCCAAGACCAAACGTCGAAAGCCCAAACCGAAACGCCGACCGGCCCGACGTGCAGCGACGAACCGGACTGCGTCCCCTTCTACCCCCGCGCAGGATGTTCCAGCATCCCCTACCGGCGGACAACTCACGCTGTTCAAGGGAGCGGTGGCATGAAGCCCAGCCCGCACCTGAACCTGTTCGAAGCCATTGCCCAGGGCATCATCGAGGCACCGGCCGGCGACGACCACCCCGATGCAGACCGCTGGCAGTGGTTCGCCGACCTCTACGCCGACCGCACCTGGGGTCTCCTCGCTGCCCTCGACGGATTCCCGCGCCTGGCGGCCGACCAGATCGCCGCCGCCTGCCGGGACACCGCCACCCACACCGCGACGATCGAGCAATGGCACGCCATCGCGGACATCGCGCGCACAGCCCGCACTGCCGCCCACTCCCCCGGTCTCGACATCGCGTGGAGCGCCGTCGCCGACACCTGCACCGACGCGCTCGTTCATTTCGCCGGCCACACCTTCGGCGGTCTCGAAGCCATCCTCGGAGTACTCGACGCCATCGGGCACGAGCACGAGCCTCGATCACGATGTCCTTCGCACGCGACGCGTACACCGCCTGGGAACACCGTGTGGCCCCACCCACCGCAATTCATCGGAACGTCGCGTGAGCTCGGTAGCCGTCGATCGTGACGGCCGCGCATGGGCAATCCTCGCCCTCGACAGCACGCTCAAAGCCCGACTCGTCCGCGGGACCGCTAATCCCGCGGTGCTGGACCTCGACGAGCTGGTCGAACGGTACGGACCGGTGACGCTGTCCCCCACACGCCCTACAGTCGGAGGATTCGTGGCGTTCGCCGACACGGTCGGGCTCGTCGCCTCCGACCCGGAGACAGCCTCAATCGAGCAGATCCGGCAGGTCGCCCTCTTCGCTCAGTCGCTCGTGCTGCCCCCGGTTCATAACCCCGTCGGTGAGCTTCGCGCCCCGTATCTCTGCCCCTGCGCAGCTTCCATCCCGAGCTCGCACGCTCCAATACGGATTCACCCCAGGCCGGGCACCAAGGAGACACATTGATGAGCCAGTAACCCGGACCGACCACTCCGACAACTCAACAGCGCAGTGACTCAACGAAAAAGAGAAACCCACCCCCGGAAAGGGGGTGGGTCTCAGGAGGACATCCACTGAAGGACCCCGAAGGATCCTTCACTGTTCGAGCGAGAACGTCTGCCAGGACGATCACGCTCTGGGTGAGTCTCCGAAGTTCGACGCTTCACAGACTCTGAGTTACTGCTTCCCCGAAGGGACTTACCATGCCAGGTACGTCTCAGGGTAGCGCACACCCTGAAACACGCCCAACCACCTCAACTTCCATCCTCGGCGCGTCGACCAACATCGATGATTCCGACCTCCCACTTCCGCAGCCGTTCACCGACGCCGAATGGGATGCCATCGTCGTTGCCGCCGTCGCGAACGTCGCCGCAATGGAAGCCGCCGAAACGCAGGACCATCCCGACGAGGACGCTGTCGACGACCTGCTCGACGCCCAACCTCCCGGAACCGCGCCGCACTCTCCCTACCTATCCCTGCAGGTGCATGTGCCCGTATCCCGACCTGGCACAGCCGCCGCTACTGGCTGACCTTGTGCGAATGGATCGTTACCCACACCGAACGCGGACGCACCGCCCTCAAGCGCCACGGCATCGCCATCCAGACATTCCTGCGGGTGTGCGCTGCACACGCCCACTACGCCGAATCCACCACCGGACGCCACGTCTGCGCATCCCTGGCCACCCTCGCCACCACAGACACCCTGTCGATCGACCAACTCAAACGCGGCCGACGCGCACTGAAAACACTCGACCTCGGCGTCGAACTGGCGCGCGGCAAAAAACTCAACAACATCGAACGCGAAGCCGCCGCCCGCCTCCACTCACAAGTCCACGGCCAACTCCCTGTTCGACCGCAGATCGGCGCTGCCAGCGTATGGGCACTCTCCGCACCCGCATGGGCCGTCGAGACCATGCCCGCACCGCCGACACCACGCCAGCAGCCACGGCGACGGCCGCGGCAACGAACGACACGCTCCGCTCCCAAGAGCGGAACCTCTGCCACCCGGTCTATTTCGCCAACCCAACGCAGCTCACTGGCTTCCGCACCCCAATCCCCTAGTGGTTCTTTATCCTTGTGTCTTTCCGTCAGGAAAGATCACCAAGCGCGCACACGCGCAGGCGAGAAGACCTCGACACCGACCACGTCCCGACCGCTGGCCCTCCAACGAGCAGCCGCCCAACTGATCGACCGCGTCCCCGCGCTACGCACGATCGTCGGGATCGACGACGCAACCGGCAGACGCCGAGGGCACATCGGATCGGTCTGCGACCTCCTACTCGACGCCGGCATCGACACCGACCGCTGGACAGGCATCGACATCGCTCACGCCCTCAACCACGACGGCACCACTCGCGGGTGGACATGGCCCACCGCACACGCGATGACCTCGCCGCTACGACTGGTGGCATTTCGACTCTCCCGCCTCGACTGGTCCGGCCCCTCCCCCACCGAACTAAAGGTCCACGGCCGAACGCACAAGGGCGAAACCCCGACAGATGCAGCCCACCGGATGATCAAGACCCGCCACCGTGCCCTCGTCGCCACCTCGATCCCCCAGGCTCGACCAGCAACCGGCGAACATCGGCGAGCAATGCGCGAACAGCTCGCGACGGACCTCGTGGCGAAGAGAACCGCTGCTGCACGCTGTGCTCGATAAACGCGCCTACCCATTCACGCACAACAAGAAAGCGCTGCCTCGGCATGCAGATACCCCTCAGCCGCAGACGGCAACCGCCTCACGACGCGGAGCCGACTGCCATACGTGCCCGCACCGCACGTGCGTCGGCTCCCGGTCACCACCCTCGTCTCGACACCTCGAGCGCCCGGCGCGCTCGACAGCACGCATACGACTCGTTGACGCGGGCGTTTGCCGATATCACGGTCCCTATGTCAACCCACGCCGAGCTATCCGCGAACCGAGCGGAGAGCAAGCAGTTCACGAGACTCGATAAGAATCAGTTCGTGGGTACTCGCACGATGAGCGCGTCGCCCTGGCCGCCACCACCGCACAGGGCAGCAGCACCCACGCCGCCGCCGCGGCGCTTCAGCTCGAGCGCCAGGTGCAGCACGATGCGCGCACCCGACATGCCGAGCG
>LATQ01000571.1 GCA_001017865.1 Rhodococcus sp. IITR03
GCAGACGACCGCAGCCGCCGCACCCGGGCCGGAGTCCGCCGACGCGAAGAAGCCGTGGTGGTGACGCTGGCCGGTCGCGGTCCGTCGGTCAGCGGCAAGCAGATCTCCGGCGCCGGTATCGCGGGCACGGCCCTCGCGGTCGTCGCGGTCATCGGGGTGGCGCTGAGCACCGGCTTCACGAGTTCGTCGACCGACGAGACGAGCCCGACCCAGTCGTACACCCCCCCGACGACCGGTGCGCCGCGGCAGAACCCCGCGCCGGCGGTGCGCCCACACAGGTCACCACGACTACCACCACGGTCGAGCCGGAGCCGGCTCCGACGACCTATTCGCCGCGCCCGGTCCCCCCGGCCCCCGAACCTCCACCCGCTCCGGTTCCGACCATCCCGGGGCTGGGAGTGCCGGTCCCGACGCTGCCGCCGCTGCCGACGATCGAGCTGCCCCGCTGCCGCAGATCCGGCTTCCCTGAGTCACGCGCGCCGACCGTCGGCGGTCACGCACAGCGTCACGCGCGTCGCGCGTGCGGCCACCCGTCCTGCTGTCCGGGCGC
>LATQ01000015.1 GCA_001017865.1 Rhodococcus sp. IITR03
CCCGGCCCGGCGCGGTGCGCGTCGACCCGGAGGTCGAGGCGTCCCGGGTGGCGCCGGTCATCGCGGCCCTGTCGGAGGCGGGTATCCCCACAAGTGTCGACACGATGCGTGCCTCGGTCGCCGAGGCGGCGATCGAGGCCGGGGTGACGATGATCAACGACGTCTCGGGTGGGCGTGCCGACACCGACATGGCCGCGGTGGTCGCCGAGGCCGGGGTGCCGTGGATCCTCATGCACTGGCGTCCCCTCGGCGAATTCGTCCACGCGGGCGGTTCGACGCACTACGACGACGTCGTCCGCGATGTCCGCGACGAGCTGCTCACACAGGTCGACATCGCGGTGGCCGCAGGCGTGGACTCCGAGAAGATCGTGCTCGATCCCGGTCTGGGCTTCGTGAAGGAACCCGACCACAACTGGCAGTTGCTGCAGCGTCTGCCCGAGCTCACCGACCTGGGTTTCCCGGTGCTGATCGGGGCGTCCCGGAAGCGGTTCCTCGGGTCGCTGCTCGCGGCGCCCGACGGCACGGTCCGCCCGCCCGCGGGTCGCG
>LATQ01000014.1 GCA_001017865.1 Rhodococcus sp. IITR03
ACATGGTTGTTGGTGACGATGTAGCCCGCGCTCCGTCGATCACCACGCCCGAGCCGGTACCGCACGACACCGACGGTGGTCTGGATGGAGACGACCGCAGGCAGCACGGTGTCGGCGACACGCGCGACCGCGCCAGTCGGCAGTTCCTCGTCGGGACCCGACTGGCTCAGCGTCACTCCGCGACTGGTCAGCGAACCGTTGTCGGCGGTCGCGAGCGCGACGACGAGTCCGCCGACCATGCCGATCACGACGGCCACCGCGGCCAAGGTCGCGAGTGCGCGGGGTTGGACGCGGCGGTCGAACAACACCTCACGCAGGGTGAGTCCGGGGGCCGGGGGAAGTTCCTTCTCCTCGCCTCCCCGGCCAGGGGCGGACCGAGCCGCACCGCGGAGTCGGGGTCGCGCCACGGATCGGGTTCGGTGTCGTCCTCGGTCTCGGCTGCGGGCTGAGCGGGAGGACGCTGGAGTGTCTCGTCGGCGTCGGACGGACGCCCGTAGGCCTCGGCCAGGATCGCGTCGGTCGGGGGCGCCTGCTGGACGCGC
>LATQ01000404.1 GCA_001017865.1 Rhodococcus sp. IITR03
CTCGTCGCGCAGGCGGCCGACGAGGACGGCCTGGCGAGCAGCGAGTTGCCGCCGACGGCGAAGAGTCGTCGGTGCGTCCCACGGCGGTGCCGTCGCCGAGGACGTCGCCGATGATGCGGGCGACGAGTCCGCTCGGTCTCCGTGCGCGGTTTCGCTGCCTTCGCCGGCGGCGGGTTCGGGCAGGGCGGCGGCGTCGACCTTGCGTGGGAGGTGAGCGGGATCGCGGCCAGCGGCACGATCGCGGAGGGCACGAGGTGCGCGGGCAGGACGGTGCGCAGCGGGGCTCGCAGGTCTGCGTCGTCCAAACTACTGCCGTCGAGGTTCTCGCCGGTCACATAGGAGATGAGGCGACCGCTGCGCACGAGCGTCACGGCGCGGTCGACGCCGTCGAGTGCGGTGAGGGCGGTGTCGATCTCGCCGGGCTCGATGCGCACACCGCGCAGCTTGATCTGGTTGTCGCTGCGGCCGACGAATTTCGAGGGCACCGGCGCGGGTCCAGCGCACGAGGTCGCCGGTGCGGATAGCGGCGGCGCGGTCGG
>LATQ01000013.1 GCA_001017865.1 Rhodococcus sp. IITR03
CGTGGCGGTCACCCACCGCGGCCTGGCCTCCCTGGCCCGGGAGGAACGCCGAGCGGCTGCAGGTCACCGCCGCGGCCCGGGTGTCGCATCTGGCGTCGCCGAGCTTCGACGCGTCGATCTTCGAGATGATGGCGCTGTGCGCGGCGGCGACGCTGGTGGTCGTGCCGCCGCACGTCTACGGCGGCGACGAGCTCGCCGCGGTGCTGCGTCGCGCAGCGGGTCAGCCACGCCTTCATCACCCCACCGCGCTGGCCTCGCTGGATCCGGACACCGTCCCCGAGCTGCACACCCTGCTCGTCGCCGGCGAGGCACTGCCACCGGAGCTGGTGGCGCGCTGGGCGGCGTCGCGGCGGGTGATCGACGCCTACGGTCCCACCGAGGCGACGATCATGACCTCCCTCGGTGACCCGCTCACCGTCGGTGAGCCCGTCACCATCGGCACCCCCAGCCGCGGCTTCCGCGCGCTGGTCCTCGACGGACGGCTCCAGCCCGTGCCCGTCGGGGTGGCCGGGGAACTGTATGTCGCCGGGG
>LATQ01000012.1 GCA_001017865.1 Rhodococcus sp. IITR03
CGGGGCGCGGGGCAGCGCGGTGCGGGGCGCGGCTGCCAGCCACGCGTAGAACGACGAGCGGGAGATCTCGACGACCTCGCACAACCGCTTCACGCCCCAGGCGCTCTTGTGGTCCTCGACGAACTGGAAGCGGTTCACCAGTTCGTCTCCCCGGCGAAATACTTCGCCGCCTGACGGAGGATGTCTCGTTCCTCGGCCAGCTTGGCCTGCTCGGCTCTCAAGGCCGCGTTCTCGGCCTCGAGTCGGGCGATCCTCGCCGCTTGCGACTGTGGCCGGCCCGCGGACGGGACTGCTCCTGGGCGACCTGTCGTCGTTCCAGAGCCGAGCTTGTCGACCCACTCCTTCAGCGCGCCTCGTGATATCCCGAGGTCGGCAGCGATGCCCTTGAGCGTCGCGCCCGGCGTCGACTCGTACAAGTCCACCGCCCGCTGTCGGAACTCATCGGTGTAGTTCTTCTTCGTCATCTCTTGGATTCTCGCTTCCCCAGCGGTCGTGCTGGATTCCGCGTGTCCAAGATCAGGGGTCAGGTCCCG
>LATQ01000011.1 GCA_001017865.1 Rhodococcus sp. IITR03
TGCGGCGCAGGATCGCGGCGGCGGCGGCAGCCACGGCGACCGGGAGCAGGATCGTATCGCCCGCGACCTGCCGCACGGCGGTCCGGAAGAGATCGCGTCGCCGCTCGTTCCACCAGGTGGGGTGTATCGCGCACGCCACCCCGCCGGTGTCCGGTGCACCCACGGTCGCTGCGGCGTAGGAGACGAGCCCGCTCAGCAGTTCTCCGAGTTCGGTCTCCCCTCCGACCGCGGCCGCATCCACGAGTTCCGTGACATCCACGACATCCACGACGCCTGCGACGCCGGCCGGCTCCGACTGTTCCTCCGCTGCCGCTCCGTAGACCCGCCGGTCGCCGAGTTCCGCTGCGAGAGCGGGCACGCTGCGCGTGGTTCCGGGCCACCCGATGTGGACGGACCCGGGTGTCAGCGTGAACGCGACCGCGACGACCGTCTCGTCCCCGATCGCCATCACACCTCCGGCGCCCAGGCGGTCTGGACGAGCGCCGTGCCGTCGCGTCGTACGAGCGTGCGCGGCCGGCGGCATCGGCGACGGAC
>LATQ01000010.1 GCA_001017865.1 Rhodococcus sp. IITR03
GCGGGATGACGCCGAGCTGTCGGTAGAACGCCATGATCTGACTCCTCGCGGATCTGGGGAGGCGGATGCGGCGTCCGCCGGAAAAGGGGAGTGCGGCTCTCGCGGAATCGGTCAGGAGAAATCCGACTCCGCGAGAGCCGGCGCCGCAGGACCAGCAGGGAGATCATCAGGGATGGTCCTGCGACCGTCTGGGAGCGACCCGGGTGGGCTACGGCGATCGTGCTGCGGTGCAGAGGAAGTGCTAGGCGCCCAGCGGCTGCAGTGTGCCGGCGCGGGCGGTGGCTCGTCGCACGGCGTCGGTCACGGTGGTGGGGTCGGATCCGTCCACGACGGCGGCGATGTGGCGTCGGGCCGAATGATCCACACCTCGTGGGGCTTGGCCTGCAGCACCGAGGTGAGCAGTCCGGTGGTGTCGATGTCGGTGAGGGAATGGATCCGCACCGGGGCGGAGGTGGCGGCCAGGGCGGTGGTGCGCAGCGCCGCGACGTCGACGTCGTCGCGTGCACAAGAGGAGGAATCCGGTGCGGGGTGAG
>LATQ01000009.1 GCA_001017865.1 Rhodococcus sp. IITR03
CGGAGCGCCGTCGACGAGCGCGTCGTCGCCGAACCGCCCGAACAGACGCGCGGGCGAGCGCGACGGGCCGTTCGGCGAGGTGCGGCCATTGCGGCTCGACAGCGTGAAGGCCTTCGCCGACAGTTCCTCCCCGGTCGCGACGAGGATCCCGGAGTTCTGCGGGAGGCCGGCGTCGTGCGGCAACGCGAGCGCGACCACCACCGACGAGGCGAGCGGGATCTGCGCTGCGCACTGTGCGGCGGATCGCACGCTGTTCGACCAGAGCCGGGCGGCATCCGGGGCGGCACGGCGAGCACCACACCGTCGACCTCGCCGAGCGGATCGACCGACCACCGGCCACCGCTGCGCTTCAGTCCGGATGCGGCCGTGCCGTAGAGGAACTCGGCGTCGGCCCCGCGGACGAGGGCTTCGATCAACACGCCGTAGCCCTCGCGCAGCGTCCCGAAGACCGGGGCGTCCGACTTCGGGGGGCAGAGCGCGGGCGACGGCGTCGCTCAGGCTCGTCGCGCCGGCGTCGAGGGCCGCGGCGAGC
>LATQ01000008.1 GCA_001017865.1 Rhodococcus sp. IITR03
GCGTCTCCGCCACCGATCGCGCATCCTGTCGGCGTTGGCGGTGGACGGCCGCACCCCGATGCGCACCCTGGCGGAGATCGCCGGGGCTGCCGCGGCCACGGTCAAACGCCGGGTCGAGGCGTTGCTGGCCGCCGACGTCGTCGGCCTACGATGCGAGTTCGCTCATCCCGCAGCAGGTTTCGCGGTGCTCGTCACGTTGTGGTGCACGGTGCCCGTGGAGCGGTTGACCGCCACCGGGCGGGTGGTGAGCCGGGAGCCGGAGGTGCGCAACTGTTTCGCCGTCGTCGGCGCCGCGAACCTCGTAGTGCAGGCGTGGTTGCACTCCCCCGCCGAGGTCCCGGACTTCGAGGCCCGACTGCTCGCGCGCTGCCCGGACCTGACCGTGCGGGACCGGGTGCTGGTGTTGCGCATTCACAAGCTCGCCGGCACATCCTCGACCGCGCGGCCGCAAGTCACCACGGTCCGCCCGACGTGTGGCTGCCGGGCGGGGACGCGGACGTCGTCCTCAGCGCGTAGCTCGGCACCGAC
>LATQ01000344.1 GCA_001017865.1 Rhodococcus sp. IITR03
CGCCGGAACAACCGAGCGGGTCGTCGAGAGCCTCTACTGAAGCCGGGGCGCAACAATCCTCCGTGCTGTGGTCGCGCCGCCAACCGTGGGGCTTCAGAATATCGTCCCACGTAGTCACACCCGCCCAGGCCTTCCCGGGAAGCGCACCAGGTATTCCCTGCCCGGTTGGACGGCTCAGCTCAGACTTACGCTCACCACACTGCTTCTTGGGACTGCGCCGGTCCAGCTGCCGTGCCAGCGTGAACATCTCGTCGCGCAGCTCCCCGGATACTTCGTACAGGCGGTCAGGTGCGGGCGTCAGAACGGGTGGGCGGGCAGGGCCTTTTCGTCGCCCTGTCTTTCCTGCTGCAAGGTCGCTGAAGGTCCACAACCGCATCTGTTCGCGGCCAAGGTAGTCGGGGAGACTAATTCGCCGATACAGTCGCCCCGTGGGGTGTACGCGCGCGTCGCTACCGGCGAGAACGACGTATCCGCCAACACCTCGCGTCTCGATGAGGACAAGGGAGTCCTTGTATCCCTTCACCTCTGTAGGATCGAGGTACCGGAACACATCGTTGCCCTTGTCCACTCCCGCAAGAACTTGATTCGTCTCAGGTTCGCGGTGCGGTAGATCAGGTGGTAGCCGCCCCCGCCACTCGCAGCGAGATAGCCGCCACATAGCGCCCGAAGCTCGTCAGCGTGACCGGCTTCCACCATCAACCGGCACCAGTCGGTGAACACCACAATGGTTTCGAACTCCAGGAGCTCCACTCCGCCGTATCCCGTAACGATCCCAACACCGGCGCTCTCGCTGCTGAACCACCGGTTCAGTTCCTCCACGGTGGCGGTTTCGGTCTGGAAGCGTTTCCATTCGCCTGCCGGAGCTTTTGACCCATCAGTCTTCACCTTGATCGGTGAAGCTCCAAGAGCTCGCCACGCTAGCGCAACCTCGCTGATTGGTTGCAGCTGACCAGAATCCAATACAGACGTGGTTGCCTGTGGCGCCTGAAGCTGCGTAGTATTACGCATTGACGATCCTTTCGCGTGGGGAGTCACGTTCAGCCGCTTTTCGTACGAAGCGGTTGAATCCGAGATGGAAGCCTCGGGGCTTTGAGAACAACGCCCGCTCAGGTCGCTACACCTGAGCGGGCGTTGCGTGCGTGCAGCACGCCTAGCGTACTACCTAGCTAGTTCTATACCATTGCTGCACAATTACTTTCGTGTAAGTGCGGTACGCTGGCCAGTGGCCCGTGCCAGCACTTTCGACGGTTCTTGCTCGGACCGGAAGAGGACGTGTTCGGTTCACACTGAGCGCGTCCTTTTCGTTTGCAGCGGTTGACTTGCGGGCCGCCCTGCCGGGGTTGCCCAACGGCCATACAAGCCCGCCACCGGGGCAGCCAGGGGGCCGCGATGCGCCGCCCAGCAACCGCACAGCCGGGTACCGCACCAACCCCCGTACCGCCGTACACCGCCGGAACGTCCCTGGCGGAAGCACCCATACATCGTCGTGCCATTCGCGGTCGTCTTCATCAATGACGAACGTGCGTCCCCACCGTTTCTTCACCTGGAACGCCCACCCCAAGAACAAGTCCGGCGCATCCAGCAAGCTCGGGCCGGCGACGATCGCGGACCCCGGCTCACACCACCCGCGCGCATCAGATCCACTCATCTGACGGGCAGCCGGTCGCGTGGAACCAGTCGTCGTTCATTCGCCAATGCAGTCCGCCGGATTCGGTGTCGCGGTCGAACCTCTCGCGGCACGGTGAGCACGTAGCGAACACGCGCAACGTTCCACCGCAGCTGACGAGCAGATAGTCCTCGAGGGCCGCCTTCGAGCAGGAGTCGCACCAGTAGCAGACGCGGCTTCTCAAGGCCACCATGTGTGCGATCCTCCATGCCGACCACCCCGGCACCACGGGGCACGCCAAGGCTCCATCGAGCTCGGTCCATTCGGCAAGGTGAAAGACTACCGAGCCCGACGGGGAACCTCCGTAGTCGCAATCTCAAGCGCGTGAACGTATTCCACATCCAGCATCGCTTGCTCGCCGGGAGTGATCCCCAAACGGTCGCGCTCCTCCGCGCGAAGCTCAGAGGTAGTGTGCGCGTACGGTCCATACGGCAGCAACCCGCGTCCGGTGTTGCTGTAAACGCGATCCACCCCCGCGAGACCGACAAGGTCAAACCGTGGTGGAATCTTCCGCGCGCGATCGAGTCCTGCGCTGATGACGGGGTGGATTCGCGCTGCTGGCGAAGGCCGCTGCGGACGGCTAGACAGGAGGCCGCCCTTCTCCAACGACCTGATACGTGGATTGTTCGCGGCCTCGGCCTGGTCCGCGATCGGGTCGCCGGTTCCACGCATGGCATCCCAGTTACCGCACTCCTGCGCTTCCAGGGTGGGGTAGAGGCGCTTCAGCTCTTCGTAATTGCTCACGCAGCACCGTCCTTGCGGGTCTTCGCGAGCGAAAGAAGCCAGTCGTACAGATCGCGTTCTGCGGTGAAGTTCCAGCGGTCAATCTTGTAGACGGGTAGCTCTCGCCTCTCTAGCGCGGTCCGCATCCGGTTCGGCGTCACCGGTACGCCTAGGCGCTCCCGCACGAACGCGACGGCTGCATCGCGGCCACGAACTGTCGGTAGCTCGTTGAGCTCGTCGCGGTTGATCGGCGCGCGGCGGACTGGACGCTGCGGTGGGCTGATGGGGCGCGCCGCGTGTGCGTGTCCGTACTGCTGACTCATCGGGTTTCTCCCTTGACTCGGGACCCCTGGAAACGAAAAATCCCAGGAGACCATCGCGATTGATGAAAACCTGGGGTTACTGCTTCTATCCCGACTGGGAGATCTGACCCCACGGGCGCGGTGATGGATACTCGCCCGTTCGAGGCTGCCCGACAGTCCCGGCAATTCCTCAGATTCCTTTGCCGTACCCGCCCCGCCGTGGGCGGCTTGGGTACGGCACCCATATTGCCATGTGCAGCTACCGGGCCGCAACCACGGCGCATTGAAATATGCTCATACGCAATGACTTACGTCCAGACTCTCCGGTTTGACGTGCCGCACATATCTATGTTCCGCCGCCTGATTTCCACTGAGGTGGGCGTTCATCGGTTCGGTGGCTATGAATGACCGCGAAAAGAAGTCAACGAACGCTTCCGAACGCAGCAGAAGACCCTGCGACGGTGAACCGGAGAGAACTCCGCCGCAGGGTCTTCTGTGAGTAGCCACCCGGAGACAAGTCGATCCAGGGCCTTGCTCTCACCGTCGCCAGAACAAGTTCACGCCCGACGGCTTGTTTTCCGCGCGGCCGGGACTGGCGCACGCGGCGTCTGTGAAGTTGGGTGCCGCGCCCCGCTTGAGGCAAGGGAGCCAACAGGACGCGGCGGCGACCGGGCCGTCCCCCGGTCGCGGTCTGGGTTACCGCTTGAGCTTGGTGCCTGCGGCGGCGCGCCGGTTGGGATTCGGCGTGGCGTGCACGCTGAGCTTCTTCTGCGCCTTGTTCAGCTCCGGCGTGATGTCATAACGACGGTTAGGCGGACCCGAGTACCCGACGATGCCCTTGACCAGCACGCCCCGGCCCTTGGGCGTCTTGAATTCCGCGCCCACCTTCACGCCCTTGTATTCGCCGCCCTGGCCTACCACGAGGTTCTTACTGAAGCTGCCGCTGACGTAGCTTTTGCCTACGCCGGTCGCAACCTTGGTCGCTCCGGTCTTCATAGCGGTCTTGGCTGCGCGCCGCGCGTCTTTGGCCGACGCCGACACCTTGGTCCCCGTTCCCGCAAAGCGGCCCAGCCGGTCACGGCGTTGGTTCCGGCGGCGGGCCATGTCAGTGGCTCCTTCGTCGGTCCAGCTCGTCGGCCAGGGCACGCAGTCCAGGCGCTCGGCGACGGGGGCGTCTTGCCTCGGTACATGCCGCCGTCGGCAGGCGAGGCATTCTCCAGCCTTTGGGGGTCAGTCCCGGCCCCCACGAGTATTCGCCGGCCTCGGGGTGTTGCCGCGCCACAGGGCGGTCGTCACGGGGACCGTAGGTGCCATGCGCGGGGCCATCAGGACCACGCCCACACTGGCGGGGTGTACACCGAACCGGGGATCACCTGCACCACGCACGCCGCGCTCCGGTAGCGGATGCCGCAACCGAACGACCGCTGGAAGAACGAATCCTGCAACGGGTACCGCTGGTCGCGTCCCGGAATGATCCGCAAGCCTGGTAGGCGGGATTCGGATGCTGCCGGAATGCGATGGGGTTCTTCGGACTGTTCGGCCCGCCCGTCGCCACTACCGCGAAGTAGCCAGCGGGGACGAAGTACGACGGGACGATCCACACTGGGCCGTAACTACCGAGCACCTCCAGCCCGCCGAACTCACCCGGTGCGACCTGCCCCACGACGTTTTCCTCGGTGAGGTACGCCGGGGCGCTGGCAGACGGGATGAAGTCGAACTTGCTCTGGACGCCGTTAGCTTCCTGCCCCGCGCGGAAAGTGCTGATCTCTTCGGCTTCGTTGGGGTGGCACAGCACGATCAGGCGCGTGTCCGCCGAGGTGCCAAAGCCCTTCAACCGCACGGCGTTGATCGCGTCCAGCAAGTCGCCGGGGTCGATCGCTGTGTTGCCGCTTGCGAGGTAGTGGCTGGTCGTGCTGGGGAACTCCAACCCTGCGTGCGGGGGCGGTGCCATGCCGTCGGTGCCGTTCCACAGACCGAAAACGCGGTGCTGATGTTCGTTGGTGCCTTCGGTCGGGTCGAACAGGCGACGTAGCAACTTCCCGGTCACCAACCGGTTGTCGGCTTCCAGTGCCTGATTGATCGCTGCGTTAACTTGTTCCGCCGTGGCAGAACGCAAGAAGCGCCACGACATTCGACTCGCGAGGTCGAAATCACTGAAATCGTAACCTAATACGAGCGCATCGGGGACGGCGCGGATGCCAACTGGCTCTCCAAACTCGGAGGCTTCCTCGAAGTTGTCGGCGGCGACCTGCTGCGGGATGGCGTCGCGACGTTGGTCGTCGGGTAACTGATCAACGCCGCCAGGGCGGACCGCTCCCGGTTGTAGAGCGACATGGCCGATGCCGCCTGCGCCCAGATGGCGTTGAGATCCACCCCGTCGGCGGTCTGATTGACCAGCACGTCGCCTTCGGTGGCGTAGCCCTGGCCGCTGTCGCCACCTGAGGCGTACAGCTGGGAAATGAGGGTTTTCATGAATCGCTCCAATTCGGCGTGAAGAAAACGGGCGGGATGAGCCAGGGCACTGCGCCTGATTCGTAAGCCGGTCTCCGACCGAACTGAAGGAAGAAAATGCGACGCGGCACGACCGCGTTGAGTGGAACTGGTACTACGAGCCGCTGACCCCGACCGGGTGCCGGGGTGCGGGTGCGGGCACTGCCCGTTGCAGCCAGGCTACGGCGCAGCCCCGGCCGTGTGCCAGCTTCACCGCTGTACCTCGGTGGTACCTCCGCAGCCAGTAATCAACCACTGGCGCGGGAGCGGCACCCGAGCGGCAACAGCACACGATTTATACGCCTCTACCTGCCGATTTAGTACCGATACGGTACTACGGCAGTACTATGCCAGTCCTGTCCGAAACACCTTCCCAAGCTGAATACGCGGGTTCGATTCCCGTCATCGGCTCCCACACGAAGGCCCCGACACGCGGTCGGGGCCTTCGTCGTTGTGGGGCGGGTCCGAGCCCGTCGTTCCTGCCGCAGGACGCTCCCGGCGCCGACTCGTGCGCGGATCACGACCGACCTTCCCGTACTGTGGGGGATCGGGACCGTTCAGGTCCCCAATTGAGGGTGGCAACATGGCCGACAAATCGCCTCGCAGTTCGATGTCCAAGAAGTCCGGCAAGTCGCTGAAGGAAAAGCGCGCCGAGAAGAAGACCAGGACCAGCATCAAGGCCGAGGCTGAGATCGTCGCGAACGTCAGGAAGCGCTGATCTTTCTGAGGATGAAGGCCTCGACCGCACGGTCGGGGCCTTCGTCGTATCGAGTCTGTCGTTGTTGTCGATTTTCTCGCGTTCTTCGACAACAACACCTACCTCGACAGTCCTACCGGCGGCCTTCGAGGTACGAGCGGGCGGTGTCGAGGAGTTCGGGGAGCGAGCGGGTCGCGTCCAGGGTGACGCCGTCCTCGTCGGGTCCCAGCGGCTCGAGCGTCTCGAACTGGGAAGCCACCAGCGACTCGGAGAAGAAGTGGCCGCCGCGTCCGCGAACCCTGGACCGCACGACGTCGACGGGCACATCCAGATGGAGGAAGACGGCCGGGGTGCCGGCACGCAGGATGTCGCGGTAGGACCGCTTCAGTGCCGAGCACGCGACCACCGGGGTCTCGACGGTGTCGGCAGCGGCCGCGGCGACCGCACGCAACCACGGCTCACGATCCTCGTCGTCGAGCGCGCGCCCCGAGCGCATCTTCTCGATCGACGCGTCGCTGTGGTAATCGTCCGCCTCGATGAAGCGCCGCCGATCGCGTCCGCGAGTTGCTTCGCGAAAGTCGTTTTGCCACATCCACTGACGCCCATCACCACAACAGCCATGCCACATCGTAACTTCGGGGAGGTTGTGGTCGCTCTCGTCGAAATTCCCGACCACGACCTCCCCGAAGTTCACTCGAGGTACGACGCGTAATCGGCGTAGGGCACCTGACCAGTGGGGCTCGCCTTGATGGCCTCGGCAACCTCCGGCGGGATGGGAGCCAGTAGGCCGGCATCGCGGCCGCGAGGGAAGGACTCACGGCGTAGATGAGAGCGAAGTTCACGATCCACAGCGGCGGCGCCATCGACATGCCGACGGTCGAGACGACGTCACCCTTCGTGTTGGTGACCAGCTGCGCGGCGCCGGACATCTGTTGCGCCGCAAAACCGAAGGCCGCCTCGATCGGGTACGCCGACCGGTACAGCGCCACCAGTGTGTCCGTCGCGTCGTTGTTGCGCAGCCAGGTGTCGACGTACCCGCCGGGCGCGATGAGCGTGTTGATCTGCCGTGTCGGCGCCGACGCGTTGGCCGGGCTCTGCAGTATGCCGTCGGGCGTCACATAGAGGCCGTAACTACCGAGGACCGACGGGGTGGAGACACCGTTCACGTCGGAATACATGGGGCGGCCGGTCGTATTGACGAGGATGTCGATGGAGCTCTGGATGATCTCGGCCGCTTCCTTGCTTCCGCCCACTCCCCCGCCGGTGGTGAAGTCGCGGGCCTGCTGCTCGGACAACGCATCCGACGGACTCAGCCCGATCTGCCGGGCGATGTCCTCGGCCCACTCCCGACCGAGCGGGGCGTGCAACCGGGACGGTGGGTGACCTGCGTCGGCGCCAGATGCTCGTAACCCGGTGCGCCGGAGAACGGGAGCGAGAAGCCGGTGACATCGTCCGCCGATGCCGCGGGATTGACCCACAGGCGAGCAACCCCATGAGCGCCACCACCGTGGCGGCTCTCCCTCCGCGTCTGTGCCGTCGGCCGGACTTCCGTGTGCTGCGCATAGGTCGACCTCCTGGGACACCGTCGCGATGGGGACACACGTGCGTATTTCAGTGAAACGCCGGGGTAAAGAGTGCGTCAATGCCCGCACGGGGTGAATTGGGGGAGAATGTGGGCGGTTTCCGCGAGATTCTCGGCAACGACCTCCCCCGACAAAGCAGCGTGGCCGCCACCCGGAAGGGTGACGGCCACGGGGCTGCAGTGACGCCTAGACGGTCGCAGCGACCGCTTCCTCGGCCTGGGCCGGGGCGCTCGTGCGGATGAGGTGGTCGAACGCGCCGAGCGCGGCCGTCGCACCCGCACCTGCGGAGACGATGATCTGCTTGTACGGGACGGTCGTGCAGTCGCCGGCAGCGAACACGCCGGGCACCGAGGTGCGGCCGTGGTCGTCGACGACGATCTCGCCACGCGGCTGAGTTCGACCGTGCCGGAGAGCCACTCGGTGTTCGGCAGCAGACCGATCTGGACGAACACGCCGTCCAACTCGAGGGTGCGCGACTCGTCGGTGGTGCGGTCGGTGTAGGTCAGGCCGGTGACCTTCGAACCGTCGCCGAGGACCTCGGTGGTGAGGGCGCTGACGATGATGTCGACGTTGGGCAGGCTGCGGAGCTTGCGCTGCAGCACCTCGTCGGCACGCAGGACCGAGTCGAACTCGATGAGGGTCACGTGGGCGACGACGCCGGCGAGGTCGATCGCGGCCTCGACACCGGAGTTACCGCCACCGATGACCGCGACGCGCTTGCCCTTGAACAGCGGGCCGTCGCAGTGCGGGCAGTAGGTGACGCCCTTGTTGCGGTACTCCTGCTCGCCCGGCACGTTCATCGCGCGCCAGCGGGCACCGGTCGCGAGAACGACGCTGCGCGAAAGCAACCGGGCGCCGTTCTCGAGCTCGACCTCGACGAGACCACCCTCGGTGGGGGCCGGGGTGAGCTTCGAGGCCTTCTGGACGTTCATGATGTCGACGTCGTACTGGCGCACGTGGTTCTCGAGCTCGGCGGCGAACTTCGGGCCCTCCGTGTAGGGGACGGAGGAGAAGTTCTCGATGGCCATGGTGTCGAGCACCTGGCCGCCGAAGCGCTCGGCGAGAACGCCGGTGCGGATTCCCTTGCGGGAGGCGTAGATCGCGGCGGTCGCGCCGGCGGGGCCGCCACCGACGACGAGGACGTCGAAGGGATCCTTCTCGCTGATCGCGGCGGCGGTGCGCTCGGCGGAGCCGCTGTCGAGCTTGCCGACGATCTGCTCGAGGTTCATGCGTCCGGAGCCGAACAGCTCACCGTTGAGGAAGACGGTCGGCACTGCCATGACCTGGCGTGCATCGACCTCGTCCTGGAAGAGGGAGCCTTCGATGGCGGTGTGCTTGATGCGCGAGTTGGTCACGCACATCACGTTCAGGGCCTGCACCACGTCGGGGCAGTTCTGGCACGACAGCGAGAAGTAGGTCTCGAAGTGGAAGTCGCCCTCGAGGTCGCGCACCTGCTCGAGCAGTTCCACGGCCTCCTTCGAGGGGTGTCCGCCGACCTGCAGCAGGGCGAGCACGAGGGAGGTGAACTCGTGGCCGAGCGGGATGCCCGCGAACTCGACCGCGATGTCGGTGCCGACCCGGCGGATCAGGAAGGAGGGGCGACGGGTGGCTTCACCGTCGCGCACATGGGTGACCAGATCGGACATGCCGGCGATCTGATCGAGGAGGTCGGCGAGTTCCTTCGACTTCGGCCGGTCGTCGAGGGACGACACGAGCTCGATCGGCTGGGTGACCTTTTCGAGAAGGGACTTCAACTGGGCGGCAAGGGAGGCGTCGAGCATGAGGATTCACTCCAGAGGTGGAAGAACTGTGACCGGAAGAGATGGGAGTCGGCGAACTTCTCAGCTCGAGCCGAGCGGACCCGGACGGTGCCCGGTGGCACGGGACGTTCGATCCCGTGCCACCGGAACGAATTTCCGTCGACGAATCAGATCTTGCCGACGAGCTCCAGCGACGGAGCGAGGGTGTCGTCGCCCTCTTCCCACTTGGCCGGGCAGACCTCGCCCGGGTGGCTGCGGACGTACTGAGCGGCCTTGACCTTGCGGACGAGCTCGGCGGCGTTGCGGCCGATGCCTCAGCGGTGACCTCGGTGAACTGGACGACGCCGTCCGGGTCGACCAGGAAGGTGCCGCGGTCGGCGAGGCCCTGGTCCTCACGGAGGACCTCGAAGTCGGTGCTGATCTGCAGGGTCGGGTCACCGATCATGCGTACTTGATCTTGCCGATGGTCTCCGACGAGCCGTGCCACGCCTTGTGCGTGAAGTGCGTGTCGGTCGAGACGGAGAAGACCTCGACGCCGAGCTTCTGCAGCTCCTCGTAGTGGTCCGCGAGGTCGCCGAGCTCCGTCGGGCAGACGAACGTGAAGTCTGCGGGGTAGAAGAAGAAGATCGCCCACTTGTCCTTGATGTCCTCGTCGGACACGGTCACGAAGGCGCCGTCCTTGAAAGCCTCGGCCTTGAAGGGCTTGATCTTCTTGTTGATCAGCGACATGTAAGAACCTCACTCGTCTCGATGGGGTTGACGGTTCAGACGTTATCCGCGAACTATTGATTGTGCCAATCGATAGTTTCTAGAAGTTCGATAAGGAAGGGCTATAACACGCCGTTCGACCAGGTCGTTGCTTTTCCTTCCTCACAAATGTGACAGAACACACAACCTTTGCGACAGGGCACTCCGGCCCGCCCGACAGGGAAGAATGGAACCGATGCACTCACGACCGAGCTACCGCCGCACCGGATCCGTGAACCCCTACTCCTCCTGCACGGCATCGGCGCCACGATGGACGACTTCTCCACCCTCGTCCCGCGACTCGCCGAGCACTTCGACGTGCTGAACGTCGACCTACCCGGCCACGGTTCGTCGCCGGAACAGAGCGGCCGACCCACCGTCGGCGCGCTCACCGACACCCTGGAGGCGGAACTCGACGCCCTCGGACTCGACCGGGTGCACGTTCTGGCAACTCGCTCGGCGGACGACTCGCGATCGAACTCGCCGTGCGCGGCCGCGCCCTGTCTGTGGTCGCCCTGTCACCCTCCGGACTCGGACTGCCGCCGGAACGTATCTACCAGGCGCGCTCATGACGACCGCGCGCCTGCTCAACAAGGCCCGCAGGCCGCTCATCGAACCGATGTCGCGCAGCGTCCTCGGCCGTACCGCACTCACCGCGGGTCTACGCGCGAAGCCGTGGAAGACGACCCGCGCCGAAGCACTGGCGGTCAAGGGCGGATTCGCCGATTCGGCCGGTTTCTGGTCGATGCTGTGGGACGCGATCCTGACCGATGTGCCGACGGGACTCGACCGGATCGACTGTCCCGTCACTCTGGCACAGGGCGTCCTCGACACCGTCGCGTCGGCGCAGACCGTGCGGTACGTCCCGCTGATCCCCGGGGCACGGTTCGTACCGCTCCCCCGGGCCGGCCACGCGCCGCAGTCCGACCGCCCCGAGGACATCGTCGACCTCGTGCGCCGGACCGCCGCGCGTGCGAGCACCTACTGCCGATAGGACTCGACCTCGTCGACCGGTCGTGCCTGCGCCTCGTCCGGATCGTCACCGAACTCGGCCTTCGCGCGACGCTGACGCAGCAGGTCCCAGCACTGGTCGAGTCGCTTCTCGACGGCGCGCAGGCGCTGCAGATCCTCGTCGCTCAGACCGTCCGCGCCCGTCCGCGAGCGCAGCGTCTTCTCCTCGTCCACCAGCTCCTCGATGTGCTGGAAGAGATCGTTCTCGTCCATGTGTGGCTCCCTCGATGTGGTGTTCCGACGGCATAGCCTGATCCACCCGGAGCGAAACCGCCGACGGTTTCGCACCCGCCCGGCCGGGTATCTCCTCGACATGAGCATCGAAGACGGTCCCGGCGACACCCTCAGCCCCAGCGAAGGCCTCGACGCCGACGAGGTGCGGAACGACGACGGCGACGAGGTCGTCGATCCGCCCGAGGACTGGAGTGGAGCCGACAAGTTCGGAACGACCCAGCGTGAAGAGCAGGAAGGCGAGTCGCTCGACCAGCGTCTCGCCGAGGAGGAACCCGACGTCGCACCCGCCGAGCCGCTCGACAAGCCTGTCGCGGCGACGCCCGAGGACGAACTGACCGAAGACGTGGACGAGGTGGTCGACGACGCCACCACCGGCGCGCCCGAAGACTCGAAACTTGCGGACGAGGTCGACGGGGTGATCGTGGAGGATTCGCGCGTCGACCGCGGTCAGGTCAGCGGCGCGCCCGAGGACGGGGAGTCGCTCTTCCCGATCGTGGAGTAGGAGTTCGGCGAACAGACGAAGGGGGAAGGGGAGGTTGTGTGCGTGTCCGGTAGACGGACACGCACACAACCTCCCCTTACTTCGCGCTACAGCACCTTCGAGCCGTACATCTCGCCGAGCGGGTCGGCGATCAGCTCGAGACGAACACCGTCGGGGTCGCGGAAGTACAACGAGACGTCGCTGTGTTCGACGAGCTCGACACCCGCGTCGATCAGCTTGTCGCGCAGGCGTTCCCAGGCGGGCAGGGCGACGCTGATCGCGATGTGGTGCAGACCGCCGATGACCTCCTGATAGGGGCCGACGTCGAGACCGGGGAAGTCGAAGAAGGCCAGCAGATTGCCGTTGCCGATGTCGAAGAAGAAGTGCGAAGAGCCGGGATAGTCGCGGTTCTCGATCAGCTCCGTCAGCGGGAACTCGAGGAGATCCTGGTAGAAGCGCACGGTCCGTTCGACGTCGCTGCTGATCAGCGCGGTGTGGTGCAGTCCCCGCGCCGACGACTGCGGGCGCGCGTCGGCGGGCTTCAGGTGCGCGTCGCGGATGAGTGCACGCCGACGCTCGAATTCTTCGGAGCGCTGCTGCTCGTCGGCGATCATCGATCCACCTTCCTCCCGATGTGGTTGCTTTCTCAACCAGGATGCTCCCAACTAGTTGCGTTGTCAACTAGTTGGGTCGAGGTGGTAGCACTTCGTGACCCGGGGAGTCACGGACCGAGTACGACGATCTCGTCGCCGTCACGTCTTCTTCACGAACATCCGATTCGCCCGTTCCCGCAGATATCGGGTGCGGACGATGAATGTGTCGGGGGCTCAACGCCGTTCCGAGGAGATCCCATGAACCATCGCAGGACCTGCGTGCGACGGTCGCGTTGCTCGCACCGCTCGCACTGCTCGCCGGTTTCGCACCCGCCGCGAGCGCAGCGGCGGACACCGACACCCGAGGACTGTGGACTGTCAGCACCCGCGGAGACACCGTGCTGCTGAAGCTGATCTACACCTCTCCACCGGACGAGGACTACCCCTTCATCTGCGTCGCGGCGCTCGGCACCGGCGAGTCCGGAACCGCGGAGATCTTCGGAGCGAACTACCAGACCATCGAATTCACGGGGATCGCCGCGGGGCCCAATATCGCGACCGCCAGTTGCGAGGACAACGACGGGGAGCTGCGGCCGGTGGGCGCGATCGAATTCGACCTGCCCGGCCCACCGACCCTCCACTACGTCGCGACCGAGTCCTTCTGGTTCGACGACGCAGACGACTGAGCGTCACATCTTCGCGTCGCGGGCCATGACGAAGCTGTAGAGGCCGTAGACCGCGATACCGAGGCCCATGAGGACCAGCAGCACCGTGCCGAAAGGCTGCGAGCCCAACGTCTTCAGCGCGCCGTCGAGCCCCGCTGCCTTCTGCGGGTCGGCCTGGAAGACCGCGACGATCACCAGCACACCGACGAGGCCGAGCGCGAGCCCCTTCGCGACGTAC
Organism: Rhodococcus sp. IITR03; assembly: GCA_001017865.1. The sequence continues at coordinate 13,191 of LATQ01000344.1, forward strand.
CCGACGAGACCGAGGCGTTTCACGAACGTACTCGGGTGGCTCTTCAGGTCGTCGACGAAGTTCTTCGACGCGCCCTTGTAGACGTGGTAGGCGCCCACCCCGAGGATGACGAGTCCCGCGACGACGAGGACGAACTTGCCGCCGCCGGACTGCAGCAGCTTCGCCGTCAGTCCCGCGTTCTGTTCACCGCTGGACTTGCCGCTGCCGCGGGCGAACCCGAACGCGGTGTACGCGAAGGCGAGGTAGACGACACCGACGCAGGCGGCCTTGAAACGGTCGAACGCCTTGTCCTTCATGTCGGTGCCGGGCTGTTCCGGCTCGGACGCCTTGCCGAAGGTCGCCTCGGCGAACCGCCACAGGCCCATCATCACGAAGACGACGACGGCGATCCACAACGCGATCTTCCCGCCGGGCTGCTCGCCCAGCTCCGCCATCGCACCGGACTGCGATGCCTCCTGCTCGCTGCGGCCGAACGCGACGCGGATCGCGAGGTAGCCGATGAGCAGGTGCACGATGCCACTGCCGACGTAGCCGGCACGGGCGAACTTCTCGAACACACCGTTCTGCGCGACGCGCTCGGCGGATGACGCCGCGCCACGCGACGCCGGGGCCTGACGGTTCACTCTCGTCTCCTCATCGGTCGGGACTGTCCCCTCGCGCTGTATTCCCGACACCGCGGACCACAAACGCGAACCGGCTCCTGTGGGTAGATTGGCGTCAGGTTCGAAACGCCGTCGATCGGAGGCGCACCGTGCGGATCGTCGAGGATGCTGTCGCCCTGGCCCGCCGGTGGGTGGAGGAATCGTCGGAGGTCGCACCCGACCGTGCGGCCCGCCGGCTCGCCGACGTCCTGAAGGACCCCCACGGACTCGAGTTCACGGTGCGCTTCGTCGACGAGGTCATCCGCCCCGAGGATCCGGCGACCGCAGCGCACGCCCTGGCCGAATTGTCCCGGAACATACCGGATTTCCTTCCCGTCCATCTCCGCGCGGCCGTGCGGGCGGGCGGCACGATCGGTCCCCGATTCCCCCACCTCGTCGTCCC
>LATQ01000007.1 GCA_001017865.1 Rhodococcus sp. IITR03
TGGCTCCAGCCACCGCTGTGGCTGGTCGAGGACCGCGCCTGGCGCGGGCGGCCGCGACGAAGATCCGGTCCGGATCCGACGCGGTCGGCGCCACCGTCGCTGCCACCGACCAGTTCGCGGCCCTGTTCGAGAAGATGGGCGGGCTGCAGGCCGAGCGGGTCACCGACTGCTCGACATCCGCGACCGCGTGATCGCCGAACTGCAGGGAGCCCCCGAACCCGGTCTCGAGATGCCCGATTCGCCGTCCGTGCTCCTCGCGGCCGATCTCGCACCCGCCGACACCGCCGGACTCGACCCGTCCGTCGTCGTCGCGCTGGCCACCTCCCTCGGAGGACCCACGAGCCACACCGCGATCATCGCGCGCCAGCTCGGCATCCCGTGCGTCGTCGCGGTGGCCGGTCTCGACGATGTCCCGGCCGGCACCGAGGTGCTGGTCGACGGCGCGACGGGCCGGATCGTGCTCTCCCGGACGGCGCCGAGGCCGCAGCCGAGGTCGAACGCGACGCGTCGAGCGCGAGCGGGTGGCGGG
>LATQ01000006.1 GCA_001017865.1 Rhodococcus sp. IITR03
CGGGCCCGGGGGGTTGAGCCACACCACCCGGTGGGCGCGGCGCCGGATCCTGGCCAGGACGTGGGCGAGTGCGGTGGGATCGTCGCTGTCCCAACCGTCGGACGCGACGACGACGATCGCTCCGCGCAGCAGGTGTCCGTGATGGGAGGCGACCACCTCGGCGAGGGATCCGGCGATGCGCGTGCCCCCGAACCGGGTCCGCACACGCTCGTTGGCGACGTCGATCGCCTGCTCCACCGACCGGTGCCGCAGGACCGGGGTCAGACGCGTCGCTGTGGTGGAGAACACGAAGACCTCGGCCGTTCCGGTGTGCGCAAGAGCACGGACGAGATGCAGATACACCCCGACGTAGGGGCGCATCGACCGGCTGACATCGCAGAAGACGACGATCCGCCGCCGCCGTCGATCGGGGCGGGTGCGGATCAGCCGGAGCGGCTCGAACCCGGTACTGCGCGAGGCGGCGATGCTCGCCCGCACGTCGACGCGACCGTGCGGCGTCGCGCTCGTACGAAGCATCGTCGCCGTGAG
>LATQ01000131.1 GCA_001017865.1 Rhodococcus sp. IITR03
CCGGTCGCAGGCCCGCGGCGCGGCGGTCGCCGTCGACGGGGACCGGGCGGGGCAGCTCCAGCCATGCTAGCCCGCCGACCTGACAGACTGGTGGCGTGCGTATCGATCTCCACACCCACTCGTCCGCATCGGACGGCACCGACCGTCCCGCGGAACTGGTCCGTGCCGCTGCCCGGGCGGGTCTCGACGTCGTGGCCCTGACCGACCACGACACGACCGCGGGATGGGACGAGGCCGCAGCGGCCCTGCCGACGGGCCTGCGTCTCGTCCGGGGAATGGAGATGTCCTGCACGGGACGCGGGGAGGACGGCGCCCCGGTCGCCGTGCACCTGCTGGCCTATCTCTTCGACCCGCACGACGCGGTCTTCGTCGCCGAACTCGAGCGGCTCCGTGGCGAACGGGTGTCGCGGATCCGGGCGATGGGTGTGCGGATGGCGGACGACGGTCTGCCGATCGACATCGACGCGGTGCTCGCCGAGGCGGGCCCCGCCGCGGGCCGGCCCCATCTGGCGCGGGCGCTCGTCGCC
>LATQ01000370.1 GCA_001017865.1 Rhodococcus sp. IITR03
GACGGTCTCCGGGCTGGCGAGCAGCGCCGTCCCGACCAGAGCGCCCTGCCACCGGCTGCGAGCACTGCTGCCAGACGCGACCCGTGGCGATGCCGCCTGCGGCGAGCACGGGCAGCGACGTCGACTCGAGCACCTCCTGCAACAACGGGAGGGTACCGATCCGGCCCGTGTGCCCACCGGCCTCGTGGCCCTGCGCGATCACCGCATCGACACCCGCGGCCTCGACCACCCGCAGATCGTCGATCGTGTTGATCTGCGAGAGGACGACGGCCCCGGCCTCGTGGACGCGCTCGACGTAGGGCGCGGGATCGCCGAACGAGAGCGTGACCACCTGCGGCCGGTGCTCGAGCACTGCGGTGAGGAGGCTGTCGTCGTCGGCGAGCGCCAGGTCATCAGACCGAATCCCACAGGCCCACCACCGATCTCGCGGGCGGTGCGCACCTCGCCTCGATCCACTCGGCGGTGTTGTAGCGGGCGGCGCCGATGAGGCCGAGGCCGCCGGCCCGCGTCACCTCGCCCGCGAT
>LATQ01000005.1 GCA_001017865.1 Rhodococcus sp. IITR03
TGAGTCGGTAACTGTCGCCCTTGAGGGAGATCACGTCGGCATGGTGGACCAGGCGGTCGATCATCGCGGCGGCGACGACCTCGTCCCCGAAGACCTCACCCCATCGACCGAACGGCTTGTTCGAGGTGATGATCAAACTGGCGCGCTCGTAGCGACTCGACACCAGCTGGAAGAACAGATTCGCCGCTTCCGCCTCGAACGGGATGTAGCCGACCTCGTCGACCACGAGCAACGGATAACGACCGAGCTTGACCAGTTCGGCTTCGAGCCGGCCGCTGTGGTGGGCGTCCGCCAGTCGGGAAACCCACTGCGCGGCAGTTGCGAACAACACCCGATGCCCGCCCTGGCAGGCCCGGATCGCGATCCCGATCGCCAGGTGGGTTTTCCCGGTGCCCGGTGGTCCCAGAAAGACCACATTGTCCTTGGCGGTGACGAAGTCCAGCGTGCCAGGTGCGCGATCGTCTCCCGTCTGAGACCGCGGGCGTGATCGAAGTCGAACTCTTCCAACGATTTGCGGGCCGGGAA
>LATQ01000004.1 GCA_001017865.1 Rhodococcus sp. IITR03
GCCCTGCACTGGGCGCACACGGCCGAGCCGGGCTCGTCGCTGCAGGTCGCGAGCGTCGACGACGACACCCCCCGCCGCTGGCCGAGCTGATCGACCGGCAGCCGTGCCGGCGATCACCGTCCACAACGACTTCGACTGGTGGATCCCGGCCGGTGTCGAACCGAGCGCCGAGATCGCGCACACCGTCAAGCACGCGAACGAAGCCGTGCTGCCGTCGGCGCGTCTCGAGGCGACGGTCTCCGCGGCGCGTGGTGGGTCGATCCGGGCGAGAAGGCGCACCTGCGCTGGGTGCGCCCGAGGACGAGGACGCGCTGATGGCGGCGGCTCGCGGTGCACGCGGCGGGCGGTCTGCACCTCGGTGAGGGATCGCGGTTCGCCGGTTCGTTCCGCACCCACGGCCTGCTGGTGCCGGTCTTCGACCTCGACCGCGAGAAGCACCCCGACGAGTGGGTCGCCCCGACGATCGAGTTCGGGCAGCGTCTCGACGAGGCCTGGCCGTGGACGAGCCGCTCACCGCCGCCGACG
>LATQ01000621.1 GCA_001017865.1 Rhodococcus sp. IITR03
CACCCCGGTCGGTGCGTGCGTCGTAGCGCAGCGACCCGTCGGGGGCGGTGACGCGATCGCGGCCGGGTGAGTCCGGCGCCGCGGGCGTACAGATCGAGCAGGTCTCTGCGGCCGGGCGCAACGGAGCGGGGGCGGTGGGACGTTCGTCCTCGGTGAGCAGATCGACGTCGCCGATGGGGCGGTGCGGGTCGGCGGTGACCGCGTCGAGCAACCGCACCAGCCGCTGCGCGAACGAGGCGACGGTGTCGGGATCGAACAGATCGGTGGCATAGGTGAACGCCGCCGGCATCCCGCCCGGCTCCCCCACCCCGGCCGGATCGGTGTCCTGCAGGGTCAGTTGCAGGTCGAACTTGGCGACGGGCAGTTCCGGGTCGAGGGCGTCGACCTCGAGCTCGGGCAGCACCAGATGGGCCTGCTCGGTGTTGCCGTATTCGAGGACCACCTGGAACAGCGGGGACCGGTCGGTCTCGCGGGCCGGGGCCAGCACGTCGACGAGGGTCTCGAAGGCAGCTCGGG
>LATQ01000026.1 GCA_001017865.1 Rhodococcus sp. IITR03
CGTGTCGTCGCGCTGCGCGCGTTGCTCGCCGTCGTCGCGCGGGAGTGTTGCTATTCGCGTCGTTTCCGCCGCGTCCGCTGTGGTTCCTCGCCCCCGTCGGGATCGCGCTCCTGGTCGGTGTACTGACTGCAGTACCGATGCGGCGACGCGCCGGGTTCGGCTACGGCTATCTCGCCGGTCTCGGCTTCCTGGTGCCGCTGTTGCCTGGATCGGCGTGTACGTCGGTCCGTTGCCGTGGTTGGCGCTCGCCGCCGCCGAGGCGGTCTTCGTCGGACTGTTCGGGGCGCTGGTGGTGCACCTGCGGTCGTTGCCGGTCGCGCCGTTGTGGATCGCGGCGGCGTGGAGCCTGATCGAATGGTTGCGTTCGAGCGTGCCGTTCGGCGGTTCCCGTGGGGACGGCTGGCGTTCGGGCAACCCGACGGTGGGTTCGTCTCCCTCGCCGTGATCGGCGGCGCCCCGCTGGTGTCGTTCGCTGTGGCCGCGACCGGCGCCGGGCTCGCCGCCCTCGCTCTGACC
>LATQ01000192.1 GCA_001017865.1 Rhodococcus sp. IITR03
CACGCCGCGCATCCACGTCGCGGCCACGAATCCTGCGAGGTCGGTGGCGGCACGCCGCCGAGCTGATGACGCGTCCGAACGGTCAGCCGATGCGGCCGAGCACCTCCCAGCAGAATCCGGCGACGCCAGTTCCTTGCCGTCCTCGGCGTCGGGGATCTCGATGCGGTGGGCGTCGATGCCGGTCTCGGCGAGCGCCTCCCGCACGGCCTCGGCCGTCGCGGTGAGCGTCGGCTGGTGGAAGATCGCGACGGTCCGCGTGCCGGACAGTTCTTCGACGACGTCGCCGAGCAGTCCCCGGCCGATGATCACCGGATAGGGCTGGGCGGTCTCGACGTCGATGCGTACCGGTTCGGTCACGGTGTGGGGCTCCGATCCTCGCTGATGGTCTGGCTGGTCGCGGCGTCCGCCGCTTCGAGTTTGGCGAGCACCTGCTGGACGACCCGCCCGGGGCTGCGGCCGTCGGTGCGCACCCGGATGGCTCGCCGCCTGCCGGTACAGCGGGCGGCGG
>LATQ01000215.1 GCA_001017865.1 Rhodococcus sp. IITR03
GCCGTCGCATCCGGCACCCGCGAGACCTGCTCGTCGAACAGATCCACCAGGGTCGCCGAGGCGGTGGGGTGCACGGTGTCGTTCCATGCCTCGAGCACTCGCGCGGTTTCGACGGTGTCGAGGAGGGGCAGATCGCCGACCGGCAGGGCCGGGTCGTCGACCACGGCGTCGAGCACGCGGATGAACCGGGCGGCGAACTCCGCGACCGTCGATTCGTCGAACAGATCGGTCGCGTACGTGAAGTAGCCGGTGATGCCCGTGGGCGTGCCGTCGTCGCTGTAGCGATCGGTGACGATCAGGTGCAGGTCGAACTGCGAGATCTCCATGTCGGTGTCGAGACCGGAGATGGTGAGACCGGGGAGTTCGAGTGCGGCCTGCGCGAGGTTCTGGAACGACAGACCCACCTGGAACAGCGGGTGCCGTGCCGTGGACCGCGCGGGGTTGAGCACCTCGACGAGCCGCTCGAACGGCACGTCGGCGTTCGCGACGCGCCGAGGTCGGCCTCACGGGTA
>LATQ01000479.1 GCA_001017865.1 Rhodococcus sp. IITR03
GTGCGGCCGGCGGAATTCCGCCGCGACGACGACCGGAGAGGCCGCGTCGACGCCGGTCTCCCCCGAGTCCACCGACACCTCGGAGGCCTGATCGCCGGTCGCGGTGCCGAATTCTCGTTCCGCGGATCGGATCTCATGGTCGACGATGAGGCACGCCGCGAAGTAGAGCGCGCCGAGGAAGGTGAGCAGGACGGGGACGAAGGCCAGGAATTCCATGGCCACCTCCGTTCCGATCCGCGGTGGGGATCGGCGAGTGACGGGCGGGGCGCGTCGTCGGTGACGATTCGAGCGTAGGCGTATCCGGGAGTACCGGCACGTCCCCGACAACCTCCGCGTCAGTGATCTCCTTCACATCTCGACCGCTTCATGATCGACATGTCCGAAGCTGTGATAAGCGACACATCCGGGTGCATACTCACCAGTAGGCACGCGACCCGGAGGCAGTCATGGCAGACAGCGCCGATGATCGAACCCCACAGGTCACCGAGCGGCAGGCTCACGAAGTAACCGAGCGGCAGGCTCGCGAAGTAGCGGAGCAGGCCCGCGAATCCGAGTGGAACAAGCCGTCCTTCGCGAAGGAACTGTTCCTCGGACGGCTCACCCTCGACCTCGTTCACCCCTTCCCGCGACCGACTCCCGACGAGGATTCCCGCACCGAGGAGTTCCTCGCGCGCTTGCGCGCGGCATGCAGTTCGATGGACGGCGGCCGCATCGAACGCGACGCGCGGATACCCGACGAATACGTCCGTGAACTGGCCGAGCTCGGCTGTTTCGGCATGAAGATCCCGCAGGAGTACGGCGGTCTCGGGCTGTCGCAGGTCGCCTACAACCGGGCCCTGACGGTCGTCGCCTGCGTGCACCCCAGCATCGGGGCGCTGTTGTCGGCCCATCAGTCGATCGGTGTGCCGGAACCGTTGAAGCTCGCCGGCACCCCCGAGCAGAAGCAGCGTTTCCTGCCGCGATGCGCGCACGGCGCCATCTCGGCCTTCCTGCTCACCGAACCGACGTCGGGTCCGACCCCGCGCGACTCGCGTCCACCGCCACCCCCGTCGAGGACAGCAGTGCCTACGAACTCGAGGGCGTCAAGCTGTGGACGACCAACGGGTGGTGGCCGAACTGCTCGTCGTCATGGCCCGCGTACCGAAGAGCGAGGGCCATCGCGGCGGGATCTCCGCCTTCGTCGTGGAAGCGGATTCGCCCGGCATCACCGTCGAACGCCGGAACTCCTTCATGGGTCTGCGCGGCATCGAGAACGGCGTGACCCGGCTGCACAAGGTGCGGGTTCCGAAGGAGAACCTGATCGGGCGTGAGGGCGACGGGCTGAAGATCGCGTTGACGACGCTCAACGCCGGTCGCCTCGCCATCCCCGCGATGTGTTCGGGTGCCGGGAAGTGGGCGTTGAAGATCGCTCGCGAATGGTCGTCGGAGCGGGTGCAGTGGGGCAAGCCGGTCGGTGAGCACGAGGCCGTCGCCGCGAAGATCTCGTTCATCGCCGCGACCACCTACGCACTCGAGTCCGTCGTGGAGCTGTCGGGCCAGATGAACGACGAGCAGCGCAACGACATCCGCATCGAGGCGGCACTGGCGAAGTTGTGGGCGAGCGAGATGGGATGCCTCATCGCCGACGAGCTGGTGCAGATCCGCGGCGGGCGCGGCTACGAGACCGCCGAGTCGCTCGCGGCGCGCGGCGAACGGGCTGTTCCCGCAGAGCAACTCGTCCGCGACCTGCGGATCAACCGGATCTTCGAGGGGTCGAGCGAGATCATGCGTCTGCTCGTCGCCCGCGAGGCGGTCGACGCCCACCTGCGCGCAGCCGGCGAACTCGCCGACCCCGATTCGACCGGTAAGGAGAAGGCGCAGGCCGCGGTGCGGGCGAGCGGGTTCTACGCCCGGTGGCTCCCGAAGCTCGTCGCCGGCAAGGGGCAACTACCGCGGACTTACAACGAATTCGGTTCCCTGGCACCGCATCTGAGGTACATCGAACGCAGCTCGCGCAAGCTCGCCCGCTCGACCTTCTACGGGATGGCCCGCTGGCAGGCCGGACTCGAGAAGCGGGAGAACTTCCTCGGCCGGATCGTCGACATCGGAGGCGAACTGTTCGCCGCGACCGCCGTGTGCGTGCGCGCCGAACGGCAACGCGTGGACGGGCATCCGGAAGCCGACGCGGCCTCGAACTGGCCGACGCCTTCTGCAAGCAGTCGCGGCTGCGTGTGGAGAAGTTGTTCGACGCCCTGTGGACGAACACCGACGCCGAGGACCGTCGCACCGCGGCCGGCGTTCTCGAGGGTAGATACGAGTGGCTCGAGCGCGGCGTGCTCGATCCGAGCGAGGGCACCGGCCCGTGGATCTCCCGCTGGGAACCGGGTCCGTCGACCGAGACGAACGTCGCGCGCCGGATCATCGACACCCGACACTCGGTGTAGTCCCCGCACACGGAGCCGGCCCGCATCCCGAAAGGGAGTGCGGGCCGGCTCCGTTGTGGATCGGTCGGAGCGTCAGAAGGCTCCGCAGTTCGACGGTGCGGGCTCACCGCGCAGTCGCGCTTCGATGTACGAGACGGACTCGGGCAGTCCGCCGATCATCGGCACCGCATGGTTGATGATGAAGCCGGGCAGGATCGGCGGGGTCGTGTTGGGCAGGAACTGCACCGTCGCGCCCTTGTCGCACCAGTCCAGCGCCAGCTGACGGCCCTGACCGTAAGGGACGGTGTCGTCCTGCGTGCCGTGCTGGAGCAGGACGGGCACGGCCGGGGTGCGGTTGCCGATGCGCTGCTCCGCGAGGATCTTCTGGACCTGGGGAAGGCGCTCGAGCACGACGTCGAGGGGCTCACCCGTGCGGGTGTAGTCGCCGGTGCGCTGGAACGCGAAGTTCGCGATCGTCTCCGGGACGCACTGGTTCGCCACCGCGGCGAGCATCTCGCGACCGTGATCGCTGACCTCGGCGTCGATCTCGTCGCGGATCTCCGGGTAGGCGTCGGCCAGGCCGTTGATCGTGTATCCGATGGCACCGGTGAGCAGTGTGCCGTCGATCTGCTTCAGCGTGGCCACCAGGTCGGCGGGCGGAGCACCCACGTAGGCGCCGACGAGGTTCAGTTCGGGGGCGTACTCGGGTGCGAGCTCGGCCGCAGCGCCCGACGCGCCGCCGCCCTGCGAGTAACCGAACAGGCCGACCGGGCTGTTCTCCGTCACCGACGCGTTCTCGAGCTTCAGCGCCGCACGCACCGAGTCGAGGACAGCGTGGGCCTCGGCGGCGCGGTTCACGTAGGTGTGGTGCCCCGGCGTACCGAGACCGTCGTAGTCGGTGACGACCACGGCGATGCCGCGCAGCAGTAGCGCGTTGATCGACAGCACCTCGTACTCGGTGAAGAAGTCGAGGGGCGGGTTGTAGTTCACGAGCGCCCCGAGATTGCGCGACGGCGCGCACTGGTCACCCTGACCGTGGGTGCCGATGGCCAGTGCGACGAGCGGCCGGTCGCCGGGACCGTCCCACGGCGTCGACGGTTCGATGTAGGTGCCGCTCACCGCGTTGGGCGCACCCTTGGCGTCGTTGCTGCGGTACAGCAGTTTGGTGCCCTGACCGGGGAAGACACCGTCGGCGACGGGTGCGCGCAACGCCAGATCGGACGGTGCCGTGCGCAGGACGTCGCCGGGAGCACTCGTCGGCAGCGGATCCGGCGGGAGATAGAAGTCCGTCTCGGCTCCCGCTGTCGTCGCGGTTCCGAGAAGTCCACCCGCGAGGACCGTCGTGGTCACCGCCGCGGCCATCCACTTCCGAGCACGCCCCATTGTGTTGTTCCTCCACCTGGATCCACCGGAGCCGTGTGTCCCTCGTCACGGCGGTACGGACTGTAACACGTACTTACCGGAAAGTAAGGTCGGCACTTCCCACCCTGTCTGCCACAATCGTTCTTCGCGCCCGAAGCGGTGCATTTGTCCGGCGCACCCGGAGCGAGTCGGGTCTCGCCGGCAAGACGGACGAGCAGCCTCTCGAGGGAAGGGAAGACATGGCAATCGGTGTCGGCCTCCGGATCGGGCGAGTCGTGTCCACGGCGGTCATCGCATCCAACGAACCCGGCACTCCCGACCCTGTCGTCCTCGCCCGCGACTCCGTCCTGCACGTCGACCACGACGGCAACACGTCGCTCGGCAGCGTGGCGCACGGGGACGAAGCACGCACGATCGCGGGCTTCCTCACGCGGGTCGGCGACGCCTCGGGCATCACCGCGAGCGACGGTCGCATGTACCGCGCCGAGGACGCGATGGCTACTGCCATCCACTGCCTGCTGCGGGAGTGCCACCCGCTGCCGACCTTCGGCGGCATGGACCGCGACAGCGATCCCGCTACGCCGCGACCTACCCGTCGCACTGGGATCCGGACACCATCGCGACATTGCGCGCGGCCCTGGACTACGCGGATCTGCGACACGTCGACCTCGTGTCCGACGCACAGGCGGCCGCCGCCTGGTACGCCTCCGAGATATCCGAGACCCCAGGACAGCTCGTGGGGGTCTTTCATCTCGACGACGGCGGCTCGACCGTCACCCTCGTACGTTCGGGCGTGCCCGCCGGCAAGGCTTACCGCACCCCCGCTCAGGCGCTCCGTCCCCGGCGGCCAACTCGCCACGGCCCTCGGATCGTTCGGCTGGATGCCCGACAATCTCGAGGCCGTCGTCGTCATGGGCGACGGTCTCGTCGCCCGCGACCGCACCCACATCCAGGAGATCGCGAACAGCCTCGCCACGAAGCTCACGGTGCGCAGCCTCGTCGGGCCGGGCCCGGAACAGACCGCGGCGCTCGGCGCGGGCGATCCTCGCGGCCGGGTTCACCCCGCACGCGAGACCAACAAGACCCGGATCGGCTGCCGCCCTCCTATGACGAAACCGACGTCCTCACCGGCGGTCTCGCGCGACTGCGCGAACTCGAGGAGCGGCGTGTCGAGGCCGAGAACCTCGTGGACGCACGCGGCGCCGCGGAGGAGTCCGCACCCGTTCCCGTTCTCACCGCCGACACCGAGGAGGAGAGCGGCAGCGGCGGCAACACGAGAACGGTGGTCATCGGGGTCGTCGCCGTTCTCGTGTTGATCGCGCTCGTTGCCGGCGTGCTGCTCTGACTACTGCCCCGCTCGCTCCGCGGGGGTGCGGTCGGGAGCGGGTACCGCGGCGAGCGCGGCAGCGTCCTCGTCGCCGAAACGTTCCTCGAGCACCGCGGGAGCGAAATCGAGATCGATCTCCTCGAGCGGACGTCGCGCGCGGATTCGATTGCGCCGAGCCGCCTCTGGGCACGGTCTGCCGCGTAGGAGATGAATTCGTCGTTGTCGAGACCGTAGGGCTGTTCGTCGAACTGCTCGTTCTGCCACTGGATCATGCCGGTCGCGAGGGGAAGCAGTTCCTCCATCCGCTGCAGCACGACGTTCCAGTTCGAATCGTCCGCTGCCACATGCCGTCTACAGGTGAACGTGCCCCAGGCCATGTGCCGGCGCTCGTCGGAGCCGATGCGCCGGATGATCTCCTGCATGCCCGGCAGGATCCCGAACTTCGTGCACACCTTCTGCCACGCGTAGTACCCCGTCAGCGCGAGGCTGCCCTCGATGACGTGGTTGTAGGTGACGCTGGCGCGGACCTGGTTGGCCGGCGACGGATCGCGGTCGAGGACGCGGAGGCTGTGCGGGAGTTCCTCGTAGAACAGCTTCCGGTAGTAGGGATTCTCGGCGACGAAGGGATGCAGATCGGACGTGAGTCCCACGGTATCCATCCAGCGACGGAACACCTGGACGTGCTTGGCCTCCTCGTAACAGAACTGCGTCAGGTACATCTCGTCGCCCAGCCGCCCTTCCACCTCCATCGCGCGGAGGAACGGAGGATGTCCTGCGTGACGGCCTCCTCGCCGGCGACGAACAACGCGACCAGATAGGTCGAACTGCGGCGCTGCTCGGAGTTGAGCGAGGCCCAGTCGTCGGCGTCGTGGGAGAAGTCGATGTCCATCGGGTCCCAATGTGCTGCGTTGCCCTTCGCGAACAGACGCAGCGGGAAGGCGTCCCAGTTCAGACCGCCTTCCCGCAGCGACGCGAAGCCTTGACGTATCTGTGTAATCTCGGTCACACAATCGAGGCTAGACCTCGATTCCACATCCGTCGCGGACTTGTCTCAGACGCCCAGCAGGACGTCGCCGGGATAGCCGTCGGGCCCGAAACCCGGCGGGAGGAGGAAGACGGCCGACCCGATCGGGGTGATCCACGGATTCAGCGCGTCGTGTTCGGCGAGGCGCTGCTGCACCGGGACGAACTGACGCTCCACGTCCACCTGGTAGGCGGCGAACAACAGTCCGACGCCGTCCTGGTCGTCGTAGTTGTAACCCCGTCGCAGGAACTGCTCGTCGCCCGTGCGGGGACGCGCCCGCGCGACGTGCGATTCCGGCGGGATCACCGGGATGCCGAACCGGTCGGTGGCCTCGAAGTCGGCATCGTCGTGCTCCTCCGAGCCAGTCAGCGGAGCACCGTTCGACAGTCGCCGGCCGACGGCGAGTTCCCGAGCGGGACGGTCCAGCTCGTCCCAGGTGTCGAGTTCCATGCGGATCCGGCGTAACACGAGCGAGGTGCCACCGGCCATCCACGGCGGGTCGCCGGATTCCACACCTGCCGGTCGAAATCCGGGCTGTGCGGCGCGGGATTGACGGTGCCGTCGACCTGCCCCATGAGGTTGCGCATCGTCGTCCCGTCGGGTCGCGTGTCGGCCGCGCGCCGGAACCTCGCTGGATCCAGCGGACCGTCGCCACCGATCGCACACTCTTGGTGAGTGTGCGGACGCGTGCGAGACGGTCACCGGGTCGTCGGCGCAGACCTGCAACAGCAGGTCGCCGCCGGACCATCGTTCCTCGAGCCGGTCGATCGGGAAGGCCGGCAGCGGCTTCAGCCACGCGGGTCGCCGGTCGGTCAGGCCCGCGGCGTCGAAGACCGCGGGACCGTAGCCGACGGTGACCGTCAGCCGGGCCGGGTCGACGGCGAGTTCGGGTTCGGTGTCGCCCAACGCCGGTGTCCCGGTGGTGAGCCGCCGGGCGTCCTCGGCCCACACCCGCATGATCCCGACGAGCCCGTCACGATCGACGCCCTCGGCGAGGTCCAGTGCCACGAACGACGCGAACGACTGCGCGGGGGTGTCGATACCGGCCTGATGGGTGCCGTGGATCTCCACGGTCCGCGCGCCGATCGGTTCGGGGATGCGGGACGCGACCGCCGTCCCACCTCCGACCGCGCCGAGTCCTGCTGCACCCAGCGCGGCGACACCGCCCCCGAGCAGCGCGCGACGAGTGAACCTAGCCATCGTGCGCTGCTCCGTCGGCCGGCACGTATTCCTCCTGTGCTCCGGCGAAGTCGCGGACCTGGGCGGTGAACTCTTCGGTGGAACCGTCCGCGAACTCGAGCGTGAAGCTCACCGTGCTGCCGGGTCCCAGGGGTTCGACGAGATTCATGAGCATGAGGTGATCACCGCCGGGAACGAGGGCGTGGGTGGTCCCGGCGGGGACGACGAGTCCGTCGCCCATCTCCTGCATGACCATGGAGGTGCCCTCCGCGGACACCATCTCGTGCAGTTCGGTGGAGGCGGACGAGGGGCTGGACGCGCCCACGATGTGCACGTCGTTGCTTCCGGTGTTCTCGATCTCGGCGAAGGCTCCGGTCATCCCGGTGTCGGAGGCCTTCACCCAGGCGTCGGCGACGACGACGGCGTCCGCCGAGGTCGTGGCGGCATCGGATCCGCAGCGGTCGCGAACAGTGCGACGGCGACGGCGACGCTCGCGGTGCAGAGCAGGGTCTTCTTCATGATTCTCCGTGGATCGGTGGCGGCATACGGGCACGCCGAACGAACGGTCGTCGGGAGACGACCGAGTGAGGGACCTAGCGGAGAACTGCGGGTGGCCCGCGACTTCCCACCCCGCCGACGTGCCCGATCCCCGGACCACGTGGGGCCGGTGGGTGATGCGGGTGGATTCCGCAGCGGCCACGGGCAGCGCGCGGAACAGTTCGGGGAGTATCCGGCACAGGGCCGCGAGCGCCACCTCGCAACCCTTCTCGGCGCCGTGCACGAGCAGGCAGCCACGGCGACCGCAGCGGCGTGCGCGACGAGCATCTCCGGTGTCGGGGTGTGCAGGTGACCGTCGTGCAGTCCGAGCACGAGGTGCCCTGCCACCTGACCGAGGACGAGGAGCAGCGGCACCGGCAGACGGGTCTCCGCGGCGAGCATCCCGGAGGCGACGGCGAGACCGGCGAGGAACACCAGCACGTCCTGGTGCGGCACGGCACCACCCGCGACAGCGTGCGCCGCGACGCTCAGAGTGGCCGAGATTCCGCACACGAAGACCGCGCGCATGCGCCTCACGGTCTCCACGTCGACGGCCATGGGATCAGAATACTTCTGCCACCTGCGATTACTACCCGATGTAGTAACCGTCACGTAAAGATGCCGACAGCATGTCGTTAAGATATCGACGTGCCGTCGAGAAGATCGGGGGTACCTGTCCGGTCCAGCCCACGAAGGACTCCGCATGTTTCTTGCCCTGCGCGAACTGTGGTTCGCGCGTACCCGCTTCCTGTTGATGGGCGCGGTCGTCGCGCTCATCTCGATCCTTATGGTCATCCTGTCCGGACTGTCGTCCGGTCTCGTCGTCGACGGTGTCTCCGCCCTGCAGCGCACACCGGTCCAGGCGTTCGCCTTCGCCGAGGGGACCAAGACCGACTCCGCGTTCTCCCGATCCGTGGTCACGGAGGACCAGGCCGACGCCTGGCGTGCCCGCCCGGACGTCGCCCGGGCGAACTGTTCGGCAACACCATCGTCAACGCGAAGACCGACGGTGGGGTCCCCGTCGACCTCACCCTCTTCGGTATCCGGCCGGGCTCGTTCCTCGAACCCTCGGTCGCCGAGGGGACACCGATCGGCGGTGACACGGACGTCGTCCTCAGCGACAGCGCCCGCGACACCGGCGTCGAACTCGGCGACACCGTCGTCGTCGATCGTCTCGGCACCCGGCTGACCGTCGTCGGCTTCACCTCCGACAAGCGCACCTTCGGACACGTCGACGTCGCCTACCTGCCCCTGAACACCTGGCAGGAGATCCATGCCGGCGTCCGCCTCGGTGAGCAGGTCCCCCCGAGCGCGTACACCGAAGCCAGCGTGGTCGCGATCGAGGGCGTCGGCGGAACACTGCCCGACCTTGCCGCCGGCGACGCCGAGGCCGGTACGGCCGCGAAGACCCTCGAGGAATCGTTCGACGCCTCCCCCGGCTACAGCGCCGAGATGATGACGATGTCGATGATCATCGCGTTCCTCTACGCGATCTCCGCCCTCGTCGTCGGAGCGTTCTTCACGATCTGGACGGTGCAGCGCAGCCGGGAGATCGCCGTGCTCCGCGCGATGGGTGCCTCCACCGGCTTCCTCCTGCGCGACTCGCTCCTGCAGGCCGTGATCGTGCTCGTCGGCTCCGTGGCCGTCGGCGTGCTCATCGGCCTCGGTCTCGGATCGGGCCTCGAAGGCAGCGGCATGCCGTTCGTCCTCGAGACCGGGCCGATCGTGCAGGGCGCCGTCCTGCTCGTCGTTCTCGGCCTCGTCGGCGCCGCCCTCGCCGTGACCCGCATCGTCCGCGTCGACCCGCTCGCAGCACTGGGAGAGAACCGATGACCGTCACCACCACGGGTCTGGACCTGGCCGACGTCTGCCTGTCCTTCGGCGACGGTGACAGCACGGTCCACGCCCTCGACCACGTCGACCTGGATGTCGCGCCGGGCGAACTCGTCGCGATCGTCGGCCCGTCCGGCGCCGGCAAGTCGAGCTTGCTGGCGGTCGCGGGCGGCCTGAGCCGACCCACCTCCGGCACCGTGAAGGTCGACGGGATCGACCTGACCGAGCTCGACCGGAAGGCCACCACGAAGCTGCGGCGTGAACGCATCGGTTTCGTGTTCCAGTCCGGCAACCTCCTCCCCGCCCTCACGGCGCGCGATCAGCTGCTCCTCGTCGAGAAGATCACCGGACGGCACGGGCGGAACCCCACCGAACTGCTCGCCTCGGTGGGCATGGAGCACCGCGCCGATCGTCGTCCGGGGCAGCTCTCGGGCGGTGAGCGTCAGCGGGTCGGCATCGCACGTGCTCTGATGGCCGAACCGTCGCTGTTGCTCGTCGACGAACCCACCGCGGCGCTCGATCGCACACGCAGCCACGAGGTCGTCGAACTGCTGGCACGGGAAACCCACACCAGTGGAGTGGCTACGATCATGGTCACCCACGACCACGAAGTCCTGCGGCACTGCGACCGCGTGCTGGAGATGGTCGACGGAAGACTTCGACCACACGACTGAGTGGTCGACAGCTGAACGAGGAGGGCCGGCGGTGCCGAAGATTTCCGCAGCGACGGTCGCGGAGCATCGCGCCGCGCAGCGCCGTGCCCTCCTCGACGCAGCGCTCGAACTCCTCGCCGAGAAGCCGGAACAGGCACCTTCCCTCGGCGACGTCGCCCGCCGTGCCGGTCTGGCACGGTCGAGCGTCTACAACTACTTCGATTCTCGCGACGACCTGCTGCACGCAGTCGTCGTCGACCTGTTCCCCCGCTGGAACGAGCGCGTGGTCGAGGCGATGGACAAGGTCTCCGATCCGACCGAGCGGGTGCTGACGTACATCGACGTCAACCTGCAGCTGGTCGCCGAAGGAGAACACGCGATCGTCGGTGCTCTCGCCACCTTCACACCTCAGGCGTTCAGCGACGAGAGCATGCACGCGATGCACCAGGATCTGGTCCTCCCGCTCGTCGAGGCGCTGCGCGCCCGAGGAGTCGCGGATCCCGAACTCGACGCCGAACTCGTCACCGCCCTCGTGCACAAGGCACGGAACTGATCGAATCCGGCCGCGAACTCGACGAGGTGCGCTCCTCGATCCGTAGGTTCTCACCACCGCGCTCTCCTGATGTTTCACGTGAAACGGACCGTCGATTCGGGACCGTTCACGATCACCTCGGGATGCCAAGCTCCCGGAGGGGGGCACCACCGTCGACGAACAGGCGCGCATCCGGCCGTGTCGCCGCTGCAATCCGCTCCAGAGCGATCCTGCCGGCGTCGGGATGCCGGCCGTCGAGTGCACCGACCCTGATCGCGAAGACGAGATCGAACGGCTCCTCCCCCTCCCTACGACGAAGTCCTCGATGGTGACGCAGCGCGCACTCAACCGCCCCGACGCTATGAGGTCGCCGGACGAGGAGATCAGTTGGTCGATCGCCGTGCGGGAACGGTCGATGGCGAGAATGTGTCCGGTGGTCAACCGTTCGGCGACGGCCCGTGCTGCGGCACCGGGACCGCACCCGATCTCCAGCACCCGCAGGTGCGGCTCCAGCGGCAGCGCGGCGACGATCTCGGCGAGTCGCGGAGAGAGGCGGGGTGTCACCCTTCGAGTGTGGAATGTGGCACACGGGCCGGGGAAGCAACAGAGAAAGGGCGCTTCCGAAAGATCGGAAAACGCCTCTACCTCGATATTTACTTGTGGAGCCTAGGAGATTCGAACTCCTGACATCTGCCTTGCAAAGGCGAAGCCACCGGTAGGTCAGAGACCCGCAAACCACTTGAGCTGCGGTTTCACGCTTCCCGAGATCAGTCGAGATCACACCGTTTTTCGGGTAGGTGTGTCCAAAATGCGTCCACGGAGACGTTCTAGATCGTGTGGTCGTGCGGCCCTACGGAGAGAATCTGAATACGGTCCGGTCCGTCATATATCCAGTACATTCGCCATGCAGATGGGGTCCCGTTTTCGACATACGAGTTCCAGACGGCCTCACCGTTCGGCCCCCTCCAGGTGTCCATCTTGTGCGTGCGCAGTCCGGGGTGAGACGGACCCACATTCCGAAGAAGCTTGACCGCCTTCTTGAACTTCTCGAATTTGGTCTTGAGGTTGGATTTTTTGGACGCACGCTCAGCCCACGCCTGAACCTTGTCGCTAAACACGACCTTGAAGGGCGGGGCGCTCACTCGTCGTCGTTCTCGAACATCCAGTCCGAGGAGTGACCACCACCAGGCTTGAACGCCTCCAGCGCTTCCTTCAGATCCCCGTACAGCTCCGCGTTCTCGAACACTGCTCGCTCACCGGCTTCGAGATGGGCGTAAGGGAACAAGTGGATTGACCCATCCTGGCAACGACCTTCACGAAACGCTCGTGCGCGTGCCCGGCCTGAAGGTGCAGATGGGCCGCATCGTCAGCCTCGACGAGGTAATCCCCTTCAAAGCACGGCATGTTTACGGTCACTGAACACCTCCCCAATTCGTCCCCACAACAGCAAGTATGTCGGAGGTCGGACGATGATGTCACCAAATGGAACCAGTTGGCAACCCTTCTCACACTTTGGCCCAACTAGTGACACGCCGCAAATTCGCAGGTCAACGTGGATCCCGGGGCGTCCTGCACCGCTTCCTGTGCCAGGATCACCCCGCCACCTTGTATCGGGTAATCAGGAACTCACGCGCGCCAGCAACACATTCGCCAATCGTTCCGGGGCACCCGCATTTGCGATCGTCGTTCGGATCTCCGACTCGTCGAGAGCCGTGATCCGGCGAACCGCGTCCGCCACTTCCGCGGGCGTCACCCCGGCATACAGCCTCGCGCCGGCCGGGAGATCCCCGGATCGCGCATCGTCTCGAGTTCGAACACCTCCGCGGTGAGGTTGCGGCGTTCACCACGGGCCCGGAAGTCCAACGCACCCCCAACGTCCACACGGAAGGCGGTGCCGTCGTCGCCGATGAGGATGTTCCCCGGCTCCGGGGCATCCCAGTTCGCCAACCACGCATCCACCACGAAGTGCCGTGCAGCTCCTGTGTCGGCTCCGACCACGGTCGGGCGTCGATCACCGCAGACATGTACCGCGTCCCGTCCGGGGACAGCTGGGCGTCCGGCACCGGCACCCCCGCCAGCGCGTAGAGCCGGTTCGCGGCGTACTCGTTGCGGGCGTGCGCGATTGTCGGCGGCGTCTTCACGAACCACTGCCGTCCCGACCGGGGATCGATCACCGTCCGGCCCGACACCGCGGCGACTCGAGGAACCACGATCTCGGCAGCAGAGCACATGCTCGACAATCGGCAGGCCCCGAACATCAGCCACCCACTCGATTTCCTCCACCGGGTCACGGTCGAAGTAGGCGAGGAACCGTTCCGGGGGAATCGTGCACTTCCAGACCCGACCATCGGTGTTGCGCTTGCCGGTCTGCCATTCCTGCACATACCAGCGTGCACGCGTCGGGGTGTCCGTCCACGACAAGCCCTCCCGATACTCCGGGGGTGCACCGCGATACAGGGTCAGCGGCTCTGTGGGGCGCTGCGACTCGTCGACAATCCCGTTCACCTCCCCATAGGTCACGAACCCTAGGGTGCGGAACATGGAAATCCACTTGTCGGGGCGAACCCGTAGCGTGGGAACTTCCACCTTCCGCCATGCCAGGGTCAGCGCGCCGGCGAACCACTGCGCCGTGCCGTAGATCCGCTCGTCGAACATCCGCTCGACCATCAGCGGCACATGCTTGGTGGGGACATTCGCGGCGAGGCGACGGAACCGAGGGTCACGGGTCCGAGCAGCGTGGAGAGCGGCGTGCAGCTCATCGAACTCCTCCCGGCGACGCGGCTGGGCTTTCTTCCGCTTACGCGATACGGGCATGAAACGTCCTCTCACGGTGGTGTTCAGGGAAGCCCCAGACCCGTACGGAGGGCGAGCGCGTATGCCGTAGGTGCCGTCTCTGGGGGGTGGGGAGGTGGCGAACCCCTCCTCGGTTAGAGCAGTCCCGGGTGTGGTTCGGGTGGCGTCTGTCGCTGCGCCGGCGGGTGCGGCCTTGCCCGGTGTCGTTACCTCGCCGACTGTTGCATCCGAGATGCGCGGGGGCGAGCTCTCCCTGGTTGTCTCCCCCTCGACTCACCGGATCGAGGTGGTCAGCGCTGGCACTCTGCGGGTGCGGCCATGTGAGGGTGCGGTCGATGGGTTCCCCGCACAGGTGGCAGACCGGATCCCCACGCAGGATGCGGGCACGGTTGCGTCGATAGCGGCTGTCATTGGTTCGACTCATGGTGTCCTCGATCGGGGGTAAGCGGGGCGACTCAGGGGGAAGCGGCGAGGGGGAAGTTCCACCCGCACTCCCCCTGCCTGTGACCTGGGCT
>LATQ01000003.1 GCA_001017865.1 Rhodococcus sp. IITR03
CGAGCGCTGCGAGCCGCGAGATCGCGGCGTCGGCCGACTCCACCTCGAGGGCATCGGCCCGGCGCCGAAGGCGCTGCGACGGCCGGCCTCGTATCCCGGGACACCCGGAGCCGGTCGGCGAGGCGTCCCACGAGTCCGTCGCCGGACCGCGTGTCGATCAGCCAGGCGGCGCCGTCGGTGCGTTCGAGGCCCATCGACAGGGCCTCGATGCGGGCGCCGAGGGAGGCGACCTCCTTGCCCGCAGCGCGTTCTGCTTCGTGGAGTTCGGTGACCCGCTCGTCGGCGAGCCGCTGCGCTTCCAGGGCTCGTTCGTGCTGCGCGTCGGCGTCGATCTCACCGGCGTCGAGATCGTCGATGCGTGCCTGAGCGGTCTCGAACTCGGCCTGTGCGGCGACGCCGCGGAGCCGCGCCTCCTCGATGGCGACGGTCAGGCGCGCGATCTCCGCGTCGATCGACTCGGCGCGGTGCGCATCTCTCGGACCTGCCGGCGAGACGCGCGGACGGCCCT
>LATQ01000206.1 GCA_001017865.1 Rhodococcus sp. IITR03
CCGCGCCACCGGTTCTCCGCGCAGCGCTGGTGGTGGTCGACGTGCAGGTCGTCGATCAGCGTCGTCGGGGGTGCCCCGCACCTGACCGGTGGTCCGGCCGTGACCGAGCAGGTCGACGACCGTGGCACCGTGCTCGAAGGGGAGATCGTGGACACCCCGCGCCGCCGCGAAGAGCGGTAACCGGGCAGACTGGGCACTCGTGAGCCCTGCACCGCACACCCAGCTTCTCGTCGGCGGCCGCATCTACAGCGCCGGTGCCCCCGATGCCACCGCGATGGCCGTCACCGACGGCACGGTCGTGTGGGTCGGGCAGGACCGGCCCGGCCGCGCCCTGCACCCGGACGCCGAGATCGTCGACCTGCACGGCGCGTTCGTCGCCCCCGGTTTCGTCGACACCCACGTGCACACCACCAGCCACGGCCTGGCCTGACCGGGCTGGACCTGACCGACGCCGTCGACCGCGACGACGCCGCTGCGCCGGGTCCGCGCGCACGCCGACGCGCACG
>LATQ01000584.1 GCA_001017865.1 Rhodococcus sp. IITR03
GTTGCGCACCACCGACGCGACGTCGCGGGATCGTCGAGGAGAAGGACGCCTCCCCGACGCAGCGCGCGATCCAGGAGATCAACACGGGCGTGTACGCCTTCGACGCGGCCGCGCTGCGGTCGGCTCTCGGCAAGCTGAGCGCCGACAACTCGCAGGGCGAGCTGTACCTGACCGATGTCGTGAAGATCGCCCGCGGCGAGGGTCACACCGTCCGCGGTGTGCACACCGACGACGCCGTGCAGGTCTCCGGCGTCAACGACCGCGTCCAGCTCGCCGCACTGACCACCGAACTCAACCGGCGCCTGCTCGAGCACTGGATGCGTGAGGGCGTCACGGTGATCGACCCGGTCTCGACGTGGATCGACGTCGACGTCGTGCTCGGCACCGACGTCACCATCCACCCGGGTGTGCAGTTGCGCGGCCGCACGGTGATCGCCGACGACGCGGAGATCGCCCCGACACGACGCTGACCGACGTGCAGGTCGGCGCCGTGCCACCGTGGT
>LATQ01000254.1 GCA_001017865.1 Rhodococcus sp. IITR03
CTCGGCCTGCTCGTCGCCCGCCCCTCCTCGGGCGGTGCCTCGGCGGTGGGGGTCAGGCCGAACTCCTGGCTCGTCAGCGGGGCATCGTTGGCGTCGCCTGCGAGCAGGTTCGCGATCCACCACCCGATGAGCGCGAGCAGCAGTACGGTCGTGGCACCGAGCGCGGCCAGGGCGATGAGCATCCGCTGCGAATGCTTCTTCTTCTGTTCCAGCGCTTCGGGATCCGCGAGTGCGTGCGTCTCCGCGGCGGCAGCGCGCTGCCCGATCCGCAGGGCCGGGATCATCTCGGTCTTCTGGTCGACGACCGACGCCTGGTCGAGGATGTGCTGCACGGTCGCGGCGGTCCGGATACCGCCGTTCTCGGACAGGGCACGCACCGCGACCGCCGAGATCTCGAACGGCACGTCGGGACGCAGGACGCGCGGTTCCACCGGCACACCGTCCTTGCGGTCGGGCTCCGGCATCCGCCGACGGTGGCACGCTGTGGTGCGGGACGGGAGCGCG
>LATQ01000002.1 GCA_001017865.1 Rhodococcus sp. IITR03
CTCGCGCGTCGTGGGGTGCGCACGACCGCGGCCCAGCGGGCCGAGCTCGTCGCCCTGCTCGCGGTCGGTCTCGGTCCGCACGACGAAGACCTGCTCGAACGCGCCCTCGACGACCGCAGCCGCAAGGTCGTGCCGTGGCACTCGACCTTCTCCCCCCGCCTGCCGGACTCCACGTTCGCGCGGCGCATGGCCGAGCGGGTGCGGCAGTGGTTGCTCGTCGACGGCTCGACCGTCACGCTCGCTGTTCCCGACCGGCCGGACGAGGGCGCACTCCGCGACGGTCTCGTCGACGATCCGGCCCGCGATCTGCTGGTGGCGGCGGTCGCGGCGGCTCCGCTGCCGATGTGGCGCGAGCACGCCGGAGACACGGTGCTACCGGAGTTCGATGTCGACGACACCGTCCTCACGGCACTGACGGAGGGGTGGGGCCGCGCGGCGGTCCGGCAGCGCGACGGCGACTGGCTGCGGCGTTGCTACGACGCGACGGCACCGGTCGACGCGGCG
>LATQ01000265.1 GCA_001017865.1 Rhodococcus sp. IITR03
AGATCGCACGTCCGGCGACCGTCCGGTCGATCTCCGACGGGCCTCGCGCGGCAGGACCGTCAACCACGACAGGCCAGCGCGACCCCGCCGATCCAGGCGCGGATCATCAGTCCGCGGTCGCCGGAGCGCTCTCCTCGCGGGTGCTCACGCCCGCCTCGGAGAAGGTGGCCATCTGCGCGAGGATCGCGACCGCACCCTGCAGTACCGGCAGCGTCGTCACGGCTCCCGATCCTTCGCCGAGGCGCATACCGAGGTCGACGATCGGTTCGAGTCGGAGATGACGCAGCGCGATGGCGTGGGCGGGTTCGGCCGACCGGTGACCGGACACCCACCAGCGTGCCGCGCCGGGTGCGAGTTCCTCGGCGACCATCGCGGCGGCGGTGACGACGACTCCGTCGAGGATCACCGGCGTCCGGCGGACCGCGGCCTGCGCGAGGAATCCCGCCATCGCGGCGAAGTCCGCGCCACCGGCGGTGCGCAGCAGGGCGACGGGATTGCGTACGT
>LATQ01000421.1 GCA_001017865.1 Rhodococcus sp. IITR03
GCACCCTATCTCCCGCTGGCACCCTGCGCGATGGCCGTCACCTATCCCCGCGCGCGGACCACGACGACGCGCGATCCGCACGGCGCTCGAGACGGTTGCGCTCGGGCATCTCGCCGAACGGCTCGACGTGGAGACCGACTGGGCGCGCACCCTCTCCCCGGGCGAACAGCAACGGCTCGGGTTCGCGCGCATCCTGTTGTCGTCCCCGGCGATCGTGTTCCTGGACGAGGCCACCGCCGCGGTCGACGAAGGTCTCGAACACGCGCTGTACCGCACGATGAGGGAGACGCTGCCGGACGCCGTGATCGTGAGCGTCGGGCATCGCAGCACTCTCGACGCCTTTCACGACCGCGTCCTGGAACTCCGCGGCAAAGGACGCTGGGTGGTCTCCGACCTGCAGAAGTCGCGATGATCCCCGCCCACCACCCGCCGGTACCGCGGTGTCGGTCCGGCCGACCGACGACTCTTCCGGGAGGTACTGAATGTTCGACACTCTTGTGCCCGATTCCCAGCGACGCAGTCCGACCGAACTCGACGAGCGTCTGGATCTGTCGGTCGGCGACCGGCAGGCGAAGCGGTCGGCGTTCTGGACGATGCTCACGCTCTCGGCGGTCATCGCCGTCGCGGGGGTGGTCAGTGATTCGACGGCCACCGTGATCGGGGCGATGATCGTCGCGCCGTTGTCCACCCCGATCCTGGGGTCGGCCTGGGAATCGCGGTCGGACGCGGTGTCTTGATCGCGCGCAGCGTCGCCCGGATCCTCGGCGGCATCGTCCTGGTGGTCGTCCTCGGGGTCGTCTTCGCCAGGTGCTCGCGAATCCGGGCAATGTCCTGTCGAACTCGCAGGTCCTCGGTCGCACGTCGCCGACGTTGATGGATCTGACGGCGGCCATCGCGACCGGACTGGTCGGGGCGATCGCGGTGACACGCCGCGATGTCGGAGACGTCCTGCCCGGGGTCGCCCATCGCGATCTCGCTGGTGCCTCCGCTCGCAGTGTCGGTGTCTGCCTCGGCTCCGGCGCACCGACCCTCGCGCTCGGCGCGTTCGTGCTGTTCGCATCCAACGTGGTCGCGCTGATCATCACGGCCACAGTGGTTCTCGTCGCCGCAGGCTACTCCCGGGAGGCAGCGGAGACGGTCCGAACCCGGTGGAGGCGGGCCTATGCCGTGCTGACGGTGGCACTGGTCGTCGTCGCGGTGCCGATGGTCGTCAACTCGATGGCGTCGTTGTGGGCACGGCAGATCTCCGCGCAGGCCACGCAGTGGCTCGACGGGACACCCGGCGCGGAGGTCACCGGTGTGGACTGGCACGGCACCACGGTGGTCGTCTCCGTGCTCGGTCCGGCCGAGCTACCACCCCTGGACGAGCTCGACGCCGCGGTCGATGCGGTCCTGCCCTGGGATCCCACCCTGCAGCTCGTCCATACCGTGGGCGCGAACATCGAACGGGTCGACTCGGAGTGAGGGAAGGTCAGGGGGTGACGATCGCGAAGTCCGGATCGGGTTCGTCCAGCACACTCACCAGGGTGGCGAGCACGCCGGCCGTCCCGTCGACATCGAGCCCCCTCGGAGTTCGCAAATCGGACAACAATTCTCGTTTCGGCCGGAAATCGGACGTCCGGACTTGGCGATACGGCCCGGCATCGCGTATTAGTTGTGTCGCGTCATAAACCTGTGACGGGGGTCATGGTTTGACGCACATGTCGGCGGGGCAGCAGGGGGCCTCGCCACGAACTGCCCGGCGATCCGGGCGGAGGAAATGTGCCGATGCGTCCACCCATGTCGCCCACCGATTCGATGTTTCTCCTCGGGGAGTCCCGTGATCATCCGATGCATGTGGGCGGACTGATCCTTCTCCGGCCTCGCGAAGGCACGACCGCCGCGGATCTGGGAGCACTGTTCACTGCCGCCGCGGCGGACGGCGAGGTCGCCCCGCTGTGGCGCAAGCGTGCGGCCCGTTCCCTGGGCAGCTTCGGTCAGTGGGCCTGGGAGGAGGATGCGAACTTCGACCTGAGCTACCACGTGCGACGCAACGCATTGCCGCAGCCCGGCGGGCTCGACGAACTGTGGGATCTCGTCTCCCGGCTGCACAGCACGCTGCTCGACCGGAGCCGGCCGTTGTGGCAGATACACGTCATCGAGGGTCTCGCGGACGGCCGTCTCGCCGTCTACACGAAGATCCATCACGCTCTCGCCGACGGCGTGGGGGCGATGAAATTGCTGCGTCGCGCCCTGAGCCCGGACTCCGAGCGGACCGGCATGCCGGCGCCGTGGGCGCCTTCGACACGCCGAGTCGTCCTCATTCGCCCGGGACCGCGCTCGATCTTCCCGAGGCCGCGATGCAGGCGGTGCGGACCGCGACGGCCGAGGTCACCGGCTTCGTGCCCGCGCTGGCGGGCACCGTCAACAGGGCACTGCGCGGTGGAGGCGGATCATTGTCGCTCGCCGCACCGAACACCGTGATCAACGTACCCATCTCGGGTACGCGCCGGTTCGCCGCGCGCTCGTGGCCGCTGGCCCGCCTGCGCGCGGTGGCCAGGGCGGCCGACACCACCGTCAACGATGTCGTGCTGGCCATGTCGTCAGGAGCACTGCGCGCCTTCCTGATCGAGCAGGAGGCGTTGCCCGACAGGTCGCTCGTGGCCATGGTCCCGGTGTGCCTTCGACCCGACAAGGACTGTGCCGGAAACGAACTCGGTGTTCTGATGGCGGATCTGGGTACGGATATCGCCGATCCGGCCTACCGGCTGTCCAGGGTGTCTGCGTCGACGACGGAGGGCAAGAGCTCCATGCAGGGGATGTCCTCCCTGTCCCGGCTGGCGGCCAGCGCACTCGGCGTCGCGCCGCTGGCGGTAGGGATCCTCACCCGCAATCGTGCGCTCCCGCGACCGCCCTTCAACGTCATCGTCTCGAACGTGCCGGGATCGCCGGATCCGTTGTACTGGAACGGCGCTCGTGTGGATGCGGTGTATCCGCTGTCCGTGCCGGTCGATGGTCAGGCACTGAACATCACGTGCACGAGCACCGACGACGCCATCGCTTTCGGTCTCACTTCATGCAGTCGCAGCCTGCCGCAACTCCAGCCGCTGCTCGACCACTTCGACGCGGCCCTCGAAGCACTCGAGGACGCCTTCGACCTCGCTCCCGTCGACCGGCAGGAAGCCGTGCGCGCGGGCTGACGCCACCGGGTAGCCGTCCGTGCGGCCTGACGCATGGGATAGTCGCAGTGCACTCGTGTGCCCGAGTCGGACAACTGCCCCAGGAATCGCCGTTCTCGTGTGAGAAAGCACTCCGCCGGAGCACTATCGACCGATAGCGGTGTGCCCCCGGGATGCGTCGACGCCGACACGGCAACTCGCGTCCCACTCCTCGCGGAGAGCAGGTCCGAATGCAGAAGCTGACGCCGTTCTACGAGCAGGTGCAAACCCACTACGACCTGTCCGACGACTTCTTCGAACTGTTCCTCGACCCCACGCGCACGTACAGTTGCGCCTACTTCGAGCGCGACGACATGAGCCTCGAGGAAGCCCAGATCGCGAAAGTCGATCTTTCTCTCCGCAAGTGCGATCTCCGACCCGGGATGACACTGCTGGACATCGGCTGCGGTTGGGGCTCGACGATGATGCGGGCGGCGGAGCGATACGACGTGCACGTCATCGGTCTGACGTTGAGCCGCAACCAGTACGAACACGTGTCCGGTCTGCTCTCGGCGATGTCGTCCGGCGGCCGTACCGCGGAAGTGCGTCTACAAGGCTGGGAGGAATTCGACGAGCCGGTGGACCGCATCGTCAGCATCGGTGCGTTCGAGCATTTCCGCCGACAGCGGTACGACAGCTTCTTCGACCGCGCCTCCCGCATCCTGCCCGACGACGGCAGGATGTTGCTGCACACCATCGTCGGTCATTCCCGCGCCCAGCTCGAGGCGATGAAGGTGCCGGTCACCCGCGAGGACGCACTGTTCCTGCGTTTCATCATGAGGGAAATCTTCCCCGGAGGCAGCTCCCCGACCGGGACCTGGTCATCACCGGCGCACAACGCAACAGTTTCTGGGTGCAGAACATCGAGTCCCTGCAACCCCATTACGCCCGCACGCTCGACCTGTGGGCGCGAGCCCTCGAGGCGCGTCGCGACGACGCGGTGCGGATGGCCTCGGAGGAGGTCTACCAGCGATACATCAGATACCTCACCGGGTGCGCAGCGAATTTCCGGCGTCGCCTCATCGACGTCCAGCAGTTCACCCTCGTGAAGCAGCCGCACCGCTGAGGCTCGGTCCCGAGCGGGACCGGAGGCAGAACGAATCCGGTGAGCCTGCACGCCGATCCGCTGCCCGGGTGGACAACGGATCGGCGAGAGGCAGATCAGTGCGAGCCGCGGCGCTTCTGCTGCAGCTTGGTGAGCATCTCCTTGGCCTTGCGCTGATTCTCCGGCTTGGCCGCTTCGCGTCGGACGACCTGGATCGCCTTGACCACGGCGGCGCTCTTCATAGCCTTGCCGAACATTCCCATCGAGCACTCCTCCGCAGTGGCGTCACAACCTGTACCTCCACGATACGGATCCGCGGAAGGAACCACCCGTGCGCGTGATTCAGTTCGTCGCGTCGGCGATGCGACTGTTCGGCAGCTTCCAGCCCGGCCGCGGGAAGTGGCAGGTGTACCCGTTCGGGTAGTGCTGGAGATAGTCCTGGTGCTCGGGTTCGGCCTCCCAGAAGGTGCTCGCGGGAGTCACCTCGGTGACCACCGTGCCGGGCCACAGGCCCGATGCCTCGACGTCTGCGATCGTGTCCACCGCGACCTGCTTCTGCTCGTCGTCGAGGTAGAAGATCGCAGAGCGGTAGGACGCCCCGACGTCGTTGCCCTGCCGGTTCAGGGTGGTCGGGTCGTGGATCTGGAAGAAGAACTCGAGCAGTGCCCGGTAGTCGGTGCGTGCGGGGTCGTAGACGATCTCGACGGACTCCGCGTGCCCCGGATGGTTGCGATAGGTGGGGTGATCGTTCTGCCCACCGGTGTAGCCGACCCGTGTCGACACCACCCCGGGCTGCCTCCGGATCAGCTCCTCCATACCCCAGAAGCATCCGCCTGCCAGAATCGCCTTGCGTGTATCGGTCATTACGCCTCCTCGGGAGGTGGAACCGATACGAGGGCCGCGGCATTCCCACCGCGCACGTTCGTGGTCAGAGCACGAACACCGCCGCCCGCTCGGCGAGGTCGAGGACGGGTTGCGGCAGGATGCCGAGCAGCACCGTCGCCACCGCCGCGAACGCGATCGCCGCGCTCGTCGCCACGGTCGAGGTCGCGAGCCGCGGGGCGTCGTCGGTCGGGTCGGTGAAGAACATCAGCACGATCACCCGCACGTAGAAGTACGCGGCGATCGCGCTGATCAGCACGCCGACGATCACGAGCGGAGCCGCACCGCCCTCGATCGCCGCGCCGAAGACCGCGAACTTCGCGATGAACCCGCTGGTGAGCGGAATGCCCGCCAGCGACAGCAGGAACAGCGCGAACGCCCCGCCGAGCAACGGGGAGCGTCGCCCGACACCGGCCCAGCGCGACAGCTCCCATGCCTCGCCGTCCGGGTCGCGCACCAGAGTCACCACGGCGAACACACCGACCGTCCCGATCCCGTAGACGAGCAGATAGAACAGCGTCGACGAGATCCCGGACGCGGTGCCGGCCACGACGCCGGTGAGCACGAATCCGGTGTGGCTGATCGCCGAGTACGCGAGCATGCGCTTGATGTCGTTCTGCGTCACCGCGAGGACCGCGCCGACGACCATCGTCGCGATCGCGACGGCCACAGGATCGGCCGCCACTGGTCGGCGGAACCGGGGACCGCGACGTAGAGCACGCGCAGCAGTGCACCGAAGGCGGCGATCTTCGTGGCGGCGGCCATGAACGCCGTCACGGGGTCGGTGCGCCTGGTAGACGTCCGGCGTCCACGAATGGAAGGGCACCGCCCCGATCTTGAAGAGCAACCCGACGGCCAGCAGACCCACCCCGACGAGCGCGGTGGTCTCGCTGCCCGCACCGGTGTCGATCGCCAGGGCGATACCGCCGAAATGGACGGTCCCGGCATAGCCGTAGAGCATCGCCACCCCGTACAGGAAGAACGCCGACGAGAACGCGCCCAGCAGGAAGTACTTCAGTGCCGCTTCCTGGGAAAGCAACCGGCGGCGCCGCGCCAGACCGCACAGCAGATACAGGGGCAGCGACAGCACTTCGAGCGCGACGAACATCGTCAGCAGGTCGTTCGAGGCCGGGAAGACGAGCATCCCGCCCACCGCGAACAGCATGAGCGGGAAGACCTCGGTGCGCGCGCCACCCGCCGCGAGCGCCTGCCGTTCGGCCGCGGTGCCCGGAATCGCCGACGCCTGGGGCGCGAAAGCGTCGAGATGCGCACCGACCGCGGCGCGGGAAACCGATTGCGTGCGAACCCGTTCGATACTCCGTTCCGCGACGAGCGCAACCGACAGCACCGCCACGATCAGGACCGATCCCTGCAGGAACAGCGCCGGTCCGTCGATCACGACCGCCCCCGACAGGGTGGTCGCACGGGTTCCCGCGAGCATCACGACGGCGACGAACGCCGCCACGAGCGCGCCCGTCGTCAGGAGCACGTGGGCGAGATAGCGTGCCGAGGCCGGCGCGAAGGACTCGACCAGCACACCGACGACGGCCGCGGCGAAGACGATGAGGATCGGTGCGATCAGTCCGTAGTCGATCGCCGGGGCGGGAATCGACGCGGCAAGAACGACGATGCCCTCGGAGGGGTTCATTCGGCTTCACCTTCCTCGGAACCGTGGGCGGGAACACCACTCTCGGCGACGGGTCGCTCGGCGGGCACCACCGGTTCCGGCCGGGAGATCTCGATCGAGACGAGCGTGTCGTCGACCGCGGGGGTGATGACGTCGAGCGCGGGTTTCGGGTAGATCCCCAGGATGAGCAGCAATGCGATCAGCGGCGCGACCACCGCGACCTCACGAGGCACGAGATCGGAGAGCCTGCGGGCGTGTTCGGCACCGTCGTTCCCGTCGTCACCGTCGTCCCCACCGGGCAGGCGCACGGGTCCGCCCATCATGCGCTGGTAGAGCCACAGCACGTAGAGCGCGGACAGCACGAGCGCGAGTGTCGCGATCACCGCGGCCACCTGGTAGCGCGGATAGGTGCCGACGAAGACGAGGAACTCGCTGACGAACGGCGCGAGCCGGGCAGGGACAGGGTCGCCAGTCCGGCGACGAGGAAGGTCCCGGCGAGGACCGGAGCGACCTTCTGCACCCCGCCGTAGGCGGCGATGGTGCGGTCTCCGCGCCGCGAGACGAGGAAACCGGCGATGAGGAACAGTGCGGCCGTGGAGATCCCGTGGTTGACCATGTACAGCGTCGAGCCGGCCTGCCCCTGCGAGGTCAGGGCGAAGATGCCGAGGACGATGAACCGAAGTGCGAGATCGAGGTGTAGGCGATCAGGCGCATCACGTCGGTCTGACCGATCGCGAGCACGGCGCCGTAGACGATGCCGATGACGGCGAGGGTCACCACGACCGGTGCGAAGGTCACCGAGCGTCGGGGAAGAGCTGCAGGCAGTAGCGCAGCATGCCGAAGGTGCCGACCTTGTCGACCACGGCCATCATGAGCACCGCCGCGACCGGCGTGGTCCGCACCGCCGCGTCGGGTAGCCACCCGTGCAGCGGCCACAGCGGGGCCTTCACCGCGAAGGCGACGAGGAAACCGAAACACAGTGCGCAAGTACGGCGGGGGTCGCGTCGAGGTCCCCCGAGACGGCGGCGGCGGTGACGGTCCGGACGTCGAAGGTGCCCACACCCGCGGTCTCCCCCAGCCCGGATCGGGCAGTGACCACGTACAGCCCGATCAACGCGGCGAGCATCACCAGTCCGCCGAGCAGGTTGTACAGCAGGAACTTCACGGCGGCGCGTGCCCGGTCGGCGCGCGGTGTCCCCGGCGAACCGAACCCGCCGATGAGGAAGTACATCGGGACGAGCATCGCCTCGAAGAAGACGTAGAACAGCAGGATGTCGAGGGCGGTGAACGACACGAGCACCATCGACTCGACGAGCAGGATCAGCGCCACGTAGGTGTGCGCGGAACGCGGGCGGGCCGCGCCGGCCTCCTCGTCGGCGGCGCGGTGATCGTGCCACCCGGCGGCCAGGAGCAACGGCACGAGCGCGGCGGTCAACAGGACCAGCACCAGGCGATGCCGTCGACGCCGAGCCGGTAGCCTGCGCCGAACGAGGGGATCCAGTCGTGCGATTCGACGAACTGGAAACGCTCTCCCCCGCGGTCGAATCCGACGGCGACGATCACCGCGACCACGAGAACGGCGATCGACACCGCGAGGGCGATCGACCGGACGGCGGAACCGAAGCGTGCGGGCAGAGCCATGATCGCGGCGGCGCCGAGCAGCGGGAGCACCCACAGGATCGTCAACCAGGGAACGGTGGTCATCAGTACACCCCCATCACAGCGTCACCAGGACGAGCGCACCGACCACGACGGTCGCGCCGGCGAACATGTACAACGCGTACGAACGGACGAAGCCGGTCTGCAGCAGGCGCAGTCCGCGCGAGAGCGCACCGATCCCGGTGGCGGCACCGGTGACGGAGCCGTCGATGCCGGTGGATTCCACGGCGCCGAGGGCGCGCACCAGACCCTGACCGGGACGCATGAACACCGCTTCGTTCACGGCGTCGCCGTAGAGGTCGCGACGTGCGGCGACGGTGAGCACCGACACCGCCTCGGGGGCCGTCTCCGGGACCGGTGCGCGCACGTACTGCCGGTACGCGACGGCGACACCGGCGAGCACGACCGCCAGCGTGAGGGTGGTGACGAGCCAGACGGGCAGACCACCTTCGTGATGGTCGTAGCCGACGACGGGTTCGAGCCAGTGCTGCAACGCGCCACCGAGCACCAGCAACCCGCCGGCACCGACCGAGCCCACGGCGAGAGCGATCATCGGCCAGGTCATCGAGGCCGGCGACTCGTGTGGGGTGGCGTCGGGCGCCCATCGCCGGTCGCCGAAGAAGGTCAGGATCATCACGCGGGTCATGTAGAAGGCGGTCAGCCCCGCACCGAGCAGCGCGACGAGACCGAGCACGATGCCTTCGACACCGCCGGCGGCGAAGGCCACTTCGATGATCTTGTCCTTGGAGAAGAACCCGGCGAACGGCGGGATGCCGATGATCGCGAGGTAGCCCAGCCCGAAGGTGGCGAAGGTGATCGGCATGACCGCGCGCAGTCCGCCGTAGCGGCGCATGTCGGTCTCGTCGTTCATCGCGTGCATCACCGAGCCGGCGCCGAGGAACAGTCCGGCCTTGAAGAAGCCGTGGGTGAGCAGGTGCAGGATCGCGAAGGCGTACCCGGCGGGGCCGAGTCCGGCGGCGAGCACCATGTAGCCGATCTGGCTCATGGTCGACGCGGCGAGCGCCTTCTTGATGTCGTCCTTGGCGCAGCCGATGATCGCGCCGAAGAGCAGTGTCGCGGCGCCGACGATCACCACCGCGAGTCGTGCGGCCGGTGCGGCGTCGAAGATCGCGTTCGCGCGGACGACGAGGTAGACACCGGCGGTGACCATCGTGGCGGCGTGGATGAGCGCGGAGACCGGGGTGGGGCCCTCCATGGCGTCGCCGAGCCACGACTGCAGTGGCAGCTGGGCGGATTTCGCGCACGCGGCCAGGAGCAGGCACAGGCCGATCGCGGTCACGGTGCCCTCACTCGCCGCGGGTACCGCGGTGAAGACCGTGTCGTAGTCGAGGCTGCCGAAGGTCGCGAACATGATCATGAGGCGACGAGCAGCCCCATGTCGCCGACGCGGTTGACGACGAACGCCTTCTTCGCGGCGGTCGCGGCGGTGGGCTTGTACTGCCAGAATCCGATGAGCAGGTACGAAGCGAGACCGACGCCCTCCCATCCGAGGTACAGGACGAGGAAGTTGTCGGCGAGGACGAGCACCAGCATCGCCGCGAGGAACAGGTTCAGATAGGCGAAGAACTTCCGGCGCTCCGGATCGTGTGCCATGTAGCCGACCGAATAGAGGTGGATCAGCGAGCCCACGCCGGTGATGAGCAGTACGAAGCAGATCGACAGCGCGTCGAGCCGCAGTCCGAGATCGACCTGCAGTTCTCCGACCGGCACCCAGGTGAACACGGTCTGCTGCGCGAGTCTCTCGCTCGCGTCGAGTCCGCGCAGTCCGGCGAACATGACGACGCCGACGACGAACGAGGCGATCGCCGTGGCGCATCCGAGCAGATGTCCCCAGCGGTCGCTGCGACGCCCGAAGAGCAGCAGAACGAACGCGCCGGCCAGGGGCAGTGCCGGTATCGTCCACAGCGCCGAGTTCAGGAACGAAGTCATGCCGCGTGTCCTCTCGGTTCGTCGTGGGCTCTCACACTCACCGTCCTCGTAGGGGTCGTCAGTACTTGAGCAGGTCGGCGTTGTCGACGGAGGCGGATCGCCTCGTCCGGAAGATGGTCACGATGATCGCGAGGCCGACGACGACCTCGGCGGCCGCGACGACCATCGTGAAGAAGGCGAAGACCTGTCCGTGGAGGTTGCCGTGCATCCGCGCGAAGGTGACGAAGGCCAGGTTGGCGGCGTTGAGCATCAACTCGACGCACATGAACACGACGATGGCGTTGCGGCGCAGGAGGACTCCCACAGCGCCGATGGTGAACAGCAGTGCCGACAGGTAGAGGTAGTTCTCGGGGTTCATCGCCGGTCCTTCCTCGCGTCGTCGTCGGGTTCGCGCAGGCCGAGTTCGGTGTGGTCCCAGTCGCGTCCGATGCGGCCGAGCAGCTCACCGACCGACAGTTCGGAGAACGATCCGTCCGGGAGCAGGGCCGGGACGTCGGCGGCGTTGTGGCGGGCATAGACGCCCGCGGCCGGCAGCGGTGTGACCCGCTCTCCTTCGCGGAATCTGCGTGCGGCGAGTTCGCGTTGGGTCTGCCTCGGCTGCAGTCGTTCCCGGTGGGCGAGCACCATCGCACCGACGGTGGCGGTGATGAGCAGCGCTCCGGTGAGTTCGAACGCCCAGACGTAGTCGATGAACAGCAGCACCGCCAGGCCCTCGACGTTGCCGCCGGCGTTGGCGGCGTCGAGTCCCGCGAAGCCGGAGACCGCGGTGTTCCCGATGCCACCGATGAGCATCACCGCGAAGCCGATCGCCACGACGATCGCGAGAACGCGCTGTCCCTTGATGGTTTCGACGAGGGAGTCGGCGGAATCGATACCGACGAGCATGAGCACGAACAGGAACAGCATCATCACGCGCCGGTGTAGACGACGACCTGCACCACACCGAGGAACAATGCGTCCTGCGCGATGTAGAAGACGGCGAGCACGATCATCGTCATCGCGAGGAACAGCGCCGAGTACACGGCCTTCGGGGCGACGACGACACCGAGCGCCCCGAGTACCGCGACGGCACCGAGGATCCAGAACTGCACGGCCTCCCCGGTGGAGGTCGTGGTGAGTTCGGCGGCGAGCAGCGCGGTGGTCACCGGTGTTCCTCCCCGTCGGCGGCGGACGCGTGTTCCGGGACGGGGATCGTGCCCCGGTAGTAGTCCTCGTCGGTGGCGCCGGGTGCCATGGGATGCGGGGGTGGCTGCATCCCGGGTTCGAGCGGCGCGAGCAGGCGGTCCTTCTCGTAGATCATGTCGGTGCGGTTGTCGGCGGCCATCTCGTACTCGTTCGTCATCGTCAGCGCGCGGGTCGGGCACGCCTCGATGCACAATCCGCAGCCGATGCACCGCAGGTAGTTGATCTGGTAGACGCGCCCGTACCGTTCGCCGGGCGAGTACCGCTCCTCGTCGGTGTTGTCGGCGCCCTCGACGTGGATGGCGTCGGCGGGGCAGGCCCACGCGCACAGTTCGCAGCCGATGCACTTCTCGAGTCCGTCCGGATACCGGTTGAGCTGGTGGCGTCCGTGATAGCGGGGGGCGGTGGGTCTCTTCTGCTCCGGATACTGCTCGGTGTTGGGCTTCTTGAACATCGTCGTGAGCGTCACACCGAAACCGGCGAGCGGGCCGCGGAATTCGACCATCACGATCCTCCTGGGAGACGACCCGCCGGGGCGGGCGGACTCGATCGGGTGCTCGACCGAGCAGGTAGTGGCGGCACGGGGAAGCCCCCGGCCATGGCGTCGAACTCCTCGTCGACGCCGGCGGGTGTTCCGTCGCCTGTGCGATGCGCCGGGTCCGCCGCCCCTGCAGGGTGAGGTAGGCGAACAGCAGAGCGGTGGACAGCACCCCGGCGACGATGAGGCTCGCGGTGCCGGGCAGGACGTCGTCGGTGTCGAGGATGCGCAGCGCGGCCACGATCATCACCCACACCACCGAAACGGGGATGAGCAGTTTCCAGCCAGGGCCATGAACTGGTCGTAGCGCAGTCGCGGCAGGGTGCTGCGCAGCCACACGAAGACGAACAGCACGACCCACACCTTGATCACGAACCACAGCAGCGGCCACCAGCCCGAGTTCGCGCCGCTCCACAGCGTCAGCGGCCACGGCGCGTGCCAGCCACCGAGGAACAGGGTGGTCGCGAGCGCGGAGACGGTGACCATGTTGACGTACTCCGCGAGCATGAACATCGCGAACCGCAGCGACGAGTACTCCGTGTGGAAACCGCCCACGAGTTCGCCTCGGCCTCGGGCAGGTCGAAGGGAGCGCGGTTGGTCTCCCCCACCATCGACACCGAGTACACCAGGAAGGACGGCAGCAGCAGCACGACGAACCACAGGTCGTTCTGCGCGGCGACGATGCCTGAGGTCGACATCGTGCCCGCCTGCAGGAAGACCGCGGCGAACGCGAGTCCCATCGCGATCTCGTAGGAGATGACCTGCGCGGTCGAGCGGAGACCACCGAGCAGCGGATAGGTCGAACCCGAGGCCCAGCCGGCGAGCACGATCCCGTAGACGCCGACGGAGGTGATCGCCAGGACGTAGAGCACCGCGACGGGAAGATCGGTCAGCTGCAACGGCGTCCGGTTCCCGAGGATCGACACCTCCGGCCCGAAGGGAATGACCGCGAACGCCATGAACGCCGGGGCCGTCGCGATGATCGGGGCGAGCATGTAGATCGGCTTGTCGACCCCGGTCGGGATGATGCCTTCCTTGAG
Source organism: Rhodococcus sp. IITR03 (assembly GCA_001017865.1). The sequence continues at coordinate 13,121 of LATQ01000421.1, forward strand.
CGCGAGTTTCAGACCGTCGGCGACGGTCTGGAACAGTCCCTTCGGTCCCACCCGGTCGGGTCCGACCCGCATCTGCATCCAGGCCATGATCTTGCGTTCGGCGAGGATCATCACGAGGGTCGTCAGGACGAGGAACGCGAAGATCGCCACGGCCTTGACGACGACGAGCCACCAGGGGTCGATGCCGAACATCGACAGGTCCACGGGTTGGGCGGTGACGCTCATCGCGGATCCTCCTCGGCCGATCCGGAGCCCGTCGTGGCGGTGGCCCGGATCCGCACCACATCACCGGCGGTGACACCGAGATCGGCGTGCACCATCGATCCCGGCGAGGCGGTGGGCAGCCAGACGACACGGTCGGGCAGGTCGTCGACCACCAGCGGCAGCGTGATCGAGCCGCGCTCGGTGGAGACGGTGAGCGAATGATGGTCGGCGGCGCCGATCTCCGCAGCAGTTGCGGCCGACAGACGGGCGACGGGTTCATGCGCGGTTCCGGCGAGGTGCGGTTCGTCGTCCTGCAACCGGCCCGCGTCGAGGAGCATCCGCCAGGTGGCGAGGACCGCTTCCCCGAGAACGGGACGTCGTGGGGGTCGCGGGGACACTCCCGGCGATTCGGGAACGGTGCCCGTCCATCGTCCGAGTTCCGCGAGTTCGTGACGCAGGGTCTCGACGTCGTGGGGGCCGGGATCGTCGAGGCCTCCGTCGAGGTCCATCGCGTCGGCGATCGCCGCGAGCACCCGGTGGTCGGGCAGTGCGCCGGTGTCGCGGAGGGCGATCGGGAAGGCACGTTCGCGCCCCTCCCAGTCGAGGAAGCTCCCGGCCTTCTCGACCACCGGCGCGACGGGGAAGACGACGTCGGCGCGGTCGGTCACCGCGCTGCGTCGCACTTCCAGACTCACGACGAAGCCGGCACCGTCGAGACCCGCGAGTGCGGCATCGGGGTCGGCAGGTCGGCGGGGTCGACGCCGGCGACCACGAGCGCAGCCACATCACCTTCGGCGGCGCGAGAGGATGGCGTCGGTGTCGCGG
>LATQ01000386.1 GCA_001017865.1 Rhodococcus sp. IITR03
CGGACGGCGCCGGTGCCTCGCTCGGGTCTCGGGCCGGCGCCCGGCCCGGAACGCCCCCGGCTCATCGCGGAGGTCAACTACTTCGGGGTCGTCGACCTCCTGATGGGTTGGCGTGCGGCCCTCGAAGCAGCGGGCAACGCCAGGGTGGTTGTGTTCTCGAGCAATTCGACGACCACCACGCCCGCTGTACCGGGTCGGACGGTCAAGGCTTTTCTGCGAGGGGACGCGGACAAGGCGGTGCGATCGGTCCGGCTGTTCGGCAAGGTCGCGCCTGCAATCATCTACGCGGCGTCGAAGATCGCCGTCAGCAGATGGGTTCGCCGCACCGCCGTGCAGCCGGAGTGGGCGGGTGCCGGTATCCGGCTGAACGCTCTGGCGCCGGGAGCGATCATGACACCGCTGCTGGAGAAGCAGTTGTCCACTCCTTCCGAAGCGAAGGCGATCCGCTCGTTCCCCGTACCGGTCGGTGGCTTCGGTGATGCCGGATAGCTTGCTGCATGGGCGGTCTTCATGCTGTCGGACGCTGCGGATTTCCTGTGCGGCAGCGTGGTGTTCGTCGATGGTGGTTCCGACGCGTACTTCCGTGCCGACGACTGGCCCCGGTCGGTTCCGATTCGCGGGCTTCCGTCCTATCTGCTCCGGTTCCGCAGATCGGGGAAGTAGTCGGAGTGACCTCCCGCACAACGGGAGGGAACGGTCCGCCCGTACGGGCTGCGGCATAGCTTCGGAGTGGTTCGACGAGAAGTCCGAGCACACAGACGAACAGGCAGCAGGAACCGACATGACACAACGACTGACCGGACGTACCGCTCTCGTGACCGGAAGCAGCCGGGGGATCGGCCGGGCGATCGCGCGACGTCTCGCATCCGAAGGTGCCACCGTAGTGGTCACGGCTCGTTCCATGTCCCCGTCCCGATCGCTCCGGGACGGGCAGGAGCACGTACTCGAGGCACTCTGGAAGAGACGGTGCAGCTGATCGAACAGGCCGGTGGTCGCGCAGTGCCGATCGCGGCGGATCTCGAGGACCGCGACCAGCGCGCGGGACTGATCGACGCAGCGGCGGACGCCGTCGGAGGGCTCGACATCCTGGTCAACAATGCGGGATTCGCCGATTACTCGTCGATCGAGAAGATGAGCGAAGAAACGTTCGACAGGACTCTGGAGCACTACCTGAAGGCTCCCTTCCTCCTCTCGCAGGCCGCCATCCCTCACATGCGCAAGTCCGGTGCGGGGTGGATCGTCAACATCGGCTCGTCCACCGGTGTGAGCCCGATCCGCCCGTTCCGCGAGTACAACAAGACCTCCGGTGACGTGATCTATGCGTCGGCGAAAGCTGCTCTGCACCGGTTCACCCAAGGCCTCGCCGCGGAACTCGTCGACGACAACATCGCCGTCAATGCGGTCGGGCCGTCCACGGCGATCATGACCCCGGGCGCTGCCGCACTGCTGCCCGAGGGGTACGAGACGGAACCACCGGAATACCTGGCGCAGACCGTCCTGGAGATGTGCACCTTGCCCGCCGCCGAACGTACCGGTCTGGTGGGCTTCAGTCTGCATTTCCCGTGGTCTCAGGGGATCCCGGTGAAGAGCCTCGACGGCAAGGACGAACTGCCTCGCCGCGAGCCGCCTGCCTGGTGCAATCCCAACATCGCCGACGACGGACTGAGGGCGTGAGCATGCAGACGAGCAGTGCGCGGGAACGGTTCTCCCGGGGCGTGGCCGTGGTGACCGGCGCCGCCGCCGGTATCGGTGAAGGTCTGGTACGGCATCTCTCGTCACTGGGAATGACGGTCGTCGTCTCGGATATCGACGGCGGTCGAGCGGCGAAGGTCGTCGACGAGATCGTCGCCGCAGGGGGCAAGGCGGAACCGTATGCCGTCGACGTCGCCGACCCCGACGCTGTCGAGACGATGGCGAGCGAGGTCTTCGAGCGTCACGGCAGCGTCGAACTCCTGGTGAACAATGCCGGCGTCGAGTCGGCCGGCCTGCTGTGGGAGATCGACCGCGAGCGGTGGCAACGGCTGATGCAGATCAACGTCGATGGTGTCTTCTATTGCTTGCGATCGTTCGTCCCGCGGATGATCGCAGCGGGAACTCCGTCGTGCATCGCCAATCTGTCGTCGGTCGGTGGACTGAATGCCGTTGCGGTGCAATCCCCGTACATCGTGAGCAAGCATGCGGTGCTCGCGATGACGGAGTGTCTGCACCAGGACCTGGCCATCGTCGGTGCACCGATCCAGGTGAGTGCCGTGATCCCGCATTCGATCCGGAGCGAGATCTTCCTGTCGGCGCAGCGTGAGGCACCCACGGACAACCCGACGGCGAACGCGGTGTTCGCGGCCATGCAACGCGACAACGTCGAGAAAGGGCTCGATCCGCTCGTCGCTGCCGAGCACATGGTCGAGCAGATCGCGCGCGGCGAGTTCTGGATCCACTCGGATGACGACCTGTGCATCGCCGCAGTACATCGGCGTGCGCACCAGCTTCTCGATCTCGCGCCGCCGGCCGACCCACAGGCGATGCTCACACGAATGGGTATCGCCGCCGGACGCGACCGGTGACAGAGCTTCCGGATTCCCCGACCATCCGTCCCGACTTCCAGGAGAGTTCCATGAACGAGTCGACCGTGGATCCGGGCACCGTCAGCGCCCTCGTCGCGGCCTGGTGGTTCCATTACGACGAATGGAATCCCATCGAACTTCGGGCGCTCATGGCCGACGACATCGCCTTCAGTTGCGCGAGCGACACGGGTGAGACCGACTACGAGGACTTCATCCGCGTCGACGTGCGTGGCGCCGCCAATGTGATGGCATGGAAGGACGACCACCGGCGCAACAGTCCTTATCCGCTGCGTCACAACGGCACCAATGTGTTCGTCACCGGCGTCGCGGACGGAGAGGTCGAGTTCTCGTCCTACATCTTCGTCACCAAGATCGTCGACGGTAGGCCGTTCAACGTATCGAGTGGCATCGTGCGCGGCAGCATCCGGGCCACCGAAGCGGGACCGGTCTTCAGTGCTGTCCACGTCGTCCTCGATACCCAGGACTCGGTGAGATACGCCGATCACTTCGCAGAGGTGTCCGCGCGAGTTCTCTGATCCGAACGGCCGCCGCCGCGATCGGAACCGTCCCGGCCCGTACGAGACGTCGACGAAACGAGAACATATGCCGCTCTCACCGGAAGCACAGCGGGTGGTCGATGCATCTGCAACACGCATGGCAAGACCCATGCACGAGACGCCTGTGGAGGATCTGCGTGCCGCTCTCGCTGCACACGCGATTCCGGCAACGACACCCATTCATCATCGACAGGACAGCGTCGTTCCCTCTGCCGGTGGTGGCGTTCCCGTGCGCATCTACCGGCCGTCCGACGACCCGGGGTTGCCGGTGGTGCAGTGGATGCACAGTGGAGGATTCGCCGTCGGAAATCTCGATCAGAACGAGGAGTACCTGCGGAAGCTGAGCAACGCATCCCGGTGCGTCATCGTCTCCGTGGACTACCGGCTGGCGCCGGAACACCCCTGTCCGGCGGCGCTCGACGATTGTCGGAGTGTTTGGGAATGGATCACCTCTGCGCCCGATGAACTTCGGTCCGTCGACGTGACGCGAGCAGTGATCGCAGGCGAGAGTGCCGGTGGCACTCTGACCTTCGCGTTGGCCCAGCAACTCCACGAGACCGGCCTTCCATGTCCGCTCGCGCAGATCTCCCTGTACGGGACTGCGGTGATGGAGGTGACCAATCCCGAGTACGCCACGGCACTGCTGTCCCCGGAGGATTGTCACTGGTTCTGGGACATGTACGTGCCGGATCCCACCGACCGGCGTTCTGTGCAGGCATCTCCGGGCCTCGCCGGCGACCTGGTCGGCCTGCCGCCCGCCTTCGTCGCCACCGCCGAAGTGGACCCCACGCGCGACGGCACCGAGGAGTACGCGCGGCGTATGCAGGAATCCGGTGTGCCGGTCGAACTACGGCGGTACGACGGGATGATGCACGGTTTCGCGACCATGACAGCCGTGCTACCTGCTGCGGAGGAGTTGTTCCACGAGATCGTCGCCTACCTCTCCGGTGTCTTCGCCTCGCCGGAATGATCGGACGGCCGGAGACCGATCGTCCGTCCTCGCGTTCTCCCGGTGATCGGGATCACGCATGTTACGACTCCCGGAGCTGCCATACCGTCCGGAAGACAACGATGTGAAGGAGACAGTCGATGGCCAAGACCCCTGTACCGGCCGTGACCACAGCCCGCGACACGACCGTGGACCTGCTCGTGATCGGGTCCGGTACCGGCATGGCCGCCGCGCTCACCGCGCACGAGGCGGGCCTGTCCGCCCTCATCGTGGAGAAATCGGCCTACGTCGGCGGATCGACCGCCCGTTCCGGCGGTGCGTTCTGGGTGCCGGCCAATCCGGTACTCGACGCGGCGGGAAGCGGCGACACCATCGAGCGCGGCCACACCTACGTGCGGACGGTCGTCGACGGCACGGCGCCGGTCGAGCGGGGCGAGGCCTTCGTCGACAACGGTGTCGCCACCGTCGAAATGCTCCAGCGCACCACCCCCATGAAGCTGTTCTGGCAGAGGCTACTCCGACTATCACCCCGAACTGGCGGGTGGTTCGGCGGTCGGCCGCAGCTGCGAGTGCCTGCCCCTGGACCTGTCGGTCCTCGGTGAGGAGCGCGGTCGACTGCGTCCCGGCCTCATGGAGGCGAGCCTGCCGATGCCCACCACCGGTGCCGACTACAAGTGGATGAACCTCATGCTGCGCGTGCCGCACAAGGGTTTTCCGCGCATCTTCAAGCGGCTCGCCCAGGGTGTCGCCGGTCTCGCCGTCAAGCGTGAATACGTCGCCGGTGGACAGGCGATCGCCGCCGGACTGTTCGCGGGTGTGCTGAAGGCCGGTGTGCCGGTGTGGACCGAGACGTCGCTGGTGCGTCTGCTCACCGACGGCGACCGTGTCACCGGTGCCGTCGTAGCGCAGAACGGACGTGAGGTGACGGTGACCGCGCGTCGCGGGGTGGTGCTCGCCGCCGGCGGGTTCGACCACGACATGGAGATGCGCCGTAAGTTCCAGTCCGAGCGTCTGCTCGACCACGAGAGCCTCGGGGCGGAGACCAACACCGGCGATGCGATCAAGGCGGCCCAGGAGGTCGGTGCCGATCTCGCCTCATGGACCAGGCCTGGTGGTTCCCCGCCGTCGCGCCGACCCGCCCGGGCAAGCCGCCGATGGTCATGCTCGCCGAGCGATCGCTGCCCGGCTCGTTCATCGTCGACCAGACGGGACGCCGGTTCACGAACGAGTCGTCCGACTACATGTCGTTCGGACGGCTGGTGCTCGAACGCGAGCGTGCCGGCGATCCGATCGAGTCGATGTGGATCGTCTTCGACCAGAAGTACCGCAACAGTTACGTCTTCGCGGCCGGGGTGTTCCCGCGCCAGCCGCTCCCGGAGGCCTGGTACAAGGCGGGCATCGCTCACCGCGGCACCACCGCTGCGGAACTCGCGGCGTCGATGGGCGTGCCGGTGGACGCCTTCGCCGCGACGTTCGGCAAGTTCAACGAGGACGCGGCGGCGGGAACGGATTCCGAGTTCGGACGTGGCGGCAGTGCCTACGACCGCTACTACGGTGACCCGACCGTCCAGCCGAACCCGAACCTGCGACCCCTGACGCACGGTCCGCTCTACGCGGTGAAGATGACGCTGAGCGATCTCGGCACGTGCGGTGGCGTGCGCGCCGACGAACGGGCGCGGGTCCTCCGCGAGGACGGCAGCCCCATCGCCGGTCTCTACGCCATCGGCAACACCGCGGCCAACGCGTTCGGCCACCGCTATCCCGGTGCCGGCGCCACCATCGGGCAGGGCCTGGTCTTCGGGTACATCGCGGCACGCGACGCAGCATCGTCGGACGCACCGGTCGCCTGAGTGGACGATCCGAGAGGTAGGGAGGGCATGTGACGATCACGAACGGGAACGTCCGTTCCCTCCCTACCGTGCTGTCCCTCTGGGGAGCCGGGCCACACCTCGAAGACGGCCCGGTGGACGAAGTGGACGTCGTGTTCTTTGCGCCACCCACCACCGACGCGCTGACCTGCCGGGCCCGCGACAACCGTGACGAGGTGTCCGGCCGGCTCGACCGGACACTCGGATACGTCGATGAGATCGGGCGGGTCGTCGCCGAGGTCTTCGTGTCCGGATCGGCGCGTCCGGGCGGTGAGCACGGTGTGCCCACCCCGTACGCCGACGAACTGCTGCATTCGGTTGTCGAACGGTTCGACCTCGCCGATGTGCGGCGGCTCCGGATGCGCTTCTACGAGCACTCCGCGGGTCCCGGATCACCGACCTGGTCGGTGACCGTGTTGCAGCGTTACCGCACCGATCACGAGAACGTCGAGGACGTCGCGCTCGTCGGCACGGACTCGTCCCGGTCGGTCGTCGCCCGTGCCTGGGTGACCGCGGCCGCTTCGTAGAGCGCCGGCCGGTGCGCCGGGCACTCAGTACGGGTCGTAGCGGATGTTCTCGACCGGGGTACCGGTCTCGATCAGCCGCTGAGCGGTGGTGCGCACCATGCCGCCGGGCCGCACACGAGCACCTGGTGGTCGCCGAACGCACCGTAGGACGTGACGACCTCGTCGACGCTGCCCTCGAGCAGTTCGTCGGGGTCGGGTCCGAACTCGTCGATGCGCGGGGCGATGCGGTCGAACCAGGGGTCGGGGATGTCGGGGATCTCGAGGGTCTCCACGACCGGCACCACCGTCAGCCACGGCAGCGCCTCCGACAGGAGCATGAGCATGTCGGCGGCGTACAGGTCGCGCGGGTTGCGGGCGCCGTGAACAGGAAGGTGCGGGGCGGATCCGGGCGACGCGCCGTGTCGAGGATCAACGACCGCAGCGGCGCGAGGCCCGTGCCGCCGGCCACCATGATGACGATGCGGCCCGTGTCGTCGATGTGGAGGTCGCCGCCGCGGGCGGCGCCGATCTGCCACACGTCGCCCGGTTGGGTGTCGACGACGATCGCGCCGCTCACCCAGCCACCCGGGACCGTGCGCACGTGGAACTCGAGCTTGCCGTCCAGCGACGGTGGCAGCGCGGGGGAGAGGCGACGCGGCAGCGTGGGACGTTGCGGCACGGCCACGTCGACGTACTGTCCGGGGCGGAAATCGACGATCGCGTCGTCGCATTCGAGACGCACGACGGCGAGGTCGTGCCGGAGCCGATGATGTTCGACGACGGTTGCGGTGACTGCCGTTTCGGTCTCGCTCGGTGACGGCGTGGCCGACTGCATGCGTGATCCCCCGGTGGTGTGCTGTGACGTGCCCAAGACTCTAGGCGAGAAATCGGCGAAAAGGCAGAGTGGAACGTGTTTCAGTTTTTGGCTTCGAGCGGTTATCGTGACGAACGGCAGGTGATGGTCACCACAGCGGAGAACGCCGACCGGTGACGTCACACAACGGACCGTCACAGCACACCGGAAGGACGACCATGCCCGAGGAGTACGCCGACCTCTACCGCCCCGCATTCACGCCCGATCTCCTCATCACCGCGCTCGACCGCAGCGCCGACCGGCCCGCCCTGCACCTCGGTGACGTCGTCCTCACCGGAGCCGAGATGCGCGCCGCCATCAGCCGGTTCCAGCAGGCGCTCGCGTCCGTCGGGGTCGGGCAGGGATCGGCGGTGGCGATGCTGTCCAAGAACCGGCCCGAGGTGCTCATCTCGATGGGCGCCACGATGGTCGCCGGCTGCCGCAACACGGCCCTGAACCCCATGGGCTCGCTCTCCGACCACCAGTACATCTCGACCGACGCCGAGATCGAGACCCTGATCTTCGATCCCCGCCACTTCGAGGAACGCGCCGCGGAGCTGCGCGAGCAGGTGCCGACCCTGAAGAACCTGTTCTCCCTCGGCCCGTCCTCGGTGGGCACCGACATCCTCGCCCTCTCCGAGGAGTTCACCGAGCAGCGCCTCGTGTCCGCGCCTGTGGACATCGAGGACACCTCGTCCATCGTCTACACCGGCGGCACCACCGGGAAGCCGAAGGGCGTGATGGGCTCGTTCCGTTCGGGCGCGGCCCTGAATCAGATCCAGATGGCCGAGTGGCAGTGGCCCGAGCAGCCGCGCTTCCTCGTGTGCACCCCGCTCTCGCACGCGGGTGCGGCGTTCTTCGTCCCCACGCTCCTGCGCGGCGGATGCCTCTACGTGCTGCCGCACTTCGATCCTGCGCTCGTGCTCGAAGCGATCGAGAAGCATCGCATCAACGCGACCATGCTCGTGCCGACGATGATCTACATGCTGCTCGACCATCCCGATTTCGACAGCCGCGACCTGTCGAGCCTCGAGACCCTGTTCTACGGTGCGTCGGCGATGTCGCCGTCCCGCCTGCGCGAAGGAATCGAGCGGCTCGGTCCGGTCTTCTTCCAGTTCTACGGCCAGTCCGAATGCGGCATGACCATCTCGGTGCTGCGCAAGGAAGAACACCTCCCCGACGATCCGAGCCGCCTCGCGTCGTGTGGTCGCCCCGTGCCGTGGCTCGACGTCCGCCTGCTCGACGACGACCTGAACGAGGTGCCGCAGGGCGAACTCGGCGAGATCTGTGTGCGCGGCCCGCTGGTGATGAAGGGCTATCTGAACAAGCCGGAGGAGACCGCCGAGGCGCTGCGCGGCGGATGGCTGCACACGGGTGACGTCGCGCGCGCCGACAAGAACGGCTTCATGACGATCGTCGACCGCAAGAAGGACATGATCGTCACCGGCGGCTTCAACGTCTTCCCCCGCGAGATCGAGGACGTCATCTCGTCGCACCCGGCGGTCGCGTCGGTGGCCGTCGTCGGTGTGCCGGATACCAAGTGGGGCGAGGCCGTCAAGGCGTGTGTCGTGCTGCGCGACGGTCAGTCGGTGCCGGCCGAGGAACTGATCGAGAAGGTGCGTGCCGCAAAGGGTTCGGTGCACGCCCCCAAGTCGGTCGACTTCCTCGACGCGCTGCCGCTGACGCCGCTGGGCAAGCTCGACAAGAAGACGCTGCGGGCGTCCTATCGCTGACCCCGTTCGCGTGGCAGTCGGTCCCGGCAACCGGTCGTGGTTGCCGGGGCCGGCTGTTTGTCACCAGGACTCGTGGATTCGGAGTGCCGCTGTCCTGCCTCACCACTGGTGCGCGACGTCCAGCACCACCCGTGAACCGCTACCGGGACCGTCGAGGGTGAACACCCGGAACGGCAGCCGGGCCCGTACTCCGACACCGAGGGTGGTCTGGCCTTCGAAACTGTTGGCCCACGCCACCTGTCGCAGGGTGCGGTATCCGATCACGTCGACGACCTCGCGCCGGTTCGCCGGTACGTAGTAGGCGGGCGCGAGGACGACCACCTGGAGGTAGGCGCCTCCGCGCAGCGGAACCTCGAACCCCGGTCCGTCCTCGTGGACGGCGGGGACGTAGCCGACGCGGTAACCCGCGGCCGGCCCGGCGAGATCGACGACGATCCGGTCGAAGCACTCGTGCCGTCCCGCCCGCACGGCGGTGAACGGTGAGGCGACCATCGTCGGGTTCACCTTCTCCAGCGAACCCCAGTGGATGCCGCAATAGGGCGTTGCGGCCGACGCGGTCGGGCCCGTCAGCCCGATCCCCGCGATGACGACGATCATCGCGAGCCACACGTGAATCCTGCTCATGTCCGTTCCTCTGTGTGTGGCTGATGATGGATCATCGCGAGGAGTGTGATCTGCGTTACATATGGAGGTCCGGGTGCTCCTCGACGAGATCCTCGAAGGTCGTCTCCTTCAGCGACTCGAGGACCGGGGCGACCAGACGGTCGAGCATCGACGAGAACACTTCTGTACCGGCGAGTTCCCGCACCCCCAGCTCACCCGACGTCACCTGCTCGACGAGCTTCGCGAAGGCCGGGTCGCCCGTGGCGTCGGCGATCGACCGCAATGACGTGACGATCTCGCGGGACAGGGTGGCATCGCCGCGCGCGACGTCGACGACGATCTCGGGTTCGTCCATGTCTTCTCGATTCCTGTGCGGCACCGTGGCGCCTAGACTGCGGGGAGGGTGGGGATCTCGATGTTCTCGATCTGTGTGAGGTGACCGACGAGCAATCCCATGGATCCTTGGACGGTCGTCCATACGACGGTGTGGATGCTCATCGCTCGGCTCCACGAATCGGCGATGAGCTTGAGTTCCCGCAGTGAGGTGCCCGCCACCACCACGGAGGCGATGGCGCCGACCCCGGTCGCGCCGACGACACCCGCCGCGGCCCACTTGACGAGGGCGATGATTGCGGCATCCGTTATGACGGAGAGAATTTCGGCGAAGGCCTGGTTCAGTTCGTACATGGCCAGGGCTACCTGTTCGAGTTGCCTACCGATGCCGTGGACGGCCTGCGCCTGCTTGTCGAGAACGGCCGCGAGATCGGTGAGGTACAACCCTGCGGCGTGTGCGGCCGATCCACTCCAGGGGGCGACCGTGCCGTGGACCTCCTCGACGGCGGTCGCGTACTCGCGGTGGAAGGTGGCGAGTCTGTCGACAGCATCGCTCGCGCGCAGCACTGTCGCCCAATCCCCGGCGTAGTACTGGGCAGCCCATGCCCACGGATCGGTACCCACCACGAACTTGCACAGTTCGGCGACGTAGAAGCTCGGGGAGAGGTAGTACAAGCCGAGGGTGCGTTCGAGCAGGTCCGGTATGGGATCGGAGGCGGTGGGTTCGACAAGCGCTTCATCGGGACGGGCGCTCACCAGCCGACGTCCGGGTTCGTGCGCTCGAACTGTGTCGAAGTGGCGACTTCGGTGTCCTCGTACGTCCGTGCGGATTCGGTCATCGCCGTCGCAGCCCGGTCGGTGGCCACGCCCAGTTCCCCGTAGAGCGAGGTCAGCCGGGAGCGGACGGTATGCACACGCTCGGCGACGTCGAGGAAGACGAACCCCCCGATCTCGGGTGCCGTCAGCCATCGGTCTACGTAGCGGCGCGCGCTGTCGGCCTGATCGGCCAGATCCTGCAGATCGCGTGCCGCTGTGCGCAGATCGTCGGGATCCACGTGTAGATACGGTTGTGTCAAGACATCCCCCTGTCGTGATCGGACGAGAGTGTAGGGCATGGCGACGCGCCTCCCGACGGCCCGCTACAGTGCTCGGCGTGAAACATGGGGGATCACGAAATCGGACCGTGCACATGTGCGTTTCGAGTTGAAGTGCCGCGACGACGTGAAGTCGGCGCCGGATGGAGCACCGAACCCCCTGCTGACCGTGAAGGATCCACTTCCGCCCTTGTGTCCCGTACACGGTGTGCCGGAGATCGAACGAGTGAGGACATGGGTCACCACGAGCCGGAAGGTTCGGCACACCCGTGGTCAGATTCGGATCCTCGGCACCGAGGCCGGAGCCCAGGCGAGCACCTGGCGCGCCCGCGCACAGCACGTACCGCGCCACATCTCGTTCGACGTGCCGATGTGTGCGCACTGCGTGCGGGTGGATCGGGTGGCGCGATGGGCGATCAAGTTGTTCCTGTTTGCCGGGTTGTTCTGTCTGCTCGCCGTGGTGAATATGGCGATCACCGGGTTGGGGCGTGAACATCCCGGCGTGGCGACACTGCTGGTGTTCGGTGCCATTCTCGTTCCGACCCCGGCGATCTTCGTCAGACAGATGCGTCAGGGCTGGTGGGGTTTCGAGGCTCCGATCGACGGGTCGGCCCTCGTTGTCGCGTACGCCCACCCGAATTTCGTGGTCGAGACGGAGAGGCGACGCGGCCGATAGATCCTCGGCTTTCACCGGGGAGTGCGGCCTGACATACTCCCTCGCATGGTGAACGGGGACGCCCAGCGGGTCGAGGTGCGGTTGGCAGTCGAATATCCGGGCTCGGGAGCGACGAGCACGCTCGGAGACGGTTCGATGCGACCGATCGATCCCATCCCCCCGATCTGCCCGCGCCACGGAGAGCCCGAGACCGGACGTGTCCGGGTGACGGTCGCGGCCGACGCGTCGGAGCCCCGCCAGGGATCGAACCGGTTCGGTTCGGCGCTCGAGGCCGCCTACACGGTGCAGGTCGCCGCGGTGGACTGGCCGGTGTGCGCTCGCTGCGTCGCCGTCCGCACGCGCTGGCAGATCGCCGCCGCCGCGACCTGCACGGTCCTCGGCGTCATCTTCCTCGCCTGGTGTTCGCGCTCGTGCAGGGCGCTCCCAAGATCTACGGTCTCGCGCTGCTCAGCGTCTTCGGTCTGTCGTTCCTCCCGATCTACGTCGCCCTGCGGGTACTCGAGCCGAAGCGGGCGTCGCTGGGAATGTCGGTGGCCGAGGACGGTTCGGAACTCGTCATCTCGCAGGCGCATCCGGAGTTCGCGCGGGCGGTCGCGGCGCAGCGGATGTAGCCACCGTTTCCCTTCTCCTGCGGCGTTGACTTCCGGACCGGCGGTTCATACTCGAACCGGGGGCCGATCCTCTCGTTTCACAGGCAGGAGAAGTGCCGTGAAGATCGAACATTCCACTCCGGCGTCCACCTCGGAACTCGGTTCGGAGGAGAAGAAATCTCTCGCCGTGCGGGCCTGATGATGATGCCCGACGGTGATCGCAGCGTTTTCGACGAGGTGCTGTCCGCAGACGCTGTCAATCGCGAAGCGAAAAGCGAACCGCTCGCTACGAGAGTCCTGGGACCCGACGGCTTCTTCGCGACGGCGCTGTGGTTGCGTGACGCCTTCGCCGATCTGAAATTCGAGGTGAAGAACGTCGTGGAGCAGGACGATCTCGTCGTCCTCGACACCGTCATGTCGGCACGGCACGAAGGACCGTTCGCCACCTACGACGAGCAGGGTCGCGTCGATCAGGTGTTCGCGCCCACGGGGAAGAGTTTCTCGGTGCGTCAGGCCCACTGGTGGCGGGTGGCGGACGGCAAGGTGGTCGAGCACTGGGCCGTACGCGACGATCTCGGCATGGCGAAGCATGCCGGATGGGTGCCACCGAACCCGATCTCGCTGACGCGGAACGTTCTCGCAGCACGGAAGCTGCGCAAGCAGATCAGAGCGGGTCGAAGCTGATGTTCTGACGCGGGGTGCCTGCCGCCGACAGCGCGTACAGCGTCGTGCGGATCATCGACGGCGACCCGGCGATCTGGATCTGACGGTCGGCCCACGTGCCGAACTGCCCGGCGACCTTACCGAGCTTGCCGTACATCGGCCGGTTGAGGCCGGTGGGCGGTTCCTTCACGGGAACCGGGTGCCACCAAGGGTTCTCCTTCTCCTCGAGCACCGGCACGATGGTCAGCCACGGGTTGGTCGTGGCGATCTGCCACAGTGTCTCGAGGTCGTACAGGTCGCACGGATACTTGCCGCCGTAGAACAGGTGGACGCGCGGGTTGTCGCCGCGCATCGCCATCTCCATGATCTGGGCGCGCATCGGCGCGAGGCCGGTGCCGGACGCGATCATCAGCACGTCCTGGCCGCTCTCACGGTCGACGTGCAGGCCGCCGAGCGGTGGGCCGATCGTCCATCGGTCGCCGACGGCGGTCTCGCCGACGAGCGCGGGGCTCACCCATCCGGTGGAGACCCGCCGGACATGGAATTCGATCTGCCCGTACTGATTCGGGGGGATCGCTGCGGACAGGTACCGCCACATGTGCGGGCGCTGCGGGATCTGCACGCTCATGTACTGGCCCGCGTAATAGGGGATCGGGCTGTCGGCCTCGAGCCGGATGATCGCCAGATCGGGGAGCACGCGCTCGTGGCCGACGACGGTGGCACCCCACGAGCGGGCAGGTCGTCGGTGGCCGCGGCGGTCGCCATCGTCTCGACGACCCCATCGACGACCTCGGCCCAGGTGCGTTCGAGCGCGGCCGTCCACAGGATCAGGGGAGTGCACTCGCGGACCGCGGCGAGCAGTGCGTTGCCCGCGACGCGATAGTGCAGCGGCTCGACCCCGTACTTCCGGTGGTCGCGCGCGAGCTGGGCGAGGAACCTGTCGACGGTGCCGGCTCGTGGAGACGGGCGACGACCAGCGACCGCGGTCGCGAAGCGCTGCCGCCATCGACTCC
>LATQ01000186.1 GCA_001017865.1 Rhodococcus sp. IITR03
CGCTGCCCACACCGTCGACGCGCTGATCGCCATCCACGCCGTCCTCGAGACCGGCGCCGCCTACGTCCCGCTCGACGTCGACCAGCCCCTCGAACGCCTCGCCCACATCCTCGGCTCCACCGACCCCGTCTGCGTCCTCACCACCCGCACGACCGACGGCCGGGTCGCCGAGGTGACGGGGGCGCCGCAGCGTGTCGTGCTCGAGGATCTCGACCTCGACACCGTGTCCGATGCTCCGCTCGACGACGCGGAACGCGGTCCGCTGACACCCGACTCGATCGCTACGTGATCCACACGTCCGGCTCCACCGGCAGACCGAAGGGCGTCGTCGTACCCCACCGCGGGCTGGTCAACCTGTTCCACAGCCACCGCGCCAGGTGTTCACCCGCGCCGCCCGCGAGGCCGGCCGCGAATCCGTCCGCCTCGGACTGGCCTGGTCGCTCGCGTTCGACGCGTCGTGGCAGCCGCTGCTGTGGATGCTCGCCGGGCACACCGTCGACATCGTCGACGAGGCGACCCAGCGCGACCCGGCGGCACTCGCACGCCGCGCCCTCGACGAGGGATGGGATTTCGTCGAGTTCTCACCGAGCCAGCTCGAGCAGTTCGTCGACGACGGCCTGTTCCCCGACGGCACCGTGCCCACCCTCGGTTTCGGCGGCGACGCCGTCTCCGAGCGGTTGTGGAGCCGCCTGCGCGAACGCCGGGGTGCGGCCTTCAACTTCTACGGCCCCACCGAGTGCAGCGTCGACGTCCTCGTCGCGGAGGTCGCCGACGCCGAGACACCGGTCGTCGCCGCCCGTCGCGCTGCGCGTCCACGTCCTCGACGCGGGACTCGCCCCCGTGCCGGCCGGAACCGAGGGCGAGCTGTACGTGGCCGGACCGGGCGTGGTCCGGGGATATCTCGACGCACCCGCCCTCACCGCCACGAGGTTCGTCGCGAATCCGTACTCGGCGGACGCCTCCGGTCCGTACGCCCGCCTGTACCGCACCGGCGATCTCGTGCAGTGGACCGAGGACGGCCGCCTCGTCTACCGCGGCCGGGTCGACAACCAGGTCAAGGTCCGAGGATTCCGTATCGAGCTCGGTGAGGTCGACACCGCTCTGCTGCGCATCCCCGGCGTCTCCCGCGCCGCGACCGTGGTGCGCACCGATCCCTCCGGAACCGCGCAGCTCGTCGGTTATCTCGTCGGACAGGACGTGCCCGAACCGGTCGAGGCCCGCCGTCTCGTCGCCGAGTTCCTGCCCGGGTACATGGTTCCCGCGGCGCTCGTCGTTCTCGACGAGATGCCGTTGACCTCCAACGGCAAGCTCGACCGCAAGGCGCTGCCCGAACCGGACTTCTCGTCGATGGTCTCGTCCCGCGTCGCGGAGACCGAGACCGAACGGGCGCTGTGCCGCATCTACGCCGACATCCTGGGCCTCGACACGGTGGGCGCCGACGACGACTTCTTCGCCCTCGGCGGGCACTCGCTCAGCGCCGCGAAGCTGCTCGCCCGCATCCGTGACGAGCTCGGTGTGGAGCTGCCGATCCGGACGGTCTTCGACCATCCGCAGGTCGTCGCGCTCGCCGCGCACTGCGGAGATCGAGCGACCACCGCTCCTGCCCGGCCGGCGCTCGCTCCCCGCGGTGCGATCGATCCAGCGAACCCGTCCCTCGCACCACTGTCCTATGCGCAGCAGCGCTTGTGGTTCATGTACCGCTTGGAAGGACCCAGCCCGACCTACAACGTCCCCATCACGGTGGACCTGCACGGACCCGTCGACCCGGATGCCCTGCGGCACGCGGTCTCCGACGTACTCGCTCGCCACGAGAGCCTGCGCACCGTCCTCGTCGAACGCGACGGCGTGGGGATGCAGCACGTGCGCGGAGCAGAAGAGGTTGCCGAGATCGGAGTTCCCTTCGCGGTCGAGTCCGTCGACCGCGACGCGCTCACCGGCCGCCTGCATTCCGAGGCCCGGCACGCGTTCGATCTCGAACGCGAGATCCCGCTGCGGATCCGGTTGTTCACGATCGCGCCCGACGAGCACGTGATGCTCGTGCTCGCCCACCACATCGCGAGCGACGAACTCTCCACGCCGCTGCTGCTGCGCGATCTCGGCAACTTCTACTCCGCGCACGTGCGCGGCGACTTCCACGAGCCGGCACCGCTACCCGTGCAGTACGCCGACTACGCGATCTGGCAACGCGCCCTCCTCGGCGACCAGGACGAGGAGAACTCGCTCGCTGCACGGCAACTCGCATTCTGGCGTGAGGAACTCGACGGTCTCCCGGCCGAACTCGATCTCCCCGTCGACCGTCCACGCCCGGCCGTGGCCTCCTATTCAGGTGGCGGTGTCGAGCACCGGATTCCGGCCGACCGTGCGGCGACGATCCGGGAGGCCGCGCGCACGACCGGCACCACGATGTTCATGATGGTGCACGCGGCGGTCGCGGTCGCACTGTCGCACAGGGCGCGGCGAGGACATCCCGCTCGGATCGCCCACCGCGGGACGGCCCGCACCCGAACTCGACGACCTCGTCGGCTTCTTCGTCAACATGGTGGTGCTGCGCACCGACCTCTCGGGCGACCCCACCGTGCGGGAGCTGCTCGCCCGGATCAAGGACGCCGACGTCGCGGCGTACTCGCACCAGGACGTCCCGTTCGACCGCGTCGTGGAGACCCTCAACCCCGAGCGCAGCGCGGCCCGGCACCCCCTGTTCCAGGTGATGGTGCAGTATCAGAGCCCGCCCGCCATCACGGGATTCGACGACCTGAAGCCCACACCCTCGTTCGTCGCGAACGACACCGCGATGTTCGACCTCACCTTCGACGTCATCGAGGAATCCGACGGCGGTCTGTGCGTGCGCGTCGAGTACGCCCGCGACCTGTTCGACGAGTCGTCCGCCGAGGCCTTCGCCGCCCGGGTCGAGCGGGCGTTCGCCGCGGTGTGCGCCGATCCGGACGCGAGGCTCTCGCAGCTCGACCTGCTCACCGGCTCCGAGCGTGAGGTGCTGCGTGCCGGCGATGCCACCCCCGCTGCCGGATCCGTCCGGCCCGCACCGTGCAGCGCCGACTGCTCGGCGACCGCAGCCTGCCCGAGCTGTTCGCCCGCACCGTGGAGCGCTACGGCGACGAGACCGCGCTGGTCACGCCGTCGAGCCACCTGACCTTCCGCGACCTCGACGCCTGGTCCGACCGGATCGCCCGTCACCTCGTCGCCGACGGGATCGGTCCCGAAGACATCGTGGGACTGAGTCTTCCGCGGGAATCCGTGCTGGTCGCGGCGATCCTCGGCGTGTGGAAGTCGGGAGCGGCGTATCTGGTGCTCGACCAGGAACAGCCGGTGGAGCGGAACGAGTACATGCTCCGCGACGCCGGTGTGGGTGTCGTACTCGATGCCGACGCGGTCGGATCGATCACCGATCACCGCCCGGACGTGCACCTGCCGGTCGTGCATCCGGACACCACCGCCTATCTCGTCTACACCTCCGGATCCACCGGCACCCCGAAGGCGTGGTGGTGCCGCACCGCGGTGTCGTGAACCTGTGGGAGACGGTGCGCACCCGTACCGTCGGCGATCCCGCGACGCGCCGCCGCACCGTGCTGCTGAGCTACACCTTCGCGTTCGACTCGTCCGTCGAGCCTCTCCTCGCGATGCTGGGCGGCCACACCGTGCACGTGCTCGCCGAGGACCTCATGGCCGATGCCGAGGCATCGTCCGGTACGTCCGGGAACACCGCATCGACGCGCTCGACTGCGGTCCGGTGCTCGCCGGTCGACTGCTCGCCGAGGGACTCCTCGACCCCGCCGCACCGCATCGTCCCGAGTCGATGGTGCTCGGCGGCGAAGCGGTACCCGGTGACCTGTGGACGCAGTTCGCCGCGGAAACCGATGTGCGTGTGAGCAACATGTACGGTCCGACGGAATGCACCGTCGACGCGACCGGCGTCGTACTCACCCCGGGAAGCATCCCGAACATCGGAACCCCGATCCACGGCGGCCGGGTGTACGTCCTCGACGCGTACCTGCGGCAGGTGCCCCCGGGCGTGCCCGGTGAACTGTATGTCGGTGGTCCGCACGTCACTCGCGGTTATCTCGGCCGGAGCGCGCAGACCGCGGGACGGTTCGTGGCCGACCCCTTCGGCGCGCCGACGGCGAGCGTCTGTACCGCACCGGCGATCTGGTGCGCTGGAGGGTCTCCCGGACCGACGGCCCGGTGCTCGACTACCTCGGCCGGACCGACGACCAGGTGAAGATCCGCGGCTTCCGCATCGAACTCGGCGAGATCGAGACCGTGCTCGGCGGCCATCCCGCGGTGAGTGCCGTGGCGGTCGTGGTCCGCGAGGACGAACCGGGCCGCAAACGGCTCGTCGCCTATGCGGCCGGAACGGCGGACCCCGACACCCTCCGGATGTACGTCGCCGACCGGCTGCCCGACCACATGGTTCCCGCCGTCACGGTCGTGCTCGACGAACTGCCGGTCACCCGCAACGGAAAGATCGACCGCAGAGCACTTCCCGAGCCGGTCTTCACCCCGGTCACCGAGAGTCGCCTGCCGGCGGACGAACTCGAACAGCGCCTGTGCGAGCTGACGGCGGGTGTGCTCGGACTCGACGCCGTGGGCCCCGACGACGACTTCTTCGCTCTCGGTGGCGATTCGATCGTCTCCATCCAGTTGGTGTCCGCGGCGCGCGCCACCGGGATCCGGTTCACTGCACGACACGTCTTCGAACACCGCAGTCCGGCGGGACTCGCCCGCGTCGCAGAGATCGAGGACGGACCCGGGACGGTCGACGTGGAGGCGGCACTCGGGGAGGTCCCGGCAACCCCGATCGTCCACGACATGCTCGACCGCGGTGGACCGTACGCCCGCTACGCGCAGTCGCGGCTGCTCCTCGCGCCCGCAGGACTGACGCTCGAGCGGCTGACCGACGGCGTCCAGGCCCTGCTCGACACGCACGACGCCCTGCGGGCCGTCTTCGATCCGCAGGCACGCACGTTCGACGTCCGCCCGGTCGGTTCCGTCGATGCCGGGGATGTCGTGACCCGCGTGGATATCTCGAACTCGACCGACCTGCAGGAGATGATCGTCGCCGCGACCGGGACCGCCTACGCCGAACTCGATCCCGCCGCCGGCGCGCTCGTGCGCGTGATCTTCTTCGACGCCGGTCCCGACGCACCGGGGCGGGTGTTCGTCGCGGTGCACCACCTCGTCGTCGACGGTGTGTCGTGGCGCATCCTGGTGCCCGATCTCGCCGGTGCGGTCGACGGTGTCGCTCCGGTGCGCGCGGGTACGTCGCTGCGCCGCTGGGCGCGGGGACTGCTCGACGGGGTGCCGGCGCGCAGATCCGAACTGTCGTTGTGGCGGCGGATCCTCGCCCCGGCGGGACGCGTGCGTCTGGCGTCCGGTGATCCGGATCCCGTGCGACACACCATGGCAGAAACCGCGAAGGTGCAGGTCGAGGTTCCGTCCGATCTCACCGACGCGCTGCTCACCACCGTTCCGGAGAGGTTCCACGCCGGCGTCGAGGACGTGCTGCTCACGGCATTGGCGTTGGCGTCCGCGCGGGTCTGCGGCGCCGGGGCCGTCGCGGTCGACCTCGAAGGACACGGCCGTGAGGAACAGGCCGTTCCGGGGGCGGATCTCTCGCGCACGGTGGGATGGTTCACCACGCTCTATCCGGTGCGCCTCGACGTCGGAGGACTCGACGTCGCCGACGCGTACGCCGGGGGCGCGAGCGCGGGCGACGCGCTGAAACGCGTGAAGGAGCAATTGCGGGAGATCCCGGACAGCGGAATCGGATTCGGGATGTTGCGACATCTCGACCCGGTGGGTGCCCCGGAACTCGCGAGCGTCGGTGCCGTGGACATCGGATTCAACTACCTCGGCCGGTTCACGCTGGGTGAGACCGAGGGGCAGGCATGGCCGGTGCCCCGGAGAGTTCGGCGCTCGGCGGTGCCACCGAAGCGGACATGCCCGTGGCACACGCCGTCGAGATCGGTGTGCTCACCGACGATTCCGGAGCCGATCCGGTGCTGCGCGGAATGTTCGGGTACAGCCCCGATCTCGTTCCTGCGGAGACGGTGTCGGCGTTGGCCGACGAGTGGATCGCGGCGCTGCGTGCGCTCGCCGGGCACGCGTCGGACGAGGATGCGGGCGGGTTCACACCGTCCGACCTCACGCTCGACGACCTCGACC
Organism: Rhodococcus sp. IITR03; assembly: GCA_001017865.1. Next base: position 6,181 of record LATQ01000186.1, read on the forward strand.
AGTCGGAGATCGACGATTTCGCGCTCGAATTCGGCTGAGGGCGGAGCGCTTGGCGGGGCGGTCTCTTTCGGTTAGCCTAACCAATCGTGACCGGGGCAACGCGCCCCGGCGGGAGAATCTGGGAGAACAACGATGCGCGTTCTGGAACGCAAGCGCGCGCGGGGCGCCGCGGCGCTCGGCGCGGCAGCTCTGCTGGCCGTCGGACTTGTGGGATGTTCGAGCGACGGCGACAGTGGCAGTAGCGCGGAGAGCGGCAACGCCTCCGCGACGCGCACCTTCGAAGCCAGAACGGCAGCATCGAGATCCCGGCCGACCCGCAGCGGATCGTGTCCTGCGGGTACGCGACCCTCCCCCTCATCCAGGCCGGCGCGAACCTCGCCGCCGTGTGCGAGTGGAGCCGCGAGCTCGACAACATGGACGAGGAGACCCTGGCCGCCTACGAGGCGCTGCCGAAGGTCGCTCCCGACGGGGCCGTCTCGGAACTCAACTACGAGGCCGTCACTGCCGCCGATCCCGATCTCATCATCATGGGCGTCCCGGCCCGCGTGCAGGAGCAGGTCGACGTGGCCAAGCTCGAGTCGCTTGCCCCGGTGGTCTTCGTCGGCCTCACGGTTCCGGGTGAGTGGCGCGAACTCGGCGAACAGTACGCCGATGCCGCGAACGTCAGCGACTCCTACGGGGAATTCAAGGACGAGTACGAGGCTCGCGCCGCCGAGATCGCCGACAAGTACGCCGACTCGCTCGGGGGCCTGAAGTTCGCGGGCGTCTGCGGTGTCTGTGGCACCGAGCCCGGTGAGTTCTCCCGCGAGTACGCCTCGTCGTACACCACCAACCTGTTCGACGATCTCGGCTTCGACTTCTACGGGGAGCCGACCGATCCTGCGGACGTCCACGCCGAGTACCTGTCGGTCGAGCAGTTGCCCGAGAACCTCGGCGAGGCCGAGGTGATCGTCTACGGTGTCGAGGCCGACGGTTCGCTGCCGCCCGAGCTGGAGGAACTGTTCGCCTCCCCGCTGTGGCAGGATCTGCCGCCGTGAAGGCCGGCAACCTCGTCGCCGTCAAGCACTCCAGTGCGGCGACCTACGAAACTGCACTGCTGGCACTCGATTCCATCGATGCCGAGCTGGAGAAGCTTCCGGCCAACCAGAGCCAGGAGTAGTCGCTGCTGCGGGCCCGCCCCGCACCACCGACCGAACGGCCCCCGACGTCCCCGACGCGGGGGCCGTTCGGCGTCCGTGCCCGAAATGACCGTCTATACCGAAAGCGACAGATGACCCGTTCCACTGCGCTCGAAGACATCGTCCCGCTCTCGCCGCTGCAGCAGGGCCTGCTCTACCTGAGCACCGTTGCGGCGCCGACCGGCTCGACATCCGACGACACGGGTGCGACCGACCCCGACGCCTACACGGTGCAATCGGTGGTGCGGCTCTCGGGCGCGGTCGACGAGGACCGGATGGCGGCCTCCGCCCAGGCGCTGCTCGACCGTCATCCGGCGCTGCGCACGTGCTTCCGTCCCCGTAAGGACGGCCGTACGGCGGGTCTCGTCGTGTCGGGAGTGGAGAATCTCTGGCGCAGCGAGGATCTGTCCGATCTCGAGCGCGGCGAGGCGGGACAGCGGCTCGCGAGGATCGTCGAGGACGACCTGCACCGATGGTTCGACCTCACGCAGCCGCCTCTCGTGCGCTGGACCTTCGTGCGGTTCGGCGCCGACGAGGTGCGCCTGCTGCTCACCGCCCACCACATCGTCGTCGACGGCTGGTCGTCCCCGATCCTGGTGCGCGAGCTGCTCGAGATCTACGCCGCCGGCGGATTCGGCGTCGGGTCTGCCGTCCGTGCGCCCCTACCGTGACTACCTCGCGTGGCTCGGGCGCCAGGACCACGAGGCCGCCCGGTCGCTGTGCGCGAGCGCTCGACGGTATGACCGAGCCGTCGCTCGTGGCGCCGCCGGGTGCGACCCGTTCGTCGGAACGCTGCGCCGAACTCGAGGTACCGGTTCCCGATGGACTCGGAGCACAGCTCGCGGAGCTCACCCGCGCGAGCGGGGTCACCCTCAACACGGTGTTGCAGACCGCGTGGGCGATGCTCCTGTCCGGTCTGCTCGGCCGCGACGACATCGTCTTCGGCGCGACGGTCTCCGGTCGCCCGCCGGAACTCGTCGGCGTGGAATCGATGGTCGGCCTGTTCATCAACACCGTCCCGGTGCGGGTGCGGCTCGATCCCGCCGCGACCGTCGCCGAGCTGCTGCGACGCGTGCAGCTCGAACAGTCGCGCACCGTCGACCACCAGTATCTGGGTCTGTCCGAGGTGCAGCGCGCCGTCGGGATCGGCGAACTGTTCGACACCCTCACCGTATTCGAGAGCTATCCCGTCGACCGCGACGCCCTCGAGCGAGCGCAGCGCGCCGGGGGAGTGACGATCACCGGTGTCGACGGACGCGACGCCACCAACTATCCGCTGGTCCTCACGGCCGGCATGTCCGACCGGCTCGTCGTCAAGATCGACCACCGTCCGTCGCTGATCGACGCGGACGAGGCCGCCGCCCTGGGTGACCGCCTCGTCGCGGTACTCGAGGCCCTGTGTGCCCGGCCCGATGCGCCTGTCGCCGACCTCGACGTCCTGCCGTCCGCGGAACGGGAACGCGTACTGGCACCTGGTCCACCGCACCCGCGGCACCGTCGAGTGGCACCGTCGCCGACCTGCTCGCGTACCGGTTCACCACCGGCACCGACCGCCCCGCAGTGGTGTGCGGTGAACAGCAGTCGTCGTTCGGTGAGCTCGGTGCGGCCTCGGCGCGACTGGCGAGGCTACTCGTCGATCGCGGCGTGCGACCCGACGACCGGGTCGGTCTCGCGCTTCCCCGGACCGGCGCCATGGTCGACGCGATCGTCGCCGTCCTCACCGCCGGAGGCGCCTACCTGCCCCTCGACCCGTCCTATCCCGCCGACCGGCTGAAGCACATGATCACCGACGCCGCACCGCGTCTGGTGATCACCACCGAAGCCGTGCGCGCCGGCCTCGACGATGTGCTCGAGGGGGTCGACGTGCTGGTCCTCGACGACCCGGACGTCGAGTCCGCACTGTCGGCGCTGTCGTCCGCTCCGCTCGTGGACGCGGACCGGCGCGCTCCGCTCCGCCCGGATCATCTGGCTACGTCGTCTACACCTCCGGTTCCACGGGTCTGCCGAAGGGTGTGGCCGTCACGCACGCCAATCTCGCCGACCTGCACGCCGCACAGCCGCCGGCCCATGCAGCCGCCGGTCGTGCGCCGCGCGACGGGCAGTGGCACGTCCTGCTGACCTACCCGTTCGCCTTCGACTCGGCCGTCGCCGCGCTCACCTGGCTCTTCGAAGGCCATGTGCTGCACGTGCTTCCCGACGAGTACCGCGCCGACGTCGACCACATCGTCGGCTACGTGCGCACCCACGGCATCGACTACGTCGACACCGTGCCCGTGCTCATGAACCGCCTCCTCGACGCCGGGCTCCTCGAACCCGGTGGACACGTTCCCGCGACCGTCACCGTGGGCGGCGAAGCCGTGAGCACCGCGCTGTGGCAGCGACTCGCCGCGAGCGACGTGGTGGCGACGAACTGCTACGGACCCACCGAATGCACCGTCGACGCGACCTCCGCGCGCATCACCGGGGACACCGTGACGATCGGTGGTCCCACCCCCGGGACGAGCGTGCGGGTCCTGGATCACTGGCTGCGTCCCGTGCCCATCGGAGTGGCCGGTGAACTGTATGTCTCCGGAAACGGTGTCACCCGTGGCTATCTCGGCCGTCACGACCTGACCGCGGCGCGGTTCGTCGCCGACCCCCACGGGCCGGCTACCCGCATGTACCGCACCGGCGACGTCGTGCGCTGGACGCACGACGGCGCACTCGAATACGTCGGCCGCGACGACGACCAGGTCAAGATCCGAGGATCCGCGTGGAACCCGGCGAGATCGAGACCGCGCTCACCGCGCATCCGGCCGTGCGGAACGCCGTGGTGGTCGCGCACACCGACGACCGGGGGACCACGCGGCTCGTCGGGTACATCGTCGGTGACGGACCCGACACCGCCGCGGTGCGGACCGCGCTCGCCGACCGGCTGCCGGACTACATGGTGCCCGCCGTGCTCATCGCTCTTCCCGGCCTTCCGCTCACGGCCAACGGCAAGGTCGACCGGAAGGCGTTGCCCGAGCCGGACTTCTCGTCCCTGGCGGGTGCGGGCGAGCCGCGCACGGAGACCGAGCGGACGTTGTGCGCCACCATCGCCGACGTCCTCGGCCTCGACCGTGTCGGGGTCCACGACGATTTCTTCACCCTCGGCGGCGATTCGATCGTCTCCATCCAGCTGGTGTCGCGTCTGCGCTCGGCCGGGCTGCGCGTGACGGCCCGTCAGGTCTTCGAACTGCGCACCGCCGCCGCACTCGCCGCAGCGTGCGAGGCACCCGCCGAGGAACCCCGGCGAGCCCGGACGGCGGCGACCGGCCCGGTGCCCGTCACGCCGATCGTGCACGAATCCCTCGCGTCCGGATCGTTCGACTCGCTGCGCCGATTCACCCAGTCCCGGACGCTCGTCGCCCCCGTCGGTCTGCGGGAGGCGGATCTCGTCACGGCGTGCGGGCGCTGCTCGCGGCCCACCCCATGCTGCGCTCGCGGTTCACCGTCGGCGACTCCGGACCGTCGTGGATCGTGCCCGACGACATCCCGGAGGTCGCGACGCTCGTCCGGCGAGTCGACCTCTCGACGACGGAACAGGTCTCGTGGAACGACCTCATCGCCGAAGCGTCGTCGGAGGCCGTCGACGCACTCGACCCCGAGGCCGGGTCATGCTCCGCGTGGTCTTCCTCGACCCGGGACCGCAGCTGGCCGGGCGGATCGTCGTCGTCGCGCACCACCTCGTCGTCGACGGCGTGTCGTGGCGGATCCTGGTGCCCGACCTCGCCGGTGCCGTCTCCGCGGCCACCCGCGGGGAGACGCCCGCGCCGGAGGACACGGGGACGTCCTTCCGGGAGTGGACGGAATCGCTCGTCGAAGCGGCTTCGTCCGAGCGGATCACCGGATCGTGGCCGATCTGGGAATCCGCCCTCGCCGCCGAGGTGCGCCCGCGGTGGGAAGCCGCGCCCTGGACCCGCAGCGCGACATCGTGTCGACCTCGGCGTCCGTGGAGATCGACGTGCCGGTCGACCTCACCGAACGCATCCTCACCACCGTGCCGTCCGCCCTCGGTATCGGCACCGGCGATGTGCTGCTCGCAGCCCTCGCCCTCGCCGTCACCGACGTCTGTGGCGGATCCGCCCTGCGAGTGCATCTCGAGGGTCATGGCCGCGAGGAACAGATCGTGCCCGGCGCCGACCTGTCGCGCACCGTCGGATGGTTCACCTCCCTGTACCCCGTGACCGTCGAACTCGGCGGAGGCCGCGCGCTCGACGGCGGTGATCCGCTCCGGGCCGTCGCCCACGCGTCCGAATCGCTGAAGCGCATTCCCGACAACGGAATCGCCTTCGGTATCCTGCGTTTCCTCGGCGACGACCGCGACCGCTTCGCCGGCTACCGCGCTCCGGAGGTGATGTTCAACTACCTCGGCCGGATGACCCTCGGCGACACCGCCGACTCTGCATGGTCGGCCGCACCCGAGGTTGCCGCGCTCGGCGGTTCCGTCGATCCGGCCATGCCCCTCGACCACGTCCTCGACGTCAATGCGATCACGGAGGACGGCCCGGACGGGCCCGCGCTGTCGGCGGTGTTCACCTACGCCACCGGTGCGCTCGACACCGACCGCGCCCGTCGGATCGGACAGCGCTGGCTCGCGGCGCTGCACCTTCTCGCCGACACGGTCACCGGCGGCGTCGTGGGAGCTCCCGTGCCGTCGATGCTCACGCGTCCGGATTGTCCGTCGACGAGGTGCTCGCCCTGCACGCTGAGAACCTGGACGGCATCGAGGACGTCGTGCCGCTGACACCCCTGCAGCGCGGCATGTACTTCCTGGCCGGACTGGACGAGCCGTCCGGATCGGGCAGTGTCGCCGAAGGTGTCGACGTCTACACGATGCAGACCGAGCTCGCCCTCGACGGCCGCGTCGACGCCGATACGATGCAGCGCTCGGTGCGTGCACTCGTCGGCCGGCACGCCGTGCTCCGCACCGGATATCGACTCGGTGCGTCCGGAGAACCGATCGGTGTCGTTCGTCGCACCGCCGAACCGCACTGGGAGGTCGTCGATCTCGGGACCGTCGAGCCGGACGTGCTCGACGCACGGGTCGCGGAACTGCTCGCCGCCGACCGCACCCGCAGATTCGATCTCGCGGCCGCACCCTGGTGCGCTTCACGCTGGTGGTCGCGGGGCGTCTCGGGCGCGACTGCTGTTCACGATGCACCACCTCGTCTCCGACGGCTGGTCCACGCCGTTGCTCGTGCAGGAACTCCTGCAGATCTACGCCGCCGGGGGTTCCGCCGCCGGACTCGCGCCGGTTGCGCCGTTCTCCGACTACCTCGACTGGCTCGGCGAACAGGACGTCGCGGCCGGTGTCGAAGTGTGGCGTGAACTCCTCGACGGCGTGGACGAACCCACCCTCGTCGCACCGTCCGGTACGGCGCTGCGCCCGGAGTTCCCCGCCGAACTGACGGTCGCCGTGCCCGAGGGGTTGTCGCGGCGACTCGTCGAGGCGAGCCGCGCACAGGGCGTCACGGTCAACGGACTCGTCCAGACCGCCTGGGGGCTTCTCGTCGGATCGCTCACCGGCAGAAGCGACGTCGTCTTCGGCGCGATCGTCTCCGGGCGCGTCCCCGACGTGCCGGGCGTGGAATCGATGATCGGCCTGTTCATCAACACCGTCCCGGTGCGCGTCCGCGCGCAGGCAGGGGAGTCGATCACCGATCTCGTCGCGCGCACGCACGGCGCCCAGAACCGCGTGATGGACCACCAGTACGTGGGTCTCGCCGATATCCAACGTGCCGTCGGCATCGGCGAACTGTTCGACACCCTCCTCGTCTTCGAGAACTATCCCGTCGACCGCGACGCCCTCGACGCGGCACAGCGGGACGGCGGCGTGCGGGTCGGCTCGGTCGGGGGCTCGGACGCCACGAACTTCCCATTGGTGCTGGTCGCCGGGCTGGAGGGCGAACTGCACCTCGGCCTCGAGTACCGGACCGATCTCTTCACCGACGCGACGCCACCGCGCTGGGGGAGCGGCTCGTGCGCATCCTCGACCAGCTCGTCGCCGAGAACCCCGGGACCGTGGCGCAACTCGACGTGCTCACGGCCGACGAGCGGGCCGGTCTGCGTAGCGAGTGGTCGGCGACCCCCGCGGCACCGTCGAGCGGAGCGGCGACCGTCGCCGACCTCCTCGCACAGCAGATCGCGCGCACCCCGGAG
>LATQ01000483.1 GCA_001017865.1 Rhodococcus sp. IITR03
GGAAAGATTTTTTAAGAGAAGAACACTAGGGGGATTGGGGGGCGGGGGGTTCTCGGGTTTTGCGGGGGTGCTCGGGGACCGGGGTCCGGGGAGCGGTTGTCGGCGCGGTATGGGAGGGACGCGGCGGGCGTCGGCGTGGTCGGCATTGTGTGGTTGTTTTTCTGTTCGGGACGGGCATGGCTTCGACGGCCCATTGGGGGGCAGATAGTGCCCAGACGCTCGCGGCGCCGCGTTGCGGCCGTGTGGGAGCCTGGCCGTGGACCTGTTTGTAGTGGCGGGCTGCGGCCTCACGCTCTAGGGCGTTCAGTTTTTTCCCGCGAGCTTGTTCGATACCGAATTCGAGGGTTTTGAGCACTCGGCGGCACCGCTTGATTTGGTCTATGGACAGGCCCGATCGGTCGGCGAGGGTGTTCAGGGATGCTGTCACGCGCCGTCCCGTGGTCGATTCGGCGAACTGGGCGTGCACGGTGCAGCCGCGGAGGAAGGTGCCGGCGGCGATGCCGTGACGTTTGAGAGCTGCGCGGCCTCGGTCGGTGTGAGTGACGATCCATTCACACAGCGAGAGCCAGTAGCGGCGGTTGTGCCAGGTGGTAAGGGATGCGGAGGCTCCCGGTGCGATGGGTAATGAGAAGGCGCGTGAACCGGTGGGCTGGTTTTTGAGCAGCTCGATGATCGTGTCTTCGGTGGGGTCGTTCGTGGTGTCGGTGGGCTGCTGGGCAGCCTCGATCTGGGCGACGGCTGCCACGGCGGCAGCGACGATCGCTTCCCATTCGCCGTCGGTGAATGGGCGGGGGAGATGGGTGTCGGTATCGCCGACCTCGAACGACGCGCCGAGCATGTCGTTTTGTGAACAGTTGAGTCGTTTTCAGGGTGTGCGCTACCCTGAGACGTACCGGTCAAGGTAAGTCCCTTCGGGGAATGCAGTAACCGAGTCCTGAAGCGCCACACTTCGGAACTCGCCCAGAGAGTGTTCGTCCTGCCAAGACGAACTCTTTCAGACGGGAAGGACGTCAATCCTTCCAACGGATCTTCTGTTGAAAACCCACCCCCATCTGGGGGTTTTTCTCTTTGGGCTGTTATCTGCGCTATGGAGTTTGTGATCTAGCTCGCTGGGGCACCTCTCTTACATCACTCACCCATAGGCGTCTCCTGTTTGTTGGTCCACGCCAGTGGCGTAGTGACGCCGGGTGAGGCCTCCCACATGGAGATAGCGCCCGTCGCAGGGTTGTGAACTGCGAGAGGGCGCGGCAGCGGCTGTGGGTTCGCCTGAGACAGAGATGTGACTGACTTGGCCGTTCGCAGGCAGGGCAGAGTTGCGGCCGTGCGTTATCATCGAGTAAGCACCGCCTCTTCCTTTCAAGCGAGTGGTGGTCAGGGAGCTAGTAGAGTCCCGAAATTTCATACACGGACAACCCCCGATGCCGCCAAGCCCTGGGGGTTGTTCCGTATTTAGGGGTCGTTCATGCGCCCCACGCCAATTGCTCGACGCGGTGCAGCGAGTCTGCCGTTTCGATTTCGAGTAGCCGGAGTTGTTCCGGTCGAAGTTTCTCGCTGATGTAGTCCGGGATGTCGAGTCCGTGCGTGATGGCGAGGATAAGCACGGAGTAGTCGCCAGCAGGGATGCCGAGTTCGGCTGCCCGACTCTCGTAAACCTTGTGGTGTCTGAGGGGAGCGCGGGTAGCGATTTGCCCGCGGGGCCCCTTGTTGTGCTGTGCCATGAGGAAACCTTAGAACGAATCTGTAACCGATACGGGTAATCGGGCGTGTTCGGTGTGTCGCATGTAACTGCAGTGAACATCTGGCGTATGTCCTTTCGCCTCTGCGCTAGCCGGAAACGCTCAGACCTCTTTGCCGGATCCGGCGAGAGGGGTGGGCGGGGGAAGTGTGGAGCAGGCGGATTCGCCGCGATCAAGGCAGATGGCTGGCGGCATAGTGAGGCTCTTCGGCTCGGGCAGGCTCACCGCCCCATGAGGTGCGGACAACGACCACACACTCGCACCGCCGCTCTCGAGCCGCACCAAGGCATGACCGTAGATCTGCTCGTAGAAGAAGGCGGCGACTTTCCGTTCGACGCTCTCAAGCTTCCTGCCCCTCAAGGGTGAGCTCGAGCGACTCGAACACCTAGCGACCTGCGTTACCTCTTCGATCGCGGAAGCATGCACGCAAGAAATGCAAAGTGGAGAGTTGATCATGCGCGCTCTCGCCCTACTGGCAGGACGATCGACCTTGCGAAGGCGGCGACCTGCTCGATCGAGGCGGTCTCCGGATCAGATGCAACGAGATGCACGGTATCGACGAACGCGTCGAACCTGACGGCTGCGACCGAGTCGGTGGGGAAGAGGATCAGCGGCCTGTACATATCGACCAGCTTGACCAGGTCCATTGCGCCTGGCGTCGCGGTTCCTCCCACTAGGCGACCCTTTAACATGCTGCCGAGTGCGAGAACGGCCCACTCGCGGCCCTGGCGGTCCACCACTATCTGAACGTTCACGCCACTCTCTCCGCATACGAATCGTGCGAGGTGAGCTGGCGTTCCCAAGTGGAGTACGCGTCATCGACGAAAGTCCTCGCGATCGGCGCGTCGTGTTCGTGAAGGACCGCTTCGATCGAGCCGAGGATGGCTTCGAGACCGCCGAAGCGGCGGCCAGCGAGATGGTCGAACGCGTCGCCACACGTATCGAGCACCGCGCTCCACGCCAGGTCCACGCTCTGGGACTGTGCTGTGGCCCGTCCGGCGGTGGCGACCTCCTTGATGGCCTGCACTGTTCGACCGTGGCCGTCTGCGTGGCTGTTGCTCGGCACCCGGCGGAAACCTGATCAGCCGCCATCCGTGGGAACTCCGCGATAGCGGCTACCAGCCCCCACGTCCGATCGGCGTAGAGGCCAGCGAACCAGTGCCATCGATCCGAGGGTGGGTATACGTCGCTGGCCGGCGATTCGATGAGACCTTGTCCGAGAGCTTCGAACAGACTGAGAAGCTGGCTGGGCTTCATACTGCTGCCTCCTCGACAAGCGCGAGCTGCCGGTCGGTTGCAGGAAGCGCCGGGGTCTTATTGGTCGACGCGGGTCGTATTGAGTGCACCTGCGGCCGCTTCTTCTTCGTTCGTCCTCGCTGAGCTGCGAACGCGTCGACCCTATGGGGTGGGATCTCTACCCCTTTGACGGTGAATAGTCTTCCTGCCATGACCTGCTCACAGATCTTCGTGCCGGCGGCAAGCCTGTTCTCGAGTTCCGCCTCGCACTGCGCGAGCAGCGGGCAGATCGAGCATGCAGCCATAGCCCGCTTCCAGGGTGCAGCCTTGTGACCGGTGACGTTCCAGCCGGATCCCTTTCCTGCGCACAAGCCTTGACCTTCGCGGGGCGGAGTCACCGGCGGCTTGTGCCGGGACTCGAGTTCTAGGGTGATTCGGCGGGCTGTAGGGCAGATGCGCACCTGGCCGGAGTAGACGAATCCGCACCGGCGGCACCGACCTTCGCCGGAGTGCTCGCGCACTAGCGCGCGGAGTCGGCTAGTCGTGTAGCGGCGGAGTGGTGACTTGTGGAGGCGGAAATCGCTCGCCGCGAGTTCCCCCAGCGCGTGGGCAACAGGCGGACACAGCGGGAGTTCCGCGGAATAGGCGAACCCGCAGGTCGAGCACGCTGTGCCGTCATGGTTTGGAAGATGCTTGATTAGGATCTCGCGCAGAGGTCCGTCGGCAAGGCGAGTGTCGTCAGTCTCGGCCTGGCCGGAGTGCGAGCTGACCGCCGCTAGGCGTAGGCTCCAGCGCCAACTAATGTATCCATTGCAGGCTCCATTTCTGCAAATCGAGACCACGGGCCGCTAACCTGCTGGTCTCTGGCTTGTTCGACTGCGGCTAACAGTCGACTTGCTGCTCCAGACGGTCCCTCAGCTGCTGCTAACAGCTGGGGGACCGTTCAGCTTCTGCGCTCATTCACACCACCTCCCTCCCTTATCTATTCACACTTACTTAATCTCATTTATATGTGCGCATCGTAACGAGAGGACTGCACAGTGTCTAGCGATGACGACTTCAGCAGGAGGGCCCGCTCTGTGAGCCGACGAGTAATGCGCGGGTTCAGCGCCGAGGCTCTGCGTAATGCCCGTCGTGACGCAGGCCTCTCGCAGACGGAGACCGCGCGCGTTGCACGCGTGGGCGCGGACACGATTCGTCGCTGGGAACAGGGCGAGTCCTCTCCTCAGGTTGATCTGCTCGCTAAGGTTGTCGGAGTTCTGGGTGTGACAATCGCCGACGTGGTCCACGTCCCGAAGGCCGAACGCTACCCGGGTGACTGGCGCGTGCTCCTGGGGCTTACGCAGCCTCAACTCGGCGCGAAGGCTGGAGTTGCCACCCAGATCGTGAGCAGCGTCGAGCGTGGAGTGATCTCGCTGTCCGACAACGTTGCCGCAAAGTTGTCTGTTGCGCTTGATATTTCGGAGATCGAACTGCGAGCCAGTTATGAACGCGCTCGTAACAGGCCAGCTGGTGAACCTGCGTAGTTCTCGAGCAGAGCGAAGCGGCTGCATCCAATGGCGTTGGGTGTAAGTGCGTCTCAAGTCGTCCTCCGATTCCGGGTAGCTGGAAGCAGACCTCACGATTTTCGTGGGCCTTCTGCTTCCAGCCGGGAATCACTCACCGACTGGCGCGTGCCCAAAGGAGAAGCTCCTCCGAGCAAAAGGGAACTTACCCAGGGCAAAGCGAGGAGGGCAAATGATGTGGCGCACATCACTGTAACGCCAATGGGGGGCCAATGGCCCTAGCTTCCCCTCGCATAGTGTGTTTGCCATGTCTCTTGCGGGGAAGTGGATCGCTGTCGACCTCATCGGCAGCAAATTGGGTAATGACATCTTTGTGCACTCGGCAGCGGGGGAGCGCGTCGCGAGGCCTCTACATAGGGCGAAAGCGCTCGGCTTGGACAAGATCGGTGAGATGGTGGTGAGGGCGGTTGTCACCGCCGCGATGGAGGAACGCGCGATCCCGAAAGTCGAAGGGCTGCACGTCGAAGCTCACCAAGTCGATGCCTCCGACGGAACACCCGTCGGTCTGATCGTGTGGGTCGGCCAGCAAAAGCCCACCCCTCGCCCCACTTACAACACGTGGGTGCTCGACATGGCGGTGATGACGACCCGCACCAACGGTGACGACCCCTCGCTCATCGGCGACGGCCGCGAAGCCGACGAAGAACGTCACGTCCAATACCTGTTCACCTACCTCAATCCAGAGGACGCCTGGAACATGGTCGGCGGTTACTACGACGCGCTGACCGGTGAAGACGGGATGCTGATCGAGAGCTACTGGAGCCTGCGCCCAGGCGGAACGTGGGTGCACTTCTGGTCGAGCTGCCGTCTGCGCGTTCGGGAGAACAATCAGCGCTTCCTCTACGGGCTCACATTGCAACTCGACAAACGCGAAATGCTCGAAGCGAACATCTCCTCTCTGGTCCGCTACAGCAACGCAACACTGCTGCTTGTGGAGGCGCGTCAGAGGATTCCGATCACCACAGTCGGCAAGCTTGCGCCGCTAGGGGAGCAGAAGATCACCCAGGTGCTCGAACAAGTCAACCTTGCCGAATTGGCCAAGGCCGACGTTCCGGAAGATGCCGAGCAGAAAATCGAAATCGACGGCACACCGTTCCTCGCGACGTCCTTTCCGTTGCATTCGGCTCGTGAGCGTCACGGCGACCCGGTTGCCATCATCCTCCTGGTCGAAGACCAAACGTCCTGATCAGATACCTCGAATACTGTTACAACAGAAAATGTTTGGAGGAATATTTAGTGCGCATTCTCGTTACCGGTGCCTCACGTGGCATCGGCGCAGCTATTGCGAGTCAGCTTGTGAAGGAAGGGCACACGGTGTGGGGCACTCACCGCGGCTCGTCTGTCCCTGAAGGAGTGAACGGGGTCGAATGCGACGTCACGGATGACGCGTCGGTTGATGCCGCTTTCAAACACATCGAGACCGAAGACGGACCCGTCGAAGGCCTCGTGGCCAACGCCGGGATCAACGACGACACCCTGCTGATGCGCATGAAAACCGAGAACTTCTCGCGCGTTGTCGACACCAACCTCACCGGCGTCTTCCGCGTCGTCCAGCGCTCGACCCGCAACATGCTCAAGGCTCGTTCCGGACGCATCGTGATCATCGGCTCGGTCAGCGGCATGTCCGGATCGGCCGGTCAGGTCAACTACGCCGCCACCAAGGCTGGCGTGATCGGTATTGCGCGCTCGGTCGCTCGGGAACTTGGCTCCCGTTCGATCACCTGCAACGTCATTGCGCCCGGATTCACCGAGACCGACATGACGGATGCGCTCGGCGAGAAGAACATCGAGCTCGCCAAGCAGCACATTCCGCTGGGCCGATTCGGCAAGCCCGAAGAGATCGCAGCTACCGCAGCGTTCCTTTTCAGTCCGGGTGCTGCGTACATCACTGGAAGCGTCATCAACGTCGACGGCGGCATCGGCATGGGACATTGATGAATCGATTGGGCTTTCTACCAGCTAGAACGCCGCGCTCCCTGCGATTCCGAACGAGGCCGGCCCTGCACCCTGACCGTTCCCAGTGAACGGAGAACAAGGTGTCGGGCCGGCCTCATCGGTCGGATGTAGTACCTGCCAGCGGAGTGGCGGCAAGAAATACCCTCTTACCTGCGGTGACGGCACGTACCCAACGTTTACTGCTCGCCGCGCAACTCTGCATACGCGGCCTCGGCGACAGGCTGCGCCTTGGCGTACTCCGAAATAGCAGTTTCGTCGTTCACGAAGAAACGCTCGTCTTCGATGTATCCGCGCTCATCGGACTGCTGTACCGCCAGCGCGTACGCTGCCGGGTCGCTCGGATCGGCATTCACAGCTGCGGCGTTATCCATGAACGTGTACGTCGCGACGCGCACCGCGTCCGTGGAATCGGCACCGATGTTGTACGTGAATCGCCATCCGTAGAGGTCCGCGATTGCGGTCGCAGGCGGCGGCAGGGACAACCCGGACCTCCAGCCCGTTTCGGCCTGACCCGGTGAGAAGAGCAGCTATGGTCTGTTCCGGCGTGCCTCCGCGTTCCTCCACCGCTTCGATGATCGCGACGGCGTTCCGTTGATGGATCTTGAAGAGGATGTCGGTGCTGTCTTCGCCGAAGACCGATACCGCCGGTGCTGCGGTCGTGCTCGGAACCTCAGTGCCGACAGGAGCCTGCGGCTCGTCGCTGCCGCATGACACCGGAGCGGTCGCGAGAGCGGCGGTGATCAGGCAGCAGCAAGGTTCTTCAGCTTCACAGGTCCTCCAGGTCAGTAGCGGATCTCGTCGATGAGCCAGCGGTCGCCTTCTCGCACGATCGTGACCCACACCGTGGTGTCGGGATCGACGGTATCGGTGCCGCTGCCGGACACCGCGGTCTGCTTGATGGTGGCCACGCGATGAACGATGGTGTCGGTGTCCTCGGGGCACCCGGAGCACTCGATACTGACGTCGGCGATGACCTTCGCTTGTTCCTCGGCCCACTGAGCCACTGCACGCTGGGCCCACGCTCGGTGCTGGCGTCGACGATCATGCGCTCGGCAAGGGAATCGGTCAGCCAGTCCCTGGCCCGGCCGTAGGCATCGTTCTGGGTGCTGTCGGTGGCCGGATACCACGTGAATGCCACGGTCAGTCCCTGCTTGGCCGCATCCTCGGCTGCCCGAGCCGGGGGCGCTGGAGTCGTGATCTCCGCAGTTGTAGAAGGCCGGGGCGTCGTGCTGGGCACGGTGGGCAACGACGAACTGGTCGTTGAGCCGGCGCTCGCAGATCCCTCGACCTTGTTGGGGCGAGCCGTGCACGAATACGCGGCCCAGCCGATCACTGCGAGGACCAGCAACGCCACGACAAGTTTCCGTGCCTTCAAAAGGCCCTCCGATCCGGACAGAAAATGCAGATGAGCAGCATAAACGACACGTCCCCTTGCGCCGAATGGGTGAAACCCGCACCCATCAATCGCATGTCGCGGTGACGTTCGTAGGTGTCGGGCGCCAAGGGCGGAAGGGATTGCAGTTCCGGCCCGGGGCGCGAAGAACTTCTCCACTATCGAAAATGGGTCTCTGAGCAGCAAAGATGGCACGTCCCCTACATCACTCGGCGGGCTTTCATTCCTGGTTGGAGCGGTGCTTCCGTGACGACATCGCCGGTAGTGGGTGCATGGACCATCTGGCCGTTGCCCGAGTAGATCCCTACATGGCCAGGCCCGGCCGGCCCCAGCTGCCGAAGACGAGGTCACCCGGCTGCGCCTTCTCGATCGGCACCTCGACCCCGACGGTCCACTGCTGCTCGGACGTCCGGGGGAGCGAGACCTTGCCGGCACTGGCCGCATGGACCGCGAACGAGGTCAGGCCCGAGCAGTCGAACCCACCGCCGGAGGGTCCGCCAATGCCCCCGCCTCCCCAGACGTACGGCGTGCCCAAATACTCGCGCGCCGCCGCAACGACCTGCCCATTGCCGTCCGAGACATTCGGCATGAACCGGCCCCGAGAGTTCGGTTGGTGAAGGCCGCGCGTGCTGCGGTGATCTTGGCGACGTAGTTCTGTGTTTCCGCATAAGGCGGGATGCTCGATGCAGCAGCACCGCTCCCGGCCCTGCGTTGTAGGCCGCCAGGGTCAGCTCGATCGGATCTCCCGGTACTTCGGAAATGTCCTGGTAGAGCGCGCACATGAAGTGTGCTTGCGAGATCACGGCATCACCGATCGAGTTCGGGTCCGCTGTTCCGTCACCATCGTGGTCCTTGCCCCAGGTAGCCCAGGTACCAGGCATGAACTGCGCCGGTCCCACCGCGCCGGCAGGTGAGACGGGAGCGTTCGGACCGTGACGGAAGTTGTTCTCCTGCTGGAGCTGCGCGGCCAGGAGAGCCGAGTCGATCTCCGGGCACACCGCGCCTGCGCGACGCAGCCACGGCTCGAACTCGGCCGGTACGGCTCCGAAGGCGAGATTGCCGCCGCCGGCCATACCGAATCCCGAACAGTCGGCGGTCGAATGGGAGGCGGCGACGAGCTGCACGTCGCCGCTTCGCTCGCTGTCACTGGTGCGAGGGTCATCGGCGATCAGTGCAGCTCCGCCGTTTTGCTGCGCAATCTCGGGCAGCACGGTCACAGGGTCGAGCGGGGTGCCGCCCTGCAACCGGCCGCCCTGCCAGTACTCGAAGTGCAGGTGTGGGCCGGTGCTGCTGCCAGCGTTTCCGATGTCGGCGATGTGCTCGCCCGCGGTAACTCGCTGGCCGGCGGTCACATGGATGCCGTCGGCGAACATGTGACCGTAGACAGTGCTCACGGGGGAGCCGTCGACACTCGAATCGATGATCACCCAGTTCTCGAATCCGACTCCTGGCCCTTCCCCCGAGGACCCGGCGGCGACGATCACCCCGTCGAGTGCAGCGAGGATCGGCGTGCCAACCGGACCTGCCAGGTCATCGCCTTGATGCTGCCCACCCCAACGCGGACCGAATCCGGAGGTGTGAGTGGTTGTTCCGGGACGAACCGGCAACTGGATCGGGCCGGAGACCGGCACGGACGCCCTGGTGCAGTCTCCGCGGAACCGCTGGTATCTGTCGGCAGGACCCGGCACGGATCGCGCGGGATCACCGGCGCACCCACCGAGCACGCGGACGTGCCAATGACTACGGCAGCCGCCCCACCGAGCAGCAGCGCCTTTCCTGCGCGGCGGACGCTCACAGCTGCCCCGGAATAGGAGTGTCGAGTTTCGGAATCGGAATCGGGCCCGGAACCGGTACGGGAGTGGGATCGACGGTGCGACTCGGTGTCACCTCGGAGTCGTCGCGATCGAGCGTCGGCTCAGAGGTCGTCGTCGGTGAGGGCGGAGAAGGCTTGGTCGTAGGGGTGGGCAGTGCAGATGCGTCGTCGTCCGTCGACGTCTGGGGCGTGGGGGTTGTCGTGGCCGGTCTTGTGGCGTCTTCGACCTCGGACAGTTCCAGCGTCGGCAGCGGAGTGGTGACCGCCCACTGCTGGGTGCCATCCGACAGTTCCTCGACGACGACCGAGACCAACAGATCTCCTGCTTGCGTCGGGACGCTCACCTGCGCGGCCGGAGCCTCTGCATCGCCGGTCACCGAGGTGCTTGTCGTGGGGCCGGTGATGACGATCGGAGTCCGCGGCCGTGCGGCCACTGTGCTGGACCGGGCGTATCCACGGTGTAGCGGCTCAGCGCGCGGGTCCACTCGGCGTCGGAGAGTGCCGTGTCGACGAAGACGTGCGCGTAGGCCATTGCGGTCGCGGGTGCGCTGGAAGCGACCCAGGACGCCGACTTGGCGACCACCACGGACTCGGTGACCTCGTCGAGGTTGTACTCGATTGCTGTCGTGGGCGGCGCGCTCTCAACAGCTTCTATTGCGGTGCTGTCTACGGATCGAGGCTGCGGATCTTCTCCGAAGATCATTCCGACCAGCGACAACACAGCGAGGCCAGAACCTACCGAGATCGCCAGGTTGGTACGTGAGTAGAGCACCCACCGTCGGATCGGTGCGAGCACGGGGTTGGGTCCGGACCTCGTCATCAGGCGTACCTATCCGTCGACTTGGGGCCGGACGGTGCAGGTGCATTCCGGACCCGTGCCCGGGAAGCGGTGGTCACCGTCGATCTGGCGGAGTTGAGTGCCAGGTGGCGGGGGGGTCGACTCGGCTCGCGATTGCCGGTAGGGGTGTAGACCTTCATCGGTGCGATGGCCGAGCGATCCCCGCCGTCCCAGCGCTGCCCGACGCTCGCTGTCAGCATCTCCTTGCGAGCTTGCCGATCTCGACGGCGGTTCTCGACCTCGTCCTTGTCCAGACGCTTCCACGCTGCGGCGCCGGATGCTGCGGCCCGCTCGGTGTCCTTGCGCTCCACGGGATTGTCTCCTCGGGCCATGTCCCGGCTGGCGACAGCGGCGATGCTGGCGATACGTGCGTCGCGCTCGGCAATCCGATCGGTGCCCTGACCCAGACCTTCGATGCGGCTCTTTCGAGCGTCTGACCGTGCCTGTGTCAGTGCCTGCTGCCTGCGGTTGTTGAGGCCGCGGCCTTCGGGTCTGGATACGAAGGCTGCCTTGGCCTCGCCGTCACCGGCGATGTCGTCTTCGTGAGGCCGTCGAGCGAAGCGTTCGCCGGCCTTGGCTGCGATTGCCCGCCGGGCCCGCCGATTGCTGCGCCTGCTGCGGCGAATGCTTGGTCTTGAGGGAGCGTTTCGCCTCGCGGGCCTTGCGATTGACCATGCTCGTGTTGTTCTGGGTGAAGGTCTGGCCGACCCGTTTGAACGGACGCATGATCGCCCAGCACACAACGGTCAACAGGATCATGAACCACAGTCGCCAGGACCCGTCGACCTGACCGTTGTCGACGCCGTACAGCTGCACAAGGGCCACCAGGTACAGCGCGACGATGACCGCACCGGCTACGCCCCACAGGTAGGCGGTGGCGAGCATCCGCAGGATGCGGGCCAGCCAGCCACCGCCGGCAAGTGCGAGCGGCACCCACAGCGGCGCGAACAGGATGGCGAAGCGGATCGCGAGCAGTGCGGTGATTTTGAGCAGTGAGGCGCCGATCCAGAGCACTGACGGCATGGCCAGTTTGATCATGCCGAGGAACCCGGTCGAGGTGCGGCCGGAGTCTTTGCCCTGGAATTGGTAGTAGGACAATTGATGGTCGGATTCCAGCGATGCGACGATCTCGCGGAACTTGTCGGACTTGTGCTCGGCAAGCTCGGCCTGGGCGGCCGGATCGTTCTTGACGCGCTCCTGCTCTTCGTACGAGAAGGCCAGCGAATCGCGCAGCTTCGGCCCCAGTCCGGCAGCGTCCGTCTGGTCGTAGTTGGTTCCGAACCAGCCTTTGCGCCAATCCTCGAGGAACACCCGATCGATCAGCACATTCTTCGGATCCGTCGGGCCACTCATGAGGGTGCCACCGCCGGGGTCGTCGCCGAACTGGACCGAGAAGATCTGGTCTTGGGTCTCGGTGATCAGGCGCCGAACGTCTCGTCGGCGACTTGGACCGCTTTCTGTGGTGCACCGACGAACAGTGCTCCGAGCATCAGTCCGGCCGCGGCGATCGCCGAGGTCTTCGTGACGCCGGCGGTGTCCGCCTTCAAGGATTTCCACAGCACGATCGCGGCGACGATGGTCAACGCGATCATCAGCCACTCCACGTAGACGCCGCGCATGCCATCGGAGATGGAATAGACGATGCGGTCGAACTGGGCGAGGGCGGCTCAACACCCGCCTCAAGGGCGTCCTGCCCCGTCTTGGTCTGGTCGTCGAGCCAGAAGGCTGCGGCCGCGAGCGATTTGCCGATGGTCAGGAAGGTGTTGCCCAGCGTGGTGTCGGCGACCGCGCCGGGCGCCTTGACCAGATCCTCGCCGCAGCCGAGGTCGTAGGTGTGCCATTTCAGTCCGGCCCAGCCGTAGCTTTCATAACCCGTGCCGCCCCCACCCTCGACCGGTGACCGGTTGGCGCTGGTCGAGTCGAAGGTCGTCTCGACGGTCTCGTTCGGAAACTCCGGGGTCGGCACGTCTGTGCAGTCGAAGCCGCTGGCTGTAGCCATCCCGGTGCCGATCCCGATCAGTGTGATCGCGGCGAGCATCAGCACGACCAGAACACGGGCCACCAGCCGCGTAGGCCGCCCGGCGCAACGGACGGACAGTGCCGGGGCCGAGAGCGTCCGGTGTGCTTGTTGCGCGCTCATGTCGGGGTGCCCATCGCGGCTCGGGTCGCGCGGGAATCGAGTGCGGCGAATACGTGGGCGAGGTGGACGAAGTGGGTCCAGTCCG
>LATQ01000322.1 GCA_001017865.1 Rhodococcus sp. IITR03
ATGCCCCTGTTCCGGACGGTCTCACCGTACGGCGGGCCACCCGGCCCGGCCAGCCAGACGAACATTGCGGGACACCCACCAAATTTCATATCAGGTACCAACGCGATCGAGAGCATCAACGCGCGATACCACCGGGCGACCCGGGCCCGCGGACACTTCTCCAACGAGCAAGCCGCGTCGAAGTGTCTGTATTTGGCGACCCGAGCGCTGGACCGACAGGGAAGGGAAGAGCACGATGGCAACTAGGTGGAAGCCCGCACTGAACGCTTTCGCTATCACGTTCGAGGCAGGATCACCCCGAGTGAGAACTAAACCCATGCGCCAGAACCGGATCCACCGGAGAACTGACAGGCCCTGCCCCCTCCGGTGTGAACTGCAGCTGCCAGGCGGTGTTGCGCGACTGTAGTAGTTCGGCGATGTGCTGTGCGCATTCGTCGGTGTTTCGTGGCACGGAGCGGGGTAGTTCCACCTCGCGTGCGTGTAGACGGTCCCATAGCTCGATCAGCCAGGGGGGCCGCAGCCGTGCCGCGGTCATGACGTTGCCATCGCGCAGTATCTCGTCGGGGGGTCCTTGCCGAACGGCGCCTCCGTGTACCACGGCTACGGAGTCGGCCCATTCGTAGGCCAGGGCGGTGTCATGAGTCGACAAAACGACTGTGGTGTGGTTTTTTTCGAGCTTGTAGAGTGCTTGGAACATTTCCTCGACTCCTGCTGGGTCAAGACCGGCTGATGGCTCATCGAGCAGCAGCACGCAGGGGCGCATAGCCATCGCGCCTGCAATGGTCACGCGTTTGCGCTCTCCGTAGGACAGTTCGTGCGTCGGTCGGCTGGCGAGCGGTTCGATGGACAGCAGATCAAGCGCCTCGGCGACCCGTTCGCTTATTTCTGACCCGTCCAAGCCGAGATTGGCCGGTCCGAACGCCACGTCATGGACAACATCAGCCGAGAACAGTTGGTCGTCGGGATCTTGCAGCACGAGTTGAACGTCCTGCCTGTGCCTGCGTAGTCCGCGTCGGGTGTGCCTAAGCGGTACACCGTCGACTTCGACGGTGCCGCTGGTGGGTTCGAGCGAGCCGGCGAGAATCTTCAGGAGTGTCGTCTTCCCTGAGCCGTTGGCACCCAGGATCGCCACCCGAGACGCGGGTGGTATGTCGATCGTGGCGCCGGCGAGAGGTTCGGTGCCGGAGGGATAGGAATAGGATATTCCCTTTGCGCACAACGATAGATGGCTCACAGCAATGTTCCTTCCAGGAGGGACGCTCCAGCAATCGCGCTGAACGTCACCACACAGGCGCCGATGAAACGCCAGTTCACCGCCACTGTATTGAGCGTCGGCATCGAAATACCGAAGTCACGTCCTGCAAGCCCCATCTCCAATCGGCGTGCCTGTGTCCAAGCTCGTGTGAGCACGGCCGCGGTGAGCAGACCCGCCGAATTGAGGGTGCGTCTGGGGGTCGAGTATCCGAGGCGCGAGGTCTGTGCTTGTCGGATCACCGAGACCGATTCGAGTAGAACGAATACGAGTCGGTACATAACGGTGACCACGTCGATGCAGGGTCCCGGCACTCCGAGTCGACGGAGCGATGCCATCACCGTGGTCAGCGGCGTCGTCGAGGCGAACATCAGCATCGCGATGGATGCGGTCATTGCCCGGGCGCCCAGTGCCGCTGCCTGCACGATTCCTTCTTCGGACACAGACAGGTGCCAGTTGTTCAAGTCCACCGTGAGCATCGTCGACGCGGCCGCGATGAGGATGAACGCCGCGGGTCCGCGGGCGCAGCGCAGCACGTGTCCTAATTGGATGCCGGCCGCCGGGTCGTTGCCAGGCACAGTGCCAGCAGCAGTGGAATGGTCGGCCAGGGCGGTAGCACCACTGCAAGTGTGGTGACCCCGCCGTACAACGCCGCTTTTTCGGCGACGGTTTTCTGCCGCCACGGGCTTCGCCAGGCGACTGTGTCGATTCGTGCTGCGCTCGAGGACATTGCGTTCCCTTCGGTGGGGGCATCGCTGGTGTGATGATCAATCCTCTGCTGTGGCGGCCGTCGGCGCCGGAGATGTCGCAGACGGCCCCGATTCGGTGCGCCGGCGTTGCCATAGTGCGCCGACAGCGAAGCCGAACACCGCAGCCCCGACGGCGGCCTGCACGGCGAACAGGCCCGACTCGATCTCCCCCGATCCGGGGGTGAACACCGGGGAGAACCAGGGTCGGTACTCGGGGTTGGCGTCTTCGATGTATTCGGTCGCGGCGGTGTCGGTACCGACGAAACTCGCGTCCTCGTCCAGATCACGGTTGAGCCAGATCGAGGCGACGAAGATGAGGCGATCGCGATCACCAGTGATGCGGTCGTGAGGGCGGACTTATGACGCAACATAGCTGTCCTTCGTCTGGGTCTGGGCTTCTGCCCGGTTGTGGCGCGTCAGTACGCTCAGGCCTGCGAGTTCCGGGACGGCGATCCTGCGCAGTGTGCGGAAGACCAGGACTCCGAGCAGTCCTTCGATAACTGCGAGCGGAATCTGTGTGAGCGCGAATACCGAGAGGAACTTCACCAGCGAACCTCCGATTCCGCTGGTTGCGTCGGGAAATGCGATGGCCAACTGCAGTGAGGTCGTGCAATAGGTGGCGAGGTCGGCGCAGAACATCGCGGCGAAGATGCCGACGCTGACAGGAGCGTTGAGGGTGCGGAGCCCGCGCCATGCGCCGTATCCCACCCAGGGCCGATGATCGCCATGGAGAAGACGTTGGCGCCGAGGGTAGTGAGACCACCGTGAGCGAGCAGGAGTGCTTGGAAGAGCAGCACTACGGTGCCCATGAACGCCATCACCGGGGGTCGGAACAGCACGGCCCCGAGGCCCGTTCCGGTGGGATGGCTCGAGCTTCCCGTCACCGACGGTAGTTTGACGGCCGAAAGAACAAAGGTGAAGGCTCCGGCTGCACCGAGGAGTAGGCGCGTTTCGGGTTTCTCCCGCACTTGGCGCACCACCGCTGTGGCACCGTGAACAACGAAGGGTGCGGCTGCTGCCGTCCATGCTGCCGCTTGTAGAGGCGGTAGAAATCCTTCCGCGATGTGCATGTCTACAGGCTCCTTTCGGAAGAATATGAGTACTCGCGCCCCGAGTTGCCGATATCTGGGCGGGCCGGGGTGAGCCGATCAGGGATCTGACCCTCGCCACTGCCAGATCGGCCCGGTCATGGACCGGCTATGTGTAGTCGCTGCTCGAACTGTGGAACCGAGGGATCGCGCCGGGCGGTGAGGTGACAGGCCCTGCGGTGTCGAGAGGAGCCGATCAGGGTGGTATGGCCCCGCTCTGAGGTCAGAATGCGTCGTTCCTGCACTTGACGGCGATGATTGTTTCGCGGTGGACCGAGGTTGCGATCCGGAAGGGTCGGTCCTGCAGGTCCGAGTTGACGACGAGGTCGGCGATGGGTGCATGCAGCTGCGTGCGCACAACCCTCTTGAGATTACGCGCACCGTAGACGGGGTCGAATCCTTTGTCCGCCAAGAACTCGCAGACGGTGTCGTCGGGTTCCCATTCGATACCGTTCTTGAGCAATTGTGTCCGCAGACGCGCAAGCTCGTGATCGACGATCATCCGGGACTCGTCTCGGCCCAGCGGACGGAACTTGACGATCTCGTCGAAGCGGTTGAACAACTCGGGGTCGAAGAAGTTTTCCACCGCGTCCATGACAGGGTCGTGGTCCGCAGCGAGCCCGATGCCGGCGGCGCTTTTCACCGTATTCCATACAGTGCGCATGGTCATCGATCCGGCGCGTGCTTGTCGGGCCAGCTCGTGGGATCCGAGATTCGAGGTCAGGAGGATGATCGAGTTTCGGAACGAAATGCTCGAGGTTCCCGAGGCGAGGGTGAGGACACCGGTGTCGAGAATTTGCAGCAGTGACCGCAAGACGGTCTTGTGGGCCTTCTCCACCTCGTCGAACAGGACGATTCCAGGTCTGGAGATGTTGCCTTCGACCAGTTCCCGGTCGAAAAGGGTGAACTGCTCCTTCGAGCCGGAGTACCCCGGGGGAGCGCCGGACAGCGACGCTGCGTAGTGCTCCTGTGCAAGTGAGTTCATGTCGATCCGACAGAGCTTGTCCGGATCTCCGGCCACTTCGGCCGCTATCCGTCGGGCCAGTTCGGTCTTTCCCACACCCGTCGGGCCGACGAAAAGCAGCGACGCTATCGGGCGGTGCGGGTCGCGAATACCGGCGGCAGCAATCGTGAGGGCACGCACCACCGAGGCAATTGCGTCGTGCTGGCCCAGGATTGCTTGCTGGAGGTTCTGGGACAGCTGTTGAGGGGACGCGCACCTGCCATGGCGAACTGCCGGGGGGCCGGTCGTGCGACATGCCCCGAGTTCAGATCGTCGACTTTTTGAGACAGGTAGCCGGACATCGAGATTACTCCTCCTTGTGATCAGCACCGGCGTGGCGCGCATCCACACGTGTATCGGTATTCACATCAGGCGATCTGTGTGCCGGTCTGGGTTGCTACTGCCGGATGGACGATCTCGGAGGTACGCATCGATGCCGTCTCCAACCAGATGTCATTCAGGCACCCGAATCACTCGCCGCACAGACCGCGACGGGGCGTGCACCGAGCATTCACGGCCGAACACATGAACTCTTCCAATCGGAAGCATATGCTACTGATACCAGCATCTCCATAGCGATGACAACCACCCAACCTGCGATTTCTCGCCAACATTCGCCCGATCGGCCAGATTTAACAGTCAGGAAACAGTCATTCCTCTAGTGTGGAGTTACTTTCAGATGGAAGTAATCTCGCCCCGCGGATGGGGCACAGTACCCGCTCAACGAGAGAGGTCCCACTCAAGTGCGACACGGAGACATTTCATCGAGCCCGGATACCGTCGGCGTCGCGGTCGTCAACTACAAGATGCCGCGCCTGCACACCAAGGCCGACGTCCTGAAGAACGCACAAGCAATCGCGGACATGGTCGTCGGGATGAAGGCCGGACTTCCCGGCATGGACCTGGTGGTCTTCCCCGAGTACTCCACCATGGGAATCATGTACGACCAGGACGAGATGTACGCGACGGCGGCAACGATCCCCGGCGACGAGACAGCGATCTTCTCCCAGGCCTGCCGCGAGGCGAAGACCTGGGGAGTCTTCTCGATCACCGGCGAACAGCACGAGGATCATCCGCACAAGCCCCCGTACAACACCTTGGTACTCATCAACGACGAAGGCGATATCGTCCAGAAGTACCGAAAGATTCTGCCGTGGACGCCGATCGAAGGCTGGTACCCCGGAGATCAGACCTATGTCACCGAAGGCCCGAAGGGCATGAAGATCTCGCTGATCATCTGCGATGACGGCAACTACCCCGAGATCTGGCGCGATTGTGCAATGAAGGGCGCCGAACTGATCGTCCGCCCTCAAGGCTATATGTATCCGGCCAAGGACCAGCAGGTTCTCATGGCCAAGGCGATGGCGTGGGCGAACAACTGCTATGTGGCCGTGGCGAACGCTACGGGCTTCGACGGCGTCTACTCCTACTTCGGCCACAGCGCCATCATCGGCTTCGACGGTCGCACACTGGGCGAGTGCGGCGAGGAAGAGTACGGCATCCAGTACGCGCAGCTGTCCCTGTCCACCATCCGCGACGCCCGCGCCAACGACCAGTCCCAGAACCACCTGTTCAAGCTGCTGCACCGTGGCTACACGGGCGTCCATGCTGCCGGCGACGGCGACAAAGGTGTGGCGGAGTGCCCATTCGAGTTCTACCGGAACTGGGTCAACGACGCCGAAGCCACCCAGCGTCAGGTCGAATCGATCACCCGGGAGACCATTGGCGTCGCCGACTGCCCGGTGTACGATCTCCCCACCGAGCGAACGATGAATGCCTAGCGAATCGTTCTGGTGCAGGTCGCGCTGGGTACGGATAGGGCAACGTCGCTCTGCATGTGACCGTACAACTGCAGCCTTCGGCCCAGAACGCCGCTTCTCACCGGGTGGAGGAACGCGCATGTCCCGCGCGGATCAGATCAAGATCGGCTTGGTGATTCCCGAAAGTGGTCCCTCGGGAATCTTCGGCCATCGTGCGCAGCAAGCGCCCAACTGGCAGTCGAAGAGATCAACTCCCGGGGAGGAATCCTGGGACGCGAAGTTGTGGTGTCGACCATCGACGGTGGCACAGAGCCGGTCACGGTGGCCAACCGTGTCCGGACTCTGTGCCACGAGCAGGCGATCGACGCGGTCGTCGGCTGGCACACCTCGGCGGTCCGACTCCGGGTAGCAGCCGCGATAGGGGGCCAGATCCCCTACATCTACACCGCCCTCTACGAAGGCGGAGAGTCCACACCCGGGGTATTCCTCACCGGCGAGATACCCGACAAACAAGTCGTTCCCGCCCTGAACTGGATGGCAACCCACCACAAGGTCCGCCGCTGGTACGTCGTCGGCAGCGACTACGTCTGGCCCCACGAGACCCTGTCGCAGATCATCGACAGATGCGTCGATGGAACCCGCCCCACCATGAGCGCCGAGATCGTCCTGGCCGGCGCGCGGTTCCTGCCCCTCGGCGCATCGAACTTCGATGACGTGCTCGACGCAATCGAGACCTCCTCCGTCGACGGGTCCTGGTGCTACTTCTAGGACAGGACGCGGTCCGGTTCAACCGGGCATTCGGTGAACGGGGACTGCACCGGGACATCGTGCGGTTGAGTCCACTCATGGACGAGAACATGCTTCTCGCCACCGGAGCCGAAAACGCTCTCGATTTGTACTCTGCCTCAGGGTATTTCGAATCTCTTGCAACCGGCCACAGCATGGACTTCGCGAACAGTTACTTCGGCATGCACGGGATGTCGGCGCCCCCGTTGGCATCACCGGGCGAATCCTGTTACGAGGCATCTCTTTGCTCGACAAGCTGGCACACCAGCCAAAGCACTCGACGTCGGTGCACTCGTCCACACCGCGGACACCATCCCGATCGACTATGAAAGTCCTCGTGGGATGGTGCGTTTCGTCGACAATCACTTGGCTCAGGATGTCTACATCGCACACGCAGACGGATTGGACTTCGATATCGACGCTCGTGTCGCTGAGGTCGTCTGACTGGCGGTCACGTCCGCACGGCAAGGCGAAACACACCACGGCGATCGGCACGGCGATCGGAAGTACTCCAGCCAGAACGGAACCCAGGACAGCAGTCGTACGAGGCGTACGTTAGTGGTCCTCCGGTGCGTTCAACGCCTGCAGCGCGTTCAGCTGTGCATCCGACCATCCCAGCTCGGCCATGAACCGGGCTTCGATCTCGCGCGCCCGCTGCGACGCGGTGGCGTGGACCTCACTGCCGCGCAGCGAGGCATGAACCAGCGTCCGACGACGATCGGTGTGATCGACGAGCCTGAACACCAACGCTTTCGACGCCAGGCGATCGACCAGCTTGGTCAACGTCGGAGCCGGGATGGCAAGCCTGCGCGCAAGATCGTTCATGGCAATACCGTCGTGCTGCACGATCAGATCGAGCAGATAACAGGTGTCGGCCGTCAAGTCGAGATCGTTCAGCGCATGATCGACCTGCCGGCTCAGTGCACGCGACACCGCTGCGAGCGAACCCCCGACCAGGGAACACGCATCCCCCGAGATCCGAGCACTTCCGTGTGACACGTCCGCGTCAGGCAAGGCCGATCCTCTCTGGTCGTACCGATCTGTGGAACGGGAAAGAACTGGAAAACCTACCCCATTGCAGGGTAACCCATACCCCCTGCGGGACAACCGCACCCACCGAAAATCACCCTTACCAAGATCGTTACACGGATTTTTCACAGACTTACTTTACAATGACAGTATCTGTCGTAGTCTCTACACTTGCGTGCTGCAGATCAGCAATACGTATCTGACCAGGCATATGCCGTCGCTCATCGAAGCGCATCACGGGACAACCACGCTCTGAGCCTGGTATATGGACCGTTTGAAAGGAATCACGAATGTCAGGGCTACATTCACACGACCACGGGCACAGCCACACCGCATGTGATAGCGAATCGGCAGCTACGCCACAGACAAGGTTCGACTCGAAGCGCTCATCACCGACAACGTCCACCGCATCGGTGAGCACGAAGGCCCGTTCTCGATCCACACCGTCGGCATCGGAAAGACCGGGGCGAACATCGTCGAAGCACTGGTGAAGCAGTACTCCGAAGGCGGTGTCGCCACCGCCGGGACCACGAACTTCACCGGCCTGGCGATCGACATCGGAGATACCGAACTGGCCGGAGTTCGAGCCGCGGCCGACACCACCGACGCGCGCGTCACAGTACGCACGGTCGACCTGCCGGCACTCGACAACAGCAACCTGTTCGCCGGCCTTCGCCGGTACCGCGAATTCCTCAAGAACGAGTATCCGCGCTACTACTGGAACCCCAACTACGAGCCCTGGCTGCCGAGCGACCTGGAGGTCCCGAGCGCCGGTGAACACTTCCCCCGCGCAGTATCCAAGGGCATCTACGGTGTCGAGTACTACACCGGCGGCGAAGTCGCCGACGCGCTCGACGAGTTCGCCGAAGGAGTGCTGAACAGCTCGGAAACTCCGCTGGTGATCGTCGCCTTCTCCATGGTCGGCGGCACCGGAAGCGGCATCGTCGTGGAACTGGCCCGACACCTGTCCAACATCCGCCTCGGTCGCCGCGCCTGGTGCTCGGCCTCGGCGTACTGCCGGCCGACGCCGACCCGGACGAGCTCAAGGACGGCCGCGCATTCGTGGCCATCAACGAACTGGACTGCATGGTCGATGCCGACAAAAACAACGGCGTCATGACCGTCTGGGGCGATCTGTACAAGAACCCGTTCACAGCGGGCTTCTTCGCCGTCCCCCAGAACGCGGTGATAGCCACCTCCAACAGTCTCGACGAGGCACACCGTAAGATCGACACCGGTGTCGCCGAGTTCGTCCTCCGGGACGGCGGCACGCATCTCTACGAGTCGATCAAAGCTCTGAACTGGATGAACGTTCCCGCCGACGCGTGGCACCCGGCCACCCGCGGTGATCAGACCGACAAATGGATCAACCTGCTGGCAGTCGGTGTCAAGGCCGGCAACCCATTGATCACCGGGGAGCTGCGCTCCGGCGCGACACCGGAATTCGCCGAAATCCGCTCCTTCGGGGCCGACCCCTCGGCAGTCGAGGTCTCGGCCAAGGCACTGACCGAGACACTCGCCCCACAGGTCGGCCCCTCACAGCTCGCCTTCGACGCCACCGGCGATAACGCTGTCGTCGCGTTCGTACCGCGGCTGAGCAAACTCGACCTGGCCTCGTTCGTCCCTTCCCGCGACCGTTACGACCAGCTCGGCTGGGAAGAGAAACTGATGCGGCACGCCTGGCTGCTCGACCTCGGTGTCCTGCTGTGCGAGCCGTCCACGCGTTTCGAAGGCGTCGGCGGCGAGTGCCTGCTCGGGTGCGCGTGCTGGGTCGTGGTGCCCCACGCCGCCATCCGCGGTGAAGTACCCGAGGAAGCGATGGTGGCGTCATGACCTCGTCTTCTGTCCAGGAACTCGACTGGGACCACGTCGTCGAGAAATACCGCGACGGCGCCGCAGTCGAGACACTGCCCGGCGGCGCAGCCATCACGGTCAGCGGCGCCGACGCCGACAAGATCTACGTCAAGCACCGCCTGTGGACCGCCGAGCTCAATCGAGCCAACCTCCAGCGAGGAGTCACCCTCGTCAACGAGGCTTGATCTCGCGCAACGCCAATCAGTTCATCGACAAGTACCGGACCCTCGTCGCCGACGAACGTCCCACTGTGGCAGCCACGGTCCTGAAGGACCTCGGATACCTCGACTAGGAAGACACCTCAATGGCACTATCGCTGTACCACAGCGCCACCGGTAAGCAGGCGCCTCACTGCATCAACGTCGTCGGTCTCGGCAAAGCAGGTGCCCAGCTGATCGACGCATTCCTCCGCACGGGCGAGATCGAAGATCTCCTCGAAGACCCCCGCGCTCGGTTCACGGCGTTGGCCGTCGACATCGGTGACGGCGACATGCGCCAGATGCAGCAGTACGCCGCCTCCTTCCGCGAGCGCCTGGAAAGCCGCGGCATTCCTGCGGACAGGGCACAGATCAAGACGTTGAACCTGGAGGTCCCCACCGCCGAGGATCTGGTGTCCTCGGTCTCGCGGATCCCCGAATACCTCGGACGGGAGTTCCCCCGCTTCGAGTGGAGCGGTGCCGACTCATCCCCCACCGTCAACTGGATCGCGCCCGACACGGCCATGCCGAACCCGGACAAGCACTACGAAGCTCAGCTCGAGGTGCCCTCGACCGACGAACACGTATCCCGCTCGGTGGCCAAGGCGATCTACAACCGCGCCTACTACGAAGGCGACCGGCCTGCGTATCAGGCACTGCGCGAATTCGCCTCGAGCATCGACGACACAGGCTGCCGTGCCTGGTCTTCGTGGCCTTCGGCGTCGGTGGTGGCACCGGAAGCGGCATCGTCGTCGACCTCGCCCGCCATCTGACCACCGGGGCACTGGGCCGTCGGGTGCCTGTCATCGGCGTCGGTTTCCTGCCGTGCTCCGGGGATCCGGAGTACCGGCGCGGCGCGTCGGTGTACACCACACTCAACGAGATCGACTGCATGCTCGACGAGTCGAAGAATGACAAGATCACCGCGATTTGGGGTGACATGTACAAGAACCCGTTCACCGGTGGGTTCTTGGCGCTGCCGCAGGAACAGTCCTGGGAGCGGCTGTTCCGCTACACCACCATCAAAAAGGGTGTGCGGCCCGAAATCCGCCGACAACAGGCACTGCACGTCACCAACAAGTTCGTCGACGACTCGTTCGCCCGCTATGTCGTCCATGACTACGGCCGAGAGATCTTCCGCGTCCTGCGTCCCGCCGGCTTCACCGGCGCCCCGCACGAGACGGTGAGCTTCGGGGCCCGCAACTTCACCATCTTCAACGTAGCCAAGCTCATGCATCCCGGCGTCGAAGTCGTGCCCGGCGAACCGATGAGCAAGTGGCGCAGCGCCATCAGCGACTGGGTGGGCTACCTGCCGAAGTGGATGGGCCTGAAGGACGGCTTCAAGACCGATCACATCGAGGCCCACACATACTCCGCCCGCGGCAAGTGGAACGGCACACTCCAGAAGCAGCTGGAAGACGTACTGTCCCAGTACCTGCTACCCGGCGAGGACGGCTATCTCTACACGACCGAGAGCGAGTTCTTCGACGCGCTGACCCTGTACACCAACGTCATCATCCCGGGGTGGCGAAGACCGACCTGACCGCGTTCGATGAGGCGAAGAAGCTGTACGACACGACCCCGGAGCCCAACCGGGTCGCGTTGAGTTCCTCGCTTCTGGAGCTGGGAATCGTACTGTCGGAACCGTCCGAGCAGTTCGAGGGAACGATGGGCCAGGCCCTTCCCGGTGCCCCCGGTTGGAACACGCGCATCGCAGCATTGTCGTTCTACGGTAAGGACGTGCCCCGCACGGCCGTCGACCACACTCGTGAGGTGATGGCTGAGGTCGTTCCCACCGTCGTGCCGACGCCGTGACCTGACCATCAGATCACAGCAATCGTGTAGGAACATGCGTCGAGACGGAGTCGCTGCTGCCACAGCAGTACTCCGTCTCGACGCACCGGGCGCAAGAAACGACGAATCGGTGGCTACGGATTCTCACGCGCACTGGTCGACGATGTTCTCACAATGGATACGGAGGGTACGTGCTACCCACTATTCGATACGGGAATCGGTGGCGCAAGAGTCCGGGGATGCCCCGCGCGCAGAACGCGTAGCGATTCAGGTCATCCAGCACATGGTTTCACGTCCTGCCATTTTTCGGCATCGAGGGAAGGAATACGACCGGCGAGTATCGGCCCTGACCGAGCTGTTCACCGCTTCCTACGACAACTCCGCCACCTGCCATCTGCCCAGCTGGGAACAGCTTGCACAGCATCTCAACCACATGCCAGAGGGTTTGAAGATCGTACATATGGCTGTGGCCGTATGCGGAAAGACAGTCTCTGAAGCGGCCTCCGGAACAGAATTGACCAGTGCCGATATCCCCAATCTCCTGGCCGATCTCGAAGAATATCTGTCTTTCGGCCAGACCACTCCGGAAGGAAGTCACTAGAGCATCGCGTGCACCCACCCGACCCACTCAGCGTCTCGAGATGAACTCCCGCGCAGTCACTCCACTTTGACATTCGATACCGCACACACTTCGTTCGCCACCCGACGCGTCCGCACAGAACTCATCGAGGTGGTTGATGCCGGCATCACCGTCCGAACGTTTCGTACCGCCGATGCGCGGACAGCCGAGCTGGGCACGATCAGCATGCTCAACTCGATTGCCCGGTGACATCACGAGGGCAGCGAAGCGGCACAGGTTGCCGATGATCTCGTCGAGATGGCAGTGCGCATCGTTCAAGGGGAGTGTCAGCTTTCCGGTGGATCCGGTTCTGGCGCATCGGTTTAGTTCTCACTCGGGGTGATCCGGCC
>LATQ01000230.1 GCA_001017865.1 Rhodococcus sp. IITR03
CTGTATCTGCACATCATCGGCGGCGACACCGTCCGATCAGCCGCGGCCGGATACGGCGCGAGCGGCGGAGGTGATCGACACGCTGCTCACCACCGATCCGGTGTTGCGGCTGCCCGCCCGGATGCCGGCCCTGCCGTCGTGGCTGCGCCCGGAACTGCTCCCGGCTCTCCATGCACGCGGCGACGGCGACGCGTTGCCGCTCGACGCCGTCACGAATCTGTGTCTGATGGCGGCATTGTGTCAGCCGGATGTGGTGTACGCCGGTATCGAGCAGGTGATCGGCGAACTCGACGCGCCCACGCTGGCGCAGTGGGCGCGGGCAGTGTTCGAGCAGTGGCGCCACGCCGGATATCCGGCGGCGCAGGGCTGGATCCTTACCCTGCAAGCACTCGTCGGTGACGACGATACCGTGACCATGCTCAGCCCCCTGATCCGCAGCTGGCCGGGCCAATCGGCCCACAAACGCGCTGTCGCCGGCCTCGATGCCCTCGCCCAGATCGGCACCGACACCGCCCTGCTGCACCTGCACGCCATCTCCGAGAAACTGAAATTCCCCGCCCTGAAAACCGCTGCGCAGGACAAGATCGAGCAGATCGCCGTCGACCTCGGCCTGACCACCGACCAACTCGGCGACCGCCTCGTCCCGACCTTCGATCTCGACACCCCCGACGCGCTGCACCTGAACTATGGGCCGCGCTCGTTCACCTTCGACTTCGACGAACACCTGCGGCCGATCCTCTACGACGCCACCGGCCGCGTACGTAAGACACTTCCCAAACCCGCCGCCGGCGACGACCCCGACCTCGCCCCGACCGCATACGCCCGGTTCGCCGCCTTGCGCAAGAATCTCAAACCCGTCGCCGGCGATCAGATCGTCCGCCTCGAGCAGGCGATGGTCACCCGCCGACGCTGGACCACAATCGAATTCACCGATTTCTTCGTCGACCACCCGCTGCTGATCCATCTCGTGCGGCGACTGGTGTGGGGTATCTATACCCCACTGGCGAGCAACTGCGCGCAGCCTTCCGCATTTCGGACGACGACACTTTCCTCGACCTCGACGACATCGTGGTCTCCGCCGGCGACGAGGAGGTCATCGGACTCGTCCATCCCTGCGAGCTCGGCGACACCCTCACCGCATGGCGTACCCGATTCGAAATCGCGCAGCCGTTCGAACAACTCCACCGCACCGTGCACCAGGCCACCGGACCGGACCGCACCGACCTGCGCCTGACCCGCTTCGAACGCCTGCACGTACCCGCCGCCGCACTGATCGGATTGGAACGCAATGGATGGGTTCGCGAAGAACCGCCGACGCCGGCATGCAGATCAGCACCAGCAGAACCCTGCCCTCCGGCACCGTCACCGTCTCGTTCTCCCCCGGCATCTCCGTCGGCGCACCAACCATGTTCCCCGACCAATACCTCGTCGACATCTCCGTCAACCCCCGACCCCTCGGCCACTGGCATCGCGTCGACACATCCGAAACACTGCGGGACCTCACCGACCTCGCCACCACCCACACACCCGCAACAACATGAGCACAACCAAGGCGGTGACACCGATCGGATCATGTTCAGCGGCAACCGCATCGAGGCAGACTTCTCCGAAGGTCGACCCCTTCGAGGACCTCGTGATCATCGGAACAACTCCGGGACATCGGGACCCGTCGGGCTGCTGTCGCAGGGTCCATCGCCAGCGCCGACGTCGGCCGAGGCGCCACCGGACGAGCACACCTCAACCCAATGCCTCGACCTTACGACCCGTTGCCCCGCTCCTCCGGATGTACTTGAAGAACAACGACTTCTCGTCGCTCTCGTCGCCGTCTTCTCTGAACTCGGAAAACGTGCGGATCAGCGCCAAACTGGCGTCGTTGTCGCGATCGATCGAGCAGCAGTCCCCCACGATCTCGCCGAACCACAGCGAGATCGTGGCCCCGCGTGTTGCCATCGCAGCCTCGTGAGGTGAGAGCGCGAAGCTACTGACCGAACGTAGAGCGCAGATTGGCGTTGATGAGCTCGTTCACGCGCTTGCGCATCCGCAGGATCGTCTCATCGTCCGGTACCGGGTCGTCGACCGTCAGTATCCAGCACAAGGTGGTGCTACTGCGCCGAGATCCCGAGAGCTCGAACCCGATCCGTGCGTCGCGGCGCCACGGCCAGATCGAGGTCCACACCACCAGAGCCGGCTCGACCATCTCGGCGACCTCGGGGCGTTGTTCGTCCTCGTGCAGAATCAACCACGGACGCCCCGGATCACGGTCGGGGTCGACCAGCGCCTGGTAGACGATGTGCGGCGGGGGCGGCTGTGTTCGCCGCCGGCGCGCGATTTCCGGCATATCGCACCCTAGCGTTTCTTGTGTCTCGAGCCGGGGTCTGCCTGGTGGTCGTCGCGGTAGGTTCGTCGGCATGGATACCGCCGAGCGCGTGTTGGCCTCACCGCGGGGCCGGCGGTTCGCCGCGCACCTCGGCTATGCGTGCAGCACCGACGAGCGAGCAAGCAACTACCGCGAACCCCTCACCCGGGCAGATGCCTCGACGTCCTGGCCGCCGTCGACGCTCAGGCCGTCGCCCGGTTGCCGGAACTCGACGTACTCGACGCGTTGGGCCGGGCAACGGATTTCGCGCGGTACTGGCAACCCCCGGACGAGGAGGACCTCTGGTTCGCCGATCCGGCTATCGTCACCGCCTCGAGACCGATCGTCGAGGCGGTGCTGGCCTGCGAGCACACCCGGTGGTGGAGCGCGCCGATGGATCCGACATGCCAACGAGCAGTGCAGAAGCGCTACACCTCCACCGATAAATGGTCCGAGACGTTCTGGAACAACCAGGACCAGGACGCCGACCTGATCGCCTGGCGGCAGCACGTCCTCGACGACGAGGATCGGTTCCGGCGCTTTCTGGACGCCGAACCCGAGCGCAAGATCAGCGGCGAGTGGTGGTCGACTCCGGTCCCGAGCAGAGTCCGGGTCACCAGCCGCGCACGGCAGAATCTGGGTGCGGTGGAGTTGCTGCTCGCCGAAGACGACATCTCCGACGGTCGCCGCGCCCGGGTATGGCCGGTGCGTGTCGACGACGCGGCGCGGGTCTACGAGATCACCGGCCCCGACGCCTGGACACACCTCGTCGGCGCGTATCCCCTGGCGGTGCCGGCGTCGCGGCGCTCCGACTGGTACGAGGCCACCGGCAAACATCTGCAGTGGTATCTGCCGGACTGGGCAGCGGTGAGCGCCGACTACGACGCGGTGCACCTGACCGTGCTCGGGTATCTCACCACCCCGGGCTGGCGCTCCCGCTGACCACGCACACCGGAGCCAGTGTCCTGGCCGGATGGGATCCCGACGCTACCTTCTGGCTCGACCCACGCCTGGTCCGAGTCGACGGCCGGCCCGTCGAATGGCAACGCACAGGCGACACACCCTGGGCGCCGGCACCTGTGAGGTGAAGGACCATCCGATGCAGACAGCACCGCCCCGAACATCGGATCCTCGGCGCTCGATCACTCTGGGGCGCGGGACGGTACAGCCCCCTCTATCACTGCTCATAGCCCATAGGGGGTACCGGTCGACAACACCGCGATCAGGGATCGACGCCTTCGTCGGTCGTGGTGACAACCGAGGCCCACCAGCGTCCGTCGACCGCGATGACCGAATGCGAAATCGAGATCACGACGGCGTCTGCGGTCACAGCTACTTCGTTGGCGAAGGTGCCTGCGTGGTTGGACAGTTCGCCGTGCAGCTCGGCGAGGCTGTCGTAGGGGCCGAGTTCGAGGGTGTAGACCTCGTACGCATGGGCGGTGCTCATCACCGAACGGTACAGATCAGAATGCTAAACGGCTGGTATGACCCTCCCGGCTCAGCTCACCACAGCTCCAGCCCGGTCCGAGCCTCAGAAGCGTCGAGATCACGTGTCGGCGCCGTGGTTTCCGACGCTGGAGGAACAGCACGCATCGTCGATGACCACCGCAACCTGCCCGCGCGCACCCCCTCGTACTTTCGGCCCTGCACCCGGGTGATCTCCCGCAACCGGTCCGCCTCGGCGAAGAACACCAACTGCCACACGCCGGCGACACGTTCGGCGATCACGGCGCCGGACCCCGAACGACGCCGCCCGCGCGGCGCGCGGCATCGGCGAGAGCGTGCACATCAACCGAAGTCGCAGCCGGACTCGATCCAGGCACCGAAAAATGCTCCCGGCTCCTCCACACTCCGTACACCCCTGCTCCTCACTCCACCAGCCTCGGCCTGCAGCCGAACCGTCCATACCCCGTTCTGCCCGATGCACAGTGTGTCCCAGAGAGTGCTGCCGAACAGATAACGTCGATTTTCCCGTCGGCGCGACGGGCTCCCCTGTGGCCGAATCCTCAGAGGCCACGATCCAGTTCTATTCGATGAACACCCACCGGACCCCGCCGGTGATGTCACGCGTCTCGACCTCGGGTCCGCGTCGAGAGCCTGCGGTACGAATCGAGGCTAGTACAGGGGGATGGATCCCCGAGTGTGGGTCGGATGTCGTTGCGACGACGGCTATCCGGCGGGAGGTGCCGGAACGGTGCGGGCGCTGGTGCTGCGGCCGAGTTCGGCCACCTGCCGGTCCGCCGCTTCGAGGAACGACTCCGAACCGGACCCCAGGCCGCTGCGTTTCGCGTTCACACACTCCACGAGTGGCATTGTCAGGACCGGTTTGAGCCAAGCCAATGCCATCGCCCACTTCGGGACGTAGACCCGCCGTTTACGTGTTGCCAATGCTTCGACGAATGCGTCCGCGCACACCTCGACGGGCAGGGTCTTCCTGAGCGGGCCGGGCAGCGTTGCCAGCATGTCGGCGAAGGCTGGTAGATCCGCGTGGGCGTCCCGAAGTAAGGGGGTGTCGATCCAGGTCATGTGCGCCGATCCGACGTCGACACCCTGCGGCATCAGTTCGAGGCGGAGAGAGCTGGCGAAATGTTCGACTCCTGCCTTGCTGGCAGCGTAGGCAGACAGTCCTGGGCCGGGCAGGAACGCCGCCATCGACGAGACGATCAGGACGTAGCCCCGGCGGTCGACGAGCGTCGGTAGCGCGGCCCGGACGGTGTGGAAGACACCGATGAGGTTGACCTCGATGACTCGCGCGAACGTGGTCGGGTCGATGTGCGCGACCGACCCGTAACAGCCCATTCCTGCGTTGGCCAGCACCAGGTCGATGCCGCCGAAGCGGTCTACGCCGGCAGCAACCGCTTTCTCGAGGGCTTGCAGGTCCCGGACGTCGGCGACCGCCGCCACCGCGATCTGGGATCCGAGTTCGGAGGCGAGCTCCTGCAGTGGCTCGGCATCCCGATCCACCATCACGAGCCGGACATTGCGACGGGCAAGGGCCCGCGCCGTGTGTGCACCGATTCCGCGGGCTGCACCGGTGACCAGCGCGACCTTGTCCTCCAGAATGGAGGTGGTGTCCATCGTTCCACGATAGGAGCCGAGCTCCCGAGATGGAAGAGCCGATGAGGAACGGACGGGAAGCAATGGTCAGAACCCGTAGATCAGGGAGGGCGGACCTCCCCGACAGATGACCTGCTAGGAATCCAGGAGGTCAAGTGCGCGCTGGGTTTCAGCCCGGGACGACCACGCCGCGACCGCGGATGCTGCCCTCGCGCAGCCGCCGGTAGGCCGTGGGGCCCTCGTCGAGGGTGAACGTCTCGGTGTGGATGTCGAGGCGGCCGCGCGGGCCAGGTCCACGACCTCCATCAACTCGGACCGGGTGCCCCAGTACGGGGTCACGACGGAGGCCCCGAACGGGATCATGAAAAAACCGACCTTGGCGTGTGCGCCGGCATGGATGCCCACGATCGAAATGTGCCCGTCGATCGCGACCACCTGCTGCGCCGTGTCGATCGTCGACTGAGCGCCGACGAAATCGAACACCACCGTCGCGCCCTCACCGCCGGTCAGCTCCCGGATCGCATCCGCCGCACCGGCGCCCGACTTCACCGCCGCGTCGGCGCCGACCTCGCGGGCGAGCGCGAGGCGATCGTCGTCGAGATCGACGGCGATCACGCGAGCGGCGCTGACCGCGCGCAGAATCTGGATACCGACGTGACCGAGTCCCCCGACCCCGATCACGACCGCCGTCGAGCCGGTCCCAACAGCGGCAGGACCCGCGAGATCGCGTGGTACGGCGTCAGACCGGCGTCGGTGAGCGGAACCGCAGCGACGGGGTCGAGGTCCCCGATCGGCACGAGGTGGCGCGCCGAGTCGACGATCATGTATCGGCCATCGACCGGGCGAGCCGAGACCGGGCGGGGTGATACCCAGCTCGGCGGCGCGGGTGCAGTAGTTCTCGCGGCCACGCGCGCACGCGTGGCACGCACCGCACCCCCACGGCCCGTACACGGCGACCGCGTCCCCCGTCTCGAATCCGGTGACGCCGTCACCGAGTTCGGCGATGGTGCCGACACCCTCGTGACCGAGGGTGAGGGGAAGACCGTAGGCGTACTGCTCCGCCGGCATGTCCATCACGAAGATGTCCGAGTGGCACAACCCGGCCGCGGTGACCTTCAACAGGATCTCACCCGGCCCGGGCGCCGGAGTAGGGAGGTCGACGACGACCGGCTCGGAGCCGATCTCGGTGTACTGGAGGCTTTCATGCGCCCGACTCTACGACCGGGAGTGTGGGCCTGCCTGGCACTACAGCAAATCTTCCGCTATACGACGCCGGCCGTTCCGGCTCCGGACGTCAGACGGTCCGGACAAGGGCACCGACGCCGAGCCGGTTGTAGACGAACACGAGCATGTAGAGCAGCTGGGCGCTGATGCACACAGTCCGTCCTGCACCGGGGAGCTCCCCGCCCTTGTGCGTGGTCGGGCCCGATAGCTGACGGCTTCACCCGTCGGCCACGTCCGCGATCTGCGCAACGGGCGTCGGCATCGCGTTTACATGCAGCCGAAAAGTTCCGCTTCGCCCGGGAGTGATTCCCCTACAAAGGAGTTCACGGTTTTTTCGCTCCCGCGAGAGCCACTGCACCCCGAACAGCCGCGGTCCGGTATGGGGAGGAATGAGGATCTCGGCCGCGCACTCGACGCATCTGTAGGTGCGATGACCTCTCGCACCTGATGGCCGCAGAGACGACTCGCACCAGCAGGCCGTCCATCCCACTATCACGCGCTTCGGTCCCAGTCGATGCCCGTTCGGACAGAACTTCGGAGCGCGCTCGTAGGACGCCATGTCTACGATTTTCGCACATCTGTTCGATACGGCGCGTTAGAGTGAGAGTTGGCAGGTCGATGGAGGGACGCGCAGAGCGGACTTCGGGAAGCATCGGCCTGCCGCCTTGCTTCGCGCGCCGAGGTCGAGCCCGTTCGAACCCGATGACCAGGCGGTCGAGTCCGGCCGAGAATCCCGACAACTTCCCACCCGAGGGTCGAGAAGTAGCGGTCCCGCTCACCCGCTGGACGGGCCTACAGCTCACTCTGCGGACTGACCCGTCACGAATCGACGGCCTCCGACCCGACGATGCATAACCTCACCGAACACCCTGATGAGCACAGTCTCCTGCTCGTGCCTGCGCTTTCAGGTATTCCGGGGTGTCCTGCAGAATCTTCGGCAACAGCGGTGTCACATCCGGTGGCGCCGCCAGGCCCACACGCACAACCCGATTCCCGCGAGCGATGCCACCGGTAGCACCCATCTCCACCGGCGCAGTGTCACGAACCGCTGGTACTGCTCGCTCGACAAGAACTGCAGACCGGGTCGATTCGCAGTGGGCGGCTGCCACCAGTAACTTCCCGAGCCGGTCAATACTTGAGGCCAAGCGAAGACGCCGATCGCGGTCGCAATGACGATGCATGTGGCGGGGAACGCCACCCAGAACCACGGGAACCCTGGCGCGCTACCGAGCCGGGCTCGGCGTGGCACCACGACGGCCGCTGCCAACCCCACCAGTGCCAGCATACCCAGTATCAACCACGCCATATGGTCGGACGATACGGTACTTCCGTCCGGAGGAATGACTGCACAATTCGCCGCTCGGTGACACCACCCGGCCATCGTCGGGCTCCCCACTCCACACGAGCGTTGCTGTCGCACAACACCGGTGAATATCCAGCCCTTCGCACCACCGCCCCCGCTGTCACAGAACGGGGGCCTTCCGGTCCGTTTCCGGCAGCTAGCGATTGCGTGCCTTCAGCACGGCCTTGGTGAAGAACTCGGTGAACTCGCTTTCGAACTCCACACCGTTCATGCTCACCACAGCAATCGTGTACCCGTCGACAGAGGCGTAGCCGTAGAAGACTCGTTGTTGGCCCAGTTGGGATTATCGGGATCGGAGACTTCGTAGAGGATGGCCGCGTTCTCGGTGGCGATCGCCGGCGGCAGGTCCAGTCGCGAGGTGGTGATCGTGCGCGAGTTCATCCTGTACGTCGAACACGATCCGGTGTGCGCATCGGCGACCCGTGCGATGTCGAGCGGCACGTCACTGACCAACGCGAGATAGGAACGCTCGTCGTCGAAGTAGGCGCCCATCATCGACGTCGTAGCGGCATCGCTCAACGTCAGCCGGGCTTCGTCGGCGTAACTCGACTGCTCGCCGCACTCCACAGGGTCGTACACGATGTCCCTCGGCACCCCGACATCACTCGGCGTGTCCAGCAGCAGGTTCATCACCAACTGTTCCGGCTCGGTGAACCGGGCAACCTGCGTACCGGCAGGAAGATCCTCGACCGTCAGAAGAAGACCGTCGCGCGACACGACCTCTGTCGCCTCCACATCGCTTCCCCCGCATGCCGCCGCAACCAGCAGCAGACCGGCCATCCCGGTCTTGGTCAGAAGCGCACGATACATTCCGCGAACGCTACCGGCCGGTGGGCGAAGCCGGATCATAGGCTGGCGCGGTATATGAGACACGATTCCATCGTGCTGGGGTTGCCCTCTGCGGCGATCTTCCCCTCGGATATCAGCGCGATCAACCGTCCCCTCAACACGTAGTCGGCGACCGGCTCTGACGGGTTCGTGCCCATCGCTTCGGCGATTACTCGGCTCATCGGTGTCGGCAGCATCGGCGTGCGCTGAAGCAACAATTCGTCGAAGTGATCCTCCGGCGCTGACGTCAGGGTCGAACCCGTCAGCACCCGCAACGGTGCGTTCTCGTGTTGAAGTGTTCGCCAACGCTCGGCCAGTTCGGCAGACTTGTTGGTATCGACCGGACGTGCAGTGTCGACGAGCCGGCTCAAGTCCGATGGCGCAGTGGCCGAGACACTCCCGGAGCCGCTGTTTTCGGTGACGTCGATCAGTGACCAGGGTCGACCCTCGGCAGTGCTCGCAAAACACAGTAAGCTGCACAGTTCTTCAGCGGATCGTCTGCCGAACCAGAAAACCGTCGGAGTCGATGCGTCGATGAAGCGGGGATCCCACCGTCCGAAAGCCGGCATCCACGGATGATGTCGCCCCGCGATGACATCGCTGAACCACCAACCGGATGGGTGACGGTGCAGCGACGGCGCGTCGATCGGTCCCCAGCTGAGATCGTCGGCGTTGGTCATGATCGTGCAG
This sequence comes from Rhodococcus sp. IITR03, assembly GCA_001017865.1. The sequence goes on from LATQ01000230.1 coordinate 9,519, forward strand.
TCGTCGCCGGTAGCGGCCAGCGCCTTCTGCAATGCGGTCCCTGCGGTGAAGCTGGGTGCTATGTGGTTCGTCGTCACAACCCTCGTGATATCCGACTGCGGCGACGATGTCGAACTCATGATCCTGCGACGAGGCATCCTCAGGGCCCCTTCAGCGCTGCGATAAGCCCGTCCGTGCACCCGACCGACCTGGATGCCCCTCCCCCGCGCGATCACGCATCCGACGGGCCGGCAGGGGCGGTTCGATCAGGGGGATGGACAGGCCGAGAAGGATGGGGAGGTAGTCGTCGTAGTCCTCCCACCACGGAACCGACCGCGGCAGCGTATCCGGAACCTCGCCGACTAGCAGCGCCGAAGTAGTTTCTGGGAGCGGATTGTGCAGCACGACCACGGCTCACTCGTACCTCGAGTTGCTCACCTCCACCATTCCCTCGCGGAGCAGGTCACCGAGATGCTCGCTGGCGCCTTCGACTACGACCTCGAGCCGAAGACTCGAGTGCGCCTGTTCGAAGCGCCAGCCTCGACACCCTTGATCCCCAGCAGGTAGTGCACACAGGCCAGGCGACGCTACGCGCCACACCGTCATACCCAATGGCGCTCGGGCTTGGCGGTTTCGGTGGTGGGCACCGGCGCCCCGGCGGCGTTGCGCAGGCATCACCGTCGCATCCGGCGCCCACGCCGTCGTCCCACTCGTGGCCGGACACGGCATCTGGAAGATCAACCGAGCCTGGATATGCACCCTGGCCTGCCCGCACTGCCAGTAACACCGCATCAATAATCGCGGCGTCGGTCCGATTGATGCTCGGTCGAGACCCTTGAGGCCACGCAAGCTACGGGCACAGGCGAAGACCCGCCGGAGGATCTTGCGGGACGCATCCGGCAACGGAAAGCTATCGCGAGCGAGTCACCGATCGGTAGAGCAAGGTTGTCCTCGTCGCGGCGCGCCACCGGACCCGGTAATACAATTTCGGATAACACCAGGTGAGGAGAGGTTTCCTGTGTCACATGCATACGAACCGGAGATCGGACGCCGACTACGAGCGGTGCCCGCCCGCAACGAACTGACCAAGATCCTCAAACTCCGCGCCGTCCACGACGCCGTGCAGGCCGGCTGGACTCAGCACCGCATCGCCGACGAGCTCGGCGTCGAACAACCCGAGGTCAGCCGCCTGGCCAAAACAGCACGGCTCACCCCGCAAGTCTGTGAGCGCAGCCCCCGTGAGGTGATGCTCGAACACGCCGCCGGAGTAATCGACCACGCGGCGATGATGCGCGAACTCGAGAACTGGAACTACACCTTCGGCTCCACCGACCCCACCGGAGAGACCTACCTGCCCGGCACCTGGGATCAGATCGAACGCGCCGGATATCTGTTGCCCGACAAGGACTACCAGTACCTACTGAAGATGACCGCCGCCCGACGCAACGCCGCAGGGCGCGCGTAGCAACGGACCTGCACGCGAGCACAGCTACAGTCCTCGAACGCAGCCGCCGATTACCGGCCCACCCTCTACACCCTTGACATGCATTGACGACACGTCCCCTCACACACGGTTCCCGCCGCTGCGGGAGCCGGGATCACGGCATGGACGCCGCCCCCTCGTCTCGACGAGAACGCGTGAAGCACGCCTTGGGTGTTCGTCGCCGGGTAGCCGGCGTCAGCTCTCACCGAGGTGATCGTCGGGGATGAACCGTGAGCGGTCACCAGCAATACCGGGTCATTCCGGTTGCGCCAGTCCCAGTCCCTCTGCCAGCAACGGCCAGGACCGATGGAACGCGTCCTGCCAGTAACCCCACGAATGCGTTCCGGCCGGCTGCAGATCGAACGTCGCCGGAATATCGAGCTCGTTCAGACGGGCCTGCAAATTGGTGGTGCACCAGTGCACGGCCGCTTCGATCACCCCACCGACAACAACCTGATTGGCCAACGCCAGCCCTTGCTGATCAAGCGCGGCGTCCTGTTCCCCGATGGTGAACTCGTTGCCGAGGGTGTCGTGCGGACCGGGCAGACCCGTCGCGTCCGAGATGAAGAGAGGAGTTCCGCGCAGCCCTTCGGCGTTGACCACCGGATCGCTGGTCACCCACGCCGGATCGTCGTCCTCGCCGTACATATTGCGTACATCCCCGCCGCCCCAGGTCTCGACGACCAACTTGACGAACTCACGGCCGATCGGATCGGAGGTCTGGGCGCATCCGCTGTACCCGGCCACCGCCGAATAGAAGCCGGGCCTGGCGATCGCATACTGCAACACCGCCGTGGCGGTCATCGAGTTCGCCGCGATGGCCTGCACGCCGTTGGTGCCGAGCGCGGCGTCGATCAATGGGGGTAGTTCGTCGAGGAAGAACGTCTGCCACTTGTTCATCCGAGGTTCGGGTCTTCGCGTTTCCAGTCGGTGTAGTAGGAGAACGCCCCGCCGAGGGGCATGACCACGTTGACGTCCTGGCCGGTCAAAAATTCGCCGACGTCGGTGTTGGCCCACCACGTCGCCGAATCGGTGCCGCCTCCGGCCCCGTTGACCAGATACAGCACCGGACGCGGCTCGGACGCATCATGGGGGCGTTGCACCCGCACCGGAATGGTCGCATCCATCGCCGCCGAGTACACCTGCACCGTCAGATGCTGACCGTCGATCTCACTCGAGACGATGCGCGAGCCGTTCGGGGCGACCGGATCAGCGAGCAAAGCCTGCGAGGCCACAATCGGATCGACGGCGCGGTCCTGCGCCGACGCCACCCCACTACCCAGAGGGGCGATCATCATCGCCGCCACCGCCGCGGCCATCGCCCTCGCCCGGACCCGGCCCATCGCTACTCCGCCTCGCATGTCGACTTCCCCCCTGCCCGTTGTCCCCCGACGGAAGCCGGGCAGTCCCGACTCCTCGTGTCCCGGGACGCGTCGAC
>LATQ01000174.1 GCA_001017865.1 Rhodococcus sp. IITR03
GATCCGAGGACGGTCGCCGCCGCGACGGCGCCACGGCGAGCAGCAGTGAGGTGCGGCCTCCCCACAGGAGCCTGCTGAGCAGATCCCGACCGAGTTCGTCGGTGCCGAGCAGATGTCCGGGGCTTGCGGGCGGAAGGAACTTGGCCGTGGGGTCGGTCAAGATCGGATCGTAGGGAGCCAGCAGCGGCGCGAGCAGCGAGCACACCGCGACCACCGTGATGACGACGAGGCCGGCGAGCAGCTGGGCGCGGTGGCGACCGTGTCCGGACGAGAATCGTCTCCGAGCGATCACTTCGTCGAGCAGTGTTGCCATCACGCACCTCTCATACGTGGATTGAGACCGTCAACCACGACGTCGGTGACGAGGTTGACGACGAGATAGCACAGAGCCACCAGCACGATGCCGCCCTGGATCACCGGATAATCCTTGCCGTTGACCGCATTCACCAGCTGGGTCCCGATTCCCGGCCAGTTGAAGACGATCTCGACGAAGAACACTCCGGTGATCAGCGTGCCGATCTCGAGGCCCGTGATATTGACGACGCTCGGCAGGATGTTCCGGAAAACGTTCCGGCCGTACAGGGTCTGCGGGGCAATACCCTGAGAGCGGAACGTACGGAACCAGTCCGACGAACGTTCCCGGATGACCCCGACCCGCACGAACCGCGCCAGCACGAGCATCGAGATCAGGCCGCAGACACCGCCGGCAGCACGAGATGTTGGAGCAAGTCTCCGAAACCACCGCCACCACGGGATTCCATGCCGCCCACCGGAAGCCACTTCAACTGCAGCGCGAACACACTGATCAGGACGAGACCGAACCAGTAGACGGACAGATTGCTGCCGATCTGCACGACCAGCATCACCAGCCGGTCGATCCACGTGTTGTGAAAGATACCGGCCACGAACCCGATCGCGGTACCGAACACCAGGCAGACGACCACACCGGCCACCGTGAGGATCAGCGTATTGACGAAATTGGGCACGAGGATGTCGAACACCGGAGTGCCAGGGTGAGGGACAGTCCCCCGCCGTCGGCGAACAGGTTCTTCACCCACACGAAGTACTGCTCCCACAACGGCCGGTCGAGTCCGTAGGTGGCGCGAATCTCGTCGAGCTGTTCGGGAGTGAATCTCGAGGCGAACTGCGCCTCCACAGGATCTCCCGGTGTGAGTGCACCCAACAGGAACGCAAGCACCGAGACGATCACCAGGATCGGGACGATGTTGACTGCACGGATACCGATCCGCCGGAGGTAATTCATCACTCCCCCGCGAGCCAGACGTTGCTCAGGTCGTACCAGTTGGTGGACGCGAAGACGAACCTTCGACGTTCGGGCCAGTGGCGTAGTAGCGGTTCAGGTTCACCGCCGGGATAACGAGAGCCTTGCTGCGCAACTGTTCCTCGGCAGCCTGCCACAGCGCGATGCGCTGCTCGGCGTCGTCTGTGTAGAGCGCGGTTTCGATCGCCTGGGTGACCTCGGGGTACTGCTCAGGGTTCAAGCCGCGGTTCTTCAGGCCGTTGTAACCGTTGTGGAGCCACTCCGCATTGGTCTCACCGAACTCATCGATGCTCAGACCGTCACCGGGCTGCGGATTATAGACGCGCGCGGAGTAATTCACGCGGTCCAGGCTCACCACTTCGGTCTCCACCCCGATCTGCTTCAGGTGCGCCTGCAGCCACTGACCGACGTTCTCGTTGGCCACATCGACCACGAGGTTGAAACGCAGTTCGCCGGGCCCGTAGCCGGCATCGGCGAGCAACTGCCGTGCCCGCTCCGGGTCGTACTCGAAGTCGGTCACGTCGTCGCGATACGCCTCGTTGCCCGGGGGCAGGAAGGAGTACTGCGGGGTGGCGTAGCCGTTGTAGACCTCGTCGGCAAGTGCCTGCCGGTCGAGGCCGTGGATGAGGGCCTCACGGACACGGTCGTCGTCGAAGACGGGATTGCGCCGGTTGAAGGAGAAGTAGATCAATTCCGCGCCGGTGCCTTCGGGCACGTCGATCCCGGCGTTCTCGAGCGTCTCGACGTCGTCGGGCTGAACGTAGCTGATCAAGTCGACCTCGCCGTTGATCAAGGAGGCGACGCGGGTCTGGTTGTTCGCAATGATGCGGAAGGTGAGCGTGTCGAGATGCGGCGGCTCACCCCAGTAGCTTTCGTTGCGTTCGAGTTCGATGCGGTCGCCGATCGCCCGCGAGACGAAGCGGTACGGACCGGTGCCCTCGGGGTGCTCGGCGAAGCCGTCGTTGCCGTAGGTCTCCCACACCGCCGGGTTGCCAACGGGCAGGGTGTACATCGACTGGGCGAGGATCCGAGGGAATCCGAGGAAGGGGCGGTCGAATTCGAAGGTGTAGGTGTAATCGCCCGTGGGCGCCGCGTCGGTGAGGTTCGCGAACCACACCTTCACGCGGCCGGCGCTCTCCTCGTCGAAGTACTCGTAGGACCGGTCCCACACGCGGCGCACGTTCTTGTGCAGCGCCGCTGCATCGAAAGGGCTGCCGTCGTGGAAGGTGACACCCTCACGTAGCTGAAAGGTCCAGGTCCGTCCGTCCTCGCTGTGCTCCCAGCCGGTGGCCAGCACGGGGACAAGTTCGGGGGTGCCGGCGGTAGTGGTCAGATCCTCCCCGACGAGCGGCTCGAAGATGTTGCGGGAGACGCGGTAGGTCTCCCAGAACACCTGCCGATGCGGGTCGAGGCCACGCGCTCGAGGTACAGACCGGTGACGAAATCTCCGCCGTCGACAGGACCGGTTCCCGCGTCGGCCGTCCCTCCCCCGGACCCGCATCCCCCGAGGAGCAAGACCGCAGCCAATCCTGCCGACGCGACCACGAGACGGTTTCTTTTCCGCACTGATCCACACTTTCTTTCGAAAACGCACAAGTATCCGGCGGCTGAATGTAATCGTGTCCGTCGAGCAGGTCATCGTATGGAATCACCATGATCGCAACGCTTCACAAGGTGTAGAGGAATCCGATCCCGCGCAGCTGTTTCGGACTTGAAATCACCGCAGCGCGAAATTATTGCCTCGAAGACGGGGATCAGGCTAGCTTTGACCCGTCTCGGGAGAACCGTGTCCACGCGTCGGTAGCGCTCCCGCAGTACACCCATCCAAGAATTGCTTCGGCAGGCGCATCGGCACCGATGCGCCTGTCTTTCGTACGACAGGAACACGACATGTCCGCACAACCAGCCGATCGTTCCGCATTCGAATTCGATATCCGGGTGCTCACGGACGAACGCGATCTGATCGCGGCCCTTGAGGTGTTCCGAACAGCGATGGTCGGCCTTCCGTGGTCCGTTCCCCTATCTCCTGACGTTGCGGGAAAGTTCTTCGAATCCGGCAGGACTCTAGGCGCATTCGCCGACGGTGAGCTCGTGGGGACTGTCGACTCGACACGCGGTTCCCTCACCCTGCCCGGCGGACGAACGGTCGCCCACGCCGCGGTGACCCACATCGGAGTGCTTCCCACCCATACCCGCCGCGGAATTGTCTCCCATCTCGTGCGCCGCCAGCTCACCGACGCCCGCGCTACCGGGGAGGTCGTCGCGACGCTGCGCGCCTCGGAAGCGACCATCTACGGGCGCTTCGGCTACGGCATCGCGAGCCGGGTCGCCTCGGTCACGGTCGACACGCGCCGTGGCGGGTTCCGGCCCGAGGTGCCGGCGGGAGATCCTGTCCGGCTCCTTCCCGCGGACCAGATGTGGGACGTCCTGCCGACCATCCACGCACGGATTCCGAACACCCGACCCGGCTTCATCACCCGATCGTCACAGTGGTGGGCGGCGCAGGAGCTGCGCTACGGCCAGGACCGGGGACCTGCCTACACCGCGGTGACCGGACCGGAGGGCGCCGAGACGGGCTTCGTCCGCTACCACCCTGTCGGTACCGAGACGTGGTTCGGCAGCAACGAACGCAGCATCGTCGTCGACGACCTGTTCGCGCCCTCCCGCGAAGCGTTCATCGGACTGATCCGGTTCCTGTGGGAACTCGACCTCGTCAACCGGATCGTCTTCCCCGGTCTGCCGGTCGACACATCGCTACCTTGGCTGCTGACCGATCAACGTGCCGTCGCCACGACCCACATCCGAGACGAGACGTGGCTGCGAATCCTCGACGTCGAAGCAGCCCTGCGCGCCCGCACCTACGGCGACGGCGGGTCCCTCGTCCTCGCCGTCCACGACCCGCTACTGCCCGAGAACACCGGCACCTACCGCATCGCCGACGGACACCTCGAGTCGGTGACACCCGGCCTCGCCGCCGATGCCGATCTGGAGACCGACGTCTCGACGCTGGGCAGCGCGCTGCTCGGCAGCGAGCGCTGGCACCGACTTGCCTACCCCGGCACGGTGCGCATCGCGCCGCCGACGCGCTCACCCACGCCGACCGGCTCTTCGCCACCGGCTCGGCCGCGTTCGCCGGCACCAACTTCTGATCCCGTTCCGCCACCCCTCTCGAAGGATCAACTGTGAACAGATATCGACGACCCGCCTCCTGTACTGCGCGGAACATCGGTCTGGCCGCCACCACCCTGGCGGCTCTGCTCGTCTCCGCCTGCGCAGGGAGCGCCCCGGCCACCCGTGCCACCGACGACGGCGACATCGTCCCCGGCGGCACATTGCGGGTCGCTTCTCTCGCGTCGGACATGGACTCGCTCGATCCGCTCACCGGCTACGACACCAACGCATGGGCGGTGCAACGGGCGATCACCCGGCAGCTCGTCACCTTCCCCGGATCCACCGGGGAACTGGAGGACGATACCGAGATCGTGCCCGACCTCGCCGAGTCATGGGACGTCAGCGAGGACGGCCGCACCTACACGTTCCACCTGCGGGACGGCATCACGTACTCGGGCTCGTCGGACCGTGAGATCGTCGCCGGCGACTTCGTGTACGCAGTGAAGCGATTCTGCGATCCGAACAAACAGGTCGCGGCGATCAACTACTTCCATCTTTCCTTCGAGGGCTTCACCGAGTTCTGTGACGAGTTCGCGACCGTTCCCACCGGAGATCTCGCAGCGTCCAAGCAGTTCATCGACACGCACGAGATCTCCGGTGTGCAGGCCCTCGACGACAAGACCCTCATCATCACCGCACCGTCGAAGTCGTACGACTTCCTCGACATCCTCACGATGAACTTCGTGACACCACTTCCTCCGGAAGTCGCCTCGCAGTACTTCGGTGACTCGCTCGAATTCCGACAGAACTTCCCGTCGTCCGGCCCCTACCGGATCGACACCTACCAGCCGGGACAACAGCTGGTGCTGAAGAAGGTCGAAGGCTACAACCACGACGCGGATCCCGCCCGAGCAGCGTACGTCGACGAGATCGTCATCGACTTCACCACCAACAGCGAAGACAGCGTCGTTCAGAAGGTTCGTTCCGGCGAAGCCGATCTGACCCTCTACATGGATGTTCCACCTCGCGCCGTGCTGAACCAGTACGCTTCGACGAACGATCCCGGCCTGCACACGTCCGACAGCGGTGCAGCGAACTTCGTCGTCATCAACGCCAAGCCGGAGGCGACCTTCCCCGGCGCAACCGCATTGCGTGACCCGCGCGTGCGCCAGGCCTTCGCCTACGCCGTGAACAAGGCGAATCTCGTTCAGGGTCAGGGTGGCCCGATCGCCGCGAAGCCGAACGGACAGATCGTCACGTCCACGCTCCTCGGCCACGAACCCTTCGATCCCTATGCCACACCCGACAGTAAAGGTGATCCCGAGAAGGCTCGGCAACTGCTCGCCGAGGCCGGCCACCCCGACGGGCTGACCCTCGACGCGGTATACAGGTCCACCGCCCAATTCGAATCCATTGCCGTGACGTTGAAGGAGGATCTCGCGGCTGCGGGAATCACCTTGAACCTCATCGCTCTTCCCGGCACCGAGTACACCTCCTACCTCCAGGATCCGAACTCCCGGTACGATGTCGCGCTGAGTGGTTCGTTCACCCCCGACTGGCAGGGCCGCTCGACCCGCATGCTGCTTGGCGGATGGCTCAACTCGGAAGCCGCGCCGTGCGGCAAGGGCAACGTCTACGCCATCTGCTATAGCAACGACCAGCTCAACGAACTTGCACGCGAGGCGTTCCCGTCGGACGATCCGGCACCGATCTGGCCGAGGCCGACCGCATCGTGTCCACCGACCTGCCGTGGATCCCTCTGTTCGAAAAGCGCAAGAACCTCATCTCGTCCGACCGGGTGATCAACTGGACGTGGGCGTCGCTGCCCGCACAGGCCGACTACACCAACATCGCGCTGCGCCCGGGTCCTGAGATGCCGCTCCTGCAGGTCGACAATCTCAGCGTCTCCTTCCGATCGACACCCGTGGTGCACGACGTCTCGTTCTCCGTCGACAAGGGCCGCACCCTCGGCATCGTCGGTGAGTCCGGATCCGGCAAGAGCGTGTCGCTGCTCGCCGCAACGGGACTGCTCGACTCCGGTGCCGCCGTGCACGGGCGTGCCCTGTTCGGCGGCACCGACCTGGTGACCGCGTCGCCGCGGCACCTCCGATCGATCCGTGGCAGCGACATCGGCTTCGTATTCCAGGACCCGTCGAGCAACCTGCACCCCCTCATGCCGATCGGCCGGCAGATCAGTGAGGCGCTGACGGCGCACCACTGGCTGGACCGGACGACAGTGCGGCGACGGGTGCTCGAGCTGCTCGATGAGGTCGGGATTCCCCGAGCACACGAGCGACTGGACGATCATCCCGTGCACTTCTCCGGGGGTATGCGTCAGCGTGTGATGATCGCGATCGCGCTCGCGAACAATCCGCAGCTGGTTGTCGCGGACGAGCCGACCACAGCGCTGGACGCCACAGTGCAGGCGTCGATCCTCTCGTTGCTGCGGCGCCTCCAGCAGGACCACGGCATGGCTCTCGTCCTCGTCAGCCACGATCTGGCGGTGGTCGCGGAACTCGCCGACGACGTGGTGGTCATGCGCAACGGTCGTGTCGTCGAGACCGGGCCGGTCGATCGGGTGTACAACACCCCCGCCCACCCGTACACGGCGGAACTGCTCGAGCCGCTCGCACAACCCGTCGCCGCTCCGGCCGGTCCACGACCGGACCAGCCGGAACTGCTGCGGATCGAGAACGTCTCGAAGGGATTCCGTGTCACCCGCAAGGCGCACCGCCCGGTCCTTCGGGACATCGACCTGCGGATCGGCGAAGGCGAGATCGTCGGTCTGGTCGGCGAATCCGGTTCGGGAAAGTCGACACTGAGCCGCATCGTGACCGGGCTCGACATCACCGACACCGGCACGGTGAGTTTCCGCGGCACCGCCTACACCGCGTCGAGCCGCAACCGGCCCGTGATGGATCCACAAGTGCGGCGCTCGATCCAGATGGTCTTCCAGGACCCCTACGGAAGCCTGAACCCGCGCCGCAAGATCCGGCAGATCCTCGCGGCACCCTTCGAACTGAGCACAGACCTGCAGGGACCGCAGATCCAGCGGCGGGTCGGGAAACTGCTCGAGACGGTGGGACTCCCCGGTGACTTCGCCGACCGCTATCCGCTGCAGCTGTCGGGCGGCAACGCCAGCGCGTCGCCATCGCCCGGGCACTCGCACTCGACCCCGCTCTCATCGTCGCCGACGAACCGGTGTCGGCACTGGACAAGACCACCGCCCGGCAGATCGTCGACCTGCTGCGCAACCTACGCGACGAGCGGGGCACGTCGTTGCTGTTCGTCTCGCACGATCTCGGTGTGGTGTCCGCCCTGTGCGACCGGGTCGCGGTCCTGCACGACGGAGTGATCGTCGAGCAGGGTTTCACCGACGAGGTGTTCGCCAACCCGGCTCATCACTACACCCGCACCCTGCTGAGCGCGGTGCCGGGCAGCACCCGGAAGGAGACCGTCGATGCCTGATCTGTGGACCGAGCCCGTCGGCGTCGACACCCTCACCGACACGCCACCGCGGAACGGACGGCGGCTGTTCACCGCCCTGATGGAGGACCGTTCGGCGCGCCTCGGCCTGTGGACCGTGGTGCTGGTGATCCTCGCCGCGCTCACCGCCCCACTCGTCGCGGTCCTTGTCGGGCACGGCGCCACCCAGCAGTTCCGCGAGACCGCGCTCGACGCCTCGGGTATCCCGGTCGGCCCGTCCTCGACCTTCTGGCTCGGCGCCGACGGAGAGGGCCGGGACGTCCTGGTCCGCACCCTCTACGGCACCCGGATCTCCCTGCTGGTCGGGATCCCCGCGACGACCCTGGCGATGGTCATCGGCACGATCGTCGGAGTGGCCTCGGGACTCACCGGTGGGATCTTCGACCGCGTGACCGGCCAGATGATCGACATGGTGCTGTCGTTCCCCTTCATCGTCACTGCGCTGAGCCTGCTCGCGCTCAACCGCGGACCAGACGGCCAGCCCGTGGTCAGCCCCCTCGTGGTGGTGATCGTGATCATCGCCGCGTTCACCTGGACCTACTTCGCGCGGCTGAGCCGGGGACTGACGGTGACTCTGCGGTCGCGCCCGTTCGTCGACGCCGCGGTGACCCTCGGCGCGAAACGTCGATGGATCCTGTTCCGGGAGGTCCTGCCGAACGTGCTGCCGGTGGTTGTCGTGTACTGGGCTGTGCAGCTTCCCGCGAGCATCGTCGCGGAGGCGACCCTGTCGTTCCTCGGGGTCGGCATCCAGGCGCCTACACCGAGTCTCGGCAACATGATCGCTGACGCCCAGCGCACCTCGCTGTACCAGGTGCAGCCCTGGTACCTACTCGGCCCGGCGATTGCCCTGTTCGTCATCGTGCTCGGTTTCAATGCGTTCAGCAGCGGGCTTCGCAACGTCCTCGATCCGAAGGGACGGTGACCTCGATGCTCCGGCACGTCACACAACTCCTCACCCGATCGGTGACGACCCTCGTACTCGTCCTGCTGGCGGCCTTTGTTCTGATCCGTATCGCCTACCGCGATCCGGCCACGATGCTCGCGCCGCGCAACGCCGGTCAAGAGGGCATCGATGCGGTCGCCCGCGCGCTGCGCCTCGACGATCCCTGGTACCTCCAGCTGAAGCACTACCTGTTCCGGGGCCCGACATCCAGGGAGCTCCCATGGGTCTGGTCAACTGCCTCCGGCGCTGGGGTATTCGTTCCGACAAAACACACCGGTCACGGAACTGATCCTGTCCAAGGTCCCAGTCACCGCGTCACTCGCGTTGGGCGCCTCGTGATCTGGATGACGCTCTCGTTGGTGTTCGGTGTGGAGGCTGCGCGTCGGAGGGTACTGCGATCGACCACGGCTGTCGGCTCTGGCGTATGTCGCGTTGTCGCTGCCGACCTTCCTCACCGGCATGCTGTTGTCCTACTTCCTGTTCTTCACGCTCTCCACCCACGGGATCTACCTCTTCCCGAGCAGCGGATACGTGCCGCTGACGGAGAATCCCTTCGAGTGGGCCCGGCACCTTCTGCTGCCGTGGCTGACCCTGGCGATCGCCGAGATCGGCATCTTCCAGCGGGTAGTGCGTGGGTCGATGCTCGAGGTGCTCGGCACCGACTTCATCCGCACCGCCCGAGCGAAGGGCCTGTCGGAGCAGGTCGTGCACTATCGGCACGCGCTGAAGGCAGCGCTGAACCCGGTCATCACCCTGGCGGTCTCGAACTCGCCGTGATCATGGGCGGGGCGATCGTAACGGAGACGATCTTCGGCCTCGACGGGGTGGGACGCCTGGCGGTGAACGCAGCTCTCGAAGGGGATTTCCCCGTCGTCATCGGCACTACTGTGTTCGCCGCCGCGGTCTTCGTCACGTGTTCCTTCATCGTTGATATAGCCACGAAGCTGAGGGAGCCGTTGCGTACATGAATCGTCCGCAGACCGTCCCCAGGCAGATCGATGTTTCACAAGTCCGATCCCTCATAGCTGCAGGGTCGAGACCTGCTTTCCCGTACCAACCCGTTCAGCGCGCGTATAGACCTTCATGGTGTCCCTGCGCAGGAACCCGACGAGGGTCAAAACCGGCGTCGTGAGTAAGGTCGATGGGCAGCGACGACGGTGCGGAAACGGCCGCCAGAATAGGAATGCCGGCCATGATTACTTTCTGGGTCAACTCGAAGGAGGCACGTCCGCTCACCAACCGAACGGTATGGCGCAGCGGTAATCGTCGGTGCTCGACCATCCAGACGATAATCTTGTCGACGGCATTGTGACGTCCGACATTCTCACGCAGTACGAGAAGTTCCGCCTGCAGCGATAAACAATCCGGCAGCATGCAATCCGCCGGTGCGACCGAAGGTCTCCTGTGCCTGCCGCAGCACGGAAGGCATCACCGCCAGCACCTCCGGATCGACCACGACCGGATCGTGAGCCGGTGAGTATCGGGAGCGTTGACGGATCGCATCGAGGGAGGCCTTGCCGCACACCCCGCACGAGGATGTGGTGTAGAAGTTGCGTTCGATGCCGATCTCGGGCAGAACGCATCGTCACCGCCAGCACAGTGCCGTCGACGCGCAGTTCGAGTGGTTCTTCGACAACGACCGTGTCCGGAAGCATCATCCGCTGCGATCCCTGCAACTGGATGATGCGGGCACGGGTGGTCACCGTGTTGGCCGTTCGGTTGAGCGCAGCCCCCGCCTGCAATACATTGCTTCGCTTACGAATTGGAAATCGATCCCTGAAGACATGAGATTCTCGACGCGTTTCGCCCGCGGCGGGAGGGCTACGCAATATAGTTGCGTAGTCAATTAGTTCTGTTAGAGTGAACTGCCCAGTTCTCCTCAGGAAGGACACGCGATGAGCACCGACACTCCCGACCCACGCCTTGCGAACATCACCGTCGCTCATGCTCCGGACCGGCACCGCTACGAACTGCGCGACGGCGACACCGTCATCGGCTTCACCCAGTACCGCACCCGCACCCGGACCGGCGGCGACACCCGGCGAGTGTTCGCCCACACCGAGGTCGATCCCGGCTACGGCGGCCTCGGCCTTGCCGCCCGACTCGTGGAATTCGCACTCGACGACGTCGCCGCCACCGGCGAACGCATCGTCCCGGTGTGCCCCTACGTAGCGAAATACCTACGCACTCACCACAACTACGACCAACTCGTCGACTGGCCGGAGCCCCCACAATGACCCCAGCCACACCCACCCGCATCTCGATCGACAAGCAGAACCGCCCCGTCTACCGCGCACAGGTCGCCGTCGCGGTCGCCGTCCGCGACGCCGTCGCCCAGGCGGGACTCGATCGCACACTCGTCGAACTGGTCAACATCCGCGTCTCCCAGATCAATGGCTGCGCCTACTGCCTCGACGTGCACACCCGTGACGCCCTCGCTGGTGGGGAAACACCGCAGCGCCTCGCCGTCCTCCCCGCGTGGCGGGAGACCGACCTGTTCACCGACCGCGAGCGTGCCGCCCTGACCCTCGCCGAAACGGTGACCACCCTGCCGGCACCCGAACAGCAGGATCGAGACTATGCCAACGCCCGCAGCCACCTCACCGACGACCAACTTTCGGCGATCGTGTGGGTTACCATCGCGATGAACGCTTTCAACCGCATCTCAATCCTCAGCCGACACCGCGTCCGTCCCTCCACCTCGGACACCTGAGCGCCCCAGGTCCGCGTGAAAACGCCACCACCGGTGCCGCACTCTCACGTCGCGACTCTGCCCGACCGGCATGCCGTCGCGACATGTGCCGGGAAGTGCACCTCACCCTCGTCCAGAAAAAGCTCGAGTGGGGAGAACGCCATGACAGCCACGGGACCGACGAACACCCGCGCGGTCATAACCTGCCCGAATAGCACGAAGGCTCGAAGGTTGCCGTCCGGCGCCGTGTCGGTGAGGTGCTCGACATCGCGCCGGCGACACTGCGGAACTGGATCGAAGCTGCAGAGCGACAGGATTCCACGACCGTCTCGACGTCGGACCGCGATGTCGGCCTCGATGCGGTACGTCAACTGCGTTAAGAGAACGCCGAATTACGCAGGGTCGATGATCTTTCGAAGCCACAGGCGCGTTCTTTGCGGCGGTGGAAGTCGGCGGCCGACTACAGTGATCGCCGACTACATGGACGCGCGCCGTTCCCGTTTCGGGGGTCGATCCGACCTGTGCCGTGCTCACCGAACACGGCACCAGCATCGCCCCGTCCACCTACTACAAGGCCAAGGCTCGCGGACGCGTCTCCGCCGCCGAGCTGGCCGACGCCTACGCCCCGACGCCGTGCACGCGGTGTA
>LATQ01000299.1 GCA_001017865.1 Rhodococcus sp. IITR03
TCGCTGGCTGGTCTCGGTCGGGCGCACCGCCGACGCCGACGCCGAACTGCGCCGGATCGAGGACGACGTGCGCCGCCGCACCGGTGAAGACCTGCCCGCCCCCGACTACACCGCCTTGCCCCCGCAGGTCGACGAACACCACAAGGCCAAGGTCTCGGACCTGTTCCGCGGCAACACCCGCAACGCCATGATCGCCGTCGGCGCCCTGTGGACCATCGGCGTGCTCGCCTACTACGGCTTCAGCTCCCTGGCCCCGGTGTTGCTGGTGGACAAGGGATACGACATCACCAAATCCCTGCTCTACACCGCTGTCATCGCCGCCGGCTATCCCCTCGGCGCGCTGACCGCCGCGATCGTCGCCGAAAAACTCGAACGTCGCACCCTCGCGGTCAGCACCGCCCTGGCCACCGCCGCCGCCGGCCTCGTCTTCGGCTACGGCTCCGGCGACGCGATCATCATGGCCGCCGGTTTCGCCATGGGCTTCGCCTCCAACGTGCACTCTAGCTGCACCAACATGTATGCCTCCGAAGTCTTCCCCACCCGCCTGCGCTCGACCGCGATCGGCCTGTGCTACGGCTCCGGACGCCTGTTCGCCCTGCTCATGCCCTTCCTCGGCCTGACCATCCTCGACGCCTTCGGCGGCTCGACCGTCCTGGCCCTCTCCGCGGTACTGTTCGTTATCACCGCCGCCTCGTGTGGATCTTCGGACCTAAAACCACCGGCCGATCCCTCGAGGACATCGCCGAAACCCCGCCCACCCACAACTGACACCGGTTCGGGGTTCCGCACCACCGCCGCGGAGCCCCGAACCCCCTATCCTGAACCGGCCAGCGAGGCAGGACATTACCGATCGAGGAGGACCATGTCCGTCTATTTCGGCAACCGCTCGAACGGCATGCCCACTTCTCGTCGGCCCCGAGCCGGAGCTCCGGCAGTGTTTCCGGTCCCCCGTCAACGTCTGGCGATCGTCGGACCAGATGTCGAGCACCCGACGGTCGTTGCCACGAAACGAATCGCCGACAGACTCGGATGGCCCCATCTCGTCCTGACCGATCGCAGCAAGCTCGTATGGGCCATCACGGTCAACAAACCCGCCCTCGTCGCTGTCGTCGGAGATGCGGACGACCCGGCCTATCTCGACGACATCGGAGAACTGCGGAACGCCTACAAGGGGCCGATCGCGGTGCTCGACGCCCTGTCACCACAACTGACCGTCTCAGCACTGGTCAACGGTGCCGACAGTGTCATACGACCGGATCTGCGTGACGACGAACTCGGGGCGCGATTGCTCGCCCTGGTACGGCGCACCGCGGAAGGCTCGGAATCGGGAGCACGATATCTCTCCTCCGGTGACCTGCGTGTCGATCTGTGGCGGAAAGAGGCAACCCTCGGCCGTACACCACTTCATCTGTCGTCGACCGAGTACCGGCTACTGGTGTGCTTGATGGAAAGCGCGGGACAGACGGTGCCGTGGAACCGGATCCTGCATCGGGTCTGGGGATGGGCCGACGCCGACGTCAACATGCTGCGCATCTACATCACCCGGCTCCGTAAGGCGTTGGGCGAAAGTGCCGCCGCACCGAAGTTCATCAGATCGGTGCGAGGACACGGATACATGTTCGCCGAATCGGTCATCGAGGCCTCCGACCGTGAATCCGACACCCTCGAGGGCGAACTCCCCATGATGCAGCGACTCGCTGCGAAGTGCACGGAACTGGCGACAGCTACGGACGTCACCGGTGCAGCGTCACGGATCGCCCAGAGTCTCGTCACCGAAGGCACCGTCGACGCGGTCGGACTTCATCTGTCCGATGGTGAAATGCTGCGGTTGATCGGACATTTCGGATTCACCACAGAGTGGGAACAGGTGGCACGCGAACTCGCGCTCGCCGACGATCGTTATGCTTCCATCCAATCGGTTCGTCGAGCACAGCCCGTCCAGTTGCTCCGCCGACGTTCCCACACCTTTCCCGGAACCAACGCGGCAACCGCGTCGGATGCTCCGGGGACGTACCTGTTCGTTCCGATCAGTCATGCCGGAGAAACCATCGGCACCATGGGTGTCGTGCGCAGATCCGACGAACCGTTCGGGCCGTTGACGATCTCGTATCTCCAAGCAGTTGCCGCATTGTGCGGTGCGTGTTTGGGTCCGCAATGGGATTCGGCCCGTTAGACACATCCCGGCCCGCTGACCCGCCCACAACCTCGGCCGCACCGCCGCGCCGTGAAGGAGGAACCCTCATGTCCATCGTGTACACCGACACCGCAATCGCCCTCGACGGCGTCCTGTTCGACGGAATGACACTCGCTGTGGGAGGTTTCGGCCTCAGCGGTGTTCCCGTCGACCTCATCGAAGCTGTGCGCGATTCGGGCGTGAAGGATCTGACCGTGGTGTCCAACAACATGGGCATCGACGGCAAAGGTCTCGGCATCCTGCTCGAAGGCGGACAGGTCCGCAAGGTCATCGCCTCCTACGTCGGTGAGAACGCCCTGTTCGCCCAGCAATACCTCTCCGGAGCCCTCGACATCGAATTCAACCCCCAGGCACACTCGCCGAACGCCTGCGCGCGGCGGAGCCGGGATCCCCGCCTTCTACACCGCGACGGGCGTCGGCACCGAGGTGGCCGCAGGCAAGCCTCACGCCGAATTCGACGGCCGCACCTACATTCTCGAACGGGGCATCGTCGCCGACGTCTCTCTGGTACGCGCTCATCGAGCCGACACGGACGGAAATCTCACCTACCGGTACACCGCCCGGAACTTCAACCCCGTGGTGGCGGCTGCCGGAGAGGTGACGATCGCCGAAGCCGAGGAGATCGTCGAGATCGGTGATATCGCACCCGACGCCGTGACGACCCCCGGGGTGTACGTCCAGCGCGTCGTCCGGGCCCGCGCCCGGGTCAAGGACATCGAACAGCGCACGGTCCGTCCCCGGCCTGCGACCACCTCCGTCTGAACCCGTCGACCCCCCTTTCGAAAGGAGTTCCATCATGCCGTGGACCCGTGACGAGATGGCCGCCCTCGCGGCGTCCGAACTGAACGACGGTGCCTACGTCAACCTGGGCATCGGTATCCCCACCCTCGTGGCCAACAACCTGCCCGAAGGCCGCCGGGTGATCCTGCAGAGCGAGAACGGTCTGCTCGGAATGGGCCCGTTCCTTACGAGGGGGACGAGGACGCGACCTGATCAATGCCGGGAAACAGACCGTGACCATCGTGCCCGGTGGCAGCATCTTCGACTCCTCCGAATCGTTCGGGATGATTCGCGGCGGCCACGTCGAGGTTGCGATCCTCGGCGCGATGCAGGTCTCCGCCTCAGGGGATCTCGCGAACTGGAACATCCCCGGCAAGCTCGTCAAGGGCATGGGCGGCGCGATGGACCTGGTGGCCGGCACCCCGCGCGTGATCGTCCTGACCGAACACGTCGCGAAGGACGGCACCCCGAAGATCGTCGAGACCTGCACGCTTCCGCTGACCGGGGTCGGTGTCGTCGACCGCATCATCAGCGACCGGGCGGTCTTCGACATCGTCGACGGCGCGCTCGTGCTGCGGCGTCTCGCTCCGGGCGTCGAGGTCGACGACCTGCGCAGCATCACCGGCGCCCCGTTCGAGGTTGCGCTGGACGAGGAGCTGGTGGCATGAGCCTGCGCGACCGGTTCGGCACCGACGTCCTGATATCCGGCTGGGGTCATTCCCCGTTCGGCAAGCTCTCCGACGAGACGCTCGAATCGCTCATCGTGTCCGTCGCACGCGAGGCACTCGACAATGCCGGGATCGAGCCCGACCAGGTGGACGAGATCTACCTGGGCCAGTTCAACTCCGGGATGCACCCGCTGGGCTTCGCGTCCTCTCTGGCGCTGCAGGTGTCCGATCGGCTGGCCGGTGTGCCCGCCACCCGCGTGGAGAATGCGTGCGCCTCCGGCAGCGCAGCCGTGCAGCAGGGTATCCGCTCGATCCTGGCCGGCACCGCCCGAACCGTGCTCGTCATCGGAGCGGAGAAGATGACCCACGTCGGCGCGACGTCGTCGGCGCGGCACTGCTCGGCGCCGATTACGAATCCGCCGGAACGGAGTCCTCGACCGGGTTCGCCGGCCTGTTCGCGCGGGTCGCCGATGCTACTCGGATCGATACGGGCCGCTCGGCGACACGCTCGCGCTCATCGCTGCGAAGAATCACCGCAACGGCGTGCTCAACCCCTACGCCCAACTCCGCAAGGACCTGGGTTTCGAGTTCTGCGCCACCGTCTCCGACCGCAACCCGGTGGTCGCCGGATCGTTGCGCCGCACCGACTGCTCCCCCGTCTCCGACGGGGCTGCCGCGCTCGTGCTCACCACGCAGCCGTCGTCGGCGGCATCGCATGCACCGGTGCGTATCGCGGGCTTCGGCCAGGCCAACGACTTCCTCCCCGCCACCAAGCGGGATCCCATCGAGTTCGCCGGCAGCGTCACCGCGTGGCAACGGGCGATGTCGATGGCCGGCACCACGATCGCCGATCTCGACTTCGCCGAGGTGCACGACTGCTTCACCGTCGCCGAACTCGTGATCTACGAGGTCATAGGGCTGACCGAACGGGGCAAGGGCCGCCAGGTCCTCGACGACGGGACCGTTCTGCCCGGTGGCGCTCTGCCGGTGAACCTGTCCGGCGGTCTCAAGTCCAAGGGGCACCCTGTCGGTGCCACGGGCGTGTCCCAGCATGTCATCGCTGCCATGCAGCTCAGCGGCACCGCCGGGGGCATGCAGCTCGGCCACGCCCGCCGCGGCGTAGTCCACAACATGGGCGGCCTCGCAGTGGCGAACTACGTCAGCGTGCTCGAATCCGTCTGACCCGCAATGATGCTCTGGCCCGGATCCTGAAAACGTATCCGGCCAGAGCATTGTCGACGCCCTATCGAGTGGTGGATGCCGCGGCGCTCACAAGATCGCCGATCAGCAGGTCTGCCTTTTCCTGCTGCGTGAGCGTTGCGAGCCTGTCACGCAGCGCGACCGTCTGTTCCGTCGTCAACGGGTACGGTGCAGCCTCCAGGCAGTTCTCGAATCGCTGATCGTGATCCTCTGCGCTGAGCGCATTTCCGGGAAAACCGGGAGCAATGTCGAGCGAGTACGAACGTTCGGAACCGGCTGCGACGACGGTCATGTCGATTGCCGTGTGCCCACGCCCGTCGAGCGCAGGGTCCGCGTGGACATGCACGCGTCGCGCCAACTCACCCACCTTCGACGCTGTGACCATCTCGGCGTTGAAGTGGTCCAGCTTCGAGGATCCGTGGAGCAGCGCGTTCGCGATGCAGTACCGAACGTTGAACTGACCGTCCACCCTGGGGTTCGACCGAAGCGAGAACTGATGACCCACCAAGCGATAGGCGTACGGTGGCATCGCCACGTCGATGCGCTCGACGTTCTCGGCGCGAACGCCTGCGTCCCAGGCCTGCAATGCCAGTTCGGTACCACCTTGGGTTGCGCCGCAACTCGGGTACTTCTTGAACATGATCCGGATGAGCCGCCAGTGCTTGCCGAGGTCTTCGACGAACGCGGACGCGTCGATGCTGTCGCGCCCGAAGAGGTGGGTGTACCCGTACACACCGTCCAGGAAGTCCACCGACCCACCGAGTCCTCGCTGCGCCCACAGCGCACACGTCACACCGGCCTCGGCGGCCCATCCCTGGACGAGTCTCACCGCAAGCGAACCGTCGATGTTGTTCTGAAAACTTCCGCCCGCCCGGTTGAAGGCCAGGCCGAGAGCGCCCCGCATCTGTTCGTGTGAACACCCGAGTATGCGTCCTGCCGCTGCCGTAGCCGCAAGCGGCGCAACCACTCCGGTCGGATCGAATCCATCGAACTGCGCTTCTTCGAGGTTGAGTCGGCACCGAACTCGGTCCCGACCGCTACAGCAGCGACGAACTCCTCACCACTGACATTTCCTTTGTGCTCGGCAGCGGCCAGAGCGGCAGGAATGACGGACGTCCCGAGGTGGAGTCCGGGCTCCATCCCGTCGCAGTAGTCCAGAGCACGTGCCATGACTGCGTTGAGGAGAGCCGCCGCAGGTGCCGGCAGCCGGTCACCGTAGACCCATGATGTCGCCGAGCCCGATGCGTACTGTTCGCGAAGGATCGAACGCAACTCTTCGATCCCCTCCTCGCCCGCACCCGCGACAGCCGTACCGAGCACGGTACTGATCAAAGTACCGATGACCTCCAGGCTCCGGGGTCGATATCCTTCGACTCCGTGGTTCTGACGAACTCGATCAATCGATCCGTAGGTTGCATGAACCCTCCACGTTATTGAACCAATAATAATTGGTCAGTGCGCTTTTCAGCTGGACTTACACCGCTGGCGCAACGGTAGCGCGGATTGTGTTTCGAAATCGTTTCAAGTTGCCTCTGCCAACGCGCCGCGTGCGACACCGCTCGTGTGTACCGCGACCGCAGTCCGAACCGCATTGCGCACAGCAGCCACAGCATCACCTGCCACCACCGCGGCGATGTGCCCGTCGGGCCGCACGATCCACACCTCGTGCGCGCGTGCGTCGAGGCTCCGCGCGATCTTCCCGTCGACATCGATCGCACTCAGTCGGTGCAACCGGACCGGGGCCCGCACGGCGTCGAGTACGGTGGAGCGCAGCCTGTCGAGATCGACTGCGTCACCGGCCAGCACGAGGACGCCCTCACGACACAGGGCGCGAAGGTTCCGCACGTCGCTGCCCAATACTCGAACGGGAGCGTCGGGAATCAGGACACCGGGCGCCGGCCGGGGCAGTTCGCCCTTCAGGGGCCGTCCTTCGGCGGGATGCTCTGCGGCGAGCGTCGTCAGCGGAGAATCGGTGTACCAGAACGGCTCCGACAACCGTCCCGAGTCGACGCGGGCCCGGGCTGCTGCATCGGTATGTGCGGCCTCGAGTACGGTCGTGCGGTGATCGCGCTGCTCGTCGTTCTGAGGCACGAGGAAGTCCATGGTTCCGGACGTCACCTCGAGGTTCTCCAGCGCCGCCGCCCGTCGTTCGAGATCGTAGGTCTCGAGCAAGCTTTCGTCGGACCATCCGCGCAGGACGAACGCGATCTTCCAGGCAGCGTTCTCGGCGTCGGACACTCCCGAGTTGAGCCCTCGGCCGCCGAACGGGGCAACGATGTGTGCGCAGTCCCCGGCGAGCAGCACGCGTCCCACCCGCATGCGGTCGACGAGGCGGGCGTGGAATCGGTACGCGGAACACCACACGACCGAGTAGTCGACGTCGCCGATGATCTGCCGGATACGTCGGTCGAGATCACCGTTGGCGGTGGCCTCTTCCAGGTCGAAGTCTCCGGGAACCTGCCAGTCGATCCGGAAGGTCGAGTCGGGGCACGGATGAATCAGGATCTGCCGTCCCGGGTTCCACTCGGGATCGAAGTGGAATCGCCGCTCCTGCTCCCAGTCCGGCAGGTCGGCGCGGATGTCGCAGATGAGGAACTTGTCGTCGAACGAACGCCCGTCGAAGCGCACCCCGAGTTGGCGGCGCAGCTCGGAACTGCGTGAGCCCGTGGCCATCACGCTGTAGTCGACGTCGATGGTCGTCGTTCCGTCCGCGGTCGCGCATTCGAGCCGCACAGTGTCGGCATCCTGTTCGATCCGCACGACCTCGTGTCCCCAGCGCACCTCGATGAGCGGTTGGACTGCAATGGCGGTGTCGAGCAGTTCTTCGGTACGCGTCTGCGAAATGTTGATGAACGGCGGGAACGGCGAATAGCCTGTTCGGTGTAGCTCAGCGAGAACAGTTCGGTGTTCCGGTGGTAGGTCCGGGACACCGACAGGCTCACACCCTCGTCGGCGACCTTGTGTCCCACGCCCACGCTCTCCCAGATATCGAGGATGTCGCGCTGCTGGCACAAGGCTTTGGACCCGATCGGATCTCGATGCGGCCGGCCGTCGAGCAGAATCACTCGGATTCCCCACCGAGCCAGAAGCAGGGCGGTGGTCTGCCCGACGGGTCCGTTGCCGATCACGGCAACAGTGCCGGCATGAAGAGTGCTGTTTCCCATGAGAATTCGGCTTCCTCTCGGTAGTGATCAGCTCTGGAGTCGGTCCCACAACGCGCGGTCGCGTTCGGGTGTCCAGATCACCGGACGCTCGATGCCGGACAGTTCGTCCCAGACGCGGGCGACATCGAACGGCAGGCAGTGCTGGAAGATGGCCCACTGTCCGTACCCGCCGACGAGCGCGTCGCGGGCGGCGGCGAAGGCTTCCTCCAGCGTGCCGCCGCGTTCCTGCACGCCACCGACGGCTCCGAGCAAGGTGGTCAGGAAGCTCCGGGTCTGCTCGATCGCGGCGTCCACGGCGGCGGTCCCGTGCACGACGGGACCGCGGCCTCCGATCAGGACTTCTGCGCCGTACTCACGCACGCGGTCGAGCGTGGAGGTCGACCATTCCCGATGGAAGGCATCGCCGGTGTACAGGGCGGCCTCGGCTTCGATGAGGTCACCGGTGAACAGGATCTTCTGTTGCGGCAACCACGCGACGATGTCGCCTTCGGTGTGCCCGCGTCCGACGTGCTCGAGCACGAGCGGGCCGCGGGTCGGACCGAGGTCGATGGTGAGCCGATCGGCGAAGGTGATGGTGGGGCGTGTGAGTCCCGGGATCGTCTCGGCGCCCTTGGCGAAGCGCGGGAAGCGAGCGAATTCGCTCTCCCAGTCCTCGATCCCCCGCTCCTCGATCAAGGCGGCGGTGTTGTCATGGGCGATGACCGCGGTGGCGTCGTACGCGGCAGCGCCGAGAACACGGACGGCGTGGTAGTGCGACAGGACGAGGTAGCGAACAGGTTTGGTGGTGTGCTCACGCAGCATGGCCAGCCACGGTTCGGCAGCGGCGGGGGTGGCCAGCGCTTCGAAACAGACGACGAAGTCGTCGCCTTCGATGGCGCCGATATTGGGATCGCCATCGGCGGTGAGGGCGTAGGCACCGTCGGCGAGCACCTCGAGGGTCTGCGGGCGATCGGCGAGATCGGTTGATGATGCGAACGGTTGCGAAGTCACCAGAGCTCCATCTGTCAAAGGTTTGACGAATGGGCCGAGAGTAACCGCTGTCACACCGATCGCACAACCCGGGTCTCGCATACAGTTCAGCCATGCAGGACAGGAATCCCTCCACTCCGGCCGCCCCCACCCCACCGGAGCACCGCACGTTCGAGCTCGACCTCCTGACGTCCGTCGATATCGCAGTCGATGCGCTGACGCAGCGGAGGCCCGCGTCCTCCCCCTCGCGGCCCGGTTGATCCTGCAACTCACCCGTGTGGCGGACGTGGTCGTCTACGACATCGAATCGCGGGTACATCGCCCGCACGGATGGAGCTGGTCCGGTTTCCGCGTGCTCTTCACTCTGTGGACCGCCGGCCCGTTGGAGTCACGCCAGATCACCCGCAGGACGGGCATGAGCCGCGCCGGCGTATCGGCCTTGATCAAGACCCTCGAACGCGACGGACTCATCACCCGCACCCGATCCGAAACCGACCGCCGGACGGTCGAACTCACGTTGACCGAGAAGGGACAGACGCTCGTCGACGAAGTTCTCGACGAACACCACGAACGCGAGAGGCTCTGGGCCCGCGCACTCACAGAGAGCGAGCAGAAACAACTTTCGGATCTACTGGACAAGCTGGCGCGTGCGTCCGAAGGGTTGGGCGCGAACGTGCGGGAGTAGACCACGCACAGCCGAACAGCGTCGGCACTGGACACGCGGAGCAAGACCGTGCATCACGCCCCGAACCGCTCCTGGCGGTGTCCGCGGTCAGCCGTTGTAGTGGAACAGGGCGCCCGGGGTCGGTCGGCGCCGACGGCCGCGACGGTTCAGAGCAGCCTGCAGGGTCACGGTGCCGCCGACACCTCCGGCAAGAACGAGCAACAGCGAGGCGACGTTGAGGTTCACGGGCACTCCTTCGACGAAAGGTGACTGAGAAGAGAAAGCGGGATGCGGCGCAGATCAGCGCGTCGTCCTCGAACGAGAGGCGGGCCGGTCCGAGTCCTCGGTGTCGGTGTCACCGAACATGGCCGCGATTCGAGCCTTGATCTCCGCGGTGCTGATCACACCCGGACGGGCGATGCTGCCGGTCGTCGTGGACGTCCCGGAGCCGGTCGCGATGGTCATCGTGCAAGTTCCTGCCTTTTCGGTTCTCGTTCGAGTTCTGTGGAGTTGAAAGTGGTTGGCTCAGATCATGATCGACGCTGCGGCGACCGTGAACAGGATCGCCAGCGTGGCCGCGGCAGCGACGACCACCGATCCGGTGACGGCCCAGGAGGGAACGATCACGCACGCGGCGGCGCCGGCGGCAGCCGTGTACCCGATCGCAGCCGTCCGGCCTCGGATCGGCCCGTGACCGCCTGCGTCGTAGCCCGAGGTGCTGCAGCGGCACCCTCGAGCGGGGCGCACACCGCCGGTCGTGCGGCGTACGTCGGACGGCCCTGCGATGCTCCCGGCACGGACAGCGGATCGATCGGCGACATCGGCCACAGCTTCAGCGCACAAACCTTCCGAACCCCTTCTGCTTCTTGCCGCCGCCGGCAGATTCCCCCTGCCCGATTGGCCGCACCGAAACGAAATAGCCGTGAATTCGCGTCACAACCCGATGTGATGCGAATCACGATAAATCGCGTGGACGTTCTTTTTACACGACACCGGCCCGACTCGGCCACTCGAACGAGCGTCCAACTTCGTTGATGCACCCGGTGCCACCTGCGGTAACGGCCGAATCGCGTCCTCCCGACCGGGAATTTCCCGTGAATTCGCGGTACCGACAAATTGCATGTAATTTGCCGACGCAGGGGAAATTGTTCGCGGCAGACCGCCTCGACATCGAACAATCGGCCCGACACCGAGGAAATTCGGACGAAACCGCGACACCGAGAATCGAGTGATTCGGAGTCCGCCGACGACGGCCACCGGGGTCCCGGCACAACCGAACCCCGGCAGCCCCGCCGAACGATCAACCGCTTACTGACCGTTTCAGAATGAGTTCGGCGTGGCAGATGGCGTACCGGCAGCGTTTTCGGCAGGGTGCACCGAGTGCCTGTTGATCTTGTTCCTGATGATTTGTGGGATCGGGTGGCTACGCTGCTCCCGCCCAGGTCTGCCCGGCGGTATCGATTCCCAGGGCGCAAGCCGGTCGAGGACCGGGTTGCGCTGGGTGGCATCATCTTCGTCCTCCGGACCAATGTCGCGTGGCGGGACGTGCCGGCGGAGAAGGTCGGGTGCAGCGGGGTGACCTGCTGGCGCCGATTGCGGGAGTGGACCGAAGCCGGGGTGTGGCTGAGACTGCAAGAAATGCTGCTCGCCGAGCTGCGGACGGCCGGGTTGCTCGAGATGGACGATGTCGCCGTCGACGCTCGCACGTGCGAGCCCTCAAAGACATCCCAGGAGCTTGGGTGTCAAGCAGCAGCCTTCTCGGCGTGATGCGCCCAGGCCGTCGTTTCGTCGTAGTGGGTGCGGGGACTTGAGGCATCCGTGCAGGATGCCGACGAGTCGGTTGGCCAGCTGCCGTAGGGCGGGGCCGTGATCGAGTCCTCGGGCGCGTTGTTTGTCGTAGTAGGCACGGGCGCCGGGAGAGGCGTGCAGGGCTGAGAACGCCTGTGCGTTCAGCGCATCGACGAGCCGATCATTGTGGACGAACCGGGCCGCGACGACCTTCTTTTTGCCGGAGGCGCGGGTGATCGGACTGGTGGCGGCGTAGTTCTTGCGAGCCTTCGCGGTGGCATACCGTTCCGGGTCGTCGCCGAACTCACCGAGCACCCGGGGACCGAGCAACGATCCCAGCCCCGGTTGGGACAGGATGATCTCAGCGTCTTCGGTGTCGGCCAAAATGGGCATCGACCTGCCCTTGCAACGCCTTGATCTCGTGATTGAGAGTGCTCAACACGGCGACGGTGGAGCGGGTGGTCGCGGCGTAGGCGGTGGTGATCACCGCCGCCCGGCCAGGTGTTCGCCTCGCAGGGCTGCCTGGATCCGATCGGTCTTGGTCTCGATGTCGCCGACGGGCGGGCGTTCCGCAGCGCCCGCAGCGCACTCTGGCCCCGCGTCAGCCGCGCCGCCGAGGCCGGGTCCGGTGCCTT
>LATQ01000212.1 GCA_001017865.1 Rhodococcus sp. IITR03
ATCACCGACGTCGACCAACTCCGACGACGCGCGTGCCGATCTCGCGATCCGCCACCGGGTACCGGCCGGGCGACACGGATCTGCCTGGGCTCGCATCACCTACTGGCGGGCCCTGCTGGTCTCGGCACTCGATCAGCCGCCCTACGAGCCGGTGCTCTCGGCACGCGTGTCGGGGCTGCGGACCGAACCGGCCGTCGATCTGATCGCGGGCTGGCTCGCGAGCCGCCTCGACTGCCCCGTCGAACGATCCGTCGGCGAGCTGAGGGTGGAACTGCGCACGGCGTCGCAGACGATCGCCCTGGAACGCCCGCAGGAAGGTCGCGTGGCGACCCTCGAACGCACCCACAAGCCCGATTCGCTGATCAGCCTGGCACGCCGGAACTCGGCCGAATGTCTCGCCGAGGAACTGCGTCGCCTCGACCCCGACGAAGTCTACGAAGCCGCGTTGTCGGCCCTGCCGAAGGTGGATTATGTCTGACACGGTCCGCACTCCGTCCGAGCTCCGGCGTTTCGCCGACGCCGACGAGGTCGCCCGCGCCGCGGCGTCCGCCTTCGTCGATGCCGTCGTCGAGCGCAGCGCGAGCGGGTGCAGGCCCACGTCGTGCTCACCGGCGGCGTACCGGTATCGCGATGCTCGAGAACGTGCGGCGCGACCAGGCGCCATCGATTGGTCGGCGGTGAACGTCTACTTCGGCGACGAGCGTTTCCTGCCGCCCGGCGATCCGGATCGCAACGAGGTGCAGGCCCGTGAGGCTCTGCTCGACCACGTGCCGATCGACCCGGCCCGCATCCACACCATGCCGGCGCTCGGCGAGGACGGGTGCAGCACACCGCAGGACTCGGCCCAGCGGTACACCGAACTCCTCGCGGCGCACTCCCCCGACGGCACCGCACCGGTCTTCGACGTGCACCTGCTCGGCATGGGCGGTGAGGGACACATCAATTCGCTGTTTCCCCACACCGACGCGGTGCGCGAGTCCGAGCGTTTCGTGGTGGGTGTCGACGACTCCCCGAAACCGCCGCCGGCGCGGGTGACGCTGACGCTGCCTGCCGTGCAGCGGGCGCGGCAGGTCTGGTTGCTGGTCACCGGTGATGCCAAGGCGGAGGCCGTCGCAGCGGCTGTGGGCGGCGCCGCACCGGAGGACGTCCCCTCCGCCGGTGCCCGCGGCACGACGCACCGTGTGGTTCCTCGATCCGGCTGCCGCAGCGCAACTCCCGGCCTCATGACCGAACAGACAGGCCGACGGCACGTTCTCGTCGGGTGTGGGCCGCACCGTCACCGGCACTCTCGACGAGGCGCTCGCCGGCTGGCAGGCCGCCGTGCGCGACCTCGGTGACTTCTCCGGTCGCATCGCCGACGTGACGGTGGCATCCTGACGCCGTGACCGGCGATCCGGCCGTCACGCGCCGGCGCGTCGAAGTCGGGATCGTCGGCCTCGTCCGTCTCCGCCCGTGGATTTCCGGAGGATTCGTCGACGCCATGGTCGTCGAGACCGGTTCGCACGCACCGCATCCGATTCATCGAACGCGGCCCTGCCGTCGAGCGCAACGCGCGCAGTGGTGATCGACCCGGGACACATCGCACCGTTCGTGGGTCCATGCCGGTGAGCTCCTCCCGTCGTGGACCGCTGTCGTCACGGCCCTCTGTCTCGTTCGACGCGCCAGGACGCCCGACGGTTCCACTCGGGACGAAATCGACCGTTCCGATCCGGGATCGAGCCGTCAGATACCCCGTTCGATCACAGCAGCGGTGACGCGGTCGTCGATCGACGACACGGGGTTCTCCCGTGCCACCCAGGGATCGCCACCGAAGTACTTCGCGAAGATCTTCTCCGCCGTGCGGGTGGCGATCGCCTGTGTCGTCAACGTCGGGTTCGGGCCTCCGAGACTGTTGGCGAGCGCCGAGTTGTCGGCGACGAAGAGCTTTTCACCCACCGGGCCTCCGCATCGGCGTCGAGCACCGAATCCCGGTCGCTCACCCCCATCCTCATGCTCGACTGCGAGTGCAGGATCAGCGGTGGCCAGTCGCAGCGATGCACCCTCTTCGCGCCCGCCGCCCTCATCAACTCGACGGCCTTGCGGGTCGCGTAGTCACGATTGCGGCGGGTACGAGCCGAGCGCCTGCGATGCTGCACGGTCACGCGCGGCGCCAGACCTCCTTCGTCCGGATACAGGATCGGAGAGAGCGTCACGCGGTTGTCCGGTTCGACGTCGTCGTCCGAGATGACGAGCGCCGCGAGGACGCGGTCGGTGTCGGCCATCGTGTCGAGCAGGTCGCGTCCGACGAGCGACCCACACTGTCGGCCCCCGCGGAATCGACGACACCTCCGGCACGTCCGTACCCGTGGATGCCGGAGTCGCTGAAGTTCAGCGCGTACGCGATCAACGCCGGGGGCAGGCCGACCTGCTCGATCCCGCCGTAGCCGGCAGATCGACGCGCGCGTTGGATCCCGGTCCGCGCGTCTGCCCGGTGTACTCGTCGAAGACGCCGAAGACCGCGTCCATGTGGTGGTCGGTGAGGCCGCGGCCGGCCCATCCGTTCGGATTGGGCAGCGTCGAGTTCAGCCACAATCTCGGGCTCTCGATGCACCCGGCCGCCAGCACCACCACCGGGGCGGTCGCCTCGTGCTCCTCCCCCGCTGTCGTGAACCGCACGCCGCGTGCCACGGTCTCCCCGTTCACTTCTTCGACGAGGATCTCGGAGACCACCGCGTCGGCGATCAGGGTGACGGCACGCCCCTGGGGTGACCACGCGTCTGCGGTGAGCATCATCGGGACGTACGAGTTGTCGGTGGACCGTTTGGCCTTGAGATTCCGCGGCGCCCCCAGCGGCAGGAAACAACCCTGATAACAGTGCCCGCACATCGTGCAGCCCCGCGCTTCGGATGGTGCAGACGCGCGCGGTCTCGGGTGCGGCCGGCGGTGCCACCGGGCTGGAGGATCGCGTTCTGCTGGGCGCGGTGAGCGGCCCCGGTGGTGTCGAGCGAGGTCTGATGCGGCAACCCCATGGCCGCTGCACCCCGCAGGAACAACTGTTCCTTGGCGCCCATCGGTGCGGTCTGCACGGGCAGCGTGGCCTCCACCCACTCGTAGTAGGGACGCAACTCGTCGTACCCGAAGGGGAACAGGTGCGCCGTGTCGTACATGTCGCGGTCGGCGCCGTCGTATCCGGAGAACGCGCCGGGTGCCGCCCGCGGCGAGTTGCCGAAGAAGTGCAGCGTGGTACCACCGACACCGGATACCTGCACACGAACGAGTTCTGGGGCAGATCACGCAGCCACGGCGTGCCCGAGCGGTCTCCGGGCCCGTGGCGGAACAGCCCGGTGATCGGATTGTTGATGTCGTCCTCGAAGTGGGTCCACTCGTTCTCCGGGTCGACGAAACGGGGTCCTGCCTCGAGAACGAGCACGTCGAGACCCCGCGCTGCGAGTTCCTTGGCCACGACGGGTCCGCCGCCGCCCGCCCCGATGACGATGACGTCGGTCATCTATTTCTCCACCTCGTCGATTCCGCCGTAGTAGCCCAGGAACTCGTCCCACCCGTCGCTCGGCCCGGCATAGCGGCTCAGCTCCCAGCCGACCGGGCGCCCGGTGACCTCGCGCCGGGCGCGGTCGTACGCGGAGACCTCCGAGAACGCCGCGAAGGCCGCCAGCGTGGGAATCGCGTTGACCACGAATTTCAGCACCAGACCTTCGAAACGCGGGTCGGTGTCGAGCCATTCGAAGACCTGCGCCTTCGCGGCATGGCTCAGGTTCGCGAACGGCGCCGCGAACGGTCCGCTCACCGAACGCGGGTCGGCGGTGGCACCGAAGGTGTTGAGCAGCAACGCGATCGCCGCAGCGCCGGCAGGTTGCCCGCCTCGGGTCCGAGCAGCGGCATCGGCGACGCCTGGTCCAGGGTTCGCTCGAGCGATTCCGCCGTGCCGACGGTGACGCCGCCGGGCCGGTCGGTCCACACGCCCTGCTGGTGCGAGTACGGATCGTTGCCGGGTACGACGAACGCGAGCACCCCGTTGATCGTGTCGCGCACAGGAGGCGTCTCGCTCAGCGGACTCGAGTTCACCTCCCGCGCGAACACGCCTGCGGTGCCGACCAACGCTGCCATCGTGGCGGCCATCCCGGCGAGAAAACGCCGCCTGTTCCAGTACCCCTGCTGCGGGTCGTCCACGTCGCCCCCTCGTCGCTTCCGTGGTGCAGCGTACGAGATGTCACAGAACGGTTGCGGAGTTTCGTCCGAATCGCCCTCGTCCAGGCGGCGTCGGGTCATGGACGAACAGTGAATCAGGGCCCCGATTCGAGATCGCGCGTGATCGGGGGGACCATCGGAACTTCGATAGATCCACTGGGAATCAGAGTCGGAGGCTCGGGTGTCGTCGGCACAACCGGCACGTCACTCGAGGTCCCGCCTCCGCAACCTTCCGTGTTCGAGGACGATCCAGCAGAGCATCGACTCGCACCGGACAGGGTGACATAGCTCGGTGGCCCCGGGAGATTCTGGTGAACGACGAGGACAGCTGAGAGGTCGCTATCGGTCGATGCCGGGTAGATCGCAACGTCGAGCACACAGGAGGTTCCTGGCGCATGGGAGTATCCGACGCAATCATCTGTGTAACCGAAGTCCGCGACGTTGGCCCCGTCCACCTCGAGCCCGGTTACTTCCAGGTATTCGGTTCCGGCGCTGTGCACTTCGATCGATGCGCACACGAAGGCGTCCTCAGTCGGTTCACAAGTGACACCTGAGGGCACTTGGATATCCGGGCCTATCGTCGTCATACCGCCTCTCCCTGCCCGGGAAGTTGAGCCTGTCAGGCCGGAGTTACCGAGCTTGTCCGTATCGACGAATGTTCCCTGGCGGTCCGCAGTCAACGACCGTCCCCCACTCGCCGCTTCGGTCACCGTGAATCCGGTTACCGTGATGAGCAGGGCAACGAGAGCCAGTCCGCTGATTCCGGCAATCCGAACCGGTCCGCGACCATGAGTCGTGATGATCGCCGCAATGACCGGACCGGCTGCTGCAGCCGCCAACGTGCCGAAGCGCCCTGCCCCGAATATCGGGGTGATCACGGTGCACACCACGGACGCAAGGACAGCGAACATCAATGACGACGGCTTCAGCGCGTCCGTCTCTTTGAGCTTCTCGACGGTCGACTCTGTCACCGTCTGCTTGTCGCGCACAATCATGGCCTCAGTCCGAACTCGTTCCGGTCTCTCGTTTGTCGGCTCCGCGCACGGTCTCGAGCACGACCTGGCCTTGTTGGTCCACAAGACGCGTGAACAACTGCTGCCCGTAGCCGAATACCAGCGCCCACGCGACGATCTGCGCGGGGGTGTCCAGTGCGCCGAGTCCAGGGACGAACTGTCCGCGGAGCAAGAGCAGCCCCAGGAATGCGGTGATCGCGCCCATCGGTAGTTTGAGCGCAGCGAGCGCGACAGGCAGTCCGTAGCGCTCCGACGATCCCTTCAGGCCACGGATCGCGGCGGCAGCGGCTATCGCGGCGGCAGTCATCCCGACGAGTTCGATCACAAGGAGGTCCGCGGGGCGAACCGTCGCCGCGACGATGGCGTCGATCTCCTGGCCGTCCGTCAGTTGGTTCCCGCTCAACGGTACGAACGGTTGGGACTGCCCGTTCGGACACACGACGACCGCGGTGCCGGATTCTTCGGGAACGAAGCACATGGGAACGAGCGCGGGATAGAGCAGACCGGTGATCGCGAGCCCCACAGCAAGAAGTGTCATGAGCATGGTCGTGGTGACCACGATGTTTCGAAAACTACGCAGTCGCACCTGTTCTCGAAGGGCAGCCGAGCTCGCTGCTCTCACGATGGTGACGATCCGGCGACGCTCCTCGTCGACCAACTGTTCCTGTACGGCCCGGTCGGGTTCGACGGTGGCCACGGCAGAACCGTCGGAGTCTCCGATCCCGAGTCTTCGCGCGAGACGCTCGAACTCCTGCCTCCGGGAATCATTCGGACGCAGGTGGCACTGAACGTGCCTGAACAGGCACGGCATCTGCCCGAGCACATCGGCTGCCGGTTCCAGATTCAGCAGGTGCGCCTCGACCGCGTCGAGGTTGCTCATCGCGCGTTCCATCGAGGGGCCGTGCAAGATGAAACGCTTTCTTCGTGAGCGCGAGCTTCCTACCCTGCGGCGTCACGAGCCGCTTCGAGGTGTCTTCGCACTGCGCCGGACAGAACCCGTCCTTGCTCCTGCGGATATCGCTGTTCCACCCATACGCACAGTGCTTCCAATTCCGCGGCGCGGGTAAGCGTGCCTTCCCTCCAGCCGGCCCTTACCGGGCCCCCGAGTTCGGGAAATTCGACAATCTCGTCGTCACGAAGAGACGCGAAATACGGCCGACCGTCGTATTGCGTGATTGCTGTGGACATCGAGTACTCCTCGTCGAACAATCTGCGTCGAGAACCTCGGGTGTGGTCGCGCATCGTCGGGTGACATCGGGGCAGTTGTCGTACGTCGGGACTTTTTGCGGTGGATGGAAGGCATGCCGGTGAACAGCAGTCCTTCCATCCGACCCTTCCTCAGTTCATCCCGGACACTCACACCCGACAAAGGATGTGAAGGATAGGCCCGATCAGTGGCAGCGAGATAAGCGGGCCGCATGATGGGTTGCCAACTCCGAGAAAGACGGGCTGAACCGCAACCGGAGGTGTCGGTTCGAAAGCAGGCGCAGCCGAAGCGACACCCGAGCCGAGAGTGATGGCCGACGCGGTCAGAATTGCTGCAACCGTTGCGCGTACCTTCGTGCTGGTATTCATGGTCCTTCCTTCCGTGATTTCGGAAGTCCATATCGGATGCCGTCGGCATCGGAAATGTCCTTCCCGATTACTTCGGACGATCCGAAACGATTCCACCGGCGCACGACGAGGACACGAGTAGCCGACTACCCCACTGTGGCTTGTTGCCCATATGGCACCCCCGATCCCCGCCGAAACGCCGGCGAGGCTCCACTCCCCGCGGTCTGTCGTTCGCGGGTTCGACTCCGGATGTCTGAAAAGGGCTCCTATCCGTATGGGGCGACCCCTTCAGGAATCGAACATTCCGGTGGAATCATCCGTTCGCGAGATTGCGGGTTTCCTCTGCGGAGAAATCGGAGAAGATCGAGTAGCGCACTACTCGTGCTTATGCCTGCTGATGGCGCACACTGGGAATATCGCTTCGGTGGACGCGGAAGCGTCTACCCGTCCGAGGAGAAGTCATGCGAATGCAGAACACGGAGCGACGAGTATCGCATCGGTGATCCCGCCTTCCGGCGGTCCGATCCCGGCGTGCCCTCACTTCGTGTTGCATTCCGTTCCGGTCCTGCCCTCGACTCCGTCGAGCGCCGACTTCTTCCAAGGACCCCGTCATGTCCTCGCATCATGCTGCGGTTCCGCAGCTCTCGTCACCGACCTCCGTCGATCCACCTCCCACGCATCACGACATTCTTGCGGTGCTGCTTCCCCTGCTAGCCGCGCTGTTCGCGGCGTTGCTCTCGGGCACCGTCGCGATCCCCGCGCTGCCGGCCGTCACGGCGGAACTCGGTGGCGGGTCCGTAGGCATGACCTGGATCATCACGGTCGCTCTCCTGGCCAACGCGACCACCACCCCGGTCTGGGGATCGATATCCGACCGATACGACACACGCCTTCTCGTCCAGGCCGCTCTGCTGACGCTGACGGCGGGGTCGATGGTCTCTGCCTGCGCTCCGGCCCTGCCCGTTCTCCTTGCCGGCCGCGTGGTGCAAGGGATCGGCCTCGGCGGCGTCGTGGCCGTCACCGTCGCGGTGCTCGGCGCTCTCATCCACCGCGGGAACAGGGCCGCTATGCCGGGTACGGCGCCGTGGTCATGGCGGTGTCGATGGCCGGCGGTCCGCTCCTCGGCGGAGCCTCGTCGATACGCCCCTCGGCTGGCGGGCCTGCTTCCTCGTTCCCGCGGCACCGGCCGCCGTGACACTGGTCGCACTGCGACGCAGGCTGAAGCCGCGACCGCGCAGTTCGTCGGACGCGCGGATCGACTGGGTCGGCGCGGTACTGCTCACGGCCGGGGTGACGCTGGTGCTCGTGTGGGTCAGCGCCGGAAATGGGAGCCGGTCGTCGTGGCCGCAGGTCGGATACCTCGTCGTCGGCAGTGTCCTGCTCGTCGCTGGGCTCGCCGTCGAACGCCGCACTCCCGCACCTGTGGTGCCGGTGGATCTGCTCGGGCAGCGCACCGTGGCGTGTGCGCTGATCACCTCCGTGTCGTCCGGGTTCGCGTTCTATGCAGCGCTGTCCTTCCTCAGCGAGTACTTCCAGGCGGTGCGCCACCACACGGCCACCGCCACAGGGATCCTGCTGACCCCCTTGGTGTTCGGACTCGCATCGTCCTCCTTCGCCTCGGGTCGTCTCATCACCCGCTCCGGCAGGTGGAAGGCACTGCTCGTGGCCGGGTCCGTGCTCCAGGTCGCCGGATGCGCGATGCTCACGTTCGCCGACGGCAACACCGCTCTGTGGTGGATCGAGCTTGCAGGCCTGCTGCTCGGCCTGGGAATCGGGGTCCTGTTGCAGAACCTCGTGACGCTGGTCCAGAACGCCGTCGCCCCGGAGCGTTTCGGAGCGGCCGGTGCGGCGGTCTTCTTCTTCCGCCTCATCGGAGCGGCCGTGGGTCTACCCCTCCTCGCCGCGACGGTCCCGCCCCACGGCGACGGCACCGACCAGGTCTTCTTCCTGCTGTCGGTGCTGTCCGTCGTCGGACTCGTCGCAGTCGCGCTGCTGCCGAACCAACGGCTGCGCACCTCCTTCGCCACAGCGGAGGAACCATCGCGGTGAAACGGACCGCGGAGGCAGCCGGATGCAGGACAATTCCGATAAGGCGAGCGCCCATCGAGAGGAGCCGTGATGAGCACGCCGAGGACGATCACAGGCGAAGTGAGCCCGGAGCGTGATTGCCCGAGCGACTCGTCGCTGGTGCGGCTGATCTACCACCGCAACTTCCTGCTCCCGATCGGTGAGGTCTGGGCGGCACTCACCGACTCGGAGAAGCTGGGTCGTTGGTACGGCACGTACACCGGCGACCCCGCCACGGGCCGTGTGCTCCTGACCATGACGGACGACCACGACTCGGCCACCACCTACGTCGACATCCTCCGGTGTTCTCCCCCGGAGGGATTCGCCGTCGACGTGGACGGGTGGCAGCTCGAGGTGGTGCTGCGCCAAGTCGGGAAGGTCACCACCCTCGAGTTCACACACCGGCACGTCCCGCGCTCGGAGGCCGGAGAGATCGGGCCGGGGTGGCAGTACTACCTCGACCGCCTCGACGCAGCACTGGCCGGCACCCGCCCGCCGTTGTGGGACGACTACCTCGACCTGGTCGACGAATACCGCTGACCGGCGCCTTTCGCTGCAGTGATCCGCCCGACGAGCACCATCGGATTCGAGTAGCGCACTACCCGTGAGACCTCCCGAGCCGCCTCCTAGCGTCGAATCCACCAGCCGGTCGCATTCAGGGAGCACTAAGATGCCGCAGCCCGGAACGAACACACCACCGACAGAGATCGCGCAGCAGGTCGTCAGGAGGAAGGGGTCGAAGAACATCGTCCTGTGCTTCGACGGCACGGGAAACGAAATTCGGGCGAAGGGGAACACCAACGTCGTCCGCCTGTTCCGTGCGCTCGAGAACACGACAGGCGAACAGGTCACCTACTACGACCCCGGCGTCGGTACCTTCTCCTCCGCCGGGGCCTCGACGCGTGTGGGACAGAGGATCTCTCGCACGCTCGGCCTCGCGTTCGGTGTCGGTATCAAGACGAACCTCGCAGAGGCCTACACGTTCCTGATGAAGCAGTGGGAACCCGGCGATCGGATCTATCTCTTCGGGTTCAGCCGGGGTGCCCACACAGCACGTGCCTTCGCAGCGATGTTGCATCTCGTCGGACTTCCACGAGCGTCGTCCGAGAATCTCGTGCAGTACGCGATCGCCGCGTATGCCCGTCGCAGGTCCTGGGGCTCCGACGACTTCGCGTGCGCCGAACAGTTCGCGACGACCGTGTGCCGCGCGTCGAACGGGACGTTCTCCGTCCCCGTGCACTACCTCGGGATCTGGACAGCGTCAGCGCACCCGGGATCTTCGAGAAGGACCACCACTTCGAGAAGACGGCGGAGTTGCCGAACGTGGAAGCCGGCCGGCACGCGATCTCCATCGACGAGTACCGCAGGCCGTACAAGGTGGACGAGGTCGCCAACGACCGGATCGAGGAGGTCTGGTTCACGGGCGTCCACTCCGACGTCGGCGGTGGATTCGAGGACTGCCGACTCGCGGACATCTCGCTCCGCTGGTCCTCGAGGGCGCCCTCGACCACGGCGTGCTCCTGCGCCGAACGGTGAGCCTGCGGCAGCTTCCGAAACCGGAGCAGACGAGCGCGACGGCGACGCCGACCCGGATGAGCGCATCTGGTGGCTCATCGGGCGAGGAACTCGTGAGATTCTCGGGGCACGATCTCCCGAAGGACTGAAGATCCACGAGAGCGTCAAGCTCCGGGAGGACGGTCTGGCGACCGGCTACGGAATCCGCATTGGGTCGATCCGGAGTGGTACACGCCGAAGCGCTACGACCTCGAGGTATCCGGCTATACGAACCGCCGGACCGCGCCGCTCCGTCCCGATCGGAGGTCTCGGCGCACCGGGATCGGTCACAACTCCCGCGAACGCGACAACTCCGCCGACCTCGCCCTGAGGTGGCGCCGCTCGGGTTCGGTACCGGCGAGCTCGAGCGCCCGCCGATACGCTTCGGCCGCTTCGTCTTTCCGGCCGACCCGGCCCAGCAACTCGCTCGCGCCACCACGTACGGTCCGTAGTCGCGCAGACTCGGCTCCTCGGCGAGTCCGTCGAGGAGTTCGAGTCCGGCCGCAGACCCGTCGCGCATCGCCACCGCCACGGCGCGGTTCAGTGCGACGATCGGTGACGGGCTCAGGGCGGTCAGTACGTCGTAGAGGGCGACGATCTGCGGCCAGTCGGTGCTGTCGACGTCGCTTGCCTCGTCGTGCAACGCGGCTATCGCGGCCTGCACTCCGTACGGGCCGGGTGGTCCTCCGGTGAGCGCGGCGACCACCAGTGTGCTGCCCTCCTCGATCATCGCGCGGTCCCATCGGGCGCGGTCCTGCGCGTCGAGCAGCATCACGGCGCCGGATGGATCGGTGCGCGCGTCTCGGCGGGCGTGGACGAGCAGCATCAGCGCGAGCAACCCGCTCACCTCCCGTTCCGCCGGCATCAGGCGGTGCAGGATGCGCGTGAGGCGGATTGCCTCCTCGGCGAGGTCGGGGCGTTGCAGATGTTCGCCGCTGCTCGCGGCGTAGCCCTCGGTGAAGATCGAGTACAGCGCCGCGAGCACCACCGGCAGGCGCTCCGGCAGTTCGTCCGGTCCGGGCACCGGAACGGGATGCGGGCACCGCGGATCTTCTTCTTGGCCCGCACGATCCGCTGGGCCATCGTCGGCGACGGGACGAGGAAGGCCCGCGCGACCTCGTTCGTCGTGAGACCGCCGAGGCAGCGCAGGATCAGCGCGACGCGGTCGTCCGCCGCGAGGGCGGGGTGGGCGCACGTGAAGAACAGTTCGAGGCGGTCGTCCGGCAGTTCCCCGGCCTCGGGCGGTTCGTACGACGCGCGACGTTCGGTGTCGACGGCGAGCTCCGCCAGTCGCGTCGCGTACAACGCGGTCGGCGGCGCACCCGGTCCAGCGCTCGGCGCCTGCCGTGGTGAGCA
>LATQ01000334.1 GCA_001017865.1 Rhodococcus sp. IITR03
GAGGCCGCGCTCCCCGGCCCCGGCAACATCTACAGCGAACGGTTCGCCAGCGCAGCGACCACAAGCCGAGGACGCCAGGAGGCGGAGTCCGCCCCGAGCGGGAGGTGAAGGCACCGTCTCGATCCGCCTCGCAACCAGCGCGTCTCCGTGCCCCGGCACGCCGGTGAGACCCTGCTCGTCGAGAGCGCGCGTCGCGCGGGCCTGGCGCCGCCGTTCTCGTGCGAGGCCGGCAACTGCGCGACCTGCATCGCCAAGGTCACCCACGGCAGCGCGACGATGCGTGTCAACGACGCACTGTCCGAGGAGGAGATCGCCGACGGTTACATCCTCACCTGCCAGGGTGTGCCCGACAGCGAGAACATCAAGGTCAAGTACGTCTGATGCCGATTCGGTTGTTTCGACGGCGTCATACGCGGTCGAAACAACCGGATTTTCACTGGTAGGTCAGGGCGGCCGAATGCGCCACCCTGCGACCCACCTCGATCGGTGACGACGGCCGGCCGCGCAGGAAGCCCGCGAGGGCTCCGTTGTAGGCGGTGAGCACGTCGTCGGCGAGATCCTGCGCGTTCGACCCGGCCACCGGTTTCGCAAGGTGCAGGAGTCGCTCGGCGAGCAGGTCGCTGTCCGCCGCGAGCATCTCGCCGATCTCGTCGGTGGGGTCGGGGAACTCCGTCGCGGTCGCGAGGAAAGCGCACCAGCGGGCAGGGGATTCCGAGTCGTCGCGGTACGCAGCGAGGGCGTCGAAGATCGCCAGCAGACGTCCGATGTCGTCGTCGGCATCGACCACGTGCCGGTCCCACACCGCGCGCCATTCCGCCAACCGGACCCGCAGCGCCTCGGCGACCAGGGATTCCTTGCTGCCGAAGT
This sequence comes from Rhodococcus sp. IITR03, assembly GCA_001017865.1. Next base: position 868 of record LATQ01000334.1, read on the forward strand.
GCGTGTACAGGGACGCTGCGGAGGCTTCGGCCCGGCGCAGCAGATCGTCGACGGGCGTCGCCTGATTCCCCGGTCGAAGAGCATCTCCTCGGCGGCCCGGAGCAGACGGGTACGTGCAGCAGGACGAGCCGTGGACATGACCACACTGTAACGCTCGCTCTGCTGAAACGATCGTTTCAGCGTAGAGTAACGATCGTTCTGGTCATCGATCCGTTCGGGGGACACGATGCATCCACTCGTCATCGCCGGCACAGTCCTGATCGCGACCACCTACGGGCTGGCGCGGTTCGGCTACGGACTCTTCCTGCCCCAGTTCACCGACTCGTTCGGGATGGGCTCGACGGTCGCCGGTGCCGTCCAGGCCGGCAGTTTCCTCTCGTACTGTCTCGCGGCGATCGTCGCGTCGAGGACGAGCGGACGCCCACGTCTCGTCGTGGCCTGCGCCGGAGCCACGGCGGCGATCGGTGCGCTGGGGGTGGCGGCGTCGACGCACACGGTCGTCTTCGCGCTGAGCGTGATTGTCGCCGGAGCCGGGGCCGGTTTCGCCACTCCCGGGCTGGTGACGCTCGTCGAACGCAATGTCGCTCCCGACCGGCAGGAGAACGCGCAGACGATCGTCAATTCGGGAACGGGGGTAGGTCTCGTCGCCGCCGGAGCTCTGGTGCTCGCCACCGCAGGCCAGTGGCGTGTGGGATGGGTCGTCATCGCGATCCTCACCGCCGGGGTCGCTCTCACCGTCCTCCGCACCGACCGACGTTCCGACGATCGACGGGATCGTTCACACACCACGCCTGTGCGGATCGGCGAACTGTCCCCGCTGATCCGTCCCCTCCTCGCCGCAGCACTGGCCGGTGCGTCGAGCGCGGCGATCTGGACGTTCGGCCGGTCCGTCATGAGCGACGGGCCCGGCGGGGAGACCTACTCGGTGCTCGCGTGGATGGCCCTGGGCGCCTTCGGGGTGCTGGGGGCGACCGCGGGCCGGATCGTGCAGACCTGGAACCTGCCGGTCGCGTGGACGCTCACCACCACAGCCATGTCGGTGGCCACCGTTCTGCTGGGCCTGCTGCCCGGAACACCGATCCCCGCCTACCTCTCCGTCGCCTTGTTCGGCGCGAGCTACATCGCGATGAGCGGGGTGCTCATCGTGTGGGCCGTGCGTTCGGTCGCCGAACGCGCAGCCGAGGGCACCGTGGCGTTGTTCATCGCCCTGGCCGTGGGCCAGGCCGCCGGATCGGTCGTGTTCGGAGCCTGCTGGGTTCGACGTCGACCGCGACCGCCTTCGTGGTGGCGGGCATCGTCGGTCTTCTCGCGGTGGTGCCGGCCGTGTCGCTCCCCCGGTCCCGCACTCTCACACCTGTCGGTCGGTGATCACGAGAAGCCAATCCTCATCTCCGTCCGTATTCGGCCCAGGTGTGGAGATGTCGCCGTTCTCGTCGGGAGTCGCCGGCTGCCGAGGCCCGGTCGCGTCGGCGGGGTCGATCCACTCGAGGGTCGCCGACTCCGGTACCAGAGCAGGATCGAGCCGGATCGTGCGCTGCGTCGGAACATAGACGACGGCGAGTGAACCGTCCGGTGTCCGGGCTGCGGTGACGTACTCGTCGTCGAGGACGTCGATCATCTCGTCGCTCGTCCACGGGGTGCCTCGACCTGCGACGACGAGCGGTTCGTCGACATCCGGCACGAGTTCCCACCACGGCCACGACTGCCACAGCTCGCGTATCGCCCGCAGTTGCGCGACGGCGGAGGTGTCCAGTCGGGATTCCCACCCGTCCGGGAACTCCCAATCGTCGGAACCCCGGAACTCGCCGGGTGAACCGGAGGTCAGTGCCCACAACGCCTGACGTCGGAGCGTCTCGTCGGTGGTCGGCGCCGTGTCCTCCTGGTTGTTCTCGCCTTCGTAGTTGCCCTCCGAGAACAGTGCGGGTCGCGGGTCGCGGGTTCCGTCGGCACGCTCGTAGGCCTGCAGGACCGCCTGATAAGTCGGCGCGTAGGTGTAGACGAAGTTCCAGTCCACGATCGGCTCCCAGAACGGATGATCCGTCGAGAGCAGCTTGTCCCAGCCCAGCTGGATCGTGAACGGTGCGTCGGAGCCTGCATCACGGATCCCGTCGAGCATCGCGCGCAGCACGAGGTCCGACTCGGCACCGGCCGCGAGATCCTCCGCCTCCGGCGAGTAGTCCCCACCGGTCATCCAGACGATGTTCGGGAACTCCGCGTACCGCTGCGCGAATCTCCGCCCGTATTCGAAGGCTTCCTCGGGTGTGGTCGAGGCGAACACGTGGTGAGATTCCATCCGTCCATCGGATACAGGAACACCGTGTTCCCGTGGCGGCACGCGATCCGGAGATAGTCGTCGACGCGCGACCAGTACGCCTCGTTCCACTGCGTGATGTCGCCGTCGACGAACGGTTCGATGCCGTCGAAGGTGGCGCCTTCATAGCTCGGCCCGCCGTTCACCGGCACGACGATCGCCGACATGATCGACGCGTTGAACCCGTTGCTCTCGCGGTCGGTGAAGTACAGCTCGGCCTGTTCGGGTGACCAGTCGGCCATCCCGGACCACGGCGAGTCGCCGCGGACGAGGACGGGATCGCCGTACTGATCCTCGAAATAACGACCGTCGGCGCTGACGGACGAGACGAAGCGATGGTCGGCGGCGTCGCATTCCGCATCCACCGCCGGGACGTTCGTCGGCTGCTGCTGGTCTCCAGCATCGGAACAGGCCGCGACCAGGAGCACCACCATCGCCAGGACTGCCCGTTTCATCGCCACCCCCACCGTGCCCGTGGTACGTCCAGGCTACGGAGGAGGCGGCGGTTGCGAGCAGAATCACGGAACGCAGAATCAGGGAACGCAGAATCAGGGAACGCGGAATCACGGAACCTGTCGGATCAGGCAGGTCCCACGGTCACCGGCGCGTCGGTGTGCTCACCCAGCTTCGGAGGCGGTCCGTACTGCGGTTCGTACCCGATCACCCGGATCGGGCTACCCACCAGACGGAAATCACCGGCGGTGACGACCATCTCGGGAGTCGCGTCGAGGGCGTCGGGCAGCGAACGGACCGCGGCCGCCGGCACCCCGAGCGGACGGAGACGGGCCTCCCAGCCGGCAGCGGTGTCGCGCGAGAGCGCCTCGGTGACCACCGCGAGCACCTCGTCGCGTCGCTGTGCGCGTTCGGCCATGGTCGGGAACCCGTCGATCCCTGCCTCGGCCGCGAAGATCCGCCAGAAGCCGTCGTGCGTGACGAACAGCGCAAGCGTGCCCTCGGCGGTCGGGAACAATTGCGCGGGAACGTAGTACGAGTGTGCCCCGTTCGGCATGCGTCGCGGCTCGGTGCCCTCGTTCAGATATGCCGAGCGCGGTAATTGAGCTGCGACAGCATGACGTCGCGCAGCGACACGTCGACCTGTCCCCCGCGACCGGACACGATCTGCGCGAGCAGACCGAGCGCGGCGGTCATGCCCGTGGAGTTGTCGGCCGCCGAGTAACCGGGCAGCATCGGCGGGCCGTCGGGGTCGCCGGTCAGCGACGCGACACCGGTCTGGGCCTGCACGACGTAGTCGAAGGCCGGATCGTCGCCACCGTCGAGCCCGTATCCCGTGATCGCGACGCAGACGATCGTCTCGTTCCATCTGCGCAGCGCGTCGTAGGTCAGGCCGAACTTCCGGATGGCCGACGGTTTGAGATTGACGAGCAGCGCATGAGATTCGGCAGCAAGCTCGCCGAGGCGGCGCATGCCGTCGTCGGTCATCAGGTCGAGGCAGATACTGCGTTTCCCCCGGTTGAGACTCGCGAAGTAGGCGTCGCTCACCTGGCGGGAGAGATCCCCGGTGGGCGGCTCGATCTTCGTCACCTCGGCCCCGAGATCGGCCAGCAACATCGTCGCGTACGGGCCCGCGAGGATGTGGCCGACCTCGAGGATCCTGATCCCCGCGAGCGGACCTGCCGTCACCGCAGTTCCTTCACGAGTTCGGCGACGACCTCGCGGGTGCGGTACTTCGACGCGACCAGCTCGTCGCGGGTGTTGCCGATGGGCAGCAGCCGCATCGACAGGTCGGTGACGCCGGCCTCCTCGTAGCGGCGGAAACCGGCGAGGATCGCGTCTTCGTCGCCGACGATCGCCATGTCGCCGATGTCCTTCGCCTGTCCGTGTTCGAGGAGCCGCTGGTAGTTGGGCGAGATCTCCGCCTCGGCGAGAATGCGATTGGCGCGCTCGCGGGCGACGTCGACCTCCGACGGTGCGCACAGGCAGACCGGTACGCCGGCGACGATCCGCGGTTTCGGCTTACCCGCTTCCTCCGCGGCCTTGGTGATGCGCGGCGCGATGTGTTCGGCGATGGCGCGTTCGTCGGCCATCCACAGCACGGTGCCGTCGGCGAGTTCGCCGGCGATCTTCAGCATCACCGGGCCGAGCGCCGCGACGAGCATCGGCATCGGTGCGACCGGCGCGATGTCGAGGGGATTGTGGACCTCGAAGGTGTCGTTCTCGACGTCGATCGAACCCGGCAGGTCGCGCGCGGCGTTCAGCACCTCGAGATAGTCGCGCGTGTACTTCGCTGGCTTGTCGTAGGGCAGGCCGAGCATGTCCTGCACGATCCAGTGGTGCGACGGGCCGACACCGAGGGCGAGGCGGCCACCGAGCGCGGCGTGCGTCGACAGCGACTGCCGCACCAGGTGGACCGGGTGCTGTGCCTGTAGAGGCACGACGGCCGTACCGATCTCGATACGCGACGTCCGCGTGCCCATCAGGCGACGGCCGTCAATGCGTCGAAGTCGGTGGGGATCTGCGGCACCCACACGGTGTCGAGGTCGGCCGACTCGGCCCACTCCACGTCCTTCAGCATGCGGTCGACCTTGCGGTTGGTGTCGCCCTGTTCCGGGCCGACCATCACTCCGATACGCACGATTCCTCCAGGTTCCCGAACTCGATGATGTGGGTGTGTACCGGGCTCAGGACGCCTCGGACGTCCCGGTGAGCTTGCGGATCTCGGTGACGAGCACGTCCAGCGGTGTGCTCGTGGGGAACACCGCCGCGGCGCCGGCATCGAGCAGTTTCGGCACGTCGCCCTGCGGGATCGTTCCACCGACGATGACGTCGATGTCGCCGGCGTCCGCCGCGCGCAGACCTTCGACGACCTTCGTGGTGAGGGCGACGTGGGCACCCGACAGGATGCTCAGTCCGACCACCGCGACGTCCTCCTGCACGGCGATCGAGACGATGTCCTCGACCTTCTGGCGGATGCCGGTGTAGACGACCTCGAAACCGGCGTCGCGCAGGGCACGCGCGACGATCTTCGCTCCGCGGTCGTGTCCGTCGAGTCCGGGCTTGGCGACGAGAATGCGGGCGCTCATCAGAACACCACCGGCTGCTGGAACTCGCCCCACACGTTCTTCAGTGCGGAGACCATCTCTCCCACCGTGCAATACGCGTTGGCGCAATCGATCAGGGCATGCATGAGGTTGTCGGTTCCTTCCGCTGCGCGGGACAGGGCCGCGAGTGTCGTGCGCACCGCGTCGGGGTCGCGTTCGGCCTTGACCTTCGCGAGTCGCTTGAGCTGCATCTCGCGGCCTTCGGCGTCGAGTTCGTAGGTGGAGATCTCGGGTTGCGGCTCGTCGGAGGCGAACTTGTTCACACCGACCACCGGGCGGTCGCCGTTCTCGATCTCCTGGTGGATCTTGTAGGCCTCGTCGGCGATGAGGCCCTGCAGGTAGCCGTCCTCGATCGCGCGGACCATGCCGCCGTGCTTCTCGAGATCGGCCATGATCTCGACGATGCGCTCCTCGGTCGCGTCGGTGAGCGCTTCGACGAAGTACGAACCACCGAGCGGATCGGCGACGCGGGTGACGCCGGTCTCGTAGGCGAGAATCTGCTGCGTACGGAGCGCGAGGGTCGCCGATTCTTCACTGGGCAGGGCGAACGGTTCGTCCCAGGCCGCGGTGAACATCGACTGCACGCCACCGAGCACCGAGCCATGGCCTCGTAGGCGACGCGCACGAGGTTGTTCTGCGCCTGCGGCGCATACAACGACGCTCCGCCGGCGACGCATCCGAAGCGGAACATCGACGCCTTGTCGGTGGTGGCGCCGTAGCGCTCGCGCACGATCGTCGCCCAACGGCGACGTCCGGCACGGTATTTGGCGATCTCCTCGAAGAAGTCGCCGTGGGTGTAGAAGAAGAACGAGATCTGCGGGGCGAACTGGTCGATGGTCATCCGTCCGCGCTCGACCACCGTGTCGCAGTAGGTAACACCGTCGGCGAGGGTGAATGCCATCTCCTGCACAGCGTTCGCGCCGGCATCGCGGAAGTGGGCGCCGGCCACCGAGATCGCGTTGAAGCGCGGCACTTCCGCGGCGCAGAACTCGATGGTGTCGGCGATGAGACGGAGCGACGGTTCGGGTGGCCAGATCCACGTGCCGCGGGAGGCGTACTCCTTGAGGATGTCGTTCTGGATGGTGCCGGTGAGCTTTTCGCGCGGCACCCCCTTCTTCTCCGCGGCGGCGACGTAGAAGGCGAGCAGGATCGCGGCGGTGCCGTTGATGGTGAAGCTCGTGCTGATCTTGTCGAGTGGGATGCCGTCGAACAGCACTTCCGCATCGGCGAGGGTGTCGACGGCGACGCCGACGCGGCCCACCTCCTCACCGACCTCGGGGTCGTCGGAGTCGTAGCCGCACTGGGTCGCAGGTCCAGCGCGACCGACAGTCCGGTTCCGCCCTGCTCGAGCAGGTAGCGGTAGCGGCGGTTGGACTCCTCCGCAGTACCGAACCCGGAGTACTGACGAAACGTCCACAACCGGCCCCGATAACCGTTGGGGAAGTTCCCGCGCGTGAAGGGGAAGCTTCCCGGCGCCGGCGGTTCGGCAGCGCGGTCGCCCGGCCCGTAGACAGGCTCGAGCGGTATACCCGACGAGGTTTCTGCGAAGTCGTTCACGCCGGATACATTACTTGCAGAAAAAGAGAATGCCAATATCATTGCGGAGAACAGAGCTGGACAATCGAAGGCGACCAGGGAGAACGATGTCGAGTCAGAATGCCTCAGCGACCGCACCATGGTCATCTCCGGCGCGAGCCGCGGTATCGGACTGGCCATCGCGGTCGCCGCCGCCCGTCAGGGCGCGAACGCGGTGCTCCTGGCGAAGACCGCCGAACCCCACCCGAAACTGAAGGGGACGGTGCACACCGCCGTCGCCGACATCGAGGCCGCCGGCGGCAAAGCTGTCGCGGTGGTGGGCGACGTCCGGAAGGAGGACGATGTCCAGCGGGCCGTCGACACAGCGCTCGAACGGTTCGGCGGCGTGGACATCTGCGTCAACAACGCCAGCGCCATCGCCACCGAACCCACCGAATCCCTCTCGGTGAAGAAGTACGACCTGATGCAGGAGATCAACTGCCGCGGAACGTTCCTGCTCTCCAAGGCGGCGCTGCCGCACCTGCGGGAGTCGTCCAACCCGCACATCCTCACCATCGCCCCACCGGTCAACATGAACCCGCACTGGCTCGGCGTGCACCCCTCGTACACGCTGTCGAAGTACGGAATGTCGCTGCTCACTCTGGGATTCGCGGCCGAATACGCCGACGCCGGCGTCGCGGCGAACTGCCTGTGGCCCGAGACCTACATCGCGACCTCCGCCGTGGCCAACACCCCCGACGGTGAAGCACTGCTCGCCGCCTCCCGCAGCCCGGAGATCATGGCCGACGCCGCGGTCGAGATCCTCTCGCGACCGGCGAAGACGACCACCGGACAGTGCTTCGTCGACGCCGACGTCCTGGCCGACGCCGGAGTGACGGATCTGTCGCGTTACGGCGGCGGCGACAACCCGCGCTGGGACTTCTTCCTCGACAAGGACTGACGTTCAGTTCCGACGAACGCGGACGGCGGTGCCGGCACACAGCACGACGACGGCACCGCCCGCCACCACCGCCCAGGTCAACGGCTCTCCCAGCAACCAGGCCGCCCAGCCGACCGTCATGATCGGCTGGGTCAGTTGCACCTGCCCACCCGCGCCATCGGCCCGATCGCCAGACCTCGGTACCACGCGAAGAACCCGAGGAACATGCTGACGATGCGAGATAGGCGAACGACGCCCAGTGCGTCATTTCACCCTGCGGCAGTCCGTCGGCGAACGAGACGAGGTGAGTGTCACCATCAGCGGCGACCCCAGCACCAGCGCCCACGAGATCGTCTGCCACGCGCCGATCTCCCGCGCCAGCAGTCCGCCCTCCGCATAGCCGAGGGCCGCGGCGACCACCGCGCCGAGCAACAGCAGATCGGCTCGGCCGAATCCCGCGAAACCTCCGCCACGCAGGCCCGCGAAGGCCATGACGGCGACCGTCCCCGCACCCGCCGCGACCCAGAACGGGATCGGCGGCCGTTCGTGGGCCCACAACACCGCGACCACCGCGGTTGCGGCCGGAAGGATCGCGATGACGATCGCGCTGTGATTCGCCGGTGCCGTGGTCAGGGCGTACGAGGTGAGCGTGGGAAATCCGATCACCACCCACCCGTGACGACGGCGATCCTGCGCCACTGATGCGTGTTCGGGAGTCGTTGCCCCGTGAATGCCAGTGCCAGAGCGGCGAGAACCGCCGCGACGACCGCGCGGCCGGCGGCGACGAACAGCGGTGACATCGCTCCACTTTCGACGGCGATGCGGGTGAGCGGCACGGTCAGGGAGAAACCTGCGACGCCGAGCAGACCCCAGGCGAGCCCGCGAGGATCGGGCGATAGCACTGGCCGGTCGGATACGATAGCGCTACTCTGTACTCTCATGTCGAACAGTAGCAGTTCCCAACTCGTTACGGAACTGACCCGGTGGATCGCTACCGCCGCACCCGGGGCCCGGTTGCCGTCGACGAGATCACTCGTCGCGCAGTACGCCGTCAGCCCCGTCACGGTGCAGAAGGCACTGAAGACACTCCAGACCCGGGGACTCGTGGAGAGCCGCACGGGAGTCGGCACCTTCGTCCGGCAGATCCGCACGTCGAACACGATCGACCACAGCTGGCAGACGGAAGCACTCGGAACGGCACCGCCGCTCCCCCGCGCCTCCGCCGCGCTGCGCACCGTGCCCAACGACGTGATCACACTCCACTCCGGCTACCCCGACCGCACACTGCTCCCCGAACGCCTTGTCCGCGGAGCATATTCACGCGCATCTCGCAGTGATGCCGCCGTCGGACGGACACCCGCAGCCGGGCTGCCCGAACTGCAGGCGTGGTTCGCCGCGGAACTGACGGAAGCGACGGATGCCCGCACCGCCCCGCCGTCCGCGGGCGACGTGATCATCACCCCCGGCAGTCAGAGCGGACTCGGGTCGATCTTCCGCGCGCTCGTCGGCGCCGGCAATCCCCTCGTCGTGGAGTCACCGACCTATTGGGGTGCGATCCTCGCGGCCACGAAGGCGGGTGTGCAGCTCGTCCCGGTTTCCAGCGGCCCCAATGGACCCGATCCCGACGAACTGGCCCGCGCCTTCGACCGGACCCGGCGCGCGCCTTCTACGCGCAACCGAACTTCGCGAATCCCACCGGGGCGCAATGGTCGTCGTCGACCGGCGATCGGGTCCTCGACGTCGTGCGCGATGCGGGAGCATTCGTCATCGAGGACGACTGGGCCCACGACTTCGGGATCTCGACCGAGTCCGTTCCGCTCTTCGCACGCGACGACTCCGGCCACGTCGTCTACGTCCGCTCGCTGACCAAGAGTGTCGCGCCGTCGGTGCGGGTCGCGGCGATCGTCGCGCGAGGACCCGCTCGCGAACGCATCCTCGCCGACGCGCAGGCCGAATCCGTCTATGTGAGCGGCGTTCTCCAGATGGTCGCGCTCGACGTCGTCACCCAGCCGGCATGGCAGACCCACTTGCGGGCCGTTCGTCGCGAGCTCGAATCGCGCCGCAACCTCCTCGCGAGCGAACTTCGCGAGCTTGCACCGGATGTGGATGTCGACGGGCTGCCGCCGGTGGGCTCAACCTGTGGGGCAGGCTCCCGGACGACGTCGACGCCGAGACCGTCGCGCGCGACTGCGAGGCAGCCGGGGGTGCTCGTCGCAGCGGGTGGCGAATGGTTCCCAGCGGAGCCCACCGGCCAGTACCTCCGTCTCAACTTCGCCGGCCCGAACCCGGCGGCCTTCCGGGAGGCCGCCCGGGTCATCGGACGGGTTGTCTCCGGCGGGTGAGGACGGTCGACGTCACCGGCTCGTGCGGCGCCGGTGGGCCCTCCTCACCCGGGTGCGTTCGTCCTCCGTGAGCCCACCCCAGATCCCGTACCGTTCACCGGAGTCGAGGGCGTACTGAAGGCACTTCTCTCGGACCGGACAACGAGCGCAGACCTTCTTGGCCGAGGCCATGCGGTTCTCCCTCGCGTCGCCCCGCTCGTTGTCCGGGTGGAAGAACAACGAGCCGTCCGCGTCGCGACAAGCCGCATCCATCTGCAATCCCATTCCTCGGCAACGGGAGGCGGCAGATAGAGCAACTTCAGCGCGGGCATGTCCTACCTCCCTCCGTCGCGGAGGTTGCGGTAGACCTCGATCAGATGGTCGGTGGACGCGTCCCCGGTATCGGGGGTCTCCTGGCCGGCGAGCACCGCCTGCAGGGCGGTGGCCTGGGTCTTGCCGAGCTCGACACCCCACTGATCGAACGAATCGATCCCCCACACAATGCCCTGGACGAAGGTCTGGTGCTCGTAGAACGCGATGATCTGCCCGACCACCGACGGGGTCAGTTCCGGGGCGAGGATCGTCGTCGACGGCCGATCGCCGGGCATCACCTTGTGCGCCACCACCGCCTCGTCGACGCCTTCGGCACGCACCTCGTCGGCATCACGGCCGAAGGCCAAC
>LATQ01000376.1 GCA_001017865.1 Rhodococcus sp. IITR03
GGCCTGCGGGCGTTGCCGACCTCGCCGACGGCCGCGGCCGGGAGCAACTACCGGGTTGTCGGCGGGCACATGGTGCACCTGCTCGGTCGCCTCTACCCCACTGATACCGCTGCCCGGGTCACCGCCGACGCCGATGCCGGGATGGAGACCGTCGCCGCGGCCGACGCCACCTTCCATACCGCGCTGCTCGCCCGGGCTATCGACTGGTGACCGGCAACCACTTCGAGGCGCCCTCCGGGGACGACACTCCCCCTGCCCGTGGACCTACTGGTTTCCGGCACCGGCGGTCGCCGCCCCCACTGACATCGGCACCGCGCAGCAGATCGCTCCTGTTCCCAGCGGACAGGAGGCATTGCTCTCCGCGCTGCGCGCCGCCATGGCCGGTCACCCACCACACCCGAAGCCCGGCACACCCAACGGTAGCACCACCCCCACCCGGCCGGAACCACCCGACCACAGTCCCCAGGCCGGCCCGACCTGGAGCCGGGACCACGGCATTCGTCGCCATGCGAGGGGATCCCGGCCTTATACGTTGTCCGCGACAGACTATGCGTGCGGCGCTCGCAATGCGTGCATGCATCGCACGCACAGTACGCATTGGCGACGACCGGGGTTCGCTCCCCGCGCCTGTGAGGATCAGCCCTTCACACTGTCCGTCCGGGAACCGGCCGTCCCAGTTCCCGTAGTTCTGCGCCATACCCTCTGCGCCGATGTGAGTTTCACCGGACGACAGATTGGTCCAGGTGGAATTGGGGGCGGACGCGTTCACCCACGCGTCGATGTCTCGCCGGTTCCATGCCTCGACAGGGCGTGGACGGCCTCAACGCTTGCATTGGTCATTGTTTGTCCCGGGTCGGTGACGGGAAGCGTCGGTGGATGGCCGCTGGTCAGGGCGCGGCCGTCTCGGCAGGCTCGTGAGTAGCGTCGAATACGATGCGGCCTTCGAAGATCGTGCGAAGCACCCGGGTGGACCCGATCTTGTCGACCGGAATCGTAAAGATGTTGCGATCCAGTACAATCAAATCGGCAGCCATGCCAGTCGCGATCGTGCCCTGCCGGTCACCACGGCCGACGACTCGGGCGCCACCGATGGTCAGCAGTTCGACGGCCGTGGCCAGATCGACGGATTCGGATCCGCGCTCGAGCATTCCCTGCACGGCTGGAAAGAGGTTCGGGTTCGGTGTGATGATCCAGTCGGAGCCGATGGTCATCGTCGCTCCCGAATCGAGAACGGTGCGGAACTTGAAACCTTCGTCGAGGCCGTACTCTTCGATGTGCCAGATCGCCGGAGACATTTCGGCGACGATGTCAAGCTGCCCGAAGCGTTTGTAGTCCTCGTCATGGATGAAGGTGCAGTGCGCAATCTCGTGCGTCGGCCCATTTGAGGCTTCGGATTGCCGCACCGTCTCGAAGGCGTCGAGTGCAGCTCGCACCGATCCCTCGCCGGCGCAGTGGACCTTTACCGACAGACCGGCCGCATCGAACCGCCCGATCACCTCGACGAGTTGGTCGGCCGCGACAAGGATGTTCGTGTCGTCGACACTGCCGTCGGAGTTCAAGTCGGACTGGGTCATGTGCGGCGGCAACGGTGCCCCGTCGAGCCAGATCTTGATGCGGCCGGTGTCCACGTGCTCACTGGCGAACTTCCCGCGTTCGGCGATTGTGCGGTCAAGTGTCTCTGTAGAGGCCATCCCAAACCCCTCCTCGCGCCACACCAAGTGGGCGGCAACGTGCAGATTGAGCTCGCTGGCATTGTCGAGATCGCGAAACGCAGCCAGAGCTTGAGGAGAAGCGGATGCCTCTTGCACGGATGTAATGCCGTACTGATGGCAGACAGAGGCCGCCCAGGCAATAGCGTCTCGGTAAACTTCAGCACGATAGTTGGGCATGGCCCGCATCACCGGCCACCGGGCCTGCTCGACGAGTTCGCCGGTAAGTTCGTTTGAACCGTCTCGACGGATCAGGCGCCCACCAGGGGATCGATCGATTCATCCGACAGACCGGCGATCTCGAGTGCAACTGTGTTCACCAATGCGTGATGGATGGTGTAGTCGAACAGAAACACCGGCTGGCCCGGAAAGGCCTCGTCAAGAAAGGCGCGGTCGAGAGTACCGTCGACGAACATGTCGGGGGTGAATTCGCCTCCTACGATCCAAGGTTGGACACCCTCGTCGACTAGTTCGGCACATCGGCACTGCCGGAGGTCGTGGACTATCTCGGCCGGGGTTCCACCCGGGGTCAGACGGGCCTCGTACTTGAACTTGAGCCCGCTGAACAGGAGGTGGGTGTGCGCGTCGTGCAGGCCTGGCATAGCCATGTGTCCGTCGAGGTCGACGAACTCGGTTCCGTCCGGAGCTGCCCGCCGCACCTCATCGTCGGAACCGACAGCGGTGAAGACCCCCTCTTCGATCAGAACGGCCTGAACCCACGGAACGCGTGGATCAACGGTATAGATACGCCCATTGAGCAGTGCAGTGGCCATGTGTCCGACTTTCGTTGTATCGAAGGGCCTTATTGGAGATCCGGGACGACATGCGTAGTGCTGGTTGACTGGGCGATGACGGGTCACATTGCACTGACCGGATCAGGTGGGTATTCGTGTCCCCTGGCTTAACCCTTCGCCATCACGGAGTTCCGTTCGACTGGAGCCGTGCTGCGCCTTTCGTCGAGAGCCGATCGAATGCGCCCGAACCTTCGTCTCTTACTCGGTGTCGGCGTCCCGCGAGGTTGACCCTTGCCATACTGACCCGATTCAATCTGTGGCTGGTGGTTCCCATGGAACCCCTTGTGCACCTACCTATTCACCTCGGATTTGATCATGCTGACGCCACGGGCCGGGTCCTGTGTCACAAGGTCGCCGAGCGGGAGTAATTCCCTCCCGACCGTCGGGTCGCCGGTGCCACCGAAGGCACTGGAAGGTTGCGACGAGGCTTGCCCTGCGACCCAGCGGACGCGAGTTGATCCGTATCCATTCGAGGGAGTTTGTCGTGCCCCGGGATCGATCGGATAGCCGCGAGAGATGGTTCAGCCATTGATGACTTGGGGAGCGCCAGGTGCTTGAGTCCTTCGACTCCGAATTCCAGTCCGTAGCCGGACTGCTTGGTCCCACCGAAGGGCACGCGGGGGTCGACGGCGCCGTGCTTGTTGATCCATACGGTGCCGGCTTCGATGCGGGCGGCCACGGCCCGCGCTTTGGTCAGATCGGAGGACCAGACGGAGGCGCCCAGACCCACTTCGAGGCCGTTGGCCATCTGTACGGCCTCATCGATGGTGGCGTATTTGACGATCGGCAGCGCCGGGCCGAACTGTTCTTCGGTCACCAGTGGGTTGTCGTTGTCGATGTCGGCGACCAGGGTGGCGGGGTAGAAGTAGCCGGGTTGGTCCGGGTCGGGGTTCCACCGGTGAGGATGCGGGCGCCGGAGTCCTTGGCGGCCTGGACGAGTCGGGCGACGATGTCGAACTGGGCCTTGTTCTGAAGCGGTCCGAGGACGTTGTTCTCGTCCAAGCCCACTCCCATCGGCATGTTCGCTGCGACGGCGGTCAGGGCCTGGCAGATCTCGTCGTAGATGTCCTGGTGCACATAGAGGCGCTTGAGGGCGGCGCAGGTCTGGCCGGTGTTGATGAACGCACCCCAGAAGAGATCTTCGGCAATCGTCTGGGGGTCGGCGTCGGGCAGCACGATGCCGGCGTCGTTGCCGCCGAGCTCGAGGGTCAGGCGCTTTACGGTGTCGGCCGAGGAACGGATGATCGCCTTGCCGGTGGCGGTCGATCCGGTGAACATCACCTTGGCGATGTCCGGGTGCGCGGCGAGCCGTTCCCCGACCTCTCGTCCTCCGGGTACGACCTGCAGCACGTCGGCGGGCAGGACGGTGTTGAGGACCGCGGCCAGGGCGAGCACCGACAGCGGCGTGTATTCGGACGGCTTGATCACCACCGTGTTGCCCATGCGCAGGGCCGGGGCCAGCTGCCACACGCTGATCATCATCGGCCAGTTCCACGGGCCGATCGCCCCCACCACTCCCAGGGGCCGGTAGTGCACCTCGGCACGGAGGCCGTCGTCGTCCGTCAGGACCTCGGGTTCGAGGTCGAACGAAGCGGTCGTGCGCAGCCAGGCCGCGCACGCCCCGACCTCGAAGCGGGCATTGGGCCCGTTGAGGGGCTTGCCCTGCTCGCGGGAGAGCAGCTCGGCCAACGCTTCGGCGTTCGCCTCGACGGCGTCGGCGGCCCGGCTCAACAGTGCCCGGCGCTCGTCGTGGCCACGCGCGGCCCAGTCCAGTTGAGCGGTCTTTGCGGCAGCCACCGCTGTATCCAGTTCGGCGACGCCGGGTTCGGCCACTCGCCCCACGAGTGCGCCGGTGGCGGGGTCGGTGATCTCGCGTCCGCCCTCGGTGGGCTGGATGGCGGTCAGCAGATCCGCGGCGGCGGTGTATGCGGGCCGGATGGTGTCGGTGGTCATCGCATGGTCCTTGTTAGCTGGTGGGAGTGGTGGTCGTTTATACGGACAGAGCGGGCTGAATGGTTGGGCTGTCCGTCGTGTTCGGGTCTGTGTCGTGTTCCAGGAGGTGGGTGACGGTGCGGGCGGCCGTGAGGCCGCTTTCGATGGCACCGTCGATGAATCCGCCCCAGCCGTTGGCGAAGTCGGATCCGGCGAGGTGAACGCGGCCTTCGGATCGCTGGAGTTCGGGCAGGGACCGGGTCAGGTAGCCGGTGTAGTGCATCGGCCAGGTGGAGCGGGCGTAGTCGTCGTTCACCCAGTTGTGCCCCGCGATCTCGAGGACCTGTAGTCCCGGAACCAGGGTGTCGAGGATGGCTTGGGCGGCGCGAGGGTCGTTGACGTCCACAGCTTCGGCGGCGGGTCCAAAGCAGACCAGCGTGGTGGTGTCGTCGTCGATGTATTCGGCCTGCACGAAATTCAGTGGGGCGTTCTCGGGTCCGAGGCCACGAAGCGTTCCTGCCGGCCGGCGACCTTGATCCAGAGCTTCGCGCCGCGGCCGGCCTGGCCGCGGGCGGCGGCCTGGCGTTTGGTCTGCGACAGGGCGGGTCGGAAGTCGATGTCGTTGAGGACGCTGAGCGGCAGCGCGAGGATCAGCTGTTGCGCGGTGAACTGCCGGCCGTCCGCGGTTCGAGCGATGACCCCGCTGGCGTCTTGGCTGATGGAGCTGATCCGGTGGCCGAGACGCAGTTCGGCGGTGGAGTCGGCCAGCATGGCGTCGGCCAGTCGGCGGGTGCCACCGTCGATCTTGTAGCTGGCGCAGGCTTCGAACATGGTGTCCCAGTGCCCGCTGGCGACGGCACACCAGCGCAGTGCCTGGGTGTAGGCGGCCTGGTCGAGTTTGCCGTTGAAGTTCAGTGTCCAGAAGGAGCGCAGCAGTCGGCGCTGTTCGTCGGGTAGCTCGAGAGCGTCGATAGCATCGGACAAGGTGATGTCGTCGATCTCGCAGACCGCCGGATTGGCCAGGGGGGACCATGGCAGAGGGAAGTAGCGGCGGGCGTCGGCGAGCAGACGCCGATTGGGTTCGTCGAGCAGTTCCATCAGCTCGTCGGCGTGCCCTTGGTGGTGCTGTCCGCCGATGGTCCAGTAGGCCTTGGTGAAATCGGGTCCGGGGACGGGATCGATGCCGTAGCGGCCCATTTCGGCCCAGACGTAGGGCTGTGTCCAGTGCACCCAGGTTCCACCCAGTTCGAGGTTGCGGCCCAGGCGCTCTTCGAGGTGGGTGCGGCCGGCGATGCGGTCACGCGCTTCGAGGATGACGGTGCTGTGGCCGCGGTGGGACAGTTCCCGGGCGGCGGTCAGGCCGGCGAAGCCGGCGCCGACGACGATGACGTCGAAGGTTTCCACGGTCGGGGTCCTTAGCTGTAGACGAAGAATTCGATGGTCGGTTCGAGGACGGTCCAGCGGGTCATCGCGCCTGCCGAGAGGGAGGCCATGGACCCGGCTGTGAGATCGAGGGTGGCGCCGTCCTTGACCTCGATGCGCAGGTGTCCGGAGGCGATGTAAATGGTTTCGTCCTCGGTGATCGGCAGGTCGAACGGTTCCGGGGCTTGCTCGGGGGTGACTTTCCACAGACCAGCGGACAGTGCGTCGTTGCCGTTGTCGCCGGGACGGCGTAGCCACTGCACGGTGCCGAGTTCGAAGGGTTCGAATGCCGTGTCGTCGTGGTGTGCGTGGAAGACATGGGACATGGTGTTCTCCTTGGGTTTGGTTCTAGTGCTGTGCCGGTGGGTCAGGTCGTCGATGAGGTCTCAGCGGGTTCACGCAGGAGCGGCATGCGGTCCTGAAACCGCCGTCGGATGACGAACAGGAGCAGGGAGAGTAGGAGAATGCCGACGCCGATCGCCAGTTCCAGCGCGCCGCCGTAACCGGACAGCTCGGAGGACAGGGCTCCGACGAGCAGCACGGCCGCGCCGTAGACGCTGAGGACGATCGCCAGCGGGACGGCCCATCGGCCGAGTCGGAAGGTGCGCGGGGCGTCCGGGCGATCCTTTCGCAGGAGCAGGAAGCCGGAGACAGCGAGCAGGATGGCCAGCAGATAGCCGATGTTCGCTGCCGCCAGGATGGAGATGGGGTTGGAGACGAAGACGATGAGCAGGACGTTCATGACGACGGCGGCAATGATCGCCCGGGCCGGGACCTGACGGCGGTTGAGGGTTTCGAGTTGGCGGGGAACCAGACCGTCGATCGCGGCGCCGTAGAGCGCGCGGGAGCCGTCGGCCATGCTGGCATTGACGCCCATCAGTAGGGCACCGATGGTGATCAGCAGGGCGATGTCACCGGTGAAGCCGGCGGGCAGCAGCGAGGCGAAGCCGGTGACGAAGACGGCGGTCGGATCTGCGGCGGCGTCAGATTGGGACACGAGCCACCGATGCCGATGGGCACGAGCGCGAACATCATGAACGTGTAGCCGCCGGAGGTCGACAGTGCCCGGCGAGCGTCCTTGTTGCTGCGGTACTCGGGGGTGAAGGCCGCGCACATTTCGGTTCCGTACGCCGTCCAGCCCACGAGATAGAGCCAGACCGCGGCGTCCTGCCAGCCACCCCAGTGATCCGCGCCGGGCGCCCCCAGGCCCCAGGTCAGGTTGGCGGCGTCCCACTGGCCGCTGATCACCGGGGCAACGACGAAGACCAGCAAGGGGATGAGCAGCAAGGCTCCGAAGATCTTGTTGACCCAGGCGGCGGGCTGCGCGCCCAACATGTTGGCACCATCAGCGCCAGGATCAGGCCGATGCCGATCAATTGCTCCACGCCGACCTGCACGAACCCCAGGTCCAGCGCCCAGGTGACCTCGGGGAACCATCGGGCGCGGATGATGCCTCCGGCGGTGAGGCTGACGATCGAAATGACCGCGGACCAGCCGAACCAGTAGCCGAAGGTGGCCAGGGCACCGGCGGGGGCGAATCGTGTCTTCCACGCTTCGTGCGCGTAGACCGGAACCCCGCCCGGCTTGTCCGGGAACATCGAGGCCATCTCGGCGAACAGGTGTTCTGCACCCAGCCGACAGCTGCGGCGAGGGCCCAGATGACCATGGCCGACAAGGCGCCGATGGCGGCCATCGTGGGACCGAAGGAGACGAACAGGCCTCCGGAGACGGCCATGGCGAGGGCGAAGGCGTCCTGCCAGCGCAGGGTCCGGTGCAGCGGGGTGGCGTCGGGGTGCTGCACCGTGACGGCGGGGGAAGACTGGGTCATTGCATGACCTTTCGGCAAGAGCGTCTGCAAGGGCAGCGTCGAAGCAGCGAGAAGAGGCTGCAGCGGGAGAGGGAGACGAAGGCGGCAGGACCTGTGATGGGGACCACGTACTCTTAAACTATGCAATTGCTGAGTTGTATTCGTCAATAGGGAGTCCCTGATGGTTTTCGAAGCGAACCGCGACCGATCCGCGGCGGAACAAGCACCGCCGGGTGCCGATAGACTCCCTTCCATGCCGAATCCGGGACGATCGCGGCGGTACGGCGACGGCCGCGAAGCGCTACTGGCCGCAGTCGTCCACGTAGTCGCCGATCGCGGCCTGCGTGGACTGACCTACCGGGCGGTGGCCGAGCACGCCGGAGTGAACAACACCCTGATCTCCCACCACTTCGGCTCCCGGGATGCCCTGCTCGAAGCTGCGATGGAATGGGCCTCCGAGCGCACGCGTCGGCTCAGCGACCTGTCGACGATCGAGGAGATCGATGCGGAGTTCGCTCGCGCCTGGTCGAGCTGGTGACCTCCGACCCCGACCTGCAGATGTTCCAGTACGAGATGATCCTCGAATCCCGGCGCGACCGGAGCTGCGCCCGGCCGTGGCCAAGCTGTACAACAGCTACATCCAATCCCTGGAAGGGGTGCTGTCCAGCCGCGGCTACACGGCACCGCACTCCCTCGCCCGCGCGGTTTTCGCCGCCCTCGACGGCCTGGTCATCCAGCAGCTGACCATCGCAGATCCCGAGAGCATCCGCGCAGCCGTAACCCGAGTGGGCCAACTGCTGTCCGCCCAGCCCCACGACCGGCAGCGCCAACCCGCGGCCGGCCTCTAGCGTCGCGGCCCGTCGCGTTCGTCGGGTGCCACCGAGGCGTCCAGGTATTCAATAGTTTTACATTTTGATGACCGTGGAGAGCCCTACCCCCCGCACTCAGTCGCGCGATTGGATCTCCCGGCCCGCGGCGGCCGTCGCGAGCTTTTCGAGCAGGCCGATGAGGATGGTCTGCTCGGGCTTGCTGAGCACGTCCGTCCAGGTCTGCTCGCGCCGATTGTGCTGGTGGTAGGTGCTCACGATGGCGTCGCGGCCGGTGTCGGTGAGGGCGAGCACGACCGAGCGGCGGTCGCGTTCGGACCGCTTTCGTTGCACCAGACCGTCCCGTTCGAGCGTCTTGACCAACGCCGACACCGCGGCCCGGCTCATCCCGGACAACTTCGCCACATGGGTCGCATCGCTCGGCCCGCACAGCCACAGCGCGAAGAGCACCCGAAAACCCGGCCAGCTCCAGCCGCGGGGGCGGTGCACCGTCGATTCGAGGTCGTACACCAGGCATTGGCCAGACGAGTCAGCTCGAGCACCAATCGCATGGATTGCGGATCGACCTCGGGGAAATCGCGGGTGGTCTTGCGCACCGCGAAGTCCACGAACCCGAGAAGGTCCAGGTCATCGGCACACATGTCGGTCTCGGTCACGGCGTCAGCTTAACCGCCTACCCACGCCGTGCACCCAATTTTGTTCAAACCCTTGCACATTTTGTGTGACTGCCCTTACAGTCGACACAGATGTTCAAAAATTTTACGAATGGAGTCAGTTCCATGGCCCTGTCCTTCGCCTCCTCCGCCGACCTCGGCGAGAAGCAGCAGACCCTCGAGGTTCTCGCCGACGGGGTCTACGCCCTCACCGCCGAAGGCGATCCCAACCTCGGCGCCATCGAGGGCGAAGACTTCCTCGTGTGCTTCGAAGCGCTCGCCACCCCCGTCGCCGCCCGCGAGTGGCTGGCCAAGCTGCGCGAACACACCGACAAACCGGTCCGTTATCTGGTGCTGTCGCACTATCACGCCGTCCGCGTCCTCGGCGCCTCCGCCTTCGAGGCCGAAACGATCATCGCCCACGAGAACACCTACAAGCTCATCGCCGAACGCGGCCGCGAGGACTGGGAATCGGAGTTCGGGCGCATGCCGCGCCTGGCCAAGGGCGCCGACAGCGTCCCCGGATTGACCTGGCCCACCGTGACATTCGCCGATCGCATGACCATCGACCTCGGCGGTGACCGGGGCGAGCTGGTGCTCGAGCATCTCGGCCGCGGCCACACCGAGGGCGACATCGTCGCGTGGCTGCCCAAGCAGAAGATCCTCTTCGCCGGGGACCTGGTCGAAGCCCAGGCCGCGCTCTACACCGGCGACGCCTTCCACCGTGATTGGGCGACCGACACCCTCGACGGCGTCAAGGCGTTCGGTGCCGAGGCGCTGATCGGTGGCCGCGGTGCGGTCAGCCGCGGCCGCGCCGAGGTCGATGCCGCGATCGAGCAGACCCGCCACTTCCTCGACACCATGATCTGTGAGGTCGGTGCGGTGCAGCAGCGCGGCGGCACCCTCAAGGAAGCCTTCGAGGCCACCCACGCCGCCCTGCACGAGCAGTACGGCCACTGGCCGATCTTCGAGCACTGCCTGCCTTCGACGTCTCGCGCCTGTGGGACGAACTGTCCGGCATCGAACGCCCCGTCATCTGGACCGCCGAACGCGACCGCGCCGTCTGGGCACAGCTGCAGAGCTGACCCACCCGAGGAGAACACGCTCATGGCCATCACCACTCGTCACTGTGGCACGGTCGCCGTCGTCGGCAACGGACCGGTCGGGCAGACAGCAGCCCTGCTGTTGGCCCGCTGGGGAATCCGCGTCGTACTGCTCGACTCGCGCCCCGCACGCGATCCCATCGGCTCCAAAGCCATCTGTCAGCAACGCGACGTCCTCGAGGTGTGGGAGACCGTCGGCATCGGCCGCCGGCTCGCAACCGAAGGCGTCACCTGGGACATCGCCCGCACCTTCCACCGGGACACCGAACTGTTCGCCCAACCCTTCGTCGATCACTGCCCCTCGGAGTTCCCGCCCTTCGTCAACATCTCCCAGGCCCGCACCGAACAACTGATGGACCAGGCCATTGCGGCGCAACCGCTGATCGAGGTGCGCTGGGACCACGCGGTCACCGGCATCGACCAGGACACCACCCGAGCCCAGTTGCGCTGCGCGACGAGCACGGGCGAGTCACCGTCACCGCCGACTACGTCGTTCTCGCCGCCGGATCCCGAGGCGCCGAACTGCGCGACCAACTCGGCGTCGGCTTCCCCGGCCGCTCCTTCGACGACAAGTTCCTCATCTGCGACATCAAAGCCGACATCCCCGGATGGGCCAATGAGCGGCGCTTCTACTTCGACCCGGAGTGGAACCCCGGCCGGCAGGTGCTCATCCACCCCTGCCCGGACTCGACCTTCCGCATCGACTGGCAGGTGCCCGGCGACTACGACCTCGACGAGGAAACCACCAGCGGCGCCCTCGACGCCCGGATCCGACAGATCATCGGCGACGTCGACTACGAGATCGTCTGGAAGTCCGTCTACCGCTTCCACGCCCGACTCGTCCGCAGCATGCGGGTCGGACGCGTCCTGCTCGCCGGGGACTGCGCCCACATCGTCTCCCCCTTCGGCGCACGCGGATTGAACTCCGGTGTCCTCGACGCGGAGAACGCCGCCTGGAAGCTCGCCTACGTCCTACGCGGCTGGGCAGATGAGTCCCTACTCGACAGCTACGACACCGAACGGCGCGGAGCAGCCCTCGAAAACATCGAGGTCACCTCCGCCACCATGGATTTCTTGGTACCCCAGAACGACGAACAGCAACGCCACCGCCAGACGATCCTCGACGCCGCCCACACCGACGACACCGCCCGCCGCCAAGTCGACTCGGGACGACTGTCCGAGCCCTTCTGGTACGTCGACTCCCCCCTGACCACCGCCGACCCACAACGCCCGTTCACCGCCGCCCCGAACGCGGTCATGCTCCCGCCCCAGTACCCGGCGTGCTGATCCCCGATGTCCGCGTCACCGTCCCCGGCCACGGCAGCACCCGACTGCGCCCGCTCACCGCACCGGATTCCTCCTGCTGCACGGCG
>LATQ01000169.1 GCA_001017865.1 Rhodococcus sp. IITR03
GGTGGTCGCCGATTTCGGCTACGTTGCCGGTGGGTGGCGGGTCGAGCGGCATCCGCGGTTCCTGGCGGATATGACTGGGGACCGTCGGGCCGATATCGTCGGTTTCGGTGATGCAGGGGTGTACGTGTCTCGGGCGCAGGCCGATGGGTCGTTCGGTCCGGTGACGAGGGTGGTCGCCGATTTCGGCTACGTTGCCGGTGGGTGGCGGGTCGAGCGGCATCCGCGGTTCCTGGCCGACACCACGGGTGACGGCCGGGCGGACATCGTCGGTTTCGGCGACGCCGGGGTGTATGTGTCCCGGGCACAGGCGGACGGGACGTTCGGACCGGTCACGCGCGTCGTCGACGACTTCGGGTACAACGCGGGTGGTTGGCGCGTGGAGCGGCATCTACGGTTCCTCGCGGACACCACCGGGGACGGCCGGGCCGACATCGTCGGATTCGGCGAGGCGGGCGTGTACGTCTCACTGGCTCGAGCCGATGGGACGTACGGGCCGGTCACGCGCGTCGTCGACAACTTCGCCTACAGCGCCGGAGGATGGCGGATCGATCGGCACCCGCGGTTCCTGGCGGACACCACCGGGGACGGTCGCGCGGACATCGTCGGATTCGGCAATGCCGGCGTCTACGTGTCGCGGGCACTGGGCAACGGCGCGTTCGACGCGCCCGGATTGATCGTCACCAACTTCGGTTACGACGCCGGTGGGTGGCGGGTCGACCAGCATCCGCGGTTCCTGGCGGACACCACAGGTGACGGTCGCGCCGACATCATCGGGTTCGGCAGCGCCGGAGTGTGGCTGCACAGATCGTGACCGTACTCGAGCGAGGGGTTCCGGCCGATGCGACGCACCGGCCGGAACCCTCATCCACGTCTATGCCGATCCCAGCAGACGTGCTGTAGCAGCAACGTTCATGCGCAGGATCTCGAGTGCGAGGTCGTAGTCGATGGAATCGAGCGTGTCGCGCGCACTATGGATGTTCGCGTTCGTGCTGTCGGCTCCTTCGATGGTCAGCACAGCGGGGATGCCCTTCTCGAGGAACGGCACGTGATCGCTGTTGAACGGATGCAGGCTGGTCTGCACAGCCAGCGTCGTGTAGGTCGCGGCGGCCCGGGCAAGTTCGTCGATCAGGTGCTGCGACAGGCTCGCGCCTTCGAGAAGAACGGTGGGCTGCGGGGTATTGAGCGAGGCGATCATGTCCATGTTGACGACGCTCCGGATGAGCTCCCGTTCTGCGGTTGACAGGCCGGCGACGTAGGCGAGGCTGCCGGAACTCGACGTGGATGTCGGTGTAACTGGGGCTCTGCAACAGCAGTTTGTGGTGCACAGCCATCGTTCCGCAGACCTCGCGGGTCGACAGGGAGTCCAGGTCGGCCATGACGGATCCTTTGCTGAGCCGGAAACAGCTTCGAATGAAGCATCACGCTCGGGTGCTGCGGAATCATGCGTAGTCGACTACTCGAAACCCTCCTACCGGATGACATCGAATCCGACGCAACTGTCCACGAGGGGAGTCTGCCACCCGGAGGGACCGATTCCGGGGATGCCCGAGTGTGCGGATCTGCGATGTCGAGCGACCTCACGCGCTTGTCCGTCTGTTATTCCACGCCGTATATTCGGCGCCGACTATTCGAAGCGAACCAGTCGCAGAATCGCAACGCCTCCCGACGATCGAAGGAAATCGAGACCGGTGTCCGATCAGCCCCGCAGCCCCGTCCTGACGCCTATGGCCGTCGCGGTACTCGGGCTGCTCGAGGAACGGCCGATGCATCCCTACGAGATGCACCAGCTTCTGCTCAAGCGTCGCGAGGACAACCTCATCAAGCTGCGGCCGAGCTCGCTGTACCACACCGTTTCCCGCCTCGCGGAAAGCGGACTGATCCGGCAGGAAGGCACCGAACGCGCAGGTAATCGCCCCGAGCGCACCACCTACAGCATCACCGAGGCCGGCGCCGCGGCCGTGCGGGCCCGCCTCGCCGAGATCATCCGACGGCCCGTCCGTGAGTATCCGATCTTCCCCCTCGGTCTCGCCGAATCGCACAACCTTCCGGCAGACGAGGTCGTCGTTCTTCTCGGAGAACGCATCGAGCGGCTCGAGGAAGAGCTCGTCGAATTCGACGCGATCCGCACGTGGGCCGCGGACAACGGCGTGCCGCGTCGCTACTGGGTGGCCGTCGACTTCCTCCGGGACAGGACCGCCCACGAAGCGGAGTGGCTTCGTGGACTGATCGAGGAGATCCGCGACGGGTCCTTGGTGTGGCAGAGCGTCGATGCCGCCGATCGACAACTTCCGGACCTGCCCCATGATCTCGGTCGCGACTGGGGTGCTGCGCTGACGGACGAGACTCTCGCCGAACTGCGGAGGAGCGGTGCGGGAAGTAGTGGTCCCGGTCGGCCGTAGTACATCGACCGAACCGGGACACCTTGACCCAGTAGATCTCCGGTCGCGCTCGACCGGTACGAACAGGAACGAAATCGATGAAAACCGAACGTAATCCGTGGTGGGGCCTGTCGGCCTGGTGGTCGGGTTCTTCATGATCCTGCTGGATCTGACCATCGTCGCGGTGGCCAACCCGGCGATCATGGCCGACCTGCAGGCCGACATTAATCAGGTCGTCTGGGTGACCAGCGCCTATCTGCTCACCTATGCGGTGCCCCTGCTGTTCACCGGTCGTCTCGGCGACCGGTTCGGCCCCAAGCACGTCTATCTCGCGGGCCTGGTGGTGTTCACCGCGGCGTCGCTGTGGTGCGCGACCTCCGGCACCATCGAGATGCTCATCGCTGCCCGCGCCGTCCAGGGACTCGGCGCGGCGCTGATGACGCCGCAGACGATGGCGATCATCACCCGCACCTTCGCGCCCGACAAGCGAGGCGCAGCCATGGGTCTGTGGGGCGCCGTCGCCGGTCTGGCCTCGCTGCTCGGCCCTCTCGTCGGCGGTGTACTGGTCGATTGGCAGGGCTGGAACTGGATCTTCTACATCAACGTCCCGGTCGGCATCATCGCCTTCGTGCTGGCGGCATGGCTCGTGCCCAGCCTCGAGACCCAACCGCACAAGTTCGACGTCGTCGGCGTGATCCTCAGTGGTGTCGGATTGTTCCTGCTGGTCTTCGGAATCCAGGAAGGTTCCAGCCGCGACTGGGACGTCTGGACCTGGACGATGATCGTCGCGGGTATCGCGGTGATGGTGCTGTTCGTGTCCAACCAGGCGCGTAACAAAGGTGAACCCCTCGTGCCATTGGCCCTGTTCCGCGACCGGAACTTCTCGATGTCGAACATCGCGATCTCGTCGATGGGCGCAGCCATGACCGCACTGATGGTTCCGGCCTACTTCTATCTCGAGACGGTCCGCGGATTCTCACCCACGCGCGCCGCCCTGATCTTCGCCCCGATGGCGATCGTCACCGGTCTCACGGCGCCGCTCATCGGCAAGTTCTCCGACCGGATGCCGCCCCGGGTGCTGCCCACCGTCGGCTTCACACTCTTCTCCGCGTCGATCTTCGGGTTCGCGGTGCTCATGACGCCGGACAGCCCCATCGTGCTGTTCCTGCTCATCGCCGGTATCGCCGGCGTGTCCAATTCGTGCATCTGGCACCGCTGGCCTCCACCGCCACGCACAACCTGCCCATCCGCCAGGCGGGCGCCGGTGCCGGCATCTACAACACCACCCGCCAGGTCGGTTCGGTGCTGGGCAGTGCCGCGATCGGTGCCTTGATCTCGTCCTTGATGGCCGCGCAGGGACTCGGTGAGGTGCAGGCCGGTGAAGGCGGCGGAGCCGCGATGGGAACCGCTCTCCCGGAGCAGATCGCCGAGAAGTTCAGCACCGCGCTGAGCCAGTCGATGCTCCTGCCCGCCTCGGTCCTGATCATCGGGATCGTGCGTCGGCGATGTTCGTCGGCCACGCCTCGTCGCAGCGGAAGGCGCAGGCCGGCACTTCGGCCGATCGCGCAGAGGCCACCAGCTGAGCCGGGTTTGCATTAGTGGCCTGGTCGCCACGAACGGAAGAACGCTCCCACAGAGCTTGGCTCGGTGGGAGCGTTCTAGTTCGCTCAGGAGTGTGGTCAGCCGTAGTGGCAGACGTAGCTGACGGCTTCGGTGACCTCGATGTCGAACGACGAGTCGCCGGGCACCGAGAAGGAGTCGCCTGCACCGTAGGAGGTCCAGTCCTCGCTGCCGGCCAGTCGGACGCGGCACGCGCCGCTGTGCAGTTCCATGACCTCCGGAGCGGCCGTGCCGAAGTTGAGGGTCGCGGGCAGGATCACGCCGGCCGACTTGCGGGTTCATCCGCCAGATGGAAGTTGTGGCTGACGCACTTGCCGTCGAAGTAGACGTTGGCACGCGGGTCGAGCGTCACGTTGGCGTAGGTCGAAGTCGGCTCACTCATGAGCTGGAGCGTAGCGAGGCGGGTGCAGGTCGCCGGTCGCCGGGGTCGGTGTGCGAGACCACTTCCGCTGACTGACCGCGCAGAGCGTGTTCGGTAGGGGGCTCACAGCGCAGAAGCGGTGCTCGCAACCCGCAGGGTCCACCACCAGGGTTGTGAGCCTCATTCTTCGGTTGTGGACCTCCGTCTGCTCGGCACGCTGTCGACCGTCCCACTCGGCTGGTTCACCGCCCGCGACTTCGAGCAGTTCAAGCGCGTCGTCCAGAACGACACGCTGTCGCTGCACTACTGGTTCATAATCGATGTATTCCATTGCAGGAGAACAAGTTCGAGTCAAAATCGATCGGCGGTTCTGCGAGAGTTGATGATCGCGGGTCGGGCGGCGTGCTGCAGCTCGACACAGTCACGCCACGCATCCGGAGGGACCTGCACCCGGCGCCGGTGCAGCCACTGTCCACACAAACACAACCCTTCGTCGGCTGTCGCCCGGCTGAGCGGCAGTACCGGCGCCCTACCGATCTCGAGTGCATTGCGGGCGCACTCACCGCCGGCGAGTGGGAATCGGCGTCGATGGCAGCGGCCGTTCGGCGTCCACGCCGCCGGTCGATCTCGCGCACTGCGCTCACCGAATGGCGCGATCTCGGGACCGAATCGGCGACGGCTCTAATCGAGGTGTAGACGTCGGGCGGCGGCGACAGCGTCCTTACGATTGTGCACGCCGAGTTTGCGGTACAGAGAACGCAGTTGGGTTTTGACGGTATTGGCACTGACGAAGTGGGATGCAGCGATGGCGGTGATCGTTTTCCCGGTGAGCAGAGCGTCGAGCACGGCGCGCTCCCGGGCGGTCAGTGTCAGCATCGGTCGGTAGACCGGGAAGGTGGCAAAGTTTCTGGCGGTCCGGTTCAGGTCGAGGGGTAGTTCGACGCCGAGGTCGGCAAGAGCGATCTGCGACGCCGAGGGCAGCAGTACGAACGGGCGCAGCATGCCGGTGTGGCGTGACAGGGTGACGGCCCGTTCGAGGTGCCTACGAGCAGCGTCGACGTCGTCGAGGGCCGCGGCTGTTGCGGCACCGAGCACGGCCAGTTCCATCGAGGTGCGCACGGGACCGACCGAGGTGGGGAAGTACCACCGGTCGACGATCTGTTGGGCGCCGGCCGAATCCGCAGCGAGCAATCGAGCCCGCGCTCGCACCGGCACTGCTGAGGGATGGGTGGACGTTGCGATCAGGTCTTCGGCTCGCTCGGGATTGCCGCACGCGAGATGTAGATCCGCCAGCACCGTGTCGATCAGGGTTGCGGAGTGGCCACCGGTGCGCAGTGTCGGGTAGCGCTGCAGGTGGGACTCGACAAAGCGCAGACCGTCGGTCGGCATACCGGTCAGCAACGCATGGTGTCCGCGGGTGTAGAGGACGTAGGCCCAGAACTCTTCGTTATCGGCGGGGGTACCGAGCTCGGTGAGGATGTCGAGGGCGGTGTCGGGTTCGAGTTCGTCGAGGGCGGCGAGTGCGGCGGCCACACAGCCGGCGGTGCGGACGAGTTTTTCGCT
Source organism: Rhodococcus sp. IITR03 (assembly GCA_001017865.1). Next base: position 5,923 of record LATQ01000169.1, read on the forward strand.
GTCACCCGGCAGGGTGGGTGGCGCCGTTCCTCGGCGATCCAGGAGTGGGTGTCCACCAGTGCGCCTTCCATCGCGCTGGTGAGCGCAAGTTTTCCGGCGGCGTCGCGTTCGATGAACGTCCCTGTTCCGGCGACGTGCGCGCGTCGGAACATCGCGGTCGCGTCGTCGGTTCGGTCGACGAGCAGGTAGGTGATGCCGACGTGGAGATAGTAGAAGGCGTAGGCGTTGCGGGTGTGCTCGTCGAGTTCGTCGAAGACAGGCAGTGGGTGATCGGAAGCGGCGTCGCAGGCCTTGGCGGCTCGAGGAACCGGCCGTCGATCCGCAGCATCACTGCGCGCATGACGACTTCGGCAGGTTCGGGTCCGATACCGTCCGCGACGTCGGGTTCGGCGGTGACGACGGGGACATCGCGCGGTGCGGAGAACTGTCGGTGCAGTCGGCGGATGGCTCTGCTCGTGGGGTGGGTATCGGCGATCTCTGCGGGAATGCGTTCGACCAGTGCTGCGCCGAGTGTGTCGAGGAAGCCGCCGGTGTACAGCGTGGTCCAGTGTTCGTCGACGATGTGAAGAGCGCGCTCCCACTGACCGCCGTCGATGGCGTAGGTCAGTGCGGCATGCGGTTTCCCGGCATGGAGTAGGGCGTCGATCGTTGCGGTCTCGGTGGCCCGTAGGTCGGTGGGATGTCGGTCCTCGGCGATGCGCCGCAGTGAGGCACGGACCGGTTCGGGGTAGCACCACTTCCGCGGATAGCCGTCCTCTCCGGTGTCGGGGCTGGGATCGAGGAATCCGGCAGCGATCATGGTGTGGGTGAAGGCGACGATGTCGGAGACACCGGACAGTGCGAAGTCCGAACGCTCGATGTTCGACGATTCCTCTGGAAGTGCGGTCAGGGTCGAGGATGCGAGGATCGATCGCCGCAGCGGTGTGAGGTCGGGATCGTCGAGAGCACGCAGCACGGCCCGGTCGATCGAATCGTCGACAAGTTTGTCGAGGTCATCGACGACGATCTCGAGGGAACCGGCGGAGTGCTGCTGCAGGCTTTCGCGCACGGCGTCGATCAGGCCGGCAGTCCCGTGGTGCGACGCGTGATCCACTGCACCGTGCGTTGCGACTGGGGGACCGCCGCTGCGTTCAGGATGGTGGCGGTCTCGACGTCGGTGCATGCAAGCTCGGTCGCAGAAAGGATGGTGCGGTCGGCGGCCGTGTCGGTCACCTGTTGCCACTTTCCGGTCGTGCGGGTGGTGACGAGGACCCGCAGGTGGGGGCAGAGGTCGAGCAGAGCGGCGACGTGCGGTTCGATGCCGTGGATGCGATCGACCGCGTCGAGGATCAACACGATCTGGTGCTGCAGCGCGGAGAATAGGGAGCACAGTGTCTGGAACGAGGCCGGGCCGCGCTCCGGTCTTGTGGCGCCGGTTCGGGCGTGTACCGCCGAAAGGACGTCCGTCCAGTACTCGTCCGGGGTGCTTGTGCCCGCGGGAGCGGTCATGGGTACGACGATGGCGTCGGGCTCTGCTCCGCTGAGCAGCCACGACCGTGCCAGAACCGTTTTTCCCGCGAACCGGTTGCCTTGCAGGACGACCAGTGGCGTCGTGCTCGACAAGGTGGCGAACAACCGAGCGCGCGGGGACGTGGAGCTGTCCAGCACTGTCGGGAACCTCGACTTCCGTCCGGTGGATACGCGCAGGACCCCGACAACCCGCACAGACCCACCTGCCTAATACAAAATGCAATACAAATTTTATCGCGGGGATCAAAGCTCGTGTGGTGCAACAGTCGGAAAGTGGCGCAACTCTCGCGGGAATCCTCGGCCGAGTTCTCGACGATCATCGACGGGGGACGAGCCCCTCTGCGCATACGACGCACGGTCGCAGGGCGGGTAGCGGCACGTCGTTCTATTCTATCTTCTGCACTCCGAATACCATTTATTCGCAACATCTTTCATGGAATCGGATGTCGCCGACCCTGTTCCTTCGAGTCGCGGGGATGAGCTGGTGGAAGTCGCGCGCTCGGCACCCGAGTCCTATTGCTGTTCTTTGCCTAGTCAAGGTAATGTCTTGAACATTCGGTGTGGTCTTCTGCAGGGGAGTGCACGAGTCACCCGAATGCGCGCCCCACCGTGTCGCCGGTCCATTTCCCGGCCGACGTCGACACCATGCCGGGGCGCGGATATGTCGATGCCCGCCCCGCATCGGCATGGGTCCCGACGCTGCCTGGCGCGTCGGACCCCCTCCGTCGGCGCGGCTGAGGCTGTCGCTGCGCGACGGAGGGTCCCCTGATGAACTGTCCCCGCAGGCCCGGTCGGTTGGCGTCGAGGAATTGTCGGCCGACTCGAGGCCTGCACCGATGGCGATGCAGGCCCCCGAGCTGCGTCTCGATCGGGTACGTCAGTTGCTGCTGCCGAAGGCTGGAAGTCCGAGTCCCGGAACCGGGGGAGCGGGAGCATCGGTGGGCACGGTGAGCACGGTGGAGGACTGCTGGACCGCGAAGGCGGTCAGGGGGAACAAGGCAAGAATGTCGCCGATTCCGGGGTAGTCCGAGGCCCACATCACGGTGTTGTCGGCGTTGACGCAGGTTGCCAGCGCCACATAGGAGCCATCCGGTACTTCGGTGATGGTCTGCGTGGTGGTCCCGGACTGGACCTGGCCCGAGGCGTACAGCGTCTGACCGGGGCCGGTGACTCCCAAATGGGAGGCAACACCCCGCCGGGCGCGGGGGCGAGCGAGGTCGTGCAGGTCAACACGCCGCCGGTGGTGTTGGTGATCGTGTTGGTCACGCTCGTGCCGTCGACGCCGAAGGCGTAAACGACTTCGTCGGCGGCGGCAGCCGACCCGAGGGCAGGGGCGGTCACGGTGAAGGCAGCAACGGCGGTGGTGAGTACCGCAGTACGAATGATCGATCGCATCGAGGTTCCTGACAGTCGAATGAAGAGAGTACCTATGTGATCTTGCTGTAAATGCGACCGGTTGGCATGTTTTCGGTGATGGTCCGGCATTGGTGGTGTTTAAGCACGACCTCGTGCTCGACTCTGATCGACGAGACATACCGAACCTCGTCGTCTCGGTCGAAGGTGGTCGCCGTCGATGTTCCGGTCCTTTGGTGACCGGGCTCGACTGGATCGACGCCGTCGCTGCCCCCGGGCGGACGCCCGAATCGATGTGTAGTTGTGGAGATCGAATGTGCGGGTGTGTAACCGATATCGCCATGTGGGACCGGGTCGCAGGGAGCGGTTGATTCCTTCGCGGTCGAGATACCAACTGCGGCAGCCGCCTCGGGGCCGGGTCGTCGCAGCCGAGTCGCGGTGGATGCGTGTGGTGAATCGGTGTTGTGCTTGTTCGCGGACGACGAGTGCATCGGCGCCGATGCGGTCGGTTCATCGAGCGCGGCAGCGACGTAACGGAATTGGCTTTCGAGCATGAACAGCACCGAGGTGTGTCCCACTCCGGCGTTCGGTCCCCCGAGAACGAATGCGTTGGGTATGCCGGCCACGGTGGTCCCAAGTGCGCTGAGGCACCGTCACGCGCCCAGATCTCCTGCAGGCTGATTCCGTTTCGGCCGTGGACGGGCATGCGCATCAAGGCGGCGGAGACGTGGAATCCGGTGGCGTGGACGAGCTCGTCGATCTCGTGCCGGCGGCCGTCTGCGGTGTGCACGGCGTCTGCTGCGAGTTCTGCGATGGGGGAAGTGGTGAGGATGGTGGTGGGTCGGCGCAGGACGGGGTCGGGTATCTGGGCGTGCAGGTGACGCAGGGCCCGCGCCTCGAGGGCGGTGCGGCGACGCTGCGATCCGATCAGGGCGGGGAGAAGTGTTTCGTTGCGCCAGTATTCGACGGTCCGGCGTGCACGGTAGGGCAGCGGCACTCGGGTGCACGTGCACACGCCGCACGGTGTGCGGTCCGGGCCGGGGACACGGGCGTTCGACCGTGCGGAGCCGACGAGACGAATGCCGGAACCTCGTGGAGGGGGATCGGGCGTCGGTGTAGAAGACGTCGCGCTCGGCTGCGGCACGGTCGAACGACCGGGCTTATGCGTTGTTCTGCCGCGTAGCAACGGCACGTCCGGCCAGGTAACCGAACACGAGTCCGAGCGAGATGGTTCCGCCGGCGCCGCCGTAGAAGCCTTCGTGGGCGCGCCACCGGAATTGCCGCCGCGTACAGGCCGGGGATGACCTTGCCTTCGGTGTCCAGTGCCCGCCCGTCGGCGTCGGTCTTCGGGCCGCCGACGGTGCCGAGTGCGCTGGCTTCGACCTTCAGTGCGTAATACGGCGCAGTGTCGATGGGGCCGAGAACACTCGACTTCGGACTGTTCAATACCGGTCGAATGATCTTGGCCAGCGGGCCGACGATCAGTGAACGCAGACGTTCCGGATCGTTCTTCCGTGCGACTCGTCCTGCGAGTTTGTCGACCACCGGACCGATGGCCTTGGCGAGGATCGTGCGGGCCTTGGCGGTGGCGGCGGGGAAGCGATTGTCGGCGGAGTATTTGCCCAGTCGGGGGTAGTACGCGCCGAAGTAGCGGTCGAACAGAGTGTCGCCGCGGTGGAACTGCGGGTCGCGGCCGCGGGCGGCGTCGGGGTTGAACCGGTCGACGGTGCGGAGCAATCCGACCTCGTCGACCCCGATCTTGTTCGCCAGCTCGGCGAGAGTATCGGCCTGGTGGAGGTATTCGGGAACCTCACCGCCGGGGGTGACGCCGAAGATGCCGAACTTCGTCCAGTACTGGTGGTCGAAGATCAGCCAGGCGGTGGCGTTGGGCATGGTGCCGGTCTGGGGGTCCACCTCACGCATGATCTGCCGAACTGGTCGTAGGCCAGGCTTCGTTCGCGAACCGCCGGCCCGTGCTGTTGACCATGATGCTGTGCGGCAGTGCACGCTCGCCGAGGAAGACGCGGCTGAGGGGTCGGCCTCGAGTTCTTCACCGGGCAGTTGCACCCCGGGCATCCACCAGGCGTCTTCCATGCCGGTCAGGTCTGCGCCGACGTCCTCGGCCAGTTGCACGGCGATGCCGTCGTGGCCCTTGGGGGAGACCTGCACGCCGAACGGAGCGCCGAGATGGGTCGTCGTCAGCTCGGGGGAGCTTTCGTATCCGCCGCTGGCGAGCAGAACACCCTGGGTGGTGCGGACGGTGTGTTCGACGCCGCCGGCCTTAACGACGACGCCGGTGACCTTCGAGTCCTCGATCACGAGCCGGGTTGCGGGTGCTTCGACGCGCACGTCGACGCCGTTGCGCAGGTTCGCTTCGAGTAGCGCGCCGATCAGGGCGGGGCCGGCGAGCCAGATCTCATCGATGCCGATGCCGCCCAGCAGCCAGAAGGGCAGTGGGTTCTTGGCCATGCCGGTGGTCAGGGCAGGTCGGACGTACTTCGCAGCCTCGCCGAGTCCCTGGGGTGAATACGGACCGGGGAACAAGGCGCGGCCGACGGACGCACCGTCGATGTCCGAGCGGTAGTCGGGCCAGATCGTCGGGATCCACCCGAACGAGGTGTGCTCTTCGATGTACCGGGCAACGTGGGGGCCGGTCTGCAGGAACTTCTCGATCATGTCGTGGTCGAGAACCTTGTCGCGTCCCTCGCCGTAGATGTAGCGCCGGGCCTGGTCGAGATCGTCGTCGACCTTCAGGTCGTCGGTGGAGAAGCCGTGATTGGGTATCCATGCGGCGCCTGCGGAGATGCCGGTGGCGCCGCCGACGAGTTCGCGGGATTCGACCACGAGCACTCGTGCGCCCTCCTTGGCCGCGGTGAGCGCTGCCATCAGGCCGGCTCCGCCGGAGCCGACGACCGCGACGTCCACTTCTTGCGGGATGCCGTTCTGGGATACCGTCCCGATGGAGCCGGTGAACCGAGTCGAATTACCGATCATGATCCTCCAACCTTTCAGTTTTCGGTGCGCCTTCGTCGTGCAAGCGCAAATACCGTATTGCTGTCAAATCAACAAGATTGACGTTTCTCTGTGATGTCCGAACGGCAGCACCGATCCGAGCGGAGGCGGAGCGTGCCCAGAAGCCGGCGCAGCATCGATATACGTGGTGTGCCCGGCTCGGGGACTCGCGCGGTCGCGTCCTCGAGTCTCGGGTGTCGCCTCGACGTGTGGTGTTGCACGATCGTGGTGTGCATCCCAGGCGATGATCCGATATCGACCGCAGCCGTGAGGTCCTTCCGTTGCCGATCGGCGGGAAGAACCGAATGTACTCGTCAGGACTGCAGTCGATCTCGACGGGACGACCCCCGTTGCCAGGGTCGGTCGTCCTTCCGCTCTGTGGTGGGAAGGGCGATGTCAGTTCGCGAATTTGGAGGCCACGGTCACGACGCGGTGGGCCATGTGGTCGAGGGCCGCGATCGTGGCGTCGTCGAGTTCGTTCTGGTTGTTCGGTCCGGTGACGTGCCCGACTCCGTAGGGGTTGCCATCGGCGAACTTGAGCGGATCGGTGTAGCCGGGTGGCACGATGATGCCGCCGAAGTGCATCAGCGAGGTGTACAGGCCGGTGAGGGTGGTCTCTTGTCCGCCGTGCGCGGTCTGGCTCGAGGTGTAGGCGGCGTACACCTTGTCGGCGAGTTCGCCCTGTGCCCACAGGCCGCCGAGAGAGTCGATGAACGTCTGGAAGGGGGCGGCGGTGCTGGCGAAGCGGGTCGGTGAGCCGAAGATGACGGCGTCTGCCCATACGATGTCCTCACCGGTGGCGGCCGGCAGATTCTTGGTGGCCTCGTAGTTTGCAGTCCAGGCGGGGTTTTCGGCGAAGGTGGCCGGGTCGCGGGTCTCGGCGATGTGGCGCACCCGGACCTCGGCGCCGGCGGCCTCGGCGGCCTTGCGCAGTCGCTCGGCCATCGCGGTGCCGTGCCCGGTGGCGGAGTAGTAGATGATCGACAGATTGGTCATATCGGTCCTTTCCTGATCGATGCCCATGTGTCTGTGCGCAGGGCAGGATCTGGGCGGTTCTCCCGCGCACGCGTCGGCGGACACCGCACTTCGTCGAGTCGCGACCCGGTCGGTCGGGACTTCTTCGACAACACGCAACTAGTTGCGATGTCAACTAGTTTCCACTGTAGTGCAGATGGTTGAAATGTCAACCAAAGGCTCGTCGCAGTGTCGCCGAAGTCAGTGGGATTGCCGACCCCGTCGCGGCCCTTCCGCACCCGCAGGTGGGTTCCCCGGCCGACGCGACACCGGAAAGTGGTCCGGATCGAAGGTGGAGGGAAATGGGGGAGGTGGGGATCACAGAGCTTGGAAGCTAGGGAACACGGCGATCGCGCAGGCGGCGATGATTCCCGCGATTCCGGTGACGATTGCGAGCAGGGCTCGCAGGGAAGCGGCTTCGTCCTCGGCGACCGTCGGCCGCGAGCCGGCCAGCGCCCCGCAGACGGCCGCGATCATCCCGAGGATGAAGCCGAGTTCGAAAAGCCAGAAGAAGGCGAGGGACAGCACGCCCATCCAGGCCGAGACCGTCGGCAACAATGAGCGCGGTCGGTGCGGTCCTCGACGTCCCCGCGCCTCCGGACAGAGGGGGCGCGCCGAATCCGAGTCGCGAGGGTCGCTCATCGCTCCTCCTTCGCGTGGGGGACGAGTCGGACCGACAGGAGTTGTTCGGGACCGTACGTATCGGAGATGTGTGTTTCGAGATGGGCGCGGAGCCGGTTCTGGGCGCAGGTGCGGGCGACGAATGCTAAAACCCCGGGGACGTGCACCGAGGGTGCAGAGGCCGCTCCGGGGTCATTGCTGTCCACTGTATCCGGGCCGGAGGGGCATGCCCACCGGTTTGCAGCATTTCCGACTCGGGCAATCCATATGGTCTCGATGTCGGACCATTCGTTGTGCCCAGTCGACTTCCCCCCGAAGCGGGCACGTGAGACGGTAGGGCTGCCGCTCTCGGGGATGCGGCCGCATGCCCCCTGGGGTGTTGCCGAGCTGGATGTGAGCCGATGGTGCACGCGTAAGTGTCCAGGTCCCGTAGTGAGCGAGTCTCGCCGGAATTGTCCGTTCCAGGGCGAACGTTGCGGCGACCGTGCTGCGGTCGTGTCGGTCCCGGTCTTCAAGAGTGGGGTTGCCACCCGAACGTGACACCTGATGTCGTGACGAGATTCGATACCGAGGGAGGGACACGATCACATGGATACGGTGGACGGCACAGATGCTTCGGTGACCGGCGCTGGGCGCGGAGTCGGGCGGGACAGTGCTCGAACTCCTGCGTCCGAAGGTGCGCACGCGACGATGCAAGACGAAGAGGAGAGGGTCGTACTGCTCCACCGAGACGGGCCCGTAGGAGTGATCACCCTCAACCGGCCTCACGTTCTCAACGCCGTCGACGCCGCTGTGTCCGATGCATTGGGCGCCGCCCTCGACGAGATCGATCGTGATCCCGATCTGCGGGTCGGTGTCTTGACCGGAGCGGGACGGGCGTTCTGCGCCGGCGCCGATCTCGGGGCCTTCGCCGCTGGTGGATCCGTTCTGCCGACGAACCATCCGGAGTGGGGTTTTGCCGGCCTGGTCCAGCACTACGTGTCCAAGCCGCTCGTCGCCGCTGTCAACGGTGTGGCGGTCGGCGGTGGCACCGAGATCGTGCTGGCATGTGATCTCGCCGTGCTCAGCTCCGAGGCCACGCTCGGATTGCCGGAGGTCAAACGCGGTCTCATCGCTGGAGGCGGGGGTCTCGTACGTCTTCCGGGCAGATTCCCCCGAAAATTGCTGCGCACGCGGTCTTTACCGGAGAACCTCTTTCGGCCGAGATGGCCCTGCGTTGGGGGCTGGTCAATTCGGTAGTTCCGCCCTCGGAGGTACTGCCCGAAGCATTACGTCTGGCTCATGTCATCGCAGACAACGCACCCCTCGCGGTACGCGCCAGCAAGAAGGTCATGTCGCACGCACATGCAGCCGGATTCGAAGACGATGTCTGGAAAGTCAATTCAGCCGAGTCCGATGCCGTGTGCGCCAGCGAGGACGCGTTGGAAGGTGCCGCGGCATTCACCGAGAAACGACCGCCCGTATGGCGGAACCGTTGACCGCCGCACAGCTTTCGCTGTGCGCCGATCCGTGAACACAACGCGTCCGTAGGGCTGCGCTGTGTAGTGCGACAAGTGACACCGTGGATGCCTCGTGCGGTATCCGAGTTATCCGGCCGCCCATGGACCCGGTACGTCGTAGCCGGAGTAGAGAGAGGCAGCCGCTCCCGGATTCTCCAGCTGCACTGTCCCTCTCGGGATCGAGTGGGGTCTCGGCAGCGTGGACATCTCGAACCGCATGAACTTTTCTGCATACAATCGTAATCCCGAGGGGCACTGGTGAAGAGAACGACAGAGACAGTCGGACACGTTCGGAATGCGGCTCGGACACAGACCGCGTTGCTGGATGCAGCTCTCCAGGTCTTTCTCAGAGACGGGTACAGCAAAGCTACGACCGAGGAGATCGTGGCGCTGGCGGGGGTCACCCGAGGAGCTCTCTACCATCACTTCGCGAACAAGCACGAATTGTTCCGAGCCGTGATCGAGCGCGCGCAACGGGAGGTCGCGGAAGCCCTTGTGCCCCCAGAGCCGGTCGATGCTTCGTGGGAGGCGTTCATCGGTGGGGTGCTCACTGCTCTCGCCTCCGCTCAGGACCCGGCGACGCGTCGATTGCTGCTGATCGAAGCACCTGCCGTCCTTGGGTGGATCGATATCCGGAAAGCTCAGGAACCGCTGCTGCACAGTATCGCGACCATGCTCGAGCCGGTCGAAACGGTTGAGCGAGGACCGTCGATTCGCACGTCGATACTCGCTCGTCTACTGCTGGCTGCAGTCGAAGAGGCGATGTTGTACCTGGCACACGCCGATCACCCCCGGCACGACCACGCAATCGTGCAAGCCGAAGTGCGCACCATTCTCGAGAAGACCGGTCTTCCCGGGCGGTAGTGGCCGAGACACGACCGGAAGCGAGCACTTGACCGACGCGGACGTCGGACACGATGACGCGGGGTCGGACGACCGTTGCGGTCGATCCCTACGGTGCCCACCCCGCCTCCGCTCCCACGGAGATATGATCAAGGTGTTCGACTCCACCCGGCTATGGACGAGGCCGCCGATGGTTGACATCGATCCGATGGCGACACAGCGGGACGATCGGTCCCACCTTGTGGCCGAATTGAGCGCGGTGGGATTCGAGGACCTCCACGAGATCGGCAGCGGTGGTTTCGGCGTCGTCTTTCGAGGTCGGCAGCCCGAGCTGGATCGCACCGTGGCGATCAAACTGTTGACCGCGCGGCCGGATCCCGACAACGTCGAGCGTTTTCTGCGCGAACAGCGTGCGATGGGTCGTCTCTCCGGCCACCCGAACATCGTCACCGTGTACGGGGTCGGTACCACTGCATCCGGTCAGCCCTACATCGTGATGGAGTATCACCGACGCAACTCTCTCGAAGTTCGGATTCGGACGCAGGGCCACTGCGTTGGGAGGACGCACTCGAAGTCGGCGTCAAGATTGCCGGCGCTCTGGAGACCGCGCATCGGATGGGCATGCTGCACCGGGACGTCAAGCCGGCCAATATCCTGCTCACCGATTACAGTGAGCCGCAACTGACCGACTTCGGAATCGCGCGCGTCGCCGGAGCCTTCGAAACCGCCAGCGGCGAGGTAACGGGATCTCCGGCATTCACCGCACCCGAAGTACTTGCCGGTCAGGCCCCTACCCTTCGGCCGACGTGTACGGACTCGGTGCAACCGTGTTCTGCGCAATCACCGGACACGCGGTGTACGAGCGACAGCGCGGTGAATCGGTGGTCGCGCAGTTCCTGCGGATCACCCGCGGTCCGGTGCCGGACCTCTGTGAGGATGCCCGCATCCCGGACGACCTCGGCGAAGTGATCGAACGCGCGATGAACCGAGATCCTGTCTCGCGTACCGGTACTGCCGCCGAATTCGGTGAACAACTCCGTGCCGTCGCGGAATACCACGACTTGCCGGTGGACCGACTTCCGATGCCCGACACCGCCGACACCGCCGACGCCGCCGTGCCTGCCCGGACCACGACCGGTGATCTCGGCCCTCGACGACGTAGTGGATCCGGTCGGTTGCTCCTTCCGATACCCGCCACACGGTTACGCCCGCCGACGACGACCCGACCATTGGTGGTGCGCGAGCGCCTCCTGCAGATATTGCGAGCGGGCGGGCCGCGCATCCTGACGGCGATCACTGCTCCACCGGGCTTCGGCAAGACCACCCTTGCCGCGCAATGGTCGCGCGAGTTGACCGCGACAGGCATCCATGTGGCGTGGTTGTCCGTCGATACCGACGACAATGAAATCGTATGGTTTCTGTCGCATCTGATCCAGGCCCTTCGACAGGTGCGACCGATGTTGGCTCGCGAACTCGTCGCGGTGCTCGACGAGCACGGCGACGATGCCATGCACTACATGCTTGCCACGCTGATCAACGACGTTCAGCAATCCGCCGAACAAGTCGTCCTGATCATCGACGACTGGCACCGGATCTCCCACCCCGACGCCCTCGCTGCGATGGCGTTCCTGTTGGACAATGCCGACGCAGCGAACTTGAGAGTTGTCGTCACCAGTCAGGCACGCACCGGAATGGCGTTGAGCCGTATGCGCGTTCGCGACGAATTGATCGACGTGGACGCCGCCACACTGAGGTTCGACCTTTCGGAAGCGCGAGCACTGCTGGTCGATGTCGCCGGGCTACGTCCGACCGAGGAGGACATCGCCGCGCTGACCCGCGCGACCGGAGGCTGGGTGGCCGCGCTCCACCTGGTTTCACTGTCACTACGCGCCAGCGACGACCCCGCAGGGTTGATCCGCGGAATCACCGGTCGCCACCACGCCATCGAGGACTATCTCGCCGAGAACGTCCTCAGTTCCATCGAAGCCCCGACTCTGGACTTCTTGCTCGCTACCAGCATCTGCGAGTACATCTGCGCGGACCTGGCCGGCGCGCTCACCGGAACGACCCGAAGCCAGGCTCTGCTCGAGGAGATCGAAGACCGAGGGTTGTTCCTCCGCCGACTGGATCAGGACCGCACCTGGTTTCGCTACCACCATCTGTTCCGCGAGTTCCTCCATCGCTGGATCGAACGCGAGAGCCCCGAACGCCTGAGCCGGTTGCATCGCATCGCAGCACAATGGTTCGCCGACCACGGGTTCATCCGAGAGGCGGTCACCCATGCCGAGGCAGCAGGGGACGAGGAGATGGCCGTGGACCTGGTGGAACGGCACGGCACGAACTTGCTCGAGCTCTCTCAGGCCGCCTCGGCACTGGTACTGCTCGACAAGCTGCCGCAGTCGGCGCTTGCCGGCCGGCCCCGTCTGCAGCTCATGGTGGCGTGGAGCAACATTCTCCTCCATCGCCTTCGACCCGCCGAACGAGCCCTTGCCGCTGCCGAAGCTCTTCTGGCGGATGCGACCGTCACTGTCGACGACACCGAGGAAGTCAACGCGGAGATCGGTGTGATCCGCGCCCTCGTCGCAGCCCGTTCCGACCGTTACGACTCGACGGACGAACTCGTTCGTCCGGCTCTGGCTCGTGCCGATGCGCTTTCTCCGTGGGTCGTGTCGGCAGCGACCAACCTCGCGAGCATGGCTGCAATCCACCGCTTCGATTTCCCTGTCGCCGAGCAACTTCAGGGATGGGCCGCTCCTTACCACAGCCGCAATCGCGGACCGTATGCCCGGATGCACAGTTCTTGCTGCCTGGGCATCATCGCGCACGAACGACTGGAGATCTCGACTGCGGAAGAGCAGTTCCGACAAGCTTTGCGAACGGCACGTAAGGGAAGCAATGGGAACTCGACCGCTGTGCGACTCGCCGGTGCATTGCTCGGTGGGTTGCTCTACGAGCAGAACCGTCTCGATGAGGCAGATCGGCTTCTCGACGAGAGCTTCCTGTTGGGATATGAAGCCGGTGCAGTGGACTTGAAGACGGTCCGGTATACGGCCGGTGTTCGAATCAAGGCGGCGCGCGGCAATCGTGCCGCCGCCGCACAACGCCTCGACGCGGGCGCCCGGGCGGCGCACGCATTGAAGCTGCCCAGGTTGCGAGCCCAGATCGAGGACGAACGTGCGCGACTGCGGTTACCTGCGACGATCGGCATTCCCGTCCGCCTGCCGCCCACGTACGCGGAACGGCGCCGACCCGTGCACGGGATCGACGCGACCATTGCTCAATTCGACGAGTCCGTCGGCATTCGGACCCTCCTCGACGACGGCACACCGGACTCGCTGGAAACGGCGTGCAGGTGGGCGCAGGAATGGGTGGACCTCCTCGTCGATGCCGGCCGTCCGCGGGCGTTGTTGCAGGCACGGTGTCTGCTGGTAGACAGCCTGGCCACGGCCGACCGCACCGACGAGGCCGAAACGCTGCTCGCAACGATCACTGTCCAGTGTGTCGCGCTCGGTATCGTGCGTGTCCTGCTCGACGGTGGACCGCACCTGGTGGCGCTGCTCGAGGACGTGCGAGCGGACGAGAGCAGGCAACGGAACAACAAGTGGCCACCGATGTCCGACCGGTTCTGGAGCGTGATTGCCCCGCCAGGCCCGTGACGTCCGGTCGGTGTGCAGGCCGCACTGTCGATGAGTTCTTTTGTCGTCGAGTCTCTTGTCGGAAGTCGTTTTCGGAGTCGAGCAGTCGTCTGGTGGACCGGCACCGAGCGGTTCGTGCCTGTCGCCTCCGGAAATTTGTTTGCCGGCGCGGGGGAGCGCAGACTGCTGCGCTCATGCCCTGTAAGCGACATCCTGCCGTCTCGCTGACAGCGGGTGCGGTCACGTCCTACCCGTGAGGCGATACTTGCGGTATGGAGGTAGTGAACGGTTCGTCCGGTTCGGGGGATGATGTCGCGGTGTTGTCGTTCGAGTCGACGGTCCCGCGCAGGCATGTCCACCGCCAGGCGGTATCCGAGGTCTTCCTCACCGATTGCGTTCGCGGTCCCGGACCGGACCGGTTCGTTCTGGGTGCGCAGTGGCCGCGTCTGCACGGTTTTTATCGCAGCCGGTCCGGTCGTTACGACCCGATGCTGCTCGCAGAGACGCTGCGGCAATGCGTGATCTATCTGGCACACACCCGGTATCGGGTCTCTCTCGGTCAACGGTTCGTGATGCAGGAGATCGAGATCAGCGCCGAGTTCGAGCGTCTGGTGATCGGTGCCGGTGCCGCCGAGGTCGCCGTCACTGCGGTGGTATCGGATGTGCGACGTCGTGGCTCGCAGGTCACCGCCTTGAGCGCCGCACTCGAGTTCGCGATCGCCGGTCGCTGTGTCGGGTCCGGAAGGGGCCGAACCGTGGTTCTCGCGGCCGAGGAGTACGACATCGTTCGTTGGGGTGAGGGCGGGCCACGTGCGCTCGGGTTCTGTACCGAGGGGGGTGCCGGTCGATCCGGCCGTGATCGGGGTGCCGGTCGTCGGGGATGTGGTGGTGGGTGCGACGGTACGGCCGGGTCGCTGGCGAGTGCTGCCGGATCTGTCGCATCCGGTGTTGTTCGACCATCCGTCCGATCACCTGCCGGGCATGCTCGTCCTCGAGGCTGCCCGTCAGGTGGCACGAGCGGAGCTCGGGGACCCGGAGGGGGATCCGGTGTCGATGAGCGTGCAGTTTCACCAATTCGTCGAACTCGACGTTCCGGCGGAGATGGTGGTCTCGGGACTCGAAGAGGGGAGCGCAGGTGCCCATGTCGTGCTCGAGCAGCGGGGGAGGGCAATGGCTACCGCCACGCTGAGGTGGGCCGCTCGTGCATCTCGTGTGCCGGGACCGGGATGCGGCGGGTAGCGGCGTGTCAGACCGGTTGGTGTGTGTTGCTCCAGCGGGCGTGGCGGATCCTGTCGCTGTCTGGGCGGCAGTCGGAGGTCAGGATGCCGTTGAACAGGAACTGAAGCATCTGGTCGATGCGTTGTTCGAGATCGATGCGCCGATCGAGGACATTCGAGACCATCTGGACCCCGGTGAACGCAGAGATGACGAACCGTGCCAGGTCGGGGGGGTCGATTGTGGGGAGGAGGTCGCCCTCGTCGATCGCGGTCTCGACGAGGTGCCGGCAGGCTTCGATCCAGTCCTGGTACGGTCCCGGTTGGTTCGGTTCGGCGCCGGCGCTGAATTCGAGGGTCAACCGGATGCCGGCGCGGACGATCGGATCCTCGACGATCTGCCGTCCCATCTCGTGGCAGAGCATCACGATCTGCTCGAGCGCCGAGGCCTGTGTGGCGGCGATGGCGCCGACTGCGGCGATGGAGATGGCGTGTTGTTGTTCTACGACGGCGTGTGCGAGTTCGTCCTTCGATTTGAAGTGGAAGTACAGGGCACCTTTGGTGAGCCCACTGCTCGCGTCGACGATCGCCCCGAGGCTGGCACCGTCGAATCCCAGCCGATCGAACGTAGCGGCCGCTGCTGCCACGATCTGCTGCCGGGTCTCTACTGCCCGAGCTTGTTTGGCCACACCCCGTGTCCTTTACTCGATGATCTACCGAAAGGCGAGTCGTGGAGCATCTCGCCTCTGCCTCCTCTGAGGCGAACCGTACCACCGGACCGGAACGTCATTGCGGACCACGCCTCGGCGCCGTCGACATCCCCGTTGCACGTCGCGGTCGTGGGTTCGAGCGGTTTCCTCGGCGGGGCGGTGCTCGACGCTCTCCGGAACATGGGGGTGGCATGCACGTCGATAGCGCGCCGTCCGCTCGCATCCTCGAGACCGGCGATGCGGGTGGTGGCGGCAGATCTACTCGATGTGGAATCGTTGACCGACGCGCTGGCCGGTGTCGACGTGATTGTGCACGCGGCCTCGTATACGGGCTCCGACACAGCCCGATGTGAGGAGGTCAACGCTTTCGGTACCGAGAATCTGGTGACGGCCGCTGCCCACCACGGTATCGAGCACATCGTGTATCTGAGCACGATCGGCGTCTACGGACCTGGACCGCATCGCAACGTCATGGAGGGTGAACTTGCTCCGGCTCCGGTGACTGCGCTGAGCGCCAGCCGGCTGACCGCCGAAAACCATGTACGCCGATATGGCGGTCTGGTGCTGCGTTCCGGATTCGTGCACGGACCCGGCGACCGGTGGTTCCTACCCGGGTTGGCGCACCTCGTTGCGACTCTCGGGGTATGGATCGACGACGGCGTCGCACGGCAATCGGTGATTTCGCGCGGGGACGTCGGCAGACTTACCGCCGCGATTGCGGCGCGGCCGCTACACACTGCGTGGCGTGGGGGCATGCGTCATCTCGCTCATCCGAACGCGGTGACCGTCCGCGAGCTCGTGCACGCCGCCGCCGCAGAAGGACTTCTCACCCCACCGATCGACTCCGTCGACTTCGAAGAGGCACTGCGGATAGGTCGGAAGCGGGGACTGTCCGCACGTCATATCGATCTGATCGGGCACGATCATCACTACGTCAGCACCCGAGTCTGGGCTGATACTGCACTCGATCCCTCGCCGGAGGTCTTGAGTCCCCACTCACCGTAGGGGTGCTCTGGACGTCCCGAAGTGGATGGCGTTCGCCGGGTTCTCCGGGCGTACCGACCGTGCAGCGGGTATGTATCGGTAAGACGTTCCCTGTGCGCTGGACATGAGGTACTCTCTATTCGGCTGCAATACCGGTCGAATGGTATTGTTTGCCCGGCCTGGCATCGATGTGGATGAATATGGGGAGTGTTCGAACGCATCGGCGGGTGATGTGCATCGAGTTGCTGACAGGCCGGTGATGGTGAGAGTTACGAGGGGTGCTCACCATCACCGGCCTGCGAGGTTCCGTCGGCATACGGCGCCGACGGACCTTCGTCCACGCGCTGGGGGGGAGAGCGCGCGAACTGTGCCTCCGTCAGGGAGCACGGGGGCACTGCACAGACTATTCGAGACCTCAACCGTGTGCACGACCAACCCCTCCGGGTACACGAAGTTGTCGAAGTAGGGGCCAGGGTGGTGCTGTATCGGTCATCGGTGGTGTCGACCGTTGGGTCGGTGAGCTGCTGTGACACGCTGCCGTCGGCGTCGGCGAGAAAGATCGGTCACCATCCGTCGTCGACGGTCGCTTTCACCGATGTCGGCTCGCGTGTAGCGGGGCGCACCGTGTCGCGGTGGGGTCCGATCCTGGAAGTTTCTCCTACAGAGTCGTCCTGTTACGAAATGACGACCGGCCCAGTGGTTCCTGTCACTGTCCACCGTCCGTCGACATGATCGAGGACGTAGGTGAGGCCGAGTCCGCAGTCCCTGCCGCACCACAGTCCGGCGCCGACGTGAACCGTTCCGTCGTCCTGCCGTCCGAGGGGGGACAGTCCGACCAGGACGCCGTCGTTGTCGACCCCGGTCAAGCCCTGCCGTGCGGGCTCCGTATGCAGCTGAGGGTCTGCGACGAACTCGACGGGCGGCAGATCGGCGGCTCGTGCGGTGATCTCGTTCTTCAGATCGGTGTCGAACTGCGGTCCATCGGCGGCGATGGACATTTCCGAGCTGCGTGATGCGGGACCGTCGACGATGTAGATGTACCCGACGGGAGTCGGTGCTTTCGCGAAGGGGTTGTCCACGAGGATGAGATGGTGCAGGGCAGCCGAATAGATCTGTGATTGTTCGCTCGGTACAGGCGTGCTCGTGGCCGTGTCGAGCGGGTCGGTGCCGGCTCCGGTGTCCGTGCTCGAGCAGCCGGTCAGGGCGGCAGCAAGGACCAGCGCGGAGGTCACCGTTCGGATGCTCACGGTTCGGATGGTACCGATAGCGATGATGTCTTCGTCCTGCGTCTGCACTGGTCGAACAACCTGGTGTTCGTGGTCGGCAGAGTGCCTCGTCTTTGTGGACCGTGGTTACGGTAATTGTGCCATGCGAGCCAAAGCGACTGTTGCTGCTCGTAATTCGTCGGCCGAATCGAGTGGCGACAGATAACCGGCGCGCGTCATGGCTCGACCGCGCGGCGTGGTGACATCGAGGTCCAGGCCGTAGCGGTCGGCTCTGACACAGGTTGCTGCTGTGGCATCCGGGAATCCGCCGAGCTTCCGGGCCATTGCCAGCAACGAATCGGCGTGATCGTCGTTGAGATGCGCGATCGCACGAGCGGCCGACGGGGTAACCGGATCCGGCAGCGCTTCGGCGTAGTCCTCGGCGGTGGCCGAATCCATCCGCCCGTACCCCCCGACCCAGCGCACGCGCTGCACCCGCAGAATCCAGAGCGAGAAGTCGCTGAAATCGATGTACACGCGTGCCGCGGGGACAGCGGCCAAGTGCGCTTCCCGTGCCGCGGCCAACTCCTCGCCCTCGGGCCGCTCGACGTATCCCGCGAGGGTGATGCGGGTGCTGGCGAGCGGGTCGGACTGCGGGGCAGGAGCTACGATCGCGATGCTCGCGCGTGGATCGCGCGCAAGATTACGGCCGTGCTCTGCCATGTGCGACACGCATAACACCGGAGAGCCTCCGACCAGTCCGTACGTCACGAAGGAAGCCCAGGGGTCTCCGTCCTTGGTGAGGGTCGCGAGAGTGCCGGTGTTCGTCGACGCTGCGACCGTCCGTGCTTCTTCGGCGGCAGAGGGTCGTGTCGCGTTCACGATCTCTGTCAGTGGCGGCGGCACCGTGGGGGCGTCGCCGGGGTTTCCATGATCCGAGTTCGTCATTGACGAGACGGTACCGGGTGGCATTCTCGACGTTCGCATGTTGAGGTCCGTTGTGTCCCGATCCGAGCGGCGCGAAGCATCCGCATCATGTCACCTTCTGCCTTGCCCGGTGCCGACAATCACCGCTACAGTCCTCGCGAGCTTGCCTTGGATCGAATTCGGGTGGCTCGGGTACCTGCGACAATTTCCGAGTGCAGATTCCCACCGTCGAACCGCTGGTGTCCCGGCTGACCCGTGTACTTTCGCGTCCCCGTCGTGTGCGTGCGTTCGCTCGGGCCGGACTGTTGGACGGCTTGACGGGGGCAGCCAGACGTTCCCGGATCGCGGTCCTGCACCAACTTGTCGATCATGGAGTGAGCATGACCGAGTTGGGTCGGGCGACCAGCGCCGGTCAATTGGCCTATCTGGTGTTCGATGATGCGTTGGCGCCGCGCGGGGAGATGTACACCTTGGAACAGATTGCGCAGCAGACCGGCGTTCGGTCGGCCGATGTGGAGCGATGGTTTCGGTCGATGGGTCGGGGTGTGTCCACGACGGAGGCGGCAGATTACAGTGAAGATGATCTGCGTCTGGCGCGGTTGTTGACGGAGTACCGTGCGCTCGGGAGTGACGATGCCACCTTGTTTGCGTTTGCTCGGGTGGTCGGCAGAAATGCCTCGATGTTCGCAGATGTCAGCAGGCCGTTTCTGGAGAAGCAGTTGGAGGTGTATCGGGAGCGGCCCGAGGCTGCTCTGACGCTTGCTCAGGACCTGAGGCAGTTCGCTGCCGTTCAGTCCCGCCTGCTCAGTCAGGCTGTGACGACGCGGCTTCGTCAGCATCTCAGCCATCAGGTCCGTATCAGCGGGACCGATCGCCCTTCGCCGGACGTCTACGACGTGGCCGTGTGTTTCGCGGATCTCGTCGGATTCACCCCGTTGGGTGAACAGCTCTCGCCGACCGAGCTCGGAGGCTTGGCCGACCGGTTGGACAGTCTTACCACCGATCTGGTGGAGGAACCGGTTCGGTTCGTGAAAACGATCGGTGACGCGGTCATGTTGATCTCGCCCGATCCGACCGCGCTCGCTCGGGCGGCTGTGCGACTTGTGGATTCCGCTCGGCACCAGGGACTTCCGCCGCTTCATGTCGGCATCGCATGGGGTGCGGTAGTGCACAGTGCGGGTGACTGGGTGGGGCAATCATTGAATCGCGCCAGCAGGATCGTTGCGGTTGCGGAGCCACTGGAGATACTGGCCGACAGCGAGACGATGAGTCGTCTGGATGCATCCCTCTTGGAGGTCGATTTCGCGGGGTCGTACCAGCTGAAGGGGTTCAGCGGTGAGCAGGAGCTCTACCGTGTGCGATCTGCGACGAACGAACGTTGACGAGATCGACGATCGATCTCGGCAAGAAATAAGTGCGAGAGTATATTTCGGCAACGCGCGGGGTGGGCGTCACCGACTCGCCGATTTTCTGGCGATCCGTCGTCGACAGTGCACGAGGTCGCCTGTTCATCGGTGACCTCGCCGGCGTCGAGACCCTTGTCGACCGCTACGGTCCTCTCGACGGTGTCTACTACGGACAGGGTTGTCCTTCGGTCCTGCTGCCGCGGGTCGCTCTAGTGGCGATCCTCGGAGTACGAGGGCGTGCTGCGCATCCGCGGTGGCGCGGTGGGGAAGCGGTAGTGCCACCCGCCGCCCTTGACGAACACCGGCCTCTCCGTCGAGATGTCTCCACGACGTAGCGGGGTCACCGTGACGATCGGTCACCCACTGCTCGACCGCCTCATCGAGGTGCGCTTCGCCAGCTCGTGAGGCGAACACCAACAGAATCAACGGTGCGCTGAGCACGAGCGTGCCAACGGCGAAGGCAGCGAGCAGCAGCGTCATGATCGGCACACCGTCAGGAACCGGTGCTTCCGTGGACATGTCGACGTGCAGACCGGCCATGCCGGTGTAATGCAACGCTGCCACGGCACCGCCCATGATCACCGCTCCCAGCACGCGCGTGGCAAGCCGTGCAGCTCTGCGGGCCAGCCACAATGCAGCTGTGGAAGCGCCGATGCCGATGAGTATCGAGACCATGACGAAGAGCGAATCATGGGTGAGTGTGCCACTGATCCGGATCGCGGCCATACCGCTGTAGTGCATCAGACTGACCGCCAGTCCCATCACTACTCCGCCTACGGACAATGCGATTGCACGTCCGAGGGGGCCCGCCGACAAGGCCCGAATATCGATGAGCCACAACCCGAACAAAGTTGCAGCTACTGCCACTGCCGCGGACAGCGCCGTCAATACGGGATCGTAACGGATCAACGAACCGGGCACTGAGAAGCCCATCATGGCAATGAAATGCGTAATCCAGATACCGACGCCTCCGAGGGACAACGCACCCAACAACAACCACGCCCACCGAGCGTCCGTGAGGGACGGGTGTGGGCCTGCCGGACGCAGGACAGCCCGACATAGGACCCGGCAATCGATGTCCCGTAGGAGACGAAGAGCACCCACAGACCCAAATCGAAATGATGTATTTCGTGCGTCATCGTTTTCCTTGCATACGGCACGCCCGAGCACTCGCGCTCGGCAGCGGCGTGCCCCACCGTATCGACGCGTGCTGCTCTTTCGGACCCCCCGAGGAGCAGCATCGAGAGCGTATCCGAACATTTCAGCCGACTTCCCGGCATCTGTGGTCGACGCCCGCGAGCCACGGGAGAAGACGCCGCCGGATGAATCGGCCGAAATCCCCGGCGTTTCGCGGCCGGCCTGATGGCATGAGGTTGTCGGACGAGGGCTTTTCCACTCGAAACCCCGTCGGGGTGCGGAGTGCATCGTGGGTTGCCGTCCGGCTCGCTACTGTTACGCCCCTGTCGGTACCTGTGTTTCGATTTCACCCCCTGATTCATTCTGTCGGCGCGACGGCGATGCCGAACTCTTTCGTCGACGGAGGTATGTATCCGCGACGGCGGACGGTTCACGGTAGGAACGCTGGTACGCCCCGGAGAATGGGTGCACCGACTACATCTGAAGTGGGGAGCCCTGCCGACGGGGCGGATCGACGGAGACGCCATCAAGGTGACTGCGCCGAGAACGAAGGCGGGCGGTAGCGTCGAGTGGGATCACCCGTGGCAGACACCGGTCAGGGAACGTCCGCCGCTGACGAGTGCTCGGGTATCGGTGGTTCGTCGGTGGTGTGGTCATCCAGAAGACCGGTCATCCTCCGTACATCGTGTGGGGGAAATTCGCAACAAGTGGAACGAGCTCGGCGGTAGCCAGGGCGCATTGGGCTACCCGGTCAGTGATGAGATCGACGTCGACGGGGTGAAGGTGAGTACGTTCGAGCGCGGCTCGATCTATTTCGAAGACGGTGTCGTGAGCGTCCGCTGATCGGCATCGGCGTTCCCGACTATCGTTCGGGGCGAACGAGTGCATGCTGTCGTCGTTCTCCAACCGAAATCCGCAGCAGCGGAATCCGACTCCGCGAGCATGTCGGCTCTCTGATCGCCGGCTGCACGTCACCTCGTACGAATCGGCTTCGTCGAGTCGCTACCTGTATAGGGATCGGGAAAGACTTTCGGTCATCGCCGTGCAACCCGTGTGGGGCGTGTTCCGCGTTCACCCCCACTCGGCGGCCCACTGTCCTTGCGCGGCGGTGGCTACCTCGGGCCTGAGGACGCTTCGAAGGACTGAACCGGGTATGCCACGCCGGCGCCGAGTACCCGGATGCCGACGCGGTCGCCCGGATCGAGAGTGGTGACACCGAAGCGGCGCATGGTGACCCGTTCGGGGACTGCACCACCGGGGGCGTCGAGGCGGATGCCGATGAGCATTTCCGATCCGAGATACTCGACGTCGACGACGGCTCGCAACCGTCTTCAGGTCCTTGCGGAGGGAGCAGGCGATCAGCGGTGCGAGAACCGCATCGACGGTATTGCGCGGTCGGTCGTGTGCCTCGACATCTCGGATTCCCCCGCTACCCGGCGGCGGATGCGCTGGGCGTGGCGCTCGGCGCGCGCCATCCGGGTCAGATAGGCCGGCGTCGGCGGGACTCACCCGAGTTGCTTGGCGAGCCCAGATCGTCCCGGTTCGCCCAATGCTCGACGATCTTGCCGTTTTCGATTCGGCACCGATGAGATCGAGTGATCGCGAATGTTCGACCCGTGGGAGGGAAGACGGTGTCGAGCGTGCCGTCTTCGGTGTAGAAGGCGATCGGTGCGGTGTGGTGTCCGTGCATCGTCGAGTTCACCGTGACGAGATTCCACTCGGTAACGGCGTGGTGGATCTCGTACCTCAGATCTTCGAATGCGGCGCGCAACCTGAGCGCGAGTTCGTAGAAGGCGTCGGGCCCGGTGCCGCGCGCCGAGGGCGGCGCGGTTTTGCGCTCTCGGGTGAACCCGCCGACGCCGATCACTTCATCGAAAAGCGGCGCGGTTCCCGCGCGCCATGTAGGTTTCTACGGAGTTACGACCGCTGTCTGCCGTCTGCGATCCAGTGCGTCGATCACGAGGCTGCACCGATGCCGAACATCCACACGTCCTTGGCCACGGCGGTGCCATCCTGGGTGGGTCGGATCGAGCCGTGCTCGTGCATGCCCGGGGTTTTCCAGTACATGGTCAACAATCCACCGCTGAAGGCCGCGAGTGCGGCCCCAACAAGCGCAGAGGGCACGAACGGCGCGAGCAGTGCTACACCGAGGGTCGTTTCGGCTGCAGAGACCGTCTTTCCGAAAGTCTCCGGCCGCATCGTGCGTACAGCGGGAACAGCGTTGGCGGCCATGCCCTGTAACCCGGCGGCAGCTTCGGAGGACAATGCTCGCTTTCCAAGGCCCGAGTTGAGAATGAACGCGCCGGTTGTCAGACGGAGGGAAGATGACTCAATCTCACAGTTCTCTCCTCTGTGCGTCAGGTCGAACCTCGGTTGAAGTGTCGGAGTACTTCGATCATCCCGCGGTCGACCGGCAGACGCCACCTGTGATGTACCGCGTGTCGGTGAAGGCAAGGAGGACATCGTCGCTTTCGACCTACGCGCCGACCGCCTAGTGGGCGGGGACGCCGAGCGCGGATTCGGTTCGCGGTCGCAGTGGTGCTTGGCATCGCTGTTACGGGGTTCGTTATATGTCGAGCCGACGGACACTGAGCTTTCAGATGCTCTCGCACCTGTCGGCGCTGAGTTCAGCTGCAGTCGGGTTGTTCATGTGTGCGTTGCCGGTGCCTCCCAGGGCAACACCGCGACAGCGTCGGAGTCACGACGGTCAGCCGACCGGTTGGTGCCGGCGAGTGGGATGGCGATGTCGACGACCTCGGACTCGATGGTCAACGACACTTTGCGGGCGTGGGCGCGCCCGGTGGGGGCGTCGTACGCGATCAATACATAGCGACCGGTCGGAGGCAGCTGGAAGGAGTAGCGGCCGCGGTCGTCGCAGTGGGTGGAGTCGATATGTTTTCCCATCGCCTCGCTGAGCGCAACCAGTGCGCCGGGGGCGAGTCGGCGTCGCAGGTGACGGTGCC
The DNA here is from genome assembly GCA_001017865.1 of Rhodococcus sp. IITR03. Next base: position 29,955 of record LATQ01000169.1, read on the forward strand.
GGAGACGGTGAGTTCGTCGTCGAGGGTGATGTCCTGGACGATCTCGCCGCCGGCGAAGTCGATCACGGTGGCGGACGGTGCCCAGCCGAGGGTGTTCGCGACCACCACGTAGGTGCCCGGGCCGGGCAGCACCACCGCATAGCGGCCGTCGTTGTCGGCCCGGCTCCAGTCCAGCTGTTCGCCGTGCATGTCGAGCACTGATACCAGCATCATCGCGGGCGTTGTTGTCGGAGCGGGCCAGCCGGATCTGGCCCCGCACGACCGCTTCGTGTTTCTCCTGGCCTTGGGCGCGGGCGAGTTCCAGTTCGCGGTGGGTGCGGCGGTCTCTGGGGATCAGGGCCGCCACCGCGGCACAGGTCGCTGCTGCCAGGGCGCCGAGGCCGAGTACGAGCTGGAATGCCGTGTCGGTGGCGTAGAAGTTACCGGCGATCTCGACCTGGTGGGTCGCCATGATGACCGCGACCAGGGTGCTGGCCAACGAGGTGCCGACCGAGCGCACCAGTGAGTTCAGGCCGTTGGCCGATGCGGTCTTGGTGATCGGTACCGAGGACATGATCAGTGTCGGCATCGCGGCGAAGGCCAGCGCGGTGCCGATTCCGACCAGGGTCGAGCCGATCACGACCGCGGTCACGGACTCGGCGTAGACGAGGCGGCCGGCGTAGGCCAGTGCCATGAGTGCCGCGCCGGACAGGAGCACCAGGCGGCCGCCCCATCGGCCCAGCAACCACCCGGACAGCGGTGACATGGCCACCATCGCCAACCCCGAGGCACCATCGCCAGACCGGCAGCGCTGACGCCCAGGTCGAACCCGGTGCCGCTGACACTGGGCTGCTGGAGAACCTGGACGGTGACCAGCATGTTCACGAACATCGCTGTCCCGGCGAAGATGGAGGCGAGGTTGGTCATCAGCACCGGTCGTTGCGCACTGGTGCGCAGGTCGACCAGGGGCTCGTTGACGCGCAGCTCCAGCGGCGTCCAGATTGCGAACAGCAGCACCGAGGAGGCAAACAGGCCGAGGGTCAGCGGCTGGCCCCATCCCCAGGTGTTGCCCTTGGAGATCGGCAGCAGCAGGCATACCAGTGCCGCCGAGAGCACCAGCGCCCCGACTGCGTCGAAGCGGCCCGGTGTGCGCACCGGTGACTCCTCGACCACCACGAGCAACGCCACGACCAGCACCGTTCCGATGACGGCGCTGAACCAGAAGATCGAGTGCCAACCAGCCAGTCGGTCAACACGCCCGCCAGGGGGAGCCCGAGCGCCGAACCGATGCCCATCGTCGCGCTCATCAACGCTACCGCACTGCCGATGCGCTCTGGTGGGAGCTTGTCGCGCAGCAGGCTGATCCCCACTGCGATCAGCGAGGCACCGAAGCCCTGCAGCGCTCTCCCGGCGATCATCGTCAGGAAGGAGACCTCCATGGCGCAGATCACCGAGCCGACGATCATCGCCCCCAATGCGACCGACAACATCCGCCGCTTGCCGTACATGTCGGCCATCCGGGCCACGACCGGGGTACTCACGGCGGCGGTGAGCAGGGTGGCGGTGACCAGCCACGAGGAGTTCGAGGTGGAGATGTCCAGTAGCCCGGGGAACTCCGGCAGCAGCGGAATGACCAGGGTGAACTGCAACGCTGAGACCATGCCGCACAGTGACAGCACCACAATCGTCATCCAGGTTGGCACATGGCGAGACATCGGACTCCTTCGAATCGGGGCAAGGTCGATCGTTGGCACCCAGTTTTGCTCACCGGGGAGGGTGTGGGTGGTCTGGCACGCTCGGTGTCGCCGGGTTTCTCGCCGCATTTCGCAACCAGCGACAGTTCGACCGGCCATACCGACCACTGCGCCAAGGCGCGGCGACACCACAGGTCCCCGGCGGTATGTGCACTGGCGATTTTCGGCGTGGTTGGTGCGGTGCTCGGAGCTACCGGCGTCCTCAGCCGTCTCGAGTGGGCATCTGGTGGTCGGGAGACCGGCCCCAAGTCGACGCGTGGCGAGCGGCCGGCTTCACCCTCAGTGAGCTTCAGTTGGGGGAGACGGTCACCTTCTCTCGCGCCGTCACGGATAAGAACGCGCGACTTGTGGTCGAGGTGCCCAGCAGAGCGGAACTGAAGACGGTGACCGAACGCTCGGAGCAAGCCGCTGATGTCGATCTGGTGCTGATCACCTGTGAAGTCGAAGCCGGACGTGCCGGCGGCGGCGAAGGATCTGTACATCTCGCCGTTGTTCACCGCTATCGTCTGCGTGCTCACCAGGGGCTGTGCCTGGCGGCACCTGCCGCCGTCATTCGGGGGCAGTGCTCCGAACGCGCATAGTCGGTTCACGCCTGAGTCAGGGCCGGGGTGTTCGACGAGCTGCACCGCCGGGTCCTCGATCGGCTCGGTGCCGGCGGGGACCTGGACTGGTCCGCTGCCATCCTCGACGCCGCACACGTGCGGGCGAAAAAAGGGGATCTCTGACCGGTCCCAGCCCCGTCGATCGAGGCAAGAACGGCTCGAAGATCCACATCCTGTCCGACGCCGACGGTATCCCGCTGATCACGGCGGTGACCTCGGCAAACACCTACGACAGTGTCATGCTGCAAGCCATGGTCGCCGGCATCCCCGCAGTGCGCTCGCG
>LATQ01000637.1 GCA_001017865.1 Rhodococcus sp. IITR03
TCGAGGAAGCGGATGAACACTTCCGCGCCGCGCGGGCGACACCGAGATAGATCGCGGGCAGGGCGGTGCCGGGGCCGAGGTTCTGGTCGGCGGGGCGGCGGGTGGCCAGGTCCTGCAGTCCGAACACGGCGTCCTCGGGCACGAACACCTCGTCGAAGATCACGTCGTGGCTGCTCGTGGCGCGCATGCCGGTGTTGTCCCAGGTCTCCTCGATGCGGATGCCGGCGCTGCGAGCGTCGACGGCGAACGACCCGACCCGGGGCGCGTCCTCGTCGGTGGTGGCCATGACGATCATCCACCGCAGTCCGGCGGCGCCGGTCGAGTAGATCTTGTGGCCGGTGATCGACCAGCCGCCATCCACCTGACGGGCGGTGGTCGCCGGGGCGCCGCCGCGGGAGGGAGTGCCGAGCGCCGGTTCGACCTGCAGCGCGTTGACCAGGACAGGGCCGCGCGCGGATCTACGAGGATGCGCTCATACAGCTCCGGCGGGAGCAGGTCCGGTTGGCCTGGCCGCTGTGGAAGGCCAGGGTCATGGCGGTGATCAGAGCGACGGAGGGGTCACCTTCGCCGAGCGCGAGCATCAGGTCGACGGTGCCGGTGTGGCCGACCTCGGCACCGCCGAAGCGGCGTCCCACGGTGGCGGTGAGGATGCCGGCGTCGTGCAGGACCTGGACGCTGTCGGTGGGGAATGCCCCAGTGCGGTCGTACTCGCCGGCGCGCTCGGCGAGCGCCACCGTCACGTCCGGCAGGACCGAGGGGTCGTAGGGGCGCAGGGCGGAAGCGAGGGTCACGCTGTCACCTTTCGGGGATGGGCGCCGGGGACGGCGGCGAGGAGATCACGGGTGTAGTCCACCGCGGGTCGGGTGTAGACGCGGTCGGCGGTGCCGGCCTCGACGACGCGGCCGCGGCGCATGACCACGATGTCGTCGCTGATCTGCCGGATGACGGCCAGGTCGTGGGAGATGAACAGGTAGCTCACCCGAGTTCGGCCTGGATTCTCACGAGCAGGTCGAGGATCTGGCCTGGACGGACACGTCGAGGGCGGAGACGGCTTCGTCGAGCACCACCAGTGATGGGTCGGTGGCCAAGGCCCGGGCGATGGCCACGCGTTGGCGTTGCCACCCGACATCGCATCCGGGGTGCGGTCTGCGAACGAGGCGGGCAGGCCGACGAGGTCGAGCAGTTCCGCGACGCGCGCCGGGCGGGTCTGCCGGGTGCCGATGCCGAAGGCCCGCAGTGGTTCGGTGAGGGTGCGGCCGATGGTGAAGCGCGGGTCGAGGGAGGCGAAGGGGTTCTGGTAGACGAGCTGGATGTGGCGGCGCAGTTCGCGCAGCTCGCGTCCCTTCAGGGTGGTGACGTCGCGGCCGTCGAATTCGACCGTGCCGGCATCGGCGTCGGTCAGGCGGGTGAAGATGCGTGCGAGAGTCGATTTGCCGGAACCGGATTCGCCAACGACGCCGAGGGTGCGGCTGCGCCGGACGGAGATGCTCACGTCGTGGACGGCGTGGACGTCGGTACCGGATTCATGGAAGGTCTTGTGCAGGCCGGACCCGATGAGGATCGCCGCGGGCTCCTTTCTGAGGGAAGGTGCGGTGACGGCCTGGCCGCTTGGGGCGGGAGCGGTCAGGCGTCCGGAGTCGATGTGGGGCACGGCGGCGAGGAGCCGGCGGGTGTAGTCGGCCTGCGGGTCGGTGAGAATCCGCTCGGCGGGACCGGATTCGGCGACGCGGCCGGATTCGAGGACGACGATGCGGTCAGAGCGGTCGCCGGCGACACCCAAGTCGTGGGTGATCAGCAAGATCGCGATGCCCAGTTCACGGCGCAGGTCGTCGAGGTGGTCGAGGATCTGCTTCTGGACGGTGACGTCGAGGGCGCTGGTCGGTTCGTCCGCGACGATCAGTTCCGGTTCCCCGGCGAGGGCGTTGGCGATCAGGCGCGTTGACGCATGCCCCCGGACAGCTGGTGCGGATACTGCCGGGCCCGTAGTTCGGGGCGGTCGATGCCGACCTTGGTCAGCAGCGCGATGACGCGCTCGTCGAGGAGGTGCCTGGGGACACGGCCCTCGTGGAGAGTGATGGACTGGGCGATCTGCTCCCCGATTCGGCGGGTGGGGTTGAGTGAGACGGCGGGGTCCTGCGGGACGAAGCCGATTCGGGCGCCGCGAAGGGTGCGCCACTGCTTGTCGCGCAGGGTGGTCAGTTCGGTGCCGTCGAAGCGGATGCTGCCACCGGTGATGCGTGCCCGGTCGCCGAGCAGGCCGAGCACGGCGTGGGCAGTGGTGCTCTTGCCGGAGCCGGATTCACCGACGAGGGAGACGAGTTCGCCGCGGCCGATCTCGAATTCGATACCGGTCACCGCGCGGAACGAGCGAGTGCGCGAAAGGCGGTACTCGACGTCGAGATCGGTCACCGTCAGCAGGGCGGGTGTGGTCATGGTCGTGCCTCAGCGATTCTCGAGGAAACGGGCGATGCGGTTCGCGGACAACACGACCACGGCGATCACCAGGCCGGGGAAGGTGGTCATCCACCAGGCGGAGGCGAGATAGTCGCGGCCGTCGGAGACGAGGGCGCCCCATTCCGGGGTGGGTGGCTGGGCACCGAATCCGAGGAAGGACAGGGCCGAGACCGACAGGATCGCGGTGCCGAATTCGAGGGCGGTCAGGGCCAGGACCGGTCCCTTGGCGTTGGGCAGCACGTGCGCGAGGAGTGTGTAGCTCCAGTGCGATCCGGATGCCTGGACGCTCGATGTAGGGCAGGGCTGAGATCTTGAGGGTTTCCGAGCGCATGACCCGTGCGAAGCTGGCGATGTTGGCGATACCGACGGCGATGGCGACGTTGATGGTGCCGAAGCCGAGGGCGGTGACCACGGCGAGTGAGAGCAGCAGGCCGGGGACGGCGAGCATGACCTCGACGATGCGCATGAGCCAGTCTTCGACACGGCCGCGGACGAAACCGGCGACCAGGCCGATGCCGGCGCCGACGACGATGCCGACGAGCACGGCGACGAGGGTGGCCTGCAGGGTCAGGCCGGCACCGTGGACGACACGGGCGTAGGTGTCGCGGCCAGATTGTCGGTGCCGAACCAGTGTTCGCGCTCGGCGGGGACAGTCGTTCGGCGGGGACCCCGTCGAGGGGGTTCTGGCTGGTGAACGCCTCGGGGAAGAACGCCCATGCCACGACGAGGGCGATCACGGCCACCGACAGCAGCAGGCCCGGCTGGCGGAGCAGGGTGACCCAGGCGCGTTCGTCGCTGCCGCGGTCCGGCAGGGCGTCGACGTCGGGTTGTCCTTGGGGGGCGGCGGTGTTCTCGGCGAGAAGCGAGGTCATGAGGCGATCCTGTCCGGGGTGTGCTCGAGCCGGGGTCGGCGGCGGGTGCGGACCTGGGAGGCGATCCGCGGGTCGAGCAGGGGGTACAGCAGGTCGACGATGATCCCGAGGACGACGAACACGGTGGCGGCGAAGGTGACCACTCCGAGCACGACGGGGATGTCCTGGGCGTTGACGGCTTCGTAGGTGATGCGGCCCAGTCCCATCCGGGAGAATACGGTCTCGACGACCACCGATCCGGCCAGGATGTTGCCGACGATCATCCCGACCATCGTCAGCAGCGGCAGCGAGGCGTTGCGCAGCGCGTCGTGGAACAGGGCGTGGGCGCGGGAGGCGCCCTTGGAGCGGACGACCTCGATGTACGGTTCGTGCATCGTCACCGACAGGCTCTTGGCCAGGATCTGGGCGACGAACGCGGCGGTGGGGATCGACAGGGTGACCGCGGGCAGCACCAGGCCGTCGATGCCCTTGCCGCCGAGCGGGGGGAACCAGCCCAGCTCGAAGGCGAAGTACTGGATCAGCAGCAGGCCCACCCAGAAGGACGGCACCGACACCCCGGCGGCGGGCAGCGACAGCAGCAGTTGCTGCAGCCACCCGAAGCGCACGAGCGTAGCCGCGATCGCCAGCACGAATCCGAGGACCAGCCCGATCGCGAGGGCGAACAGGCCGAGCACGACGGTCTGCGAGAGGGCCTCGCCGATCAGGTCCGCCACCGGTCGGCCGGTCTGGATCGACATCCCGAAGTCGCCGTGCAGCGCGTTCCACAGGGCGTCGAGGTATTGGAGGACGGCGGGCTTGTCCATGCCGTACTGGGCGCGCAGCTGGGCGATGGTCGCGTCGTCCGCCGAGGCGAACTCGGCGCCGCTGCCGGAGAGCATCAGCTGGATGGGGTCGCTCGGCAGCAGATAGAGCACGACGAACACGAGGGTGAACGCAGCCCAGAGGACGAACAGTCCCTGGAGTAGCCGGCGTCCGAAGAATCGGAGCCCATCACGAAGTGCATCGTTGTCGACCGGGCCGCGTGTCATCATTCGTCCTTTCAGTCCTGGACCCACGCGTCGAACAGGGACAGCTGGCCACCGGGCGCCCAGTCGGCACCGGCGACACCGTTGAAGGCGTAGGCGGTGGACTGCTCGTTGAGCAGGATCACCAGGTGGTTCGCCACGATGTACTCGGCTGCCTTGTCGACGGCCGCCTGGCGGTCCTCGGCGACGGGCGCGGCGGCCTGCTCGTCGAGGTAGGTCTCGAGTTCGGAGGGCGGCAGGCGCAGCGGGTTGTTGCGCTTGGTGGAGAAGTGCATGGTCAGCGCGGCCGGATCGGCGCGGGTGAAGCCGTAGGGGACGAACTCGTAGTCCCCGGCGTCGATGGCGGCGAGCATCTCGGCGCGCGAGACGTTCTGGATCTTGATCTCGACGCCGACGCGGGCGAGCTGCTGAGCGATGAGCTCGTACTGCGAGGTGCCACCGGAGTGGCCGTTGAGGATGGTCAGGCTCAGCCGCTGCCCGTCCTTCTCCCAGATCCCGTCGGGGCCGGGCTTCCAGCCCGCCTGCTCGAGCAGGTCGACGGCCTCGTCCGGGGCGTAGCGGATGTACTCGGAGAAGTCGCTGTAGAACGGCGTGGTCGACGACAGGATGCTGGTCGCGACATTGTTGCGCGGCAGCAGGATCGTCGCCTTGTACTCCTCGAGGTCGAGGCCGTACTGGATGGCCTGGCGCACCGCCTTGTCCGATAGGATCAGATGGGAGTTGTTGGTCAGCAGCTCGAAGACCGTGCCGGGACGGTTGGTGGTGAGCAGCCCCAGACCGGAGGCGCCGAGGTTCTCCTCATCCTGGACCGGGACGGTGTCGATCATCTGCACGTCGCCCGAGCGCAGGCTGCCCACGCGCACGCTGGCCTCGGGGATCACCCGGAACTCGATGCGGTCGAGATAGGCCTCGCCGTCGTGGTCGGCGTTGCCGCTGGGCCATGCATAGCCGGTCCGCTTGGCAAGCACCACTTCCTGCGTGGGGGTGTAGTGGTCGAGAACGAAGGCACCGGAGGCGGTGATCTCCCGAGGCAACGCTGTTCCGGGGCGACCTGGTAGGTCGACGGGGCCAGCACACCCATGTTCACGGTCGACAGTGCCTGCAGGAAACTGGCATTGGGGACGGTGAAGGTCACCCGCGCCTGGTTCGGTGTGACGACCTCGGTGCCGACGTAGCCCTCGATGTAGCTCGACGCGTTGACGGCGCGGCCGCCGAGATCGCGGATGCCGTCGAGGAACGCCTTGACGGCGTTGGCGTCGAACACCTCGCCGTTGCTGAAGGTGACGTCCTCGCGCAGGGTGAAGTCGAAGACCGTCGCGTTGTCGTTGACCTTCCAGGAGGTGGCGAGCCAGGGCACGATCTCACCGGTGTCCGGGTCGGCGTCGACGAGGGAGTCGGCGACCTGACGCAGGATGTCGCGGGTGGCGGTGAGGTCGGTCTGGTTCGGATCGACGCAGATGGGATCGGCGGCGGTCCCGAAGACCAGGGTGCCGCCCGGGGCCGGGTCTCCGGCTGCTTCTGCGGTTGCGTTCGCCCCGCCCGACGAGCAGGCGCTGAGGGCACCTGCGGTGAGCATCACGGCGGCGGTCCACCGGGCGATGCTGCGTGTGCTTGTCACTGGATCGGTCCTTCTTGATTCGAGAGCGCTTGTGCGAGTGGGTCAGTGGTGTCCGAGGACGTTGAAGCGGAGGGTGTCTCCGGCGTACTCGGTCTGGAACAGGCCGCGACGCTGCAGTTCGGGGACGAGATGGTCGGTGATGACCCGGTAGCCACCGAAATGCTGCGGCGAGATGACGAAGCCGTCAGCCGAGCCCTCTTCGAACCGCTCCTGGATCTGGTCGGCGATCCGTTCGACCGAGCCGACCGGGTCCCAGTGTCCGGAGGCGGCGCGGTTGTTGTGGTAGACGAGTTCGCGCAGGGTCTTGTCGCCGTTGAGCACCCACCGCCGGTACATCTCGTAGCGGGAGCGCCGGCCCTGGACGTCTTCGATCTCGGGCAGGCGGTTGAGCGGGATCGGCTTGTCCGGATCCAGGTCCGACAGGTCCACACCACCGAAGCCGGAGCTCTCGAAGTTCTTGCGCTGGGCGTCCCAGTCCGCTGTGGTCGCGAACTCGGCGAGCCGGCCGGCGATGTCGCGCGCCTGCTCCTCGGTGCGTTCGATCACCGTGTACAGACCCGGGAGGATCTTCAGGTCGTCGGGATTACGCCCGGCGGCAGCGACCCGGCCCTTCATGTACTTGTAGAACTCGAGCCCCTCGTAACGGTCGGGCTGGGACGTGAAGATTGCATCGGCGTGACGCGCCCCGAAATCCACTCCCTTGGTCGAGGATCCGGCCTGGAACAAGAACGGGTACCCCTGCGGGGCGCGATCGATGTTCAGCGGACCTTCGACGCTGTGATGCTCCGAGACGAAGTTCGTACGGCGCACCTTGGACGGGTCGACGTAAACACCGCTGTCCCGGTCCACGATCCGCGCATCGGCATCCCAGCTGTCCCACAACGCCTTCGTCGCGGCAACGAATTCCTCGGCACGCTCGTATCGTTCGTCGTGGGGAGGCAGCTCGATCCCGAAATTGCGTTCCCCGGCCGAGGAGGTCACGATGTTCCAGCCGGCGCGACCCTTCGACAGATGATCGAGCGAAGCCATCTGGCGGGCCAGGTTATACGGCTCGTTGAAGGTCGTCGAGGAGGTCACCACGAGGCCGATGCGGCGGGTGACCGCGGCCAGCGCCGATAGGAAGGTGACCGGCTCGAACAGACCCATCGGGCGTTCGAGCGAGGTGCCGACCCCGTCGGACAGGAACAACGAGTGGATCTTCGCGGCCTCAGCAGCCTGTGCGATGTCGGTGTAGACGTCCAGATCGAGGACGCGCTCGGCGGGGCTGTCCGGCAGGCGCCAGGACTGGTAGTTGGTGCCCATCCCGAGGATCTGCAGGACCAGGACGAGTTGTCTCTTGTCGCTCATGAAAATTGCTCGTTTCCGAAGTGGGGACGTGGTCGCAGTCAGGCGGGCGACCCGACGGAGGCCAGTTCCTCGCGCAGCAGCGGCAACAGGTACTTGCCGTAGTCGACGACGTCGTTGAGGTTGTCGTAGCCACGGATGGAGATCAGGTCGGCGCCGAGTTCGACGTAATCGAGGATCGCCGCGGCGACGGTCTCGGGCGTACCGACCAGCGCGGTGGAGGCGCCGGAGGCATTCGTGGCGGTGGCGGTCGGCGTCCACAGGGCACGATCGTGCAGTTCTCCGGCCTTCGCGGCCTCGAGCAGTCGCTGCGAACCGGTGTTCTCGGGCACGTTGTGTGCACTCGCGCCGACATGGTTGCGCTTCAGGGCACCCAGGATGGTGTGTGCCTTCTCCCAGGCCTTCTCCTCGGTGGGCGCAATAATCGGCCGGAAGGTAACCCAGATCCGCGGCTTGTCGGCACGTCCGGCGAGGTCCGCCTGCCCGTGGATCGCGGAAATCTGCTCGCGCGTCTGCGCGAGCGGCTCGCCCCACAAGCCGAAGATGTCGGCAAGCGAGCCACCGACCCGATAGGCGTCCGCCGAGGATCCACCGAGCGAGATCGGGATCGTCCCGTTCACAGGGCGCAGGTCGGCAACGAAGTCGTCGAACCGGTAGTGCGTGCCAACATGGCTCCACGGCGCACCCTCCGTCCAGGCCCGGCGGAGGATCTCGATGAACTCGGCGGAGCGGGAGTAGCGTTCGGACTTGGTGAGAAAGTCACCCTGGCGTGCCTGCTCGGCGTCGGTGCCGCCGGAGATGATGTGGACGACGGCCCGGCCGCCGCTGAGGTGATCGAGGGTGCTCAACGCCTGCGCTGCAGCGACCGGGTGAATGATGTTGGGCCGCAGCGCCACGACCAGTTTGATACGTTCGGTGAGCTGGCTGAGTGCGTCGGCGACACCCAACGAACTGAAACCTGCAGATCCGTAGGGCACGAGCGTGTAGTCGAATCCAGCCTCTTCGAGGGCGCCGCGTAGCGGCGGAGGTACGCGACATCGATGTCGGCGCCGGGCTTGGGGTACAGATCCGATGAGTCACGAACGTGTACCTGACTGATGAATTCGACAGCCATCTTCTGTGTTTCTCCAGATCGGACAATCTCCGCATCCGGACGGGCCGGCACCGAGGAGAGGGGTTGGACAGGTCTCATGCGGACAGCTGCGATCCTGCTCTGTGGCGAACAGGTGCGCGTCCGAAGAAAAGTTCAGCGACAGCAAGAAGGACGACACACGGCGGCGGGTGCGGCCGATCGCCAGTCATCCACAATCGTCTGCATGACGCCAACCATGCCGCCCAGGCTCGTGAGCTGTCAATCCACTCACGTACTTATAATTGCTCTGAAATTAATGCAGGACAGGGGTCCGTCCGCATGGAAGTATCTACAGAACTTTTGATGCTGCGATTGCCTCGACGTCCGTCCGAGTCGTCGACGGCCACAGGTTAGAGGAGAGATCAAAGCGTGAAGCTACCGGTTCCGGAGACCAAAGACCGACGTAGATTGGGATTTCCATTCAGATCCGATGCTCTGTGTCTCGACTTCGTCGCGACCGTCGCCAAGCGCGACATGGCCGACCGCGAACTGCTGGTAACCGACGACGATGTGCAGACCTGGTTCTACGTCGCCGGACTTCCGCCGGCCGTCGAACCGCTTGCCGATGGCATGCTCGACCACGCCCGGGAGCTGCGTGAGGCCATAAACCACCTGACGCGCTCGCGCGTAGACGGACATCGGCCGGACCCCGCACTGATCGACGTGATCAATCGAGCGTCGCACTCGGGCCCACCACATCCCACCCTCTCCAGCGACGGCACCACCGCCGTCCCCTCCCCTGCCGTACCAGCCGAGCAGATCCTGTCGATCATCGCCCGCGACGCCATCGACCTGTTCAGCGGCGAGTACCGCGACCGCGTGCGTCGATGCCTCGGTCACGACTGCTCCCTGTACTTCGTCGACCGATCACGCCGCGGCATCCGGCGCTGGTGCTCGATGGCCGCATGCGGAGAGAAGGCCAGTTCGGCTGCGTATCGACGGCGGCAGGGTTCGAAGCCCACGGCGCAAAACTGAGTCATGCAAAACGAATCCGACGCGATGCCAGGGATTCGGCCAGTTCGGCTGACGGCGCTCGCTGAAATTGGTTCTGGCGCACTTTCCGTGAAAACACTGCCGTGCAGTACAATTCGGGGTGGACAACGCGTTTCCGAAGGAGATCCAAGTTCGCCCGGCCATACATTTGCCGTTTGAGCATCTTGATCCGGTTCACATGTTCTTCGACCGGCCCGGAGTTGCGCACGAGGGTCAGACCGGCAGTCACCGCATCGAGGTCTCGACGCAGCCCGATCACGAAGGACCGAAGCGCTGGTGATCCGGTGGCATCAACATCGGTCGTCCACTCGGCGAGATCGTGTCCACGACGCTTGACCATGATCTCGGCGAACCCGCGAATGTGCTCACGCAGCTTCGCTCGGGCGAGACTACGGTCGCAGATGTCGGTGAGCCGTGTGCTGTCCTTATCGGCGAGATCATCCGGCCGACAGGCCAACCACATCGTGACCTGCCTGACACTCGGTGTCCGCGGCGGAACCGGCTGAGCTCGTTCTGCACTTCGAAGCGGCTGGAGGAACCGACGGACAGTCTGCGCGCTGCCCCCGTAGCCACGGTCGGTGATCTCGCGGGTCGGACGAGCCGCATCGGTGCATCCCGCGCCGAATCGTTCCCGCAGGTAGGTTTCGTGCCCACTGAGCAGTGTCTGTCCCGCTATCCGACTGGTAGTCATCAACTAGCGACTGTCGGCGGCGTGGACGAAACGACGCACGGTTCTGCGATTGAGATTCAACTGCCTGTTGATACCCGAGATCGTCAGCCCTGGGCATGTAGCTCTCGTACAGCTGCGTGGCGTTCGCGGGTCCGGATCGTCAACCGCCGTCGGGAACCATCGGAATGACCGGATGGTCGGCAGTACCGTCGCTGGCGTCGGTCGGCGTAGCCGGTGCTCGGAGATCGGTACGGTGCTGAATCACCGTCTTCTCCACGGCACCGATCACGTTGCGCCACAGGTGCCATCGGTCGGCGACCTGCACCGCATCCGGTGCCCCGATCCGGACGGCCTCAGCGCAGGCACCGGCCCGGTCCCGGCACACGATCTCGGCCCCGGGATGCGCCTGCAACCAGGTAGAGACGGTGTCGCTGATACGGTCGGGCAGCAGATCGATCGGCCGGCCCGAGGTCAGATCCATTATGACGGTGCCGTAGACATGGCCGCGGCGCAGCGCAAAGTCGTCGATCCCCAGGATCGGCGTGGTCTCGATCAGCTGATCGGGGATCGACCGCACGACACCGGGCAGCGTGTCCCTGCTGACGTGTATTCCGAGTGGGGCGGCGAGACGGGCATCGGCGCGGCCGGCCACGGCCAGTCCGATCGCTTCGATCATCGTGTCGAGCAGTGTGGTTCGTCGAGCCCAGCGTTGTGTCAGTCCTGGTATCTGCTCGGCGAATATTGTTGCATTGCAGATGCCGTCGTCGCAGAAGAACCTGCGGACCACGAGATCGAGGATGACCGGATGCGCGCCTATCGCGGTGTCTGCGGGACGGCGTCGATAACGCGAGTGCATGCGCCTCGACACAGTGCCGCACTTCGGGCATCGCCCTTCGTTGCCTCGTGGGTGGGCTGTGATCGAATTGTGGCATCGATCAGGTGAACGGCGTCGATGACAATGTCGTTCAGGTGCGGTAGGAGGCCGTCAGGGTTGCGAGGTCACATCGAGATGATCTTGGTCTACCGCAAATTCTTGCTGATCAGCGGCGTGCTGTCGCCTTCACGGAAAGCGCCAGATCCAGGATCAATAAGCGCCATCACCGACGCCCGACGCTGAACACGGTCGAGACGATCCCGCGCAACCTGGTCGGCACGCCGGCCCCAGAACCGCATGGCTCCCTTGTTTCGAGGAGGGCTCGATGAGCAGATCCCGCACCGCGCGTACCGTGGGCTTTTCCGTGTGTGGCTTTCCGGATAGGACAAGGGAGATCAGGTGCCGCGGCGGGCATCGGCTGCGATGGTGCGCACGGTGCACGCATGATGTGACCGACGAA
>LATQ01000255.1 GCA_001017865.1 Rhodococcus sp. IITR03
GATCGAAGTAGAACCTACGTTCCTGCTGCCAATCGGGAAGTTCTGCTTGGATGTCACAGATGAGGAACTTGTCGTCGAACGATCGGCCAGGAAACCCGAGCCCGAGCTGGCCTCGCAGCTCCGAGCTGCGCGAGCCGGTGGCCATCACGGCATAGTCCGCGCGAAACCACGTCGGTCCGTCGACGGTGTCGCATTGAACGCGGACCTCACTCTCGTCCTGCTCGACCCGAACCACGTCGTGCGCCCAGCGGACATCAATGAGCGGCTCGGGCACGACGGCGGCGTCGAGAAGCTCCTCGGTCCGTGTCTGGGAGATGTTGACGAACGGGGGGAACGGCGAGCTCCCCTGCTCGATGTAGTCGAGCGCGAATAACTCGACGTCGCGGTAGAAGGTCCGCGCCGTCGACAGGCTCTGTCCCTCATCAGCGACCTGTCGGCCCACCCCAACGCTGTCCCAGATGTCGAGGATGTCCCGCTGCTGGCAGATCGCTTTCGATCCGATCGGGTCTCGTCCGGACCGCGCGTCGAGGAGAAGTACGTGAATTCCCCAGCGCGCGAGCAGCAGTGCAGTCGTCTGCCCGACGGGGCCGTTCCCGAGAACCGCTACGGTGCCGATGTTCTGATTGGTGGTGTCCATGGTCTTCTTGATCTCGTAGGTTCAACGCTGCAGACGGTCCCAGAGGGCGCGATCGCGCTCCGGCGTCCAGATCACGGGTCGCTCGATCCCGGACAGCTCATCCCATACCCGGGCGACGTCGAAGCAGGCAGTGCTCGAAGATTGCCCATTCTCCGTACTGGCCCACCAACGCGTGGTGGGCGGCGGAGAACGCCGCCTCGAGGGTGCCGCCGTTTGTTTGCACGGATCCGACGGTGTCGAGCAGGGTCGTGAGGAACGAGCGTGTCTGCTCGATGGCGGTGACGACGTTGTCGGCGCCGCGGGTGACCTGACCGCGTCCGCCCACCAGGATTTCGGCATTGAAGTTGCGTATCCGGTCGAGTGTGGTGGTTGCCCATTCGCGATGGAAGGCGTCACCGGTGTACAGGGCTGCCTGGGCTTCGACGAGGTCACCCGTGAACAAGATCTTCTGCTTCGGCAGCCAGGCAACTAGATCACCTTCGGTGTGCCCGCGGCCGACGTGTTCAAGTACCAGGTTTCCGCGCTGGGAGCCGAGGTCGATGGTGATGCGATCTGCGAATGTCACGGTCGGTTTGGTCAGGCCGGGGATCGATTCCTCGCCCTTCGCGAAGCGCGGGAACCGAACGAACTCACTCGCCCAGTCCTCAAGGCCACGCTCGTGGATCAGTGCGGCTGTGTTCTCGTGCGCGATGACTTCGGTAGCGTCGTATGCCGCCGCGCCGAGCACCCGAACTGCATGGTAGTGCGAAAGAACCAGGTAGCGAACGGGTTTGTCGGTGTGCATGCGTAGCCGATCGAGCCAGGCTCGCGCGGCGATCGGGGTGGCCAACGCCTCGAAACACACAACGAAATCGTCACCCTCGATGGCGCCTATGTTGGGGTCGCCGTCCGCGGTCAACGCGTAGACGCCATCGGCGAGCACCTCAAGGGTTTGGGGCTTGTCCTCCAAATCGGTGGAGGAAGCAAAGGGACGATAGGTCACCACGAACTCCAAACTGTAAAACCTTTGACGGATGTTAAGAGGGTAACGGCTGTCACACGTCTGGCACAACCTCCGTGCGCCACGATCTACAGTTCTTCATATGCAGCGCCGTGCCGAGGACACCGCCGACTCGCCGTTCTCAAGGCGGGATGAACTCGACTTCCTGGCGTCGGTGGAGGTCGCCGTCGGTGCCATCGCTCAGCGCAAGCCTGATGCGGATCCCAAAGCTGCGCGGATGGTCCTCCAGCTCACTCGCGTCGCCGATGTCGTGGCCTATGACATCGAATCTCGGGTGCACCGGCCCCATGGGTGGAGCTGGTCAGGCTTCCGCGTACTTTTCGCACTCTGGGTCGCTGGGCCGCTCGAATCCCGCCAAGTCACCCGAATGACCGGAATGAGCCGTGCCGGAGTATCGGCACTGGTCAAGACACTCGAGCGTGACGGGCTTCTTGTTCGTACGCGCGCCGCGACCGATCGGCGGACCATCGAACTGGCCCTAACTCAACACGGGGAGCACCTGGTTGATCAGGTTCTCGACGAACACCACGAGCGCGAAAAGCTCTGGGCCGACGCACTCACACCCAACGAGCAAGTTCAACTCGCTGGACTACTCGACAAGCTTTCCCGCGCCGCAACCGATCTTGGTGCCAACACTCGAGAGTAGGGGCCGGCAGTACGCGCTGCAGTCGAGTACCCGCTCGGAGAGCTCCGACACCCGGAACCACGGATCATCAGGATAGTGCGATCCAGAGGCACTGCACTACAATGCAGTTCGCCCATCGCACATCCCCTCTGCTTGCACGCATTATGACTAAGCTGGATGCACCGATTCGGCTGATGTGACCAGCGAGTCGTAACGACGAAATGCCCTGTCGTAGTGAAAGAATTGAACTTCTCACAGAAACAATTCGGCCACCACGAAGGGCATCTCGCAGATGCAACTCTCTCACACCCGACCCGTCACCGCCGCGAGGTTCGACGATCCGAACCTCGTGTCGACCGCCGGACTGGTTCCGATCATGGCCTTGGCTCGCGACAATGGCCTGCTCAGCCTCGCGGACGAGCATCTGAGCGTCCCCACCGACAAGGGCGCCCACGCCGGCCACAAGATCGGATCACTGGTCGCGGGGATGGTCGCCGGCGCGACAGCATCACCGACATGGCGCTGCTGCGGCACGGGGCGATGGGCACACCCTTCGACCGCCCATACGCGCCCTCGACGTTGGGATCGTTCCTGCGCACCTTCTCCTTCGGGCACGTCCGCCAACTTGATGCCGCCGCCTCCCGGTTCCTCCGCGGCCTGGCCTCCCGCACCCCGCTGGTGGCCGGCATCGACACCGGGCGGGTGCTGGTCGACATCGACGATTCGATCGTCGAAGTGCACGGCCTCGGCAAACAAGGCTCCGGCTACGGCTACTCCGGGGTTCGTGGACTGAACGCGCTGATCACCACGGTCACCACCGCCACCGCGGCGCCGGTGATCGTCGGGCAACGCCTACGTAAAGGTGCGTGCGGATCTGCGCGTGGAGCCGGCCGGATGGTCGCCGATACCCTGACCACCGTCGAACACCTGCGCCGGGCGGTTGCCGAGCCAGCAGCGCGCACTACACCGGTAGCAGCGTCGAAACCGCTGGTACGGGCGGATTCGGCGTTTTACGGATATCCCACCGTCTGGGCCGCGCTCCGTGGCGGGGCCGACGTGTCGGTCACCGTCCGCCTGACCTCGACCATCAAGACCGCGATCTCCTCGATCAGCGACGAGGCGTGGACGCCGATCGAATACACCGATGCGTCTACGACCACGACACCGAACGATGGATCTCGCAGCCGAGGTCGCCGAGATCCCGTTCACCGCGTTCGCCTCCCAGAAGAAGGCGCACCGGGTTCCGGGGCGGTTGGTCGTGCGCCGCATTCCCGACCTGCGGCCGACCAAGGACCACGGCCAAGGCGAATTGTTCGACGTCTGGCGGTTCCATGCGTTCTTCACCACCACAGATACCACCGATCTCAATACCGTCGCTGCCGACAAACTCCACCGACACCACGCGAT
The DNA here is from genome assembly GCA_001017865.1 of Rhodococcus sp. IITR03. Next base: position 3,670 of record LATQ01000255.1, read on the forward strand.
CATCGAGCAGGTTCACTCGGACCTGAAGAACTCCGCGCTCGCTCACCTGCCGTCGTCTCGTTTTGCCGCCAACGCTGCATGGTTGGTCTGCGCGGTGATGGCCTTCAATCTCACCCGCGCTGCTGCCGCTCTCACCGGCGACCCGAAACTGGTCAAGGCGTCCACCGGCACAGTCCGGAAGACCATCGTGTCGGTTCCCGCCCGGATCGCGTCGTCGGCTCGCCGGTTGACACTGCACCTACCGCGGCGATGGCCATGGAAGAAGCGTGGAACACTTTGTTCGACAAGGCGTCCGGGCGGAACCAGCCGATCATCGGTTAACAGGGGACTCGTCTGACCGCCCACTACCCGAAAGATCCAGTGGAACAACCCGACACGAGTGGTCGGACGATCAGCCACGCCCGCAGACCGATCGTTACCGCACAACCACACTCACAGCAACGCGCTCAGCTGATCGGTGCATTCAGGTTTAGTCCCTCGTACCGGTGTCTACAATGTCACGACCCGCAGCAGTTCGAGCAGGCCTTGGAATGCGGAAACGTGAAGATCGCATGTCGATGTGCTGTTCCCGACGCCAGCGGAACGAAGCCCATCGTCGGCTATACCCCAACCGACCGCCGCGCACACCTTCGTACCTGTGGTTCTGCGCACGGCTGGTATCCCGTAACTCCGGCCGGCACGGCGACGTACGCCAGCTACCTAACGTTAGGTATATCGTCAAGAAGCCCTTTCCCACACGACAATCAATTTGTCGCGTTCGCCGAATCGAACAAGGTGCCTGCCGAGGACGTCGACCGGGTACGGGAGCGCGACGCATGCTCACGACTGGAATGCTGGCACCTATGTCCACCGGTGCCGGGACGCATCTGCCGCAGCCGTGGGTGCGCACGCCGGACGGTCCGCGCGTCCGTCTCGACGACGTCCTCGACGACTGGTGCACGACGCGCTTGGCGGATGTTCAGCGTGGTCCGTTTCGGCGCCGGAACCGATACAGACACCGACGGTCTCGCGGTTGCCGCCCGCCGACTGGGTGCACGGCAGGTGATGATCGAACCTGCGCTCCGAGTGAGGACATACATGTGGCACCAGCGACCGTGGGGACGTCACGGCGGTCGTCGATCTGGATGGCGTCCTGGTGGACTGGGCATCCCGACTCGGAATTCGTTGGGTGGTTGTACGTGTACGGAACGGCCGGCTCGGGTGCGGACGCAGCACGCCTAGTGGAACAACTCGTCGTGATGAGCAAGGGCGGGGCGGTTGCGTCGATGTGAGCACGAAGATTCGGAATACTGCCGGTGTCCGCAGCGCCAAGACGGGGTCGGCCGGCGCAGTACTGTACCGACCGACCCCGTCGAGTCGATCGTCAGTCGACGGGGAACTCCACGATGCGGCCCGTGCACTCACCGAACCGGATCGTCGAACCGTCCGCTGCCGCAGCTTCGGCGCGGAGTGTGACCTCGTCTCCGTCACGGAGGAAGGTGAACGAAGATCCGTCGCTCAGCGCGACCGGTTCTGCTCCGCCCCAGGTCAGTTCGAGGAAGGACCCACGCTGGTTCTTTTCCGGCCCGGAGATGGTGCCGCCGGCGAAGAAGTCGCCGGCGCGCAGACCTGCCCCGTTGACGGTCATGTGGGCGAGCATCTGTGCCGCGGTCCAGTAGGTGGAGGCGAACGGAGGATTGGCGACGACGTCACCGTTGAGAACGACCTCGAACGTCACGTCGAACGACCACGGCCGCTCGGCGGCGTCATCGAGATACTCGGCCAGCGGTGTGTCGCGGGTCGGCGGGGCGACGCGCACCGCGTCGAGCGCCGCGAGCGGTGTGATCCACGGGAGATCGTCGTGGCGAAGGACTTGCCGAGGTTCGGGCCGAGCGGGACGTACTCGTAGTTCTGGATGTCGCGTGCCGACCAGTCGTTGGTCAGGGTGAGACCGAAGACGTGGTTGTCAGCTTCGGACAAGGGAACCCGTCCACCGGGCACGGGCGAGCCGAGCACGAAACCCATTTCGGCCTCGATGTCGAGCCGGCGGGACGGGCCGTAGGAGGGAATCCCATCGGGCTCGGGACGCAGCCCGTGCGGGCGACGGACATCGGTGCCGCTGGCAACGATGGTTCCCGCCCGACCGTGGTAGCCGACCGGCAGGTGCTTCCAGTTCGGCAGCAGCGGAGGCTGTTCGGGTCGGAAGATGCGGCCGACGTTCGCTGCGTGAAATTCATTGCCGTAGAAGTCGACGTAATCGGCGACAGTGAAGGGCATGTGCAGTGCGACCTCGGCGAGCGGGTGGGCCGCTGATGCGATCCGTTCTGCGTCTGCCGCCGAGGACAGGACACTCTGCAGATCGGCACGCAACCGGTCCCAGGTGGGCCGATCGGACGTCAGCAGGGCGTCGAGGTTCGGTTGAGCGACGAGCGGGAACAGATCCGAGTCCCGCGAGACGAGATCTGTGAGCGCTACGACATGCTCACCGATACGCACACCGAGCCGCGCATCCGATTCCGACGTCGAGAAGGAACCGTAGGGCAGATGAGCGATACCGAAACCTTCGGTGGCATAGCGTGCCGCGAAGCTGTCGGAAGGAAGGCCGGACATGGGTACTCCTGATGGATCGTTTCAGCTTCCGGTGACGGAAGCGATGTTCGGAATCAGATCGAGTTCGGCGAGCGTGCCGAGGGGTTCGACGATGCTGCAGGTGCCAAACGACTCGAACATCGAGCGCCACTGCTCACCGTTGTGCCGGAAGCGCTGTGCGAGAAGATCTCCGTCACGCTCGGCGAGTGTTTCCGCGATCGCTGGCGCGTCGGCGCCGCGCAGTGCCTCACCAGCGGCGACGGCGATGTTCAGAAAGCCGTGGTGCACGAAACCTGTCGAGTCGTCCGTATAACGTACTGCGCGGTGCAGGCCTGCGGTCAATTTGAAAGGCCGCTGCGCAGCCACAGCAGCTGTGAGTACGTCCGCCAGGTCGTCGACAGTGGGGAACGCAGCAGCCACCAATCCGCCCGTACGCACCTTCAACCGCACATCCGTGCCTGCGAAGCGGTCGAGCATGCCGGCACGGATGTGCGCGACGGACAGTTCCACGTGGACGTCGAAGCGGTCGGTGAGCGCGGATCCGTCCGCAATGACGCGCGCCGGATAGACGTCGTTGGTCTTCAGTTCCAGGCCGGTGACCTGGATCCATGGTGCGATCCGGTCGGCGACAGCCAGTGCGGTGCCGAGGCTCCTGCCGGCACCACTACGCCGACGCGTACAGGCTCGGTTCCTGCAGCCTCGACCATCGCTGCGGCATCGTCGAGTTTGTCGACCGGTAGAAGCAGTGGCCCGACAGTCCGACCGAGGGGGTGATGCGGCGTGTGATGTGGTCGCGCACTGCACGGTCCAGGGGAGCGCGTCCCGGGGGGAAGATTGCGGCGTCGTCGAAGAATGCATCGAAGACGCTCGGGAGAGACAGTGCATCAGACATTTTCAAGCCACCGTCCTCCCGACCAGGACGACGCATAACGGCCGTCGTCCGAGGCGCGAGCGGCTTCGCCGAGCAGCAACGAACGGAAGGTGTCGACCATGATGCCGGTTTCGTCGAAGTAATCCTTGCCGAGACTGGCTTCGATCGCGCCCGGCTGCGGGCCGTGGGCGTGTCCACCGGGATGCAAAGAGACCGAGCCGATCCCGATTCCTGATCCCTTCCGGGCTTCGTAGTTCCCACCGACGTAGAACATGACCTCGTCGGAGTCGACGTTCGAGTGGTAGTACGGCACCGGAATCGACAAGGGTGGTAGTCCACCTTGCGCGGTAGGAAGTTGCAGATCACGAAGTTGTGGCCTTCGAACACTTGGTGTACCGGTGGCGGCTGGTGCAACTTACCGGTGATCGGCATGAAGTCCTCGAGTGCAAAGACAAACGGGTACAGGCAGCCGTCCCAGCCCACCACGTCGAAGGGGTGGTTCGGCACGATGTGGACGGTGCCGGTGATTCCCGACGCTCCGCGGTGCTTGATGTAGACCTCGACGTCGGTCTCGTCGACGAGCAGCGGCTCGCCGGGGCCTCGCAGGTCGCGCTCGCAGTAGGGCGCGTGTTCGAGCAACTGGCCGGTGGACGAGAGGTACCGCTTCGGCGGACCAATGTGACTGTTGGCCTCGACCGCGAACAGTCGGAGCGGCTCCGAGCCCACGACCCGCCATCGGTGCGTTGTGGCCCGGGGAATCACGATGTACTGCTCGGCGCCGACTTCGAGGGCACCGAAGACCGTTTCGACGATCGCCTCGCCGGACTCCACGTAGACACACTCGTCGCCGATGGCGTTGCGGTAGAGCGGCGAGTCGGCTCCGGCTACCACGTAGTACAGGCGGACGTCGTCGTTGCCGAGAAGCAGACGCCGACCGCGGACCGCATCGGTCGAGGCCACGTCGTCACCGACGAGCTCGTGCAGGCGTAGGTGACGAGGCATCAAAGGTTCGTTGGCCACCAGTGCGTGGTCGGGCAGCTCCCAGGTACGTGCGCCGATGATCGCCGACGGAATGTGGCGGTGATAGAGCAGCGAGGAATCAGAGGAGAACCCTTCTTCTCCCATGAGTTCCTCGTAGTGCAGCGCGCCGGTGTCGTCTCGCAGGACTGTGTGGCGATGGCGCGAGATGGTTCCGACGCTGCGGTAGTGGACCACGCTGGCTCCTTCTGGCGATGACGTGACGTTTCCTGCGTCCCAGGGACGAAGGACCCGGCGGGAATCCGCCGTAACGGTGACCACACTGGTGACGAGGAAGACGGTTCTCAAATGTAGATGGGCAGAGGTGGCGCTTCGTCGGATGCAGATTCCGTCCACGCCCCCGTGACACGCGTCGGGGTTGATCCGTCCTCTATCTGCGGATATCCGCTCGACTGGGTGGAAGGTTGTCCGATTCGGAGCTTCGCAGGGGGCACAAACGCAGGCATCAAACTGAAATGTTTTTGAAATGTTTTTCGTGTCAGACTTTGGTCCTGCCTGCTCGGTGACTTGGAGCACAACCGCATCTTTCGGCCGTGACGCCACCCCCAGAAAAGAGGTTCTTCCCCGTGAAAACGATGGACACCGAAGTTCTCATCGTCGGCGGAGGTGGATGTGGCCTGACCGCTCGATCGTCCTCGCCGACCTCGGTGTGGACTGCCTGCTCGTCGAGCGCCACCCGTCCACCTCGCATCTGCCCAAGGCCCATCTCCTCAGCCAGCGCACGATGGAAATTTTCCGCCACCACGGCATCGCCGACAGCGTGTACGAGCAGGGCGCACCCCTGGACAAGATGTCGAAGGTCCGCTTCGCGACCTCCTTGGGCGGCGACAGCGACCTCGACCGCCGCACCATTTTCTCGATCGACGCCTACGGAGCGGGTCGCTGCGTCACCGATACGAGACCGACAGCCCCGTCGTCTGCACCGATCTTCCCCAGATCAGGCTCGAACCGGTCCTGCGCGCCCACGCCGAGCAGCGCAACCCCGGCCGCGTGCTGTTTTACACACAACTCGAATCCTTCGCGGCCGACGCCCACGGTGTGACCGCAGTGATTTCGGACCGCACCACCGGCGAGCAGACGGAAGTACGTGCCCGGTTCATGATCGCCGCAGACGGCGGAAAGACCGTGGGGCCGACGCTGGGCATCGAGACCATCGGCGAGAAAGACGTTCTCGACATGGTGACCGTCTACTTCGAAGCCGATCTCTCACCTTGGGTCCCCGACGACGGTACCTTCCAGACCTGGTTCGCCAACGTCAACGCCAAGGGATTGTGGTCCAACGGCAATCTCGCCGCGCGGCCCGCACCCCTGGGGTGCACATTCGAAGGAATGGGCCGTTCACTTCTCGATGCCCGTCGAGGAAGGCAAGAAGTTCGACAACGCGACGGTCGTACCGCGGATCCGGGAACTGCTCGGCATCCCAGAACTGGACCTGAACGTGCTCAGCGTCAATCACTGGATCATCGAAGGCGTCCACGCCGAGCGCTACCGCGAAGGTCGCATCCTCCTGGCCGGCGACGCCGCGCACAAACATCCGCCGACCTCCGGGCTCGGGCTGAATTCGGGTATCGGTGACGCCCACAACCTGTGCTGGAAGCTCGCTGCGGTCCTGCGCGGATGGGCCGGCATCGATCTGCTCGACAGCTACGAAGCCGAGCGTCTGCCCGTTGCGCAGCAGAACATCGACTGGGCGATGATGACATTCCGCGCCCATGCCATCCTCCCCGCCGCCGTCGGTCTCGTCGCCGGTGATCAGGAGAAGAACCGCCGGGTGCTCACGGACCTATTTGCCGAAGGTCGCCGCGGCGCGATTCGCAGAAGCCTCGTCGCCGAAGCCACCACGTCGCTGCGCCGCGAATTCCAGGCACACGACCTGGATCTCGGACTCGTCTACGAGGGTGGTGCCGTTCTCGCCGATGGAACCGCCGCGCCGCCGCGTGATCCCTCGGGGCTCGAGTACGTTCCCACCACACGGCCCGGTCACCGTCTGCCGCACGCATGGATTCTCGACAGCGAGAAGACGATCTCCACGCACGACCTGCTCCGACCTGGTCGCCTTCTCCTAATCGTCGACACCGACGGGCAGGCATGGGTCGAAGCAGCCGTGAAACTCGCCGAACAGCGCAATGTTCCCCTCGACATCGTGTGCCTCGGCCGCCGGACGCCCATGCGCCCGGTCGGAGATCAGTGGCACGACGTCCGCGACGTCCGCGACGACGGCGTCATCCTTGTGCGTCCTGACGGTCACGTCGCCTTCCGGGCGAAGTCCGCAGTCGATCACCCCAGCCATGCGCTCGAGGCGGCGTTCGCCGCGTTGACGTCGATCTAATCGAAAGGCCCCTCCCATGTCCCTGACTTCGGGCGGTTCGACCGCCGCAACGGATCCGCCGCGGATCGACGCCTTGACCACCGCAGCCGCCTGGAACGACTGCCCGTCGGATCCTGGCACTGGAAACTGACCGCCCTGGTCGGCATCGGCGCCTTCTACGAATACTTCGAGGTGTTCCTCGGCGGCGTCCTCGCCGCCGTCCTTGGCCCCCTCTGGGAACTGAGCACCTTCGAAAAAGCCAGCCTCATCGGCTCGGTGTTCCTCGGCATGTTCATCGGCGCCCTGACCCTCGGCCGCCTCGCCGACCGGGTCGGCCGCAAGAAGATGTTCCTGATCAACCTGGGCATCTACCTGGTGTTCTCCCTGCTCGCCGCGTTCTCCCCCAACGTGTGGATCCTCATCGCGTGCCGCTTCATCGCCGGCGTCGGCGCCGGAGCCGAAGCCGCCCTGATCCCCCACCTACCTCGGCGAATTCATCCCCCCGCCACCGCCGCGGCCGCTACATCGGCTACGCGTTCACCCTCGCCTTCGTCGCCTACCCCCTCGTCGCCCTCGCCGGCGCACCCCTGGCGAAAACGCACTTCCTGATGGACGGCTGGCGCTGGCTGCTGATCATCGGTGCCAGCGGCATCATCGTGCTGCTGTGGATGCGCCGCAACCTGCCTGAATCGCCTCGCTGGCTGGTCTCGGTCGGCGCGCACCGCCGACGCCGACGCCGAACACGGCGGATTCGAGGACGACGTGCGCGGCCGCACCGGTGAAGACCTGC
>LATQ01000208.1 GCA_001017865.1 Rhodococcus sp. IITR03
GCGCGGTCGCGCCGAGCTGCCATCGTCGAGCAGGTGGGCACCGGTGCGGCACGACGGCGGACTGTCGCTGCTCGTCCTGATCCCCGCGCTCGTCGTGTGCGGTGCGACGCAGAGCTGGTGGCCGTTGGGTTTGATCGCGCCCGTCGCTCTGCTCGTGCTGGGTCTGCTGCGCTACACCGTGGTGGTCGACGCGGACGGGATCCGGGTGACGAATCTGGCCACCGACGCGCTCGGATACGACCTCGACGAGATCGTCGGCGCGAAGGTCACCGAGACCCGCCCGTTCCAGGACTGGGGTGGCTGGGGGCTGCGGGCCAAGGGTGGCAAGCGGTACGGCCTGGTCACGCGCACCGGACCTGCCGTCGTGGTGACCACGGCCTCGGGACACGAATTCACCGTGACCGCAACGAGGGCCGAGGAGATGGCCGGCGCGCTCAACACTCTCGCCGACGCCCGCTGACCGGTCCCGGTCGCCCGAGGGGCTCAGTTGCGTTCGACCTCGATGGGGTGGGTCGCGAGCAACGCCATCGGCAGCGGTTGCCGGCGCAGCACCCTCGCCCACACGTCGAGGTGCGCGGGGGCGAGCACATCGGTGGGCAGGGCCGAGACCACCATCCAGTCGTCGTTGCGTAGTTCGCCGTCGAGCTGACCTGCGCTCCACCCCGCGTATCCCGCGAAGATCCGCACACCCTCGACGTAGTGGGCGATGTGCCCGGGATCGGCATCGAGGTCGATCATCACCACTCGGCCGTCGACGTGGCGGATGCCGGGGACGTCGGTGATGTCGGCCCCCACCGCAGCGTGCCGAGCACAGTGCCGAACTGCGGTGGACGGGACCGCCGACGAACAGGGTCTTCGGTTCGGCGGCGAGCCACGACCATTGCGGCAGCATGGCGTCGACGGAGGTGTCGCTGATGCGATTCAGGACGACACCGAAGCTGCCCGCATCGGTGTGCTCGATGATGTAGACGACGGTGCGGCGGAAGGTCGGCTCGGTGAGATCGGTGGCGGAGACGAGCAGGCTGCCGGCCCGCACCCTGGGTGTCGAGGGTACGGTGCGGTCCTCGGGTTCGTCCTGATGCTGCGCCACGTCAGCCATTCTGTCACCGCCGTCACCGGCGCGTGGGGTGGAACCCGACGGTCTGTGCCAACAAGGCGAGATGATGTTCGAACAGGACCTCGCAGTCCGGAAAAGTGTCGGGGCCGTACTGCCCGAAGACCTCGAAGCTCACGGACCCGAACAACGACGGCCACACCCAGAGACCGCGTGCCAGTACGGAATCCGGGGCGGTGAGGGAGAACTCGTCCCGGATCCGGCCCAGCGGTTCCCCCAGGCTCTCCGGAGGTGGGGCAGCGGCCGTGTCGTCCAATACCCCCGCGGCGTGGGCCTCGTCCACGATCCGGGCCAGTCGCAGGACCACGCGGATACCGGGTGCGGTGGTGCGCTCGGGCGGGGGCGGCGTAGCGGGGACCGGGCTGCCGTACAGCAGCCCGTAGCGGGCCGGTTCGGCCAGCGCCCACGAGCGCACGGCACGGCCGAGGGTGAGGAACCGTTCGCGGTGGTCGGAGGGGTCGGCCGCGTCGACGGCACGGTCGACTTTGTCGCCGAGTTCGTCGTAGGCGTCGACGACGAGCAGGGTGAGCAGCTCGTCGCGGCTCGAGACGTAGCGGTAGACGGCGGAGGAGACGACGCCCAGGTCGCGGGCGACGGCACGCAGCGACAGCGCCGCCGCTCCGTGGGTGCCGAGATGCTCGCGGCCGATCCGGAGGATGTCGGCCATCGTCTGTGCGCGTGCGCGTGCCCGTGGTGTCGTCACCGGCCCATTCTGCCGTCGAACAGAGAGCACCGTCAACAAACGAGAGCAGTGCTCTTGACAATTCCGGCTGCGCGGAGGATCGTCGAAGCCATCAGAGAGCAGTGCTCACACTTTCCGAATCGAGGAACCATGTCGCATCTCCAGGTGGTCGCAGGAGCCGGACCCGTCGGCTGGACCGTCGCCGAACAACTTGCCGCACAAGGACATCGCGTGCGTGTCCTGACCCGATCGGGCAGCGGACCGGAAGGTGCGGGCATCGAACGCCTGCGTGTCGACGTCACGGATCCCGAGGCCGTGGCCGCAGCACTCGTCGACGAAGACGGACTTGTTGCCGACGCGGTGTACATGTGCGTCCACGGGTCGGCCTACCGCGCCGACGTGTGGGCACGCGAACTCCCCATCGCCGAGCGGGTCGTTCTCGACGCCGCCGCGAACCTGTCGGAGAAGACGGTCGTCGTCTTCCCCGAGAGCCTCTACTCGTACAGCGAACCCGACCGGGTCGTGACCGAGGACTCGCCCCGCGAGGCCGACACCGGCAAGCGCGGCATCCGGCGGCAGCTCCTCGCCGCCCGCGCCGCCCACCGTGCCCCGACGGTGAGCGTCGTGGCATCGGACTTCTTCGGTCCACGGGCACTGAGCGCGATGGCCGGAGAACGCATGGTGCCCACCGTGCTCGCCGGGAAGAAGGTGCGGGTACTCGGCTCGGCCGACCTCCCGCATTCGTTCACCTACGTTCCCGACCTGGCGGCGGCGATGATCGCAGCGGCGGGGGAGCCGGCCGTGTGGAACACCGTGATCCACGCACCCACCGGACCGGCCGTGACACAGCGTGAGATCGCCACCGCCTTCACGCGGGCGGCCGGCCTGCCGCGCCCGCGGTGGGGACGATCCCGTCCTGGCTGGTGCGGGCCGGCGGCCACGTGAACCGGGACATGAAGGAACTCGCGGAGATGCTCTACCAGTTCGATGCCCCGTTCGTCATGGACTCGACCCGCACCGAACAGGTACTCGGCCTGTCGCCCACCCCGCTCGACGAGGCGGCCGCCCGCACGGTCGGATGGTGGCGGAGCCGATAGTGTCGTGCTTGTGCGAGACTCCGGGCAGCAGTCCAGGCAGCGGGCGTGGCGATCGACCGCGACCGCCCTGCGGAACTCGCCGGGTCTCGTACGACTGACCGGGGTGCGGTTCGCGAGCCAGTTCGGCGACGGACTGTTCCAGGCCGCACTCGGCGGGGCGATCCTGTTCAACCCCGAACGTCACACCGACCCGGTGACGATCGCGGCAGGCTTCGCGGTGCTGCTGTTGCCGTACTCGGTGATCGGTCCGTTCGCCGGCGCCCTGCTCGACCGGTGGGACCGGCGCCTCGTCCTCGTCTGGGCCAACGTGCTCCGCGGAGTGTTCATCGCGGCAGCCGCGGCCGTGTTGCTCCTCGGGGGACCGCAGACCCCGCTCATGCTGCTCGCGCTCGCCGCCGTCGGCGTGAGCAGATTCGTCCTGGCAGGCGTCTCGGCCTCGCTCCCACACGTGGTGGCCCAGTCGTGGCTCGTCCCGGTCAATTCCGTTCTGGCGACGGTCGGTTCGGGTGTCTCGGCGGTCGGCGCCGCCACGGCGGTCGCGACCATCGGATTCGTGGGCGCGGGCGACACCGGTTCCGGGACGGCCGTCCTTCTCGGCGTGAGTGGCTCGCTCGTCGGCGCGTTCGCCGCAGCGGGATTCGCAGCGAATGCGCTCGGCCCCGAGGGAATACGTCCCCGGACCGTGATCCGCACCGTTCTGGCGGGTCTGCGGACCGGTGCGGGAGCCGTCCTCGAAGCGCCGGGCGTGACGATCGCGATGCTCGGAATCGGCGCGCACCGCATCGTGTTCGGCATCGACACGCTCATCATGGTGCTCGTCCTGCGTGCCGAGGAGAATGGCTCCGACCTGCTCGCGGGATTCTCCGGATTCGGTGTCGCGGTCGCCTGCACCGCCGCCGGCATGCTCCTCGCAGCGGTGCTCGCACCGATCCTGATCCCGCGGCTGGGCCGGCCGCGCACCGTCACCGTCGGGTTGATCGCCGCCGCGATCGTGCAGTTCGCGTTCGTCACCACCGTGTCGGCCGGACCGTTGCTCGTCGCGGCCTTCCTGCTCGGCCTCGCCGGTCAGACCATCAAACTCACCGGCGACGCCGCGATGCAGATCGATATCGACGACGCGCGCCGAGGTCAGGTCTTCGCACTGCAGGACACCGTCTTCAACATCGCCTTCCTCGGCGCGATCGTCGTGGCGGCCTTCGTCATCGACCCGGACGGACGCACGCCCGAACTGGCCGTCGCCGGTGGGGTCGTCTACCTGGTCGGTCTCGTCGCCGTGCTCGCCGTGCGGCGCACACGGTACTGATCACGCACCCACAGCAGTAACGATCACGCGCTCAGCGCGGCCGGATGGATCCCCACCTCCGTGGCCTTGACGACGAACCACACGGAGTCGCCCGGATGGACGTCGAGGTCGGCGAGTGCCGCCGTCGTGATCTCCGCGGCGATACCCGTATCCGACCGCACGAGCACCGTCGACCCCTGCGCCTCGAGTTCCGCGATCCTCACCCGCAGGCGTTGCGCGGGCTCCCGTGCGGGGCTTCGGTGTAGACGGCGACCGCCGACGGCGCGAAGACGGCGACGGCGGCCCTGCCCGGGACGCAGTCGTCGTGGACCCGGCCGTGGACGAGACCACCCGCGGATTCCAGCGCCTCCTGCCGCACGGTTCCGGTGACGAGATTGGTCCCCGCGATGCGGGCGGCGAAGGCGCTGCGCGGTCGCGTCAGCACCCGGCGTACCGGCCCGTCCTCGACCATCCGACCGGCCTCGATCACGATCACCCGATCGGCGAGCGCGAGCACGTCCAGCGGGTCGTGGGTGACGAGCAGGGCCGTGCGCCCGCTGTCGCGCAGGACGCGTCGCAGCAACGACCGCAGCACCGGTGTCGCGGTGACGTCGAGCGCGGCCATCGGCTCGTCGAGCAGCAGCAGGTGCGGTTCGGCCGCGAGGGCACGCGCGAGTGCGACCCGCTGCGCCTGTCCACCCGATAATTCGTGCGGACGACGATCGGCGAGTTCTGCGGCATCGACCTCCCGCAGCCACCTGTCGGCGCGCGCACGGGCCTCACGCCGGCCCGCACCCGCACTGCGTGGTGCGAACTCGACGTTGCCGCGACCGTCAGGTGCGGGAAGAGCAGCGCCTGCTGGGCGAGCAGCACCACCGATCGATCGTGCGGAGCCACGGCGACGCCCGTCGCAGTGTCGGTGAGGACGCGACCGGCGAGTTCCACGCGACCCGCATCGGGGCGCAGCAGACCGGACACCACACCCAGCAGCGTCGACTTGCCGGCTCCGTTGGGGCCGAGCACCGCGACGATCTCACCCTGCGCGACCTCGAGATCGACGTCGACGTCGCGTGCGGTGACCCGGGCCCGCACCGTCAGGCTCACAGCGGCCGGTCCTTCCGCCGCGAGTACACGGCCACGACGATCACGACGGCCACCAGGATCAGCACGAGCGACAGCGCGACCGCCGCGTCGGGATCGGTTTCCCGCTGCAGGTAGATCTCGAGCGGCAGCGTGCGCGTCACCCCCTGCAGGCTGCCGGCGAAGGTGAGGGTCGCGCCGAATTCGCCCAGGGCACGGGCGAATGCGAGTACCGATCCGGAGACCAGGCCGGGCAGCACGAGGGGCAGGGTGATGCGCCGGAAGACCGTCGTGGGGCGCGCACCGAGTGTCGCCGCGACGTCCTCGTAGCGTGAACCCGCACTGCGCAGCGCGCCTTCGAGACTCGTGACGAGGAAGGGCAGCGCGACGAAGGTCTGCGCGAGCACGACCGCCGTGGTGGTGAAGGCGATGTGGATCCCGAGCGCGTCGAGGTGCTCTCCGATCAGTCCGCGACGGCCGAAGGTGTAGAGCAGGGCGATGCCGCCCACGACCGGGGGGAGCACGAGTGGCAGCAGGACGAACCCGCGGATCACCGATATCCACCGGAAGTTACTGCGTGCCAGCACCATTGCGAGCGGTACGCCGAGCAGGATGCACAGGATCGTGGCGGCCGCGGAGGTGCGCAGGCTCAGGACGAGCGCGTCGAGGGACGCCGGGGATGTCACGAGCGAGGGGAAGGTCGTCCAGTCGACGGTGAGCAGCATCGACACCAGGGGCACGACGACGAACAGCAACCCGAGTGCCGCGGGGGCGAACAACCACCGGGGCAGTCCCGTCGCGGTCACGGTGCACCGAATCCTGCGTCGGCCAGGACGGCACGACCGTCCGTGCCGGTGACGAAGCGCACGAAGGTATCGGCGCGATCGGCATCGTAGGAATTCGACAATGCTGCAACGGGATAGATGTTGACGATCTTCGCGGCTTCCGGGACGGGGACGACGGAGACCTTCGCACCGGCCCCCATCGCGTCCGTGACGTAGACCAGACCGGCGTCGGCCTGACCGGAGGTGACCTTGCCGAGCACGTCGGTCACCGACGACTCCTCGGACACCGGCGCGAGTTCGACACCGGCGGTCTCCTCGAGCCGCTCGGTGGCCGCCCCGCACGGCACCTGGGGTGCGCACACGACCACAGTGAGACCGTCGCCGGTGAGATCGTCGAACGAGGTGATGTCCTTCGGGTTCCCCGGTTCGGTGACGATCGTGAGCGTGTTGGTCGCGAACGGGATCGGCTCACCGGCAACGAGTCCGGCGCCGACAGCGGCGTCCATCGTCCGGGTGTCGGCGGAGGCGAAGACGTCGGCCGGTGCACCCTGCTCGAGTTGGGTCTCGAGATCGGACGAACCGGCGAACGAGAATTCCACCGACACTCCGGGGTTCGCCTCCTCGAATCGTTCGGCGATCTCGGTGAACGGCGCCCGGAGCGAGGCCGCCGCATAGACGGTGAGGACATCCGAGTCGCCACCGCCGGTGCCGCACGACGTCAGTGCCGCAGCGGTGAGACCGGCAGCGAGCGCGGCGAGCGCCCGGCGCCTCATTCGATCGCTCCGGGTGTCTCGACGATGACGGTGGTCGCCTTGACGACGGCCACCCCGACACTGCCCGGCTCGAGACCGAGTTCGTTCACGGCCTCGGTGCTCATGAGCGAGACGATGCGGTGGGGACCGCACTGCATCTCCACCTGCGACATGACGGTGTCGGAGACGACGCGCGTGACCAGCCCGACGAAGCGGTTGCGGGCGGAGCTGCCCACGCCGAGCGGATCAGGACCGGCATCGGCCTGAGCGCGGGCGAACTCCGCCAGCTCACGACCGTCGACGGTCTTGCGTCCGGCGGAGTCCTTGCCGGCGCGCAGCAGCCCCTGGTCGATCCAGCGACGGACCGTGTCGTCGCTGACCCCCAGCAACGACGCGGCGTCGCGGATCCGGATCGAGGTCACGCGTGTCTCCGCAGATACGTCATGAACGACACGCTATATCCGCATCTGCGGACCGACAAGCAGATCAGTAGACGTCGCGAACGTATCGCTTGTCGGCGGCCATCTGCTCGACGTACGCCGCGGCGGCGTCGCGGTCGAGCCGTCCGTGCGCCTGCACCACCTCGCGCAGGGCTGCATCGACGTCCTTCGCCATACGTCCGGCGTCACCGCACACGTAGAAATGGGCACCGTTCTGCAGCCACTTCCACACCTGTGCGCCGTGCTCGCGCATCCGGTCCTGCACGTAGATCTTCTGCCGCTGGTCGCGCGAGAAGGCCAGTCCCAGTTCGGTGAGGAAGCCGTCGGCGTGCATCGACTCGATCTCGTCGCGGTAGAGATAGTCGGTCTCGGATCGCTGGTCGCCGAAGAACAACCAGTTGCGGCCCGTGTGCCCGGCCTCGCGACGGTCGTGGAGGAAACCGCGGAACGGTGCGATGCCCGTACCGGGGCCGACCATGATCATGTCGGTCTCGGGTGCCGGTGGCCGGAAGTGCTCGTTGCGCTGCACGAAGATCGGGATGTCCACGCCCTTGCTGTGATCGGCGAGGAACGACGAGCACACACCCGCCCGGGAGCGACCCTCGAATTCGTAGCGCACCACCGACACCGTCAGCTGCACCTCGCGCGGGTTCGTCTTCGGGCTCGACGAGATCGAGTACAGACGCGGACGCAGACGGCCGAGGAGGTCCTTCCATTCGTCCCAGGGCGCCTTGAACGGGTACTCGGCGATGACGTCCATCGCCTGCCGCCCGTACAGCCACTGCTGCAGCTCGATCTTGTTTCCCGGTCGCAGCAACTTCGCGAGTTCGGCACTGCCGCTCTGCTTCTGCACGAACCGGAGCAATTCCGGTGTCACTCGGGTGATGTCGAGGTGCCGGGTCGCGGCCTCGCGCAGCGGCACGGTGGGACGGTCGCCGAGTTCGACGGCGGTCTCCGGGTCGAGAGCGGTGACCTGCAACCATTCGTCGACGGCCTCCGGGCCGTTCGTCGGCATCACCCCGAGCGCGTCGCCGGCCTCGTATTCGAATGCGGGATCGAAGATCTCGAATCCGAACTGGCGCACGTCCTTCGCCGAACCCGCACCGCTCAGCGCGATGTTGCGGGTGATCCGGGTGACGAGCGGCGAGTTGCGGGTGTAGGCGGGGGCCGCGGGGGCCGGCGCGGCCGATGCGACCGGGGTCGTCGAGCCTCCCAACAGCGGTACGAGCGCGTCGAGCCAGCTCTGCGCGCGCTCGTCCTCTCCGGGTTCGCAGTCGACACGTTCGGTCAGGCGGGTTGCGCCGAGAGTGCTCAGACGGTCGTCGACACGGCGCCCGAAGCCGCAGAAATCGTCGTAACTCGAGTCACCGAAAGCCAGTACCGCGTAACGCGTTCCGTGCAGTTCGGGTGCGGTGTCCGCCGCGAGCGACCGCCAGAACGACCCGCCGTTGTCGGGTGGGTCGCCGTCGCCGAAGGTGCTCGTGACGACCACGAGGTCGTCGATGTCGGTCAGGGCGGTGACGTCGAGTTCGTTCAGTCCCGTCAGTCGCACGGCCCGACCGGCATCGCGGAGCCGTTGTGCGCAACTCGCCGCGAAGGATTCGGCATTACCCGTCTGCGATGCCAGGCCACGACGACGGCCGGCCCGTCCGGCACCGCTCGGTGGGCGTCGCGCCGGGAACCGGGGCCGAGTGCGCGTACATCCCGGCGAGCAGGCCGTCGACCCATGACCGCTTGTCGGCCGGGAACGGCGCGGTCGGCGGAAGGTCGGCGCGGCAGTGATGTCCGCCGTCCTGAGTCCGGCGAGAAGGCCTGCGAGATAACCGCGTTCGATGTCGTCGAAGGTGGGTACGGGAATCGTCTCGAGTCCCAGCGCGGACTCGAGACGGTCGAGCACCGAACCGCTCTCGAGCACCGGTTCGACCGCACCCGCGACCTTCTCCACCGACACGGCGCAGACCTTGAATTCGGGCTGCAGGGATGCCGGGTCGACGGCGTCGTTCGTCACGGCGTTGATGGCGAGATCGTCGCCGAAGAGGTCGTTCCAGTGGAAGGGCGCGAAGCAGTTCCCGGGCAGCACCCGGTCGGTGACGACGGCCGGCAGCACGGCCCGGCCGCGCCGCGATGCGATCTCCACCCGGTCGCCGTCGACGATCGACAGTCGCTGTGCATCATCGGGATCGATCTCGACGAACGGTCCGGGATTCAGTTTGGTGAGTTTCTCGACCTTCCCGGTCTTGGTGAGAGTGTGCCACTGGTGCTGGACGCGTCCGGTGTTCAGGACGAAGGGGTGGTCGTCGTCCGGCATCTCCGCGGCAGGCATGTGCGGGCGCGGGAAGAAGCGGGCGCGGCCGTCGGGGGTCGCGACGCCAGTCGCGGACGGGAACCGTCCTCGCGCGCCACCGGGGTCCGGCTCGTCCCGTCGTTGAGATAGCGGACGGGGTGCCGTGTCTCGGCCGACTCCGGCGGGCACGGCCACTGCACCGGACCTTCGCGCAGTCGGTCGTAGGTCATGCCGCGCAGGTCGTATCCGGTCTGCGGATTCGCGAATCCGGTGATCTCCTCGAAGATCTCCTGGGCACTCGAATAGTCGAAGCGTCGCCGAAACCATCCCTGCGCGACCCGCGCGATGATCTCCCAGTCGGGCAGCGACTCGCCGGCGGGGTCGACGGCCTGCTGCAGGAGGTTGACGGTGCGGTCGGATCCGACGGTGACGTACTCGGATTCAGCCAGAGGGCAGCGGGGAAAAGGACGTCTGCGTACGAAGCGGTTTCGGTCTCGCGGTAGACGTCCTGCACGATCACCAGCTCGGCCTTCTCGAGTGCCTCGAGAACGGTGGACCGATTCGCGATCGACGCGACGGGATTGGTGCAGATGATCCAGCACGCCTTGATCTCTCCGGCGGCCATCCGCTCGAACATGTCGACAGTGCCGGCGCCACCTTCGGTACGCAGCGTGCCGCGCGGCAGCGACCAGCGATCCTCGACGAACGCGCGGTCGTCGTCGGAGAGGACACTGCGCTGACCGGGCAGACCCGGTCCCATGTATCCCATCTCACGGCCACCCATCGCGTTGGGCTGGCCGGTGAGGGAGAACGGCCCGCTGCCGGTGCGGGAGATCGCCCCGGTCGCGAGGTGCAGATTGCAGATCGCGTTGGTGTTCCACGTGCCGTGGGTGCTCTGGTTGAGCCCCATCGTCCAGCAGCTCATCCACTCGCCGGCCTCGCCGATCCACTGCGCCGCGGTGCGGATGTCGGCCTCGGCCAGGCCGGTGACCTCGGCGACGACATGCGGTGGGTAGTCGGCGAGGAAGGACTCCATGCGTCCCAGCCGTCGGTGTGCTCCTCGACGAAGACGCGGTCGACGTGCCCGTTCTCGACGATCAGGTGCAGCAGACCGTTGAGCAGTGCCAGGTCGGTGCCCGGAGTGATCTGCAGGAACAGGTCGGCCTTGTCGGCCGTCGCGCTGCGCCGCGGATCGACGACGATCAGCCGCGCTCCCGCCTTGACCCGATCCATCATGCGCAGGAACAGGATGGGATGGCAGTCGGCCATGTTGGAACCCGACACGAAGAAGACGTCGGCGTGGTCGAAGTCCTCGTACGAGCCGGGCGGCCGTCGGAGCCGAGCGACTGCTTGTAGCCGGTCGCGGCGCCGGCCATGCACAGTCTCGAATTCGACTCCATGTGCGAGGTGCGCAGATATCCCTTCGCGAGTTTCGTCGCGACGTACTGGGCCTCGAGCGACATCTGTCCCGAGACGTAGAGGCCACCGCGTCGGGGCCGTGGGCCGCGACGATGTCGCTCAGGCGCCGCGGCGGGTCCTCGGCGATCGCCTCGACGAGGGGG
>LATQ01000399.1 GCA_001017865.1 Rhodococcus sp. IITR03
ACGCGAACCGGCGCGGGTATCGCCGCGGCGAGCTCAGCCGTGGCCTCGGCGACATCGAACCGGTCGGGATGCCACTCAAGAGGGAGCCAATCGAGAGCATCCTCGACGTCGTCGAACGGCGACGGGACCGACGAGGGGTCTCGCCCTCCCCGCACCCACGCCACCAGCTCGGCATAACCCCACATCCCTCCGCAATGTTCCGGCGGACAGGCCACCAATTGCCTGCCCCGGAAAAATACTGTACGCTTTTACGTACAGGAGGTACACGTGAAAACGATGAGTTACACCGAATCGCGGGCACGCTACGCCGAGGTCCTCGACGCAGTGACCAATGACCGCGAGGAAGTCATCATCACCCGTGCCGGCCACGAACCCGTGGTCATGGTCTCCCTCGATGATTACGAGTCCCTCCGGGAGACCGCGCACCTGATGCGCTCCCCCGCCAACGCTCGTCGCCTCTTGGACGCAATGGAGAGGCTCGAAGCCGGTCGCGGCCAGTCGCACAGCCTGCTCGACGTCGACTGACATGCTGTTGGTGTGGGACGAGAACGCCTGGCAGGACTACCTTTGGTGGCAACAACAGGACCGAAAGATCCTCAAGAGGATCAATACCCTACTGGTCGATATCCAGCGCAATGGCAATGAGGGAATCGGCAAACCCGAACCTCTCAAGTACGACTTCGCCGGGTATTGGTCCAGACGAATCACCGACGAGCACCGGCTTGTTTACAAGGTGACCGACACGGAGGTCCGCATCGCCGCCTGTCGGTACCACTACGGATGATTGACGCCCTTTCCCTGCATAGACGACCGCTGCCAGGTGCAGGGACGACACTCCCCTGTCCGTGGATCTACTGGTTCCCGGCACCGGCGGTCACCGGAACGAACGCATCGACTACGCCGGGCGCACTTTCGATGCCATCCCTAGGCTGGCCCTCGCGCTTGCTTCCGACGCGGTGTCGAGGTCGAGGTCGAGGTCGAGGAGACCGTGCCGGATCGCCTAGGTGTTGCGGGTCATGACGTTGTAGACACCACCAGGGACTGACGAAGGCGGACGGGTCTTCCGGCGGCAGGATGGGAAGTACCACCAACTCATCCGCCGAACGAAAGAACCCGTCCGTGCTCCACCGCAGGCGCCCCGCTGTCCGTCGAAGGTCGCCGCCGTCTCGTGCAGCGGTGCCAGACTCGTCCGCTGTCCCATGTCGTCGCCGAGATGGGGATTTCCCGGGCCTGCGCCAGCAAGTGGATGGCCCGCTACCGCGAACACGGTGAACTCGGCCTGCTCGACCGGCCCAGCGTTCCGCACCACCAGCCACCGCGCCTCCGGCCGAGACGGTGGCACGGATCGAGACCCTGCGGCGGAGCCGTAAGTGGTCCGCGGCTCGTATCGCGCACGCACTCGCCGGCGACGGCATCAGCATCTCGGCGCGTACCGCCAGCCGGCACTTGGCTCACCTCGGCTTGAACCGGCGCAGGTTCCTTGACCCGAACGGCGAGAACAACCGCCAGCCACGCCGGATCATCGCCCGCTGGCCCGGTCATATGGTGCATGTCTACATCAAGAAGGTCGTCCGGATCCGAAGACGGTGGTGGCTGGCGGGTCCATGGTCGGGGCAGCGAGCAGGCCAAGAAGGCCGAGCGTGCCAAGACCGCCTGTGCCCGCGCCGGCTACGTGTATCTGCATTCGGCGGTCGACGGGTTCTCCCGTCCCGCTTATACCGAGACGCTCTCCGACGAGAAGCTCGCCACGGCAATCGGGTTCATGCACCGGGCGCGTGTTCTTCGCCGCTCACGGGATCGTGCACATCCATCGCATGGTCACCGACAACAGATCGTGCTACCAGGCGAAGGACTTCGCGAAGATACTGCACGGGGCTCGGCATCAGCGGATCACTCCGTACACGCCTCGTCACAACGGGAAGGTGGAGCGCTACAACCGGATTCTGACCGAGGAGTTCCTCTACGCCCGCGTCTGGGTCAGCGAACGGCAACGCGTCCGGGCCCTACAGGTGTGGAATGTGCACTATAACTATCATCGTCCGCATACTGCCATCGGTAATCGGCCGCCCGCGAGCAAACTCCGGAGCGGTGTCACCAACGTCATGGCCTCATACAACTGATATGTAGGAACTTTTGTCAAGAGGGCAGAGTGAGGCGCCTTCCGGGGAGCGACCCCGGGAGGCGCCTCTTCGCTTCGCCACCCGAGCCGTGTGATGAGCGTGTCGATAGAGCGACGCGCGGTCAGACTGATATACGCGGGTTGGATACCGCAGGACGGGATTTCGGCTGGATCGCATCCGCATCTCTAGCATCGAGCGTCGACCCCGGAAGGCCTGCTCATAGGTGTATCGCGGTCGATCCACGCGCTGCCACCACCGAACCTATGGGACGAAGCAGTCCATCAGGCGGGCTTCAGCAATCCATCACCGCCAGCGACCAGCACCACCCCGCCAACTCGCGAGCGATCGCGGCATTCGCGACGACGGGGCGTTTGCGGCGTTCGAGGAAACCCACCCAGCGCTCGTGCAACCGGCGGTTCCCTTCATCGCCGCGGGCGCGGGCTGCGGCCGGGGCCCGGTCCCACCGTGACCGCATCACCGCCCCGACGTGATAGCGGGCGCGGTGATGCCAGGCCGCTTCCACCAGCAACCTACGAGCGTGGGTGTTGCCGGTCTTGGTGATCGATCCCTGGACCCGCGACGACCCCGAGGAATACTCCGAGGCACCAGCCCGACGAACGAGCCGATGGTGTTGCCGGTGAACCGGGTCCAGTCACCGATCTCCACTGCCAAGCCGAACCCGGTCAAGGTGGAAACTCTACGCAGGCAGCACATCCGGCGCACCACCGGGGTGAATTCACTGGCCGCGGCCATCTCCTCGAAACGTCGAGCACATAAGTCTGCTGTAGATACATGCACGGCAACATCGATCTGCCTCGCATAGATTTACAAGAGACATGCCGGACCTCGAGCTTGACATCGACGACGTCGTACCGATCGATCCTCATGTCAGCCGAACTGGAGCTGCGCTAATTGTGAATCCCCTGCCAGCAAACTCGTAGTACGAACTCCGGGAGATGCTCAATTCAGTGTGTCTTACGGCGCGGCGACCATGCTGACCACCGGAAGGCAGGTGTGGAGCAGGTCGATTCAGCTGCAGCAGTTGCAGAGCGGCTGCAACTGTAGATGTGAAGGGCCCGCTGCTACATGTCCGACGCCCTCGAATCTGCCTATCCGGCAATCTGGAAGGTATAGGTGGAGGTACGGGTCTCGGATTGCCGGATCCTTGAGAAGAGTGCGACGGGAGGCTCGCGCAATGATGCATTGAAATGCTTCCAGCTCAAGTTGTCCCCCCTCGACGGCCATTGTTACCGTGAGGTCGTAGCTGGCCACTTCGAATCCCACCTGAATGACGACTTCCGGGATGACCGAGTTTACCGACCCGGCGTGATGCTCGAACTTCCTGCACCAGGTAACCCCGTGCAGTACTCTTTCCGTCCATCATCGCTACCTCATTACGGTGCACATGAATGTCCGACCCACCTGCTCGCCCCACAGCAGCAACGTCCCCCTACGATACAGATCCATCGATAACCACCCATCGATGGATCTGTTGCAGACCCGCCTCGGCGCATCGGCCAGTGGCCGGCGCTACCCGCCCAGCGTTTCGCCGATCGGGGAGACCGACCTCAGCCCGCGACACGTGCCACCGCGTCTGTTTCGACCCCGAACAAGGGTGGTCTCACATTATCGAACCGGCCATGTGCATAATGACGCGAACGTTGCTGACACCCAACGCAGGGGAAGTCCGGTCGAAGTCCGGCGCTGACCCGCAACGGTAGACCGTCGACCTCGGCGGTGAGCCCGAATACCTGCCTGGGGGGTCTGCGACTCCGATACATCGCCGTGGTCTGCGAGACGGAGTCCAGCAGGGCAGTTCGTGCACCCTTCGGTGCCTGCTGTCGTGGTGGGTCCCGGTTCGCAGACCACCCCGAGCAGAGCACGAGGTGTCATGTTCGTCCACCACCGCCCGTTCCGACGCCACATGATCGCGTTCACATCGATGGCGACCGCAGCTCTGGTGCTGGTCGGTTGTTCCCGTGGAACGAGCATGACGGAGGTCGAAGCCGCCGAAGCGTTCACCGAACCGGTGACCGTCACGAACTGCGAGCGCACTGCCACCTTCGATGCCCCGCCGCAGCGCATCATCTCGATGAACGACCACGTCACTGAAACACTGATCCAGATGGCGTCGGTGACCGCATCGTAGGTATGGGTTACGGCGAACAACTCGATCCTCTACCCGAGACCGTAGAGCAGTACCGCGCCATCCCGTCGCTCGCACAGGAGTATCCGACCTCCGAACAGATCCTCGACCTCGAACCCGACCTCGTCGTCGGCGGTATGCGAAGCGCATTCGACGAAAAACAGGGCCGCGACCGTGACACCCTCGAGCTGCCGGAATCGCGACCTTCCTGTTCTCCGAGTACTGCGGTCAGGGTTTCCCGGGCATCGCTCTGCTCGAGAACGACTTCACGCAGCTCGGAACGATCCTCGGCGTCGAGGAGGCGGCAGCGGAACTGACCGGGCGGATCACCTCCGGCCTCGAAGACATTCGAGCCCGCCTCGAAGCCGCCGGGGTGCAACCGATCCGAGCCTTCTTCTACGACTCCGGCGAAGCAGAACCCCTCTCCGTCGGCGGGGTCGGCATCGGAAATCTCATCGGTGAGTACGCGGGCCTCGAGAACATCACGGCCGACGGACCCAAGCCCTACTTCTCGACCAGTTGGGAAGTCGTCGGCGAACGCCGACCCGAAGCAATCGTGGTACTCGACTACGGATCCACCAGCGCCATCGACAAGATCGCGTTCCTGCAGGATCATCCCGTCATGGCGACCACCCCCGCCGTCCGAGACAACCGCTTCGTCGTCGTCCCACTCGACGACTTCTTCGAAAGCTCCCGCATGGTCAACTCCGTCGAAACCATTGCGCACGCATTCCATCCGGAAGTCTTCGTCGAATGAGCACGGTCGCCGAAGCGTCTCTTCGTGTATCGCCGACCTCGACCGACAACGCGCAGAAGAGCAATCACCACCGGTCACTGGGAGCGGTACTGACGCTGCTCGCCACAACCCTCGTTCTCGTGGTCGTCGTGGCGGTCTCGCTGGGCACGATCACCATTCCGCCCGGCGACGTGTGGGCCATCGTCGCCCACCGCATCTCCCCCGTCTCCCTCGAGGCGGTGTGGGGTCGTCCGTGGTGGAGCGCCACCCGGGAAGCGATCGTCTTCGAGTCCCGACTACCTCGCGCTCTGACCGCCGCAATCGTGGGCGCCGCGTTGGCCGTTGCGGGGGCTGTCGCGCAGGCGGTGACCCGCAATCCCCTTGCCGACCCCTACCTTCTCGGAGTGTCCTCGGGTGCCGGCTTCGGAGTCGCCACCGTCACCGTCCTCGGATTCGGTGCCGGCACCGTCGGAATCGTCACTCTGCCGGTCGCTGCCTTCCTCGGAGCCCTCATACCGCTTGCCGTCACCATCGTGGTGAGTATGCGGGCGAATTCGGTGACCGCGATCGTTCTCGTCGGGGTCGCATTGTCGATGGTGTTCTCATCCCTCGTCACCTTCGTCCTGCTCGTCCTCGGCGACGTGCATCAGCTCGGCACCGTGATGCAATGGCTCGCAGGCGGCTTCGGCGACGCCCGATGGACGTCCCTGATCGCGCCCACCCTGGTTCTCCTTGTTGTCGGAACCGCTGTCGTACTGTGCAGTCGCCAACTCAATCTGCTACTCACCGGCGACGACGGAGCCACCGCGCTCGGCATGAACGTTCCGCGATTCCGGGTCCTGATCCTGCTCGCCGTGTCCCTACTCGCCGCCGCAGCCGTCGCAGTATCGGGCACGATCGGATTCGTAGGTCTGCTCGTCCCCCATCTGGCCGCTTTTCTCGTCGGCCGCAACGCGGCGCGCCTCGTCCCCACCGCTGCTCTACTCGGGGCGGTCGCTCTCGTACTCGCCGACATCCTCGCTCGATCTTTGAGCAACACCACCGAACTACCGATCGGTGTCATCACCGGACTCATAGGAGGACCGATCTTCATCGCCATGCTGTGGCGACGCTACCGTCAGGGCAGCCGATGACCCGGCTCCGCGCTTGCGGAGTGCAAGCCCGACTCGGAGAGCGCACCGTTCTTCATGGCGCCGATCTCGACGTCGTCCCCGGCGAAGTCCTCGCGCTGGTCGGACCGAACGGCAGCGGTAAGACCACCCTGCTGCGTACCTGCTATCGCGCCCTGTCAGTGACGGACGGGGCGATCCTGCTCGACGACGAGAACATCCGCGACCTGCGCCGACGTCAGATGGCACGCACCATCGGGGTCAGTACACAGGAACCCGTGGCCTTCGGTGGTGTCACCGTTCGTGAGTCCGTGCGGCTCGGCCGTTCCGCCCGGCGCGGCTGGCTCGAGCCCTTCCGCAAGGACGACGAGGACGTGGTCGCGCGTGTACTCGATCAGGTCTCTCTGTCCTCGTATGCCGACCGTGATGTCACGGAGCTGTCCGGCGGTGAGCGTCAGCGCGTGTCGATCGCCCGTGCTCTCGCACAGGACCCGCAGGTACTGCTCCTCGATGAACCGACCAACCACCTCGACCTACGTCATCAACTCGGCGTACTCGACCTTCTACGCGCACTTGCTGCCGACGGCCTCGCGGTGCTCGTCACTCTGCACGATTTACGCCTCGCGGCCGAATACTGCGACCGCATAGCGGTACTCGATGCCGGCCAGGTGATCGATGCCGGCGTACCCGAGCACGTCCTGACCCCCGAACTACTCGACGCCGTCTTCGGTGTGCGCGGACGCATTCGCACCGATGAGGGGCGACGAATTCTCGAGCTGCACGGACTCATTGAGGACTGACTGCGGCCCGAGAAATAGATCTTCGTCGGATTGATGATCCCGCGCGGCACCGCAGCCGGGCCTGCTCGACCGGAAATGCGAGGTCGCTGCCGTTGCTGATCACCACTGCCGTGGCACCCGGTGGTGCCGTGCCGGTATCGGGATATTTCTGCGCATGGATATCGAATGGAAATTCGGGGCGTCAGCTAGGAGTCCGAGGTGCAGGGACGGACACGGTGCCGGCTGAGGATCGAGATGCGGTTGAACGCGTTCATCGCGATGGCCACCCACACGATCGCCGAGAGCTGGTCGTCGGTGAGGTGGGCGCGGGCGTCGGCGTAGTCGCGATCCTGGAGGTCGGGTGTCGGCAGAGTCGTCACCGTTTCGGCGAGGGTCAGCGCGGCGCGCTCGCGGTCGGTGAACAGCTCGGTCTCCCGCCAGGCGGCAGAACAGCGAGACGCTGCGGTGATTCCCCACCGGCGAGGGCGTCGCGGGTGTGCACGTCGAGGCAGTAGGCGCAGCCGTTGATCTGGGAGATGCGGATGTTGACCAGTTCGACGAGTGTGCGGTCGAGTCCCGCATGGGCGACTGCGTCGCGGACGGCGACCGCGACGGCGACCTGTGCGCGGTAGACGGGGCGGGTCTGCTTGTCGATTGAAATGCGGGCGGGTGTGGCTGTGGTCATGGCTGGGTCTCCGGCCAGTCGATGAGGTGGTCGTAGTTGTGGTGTGTACGCAGGTATTTCGCGACGTAGGGGCACACCGGGACGATGCGTTCGCCGGCGGCGGCGACGTCGTCGAGCGCGAATTCCACGAGCCGGGCGGCTAGACCGAGGCCACCGTAGGCAGGATCGACTTCGGTGTGGACGAACACTCGTCGGGAGTCGCTGCCGGTGCGGGTGCGGTATCGGGTGAAGCCGATGACGGTGTCGCCGTCGCGGAGTTCGTAGCGGTGCCGCTCGGGGGCATGGGCGACGGTGATGTTCGTGAGGCGGGGGTCGGGAGTGTCGGTGCTCATCTCGTGCCCTTCCTGGGGAGAACGTATGCGGCTCAGCCTAACAGAAGTAATTGACTACGCAACTATATGGCGTGGGTCCATCGGCTCGGAGATCGGACGCACCGGAGAACCTCATGCCTCCGGAGGTGAGCATCGGCCATGCAACAACAGGCGCCCGCGCCTCCGGGCGTCGAGCAGGAAGCTGCGCAGAAACCGGATGTCCGGAACGCACAGGTACGCAAGTGATTCGATCCTGGGTGGTGGCGTGCGCACAGTGACCCCGTTTAGCTGACACATCAACAATTTCAGAGTTACGGTCCAACCGTTGCTCAGTCAACCACTTGTCCCGAGGAGTTCCATGCCCACCGCACTCGCACTTCCCGACCTGACCACCGGCACCTGGGCCATCGACCCGGTCCACTCGACCGTCGAGTTCTCCGTTCGACACCTAATGGTGAGCAAAGTGCGCGGCACCTTCAACGACTTTTCCGGTGTGATCACCGTGCCCGACGCCGGTGAGCCTTCGGTCGACGCCCCGATCGCCGTAGCCTCGATCGACACTCGTCACGCCGACTGGGACGCGCACATCGCCTCGCCGGATTTCTTCGACGCCGTGCAGTACCCGACCGCACAGTTCACCTCCACCGCTCTGCGTCCCGCAGGAGCGAACCCGGTACTCGAAGGCGAGTTCACCCTGCACGGGGTGACCCACCCGATCGCGCCGACGCTCGACTTCCACGGAGTCAACCGACCCCGCTGACACCCCGCACCGCTGACATCGCCAGTCAGAACGCGTCCGATCTCACCAATGGGGATGTAACGCTATGCGTTATTAACGCGGTGCGTTATGCTGACCGGGTGATCGAATCGTTCGCCGACAAAGAGACCGAGCGAGTCTTTCACCGGCAGTTCTCCAAAAAACTCCCACAGGACATTCAGCG
Source organism: Rhodococcus sp. IITR03 (assembly GCA_001017865.1). The sequence continues at coordinate 8,828 of LATQ01000399.1, forward strand.
GATCGCACGCCGGCGACTGCTGCTGGTCGACGCGGCTACCGATATCAACGATCTGCGGGTACCTCCGGGTAACCGCCTGGAGAAGCTCGCCGGGGACCGCGCGGGCCAGTACAGCGTTCGGATCAACGACCAGTACCGCATCTGCTTCACCTGGCGCACCACAGCCGCATACAACGTAGAAATCACCGACTACCACTGACAATCCGACAGAAACCGACACTCAGCACCCGCCACACAGAACCGACAGGGAATTGCGACCATGACTGCAGACCTGAGCCCCATCCACCCCGGCGAGATCCTCCGTGAGGACTTCCTCGAACCGCTCGGCATCACCCAGAACCGCCTTGCCACCACCATCGGTGTCCCCCCACGACGGATCAACGAGATCGTGCACGGAAAACGCTCGATCACCGCAGACACCGCACTGCGGCTGGCCAAGCATTCGGCAACAGCGCACAGTTCTGGCTCAACATCCAGGACCGCTACGAACTCGATATCGCAGCAGACAAGTTGGGCGACACGCTTGCCGGTATCCATCGGCTCTCGGCATAACGAAACGATCCTGTCCCTGATCTCCGCGGCCTCCATCTCGTACATTCCCACGGGTCGGACACGAACTCCCAACCCAAGACCGACCCGTAGAAAGCCATCGCCCGGTCGAGATCCGGGATGCCCAGGTCGATCCAGGTGGGGGTGCCGAGAGGTTGATTCGTGGTGACCGCGCTCATCGCTGCTCCTCCGCCGGGTGGATACACTCGACGCTAGCCCGCGGCACCGACATTCGACGGCAGAGCCAGGGATTCACTGTCGCGCTTCGCGAACCGTCGGCACCTCCCGTTCGGTCCGCATGTCACCACAAGCACACCACTGGATGGCGCACTGCGCCCATGACCACCGGACCACGGTCGAGGCTTGACCGTCCGAGCCCGATCCCCCGGGATCGAAGCCGTGCCGCCCGGCCGGGGCTACGGGTCGCTACGGCTTGAGAACCACCTTGATGCAGCCGTCTTCCTTCTTCTGGAACTTCTCGTACATCGCCGGCGCCTCATCCAGCGGCGCAGTGTGCGTCTTGAGATCGAGCACGCCCAGCGGATCCGAGGGATCGTCGACCAGCGGCAGCAAATCCTCGGTCCACCGCCGCACATTGCACTGACCCATACGCAGCTGCAGCTGCTTGTCGAACATCGTCATCATCGGCAGCGGATCCTTCATACCGCCGTAGACCCCGCTGATCGAGATCGTCCCGCCGCGCCGCACGGCATCGATCGCGGTATACAGCGCATCGAGCCGATCCACCCCGGCCATCTCCATCGCCTTACGCCCCAGCGGAGATGGCAGCGCACCCACACCTGGTGGGTCGCACGCGATGGGTGGGACCGACGCCAGGTCATCCGGTGTCGCACTGGTGACAAGAACAGCCCGTACCTCGAAGGCTCCCACAATCGGCACGCGGTACACCCACGCCGGCCGCTCTTCCTTCGTAGAGTGAAAGATCTCGAGTGGGGAGAACGCCATGACCGCCACGGGACCGACCAACACCCGCGCGGTCATGACCTGTCCGAATAGCACGAAGGCTCGAAGGTTGCCGTCCGGCGCCATGTCGGCGAGGTGCTCGACATCGCGCCGGTGACACTGCGGAACTGGATCGAAGCCGCAGAGCGACAGTATTCCCCGACCGTCTCGACGTCGGACCGCGATGTCGGCCTCGATGCGGTGCGTCGACTGCGTTAAGAGACCGCTGAATTACGCAGGCCGATGAGTTCTTGAAGCCAAAGCCCGCGTTCATTGCGGCGGCGGAAGTCGGCGGCCGACTGCGGTGATCGTCGACTACATAGACGCGCGCCGCTCCCGTTTCGGGGTCGATCCGACCTGCGCCGTGCCCACCGAACACGGCATCAGCATCGCCCCGTCCACCTACTACAAGGCCAAGGCTCGCGGACGTGTCTCCGCCGCCGAGCTGGCCGACGCCTACGCCCCGACGCCGTGCACGCGGTGTA
>LATQ01000419.1 GCA_001017865.1 Rhodococcus sp. IITR03
GGCCCGGCTCGGAGTGGCTGCGCGCGCGGTCGAGCCAGCCGTGCTGCGCGGTGGCGACCTTCTCGCGCATCCGCGTCCAGATGGTGCGGTGTGCCGGTGCCTGATCGCCGAGCACCATCTTCCGCAGCGCTCCGGAGATGAGTTCGACGACGATGCACAGTGCGACGACGAACAGCGCCAGCGCCATGCCGCGCTGATAGTTCATGGTGCGCAACGCACCCGACAGTTCGAGGCCGATGCCGCTGACGCCGACGTATCCGAGGATGACCGACGCGCGCAGGTTGATGTCGAAACGGTGCAGGGCGGTGGCGACGAAGGCCGGCATGGCCTGCGGGAACACTCCGCCCACGATCTGCTGCCACCATGACGCACCGGCCGCACGCAGTGCATCGCGGGGTCCGGGGTCGGTGTCCTCGATCGCATCCGCATAGAGCTTGCCGACCATGCCGATCGAGTGCAGGCCGAGCGCGAGAATGCCGGCGACCGCTCCGAGTCCGAACAACCGCAGGAACAGGATCGCCAGCACGAGTTCGGGAATGGTGCGGGTGACGACGATGATCGCACGGGCACCCCAGCGCAGCGCCGTGCCGGGGGTGGTGTTGTGGGCCGCAGCGAGGGCCACGAACATGCTGAGTATCACCGACAGCACCGTCGCGAGGAGCACGATGCCGAGGGTCTGTGCCGTCATCGTGACGAGTTCGCCGATCGGCGGGAAGTCGAGCGGGAAGATGCGCCCGACGAAACTCACCGCATTGTCGGCACTGTCGATGATCGTGGCCACATTGATCTTCAGGTCCGCCACCGCCCACAGGGACGCGGCGAACAGGCCGAACAGGATGACGTTCACGCTCACCGTCTGCCACGTCGGGCGTGGCAGCGTCGAGCGCGGTGGGTTGGTCAGAAGAGTCATGGAGCGCTACACCGGCTGTCCGACGGAGACCGGTTCGACGGCCGAGTAGATCGACATCGTCTCGTTCTTGTCGATCTGCGAGACCGGCTTGTCGAGAACCAGTGAGCCGCCGCGCAATCCGACGAGTCGATGTCCCCACGACAACGCGAGGTCGACCTGGTGCAGACTGCACACCACGGTCAGCGAATCCTCCGACGCGATGCGGGAGATCAAGGCCATCACCTGAGCCGAGGATTCCGGATCGAGGGAGGCGACCGGTTCGTCGGCGAGCAGGATGCGCGGCTTCTGGATGAGTGCGCGGGCCACGGCGACTCGCTGCTGCTGGCCCCCGGAGAGGGTGTCGGCGCGCTGGAACGGACGGTCGGCGAGGCCCACACGGTCGAGTTGTTCCATCGCGGCGAGCCGCACCGACTTCGGATAGCTCATCAGCCGAAGCGCGGGCCGCGCAGCGACCCGAGGCGCCGGTGCACACGTTCTCGAGCACCGTCATGTTCCCGACGAGATGGAACTGCTGGAAGACGAAACCGACCTTGCGGCGCAACGCCCGAAGTTCTCGTCCGCGGGCGGTGCCGACGTCCTGGCCGAGAACCTGCACCGTGCCCGAGGTGGGCAGGTGCAGGCCGTCGAGCAGACGCAGCAGGGTGGATTTTCCGGAGCCCGACAGGCCCAGGAGCGCGACAACTTCACCCGGGTACACCTCGAGCGACACGTCGTCGAGCGCCCGCAGATCGGGACCGAACTGCTTCGTGACGCCGCTGAGCGAGATGGTGGGCCGGAGGATCTTGTCGATGGATGCGCCGAGGCGCGAATGATCGGAGTCGGTCATGTCGGGCTCCAAGAGGGTCGGGGTTCGTGGGGTCAGCTCGCGCAGGACGGCGACTGGGTGATCTCGCAGACTTTGCGGACGCCGTCGTAGACGTCGTCGGTCACCGGGATGTATCCGTACTCGGCGCTCTCCGGCAGTTCGCACTCCTCCGCGGTGCTGCAGTAGCCGGCCTCGACGAGCGCCGGACGGTTGAGCTTGTTCTGGAAGATGTCGCTGAGCTGGTCGACGAGGTCCTGCGGCAGAGTGCTCAGCACCGCGGTCGGGCTGGACGCGATGGTCTCGGATTCCCAGACGACGTCGAGGTCACCTTCGGCGAGATCGCCCTTCTTCACGAGGGTCTCGGTGACCATCGTGTCGAACGCGAAGCCCGCGTCGCACTGGCCGCTCTTCACGGCGAGCGCCGACGCGTCGTGACCGCCGGCGAAGACCGGGGTGACGTCGTTCTCCGGGTCGATTCCGGCCTCGATGAGACCGGCCGAGGGATACAGGTAGCCGGATGTGGAGGTGGGGTCGACGAAGCACACCGTCTTGCCACGGAAGTCTTCGAGCGAGCGGATGTCGGAACCGGCAGGCACGATCGCGTACGACTGGTAGCCGGGCTTCTCGTCGGGGGCATCGGCGAAGCTCGCGAGCGGCTGCACGGGCACACCGCTGTCCCGTGCCGTGACGTAGGAGAACGGGCCGTAGTGGCCGATGTGCACCTTTCCTGCGCGCTGCGCCTCGATGACAGCGGCGTAGTCGGTGGCATTCTGGAATTCGGTCTTCAGGCCGGTCTCGTCCTCGATGACCTTCTGCACCAGCGCGAACTGCTGCTGGAGACTGGAGCTCTCCTCGCTGGGGATGGCGGCGATCACCAGGGTGTCGGGGGCGCCGTCACCGACGGACGTGCCGCCGGCGGAGTTGTCCTCGTCGGCGCTCGACCCGCAGGCGGAGAGGGCGAGCGCCGCGGCGGCGGCCACGGCGGCAGCCGTCAGGGAACGTGATGAACGAATACGCATGGGAAGAACTCCTTGTCGGGGCGTCGCGTTCAGACTGTCTGCATGGTGTATCCGGGTATCGAACTGGAGATGAACCGTTCATCTCGCCCGAGCGACGATCCGTACGCCTTGTGCGGTAATTCGGATCACACCGCGCGCAGCACGGCGCGGGTGACGGGATGCCCGTGCTCGACGGCGACGAGCACCAGATCAGCGCGCTGACCTGCGTCGAGAGCCCCTCGGTCGGCGAGCCCCACGGCCGTGGCAGGGCCACTGGTGACCAGCGCGACGGCGGCCGGAAGGCCATCCCCGCTCGGCGAGGACGAACGCTGCACCCAGCAGCGACGACGGAAGGTAATCCGACGCCAGCGCGGTCACCAGTCCCAGGTCGGCCAGCTCACCGGCGGACACGTTGCCGGAATGCGACTTCCCGCGCAGCACGTTCGGTCCGCCCATGACCACCGACATCCCGCGATCCCGCGCCTCTCGTGCCGCCTCCACCGTCGTGGGGAACTCGGCGACGTTGCCGCCGCGCGCAGCGAGGTCGGCGATCTCCACGGCCGACTCGGGGTCGTGCCCGAAGATGCGGACGAGCCCGGTACGGGACTGCTCGGCGAGCCAGCCCATCGTCGTGTCGCGGATGCCGGCGTTGGCTTCGCGTTCGGCTGCCAGTTCGTCGACGTAGGCGCGGGCGGCCTCCGCGGAGATGCCGCGAACACCTGCGATGTGATTCTCGTAGTAGGCGCGGTCCGCGTACTGCCCGATGCCGGGGGTGTGGTCCTCGTGCGAGATCACCGCGGGCGTTTCGGTGGTGACCGCACCGGTGGCGACGAGCCGCTCGAATTCGGCACGCATGGCCTCGAACCCGGCCTCCGACCGGACGTCCAGGCGGTGCAGTACCCGGTGGTCGACGAGCCGCAGTCGGTCTCGCGCAGCGACCACTGCTCGATGGACTCGCACATGCGTTGCGCGACGTGCACGCTGCGGCCCGACGTCGCGGTGGCCCGGTCGGAGAACGACGCGCCGTGGAAGACCGTGGTCACGCCGGCGGCGCGAACCTTGCCCTCGAACGACATGAGCGCGAACGACCAGGCAGTTCGACGCCGGGTCGCGGCATCCGTTCCTTCTCGAGGCCGTCGGAGTGCACGTCGACGAGCCGGGCAGGCACAGCAGTCCCCCGCCGTCGACGTCGGCGCGGACACCGGGCACCGACGGGCCGACTTCGGCGATACGACCGTCGCGCACCACGATGCGGGCGTCGTCGAGGACCCGGTCGGGCAGCACGGCCCGCACGTGCCCGATCACGTAGTTCTGCGGTGCGCGCTGCAACGTCCAGGGCAGCGCGTCGGTGGTCTCGGGGGCGAGTTCGATTCCGGTCATGCTGCGTGTGCTCCCAATACGTCGGCGGGGGGACCGATTTCGGCGATGTCACCGTCCGCGAACCGGACGACACGGGTGGCGAGGCGGTGCATGGCGTCGATGTCGTGGAAGACCGCGAGAACGGCGACGCCGGAGGCGGACAGCGAGGCGATCAGCTCCAGGCGCGCTCCCGGTTGACGGGTCGAGCGCCGAGACCGGTTCGTCGAGCAGCAGCAGCGCGGCGGGTGCACGGTGCCCGCGGCGATGTTCACACGCTGACGTTCACCGCCCGACAGGACGCTGCAGTCGACGTCCCACAGTGCCTCGTCGAGGGCCAGGCGCTTCAGCGACTCCGCGGCGGCGTCGCGGGCCTCGGTGCGGCTCATCCGCGGCGACGAGCGGCGGATGCCACCACCTCGAGCGGTGCGGTGCGCGGCGGCGCCGACAGGAATTGGGAGACGTAACCGAGTTCGCGGCCGCGGAGGCGGGCCATCTCCCGGTCGGCAGATCGGTGAGTTCGACCGGGCCGTCGTCGGTGTGCAGCACGACGGATCCGGAGTCGGGCAGGTAGCTGCGGTGCACGCAGCGCAGGAAGCTGGACTTTCCTGCACCGGACGGCCCGGCGAGCGCCACGTGCTCGCCGGCGGCCACGTCGAGGTCGACGCCGTGCAGCGACGTCACCTTCCGTCCGTCGATGGTGTGGAGGGTGAACGACTTTCGCAGGTCGCGCACGGTCAGAACAGGTGTGGTCTGCATGGTCATCTCCGGGCGGCGGCGACGAGCCGCTGGGTGTAGGGGTGGTGTGGGTCCTGGAACAGCTGGTCGGTGAGGCCGGTTTCGACGGCGCGTCCCACGTTCATCACCAGCGTGCGGTCGGTGAGCGCTTCGATGACCGCGAAGTCGTGGCTGACCACCACGGCTGCGGTGTCGCGTTCGGCGAGCAGGTTGCGCAGCAGGTCGAGCACACCCGCGGCGACGGAGGCGTCGAGACCGGTGGTGGGCTCGTCGAGCAGCAGCACCGCGGGTCGGTGGCGAGGGCCTTGGCGATCTGCACGCGCTGGCGCATACCGCCGGAGAAGGTGTGGACCGGATCGTCCATGCGGTCGAGGGGAACTTCGACCTTCTCGAGCAGATAGGCGGCGCGGTCGCGGATCTCGTAGTAGTTGCGCCAGCCCGCCGCGGTGAGCCGCTCGGCGATGTTGCCACCGGCCGACACCGTCATGGTGAGTCCGTCGGCGGGGTTCTGGTGGACCAGCCCCAGGGTGTCGATCCGCAGAGCACGACGCTCGGTGTCGTCGAGGGTGAACACGTCGGTGCGGCCCTCGTCGAGCGTGGTCAGGAACATCGAACCGGCCGTGGCCTTCTCGTCGCCGATGAGGCAGCGCAGCACGGTCGACTTGCCGGATCCGGATTCGCCGATGATGCCGAGTGCCTCACCGGGTGCGACGTCGAAGCTGACGTCCCATGCCGCGACGACCGCTCCGGTACGGGGACTGATGGCCGTGCCGGCCTCGGGTCCGGTGCCGGGAACTGCGTCGGCGCCACCGGGGCCGTGCACCTTGCGACTCCGCGGACGGCGAGCGTCCAGCCTTCGGCATGGGCCGGGACGGGCCGGTCGACGAGTTCCTTCGGGTCGCGGTGATCGGCGGCCGCGGCGACGCGGACGCGACGCTGCGGATCGGGCAGGTACTGCAGCGGGGCGTTGTTCGCGTGCCGGTCGAGGTCGACGTCGGCGTCGGTGACGCGGGTGCACCACTCGACGTCACTGCACATCATGCGGCCGGGGGCGGCTTCGACGAGGAAGGTGTCGGTGGAACCGCACCGCTCGCACTGCTGATCCTTCGAACCCTCCACCTCGAACGGCACGTCGTCGAACGTCAGCGGGCGCACGTCGGTGTAGGGGGGGACGGCGAAGATGCGCTTCTCACGACCCGCACCCAGCAGCGTCAGGAACGGCGAGTCGTGAAGCTGCGGCACGTCCCAGCGCGGGATGGGCGAGGTGATCATCACGTAGCGGCCGTTGACGAGCACCGGGTAGCCGGTGGTCTTGGTGATGACGCCGTTGCGGACGAGGTCCTCGTAGAGGCTCACCCACATCATCGAGTAGTCGGCCTCGGCGTGCATGCGCGCGCACTCGGTGACGGACTTCTGCACGGCGCGAAGAGGTTCGGAGTTGGGGACCTGCAGGACGAGGATCTGGTCCTCCCCCATCGGTTCCTCGGGGATCCGGTGACGCGACTGGATGATCGTCGCCTCACGGGTGTCCTTGGTGCTCGCGCACTTCTCGCTGTCCTCGATGAGGCGGCGCAGGTTGGTGGCGTTGACGCCGTCGTCGTCACCCTGGTCGATGACCTTGACGACGTCGTCGGCGGTCACCAGACCGAGCGTGACCTGCAGGCCACCGGAACCCCAGCCACGTGCCACCGGCATCTCGCGGGACCCGAAGGGGGTGAGGTAACCGGGCACGCAGACCGCGGTGAGGGATGCGCGGCGGATCTCGCGCTTGGAACCTTCGTCGAGGATGCCGCGGCCGGGGGTGGCGGCGCGATCGCGTCGAGGGTGTGGGTCAGGCGGGACGGCGCAGCGCCGGGAGCGTGCGTCGTGAGGGTGTCGGTCATCAGCAGATGCCTCCGAGAGGTTCGGCAGTGCGGGCCGGAGCGTCGTCCTCGCCGGCCTGGACTGCGAGTTTGCGGTCGATCATCGATCGGAAGGTGACGTAGTGCGGAAGCTTGAGGTGCTCGAGGAAGCCGCAGGAGTCGAGGCCGTCCGTGGTGAGCAGCAGGGTCTGTTCGAGGCCGGTGCTGTCACCGAAGCGACGGCACGCGATGTCGAGGTTGGCCATGGCGATGGCCTTGCGTTCGTTGTGCCCGAAGCACAGGCCGTAGCCGACGTCGAAGCGGCCGCGGTCCTCGTCGGGACCGTTGAGGTCCTCGATCGCTTCGCACTCGCTGGCGCGGATCTCGCCCATGACGAAGGGATTACCGGTGTGCGGGTGCCGGATCCGACCGGGATACGCCCGTGCCGGACCTCGCCGAGGGTCGTTTCGTGGATGTTCCCGTCGGTGCCGCGGACCGAGCGGTACCAGGTGCCCACGAGCGCACCGGTCTCGGCTCGCGCCATCGAGGCGAGCACCGCCCGAGCGCGGCGCCGGGGGAACCGGCAGGTGACGGGAGATGTCGAACGGTTCCGGGTCGGAGCCGTCCTCGGGACGGCTGTCGACCATCAGGTTCATGTCGCGCAGCAGGTCGGAGAAGCGGCGCGGGTGCCGTTCGGCCTCGGTGCGTTCGACGGACGGATCGGCCTCGGACGGCACCGTCACGATGTTCGTGCCCTCACGCACCAGCATGCGTCCGGTGTAGTCGCTTGTGCGGCCGAGCAATTGGGGTCCGTCCGGGGTCCGCCACGCCGGCACGATGCGGCGCAGCACCGTCATCTCGTCGGGGTCGACCGGCTCGCTGGTCGCCAGTCGCGGCAGGGTGGACTGGTGGGCGCGGACGAGGTGGGTGGCTTCGATGACGTCGCCTTCGGCCTGTCGCAGCGCATCGGCGGCGGTGGCCTCGTCGTACAGCGAGCCCTCCCCCATCACGCGGTCGACGGCGAGTCGCATCCGGCCGGTGATCTGCGCGGTGGTCAGCGCCGGCGAATCGTCGGTGTCGCGGGCGGTGCGGACGAGTTCTTCGGCGGCGAGGATCGCGTCGAGTCCGCCGCGTGCTCCCGAGTACCCCATGTCAGTTCTCCTCTGCGATCGGAACGACGCGTGTCGTGCGGGGAATGCCGACCATCGCACCGTCTTCGGCGACGATCAGCAGGTCGATACCTGCGGGAAAATCCGCGGTGGCCTCGTTGCGGGCCCGCCACAGCTGCTCGTCGAACCCGGACGGCGAAATACGTTCGGCTTCCTCGACTCCCGGGCCGGTCAGTTCGACCGGGGTACCGCCGCGCAGCGAGGTCACCTCGACCACGACGGTCGCGGCCGATTCGGGTGACAGGGCGCTGCCGCGGGTCGCGGTGAGCAGATCGTCGGCGGTGGGAGCTCGCAGCACCGTGAGGTAGCGGGCACGGTCGGCCGACGTCACGGGAGCGCCGGTGGCGACGGTGAGCACCTCGAGCCAGTGGCGGCCGTCGGATTCGAGGACCTCGACGCCGGTATCGAGATCGGCGAGGGCGAGCGCCGGCAGCAGCGCCGCCGGGAAATCGGTCGAGGGCAGCATCTGCTCGAGGCCGGGGCGCGTGTACGCGGCGAGAACGTCGCGGTAGATGCGTCCGGCGGTGGCGGGATCGAGTCCGATACCGACGATCGGGTCTGCGATGGTCACGTGAGCTCCTCGAATTGCACGATGGTGGGGGCGATCCGGCCCATTCCTCCTGATCGGCGCGGTCGAGGTCCTGCTCGACACGGGCACACAGATCGCGGACGACATGGGCGTGCGGACGATCGGCGGCGACCTCGGCGTCGCACACCGCGGCGGCGAGCACGGCCGCGCGGTCGTCACCCATACGCAGAGCCCAGCCGCGGGTTCCGGCCACGCGCACCTCGCGTGGCAGGCCAGGACGTTGCCGAGATAGAAGCGGTCGTGGGCGATGGGTTCGCGTACCTGTACCGCAACGCATCCCACTTCGGGAGCGGTCAGGACGGTGAGGTCGGCGCCGTCGGACAGACACGCGTCGGCGGCCGCGACGAGGTCGGGTTCGGGTGCCGCCGCGAGCAGTTCGGCGAGCCGCTCACGCGTGTAGTCGGCTGTAATCATACGAATATCCCTGTTCTCCTCTGAGATTCGAGTGGGTTCGATACGGAGCGGTCGCCTATTTCCATGACCACGCGGATCATGTCGGCGCGCATCCACGACATGCTGTAGGTGACGGCGACGCCGGTGTCGGCGTCCCGATTGATCGATTCGACCGTCCACACGGGCGTCACGAAGTTCATTTCGAGTGCGTCGGCGATCTCCGGTGCCGGCACTTCCGTTCCGATGCGGCACCACGACCGCACGACGTCGAATCTTCCCATCTGACGCAGTAATTCGTCGAGAGATTCTTCGACCCGCAGACCGGAGCCGAGTTCCGTGAGCGCGGCACGGGTGACCCATTCGTCGCCGACCGCCGCGACGTTGCCGTCGACGAACCGCAGGCGACGCATATGGTGCACCTCGGTTCCGGGCGCGACCCCCAGGTACGCGGCTTCGCGTGCCGAGCCGGCCGGACATCGGAGGACAGCACCGTCGACCGGGGCGTTGCACCTGCGGCCTCGACCGTGCGGTGCCACGACGGTCGCTGTTCGTGCGAGATGAGGTAGTCGATGGGCCGGTTGACGAAGGTGCCCGACCCTCGGACGCGCCGGACCAGTCCGCGACGTTCGAGTTCCTGCACGGCGGCGCGGGCGGAGGCCCGGCCGACTCCGAACCGATGCATCAACTCGTGTTCGCTGGCGAGCTTCGTACCGGTTTCGAGCTCGGAGATCTCGTCGGCGAGCACACACGCAATGTCGTGGTAACCGCTACGTTCTGTCACGTCGACGACTGTCGCCGACGGAGTTGTACAGACAACTTCCCTTCAGATAAGCAGAAGGGAAACAAAGCTGAACGACTCGGGTAGTTGTATGGCCACCAGTACCGCGTGGTGCTCCCGCCTCTTCGACACCTCACCCGTGCTCGACGAAGACGACGAACCGGGCGCCGTCCATCATGCGGTCTTCACGCTCGACGGTGGCACACCGTTCGGATTGCGCACCCATTCCGATTCGCCGCCGCAGGCGTCCTTCGACGAGCGGAACACGGGGCTCGACCACATCGCGTTCGAGTTCTTCGCACCACGAGCTGATCGACCACCCGGTCGGTGGAGCATCCGCGCGCGTGCGTGGCGATGCCGCTCAGGTGCGCGAGGTGCCGATCTCCACCACCTGCGCCCATTCCGGTGGCCGGTCCGGAACGAAGTCGGGGTTCGCTTCGCTCAGGGAAGCGATCCGGGGGAACAGTCCGACCACCGTTCGGCACCCCGGACGGCTGTTGGGCCAGGGAGTCTGCCCGTCGGTGAGGACGACCACCACGTCGGGCCGGGGCGTACTGCGCAGCATCCGGGTGAACCCGGCCCGCAGATCCGTGCCACCGCCCCCGACCAGTGGAATGTCCTCGGCCGTGCACAGCGGGTGTACGATCCGCGCCGCTGCGTCGCAGGACAGCACCGTGACGAGGTCGCGTCGCCCACCTACGGCCCGCACGATGGCGGCCACCTCGAGCAGCGCGCTGCCCAGGTCGGTATCGGAAACCGAGCCCGACGTGTCGACGATGACGCCGACCCGGGGCGGGTCCGCCGCAGGCTCGGTAGTACCGCCCCGGGCACGGCTGCCGAGCGCGCGCCGGTCGACGATAGGTGTA
>LATQ01000333.1 GCA_001017865.1 Rhodococcus sp. IITR03
GCTACGAACGTTACGGCGAGCACTTCGCCGGGTTTCTGCAACTCGCCGCCGCGCTAACATGCTTCAAGAAACTCGCCAAATGAGACACGCTCTTAGGTGACCCCTCTCGCCGCGTTGGAGTCCGTCCGCGTTCCACCGCCCGCACGCGACGTGCCGCTGGCTTTCTACCTGGACGATGTGGCCGCGCGACCATGGACGTTCGATGTCACCTTCGACGTCGTTCTCAACGGGCAGACGGTCTCGCGGCCACCGTTTGCGTCGACGTATTGGACCGCGGCCAGATGCTCGCACACATGACCGTCAACGATGCGGGTTTGCGCGCCAGCGACACCTTCGCCGGTGGCACCATCTCCGGACCGGAGCGAGACCAGCGAGGTTCCTTCCTCGAGCTGACGTGGGGCGGCACCGAACCCGTGACCACGGGCGACGGCTCGGACTTCACTTTCCTTCGAGACGGTGACGAGGTGACGCTTCGGGCAACGGCACGGGGGCAGACGGCGCGCTCATTCAGTTCGGGGACTGCAGCGGTCGCATCGTCACCGGGTAGACACACCCTCAACTTCGACGAACCGATAGGCACGGCTGGTGGTCGCATGCGACCACCAGCCGTGCTATCGCCACGTCGACGACCGCGAGATCCTTAGGACATCGTTCGGACCAGTTGCTCGAGAAACACCTGTGCGCGGGGCTGAGGGTCATGTGGCGCGGCCACGCCGCCACCACACTCGTCAGTCCAGTGCGTGGGGAGAGCGGAATCGTGACCAACGGCAAGCCCTCCGAGGTGGTGTCCGGGGAGTTGGGCCGCGACATCAGCAACCCGTAGCCGAGTCCCCGCCCGATCAGCGCACGAACCAGGTCGATGGTGGGCAGGGAGCTGCCGAGCGTGGGGCGCACCCCGTGCTCGGCGAGGATCCGGTGAGTGTTGGCGGAGCTGGGTGCAGAATCGAGCATCACCAGCGGCTCGTCGGCCAACTCGCTCAGGGCACATCCGCACGATGAGCCAGCCGATGACCGGCGGGTAGCACAGCCATCACCTCGGTCTCGTAGACCACCCGCTTGTTCAGGTCAGCGGGGAGAAACATGTCGTAGAGGATGGCGAAGTCGAGTGATCCGTCGGCAAGTGCCGGGAGGAGGTCGTCGTCGGCACCGACTTGAATCTCGACCTTGGCGCGAGGGTGTTCGTGTGCGAAGTATGCGAGTACCGGAGGCAACACGGCGGCCGGGAACCCTACGTAGCAGCCAACACGGATTGGTCCGGTGATCTCACCGCGAGTGGCGGCGAGATCACCCACCAGGGAGGAAACTTCATCGACGAGCTGTCGTGCACGGTGGGCGAAATACTGTCCGGCAGGCGTCAACTGCAGACCCTTGGCCTTCCTGCGTACGCACAGTTGTTCCCCCACCGTCTTCTCGATCTCGGACACTGCCTGGGACAACCCGGACTCCGAGATGTGTAGGGCAGCAGCAGCATCCGAGAGAGTTGCATGTTTCGGAAGGGCTGAGAACAACTCGAGCTGCCGAATTGTGAGTTGTGCCATGAGGTTCCGTTCGAACTAGTGCCCGCATTCTGTATCGCAAGAGTACAACGGACCAGGATGCTGGCCCCTATTCGACGCCTAAGCGCTGATCCCGCGCAATGCAGCGTCCACGAGCTGCCGCGTCGACTCCGCGTCCAGATCGCCTGACTGGAACAAGAGCCGAAAATACACGGGCGCATAGAGCAGTTCGGCGACGACATCGGGGGTGAGGTCACTGCGCAGCGACCCTTCGTCCATCGCCCGCTGGATCACCGCGCGTGCAGCGTCGGCACGTCCTTTCCAGAACCGTTCCTTGAACTCATCGAGTGTCGCCGGATCGAACTGGCATTCTGCAACCAGCTGAGCCACCAGACGCCCCTCGGGGCCGGCGTAGATACGCACCAGCGACGCAAGGTGCTCTCGGAGCGCATCAATCGCGGGGCCGTCTCCCCTGAAGGGGGTCTGTGCCACGTGATTGTCGAGGAAAGAGTCGATCACGATCGCGGCCTTGTTCGGCCACCACCGGTAGATCGTCATCTTGCTGACCCCGGCCTCGCGGGCGATGCGCTCGATGGACAACTTTTGCAGAGAGACCGGCTCTGCGTCGTCGGCGAGCAGATCCATCGTCGTCTGCAGTACTGCCTTGCGGCTTGCTTCGCTCCGTACAGCCATCCCTGAATCCTATCCGGTCCGTCTCGAATCGAATCTCTTCGCCAGCCTGGTGACCGAGGACACAGTCGCGTACAGTACGAGACGTATCGCATCGAATGGAGGAACCATGAAGTTCGGACGAATCAAAGTCGCGACACCGGATGGCGAGCAGCAGCGACTGGTCGTGGTCGAGCCTGAGCACGAAAGAGTGGTCGATCTCGCCCGCGCGTACAGCCTGCTTCAGCAGCGCCGAGGCGCGACCGAGTCCGCGGCCGCACGTGTGGCGCGCGCGCTGTTCCCATCCAGCATGGCTGCCGCGATCGCGGCAGGGTCGGTCTTCCGCCATGCCGCGGAGGAGGCGCTTGATGCCGGCGACGACGCCGCGACCTCGATCGACAGAGTGAACTGGCCCCCGCGGTGGACCCCCCGGTGATCAGGGACGGCTTGACCTATCCGCTGCACATGCAGCACTTCAGCGAGAAAGTCGGCGGGGGCCTCCCCAACCCGCAGCTGTTCAAAACCCCGCCGTACTTCAAGGGATCCACGGGCGTGTGCTACGGCCACGACGAACTCATTCCGTATCCGTCGTTCACGGACTACCTCGACTACGAACTCGAGATCGGCCTCGTTGTCGGCGGCGCAGGGCGCAATCTGAACCCGGAAGAGGGACAGGAGCGCTTGTTCGGATACACGATCTTCAACGACTTCTCGGCTCGGGACCTGCAAGCGGCCGAAATGGGAATGGGGATGGGTCCTCAGAAGTGCAAGGACTTCGCGTACGGCATCGGTCCCTGGATCGTGACAAGGGACGAGATGCCGCCCCTTTCGGAGTTGCGCGGCTCCATCTCCGTCAATGGTGAGCTTTGGTCCTCATGCACCGCTGACGGCGGAATCTTCTCTCCTGCAGAACTTCTCGCTTGGGTATCGCTCGGTGACAATCTGCAGCCTGGTGACCTCATCGGAACGGGGACTCTCGGCAACGGATCCGGTCTCGAGCTTGACCGGCGGCTCGAACCAGGTGATGTGCTCGAACTCCAACTCGACGGAATCGGGATCCTCCGTTCGCGCATCGGAAACAGGGAGGTCACAGCGTGGCGCCCTGAAGAGAAGCCGTATCCGTTCACCGCCGCTGCTGCGAACTGACTCAGAAGGGGACTTCATGAACGAGACTGCAAATCGGACAGGCTCTGTTCGGCGTGTGGTGACCGCGGTCGACGAGCAAGGAAGATCGTACGTGCTCTCCGACGGCCGGGCGCCCAATGTTTTCCGGTCGCCAACGGTTCCTGGATTCGGTGCAGCACAGATCTGGGTCACCGAACCTGGCCCGGTGTCGAATGAAGGGACCGCGGATCCGGCTGGCGACGGGGTCGAGATACCCATGTACCCAGCACTCGGCGGCACAGTGTTCCGCGTCGCCGACTTTCCTCCGGACAGCGTCTACGAGGCCTCGGGGAAGGAGAATCTGTTCTCCGATATCGGCGGCGACCACGCACGCGATGAAGCCACCCACAGCGGGGGCCGACACTTCTGGTTCCACAAGACCGATTCGATCGACTTCGCTGTCGTTCTCGAGGGCGAGATCTGGATGCTGCTCGACGACGGCGAATGCCGACTCGAGGCGGGCGATGTGATCGTTCAACGCGGGACGGCACACGCCTGGTCGAATCGGACAGACCAGGTCTGTCGAGTCGCGTTTCTCCTCTACGGCGCACTACCAGTGCCGTCAAGTACCGATGACCGACTTGTTGGACAGCCATCGTGACCGGATCAGTGAGCGAGATTCTGTGGCATCCCACCGCCGACCGCCAGAAGGCCAGCGAGTTCACGCACTTCGCTGCCTGGCTCACCGATACGAAACGCGTGGAAACCGGCACCATCCACGACTATCGCTCGCTGTGGGAGTGGAGCATCCGTGAACCCGACGCGTTCTGGAGGGCCTTCGCCGAGTACGCCGGCATCGCCGTAGGAACACCTGCCGACCAGTCGGTCGTACCGGAGAACATGCCCGGTGGCTCCTGGTTTCCAGGCTCCACACTGAACTATTCCAATTACGCACTCGGCGATGACCGTCGCACCGGCGATGCTGTCGTCGCCGTTGCTGAGGATGGCACCACCACGACAACGTCGTGGGCAGAACTGCGTCGCCAAGTGGGGGCTGTTGCTGCTTCCTGCGTCAATCCGGGGTTCGACGAGGAGACCGTGTTGTTGCGGTCCTGCCCAATCGCACCGAGGCCGTGGTGGCATTTCTCGCCACGGCCTCGGTGGGCGCGGTGTGGTCGATCGTCGCACCGGAATTTGGGGTCGACGCGATCACCTCCCGCTTGGAGCAACTCGAACCCGTCGTGCTGATTGCAGCCAGCGGATACCAGTACGGCGGTCGCAGAATCGACCGCGCAACCGTTCTGTCTCAGGTCATCGATCGGCTACCCAGCTTGCAGGAGGTCGTGTGGATCGATGATGCAGACGCGACCGAGACGCACGTAACGCATCGATTCTGGCGAGATCTCGTAACCGCAGACCACACTTGGGCAGCGGACGAACTCCCGTTCAACCATCCCTTGTGGGTGCTGTTCTCGTCGGGCACCACGGGAGTTCCGAAAGGGATCGTTCACGGACATGGCGGAGTGGTCCTCGAGCATCTCAAGACGCTGACACTGCATGCTGACCTGCGTCCAGGTGAGAAGCTGTTTGTCGTCGGGACGACGAGCTGGGTCGTGTGGAACATGTTGGTGTCCGGGTTGCTCCGTGGAGCAACGATCGTCCTACTCGACGGCAACCCCGCTCACCCCGACATCGGCCAGGTCTGGAAGGTCGCCGCAGACCACAAGGTGGCGATGTTGGGGATTGGTGCAGCCTACGTGCATTCCAGTATGCGCGCCGACATACATCCGGGCCACGATCACGATCTTTCCGGATTGCGGATGGTCCAGGTCACGGGTTCGCCACTTGCACCGGAGGCGTATCAGTGGGTCTACGACGCTGTCGGCTCGGTCTGGCTGGCATCGGTCAGCGGTGGAACCGACATCGCAGGCATCTTTCTCGGCGGTGCGCCAGCTGAGCCTGTACGGCGTGGGCGGCTTCAACCCCCCGCCTTGGTGTGGCGGCAGAGGCATGGGACGCGGACGGAAACGCCGTCGTTGGAACGCCAGGGGAGTTGGTGGTCACCGTTCCGATGCCGTCAATGCCGCTCTATTTCTGGAACGATCCCGACGGCACCAGATATCGGGACAGCTACTTTTCCACGTACCGGGGTCTGGCGCCACGGAGATCTCGTCGAGTTCGATCATGACGGGACCTCGGTCATTGTCGGCCGATCGGACTCGACACTGAATCGAAACGGGATCCGAATGGGTCCCGCTGACCTGTACCGCATCGTCGAGTCGATGCCAGAGGTCCTGGAGGCATTGGTCGTGGGCGTGGAAGAGCCGGGTGGCTACTACATGCCGCTCTTCGTCCAGTTGATGCCTGACATCGAACCGGAAGCCGTCGCCACCAAAATTCGCGACACAATTCGCATTGCACTGTCGCCGAGGTATGTTCCGGACGACATCATCGCGGTTTCGCGGATTCCGCACACTCGAACGGGAAAGAAGCTCGAGGTCCCGGTCAAGCGTCTCCTCCTGGGGGATGACCTCAACCAGGTTGTCGATCCAGGTTCGGTCGATGACATCTCGGCTCTGGCGCAGATCCACGCACACGCCGCGGCGCGGCGTGAGGTGGAAGTGCGATGACCATTGTCGAACAAGTCCAACGCATGTTGGAGAAGGATTCAAGCCTCGAGCACTTCGGGATCGAAGTCCTCACTGCCGGCGACGGGCGAGCCAGTTGAGCTTGACGATCGGCGAGGCCGCAGCGAACGGCCACCGGATCGCACATGGGGGAGTGATATTCGCACTGGCCGACTCCGCATTCGCTTGCGCTGTGAACAGCGTTGTGCCGGGCACGGCGACTGCAGGTGCATCGATCACCTACTACCGACCCGCTCGAGTCGGAGACGAGTTGACCGCTGACGCTCAGCTGAGGCATCTCGACGGACGACATTCGCTCGTGGACGTCACCGTCAGTAGCGGGGCACATGTTGTGGCGGAGTACCGCGGCCGAGGCGCGGTGCTCCGTCGGGAAACCCGACCGTCGGCCGATCCATGCACGCAACACTCAGAAAGAGACCAACATGAGTAGTACGCGATTCTCAGTGGGCACCTTTGATATTGGGAATGGCTCATTTCCCGGGCTGGTTGTCGCGGATGCCGTCTATGACATCCGAGCGTTCACCAGGTACCTGACCACATCGGACGTCCTGGACGATTGGGAGGCCGCATTCACGGCGCTGTCCGAGTTTGCGGACACCTCTTCCGACCCAGGGACGCCCATCTCGCAGGTACGGACACTTCCGCCGGTATCCCGTCCGGGCGTCATCTACGGGGCGGGGGCGAACTACCGTGAGCACATCATCCAGATGGCCGTGGCACACAAGCTCGGGACGCCCGGACTCACGGACGAGCAACTGGCGGAGGAGGCCGCGCGCGACATCGACCATCGGAAGGCACACGGAGAACCGTATGTTTGGACCGGTGTTCCGTCGGCGATCAGTGGAGCATACGACGATATCGTCCTGCCGACTGCCTGGGATGATCACGACTGGGAACTCGAACTCGGTGTCGTCATCGGTCGACGTGCTCGTCGCGTCGCTGTCGCAGACGCACTCGACCACGTCGCCGGCTACACCATCTGCAACGATCTGACGACGCGGAGCCTTGTTCCGCGCAGGGACATCGCGATGATGGGCACGGACTGGATGCGCGCGAAGAACTTCCCGACGTTTTATCCGACTGGGCCCTGGCTAGTCCCTGCAGCGTTCGTTCCGGACCCGCTCGACCTGAAAATTCGATTGCGCCTCAACGGTGAGACGATGCAGGACAGCTCCACCGGCGACATGGTCTTCGGCCCGGCGGAGCTGATCTCCTACATCTCCCGGTTCGTCGACCTCGAGCCCGGCGACATGGTGATCACCGGATCTCCGCCCGGGAACGGTTCCCACTGGGGCCGCTACCTGCAGGCTGGTGATGTACTCGAATCCGAAATCGAGGGTCTGGGGATACAACGGAATCGATGCCGTACCGACGTCGACCTGAGCTGACGTCGACGCGGGGCCCAGCACACAGTGCGATGTTGGGCCCCGCGGGCCGAGAGCAAATGCGCTGGGCCTCGAATGCCCGCTTCTTCCGCTGGCTCATGTCGCATCACGTTGGCAATCCCTGTGGTACCGACGCACTGTTGGAACGAGGCCGACCTGACACGCGTAGCTACCCATTTTCGAAAGCTCGTCACGGCACTGCTGCGTGTGAACCCAGTGATCTCCTTCGAGAACTCCCCCGGTGGTTGACCGGTTGGAGAAGGCGGGTGCAATCGTCGTTGCCAGCACGAGCATGCCCGATTTCAGTGTGGGCCCAGATGAACGACAAGACCATCGTCGCCGATCTCAGTCGAGCGAATCAGGAGATGGTTTCGATAGTGTCAACGATGGGCGCACTGACCTCTCTCGAGCTCATGAATGCTTACGACGCGATCGGACCGCTCATTCGGGAGACCACACAAATGCTGCGACGTTTCGACGTGGTTTTGTCCTCTACGACGAGCATGCTGGCGGGTCCCGCGGAGAGCACGATGGATCCCCGAGTTTGCCGGTGCGGCGAACTTCACAACCGCATTCAACGCCGCGGGCACTCCTGCGGCATCGATCAATTGTGGATTCTCCAAGCAGGGAAAGTCAATCGGTCTTCAGATCGCCGGCAATCGCCTCCATGACCTTGCTGTTTTGCAGGTAGCCGCGTGGTACGAGGCGCATCGCGGTCCAGAGGCAACACCGGACTGGATGGCTCTGACCTGAGCCCCGCTGCCCAAGGCGACCACGACGCAACACAGGTTTGCTCTGTATGACGCCGCAAAAGATCCTCCACCTTGTGCGTCTTCACTTGTATCGGTGACGCACAGCTGCGGTTGAGTTGCCACCGTCTCGCGGTCGGAATTGGGATCCGCCCCAGCTGAATCCAATTGCGTTACCTTCCACGGGTAGACGGAGCGCCAGGACGGCTCGGAGGCAAGTCGTGCATACCTTACAACCGCCGAGATCGACCAATCCCGATTGGATCTGTCGCACTTTCCGTGAAGGGGTAGGCACCCGCTGAACAGTGGAGATCCTCCGTGCATCAAGATCATCTTGGTGTGATTCCGAGCCTGGAGGGTCCTGCTGCCGCATCTCGCGGAAGTCGTTGTGGAGAAGGTGTATCAGGTCGGTGACCGGATCCGGATCACAGCTCGTCCGCGCGGCGACCATGGCCGGTGCCCGAAGTGCCGACACGACTCGGGTCGGGTGCACTCCCGGTGCCGACGTCAGCCCGCCGACACCGCGATAGGCGGACATCCGGTCGTGATCGACCTGACCGTCCGACGGTTCTTCTGCGACAACACCGGCTGCACCGCAAAGACGTTCGCCGAGCAGATACCGGGTGTGACCACACCGTGGAGCCGTCGAACCGTGGTACTCGGTGCGGTGATCGAGGCGATCGGGTTGTCGGTCGCCGGACGCGCCGGCAGCCGCCTTGCCGCTCGGCTCGGGGTCTCGGTCGGCCGGGACACGATGCTGCGGGCCGTGCGAGCCATCCCGGACCGGCCGATCGTCTCCTCTGCAGTCCTCGGTATCGACGACTTCGCGATCCGCCGCGGCCACGTCTACGGCACGGCCGCTTCGCCCGCGTCGCCGCCGTCGACGAACTGTTGACCACCACCCGGACGGCTGGTCGTACACTCCTGACCGAGTTCGAGCCCTACCTTCGGGAACGGTTCGCCGCCGGCGTCACCGACGCCACCCGCCTCGCCGAGGAGATCACCGCACGCGGCTACCGCGGCAGCGCCAAGACCGTCCGCCGATTCCTGCACCCGCTGCGAAATGCACTGCGGGTGCGGCCGACACAGCCGGCCGCACCGAGTGTCCGACAGGCCACCGGGTGGCTGACGTGCCGACCCGACCGCCTCACCGACAAGGACACAGCCCGGCTCGACGAGATCCTCGACCACAGCCCCGCGCTGACCGCCCTGCGCGAGCAGGTCCGTGGTTTCGCCGAGATCATGACCGAGCGCCGCGGCCACAAGCTCACCGATTGGATGAACGGCGTCGACGCCACGGGCGCACCCGCCCTGCGGTCCTTCACCACTGGTCTGCGGCGTGACCTCGATGCGGTCAACGCTGGCCTGACCCTCGAGCACAATTCCGGCCCCGTCGAAGGACACGTGAACAGGATCAAGATGCTCAAACGGCAGATGTACGGACGTGCGAACCTTGACCTGCTCCGCAAACGCGTCATCCACCTCGAATAGGTAAGCACGACAACCGCTTCACGGAAAGTGCGACAGATCCAATTGCGTGACCGTCGACAATTCTGGCCCCTTAGCCTGAATCCACCGACGTTCCCGGGGGGGTAGCGGCGTGTCGAAATGAAGAAAGTGCCCTCTGAACTGGGATGATTGATGTTCTTCACGCAACAAACAATCCAGTCGAGAAAGGCACTTCCAGTGCAAGTGTCCCGTAGGTTCAGCGCGGGGTCCGCGATGTTCGACGACGACAACCTCGTGTCGTACGGCGGCCTGGTGCCGGTGATGACGCTGGCGCAGCAGACCGGCTTACCGCAACTGCTGGACGAGAAGGTCACGATCACCACGTCGAAGATCAAATCCGGGGCGGCGAACCCGTCCCGAAACTTGCCACACTGATCGCTGGGATGTGCGCCGGAGCCGACAGCATCGACGATGTCGACGTGCTGCGCTCCGGCGGCATGACCACCCTGTTCGGTGGCGTCTACGCGCCGTCTACTGTGGGAACCCTGCTGCGGGAGTTCACCTTCGGGCACGCCCGTCAACTCGAATCGGTGCTACGCGCACATCTGGTCGCACTCGCACAACGCGTCGATCTGCTGCCCGGCAGCGAGCAGCAGGTGTATCTCGACATCGACTCGCTGTTGCGCCCGGTCTACGGCCACGCCAAACAGGGCGCGAGCTACGGACACACCAAGATCGCCGGCAAGCAGGTGCTCCGCAAGGGTCTGTCTCCGCTGGCCGCGGTGCTCAGCACCGACGACAGTGCCAGGTGATCGCCGGGATGCGCCTACGCTCCGGCAAGACGGATCCGGCAAGGGCGCCGGGCACATGGTTGCCGGAGCGATCGCCACCGCCCGCGCC
>LATQ01000318.1 GCA_001017865.1 Rhodococcus sp. IITR03
TCCGGTTCCGCGCCCGAGCCCCCCACCACCCCCGCGCTGCCGATCGCGATGTCCGCCTGCCATGCCGCCCAGCCCGATCCCTGCGGGTCGGCGTCGTTCGACAGGAAGACATGGATCCGCTCGAGCTGATACGGACGCAGGAACAACACGGCCATCGGCAACGAGGCGAGCCCGAGCGCGAACAGCGGGAACAGCGACCGCAACGGGACTCTCGCCAGGATCAGCATGAGCAGCACGGTCGCCACGAGGACCACGGCGGTCGAGAGGTCGGGCTGGAGCGCCACCAGGACGATCGGCACCGCCGACACGATCAGGACACCGACGAACCTGCCGAGCGTGTACCCGCCGGCCAGTATCGCGGCGGGCACCATGACCAGCGCGAGCTTGGCGATCTCGGAGGGCTGCAGGGTGAACACACCGAGATCCAGCCAGCGTTGAGCGCCCTTGGTCGCGATGCCCACGAGCGGCACCGCAGCGAGCAGGACCACCGAGGCGGTGAACAGCGCCCACCCGAAACGGCCCAGAGCGGCGATCCGCATGCGCGACGTCACCCACATCGCACCGAGTCCGACGGCAGCGAGCAGGGCGTGACGCACTGCGAGCGACGACATGCCCGTCGAGATCATGTTGAGCATGCCGAGAGCGACCAGTGCGACGGCCGCCGTGACGAGCCAGGGATCGGATGGGCGCCTATCCGCCGTCACGAGAGCCCCGGGCACGCAGGCGGCATTCTCGGCGGGAACGTACAACGGCTCGGACGCGGCCGCTGCAGGGACGGTGGTGACCGCGGCGACGGCGAGTGCCGATCCGGGTGGCAGGTCGACGCTTCCGATGCCGTAGGCCTCCGGGCCTCCCGGTGGCACCGGCACAGTGGTCTCCCCTCCCGGCAGTGTCACACCTGTACATCGGTCGTAGACGGTCAGATTCCATGTGACCGCACCGATATTCGCCGCGGGGTCGAGCCCGACGTCGACACGGACGGTGCACGATTCTCCCGGCTCGCACGGACCGTTCGCGAAGCTCGCAGCGACCCGCGTGATCGGTCCGGCGCTTCCGGGAAGACCGGTGCCGACGGGCCCCGGCACGGCGCTCCCGGCGCGACGTCGGGCACCGGTGGCGGTGGTGACACCGGATCGATCCGGTCGTCCATCGACGACTCCACCGGGTCGAGAAGTGTGTGCCAGCCACGATTCAGTTCCGACCACGCCGTGGGAGCCACCCACACCAGCCCGACGAGCGCGATGATCGCGAGCAGCGCCATGACGGTCCGGCGTCGCGGTAGCCGTCGCTTCTTGCGATGCCACACCTTTCCCGCCGGCGGGCGACGGCGATTCGGGACGAAGGTCCTCTCTTCCGTCAGGCGCGGCATGTTCGTCCACTCCGCCGTACCGTCCACCGGACGAGCAGTTCCCTTCACGACCGAGACGAGCGCGGCGATCTGGGATCGTTTCCTTTCGATCTCGGTTTCGTCGAATTCGGTTGCAGCAGCATAACGAACGCGTCTCGCCAGGCCGATGAGATCCGACGACTCGGTGATCGCCGTGTCCACTCTCTCCTCGAGCGCTTCGTTGCGGCAGTTCGTCACGATTCGGCGAAGAAGACCGGCCGTCGCGTCGCGCACCTCGCCCCAGGATCGTGCGTTCTCGACGCAATCGATGGTGAGCTGACCGCCCTCGGACACCATCACTGCGTCGCCTCGGAGGCGGATCGGATGGTGGCCCCGGGTGTGCGCGAGTTCGAGTTGATCGACCGCATCCGTGACGAGCAGCGCGGCCTGCGCAGGAGTCAAAGTCGCTACGGCAAGCAGTCTTCCGAGTTCTACGCCGCCGCCTGCGTCGTCGTCCGTTCGCGTGGGCGGTCCGGATCGAACCTCGACGGGCTCGTAGTCTCTCGCATGGATTCCCAAGACTGCTTCGATCATCGCACATCCCGAAAACGCCAGGCCTCCCGCAAGTGTCAGCAGACCGGAGCGGCGGGTGATTTGACCTTGAATTGCCTTTCCCACTTGACGACTCGTTACCGAAATCCATTGTGTGTCATTTGCGCAAGAGTTGCCTCGACTTTCGAACGAAACCTTGTGACACTCCCGTCCCAGAGACTGTTACCCCCGGGAACACCCACCGATCACTCGCCGTCCGCATACACCGTGTCGGGACGTGCCGGGAAGTGACGCCGAGCGTCGAACGGTTCGAGCCAGACCTGCACCGTGGCGAACAGTCCGCGCTGCGGGAGCCGGAAGTCACCCAAGCGGTCCTGCTGGGTCAGTGGACCTTCCGGCCCGAGATCCACTCCATTTACGACGGCGTGTTCGGTGTGCGCGGCCCACAGTTGCCGCGGGTTGGCCCGGAACCACTGCCCGTTCGGCAGGTGCCCACCGAGCCGCATCCGGCCGGCGCCGAGCACCGGTCCGGCGACGCGACCCATCGCGCCAGCACCGTCGGGCTGTGCCAGAGGGCGTCGGGCATCAGACTGCCCGCCGCGTTCATGAGGGTGGCGCCGGCGAGGTGGTCATCCGGAGATCCCACTCCAGTTCGCCACCGACCGTCACGTGCAGGTCGGCCGGTCCGGTCCACGCGGCGCGCACGTCGGTCTCCTCGGTGCGGCTCAGCGCGCGACCGAGATAGCGCGGGCAGCTCAGCTCGGCGGGCACGTCGCTGTAGACAGTCCACGTGCCGACCGGGTTGCGGTGCCACACGGACGTGAAGCCGTCGCCGATGCTGTTGATCGGGAATCTGCGCAGCGCGAGATAGTGGCCGCTTGCAAACGGCGCGCCGATCACGGCGTAGCCGACGAAACGCTCTCCGGAAACCCGGGGCAGTTCGCAGGACTGCTGGGCGGCTTCGTGCGGGGTGATGGTCATGTCGTCCTCCTCGATTGCGGGTACTTCGATCCTGGGCTCGCCGCGTCCGCACGTCATGAGGCCGCTGCCTCATCTTTCGGACCGGGCATCGTGCGAGGACACTGATTCCATGACGTCCACGGGTGACGGTCCGCGACGGGCGGAACTGGTCGCCGCGTTGTCCCTCGCCATCGATCTGGGTCTCGGGCAGCCGATGGAGCACATGCTGCGCTCGGCAGTGATCGCCACGCGCATCGCCGACCGGATGAGGCTGACGCGACCAGCGGGATGTCGTCTTCTACGCCAACCTGGTGGCCTGGATCGGGTGCCACGCGGACTCCCATGAACTGGCACGGATGTTCGGCGACGACATCGCGTTCCGCGCGGACACGTACGCGGTGGACATGACGGGACTCCCCTTCTTCCGCATGCTGATGGGCCACAGTGGGCGGGGACTGCCGTACGCGGAGCGCTTCCTTCACGCCACGTCCTTCTTGTTCACGGCGCGCCGGCAGGTGTCCGAGCTCATCCGGTCCCACTGCGGGTCCGCGAGTGTTCTCTCCGATCGCGTCGGGCTGGACCCTCGGGTGAGCGGGATGCTGACCTTCACCTTCGAGCGCTGGGACGGCGCGGGGCTACCCACGGGCGTTCGCGGTGATGAGATTCCCGTCGAGATGCAGATCGTGCAGCTGGCCGACGTCGCGAGGTCTATGTGCGTCTCGGTGGGCCAGCGCAGGCGGTCGCTGTCGCTCGTGCGCGAAGCGGAACCCAGTTCGGTCCTCGTGTGGTGCAGGTGTTCGTCGACGACGTCGACGCCATCACGGCGGGTGTCCTCGAACATGACGCATGGTCGGCGGCGCTCGCCCAGGCGTCCGATCGTGACTACATCCTGAGCAGACCCGAACTGGACGAGATGCTGCGCGCAATGGCGGATTTCGTCGACCTGAAATGTCCTTACCTGTTGGGGCATTCGAGACGCGTGGCGGATCTGGCGGCGGCCGCGGGCCGGCATCGCGGACTTCCGGTCGCCGAGGTCGAACTCCTCTACGCGCGGGTCTCGTGCACGGACTGGGACGGATGGGTGTGCCCAATCAGATCTGGGAGAAGGTCGGTCCGCTCACCACCGCGGAATGGGAGCGGGTCCGCTTGTATCCGTATCTGACCGGACGGATCCTCAGCCGCGTCGGAGGGTTGGAACCCGTCGTCGCCGTCGCAGTGACGCACCGCGAGCGGCTCGACGGCTCCGGATATCCCGGCGGACTCCGAGCTGCCGACCTGGGCGTGACGGCGCGGATCCTCGCCGCCGCGGAGTCCTACCAGCGGCTACGAGAAGCTAGACCGCACCGCAAAGCATTGACGGCGGAGGCGCGGCGGCCGGATGTGCACGATGCGCAGGCCGGTCGACTCGACACCGAAGCGGTCGAGGCCGTACTGCTCGCGGCCGGGCACCCGACGAAGCGACGCGCGCCCTGGCCTGCGGGACTGACGGGTCGCGAGGTGGAGATCCTCAGACTCGTCGCTCTGGGCTATTCGAACCGGCAGATCGCCGACGAGCTGGGCATCGCGCACAAGACGACCCGCAACCACGTCGAGCACGTGTACACCAAGCTCGACGTCCACAACCGCACGCAGGCAGGGCTCGCCGCCATCGACCTCGGCCTGAGCTGATTAATGTGGATCTGCCCCCGCTTTCCGGGGTCGAACCCACACAAATCAGTGTCCGCACCAGACGATGCGCCAGATGTATGCCGACGTACTACAGGACTGGGTACTTCCTCGCCTCCGCACGCGACGGCGCGACGAGCCGGACGATCTGGTGTTCTCGACCGATATATACGCCGTCGAGAACACCGGATCGGAACGGCGTCCTCGTCCCCTTACCGCGGGTCGTCGGAGTGGCTGACGATATTGACGACCGTGCCGTCCGGTGCGCGCACGAAGAACCGCCGCACTCCCCACGGCTCCGTCGTCAGCGGATACACGATCTCGAACCCCCGACGCTGCGCTTCCTCGTAGGCCGCCTCCACCTCGTCGCCGACGTGGACGGAGATCGCCGAGTCCACGGGAGCTGACTCGTCGCCGCTGACCAACTGGACGACGGCACGACCATCGGGAGTGGTGAACCGCGCGACCCACCCGAGGTTCATCTCTTCGACGCTCAGCCCAGATAGTCCGCGTAGAAACTCCGCGCCTCCCCGATGTCCGGGACGTTGATATTCGTGGTGATGCCGGTCGGACGCATGCGGTTCACTCCTTCGACGATCTTGGTGGGTCAGACCCCACTCAGCGGGGCTGACTCCACCGAATCGGGGCGATGGGCCATCTCGAATTCGAGTACACCACTACTCGCGCCTCGCGGGTTCGATCGCGCCAGACTCGTGTGAACACCGAGTTTCCCGTCGTCGATATCGATGCCGGCGGAGACCGGTTAGATGCGAACCACCGAGCGAGCCGGTACGACGCCGACAGTCGCCGCGGATTGTTGTCCATGGTCAGCGGAGGTGAGTATCGGGAGTTCATGGTCACCCGGAAGACCACCGAGTCGGCCACGCGCGCGTCGCTCCCGACCGTTCGGCGACGAGGAAAGCCCCACAGTGGATTCCACGACTCGTTGACCGGACCGAGTGCCGCAGTGCAGTCCAGCAGGAGCGCGGGATAGGTCGACGCGACAACCGGATCGATCTCGACACCGTGCCTCTCTGCGTTCGACAACATCCATGCCAGGCTGATGTCGGCCAGCGAGGTCGTCGGGAAGCCACCTCCGACGTCGCAGTGCACTCCCGCAAACCAGACCTGTTCGATGGTCTGCCCGTCCGCCGCTGGACCTTCCCAGAGGGTCGGCGGGAACTGTCGACGCCGCTCGTCGAGTGACAGCGCGTGGTAGCCGGCCTTGACGTCCCGATGGAGCCGGGTGTCCAGGAAGCCGTAGTCCTTCTGGTCGAGCCGGCCGAAGAGTGCGCCCGGGATTCCGAGTGTTCCGACCGTGTCCCACACGCCGATCATCTCGATGTGCCCGTCGACCATGCGGGTTCCGCCGGAAGGTCCGACCCACTTCTTGTCTTCGGGTGTCCGGTTGCGGTAGGCGCGGAAAGCCTGCTCGACGAGGCGACCGGTGGGTCGGCGGGACGGCAGACCGCAGTAGGCGATCATTCCGCCGAGGCTCCGCGCGGTGTACGCGCCGCGGCTGAAGCCGATGAGGAAGAGACGGTCGCCTTCCTCGAAGACGTCGGCGATACGTCCGTAACCTTCCCGTACGTTCTCGATGAGGCCCCGCCCGAAGGCGCCGCCCCGCAAGCGCGAGAGCAGGTTCCCTTCCGTACCCACTCCGGGGTCGTAGATCTTGACCTGGGTGGGGGTCGACGCGAGCGCTTCGTGGAAACGGTGCACGTTCGTGTTCGTCCGCTTCCCCGAGTTCCAGGTTCCGTCAGCGCAATAGATGATGTTCTTCGGCATGTCGATTCGTCCTTGCCGCATCGGTTCGAAGCTGGTGCAACGATCGTCACGCGGCAGGGTGCGACAGGCACGAGTAGTGCGCTACGCGAATGTCGTCGCCTCATTCGGAACAGGGAGAGTGCACTTCCATCGCACGATGCATATGCGGGGGCCATCCGGATCTCAGAGCGAGTCGGGGCGAAGTTCCACCGCCACTTCCACCGAGTCCTCAGGGTTCGACACGTCCGCAGTGAGATGCGCCGGTCGGTACTCATCCGCGTAGATCATCAGTGCATACGGCCCTCGATAAGGTGTGTCGACGGCGAATTGCCCGTCGCGCCGGAAAGGATGGCGATGTCGGGCATCGGCCCCGGTCCCATCTCCACCATCACGCGGGCGAACGGGACCGGGACACCAGCAGACTGGACAACTCCTCGGATCACTGCTGCACCAACGACAACCGAACCGTAAGGCAGAGACGTGCCGTTCCGTCCCGGCATCACCGTCACCGACCGTACCCACCCGCGACTGGGGCCGGTGCCCTGAACGAAGACGCAATGGCCGGCCGTGATGACGGTACGCGGACCGATGAAGAATCCCGTGCCGGAAGCGAAAGACCCGTCCGCCATCTGGATCAGCAGTGACGCGTGGACCCGCCAGGGGTACACCGCAGTGTCGACGATCCGGACCCGGTCGTCCGTCCCGATCACGGACTCGGGAGACGGCTGGCCTTGCTCTGCCGGACCGAAGGTCGCTTCCGCGGCGTCCGGCAATTGCCGGCGCAGCAGCTCTTCCAGTGTGGTGCCCAGGGGTTGTGGGGTTCCCGCATAGTCGGTGAGCACCTCTACGCCGGACAAGGTCCGATCGATCACTCCCGAATCGGATCCGGTGGATGGGGGTGATTGCTCGAGTACCGTCTCGGCGGCGACGAGATCCAGTGGCGAGGTCTCTTCCGCAGCATCGGTCACGACGACGGCACCGTTGAATGTAAGGGTCATTGTTCTTCCTTCCGAATTCGACCGAGAGTGTCACTCGGACTCGTGTCGAGGATGGAAGCGGACAGCGCCGACCGCACGAGTGCCCTACTACGCGGATTCGGGTGGCCGAGGGGTTGCCGAATCGAGTAGAGGTCGCGAGGTCGGATCCTGCTGTCGTACTCGGGCAATCGTCCGAGTACGGAATCACCGTGCTCCCGTGTGCGGGTGGCGTCGCCAGTCATTTCGGGTAGCGCCCTACTCGTGTAGTCCCCAGGAATCACCGCGACGATTGTGGCGTGCCGACGGCGCCACCCTCCATTTCAGCGCCGTGTTGAAAGGGGATTCAGGATGCCTGCAAAGAATCGCGGAAACGGACGCACGCCCCGCCCACGAAAGGACGACCTCGCCATCGCTCTGCGGAAGTTCATCCGCACCAAGGGCGCCGACTACCTCGACGATCCGAACGTCTCGTCCGTCGGCGTCGGATACAAGCATGTGGACGGCCAACCGACCGGCGAACTCGCAGTGCAGTTCACGGTGAACGAGAAGGTATCGGAGCCCGAGGCTCTCGAAGCATTGGGTACCTCCCCACTTCCCGAGAGCATCACCGTGAACGGTGTGGAGGTTCCGACCGATGTGATCGAGAGGTCGTACGAACCCGCATTCCATCGCGTCCCGGAAGCAGCGACGCCGCCCCGGAAGACGCGACTGGATCCGATCGTCCCGGGTGTGAGCGTCGGGCACACGAGTGTCAGTGCCGGGACGATCGGATGCGTCGTCTACGACGTCGACAACCACACCCCGTACATGCTCAGCAACTGGCACGTGCTTCACAACGCGACGGGTCGGGTGGGCGACACGATCGTCCAGCCCGGCCCGCACGACGACAACCGCATCAACGCTAATCGGGTGGGACGACTCGCGCGGTCGCATCTGGGGCCGGCCGGGGACTGTGCCGTGGCGACGATCGAGGATCGGCAGTTCGATCCGGAGATCCGTGGGCTCGGCGTCGTCCCGGACGCTATCGGGGAACCCGAGCTCGGCGACAAGGTGATCAAGAGCGGTCGCACCACCGGCATCACCCACGGTCTGGTGCGTCGTGTCGATGTGATCGCCAAGATCACGTATCGAGGGGTCGGCACGAAGTCCATCGGTGGGTTCGAGATCGGACCCGACCCGAAGCACCCGGCAGCCGACGGTGAGATCAGCAGCGGTGGCGACTCGGGAGCGGCGTGGATGTTCCGGTCCGGAACCGGCGCGGCGACCACCGTCCTGGCCGGGCTGCACTTCGCCGGGGAGGCCAACGGTAGCTCCGACGAGCACGCGTTGGCGTGCCTCCCGCAGTCCGTCTTCGAGAAGCTGGGTGTGACCCTCACCCCGCCCGCGTCGGAAGAGGCGGTCGCGGCCGTCGGTTACGACCCGAACTTCCTGTCGACGCCCGTCCCACTTCCCGACGTGACGGCCGAGGTGAAGCCCGACATCGCGAAGGCGAACGACGGGTCCGAGGTGCTGCACTACACGCACTTCTCGCTGACGATGCGGAAGTCGCGCCGGTTCGCGGCCTGGGTGGCGTGGAACATCGACGGCGGATCCATGAAGAAACTCAGCCGCAAGAACATCGACTTCGTGAAGGATCCACGGCTGGCAGCGGACGCCCAGGTCGGCAACGAGCTGTATCGATCGAACCGACTCGATCGCGGGCACCTCGCACGACGGGCCGACCTGCTGTGGGGCAGCACGAGCGAGGCGAAGAAGGCGAACACCGACTCGTTCTTCTACACCAACATCACCCCGCAGATGGACGACTTCAACCAGAGCGCCGCGACGGGATCTGGGGCAGGCTCGAAGACGCGGTCTTCGCTGATGTGGACGTCGACGATCTGAAGGTATCGGCGTTCGGCGGCCCGGTGTTCGCGGACGACGACCGCGAGTTCAGACGGGTGAAGATCCCCCGCGAGTTCTGGAAGGTGCTCGTGTTCGTGGAGAACGGCGAGCTCAAGGCCAGAGGCTTCCTGCTGAGCCAGAACCTCGACCAACTCGAGGTGCTCGACCTCGACGAGTTCCGGGTCTTCCAGGTGCCGTTGACCGAGATCGAACAGCGCGCACTGCTGCGGTTCCCGCAGACGTTGCGTGATGCGGATCTGCAGGTCGCGGCGGAGGCGATCACCGAACCACTGGATTCGGTGGCAGCCATCCATTGGTGACGACTCAGCCGATGTGAGGACGCGTGAGGCATGTCCGCGGAGTCGTGACGATTCCGACCGATGCACCCAACACGACGGCGCGGGTCGTGGTGGAGGTCAGGGACGTGTCGTACACGGACGGGACTGCGCCGGTGCTGGCGAGTATCGCGATGGAAGGCATTCCAGTACGGCCCGGCGGACGTATCCCCTTCGTACTCGATGCACCGGAAGTGCCTGCTGCAACCGCACTGTCGTTGCGTTGCCACGTCGACATCGTCGGTGACGGGATGGTCGCGATCGGCGACCTGCTGTCGACCCGGTCGATACCGGTGCCTGTGACCGGTGACGCCGGTCCGCTCACAGCGCCGGTCGACGTGGTCACCTGACGACTCTGCCATCACAACCTCTGCGGGAGAAGGCCATCGGATCCCGTACCGAACGAATCGACTCCCGACCGGGACGGTTCGCACCCCACGAAAGGAACACATCCCATGTCCATCGACGAAGCACCACTCACCCACGCCGAGGACTACGGCGACACCGGCGAATACCGATCGGGGCCGGTCGCCGGCACGGCCGTCGTCCATACCGCCGACGGTGATCGGGAAGTTCAATACGCCGATGTGGACGGCCTGGCCGTGTTCGAAGGCGACATCGTGCTGGGTACGGTCGAGGAGGTCGCAGCCCAGGCCGGTCCCGAGGGGATCGGCATCACGGGAGCTCACCTGCGCTGGCCGAACGCGACCGTCCCGTTCGAGGTCGACCCCGCATTCCCCAACGCCCAGCGCATCACGGACGCCGTGGCGCACTGGACCGCCAACACCCGAATACGGTTCATCGCACGTGCGGGGCACGCGAACTACGTGCGATTCCGTCCGAGCACAGCGAGCCGGTCACCGGTCGGTATGCGCGGTGGTCGTCAGGACATCGAGATCGCTGCCAATGCTCCTGTCGGCACCGTCGTCCACGAGATGGCCCACGCGTTGGGTTTGTGGCACGAGCAGAGCCGGGAGGACCGCAACAATCTGGTCGAGATCCGTTTCTCGAACATCGATCCCGCGAGTGCGCACAATTTCGACCAGCACATCACGGATGGCGACGACATCGGTGCCTACGACTTCGGATCCGTCATGCACTATTCGGCGACAGCGTTCAGCACCAATGGGCAACCCACTATCGTGCCGCGAGTCCCACTGCCGCCCGGCGTGGTGATGGGGCAACGGAACGGCCTGTCGCGCGGCGACATCACCGCGGTGCACACGCTGTATCCGGATTGGTCGGGCATCGGTGACCGATGGCGCAACATCGGAGGCGTCTTCCCGCCAGGAGCACCGCTGTCCGTCACATCACGTGGTGCCGGCAATCTCGACGCGTTCATCACGGGCAACGACGGTCGCGTCTATACGTCGTGGTGGTACCAGGGCAACGACTGGTCGGGTATCGGCGATCGATGGCGCAACATCGGTGGCGTCTTCCCCAAGGGCGCGCCCGTCACCGCGATCGCCAAGTCGTCGAACAGCATCGACCTGTTCGTCACCGGCAACGACGGACGCGTCTACACGTCCTGGTGGTACTACGGCAGCGACTGGTCGGGCCTCGGCGACCGCTGGCGCTCCATCGGTGGGTTTTTCCCTCCGGGCGCTCCCATCTCGGTCACCTCGCGGAGTCCCGGCAATCTCGATCTGTTCGTCACCGGGAACGACGGACGCGTCTACACCTCGTGGTGGTACCAAGGCGGCGACTGGTCCGGCATCAACAACAACTGGCGCAATATCGGCGGCGTCTTCCCGAAGGGCGCACCGGTCACCGCAATCACCAAGTCGTCGAACAGCATCGACCTGTTCATCACTGGCAACGACGGTCGCGTATACACCTCCTGGTGGTACCAGGGCGGCGACTGGTCCGGCATCGGCGACCGCTGGCGTTCCATCGGTGGCTTCTTCCCTCCGGCGCCCCTGTCGCAGTCACGTCGCGCAGCGCCGGCAACCTCGACGCGTTCATCACGGGAAACGACGGCCGCGTCTACACCTCCTGGTGGTACCAAGGCGGCGACTGGTCCGGCATCAACAACACGTGAGGAACATCGGCGGCGTCTTCCCGAGAGGTGCGCCGGTAAGTGCGGTTGCCAAGTCCCGCGACAGCATCGACCTCTTCATCTGCGGCAATGACGGACGTGTCTACACGTCGTGGTGGTATCAGGGCGGCGACTGGTCCGGCATCGGCGACCGCTGGCGCAACATCGGCGGGGTCTTCCCGCCCGGTCGCAAGGTGACGGCAATCGCGCGTAGCGCCAAGAATCTTGACGCGGTCATCTGCGGCAACGACGGCCGCATGTACACGTCGTGGTGGAAGGTTCGTAGTCCAGAAGGCCCGACGCCTGCCTCCGGGCCGCCGGCGCCCGTGCAACTCTCGCGCGCTGAACCGAGGCTCGCCCTGCGTGTAGTGCGGGCAAACCCCGGTTCAGCGCGCGAGGAAGCCCACAGCACTCCCCTATCGCCTACATATCGAATTCGGGCTCGAGTTCGATCATTGCGGGCCGCTCGTCGTCCCTGTCTCCATTCGGATCCGCCCCACAAACAGTGGCCAAACGTCACGATGCGGCTCGCCCATGCTTGAGCCGAGCAATAGATCGCTCTCACGTCGCAGGACATCTTCGATGAACGATTCGGATTGACAGAAGAACCGCATCGACCGAGCGCTCTCACCGCACGACCTCCGGTTCAGAATTCGTAGCGCGAAAGCCTCACGGCTCGAGCGGCGGATATTGTGCCGGGATGAGCTACGCGGCACTTGATCCTCTCGACGTCGCCGGCCGCGTCGTGCAACTCCTCGAAGCCGGTCGCCGCAATTCCACGTACAAACTCGCGACCGTCATGGCGCTCGTCGATATCTGTGTCGAGAACACCGCTGCTCCCGACGGGAGTCTCACCGTTCCGATCGACGAGATCGCGCAGCGGATCATCGGCTATTACTGGAATCAGGTTCGATCGTTCCACCGCCACGGACGGCTCGTTCAGGTCCGGCGCGGACGTTCGATCCCGGATCGCATCGCAGAGGTCCGAGACATCCTGATATCCGATGGGCTTCGCACCGCAGAGGCAGCTCGGGAGTCCGCCCATCCGGTCTATCGACGACTCGTTCGCTCCGTGCGGCTGACGATCGCGCAACAACCGCTCACGCACCTTCAGACCGTTCCCCACAGTGCTGCCCGCGACGAGTTCCTGTACGACGCGGCGGGCTTTCACAAGAAGATGACCGTGAGTGACGTCGACCGGATCGCCGTCATCGTGCTGCGCCCAGGTGTGCCCGAGGGTCTCCGCCGCACATCCGTGCTGCTCAGAACCTTCGTCCGCTCCGTATGGGCGCACGATGTCATCGATCTCAACCGCGCCGAACTCGATGCCGAGGACGTCGACGGCTTTCTCTTCGGCACCGACCGCACCGCGCTGCGTGCTCTCGTCGACCCGCTCCGTGACCTGCAGTCGGGTCGCTGCTTCTACTGCGACGGTCGTCTGCAATCCGAAGTCCACATCGATCACGTGGTGCCGTGGTCGATGATCCCCATCGACGGTGTTGCCAACCTGGTAGCAACCGACGCGCGATGCAACCTCGACAAGTCGGCCAGCATCCCAGTGCAGGACCATGTGACGCGAGCCCTGGAACGACAATTCTTGGCCGACGTTTCCAGCCTCACCCGGATCCCGGTTCTGCACAAGCGGACGGCGTCGGCCGCTCACGGCGTCTACGCGGCCTTGCCTGCCGGCTCGTTGCTGTGGAGATCGTCCGGTACGTACCAGCCGCACTCGCCCTGAACGAGTTGCGGCAACCCTCACCGATATAGTTCTGTCTGCGGCCCGACGGACTTCCGCTGCGATGAGCAGCTACGGACATGCCCCCACCCGCACGAGTGGATTCGTGCTGCCTTGGGGACCTGACTGTGACGCTGCTTCGTACTACCGCCCACCGGATCGTCGACCTCGATCGTCCCGAATCGCTCGCGGAGCAGTTGTTGGAACAGATGCTGTTTCGCACGGGACGACGCGCCGGAGAATCCGAGCAGAAGTCCTGGGCACGGAGCCTGCCCGTACTCGCTCGCGACCTCGTCGACGCCGGGTTGGACGACGTCGAGATGCTGCTCGAATATCACCTTCCTCTGACGTCCCAGCGTGCCGACGTCGTCCTGGCGGGGACGCATCCGCAGACCGGTGCAGCTTCGTATGTGGTCGTCGAGTTGAAGCAATGGTCGGCAGCGCGGCGGTACGAGGACAACCCCGAACTTGTCGAGGTAGCCGGGATGCCCGGAGGACCGAAGCTGCACCCGGCCGCACAGGTTAAGGGGTACTGCGACTATCTCGTGGACTTCGCCCGCACGGTGTCCGATCAACCCGACGCTCTTGCCGGTATCGCCTACCTCCACAACGCCACCGATCAGAGCGCCGTCGCCGATTTGCGTTCCTATCCGATGAGCGTCACGGGACGCATGTTCACCGCTGCCGAGCGCGGAGACATGATCGCGTTCCTTCGGAGCCGTCTCGCCCCTGCGCCCGGCTATTCCGCCGGCGACGCTCTGATGAAGTCGGCGATCGCCCCCTCCCGGCAACTCCTCGAGGTTGCCGCCGCAGAAGTACTCGACCGCCCCCAGTTCCATCTGCTCGGAAACCAACAGCTCGCCGTCGACCTCGTACTCCACGAGGTCGAACAGTCACGCGCCGCCGATCGCAAGCGCGTCATCATCGTCACCGGCGGTCCCGGCAGCGGCAAGAGCGTGGTGGCGTTGTCACTGCTCGGCGAGCTCGCCCGGCGTGGACGAACCGTCCTACATGCGACCGGGTCTCGATCGTTCACGCAAACCCTCCGGAAAGTTGCGGGGCACCGCGCGCCGCGCGTGCAGAAGATGTTCAAGTACTTCAACCAATTCATGACGGCAGATCGCAATGGATTGGACGTCCTCATCCTCGACGAGGCCCACCGCATTCGCGAAACTTCCGTAGACCGCTACACCCGAGCCGAGCTCCGCACAGACCGACCGCAGGTCGACGAACTCATTGCGGCCGCGCGCGTCCCTGTCTTCCTTCTCGACGAGCACCAAGTGGTACGCCCCGGAGAGATGGGGTCTTTCGCACAGATCGAACGTTATGCAGCCGCGCTCGGGCTCGAGACGCAGCACATCCACCTGGGAGAACAGTTCCGCTGCGGGGGTAGCGAAGAGTATCTGCTGTGGGTGAAACGGCTGCTCGATCTGGAGGACGGAGGGCCGTTCGAGTGGAAGGGCGACCCGCAGTTCACCGTTCGTGTTGCGGACAGCCCTGAAGAGATGGAACATTTCCTCTCCCAGCAGCGGGAGCGCGGATACTCGGCGCGGATGACGGCAGGCTACTGCTGGCCGTGGAGTAATGCGGACAAGGCCGGAAATCTGGTTCCCGACGTTCGGATCGGCAGCTGGGCGCGTCCGTGGAACAGCAAGAGCGACCGCCGGGTCGGCGACGCTCCCCCAGCAGCGTTGTGGGCTACCGAGGACGGCGGCTTCGGCCAGGTCGGTTGCGTCTACACCGCCCAAGGTTTCGAATACGACTGGAACGGAGTCATCCTCGGACCTGATCTGGTCTGGCGTAACGGACGATTCACCACGGTCCGAGAGGCCAACCGCGATCCCGACTTCAAGAACCGCACGCGAATTTCCGACGTGCGCTTCGACCGGTTGGTCCGCAACGTCTACAAGGTGCTGCTCACCCGCGGAATGATCGGCACCGTCATCTACTCGACCGACGCCGAAACGCGCGACGCGCTCCGTGCACTGATCACCGACTGACACCTCACGACGAGTATCGAACACCGAGCACGGCCCGACGGCTTCCGCAGCAGGACATGCCCCCACCCGATGCGAACCTGAGAAGGCGCATGGGCAATGACCAGCTGGATCGTCAAGATCAACGAGAAGACGCCACAACACTGGGATCACGCGCGGGACGACGGTTTCTGGGATGTGCGTAGCCCGTCGTACTTCAAGAAGATTGCGCCCGGTGACGACATCTACTTCTGGATAACGAGCCAGGGCAACGGGTTCGTCGCGTATGCACGAGCAACTTCCGGCCTCTACGAAATCACTCCCAGCGCGCCGACCGCACATTGGAACGACGTTCGGACCGGCGGCTACACCCACCGATTCGAGTTCGACACAATCAGTGAGGACGTGGTTTCATCTCCACCTGGCTCAACTACAGAAGTTGCTCGGGAGGAATCTCGCGGCGCAGGCCGGAGCCAACCAAGTGTCCGACCCGTCTGCCGAAAGTCGCTTGCGCTCTCTGTTCGGCCCGGAAGCCGATCTTGCTTTCGCCCACTTCCCCGTCGTCGATGTCGAGCTACCCAACAGCCTCCCGACGTACGAGAAGGGCGACGACGTCCGTAAGCGCGCTCAACGAGCCATTGCTGTGCGATACGGTCAGCCCCAGTTCCGTCGCGCACTGCTGGCAGCGTATGAACGTCGTTGCGCAGTCACGGGATGCGACGTCGAAGCGGTCCTGGAAGCGGCCATATCGACCGCTACTTCGGTGAGCACAGCAACCATGTGCCCAATGGCCTTCTCCTCCGTGCCGACCTCCACACCTTGTTCGACCTGCAACTGTGGACGGTGCGCAGCGACCTCACCATCGAAGTGGCTCCCCAACTCGCGGGCAGCGAGTACGCCGCACTGGCCGGCAAGCGGCTTCGCGTACCGAAAAGCTCCGCTCATCGCCCGGACGCTGCGGCGCTCGGCCGGCATAGAGAAGCGTGCAGCTGGATCTGATCGGCTCCCTAACTCCGGCAGAAAGGCCCGATGACGACCGCCGCAGAGATGTCGCGGCCCGCGTGGTCATGTAAACCGTTGCGCTGAAGCGACTTCGAAGTTTTTCCTTGCGCGCACAACCAGAGGAGTGCCAAGATCTCAAGATCGTCACCGATCCGCGTGGCGTCACAAGCGAAGAAGGCCCGCCAGGAGCGGCAACTCCCGACGGGCCGGATGTCCGACTTATAGGGAGTCGAACGTGGGCCAGAATACCCTGGCTGGCGGCGTGCGTCGTGGACCGCGCCTGGCCAGCAACTTCACCATCCTCAGCAATGCCGTCATCAACGACGAACGCTTGTCCTTCCGCGCCCGTGGCGTGCTCATCTGGCTCTTGTCGAAGCCGGACGACTGGCGTACTCGATCCGACTCGATAGCCGGTCAATCACCGAAGGAGGGGCGCGACGCCATCCGCTCTACCCTGCGGGAGCTGGCGGAGCTCGGCTACTTGATCCGAGAGAAGATCCAGAACGAGCGCGGACAGTGGATCACCATCCAGACGATCTACGAGGAGCCGCGCACCGGCCCGGAGCCTGAAAAGCCGACGCGCGGTCGCACGGACAACGGTATGCCAGGCGCTCTTATCAGTACTGATGAACCAAGAACGAAAACCAACCGCACCCCACCGGCGTCCAATGCTCCGCTCACTCCGGCCGTGGCAGGTCTGGCAACAGCCTGCAAGCAAGCGGGATTGATGGCGACATTCGCGTACCTCAAGCCTGAGGCGGCAGCTGCAATCGAGAATCTGATCGAAACCCACGGCACCGCGAAGCTGGTCGCAGCAGCCAGAGCAGTTCATCGTCCGGAGAACCCCATGAAGTACGCACAAGCGTGGGTGCGGATGTGGCAAGAATTGACCGTCCCACGCAGCGTCCCGGAGAAGTGCGACAACTGCGATGAGTACGGATGGCTACCGGACGACGAGTACGGACGTGCAGTAAAGTGTCGGTGCCGCATCGCTCGCGTCGCGTAAGCAGTCTTACAGCGGTTCGAATGAGCTCCGAGTAGCGCGAATTCCGTCTTTTCGGACATGGCGTAACGGATTTCACGCTGCCGCCGAAACAAGCAAGTGCACCGGTTCGGCGTCCATTGCCGGCCCCTATGAATTGGTATACACATGCTCTACTCCACCCCCGCGCATACCATTCTTGCCGCGGTCATCCATACCTGCTTCCGCGTCGAGCAGGTGTAGCCATGTCGACGAATCCCTCCCGAACGTCCCAACGTGATCGGGGAGCACGCACTCGCCTGGGAAAGCTCATCGCTGTAATCGCGATCGTGCTCGGCGCGATATTTGCATTGGCCGGTTTCACAGGAGCGTGGGGCATGGCAGTCTTCGGACTCCTTGCGATCGCTGCAGGCGTCATGTACCTGCGCGAAGACCGCACCCGGCCTGCGCGCTACAAATGGGCGGCGTGGGCCCTCATCCCCGGCTTCATACTCGCTGGCGCTACTGCCCCGGAGCCCGAACGTGAGCCGGAAACGCCCGCTGCCGAGCAGACTTCCGCTATTGCCGCACCGGTCTCCTCCTCCACATCGACTACGACGACGCCGCCACCGGAGCCGTTACCGGCACCGGCCAGTTTTGAGTTGGTCGACAGCGATCGCGCAACGCAAGCGCTGAAGACTCTCGCAACGATCCGCGTCCGCGATGAAGCACCTGCCGCCCAGTTCGACCTCACTCGTTTCGGCGAAGAATGGTCCGACGACGTGGCAGTGGACGGTGGCCACAATGGCTGCGACACGCGTAACGACATCCTCCGCCGCGACCTGACGGCCGTATCACTCGATCCGCAGTCTGCGTGCACAGTCCGTACCGGAACGCTCGAAGACGTCTACACAGGTGATTCGGTCGTCTTCGACGATGTCGTCATCGACACGTCGTCTCGCTGAGCGATGCATGGCAGAAGGGTGCGT
Source organism: Rhodococcus sp. IITR03 (assembly GCA_001017865.1). The sequence continues at coordinate 18,169 of LATQ01000318.1, forward strand.
ACGAACTCGGTGCCGAGACCTCCGGGACCTGGCCAACGATCCTCGCAACCTTCAGGCAGTCGCACAGAGCGTCAGCACGGAGAAGAGCGACAGAGACGCCTCTGCATGGCTGCCACCGAACGAGGGATACCGCTGCACGTATGCAGCACGGCAGGTCGAGGTGAAGGCCGCTTACCAGCTGTGGACTACGATCACGGAACACCAAGCGCTCAAGCGTGAATTGATTTCGTGTGGCGGCATTGCCCCGACGCCGACGCCCACGACTACCGAGCCCGCGCCGACCACAGAGCAGTACACACCTCCGCCGGCGGCTGCGTTCGTCGCGCCTCCTCCACCGGTCGAGATCGAACCGGCACCGGCACCGCCTCCCGCTCCCGCTCCCGCTCCCGCTCCCGACAGCGGTTACAGCGGCGGTTGCGGAGCGAACAGCTACGTCAATGTGAACGGCAACTGCATTCCCGGCCCTGTCCAGGCGCCCACAGCTCCCGCTGGAGCATCCGCCCGCTGTGCTGATGGCACGTATTCGTTCAGCCAGAATCGACGCGGCACGTGTTCGGGCCATGGTGGCGTGGACGAATGGCTGTAGGCAGGCTCGTTGACCCTGGACACACCCGTCGCTTCCAAGTGCGGAGTTGCTTGACGAGGTCGTAATCGCGGACCGGGCCGGATGCCTCAGCGGATTTCCACCACTCCGCGGGACTTACCCAGTCTGCACTGCGCGAGGCCGCTTTGTGCGCGAATCAGAATTCGGCTTGCAGGCTCCGCGACGAGCACACGCTGGACCGCGTGACCGAATTCTTCGGCGTCACGAGCCTCGACCGATCTGATCCGTCAGCGAACAACCAATGAGATGAGGGTATGCGAGGGTCCAGCCTTGCACACCCTTTACTCATCGAATGTCACTCGAGCGAACTGGGTTGCGCAGCGCGTCTACCGCTCCGGCTCCTCATCCTCACCCAACGCTGCGGAAACGTTCGTAACTGATCGCCAGGAGTTCTCGATCGGGACGCTCATTGCGAGCCGGCGGAACCACCATAAGCTTTTGTCCGTGCCGTTCCTTGAGGCCGTGTTCGAGCATCGGGCCGTCGATCTCGTCGAGAAGATCCTTCCGGATCTCGACGACCAAATCCGGCGTTATACCGAGAATGTTCACGTCGTATGCGGCGTGGTGAATCTTGCACAGAGCAAGCCCGTTGGTCACCGACGAAATACCTGCTTCGTGCGAGTCGGGCACGATATGCGCAGCATCCAGCAGCTCACTATGACCGAGAGCGCAGACCGCACATCGCGTTTCATATGCGCGCATCACAGTTGCACGAAAGACCGGCTGATGGAGCCGACGTTTCGTCTCAGCCACGACATAACGCCGAAGCTGCTCCTCTGCTTGGGAATCGGGACGATGGAGATCACGAGCCACTTCCGTGGCGACGACGAACTGGTGTTCGTCGGGTTCTTCCGCCACGATGAATACCGGATAGATGGGCTGGAACAAACTCGGACCGACGCCGTAGAACCAGATCAGCGGCACGCCCTCGTTCATGGCCGCGCGCAAACCACGATTGTCCATGTTTTTCGGGTCGGTCGTCGACCACTTGTAGCGCAGGAGCCCGTCCGAGCCGACCTGATCCTCGTACGGACGCCTCGTACCCGGCGCGCGGTACGTCGTACTGATGGATAGGGCGGACGAAAGCTCCTTCGGCTTCCGAATCCCTCGCGTCGGGTCCATGAGCCGAAACATCTTCCCGTCGATCGTGAAGTCGAGGAGGTCCTGGCGACTGATCGGATCGAGGCCGTCGTTTGTGCGGATGGTCAACCATGCCATTGCCTCGCGACGGAGACGAGCACCGAAATCGTCGCCGCTCCACGAGCCGTCACTCACAAATCCTCCTGGCCACCCAATCAGAGACCACGCGCCGGCGATATCAAGACGCATCGGTCGATTGTTCCCTATTGAACCATTAGCGGCTAGAACGACTTGCTTGCGGACTCCCGTATCGACTGCCTAGAAAGTGTCGTCCACCTTCCGCAGGTCCCAGCCGTCGAACGGATCCTCATCGCCGAGCCGGGATGCCTTCACTATGGCGCTGGCGGCGGCGTCAGGATCCGGATACGCCGCGCCGAGCAGTGCACGAACCGGAGCTCAATGCGACTAGGCGCCGGCTTCGCTCGGCCCGCGGTGGATAACCGACGGGGTTAGGGTCACTCCCGTGAGCACGCAAGTCGATACAGACGAGACAACTCCGCGCGAAGGCAATACGGGTCGACGCCACCTCTCCGTCTTCGGCCTCGACTTCGTCGGTCTCGTCGTCGCCCTGTTCTTCTTCGCGTGGAGCCTGAGTCCCTCCCTCATCCCCCGCGAGTGGTATTTCCAGGGACTCATCAGTGGCGTGACGGGCATCGTCGGGTACGGCATCGGTGTGCTCGTCGCCTTCCCCGCGCGGCGATGGATCGCTCCACGCCTCACGTGGTGGCGCCGGCGCCACACGGTCCGACGTATCGCGAGGTGGTGGTCGCTCTCGTCGCGGTGGGAACGCTTCTGGGGAGTCTGTTCGCTGCGGCGGGATGGCAGAACGAGGTCGGCGCCTCATGGGCATCGAGGCCACGACGGGCTTCGCGTATCTGCGCACCGTTGGTGAGCGTCGCGATCTTCGCCGCCCTCCTCTACATCGCACGCGGATTGCGGTGGGTCGGACGACGCTTCGCAGAGTTCCTCGCGACCCGCCTGCGCGTTCCGGTCGCCGCGGCCGGCGTCCTCGCGCCGGTCATCCTCGTGCTCGCGGTGGTCGTCTTCGTCGACCAGGTGCTGCTCGCGAGCAGTTCTATGGCGGCACGCATCGTGTTCGCCGACGACAACAACAGCACCGACCCGGCGTGGAGCAGCCTCGGATTCCCGAGCGGTCGGGCAGCCCGGCATCTCCGTCGTCGTGGGAGAGCCTCGGTCGTCAGGGACGCACGTTCGTCGCAGGCGGGATGACCGCCGAGCAGCTGACCGAGCTGAACCGCACTCCCGCGCTCGAACCCATACGGGTGTATGCGGGGCTCGAAGCCGACGGCACCACCGACGAACAGGTGCAGCTGATCCTCGACGAACTCGACCGTACGAAGGCATGGGAACGCGAGATCCTCGTGGTCGCCGGTACCACCGGGACCGGGTGGGTGAATCCGTTCGCCGCCGACTCGATCGAGATGATCTACAACGGCAACTCGGCGATCGCCGCGATCCAGTACTCGTTCCTGCCGAGCTGGATTTCTTTCCTCGTCGACGGTTCCGCTGCCAAGCCGCCGGTAACGCACTGATCAACGGGGTCCACGAACGCTGGTCGGAACTGCCGGAGGATCAGCGACCCGAGCTGGTGGTCTACGGCGAAAGCCTGGGATCGCAATCCGCCGAGGCGGCCTTCGACGGCCTCGACGACATGCGCAACAAGATCGACGGCGCGCTGTTCGTCGGACCTCCGAACTCGAACCAGCTGTGGCGCAGCATCGTCGACCATCGAGATCCCGGCAGCCCCGAGGTCCTTCCCGTCTACGAGGACGCGTCGCGGTGCGGTTCGCCTCCGACGTTCAGACGCTCGAAGACCAGCGCGGACCGTGGAGCGACCCGCGGATCCTGTATCTGCAGCACGCGTCCGATCCGGTGGTGTGGTGGGGACCGGGACTGCTGTTCGAGCGACCCGACTGGCTCGCCGAACCTCCGGGCTCGGATCGCTCACCGTCGATGCGGTGGTATCCGATCGTCACCTTCGCTCAGGTCGCGGCCGACATCATGGTCGGCACCTCGCCGCCCGTCGGTCACGGGCACAACTACGAGGACCTCATCCCCTACGGCTGGGCCGCGGTGACGTCCCCCGAGGGATGGACGTTCGCCGACACCCAGCGCATCGCCGATGCCGTCGAACAATTGAACACCGCGGACGAGTAGACGAACACGGCACGCATCCTGCTCGTCTGCTACCTTCTCCATCACGGCTTCGCATTCCGTCACCTCGCCCTGCCATCCTGCGCACCTTGGTTCCGACGAAAGCGACCGCCGATGACCACGACCCTCGATACACCATCCGCGCTTCCTGAGCCCGAACCGTCATTCCCGGCTCGGTTGAGGGACGGCACCTTGCCATGGCTGGGACGGTTCCATCCGGTCGGTCTGGCCGTCGCGCTGCTGTTCTACTGCTGGTCGCTGTCACCGTCCCTGCTTCCACGTCCCTGGTACCTGCAGGGCGTCGCGACCGGCATCAGCGTCATCACGGGTTACGGCATCGGGGTGCTTCTCGCGTGGATCGTCCGCAAGTGCGGCTTCGAGACGAACTGGTCAGCAACCGTGAGGAAGGTCGGCTGGCATCTGCTCGCACTGGCCGCCATCGTGGTGGTGCCGACCTTCCTCGTTCTCGGTTCGTGGTGGCAGGACATCAGCCGTGAGCTCGTCGAGATGGAATCCGGCAGTAGCTGGGACTATCCGGGTGTGCTGTTCGTCGCCGTGGTCGTGGCACTGCTTCTGCTCGTGATCGGTCGCGGTCTGCGTCGCGTGGCGCAGTGGGTCACCGCGCTTGTCGTCCGCGTGTTGCCTGCTCCCCTGGCGCGCATCGTGAGTGTCGTGCTGGTCGGGCTGATCGTGTTCTGGGCGGTCGAGGGTCTGCTGTCGGTCCAGATCGCCCGTATCGCCAACGGCTCCGCCATGGCCGTCGACGAAGGCACCGCCGACGGAGTCGAGCAGCCGCAGGCGCCGGAGCGATCCGGATCCGACGCGTCGCTCGAACGGTGGGATTCGCTGGGACGTGAAGGGCGCACGTTCGTCGCAGGTGGTCCGTCTCCGGAGGAGATCACCGCGGTGACCGGCGAACCAGCGATGATGCCGATCCGCGTCTACGCGGGTTATCGCTCCCTGGACAGCCTCGACCGCTACACCGAGTTCGACGAGATGGAGGTACTCGCCTCGCATGTCGTCGCCGAACTCGATCGCACCGGCGCCTTCGACCGGGAGTACCTGGCAGTGGCCACGACGACCGGCCGGGGCTGGGTGAACCAGGACGTCGCCGCTGCGCTGGAATTCCTCTCGGACGGTGACTCTGCTATCGCGGCGATGCAGTATTCGTTCCTGGCCAGCCCCTTGGCTTTTCTCGCCGACCGAGTCTCACCTCGCAATGCAGGTCGCGCACTGTTCGAGGCGGTGTACGCGAGGTGGAGTGTTCTCGATCCGGAAAGCCGGCCGAAGCTGCTCGTCTTCGGCGAGTCGCTGGGTTCGTACGGAGGCCAATCGGCGTTCGCCGGCGTGCAGGACATGATCACCCGAACCGACGGCGCACTGTGGGTGGGCACGCCGAATTTCACGGAGCAGTGGCGGCGCATCACCGATTCGCGTGATCCCGGGAGCCGCGAGATCCTTCCGGTGATCTACGGCGGACAGAACGTACGATTCGCGGCGACCCCCGACGACCTCACCGATCTCGACGGCCTGCGCGACTGGGAATCTCCCCGCATCGTGTACTGGCAGCACCCCAGCGATCCGATCGTCTGGTGGTCCTCCCAACTCGTTCGGCACCGCCCCGATTGGCTGCGCGACGAACGCGGCGCCGACATCGACCAAGGGATGTCGTGGATTCCGTTCGTCACCTTCTGGCAGGTCACCCTGGACATGGTGTTCGCCGCCGAAGTACCGGGCGGACACGGCCACACCTACACCGCCGAAGCGGCGTTCTTCTGGGCGGACATCCTCGGAATCGAAGACGAATCGCGGGTGGCGGCCGTCTTCGACGCACTGTCGGATGGGTGACGACGCGAATTCACCCTCATTTTTAATCCGACGGATCGAGTTTCCTCCACATTTATTTCCCCACCCCGTGATAGAACGTCGATATTGCTTGTGAATCGACACAGGAATGCGAACCGGAGTATGTCGATTCACGGGTACAGATAATTCGTCGAAGCGGCCTTGCCGCGGAGAGGTGTCGCATATGTGCACGTGAGCGGTGAGAGCGGCACCCCCCTAGGCGCACACGAAAGATCCCCGAAGGCAACACCTTCGGGGATTCTTTGCTGCCCGAATATTACTGGCCGCTGAGGCTGCTGATGCTGCCGATGAGCTCCATGAACGGGCCGAGCAGCTTCGCCAGCTCGATGAGGGCCTGAAGTTCTTCCATGGGGGACTCCTGTCGCAGGGGGAATTATGTGCAACGAGACTCGTTGCGCATCAATAAATATCAGGAATCCGTGCACTTCGCTGAAGAAGGGGCGTGAAAAGACGCACTGTAACGTTCCCGGTCGATAACCGATGCTACCGAGTTGTTTCAGTAAACGTCCGTCGCTGCGATCGATCGCATATCCACGCGACCGGGCGTGATTCCGCGGCGCTCCAGCTCCTCCCAGAGTCCCGACAGGGCCGCGACCGGGTCGAGGTAGTACTCCGATTCCCGGACCCGCCAGAACTTCCAGCCACTGCGGTGCAGTTCGCGTTCCCGCTCCAGATCGGCACTCTGTCGGTCGGGGCTCGTGTGCCACTGCTCGTCGTCGCAGGCGACTGCCAACTTGCCTGCCGCCCCCGTCACGACCAGATCGATGAAGTGACCGTTCACCTCGACCCGCGGGTTCACGTGATAGCCGCGGGCGGCGATGTCGAGGAAGACGTCCTGCTGGAAGAGACTGTCGAATGCCTCGTGCCGCTCGTCGCGCGTCACGCCGTCGGGCATCGGTTCGGCCGGCCGCGGGGACGTCGTCCGCATGTGGGTGAGCAGCGAGTACCGCAGGTCGGTGCGACGCAGCGTGTCGATGGTTCTCGAATGGAACAGCCACAGCTGGTCCTGGGCACGCGAGGCGGCGACGTTGAACCGTCGCTGGTATTCGGTCCGCGTCAACGCCGCGATGTTCTGTTCGGGCGCCACGACCATCGACAAGAACACCACGTTCCGCTCGTCGCCCTGGAAGTCCGGGGGTGTGCCGACGCGGAGCCTGCGTTCCTCCACTGCTCCGGGGTGAGTCGCTCGAGCAGTTCGTTCTGGATGATGTCGACCTGCAACTGTCCCTGAAGGACCACCACACCGAAGGTCTTGCCGTCGTAGGCGGGGTCCTCGACGCACTTCACGAGCGTGTCGACGAGGGCATGTGCCTCGGCGTAGTTCGTCAGCGTCGAGTTCTGTCCGGTGACGGCGCCGTCCTCGACCAGCGTGGTGCGCAGCGGCTGCAGACGATCGGAGCCGTACTGCCGCATGGGCACGAGCGGGTCGTCGGCGTAGAACTGGTCGCTCGACCACGCGATGATCTCCGGCATCGACCGGAAGTGCTCGCGCAATCGGACGATGCTGCCGAACCTCGACCGCAGCAACGAGAACAGACTCGATCGCGGAGTGAAGCTGTCGCGCAGGTAGTTCGGGATGTCGGGCAGATACGAGTCGAGACGGCTGAACACTCCGTCGAGCGCACCCAGCGACACCGCGCTCGGTGCACACTGCTTGTCGTCGCCGACGACGATCACGCGCGGCGCCAGCCACAGCAGGAACAGGCTGCTGATGTCGGTCTGGCTTGCTTCGTCGACGATGACGACGTCGAACGAATTCTGTTCGGGCGGAATCGAAGCCAGGACCTGCTGCAACGGCATCACCCAGGCGGGCACTGCACCCTGCGCGACCTGCATGGCCTCGCGTGCGGCCGCCCGATAACGCTCTGCGTAGCGGCCGGTGCCCTTACCGATGCTCGCGATGTGATCGCGGTACGAATGGAGCGCCTGCACCTGCTCGGCCGTGGTGCGGTCGAGACATGCGCTCCACGCCTTCTCTTCGACGAGCCCCGTCGTGAGGCGCGCGATGTCCGTCTCGAGTGCGTCGAGGTCGCGTTCGAACTGCCCGTCGTCGCTGCGCTCGTGGAAGCGACGCACCCACTCGTCCGCACGGTCGCCACGGCCACGCACGTCGATGTCGGCGGAGGCGAGCCGGCCAGGCCAGGCTCAACGGATTCTCCGCGAGCGCTTGAGCAAGCGCCGGCGCCGCGGTGGTCAGGCGCGCGTGCAGGGAGACGAGTTCCAGCTCCTCACGCTGCTCCCCCGCCGCCCGGTCCCACGCGTCCAGGGCCGCATTGATCGCGTCGAAGTCGGCCTCCTGGAAGGCCCGTGCCAGCGCGCGTCCTTCGGGCGACGCTCCCCCGGAGATCTGACCCCGCACGTACATTCCGATGGATTCGAGCCAGTTCTTGCTCGCTTCGGCGGTGCCCGCGGCGGCGATGGTCCGTGCCGATTCGGCGGTGGACCGCGCCTGTTCGATGCTGGTGATCCGCGGCGCCCCCGGATGGACGTCGCGCAGTGCCGATTCGACGTCGTGCACCCGGGCCACGAGATTGTCGACGATGGCGCGGTCCCGGTCGAGGAATGCGAGGGTGCCGACGGCGCGGCTGCGCGACTCGTCGAGCTCGATGTCGATACCGAGGTCGCGGAGGACGACCCGCGCGACCCGGATCGCCTCGAGCGCACGCAGGTGTTCGGCGACGACGCGCGCTGTCTGGGCGGTGGTGGCGGCGACGCCGTCGACGGTCGCGATCTCACCGAGCGCCTCGACGGCGGATTGCTCGTCGCTGCGCCGGAACCGGGTGAACCCGCTGCGCCACGTGTCGCCCGCCTCGAGCTGCGCGCGAGCGCGTCGTACGCCTCGAAGGCCTGTCGTCCCGTCACCGAGATGTCCACGGAGCCGGCGCCGACGATCCGGTCGGCCTCCTGTGCGGCCTGCACGAGCCGGGCGAGCTCGGCGGTCTTCCCCCCACAAGTGCTGGGCCCGGCCCGACAGCACGTCGTCGGCGACTCGCTGGATTCGCGCGTCGAGCCGGTCTGCGTCCTCGAGGGCACCCTGCAGCTGCTCACACAGATCGCGGATGCGGCCGAGTGCTTCGAGCGACGCGCCCTCGAGAATTCGCAGCAATCCCTGCGTCTCACCGTTGGTGGTGCCGCTCGACGCCTGCGAGACGGCGGCGCACGCGTACTGCAGTTCCCTCTGGGTGGGCAGGGACAATTCGGGGAAGCGCTGCTGGCGACGGCGCGCGCGCTCGACGCTCGACCGCTGATGCAGAGAGTGGAGGGTGACGAGTTCGTCGACCGTCAGCGGCGAGGTGTCGGTGAGCAGAGGCGCGGGCAACCATGCGTACTTGGCCTCGTACGCTCGGACCCGCCGGACGATCGACGCGGCCGTCCCCTCGTAACCGGTGGCGACATCGGTGTGGACCCCGGTCTCCTCCGCGCGCGCCTGCCGGATCTGTTCCATCAGCGTCGCGCGACGCTCCAGGGCGTCGTTGCGTTGCGTGGTGAGTTCGTCGATGCGCTCCTGCGCGCGCCGAACGTTGAATTGCGCTTTGCGGATGGCGATTTCGCTGACGCTGCGAGTGAGTTCCACGGTGCCGCCGTGCACCGGATCGGTGACGGCCACGCACAGTTCCTGCAGCTCCGACGGGAGCTTCTCCCGGAGCACACGCAGCGCCTGCGCCTTCTCACTGGTGACCAGCACCCGCTGCCCGCGCGCGAGCAGGGCCGCGACGATGTTGGCGATGGTGTGGGTCTTACCCGTACCCGGAGGTCCCTCGACCACGACACCGCTGTCGCCGGCGAGCCGGTCGATGATGTCGCGCTGTTCCTCGTTCGCGGGCAGCGGCAGCAACTGCTCCCCGGTGAACTCGGTCGACGGCGTGCCGATGCGGTCGAGCCATGCGACCCGGTCGGCCGGTTCGATCGCTTCGACGAGCTGCGCCAGCCCGAGCGGCACCGGGTTCGACTCGTCGGCGGCCGCCTCGGTCATGCGGCTGTAGTACTCGATGAGCGCGTGCGCGCCGCGCTTGCGCAGCACGAGCACCGGCGACGGCGTCACGAAGGCATCGGACGACGACGCTTCGTCCGCACGATCGACGACGTCGACCGGCACGGTGAGCGCACGCTCGGCCCAACTCTTCAGGAACGCGCGAGCCGCGGGGTCGAGAGGCGACGCGACCTGGGTGACGAGGGCGTCGTGCAGCTCACGGACGCTCGTCGGGTCGAAGACTCCAGACCGGTGAGGAGCTGGACGTCTTCGAGCGACGGTCCGGCGCTGGGACTGAGCCGGACCACCAGGTCGCCGGAGTCGCCCTGTCGCTCGATGAGCGCGGTCTGCGTGATCAGGTGCGTGTGGACCCGCGCGCCCGCCACACCCTCGGAGAGGTGCAGCAGACCCGACGCGACGACGAGCTCCAGCGATTCGGGCTGATCCTCGAGGTCGAGCATGGCTCGCTGCAGGAAGGAATACAGATGCGAGGCGGCCTGTCGCTCGCGATCGACGACCGCCCACGTCCGCCATTCCGTCAGCCAGGCGTCGAGCCCCTCGATGCCGACGGCCTGCGGGTCGACTTCGGGCTCGACGGCGGAATCCGCGATGTCCCCGTGCACGTACTTCGCGAGCTCGGCGGGCGGGCGCGGGGGGCTCTTCGAGCTGAGCGCGTCGCGCGCGCAGGACGATGTCGCCCGATGCGGCGTGGGCCCGCAGGCCGGCCTGATGTTTCCCTCTTCGAGGGACATCACGGCACGGTGTTTGTCGACGACTCGGACGGGCGCGCTGCGGGCCTTGACGAGCTCGGCCAGGAAGGCAAGCAGGCGCTGCACGCGATCCCTCAATTCGGGTTCGCTCTCGCCTGACTCCACGCGCACTCCACTCACCCTTGCGGACGTCCTTCCGCCCGTCCACGGGGACGGGTATGTCCACCTTAGAAGTCTTGATCGACATGCGCGTTTCCGGACCCGGACGACGCCCGCCGGTGTTTCCGCCGATCCTCACCTTCGAGGCGCTGACCTGCAGAAACTGGGTGAGGGCGGAATGTCAGGGGATGATGATCGTGCGCGAGGCCGTCGGCGCGTGGTTGGTCGCGCCGAGTTCGCGTGCCGTCTGCCGCGGCGGCACCCGATGAGCGCCCACCGCTCGACCAGCAACGTGATCTTGGTCAGCATCTCGCTGCGCAGGCGCTGGAACGAATCCTCAGGATCGGTCCCCACCCACCCGAGGAGCACCCACCACGCCCACGCGACCGCACCGGCGTTGGCGACGAAATCCGGGATCACCGGGATGCCGCGGCCGGTGAGCACGGCTTCGGCGTCCGGCGTCGTCGCGGAGTTCGCGGCCGGCCTCGATCACGACCCGTCCGGCGACCCGGCCGACGTTCTCCGCCGTGATGGCGTAGGAGATGGCGGCGGGGACGAAGACGTCGGCGGGAATGCCGATCACCGCGTCGCGCGGCAATTGCTCGACATGCGACGGGACGCGGGACCGGTCGATCTCCCGTACTCGTCGCGGAGGTCGAGCAGTGCCGGGATATCCAGTCCGTCAGCGCAATACAGCGTTCCGGCGGCATCGGCGACCGCGGTGACGCGCATGCCCGCCTCATGCAGGTACCAGGCGGCGCCGCCGCCCATCGTGCCGATCCCCTGGATCGCGACGGTGGTCTCGGCCGGCGCCCAGCGATATGCGTTCGCGGTGGCGATGCACGCCTGCGCGACGCCGTAACCACCGATCACGTCGCCCAGCAGGAAGCCGCCGTCGACCGGCGCGTTCAGAGAGGTGCGTACCCGGTCGAGGGTGAGCGCCGGGTCCGCCGCGCGACTGATCGCGGCGTGGAAGGACTGGTGCAGACCGAGCCGCTCGAAGACCTCGTCGAGGAGGTGCTGGGGAACGCCCAGGTCCTCGGCGGTGACCCAGTGCGCGTTCAACCAGGGACGCATCGCCTGGCAGAAGCGCTGCAGCACATCGACGGCACGGGGATCCTTCGGGTCGAAGTCGACCCCGCCCTTCGCGCCGCCCACCGGCAGGTCGAACACCGCGGTCTTCGCGGCCATGCCGCGCGCCAGGTCCTCGACCTCCGACATCGTGCACCCGGCCCGCATGCGGGTGCCGCCGGTCGCCAGATCGCCCACCAGGGTGTGGACGACGAGATAACCGTGCGCACCTGTCACCGGGTCGGTCCAGGTGAGACGCATGAAGGGTTCGTCTGCGGGTATCCACCGCGTCGACGCGTGCTGCCATGGTGGTCATATGCGGTCCCCCGTTCGTCAGAGCCGTCGTTACGTCGATTCGGCCGGTGACGCCAGCGTGCCCGGGGCCAGCGCGGGGCGTCCAGTTACGAAACTCGAAGGTGAGAGTTCACGATTTCTACACAACGCGAGCTCACAGCGGTTGCAGGTCCCCGGACGCGCCCTACGCTGACGGCATGGAGTTGTCCCTGCGCCGATTACGGATGCTTCGAGAACTGCATCGCCGAGGTACCGTCACGGCCGCCGCGCTCGCCTGCACTACACCACCTCGCAGTCTCGCAACAGCTCACCCAGCTCGAACGGGACGTCGGCGCAAAGCTTTTCGAGCGCCGGGGACGTCGGGTCCAATTGACGGAGGCGGGCGTGCTGCTCGCCGAACATGCCGAGGAGATCCTGCAATCGGTCGAGCGGGCGACCACCGCGCTCGAACAGACCCGCGACGGGGTCAGCGCGCGCCTGACCGCCGGTGTGTGGGCCTCCGTCGCATCCACTCTGATCCCAGTGCGCTGGCGTTGTTGGCCGACGAGCACCCCGGCATCGAGGTCCGCACGAGAGAGCTCGCCCCCGAGGAGACCGCCGGCGCCGTGCGTGACGGTTCGCTGGACTTCTCGTTCGTCATCGAATACTCCGGCTACCCGATGTTGTGGGATCCGGAGCTGACCAAGGTGGTGATCGCGGTCGAGCGATTACACGCCGCGGTGCCGCCCGGGACGGTGCCGGCGGGCACCATCGCGCTCGCCGACCTCGCCGAGCATCCGTGGGTGCTGGCCG
>LATQ01000379.1 GCA_001017865.1 Rhodococcus sp. IITR03
CGATCCCGTCCGACCGGCGGGCCGCCGATCCGGCGGCCACCGCCCCCGCTCCCGTACCGCTCCCCACCTCGGCGGATGCGCCGGACAGTCGCCTCGCTGCCCTGCTGAGCACGATGGCCAGGCGTCGACGGTGCGAACGACCTCGGGTGTGTACCGTCGCCGGAGCATCCACGTCCGGTCGTCCTCGTGCACGGCACCGGGGCGGGCATGTACCCGACATGGACCTATGTCGCGCCCGAACTCGAACGGCTCGGGTACTGCGTCTACGCATTGAACTACGGCGCCGCGCAGGGATATCTCGATCCCGATCGCACGGTGTGGGGCGTGTCGAACATCGAGAGGTCCGCCGAGGAACTCGGAACGTTCGTCGACGCGGTCCTCGAGCACACCGGCGCCGGGCAGGTCGATCTCGTCGGTCACTCCCAGGGTGGTGTCGTCTCCCGCCAGTACCTGAAGTTCGAGGGCGGCGCGAACCCGGCCGATCCCGCCCTCAACCGCGTCCGGAACCTCGTGATGCTGGGTGCGACCAACCACGGCACCACCTTCAACGGTCTCCAGCAGCTCTACACGGTGCTCGCCGTGCTCGGCCTGACTAACGGCAGCGATGCGGTGGCCGAGTTGTTGTTCCGCGGCACCGATCTCGGTGCCGCCGGCCAGCAGCAGTTGATCGGCTCGCGCATGCTCAGCAATCTCAACAAGGACGGCGACACCCGTCCCGGCGTGACGTACACGTCGATCGCCACGCGCTACGACCAGATCGTCACGCCACCGGAGAGCTCGTTCCTGCGGCCCGGACCGGGCGCCGAGGTCCGCAACGTGTGGGTCCAGGACGGCTGCCCGAGTTCCCCCGCCGACCACTCCACGATCCTCATGCGGCCCGAATCGCTCCACCTGGTGAAGGCCGCCCTCGACCCCGACTACGCGGCCGGAAACTCCGTGCCGTGCCCGGCGCCCGAGGCCGGATAGCGCCGTCGCACCTCGGTCGACCGTCGAACACCGAACACCGAACGTCGAACACCGAACGCAGAAGGCCCCTACCGCTACGCGAGCGGTAGGGGCCTTCTGCTCTGCTCTGTCGCAGAGCCTGTCAGTCCGAGAGACCGAGGGCCTTTTCGAGGACAGGCCACGAATCCTTCAGGTCGTCCTGCCAGTAACCCCACGAGTGGTGCCGGAGTCGCGGAAGTTGTAGGTGGCGGGGATGCCCAGCTGGTCGAGGCGACCACGGAGGTTGTGCGTGCAGTAGTTGGTCGCAGCCTCGATGACACCGCCGACGACGATCTGGTTGGCGAGCACGTCGACCTCACCGTCGATCTGCGGGCCGTTCAGGGTGTCGTGGACACCCGGCAGTCCGGTGCCGTTGGAGATGTACAGATCGAGCCCGCGCAGCTCCTCGGCGTGCACGTAGGGGTCGTTCTCGACCCAGGCCGGATCATTGAGCTCGCCCCACATGTTGCGGGTGTCGCCGCCACCCCAGGTCTCGACGACGAGCTTGACGAACTGCTGACCGATCGGGTCGGAGGTCTGCGCGCACCCGCTGTAGGCCGCGACGCCTGGTACAGGCCGGGGGCAGCGATGGGCAGCTGAAGGACGGACGTACCCGAGGACGACAGACCGGCAATCGCGTTGACGCCGTTGGTGCCGAGCGCGGCGTCGATCAGCGGCGGGATCTCCTTCGTCAGGAAGGTCTCCCACTTGTTGACGCCGAGCTCCGGGTCCTCGTTCTTCCAGTCGGTGTAGTAGCTCCACTTGCCGCCGACCGGCGAGACGACGTTGACGTTCTTGTCCTTGAAGAACTCGATCGCGTCGGTACGGAAGCGCCAGGTCGCGCTGTCCTCGCCGCCGCCGGCGCCGTTGAGGAGGTACAGCGTCGGGCGCGGTTCGCTCGTGTCGGCCGGGCGCCAGACGTCGAGCAGGATCTCCTTGTCCATCGAAGCGGAGTACACGTAGACCAGCAGCTGCTGCTCGCCGTAGTTCTCGATACGGGTGATCTTGGAGCCGTTCTCGCTGGTCACCGACTCGATCGGCTGAAGCGTGTCCGCGACCGGGTCCGCCCCGGCGGTCACGCCGCCGAAGAACAACGGCAGGGCGACGACCGCCGCGGAGACCGCAGCGAACCTCACCTTCCGAGCTCGCGTCCTCGACTGGACAACCTTCATTCCGACAACCTCCTCAGACCCGCTTCCGGGCGTGGGCTACAGACCTCGGGCGGGGCCGAGGCGCGCCGTCCGGCGCAGCACAACGTGTATCGACGAATCGTTCGTGCACATTACCGCGACCGACGGTCTCCTCCACTTTCGGCGACCACCCGTGTGGTGGCGTCGAGCGCCGGCGCGATGATCTCGATGGCGGACGGCTCCATCATCTCGCCGTGCGCACCCGGCACGAACCGGGTCCGGATACGGCCCGACACGAACGGTCGCCACAGATCTGCGGCGTCCGCCTCCGTCGGGTGCTCTTCCGTCGCACTGAAGAACTCCATGTCGCCGGCGAACACCTCAGGGCCGTGACCGTTGATCAGTTCGGGCGAGGTCACGGCCGCGGAGAACAGGCCCTGCACCCGCTCCACGTCGAGGTCGATCAACCCGTCCGGCACGGCCCGGACCAGTGCTTCCGCAGCTTCCTGCGGAAGACCGCCGTCGAGTGCGGTGGTGTCCACAAAGACCCCGAAGGCACGCAGGTTCTCCGCGAGTTCGGTCGCGAACCGGTCGGTGTCGATCCGCGGGATGCTGTCGATGAGGGCGAGGCCCTCGACCTGCAGTCCGCGTGCCTGCAACTCGACCGCCACGGCGTGCGCGAGCACACCGCCGAGCGACCATCCGATGAGGCGGTATCGGCCGCCGGGTGCGGCGGCGACGATCTCGTCCGTGTACCTCCGCGCGAGATCGGCGAGCGAGGACGCGACGAAGCCGGGTTCGCTCAGGGCCGGCGTCTGTACGCCGTACACCGCGCTGCTCGTCGCGAGTCGCGCTGCCAGAGGCGCATACGGCCAGGCCAGTCCGATCATCGGGTGGAAGCAGAAGACCGGTGTCCTCGAATCGCCCGGACGCAGCGTGACGAGCACGTCCGACGCCGCGTTCGCGGTCCCTGCGGAATCGACGTCCGCTCCGTCCACGGCCGCGGCGAGCCGCGACGCGAGAGCCTCGACAGCCGCGTCTCCAGCAGCCACGGGACACGGACCTGCAGTCCGGTCTCGTCGCGCAGCCTCGCGACCACCTGGGTGGCCACGAGGGAGTTGCCGCCGAGGTCGAAGAAGTCGTCGTCGAGACCGACCTGCTCGGCGTCGAGGGCGTCGGCGTACACCCGCGCGACGACCTCCTCGAGGTGGGTACGCGGAGCGCGGTACGGGCGGGTCCGTGTCTCCGGTTCCGGCAACGCCGCGCGGTCGAGCTTCCCGACGTGCGTCAGCGGCACGGCGTCGAGCACGACGATGTCGTCGGGAACCATGTGCTGCGGCAACGCTCGGGCGGCGCGCGGAGCAGGTCGTCCGTGTCGACGAGGTGACCGGCCGTCGCGGTCACGTACGAGACGAGGCGGACACTGCCGGTGTCGTACCGGCGGGCGACGGTGGCGGCGAAGTCCACGCTCGGCTCGCGTCGCAGCACGGCGTCGATCTCGTCGAGTTCGATGCGGAAGCCGCGCACCTTCACCTGGAAGTCCGACCGTCCCACATAGGCGATCTTCCCGTCGTGGGTCCAGCGGACCACGTCGCCGGTGCGGTAGAGACGTCCACCGGATCCGAACGGATCGGCGACGAAGCGCTCCGCCGTGAGACCGGGCCTGCGGTGATATCCGCGTGCGATCTGCACTCCCGACATGTACAGCTCGCCGGGCACACCGACCGGCACCGCCGCGCCCTGTCGAGCACGAGCGCGCGGACGCCCCGGATCGGTCCTCCGATCGTGATCGGATCCCCCGGCGCCAACGGTTCACTGATCGTGGTCACGATCGTGGTCTCCGTCGGACCGTAGACGTTGTGGAACGCCCGTCCGGGCGCCCAGCGCGCGACCAGTTCCGGCGGCACGGCCTCGCCGCCGGCGGCGAGCACCCGGAGCCCGTCGAGCCCCTCCGGATCGAGGGTGGCGACGGCCGCGGAGGTGATGGACGCGTGCGTCACGCGCTCGGCCCGGATCAGCTCGGCGAGTTCGCTGCTCCGTAGATTCCCGGGGACGCGACGACGAGGGTGCCACCTCCGCCCACGGCGAGGAGCAGTTCGAGCATGGAGGCGTCGAAACTCGGTGACGCGAAGTGCAGCGCCCGCGTGTCGGCATCCAGACCGTAGTGCTCACGTTGCGCCGCAGTGAAATTCGCCAGTCCGGAGTTCGACACCACCACGCCCTTCGGAAGGCCCGTGGACCCCGAGGTGTAGATGACGTAGGCGGTGTTGTCCGCTCGGACCGGACGGACCCTCTCGTGCGCGGCGAACGGTTCGTCGGACAGGGCCTCCAGCTCTGTGAGCGTGGCGGGATCGGTCAGGTCGACCCACTGCACGTCGCCGGGCAGCCGGTCCCGCTCGGCCGAGACGGTGAGGCCGAGGACGGCCCCCGAATCGGAGAGCATGTGGGCGACACGGTCGGCCGGGTAGTTCGGGTCGACCGGCACGTAGGCGGCTCCGGCGCGGGCGACCGCCCACACGGCGGTGATGGAGTCGAACGACCGCGTCAGTCCGAGCGCGACCACGTCCTCCGTCCCGATGCCTCGGCCGACGAGCAGCCTCGCCAGTCGCGACGACCGGGCATCGAGTTCGGCGTAGGTCAGCGAGCGTCCGTCGTGGACGACCGCGACGCCGTCGGGGTTGCGGGCGGCGGTCTCCGCGAGCAGATCACCGAGCGGCACCGCGGGCAGCGCGGGTCCGCCCCACCGGTCGGCGAGATCCTCGATCTCGGCCGCGTCGAGATACGGCAGCGAGTCCACCGAGGAGTCGGGATCGGCGACGAGCGCATCGAGGATGCGGACGTACCTGCCGGCCAGCGTCGCCACGTCCTCCGCGGCCAGGATGTCGCTGCGGTACTTGAACGCGAGCGTCAACGCCTCCTCGGAGGTGACGACGGCCGTGAGCGGATAGTGCGTCGCGTCCCGGGCGTTGACGCCCGCGACGACGAGGCCGTCGATCGATCCCGCAGCTCGATCCCGCTGCGGTCGACCGGATAGGACTCGTACACGAGCAGCGTGTCGAACAGCGCTCCCGTACCGGCACGCTGCTGGATCTCGGCGAGCCCGACGTGATGGTGATCGAGCAGTTCGGCCTGCTCGCCCTGGATGCGGAGGAGCAGATCGTGCCCGGTCTCGCCGGCGCCGAGGCGCACCCGCACCGGGAGGGTGTTGATGAACAGTCCCACCATCGCCTCGACGCCGGGGAGGTCCGCGGGCCGGCCCGACACGGTGGTGCCGAATACGACGTCGTCGCGGTCGGTCGTGCGGGCCAGGAGGACGGCCCAGGCGCCCTGCAGCACGGTGTTGACCGTGACGCCGAGCCGCGTGGCCGTGTCCGCGAGGAGGTCGGACCGTTCACGACCGAGGTCGATCCGGTGCTCGTCCGGGGTGCCGCCCGTGCCGTCGGTGTTGCCCCCGGCCAGCAGGGTGGGCTCCTCGATCCCGTCGAGCGAGCGTATCCACGCTTCGACGGAGGTCTCGTGGTCGCGACGCGCGAGCCACTCGAGATACGCCCGGTAGGACGGTGCCCGGCCGAGGACGCCCGCATCACCGCGGGTCGCGTAGAGCACCAGCAGGTCCTTCATCAACAGCGGCATCGACCAGCCGTCGAGCAGGATGTGGTGACTCGTGACGGCGAGGGTCCAACTGTCGTCACCCGTGCGGACGAGGACGAAGCGGATCAGCGGCGGCTCGACCATGTCGAACGCGACGGCCTGTTCCGCTCGCAGCACATCGGCGAGTACTGCGGAGTCCTCGCCCCGGATGTCGACCTCGCGCCACGGCAGGGTGACCTCGTCGACGACGACCTGGACGGGGATGCCCGATTCGCTCGCGACGAATGCCGTGCGGAGGTTCGGGTAGCGCCCCAGCAGCGCCTCAGCCGCCGTGCGCAGCCGCTGCGCGTCGACCACTCCTGCGAGGTGCACGAGCACCTGCGTGCTGTAGGCATCGGAGTGCCCCTCCGCCAGGAGTGCGTGGTAGAGCAGGCCGGCCTGGAGCGGAGCGAGCGGCCAGGCGTCCGCCGCGCCGCGGTACCGCGACTCCCACAGGTCGATGTCGCGTTGGGTGACGTCGACCAGCGACAGGTCGGACGGGGTCCGTCCCCCGGCCTCCGGCGCGTGGCGTGCGCCGCGAGGGCTTCGAGTGCACGCACCCAGCGCTGTGCGAGGTCCTCGACGTCGGCGCGGTCGAGCAGACCGGACGCGTAGCCGAAGTTCGCTCCGAGTTCGCCTCCGAGGACGACGGCGTTGATGTCGACGGCGGCGAGGGCCGGGGCGTCGGGATCATCGGTTCCGGACAGGTCCCCGAGGTCGCCGGCGGGCAGCCACCCGAGTTCCGGCACCCGGTCGGTCGAGACCTCACCGGCGTCGAGCCGGCCGAGATAGTTGAAGCTGATCTGCCGGCGGGCGTCGCGGCGAGACGAGCGGACGTCTCGGGGTTGCAGTACCGGAGCAGGCCGTAGCCGATGCCCTTGTCGGGGACGCGGCGGAGATCCTCCTTGACCACCTTCAATGCCGCACCCGCGCTCGCACCACCGGCCGCCGCGTCGTCGAGGTCGACGTCGGACAGGTCGAGCCGCACGGGGAACATCGTCGTGAACCAGCCGACGGTGCGCGAGAGGTCCGAGCCCGGGACGACGTCCTCCTCGCGACCGTGGCCCTCGAGACGGATCAGTGCCGACCGCACGTCCGTGCCCCGCGCCCGACGCCACTCGGCCAGGGCCAGCGCGAGACCCGTGAGCAGCACGTCGTTGACCGAGCCGTGGTAGAGCTCGGGCAGGGTGGTCAGCAGTGTCTCGGTGGTCGCCGCGTCGACCCGGACCGGCACCTTCACGACCGTCGACGCCAGGTCGACCGACGGGTCGAACGGGCGGTCGCCGAGCAGCGGGTCGGGTCCGTCGAGAACGGATGTCCACAACGGCAGCTCCGTCACTCGTCCGGCGGCACCGTCGACGAGGGCGTGAGCCCAGGTGCGGAACGACGTGCCGACGGGCTGGAGGGCGGGCTGCTGCCCGTGGCTGATCTGTGCCCACGCGGTGACGAAGTCGGGCACCAGGATCCGCCACGACACCCCGTCGACGACGAGGTGGTGCGCCACCACGATCAGCCGTCCGGTCCGTGCCGCCCCGGCAGCGGGGTCGAGCCAGACGAACTGCGTGACGATGCCCTGCGACGGAGCGAGACGCCCCTCGGCAGCGTCGACTTCGCGCGCGGCGATCTCCGCCCACTGCTCGTCGCCGGCCTCCGCGGGAACCTCGACGCGCGTCACGAGCGCGTCGACGTCGACACTTCCCGGCGCGGAGGTCGACAGCACCCACTCACCGGAACCGTCGTCCCGCAAGCATGCCCGGAGCATGTCGTGCCGGCCCACCACGGCGGCGATCGTCGCCACGACGTCGCTGCGTCCGATACCGGCGGGCAGTTCGAGTGCGATGGTCTGCGTGTAGCGGTCGAAACCGCCGCCACGCTCGACCATGTACCGCACGATCGGGGTGAGCGGGATCTCGCCGACGCCGCCGCCTTCGAGTTCGCGCAGCACCGGTTCGGATCCCGTTCCGGCGCGCGCCACTTCGGCGAGACCGGCCACCGTGCGCTGCTCGAACACCTCGCGCGGGTGAACACGACACCGCGCGCCTTCGCCCGGGACACCAGCTGGATCGACACGATGCTGTCGCCACCGAGAGCGAAGAACGAGTCGTCGAGCCCGACCCGCTCGAGACCGAGCACGTCGGCGAAGACCTCGGCGATGGTCTCCTCCGTGGGGGTCCGCGGCGCCCGGAACTCGCGGTCGCTGGTGAACACCGGCTCGGGCAGCGACCTGCGGTCGAGCTTGCCGTTCGGGGTCAGCGGCAACTCGTCGAGCACGAGCACTGCGTCGGGAACCATGTAGCCGGTGAGGAACTCGCCCACCCGCTCGAGCACCTCGGACGGGGCGACCGTGTGCCCGGCCCGCGGCACGACGTAACCGACGAGCTTCTCCCCCGTGTGCTCGTCCGACCACACGGACGCGACGGCGTGCGCGACACCCTCCACACCGGTCAGTGCCGCCTCGATCTCGCCGAGTTCGATGCGGAAGCCACGCAGCTGTACCTGTAGGTCGCTGCGACCGGCGTATTCGAGCTGCCCGTGCGCGTTCCATCGGGCGACGTCACCGGTGCGGTACATGCGCGAGCCCGGCGCACCGTAGGGATCGGCGACGAACCGCCCGGAGGTCAGCTCGGCACGACCGAGATAGCCGCGTGCGAGCTGGCCACCGCGGACGTAGATCTCGCCGGGCACGCCCACCGGGACGGGCTGCAGACGGGCGTCGAGCACGTAGATGCCGAGACCGGGGATCGCGCGGCCGACGGTGCTCGCGGGGTTGTCGACGTCGGCGGAGGACAGTTCGAGATGGGAGACGTGCACGGTGGTTTCGGTGATGCCGTACATGTTGACCAGGCGCGGCGCTCGCCTGAATCCCCGTGCCGCCGATACCAGCCGGCCAGTCGACGCAGATCGAGTGCCTCACCACCGAACACGACGTACCGCAGGGACAGCGGCTGCGCATCCGGATCCTGCTCGGCCACAACGGCGTCCGCCTCGGCGAGCTGGTAGAAGGCCGACGGGGTCTGGTTGAGCACCGTGATCTTCTCGCGCCGCAGGAGGGCGTGGAAGTCCTCCGGGGACCGGGAGGTGTGGTAGTCGACGACCACGAGGCGACCACCGTGGAGCAGCGGACCCCACAGTTCCCACACGGAGAAGTCGAAGGCGTAGGAGTGGAACAGTCCACACGTCGTCGGCGTCGAATCCGAAGGCGGGCGCGGTGTTCTCGAACAGTTCGAGCACCGTGCGGTGCGGGATCTGCACGCCCTTGGGCCGGCCTGTGGAACCGGAGGTGTAGATGACGTAGGCGAGGTTGTCGCTGCGCAGCGGTGCCGCGCGCTCGTCGTCGGAGAGCGGATCGGCCGACCGCGTCGACAGGTCGAGCCGTTCGAGGTCGATCACCGGGACGTCGGTGGCGGGCAGCGCATCCGGCTCCCCCGCCACGAGCACACACACCGGCGCCGCGTCCTCGAGCATGAAGGTCAGACGCTCGGCCGGGTAGGTGAGGTCGATCGGCAGATAGCCACCGCCGGCCTGCTGCACCGCGAGCAGCGCGACGACGAGTTCCTCCGTGCGCGGCAACGCGACTCCGACGAGGGTGTCGGGTCGGACACCGCGGTCGACGAGTTCGCGCGCCAGGCGGTTGACCCGCGCGGACAGTTCGGCGTAGGTGAGCTGCCGGTCGCCGAAGGTCACGGCGACCGAATCCGGATGCGCCTCGGCGGCCTCGCGGAAGCGGTCCACGAGCGTGACGTCGGGGACTCGGGTGCCGGGCTCGTTCCACGCCTCGAGCACCTCGGTGCGTTCCGCCGGGTCGAGCAGTGGGACGTCGCCGATCACGGACTCGGGATCCGTCGCCACCGCCGCGAGCATCCGGCCGAGACGCTCGCCGAAGAGGCGCATGGTCGCGTCGTCGAACAGGTCGACGGCGTAGGTCAGCACGACGTCGAGCCGCCGGGAGTGCCGTCGGCGTCGAACCTCTCGACGACGGTGACCTGCAGGTCGAACTTGGCGTGGGCGACCGGGACGTCGAAGCCTTCGACGGCCAGGCCCGGCAGTTCGAAGCGGGACTGCCCGAGATTCTGGAAGGTCAGGGCGACCTGGAACAACGGGTGGCGTGCCTGCGATCGTTCCGGGTCGAGGACCTCCACGAGGCGCTCGAACGGCAGGTCGGCGTGCCCGAACGCGCCGAGGTCGCTCTCGCGCACCCGTCCGAGGAGATCGGCGAAGGTGTCGGCGGGGCGCACCTCGCTCCGCAGTACGAGCGTGTTGACGAACATGCCGATCATGTCGTCGAGCAGCTGCTCACCGCGTCCGGCGATGGGGGCGCCGATCACGACGTCCTCGGTGCCCGACAGCCGAGCGAGGAGGGCCGCCAGGGCGCTGTGGAAGACCATGAACAGCGACGCGCCGCGCTCCCGCGCGAGGCGGTCGAGTGCCGCGTGCGTCCGCGCGTCGATCTCCACGGCGGTGTTCGCACCCCGGCCCGAGGC
>LATQ01000366.1 GCA_001017865.1 Rhodococcus sp. IITR03
CGCCTCGGGGTGGTCGCGCTCGTCGTCAGGCGGACCGTTTCGCCGTCGCCGCGGTCGTCGTCCTTTCCGGGATCGGAACACTCGTCGGGTTCGCGCACCGCCGGTGGGGTCACGCCGCGGTGTTCGCGGTGCTGGCCGGATCCGTCCCGGCCGGGTTGCTGCTCGCGGCCGCCGCCTGCGGTCTGCTGCTGCTGTTCGATCGGACCGGGTGCTGCTGCTCGAGGCCCTCGAAGCGTCGATGCGCGGCACGATCCGGGCGTTCGAGGCGGCCGGTGCGGGCCGGCAGTTCGTCGACACCTGGGACCGGACCCTCGAGATCATGGTGCGGCTGTGGTGGGTGTGGATCGGTGGCGCAGTGCTCATCGGAACGGTGGGCACCGCACTGCTGTGCTTCGGGATCTTCCGCGTGGTGGCCCTGCGCAGTACGTGGGCGACCCGGTCGGTCGACTGGCCCGAGCAGGACCCCACCGCCGACCCGGCTCCACTGCCCGTCGCCCTGCGCCTGGTCGGCTACCGGTATCCGGGAACCGACCGCGACGCCCTGTCGGACATCGACCTCACGATCGAACCGGGAGAGTTCGTCGCGATCGTCGGTGGCAACGGCTCGGGTAAGTCGACACTCGTGCGGCTGCTCGCGGGACTCGAGCCGACCGTCGGCCTTGTCGACCGGCCCGGACCCGTCGGACCGGGACGCCCCGGTGGAACCGCGATGATCCTGCAGCATCCCGAGAGCCAGGTCCTCGGTCGCACGGTCGCCGAAGACCTGCGGTGGGGGGATCGACGACGTCGACGTCGAGGATCTGCTCGCCCGCGTCGGCCTCGCCGGGATGGAGGACCGCGCGACGGAGGATCTGTCCGGCGGGCAACTGCAGCGACTGGCACTGGCAGGCGCACTGGCCCGACGACCCGCACTGCTCATCGCCGACGAGATCACCGCGATGGTCGACGCGGACAGTCGCGCGGACCTGATCCGCCTGCTCGCGGACGTCGCGCACGACGGTACCGCGGTCGTGCTCGTCACCCACCTCGACGACGAGGCCCGCGCCGCCGATCGCGTCGTGCACATCGCCGACGGCCGGATCGTCCCGCGGGTCGCGTCGCCCCCACTGCCGCCACCGGTCCCGGCGACCGCCCCGTCCGTCCCGCAGCCTGTCCTCGAACTACGCGATATCACGCACGTCTACGCGTCCGGCACACCCTGGGCTCATACCGCCCTCCGCGAGGTGTCGCTGACGATCTGCCGAGGCGAAGGCGTGCTCGTCGTCGGGGAGAACGGTTCGGGCAAGTCGACGCTTGCGTGGATCGTCGCCGGACTGATGCGCCCCACGCACGGAACGGCCGTCCTGCACGACACCCCGACCGCCGACCTGCACGGGGAAGTGGGCATGGTCTTCCAGCAGGCCCGGCTCCAGCTGCAACGACCGACCGTCGCGCAGGAGATCTCCGACGTGGCCGGGCTTCCGCACACCGACCGCGGTTACGTCGCCGCCGTCCTGCACCGGGTGGGTCTGCGTCCCGAACTCATCGACCGGCCGATCGACCGGCTCAGCGGAGGAGAGATGCGGCGGGTCGCGATCGCCGCCCAACTCGCCCGCACTCCGCGGGTGCTCGTGCTCGACGAACCGCTGGCCGGGCTGGACCTGCAGGGCCGCCGCGAGGTCGTGTCGATCCTCGCCCACCTGCGCGCGGTCGAGCACGTCACGATCATCGTCATCTCCCACGACCTGCACGGCATGGAAGAGGTGTGCTCGCGCACCGTGGTGCTCGAGGACGGACGCATCGTGGAGCAGACGGGAGCGGTGATCGCATGAGTCGCACACGTACGCGGCAGCGCCGCCCCGTCATCCTGCTGCGACCCGTGCCGCGGGAGACACCCCTGCACCGGGTGTGGGCCGGAACGAAGGTGCTGTCGGCAGCGGCGCTGTCGGTGGCGGTGAGTTTCGCGCCGAGCTGGACCGGACTCGGCATCCTGCTCGCCGTGCTGGTCGTGGGCGTGCTCGTCGCGCGGATCCCCCGCGGGTGGTCCCGACGGTTCCGTGGTGGGTGTTCGCGGTCCTCGCCGTCGGCCTGGTCCTCAACGCCGCGGGCGGCGGACTCACCGCCTACGTCCGGACGATCCTACTCGGCGTGGGCCTGCTGCTCCTCGCGTCTCTGGTCGGGTGGACGACGCGACTGTCCGATCTCGTCGACGCCCTGCCGGTCCTGTTCGCCCCGCTGCGGTTGTTGCGGCTGCCCGTCGACGAATGGGTGACGGTGTGCGCGCTGGCGTTGCGGATGCTGCCGACCGTGCGTGCCGAGATGCGCGTGCTGTTCGCTGCCCGCAAGGTCCGCGGCCGACTCGGCTTCCGCAATCCGGCGGGATGGTGGCACGAGGTGATCGACGCCGTCGGCGCGGTGGTGTCGGTGTCGATGCGGCAGGTCCGAGATCTCGGCGACGCACTGTCGGTGCGGGGACCACGATCGGCGACCCGCCCGCCACTGCGACTGCGGCTCGGGGACGTCGTCACCGTCCTGGTCGTGGTGGGCGCGTGCACGGCGATCACCGTGTGGGCTGAGCCGTCAGTTGCGGTTGTCCGAAGCGGTGTCCTTCGACCGCGAGCGGATCCGCTTGACGAGCCCGTAACCGATCACCGCGACGACGACGGCGATCACGACGTACTGCAGCGCCGAGGCATACGGTTCCACGGCGCTCCAGTTCTCGCCGAGCTGATAGCCGGCCAGCACGAAGATCGAGTTCCAGATCAGACTGCCGGTGGTGGTGAAGACGAGGAACTGCCAGATCGGCATCTGCGTGACCCCGGCGGGGATGGAGATGAGACTCCGGAAGACGGGCACCATCCGGCCGAAGAAGACGGCTTTGCGTCCGTGCCGCTCGAACCACGCGGTCGAACGATCGAGGTCCTCGACGTCGACGAGCGGCAACTTCCGCACGACCTTACGGATCCGGTCCTCACCCACCCAGCGGCCGACCAAATACAGGCCGAGAGCGCCGACCACCGAACCGAGGGTCGTCCAGAACAGCGCACCGAACAGGGTAAAACTGCCCAGGCTCGCGGCGAATCCGGCGAGCGGCAGGATGACCTCGCTGGGCAACGGAGGGAAGAAGTTCTCGAGTGCGATGGCGATGCCGGCACCGACACCGCCGAGGCGGTCCATCAGGTCGAGCGCCCATCCCGCGAGACCGTCGGTGGGGGCTGACTGTGAATCCGCGACACTCATCCACCCGACCCTACCGAGGGGGCGTCGAGGTTTCCGCTCGTACGGATCGAAACGGTTCCGGTACGTGTGACCGGGGAGAAGGATGGCGGGGTACTCCGCTCTCCACCGGAGGGCCGATCCGGAAGGTGAACTCCAGTGACGATCGTTGTCGTCGCGGGCAACCCGAAGCCCGCATCCCGCACCCTCGACGCCGGAGCCCGCCTCGCCACGGCGCTTACCGGACGAGAGCCCGATCACGTTGTGGACGTGATCACACTCGGAGCGGGACTGCTCGGCTGGGGCGACGAGAAGGTCGCCGCCGCGGTCGAGACCGTCGCGGCCGCCGATCTCGTGGTATTCGCGAGCCCCACATTCAAGGCCACCTACACGGGCGTCCTCAAGTTGTTCCTCGACCAGTTCGCCACCGGTGACGGGTTGCGCGACGTCGTCGCCGTGCCGCTCATGCTCGGTGCCGGGCCCGCTCACGCACTCGCGCCCGACCTGCTGCTCAAGCCCGTCCTGGTGGAACTGGGCGCCACGAGCCCGGCGCCCGGCCTGTATCTTCACGATTCGACCTACACAACCGATACCCGTATTGCGGACTACGCCGAACGCTGGTCGCCGGTGCTGTCCGCCGCACTCCGAAACGAGGCCGCCTCATGACCACTCTCGACGGACCGTCTCTGCGTCAGGCATTCGCGCACGTCCCTTCGGGCGTCGTCGCGATCTGCGCGGAGGTGGGCGGAGAGCGGATCGGGATGGCGGCGAGCACCTTCGTGCCGGTGTCGCTCGACCCGCCGCTCGTCTCGTTCTGCGTGCAGAACACCTCGACCACGCGCGACTGTCGTCGCTCCCGCACCTGGCATCAGCGTGCTCAGCGAGGAGCACGACGGTGCCGCGCGGGTGCTCGCCGCGAAGAACGGCGACCGCTTCGCCGGTATCGACATCGAGAGCCGCGAGGGCGGTGCCTGTTCGTGTCCGGCACGAGCGTGCGCATGGACGTGACGGTGGAGCAGGAGGTCCCGGCGGGCGATCACGCCATCGTCGTGCTGCGCATCAACGAACTGCTCACCGACGCCGACGTCGAACCCATCGTGTTCCACCGCAGTTCGTTCCGCCGCCTGCTCGCCTCCTGACCCGCAGAGGACCGATTTCGGTGGTTCCACCCCCGCTCAGCGGGCCGGAACCACCGAAATCGTGTTCACTCCTCGCGTTCGAACGTCACGAGTATTCCCTCGACGCCGCCGGGACCGACCCGTCCCTTGATGTCGGCCGAGGTGATGGCCTTCAGACGCCACCCCTGGCGGGCGTGGTCGTTGAGGATCTTCTCGAGTTTGTCGCCGGACATCTTGCCACCGAACATGCCTTCGCGGATCTCGACCACCTTGTACGAGTACATGGCTCCACAGTACGACCGAGCGGCGAAACTGCTCCGCTATGAGGCGGGGACCTGCGAGAACAGTCCGGCCGGCCGCGACAGTCCGTAGTGGTCGCGGAGTGTGGTGCCTCGTACTCGGTGCGGAACACTCCACGACGCTGCAGGATCGGCACGACCTCGTCGACGAAGACCTCGAACGAGCCGGGCAGGTAGGGCGGCATGATGTTGAAACCGTCCGCGGCGCCTACCTCGAACCATGCGACGATGCGATCGGCGACGTGTTCCGGTGTGCCGACGACCGTGCCGTGACCGCGGGCCCCGGCCAGCCGGTGCAGCAACTCGCGCAGCGTCAGACCCGGCTCGCGCTCGACGAGGTCGAAGATGATGCGTGATCGGCTCTGCGCTCCCTGCACGTCCTCGGGGCGGGGCAGAGCGTGCAGTGGCACCGGTCCGTCCAGCGGGAAGCCCGACAGGTCGACGTCGTCGAACCGCGCCGACAGGTGCGCCAGTCCGACCTCGGGGATCGACAGGTCGGCGAGATCCTGTTCGATGCGCCGCGCCTCGGCCTCGGTGGACGCCACGATCGGGGAGAGGCCGGGCAGGATCTTCACAGCCTCGGGATCGCGTCCGAACTCGGCGGCCTGCCGCTTGACGTCGCGGTAGAACACGCGCGCATCGTCGAGGTCGACCTGCGCAGTGAAGATCGCCTCGGCGTAACGCGCGGCGAACGCGCGACCGTCGGCGGACGATCCGGCCTGGACGAGCACGGGTCGGCCTTGTGGGGAGCGTGCCGCGTCGAGCGGTCCGCGCACCCGGAAGTGCGTGCCCGCGTGTCGATCCGGTGCACCCTGCTCGCATCGGCGTAGACGCCGGCGTCGCGGTCGAGCACGACCGCGTCGTCCTCCCAGCTGTCCCACAATGCCGTTGCGACGTCGAGGAATTCGGCGGCGCGGGTGTAGCGGTCGGAGTGGCCGGGTCGTCCGTCGACACCGAAGTTGTACGCGGCGGCGGACGACCAGGACGTCACGATGTTCCAGCCCGCACGTCCACGGCTGATGTGGTCGAGCGAAGCGAACTGGCGCGCAAGGTTGTACGGCTCGGTATAGGTCGTCGAGACCGTGCCGATGAGCCCGATCCGCTCGGTCACCAGTGCCAACGCGGACAGCAGGGTGAGCGGTTCGAAGCTGCTCTGGGCCACACGGTCGTAGTGACGACCCACGGCCGGGACGTCCGCGAAGAAGATCGAGTCGAACTTCCCGCGTTCGGCCGTCTGCGCGATCTCGCGGAAGTAGTGCACGTCGTCGACCCGTTCCGGTGCGGTACCGGGCAGACGCCAGGACGCCTCGTGGTGGCCGGCGCCGGTGATGAACACGTTGAGATGGAGCTGAGAGGCAAGGCGGACACCTTCCGAAGTCCCGACAGAGATCCTTGCCAGTGCAGTCCATTTCCGACGCGGAGCGAACCGTTGTGATCACGGTGATTCCTGCTGCGTCCTCCGCGGCGGCCGATTGCGATCACCTCGATCACAAGGGTGGTTCGTCCGTGCGGGCACTCCCTACTGTCGGCGGCCATGACGAGCAATCACATGCTTCGACGCCGGACCGGGGTGAGCTGATCGTGGCGACCATCCTCGACAGGACGCGCAGGACCACACCGGACGCGGCGGACACGCCTGCGATGACCGGACCATCGGGACTGATCGATCCCACCGCGATCAGCCGGAAGACCCGCAGTTCGTCCCGCATTCCGCGTTCGGTCCAGCGGCTGCTCGGGCCGGTCCTGCTCGTCGTGGCGTGGCAACTCGCCGCGTCCAGCGGCCTGTTCGGCGAGAACGTCCTTCCCCGACCGCTGTCGGTGCTCACCGCGGCGTGGCGACTGATGCCGGCGGGGAACTGCAGGAACACATGACGGTCAGCCTGTTGCGGGTCGGCAACGGCCTGCTCATCGGCATCGCGCTTGGTCTGGTCCTCGCGCTGGTCTCCGGATTGTCGCGGGTGGGTGAGAACTTCGTCGACGCCAATATGGAAATCCTGCGTGCCGTACCGAATTTCGCGCTCGTTCCGCTTCTCATCGTGTGGTTCGGTATCAGCGAGACCCCGAAGGTCCTGCTCATCACCCTCGCCGTGGCAGTCTCGATCTACATCAACACGTTCTCCGCGATCCGGAGCGTGGACGCCGGACTCGTCGAGGCGGCACGATCGTTCGGTGTCCAGCGCCGCGAACTGATCCGGCGGGTCATCCTGCCGGGTGCGCTGCCCGGATTCCTCATCGGCCTGCGTCTCGCCCTCACCGGTGCGTGGCTCTCGCTGATCTTCGCCGAGACCATCAACGCCAAACGCGGTCTGGGACGGATGATGAGCGACGCGCGCGAATACTTCCAGCTCGACGTGGTTTTCGTCCTGATCGCCGTCTACGCCCTCCTCGGTCTGCTCTCGATCTTCATCGTGCGGGCGTTGGAAACACGCCTGCTCACGTGGAGGAGGTCGTTCGATGGCAACTGATGTGACCGAACGCACCGCGCTCGATTCCGTCGTCGTCGCCCGCGGTGTGCGGCGCGTGTTCGGCGAGCAGGTAGTGCTCGACGGCCTCGACCTCGACATCGCCCCCGGAGAATTCGTCGCGCTGCTCGGTCGGAGCGGCTCCGGGAAGTCCACCTTCCTGCGGGCGCTGGGAGCCCTGGACCCCGACGTCGAAGGGCATCTCCGGGTGCCGGCGAAACAGGCCATCGTCTTCCAGGACCCCCGGCTGCTGCCGTGGCAGAAGGTGCTGACGAACGTCAACATCGGACGACCGGATAACGCGCGGACCGTGCCGAGGCGCTCGATGCGCTCGCAGAGGTCGAGCTCGAGAACAAGGCGACGGCGTGGCCGCGGACGCTGTCCGGGGGAGAGGCACAGCGGGTCGCGCTCGCCCGGGCACTCGTCCGCGAACCCGAACTGTTGCTGCTCGACGAACCCTTCGGAGCTCTCGACGCACTCACCCGGATCCGCATGCACGGCCTGCTCGAGAAGTTGGTGGCCAAGCACCGGCCGGCCGTGCTCCTCGTGACCCACGACGTCGACGAGGCGATCCTGCTCGCGGATCGCGTCATCGTCCTCACCGACGGGGTGATCTCCCTGTCGTCACAGGTCGAGGTGCCGCGTCCGAGAGGTCGCGACTCCAGCGAGTTCGTCGCTCTGCGGCGCCGCCTGCTCACCGAACTCGGTGTCGGCGACCAGCCCGACTCGCGTTGAGTGCGGCCGGTATTCCCACTTGTGTCCGGACAGCAGGTCAGGACGCCTCCCGAGAAGGATCGACTGTGTTTCGTAGTGTTCGCTCGCGATGGCTTGTGGTGCCGTCGCTCGCAGTGTTGTTCGCGGCATCCGCGTGCGGCCTGGGTGGTGGTGATGGGCAGGAGGCCCTCGCCGAGGCCACGATCGCCCACACCGGCGAGGGCATCCCCGAGGGGGTGAAACTCGTCGTCGCCGAGCAGAACGCGTCCCGCTCCCAGCCCCTCTACCTCTCGGGGGCAGGGGAAGATCTCCCGTACGACCTCGAATTCGCCGACTTCAGTGGTGGACCGGCCGTCATCGAGCGTTGCGCTCCGGTGCTGCCGACATCGGGTCACTGGGAGAGGCGCCCATTCCGATCGCGGTGTCCAACGGGATCACCGACATCGTGGCGATCGCGCTGGAAGCGAACCCCGGCAGCAGCGGTGGTTACTTCCTGGTGGCGCAGCCGGGCAGTGGCATCGAGACGGTCGCCGACCTGAAAGGCAAGAAAGTCGCCTATCCACCCGGAACGGGACGTCACATGATCGTCGCGGGCCTGCTGGCGAAGGCCGGACTCGACCCGAAGACCGACATCGACGCGGTCGAACTGGCGGGCGCGGAGGTCGCGCCGACCTTCTCCTCAGGAGCCGTGGACGCCGCGATCCTCACGGGCGTGCAGTACTACAAGGTGGGTTCGCCACCCATCCTCGGCGACGGCACCGGGATCAACACCGGGATCAACACCCTGATCGTGCGGAAGCAGATCCTGGAGGATCCCGCGAAGGCCGCAGCGATCGGCGACTACGTCGGACGCTCGGCCGCAGCGAACAACTGGATCGGCCGGCATCCCGACGAGTGGGTGGCGGCCTATCACGTGGGTACCCAGGGGATGACGCCCGAGGAGGGCCGTGAACTGCTCGACCACACAGGCACCGGACGGTTCTATCCGATCGACGAGAAGTCGATCGCCCTGTTCCAAAGCGTCTCGGACGGGCTCTACGAGACGGGCACCATGTCCGTTCCCGTCGATATCTCGCCGTACGTGGACGGCCGCTACAACGACATCGTCGTCGCGCAGAACGAGGCGGACGACAGCGTTCCGGATCCGCTCCCCTGATCCGATCCATCACTGCAATTCCACCGATCGAAGGAGTAGCCGACATGACCCAGGCCGCAACCCGACTCGACGTCATCCCTCAGTCCGGCCATGCCGGAGCCGAGATCCGTGGCGTCGACCTGACCCGCGAACTCGCCGAAGACGAGATCGGCACCATCCGCGACGCACTGCTGAAGTGGAAGGTCGTGTTCTTCCGCGACCAGTTCCTCGACCACGACCAGCATCTGCGGTTCTCGTCGTACTTCGGTAAGCCGACGTCCGCGCACCCGCTGTTCGACTCGATCCCGGACCCGGACTACCCGACGATCTACCCGATCTTCCGCGACCGGTTCAAGGCGCGCATCGCGAACAGCAGCGGTTACGACAAAGTACGCTGGCACGCCGATGTCACTGCGGCGGTCAACCCGCCGTTCGCGTCGATCCTGCGTGCCGAGACCCTCCCGCCCTACGGCGGCGACACCCAGTGGTCGAACGCGGTGGCGGCGTACAACGGTCTGTCGGCGCCCGTCCAGCGACTCGCCGACGAGCTGCGCGCGGTGCACCGCTTCACCCCGGGTGACGGTGCGAAGCCGACCGAGGACTACCTGCGCCGCGTCGAACGTCGCCCCCTGGTGAGCGAACATCCGGTAGTGCGGGTGCACCCGGAGACGGGGGAGAAGGCACTGTACGTCAATCCTGGCTTCACGCAGTACATCTCGGAGGTCTCGCCGCACGAGAGCCGGCGTCTGCTCGGGTTGTTCTTCGAGGAACTCGGCCGTCCCGAGTACACGGTCCGCTTCAAGTGGGAGCCGGGATCGATCGCATTCTGGGACAACCGATCCGCCGTGCATCTCGCGCCGAGCGATCTCGTCACCGAACACGACCGGCGCCTGTACCGCATCACCCTCGAAGGTGACGTGCCGGTCGGACCGGACGGCCGCGAATCCGTCGCGCTCGAGGGCGAACCGTTCGAGGCAGTCTGAACCGCGTGACCGCACGGACGGAGCCCGGACCCGGGCTCCGTCCGTTCTTCCTGTCGCTGTTCGTCCCGTCGGCGATCTTCGGTCTGGGCACCGGTGCCGGTGCTCCGATGATGGCGCTGCTCGCCCGCGAACTCGGTGCGTCCGTGCCGGTCGCGGGACTGATCGTCGCGCTGGTCGCGTTCGGGGCGGTCCTCGGCGACCTGCCGTCGGGCACGGTGGTCGCGCGCTTCGGGGAACGTCGCGCGATCGTCCTCGGATCGGCGCTCGGTGCGACCGGCGTTCGCGTCTCTTGTCGCACCTGATC
>LATQ01000351.1 GCA_001017865.1 Rhodococcus sp. IITR03
GTGACCGCGCCTACGGGGGCGCCGCGCGGGCACCGCCGAGCTCAACGACGGGGCTGCCGAGGGACAGCGGGTCAACCGCAAGCGGGTGGCCCGCGTGATGCGTGAGCACGGCCTGGCCGGCATCCGGCTGCGCCGCCGCGTCACGACGACGCTTCCGGAGCAGTCGGGCAGGAAGTTCCCGGACCTGCTCGAACGAGATTTCACCGCCCCGGCCCCGAACCGTCGCTACGTCGGCGACATCACCTACTTGCCTATCGCCGACGGCACGAACCTCTACCTCGCCACCGTGATCGATGTGTGCTCACGGAAACTGGCCGGGTGGGCGATCGCCGACCATATGCGCACCGAACTCGTCGAAGACGCTATGCGCGCTGCCTGGCGCGAACGCGGCTCGCTGCGCGGGACCGTCTTCCACTCGGACCACGGGTCGGTCTACACCTCGAAGGCCTACGCCGCTCTCTGCGAGCAACTCGGGGTGACCCAATCGATGGGCGCGATCGGCTCGAGCGCCGACAACGCGCTGGCCGAGTCGTTCAACGCGACCCTCAAACGCGAAATCCTTGCAGGTTACGCAACGTTCGGCGATCAGAGCACCGCCTACCGGGCCGTGTTCCGGTGGGCGAACCGCTACAACACCCGCCGGCGACATTCCGCGATCGGCAACATCAGCCCGAACACCTACGAGACCGCCGTGTCCCCTAGGCTCGCGGAAGCTGCATAAAACGAACCGACATCGTGTCCACGATCATGGGGCAAGGCCCGAGATTGATTTCCGGGTCCGGCGTCACCGTCATCTCGACGTCGTCGGTGGCGTAGAGGTCCGCGCCGACGCCGGGACCGAGACGCACGGAGTCGGGAATCAGATGCCCGGCTCGCAGCACCCCGTCCGCGCCGACGAAGACGGCGTGACAGTGCGCGAACACCGCGCCGTCGCGGCGTCCGATGGTCACACCACCGCGGATGAACTGGGCCGGGGCCTGGCCAGCGAGTGGGGCGCTGAAGGTCGCCGCATGGGTGCCGGCAGTGCAAACCGAAGGAATGTAGTAGTCGAAGGCCTCAAGGACCCCGCCGCGCAATTCACCGTAGGCACTGGTGAATCCGCGGTCGAAGATCAACTCGCGCAACGCGGGAAGCAGCGCTGCGCCCGTGGGTAGTTGCGCGGAGATGTGATGCAGAGTCGTCGGGTGCGGGTCCACCCGGTGAGGTGTGGGCGGGCCGGGGTGTTCGATTCGCGGCACAGTCAGGTAAGAGGTGTCGGGGAGACTCATGAGGTGACCTCACCGGGCCAGAGTCCCAGCCGGACGAACTCGTTCCTGAGCAGTGCGTGGTGACCTTGCCGTACCCGGAGGTCGGTAGTGACGGAGCGAATTCGATCCGCTTGGGCACCTTGTACCGGACCATGTGTGCTCGGCACCAAGTCGCCAGGTCGTCGGTGGTCAGGGTCGATCCCGGCCGCAGCACGCAGAGGCGTAACCGACCTCGCCCCAGGTGGGATCGGGGGCACCGACCACCCCGGCGGCCAGCACGTCCGGATGCTTGAGCAGTTTCTCCTCAACCTCGCGGGGGTCGATGTTGGAGCCGCCGGAGATGAACATGTCCGAGGCGCGGCCGGTGATGTATAGCAGCCCGGTCGCATCGAGGTAGCCGAGATCTCCGGTGCGGAACCAGCCGTTGCGGAAGGCTTTTCTGTTGCGTCGGGGTTGGCGAGGTACCCGGGGAAGACGGCGGGTCCGCAGACGCAGATCTCGCCGCGCTCGCCGGCGGGTAGTTCGCGCCCTTCGTCGTCCTGGATGCTGATTGTCATGCCGGTGCGCGCGTAACCGGCGGTGCCGATGCCACCCGGTTCGGGTGTGCAGCCGTGCATCTCGGGTGGCAGGACAGTGATGTTGCCGGTGACCTCACACAGGCCGTAGTACTGGACAAGCACCTTGCCGAGGACATCGAGTGCCCTACGTTGATCACGTGAGGCCATCGGCGCTCCGGCGTAGATGACATAGCGCAGGGTGCTGGCATCGGGGTCGTGATTGTCAGCAGCTTGGACGAGCTTATTGAGAATGGTGGGGACGGTGAAGAGTGTCGAGACTGCATGGCGCTCGATCAGTTGCCACGCCTCCTCGCTGTCGAGGGTGTCGCTGCCCGGCAGCACGACCGCCGCCCCGCGGGCGATATGGGTCAGAGCGTGGACGCCCGCGCCATGTGAGAGGGGCGCAAGGACAAGGGTGGCGTCTCGGTCGGTGAGTTGGGGCATCAGTCGCACAGGTGGTTGGTGACCACGAACGCCATCTGGTCATGGGTGAGTACTGCAGCTTTCGGGCGCCGCTGGTTCCGGAGGTAAAGAAGTACCACGCCGGTGTTCCGGCATACACCGGTACGTCGACGCTGGCGGCGTCGGTGCGGTGTTTGTCGATCAGTTCGGCGACGTGAGCACTGCCGAACTGGGCGGCGTCGCGGTCGTCGCCGATCGCCCAGGTCTCGTACCCGCTCAGGGCCTGCGCGTGGGCGGCGCAGGTGTCGTGGCAGATCACCAGGTCCGGGGCGACGAGATCGGCGAGCGGGACGACGTCGTCGGGTAGCAGTTTGCAGTTGGTGGGGACGATCACCGCTCCGATCCGCCAGGTGGCGAGCAGGACGGTGAGCGAGTCCATGCAGTTGGGGGTGTGGAGTAGTACCACCGAGCCGGCGGACAATCCGTGCTCGCGCATGGCGGTGGCCAGGGCTCTGACCCGCCCGTCGAGCTGTGCCCAGGTCCAGGTGTCCTCACCGCGGATGATGGCGGGCCGGTCCGGTAGCCGGGTTGCGGTCTGGGTGAGCAGAGTGGCGAGGTTGGTGGTGCGCTGCGGACCGACTTCGATTCTGTTTTCGTGCGTGTTCACGCTTGTCACCACCGTTCCAGGACAGAGGCGTAGTTGGCGACGGCGGTGCCGCCCATGTTGAACACGCCGCCAAGATCAGCTGTGGGGAGTTGGAAGGTGCCGGCCTCGCCCGTGAGCTGCATGGCCGCAATGGCATGCATCGAAGCCCCGGTTGCGCCGATGGGATGTCCCTTGGCTTTCAGTCCGCCGGATCGATTGATAGGGAGTTTGCCGTCGGCAAGAGCCAGTCCCTCAGCGACCACTTCGTGGCCTCGGCCCCGTTCGGCCAGACCGAATACTTCATACTCGATCAGTTCGGCGATGGTGAAGCAGTCATGGGTCTCGATGAAGTCGAGGTCGAAAACCGAGGTGGCGGCTTGGTCGAGAGCGCGGTTCCAGGCTAGGCGGGCACCGGCGAACTCGAGCGGATCGCGGCGGGAGAGCGGTAGGAAGTCGTTGGCCTGGGCGCGTGCCCGAAATGCCACCCTCCGGGGCGCGGATCGGGCGCGGTCTGCACTGGTGATCACCAACGCTACCGCTCCGTCGGAGATCAACGAACAGTCCGTACGCCGTAGTGGTGCCGCGACGTAAGGGTTCTTGTCGGAAACCGTGCTACAGAACTCTATCGAAAGATCTTTCTGCAGTTGGGCATACGGATTGGTAACGCCGTTGTGGTGGTTTTTCGCAGCGATAGCTGCCATTGCTGCGCTCGGGTCTCCATATCGTTCGGCGTAAGCGCGGGCGATCCCTGCGAACACACCCGCGAATCCTCCGTTGACATCAGCCTCTTCGGGGCGGTAACAGCCGGACAGCAGAATCTCCCCGGCCCGCGTCGTGCCGACACCGGTCATCTTCTCGGCACCGATGACCAAGCCACCTCACCGCGCCCGGAGTCGATGAAGTCGCAGGCAGCGTAAATGGCCGCGCTGCCTGTAGCGCACGCGTTCTCCACCCGCATGGCGGGAGTGTGCTGGAACTCGGGCAGTGTCAGTGATACCAGAGACGCCGGAAAGTCCTGTTCAGAGAAGCCGTTGTTGTAGACGCCGATGAAGATGCCGTCGATCTCCTCGGCAGGCACCTCGCATGCTTGAGCGCCTCGGGGACCACGGTCCCGATGAGCCCGGTGACATCGGGCTCCTCCAACTTGCCGAATTGGGTGTGTCCCCATCCGATGATGGATGTCCGTGAAGTCATGATTTCTCCGATTCGAGCGGCGCCGCGGAGGCCGCGGTCGCGGGAATGTGGGGTAAAGCTGAGGAGTCACTGCGACGCAGGGTGGGTCCCAGGCGCGCGGCCTCCTCCTTGAGCAGGATCGCCAACCGCGATTGCCGTTCGGGTCCCATGCGGGAGCTGATGGCCGCGATGCTCAACGCGAGGGCGGGTTCGCCGTGCGCATCGAGGACTGCGATGCCGATCCCCCAGGATTCGGCGACGACCATGCCCTCGTTAACGGCGATGCCTCGCCTCCGGGTCACTGCGGCCTGTTCGAGCAATCGACTTGGGGTCAGGTCGGGATAACGCTGCGCGAGCTCTACGGCGTTGGCTGTCACCACTTTCGAGGCCACTAGCGGCGGCAACGCCGCCAGTAACGCCATTCCGTGGGCGCCGACCCCGAGGGGGTGCCGGTCACCGGCCTGCAGGACGTGACTGCGGATCGGCCACGTGCCCTCTTCTCGGTGCAGACATACCGAGTGCATTCCCCGCCGCACCGAGATAAATGCGGAGTCCTCCGAAATCTGTGCGAGCCGGATCACCGACGCCAGCGCCTGCTGCTGTAAGCCATGGCGGCGTTCGGCAACACTACCGACGGCATATGCCTCCGGGCCGAGCCGGTAACGACGATCCTCGGACTGCTCCAGATAACCGGTGTGTACCAACTCCGACAGCAAGCGATGAACAGTGGGTTTGCTGAGGCCGCTTTCTGATGCCAGCTCGGCCAACGACAGACCGCCAGCTGGGTCCCATCCCGCCACCATCGACAGCAGATCGAGCGCGCGACGCACGCTCTGCGAACCAGGTAAGGCATCGCGACCGGCCCGGACCGAGACAGGTTCCACGGAATCGTTCCGCATTATGGATTCCTCCGAAATGAACCTGAATGCGAGGTCAACGCGAAAACCGTGCGATAAAGCATGTCGTCTAACCTAGAACTTGACTGTTGTTGCAGTCAAGCATTCCGCATTGTGGACCGATTTCCAGGCGTTTTGGTAACGCGCTTGACGCCGTGCACCCTGAAGCTCACAGTTCACCTCATCCCGTGATCCACATCACGATGATGGGCCCTCCCGAAGGCGGGCCACGCCCAACCCCGACGCTTCCCGACCCTGGACAAAGACAGGAGCTGCGATGACCCCGACGTCCGCGGCCGAACGCCCACCCCGCATCGACCTTCGCCAGGCACGGTGGACACGAATCGGAATCCCGCTCTTCGTGACCTACTTCATCTGCTTCATGGACCGAACCAACATCAGTGTTGCCTCCCCTCATTTGGCCGACGAACTGCAATTGAGCGCCGCTGCGATCGGCGTGGTGTTCTCGGCGTTCTTCTGGGGCTACGTCCTCAGCGGCATCCCCGCCGGCGCTTGGGCAAGCAAGGGGCACGCCAAGAACACCATCGTGCTCTGCATGCTGATCATCGGACTGTCCGCAACCGTGACCGGCCTGGTCCACAACTTGCCGGTCCTGTTGGCGGCGCGCATCGTCCTCGGCCTCGCCGAAGGTGCCATCTTCCCCGCCTTCGCCGTAATGTTTATCAGCTGGTTCCCCTCACGCGAACGCGGCCTCGCCGTCGCCCTGACGATGTATACCGTGCCGCTGTCGTCGGCCGTGATGGCACCGCTGTCCGGATGCTGATCGCCGCTACCAACTGGCGGGCCATGTTCGTCATCCAAGCTATCCCCGCCTTCCTGGTCGCGATCTGGCTGCACTTTTCCGCTGCGGAGAAGCCAGAGGAGCACCCCCGTCTCAGCTCCGAGGAACGCGACTACATCGTCACCAACCGCACCGTGGAGACCGCCGACGAATCCACCCTGCTGCAAGCATTCATGAAGCCAGTGGTGTGGTTCCTCGGACTGATCTACTTCCTCTGGGCCATGGGCATCTATGCATTGACCCTGTGGCTGCCCACCGTCATCGGTGACCTCACCGGCATGGGATCATCGATGGTCGGAATGCTGACCGCGATTCCGTTCCTCGTCGCCACCGGCGCGATGTATCTGGTCACCAAACGCGCCGTTGCGAGCGGCCGATCACTCGGATCGTTCATCGCCCTTCCCGTCGCAATCGGCGGCACCGCCATGATCATTCAGCACTTCGTCCACCTCGGCTCAGTCTTCAGCTTCATCATGCTCGTGATCGCTGCCGGATCCATCTACGCTGCCCTTGCGCTTTGGTGGACGTGGGTCATGCAAATCGTCCCCCGCAATCAAGCAGGAGCATCCGTCGGGTTCGTCAACCTCTGCGGTAACTTCGGAGGACTCGTCGGTCCCATCGTGATCGGGCTCGTGGCCACTGCTGGTAACACCGGATCGGGATTCTGGATTTTGGGCGTTGGCGTTGTTTGCGCCGGCGCTGTGGTGATGACTCTCGATGGTCGCCGCAAAGCACATCAGGCTCACATCTCCCAAGAACCTGCACCGGTGACTACCGGTCACTGATTCGCCCGCTGTATCGGTCGGAACAGCCAGCACCCTCACGGCCCCGTCGCCGAAGCGACAGGAGGAAGAACCACATCGCACTCGTCCCCGATGCCGAGCCAGCATCGGGGACGTAATTACACACAACTCAGGGATACACGTTCCCATCGCGGAGCGCGTCGTGCTAATCGAGAAGATGACCGCCCGTTGGACTCAGGTCCCACCCCACCCGGGCTCACGCAGCTGTCCGAGCTCGGTGGTTGTCCGGTGACACCGAAGAACTACGCACCACGAAAGAAGGATCGCGGAAGGGACACATGATGAGCCTCTACACCGTCAGTTAGTTATCTCGGTCGGGATCAGTGGCTCGCCTACGAGGCTACGCGGACTGCCCGGATCTATGCCTATGTCCCGAACCTGGGCCGGTTCGTGCTGCACCGCCAGCTCGGCCAGGACTTCTACT
Source organism: Rhodococcus sp. IITR03 (assembly GCA_001017865.1). Next base: position 6,951 of record LATQ01000351.1, read on the forward strand.
GGACAACTAACTCGACTGGAGCCGGTCGATGCCGCGACCGGCCGCGGCATTATTGAGGCTGCCAGCTCGGCACGCTCGACGGCCGCCGGCAACGCGATCTGTTGAACGAGTTGACTGCCGAACCCGATCACCGCACCGTCGACGACGTGTTCGGTGCCCAGCCTGTGCCTGAGTGGACACCGACGGCCCAGGATTTCGCGGCGGCGAAGGTCAGTGCTCTGACCCGAACCGCGCCGGCAAAATGGGTAATCTACAGGTTCTGGTCCACTTTCCGTGACGGCTTCTGAGTGTGTCAATGACTGGGCAGGATTCGTTTGCGGAGCAGGTCGAAGCCGGCACGTCCATACATCTGCCGCTTAAGCATCTTGACGCGATTGACGTGGCCTTCGACGGCGCCGGAGCTGCCCGCACCGCATAAAAGGCGTGTCCGGTCAGGACACAGTCGAAGCGGTTCGGTCAGAACAGGTTCTACCGATTACTTGGCCGACCGATCAATGCCATGATCGCGATCCCGTCCGACCAGCCCGCCCACCGTCGTAACCGAGGTTGCGGTGGTGGGCGGTCGCCAGCGTTCGATCGAGACGTGTACCGGCAACGGCATGCGGTTGAGTGCAGGATCAACCAGCTCAGACAGTTTCGGCGGTGGCCACGCACTACGACGCGCTTGCGGCAACACCGACCAGCAGCTGCCTGCGGCTGAACTCGACACCACGAATCCGTTGACCGCTGCACTCGATGCGGTGGACTGGGCGCGCTCGATCAGGTCGACATCGCTGAAGTGGTCGACGGGCCGGTCGAGGGACTACCGCCCGCAGCGACCGGGGTGTACGTGTCGATTCATCGCCGAGCTGCACTGCCTCGGGCACGACCGTGACGGCTACAGCCGTTCCTTTTGTGTACCCACGGGCAGACCGGGCAGAAGTACGTCGAGACCCACGAGGCCGCGATCGGAAGCTACCGCGAACGCGTCCTGGCCGAAATCGATTACACCGCCGACGAACTTGCTTGCTGGAAAGGCATGCGCGCGGCGCAGCTCGCTGACGGTGCGGCCACCGCCTATAGCCGCGAGGTGCTCGCCGTGGGCGACCTGGCCCGCTATGTCGGGCACCACCCCCCGGATGCTGAGAGTCGATACGAAGCCGGTGACCATCGGCTCGATCGTGCAAGGTTCGTGGACCGATCGCGTCCTCTCCAGCGAGATCCGCGGGTTGCGTGACGCCGAGGGCCCCGTGGTGCGCCTCGTCGACAGGCGACCGCGTGATCGACACGGACACCGCGCTATCTGATGCTCTTCTTCCGGGGCGCAGCACCGGAGCGGTGCGCCGAGGGGATCGGGGAGCGGCAAGGCAGCGCAGCGCAGACGGTACGGCACGGCCGCCCCGTATCCAGCTCGGTGAGAGAGGCTGTTGTCGTCCGCCTCGGCTGTTCGCGGAGTCGAGTGGTCGAGGGACCGCTGTGGGGGTGAACGTGCTCTGCCGCGGGGTCCGGTCGTCCTATCGGGAGCAGCCCGCCATCACACGGGGGAGGGGCAGGAACTGTTTCTCGTGAGCAATCGGCCTATGGATTTTGGACTGCGGGCCCGCTTGGAAAAGGGATCTACCGAAATGAGGTCGACCAGCATGAGCAGAACCTGACGATCGTTCTCGGCAGAGTTCAAAGATGAACTGTGCCGCGAGGTGATCGAGTCGTCGAAGCCGATCAGTCAAGTAGTCAACGCCTGTCGTGTCCGCTGGTCCGTACCTCTACGTCGCCGCGGGCTGTCCGCAAAGCACGTTGAAAGCGGACATGCCAATCTCCCTGTAGGCGGACACGTTCGTCCCTGCTGACGGACAGCTGATCTCCCTGTCGATGGACACGGGGGCCGGCGGTGTGTCGGTCCTGAACCAGACGCCCCCCTCCGGGGTTTTGCTCGAGTCTTCGACCACCACCGAGCGACTCCCACCGGAGGGACGCATGAAGAAGTCTGACAGGGACATCATGGAAATTCTCGAAGCCTACGACGCGACCGGCAGCGCGCATTCCGCCGCACAGTTGGCCGGTGTCATCCGAAAACCGTCCGGCGCTACGTCACCGCCCGTGACGCGGGGCTGACACTGGCCGGTCCCACTCGGCGACCACGCCTCATCGACGACTACCTGGCGAAGATCGAAGAGTGGATCGACCGCAGCAAGGGCAAGGTCCGTGCCGACATCGTCCACGAACGTTTGGTCGAGCTCGGCTTCGACGGCACCGAACGCACCACCCGCCGGGCGGTGGCGGAGGCGAAGGCAGCGTGGCGGGCCGGGCATCGTCGCACCTACCGGCCTGGATCACCGAACCCGGCTTGTGGATGCAGTTCGATTGGGGCGCAGGACCGAAAGTACCCGGCCCCGACGGGATCATGCGCTCAACCCTGCTGTTCTGTGCCTGGCTGGCCTGGTCACGCTACCGCGTCGTGATTCCGGTCTGGGACCAGACGTTGCCGACGTTGATCGCCTGTCTCGACGCCACGCTGCGCCGCTTCGGTGGGGTGCCGACCTACGCGTTGACCGACAATCCGCGCACCGTCAGCATCGATCACGTCGCCGGGATCCCGGTGCGGCATCCGCAGATCGTCGAGGCCGCCCGGCACTACGGCATGACGGTGCACACCTGTGTGCCTTTCGATCCGGAATCGAAGAGCGGCAGTGAAGCCACGGTCAAGATCGCCAAGGCGGATTTGGTGCCCACCAACGCGAATCTGCTGCCGGACTACGCCTCGTTCGCCGATCTCGAAACCGCCTGCGACCGGTTCTGCGTCACTGTCAACGGCCGGCGGCATCGGGAAAGTGCGCGCATTCCTACCGAGGCCCTGGCGGAGGAACGCGCCCGCCTGCACACCCTGCCGGATGCCCCACACACTCTGGCCCTGGGCACCACCCGCAGCGTCGGCACCGACCAGACAATCCGGTTCGGATCGGTGCGCTACTCGGCACCACCCGGGTTGGTCGGCGCCGAAGTCTGGGTGCGTGTCACCGGCACCGACCTTGTGGTCGTCGCCGCTCTCGATGCCCTGCCCCGGACACCGGGGTGGGCCGAGAACAGGAGGGGTTTGAGTGAGGTTGCCCGGCATCTGCTTTCGACTCCGGAAAATCCGCGGATCAACCCGGCGCACTACCCGAACCATCCGCAGGAACCGGGCGGTGCCCCGAAGCCGCCGGCCCCGAAGGCCCGCTCTGCGGCCGAGACGCGGTTCCTCGATCTCGGGCCCGGCGCGCACACCTGGCTGGGTCGCTGCG
>LATQ01000360.1 GCA_001017865.1 Rhodococcus sp. IITR03
CCCTCCGTCCCCAGCAGTTCAGCCCCGCGGCCGGACGGACGCGGGACCGCGAGCCCGCCGGCCGGATGCGATGTATCCGCCGCCGAACAACGTCGTGATCGACGGCGCCGGTTTCCGCACGGCGGGTAGCGCGAAGAACATCGACGGTGTCGGAGTGAACGCGCGGTAACCGTCGAACAGGGTGGGAACGTACAGTCCCGATCCCGCCGTGGCCTCGGTGACGACCCGGTCGGCGGTGGTCACCTCGAGCGACCCGGTGCCGCCGCCGTTGACCAGTTCGAGTTCGCCCACGATCGTTCGGACCGCGTCGACCACGGCGCGTCGGCGTGAGGCGAGCTCCCGCGCCGACAGACCCTTGACGAGCTGGACCGGCAGCGACGAGTCGGGCAGACCCGCGATCTGGGCCTCGTAGAACATCACGCCGACGACGTCGAACCCGGCGTCCTCGGCGCGACGGGCCAGCTCGGCCGCGCTCGCGGGGGTGCGTATCGGCGAACGCCGCACCCCGAGGTGGACCGGACCCACCCGCAGCGACGCATCGATGTCCAGGCAGACTCGTGGCCGGAAGCCGTTCTCCCCACAGCATCGCGGGCTACCTCGCGGGTGATGCGGAGGTGCTCCGCCGAATCGATCATGAGCGTGATCGCCTGTGCCGCTTCGGGCGACGCCGCGAGACGCCCGAGCGCCGTCCGGTCGACCGTCGGATATCCCATCAGGATGTCGCGGGCGCCGTGCTCGACGAGCCACAGGCCTCGCGCAGCGAGTACGCCATGATGCCGCGAAAACCGCCGCGAGCGGTCAGTTCCGGGCCCAGGACCTCGGACAGGACGGCGCGGCAGCGCACCGATTTGCTCGCGACCCGTACGGGCACACCGTTCGCGCGGCGGATCAGGTCGTCGGCGTTGCGTCGCAGGTGGGCAGGTCGACGGCAGCGAACGGCGGGTCGAGGTCGGCCGTCGCCGCCTGCACCCGATCGAGGGCATCGTCGTGAGCGGAAGCAGCACGGAGCACGGGCGATCCCTTCGAAAGGTCGGGTCGGGTCAGGAACGTTCTACGGCACGGGTCGCGATGATGTCGGCGACGACTCCCAGTTCGGCCGTGGCCGCCTCACCGTCGCGATCGACGAGCCACCGGAGCACGACTCCGTCGAGCACGGACAGCGACAGTCGTGCGAGCGTCCCGGTAGGCAGCGACCATTCGAGACCGCATCGCTCGGCGCACGTGTCGAGGAACAGCCGAGCCTGCTCGTCCATCAGGCGGTACTGCTCCACGGCGATGTCGCCGCTGGCGGGACTGCCGTCGGTGCGGTGCCGGAGCGAGTAGGCGGTGATCTCGTAGGTGAGGGTCTGCAACCCCGGCGTGGATTCGATGGCCGACCACATGGCGCGAAGACCGGTGTGGAGCATCGAGCGGAGACAGTCGACACCGCCGGTCTGCTGCGTGTCCTCGGGCACGTCGAAGGCCGCGTGCATGGCTCCGGCGAGTTCGCCGACGACGGCGTTCGCCATGGCGACGACGAGGTCTTCCTTGCTGTCGAAACAGTAGTGGACGACACCCAGTGACACCCCGGCCTTCTCGGCGACGGCGCGGACCGTGACAGCTCCCACTCCCCCGCCTTCCGCCAGTTCCAGTGCCGCAGCCACGAGTTGGGTGCGACGCTCGTCAGCAGGCAACCGATTCGGCATGACCTGATGGTAGAGGTCGGGAAAGATTCGCGAGCAGGTGTTGACCTGGACGCTCGTCCAGGTCGAAGATGAGGCATGGCCACCTGGCGCAACTGGGCGCGTACCGAGAGCGCGACACCCCGCCGTTTCGAGACCCCCGGCGATGTCGACGACCTCGCGCGCGTCGTCGCCCGCGCCTCCGAACAGGACGAACACGTCAAGGCCGTGGGCGCCGGGCACTCGTTCACCGGCGCGGCCGTCACCGACGGCACACTGATCTCGCTCGACCGGATGTCCGGTCTCGTCGCGGTGGAACCGTCGGCCACCGGCGCGCGTGTCACCGTTCGGGCGGGGACGCGACTGCGCGATCTGAGCGACCTGCTGTGGGCACAGGGCCTCGCCGTACCGAATCTCGGCGACATCGACGTCCAGTCCGTCGCCGGCGCGATCTCGACCGGCACCCACGGCACCGGTGCGACCTTCCGCGGACTGGCGGCAGCCGTGGCGGCGCGACGATCGTGCTCGCCGAAGGCGATCGTCGACTGCTCCCCCGAGCACGAACCCGACCTGTTCGAGGCCGCCCGGCTCGGAGTCGCGCCCCTCGGCGTGCTCGCCACCGTCACGCTCGACTGTGTCCCCGCATTCCGCCTGCGCGCGGAGGAAGCACCCTCCTCGCTCCGCACGACACTCGATGCCCTCGACCAATTACGCAGCGGTGTCGACCATTTCGAGTTCTACTGGTTCCCGCACACCGACGGAGTGCTCATCAAACGCAACACCCGCCTCCCCGGTGAGACACCGGTGCAGCCGGTCGGGCGGTGCGCACCCTCCTCGACGACGAACTGCTCTCCAACGGCGCCTTCGCGCTCTTCCAGCAGGTCGAGACGCGGATTCCCGCCACCATCCCGGCGCTGAACCGGGTCGCGTCACGGGCGTTGTCCCCGCGCACCTTCATCGACCGCAGCTACCGGGTGTTCGCGTCCATCCGCCGGGTGCGGTTCCGGGAGATGGAGTACGCGCTCCCCGCCGAGCACCTTCCAGCGGTTCTGCGCGAGATCGATGCGTGGCTGCAGCGTAAGGACGTTCGCGTCGGTTTTCCGGTGGAGGTGCGGTTCGCGCGGGGCGACGACGTGTGGTTGTCCACGGCCCACGGCCGCGACACCGCCTATGTGGCCGTGCACCAGTACCATCGGCGCGACCACACGGCCTACTTCGACGGTGTCGAGCCGATCCTGCGTGCCGCGCAGGGCCGCCCGCACTGGGGCAAGCTCCATTCCCTGACCGCGGACGATCTGCGCGAGCTCTACCCTCGGTTCGACGACTTCCTCGCCGTGCGCGACCGTGTGGATCCGCACCGCACCTTCACGAACCCGTATCTGCGCCGCGTCCTGGGCGAGTGACGCCCGGGCAGACTCACCTGGACGGACTCAGAGGAAGGCGGCATCCCACGAATTGCGCCGGAGCACATCCCGCTCGGCGTCGGTGAGACCCAGCTGATCCTTCAGCCCTGCGAGGTTGTCGTCGACGTAACCACCGAAATAGGCGGGATCGTCCGAGTGCACGCTCACCGACAGGCCCGCCTCGAGCATGCGGCGCAGCGGATGGTCGGCGAGCGTATCCACCACGCGGAGGCGGACATTCGAGAACGGGCAGACGGTGAGCGGAATACTCTCGTCGACCAGGCGCGCGACAAGTTCGGGATCCTCGAGCGAGCGGATGCCGTGGTCGATGCGCTCGGCGCCGAGGAGGTCGAGCGCCTGCCAGACGTATTCCGGAGGTCCCTCCTCCCCCCGCGTGCGCCGTGATGTGCAGCCCTTCGGCCCGCGCCCGTGCGAAGACGTCCTCGAACAGCGACGGCGGGTGGCCGACCTCCGCCGAGTCCAGGCCGAGGGCGATGATCGGCGCGCCGAGGCGCAGCAGTTCGCCGAACACCTCGTGGGCTTCGGGCACGGGGCGATCGCGCACGATCGACGCGATCATCGCCGCATCGACCCCGAACTCCCGGTGTGCACCGCGACCGCGTCGGAAAGCCCGGCCACGACCTCGGGCAGCGGAACACCGCGCGAGGTGTGGGCCTGCGGATCGAAGAAGAACTCCGCGCGGGTGACGCCCGCCCTCGCCGCACGAGCGAAATAGGCGCGGGCGAGGTCGGCGAAGTCCTGCGCGGTGCGCAGAACCTCCATGTTCGCGTAGTACAGGTCGAGGAACGACTGCAGATCGGTGAATTGGTAGCGGCTGCGCAGATCGTCGAGATCGCGATAGGGCAGCTCGATGCGGTTCCGCTCGGCGAGGGCGAGGATCAGTTCGGGTTCGAGCGTGCCTCGATGTGCACGTGCAGTTCTGCGAATCCGTCGGTCACCTGATCCTCGCCATCTGTCGTTCCTTCGCCCTCGAGTGTCCGGCCGGTCAGCGGCCCTTCCGCACCGGAGCTCAGCGCCCCTTCCACACCGGAGCTCAGCGACCCTTCCACACAGGAGGCCGCTTCTCGGCGAAGGCGGTGGCGCCTTCACGCGCGTCCTCCGAGGTGAACACGGGTGCCATGATCTCCATCTGCTTCGCGAACGCCTCCTCGCTCGACCAGTCGGCCGAGCGGACGATGATCTCCTTGGTCGCCGCCACGGCGAGCGGTCCGTTCGCCGTGATGCGCTCGGCCAGTTCGAATGCACCCTCGAGTGCCCCACCGGGTTCGGTGAGGCGATTGACGAAACCGTATCCGTAGCCTTCCTCGGCGGTGAACGCGTCCCCGGTGAGAGCGAGTTCGAGGGCCTTCTGGTAGGGGATGCGCGACGGCAGGCGCAGCAGGCCACCGCCACCGGCGACGAGGCCGCGCTTGACCTCCGGAATGCCGAACTTCGCGTCCTTCGCGGCGACGACGAGATCGGTGGCCAGGACGAGTTCGGTTCCGCCGGCGAGGGCGAATCCTTCGACGGCGGAGATGAGCGGCTTGCGCGGCGGCGCCTCCGTGAAGCCGAGACCCTTACCGGGCACGACCACGTTCTCGCCGGCGACGACGCCTTGAGGTCCATGCCCGCGCAGAAGTTGCCGCCGGCGCGGTGAGCACACCGACCGACAGGGAGTCGTCGCTGTCGAGCTGGTCGACCGCCTCGGCGAGCGCGTGGCTCACGGCGGCGTTGACGGCGTTGCGTGCCTCGGGCCGGTTGATGGTGATGACGAGAACGCGATCGCGTCGTTCGAGCAGGACTACGTCGGACATGGACACACCTCTCCACTACGGAAAATGCCGGTTCATCCGGTTACAGGCTGTATACCCGACGAGAACCTGTTGCAGGGTTCACGACACCCGGACGGCGATCTGCTCGACGAAGCCTCGTCGTCGATGCGCACTTGATCGCCTGTGCGGAACCAGCCGTCGTCCGTGAATGTCTCGTCCGAGGCGCACGGATCGCGCCAGTAGCGGCGGGCCACGCTCGGTCCGCGACAGAGCAGTTCGCCCATGCCGTGCTCGGCATCGGGCCCGAGCAGCGCGACCTCGATCCCTCCGAACGGCACGCCGACACTGCGGGGATGGCGGGAGCGGTGTTCCGAGGGCAGCAGCAGACCGATCCCGCCCGTCTCGGCGACACCCCATCCCCGCACGAAGCGCGAGGCGGGGAAGGCGGCGCGGAGATGACGCCACGGTGCGCGGATCACGCGGGATCCCGAGACCACGACGGTCCCTCCGAAGGCGAGCGTGGGCAGCAACTGGACGCTGCATCCGACCGCCGTGGACAGCGGCGCCGTCAGCACGGTCCGCACGCCGTCGCCGACGAGATCCATCGCGTGGGCGACGGCCTCGATCGTCGACAGCACGTTGGTGTTGGTCAGTTCGACGCCGCGCAGCCCACCACCGGCGACGCGCACGTAGTAGAGGACCGCGAGTTCGTCCGGTGACGCACCTCCGTCGAGGAAGGCGACGCCGTCGGGCAGGTCGGAGTCCAGGGTGAGTACCGCACCGCTGTGGACCTCGATCTCCGCCGCTTCCTCGGGGCTGCAGCTCGGGTCGGGGAGCACCGGGACGCCCCCGGCAAGGACCACGCCGAGGAACCCGATCAACCAGCGGACCCCGTTCGGCTGACAGATGACCACCCGATCGGCGGGGCCGACTCCCTGATCGAGGAGACCACCGGCGACGCGGGCGGCGGCGGCCCACAGTTCGCGGTAGGCGAGTGTGCGGCCGCACCGGTCGACGACCGCGACGCGGTTCGCGAAACGCAGCGCACTCCGGTCGAGCAGCTCGGCGAGGCACGGCTCCAGGCAGTCGTACTGGAGGATGCCGCTGTCGCGGCGAGTGACCCGATCGTCCCGGAGCCACCGACTCCCTGCAGGAATTTCCACTACGGCCACCGACATGCCACCTCCCGCCCGGCGTGCGTGCCTGCACTATATGGCGCGGATCACAGCCATGTGAGGAAACGGCGGGTCACGGACAACCGGAAAGGTGCCACAGGGTGGTCGTCGGAACGTCCGTCAGGCGCTCGCTGCCGCCGAACGCTCTTCGGCGGCGCGCTGCTCCTTCTGGCTTGCGGGACGGTCGGAGGCGAGTACGGCCACGAGCCGATGAGCAGGATGCCTGCGGGCAGCCACAACGATTCGGCCATCGCCGCGGCGAACGGTTCGCGTAGGGCTCCGGCAGGACCGCGCCGGACGTTTCCATCTCCGCCGCACCTCCTCCCCCGCCGACACCGTTGGCACTCAACCGCGCCGCCATGATCGCGCCGAGAGCGGCACTGCCCATCACCGCGCCCACCTGACGCGTCGTGTTGTACACACCGGAACCCGCCCCGGCCCGGCTCGGTGCGAGACCGTTCGTCGCGGTGGCGGAGAGCGGCGACCAGATACCCGCGTTCGCTACTCCGATCAGGCGATCGGCAGCAGCAACTGCCAGATCTCCGCGTCGGGAGTCATCACCAGCGCGAGCCAACCCAGCCCGATCGTGAGCAGCGAGAAGCCGGTGCCGGCGATCAGCCGCGGATGACCCGGTCGACGAGCCTGCCCACGAGCGGCGCGAGCACACCGCTGAAGACCGCCATCGGCACCATGAGCATCGCGGCGCCGGTCGGGCTCAGACCGCGCACCGACTGGGCGTAGAACATGATCGGCAGCATGACGCCGGTGATGGCGAATCCCATCGTCGCGATGCCGATGTTCGCCAGCCCGAAGTTGCGGTCCCGGAACAGCGACAACGGTACGAGCGGTTCACCGCGGTTGCGCGACTGCTGGGCGACGAACACGACGAGCAACACGATGCCCAGTCCGATCAGCGCCCACACGCGGGCGGTCCACTCGAACGAGTTGCCCTCCTGGATCCCGAACACGAGACAGAACAGGCCGGCACCGCTGAGCAGCATGCCGAGCACGTCGAACCGGTGCGGGCTCGTGGGCAGCACCGGCACGTACCGCACGGCGAGCGCGAACCCGACGATCCCGACGGGCACGTTCACGAAGAAGATCCACTCCCAGCCCAGTCCGTCGACCAGGACACCGCCGGCGAGCGGCCCGACGAGTGTCGCGACCCCGGCCACGGCGCCCCACAGGCCCATCGCGGTCCCGCGCCGCTCACGCGGGAAGATCCGCGTCACCACGGCCATGGTCTGCGGCGACATGAGCGCCGCGCCGAACCCCTGGAACACGCGGGCGACGATGAGCATCTCGATCGTCGACGAGAAACCGCACCACAACGATGCGATCGTGAACAGCACCAGCCCGCAGAGGTAGACCCGGCGCTGACCGAAGCGGTCACCGAGGCGACCCGTCACGAGCAGCGGCACCGCATAGGCGAGCAGATATGCGCTCGTGACCCACACGACTGCAGCGATGTCGGCTCCGAAGGTCCGCATGATCGCCGGGTTGGCGACGGCGACGATCGTGCTGTCCACCAGGATCATGAAGAAGCCCAGGCACAGGGCGCCCAACGCCGCCCATCGGGCACCGTCGGACATCTCCACCGCCACATCGGACCCGCGTTCGCGCGTGCCCACCTCGCTGTCGTCGCTCACCGGACCTCTCCCCTCGTCGGCGGTCTACGGTAGCGGGGTGGACCCGCACATCTCGAGCATCGCCGCCCTCGCGTGGTGTCGTGCACTGGGCCTACCCGACGGCGCTCTCGTCGAACCCGGGTGCGTCACGCGCATCGACGACTCGGTCCGCGACGTCCGACTGCTCGCCGTGGGACGCACCACCGCGATCGTCGGACCCGGCACCGCGGTCTTCCGCCTCGCGGCCGAACCCGACCCGGCCGAGATCGACGCCCCGAACGCCGAGCTCGTCGTCGCAGGCCACGCGGGTCGCACGGAGATCCTTGCTCTGTGCACCGACTGGATCGACGCGACACGCGTCGAGAACCCGCTCATCTCCGACGACCCCGAGGACCTCGCCGAGCTACTGCGGTGCTGCCCGCCCGACGACGTCACCGAGCAGAACTGTCGCCGACGGGACCGTCGCGCGTGTTCGTGTTGCTCGACGACGATCACCGTCCCCCTGCCGGCGCGGCCTACAGCGAACTCGGGTCGTTGCTGGCCGACGTGCGGGTGCTGACGACACCGCGGCGCGCCGGCTCGGCTCGCCTCGACGGTCGCGACGCTGGCGACCCACGACGCGCTCGATGCCGGACTCGTCCCGCTGGCCCGCATGCGCCGCGACAACCGCGGTGCCCGGACGGTCGCGGCGGTGTCGGGATACGACATCTGGGGAACCCTCGTGACGGTTCGGGTTCCACCCGGGAAGTGACGAGTGTGCGCGGAAGGATGCGTAGGTGACCGAGAACAAGTACGTCGAGCCGGGTGCGGAGTTCACCCGGGACACCAACTACATCCCCACCCGCATCACCGCGGACGGGCGCGACGGCTATCCCGTCGAGTCGGGGCGGTACCGGCTCGTCGCCGCCCGGGCGTGTCCGTGGGCCAACCGCACCCTGATCGTGCGGCGGCTGCTCGGCCTCGAGGACGCTCTGTCGCTGGGACTGTGCGGCCCGACGCACGACGAGCGCAGCTGGACGTTCGACCTCGACCCGGGTGGGTCGACCCCGTCCTCGGCATCCCGCGACTGCAGGACGCGTACTTCGCGCGCTTCCCGGGATACGACCGCGGCATCACCGTCCCGGCCGTCGTCGACGTGCCCACCGGGCAGGTCGTGACGAACGACTACCCGCAGATCACCCTCGACTTCTCCACCGAGTGGACGCAGTTCCACCGCGAGGGCGCCCTGATCTGTATCCGGAGGAGCTGCGGGACGAGATCGACGAGGTGGCGGAGCTCGTCTACCAGGACGTCAACAACGGCGTGTACCGGTGCGGTTTCGCCGGTTCGCAGGAGTCCTACGACAAGGCCTTCGATCGGCTCTTCGCCCGCCTCGACTGGCTCGAGGAACGCATCGGGGCGCAGCGCTATCTCGTGGGCGAGACCATCACCGAGGCCGATGTGCGCCTGTTCACCACGCTCGTCCGGTTCGATCCCGTCTACCACGGGCACTTCAAGTGCAACCGGAACCGGCTGGCGGACTTCCCGGCGTTGTGGGCCTATGCGCGCGATCTGTTCCAGACACCCGGCTTCGGCGACACCATCGACTTCGTGCAGATCAAGCAGCACTACTATCTCGTGCACACCGACGTCAATCCCACGGGCATCGTGCCGAAGGGACCGGATCTGTCTAACTGGCTCGATCCGCACGGCCGTGAGGCGCTCGGCGGGCGGCCGTTCGGGGACGGCACACCGCCGGCCCCGCCGCGTCCGAGCGAGGTGGTCCCCGAAGCACGGCGCGGTCGCCCGCTGATCCCCTGCGACGCTGATCCCCTGCGACGGTTCCTACGACCGACGAGGTCGGTAGGTGCCGATCGTCCAGTACACGCCGTGCGGGTCGCGGCAGGTGAACCCGTGCGATCCGTAGTCCTCGTCGCGGAGTTCGACGGTCACGGTCGCGCGGACCGCCGGGTCCTCCGCCTGCGCCGAGGCGAGCACCCTCTCGTACAGGGCATCGACGGTGGCGTCGTCGGGAAGCACGAGATAGGCGGTGCCCTTGTCGGCGTGCTGGTCGAGCGGCGACCCGCGACCGGTCGAGCCGAGCATGACCCCTCCGCCGTGCGGCCAGAGCAGGGCTGCGTGGTCGACGCGGTCCCCTTCCCCGTAGACCTCCGCTTCGGCGAACCCGAGGGTCTCCACGAGGAAACGGATCGCGCCCCGGGCGTCGGTGTAGGCGAAGCACGGCCACACCGTGTCGAGGATGGGTGCGACGGTGGCCGACTGCTGCGTGGAATTCGTTGTGTTCGTCATGCCTCCGAGTGTCGGCCCGGAACGTCTCGATCGTCTTGGACGAATGGGAACACCTCGTCCTCGAGCCACCGCGACGGCGGGACGCCCGCCAGATCGCGCCAGTCGCGGGCGAGATGCGCCTGGTCGTAGAAGCGCACTCGG
>LATQ01000558.1 GCA_001017865.1 Rhodococcus sp. IITR03
GTTGGCCTTCGGCCGTGATGCCGACGAGGTGCGTGCCGAAGGCGTCGACGAGGCGTTGGTGGCGCACAAGGTGATGCCCGGTGATCGGCCGTCGACGACGATCCTCGCCCCGGAACTGACGCCGTCGGTGGTCGGGCAGATCATCGCCTTCTACGAGCACCAGACCTTCGTCCAGGGCATCGTGTGGGGGATCGACTCGTTCGATCAGTGGGGCGTCGAACTCGGCAAGACCCAGGCCACCGCCCTGCAGGCCGTCCTCGCCGGTGATGAGACCCCCGATACCGGCGACGCGTCCACCGACACCTGATCGAGATCTACCGCAACCTGCGCGACGGAGCCTGACCGCACCCTGCTTGAGAGATCAAGCAGCCTTCGGATCGGACCAGGCCGTGGTGGTCCGGACCCGTCCGTGCGTGTCGACGAGACGCGCCGGCAGGTCGTACTGTTCGAGCCACGACAGGCTCCGATGCCCCGCTGCAACGCCGTCGCCGCGGCCGCATCGGCCCACACCGCGTCGGGAGCGATGACGCTGACGAGACGCCACCGCTCGGGGTCGGCGACGTCGCTGTGTGCGACGCCATGGCCGATCCGGCCGGCAGTTCGACCGACCCTCGATCCGGGAGCGGCACCTGCCATCCCCGGCCGGCGCGTGCCCCGCGGTGGCCATCACGTCGCCGATGCGCACGAGCGCCCCGCATTCGAGCAGGTTCGCGACGAGCGCCGCGGAGTAGTCGACGGTGTCGGCCACGGCCGTCGCGCCGAGTTCGAGGCTCACTCCGAAGGGAGCGAGCACGATGTCTCCGTCGATCTGCACGTCGCGGTAGGTGGGGATGGGATGGATCGGCGGGATGGCTCCGGCATCGACGGAGGCGTCGTCGGAGTCGACCGGGGTGATGGTCCCGCCCGTCATGCGGCCGCCCACAGCGCCGACCGCACCATCGAGGCCAGTCGGGGGCTCATCGTGACCGGAGTGCCCTGCGCGAGGTTGACGGAGTGGATCTCGGCGTCGCCCCGGCGGCTGTCGCTCACCGCCTCGGACTCGGCGACGACGCCGCGCACGATCATGCGGGCACGGTGCAGTGCATGCGGCTCGGTCACCGCGAGTGCGATCTGCCGACCCCACTCCCACCATTCGTTGCTGCCGATCATGACGGGCTCCACCCGTGGTCGATTCCTCGCAGGACGTATTCCAGTATGCCCGCGACCTGCGACAGGTGACAGCGCCGCACGATCGGACCCGCGCCGTCAGATCCGGTCGAGGATCGCGGCGGTGTCCACTCCGGTCGGCAGTGTGCCCATCGCGATGCCCCAGTCGTCGTCGAGCCGGCTGCGGCAGAAGGCCTCCGCGACGGCGGGATGCCCGTGCGACGAGCTGCGCGCCCTGCAGGACCAGGGCCATGAGCTCCACGACCCGCCGTGCCCGGTACTCGGCGTCCTCGAGGTCGGCGAGTTCCTTGCCCACCCGGGCGATGGCCGAGTCGAGCCGCGGATCGGCGCCTTCCGCGAGCCCGACCTCGGTGAAGAACGCCTCGACGGTGTCGGGTTGCCGCGCCATTGCACGCAGCGCGTCGAGTGCCGCGACGTTGCCGGATCCTTCCCAGATCGACATGAGCGGCGACTCGCGGTACAGCCGCGGCATGCCCGATTCCTCGGCGTAGCCGTTGCCGCCGAGACATTCGAGGGCTTCGGCGGCGACCGCGGGTGCCCGCTTGCACACCCAGTACTTGGTGACGGCCAGCGCGATGCGGCGCAGTGCGGCTTCCTGCTCGTCGCCGGCGGCGCGGTCGGTGGCCCCGGCCAGACGCATCATCATCGTCGTCGCGGCATCGGACTCGACGACGAGATCGGAGAGGACGTTGCGCATGAGCGGCTGGTCGACGAGCAACGCGCCGAACGCCTTCCGGTGACGGGCGTGGTGGACCGCGCGCAGCGTCGCGACCCGCATGTTCACGGCCGAGCCGATGACGCAGTCGAGGCGCGTCATGTTCACCATCTCGATGATGGTGTTGATGCCGCGACCTTCCGGGCCGACGAGCCAGCCGATCGCGTTCTCGTACTCGATCTCGGAGGAAGCGTTCGACTTGTTGCCGAGCTTGTCCTTCAGCCGCTGGATGCGGATGGCGTTGCGGGTGCCGTCGGGCAGGACGCGCGGGAGCAGGAAGCACGACGGTCCGTGCTCGGTCTGCGCGAGCGTGAGGAACAGGTCGGACATCGGGGCGGACGTGAACCACTTGTGCCCGACGATCGTGTACGAGCCGTCGGCGTTGGGGGTCGCGGTGGTGGTGTTGGCGCGGACGTCGGAACCACCCTGCTTCTCGGTCATCGACATCCCCGCGATGAGACCACGTTTCGTGGAGGGTTCGCGCAGCCCGAAATCGTAGTGCGGCGCGGCCAGCAGCGGCTCGTAGCGCTCGGCGAGTTCGGCGTTGTGGCGCAGCGCCGGGACCGCAGCGTAGGTCATCGAGATCGGGCACATGGTGCCCGGCGTCGGTGTGGCCCCACACGTAGAACTTCGCGGCGCGGGCGACGTGCGCGCCGGGACGCGAGTCGCGCCAGGGTGCCGCGTGCAGGCCGTTCTCGACGGCGACGGTCATCAGGTCGTGCCAGTGCGGATGGAACTCGACCTCGTCGACGCGGTGGCCGTAGCGGTCGTGGGTGTGCAGCACGGGCGGGTACTCGTTGGCGAGCGCCCCCAGTCCTGGGCACGGGCAGTGCCGGCGAGGGCGCCGAGTTCGCGGACCTCGTCCTCGGCCCAGCTCGCTCCTTCGCGGCGCAGTCCTTCGAGGAGGGCGGGGTCGTCGGCGGCCCGGTAGGGCTCGAGGTCCGGTACCTGATTGAACACCTCGTGGGTGGCGGGGAAATTCACGGCTTCACTCCTGGGTCGTTCCGGAAGACAGGTACCCCGCCGCGCGCAGTGCGAGCGCGACGAGGTCGGGGACAGTGGATCCGGCCGCGCTGTCGCAATGGCGACCATCGGCCGCGCCGGGAAGGCGGCCGGTGAGCACCTCACCGACGGCCCCGACGAGCGCGGCGGCGGTGAGTTCGACGTCCTGTTCGGGAAATTCACCGGTTGCGATGCCGTGGCGCACGGCGTTCGCGAAGGCCGCCGCGAAGGCGCGGCGCAGCACGAGCCGTTCGACGTCGACCGCGGCGTCGACCGGTTCGGCGAGCAGCGCGTAGGCGAGGGTGGGATTGCGCAGCGCACGGCGGGAGAAGGTGTCGACCACCGCGGTCACCCGGTCGGCACCGGATCCGGTTGCGGCCGCGGACGTCACGGCCTCGACCTCCCGGCCGCACAGTTCCCGGAAGATCCGCACCATGAGATCGGACTTGTCGACGTAGTGCCGGTAGACGCTGCCGGTGGCGACACCGGCCCGTTCGGCGACCGCCGAGACGGACAGTCCGCTGTATCCGCGCTCGCTGAGCAGAGCCACGGCGGCAGCGGCGATCGCCTCGCGCTGCGCGTCGAGTCGCTCCTGCACTGCGGGTGTCCGCCGGTACGCCACACCAAGGATTGAACCTCGGTTCAGTGCTTCGGTCAACGGTCGGCGCTACGGTCGGGATTGTGAATCGCCTGAGCGTCGTGGACGAGATGTTCCTCCACCGCCACAAAGGAACCGGCCTGCCGTCGGTGATGCAGGGTCTGTGGCGCACCGACGAGACCGTGGACGCGACCCTGTTGCTGTCCCTTCACGACGTGCTGTCCGAAGGCCCGCTCGGGCGTCGCGTGGTCCGTCCCCGGGTTCCCGGCGCACGCCCCCGATTCGAACCGAACACGCACGTCCATCCGCTGCGCTATCCCGCGACCCCCATCCCCGACGACGAGCTCCTCGCCTGGGCCGACGAGCACGCGAACGTGGACGTCGATCCCGAGCTCGGTCCCGGCTGGGCCCTCGCCGCGACCCGACTCACGAGCGGCGGCACCGCACTGTCGATCGTGTGCTCGCACGTGCTGACCGACGCGCGGGGATTCGTCCGCGCGGTCGCCGACGCGCTCGCCGACCGGCCGCGACGACCCGACCCCGGTCGCCAGTCCGACCTGCGCGATGCGATGCAGTTGTTCCGGAAGGTCGGCAGCGGGCTGCGCCGCGTGAAGTACACGCCCCGCACGGAGAAACCGTCCGCTCCGCAGACGGTGCGCTCGCGACCGCGCACCGCGCTCGTCGACGTCGACGCGGCGCAGTGGAAGGCCGTCGCCGCCGCGGAGGACGGCAGCCCGAACGGCCCTGCTGATCGCCGTGTCCGCCGGTGTCGCCCGACGCGCCCGGATCCCGTTCCCCGTGCGCATCTCCGTTCCGGTCGACGACCGGAAGGACGGAACCGTCTCCAACGGCGTGTCGATGGTGGGGATCACCGTCGACGACGGCGACACCGTCGCGTCGATCCGTGCCCGCGCCGCGCACGCCTACTCGCAGCCGCGGGAGGGCGCGCCGCACAACATGCCGGCCGATATCCTGCAGCTTCTCCCCGACCGGATCGCCGCCCGCGTCGCGCGCGGTGCCGGTGAGCGGGACCTGTTGTGTTCCAACATCGGCGCAGTGCCCCGCGAACTCACCACGCTGGGCCCGTACCGCACCACCGGGATCGCGATGCGCGCCATGCACCCGGGACTCGACACCCGGCCGGCCCGCACCGCGACCCGCCTGTCGGTCTACGCCTGCCACACCGACGAGCGGTACACCCTCGCGTTCGTCGCCCTCGACGAGGACCGCTTCCCCGACGCCGCGACGCTGCGCACCTACGTCCGGGCCGAGCTCGCAGATCGGGGACTCGAGGCCTACTCCTGGTGACCTCGACGGTGGATGCGGCGGCTACCGTGACGCGCCGTCACGTACAGTGCGGAGCATGACGCCCGAGACCCACGTCACATTCGCAGACGGGACCGTCCGCGGCACCCGGCTCGGCGACCTCCTCGCCTGGCGCGGCATCCCCTACGCCGCTCCCCCGGTCGGTCCGCTGCGGTTGGGCGCACCGCAACCGGTCGAGCTGGACGGGGGTGCGCGATGCGACGCAGTTCGGCAATGCCGCCCCGCAGCGTCCGCGCTACGCCGAGACCGGTCGTCGCGGGGTGCGTGTGCGTCCCGACGAGGACTGCCTGACCCTCAACGTGCTCGCCCCCGCCGGTCGTGTCCATGCACCGCGACCGGTCATGGTGTTCATCCACGGCGGCGCCTTCACCCTCGGCACGAGTGCCCTGTCGGTCTACGGCGGCGAGTCGCTGGTCCGACGCGGCGACGTCGTCTACGTGTCGATCAACTACCGCCTCGGAGCTCTCGGCTATCTCGACTTCGGGTCCTTCTCCACCGATTCGGTCCGATTCGATTCCAATCTCGGTCTGCGCGACCAGGTGGCGGCGCTCGAATGGGTGCAGCGCAACATCGCGGCCTTCGGTGGCGACCCCGACAACGTGACGATCTTCGGCGAGTCCGCCGGCGGCACCTCCGTGACGACCCTGCTCGCGACACCCGCCGCGCGCGGACTGTTCTCCGCCGCGATCGCACAGAGCCCGGCGCCGAATCTCGTCGTCACCTCCGACCGCTCTGCCGAATGGGGCCGGAAGTTCGTCGAACTGCTCGGTGCCGACCCGGATACCGCGGCGCGGGCGCTGCTCGACGCCTCCCCCGTCGAACTCGGACGGGTGGGATCGCGACTCGGGGCGCAGGTGCTGCGAGCAACCCCCGGTCTGCATCCCTTCGGTCCGGTCGTCGACGGCGATTTCGTTCCGCTCCAGCCGCTCGAGGCGTACGAGACGGGCGCGGCGCATCCCGTTCCGCTCGTGCTCGGGACGAACGATCGCGAGGGTGCACTGTTCCCGAAGTTCCTCGACGCGCTGCCGACGAACCCGCGGCGGATCGACGCACTGTTCGCCGCGACCGATCCCGAGGCGAAGGATCGCATCACGGCGGTCTATCCGGGATATCCGGACGAGCGTGCCGCGATCGATCTCGGCGGCGATCTCACCTTCTGGTATCCGTCCGTGCAGATCGCGCAGGCGCATTCGCGTTTCGCGCCGACCTTCATGTACCGCTTCGATCTCGCGCCGCGACTGCTGCGGTGGACGGGTTTCGACGCGACGCACGCCGTGGAGTTGCTTGCGGTCTTCGACCAGACCGGCGAACCGCTCGGGCGGGCGCTCACCGCACTCGGTGGGCGACGCGGCCTGCGCACGGTCGCCGGGGTGATGCAGCGCCAGTGGCTGAACGTGGCCCGGCACGGTGAACCACTGCCGTCGTGGCCGCCTTACGACGAGAAGGGCCGCGCGACAGTGATTTTCGACGAGGTCACGCACATCGAGCACGATCCGCGTCGCGAGCGCCGACTCGCGTGGGAGGGCTACCGCGGGTACACCGCTCCGGCGCCGGTGCAATGAGCACCGCTACTCGGCGCGTGCAATGAGTACCGCTACTCGGCGCGTGCAGTGAGCGCCGCTATTTGGCGACGGTGAGCAGGAAGCGACGTCCTCGATGGCGCTGACGCTGTGCCGGACCGGCGGGATGATGATCATGTCGCCCGCCGAACCCTTCCACGCGTCGTTGCCCGCGACGAGCTGGAGCTGACCCGACAGCACCTGCAGGGTCGCCTCGCCGGGGCTGTCGTGCTCGCCGAGTTCGTGGCCGGCGAGCAACGCGACGACGGTCTGCCGCAGGTGCTTGGTATGCCCACCGAAAACCGTCTGGGAGCTGCGTCCGCTGCTGGACGCCGCTGCGAGTTTGAGCTGCTGCCGTGCCAGGGCGGTCAACGAGAGCTTGTCCATGTACCGCAGTATCGCTCAGATGCCGCCGCGAGAACTCAGCTTCGCGCGTACCGGATCCAGCGGAACCTGATTCCCTTGGTGGACGTCATCCATTCCCCGGGTTCCTCCACCCATTCGGGCCCGATCGGAGGTGCGGTCGCATCTCCTACGACGTCGAGGTCGACCTCGGTCACGAGCAGCCGAGTCGCGAACGGCATCGCCTGCGCGTAGATCTGACCCCCGCCCATCACGACGACCTCGTCCTCACCGGCGAGCGTCAACGCGTCCTCGAGGCTCATCGCGGTCTCGGCGCCCTCGGCCGACCACTCGACGTTGCGGGTGACGACGATGTTCCGGCGTCCCGGCAGCGGCCGGAATCTCACCGGGAGCGAGTCCCAGGTGAGGCGGCCCATGATCACCGGCTTGCCCATCGTGGCGTCCTTGAAGAACGCCATGTCCTCGGGGATGTGCCACGGAATGGTGTTGTCGCGGCCGATCACACCGCCGCGTGCCTGGGCCCAGACGAGGGTGACATCCCCCATCAGACGGCCACCGGCGCTTGATCGCCGGGTGGTGCCGGTAACCGACGACCTCGACGTCCTCGTAGCGGTAGTCGAAGATCGAGTCGCGCGGGTGCAGCTTCAGCGTCGGGTAGGGATACGGATCGCGGGTGAGCTGCTCGGTGACCTGCTCGATGTGGTTCGAGTAGATGTGGCAGTCGCCGCCGGTCCAGATGAACTCTCCCGGCTCGAGTCCGGTCTGCTGCGCGACCATGTGGGTGAGCAGCGCGTAGCTGGCGATGTTGAACGGCACGCCGAGGAACATGTCGGCGCTGCGCTGGTAGAGCTGGCAGCTGAGCTTGCCGTCGGCCACGTAGAACTGGAAGAAGGCGTGGCACGGCATGAGCGCCATCCTGTCGAGCTCGGCCACGTTCCACGCCGAGACGAGGATGCGCCGCGAGTCGGGATTGTTGCGCAGGGTCTCGATCACCTGGCCGATCTGGTCGATGTGCTGCCCGTCGGGGGTCGGCCACGAGCGCCACTGCACGCCGTAGACCGGGCCGAGATCACCGTCGGGTGCGGCCCACTCGTCCCAGATCGTCACGCCGTGCTCCTGCAGCCACTTGACGTTGGAGTCGCCGCGCAGGAACCACAGCAGCTCGTAGACGATGGACTTCAGGTGCACCTTCTTCGTGGTGATCAACGGGAAGCCCTCGGACAGATCGAAGCGCATCTGGTGGCCGAACAGGCTCCGCGTGCCGGTTCCGGTACGGTCGGCCTTCTCCGCGCCGGTCTCGAGGATCAGGCGCAGCAGGTCTTCGTAGGGCGTCGACACAGTCACGAGCGCAGTCTATCGGTGACGTGATGGTGTCCGTCGCCACCCGCGAACGGCCCGGCGACCGTAGCCTGTTCCCATGCCCGAGCTCCCCGAGGTGGAAGCACTTGCGGTGTTCCTGCGCGAGCACGCGGTCGGCAGCGTCGTCGGACGCATCGACGTCGCGGCGCTGAGCGTGCTGCAGACGGCCGACCCGCCGATCACGGCGCTGCAGGGACGCGACATCACCGGAGCGGCGCGCTTCGGCAAGTTCCTCGCGATCGACTGCTCGGGGCTGCACCTGATCACGCACCTGTCCCGCGGCGGCTGGTTGCGCGGCTCGACGAACCGTCGCACACTCCCCCGAAACTCGGTCGCGGTCCGCTCGCCCTCCGCGTGCACCTGTTCGCCCCCGACGCGACGACACCGGCCTTCGATCTCACCGAGGCCGGCACGAAGAAGCGCCTCGCGGTCTGGGTCGTCGACGATCCGCAGCAGGTGCCCGGCATCGCCCGCCTCGGCCCCGACGCGCTCGCCCTCACCCGCGACGAGTTCGCCGAGCTCCTGACCGACAGCACCTCACGCCTCAAGACGCTGCTCACCGATCAGAAGGTTCTCGCGGGCATCGGCAACGCCTACTCCGACGAGATCCTGCACGTCGCTCAGCAGTCGCCGTTCGCGACCGCCGGAAAGCTCACCGACGACGAGGTGACGGCCCTGTACGGGGCGATGCGGTCGGTTCTCACCGATGCCGTCACGCGCTCGGTCGGGCAGGACGCGGCGCGCCTCAAGGGCGAGAAACGGTCGGGGCTGCGCGTGCACGGACGCACCGGTGAGCCGTGCCCGGTGTGCGGCGACACCGTCCGCGAGGTCTCCTACACCGATCGTTCGTTCCAGTACTGCCCGACCTGCCAGACCGGAGGGAAGGTCCTCGCCGACCGGCGGATGTCCCGCCTGCTGAAGTAGCGTGCGCGCCGTGCAGGCCCGTTCCCGTCTCCGCGAAGAAGTCCGCACCCTCGCACCGGGTTACTTCGCCTTCGTCATGGCCGGCGGCATCGTCTCCACCGGACTCCACCTCCGCGGTTTCCACCTCGGATCAGCTGTGCTGCTGATCGTGTCCGCGATCGGATACGCGACGCTGGTGGCCCTGTCGGTGTGGCGGTTCTTCGCGTTCCGCGACGAAGTCCGCGCCGATCTCGCCGATTCCGGACGGGCGTTCGGCTTCTTCACCTTCGTTGCCGGCAGCAACGTGCTCGGCGTACGCCTGATGATGGACGGTCGGCATTCCACCGCGGCCGTACTGCTCGTGGGCGCGGCGGCGACGTGGCTGGTGCTCGGATATGTCGTCCCGTGGACCGCCGTGCTCGGCACGGCGGAGCGTCCCGTCCTCGCGAAGGCGAACGGAACGTGGTTCATCTGGGTCGTCGCCAGCGAGTCGGTGGCCATCGCCGCGGCCACGCTCCAACCGGTCTACCGCGAACTGGACCGGCTCCTCGCCGCCGTCGCGGTGTTCACCTGGGGTGTGGGGCTGTTCCTGTACGCGGCGGCGGGCATCTTCGTCGCGGCGCGGATGCTGCAGTACCCGTTGCGACCCACCGACCTGACCGCCCCGTACTGGGTGTCGATGGGAGCGTGCTCGATCACCGTCGTGGCGGGTTCACGGATCGTCGAGATGGACGACGCCCGATGGTCGACGCGACCCGCGGTCTGATCGCGGGCCTCGCCGTCGTCATCTGGCCTTCGCGACGTGGCTGCTGCCGCCGCTCGTCGCGGCCGGCTGGTGGCGTCACCGCGTCCACCGGGTTCCGCTGACCTACGACTCGTCACTGTGGTCGATCGTCTTCCCGCTCGGCATGTACGCGGTCGCGGGGATGTATCTGGGTCGCGCCGACGATCTGCCGCTGGTCGGAGCGATCGGCGCCGCCGAGTTGTGGGTCGCGGTGGCGGCCTGGGCCGTGGTGTTCGCCGCGATGCTGCACCGCATGTGGGTCCGGCTCATGCGGCCGGT
>LATQ01000340.1 GCA_001017865.1 Rhodococcus sp. IITR03
GAAAATGGCCGCCGCGGTCGAGTTGGCGGCTTTCGTCGGCGCGACACCGTCGACGCAGCCTGGCGGTCGCTGCCGAGGCAGGCCGGTTCGCCGAGTCGGATCTGCCGGCGATCGTCGCCCACCACGCCGACACCACCACCTCCGGGATCGTCGTTGCCGACGAGGCGCATTCGGTTCAGCCCGGCACCGGCGCCTGGGTCGGATTCGGCACCACCACGGCGGGAGTGAGCTCGTGAACCCGACTCCGCCGTCGCTGCCCGAGGATCTGGTGGCGGTGCTCAAACGGATGCGCCTGCCCTATCTGCGCGCTGCCGCACCCGAGGTCCTCGCCACTGCCAAAGCGCAGCGATGGGATCCGGCCGAGGTCCTCAAGGTCCTGCTCGATGAGGAGGTCCGTGGCCGGGACGAGGCGACCAAGGCGATGCGCCGAAAGACCGCCGGGTTGCCGGCTGGGAAGACGTTTTCCTCCTGGCGCGAGGCGGATTCGTCGATTCCGCTGCCCACACAGCACGCTCTGGCGACATTGGAATGGGTGCATCGCGCTGAGAATCTCGCGGTCAGTGGACCGTCCGGAACCGGAAAGACCCACTGTGAGACTCAAGTTCCAACACTCGCGCCATGAGCGTTGGGGCGTTCACCGAGAGGCGAGCGTCTGCCAGAGTTGATGTCGGTGACCATGACTGACCCGAAAGACTCACTGGCCGACCCGCACCTGCGCGGTCGCGCCCTTGCCTTGGATATGTCGTCATGGTCGCCGGCATCGACCTGGCCCACCAGCTGCTGGCCTG
Source organism: Rhodococcus sp. IITR03 (assembly GCA_001017865.1). Next base: position 789 of record LATQ01000340.1, read on the forward strand.
ATCAGAAGCCTGGCCGAAACCTCTCGTGCCTCATCACAGTCCTGCCACACGGTGACCGCACCCAGGTCGATGCCGACCTCGGCACTCCCCGAACATCGAAGGAGAACACCGTGCACTCCATGCTTGCAGACCAAGTCGATTACGTCATCGGGGTCGATACCCACCGCGACAGCAACACCGCCGCCGTCGTCGACGCAACCACCGGTGCCGCCCTCGCCCACATGCAGTGCCCCACCGACGCCATGGGATACCGACGCTGCTTCGACTTCGGCATCCGGCACGGAGCCGGGCGACGCGTGTGGGCCGTCGAAGGCAGCGGTAGCTTCGGCTCCGGCCTGACGACCTTCCTGCTCGAACGCGGCGAATGGGTCGTCGAAATTGACCGACCCGCCCGTCCGGCCCGACGCAACGGCGCCAAGAACGACGAACTCGACGCGGTCCGCGCCGCCCGCGAGGCCTTGTCCCGCGACCACCTCGCTGCCCCTCGCGCCCGAGGAAACCGGGAGGCTCTGCGCGTGCTGCTCACCGCCCGACAAGGCGCGATCGTGTCCCGTACCAAAGCGATCGGTCAGCTCAAGGCGTTGATCGTCAATGCTCCTCAGGCTCTACGTGAGCAGATGCGCCGTGGAAGCACCAACGACCAACTCGAACGGGGGTCGCGACTGCGCACCCTGCCCACCCACTCGGTCGAGCACCGCACCACCGTCCGCGGCATCCGAGCAGTTGCCCGTCGCGCGTTGTTCCTCGAAGCCGAAGCCGCCGAGCACGAAAGCGCCATCGAAGAACTTGTCATGACCATCTGTCCCACACTGCTGGAACTGCCTGGGGTCGGGGCCGTGACCGCCGCGCAGTTCATCGTGTCCTGGTCCCATCCCGGACGCGTGCGCAACGAGGCTGCGTTCGCCTCGCTGGCAGGAGTGGCGCCCATCCCGGCCAGCAGCGGCGCCACGGTCCGACATCGGCTGAACCGCTCCGGCGACCGCCAGCTCAACCGCGCCTCTACACCGTGGCGTTGTCCCGGCTTCAACATCATCCCGAGACGAAAGCCTATGCCGCACGCCGAACTCGGGAAGGCAAGACACCACGCGAGATCAAGCGCTGTCTCAAACGTGCCATTGCTCGCCAGATCTACCGTCATCTGGAAGCTCACGCAACGGGGCTACAACAGCTTCCTCACGCCGCTTGACGAACATAGAAGCATCTTCGTCGAGGCACTCGCGCATGCGGTGATCGACGCCGGGATGCGGGTGTCGTGGTTCACCCTCGAATCGCTGACCGCCATGGTCGGGCGGGCCGCGGTGGATGGATCGATCACCAAGCCATCACCCGGATCACTCGGGCCGAGTTGATCGTCGTCGACGACATCGGGATGCTGCCGTCGGGTCAGGCCGCTGCTGAAGCGTTCTACCGTTTGGTCGACGCTGCCTACGAACGGCGCAGCGTGGTGGTGACCAGCAACCTGTACCCTTCTGGGTTCGACACGATCATGCCGAAAACGCTCGCGACAGCCGCCGTCGACCGACTGCTGCACCACGCCCATGTGGTCATCACCGAAGGCACCTCACTGCGCCTGCAGGACGCCACCACCGGACGCGGGGTGATGCCCTTGGCCTGACTGCGCGGGAGATCAGCTGACCGCCGACAGGGAGGTCAGCTGTCCGCGCACAGGGACACAATCTGTCCGCCTACAGGGACGCGCCCGTGTCCCTTGACACACGTCCCGGTGGCAGCACGGCTGTACGAGAGCGGTCTGACGCTGATGGAGATCGGACTGAAGTTCAGTGCGAGTCAGGACGCAGTGCGACGAGCAGTGGCGGCAACTGGTGCGATGATCCACCCGGGCGGCCGCTGCGCCTGATTCGGAACCTGGCTCTGCTGGAACGACCCAGCACTTCGGCGGCTGGCCCAGCAACCATGGATTCTGATCCGGTGCTGGTTCTGCTCAGGTGATTGCAGGCGCGGTTGCGGTCTCGTCGAGGTATTCGTCACTCGGGGTGCGGCGGTGGTCCCGAGCGTGGCCGATGGTGACGAGGCTGAGGCCGAGAATCGTCCATCCGGTGAGGACAAGGATCGAGAATGCGGAGTCTGCGTCAGGGAAGTAGGAGGTGTCGCGGAGCAGGGAGTTGCCGGCGCCCGGTGGGAGCCACTGCCCGAACGCGCCCCACGGGTTCGCCAGGAACTCTTTGGGGAACTGGGCGCCGGAGAGCGGGTTGCCGATGAGCATGAACAGCACCGGTCCGACCGCGATACCGGGCCTGCCGAAGAGTGTCGCGAAGCCCACGATGGTGACGCCCATCGCGAGCAAAGAGAGCGCGAAGGCGCCGGCGTTGGCCCAGTAGTTTCCGCCGAGGAATCCGAACCAGCCTGTGTGATGCCCGCGATCGCGAGCCCGCCCACGACTGCGTAAGTGAGCAGTGAGATGATCCGGCGCCCGGCTCCGGATACCGCGAAGACGATCCCGATGCCGCCGATCATCCCGCCGAAGACGAGCGGGAGTGCGGCAGAAGCGAGCCCGACGCCACGGGTGTCGGTGCTTACGAGCGGCACGACGTCGGTGAGCGTGACGGACACCTTCGCAGCGTCGGTCGCACCGGCGGCTGCCTGCTGCTGTGCCATCGTCTGCACTCGAGAGTGAAGTTGCGTCATGATCGCAGCGGTCGCTGAGCCCGCGGCCGAGGCAGTGAGCACTTCGGGCTCTTCGCCAAGGACAATCGCGCCGTACGCCTGCCGGGTTTTGATCTTCTGCACGGCCTCGTCCCGGTCGTCGACCTCGAGGAGTTCGAGCATGCCGTCGGCCTGCTCGTTGAGAGCCTGCTCGACGGTGGCGAGAGCCCCAGGTGGGCCGCTGATCGCGATCGGTATGTCCTCGGGTTCAGGGTGGCGGAGGGCCAGGAGAAAGCGAGTACGACCAAGCAGACGACGGCCGAGAGGACGAGACCCATGATGGTGGCGCGGCCCCAAGGGCTGCGCGGCGTGCGGGCGTCACTTGCTGATGGCGGGGCCATTGCGGTTCTGGACATGATTCCTCGTTTTGGTGTGTGGGGTCAGGCTCAGCGACGGCGCTTGCGACTCGTGGACTTCGAAGCTCTCATCTCGGGCCGGCCGAGTTGCTTCTCGGACAGGTGGTAGGGCGAGTTCCGATCCGCGTAGAGCGCGTTGGGCATAACGACGACTGCGGGGAAGAAGAGAGCCCGTACCCCGGCTGAATTGATCCGATCGCCGCCTGTAATCACCGTCGGCGCTCGTACGCTCGCTGGCCGCTTCTGTTCGAACGCAAGCACACTCACGCCGCCGAGCACCGTCGCGTCCGCGGCACCGATCCGTGCCCAGTTGCTTCGGTAGGAGTCGAGTTGCTTGCCCATCGCTACCTCTACGTTGAAAAACGAATATTCGTTCTTTATAGTGGGATTTCGGTGGACCCGCAACTCCGCGCCCGGTGGCCGGGGAGAGGAACGAACCGATGCCGAAGGTCAGCGACGCGCACCGCGCGTCCAGACGGGATCAGATTTTGGATGCTGCCGTAGCGTGTTTTCTTCGCCGCGGCATCCGGGCGACGACGATGGCTCAGATCATCGATGAGTCAGGGTTATCTGCCGGGGCGCTCTACAGTTACTTCGACGGCAAGCAGGAATTAGCCCTCGCCGCGGTAGGCCGTGAGGCCGCCGGCCGCGCCGCAGAACTCGATGCGGCCGCGGACGGGAAGGCGATCGCGCCCAGCTTGGTCCTGCGCATCGTCTCCGAGGCGTTGGTGCGTAAGTCTCCAGGCTCGGCCTTGGTGGTGCAGATGTGGGGGGAGGCGACCAGCGACCCGGAGTTCCGACAGATCTCCGCGAGTGCCTTCACCGAACTCGGGACGATGTTCGCCACGCATCTCGCACGCTGGGCAGAGCACGGTCCTGGTTTCAACTCGGATACGGCCGCCACGTGGGCCCAGCGCATGGCTCCCGTGATGCTTGGCCTTATGCAGGGATTGGTACTGCAACAGAGCCTCATTCCCGGCTTCGACCGTGAACGCTATCTTGCAGGAGTCGACGAACTCTTCCGCCCGATCAGCCCGACGAACTAAACCTGACGGCTCAGCTCGCGCTGTCTCGAGAGATTTTCATGTCACGCCTGCTGGAACGCCTTGGCTTATCTCGTTCGGTCGCCCGTGGGCCTTCATTGGTGCCTGGTTCGCAGCGCTCGAGGTGATCGGCATCCTATCTCGATCAACGGGGCAGCTGACCACGACGATGACGATCGATGGCACTCCGTCGCAGGAGGTGCTCGACACGCTCACCGCCGAGTTGCCCGACGCAACGCGACGGACGGGGCAGCTTCGTGATCACCACGGACGCCGACAGGGACCTTACTGACCACTCCGAGGGGAGTCTCGACATCCTTGATCACGTCTACGGGACGGAACACGTCGTCGGCACTCTCTCGGATGCGCAGGCACCGTATCTGGAGCAGACGGAGGCACTGGAGCAGTAGGCAGCACAACTCCCTGAGGATCAGCGTGCCGCGTTCCTCGAACAGGCGCAGCAGCAGGCGACGGCACAGTCCCAGCGACTCATGGGTGATTACGGCTTCGCCCCGCTCGTTGCCGACGCGATGCCAGTGCCGTCGGTGCTGATGTCAGAGGACGGGAAGACTGCGCTGTTCCGATTTCAACTCGATGAACAGGTGGATTCTGTGTCGCCCGCAGACGTCGACGCCTGATCGAATCGGCACAGGATGAGGCGAGGCCGCCGACCTGGTCGTACTAGCTGGAGAGTCGCTGTCCGCGACCGAACTCGAACTAGGCGCAGGTGAGATCATCGGACTGATCGTCGCGGTGACCGTGCTGGTTCTTGCGCTCGGCTCGCTACTGGGCGGCATGGTGCCGGTGATCACGGACATCGTCGCGGTCGGTACGGGAGTCGGCATCGCCTTCGACGCGAACGGTTCAGAGCCGAGGCACTGCCTCTGAGTTGTCGTTCGGGTCGGCGGGCATGGGGTCCGGATTATGTTGGTCAGGAACGGGTTCGGAGTCTTCATCCGTCGCAGGTGGGTCTTGCGGAGTGGACGTGCTGGGATCCGGCGGTGGGGCCGGGAAGATCCATCCGGCTGTTCCTGGGGGTTGCAGCATCAGCTGTGAGCCGGGGGAAACCGCAGCGAAGACGATCCATCCGCTGGCGGTCGAGTCCGGTTCCAGCACGGGCGCGATCGCAGGGCTGGGGGTGATGCAGTCTTCTGTGGGTGCGTCGACGGGGGTGACGGTGCCGTCGGCGCGTATTTCTCGTAGGTCGGCTCGGTCCAGGGAGGCCCACCGGGTGGGGCCGGTGTGGGGAGAGGTTCTCACCTGCAGGTGTACGACGGTGGCGCATCCGGGATCGTCGAGCGTCCGGCGGCAGCTGCAGGAAGTTCGTTCGCGGACTAATGGTCGAGTGCTCACGGCTTCGGCCGGGCACGACATCCCATCAGCGATGCAGACCTCCTGGCACGCTGGTGGAGGCCCGGTCTGACCTCAGGACTCGGCCAATCGGTCCAGTCGGGGAGAGTGCTCATCCACCAGCGGCTACCAGGTGCCAAGTCTGCCTGACCGGCCAGCCTTGGTGCCTCCCATTAGTCGGGTGGCGAGCAGCTCGGTGGTGGCCGTGATGCCCGGGGTGGAGAAGGTCGGTTCGAGGGAGGGGCATGGAACAGGTCTGTGGGGGCGGCACCAGCGATCCTCGCAGCCCGTGTGCGCCAGATCGGCGAGCCAGGCGGCGTCGGACACGTCGGTTTGCGGCCCGGCATATTGCGGGCGTCGCGGGGCATCGACCAACATCACCGGCAGTGCGTCCTCGAGCAGGTAGTAGTAGGGCTTCAAGTAGTCGCCGGTGGCCTCCATCACCACGCAGGGATCGTCTCGGTCAGCAGAGGCTCACGCAATGCCAGGATCTGGCCCGTCATCGCACCTCAGGTCGTCACTGTCGTGGCCGTCGGCTTCCTCTCCAAGGCCTGGACCCGGACGCACACCTTCCCATCCCTCTTCGAGATGTCGATTCCCGCGCATCGCGGGTGCACCACATCCATCAGCGATCACTCCCTTGCCTTCTTCGGCAGCACTTCTGCGGCAGGGGTGCGTATTACGGGGGAGGACGGGGGTGAAACAGAAATCTCCCCACTCGTGCTCGAACGCGACACTCCACGGTTCCGGTGGACAAGATCGTGCCCTACGCCGACTCGGCTGCCGGTGTTGGTGACCGCCGTGTCGATCGAACACAGGGAGACACCACCCCCGGAAGTCATTGCCATCGCGGTGCTTCCGTTGTTGTTCGAGAAGATGCCCCGCCGCATCTCCGCACGCTCTGTCAGGACTCGTTCGTGCGAACTGGCAGGACGCCCCAGCGCGAGCCGGCAGTCCTGTTCGGCCTCGGAATGCTGCAAGCGTCGGCGGAACAGCGGAAGAACACCGCTGTCGGGGTCCGGACAGGCCGTAGCGGGCCACGGTCACTGGCGGATCGAGAAACCCAAAGCGCTGTCCTGTCACTTGGGACGGAGCTTTGGGTTTCTCGGGCATATCTCAGCGATCGGAGCCCGGTGCGCCGATGGGTGGCATCCCTCCGTCGCGGCCGGGGCCTCCGCTCATACCGCTGGCTGCTTGCTGGATGACGCTGTTCGCGTAGTCGTTGGTCGGGTCGCGGTAGATGGTGTGGACGTGGCCCCAGCCCGAGGTCGACACACCTTCGACGTCCGCGCCTGCGGAGCCCTGCTGCGCCTGGAAGGCCACGTAGACGTTGGGACCGGAGACGGAGAAGGAGATGCCGTCGCCGGTACTCATGTCGTAGGTCGTCTCGCCGGACCAGGCGATGGTCGTGTCGTCGAGGGTGGCCTCGATCTCGGCGCGCGCAGCCGTTGTGGTTTCTTCGTCGGCCATGCCCGCCCAGTTCATAACGAGGTCGAGCAGCAGCTGCTTCTGCTCGTCGGTCAGGTCCGCGCCGGTCAGGCCGGAGCCTGTGGTGAAGTCACAGGTGTCGCCGGGGGCGCACATGCTGACGTCCCCGGACGTCAGGGTCGCCTGCTGCTGTTCGGTGAGGCTGTCGAAGAACGCGAAAGCTCGGTGTAGATGTCATCGAAAGGCTGGACCTCGTTGCCGTCGACGTCCGTGTACACGGCGGGCTGCACGCCGAGGTGGGTCGGCGCGAAAGTGATCGTGTCGGTGGAAGCGTCGAGGGTGGCGTTGATCCCCAGGTGATGGCCACCGAACTGCACCTCGTAGGTGCTCTCGGCGGTGGGATCGCCGAAGAAGGCGATGTAGTATTGGCCGAGCGATGTCTCGGTGCTACTGGAGTTCTCGAGCAGGTACTCGTCGCCGCCGATGATCTCGGTGACCGTCTCGTATCCCTTGTCGCTCAGCAGCGCCTCGAGCACCTTCATAGCCGCGGCGCGCTGCTCCTCGGTCAGATCGTTCAGGTTGAGGCCGTCGCGCTCGACGAATGTGACGGGGAAGTTCGACCACGATGTCGTCTTCGTCTCGTCGTCGTAGTCGTACAGTACGGCCTCGCGCTGCTCCTCGGACAGCGTCGCGAGGAACGCCTCGGCCGCCTTCGCGGTGGACGAGATCGTCTCGCTCGTCGTGGTCGCGTCAGCGCTGTCGGATGAGTACGCGGATGTCACGATCGACGAGCTGCTCGTGCTGGTCGCGGTGGCCTCCGTCCCGGCTGCGCAGCGGTCAGCAGCAGTCCGGACAGGAGCAGGGACGCGGCGGCGCTGAGCGTCCGCTTCTTCATCGTCGTTGCGACATGGGCTGTTCTCCTTCGTGAAGGTTGTCTGTCACGTCGATGAAAGCGGTGCGACATTCACGAACGATGAGAGACGTCCAAACGGTCGACAAGACTCGGCCGGAATCGTGCTGCGCTCTGCGCGTGCAAGAGCCTCGGCAAGCGAAGATGGTCCCATGAACGATGTCACCTCTCCGCACCGCTTCACGCGCGCAGACGGTTCGCCCGTGCGCGCGGTGGTGGTCGACGACGAGCCGAACCTCACCGAGTTGCTGTCCATGGCGCTGGGAAACGAGGGCTGGCTGGTGGAAAGTGCGGCGAATGGGCAGGAGGCTCTGAACAAGGTCCGCGAGTTCGGCCCCGACGTGGTGGTGCTCGACGTGATGATGCCCGGGACGGACGGGCTCGAGGTGCTGCGGCGGCTGCGCTCGGCGGGCAACGACGTGCCGATCCTGTTCCTGACCGCCAAGGACGGGGTCGACGACCGGATCGAGGCCATCACCGCCGGTGGCGACGACTATGTCACCAAGCCGTTCCATCTGCGGGAGGTCGTGGCCCGTGTGCGCGGTATGGCCCGCCGCCGCATCGGGGCGACCAGCAGCGACGGCCCCCTCAGCGTCGGTGACCTGACTCTCGACGAGCGCACCTACGAGGTGCAGCGCGGCGGCGTGCCGATCCGGCTCACGGCAAAGGAGTTCGAGTTGCTGCGTTACCTCATGCGCAACCAGCGGCAGGTGCTGACGCGCGCGCAGATCCTCGAGAACGTGTGGAGCTACGACTTCGGCGGCAAGTCGGGGGTGGTGGAGATCTACATTTCCTATCTGCGTAAGAAGATCGACCTCCTCGGGCCCGCCTTGATCCATACCGTGCGCAGCGTGGGTTACACGATCAGGCAGGCCGACTCGTGACCCTGCTCGGCCGGCTGCGGCAGTGGTCGTTGCGCAGACGGCTCATCGTCGGCACGGCCGCGCTCGTGCTTGTCACGCTTCTGTTCGCGGGAGCCGCGACCGTGCTGTCGCTGCGGGCCTCGCTTTACGAGCGCCTGGACGAGGACGTGCTCACCGGCCTGGACATCGCGAGGGGTCCGGCGGGAACCGCTCCCGATGCAGGGGTGCCGGAGGGGCGGGTCCCCGGCAGCGGATCGGCACGCTCGAGGTCGTCTTCGCGGCGGATGGGACGGCGACCAGCTCTGCCTACGTGGGCAGGGACGGCAGAGTCGCCACGCTGACCCCCTCGCAACTGGAGACGATCTCCGCGGAACTGGAGGACGACCGCACGCCGGTCACGGTCGACCTCGGCGGCACCCTCGGAGCGTTCCGCGTCGCGTCCGAGTCGACGGGCGGGGCCATCGTGGTCGCCGGCCAGTCGATGCGCGACGTGGCTGCCACCATCGCCTCCCTCACCGCAATCCTCGCGTTCGTCGTCGCAGCGGGCCTGCTCGTCGCCACGATCGGGATCGCGTGGCTGGTCCGGGCGGCGCTGCGCCCGCTCGGACGGGTCGCCGACACCGCCGAACGCGTGTCCCAGC
>LATQ01000395.1 GCA_001017865.1 Rhodococcus sp. IITR03
GCCAGGAACCGCGGATGCCGCTCGACCCGCCACCCACCGGCAACGTAGCCGAAATCGGCGACCACCTTCGTCACCGGACCGAACGACCCGTCCGTTTGCGCCCGCGAGACCTACACCCCGGCGTCGCCGAACCCGACGATGTCCGCCCGGCCGTCCCCGGTCGTATCCGCCAGGAACCGCGGATGCCGGTCCACCCGCCATCCACCGGCCTGGTAGGCGAAGTCCTTGACGACGAGGCGTGGTGTCTCGAAGCGTCCGTTGGGCTGAGAGCGCGACACGTACACACCGGCATCACCGAATCCGACGATGTCCGCCCGGCGGTTGCCCGTGGTGTCGGCGAGGAACCGCGGATGCCGATCGGTGCGCCACGATCCGGCGTTGTACCCGAAATTGTTGACGGCGAGCTGCGGCGCCCATCCGAGGTGCCCGGGAGTGAAGCCGCAGACGGTGAACGTGTTGCCCTTCATCAGGCACGGGACGCCACCTTCGGCCGCGCAGTTCTCGCAGTTGCCGTTGGCGAGTCCGTATCGTCCGAAGGCACCGCCGCACGTGCACCCGCTGTCCGCGTACTCGTCCGGGCAGCCGAAGATGTGCCCGGTCTCGTGCGCGAACACCCGGTCGATGTTGTCCGGGCCCCAACCGTCGTTGTTGTAGTCCATGACGACCCGTGGCGCACCCGCGTACGCGAAGTGACCAAGCGGATACTTCGTGAAGAAGGCGCAGTACGTCCAGCGGGTTCCGTAACGGCTGCGGATGTCCTCGACGTAGGCACCCACGCCGTTCCAGTCGGCACTGTAGCCCAGCGCGCCCATCGCCGGATCACGCCAGAGCGCCTCGAGGTCGGCAGCGGACGGGTCCGCCTGCACACTCAGGTTCACGTTCTGGATGTCGTACGAGAAGGAGATGCCCGCCAAGGGGTTTGCGGTGGCGAGCCATCCCAGACCGTTCTGGACCTCGGCGATCACCTTCACCACCTCGGCCTCGGAGAAGCTCAATGCCGCAGTCGGTCCCTGAACGATGACGATGCCGACCGCCACCGACCCCTCGAGATAGGAACTCGTCGGGCCCGCTTCCTGCTCGCTGTCGCTCTCTGCCACCTGGGGCGGGACGGGCACGACCGACGTGCAGTCCCCCATGTCCCACTCTCGACCGTCGCGGGGTCGGTTCTCCTTCGCCCGCCGGTAGTCGGCGGATTGCCGCAACCGTTGCGCCGCGAGGCCCAGTGTCTCGACCTCGGTGGGGTCGTCGACGAGGTCCCGCATGTCTCTGATCTCCGGGACGGATTCCTCCGCGGACTCCCCCGGAGCGGCAAGGATGGAGATCCGCCCGTAGCGGTGGATCGTTCGTTCCTGTGCCTCGTCGCTCGGATCGGCTGCGCGTACGTCGTCTGCACGTACGACGCGTTCCGTGATGTTCAGGTCGCCGGTCATGTCATGCTCCTGATGTCGAAAATGTGTGCAAACCGGTCCGGTGCGAGTCACCGGCCGGGGATGTCCGGCGGTTCGAATCCGGGAGTGTCCCAGTTCGAGCCCTCGCCGGGGCGCGTCTTCGGCGCGTGTCGGGCCACCCAGGCGTCCACGAACAACTGCTCCTCGAGCGACAGGCCGAGTGGCTCGCCGTCGGGAGCAGTGTCGTAGACGCCGAGGACTCCTGGAGTTCTTCGAATACCCTCCCTCACATCAGGATCCGCGAGGACGAGGAGCAGCCGTGGCCGGAGCAACTGGGTCACCGAGCCATCGCCTCGATGTCGGCAACCGCCGCGTCGGCCTGCTCGGAGGCAAGGACGACCAGGTGCTCTCGCGGTGTTTCGACCATGGATGTCTCCCCGCCCTCCGAGGTGCTTCCCCGTTGCGGATTCGTGGCGTCGTGCGAGCAGGCCGTCGCCGACACCAGGACTACGACCGACAACACCGCCAGGACGACGGAGATCCTGCGCATCGGGCACCGACTCACGGTGCGGTGGCCAACCCCGCGCCTGCGTCGGTCTGCGGCAACGGCAGCACCTCGGCCCCGTCGACCAGCGTCTTCCAGAGTTCCTTCCCGGTCTTCGCTGTGCTCTGCACGATGAGCGCCGCCAATCCGGCCACGTGCGGCGTGGCCATGGACGTGCCGCTGATCGTGTTGTAGCGGTCCGGCATCGGCCACGACGAGTACACGTCGACACCGGGTGCGGCGATGTCGATCGCACCGCCCGGAACCACGGTGGCCCTGGCCGAGAACGCCGCCATCCTCAGGTCGGACGCCAGTGCCGCGACCGCCATGATCGACGGCGAGTTCGCGGGACTTCCGACGAATCCGGGGTCCGCCGGCCGACGAGCGTTGTTCCCCGCAGCAGCGATGATCAGCGTCCCGGCAGCCAGTGCGCGCTGTCCGACGGCCTCGTAGGCCATCACCGGTTGAGGAACGTTGGCGCCCAGAGACATCGAGACGACCTGGCACCCGTTGGCCAACGCCCACTCGATCCCGGCAAGGATTGTGGAGTCGGACCCACTGCCTGATTGCTCAGCACCTTCCCGACGAAGATCGCCGCCTTCGGCGCGACGCCGTAGCCTCGCGCGTTCGGTAGATTCCTCGGTCCGCAGGACGTGCCGACACAGTGGGTGCCGTGTCCGTTCCCGTCCTGGACCGCCTGGCCTGCGATGAACGATTTGCTGATGATCGTCCGGCCCGCGAAGTCGGGATGGTTCAGGTCGAATCCGGTGTCGAGCACGGCCACCCGAACGCCGGAGCCATCGAACTGCGACGCGAGCGCACGGGTGGCCTGCAGACCCCAAGTGTGCCTGCGGCCGTCCGCCAGATGTGTCTCCATGGCCAGCGGTGCCGCCAGGGTATGGACGACATGTTCGGGTTCCACGGCCACGATCGCCGGATCCTGCCGTGCGACCTCCTCGAGCGATTCGACCTGCGACGCGTCGACCGCGGCGACGGCCACCCCGAGTCGTTCGAAGACGGTCGCGTCGGCGGATTCGAGTTCGTCGGCGGGGACCGCTTCCGGTCCCGTCTCGTCGCTGGACGCGATCGAGGTCACGCCGCTGATCGATTCGAGTGCGGCGACCCGTTCCTCGTGGGTGCTGTCCTCGGTGAAAGTGATGATTTGCCGGCCCGTGGTCTCGGCCTCGACGGGGCCGTCGGCATCGTCCGTCATCATGATGAGTTCCTCTGATCCGAAGGGTGACAAGAGATGCGGGAGGACCCCGCGGGATCAGTATGGGAACCGGCCGATACCGGCGCCTGCGTAGACGACTACCCCATTTCGACCGTGCTGGTCGCGTCACTGGTGCGTAGCCGTTCTCGATTTCGGTGTTCCCGACCGTGCTGAGCGATGTCGGGAACACCGAAATCGCATCCGGTCACCGCGTGTGCGCCCCCTCCGGGACCGGCCGGAACCATTCCCCCACACGCGACATCAGTGCGGGATCACCTGCGGCCGTGAGGGAACCGTCCCGGAGAGCACAGGACCAATCACATCGACCGTGGGCGAGCGCCAGCAGTGCCGGGATCGACGACTCGAGATAGACGTAGCGAGCCGGGTCCAGCAGCGGATCGGTGAGGCATCCGTACGGTTGTGCGCCGCGCTGAACGACGAGCCAGTACCGGCGGTCGCACGTCTGGTGGAGCCGGAACTCGAGGACGACCGGCCGGACCGGACAGTGCGCGCGATCCACCCGTTGTGCCAGCCAGCCGAGCATGACGTCCGGGTCGCGTTCGACCATCGCCGGATCGTCCGGCAACCACGTCTCCGCCAGGTGCGCAACGCACCGAGTGGTGTCATCAAGCCGAGGCCGACGTCAGTCAGACGGTAGGCCGGGTGCGGACCTTCGCAGCGGGACACCACCCCGAGCATCTCCAGCCGGCGCAGCCGGTCGGCAAGCACCGAACGCGAGATCCGGCCGGGCAGGCCGGTGGCGAGGTCGTTGAAGCCTGCGGCCCTAGGTTCCCAGTTGCCGTACGACGAGCAGACTCCACCGGTCACCGAGGTGTTCGATGGCCTTGGTGAAAGAGCAGTACCCGGCGGATCCGCTCGCGCTCACACCCCGAGTGTCCCACCGCCCGGTGGCCTGGTGGGGTTCGAAGTTCGAACTGGTCACACCCTGCTCGACGACGGATCGTGAAGACGAGGACGAGGTCCGGAGGTCACGATGAACACCCAGACGCGCGTACCGGGTCACCCGACTCGGGCGCAGAACAGATACGACCGGATGGTTCGGGACGCCGGTGGTCGGAGCCGATTCGTCCCGACCCGGACGGGCCGGGCACACGTCGTCGAGGACGGTGACGGCCTGCCGGTCGTCCATCTGCACGGCAACAACACCTCGTCGTTGTCGCACCTGATGCTGCTCGAGCACACGACGGCGGTGCATTCGTTCCTGGTGGATCGGCCGGGGTTCGGTCTCAGCGATCCGTCGGACTTCCGCCGCACCGGGCTCCGACAGCATGCCGTCGGATTCGTCGACGACGTGCTCGACGGGCTCGGGCTCGAGTCGGCGGTTCTCGTCGGGGCGTCGGGCGGAGGGATCTGGTCGGTCTGGTACGCCTCGATCGTCCGGAGCGGGTGCGGGGCGTGGTCATGCTCGGGTCCGTCCCGCTGCTGCCCGGTGCTCGGATTCCCGTCGATGTCCGGGTCATGGCGACCCCTGTACTCGGGCAACTGCTCGGCCGCATCGTGAAACCGGGTCGACGGATGCTGCTGCACCTACTGTCCTCGGTGGGCGAAGGCGTGACCATCCGGCGGTACCCCGAGCTGCTCGACTCGCTCGTCGACGCGGCGCACGATCCCGTCGCGAGGGCTGCGAACGTTAGGGAGTTGCAGGCGATCCTGTCACCGTTCGGCACCCGCCCCGAGACCAGGATCCGCCCGGATGCGCTGCGGCAACTACGAGTTCCCACGCTGATGATCTGGGGTGATCACGATCCTGTGGTCCCGGTGAAGGACGCGCAGGCCGTCGCGGCACTCGTACCGCACGCGCGCCTGGAAGTGCTCGCCGCGGGGCATGTGCCGCAGCTCGGTCATCCCGCGCGGGTGGCGGCGCTGATCGTGGAGTTCGCCCATTCGATTCCGTGAGCGGCCGCGGGACGCGATCAGTGCTTCAGGTGTTGCAGCCGTTCGTGTTCCGACAATCCACCCCACACTCCGTGCGGTTCGCCGCTGAGTATCGCGTGGGTGCGGCACTCGGCCAGCACCGGGCAGTTCGCGCAGATGCGTTTCGCGACGACCTCGCGCCGCCTGCGGATGCTCGGTGGCTCGCCCTCCGGGGCGAAGAAGAAGTACTCGTCGGAGGTCCGGCAGTCGGCATGCCGTTGCCATCCGAGTCGTGGCCGGACACGCTCGGTCAGCACGGTCATCCGATCATCACCACCTCCAAGGTGCGGGGGCCGTGCACGCCCTCGACGCGTTCGAGTTCGATGTCCGACGTCGCGGACGGTCCACTGATCATCGTGATCGGCCGTTCCGGGACGAGCCGGGCCAGCGCTTCGGGCACTCCCACCTCGACGTCGCTCATCGCCACCACGCACACGTGCAGGTCGGGGACGAGCGTCAGCGCGCGTCGCCCCTGGTCGGGGCTGCCGTCGAGGAAGATCGTGCCCGTCTCCGCGCAGGTGACGGCCGAGCCGGTGACGACCCCGTCGAGATCACCGAGGTCGGCTGCGGGTCGGTCGATGGAGTCGATTATCACCTCGCCACCGAACTCCGCCAGCCACGAGCGATCCAGGCCCTCCGGGATTCCGACGCGGCGCGCCCCACGATCCGTGAGAATCTTCGCCAGTACGACGGGCAGATCCTCCGGTGTGCTCTCGTGCACGTGGGCCTTGTAGTCGACCAGCCGGTCGACCAGCAGCTCACGGCGCTCGGCGTCCGGCAGGGTGCGTCCGAGACGGTAGTCGCGCGGCACCTCGCCCGGCGCCGGCGGTGCGAGGGTCTGCGCCGAACGGATCCGGCCGAGAATCGCGTCGCGGCTGCTCATCGCTGCTGTCCTTCCTCGCGTGCCTTCGCGAGTGCGGCACGTCCTTCGTCGGAGGCCCACCATTGCCGAAAGGTCTGTTTCGGCGGGGCCGGCATGTCGCGAGCGTCGGTCCAGCCGGCGAGCGGACCGGGCAGATTGGTGATCTTCCCCTTCTTGCCGGCGAGGACGCGGCCGAGACCGGCGGCCTTCTGCGCGGCCGTCCAGCGTCGCGAGGACGACATGGCCAGCGATGCGGCCTTCATCGCCGCAGCCTCGGGTCCGAAGCGGGCGTGTTCGACCTTCTGGTGGCGCAATTCCACCAGCAGCGACGGGATGTCGATCTTGACGGGGCAGGCGTCGTAGCAGGCACCACACAGGCTCGACGCGAACGGCAGGCTGGCGTTGGGGTCGTCGGGTTCGTCCATCCCGGCCAATTGAGGCTGAGGACGGCGCCGATCGGGCCCGGATAGGTCGAGCCGTAGGCGTGGCCTCCGGTGCGCTCGTAGACCGGGCACACGTTCAGGCATGCCGAGCACCGGATGCAGTGCAGCGCTTCGCGTCCGATCTCGTCGGCAAGCGCGGCGGTGCGACCGTTGTCGAGCAGCACGAGGTGGAATTCCTGCGGTCCGTCGCCGGGGGTGACACCGGTCCACATCGAGGTGTAGGGGTTCATGCGCTCCCCGGTCGACGAGCGCGGCAGCAGCTGCAGGAACACCTCGAGGTCGCGGAAGGTGGGCAGCAGCTTCTCGATACCCATGACGGTGATGAGCGTCTGCGGCAGCGTCAGGCACATGCGGCCGTTGCCTCGGATTCGACGACGGCGAGGGTGCCGGTCTCGGCGATGCCGAAGTTCGCGCCCGACACCGCAACCGGCACCGTCATGAACTTGTGTCGCAGGAACTTTCGTGCCGCGGCTGCGAGATGGCGGGGGTTGTCGTCGAGGTCGGGGTCGACGTCCGGCATCTCACGCAGGAAGATCTCGCGGATCTCGGCGCGATTGCGGTGGATGGCGGGCACGAGGATGTGCGAGGGCTTGTCGTGGCCGAGTTGGACGATGAGCTCGGCGAGGTCGGTCTCGTAGGCGGCGATCCCCTGTTCCTCGAGGTGCTCGTTGAGCCCGATCTCCTGGGTGGCCATCGATTTGACCTTGATGACCTCATCGGATCCCGTCTTTCGGATCAGCTCGGTGACGATGGCGTTGGCCTCGGCGGCGTCGGCCGCCCAGTGCACCACGCCGCCGCGCGCGGTCACCGCCTCCTCGAGCTGGGTGAGCAACTCCGGGAGACGGTTGAGCACGTCGGTCTTGATAGCGGCGCCGGCGTCGCGCAGTTGCTCCCAGTCGGGCAGTTCCCCGGTGACATTCAGTCGCTTGGCACGGATGGTGTGGGTGGCCTTGCCGATGTTGCGGCGCAACTGCGGGTTCGCGAGTTCCTGGTGCGCTGCGTCGGGAAACTTCTTGATGCCGCGCAGATTTCCGGATCCACGCGGCGGGACCACGGGCATACCGAGTGCGGTCACGCGGGCACTCCCTTGGGGGCGACGGCCGGTTCCACGGAGGCGAGGATCTCGGCGAGGTGGATGGTGCGGGTACCGGTGCGCAGTCGTGTGAGACCGCCACCGATGTGCATCAGGCACGACGAGTCGCCGGCGCTGCAGTATTCGGCGCCGGTGGCGGCGACATTGCTCAGTTTGTCGGCGAGCATCGCGGTGGAGGTCTCGGCGTTCTTGATCGCGAAGGTGCCGCCGAATCCGCAGCACGAGTCGGCCTCGGGCAGTTCGACGAGGTCGATCTCGCGCACGGCCCGCAACAGCTGGAGCGGCT
This sequence comes from Rhodococcus sp. IITR03, assembly GCA_001017865.1. The sequence continues at coordinate 7,765 of LATQ01000395.1, forward strand.
TCTCCCCCACCCGCAGCATCCGCAGCGAGTGGCAGGTGGGGTGATAGGTCACCCGGTGCGGGAAATACGCACCGACGTCGGTGACGCCGAGGACGTCGACGAGGAATTCGGACAACTCGTACGTCTTGGCCTTGACGGTGTCGACCCGTCCGCACAACGACGCGGAACCGTAACGGGAGGCGACGATTTCGTGCTGGTGACGGACGGATCCGACGCACGATCCGGAAGGGGCGACGACGGCGTCGATGCTGCTGTCGTCGAAGGCGTCGACGTAGTTCTCGACGAGCGGCAGCGCGTCGGGTTGGTAGCCGGTGTTGACGTGCATCTGGCCGCAGCAGGTCTGGCGTTCGGGGAAGACGACGTCGTGCCCGAGCCGGGTGAGGAGCAGGGCGGTGGCCGAAACAGCCTTCGGGAACATCGTGTCGCCGAGGCACGTCGCGAACAGGGCGATTCGCATGGAGATCTCCGCATCGGGGGTGTGGTCTGACCACATTGAACCACACGTTCCGGAGATCCGCCGCACATTTTCGGACAGTGACCGCAAATTCCGTCACGGGTCGACTGTGACGCGGACCATGGTGTACTTTCACGTGGTCTGACCACATCGGTCGAAATCACATCTGCCGCCAACAGCGGCGCAACCACAGGAGTTTCGTGTGGCAACCCGGATATCGGCGGTGACATTCACACCCGCCACTGACGCCATCGCAGGCAGCCTCACCGCATCGGCTCTCGTGGGCCTTGCGCCGCTGCTGACCTTCTTCGTCCTGCTCGCCGGCTTCAAACTCAAGGCCTGGTATTCCGGACTCGGCGCCCTCGTCGTCGCGCTCGTCGTCGCGATCATCGGCTTCGAGATGCCCGCGCCGCTGGCCGGCCTGTCCGCCCTGCAGGGCATCACCTTCGGGCTCTTCCCGGTGATGTGGATCGTGATCACTGCGATCTGGTTCTACGAACTCACCGTCGTCAGCGGCCGGTTCGAGGATCTGCGGCGCATCTTCAACTCGATCGGTCACGGCGACATGCGGATCCAGGCGATGCTCATCGCCTTCTGCTTCGGCGGCATGCTCGAAGCACTCGCCGGATTCGGCGCGCCCGTCGCGATCACCGGCGCCATGCTCGTCACCCTCGGCATGCCCGCCCTGCGGGCCGCGGTCACGGTCCTGATCGCCAACACCGCACCGGTCGCCTTCGGCGCCATGGCCATCCCGATCACCACCGCCGGCGCCCTGACCGACATCCCCGCCACCGAGATCGCCGCCGTCGTCGGCCGTCAGACACCGATCCTGGCGCTCTTCGTGCCGCTGTTGCTGCTCTTCCTCGTCGACGGTCGTCGCGGTGTCCGGCAGGCCTGGCCGATCGCACTGCTCACCGGCACGACCTTCGCGCTCGCCCAGTTCTGGTGCTCGAGCCATTTCTCGTACGAACTCACCGATGTCGTCGCCTCGCTCGCCGGCCTCACCGCGGCCGTGCTGATGCTGCAGGTCTGGAAGCCGCGGACCCCCGAGGACGCTCTCGCGCACCCGCACGAGGCCATCGCGGTCCAGGCCGGCACGGAGGGACCCGGAGCCGCTCGTGCTCCGCGGCGTCCCGTCGCCGACGAGTCGCTGACCACCTCGCGCGTCGTCATGGCCCTGTTCCCGTACCTGCTGGTCATCACCGTGTTCGGCATTGCGAAGCTGTGGACCGTCGGTGTCGATCTGCCGGAGCGTCTCGCCGCCACCGACGTCAAGATCGAGTGGCCCGGCCTGTACGGCAATCTGCTCACAGGCAACGGCGACGCGTCGAGCAGCGCGGTCTACACCTTCTCGTGGTTGTCGTCGCCGGGAACACTGCTGCTGCTCAGCGGCGCGATCGTCACCCTCGTCTACGCGCGGTGGGACAGCGGCGGCATGTTCCCGCTGACCGTCCGCCAGGCCGTGGCCACCTTCGGCACCACCGTCGTGCGGATGAAGCTCGCCATCGCCACGGTGGCCACCGTCCTGGGCCTGAGCTACGTGATGAACCAGTCCGGCCAGACCGTCGCGATCGGCACGTGCTCGCCGGCACCGGCGCGATCTTCGCCCTGTTCTCCCCGATCCTCGGCTGGCTCGGCACCGCCGTCACCGGCTCGGACACATCCGCCAACGGCCTGTCCCGCGCCCGCCAGCAGCAGCGCCGGCAGACCGCCGGCATCGACCCGACCCTGCTGGTCGCGGCGACACCTCCGGTGGTGTGGTC
>LATQ01000374.1 GCA_001017865.1 Rhodococcus sp. IITR03
ACGCAGGCTCGGCGGGAGTCTCCGTCCTCGTGGTCCTCGCGCGCGTCGCGGTCGGCCGCCGCGCCGGACGGGAGGTGCGGCGGGCTTCGTTCTGCCGAGCACTCATACCGCTCGCCTTCTCTCGTGGACGGGCACGGTGCCTCTCAGTGAACGCCGGATTCCGGGTCCGGTCAACGGCCGACGGAGCGTTCACCCGGTACGCAAAGGATGGACCCTGTTCAAGATCGGTAACGGCTCTTGGAAGAATGAGCAATGCCCTCACAGCACACGGGAGGTGTGCGCATCATCGTTCGCGATGGGGAGTGCGCGCGCGACGTAATCCGAAGGAGCACCGACAGACGTGACCGAGCAATTCAGTTTCGAAACACTCACGCCCACGGCATTTCTCGACCGTTCCGCCCGGGTCTTCCGTGACGACCTCGCAATGGTGGACGGCGACGTCCGCCGCACGTACGCCGAATTGCGTGACCGGTGCCTGAGGCAGTCGGGCATGCTGCACGCTCTCGGTATCGAACCCGGCGACCGTGTCGCGGTGCTCGCGCCGAACACCTCGTTGATGCTCGAGGCGCACTACGGCGTGCTCTACGCGGGCGCCGTGCTCGTCTCGCTCAACACGCGCCTCACCGCGCCGGAGCTGCGGTTCATCCTCGAGCACTCGGGCAGCCGGGTCCTGCTCGTCGAGGAATCGCTGGCCGACCTGGCCCGCGAAGCGACGGCCGATCTGCCGTCGATCACGGTCGTCGGTGACGACTACGAGGACAAGCTCGCCGCCGCCCGCCACCGGTACGTGCCGCTCGCCGACGAGCGCACGATGATCGCCCTGAACTACACGTCCGGCACGACGGGTGATCCGAAGGGCGTGATGTACCACGCGCGCGGCGCCTACCTGCAGGCCCTGGCGATGGTCGCGCACTTCGGGCTCGACAGCGGATCCACCTATCTGTGGACGCTGCCGATGTTCCACTGCAACGGCTGGACGTTCACCTGGCCGTCACCGCAGCGGGTGGCACGCACGTGTGCCTGCCCAAGGTCGACCCCGAGCGGATCTGGGATCTCGTCCGCACCGAGAACGTCACGCACCTGTGCGGCGCGCGACCGTTCTCGCGTCGCTGGTCGACGCCCCGAATGCGGGCGCATCGATCATCGTGTCGTCGCGGCGATCGGTGGCGCACCGCCGGCGCCCGCCTCATCGAGCGGTGCACCGCGCTCGGACTCGACATCACGCACCTGTACGGGCTCACCGAGACGTACGGCCCGGCGGCGATCTGCGAGTGGCGTTCGGAGTGGGACGTCCTCCCCGAGGACGAGAAGGCACGGCTGCGCTCACGGCAGGGCGTGGGCAACGTCGTGGCCGGCGAACTCCGCATCGTCGACCCGATGGGATCCGACGTGCCCGCCGACGGCGAGACGACCGGTGAAATCGCGCTGCGCGGCAACAACGTGATGCTCGGTTACTACAACAACCCGGACGCGACCGCCCGCGCCGTGCCGGACGGCTGGTTCCGCACCGGCGACATCGGCGTCATGCATCCGGACGGCTACATCGAGATCCGCGACCGCGCGAAGGACGTCATCATCTCCGGTGGCGAGAACATCTCGTCCGTCGAGGTCGAGGCGGCCTCATCAGCCACCCGGCCGTTCTCGAGGCCGCCGTCGTCGCGGCGCCGAGCGAGAAGTGGGGCGAACGTCCCGTCGCCTACGTGGCACTGCGCAGCGGCGCGAGGCCGAGCGGAACTGCGCGCGCACGTGCGTTCGCAGCTCGCCGGTTTCAAGGTTCCCGACAGCATCGTCTTCGGCGCCCTGCCGAAGACCGCTTCGGGCAAGATCCGCAAGGTCGAACTGCGCGAGCGTCTCTGAGCACCGGCCGGGGCGGTTCCCGACGTCACCTCTCGTCGAGAACCGCCCCGGCCCGCTCGGGCAGCGTGAACGCCGCGAGCGCGGCGACGACGAACGACGCGGCGAACGCACCGAAGACCAGACCGTTGCCCCCGGCGCCCAGCAGCACCGGTACCAGCAGCGGCGCGATGATCGACGCGCGAGCCGCCCGAAGGCCGCCGCCGAACCGGTGCCGGCGCCCCGGACCGGCGTGGGATACAGCTCGGGTCCGATCGCGTACAGGGCACCCCAGGCGCCCAGGTTGAAGAACGATAACGCCATGCCTGCCGCGACGATCGTCGACGGAGTCTCGGCGAGCCCGAACAACCCCGCCGAGACGGCCGACCCGGCGAGGAAGACCCCCAGCGTCAGGCGGCGTCCCCACACCTCGATCAGCCACGCCGCGACGCCGTAGCCCGGTAGCTGAGCGAGCGTGATGAGCAGCGTGTAGCCGAACGAGGTGACCAGGTCGAAGCCCTGCGCGACGAGCAGGCTCGGCAACCAGATGAACGCGCCGTAGTACGAGAAGTTGATGCCGAACCACACGATCCACAGCGCCGCGGTGCGGCGGCGCAGGTTCGGCGCCCACACCGAGCCTCGGGGTGCGCGCTCGACTTCCGCGACGGTCCGGACGGGTTGTTCGTCCTCCGGCGCGGAAGTGACACCGGCCGAGCGTTCGTAGTCGCGCACGATCGCCTCCGGCTTCCGCGTGCCGTCCGCGACTCTCGAGATAGCGCACCGATTCGGGTAGGCCGAACCGGACGACGAGGCGTAGGCGGCCGGGACGAGTCCGACGGCGAGCGCCCACCGCCACCCGTCGTCGCCGGTGGGAACGACGAAGTAACCGATGAGAGCGGCCAGGAGCCAGCCGACCGCCCAGAACGCCTCGAGGGCGACGACCACGCGTCCTCGTACCTTGCGGGGCGCGAACTCACTGACCAGCGTCGACGCGACGGGCAGTTCGGCGCCGAGACCGAGTCCGACGACGAACCGCAGGACGATGAGCATCGCCACCGAGGTCGACAACGCCGCCGCACCGGTCGCGAGTCCGTACACGAGCAGCGTCGCGGCGAAGACCTGCCGGCGTCCGATGCGGTCGGCGAGCAGACCACCGAGCGACGCACCGATCGCCATGCCGACGAAGCCGATGGATCCGATCCACGAGAGCTGCGTCGACGACAGATCCCACTGCACGGCCAGGGCTGCCATGACGAACGAGATCAACCGACGTCCATGGCGTCGAGGGCCCAGCCCACGCCGGAGCCGGTCAGCAGGCGGCGATGTCTGCCGGTGAACGGCAGGTCGTCGAGCCGCTGGGTGCGAGTGGTCATGCACCGAAACGTACCGCAGCGCTCGGGCGCCGATCAGCGCGCGCGGCGGCTTCGAGTGCCGACACGTCGATCCGGCGCATCTTCATCATCGCGGCGGTCACGCGCTTCGCGACCTCCGGATCGGGGTCGGCGAGCAGTTCGTTCAGCCGTTTCGGTACCACCTGCCACGACAGACCGTACTTGTCCTTCAACCATCCGCAGGCGGATTCCTCGCCGCCGTCGGTGGTCAGCGCGTACCAGTAGTGGTCGGCCTCCTCCTGGTCGGCGCAGTCGATCTGGAAGGACACCGCTTCCGAGAACCGGAACTGCGGTCCTCCGTTGAGTCCGTAGAAGACCTGACCGTCGAGGAAGAACTCGACCGTCATCGGAGTCCCCGGTGGAACCGGGATGTCGCCTCCGGTGGACTCCTCGGTGTAGCGGGTGATCTCACCGATCTCGGAGTTGGGGAAGACACCGATGTAGAAGTTCGCGGCCTCCTCGGCGTTCATGTCGAACCACAACCACGGGGTGATCCTGGGCATCGTGACTCCTCGTGTCGTCGAATGTGTTCCACTGTCACGAAGGCAGACCCTGTCCGGCCCGGATTCTCATCGCCGCAAAGCGGGACAGCATGCCTCTACCGCCTCGACATTGTGCAGGACACCTTCAACACGCAGACCGAAGCCGGGAACACGCTCGCAGACCTCGTTCTCCGTGACATCGACGTTCCGGACGGGCGGGGTTGTTTCGCACTGCGCCGCGGCGAGCCGTGGTGGGCGGAACCGTCGGTGCTCGCTCGCGGCGACGAGCAGGCCGAACAGTTGTGGCGCGAGAGCGCACGGCTCGTCGGACTGCCCGACCGTTGGGTCCGGGCGTAGCATCGGGTGGCATGGGGAGCGCTTCGCGGTCCTCACGGCCTCTCAGCGATCGTCTCGCCGCACGGGCGCGACGCGTGTTCGTCGGTCGCGATGCCGAGCTCGAGATCGTTCGCTCCGCACTGGACTCCCCCGAACCCTCGATCGCCGTGCTGTACCTGTACGGTCCCGGAGGCATCGGCAAGACCTGCCTGCTCGGCGCGATCTCCGATCTTGCGGAACGGAGCCGTCGCGCGGTGACGGTGATCGACGGGCGCAACACGGATGCGTCACCTGGTTCGGTCCTCGCGTCGGTCGATCGTCGCATCGGCGACCGGCCGAGGGTGCTTCTCCTGGACTCGTACGAGCGGCTACGTGTGCTCGACGACTGGATCCGAACCGACTTTCTTCCCGGTCTTCCTGCGACGACGCTGACGGTGATCGCCGACAGGTCGCCGCCCTCCGCAGGATGGCGCACCGACCCGGGTTGGGGTGATCTGCTCCGGATCGTGTCTCTCAGGAATTTCGACCCCACTACGAGCGCTGCCTACCTCACCGCTGCGCGGGTTCCCGAGGAATTGCACGACGAGATCATCGGGGCAACGCACGGACATCCGCTCGGGCTCGCTCTGCTCACGGACGTCTTCGTCCGAGGGGGCGACGTACGTGCGCCGTGGCCGCCGGATCTCGTCGGGATGTTGCTCCGACGGTTTCTCGACACCGAGCCGGGGATCGCACATCGCCGTGCCCTGGAAGTGTGTGCGCTCGCCCGGGTGACCAGCGAAGCCCTGCTGCGCGACGCCCTCGAGCTCGCCGATGCACACGCCGAGTTCGATTGGCTCCGTGGGCTGTCCTTCGTCGAAGCAGGGCCGGACGGGTTGTTTCCCCACGATCTGGCACGCGACGTCCTCGACGCCGATCTGCGCTGGCGGGATCCCGACGCCTACCGGTACACCTTCCACCGCGTGTGGAAGGCCATTCGCCGCGGTCTCGATTCTGCAGGAGAACGCGAACAGCAGCAGGCCATCGTGGACCTGAAGTTCGTGTTCCGCAATCTTCCCGGTGTGCTCTCGCCGGTGGATTGGCAGTCGTGGGGAAGCGCGCAACCCGAACGTGCGGAGCAGGCCGATCACTCCGCGATCGTCGAACTCGTGCGGACATCGGAGGGAAACGAATCCGCGGTGCACGCGCGACGCTGGCTCGAGCGACAACCCGAGGGGTTCTTCGTGCTGCGCGACACCGACGGATCGATACGTGGTGTGATCGGTCTCCTGGAACTCTCGCGAGCGTCACCCGAGGATGTCGGTGCCGATCCCGCGACGCGCGCCGCGTGGGATTTCGCCCGGCGGACAGCGCCTCCCCGTCCCGGCGAGTGTGTCACGATCACACGCGTCGTCATCGACCGCGCTGAGTACCAGAATCCTTCTCCGACAATGAACTCGGTTCCGGTGCTCACCTTCCAGCGCTATCTCACCCTGCCCCGTCTGTCGTGGGACTTCCTGACGCTGGCGGAGCCCGACCGATGGAACGAGTACTTCGCGGTCGCAGATCTCCCCCGTGCCGAAGGAGCGGATTTCACGGTCGGCGATCGTCACTACGGACTGTTCGCCCACGACTTCCGCCGACGGGATGTCGACGAGTGGCTCACCGTCGTCACCGATCGTGCTCTGGCTCAGGGGCACAGCGGTCCCGAACCCACGATGTCCCCACCTCTCACCCTGTCGGAGAGAGAATTCTCGGAGGCGGTCCGAAGTGCGTTACATGACCTCCATCGGCCCGATCTCCTCTCTCGTAATCCCTTGTTGCATACGAGGGTCCTCCACAAACGGTCCTCTCCCGACGATCCCGATCCGGCGGTGCTGCGCGCGCTCCTTCGTGAGGCGATCGACTCCTTGGCGAGCGACCCTCGGGACGACAAGCTCTTCCGTGCGGTGGACCGCACGTACGTGCGCGGTGCTGCAACACAGGAAGCAGCGGCAGCCAGACTCGGGCTGCCGTTCAGTACCTACCGCCGACATCTGACCCGCGGCGTCACCCGCGTCGTCGGATGGCTGTGGGATCTGGAGGTGTACGGCGAGGCACCGTCCGCCCGTGAGCACATGTGAGCAGATTCCGGCCTGTCGCCCGAGCACCTTCCGCAGCGACGATCGATTCCGCGGAGGAGGTGTGATCATGTCGATCGGAGAGCGCGCCGTGGTTCTCGGCGCGAGCATGAGCGGATTGTCGGCGGCCCGTGTCCTGTCGGACAGGTTCGCCGAGGTGACGGTGATCGATCGTGACCGTCTGCCGGCCACGGACGAACCACGCCGTGGGGTGCCCCAGGGACGGCACATCCACGTGCTGATCTCACGGGGACAGCAGCTCGTCGAGGAGATGTTCCCCGGGTTGTCACAGGAGCTGACCGCTGCAGGTGTTCCCACCCTCGACCATCTGGGCGACGTACGGTGGATTCTCAGTGGTCACCGGATTCGTCGTGCGCCGAGCGGACTTCGAGTGCTGGCGGCCGGTCGGCCGCTGCTGGAGCGCCGCATTCGTGACCGTGTGGCGGCGTTGGCGAACGTCGAGATCGTCGAACGGTGTGATGCCGCGGGTCTCGTCACGACCGCGGACCGCAGCCGGGTGGCCGGTGCGCGGATCATCCGCCATGCCGACGGAAGTGCCGAGCAGGTGCTCGATGCCGACCTCGTCGTCGATGCGACCGGACGCGGATCTCGCGCCTCCGAATGGCTCGGGAGACAGGGCTGCCCGCGGCCCCGGGTCGACACCGTCGAACTCGATGTGGGCTACGCCACCGCGGTGTTCCGCGCTTCGTCGGTTGCACTCGGCGGCGACCGGGGCATCGTCATGGCGCCCACACCCGAACACCCACGCGGCGCTGCCCTGCTCACCCTCGAATCGGATCGATGCATGGTGGCTCTGATCGGGGTCCGCGGCGAAACCGTGCCGGCGACCCGGAGGGACTATCTCGAATTCGCACGGTCCCTGCGGTACCCGGACGTGTACGACGCGATCGCGGATGCCGAATGGGTCGAGGACGTCGTCCGGTATCGCTTCCGGGCGAGCACATGGCATCGCTACGACCTTCTCGACCGATTTCCCGACGGATTCCTCGTCCTCGGCGACGCGTTCTGCAGTTTCGATCCGATCTATGCCCAGGGGATGACGGTCGCCGCCCTCGAAGCCACCGCAATGGGCCGCCTCCTCGACGACCACGGGCCGTCCGCTGCCGTGCAGCGGGAGCTCGCGCGTGTCGTCGACGATGCCTGGGCGATGTCCACCGGTGGCGATCTCGCGTTCCCCGGTGTCGAGGGCCGGCGGGATCCGAAGACGAGGATCGGCAATGCATACGTACCGATGGTGCACGCGGCAGCCGCATACGACACCAGGGTGGGCACAGCCTTCGCCCGGGTGTCCGGACTGCTGGATCCCCCGTCGGCATTGATGCACCCCGGAATCATGGCACGTGTTGTCCGGCAGAATATTTCGCATTCGGTCGTGTGGCCGTGGCGCCGAGCCGACGGCTCCGCGATGCCGCCTCGCCGGTCGTCTCCGGGTCCGCGGGTCCGGCGGCACGACCTTCGCCCCTCTCGCAGACCGGGCGTATGCACACGTAGTCGCCGGAGTGGGTATACATCGTCCGTGACGAAGAAGACGCGCGATCGCAGGAAACCGGGGCGGCAACGGCACCGGCCGCCGAGCACCGCGCCCGCACCACCGGCGCGATATGTCGAGGATCCGACGCTGCCGGCGGCCTGGCTGGTCGACATCGACGGAACGCTCGCGCACATGAGCGACCGGAGTCCCTTCCACTGGCACAGGGTGGGCGAGGACACCGTCTCCCCGGCGGTCGAGGCCGCGGTGCGCGCGTTCGCCGCCGCACCCGACAGGGCCGCGATCGTGCTGCTCTCGGGACGCGACGGCGTGTGCCGGCCGGAGACCGAGGAGTGGCTCGTCAGGCACGACATCCCCTACGACGAGCTGTACATGCGTCCGGCAGGCGACAATCGGAAGGATTCGATCGTCAAGGCCGAGTTGTTCGACCGTCACATCCGGCACCGCTACCGCATCATCGCGGTGCTCGACGATCGCGATCAGGTGGTGCGCATGTGGCGTCGGATGGGACTCGTGTGTTTCCAGGTCGCAGAGGGCGATTTCTGAGGGGGATCTGCACACGTCCGATACTCGACCGGTGACTCAATCGCTCTGGGACACTTCGGTACTCAGCGCGGTCGGCGGGACGAACGGCGCCCCACCGAGATCGACGCGTCGGGCCCCGCACCCGACGCAGCGCACGTACAGCACCTGTCCGATCGACGTGGCGTGACTCGACTCCACGCTCCACGCGTGTTCGTGAGCGGGAGTCCGGAGGGGGCATTCCTGTGGGTTCCGAGCTTCGATAGCGGTCATGTCCACCACCATGATGTAATGGCCTTATGCATCTCAACCCTTACGGCGAGTATGCGGTCCTTCTCGCGGCGTCACTGGCCGGCGACTGGCCCGACGATCGGGACGGCATCGTGGCCCGTACGCGCGAGGTGGGGATGACCATGGACTTCCCGACCGCGCCCGACGACCATCCACGCACCCGCGAGGTCATCGACGACTGGCTCGCCATCGTCGACGCGTCCGACCCCAGGAACGTGCGCGCCTGCTCAACGCGCAGATGGCTACCGCAGCGGCCTATCCCCGGCTGACCGATCACGACGGCGAGGATGGCACCTGCACTACCGCGACGAGGTCCAACCGCTTCCCGACGTACTGCGCGCGGTGATCAGCGTCGGCACGGCACTGCACCTCACCACGCGCGGAATGCACCGCCTCCACCGGTGCGCCGCAGCGGACATTCCCACCAACCCGTGCTCGGCCGTGGTCGTCGACATCACCCGCAACGGTCGCCAGCAGTACTGCTCCGTGCGCTGCGCGAACCGCGCCGCTGTGCGCAGGCACCGAGCGCCGGGCAGCCCAGCAGCGTCGACCCGCATAACCGAGTAGCACATCGCACTCGGGGACGGGCTTGTCCCCCACGTTCCCCCGAACCCGACGGGTTGGGAAGCTGAACGGCAGACACCCGACCGATCCGGAGGCCCCGAGAACCATGGCTGCTCGTTCCACCACCCACCCGCCGAGGATCGACGCTCCGGACCTCGGTGTCCTCACCGACGCGGACGGCGACGAGCTGCTCGCGCACGGGATCTTCGAGAGCGTGCGCTACACCGACACGGACCTGACGGGCCGTGATCTGACGGGGATCGTCCTGTCCGAATGTTCGCTCGTCACACCGATCGTCGCCGACAGCGACCTCACGAGCGCACGCCTGCGCGACACCCTGGTCGAGCGCATGCAGGCACCGAATCTGTTCGCGCCGCGCAGCAGCCTGCACCGCGTGCACATCCGGGACAGCCGGATCGGTGCGCTGGACCTCTTCGACGCGGATCTGCGCAGTGTCACGATCGCGGATTCGAAACTCGGCCTGGTCAATCTGCGGGCCGCCGCGGGACGCGACGTGCTCTTCCGCGGCTGCATCGTCGACGAACTGGACCTGGGCGGGGGCACCTTCACCCGCGTCGCCTTCGAGGACTGCTCCGTCGGCGTTCTCGACGTCGACCGCGCGACCCCCTCGACCAGGTCGATCTGCGTGGCCTGCGCATCGACACGATCCGCAACATGGGCGGGATGAAGGGCGCGACGATCGACGCCCACCAGGCCGTAGCCCTGGCAGGCAGTTCGCCGCCCACCTGGGCCTGCGCATCGAGGACCTTCCCTGAGCACTGCGCTTCAGCGGTCGGTCAGGTCCCGCATCTCCGCGTAACGCTCCCGCACGTGCGGGGCCGGGTCGGCCTCGTAGTGGCGGCTCGGTTCGGGTTCCAGGTGGGAGCTTGTCGCCTCCGCGCAGC
>LATQ01000358.1 GCA_001017865.1 Rhodococcus sp. IITR03
TAGCGCGCGCCGGCCTGCGTTCCCGGTTCGGCGGGTACGGTCGGCTCGTCGCCGCGGGAGAGTTCACCGCCCACGACGGGCCAGCCCGCAGCGACCAGCTGTTCACGGACGCGCTCGACGTCCTGCGGGTCCGGTTCCTCGTGGATCACCCCTGCCACGATCTTCCGCAGGGTGTCGTGGTCGACCTGCCGCTCCGGGTGCTCGGACGCGGTCGCCGCTGCCGTCTCGATCGCCTCGAGGAGTTCCTCGTCGGTGAGACGACGCTTGAGCACGGCGAGCAACGCGAAGTGATCCTTCGCCGGGATCCTTCGGGATATCCCGCACGCAACCAGTCCAGTACCACCCGTGGATTCCAACGCGCCATCGTCGCCTCCTCACTCACCGTCCCGCACGGACCCTTCGAACCGAAGGGTCCGGCGGAAACCCCCTGTCAGGGTCACAGGGTTCCCGCCACGATAGCGAGGAACACCTGATTCGCCCCGTCAGGGCAGTGAATGTCCCTTTCAGGGCAGTGACATGTCCTGCAGATACGCCGTGACCATGGCAGTGAGTTCGTCGGCCACGACGTCCCGTTCCATCGGGGGACGGTCGAGAACGTAGGAGACGGCCACGTTCTCGACCGTGCGCACGAGAATCCACGCGATCGCCTCCACCGGACGGTCGCCGCGTCCGCGGAGATGGAAACGCAGCCACATGGTGAGCAGGTCGTCGATCCGCCGTTCGAAGGCGGCGAGCCGGCTGTCGGGGGAGCGCGGTAGTTCCTCGATGAGCACCCGCAGCAGGCGCGGATTCTCGGCGAGCGCATCGAGCAACTCACCCATCGTGTCGCGCACCGACACAGGGGTGGGTGGGCCTTCCAGTGCGTCCGCGAACACGCGCGAAATGCGAGCATGCATCGCATCCGTCCAACGGTCCACCACCTCGGCGACGATGGCGTCCTTGTCCGGGAAGTACTGGTACACCGAGCCCGGACTGATCCCCGCCACGCGCGCGATGCGGTTCGTCGAAGCTCCCTCGTAGCCGTTGTCCAGCAGAACCGTGCGTCCCGCGGCGATGATCCGCTCGACCATCGCGCGGGAGCGTTCCTGTTGCGGCGCGCGACGCCGACGCCGGTCGCTCGGGCTCATCGCCGCACCGGAAATGCGAATTGAACGCGAGTAACAGCTCGTGTGAACATCGCCTCATGGTGACACAGGAGTTGCTACGGGACGAGAGCACGTGCCCGTACCCCACGCGGTACGAGGGCAATCGGCCCCGCAACGAGCGCATCGGGAGACCGCTGAAGAAGTTCGCCCGGATCCACGAGGTGGATCAGCGCTTGCTCGACCGCATCGGCCGCAGGATGTTCGCACGCGACGAGGTGGGGGCCGCGCTCGTCCACGGTATGCGCCGCGACCGGGACGACCCGCAACGCGTCACCATGAAGCAGTTCCACCGGGCACTGGAACACGGCATCGAGTCCGTACCCGACGCTCCCGCCGCGCTGCGCGAGTTCTTCGCCGTCGTCGACACCGTCCCCGACTGGGTGGACTGGAACCTGCTCGAGCAGGGCGCACGGGCCTTTCGCCGTATGGGCCGCACCCGTAACGACGTGCTGCTCCAGCTGTCGCTCATCGGCGGCTACCGCTTCGGCGGACCTCCGGACCTCCTCGTGGAGACCGGCGGACTCACCGGATCCACCGCCATGCGCCGCCTCGGCGAGACCCAGAAGTGGGGCACCGCCGTCGGTGAACCCGGTGGCATGCGCCGGAACGGGGACGGCTTCAAGCTCACCGTGCACGTGCGCGCCATGCACGCACTCGTCAACGATCGGTTCGAGAACAACGGCCGATGGGACATCGAGCACTGGGGACTGCCGATCAATCAGACCGACCAGGCCGCGACCCTCGGACTGTTCAACGGCACCCTCCTCCTGGGCGTCCGCGCACTCGGTTACACCGTGAGCCGCGACGAATCCCGCGCCGTGATGCACCTGTGGAAGTACGTCGGCTGGCTCATGGGCGTGGACGAGGAGTGGCTGTTCGACTCCGAACGCGAGCAGCACCGCTTCAACTACCACGTGGTGCTCGTGCAGGACGATGTCACGCCGGCGGGCGCCGACCTGTCCCGTGCACTCGTCGACGGCCAGCGCACGCTCGACTACGGGCGTTTCTCCCGGCTCCGGGGTGCCTACGAGCGACTGCGGTTGCTCAGCATGCTGCGCTTCTTCCTCGGGGAGCAGGGACTCCACGATCTGGGGCTTCCGGTCACTCCGCCCTGGGCGGTCGTCCCGGTCCTTGCGACGAACATCGTCAAGTCCCAGGTGCTGAAGAGATGCGTTCCCGGACGTCGGCTGCTCGAGCACCTCGGCGACCGTGCGGCACGCCGCGAACTGGAACTGAAGTTCGGTTCTGCGAAGCCGGACGTGGGCGCCCTGCAGGTATGACCAAAGCGGCGTGGGAGGAGCATCGTGCTCCTCCCACCGGGCTTTCGAATCGGGGAACTCGCGACGCGCGCCTACCGCGCAGATCAGCTCGCGTCGTGGGACGAGAGTTCGTCCCCGGCCCTGTCGTCCTCAGCCCTGTCCGTTTCGTCGAGGACCCATCGCATCTCGACGATCGTGCCCTTCGGGCCGGCCGAGACCCGGACGTCGCTGGCCAGATTGCGGATCAGCGTCAGCCCGTGACCGCGTGAACGTCGGGCGTCGCTGTCGACGGCGTCGTGCCAGGAGCCGTGGTCGACGACCCGCACGACCACCTCACCCTCGTCGGGTAGATACGTCGCCTCGTAGTCGAGCGTGCCGTGCGCATCGTCCGGCGCATAGGCGTGCTCGACGGCATTCGCGAGCGCTTCGTAGCTCGCGAGCAGTATGTCCTGTCTCTGGTCCTCGCTGAGGGGGAGCTTCGCCAGCCACCGCCTCGTGACGACCCGCAGGCCTGCAATCTCGGTCGGGTCGGCTCGCACACCCGACGAACGGATCTCGTCGGGAAAGAGCAAAGCTGACTCCTCGGGCGCAGACGACATGGCTCCTCGGTTCGACGGGTACGGCGGTCTACTCGGAGACGCCTTCCGGCGAGGCACCGAGGCCGACGAGCGCGTCGTCGAGCTTCGGATGGATCGCCAGGACCTCTCCGAGGCCGAGGAGTTCGAGCGGGCGTGCCGTGGCACTGCCGTGTGCCACGACGGCGAAACCGGTGCTGTCGGCGGCTCGCTTGGACAACTCGACCAACAGAGCGATACCCATCGAAGCGAGGAAATCAACCCCGCTGAGATCGACGATCAGTCCGGAGATGTCGGAGTCGAGGAGCGCGAGGGCTTCCTGCTCGAGGAGCGGGGCACTCGTCATGTCGACTTCGCCGTTGACGGACAGCACGGCCACGGAGCCGTTACGGGTCGTGGAAAGAGTCATATGCGGATGCGCGGTCATGGGATCGTTCACCTTGCCATCATGCAAGATCGTGCCGATAGATGCACACAACGGTCCATCGGCCGCGGCCGCGACCCGCCGTGACCACCCTGTGACCATGCTGTCGTCGAGTCTGTAATGTTCCCTTTCGAGCAGGGAGGGAGGGGCGCCGAGTGGACATGCACCGAGCGCAGAGCGAGTCGGTCGAACCACCGTCGTTGCTCCTCATCGAGGACGATCCGGGCGACGCGCTCATCGTGGAGGAACTCGTCGTCGACAGTGCCCCCGAGATGACCGTCGTGTGGGTGCAGACACTCGCGCAGGCCCGCGACGAACTCGCCACATCGGCTCCCGACTGCGTACTTCTCGACCTCCACCTGCCCGATGCGAGCGGCCTCGAAGCCGTCGCCCGCATCCAGGAGATCACCGATTCCGTCCCCATCGTCGTCCTCACCGGCCTCGCGGAGGAACAGACCGGCCTCGCCGCGCTGTCCGTGGGCGCCCAGGACTATCTCGTCAAGGGACGCGTCGAACCCGATCTGTTCGGCCGCGCCGTCCGCTACGCCATCCAGCGAAAGCAGACCGAGATCGCGGCGGCGGAACTCCAGGCGAGTCAGCTTCACGCGCAGGAGAACGCCCGACTCGAACGCGGCCTGCTCCCGTCCCCGCTCCTGCGCGACGGGCAGGACTTCGACGTCGTCGCCCGTTACCGACCCGGCCGGTCGTCGGCTCTTCTCGGCGGCGACTTCTACGACGTCGTGCAGACCGGCGACGGAACCGTCCACGTCCTCATCGGCGACGTCTCCGGTCACGGTCCCGACGAGGCAGCCCTCGGCGTGGGCCTACGCATCGCGTGGCGCACGCTCGTGCTCAGCGGGGTCGACGGCCCCCGCCGCTTGCACCAACTCGAGGAACTGCTCGTCGCCGAGCGCACGGAGAGCCGCTTCTTCGCGTCGATGACGAACCTCACGATGTGTGCCGACCGCAGCACCGTCGAGGTCATGCGCGCCGGTCATCCCGGGCTGCTGCTCCGCCACGGCGGAACCATCGACTGGGTCGAAGCGCCCGGTGGTCCCGCCCTCGGCCTGCTGCCGGGAGGGGCCACCTGGCCCGTTCACGAGTTGGATCTGCCCGAGGACGGCGCGATCGTGCTGTTCACCGACGGATTGTTCGAGGGCCATCGGGGCGACGGCCCGGAACGACTCGGTGAGGAAGGACTCCTCGAGCTCGCGCGCGAACGCGCCCATCTGCCGGCCGCCGACTTCACCGACTCGCTCATCGACGGTGCCGAGAAACTCGCGGACAGTCGGGGAGGACTGTCCGACGACGTGGCAGTCGTCCACGTGCAATGGAACAGGAAGTGATCACCACCGCATGACGAACAGCGACGCAACGGCGGAGACGGGGGACGTGCGTCGCCCTCCGTCTCGCAGGATGACGGTCCAGGCATGGTTCCTGCTCGTACTCGGCGTGATGGGTGTGCTGGTCGTCGTCGGCACCGTGGTCGGCAGTCACTTCCTCCGTGAGACGACCGAATACTCCAACTACGTGCGCGACCGGATCCAGCCCGCTCGCGTCGAGGCATACCGGTTGCAATCGGCACTGATCAACCAGGAGACCGGCGCGCGGGGCTACATCCTCGCCGCCGATCCCGATTTCCTCATGCCCTACGAGGAGGGGCGACGTGAGGAGGAAGCCGCGGCCGCCGAGCTGCGAGCCCTCGTCGGCGACGAGGAGAAGCTGATGGCGGACCTCGAAGCGATCGAAGCGCATGCGGCGGAGTGGCGACGCGTGTACGCCGAGCCGCTCATCTCCACCGTCGTGCCGGGGGAACCGCAGTTCGTCGACCCCGCGGTCGTCGCAGCCGGCCGGGACGCATTCGACCGGATCCGGACGGCGTTGGACGTCCAGAACGCCGACCTCACACAGGCCCGAGAGGACGGCATCGCAACTCTCGAGGACACCCGCACCACGCGCGATCGCATCCTCGCCGGCATGGTGGTGGTGTTCCTCCTCACCGGTGTCGGTCTGGCCGTCCTGCTCCAGACGATCGTGGTACGCCCGATCCAACGTCTGCGGCAGGCGTCGCGCAGCGTCGTCGCGGGGCAGAACTTCGAGCGCGAAATCGTGCCGCAGGGCCCCGCCGACATCTATGCGTTGGGCCGCGACGTCGAGGACATGCGCGAGCGGATCGTGCGCGAACTGCAGGTCGCGCACGAGCGTGAGGAGCAACTCGAGAACCAGACGACGGAACTGCGGCGCTCGAACTCCGAACTCGAACAGTTCGCCTACGTCGCCTCCCACGACCTGCAGGAGCCGCTGCGTAAGGTTGCGTCCTTCTGCCAACTCCTCGAGAAGCGCTACGGCGACAAGCTCGACGAACGCGGCACCCAGTACATCGCCTTCGCGGTCGACGGCGCGAAGCGTATGCAGGTGCTCATCAACGATCTGCTGACCTTCTCCCGCGTCGGACGCGTCAGCGACGCGCACGTCCGCACCGAACTGGACGTGACCCTCGACGCGGCCTTGACGAACATCTCGCAGGCGGTCGACGAATCCGGGGCGACGATCACGCGGCCCGAGTCCCTGCCGACGATCGTGGGCGATCCCACACTGATGATCATGTTGTGGCAGAACCTGATCGGCAACGCGATCAAGTTCCGCCATGAGGACCGTCCCGTGGAGATCCGGGTCGACTGCGAGGAGATCGTCGACGGGGACGACGAGTTCTGGCGATTCTCCGTGCAGGACAACGGCATCGGTATCGCGGAGGAGTTCGCCGACAAGGTCTTCGTGATCTTTCAGAGGCTGCACGGCCGGGACGTCTACACCGGCACCGGCATCGGCCTGGCGATCTGCCGGAAGATCGTCGAATACCACGGTGGAGAGATCTGGCTCGACCCGCAGTATCGGGAAGGCAGTCGATTCTGCTTTACGATTCCCAAGGCAGGCGACGACATGTCTGCAACCGAAGTCGCTCTGAAAGGGGCATCTGCATGAGCGTTTCCGGGCGGCCGATCGACGTCCTCCTAGTCGAGGACGACCCCGGCGACGAATTGATGACGCGCGAAGCGTTCGAGGACAACAAGATCGGAAACACCCTTCACGTGGTCCGCGACGGCGAGGAGGCACTCGACTTCCTCTACCGGCGCGGGGAGTACGAGAACGCCCCTCGGCCCGACCTGATCCTCCTCGATCTGAACCTGCCCAAGTACGACGGGCGGCAGGTCCTCGAGCAGGTCAAGTCCGACACCGACCTCACCGACATCCCCGTCGTCGTCCTTACCACCTCGGCAGCGGAGGAGGACATCCTCCGCAGCTACAAGCTGCACGCCAACGCGTACGTGACGAAGCCGGTCGACCTCGACCAGTTCATCCGCGCGGTGCGCCAGATCGACGAGTTCTTCGTCCAGGTGGTGCGCCTGCCGCGACGCTGAGCGCGCACACGGGCACAACGAAATCGGGCGATCCTTCGAAAGGATCCGCCGATTCGTGTTCGTGGAGGTTGCCGGCTCAGACGCCGAAGTCGGCCTTCACCTGCTGAGTGCGCTTGTGCTCGACGAAGAAGGACAGGAACGGATGGTACCCGCCAGGAGCGTCCACACCGTCCGGGCGATCGGCCAGCGCACCTTGATCGACAGGTCGAAGGTGAGGACCAGGTACACCGCGTACACCCAGCCGTGCACGATCGCGATCCAGGCCGGCACGTTCTCGACACCGATGATGTACTTGGCGACCATCTCACCGGTGAGGATCAGCAGCCAGATACCGGTCGCGTAGGCGAGCACGCGGTAACGCAGCAGGGCGGACCGGATCTTCTTCCGGTCGGCCTCACTGACGACGCGCGGCGTGGTGGCTTGGCCGGACGCCTGCTCGGGGGTCGTGCTCACTGAGCGCTCCTATCGGACCTGCGCGCGAGTTGCGCGAGGTACTCGTTGTACTCGTTGATCTGTCGTGCGTCGGGATCCGCGGTTTCCTGCTCGCGTGCCTCGGCGAGCGTGCGCGGACGGGTGGGGAGAAGATCCTCGGGGATCTCGGTGGGCCCGTCCGGCTCGGACGGACGTCGTCCGCCGGTGCTCTCGGCTTCCTGCTCCTCCGCTTCGAGGCGCACGAAGCGTCGATAGGCGTAGACGCAGAAGAATGCGAAGGCAGGCCACTGGAGCGCGTAGCCGAGATTCTGGTAGGTGCCGCCCACCGCTTCGAAGGCGGTCCACTGCCAGTAACCGAGGCCGAGGCATCCGGCCGCGGCCACCAGGACCAGGATGATCAGGCCAACCGGCGGGGAGGGCGATGCTCGGACACGCCCTCGACGGTACCCGAACGGTGCACCGACCTGCCAAGACCGGTCGGTGCACCGTGGGTGAGGTCACGTGGTGCGCGAGGGGGACTCGAACCCCCACGTCCGAAGACACGGGTACCTAAAACCCGGGCGTCTGCCAATTCCGCCACTCGCGCCAGACCTCAGCAGGATACGGCATGGCCGTCATTCGGGAGTCGTGCGGTGCTGCACGTTTCGTCCGGCCCAGGTGGGCGTCTGGCTGTGACAGTTGGGGCACAGGAAGCGGAGGTTCTCCGGACGGGAGTCGTTCGGGTTCCCGTCGATGTGGTCGACGTGCAATGTGAGCGGTCTCTTGTTCCACTCGGGCTCGGTGCCGCATCGGCTGCACCGGTAGGGGCGTCCGTACTCGACGAGCGCCCGGCGGAGCTGATCCGGTTTCGTGCGCCTGGATCCGCGCGGTTTCTCGATGAGGAGGTCCTGCCACTCGTGACGGACGTACGGTCTGCGCTCACTCGTCCTGGGCCGTCCGGTGAAGTGGGACGTGTCGATGCCGAGGGCGTGGATCCGGCGGCTCAGATGCGTGTGGTGCCCGCCGTTGGGTTTAAGACCGAAGTACCGCATGACCTCGGCGAAGTTGACGCAGTTCCGAACCGCTTCCTGCAGCATCTCTTCGGTGTACTTGACCGGTCGCGCCATCATGCCGCCTCGTCGGGTTCCGCTCCGGTCCGGCCGGGAGTCCGCTCGAGGGGCTCGCCGAGAACGCGACGTGCGTTCCTGCCCGCCCAGGTCGGCGTCTGACTGTGGCAATTCGGGCACAGGAACGAAGGTTGTGCGGGCGGGAGTCGTTCGGATTGCCGTCGACGTGATCGATGTGGAGCGCGAGCGGAGATTCGAGCCACTCCGGTCCGATGCCGCACATCTCGCACTCGTGTGCACGACCGTGTTCGAGGAGTGCGCGCCTGAGCACTCTGGTCTCCTTCCGGTTCGAGCCGGCCGGTGCGGCCGTGAGCACGTCCGACCAGTGGAGCCGGTTCCGGGCCGGTCGTCCCTTCTGGTGGGCCATGCCCCGGAAATGTGATGTGTCGATTCCGTAGGCCTCGATCCGTCGTTTGACGACGACGTAACTACCTCCGCCCGCTCGCAGTCCCAGATAGCGGAGAACACCCGCAGTGCTGATGGACGCCGCCACCGCTTCCTCCAGCAGTTCCTTCGTGTACCCGATCCGTTTCCCCATCTCGCCCCTGTCGAATGTCTGTTCGATCCGACCGGAGGTTAGCTGCGGGCGCCGACACCTTTTCGATCTTGCGATGCACGATCCGCGACGCCCGTCAACAGGTAACGATTTGATAACGAAAAACGTGAGGGATTCCTCGGGTTCATGGACGTCCACGCATCGGCGCAGCCAGGAGTGATTCGGGTTACCGACCAGTTACTTTCGAGCGAGTGTGTGAGCGAAATCACTGGTGGGAGGGGTGCCGGGCAAACTGCGCGAAACAAAACATGAGGAACCCCTCATGATTTTGTGCGAACCTGGGCGTGCCCGAACAGCGGACCACTAGTCCAGCAGCACACCGGCGCGCAGCGCTGACACACGAAGCCTCGACGCCGGGGTGTTCAGGAGAGGAACCACACGCGTGACGATCGACGAGACCACACCAGGCGACAACGGACGGAACTCGAAGGCATCACGACGCACCACCGATCGGTCCACGGCAGCCGCTCCGGCCCGTGCTCTGGTCGACAAGCTCCTCGCGGGTGAGCCCTACGCGCTCGCATTCGGTGGCCAGGGTGCCCCCTGGCTCACCTCGCTCGAGGAGCTCAGCCGCGACAACGGACTCGAACCGGTCCTCACCGACCTGGTCAACCGCGCCACCGCGCACCTCGCCCCGGTCGCGAGCGACCTCGTCGTGGTCCGCCCGACGGGCTTCGACCCCGTCGCGTGGATCCTCGAGGCCGAACTCGCCGACGAGGACGACGCGCCCGCCGGCCCCTCCGAAGCAGCTCTCACCTCTGCCGCTGTGTCGCTTCCCGGCGTCTTCCTTACCCAGGTCGCCGCGCTGCGCGCGCTCGCGAACCAGGGCCTCGACGTCGACTCCGTCGCGCCGAGCTCGGTCATCGGCCACTCGCAGGGCGTCCTCGCCGTCGAGTCCGTCGCC
>LATQ01000279.1 GCA_001017865.1 Rhodococcus sp. IITR03
GCGCGAACAGTGCGTCGCTGCCGACCTCCTTGAGCACGATGGTGCCGCCGCCGCGTCGGGAGACTTCTTCGATCAGGGTGCCGCGTCGCACGAGATCATCTGCGGTGGCGGGGGCGACGTAGAAGGTACTGACCGTCTCGCCGTCGACCTCGGTGACCGCCAGGTCGGGACGGTCGGCGGCGATGTCGAAGCAGATCGCCGAGTGCTCGACCGCCAAGGCCAGTTCCGGGTGTGCCGTAACGTCGGCGACCTGCGCGCCGCGGTAGAAGACACGTCGGTCGTCCGACAGAGCCTTCCGGTACGCGTCAGATGAGCGAATAGTCATGAATTCTCCTGAGTGAAAAAGTTTACCCACCGTGGTGTGGTTTCGAGGTGGCGGTGCGAAGCGGTAATGCAGCGGGGTTTTCCGGCGCTAGGTGCGGGCGATGGATAGCTCGCCGGAGAATTGCTCGCGCAATCGGCGCTTGAGAATTTTGCCGCTGGGGTTCTTCGGAAGGCTGTCGACGATCACGACGTGTTTCGGGACCTTGTAGCCGGCCAGAGTCTTCCGGCAGTGCTCGACAACGGTGGTCTCATCGATCTCGGAGGCTGCGACGACTACGGCTGCGGCGACGGCTTCGATCCAGCGAGGATGAGGAACGGCGAAGACTGCTACTTCCTCCACGCCGTCGAGGGTGTAGATGACCTCTTCGACTTCTCGGGTGGCAACATTCTCACCGCCCGTCTTGATCATGTCCTTCTTGCGGTCCACGACCCAGAGATAGCCTTCGTCGTCGAGGTAGCCGAGGTCACCGGAGTGGAACCATCCCCCAGCGAACGCTTCTGCAGTCTTTTTGGGTTGGCCGAGATAGCCGACCGTGGCATGCGGACTGCGGTGTACGATCTCCCCGATTTCTCCTGCGGGCAGGGGTCGGTCCTGGTCGTCGACGATGCGGGTTTCTACGTTCAACGCCGGCCGCCCGGCGGATCCGGCTTTGCGAATTTGGTCTTCCGGTCCTAATGCGGTTGCCAAGGAAGCCATCTCGGTTTGGCCGTAGAAGTTCCACAGTCGGATTCCGGGTAGTCGACGGTTCATCTCGTGCAGGATCTCGACGGGGAGGGCGGAGGCGCCGTAGTAACCCTTGCGCAGTGACCGAAGATCGGTGGTGTCGAAGTTCGGCGAATGCAGCAGTCCGATCCATACGGTCGGAGGGCAGAACAGATTGGTGATCTGTTCTTCTTCAATAGTGTGTAGCAACAACTCCGGGTCTGGTCTGTCGAGGATGACACTGGTGCCCCGAGATAGATATCCGTGCTGAGGAAGTTGTCCAACTGAGCGCAATGATAGAGCGGAAGAGCATGGACTTCCTTGTCTCCGGTCTCCATTCCGCCGGTGACGATGCAGCTGATGTACTGCCACATCAACGAGCGGCTGGTGAGCAGTGCGCCTTTCGGACGGGACTCCGTGCCCGAGGTGTACATGATCCGGATGACGTCATCGTCACCGACCGACACGTGCGGCGCTGCCTCGCCGCGAAAGTCCGTCCACTCCGATATCGGTGTCCACCCTTCCGGCAGTGGGGAATCGGACAGTTCGATACCTACTTTGATCCGGACAGTTCCCGCGGACTCGGCGAGGGCCTGACCGGCGATGGGGGTGAGGGAATCTTCGACCACGAAGGCGTCGGCTCGACAGTCGTCGAGAATGTAGGCGATCTCCGGTCCGGTGAGCATGAAGTTGACCGGGACGAAGACGATCCCGAGACGCGCTGTCGCGAAGTTGAGGACCGGGAGCTGCCAGCAGTTGTGCGACAGCACGGCCAGGCGGTCGCCGCGGCGTAGGCCGGCATCGTGTAGCGCGGCTGCGACACGGTCGATCACGGCATCGAGCTGCGTGAACGTCAACCGAATCTCGCGGTGCACGATCGCGAGTTTGTCCGGGAAGCGTGCTGCGGATCGGCGCGGAAGGTCGCCGATGGATTGTGTGCGTGCCTGGGACACGACGGGGGAGTAGGCGCTGTCGAACTGCATGTGTGGACCTCTTTGTTCAGGTGTGCGTCGGAGTCGGTGGTGGTCTCCGTCTCGCGGCGCGACTCGTGGGTGAACTGTGCCTGTGCAGGCGGGGGAGCCGATACCGTCCAACTACGTGGTCACTACGGATCGGGACCAGGCTTCGGTTTCGGGGTGAAAGATCCAGCTCACCCGCTCGTGTACCGAAAGAGTCACTGCGGCTATGTATCTGTACTTACGGGTGACACATCCTGACCCCTGTCATCCGCCACGGAAGTGTGATGTGGAGCGGCAGTGTCCCCCTAAGTGGACTGGATCACACCCGGATGAGTTCATATGGTTCCGTCAGCGCGTACATCTGCGTACCCCGATTCACCCGCGCCCTCCAAGGGCGGAAACGGAGCAGCAATGAACGAAAATCTCGCTGAAGTCGGAACAGGAACCAATCTCTTCACCGCCGGGACGGTCCGAGGCGTGGCTCGGTGGTTCAACGACACGTCGGACGTGCTGTCGATCGATGACGACGACCTCGAAGACACAATCGCGTTCGTCAACAAGGGCGGCATGACCTTCCTGTCGCCGATTCTGCCGGATCTGAAGGGCATCGTCTGTACCGCGGGCAGCCGCGAATCGCATCTGGCGATCTTGTGCCGCGAATCCGACGTGCCGTGTGTGCTGGCGGCAGACCTCGTCGAGTCCGTCTCCGACGGCGATGTCATCGTGCTTGATCTGTCCGATTCGGAGACGGCGCGTATCGCTCTGGCGGCCGAGGTGTCGGCATGACCGCACAGTTGACCACTCCGGCGAATCTGGATCTCCTCTACACGGACCCCGCCTACGAGCCGACACTCGACGAGTGGAATTGGCTGGTGCACAAGGCTGGTGTTGCATACAAGTCCGAACTTTCCGCTCGCACGGTGTTCGAATCGGAACTGTTCGGAATGAACACCTACATCATCATGTCGATGATGGAGGACTATCTGCGTGTGCCCGAGCGCATCCGGACGATCCGCAAGCACGCGACGCCGGCCGAACTGGTCCGGAAAGCTCTGCCAATCGGCTCCAAACGGAGCTTCATCAATCTGACGGCCACTCCGTTGCACTATCTGACCGGCCGCGAGCTGTTCGTGGACCTCGGCGAGAACACGCTCGCCGACGGACTCGAGGACCAGCTGGAGGTTCTCCGTTTCTGGCGCGAGGCGACCATCGCGATGCGCACGGACGGTGCACTGTTCAACATGGATGCCGAGCCCGCGAACAGCTCTCACGTCGTCGACGACCGACTACTCTCCGAGATTCGCGCGGCATTGGTCCCTGCCGACGGTCCCACCAAGACAGCGATCCGCAAGTTCGGAGCACGCCTGACCGCGTGTGCATTCCTCGAGAACTGTGATGCACGAATGGCTGTGTGCGACACGGGACCGTACGTCCTCGAGGACGGAACGTTCCTCGCCTTACGTGAAACCTGCGCTGATGGTGAAGGCGACTTCCCTTGGCTCGACGGAATCAGGGAGTCGCTGCCGTACCATCACTTCGTCATCGCCTATCGGCTGCCGAGCACGGTGCAGATGGACAACAACGTCTGGGGTACAGCCTGGTTCACACCGAGCGATTATCAGGGCGACATTCTCGAAACCCGTGTGTTCACGACGGACGATGGCACTCTCCGGCCTCTGGACCTGGACGAAATCGAGGCTGCAACGAAGGCTGTTCGTAAGGCCCACCGCGCTTTGTATGAGCGGCTGGCAAACACTGATCCGCAACAGCGCAACCTGTATGCAACCCAGATGTACGCGTGGAAGCTCAAAGCGTGGGCCCGACTCGCCGAGTGCTACGACGACATCGACTGGAGCGTCACACCCCGCATCGCTGAGTCCTTCCAGAAGTTCAGCGACCCGGATCTGGCGTTGAACATGATCGGCGGCGTGTTCGTGCCGGGTGATCGTGATAGCTGCTTCCGCCGCTGGGAGGTTGATGGCCGAGTCTCGCGTGGCGTTGATCCCTATAGCTGCCGTCCCGCTCACGACCGAGCCGACGCGCCGCTGAGCACCACGCTCTCGGGTGGAGGGCGCGCACCGGCCCCGACAGCCGGGGGTAGGGATCGCCCCCGAGCACGCTTCGTGCCGGCTGGGCCGGAGAACTGCTGATTTGCCCTACTGGAAAAGGACCCCGCATGACTACTGCCGCGACACCAGCGCGCTACAAAGGAGTGAGCTCGTACAACTTCGGATCTGCGTTCGGCACGATCCGTGCCTTCCACACACCGCAGGACGTCATCGACGTCTTCGGTGACGACCTCGGTAGTGTCATCGCGCTGGTGGAGTCCGGCGGCACTACCTTCCTCTCGCCGATCCTCGGCCGATTGGGCGGAATCGTCTGCACGTCCGGCACCTCCCGGTCGCACTTGGCTATCGTGTCGCGAGAATACGAAGTTCCGTGCCTGCTGGCCGTCGACCTCGCCGACTGGATGCCTGCCGACGGTGATGCGGTGCGTATGGAGTCGTCGTCCGACAACGAAGGTTGGCTGATGCCGGCCAGCGAGGCAGACGTGTCGGGCGGGAGTACGCCGATGTCCTTGCTATCCTGCCTCCGTATCCGACGACATCTCGCACGCGGGGCCGACCCGCCAGTACACCTCCGACACAACCGGCTGTCCTGTCACCGACTGGTGGAACTACATCGCTACCGTCGGAGACGAGATCGGGCGCAAGCCCTTTCCGTCATCGGTCACGGTCGACACAGTGAAGCAGCTGTGTCGTGAGGAGATGAGCGACAACCAATTGGAACAACTCATCTTGCACATGGTCGGTCCTTCAAGCCGGAGATGACACGACGGTCCGGCTTCACTTCCGAGATCTTTCCAATGATGCCGTACATGTCCATGTCGGTGATCGAAGACTTCTACAGCTATCCCGACCGGATCCGCGTGATCGATGCCGCCATGACGGCCGAAGAGATCGGTGCTCGACTGCGTATGCAGTCGGGGCAGATCAGTCCCCTGTGGATCTGGATGGTCGGGTATCACTACCTTTGTGGACGCGAGCTTCTCATCAGTCTCGGAAAGCTCGGTCCGAATGATGCCCTCGATGACGTGCGGACCGTCGTCGACTTCTGGAGACGACTCACGCTCGCCCATCGAGGCGACGGCACGCTCGACTACAAGGACGCCGGCTTCACCAACAGTACCTGCCGCCGCAGGAAGTGGACTCCTTGTGCCGGACTCTTCGACCCTTGGACGCCGCGACGAGCAAAGAGTTGAAGCAGATCAACGCTGCGCTGTCAGGGTATTGCTTTATGTACTTCACCGACTCGCGGGTCGGCATCTGCGACAACGGGCCCTATCCGGACGAGAGTCGGGGCACTGCGGTCCTGGTACGGGACTTCCTGAGTTTGGACAGTGGCCCCTTCGCTTACCCCTGGGCTGAGCAGTGCAATCCCGGAGTCAGTGGCGTGACGTTGACGCTTGAGTACTCACCGTCGGCGTTCCGCGACTTCGAGATCAACGATTGGGGTACCACCTTCACCGAACCCGACCACTTCCTTTCTGCGGTCGTCAGTGCGTCGGTGGTGGCCCGATATGCCGACGGAACCACCGCCGTACTCTCGCCGGAAGAGTGGCCGGAGCTCGCCAAACGTCTGGGCGCCGAGCACCTCGGTTGTATCGGAGCTTCAGCGACATGGACCGGGAGAGCCGCATCCTCGCAGCCACGAGAATGTACAGCTGGGGACTGCGGCCGTTTGCGCGTCTTGCCGGGGTCGAAGACGCCGTCGACTGGTCGTTCTCGGACCATACGATGGCTCTCTTCCCTGAACCGCTCGCAGACGACGATCAAGCAGCAGCAATCTTCGGCGGAGCGCTCGTCGCCCACGAGCGTCCCAGTGCTTTCACGGGTTTCAACTAGACCACCGCGCCCGAATGACCGCACAACGCACCACACGAAGTGGCCGCCGGCAGGTGGCCCGAAAGGTAGAGATCATGCGTCAGTCAATGCAGCTCGTGACACCTGCAGACGAATACCTGATCCATCAGACGCCGGATACGTTCTCGATCGTGTCCGATTCGGATGTGTCGTGGACGGAACGAGTCTGGTGCTCACTGTTCGCTCGCGACGGCTCGCTCCAGATCGATTTCGGCCTGGGTAAATACCACAACCGCAATGTCATCGAAGGATTCGGTGGTATTTCCCGAGGCGTAGAGCAGATCACCGTACGAGCGAGCACCGAGCTCGACCAACACCCCGAGCGGACAGGTGTCGGACCGATCGACTACGAGATCATCGAGCCGATGCGCAAGGTCCGGTGCATCCTGCGTGAAAACGACGTCCAACCCCTGTCCTTCGACGTCACCCTCACGGCGGTCCTGCCACCCTTCCTCGAACGCAAGGATGCGCAACGCGGGATGGACGGCCTGCGGATCTCCTCGGACCTGCGTCGATTCCATCAGCTGTGCACTGTCTCCGGGTGGGTCGAGATCGACGGCGAGAGAACGGAAATCACCGACGAGACCTGGCTCGGATACCGGGACCGCTCGTGGGGTGTCCGTATGGACGTGGGTGAACCGGCGCCGGACGTCCACGCGCCGAACCGCATGAACCAGAATTTCCTGCTTACCTGGAGCCCGATGTACTTCCAGCCGGCAGATGGCAGTGCCCCGTACGAGATTCACCATTACCTCCAGTGGGTCGACGGCGAAGTCCACTACTTCTCCGGGTTCGTCAACTACGCGGATGGTCGTCAGGAGCCATTGCACGGCATGGTGGACGATCTGAAATACGACCCTGCCACACGCCGCTTGCTCGGCGGCACGATGACCTTCGATTCCGGCTGGGGTAAAACGCGCACGGTGGAGATTGCGCCCGTGTCCGACATCGGATTCCACCTCGGCACCGCACTCTACTTCGGGTACAAGGGCGAACGGCACGGCGGTGGAAGGGCATCGACCACGTCGACGGCGAGCGGTACAAGGACATGACCGACCGTCAAACGCTGCTCGAAGCTCACCAGCTGCGAGACTGCGTGATCACCACCCGTGAAGGTGACGCAACAGGGTTCGGAATCTTCGAATCGATGGTCATCGGCGACCATCCGCGCTACGGCCTCCGTGGTCAGGACTCATTCCTCTGACGGTCACCGTGACGCAGTCTGCCCGAATCGGCCGCCGTACCCTTGCGGAACTCAGAGGGTACGGCGGCCGACGCCGTTTCGGGTCGTGGCCACCGAACAGGTGACGCCGATCGTCACGGAATGCGCACTTCAGCAGTTGGTTTGATACGTGTCGGCGCGCCTGGGCCGGCTCCTCGCGGCATCGTGGACGTCGCGAGGAGCCGGCCTGATAGCGCCTCGTCACCGCCGTTGCGAGCGCGCGAGCAGCGCCAACTCCATCCTGGACTGGCAGCCAGTGGCGGTGAGGATGCGGGAGATGTACTTCTTGACACTGTCTTCGGCCAAGGAAAGCGTCTCCGCGATCTGCGCGTTGGACAGGCCTTCGGCAACGAGGTGGACCACCTGTTGTTGCCGCTCCGGAAGTCGGGTCAAGGTAGCGAGCGGCCGCGTGGTGGGTAGTCCGCGGGCGATGGCGGACAGTTGGCGGCTGAGCAATCGAAGGGTCGCCATTTCGTGCACGCCGAGCTTGTTGGGCTCGGGATCGAACATGCCGACCAGGGCAGTGTGTCCGCCACCGAGTTCGAGTCGCATCGCGGCGGCAGTTTCCATTCGCCATGTCGAGCGCAGGAAATGCCGGACGTACGCGGCTGCGCCGGCGGCAGGGGCGTGACCGCCTGCAGTTCCGTCATGGAGGCGACTCCACTGGTCACCAGTTGCTGCACTGCGGCGCTGCAGCCGAATATATCGTGGCGGGCCCACCGTTCCTGGTATTCGGGCAGCATTTTCGCTGTTGCACCTTCGGTCAGCGGGGCGGCGTCCTCGAAGACGGTGTGGAAGGTCGCTCCGGCGAAGAAGGATACGTGTTGCAGGCCGAATTGATCTTGCAGGGCTTGGACAGTGCGTTCTTTGAAGTCGGGGACGGACGCCGCATCGGCGCAGCGTTCGAGTACGTCGAACGCGAGCTCGTAATCACGCGGTTCAAGGACTTTGCGTATTGGGGACCTGGTCGACGGGGGTGCGGAACGAGTGTTCCGAAGGCCTGTCGAATTGTCCCCCATAGTGGACTGGGTCACAGCGCGCATAGTAGCTAGATTTCGGTCACAGAGTAAGAGGTTCATCTGCGTACCCGCCGGTAGGTGCCGGTTGTTGCACCACGGCTCGGTCACTGCACGACTCGAGTGAGGAACAATGTCTGATTCTGAATGGACCAGTCCTAAATGGGGAGCTACGGAAGTGCTTCCGTTGCCGAGCCGCTTCAACTCCATGGTGCGGACGCTCGCGGCGGACCGTTTCGCAGCGACCGGTGCACGATGGAAGGACGTCGTCTTCGAGCGCGAATTCGAATTGTTCTCGCGCGCAGACGCGGACACGATCGAGAAGGAAGTCCTCGACTCCGGCTACCGCTTCGACTTCTCGGCAACGGTGTCACTCGAATCCGAGCCGGAGAAGTACAGGCGACCTGAACGTGAAACACCCGGATTCGCCGAGGAACAGTCCACAGACGGCCGTAGACAGGTCGGTGTCGGTGACAACGTCATCAGCAAGGCGCAGACGGTCGTCGGCCCCGTTGCTCTGATCTCCACCATCGAACAGGTGATGGGTTACCTCACCGATGGGGTGCCTGCCGGCACCATCGCGGTGATCGACGATTCGGGCGGCACCTTGACCGCCCCGATCATCGAAGGGTTCGCGGGGGTCATCTGCCTCGGCGGTACGGTCCGCTCTCACCTGGGCATCCTCGCTCGGGAGTACGACGTTCCCACCCTGATGAACTGCAAGATCGACGAACTCCAGGACGGAGATCTGGTCGAGCTCGAAGTGACCGCGGCACCTCCCGCCTCGGATGCATACGAAACCGGCGACATCGGGCACGCCCGAATCTGGCTGATCGAGAACGAGGGCTGAAACATGGCGAACCTGAACTACCGGTCCCTGCTCGAGACCAACAACTACGTGCGGAATCTGTCCGACACCACCTACTGGCTGTGCATCACCCGCACGGTGCAGGAATCGAAGCTCTTCCCGATGAGCCCCTACATGCTGCTGAGCTATCTCAACAGCTTCTACCGGCTGCCACCCAGCTGAGAGAGATCGATGCGATCACTCCCGCAGAAGAACTCGGCGACCGTGCACGCGAGGTCAGTCTCAAGGTCAACACCGTCAACGGCGCCTGGGGCATGCCCACCTTCTACCTCCTCGGCCGCGAAATGCTGATGAACTGGGGTCTGATCCGGCCCACGGACGCAGTCGACGACGTCGTCGACGTGCTCGACTTCTCGCGACGGTTCAACCTCGCATACCACCGCAACGACGGTCATCTCACCAACAAGGAATTCGGCGACCGCAGCCAGTTCCTGCCCGAGCGCACCGTACAGGTCTTCGAAGCCGACCTGCACGGGGTCACCCCCGGCGACCGTCTGCACACTGCAGCCACCAAGCTCATCGCCCAGTTGTCACAGTTCGCGTTCCTCGCGCACTGCGAGTGCCGCATCGGCCTGCACAACAGTGGGCCGTACGACTTCGGTAATGACCGGCAGATGATCGTGCGGGACTTCTTCGATCTCACCGAAGGCGACTATCCCTGGCTGGACGGCATCGCGACGCGACTGCCGTTCAACAATCTGACAATCCCGATTGTCTTCAAGGACACGAACTTCCATCTGATGGATGACTGGGCGTCGTTCGAAGCCGAACCGAGCTACAACGCCTCCAACATCGTGGCCATCGGCATGTACAGCTCCGATGCCCTGACCGACGGTTATGTGCCGGTCGGGATGGACAATGCCGACACCTTGGCCGACACCATGGAGCAGTACCGCGAGATCCTCAACGAAGCGACCACCGACCTGTGGAAGCGCATCGCGTCCTGGTCCCGGGAACAGATGATCGACGCCGGCGCCCTCGTCTACTCCTCGGTGGGCAAGGATTTCGCACACCTGGCAGGAACCTACCGCCAGGACGACTGGCTCCAACTCGACGAACGCGTCCAACGCTTCAAGCCTCTGATGAACGACGAGTACGGACGCGACCACCTCGGCGAAATGGTCGGCCTGCTCGGACTGCCGCACCAGTCCGCCAACGAATACACGATGGCGCGCTACTCGTCGCAGAACCGGAACATGATCAACGGCATACCCTATTCGGTACTCACCGATGACGACTATGCCCCGACCGTAGGTGACCACTTCTCCGGCTCGAGCAGCCTGCCCGTCAAGACCGGGCTGTGGACAACCAGCGCCGGACGGATCGACATCGACGATTACAACGCGCGAGCGCGCGGGTTCACTCCGGCAGTGCTCGACGGTGCGCACCGCTACCACGACGAAGAATGGGTGAAATGGCACCACGGGAGCGCGCAAGCCGACGAGCTCTACCGCCTCACCCAGCGTGGCTCGCGCAACCTCGAGGGACGCGGTTCCGCACTCAGTCGTGCAGACCTGACTGGTCTTGGTGACCCGAAAGGCGACGACCATGCAGATCGGTGACCTGATCCGACGCGCCGGCGCGCAGTTCGGTTCGGCACCGGCGTTGATCCACGAGGACCGGGTGGTGAGCTTCGCCGAATTCGACGAACTCACCGACCGGCTCGGTAACGCCCTGCTAACCGCCGGTCTCACAGCCGGCAACCGGGTTGCAGTGCTCATGCCCAACGGCATCGATGGAGTTGTTGCTTATTATGCGATTGCGAAAGCGGGATTGGTTCGAGTTCCGCTCAACGTCCGCGAGACCGCATCCGAGCACGCGTACAAGATCGACGACTCGCAGGCCCGCGCTCTCATCTACGCAGGAGACCCGCCTGCATCGGTCGAGGTGATGATCACCGCCGACGAACTTCCCGGCCTCATCGCGGGTGCCTCGCCCGGCCCGTGCGACATACGACGTGAGCAGGATGCACCGTTTCGTCTGGCCTACACCGGCGGGACCACAGGAAAACCCAAAGCGGTGGTCCTGACCACGCGCAGCGAACTCGCGGAGGTCGCCAACTTCCTCGTTGATCTGCTGCCCAACCTTCGGCCGGATTCGGTGATGCTGCATGCAGCGCCCATCACGCACGGCAGTGGTGCGTTCTTCCTGCCGCATCTGGTCAAGGGCGCTCCGAACGTGATCCTGCCGAAGTTCACCTCCGCAGCCTTCCTTGAGGCAGCACAAAAATACCGGGCCACAACGACGTTCATGGTGCCGACGATGATCGCGCTGCTTCTCGAGGATCCGGACGCGGCGACAGCGGATCTCACCCTCGAGCGCCTGTGCTACGGCGGAGCTCCGATCGCTACCAGCGTGCTGCAGCGTGGTCTCGATCTGCTCGGCCCGGTCTTCGCCCAGCTGTACGGGCAAGCGGAAGCTCCGCTGGCGATCACATGCCTGCAACCGTGGGAACACACCCCGGAGCGGCTCACCTCCGCCGGCAAGCCGTACACCTTCGTCGAGGTCCAGATCCGCGACACCGACGGCAACGTCCTCGGTCCCGGCGGGGTGGGAGAGGTTCTCACCAGAGGTCCTCACACCATGAGCCGGTACTGGCGACGTCCCGAGGCGACCGCCGAGACGATCGAACCGGACGGGTGGCTGCACACCGGCGACATCGGACGGTGGGACGACGACGGCTACCTGCATCTGCTCGACCGCCGGCACGACGTGATCATCTCGGGTGGCTTCAACGTCTACCCGCGTGAGGTCGAAGACGCCCTGCTGACCCATCCGTCTGTGATCGAAGCAGCGGTTGTCGGCCTTCCCGACGACAAGTGGGGTGAGCGGGTCGCGGCTGCCGTGGTCACCCGCAGCGAAACGCGTCCCGAGGAGATCCTCGAGTTCTGCGCGGACCGGCTGGCCGGATTCAAGCGCCCGCGTGCCATCGAAATCTGGCCCGCAATCCCTACCAGCCCCGTCGGCAAGTCGCTACGCCGCGAAGTACGCGACCGAATGGCCGCGGCCCGGCAGTGACCCGCCGACCAGCACCGAAAGGACCCCATCATGCTCGATCCGTACGAGCTCACCGTGCACACCCTGACTCTGCGCCAACTCGGTTCCGCCGAAGATCTCAGTGACATCAACGGTCTTGCGGTCGACGACGTCGAAGCGGCACTGGAGAAGGCCGTCGTCGAAGGCACCGTCATGGCCGCGCGCGGAAACAACATGATCACCCCGCGGGCCGTGAATTCCTCGACACCGTGTACCCGCGCACGTTCGCTGCGCTGCGGGCCGACACGGCTGTCACAGCAGCGATGGATGCCTTCGAAACGGGCGTGAACAAACAGATTCTCGCACTGACCACCGACTGGCAGACCATCGAGATCGACGGCGATCGGGTGCCCAACGACCACGGCGACCAAGACTACGATTCCAAGATCATCACCAAGCTCGGCCGGGTGCACGAGAAGACCTACAAGGTCCTACGCCCGCTGGCCGACGCAGACCCTCTCGTCGATCGATTCCTCGACCGGATCGGCGACGCTCTCGTCCGCGCGGAAGGCGGCGAAACCGACTACGTCAGCGGGGTACGGGTCGACTCGGTGCACACCGTGTGGTTCCAGATGCACGAGCACATTCTTCGGCTGACCGGAAGGGAACGTCCGGAATGAGTACCACAACGAGTTTGCAGTGGCTGGTCGTACCGGACGAGGTCGCAACCGAACCGAGCCGGGATCTGGTGGGTGGAAAAGCATGGAGCCTGTGGCGCATGCGGTCCCTCGGACTGCGGGTTCCTCCTGCCTTCGTCGTCACCACCGAGGCCTGCACGGCGTATTTCGCCGAGGGTCACATGCCCGAGGGTCTCGACGAGGAGCTGGTCGCGGGAATCCGTTTCCTGGAACAAAAACTAGGCCGTACTTTCGGTGGTAGCGAACGCCCGTTGCTCGTCTCGGTGCGATCGGGTGCTGCCATCAGCATGCCCGGCATGATGGACACGATCCTCGACCTGGGATGCAACGACACCGTCGAGGCCGCCCTGGCCGCCGAGAGCGGCGATCCGGATTTCGCGGCCGAAGTGCACCGCCGATTCACAGGTTCTACGGCCGACTGGTGCTGGGATGCACCGAAGACCTCGACGACTTGCCTGACACCATCGCCATCCGTGCGGCCATCGCCGAGGATGTCGACGCGACCGTACCGGCAGACCCGTGGGAACAACTCCGCGCCGCTGTGGCCGCGGTGTTCGAGTCGAGTCGCTCGCGACGTGCGCTGGCCTACCGCAAGCACTACGGCATTCCCGACGACCTCGGAACGGCGGTCACCATCCAGGCGATGGTCTTCGGCAATCTCGACGACGACTCCGGTACCGGGGTGCTTTTCACCCGTAACCCCGTCGACGGCACCCGAGAGCCCTACGGTGAGTATCTGGCCAAAGGGCAGGGTGAGGACGTGGTCTCCGGCCGGATCACGCCGGAACCGTTGTCCTACCTCGCCGCTCGCTGGCCTTCGGTGCACGCCGAACTTCTCGAGGCTGCAGAGTGTCTCGATCGCGAGGGCCGCGATGCGCAGGACATCGAGTTCACCGTCCAGAGCGGCGAGCTGTTTCTGCTCCAGTCGCGTCCGGCGAAGCGGACCGCCCGAGCAGCGGTGCGCATCGCGGTCGAACTCGTCGACGAAGGCGTCCTCGAACCGGACGAAGCGCTGTCGCGAGTGACCGCCGATCAGATCCGGACCCTGTTGCGGCCCGAGATCGCTCCCGGGGCCGCTGACGACACCGACGTGCTTGTCAGTGGTGTGCCTGCCAGCCCCGGAGTGGCAACGGGACTGGTGGTCGACACCCCGGAAGCTGCGCAAGCCACGCCCGGTTCCATCCTGGTTCGCAAGTCGACCAGTCCCGACGACGTGCACGGGATGATCGCCGCGTCTGCGGTGATTACCGAGCAGGGCGGGTCGACCTCGCATGCGGCGGTCGTCAGTCGGGCGTTGGACACACCGTGCGTCGTTGGATGTGGCGCCGGCACGGTCACGGCTCTGGTGGGCCGTACCGTCACGGTCGACGCGACGACCGGTCGCGTCTACGCCGGTGAGCTGCCGACCTCGGCCGTGGATGAAAGTGAGGACGACGATCTGCGCCGCCTCACCGAATGGGCCGAACGCGCCGCACCGCTGACGGTGAGCACGACTGCCGTGCTCGAGCCGGTCTTCGACGCGGATGCCACGGCTATCGACGATCTCGGCGAGAAACTGCCCGACATCCCTGCCGGCACCAAATCTGTTCGCGGAGGAATTTTCTGCGCCCCCGACGGTGTGCGCGCTGCCATGGACGCCGGCGTCGAGGAGATCGTCACCGCCCACCGGCTTCCGGTGCTACTCGCTGCCGTCGCACACCACAGGAGAATCTCATGACCACACCGGAGCGTGTCACCTACCGCGACGTGCGGGAGATTCTGCGTACCTTCCGCGACTCCGGCTGGGCCGCGATGACGCTGGAAATGGACGGAATGCGCATCACCGTCGGCAAGGACGGTCCGCCGACGGCCCCGGCACGAGCTGTTGCCGATGTACCGACACCGGCCCGGCAGGTCGCGTCGGCGACCGTCCCTGCGGTGACGCACACACCGCCGACCAGCACAGCCGATAGTACGAACGCCGCCGATACGGCGCCTGGCGTGTATGTCCCAGTCCCGGTACCGGCGGCGTCGGCGGACACCAGCGGATGCATCGAGATCACGTCACCGACCGTCGGTGCGTTCTGGGTGGCGCCGAGCCGGGTGAACCGCCGTTCGTGCAGGTCGGGCAGAAGGTCGAGGCCGGCGAGCAACTCGCGATCGTCGAAGTGATGAAGCTGATGAATCCGGTCGTTGCGCCGCAGAGCGGCGAGATCGTACAGATCTGCGCCAAGAACGCCGATCTTGTCGAGTTCGACCAGGTGCTGTTCTTGATCAGGCCGACCGATGACTAGCCTTCGAATCTGGCAACCACGGTGTCCGAAGGCTTTCCCCTGCGGCGCGTGCTGGTCGCCAATCGCGGTGAAATTGCAGTTCGTGTCATCAAGGCGTGCCGCGACCTCGGTATCGAAACGGTGGCTGTCACCTCGACGGTGGACAGAGTCGGTCTCGCGGCCCGGATGGCGGATCGAGCGGTATGCATCGGTCCGCCGCCCGCCGGCGACAGTTACCTGTCCATTCCTGCGGTGCTCACCGCCGCACTCGGAACCGGTTGTGATGCGGTACATCCAGGCTACGGATTTCTCTCCGAGAATCCCGAGTTCGCTGCGGCGTGTGTTGCCGAAGGGCTGGTGTTCGTCGGTCCTCGCCCCGATGCGGTGGCCGAGGCGGGGGACAAGGCACGGGCGCGGGAGTTGGCGCGTTCGGCGGGGATACCGGTGCTGTCGGGATCGCCTGTGCTCGACTCGACCGAGGCTGCAGTCGCGGCAGCCGCCGAGCTGGGTTACCCGGTCCTGGTCAAAGCCGCGGCCGGCGGCGGTGGACGCGGCATGTCCGTCGTCGAGAACGAAGCCGAACTTCGCGCACGGTGGTCGTCGGCCGCCGCCGAAGCACAGTCGGCGTTCGGTGACGGCCGCACCTATATCGAACGGTTCATTCGCAATGCCCGACACATCGAGGTGCAGGTCCTCGGCGACAAGCATGGCTCGGTGATCCATCTCGGTGAACGCGACTGCACGCTCCAGCGCCGTCACCAGAAGGTGGTCGAAGAGTCGCCGGCACCGAACCTGCCGGAGAAGGTGCGGCAGGATATTCGGTGCAGCGGCGTCGCCTTCGCCCAGGCACTGGGTCTCGACAGCGCCGGCACCGTGGAGTTCATCTATGACTCCGACACCGAGGAATTCGCGTTCCTCGAATTCAACGCCCGGATCCAGGTCGAGCACCCCGTCACCGAGATGGTCACCGGCGTGGACCTGGTCGTCGAACAACTGTGCTCGGCGGCGGGTATTCCGCTGCGGTTCGCCCAGGACGACATTCACATCGTCGGGCACGCTGTCGAGGTCAGAATCACCACCGAGGATCCGGCACGTGGATTCCTTCCCAATCCCGGCACGGTCACCCGATGGGAACCGCCGAGGGGGGAGGGGATCCGCGTCGACAGCCACTGCGAAGCCGGCTATGTCGTTACTCCCTACTACGACTCCCTCCTGGCCAAGATCGTCGCGCACGGCCCGGACCGAGACACGGCCGCGGACCGTATGGTCGCTGCACTGGGAGATCTGGGCGTCTCCGGCGTCCCCACGACCGCAGGATTCGCACGGGTAGCGCTCGACCATCCGGACTTTCGGGCGGGAACTGTGACCACCGACTGGATCGCCTCTCGGGGCCTACCCCACTACTTGGAGAAGATCTCATGAGCTATCTGGACTGCGCCCCGCGCAATGCCGACGGCAGCCGCCGCACCATCGACATCGTGGACCAGACCTTGCGCGATGGTCCGCAGAGTTGGTGGGGCATGCGCCTGCGCAAAGACATGGGCTTACCCATGGCAGCGGAACTGGACCGCACGGGCTTTCACACCATCGATCTCGTCGGAAGCTCCATCTTCGAGGTGCTGGTGCGGCACTGTAAGGAGGATCCCTGGGATCAACTGATCTCACTGTCGGAGGCCATGCCGAGAACCACGGTGCGGGCCGGCACTCGAAGCAACGGCATCGTGACCTTCGGGCTCACGGCAGACAGTGTGATGGATCTGTGGGTGCAGCGGTTGTGTGCACATGGCATCGGCAGCTTCTGGATCTACGACGGACTGTTCAACATGGACAAGATCGGTCGGCTGGTCAAGACGGTGCAGGCCGAAGGTGCCCAGGCCATTCCGTGCATCCTCTATGCGGACACGCCCTATCACACCGACGAGTACTACGCTGCTCGCACGCGTGAGCTCGTCGCCACCGGCGCGGACGGAATCGAGCTCGAGGACGCTGCCGGTCTGCTCACTCCAGAACGCACGCGGTCGTTGATCGCGGCGATCAAGGGCGCAGCCGGTGATCTGCCGTGGAGATCCATTTTCACAGCAACAATGCGATGGCACCGGTGAACTATCTCGAGGGTGTGCTCGCCGGCGCCGACCGTGTCCACACCGCCAGTCGTCCACTGGCCGCTGGCGTGTCTTTGCCCTCCACCGAGAACACGGTGGCGAATCTGCGCTATGCCGGGTTCGACGTCGATCTCGATGACTCCTACTTCGCTGCCGTCGAGGAGCACCTGCTTCGCGTGGCCGATTACGAGGAGTTGCCGGTCGGTCAGCCCGCGGAGTACTCCTTGTTCCAGTATCGGCACCAGCTGCCGGGCGGGATGGCCGGTACGTTCAAGGCGCAGCTGCGTGATCGTGGCATGGAGGACCGTTTCGAAGAGGTACTCGACGAAATGTCGGTGGTACGCGAGGAACTGGGCTATCCCGTGATGGCGACGCCGTTCTCGCAGCTGGTCGGCACGCAGGCGTACTCAACGTGGTGACCGGATCGCGCTACTCGGTCGTGCCGGATGAGGTGATGATCTACGCTAACGGCTTCTATGGTAAGCCCGTCGCTCCTCTCGATCCCAATGTCCTCGACAAGATCATGAGCTCGCCCAAGGCGAAGAGCTACGAGAACTGGGAGCC
The DNA here is from genome assembly GCA_001017865.1 of Rhodococcus sp. IITR03. The sequence goes on from LATQ01000279.1 coordinate 17,608, forward strand.
CCCACAGCCCAGCCTTGCAGACCTGCGTGCGAAGTTCGGCGGCTCGATCAGTGACGACGAGCTGATTCTGCGGCTTCTGGTGCCGGAAAACGATATCGACGTCATGCGCGCGACCCCTCGACGTCAACGTGACTTCTCCCCGACGAGCAAGCAGACGCGGTACATCCAGGAACTGGTCGAGACCGCGGTCGGTGCCTACTTGCACATCGAAGCCGACGACTTCTCGCTGACCTTGGAAGGGGACCACTGATGAGCGAGCTCGGCGTGGGTCGACCCACCAAGCGGCGAGCCGGTTCGGCGGTCGGCGGTCTTCCGGTGGCCGACCCGCGGCCGACCTTCGACGGCGAAGTCGTGCTCGGCACGCGGTGCACCGAATGCCGATATCCGACTGCCCAGCAAGGACTGCCGTGGTGTCCGGTGTGCTACGCGGCCATGGACGATGCACGTTTCGCTCGGACCGGAAAAGTCTGGTCGTCCACGGTGGTTGCCATCCCGGTCGGCACGCATCGACCTCCGTTCGGTTTGGCCTATCTCGACCTCGACGATGGTCCCCGGGTGCTCGTCCATCTCGCGGAGCCTGCCGTGCTCGAACTCGGCGCTCGTCTCGAGATCACCGGGACAGACGACGGCAACCTTGTTGCGTCCAGAAAGGTGCAGTGATGGAACAGGCGATGCTGTGGGGTGTGGGAACCTCCGCCTATGGCCGGTTCCCGGACCGGAGGGTGGAGTCGCTGGCCTGGACGGCAGTGGCCGAGGCGGTCCGGGATGCGGGTATCGAGCCGGGGCAGATCGATGCGATCATCGTCGGCTCGGTGTTCGGTCCGCCGGGGGTGGCCACCCGGGTCCAGCGAGGGCTCGGAATCCCCTCCGTTCCGATGTGGACGGTCGAAAATGCCTGTGCCAGTGGAACGAGCGCCTACCACGAGGCAGTCGAAGCGGTACGTCTGGGTAGGTTCGGTTGCGTACTGGTACTCGGCGTGGACCAGATGTCGACCCTCTTCTCCGGCGCGATCGTCCCCGAGGCCACCGATCCCGAAGGGGCGTCGTCGTTACCGCTGCCCGGCCTGTACGCACTGCAGGCACAACGGTATGTGGGGGAGTTCGGCGTTACCCCCGAGCAGCTCGCGACCGTCGCGGTGAAGAACAAACGCAACGGCATGGACAACCCGCGTGCCCAATTGCGGGACGCAGTACCGACCGTGCAGGAGGTGCTGGACTCCCGCATGATCGCGGAACCTTTGACCTTCCTGCAGTGCTGCCCCACGAGCGATGGTGCGGGCGCTGCGATCGTCGGGGGCGAACGAGGCAACCCGAACGACCTGCGTATCGAATCCTCCGTCCTGGTCTCCGGTGCGTTGTGGGATCACCGCAGCGAGGAGGTGTGGGGGTACGCGAGCGTGGCACGCGCCGCCGAGAAGGCATTCGCAGAAGCCGGCCGCACTGCTCAGGAGATCGATGTACTCGAAGTGCACGATGCCTTCACGATCGGCGAGATCATCACCTTGGAGGCTTTGGGCCTTGCGCCGCGCGGTAAGGGTGCCGAACTTGCCCCCTCCGGACACACCACGCGTGATGGGGTCCAGCCGGTCAATCCGAGCGGGGGGTTGTTGTCGCGTGGGCACCCCCTCGGCGCCACCGGCATGGCACAGATCGCCGAGATCTCGTGGCAGCTGCGTGGACGAGCCGGCGCTCGACAGGTCGCGCGGCATCGGGTCGGTCTGGTGGAGACCATGGGGGGAGGGGCGGCCGGAATGGACGGCAATGCCTGCGTGATCACGATCCTGTCGACCCAGTCATGACGTCCTCATATGCGGGACTGCTGGGGTTTCGGGACCTGGGCGGTTTGCGGACGAACGACGGTGGACGCGTTCGACATGGCGTGCTCTACCGCAGTGGAACCCCGCAATTTTTGGACCTGCACACAGCCCGCGAGTTGATCTCTGCGACCGGGATACAAGCGACGATCGACCTACGCCTGCCTCATGAGGTCGCGGTGGAAGGTCGAGGTCCGCTCGACGAGTTGCGTGTGGCCCATCTTCCGAACCCGTTCAGTATTCCTGACACAGTCGCGTCGGACTCGGCTGTGGCCCCTATGGTCGGCGACGATCCTCTTGTCACGAGATATCTCTCGTACCTGGAGGCCGACGCAGCTGGGGCGGTGGCGGTGCTGTCCCGGTTGCTCGAACCGGCTACGCTGCCGGTGCTGGTGCACTGCACTGTCGGCAAGGACCGAACCGGAGTGGCGATCGCGCTGGTGCTTTCTGCCATCGGCGTGCGGCGTGGAGACATCGTCGCCGATTACGCGGCTGCTACCGACGACGTGGTTGCGTCGATGCGCAGATTGCGTGAGATGGCCTCGTACGGTCCTGCGGCGGATCTATACCCGCCGGAAGCGTGGACTGCGCCGCCGGACGCGATGGAACGCTTTCTCGACCGTGTCGATCGAGAACACGGCGGAGTGTCGGCGCTACTTCAGCGTCATGGGATCGGGCCCGATGCGGTCGAAAGGTTGTCGAAGCTTCTCGTTGCCTATGACATCGCCGAAACGGAGGAAGACGATGCAGGTGAATGAAAGTCGAGTTGTTGCCGCTGACCCGGCGACGGTATGGAAGATCGGTGGCGACACCGCGAATGTCGCGGATTGGATTCCCGCGCTGGAAAGCTCGTATCAGCGTGGAGATATGCGGTACACGACGTTCGCCGGTGGTGGTGAAGCCGTCGAACGGATCGTCGAGCACGATGATCAGCAGAGGCGTTACGTGTACGACTATGTCTCGGGTCCCTTGCCTCTCGAGGTGTACCGGTCGGTCTTCGCTGTGGTCGATCATCCCGATGGTGCACGGATCACCTGGGACGCAGATTTCAGGGGTACTTCCGCTGAGGAGGACGCTGCGCTGGCCCAGGCGATCTCGGAGATCTACCGTGCGGCACTGGATGAGCTGGAGAACCGCGTCGTTCGCGATCGAGTATGAGTGATTCCTGGAGACGATGATCCCTTCGGCCGAGCACGGTCGAAGGATCATCGTTTCCGCAAGCGTGATGACGCTATGTTCCGGGCTCGTCACGACGCCGGCTCGCCATCTTCCTGGTATGTGTCCACGAGACGGTTCCGTTTCTCGTACGCCATGTCGAGGGCAAGGCTTTCAAGTTCTGCCACGATATGGAGGATCGAATGCGCCGGATATCCGAGGTTCTTACCGGACTGGGGATTGCGGGTCATTGCTTTCCTCGCTGTCGTCATGCCGTGTGTCGCCTGGTCGGAAGCGGAGATGCCGTGCAAGCGAAACTAATCGAAGTTGCACATAATCGAGTCGATCAACTCGACGAGTGTGCTGATTCTATCTGCGGTAAGCGAATCTCTCACGAAGATTCTGGTGAAAAACCTTGTGGGAGCGGGTGCTTGCAAGCGGTACACAGCTCTGTGGGCTACGGATTGGTGGCCTGGGTGTATCACCTGCGGGTGTTCGGCATTGTGGGTGTGATGTCCTGTGCACTGATGCCACTGACACATCTTGACCGTGACGTCCGGGTAGCGGAGGGGTAGGTGTCCCCGTCGCGCTGAGTGACGTTGTGCAGGCCAGATGTCGTTACTGCTGTGGCTGCGTACGCGGGTGTCGCGGTCCCGTAGGCGACCACGTAGTTGCCCCGCTGTCGAGACATGAGTGGCGAGTCATTGTGATTCCAGTCATATGCAGGTACTCGTCGTACCCACATGGAAGGAATCCTCGGATGACACTCACCGCGCCTGTTCTCTCGACCTACCAGCAGCGTGCTCGCGGAGCGGAGTATCTCGATCGTGCCCGTGAAGTAGCCAAGGTCATCGACGCCGAAGCAAACGCTATCGAAGCCGGAGCGACGATCACGCGGCCCGTCTACGACGCGCTGGCCGAGGCAGGCTTGTTCTGGATCCTGGTACCGGAGGAGTACGGTGGCGCCGGCCTCGACATCGTCAGCGCCTTCAAGGTTATTCAGGAACTCACGCGCGCCGACGGCTCCACCGGGTGGGCGTTCATGGCCAACTCGTGCAGCACCGGTGTTGCCGTCGGTTACACGAATCCCGAGGGTGCTCGCGAGATGTTCGCCGGAGTCAACAAGGGCATCACCGCGGGAATGATCGTCCCCACGGGCAAGGGAGTCCGCGTCGAGGGTGGCTATCGCGTCACGGGCCGCTTTCAGTTCGCCAGCGGTTCGGCGCATGCTCCTGGATCGGTGCCGGTTTCGTCGTCCACGACGACCAGAGCAATCCCATCGTCGATGCGAACGGTCAGCCCGAGGCTCGCATCGCGTGGATTCCCAAGGAGAAGGTCGAGTTCCTCGGCAACTGGAGTGTCATGGGCATGGTCGGCACCGGTTCGTACGACTACCAGGTGAGCGACGAGTTCGTGCCGGAGCGGTTCACCATGGATACCTTCTCGACCGTTCCCGTCCGTCCCGAGGCGGTCTACCAGCTCGGGCTCCTGGGCATCGGTGTCGGTGGCCACGCGCCGGTGGCGCTGGGGCTCGCCGAGCGCGCCCTGGAGGAGATCGCGCGCATCGTGTCGGGCAAGGTGCGCCCGGGATACGACGGTTTCGTTGGTGACTCCGATGTCTTCCGGATCGAATTCGCGCGTCACGAAGCGCTGTTCAAGGCTGCGTGTGCGTACGTCTACGAGGTGTTCGGGGACGCGGAGGACACGGCGGCGGCAGGACTGCCCATCTCGGACGAGCAGCACGCGCGGCTGCGGCAGGCTGCGACCTGGGTGCAGGAGGTCGCCGGCGATGTCGTGATGTTTGCGCATCGTTGGGCCGGTAGCGCGACGGTGCGTACCCCGAGCGTTCTCGGGCGGTGTGTGCGTGATGCTGCGGTCGCCACTCAGCACGCCCTGATCGACCGCATGACGTTGAGGGACGCCGCCGGGGCGATCCTGCCCGGCTACCAGCAGAGCTGATCGGCTCTCTGCACGGGTGTTCGCCCGGGTCGTGATGGCGACCCGGGCGACCGGGGCTGTTCAGGTCGAGAAGAGTGCTCGGGGCACTTCGGTTCGTCGGGACAGGCACAGCTTGCGTAACAGGTGCTCCACATGTCCTTCAATTGTCCGAGGTGAGAGCACCAGCTTCTCGGCGATCTGCTTGTTCGTCAGGCCCTGCGCAACCAGATCGGCGACCTCGCGTTCACGAGGTGAGAGAAGCTCGAGTTGAGAGGTGTCGGCGTTCGTGGTGGCGCGGGTGAACAGACCTCGGTCCGGGACCGGATGCTCGTCGCCGGTGCAGTCCTCGTCGAAGATGTAGGCGAGCAGTTCGGGTGCGGTCATGGCCTGTCCTCGGGCCCATGCGGCGTCGAACGCGGATGTCCCGATGTGGCGTCGTGCCGTATGGACTGCGCGTTCGCGCAACGTATTCCAGTGGTCGGCACCGTAGAGTTGCTGGCCGATCGAACCCCACATGGACGAGGCGGCGCCCAGGACGACGGCGGCACGTGCACCGTGGCCCTGCGCGGCGAGTGCCATCCGAGCAGGTCGGCCATCACGGTCTTACCGATGGGGTCGGCGAACTCTCGCTGATATCGAAGTGCTTCGAGGGCGCGCTGGACAGCGGTGTCGGGGGCGTTCTCGAGCAGGGCGACGTGGCCGAGTCCGTAGGTCGCGTAGGAGTGGAACCACAGCTCGCCGATTTCGTCGGTCTTGGTGAACACTTGGTTGAACGCCTCCGCGGCGCTGGAGACGTCCTGTGTGGAGCAGAGCAGCATGCCGCGGTGGATCTGCAGCATCGATACCAATTCCGGCTCGGAGCCGTACAACTGGTAACCGCGTTCTGCTTCGTCGAGGTATGCCATTCCGGAGTCGGGCCGGCCGGCGAAGAAGTCCCGTAGTCCGGTGATGTGCACTGCGAACGACCGGGTAACCGGATCTTCGCGGTCGCCGGCGAGCTCACGGGCTCTGCGTAGGGTGAAGTCGGCGGCGTCTCGGTCGCCTTGCAGTGTTTGAACCAATGCGAGCACGGTCAGGATGCGTCCTCGTGCGGTCCTCGAGACTCCGGGCAATTCGAGCGCCTGCGTCAACCACATGCGGTGTTCGCGTACGGAGATTCCGCATGCCCACAGGAATCTCGAGGCTCCCAGGGTGTCCGCGGCCCGTTGCACGAGTGCGGGGTCGGCGGGGTCGTTCGTTACCGAATGCAGCGCCGCGCGGATGTTTCCGCGGTTGATCGACACCGCGGTTGCTCTCGCCAACTGTTCGGGGCCGTACCAGGACGCTGTTGATTCTTCGATGATGTGTGCGCAGTACTCGAGCAGGTTCGTGTTCATGTGGCGGCGTTCCGGGACGGTCAGTTTTCCCCATCCGTACTCTCGTATCGATTCGAGCAGTCGGAAGCGGACACCGTCCTGCGATGTCTCACGCACAACCACGGACTTGGCGACGAGTGCTGCGGCTGCTTCCATGATTTCGTCCTCGGACAGGACGTTGTCGGAGCACACGGCTACTGCTGCGGCGAGGTCGAAACTGTCTGCGAAGACGGAGGCTCTGCACCACAGGGTGCGTTCGGTTTCCGAGCACAGTTCGTAGCTCCAGTCGATGGTGGCCTGCAGGCTGCGATGGCGTGGTGTGCGTCCGCGTGCGGAGACGGTGAGCATCGACAGGCGCCGATCCAGTCGTTCGGCCAAGTCTTCGACGGAAAGGACGTTGAGGCGGGTGCACGCCAGTTCGATGGCCAGGGGGAGTCCGTCGAGTCGCTGACAGATCCGTCTGACGGCCTCGACATTCGAATCGCTGAGTTCGAATCCCGAGAGCGCCGACTCGGCGCGGTTTGCGAACAGTTCGACGGCTCCCGAGCCTGTCCCTGCGTGCGTCGGCAGGGGAGGGAGATGGAAAACGTACTCGCCGGGAATGGCGAGGTATTCACGTGACGTGGTGAGGATCCGAAGGTTGCTGGTTTCCTCGATCAGACGGCTCGCGAGGGCGGCGACTCCTTCGACGAGATGTTCGCAGTTGTCGAGGATCAGGAGCATCCTCCGATTGCGTAAGTACTCGATGAGGATGTCGTCGGCAGAGCTTTCCGGACCGTCGCGGGTTTCGAGTCCGAGTCGATCGGCGATCGCCTGACTCAGCAGGTTTTCGCTTCGCAGAGAAGCGAATTCGACGAAGCGTACACCGTCGGGAAATGCCCGTCGGTATTCTTCCGCGGCGCGTACGGAGAGTCGGGTCTTTCCGATTCCTCCGGGCCCGACTACAGACACCAATCGGTGGTCCCCGAGAAGCCGACGGACTTCACGCAGCTCGTGGTGTCGCCCGACGAAACTGGTGGGCTGCTGGGGAAGGCCGGTCCCGATCGAAGGATGCTCGAACGCGGGAGTGGTCATCTCGGTCTTGATCTGGTTCACCTTGCGTACGAGAAGCGTGCGGGAGTGGTTCCACTCGATACATCTGCCGAGCTCTGCGATGGAGATGTCCGGAGTCCGCTGGAGGAGGTCGCGGATGCGTGCATCCGCGTCATCGGCTACCGAGCCTTCAACCTTCGGTGGTCGTGCGGCGGTTCTGGCATGGCAAGGGCCCGGCGCACCGTGTTCCGGGAGATACCCAAGCGCTGGGCAATGCCCTTGATTGATTCACCTTCACCCCGGCATCGATGGATTTCGGACCATTCGTCGGCGTTCACCGCACCTCCTATGAGACCCACATCACTTTGCTGGGGGAAGGCGATACGCCGCAAGAAGGGGGGTCAAGATGTGTCAATCACGACTTTACAGGAGGTGGCCGCCACTCAATTCCCCCGAACAAAAAGCCCATGAACAGCAAAAACTGCGATCGCGACGGTGGGATCACCACCCCCGTAGCCGGTCACGTGTCGGACGGTTACCGGATGCCGCCGCCCTTGCGAAGGTGGTGTGGACCACATCCCATTGACGGAGGTACACCAATGACCCAGCAGAACGCCGACGCACTCACCAAGGCCTTCGCCGCAGCCGACCAGGGTGATCCCGCACCCCTCCTGGACCTGTACGACGACACGATGACGTGGGCCGGATTCACATTCGACGGCTCGCAGCGGGTCTACACCAAGGCGGAGTTCCTGGAGGGACTCGGCGTGCTCGCCAAGCTCGACGCCTCGGCAAACGAAGTGCTCAGCTGCGACGTGATCGACGACGAGCTCGTGGTGGCCAAGATCCGGGCATACCGCAAACTCGGGAATCACGAACTGGATATCACCATGGTCATGGGCCACCGGTTCGTCGACGGCAAGGTCGTGCGCGGCAACGATCTCGTGCCGTCCTCGTTCGAAGCGTTCTGGTCCGCCACCGGACTCGCCGGCTAACGGGTGATGGCGATGAGCATCGCACAGCACCGCACGCGCACCACGGCTCTCGCCGCCGCCGTCGAGGCACTACAGACCGGTAGCCCGGTGCTGGCACTCGACGATCTGAACGGCACCGGCATCGACATGATGATCCTGGCCGACCGGGCTTCGACATCCATCGTGGCCGAAATGATCCGTGAAGGAAGCGGATTCATCTGCGTCACCGTGAGCTTGTCCGATGCTCATCGCCTGTGCCTCCCGCCGATGACCTGGGACACAGGTACGTCATACAGCGGACCGATGTGCGTGGCAGTCGACGCCGCGGAAGGCGTAGCGACCGGCATCTCCGCACGAGACCGTGCGGTCACGCTCCGCACCCTGGGCGATCGGCGATCGACTCCCGCGTCGTTCACCCGACCGGGTCATGTCATCCCTGTCCTGGCAACGGACGACAACACCCCCAGCAGACCGCGCATGATCGCGGAGGCCGGGTACCTCTGTACCGCGACGGCGCCGGAAGCACCGGGCTGTCCGGTGGCATTCACCTCCCTGGTCTCGCGCATCGATCCGCGTCGAGAGGCCGGCATCGACGAAGCCCGGCACTGGGACCTGCCCACGATTCGTTACTCGGAACTGTGGGCATCGATCATCAGCAGTCATTCCGCCGTTGCCTGAACGGCATCACCCACCGCACTCGACGTCACGGGGAGACCGACCGTCCATGAGCATCTCCAACTCGACCACCTACGCCGAAGACGAACTGCGGGTCGACTTCAAAGAGGCAATGGCGCACATGTGCGCACCGGTTACCGTCGTCACGACGATGGACGGCGATCGCCCGCACGGCACGACCGTCAGCGCCGTGATGTCCCTATCGTTCGAACCACTGTTGATCGCAGTGGCGATGGCAACGACATCGGAAAGCCTGTCCGCCATCACACGCGCCGGCACCTTCGGAATCAACGTCCTCGGGGCGCAGCAACACGCCCTCGCCGCACGCTTCGCCACCAAGGGCGACGACAAGTTCACGGGAACACTCTGGCATCAGCACGATTCGATACCGCGACTCGACGAGACCGCGATCTGGCTCTCCTGCCAGGTCGACCAGATCCTCCCGGGCGGCGATCACGCCATCGTCGTCGGAGCCGTCACCGGCGTCGACACCGACCCGACCGCCGCACCACTGACCTACCACGGTCGCCGGTTCGGAACACACACTCCGCACTAGCACGTGCTGCAGTATCACCGTGCTGCTGAAAAGGATCCGACATTGAGTCTTCCGCCTGTTCTCCACGACCGGCTTCGTCTGCCCGTGGTCGCCTCCCCCTTGTTCATCGCTTCCAACCCCGATCTGGTCGTTGCACAATGCACCGCCGGAGTCATCGGCTCGTTCCCCTCGCTCAATGCGCGACCTCAGCCGATGTTGCGTGAGTGGCTCACCGACATCACCGGGAGGCTGGCGAAACACGACGCGAACAATCCGGAGGCACCGTCCGCTCCGTACGCGGTCAACCTAATCGTGCACAAGTCCAACGCTCGGCTCGAGGAGGACCTCGACACCATCGTCGAGTTCGAAGTTCCGATCGTGATCACCTCGCTCGGTGCCCGCATCGACGTCAACGACGCCGTCCACTCGTACGGCGGCATCGTCCTGCACGACGTCATCGACAACACCTTCGCCCGCAAGGCTGTCGCCAAGGGCGCCGACGGTCTGATCGCTGTCGCTGCCGGAGCCGGTGGCCACGCGGGATACAATCCCCATTCGCGTTGATCCAGGAGATACGTGCGTGGTTCGACGGCCCGCTGTTGCTGTCCGGAGCCATCGCTCACGGTCGCGCCGTCCTCGCAGCGCAGGCTGCCGGAGCCGACCTCGCTTACATAGGTTCCGCCTTCATCGCCAGTGCCGAAGCCAATGCCGACCCCAGGTACAAGCAGATGATTGTCGACTCGACCGCCGGCGACATCGTCTACTCGAACCGGTTCACCGGTGTTCACGGCAACTACCTGCGAGGAAGCATCGAAGCAGCCGGGCTTGATCTCGACGCCCTCACCGGCTCCCGGCCCACTGTGCCGAACTTTGGGATCAACGAAGACTCGGAGCCGGAAACCAAGCCGCAGCCGAAGCCATGGCGCGATATCTGGGGCGCAGGTCAGGGCATCGGTGCTGTCGACGACGTACTGCCGGCTGCAACGATCATCGAACGCCTCAGCGCCGAATATGCGCAGGCAAGAGCTGCGTTGCTGTGACAGCCGGTCTCGTTCGGCCGCTTCGAGGCTGCGGTCAGTCATCCGCCAGGGATGCACCACAGGTTCACCGTCACACAGCGCCTGCTATCGCACAGTTCGAAACCACGCCGTAGCCGACTTCGATCACCGAGTCGAGCACCGTGCGCGATTCGGGAAGCAGGCGCGAAGTACATCGGGAGACGATCGGTCGGGAAGCGTCAGGCCAGTGGAGCCGCGATGTCGGTTTCCCAGGTCACAGGATTCGTGCTGAGGAGTCACTATCGCCCGGTGATCCGGCTCGACGGATCGCATCAGGGAGGCGATCCCATTTAGCAGGAGGTGGCGGCGCACGTCGCTCCGGGGATTACCGACAAGGACATCGTCGCTGCGCTGGTTCGTTCGCCGCACCCGGTCGGGGACACGTCGAACACCTTCTGGAGAAGTTGGCATGAGCAGGCGTGACGCGATCGCCGAGGCGCTTGTGCGGAGCGGGGCACACCGAGCTGGTTCCGGGTGCCCCGCTCCTCGCGGGGTCCGCTGATCAGACTTTGTTGAGCGCGCCCGCGTCGACGGGCATTGCGATGCCGGTGACGTAGCGTGCCGCATCCGAAGCTAGCCACACCACGGCGTTGCTGACATCCACCGGTTCGATCCAGGGAGTTGGCAGCACGTTCATCGCTGTCTCGCACGCTTCACGAAAATCCTCATGTGTGGGCGTTTCGAGGTCGGGACGGAACAGACGGTACATGTCCACGTTGTCGATCATGTCCGTCAGCACAGAGGTGGGATGGATGGAGTTGCATCGAATCCGATGGGTGCCCAGCTCATTGGCGGCAGTTCGGGCGAGACCGGTGACGCCGTGCTTCGCAGCGACGTAGTGGGCGAAATTGGGGAAACCCTGCAACCCGCCGGTGGAACTGATCAGGACGATCGACCCGCCCTCACCCTGCTCGATCAGGACGGGAACCGTCGCGCGCATCGTCTTCCAGACGCCCGACAGATTGATATCGATCATTTCGTCCCATTGCTCTTCGGTCAGCTCATGCAACGGAGCGGACGAGAAGATACCGGCGTTCGCCACCACGGTGTCGAGACGCCCGAGCTTTGCGACACCCTCGGCGACCACGTCCTGGAGCCGATTCAGTGACCGCACGTCGGCGACCGCGACGTGGGCACGCCGCCCGAACTTTTCGATGTGTTTGGCCGTTTCCTGGAGTTCGTCCTCCGTCGCGCCGCGGTACTTTGTCGTTGCCGGCGTGGCGCAGATGTCGACGATGATGACGTCGGCGCCTTCCTCCGCGAGCCGGATGGCGTGCGAGCGCCCTTGCCCGCGTGCTGCTCCCGTTACCAGCGCGACCTTGCCTTCAAGCTGTCCCATCAAGGGTCCTTCCGTGATAATTACGGTTGTGAATGGACGGGGTGTCTCAACAAGCTGTCTTCTCGTCGACGCGCAGGATCGGGGTGGTGTCGACGAGGGAGGATTCGACCGACCGGTGTGTGCTGCGTTGCCATGGTGGCGTCGCCACGCACGGGCCGAGCGCACCCAGCGGTGAGGTGGGCGCAGCGCGTCGGTGCGTCAGAACAGATACTGATCGGTCGATGGCTTGCGTCATGAAAATGACCTTCCTGGTGTGCAACTCGCTTGTCGTCCCTCGCGCGTTTCGACGGGGGACGAGAACGCGGTATGCCGTGGATCACAATGGTCGGTCCGCGAGTTGCGCACAGGCGGGTGACTACGTGGTCCGCTACGTGGTCACCCATTCGGGTAGTTGCACGAACCCATGGCCACGGGCATCAAGGGTGGTATCGCAGACCGGCGGCTCGTAAGGGGCGGTCACGCAACTGCGCGGAGGCTCGCTCTGTGTCCACGGCGCGATCGCGGCAGGTCGGTGTCGTGCGGGTCCCGATCGATTGTGATCGGGTGCTCTGTCAAGTCGTCCACTGAGTGGACGAACCGGATCGTCGGATCTTTCCAGGCGATCAGATTTCAGCACACCACTTTTACCGCTTGCTCGGGACGAGACGTACTGGTGTACTGACGCCAGGCACCGCTAATCGTTCATTGGGTGGACGAGGATGCTCGAAGCCGGCCCGCTGGGCCCTGCTGTCTGTTGTGCTGGGGACGGTATCGGTGGTTGGCGTGCCTGTAGGTGACATCGAGCCCCCGTGCGCGGTGGACGAAGAGTTGGATGACGACATAACTAGGGAAATATCAATGACTGCAACTGTTTCGGTGATTATCGCTGGTGCCCGCACCCCGATGGGGCGTCTGCAGGGTTCGCTCAAGGATTTCTCCGGTTCGGATCTCGGTGGCGTGGCGATCTCCGGTGCACTCGAACGCGCCGGTGTGGCTGCGGAGCAGGTCGAATACGTCATCATGGGCCAGGTGCTCACCGCCGGCGCCGGCCAGA
>LATQ01000272.1 GCA_001017865.1 Rhodococcus sp. IITR03
GGGACAGCGCCGCGATCCGTGCGGTGCGGTGCGTTGCCCGTGGGTGCGCGAGGCCGGTGGGGACGGTGTCGCCGAACCAGTGACGAAGGTCGCGTCGTAGCGGGCCGTGTCGTCCGGGGTGCGGCACAGCGTCGCGCGGCCCGCCCAGTAGACCTGGACGGGATCCCCGACGTCGACGTGTGCGAGGCGCTGCGAGATAGGTAGCGGTGGCATCGAGGGCGACGGGCAGACCGGCGGCAGCGAGGGCGCGGCAGAAGCCGGCCAGCCCGACGACGACACCGGGGGCGGTCGTCGATCCGGCGCTCGGAGAGGTCGAGTCCGGCGCGGGTGACCCGGTCGATGTCCTCGCGGTACTTCAACACGGCACCGAGTGTCGCCGCAGCGGTCGCCGCGTCGAGGACGTCGCGGTCGAGGGCGATCAGTGCGCGCCCAGTCGAGGGATTCGGCGATCCCCGGGGGCTTCAGGAGGTCCTGTTCGCGGAGCGAGCGCACCGCGTGGGCGATCTGCTCGGCCAGGGGGCGCCCCAGACCGGGTAACCGCCGCTGCAGGATCGCGACCTCGCGTTCGAGATCGGGATGCTCCACCAGTGGTACAGACAGCGGCGCTTGAGCGCGTCGTGCACCTCGCGGGTCCGGTTGGAGGTGAGCACCACCAGCGGTGGGACCTCCGCGCGGATCTCGCCCAGTTCGGGGATCGTCACCGCGTTCTCGTCGAGCAGCTGGAGCAGGAAGGCCTCGAACTCGTCGTCGGCGCGGTCTATCTCGTCGACGAGCAGCACGCACGGCGAGTCGGTGAGCGCCTGCAGCAACGGGCGGACGAGGAGGTAACGCTCCGTGTAGAGGGAACGCTCGGCGGTATCCGCATCGAGCACACCGTCGCTCGCCGCTTCGAGCGAGCGCAGATGGAGCAACTGCCGGGGAAAATCCCAGTCGTAGAGGGCCTGCGAGGCGTCGATGCCTCGTGGCACTGCAACCGGACCATCGGCAGATCCAGGGACTGAGCGAGAGCCGCTGCGAGCGAAGTCTTCCCGGTTCCGGGATCGCCTTCGCAGAAGAGCGGCCGGCCCATACGCATCGCAAGGAAGACGACGGTCGCCAGTCCGTCGTCGGCGAGATATCCCGTGGTCTCGAGAGCAGCCGAGAGTTTCTCGGGTGAATCGATACGCGTCGCGTCGCCGGTCATGAAGCGAGCCTAGATGCTCACCCGCCTCCCGACCGGCGACTGCGACAACTATCGGCTCAACCGTCGGCGTGCGCGAGCGGCGCGAACTCGCCGGTGAACAGTGTTGCGCATCCGGGGCACAACGTCGTCGGATGGGTGGCCCAGCCGTTCATCTGGCATAGAGCTCTGCCTGCAGCTTGCTCTGTGCGGCAGTGCGGTAGCAGTGATCGCAATGGTCGCAACGGAAGACCCACCGGCCACCGGAGAGCGGGTCGCGGTGCGGCATCATGTCCACCTCGATATCAATAACTCGGTCAATAACTCGGTATCCGCGAATCGATGTCGTGGAATGGTCGGATCGTGCCGGTTCCTCTCAGGGAACCGACTTGCCCATGACGCGGGCCCACCATCCGTCCAACGGGCTCGGATCGGGCCAGCGGATCGTGTCGTCTGCGATGTGATTAGGCCGGAATACCGTGTCCTGCTGTCCCTGTCCGATATTCGGTGAATCGTGCTGTGCATTGCGCACTGAGGTCACCCCTTATTGCTATCGGTGCGTCACTTGGCGGACGCACTCCTACGCACCTCTGAGGCGTTCTTGAATCTTAGCCCGGTTCTCCTGAACCGGCCCGGTCTTTCTGCTGTTTGCGCAGGTAGAGGAGGTCTAGGAAGTATGCGGCGGGGGAGGGGGTCTGCTGTCCAGAGTGGAGCGCAGACGGTCGTTGTCCTCCCTGAGGCCGCGTTGTTCGCCTCGAGTTCGAGGATCCGGCGATTCCGGCGATATTGATTCCGGAGCCACCAGTTCGACGATCCGTTGGACGATCTCGAGATCGTTGTCGCTGTAGCGGCGCGTTCCGCCTGCCGTGCGTTCGGGGTTCAGCAGCCCTCGGCGTTCGTACAGGCGCAGGGTCTGCGGGTCGAGTCCTGACAGTTCGGCGGCCACCGAGATGCCGTAGACCCCGCGCCGGGCGCGTAACGGATCTGGCGTCATCGTTTCCTCCGGAGTCGGTGTTCTCGGGTCGCGCCGCGGTCACCCGCGGTCTTGACCGAACCTTATCACAGGGCCATAATAAATCTGTGTCTACAGACACAGATAATCAAACAGAGTGTGGCCGTCACGAACGGCCGGACAGTCGGAGGTGACAGACCGATGTTGATGCGCACCGACCCCTTCCGCGATATCGATCGCTTCACGCAGCAGGTGCTCGGCACCATGGCACGGCCCGCGGTGATGCCGCTCGATGCATGGCGAGAAGGCGACCGTTTCGTCGCCGAGTTCGACCTTCCGGCGTCGACGCCGACTCGATCGACCTCGATGTCGAACGCAACGTGCTCACTGTGCGCGCGGAACGTCCGGAAGTCGACCGGGACAAGGAATTCGTCTCCACCGAGAGGCCGCGAGGCGTCTTCACTCGTCGGCTGTTCCTCGGTGACACTCTCGACACCGATCGGATCGAAGCACAGTATCGCGGTGGTGTTCTGCGCCTGACGATTCCGGTCGCAGAGAAGGCGAAGCCCCGCAAGATCTCCGTGATCGACGCGGAAAGCAACGGACAGGCCGCGATCGAGAAGTGAACCGCTACGACGAACCGGGTCCGGGGTGATTCCCGGGCCCGGTTCGGCTGCGTCCACTACGGTTTCAGACAGATCTTGATGGCGCCGTCCTGCTTCTTCTGGAAGATCTCGTACGCGTGCGGTGCGTCGTCGAGCGGGAGGCGGTGGGTCGCGAAGTCGTCGACCCCCAGCGGATCCTCGTCGGTCAGGAGCGGCAGGATCTCCGGGACCAGTTCAACACGTTGGCCTGACCCATGTGGAGACGGATCTGCTTGTCGAACAGGGTGAGCATCGGCATCGGATCCGCCGCCCCGCCGTACACGCCGCTCAACGAGACCGCACCACCACGCCGCACGACGTCGATCGCGGTGTACAGCGCGTGGAGACGGTCCACTCCGGCCTTCTCCATGAACGGCTCGGCGATCGCCGACGGCAGGAAACCGGCGGCACTCTGGGCGAGCTTCGCGACGGGCGAGCCGTGCGCCTCCATACCCACGGCGTCGATCACCGAATCGGTACCGCGCCCGTTCGTCATGTCACGGATCATGTCGCCGGGGTTGTTGTCGACCTCGCGCAGATCGACGACCTCGATGCCGCGGGAGGCCGCGCGGGCCAGTCGCTCGGGGACCATGTCCACGCCGATCACGCGGGCACCCTTGTGCGCCGCGATGCGCGCGGCCATCTCACCGATGGGGCCGAGGCCGAGCACCGTGACACTCCCACCGTCGGGGATCTCCGCGTATTCGACGGCCTGCCACGCGGTGGGCAACACGTCGGAGAGGTAGACGAAACGGTCGTCGGCCGGCCTTCCGGGACCTTGATGTGGGTGGCGTCGGCATGGGGGACGCGCAGGTATTCGGCCTGCCCGCCGGGCACGCTGCCGTAGAGCTTCGAGTAGCCGAACAGCGCGGCACCGGTGCCTCCTCACGGACCTGCGTGGTCTCGCACTGCGAATGCAGGCCGTGGGAACACATGAAGCACTGGCCGCAACACACCTGGAAGGGAATCACCACCCGGTCGCCGGGCTTCAGTTTCGTGACGCCGGAGCCGACCTCCTCGACGATGCCCATCGGTTCGTGACCGAGGATGTCGCCAGGAGTCATGAAGCTCCCAACACCTCGTACAGGTGCAGGTCAGAGCCGCAGATGTTGGTGGTGGTGACGCGGATGACGGCGTCACCGGCCTCCTGGATCGTCGGATCGGGCACCGTATCGACGCTCACGTTGCGGCGCCCCTGCCATGTCACTGCCTTCATGTCGCTCCTCGGCTCCTCGGGTGCAGGAATGTCGGGTCGTACCCGGCACGTGTCCCTCGATGCCTACCCGCGCTCGGAGCGGGCAAACGCCGGACCGGAAGAGGTCGCTGCCGCAGAAGGCAGGTTTGCGGAGTGCGGGGTTTGCGGAGTGCGGGGGAGAGGTATGTCGCCGTAGAACCGAATTCACCGCGACACACGTCTGCGGCCGCTCCACGGGAGCGCAGCCGCACAGAAGGAGGTCAGGTGACCACGTCGGACCCCGAACATCATGGAAACCAGGATCCCGACCCTGCACGTACCCCGGATCTGGAACCCGGCGGTGGCGTAGCGCCCGGATCGACGCCCCCCGATTCGGGGACGACGTCCGGGCTGTCCGCCCCGGAACCCGACACGAGGAAGCGGTTCCCCATCAGCGGGTGGCTCACGCTGCTCGCCGTCGCGGTGATCGTGATCATCTTCGTGGTCGCGATCTTCGGCATCCTGTCCTGACGGTTCGGCCGGAGCCGCGCCGCGGAGCTTCTCGTCAGCGTCCGCGACGCGGTAGCCGCACGACCTGCACGAAGAATTCGTCGATCTGCTTCACGGCACCGATGAACTGGTCGAGATCGACCGGCTTGGTGACGTACGCGTTGGCGTGCAGCTTGTAGCTGCGGAGAATGTCCTCCTCGGCCGACGAGGTCGTGAGCACCACGATCGGGATGTCGGACAGTTCCGGATCGGACTTGATCTTCGTCAGCACCTGCCGGCCGTCGTACTTCGGCAGGTTCAGATCGAGCAGGATCAGATCCGGGCGCGGCGCGCCTCGTGGTCGCCCCGGCGGTACAGGAAGTCGAGTGCTTCCGCCCCGTCGCGGACGACGTGGAGGGCGTTGCCGATCTTGTTGTCCTCGAATGCTTCACGGGTCATCAGCTCGTCGCCGGGATCGTCCTCGACCAACAGGACGTCCACCGGTCGGGCAGGGGGATATGTCACGATCGTGCTCCTCAGGCCGTGGTCCCCTGCTTCTGCTCGACGGGGCGTGATGCGGTTCCGAGGGTGAAGCAGATTCGAGTGCCTCGGTATGAGTATCGCCGTACTCGGTGTCGATCCAGATTCTTCCCGCGTGATACTCGACGATTTTCTTGCACAGCGCCAGTCCGATACCGGTGCCTGGTAATCGTCGCGAGGATGCAGCCGCTGGAAGATGACGAACACCTTCTCGGCGTACTCGCTGTCGATCCCGATGCCGTTGTCGGTGACGCAGAAGTGCCACTGCGGACCGTCCGACTCGTCCTCGACTTTTTCGCACTCGATCCTGATCACCGGGGTGCGATCGGGATGTTGGAACTTGATGGCGTTGCGACCAGGTTCTGCCACAGCATCGTCAGCAGAGTGGGGTCGCCGGTGAGCTCGGGGAGGTCGTCGGGGCGTTCGATCTGCGCCTGTGACTCCTCGATGGAGGCAGAGAGGTTGAACAACGCCTTCTCGAGCGGTCGGCCGAGGTCGACCCGGACGTAGGCGTCGTGAACGCGTCCGACCCGGGAGAAGGCGAGCAGATCGCTGATCAGCACCTGCATCCGCTTCGCGCCGTCGACGGCATACTCCACGTACTGCCGTCCCCGATCATCGAGGACGTCGCCGTACCGCTTCTCGAGCAACTGGCAGAAGGACGCGACCTTCCGCAGCGGTTCCTGCAGGTCGTGCGATGCGACGTAGGCGAACTGCTCGAGTTCGGTGTTCGAGCGGCGGAGTTCCTCGGCCTGGGAATCGAGATCCTCGGTCTGTTTCGCGAGCAGGGTCTGCTGCTTCCGGGAGTCCGCCAACGCGTCCGCGATACGACCGCGCATCGTCTCGACATCGAGGGCGAGTGCCGGATGTCCTTCGGTCCCTGGGGGTAGATGTGCTGGTAGAAGTTCTCCTCCAGCGCGACCCGGCGGCTGGCCCGGCGAAGCCTTGCGAGCGGCACGGCGACGAGGTTGTGGACGAGAACCACCGTGGCGAGACCGGTGAGGATGAACGTGATCACCATCGCGATCAACACCGAATTGCGGATGGTGCGGGACTCCGCGAGTTCGTCGAGGTCCTCCGCCAGGACATCGGAGAGAGCGTTGTTCTCCTGGGCGAACATCGACCGGATCTCACCGAAGGCCAGCCGGTCCTGCTCGGCCAGGGCCGGATCGACGGGACGAGGCTCCCCGGGAACGACGGTCTCGATGATCGGCTCTGCGTACTGTGTCCGCCACTGCGCAGCGGCGGCCTCGATCGTGTCGATGTCGGCGAGCAGATCCGGATGCCCGGCGAGGAGCACGCGAAGACGATCGAGCGCGACCTGCTGGTTCTCCTGACCCGCACGGTACGGCCCGAGGAAGACGGGTTCGGTCGTGAGCGCGTACCCGCGGACCGCGGTCTGTTGATCGAGCAGAGCGGTCTGCAAGTTGAAGGCCTGCGTCATCGCCGGCTGGATCCGCTCGGTCACCTCGTCGGTGATCTGCACGGTGCGCTGGATGAAGATCCCGCCCACGATCGAACCGACGACGGCGAACACCGCGAGGAGCGCGAACGCCAACTGGAACCAGCTCTGCACGGCCAGCCGCGAGGAGATGCGCTCGATACGCGGTTCGGGAACCGAAGGATCCCTCATCGCTGCACCGTCGCTCCGACTTCGGCGGAACGCACGAAACCGATCACATCCACCCCAGCTTCCCGGTCCGTGCCCGATTCGCGCCTACGGGCGACGAATCCCGACGGCGGTGCGGTCCCGGACCTGTCGGTCTGCGAACACACGTATGGTCGGGCTGTCTGTTGAACCCGAATGCGAACTGTAGCCGACCGGTGGAGCCGTCCCGATCCGGCCACGGGCCGAAGCGGCTGCACCGAGTGCCGGAACGCGACTAGGGTCGGTCGCATGACACGACGAGTGAGTGTGTGGGGTGGCGCGTTCTGGCTCGGTCGGAAGGTTCGCGAGCAGGCGCTCGGCGCTGCCCGCGAACTGGAGGAGCTCGGGTACTCCCGGTTGTGGACGTCCGGCGGATTCCGGGACGGTTTCCCGTCCGTCTACGGGGAACTGCTCGCGGCGACGACGACGCTCGAGCTGGCGAGCGGCATCATCAGCATCTGGCACGCCGACCCGGAGACCACGGCCGCTGCGGTCGCCGATCTGGAGTCGCGGTATCCCGGTCGTTTCCTGCTGGGAGTCGGAACGAGTCACGCTCCCGTCGTCGACGCGCGGGAGAACACCAGCTACACCAAGCCCTACAGCCGGATGGTCGAGTACCTCGACGGTCTCGATGCGGCGTCGACGCCGGTGCCCACCGATCGTAGGTCCTCGCGGCGCTCGGCCCGCGCATGCTGAAGCTGTCCGCCGAGCGCGCGGCAGGAGCCCATCCGTACTTCGTTCCGCCCGAGCACACGGCGGTCGCGCGTGAGGCCCTCGGCTCGGAGCCGTTGCTCGCGCCCGAGGTGGCCGTCGTCCTCGAAACCGACGAGACCGTCGCGCGCGGCATCGCCCGCGAGTACATGCGCGGTTATCTCGCGCTGCCGAACTACTCGAACAACCTGCGTCGTCTCGGGTACACCGACGAGGACCTCGCCGACGGTGGCAGCGACGCCTTGATGGACGTGCTCATCCCGTGGGGTGATCTCGACAGCGTCGTCGCCGGCATCGAGAAGCACTACGCCGCCGGTGCCGACGAGGTGGCCATCCAGGTGCTCACCGCGGATCCGTTCACCTTCCGAGCGAGGGCTACCGGCAGCTCGCGTCCGCGCTGCTGAGCTGAGGCCACCGAACCCCGAGGGCGCCGCACCCCGAGGTCACCGAACCTCGAGGTCACCGGACTCCGAGACCTCCGGACCGGTGCGGCCGCTCAGATCGGCCGCACCGTGAGGATCTGGGACATCGTGCCGATCGGGCCGGTCGCATCGTGCAGCACCGTGCTCGTCAGGCCGATGCCGTCGGCGCCGAACGAGACCGACGTATCGAAGCCGACCCATTCACCGCGGGGTTCGGCGAACAGGTGCACGGTCAGATCGAGGTTGGGGAAGGCGACCGTCCTCGGATCGGCACGCACCGCCATGCCGTTGGCGATGTCGAACAGGCCGGCCGTGGCGGCGAGATCGCTGACCTTCTCGCCCTCCACGAGCGGAAGATCGGTACGCACCCAGAACGAGGCCCGTCCGGGTGCGGTCGAGACGCGACGCACCTCCACCGAGTCGATGAATCCTCCCGGCCACAGCGTCGTCGGTCCCAGGGTTCGCAGTCCTCGGGCGACGGGATCGGCTGCAGCGTGGTGCCGGCGATCTCCGCGGTGGGGCCGGTCTGCATCAGCCACGCGCGCGCACGCACGATCGCGCGCCCGTCGTAGGCGAGTGTCGCTTCCACGAGTTCGATGGTGCGTCCGGGCCGCAGGACCTCGACGGTCGTGACGACGGGACCGACGGGCACGGTGCCGAGGATGTCGTACGACAGGCGTCCGATCGCGAGGTCGTCGTCGCGCCGCGCGTCGCGGTCGCATTCGACGACGTGGGCGATCAGCCGAGGGCGGGCGCGATGTGCTGCTCCGCCTCGTTCCACGCCCCACCGACGTGTTCGGTGGCGCGGAAGGAGGTCGGGCCGAGTCGTTCGAAGTAGCTCATGCGGTCTCCGTTCGTGCCGGCTCTGCCGCGAGAGCCGAGGGGGTCGTGGCGAGAGCTGCCAGTGCCATGCGTCGCAGCACCGCGCGGGTGCCTTCGGGGGAACGCGGGTCGGCACTGTGCGGTGTCGAGTTGATGAGTCCGAAGGTCGCGTGCGCCATCGTGCGCGCGTCGGATTCGGGCAGTGCGGGGTCGATGCGGCGCAGGACGTCGACCCAGATCTCGACGTAGCGCCGCTGGGTCACCCTCACCTCCCGCTGCCCCTCGTCGGGGAGGGACGTGAACTCGCGGTCCTGCACGCGGATGAGATCGGGCTCGCCCAGCGCGAAGTCGAGATGGAAGTCGACCAGCCCCTCGAGGCGTCGCGCGGTCGGGCGTCGTCTCGGCGACCTGCGTGCCACCTGCGAGGAGGCGGCGGCTGATCTCGACGAGGATCTCGACGAGCAGGGCGTCCTTGTTGGGGAAGTGCCGATACACGGCGGGTCCGCTGATCCCCACGGCCGCACCGAGATCCTCGAGGCGGACCCCGGGGAATCCGCGTTCGGCGATCAGGTGCGCCGCGGCACGCAGGAGGTCCCGTCGGCGTTCCGCCTTGGCGAGGCTACGCCGCGTCGGGCGTCCCGATGCGGTCGAGACGTCGATCGCGGACTCGGTCATGAAAATCTCCGCTCGGTGTGGTCTGGACAACTCGGTTAATCATAACTAACCTAGATTTCAGTTAATGGCGATTAGTCGATCTACCGAGGATGGTGTGCGTGACAACCGCTGAGACGGCCTCGACAACCAGCCGCGACCAGCATGAACAGCTGGTCGGAGAGCTCCGAGACAAGCTCGCTGCCGCAGCGCTGGGCGGCAGCGAGAAAGCCCGGGAGCGGCATGTCGCGCGCGGCAAGCTGCTCCCCGCGACCGCGTCGACGAACTGCTCGACACGGGCAGCCCGTTCCTCGAACTGGAT
>LATQ01000400.1 GCA_001017865.1 Rhodococcus sp. IITR03
TCTCACCCGTCTCGGGTTCGAATCGGGACACTAAGCCAAATGTCCTAACTCAGGTGCTGTTTGACGGTCGCTAAACAGGGCACGTCTAGCAGGGCCAAATGGGGGCTACGACCAAACCCAACCGTCCTAACAGCACACTGCGTAGGTGACCGAAGATCATGCTCCGCTGACCGGCGCCGACCTCATCAAGGGAACACCCGTCATGTACACCGGGCTGGACAATTCACAGTTGATCTCCCTGAGGGAAACAATCACCGTCTTTCGCAAGGGACACCCTGGTCGAATCCTAGATCCCCGACTGGCATCACATCCGTGTCGAATGGGTCCGGTCCTCTCTCCCCCTGATAGAGAGGACCGCTGCGACCCTGGTCACCGCATTGTCGTTCCTCGATCGTGTACACCAGCAACAACGCGGCGCATGGGTTCAGCCACACCCGTCCGTTCCGGACCACCTACAAACTTACGGAGCGAGGCTAACGACCATATTCATATCGATACCACGGCCCGTCTATATGCTCAAGTTTAATCCAGGAATGACTATCCGGCCGACCGTTGGGTGCATATACCCATCCGACTTCGGATATCGCAGATCTCTTGGCGTCCACAAAATATATATTTCCGTCATCCTGTTGCTGAACATTCGAAATTTTAATTCCGTCGATTATGATTCCCTCATAGATTTCACCAGGGTTGGCGGCTACTTCTCGGGCTATCGCCTCAAACTGAGGACGAACGTCTCCGAAATCAGTGGGCCGTATGGCCAACATTGCAGAGATCGAAATTATTACCAGCATTGGCAGGGCTGCAATTTTCCAGGACCATTTACGTTCTCGCCTCCAGTATCGAACGGTCTTAACCAGCCAGAAAACGCTACATACGGCGAGAGTCGCTAATGCTAACCAAAGGATGGATAGCTGCACTAAGTAGTCCAGATCCTCCATCAAAAACCGAGGCCGTTCATAATAGACGCAAAGCAGGAGGGATAGCGCCACAGCGGATACTGTCGCTAAAATCGGACCAGGCGGGGACAAATTGATCTCCTTAAGGCTGGGAGGCTTATCCGGAATTGCCGAACTCAACATTTTTCCTAATTATTCATGGAAACGGACGAATCCCCAGGCAGGCGAAATAAGGGATTCCTCATTTCACCTGCCTAGGAATATCGGACCGCCTCCCATCAATAGACAGTTATTCGTGGATGATGATCAGATCATTCTTGCTGTAGTTGGTGCTGTCAAAGTTCGGGTCCAGGGGATCCGGAACAATCCTGGCATCAGCGGCATACTGTATGCAGGTGGAATTGACTCCCGGCATGTCCCCTTCATTTCTAAGCCCAACATGCTCTCCTGTCTGATTATTGTAGTGGTCCATGACAGCTGCGGCGGCGCCTGACGGCTTGTCTATTTCGTGCGCGAATCCCACATCTTGTGCAAATGATTGATTGGCACGTTCGGTGGTCTGGGCTATCCACACGCAATGACGGAGAGCATCTTTTCTGTTATCTCCGCCGGGAGTGTTCTCTCCGTAGACCTCTTCGGATATCTTGTTTGCCTCAAAGTAGGCTGGGCCGGCCCGAGTGCAGTCATAGGGATTAGCGTTGCAGACGAGAAGGGTTTCGAAGCCGATCCGCTGAAGCGGGTTGTACTGATCCACCGTGTCCGAGATTGCGGTTACAGGGAGCGCCCCGAGAGGGCCGAACTCATACGATAGTTCGCTTCCGTCCACCGAAACCTGAACTGGAACTCCTTGCTGCGATGAATTGACTGCAATGGGGTCTCCAAACATCAAAACCGTGTCACCGACTGAGTTTTTGATGTTCGTAACTCCTGCAGCATGCTGAGCCGTGAACCCACTGGGGAGTCCGATCGCGATTTTGAATTCCAGCGGGGACTGGGGTCCATTCAATGTGATTTTGGTTTGGATCATCCTCTTGCTCGGCGTGATCCGGAACCCATATTCAAAATCTGGACCACTGTAGTTGATTCCATCAGGAATAAGAACAGGGGTTAACTGGCCAGCCTGCGCCACACCGAATGTCACGCTCGCGCCTGTCGTTCCAATGGGAATGGCCATGTTTGGAGTGTATATTCCCCTATATTGGAATTGTTGCTCCATGGCTTGCCCGAGACTGGCTACCGCATCTGCTATGGGATAGCCCATCGTACTTTGCTCGTACCCAGCGGCGGACCACTGACTCAGAATCGGGCCTGTCACGGGCCATGCGCCTGTGCTCGGGTGCCAGTAGATGACGCCGCGTTCGAAACGGCTCATTCGGCCCTGACCGTCGGGCAAATTCACCGGGTCCTGGATGGGATAGCCGAGCAGGCTTCCCGGCTCGTGCGCGCCGACGGTGTTCCACTTGTCGCGGATCAGCCCGTTGCGGATTGCGGAACCGATTGCGTTTTGGAAGGCGACGTAGATCGCGCCACGCTGGAACTCCTGACGGCGACCGACGCCGTCGGCGTGCACGATCTCATCGGTGGTGGGGTATCCGAGCATGCCGGCAGCCGCCTCATACTGAAGGATGCCCCAGCGGTTGAGGAAGCTGTTGACCACCGGATGTGCCCAGTGTCGGGATGCCAGTAGATCGGTCCGTTGAGGAACGTCACCCGCTGACCGACCCCGTCGGGTTGGTGATATTACCGCTGGACGGATACGTCAGGAAGCTCGCCGGCCCGCCGAGGGAGTTGTACTTGTCACGGATCGCCCCACACACCTGGAACGGGGACGGCCAGTAGGTTTGGCAGGTCACCGCCGCGATCGACATGCGGGAGAGGGTGGAGCGTTCCTGCGCCTCCATCATCTCGGCCTTGTCGGCGTCTTCCTTGGTGAACGGCGCCGGGATTTCCTCTCGATCCGAGCGCATCTGCCCGGTACGAGCGTGGCGTTCGGGTTCTCCGTCGGCGCCCAGTCCAGGTCCGGTTCGGCGGTCTTGGACGACAGCTCCGGATCATCGGGGGTGATGGGCTGATCGGCGGCCGGTGCGGCCGGGATCATTTCGGCCGGTAGCGGTTCGAGGGTGTTCTCGGCAGGCGGGGCGGGTTCCGGCTCTTGCGCGGCTGTCACCGGAGGTGCGGCCGGTTCCGGGACCGTTTCCGATGCCGGGGTCGGGGTGACCGGTTCGGGCATCGCCGGGGTGGTTACGCACTCTGCCGGGACCACCGGGGTGGTCGTGGTGGTGGGCGGCGGAGTCGTCGTGGTGGTGGCCGGGGGTGTGGTGGTCGGTACCGCGCACGGATCGACACGGTGGTGTCGGCCGGGGTGTCGAGCGGCACCAGGTCCGGGGACGTTGTTGCCGGTGTGGACTGTGTCGTGGTGGGGACGGCCGGTGTCGTCTCGATCGGCTGGGCCATGGCTGCCGACCCTCCGACGGCAACCATCAGCACCGTGGTGCTCGCGATCAGGCACCGGCTCATCCATCTGTGCCGGGACATGACGGAGCCCCGCTGGGGGTGCGAATCCATCTGTGACCTACTTCTTTTCGGGTGGATAGGTACAGCGGTGGCGCCATCGCTTCTTAGCAACTTAAACGGTTTCTCAAGAATCACAAATGCACCAGATAACACTTGCGTAACAAATACCGTTCGACCTGTTTTGTTTACAGAAAGCGCGCGAAACCCGACATACGGTGCTAGACAGACAAGATCATCGCTCGGCTCGAGCGATGGTTCCCCGGGGAGCAGTGACCCCTGAAACCAGGTGAAGGAGCGGTATATGCACGTGCGCGACAAGGTGGCGAGGACGCGGCGGCGGATGGCGACCGCAGTGGCCGCGGCCGGGCTGGCGGTCCTGGCCTTGACCGGCGGTGGTGTGGCCACCGCTGCGCCGGCCGAGGTGGCGGCGGACTGCCAGAGCTACTGGCCGTCGCCGTTCCAGGTGTGCGATGAGATCAAGGACCTGTACAACAGCCTCGGCGGAGCGGCGAGCCCGCTCGGCTTCCCGTCCTCGGCCGCGCAGGCGTACGGCACCGACGGACTCCGCCAGACCTTCACCGGTGGCGCGATCATCTGGACACCGTCGACCGGCGCCTACATCGAATAACCCGTCCTGCCGGCGGGTGGGCGACCGGGGATCAGAAACGGAATCCTCCGGACCGTGATCGATCCGGGTCGGCTCACCCGCGGCGTGGGGGTTACCGGTAACCGGCAGCAGCGCGGTCTGCGCCGTCTCGGCGAGCCGGAACCACGCAGGCCCACAGGAACTGTCAGGTCGAGGTCTGTGGACGATTCCAGCGGGCGTGCCGGATGCTCTCGCATTTACGGCGACGGGCAGGAACCATGATGCCCGGAAGCAGGAACCGCCACATCTGATCGATCCGCTGCTCGAGATCGACCCGCCGATCGAGCACATTCGAGACCATCTGCACCCCGGTGAACGCCGAGATGACGAACCGGGCCAGTTCCGGCGCATCGACCGTGCCGGGCAGATCACCTTCGGCGATGGCGGTCTCGGCGAGCTGCCTGCACGCCTCGATCCAGTCCCGGTAGGGACCGGCCGGATCCGACGGCCCCTCTCCGCCGCTGAATTCGAGGGTCAGCCGGATCCCGGCGCGCACGATCGGGTCCTGCACGATCTGCCGGCCCATCTCGTGGCAGAGCATCACGATCTGCTCGAGTGCCGAAGCCTGGGTTGCGGCGATCGCCTCGACCGCGGCGAGGGAGATCTCGTGTTGTCGCTGCACGACAGCGTCGGCGAGCTCGTCCTTCGATTTGAAGTGGAAGTACAAGGCGCCTTTGCTCAGGCCCGTGCCCGCCTCGATGATGTCCCCGAGTGTGGCGCCATCGAAGCCCCGCTGGTCGAAGGCGGCCGCGGCCGCTGCCACGAGCTGGTGCCGCGTCGCCACTGCCCGAGCCTGCTTGACCAATCCCGTGTCCTTCTCTCGAACTCTCGAAACCCCGCCGTGAAGCCCGCCCTGACGAATCCCGACCTTCGCCCGTGCCGGGGAAAACCGTAGCAGTCGACCGGAATCCGACCTGGTCGACAGCAGTGTGACCGGTTCCCACCGTGCGGGGGTGGGAGCACCATCGGGAACCGACACCCAGTAGGGATTCGGTCGACCGACTCGACGACGAACCGGGCTGTCGTCGTCGACGACGGCACTCGCCGATCACCGACCCGCCCGCCGGACCGGTCTGGGCGCAGTTTCTCGCCAGCGAAGACGATCTGTCACCCTCGTCGATCACCCGGCTCACCGCGCAGTGGCAGCCGCCCATGCAATCGCGCTGAGGAAGCGGGATCTGTCGCAGGGCGACTACGTGTACCTGTAGCTCACCGGCCTCCCTCTGCAGGTACGGTTCGAGCAGAATGGACGGTATGTAACGCTAGAGGCGAAAGTCCATATGTTTTTGTCGGCGGTCCCTGCTTTTCTCCCTCCTCGAAGCGGTGGGGCCGCTCGGTCCGCGCATTCCTCCCCGTTGTGTGTGGGCTGGCGGGAAGTCCGGTGGTGCACACCCGGGCTTTCCGCACCGCAGTTGTCGCCAGGGTCGGGATGCGGGGATCATCGAGGCGGAAGGAGATGTGGTGCGCACAGCGGTACGGGTTTCTACTGCCGCGGTGGTGCTCACTGCGGTCGCGGCCGTGGGGGTATGGACCGTCGGTGCCGTATCCGGCCCCGATGCCGCCGTTGCCGGCGATAGTGTCGCCGTGACCGGAACGGAAGATCACGGCGCGGTGCCGAGTCGAGGTGCGGTCCGCAGCTGGGACCTCGAGCACATGCAGGGCGTGATCGACGGCGATGATGTTCCCGGTGGATGCCATGTCGACTTCGCGGCCGTTGCGGTGGACGGCTTTCCCGCTCTCACACCGGGCCACGAGGTGGAGTTCGAATGGATCCGCCCCGAAAACCGGGCAGCGGGTGTCGAATTCGAGTTCGAGTGTGTGCGGGCATGGCCGGCCGGGCAACAACCCGTCCGTCGCCCTACCGGATTCGGGGCGCGCGCCTGGTCGGTCCATCCCGACGGCCGCATCGAGGAAGAGCACTTCGTAGGCGAACCCTCCGTTCCCGTGCCGGTCCCGCCTCGGGTGACCGGCCACAGTGTCGGCACGGTCCGGGAGTGGAACGACGAACAGGGCTGGGGAGTGATCGATTCCGACCGGACTCCGGCGGATGCTGGGCGCACTACAGCACCATCGTCGGCGAGGGTTTTCGCACTGTAGCGGTCGGAAGCACCGTGGTCCTCGATTGGGAACAGGTCACCGATCAGGACGGCTACCGGTACCGCGCCACTCGAGTCGAGCAGCAGTCCGGCTGATACCGACCTCACCGCATGGTTTGCAGGTCGTCGGGCTCGGAACGGCCTCGACCGGTCCGAGGGCGGCGCACCATGTGGACGAGACCCGTCGCAAGGGCTGCCCGCGACCATCGCACCGTGCTCGGAGAATCGGCCACCATCGGCGGCCGGTCCGGCCCGAGAAGATCGGCGATCGGGTCCCACCACCAGGGAATTTGAATCGAGTCACCCGGCCGTCATTGGTACCGGTAGTCCGGGCTATCCCTCGACGGTGGTCAGGGAAGCTCCCAGTCCAATGCCCCGTTCTCGCCCACCGGCAGCCACCCGAAGCACGGCTCGCTGCGCTCCACCGCCGAGGCGACATCGCCGACAAGCGCTTCGATCGAGGACCACACCATCATGCTCTGATCGGCATCTTCGCCGGCGAAGTCCCGCACACCCGTGCTGCTCTCCGGCCCGGGTGTCGACAACGAGAAGATCACCTTGATCGTTCTCCGCGATCGGGATATACGCCGTCAGATAGGTGAACGACATCGTGCCGGCCGGTTCGTCGAGCAGCGCAGTTCCACCGAGCTCATCGGTCATATCCGCCCAGGTGGTCGTCATCGACGCCCACACCGACAACCCTCGTTCCAAGGACAACGGCTCGAACGAGGGCAGTACCTGCGCGAAGGGCTTTCCCTCGCTGGCGCCATTGTGGAGACCGAACCACGCCCGCAGCTCTGTCGGCCATCGACGTCCGGTAGCCGATTCCACGGTGTCGAGCAACGACACCTCAGCCGGTGAAGACATGGCGGCAGCCGTGACCGGCGCCTGCCGCACACACCAGTCGTACAGGCGTTGCCAATTACGTTCGAGACTCATGATCGAACACTACCGACCAGCCCGCTCGCACAGTCCCGGTCCGACCGCAGCGACACGTCCGAGACGTCCTCTTGCCCACACAGTCGCAAGATGAGGTCAGAGCGCGTCCGGAACGAACCGGACGATGAGAACGATTGCTGCGCACCATCTTCTGCCGCTTTTCTTCACCGCGTCTCCTGGCATTGTGGTTGTACGGCACAGCAGCAGCACGGGGTAGATCGCTCCCGCTGCCGATCCCGACGTCCACACGCTCGGGGCGGTCTCCTGTCCTACGGCTCGAGCGGGGGCAGAGCGAGTGCACTCGACGTCATCGGGGTCCGCCAAAATCGGTCTATCACCTCAGTGCTGCCCACAGGATCGTCAAGATGGTGAGGATGGCGATCAGCATCGGTACACCGACCGGGGCTTGCGGATCGTCCAACAGCGGGTCGTCCTTGTTCCATGTCCACCGGCGTTTCTTCATGTCTCGATAAAACCCGGACTATCCGGACACGGCAACTGCTCCTTGATCAGGAACGTCAATGGAACTCGGCCCCGAGTCCCAGCAGCCGAGCGACTTTGGCCGACTCGATGTCCACCGTCTCGGTGATCGGCCCGCCGAGCGACTCCACCATCTCGGCGCCGGTCTCGGTATCGGTGACTATGCGTCCGTTGGCAAGGGTGCACATCGACAAATGCGAGCGATCCCACCGGGGCGAAGGCATCGTTGATCGCGTTCGCAAGGTCGTTGAAGGTGTGCGACGGTCCGACCGCGAAGACGCGGCCGGGCCAGGGCCACAGCTCCTCTCCGCGCCCGCCGAGCAGTTCCACGGTCACCGACAACCGCGTTCGTGCCATTGTTCGAGGATGGCATGCAGACCGCTACGCCGCCTGGCCACAGCCCCAGACCTGACCTCAACCTCGCTGGCCCGAGGCACTTTTCAGGGTGCGCTCGCGTGGCATGAAACTTGGAAAATGACGCGTCTCCGCGGAACCTAAAAACGGGATAAATCGTGCGTATCGTACCCCAGTGCCGTGGTCAAACCTTGTTCTTGTGGGGTTGGAAACGTAAATTGCCGACTGCCGCCCGCAGGGCGGGCGAGCAGTACCGGGCCATGGGCGATCGCATCGCTCTTCTTGCCGTTCGAGGCGTCGATCAACGACGCCATGTCCGGATCCTGCCACCCGTTCGGGGCGGGCGGACATCGCGACGTGCAGGAACCGATCCTGTCGCGACGACCCTCGCTGCGGCCCGGCACAACGGATGGTCTCAGTACATGCCAGCGCAGAAAACCCGCAGTCACTGTTGTCGGGTCCTCCGCCACGCGCGCATCGAGCTGCGGGGCGACAAGGCGCATTCGTTTTCGTCGCCCGCCCTCGATCACCCGAACGGCGGTAGAAGATCACCGATCACGGGAGACCGTCGACGAATCCGCCCAGAAGAACACCTCCTGTACAGGCCGGTCGAACGCGGCACTGATGCGCATCGCCAGATCCAGACTCGGCCGCTGGTCTCCCCGCTCGAGGGCGCCGATCGTCTGTACGTGCACCCCGCTCAGTTCCGCCAAGTGTCGGCGGGACAGCCCCTGCGTGCGACGTAAATCCCGAACCACATTCCCG
The DNA here is from genome assembly GCA_001017865.1 of Rhodococcus sp. IITR03. The sequence goes on from LATQ01000400.1 coordinate 8,694, forward strand.
ATGCGACGTGCCGGCCCGTTCCCAGACATACAGTTATTTTGGGAAAACCCAACAAAAAATTATTGTTTCAAAACAAAATGGTGGGCCAACTCAGCTGGAGCGAGTTACGTCGGATCCCTGAATGACCGATCGCGAGCTCACCACCGGGCAGGACCCGGCACTCCCGCGCACCGGACGAGGCAGTAGCCGCCGAGAATGTAGGTTCTGCTGACACCGAGAACCTATAAAAAGTGCAAATCGGGCGCGATTCACGATTCCGAGGTAGGTCACTCACGGTTTGTGCGGCATCGGTGTTGCTAATTGCCATTAGCGCACCATCACCGCCGAAACCCCAGCTGAGCGCGTTTTCCGGTGGAAACCTGTCCGAAGCGGCCGGTAGGCTCCCGGTTCGTGCCTGACGACCTGCTGATGCGCCACCCGGACCCCTCCGACGTCTCTGTATCGACCGCCTCGGAGCCCGCCGCACCGTCCGTGCCGGTGTTGCCGGCCGAAACCTTCGCCCAGGTGGCCGGGACAGCGGCGCGCTCACGGTCCGAGTCGACCCGCCGCAACTACGCCGCCGACTGGCAACGCTTCACCGCCTGGTGCCAGCGCGAAGGGCATGCGGCGTTGCCTGCGCATCCGCTCACCGTCGCCGCCTACCTCCACGAGGCCGCCGCTACGGTCACGGAGGCGGGGGAGCGGGCCTACTCACCGTCGACGTTGGCCCGGTGGGTCGCCGGCATCGGGTATCACCACCGCCGCGCCGGTCATCCCGCCCCGGCAGCGACGAGTTGGTCACCGCGACCTGTCCGGGATCCGCCGCGATTACGGCTGC
>LATQ01000453.1 GCA_001017865.1 Rhodococcus sp. IITR03
GCCGCGTTCATGACGTCGTCGGGGATGTCGTAGCAGGGGTCGAAGGTGACCGGTGGTCGGCCGGAGTCATCGGTGATGCGCGGGGTGCGGGTGGTCGACGTGGATGCTTCGTCGCTCATCACGTCGTCTGCAGCGCTCGGGCTGCACGCCGTCGCCACGACCGCGAGTGCTGCGAGCGCGACTGTTCCCCACCTACCCATGCGACCCCCCGATCGATTCGTCGGCAGACGCTAACACAACGGATCGGTCGGGCACTCCGGCGCGCGAAGTGGTCACAAGAGCGCGTTGTTGCGCATTCCGATGAGCGCTTCCCGCTCCGCGCGCAGACAAAGTAACGGTGCCCTGCTTCACAAGATCAGTTTGATTGTGACTGCAATCGCATCTACTGTCTGCATCGTTCCGAATAGTAGAACGACGTTCCGAACTGCGAGGCCGCTATGACCCACTCCGCCGCTGTCACCACCGACGAGAACCGTCGATCCGTCTTGGGGCGCGCATTCGACATTCTCGAGTGCTTCACCGACGCCGAGCCGGAGCAGACGATCGGGTCGCTGTGCGCGGCCACCGGCCTCCCGCCGGCGACCGTCCACCGCATGCTGGCCAGCCTCGTGGAGTGGGGAGCCGTCGAGCGCGCGGCACGCGGCAAGTACCGGTTGGGTATGCGCCTGTGGCGTCTCGGGTGGGGTGTCCCCGGCGCGCGGACCCTCAAGGACGTCGCACGCCCGCACCTGGTCGACCTGCACACCAGCACGCGGGAAGCCGTTGCCCTGGCCTCCCGCGACGGGGACAGTGTGGTGCTGGCCGATGTCATCGCCGGCAGCTCCACTCGCACGGGTCGGATCCTTCCCCGGCGCCTGGACCTCGTGAACTCGGCGCCCGGATCGGTCTTCATGGCCTACATGTCCCCGGACGAAGTGTCGGAGCTGACCGCCCACACACAGCACGACCACAACGACGCCTTCCGCCTGCGGCAGGAACTGTGCGAGATCCGGCGCACCGGCGCAGCCGTCGTCCAGAGCGCCGACGGTATGTACTGGATCGCGTCGCCGGTCTTCGCGAAGCCCCGGGAGGTGCGGTCGGTCGTGTGCATCGCGGTGCATCGTCCTCGGTTCAACATCGGTGCGCTGGTCCATGCCGTGGTCGACACGCGCGCGCCGTCAGCGACGGTCTGCTCCTTCTCTCCGTTCGGTGGCTGAGGTGTCCGTTCTCGACAAGGCCGTGCAGCTCGTCGACACCCTCGGTCGCGCTCCCGGGCCGATGCGTCTCGGGGCGCTCGCCGAGGAGATCTCCATCCCCAAGTCGTCGGCGCACCGGCTCCTCGTCGAACTCGCGCGTCACGGACTGGTCCGCAGATGCGGCGACGGCGAGTACACGATGGGGTACCGGCTGGTCGAGTGGGGGAGACTCGCCGACCGGTCCGTCGGAATCCGCGACATCGCCGCACCCGTGATGGCGACCTTGCGCGACCAGGTCCGCGAGAGCGTGCACCTCTACGTCCGCGACGGTGACTCGCGTGTCTGCGTCCATGCCGTGGAGGGCCCGCACGCGCTGCGCCCGGTGGTAGTCCTGGGCAGGGCGTTGCCATTGGGCTACGGGGCGGCGGGGAAGTTGCTCCTCGCCTATGCCGACGACGCGACCGTCCGCAGAGTGACTCAACAGTTCCCGGTGCACCGCAACAGAACTCTGCCCACGTCCGATGATCTCGCGACGATCCGGGCAGGAGGGTGGTCCGTGTCCGTCGACGAGATGGAAGACGGACTCACCTCTCTCGCCGCGCCGATCTCCGCACCGGTGGGGGAGTACCAGCGGCGCTGGCCATCGCCGGCGCCACCACCAGGATCGCGCCGGAGAGATACGACGAGGTGCGCGGCCTCGTCGTCGATGCCTGCCGCGAGATCGCCTTGTGCGGTTCCTGAATGGTGTCGCCGGCACAGGTTTCGGCAATCTCTCGAAATGTGCCGCATATCGGAACGATCCGATGGAAGGGCTTCGGCAGGGATGTGACGCTCCTTACCAAGAGCCGCGCACCTCTTCTTGCGGCACACAAGCTGAGACGAAAGGGGCAGTCATGCCAGCCCACCTCTCGGAGGCCGAAACCAGCCGGTACATCGACACTCCCCACGGGAAGATCCACCTGCATCAGGCCGGTGCGGGACATCCGATCGTGATGCTGCACGGCAGCGGCCCGGGGGCCACCGGATGGAGCAACTTCAACCCCAACATGGCGCAGCTCGCCGAGGACTTCCAGGTCATCGCGCCGGACATGCCGGGCTGGGGCAAATCCGATTCCGTCACCTACGAGGATCGCGACCACGTCACCTCCGCGATCCACCTGCTCGACGCCCTCGGAATCGAGAAGGCCGCTTTCGTCGGCAACTCGATGGGCGGCGCCACCTCGCTGAAGGTTGCTGCGCGCCATCCCGATCGCGTGTCGCACGTCGTCTCGATGGGCGCAGGTGCCCCGGGCCCGCGCATCTTCAGCCCCGGCAACGGACCCTCGGAAGGTCTCAAGGTTCTGCACCGCGGCTACCTCGATCCGTCGCCGGAGACGATGCGCGCGCTGGTCGACATCATGACCTTCGACAAGGAGTTCGCGACCGAGGAGCTCGTTCTGCAGCGCTCGGAGAACGCCCGCGCACGTCAGGACCACCTCGACAACTTCGCTGCCGGCCTGGGTCGCCCCCGCCGCGGTGAGGCGTCGATGGACGAGATCGCATCGATCAAGGCTCCCACCCTGGTCATCCACGGTCGCGACGACCGAGTGGTGCACTTCGAAGCCGGCCTCCGCCTGGTGTCGATGATCTCCGACTCGCGTCTGCTGCTCCTCAATCGGTGCGGCCACTGGGCGCAGCTCGAGCACGCCGACGAATTCAACCGCGTTGTGCGCGATTTCATCCTCAACACCGCCCCGAACGCCTGAGACCGGAGAGACAACGATGAGCGAACTGGTGCAGCGGGTCGAGGAACTCGCCGACTTCTTCGAATCCCAGGCCGAGGAATCCGACAAGATCGGTCACCTCACCGAACCCACCCACAAGACTCTCCGTGAGGTCGGCATCGTCCGCGCCTTGCAGCCCAAGGACTTCGGCGGATCGGAACTCCACCCGCGCGAGTTCTTCGAGGCCGTGCTGGCGGTGGGAAGCCGCTACGCGTCGGCCGGATGGGTCTCGTCGGTCGTGGGCGTCCACTCCTTCGAACTGGCGCAGGGAACGCGTCAGGTCCAGGAGGAGATCTGGGGCGAGGATCCCGACACCTGGGTGGCCTCGCCGTACGCTCCCATCGGGCGGGCACGTCGCACCGAGGGTGGTTGGATCTTCTCGGGCCGCTGGCCGTTCTCGTCGGGCACCGACCTGTGCGACTGGGTCGTCCTCGGCGGCATGCTCACCGACGACGACGGCAATGTCCGTCCGGACGGTCTGCGTCACTTCATCATTCCCCGCAAGGACTACACGATCCTCCACGACTCGTGGGACGTCGTCGGCCTCAAGGGCACGGGTAGCAAGGACGTCGTGATCGACGGCGCCTTCGTGCCCGACCACCGGATCATCGACCCGAGGATCTCGGATCCGGAGCAGCCGCAAGCCAGGCAGGCCGCGGCGACGTGGCGCTGTACCGGATGCCGTTCCACTCGATGTTCAGCGGGGCCATCACCGCCGGCACCCTCGCTGCCGCCGAAGGCGCTCTCGCACACTGGATCAACTACACGCGGACCCGCGTGTCGGCCCGCGGCGTCACCGCTGCGACCGACCCGCGTCAGCTGCACGCACTCGGCGAAGCGGCATCGGACCTGCAGGCCAGCCGCATGCAGTTCCTCGCCGACATCGACCGCCTGTACGAGGTGGCGCAGTCGGGCAAGCCGATCGACATCGCTCTGCGGGCCGAGGTGCGACGCAATCAGGCACGCGTGTCCCGACGCGCGGGTGCCGCCGTGGACAAGCTCGTCTCCCACGCGGGCGGCTCCGCGATGCGCATGGACAACCCGATCCAGCGGTTCTGGCGCGACATGCACATCGCCCTCGGGCACGGCGCGAACGTCGCCGAGCCGATCTACGAGGCCGCGGGCACCGTCACCTTCGGTGGCGAACCCCCCAAGAACGTCCGGATGTGACGAAGCGGGGGGACGGTGCGCACCGTCCCCCGCCTCGAGAAAAGTTCAGATCTGTGAGCTCGCGTTCCGACCGCGAGCAGCCGAGATATCCGCTGCGGCACGACGAACGAGCATCTCGGTCCGGTCCCACCGGACACCCGCGGTCGGTCCGGACACCGACACGGCCGCTTCGATCGTCCCGTGAACGATGATCGGGGCAGCGACGCAGACGAGTTCGCGCGAGAGCTCTTGACGGTTGTAGGCGACGCCCGATTCCCTGATCCGTTTCAGCTCGGACATGAAACGACGAGTCGGTGATCGAATGCGGCGTGAAACGAGGCAGACCGGCGTCGAGCGCGGTACGGACGCCTCGGAATCGCCGAAAGCGAGAAGTGCCTTGCCGAGTGCCGTGCAGGATGCGGGATGGCGTTGGCCCGGCATCGTGAGAACCACAGGGTTGTTCGGGCCCTGGACCTTCTCGACATGCAGGATCTCGGGACCGTCGAGGACAGCGAGATGAGCCGTGAGACCGGTAGCCGTGTGGAGGTGACTGAGGAAATGACTTGCCGTGTCGCGCAGACCGTTCGGACGACACATGCTGTAACGTGCGCCGAGTTCGAAGCAGGACAGTCCGAGCCGGTATTTCGTACCGTTGCGGGCGACGAAACCGGACTGTTCGAGCTCGGCGAGCAGACGGAAGGCCGTCGACTTCGGCACATCGGCGCGACGCGCGAGTTCGCTCAGACTCATGTCGGCGCGTGCCTTGCGGAACGCGTCGAGCAACTGCAGGGCCTTCGCCACCGACGTCATCTGGCGGCCGGCCCGCTCCTCGCGGGCCCCGTTCGGGGTGTCGTCGAGAACGGTCAACGGTTCCTCCACTCAGCGATGGACACGATCGAATCGCTTGCCATGCGGTCCACGTTAAGGGGCGGCCCACCCGGATTTCGTGGTTGCAATCACCCAATGGAATTTCGGTTCCCCCGCCGCCCCGGCCCTGGCAGATTCAGCAGCATTCGTTGCGGTGCTGCCGGTGCCGACCGGGCCTGATGTCGACGAACGGACGAGCAGTCCCGCCCCCTCGACGCCCGTTCCCCACCTGTACAGCGACTTCTTCCCAAGGAGCCCCATGAACATCACGAACTTCCCGCGCCCGCTCAAGGTGCTGGCCCTCGGTGCACTGGCCTCGCTCGCGCTGACTGCGTGCGGCGGATCCAGCGACGCCGACACCGCCGGCGACGGCACCGTGCGCGTCGCCGTGTTCCCGAGCTTCAACGCCCTCGGACCGCGCACCGCCGACCTCGAAGGAGTCTTCGACAAGCACGGCCTCGACGTCGAGCTCGTCACCGTCGCGACGCCCGGCGAGGCCACCCCTCAGCTGCTCGGCGGGAAGATCGACTTCGCCCTCATGGACATGGTCAGCCCGATCATCGCCAAGACCGAAGGCGTCGACCTCGTGATGGTCGCTCCGGGAGCCGTGGGAGCCGCCGCGAAGGACGACGGATTGACCAGCGGCCGCTTCTGGGTCCGGGCGGACAGCCCGATCCAGAGCGTCGCCGACCTCGAGAACGCCACCTTCGGCATCCCGCAGACCAAGGGCCAGCTGTGGCTCGACGTGCGTGAGGCCATCGACAATGCCGGTGGCGACTCCTCGAAGACCGAGTTCGTCGAGGTGCCCAACACCCTCGCCGCGCTCCGCTCCGGCAGCGTCGACGTCGTCACCACCGCGGAGCCCTCGGGCACCGCCACCCTCAACGATCCGGATCTGCGCGTCCTCGACCACTTCGTCAACGCCGGCGGCGACCTGTCGTACGCCTACGTCACCACCCCGCGCTACGCCGCCGAGAACGCCGAGAACGTCGAGAAGTTCCGCGACGCGGTCGTCGAGGCCAACACCATGCTCGCCGAGCAGGACGGTCTCGCCGCCGAGGTCGCCGCGACCTACATCGAGGTCGATCCCGCGATCCTGTCGCAGGCCATCTACCCGAAGTTCCCGACGACCCCGATCACCGAGGACAACATCGACTCCACTCTCGACCGGATGGTCCGTTACGGCCTGGTCCAGGAGGCGGACGCTCCCGCTCCCGGCGACATGATCGTGGGTGGCTGACATGAGCCCACCGCCACCGCGAATGCGCCCGGGGCAACTCGGGAGGTGACCCCACCACGCCCCGCCGGTTCGATCGGACGTGCCGCAGCGCGCAAGCGCAAGACGATGTCCGCGCGGCTCACCTCCGCTGCCGGCAAGCTCGTCGCCCTCGCGATCGTCGTCGTCGCCTGGCACGTGTTCGTCACCGGACCGGGCAAGGCCTCGGGCATCCCGACACCGCTCCAGCTGATCGAGACCGGCGCCGACCTCGTCGTCACCGGCCAGTACTGGGACGCCGTCGGCAACACCCTGCTGACCGCCCTGATCGGCTTCGGGCTCTCCGTGCTGATCGGCGTTCCGCTCGGTTTGGTCAACGGCACCTACCGCAAGGTCGAGCAGAGCACCTCGTTCGTCGTCGACTTCGGACGCACGATCCCGGGTGTCGCGATCCTGCCGCTGGTGCTGCTGTTGTTCGGCGGCACTCGCACCATGGCCGTCGTCCTGGTGATGTTCAGCGCCGTCTGGCCGATCCTCGTCCAGTCGACCTACGCGGCGCAGCAGCTGTCGTCGCAGATGAAGCAGGTGGCTCGGGCTTTCCGCCTGTCGCCGACGAGCCGGATCCGGGACATCTACCTCCCGTCGTCGATGCCGTTCCTCATGACGGGCCTGCGTATCGCCGCGACCATCAGCCTTCTGATCACGATCTCCGCGGAGTTCCTCGGTGGTGCGGACGGCATCGGCCAGCGTCTCTATCAAGCGCTGACCGTCGACGACACCCAGCGGATGTTCGTCTACGTGTTCACCGCCGGTGTACTCGGTATCTGCCTGAACCGTCTTCTCGTTCTCGCGCAGAGCCGCGTGCTGTGGTGGCACCCGTCCGAAAGGGTGAACAAGCCGTGACCGTCGTACGCCGCCTCGCATGGGAGCTGTGGCTCCCCGCCCTGCTCATCGCACTGTGGCGATCTTCAGCGCCACCAGCACCGACCCTACTTCCCACCGCTGTCGGAGATCCTCGACAAGTTCGCCGACGTGTGGTTCTTCGAGGGCATCCGCACCGAGATCTGGCCGAGCCTGCAGCGACTGTTCGTGGGCTTCGCACTCGCCTGCGTCGCCGGTGTCGGCCTCGGCCTGGCGCTCGGCGTCATGACCCGCGTCGACAACGCGGTGCGCCCCATCGTCGAATTCCTCCGCGCCACACCGGGCGTCGCGATCCTTCCCGTGATGATCCTGCTGCTCGGCCTTGGCGACTCGATGAAGATCGCCATCATCGCCCTCGTCGCGACCTGGCCGATTCTGCTCAACACCATCGACGGTGTCCGCTCCGTCGAACCCGTCCTGCACCAGGTCACCGCCAGCTACCGCATCACGCTCGCGGACCGGATCCGCTTCGTGATCCTGCCCGCCGCGTCGCCGCAGATCTTCGCGGGCGCACGCACCGCACTGGCGATCTCCATCGTCGCGATGGTCGTCGCCGAGATGGTCGGTACCCCCGGCGGCATCGGCTACTACATCCTCGACGCACAACGTGGATTCAAGATCACCTCGATGTGGGCGGGAATCATCGCGCTGGGGATCCTCGGCTACCTGCTCAACAAGCTCTTCGCGCTCGTCGAACGTCGCGTGCTGGCCTGGCATGCGGGCATGACCGCGCACAACCGTGGAGGCAAATGATGACCACTACCGAAGCGACCAAGCCCGAGACCCGCACGGGTACGGTGCTCGAAGTACGCGGTCTCGGACACAGCTACGGCGGACCGCAGATCTTCGAAGGACTCGACTTCACCGTCGGCAAGGGTGAATTCGTGTGCATCGTCGGCCCGTCCGGCGTGGGCAAGAGCACGCTCCTGCAGTGCCTGACGGGACTCCTGCGACCAAGCCAGGGTGACATCCTCTTCGAGGGCAAGCCGGTCACCGAACCCCCGGAGGGCCTCGCGATCGTCTTCCAGGACTACAGCCGGTCGCTGATGCCGTGGCTGTCGGTCATCGACAACGTCGCACTGCCGCTGCGCTCGGCCGGCGTCAAGAAGGCCGAACGCCTCGCACAAGCCGTCAGGCGCTCGTCGAGGTCGGCCTGAGCGACGTCGCCCAGGCGTATCCGTGGCAGCTGTCCGGCGGCATGCAGCAGCGCGTCGCCATCGCGCGTGCCCTCGCATCGAACCCGCGGGCGATCATCATGGACGAGCCGTTCGCCTCCGTCGACGCACAGACCCGTGCCGACCTCGAAGATCTCGTGCTGCGCGTCCGCGACCATCTCGGACTGACGGTCATGTTGGTCACCCACGACATCGACGAGGCCGTCTACCTCGCCGACACCGTGCTCGCACTGTCCGGCCGTCCCGCGCGTGTCACCGCGATGCTCCCGATCGACCTGCCGCAGCCCCGCGACCAGCTGTCGACGAAGGCACTGCCGGAATTCGCCGACCTGCGCGCCGAGGTCTACACCCTCATCCGCAACCCGGCGACCGCGTAGGGGAGAGGTCATGCAGATCCACGGCACGATCGACCCCGCGCGCTTCCGCCAGACCCTCGGGCACTATCCGACGGGCGTCGCGGTCATCACCGCGATCGACGCCGACGGGCAGCCCGTGGGCATGGTGGTCGGTTCGTTCACCTCGGTGTCGCTGAACCCACCGATCGTGGCGTACCTGCCCACACGCGAGTCGCGCACCTACGCGCGGCTCCGCACGAGCAGCCACTTCTGCGTCAACGTCCTTGCCGCCGACCAGCGCGAACTCTGCGGACGGTTCGCCGCCCGCGGCGACGACAAGTTCGCGGGGGGTCGAGTGGACGCCGGCGCGTCGGGAGCCCCATCCTCGACGGAGCCGTCACCTGGATCGACTGCGAGGTCGCCGACGAACTCGAAGGTGGCGATCACTTCATCGTCATGGGTCGCGTGCAGGACCTCGACGTGGCCCGCCCGACCCTGCCGCTGCTGTTCTTCCAGGGCGGATACGCAGATTCTCCCTCCCGACCTCCGTCGCACCCGCCGACCCGGAGCTCATCCGGGGCGTGCGCATGGCAGAGGCGGCCCGCACGGACTCGAGGCGCTCGCCGCCGGCGTCGGC
>LATQ01000257.1 GCA_001017865.1 Rhodococcus sp. IITR03
GATCAGCGAGCAAAGCCTGCGAGGCCACAATCGGATCGACGGCGCGGTCCGTGCGCCGACGCCACCCCACTACCCAGAGGGGCGACTCATCATCGCCGCCACCGCCGCGGCCATCGCCCTCGCCCGGACCCGGCCCATCGCTACTCCGCCTCGCATGTCGACTTCCCCCTCGCCCGTTGTCCCCCGACCGGAAGGCCGGGCAGTCCCGACTCCTCGTGTCCCGGGACGCGTCGACGCTACCCAACACCGGAAAGCAGGGGCGACGCCGACACGGAGACACGGACCTCGACCCCACAGGAGCCCGACCATCCGCCTCACATCGGCCGTATCCGAACAGCCCGCCGGTGTGACGAGGATCGATCGGATCGTGTGGAGCGCTGCGACACTGCGCTCCGAATTGCACTGAGGACACGTCCCCTGTCGCAGTGCCGCGCCGGACACGGGTGACGACATCGTCACCGACCACCCGGTCGCTGTGTTGCTGTCGGCTACTGGGGCGTCCGTCCGGACCGACACCGCAGGTGGGTTTCTGCACCCGCTCACCGGCGATCGGTAGATGCACCCGGCCGTTTCGAGATCGATCCACCCGACATCGCCGACCGACGGGTCGATGCGACCGTTCTGCTTGCCCACGACCTCCTCCGCCGTGTGTCGGGTTGCCGGAGAGAAGAGTTCGTTCATCACGCTCACCATGGCCGCCCCGCGTCCGCGGATCCGCCGGACCTGTGCTTTCTCCAGTAAATCCAACCTCTGCGTTCGGCTCACAGCGCCACCTGATCGAACCCCACCACCGCCACCGCGATCGCGCCGATCATGTGGGGCGAAGTGAGAATCCGAGCTCCCCCGTCGGTGTCAGCATCTTGCCCGGCCTGCTGTTAACGGCAACTGAGATCGACCTCAGCAGCAGACGACATCTGACCTCTGGCGTGGACGAATCAGGGGTCACTGGTGGTGTGGTCGCCGAAGAAGTCGCTGCGAGCGCGTGCGAACAGTTCGGGGTAGTCCATCCCGTAGGTCTGCACGGTGTGCCGCAGGGCTTCGATCGCCGATTCGTGCGGGGTGGCCTCGGCATACATGCTCCGTGCGTACGCGTGCATAGCCTCGTACTGCTGGATGAGTTCGCTCTTTGCAGGCAACCCCGATACGAGGGTGAGCCGGATCCTAGGATCGACATCGATCCGATTACGAGCATGAGTGCTGTCGATGAAGTCCGGATGCGCGGGATGCCCGGCGTCCATGTCGGCGAGCCGCTCACGAAACCACGGGGACCGCACAAGTCCGGCGCGCTCCCATGCCCGTTGCACGCACCAGCGGGCGAAGGCGCGTTGCCGATCATCGTCGAGCGCTTCGACTCGATCGATGAGGTTGCGGTCGAGTCCGGCCACGTGCCGGGCAGCGTAGATCGCCTCGAGAGCCGGTGTGAGCGGTGTTCCGCCGAAGGTGTGCAATTCGGCGCGCACGGCCAAGGCTTCGCGGCTGCGCGGCGCCACGGTGATCACTTCCCCGGATTCGTCCCGGATGGGGACATACGCCCTCGACGGTTCGGGCCGGTCGACCTGCGGCTGCGATGACCACGCGCTGTCGGTCTTGTGCAGCATACGCACCTGCGCATCCGCGGTGCGGGTCGTGTTGGGCCACAGGCAGATCAAATAGTCCTCGACGATCTCGTCGACATCGCGGCCGTACTTGCTGTCGTGGCCGCGAGCGTGTGCCCGCACCTGATAGGTGCCCGTCGGGACCGGATCGATGGTGGTGCAGACGGTGCCGTCGAGAGCGGAGACGACCATCGCCTTGGGTCGCCGAGAGGGTGGTTTCCTCGACGACCTCCCAGTCCTCTTGCGCAACACCGGTCGGAGGCCGATCGAGCAGCTCGACACCGACACCGACACGGACCGGGCCGTAGGCGATGCCGGTACAGAACGAGACAGCACCGTCACCGACATCGACCAAGGTGCCCTGCGCGAGTGGATCGAGTGTGTCGACCGTGGGGTCGCCGAAGATGAACTGGTGATGGTCGACCGGGACCACGCCGTCGGACTGCACCCGGCGATCATCCCGTATCGGACTCTTCCGCGCCGGATGTCATGCTTCGTCCGGCGTGGCAGTGGGGGACACGGCCGAGATCGTGGTCCTCGACCCGGTAGGAGTCACCTTCGAAGGCGGCGACCTCTGTGTGGTGGACGAGCCGATCAGCGATCGACGTAGGAGCAAACTCAGACAGTGATGGTCAGCGGGATGCGTCCCAGTGCATCCGGCTCGCCCGGTGTCAGCTCGGGGAACTGCTTCGTGTACAGCTCGGCGACCTGCGTGTTCTGGCTTTCACTTCGACGCGATGCGGAAGTGTGCGCACCCAGCGCGCGACCTCGGCACGCAGGACTCCCGCCGAGGTGTCCCGCAGGAGCCGGCCGTGGTTGCTGAACGTCACCACGTCCTTGTTGAAAACTGCACATCGAGCGCCGCACCTCGTGTGGAGGACAGGAGGACGATGCGCCGCCGGTCCAACAGACGCCAGACGGTATGGCAGAGAACTTCGCCAATGACCAAGAGGATGGCGACGAGCATGAAAGCTGCCCAACCCCCAACGGCCAGTGCCCAACTGGTGCCGAACACCAGTGTCGTGGCGACGATGTAGCCGTATAGGCCGTGGGCACCGCAATCAACGCGGCCAGCATCGCACGTTGCTTCCGCACCGCCCTCCACCGCGCCGCCCACGATATGGCCATCACCTGCCGAAAGTCGGACCAGCCCGCAACTGCCGGTCCGAGGGGCCGGGTCGTCGGGATCGCCATCACCGCAGAATACCGGTGACCATCGAAGACCCCGAGTACGCGGGGTCCGCACTGATGGGTATGTCCCCCTGGCGTGTGGAACCGGGCTTTCGAATCGGGACCGTGTCGGTCCTGAACACAGAAGATCCACCGCGTGAAGCTGTCTGGGTAATGACCGGAAACTTCGACCAGAAGAACACCGCAACGGCCCTGGATCAGCCTGCCCTGCTCGAGCTCACCGAGTCGCTCCGCACCGCCGACGGCGGCGGCATCATGCGCATCCTGCTCGCTACGATTCTGCAGGCGCTGATCGATGCTGAGGCGACCGCCCATATCGGTACCGAACGCTACGATCAGCCGACACCCGCACCAGCAGCAGAAACTGATACCCGCGGCAAGGCCTTGTCGACCACCAGCAACGACCCGGGCTCGCGGCGGCGCAGCCGGGGTGATGTGGGTGAAGGTCGTGCCGATTGCGGTGACAACCAACGGCAGGGCCTCGCCGCGGCGAGCCATCCGCTCGGCCACCCGGTGGTGGGCAACTCGACGGCTCGCTGCAGCACTCGCTGTCCGAGCCGATCGAGACGCGACGCACGGGTGGTGCTGAGGTACCGACGCACCGTCTCGGTGGTGGGTAGCCACGAAGGGAGGGCTGCTGCAACATCGACAGGCACTCTTCGACGTTCCGCATAACCGCAGTTTAACCGCAGTGCCGATAACCTATGTTACGTTAACCAGTAATTTTCGGACGTTGCATGGGATGACCGATCCGTCTGCCCCGATCGTCGATGCCGGGCGCGGCGTGTCCGGAAAGTCGATCCGACCCCAGTCTCGGGCGGGACTCCGCGAAGCCGTTACCGACGGCGATTCCAGCCACTCGTCCGATCACTGCGTATCGGCCGCCACCGAGTCGCAGTGACACGCGAATGCTGTGTCCGTTACAGAGCAACGCCATGCTGTCGGTGGCGGCCGCGCGCATGGGACACCTCTATGTCCGACAGTGCGTTGGGCACCGCGAAGGCATCACGCCCCGGAGTATTGCTACGGCCCACCGGCCACCAGCACCCCTTCCGAGATTGATGGATAATCTATATTATCTAGCAACAACCGATCGGCGCCTACCGCTCCTCAATCGCGGCCGACGATAGTCAGGAGACTACCTACCGTGACCGTGATGTTCCTGCTGCTCCCAGGAGCGCTGCTCCTGCTGTTCGGACACCGGTGGAGCCGCAGCACGACCGAAGCTGCCCCGAAGGTGGCCGCCCTCTCCATCCAGGCCTGCGGCGCTCTGACGATCGGTGTGGCGGCGCTAGCTTCCGCTGCATCCTGGACGGCCAAACTGCCGATCCTGCTGAGCTCGACGATCCTGCTGGCGATGTGCGCGTACGCGTACGTCCGCGTCCGGCAGACCATCCAGGACCCCGACTAACCCATCACCCAAACCCAGGAACACCGCATGCCCAATACTGGAAGTCTCACCGCCCGGTTCGAGGAGTTCCTCGTCTACCGCAGCACCGGCAAGCCGTCGGAGGCCACCCTCAAGGCATACCGGCAGGACTTCACCGCGATCGCCGAACTTCTCGCTTCCCACACCGGTGTTCCGGCTCACGACCTGGCCTGCAATGTGGTCGACAAGGACCGGATACGCGCGGCGTTCGCGGCCTACGCCGACACGCACTCCCCCGCTTCGATCCGGCGCTGCTGGTCGACTTGGAACGCCCTGTGCAGCTACCTGTTCACCTCGGATCTGATCGTCGCGAACCCGATGGATGCGGTCCTGCGCCCCAAGGTCGCCAAGACCGTACCGAAGGCCTTCGACCAGGACGCGGTCGAGAAACTGATCACCGCGCTGACCACAGACGAAGACGACAACGCACACGCCTGGCGCGAACGCGACCTCGCCATCGTCCTCACCGCACTGCTCACCGGATGCCGCCTGTCCGAGCTGATCACCCTCAACATCGGGGACTTCCGCGACCTCGACGACACCGGCCGCGTCAAGGCCATCACCGTCCACGGCAAAGGAAACAAACAACGCGTCCTCACCGCCGAGCCCGCACTCGTCGACGTGCTCACGTCCTACCTCGACTCGCGCCTGCAGCGATTCCCCGGCAGCGGCAAGGCCCGTACCTCCCCCACGGCTTCACCCTGGCGCCGCCTCCGGGCCACCGATCCGCTCTTTCTCGGTGCGGATGGGGAACGCATCACCGGACCCACGATCCAGTACCGGGTCGAGCGCGCCTATCGCCGCGCCGGCATCAACGGACAGCGCGCGAAAGGCGCTCTGGTCCACCAACTCCGGCACACCTTCGCGACTTCACTGGCCGATAGTGACGTCAACGTTTACACCCTGATGCGGTTGCTCGGGCACGAGTCGATGACCACCACCCAGCGTTACACAAGGCGCCGGCAAGGAAACCCGCGCAGCCTCGGCCACGAACCCGGTCTATCGACTCTTGGACAGTCAACGGAACGGACAGTAACGCGACCGTTCCAGGCCGACGCGAGCAGCAGTCCCGCGCCCTCTCTGAGAACTATATGCCCGGCACCGACTCGGTGAGCACTTTCCGATCGCATGATATGTTGGTGCACAACCACTTCCGCTTTGACCACTCGAGGGCGGGACGGTCCCGACCGATCTGCGCATCACGGGTCGGGTGGTGATCCAGCCCTTCGACCGCGTCGACTTCTGCTCGCACTGCGGGCACACTCCGGCCCACCTGGGGGCGGTGCCGAGCCGCATGACCCGACTTCCGTCGTCGACGCGCTGCACCGCTTCGACGACGATGCCGTCGAGATCGAGCAGCAATGAGCCACTACTGTGGAGCATGCCCGCGTTCCTTGCTGGTCCGGTTGCCTGAAGAACGCCCAGCTCACCTACCAAGTGCGTAGAGCCATCAGACCGGCAGCTGGATTACAAACTGCGGCTGTAGTACTAGCCGCGGAAATCGACGCCGACTCAGCTCGAACACCACTCCCCTCGCTTGTCGGCTCCCCTAAGACGATCTTGATGAACGACCGGCTCATCGACGCGATGGTAATCCGGCTGCTACCCGTCCGAATGCCAGCTCCAATGTGTCACGGTGGTCCATGAGCCGGCACCGCTTGGATCAGAACGCCTGATCGCTCCCTGAAGCAGGGTTGCTAATCCCTCAGCAGCACCTTCTGGCAACTCTCCAAAGAGACGTCGGTGCACTTCAGCCACTCGATTCTGCGCATCTTCTACGAGTGCCATGCCGTTCTCGGTAGCAAGAATTCGCTTGTTGCGGCGATCAGACCTGTCGGGCACGCGCTCAACAAGGTCACGCCGTTCTAGTTCATCGACCAAGGCGACGATCTGGCTCGGGTCCAAGCCCAGCGTGCTTGCGACATTGCGCTGCGTGACGCCATCTTCATTCTCGCAAGCCAGGACAAGCAGAGAGTACGGCCGCACCTTCAACTCGAGCGGAGCGAGCACTCGGTTCGTCTGGGCGGCGACAAGTCCGCTGGCACGCGATAACAGGAACCCGAGATCGTCCTCGAGTCGAAGCGGCCGCGATCGGGTCATCGGTCCTCCTTGTCGTCCGGCATAGAAACGGTAGCAGAATCAATGATTGACTTTTTCAATCGTTGATGTTTTTGTGTGATTAGTATCATCGACAGAGGAGCCTCACATGGACTTGAGCAACAAGGTCGCCGTTGTGACCGGTAGCGGGCAAGGTCTGGGCCTTGCGTACGCCAAGGACCTGGCACGTCATGGCGCAGCCGTCGTCATTAACGACGTCAACCAGGAAACCGCAGGCAAGGCGGTTGCGTCGATCCGCGAACTGGGCGGACGCGCCGTCGCCGTGGTCGCGCCTGTTGGACCGACCGAACCGCGCAGCTGCTTGTTGCCACCGCGGTCCGCGAATTCGGCCGACTCGACATCATGGTCACCAACGCCGGCGTCCTTCGCGACACCGTGCTGTGGAAGATGAGCGACGAGGCCTTCGATTCGGTCGTAAACGTGCATCTGCGCGGCACTTTCACGTGTGTCCGCGAAGCCGTACTTCGATTCCGGGAGCAGGGTACGGGCGGCCGGATCATCTGCATCGGTTCACCCGCCGGACAACGGGGCAACTTCGGGCAGACCAATTACTCCGGCGCAAAAGCCGGCATCGTCGGGATGGTTCGCACATGGGCGCTGGAATTGCAGCGTGCGGGCATTACCGCCAACGCCGTGTGCCCCGTTGCAGTCACCGCCATGACCGAGACCGTGCCGATCTTCCGCCCCCACATCGAGGCGGCGAAGGAGACCGGCACTCTTCCGGCCTTGCTGCGTCGTGATATCGGTATGGGCACTGCTGACGATGCCGCCGGCATCATCACATTCCTCGCCAGTGACGAAGCGGCCGCTATTACCGGCCAGGCCTTCGCTATCGGTGGCGACCGCGTCGCCCTGTGGACTCACCCCCAGCTCAACGGCATCAGTTATCACGACAATGGTTGGTCCGCCGAAGATCTGGTCGGCGAATGGCCCGTGCTGTCCGAGCACCTCGAATCGGTGGGCGAAGAGTTCCCCGCCGAACTGACCGGCGCGAAGTGACGCAACGATGACCACCCGCTACGAGTACGCGATCGACTTCGATGCGATCGAAGCCGTCGACGTTCATACCCATGTCGAAATCGACGGATGCGGACACCGCTCCCTCGACGACGAGCTGATGGCCGCTTCGGAGAAGTACTTCAAGTCCGGAGAGGAACGCACCCCGAGCATCGAATCGATCGCAGAGCACTACCGGCAACGGAATATGGCAGCGATCGTGTTCACCGTTGACGCCCACGCGGGAAGTGGACACTCCCCTAACTCCGTCGAGGAAATTGCCGAGAAGGCTGCAGCGCACAACGACGTCCTGATTCCCTTCGGTTCCGTCGATCCGTGGCAAGGAAAATCGGCAGTGCGGCGGGCGCGACGGCTGGTCGACGAGTTCGGGGTGAAAGGCTTCAAGTTTCATCCGAGCATGCAGGACTTCTCGCCGAACGATCGGCGCTTCTATCCTTTGTACGACACACTGAGCGAAACCGGGGTGCCCGTTCTGTTCCATACGGGGCAGACCGGCATCGGCGCCGGACTTCCGGGCGGACACGGAATCAAACTCCGATACTCCGATCCCATGCTGCTCGACGATGTCGCTGCCGACTTCCCCGACTTGACGATCATCATGGCGCACCCGGCGGTCCCGTGGGTCGACTCGCAAATCGCTATTGCCACCCATAAGGCCAACGTCTATATCGATCTGTCCGGCTGGTCCCCCAAGTACTTCCCGCCGCAGCTCGTCCGAGCTGCGAACACGATGCTCAAATCGAAGGTGTTGTTCGGCTCCGATTTTCCTGTCATCCAGGTCGATCGCTGGATGAAGGATTTCGCGAACCTTGAGATCAAGCCGGAGGTCCGTCCTTTGATCTTCAAGGACAACGCCCTCCGTGTTCTCGGCGTCCAGCGCCCCTGACCTGTCGCCCCTTCCCCGATTCCAGGAGAATGCTATGACCACCGCCACCACCACTCGCGTCGCCAATCTGACCGAACTCGCCCAGCTCGAGGGACAGATCCTCGGTACGAGCTCGTGGATCACGATCCCTCAGGACCGCATCAACACTTTCGCCGACGCAACAGACGATCATCAGTGGATCCACGTCGATCCGGAGCGCGCGAAGGCCGAAAGCCCCTTCGGGGGTCCGATCGCCCATGGATACCTGACTCTGTCGCTGATCATCCGATGTGGAGGAAGTGTTGAAAGTCGACAGCGTTACCATGGCCGTCAACTATGGCCTCAACAAGGTGCGCTTCACCAATCCCGTGCCTGCCGACGGTCGCGTGCGCCTGAGCGCCACCTTGCAGAAGGCCGAGCGTCTGCCCAAGGGAGGCCTGCAGATCACCGTCGACGCCCAGATCGAACTCGAAGGCTCCGAACGTCCCGCTGTCGTCGTCGAGACCGTATACCGATTCTTCGAGTAACCATCGAACCCTCCTCCCTCCCACAACAGCGCGCCGGCATTGCACCTTACGGTTTACCCGCGGGTGTCCCTGTCACAATCGCCCCAATACCCGAGTCCCGGGGACGCGATGCTGCCTCCAGGATGCATGGCGGCGATCCTGATGACTATCAGCGCCATAAGTACACATCCCCCAAGTACACATCCCCCGAACCAGCCCATTTCAAAAGTGCGGTGCAAGCCAAGCGATCGACCCCGCTCGCGCCGATCAAGCGTAAAGCGGATAGCCCGTTTCCTGTTTAAGCGCGGAGAACAGCACTTTCGCTCGCACCATCCCGGACTCATGGATGCGCATACCGGATTGACCGAACAGAGTGAACCGCCTCACAATTAATGCAAGGAACCCTGATGGTTTTTGGGTTGTCTTCCATCCAGGAACCGCGTTCGGCGCGGCCGCACTGAGCCGGCCGCCAAAGTAAGGAGCAGTCAAGAATGACGCGAACCCTTCCCCCCGGCTTGTCCGAAGAGCAGTTCGATACGGCGCTCGCCCGCTTCCGCGAAGTCGTCGGTGACAAGTGGGTGCTTTCCAGCGCCGAAGAACTCGAGAGCTTCAAGGATCCCTATCCGGTGGGCGCCAGTGAGGCTTACGTCCCCTCAGCGGTGGTCTCACCTGAATCCACCGAGCAAGTCCAGGCCGTGGTACGGATCGCGAACGAGTACGGTATTCCGCTGTCCCCGGTCTCCACGGGCAAGAACAACGGCTACGGGGGTGCATCCCCTCGGCTGTCCGGTTCGGTGATCATCAAGACCGGCGAGCGGATGAACCGGATCCTCGAGGTCAACGAAAAGTACGCTTACGCGCTGCTCGAGCCGGGTGTGACCTATTTCGATCTGTACGAGTACATCCAGAACAACAATCTGAACCTGATGATCGACTGCCCGGACCTCGGCTGGGGCAGTGTAGTCGGCAACGCGCTCGACCGCGGCGTCGGCTACACCCCGTATGGCGACCACTTCATGTGGCAGACCGGAATGGAAGTTGTTCTGCCGCAGGGTGAGGTAATGCGCACCGGTATGGGCGCGCTGCCCGGCAGTGATACCTGGCAACTGTTCCCCTACGGCTTCGGCCCGAGTCCCGACGGCATGTTCACCCAGTCCAATTTGGGCATCGTCACCAAGATGGGTATCGCTCTGATGCCCAAGCCGCCGGCATCGCAGACATTCCTGATCACCTTCGACAGGGAAGAGGATCTCGAGCAGATCGTCGACATCATGTTGCCGCTGCGTATCAACATGGCGCCGCTGCAGAACGTGCCGGTTCTCCGCAACATTTTTATGGACGCTGCGGCGGTATCGCGGCGCTCGGAATGGTTCGACGGTGACGGGCCGATGCCGGCCGAGGCCATCGAGAAAATGAAGAAGGACCTGAACCTCGGGTACTGGAACTTCTACGCCACGCTCTACGGTCCGCCGCCGATGATCGAGATGTACTACGGAATCATCAAGGACGCGTTCAGCCAGATCCCGGGAGCCCGCTTCTTTACCCACGAGGAGCGAGACGACCGCGGTGGCCACGTGTTGCAGGACCGCCACAAGATCAACAACGGTATCCCCAGCCTCGACGAACTGCAACTGCTCGACTGGGTACCCAACGGCGGCCATATCTGCTTCTCCCCCGTTTCGGCGCCGGACGGACGCGAGGCGATGAAGCAGTTCGCGATGGTTCGCGACCGGGCGAACGAGTACAACAAGGACTACGCAGCCCAGTTCATCGTCGGTCTGCGCGAGATGCACCATGTGTGCCTGTTCGTCTACGACACTTCCATCCCGGAGGTGCGGGAAGAAGCCCTGCAGATGACGCGGATCCTTGTCCGCGAAGCAGCCGAAGAAGGCTACGGCGAGTACCGCACCCACAATGCCTTGATGGATGACGTCATGGGCACCTTCAACTGGGGGGACGGTGCACTGCTGAAGTTCCACGAGAAGGTCAAAGATGCCCTCGATCCCAACGGCATCATCGCTCCCGGCAAGTCGGGCGTGTGGCCGCAGCGATTCCGTGGCCAGAATCTCTGACCACCCCTACGTCCGGTGCGGCGGCCCGCAGAACGGCCGCCGCACCGGAGTTCCACTTCTGCTAATGCGCCGCGGTGTCACCCAGGGCAGTGCGACAGCGACCAAGATATCCGCGGAACGCCTCCCGCTGACGGCCGTTGAGGTCCCGCACCATTTGCTCTTCCAAGGAGCGAATCTGTGTGTCGTACTCATCGAGCAACCGCAACGCCTCGTCGGTGAGGTAGGTGAACATGCGTCGGCGATTGTCGGGATCGACCTGTCGAGCCACCAACCCACGCCGTTCGAGGGCCGCAAGCATCTCCCCCATGGTCTGGGCCGTGACGAACGAGTTACGCGCCAATTCCGCCGACGACAACCCGCCCCGGCGCCGCAACACGGTCAGCGCGGTGTACTGCAAAGCGGTCAGACCCAACGGACGCAGGATCGCATCCATACGAGATCGAATCGCCAGCTCCACCTGCTTGATCGCATACAGCAGAGTCGGCTCACCCATGAGTTCTTCAGCACCGAAGGCATCGGCCTGGGCGGTCGTGACGGTCATCGGCGTACTCCCCGCATCGCGTGCTCGAGGCCGACCATCGCCAACCTCAGGTTTCCTGATCATCTTAAGGCGTTCCCCCTACGCACGCACAGCGTGACCACGCGGTATATGGCACCGGAAGGTGCATCTGCTGAACGGATTTCATTCAGCGGTAAAACGCGGTCTACCAGCTCCACCCGCAGACCACTTGCATTCCTGCAGACCCTCACAGGCTTCCCGGAAGTGAAGGCACAACTATGACTGTCACCGACGACACCACACATATCGTCCGTCCGACGATCGGTCCGCGCCAGTTGTTCATCGACGGGCAATGGCGCGAATCGACCAGCGGCGCACGTACGGACATCATCGACCCGTCCACGGGCCAGGTGGTGACCTCGGTCGCCGAAGCCAACGCGGAGGATCTCGACACCGCGGTGCAGGCGGCCCGCACCGCGTTCGATGACGGGCGTTGGTCCGGCCTGTCCGGTCGCGAACGCGCCCGTATCCTTCACCGCGTCGCCGAACTGGTCCGCGAACGCGCTGACGAAATCATTGCCGTCGAGTCCGTGAATGTCGGTAAGCCGGTATCACTGTGCCGCCCCGTCGATGTGCTGACCACTGCCGAGCAGTACGAGTACTGCGCGGCGCTTGCACAGACCACGAGTGGATCCAATCGTGAGACCCCACTGCACGCTCATGCCTACACGCGCCGCGAGCCGCTCGGGGTGGTGGGTGCGATTACCCCGTTCAACTTTCCGTTGATTCTGAGCAGCTCGAAGATCGCTCCCGCTCTTGCCGCGGGAAACTGTGTAGTGCACAAGCCGGCTGAGGACACCCCTCTCAGCGCGCTGTTGATGGCGGAAATTCTCACCGAAGCCGGCGTTCCCGCGGGGGTGGTGAATGTGGTGACCGGTAAGGGCTCGACCATCGGTGAAGCCTTCTCCAGCACCGGGATATCGACAAGATCGCATTCACCGGTTCCACGGGTATCGGTCGACACGCCGCCAGTGTCGCCGGCCAAAACCTCAAACCGGTGACCATGGAGCTCGGCGGCAACGCCGCGCACCTCCTTTTCGCCGACGCGACGTAGAAAAAGCTGTCGGGGCGATTATCAAGGGCTTCGTGTTCAACACGGGTCAGTTCTGCATGGGAGGACCCCGCCTGTTGGTCGAACGACCACTGTACGAAACCGTGCTGACCATCCTTGGGGAGGCCGTATCCGGTGTACCGGTCGGCGATCCTTTCGATCCGAAGACCGTCGTCGGCCCTATGGCGGCGGACAAGCACGTGGCCAAGGTTGAGGAATACGTCCAGATCGCGCGCGACGAGAACGCCCGGATCGTCACCGGCGGTGAACGTCTGGACCTGGACGGTGGCTTCTACTACAAACCCACCGTCATCGCCGACCTGGACAATGCCTCTCGAGTGGTGCAAGAGGAGATTTTTGGTCCTGTGCTGACCGTGCAGCCGTTCGATACCGAGGACGAGGCCATTGCCCTGGCCAACGGCACCGAGTACGGACTGGCCGCGGGACTGCAGACCGGAAACGTCGCTCGGGCGCACCGCGTAGCAGCGAAACTGCAGGCAGGCATCGTCTGGGTCAACGACTGGGCGATGCTCGATCCTGCAGTTCCGTTCGGTGGCGTGAAGAACTCCGGGTTCGGCCGTGAGTACGGACCGGAAGCCCTCGAGTCCTACACCAAGGTCAAGTCCGTCGTCATTTCCCTCGATTGACCATTCCCCTCTTCCAGGAGCACCCATGACCAGCACCATCGCGGCCGTCGTCGAAACCGGCGGCGCCGAATTCACCCTTTCGCCCGTCGAGCTGGACGAACTGCAACCTCATGAGATCCGGGTCCGGATGAGTGCCGCCGGCCTGTGTCACACCGACCTCGGCGTCGCCTCCGGGGCATTGCCCTTTCCCCTGCCCGGTGTGCTCGGCCACGAAGGCGCCGGCGTCGTCGAAGAAGTCGGGGCGAACGTCGGTTCGGTGTCGGTCGGCGACCACGTCCTGTTGTCCTTCACCTCGTGCGGTGCTTGCGGGAACTGCCGTGACGGACATCCCGCCTACTGCGCAACATGGCTTCCGCTGAACCTGGTCGGCGGTGCCCGTGCCGATGGCAGTAGCCCGGTCAGCCGCGATGGTCAACCCCTCGGCGGACATTTCTTCGGACAATCGTCGTTCGCACAACACGCAGTCGTCGACGAGCGCAGTGCGGTCAAGGTCGACGCCGAGGCCCCTTTGGAACTGCTTGCTCCGCTCGGATGTGGAGTGCAGACCGGAGTCGGCGCAGTGTGGAACGCCCTCGCCCCCCGCCCCGGCCACACGATCCTGATCACCGGGCCGGCGCCGTCGGACTGTCGTCGGTGATGGCGGCTGCACTCACGCCGGCGTCCAAGGTGATCGTCGTCGACCGTGTCCCCGAACGATTGAACCTCGCGCGCGAACTCGGTGCCACACACACCATCGACGCCACACAGGTCGATACTGCCGAGGAACTGGTCAAGATCACCGGTGGGGCCGGCGTAGACGGGGCAGTGGAAACGACCGGCAATGTCGGAGTCCTGCGCACGGCGATCGACGCACTCGCGCCGCGCGGCACCGCTGTCATTGTCGGTGCCCCTGCTTTCGGCACCGAGGTCCCGGTCGATGTCAACGCTATGATCCCCGGCCGCAGCATCATCGGACTGACCCTCGGCGACAGCGAGACCCAAGCCCTGATCCCGGTGCTGGTCGATTTGGTGCGCTCGGGTCGGCTGCCGATCGACCGGCTGATCACCCATTACCCATTCGAGGACATCAACAACGCCGTCGACGACATGATCTCCGGACGTTCGATCAAACCCGTCCTCAGGTTCTGATCACCGCCCCCGACAAGACGGTATGTAGAACCGAGCCAGATGAGGAGTTTCACCATGCCCGCTGACATCACCGCTGCCGATACCGGACTAGGCAGTTGGCCCCGCCGACGCGCCCGAATCACTCCGCATCGCATTGCCCTCGTTCGCGATAACCGGTCCTTGTCGTATCTCGAGCTCGCTGACCGCGTTGCTGCGCTGGCCTCGGCGTGGTCAGCGGCCGGGATCGGGCCGGGTGATCGCATTGCCTATCTCGGCCCCAACGACCTTCCGGCGTTCGAATCCCTGTTCGCGAGCGGACTTCTGGGCGCGGTGTTCGTGCCCCTCAACACCCGTCTTGCGGCACGTGAAATCGAGTACATGCTGGTCGATTCCGGTGCATCGGTCCTAGTACTCGCACCTACCATCACCACATTGCCCAGTCCCTGGGCTCCGCGTTGAACTCGGTCGAACATGTTCTTGCCCTCGATGCACCCACCTGTCCGATCCGGTGCCTCGACTACGAACAGTTTCTGTCGAGCGGAGACCCAACAACCACGTTCGGTGCGGTGGGGCTCAACGACCCGTGCCTGATCCTGTATACCTCGGGTACCACCGGCACCCCGAAGGGCGCCGTTTTGACGCATGGGAATCTGACGTTCAACACGCTCAATCAACTCGCGCACATCGATGTACTCTCCACTGACAAAGCGTTGGCACTGGCTCCGATGTTCCACGTCACCGGACTGAACCAAGTCACATTGCCCACCTTGTTCAAAGGTGGCACGGTGATCCCGGTGCAACAGTTCGACGCCGGCGAGGTACTAGCCACAATCTCCAGGGAAGCGATCACCAGTTTTTCCGCCGTTCCCACCATTTTGCAGATGCTCTGCGAGCACCCCGGCTGGCACAGCACCGACATCAGTTCCCTGCGCTATGTGGTGTACGGGGGGTCACCCGTGCTCGAGCGGGTGGCTACCGCGTGGCTCGAACGTGGCGTGCAACTGCTCCAAGGATACGGAATGACCGAGGCAGCTGCGGGGGTCTACATGGCTGTCGCCGAGGGCGCCGCAGACCGGCCGGTGTCGGTGGGATTTCCTCACTTCTACACCGATGTCGCCCTGGCCGGTGCGCCGGGTCCGCGTGCCATCGGGCCGGGTCGATCGGGTGAACTCTTGGTGCGCGGGCCGAACGTGTTTGCCGGGTACTGGAATCGGCCAGACGCGACCTCCGACTCCTTCACTGCCGACGGATGGTTTCACACCGGCGATGTCGTCACTGTTGCCGAGGACGGGTGGACCTCGGTCGTCGACCGCGTCAAGGACATCATTATTTCCGGTGGAGAAAACATCTATCCGGCCGAAGTCGAGGCAGTCCTCGCTCGTTACCCGGGCGTCAGCTCCGCGGCGGTGGTCGGGATTCCTGACGAAAAATGGGGCGAGGTCGGAATGGCCTTCGTGGTCATCGCCGACCCAGCTACCGACGAGGACCATATCGTGCAGTACCTCGAAGAACATTTGGCTCGTTACAAGATTCCCAAGAAGTTCCGGTTCGTCACGGGCATCCCGCGAAATGCCACCGGGAAGATCCAGCGAGCCCAACTACGGGATCTTGCAGCCGCCGACCCCGCCGCGACCGAGTAATCGACACAGAGCCTTCCTCATGGTCACCATCGTCTCCTCACCGACGGCTCTGCTCGACCTCGTCGGTTGCGATCTCGGCCCCGGCGAGTGGATCCCGGTTCCGCGGAACGATATCGAGCACTTTGCCGCTGCCACCCACCATCCGTCGTGGAGTTATAGCGCTTCCGAATTCACCAACGAGGGTCCATGCGACGAGGGCATTGCCCCTGGCTGCTTCACGCTGGCGCTCCTCATGCCGATGTGGTCGCAGTTGTTGGTGATCGAACGAGCGCGACCTGCAGTACATTTCGGCTTCAATAGGGTGCGCTTCTTGTCTCCGGTCCCGGCCGGATCCAGAGTGCGACTCGGCGCCACGGTAGCGGCGGTAGAGGAAGTGAAGGGGAACGGCTATCAGGTGACAGTGGCCGGTACCGTCGAGTGCAACCGATCGGACAAGCCGGCAGTGGTCGCTGAAATGGTCTACCGCTACTACAGTTGACCGCCCGAGATCCTCGGATTGCCGTTCATTCGGCGCCCCGGGACTTCGAGGTCTTTGCTCACTGTCCCGCGAGGTACAGGGACCCGCGTCGGGACAATTGTCGGGTCGGGCCGGACCGCAGCGCTTCGGACGGACTTTCCCCGAACATCGTGCGGTAGTGGCCGGCGAATCTGCGAGGTGGTTGAATCCCCACCGGTAGGCGATTTCGGCCACACCGACTTGTTCGGGATCTGCGGCGAGAAGATCGGCGCGAACTCTGCGCAGGCGTATGTCCCGCAGATAGCGCATCGGGGTGGTCTGGAGCGCTGTCTGAAATCCGTGCTGGAGGCTCGCAGGCTCACCCCCGCTGCAGCCGCGATCTCGACCGCAGTCAACGGCTCGTCGACATGATCTTCGATGTATTGCCTGGCGCGCTCCACCGCGGCGGGAGCCGCCGGGTCGACGGAGGTAACCAGCTGAGAGCTGTAGTCGTGCCGGGCAGCAAGGAGCAGGGCGACCATGACACTCTGCGTCAGGGGTGCCACCAGCAACGGGTGACGGTAAAGCGAATCGGCGTTTCGAAGCTGATCAGCGAGCGCTCGCATCACCATCCACCACTGAAGACCAGGTCCCGAGGTGATGTCGAGGGCGAGGTCGAAGGCAATCGGTTTGCGAATCGGTTTTCCTACGAGCTGTGCGAGCTGATCGTCTACGGCCCGCCGATCGAACTTCACGGCGAGCATGCGGCACGAATCCTCTCCCCACCCCTCAAGCACCGAATTTCGGTCGGCCCGATAAATGGCCGCACGCGAGGGGGTAGCGATCATCCTGTCCGCTCCCGAGCCCGTCTTCAACTGCCCGGTCACGGGTAGGTTCACGTGGTAGCGTCGCCGAGTTCGCGCGTATCGATTTTCACTTCGGTGTCATAGGACAGCCAGCCCATTGTGACCGGTCCCATCTCGGCGGCATCCAGGCGCATGGTGAACCTGCGCTGGTCGCCGATCACCCGCACCGAGTGTGGGTAGTAGATCTCCCCGCCCAGGCTTCGGGCTTCGTCCACATCGGAACTCACGGCCGACAACGACGTCGAATCACCATCTGCGGTGGGCATAACTATATGAGATCAGGGTCACATCATTAATGCAAGGATTCCTTACAGTCCGGGAACGCATGGATTGGCGCTTTGGGGACATATCGCGGCGCGAATCGGATCGACCGGCCACTGCCGCCCAGCCCACACTTGTTCCTATCAGGTGGTTCACATCACACATTCCCAGCACAGCTTCAAAGGAGCGCGAATGTCCGTGCAGCACGATAGTTCCGCGGTAAGCACAACCCCGGACGGATGTCCCGTTTCCAGTGTCACCCACAGCCCTACCGGCTGCCCGGTCTCGTCCCTGGCAGCATCATTCGATCCGTTTCGTGGCGCATACCAGGTCAACCCGGGCGATTCGCTGAAGCTGGCCCGCAAGGAGGAGCCGGTCTTCTACAGTCCCGTACTCGACTACTGGGTCGTTACGCGCTACAACGACATCAAGGAAATCTTCAAGAATCCGGAGCTGTTCTCGGCCGCGATCACGCTCGAACAGATCACGCCGGTCAGTGAAGAAGCCATCGAAATCCTCGACGGGTACGACTTCGCTCCTGGGCCGACCATCGTCAACGAGGACGAGCCCATCCATACCGAGCGGCGACGTGCGCTGATGGCGCCGTTCGAAGCCGACGAAGTAGCCAAGCTCGCGCCTCGGATCACCGAGATCGTCAATACCTACATCGACAGGTTCGTCAAGCGCGGCCACGCCGACCTCGTCGACGACCTGTTCTACGAGGTTCCCTGCATCGTCGCTTTGATCTTCCTCGGTGTCCCCGACGAGGACATCGAGACGTGCCGGCAGTTCGGTATGCAGCAGACTCTGTTCACCTGGGGCCGCCCGCCCGCCGAAGAGCAGAACCGGGTGGCAACCGGAATGGGCCAGTTCTGGGAATTCGCCGGCCATCTCGTCGAACGCCTGAAGAAGACCCCGGACGCACCGGGCTGGATCCCGCACGCCATTCGCGTGCAGAAGGACCACCCGGACCTGATCACAGACAACTACCTCCAGAACATCATGATGAGCGGCATTCTCGCTGCCCACGAGACCACCACGAACGCGTCCGGTAACGCATTCCGGACACTGCTCGAGAACCGGAAGGCCTGGGAGCGGATCTGCGCCGATCCCACTCTGATCCCCAAGGCCATCGAGGAGTGCCTGCGCTACGCCGGCTCCGTGGTGGCATGGCGACGAATGACCACAGACGACACGACGGTCGGCGGGGTCGAGATCCCGGCAGGTTCGCGGCTTCTGATCGTCACCTCGTCGGCGAACCGCGACGACTCCGTCTTCCCCGAACCCGACGTCTTCGACCTCGACCGCCCGAATGCTCGGCGGCATCTGACCTTCGGACTCGGCACACACACCTGCATGGGGGCTACCCTGGCGCGCAGGAGATGCGGATCTTCATCGGCGAGCTCGCCCGACGTCTGCCTCACATGCGCCTGGTCGAAGGCCAGCAGTACACCTATCTGCCAACACCTCGTTCCGAGGACCTGAGCACGTCCTCGTCGAATGGGATCCGGCACAGAATCCCATTCCGGCCGACCGCCCCTGACCAGTAAGGACGACGTCATGTACGCGTCACCATCATCTATGGTCATCCGACCGCTCCTGCCGAGTTCGACGAGTACTACACCACGACCCATCTGCCCCTGGCAGGAAAGATCCCCGGCGTCCAGCGGTTCGCCGGAGGCAAGTGCGAATCCCTCGACGGCACCGAGCCGGCTGCTTATTTCCTGGCACAGATCTACTTCGCATCCAAGGACGATGCCATCGCCGGTTTCGCTTCACCGGAAGGGCGGAATGCAGCTGCAGATCTTGTCAACTTCGCCAGCGGCGGCGCCTCGTTCTACTTCAGCGACGAGGACATCGTCGTCCCCTGAACACTCCACCCCATCTTGTGGGGGACCGATCAGCGGTCCTCCCCCATCGAAAGGTTCGAAACGTGCCCAGCTTCACTGATGAGAAGGACCTGTTCACCTACGTCGGCGGAATCTTCGAGAAGGCCTACCAGGATCCGGACCTCGGGCCCAAACTGTCCGGCACCGGAGCAGTGCTGCTGGTCCAGTGCACCGACCCCGACAGCGAGGTCGTGCTCGACATGCCCAACAAGAAGGTGTACCCCAGTGTCGCCGATTGCCCGGTGCCGCCGAACGCAACCATGCGTATGAGCACCGACACCGCCAATCGGTTCTGGCAGGGCAAAGTGAACATGACACTCGCCATGGCCAAGGGACAGGTCAAGACCGAAGGCGCGATCATGAAGGTCCTCAAGCTCGTGCCGAGCACCAAGTTCCTGTTTCCCATCTACATCGACGATCTCAAGGCCGCCGGTCGCGACGACCTGCTCGTCTGAGCCATCGCGCACCGCGTCTCCGTTCAAGTTCGAAAGCGAGTTCTCCCAATGCCTTCCCTCACCTACGTCCACCCTGACGGGACCAAGCAGTCCGTCGAGGTACCGGCCGGCAAGCGGATCATGCAGGCCGCGATCGGGGCCGGGATCGATGGCATCGTTGCCGAATGCGGTGGCCAGGCCATGTGCGCAACTTGCCATGTCTACATCGACTCGGCCTGGGCGGACCGCCTGCACCTGTGTCCGACGAAGAAGACGAGATGCTTGACGACACGGTGTGCGAACGTACCGCTGAGAGTCGACTGTCATGTCAGATTCCGGTCACCGACGATCTCGACGGGTTGATTGTGCACCTTCCCGAAACCCAGGTGTGATGATGAGCGAGCCAGTGGTCATCGTCGGCGCCGGACAGGCGGGCTTCGAAACCGCAACGTCGTTGCGGTCGAAGGGGTACACAGGTGATATCACCATCCTCGGTGACGAGGAGAATGTCCCGTACCAACGACCGCCGCTGTCGAAGGCGTACCTCAAAGGCGACTCCGATCCCGAGTCTGTGGCATTACGTCCACGGGACTATTTCGCCTCACACCGGATCGATCTGCACTGTTCCCGTCGGGTGACCGACATCGACCGGCAGATGCACGAGGTCGAACTCGACGACGGAAGCCGCGTTGGTTACGGCCACCTGGTTCTGGCCACCGGAACGCGTAACCGCGCACTGCCGGTGCCGGGCGCCGGCCTTGCGGGCGTCCAGTACCTACGCACCCTCTCGGAAGCGCAAACCCTGGCCGCAACGTTGCCCTCGTGCACATCGATCGTGGTGATCGGGGGAGGCTTCATCGGCTTGGAAGTTGCTGCGGCGGCACGAACCCGCGGAGTCACGACCACCATCGTTGAATCCCTCGACCGCCCGATGGCGCGGGCCGTCAGTGAAACCGTCTCGAAGTTCTTCGTCGACGAACACGCCCGGCACGAAGTGCAGTGGCGACTGAATACCAGCGTGACAGAAATCGTCGAGAAGAATGGTCGTGCCGGAGGCGTACGAATCGCCACCGGCGAGGTGATCGATGCCGACATCATCGTCGTTGGTATCGGCGTAATGCCCAATACCGAGCTGGCCGAACGTGCCGGCCTTGCTGTCGATAACGGTATCGTCGTCGACCTTCACCTCCTGACCGAGGACCCAGCGATCTCCGCCATCGGGGACTGCGCGTCCTATCCGAACACCGCCGGCACCGGCCGCTTACGCCTCGAGTCGATTCAGAACGCCGTCGACCACGCTCGCTGCGTCGCGAATCGTCTCGTGGGAAACGACCTGCCGTACCAGAGCGTCCCATGGTTCTGGACCGAGCAGTACGCCAGCAAACTTCAGATGGCAGGACTGGTCACCGGATACGACAACACCGTCGTGCGCGGATCCCTCGAAGAAGGTGCATTCTCGGTGTTCTGTTTCGCCGGGGATCGCCTCCTGGGAGTCGAGTCGGTCAATCGAACCCGTGACCACATGGCTGCACGCAAACTCCTTGCTGCAGGCAAGTCACTGTCTCGTGACGAATGCGCCGATCCTGCAGTAGATCTGAAAGCTCTGGCCTTAGCCTGAGCATCCACCACCCGCCTCGTGTCCGACGCTGGTTACGGCACGAGGCGGGTGGCTGCTGCCCACCGGAAGCCAGACTCGGTGCAAGCCGACCTATTCGGTCTCCATTGAACAACTGTTATTCCCTGACGACCGCGGTCGAGCTGCGTCACCGTAGTCAATCACCACGGTGCATCCCGGCGGAACTTCGCGTTCATCTCCGCCTTCATTCATGACGCGTGACCGCGGTGGCCGCGACGAGATCCGAATTCGCCTATCGAGAGGACCGCGATGACAACCACAGCGCCCCCCGTCTACGAACTGATCGTCTACGACGACGCGGACGCCAACCATATCGCCACCGTCGTCGCGACCCTACTGAGCCAGAACCTCGAGAACTTTCCCGACCGGATCGCGATAGCCCGCAAACTGACGCGGCCCGTGTCCATCATCAGTACCGCCACCGACAGCGCCTGCACGGTCGTCTTCGGTGAGCACGCTGCTGCTGTGTACAACGGTATCCTCGGCAGACCGAACGTCATCCTCATCGGTGTCGACGACCACCTCAACGACATTCCTTCACTGCCGATGAAAACCGGAGGCTTGGCCCCGATCGGATTTCTCCGCGCACCCGGACGTCGAGCCCTCAAGAGCATTTTCTCACGCAAACTCGTGGTCAAGGGCTTGCTGACCCACACCGTCAGCACACTGCGGACCTTCGCACTCCTTACAGGAGTCAAGTGATGACCCAGGTGTCGAGGCACTACGGTGAAGATGACCGTCTACGGAAGGACCTCGCTCGAAACAGCCCCCACAGCGAGCTCATTGCCGTGATCGATCGTGGCGACTACGTGGCGACGAGCACGAGCCGAGGCACGAAACTCGCGCGTGCCGCGGTGATAGCGACGTTGATCCCGATCGGCGCGTTCTACCTGGCGCCGCGGATCTACGACCTCGTGGCCACTCCCTACCGTCTCGATCAAGCAGTCGTCTCCGCCGACAGCTACAACCCGACCCTGACGGATCTCGTCGAACACGAGCACGTGACCCTGGCCGCCTTCGATTCGTTGGACAGGATGAATGCGGCGCTGAACAGTGTTCTTACTACCGACGCCGCGGTCAGCGCCGAATTGAATACATTGATCGACCAGATCAACGACGATCTACACGTCACCTTGGACCGCGCCGGCACCAACGTAACCGGTCTCGTGTCCTCACTCGACACCCTGACCGCCGAGGTCAATTCGCTTGATGCCCCGCTCGATGGGGCGACCTCGGCCCTCGACTCCAGTACTTCGGCAATGGAGAAGATTCTCGTCGATGCCCGCGCCACCGCCGCACATGTGCACCGCGCCCGTCTGTCCGCCGAGGAATCAGCCAACGACCTGTCCGGAAAGTAGAGGAACTCCACGGTGACATTCTTCGGACGACCCGGTGGTCCCGCACGGATGGTGCTGGCGATCGCCGCAGTAGGAGTTCTCGGCCTGCTGACCTTCGTAATCTTCAACCTCAACACTCGGCTGGACAACCAGCAGGACGTCAACCTCACCAGTGTTGCCGTCTCGGAAGACATCGTCGCGGTCAACGACAAACTGACCGGTGAACTCCAGCAGTTGACGGAACTGACCAACACTGCCCGCCAGGCCCTGGACGCCACCGCCGCTCTCGAGCCACTCCTGATACGACTGGATGAGGCGATCGGTCCCGCGGCTCACATGCTTGCCCAAAGCACAGACGGTGCACAGGTGACCAACGAGCAGCTGGTCACCATCCAGTCGATCCTCGGTGAAGTTCAGGGCACCGTGCTTCCGCTGGTGGAATCCGCCCGGGCGTTCGGCGGCCAGGGCACCGAGCTGCTCGACATCGTGCAGGGACTCGTCGCAGACCTACGCAGCTCGGTGGAGTCGGTCCACACCATCAACCAGATGCTGCCGCTACCCGGCTGACCATCGCCGACCACATCGTCTTTCCCTCTCCCCGACTGGATACGATTTGATGAGACAAGGCCCCTCTTCGTCCTTCGACCCCATCGGCCGATCCCGAGGACGTCGCATTCCCGGCATCACCCGCGTTCGCACGGACCGCTGGAAGCGTCACGACCTTCCCATCTCTGCACTTCCCGGCCCCAGTGGCTACGCAGTAGCTACCGAGTGGATCGGACGGCTCGCCGCGGTGCTTGCCATCGTGCTGCTCGCCATGGTCCTGACCACCATCCACAAGGTCTCCAAGTGCAGAACAGTGCCCGCACCACAGTGGCCAATTTCCGAACCACCAACGACTTCTTTGCCCAGCGCGCCGACCTGACTGCCCCCGCCACCGCTCGTGCGCAGCTCGAAGAGCTCTCCGGTATTCTCGCCCAGCTCAACACCGTGGCTGCCGCGGATGTGACCCATCTGGCCGCTCTGCTTCCCGATGCGCAAGCCCTCGTCGCCGCCGGCCGCAACGATGCCGACATCGCCGAACAACTGGAATCGGTGGCCACCACCTTGCAGGACTCTGCTGCCTCGCTGCACGCGATCTCAACCGAAGCAAACACGACGGTCATCGCGGTGGACCAGGAATTGACCACCGCTCTCACCCTCGTGGAAGAACTCAACTCCGGCCTGACCCGGACCTACAACAAGCTCGCATTGGTTCCCGAAACGGGAGCTTCATACCAGCACCTACGGAAGGACAACGGTGATCACCGCGAAGCAATTCGTCGGGGTTGTGCTCGGAGTCGGGGCTCTTCCCGCCGTGGCACTGTGCGTGACCAACGGTTTTCTTCCGACGATGACCGACTTGCAAGATCCTCTCGGCCGGCCCGCGGCACTGAGCCAGGAGCTGATCGTCTCGGCAGGGCAGCTCGACAAGTTGGCATCGGTGTTTGTGCCCAAACACGCCCAGTTGGCTGTCGATATCCAAGCCCTGGTCCCCCTCGCCGACGACCTCGAGGTACTCACGGACACCGCCGCCCGGTTACCCGACGGAGCATTGGCAGTCAATGAATCCACCCGGCAGGTCGGGACGATTGCCAAGCCATTGCCGGAGTTGGTCGCGAACGTCACTGGCCGGGCGGACCAGGCTGCTCCCACGGTGGCGGGACTGGCCACTGCGGTCGGTTCCGTAACCACCGAACTCGAGGCCATTGACATCAACCTCGTCTCCGTGCAGGGAGCTCTCGGTGAACTGGGACCGCGCGCGCGAACCATTGCCTCGACCTTGTCCAATATCGAGGAAGAAGCGCGCCATGTGCAGGTATTCGGTCCGCTGCTCGCCGTGATCGGACCTCCGGTCAACGCCCTGAACCTTCCGCCGCTGGGCGTGCCCACACCGCCTGCGCCCTGACGACCACACCGCCACCGACAACGCTCAGTGCGTGAAAGGACCGTGCACATGTTCCGCCTCTCCTGGGCGATCACTACAGCATGCACCCTTGCAGTGCTCACCGGAATCCTGATTGTCACCCGCGACCTGAACGAATCCAACGAGATCTTCAAAGACGGCGTGCTGCAGGCTCAAACGGTCGACAACACTACCGACCAGGCCTTGCACGGTGCGGCACAACTTCCCCCAGCGAACGACGCTATCCATCTCAGCACCCCCCAGGTTATCGGCGTCATCGACTCGCTGGTGAGTGCCGACGCGACGCTCGGATCCCTCGCAGAGCACCTGAGCGGATTGTCGGAGGCTCTCCGCTCGGCGGACGCTCCCCTCCAGGGAATCATCGCCGCCGGAAGCGCCGCAACCGATCAGGCCACCGCCGCCGCTGCGCCCGCAGGGGTCATAGCAGACACCTTGGTCGAAGCCGATGCCAAAGCGCGGACACTGGGACCTCTACTCGACCGAACCATCGCCTTGAGCAACACGATCGATTCGAAACTGCGGATCGCCTTACTGCTACCGGTCGTCGGAAACTGAGTACGACAGGATCGACCTCCTCGAGCCGACGACGTCACAAACTGCAATAAGCCACCCCGCATGCTTCGCTGATTTCTACCGGACCGAGCAGTAGCGCACACCCCTCCTGCCTTCTGAATTCCTGTCCTTCCAATCCGACTCGGTCGCAATGTCATCGGGTCGCTAGCACGCACCATCCAGCAATGCACCTGGTCAGCCTCGACGCGCAGCGTCGATCGCAGACCCCATTCTCTATGACCGGGCCAGCAAACTGGACCGCACTTTTACCTTCACTACCGGATACGGCCTGTGCCGACGATCGCATCGGGATGAGCGACCGATGACAGCAACGATGCACTGTCCTGACCGGCAGGCACGGCAGTGAAACGAGCAGAAATACACGGGTAATGTTCATGATTCGCAATTGGAGCATCCGATACAAACTACTGGCGGTCGTGTGCGTGCCCGTACTAGCGGCAACCGGATTCGCCAGTGTTCGTATCAACGACCAGATAGATCAGGTCGAACAGCTCTCAGCGCTCGCCGAGCAAGCCCGCGCTCTCCCGGCCGTGGTCGAATACGGCACCACGATAGCGATCGATGCCGGACTGTCCATGCTGCGATTGCCGCCAGTGCCTGCCGAAATGCACCTTCATGCTCACCAACAGGTCGAACAATTGGCTGCACGTCCGGACCTGGACCCCCGGTTGGCTGACCAACTCACCCAGCTACTGGGGCACGGTCAGCAGCTCGAGCAAGCGATCGATCGGAATGAGTGGTCGACGCAAATCACAGGCGAACATGCAGATGCGTTCCTGACCTCGGTACGCCACGTGATCCGAGCCATGCTCGATCGAATCGACAACACTCCGGCGCTCATCGCCGGTTCCGAGCTTCTTCAAGTATGGGACACCCAACGGCTGCTGCTACACCAGGTCACCGCATTCGGCATGCTGATCGACGATCCCCGTACCGGTATTGCAGCAGCAACGATACCGGTAGGCCTCGAGCTGGCCACACTCTCGGAATCATTTACTGCCACAACAGTTTCCCCCGACATCGAATGGCTACGCGCCGAAGCGCAGCGACGACAGGGTTTAGCGACTGCCTTTGATACGCGTCAGGAAACAATCGAACAACTGCGCACCTCCCTGGTCGGAAGTTCCGAGCACTACCGCAGCGCGATGACGGCGTCCACCAAAACTATTGCCGACGTATTAGACAACGCCACCGCGACTGCACGTGCCGCTTCTCTCCGTGATGCCGGGCTCGTCCTTACCCTCCTGGCAGCGGCGATCCTCCTGGCGTTGGGTGTCGCTCAGTCGATGGTCGGCCAGGCCCGCCGAGCCCGAGAGCAAGCCCTGCATATCGCCCACCACGAATTGCCGGCCGCGATCGCCCACGTCAAAGACGGTACCGATCCCACCTCATTGCCCACGCCCTCGGTCACCGGCAGCAGCACCGATGAAATCGGTGGTCTCCTCCAGGCCGTCGAGATCGTCAACCACACCGCGCTACGCTTGGCTGGGGAGCAAGCACGACTGCGTACTCAGGTCGCCGGCATGCTCGAAACCCTTGCACGCCGCACCACCGATCTCATCCAGCAACAACTGGCATTGATCGAAGCGCTCGAGCACGAGGAACGAGACCCGAATCGGCTCGGGCACTTGTTCACACTCGACCATCTAGCCACCCGTATGAAACGCACCGGTGAATCCCTGCTGGTGCTGGCCGGAAGTCCATCACAGACACGGCATGATCCGTGTCCCCTCAATGACGTTCTTCGAGCGGCAGTCTCGCAGGTAGAAGATTATCAACGGGTCCGGATCGGCACCGCTCCCGCCGGTGTCGTGATCGGTACGGCCGTGCACGACGTAGTTCACCTGATCGCCGAGCTCGTCGACAATGCCTGCGTGCGTCCACACCCGATACCAATGTGACCTTCGCCTTCTCAGTCGCGGTCGACGGTGGAATTCTGCTCGAAATCGCCGACGCCGGTGTCGGAATCCCCCCTCACATACTCCCCGACATCAACACCCGCATGACGGTGCCCGACGCTACCGAGATCCATGCCCCTCGACAGATGGGACTGTTCGTCGTGGCCCGACTCGCGGCCCGACATCGAATCCAGGTGACACTTCGACCGACCTTCGATTCCCCGCGTGGCACCGGTATCACGGCAAGTGTGTATCTTCCTGCGTCCTTGCTGGCCGGATTGAACCAAGCGGCTCCTGTCGCTGCCCTTCACCATCCTCGCCCGTTGTCCACATCGGGGGCAGGACGCCA
Organism: Rhodococcus sp. IITR03; assembly: GCA_001017865.1. Next base: position 27,443 of record LATQ01000257.1, read on the forward strand.
CGCCCATCGCAGCCGAATGCCGAGATAGAACTCGAGAATGCCGCCAGACGCTGGGCCACCGGGTGGCACAGTTGTTCGTTCGGTCAGGTCGAGCTGTTCGTTCGGTCAGGTCCCCAATCTCGCTGATCCTCGTACTGTTTTACATCGTTGACTGAACCTGTCGCGCTGCTTCGTCGTTATCCCACCCGAGAGCGCTCGATCACACCCTCATTCGCTTATCCAGATCATCGGAGGAATGTCCATGTCGCAAACAGTCCGCGGAGTCGTCGCTCGCTCGAAGGGGGCACCCGTCGAGGTCGTTCCCATCGTGATCCCCGATCCCGGACCGGGCGAGGTCGTCGTCGCGATCGCCGCGTGCGGCGTGTGCCACACCGACCTGCACTACCGCGAGGGCGGCATCAACGACGAGTTCCCGTTCCTGCTCGGCCACGAGGCCGCCGGTGTCGTCGAGTCCGTCGGTGAGGGCGTCGACTCGGTCGCCGTCGGCGACTTCGTCGTCCTGAACTGGCGCGCGGTGTGCGGCCAGTGTCGCGCCTGCAAGCGCGGCCAGCCGCAGTACTGCTTCGACACCTTCAACGCCACGCAGAAGATGACGCTCGAGGACGGCACCGAGCTCTCCCCGGCGCTGGGCATCGGCGCCTTCGCCGACAAGACCCTCGTCCACGCCGGCCAGTGCACCAAGGTCGACCCGAGCGCCGATCCGGCCGTCGTCGGCCTGCTCGGCTGCGGTGTCATGGCCGGTCTCGGTGCCGCCGTGAACACCGGCGGGGTCACCCGCGGCCAGTCCGTCGCCGTCATCGGCTGCGGCGGTGTC
>LATQ01000270.1 GCA_001017865.1 Rhodococcus sp. IITR03
CAGCCGTATGCCGAGGGCCTGCCCCCTACCCCCTGGGGAAGGGGGTGCTGCGGTGGATGGTGCCGGCCGGACGGAAGCAAGGAACGCCCGGCCGGCACCGCACCTCATACCGGGGCAACAGTCCGGCGTGAGGTGGTCTCAGTTGAGCTGCATACGCTCATGCGTGCTGCTTGGGCTGCTGCTGCTTCGGCCTGCTGTTCGGCTTGCAGGGCCGCAACGCGCTTCTTGTAGATGGGCGCATCGGCGAGGCTGAGAGGTGTGTCGAGCTGGATGAGTTTCCAGTAGTCGATGCTGCCGCCGAGCTGGTGTTCGCGGTAGGTGTCCCAGTCGATGTCTGCCACCCGCAGCACTGCGTGTGTGGTGCTGGTGTCGACCTGTCGGGTGGCGGTGGCCCATCCTTGCCATGCGGCCATGACGTCGCGCAGGGCGATCATGGCGTTGTTGGCGGTGGACCAGGCGGTGGAGGCTTGCGGTCCCATCCGCACGATGGTGTCGGTGTCGTCGAGGTCGGCGTATCCAAGGACCTGGTGTGCGCTGTGCAGGTCTGTCACGGCCTGGTCGAACACGGTGCACCACGCGGTGTGTAGTGCGCCTGGTGTTCGATGAGTGCTTCGGTGAGCAGTTGTGCGGCTTCGGAGCGTAGCCCGTGCAGTACCGCATCGTTGGCGAGGGCTTGGCCGTGCAGCATGCGCTGGACATCTTTGTCGTCGGCGGGGTTCTTGCCGTTGTCGACGGCTTTGATGATGGCGTGCAGTAGTTCGTGTGGGGCCGGTGCCATGTTGCCGGCGGCGGCGATGATGTTCTGGGCGCGGGTTTCCACCTCCTCGAGGGCGGCGGGCAGGGGCGCTCCGAGCTTGCGGGTGGCGTTCAGGGCCGCGGTGGGCTGCGCGATCGTGAAGTTCATGGGGTTAGTCCTCCTGGTTTCCGAACAGGTGCCGGACGAGATCGCGGGCTTCGTTGATGCCGCGGGCTTCGTCGACGAAGGTGCTGAGTTCGCGGTCGGTGAGGGATGCGAGGTAGTCGGCGGCGATGGTGCGCCGATCGGGTTCGGTCATGCTGCGGTCCTGTTCTGCAGGTAGTCGGTGACGGCGCGGCGGTCGAGAGTCCACCGTCCGCTGATGAGTCGTCCACCGAGTTGTGGGGCGAGACGTCGGGCTTGCCTGTTGCTGATGCCGAGCATGTTCGCTGCCTCCTCGGTGGTGATGTTGTCAGCGTCGAGGATCGGTTCGGGTTCGGTGGCCGGGTGTCCGAACACGGACAGTTCACGTGCGAGGCAGGCGATTTCGCGGGGGACGCGTTGCCCGTTGCGGTGGCGGGCGGCGATGGTGACGCGCACGGCGAACCGTACGGCGTCGATGGATTCCCCGGTGAGCAGAACGGCCCCGTCGAGGTGTTGGGCGCTCATTGCCGTCCCTGCCTGAGTTTTTCGGTGGCGTCGACGAGCTCGTCGGCGAGTTTGATCGCTTCGGCGGCCGCATCGCGATGGAGATTCCGCAGAACTCGAACACCACCGGGCACGGCGTTCCGGGGTTGATGCTCACGGTTTGCTTGCTGCGGCGAATGAGGAGTTTCATGCGGCACCTGCTTTCGGGCGTCCGGGCAGGCCGTGCACATGCCCGGCCCATATCCCGAGGGGATGTGTTTGTTCGTGTGCTGCTGTCCGGCAGGCGGCTTGTACGGGGCAGCGGGTGCATTCCTGCCGTGCCAGGTGAGGCGAGCGGATCGTTCCTCGGCGGTCTCGTTGTCGAGTTCGGCGTCGAACAGTGGGGACTTGCCAGCGCACCTCGCTTCGGTGAGACGAGGATCGACGAGTCCGGCGATCTGGTCAGGGATCTGCGGCGAGCGTGCCGTGGTGCGGCGGGTCATGCGGCATCCCCTCCGAAGAGTGCGGTCGATTGTTGGGCGCGGCGTTCACAGTCGGCGTGCATGGCCATGCCGGTGGCTACTCCGTCGAGGGGGAATCCGCACTCAGGCACCCCGGAATTGCAGTCAGGTCGCCAGTGGGGCCATTCACGGATGTGTGGCCTGACTGTGAATTGGAGTCAGTGGGGCCAGCCTGTTTCCGCAGGTCACGCCCAGTTGGGCCAGTGGGGCCAGTCGGGCCATGCATGAGGTCTGACTGTTCGTCGTGGCCCGACTGTGGAGGCAGGGCCCAGCGGGTCGTTCGCGGGAATCCTTCGGTCGTGTAGACAACCCCGAGTTCCTTCGCTGCGCGCTTGAGTGTGCGTTCGGCGATGCCGGCCTTTCGGGCGTCGTTCTTCACGTCCTTGCCGGGGGTCCGGCCGTGTTCGGTGAGGTAGTCCTCGAGCCATACCTCGGCTTCGTTACGGTCCTCGCGGTCGGTGCCGTCCGGTTCGGCGAGTAGCTCTCGGGCGTCGCGGTTGGTCTCCCCCAGCCAGTGCAGCGCGCCGACTTCGGTTTCTCCGTCCTCGGTTGTGATCGTGGTCGAGACGATTTCAGCCTCCATCGATCGGGTACGTGGGGCGAGGTTGCCCTTGGTGTTGGTGACGACGAGGTTGCCGGTCTCTTCGTCCTTGGCGACGGACAGCACCGAACGGGCCACCTGAGACCAGGCGATCGACCCGAGGATGAGCTTCCCGGTGTCGGCCCCGTCCCTTTTCCCGAAGTGCACAGCCCGAACACGACACATCCCTGTCGGGCGGCGAGCTGCGCGAGCGGTTCGAGATACTGCCGGACGGCCCGGTCGTCCTTACCGGACAGTTCCGAGGACATGCTCGAGGTGGCGGCGTCGAGGACCACGAACGCCACCTGATGCTGAGCGATGACCTTTTCGAGCGCCAGGGTGTCGAGGGGCAGGATCAGCGTTCCCGAGTCGGTGTGTGAGGTCTCTACGTCGACGAACAGCACCCGATTCATGTCCGCCCCGGCCGCATTGAGTCGCGGGGCGACGGTGAACTCCCGGGAGTCTTCGGAATGCACGTAAAGCACGTTCCGGGGAGTGCCGTGCAGTTCCCCTTCGAGCTGTCCACGGGTGACCTGAGCGCAGATCTGAGCGGCGATGGTGGATTTGCCGAGTCCTTCCCGGCCTGCCAGCAAGGTGAGGGACCCTGCGGGAATCCAATGCTCCATGACCCACTTGACGCGCTGCATCTTCACGTCGGATCCGCGGGTGACCTTCAGTCGTCGACTGGCGTTGCCGTCGAGGGCAACGATCTCAAGTTCGTCGAGTCCGTGTCCGGCTGCGATGTGGTCGGCGGCGTCCTTCCCCGATGCCGCCTGCGCTACCGCCACGCCCGCGGCGAGTGGTTCGACGATCTCGTGCACCTGCATCGCGTGGCGTCGGCCCGGTTCATCGTCGTCGGCGACGATCACCACGGTGTGTCCGGTCAGCGGCGTCCAGTCGAACAGGTGCGCCTTGCCGGCACCCATCGCCGAACAGACGGCGACGCCACCGACGGATTCGACGGCGTGCACATCCTTCTCCCCTTCGACGACGTAGACGGGGGTGCCGGTGGCGAGCTGGTCGAGTCGTTCGACGCGGTAGAGGTCGCGGCCGGTGGTGTTGCCGGCCTGCCGGAACTTCTTGCGCCCCTTGTCGTCGTAGGTGCGGTGCACGGTGCGGCCGTCGCGGTAGGTGTAGCGGGTACCGCTGGTGTCGTCGAACAGGTCTCGCATGGTCAGCCCTACGGCGTCGAGCACGGCCTGTTTGTCGTCGGCGTGACTGTTCATGAGCACCTGGTCGGTGATCTGCCGGAAGGTCACCGATCGGTCGGCCGGCGAGTGCCCGGGGCTTGCGCTGATGCGGTGTCGCCGGGGCCGTCCTTCCAGACGAGTCCCTGATCGCGCCAGCGGTCGCGGAGTCGGTCGAGTGCCTTCATGCGGCCTCACCGTCGATCCGGGCGTTGGTGCGTCGCCACACTCGCGCTGGCGCGTCCCAGTCGCCGTCTGCGGCACGCGGGCCGTATCCGTGGAACTCGATGTAGCCGCGACGATTCAGCTCGCGCACAAGAGCACCGAGGCGGCAGGGCTTGTCGTTCGCGTGCGGCGGCAGGTACAGCGCCATCTGCGCGGCGGTGAACGTCGTCCCCGACGGCTGGTGTGCGATCCACTGTTGCGCGACGGCGAGCAGGTCGCGGTGCGCTGCGGCGAGGGCGTGGTCTGTTCCGTTCGCGCTATCGTTGTTGTGACGCATGGTGTTGCGTCGTCCTTTCTTTCTGCGCGGCCGGGGAGTCGAGAACACTCCCCGGCCGCATTGGGAAGATTTCTGATTTCCCATTTCGCAGAGGTGCGGGGCAATGCGAATCGGGACAGCGGATTACGTCACGGGTGGCGCCTCCGCATCGCGGTCGCGGCCTGTTCGCCGAATCCGTCGCGGTCGGTGGCCTGCCGGTCGACGATGTGACCGAGGATCAGGGCGATGTTCTCGGCGAACAACGCGACGATGAGGAACAGCTCGAGGTCGCTCATGACTGCGCCTCCCGCTGCGCCCAGTACTCGAGGGCACCGAGCATGTCGTCTCGTCCGGTCGCGGCCTGGTATTCCTTCGAGCGGCGCTTGCCGGCCTTGACCCACTCCGCGGGCAGGGCATCGACTCCGGTGCCACGGAACAGTGCGAGCGCTCGCACCTGGTCGACGGGGACACCGAGCAGCAGTGCGAGTCCTTTTGCGCTGACGACGGGTTCACCGTCGATGTAGTCGTAGAGGTCGCTCACAACGCCTCCCGAATCTCGGCAGCATCGCGGATTCCGCTCTCATCCCGAACGAGAACGCGGTCCTCGTCGGCCTCTCGTTCCTCGGAAGCACGGTTGAGCGCGTCATTGACCTCGAGGCAGTGCTTGCACATTGCGGAGGGAGCGCTGCCGTAGGTCTCATAACCGGCCTTGGGCGTTACCACGCCCTCGCCCCATTCCCGGCTCGGGATGCCGCAGAGAGGGCACGTCGATGTCGAACTGGTCGGACACCCAGAGGTGCCAATCGGTGACGAGGTGGTTTACGTCGAAATGAGTGCTCATCACGCGTCCACCCCTTCTGTTTCGGCGAGTGCACGAACAGCGGCCTGCAGGGCGTCGATGATGTCGTGGGTTTCCGACGCGGAGAACGCACCCTCGACGTTGATGTAGAGGTCGGGGGCGTGGCGGATGATGCGTCCGTCGACGATCTCGTCGATGACGCGCACGGCGATTGTTGCGGCGGTGTCACCGATGTCCTTGCCCCACCAGCGGGTGATGCGATCATTCCGGACGATTGCCCAGTCATCGGGGGTGACGTTCTCGAATCCTCGGGGCGGGCCGATCTCGGTGACGGTGGATGCGGCGATCATGGCGAGGTTGTTGTCATGGATGCTTTTCGCGCCGATCATGGCGAGGTCGAGCCACACTTCGCGGGTGTATCCGGGGTCGCGCATGTCGTTGAGCTGCGCCCAGATGCCCGCGGCCTGAGTGACGGTCAGCGTGGCGTGCCCTGCGGAGAACGCCGCTTCAACGATCTCGAGGGCGGAAGGCATAGAATGTTCATGATTCCTCGTTCTGGTGAGTGATGGATTCGTTGCCCTCGATGCCCTGGCCGGCATCGGGGGCGTTTTCTTCCGGTCGCTCGGTGTAGTCGTGTTCGACTCCGAGCAGGTGGTGCAGCCTGCGCGGGTAGTCGCACCGCTGGCAGGTCGGTTCGTCACCGAAGTAGCCGGCCATTACGCAGCGCCAGGACGATCGTCGGTGCGCTGCATGGTGTTCTGGTCGATCCACTCGTAGACGTCGGACCACTTGTAGAAGATGCGGCGATTCAGCCGAACGAACTTCGGTCCGGTCCCCCGGTATCGCCATTGGGCGAGTGCAGCCTCGGTCATGTCGAAGAACGCCGCGACCTCCTTTGCCGGTGCGATAAGCGGAGAGCTTCCGTCACTCATGCCGATTCCTTTCACTGGATTTCTAGCGACGTCACAATTAGATCAGTGGAGCGAGATGCTGTCAAGTCGCGAGATTTCTAGTACCGTGTGACCGTGACTGAAACGAAGCCATTAGCCGAGGTCGTCGGCCAGAACGCCCGAGCTCACCGCATACGCCACGATGTGAAACTCGATGACGTAGCGCGTGTTGCTCGGAACTACGGCTTGAAATGGAGCACGGGGCGTGTCGGAGATCTTGAGGGTGGAAGAATGCCCGCAACTCTGCCCACGCTGTTCGCGGTCGCATTAACGCTCGGCGATGTGACCGGAGAGCCCGTGTCGATCGCGGATCTGACATGGTTCGACGGTTGGGTCGAGGTGAATCCCAACTTGAAGGTTCGCGGCGATGCAATTGCTCGAGCATTGCGTGGCGAACCTATGAGGCTCCGGGCCGGCGACATGATGGAAGCGGACGAGATTCGCAATGTCATAGCCCGCGCATCCGACCAGTTCAAAGCGGACAACGAACTACTCGGGTCGGTTGCTGAGGATCTGGCCCTCACCGAACTAGAGCGGGCGATGAATGAGGGAGGCGTTACCGAGCATCGCCTATCGAAAGAGTTCGAGATCAGCCGTATGTCCTCGCGGTGATGTCCCTGCATCTGTGGGGTTCCACCTTCTCGAGCGAACGGGATCGGCGGGCCGGTGAAGAGGCGAACGCACAGCGACGGGGGCAAGTCACGCGGCAGATGAAGCAGGAACTTCGCGAAGCGCTTGGAAGGCTTCCAGGTGGCGACGGTCAGTAGCTACGACACCGCCAGCGGGAAACGCTGGGAGGTCCGATACCGCACCCCCGAACGACGCACCACCCGCAAACGCGGATTCACCTCGAAACGGCAGGCACAGGACTTCGCCGCCACGGTTGAGGTCGAGAAGATGACGGGTAGCTATGTCGCACCATCGGCCGGGCGAGTCCTTTTTGGTGACGTCGCCGAAAAGTGGATGGCGAGCAAGGTCAACCTGTCAGCCTCGACCGCCTCGAGGTACAGGTCGGCGCTCGATGTGCACATCCTCCCCGCGTTCAAGATCACTCCCCTCGCTGACATCACCCGGGAGCGGTTGCGGCGATGGGTGGCGAGCATGGCAGAGACCAGCTCGGCGGCGACCGTGCAGAAGAACGTCGGTGTGCTTTCCCAGATCCTCGATCAGGCAGTCGAGGACTCGAGGATCGTGTCGAACCCGGCGGCCGGCCTCGACCTGCCACGCATCCAACACGAGGAACGCCGGTACCTGACACCGCATCAGGTCGACATGCTGGCAAAGGCGGCAGAAGGCCACGCCGTGCTGGTCTACACGCTCGCGTACTGCGGCCTGCGGTTCGGTGAAGCCGCGGCACTGACCGTCTCCGATGTGAACCTCGACCGGGCACGGTTACGTATCCACCGATCCGCGACTGTCGTCGATGGCAAGGTCGTCGTGTCGAGCACCAAGTCGAACAAGGGCCGTGACGTGCCGCTCCCCCAGTTCCTCGCGGACATGCTCGGAGAGCGCATCAAAGGCCGACCTTCCGGGGATCTTGTTTTCCCGGACAGTCGGGGCGGATACCTTCGAGCGAACAACGTTCGGCGCCGGTGGTGGGACCGTGCCGTCAAGGCGTCCGGTGTCCCGGAGGGTCTGACACCGCACGAGCTGCGGCACACCGCGGCGTCGCTGGCGATCAGTGCCGGGGCGAGCATCAAAGCGGTACAGCGGATGCTCGGGCACAGCAGCGCGGCCCTCACCCTCGACCGTTACGGGCACCTGTTCGACGATGACCTCGGAATGGTCGCTCAGCGGCTCCACAATCTCGCTCGACCACACTTCACGTGACACCACTCAAGGCGCGAGTGTGTCCAAACTGTGTCCAGAAATGCAGAGAGGCATTTTCCCCGATTGGAGAAAGTGCCCTCTACCTGCATATTTTCTTGTGGAGCCTAGGAGATTCGAACTCCTGACATCTGCCTTGCAAAGGCAGCGCTCTACCAACTGAGCTAAGGCCCCGTCCGCCGCGTCAGCGACTGGGAACCGCGTGCCATTCGTCTTCGCTCCGAAGCATGCGAGCGATTCCGAGAACGATCAGAATCCCGGTTCCCACGAGCGCGAGAACCTCATTCCGATCATCCTTCCGGCACGGGAGTGGGCCTAGGAGGACTTGAACCTCCGACCTCTTCGTTATCAGCGAAGCGCTCTAACCGCCTGAGCTATAGGCCCTCGAACCGAGATGGAACACTACCCCACCGGGGCCGCCGGAAACAAATCGCCTCGGCGGGGCAGCGTTCCTGCAGGTCAATCCGGGTCTGCGAGGGTGGCCTGGACGCCGCCCACGAGATCGGTGCAGAGGTTGTAGATGAACGCACCGAGGGTCGCGAGAGCCGTCAGCAGCACCGTGTTGGCGATGCGATAATCGTCGCGTAGCCGAACACCTGGCCGGCCGAGACGAGCGCACCGCTACCGGCGTCGGAGACGATGTCGGTGAATGCACTGTTGAGGCGTTCCCACACCCCCATGCCGGCCAGCACGCCGTAGAGCAGGCCGACCGCGATCATCCACACGAAGAACAACGACACCGAGATCACCGACGAGATCTTCAGCATCGACCAGGGATCGATACGGCGGATCTGCACGGTGGCCCGCAGCGGTCCGGCGGCGGGGATCGCCGTGGGAACCGCGGTGGTGGTGGGAGCGTTCACCTGCGGGGTCTCCCCCGTGCTCGGCGAACCGGTCGACGGATGCTTCACCGCGGACAGATCCGGCAGGTCCTTGGCGAGATCCTTGCGTTCGATGTGCCGCGTCGGGCCGTCGATGACCGCGGACTTCGCCTTCGCCGCAGCAGCCCGGTCGCCGCCCGCGCGCGGCGTCTCCGCTACC
>LATQ01000310.1 GCA_001017865.1 Rhodococcus sp. IITR03
TGATCGTGCCTTCTCGCCAAGCAAGCTCGGCGTGTCGGCCAAAACCAGATCAACCTTTATTCCGACAGTCCCGGGCGAGGCGGGCGTCGCAAATGGTGGCCTTCATATACGAACTGCTGATGTAGACGGTTTTTTGGTCTGAGAGCAGCAATGTGAGGGCCGATAGGCATCGACGCGCTGTGCCCGAGAACTGGGTGTCGGCGGTCAGATCGGGGTGCCGGTGATCGTCGTAGCCAAAGCAGCGCGGACTTCGTCGACGGTGCTGATCTCGGCCAGTAGTGCGAGGGAGTCGATGCTGGCTTGATGCGCTGCGAGAGTGGCCGCAGAGCATGCATCCTCGACGATCACCACTCGGTATCCGAGATCGCCTGCGACCCTGGCTGTTCCCTCGACGGAGGCGTTTGTGGCCACACCGGCGAAGAGGAGGGTGGTGATGCCTTTGCTGCGTAGGATGGTGTCGAGGTCGGTACGGGCGAAGGCTCCGATGCGCTGGTGAGTGAGCACGATGTCCTCATCATGCGGCGTCAGGGGTTCGATGATTTCGGCGAGTTCGCTGCCTTCCTTGAGGCAACCGGATTGGGCGACGATGCCGAGTAGGGGCGAGTTGGCGTCGAGATCGGACAAGTCCGGCTTCCATGCGACCCGGGTGTAGACGATCGTGGTGTGGGCGGTACGGGCGGCGGTGATGAGCGTGGCGATGCGGTCGATGACCTTGCGCTCGGTCACCTGCTGGTAGAAGAAGTCGGCGAAGGCGCCGGTAGGTTCGACGACGTCGCCTTGACAGTGGACAGCCACGAGCGCAGTGGTACGCGGGTCGAGTTCCATCAATATCTCCTGGGCAGAACGGGGAAGGATCAGGCGTGGGCGAGGATCGAATGCCCGATGTTGTCGATGTCTCGGGCGGCTGTGCGTGGGTTGGACAGGAAGACTTGGAGGATGTCGACGCCGGCCTCGCGCATCAGGGCTGTTTTTTCTCGTAGTTCGGCCGGAGAGCCGTACAGGCACCAGTAGTCGACGAGTTCCTTGGTGATGATCGGACGGTGCCGGGGGTCGAGGCCGCGCAGGTACTTCGCCCAGACGTCGAGGTAGTGCGGTTGGTCCGCGGCTTTCGGGTCGCCGAGGTATTGCTGGGCGGCGGTGAGTGAGGCGTCGACGATCGAGTCGCCGAGTTCGTCGCGGTGTTGGTCCATCAGTCCGGCGTTGGTGATGCATGAGCTGATCGGGCCGGAGCCGAAGCCGTTGGTGACGCCGTCTTCCCAGGTTTCTCCGTTGCCGAGTTGGTAGAACCAGGACAACGAGACGAGCTTGACCGAGCCTGGCGCTCGTCCGGCATCGGCGACGGCTTTGTCCAGGAGCCTGCGAATCATCTGGATCATGTCGATGTTCGGTCCGAGGCAGTAGACGACGGCGTCGGCGTACTTCGCTGCTTCGGCGAGACCGCGGGGCCGCCGGCGGCAACCCAGATCGGGATGTGGTCGGTGACGTTGTAGAAACCGCTTTCTTTGTCGAGGAACTCCACTTCCCGGGACTGTCCGAGCCAAGTGTGGTTGACCCGGCGGCCTGCCATCAGTTCACGGGAGACCTCGATGGCGTGGGACAGTTCGGAGATCTTCGCGGTGCGGTTGCCCATGGAACGCAGCGCATTGTTGGCGGTACCGATACCGAGGAAGGTTCGGCCTGGCGCCAGGGCGTTGAGCGTGGCCATGGAGTTCGCGGTGACCGGGGCGATGCGGGTCAGCGGTTGGTGACCATGGTGCCAGGTGGATGTCGGTGGTCTGCTGCGAAGCCAGTGCGAGGAACTGGTACGGATCGGAGAACAGCAACGGGCCTTCCCCGACGCCGAAGTGAGTGACCCCGAGGTCTTCGGCCTGCTTCACCATCGCGACCTGATCGATCTTGGCGCAGGTGCCGATACAGAATTCCATAAGTTTTCTCCTTGCACGGGGCCCGGTGGTGTGCACTCGGCTCGTCCTACCCGTCGTAGCGGGGATGTGTCCGACAGCCTCACTGCGGGTGTGCATGCCTCCGGAGTGGATTCCGCGATCGGGGATGCTGCCTGCTGATCGCGAACTGGAATGCTAGCGTTCCAGATGAACGTAGCTCACAGTGACTCACACCACAAGTACTAGAATGCAAGTCGCTGCCTTCAGCTCCCAGCACCACCCGATAACCGACGGAAAGCCTGAGCCGATGACCTCGACCGATCCCGGCCCTACGGCTAGCACCGAGGCTGCCGCCCTCCTTGCGCACGTCCGCACCTCCGGGGCACGCCTGTCCTCCGCGCTCTACGACATCTTGAAGACCCGATTGCTCGAAGGCCGCTATACCGCTGGCGAGAAGATCGTCGTCGAGTCGATTCGGCAGGAATTCGGGGTGAGCAAACAGCCGGTCATGGATGCCCTACGTCGCCTCTCGAGCGACAAACTGGTCTACATCGTCCCTCAGGTCGGATGCGAGGTCGTTTCCTACACCCCGCGTGAGGTCGAGGACTTCTTCACCCTGTTCGGTGGTTTCGAAGGAGCCATTGCTGCGGTGGCGGCCACGCGGCGAACCGAGGCGCAGGTGCGGGAACTGGATCTGATCTCTGCACGCGTCGATGCCTTGATCGCCTCCGATGACCCCGAGGTTCGCGCCCACGGATACCGAGTTCACAACAGGGAATTCCATGCCGCCATCCATGCGATGGCGCATTCACGGATCATGGAGGAGACCAGTCAGCGGATGTGGGATCTGTCGGATTTCCTGATCAACACCGCCGGCATCACCAACCGCTCGCGAGTGCGTTACCCGACCGCCAGCACGACCATCACGAGATCGCCGAGGCGATCCGAAATCGCGATGCCGCTGCGGCGCGTGAGGCGATGGAGCGCCATATCGTCGGCACGATCGCGGTCATTCGCGACGAATCGAGTGCTCAGCCATCGCGCTGATGGTGAGCCCGCTCCCTATAACGGATTCTGCACGACCGGGCAGGCCTACAGCTTCCGCCCCGCCTGCGGCGCTGTATCTTCAGGCAGCGCCGCATCACAATGATCGCCACAGTGCGATCCAGCCTCCTCCGACAGAGACTTGCGTCACCATTCGCGCTGGAGTAGCTTCGCAGCTAGACGTCTAGCATTCCAGTTGCTCGGCCCCTTTCTGCGGCGGCCCTCTTCGACATCCCGACGAATCTCAGACGAAAGGCGCGGCCATGACGACCGCCTCGCACCCAGCATTGTTCGCAGTGCCAGCCTGCTCCGACACTCGCAGCGGGGGAACCACACCGTGACCACCGCGCCGACTTCCGCAACGAAGACCTCCCCGATGCGGGTCGCCCTGGCCAGCTTCGTAGGGACCACCGTCGAGTACTACGACTTCTTCATCTACGGCACTGCGGCCGCACTGGTCTTCCCCACCTTGTTCTTCCCCGATGCTTCACCTGCTATCGGAATCCTGTTGTCCTTCGCTACTTTCGGCGTCGGATTCCTCGCCCGACCCCTCGGAGGCATCGTCTTCGGCCACTTCGGTGACCGGGTCGGCCGCAAACAGATGCTCGTCATCTCTCTCGTCGGTATGGGTGCCACCACAGTACTGATGGGACTGCTACCCGGTTACGCCCAGATCGGCATCGCCGCTCCGATCCTGCTCACCTTGCTGCGCCTGGTTCAAGCTTCGCCGTAGGCGGTGAATGGGGTGGCGCCACCTTGATGGCCGTCGAGCATGCCCCCACCGCGAAGAAAGGATTCTTCGGCTCCTTCTCACAGATGGGTGCTCCCGCCGGGACGAGCATTGCGACCCTGGCGTTCTTCGCCGCTTCTCAACTCCCGGACGAGCAGTTCCTCAGTTGGGGCTGGCGGCTACCGTTCCTGTTCAGCGCGGTCCTGATCGTAATCGGCCTGTTCATCCGCCTGTCCCTGACCGAAAGCCCCGACTTCGCCGAGATTAAAGCCAACAGTGCTGTAGTGCGGATGCCGATCGCCGTCGCATTCCGCAAGCACTGGAAAGAAATCTTCCTCATTGCCGGCACCTACCTGTCCCAGGGAGTGTTCGCCTACATCTGCATGGCGTATCTCGTCTCCTACGGCACCACCGTCGCCGGAATCAGCCGCACCTTCGCCCTGGCCGGCGTGTTCGTCGCCGGCCTCGTCGCCGTCCTCCTCTATCCCGTCTTCGGCGCCTTGTCGGACACCTTCGGCCGCAAGACCATGTACCTGCTCGGCGCCGTCACCATGGGGGTGGCGATCGGCCCGGCCTTCGCACTGATCAACACCGGAAACCCCTGGCTTTTCATGACCGCGCAGGTACTGGTCTTCGGCATCTCTATGGCCCCCGCCGCCGGAGTAACCGGATCGCTGTTCACCATGATCTTCGATGCGGATGTGCGCTACAGCGGCGTCTCGATCGGCTACACGCTCTCCCAGGTCGCGGGCTCGGCGTTCGCCCCGACCATTGCGACCGCCCTGTACGCCTCCACCAACACCAGCAACTCGATCGTGCTTTACCTACTGATCGTCTCGGCCATCTCGGTGGTCTCGGTGATCCTGCTGCCCGGCGGCTGGGGACGCAAGGGCGCGACACGCCAACTGGTTGCCGACCAGCGCACCTCGACACCGAATGCAACTGCCACCGCATCCTTTTCGCTCCGCCCACCATCGACGCCGCACAGTCCCTGCGGACCTTGGACAAGTGAAGTGACCACCATGAACGACCACGACTCCACGTACGACACCGATGTCATCATCGTCGGACTCGGTCCCGCCGGCGGCACAGCCGCTCTCGCCCTGGCCACCTACGGTGTACGCGTCCACGCCGTCTCGATGTTCCCCTGGGTCGCAAACTCACCCCGCGCGCACATCACCAACCAACGCGCCGTCGAAGTACTCCGCGACCTGGGCGTCGAAGACGAAGCCCGCACATACGCCACCCCGTGGGACCAGATGGGCGACACCCTGTTCACCACCAGTCTGGCCGGTGAAGAAATCGTCCGGATGCAAACATGGGGCACCGGCGCCCGGTACGGCGACTATCTCGCCGGCAGCCCGTGCGCGATGCTCGACATCCCTCAGCCCTGATGGAACCGGTACTGATCAAGAACGCGGCCGAACGCGGTGCGTTGATCAGTTTCAACACCGAATACCTCGATCACAGCCAGGACGAGGACGGTGTCACGGTGAGATTCCGGGATGTGCGCTCGGGCACCGAGTTCACCCAGCGAGCGCGCTTCCTGCTCGGCTTCGACGGTGCCCGCTCGAAGATCGCCGAACAGATCGGACTGCCCTTCGAAGGCGAGCTCGCCCGTGCCGGCACCGCCTACATCCTGTTCAACGCGGATCTGAGCAAGTACGTCGCTCACCGGCCAAGCATTCTGCATTGGATCTTCAACTCCAAGGCCGGTTTCGGTGAGATCGGCATGGGTCTGCTGCGGGCGATCAGACCTTGGGGCCAGTGGATCGCCGGATGGGGCTTCGACATGTCCCAGGGCGAACCCGACATATCCGATGACGTTGTGCTCGAACAGATCCGTACCCTTGTCGGCGACCCTGAGCTGACCATCGACATCGTGTCGCGCTCGTTCTGGTACGTCAATCAGCAGTGGGCCGAGCATTATCAATCCGGCCGGGTGTTCTGTGGCGGCGACGCCGTACATCGGCATCCGCCGAGCAGCGGCCTGGCTCGAACACCTCCATGCAGGACGCATTCAACCTTGCCTGGAAGATCGCCTACGCCGTCAAGGGATACGCGGGACCGGGACTGCTCGAGTCCTACTCCCCCGAGCGGGTCCCGGTCGGCAGGCAGATCGTCGCGCGCGCCAACCAGTCCCGCAAGGACTACGCCGGTCTGCGCGAGTGGTTCGATCCCACCAGCGACGACCCGGTCACCGCCGGCCTGATCACGCTCAAAGCCCCCTCCCCCGAAGGCGCGGCCCTGCGCGAGCGCCTGTACGAGGCACTCGAGGTCAAGAACACCGAGTTCAATGCCCACGGCGTCGAACTCAACCAGCGTTACGCCTCGTCTGCGGTGGTCCCCGACCTTGAAGCCGGTGAGGAGGTATGGGGACGCGACCGGGAACTGTACCTGCAGGCCACCACTCGTCCTGGCGCCAAGCTGCCACACGCCTGGTTGGTCGGCCCGGACGGTACCCGGGTCTCGACCCTCGACGTCACCGGCAAGGGACAGATGACCCTGCTCACCGGCATCGGCGGCCAGGCATGGAAACGTGCCGCTGCCACATTGGACCTACCGTTCTTGCGCACCATAGTCATCGGTGAAGCGGGCATCAACGACTCGTACGGTACTGGCGGCAGATCCGTGAAATCCATGAGGCCGGAGCTCTTCTCGTGCGCCCCGACGGCTACGTCGCCTGGCGGTACAGCGCTCCGGTATGGGACGACAGCGAAGCACTCACCCACCTCGAGAACGCGCTCACCATCGTCCTCGACCGCGCCCCGCACGAGACCCCAAGCGCCAGGAACGGCGGTACGCCCCAGTACAGCACCCACGCCGTACCGATCGTCGTCCCGCACGTCACCGCCGACGACGCAACACCAGCCTCCACAGCCAGCATCACACCAATCGAGGGAGCACACGCATGACCCGCCCGTACACCAGCGTCTGGGACGATCTGAACCAGGTCGAGTTCAGCCAGGGGTTCATCCAGCCGGCCCATACCGCACCCGCTATCTGCACGCCGGGGACGACTCCAAGCCCACACTCATTTTCCTACACGGCATCACCGGCCACGCCGAAGCATATGTCCGCAATCTGCGTTCACACTCCGAGCATTTCAATGTCTGGGCCATCGACTTCATCGGCCATGGCTACTCCGCCAAACCCGATCACCCGCTCGAGATCAAGCACTACATCGACCACGTGCTGCACCTCATGGATGCCATCGGCGTCGAGAAGGCATCCTTCTCAGGCGAGTCACTGGCGGATGGGTCACCGCCCAGTTCGCTCACGACCACCCGGACAAAGTCGAGAGGATCGTGCTCAACACCATGGGCGGCACCATGGCCAACCCACAGGTAATGGAACGGCTCTACACCCTGTCGATGGAAGCCGCCAAAGACCCGAGCTGGGAACGCGTCAAAGCACGCCTCGAATGGCTCATGGCCGACCCGAACATGGTCACCGACGACCTCATCAGCACCCGCCAGGCCATCTTCCAACAACCGGACTGGCTCAAGGCATGCGAAATGAACATGGCCTTGCAGGACCTCGAAACCCGCAAACGGAACATGATCACCGATGCCACCCTCCACGGCATCACCGTGCCAACGATGGTTCTGTGGACCACCAAAGATCCCTCCGGTCCGGTCGACGAAGCAGAGCGCATCGCCTCCCACATCCCCGGCGCCAAGCTGGCGGTCATGGAGAACTGCGGACACTGGCCCCAGTACGAAGACCCCGACACCTTCAACAAACTGCACCTGGATTTTCTCCTCGATCGCAGTTGACAGATGCAGTCGGTGCCGCCCTCCCCTGAACCCCCTGGCGGCACCGGCAGGACCCACCCATCCGACGAACCTCATCCGCTCTCGCTCGAACCATCCGGGCAGAGGCCGTGAAGTACCAGCAAGGAGACTCCGCGATGCCTGTGGCGCTGTGCGCGATGTCGCACTCCCCCCTGATGGGACGCAACGACCCCGATCAAGAAGTCATCGACGCCGTCGACGCCGCCTTCGACCACGCGCGCCGGTTCATCGCCGATTTCGCCCAGATCTGATCGTCATCTTCGCCCCCGACCACTACAACGGGGTCTTCTACGACCTGTTGCCACCGTTCTGCATCGGAGCCGCTGCGCAGTCCGTCGGCGACTACGGCACCGAAGCTGGCCCCCTCGACGTCGACCGCGACGCCGCTCACACTATTACGCGCGAAGTACTCGACAGCGGCATCGACGCGGCGTTCTCCGAACGCATGCACGTCGACCACGGTTTCGCCCAGGCACTACAACTACTCGTCGGATCGATCACCGCAGTACCGACTGTGCCGATCTTCATCAACTCCGTCGCCGAACCCCTCGGCCCCATCAGCCGAGTTCGGCTGCTCGGCGAAGCTGTCGGACGAGCAGCCAACAAACTGGGCAGACGCGTCCTGTTCGTCGGATCCGGAGGACTCTCCCACGACCCACCGATTCCGCAGTTCACCACCTCGCCTGAGCAGGTGCGCGAACGGTTGATCGACGGCCGCAATCCGAGCGACGCCGAACGCGAAGTCCGCGAACGACGCGTCATCGCCGCCGGGCGAGATTTCGCTGCCGGTACCGCCACCATTCAGCCGTTGAACCCCCACTGGGACCAGCATCTTCTCGAAATTCTGGCATCCGGCGAACTTGAACAAATAGACACGTGGACCAATGACTGGTTCGTCGAGCAGGCCGGCCACTCGTCCCATGAGGTGCGCACCTGGATCGCCGCCTACGCCGCGCTCCACGCAAACGGCCCCTACCAGGTCACCTCAAGCTTCTACCGCGAAATACCTGAGTGGATAGCAGGATTCGGAATCACGACAGCCTTCACCCGATCCTCGAACCACATGAAGTGACCGGCAGCTGCACCCCCAGAAAAGGTCTGTCGTCTTCGACAAGTCCAACTGAGCGCGACCATAACCGCACCGCCGCGGTTATCAAGCAATGCACTACTACAGGCCCACTAGTCACTCTTCCCAAGCCGGGCCCATATTCCAAGTACATCACTACGCAAGGCTGAGCAGTGGAAACCACTGTGAAGCAACGCTATCGGCTTTGGATCGCCGTTACCGGAGCTCGAGTGCATCGATGAGCTTGCGACGCTCGTCATCGGTGAAGTGCTTCCGCACCGCCGCGGCCAGCACATCCGGATCCGCCCCCAGACGCTTGAGCGCCTGAGCCACCTTGTCCACCGGCTCGAGCTTGCTCGCAGGTTCTTTCGGCTGCGGCGCCTCAGGCTCGGCAGTCTCTGCGTCGGCTTCAGGTGCCGGCTCAGGGTTCTGGGCTGCTTCCCACGCCGCGACCTGGTCCTCGAGCGGAACCCGCGCCAGCGAACGGGCTTGCCGCACAGCGAGATCACCTGCGCAGGGCTGCTTGCAACTCGGGGGCGAGTTTGAGCAGAGCACGACGCTGGGACACCCAGCCTTTGGAGCGGCCGAGCTTCTTCGCCGCCGCATCCGCACTACCGAACTCGGAGACCATCAACTCCACGGCCTTGGCTTCTTCGAGGACGTCGAAATCGCGGCGGTCGATGTTCTCACTCGTTGCCGCCCACAGGATTTCGCCCTTGTCGACGGCGATGCTGTCGCGCAGCACCACATCGAGGCCGGGGCGGCCGTACTTCTGGGCCGCAGCGAGCCGGCGGTTGCCGTTGACGACGATGTACTGCGCTGCACCGAGATCGTCTTCATCCTCGGGCCACAGTTTCAACCACGCCGTGCGGCTGACCACGGTGCCCGGTTGCAGCTGCCGGTCGGTAATGGTCGCCAGATCCGACAGATCCCCGAGCTCGTCACGCGGGTTGCGCGGGTTGGCGATGAGCTGATCGACCGGAACATCGGCGAGCAGTTGACCTTCGAGCGGCTCGATCGTCGTCTTCGTCTTCGTGGGTGCGGGGGTGCGCTTGCGGTCGACCGGAGAATTGTCGCCGACTGCTCCGACGAGGGAGGCGAAGTTCGCGCGCCCACCCTTGGGCGGCATCAGCGACCACCGTCCGCGAGCTCGAGGCTGAGCTTGTAGAAATCCTCCCGTGCCTGCAACGAGACGCGGTTGGCTTCGTACTCGGTAACGACACGGCCTTCGGCGGCGGCGCGGGTGTGGACCTTGTAGTGCCGCACCACCGTTCGCGCCAGCGGCCAGCCGTTGACCTGGACGAACTCGCGCGTCTGCTCGAGGTCGACCTTGCCGTCGCGGGGATCCCAATTGTTCACCACAACAATGAATTTCTTGCCGAGCGGTTCGATGACCTGCTTGATGGTGCGCGCGGTGGGATCGAAACACAGCGGTTCGGGTTCGATCGGAACGATGACCAGATCGGCGACCTCGAGCACTGCGCGCAGGGCGTCGGCGGAACTGCCGGTGCCGAGCACATCGGTGCCGTCGTCGGCGCCGGACAGGTCGATCCAGCCGGGGTGTCGACATAAACGTGCTTGATGCCGGGCAACTTGTCGAGATTACGGAGCACGTCGAGGTTGTCGTGGACCTGATCGATCAGAAACGGCAACTCCTCGACCCGCGAAGCCCACCAGACTGCGGAGCCCTGCGGGTCGACCGAGATCGCGGCGACCGGGGACTGAACATCGTCATCGGCGCCGGCGGTCACGGCGGTGAGGACATCCGCTTTGACAGCGGCAAGGTTCATAGTGAGCGTCGATTTTCCGACACCACCTTTTTGGTTGAGCATGACATGAACAGCCACAGGTTACCTCCGTATGCTTCACCCCAGGGTGGGGCTACTTCGGACTCGCGTCGTCATCTCTTGACGGAGATGATGATTGCGCCTGCACCACGGTAATCTCCGCGAGACGCGCAACACGTACGATAGACCCTTACAGGTCTACCGAACAAGCTTTCGCCGAATCATCTCAGATGCCTTGCGTTCTCACCCTCACGTGAGAGCGCCGACCGAGTCGACGCCACCTCCAGCGCCACCGAACACCTTCTCTTCAAAGACATTCTGCACCAAGTGAATACATGGTAACTATCTCAATCCTGCTATCTCCCTGACACTGTCGATGCGGAAACGGTCCCACACGGCTCCGCAAACTTACGGGTTCCCTATACCGCGCCGAACTCGGCCCGATCGGTGGCGTGCCGGGGTTCAAGAATGCAGATTGACGAGATGATGCGGGCAAGCCCTGACGGTCGAGCGCTGATCGCGCTACCTTGAACCGCGCATCACTTTCGTCACTGTGACAGCGAACCGGTGACCAAGTCACACGACTTGGCAACCCATCGCGCTACTGAGGACCGCCATGAACCCCACTGCGGTTTACCGCGGTAAACCAGAGATCACCTCGAACCGTCGGCAGGGACGCATTGCCACGATCAGAATTCACGGGTGCACCCAAGGCCGCACCGCTAGATACCGAGATCCCGTTGGCCGAGAACCCCAGCGCCGAAGGCTCATCCACACCCTCAGACACGCGGGAGCAGCGGAACCCGAACTTCCACCCCGAATCGAATTATTACTTTTGCAAAGCACCTACATCGCCTACAGTCGACCACATGACCTGACCGTCTCGGAAGTCGCTGTCCAACAAGTAATGTGGTGCATCAACAGCATGCTACCACCGACTTCGCGGAGTGCAATCACGCCCTTACTCTCACAGAGAGCACGCAATTGCGGCGTGGACACATTCCTGCCGAACGACTACCACAAACCCATCGATCCCCCCGCTACTCGACGATCGAACCAGAAACGGGGACGCACAGCCGACGTAGACCTCGACCTATCCGCCGTTCCGCAGAAGGACACCGACCACCACCGCTTCAACATCCTTCAACGTGCCCGGCCAGTCCTTCGACGAATCGAAACGGCGAAGAGCCGCCTCGGACCCCCCGGCCGAACCGCTCGATGAACTCCCCTACACGGGTGGCGCAGAATGCCAGGACCCGTGTCATTCCACGTCAATTCACGCGCCTTTTCACCTCGTACTGTCCTGCCAAACACAAGCAACGGAGGTACGGACATGGTCGAATACACAAACACATTCAAAGTTGCTGCGGTGCAGGCACAGCCTGTGTGGTTCGACGCGGCCAAAACGGTCGACAAGACCGTGTCCATCATCGCGGAAGCAGCCCGGAACGGGTGCGAGCTCGTTGCGTTTCCCGAGGTATTCATCCCGGGGTACCCGTACCACATCTGGGTCGACAGCCCGCTCGCCGGAATGGCGAAGTTCGCCGTGCGCTACCACGAGAATTCCCTGACGATGGACAGCCCGCACGTACAGCGGTTGCGCGATGCCGCCCGCGACCACGACATCGCCGTAGTGGTGGGAATCAGCGAGCGGGATGGCGGCAGCTTGTACATGACCCAGCTCATCATCGACGCCGAGGGGCAACTGGTCGCCCGACGCCGCAAGCTCAAGCCCACCCACGTCGAGCGTTCGGTATACGGAGAAGGAAACGGCTCGGATATCTCCGTGTACGACATGCCTTTCGCACGGCTTGGCGCGCTCAACTGCTGGGAGCATTTCCAGACGCTCACCAAGTACGCAATGTACTCGATGCACGAGCAGGTGCACGTCGCGAGCTGGCCTGGCATGTCGCTGTACCAGCCGGAGGTCCCCGCCTTCGGTGTCGATGCCCAGCTCACGGCCACGCGTATGTACGCACTCGAGGGACAAACCTTCGTGGTCTGCACCACCCAGGTGGTCACACCGGAGGCCCACGAGTTCTTCTGCGAGAACGAGGAACAGCGAAAGTTGATCGGCCGAGGCGGAGGTTTCGCGCGCATCATCGGGCCCGACGGCCGCGATCTCGCAACTCCTCTCGCCGAAGATGAGGAGGGGATCCTCTACGCCGACATCGATCTGTCTGCGATCACCTTGGCGAAGCAGGCCGCTGACCCCGTGGGCCACTACTCACGGCCGGATGTGCTGTCGCTGAACTTCAATCAGCGCCGCACCACGCCCGTCAACACCCCACTTTCCACCATCCATGCCACGCACACGTTCGTGCCGCAGTTCGGGGCACTCGACGGCGTCCGTGAGCTCAACGGAGCGGACGAACAGCGCGCATTGCCCTCCACACATTCCGACGAGACGGACCGGGCGACAGCCACCCTCTGACTCGGGCGCACCCGTGGCGCCTCCGAAGCGCCACGGGTGCGTGAAGGGGCGAGACAGGGGAATCGGAGGATCACCGAGTACAACGCATCGTCGATCGCAGCGAGTCAGCCCGCCCGTAACCCCCGATAGGTCCACCCCACGTATCCCCGGTCACGCCTTCTCGACATGGGGTAATCGAGGTCGTCGTGGCCTGTATCGACATCCAGAGTCCCTGAGCTGAAGGCGCCCACCACCCTATGTCGCGATGACCTTCTCGCCGCACCGCAGAGAGCCGACATCGAGACCGAGCCCGGCATCACGATTACGGCTACCCTGAAAAGAACAATGAACGGGGTTAGCACCAGGTAGGTCGATGAACACTTTCTTCTCCTCTGACCAGGTCTCGGCACCCGATCGCGTCGCGCTCTGGCACGATGTCATCTGCCGCAGCTATGTCCCGCTCAACATCACCCTCACGAGCGAGCAACCCTTCATCGGTACGGTCTCGACGGGCAACTTGGGCACGGTACGTATCGCGACGTCCTCGTCACTGCCCCAGCAGATCACCCGCACTCGTCGCTTGATCAGCCAGGACGAGCGTGAGTACCTCATGGTTGGGGTGCAGTCCGCCGGCCATGCACTCGTGCAGCAGCACGGCAGAACTGCACGAGTCGGTCGCGGTGGACTGGTTTTCTGGGACACTCGCCATCCCTACGACATCCTGTTCCCGACAGACTGGAGAATGAGCGTATTCCAGTTCCCGCGATACTCTTTCGGCTTCACCGAAGATTTCATCGGCAGGATGACCGCGGTGAATGTCGGGGGCGATCGCGGTATCGGACGAGTGGTTTCATCCTTCATGACAAGCATCAACGATGCGACCGATGCAGGAGACTTGGCGGAGGTAGCTTCACTCCACAACAGTGCTGTCGATCTTTTGTCAGCGGCGATACGGACCGAGCTTGCCGATCAAGCCGCCGCCTCCGACGGCCTACTCGAGTCCGTGCTTGCGTATATCCGACAGAACCTGGCCGACCCGAACCTGTGTGCCTCACAGATCGCGGCGGAGCACAACGTCTCTGTGCGGACCCTCCACCGACTGTTCTCGGCCACGGGACAGGGCGTGGCCGAACACATCCGTACCCTCCGACTCGAGCGCATCAAGACTGAGCTGGCAGACCCAACGAGTCGGCGATATACGATCAGCGCGTTGGCGAGAAAATGGGGGTTCCTCGATCCCTCAACGTTTTCACGCGCGTTCAAAGACGCCTACGGCATCACTGCCCGAGAGTGGGCGGCTTCTGCATCAGCACCACCGACGGAGGCTTCGTAGAAAGAGCCCGGTATCCGGCCTGCCCTTGTTCGCTTGCACACCGTTCGGTCCGTCACTTCCGATGAAGCCGAAGCCGGCAGGTTGGCTTCCTTCCGCAATTCGATCGCTCGGGGATTGTCCGGGGGCACCGCTGGTGACCTCCAGGACCATTCCGGCCTGGTGTCCGCGAGCGGTATGCACCTGCCAGATGCATCCGGGCCGCGATGCCAGTGCTCGGCAGGACCCACCGGCGACGACGGCCAGCGTGACCCCTGGACCGGTCGGTCGAATTCGCGCCTGCCGACCGAGAATCGGGACCCGGTGTGCCGCCGCAACGCTCCCGGCCGGTGACCGGATCGCCGGACGAGCACGCTAGGTGTCCATCGTCCTGTCCGTACATCAGCCACACCGAGTGTTCGCGTGCCGGGACGCAACCAGTCCCCCGGCTGGGTCAAGAGCCTTGCGATTCGCCGAGCCGGCCCTCCATCGGTGAAGCCGATCCGATCGGTGAAGTGCTGACCACCGGATGAGTAGCACCCGTTCCGACAGGTGTCAGCGCGCGGTCGCCGCGGTACTCGAGCCGAGGGGGAACATCGCACGTGCGTCGAGCACGGGGACCGGGGCCACCGTCGCCGCTGTGATCGCAACCGTGGTCTCGGTGGTATCGAACGGCTATGGAGCCGACCTCGCGTCGTCTCCGCTGCGTACCGATGCTGACAGCTGCCGGCATATATCCGCAGATGTCGCTGCGGGCGTTCGGTGGACAGGCGCTGCGAGCAGCAGTGCAGCGCACTGTAGTCGGTGGCTCGACGGCGATCTCGTCCACCGCCAGAACGTGGTGCCGGCTGTCACCGACGTCGGAGTCCTACCGGAATCGATCACCCGGTTCGGTCACCAGCTGACCGAACCGGACCACCCCTTCGACCACACCACCCTTCCCTCCCTCAGGTCGAACAGAGTGACGACACAGAACGACCGAGGATCGCCCGGAAGGAGACGGCACAGACGGCTGCCGAGCCACCCCGTTGCCGACCGGACCGCACCGTGCACCCAGCTGAGGGTCACATCAACGGGAAAGTTCGAGCCGCCTACACACCGGGGCTTGGCGCCGAGCAGGTGGACTCGGATCCGGAAGCCGCGAGCAGGCGCTGGTGCATCTCCGACGACCGGATCGGAGTGTGCAGCCCGCAGCGTCGGGCCGTGCCATGACGCCGTCGGTCACCAGCGCCTGCAGCATGTCCTGCTACTGCGGCGGGCAGCGAGAAAATCGCCTGTTCAGCATGCCGTCGGGCATCGCTGAGGTTGCCATGAGCATCATGTGAACCATCGATGGTGGGTGCATCCGTGTGGACGCAGAGCGCGAGTGGTCGACGGTGCACGAGCTTGTCGACTGTGGGGCCGTCCTCACCTCGGCCGACCGAGTACACCGGGTCTCGTTCAGACGCCGGATCCACGCGCTCGGTCGCTCGGTATCGGCGACGGCTGGGACGCAGGCCTGATGCCGGTACCACTCAGAACAACCCCGACAGTGGGTCCGGCAAGCTGGAACCGTTGACGCCCCTCACAGAAGAGAACTACAGTTAAGGAAACTGAACGCTGTTATGGAAAATGACATGTCGATCAATGCTCAGAACACGGTCCGCGAATCCGGGTCACGGCGCGGTGCCGTGCGGGAGTTCAAGAAAGGACTGATACGCGATGCCGCGAAGCGCATCTTCGCCGAACGCGGCATCGACGCCGCCTCGATGCGCGAGATCGCCCAGGCCGCGGGCTACACAACGGGAGCCATCTACACCTACTTCGACACCAAGGAAGAGCTCTACGCCGAAGTGCTGCGAGACTCCCTGCACGCCCTGCAGTCCGAAGTGGCCACCACCGTCGAAACCTCACCCGACAGGCCGGCATCGGCCGCGGCACTGCACGGCTTGTGGTCCTTCTACGACACCCATCCCGCCGACTTCGAACTCGGCTTCTACCTGTACGGCGGAGTCCGCCCTGCAGGCCTCAACAAGAAGCTCGACGAGGAACTGAACACCCTGTTCGACCAAGTGATGACGTTGATCGCGAATGGTCTGATCACCGACGGACTGGCAACCGAGCAGACTGCACACCACCTCGCGGTGGTCCATGCCACCTGGGTCTTCGGATTGCTCCTGATGACAAAAACCGGTCGCGTGAAATCGGTCCGCGACGACGCCGAAGCCATGCTCGACAGCTACCTGAAGATGGTGGCTACACACCAAAGGCTATGACCTGAAACAGAATCGAGAGACGATGACCGAACACTCCATGTCGATCGCTCCTACAGCTCGGGTGCAGGAGTACACCGACCGTTTTCGCCGGTTCCTCGACGAGGACGTCCGTCCACTCGAAGAGGAACTCGCGAAGCACAACGTCGGCACTGCCGGACAACCGAAGCTCGACAGTGAAGGCCGAATGCACCCGATCGTGTGGGAGGCTCGCCGTGAGGTGCAACGGCGCGCCGGCGCCCTGAACCTGTACGCCCCACACATCAGTGCCGAACTCGGAGGCGGTGGATTCAACCGCGTGGAGATGCACCACGTCGAGGAATTCGTCTACCGCCATTCCGGTCTCGGGCTCGGTTTGGCCGCCCTTGCATGGACAGAGGGCCCGAACCCCGCGAGCGAGCACATGTCGGAAGCGATGCGGGAGCGGTATCTCACGCCGTTGATCAAAGGTCAGATCACTGCTGCGTTCGCCAACACCGAACCCAATGTCGGCACTGATGTCCTGGGTATGGAGACCTGGGCGAAACAAGACGGCAGCGACTGGATCATCAACGGCCGCAAAGCATGGATCACCAATTCCCATTTCGCCGACGTATACCAGGTCGTCGCCGTCACCGAACCCGGCGCCGGAACCCGGTCGCTGACGATGTTCCTCGTCGATGCCGACGCCCCCGGTCTCGAGCGCGGCCCCGACCTGCCGACCATGATGGACGACGGACTCACCGGCGAACTCGAATTCCGTGATGTGCGGGTGCCTGCGGAGAACATCGTCCGTGAGGTGGGCGACGGCTTCGCCCTGGCCATGTCCTGGATCAACTGGCGGCGATTGTGCCGCGGTGGCATGTGTTCCGGATGGGGCCAATGGCTCATCACACGAGCGATCTCCCGATCGCAGGAACGCAAATCCGGTGGCCGCCCCATCGGTGATCTGCAATCGATCCAGCACCTGATCGCCCGCATGGCTCTCGAGTTCTACCAAGCACGCTCGACCTCCCTGGTCGCACAAGCCGAACTCGACCAGTGGGGCGCGTTCGAGATCCCACTGCACAAGGAAGCGCCGCGCCTGATCAGCCTTCTCAAGATCATCAATGACGAGGCGTTCTACCGCCTGGCCGACAGTGCAATCCAGGTCCACGGCGCCAACGGTTTGCTGCGTGGCTCCCCGGAAGAAAAACTCTTCCGAGTGCCCGCAACCTGCGGATCCCCGCCGGCACCTCCGAAGTGCAGCTCAACGCCATCGCCCGTGGCCTACTCCGCGAAGCAGCAGTGTCATGACCACCACGATGCGCCGCCTGACCGAGTATTCCCATGGCGGAGGATGCGCCTGCAAACTCCCACAGTCGATGCTCGACGACGTAGTCACCATGATGCGACAGGCCGGAGTTCCCCAGTCGGACGAGTCCGGATTGCTGATCGGACTCGACACCCCTGACGACGCTGCCGTCTACGCCATCGACGACACGAAGGCATGGATCGTCACCACCGACTTCCTCACTCCCCTCGTCGATGACCCCCGCGACTGGGGCCGGATCGCCGCCACCAATGCCCTGTCCGATGTGTACGCGATGGGCGGCCGCCCCTGATCGCCCTCAACATCCTTGCCTGGCCCACCGACCTCGGCGCGGACATGTTGAACAAGGTTCTCCACGGCGGCGCGGATGCTGTCTCTGCCGCCGGCGCTCTGGTCGTCGGCGGCCACAGCATCACCGACCCCATCCCCCAAATACGGCCTCGTCGCGATCGGTGAGGTCGAGCGCGACAAGATCCTCACCAAAGGTGGCGCTCGCCCCGGCGATCTACTGGTGCTGACCAAACCCATCGGGGTCGGCATCATCAGTACCGCAATCAAACGTGGTCAAGCCCCGCAGAACTCACGTACCGCTGCAGTCGCGAGCATGACCAGGTTGAACTACTCGGCCAGCCGGATCGCCAGTGAGGCCGGGCTGAAAGGAGCGACCGACATCACCGGCTACGGATTGATCGGCCACCTGCACGAGATGGCGGCCGCGGCCGGCCTCGGAGCTCGCATCGACATCGACCGAGTTCCTCTTCTGCCCGGAGTGACGGCTCTGATCGCCGACGGCTGTGCTCCCGACGGAAGCCGCAGGACATTGGTCAATGCACTGCGGAAAGGGTGGTTCGAGCCTTCTTCGCTCCCGCAGGAGCAGCAGCTCCTATTGGCCGACGCCCAAACCTCCGGGGGGCTGCTTCTGGCCGTTCCACCCCACGATGCCGTCTCGGTCGTTGCCGCTCTGCGCGCCGGCGGTGATGCCCATGCCTGCGTGATCGGTGAATTCGTCGACGACGGCCGTCCCGGCGTCGTCACTGCTGAAACGAGCACACGATGACCGAATTCGGTTGTGTCACCGGCCGATTCCAGCCTGTGCACAATCAGCACATGGAACTGTTCGAGATCGCCTGAACGAGTGCGATCACCTGGTGGTGGCGATCACCAACCCGGATCCGAGCGCACACCACGAAGAAGCAAGTTCGGCGCACCGACACACCCGGGCGGCCAATCCGTTCACCTACTTCGAGCGGGCCCGCCTGCTCGACGCTGCCCTGACCGACCACGTCCGGGCCGGACGAGTGACCATCGTGCCGTTCGACCTGACCCAACCGCAGCTCTGGCCGCAGTATGTACCCCACTCGGCACGGCATTTCGTGCGGGTTTTCAGCGACTGGGAACACGACAAAGCCAGATGGCTCGCGCAGGCCGGCTACGCGGTAACCGTCGTCGACGGCGACCCGGTAACCAAGCTGAACGCGACCGACATCCGCCAGGCGATGCTGGCCGGTGACGACAGCTGGCGACACCACGTGCCCGCAGCCACCGTGGCGTTGCTCAGCGAGCTCATCGCCACGAGCGTGCTGGAGGAACAGCCATGAGGATGCCCGGCTACGGCGAAACCCAGCCCCGCCTCGACGACGATCGGATGCCCGTCATCCTGGTCACTCTCGACGGGCTCGGGGACCGACCCGTCCCGGAGTTGTCGGGCCGGACCCCCGCTGAGGCGGCACGCACCCCCGTCCTCGACCGATTGACCGCCCGCGGGAGCAGCGGGTGGCACATACCGTTCGGATGGGGACGCGCCCCCGCCTCCGAACTGGCCCATTGGGCCATGTTCGGATACTCCGACATACCGTTTCCCGGACGTGCCGTCCTCGAAGGAGTCGGCGCGGGCATCGACCTACCGCTCGACGCCGCGACCACTTTTGCCGCACTACGCACGTCCTGCGTCCAGAACGGACAGGTATGGATCACCGGGCGCGTAGGTAAGGACGACGCTGCCGACGCCGATCGATTATTCGAGGAACTGGCACCGCTGTTCGACAAGGCCGACGCGCAGCTTCATCCGGTCGGTCGAGGGGAAGCGGTGCTCGTCCTCCCGCACCACACCCGCGGCGACGTCACCGACTCGGACCCCTTCTTCGAAGACTTCCACCCTTGGTTGCAGGTCACATCGGCCGGTCCGGAGGCGACAGATCTGGCCGAACGCCTCAACGAACTGCTGCTGACCGCCCGGCGTCATCTCCTCACGAGTCCGGTCAACGCAGTACGCGCCGCCGACGGACGCCCCGCTCTCGACGTCATGACCACCAAATGGTCGGGCAGCCGGCGACCCGTGCCGGATTTCCTCACCCACGCCGGCGTGGCAGGAGCTGCCGTCACCAGCACCCGCCTCTATCGGGGCATCGCTGGGCTCCTCGGGATGCGGCACCATCACCTGCCTCCCGCCACCGATCACGGTGTGGATATGACCACACGTATCGAGGCGGCCGAGCACTTGATCGACGAGGGTGCACGCTTCGTCCACATCCACACCAAGCCACCGACGAGGCCGGGCACACCAAACAGCCACGCGCCAAGCTGGACGTACTCGAAGCGCTCGACCCGGCGTTCGAACGCTTCGAGTCCTTGTCGGAGCGCGCCATTGTCGCGATCACCGGCGATCACGCCACTCCCTCGGCCGACGCGTCCTGCACACCGCCGACCCCACCCCGCTCCTCGTCGTCGGACCCACCGTGCGGCCCGACGCAGTCACTCGATTCGGGGAATCGTTCGCGCACCGCGGCTGGTACGGAACCGTCGCTGCCCGCGACCTGCTTCCCCTGTTGTTCGGTCACGCGAATCGGCCGGTGTTCCTCGGCCACCGAGCAACTCCGCGACAGACCCTCGCGTTGCCTGATAGCCCTGCCGCGATGCCGGCGGGCTGACCTTCCTTTCCCGGTCTGCGCAGCACCGCTACGCCGAACGACGACTGTCGCCGCCATGTGCACCACTCACTCACCGGTTACACGAGGACGCCCCTCGTGCACCGTGTGCGGTACCGAAATCGGCCGTAGACCGTGCGGTCGTGCCTCGATGCCGGGGCATCCCACCACCGCCGCAAGAGCCGGGCAGGGGCCTGCCGCCCGGCAATCCGCCAACGTGGGTGAGATAGGCGCCGGTCCGCAACCCTGACTCCGCGTTCAGAGCTGCCCGTACTGTCTAGGCTGCGCGACCGAACCGGCGTTCGTAATCCTCGCGTTCACGCGAGCGCGCGCCTGTGCCTTCGCACTGAGCAGATCCGGATCGAGACCGTGTTGCTGGAGTCGATGACGTTGCCAGATGCTCATCAACGCCACAGAAAAGTACATCCAGGGCAAGAGCAGCAACATCATCATCGAGACGGGAATCCATACCGGTCCCGGGATCAGCAGGAACAACAGCAGCAGCGGGATGACCGGCACATTCCACCGAAGAAGATATCGGCGCACGCCACCCGGCCCCAGGATGTCGTTACGGACCAGTCCTGCATCTGCGGAGGCAAGGGGCGGCCAACCACATAGGCCAGGCGCTGAATCACGGTAGGTCGTGTGCGAAGTGGGGTCGTCACAGCGTTCCCTTCGTTGTATCCGGTGGCTCGGATGGATCTCGGGACGGACGTCGATCCGAACTGGTTGTTGCATGTGCTGCAGCATCATTGAGACGGGTCAGTGCCCGATGCAGCTCCTGGAGCTCCGCGGGCGAGACACCGAGCTTCTCGACTACGGCGACCGGGACTTTCTCGGCTTCGTTCCGCAGGGCGCGACCTCGGGCAGTGAGATCGACGACCAGTTGACGTTCGTCTACACGACTGCGCGAACGAGTGATCAGCTGCGAGGCTTCGAGGCGCTTCAACAAAGGTGAGAGCGTGGGCGAGTCCAGCGCCAACGCTTCGCCGATCGCCTTGACCGACATCGGAGCTTTCCCCCACAGCGCCAACATCACCAGGTATTGCGGGTGAGTGAGCCCCAGCGGCTCGAGGATGGGCCGGTAGACAGCCAGGACGGCCCGGTTGGCAACGGCAAGCGCGAAGCAGACCTGTCGGTCCAACGCCAAGAGGTCGTCGTTCCCCAGCCCGATCGAAGCGAGGTCACCTGTGGTCACAGGACGAGCGTACTGGAATCGATCGTGCACGAACAAATCGTGTGCGAGGAATTTTCGAGATGTGCATCACCGGCACGGCCTGCGATGCAGTTCGACATCCGAACAAGTGCGACTCGCACCTGCGCACCCACTCCGATCGCTCGAAGTGTCGCGAATACCGAACCCAGTGGCGCCACGCGCTTCACCGGCCAGATACTTCACCAGTTCCCCATCGGGCCGAGCGCGACGAACTCTGCCCGGGCCGGCGGTTCGGCACGATGCAGCGCCTCACGATCGACGGCCGGCATTCCGGACGGCAACGGGCCGGGAAACGGTGAGTCCCGTCCGCGGGCAAACCACCACCACCGGCGGTGCATCGATCCGGTACATCGACGGTGCGCACGTCACTGGCCCTCGGGCACATCTCGCACGTAGGTTCCGCCACTGCGCAGGAGGCCGATGCGCCTTACTTACAAGGTTGTTCGTCGATCCACTTCTGCAGGCTGTGCCCCAGCGAAGCCAACGACCTATCGAGTATGGTCAACACCTCACTGGGGGATGCGGGAGACCTCACTCCCTCGCGCAGGACGGCGAGCACCACGGACTGCACCGCACCCCCGACAGCAGCCGGCACCACCGCCGCCGGACGCGTACCGACACGGGACGCAACGAACGTCGAGACGACCTCGGACCACACCAACACCGTTGCGCACCCTCGGCCTGGAGTTCCGGTGAGGCGTCGAGGATCCGAATCTGGCGGTCCAGACGCCCTCGTCGTCGAGTCGGGCCGCTACCGTATCGATCACCCCGGCCCGGATCGCTTCCATGACCGGCACCTCATCGCCGACCGTGTCGAAGGCGCTCTGCAGATCGCGGGTGCTTTCCTCGAAAGGAAACCACACGAGTGCCGCTTTGCTGGAGAAGTACCGGAAGAAGGTGGTCTTGCTGATCCCTGCGGCCGCAACGATGTCCATGATCGATGTCTCCGCATAGCCCCGTTCGAGAAACAACTCGAACGCGGCGGCCTCGACCTGCGCACGAGACGACACCTGTGGACGTCCACGTCTGCCGGTAGCCATCGCGTTCCCCCCTTTTTCCGACCCGAGACTTGATTTTGGGTACCCGGTACCGTAAAGATAGGCGACGCGCGAAGCGACCGACAACATGATCTTGCGACACCCACCACGACCCGTCACCCCCTGTCGGCGGACCGTGGATCCCGGTCGGTGAACCGACCCCGTCCCGGATGCCCTGCCTGTCCCCCCTCCTCCAACGGGCAGGGCATCCGGGCCCTCCATACCGTGCGGCGCAGGGCGGGGCTGTGTGCCATCCGTTCGGTCGATGAGCTCGCCATGTCCCGCCGGTGCCGTTCGCCGGTATTTACCTGCGGGACAGTCGGTATGCCGATCGCTCTCACCGTCCAATCCCGCCCCCTTATCGGAATCCTCTTTACGTTCACCTGCGAACATGGACGGTACCGCTCATGCAGAAGAGATTCGGACATCCGATCGGAGGGTGCACCATCGATGTCGGCTGCTCGTTCGGTTCCGTGGCATGATCGACTTGATTTTCGGAACCGAGTAGCATAATTATGGTTGAACAATCGACTACCGCTGCTGTCGTCCGAGCCGATCCGCCCGGACGATCAACTCCGGCACGTAGATGGCAGGTCCGACCACGATCGGCAGACCCGTTCTCCCGACGGGACGCCCCGGCTCCACCGGACGACCCACGACCAAGGAAGACCGTTTTCTGATGATTTCCAGCCTCGTAATCCAGCCTCTGGCTCGCGCAATCGCAGTCGTGCTGATCGTCGCCGATACCGCCCTCGCCACCCGAGTGCCGGCCCTACCGACTGGGATGAAGACGCTCCGCCGCCCGGAGCTGACGTCGCAGGGACATCACCCGCACAACGATGTGCCACTTCCGGCGATCACCGACACGCCAACGCGCCGAACCGGCACAGAGATGACCGAGACCACATCGTGAAGCGTTGTCGGCCTCATACCGTCGCGTGACGAGCAGGACCGAGCACGGCGACATTGCCGGGTGCCGCAGCCGCCGGCAGGTCGAGGACCGTCGACGTACGCAAGCGATGCAGCAGGAACGCTGCCCCGAGCCGCTGCGCCCGAATCCCTCGAACGGGTTGAAACCGAGTGTCGCAGTGATGGTATCGATCCTGCTCTGAAGCGTGCTGTGGTGGATGTTGAGCAGTCGCGCCGCTTCCCGAACGGACTGCGCAGCGACGACGGCATCGATCGTCTCCATCCCCCAGGCGTAGTGTGCGATGGCCTCGACACGGTCGGCGTCGCTGTGCGGAGCGTGCTCATCGGCGTCGGCAAGCAGTTCGATCAGACCCCCGTAGGAGTCGGCAACAACCTGGGGTTCCTTCGGGGCTCGGCACAGGCGCAGAGCGACCATCGCGGTCCGGAACGACCGATCCAACGAGTCCGGCGGCGTGGCTGTTCCGATACCGCACGGCGAAGCGCCGAACGGCGGGTACCGCTCCGGCACAACGATGGCGTGGACCGGACCGAACGGGGTGGCAATCACGTCCTCCGGACCGGCGGGATGATTGCGCCACACCGCGAACAGCGGGGCCACCACGAGGCGATACATGCCCGTTGCCGACAAGCCGAGCGCGCTCGCCGCGGTCAACCGCTCGTCGGGAGTGCTCTCGCGACCGGTGAGTATGCCGAGGTGGCGGCGATTGTCGATCTCCCGGGCTCCACGCCCGTTCCGGATCCGCACGGCCAGTGCCAAGCGCTCGAGGATGAGTGCGTCGTTCGGCCCAGCAGCACCGTCGCGTTCGAGCCAGACGTCGATGCCGTCCTCCGACGCCACGTGCAGATTCGAAGGATCTGTCGGCGATTCGCCCTGCACTGCTTCTCCTTTCGGAGTGACTCGTAGAGTCCGCGGCGGGACGCTCTGCCGGAACCCTGCAGTACAACCGGCCAGCGCGGCAGCGGTTGCCAGCAGGGCACGGGTGTTGACGTTGCCGACGATCAACTCGTCGAAGCACGCGATGACACGCAGACCCAAACTGGCGCTGGGATCGAGGCGGGCGATCCGTCCGAGTAGCTCTTGCATGTTCGTTCCTGCCCTCAGTCCGCAAGGATTTTCTCGACCCAGGTGTTGCGGGTCCGGATCATGGACCGGCCCACGCTGGTGTGCGGGGCGAAAATGTCGCACGCGTGAAAGGCGCCGGACCATACGTGCAACTCGGCATCGCCACCGGCTTGCCAGATCCTGTTGGCATAGTCGATCGCCTCGTCCCGGAAGATCTCGGCCGCACCGACGTCGATGAAGGCCGGCGGCAATCCGCGCAGATTCTGCGCGCGGGCCGGGGCTGCATACGGCGAGACAAGGTCGGTGCCCCGCTGCTCACCCAGCAGGCGGTCCAGCCGGTTTCGTTGCTGATCCGGTCCCACACACCGATACCGTCGAACTGCTCGATCGAAGCGGTCATGCACCGGTCGTCGAGCATCGGATAGTCGAGCACCTGCCCACACAAACCACCGCGGTCCCGCGCAGCCAGCGCGAGACCGGCTGCCAGTCCGCCACCGGAGCTGGCACCGGCGACCAGGATCCGGTCCGCCCGCACGTCCAGATCGGTGACATGCGCAGCCAACCACTCCAGGGCGGCATACATGTCCTCACGCGGGTAGGGTCGGGATACTCAGGGGCCAAACGATAATCGACCGTGACAAGAACCGCCCCCAGTTCGGTCACCCAGTCCAGCACCAGGTCCAGGCCGCTGAACATGTCTCCGAACATCAATCCTCCGGAGTGCGCGTACAGCACCGCAGGACGGGGCCCGCTGAAGTCCCGGGAACGAAGCACCGCAGCCTTGACGGCAGCGCCATCACCCCCGGGGAAGGTCACGTCGTTCACCGCGATCCGTCGGCGGTCGAATTCCTCGTCCATCGGAGGGGACGCATAGGACGTACGCATGAACTCGATCAGGTCCACAGTGATGGTCGGAGGGAACATACCGCCTACCACAGCCAATCCCGCCTTGAGTTCGGCATCGAATGGTGGATGGGGCACGGCTCGGGCCATCGTCACGTCACCTCCTCGAAGACTCGGATCGAGAATACGGCGGCCGCTCGACTGAGGGACCGCCATTCGGCGGGGAAACAGAGCGAAACTGCGCCGCCGCGTCGGTTGAGACACCCATCACAGGTTCGTGAAACTTGGAGCAGCGTCACTGTCGACCGAACGAGAGGAACAACCTCCCATGTCCGATACCCAGCGCGTTGTCGACTCAGCCCGCGAAGTCATCCACACCACGGTGAACAGCGGTGCCGTGCCCGGAGTAGTAGCGGGCATGACGAACGACCAGGAAACCCTGTTCATCGAGTCCGCCGGGGTGCGGTCTGTCGACAACGATCAACCGATGACCGATGACACCGTCTTCAGCATCTTCTCGACCACCAAAGCCCTCACCGGCACCGTGGCGCTGCAACTCGTGGAATCCGGTGATCTCGACCTGGATTCCCCGGCCGAGGAGTACGCGCCCGCGATCGGCGAACTCCAGGTCATCGAGGCTTCGACCCGAACGGTGAGCCGCTGCTGCGAGCACCGAAGACCGACATCACGACCCGCCAACTACTGCTGCACACCGCCGGCTTCGGATACGACTTCTTCAACGAGACGTACAACCGCCTCGCCGAGAACCATGGTCAGCCCAGCATCGTCACCGCCACCAAGGACGCGCTCAAGACACCGCTGCTGTTCGATCCCGGCACCCAGTGGGAGTACGGCTCGAATATCGACTGGGCAGGCCAGGTGGTCGAAGGCATCGTCGGCACCCGCCTCGGCGAGGCGCTGAAGACACGAGTCCTCGACCCACTCGGCATGACATCGACGTCCTTCGCTCCGTCCGACGACATGCGTACGCGTCTGGCGACCATGCACCAGCGCACCGACGACGGGCTCCAGGCCACCGATTTCGTCATCCCCACCCCGCCCGAGGTCGACATGGGTGGGCACGGACTGTTCTCCACCGTCGGTGACTATCTCGCCTTCATCCGGATGTGGCTCAACGACGGCAAGGCAGACGACGGCACCGTCATCCTCCGCCCCGACACCGTCGAGTGGGCGACCAGAAACGACCTCGGCGACCTGACCGTGAAGATGCTTCCGGGTGTCATCGGGTCGCTGTCGAACGACGCCGAGTTCTTCCCTGGCCAGCGCAAGGGCTGGTGCTACACGTTCATGACCAACGAAACCGAAGCACCCACGGGCCGTCCCGCAGGCTCTCTCGCCTGGGCAGGCCTGGCCAACCTCTACTACTGGATCGACCGGCACAACAAGATCGGAGGCTACTGGGCGACGCAGATCTTCCCGTTCGCCGACCCCGGCTCACTCGGTGGTTACCTCGACATGGAGACCGCCGTCTATCGAGCCCTTTCCTGACCCGGTTCCATCCCAGGCCGCGGCACCGGACATCGACCTCGATCCGTTGACCGCTCGCGTAACCGGCGCGCTCGCCGAACAGCCACACGACGACATCAACGAGATCGGGTGAAATCCCCCACCCGACGCACGGAAAC
The DNA here is from genome assembly GCA_001017865.1 of Rhodococcus sp. IITR03. Next base: position 27,232 of record LATQ01000310.1, read on the forward strand.
CACACCGCTGCGGCTGTCGAAACACCCGCAGCGGTGTGGTGTTGCCACGCCGTTCGAGGTCTGGGTGCAACAGGTCGAGCGCGAACACCATCTCCCACGGGCTTGCCGCGAGGGCGATCGGTTTCCCGAGGTCGCCCGGAGACGAACCATCCTGCACCCTGATACTCGGCCATGAGTCCGGTCGGGCTGTGCTGCATACCGATTGCGAGAGAGCAGCCCACCTGCCTGGAAGCGCGCGCCACCGCCACGCTTGCCCAGGGCGTAGGCAGCTCGACACCACAAACAGATACAACAACGACATCGTGTGTGTTCAACTGTGCCCCGGCACCGCGGTCGCCTCCGGCATGATCGACCACCACGCGATCGTGCGTGAATTCGATGGTCAGGACCACACATTCAGCCACACCTCCCCGGGCAGACTGAACTACCCGAGCACCTGCGATCAGATCTGGTGCGCCGGAAACCCGCTCTCCGGCATGAAATCAACTGCACTTCCGACAGTCACCGCTACCGGACGCAAGGCCATAGGACGACTCTCGGATCACCGCATTCTGCGCTATCACACGTGGATGCCGAACGTGTCGATCTTGCGGTAGAGAGACGACCTCGCGATCCCCAGTAACTTCGCGGCGGCGACGCGATTGCCACCGCTGTCCCGTAGCGCAGCCACTATGGCATCGCGCTCGACTCTTTCCATTGCCGTCATCGTCCGGCGAGGCGCGGAGCTGAGCGCTGAAGGCAGATCAGCTACTGCGATCGTTCCCGCGGGCTTGGCGCGAAGTACGTGATTGAGAGTGTCGACCAGTTCACGGACGTTGCCGGGCCAGTGGTACTTCTTCAGGGTTCGCATTGTGTCGTCGCTGAAAGCGGTTTCGCGGTGAGGTGCAAGGTGCATTCGGATGATGTCCGGGATGTCATCGGGGTGATGACGCAATGCGGGGACCTCGACGGTGGCGATGAAATGCTCGGCGAGAGCAGAATTCTGAAGTGCGTCCCCATCAGTGGATGTGGTCGCGACGATCCACCGAGCGGGGTATCGGTGCTGGTCGGCGGATATGAGGTCGGCAAAGAGCTCATCGGTGCTCGCGTCGAGTCGGTCGATGCGACGAAGGACGATCGTGGTCGCCGCGGAGTCGAGCGCAGTGCGCAATTCCTCGTGAGCGGACTTTTCAGCAGAGCAATCCACGACGACAATCGGGGCCTGCGGATTCTTGTACAGGTGCATGCCCCGAACGAGAGTGAGTTTGCCGCTTCCGGGTTCACCTTTGAGGATCACGTTGGCATCTGTCGCGGCGAGGGACGTCAACTCCCCTCGACACCGGTTCCATTGGAGCGAAGACCCCGCCACCCCCGGAAACACGGGAACCGTGCGCCGGGGTTGCATGGTCTTCGTGGGACACGATGTCGCCTCGACTTCGAGGACGATGCCGGCGATGTCGCCGCCATGTTCGACGAGGGTGCGCTTGACGGTGATGCTACCTCCGGACGGAAGGCGCAGGTCGAACTGGGCAACTCGTGACGGATCGAGCATCGACTGTGCTTCCTCGCGGAGAAAAGCCTCGTCGATCGGGTCGAGAAGGCGCGAGCCGATCTCGTTCGACATGAAAACACCGCAACTGAGTGAGTACACCGCCGTCTGCCGGCGCCGACAGGCGACGAGGAACTCGCCGAGCACGAGCTGTTGCTTGATCGATCCCGTGGCGCGAAGAGCCGACTCGATATCACGAGCCGCTCCAAGGGCGAGCTGGCGCATCAACGGGTTCGATGTGTGGGTCAAGCCTGTGATGTCGATCAGTCCTTCGACACGACCGGTGGTGGGGTTGTGAATGGGCGCGCCGGCACAGGTGAAGTACTGGATCGATTCGTGATAGTGCTGAGCGCCGTCGACGTAGACGGCCATCCCGGTCTCGAGGCTGTGCCCACTCCATTGGTACCGACGAGCTCTTCGGCGTAGGTGAACCCGGGAGCGAAGTACACCTTGTCCAGCTTCGCGGCGAGGACGGGATCATTGTCCCGCCGGACCAGCACACGCGCATGCTCGTCACTCAACGCGACACTGAGGGACATGTCGGACAGGTCGTCATGGAGCCGATCGAGGATCGGCAGGGCGCATTGCACCAGTCGTCGGCGAAGGTCGAGGTCTTCGACGTACTGCAGCTGTGGAAGGTGCGAGCCGTCCGGGATGACACCCGCCTGACGTGAGCGTCGCCATGACTGTGCGATGAGGGGCGAGACGTCCTCGGAGGGGGAACCGGCGAGGTCATGGAGGTGCCGGGTGGTGGTCACACGGCGTCGGCGGTTGTCACTGTCCATCACATTTCCTTGCAGGTCGCAGTACTGTCATCCCCCCCAATGTGCCGCACATCACATTCTATGGATGTCCCAGAATAGGACATCAACCTGCCGTCTCCAACGGCAGTAGCGGGGGCGGGTACGACCACCCCGCCGGCCGGAGGTCGGCACTCGCGGTCCGCACCGCGCCTACTCCCCGGACCACCGACTGCCGGGATCCGGGGTATCAGGAGACTGACGTCAGGTCGTCGACGGCGACCGGATCACCGGGCTCGGCTTCACCCCCAGGGGAAGCCGAGCCCGTTCCATCACCTGCCCCGCCCTACGCATAGAGGTCGACATCGCCGGCAACCGCGCGAGAATCTCGATGTTCTCTGCCGCCACGACCGCCGGCGGGCACACTCACTACCGTCCCGCCCACGTGGACCGTTGTCGTGGCGGCACCGCTTCAGACCTCGATCGCGAGAAGATCCGCAAGGTGGCGGTCGATCTGCGGCATGTAGGTCGGAGCGACAGCGAACAGACCCAGATGCCCGAGCACATCTTCGACCACGCGCAGTTCACTGCCCTTGATCAGTTCCTGCTCGGCAGCACAGTCGCGGACCGGGAACAACTGGTCTTCGTCGATGGGAATCACGAAGGTCTTGGCGGTGATCCGTCCGAGTGCAGCGGCCAGGTCTCCCCCGGTATGCCGGGAGACGTCACCACGTTGCCAGGCCCAGGATTGAGTGAGGAGTGCGTTGGGATCCATCGCCGTGAAGTAGGGCTCGAGGAATCCGGTCAGGAACGCGTCCAGGGAATCGAACTCCATTGCTCGCCATACTTCTTGCTTCCAGAACTCGGTCGAGAATCCGAGCACTCCCCAGATGTGAGCCTGCCTGGTGAGGCCGTCGACGACCTGCGTATGCGAGGTGTATTCGCCGCCGTTCCAGCCCGGATCCGACAGGATCGCTTCGCGCATGATCTCCGCGATCAGGAAATCACCGGGAGTGTTGCGTGCCGTACCGGCAATCGGTGCGGCGCGCAGAACCTTCTCGGGGAACCTCACCGCCCATTCGTAGGTCTGTTGAGCTCCCATGGAGCCTCCCGTCACCAACGCGAGGCGTTCGATACCGAAATGCTCCCGGAGCAGCCGCTCCTGGGCCACGACATTGTCCCTGATCCGAACACGAGGGAACTTCGACATGGCGATACCTGCGTTGACGCCGGTGGCGTTGTGCGGAGACGTCGACAGACCGTTGCCGATCTGATCCACGCAGACGATGAAATACTTGTTCGGGTCGAGAGCATGGTCAGGACCGATGTATGCGTCACGCCAGATCTGATGGGTCCCCGAGTACCAGGTGGGGATGAGGATTGCGTTGTCCTTGGCTTCGTTCAGCGTTCCGAACGTTGCCACCGCGAGCCGGCAGTCCGGGATCGAGCCACCCTCCTCGAGGTCGAGGGCTCCGATGCCGATCAGGTCGTAATCACCGTGGAAGTCGTGCGTGTAGTACGGGTTATCGATCATCGAGATCGTCCTCCTGAGCTATGAGAAAGCGGTAGCAGCGCGTGCTCACCCAATGGACATGCACCTACGCCGCCGTGAGACGAGCAGTGGTCGACCGCAGGGGTCGGATATCCGAGAAGGTCAGCTCAGCTGGAATCCCTTGTAGCCGGCCGCGGCGGCCGCAAGAGTGAGTTCTCGGTAGGTGCCGACCCCACCGGTGTAGGACAGCACGCGGCGAGGTTTTCCGGGAACGTTCGCGCCGTTGTACCAGGAATTGGTCTTCGAGATCAGCGTGGCATTCGCGGTTTCGTCGTGGTGGGCGACCCATTCGTCCTCACCCTCGACGGTCGGTTCGATGACGGTGTACCCGTGCTCACGCATGTGCCGGATGCACTCGGTGATCCATTCCGTCTGTTGCTGCAGACAGGTGGTCATGTTGCACAGTGCTGCAGAGGGGGCGAGCGGGGCGCCGGTGGTCAGCATGTTGGGATAGCCGTGCACCATCAGGCCCATCGTCGTGCGGATGTCACGCGCCCAGTCGCTCGCGAGCGATCGATCCTCACGTCCACGGATATCGATTCGTGTCAGCGCGCCGGATCCCGCATCGAATCCCGTGGCCAGGATGATGACGTCGACTTCGTGCAGCGTGCCGTCCTCCAACAGGATCCCTTCCGGGACGATGCGGCTGATCGGATTGCTGCGCACCCCCACTGCTTCGACATTCGGACGGTGGTAGACCTCGAGATAGTTGGTTTCCAGCGGTACCCGGTGTGTACCGAAGCCGTAGTCGGTCGGAATCAACAGTTCACACAGCTTCGGATCCTTCAGTCGCGCACGCATCTTCTCTCGCACGAACTCGGACACCTGCTCACTGACCTCGTCATCGGAGAACACCTCCGCGAAAGAAGCGAGCCAGAGCTTGAGTGAACCGTTGTCATAGATCTCTTCGAGCCTTTCCCGCCGTTGCTCGGGAGTCAGGTCGACCCATGCATGCTCGAAGTCGTACTCGAAGCCACTGAACGTATGCGGCAACGTCGCGCGAAGTTCCTCGAAGCGCTCCTTGTACGCGGCAACATCCCGGTCGTCGTAGGACGGATTCTTCATCGGCAGGGCGTACTGCGGTGTACGGATGAACACCTTCAGATGTTCGACCTTGTCGGCGATGGTCTGGATGACCTGAATCCCGGTGGCGCCGACACCGATCACTGCGACCCTCTTGCCCGCGACATCGGCGCCTTCCTTCGGCCATCGAGAGGTGTGGAAGATCGGGCCGGCGAAGCTTTCCTGGCCCTCGAACACCGACGACATCGGTGCCGACAGCATGCCGGCGCAGGTGATCAGGAACTGGGTGGCAATCGTGTCCCCGCGATCGGTGCGTACGATCCATCGCTTCGACTCCTCGACGTAATGCGCGCTGGTGATCGTCGTCGAGAATTGGATGTCGCGACGCAGATCGAGACTGTCGGTCACATAATGCAACCACTGCTCGATTTCGGGTTGGCCGGGGAAACGCTGACTCCAGCTCCAGTTCTTGTACAGCTCATCGGAAAACAGGTACTGGTAGATGTAGGCCTCCGAATCGAATCGAGCACCCGGATAACGATTCCAGTACCAGGTGCCGCCGACGTCGGAGGCGGTATCGAAGGCGCGCACCCGCAACCCCAGCTCGCGAAGCTGATGCAGCTGATACAAACCGGCGACTCCCGCACCGATGATCAACGCATCCAACTCGAGTGACACCTCGGTATCAGCAAGTCCGACCGCAGAGGAAGAGTGAGGCGACATGTCCTAGCCTTTCCGTAGTGCAGGTCACGTGAAAGCCATTATCGTGATGTGCGCCACACATGGCTGTCCCATCTTCGGACACTTCCCGGCTTCGCTGGCATGGATATCACCGAGTCCGGCGCCTCTCGCATCGCCAGCACCCCAGCAGAACCGATCTACGACTCGGGGATGTTTTCGACGACGCGGTGGACAACCTTCGGCACAGAGTCCTGTAGTACATACGAAATATGCTGTCGTGCAATGATTCCTACGACCAGTCCAGTTCCGGGCCCATCTTGCCACATGCTCGACACCGCCGCGATCGCGATCTCGATTCGGGTCGCTGCCGCACCGATATGAGCACACAGTCGGCGATCCGACACATTCCGGCCTTCCAACCGCGACCGTTGGATGCCACAGAATCCGAACCGTGTTCCGGTAGCTGCAATTCGAATTGACATCGACTGATCCCTTGCGGCCGGGATCCGCCACGAAGACGGGACGAATCACAGCCTCCCGACGACCCGAACGAAGGGGACATTCGACGAAACATGGACACCAGACCGACCGGGCCTGTTCAAAATACGCATGATCTTGCAGAAAACGAATAATCTGCACGAGCACCGCCTGATCTTCTCGCCGGCGATCTTCTGCTGACGAGGAGAGCCGACGGGGCACGACACTTCCGGCGCAGGGGGCCGGAGTCGTCGACTGCCCCGTCGGCGGTCAGGCGACCGGCCGCGCCACCGGTCGCGATCGAACTCAACGCGATGACGGAAGGAAACGAGCGGGAATCCGACACCGACGGACAGCGTGGCGTCCGCCACCGCCACGGCCGGCGTCCGCCGAAGGAGAGGCCAATCGTTTTTGCTACGGCCTCAGCTTAATCCGTACATGGACGCAGACTCGTCCATACATCGTGCAGCCGACGAACTCGACCTTTGACTGCCTGAGGGAGATCGGGCATACAGCCCTTCACGGTGCACCACGTCGAGTCGGCAACCATTCAGCGAAGGAACCGCCGCGACCGAGGAGGCGAGGCTGTCCGGGTCGCCCCGTTGCGTTGGTCTGGTTTGAAACATAAGTCGCGTTAGGTACGCTGCTGTCGCTGCTCGGGGGGCCGAGATCGCAGTCCTGCCCGGACGGTTCGGCACGCGACCGCCGGCGCAGGTGCTTGAGCGTGCCTTGGTAAGGAACACTGATGTCACACGAAATGCACCATTTCGATCTGGGACTGTGGGTGCTCTTTCTCGCCTACGGCACCTCGATCGCCGGGTCCTTCGTCGGCCTGTCCTGCGCTCGCCGAGCCGCTACCACCCCACTCGGTCCGACGCGCTGGCGCTGGTTGGTGATGGCAGCCCTGTCCATCGGCGGTGTCGGGATCTGGATGACCCACTTCATCGCCATGATGGGCTTCGCGGTGCCCGGCACCATCATCCGCTACGACCCGATGCTGACGATCCTCTCGGCGGTCATCGCTATCAGCGCGACCCTGTTCGGGCTGTGGCTGGTCGATCTACGGGCTTGGCCGGGCGTCCGATCCTGGACAGGTCGGCGTTACTGATCGGCGGCGCCGTGATGGGCGTCGCGGTGAGCCTGATGCACTACTGCGGCATGGCCGCTATCCGCATTCGCGGCGAACTGTCCCACGACCCGGTACTCGTCGCCGCCTCGGTGGCTATCGGGATCGGGGCATCCATCGCCGCGTTGTGGTTGGTACGAACGGCATTCATCCGAGCCACCCGTCTGCTCGGCGCCTGGTGATGGGTTGTGCAGTGGCGGCATTGCACTACACCGGCATGGCTGGAGTTCACGCGTCCTTGGACCCGACGGCCACCATGCCGGAGGGCGCGACGCTCCTCGATTTGATGCTTCCGGCATACATTTTCGGCACGATCATACTGGCCACGCCGCTCGTCGCATTGGTGCTCGCTCGCCAGAGTGCCGACACCGAGGTCGACGAAGCGATCGCCACGTGGAGCGCGGAGATCAATGATGCTGTCCCCTACCCGGTGACCGGGGGTAGGAGGCCACAGCTGAACTCGACACTCGTCGGGACGTTCCGCGTCGACCTGCCGATCCCCTTCGCAAGGGTGATGTGCAGGTAGTGCCACACAAACGAGTGCGGTAACCACCTCTCTGGTGAAGGACCCACCGTTCGGCGGGTCCTTCACCAGCCCCGGCGCACGAGTGTTTGTTGAGGGCAGGGGCATTCGCCGGTCTGGATGCTGCCACTGGTGATCAGTGTGCGATGTACTTGGTGGCGAGATACTCGTCGATACCTTCGACCGATCCTTCGCGGCCGAAGCCGGACTCCTTCACCCCTCCGAAGGGTGCGGCCGCGTCGGCGATGATGCCTCGGTTGATTCCGACCATGCCGGTCTCGAGTGCGTTGGCGACTCGGGACGCTCGGTCGAGATTCTGGGTGTAGAAGTACGCAGCGAGGCCGTATTCGGTGTTGTTCGCCGCCGCGATCGCTTCGTCCTCCGTATCGAAGGTGGTGATCGCGGCTACCGGGCCGAAAATCTCCTCACGCAGCAGACGCGCGTCGGGACTCACACCGTCGAGAACGGTCGGGGAATAGAACGTTCCCGGCCCGTCAGGACGGCCACCGCCGATGCGGATACGTGCACCCTTCGCGACGGCGTCTTCGACCAGAGCATCGACGGTGGCGCACTGCTTCGCGGTGATCAGCGGTCCGATATCGGTTCCTGCTTCGAGACCGTGTCCGGTGCGCAAGGCACCGATGCGTGCGGTGAACTTCTCGCTGAACTCTTCTGCGACGCTACGTGCGACGTGGAATCGGTTGGCTGCTGTACATGCTTGGCCGCCGTTGCGGAATTTTGCAGCCATCGCGCCGTCGACCGCTGCATCGACATCAGCGTCATCGAACACGAGGAAGGGGGCATTGCCTCCGAGTTCCATCGACATCCGCAGGAGCCGATCCGCTGATTGACGAACCAGCAGCTTGCCGACACCGGTGGATCCGGTGAACGTGATCTTACGCAGATCAGCACTGTCGATCAGTGGTGCGGTCAGCGCTGCAGCATCGGAGGTCGGCAGAATCGACAGCACACCCTCGGGCAGACCCGCATCGGCGAAAATCTGACCGACCAGCAGCATCGTCAAAGGCGTTTCGGCCGCTGGTTTGACGATGATCGAACATCCGGCCGCCAGTGCTGGACCGATCTTGCGCGTGGCCATGGCCAGCGGAAAGTTCCAGGGGGTGATGGCCAGTACCGGCCCGACCGGTTCTCTGGTGACGACGATGGTGCCGGTTCCCGACGGGGACGGCGAGATTCGCCCGCTGATTCGGTTCGCTTCCTCGGCAAACCAGTGCAGGAATGATGCGCCGTATTCGATCTCCGCATACGCCTCGTGGAGCGGTTTACCCATCTCGAGAGTGATGGTGCGCGCGAGGTCGTCTGCCCGTTGATGGATGAGTTCGAATGCGGTGCGCAGTATTTCGCCACGTCGACGCGAGGGGGTCCGCGCCCAGTCCCCTTGCACGGTAGTGGCGTGTTCGAGAGCTCGGCGTCCGTCCTCGGGCGCGGCGTCGGCGACATGCGCAATCACGGCACCGGTCGCGGGGTCCTCTACGGGGAAAGTGGTGCCGGTAGACGAATCGACGAGTTTTCCACCGATCCAGAGTTGGGTGGGGACGCCGCGGGGAGAGTGTGGGTCATAGCTCCTGCTGAGTGTGTGAAGGTTCATCGCCACGCCCGGCCAGTCGGCATCCGAAGGGGGTGCCGAGGCCGATGCAGGTCGCTCGGGTGTGGCCACCCGCGTTCGGTGGCCACACCCGAGCGGGCGAGCGGGTACTAGCTGGTGGTGACGGACTTGCGTGCCTTGTCCTGGAGGATTTCGAGTGCCCGGATGAGGTATCCACGGAAGACCGTGTGGTTTTCGCTCATCGGGAAGTGGCCGATCTCCTTCATTTCGATGAACTCGGCGTTCGGGATCTGCCCCGCAGTGCGGGCGCTGTCCTCGGGGGTGGTGAGGTAGTCGTAGTCACCGGTCAGCATCACAACCGGGCACCGGTCACCGTCGATGTCCGCGAGCTTTCCGCGCAGGTCGTGATCGACCGAGTAGAAGTGCAGGTCACCGCGGAAGGACTCGGAACCCTGGCTGTAGTAGAACCAGGTCTTCCAGCGGTCCGCCTCGGGCGACTGCGGGGCCATGAGGTCCCACACGCCGCTCGCGCAGACCTGTGCCGCGTTGGCGTGGGGGTGCTGCCACCAGTCGAGGTAGAAGCCGGGCGAGTAGTCCGCACCCTCGACAGGGATGACGCCGGCGAAGCGGTCAGGGTGCCGAAGCGCAAGCTGCAGGGCGATGTTCCCGCCGAACGAGGAGCCCATGAAGATCGGGTTCTCGAGTTCGAGCGCGTCGCACAGCGCCACGATGAAATTGGCGAAGTGGTCCGCGGAAAGCTGGTATTCCTCGGTCCACCATTCGGTGTTCTCCGGCGGATCCGACTTGCCGTGCCGCGGCAGGTCGTAGGCGATGACACGGTAGTTGGCGGTGATCTCCTCGTCTTCGAGCAGACCGCGCCACTGGTGGTTGTGGCAGCCGGCGGTGTGCTGGCACACCAGCGGCTGGCCGGTGCCGTTCTCGAGGTAGAAGACCTTGTACAGCAGTCCGTCGACGTCGACGTCGACGTAGTGGCCGGTGACCGGGGAAATCTTGCTCATCAGTGTTCCTTACGGCTCAAAGGGGGTGGGAGGATCAGACCGGGACGCCGACGGTGCGCAGGAGTTCGATCTGGCGGGTGATGCACCGCAGGTTCTGCATCAGCACCAGGATGTCGCCTTCGAGCTTCATGTCGCGCTGGAAGCTCGCGGCCCAGATGCCGTGGTACATCGGGGCGGGCACCGGGACGCCGAAGTTACGCCAGGTCTCGGCGCTGGCACGCAGCGCGAACTGGTACGGCACATCCAGCGGACCGGGGTCGATCGCGATGTCCACCACGTTGCCGCGGCTCATCTGGATGACGAACGTGTGGTCGGTCATGTCGAGCAGGTACGAGCAGGTGAAGTACTTGCCGTGTGCCTGGATCTCGGGTCGGTGTTGTTCGCCTCGGTGAACGAGGCAGCCCAGTCGGCCGTGTCGAGGGCACGCGTAGTGACGGTCATGTGGGATTCCTTCGATGAGGGAGACAGCGAGGCCGAGTGCGAGCACTCGCTCCGGTATGCCGACCCGAATCCGGAAAGTGCTGGCCTCCCGGATGCCGTGCCGGCCATGACAGCCATCACACCTCGTGTCCGCCGGGTGCGTCCAATACCTATCCGGCCCGGATCGATAGGCAATGACTACTGGTCTCCCGGGGTGGTGTTGTCTATCTTCGGAAACATGCAACCCCAGCTCGACCTGCGACTTCTGTCCTATTTCGTGGCAGTTGCCGAAGAGCTGCACTTCGGGCGCGCAGCCGCCCGTCTGCACATCGCTCAGCCCTCACTGAGCGTGCAGATCCGCAAACTCGAGCAGAACCTCGGCGCAGTGCTGCTGCTGCGCAGCAGCAGGCATGTCGAACTGACCCCTGCCGGCCAGATCCTGCTCGACGAAAGCCGCCGGTTGCTGGCGAACGCCGAACGAGCAGTCAACCTCACCCGCGAAGCCGCCCACGGCGTCAGTACCCGCAAGTTGGTCATCGGCTTCCAAGGCAACGCAGCTGCAGAGCTCACACCGCACATTCTCAGCACGTTCCAGTCGCTGCATCCGGGCATCCAGGTCCAGATGCACTCCTACGACTTCTCCGACCCGTATGTCGGGTTGGCCGACGGATCCTCCGATGTCGCCTTCGTCCGGCCCCCGCTGTTGATGCAGGACTGGCTGGGCATGGAAACCCTGTTCGTCGAACCCAGGGTGATGGTCGTGTCTGCGAATCATCCGCTCGCCCAGTTGCCCGAGGTGAGCGTCGAGCAGGTCACCAACGAGTTCTTCGTCGCACGCAAAGCCCCCGAGAACTGGCGAAACTACTGGCTGGCCACAGAATCGCGCCAAGCGAACCGGTGCGGGTCGGCGCAGACGTCGCCACCGTCGACGAATGCTTCGAAGCGATCCTCGCCGAGCGCGGCGTGGCATTCTCACAAGCCTCGACGCAGCGCTTCTACAGCAGACCGAGCCTGGCATTCGTGCCGGTGACCGACATCCCGCCCACGGCGCTGTCCATCGCCTGGCGCACGGATGTCGCATCCAAACCCGTACAGAATTTCATCGACACAGCACGCGCTGTGGCCTCGCTCCACACCGTGCCCGGAGCATGGTCCACCCGGCCTCACAACTCGATCACCGAAAGTGCCCACCGCACGACAGGCTGACTTCTCCTGGCCCCTCGAATCGGCATTCCGATCACTGGTGCCTTCTTACCGAACCCATTCCTCAGCGTGCGAGACCTGACCCCGCTATCTCACCGGTCTTCCCCTTCGATGCTCCTGCGCCGGAGGCGCCGAGGGCAACGAGCCCGCGTCCTTCGACACCTGGCTCGTCTCGTTCTTTCATGCGTTGCCGCCCCGGGACCCCGTACCGCCTCTGGGACGGCATCGTCCTCGACGACCCGACCCGGCCCGAGGGTCACCGTGTCACAGAGAACGACAACAGCTTTCAAGATAGAATCGTTTCTATGGGAGAAAACTCAATCAGTGGGGACCCCGTCTTCTACGTCGATTGTGATCCGGGAATCGATGATGCACTGGCGTTGATATACCTCATCAAATGCCACGCCGATCTGCGTGGCATCGGAGCAGTTGCCGGCAATGTCGCTGTGGACCAGGCCGCAGAGAACGCGCGTCGCTGGCTCGCGCTGACCGGCCGCCCCGATATCCCGGTCGCAGTAGGAAGACAGGAACCGATGACCGGGGAATTTTGGGGAGGTGCTCAATGGATCCACGGACCAACGGGTTCGCCGGCCTGGACTTACCTCCGTCCCAAACGCCCACGGACCATATGGCCGCCGCAGAACGGCTGGTCGCAACGGCTCACGAGATCGGGTCCCGGCTTCACATCATCGCTCTCGGCCCACTGACGAACATCGCGGTCGCACTGGCGATCGACGAAACTCTCCCAGAAACTGTCGGTGCCATCACCATCATGGGCGGCGCTCACCTCGTTCCCGGCAATGTCTCCCCCCACGCCGAGGCCAACATCTTCGCCGACCCCGTCGCCGCATCGCAAGTGTTCTCTGCCCCCTGGCGGAATCTCACGCTGGTACCACTCGACATCACGAACAATCACAGTCTTTCCCGAGCCGACGTGGACCTGCTGCAGACCGCATCCACCGATCCGGCAGTCCAACTCGCTGCAACGATGCTCGCCTACTATCTCGACCGACACCCGGAGTTCGACCACTCCAAATGCCTGTTGCACGACCCCCTTGCCGCAGCAATTGCCCTCGGTTCGGTCAGCTTGAACGAGTCCCCCTCGTGCACGATTTCGGTAGAAACCGACGGAGAGCATCGTGGCCGCACGCTCGTGACCTTCGACGAGGACGCATCACCGGACACGTCGGCATCGCGGCACCGCATCGCCTTGTCCGCGACTGCCGATTTCGGCCCCCTTCTCATGAGCGCCCTGCTCCCGAATGCCCAGACACTTCGGGAGCCTGACGCACAGATCATCTCTTTGCCCAGTTGCCCACAATGAGCGCCGACCAGGTCACCGATAAGGCCCCCATTGCACGGACACCACCCGAAAACCGACGAAAGCATTGGCTGGTTCAGACGAATCACGACAACTCGGTCACCGATCACCCCACCACAGGCCGGATCTCACCTACGAGGTCGAGACTGCGTTCTTGTCACGATGGCCCCGTCTCACCGAACCCCGGTCAAGGTGCGAAACCTGACCACAACCATCTCGATTGATCCGTCTTTGATGTTCCCGCCACCGGATGCCCCGAGGACACCTACCCCGTCTCGTTCGACGCCTCGCTCATCTTCTCCATGCGTTGCCGTTGCCGGACCCCGTATGCCGCCTCTCGGACGGCGGCGTCGTCCTCGAGCCCCGACCCGAGCGCCCCACCGATGGTCGCAATGGACGTCAGCAACCAGGTGAGCGTCAGATAATCGGAGAAGCTCACCCCGTGCCCGAGAACACGGGACAACAGTTCCGGGGGAAGAGTCAAACTCGCAGTAGCCAACAGCAGACAAAACAGAGCCACGTGCAGCACGACGACACCGACGGTCAAGGTCACCACGGTCGCGGTATTGTACAGCACCGAACGGTCACGCTCCTCCGGTGATTTCGGACGCTCTCACAGTTCATGGTCGAGGATCAGCCAGAGAATCATCGCCATGATCGACAGGACCGTCACCGCACTCATACGCCACGGTCCCATCGTGTCGGCGAACAACCAGATCGTATTGGTGGCCAAGGCGATCGCCCCCGTGGCGAACGCGCCGACGAGAACCTTCGACAGTCCGGTCACCAGCCGCCACGGCCGGTTGGCACGCACCATCCCGACAACAACCGCAGTCGCCGCAGTCCCGAAGGCGCAAAATACCGGATGCCGTCCTCGATCTGCGTAGACGGAAACTGCCGCGCGGCCCCGGGCGTGAGTTCCGGCTCACCGAGTATGTGGGTGATCGCAAGTTCGGTGACCGTGCGAACGCGACGCTCGATGCCGAAACCACCCACTCCCGCGACCGAGACGAGCGCGAATTTGTGGTCGGCGCTGACGTCGGCCACCACAGGCAGGGTGTCATCGCGGCGCGGCAGATCGGTGAGGTAGACGACGATGTCTTCGTGTTCCGAAGACGGATCGACCGTGTCGATGACCTCCGCGAACTCCGCTTGCTCGTCGGGAAGATACGGTTCGTTGCGCACACACACCGTCCACCGGCGCTCGACGCGAGCAGAGCTGCGCAGGCGTTCCGGCAGGTACTCCGCAATGCGTTCGGCCAGTGCCGCCGGCTCGCCCGGATCCGCGATCAACAACACCGAGACCTGCTCACCGCCGGCACCGGAACGCGATCCTTGCAGATGCTCGTTCGCCGACACCGTCTTCGCGTACCCGCTCGGTACCCCCGCAAACTCCATGCAGTCGCACGCACATTGCCGTGCAGCGCGACGTCGGCTGTCACCCGACGAACTCGCGAGCTTCCGCGATTCGCGATCTCCATCAACAACCCTGGGCACGGGCCGCCCTTCGGTTCGTCGACCTGACGAAAAGCGAACCGAAGGACGGCCCATGCCGTGGAGACGCATAACGGCAGCACTCACCGAACACCGACAGAGACGGCTCTACCCGGACCGACCCGCAAGCGGGTACGCGGACATCCGTTCGCGGAGCAGCCCCGGCTCCGACTCCTCGGCATGTCGCCGACTCGTACTACTTGTGCGCCAGCGACTGACTTTCCGCCACCGCACGGTCGGGGTGTTTGTCGCTCCGGACCCATCGACCCAGGAGCAGTACCGCCACGCCGGCCACGAGCATGGGAATCGACATCGCATAGAACACTGCACTGGCGGACCACCCCATCCCGAGAGCCGCTCCGACCACGATCGGCCCGACAATTCCACCGATGCGGCCCACACCCAATGCCCAACCGACACCGGTCGAACGCATCGATGTCGGATAGAACACCGCAGACAAGGCGATCAAGCTCTTCTGTCCGCCGCTGATACACACACCCGCAAAGAAGTTGGCAGTCAGCAGGACCCACAACGGCGCACTCAAAGCAAGACCGGTCAATGCGACGAACGCGAATCCGACGATGTACACCGTTCCGAGGGTGAGATACGCACCGAGTCGGTCCATACACGGCCCGGTGACAAACGCCGCAGCGATGCCGCCGACAGTCGTCAGGGTCGTAGCGGTGACCACCGTACCCATGTCGTAGTCCAGGCTCGTCATGATCGACGGTAGCCAGCTCTGCAGTGCGTAGAACTCACCGAGATTGATGACGAAGACCAACCACAGCAGCAGCGTGCCCAACACCCGGTCACGGGTGAACAGGTTCCTCAGTGCAGTGCGCTGTTCGTCAGGCTGCTTCTCTGCCTCGTAGGTGAAGTCGGAGCCGGCGGCGAGACCGGGATCGATCCTGCGCAGGATCGACCTGACCCGCTTGGGTTCGGCACCTTTGTTGATCATCAAGGTGAGCGAGTCCGGCAGAAAGCGCAGCAATGCCGGGAGCAGCAGAAGCGGTGCTACTGCGCCGACGACGAGCACCGAGCGCCAGCCGAAGATCGGGATCAGCCAACCGGAGACCAACCCTGCCGCGACGAAACCGAGGGAGAAACCGCAGTAGATCGCCAGGACGAAGGTCGCTCGAAGACGCTTGGGGCTGTATTCGCCCGTTAGCGCGATGGCACTGGGCGCAGCAGCACCGAGTCCCATTCCGGTGATGAAACGCAACGCCATCAGCTCGGTGACGTTCTGCGACCAGGCCGCGGCCAACGTGCCGAGCGCGAAGAGGACTGTGCTCGCAATAATCATCCGGCGGTGACCGAACCGCTCGGACAGCGGCGAGAGCGCCAGATAGCCGACCATCAGACCGGCGAGAGCGGCAGAGAAGATGGGCCGAGCACTTGTTTCGACAGACCCCACTCCTCGGCGATGTGGGGCGCCATGTAGCTGATGCTCTGGGTGTCGAAGCCGTCGATGAACATGACCAACCCACACAGGCCGATCACGATGTACTGGTATCGACTCACCGGCCGCGAATCGATGAAATCCGGCAGTGTCACGCGCGATGGTGCGATGGACATGAGTGCCTCACAGTGTCTGGTACCGGGATTCCCGGATGTGGTGGTGGTAGCGGATCACGCGGTGACAACAAGATCGCCCGACGGTACGAAGGCGTCGCAGTAGAAGTTGTCCGGTGCCAAACCGGCCTCGTGGACGAAATCCTCGCGTGCCGCCGAGGTCATTGCGGGACTTCCGCATGCATAGACCTCGTGGCCGCTGAGGTCTGCATAATCCTCGAGCACGGCTCGATGAACGAGACCGGTGCGACCGGTCCAGTCCTCGGCGGGATGCGACAGGACCGGAGTGAAGCAAACCCGATCCGAAACCGAGGGCCACTTCTCGGGCAACTCGGGCAGGTAGATGTCCTCTTGCCGTCGTGCACCCCAGTAGAGATGCAACGACCGCTCTCCCCCGCGTTTGAGGTGGTCCTCGACGATCGACTTCACCGGGGCGAAGCCGGTGCCGCTGGCGACGAAGATGACGGGCCTGTCCGAGTCGGGGTTCAACGAGAACTCGCCGTAGGGCAGCTCGATTCTCAGTTTGCTTCCCTTCTCGAGCGTGCGAAGCACCTCCTCGGAGAATCGTCCCCCCTGCACGTGACGAATGTGCAGTTGCACTCCGTCGTTCTCGTGCGGCGGATTCGCCATCGAATAGTTGCGGCTGTCCCCGTCGTCGAGAAAAACCTTGAGGTACTGACCCGCGGCGAACTTCGCACGCACTCCGGTGGGCAGACGCAGCTGCACGACCGCGACATCGGGTGTCGGGCGAGTGATTCGGTGGACCTTCGCGGTGAGTTGCTTACGTACCACCTTGTCTCGTTCGGTGATCCGCTTCGGTGTGATGTCGACGTCCGTGGTGGGCTGCGCCTGACAGAACAGCACTCCGTTTTCGGGGCCTTGCGCCGTTCCCCGGCCGCGCACCGCGAGGCTGCCGGCATCGAGCGCACCTTCACAACTCGAACACACGCCTTTGCGGCACGAGTACGGGATCGCGTATCCCGCGCGTTCCGCCGCGTCGAGCACACTCTCGTCGGGCTCGCACGGAAAATTGATGTCCGATCCCGTGACGGTTACCTGGTAGGTCATGACGTGACTCCTGCGGTTACGTGTGATGAGGCGCCGGCGGTGGCGCCGACCAGCCGCACCGCCGCGACAACGGCGTCCGCATCGGCTGTTCCCTTGCCGGCGATGTCGAACCCGGCGCCGTGCCCGACACTGGAGAACCCGCACGCCGGCGCCGATCGTCATCGCGGCTGCGGTGCGTCCGGCGAGGAGTTTGACGGGAATATGGCCCTGGTCGTGGTACATGGCGACGAACGCGTCGAAGCTGGTATCGCCGAGCATGAGGTCGGCTCCGACCGGTCCGCAGGCGTCGATCCCTGCGGCGCGCAGCCGCTCGACCGCAGGCGCTGTCACCCGCAGATCGTCGTCGCCGAACAGGCCGCCTTCTCCGGCATGCGGATTGATACCGAACACGCCGATACGCGGGGACGCGATGCCCTGGTCCTGAAGGGTCTGCACCACAGCGTGCGCTGCCCTGTACACCAGCTCCGGTGTGAGGCGCCCGAGCGCATCTTTCAACGATTCGTGCAAGGTGGCGTGCACGATGCGCAGGCCGGCACCGACGAGCATCAGGAAAACCTCGTCCCGTCGCGCGCCGACGAGTTCGGCCAGCAGCCTGGATATCCGTTGAAAGAGATACCGGCGGCGTTGATCGCGGTTTCCGAGTGCGGGCACGCGACGATGCCGCGGGATCCACCGCCCTGCAGGCAGCGCACCGCGCGTTCGAGGTACGCCACGGTCGCCGTCCCGGCTTCTGCGCTCACCCGGCCCGGGGCGAACGCTCCGGGGGGCAACGAGTCGACGGGGAGGATGTCGACCACACCGGCGAGGGGTGCGCGGTGGCCGTCGACCGTCTCGCGGAGCGTCATGCCGCCCTGGTGGGCGAGCGATTCGATGACATGTCGATCGCCCACCAGGACCGGATTGAATGCGGGATGTTCCTGTGCTGCCACGACGGCTTTCACCGCGATTTCGGGGCCGATTCCGTTCGGGTCGCCGATTGTGAGCAGGACCCGGGGCGGGGACCCGTTCATAGTGGGAGCGCCAGCAAGGTATCGATGTTGGTGCTGTCGCACACCACGACCCGTTCGGCAATCTTCAACTGACCGTCGACCTCCACGTACCGGTCGACATATCGCCCGCTGGTGAAGATGTCGGATTGGCCGTCACGCATCACCCGCACCACCAGGAAGCTGGTTTCGGCATGGATACCGTCGCCGTTCTCGTCCAGCACCAGGGGCTGGCCCAGGATATGACGGTAGGTGTGTCGCTCGTAGATGTTGGCTTCGCGCAGTGCCGATACGCGGTCGACGAGCATGCGGCGAGTGTTGGCCCATACCAGTCCTGCGGGCAGGCCCTCGCTGTAGTTCTGCGCGGTGGTGATCCGGTACATGCAGTCCTCGACGAAAAAGTCCGGCCAACGCTCGAGCGGGCCCTCGTCGATGCAACGGGAGTAGTCGGCCTGCACACGGCCGATTCGCTGGAAGTCGTTCATGCTCATGCCTCTTCCTGTCGGTTCATCGCGGTCCGGTATGCCTTCCAGAAGCCGCGTACCGATGCTTCGGTGACACGGCTCTCGCTGGATTCGGCCAGACTTCCTCCCATTTCGAGCACTGCAGACTCGCTTGCTGCACCTGCGATTCCGCGTTGCACGAAACCTCCGACGCAGCCGTCCTCCATCGAGATGTAACCTGCGGGGCCCACCAGGTTGGACTGCTTGAGACGGATCTCTCGCTGCTCGGGCGTGTCTTCTTCGAATCCGAGATATGTCCAGTTCAAGCGGGTTTGCTCGACTCCGGTCGGCAGGATCTGGCGCACGGCCACGGAGTTCTGGATCTGTTGCAGCACGAAACCCGGGAAGACGGAGAGGATCTGCAGCGTCGTATCGTCGCCGACCTCGCTGAACCCCTCGAGCAGCGACGGATCGGCCAGTTTGTAGGCGCTTTCGGATCGGATGTTCTGGTCGGCGTAGGCGACGTCCTTCTCGGCGTCTCGGTCGATCGCCGAGTAACTGACGTGGTGGCCGCCGCTCTCGTCGACGATGATCCCGCCGCGCTGCGACAGGCGGTTGAGTTCGAAGGTGGTGAAGAACAGGTGCAGGATGCTGGCGTGGTAGGAGTCCTTGACGTTCTCTACGTACAGCTTCCAGTTGTTGGGAAGCACCTGCGTGAAGCGTCCGATGATCTCGGGCGTACGGCCACTGAGGACCCGGGCGATCCGGCTCGTGATCTCTTCGCCGAGATACTCTTCGATGTCCGGCACGTCATCGGAAAAGCTTCCGAAGACCAGGCCGTGGAGGACGGCGATGCGCATCTTGCGCGGGCCGTGATCCTCCATGCAGAACGAATCAGGCATTCCCCCTTTGCCTTTGATTCCGTCTTTGAAGCGACGCCGGTCAGATCGCCCTGCAGGTTGTAGCTCCAGGCGTGGTAGACGCAGGTGAAGTCCTTCGTGTTTCCGCGGTCGTCCAGTGCCAGGAGGGCACCGCGGTGGGCACAGCGGTTCTCGAATCCGTAGAGCTCCCCGTCGCGATCACGTGCCACGATCACCGGCGTCTCGCCGACGAAGGTCGAGCAGTAGTCTCCCGGGCCGGCTACCTCTGCCTCGAGGCACAGGTAGCTCCAATACGGCCCCTGGAACAGCTTGGTCTGCTCGGCGGCGTAGACATCCTGGTCCTGGAACACCCGATACGGCACTCGGGTGAGATCGTCGGTCCACTCCACCGGGGTATCGCGGCCTGTGTCGACAACGCTGCTTTCCATTATTTCTCCTCAGTCTGGACAACCAGTCGGGACATCAGAGAACTCGCTCGCTTGGGCTTGACACATCCCGCGCTTGTTCGTATAACGAACAGATGAGCAATTCTCGAACAATTAAGCAGGACGCCCAAGAAAGTGTCAAGAGTTCTTCCCGCGCCCCCGAAGGAATGGCCGGATTGGCGAAGGGTCTGGCGGTCATCGAAGCCTTCGACATCCGCCACCCACAACTGACCGTCACCGATGCCGCACAGCGGACCAACACCTCTCGCGCCGCGGCACGGCGCTGCCTGCTCACCCTCGTCGAGCTCGGCTACCTGACCCACGACAACGGAAACTTCCGCCCGACACCGAGAATGCTCCGTCTCAGCGGCGCCTATCTGGACACCGCGCCGCTCCCGCAACTCGCCCAGCCGCAATTGACCGAGGCTCGCGATGCGTTGGACGAATCGGTATCGCTCGCTGTTCTCGAAGACGGATGGGCCCTGTTCGTCGCCCGCGCCGAGGCCACCCGGATCGTGTCGACCGGAGTCCGGGTCGGCGCCAAACTGCCCGCCCACAACTCGGCAACCGGTCGAGTACTGCTGGCAGGACTGACCGATACACAACTGGACGACTATCTCCGACAGTGCCACCTCCAGACACGCACACCCCAGACGCTGACCGAAATCGATGCCGTCAGGGAACGGATTCTGGCAGCGAGGGAGAGCGGCATGGCGTATACTGACGAAGAAATCGAACTCGGCATGCTGTCGATAGCCGTACCGGTCCGAAACGCCCGCGGTGAAACCGTGGCGGCCATGAGCGTCAGTGCATCCACCGCCAGAACCACCCTCCACGACCTCCAGGAGGCGGCCGTACCCGTACTGAACGAGTACGCCCAAAGGCTCGGCCGGCTTCTGTGAGATCCCTCGAAGGGTGCACCCGGGCGCGACATCCGTGCGCGAAACGATCGCTGCACCCTGCAGGCGTGCCTCCGGAAGAACACCGACATCAAGGATGCGACGACCGATCCATGGAATCAGGTCTTGATGCGGTCCTGAGCACCTCAAGAAGACATGCGCGAGGGCGGTTCGCAGGGCCCTCAAAGGGTGCGAGGTCGACAAGTATGAGAACTTCTACCCGCGAACAACAGTGCCACGTGCACGGACAGCTGGTCGCACTATCGGCGCTTCGGCGCTGGCGACCGGTCTCCAGGACCGGCAGGCCGGACGTCATCGACGTCCGGCCTGACAGTCCTGCGAGGGCAACGAGGCACTCGCGGGGATAGCCGATCTCGCCGCGGTGATTGGTACGGAATCCGAGTGCACGGTCGATGATTCCGCTCCGCACGCGATAGTCGACGCCCGCGGGGTCAGCACATCGGCTGGTGGAACGATTCGATCGATCATCGCTGCAGCGACCATCCGGTCACCGCAGCTTCCACCCCGCCCGAAGAATGGACGAGCGCTCGTCAGGGCCGCCGAGGTGTGTTCGCGGCAGGAAGAAAGGCGCTGGAAGTCTCACCGATCGCGTCGTCCAGGAAGTTAGATCCGATACCGGAATCGAGGGACGCGATAGCCCTTGCCGATGCGGCACCGTCGACGCATGGTTCGAGAAGTTCTTCGGCAACGAGCATGCCCGGTTGCAGCAACCGCAGGCCCTGCAATGGATAGTGCGAGTGCGGGTGGTCCGTCCCGTGATCTGAAAACATGGGAAGGCGGACACCCGACTCCTCGCAGCACCCCGCTACGTCAGGCGTCGAGGACCAGCGTGGGTGTGCGAGAACGTCCGACACAGATCATCATCGTCTGGCCCTTGTCTCGGTCTGCCTGAGAGAGGATCGAATCGTGATGTTCGGGAACTCCGTCGAGCACGCGGGTTTCGCAGGACCCGCAGAATCCGTCCTCGCAGGAGTACAGGATGTTCGGGTTCGCTTCGAGAACGACTTCGAGCAGGGTGCGGTCTGCAGGCACCTTCAACGTGCACCCGGTCCGGCGCAGTTCGACCTCGAATTCGGTGGGCGACTGCCCGTCCGATGCGTCGGCAGCCTCGGAGGAATCGACCTCCACGACAGGGGCACCGAACCGCTCGAAATGAATTGCTTCGTCACCGAGCGCCGGACCACACACCGATTTCACCGCCTGCAGTAGACCTTCGGGGCCACAGCAGTACACGGCGGTGCCGACCGGAACGTCGGCCACGGCGCCTGCCAGGTCGAGGTTTCCGAATTCGTCTGCAGGACAGACGTCTACTTCGCCGAGTCCGCAAATCTCTTCCACGAATGCCATCGTGGCGCGGCTGCGGCCGCCGTAGAGTGCGGACCAGCTGGCGTTCTCCCGTGACAGTTTCCGTGCCATCGAAAGAATGGGAGTGATTCCGATTCCTCCGGCGATCAGGAGGTAGTGGGATGCAGGCTCGAGGACGAAGTGGTTGCGGGGTCCCCGCACCGCGAGGAGGTCCCCCACCCGGACACTGTCGTGGATTTCCTTCGACCACCGCGTCCTTGCTCTTCTCTGAGAACGGCGATCCGGTAGCAGTCTTGTCCTCGGGGTCACCACACAGGCTGTACTGCCGAACGGTCCCGGAGGGCAGCACGAGGTCGATATGTGCTCCGGGCTCCCATTCGTCGAGGGCGGCCCCCTCCGGGTGCTCGAGGGTCAGCGACAACACGCCGTCCGATTCGAGTCGTTGTTGCCGGACCACGAGGCGGCTGGTCTCTTGTGTCATTGTCAGATCCTTAGGTCGAGAGAACTGGCGCGTAAGCACCGGGGTGCGGTATCCCCCTTTGAGAACGTCGACGAAGGCGGTGGCGAGAGAGACCTGGGTGAGGGACACCAGCATGTCGAGTTCCATCCGCAGTACTGCCATCGCTTCGGCCCCTTGTGGCTGTCCCAGTCCTGTTGGTCGATCAGGACACCGGCGAGCAGGTTGCCCGATTCGCGGGCTGCTTCGGCCATGGCGGTGGCGAAGCCGATGGGGACCTGGGGCAGTACCGAACCGATGAGAATGACCATGTCCGATTCGGTGACCAATTCGTCGATACGACGCACCACCGTGGCCTCGGCGTTGATGTCGCGTACGGCCGCCTCGGCGGGCGAGTGCGCGGTGACGACGTCGACATCGGTCAACCCCGCCCGAGCCATCTGCTCGACCAGGTCGTCACCGGACTTCCCCAGGGGCACCAGCAGTATTCGAGCTACGTAGGACAGCCGGCGGGGTGTCGTCTCGCTCATGACAGCGTTCCTCGTTTCTGAGTGTTCGGGCGGCGCAACTGTGGACGGATCACGACGTGGGGGCTCACCGGCCCCTGTCCGGTGGCCATCCGCCCCAACATGTCGTCGACCTCGTCGAGGCCGACGTCGACGGAGGGCACGATCTCCAATCCGGATCGGCCGCCGGCGAGAAGTTCGATGCTGCGTGTGACTGCATCAGGAGAGCGGCCTCGGACACCGACGATGGTGTTGGCGCCGCGCACCAGAGATTTGAGATCGAGTTCGCAGACCGGGGTCGACCCAGTCCGCCGATGACCAGCCGGCCCCGCTTGCGCAGCACACGGGCGGCGGCCACGGCCTGTCCCCCGAGTCCGACGGTGTCGAGGAGTACATCGGCTCCCTCACCGCCGGTGGCTCGCAGGATCAGTTCGGCAAGGTCGTCGTTGTCGTTGATCACCGGCACCGCACCGAGAGATTCGGCGATCTCGAGGCGCCCGGCCGACTCCGGTACCCCGATCACGACGATGCGGGCGGCACCGACAGCCCGGGCTGCGGCTACTGCGGAGATACCGTGGTAGCCGGGGCCGATGATCACGACCGTCGACCCCTCCTCGGCGCCGCCGGCATCGACCGTCCAATCCAGCGCGTTGGCGAAGGGTTGTGTCCACGCCGCGAGGTCCGCATCGAGATCCGCCGGTAGGCGGTACACGAGGCTGTTTGCGCTGAGCTGCATGTATTCGGCGTTGCCGCCGTGCAGACCGGACCCGTCGTTCGCCGGGACCAGACCTACTCGCCGCTTTCCTACGAACAGATCGGTCTGGGGGCACATGCGGTGATCACCGATGCGGCACGCCGGGCAGTCCTGCTGCATACACGCAGGTACTCCTCCAGCGCGACCCGGTCGCCGGGCCGCACGTCCCATGCGGCGGACTGGGTCCGATCCACCGAGACGACGGTCCCGACGACGTGATGGCCGAGCACTGTGGCGAGTCCAGTCCGGCCCGATAGAGACCGACATCGGTTCCGCACACCGCGGAGGATTCGACTTCGAGCCAGCCCACGGCACCGACGGCTGCGCTGGTGTCGAGGTGGCGGATGGTCGTGGTTGTGTCGGGCATCGATACCGCGGCGCGGACCATCGTCGGCGGGCCGGCAAACGAGGGTGTCGATGCGGTGTCGATGTCGGCTCTATTGGTCACGACGGATTCCTTGTTTCTTGTTGCCGGAGTGGTCAGATGGAGACGAAGTCTTCGCCTTCGACCATGCGGAGTGCGTCCTCTGCACCCTCCTGGAAGGGCGTTGCCTTCGGCAGCAGGACCGAGGTCGACCGCACACGCTGGTGTTCGGGCTGCAGACCGGGCAGGGTTTCCGCTTCGAGTTCCTCGAGGGCGGCGAGCAGTCGGCGGCGGGCCAAGATGATGCCGGCGTCGGAGGTTCCGAGGCGTTCCTTGGTGCGATCGCAGATTGCTCCCATCGATTCCTGCAGGGAGAAGTCCTGGGCGGCGATGCCTCGATGCCGGAGAACGTCTTCTTCTGCTTCTGGGCCTCGCGGTCCATCAGATAGTCGTTGTCCTTGTTCGCCAGCGTCCGGTAGGTCCCGGGGATGTACTTGGCGTGGATTCCGTCTCCGTTGCGCATCGACGCGAGTTCGTCCTCGCGCAGCTCCCGGGTGGGGTGGTAGTTGATGCTCCACGCCCAGCACGTCTCGTCGTCGATGGGCACCCAGCGTGCCCGCCGAGCGGATTGTGGGTGCCGAACGGGGGAATGATGGTGTACCAGGGCATGATCCACTGGGTGATCCGCCAGTAGTACTCGTCGTCGTTGGCGTTGCGGCGAGCACCGATGACCAGACCGCCGTCGCTCTCGGCGACCTCGAACTTGGGGCGGGTGTCGGCCTTGAGGTACTTGTTGCCCTCGGTCCCCGAGTGCATCGGGTCGTCGTCGAGGTTGAATCGGTGGGCGAACGAGACGTGGCTCGAGTCGATGCCGCCCTCCATTGCCTGCAGGTAGTTCGTCTCCTGCAGTCGCTTCGAGACGAATCGGTGGCCGTCGCCGAGCATGGCCCATTCGAGTTCGGGGAGTTCGGGCTTGAGCTCGGGCGGACCCATGTAGGTCCAGATCACGCCGCCGCGCTCGACACACGGGTATGCCTTCTGCTTGATCCGGGACTTGAACTTCGAGTCCTCCGGTTCGGACGGCATGTCCACGCAGTTGCCCTCGACGTCGTACTTCCAGCCGTGGTATGCGCAGCGCAGGCCGCAGTCCTCATTGCGGCCGAAGTACAGCGAGGCGGTGCGGTGACTGCAGAACTCGTCGAGCAGCCCGAGCCTGCCCTGGGTGTCGCGGAATGCGATCAGTTGCTCGCCGAGCAGCTTGACGCGGACCGGGGCGCAGTCCGGCTCCGGCAACTCCTCCGCCAGCAACGCCGGGATCCAGTACCGGCGGAAAAGCCGGCCCATGGGCGTATCGGGGCCCGTCTGAACCAGCAGAGTGTTCTGGTCTTGCGTCAGCATGGCAGTCCTTTCGACCTTCAACGACTGATTGCGTCCGAATAGCGCGCACGTGCGCGGAAATTGATCGGTGGGAGCACTGTGGCACACGTCGCTTCGCACCGTCAACCATGGGCGGCCTTACTTTTCGCCCTAAGACCCTGGTACTCGCTGTTTCTGTCGCCGAGACACGCGATGGATCACCACCGGCGAAGGTCCGCACGCCGCCGTGGAAGGTCCAAAAAGAACGCGCATATGCGCGCAGATCGGACTCCACTACACTCGCGGTCGTGGGATCGAAGAAGCCCACTCAGTGAGGGCACCGGAGAGGAACAGATGACGCGAGCCAAAAGCGCGGTGGACGCCATGCCGACGTCGACCCCCGTGCGGCCGGCCCGCCCGAAGGACGCGGTCCAATCACTCGAACGCGCCATCGCAGTGCTGACCACCTTCGACCGCGAGCATCGCCACCTCACACTGACCGAGGTGGCAGAGCGGTGCCGACTCCCCCGCTCGGCGGCGCGCCGATTCCTGCACACCCTCGTCGAACTCGGATTCGTCGAGGTCTCCGGCCGCAAGTTCACCCTGACACCGCAGGTACTCGAGCTGGGCTATGCCAACCTGGCGAGGTTCACCCTCGCCGACGTGTGCCAGCCACACCTCGAGGCACTTGCGCGAAACCTGGGTCTCTCCGCGTCCGTCACAGTGCTCGACGGTCCGGACATCCGGTACGTCAGCAGAGTGGAGGTTGCGTCCGGCATGTCGGTGTCCTTGAAGGCAGGCAGCCGATTGCCCGCCCATCGGACAGCGACCGGACGGGTGCTGCTGGCCGCACTTCCCGAAGCCGAACTGAACCGGCATCTCGACTTCTCGGCTCCCCAGGACCCGCACCCGGCGCCCGCCCACGACGAGCGCAGTCGACTCGAGCGCGAATTGGACATCATCCGCCGCCAGGGCTGGGCCTTCGCCGACCAGGTTCTCGATGTCGGAGTGCAAGCGTTGGCCGTGCCGCTGCGCTCCCGAACCGGCCGCGTCGTCGGCGCACTCACCGTGTCGATGTACCAAACGCACGAATCCGCGCGCACCCTGGTTCCGCGGTACCTTCCCCCACTCCTCGAAACCGCCGGTCGAATCTCCCTGGAACTGCGCGCCGGAATCGACGTCTGAGCGCATCCCATGCCGCGAGGACGCGCACGTCCACCCGTCGCCGAACACCCACGGCGTGCTCCGCGGCCTCCCGTCACATGTCGCCACGCTTCGATGGCCCACGAGAGTCGGGGACGCGGCGAGGTAGGTGCCACACCCTAGGACGTGCGACACTTGCGTCCGAAGATAGGTTTCTTGAACGCTATGCGGACGCTTTGCGCTGAGATCGTGCGCACCGTCGCGCAGCGATAGGACTGTCGATGGAGTGCCTGTAGTGAACAACCGCAATTCCCGAGCACTACTGCCGTTGCTGACGGCAGCCATGGCGATCGGCCCACTGCTGACCTACGGCCTGAGCGCGACGAGCGCGCTGGTCATCGACTCGCTCGGCATCACCGCGGCGCAGTTCGGAATGCTCGCCACGCTCAGCTTCCTGGCGGCGGCTGCCCTGTCCCTGACCTTCGGGCGATTCAGCGACCGCTTCCCCGCTCGCGCACTGCTCGTCACGATCTTCGCGGGCGCCGCACTCTCGTTCGTCATCGCGGCGCTGTCGACGAACTACCTGTGGCTACTCGCAGCCATGGCCTTGTCCGGGGCTGCACAGGCCCTGTCGAATCCCGTCACCAACCGCGTGATCAGCGATCATGCCCCACCGGCCAAACGCTCTCCCTGGATCGGAGTGAAGCAGTCCGGGGTGCAGGTCAGCCAACTCGCCGCCGGAGTCGGATGCCCCACCCTGGCACTTGCCTGGGGATGGCGAGGCCCACTATGGTCGGCGCGGCCATCGCGGGCATCTCGGCCCTCTGGGCCTGGCGTTGCGCACCGTCCCGGAACCGTTCCCAACGGCCGGCAAGCGCCCCCGAGCGTGCCGCACCCTCCTCCGACCGCACCGAGCGCCGCACCCTGCCCCCGGCCGTCTGGCTGTTCGCCGCCTACGCCTTGTTCTCCGGCGCCGCCCTTCAGGCCACCAACGTCTATCTCCCGTTGTTCGCGCACGACGAAATGGGATTGAACCTGACCGTGGCCGGCTGACCGCCGCGATCGCCGGCCTGATCGGTGTCACCGCGCGAATCGGCTGGGGCCGCGCGCTTTCCGGAAGAACCGGCCCCTTCCCCCTGCTACTGGTCCTCGCATCGGGCTCCCTGCTCGGCGCACTCGCCCTGCTCGGTGCCGAACTCTGGGGATGGCTTGCCCTCCTGTGGATCGGCGTCGGCGTGCACGGTGCGACCGCCCTCGCAGCCAATGTGGTGTTGATGGCCGGTGCGCTCCGCGTGGTTCGGACCAGCACCGTAGGCCGCGCCTCGAGCGCCATCGCAGTCGGGATGTATCTCGGATTCGCCGGCGGGCCCGCTCTGATGGGCCTGCTGACCGATCACACCGGCGGATTCGCGACCGGCTGGTCTGCGGCGGCAGCGCTGTACGCAGTATGCGGCGCGCTCGGCCTCTGGGGGATCCGCACTTCTCACGCCCCCACTCGATCGGCAGCATCACACGAAGTAGATAGGTTGAGCCTGTGAGCGAGAACGAAGCAACCACGACGACCCCGGAGCAGAACCGCGATCACGTTCAAGCTCTCGGCCGGGGGCTCGAGGTACTCAAACTGTTCGGGCGAGAACGTCGCCCCCTGTCGGTCACCGAAGTCGCGAGCCTCGCCGGTATCACCCGCACTGCGGCCCGGCGCTTCGTGCTGACACTCGAGTACATGGCTATCTGTCCTACGACGGCACCGCCTACACCGCCCGCCCCGCGATACTCGAGATCGGCGACGCCTACGTCCTGAGCAGCGGACTTCCCGAGATCGTCCGGCCCCACCTCGAACGCCTGGCCGAACAGACGCAGGAGACGGCCTCGCTCACCGTGCTGCATCACGACAGGATCTTCTATGTCGACCGGGTCCAGGCCGACCGGGTCCTCACGGTCGAAATCGTGGTCGGGACGAGTCTGCCGGCCTACGCCGTCGCCACCGGTCGTGTACTCCTGGCCGACCGCACCGATGCCGAACTCGATGCCTATCTGGCGAGCGTGGACACCCGCAGTTACACCGCGGCCACCACGATCGACACCGACGAACTGCGAGAGAAGATCCTCGCCGCACGCAACGAGGGATGGTCGCTGGCGGATGAGGAACTCACCGAGGGAGTGCGGTCGATCGCCGTGCCGTTCGCGACGCCGAAGGCTACGCAGTCGCCGCTCTCAACGTCTCCGCCCAGTCCTCGCGGGTATCACTCGATCACATGCGGGGATCGATCCTCACCGCTCTGCGCACTGCGGCCGAGCAGATCCGCGAGGAGCTCGCAGCGATGTGAGGCCCTGTCCGGTGATCGCGGTCGTCGTCGGGACAGCGCCCTGCGCGCCGCGTGATCGACGGATCGAGCGGCGACCACATGATCCGGCCGATGACCTCCCGGACCGGGCCGAGAGGCAAAATGCGTCCGAATAGCGCGCAATTGCTCCACAAACGGACGCAAATATTGTGTGAACGCGATCACCTTGATAAAACAGGTGCAGCGCTCGACCGGTCGAAGGTGACCCATCCTGAACTTTCCGCGACATACCCCCTCGTGACGTTCACAGTCCCTTCCACACCTCGACTGCACCAACGCTATTCGACTGACGGCAGCGATCCTCTCCCCCGAGAACCCGGGTAGCAGCAACACAACCCGAGACCCCTTATCGCGCCGAGACCAGACAGGAAACCCCTCGTGCAGACGATTTCCACCTCACCTGATCAACAGGCACGCAACCGATATCGGTGGGTCGTGCTCGTGCTCTGCTGGCTCGCCTTCACCATGACCTCCGTCGATCGCTCCACCTGGGGCCCGGCATCGGTGTTCGTCGGCGAGGACCTCGGCGTACCACTGGCCAGCCTCGGCGTGTTCGCCACCGCGTACTACATCGCTACGTCTGCTCCAACGCCCTCACCGGGGTGCTCTCCGACCGGTTCGGTGGCCGCGAGGTGGTCACCGTCTCACTCGCCGGCGCAGGCGTGTTCATGATGATCTTCGGATCGACCACCTCCGCGGTCATCGGCATCGGCGTGCAAGCAGTCGTCGGCTTCTTCGCCGGCGCGGATTACGCCGCAGGCGTCAAGCTCCTGGCAAGCTGGTTCCAGCCCAAGGAACTCGGCAAGGTCATGGGACTGTTCACCTCCGCGACCTCGCTCGGCACCGTCATCGCCAACACCGCCGTCCCGTGGATGATCAACCACTACAGCTGGCACGCCTCCTACCACCTTTTCGGTGCCATCTCGATCGTCACGGCGGTCATCTGTTACGTGATCATCCGGCCGGGACCGGTCACCAACACGATCGCTACCGCAGGCGACGGCAAGCGCCCCTCCGCATGGAAGACCCTGACCACCAACCGCGACCTCATGCTGCTCTCCCTCGCCGGATTCGGCGGGTTCTGGGCACATACGGATTCGTCACCTGGTCCAACGCCCTGCTCATCAAGGGACACGGCGTTTCCGGCACCACCGCCGGGTTCATCGTGGCGATCTTCGCGGGCGTGGCGGTCGTCAGTAAACCCCTCACCGGAATACTCGGCGACCGGATAGGCAGCGCCCGAAAGCCCGCGATCGTCATTCTCGCGCTGTTCTCCGTCATCCTGATCTTCTTCGGAACGCTGGACAACGTCCCAGCGCTCCTCATCGCAGCACCCATCCTCGGTCTGGTCGGTTACGGATACCTGCCCTGATCGTCGCGATGATCCCCGCCTGGTCTCGAGCGAGGTCACCGGCACAGCCGCCGGCGCATCCAACGCCTTCTGGCAGATCGCCAGCACCCTCGTCCCCCTCGCCATCGGCGCGGTCTTCTCGGCCACCGGCTCGTTCCTGGCAGCGTTCGCGGCCCTCGCCGTCGGACCGATGGTCGGCGCAGTGATCCTGTACTTCGTCGACGAGAACGGCGGAAAGACCACCGTCGCCGACACAGAACCGCCCACTCCCGACACCACCACCTCCTGAGACCCACAACCAACGACACGGCGGCCTCCCTCCGGAGACCGCCGTGTCGTTGGTTGTGCAGCACACCTGGGCGTGACTACCCGCGTTGATCCGGAAGGTCGTGTGACACAACGCCACATACAAACCCGGTCCGAAGCCACGCACCAGACGTAGTCCTCTGCGCACCCAGTCCGAACCGAGGCGACATCGCGAGCACCGGTGGCCCTACGACAGCCGGCCGTTCACCCGGCGGGGAATACCCCACGGGTTCGCATCGACGAGAGCGGACGGCAGGTTCGCTTCGGGCACCGACTGGTAGGCGACCGGACGCAGGAACCGCCGAATCGCGGTCGCTCCGACGGAGGTGTGTACCGAGTTGGTGGCCGGGTAGGGACACCGTGGTGCTGAGCCCAACCCACGGCCACACCGGTGGGCCATCCATTCCAGATGACGCGCCCCGCACGGCGCGCAAGCGCACCGAGCAGTCCCGCAGCATCGGGATCGTCATCGGTTCCGTGGACAGTCGCTGTCAACGTGCCCGGCAGGACAGCCATCGCCGCGTACAGCTCCTCGATCGATGTGTAGGTCACGATCAACCCGAACGGACCGAAGCATTCTTCGAGCAGGTCCTGAGGTTTCGACGCAGCGCGCGAGCGTCGGTCACGCCGATGACCGGGCGCACCGACAGTTCGTCCAGACCGCTCTGCTCGGGCACTGCCACCGACCGGACCTCGGGATGGTCGAGGATCTGCTGGGACACCTCGAGAAACGACTGGCGGATCCCTGCGTGCAGCAGACGGAACGAATCATCGGTGACCGCAGTTCGAACGAGCCACTCGATCGAGCTCTGTTCGGGAACGAACAGCAGCCCCGGCTTGGTGCAGAACTGCCCCGCGCCGAGCAGCAACGATTCGAGGAACTCGCCGGCGATCTTGCCCGAGCGGTCCTCGGCGGCGGCAGGTGTCACGAACACCGGGTTGGTGCTGCCGAGCTCACCGTAGAACGGGATGGGATCCGGTCGGCCGGCTGCCAGATCGGCCAGTGCACGGCCACCCGATGTCGAGCCGGTGAACCCGACGGCGGTGATACGCCGATCCTGGACGAGCTGACGTCCGATCTCGGCGCCCTGCACAACCCCGAAGGTGCCGTCCGGGGCGCCGCCCGCCCGCAGTCCCTCGGAGATCGCCCGCGCATAAGCGGCGGTCAATCGCGGCTGAGCAGGGTGGGCTTTGGCCACGACGGGGCAACCGGCAGCCAATGCCGACGCGGTGTCTCCGCCGCCGAGTCCGAATGCGAACGGAAAGTTGCTCGCACCGAACACTGCGACAGGTCCGGTGGGCACGAGCATCCGGCGCAGATCGGGACGCGGAGCAGGGTGCGCATCCGGATCGGCCGTGTCGATGATCGCTTCCAGCCAGGAGCCCTCCTCGACGACCTCGGCGAACATCCGCAGCTGCGTCGTCGTCCGCGTGACTTCGCCGCGCAGGCGCGGCTCGGGTAGTGAGCTGTCGGCGGCCGCCAGCGGCACCAGTTCCGACGCTGTGGCGTCGAGCGCATCGGCCACCGACCGCAGAAGGTGCGCTCGCTCGTGCAGGTCCGTACGAGCAAGAGACACCGCGGCGGCCTCGGCGGCGTCGAGAATCCGCTCGTAGTCCTGCGCGGTGGTGTCGAGGAGAGTGTCTGTCGCAGTGGTTTCCATTGCTGTCCTGTCGAATTCGGAGCATCCCGTGCTGAATGTGTGGATCTCAGTGTGCGGGAGAACCGATGTGATGCGACATCTCCACATGGAGATGGTGTGAGTGCAGTCACCGCCTCCAGGATGGGCATCACACGAGCTACCGCATGACTTTGGAGGACGACGATGACCGCAACGACAGGACCACTCGCGGGGGTTCGGGTACTGGATATGACACGTCTGGCGCCCGGACCGTACGCGAGCATGCTGCTCGCGGACCTCGGCGCAGAAGTGATCGCAATCGGTGGTGGTCGTTCCGGGCTCCCGGTGCCCGCGCTGTCGCGAGGCAAGGAATTCATCTCGCTCGATCTCAAGACCGCCGACGGCCTCGACGCCCTGCACACCCTCGTTTCGGAAGCCGACGTCTTCATGGAAGGATTCCGCCCCGGGGTGGCAGACAAGCTGGGCGCCGGCTACGCGGAACTGTCGGCCCTCAATCCCGGACTCGTCTACTGCAGCGTGACGGGCTACGGCCAGAACGGGCCCATGGCGCAGCGCGCCGGTCACGACATCAACTACCTGGCCATCGCCGGTGCCTCGGGACCTTCGGCCCCTCGGATCACCCGCCGACACTGCCGCTGAACCTGGTCGCCGACTTCGCAGGCGGCGGATTGCTGTCGGCATTCGGCATCATGTCCGCCCTCTACGACCGCACGCGTACAGGCAAAGGCCGGTACATCGATGCCGCCATGGTCGACGGCGTGCTGTCGATGATGGGAATGAACTTCGTCGATTGGCAGACGCCGACGCTGCCCGGACGTGGACACGGCGTACTGACCGGATCGATGCCGTTCTATCGGTGCTACCGCTGCTCCGACGATCGCTACGTCGCAGTCGGGGCCCTCGAGACCGCCTTCTTCGAACGGTTGTGGACCACCCTCGACCTCGGTGCCGTTCCGAACCATTTCGACGAGTCCACCTGGGACCACATCGAAAAGTCACTGACCACAGCATTCGAGACGAAGACGATGGCGGAGTGGACCACAGTGTTCGCCGACGTCGATGCCTGCGTGACACCGGTACTCGAACCGCACGAACTGGCCACCTTCGATCAGATCGTGGCCCGGGACCCGGACTTCACACTTCATTCGGTCCCCGTGGTCCCGGTGTTCTCCGACGGCCCGACACGGCGCGCCACCGACACCCACGTCAAGACCGAGGACGTGCTGCGCCGTGCCGGTGTCGCCGAAGACCTCGCCCAACGGGCGGCCGCAGCCGGTATCCCCTCGTCCGTGACGGGTCTGAGCTGGCCCCCACTGTGACCGTCGAACTTCCGAATCATCACCTTCCCCACACAGACCAGGAGTAATTCATGAGTATCGAATATCGCGAATTCCGCGAGAGCGTCCGCAAACTCGCGCAGACCAAGATCGCACCGCACGCCGCCGATGTGGACGACAAGGAACGATTCCCCGCGGAATCCTGGGCAGCCCTGCGCAGCAACGACCTGCCCGGACTCGCCTACCCCGAGAGCCTCGGCGGCAGTGGAGCCGACCTGCTCGCCCAGGTCATCGCTGTAGAAGAAGTCGCAGCGTCCTGCGCAAGCACGGCACTGGTCATGCTGGTCAACTGGCCGGCACCTCCACCGTGCTCCGCCAAGGCTCCGACGAACTCAAGCAACTGGTGGTACCGAACGTCGCATCGGGCGCCGCCGGCGCCGCATGGTGCATGACCGAGCCGCGCGTGGGCTCGGACCTGTCGGCGATCGCAACGACCGCAACCCAGGATGGGTCCGACTGGATCCTCAACGGTCAGAAGCGGTTCATCAGCAACGCGCCGTGGGCCGACTGGTACGCCGTGCTGGCGAAGACCGGCGAGAAGTCACTCGGCATCTTCATGGTGCACAAGGACGACGCCGGCGTCAGTTTCGGCGCTCCCGAAAAGAAGATGGGTATGCGCGGCAGCCCCACGACCGACGTGAACTTCGACGAGTGCCGACTGCCCGCCGTCCGCGTCGTCAACGACCCCTACCAGGGGTTCGCGTACATCTCCGAGGAACTGAACGTCAGCCGGGCACTCATCGCCGCGCAGGCCCTCGGCATCGCACAGGGCGCATTCGATGCCGCCGTGTCGTACACGACCGACCGCGAGCAGTTCGGCCAGTCCATCTCCCGCTTCCAGCTTCTGCGCGGCATGGTCGCCGATATGGCCGTCAAGATCGAGTCGGCCCGCACGCTGCTGTACGACGCAGCCCGTCTCATCGACGACGGGGAACCGGCGGGACGGACGAAGGCGGCCATGGCGAAGCTGCTGTGCAGCGACACCGCCATGTCGGTGACCACCGATGCGCTCCAACTGCACGGCGGATACGGCTATGTCCGTGACTATCCGGTCGAGCGGATGATGCGCGACGCCAAGATCACCCAGATCTACGAGGGCACCAACCAGATCCAGCGACTCATCATCGCCAAGTCGGTATACGGAAAGTAGGCGCACCGTGCACCACCCCCAGCAACAACACGCGCTGAGCGGCATCCGGTCCTCGACCTCGGCGAGATCATGCAGGCGCCCGTGGCCGCGCAGGTTCTCGGCGACCTCGGCGCCGAAGTGATCAAGGTCGAGCGCGGTGTCAACGGAGACATGCTGCGAGGCCTCGATCGCGAGTCACTCGACGAAGGTCGCCCCAGTGCCTACTTCGCCGCGGTCAACCGCAACAAGCGCAGCATCGCACTGAACCTGAAAACCCCTGAGGGACAGGATATTCTCCATCAGCTCCTCGCGGAAGCGGATGTTCTCATCCACAGCTACCGGACCGCGGCAGTCGAACGACTGGGCTTGACCTACGACGATCTGCACGAGCGTTATCCTCGGCTCGTCTACGGCACTGCGACCGGATTCGGCGAGACCGGACCGTACGCCCACAAAGCAGGTCAGGACATGCTCGCGCAGGCACTGAGCGGAATGGCACGCGCGTGCGGTGACCCGTCGATCTCGGCATACGTACATCCGGTACCGACCGTGGACTACGCCTCGGGTATGGCCCTCGCCAGGGAATCTTGGCAGCACTGTTCGAACGCGAACGCTCCGGCCGCGGCCAGAAGGTCAGCGTCAACCTCTTCGATACAGCACTGGCCCTGCAGACTCTCGAAAGCTCCACACTGCTGGCGTACCAGCGTGAGACCAACTGGGTCAGCGACTGGTACAGCGGCATCTTCGAAACGACCGACGGTCTGCTCCTGGTACTCGGCCTGTTCCGCGAGAACGCTCTGGGTCTGGCATGCAAAGCCCTCGGCATCGACGATCTGTCCGTCCAGCCGACGTTCGCCACACCACAACTCCAGGCAGAGAACAAAGAAGCCGCCAACGCGGTTCTGCGTCCGCTGGTCGCACAGTTG
Source organism: Rhodococcus sp. IITR03 (assembly GCA_001017865.1). The sequence continues at coordinate 63,120 of LATQ01000310.1, forward strand.
AGCACCGCCGAGGCGGCAGAGTTGTTCGACGGGTCGATCTGCTGTGCGCACCGCTGCTCACCCTGCAAGAAGCGCTCGATCATCCCCAGACGCGGCACAACGGCACGCTCGTCGACGTCGAGATCGAGGGTGTGCGCACCACCCGGTTGATGGGCAACCCTGTCACGTTGTCCCGTACACCCGCCAGGTGCGCCGTGGGGTGCCGGCGGTCAGTGAACATGCCGACGAAATCCTCCATGAGCTCGGGATCTCCGAGTCCGATGTCCAGACCTTGCGCAGTAAGGGAGTGATCCGATGAGTAATACGATGCAGACGGACCCGACGAGCCCGACCACCGGCACCGCCACCGCGATGGTGCTCGAAGGCTTCGGACAGACCATGACCGCGACGACGTTTCCGCGCGTGACCCCCGACGCCGGCGCGGTCGTCGTCGACGTCACGCACGCGGGAATCTGTGGAACCGACATCCACCTGCAGCAAGGTCGCCTGCCCATTCCGGTACCGCTCATCCTCGGACACGAGGCGGTCGGTCGCGTACACGCCCTCGGCGAGGGAGTCACCACCGATGCCCGGGGCGAGCAACTGCACGTCGGGGACGCGATCTCATGGGCGTCCAACATCCCCTGCGGGCACTGCTACTACTGCCAGGACCAGCACGAACCGTCGCTGTGCGAGACCCGCAAGGTGTACGGCATCAACCAGTCATCGGCCGACTGGCCCCATCTGTCGGGTGGGTGGTCCGAACAGATCTACCTCCAGCCCGGCTCGACGATCATCCGCATCCCGTCCTCGGTGACCCCGCAACAGGTGATCGCACTCGGCTGCGCCGGCCCGACAGCCGTGCACGCCGTGAACGATATCGCCAAGCCGCAGACAGGTGATGTCGTCGTGGTCCAGGGCAGCGGACCGGTCGGTCTGGCCTGCGCCATGTACGCCACACTCGCCGGCGCGGCGAAAGTGATCATCGTCGGCGGCCGGCCAACCGTCTCGAGGTCGCGCAGCCGCCGGCATCGGCGACATCCACATCGACATCTTCACCGAGACCGATCAGGCGGCCCGCCTGGAACGGATCCTCGCGCACACACCGGACGGGCGCGGCGCCGACGTCGTCATCGAGCCACCGGAGTCCCGACGCCGTAGCCGAAGGCATCGACCTCGCCACACGTCACGGC
>LATQ01000324.1 GCA_001017865.1 Rhodococcus sp. IITR03
GCCGCCCGGCCGTCATCCGCCTGCTGCGCACCGCCGACCCCTTCGAGGCGCACGTGTGCCGCGGAACCCGTCCCCGCATGGTGCCGTCCTCGCCGTGGTTGCGGGCGATCCGCAAGAACGGCAACCTCTCCGACACCGCCCTCTCGGGAGCGGCGGTGCACCAGGTGATCCGCCGCCGGGCCGCCCAGGCCGGCTACGACCCCGAGATCGTCGCCCAGTTGGGTGGGCATTCGTTGCGGGCTGGGTTCGTCACTCAAGCCTTCCGCAACGGCGCCTCCGCGCACGCGATCATGCGCCAGACCGGGCACAGCACCCCCGCCATGCTCGAAACCTACGCCCGCGAACACGCACCCCTCATCGGCAACGCCGTCACGAACCTCGGATTGTGACCACGAAACCGGGCGGAATTGCATCGGATACAACACTGCGCAAGCGGGGAGAAGTGCTCGACGTGCGGCGAAGGGGGCGTGCCCGTGCGTCGAGTATCCGGCCTGCGTGGGCCGTGACCTGGCAGAACACCTCGTTTCGGCCACGCGATTTAACAATGTTGTGTTCAATGCAACGTATGGAGTCGGTGGTCGATCCGCCCGGTGCGGCTCATCTGGTACTGGCCGATGCGGTGGTGCACCTGGATCCGCAGCAGGCGGTGTTCGAGGCGATGCTCGCCGGGTGGCAGCGACAGCAGCGCACCCGGTTTCTGAGCGAGTCCGGCACGATCGGACCGCGGGTGGCGGTGGTGCGGCGGATGGCCGAGTTCACCAATTCGTATCCGTGGCAATGGGAACCGGCCGACGGGGAAGATTTCATCACGCATCTGCGTTCGGAACTGCGGGCGCGACCGATCGTGGTGTCCACCGCGCGCAGTTACGAGATGGCGATCGCGTTGTTCGTCGAGTACATCACCGATCGTCGGTACGGGTGGCCGGCGGTGTGTGAGCAACGGTTCTCGCAGGTGCCACAGCGAATCTTCCACGAAGGCAACACCATCGCGCATGTCGCCGACGTCGAGGGGCAGCCGGGGCGGCGCCCGTTGACCTACGACGAGGTCCAAGCATTGTTCGATGCCGCCGACGCCGGGTGGGACAGATCCGCGAGCGGGGTCGCAAGGGGGCGCTGACGGCGCTGCGGGACGCGGCGCTGCTCAAGACCGTGTACGCCTACGGCCTGCGCCGCCGGGAGGCGTACGGGCTGGATCTGGCGGATCGGCGGCACAGTCCCACCGCGGCGCAGTACGGCCGCTACGGGGCGTGGTTCGTGCGCTGGGGTAAAGCGTCGAAGGGCGGCCCGCCCAAGCGACGCACCGTACTCACGGTGCCGGAGATGGACTGGATCGTCGAGGTGCTCGAGCACTGGGTCACCGAGGTGCGTCCGTTGCTGCGTCCGGGTCCGCTGGCCGCGGTGTGGGTCAACGAACGGGCCGGGCGGATGTCGATGCGCAGCATCAACGAGGCCTTCGCCTCGGCTCGGCAGGCGGCCGGGTTGCCGACCGAGTTGGATCTGCACTGTCTGCGTCATTCCTACGTCACTCATCTGGTCGAGTTCGATTACCCGGAACGGTTCGTCTCCGAGCAGGTCGGGCACCGCTACGCTTCGACGACGGCGCTCTATACCGGGGTCTCGGACGAGTACCGGCGCCGGCTGATCCGGCGCGCTTGCAGGACCGTACCGAACTGTGGGAGCAGCGCTGATGATCAAGAAGATGGGCTACCGCTGGAATCTGCGCAAACGCATGGCCGAGCAGGACATGTTCGCCACCACCGACCTGGTGCCGCTGTTGGCCGAGCGTGGCATCCACCTCTCGCGCGAGCAGGTCTACCGGCTGGTCACCGCACCCCCACAGCGACTGTCGATGGACACCCTCGCCGCCCTGTGCGACATCCTCGCCTGCACCCCGAACGATCTGATCGAGATCGATGTGGTCAACACCCCCGTCGCCAAGACCGGCGGCCCGGCCGAACGAGTTGCCCCGCCGCAGGTTCGGCGCACCACCATCCGCCGGCCGAGGTCGACATGACCGCCGCCCGGGCCGCCGGGAACGGGCGGCAGGACGGTACTCGACGGGTCGCTGCCCGGCTCTGCACGGTGGTGCCCGACCTCGACCCCACCGCCGCTACACGATTCGTCGGGCGTGCCACCGTCGCGCACACCCTGCGACGCCTCGAGACGCACCTGGCCGAGCATCCGGACGCGCTGATCTCCGGGTCGTCGGACGCGCCCATCGCGGTGCAACGGCTGGCCGGGCTGCTGGCCGACGCCGGCCACACCACCGTCGTCGTCCCCGTGGCCTGCGCTGCGGTCAGCTCGTGCTGTTGCCGCACATCGTCGACGGCGGCCGAGTCTGCGACAACTGCCGCCGCTTCTACCATCGCGCACCCTGCGGACGGTGCGGGCACGATCGCCCGATCGCCACCCACACCGACCGTGGTGATCCCTTGTGCCGCTCGTGTATCCCCCGCAGACGCGAACCCTGCGGCACCTGCGGACGGGTGCTGCGGGTGCAGACTCGGCGCGCCGACGGTGCGCGGTGTGCCCCAACTGCTATCGCGCCCCGCAGCGGCGCTGTTGTCGCTGCGAGCACACCGCCTCGACCTACGCCCACACCGCCGACGGTCCGATCTGCAAGTCCTGCTACCGCCGGCCCCTGCGCCGTTGCGGCGCCTGCGGTGAGCAGCGACGCATCGACCGCCGCGCCACGGCAACCAGCCCGGATATCTGTATCCGCTGCCGGACCCGACGCCTGCGGCCGTGCACCGTCTGCGGCACCACGTATCCGGCCCATCCGCGTGCGCAGCATCCGGTATGCCTGCCGTGCCGGGACGCCGGCCACATCCTCGAACCCGAGCTGACCGAATCACCCGACCGGGCCCGTCGGCGTCGACACGAAACCGGCCACGACGCCCTGATCACCACCCTGCACGCTGTGATCGCCGAGCCGCAGCGGGGCATCGCCGCTCAACTCACCGTGCTCGACGAGGTCTTCCGCACGGTGCCCAACCCCGAGATCACCCGGTATTGGCTGCGCCGCCGGCGCGGCGGTGCTGCTCTGCTGCACCAGATAGCCCTACGCGCTCACGACGAACCGATCACCCATCAGTTGCTCGACAGCGTCCCCCACAGCGCAGCGCTACCCCGGCTGCGCGATTTGTTCGTCCACGCCGGGATCCTGCCCGACCGCACAGACCTGATCGAACGGATCGGACCGTGGCTCGACGAGATTCTCGAGAGCCACCCCGCCCACCACGGTGAACTGGTGCGTCCCTTCGCGCATTGGCACGTGCTACGGCGAGCCCGCCGCCGCGCCCGAAACCGCCCGGTCACCGACAGTGCCGCCGCCTACGCCCGCAGCCAGATCTCCCTCGCCCTGGACTTTCTGTCCTGGCTCGACGAACACGACACCCCCTTGGCCACCGCCACCCAAGCCGACCTCGATCGCTGGCTCGACGGCGGCAGTCGCTACCGATACTTCCTGGCCAACTTCATCACCTGGCGACCACCCACCACCGGTGCACCGACCTGGTCGTGCCGAACCCTCACAGCGGCGAACCATCACACATCCTCGCCGACGACGACCGCTGGGCAATGCTCGCTCGCTGTCTGCACGACGAGACGCTGCCCCTGCACGTGCGAGCGAGCGGCGCGCTGGTACTGCTCTACGGACGCACCATCACCAGCATCGCCGATCTCACCACCAGCGACATCATCGATACCGATACCGATGCCTACCTCCGCATCGGCAACGGCACCGTCCCGCTCCCCCCAGCCCTCGCCACGCTCGTGCACAGTCTCGCCGAAGACGCCGATGGCCGTGCCCCCTTCCCGCGTCCCGGCGACACCACCCGCTTCCTCTTCCAGGGAAGAAGGATCGGCAAGCCCACCACACCGAAAGTGCTGGCCCGCAACCTTCGAACCTGTGGGATCGACCCCGCCCCGCTCGACACGCAGCCCGAGCTGCCTGGGCCCGGGAGATCCCCGCCCCCATCGCCGCGGACGTGCTCGGCATCCACATCACCACCGCCACCCGATGGGCGGGCCGCACACGACGGGACTGGACCCACTACCTTGCCATCCGAACCGACACCGCAGGACACACCCATGACAACCCCGGGAAGACATGACGAATACCGCACCCACCGAATACCGTCACTCCGCCAGTCTGACCAGCACCAAACGAGAAGACATCCACCGCACCGATGTTCACGATGCCGACCTCGGCCTATGGATCCCGGCCCGCTACCGACACGACTGGGCGCTATTCGCCGACTGGTGCACCGCCGCCGACCACCGGCCGATTCCCGCCGCTCCCGAAACTCTGGCGTTGTTCCTGCACGAGCATCCGGCCGCGGTCGCGACGCAGCGACGCCGCCTGTCGGCGATCAACGCGTGCACACCGGGCACGGTTACCCGCCACCGGGGCAGACCGAGACGGTGCGCCGGCACCTCGGCACCACTCGCGCCTCGCGTCTCGACCGGCTCGGACGTCTCCTAATGCAACGGGCAGTCGAATTACCCACCCAAGGGTGGCCGAGCGGACTGTTCGGCCGTCGCGACGCGCCTCGTGCTGGTCCTCGCCACCACCGGCATGACCTTCACCGACATCACCCGGCTGCGCCGCCGCGACCTCCGCCTCGACGGCGACACCCTCCAGGTCACGACCCGGGCCGGCGAAAGGTTCCGGCTCGGAGCGGATCCCGAGACGGGGGACAACCCCGCGGTCGCGATCTACCGGCGGTGGGCGGAGGTTCAGGCGTTTCTCGACCAGTACCCCGGCACCCATCTGCTGCGCCATCACCTCACCGACCCGATAGCGTTTGTCGCCGATCCGCTCGATGCGGAGCAGGCACGGCAACCGCTGTTGTGTCCGATCGACCGCTGGGGACACCTCCCACACGCGCAACCGATGACCGCGCAGTCGGTGTCGGCGCTGGTGCGAGCGCACCTGTCCGGCCGGGCACCGACGCGCAGGGTGCTATCTGTTCACCCGCAGGAGGAGGTCGACGCCTGGGTCGAGCCGGACATCGCTCTCGACCCCGACTACTACGATCGCGGCGCCCAAGCCCGCCGCCGCGATCACAAGGCCCTTGAGGACCTCACCGATGTCTTCGACGAGATAGAAACCCGCGCCGATGCGCTCCTCGAGGAACTGATGGGCGTGCTGGAGAGACTATGATCATCTGTTGTTCATGTTGGGACACTGAGGGAAAGGCGCCCCCGCCGCAGTTCAGCGCCTGTGCTCGCCCAACCTGGGCGCTTCGGGAACTCATGCAATAACTGGGTTCGGCACGCTGCCGAATACACGTCAGCTCACGCTTCTCCGGTGTCTGGAGCGAATGTAGGTCGAGTCCCCGACGCGAAAACTCTCCGTGGCCGGGAATGGTGCACTCGCCCGACTGCCAAGTAGGTTGATGGGTCATTGGTCTCTGTCGGTGGCCGACTCTAACCTGCCACTGACCATGCATGTCGGTAGGCAGGAGATCCGTAGGTGCTCACCAACCCGCCAATCAGCGTTGCGCAAAACCGAAATGATTCCGTTCGGAAAGTCGCTGCTCAAGCCCGGCTGTATGCGGATGTGAAGACCGCTCAGTGGTCTCGATTAGGAGCTGTAGCGGTCCTCGGAGTCGTCGTTGCAGTCGTCTCGTTGACGGTGGACGACGATGGCCTCGTCGGATCTGTTGGAGGCCTAGTACTGCTTTTTATCAACGGGATCCTGATGTACCGAGAGCGACGTCAGATCGATCTCGCCGTTTCAGTGCAGGAGTCCTTCGACTGCTCAATATTCGACCTTGCGTGGAACGACGTAGCATTCAAACATCGACCGTCTGGCCAACAAATTGCTCGTGCGGCTGACCGCTACAGCGGGTCGCGAGCCCGCAACTGGTATCCCGATACCGGCACCCTGCAACGCCCTCTCGATATTGTCGTGTGTCAGCAGAGCAATGTCGGTTGGGGTGCGCCGGTACACCGTTTATGGGCCTGGACCGTCCTTGCGATCACGGTCTTCTTCGCATTGGTCATAGCGACCCTCTGGTGGGTAGCAGGACTGGAAGCGGGAGCAGGATTTGGGGCGCTTGTCGCACCGTTCACTCCACTCGCTTGGGAGGCGTTCGAGATGGTCCGGCAGAACTTCGAGAGCGCCGCGGAAAAGGAGGACACCCAGTCTCGGATTCTCGAGGACTGGGATCTTGCAATGTCCGGACACGCCGTTCCAACTGAGGGGCGAGTGAGGCACTACCAGGATGCCATTGCCGGGATTCGTAAGCGAAACGCCCAGGTTCCGGACTGGTTCGACAAACGTCTTCGTAGCCGAAACGAACGCGCGATGCGTACCACAGCGGATGACATGATCGCTCAGGCACAGCGTGCCGGACTTGCCTGAAGGAGAGCAGCAGTGACTCAGACCGCGGACCAATACCTAGCAGAGGTAACGGCGAAGTATACGCCCTCATCCTCGCAATTCGACGGCGCGAAGGGGCATCGGGAGAGTATCCAAAACCGGTTGAACAACTCGTTTGGTCTCCACGAATTGTTCGAAACGGGATCGCTGCGACATGGCACGGGTGTGTGGCTTTACAGCGACGCGGATTACATGGCGTCTTTGAAGGGCGTCAAGCCGAGCTCCGAGTGGACGACCCTGAACAAGGTCAAGCAGGAGCTACAGACACGTTTCCCGAGCACCACTATCGTTGTCAGGCGACCGGCAGTGGTGTGTAAGTTCAGCGATGGGGACGTAGAGGTAACGCCTGCTTATCCGATTGAGGGCCAGGGCGGCTACTGGATCCCCGACCCTCTTGGGGGTTGGATGAAGACCCACCCGAAGGAGCACAACAAGTACGTCAACGATGCGAACCGCAAGCATAATGGGGCCGCGAAGAAGCTTGCTCGACAGGCGAAAACGTGGAAATACAAGTGCAACGTCCCAGTCTCGTCGTGCTACTTAGAAATGCGAGCAGCGAAGTATGCGGACGGCGAGAGTGCGTGGCTGCCGGTGCTCGACCTGTACAGGTTCCTTGACGGGTTGCTGAGCCAACGCCTCGCATCGATGAATGACCCGACGGGCCTGGGATCCCGTTTTAACGCAACGTCTTCCGACTCGAATCATGTCGACGCGATCTCGAAGTTAACCACCGCAGTGTCGCGGGCGCGCAAGGCGTGGAGCTTCGAAAGTGAGGGCAAGCAAATAGATGCCATCACGCAGTTGAAGTTACTTTTTAATCAGTAACATAGTTCCTCCACTGCATCGCCGGCAGGAGAGACTTCGCAACCGTTCAAGGGCCACACCAGCCTCGCCATGCGAGAACGGGATCGGTGATGCCTTCGACACTATGGTCGCGCACAATCGGTCGCAGTTCACATGACATAAGAGCGCTCTATCGGCAGGGGAGGGGCGATGCACGCATGGCATGCTTCGCACGCATGTCACGCACAGTGTGCATTACGAGCATCGCGTGCATCGCCGTTTCGCGGTTTGGCAGATGGCTCCTCGCTGGGGTTCCTCACCCCGAACAGTGATCGCCTCCACGGAGGCATCCCCGCCGCAAGAGGTACGGCGGGTATGTCGGAACTATTGTGAAAGAAAGACTTTCGGCTCGGAGGGCCGCAACTCTCGCAGCCGGCATCATTGTTGCGGATTCACCGGCCACCTTCTCTGTGATCTCGGTCAACCCTCGTGGCGTGCCCACCTGATGCGGTGAACGTCGAGATCGCCGAGCATTGCCTGCAATTCGTGTACGACCAACCTGGCCGCGACATCGCGGCGCGAATCGCGTCGCCATCCGTGCCGGTCTTCAATCCGGCGAAGGCAACCATTTCTGGGAAGCGATGAAGCTTCCCGTTCGCTGGAGCAGGAAGGTGGACCCATCGCATGGCCCTTGTAACACTGAACAGCCGGATCGACCGAGTTCCGCCTGCGAATCCGGTACAAGCAGCGGTATTGGCGTCGACCGCGCGGCCCGCGCACCGTCACCACCGCCGAAGCTACGCACGAGTGCGTACGTAGTTGCGCACACTCGCCGGCTCTGGCATCGTGGATTGTGCCCAGGGCAGTAGCACTGGTGAAGTGAACCCGGCAGCCTTCCGGACGGTTGGTGAGCCGGGTTTCGCGTTTCTATTCCACGGTCATCGTCCTGCCGATCAGCGGCCGCACGCGAGCGGGCCATTCGCCCCCTTTGGCCAGGCACCACGCGACCGCGTCCGGAATCCACAGCATCGGTTCCTGTTTTGCCCGCAGATGGTGATAGGTCAGTCGGTCACGCAGCCCGTGCTTGCCGGTGGCCTCGAACAGGATTCGCCGGTCGGACTTGACCGTCGAATCGTCCTGCTCGAGCACCAACCGGGAGAGCGGTAGCTCGGCCAGGTCGCCGACGAGTGCTTCGAGGCATCGGGGACGTCCGATTTTGGGTGGGAGTTTGGCGGCATGGTAGACGCGGACGTGTATATCCAAGGTCACCAACGCCGAGCAGATCGCACGCCGGCGTGTGTCGCGTTCGGACTTGAAGTGAATGCGTTCTTGGCCTTTCAGTCGCAACGCCGTCAATGTTCGACGGGCCTCGTCCAGGGCCGACGGGTCGGCTACCGCAGCGACCACCATGATGCCGCGGACGGTGTTTTCGTCGATGAAGCCTGCACGGCTACCGAGCCTAGAACGGGCGCGATCACCGTCTGTCCGGGCTACGC
>LATQ01000415.1 GCA_001017865.1 Rhodococcus sp. IITR03
GTCGGAGATGACTGGTCGGAAGAGCATCACGATGTCGAGCTGATGAACTCGGCCGCCACCTCATCGTCTGTGTGGGCATGGCAGGCGTCACCAGCGGTCGATAGCGGTTGTGGCCCGCTACGTAGTTCACTTGCCCGCCTGTCTGGAGGCGCACCACACGCGGAGCGAGTGGAATCGAAACCGGTCTACAGCGTTCGCAGAAAGAGCTGACACTCAAGCTGTGGGTGGCGCACCGCCGAACAGTAGACCAGGGATCTACTCGGGTGAGCGCCGGACATCCTATACGGGATCTTGCGGAGTGTCGAGCGTGTTTTCCCTGGTCAACACGAGCAGATGCTCCCGGGGCAGGGTCAGTCAGCTGCAAGGTCACGGTTCAATCACTCCGCGAGAAGCCTTGACGTGCTCTACCCCCTAAGATGTACTCTTAGCGAACTTTGATGTTCGATTTAGGCGGTGAGTAACAACACAGATGCTCCTGAGAGTCGGCTTCAGCACATGGCGGTTCCAGCTCACGCTTTGCGCTCGTGCGAAGCAGCGCCCTCCGGTCGACAACTGGCCGATGCGCCCGCCTTGACGGAACTTTCAGTAATAACGCAACAAGTTCGGCGAGTGAGGTTCCGGCAGCGCGTCGCCCCTCGGTTTTGTCTATCCCCACGGCCCAACCCCCACATCCGCGTACCCGCTCGATTTCAGCTTCCCTGTCGGGACCTGCAGGAGGAGAAACACCTTTGTACTACAACCGCATCAACCGCAATCATGCGTGCAGCCTTCACGCGCATCGTCTGACGACTTCAGCCGGCAGCAACCGATGATGGCATTCCGTCAGTCCGTATTTCTTGTTCCCGCCGCAGCGGAGATAGCCCAGAGGCAGGGCTTCTTCGAGAAGAGAGGGGTCAAGGTCGCCAACGTACCGGTCTTATCCTCGGGCGGGCAGCGAGACGACCTCGACACAGGACGGGCCGAAGTTGGCATCACTGCGATCGACAATCTACTTGCTTGGAATGCAAGCGGATCCGACATTGCGCTCATCGGACAGATCGAGACGACTACTGACCTGACGCTCATGCTTCGTCCAGGCTTGGCGTCAGTCCAGGATCTCGAAGTCATTCGACTAGCGGTTGACGCGCCCACCAACGGCTTCGCCATCGTCGCCTACGCAATGCTCTCCCGGCTGGGGATCAGCCCGGACAGTACGAGGTGGTCGAGGTGGGCGGAGCACGCGAGCGCTTCGAGTCACTCGCCGACAGGACCGTCGATGTGTCGTTGATGGCACCACCACTCGATGAAATGGGCTGTGGCCTCGGAATGACTGTTGCCATGCGCGTCTCGGACCTTACCTCAGCCTATCCAGGCTTTGGTGTGGTCGCTCCGAGAACAGTGATTGATACGCGCTTGGATGAATTGGCCGCGTACCTGAGCGCACTCGACGCCGCGATCGCCTGGATGCGGGATTCCCCTCGAGCTCGCATCGAATGCCAGCTGCAAGAAGCCGGTTTCGGGCCCACCGCCGTCACATCAACACTGGCAGCACTCCCCACTAGCCTGCTGCCCGCACGCGAAGGACTCGCAGTACTGAATGAACTGCGAAACGACGTAAACATGGTCGTTTCCGGTACATCTGACATCGCTGATCTAGTCGATCTTCGTCCGTTGAACGCGGCGGGACTCGACCCGTTTCCACCCAACGCTGCAGCCGAAAAGTGAGTTCACATTCCCCGTACTGGGACCTAGAGAAGGAGTGCAGAATTGACTGCAATCAACCCAACTACTGGGCTATTCGAAGGCACCTTCGCCCTCGCACGAGCCACAGACGGAGATCGTGTCTTCAACGCCCTGGTGCGGCCCTCGGGTGAGGTGGTCGACATCAGCCGCGATTACGCAGACACGGACAGCATCTACCAGGATTGGGATCGGACGTTCGACGCACTCCAGTCGGTTAACGCAAAGGCACGCTCCTATGAGCGCACCGTCGCCGACCTTCGTCTGCTGGCACCAACCGAGAAACCTCAGATTTTCTGTGCTGGATCCAACTATCGGCAGCATGCCGCGGAGATGTACACGTACAACGAGGGTAGTTATCAGAAGGAACGCCTTCCAGGGGAGTCGGACAGCGAGTTCTTCGAACGCAACCTCGAGTTTGTCGTCAACAAGCGTGCCAAGGGAATGCCCTTCATCTGGCTGGCCACCTACGGTTCGATGGTCGGGCCGAATGATGACGTTGTGCTACCTCCAGTTGGTCGTACACACGACTGGGAAGCCGAACTGACTGTCGTGCTTGCAGGCAGGTCTCCTCGTTTCATGGCGCCGGATGAGGCGCATCGCTACATCGCTGGATACACCATCGGCAATGACATGCATACCGGTGACCTGTTCAGTCGCAACGACATCAAGTGGAATGCTGACTGGATCGCCAAGCAGGCTCCTACCTTCAAGCAGGTCGGCCCCTATGTCGTTCCGAGGCAGTTCATCGATGATCTGGATACGCTGCAGATCAAACTGGACGTGAACGGCACAACCATGCAGGACTGGCCCGCCGGCGACATGATCTTCGGTCCCGACGAGTACGTCGCGTACGCATCCGAGCGACTTCCGCTTCTGCCCGGCGATCTGCTGATGATGGGCTCGCCTCCCGGAAACGGTGGCGTTCGAGGTCAGTTCCTGACGTCGGGTGACGAGATGCGCATCGCCATTACCGGTCTCGGACATCAGCATCACCGTGTGGTGGACGAGGACACGGGCGACCGAAAGCCGTTCTACGGATTGCCCCCGTTCGAGTAGTTCGTGCCGAGCGAATGTGCGCTCGACATCATCATCACCCTGACATCGATCTAGGAGAATCCCATGTCCGAAACGACAGTTTCTGTTCCCGTACAGTCCAGCACATCGTCTGACCAACCGTTTGACCAACTACTCACCAATCTCGACCACTCGGTTCTCCGCGTGCCCGACCTCGAGGTCGGACTGGCTTGGTACAAGAAGGCACTCGGACTCGTCGAGGCTGACCGACGAGCTGGAGGGGTGTATCTGGCAAGTCCAGTGTCCGGCCGTGTCGTTCTCGGTCTCACCGCGGGGGAGCCTGGCCTCGATTATGTCAGCTATCGCGCGGCCGATAGGCGCGCCCTCGACGCCATCGTCAACCGTCTCGATGAGGCGAAGGTGCCGTACACGAGCGGAACTGCAGGCACTCGAGCAGGCGCCAGCGACGCAATGCGCCTGGAAATCCCGACCGGTCACACTCTCGAAATCATCCTCGACGAGACCGAGACAGCTGCTGCGCCGATTCCAGGGCATTACCGCGCTGGTGCGATCGACTTTCGGACCAGCCACGTTCAGGTGCGGACCGTCGATGTGCGCGAACTCTCCGAGTTCCTGGCGCTCATCGGTTTCACGACCAGTACTTATGTCCCGTTCGATGACAATTTCTACATGAAGTTCCTGCGGGTTAACGAGAAGCACCACCAAATGGCGCTGCTGACGGGAGAGCCTGGCATCCACCATGTCTCCCTCGAACTCGGCGAGGTCGACTTCTGGCGCTTCCTAGATCATCTCGCAACAGAGAAAATCCCGGCCGAGTACGGGCCCGGCAAGCACCACGAAGGCAACCTACTTTTCCTCTACGTGCGAGATCCGTTCAAGAACCGGTTGGAGATCAACGGACCGATGGAGTATGTCGGTCTTGATTACCCCCCTCAGCTCGCAACCCAGGAGCCCTGGTTCCACATGAACATGTGGGGTCCGCAGGCCCCGGAAAGCTGGGAGACGGAATGGACCTGAGCTAGTCAGAGTCACTTCAATGACGCTCACAATCTCGGACTCCTGCACTGGGAGTCGCCACACCAGTGCGAAGCTGAGCGCGAATCGCGGGCTCCGCCATACCTGCGATTTCACCACCGCGACGTCTCCGGGCGTTGACGCATGGGTTTGTGGCGATGAGCACACCTAGGAAAGGGAAGCCATGTACAAAGTTCTGATCGTCGGGGCAGGTATCGCCGGCTGGGTGCTGCGATCACAATCGCCGAAAACGGTAATGATGTAACCGTCGTAGAACGCTCTACGCGGTTGGCCGACGGCGCAGGGATCACGATGATGTATCGGGGGCCTGACGCTCTGGCAGCGGCCGGCGTACTCGAGGCGTGCGTCGCCGAGGGCACCGTAGGATACGGCGTTTCCATCTTCAAGAACATGTACGACTCCGCCGGAAACCCTCGTACCCTCCCGCAGGCGGTTGTTCGCGACGACGATCTGCCGTCTTACATCATCATGTACGGCCGGTACTCGCCCGCATCCTCTCCGACAAAGCCACAGAGCACGGGGCTGTGATACGCCGCGGTGTCGGGGTGACCAACATCGACGACCGAGGGGAGACCGTCATTGCAACGTTCAGCGACGGAACCACCGACAACTTCGATCTGGTCGTCGGTGCAGACGGAGCCGCCTCCGAAGTACGCAAGTACATCGACGACAAGGTCTGTCCGGAGTATTCCGGCAACATGAGCCTGCGTTGGGTCAAGAAGGACGCGCCGAAGGGCCCTGCCGGATTTTATGTCAGTGACGAAGCTGTGCCCGTCGTCATCCACAGACTGCACGGCGACATGGTCTACATCGCTACGGGTATCGACATGGAGAACCGTCGCGTCGACGACAACGAAGCGCGAGATCTGTTCCGTAAGGTACTTGACGGGTTCGAAGCACCCTACGTGCGAGAACTGTTGTCGCTTGTCGACGACGAGGACGCCGTGATCGCTCGCCCATACCTGCTTCACCACCAGCCTGCGCCGTGGTTTCGCGGACGAATTGTTGTCGTCGGCGACGCCGCGCACACGATCGCAGCCAACATGGGCGCCGGCGGGGTGATCGGATTCGAAGATGGCGTGGTGCTGGGTCAGGAACTGGCCCGTAAGGAGTCACTCGAAGCAGCGCTCACCGCCTTTCAAGATCGGCGGGTCGAGCGAACCGGCGCAGTCGTTCGAGCAAGCCGGGAAATGCTGGAGGCCCAAGTTCAAAGGCAAGCTTCCGCACTCGAGATCAACCAGATTCGTACGCCTGCAATCGCAGCACTCATGGAACCGTTCTGAGCACGGCCTGCAGCTGAGCGCGGCAAGCCCGATCCCGTGCCCGTGATCGCCTCCCACAGTAGACGAATATCCCCGCACAGGAGCGCGGTGCGCGAGGAGATGACCAGCCGGTGACCAGACCATGCCCAGCTGAGGACTGCTGCCCCAATCTTCCGGTAGAACCCAGGAGTCAAGACATGAGTGCCGCAATGCGTGGCTACGCCCTATTCGAGTTCGGTCAGTCACCTCGCATCATGGAGGTGGCTCTCCCCGAGCCAGGTCCTCGCGATGTTCGGGTGCGAGTCGAAGCCTCGTCCGTCAACCCCTTCGATGCGATGGCTGGAGCGGGATTCTTCCAGCACTACTCCGACCACCGGTTGCCGGCGGTTCTCGGCCGCGACGTGGCCGGCACGGTCGATAAGGTCGGCGCCGAGGTGACTATGTTCCGTCCTGGTGACCAGGTACTGGGCATGGTCAAACGCGACTACATCGGTGACGGAACCTTTGCCGATTTCGTCGTAGTTCCCGAGGATCGATTCATTGTTCATCGTCCCGATGGACTCGGGATCGAGGAGGCCGGAGCCTTGGCCTCGCCTCTGTAACCGCAGCTCTCTGTTTGGGAGAACTCGGACTCGCCCGAGGCGAAACCGTACTGATCAACGGCGCAACCGGTGGTGTCGGCGCGTTCGCGGTTCAACTCGCGGCAGCTGCGGGTGCGCGGGTCGTGGCGACCGCGCGCCCGGGAGAAGAGGAAGACCACGTGCGCGCGCTCGTGCGAGACTGTCGACTGGTCTGTCAGTACCTCCGAGGGAGTACTCAGTCTCCATCCAGATGGCGTCGACGGGGTTATCGATCTCGTTTCACGCGCGACCGAGAGCTTCGAGGCAGTTGCACGCCTGGCCCGTCCAGGCAAAGCTGCAGTCACCACGCTGTCTGTCTCGGGGGACGGCTTCGTCGAAGGTAGACGGACAGCCAATATCCATTCCGACGGAGATCCGGCCCTGCTCACCAGAGTTGCGGAGCTGGCTGCGTCGGGCGAGCTTCGTGTGCCGCTGGTTGACGTGCTGCCATTCGATCGGATCGACGATGCCTTCGCGCTGCTCGCCGCCGCGCCACGAGGAAAAGTTGCGCTCAAGTTCGCCTGACGAATCTGTCATGTTGCGTCGAGCATCCTGCGAAAGGGTGCGTCAGGCAGGACCGGATGGCTACGCTTTGAGGGCGACATGAGTCCGTCGGGATGCGATCACCGCTCATAGTCAAGGACGAACCCGGGCAATGACATTCACGTCCGTAAGAGGGGGAAATTGAGCGCTCCGACCGAACACCCCATCAGGAAGCTAACGTCCCCCGGCGCCCGGGCATGGGAATCGGAACGCGCCGATCAGCGAGTTGATCGGCGCGTTCCGATTGTTGGACGGCCATCGACTGATGGTGGGCTGGCTCACCATCTTGCTTGTTCCCCTGCGTGGATCACCGACTAACTGTTGCGGGTCATGACGTTGTAGACACCACCAGGGGCTGACGAAGGCGGACGGGTCTTCCGGCGGCAGGATGGGAAGTACCACCAACTCATCCGCCGAACGACAGAACCCGACCGCGGCGCACCGTAACGCCCCGCTGTCCGTCGAAGGCCGCCGCCGTCTCGTGCAGCGGTGCCAGGCCCGTCCGCTGTCCCACGTTGCTGCCGAGAGAGGGATCTCCCGGGCCTGCGCCAGCAAATGGATGACCCGCTACCGCGAACACGGCAAACTCGGCCTCCTCGACCGCCCCAGCGTCCCGCACCACCAACCCACCGCGACTCCGGCCGAGACCGTGGCGCGAATCGAGATCCTGCGGCGGACCCGTAAGTGGTCCGCCGCTCGTCTCGCGCACGAACTCGCCGCCGACGACATCACCATCTCGGTGCGCACCGTCAGCCCGCACCTCGCCCACCTCGGGCCGAACCGGCGCAGATTCCTCGACCCCAGCGGCGAGAACAACCGCCAGCCACGCCGAATCATCGCCCGCTGGCCCGGCCACATCGTGCACGTCGACATCCGTGAAGGTCGAGCGCGGCAAGACCGCCGGTGCCCGCGCCGGCTACGTCTACCTGCACTCGGCGGCCGACGGGTTCTCCCGTCTCGCCTACACCGAAGCGCTTTCCGACGAGAAAGCCTCGACGCAATCGGGTTCATGCACCGGACGAGAGTGTTCTTCGCCGGCCCCGGCATCGTGCACATCCATCGCGTGGTCACCGACAACGGGTCCTGTTACCGGGCGAAGGACTTCGTCAAGGTCCTTCCGCGGCGGCCGGCATCAGCGGATCACCCCGTACACGCCCCGCCACAACGGGAAGTTCGAGCGCTACAACTTCGATCCTGGCCGAGGAGTCCTCCACGCCCGCACCTGGACCAGTGAACGGCAACGCGTCCAGACGCTACAAATGTGGAAGGTGCACTACAACTATCGACTTATCGTCGGGGTCAGCATCACGGCGCGGGAGTAGCTACCCGGCGATACGGTGCCAGGACGTGGACCTCGGCTGACTCGAC
This sequence comes from Rhodococcus sp. IITR03, assembly GCA_001017865.1. The sequence goes on from LATQ01000415.1 coordinate 7,586, forward strand.
AACTATCTGTCACCCACCCGGTGGGTCGACTCACCGATGGTCCGGTCGCCGCGTCCGCCTCCGTTCGCGGCCTGACTCGACAGAGGGATGACCAGCACAGTATGCACAGTTCTGGAAATCGGCTTGTCGGCCGCGGCCCCAATCCACCGACTGTGAAATCCCAGGAAGCACTGCTCGCATGATCATCCTCGGCGTCGATCCGCACACAACGTCCCATACCGCCGCTGCTGTCGACACTCCGGCCACCACGACCATCGACACCCTCACCATCTCCTCGTCCGAGGCCGACTACCGCCGACTGCTGAACTGGGCCCAGCGGTGGCCGCAGCGATACTGGGCCATCGAGAACGCCGACGGGCTCGGACATCACTTGGCGCAGTGGCTGATCAGCCGAGGTGAGACCGTGGTCGACATTCCCCCGACCGCCACTGCGAAGATCCGCACCCTCTCGCGTGGAGGTCGCCGCAAGAACGACCCGATCGACGCCGCAGCCGCGGCCTGCGCGGCTACCATCCGCGAGGAAAGCCGACCGGTCGCCGCCGAGGACCATAACGATGCCCTCGCCCTGCTGGACGAACGTCGGCACACCCTCAGCCGGCATCGCACCAGACTCCTCAACCAGCTACATGCCCTCCTGCGGGAACTCATCCCCGGGGGTGTCAAACGCTCACTGACAGCCAACGCGGCGGAAAGGCCCCGCACACCGTCACTGCCGTCACCACCGCCGACCAGGTTCGTGCGCAGCTCATCGAAGACCTCATCGATAATGTCCGGCGTGTGACCGTCAGTTCGCCGACAACACCGCCAGGATGAAACGGATCCTCGACGAACACGCCACCTCGCTCACCGACATCGTCGGGATCGGGCCCGTGCTCGCCGCCGGGGTGTTTGCCGGCACTCGCGATCCACAGCGATTTCCTACCCTCCGTCTGAGACCGCGGGCGTGATCGAAGTCGAACTCTTCCAACGATTTGCGGGCCGGGAA
>LATQ01000273.1 GCA_001017865.1 Rhodococcus sp. IITR03
CGGCGCAGACGAGACGGACGGTGGCGCGAGCGGAACAACGCATCCTGCTCGACCGCGCCCGCCGCGCGCAGGCGTGAAGATCGGCGCCCTCTACCCGGTGGGCACTTCGACAGAGCGTCGATACGTCAGATCCCATGCCTCGGATCCGAGAGCGACCTGTTTCCAACCGTCGTTTTCGATCTGCCGCTGCGGGTCGGCGAGACTCGCGCTCAGTCCCGGAGTCCACTTCTCCCACAAACGCACCCCACCAATGCGAGCTCCGACCTCTTTCCGCTTCACCAGTAGGGTCTCGATGTCGTCGAGCATGTGAATGTCCTCCCCGTGCCTCGCTGACATGGTGGCACGCGAATGAATCCTTGTTCCGGTCAGTTGTCGGAGCGGGTCGCCGAAGTCCGAGACTCGGTGTCGTTGTCGTTGTCGGTGTCGGTGTCGTCCGGTCGAGCCGGGAAACGTGTGCGTGTCCGCGTCCATAGGGGTGCTGCGGCAGCGAGTTCCGCCGCAGTGGCGCTGCGGAACGGAGTCTCAGTGACCGGAGGGGCCTGACGTCCCCGGCCGCGGGTGACGTACAGACTCGCAGCAACGGAGACGCCGATGATCGTGGTCACCACGGCCAACGAGATCGTGGTGGGGATGTAGAACACGTCGATCTTCAGTGCCATCTTGATTCCTACCCAGACGAGTACCAGCGCCAGGCCGACCTTCAGGTAGATGAAGCGGTGGATCAGATCGGCGAGAAGGAAGTACATCGCTCGCAGGCCCAGGATGGCGAACGCGTTGGCCGTGAATACCAGGAACGGAATGTCGGTGACCGCGAAGATCGCCGGAATGGAGTCGACGGCGAAGACGATATCGGTGACCTCTACCAGTACCAGCACCGCCAGCAGGGGAGTGGCCAGCAGTGTGCCACCGATCCGAACGAAGAACTTCTGCTCGTAGAAGGCGTCGGTCATCGGTACGTAGCGGCGGAACAGGCGTAACGTGCGCGAGCGTTCCGGATCGAGGTGCTCGTCGCGGCGGCGCAGCATCCGACAGCCGGTGACGATCAGGAATGCTGCGAACAGATACAGGATGGCCCCGAAACTGGCGATCAGCACCGACCCGGCAGCGATGAACAGACCACGGAAGACCAACGCTCCCAGTACCCCGAGGAAAAGCACCCGGTGCTGCAACCGGCGAGGAACCGCGAAGTACGTGAAGATGATCGCCCACACGAAAACGTTGTCCACCGCAAGGGACTTCTCGATCAGGTACCCCGCGAAGTACTGCCGGCCGAACTCCGCGCCGGCGTTGAGCCAGATCAGAACACCGAACCCGATCCCGAAGCCGACCCAGACGGCCGACCAGACCGCCGCCTCGCGTACCCCGATCACATGGGCGCGGCGGTGGGCGAACAGGTCGATCGCAAGCATGGCCACGATGAAGCCGAGCACCGCGGCCCACGCCCAGAACGGAACAGTCATCGACACACCTCCGGTTCATGATCAACCGGAGGTCTTTCCCGCCCGCCCGAGGCGGGCCCGTTCGCCGGGACCGGATCACCGGGCCGTCGTGACGACGAGACAGTTGGGGGATACTCCCCTCCATTGGAGACCAGTGAAGCCGATCCGGCGGAGTTCTGCAAGGAATCTCGTCGACTGCGTTCACGGTCGCCCCTGTCGAGACTCCGCAGCTCGGGAGACGGAGGAGGTCTGCCGCCTGAGCAGGACCGTCATGGCCCAGCCCGTCACCGCCGCATGGCAAATGCCATGCCGACGCCGGCGACGAGTCCGATCGTCACTGCGAGAGCAGGGGATTGGTCGGGATGCCAGAGTGGTGGGGCCACCGCAAAGAAGACAGCGAGACCGACAAGCCAGCTGAGAGCGGTGGCGGGTATCCACCATGTCGCGCCGGAAAGATGATGGCGCAGTTCGAGCCATTGAGCGAGGCCGATCGATATCAGCAGGACGACAGCACCCGCTCCGAAGAAGAGCACCTGCACGATCAGCGGCCAACTCGTCCACCACGCCGCGAGGGTGGAGGGCAACAGCCCGATCGCGTACGCCGACATCGCCGCTGCAGCTGTGAGCACCACCCATCTCCGTTTCGACAAATATGGCAATTGCCCGTGCAGTACCGTCGCCTGCGAGAGTCCCAGGATCGCTCCTTCCACGGCACCGGCGACCAGGAGCAAGGGAAATGCCGACGCGGAATCCCGCGTGAGGACACCGATGGCGGCAGGCACAGCGAAACCCACCGCTTCTCCTGCCGTCACCACCGCGATCCACCTCGCCAGCCAGCGTTTCATCGGTTGGTGCTTCATCGGCGTTGCGCTCCGTTTCGAGTCCGACGCCCCCATTTGGGGCAGCTCGTCGCATCCCCACACGATCACCGCCAGCGGGATCATCAGAGCCAGCAACCACAGCTCCGGCACCGCGGTACCGAAGACGGACTGCAACGGCGGACGAACCACGTCCTGCACCGTGTGCGGAGTATGCGTCCCAATATGCACCTGTGCAAGGACCTGTTCGACACGAGCGCGTGAATGCGGTGGACGACGATTTCCTACCGACGACATCGTTCTTCATGCGTGGCATCCCCGCCCGCCTGTCGGGCAAGGCTCAACCCCACCCTCCGGAACTGCGCTTGTTCGTTGACCCGTCGTCGGCCGGCCTGCCCGGATTGCTGGTCCTCGGGCGAATCCCGCGCACCATCGCCGTCGACGCGAAGTAACCACCAAACGGGATCTGTCGCGCGGGGACCGGCGAGGCGATGGTCATGCCCGGCAGTGAAACGGTCGTACCCCGCTACGGACGCGCGGCCGATCCGAGTTGTCGCAGCCCGATGAACCCGGTCCTCGGAGCGAGGAGTTGGACGGCGGTGAACGGTCTCCGAGAACCGAGCCGGATCTGCCCGGACATCTCGAGTCGTGCGGCTGCGGCCCTCGGCGTGCCGCGTGGTCGATCCGGCGACGTGCAGCAGGTGGCAGGAGTGTGGTCATAGCTGGGGCGGACCGCTCAGCGGTGCCCTCGAGCTCGGACAGAGCGTGTCAGGGTGCGCCGATAGGACGGGCGACGCGAGCAATCGAGAGTGGCCGGGGCATGCGATACCTCCTCCGTATCGAGTGCCTTCTCCGTATCGAGACTCGATGCGACGATATGGCCGTTGGGGCAAAGTCTTTCACAACCGAACGGTGCCGATGACCGTCGCGCCCCGAAAGGGTGGTCGTGAACGGACGAGTATGTGGCGGGTGCGGCGAGACTGGTCAGCGCATGAGGCGAATCGTATGTCAGACTCGTGGCCATGAGCCGGGGCCGCATGTGCGGGTGGGTCCGGGAACAGGACGGTCATCGCCGAGCTTTCGGAGGGATGTATCCGATGGGGACCACTACACAGCAGTCGGTCAGGGCCGACCTGGTCATTCGGCCGTTGGGTCCGCAGGACGAGGGCGCCGTGCGAGCTTTGCACGAGCATCTCACCGAACATGACACCTATATGAGGTTCTTCACGGTGGCCCCGCGTCACGTCGACGAACTGGTGGAAATGCTGTGTCGGCAGGACGATAGGCATGTGAGCCTGGGGGCGTTCGACGATGGGACGGTCGTCGGTGTCGCGAACTACACCGTGCTCGATCCCGATCCTGGCTCCGCCTCCGATGGGGTATCGGCGGAATGCGCGGTCGCTGTCAGTCACCCCATGCAACATCACGGCATCGGAACCGCTCTGCTGCAACGTCTGGTCGGTATCGCCTGGGCACACGGGATTCGGCACCTGTCTGCATTCGTGCTCTCGGAGAACACCACGATGCTGCAGGTCCTTCGGGACATGGGCTGGTCGCGAAACGGCAGCGCGCCGGGACCAATCGTAGAAGTGAAGATCACCCTCGCCGATGCGCGCAGTGACGGAGGCTTCACAGCCTCGGTGGACCGCTCCGCTCCCTGAACCGACACCGAGAAGATTCCATCGTTCAGTCCGCGCGGTCCCTCATGCGCGCGTGCGCGAGTGCCCACCGGACGGTGTGCAACGAGGCGATGAGGCGCTGTGTCCCGGACACGGTGTTCTCGACTCCGGTCCAACGGTCGCACGTCCCCCAGAATCTGCCGAAGCACAGTGGTCCTCGGCAGTGGAGTGAACGACCTGTCAACGGTGGGTTCGTAACCACCAGCGGAAGGCCTCGTCGCATCCCCACACGATCACCGGCAGGGGGATCAACAGTGCCAGCAACCACAGTTGCGGCACCGCGGTACCGAAGACGGATTGCAACGGCGGAAGAACTACGACGGCTGCCGCGAACACGATTTCGAAGGCGATGCCCCACAGCAGCATCGGATTGGTGGTCAAGCCGATACGGATGAGGGAGCTGCGGCTGGTACGGGCAGCCATGGCGGTGCCGATCTGACAGGCCACGATACCGAGGAAGGTCATCGTTGTTGCCTGCTGCCAGGTGTGGTGCAGTTCACCCGTGCTGGTGTCAGCGCCGAAGGTCCATCCGCCGATGTGCAGGGTGAGCAGGAACAATGCCATCACCAGGACGGCGGAGATGCCACCGAGCAGCCCCCAGGCCCGGGCGAGCATGGGGCCGTCGATCACCGGCTGCGACCGGGGCCGAGGGGGGCGTCGCATCAGGTCCGGTTCGGCGTTCTCCCGACCGAGCGCCAACGCCGGAAGAGTCTCGGTGCCGAGATCGACCGCAAGGATCTGCATGATCGTCAGCGGCAGGGGGATCGCGCCGCTGGTGAGGGCATAGGCGAGGAACGGCACGACCTCGGGGGTGGCATGCGCGAAGATGTAGACGATGAACTTGCGGACGTTGTCGTAGACACGACGGCCCGCTTCGATGGCCCCGACGATCGAGGCGAAATTGTTGTCGACAAGGACCATCACCGCGGCTTCGCGTGCGACATCGGTGCCCGAGCGTCCCATCGCCACCCCGATATCGGCCTGCCGCAAGGCCGGCGCATCGTTGGCGCCGTCGCCGGTCATTGCGACGATATGCCCGATTCCTGCAGAGCGTCGGTGATGCGTAGTTTCGACTCTGGGGAGCTACGGGCGAAGACGATCTCGTCGTCCCCGGCCAGGGTGGCGTCGAGTTCCCGATCGGACATCGCGTCCGCTTCGTCTCCGCCGATCACCCGCAGACCCCGGTGCCCGATGTGCACGCTCTCGGCGATCCCCCGGGCGGTGAGCGCATGATCGCCGGTGACGACGATCAAGCGGATTCCCGCCGAATGGCAGCGGTCCACGGCCTCGGGGACCTCGGGGCGGGGCGGATCGATCATCGCGGTGATCCCGAGCAACGTCGAACCCTGCTCTGCCTGATCCCGGGTCAGATCTGCCGGAACTTCGGACGGTCCGAGAGGGCGTTCGGCGATCGCCAATAGTCGCCGACCTCGTCGCGCCCAATCGGCGATGATCGCCTCGATCGTAGTGCGATCGGCGTCCGTCAACGGTCTGGTGCCGGTGGCTTCGGCGAGATGGGCGCAGCGGGCGAGGACTTCCTCCGGGGCGCCTTTGGTGTGTACGACGACGGTGTGGCCGACACGATCGATCGTCGACATCCGCCGCAGCGCGGGATCGAAGTGGAACTGCGTCAGCCTGCCGTCCTTGTCGCGGCGGGGTTCGATGTCGAGACGCGCGGCGGCTTCGAGCAGTGCGAGTTCGGTCGGATCACCGATACCGGTGTCCGTTTCGTGTTCCCCGATGCGCGTGGTGCCCACGGCTGGTGCCGGTTCCGCGTTACTGCACCACACCGCCGCCTCAGTAACCGCTCCGCGACCGGATCCGGCACGGACAATTCAGGGAGAGAGTCGAAGTCGACGATCCCCTGACTGGTCCACACCTGCGTTACGGTCATCCGGTTCACGGTCAACGTCCCGGTCTTGTCGGTGCAGATCACACTCGTCGAACCGAGCGTCTCGACCGCCGAGATCCGCTTGACCAGTGCACCTTGCCGGGCCAACAGGCGCACGCCCACGGCCAGCGCGAGAGTGATCGTCGGAAGTAGTCCTTCGGGGACATTGGCGACGATCAATCCGATCGCGAAGGTCACCGAATCACCCAGAGACAGTCCGGCCAGCAGCGTGCCGAGTGGAATGAACGCCGCACCCATCCCGATGGCCACGACGGCGATCAGACAGGCGACCCGCTTGACCTGCCTCTCGAGGGGACTTTCCTGATGGCCGCCGCGCTGGGACAACGCGGCGATCCGGCCGAGTTCGGTGTTCATACCGGTGGCGAACACCACCGCCGTCGCCTCCCCGGTGACGCACGTCGTGCCGCTGAACACCAGATCACGGGCGTGGATCAATGGGACATGACTGTCGGCGCTGTCCGCGCTCACCCGCACCGGCGCCGATTCCCCCGTCAGTGTCGAGGCGTCGATTTCGGCGACGCCGTCGAGCAGACGTGCATCGGCGGAGACCCGGTTTCCCTCGGAGACCACGATGACATCACCGGGTACCAGCTCCCGCGCGTCGATCTCCGTTTCGATGTCGTCGCGCAGAACCCGGGCACGCTGGGGCAGATAGGCGGCGAGCGCCTCGACGGCCTGATCGGCGTGGCGTTCCTGCACGAACGCGAACGCGGCGTTGAGGGCGATCACCACCAGGATCGCCGCCCCCAAGGGAGCCGATCCGGACACCGCCGCGAGCACCGCCGCGATCCACAGCAGCAAGGCGAGCGGATGGACGAGTTGCCGGCCCAGTGCCCGCCACCAGCCTTCGCGGCGGCGGCGAACCAGCTCATTGAAGCCGGACACGCCCAGGCGCCGTTGCGCTTCGCGAGTGGACAAGCCGGTCCGGGACGAGCGGAGATCCCGCAGTAGGCGATCGAGAGATTCGAGGGGATCGACGGGCACATCGTGTCCGGCTGTGTCGGTCGTCGGGTCGCTCATCGGCTTCATCCCTGCAGGACCGCTCCTATCGCGTGGGCGTGGACAGATCTGCACCTTCCCGATCTCGTTACAGGGCCTTGGAGGAAGTGTCCTCCTGCTCCTGTGTCGGTGCCGTCGAACCGACAGAACCGAGGTACTCACCGCACAACGGAGGGGGTGAAGATCTCGGGGCCGGGCCGCGATGGGTACTCGACGTTGTCCATGGCCATGAGAAAGTCCCCACTGGTGGCCGAGTAACGGTCCCCACCGGTGGCCAGATGAAAGTCCCCGCCTCGTGTTCGTCGTGATTCCCACCGGAACACCAGGCCTGAGCGGTGAAGGTGAAGGTGCCACCCAGTCACCTGTCACCGCCCAGGGAGTTCCATTGAAGTCTGCGAAGGACCGCATGGACATCATTTCCGCCTACCGCGAGGTCGGCACCTACCGAGCGCCGCCGAGATGTGCGGCACCACCCACAAAACCGTCCGCCGTGTCATCGAACGATTCGAAGCCGGCGACACCCCACCCCCCACGACAACCCCGCCCCCGCAACTACGACACCGTCACCGAGATCGTCGCAGAACGCATCGCCTCGTCCCGCGGCAGAATCTGAAGCCAAACGCCTGCTCCCCATCGCCGCGCCGCCGGATACACCGGCTCGGACCGCAACTTCCGCCGCCTCGTCGCCGACGAGAAAACCAAGTGGCGCAAAAACAATCACCGCGGTCGCCGCCCCGCCGTGTGGACACCGGGTGAATACCTGGTCATCGACTGGGCCACCCTCGGTGCCGGCCTGCACCTGTTCTGCGCGGTGCTGGCGTATTCACGGTGGCGGTTCGTCGCCTTCGCCACCGACGAACGCGCCGCCACCACCTTGACGCTGATCGCCGAGGCCCTCGCCGCGATCGGCGGGGTGCCCACCAAGGTCCTGGCCGACCGGATGGCCTGCCTCAAAGGCGCAGTCGTGGCGAACGTGGTGGTCCCGACCCCGGACTACGTGCGGATGGCCACCCACTACGGGTTCCGTCCCGACTTCTGCCACGCCGCCGACCCCGAATCGAAGGGCGTCGTCGAACACCTCGTCGGCTACGCCCAACGCGACCTGGTCGTCCCGCTGCTCACCGACGCCGACTCTCGGCCGACCGGTGGACCTGGCCGCCGCGAACGCCGCCGCGAAGGCCTGGTGCATCGAGGTCAACACCCGGGTGCACACCGAGATCGACGCGGTCCCCGCCCAGCGCCTGCGCGAGGAACAGGCCGTGCTCGGGCCGCTGCCGTCGCTGCGACTGCAGATCGGGCCGCCACCGGTGACCCGCAAGGTCGACAAGCTCTCCTGCATCCGCTTCGGCTCGGCCCGCTATTCGGTGCCGACCCGCCTGATCGGGGCCACCGTCACCGTCACCGCCGGCGAGGGGCGACTGCTGATCGCCGACCCCGCCACAGGGGAGGTCGCCGCCGATCACGCGCTCACCGCCCCGGGCACCGCGTCGATCCTCGACGAGCACTACCCGACCCCACGACAGGCTCCCAGTCGTGGTCCGCGACCGAAAACCGAAGTCGAGAAACGATTCTGCGCACTCGGTCCGGTCGCCGAACAGTTCCTCGTCGGCGCCGCCGCGGCCGCCAACACCCGCCTGCCCGCCGAACTCGCGGTGCTCCTGGACCTGCAGCCGCGCACGGCACCGATGCCCTGCTCGACCGC
>LATQ01000390.1 GCA_001017865.1 Rhodococcus sp. IITR03
TTCGCAGTGCCTGGCCTCGATCGTGGTCTTCGTCGCCGCGATACCGCCGCAGGCAGCCGCCGCCCCCGGGGCCGAGGCTCCTATGGAGGCCCGCCCGGTGGATGCACAGGAGGCCGTCGTGGAATCCGGCGAGAGTGCCGAGACCGCTCAGGTCCAGAACGCCGACGCGAACAGGTAGAGGCCCGTCCCGACGACGGTGCTCAGCGCGGCGTTCCGTCGCCACAGGTGCACGGCGATCGTGCCCGCGAGACCGGCGGTCGCCGGGAGCCAGGTCGACTGCCCCACATCGCGCAGCGTGTACATCACGAGGATGACCATGACCCCCGCGGGCATCGTGCGGCCGAGGAAGTCGACGAAGGCGGAGTTCTTCAGTGCCGACAACGCGAGGAACGGCGCCGCGCGCAGCGCGACCGTCACGACGAACATCACCGCCAGGGCGCCGAGGACGTACGCGGCGCCGGGCACCGACTCAGGCACGGGCCACCTTGTTCCGGTAGACGAACCGCACGAACAGGCACACCACGAACAGTCCGAGGCCGACGACGAGCATCTGCTCCTTCGCGACCAGCAATGCGACGAGACCGCAGACCAGCGCGATCACCGGTGCCGGCACGTCGCGGTTGGCGCGGAAGGCATCGATGGCGAGGACCGCGAACAGCGCCGTGAGCGCGAACTCGAGCCCGGCGAGTCCCTCCGGGAGCACCGCGCCGATCAGCGCGCCGACCGTGCCCGACACCACCCACATCAGTTGGCACAGCACCTGGACCGTGAGGATGCGGGTTCCCGTCAGCTGCTCACGTGCCTTGGGCGCGACGATCGCGTACGACTCGTCGGTGAGCGCGTACACGCCGTAGAGACGCCCGAGCCTGCTGCGGATGCGGTGCAGGGGGAACGACAGGCCGTAGAAGACGTGCCGGAAGTTCACGAGCAACGTCGCCGCCGCGACCGACGCGAGCGGGGTGACCGCCGCGATGAGACCGATCGCGAGGAACTCCATCGACCCCGCGTAGATGACGGTGGAGAAGATCGGTGCCCACCACCAGTCGAACCCGCCCTGGGTGAGCACCACCCCGAACGCGAGCCCCAGCGGAATCAGTCCGAGACCGACGGCCCAGGAGTCCGCGATACCCGCGCGGATCTCGAGGGAGCGACGGTCGGGCATGCTCATCAGGCTATCGCCGGGGCAGTGGTCTCTACGCCCGGCCCTGCCGGACTCGGAGCCACCCGTGTCCGGCCCGAAGGAAGGTGATCTGTGTCCACCTCGTTCACGGAGGTCGTGTCCTCCGCGTGGCAGGCCGTGTCGACCGTCGACGAGCCCGCACCGACGATGGTCGTCGTCGGGACGGCGATCGTCGCGCTCGTGCTCGTGACCGTCCGTCCGCTGTGGTTGAAGACCCGCCATGTCATCACGCAGGCGCACGAGGGGTCGCACGCGCTGGTCGCAGCGCTCGTGGGCCGCAAACTGTCGGGTATCCGCCTGCACAGCGACACCTCGGGGGTGATGGTGTCGTCCGGCAATCCGCGCGTCCCGGCATGGTCGCGACGACCTTCGCGGGGTACACCGGCCCGGCCGTGCTCGGTTTCGCCGCGGCGACGCTGTTGACGCTGGACCGGCCCGCCGCGGTCCTGTGGTCGATCCTCGCCGCGCTCGCCGTCCTGTTGCTGCTGATCCGCAATCTGTACGGCTTCGTCTCCGTGGTGATCGCGGGAGCGCTCGTCGGCGCGGCCGCCTATCTCGGTGATCCGGTGGTTCGGTACACCGCGGCATACCTGATCACCTGGGTGCTGCTCCTCGGCGCGACCCGCCCGGTCCTCGAACTCGCCCGCACCCATTCGCGTGGTCGCGGCCGGGGTTCGGATGCCGACCAGTTGCGCTGGCTCACCCGGCTCCCGGCCGCGGTGTGGATCGCGCTGTTCGCGATCGTCACAGCGGGTACCGCCTTCTACGGCGTCACACGGATCGTGGTGACCCAGCTGTCCTGAATCGTCAGGGCGCCGGCGACACCTCGTCGTAGCGGGCGAGCAGGGCCCGGCGCAGGATCTTGCCGCTGGGCAGTCGCGGAACCTCGCCGAACTCGATCGTGCGCGGCACCTTGAAGTGCGCGAGGCGTTCGCGGGTGTACTCGACGAGTTCGGCCGCGAGGGCGTCGTCCGCCCGCACGCCGTCCACGGGTGTGACGACGGCGTGGACGCGTTGGCCCATCTCCTCGTCGGGCAGGCCGACGACGGCGACGTCGAGGACGGCTGGGTGCATCGTCAGCACGTCCTCGGCCTCGACGGGGTAGATGTTGACGCCGCCGGACAGGATCAGATCGGTGCGCCGCGCCGAGAGGTACAGGTAACCGTCCTCGTCGACGTGCCCAGATCGCCGAGGGTCGTCCAGCCCTTGTCGTTGTAGGCGGCGGCGGTCTTCGCCGGATCACCGTGGTACTCGAAGTCCAGGCCGTCGCCGATCCACACCTGGCCGATCTCGCCGGGCCCGAGTTCGCGGCCGGACTCGTCGCAGATGTGCACCTGACCCAGGGTCGGACGGCCGACGGAACCGCGGTGCTCGAGCCATTCCGGTGTCGTGATCATGAAGAAACCGTTGCCTTCGCTGCCCGCATAGAACTCGAGGATCTTCGGCCCGAACCACTCGATCATGCGTTCCTTGACCTCGACCGGGCACGGCGCCGCCGCGTGGACCACGACACGCAGGCTCGACACGTCGTAGCGCGTGCGGGTCGGTTCGGGGAGCTCGAGCAACCGCACGAACATCGTCGGGACGAACTGGGCATGGGTGACGCCGTACCGCTCGATGGCGTCGAGTGTGCGTTCGGCGTCGAAGGTCTCCATCACCAGCGCCGTGCCCCCGTTGCGGACGGTTCCCATCGTCCAGCCGAGCGGTGCCGCGTGGTAGAGCGGTCCGGGGCTGAGGTAGACGGAGTGCGGACCGAATCCGAAGGCGTCGCGCATCGTCGAGTCGATGGCCAGGCCCGTGCCGAACGGGGCGCCGGTGAGCGCGGGCAGGATTCCCTTCGGACGTCCCGTGGTGCCCGACGAGTACAGCATGTAGTACCCCTCGAGTTCGTCGTCGACGGGTGTATCGGGCAGGGCCGAAACAACGTCGGCGAGGATCTCGGCGCCGCTAGGCGAGCTGTCACCGGTGGTGAACCGCGCCCCGAGGACGGGGTTGCCGCCGGCGACGACCGCTCCGAGGCGGTCGAGACGTTCCGAGTGCACGAGCACACGCGCACCGCAGTTCTCGACCACGTAGGCGGCCTCGTCGTCGGACAGGTGCCAGTTGACGGGCGTGTAGAGCAGGCCGGTGCGCTGCGCCGCCCACACCACGGGGAAGACGTCGAGGCAGTTCTCCATGAGGATCGCGATGTGGTCGCCGGCCCGCAGGCCGTGCTGCCGGAACAGGTGGGCGATGCGGTTGGACGCGGATTCGAGTTCGCGGTAGGTGAGTGTTGCACCGTCCTCGACCATGACGATCGCGGGCTTGTCGCCGAAGGCGGCGGCGAGATCGGTCGGGTTCATCGACGGCATCGTCATCGGTCACTCCCTCGTGGACGTCGGCGACAAGTATTACCTGTATAACGATGTGTCGGCCAGGCTTCGTCGAAAACTCTTCCGATATCGCGAGCAGTTCCGAGGGGTCCACAAACTTCGGCAGACATGGTTAACTACGTTGACGACCACATCGAAGGAGCGTCATGGACTTCGCGTTGAGCGACGAACAGGTGGCCCTCGGCGAGAGCGAGCGCGCGTGGCTCACCAAGAACGACCCGATCGCCGCGCGCAGACCGGGCATCGACGACGGACCCGCGCACCTCCCTACCGACGGACTCCGCCACCTCGCGCACTCGGGCTCGATCGGGCTGCTCACCACCGAGACAGGCGGCACCCACGTCGATCTGGCCGTGCTCGCCGAGGAACACGGACGGGCCGGCGGCGCGCTTCCCGTCGCTGAACTGGCAGTCGCGGCCAGTCTTCTCGAGACGATCGGTCATCCCGCGGCCGCAGCGGCGGAGAGCGGTGAGCGCGTCGTGCTGCCCGCCCTGTCGTCACCCGAGAAGTCCGGCCTGCAGGCACGATTCGACGGGGACGCCCTGGTTCTGAGCGGTACGACGGCACCGATCACCGGCCTGATCGATGCGCACGACCTCCTGCTGGTCGCGGTCACCGACACCGGCGCGGAGATCGCGGCGGTCGTGCCCGTGGAGACGCTCACCGTGCGACCGCTCGACGCGCTCGACCTCACACGCTCGTGGGCCGTCGCCGACCTCGACGTCACGCTTCCGCAGGATTCGTGGTTCTCCCTGCCGACCGGCATCGCGGCCTTCACCCACGACCGTCTTGCGACCTTCCGAGCGGTCGATGCTCTCGGTGCCGCTGCGCGTCTCGTCGACCTGAGCATCGACTACGTCGGTAGCAGAACACAGTTCGGCACGGTGATCGGCAGCTTCCAGGCGGTGAAGCACCACTGCGCGAACATGGCGACGACGACCGAGGCTCCCGCGCGACACTCTGGGCCGCCGCCGTCGCACTCGACGGGGACGATCCCGTAGCACGCGCCCGGGCGGTGTCCGCCGCGGTCGCGTTCGCATGCTCCGGAGCGTCCACCACCGCCCAGACGGCTCTGCAGGTCCACGGCGGGATCGGTTTCACGTGGGAACACGATGTGCACCTGCTGCTCCGCCGCATCAAGGTCGATGAACTGCTCGACGGTTCGGTGTCGTACCACCGCCGTCGACTCGCCGTCGCCTGAGACACCGAAAGAAAGGGGGCGGGATCCATCCGGATCCGCCCCCTTTCCTGTGCGCTATCGGGCGCGGGACGATTCGATCTCGTCCACCATCTCCAGCAGCCGACGACGGTCGACCTTGAGCGACACACTGCGGGCAGGGCATCGACCCTGTGGATCTCCACCGGGATCTCGTAGGCCGTCAACCGGGTGCGCAGGAAGGTCTTCAGTTCGCCGACGTCGACATCCTCTGCACCCTCGACGGTTTCGATCACGGCGACCGGTACGTGTCCGAGCCGCTCGTCGGGACGGCCGAAGACCGACGCATCGAGAATCGACGGGTGGGTCCGCAGTGCGTTGCAGACGGTTTCGGGCTGGATTTTGAAACCACCACGGACGATCGCGTCGTCGGCCCGGCCGTCGATGTAGAGGAAACCATCCTCGTCGAGATGCGCGAGATCGCTGGTGCGCACCCAGTCGCCGACACCCGTGCCGGTCTGCGGTGAACTCACCTCGAGGCGACCGGTGCTCCCCTCGGGCAGCACCGCGCCGTTCTCGTCGACCGTGCGCATCCGCACCCCCGGGAAGGGCCGGCCGACGCTGCCACGTTTGTGTTCCCACCACTGCTTGATGAGGGGCTTCGTCCACCCCGCTACGGCACCACCGAATTCCGTTGCCCCGTACATGATCATGATGGGAATGCCGTACCGGTCGGTGAACTCGTCGGCCAGTTCCGGGCTGACGAAGGTGGTGCCTGCGGTGATGGCCCGGAGGGTCGCGAGCTTCTCCTTCGGCACGTCGGCGTTGAGCACCGACCGCATGGCCGCCGGCGGGAGACCCGCGACGATCATCCGGTGCTCGTAGACCGCGTCGACCCAGCCTCGACGGTGAAACGGGGCATCAGCACGATCGGGCGTGCTTCCGACAGCGACTGGATCACGCCCCACAATCCGCCGATGTGCACCATCGACAAGGAGATCAACGCCACGGGGCCGGTGAAGGTTCGTGATCGCCTCTCCCCTTGCCGGTGTGCCCGTGCACGGCCTCGAGGGCGGCCTCGAGTTGGCGCCAGGTCAGTGGAACCCGCTTCGGCGGGCCGGTGGTACCGGAGGTGAACATCTCGACGGCGACCGGGTCCTGCTCGTCCGGGCGGGGCGGGACGGGAGCGTCGCCGAACACGCGTGAGACGTCCGAACCGTCCACGGCGACACCGACGATGCCGCTGCGGCGATGGGTGCGGCGAACTCCTCGTCGGCCCAGTACTCGCGCGGTGCGAGGATCACATCCGGGTGGGCCCCGACCGCGTCCTCGACGATCCGCCGCGACGGCTGGGCCGGGTTGAGGGTGAGCAGCACCCGGTCGTGTCGCAGAATCGCGATCAGGGACGCGATCGATTCGGTGCGGTTGATCAGCACGACGCCGATCCGGCTGCGTGGCCCGCACCCGAGTCGTTCGAGCTCCGCGTCGATTCGCTCGGCCGTGTCACGCACCTGCGCCCACGTGTGCCAGGTCTTGTCCTCCTGCACCATGTTCGCACTGTCGGGGGTCGACCACAGCAGGGTCAACGCCTCTCTGATGCCCGTCATCGCGGAGCCTCCTCTTCGGTCGACCCGAAGGTGTTCGTAGTGCCGGCCGGCGATCCGGCCGGGAGCGCGCCTCAGCGCGGAAGACCGAGCCCTCTCTCGGCGATCATGTTGCGCATGATCTCCGAGGTGCCGCCGGCGATGGTGTACGCGCGGGCGTACAGGAATTCGTCCTGCCACCGGCCCCCGTCGACGACCTGCGGGTCGCCCTCGACGAGGATGCCGTCCTCACCTGCGAGTTCCAAAGCGAATCGTGCCGTCTCGACGCCGATCTCGCTGAACATCAGCTTGGCCATGGCGGCGTCGTGGGGGCGTTCGGTGCCCCGCGACCAGCGGCCGATGTTCGCGTACACCAGTGCCGACAATGCTTCGACGGACGCCTGGAGTTCGCCGATCCGTTCCTGCACCGCACCGTCCTCGATCGCGGGACGTCCGTACCGGATCGTCCTGCGTGCGAGTTCCTTCAGCGCGTCGACGTCCTGCTGCAGGCGCACTGCTGCCGACGCCACGGCGCTGCGTTCGTGGGCGAGACTCGAATTCGCGATCAGCCAGCCGTTGTCGAGGTCGCCGATGAGCGCGTCGGACCCGACGGGAACGTCGTCGAGGAAGATCTCGTTGAAATCCGAGGTTCCGGTCATCTCCCGCAGCGGCCGCACGTCGACGCCCGGCGACCGCATGTCGAGCAGGAACGCGCTGATACCACGGTGTTTCGGTGCGTCGGGATTCGTCCGGGCCAGGAGGTAACCGTAGTCGGCCCAGTGCCCGTTGGTCGTCCACACCTTCTGGCCGGTGACGGTGAACCCGCCGTCGGCCGGCACTGCCTTCGTGCGCAGGGACGCGAGGTCGCTGCCGGAACCCGGCTCGCTGAACAGCTGGCAGAAGACGAGTTCGCCCGATCGGATACCAGGCAGATACTTCTCGCGCTGTTCCTCCGTGCCGAAGTCGATCAGCGCATGTGCGACCAGCAGTCCGGCTCCTTGCACCGCGGCCGGAGCCCGGCCGCGTGCCAGCTCCTCCCCGACGACGACGTCCTTCTCCGGTGAGTGTGCTGCCCCGGCACCGCCGTAGCGCTCCGGCCAGTCGGCACCGATGTACCCGGCTTCGAAGAGTGTGCGGTCCATTCCTTCAGCACCGCGAGTTCGTCGGCGTCGTCGGCGCTGCGCACACCCGCCTTCACCGGCACGTCGGTTTGTGGGTCTCGACGAACTCGCGTACCTCTTTGCGGAACTGCTCGAGTTCGGGTGTCAGTCCGTAGTCCATGTCAGCGCACCTCGTAATCGCGCGTGGGGACCTGGGACCGATCGACCTGAGCCAGGCCGATGGGATTGCCGAGATCGGTGTACATCATCCCGGCGGCGAGAGCGTGCGATCGTGTGCGGTCCTTGGACTCCCAGATCGCGCGAATGCTGCCCTGGATCGCGGCCGGCGGTTTCGCGGCGATCCGTTCGGCGAGCTGCTGCGCGCGATCCCACAGCGCGTCCCGGGCGACGATCTCGCTGACGAAGCCGATCTCGTAGGCCCTCTTCGCGGACATGCGTTCGTCGAGACCGAGCAGCACCATGCGCAGCACCTCACCGATGGGGATGCGGTGTGCGAGGCCGATCGGTTCGAGTGCGGCGACCATGCCGTAGGAGACGTGCGGATCGAAGAACTGGGCGTCCTCGCTCGCGACGATGATGTCGGCCTCGTTGAGCCAGTAGAGCGCGCCGCCGGCGACCATGCCGTGGACCGCGCACACGAGCGGTTTCCAACAGTTGTTCTGTTTGGGCGACAGGTCGACACCGGGATCGCGACGGCTGAAGACGTTGTCGGACAGGAAGGTCCCCTCGTGGACATCGACGCCGGTGCTGAACGCGCGTTCGCCGTTGGCCCGGAGGACGACGACGTGCACGTCGTCGGTCTCGGAGGCGTAGTGCCACAACTCCCGGAACTCGGCGCGCATCGTGTCGGTGAAGGAGTTGAGCTTGTCGGGGCGATCGAGCGTGATGGTCAGGACGTGGTCCTTCAGCTCGGCGATCACCGTGGTCGTACCGGTCAGATCCACAGGTCCTCCTCGAGCCGCTCGGTGCGCGTCGCCTCATCCTGCCCCGCTGCCGGCGGGGACGGGTGGCCTTTCACGACGCCGCCCCGTTTCCTGCCCGCCGCTCGCGGCGCAGCTCGGCGTCGCGTTCGAGCAGTCCGCGTCGCGAGCTGTTCGAACT
>LATQ01000352.1 GCA_001017865.1 Rhodococcus sp. IITR03
CGCGCGGACGCAACCCGCGCTCGATCCCGCGCTCGCGGTGTTCGCCCGGGCGATGGCCCTCGGTGGTGAGGCCGCGGCCCGCTTCGGCCAGGTGTGCGGTGCCGCGACGGCCAAGGCGGTCGAGGACTGCCTGTTCCGATCGGGCGGCGCGGCTGATCTCGCTGCAGGAGGTGGGCGGGCAACCCGGCCGTTTCTCGGCCACCCCGGCCGAGTTCCACCTCGCGTGGACCCAGCGGGCACGGCACTGGCCGCGGGCGATGACCACCCTGTCGACCCACGACACCAAACGCAGCGAGGACGTCCGGGCACGGATCGGCGTGCTCTCGCAGGTCGCCGACGAGTGGTCCCGTCGGCTCGGGTCGTGGAACGAGTCGACGCCCGCACCGGATCCGGCGATCGGATTGTTCCTGTGGCAGACCCTGTTCGGAGTCTGGCCGCTCGACGGAGTGGTGACCGAGGGGCTGCGCGAACGTACATGCCTACGCGCAGAAGGCGCTGCGGGAGAACGGAACCCGAACCACGTGGACCGAGGTCGACGAGGAATTCGAGACCGCGGTGGACCGGTGGCTGGACGCGGTCTTCGACGGGCTGGTCGCGGGTGAGCTCACCACCTTCGTCACCGAGGTCGAACCGCACGTCGCTGCCGTCTCGTGCGGCCAGAAACTGTTGCAACTGCTCGGCCCCGGCGTCCCCGACGTCTATCAGGCACCGAACTGTGGGACGACTCGCTCGTCGACCCGGACAACCGGCGACCGGTGGATTTCGACGCCCGACGGCGGCTGCTCGACGACCTCGATTCGGCGCCGGCGAAGTTCACGATCGTGCGCACCGCGCTCCGGTTGCGCCGCGAACGACCGGCGAGCTTCGTCGGCGGGGCGTACGTTCCGGTCCTCGCCACCGGACCGCCGCCGAGCACCTGCTCGCATTCGGCCGCGGTCCGCGCCGACACCTCGACGTACTCGCAGTGGCCTCCCGCCGCACCGTAGCGCTGTCGCGCTCGGGGTGGAAGGACACCACCGTCGACCTGCCGGACGGCGACTGGTCGGATGCCCTGACCGGACGCTCCTTCACCGGCCGGGTGCGGGTCGCCGATCTGCTCGACTCCCTGCCGGTCGCGGCGCTGGTCCGCGCGCGTTAGTCCTCGAGCGCGTCGAGCGCTTCTTCCGCGTCGAGTCGCCGCTGGGTGCGTCGCCGGCTCCAGGCGAGAACCAGTCCTGCCGAGACGATGGCGGACCGCCCGCGCCGACGACGCGCCCCGCCCAGGTCGCGGCGTCGTTCTCGAAAGGATGGCTTTCGTAACGCAGGCGGAGGAAGATGCCGGCGACGCCGACGAGATAGAGCGCGGCGGCGGCGGCACTGCGGGGTCGCCACAGTTTCGCGGTGGCGTACAGGTCGACGTCGCGTTGCCGCGCGTACAACTGGGTCACGATCGACACGACGAACCAGGCCACGAGGATGCCCAGTGCCGTCCACGCCCCGGGGCGGCCGGCGAGCCACGGGAGCAGTGCCGCCGCCACCAGCGCGATCCACAGGGACAACTGGAATCCCACCGCCGATGCTTCGTTCCAGACGTCTCGCTGACGTTCGTCGCGGTAGAACTCGTCGTCCAGATCGCCGATGAAGCGCGCGGTTTTCACGAAGACCGTCATGAGGCTCCTTGGTGGTGAGCGGGAACAGTTCCTCGACCGTGCTGTCGAGTCTGAGGGCGAGACGCAGAGCGAGGTACACGCTGGGCGCGTAGTCCCCCTTCTCCGTCGAGACGATGCTCTGTCTGCTGACGCCGACCGCGTCGCCGAGCGCGGCTTGGGTGAGTCCCGCTTTCTTGCGGAATTCGCGGACCCGGTTGCTCCTCGGTGTGTCGGTCACATCAGAAGTAAACTCTGCTTGTCATTTTATGTCAAGCATTCTTGTCATTTTCGATCGTCGAACCACCCCGGCACACCCGTCGAACTGGACATGCGATCACCCCTCGGCGCAGTCGATCACGAAATGGAGAATTACATTCTCTCAATCGAAGGTTCCGACACCGCTCCGGCCTTCGGCGAATCATGCAACAATACCGCGATTTCCGAGCGGGATCCGATCCCGACGAGGGGGTGGATTCGGGATCGTCACCTACGGAATCCATCCGATACGCAGCGATCCTTGATTTATGTTCTCGAATACGGAAATCTAGTTCTCATCGCGAGCGCCGACGCCGGCAGGACCTTTGCGCAGCCCAGGGAGAGGATTCGATGAAAACCGAAGACATGGTGATGATCAGCATCGACGACCACGTCGTCGAACCCGCGGACATCTTCGAGAAGCACTTCCCCAAGAGCCTGATGGACCAGGCTCCCAAACTCACCGCCCATCCCCGCAACCCCACTGTGCAGGCTGGCAGTTCCAGGCACCGTTGTCGGCAGTTCCGGCCTCAACGCGGTCGTCTCGTGGCCCAAGCACGAATGGGGCATGGACCCGACCGGCTACGCGAGATGCGGCCGGGCGTCTACGACATGGACCTGCGGGTGCGCGACATGGACGCCAACGGCACCCTCGCCGCGACCCTGTTCGCCACCTTCCCAGGCTTCGCCGGCACCCACCTGGCGAGCCTGCCCGACAAGAAACTCTCCCTCGCCGCCCTGAAAGCGTTCAACGACTGGGTCGTCGGCGAGGTCCCGGACGCCCACCCGGGGCGGTTCATCCCCATCGGCATCGTCCCGTTCTACGATGCCGATGAATCGGTGAAGGAGATCGAGCGCATCGCCGCCATGGGATGCCGGTCGATCAGCATCCCGGAGACGCCGTACGGCGTCGGTGAGGGTTATCCCGATTTCAAGTCCGGGCACTGGGACCCGATCTTCAAGGCGTGCGTCGAGCACGACATCGTGCTGTCCCTGCACATCGGCGGCGGCATCAACCTGGTCAAGCGCCCGGCCGGTTTCAACATCGACGACATGATGATCCTCACGCCGCTCATCTCCACCATTGCGGCGACCGACATCATGCTCAGCGGCGCCTTCCAGAAGTTCCCCGATCTGAAGGTCGCGATGAGCGAAGGCGGGGTCGGATGGGTCGCCCCGTGGCTCGACCGTCTCGACCGGCACATCGTCAACCAGTCCTGGACCGGCACCAGCTTCCTGCCGGCCGGGATGAGCCCGACGGACGTGTGGCGCAAGAACTTCCTCGCCTGCTACATCACCGAGCCGAGCGGGCTCAACAACCGTCACAGGCTCGGCGTCGACACCATCGCGTGGGAATGCGACTACCCGCACTCCGACTCGACGTGGCCGAACTCCCCCGAGATGCTCAAAGAGGAACTCGACGCGTGCGAGTGCACCGACGAGGAGATCGACAAGATCACCTTCGCGAACGCCGCGAAGTTCTTCGGCTGGGATCCGTTCAAGCACATCCCGCGCGAGGAGCCACCGTCGGCGCCCTTCGCGCCCGCGCCACCGACGTCGACATCAGCGAGACATCCAAGGAGGAGTACCGCCGCCGTTACGAGCTCGCCAACTCCGGCTCGTAGGGCCTGCTCCACAAAAGCCCACAACAGACGATGCCCGCCGATCCGGATCGGCGGGCATCGTCGTGTCTGCTGGGTCCTGCCTACTGTCGTGTCACGGTCGGCTCATACCGGTCCTTGCGCCACAGCAGTGCGTGCAGGCACTCGACGGCCTCGGCGGGCGATTCGACGTCGAGCACTCCCGCGGCGGCATCCGCCAGCCTCCGATCGCGATGACCGGCACACCGATGCGGACGGCGAGCGCGATCTCGCTCATGGTGCCCCAGCTTCCACCCACCGCGATCAACGCGTCGCTGCTGCGCACGAGCAACGCGTTGCGCATCTCTCCGAGGCCCGTGGGAACGGCCACCGTCAGATAGGGATTGCCCTCGGCACGGTCGTCTCCGGGAAGCAGGCCGAGGGTCGTCCCACCGGCTTCCACAGCGCCACGGCAGGCTGCCGCCATCACCCCACCAAGACCGCCGGTGACCACGACGGCCCGGCGTCCGGCGAGGAGTCCCCCGACCTGGCGGGCGAGGCGTCGCTGTTCGGGCGTGGCTTCACCCGGCCCCACGACCCCGACATAGCGCTGCGCATTCATGTTCGGCATTCTGCATCATGGAGCGCTCCGGAGCGCGCGGTCCGAGAACATCATTCGCACTCGGTGATCGTCCGCTCCCACAGCCACCGCCCCGCGGTCGGCCGACCGAGCCCCTCGGGGGACACTGTGGCCATGAGCAGAGCCGACCGCAGCACCGACACCCGCCCGGACTCCCCGTGCCGTGCGGTCGCGGCGTTCCCCTGTCCGAATGCTGCGGGCCGCTGCTGGCCGGTGCGAGCGCGCCCACCGCCGAACGGCTGATGCGTTCGCGGTACACGGCATTCGCGACGCGCGATGCGGCGCACCTGCTGCGCACCTGGCACCCGTCCACGCGTCCGCGCTCGATCGAGTTCGACCCCGATCAACGCTGGACCGGTCTCGAGGTGCTGCACACCACCGGAGGAGGATTCCTGCACACCACCGGCACGGTGGACTTCCGCGCACACTGGACAGCGGACGGGGTGCCCGACTCGATGCGCGAGCACAGCCGGTTCGTGCGGGAGGACGGCGAGTGGCTCTACCTCGACGACCGCGGCGACGACTGAACCGACTCCGTCACGGCGCCGTTCGTCGCAACAGCGTCGCGCGCAGCGTCCCCGAGAGCCACTGACGGTACTGGTCGACGTCCCATCCGCGATCCCGTCTCAGCAGCGCGTGCACCTGCGGGGAACTCAGGGTGAACAGGACATCGGCCGCGTGCTCGACGGTGACGTCCTCGCGCAGCCAGCCGGCGTGTTCGAGTCCTTCCGCGAGGGTGCGGGCGTTCTCGGCCGTCGCCTTCGCGTCGTCCGCGGCGAAACGACGCATGTCGGGGTCCGCCCCCGATGATTCCACGGAGGTCATGAGCAGCCGCCCGCGCGTTCGAGCATCGCGGTGCCGTAGCGGACCACCTGCTCGACCACGAGGTCGACGTGCGAGACCGCGCCGCTGACGTGGGACGGTTCCGAATCCGCCGCCGCGACCGCGCGCGGATCGCCGTCGCCGGTCACCGCGTGATCGAGCGCCTCGCGGAAGATCTCCGCCTTGCCGCCGGGGAAGGCGGTGAACACCGTCCGCACCGCCACACCCGCTTCGTCCGCGATGTTCTTGACGGTGGTGCTGACGTAGCCGTCGCGAACGAACAGCCGCGCTGCGGCGTCGCGGATCGTCTCGCGGGTTCGGCGGGCCGCTTCCTCCCGCAACGGTGAGGTGTACCGTCGGCGGGCTCGCTCGGGATTCGGGTTCACTCCCCCAGTATCGAGTGCATTGCAGCTGCAACAAAATTGACGCGCGGCGGGGTGGGACGCCGGTCGGCGCCATCCCCTGCACCGACGCCGTCGACACGGCATGCTGGTCGAGTGCACACCTTCGAGGTCTGGGCTCCGGTCCCGTCGTCCGTCCGGCTGTTCGCCGACGGACGGCTCCACGACATGCAACGCGACGACGACGGCTGGTGGCGCACCACCGTCGACGTCGCTCCCGACACCCGATACGGTTTCGTGCTCGACGACGACACCGGGACGGTCCTTCCCGACCCACGATCTCCGCGTCAGCCGGAGGGCGTGCACGAGCCGTCGCAGCTTCACGTGCTCGACGAGACGAAGTGGACCGACCGCGGCTGGACCGGCCGACAACTGACGGGAAGCATCGTCTACGAGATGCACGTCGGGACCTTCACCCCCGAGGCACGCTCGACTCGGCGATCGATCGTCTCGACGAACTCGTGGATCTCGGTGTCGAGTTCGTCGAACTCATGCCGCTCAACGCGTTCAACGGCACCCACGGATGGGGCTACGACGGCGTGCTCTGGTACGCGGTGCACGAACCTACGGCGGCCCGAGCCCTGCAGCGTTTCGTCGACGCCGCCCACGCGCGCGGACTGGCAGTGGCACTCGACGTCGTCTACAACCATCTCGGTCCGTCGGGGAACTATCTGGGGCGCTTCGGCCCTATCTCTCCGCGGCACCGGGAATCTGGGGCGACAACATCAACCTCGACGGTCCCGGATCCGGGGAGGTGCGCCGGTACATCCTCGACAATGCGCTGCGCTGGTTCCATGAGTTCCACATCGACGCCCTCCGGCTCGACGCCGTGCACGCGCTGATCGACCACACCGCCACACACCTCCTCGAGGAACTGTCGGTCGAGACGTTCCGCCTGTCCGCCCATCTCGGTCGTCCCCTGTCGTTGATCGCCGAATCGGACCTCAACGATCCGAAGCTGATCACTCCCCGTCCCGGCAGTGGATACGGACTGCACGCGCAGTGGGCCGACGACGTCCACCACGCGATCCACGCGGCGGTGTCCGGTGAACGGCAGGGTTACTACGGCGACTTCGGTTCCCTGGACTGCCTCGCGTACACGCTCGGCACGGCTTCTTCCACGCCGGGACGTATTCGAGCTTCCGCGGCCGGGTCCACGGGCGCCCGCTCGACACCCGGCGCACACCGGCGAGCGGTCTGGTCGCCTACACCTGCACGCACGATCAGGTCGGCAACCGGGCGCTCGGCGACCGGCCGGGTGCCTATCTCGAAGCCGGTCAGCTCGCCCTCAAGGCTGCGCTCGTGCTCACATCCCCGTTCACGCCGATGTTGTTCATGGGCGAGGAGTGGGGTGCGAGCACACCCTTCCGGTACTTCACGTCGCATCCCGAACCGGAACTCGCCGCGGCCGTGGTCGAGGGTCGTCGGCGCGAGTTCGCCGAACACGGCTGGGACGCCGCCGACGTACCCGACCCGCAGGCTCCGGAGACCTTCACCGGCTCGAAGCTGCGCTGGGACGAACGCGACGAGAACGGGCACGCCCGGCTGCTGGAGTGCTACCGCGCGCTCATCGCGCTGCGGCGGAACCGCGCCGAGCTCACCGATCCTTGGCTCGAGCACGTGCACGTGACGTACGACGAGGACGAGAAATGGCTCGTCGTACATCGCGGTGCGCTGCGGGTGGCGTGCAATCTCGGACCCGATCCCGTCACCGTGCCGGTCGGCGGGAAACCGCTGCTCTGGTGGGACGAACCGGTGGTCAACCGCACCGAGTCCGCAGTACTGATCCCGGGCTGGTCGTTCGCGGTCCTGGAAGCTCCCGAGACGCCCCGCCGATAACGTTCGTCAGGCGAAAAAGTCGTTGATTATGCCACGAGTGGGCGAGTACCGTCTCATATACCGTCGAATTCTCGAGGTGAATCACCATGCAACCCAAGAAGATTCTGGCGAGCGTATTCCTCAGCACCGCACTCGTCCTCGCCCCTGCGGGGGTCGCCTCGGCGTCACCGGTGGTCGACACCTCCCCTGGCGTCGTCGCCGTCAACCACGACCACCGAGACTACGACAAGCACCACAAGAACGATCACAAGAGGGATCGCGACCACGGCAAGCACCACAACAAGGACTGGGATCGCCGTTGGGACAATCATTGGCGTCCCGACTGCTTCTGGTTCGGCCCTGGCTGGTGTGCTCGCCCTGGTAGCGGCTCCGACTAGGTGAGGTAACGGTAGGCCGGCGACCCCGGCTCGAGTCGCTGCGCGTCGATCGGCGACGCGTCCATGCGATTGAGCAGGGCCGAAAGGTCTTCTGCAGCACCCAGTTCGATACCGACGAGGGCAGCACCGGTCTCCCGGTTGTTGCGCTTGACGTACTCGAACAGGGTGATGTCGTCGTCCGGTCCGAGGACTTCGTCCAGGAACCGGCGCAGCGCGCCGGGTTCCTGGGGGAAGTCCACGAGGAAATAGTGTTTGAGCCCGCGGTGGACGAGCGACCGCTCGATGATCTCGCCGTAGCGCGAGACGTCGTTGTTGCCGCCCGACACCAGGCACACCACGTTCGCTCCGGGCTGCACCGAGATCGACTCGAGGCAGCGACGGACAGGGCGCCGGCGGGCTCGGCGATGATGCCCTCGTTCTGGTACAGATCGAGCATCGTGGTGCACAGCGCACCCTCGTCGATCTGGGTCATCCCGAACGGGGCTCGACCGAGTCCCTCCCGGCGCAACGTGGCCACGAGCGGCAGGCTCGAATGGGACACGACCTCGGCACCGAGTTCGGACACGACGGCGTAGGGGACGTCGCCGGTCCGCTTGACCGCAGCGCCGTCGACGAACGGCTCGACCTCCGGCAGCGTGACGGGACCGCCCGCGACCAGCGCGGCGGTCATCGATGCTGCGCCGGCCGGTTCGACACCGACGATCGACGTGCGTGGGGACCGCTCGCGCAGATAGGCGGCGACACCGGCGATGAGGCCGCCCCCGCCCACGGGGACGAGCACCACGTCGAGATCGCCGTCGAGCTGCTCGAGGATCTCGCGCGCAATGGTGCCCTGCCCGGCAGCGGTGCGGGCGTCGTCG
>LATQ01000269.1 GCA_001017865.1 Rhodococcus sp. IITR03
CACGCGGCCTGCGCAACACTCGCCGAACGCGCCGCCGCGGTGGTGGGCACGCCCGCTCGGGTCGCGACGGGAACGAATGGAGGACATACGTGCAACTGCCGCTCGCGAACAGGAGGACGACGTGACGATCAGAGTGTTGCTCGCCGACGACCACAGCGCCATCCGCGCGGGTCTGCGGCTCCTGCTCGACACGAGCGAGGACATCGAGGTGGTGGGCGAGGCCGCCGACGGCGCCGTCGCGGTGTCGCAGGTCCGCGCGCTCGCCCCGGATGTCGTTCTCATGGACATCCGCATGCCGCATGTCGACGGGATCGCCGCGACCCGCACCATCACCGAGGAGACGAGTGCCCGGGTGCTGGTGCTGACGAGTTTCGAGATCGACGAATACGTCTTCGAGAGCCTTCGTGCCGGGGCGGCCGGATATCTCCTCAAGACCGCCTCGGCGGATGCCATGCTCGACGCGATCCGGGCGGTGCACTCCGGGGAGTCCGTGCTCTCACCGCAGGTCACACGAACCGTCATCGACGCATTCGTCTCGAAATCCGCTCGGCGGGAAGGTGTTACGAACGGGCCGGATTTCGATGCTCTCACCGCGCGCGAACAGGAGGTCTTCGCGTGTCTGGGCGAGGGATTGTCCAACCGCCAGATCGCCACCCGTCTCGGGATCGGTGAGAACACGGCGAAGACGCACGTCGCCCGGGTGCTCCACAAACTCGGGCTGCAATCGCGGATCCAGGCGGCCATCCTCGCCCGGGACATGCCCGATCATCAGCTCTAGGATCGGGGATGCACCAGGATTCGACAACCGACTCCGAAAGCGCGGGAAAAAAAATGACCGGCACTTCCGATCACGACGACCTGCTGCTCAGCGACGCCGAACGCATGCACGCGTTGAACGCACTCGGCGAACACTACGCCGCGGGCCGGCTCGACAGCGTCGAGTTCTACGAACGATCCGGGGAGATATCTTCGGCGCGAACGTTTTCGGCGTTGCTCCCGTCGTTCCGGGGACTGCCCGGCGGTGTTCCTCTCGAACAGGTCGACGGTCACATCCGGATGATCCACGACTCCTCCGCGCCGGCGGTCCGCCACGACAGCTCCCCTGCGGCGGCATCCCAGTCCCCGGAGGACGAACTGGCCTCGCTCCGCGAACGCGGCAGCATGGTCGAGACGCTGGACTGGATCATCATCGGCGTCACGCTCGTGACCTTCCTCGTCCTGCAGATCGCTCTCGACTGGAGCTACGCGTGGATCGTGTGGCCGTCGCTGATCGTCACGCTCAGCGTTCCGCGGTTGATCCTGAAGTACAGCGACGACGACGAGAAGGTCTACGAGGAGCTCAAGAAGTCGGAGGCCGCCGAACGGAAGAAGCGGCTCGAGGAGGCGTCGAAGAGGATCCGGGAACTCGAGGGTCGTCGCGGTCCGGAGACGCCACGGAGTTGAAGCGACGGGCGACCGCGAACCGCGGGTGAACCACTCCCCGGCTGCTCCCCACTGCGCTGTTCCTGGTAGAAGCAAGGAATGGCAATCGAGACCGCACAGTTCACCGTCGACCGTCCGGGTCGTTTCATGGGTGTCGGCATCGAGGTCGCCGACGACGCGTCGGTCTCGGTCACCCAGTCCGTCGGATCGCACCTGTTCGACCACCGCGGGCAGACCACGCTCGCTTCCATCGGCGTCTTCACCGACGTCGCCGCGGGCGCACCCGCCGGCATCGCGCGGTTCGCGGAGACCGGTGAGCGACCGCAGGGCGTGCTGTCGCACGTGACGGCGACGCTCGCCCACCCCTTCCCCGTCTCGGGGACCTCGTCGGTCACGGGCAGCAGCCTGTTCTTCGACGAGTCCACCGCCGTGTCGGGCACCGACGTGCGCGACGAGGAGGGTGTTCTCGTCGCGCACCTGGTCGGCCGCTCGATCGTTGTCGGGCGCGCCCGATGGACCACGGCGCCGAGACGTCGGAGGCCGTGCCGGAGCGGGGCGAGCCGGAACTGTGGTCGGATGCCGCGATCCTGGCCGAACTGCCCGGCCTCGACATCGTCACGGGCATCTCCACCGGGACACTTCCGCGGGGCCCGCTCGCCGGTCTGCTCGGACTCGAGGTGACGGCTGCCGAGCGCGGTGCCGTGCAGGCCCGCGTGTCGCCGTGCGAGTGGATGGCCAACGTGATCGGTTCGGTGCAGGGCGGTGTGCTCGTGTCGATGGCGGAGGCAGTCACCGGCCTGGCCGCGCAGACGCTGACCGGCATCGATCAGGACTATCGCGTGCTGGAGATCGGCCTCGACTATCTCCGCTCGCCTGCCGTCCCCGGGCCGGTCATCGAACTGCGGTCCGAAGCGGTGCGGGCCGGACGGCGACTCGCGTCCTTCGAGACGACGCTGTGCGCCGCCGATGGCACCGTCTACGTGCGCGCGCACGCCAACGTCCAGCTGTTCCCCCGCGCGTAACGGGTTCGCAGGAATCTCCCAGCCTTCTCGCACCGTGCCTCGAGCGTCCGGACGCACGATGGTCGGAACAAGAACGCACGGAGGAGAGATCATGAACGAGGACGTCGAGGCGAGCCGCAGACGTGTCAGCCGCCGACGGGCGTTGGCGCTCGGCGGAACGATCGGCTGGGTGGCTGATTGCGGCGGCGTGCGGCACGAACGAATCGACCACCGCGACGACCGGCACCGCATCGGCGGCGACCACCACGACATCCACCGCGACCGGCATCGACGCGCAGCTCGTCGCGATGCTGGACGACGCACCGAGCTGCGTGATGAGCGCCGAGGTGACGCAGGGACCGTACTGGTTCGACGTCGACTCCATCCGCCGCGACATCGTCGAGGACCGGCCTGGCCTTCCCCTCACGCTGGCGGTGCGGGTGCAGGATCTCGCGAACTGCGATCCCGGTGGGTCCTCGGCTCCGGTCTCGAACGCGTCGTCGAGATCTGGCACTGCGACGCCGGGGGCGAGTACTCGGGCTTCGAATCGGGCACGGCCTTCCCGGGTGGCCCGGTTCCGCCGGCGGGTGGGCGTTCACCGGAGGGATGGCACCCCCGGAAGGCATGCAGCCGCCCGCCGGGATGGGCCCACCGCCCGGGATGCCCGGAGCACCGGGTTCCGGCGAGACGTCCGACGGCTCGTACAGCTCGGGGGACGTGGAGGCCACGACCACCGACGACGGCACATACCTGCGCGGCGCGCAGGTGACGAATGCCGACGGCATCGTCTTCTTCGACACGATCTATCCCGGTTGGTACCGCGGCCGCACCGTGCACATCCATCTGAAGGTGCACATCGATCGGTCGACGGTGCTCACCACGCAGCTGTACTTCGACGACGCGCTCACCGACGAGATCTTCTCGACGGTCGAGCCGTACACCGAGCACAGCGGCCGCGACACCCGCAACGACACCGACTCGATCCACGACCCGACGGGGACGACGGTCACCGCACGTCAGGGCGACCGGGTCCTCGCCGCGGTCAACGTGGGTGTCGACGTCTGATCACCCTGCCCGCCGCGCGGCCGTCACCGCCGCCGCGCCGAGTCTCGGGAACCGGCCGTCGGAGATCGTGGTGAAGGTGTTGCCCATGCGGTTGGTGACGAACGCGACCGACAATCCGGTCTCCGGGTCGGCGAACGCTCCCGAACCGCCGAAGCCGTAGTGGCCGACCGACCGCAGCGGCTGCTGCCTCAGGGCGACCCACCCGGGGTGATAACCCAGCCGCCAGTTGGGCCGGATGCCGAGGACGTAGTCGCGTCGCCGGGTCTGCACTTCGAGCAGCTGGTCGACGGTGTCCTCCTTCAGCAGGCGGGCACCGTCGATCGCTCCACCGTTCGCGATCGCCGCATACATGCGGGCCAGGGCCCGAGCGGTGAACACACCGTTCCATCCCGCATGACGCGTCGTGCGCGGACGGACTGCGCATCAGCTCGTCGAAGCCCCGCCATGCCTGCCTCGGCGAGACCCCGCACGCCCGGCGCGCGCGACAGCACCGCCGACGCCGTCGTCCACGGTGCCGGCAGGAAGTTGACCTTGGGGAACACCCGGGCGATGCGGTGCCGCTGGTCCTCGGGCACGTGATACCAGAACTCGTCCGTGCCGAGCGGCTCGGCGATCTCGGTGCGCACGAGTTCCTGGAAGGGCGCCCCGGTCACGCGTGACGCGACCTCGGCGACCAGGTTGCCGTAGGTGACGGCGTGATAACCCGGCCCGTGGAAGCGTCGTGGATCGGGCGGGGAGGCGGCGAGCGCGGCGGCCACCGCCTCGGAGTCGAGCAGTCCCTCCCGACCCGGCACGAGACCGCGCGACCTGTGCAGTCCGGCGCGGTGCGACATGAGCTGTCGCAGCGTGATGGTCTCCTTGCCGGCCGCGGCGAACTCCGGCCAGTACTCGGCCACGGCCGCGTCGTAGTCGAGCAGGCCACGCTCGGCGAGGCGGTGCACCACCGTGCTGGCCACTCCCTTGCCGGTGGAGAACGACAGCACGACGGTGTCGCGGGTCCACCGCTTGTCGCGCGCGGCCCAGCCCGCCCAGATGTCGAGGACGGGTTCGCCGTGCAGGTAGCAGGCGAGAGCACCGCCGCCCTGGCCCGGCTTGTAGAACATCCGGAAGAACAGATCCGCGACAGGCATGAAGCGGGGATCGACCAGCATCTGTGTCGACGGGGTCGCCGCGGGCGGCTCCGCCGTGGAACCTTGGGTCATGTGCCCGATGCTAGGAGCCTGCGCCCGGCCGTGTGCGTGTTCTCCCACTTCCACGGATATCTGCACGTCGGTGTCTGCACGCCGGGCGAATGGGGTGTAAGGATGTGAAGCATGACCCTCGCGCAGAACTCGGAGATCCGCTCCGGAATCGACCTCGCACACGTCGACGAACGGGTCCGCCCCCAGGACGACCTCTTCGAACACGTGAACGGCCGATGGCTCGCCGAACACGAGATCCCCGCCGACCGCGCGCTCGACGGAGCCTTCCGCACGCTCGCCGACAAGGCCGAGGTCGACGTGCGGACCATCATCGAAGAAGCCGCGGCGTCCGGCGCCGAGCCGGGCACCGACGCCCAGAAGATCGGCGACCTCTACACCTCGTTCATGGACACCGCGACGATCGAGCCGCCGGTCTCGATCCGATCCGCGAGGAACTCGGGGCGGTCTCGGGAGCTGCCGACCGCGCCGCGCTCGCGGCGGTGCTGGGCCGGTTGCAGCGCGCCGGCGTGACGGGCGCGCTCGCGCACTACGTCGACACCGATTCGAAGAACTCCGAGCGGTATCTCGTGCATGTCTCGCAGGGCGGGCTCGGGCTGCCCGACGAGTCGTACTACCGCGAGGACCGCTACACCGAGATCCGCGGCCGGTACACCGCCCACATCGGCCGGATGTTCGCCCTCGCCGACCTGCCCTACGACGCGGCGAAGGTGGTCGCGCTCGAGACGAAGCTGGCCGCCGGGCACTGGGACGTGGTCAAGCGTCGCGATGCCGACCTGAGCTACAACCTGCTCACCCTCGACTCGCTGCTCACCGATCTTCCGCAGTTCGATTGGACCGGATGGCTCACCGCGACCGGCGCGACCACCGAACAGTGGGCGGAGATCGTCGTCCGTCAGCCGAGCTTCCTCGAGACGTTCGCGACGCTGTGGGCCGACGAGGACCTCGACGACTGGAAGGCCTGGGCGGTGTGGCGGGTGCTGCGCGCGCGGGCTCCGTATCTGTCCGAGGCGTTCGTCGACGAGAACTTCGCCTTCTACGGCCGCACGCTCACCGGTACGCAGGAGATCCGCGACCGCTGGAAGCGCGGCGTGTCGCTCGTGCAGGACCTGCTCGGCGAGGCCGTCGGCAAGCTCTACGTCGAACGGCACTTCCCCGCCGAGGCGAAGACGCGCATGCAGGTGCTCGTCGACAACCTCACCGAGGCGTACCGGCAGTCCATCACCGACCTCGAATGGATGAGCCCGGCCACGCGCGAGGCCGCGCTGCGCAAGCTCGAGAAGTTCACGCCCAAGGTCGGCTATCCCGACACCTGGCGCGACTACTCCGCCGTGACGATCACCGCGGACGACGTGGTGGGCAACTACCGCAGCGGGTACGCCGCGGAGTACGACCGCGATCTCGGCAAGCTCGGTGGTCCGGTCGATCGCGGCGAGTGGTTCATGACGCCGCAGACGGTCAACGCCTACTACAACCCGGGGATGAACGAGATCGTCTTCCCCGCCGCGATTCTCCAGCCTCCGTTCTTCGACCTGCATGCCGACGACGCCGCGAACTACGGCGGTATCGGCGCGGTCATCGGGCACGAGATCGGCCACGGTTTCGACGACCAGGGCGCGAAGTACGACGGCGACGGCAATCTGGAGAACTGGTGGACCGATTCGGACCGCGAGGAATTCGGCAAGCGCACCGCCGCACTCATCGCGCAGTACGACGAGTTCGAGCCGAAAGCCCTTCCCGGACAGCGCGTCAACGGCAGCTTCACGATCGGCGAGAACATCGGTGATCTCGGCGGTCTGTCGATCGCGTTGAAGGCCTACGAGATCGCGCTCGACGGCAAGCCCGCGCCCGTCATCGACGGCCTGACCGGGCTGCAGCGCGTGTTCTTCGGGTGGGCGCAGGTGTGGCGTACGAAGGTTCGCGACGAAGAGGCGTCACGACGCCTCGCCGTCGACCCGCACTCGCCGCCGGAGTTCCGCTGCAACGGCGTGATCCGCAACATCGACGCGTTCTACGACGCGTTCGAGGTCAGCGAGGGCGACGGGCTGTATCTCGAACCTTCGGAGCGCGTGCGCATCTGGTAGCTCCACGCACGACACTGCCCCGACGCGGAATGCGTCGGGGCAGTGGTCGTTTTCAGGTTTCGTTCCCGGGCTGTCGCCTACCGGATCAGCGAGGTGCGAGCTCGGCACCGGAACGCCGCGCGCGTGGAACCACGGGATGGGGTCGACCTTGGCGCCGCCCGGCTGCCACACCTCGTAGTGCAGGTGCGGTCCGGTGGACTGGCCGCGGTTGCCCATCGTGGCGATCTGCTCGCCGGCGCGGACGTGCTGGCCAACCGAGACGAGGGACTGATCGATGTGGCCGTAGACGCCGGTCGTGCCGTCGTCCTGCGCGATGCGCACCCACAGGCCGAAGCCCGAGGCCGGACCGGATTCGATCACGACGCCGTCGGTGACGGAGACGATGGGCGTGCCGATCGAGTTCGCGACGTCGATACCGTTGTGGTTGGTGCCCCAACGCGGGCCGAAGCCGGACGTCAGCGTTCCTGCAGCGGGGAAAGCGAGTGCGGGGCGACGCGCAGCCTCCTCGCGGGCGGCCTGCTCGGCGGCCTCACGGGCGATCCGCTCGGCCTCTGCACGCTGTGCTGCCTCCTGGGCAGCGATCGCCTCGGCGACACGCTGTGCTTCCCGCTCGGCGGCGCGGTTCAGCTTCTCGGTGTAGTGCGATGCGTCGACACCGGCGACCTTCAGCACCTGCGGTGCGGTCGAGAGGTTCTCCCCGGCGCCGTCCATGCGGTGGCGGACTCGACGCGGACCCGGTCGCCTGCGGCGTTCGCGACCGTCGTTCCGCCGACGGTGACGGCGCTCGCGAGGACCGCGACTGCCATCCACCTGCCGGCGCGGGTTGCGCGCGTCGCAGATCGGTGGCTTCTCGGGTGTGGGTGGATTCAGGATTTCGGATCACAGCAGTTTCCTCTGGGACAGGCCCTCGGTAACGAAAGGGTCACGATTCCATCACAGAGTACTTCTACCTTTGACGACCTCAGCGTGTCGCCTTGACTCCAAACCGACCGGTATCGGACAAAAGACGCCCGATTTGCCCTACTCGATTCACATCGACACCATCGACCTCACGCGTTGGACGCAAAACCAGGGTAAACAGTGAGTGACGTCACGCCATCGGATAACGGGGAACTGCTCTCCGATGGGGTAATGAGGCGGTATCGCGGCCCCAGCCGAAGGGGCCCTACCGCACCGCGAAACGCAGACCGAAATTGTCGAACGTCGCGGGCAACGGACGCGCGGATCCGGCTTCACATCCGACACCACGGTGAACTCGGCGGACCGGAGCAGTGTCGCGAGGAAGGTGCTCGCCGCGAACAGCACGATGCTGCGCCCGGGGCACACCGTCGGTCCGGCGCTGAACGGCACGAGCGCGGGATAGCGCTCGGCGCGGCCGTCGAGCCAGACCTCGGGTTCGAAGGTGTCGGCGAACGGCAGGTCGTCGGCGCGGTGGAAGGCCGAGGACAGGATCACGAAGCCCGTACCGGCGGGAATCGTCGAGGCACCACCCGCACCGTCGCTCCACGTGGTCTCCTCCACGGAGTCCCGGAGGATCACCGGAGTGGTGGGCCACAGCCGGGTCGTGTCCAGCACGCAGGCCCGCAGGTACTCGTAGACCTGCGGTGTCCCGGCCTCGGTCCCCGACAGTTCCGACTCGACGCGCAGGCGCTGCTCGGAATGGGTCGACAACACCGCCAGGGTTCGGGCGCCGACCATGCCCGCGGCGTCGAACGCGAACAACCAGTGCGGCATCTGCCCGATCGGGTCGACGGACGCCGGCGCGGCGAGGTCCCGGACCACCCCGGCCAGACTCTCGGACGGAGCCGCCGTGACATGACGGTGCAGGTTCTGGGTGAAGCGGTCGCGCAGACGGTGCCGGAGCGGATGCGCGAACGACCAGTTCCCGTTCGAGCGCAGTGTCCACAGCTGGTCGGTGATGCTCTCGTCGTCGCGGGCGGCGTCGCCGAACGCGAGTCGCCGGACGAGCCGCCACCAGGTCTTCACGAAATCGGGAGCGTCGAGTTCACCGCGCGACCTCGCATGCTCGAGCAGGTCCTGCGCCTCCTGCTCGATCACGGGAACCCATTCGGCCGCGAGACGGTGCAGGGCGTGTTCCGGT
Source organism: Rhodococcus sp. IITR03 (assembly GCA_001017865.1). The sequence continues at coordinate 8,873 of LATQ01000269.1, forward strand.
TCGAGGACCGACTCGTTGAACGCGCGTCGCTGGGCGCGAATGTCCCCTCGGGAGATGAGCACACCGTTGGGCTGGAACGGGCTCAGTGCAGCCACCTTCTCCTTGTTGGCCGCAGTGAACGACGCCGTGTCGGTGCGCAGGATCCGGTCCACATCCTCGGGCGTCAGAACGATCGCGAGGGTGCGGCCGGGGATCGGCACGACCGCCGGCCCGTCACCGTGCCGCTTCCGTAGATCGGCGACCAGGCGGACCACGCCGGCATCGGACTGGTTCTTCTCGAGCAGCTTCATCGCCCAGCGCCGACGAGCGATCGGTCCCACCGCCACGAACGGCACGGCCACCTGTCCGAGGAGTCGAGCGGCGTCGGTGGGCGAAACGGTCGCGGTCGATGCAGGCACAGGTGCTCCCGGCGTCGGAGGGACAGGACCTATGAAGGCTTCCCGCCGGGCAGGCATCCAAACGTCCGGCCGCCGGACACGTGTGGAGATCAGCGCGGCCCTCGGAACGAGCAGGCTTGTCCTACTTGCCTCGTGAGAGCACCTTGTCGGCCGCCTCCCAGTGGGCATCGGCGATCCACAACCGCGCGAACGCGTCGACCGCTTCCTCCGGACTCGCGCCGTTCACGACATGCTTGATCGACGCGGAGGACGGATTGGCGAGGGCGCGGCCGAGAGTGCGCCACCCTTCGTCGAAGGTCTCCCGCGGGATCACCTTGTCGACGAGGCCGATGCGTTCGGCCTCCTCGGCTCGCAGGATGTCGCCGGTCCCGGCGAGCATGAGGGCACGCCCGCGTCCGACCAGCGAGGCCAGCCGTTCGGCTCCGCCCCAGGCGGGCATGATCGCCAGCGACACCTGGTTGAAGCCGATCTTGATGTCGTCCGCGGCGATGCGGATATCGGCGGCGACGGCCACTTCGGCACCACCGCCGAGTGCGTGACCGTTGAGCGCGGCGACGACGGGCGCGGGGAAACCTGCGATCCGGTCGCACACGGCGCGCATCTGCCGGGCCATGTCGGCGGCCTGCTCGTGGGTGCGGAGCTTGGCGAGTTCCTTCAGGTCGCCGCCGGAGACGAAGGCGCGGTCGCCACCACCACGGATCACCAGGCACGCGCCTGCGCCTGCCCGGCCTCGTCGAGCACCTTCTCTAGCTGGTCCATCGTCTCGGGGGCGATGGCGTTGCGCGCGTGCGGGCGATCGATGGTGACGACGGCGAGTCCGTCGTCGAGCTCCAGCTCCACCATGGTCTGCTCTCCGAACTGATATTGGAATTCTACTTTTCGGAGAATACCATCTCCACATCCGGCCAAGGCCGGTCTGAACCGGTCGCGCCGCGACGAACGGCGGCGTGACGCCATCCCGGACACTGGAGCTTTCAGATGCGGCAGATCCCCTCCGAACTGGTCGAACGCTACGAGAGCGAAGGGTGGTGGACTCGCGAGACGATCGGCGACATGCTGGCGCGCGGCCTGAAGGCCGCACCCGACACCGAGTTCCGCATCCACTCGACCATCCGACCGTGGTCGGGCACCGTGAGCGAGGTCGAGCACGTCGCGCGGCGCCTCGCAGCCGGCCTGCACCGCCGCGGGGTCGGCCCCGGCGACGTGGTGGCCTTTCAGCTCCCCAACTGGATGGAGCCGCGGCCGTCTTCTGGGCCTCGTCCTTCCTGGGCGCGACCGTCGTGCCGATCGTCCACTTCTACGGTCCCAAGGAACTCGGATACATCCTGCGCGAGTCCGCTCCCAAGGTGTTCGTGTGTGCCGAGAAGTTCGGATACACCGAGTATCGGCGAACTGTGCGCCGACATCCCTGTCGTCGGTGTCGTGGGACGCGACTTCGACGACCTGCTCGACGACGAACCCTTCGAGGGCGTGCTCCCCGTCGACCCCTCGCAGCCGGCACTGCTGGCGTTCACTTCCGGCACCACGAGCGATCCTAAGGGCGTGATCCACACGCACCGGACGCTCGGCTTCGAGACGAGGCAGCTCTCCGAGCGCTATCCCGCCGACCGCGGCTCACAGCTCACGGGTGCGCCGGTGGGTCACTTCATCGGCATGGTCAACGCCTTCCTCATCCCGATTCTCGACCACACCCCCATCAACCTGCTCGACGTCTGGGATCCGGCCCGCGCGATCGAACTGATGGAGAGCGACGGACTCGTGATCGGCGGAGGCGCAACCTATTTCATCACCAGCCTGCTCGACCACCCGAACTTCGACCGGACCGGCACCTGCAGTACATGAAGTACGCCGGCCTGGGCGGGTCGACCGTGCCCGCCGCCGTCACCCGTCGTCTCGACGATCTCGGCATCACGGTGTTCCGCGCCTACGGCAGCACCGAGCACCCGTCGATCACGAGCTCGCTCGTCACCGACCCGGTGGACAAGCGTCTGTTCACCGACGGCAACGCGTGCCCCGGAGTGGAGATCCGCATCGCCGACGACGGCGAAATCCTCAGTCGCGGACCGGATCTGTGCATGGGATACACGAACCCGGAACTCACGGCCCGCGCCTTCGACGAGGACGGCTGGTACCACACCGGAGACGTCGCGATCGTCGACGAGGACGGCTTCCTGACGATCACCGACCGCAAGGCCGACTTCATCATCCGCGGTGGGGAGAACATCAGCGCGCTCGAGGTCGAGGAGGTGCTCCTGACCCTGCCCTCGGTGGCCGAGGCCGCCGTCGTGTCGGCGCCGGACGAGCGCCTCGGAGAGCATGCCGCCGCCGTGCTGCGCCTGCGGCCCGGGCACGAGATGCCGTCGCTCGAGGACATCCGCGCACACTTCGGGCAGGCGGGCATCGCCAAGCAGAAGTGGCCCGAGGAACTGCACTGCGTCGACGACTTCCCGCGCACGGCGAGCGGGAAGATCCAGAAGTTCCGGGTTCGTCAGGATATTGCGGCTGCGCACACATGAGAATAGTATTCTCGTAACAGGAGAAGGAGGATTTGATGACCGCGAACGATTTGCCGTACCAGCTGTTCGATGCGGACAACCATCTGTACGAGACCGAGGAGGCACTGACGAAGTTCCTTCCGGAGAAGTACAAGGACGTGATCAAGTACGTGCAGGTCGACGGCCGCACGAAGATCGCGATCCGCGGTCAGATCAGCGATTACATCCCCAACCCGACCTTCGAGGTCGTCGCCCGACCGGGCGCCATGGAGGACTACTTCAAGAACGGCAACCCCGAGGGCAAGAGCCGTCGGGAGATCTTCGGCAAGTCCATGAAGTCGATCCCGGCTTTCCGCGAGCCGGCGGCCCGTCTCGAGCTCATGGACGAACTCCGCATCGAGCGCACGCTCATGTTCCCCACCCTCGCCAGCCTCGTCGAGGAGCGCATGCGTGACGATCCGGAGCTGATCCACGCCGTCGTGCACTCACTCAACCAGTGGCTCTACGAGACGTGGTCCTTCAACTACAAGGACCGCATCTTCACCGTGCCGGTGATCAGCCTGCCGATCGTCGACAAGGCCATCGAGGAACTCGAGTGGTGCGTCGAACGCGGCGCGAAGGCGATCCTCGTGCGCCCGGCTCCGGTTCCCGGCTACCGCGGACCGCGTTCGTTCGCCCTGCCGGAGTTCGATCCCTTCTGGAAGCGCGTCGTCGAGCTCGACGTGCTCGTGACCCAGCACTCCTCCGACAGCGGCTACGCCCGCCACACGGCGGAGTGGGACGGCGCCGACAAGGAGATGCTGCCGTTCGTCACCAACACCTTCCACATGGTCAACGAGTGGCGTCCGATCCAGGATGCGGTCGCATCGTGGGTCTGCCACGGTGCACTCCTCCGATTCCCGGAGCTGCGGATCGCGGTGATCGAGAACGGCGCGAGCTGGCTGCCCGGTCTGCTGCAGAACCTCGCCGACACCTTCAAGAAGGCCCCCGAGGCTTCGGCATGAAGGACCCGGTCGAGGCGGTCAAGAACAGCATTCACGTCAGCCCCTTCTGGGAGGAGGACTTCAGCAAGCTCACCGCCCTCATCGGCGCCGAGCGCGTGCTGTTCGGTTCCGACTACCCGCACCCCGAGGGCCTGGCCGAGCCGACCACCTACATCCAGCACATCCAGCACCTGCCCTTCGAGGACCAGAAGCTGGTCATGGGCGGCAACCTCGCGAGGCTCCTGAAGGTATGAGCAGGCGGACCATCCCCGAGATGGTCCTCAGCGCCGGCGACCGCTTCGGTGATGCCGAAGCGGTCGTCGACGGGGACCTCCGGATCTCCTTCACCGATCTCACCGATCGAATTCGCCGCGCCGCCGGGGCATTCGCCGACGCAGGTGTCGGCAAGGGTGATCGGGTGGCGATCTGGGCCCCCAACTCCGCCGCGTGGATCGTCGCGGCCTTCGGCCTGCTCACCGCGGGTGGTGTGCTCGTCCCGGTGAACACCCGCTACCGCGAGGACGAGGCGGGCGACATCATCCGGCGCAGCGGAGCGAAGCTGACCCTCGTGCAGGACGGCTTCCTCGACCAGGAGTACGTGGTGCCGGCCGGTGTCCACCGGATCGACATCGCCTCCGGTTTCCTCGACAGCGGAAGACCTTTCGTACGCGAGGTGGCCGGTGAGGACATTGCCGACATCATGTACACCTCGGGCACCACCGGACGCCCCAAGGGCGTGATGATGAACCACCTGCAGACCCTCCGGATGTTCTCCGAGTGGTGCGATCTGGCCGATCTGCGACGCGGCGACCGCTATCTGCTCGTCAACCCGTTCTTCCACATGTTCGGCTACAAGGCCGGTCTCGTCGCGTCGTTCATCCGCGGCGCCACGATGATTCCCGTCCCGGTCTTCGAGACGGACACCGTCCTCGACCTGATCGAGCGAGAACATGTGACCATGCTGCCCGGACCTCCCACGCTCTACCACTCGCTCCTCGCAGCGCAGCAGGACCGGACGCACGACCTGTCGTCGCTGCGCGCGGCCGTGACCGGATCGGCCGACATCCCGGTCGATCTGATCCGGCGGATCCGGAACGAACTGCCCTTCGAGACGATCATGACGGGATACGGTCTGAGCGAGGCCGGCACCGCGACGGCCTCCCGCCGCGGCGATACCTTCGAACAGATCGCCACGACCGTCGGAAAACCCTGTGACGGTGTGGAAGTGAGCATCGCCGACGACAGCGAGGTGCTCATCCGCGGATACAACGTGATGCAGGGTTATCTCGACGATCCGGAGGCCACCGCCGCAGCCGTCGATGCCGAAGGGTGGCTCCACACGGGTGATCTCGGCGAGATCGACGCCGATGGCCACCTCCGGATCATCGGACGCAAGAAGGACATGTTCGTCGTCGGCGGCTTCAACGCCTATCCCGCCGAGATCGAAGGTTTCCTGCTCGAACACCCGGCCGTCGACCAGGTGGCCGTGATCGGGATTCCCGACGACCGGCTCGGCCAGGTGGGCAAGGCGTTCGTCGTCTCGTCCGATCCCGTCCCCGCCGAGGACCTCATCGCCTGGAGCCGCACACGCATGGCGGGATTCAAGGTTCCGCGTGTCGTCGAGTACATCGACGCGCTCCCCCTCAACGCGACCGGCAAGGTCGTCAAAGAACTACTCCGTTGACACATCCCCCATCAGACAGGAGTTCCGGCATGTCGGACGAAGCTGCGATGATCGCTTTCGCCGTGAAGTGGCGGCACTGGAACGGTGGGCCCGACGAGGACATCTGGGTCACCTTCGGGATCACCCCCGAGAACTACTTCCACCGCCTCCGCGGCCTGCTGACCAAGCACCGGTGGAACCAGTTGGAACCACACATCCTCGAGCAACTCGTGCGCATCTGCGACGAGCGGCTCGACACCGTCGACCTCGCCGCCGCGGCGGACCGACGTGACCGGGCACGGTACGTCTCGTCGGCGCATCCCCTCAGCAGACTGTCCGCCTGACCACGGCTTCGAGGAACTTCACGGGAATCGGTTTCGTCCTCCTCCGCCTCGGGTATCCGCCGAGGCACCGAGCTCGATCGGAGGGGGCAATCGTGGAGAACGGTTCCGTCGACCCGACACCGGACGCTCACGAAGAGCGGCCGGAGACGGTACGGCGCGCCATCGGCGCGTCGGCCATGGGCAATTTCACCGAGTGGTTCGATTACGGCGTCTACGCCTACACGGCCACCTACATCGCCGATTCGTTCTTTCCCGGCGATCTCGAATCCGCGACACTGCTCACGCTGGGCGTCTTCGCAGTCTCCTTCATCATGCGGCCGCTGGGCGGTTTCGTGTGGGGTCCGCTCGGCGACCGGCTGGGTCGTCGTCAGATCCTGGCGCTCACCATCCTGCTGATGGGTGGTTCGACGGTGCTGCTCGGCGCTGTCCCCTCGTACGAATCGATCGGGTTCTGGGCGCCGCTGCTGCTCGTGCTGTTGCGCATGATCCAGGCTTCTCCACCGGCGGTGAGTACGGCGGCGCGGCGACCTTCATGGCCGAGTACTCCCCCGACCGCAAGCGTGGTTTCTACGGCAGCTTCCTCGAGTTCGGCACGCTGGGCGGTTTCTCCGTCGGTGCGTTCCTCGTCCTGATGATCGATCTGCTGTCCACCGACGCCTTCATGGCGACCTGGGGCTGGCGACTGCCGTTCTTCGTCGCCGGCCCGCTCGCCTGGTGGGCCTCTACCTCCGTTCGAAACTCGACGAGACACCGGTCTTCAAGGAACTCGAGGAGGCGCACCAGGAGGAGGCCAGCGTCGGCGCCGAGTTCAAGGACCTGATCACCCGGTACTGGCGGCCGATCATCAAGATGATGGGTCTGGTCATCGCGCTGAACGTCTGCAACTACACGTTGCTGAGCTACATGCCGACCTATCTCGAGGATCGGATCGGTCTGACGACCACCTCGGCACTGATCCTGGTGTTGATCGGTCAGCTCGCGATGATGGCGGTCATCCCGTTCTCCGGGGCGTTGTCGGACCGGATCGGGCGCAAGCCCTCTGGGCGGCGTCGCTGGCAGGTCTGTTCGTTCTCGCCGTGCCGATGTACATGTTGATGTCGGTGGGCTTCGGCTGGGCCATCCTGGGCTTCACCGTGCTCGGACTGCTGTACGTGATGCAGTTGTCGACGATCTCGGCGACCTTCCCCGCGATGTTCCCCACTCAGGTCCGGTTCGCCGGGTTCGCGATCTCGTACAACGTGTCCACCTCGATCTTCGGTGGTACGGCTCCCGCGATCAACGAATGGCTCGTCGAGCGGACCGGTAACGACCTCATGCCGGCCTTCTACATGATGGGCGCCTGCGCGGTCGGCCTCGTCGCCCTCTACTTCGTGGCGGAGACCGCGGGTGCATCGCTGCGTGGACGCGGCATCCCGGGTATCGACAACGAAGCACACCCCACCGCTCTGTCGCATCGTTGACGCTGTCCCCTGTCGACCGGAGCCGGTCACGGGCGGGAGGCGGATGCCGCAGGTCGTGTATCGGCCCGGTCCGCAGAGTCCACACGACGGATGGTCATGGTCGCGGCGGCCGCCAACAGGGCGGTCGCCGCGCCGATCAGCATTCCGGTGAGGAATCCGTTCTGTGAGGGGACCACGGTTCCTGCGAAGTCGACGCTCATCTGAGCGAGCACGACTCCCGCGACCGCAGCCGACGCTGTGCCTCCCACCGAACGCAACAGGGTGTTGACACTGTTGGCCGACGAGATCTGTGTCGGTGGAACCGCTCCCATGATCAACGTGGGGATCGCTCCGTACGCCAGCCCGATTCCCGCGGCAATGACGCACGTGATCACCATCAGGCCCCAGGTCGAGCCCATCAGGAACAACGACGAGGCATACGCGGCTGCCATCATCAGACATCCGGTGCACAGGGTCGTGCGGGGCCCACGGATGGTCGTCAGCCGTGCTCCCAACGGGGAGACCGCCATCATCAGCAGTCCGGCGGGTGCGCACCACAATCCCATGACCACCATCGACTGCCCCAGCCCGTATCCCGTTTCCGTGGGCAGCATCCGGATCTGGGGAACCAGCAACGCCTGGAAATACATCGAGAAGCCGATCAGGGTCGCGACGAGGTTGGTGACGAGAACCCGGTTGCCCTTCGCTACGCGAAGATCGACGAGCGGGGCCGCGGCCCGCAGTTCCCACCGGCCCCACACCACGAACACGACGAACGAGACGGCGAACAGGATCAGGACGGTCGCGCTGGTCCAGCCCCAGTCGCCACCTTTCGAGATCGCCAGCAATCCGGCTACCAGCGCCAGCGACAAACCGAGTGTGCCGAAGCCGTCGAACCGGCCCGTTTCCGGTGGAACGGGCGTGTCCCGCACGAGCCACGCGATGAGCACCGCGACGAGCACACTGAGAAGACCGACTCCCCAGAACAGCATTCGCCAGCTCGTGAACTGGATGACAGCCGCTGCGAGAGGCAACCCGAGCGCTCCCCCGATCCCCAGGGACGAACTCATCAGGCGATGGCCGAGCCGAGGCGCGCCGGTGGCACGAGGGAACGCAACGCACTGATGCCGAGGGGCACGATCCCGAAGCCCGCACCCTGGAGGCACGGCCGACGAGCATCGGCGCCAGCGACGACGACAGTGCACACAGGAACGACCCGACGATGAGCGGGATCGTGCACACCAGCAGCATCCGGCGGGCGCCGTACATGTCGCCCAGACGTCCCGTCACGGGTGTCGCGACGGCACCCGCGAGCAGGGTCACCGTAACCACCCAGGACGCATTGGACGGGCTGGTCCCGAGCAGAGCGGGCAGTTCACCGAGCAGCGGGATGACGAGGGTCGACATCACCGTGGTGACGATGCCGGCGAACACCAGTACCCAGATCGTGCGACCGGCGAAACCCGTCGTCGATGTTCCGTCCACCCCGGCGTCTCCTCGTTCCATTGTTCACGGCTCGTGCGCCGCTGCCCTCTGTATCGGCATGAGGTTCGGCTCCCGAGGTGGTGCCCCGGGAGCCGAACCGACATCAGTCCTCGATCCAGATCTCCTCGGGGCGAAGCGATCCGAGGGTGTACATCTCGATGCCCTGCACGTCGGGTGAGGCCATCAGCGAGGGCGCCGCGGCGATGTAGAAGATCGCCGGAGTGAGCTCGACGATCCGCTGCTCGGCCTCCGCGTAGACGTCCTTGCGTTCGTCCGTCGACTCCGAGAGACGACCCCGATCGAGTGCCGCGTCGAGTTCGGGATCCGCAACACCGGTGAAGTTGCCCGGCGACCTGCTGTGGAATGCCGTCCACAGTGTGTAGTCGGGATCCTGCACGGCGGCGGAGGACACCATCATGTCGAAGTCGCGGGCATTCGATCGGGCCGTGACCTGGGCGTAGTCGAGCACCTCGACCTGCACGTCGACATTGTCGAAGGCGCTCAGCTGTGCCTGGATGGTCTCGCCCGTGGTCCGCGTGTCGGTCGTCGGGTACGACAGGAAGGTGAAGGAGACGGGCTTGCCCTCGGCCGAGAGTTCGTCGAACAACTTCTGGGCCTCCTCGGCATTCGCCGTCGGCCACTCCACGTCTGTGTAGAGCGGTGAACCCTCGGCGAACAGCGAGGTCGGCACGACACCGTCGCCGTTGTAGACCACGCTGTTGAGACCGTCGAGATCGAGCGCCAGAGCCACCGCACGTCGTGCACGTTCGTCGTCGAAGGGTGCGCGCCGGAGGTTCAGGCGAGGGTCTGGCCTCCTCCGACCTCGGTCACCACGGTCTGCAGCCGGCGGCGTCCGCCTTGGCGAGATTCGACCAGTTCGCCTCCAGCGAGAGGTCCGCGGCCCCGGTCGTGACAGCATTGATCCGCTGGGGTCCGTCCGATACACCGCGCACGACCAGCCGATCGAGATACGGCTTCGGGGCGTCCCAGTAGTCCGGGTTCTTCTCGAAGGTCATCTCGGCCTGACGGGTCCAGTTCACCAACGTGAACGGTCCGGCGCCGACCGGATTCGCGTCGAACTCGGCCTGTCCCTTCTGCAACGCGGTGGGCGAGGCGATCCAGTTGAGCGCGTTGGCGATCACGCCCTGCGCGAAGTGCGGATTGGGTTCGGCGAGTGTGATCTTCAGAGTTCCGGGATCGACCACCTCGTAACCGGTGATCTGCGCGGCCTGCCGGATGCCGCTCGAGCCGGTCGCCGGGTCGGCGATGCGCCTCCAGTTGAACTCCACCGCGGCCGCGTCGAAAGGTGTTCCGTCGGTGAAGGTCACGTCCGGTCGCAACGTGAGGGTGAACGTGCGACCCCCGTCGTCGGTCGTGAACCCCGTGGCGAGTCCGTACTCGACCTCGAGCGTCGTCGGGTCGTTGGTCATCAACGTCCCGTACAACGCGTTGCCCACGATCGGGTGGTGAGCCCAGGTATTGGACAACCCTCCCGGGTCGAGGGTGCGGGGCTCGCTCAGCTGGAGTGCGACGAGTTCACCGCCCGCGACGGGATCGCCCGCCGCGGTGGTCTCACTCGCGTCTGCGGTGTCGCCACCGCCGCAACCGGACAGCAGGAGAACGCCGGCACAGGCCGACGCGAATCCCCTGGCGAGGTATCTCTTTCCGAACATGCGTCACCTTTCGAACACCGACCCGGATACGGACCGGCCCTGCAGCACACAGGTACTGCAGGGCCGAGAAAGGAAGATCAGGAGGAACGTGTTGCCGCGGCGAAGGAGGCCTGGCGGGCGGCGGCTTCCCGGACCGCTTCACTGCGGGTCATGGATGTCATCTCCCGCCACGCCTGTTGCAGTTGTTCACCCACAAGATGGGTCGGCCCGTCGGCCATATTGTCGAGCGCCTCGGCGACGACGGACGCGGGTGTCGCAAGGCCCGGAACGTCCGCGTCGAGGCTGTCGATCGCGCCGCGGGCGAAGAGGAGTCGACGTAGTGCCGGGGTGTCGGTACGGCCCACCACGAGGGACAGGACGTCGACACCGTGAGGCTTCAACTCGGCCCACAGACCTTCGGCCATCACCATGTCGAACGCCTTGGAGGCACCGTAGGCCACCATGTTCGCCCCACCGCGCAAGCCCGCGGCGGACGACATGAGGATCAGCGCACCCCTTCCTCGTTCGACCATGCCGTGGGCGAAGTGATGGCAGACGCGCATGTTCGTGATGCAGTTGCGCTGAACGAGTCCGACGGCAGTCTCGACCGGATTGTCCAGGAAAGGCCGGAAATTCGGATCTGCGCCCGCGCAGTACACGACGGTGCCGATCTCGAGATCGGCCGTACCTTCGGTGATGATCTCCATGGCGTCGGGAGCGGACAGATCGACCGCCAGGATCCTCGTCTCCACGTCGCCACGCGAACGGATCTCGGCGGCGACCTCCTCGAGCGCCTCGGGCCGGCGGGAGAGCAGGACGACGTTCAGACCGCGCGCCGCGAACGTCCGCGCGAACTCTGCGCCCACCCCCTCCGATGCCCCGAGGATCAGCGCCCACGGCCCGTATCGATCGGCGAACTCTGCAGAATCGGTCATCGAATGATCCTTCTGTCGGTCAGGCGTCCGCACCGGCACCGACTGCGGCGGGTTCGGGAAGATCACGTCCGGTCACGGACGGGAGTGGGAAATGGCAGGCCGCGTACTGGCCCGGACGGACCTCACGCATCTCGGGTTCCTCTTCGGCACAACGGTCCTGGGCCATCGGGCAGCGGGTGCGGAACCGGCAACCCGTGGGGGGCGCGAGCGGCGACGGCACGTCGCCGGCCAAGGGTGGTCCGGCGAATCCCTTCTCCGGGTCGGTCAGCGGCACCGAATCGAGCAGCGCGCGCGTGTAGGGATGCGCCGGGTCGTCGTACATCTCGATGGAGTCACCGAATTCGCAGACCTTGCCAGGTACATGACCATGACCTTGTCGCTCACCGTGCGCACCACGCCGAGATCGTGGGCGATGAACACGACGGTGAGGTCGAACTCCGCCTTGAGTTCCTCGATCAGGTTGAGGATCTGGCCTGCACCGACACGTCGAGTGCCGAGACCGGTTCGTCGCAGATGAGCAGCCGGGGATTCAGGCGAGCGCCCGCGCGATGGCGACGCGCTGCGCCTGGCCACCCGAGAGCTGGCGGGGCAACATGCCGGCGAAGCGCTCGCCGGGCAGACCGACCTGTTCGAGGACCGACACCGATGTCGTCGCCCGTTCCTTCGCAGGTGTTTTCGCGACCGTCAGGCCCTCGACGACGATGTCGGCGACCGACCGGCGCGGATTGAGCGAGGCGACCGGTCCTGGAAGATCATCTGCATGTCGCGCCGGAGCGAGCGCATCCGGTTCTCGTTCGCCTGCTCGATCCACTCGTCGCCGAACCGGATACGGCCCGAGGTGATGCGGTCCAGGCGCAGCACCGCACGACCGGTGGTCGACTTGCCGCACCCGGATTCGCCGACGATGCCGAGGGTTTCACCGGCAGGACGTCGAAGCTGATCTTCGAAACCGCCTGCACCGTACCGTTGTCGGTGGGGTACTCGACGACGAGGTCCTGCACGCTGAGCAGGGCCTCGTCGCCGCGCAGATGGGTGGCACCACTACCGGCCATGGGATTCACCTCCGGAAACGGCCCCGACCGGAACGGTCACCGGGCTCAGACACGCAACGTGATGATCGACGCCCACCGATTCGAGCGGGGGCGGCGTGGTGTGGCATTCGTCCGACGCGTGGCTGCAGCGCGGCGCGAACCGGCAACCGTCCGGTGGCGACGTCGGGTCGGGCAGCGACCCGCCGATCACCCGCAGCGGTGCGTGCCGCACATGATCGATCGTCGGGGTCGCCCCGAGCAGGGCGTGGGTGTAGCGGTGCATCGGCTGCTCGAACACCTCACGGGTGGAACCGACCTCGGCGAGCCGCCCCGCGTACATCACCGACACCCGGTCGGTGCGACCGGCGACCACCGCGAGGTCGTGACTGATGAGCATCATCGACATGCCCCGGTCGCGCTGGACGCGCCGCAGCAGGTCGAGGATCTGACGTTGGATCGTCACGTCCAGGGCGGTGGTCGGTTCGTCGGCGATGAGCAGATCCGGTTCGCACGCCAGCGCGATCGCGATCATCACGCGCTGGCGCATGCCACCGGACATCTCGTGGGGGTAGTTACGGAGGCGTCGTTCCGGGTCGGGGACGCCCACCTCCTCGAGGAGCTTCAGGGCCCGGGTGTGTGCCTCGGACCTGCTGACGCGAGGTGCTTCCGCATCCCCTCGGTGAGCTGGCGCTCGACCCGGACTACCGGGTTGAGCGACCGGCCCGGATCCTGGAAGACCATCGCGATCTGCTTGCCCCAGATCTCGCGCTTCTCCTTCTTGGTCAGGGCCAGCAGGTCGCGGCCCTGGAAGGTCACCGATCCGGACCGGCCCGAGCGGGGCGGCATGAGCCCATGATCGCCCGGGCCATCACCGACTTTCCGGAGCCCGACTCGCCGACGATACCCAGCGCCTGTCCGGAGTCCAGATCGAGCGACACGTCGTCCACTGCGCGGACGGTGCCTCGTGGCGTGCCGATGTAGGCACGGAGATTTCTCACTTCGAGAATGGGCTGAGTGGTCACGGCGAGCCGGTCCCTTCCGTCTTGTCGGCTGTATCGGCTAGTTGTTGCTGAGCCAGAATTCGGCCGGCATCGGCGATCCGAGGGTGTAGAGCTGCACACCCTGCAGATCCTTCGAATAGGCGACCGACGGGGTGGCCCGGACGTACCAGAGACCCACCACCTGATCGGCCAGGCGCTGCTGGACGACGTCGTACGCTTCCTTGCGTTCCTCGACGGTCGCGCCGAACCGGCCGCGCTCGAGAGCTGCGTCGAGCTCGGGATCGCTGATGCCGGTGAAGTTGCCGGTCGACGTGGAGTCGAACGCGATCGAGAGCGGGAAGTCGGGGTCCTGCGTGATCGCCGAGGAAATGATCATGTCGAAGTCGCGCGCACCCGCCCGCGCCGTGAGCGTCGGGTAGTCGAGCACCTCGACCTGCATATCCACATTCTCGAATGCTCCGAGCTGGGCCTGGATGCTTCGCCGAGAGAGCGCGCCTCCGCTGTCGGGTAGGCCAGGTAGGTGAACGAGACGGGCTTGCCTTCGGCAGCGAGTTCGTCGAACAGCTTCTGTGCTTCCTCGGTATTCGTCTCGGAGAGCGGGATGTCGGCGTAATAAGGCGAATCCTCGGGGAAGAAGGTGCGGGGTATTTCGCCCTCGCCGTTGTACACCACGGTGTTCGCGGCATCGAGATCGACAGCGAGCGACACGGCGCGACGTGCCCGCTCATCGTCGAAGGGAGCCCTGCGGAAGTTCATCGCGGCGAACTGTCCACCGCCGGTCGATGTCACCTGGGTGGCGAGGCCCGCAGATTCGGCACGCTCGAGGCTGGTCCAGCTCGATTCCATCGACAGGTCCGCGGCCCCCGTCGTGGCTGCGTTCAGTCGCTGGTTGTAGTCGGCCACCGTCCGGATCGTGAGTTCGTCGAGGTAGGGCTTCGGCGCGTCCCAGTACGATTCGTTCTTCTCGAGTCGGATCGAGTCCTGACGGGTCCAGTTCACGAGCGTGAACGGCCCTGCACCGATGGGGTTCTCGTCGAACACCTGCTGTCCCTGTTCGAGGGCTGCCGGCGAGGCGATCCAGTTCAGTGCACCGGCCACGATGGCCTGGGCGAACTGCGGGTTGGGCTCGACCATCGTCACGCGCAGGGTGGTCGGGTCGACGACCTCGGTGGACTCGATCTGTGACGCCTGACGGATCGTCGTCGAGGCGAGCGCGGGGTCCTTGAGGCGGTCCCAGTTGAACTTCACCGCTGCGGCGTCGAGGGGTGTGCCGTCGCTGAACTTCAGGTCGGGCTGCAGTGCGAGCGTGAACGTCTTCCCGTCGTCCTCGGTCGAGAAGTCCGTCGCCATACGGTATTCGACGTCGAAGGTGTCGTTGTTCGTGATGATCAGCTCGCCGTAGAGAGCGTTGCCCAGCACCGCTGATGGGCCCACGTGTTGGACAGCGCGGCCGGATCGAGCGAACGCGGCTCACCTGCCTGGAGGACGGTGGCGGAACCACCCGCCACGGGATCGCCGGCCGCCGCGGTGTCCTGGGCCGAGGCGGTGTCGGAACCGCTCGATCCGCAGGCCCCCAGGACCAGTACGGCGGAACAGGCCACGGCGACCGCCGCGAACATTCTTCTACGTCGAATCATTGTCGACCTTTCATCGGGAAGTTCTGAGTACGAGCGCTTTCGGGGCGTTCAGTCGTGCAGGGTGCGGTCGTACTTGGTGCGGAGGTGGTCGCCCACCTGATTGAGGGCGAACACCGTGAAGAAGATGACGAGTGCCGGTACGAACACCAGGTGCGGCGACGTGGCGATGGCGTCCTTGCCGTCGTTGATCATTCCGCCCCAGCTGGCTGCGGCGGCGGGATGCCCAGGCCGAGGAAGCTCAACGATCCCTCCGCGACGATGAGCGCCGCGATCACGATGGGCATGTACGACGCGAGGGGCGCGAGAACGTTGGGCATGATCTCCCGGAACAGGATCCGCCCGCTGCCGGCACCCATGTTCTTCGCCGCCCTCACGAATTCACGCGACGACCACGCGAGGGTGTTCGCACGCGCGAGGCGGATGAACGACGGGATCGCCAGCAGGCCGAGACCGAAGAGGATGGTCCGCACGCTCGGGGTGAGGATCGAGGCGAGGGCCAGGAGCAGGATCAGCGGCGGGAAGGCGAGCATCGCGTCGGCCAGCAGCGAGATCACGGCGTCGACGCGCTTGCCGAAGTAGCCGGCGAGCATGCCGAAGAACGATCCGATCAGGAAGCCGACGAGACCGGCGACGGCGCCGATGACGAGGGAGACCTGCGCACCGTAGACGACGCGGGACAGGATCGACCTGCCGAGGGTGTCGGTTCCCAGGAAAGTGTCGAGGGAGTCGAGATTCGGTGGGGTCCGTGGAGGTCCGATCGGAATGTTGTACGGCGCCATCGGAAGGACGCTTGCGAAGATCGCGGCACCGATGATGAGAACCAGCCACACGATCGACAGGTAGACCAGCACCGAACGGGTCTTCTTGGCGGCGGGTACCTTCGGTAGATCCTGGGCGGCCGACTCGACCCGCTGTGCGTCGTCCTTCTTCTCGAGCGCGACCTGCGTCATGCTCCGACCACCTTCCTGACCCGCGGGTCGACGACTTGGTAGCTGAGGTCGACGAGGGTGTTGATGCCCACGTAGACGACGGCGATGAAGGCCACGACCCCCTGCACCATGATCACGTCGCGCGAGGTGATGGAGGAGGCGACGAGCTGGCCCAGACCCGGTAGGCCGAACAGGGTCTCGACGATCACCGTGCCGCCGATGAGGCGGCCGAGGTTGATGCCGGCGACGGTGATGAGGGAGAACGACGAGGGCCTCAGTGCGTGCCGGAACATCACGTACCAGGAGGGCATCCCCTTGGCCCGGGCCGCGGCGATGAAATCCTCGCGCAGCGTGCCCATGAGGTCGGTACGGAGCAGGCGGTGGAAGGCCGCGATCTCGGTGAGCGCGATGGCGAGTGCCGGAAGCATCGCGCTGCGCAGATTGTCGCCGAGACCTTCTCCGATCCGGGACCAGCCCATCACCGGGAAGATCTGGAGCTTGATCGCGAGGAAGTAGATCAGGACGGGGCCGGCGATGAAGGCGGGCACCGAGAGGAAGACGGCCGACAGGGCGTTCATGCCGCGGTCGACGGCGCTACCCGGGCGGGACGCGGAGATCACCCCCATGACCAGTGCGACCACCAGTGCGATGAGCAGACCCATCGCGGCGAGCTGCAGCGTGACCGGCAGTCGTTCTGCGATCGCCTCGCTCACGGATTGACCTGTCAGCGGCGAGGTTCCGAGATCGCCGCGGACTGCGTCGGACAACCACCCGAAGTACTGGCTCCAGAAGGGCGCATCGAGGCCGAGCTTCGCGTTCAGTTCGGCGACCGCCTGGGGAGTTGCGTTCTCCCCCAGGATGACCTGGGCGACGGAGCCGGGCGCGAGACCGAGCAGGCCGACGACCGCGATGGTCACCAGCAGGACCACCAGCAGGCTGCGGCCCACCTTCTTCGAAACTGTGAGAAACATCCGACTCAACTTTCGTCGTACTACCGAGGCCGTGGATCACGGCGACGCAGAACACGAGCAGAGTGCACTACCTGTGATGCCCCACACATTAGAGCCTGTCTGCGGCCGCGGCAATATGGATTACAGAAAAGACGAATGGAGTTTCTAATTATTCAGAACGGCAATCTTGCAGTGCTGCAAGATATTCGAGATATGAGACGGAAAGATGTGCCGGGCCGGCTCGTATGCACGGCGAGGACCCGTGCACCGAACAGGTGCACGGTCCTCGCCGAACAGCGATGCCGGGTGGAGTTACGGATCAGTCCCCGGGCCCTCCAGGATCGTCACGGCAGCAACGGCCGTCGGCCCTCCGACATTGTGCGCGAGACCTGTTCGCGCTCCGTCGACCTGATTGACCGCCTGTCCGCGGAGCTGCTCGAACAACTCCACGCACTGCGCGACACCGGTCGCGCCCGGTGGATGCCCCTTCGTGTTCAGACCGCCGCTGGGATTGACCGGCAGCGACCCACCGACCTCGGTGACTCCCGCCTCGAGCAGCTTGAAACCCTCGAAGCGTTCGGCGAATCCGAGATCCTCGTAGCTGATGATCTCGATTCCGGTGAAGTAGTCGTGGATCTCGGCGACGTCGATGTCCCCCGGCGACAGGCCCGCGATGCCGAACGCCTGTTTCGCCGCGCGCCGGGTCGCCGCGAAAGAGGTGAGATCGCGCTTGTGCTGGTGCATCACGGCGTCGAAACCCAGACCGGTGCCGCGGATCCACACGGGCCTGTCGGTGTAACGGTCGACGACGTCGTCCGCCACCAGGATCAGGGCGGCCGCACCGTCGCTCTGCGGTGCGCAGTCGTAGACCCCGAAGGGGGTCACCACGGTATCGGCTGCGAGAACCTCCTCCACCGACAGCTCGAATCGGCGACACGCCTTGGGATTGTTCAACGCGTTGCGGTGGTTCTTCACCGCGACCATCGCCATGTGTTCACGGGTGGCCGGCGACTCGTACAGATAGCGGCGCATGTGCAGCGCGAAACCCGCCTGTGCGAGACCGAGGGGGAAATCCCACGCCATGTCGCGCGTCATGGATTCCCATTCCCAGAGCATGCCCTTCGAGGCCGTCTCCCGGAGTTTGTCGGCACCCATCACGAGTGCGACGTCGCACGCCCCCGATGCGATGCCGTAGACCGCGTTGCGGATCGCGTCGTGTCCGGTCGCGCAGGAGTTCTCGACTCGCGTCACCGGAACGTCGTGCAGCCCGAGGGTGTCGGCGAGGATCCCGGACGGGAAACCGTCCGTCGTCCCCATCGATCCGAACCACGCCGCGTCGATGTCCGACTTCCTCACGCCCTTGTCGACGCTCGCCGCGCAGTCGGCGAAGGCCATCGGAAGCAGGTCCCGGATGCCCAGAGCGAAATGTTCGGCGAAGGGTGTCATTCCTGCGCCGACGATCGCGACCTTTCTCATGCCGCTTCCTCCTCGTCCACGGGATCCGAATCGGGTTCGAAGGCGTATCCGTAGT
Organism: Rhodococcus sp. IITR03; assembly: GCA_001017865.1. Next base: position 27,346 of record LATQ01000269.1, read on the forward strand.
CGGGGACACCCGAGCGCACCGCGATGCGGCGGAGCACCAACCGTCCCCGGTCACCGATGTCGACACTGCCGGCAACGGTGCCGGTGACCCGCACCAGCGCACGCACTCCGACACCGTCGAGGTCGACGACGACGAGTGAGTACGGCGTACGCAGACCCGGCACCGGCACGTGCACGGTGACCTCGGTGTAGACCGTCCCGGTGCGCGGCAGTTCGACGAAGGTGTACTCGGTGTCGAGCGAGCCGTCCTCGTCGATCCGGTAGCGCGGCGGGAAGTCGACCTGGTCGCTGTCGAGGAAACGGCCACCCTCCCATCGCACCTTGGCTTCGAAGGCCCGTTCGTAGGCCGCCAGCGAGATCGGGATCTCGCCGGGCAGGGTCTGTGCCGAATCGAGCACGGGCCGTGCCGGTCTCTCCCGGCGACGGACCTCGGCCGTTCCCTCCGCGACGGTCAGTCCCGACAGGCTGGCCTGTTCGACTCCGACGAGAGGTCCGGTGAGACCGGACTCCGCCATCGCGGCCAGGGCGAAGAGCGCCGAACTCGCGCCCGTCGTCGGCAGATCCGTGGTCTGGGTGGCCGCGAGCGAGGCGGCGTGCTGCGCGGGGACTCCCGCCACGACGGCCGGGGTGTCCACCCAGCCGTCGCGAGCGAGGCGAGATATCCCGCTTCCTGAGCAGTCTCGGGTCCCGTAGTCGTGGATGTCGCCGGAGGTGTTCCGCGTACGTAGGGCAGGCTGCGCGACACGCGTGCGGCGGT
>LATQ01000420.1 GCA_001017865.1 Rhodococcus sp. IITR03
CGCGAGCGCACTGCGGGGATGCCGGCGACCATGGCTTGCAGCATGACACTGTCGTGAGTGTTCGCCGAGGTCACCGCCGTGATCAGCGGGACACCGTCGGCGTCGGACAGGAGGTGGATCTTCGAGCCGTTCTTGCCTCGATCGACGGGGCTGGGACCGGTCAAAGATCCCCTTTTTCACCGCACGTGTGCGGCATCGAGGATCGCAGCGGACCAGTCCAGGTCCCCGCCGGCACCGAGCCGATCGAGGACGCGCCGGTGCAGTTCGTCGAACACCCCGGCCCGAACCCAGGTGGTGAAGCGACGATGCGCGGTCGGGACGCTGACCCCGAACGACGGTGGCAGGTACCGCCACGCACACCCGCTGGTGAGCACGTAGACGATAGCGGTGAACACGGCCCGATCATCGATCGCTGCCCGTCCGCCACCCTGCGGTCGCGGCGAGAAGCCAGGTAGCAGCGGTTCGACGATCTCCCACAACGCATCCGGAACCAGTCGTAAAGACAACGCATCTGCCACGATGGTGCATTATGCCGCACAGAAGATCCCCGCCATAAGAGACATTCTGTAAGCATCGGAGGTCACGAGCCGTACTCCGGACAGGCCTCGGGCGACGAGCCCGCGGAAGAAGATCAGCCGGCCGCCACCGTCTTCGGCAGAGGGACATCGACACCGAGGATCTCGCGGTAGCCGTCGGCGTTGACCCCGACCGCCACCAGCGTGTAGACATTGACGACACGGCCGTTTCGCGGACTTTGAGCATGAGAGCCTCGTCGGCGACGAACGTATACGGCCCGTCATGAGCGGCCGATTACGGAAGCTTCGACCTCTTCATCGAGTTCTTTCGCCATGACGCTGACCTTCGATTTCGACAACGACGTGATGCTGAGGGTATCGACGAGCTTCTCCATTCGTCGGGTCGAGACCCCAAGTAGGTAGCACGTTGCGAGCACGGTGGTCAGGGCCCTCGCCCCCCCGCTTCCGGCGTTGCAGCAGTCAATCAGGGAAGTAGGAGCCTTGCCGCGGTTTGGGGATGGCGACGTCGAGAGCGCCGACACGGGTGTGGAAGTCGAGGTATCGGTAACTGCCAGGGGTGTTGACGCGTTCGTCGGAGCGTTGGCCGTAGCTGGCACCGCACAGTGCGTCGGCTTCGGCGCCCATCAGGCGTCGAGGAACATCGTCAACAGTTCGCGCAGCAGGTCGGAGCTGGCACCGGTGAGTCGGTCGTCGACAAGCTGGCGTAGGTCGATATCGTGGGCAGTGGTCATCGCGTGGTCTTGTCTCGAGTGACTTTGGTCGGTCTCTGTGAGGATCACGCGGTGACCGTCTTTCGTTCGGTTGTGACACGCCAGCAAGCTTATTCAGCGGCGGCTCGTACACCACTCCGATGGACGTAACCACCCCCCGGTAGACTAGGTGTCCTTTCGTGGTCGGCATAGCTCAACCTTCGGATGTGCTCCGCTATCCTTTCTCGAATGCCGTGTGGATTCTGGATTGTGCCAGGGATCAGTAGTTCACAGGCGACGGCATGGTTCTGAGTGCTCGGGACTTGAATCCAAGCTGCTCGCTTCGGCGAGCAGCTTGGATTGACACTCACAGCACTGGGCTGTGGTAGCACGGGTTTTACCTCCCCGCGTCCCAGTCCATGGGAGGCAAATCGGTGATCGTCCGATTGTCAAGGAATCTGGGTTGGGCGAGCGACAATGCTGATGTCGACAAACGCGAGCCGTGATACTCCTGCTGCCGGCGGCAGCATAGGGTAGGCCGTGCGATCCATGGTCAAGGTTGCTTCAATATATAGGTCGTTGTTCGTACTTCTTACCGTCTCGAGCCGCATCTCGCTGCACGCTTCGATGCCTCTGATCTTGACTTCACAAGGGTGGTATCCCTTGACGAGACTCATTTTGCTGATACTGACAACAATGCTCGGATGCTGAGCAGTGTGAAGGTAGTGGAAGATCGTAAATGCCAATCTCGTGGTCTCAGTCCCGTATCGATGCGGTCTGCGGACAGTTGGCCAGTCCCACTCAACTGATTTTCCGAGATCGTGATCGTTCCGTCAGTCACGGGGACGCTCCCGTGGACCCATTTGATGCCGAAGCTTTAGCGCGGAAAGATATCTTGGATAAGTCCGGGTCGACGGTGTACGTACCGTTCGCAATTGCGGCAGCGACCGATGGGATCGGTTTGTCAGTTGACTCGTTCACAGAAGCACGCCCTTGGGTTCACTCTGACTGGCATCAACTCGCCCGGCACTGGTATCCAGTCGACCGACAACCGTTCCGATCAACGCGGATAGATCCTCAGGGAGGTTGTTTCCACGCCATGCCACGTGGCCGTCCGGACGAACGAGTACGAGATCAGCGTCGTAGACGGACGCACATGTGCCTCGTCTACCGCCAGAGCCTGAAGGGGCATGTTCACGGCGTAGGCTGCATCCATCAGCCTGTTCACGGCTTCCTCGCCGATGAAGCTGACGATGGTGAACTTGTCCCGGAAGGCATCGAGATGGAACGTCCATCCGGCAGGCGCATGTGCGGTGCGCGTGCACCGGGCACGGTGGAGGGGATGTAGCTCGCGCCGTCGTTGTCGGCGGCGGGAGTGCCGTCCGAGATGATTACCGACGAGTTGTACACGTATCCCATTTCCACAGTGAAGGTCTCGTGCTCTCCGGTGTTGGATGCGAAGTACTCGGCCAGGGTGCGGCGGTGTTGTTCGGCTTCCGCGGTGTCGGACTCGATGAGTGCACGGTCGGCGAGTTCCTGGGCTTTGACGTGCACGCCGAGATGGCGGAACGACCAGTCCCGGGCCATGATTGCGACCGGTCGACGTTCGGCTTCGTAACTGTCGAGAAGGCCTTCGCTTCCGTAACCGTGGAGGACGGCGGCGAGTTTCCAGCCGAGGTTGACCGCGTCGGCGATGCCGGTGTTGAGCCCGTACCCGCCGGTGGGGATGACTTCGTGCGCGGCGTCGCCTGCGACGAACATGCGGCCGAGGCGGTAACGGTCGGCGACGAGCACGTTCGCATGCCAGACGCTGCTCTGCAGGACCTCGTCGATTTCGAGGTGGCGTCCGCAGACGGTGTCGAGGAGTTCTTGCTTGTCGATATCCTCGGTGCGCACACCGTCAGTAATGGCGCTGGTCTGCAGCGTCCAGGTGTCGCGCTCGTCCTGGGCGATAAGCGCGCCGACACCGCCGCCGACGAAGAAGGTGTGCCAGAACTGTCCGTGCGCGTGCAGGGTTTCAAGGTCGCGGGACTTGAAGTGCACCTGGCAGAAGGTGATGACGCCGCGCTCGCCGTCCATGGTCAGGTTCATGGCGCGGCGCACGACCGAAGAGGCACCGTCGCAGCCCACGACATAGTCCGCTTCGAGCGGAATGACGGTGCCGTCGGTTACCGAGGTGATCTCGATCCGGGCACCACTGTCGTCCTGGTCGACGGCACTGACACGCCAGGGTCGGAGTACTTCGATGTTGGGATCGGCGAGACACCTGTGCATCAGCAGCTTCTCGACCTCGATCTGGGTGACTCGCTGCCATGCCTGTGCCGGCGTGGTGCCGTCGTTCTTCGAGGCGATCCACTCGGACATCGCCTCAACGCTTGGGTACTTCCAGCGTCCGACCTGTCGGCCTGCCATCGAGGTGCAGAAGACGACATCATGCGAATGTTCGGGCGCGACACCGACCGACCGGATCTCGTCGACGAGGTCGAGACGGTCGAGCAGCTCCATGCTGCGGGCGTTCGTCAGATCCATCTTCGGGAAGCGGGTTGTCTGCGGAGCTTGTTCGACGAGGGTGCTGTGAATCCCGTGCAGGCTCAGTTCGAGCGCGAGAATCATCCCGACTGGACCCGCGCCGGAGATCACCACCGGTCGCCGTGTTGTCACATCGATTGCAGTGGCGGTGCCGTCCGGGACCTGCTTCCGGTCACGATTTGCCGGATGACTCATGGTGGTTCCTTTCGAAGTATTTGCCCCGGTGCGAACTGTGAGTACTGCGTGTGCGGGGATCACAAACGGTTGGACTGAGGTGAACGGGGCGTCACTCGGAGATCGGTGTGCTTTCAGTGCTGCAGCGCTGACTGCATGCCGGGTTCAGCGCGCCGCGAGGACGGGACTGGGGTCCATGAAAATCAGGTACTCAGCAACTTTCCCGTTTTCAACGCGTGTGCGGGTGACCGCGGGGAGGGTGAACGACGTGCCGTTATTCATCGTGTAGGTGACGTTTACATGCAGGGCGGCAAGGTTTCCGTCGCACCACTGTTCGAGGATGACATGGTGCATTCCGGCGACCGATCCCAGGTAGGACGCCACCCACTGTTGGATCGCCTCGCTTCCTTGGACCGGGTCGTTGTTGCCCATACGGAAGATGCAGTCCGTGGAGAAGAAACCAAAGAATCGGGCGATGTCGGTATCTGCAGCGTGTAGGAGGTTACGAGTGATCTCAAGGGCGTTGACATTGGAGGAGGTCGTGTCGAAGGTCATAGCGGTCGCTTCCATCGCGGTGAAGGTGCTTGTGCGTCGTGCGCCTGAAGGCATATCGGGATCGATCGGGTGTCAGAGCAGCGGGTCGGTGACGGGGAGGTCAAGGGTGAATCGACCCATCGTTTCCGTAGCGGTGTCGATGTCGAGGAAGGCGTGCACTGCCAGGACACTGAGGTCGCGGTGGAAACGTTGGATCGGTGAACCGGTGCGGAAACCGTCTCCCCCGATGCCTCGCACCATGTCGTTAAGCGCATTGCGGCACAGGTCCGTCATGAAGGCTGCCTTGAGCTTCATCTCGGCGCGATCACGTACCTCGAACCTCTCGGGACGGTTCTCGGTGAGTCGTTCGAAGAAGGCGTGCAGGAGTGTTTCTGCGGCGTCGGCTGCGGCGAGGGCACGACCGAGTCGCATCTGCGCGGCTTGCTTGGCGGATGCCTTCTCCTGGCTCAGAGTTCCCTGGCGCTGAAGAGTGCGGTCGATGAAGGCATTTGCCGCGCCGCGCATAGTTCCGACAACGACAGGGGTTACTTCGGCCATAGCGAAGGGCAAGAACGGCAGGTGGTACATCGGGTTGTCGTGGAGCAACATGCCGGGGGCCGCGCCGGTCAAGGCGAGATCGAACGGGCCGGTCCGGTAGTCTGAGACGAACACGTCCTCGACAGAGACGTCGTTGCTCGCGGTGCCGGCCATGCCAGAGATGTACCAGGTGTCATGGATCTTGACCTCGTTGCGGGGTACAAGGAACCACAGGGGGGCCGGCGCCGGCCGTCTTCGATGGACACACCGGCGAAGGTGAACCATTCGGCGTGGGCAGCACCGGAGTTCCAGGCGGTCTGACCGGTGATCCGGTAACCACCCTCTACTTTCTTCACTCCGCGTAGCGGTGCAGCAGTGCCAGCGGTGAGGGTGTAGGCTTGTCTGCGAACACCTCCCGTTGAGCTTGCTCGGTGAAGATGTTCACTCGCCACGCCGCGCCGATGTAGAAGGATGTGACCCATCCCGTCGAGGGGCATACCGCGCTGATGGCGCGCACGATTTCGGCTGCGGAATCGAGGCCGAGCTCGAGACCGCCGTAGGCTTTCGGTGTCAGCGTCGCCAGGATCCCCGAGTCGATCAGATCTGTGATCGTCTCGTCGAGCGGTGCTCGGTTCTCCTCGGTCTTTTGGGCGCGTTCGGCCAAGATCGGGAGCAAGTCGGTGACACGACTCATCAGTTGATCGACGGCGCTGTCCATGATGTCCTCACTTAGGGAAGGGATGGTTGAACTAGTCGCAGAGTGTTGACTTACACCGACTCGGCATACCCTGGGGGGCGCCAAAGCGTCTCTACCAAAAGCGATTTGGGAAAGTCTGGCCGTCAGTACGAGGACTCTTGATGCTTGTCGGGTGCCACAAGAGTGAGGTCGTATCTGTAAGCCAACGCTTCGGCGTCGCGGGGACCAGCGGTGTTCGTCGGGTCGTTGATGCCGTCGAGGTCGGCGAAGACCGCACCGGAGAATTCCGGTCGTGCCAGCTCGGTCAACGCCAGCGCGCAGGCGGCGACTGTCCGCCGTTCGCATAGGACATGTGGATTTACCCGCACGGGGACGAGGTGCCCAGGCCTGCGGAGGTCGTCGACGTTCGAGTGCGGGTCGGCAAGCGCCCGGGCGGTGAGAGCCCGATCGGCTCCGGAGATGCCGGTAGTGACTCCAACCGATGCATCGACGGCGACACACTGGCCGTATGCCTGCGCCGACGGTGTGCGTGAACTCGGGACAGCTTCGGGCAGGCCGAGCCGGTCACACTCTCGCTCATGGAGGGCCACTTGGACAAATCCGGTGCTGTATCGGATGACGAAGGCCATTTGCTCGGTGGTGATAGTGCCCGCACATCCGACAAGTACGAGGCGGGACCCGTGCCGCAGGATGATCAGTTCGCCTCGTGCAAGGGCACGCATGCTCTCGGCTGCAGTCGACCACGGTGTCCGCAAGCGCGAGGGATAGGCGACGGAGGTGGCCATGGCGTTCTTCTCCTCAGAGGGATTCAGTGTCGGGACGATGCTGACAGGACAGGTGCCGTCGCAGGGGTCTTTGGGGTCATACCGTTTCCAGTGCGCGGTGGGGTGTCGAAAACGCGGCGGTGGTAGTTGAGCGGGTCGCTGTCGTTCTGGTCGGCGGCGACGACGCGGCCCAGCACGATCATGTGGTCTCCGCCTTCCACGATTCGTTCCACAGTGCAGGCCACCTATCCGGCCGTGCCGACGATTCGGTGTTGATCATGATCAAGGTCCCATCGGACGCCGTGGAATTTGCCGAGTCCGTTCTTGGTGGCAAATTTCAGTGCGTCGCGGTGTTGTTCACTGGACAGGATGTTCACGTCGAACTTGCCTGATTCGATGACGAATTCGAGGGTTTCGGAATTCCGGTCGAGAGAAGCCAGAACCATCGGCGGGTTCATCGATAGCGAAACGAAGGCGCTGACACGGTAGTGCCGACAGTTCGTCCACCGTTAACGGACGTGACGACGGCGACCGGAGTGGCCACATGCGCCATCACGTTCCTGAACGATTCCTGTAGTGAACTCAACGGAAGTGTCCTTCGATCGACCGCGGAGAGCCGCGGGGCTGAAGACGGAGTGCCGGCGCCTCCATCGACCTCACTCATCGAGGCGACCAGCTGTGTCCTAGAACACAATTAGAGCGCACCGAGTACACGTTACGCATTGGTGCACAGCCTAGGGTTGACCACCTCTATTGGTTTCGAGACCAACTTGAAGCATCCCGCAAGCGAGATGAGCCGAGCGCGACTGGCCCGGTGATCGGCGAGTCGTTGCACGCAGAGGCACGGCCTCGAGTTGATCACGGAATTGCTGAAGTCCCGCGATCACCCGAAACGCCGTGCCCCTGCTACCAGTCGGTCTCATCGAACCTCTGGGTCGAGTTCGCCGTGCAATTGGAAAGCGATGCCGACCGAAGTTCGACCCGGCGCATCCGCGGGATGTCACCGCCGGCGGATCCCGGACCGAGTGGTGTTCGAACACGTGCTCATTGCCCTCGTGCACGGCAGCGGATGCGAACGCAGCGCCACCACCGGCTGCTCCGATCGCGCCATCCGTCAGCCACTGATGGCATGGACCGCGATGGGGATCGGTCTCGAAATGCTTCGCAGAGCTCTGGCTACGTACGACCGGATGCTCGGCCTCGACCTCGATCACCCGCCGGTCGACGGGTCGATCACCCATCTCCGTGCCGCGGCTTCGGGTCGATCACCGGTCGATCGCAAGAAGCAGGGCACGAAGCGCTCGGTGGTGTGACGGCGCAAATATCCCGCTGACGCTGGTGTCGGCCAGCTCGAACGGCGCGATTCGCCGCTGCTGGAACCCACGATCCGGGCGTCCTGGACATGATCCGGCCACTGTCGCAACAGTGGCGTGCGCACTTCGATCGTGGTTACGACTCGACCAGGACGCGGAATTTGCTCAAGGAGTTGGACTGTGACCACGATATCGCACGCGCGGGGGGTGCCGGCCCGATCCAGGCGGGGAAACGTTGGGTCGTCGAGCGAGCGGACACATCTGTGAATGAAGGGCTTCGGCAAGCTTCGGCGGTGCACGACAAGTGTGCAGTGATCATCGACTTCTGCCTCACGCCGGCAGCTACGCTGACGGTTCCCTCACGCCTGCTTAGAGCATGTCTCATTCGGAGAGTTTCTTGAAACAGGTCAGCGCGGCGGCGAGTTGCAGAAACCCGGCGAAG
>LATQ01000127.1 GCA_001017865.1 Rhodococcus sp. IITR03
CCGTGCAGTGCGGCGGGTCGTGCGAGATCGGTCCGGCCCACCCGCGCGGCACCCGGGTGCTGTGGACGGTCCCGCTCTGACGGAACGGGTCCCGCCCCCGTCGGATCAGGACGTCGGCTTGCCGCGCTCGTTGCGCAGCTCGGTGGCGAGCACCGCAGCTGCGTGCGGCGCTGCATGCCGAGCTTCGCCAGCAGCCGCGAGACGTAGTTCTTCACGGTCTTCTCCGCAAGGAACAGCCGCTCGGCGATCTCCCGGTTGGTCAGGCCCTCACCGATGAGTTCGAAGACGGCGCGTTCCTGTTCCGACAGCTCGGCAAGCGGATCGGCCGTGCGCGACGCCCGGATCCGCTCCATGAGGCGGCGGTGGCACGGCTGTCGAGCAGCGAGCCGCCCTCGCCGACGGTGCGGATCGCCGAGACGAGGTCGGTGCCGAGGATCTGCTTGAGCACGAACCCCGAGCACCCGCCATGATCGCGTCGAAGAGTGCCTCGTCGTCGGCGTAGGAGGTGAGCATCAGGCGCGCAGACCGGCATGCGGGTACGCAGCTCGCGGCACAGTTCGACCCCGTTGCCGTCGGGAAGCCGCACGTCGAGCACCGCGACGTCGGCGCCGCTCTCGGGCACGCGGGCCAGGGCCTCCCCCACCGAGGCGGCCTCACCGACGACGGTGAAGTCGGGCACGCTGCTCAGCAGATCCACCAGGCCGCGCCGCACGATCTCGTGATCGTCGACGAGAAACACGCGGGTCATCTCGGACACCTTTCGTTGACATGCTGTTCCGTCATTGTCCCAGGTGTACCGCGATACCCACGTCCTCGGGGCCGTTCGACACCCATCTGGGGACCTTCTCCCCCTGCCTCGCGGGCACCGTTCGGGAGACGCTGGAGAGGCAGAGGTGGACATGTGGGACGAACGAGCCGACGAGGAGGATGTCGTGACTGTCGATGCCGGAACCTGGTCGCTCGGTGACACCGAGATCATTGCGCGTGCGGTGGTGGAGGCACCCTCGGTGCACGACACGCAACCGTGGAATCTGCGACTGCCCGATCACAGCGCCGAACTGGAGGAACGCCTCGAATTCGCGGAACCGGGGCCGGACCCGCTGCGCGTCGACCGGTTGATCTCGTGCGGTACGGCCCTCGCGAATCTCGAGCTCGCGATCCGGGTCCTCGGCAACCGCTCGCGCACCTCCGTGCTGCCCGATCCGCAACGTCCGGAGCTCATCGCCCGGATCGAGACTCTCGGCTCGGGTACCCCGAGCAGCCGCGACCTGCGGTTGTACGCCGCCATCTCGCCCGGCGCAGCACCGCGAATCGTTCACCGACATCCCGGTGCCAGCGGGACGCTCGCCGACGTCGTCGCCGGGCCGGGGCGGTACCCGACGTCGACGTGCGCCTGCTCGCCACCGACGAGGCCGTCGCCCTGGCCAGGTGCTCGCCTACGCGGCGGAGACCCGCCGGCGTCACCCGCACTACCAGCGGGAGATGTTCTCGTGGACCTCCCACTGGCAGCCGCGCGCAACGCGAGGTGGTCACCACCTGGAGCGCGAGCTCGACGAACACGGCGCGGCCGGCGAGGCCATGGTCACGACGGGATCCCGACGTCGATGCGCTGGCTGCGGCGATCGCGGCGACGAATCGGTTCTCCTGTTCTCCGCCGCGTCCACCTCGCCGGCGGATCTGGTCCGGGTCGGCGCGGCGGTGGAGCGGTGCTGCTCGCGGCCATCGACGCGCGACTGTCGGCGTCGGTCATGACCATCCCTGCGCGTCGAGGACGGGGCTCGCGCCTGGCCGAGATGCTCGACCTGCCGGTCGTGCCGCTGGTGATCCTGCGCGTGGGTTTCTGACGAGAAGAGAGATCGAGGTGACGATGAGCGCACCGACCGAGGATCCGATCGACGATCCGACCGCGAGTTGTTCCGCACGGCCCTGGACATGGCGCAGGCCGCCAAGGCCGGCAACGTCTCCGGGTGGCTGTCCGCCCGCTACGAGTGCAGGCGCGTCGAGGATGTCGCGTTCGTGCTCTCGCAGATGCTCGGGGTGCTCATCGAGAACGGCGCGATCAGCCGGGGCGTGCATCCGGCCGACGCGTGGAGAGAACTGCGCGAGCGGGGCGTCGACGACTTCGGGTGACGCCCCGCTCGCTCCCTCGTCCGGGATCAGTCCTCGGTCTCCTTCGACCGGACGACGAGGACCGGGCAGTCCGCGGTCTGGATGAGCGCGTTGCTCGTGGAGCCGAGCAGCAACCCCTTGAAACCGCCGCGTCCGCGGGTTCCGACCACGAGAAGCTGTGCGGCTCGGCATATTCGCTGAGCACCCGCACCGGCGGTCGCGGGCGACGACACGTTCGACGGTGACGTCCGGGTACCGCTCCTGGTAACCGGCGAGACGTTCGGCGAGCACGATCTCCTCGCCGGTCTGGATCCGGCTCCAGTGCGGGTCTCGGGGACGGCCCCGAGCGAGGCTGGACGCTGACGTCGCTCCATACGTTCACCGCGACAAGCGTTGCGCCGCGTGCGGAGGCCTCCTCGAACGCGACCTCCACCGCGTCGCGGCACGAGACCGATCCGTCGACACCGACCACGACGGGCCCCTTTGCCGGCGGCGCACCGTCGAGGGTGCGACCCCGCACCACGACGACGGGCGCCGTCGCGTGCGAGACGACCGCAGTGGAGACCGAACCGGCGAGCAGGCCCTTCACCTCACCGAGGCCGCGCGATCCGACGACGAGCCGGTCGGCGTGCTCGGCCTGCGCGATGAGCGTGGGAACGACCTTGCCTTCGAGCTGCTCGGTGGTGACCTCGACGTTCCCGTGACGGTTCTCGTCGATGATCTGCCGGGCGAGCACGGCCGCGTTGTCGAGCCGGTCGCGGGCCGTCGCCTTCATCTCCTCGTGGAAGCTCTGCGCGAGGTAGGGCTCGGAGTAGTAGAAGGCGGGGATGTGCACGACGGTGACGATGCGCAGCGGCAGGCCGCGGATCCCAGCCGTCCGTGCCGCCCAGTTCACCGCGGTCGTGGACGCGTCGGATCCATCGACGGCCACGACGATCGGCTTGTTCTCGGTCATCGTACGCGGAACCTTTCTCGGTGGGTCAGCCGCAGATCTGCCGCAGCTGTTCGATCAGTCGCACGCGACCTGCGGTGTCGGCCGCGAACGGGGTGACGTTGAGGGTGGTGACCCCGGCCTCCGCGAAGGCCGCGACCCGCTCGCGCACGAAGCCCTCCGAACCGATCAGGGAGATCGAGCGGAGCAGATCGACGGGCACCGCCGCGGCCGCCTCCTCCTTCTTTCCGGCGAGGTAGAGCTCCTGGATGGTCTCGGCTTCCTTCGCGTAGCCGTACCGGATCGCGAGGTCGTTGTAGAAGTTCTTGCCCTTGGCACCCATGCCGCCGACGTAGAGCGCGACCATGGGCCGGACCCAGTCGAGCATGTGGTCGACATCGTCGCCGATCGCCAGCGCGGTCTGCGCGTAGATCTGCAGGTCGCCGAGCGCCGGATCGCGCTTGGCCTTGCCCTTGGCGATCGATTCGCCCCACACCTCGGCGGCCTTCTCCGGGTAGTAGAACAGCGGCTGCCAGCCCTCGGCGATCTCGGCGGTCATCTCGACGTTCTTCGGGCCGAGCGATGCGATGATGATCGGGATGCGCTCGCGCACAGGCTTGTTGATGATCTTCAGCGGCTTGCCGAGCCCGGTGCCACGCTCGGCGGGCAGCGGGATCTGGTAGTACTTGCCTGGTGGTCGACCTTCTCGCGGCGCCACACCTGTCGGCAGATGTCGACGATCTCGCGCGTGCGGCCCAGCGGCGCGTTGTAGGGAACACCGTGGAATCCCTCGATGACCTGGGGGCCGGACGCGCCGATACCGAGCACGAAGCGACCGTCGGAGACGAAGTCCAGGCCGGCGGCCGTCATGGCGGTGAGCGTCGGCGTCCGGGTGAACAACTGGAGAATGCCGGAGGCGAGCTCGACGCGGGAGGTCTTCGCCGCCAGATAGCCGAGCTGGCTCACCGCATCGAACGAATAGGCCTCGGGCACGAACACGATATCGAGGCCGGCCTTTTCCAGGTCGGCCACCTCCGCCGCGGTCTCCGCGAAACCTCCGCTGTAGTTCAGTCCCATTCCGATGCGCATGCGCCACCTTCGTTCCTGCTGCACACCCCGTTCGGGGCGCGTTCGTCCACGTGCCCCGAACACTACCGCCGTCAGGAGGTGACCGGTCGCACCACCATCACCGGGCAGTGCGCCTCGCGCATGAGCGCATTTCCGGTGGAGCCGAGCACCATCCCCTTGAAGCCACCCCTACCTCGGGTACCGACCACGACGAGCTGGGCTTTCCCGCTCCAGGACTGCAGGTGGGCGCGGGGGCCGTCGACGTAGACCTTCCGGTGGACCGTCACGTCCGGATAGCGCTCGCTGTAGCCCGCGAGGCACTCGGACAGCAGGGAGTGCTCGTACTCCTCGAACGCGCGGGGATCGAAATCGAGGGGTGATTCGTCGATCTCCCCGACCTTCAGGTCGCTCCAGACGTGGACGGCGACGAGGTCGACCCCGCGCCAGGACGCCTCCTCGAACGCCAGGTCGACCGCCTGGCGGCTCGCGGGACTGCCGTCCACGCCGACGACGACGGCCCGCTCGTCGGGGACGGACCCTTCCGGCCCCCGCACCACGACGACCGGGCATTCGGCATGACCGGCGACGGAGACCGGGGTGGAACCGAGGAAGGCCTCCCCGAGTTTGGTGCCCCCGGTGGCGCCGAGGACGATCATCCGCGACGTGCGGGACAGCTCGACGAGCCACTTGGCGCTTCCGGTGAGGGCGAGTTCGGCGGTGATCTCGAGATCCGGTGCCACCGTCTCGGCGGTCTCCGCAGCTTCCTTCAGGAGTGCCTGGGCCTCGGCTTCGCTCCACTCGAAGACCTGCGAGGGACGGAAGAAGGGAAGTTTCGTCCAGCCCGACGGTGCGAAGTCCACCGCGTGGACGAGATGCAGTGGGATCTTCCGGCCGGCCGCGGTGGCCGCGGCCCACCTCACCGCCCGCTCGGAGGCCGGGGAACCGTCCACGCCGACGGTCAGGTGGTTGTGGTCGCGGGGTGCTTCACCGAGTGGTTTCACGCCTCCGAGGCTAGTCGGATCCGCTACGTCCGGATACGGACTTTGGTCATCGTGTCGAGATTCCTTTGATCGCAATGCATTCGGGCAACAGCGATCTGCGTCACATCAAATTGTCATTTGGGATGCGAATTTACTACCGTGAGGTCATGCAACTCACCCGGTTCACCGATCTAGGACTGAGAGTTGTGATGCATCTCGTCGCCGGCCCGGCGGAGAGTATGCCCAGTACCAGAACGATTGCAGACCAGCTCGATCTGTCGTACGCACATACGACGAAGGTCGTCGCCCGGCTCGGCGAGCTCGGAGTGGTCACCACCCGCCGCGGACGCGGCGGAGGACTGACCATCACCGAACTCGGCCGCACGGCGAGCCTCGGTTGGCTCACCCGAGCTCGAGGGTGAAGAAGAGGTCGTCGAGTGCGAAGGAGCGAAGCCGTGCCCCATGCGTCGCGGTTGCGGCCTCCGCTCCAAGCTCCGCACCGCACAGGACGCCTTCTACGCCGCCCTCGACGACGTCACGATCGCCGACCTGGCGACCCCTGACGCCGGTCCGGTCCTGCTCACCCTCGAACCACCCACCGGCCGCTGACCCACGGCGAGGCCGCCGGTGCAGCCTGTCACGACACACACGAGGAGACACACCATGCCGCTCTCACCCGAATCCAAGGACGTCATCGCCGCGACCCTCCCGGCGGTGGGAGCCGCCATCGGCGACATCACCTCGCTGTTCTACAGCAAGATGTTCGCCGCCCACCCCGAGCTCGAACGCGACCTGTTCAATCGCGGCAACCAGAAGCAGGGTGAGCAGCAGAAGGCACTCGCCGGATCGATCGCGGCCTTCGCGACGCTCCAGCTCGATCCCGACCCCGCCCGTGTCGAGGCGATCCTGTCCCGCGTCGCCCACAAGCACGCCTCGCTCGGCATCAAGCCCGACGAGTACTGGATCGTCCACAAGCACCTCTTCGAGGCGATCGTCGAAATCCTCGGCGAGGCAGTGACTCCCGAGGTCGCGAAAGCATGGGACGAACTGTACTGGCTGATGGCCGATACCCTCATCTCGATGGAGGCCGATCTGTACCGGGCCGCGGGTGTCGAGGCCGGCGACGTCTGGCGCACCGTCCGCGTCGCCGACCGCGTCCATCAGTCCGCCGACACCGTCTCGTTCGTGCTCACCTCGCTCGACGGCTCCCCGCTGCCCACCTTCCGTCCGGGCCAGTACCTCTCGGTCGGCGTCCACCTCCCCGACGGCGCCCGCCAGATCCGTCAGTACAGCCTGTCGAGCGCACCCGCGAAGGGCGACTGGCGCATCACCGTCAAGCGGGTCCTCGAGACCACCGCACCCGACGGCACCGTGCTTCCCGCCGGTGAGGTGTCGAACTTCCTGTACAACAACCTCTTCGAGGGCGACGAGCTGGAGGTCACCACTCCCTTCGGCGATCTCGTGCTCACCGAGGGCGACACCCCGATCCTGTTGGCGTCCGCCGGCATCGGATGCACCCCGATGATCGGCATGCTCGATCACCTCGCCGACGTCGCGACGAGCGTCCCGTCGCGGTCCTGCACGCCGACCGGTCGGTCGCGAGCCACGCCCACCGTCGCGAGCTCGAGACCCTCGCCGAGAAGATCCCGTCGGCCCAGCTGTACCGCTGGTACGAGGACCTCGGCAACCGCCGACCGCTCGAGACGGTCCGCGTCGGACGGGCCGACATCTCGGATCTGCCGCTCGATCCGAAGACCCAGGCCTACCTGTGCGGTCCCCTGCCGTTCATGCTCTCGCTGCGCGAGGCTCTGATCGAGCGCAACGTCCCGGCCGAGAACATCCACTACGAGGTGTTCGGACCCGACAGCTGGGCACCTGCCTCCTGATCCGACCCGATCCGATCGCGGTGCCCCGGCCGAGTCTGCCGGGGCACCGCCGCATTCGCGGCTAGGCTGCAACCATGGACTCCGCCGCGGCTGTTCGCGACCCGGCCCCGTCCCCGCGTAGCCGATTTCAGGCCCTGGGCAACAGTGTCCTCGCGCTGATCGGAGTCCTTCTCGTGGCGGGCCTCGTCGCCCTGTTCCCCGGGTCCGACGAGCCGCTCGGAACCGATGCTCCCGCCGACGTCTTCAGCGCCGCCCGCGCCGGCGAACACATCGACGCGATCGCCACCGGCCCACGACCGCTCGGATCGACCGCCCACGCCGATGCCCGCGACCATCTCGTCGCAGTCCTCGAGGAACTCGGGTGGTCCACCCGCGTCGACTCGGGCGTCGGATGGATGGCGCGGTCCGGTGAGGCGACCCAGCGCGGCGCCCGCGTGCAGAACATCGTGGCGACCCGAGCCGGTACCGATCCCACCGGCACCGTCGTGCTCGCCGCGCACTACGACACGGTCCGGGGCTCCCCCGCGCGGGCGACGACGGGATCGGCGTCGGCACGGTCCTCGAGGTCGCTCGTGCCATCGAGTCCGGTCCTCCCCCGCGGAACGACGTCGTCGTCCTGCTCACCGACGGTGAGGAGAACGGTCTGCTCGGCGCCCACCGGTTCGTGGGCACGGAGTCCGTCCGGGCGGGCCCGGTCGTCGTGCTCAACCACGAAGCCCGCGGGAACGCCGGTACGCCGACGACCTTCCGGATCACCTCACCGAACGGCGTCCTGATCGACAGCCTCGCGGGGGCACCGGGCGCGAACGCCGACTCCCTCACCGAGCTGATCTTCGAGCGCTGCCGAACGACACCGATTTCCGCCGCTTCGCCGAGCACGGCCACCACGCCCTCGACACCGCGATCTCCGCGGGATCGGCGTACTACCACAGCCCTCTCGACACCCCCGACCGTCTCAGCCGGACGTCGCTGCAGCACATGGGCGACACCTCCCTCGCGACCGCCCGCACGCTCGCCGGATCCGATCTCACCACGGTCGACGACGGCGGCGACCAGGTCGTGACGACCGCGCCCTGGGGACTTCTCCACATGCCGAGGTGGGCCGAGGTCGTCGGGGCGATCGTGCTGGCCGGCATCGCGGGGGCGATCGTCGTGCTGCGGGTGCGCCGTGGCGAGACGTCGGCCTG
>LATQ01000243.1 GCA_001017865.1 Rhodococcus sp. IITR03
GGCGGGCGGCACGATCGGTCCCCGATTCCCCCACCTCGTCGTCCCTGCCGCGCGCGGCGCGCGCTCCGGGCGATGGTGGGTCACCTCGTCGTCGACACCGACGATGCCGCGCTGGGCCGGGCCATCGCACGACTGCAACGACCCGGCATCCGGCTCAACCTCAATCTGCTGGGAGAGGCCGTCCTCGGCGACGACGAGGCCCGCCGCCGTTTCGAGGGCACCCTCGCACTCCTGGCACGCGACGACGTCGACTACGTCTCGCTCAAGGTCTCGGCGGCCGTCGCGCCACACTCGCCGTGGGCCTTCGACGAGACCGTCGCGGACATCGTCGAGCGGCTCACCCCGCTGTACCGCCTCGCCGCGACCTCACCGACGCGAAATTCGTCAACCTCGACATGGAGGAGTACCACGACCTGGATGTGACGGTCGCGGCGTTCACGACGCTGCTCGACCGTCCCGAGTTCCTCCGTCTCGAGGCCGGGATCGTGCTGCAGGCGTATCTACCCGACGCCCTGACCGCCATGATCGAACTGCAGCGGTGGGCGGCGGCGCGACGCGCACGCGGCGGCGCCGCGATCAAGATCCGGGTGGTCAAGGGTGCCAACCTGCCGATGGAACGAGTCGACGCGTCGTTGCACGGGTGGCCGCTCGCGACGTGGAACACCAAGCAGGAGACCGACACGAACTACAAGCGGCTGCTGCACTACGCGTTCACACCCGAGCGGATCGAGAACGTACGGATCGGGGTGGCCGGGCACAACCTCTTCGACATCGCCTATGCGTGGGAGCTCGCCGGTCGCCGGCACGTGCGGAACGGGATCGACGTCGAGATGCTGCTCGGCATGGCGCAGAGCCAGGCCGAGGTGATCCGTCGACACGTCGGCAGTCTGCTGCTCTACACGCCCGTCGTCCGCCCCGACGAGTTCGACGTCGCGATCTCGTATCTGGTGCGTCGACTCGACGAGGGTTCGGGGCAGGAGAACTTCATGTCGGCGGTGTTC
The DNA here is from genome assembly GCA_001017865.1 of Rhodococcus sp. IITR03. Next base: position 1,002 of record LATQ01000243.1, read on the forward strand.
GATCTCGCCGACGATCCCGCCTTGTTCGAACGCGAGGAGCAGCGGTTCCGCGCGTCGGTGGCAGCGCTCGACGAGGGCGTCCCCTCCCCCAACCGCACGCAGAACCGACAGGAGCCGCCCATCCCAGCGCCGGAGGTGTTCACGAACACGCCGGACACCGATCCGTCCCTGCCGCAGAACCGGGAGTGGGGTCGCCGCATCCTCGAGCGGGTGCCGTCGTCGAAGCTCGGCATCGACACCGTGCGTGCGCACACCCTCTCCTCCGAGGAACAACTCGAGCGCATGCTGGTCGACGCGACGGCGGCCGGTCGCGCCTGGGGTGCCCGCAGCGGTGCCGAGCGCGCACGGATCCTCGAACAGGTGGCCGACGTGCTCGAAGCGCGTCGCGCCGATCTGCTCGAGGTGATGGCGGCCGAGGGCGGTAAGACCCTCGACCAGTCCGATCCGGAGGTCTCGGAAGCGATCGACTTCGCGCGGTACTACGCCGAGCGGGCCCGCGCGCTCGACACGATCGACGGTGCGCGGTTCGTGCCGTCGACCCTCACGGTCGTCACACCGCCCTGGAACTTCCCGGTCGCGATCCCGGCAGGGTCGACGCTCGGGGCGCTGGCTTCCGGTTCGGCGGTGGTCCTCAAACCCGCGACGCTCACGGCGCGGTGCGGGTCGGTGCTCGCCGAGGCGATGTGGGATGCCGGCGTGCCCCGCGACGTCCTGCACCTCGTCCATGCCGACGAACGATCGCTGGGCACGAAGCTCGTCTCCGACCCCCGCGTCGACCGGGTGGTGCTCACCGGTGCCTACGAGACCGCCGAACTGTTCCGTTCGCTGCGTCCGGGGATGCGGCTGCTGGCCGAGACGAGCGGCAAGAACGCGATCGTCGTGACGCCGAGCGCCGATCCGGATCTGGCGGTGCGCGACGTCGTGCAGTCGGCGTTCGGGCATGCCGGACAGAAGTGCTCGGCGTCGTCGCTCGTGATCCTCGTCGGCTCCGTCGCGCGCTCCCGTCGGTTCCGCGACCAGCTCGTCGACGCGGTGCGGTCGCTACCGGTCGGTCCTGCGCACGATCCGCGAACCCGTATGGGACCGTTGATCGAACCGGCTCGGGGCAAGCTGCTCACCGCGCTCACCGAACTCGAGGACGGCGAGTCGTGGCTCGTCGAACCGCGACGGCTCGACGAGGAGGGCCGGCTGTGGACGCCCGGCGTGCGCACCGGGTGCGACGCGGGTCGCGCACGCATCTCGTCGAGTTCTTCGGTCCGGTGCTGGGGTGATGACCGCCGCCGATCTGGACGAGGCGATCGCGATCCAGAACGAGGTGGACTACGGACTCACGGCGGGTCTGCACTCGCTGGATTCGGACGAGATCGCCCGCTGGCTCGATCGGATGGAGGCCGGGAATCTGTACGTGAATCGCGGTATCACCGGTGCATCGTGCGACGGCAGCCGTTCGGCGGTTGGAAGAAGTCGTCGGTAGGAGCCGGCTTCAAGGCGGGCGGGCCGAACTATCTCTTCGGCTTCGGTTCCTGGGAACCCTGTGTCCGGGACGAGGACGCGCTGCGCCGGGCGTTCGAGGACGACGAGCGAGCATGGACGTCGGAATTCGCTGTGGCACAGGATGTCACAGGACTCTCGGCAGAGCGGAACCTGTTCCGGTACCGGCCCGTTCGCACACACGTACGCCTCGGTGAGGCGGGGCGGCCCGACGAACTCGTGCGCGTACTCGGTGCCGCAGCCCGGGCGGGCGCGCCGGTGGAAATCTCTTCGGCTTTCGCCGTCGATCTCGTAAGATGCTCGATTACAGCACGTTTCGACGGTCGCGTGCGCGTGGAGAGTGATGCGGAATGGGAGGAACGGATCGTCGACGTGGCCCCGGCGCGGGTCCGTCTGATCGGCGCAGCGCCGCCCGCCGAATGGAACGCCCGATGCGACATCGCGGTGTTCGACCATCCGGCGACCGGATCCGGACGAATCGAAATGCTGCCGTTCCTGGCCGAACAGTCCGTCACGATCACCGCTCATCGATTCGGCACACCGAACCGGCTCACCGACGAGATCATCTGAAAACAAACCCCGAAGCGGTCTGCCGAAGGCCCTGTGAACCCCGACACTGTGAGGTGGAATAGGAAAATGGATATCGCCACGACACCCCCGACCGAACGTCGCAAGCGCGCACTCGCCGCGGTGAAAGAACTGGGCCCCCAACGCACCGAGAAGGCCGTCGTCAAGGTGCGCTGCCCCAAGGGACACACCCTCGCCGCGGTCTACAAGACTTCCGAGGGACAGGTGGTGGTCTCCCGCAGTGGCCCGGGTGGACGCGGCAACCGCGATCGCGAAGCCACCCCGCACAACGGCACATCACTCAATTCGGAATTCGTGGACACCCTCGAGGCAACCCAGTTCGAGGACGACGAAATCCCCTCGGGCTGCGCGTGCGGTCCGCGAACGCTCTCGCGGAAGAAGATGCAGGACGCCGTCGCATCTCACGAACACGTCGTCAACCTGACCTGATCCCTCACAGACCGAACCGCAACTGCACCCGGAACACGTCGAGCACCTCGTCGACCCAACCCAGGATCGACAGCGTCGAATCGATGTTCTGCGGTGGCGTGCACACCAGGGTGTCGTGCCGGATCAGCCGATCGAAATCCACGGCGACAGGACTGTTTCGCACCGTTCCGTTCGGCGATCGGAATTCGACTCCGGCACGCACCATCACGTCGATGATCTCCTGCGCGAGGATCCCGTAGGCGACCGTCGTCGGGTGCACACCGTCGAGGGAGAACAACCCTCCACTGTCGCGACCGCCGTGACCGTCCGCCGACAGGAAACGTGTGTCGGGCACCGGATCGAGTGCGGCGAGCGCCGGCGGTAGCGGGTACGGCTGCCACCATGCGGGTCGCGCATCGAGGTCGTCGACGTAGCGCGGGCGGCCAGGCGGTCGAGGATGCCCGCGGTGTCGAGCAGATACCAGTCCAGTCCCGCGCGACGCGCATCGGCGACCGCCTGGGTGATCGTCTCGTCGAACAGATCGATCGCGGCGTCGACCATGCGGGCCTGCGCACCGGTGATGTGTTCGTCGCGGCTCGCGTCGAAGCGGCGCGCGTCCACCCACGGCCGGGTGTAGTAGGGGAAGTACGGGGAGCCGTTCTTCGTCCCGATTCCCCGGGCGATGGGGGCGATGGTCACGTGCGGGACGGTGCACAGCACCACGTGCCGCGCGCCGATGTTCCGGAGCTTCGCGACGACCTCCGCGAACTCGCTGTCGAAATGCTCGGGCCGCCAGATCGTGTAGGCCTGTTTCGCGTCGAGGTCGCGGAAGTCGTCGCCGCTCCAGACGACCCGCAGTTCGGTGATGGTCCGCAGTGCATTGTTGGAACCGAGGAAAACGACGAGGGTCTCGATGCCCGCATCGGTGTCCTCGTCATGCTCGGCACCGAGTTCGGTGGCGACGTCGAACAGCGTCATCTCGCGACGCCGGTCGTCGGCGTTGGGGTAGACGTACAGCGCCGCCCGCTCCCCGTTGTTCTCGACGAGCTGCCGCACGAGATCGTCGCGGGGTGTGGCGATGCGTTCGGCGCAGTCGCGGGCGGTCTTCTGCAGCGCGTCGCGCAGATCCCAGCCGAAGCACGACAGGTTGTGGAGATATCCGACGAGCGGTGGTGTCGCACCGGGTCCGCGTTCCCAATAGTCCTCGACCTCGTCCATGAAACCCCGCGCGGTGAACAGTGCGGTCGGCAGTTCCCATGGTTCGAGCGTGGATCCGTGCCGCTGCTCGATCCGGCGCAGCAGCACTTCGACGTTCAGCGGCAGTCCGCCCGGCCCACCGAAGCGCGGGTACCGCAGGTCGGCGCCGAGCTCATGGGCGACGATCGCCGGGACGGAGACGTCGGTGTTGTAGATCGCGCCGCTCTGGAAGCCCTGCAGCAGGGAATCGCCGAGAGCACCAATCGATGTGGTGGAGTGCCGCGGAAGGACCGGGGAACGTCGATGCCGAGCGTCGGTCGAACACCGGCACCCGCGGCGGTTCGGCGGCACGGGCCACGACCGTGTCCGGTGTGCCGTCCGGGATCTCGTCGGCCGTCATCACGCCTCCTCAGCCCCCTCATCGAGTAGGCAGACAGCAACGTCGTGGTGGCCGGATGATCCGGCACCTCGTCGACGGCGAAGCCTGTCCGGGCCGGCGCGTACCTTCGGAGCATGAGCGACGCCGACTTCGCCCACACCGATCGCGCCGAGAAGAACCGGCGAGACAAGGCCGTGACCCTGGCCCGGTATGCATGGAACCGCGGCATCTCGGGAGCCGAACTGCTCACCATGACCGACGAGACGCGACGCAAACTGGCACGGGCCGCGGATGCACATCCGCCGCGCACGATGGAGACCTGGGAACTCGCCGCGAGATTGATGGACGAGAAGACGGCGTGGGCGCAGAAACACCCCGACCATCCTGCAGCGGTCCGCACCGACGAGGACGAGAAGATCATGTGGGTCAAACCGCCCGCGCGGTCCTGGTTCGAGTGACGGGGAGGAAATCGCCTTGCAGCAGAAGTTACCGAGTGCAACAATTCTCGATCGCCTCACTCCTGTGCAGGCCACCTTCACGTAACAGCTCGATATTCCTATTCCGACAGGAACACCGTGACCACCACTTCGGAACCACTGGTTCTCACCCAGCGACGGATCTGGATCATCTTCTCCGCGCTCATCGCGGGCATGATGCTCGCGAGCCTGGACCAGACGATCGTCTCGACCGCCATGCCCACGATCGTCGGGCAGCTCGGCGGCGTCGAACACCAGGCGTGGATCACCACCGCTACCTGCTCGCGGTGACCATCGTGATGCCGATCTACGGCAAGTTCGGCGACGTCTTCGGGCGCCGGCACCTGTTCCTCATCGCGATCGGCGTGTTCACTCTCGCGTCCGCGGCGTGCTCGATGACCGACGACTTCTGGACGTTCGTCGTCTTCCGCGCGATCCAGGGCTTCGGCGGCGGCGGTCTGATGATCCTGTCGCAGGCGATCATCGCCGATATCGTGCCCGCGAGCGAACGCGGTAAGTACATGGGCCCGCTCGGTGCGATCTTCGGCCTGTCGGCCGTCGGCGGCCCGTTGCTGGGCGGCTTCTTCGTCGACCATCTGACGTGGGAGTGGTGCTTCTACATCAACATCCCGGTCGGGATCATCGCGTTCGTGATCACCTGGATCGCACTGCGCCTGCCGTCGAAGAAGCCCACGAAGCGGATCGACGTCCTCGGCGTGCTCACGCTGTCGCTGGCCACGACCTGCCTGATCTTCTTCACCGACTTCGGCGGCGACGCCGACCGCGGCTGGGACGATCCGCTGACGTGGGCGTTCGGCGCGGGTCTCGTGGTGTTCGTGTGCCTGTTCGTGCTCGTCGAGTCGCGCGCGCAGGACCCGATCATCCCGCTGTCGCTGTTCCGCAACTCGATCTTCGTCAACGCCACCGCCATCGGTTTCGTCCTCGGTCTCGGCATGTTCGCCGCGATCGCCTTCATGCCGACCTTCCTGCAGATGTCGTCGGGCACCTCGGCCGCGGTCTCGGGCCTGTTGCTGCTGCCGATGATGGCCGGTCTGATGATCACCTCGATCGGCTCGGGTCTGGCCATCACCAAGACCCAGCGCTACAAGATCTATCCGATCGCGGGTTCGCTGATCACCGCGGCGGGCATGCTGTGGCTGACCACGCTCGAGGGCGACACCCCGCTGTGGGTGATCTGCTCGATGCTGTTCGTCTTCGGTCTGGGTCTCGGCCTGATCATGCAGGTCGTCATCCTGATCGTGCAGAACGCCGTGCCCGCCGACGAGATCGGCACCGCGACGAGCTCGAACAACTACTTCCGCGAGGTCGGTGCGGCGCTCGGTGTGGCGATCTTCGGCACGATCTTCACCAACCGCCTGTCGGAGAAGCTCGTCGAGGTCTTCACCGCGGCCGGCGCGACGCCGGAGCAGGCCGGCCAAGCCACCGCGACCGTCGATCCGGCAGCGATGAAACTCCTGCCCGATCCCGTCCGCGAAGGTGTCATCGACGCCTACGCCGACTCGTTGGCACCGGTCTTCTGGTACCTCATCCCGTTCCTGCTCATCGCGTTCGTCCTCGCGTGCTTCATCAAGGAGATCCCGCTCTCCGACGAAGCACTCATGGTCGCGCGTGGCGAGGCGGTCGCCGACCCGGCGAAGTCGTCGAAGAACGACGCCGTCGTAGTCGTCGAGGGATCAGAGCTCGTCGAGGGATCCGAAGGCGACGCGGACACTGCGGACAGCGGGTCGAAGCGGCCGTGATCGAATAGGTCCGGTCATCGAACGAGGGAACGGAGACGGCACGTGGGACGAACGATCACACCGGTTCGCGTCAAGGACGTGGTGATCGGTGAAGGCGCACCCACGATCGTCGTCCCCGTCACCGGCCGCACCCCCGAGGCGCTGCGCGAGCAGATCGCGGCCGTCGCCGATCGGGCCGATGTCGTCGAATGGCGCGTGGACTTCTTCCACACCGTCGACGACGTCGCCTCGGTGGTCGCGCAGGCCGCCGCCCTCGCCGCGCAGGTGCAGGGCACTCCTGCTCGCGACCTGCCGCACGTCGAACGAGGGCGGGGAGATCGCGATCGACGACGAGACATATGCCGATCTGACGGTCGCGCTCGCCGAGAGCGGCGCGGTGGATCTGGTGGACGTCGAGTACCGCCGCGACCGTGCCGCCGTCGAGCGGATCGTCGCGGCGGCGCACGCGCGCGGTGTCGCGGTGGTGGCGTCGAACCACGACTTCGACGCCACTCCGCCGAAGGACGAGATCGTCGCGCGGCTGTGCGAAATGCAGGAGCTCGGCGCCGACATCTGCAAGATCGCCGTCATGCCGCGGTCGACGACCGACGTGCTCACGCTGCTCGACGCGACCCGCACCATGCACGAGGATCACGCCGACCGCCCGTTGATCACCATGTCGATGGGCGGTCTCGGCGTGGTGTCGCGGATCGCCGGTCAGGTCTTCGGGTCGGCCGCGACGTTCGGGATGGTCGGCACCGCCTCGGCGCCCGGTCAGGTCGCCGCCGAGGAACTGCGCTCGGTGCTCGGCCTCATCGACCGCGCCCTCTGATCACCACATGCGGCGAGAGCGA
>LATQ01000205.1 GCA_001017865.1 Rhodococcus sp. IITR03
CCGGCGGTGATCGTCCGCCGGCGGCCGCGACCGGCGTCGTGGGGAGTCGGCTCGGTGCGGGGTGGGGCGAGGATGCTCATGCCGACCCGGCTCCGAGCGGGTCGGAGGCGGGCTCGACGCGCCGGTAGATCTCCATGGCCTCGTCGCGCGAGAGACCGACCGCGGGGCGATCGAGCACTTTGCGGCCGTCGCGCAGACCGACGATGCGGTGTGCCCACCCGAGTGCGAGGTCGACCTGGTGCAGCGTGCACACGACGGTGAGCTTGTCCTCCATGCACACCCGGAACAGCAGGTCCATGACCACGCCGGCGTTCTCCGGGTCGAGGGAGGCGACGGGTTCGTCGGCGAGCAGGACCGTGGGCCGCTGCATGAGGGTCCGCGCGATCGCGACGCGCTGCTGCTGGCCTCCCGAAAGCGTGTCGGCGCGCCGGTCCGCGAGGTCGGCGAGACCGACCCGGTCGAGATGCTCCCGCGCCTCGACACGCATGGCCTCGGGTAGGTGAGTGCCCCGTAGCGGGGCAGCGACAGTCTGCCCAGTCCGCCGATGAGTACGTTCTCGAGGCAGCTGAGCCGTCCGACCAGATTGAACTGCTGGAAGACGAATCCGACGTTCCTGCGCAGCGACCGCAGTTCACGGCGTGACGCGAGACCGACCCGCGTCCCGGAGACGTCGATGCTGCCCTCGGTGACGGGGTGCAGACCGTTCAGGCACCGGAGGAAGGTCGACTTCCCCGAGCCGGACAGGCCGAGCAGCACGACCAGTTCGCTGCGGTGGACGTCGAGATCGACGCCGGACAGCGCGGTGGTGGTGCCGAATTCCTTGGTGACACCGCGGGCGGAGAGAACGAGATCGTCGCCGGCGACTGGTGGTGGGATCGATGTTCATCGTCAGCCTTGCACTTCTCGGAGCCGGTGATCTCGCAGACGTGGCGTACCCCGTCGTAGTCGGCGTCGGTCGCGGGCACGACACCCCAGGCACGTTCGTCGGTGATGCGGCATTCGCCGTCGCAGTATCCCTGTGCGCGCAGGTAGTCGGCGTTGCCCTTCTCGGTGAGGATGCCGGCGAGTCGTTCGACGACCTCGGTGCCGAGGGAATTGTCGCCGACGAACAGGGATCCGGCGATCGTCTCGGATTCCCAGACCTTCTTCAGTTCGCCTTCCCGGAGGTCGCCGCTCTCGATCATGGTCTTGTCGACCATGGTGTCGAACGCGAAGCCGGCGTCGCAGTCGCCCGCTGCGATCGCCAGTGCGGAGGCGTCGTGTCCGCCGGCGTAGACGGGGGTCAGGCCGGCGACGAGATCCTGCTCGGTTCCCGATCCGACGACTCCCGCTTCGATGAGTCCTGCCGAGGGGTACAGGAATCCGGACGTCGAACCGGGATCGACGAAGCACACGTCCTTGTCCGCGAAGTCCTCGATACTGTCGATCCCGGAGTTGCCGGACTGCGTCAGACCGTAGGAGCGGTAACCGGGTTCGGCGCTCGGATCCTGCACCACGGCGCCGAGCGGGGTGGTGTCGGCGCCGTTGAGCTGTGCGACGACGTACGCGAAGGGACCGAAGAAGGCGAGATCGACGTTGTCGGCGATCATGCCTTCGACCACGCCCGCGTAATCGGAGGCCTGGACGAACTCGACGGTCGATCCGGTCTCGTCCTCGAGCATCTTCAGCAGCGGTTCGTAACTCGCCTTCAGGTCGGACGAGTTCTCGGCCGGAATCGCACCGAGCGTGAGGGTTTCCGGGAAGCCTTGTTCGGTGAGCGCGTCGGGATCCGAACCACCGCAGGCTGTCAGGGCGAGGGTGAGTCCGGCGGCGAGACCGGCACAGGCAACGGCGCGCCGGGACGACAGGGAACGCATGGGGGGTGTCCTTCGTGTCGGGGGTCAGGCGTCGGGGGTCAAGCGAGGAGCAGAGCAGGCAGATCGGCGATCGAGTCGAGAACGTGTGTGGCTCCGGCTTCGCGGAGCGTCGCCTCGTCGTGGGCGCCGGTGCGGGTTCCGGCGACGACGGAGGCGCCGGCACGCAGACCGGACAGGATGTCTCCTGCCGTGTCCCCGACGACGGCGACGTCACGGACGTCGTCGGTACCGGTGCGCAGCAGGGCGGTGAGGATCATGTCGGGGTAGGGGCGTCCGCGACCGGCGTCGGCGGGCGTGAGAGCGAGGTCGGCGAGGTCGCGCCAGCCGAGTGCATCGAGCAGCCTGTCCTGGGTGGATCGGCTGAATCCGGTGGTGAGTACGACTTTCACGCCGGCCTCACGCAGCTGCGTGATCGCCTTCTCGGCGCCGGGGACGCCGGAGACGTCGCCTGGTCGACGAATCGTTCGTAGGCGCGTTCGAAGGCGTCGTTGGCGATCCGGGCACGTTCGTCGCTGCCGAACAGTGCGCGGAATACGACGATCTTCGACTGCCCCATGGTGTCGAGGACGTATCGGCGTGCGTCGTCCCGGTCCGGGCCGCTCGCGGGAAGGCCGACGGCGGTGGCCGCCTCGTCGAATGCGCGAACGACGAGTCCGTCGTCGGCGACGGTGGTTCCGGCCATGTCGAGCACGGCGAGTCGGATGGTCATGTTCTTCTCCAAGGGTTTCGGGGCGTCCCGTTCCGGGATGTCAGAGGCCGAGAAGGTCGGCGGTCTCCTCGCGAGATAGGGGCCGAGGGTCATACCGCGGCCACCCGGACCGGCGACGACCACACGTCCTCGTCGGCCTTCGTGCGGTGCACGAGCGCCGTGGGGTCGATGCACTGGCTGTACACACCGGCCCAGCGCCGGACGACGCGCGGCAGTCGGCGGCCGAGGAACTCCTCCGTCACCGCGACGAGGTGGTCGTAGGGTTCTTCGTCGACGTCGAAGTCGAACGGCTCGTCGTAGGCGTGGGTGTCGCCGATGGTGAGGCCGCCGTGCAGGCGCTGGACGCACAGCAACTGCATGCGATGCCGTGCGGCGACGGGTCGTTGCTCTTCGGAGGCGGTGAGGTCGTCGAGGGCGGTACCGGCGAATCCCGGGTAGTAGCGCAGGCTGTCGCCGTCGGCGATCGACGTGGTGAGGTCTTCGCCGAGCGGTGCGGTCTGCATCATCTGCAGCCGGACCCTGCGCAACGGCAGGTCGCCGGCGAGGTCGCGGGCGAGGCCACCGAGTGTCGCGCCGGGACAGACGAGAACGAGGTCGGTCTCGTGCACGGTGCCGTGGTCGTCGCGCACCTTCACGGTCCCGTGGGGCGTGCGGGAGACGTCCCGGGCCTCGGTGGACGGCAGGAACCGGTAGCGGCCCGAGGTGGCGAGATGTTGCCGGATCGCCGGGAGCGCGATGCGGGATTCGACGGTGGCGTCGGTGCTGCAGTGCAGTGCCGCGAGGAACTTGCCGCGTAGCGCGGGGTTACGGCGGCGCGTCTCGTCCGCATCGAGCAGGGCGAATCCCCGTCGCTGCGCGTCGTCGCGTGCGATCGCTTCCTCGGCGACGGCGACCTCGCGTCGGTGCGCAGCAGCGTCAGCGAACCGTTCGCTCGGAAACCGACGTCGGGAACGCGGGCGCCGAGGTCCTCCCACAGCTCGCGGGACCGCAGGGTGGCGTCGAGTTCGCCGCGTGTGCGACCGGAGACCCAGACGAGTCCGAAGTTCCGCACGGTGGCGCCGCGCGTTTCCGGTTCGCGTTCGAGGTGCAGGACGTCGTGTCCGCGACGGACGACGGCGTCGGCGTGTGCGGTGCCGAGGATGCCGCCACCGATGATCAGGATTCGCATGGGGACGACAGTGGCGGATGGTCTAGACCATATGGGGATGGTTCGGCGAACGCCCGGTGAACAGTTGGTATAGACCGGAATTCGGTTACGCTGGATGTGTGGCCACCGTCGTTCGCGAAGCGCGCACCCTCAAGCACCAGGTCGTGCGCCGCCAGGTCGAGTGCCTTCTCGACCAGCTCAGTGTGGGAGATCAGGTCCCCTCCGAGCGCGATCTCGCCACCCGATTCGACGTCGCCCGCGAAACCGTCCGTCAGGCATTGCGAGAACTGCTCGTCGACGGCCGCATCGAAAGGCGGGGGCGCAGCACCGTCGTCGCCGGACCCAAGATCGTCCAGCCCCTCGTCATCGGTTCCTACACCGAGGCCGCCCTGCTCGAAGGGCGCAGTGCCGGACGTGTGCTCGTCGCGTGGACCGACCTCGTCGCCGACGACGAACTGGCCTGCCGCCTCGGTCTCGAACCCGGCGATCCCGTCCTCGAACTCGAACGCGTCCTGCTCACCGACGGAGTGCATGTCGGGCTCGAACGCACGCGCTTCCCGCACACCGCTTTCCGGATCTGCGCCGCACGCTGGATCCGTCGTCGTCGCTGTACGCCGCGATCCGTTCCTACGGGATCACCTTCGCGCGGGCGGTCGAGCGGATCGAGACCACGCTGCCGGATGCGCGCGAGGCGGCGCTGCTCGACGCCGACACCCGCACACCGATGCTGCTGCTCGAGCGGATCTCCTACGACGAGAACGACGTCCCGATCGAGCACCGCCGGTCGCTCTACCGCGGCGACCGGATGTCGTTCGTCACGACCGTCACTCCCTGAGCGGCAGATCAGTCGACGCCCAGGCCTGCTTCCCGCGCACGGACGATCGCGCTCGCCCGGTCGGCCGCACCGATCTTGCCGAGGATGTTCGATACGTGGTTGCGCACCGTCTTCTGGCTGAGCACGAGCCGGCGGGAGATCGCGGCGTTGTCGAGTCCGCGGGCCACGAGGTCGAGGATCTCCCGCTCCCGTTCGGTCAGATCCGGGAAGGCCGCCGATGTGTTGCGGGAGGTCGCGACCGCTGCAAGGCTTTCGCCGCGACCGCCGCACCGACGATCATCTCGCCGTCGGCCACGGCCCGGATCGCCCGTTCGACCACCGACGGATCGGCCCCCTTGACGAGATAACCCGACGCACCGGCACGGATCGACGCGACGAGGATGTCCTCGTCCTCGTGCATCGTGACCATCAGGATCCGGGTGCCCGGCGACTTCCGGAGGATGCTGCGGGTCGCGTCGATCCCCGACCCGTCGCCGAGTTCGATGTCCATGAGCACGACGTCGACATCGCCGGTCACGACCTCGAGCGCCTCCCCCACCGAACTCGCCTGGCACACGACGTCGATCCCCTCGAGCGTGCCGAGCAGTGCCGCACCGAGGCGGAAGACGGGATGGTCGTCGACGACCGCAACGCGTATCGCTCCGTTGTCGCTCATGATTCGGACCAGGGTAGCCGTGCCCGCACCACGACACCGCGCGGGTCGCCGGGTTCGATACCCACCGTTCCTCCGACCTCCCTGGCCCGCTCCCGCATGCTCTGCGTCCCCACACCGACGCGTGCGCCGGCCGTCAGTCCTCGTCCGTCGTCGACGATGTCGAGGACCAGCACGTTGCCCTCCGCCGCGACCCGCACGGTGCACTCGTCGGCACCGGAATGCCGCCGTGCGTTGATGATCGCCTCGGAGGCGATGCCGTAGGCGGCCCACGCGATCGGGCCGGACATCCCGGCGGGGAGGTCGGACCGCAGGTCGACGCGGAATCCCGCGCGGGCGTGGGTGATCACGAGTTCGTCGAGTGCGGCGGTGAGGCCGAGTTCGTCGAGGACCGGGGGCAGCAGACTGCGCGACAGTTCGCGCACACCGTCGACCTGCCGATCGAGTTCGCGGAGCAGTTCGTCGACGAGTCCGGCCGCGGCATCCGGGTCGGTGGTGACGAGATTGCGTGCGCCCTGCAGGCCGAGCCGCACCCCGGCGAGCGACGGGCCGAGGCCGTCGTGCAGTTCGCGGCGGATGGTGCGGCGTTCCTCGAGTCTCACCTCGGTGAGGCGGCGACGTGCTTCTTCGAGGTCCTCCGCCGACCGCAGGACGACGAGCCGGCGTCGACGACGGTCGCGAGTCGGTGAGCGCCCGCCGGCTGCGTGTCCCGAGCGATTCGCCCGGGGGTGCGGTGACGGCGAGGGTGGCGTCGCCGTCACGACCGGCACCTCCTCGACGGGTCCGGTCGCGGTCCCCCAGCGTGCGATCACGTCGCCGCCGCGGCGCACCTCGACCCGATTCGAGGCGCAGTGCGGTACCGATGCCGGCGGCCAGTTCGCCCAACAGCAGGTCGGGCGAATCGGCACCGGCGAAGTGCCGCCCGAGGAATCCGCACGGCGCGTGCCGGTCGACGCCGTCGCCGTAGACGAGGCGGTGCACCTTCCGGCCGAGCCACATCCGCACCGGCTGCACGGCCAGGGCGACGGCGGTGGCGGCGACCGCCTGGGCGAAGACCGATTCGTTCGGGAGCACCAGCGACACCGCGACCGTCACCGCGAGATAGCAGGTGACGAGCACGGCGGTGAGACTGCCGGCGAGCGCGGCGCGACCGACCGCGAGGTCTATGCCCCAGAGTCGTTGGCGCAGTACGACGGCGAGGATCGCGACGGGATAGAAGGCCTGCGCCGCGAGGTGGAGCAGCGGTGTGAGCATCCACGGCACGTCCGGGACCGCCAGGGGGATGTACGAGGCCGTCATCAGGCACTGCCGAGCGCGAGCCATCCCGTCCCGGATCGTTCGCCCGCCGGGGCGTGACGGCGACGCCACTCGACGTGCCCGGCGGTCAGGAACCCCACGGCCACAACGGGTCCGACGAACCAGATGTCGCGATGTCGGTGAAGGTGCGGGCCCAGAAGAACCAGGCGATCGTCAGGACGCCGACGCCGATCCCGGCCCGCACCACGGGATCGGCCCGACGGTCGCGGACGAGCCACGGCACCACCAGGAACAACGCGAGTGTCCCGGGGATCCAGGTGGTGTTCTGCAGCGGACCGAGGAACCCGACGGGCAGTTCGGGGCGGACGAGGGCGAGCTGGGTCCAGCTGTAGGACATCGCTGCCACACCGACGCCGATCGACGCGACGGCCAACAGGATCGGCACGGCGTGGACCCGGCGGGCGAGGACCACGCCGGCGACGTCCCGTAGACGGCGGCTCCGACGACGTCGACGAGGAGAACAGCTGGTCGGAATCGAGCGCGGGCCGTGCCGCGACGAACACGACGACGGCCGCGACGGCGAGCAGCCAGGAGGAGGCGACGGCCACGACGGCGGCGGTACCGGAGCCCCGGTACCCGCCGATCCGTTCGTCGCGACTGCGTCCTTCATGGTGCGGTGAGTATGCACCACTGTGTCCTTGATGCGGCAGGTATACGCCGCTGGGCCCCTCGCAGTGCACTAACGTGCACGCCGGTCCGCGAGGCGAATCCGACTCCGGCCACCAGCACCCACACCGGGCCGGTGAAGCCCGCCATGTACTGCAGCGGGGAGATGCCGAGGAGCAGTGTCAGGCCACCGAGAACGATGCTCGCCCAACCGATCCACCGAGCGCCGCGCGGTGACGCAGGGCCGCCACCGCAACCGCGACACCGCTCACGCCGGCACCGATCCACAGCCACGGGATGGTGCCCATCCAGTGCGAGGCGAAGACTGCCACCTCGGGCACCATCCGATCGGTGTTGCCGAGGCCGAACAGCAGCTCGGTGTCGAGTCCGGTGCCCATGAGGGTCGCGACCGAGGTGAGCACGAGGCCGAAGGCCGCGACCGTCGGCACGAGGCTGAACTCCGGAGTGCCGGCGCGCAGCCGGCGCTGCAGTCCGGCAGCGAAGACGAGCAGCAGCGTCGTCGACACCATCAGCGTCAGGTGCATGACGAGCATGGCCGTGCGCTGCCCGGCGAACTCGGTCATGATCGCCATCGCGTTGCCGGCGGTGCGCTCGTTGTACGCCGCGCCCATCGCCATGCTCGCCTGGATGCCCACGACGCCGGCGAGTCCGGCGACCGCACCCGTCCACGCCCAGAGCGAACCGGGGCCACGACGGTCGGCGCGATCGGCGCGAGGGGTTCGGTCTCGGTGCCGAGAGTGTTCATGAGGGTCCTTAAGTTCGTAGGTGCAGTTACTTCGTGAGAGTTACGTTGAGCTGTAACCCGGGCGGGCCGGGCGAGGCTGCATAAGGTTTGCCCACTCTCGAGTGGGGCTTGAAAGGACTGGCCACCCGACCTGTCTGGACACCTCGGACCGCTGATTGAGATCTGCGCATAATCGCTTGTTTAAGGAAATGCCGGCGGAGGCGTCCATCGGG
>LATQ01000327.1 GCA_001017865.1 Rhodococcus sp. IITR03
GGACCGCTCGCCGCGGTCACGGCACTGCTCGCCCCCCCTCTTCCGCGGAAGCGAGGTACGGATTCCGTGAAACTGACACGACTCCAGGTCTCGACCCTGGTCGGCTACTGCACCATCGGCGTCGTCTGCGGCACCCTGGTCTACAACGCGCTGGCCGTGCCGGTGCGGGGTGCGAGCGACAACTACGTCCTCGAGTTCACCGATGTCGAAGGACTCAACCCCGGCAACCCCGTGACCCTGTCCGGGGTGCGGGTGGGCCGGGTCGACGCGGTCGACGTCGCGACATCGTCGACGGTCGCGCGCTCGCCCGCGTCACCGTCGAGGTCGAACGGGGACGCACTCTCCCGAAGGACGTCGAGGCGTCCGTCCGGTACGGCGACATGCTCGGCGCCCGCTATGTTGCGCTGACCCTGCCCGAGGCGGAGGTCCCCGCCGGATCCGACGACAGCGAGATGCTCGAACCGGGAGGTGTGGTGCCCGTCGCGCAGACCGCCCCGCCCATCGACCTCACCGCCCTGATGAACGGTTTCCGGCCCCTGTTCGAGTCGTTGCCCCCGCAGGAGGTGAACGTTCTCGCCCGGAACGTGGTCGACACCTTCAACGGCCGAGGCGACGCGGTCGCCCGGTTCCTGGACCGGGTGGCGGTGCTGTCGACGCAGCTCGGCGACCGCGAACATATCCTCGGCGAGGTCACAATCAACATGAACCGCATCCTCGGTTCGCTCGACAACCGGCACGACGAACTACGCGACCTCACCGACGGGCTCGCCGCGCTCAGCGCCTCGGTGGTGGGGGACGGGCAGCAACTGGCCGCCTTCCTCGACACCGGTGCGCAGAGCGTGTCCGCACTGGCGGACACCATCGCCGACTCGCAGGGCGCCTTCACGCGCAGCCTGCAGCAGTTCGGAGCCGTCACCGACCAGTGGATCGCGTCGACACCCGAGTTCGAACGCATGCTCGCCGGCCTGCCTGCCTTCGCCGACAACATCAATCACACGGGGCAGTACGGCAGCTTCATCAGTCTCTACCTCTGCAATTTCACCCTGAAAGCAGGCGACGCGGAAGTGAACATCTTCGGCCCGACCCATTCGCCGGTGTGCTCATGATGACCCTCACCCGAATCATCGATCTGCTCGTGCGTTTCGTCACCGCACTCGGTGGCCGCATCGGCCGCGTGCCCCAGTTCGCGGCCTGGACGGTCGTCGTCGTGGTGGCGGTCGTCGGTGTCTCGCTTGTCGCGGTGGGCATCACCTACATCGACGATCTCGTGCACGTCCTCGAAGGCGACGCAGCCTCGGCAGCCGGGGGAGGGGCACGCATCCGATGATGTTCCTCGTCAAGCTCATCGACGTCTTCGTCGGTGCCCTCGAATTCCTGTTCGGCGGTGGCCGACGGCAGAACACCACCCACATGCCGCTCGTACTCGGTACCATCGGAATCTTCGTCCTCGTCATCGGCCTCGGTGCCGCCGTGGGACTTCCGCGGGTGTGGTACCAGGTGCGCACCGAGCCGTACACGGCCGAGTTCACCAACGCCGCCGGACTCGCCACCGGCGATCCGGTCTACGTCGCGGGCGTGCCGCCGGGCGCGTGGAGGCATCCGGCTCGCCGCACCCACGTCGACGTCGACTTCCGCCTCGACAAGCAGCGCGGCGTGGGCAACACTTCCACCGCCTCGGTGCGGCTCGAAACCGTGCTCGGCAAGCGGTATCTCGACCTCCGTCCCGCCGGAGTCGACGACGGGTCGAACCGGATCCCGCTGGCCCGCACCACCGTTCCCTACTCGCTCGACGAGATCGGAGCCGGTGCCGACGCGGTCGCCGAGGATCTCGACCTCGACGCGATGACCGAGATGATGAGCACCCTGTCGCAGGTGCTGCCGCGGGAGAGCGACGAGCTCGACCGTGCCCTCACCGGTATCAGCGCCGCCTCGACCGCGTTCTCGCGGCACGGCGTACAGTTCGACCAGCTCCTCGACACCGCCCGGAAGCTCTCGGAGATGGCGGTCGACCAGCAGGACACCCTGGTGCAGAATGCGGTCGACGCCCGCACCCTCGTGCAGACCCTCGTCGTCCGCAAGGACACGCTCACCCAGCTCGTCGACAACCTGCGGGTCGTCATCGCGACCATGTCGGAGACGCTCACCGCCAACCGCGCCGACGCCGACCGGCTCGTCGCCGACCTGGTGGAGGTCTCCGGGACCCTCCAGCGCAACGCCGACCAGATCGGCCTGCTCATGGACCGTCTGCCCCCGGCCCTGCGCACCGTCACCGATGCCACGGGCAACGGTTCGTGGGCGGACGTCGTCACCCCGGCCACGGTCCTTCCCGACAATCTTCTCTGCGCGATCGGAGTGATGCAGGAATGCCGGTGACCTCGACACCGACGGGAACCTCGCGACGAAAGAAGATCGTCGCGGCGACCCTTGTCCTACTCCTCCTGATCGCACTGCCCGCGTGGTACGTCTTCGGCCGCACCGACCGCAGCCACACCGTCCACGCCGACTTCGAATACGTCAACGGCATCTACGTGGCAGCACCGTCGCCGTGCTCGGCGTGGAGGTCGGCACCGTCACCGACATCGAACCCCAGGGGACCTCGGTACGGGTGACGATGACCGTCCCCGACGAGGTGACACTGCCCGAGGACGTCTCCGCCTACGTGATGAGCCCGCGATCATCAGCGAACGCTACGTCGAACTGGGCCCCGCCTACGACGGCGGCCCGAGCTTCCCGGACGGCGGGGTGATCCCGAAGGACCGCAGCCACTCGCCGATCGACATCGACAACATGCTCGACAGCCTGTCCACGATCATCGAGACGATGGGACCGGACAACGCCGACCTCGGCGCCGTCCTCACCAGCGGAGCCGACGTGTGGGAGGGGCGCGGCGCGGCCTTCCACGACGCCATCGCCGATCTCGCCGGCCACGGGCGTCGTCGGGGCATCCAGCGAGGACTTCGCACTGCTCGTCGAGAATCTGTCGATGCTGCTGCGCGCCCTCGACGAACGGTCGGTGGGTCTCGACAGCATGGTCACCGATCTCAGTGCGCTCGCCGCGGTCTGGGAGGAGAGCGATCTCGACGTCACCGATCCGTTGCAGCAACTGCAGGTCGTGTTCGACGAGGTCGACACCTTCGTTGCTCAGCACCAGGAGAGCTTCGGTGCGATCTCCGACAACCTGAAGGTCATCGGCGACACGCTCGGCGAGAACCCGCAGGGCCTGGCCGAGTTCATGGACCTCGTCCCGTTGATGATGGAGAACCTGACCAACACGATCGGCCCCGACGGTCGCGGCCGCATCCGTCTGAACATCTCCACCGCGCTGACGCAGTTCGCGGTCGCGGCCCCACTGTGCGCGGAGCACCCGCTCCCGTTGTGCACGGGAGCCGGCTTCACCAACCCGATCTCCTTCCCGATCAGCGCCTCGGATCCGCTCGGCATCGTCAGCGCGGTCACCGGTGGACAACCAGGAGGCAACCCGTGAGCCCAGTTTCTGCAGCGTCACCGCGCCGATCCGTGACGCGGGGCCCGGCCCTCGTCGGTGCTGCTCTCACCTGCGCGGCAGTGATGTCCGGATGCGGCTACGGCATTCAGGATCTCCCGTCGGACGCTCCATCGGTGGTGGCGACTTCGAGGTCACCGTGCAACTGCCGTCCGCGGACGGCCTGGTCCTCGGAGCCGACGTGCGCTACGGCCAGCAGATCGTCGGTCGCGTCGCCGGACTCGACACCGCGCCGGGGGCGCCGACGTGCGGGTCTCGCTCGAGGAGGAGCTCGAGGTCCCGTCCGATGTCCTCGTCTCCGTCGAGATCCCGTCCGCGCTGGGCAGCCCGTACCTGCGGCTCGTCCCGCCACCGAACCCGAGTTCGTCGCTGCTCGCCGACGGTGACGTCGTCTCCGAGCAGAATGTCGACCTCGGTCCCCGGGTCGAGACGATGCTCGCCGCACTCGGCAATGTCGTCAGCGGCAGCGGCCTGACCCAACTCGAAACCGTTGTGCGCGAACTCAACGTCGCGTTCACCGGCCGATCCGGAAGCGTCCAGGCCCTCGCCGACACCGCCACCGAGATGATGACCCGCGCGATCGACGAACAGACCTCCTTCGACCAGGCCATGACGCTCGCCGCCGACGTCACCCGACGGATGGTCGAGGAGGAGGAGATGTTCGACCGCTATCTCGTCGAAACCGCCGGCGCTGTCGACGTGCTGGTGGCCCAGCGCGAGAGCATGGCCTCTCTGCTCGACGCCACCACGCGCCTGGCGGCAAACGTCAACGAGTTGACCGCCGCGACCCCCGAGGGGTCGGCGGACTGTTGCGCGACGCCGACACGATCACCGCCACGCTCGCGTCGTTCAACGACCGCATCGGCACCACCCTCGTCAACATGAACGCCTTCATGGCCGCCTTCGACAGTTCCGTCCGCGGCGACTACCTGGTGTTCGACGGTGCCCTGGAGATCCCGGAGAGTCTCGACACGATCTTCACCGGCGGCTATTTCACCGGTGACTTCACCGGATTCGACGACGCATCCGCACCGGCCTCGCTGGAAGAACTGCTCGGAGGAGAGCGATGAAGAAGATCGTCGTCCTCCAGCTGGTCCTGTTCGTCATCACCGCGCTGACCGTGGTGCCCTACGGCATCTACTACATCGTCGGACCCACCGGCGTCGGCGACCGCATCAACATCCACGCCACGGTCGACAACGCCCTCGGTGTCGGCGAGGGCACCGTCGTGACCTATCGCGGTGTCCAGGCGGGCATGGTCACCGGCATCGGATTCGACCCCGAGACCCGGGGTGCCCGAATCGATTTCGCGCTCGACGGTGACACCCGTATCCCCGTCGACTCCTACGCCAAGATCACCCAGGCACCATGGCCGGCATGCTCAACGTCGACATCTTTCCGCGTGTCGACCACGGCCCCTATCTCTCCGACGGCGACGAGATCGCGATGCCCGCAGACGAACAGCCCACCCAGATCTCCGAAACGCTCGCCCATACCGCCGATCTGCTCGAAACCATCGACCCCGCGGTGATCTCGACCGTCGGTCAGGAGCTCGGCAGCGCCTTCGAAGGACTCGGACCCGACCTGGCCCGTCTCGTCACCGACGCGACCGGCTCTCCGCGCAGCTGGCCGAGGACGCACCCGCCGTCGCCGAACTGCTCGACCGCGCGGCCGGATTGACAGGCACCATGCCGAGAACTCCAGCGAGTTCGTCGACGGGATGGCGTCGGCGCGGACCGTCGCCGAATCACTACAGGCCAACGAGGATCGCATCGCCTCGATGATGGCCACCGGCCCCGACGCGATGCGCCGTGCCGACGAGGCCATCGGCGCGAACCAGGAGTCGTTCTCCGCGGTGCTCGCCAACCTCGGCGCCGTCGGTCCGGTGATCTCCGACCGGTCCGCGGCGCTGCGCACCGGCCTGGACGCGATTCCCCGCGGCCTGGCGGCACTCGAATCGATCGTGCACGGCGACCGCGCGAACTTCGCCCTGATTGCCACGCAGGGACCGGCCTGCTACTACGACAATCCCCGCCGCGCGCTCGGCGACACGTCCCCGATCGAACCGAACCTCGACTACTACTGCCCACCGGGGCAGGACCTCGAGCAACGCGGCTCCCGCAACGCACCCCGCCCGAACGATCTCGGGCTCGGAGGCACCACCCCGGGAACGGTGATCGGACCACCCGTCGTCGCCGATCCGATCCTCATCCCGAGCGGCACCGAACTGCTGTACTTCTGGAAGAGCCTGCTGGAAGGCAACATTCATGGCACACGATGACACCGGTACGGCAGTCCTCGACAAGACTCCGGTCGCAGAGTCCGCGACCGTCGAACGACGCTCGTCGAAACCCCGCGGGCTGGTGGTCGCGCTGATCCTCTCGATCAACGCTCTGCTCGGGATGCTGGCAGCGCTCGTCGTGGTCCTCGTCGATCACCGCACCGACGAGCAGACCGAGCAGGAGGCGGTGGCGCTGGCGCGCGAGTACGCCGTGGTGATGTCGACCTTCGACTACCAGAACCTCGACGCCAACCGCGAACGGATCGCGGAGATGTCCACGCCGGCCTTCGCCGAACGCTACGGATCGATGGTCGACGCGCTGCGCGAACTCGTCACCGAGGGGCAGGGGAGCGCCGAAGCGCAGGCGCTGCACGCGGCCGCCGAGCACTCCGACGGCGACACCGCCACGGTGCTCGTCTTCGCCGACCAGAACGCCACGAACGTCTCGACGCCCGACGGGGGCACCTCGCGTTTCCGCATGGTGTTCTCCCTGGTCCGCGTCGACGACCGCTGGCTCGTCGACAACGTCGAAACACTCTGACCCACACCACGAGGAGACACGCGATGCCCACTCCCTATCTCGACGACCTGGACCGGGAACCGGTACTGAGCTCGCGCCGGACCCGCATCACCATCACCAGCGGCCCCAACCGGTGGAGTCGCAAGCAGCACAAGGTCTCCGACGCCGTCGACTTCTGGTCGTTCGCCGGGGCCGCCGCGAACGTCATCATGCAGCTCGGCTGGCCCGAAGTGGCGTACGGCGTCATGGAGAGCAAGGTCGAATCCGGTTCGCTGGTCAAACACCCGTGGAAGCGGGCCCGCACCACCGCCACCTACCTGGCTGTGGCGATCCTCGGCAACGACGAGGACCGCAAGGCCTACCGCGAGGCCGTCAACGGTGCCCACCGGTTCGTGCGCTCCGACGAGAACAGCCCGGTCAAGTACAACGCGTTCAACCGCGAGCTGCAGTTGTGGGTCGCGGCCTGCCTGTATATCGGCATCGAGGACATGTACCAACTGCTGCACGGCAAGCTCGACGACGAGCAGCTCGAGGCGTTCTACCGCACCGGCTCCACTCTCGGCACGACCCTGCAGGTCACCGAGGACATGTGGCCGACGACGCGAGCCGACTTCGACAGGTACTGGAACATCGCGTGCGAGAGGGTCGTCTTCGACGAGACCACCAAGGCGTACCTGATCGACCTGGTGGATCTGAAGATGATCAACTGGCCGATGCGTCTGATGTTCCGGAATCTGCTGCGCTTCCTCACCATCGGGAGCCTGCCCCCGATCTTCCGGGAAGCGCTCGATCTGGAATGGAGCGAAGCCGACCGCCGGCGTTACGAGCATCTGTTCGTGTTCGTCTCGTTCGTCAACCGGTTCATCCGCGTTTCCTGCGGCACAGTGGAAGCGAAGCGCTCGTCGCCGATCTGCGTCGCCGCGTCAAGTCCGGCCGCAATCTGATCTGACAGGCGCATGACCGTTCCCGACACCGACATCGACCCGGACGGGTTGCTCCGGCGCTATCTGCACGACCGGCGTTTCCTGCTCGTCCTGCCGCGCGCGGTGGCGCTGCAGATGCTGCATCCGGCGATCGCGGCGGGCATGGACCATTCGCGGACACCGCGCCGGCTCTGGTTGCACAATCGCCGGACGGTGCCCGTGCTCGTCCGCGCCGCCTACGACGATCGACACATCCGCCCGATCGTCCGGTTCGCGCACGAGGACGTGAAGGGAACGGACGACCTCGGCCGCCGGTACCACGCGCTCGACCCGGACGTCTTCTTCTTCCAGCACGCCACCTACGTCGACACGCTCGTGACGATGATCGACGTCTTCGTCCGGCGCCTCGAGGTGGGGGAGAAGGAGGCGCTCTACCGGGACAGCTGCGCGTGGTACCGGCGCTACGGCATCTCGGATCGGCGGATGCCGCAGGACTGGACAGAGTTCACGGACTATTTCGACGACGCTTGCGCCTCGGTCCTGGCACGCACACCCAGCGGCGACCGCTACCGCGACCAGATCCTGCGTCCCCGCGACTGGGTCCAGCGCGGGATCCCGGCCCGGGTCGTCCGCGCGCTGCTGCACCCGGCCGCGCGCACGCTGTGGGAAGTCGACGTCGCGCCGCCGATCGACGCGCACTGGCCGCGTACGCGACGTACCGGCGACTGCGTCGAGGACCGATCACGCGGTAACCGCACCGCGGATCGACAGAATGGATCATCACCCGGCACCGCGCCGGGTCCATCAGGAGGTAAGTGTGGGAGTCGAGGTTTCCGTCGAGGGGCTGACCAAGTCCTTCGGCTCGCAACGTA
>LATQ01000219.1 GCA_001017865.1 Rhodococcus sp. IITR03
GACGCGTCGAGCCCGGCGCGCAGGGGGCGCGCCGCGAGGGACGCCGTGTGCAGGGTCGCGTGGACTGCGCGTTCGGCGGGTGTGGTGACCACCCGGCGGGTCCACAGCACCACCGAGACCACGACCAGCACCAGGAGCAGTACCACCGCGGCGAGCTCGATCGCGATCATGCGCTCACGTTACGTCGAATCGATCCGACGTCGAGTTGCGCCTCGACAACGGCGGCCTGCTCCGGGGATGCGCGGTCAGTTCTCCCCGCCGAGTCGGCCGGACAACCGGCGGAGGCGTTCGAGCTCGCGCCGTCCAGTCCGACGATGGTGACCGTCTTGCCCTTGGCCGCGTACTTCTGCTGGATCGCATCGAAGGTCGCGACGGTGGACGCGTCCCAGATGTCGCGGCGGTGAGGTCGACGACGACGTTCTCCGGGTCGCCGACGTAGTCGAACTGGAAGACGAGATCGTTGCTCGACGCCCAGAACAGTTCACCGGTCACCCGGTAGGTGCACGTGTCGTCGCTCGTGAGCGTTCTCTCGACGGTGGTCATGTGCGCGACGCGGCGGGCGAACAGCACCATCGCGGTGATCACTCCGAGCGACACTCCGATCGCGAGATTGCCGGTGCTCACCGTGGCGACGACCGTGACGACCATGACGACGGTCTCGCTGAGCGGCATCAACCGCAGCGTCCGCGGGTGCACGCTGTGCCAGTCGACCGTCGCGATCGACACCATGATCATCACGGCGACGAGGGCGGCCATCGGGACCAACCCGACGATGTCGCCGAGCGCGACCACGAGGATCAGCAGGAACACGCCGGCCGCCAGGGTGGACAGACGGTCCGTGCCCCGGAGACCTTCACGTTCATCATGGTCTGGCCGACGACGGCGCAGCCGCCCATGCCGCCGAAGAATCCGGTGACGATGTTGGCGATGCCCTGACCCCAGCCCTCGCGGGTCTTGTCCGACCGGGTGTCGGTGATGTCGTCGACGAGCTTGGCCGTCATCAGCGATTCCATGAGGCCGACGAGGGCCATCGCGAGCGCGTACGGCGCGAGGATCCGGAGGGTCTCGAAGGTCAGCGGCACGTCCGGGAAGAAGAGCGAGGGCAGACTCTCGGGCAGTTCACCCTGGTCCGCGACATCCGGCACGTTCAGAGAGAAGGCCACCGTCACGACGGTGAGGAGCACGATCGTGACGAGCGGAGCCGGTACGGCCTCGGTGATCTTCGGGAGGAACACCAGCACCAGCAGACCTGCCGCCACCAGCGGATAGACCATCCACGGCACGTCCACGAGATGCGGAATCTGGGCGACGAAGACGAGGATTGCGAGCGAGTTGACGAAGCCGACCATGACGCTGCGCGGCACGAACCGCATGAGTTTGGCCACGCCGAGGAAGCTGAGCAGCACCTGGAAGATGCCACCGAGGATCACGGTCGCGATGAGATGGTCCACACCGTACTGCTCGGACACCGGAGCGATCACGAGCGCCACCGCTGCGGTCGCCGCCGAGATCATCGCGGGCCGTCCGCCGACGATCGCGATGGTGATCGCCATGGTCACCGAGCGAACAGCCCGACCCGGGGGTCGACACCGGCGATCACGGAGAAGGCGATGGCTTCGGGGATCAGGCGAGCGCCACGACCAGGCCGGCCAGGAGTTCGGTCTTGAGACGAGCAGTCGACCGGAGAGCGAATCGCACGGAGACGTCGGTGCGGGGATCGTGCGGCACCTGTTCCGGGCCGTGCGGGGTGTTCACTTGCGGAAAGTCTACCGTTGCGCCCTGTCGTCCTACCGTTGTGCACCGTCGCCCTACTGTTGCGCACCGTCTTCCCGGCGCCGGCGGCGGATGCGCTCCTCCACCGCCGCTTCGTCGATGTCCAGGCTCTCGAGCACGTCGCGGAGGATCTCGTCGTCGAGTTCCCCACGATCGCGGGCGTCGATGAGATCCTGTCGTCGCGCCCGCAGGGACGCTCGCCGGATGTCGTCGAACAGCGCGGCCAGTCGCGCTCCCGCGTCTTCAGCCGCGTCCTCGACGGTCTCTGCCTCCTGCCGCGACCGGAGCGACGTGCGTGCTTTGGCCAGCAGCCTGTCGTAGATCTCCGGGTCCACGCCGTCGGGTGGCTGCGCGGCGAGTTCGGCAAGCACACGGTCGCTGGACTCCGCCGAGATCCTGCGGGCCACGGTCATCTGTTCCTCGGTCCGCAGCCGCTCGTAGGGTCGGTGACCTCGAGTCGACGGATGAGCCACGGCATCGTCGCGCCCTGGATGAGGAGTGTGCCGATGGCGACGACCAGCGCGGAGATCTGGATCATCTCGCGGCCGGGGAAGGGAGCACCCGATGCGATCACCACGGGCACCCCACCGGCCGCGGCGAGGGTGACGACCCCGCGCATGCCCGCCCACGACACCACGACGTGTTCCCGGAAGTTCAGCTGGTCGCGGCCGAGGCGTTCGGATCCGGCGCGCCGCACGAGCGCGCGCCGGCCCCAGTGCAGCAGACCCCACGCGGGTCGCACGATCATGACGACGAGCAGGATCACCACCGCACCGAGCAACGCGAGGCGCAGGTCGGCGCCGCTGTCGCGGACCTCGTCGAGGACGAACCGCAGTTGCAGGCCCATGTAGGCGAAGACGAACGTCTCGAGCACCACGTCGATGCTCTTCCACACCGCGCGTTCCTGCAGTCGCGTGCTCACCGAGACCTCGGTGGCACGGTGCCCGATGAACAGTCCGGCAGCGACGACGGCGAGCACTCCCGAGGCGTGGAGCTCCTCGGCGGCGAGATACGCCGCGAACGGCAGCACCAGCCCCAGCACGGTCTCGAGCGGCGAGTCGTACATCCGGACGCGGATCAGGTGGACGATGTATGCGAGTGCCAGACCGACAGCGACCCCACCCGCGACCTCGTAGAGGAAGAACAGGAGCGGCGAATCAGCGAGGATGTGTGTTCCCGTGACGGCCGAAATCGCCACGGTGAACAGGGTCAGGGCGGTGGCGTCGTTGACCAGACCCTCCCCGGTCAGCACCGCGATGACCCGTTTCGGCAGTCCGAGCCGCTGCCCTACGGCGACGGCACTGACCGCGTCGGTCGGTGCGACGACCGCGCCGAGAGCGAGCGCCGCACCGAAGGACAGCGCCGTCATCATCGCGGACGCCGTCCACGCCACGACGAACGCCGTGACGAGCACCGTGTAGATCCCGAGCCGCAGGATCGACGGCAGATACTGCCGGAAGGTAGGAACCGAGAACCTCAGGGCCGACGAATACAACAGCGGCGGCAGGACGACCCCGAGAATGATCTCCGGATCCAGTTCGAGCCTCGGCAGACCCGGCACGAACGACACCAGTGCTCCGACGGCGACGAGCACGAGCGGGGCCTGCAGGTCGCGTCGCGACGCGAGGGCGGTCACCGCGATCCCGGCGATGACGACCAGCAGGATCCACGCGCCGTTCATCGCGACGGCACCGTGCCAGGCGTCCGGTTCACGGTGTGATGGTGACACAGCCGACGGTCGGCCGTCGCGAACGTGCAGGTCGTTTGCCCCGACCCGGCCGGGGTATGCAACCGATCGACCGCCGTGTACCCGGCCCCAGCGAGGAGTGCGTGTGATCCCAGCCCGCGACGACGACGGCTATGCGGACCTGCGCACCTACGCCGCGCTGGGCGACGGCGACACCGTCGCTCTCGTCGCCGAGGACGGTTCGGTGGACTGGTATCCGGTACCGCTCCTCGATTCGCACCCGGTCTTCGCACGACTGCTCGACGCACCGGCGGGCGGTTCCGTCGAGTTGCAGCCTGTCGACGAGTTCACCGTCGAACGCGCATACGTGCCGGGCACGAACGTGCTGAGCACCGTCTTCACCACCGCACAGGGCCGGGTCCGGGTGACCGACTCGATCGATACGGGTGTCGCCGGGCGGTTGCCTGGGGTGAGCTCGCCCGCCGCGTCGAAGGCCTGGACGGCGAGGTCGCGATGCGCTGGACGGTCGCCCCCGGCACCGGACTGGGCCGATACCAGCCTGGTGCGACCGAACCGAACACGGACCGTCCTGCGGGTGGGGACCGTGAGCATCGGGGTCCGCACGTCCGGCACCGTAGAACCGGTGATCGAGCACCGCTCGATCGGCGGCGGTTTCGTCACCTCGGCCGGATCCCGGCACCTGATCGCTGTGCTGTCGACGGAGAACGAACCCCTGCCGTTGCCCGACGCCGACGCGATCGACGCCAACATCGACCGTACCGTCGACCGGTGGAAGCAATGGTCGTCGCTCCTGCACTACGACGGACCGTGGGCCGACGCGGTGATCCGGAGCGCGCTCGCACTGAAACTGTTGCAGAACCGATCGGGCGCGATCGCCGCAGCGGCGACGACGTCCGTTCCGGAAAGCCCGGACGGCGAGAAGAACTGGGACTACCGTTTCGCGTGGGTGCGCGACGCCGCCTACACCCTGCACGCGCTGATCCGTCTCGGCGATCGCGAGGAGGTGCACGCCGCGATGAGCTGGTTGCTCCGCGTGGTGCGCGATCAGGCGCCGACGCGGAGGTGTTCACCCGGCTCGACGGCGGAACTCCCGACGACGAACGGCGACTGGATGTTCCGGGTTGGCGCGGTATCGGACCGGTGGTCGAGGGGAACAGGGCCGCAGGCCAAGTGCAGCTCGGGATCTACGGCGACCTGTTCGAGATCGTGACCCTCTACAGCAGTGAGGGTTACGTGCTCGACATCGCGACCGCGCGTCTGCTCGCCCGCATCGCCGACCACACCTGCGATGTCTGGCAACAGGCCGATCACGGCATCTGGGAGCTGCTCGACCGCCAGCACTACACGAACTCGAAGATGAGCTGCTGGCACGCGCTCGACCGCGCCGTCCATCTCGCCGAGGTCGGGCAGATCCCGGGAACGGCGGATCGCTGGCGCCGCGAACGCGATCTCATCCGCGACTGGATCGAAGAGAACTGCTGGTCGGACGAACTGGTTGCTACACCGCCTATCCCGGCACCGATCGGCTGGACGCGTCCGTCCTGCTCGGAGCCGTCGGCGGATACGACCGGGGTCCGCGCATGCAGGCCACCTGCGACGCCCTGCGACGGGAACTCGGTCGCGGGCCGCTGCTCTACCGGTTCAGCGGCGCCGACAAGGAGGAAGGGACGTTCGTCGCCTGTGCGTTCTGGATGGTCGCGGCACTGGCCGAGACGGGACGGGCCGACGAGGCCGCCGAACTGATGGGCGAACTCGTACCGCTCGCCAACGACGTGGGCCTGTACTCGGAGATGATCGCCGAGGACGGCACCTTCCTCGGCAATCTCCCCCAGGGACTGAGCCACCTCGCACTCATGACGGCTGCACTGACCCTCATCGAGAAGTACTGATCGCCGATCGACCGGAGGAGCGGACAGGTATGACGCTGATAGGTTTTCACGCCTCGCACGAACAGGCGTCCCCATCCCGCCTGCTCGAGGACGTCCGGCTCGCGGAAGCGGCCGGTTTCGGGGCGGCCATGTGCTCGGACCACATCGAACCGTGGTCGCACCGCCAGGGACACTCGGGGTTCGCGTGGTCGTGGCTCGGAGCGGCCCTGGCCACCACGGACCTACGTTTCGGTGTCGTCACCGCGACCGGCTTCCGCTACCACCCGTCGTCACCGCCCAGGCCACCGCCACTCTGGCATCGATGTTCCCGCAGCGCTTCTGGTTCGCACTCGGCAGCGGCGAGCACTGCAACGAACGCATGTCCGGAGTCGCCTGGCCACCCAAGGAGGAACGGCAGCAACTCCTCGGCGAGAACCTCGACATCGTGCGACGCCTGCACGCGGGCGAAGTCGTCGACCACGACGCGCGGTGAAGGGTCGACCGCGGACGGGTCTGGGACCGGCCGGAGACTCCTCCCGACATTCTGCTTCCCGCACTGACTCCCGAGACGGCCGGTCGTTTCGCCGACCGGGTCGACGGGCTCGTCACCGTGAACGCCCCGCTCGAGGACCTGCGGCGGATCCTCGGCGCCTACCGCGACGGGGGCGGACGCGGACGCACCGTGCTGCAGGTCCATCTGAGTTGGGCGCCACGCGGGAGCGCGCTCGGGAGATCGCGCGGGAACAGTGGGCGACGAACGCCCTACCGCCGGACCTCATGGCAGAACTCGCCACGCCCGAGGAATTCGAGGCCCGCGCCGCCGAACTCGACGACGGCGACCTCGAGGGCGCGGTGATCGTGTCCGACGATCCCGCCGAACACGTCGACCGCTTGTGCGAATTCGCCGAACTCGGTTTCGACGAGATCTATCTGCACCATGTGGGGCCGGATCAGCGCCCGTTCATCGACGCCTTCGGCGACACCGTACTGCCATACCTGCCGTGAACGGGGCTGCCGCCCCTGCCTCGATCAGGGTTGACGCGGACCCGGTTGCGCTTCGGGGCCGGGACCACCCTCCGGACCGGGCTCCCCGCCAGGTCCGGGCTGCGCGCCCGGTGCGGGATTGTCGGTGGTACCCAGATGTCGACGGGCCGCATCCTGCGCCTTGTCGACGTGCTGCGCGTACTTCCCGCCGGTACGTCCGTCCACCTGGTCGCCGGCCTTCTCGATGAACTGATCGGCCTTGTCGGGGTTCTTCGAGGCGTAGTCCTTGCCCTTGTTCACAAGGCCCTTCACCGAATCCATGAAACCCATCGTTCGTCCTTCCCTCGTCGGATCGCCGTGAGGTTCGGGCGCACCGATCCGTGCGCTGCGGGTCAGTGTACGCCCGGCAGCAGATCGTCGGGGGCGGCGAACAGGCGGCGGCGCTCCCCGTGGAGACGTCCCGACACCCACCACAGTGCCTCGACGAGAACGACTCCGATCAGCCCGCACGTCACCGCGATCGTCGAGTACGCGACGTTCGACGGATCGAGTGCGAAGAACTCCCGGGTGAACGGCACCGAGAACAGGATCACGTAGCCGAGCACCGAACCGGCGAGCAGCGCGATCTTCCACACTGGTACGGGCGGGCGACCACGGCGAGCACCCACAGCGCGATGATCAGCAAGGTGATCAGGCCGAGGTGCCGGCCTGGATCTTCTGCTGCTCGGTCTGCTCCGGGCCGCCGTAGACGAGCACGTAACAGACGAAGGTCGCCACACCGACGACCACGCCCGACGGGATCGCCAGCCGCATCACGCGGGAGACGAAGCCCGAGCGTGCCCGCTCGTTGTTCGGTGCCAGCGACAGCAGGAAAGCGGGGATGCCGATGGTGAACCACGCCGCGATCGTCACGTGCCGCGGCAGGAACGGATAGGGCAACGGCTCGAAGTCGAACACCTGCGACAGCACACCCGACATGCCCACCAGGAAGGCGAGCAGCACCGAATACACCGTCTTGGTGAGGAACAGGTTGGAGACGCGTTCGATGTTGCCGATGACCCGGCGACCCTCGGCCACCACATAGGGCAGCGTCGCGAACTTGTTGTCGAGAAGGACGATCTGTGCGACCGCGCGGGTCGCGGGACTGCCCGACCCCATCGCGACTCCGATGTCGGCGTCCTTGAGGCGAGCACGTCGTTGACGCCGTCGCCGGTCATCGCGACGGTGTGGCCGCGCGACTGCAGCGCGCCGACCATCGAGCGCTTCTGATCGGGACGGACCCGGCCGAAGGTCGTCGAGCCTTCGACGACGTCGGCGAGTTCGTTCTCGCCCTCCGGCAGGGAACGCGCGTCGATGGGAGACGCACTACCCGGCAGGCCGAGCGACGAGGCGACCGCACCGACGGCGATCGCGTTGTCGCCGGAGATGACCTTGACGTCGACCTGCTGGCCGGCGAAGTACTCGAGGGTCGGCTTCGCGTCCGGGCGCACCCGCTGTTCGAGGACGACGAGCGCGACGGGCGTGACCGTGCCGGGGGCGAGTTCGTCGTCGACCGGGCGGTCGCTGCATGCGAGGAGCAGCACCCGCAGCCCGCTCGAGCGAGTTCCTCGCGCG
>LATQ01000266.1 GCA_001017865.1 Rhodococcus sp. IITR03
CCGACCCGTCGGCGGGCGCCCTCGCTCCGGCGGCAGCCGCCGCAGCTGCGGCGGCTCCCACGGCCGAGGAATCGTTCGGAACCCTCGCATCTCCGTGCGGGCCGGGTGATGCGGCAGGAAGCACCGACCAGGGGGTCTCGGATACCGAGATCCGCATCGGATACGGCGACGACCGGGGCTACTCGAAGAGTCCCGGACTCAACAAGGAGATCGGTGACGCCGTCTCCGCGATGATCGACTGGTGCAACGCCCAGGGTGGCATCAACGGCCGCACCATCGTCGGTACCCACTACGACGCTGCGATGACGCAGGCCAACGCCGTGATGCAGAACGCGTGTGCGAGCGAGTTCATGATGGTCGGTCACGGCTTCGCCATGGACCAGACCTCCGAGCAGACCCGGGTCGCGTGCAATCTCGCCGCTGTCCCCGCCTTCACCGTGTCCCCCGACGCGGCCAACGGCCCGATGACCTACCAGGCGTCCCGTTCCCGGTCGACTACGCGAACGGCTCCCAGTGGTTCCA
The DNA here is from genome assembly GCA_001017865.1 of Rhodococcus sp. IITR03. The sequence continues at coordinate 523 of LATQ01000266.1, forward strand.
GATCGCCGAGATGTACCCGGACCTGGTCGGCGAGTTCGACGTCATCGACAGCACGATGCCCACGATCATCTCGGCGAGCACCAAGATCCGGTCCATCGCCGAGGCCGCCGGCTTCACCCTGAAGAACTGCGGTGTCACGCTCAACTACGAGGGCGAGTCGAGCTACGCGCCCTTCGCCGAGAAGTTCAAGCAGTGCGGCGTCAAGGGCCTGTGGACTTCTCGCTCTCCGGTGCCGGCCGAATTCAACTTCGTGAAGGCACTCGACCAGGCCGGCATCGACCGATCCTGCTCGGTGAGGCCACGTGGTACGGCAACGCCGCCCAGGCATGGAACGGGGAAAGTGGTCTGCTCGACAACCTCCACGCCGGCATGACCTTCCAGATGATCGAAAACGCCGATGCCGTACCGGCCGTGAAGAAGTACGTCGAGCTCGTCACCGAGCAGGGCGGCAAGACCGCGCTGCTCGGCATGCAGGCCACCTCTTCGTTCCTACTGTGGGCGACCGCTGCGGACGCCTGCGGATCGGACCTGTCCCGTCAGTGCGTCATCGATGAACTGTCCCGAATCAACGAGTGGGACGGAGGCGGCCTGCACGCCGTCACAGATCCCGGGAACAACATGCCGGCGACCTGCGGGCTCGTCGTGAAGCTCACCGGCGCCGAATACACCCAGGCGTTTCCCGCGCAGGCCGGCACCTTCGAGTGCGACGACCGTTACCGCGTCGCAACCGATCCGAGCACGTGGGGCACCGAACTCGGACCCGACCGCATCGCGACGAAATACCTGAACCCGAACATCATCAGACCGACCGTCTGATCCGAGGGCCCGGTGCCGGCGAGGCGTGACACGCACTCGCCGGCACCCCGACCAGAGGTACTCGTATGGACACCTTTCTGACCTTCACGATCGTGGGGTTGGTGCTCGGATCGGTTTACGCGATCGCTGCATCGGGCCTCGTTCTCACCTACAACACGTCCGGCATCTTCAACTTCGCGCACGGTGCACAGGCGATGCTCGGTGCGTTCGCCTACTGGCAACTGCGCTACGGCTGGGGGCTGCCACCCCCGTCGCGTTGCTTCTCGTCCTCGGCGTCCTCGGCCCGATGACGGGCCTGCTGCTCTACGTCGTGATCATGCGCGGGATGCGTGACACCGCCGAGGTCACCAAGATCGTCGTCACCGTGTCGATCCTGCTCGGCATGGTCTCGGTGTCGCACTGGTTCTGGCATCCCGAGACCGCACGCACCATGACGATGTTCTTCGGCGACCAGGCGAGAATCGACCTCTTCAGCGTCACCATCCGCTACCACGAATTGATCTGTCTCGCCGCCGCAGTGCTCATCGCCGTGGGATTGCGAATCATGTTCGTGCGCACCGCGTCGGAGTGGCGATGCGAGGTGTGGTCGACGACCCCGATCTGCTGCGCCTGAACGGGCACGACCCCGACCGGCTCGCCGCGCTGTCCTGGATGATGGGTTCGACCCTCGCGGTGCTGGCAGGTGTCCTCGTGACACCGATCAACGGTGGCACCCTCGAAGCGAACATGCTGACCCTGCTCGTCATCGACGCGTTCGCGGCGGCGATGTTCGGCCGGCTGCGCAGCATTCCGCGTACCTTCGCCGGTGCCCTGTTCCTCGGCCTGGCAGCCACATACGTGCTCGCCTACTTCCCGACCGCGTGGACGTGGACGTCGAATCTGCGGGTGTCCCTGCCGATGATCGCGCTGTTCGTGGTTCTCGTCGTACTGCCGCAGGATCGGTTGCGCGGTGCCGTCACCCGTACCCGGGAGCGCTACCACGTGCCGTCGGTGCGCAAGGCGATCGCCTGGGCGGTCGCGCTCGTCGTCATCGTCTATGCCATCCGCCTGCTCATGGTGACTTCGGCGGTCACGACCCTCACGATCGGCATGACCTTCGCGATCATCGCGTTGTCGCTGACCCTGCTGACCGGATACGCGGGCGAGATGAACCTCGCGCCGGTATCTTTCGGTGCCATCGCGACGATCGTGGCCTTCCACTTCGGTATCTCCGGGAGCGGACTGGCCGCCCACCTGAACCTGTGGGGCGTGGCGCTCGGTGTCGCCGTCACGGCCGTGATCGGTGGACTCATCGCGCTGCCGGCCCTGCGGTTGCGCGGCCTCTATCTCGCCCTGGCCACGATGGCGTTCGGTGTGTTCCTGTCGAACATGGTGCTGCGCGACACCACCCAGCACGAACTGTTCGGTATCAGATTCTCGCTGTTCACCGACGGCAACATCGCGATCCCGCCGTTGAAGATCGGGCCGCTGGACCTGCGGAACGAGACGACCTTCCTCATGACGGTGACGGTGATCTTCGCTGTTCTCGGCGTGGGCATCATCGCCCTGCGCAACAGCGCCTACGGGCGCCGGCTCGCCGCGATGAAGGACAGTCCCGCAGCGGCGTCGATGCTCGGCCAGAGCCTGGTGCGGCTCAAGCTCGGGGTCTTCACACTGTCGGCGGGCATCGCCGGCCTGGGCGGGCTGTTCATGTCGAGTGCGATGGGCTCGGTGTCGAACGAGAGCTTCTCGATCATGGTGAGCCTGTCGCTGCTGATGCTCACCGTCGTGGCCGGTATCGGTTACGTCTCCGGTGCGCTGTTCGGTGGTCTGATGTCGGGTATCGGCTTCGCCGTCATCATGGTTTCGTTCTCCAACCTCGCTGCGGGACAACCGGAACTGGCCGGAATGTGGACCTTCCTCGGTCACGTCGCCGCAGTGAGCCCCGCGCTCATCGGTATCGGCGTCGCGGCCAACCCGAGCGGGACCGTCCACCAGATGGTGGAGGGCTACCGTCACCTGAAGAACGCGAAGCCCGTGCTGGTCGGGGGAGCCGCGGTGGTCCTCGTGTCGTACCTGCTCGCGCTCGTCGGCGTGCTCGACAACTGGTGGTTCGCATCGATCACCATCGCGACGGTGTTCATGCTCCCGGTCATGGGGCAGTGGCTGATGCCCGAGGCGGTGCTCGGCGCGGAGGAAGCACAACGTCGCGCGCCGCTGGTTCCCGAGCGGGTCGGAATCGACGAACCCTACAACGAGCAGGCACGGGACGAGATCGACCGTGAACTCGGAATCGACGAACTTCTGGCCGCACGTGCCGCCGGATCGGAGAAGGAACTGATTCCTCATGGCTGAGGCACCCATTCTGGAAACACGCGGAATCACAGTCCGATTCGGCGGACACGTCGCGGTCAAGGACGTGAGTCTCGGAATCGAACCGGGAACGGTGACGGGCCTGATCGGACCCAACGGGGCCGGGAAGACGACCCTGTTCAACACGATCACCGGCCTGCAACGGCCGACGGCAGGCAAGGTCTTCCTCGATGGTCGTGACATCACGTCGCTACCGCCCTACAAGCGGGCCCGCATGGGTATGGCGCGCACGTTCCAGCGTCTCGAGTTGTTCGTGTCGCTGTCCGTGCGCGACAACCTCCGAGTGGCCGGGGACATCCACAATGCCAACGGACGCAACAAGATCGATGTGGACGAGGAAGTCGACCGGCTCCTCGAGCTGACCGGTCTGGCCGATATCGCGAGCACCGACGTCTCGGACGTACCCACCGGACGTGCCCGCGTCGTGGAGGTCGCCCGCGCGTTGATGACGTCTCCGCGCGTGCTGCTGCTCGACGAGCCCGCGTCCGGGCAGACCGAGCAGGAGACCGAGGCCTTCGCCACGCTGCTCGGTGACCTGGCGAAGGACGGCCTCGCGATATGCCTTGTCGAGCACGACATCCCGCTGGTGATGAAGATCTGTTCGCGGATCCACGTGCTCGACTACGGAGCGGTGCTGGCAAGTGGTGTTCCGGACGAGATCAAGAACGATCCGGCAGTGATCAACGCCTACATCGGCACCGAGGAGGAAGCGGTATGAGCGTCGAACCGTTGCTCGAACTGTCGGGTGTCCGGGCCGGATACGGCGCGATCGAGGTGCTGCACAGCGTGGACCTCGTACTCGAACCGGGCGCGGTGGTCGCCCTGCTCGGGCCCAACGGCGGAGGTAAGACGACGACCCTGCGCGTGTGCTCGGGGATCCATCCGGGCTCGTCGGGTGAGTTCCGGCTGGCCGGCCGGGTCGTCAACGGAGTGTCCGCAGCGGAACTCGCACGTCTGGGGGTGTGCTCGATTCCCGAGGGGCGCGGCATCTTCCCCAATCTCACCGTCCGCGAGAACCTGTGGATCGGAACCGGCACCGGTGTTCCTCTCGCCGACCTCGAAGAGGTGGCATACACGCGATTCCCCGTTCTCGGTGAGCGTCGATCGCAGCTGGCCGGTTCGATGTCCGGCGGCGAACAGCAGATGCTTGCGCTGTCGCGGGCGCTCGGTACCCATCCCACGGTGCTGTTGCTCGACGAACTGTCGATGGGCCTGGCACCGCGCATCGTCTCCCAGATCTACGAGATCGTCGGCGAACTCGCCGCCGAGGGCGTGTCGATTCTCGTAGCCGAACAGTTCGCGCGAGCGGTGCTCCCGATCGCCACCAGTGCCGCGCTGATGTTGCAGGGCCGGGTGGTGCGCACCGGCGATCCGGCGGAGATCGAAGAAGAACTTTCCACCACCTATCTAGGAGGATGACCATGACCGCACTCGCCGACGAGCGACGTGAACAGTTCAAGAAGGACGTTGCAGCGCTGGGTCTCGACGTCCCCCGTCCGGATTCGGGAGGAAAGGCCCGCATCGTCGGCCTGGCCTGATGGTGATCGGCGCCGTCGCGGTCTTCGTCGTCTACATTGCGTCGCTGACCCTCTCCGATACCCGTGACCTGCTGTCCTACCAGTTGCTCGCTCTCGGCTTCGTGGCTGTCACTCTGATCGGTGTGGCGGTCTATCTCGCCGCCGCGATCACTCGTGTCCTACGTCTGTGGCTGGTCAGACAGTTGCTCGAGAGCAGCACGCAGACCGAGCGGATCGCGCAGGCGCTCGCACGCAACGACTGATCACAGATACGCCGAACGCGACGACGGCCCATCCCGAAAGGGATGGCCGTCGCGTCTTTCGAATCCTCAGGGGTCAGCTGCCCGCAGCCTCGAGGCCGGTGGTGATGTCGGCGAGGATGTCGTCGATGTTCTCGATGCCCACGGCGAGTCGCACGAGACCCGGGGTGACGCCCGCGGCGATCTGCTCCTCGCCGGTGAGCTGCGAGTGGGTCGTCGACGCGGGGTGGATGACCAGCGAACGGACGTCGCCGATGTTCGCGACGTGGCTGTGCAGGGTCAGCGCGTTGACGAAGCGCTTGCCGGCGTCGATGCCGCCGGAGAGCTCGAACACCACGATCGCACCGGCGCCGCGTGGGGTGAGCTGCTGGGCGCGGTCGTACCACGGCGAGGACTTCAGGCCGGCGTAGGCGACGGAGGTGACCTCCGGGCGTCCCTCGAGGAACTCGGCGACCTTCTGTGCGTTCTCCACGTGCCGCTCGATGCGCAGGCTCAGAGTCTCGAGACCCTGCGAGATGAGGAAGGCGTTGAACGGGGAGACAGCTGCGCCCATGTCGCGCAGCAGCTGCACGCGTGCCTTGAGTGCGTAGGCCGGAGCTCCGAGGTCGGCGAAGACGACACCGTGGTAGCTCGGGTCGGGGGTCGTGAAACCGGCGTGGCGGCCCTGCGTCCAGTCGAACGTGCCGCCGTCGACGATGACACCGGCGATGGCCGTGCCGTGGCCGCCGAGGTACTTGGTGGCCGAGTGCACGACGATGTCGGCACCGTGCTCGAGCGGGCGGAGCAGGTAGGGGGTGGCGACCGTGTTGTCGACGATCAGCGGCAGCCCGTTCTCGTGGGCGACACCCGAGATGCCGGGCAGGTCGAGGATGTGGTTCTTCGGGTTGGCGATCGTCTCGCCGAAGAACGCGCGGGTGTTGTCGCGGACGGCCTCGCGCCACTGGTCGAGATTGTCGGGATCCTGGACGAAGGTGACCTCGATGCCGAGCTTGGGCAGTGTGTAGTGGAACAGGTTGTACGTGCCGCCGTAGAGATACGGGCTCGACACGATGTGGTCGCCGGCCTGCGCCAGGTTGAGGATCGCGAAGGTCTCGGCGGCCTGTCCGGACGCGAGCAGGAGGGCGGCGACGCCACCTTCGAGGGCGGCGATGCGCTGCTCGACCGCGTCCTGCGTCGGGTTCATGATGCGGGTGTAGATGTTGCCCGGCTCGGCGAGACCGAACAGCGCCGCGGCGTGATCGGTGCTGTCGAAGGTGTAGCTGGTGGTCTGGTAGATGGGCAGTGCCCGGGCCTTCGTGTCGCCGCCGGCGGGCTGGCCCACGTGGATCTGCTTGGTCTCGAAGCTCCAGTTCGCGCTGGGATCGGTTGCTTCAGGGGTGTCGCTCATGGCTCTGCTCCGGATTCGGGATGTGTTCTGATCGTCGACGTGCTGACCTTCGGGCCCCCACACACGACATCACCGTACGACGGTGTGGAGGGGGACAGGAACGGGTGCGGCGGTCAGCGGGCCCGGCACCCGCGGATACACGAAATGTGGGCACGACGGTGCGGCGACCGGCTCGCGCGCTCGTACGTCTTGCTCACGGTCCCGACAATAACCTGTCCGCACGATTCCGACCAGACTCATAGGGATTCACTCTCCCCGGGAAACTGACTCCTGAGTACCTACAGTCTGTGTGTACCCCTTCCGGTGTGACCGCTGTTACTGCTAACGTTCTGGAACAGATTCCAGTTTCGTGAGGCGCGCAGGGTCGTGGCCAGGACTTATGGAGGTGCAGTTGACCGCCGTCGACTCCGCGCTCGAGCCCGTCGGAACCTCGTCGAAGCGAGAACTTCCACCATCGATGTCGATCGGATGACCCTCATCCTGGAGGCCTTCGACAGCCGCGGCGCCCTCACTCTCGAAGAGGTCACCTGTCGCTCAGGGTTGCCCCGTTCGACCGTGCACCGCATCCTCGACCACCTCGTGCGTCGCGACTGGATCGAGCACGCATCCTTCGGTTACTGCCTCGGCCCGCGTGCCCTCGGCCTCGGTGGCAGCGACACCGGCCACCGCCGTATCCGGGAGGCCGCTGCGCCGCATCTCCACGACCTGGCGATGCAGACCGGTGCCGTCGTCCACCTGACAGTCCTCGAGGGCAACGAGGTGCTCTACCTCGACAAGGTCGGTGGGCAGCTCGCGTCGAGCGTGCCGTCGCGGGTAGGTGGGCGGTTCCCCGCCTACGCCACCGCGGCCGGCAAGTCCATCCTCGCGTGGCTCGAACCCGAACGCATCGACGCGCTGTACGGCAAGGCGCTCGTGCCGTGCACGGAGCGCACCATCCGCGATCACGTCGCACTGCACCAGGAACTCAACCGCATCCGCAAGCGTCGTGGCGTCGCATTCGAACGTGAGGAGGCCGCGCGGGGCATCGGATGCGTGGGTGTCGCGCTCCGCGGCGTCGACGGCCCGGTTGCCGCCTGTCGCTGGCAGCG
>LATQ01000336.1 GCA_001017865.1 Rhodococcus sp. IITR03
CTCGCGGCGGCGCGCCTGCTGGGCGGATCCGGGACGGGAACGGCCGCCAGCAGTCGCTTGGTGTACGGATCCGACGGCGAACGCAGGATGCGATCGGTCCGATCGAACTCGACGAGCCTGCCGGCGCGCATCACGGCGATGCGACGGGCGAGCACCTCGACGACGGCCAGGTCGTGGCTGATGAACAGGCACGCGAAGCCGTACTCACGCTGCAGTTCCCGGAACAGCTCGAGCACCTTGGCCTGCACCGACACGTCGAGCGCGGAGGTGGGTTCGTCCGCGATCAGCAGTGTCGGTTCGAGCGCGAGGGCCCGGGCGATGCCGACCCGCTGACGCTGTCCGCCGGAGAGCTGGTGCGGATAGCGGTTGCGCATGTCGCGGGGCAGATGGACCTGATCGAGGAGTTCTTCGACCTTCTTGTCCCGCTGCGTGCGGTCCATCTCGGTGTGCAGCAGCATCGGCTCGGCGATGGACTGTCCGATCGGCCACCGCGGATTGAGCGACGAACCCGGATCCTGGAAGACGATGCCGATCTTGCGGCGTACAGGACGCAGGTCGCGCGCCGACATCTTCGTGATGTCCACACCGCCGACGGACAACGACCCCGAGTGCAGCCCGACCAGGCCGACCGCGGCCTTGCCGATGGTCGACTTACCCGAGCCCGATTCGCCGACGAGCCCGACGACCTCACCGGGTTCGATGTCGAGACTCACCCCGTCCACAGCGCGGAAACCGCTGTTGCGTCGGGTACCGGGGTACTCGATCACCGCGTCGACGAACCGGAGCGCGTACTGCACGTCCGGAGTGTCGTCGGCACCACCTCACCGGCGCGCGAGCCGAGGTGGGGCACCGAGGCGAGCAGTTCGCGGGTGTAGGCGTGCTCCGGCGTGCCGAAGATCCGATCCGACGTCCCCTGCTCGACGATCGCACCGTCGCGCATGACGATGATGCGGTCGGCCATGTCGGCGACCACACCCATGTCGTGCGTGATGAGCACGATCGCCGCGTCCACCCGCTCGCGCAGGTCGCGCATGAGCTGCAGGATTTCCGCCTGCACCGTCACGTCGAGAGCGGTGGTGGGTTCGTCGGCGATGAGCACCGACGGCTCGGATGCCAGGGCCTGCGCGATCATCGCGCGCTGACGCTGACCGCCGGAGAGCTGGTGCGGGTAGTAGCCGACGCGCTTCTCGGGTTCGGGCATGTCGACGAGACGCAGCAGCTCGACCACGCGCTCCTTCGCCTCGGCTTTCGTCACGTCGGCGTGCGCCCGGATGGCCTCGGTGATCTGCCACCCGATCGTGTAGACGGGATTGAGAGCCGTCATCGGCTCCTGGAAGATCACGGCGATGTCCTTGCCGCGCACCGAGTTCAGCTCGCGTTCCGTCAGACCGACGAGCTCGCGCCCATCGAGGGTGATGCTGCCGTCGACCCGGCTGTTGTCGGCGAGCAGACCCGGTACCGCCATGGCGGTCGTCGACTTGCCCGAACCGGATTCGCCGACGATCGCCACGATCTCTCCGCGCGCCACCTCGAACGAGACGTCGCGCACGGCGGTCCGCCAGGTCCGGTCCACCTCGAAGTCGATGGTCAGACCGGAGACCTCCAGGATCGGGGCGCCGGGGGTGGTCTTCTCGCGCGTATCGAGACTCATTGCGTCAGCTCCGTTTCGGGTCGAGCGCATCGCGCAGCGCATCACCCATGAGAATGAAGGCCAGCACCGTGACCGACAGGAATCCTGCCGGGAACAGCACCAGATGCGGCGAGGTGGAGAGGTAGCTCTGGCCCAGGTTGATCTGCAGGCCCCAGGACATGGCCGGCATCTGCAGACCGATACCGAGATACGACAGCGCAGCCTCGGCCGCGATGAACGTACCGACGGCGACGGTGGCGTACACCAGCACCGGGGTCAGGGCGTTCGGCAGGATGTGCCGGACGAGGATGCGGAAGGTCGACGCGCCGAGCACCTGCGCCGCCTGGACGTACTCACTGCCCTTGACCGCGATGACCGACGACCGCACCAGGCGCATCGCGGTCATCCAGCCGAAGGCGATCAGCGCCATCGCGACCGTCAGGGCCGTCCTCTCACTGGTCACGGTCAGCAGCACGAGCGCGCCGAGCAGGAGCGGGATGCCGAAGAATACATCGGTGAACCGCGCCAGCACGCTGTCGAGGATTCCTCCGAAATATCCTGCGAGCGAACCGATCAGGACACCGATGACCAGCACACCGATGACGGCCAGCAGACCGATGGACAGCGACACGCGGGCGCCGTAGACGACGTTGGCGTAGTAGTCGCAGCCCTGCAGATCCGTTCCGAACCAGTGCTCCGCGCTGGGTGGGAGACGGGTGTCCGACAGGTCGCAGGCCCGCGGATCGATCCCGCGGGCGAACACCTGCGGCACCACCGCCATCGCGACGAGGACGATCGTGATGACGGCTCCGAACCAGAAGAACGCGCTGCGGCGCAGCTTCTTCCACGCGTTGCCCCACAGACTCGCCTGGCCGACGAGCTCGACGGCCTCACCGGTCACGACATTTCCCGGCTCACCTTCCTGCACGGCGTGCTGGCGGGCGGCCTCGGCGTTATTGGAATCCATCACCACTACTCGTATCTGATCCGTGGGTCGAGGAAGGCGTACAGCACGTCCACGACGAGATTGAAGAAGATGTAGAAGAAGACCATCAGCGTGACGATGCCGACGACCACTGCACCTTCCTGGTTCTGCACAGCGTCGAAGATGGCGCGGCCGAGCCCGGGAATGTTGAACACGGACTCGGTGATGATCGCGCCGCCGAGCAACGCCCCGATGTCGGCACCGATGAACGTCACGACCGGGATGAGGCTGTTGCGCAAGGCATGCCGGGTCACGATGCGGCTGTATCCGACGCCCTTGGAGCGGGCGGTGCGGATGTAATCGGCCGCCATCGACTCCGAGACCGCGGTGCGCGTCAGTCGTGCACGTAGGCCATCGACAGGGATGCGAGCACCAGACCGGGCAACAGGTAGCTGTACCAGCCGTCGTTGATACCGGCGATCGGGAACAGACCCAGCTTGTATCCCAGGACGTACTGCGAGACGAAGCCGAGGACGAACACCGGGATCGAGACGAGCAGCGTCGACGAGACGAGCACGAGATTGTCGAAGAAGGAATTGCGGCGCAGCGCTGCGAGCACACCGGCCGTGACGCCGATGAGAATCTCGAAGACCACGGCCACCGCGGTCAGCTGGATGGTGACCGGCAGCCGCTGCGAGATGGTGTCCAGCACCGGCCTACCGGAGAAGTCGGATCCGAAGTCGCCCTGGAACAGTCCACCGACGTACTTGATGTACTGGACGAAGAACGGATCGTCGAGGTTGTACTGGGCGCGAAGCTGCGCCACGACCGCGGGAGCGAGCGGGCGATCGCCCGCCAGCGCGCGAATGGGATCGCCCGGAAGGGCGTAGACCATCGCGAAGATGAGGAACGAGGCGCCGATCAGGACCGGAACGGTCAACAGCACTCGGCGCGTGATGAAGCGACCCACTGGGTTCTCCTATACGGAACAGAACGTCCTACACGGGTGGTGGGGTGTCCCGTCTGCGCGGGACACCCCACCACTCGTCACTCAGCCGACCGTGACCTCTTCGGTCACGATGTCACCGAACGCGTCGATCTTCACGTTGTCGACCCGGTCGCTCGTCACGGCCTGGTTCAGTCCGTAGAAGAGCGGCGTGGCGGGCAGGTCGCGGAACAGGATGTCCTCGGCGCGCTGGTATTCCACCGTGGCCTCGTCGAGGGTGTCGGCGTTGTTACCGGCCGACAGAGCCCCGTCGAACTCGGGGTTGCTGTAGAAGGTCATGTTCGACCCGGCCGGCGGCATCGCGGCCGTGCTGTAGACGGGAGCCAGGAAGTTGTACAGCGACGGGTAGTCCATGATCCAGCCCATCCGGAACGGACCGGTCATGCCCTTGTCGTCCTGCAGCGGCAGGTACTGCGCGAACTGCAGGTCGCCGCGAAGCACGTACTCGACACCGAGATTGCTGCGGAGCTGGTTGCCGATCGCGGTCATCCACTGGTCGTGCCCGGCTCCGGCGTTGAACCACAGATCGACCGGCCGGCTGCGATCGAAGCCGGCCTCGTCGAGCAGCTTGTTGGCCTGCTCGACGTTCAGCTCGCACTTGGCGCCGCAGGCGTCCTCGCGGTAGCCCTCGACGACGGGCGACCCGAAGGAGGCCGCCGGCGTGCGGGTGTCGGTGAAGATGGCCGTGGTGATGGCCTGACGATCGATCGCCATCGAGAATGCTTCGCGGACACGCGGGTCCGGCGAAACGCTCGTCGTAGGTCGGGAACGAGAGCGCGGTGATGTCGGGGCGGGCGCGCTCGACGTAGCGATCACCGAACTGGTCGCGGGCGGTGGCCCAGGCGTCCGGCGGCAGGTCCAGCAGCACGTCGAGGCCGCCGGCCTGGACGTCGGTGTAGGCGGTGGTCAGTTCGGTGTAGACCTTGAACTGCACGCCCTCGGCCTGTGCCGGGTTGTCGCCGGCGTACTCCTCGTACTTGGTCACGGTGAAGCCCTGACCGTCGACGAAGTCCTCGTCGGCCTTGAACGGGCCGTTGCCGATCGGACGGCGACCGAACGCCTCGGGGTCGTCGAAGAACACCTCGGGCAGAGGTAGAACGCGGTGTACCCGAGGGTGACCGGGAAGATCGCGAACGGTTCCTTCAGCTCGACGGAGATCGTCGTGTCGTTCACGGCCTCGAGGCCCGACATGGTGGTCGCGGCGGGCTCGGCACCGTCGGCGGCCTGCAGCTCGTCGTATCCCTTGACGTTCTCGAAGAAGTACGAGGCGCCGTACGCGTTGGTGCTCAGAGCGGTGTAGTTCCACGCGTCGACATACGACTTCGCGGTGACGGGAGTTCCGTCGTGGAACGTCCAGCCCTCGTTCAGTTCGATGGTCCAGGTCATCTGTCCTCGGACTCGACCGATTTCGCGACGCCGGTGTACTCCACGTCGCTGGTCTCGTCGTTGTAGCGCACCAGCGGCGTGAACAGTGACTTGAGGACCTGATTGCCCTCGCTCTCGGTGGTGTTGCCCGGAACCAGCGGGTTCTCGGGCTGCATGATGTGCAGGCTGTAGACGCCTCGGCACCGGAAGCGCTGCCGCCCCCACATGCCGCGAGCAGGCCGGCAGCCACGAAGCCTGCCGACACAGCCGCGATTACGCGCTTGACCCTCAAGATCGATCCTCCTCAGTTCCCGCGGGACGGGGTCGCCGTCCGCGCAGGCCGCGATGGTCCGCGGTGTCGGTGTGGGCCACAGTGCGAACGATGTGCAGCCCGGAATGCCGGGGGACTCTGGACACACTTCGAGAGTCCGTCACGCGGCGTCCCCCGATCGGGGGACCGGAAAAGAACGAACGAAATACCTTCGTAATCAGACAGGAACACACGTCGCCTGCCGGATACGTCGATGCGAAAGGTTCCGACCACGGAACCGACCCTCATCCCCGCACTACATCCGCTCCCGCACCCCTTACCGCTGCCCGACCGGGAACCGGAATTGCTTCGTCCACCACCACTGTGTCCACAATCGTCTATGACGACCGTCACACATAATAAGCACAGGTAAGCAATGAGCGCGAATCCGCTGGATACGGCCGCGAGCGCCCCGCCGACGGCCTCATCGGGCAGGACCGGCTCGCCGACGGCGTCGCCTCCTTCCCGCCGAAGAGGGCCGACACCGCAGCGGTGACCTCGACGAGCGCATCCCACTCGTCGATCTCGCAGCGCCGCAATCGCACTCGCATCCGCGTGGTGATCACCTCGCTCGCCTCGCAGGCCTCCACGACCCCGCGGTCCAGTGCCGAGCGACCGCCACCGCCGCCAGGTCGGCCGCCGATGCGCACGATGACGTCGGACGACGACCGACGCGGGTGCAGCAACGTGGCCGTGATCGCGATGAGGCCGGCCATCACGGCGCAGCCGATCACACTCGCGCTCCCGTCGTCGCCGAGGAGGGACGGGCCCGACCTCATCGCGTTCCTTCCGGCTCGCGCACCGCCACCGCCTCGGCCGTGAGGGTCAGCAACGGGAGCAGCGGACTCTCCGCGGTCACGACCGCCACGATCAGATCTCCCTCCTCGCGTACCACCACGCGTGCGTCCGGAGGCGCGACTCGCATGGCCACCTCGACCGCCCTCGCCTGGTCTCCCCGCGCAGCGAGGCGGGCGGCTTCACGGGCGGCGTCATGGCACCGCACCTGGTACGCGATGCCCAGCACCGCACCGAGGCACAGTACGAGCACCGTGACCAGGCTCGCGACGGCGAGAGCCGCTTCGACGGTGACCCCGCCTTCGTCCTCACGAACGAAGGCACGTAACCAGCGCCGTCCGAGCATCTTTCGCATGCTTCGGTGTCACACCGCCGTGTTCAGGCACGCTCGACGATGCCCGTCAGCGCGGACACGATCGAATCGCCGGTCACCACGGTGTACAGCACCGCCCCGAAAGCCGCCGCCGCAATGGTCCCGATCGCATATTCCGCCGTCGACATGCCGTCGTCCTGCACGACGAGCCCGCCGAGACGACCACGCAGGCCACGTGCGAGCCCTGCGTCCGGTGTTCGTTTCCCCATCTTCCGTCCCTCCCATCCGTGCGGCGCGGACCGTCCGCGCCGACGTTCACATCAGCCCCGCACCCAGGACGTCCCGCGCCAGGCCGACGACGACCGGCACGATGCCCAGGCACACGAAAGCAGGCAGAAAACACAGACCGAGCGGCCCGCTCACGAGTACTCCGGCCCGATCGATCTCGGCGGCCACCCGGTCCTCCGTCTCGGCGCGATGCCGGACCGCGAGTTCGGCGACGGTGTCCGACAGGGGCGCACCGGATTTCGCGGATCGTCGTGCCGCGCGGGCGAAATCGTCCAGCGCGTCGACCGCTCCCGAACCTCCCCACGCATCGGCCGGATCGGCTCCGAGCGCCAATCGGTCGGCTCCTCTCCGCAACGCCGCCGCGAGGTCGGGTGGAGCAGACTCCGCGACGACCCGCGCCGCAGAACCGGCGGGCATCCCTGCGCGCAGGCACGCCGCGAAGAGATCGAAGGCGGCGGGAAGCGCGTGCGGGTCGGTCTCGGGTGTAGTTGTATCCGACTGATCGGCAAGGGTTCTCGTGGAGAACAAGCGGGTGGTTCCACGAGGTGTCGGCGCGACGACGAGCGAGGCCGCTCCCAGCAACACCGCCCACGTCGCGCTCATGTCCCCACCCGTGCCGCGATCCGATCCGTCCACAACAGACCCGCACAGACCAGCGCAGTGCCCACCACGAGCATGACGCCGCCGAGCCCACCGGCGAGAAGGATGCCGAGCGGAGCGGCGCCCATGAGTTGCCCGAGACCCACCCCGAGCACCGGCAGTCCCGCCAGGACCGTCGCCGTGGCCCGCGCGCACCGGCGAGGACCTGCTCCGTACGGGCACGGATCCGCATACGCGCGGCCAGATCGACGCGCGCGGCCCCGAGCAGTTCGGCGAGAGCGAGACCGTGACGGTCGGAGACCGCCCACGCATCGGCGACACGGTCCAGACTGTCGGCGACGCCATCGCCGTCCGACGATGCTGCAGCAGATCGTAATCCGTGTGCTGCCGACCCGCCGAGTCGCGCCCGGGCCGCAGCGACCCGGAAGGCACCGGCGACGGACCCGGCCGTCTCCCGAGCCGCCGTCTCGCACGCGTCGGCGGGATG
Organism: Rhodococcus sp. IITR03; assembly: GCA_001017865.1. The sequence goes on from LATQ01000336.1 coordinate 7,720, forward strand.
CGTCCCCACCCGCAGATCCGCGATCACGGTGTCGAGTCCCGACAGCAACATCCGCCGTTGCCGATCGAGCTCCGCAGCGCGACGACGCGATCGACGACGCCCCACCACTCGGTCTCCTCGACGGTCGCGCCGGCCACGGCCGGCGTGATCCCCCGCCCCAACACCACAACCGTCGTGAGCA
>LATQ01000100.1 GCA_001017865.1 Rhodococcus sp. IITR03
GTGCCGATGCTCGCGACACGGGCGATCACCGGGGTGGGGGCGGGGGGATCTGCTGCGGCCACCAGGACGACTCGAGTTCGGCCATCCCTTCGAAGGTCTCGCCGCGGGGATGGAACACGCGTGCTCCGCGCAGCGCGGATCCCACTCGGAACGGCACGGACAGCGCCGACGACAGAGCAGTCATGGGGATGGCATACCCGTCGGTCTGTCGGTTCAATCGCGTTCGTCACTCCCTACCCCGGCAGCGTCCGATTCGGTCACGATGGAATGCATGCGTTCACCGTTGCCGGACTATCTGACCGAAGTCCTCCGAGGATGTGCCGACAGTTCGGGCACACTCGCCGACTACATCCCCGAACTGGCGAGAGCCGACCCGGACCGGTTCGCACTCACCCTCGTGACCGCCGAGGGCGCGATGTACTCCGTGGGCGACGACGACACCGAGTTCACGATCCAGTCGATCTCGAAGCCTTCGTCTACGGTCTCGCACTGCAACAGAGAGGCTTCGACGCCGTACTCGACGTGATCGACGTCGAACCTTCCGGGGAGGCGTTCAACGAGGTCTCCCTCGAACGCAACACGGGCCGTCCGCTGAACCCGATGATCAATGCGGGTGCGCTCGCCGCACACGCCCTGGTGCTCGACGACAGGCCGGTCGAGGACTCGGTGGAGGACATCCGCTCCCTGCTGTCGTCCCTGGCCGGTCGCGACCTGGCGATCGACGAGAAGGTCGCGGCCTCGGAACTCGAGAACTCCTATCGCAATGTCGCCATCGCCAATCTTCTTCGGGGGTACGAGGTTTTCGAGGACGATCCCGACGAGATCGTCGAGGGGTACATCCGGCAGTGCTCGGTGACGGTCACGACCAAGGACCTCGCGATGATGGCCGCGACACTCGCGGCGGGCGGTGTGCAACCCGTGACGTGCGAGGAGATCTTCTCGCGCGACGTGGTGCGTCAGGTGTTGTCGGTGATGGCGACCTGTGGGATGTACGACGCGGCGGGGGACTGGCTCTCCACCGTCGGTATCCCCGCCAAGAGCGGCGTGTCCGGAGGATCATAGGAATCCTACCGGGACAGTTGGGTATTGCGGCGTACTCACCGCGCCTCGACGAGCACGGCACCAGCGTCCAGGGCGTCGCGGCCTTCGGTCGTCTCTCCCGTGACATGAGCCTGCATCTGATGGACGCGCCGATGGTCGCGCACTCGGTGTTGCGCAGAAGACATGTCATCGGTGAGGGTGACGAGTCTCTCACTCTTCTGGAGCTGCAGGGCGACCTCCAGTTCACCAGTGCCGAGGGTCTCGTGACGGCCGTGGTCGACGATCCGGTGAAGACGAAACGCCTGGTCTTCGACCTTTCCCTCGTCCGCACGGTCCTGCCTGTGGGCCGAAGGATGTTGCTGGAGATGATCGGTCGGCTCCATCGGGACGGTGTGGAGGTCGTCGTGATCGACCCCGAAGGCATCTGCCCGATCCCGACACCGGCTACGGCTTCCGGCCGCAGGTCCACGCCTCGTGGGAAGACCTGGAGGCGCAGAGGTGAAAGGGCATTCGGCACGAAAGTGACGTGAGGGACGGCTGTGAAACTTTCCGGCACCACGGGTGGCGTTCACGCCGAGCACTGGCTACGGTGTCGTGCGGTGTGCCTGAGGCCGGCGGCGAAAGACGCTCGTACCCCACGAAAGAAGATCCATTCATGCCGTTCCGTGAATCCCTCGTCGTCCCCGGAACCGTCCGGTAGGAGGATGATGGCGTTGCTCACACGTTCGCCCTATCGCTGCCCCGGAGACGGCAGTGTGATCCATCAGGCGTGCGCAGGACTGCTGACCTACTGGAAGCGTCCCGTCGAGGAGCACGTCGCCCGCACTTCGCTGGGCGACACCTACGTGCTCACTACAGGTCCTGCCACCGCACCGCCGATCGTGGTGCTCGCGGGTGGCGACCTCCCTGCGGCGGGGCTGCGTCTGCTCGCCGAGCAGTTCGGCGAGCACCACCGGGTGGTGCTCGTGGACGTCCCGGGCCTTCCCGGTGCGAGCGCGGGCAGCCGGCCCGACAGCCGGATCCACGCCGTCTACGGCCACTGGCTGGTCGAGGTGCTCGATGCGCTGGGCGTCGAGCGGGTTCCGTGATCGGGCTCGGCTGGTCGGCATCGGTAGCTGCTGCGGTGGAGGATCCCGACCGGATCGAGAAGCTGGTGATCGCCGCCCCGCTGGGGCTCGTCCCGCGCGTCCGGTGGAACCGCGCCTCATCCCCCGGCCTGCAGTGGCGCAACGAGCCCAACCTCGAGAACACCGAGCGGTACCTCCGGGCACTCGCCGGATGCGACTACCGGCCCGACGAACAGACCCTGCGGTGGTCCTGCCGCGTCGGCGCGTATTGCACGTCGCTGACGAACATGCCCCGCATCGATCGGGCCGTGCTGCGCCGCTGGCGTGGGCGTCCGGTCGAGGTCGTCGTGGGTAGCAAGGATCCCCTCGTGCAGGTCGACGCGCTGAACAAGCTGGCAGACGACATGGGCGCGCATTTCGTGGCGCTTCCCGAGGCGGGTCATCTCCTCGCGGTCGAGACGCCGGCAGCTCTGGCGTCCATGGCCGCTGCTGCATCGGTAACGGAGGCTGAGGCCGGGGACTCGGAAGAACCGGGTCACGAAGAACTGGGTCGAAAGTGGCGATGTCGGGCTGCCCCCGACGGGCGTAGCTATCAGTCCGGCATCGCCACTTCCGGTCACCCTCCCAGTGGAACCCGAGCGGTCGGATACCCACCTGAGGGCTGCGATAATCCCCGGATTATTACGGTTTGGTCACGGGGACACCTATGACCGTACCACCTGAACGCCGAGTCGTTGCAGATGTGTGTGTCGGCGCGTCACACATCCGCGATCACGGGGCTCGGTCACATCACGCCACGGCGCTGTCGGATCACGCCACAGCGGGACTCCAGTCGACCACGACCGACCGTGCGCCGATGTATTCCAGCAGGTCGCGGACCGGTCCGCCGAAGCGGAGCTGCCGGGCGACCTCCAGCTCGTCGAGGTCGTCGTCCTCCGTGCCGACGAGGATCCCGTTGATCACGTTGCGGGCCGCGGACACGACGAGTGTCTCCTCCTCGGCCACTCGGACCGGTACATCGTTCTCGCCCGCCACCGCGCCGACCGCCACGGCCACGTAGTCCCTGTCCTCGTCCGCGTCGTGATACGCGACCAGACGGCCGTGCAGCACGGACTCGGGCAGGATGCGGTCGAGCGTCACACCCGAGGGAACGCTCTCGTCCTCGGGACGGATGCTCGGACCGGATGCGGCCGGTGTGGCCGGGGATGCCGTGGGCTGCGCGGCTGCGTACAGGGGTACACGCCGAGACGTCCAGCCGAAGTAGGTTTCGCGTTGCGCATACATCGCACCTGCGCCTCCTCGATAGGACTTCGTCTCTACCTCCAGTGTGCTCCGGGCCACCGACACGTTCTGCAGCCCCGAAGGAGGCGTTCCGAGGGGTCGTACGAGCTAGTCGCGCGAGGCCCGAACGCCGGGTGAGACGAGCAGTCGGCCGAGGACCGCGAAGAGCGCGAGGATCACCAGCGAGCAGATCCCGGCGAGGGCGGCACCGCCCACGACCAGGGCGTAGTCGCTGCGCGCGAGACCGTCCACGATGGGCCTTCCCACCCCGCCGAAGCTCACCGCGGCGGCGATGGTCGCGGTCGCGACGATCTGCACCGCGGCGGTGCGCAGGCCGACGAGGATCAGCGGCAGAGCCACCGGGAGCTGGGCCCGCAGCAGGATCTGGGACGAGGTCATCCCCATCCCGCGGGCGGCGTCGGTCAGCGCCGGGTCGACCCCGCGGATCCCTTCGTAGGAGTTCAACAGGATGGGTGGGATCGCGAGTGCCACCAGCGGCACCATCACCGGAACCAGCCCGATCCCGTACAGCACGACCAGCAACACGAGCAGGCCGTAGGTGGGAAGGGCGCGTGCGGCGTTCGCCGTGAGGGACACGAACACGCCGCCGCGGCCCGTGTGACCCGTCCACAGACCGAGCGGCAACGCGAGGAACACGGAGATCACGAACGCGAGCAGGGTGTAGCCGAAGTGCTGGGCCAGTCGCGTCGGGATCCCGGACGCGCCCGACCAGTTCGCGGAGTCGCCGAAGTACTCGGCCAGATAGTTCAGCAGCGTCGTCATCGGCGCACCTTCGAGGTGCGGCGCATCCACGGCGTGGTGAGACGCTGGACGAGCACGAGCACCGCGTCGACGACCAGTGCCATCACGACGGTCGCGATGATGCCGATGATCGCCAGATCGAGCCGGTCGAGTTGCACCGACGCGGTGAACAATGCCCCGAAGGCACCCATGCCGATGAGTGCTCCGACGCTCACCATGCTGATGTTCGCGACCGTCGCGACCCGCAACCCCGCGACGACCGCGGGGATCGCCAGCGGCAGGTCGACGGTGAGCAACCGGCGCGGCGTCGAGAATCCCATCGCCACCGCCGACTGGCGGACACTGTCGGGCACGGCACGCAATCCGTCGACGACGTTCGGGACGAGGCCCGCCAGGCGTAGACGGCCAGCGGAAGAATCACCGTGGTCCGGCTGATCCCGGTGAACGCGATGAGCAGGACGAAGAAGGCAAGCGACGGAATCGAGTACAGGACGCTGCAGACCGCGAGCACCGGGGCGTACACCCGCGGCCACCGCACGCACGCGAGGCCCAGCGGCAGGGCGAGGACGAGGCCGAGCAGCGACGCGCCGAGTGCCATGACGAGATGATCGCCGAGCAGTTCCCAGAACGTCCCGAGATAGCCGGGAATCCGCAGGCTCACCGCGACTTCCGCATCTCGAGCGGAGACGGGGTGCCGGCCTCCCTGTGGTTGTGCGCTGCGCGGACCGCCGCGGCCACCTCTTCGCCGCTGATCACCCCGAGCGCACGTCCGTCGTCGTCCACCGCCACGGCATGGCCCGACGGTGAGAGCACGGCCGCGTCGAGCACGACGCGCAGCGGATCCCGCCCGGGAACGAACGGCCTTCCGGCCGGCAGGAATTCCGTATCGGCACTGCCGTCGTGCCACCCGTCGGGCGCCCGTCGTCGTCGACGACGAGAAGCCAGCCGTCGCCGACGGCGAGTTCGGCGGCATCGCGGGTGACGATCGGGTCGGTGCGCAGCGGCAGGTCGGCGGACGAGAAGAACGACATGAGCCGCACACCGCGATCGACGCCGAGGAATCCGGCGACGAAATCGTCGGCGGGGGAGGTGAGAAGCGCCTCCGGTGTCGCGTACTGGGCGAGGACCCCACCCGGTCGCAGGACGGCCACGCGGTCGCCGAGCTTGATCGCCTCGTCGATGTCGTGGGTGACGAGCACGATCGTCTTGGCCAACACCGATTGCAGGCGCAGGAGTTCGTCCTGCAGATCCTTGCGGACCACGGGATCGACCGCGGAGAACGGCTCGTCCATCAACAGGATCGGAGGATCGGCCGCCAGCGCGCGGGCCACACCGACACGCTGCTGCTGCCCGCCGGACAGCTGAGACGGATAGCGTTGCGCCAGTTCACTTCCGAGTCCGACCCGGGTGAGCACGTCCATCGCGGTCGCGCGGGCCTCCTTACGGCTCGCGCCGAGCAGTCGGGGCACGGTGGCGACATTGTCGACCACCGTGCGATGGGGGAACAGTCCGGCGTGCTGGATGACGTATCCGATGCCGCGGCGCAGGATCCGGGGATCCTCGTCCCGGACGTCGCGGCCCCCGACGAGCACACGCCCGCCCGAGGGTTCGACCATCCGGTTGATCATGCGCAACGAGGTGGTCTTCCCGCAGCCCGACGGTCCGACGAACACCGTCAGGGTGCCCGTCGGGACCTCCAGCGAGAGTCCGTCGACGGCGACGGTCCCGTCGGGATAACGCTTCTCGACGTTGTCGAATGTGATCACGCGGCACCGACTTCCGTCAGTTCAGATCGTTCTGCTGCAGCCACTCCTCGGCGACGATGTCGATGTCGCGGCCGTCGGTGACCACCTGTCCGACCAGGACGACGAGGGTGTCGGTGGTGAGCTTGTCGGACACGGCGTCGATCTTCGCGACGTCGTCGTCGCCGAGATCGGCGCGGTGCACCAGTGGGGTGACGTTCTGAGCTCCGAAGACCGATTCCGGGTCCTCCAGCGCCACAAATGGTTCGGTGCTCAGCGACGGATCGGTGGTGAAGATGTTCGCGGCCTGCACGGTGCCGTCCGAGAGCGCGCGGATGGTGATGGGGCCACCGGTGTCGGTGGGGACGAATTCGCGGAACTCGACCCGTACACCTCGCGCAGACCCACGACACCCTGCCGGCGCGTCTCGAATTCCGGCGGTCCGCCGAGGGCGAGTTCGCCGGCGACCGGCGCGAGATCGGCGATGCTCACCAGGTTGTAGCGCTGCGCGGTCTCCTCGGTGACGACGAGGGCGTCCTTGTTCTCGCCGGGTGCGGAGGCCAGGATCTCGAGTCCGTCCGGAAGGGATTCGGACAGGGCCTCATTGACGTCCTCGGTCGTCGAGGCGGTGCTGTCGGGATCGACCGGGCGAGCAGTGCGCCGTTGTACTCCGGGACGAGTGTGATGGCACCCGAGGCGACCTGGTCGTAGTAGATCTCGCGGCTGCCGATGTTGAACTGGCGGGTGACCTCGGAGCCTGCGCTCTCGAGTGCCTGCGAGTAGATTTCCGCGAGCAGGACGTTCTCCGGGAAGTTCGCCGAACCGACGACGATCGCGCCTCCGTCCGCTGTATCCCCGGCGAGGGGATCCTCGTCTCCACCGCCGGAACAGGCGGCCAGGGCGAATGCGTACACGGCGAGAAGTGCGGTGGTGCGTGCGAAGCGTTTCACGGGTTGCTCCCTCGGATGCGGCACGGTCGGTTTTCGACTCTATCCCGGCGGATACCCACTGTGCCGGATTTGTCACGAGTGGATCACCAGTCGTCGCCGGCACGCTCCGAGGTCGCGAGGGTGAGGATGCCGCTCTCGAGGCGGTATCGGCTCATCGAGTCCAGTGCGGGGGCATAGGCGTGCACGGTCACCGCCGGGACGGGACCGTCGTTGACGACCTCGTGCACGTGCCGACCGTCGAATCGACGCGTGGCACCCGTCGACAGACGGGTGCGGGAGAGTGTCACGCGTTGCCCGGGAAGGTCTTCCGACCACGGCTGGTCGACGGTGTCCTCCCGGACCCGTCCCTGTGCCACGGCGAACGCACCGGCGCTCCCACCGTGATCGTGAATCCCGGTGCGCTGCCCGGGAAGCCAGCTCAGCAACCACACTTCGTAGTCGTCGGCAACGGCGAGCCGGGTGTACCAGCGTTCGGTCTCGTCGAAACGGACGAGCGGCCGCCGGCGGGAGACGTCCGCGGCGATGTCACGGACGATCTCGGTGAGATCGACGCGCACGGAGGTGGACAGAAGAGCAGCAGGCATCGTGGTTCCTCGAAACGGGAGCCGGACGGGGCCGAAGGGTCGTCCGGGCAGAAGAAGTGGGGTCGGGCCGGGATCAACGACAGGCGCGACAACCACAGAAACCACCGGCGATGCGGACGTAGTCCACATGTAGCCTGCGATGCCGCAGGGTCGCCGGAAGATGCATGCCGATCACTTCAGCGGCCGGATGCGGCGCTGTCAAGGTTTTCACTCGTGTGACGTTCGGAACCACCGGGCCGGATTGCGTCGCCGTACGGGCTCGTCGCGCTCGTCGCCGAACAGCAACGGTGCAGCGTACGGACGGTCCGACCCGAGCACGACGCGGTCGCGGCCGAGCCCGGCCGCCACGGCCTCGACGATCTCGGGACCGTACGACGAGGTGTCGACGAACACTCCGGCCGACGGGATCGTCGCGTCCGCCGCGCGCGGCCATCCGGTCG
>LATQ01000288.1 GCA_001017865.1 Rhodococcus sp. IITR03
CGCGCGCCGACCGGCGTGGGCCGCGAGCGCGTCCGCACGCGGCGTTCGGGCCGCGGATCCGATGGAAGGCGACGCTCGAGCTGCTGCGGGATCAGGGCTTCCCGGTGTCTCCGACGCCGTCTGCGTGGACTGCGTGCTGACGGTGCCGTGGGACGCGGTCGCGCCCGCCGGCGCACCTGTCGTGTCCGAGCTCGTGGCGGTCTGAGACCGTCCACCCGAGCTCGTCCCGGTCGTTCAGCCCGCGGCGAGGAGTGCCAGCTCGATCCGGTCGGCCACGGCGGCCGGCTGGTTCGCCACCGCGGCGTGCAGCCGGTCGGAGTCGACCCGGCCGAGCGCGATCGCGTCGCCGACGAGTTCGTCGAGCACTTCCTGGGACACGCCACCGGCCGCGAGGTCGACCGCGGTACGGGCGGGTGTGGTGATCCGGAAGGCCCCGACGACCTCGCAGTCCTCCTCCGCCAGCGTCCGGTGATGCAGCGCGAGCCGGTTGCTCGGCACGGTGCGCTGGTCGGGGGTGGACAGGTGCAGGAAGCGCGGCTGCAGGTGGCCCATGCCGTGCAGGTCGGCGGCGCTCTGGTGCGAGACGACCGCCTCCCCCTCGTACCAGGTGCACCACTGGGCGAATTCGTCGAACTTCGTCCGTGGGCTGTCGCTGAGGCGGAACAGTTCGGTCTCGACGCGGATCCACAGTCCCGCCTCGATGCGTTCCGCGAAGTCGTGAGCTGCTATCCCGTGACCGACGGCCTGGCGTGCGGTGAAGAACCCGGCTTGCGTGGCGGCGAGGCGCCGCAGCGAGTCGTCGGCATCGGCCCGCCCGGTTGCGTCGTAACCTGAATCCGTCCACCCTGTCATGGCGCCCAGCGTAGCCGACGAATGTGGTACACCTCACATATTTTCCTCATCCTGTGGCCGTGTGCTCAGTCGATCCTCAGCGTCGTCCGGAAGAATCGGCGACCATGACGCAACGGAAGCGCAACCGCACCGTCACGATCGCCGTCGTTCTCGTCGCGGCGCTGGTCGCAGTCCTGGTGGGCGCGGAGGTCTACGTCCGCAACCGCGCGACGACCTGCCTCGCCCAGTCCTTCGAGAGCGAGCTCGGCACGGGAGTCGACGTCGACCTGAGCTGGAAGCCGGTGCTGCTCCAGCTGCTCGACCGACAGGTTCCCTCGGTCGCCCTCGACAGCGACGACACCGCCTTCGGTCCGGCCCAGCAGATGCAGGTGCACGCCGAGGTCAAGGACGTCGACCTGCGCGACTCCGCCGAGGTGCCGGCACCATCGGCAGCTCGAGTGCCGACGTCTCGTGGCCCACCTCCGGGATCCTCGCGACCGTGCAGAGCCAGTCGGTCGGTGGCCTCGTCACCGATGTCACGGCCGACGAGAACGCGGGCACCCTGACGTTCACCGTCGGCGGCCAGGGCCTCGCGGAGTTCACTGCGCGACCGGTGGTGAACGGCGGTGTGGTGACGGTCGAGACGACCGACGCGACGATCCTCGGCATCGGGCTCCCGACGGCCCTCGTCGACGGCGTCGTGGAGATCCTGACCTCGGGTCTGCAGCAGTACCGCTGGGTATGCAGGCCACCGAGGTGAACGTCACCGACAGCGGCATCGACCTCCGCCTCGAGGGGGGCCGCTTCGTGTTGCCGGAGGCCCCGCAGGGACAGCAGCAGCAACAGCAGGAGGCAGCTGCGGCCTCCTGTCGTAACCGAAGAGAGACCCTCGAGAGCTGTCGTCAACTCTGCAGCCCGTCCAGCACCGCGCGGCTGCCGGACAGTCCGAGGCGCGTCGCTCCGGCCTCGATCATTGCGACCGCGTCCTCGGCGGTGCGGATGCCGCCGCTCGCTTGATGCCGAGCTTGCCGCCCACCGTCTCCGCCATGAGCGCGACCGCGTGGGTCGTGGCACCACCCGCGGGGTGGAAACCGGTGGAGGTCTTCACGAAGTTCGCACCGGCCTTCTCCGCGGCGCGGCACACCTCGACGATGGCCTCGTCGGAGAGCACGGCGGATTCGATGATGACCTTGAGGACGGGGTCGAAACCGATCGCTTCACGCACGGTGAGGATGTCGGCGAGGACGGCGTTGTAGTCGCCGGCCACCGCTGCGCCCACGTCGATCACCATGTCGATCTCGCGCGCCCCCTCGTCCACGGCGAGTCGCGCCTCGGCGCCCTTGATGAGCGAATGGTGCTTGCCGGAAGGGAAACCGACGACCGTCGCGACCGTGACCCCCTCGGCCCGCAGGGGCAGCATCGACGGCGACACGCACACCGCGTACACGCCGAGTTCGACGGCTTCGTCGACGAGGGCCCGCACGTCCTGCGAGGACGCTTCGGGCTTGAGGAGGGTGTGGTCGATCATCGACGCGACCTGCGCGCGGGTCAACGTGGTTCCGGACATGACTGCAGCTTTCCACACGGCGAGATCCGACGGCCGTGCTCGGCATGCGTCGCCCCGTGCCGGGTAGCCGATTCCCATGGAAATCCTGGTGATCGCGCTTCTCGTTGCAGTCGTGGCCGTCGTGGTGGTCCGGAGGAACAGCAGACGGCGATAAATCGATACCGCAGCGCCGCTTCGGCCACGACAATGATCGCGTGCTGATCCGTCGAGAGCTCCCCGCCGACGTCCGTGCGATCGCCGACGTGCATCGCGCCGCCTTCGCGCCGTTCGCCCCGGAAGGTCGCGAGCCGGTCGAACCCGGCCTGGTCACGTCGTTGCGGGCGAGTGATGCATGGCTGCCGTCGTTGTCGCTCGTGGCCGAGGACGCCTCGGGCGCGATCGTCGGCCATGTCGTCGCCACCCGGGGTCACGTCGGCACCATCCCTGCCCTGGGCCTCGGTCCGCTCGGTGTCCGTCCCGATTCCCAGCGCTCCGGAGTGGGCGCCGCTCTCATGCACGCCGTGCTCGGTGCGGCGGACGCCCTGGACGAGTCGATCGTGCTCCTGCTCGGACATCCCGACTACTACCCCCGCTTCGGTTTCGTGCCCGCCGCCGAACTCGGGATCTCCCCCGACGTCGAGGAGTGGGCGTCCCACTTCCAGGCACGGGCGCTCACGGCACACGACCCCGAGCTGCGGGGCACCTTCCGGTACGCCGAGCCGTTCTACACCCTCGAGGAGCAGGCATGAACGACGATCCCGGGAACCCCTGGCCGATTCCGCCGAGACCGCACGCACCTTCGACGCGGCGAGCGGGGATTTCGACGAGCTGACCCCGACGGTGTGGGGACCGGCCGGGCAGGCGCTGGTCTTCCAGCTCGGCGTCGCCCCCGGCGAGGCGGTGCTCGACGCGTGTTGCGGAACGGGATCGTCCGCGCTTCCCGCCGCCGCAGCCGTCGGACCCGAAGGTCTCGTCCACGGCGTCGACGTCGCCGACGAGATGCTCGAACACGGCCGCCTGACCGCGGAACGCCGCGGCCTGAAGAACATCGAATTCGTCTGTGCGGACGCCTCGCAGTGGGAGGCGCCGTCGGACGTACCCGAGGCCGGCTACGACGTGCTGTCGATCTCCTACGGGGTGTTCTTCCTCCCGGACATGGACCGCACCTTCTGGCGTCTGGTCTCGCTCGTGCGGCAGGGCGGACGCGCCGGCGTGACGGTCTGGCGACGCGGCGCGATGGAGGAGTTCTCGTCGATCGTGTTCGACGTCGCGTCGCGCTACTCCCCCGAACTGCGCGAGCGCGGTGCCCTGCGCGACCGCACACCGCTGCACCGGATCGACACGCCGGACACACTCGAGACGTGGCTCGCGGACGCCGGAACCGATTCCGTGGAGGTGCGCACGCTGTCGAATCTCCTTCCGGCGACGGACGAGTTGTGTTGGTCGCTGGTGACGGGCACCGGTCTGCGTGCGGCGCTGACCGGGCTCGACTCCGGGCAGGTGGCGTCGGTGCGGCAGCAGATCGCCGAGGAGGTCACCGCTCGCGGACTGCACACGATCGACGCGACCACCCTCGTCGCCACGGGCACGGTCCGGCGTCCTCCGGTCTCGGGCTGACGACCGGCGGCAGGGTCTACCAGGAGCAGGGCCGACCGGAAGTAGGACGCCGTATGTCACCTGAGACAATCGGGGCATGACGCTCGCCTCATCCGCCGACGATCGACGTTACGTTCTGACCCTGGGCTGCCCGGACACCACCGGGATCGTCGCCCGCATCGCGACCTTCCTCGCGGAGGTCGGTGGTTCGATCGTCGAGGCGGCCTATCACGCCGATCAGGACACCGGTTGGTTCTTCACCCGGCAGGCCGTTCGGGCGTCGTCGATCCCGTTCGGCCTCGACGAGCTGCGCGAGAAGTTCGCGAGTGTCGCCGCCGACATCGGCCCTCAGACCGAATGGACACTCTCCGACACCGGCAAGCGCAAGCGCGTCGTACTGCTCGTCAGCAAGGAAGGCACTGCCTGCACGACATCCTCGGACGGGTCGCCGCAGGGGAACTCGACGCCGAGATCTGCGCGGTCATCGGCAACCATCGCGATCTCGAACCGGTCGCGCAGCGACACGGCATCACCTTCCATTACGTGTCGTTCCCGAAGGATCCCGCCGAGCGCGGACCGGCCTTCGAGCAGGTCCGCAAGCTCGTCGACGCCCACGACCCTCACGCGGTGGTCCTCGCCCGGTTCATGCAGGTGCTCCCGGAGGATCTGTGCGAGCACTGGGCCGGCCGCGCGATCAACATCCACCACAGCTTCCTGCCGTCGTTCATCGGCGCACGGCCCTACCACCAGGCCTTCACGCGCGGCGTGAAGCTCATCGGCGCGACCTGCCACTACGTCACCGCCGAACTCGACGCGGGCCCGATCATCGAACAGGACGTCATCCGTGTCAGTCACAGCGACAGCGTGAGCGACATGGTCCGTCAGGGCCGTGACGTCGAGAAGCTGGTCCTCTCCCGCGGTCTGCGCTGGCATCTCGAGGATCGGGTGCTGGTGCACGACAGCAAGACCGTCGTCTTCCGGTAGATCCCCAGCGGTAGACCCCGGACCCGGAACCGGTCCATCCGCGAGCGGATGGACCGGTCTTTCGTGTGTGCGAGTGATCGACTCAGCCGACGGGCACACCGGCTCGTTCGACGAGGTGCGCGAGCTCCTCGTCGAACCGGTCGATCGCTTCGACCGAGCTCATGTGGCCGATGCCGTCGAGCACCACGAGACGTTCGAGGTTGCCCGCACGGTCGAGTTCCTCGGCGAGACGCCGGGCGTGGACGGGCGGGGTGAGACGGTCGGCGGTCCCGACCAGCACCGTCGTCGGCACGGTGAGATTGCGCAGGCCCTCACGGATGTCGAGGCACTCAGGCCCTGCCCCAGCCGCCCCGCGTGCGCGGCGGGCAGCCGAGCACGATCTTCTCGCAGAACTGCACCTCCGCGGCGCTCGCGCCGGGCGAGAGGGCCACGTAACGCAGGGCCCGCGTCGTCACCGGGGACGCCGCCAGCGGAACCGTCGCACCCATGAGCGGCTTGCGACGGGCACCGCACCGCGGGAAGCGTTGCGGCAGTGGCACGATCGCCGAGTCCGCGACCAGCCGGTCGGTGCCGGTGCTCGCGAGCAGCACGCCCCCGACCGTGCGGTCGACGTTCTCCGGGTACTTCTCGGCCCACGCGATGATGCTCATCCCGCCCATGCTGTGACCGGTGAGCACGGCCTTCGAACCGGGCCGGACCACGGCGTCGAGGACCGTCTGGAGATCGTCGGCGAGCACGTCGGCCCCAGCGGTCGCGCCCCGGCCTCGCTGTCGCCGTGCCCGCGCTGGTCGTAGACCACCACCCGGTAGTTCTCCGCGAACGCGTTGATCTGCGGGGTCCAGTACGCGGCGTTGCACGTCCAGCCGTGACAGAACACCAGCACGGGAGCGTCCGCGTCGCCGTAGGCGAGCACGTTCAGCCGGGCACCGTCCTCTGCGCGGACATCGAGGATCTCGGGTTCGAGTTCCGGTTCGCGCAGCAACTCGTGCGGCGCGACGTCCTCGGTACGGACGACCGTCCGACGACGCCGCCGGACGAGCACGGCAGTGGTGGCCGCGGCAGCGAGGACGATCGACCCGCGACGATCGACGCGGTCGGGGACGGCTTTCTCACGGGTGGGATTCTCCTGTCGATTCGGTGGAGGAGCGCCGCGTCACAGGACGTGCGCGCGGCGCAGAAGCAGAGTGGACGGACCGCCGATCAGCCCCACCTCGTCGAGGAACTCGACCGTGCGGCGAGTGCCCTGACGGAGCTTGTCGTGGTAGTGCCTGTTCTTCCGCGCGACTTTCTTCGCTTCGGCGATGTCGAGTCCGGCCGCGGCGTAGACCTGGTCGTTCACGAGGCTGGTGACGACGAAGTACGCGCTCACCCCGAGGTGGATCCGGATCCATGCCCGCTCGAGACGACCGAGCCGGGCCGAGCGCCTGCGGGTCTCCTCGCGGGCGTAGCGGATGTGCCGCGATTCCTCCACGACGTGGACGTGGCTCACCGTCCGGGTGATGGGCTGCACCCGCTCGTCGCGCATGAAGTCGCGCTGCATCATGTCGAGGATCTCCTCGGCGAACAGGGTGCCGCCGTAGGCGAGGGCGCCGCGCGCGACGGCCTTGAACAACCGGCCGGTCTCCCGGATCCAGCGCTTGGGCCGGTACGAGGGGATACCGTATCGCTGCGCCGACCGCGCGAACATGATCGAGTGTCGGCATTCGTCGGCGATCTCGGTGAGCCCGAACTGCACGTAGGGGGTCGCGGATCGTGCCGGTAGAGATCGCGGACGAGCATCTGCATGAGGATCATCTCGAACCAGATCCGGTGCCGGCGATGCTCGCGGCCTCATGCTTGGTGAGGGTGATGCGCTGGTCCTCCGACATGCGTTCCCACAGGTCGGTGCCGTAGAGACTGCACCATTCCGGGGTCATGCCGTACTTGCCGTCCACGAGCGGCGCGTCCCAGTCGATCTCGAGCCCGGGATCGTAGGAGAGCCGTGCCGACGAATCGAGCAGGCGCTGCGCGGTTTCCTGCCGGTGATCCGTGGAATGTTCACCCGGCAGGCTGTCGTGCTTTCGCAGGAGCGTCATCGTCGACCACCTCGTCTCGGAAATTATCCGTTACCCGAAGTGTCATTATCTGGATCACACTTGTCAAGCGAAAGGGAGGCCCACCCGCCCTACCACCGAGGACGACGGACCTCCCTGATCACCACCGCGAAGTTCGGGCTCCGCAGTCACCACCGCGAAGCTCGGGCTCCGCAGTCACCACCGACGGCGTTGAACCTCCTCGACCCGCGGGCGGACGTCCACGAGGTACACGCACACCGCGACAACCGCGATGATCCCGAGCAGACCCACCGCGCCGAAGACGACGAGGACGAGCAGCGCGGCCACGAGGATGCCGAGCCAGACCGGCTTGGTCAGCTTGTCGACGGCCGGAAACGCCTCGGCGGGCTGGCGCACGACGTGGAACAACGCGAATCCCGCCCCGGCGATGGCGATGATCTGCAGCGCGAGGATGATCAGACCGGCAAGTGAATCGACATTCGTCACCACCCCAGTCTACGAGAATCGGCCCCCGTGCGAGTTCGCACGAGGCCGATCGATCGCTGCAGGTCAGGAGCC
Source organism: Rhodococcus sp. IITR03 (assembly GCA_001017865.1). Next base: position 7,570 of record LATQ01000288.1, read on the forward strand.
GCTGGTCTTGCGCGGCGCTGCCTTCTTGGCAGGGGCCTTCTTGGCCGGAGCCTTCGCCGGAGTCTTGGCAGCGGTCTTGGCCGGAGCCTTCGCGGCGGGCGTCGCGGCAACCGTCTTGGCCGGCATCTTCGCGGGGGTCTTGGCCGGAGCTTCTTGGCCGGAGCCTTGGCCGGGGTGACCTCGACCGGCTCGACCGGGGTGGCCACCGACTCGACCTTCTCCGCAGCCTTGTCGGCCGCCGCGCGGACTCGCTCGCGCCGCGTCGACCGCCGGCGGTCCGCGGAGCCGTCGCTCGCTCCGC
>LATQ01000188.1 GCA_001017865.1 Rhodococcus sp. IITR03
ATGACGACTGCCGGTCGCGCGGCGGCGCGATGTCGCGACGGTGTTCTGGCCCGCGTGCCGATCACGACGTCGCGCCGGTGAGGACGGGCCACGGGTCGTCGATCCACGGGCCGCCCGCGACACCGAGACCCTCCCATTCGTATTGGGGAAGGCGCGACGAGAACCGGTGCAGGTCGTCGACGGTGATCGACGACCCGCCGCTGCCGCTCATGACGAGGACCCTCGCTTCTCGCCGGCCACAGGGGTGGGGGACGGGCGACCGTCGAAACGGCTGATGCCGCCGACGTACGAGGTTGGATACCGGCGCAGCCAGTGCGGGTCGTAGACCTCCTGCGACCACGGTGCGACGAGATGGTCGGCGACGCTGTAGGCCAACGTGTGCGCGGTGTCGGTGCGCTCGCCCGGCATCGCGAGCACCACCACAGGGATGCCGTACAACCGGGCGAGGAGCGTCACCTCCACCGACACGTCCACCACCAGTAGGCTCGGGCGCGTCGCGGCGATCCACGATCCCAGTGCGTGCATGCGCTCGCGGAGACCGTCGTCGTGGGTGGGAACCCAGTGGAGGACGTCGTGGGCCGTCGGGTTCTGCGCGGTGTCGATGGCGAGGTCGTCGCGGGGGAGAAGCACCACGTCGTCGAAGGCGTCGGCGGCGGTGCCCAGCGGCACCGACGACAATGCTGTCACCGGCGTCCGCAGATGCGCGCAGATGCTGCTCGCACGGGTGCGGTGTCCGTGCCCGTGGTGATGGATGTAGTAGCCGATCATGCCGCTCCCGCGAGTTCCCGATACAGCGAGACGTACGCATCGACCATCGTGCGTTCCGAACAGCGTTCCTCCGCGCGGGCCCGGGCGGAGGAACGGGACAGGCCGACCGCGCGGGGTATCGCCGCGGCCAGGCCCGTCCGATGTCGTCGACGGCGCGACCAGGCATCCGCTGCTCTCGTCGACGACCTCCGGGATGCCGCCGCGCGCGAAGGCCACCACGGGTGTCCCGCACGCGAGGGACTCGGCGACGACGAGCCCGTGGTTCGTCCATTGCGGGGTGATGAGTGCTGCTGCCGAACGTCCCACCGCGGCAGCGAGATCCGGCTGGGAGAAATGACCGAGATAGATCACGTCGGGACCGAGGAACGGTTCGACGTGTTCCGCGAAGTACCTGCGGTTGCTGATCGGGCCCGCGATCCGCAGCCGGTAACCGGCTCGGCGCGCGGCCTCGATCGCGAGATGCGCGCCCTTCTCCGGTACGAGGCGGCCGAACCAGATCAGGTCCTCGCCACCCGAACCGACCGGCCACGCTCCGAGATCGACACCGTTGGGCACGACCGCCACCGGACCGGGCGTGGCATGTTCCCAGGCCGTCGCGGTGTGCCGGCTGACCGCGACGAACGTGCCCGGCACCCACCCGGCGTCGCCATCGCCGACTCGAGCCACGGTGTCGGCGGCGTGTGCAGCGTGCAGAGCAACGGAGTGCGCAACATGCGGGCCATCGCGATCGGCAGGTAGTGCAGGCTGTGGTTGTGCACGACGTCGAAGGCAGCGGCGGACGGTCCGGCGAGATCGAGCATCAGCGACAGGTAGGCGTGGTGGTCGCCGAGGAAGCCGTTCGCCGGGGGCATCGACACATCGCTGCGTGCGAGTTCGCCGGCCTCGAAGGACGGCACCTCGAAGAACGAGGCCGGAAGGTCCGGATCGGATCCCGGTGCGGCGAAGAGCGTCACCTCGTGGCCGTCCTTGCCGAGCGCGTGGGCGAGATGCCACACGTGTGCTTCGAGTCCGCCGGCGAAGGGCTGGCGGATCGGATACCGGTTCGACGCGATGAGCGCGATGCGCAACGGCGTCATGATCCGCTCCGGCCGCTCATCGCACGCAGGTAGATGTCACGATGGGCGCGGGCCAGCGCGCGACGCTCGTCCATACGTTGCGACCAGTCGGCTCGCGGAAGATCCCTGCTCTCGTACAGTTCTCGCACACACCGGTCGAGCGAGTCGGCGTCGAAGGTGTCCTCGTCGTAGGTGTACACACCGCACCGGCGTTGCTCACCGTAGAAGCCGCAACTCGGCGCGATCACGGCGGTGCCGAGGTCGAAACACGCCTCCAGCCAACCCGAATGGGTTCCGAAACGATAGGGCAGCACCGACACCGACAGATCCGAGAGGTACTGCCACAGTTCGTCGTCGGAGAAGTACGGATGCACGCGCACGTCCACCTGGGATTTCTCGCCGTACTGCAGGATGCGGGAACCGGCTTCCGGGTTGTACCAGTACGCATTGTCGGGATCGAAGATCTCGTCGTGCACGTCGATCTGCAACACCGCATCCGGAAGGGACCGTACGGTCTCGGCCAGGGTGTCGAGCACCGGGAACAGATCCATGTTCGCGCGCAGGCTCTTCGCGTGGACTCCCACGACGAACGGACTCTCGTCGCGCCGCGGCCGCTCGAGCCAGTGCTGTTCGACGACGTGCGGATGCGGCAGGACCGTCGCCTCCCGGCCCCAGCGCACTCGGATCCGCTCGGCTGCGCCCGGCGTGAGGGTGATCAGTTCGTCCGCGGCCGGAATCAGCACGTCGAGTTGCTTGTGGTGCTCACCGGGGTGGGATGGTGCGGGTTCCGCAGGTCGTGCACCGTGTACACGAGAGGCTTGTCGTGCGCGGCGAGTTCGGCGACGACGTCCTGCAGCTGCTCCGCGCCGATCGCGTCGAATCCGAAATGGATGTGGAAGACGTCGAATTCCTCGTGGTGGTCGCTCACCCAGCCCGGCTCGAGCATCAACGGCGGCCACCAGCACCGGGAACCTTGCGGCCGTCGGCGGGAACCGGATCCGTCAACCGGATCACGTCGTCGCCCTCCGGGCAGGCGAGGTGCCGGACGTAGACGTGCGACGCAGGTACCGACGCGACTCGAATCACCACAGCCGACCCTCTTCTCCCTCGTGCGACATTCGCCGTACACACCGAAAGGCCGGGAACGCCGTCCCCGGCCATCGTCCGGTGCCCTGCGGCTACCCCTACGGGACGGTCTTCACACGTCCCTGCCCGACTCGTCCGGTCTTCACTAGGGTGGCGGTAGGCAACGATCATCGAGCGAAAGGATTCGGTATGGGTGTGAGCTTGGCCAAGGGCGGCAACGTTTCGCTGTCGAAGGAGGCTCCGAACCTGACGGCGGTGACGGTGGGTCTCGGCTGGGACGTGCGCGCGACGACCGGCGCGGATTTCGATCTCGACGCCAGCGCACTGCTGACGAGCGAGAACGGCAAGGTCCTGTCCGACCAGCATTTCGTCTTCTACAACAACCTGCGTTCGCCGGACGGCTCCGTCGAGCACACCGGCGACAACCTCACCGGTGAGGGCGAGGGCGACGACGAGAGCGTGAACGTCGACCTCGTCGCCGTTCCCGCGGAGGTCAAGTCGATCGTCTTCCCGGTGTCGATCCACGACGCGACGCGCGGGGCCAGTCGTTCGGTCAGGTGCGCAACGCGTTCATCCGCGTCGTCGACCGCGCCGACGGCCGGGAACTCGCCCGGTACGACCTCACCGAGGATGCGTCCACCGAGACCGCGATGGTCTTCGGTGAGCTGTACCGCCACGGTGGCGAGTGGAAGTTCCGCGCCATCGGCCAGGGCTACGCCTCGGGCCTGGCGGGCATCGCGCGGGACTACGGGGTCAACGTCGGCTGAAAATGGATCTCAGCGGACGAGCTTCCACTTCTTGTCGTGCCGGTAGAAGGTCGACCGCTTGAGAGCCCGGGGGTTCGCGACCCGTCGCGAGTGACGACCGCGGCGGGGGAACCCAACTGCATGGCCCGGCCCGTCAGCCACTTGTAGCCGCCGAACCAGCGCGGCCGGTCGATCGCGGCCCGCAGACCGGGCATCGCCGGCGTGGGTTCGACACGGATGCCGGGCACCGTGCCGGAGAACAGGCGGGTGTCGTCGACGTAGGCCTCCCCGACGAGCGCATCGCCGTTCTCACCGCACAGCAGCGCACGGCCGATGAGGGCGATACCGGCGTCGTCGCGGATGAGCGGCAACGGCTTCGCGACCCCCTGGAGGGCGACGGTGGCGGCCTTCGACCCCGTCCGCAGCCCGTACGCCTCCGTGGCCGGCGTTCGTGTCTCCGGGACGTACGCGACCTCCAGGTCGAGACGTTCGGTGCGCATCAGCCGGGTGACGGTCGCGGCGAAGGCCGCGTCGTTGCCTACGAGGACCAGACGAGGGTCCTCCACCGACTCGAGATGCGCGAAGACGTCCTCGAAGTCGTCCTTCTCGGGGAGGGCAGGCGCAGACAGTGCGGTCACGGGGGTCAGCGCCAACGGCAATGGCACGTCACCGCATCTGAGCACTACCGGGGTCAACGGGTCTCCTCGAGGGGTCGGGTTCGTCGGGCTCTCGGCTGCGTCCACTGTAATGGGAAGCCGGTGGAGGAGGGCGGCGGCGACCCGCCACCGCGCGCCGCAGCTCCGGGCGCTTGGGCAGTCCCGTCATTCGCGCTCGTCGGAGGGTGGACTACACTGTGTCCCGGCTGCTGCCCGGTTGGGCAGGACCCTGCAGGCGAGACCGCCCGCACGTAGACACCTGCCTGAGGAGAGCGCGACATGCCGGCAATCGTCCTGATCGGAGCCCAGTGGGGCGACGAGGGCAAGGGCAAAGCTACCGATCTACTCGGCGGACGTCTGCAGTGGGTCGTGCGCTACCAGGGTGGCAACAACGCCGGTCACACGGTCGTGCTGCCCAACGGCGACAAGTTCGCCCTGCACCTGATCCCGTCGGGCATCCTGACGCCCGGCGTCAACAACGTCATCGGCAACGGTGTCGTGGTGGATCCGGGTGTGCTGCTCACCGAGCTCGAAGGCCTCGAGAAGCGCGACGTCGACACGTCCCGTCTGCTGCTCTCGGCCGATGCGCACCTGATCATGCCGTACCACGTGGCCATCGACAAGGTCACCGAACGCTTCCTCGGCAAGAAGAAGATCGGCACCACCGGACGCGGTATCGGCCCCTGCTACCAGGACAAGATCGCCCGCGTGGGCGTGCGGGTCGCCGACGTGCTCGACGAGAAGATCCTCACCCAGAAGGTCGAGGCCGCACTGGAATTCAAGAACCAGGTGCTCGTCAAGATCTACAACCGCAAGGCGCTCGACCCGCAGCAGGTGGTCGACGAGGTCCTCACCCAGGCCGAGGGTTTCAAGCACCGCATCACCGATACGCGCCTCGAACTGAACAAGGCGCTCGAGCGCGGCGACACGATCCTCCTCGAGGGTTCGCAGGGCACGCTGCTCGACGTCGACCACGGCACCTATCCGTACGTGACGTCGTCCAACCCCACCGCCGGCGGCGCCGCTGTCGGTTCGGGTATCGGCCCCGCGAAGATCTCGACGGTGCTGGGCATCCTCAAGGCCTACACCACCCGCGTCGGCTCCGGCCCGTTCCCGACCGAGCTGTTCGACGACCACGGCGCCTACCTCGCCAAGCAGGGTGGAGAGGTCGGTGTCACCACCGGCCGCGCCCGCCGCACGCTGGTTCGACGCCGTCATCGCCCGCTACGCCACCCGCGTCAACGGCATCACCGACTACTTCCTCACCAAGCTCGACGTGCTGTCGGGCCTCGACACCGTGCCGATCTGCGTCGGCTACGAGGTCGACGGTGTGCGGATCGACGAGATGCCGATGACGCAGACCGACGTGCACCACGCCAAGCCGATCTACGAGGAGATGCCGGGCTGGTGGGAGGACATCACCCACGCCCGCACCTTCGAGGAGCTGCCGAAGAACGCGCAGAACTACGTGCTGCGTCTCGAGGAGCTCTCCGGCGCCTACATCTCCTGCATCGGTGTCGGACCGGGCCGCGACGAGACGATCGTCCGGCGCGACGTCATCCGCTGACGGGGTAGCCTCCGGCCCGCTCCGATTCGTCGTCGGACGGGCACCGATCCCTCACTGCATGTTCACCGACGGTTCGCACGGACTGTGCACGCTCGTCCCGCACAGTCCGTCGGACCCCGGGGAGAACCATGTACGTGTCCCGTCGAACCCTGCTACGCACCGTCGCGCTCGGAGCCCTCGCGGCTCCGGTGGCGGCGTGCTCGTCGGGACGTTCCGTTGCAACGCCGAGCTTGGTTCGTGAGCGGCCGATCCTCACCACGGTGTGGCCACCGGCGACGTGCGGGCCGACGGGGCGCTCGTGTGGGGCGCGCTCGGATCGGCCGGCGCGGCTCGTCGTGGAGACGGCGGCCACCGAATCCTTCACCGATCCCGTCCGGCACGTGGGTGGACTGCTCACACCCGAGACCGACGGAACCGGCCGGCTGCGGCTGACGGGACTGCCGGCCGGTGAGCAGGTGCACTACCGTGTCGTCCTCGAAGGCGAGGACGGCGCCACGTCCGAGCCGGTGACGGGTCTGTTCCGCACCGCCCCGACCGCTCCCGGCGACATCAGGCTGCAGTGGTCCGGCGACACCGCCGGCCAGGGCTTCGGCATCAACCCCGACATCGGTGGGATGACGATCTTCGACACGATGGCCCGTCGCGACCCGCACCTGTTCGTGCATTCCGGCGACGTCGTGTACGCCGACAATCCGCTGAAGGAGACCGTCGAGCTGCCGGACGGTCGGATCTGGCGCAACGTCGTCACCGAGGCCAAGAGCGCCGTGGCGCAGACCCTCGACGAGTACCGCGGCCAGTACGCCTACAACCTCATGGACGAGAACTACCGGCGGTTCAACTCCTCCGTGGCGCAGATCGTGCAGTGGGACGACCACGAGACCGTCAACAACTGGTACGCGGGTGAGATCCTGGATCTCGAGCAGTACACCGAGAAGAGGGTGGACGTCCTGGCGGAACGGGCTTTCCGTGCCTTCCACGAGTGGCTCCCGCTCGATCCGGCGGAGGCCGTCGACGGACGCATCCACCGGGTCGTGCGGTACGGACCGCTGCTCGACGTCTTCGTACTCGACATGCGGACCTACAAGGACGCCAACGGTACCAACGTCGGCGCGGCGGGGCAGGTGCTCGGCAGCGCGCAGACGCAGTGGCTCGTCGACGAACTCACCCGTTCGACTGCCACCTGGAAGATCATCGCCGCCGACCTCCCGATCGGTCTGGTCGTACCCGACGGTGACACGGCCTTCGAAGGGATCGCGAACGGGGACAACGGCGCTCCGTCGGTAGGGAATCGGAGATCGCGCAGGTCCTGTCGGCGGTCAAGGCGCGCAGGATCACCGGCACCGTGTGGTTGACCGCCGATGTGCACTACACGGCCGCACATCACTATTCGCCGGACCGCGCTTCGTTCACCGACTTCGACGAGTTCTGGGAGTTCGTCTCGGGACCACTCAACGCCGGTGCTTTCGGACCCAACGAACTGGACGGGACGTTCGGGCCCGAGGCCGTCTTCGTGCACGCGCCCCCGGCGGCGAACACCTCGCCGATGGACGGATATCAGCACTTCGGGGAGTTGTTCATCGACGGCGCGACGAGGCAGATGCGGTCGAGTTGCTCGACTCGCGCGGGACGGTCCTGTTCCGTCAGGTGCTCGATCCACCGTCCTGATCCCGCCCGCGCGGCGCGGGGCATACTGGATCGGTGATCACTCGAGCGATCGGAGCCGGTTCGCTCGTCCGCGACCTCGGCAACTGGCAGGATTCCGGGCAGTCGCATTCCCGTCGCTCCGCTCGCCCGATCCCCGCCCTGCCTACCGGGCGCTCGCGGACAGCATCCGCCTGCTCGTGCACGACGGTCGCGTTCCAACACCGCCCTGCCCAGCGAGCGGGAACTCGCCGCCGCGCGTGTCGGTGACCGCACCACTGCGCCTCCGCCTACGCGGCGCTGCGGGAAGAGGCTATCTGCGCAGCCGCCAGGCGCG
>LATQ01000589.1 GCA_001017865.1 Rhodococcus sp. IITR03
CAGGATCGGTTGTCAGGGGGTCAAAATTGAGATGCCATTCCGTGGTCAGTTTTCACGTGCCGTCGACACCCCAGGGTGGACCACGGCAGTCCAATATGCGGAACGGCAAGGTTTGCAGCGATCGAGTCGTCCATCTTCTCCAACTCGCGCCAGAATCAGTTCGGTCTCACCGGGTGCGACGGCCGCATTGGTGCAGGAGACTGCCGCCCTGAGACGCGTAGTCTCCTGCACCGTTATGAGGCGGGCTCAAATGTCGAGCACGAGGCGCGGGCAAGCGGCCCGCGAGACGCAGATGAACATGCTCTCGGTCGAGGCCCGCTCCTCTTCGGAGAGCAGACTGTCGCGGTGATCGACCGTGCCTCCAGGACGGGAACTTCGCATGTTCCGCATGTGCCTCTTTGCAGGAGTACAGCACATGCACACCGGCGGCGTCGACAACGTCCAGGATCGACTGATCGACCGGAACCGTGAGCGTGAGCCCGCTCTGCGCAAGCTCCACTTCGAAGGAGGTATGAAGAACTGGTTCGCCCTGTTCTTTGGGCGCGAAACGTTCCACGTGTAGAGCTCCGGAGGGCCACTCCGAGCTCGCCTCTTCGACAGCACCGAGCAGTGCCTCGGGCCCGCAACAGTAGATCAGTGTGTCCTTCTGGGGCGTACCTAGAATGCTCGTCAGATCCAGCCTGCCCATCTCGTCCTGCGGGGTCAGGTGAACACGGGATCCGTACCGCTCTTCCAGCGAGGCGTGGAAAGCCATCGAGGTGCGGCTGCGACTCCGTAGTGGAGGCTCCAGTCCGCACCAGAGGCTTCTGCCTGTCCGATCATCGGCAAGATAGGGGTGATGCCGATGCCGCCGGCGATGAACACATAGCGTGGGGACGGCTCGAGCATGAAGTGGTTACGCGGGCCCTGACATTCGACGAGCGCACCTTCATGGAGCTGCTCGTGAACAAACTCCGAGCCACCCCGACCCTCGAGCTCGTGCAGAACTGCGATTCGCCACACGTCCCGCGCCGACGGGTCGCCACACAGTGAGTACTGACGAGTGATCCCCGGCTGTAGGCGCAGGTCTGTGTGTGCGCCCGGCGTCCACGCAGGTAGCTGCTGACCGGACGGATCCTCGAGCTCGAGCATTACGACGCGGTCCGCGACAACTTCCCGGCGGGCCACGCGTAGATACAGCTCGCGCTCCTCGAGTGTGGTGTGCACGATGGCCTACTTTCTCTCGTCAAGACTTTTGCCCGGCTGTGGCTGCACGACCAATAGGGCCAGACGGTTCGCCCATACCGGCTCCCACCCAGGCTGTACAGCGCCATGCCTGGCAGTCCCCATCGTGTGCGACCCACACCGAACAGTGGCGTTCGATTACCGTGACAGGATTCCCGGGGTGGTGTCAACCTCTGCGGTTTGAACCAAGGATTTTCGTGATCACCGCGCTCGCTCGTGATAGATTCTGCACATATAGCGATCTAGAGAGTTCGCTTACGGAACAGTTGGAGGTGGCGGTGACCACAGTTGCGCCTAGCGCCAGACGGAAGACAGCGGGCTATCCGACCCAGTTTCCCCGGCAGCAGTGTATGTAGCCGGGCACAGTCAGGACTTCGGGCGGGAACTGACCCGCCGATGGATCCTTGGTGACCCGATCGTCTTCTATCGCCGCAACGACGATGTCCTTGTGGCATTGGTTGACCGGTGTATCCATCGGCAGCTTCCGCTGAGCCGAGGACGGCTCAAGGACGAAGGGATCGAGTGTGGCTACCACGGGATCCTGTTTGGGCACGACGGTCAGGCTCTACGCATTCCCGCTCAAGATCTGGTGCCACCGGCCTGCCGTGTGGGTACGTACCCGCTTGTCGAAAGCGGCGGCCTGGTGTGGATCTGGATGGGAGATGCTGACGCCGCCGACAAATCACTGATCCGGCTCATCCTTGGCTCACTGATCCAGAATGGACCGTCGTTCGCGGGACGCTGCACATGGACGCTCGAGCCCAGCTGATCAACGAGAACTTGCTGGATCTGTCCCATGTGTCCTTCTTGCATCCGGATTCCATCGGGTCAGATGATGTGGCTTCGGCGCCGGTGACCACCGACTTCGACGACCGCTCGGTGCGAGTTGTCCGGGAACAGAAGAACTCGACCTCCCCCCCGATCTTCGAGAAGGTCATGGGTCTGGTAGGCGCGATCGACCGAGTTCAGATCGCCGAGTGGTTCGCGCCGGGTTTTCACATCTCACATCTGACCGCGAAGCAGTCCGGCGAGCAAGAAGCAGAAACGTTCAGCCACAAGGCAATACATTGCATCACTCCGGAACGAGAGGACAGCACCCACTACTTCTGGGCAGTGACACGCAACTACCGAACCGACGACGAGGAAGTCAGTCAGATCTGGGAAAAGGGGGCGCCCGGGGTCTTCACCCAGGACATCGAAGCAATGGAAGCAATCGAAGAAGTTCTCGCTGCCTACGCACCCGGATATCCGACCGAACTCAACATCAAGGTCGACGGCGGACCGCTGCGCGCTCGGCGCATCATTGAACAGCTTCTTGCCAAGGAGCAGGGTGCGGCCTCGAATGCCGGGGGATAGAGCGATGGCGGTCCCGGCCGTCGATGTCGATGTGGCTGATTCACTCCTGGGTGGCCACAACGATGTTGTCGGGTTCGCAGCCGACTACGTACCGGAGCACGCAACCATCGGCTACTGGTGGACCCTTGACGCGCCTCATTGAGGGTCCCGGATCGTCGAGGAAATCAGGTAGCATCTGGATCGGCGGAAGCGCCGGCCCAGTTCTGCTGATGATCAGTGACGAAGGGCATGAGCAGTGGAACGAGCTCGTTCGGCTGCTGGGTGAGACAGTCACCGTCCACGCGGTTGACGTCGAGGCAGGTGAAGGCGCCGAAGCGCTTGCACTAGCGGTTCGCTCGACAGGCGCCACTGCTGTGGTCGCGCACGGTGAAGCAGTCGACTGGTTGCGGCACAGCGACCCTCGCGTGCTGGAGCTTCGGACGGTCGTCATCACTGACGACCAGTTGGCACTTCCGGCAGGCACCGTCGCGGTACCACCGACCAGCGACCCGGTCCACTTGGCCGACAGTCTCCGAGATGCTCTTGGCCTGGCGATCGGAGGTTGATCGCTTCCGCCGTGGACGAACCCCGCGTAGCCGCCACTGGCAACAAACGAGAGGACTAGAACATGCCCTACTTTCAACGCGTCGGCGAGATACCGCGCCGACGTCATACCCAGTTTCGACAAGCGGATTCGTCGTTGTATCACGAAGAACTGGTTGGCGAGGAAGGGTTCAACGGAGACTCGGCCCTGCTGTATCACCGCCGGACACCAGGTGCCGTTCGGTCAGTTACGGCGGTCGGTCGCCCAGCCATCGCCCTCCTCGACAATCAGCCACTCCTACCGCGTCACCTGCGCTGTCACGACATCAAAGTAGGCGGCGATCCCGTCACTTCACGTACCCCGCTTCTGGGTAACAGCGACGTCTTGATGTCGTACGTTGCGGCCGACAGTCCTTCGCCGCTCTACCGCAACTGCGTCGGGGACGAGCTCATCTACGTCGAAGCCGGTTCGGCCGTGGTAGAAACCGTGTACGGCAAGCTCGAGGTGGGCCGCGGCGACTACGTTGTCATCCCCACGTCCGTGACGCATCGCTGGCTTCCTGCGGAATCCGAGCCGCTTCGTCTGTTGACCATCGAAGCACGTGGCCATGTGGGGCCGCCTGCCAGGTACCTGTCCGATCGAGGTCAATTCCTCGAGTCCGCGCCGTTCTGCGAACTTGATCTGAGAACACCTGAAGGGCCGCTGCTCGAAGAAGGCACCGACGTCGAAGTCTTGTACAAGCGGCGGTCTGGTTGGTCTCGCTACATCATGGCGTCGCATCCATTCGACGTCGTCGGCTGGTTCGGGTGCATGTATCCGTATGCGTTCAACATCTGGGATTTCTCACCGGTAACTGGATCACTGCATCGACCGCCGCCAGTTCACCAGACGTTCTCCGGGCCAAACTTCGTCATCTGCTCCTTCGTACCCCGGCTGTTCGACTACCACCCCGATGCCGTACCCACGCCACCGTGGCACGCGAACGTCGACTCCGACGAAGTGCTGTTCTACGCCGATGGTTCCTTTATGAGCCGCAAGGGTTCTGGGATCGAGCAGGGGTCAATATCACTTCACCCTGGTGGCTTCATCCACGGTCCGCATCCGGGCAGTGTCGAGGGCGCAATCGGGGTGAAGGCTACAGAAGAGACAGCTGTCATGCTCGATACCTTCGCACCGCTGCAGGTCGCCGTCGACGCGGGCGAGATCGAGGACACGGACTACGTGACAACCTGGCTGGAGCACTAAGTGGCAAAGCACGAGAAGGAACTGCTCGCTGTACCGATGCGCGATGTGACTTCGGCCGGCGAAGTCTATTCCGGCATCGCCCGACTCGCAGGACGGCTCTGGTGCGCACGGCACCGCGCAAACCCAGGCCGAAACGCCGAGGTCGCGGTGCTCGTGATGCATCCGTCATCGAACTTCCTCGGCCACTACGCCTTGGATGCGTGGGCGGACCGGGGCGTCGACGCCATCGCGATGACCACACGGTACCTCGGCAACGACTCGACTTTGCTGCTCGAGAACTGCGTTGTCGATGTCGGAACGGTCATCGCCCATCTCAGGGATGTCGAAGGCTACGAGAAGGTCGTCCTGATCGGAAACTCGGGCGGCGGCGGACTTTCCGCGCTCTATCAGGAGCAAGCCGAGAAGCCGACCATCACGTCCTCCCCGTGCGGTGGTGGACCGGACCTGACCCGCGCGGAGCTCTCGCCTGCTGACGCGCTGGTTATGCTGATGGCTCATCCGGGACGGGCGAACCTCCTTACCGAATGGCTCGACCCGGCGGTGGGCACTGATGAGGACCCACTCGCCGCAGACCCCTTCAACCGAAATCCGGAACTGGACATGTTCGAGGAGGGCAACGGCCCCTCCTACGACGCCGAGTGGCTTGAGCGCTATCGGTCCGCGCAACGCGCACGCGGCGACGCGATCACCGACTGGGTTGTCGAGCGCCTCGCAGAAGTCGATCGCCGTTCAGGAGGCAGAGCCGGCGACATTCCGTTCACCGTCCAAGCGACGTGCGCAGATCCGCGGTTCCTCGATCTGAGGATCGACCCATCTGATCGTGAACGGGGGACCTTGTGGGGGGACGCGTACACCGCGAATCTGCAGCCTTCCACGCTGGGTCATCACACAAGTCTGCGGTCGTGGCTGTCACAGTGGTCGCTCCGGACATCACACGGAAACGGACCCGATCGCCTCACGCGGGTGTCGGTTCCGGTTCACGTCATCTACGGCACTGGTGACCAGGGATGTTTCCCGTCGCACGCGCGCGAACTCTACGATGCCGTACCGCATGCGCGTAAGGAGCTGACCGCGATCCGCGGCGGCAAACATTACCTCAACGGGCAAACCGAGTTGACGGAGGAAATGGCAGAGCACCTGGTCGGTTGGTCGATCGGGTCCTCTAGCGGTCGCCGACTCAGCGATCCGAAACCTCATGTGGAAGGGGCGGCGGCACAGCCGCTGCCCTTTCCACATGAGGTGAACTCGTCTCTGTATGTGCCGAGGAGACGAGTGCCGATGATGGTCGCTAACGGCCCATCGCGCGTCCCGGTCATCAGACGCCAATCGGGCCGCTGCATCGGCGATCTCGATCCTGATGCTGCGGCCCGATTGGCTGACAGAACTAGAGGTTCAAAAGCGACGGGTCACGCCGCTCGGGCCACCATGTCCGGCCCGCGCGCCGCGAGTCGGTTTCGAAGGGTGCCCACACCAGCGACGTCGAGTTCGACGAGGTCACCAGGCTCGAGCTGTCGATCGAGTTCGACACCCGAGCCGAAGCCGACCGTTCCCGAGCCGATGACGTCTCCGGGGAGCAGGTCCTCCCCGAGCGAGACGTAGGCCAGTAGTTCCTCCACGGACCACAGTGTGTTCGAGGTGTTGCTCTTCGACCAGGACTCACCGTTCACGCGAACCTCGACGTCGATCGACCCGAGGTCGTCGAACTCGTCGATCGTGGCAATCCACGGTCCGATCGCGTTGGCAAAGTCCTTGCTCTTGGTTCCACCCATTCCGATGGCCATCTCGTTGACCTGACGATCGCGACCGCTGAAGTCGTTGAAGATGGTGATTCCGAACAGATAGTCTCGAGCCGACTCCGGCGTGAGGTTCTGACCGCGGCGCCCCACCACGTATCCGAGCTCGAGCTCGTAATCCATCTGCTCCACGTAGGACGGGAACGGAACTTCCGCTTCGTGGCCGACGATGCCGGCGGTGGCGAGCTTGGCGTAGCCGGGAACGTTGAGCATCGCGTCGGGCGGCGTCGATTTCCACTTTCCAAAGAGGTTGTTGATATGCCTAGGTAGGTCAACCCGTCACGAAGTACGGCCGGGTCGGCCGCCGGTAGCCAGGTCACGTCAGCCAGATCTGTCGACGCATCGTCTGCCCGGCTTTCGGTGGCGAGTTCGGCGGTCTCGAGCAAGACGTCACCGAGACTGATGGCCTCGGACATGCTTCCCGGAAGGCAGCGTTCGCCAGGCGACGCGCCGATTCGGGTTCTGCGTTGCGGCTCCGCAAGCGGAGCGCCTCGGCGCGGGCGAGATCGACGACTCGACCTTCCTCCGGAAGGACGCGGACCAGTCGCGCGACAGGACCGTCGGGCCCGGCAACAGAGATTCGTCCCAGTTTCATTTACTACTCCTTTTCGGTACTCACGGAACAGGTGTTCCACGTCTGGATGCCAGCGAGTCGCGGCCACGTTCGACAAGTTTGATCAATAGCTCGCTGTCGTCGACCGTTCCCAGGTCGACGACAGCGGCAAGGTTTTCGCCCTGGAGGACTCGCTTGACGGGAACTTCCAGCTTCTTGCCGGTCCGCGTATGCGGTATGCCGGGGACTTCAATGATGGCGTCGGGTATGTGGCGTGGCGAAAGCTCACGTTTGATCCGATTGCGCACTGATACCTCGACATCGGTGAATGCAGTGCCCTCCGCGAGCTGAACGAACAACGGCATGAAGTAGTCCTCACCGAGTTCGAGACCGACTATCAGCGCTTCCTTCACCTCGGGAATTGCCTCGACAACGGTGTAGATGTCACCAGGCCCCATCCGTACGCCCTGTCGATTGAGGGTGGAATCGGAGCGGCCGTGAATCACCGAGGAACCGTCTTCGTCGAACTCGATGAAATCTCCGTGCCGCCAGATTCCAGGGAAGACATCGAAGTAGCTTGCATGGTAGCGACTGCCGTCGACGTCGTTCCAGAAGTGGAGAGGCATGGAAGGCATCGGTACGGTCACGACCAGTTCTCCACGCTCACCCACCACCGGCCGACCGTCCTCGTTCCACGCTTCGATCGATGCACCCAGTGCCGGCGCCTGGATTCGACCCATGCGGACCGGAAGTTCGGGTACACCCCCTACGAAGATTGAGCACACGTCGGTTCCGCCGCTCATCGAAGCAAGCCAGACGTCGTCCAGGCGGTCGTACACCCACCTGAACCCGGAATCGGACAGCGGTGATCCGGTCACAAGCAGAGTACGTAGCTGGGGACTTCGGGCCGCAGATCCGCCTTCAAACAGGCATGCACATACCCGGCGCCCAGCCAACTACCTCCACGTCGTGTTCGGCAACCACCTCCCACAATCGCCCGACGCCAGGTGATGTGGGGCTTCCTTCGAACAGGACGGGCGTCGCACCGACGCCGAGACTGGAGACCAGCGTGTTCCATACCGCCCAGCTCGTGCTTCCGACGTTGAGGAACCTGGTTCCCACGCGCAGATCTACATGCAAACGAAGCATCTTCAGCTGCTCGAGCAGGACCCCGCCGTGACCGTGCACGATTCCCTTCGGGACACCAGTCGTGCCCGAGGAGAACAGGACCCACAGCGGGTGATCGAACGGAACATCGGAAAACTCCGGTGTCGCGTCGCCGCTCGTCGCCTCAGCCCATGACTGGAGAGGAATCGAGATCGATATCGACTCGCCGGGCCGTACGGCGTCGAGCCAGATTACCTGTTCAACAGAGGCAGGGCAGCAGCCACCGCCACGAAGTCGTCTCGGCTGTCCCGAATACGCCCGCCGTAGCTGTAGCCGTCCATGCCAAGAAGAACTTTGGGCTTCAACTGCTCGAGTCGCGACACAATCGCCGAGGCGCCGAACTCTGGGGAACAGATCGCCCACACGGCGCCTACTGCTGCGGATGCCAGAAGTCCGACGACCGCCTCGGCCCGGTTGGAGAGCACCGCGGCTACTCGGTCACCTGCGCACACTCCCATCGAGCGCAACGTCGAAGCCAGATTGGCGACCTCTCGGATCAGCTCGTCGCGTGTGACTGTGTGACCGATGTTGTCATCGTCGATCACAAGCAGTGCTTCCTCGGGTGCCCGACTGAGCAGATGTTGTGCATAGTTGACTGTTCGCCCAGGAAACCACTCACCACCGGGCATGTGGTCGGGTGCGGTCGGCCCCGTTGCCACCCCGCCCATGTCCACTTGCTCGAAATCGGCTAGCGCTTCCCAGAAGCTACCTGGGTTGGTGACCGACCAACGCCACAGGTCCAGGTAGCTCTCGGTCTCGTGCGGCTCGCCGAGGAAGCGCCGGAAGCGAGTCAGCTCATTGTGCTCAACGGATTCCGGGCTGGGCGCCACAAGATGTCATCTGTCCTTGTCATCGGGCACCGGAGCCGAGGTCGAGTGGAGGGGTGCCGATCAACACGAACGCAACCTGCGCGGGCTCGTCGCCGCGATTCGCCCATGCGTGATTCGTCGCGCGCTGGATCACGACATCGCCCGGCCCGAGGCGGCTTTCGTCCTCATCGGTCAACAGTGAGATTTCACCGCTCAGCACAATGGCGTAATCGAGCGATTCCGTGCGATGAAACCAGAAGTGCCGAGCGTTGCCCTCTGAGTCCTGGGAGTCACCGGACGGGAAGCTCCCGAACAGCTTCTCGATGGCTTCCGGGGAGTAGTCCGAGTCCGGTGGAAACGTTGCGATGCGGAGCACCGTGCCCCCGGTCTCCGGGAATCCGATCACGACGTCGGAGGGCGCCTCGTCGCAGTCTCCTTCGTGGCGTACTTCTCCTGGATGCGTCCTCCACGCGACGATGGCGGACAGTCCCGGAACATCAGGGGAAGTCCACACATTGGGGGTTGGACCGTCGCTGATTACGATCGATCGTCCTGCATCGTTGTGTCCGGTCACCACCCGTCTGTTCTGGCGGACTCCGCGATCGCTTGCCATCTTTCTCACTTCCTTACATCGGTGGACGGTGGTATCCGCATCGATTGGCGCCGCCCCTCCTTCTCGGCCGGCGTCTCAAATGGATGGGGTGTCGGATGCGGGGTCTACGAGACCGGCTGACTCACCCTCGGCAGTTCGACAAGATCGCTGATCCTGCCGATTGGAACGCGCCGCCTACAGCCTGTACGAAACTGACTTCGACGCCAGGGACCTGCGCAGCGGCGTCCCCGCGGACCTGCCGCACCGACTCCTGCAGTGCGAACATCCCGTACATACCTGTGTGGGTATAGGACAGGCCCCCTCCATTGGTGTTCAGCGGGAGCGAACCGCCGGGTGAGGTATTCCCCTCAGCGACAAAGGATCCGGCTTCGCCGATTTCCACGAAACCAAGATCCTCCAGGCCGTAGAGTGGAACATGCGCGAAAGCGTCGTAGATCATCAGGTGTCGATGGCCGACGGCGCCAGACCTGCCTCGGCGAACGCCATTCCCCCTGATGTACGAAACGCGTAGGACGAGGAGAAATCGTTCATCTGCGACACGATCGTGTGCTCCATGGCCTCACCGGTCCCCAGCACGTACACGGGCCTTCTCGGGTGATCTGCTGCGCGATCGGCGGCGGTCACGATCAGAGCTCCACCACCATCTGTAACCAAGCAGCACTCAAGTCGATGGAACGGGTAGGCGATCAGCGGTGAGGCAAGAACGTCGTCGATCGTGATGAGGTCGCGAGCGAATGCTCGTGGATTCTTTGCCGCCCAGCGCCGCTGTGCAACAGCAACTTCCGCTAGTTGTTCATGGGTGACGCCTCGGTCCTTCATGAACCTGAGGGCCGTAACGGTGAACGTGGACGCGAAGCCTGATACGCCGTAGGGAAGTTCGTACTGGCCCATCGGGCTGTCAGCGGGGAACGATAACGGCTCCATTCCCACGCGTGATCTACCGGACTCACCATGACTGATCAAGATCGTTGTGGCGGCACCAGCACTGATCGCCGCGACGGCGTGGCGGAGGTGCCACAGATAAGAGCAGCCACCGACGTGAGTGGTATCAATCCAGCGGGGCTTCACTCCGAGCGAGAAGGCCAGTTCCGTGGCCGCATTCCCGGTGCTCGCAATGCCGTCGACGTCGGCAACGGTCAGGCCGGCATCTTGGATGGCGCGAACCGATGCGTCGATGTTGAGATCCAGCGCGGACATGTCCGAGACCACACCCAAGCGCTCGGTCTCCGCCGCTCCGATGATTGCGGCAGTCGCGGGCTTCATCGGGCGACCGCCGAAGAGGGCTCGAAGACCGGCAGGGTCACACTTCCACGTTCTTCGAACGTGACCTGCAATGCCATGTCGAGTTGGAGGTTCTCGGGGGTGTTGGGGATACCGACGATGTTTGTCATCATGCGGGGCCCTTCTTCAAGCTGGACCACGGCAAGGGCGTAGGGGGCCCGGCCCTCGAATCCTGGTGCCGGGCGGTGGACAATGTTGTAGGAGTACAGCGTCGCCCTCCCCGAGGCTCGCACCCACTCGGTTTCACCTCCCGTGACGAAAGGTGATGTCCGGCGGGGTAGAAGAAGTACCGCTTGGTTGTCAGACATCGTTGAATCCACAATTCGCCCGAGGCAGCCCCATCCCAGAAGGGGTGGCTGTCTGGCGTGGGCTTCGGCAAGGCCTGCACAATGCGTCCTCTCGATCTGTTCACTCACAAGCGTTGTAATCAGCAAGATCTGCCGGCATCTGCCTCGTCAAGATCTGCCGGCATCTGCCTCGTCGCGCGGATCCTCAAGACCATCGATGGGGGCAGCCCAGACCTGATGCATCGATGCATCTAGCGGCCGGACGACTGGAGCTGCATCGGGCTGAAGCCGCACCCTGACGAATGTTCCTCTTCCGAACTTGACTGTTCGATTGCAGCATGGCGCTGAGAGAGAGGGTTGTCAAGGGAGTGAAACCGCATCGCGCTCGGTGGGATGCGGACCTCAAGGATGTTGAGTCGGGCGCATTTGACACCTGTTGTGATTCGCATCATAATGCAAACGAACGCTGGAGTTCGTCTATAGAACAGGGGAAGGCCGGCGGGAGTAGGGACTAGCGGTCTTGGCTCGCTCACTGTATCGGCAGGTCCAGCACTCGAAGGAGGTGATGTTCACTGCGCCAGGGGTCACCTGAATGAACGCACTCGCGCGTCAGCGAGGGGAGTGCCGTGCTCGGTGGGTCGGGGAGGGCGCGCGGTCTGTTCGTTCATCGAGCACCTATGGTCTTTCTGTAAGGACCACTCGGGCACGATTCAATTGGGAGAGACAGTGGAGGGCGCGAAAACGGTAGATCAAGCCGTCACGGTTCTGATGGTCTTGGAGAAGCAACCGCTGAGCGTCTCGCAAGTATCCGAGATGACGGGATTGAACCGTACGGTCGTTCATCGAATGCTCGCGACGCTGCACGACCGGGGTTTCGTCCGGCGGGAACTCGACCGATACTCCCTGGGCGCTGTCTTTGTGCGTTTCGCAACCAAGATCGAACCTGCTCTGCTGACCGCGACCCGGCCCGCGATGCAGGAGCTGTCCGACGCCACGGGCGAGACGGTCGTGCTGTCGGTCGCCGACCACCTCGATGTAGTAGCGATTGCCCAATGCGCTGGTCGAGTGCACCCCTTGCGTGTCGAGTACGAGATCGGCTCACGGCGACCCATCACAAAGGGCGCTGGCGGCCGAGCGATTCTTGCATACCATGACAAGGCGCTGGTGGAGCGGGCGTTGCGTACTGTTCCGAACCCGGCGGATCAGATGGAGGCGCTGGCACAGACCCGAGAGAAGGGGTACGCGGAAACGCACGACGAACTTCACGAAGGACTGGACGGCGTTGCCGCACCGCTGTGGCTCGACGGAAAAGTTGTTGCAAGTTTGAGCGTAATTGTGCCGGCACAGCGCGGACGAACGATGTCGGCACACCTCGAATCTCTCCTGCGCGCCGCCGATGCCGCCACAGCCGCGCTCGGCGGCCTCAACCCTTGATGCGAGGTTTGAGCACTGAAGCCGTCGCGTTCTGACGAAATCTGTGATCACGCTGAGGCTACGGCAGAAGAGGGCGATCGCCGTCGGGTCCGCAGGCAGGTATAGACAGAACAACTGAAGCGGCACGACACAGCGAGAGAGGCGTTCGAGTGCGAGGTTCCAAGACAGTCGATCAGGCGCTGACAGTTCTGCTTGCGCTTGAGGCTCGCCCGCTCAGCGCTTCGGAATGTGCCGAGGCAACCGGCCTGAACCGCACCGTGGTACACAGAATGCTCTCGGCACTGCATGGCCACGGGTTCGTACGCCGCGAGGACGACTTGTATTATCTCGGAACGATTCCGTTGCGGCTCGCCGAGAACGTCGAACCTGAGCTACGAAGAATCGCTCGTCCTGTGATGGAGGACCTGGCGGCGCTCACCGGAGAGACTGTTGTCCTGTCAGTCCCTGATCACGTCGACGCGGTGACGATCGAGCAAGCTCCTGGCCGACGACATCCCCTTCGCGTCGAATACGAACTGGGATCGCGTCGGCCGATGACGAAAGGGGCCAGCGGCCGCGCAATTCTCGCGTTTCTTCCGGACTCCGTCATTGCCCGCGTCATGAACGTGTATCCCAATTCGGACGAATCCCAGAACGCTTCGGAGGGCAAAAAAATTCTTGCCGACGTGCGCGCCGCAGGTTTTGCGATCTCGCATGACGAATTGCGGGCGGGTGTGCACGGTATCGCAGCACCTGTCCGGGGGGCGCGAAGCATGACCAAGGCGAGTCTCGGGATCATCACTCCGTCCCTGCGTGCCGGCGGCCTGCTCCAAAACGTCGATGCGCTGTTGCGCGCAAGCCACACGATTAGCGAACACTTGGTGGCCCCCACCTGAGAGTCGTATGCCCCGGAAGGCGTCACCACGGACATCGCGCACCGCGAAAGGGGGGCACAATCCTGGTCCAGTACTTGACTGTGGCGACGCCGGTATCAAAATTGGCGAACAGCAACGTTCGCTGAACGACCTATGTGGTCAAAGGGTTGAACCCCGCCACCGCCGGAGTTTGTTCTCGCTCTGGCCGCGAGCTGGAACGGCCCGGCTGCTCTCAGGATTTCGCTTCGTAGCACCCAACCGCGCAGCGCCTGAACGCAACCCACTTACCTGACGTCCATCCACGATCGAGAGACCGACTATGTCTGACATCGCCGCTCAGTTTGATGAGGAAACCAGCAACTGGGACTTCGATCCCCATGACAAGGCGATCACTGGTGACAACTTGTACCCGACGTACGCACGCATGCGTGAGCAGTGCCCCGTTGCACACGGGCATCGGTACGGTGGCTACTACGTGACGACCAGTTACGAGGCAACTCGGGCTGCGGCAATGAACCCGGATGTCTTTTCCTCAGGTGGAGGCGTCTACCTGCCAGCAATCTCGGAAGAACGCAACCCTCCTCTCGAGCTCGACGGGGAGGAACACCTCGCTTTCCGTAGGGTGCTCGTGCCGTTGTTCAATGCCGCACAAGCACGCAAGATGGAGCCACGCATCCGGCAGATCATCAACGATGCGATGGACACATTCATCGAGCGCGGCGAGGCGGAGCTGATCCACGAACTCGTCGAGCCGATTCCGCTCACTGTCATCACCGAGAAGTACGGTTTGAGCCCCGACCAGACCGAGCGCATTCGCCGCGACGCCTTGGAGTATCTAGAGAACACCGATGGCAGTGAGAGCAGTCGGGAGATCGTTGGCCGGATGATTTCGTACTGGGAGGATCTCGTGCGTGAGCGGCGTGTGCGGCCGGTCGACGACCTTCTCTCGCATATCGTCCACGCCAAGGTAGAGGGTTTTACGCCTACCGATAGAGAGCTGGCATGGTGCATGTTCGGCCTGACATTCGGTGGCCATGACTCCACCATCCTGGCATTGGGCAGCGCGTTGGCTCATCTGGCAGAGCATCCAGCGTTGCGGGATCAGCTCAATGCGAACCGGTCGCTTCTGCCCAACGCGGTCGAAGAGCTCCTGCGACTCAATGCACCGCTACACAATTTTCGCCGTGACGTGGTGACAGACACCGTTCTCGGCGGGAAGGCGCTCCGCGCCGGGGATCGCGTACTTCTGTCATGGGGCGCCGCGAATCGCGACCCCGCGGAGTTCCCCGAGCCCGACACGGCCGTTCTCGACAGGCGCAATGCCCGCAACCACATGGCATTCGGAGCCGGACGTCACACTTGTGCGGGGCAGTTCATCGCTCGTGCCGAAATCCGAATCGCGTTGGAGACCGTGCTCGATCGCATCCCTGACTTCGAGGCAACCGAACCTCCGCATCGGACCGGCCTCACCGGTGGTGGGCACCATGTCGGAGTAGAGAAGCTGCGTGTCAGTTTCACCCCAGGTCCGCGATCGGATTCAACTCCCTCGGCGAATTGAGTACGCCCAGGACGGGCTCAGCGGGAACTGGGTGGTCATCGGTTCTGGTGACCACCCAACCGCTCTCCAGTGCATCGGGAGGCCGGTGCGTCGCCCTTTCGAGCAAGGCCGGACGCAAGCTATTAGGTGCTGGGCCGGCGGGCGCCGCTGCTACTGGCCTCCATGCATACTCACGGATCCGGCCTGACCGAGGGATCCGGGAGGAGTGCCGCCACTCGTCCCGGATCGCCCACATCAAGCTCTTCGGCTGTCCTCATGCGGCACAGGTTCGACCAGCGCTCCGTGGCTCTCCTGGAGGTCTTCGCTGCTGCTGTCGCCGCGCTTGCGCATGTTCATCTTCAACCCCGTGACCAGGGCCATCATGACCGTTACCGGGACTGTCATGGCCAACAGAAAGCCCGAAAGTCCTAAGCCGGCTCCGATGAGGCTTCCACCTATCAGGCCACCGGCAATCGAGCCAATTCTTCCGGATGCACTGGCTGCCCCTACGCCGGTCGCTCGGACCCGAGCAGGATAGGCAAGGGCTGCAAGGATGTTCTGGGTCCCGCCGATGACCGCGGGGAGCACCATGCCAGTCATGGTCATGATGACGATCAGGAACATCAGATCAACTTGCTGGTAGAAGCCGATGACGACAAGACAGAGGATCGAAATCGCGAGATACGTCGCGATGACACGGTGGACCGAGTACTTCTTGAAGAGTATCCCGAGCGCAATGCTTCCGACCGTGGCTGCTGCGCCGTACAGACCGACGACGAGGCTGCTCTGCCCGGTTGTGAGCCCGGGTTGCGGAGTGGCTTGCAGCAGCAGAGGCAGGTACTGGCCGATCGTCAGCTGAAGACCTACGCCGCAGAAGGCGAACGCCCAAATGAGCACCGTCGTGACGACGTATCGACTCGACACAAGGAGCGCAAATCCACCTGACTGTCCTGCGAGTCGACCCGGGACACCAAACTTCACCTGCGACAGATCTAGGTCGGGGTGCAACCTCGCGAGGCTTCGTTCAGCCTTTGCTGGCATACCACGGCTGGCAAGCCAGGCTGGTGATTCGGGGACGAGGGAGACGAATGGAACGACTAGGAGCAGCGGAATCGCGCCGCACACGAGCATCAACACGTGCCAACCGGCAGCTGGAATGATCAGGCCGGCAAGGGACGCCCCCGTGATAGTTCCGAATCCGACCCCGGCATACACGATGGCCATGGTCTGAGCGCGGTTTGCCGTGGGCAGGAGATCCGCAAGGAGTGTGAGGACGACGGGCATCGCTCCGCCGAGGCCAATGCTGGAGAGGATCCGCCAGACGGTGAATGTCTCGATATTCTGCGAACCAGCCATGGCCAAGGCCGTGACACCGAACAAGACGACAGAACCAACCGTCACATACTTGCGTCCAAGATGGTCCGCCAGGCGGCCGGCGAGCACAGCGCCCACGCCCATACCCACGAAACCTGCCGTGACAATGAAGGTGATGTTCCCCAGGCCTGCGTTCCAGTCCTTCTTCAAGGACGGAAACACGTGGCTTACGATCGTCACATCCATGCCATCGGCGAGGAGGATCAGGAATACCAAACCAACGCTTATCCATTGGCGGGGTTTGAACCCGTTCTGGTCGATGAATCCCTCAAGAGTGAGGGGTCGAGACTTCGTTTCTTCCATTTGAACTCGCATTCTGTTCAGATGTGCATGAATACGGCGGCGAACGAGTAGTGAGGTCGGGCTCGCGGCTACTGATCGACGGCCCGAGTGCGAGGCAGCTCGCCATGGGGAAGATGGAAGGCCGCTGTACCGGGCGAAACAGCCGGCGATCAGAGATCAGGCGGGCCTGAACGGGCCTGAACACTGGTGTGGTGGAACTCACGAATCCACGAACTCTGCCGTTCGCGAAGAGTATGGCGCGGCGAGTTTCCTCGGTCAAGAAACCGGACTTCACCACGAAGCCGATCAGCGTCCCTCAGTCGGGGCGCGAATCGCGACGTGCAGCGTTCCCGAGGGGTTGACCGATAGCCAGAGCGCCTCGCACTCGAGCGAGATCCGTGCTCTAGTCTGGAATACTCTGCATGCCAAGTGGTTTGTCCCGACCCTGGTCCGCGATCTCGCCGGGCCACACGGGTGGCCACATGGCTTACCGCGGGGCGACCATCAGGACGAGGTGCGTCTCGGCACTCATTGCATGAAGCTCTCACTGAGTGATCTTGACACGATACGTGACGCGGGTTACATTTCGGATCGAACTCGCACGTTCGATAATGGACCTTCCTGCACGCCGAGGTGTCGCAATGCTTGAGTCGACCTCATGTGTCCAAGGAGCAATCCTCCGGACATCGAACTCTCGGACATCGAGGTTCATGAAGCCGATGAGGCACACGCGGAGAGCGACTACGGATGGGTCGTGGCGTCTTCCGTTGACTCCTGCGCCCCACCTCGGTGGAGCGCGAGCTGGACCCCGCTCGTTGCATCCCTTCCGCCGTGGATACACAACTGTTCATGGCCACGACCACGGAGAATCCTGTGAATTTGCCTCAGTCTCCATCCGCCGTCAAACCGGTCCAACCCGGCAGTGAGATACGGCGCGTCGCATACGCAAGCCTCGTTGGAACGACCATCGAGTGGTACGACTTCTTCATCTACGGCTTGGCCGCAGTGCTGATCTTCGGCCCGCAGTTCTTCCCGAGTTCTGATCCACTCGCCGGGACCCTCGCTGCCTTTGCGACGTTCGCAGTCGGATTCGCCGCTCGCCCACTCGGCGGTATCGTGGCCGGCCACCTCGGCGACAGAATCGGCCGGAAGAAGATGCTGGTCCTCACCCTTCTCTTGATGGGGACGTCAACGACGCTGATCGGCCTACTGCCGACGTACGCATCGGCAGGTGTTCTGGCCCCGGCGCTTCTGATTGCACTGAGACTGCCAAGGCATTGCGTTGGTGGAGAGTGGGGCGGCGCCGTGCTGATCTCAGTAGAACACTCTCCCGGCAACAAGAAGGCTTCTACGGAAGTTTCGCCCAGGTGGGAGTTTCGGCCGGTTTGATTCTTTCGAACCTGGTGTTCCTCATCCTGACTGCGGTGACCACGCCGGAGCAGTTCGACTCCTGGGGATGGCGGGTGCCCTTCCTGTTCAGCGCAGTTCTCGTTCTTGTCGGCTTCTACGTCCGCTCGCGCGTGGATGAAAGCCCCGAATTCACCAGCCGGCTCCAGAGCTCGGAGCCTGTTCGCTTGCCGATCGTTTCGGTACTGCGTACGCATTGGCGCCAGGTACTGTCCAGCGCCGCACTCTTCTCCGGATTGACAGCAATGGGTACATCGCTGCTGTCTACTCCGTCAGCTACGGCACAAAACAGCTAGGATTCAGCACCACGTTCATGCTGGTTGCCGTTCTCGTTGCCGCAGTCATCGAACTACCCTCCGTGCTTTGGTTCTCGGCGCTCTCGGACAGACTCGGGCGATCGAACGTGATCGTCTGGGGTTCAGTCGCTGCATTCTTGGTTGGAATCGTCCTTATGCCGGTCCTTGCACTCGGGAGCGCTTTCCTCGTTGTAGCAATTATCGCCCTAGGACGATTCGTCCTCACCCCGTTGCTGGGCCCCTCGGCAGCCATCGCAGCGGAGAGCTTCCCCGTCGAGGTCCGATACAGCGGCGCATCGGTTGGATACCAGATCGGGTCCATCGTCGGAGGCGCGTTGGCGCCGCTGATTGCGGCCGTGCTGGTTACATCCTCTCTCGGAGTCTGGGGGGTGTCCCTCTATCTAGCGATTTTGATGGCGCTCTCGGGCCTGGGTGCATTTGCTCTAGGACGCTTGGGTGCACGAGGGGGCGCAATTGAGAAGCTGCTCCCACAACGCGCCCAGAACGCCGAGGAACAGGCGGTCCGGCCGTGAACGTGC
The DNA here is from genome assembly GCA_001017865.1 of Rhodococcus sp. IITR03. Next base: position 18,575 of record LATQ01000589.1, read on the forward strand.
GAACCGAATCTCTCAAGCGCGAACCCGCTCCACCCAGCATCAAGTGCACAGGATGGTGGAACTGTACGCGAGTTCTCGCTTGGCGCAGCCAAGTACACCGTAAGCACTGAAGGACAAACACCATGACCGGTAACAGAGCAGTCACCTACGTCGGACCTGGCAAGACCGAGGTCCGTGAGATTCCCTTTCCCAAGCTCGAGCTCGCTGATGGTCCTGGTGTCCATCCGGCCAACGTGGGCCGCAAGTGCGAGCATGGGGTGATTCTGAAGGTCGTCACCACTAACATCTGCGGTAGTGATCAGCACATGGTCCGTGGACGCACCACCGCACCGGAAGCTCGTGCTCGGCCACGAGATCACGGGCGAAGTCGTCGAGGTCGGCCGAGACGTGGAGTTCATCAAGGTCGGTGACCTCGTCTCGGTGCCGTTCAACATCGCATGCGGGCGATGCCGCAACTGCAAGATCGGCCAGACCGGGATCTGTCTGAACGTCAATCCAGAGCGACCCGGCTCTGCATACGGATACGTCGACATGGGCGGATGGGTCGGTGGTCAGGCCGAGTACGTCATGGTCCTTACGCCGACTTCAACCTGCTGAAGTTCCCCGACGCCGATCAGGCGCTGGAGAAGATCCTCGATCTGACGATGCTCTCGGACATTTTTCCGACCGGCTTCCACGGCGCGGTCACGGCCGGCGTCGTGCCCGGATCGACCGTGTATATCGCAGGGCCGGCCCGGTCGGCCTGGCCGCCGCAGTCGGAGCCCAACTTCTCGGTGCTGCAGCGGTGATCGTCGCCGACATGAACAAGGACCGCCTCGCGCAAGCAAGGTCGTTCGGCTGCGAAACCGTTGACGTTTCAGTTGGATCCCCGCAGGATCAGATTGAACAGCTTCTCGGTGTACCGGAAGTCGACTGCGCAGTCGACGCAGTCGGATTCGAAGCCAAGGGTCACGGGGCCGGAGCTTCGGAAGCACCCGCCACTGTCCTCAATTCCCTGATGGATATCACAGCGGCCGGCGGAGGGATCGGCATCCCTGGACTTTACGTCACCGGGGACCCCGGCGGCGTCGACGAAGCGGCCAAGGTGGGCGCCCTCTCGCTGAGCCTTGGTACCGGCTGGGCGAAATCACTCTCGTTCGCAACCGGCCAGTGCCCGGTGATGAAGTACCACCACGGCCTCATGCAGGCGATTCTCAATGACAAGGTCCAGATCGCGCAGGCCGTCAATGCCACGGTCATCACTCTCGACGAGGCACCGGACGGATACGCGAAGTTTGACAGTGGAGTCGCTCAGAAGTTCGTCATCGACCCGCATAACACGGTCGTCGGTGCAGCCTGACTTTCCACGCCCATACGCACTACAGAGGACTAGGCAATGACGCAGGCAGCGATCGGTACCGGCGAGTACAGCTTCGACTTCGACGCACGCTGGTTCGAGGGCGATCACCACAATGGCAACACCGATGGATGGGCCCATCACGCATCGTGGTGACATCCAACGACGAGATCATCACCTTCGACGAGAAGCATCCGCGAGTTCTTGTTTTGAGCCCCGACGGGCGTTTGCTGCGCAGCTTCGAGGTCAATCTCGTCGAGGGGCACGGCATGTTGCTCGTGCAGGAGGACGGCGAAGAACTCCTTTGGATTTCGGACAACGGCTCCAAGATGCGATGCACCGACAACGGCACATACGTCCCGGACGGGCAGCCTGTCCGAGGCAACGCAGTCAAGTTTCGTCTCGACGGGACTGAGATCTTGCGACTCGAGCGACCCGATCTCGATATGTACGTCGACGGAGACTACTGCCCCACCCAGGTCGCGGTCGATGAAGAGCGCTTCGGCGGCGAAGGCGACATCTGGGTTGCGGACTGCTACGGGCAGTCGGTTGTACATCGGTTCGACAAGTACGGTAAGTACCTCGCGACCCTGGATGGCACCACCGGCGCCGGCCGATTCGCCCACCCACACGCGATCTACATCGACAGGCGAGGAGACGTACCGGAACTCTTGGTGCTGATCGCCGCAACAAGAGGATCCAGGTGTTCGACCTGAGCGGCAACTACCTGAGGTCATTCGGCGAAAACTTCCTCGTCAGCCGGGTGGGTTCGCACCCTACGGTGACGACCTCCTCGTCACCGAACTCGACTCACGCATCGTGGTGCTGGGACCGGACAACAACCTCAAGGCATACATCGGCGCGGAAGGGGAACCTGACCGCTCTCGTCCCGGCTGGCCCAACCTCACAGAGGACGGCAAGACCTATCGGCCTCCGCTGCAGGCCGGTGCGTTCAACACTCCGCACGGTGCCGCAGTCGACAGCCTCGGAAACATCTACGTCAGCGAATGGCTGATCGGCGGGAGACTCGACAAACTCACCCGAGCTCGGTAACACTGCAGACAGCATCGGCGCAACTCCACGCACATATTCCCGCTGGTAATCGAAGCGGCACTCGACCCGCTAGAAAGAGAGCACTGCAGTGTGCAACTACATGGAGAATCCCGATGTGAATGCTCGGACGGTCGTCGATCAACTGAATCGGTCACGACGGGGATTTCTTATCGGCGCACTAGGCGTCGGGTTCGCCGCCGCCAGTCCGTCACTTGCTCTAGCAAGTTCAGCGTCCTATTTTAGCTCGTCTTTTGACCTGCCTTCACCGCACGGTCGCATCGGTGGAGACCGCATCATTTTCCTGGGGGTCGGCGGCGGGCCTGTTCTCGATGAAAGCGCGTCAAAACCGGCCATTGCACTCGTTGTCAACAACGACGTATATCTGGTGGATTGTGGGGTCGGCACGGCCAAGCAACTGCTCGCCGCCGGACTGGAGTTCAGCCAGGTGCGGAGCGTATTCATAACCCATCTCCATCTGGACCACACGTCGGGTTTGCCCGAGTTGTTCCTTCATGGCTGGGTCAACCGCCCTAGACTTCCCGAAACCGTGACCCTCTCAGGCCACCGGGGACTGCTGCAAAGAGCACGGCTATCCGTTCCATGTTCGCCGAGGATATAAGCCTCTTCGAGAGCAATGGGTCATTCGGACCTTTCCCGACAATTGAGTCGAACGAATTTCGCGTGGCAGTTGGGGGCGGCGTAATTGAAACGGTCATGGACGACGGCAATGTTCGCGTCGAGGCCACGCGGGTATTTCACGGCACTGAAGTGGTCAACGCCTACGCATATCGATTTACGTTGAAAGGATCTGGAAAGCGAATCGTTTTCTCAGGAGATACAGCGGCCCCCAACGGAAACCTGATCAACATGGCGGCGGGTTGCGACATACTTGTGCACGAGGCTCAGGATAATCAAGCGATCGCGGAACTTTCAAAGAATCTTCCGAAAGGCGCTGACGACGCTTTTCGGAAGCACATGTACGAATCGCACTCAAACGTGCTCGACCTGCCTGGTGTCGCTCAACAGGCCCGGGCGCGCACACTCGTTCTCAGCCATTACGCACCAGTGGTACACGATCCCGAAACTTGGCTGCGTATGGTCCGGCCCGCGGCAACCGAAGTTGGCTACACGGGGGAGATAATCGCGCCTCGGGACCTGGAAACGATCCCTGTGGGAAATTAGGCACATCCCCACGGGTCGCAACTGGAGGTTGGAGATCACGGGCTGTCGTCCGTCGCTGCGGGTATGGCGTTCGACCTCCGGCATCGTTCCGTTACGGGCAGTCACGGCGACATCTACGACGCGAATTGTTGATTGGTGGACGCCTCGAAGACAGAGCTCCAGGATTTCGAGTTCGTCATCCGGGCGTGGGCATGGGTGGCCAGCACACCTCGTCGGCGAGTGCCTCCCTTGCTGGCAAGACCTGTGGCGGCTAGCCATTTGGGGAATTCTACTGGCCTTTCGGCCAGGTATGCCGCCAGTTGAGCGGCCCTAGTGTTGATGTGACACGGATACGAGCTGCCACGGTGAACGGTGCCTTAGCAGACATGCAGTATGGAAGGCAAGAGTCAGAAGTGGTCGTTCAGCATGCCCACGCCGATGCGCGGACGCGTGGCGTGGTCGGTGCAATGTCGCCGGTCCGGTCTCCGAATGACACCGGATTCCGGGTCGAGCAGATTCGCCAACAAGCAGGCGGCTGCCCCGGCCAGCCACACGGAACAAACGTGTGGCTGGCAGGGGACGCGAGGGAAGTCGTCGTCATCGACGCAGGAGGAGCGCCCGGTCCTCTCGCCGAGGCAATTGGCGACGGTACGTCACAGCGGTGATCTGCACTCAGGCAGCCCCGAACACATCGAAAGTGCGATGGAGATCGGCATCGGCTTCTGCGCGCCGGTTCTGCTGCACTCTGCCGACCACGCAGCGTGGCGCGACGTCCACGGTGATCAGCGTTACTGGCACCTCGCAGAGGGGCAGCGAATCGCCGTGGCAGGGGAGGAGATCCGGGTGATCAGCACTTCGAGTCCGACTCTCGGGTCGGTCTCCTTGCATATCGCCGACCGCCGTGTTCTCTTCACCGGCGATACGCTCACGCATCCCTCGGTGAACGAGAACCACCGGATCGTTCCCGTCGGTGGGAACACGTTCGCCGGTCTTCCGGCGAACACCACAGTCAACCCGGGACATGGAAACAGCTACCTACTCGGCGAGGTACTCGCTGAATCTGCCCCACGATTGGTCCGAGAAAACGAATGAACACACAGATTGACCGGCACATCTTCAACGAGAACGACCTCGAAATCACCGCCCACAAGTCTTATGCCGCAGGAGTCCCCGCGGTACTGGTCTCGCTCAAACGGGGACTCGAGCAGATGGGTCCGATCCGGACCGCACGAACCCTGACCCGGCTGAATCAGCGGCACGGGTTCGACTGCCCCGGTTGCGCGTGGCCAGAAACTCCCGGACACCGCAAGCCAGCCGAGTTCTGCGAGAACGGTGCGAAAGCGGTGGCTGAAGAGGCGACCACGCGCACCGTCGATCCGGATTTCTTTACCGCCCACCCCGTGCCCGAACTGCTGGAGCACACCGACTACTGGCTCGGGCAGCAGGGCCGACTGACCCATCCGATGATCATCCGGCCCGGCAGCAACCGGTACGAACCGATCGGCTGGGACGACGCCTACGCGGTGATCGCCGACCACCTCCGCGCGCTCAACGCCCCGGACGAGGCGTCGTTCTACACCTCGGGCCGCACATCGAACGAAGCAGCGTTCCTGTACCAGTTAATGATCCGATCATTCGGTACCAACAACATGCCGGACTGCTCGAACATGTGCCACGAATCGTCGGGGACCGCGCTGGCCGAGACCATCGGCATCGGCAAGGGCTCGGTCTCGGTCACCGACATCGAACACGCCGACCTGATCCTCATCGCAGGCCAGAACCCCGGAACCAATCACCCGCGAATGCTCTCCGTCCTCGAGAAAGCAAAGAGCAACGGCGCGAAGGTTATCGCGATCAACCCGCTGCCCGAGGCCGGGCTGATGCGGTTCAAGGACCACAGAAGGTGCACGGCGTCGTGGGCGACGGCGTCGCCATCGCGGACGAGTTCCTGCAGATCCGCATCGGCGGTGACCAGGCCCTGTTCCAGGGCCTGGCGAAGTTGCTCCTCGAAGCGGAGGACGCCGCGCCGGGCACCGTCCTCGACCTCGACTTTCTCGAGACCGGTACGGCGGGATTCGCACCGTGGGCCGAGCGCATCCGCGGCGTCGACCTCGACATCGTGACTCGGGCCACGGGCCTGAGTCGAGAACAGATCGAGGAGACCGCGGCAGCACTGATCTCGTCGAAGGCGACGATCATCTGCTGGGCGATGGGTTTGACCCAGCAGACTCACGGCGTGGCGACGATTCAGGATGCGGTGGCCTTGCTGCTGATGCGCGGCATGATCGGCAAACCCGGCGCCGGTGTGTGCCCGGTACGCGGGCACTCCAACGTCCAGGGCGATCGCACCATGGGCATCTGGGAGAAGATGCCCGAGTCGTTCCTCGCCGCACTGGACGCCGAGTTCGGTATCACCAGCCCCCGCACGCACGGATACGACGCGGTCGACTCCATCCGTGCGATGCGGGACGGTCGGGTGTCGGTGTTCATGGCCATGGGAGGGAACTTCCTGTCCGCCACCCCCGACACCGAGGTCACCACCGCTGCCCTGCGAAACTGTGCGCTGACGGTGCAGGTGTCGACGAAACTCAACCGCAGCCACCTCGTCCACGGCGCGACCGGCATCATCCTGCCGTCCCTCGGACGCACCGACAAGGACATCCGCGCCGGACGCAAACAGCAAGTCACCGTCGAGGACTCGATGTCGGTGGTCCACCTGTCTCGCGGCGGCCTCACACCCGCCAGCACACATCTGCGCAGCGAGATCGCAATCGTCTGCGAACTCGCCCAGGCCCTCTTCGGCCCGAACCACCCAGTGCCGTGGGCCGAGTTCGCCGACGACTATGACCTGATCCGCGACGCCATCGCACGCGTCGTCCCCGGATTCGAAGACTTCAACACCCGTGTCCGCCAAGCCGACGGGTTTGTCCTACCCCACCCGCCGCGCGACGAGCGCCGGTTCCACACCGACAGCGGCAAGGCGAACTTCGTCGTCAACGACCTCGACTGGCTGCCCGTTCCCGACGGCAGGCTGATCCTGCAGACCATGCGCAGCCACGACCAGTACAACACCACCATCTATGGACTCGACGACCGCTATCGCGGCGTGAAGGGCGGCCGCCGGGTCCTCTTCATCAACGAACGCGACATCGAATCCTTCGGATACAACGCCGGTGATCGCGTGAACCTGATCTCCGAGTGGTCACGTCTCGACGGCACCACCGAGAAACGTCGCGCAGACGACTTCCGCCTCGTCCCGTACCCGACACCAGTCGGAAACGTGGCTGCCTACTACCCCGAGACCAACCCGCTCATTCCCCTCGATCACGTAGCACGCAAATCCAACACCCCAGTGTCCAAAGCCGTGAGCATCCGTCTCGAGCGCCACATTCCCGCGACGAACACTCCTGAACAGGACGCCGCCTAAGTGGGACGGGTGACTGCACGGACTCGCATGATCCGAGTCGACGCCGCCAGCAGCAGGGCCAAAACGGACGCGCTTGCCGTTGAGGAACCCCTCGAGCTCCGGGTCAACGGAACCCCCCTCGCCGTCACAATGCGTACTCCAGGCGCGGACATCGAACTGGCCCAGGGATTTCTGCTCACCGAGGGGGTCATCGCGACCCGCGGCGACATCGGGTCGATCCGCTACTGCAACAGCGTTGACGACGACGGTCGCAACACATACAACGTACTCGACATTGAGCTTGCGCCCGGTGTAGAACTTCCCGACTTCGGACTGCAGCGGAACTTCTACACAACATCCTCATGCGGAGTATGCGGGAAAGCCTCACTGGACGCGATACGCCAACGTACACGCTACTCGCCCGACTACGACGAGGCAGTAGTGGACGCGGCAGTCCTGTTCGGTGCACCGCACACCCTCCGGGATGCACAGCGGGTGTTCGATCGCACAGGCGGACTGCACGCTGCCGCACTGTTCACAACCACGGGTGAGCTCATCGTGCTCCGCGAAGATGTCGGCCGGCACAACGCCGTGGACAAAGTCATAGGGTGGGCAGTCGAGAACGCCAGAATACCCAGCTCTGGAACAGTTCTCCTGGTCAGCGGTCGTGCTTCATTCGAGCTAACCCAGAAGTCGGTGATGGCAGGCATCCCGATACTCGCTGCCGTCTCGGCGCCCTCATCCCTAGCAGTCGACCTTGCGAGCCAATCGGGTGTGACTCTCGTCGGCTTTCTACGCAACGAAAAGCTGAATGTGTACAGCCGACCCGAACGAATCAAGCTGACCGGACAACCCGCGCAATAGATCATGAAAACCTCGCCCGACGACCCTAAAGTTGGATGGCGCTTTCGCAGACACTACAACCACTCGGCAGTCGACCTCGGGACTGTCGGAATAAGGGTTGATCTGGTTTTGGCCGACACGCCGAGCTTGCTT
>LATQ01000182.1 GCA_001017865.1 Rhodococcus sp. IITR03
TTGCCGGCCGTTCCGCCTCGTCGTCGGTGCCACTCGCACTGGCGCTGGTGAGCGGCGGCATCGGTGGCGCGGTGCGGCGCGTGTCGATGCGCGACTCGTCCGGACCGGTCGTCAACTCCCTCGACGCCCCGCGGCCCGAGACACAGACGATCGCCGCCGCTCCCGAGGGCAGCGTGCAGGCCGTCGCCGACAGGGTCGTGCCGAGCGTCGTGCGGATCGAGGTCCTCGGTCGCACGGGTGCCGGTGAGGGTTCGGGTGTGGTCCTGTCCTCGGACGGGTTGATCCTCACCAACAACCACGTCGTGGCGGGCGGCGGGCAGGGCGCGCGCCTGACGGTCTACTTCTCGGACGGCTCCACCGCACCGGCGACGGTCGTCGGCGCGGACGCGGTCTCGGACATCGCCGTCATCCGGACGGAAGGTCGCACCGACCTCACGCCCATCGAACTCGGCAGCGCGAGAACCTGGCGGTCGGCCAGGAGGTCGTGGCCGTCGGTTCGCCACTCGGACTCCAGAGCACCGTGACGGCGGGCATCGTCTCGGCCCTCAACCGTCCCGTCTCCACGAGCGGGGACACTGCCAACCAGGCGTCTGTCATCGACGCGATCCAGACCGACGCGGCGATCAACCCGGGCAACTCCGGTGGCGCGCTCGTCGACATGGAAGGTCGCCTCGTCGGCATCAACACCGCGATCGCCACGGCCGGCGGACAGTCGGGCTCGATCGGCCTCGGCTTCGCGATCCCCGTCGAGCAGGCCCGGCGTATCGCGCAGGAACTCGTCGACACCGGTCAGGCGACGCACTCGATCATCGGTGTCCAGGTCCCGTCCCGGGACAACGCCTACGGCGCGCGCGTCGTGGAGGTCGTGCCCGACGGCCCGGCCGATCGTGCGGGCATCCCGAACAACGCGCTCATCGTCCGCGTCGACGAGCGGGTCATCACCGATGGCGACTCGCTCATCGCCGCGATCCGCTCCCGCGCTCCCGGCGAGACCGTGAAGATCACCTACCGCACGGCCGACGGTGAGGAGAACACCGTCGACGTCGTGACCACCGCAGATTCCGCCGGACGATGAGGGACGACATGGACATAGCTCACATTTCGGTACAAGAGCCGCATGCTCTCGACCCGCAAACTACCGTGGACCTCATGGAACTCGAAGCTCCCAGAAAAGGCCGCGCGCTCGTCGTCGTCGTCGACGATCGCGTCTCCCACGGCGACAGTCCGGACTCCGCGGGCCCGCTGGTCACGGAGCTTCTCGTCGAAGGTGGCTTCGCGGTCGACGGTGTCGTGACGGTCGCGGCCGACGAGGTCGAGATCCGAAATGCACTCAACACCGCGGTGATCGGCGGTGTCGACCTGGTGATCTCCGTCGGTGGCACCGGTGTCACCCCGCGCGACGTGACTCCCGACGCGACCGAGGACGTGCTCGATCACGAGATTCGCGGCATCGCCGAGGCGCTGCGTTCGTCGGGCCTGGCGTCGGGTGCCGTCGACGCCGGCCTCTCCCGCGGTCTCGTGGCGTCTCCGGATCGACGCTCGTGGTGAACCTCGCGTCGTCGCGTCCCGCCATCCGCGACGGGATGGCGACCCTGCTTCCTCTCGCGGCGCATGTCATCGAAGAGCTGTCCTGGATGGAGGAGTGACGCCATGTCCGGCGACCCTGCGGACCCGCAGGAGCCCGACGAGGTGACCGAAGCACAGCGTGAGAGCCGTGCCCGGATCGACCGGGCACGGCTGGCGCGCATCTTCGGCGACGTGCTTCCCGAGACCACTCGCGACGAACGGCGGGACGACGATCCGCGCGAGGGCGGATCGGATGAATGGCTGCGACGTCAGGTACCACCACACCATTCCGGCTAGTGATGTGTGTCACATTTGTCGGGTTGCTCTCGAGGTGATTCGAACTCGTTGTCGGCTGTGAAGAAACGGCGATGCAACATTTCGTTCAACTCCGCATGATCCACCATGTGGGACGCGGAGGCGCTGAGCGGTCGCTGAGGGCACCCTTCGAGGCATGGCGGGCGAAAGCCTCGAGTCGCCCTACCTGGCAAACCGAAAAATGCGCCATACAGCGCGCATGTTCTCCGGCGTGTCGGCGTGCATTGCCGACGTGTCCGTTTCGTGAACATTTTGTGTGTTCCCACGCGTCTCACGAGCCGTCTCGAGCCCTCGGCGTTACATTTCCGAGCCGTTGCTCTGGGAAAGGTCACGGTCTAATCTCCCTCTCAGGTTCAAACCGGTCGAGCCCGGGCCCAGCGGCCCGGGCTCGATCACGAATCGGTAACGCAAGACCGTGCGGACGATGGACGTAACCGACACACCGACGGCTGATCCGCCGGTGTGTTCGCTGTGGACAGCGACCCGCGGGCGACAGGGCGACCACTTGTTGTCGGACGCGGTGCGCAACCCGGCACGCAGAGAACGGATGAGGCATTCATGAAGATTCAGACGCGACGTGGCTTTAGGGCCGCCCGCAACGCCACGGTGGCGGCAGCTGCTGTGGCCGGTCTGGTTCTCGGATCGGCCGGCGCCGCAGGTGCCGAGGTCAACGACCAGAACCGGATCGTCTCCAACGGCCACGAGGTCATCGTCACGCAGGAGGACACCTTCATCAACGGTGTGCCCCCGATCGGCGGCAGCCCGCTGAGCCGTGAGTGGTTCCACAACGGCCGCGGCATCGCCAACATCGTCGGCCCCGAGGCGGCGGACTTCGAGGGCTCGACCTTCCAGTTCGGTTACCAGGTCGCGTGGACCGCCTCGCTTGACGGCGCAATCGGTTTCAGCTGGAGTAGCCCCGACGTCGAAGTCGGGGTCTTTGCGGCACGTTCGGATGCTTTTGAGGAGATCGGCGAACAGCCGGTACTCGATGAGGACGACAACCCCGTCCTGGACGACGAGGGGCAGCCGGTCATGGAACCGATCTACCGACGCATCGAGGGCGGCGGAGATATCGAGCTCGACGCCGTCGAGACGGGGATCTTCGAGATTCTTCCGCAGGCGACCGCAGCCGTCGAACTGACCCCCGCGCCCGGTATTGAAGAGATCGTCGTTGCTGAGGGCGATTTCGATGGTGATTTCAAGGAAGTCCAGATCGCCAATGTCCACGGTGCCGCCACCGGTGTCATCGGACCGGTCTCCCTCCGCCCCTTCGTCCGTGTGATCACCGCCAACGGCGACAACGTCACCACCTACGGCCAGGTCTGGACCCTCTAGTCCTGCTCCGCGCCATCCCGCAAGAAGTCCCCACCACCACAAACGGAGTAATCATGGGAATCAAGTCGCGTGGCTTCAAGGCCGCTCGTAACGCCGCCGTCGCCGGTGCCGCCGTGCTCGGTCTGGTGCTCGGTGCCTCGGGCGCCGCTTCGGCCGAGGTCAACGACCAGAACCGCATCGTCTCCGACGGCGTCGAGGTCGTCGTGACCCAGGAGGACACCTTCATCCAGGGTGTTCCGGCTCTCGGCGGCAGCCGTTCAACCGCGAGTTCTTCCACAACGGCCGCGGCACCGTGAACCTGCTCGGTGACGGTGCAGCCGACGCGGAGGGTACCCTCTTCCAGTTCGGCTACCAGTTCGCGTGGGCCGGCAGCATCGACGGCGCCATCGGCGTGACCTACTCCACCCCGCAGCTTGAGGTCGCTATCAAGCCCGCTGGACCCGAGGCCAAGGTCACCGACATCCTCCCGCAGGCCTACGCCGAGCTCGAGCTGACCCCGGCTCCGGGCATCGAGGAGCTCGTCGTCGCCGAGGGCGAGTTCGACGGTGATTTCAAGACCGTTCAGTTCTCCAACGTCCACGGCACCGCCTCCGGCGTCCTCGGCGCTGTCCAGGTCCGTCCGTTCGTCCGCGCCATCACGGCCAACGGCGACAACGTCACCACCTACGGCGCTCCCTGGACCGTCTAAGTAGTAGACGTCCGGCTCACGCCGAACACAGCACGACAAGACCGGGCTCGCTCGAATCTCGAGCGGGCCCGGTCTTCTTCGTCGTCGGGCACCTACTCGATTCCGGGGCTGGGTTTGGCGTGCGCGCCACCCTGACCCGACTGCGCGGCCTGGGCTTCGAGGATGTCGCGGATCTGGATGAGCAGGTCCTCGGCGCTGGCCTGCTTGTCCTCCGGCTCGGTGACGAACTTCTTCTTCGCCGCGTTGGCGGGGACGATGAGCACGAAGTACACGACCGCGGCGATGATGACGAAGTTGATTGCCGCGGAGATCACCGCGCCGATGTTGACGAACGTCGCGGGATTGTCGCTCAGGATCTGGAAACCCCAACCCATCTCGTTGTCGCCGCCCACCGCGCTGATGAGCGGTTCGATGATGTACTCGGTGAAGGCCGTGACGATGGCGGTGAACGCCGCGCCGACCACGACCGCGACGGCGAGGTCGAGGACGTTGCCTCTCAACAGGAAGTCCTTGAAGCCCTTCAGCATGGTGTGCTCCTTCTCGCGGCCTGTCCGCCGGAGCCGCGCACATGAGGTAGGTCACACGGACGTCCACACGATAAACCGCGAGGTCGGTTCCTCGTGGGGATTGTGCAGTGGGGAACGTGCAGGGGGGATCGTGTAGGGCAAACGACCGCGACATTCAGTGCAGCGTGACGGTCAGCGCGCTCACGAGCGACGCCGCGGCGACCGCCGTGGCCGGTTCCGGGTTCAGCGCGACCAGCACGACCCGCTCGTTCCGATCCCGCGCCGACCCGGCGGATTCGGCCAGGACCACCACCGCGCCCCGGGCGAGGACGTGTGCGCCGGCAGGGGGCCGTCGTCGGTCTCCGTCACCGTGAGGACGTCGACGCGGTCGCCTTCGCGGAGCAGTTCGCTCACACCGGCATCGGCGAGCCGGATGGGCACCACGCGGGCGTCGGCGAATCCGGTGGCGGCTGCGGCGAGACGGGGACCGAGAAGGCGGGTATCGACGAGGGGTTCACCGGCGGGTACGGGACCGGCGAGCGTGTGGCCCACGGCGTCGTCGAGGTCGTGCAGGGTCCCGGCGACCAGACCGGACCGATCGCGCTCCACGTGAGCGACGTCGTCAGCCGTGAGGGTGTGCCCGGGTGCGAGATCGCGAGCCGCGACGACGACACCCACGCGATCGGTGTCGGGTCGCCGCGCAGCGCGAGGATCACTGCCAGGACGGCGAGGAGTCCGGCCGCGATCCGGCGGGCCCGGACGATGCGCGACCAGCCGGGGCGGAGGAGTTCGACGAACCGATCGGGAGGGTGGGCTGCAACGAGGCACCCGCAGAGGAGCGCGAGCGGTGCGGACGCGCGCGCTCACGTTGGAGGAACGAGAAAGGGCCGACGGGCATGCCCCGAACCTAGAAGGTGGGGATGCCCTGTCGGCCCCGATGAGCTCTCGGAAACGGCGGTCTGTGGATGACTCGACCGCCTGTGGACAAAGGAGTCCGGAAGGTCAGCTCGCGGCGGCAGCCGGAGCCGAGGACGTGCTGCTCGACGACGTGCTGCTCGACGACGAGCTGCTGTCGCTCGACGAGGAGCTGCTCGAGCTCGTCGACGCGGATTCGCTCGCGGTGCTGCCGCTGCGGGAGTCGGTGCGGTAGAAGCCGCTGCCCTTGAACACGATGCCGACCGAGTTGAAGAGCTTGCGCAGCTTGCCCTCGCACTGCGGGCATTCGGTCAGGGAGTCGTCGCTGAAGGACTGCACGATGTCGAACTTGTTGTCGCAGGCCGTGCAGGCATATGAGTAGGTGGGCACCGGTTGATCCTCCGCCAGTTCGTCGAACCGCAGTATTCGTCGTACTGCAGTTTTGGCACTCTACCGCCGACAGTGCCAACAGCGCTAGGGAGTGTGTTGTTCCGCACGGTCGTCGCTACCGAGCCGGACCAGCCCTTTCCCGGGTGTCAGCGCCCATCCCATGCGGATGTCGTGGGGGTCCTCGGGGAGTTCGTCGACGAGTTCTTCATCGCGGACCACCGCGAAGGATCACGCGTCGGGAGAGGCGAGGTGCAAGGTGCGGTCGTAGAAGCCGGCGCCGCGGCCGAGCCGCACTCCCCGCGCGTCCACCGCCAGGGCCGGGACGAGCACCGTGTGGGCCTTCGCCACCGCTTCGGGCGGGAGGATCTCACCACCCGGCTCGCGGAGCCCGAAATCCGCCGCCATCAGCGTCTTCTCGCCCATGTAGCGGGCCCACGACAGCGGTTCGCCCGTGCGTGTCACCGGGACGAGCACCGTCGTTCCGGCCTCGGTCAGAGCATCGAGGAGCGCGATCGATCCGGGCTCCGAACCCACCGGCACATATGCGCACACCACGAACCCCGCCGGGGCGAGCGTCGAGGCCACCGTGGCGAGCGCGGTGTCCTCGACTCTGCGCCTCGCAGCACTCAGCTCGCGCCGAGCTGTAAGAATGCGGTCACGCCAGACCGCTTTCGGGGGTGGGGGCATGTCTGCGCCTTACGATCGCCGAACCACCGTCCTCGGTGGCCGAAGTTTAGGGTGGGAGTCTATGACGAACAGTACGACCGGAGGCACGCGGCATTTCAAGACCGCGGTTGTCCCCGCAGCAGGTATGGGGACGCGGTTCCTTCCCGCGACCAAGACGGTTCCGAAGGAACTCCTTCCGGTGGTCGACACGCCCGGCATCGAGCTCGTGGCGGGTGAAGCCGCGGAGTCGGGCGCGAGCGCCTCCTCATCGTGACGGCGCCGGGCAAGGACGGCGTGGTCGCGCACTTCGTCGAGGACCTCGTCCTCGAGTCCAAGCTCGAGGAGAAGGGCAAGTACGAGCTCCTCGCCAAGGTCCGCAAGGCCCAGGGGCTGCTCGAGGTCGAGTCCGTGGTCCAGGAGAAGCCGCTCGGTCTCGGTCACGCCGTGGCGTGCGCCGAGGAGGCGCTCGATCCCGACGAGGACGCGATCGCCGTGCTGCTGCCCGACGACCTCGTGCTGCCGGTGGGCGTGCTCGAGACGATGCAGCGTGTCCGCGCCAAGCGTGGCGGTTCCGTGCTGTGCGCGATCGACGTGCCCAAGGATCAGGTCAGCGCGTACGGCGTCTTCGACGTCGAGGTCGTGCCGGACGCCGCCAATCCCGACGTGCTCAAGGTGCTCGGCATGGTCGAGAAGCCGGCCGTGGAGGACGCACCGTCGACCTTCGCCGCCGCCGGCCGCTATCTGCTCGACCGGGCGATCTTCGACGCACTGCGTCGCATCGAGCCCGGAGCCGGGGGAGAACTGCAGCTCACCGACGCGATCGCCCTGCTCATCTCCGAGGGTCATCCCGTCCACGTGGTGGTGCACCGCGGCACCCGACACGACCTCGGAAATCCCGGTGGCTATCTGCGCGCTGCGGTTGACTCGGCGTTGAACACGGAAGAGTACGGGCCCTCGCTGCGCGAGTGGCTCCTCGAGCGCCTGAAGCGCTGACTGCAGGACGGGCTGGAGGACGAGAAGCGGTATGCGGTCGGTTGAGGATCAGCAGGCCAGGGTCACGGCGGCGGCAGTCGCACCCCGGCCGGTCCGGGTGGCCATTTCCGAGGCGCAGGGTCTGCTGTGTGCGGAGGAAGTGGTCACCGAGCGACCCCTACCCGGATTCGACCAGGCGGCGATCGACGGATACGCCGTGCGCAGCGTCGACGTCCAGGCCCCGGCCGAGACCGACGGCGGGTCCGCACCCCGCCGAGGTGACGCTGCCG
>LATQ01000181.1 GCA_001017865.1 Rhodococcus sp. IITR03
GCAGCGCCGCGGCGGGAAGCAGCGGTCGAGCGCGGTCAGCAGCTCGCGGACGTAGGTCCGGACTCCGCTGCCGGACGGGCGGAGTGCGAGGGCGCCGAATCCGATGCGGTGAGCGAGCTTCGGTGAGTTGACCAGTGTTGCGTCAGTGCGCATCCGACAGTTCCTAACAGTAACCAGAAATAGAAGTCGAGGGGAAAGCTCTCGAAACAGGTCGCCACCGTGCGTGCGGAGCGGTCGGCGGGAAGGTGGACGTGGCCGAGGCGTGGGGAGCGGGGTCGCCGAACCACGACGCGTGTCGCACATCCACTCCGTGACCTCCACTGTCGAGGGTGAAAGAGAGGGTGATTTCCCTACCCCATCTAGGACCTTCAATCTTCTTGCCGTTCGGACGCATTCGTATCGAATGATCGTGCCGACCCGTTACCTCTCGGCACCGGCGGGGTCATAAAGTACCCTCCCGATCGACTCGGTTTTCGGAGGGATGGCTGTGCCCGAATCCTGGTGCACGAATGGATCGCGCGTGACGGAGATTCGGAGAAGGTACTCGACGAATTGGTCCGCACCTGCAGGATCTGCTCATCGTCGTGAAGACGGTGCGGGCGGTGCTCGCCAGCGACGGTGCCTACTGAGCCGACCGCGCTGACCCGACCGCGGTGCGGGGTTTCGTGGCAGGGGAGCGGGGAACTCTCCGAATTCGTCCTGGAGTATCGGCAGGAGGAGGAGAAGGTGAGCACGTCCGTCCGAAGTTTCCATCCTGATCCCGACGACATCCCGCTGATCACCTCACTCGACCAGCTCGCCGATCTGGCGACGGATCCGCTGCTCTACCTGCGGTACTCGAAGGGGCCGGCGGCGGACGCCGAGGACGGACCGAGCCGCGACCACGAGGCGAACGTGACCCTGCCGGGGCTCTCGGCCACCACGCTCTCTCCCGAGCCGTGGTGGCGACGGCCCGTCAAGGACTGGGTCGCCCGTCGCGTCTGCAAGTACTCGGAGCTCGCCGAGGAGGACGGACGGTTCGCGTGGCTTCTGACCGGCAGGATGGTCGGGCGCGGTCCCGACCACGAGCCGCTGCTCGTCGACGTCCGGCCTCATGCCCGCCTGAGCAGGGGTGTGCTCGACGAGGCGAAGAAGTGGTACGACGAGCACTTCGACGTCGGCAACGATTCACGCAGGAGTACTTGAACACCGTTCGCGCAGAACGCAGGAAGCCCACCCCGCCACGTCGCGGGGTGGCTTCCGTTGTGATTCCGTCAGACCGGATCGCCGTCGTCAGACCAGATCACGCGGGATCCGTCGCTGCCAGCTCTCCGAGTGGACCCGTCGATCTCCGTGATCGTCGTCGAGTTCGACGGCGTCGAGCTCGGCGTTGATCACGAACTCCTCCGGGGTGGACGTGAGGATCGTGCGGGTACGGACCTCGGTGCGCCAGTCGTCCCGCTCGTAGCGGCGCAGGGTCTGCGTCTCGCCGCGCACCGAGTTGGGATCGTTGCCCCCGAAACTGAACCACTCCTGGGTGCGACGCCGGATGACCGTGCCGGTCTCGTCGATCCGGAACGACCCCTGGTCGTCGAGGATGTCGAGGGTCGACACCCCGGTCGCGAGGTCGCGGGTGGTCCGCCAGTGGTGTGCTCGCCCGGCTGCAGCCGGGTGATGCCGAGTTCCGGGGCGGCCTCCGGTTCGCCGAACTCGCGCAGGTGCGCGTCCTCCGGTCGGGGCGGGCGCACCGGCAGATGCAGACCGCCACCGGTGTACACCGTCACCTCGGCGGGTGTCGGCGACGGCCACGCCAGCGGGAAGTAGGAGGTGGACAGCGACAACCGCAGACGGTGCCCCGCCGGGAACACGTGGCCATGCCGTTGAGCTCGATCCGGATGCGGTAGCGCTGCCCCGGCTCGAGGGCTTCCGGCTTCTCGCTGCTGTCGCGGTGCGTGAGATTCAACAGCCCATAGGTCACGCGTGTCGCCTCACCGTTGGGCGCGACGTCGGACAACCGGGCGGCGAGCATCGCCACCGGTCTGTCGGACGAGACCTCGAGCTCCAGCTCGGGACGGCCGAGAACCTCCGTCGTGGTGTCGAGCGCTTCGGTCTCGAAGACGAGCGCACCGCCGTCCTCCTCGCGCTGGTCCGACGGTAGGTCGGGAGTCGCGGCGTAGGACGCCCACTTGCCGGCGAACATGCCGACACTCAGCGGGGACTGGAGGGCCAGTGGTCGTTCGTCGACGGAGAGGGTGCCGTCCTCGTCGGGGTGCAGCGCGTACCGGTCGAAGGTGTAGCGGCGGTTCTCGATGTTCGGCGACGGCCACGACGGTTCGGCCACCCAGCGGCCCGGACGCTCCGTGTAGGACGGGTTCGGTTCGATGGAGTCCTGCATCCAGGCGCGGACCATCGGTTCGTCCATCAGCCCGGTGTCGATGCCCTTGAGCCAGTGTCCCACCACCGCACGACTTCCTGCAGGAAGCCGATCTCCGGGCCGGGGACCCCGAGATGCGGGTACTTGTGGCCCCACGGTCCGATCAGTCCCTTGCGGGGGACGTCGAGATGTTCCATCAACCGGAAGATGGCGTTGGTGTAACCGTCGGCCCAGCCACCCACGGCGAGAACCGGCACTGCACCGAGGAGTAGTCCTCGTTGACGGAGGCGCGTTTCCAGTAGTCGTCCCGATGCTGGTGTTCGAGCCACTTCTCGATCCACAGGCCGCTGCCTCGAGACGTTCGTGCCACATCTCGCGCCAGCGGTCGCCGACGATGGCGGGATCGGGAGGCAGGCTGTTGAAGGCGAACATCACCGTCGCCTCGGAGAGGTTGTCGGACAACAGGCAACCACCCATGTAGTGCATGTTGTCGACGTAGAGGTCCTCGGTGGCCGAGGCACTGACGATGGCTTTCAATGCCGGTGGTCGGCGCGCCGCGACCTGCAGGCTGTTGAAGCCGCCCCACGAGATGCCCATCATGCCGACCGAACCGTCGCACCACGGCTGGGCGGCCAGCCATTCGATGACCTCGCAGGCGTCGTCGTGCTCGTCGGCGAGGTACTCGTCGCGCAACACCCCGTCGGAGTCGCCGCTGCCGCGCATGTCCACTCGCACGCAGGCGTAGCCGTGGCCGGCCATGTAGGGATGGTTCAGCGCGTCCCGCCCGCGCGTGGAATCCCGCTTGCGGTACGGAATGTATTCCAGCACAGCGGGTAACGGATTCGCTTCGGCGTCGACGGGCAGCCAGATCCGCGCCGCGAGCCGTACACCGTCGCGCATCGGGATGAAGACGTTCTCGATGACACGGACCTCGTGGGGGAGGTCTGTGGTCGTGCGCATGTAGTGCTCCTCCTAGTCCTTGTGCGCCGGATCGAAGGCGAACGGAAGTGCCTCGAGTCCCTCGTGATAGCGCTGCTCGAGCTGTTCGACACTGTCGGCGCCGATGTACATCGTGCCCAGTTCGTAGCGGTAGGCGTCCTGGTTGGCAGATCGGCGAGCCGGTCACCGGGAGCGACGTCGATGCACACCAGAGCGCCGGGGATCCGTTCGCGGAGACGGGCGATGTCGGCTTCCGAGGGCACCGAGGTGACGATGCCGTCCTCGTAGTGCGGGATGATGCACTTCGCTGCGACGGCGTATTCACCCTGCCGGTGCGGCATCCGGGGCTGCCGGCCGAGGGCGATGTCGATGGCCACCTCGTGGTTGGAGCTGCCGTCGACCTTGGCGAACAATTCGCTGTGCGACTGGGAGATCCGGGTGTTGACCTCGATCAGCCAGAGCTTGTCGTTCTCCTCGTCCCACATGAACTCGGAGTTGAAGCAGCCGTTGTCGAAGCCGACGTGGCGCAGGTACCGCTCGGTGATGTCGATCATGCGTGCCTGCACCTCCTCGGGCACGGTGCTCGCCGGGTAATCGAGACGTTCGAAGCTGTGCCCGGCAGTGTCCTTGCGCATGTCGAAGACACCGTGGACGTTGAACTGTCCCTGGAACATCGTGCCTTCCGGAGCCGCCTGAGTACCGGTGACGACCTGCTCGGCGAGACAGGTAGTGCCCGAGCTCTTCCCGATCTCGTCCGGGAGATCGACACGGCGCAGAACTTCGTCGAAGGCGTTACCCACGAGCCCGATCTTCTCGCGGATCTCGACGAGAGCGTCGGCGAACTCCTGCTCGTTGTGGATCTCGAACCCGAGCTGCGACGAATGCGACTTCACGGGTTTGACCCAGAACGGGAAGTCGAGCTCGATGCTGTCGAGGGCGTTGTCGTCGAAGGGGTCGAACGAGTTGAACTGCGGGACGCACTCGGGAACGGATTCCTTCTGCGCAAGACGGCTCCAGTGCTTGTGTTCGGTGGCCACGATACTGCGCAGCGACGGCGAGGGGATGTTCCGTTCGGCGGCGAGGATCGGGGCGAGCACGCTGGTGGGGAAGTCCCAGTGAGCGATGATCCCGTCCACGCTGCCGGGGAAGTCGTCGAGCTCGCGCCGGCAGGCGTCGAGAAGATCGTCGAACACGTATTCGTCGGGCTCCACCAGGGTTTCGTAGTCGAGGAGGCCGTGGAAGCTCAGCTGGTCGGCGCCGCGTACGGTCTCCAGTTCCTTGCGCTGGATGTCGGTGAGTCCGAGGACGAAGATGTTGGTGCTCATGGATGAAGCCTTCCCGCTCCCTTGCGTCACAAAACAAACCGATAACGAAACAAACCGCGGGGAAGGTACTTTCACGCGCAACCGCCCCGGCTCGCGGGGAGCCGGGGCGGTTGCATCGGAAGGAAAGATCAGGGTTGTCGGGGTCGAGGGCGTCCTTCATCTTGCCCATGAGGCCCTTCTCCGTTCCCAATGCGGCAGAACGGGGCTTGCCCTGCGATCCGTCGTAGGTCGCGTACAGCTTCGGGTCCGGCGGCGGGGCGCTCGCCACATCGCCCAGCGGGACCGGGTCGGCGAGGAACGACATGGGTGTCGTGCCGTCGGGGCCGGTACCGTGCGCCCAGCGGCCTGATCGGCGGCCGCACCGTCGGACAGGTGCCACAGGCTCGACGCGTGCTCGGAATGCTCCTCGTCGAACAATGCGTTCGGTGCGATCGGGCTGGGCTCGATCCCGTCGGCCTTCAGTTCCTCGATGGCCGCGAGCCACAGGTTCTGGTGGTAGGTGTCGCGGGCGAGGTTGAACCGGAGCATGTCCTTGACACCCGGATCGTCCGTCATGTTGTACAGACGCGCGGTCTGCACCCTGCCCTGCGCTTCGGCGGCGACATTGGCATGGAAGTCGGCGAGGAGGTTACCGCTGGCCACGATGAAGCGCCCGTTCCAGGGCACACCGTTGCTGTCGGAAAGAGTGGGGCCGCCACCGGAGATGATGGCCTGCTGCGGATCCATGCCGCCGAGTACGGCTGCGACCACGGGGTCGGCGGCGGCGTTCTTGGTCGACTCCGTGGCGGGTGCGCCTTCGAGGAGACGCGCCACCATAGTGGCGATCATTTCGACGTGCCCGATCTCCTCGGTGGCGACGTCCATGATCATGTCCTTGTACTTCCCGGGCATTCGACAGTTCCAGCCCTGGAACAGGTACTGCATGGTCACGGTCATCTCACCGTACGCGCCGCCGATCAGTTCCTGGAGCTTGCGGGCGTAGACGGGATCGGGCTTCTCCGGCTTGACGTCGAACTGCAGATGGTCTGTGTGACGAAACATGTTGCTCCCTCGAATGCCGATTATCGTGCGGAGACGCGTCCCGCGTGAAGACGCGCCCGTGAAGACACCCCGTGGCGCCCGGTCTCGACGCCGCCTCGGTTGGCCCGTGGTGCTACGTGCGACTACCCGTGCTTCTGCAGCTCAAACGCCCTATGGATATCCACCGTTTGTCACCGGTTCTGTGTCAACGTGGAGAGATGGAGAACAGGCGTCCTCGGAGACCGCGGGGGACGGTTTGGCCTAACTGACCTTCGATCCACCACCGGGTGACGAGTTCACCTTCGCGCTCGACGTGCGGATCCGTGCCGGGAGGCAATGGGACGAATCGGGCTTCGTCTCGGTGATGGACGACGAGAAATCGTCAGTGACAATCTATTTCGATACCTGGCTGGTGCTGATGGAAATCGTGATCCGTGCGCTCGTCCTGTTCCTACGCTCAGGTATTGCGTCCGGTCAGTGCGTCGCGCAGTCGGTCCACCATGCCGACCCCCGGTCCGACGGTCTTGTGGAACAGTTCGGAATGCGGCGCGGACGGATGCGGTCGGGTCGGGGCCAGTTTCTTGGCGGCCTGTACCTTGGTGCCGACCTCCACGAGGGTGTCGTGCCGAGATGTGCCTCAACGCCGGGAACTGTTCGGATTCTTCGTCGTTCGCGTGGTGGCGCAGAAGATCCTGCAACTTCTTCACCAACGTCGTGAACTCCGCACTCGATGCTTCCGCGTCCTCGAGTTGCTTCATCACCTGCACGATCTCGTCGTGCTCCTCCTTGTCGTGTTCGACGGCTTCCGTGCCCCCGGGGAGGTGCTTCTCCATCTCCGGATAGACGAACATCTCCTCGGCGACCGAGTGCCTCATCACCTCGGCGATCGCCGCATCGGTGAGATCGCGGCGCTCCTCCGCGTCGAGTGTGGTCTCCGCTCGGCCAGAAGTTCGAGCATCTCCCGGTGGTCCTCGGCGAGGATGGTGACGACATCCGTGCCGCCGGAATTCGGTCCCTCGTAGGCTGTTTCGGTCATCGGGATCTCCTTCGGATCGTCAGGAATGTCCGGTATCGCCGGTCTCGTCCGGTTCGTCCTCGCCCTCCGCTTGGTCGGGCTGTTGCGGAGCCTTGGAGAGGAGATTGTCGGGATCGGCGTCAGGATCTTCGGCTGCGTCGTACGGATCGGCAGAACCGTCTGTGCTGCTCATGTATGAAGGAGTTCACCGGTGCCGACATCGGCAAACACAGGAAGATCGACAGATACGCGGGAGGCGAGCGCCGTGGACGAGCCCGATCGATGCGAGCATGGCGAGTGGTGGAGCCCGGCCCCGTCGCCGGTCACCCTTTGCGGTTCGAATCCGTCCCGCTTCCGGAGACGGGACCGAACGATCTGCTGGTGCGTGTGCTGGTGTGCGGTGTGTGCCGCACCGACCTGCATGTCGCCGAGGGCGATCTCCCCGTCCACCGGGCGGGTGTCGTCCCGGGGCACGAGGTGGTCGGTGTGGTCCATCGGGTGGGGGAGGCGGTCGAGGGGTTCGCCGCCGGCGACCGCGTCGGCGTGGCCTGGCTGCAGTCGACTTGTGGGCAGTGCCGCTACTGTCGCCGTGGCGACGAGAACCTCTGTCCGAATTCGAGATACACCGGTTGGGACGAGGACGGCGGGTACGCCGAGTTCGTCGCCGTACCGGCGGCATACGCACTCCCGCTGCCCGAGGGATACGACGACGTCGAACTCGCTCCGCTTCTCTGCGCCGGCATCATCGGCTACCGCGCGCTGAAGCGCGCCTCGGTCCCCGACGGCGGCAGGCTCGGCATCTACGGCTTCGGCGGCAGCGCCCACATCGCGGCGCAGGTCGCCCTGGCGCAAGGTTCCGAGGTGCACGTCATGACGAGGAGCGAGGACGCGCGGAATCTCGCCGCGAGCGTCGGGGCGCGCTCGGGTGCAGGGCGCCGCGACG
>LATQ01000179.1 GCA_001017865.1 Rhodococcus sp. IITR03
CGTCGCGTTGCCCGCCTCGGGCATCGCGACGGCGCCACCGTCGGCCCGGCCTCGCTGGTGATGCGCGGTGACGTCGTCGTCCCGCCGTCCACTCGCTGGCAGGGCAATCCGATCACGCCGTGGACCACGCCGAGCGACTGGTCACCGCGGTGAAGCCCATCAAGGCCATCAAGGCCGCCAAGCCCGTCGCGCCGTCGCCGCGGACCGGCCGCTCGACCCCTATCTGCCCGAGAGCGGGAACCGCGGCTACCGGGTCTCCCGCTACGAACTCGAACTCACCTACAAGGTCGTGTCCAACCGGCTCGACGGCCGGGCGAAGATCATCGCCACGACAACGGACGTGCGCGCCGAGTACTCGCTCGATCTCGCGCAATCGATGCGGGTCGCGAAGGTGACCGTCAACGGCCGACGTCCCGCCAAGTTCGCGCATCGCGGTGGCAAGCTCACCGTCACCCCCGCCGAGAAACTGCCCGCCGGGGCGGTCCTCGTCTTCGGTGTGCAGTACTCGGGGACTCCCATCCCGCTGCGGACCATGTGGGGTGAGGTCGGCTGGGAGGAACTCGACGAGGGGTCGCTCGTCGCGAGCCAGCCCAACGGCGCACCCACCTGGTTCCCCTGCGACGACCATCCCGGTTCGAAGGCCACCTACCGCATCGCGGTCACCACCGACGCTCCGTTCGTCGCGATCGCGAACGGCACGCTCGTGCACAAGACCAGGAAGGCGAGCCGCACCACCCGGGTGTACGAGCAACCCGAACCGATGGCGACCTATCTCGCCACGGTCCAGACCGGACACTACGAGATACGCACCCTCGCAACGGAACCCGTACCGCAGTACGGAATCCACCCGCCTCGCCTGCGCGCGGAGTTCGATCGGGACTTCGCTCGCCAGACCGAGATGCTCGAGTTGTTCACACGCCTGTTCGGCCCGTACCCGTTCGCGCACTACACCGCTCTGGTGACCGACGACGACCTCGAGATCCCCCTCGAGGCACAGGGATTGTCGATTTTCGGCGCGAACTTCTGCGACGGTACCGGCCGCGAGGAACGGCTCGTCGCACACGAGTTGGCGCACCAGTGGTTCGGCAACAGCCTCACACTGAACCGATGGTGCGACATCTGGCTCCACGAAGGATTCGCGTGCTACGCGGAGTGGCTGTGGTCGGAGAACTCGGGCGGCAGGTCGGCGCACGCGCACGCGCTCGACGCCCACCGGGGACTGGCCCGCAAGCCGCAGGACATCCTGCTCGAGGATCCGGGCCCGAAGGACATGTTCGACGACCGCATCTACAAGCGCGGGGCACTGACCCTGCACGCCCTGCGCTTGCAGCTCGGCGACGAGCCGTTCTTCACCCTCCTGCGGACGTGGACCGAGGAACACCGGCACGGCAACGTGACGACGGCGCAGTTCAAGGATCTCGCCGCACGCTTCTCGGAAGTCTCGCTCCGGCCGCTGTGGGAGGCATGGTTGAGCACGCGAGAGCTCCCTCCGGCACCGACCGCCTGACTCGACACCGGCTCAGGCAGATCCACCTGCGACGCGAGCCACCGGCCGTCGACGAGTTCCATCGTCATGACCACGCGGCTGCGATCGAGTCGCGGTTCGGGAACGAGAGTGTTCGTGACGCTCTGGTCGACGAACAACAGGACCTCGACCTTCGTCGTGGTCGCGGACCTGATACCCGACTCCACGACGACACCCTCCGAGCGTGCCTGGTTGTCGATCAGCACCTGTTCGAGTTGTGCACTCGACTCGGCGTACATCTTCTCGAATTCGCCGGTGGCTCCGTCGAGTACCGCGGCGAAGTCGGCGTCGAGGTCCGCCGAGTCCACCGACGTCAACGTCACGGCGAACTGCCGTGCAGCCTCCGACGCCGCGCGGGCGGCGTCCTCCACGGCGCGGGCGTTCCGGAGTTGGGTTCCCAGCACCGCTGCGGCCACCAGTCCCGCCACCGCGACGAGCACGAGCAGAAGGAGGGGAATCCGCGCGAACCACCTTCTTCTCGAATTCTTCTCGGATACAACCGTATCCGTGTCGTCGGTCGTCTCGGTTCCGTCCGTGCGGGTCGCGGTGTCGGTGCTCATGTCGGTTCTCCTGGGTTCTGCACGATCGTCGGGCACAGGTCAGTTCGGCACTGTCGGTCCGCCGTAGTCGAGTGGGACGCTGTACGGCCCGACGGGAGCCGGGTCGGACGTACGGAGCGGATCGACGCCGGGCGGCATGGTCGCGGCGCCTCCTCACCGGGAGGACGCGGCGCGTTGCGGCGCCCGCGCACGAGCGTCGACGGGTCGGGGTCGGTGCAGTAGGTGTACAGATACGGCTCCGGATGATCCGCGATCGTCGGTGGTCGTCGCGGCAGGTCGTAGTCGCACGAGTTGCGGGGATAGATGTTCACCAGCGCCAGATGCCGCCGTCGCGGAAGGCGGTCATGAGCGCTTCGAGCGTCGACCCGTCCCGATCGCTCGGGAAGAAGAACTCGTTCAGGGCGGGGACACGCACGTGCGCCATCTGCGCCACCGTCGTCAGGTTGCCCAGCAGTTGCACCATCGTCGGGGAGTTCTCCGCGAGGAGAGCGTCGACGGAGTGCATCGTCGCGGGTGTCCTGTCGACGAAACTGCGGAATCCCTCGTCCATCGATTCGACTCCGCCGAGCAGGGTCGACATCTCCCGACATGCCTTGCAGTCCGGGTGCGGCATCCGCGAGTGTGCGGAGCACGATCCTGCCGGAGCGCAACAACGAGACCGTCTGCGGCAGAACCCCGTCGAGCGTCGAGATGAGGAAGGTTCCGCCCTCGACGATGTCGGTGAGTTTGCGCGGACCCTCCGGCCCGACACCGAGTTCCTCCACGATCACCCGCAGCGAGTCGGGGTCGATCTGGGCGAGCATGCCGTCGAGGTCGTGCATGAGGGTCGACAGCGGAACGGGTGTCGCGGTGTCCTCGGCGAGATCTCGGCGCCGTCCTCGAGATAGGGGCCGTCGTCGCTGTCGGGACGCAGGTCGAGATACTGCTCGCCCGCGAGCGACAGGCCCGCGACGCGAATTTCTCCACCCGCCGGAATCCGTGCCCGCGAATCGATCTCGGCGACCGCGACCACCCCGCCCTCCGTCAGGTCGACGGACGAGACCGTACCGACGGGAACACCGCGCAGCGTGACGTCCCGGCCGGGCAGCAAGCCGCCCGACTCGTCGAAGTGCACCCGGATCCGGTAGGTCTCGGCCGTCGGGTCCGCGTCGAACACACCGAACACCAGGTACGTCATCCCGACGACGAAGGTGGTGGCGAGGGCGACCACGGACAGTCCCAGCCGACGCGCGTAGCCGTAGCGTACCCCCGCGACGATGCCGCCGGCGGCGACCTCGACGGGGCCGCGGCGGCTCACGGACCCTCTCCGTCCAGTCGCTGCTGCAATCGCATCAGCGTGTACGTCAGCGTTCCCACGAACGCCTGCCAGTCGGTCTCGTCGGGCAGGCGACTGCCCGGGTCTCCCGAATGTCCGGGCGCGGGAACAGCGCCGATCACCAGTTGCTCGAGGTCGGCGTCGACGTTCGCCGACGTGCTGTTGGTGACCCGCATGATCGGTGCGAGCAACCGGTTGACCGAGTTCAGGCTGGCGTCCGGATGGGTCGCGGCGGCGTTCAGCTGTTCGGCGATCCGGTCGAGGTCCGCGAGGGTGCTGCGGGTGTCGGTGCCCTGCACGGACGGGAACTTCCCGATCTGTTGCCCGATCCGGTCGACCTGCCCGACGAGGTCGAGCAGCTGCGCGGTATCCGAGGCCACGACGTCGAGCGCCGGGCGCGCGGCCAGCATCACCTCGTCGATCGTCGACCGACGCTCCGCAAGGGTCGCGACGAGCCGGTCGGTGCGGGTCAGGGACTCCTCGATCTCGGCGGTGCGTGCGGTGATGAGGCCCGCCAGCCGCGTCGACTCGTCGACGAGCGTCCCGAGCCGGTCGCCGCGATCCCCCACCGCTTCCCCCAGCCCGTCGACGATCTTCGTGAGGTTCCGCAGCGCTCCACCGTTGACGAGAACCGATGCGGTGGACAGCACCTCCTCGATGGTCGCTGCTGCCGCAGTCGACGACAACGGGATCATGTCCCCCGCAGCGAGGGCCGCGGCACCGGCCGCATCCACCGGGGGCTGCAGCGAGACGAACACGTCACCGAGCGGCGTGGCGGATCTCAGTTCGGCGGCGGTTCCCACCGGGACGGACACATCCTCGGCGATGCGCATGGTCACGATCGCGGAGTACTCCTCCACCCGCATGGACGCGACCTCCCCGACGTCCGCACCCGCGAGCTTCACCTTGGCCTTCGTCGGCAGGTTGAGCGCGTTCTCGAAGGTCGCGTGGAGCAGATAGGACTCGCCGTCCACGCCCGGTTCGGGAAGGGGAAGACTCTCGAGGCCGACCGAACAGGCGGTGGTGCCGAGAACCGACGCGGCGATCATCGCGACCACGGCCCGCGTCCGTCGTCGCCCGGTGGTGTGTCGGTGTCTCATCGTGGCAACCCCGCGATCCCCTCGAGCATCGAGGCGATGCCGAAGCCCGGGCCGAAGTCCTTCAGGTTTCCGGAGGTGCACCCGTGGTCGTGCATCTCCAACGCCGCGCATACCTGGGAGACGAGATGTCCGTCGAAGAAGACCTTCTCGAGCTGGGCGTGGACGCGGGCCGCACCGTGTTCCTGGTCGATCGCGTTGTACGCGTTGCCGAGGAGAAGCGGTGACAGATCGAGGAATTCGGCGACCTCGTTGCGGTAGTCGACAAGCGCGCGGGTGACCGATTCGGCGTTCGTCACCGTCGAGTGCACCTCGTCGCGGTGGGTCTCGAGCAGTTGCTCGGCGTGCGCGAGGATCTCGTTGAGTTTCGTTCCGGTGTCGCCGGTTCCGACCCGGGCGTCGGCGAGGACCGTGCTGAGTCTTCGCGTGGCTTCGCCGAATTCACGAATCTCGACGTCGTTGGCGGCGGCGATGTCCGTCAGGACGGAGAGGTTGTCGACGATGGCGGTGATCTCGTTGCCCGTCACCGCGCCCTTCTCGGCGCTCATCCGCAGTGCGTCCGACAGACGGCCGAGAGCGGCCTGATACCGACGCCGTTGCCTGCCGTCATCCCGGTTCCGACATCGAGTAGTCGTGCCACCGGTCCGTCGCCCGTCCCGTCGCCCTCGAGTTCGAGGGCCAGGTGTCGGCCATCGCGAGCAGGCGGTCGAATTCGATCGGGGTCCGGGTCCGGTCCAGGTCGATCACCGCGCCGTCCGCGAGGGTCGGTCCGCCCTGATAGGCGGGGGTCAGTTCGACATGCCGGTCGGTGAGCACGGAGGTCGACACGGCCACCGCCCGGACGTCGGCAGGTACCTCGACACCGGCGTCGATCTCCATCGCGACCGCGACGTGAGTGCCCTGCGGTTCGATCGTCAGCACGCGCCCCACCGGTATCCCGAGGATCGACACCTCGTTTCCCTCGTACAGACCGGCGGCGTTGTCGAACCGTGCGGTGACGGTGACGGGCCGATCCGGTGACAGGACCCGGTCGAGCACGAGGCTCCCGCCAGTGCGACGATCGCGACCAGCACGATCCCCTTCACCATCGTCTTCACCGTCATCGGCACTCCCCGAGATAGTCGCGCAGGCTCGGCTCGCCGGTCTGCCCCACGAGGGCGCACATCCAGGAGTCGATCATCGGTCCGGCCGGCGCCGTGAAGTCGACCTCGTTACCCGTCCCCGACGCGTTGGTGAAGTTCCGGATCGGGACGGGGAGGATCTGGAGGATGTTGCGGAGCAACGCGTCGTTGTTCGCGAGGGTCTGCAGGAACTCGTCGAGATCGGCGATCATCGCGTCGACGTGCGTCCGGTCCTCCACGACGACCGAGTGCAGGGAGTTCACGAGCCGGGTGGTCGAATCGAGCAGGCGCTGAACCAGATTGCGGCGGTTCTCGATCTCGGCGAGCATGCTGTAGCCGTCGCGGACGAGGACACCGAGACTGTCCTGCTGGGCGCGCACGATGGTGGTGATCGACGCGGTCGCCTCGAGGATCGACCCGATCTGCCTGCGTCGGTCGGCGAGGGTGCCGGAGAGACTCTCGATGTTCTGCAGGACCTGCGGGAGAAGCTCGGGTACGCCGTGGAGTTCGTCCGCCATCAGCGTCATCGTCTCCCCGAGACGTTCGGCGTCCACCTGCTCGAAGGTGTCGTCGCGTCCGCGAGCAGCTCCTGCAGGTCGTAGGGAACGACGGTGTTCTCGAGGGGAATCCTGTTGTCGGTCAGGGGTTCTCCTCCTGCGGGTTGCAGTTCGAGATAGCGGGATCCGAGCAGTGTGGTGAGCTTGATCGACGCCACGGTGCCGGATCCGAGTTCGACGTCGCGGTCGATGTCCATCGCCACCACCACGTGATCCCCGGCGAGTCGCGCTCCTTCGACGGTTCCCACCTGGACACCGGCGATCGTCACGGCGTCGCCGGCGCTGATCCGGGCCGCCTGCGCGAACTCGGCCTCGTAACGCACGGAGGAGAATCCGATGCGGGAGACGACGACGGTGGCGGCCAGCGCGAGGACGATCACCACGACCGCCACGGTCCCGATGACCAGAGGATTGCGATCTTCGAGGGTCGGTTTCCGCGTCACGGTCTCACCTGCACACCGGGGAATGCGTGATCCGCCTTCGGGCGTGACCTCGGAGACGACGGACGGGATGATCGATCCCACTTCGGGGATCAGGGTGACGTTGAAGTTGCACAGGTAGGTGTTCAGGTAACTGCCCTCCTGACTGACGCGCGCGAGGCCCTTGAGCAGCCCCGGCAGATTCGCCCCGAAATATCCGAAGCTGTCCTTGTTGTCGAGGAAGTGCCGGGTGAAACCGGGTCGGCGGCTGATCATCGCATGCAGGTCGGGGTGCACCTCCCGGCTCATCGCCGCGATCCGGTCGACGGTCGCAGACAGGGAGTCGAGCGAGCCGATCGTCTCGTCGCGCCGCGCGGACAGTTCGGAGAAGATCGCACGGGCACTGGTCAGGACGGCGTCGACGTCCTCGCTCTGCGTCGCGAGGTCGCCGATGACCGCGTCCAGGTTGACGATGATGTCACCGAGGATGCGGTCGGGTTCGGCGAGCGACTCTGCGAGACGCGATGTTTCGGCGACGAGGGCCGTGACGGCACCACCGTCCCCCTGTAGTGCCGCGATGATCGCGCTCGTGATGCGGTCGACCTGTTCCGGGTCGAGCACGCTGAACAAGGGCTCGAATCCGTTGAGCAGCACGGAGATGTCGAACGACGGATCAGTGCGCTCGAGGGGGATCTCCCAGTTCTCCGGGGCCGGTACCCCGGAGCCGCCCTCTCCGCGGGAGAGTCCCAGATATCGCTGACCGATGATGTTCTGATAGGTGATCGCGGCCTCGGTGTCGTCGTGGATCGTCTGCCCCGCCTCGATGCGGAACGCCACCCGCGCGATCGACCCGTCGAGTTCGATCGCGTCGACGCGTCCGACCCGCACGCGGCCATCCGGACGTCGTCACCCACCCGCAGGCCGGAGACGTC
>LATQ01000300.1 GCA_001017865.1 Rhodococcus sp. IITR03
GGAAATCCCCATCACCCGGGCGATCGCCTTGATCGGCAACCGCTCGCTGCGATGCAGACGACGAATCTCGGCCCAATCTTCCACGGACAACATCCCTTCGTCCTCCTGCTCGACTTCAGCCAGGATCGGTTGTCAGGGGGTCAAAATTGAGATGCCATACCGTGGTCAGTTTTCACGTGCCGTCGACACGCATTTCCTCTGAAAGGCGCACCCGTTCCGCCGCTGGCTGGTCGGCTCTGCGCCGACGAATCGCGTACGGGAACTCTTTGTATTGCATCGCAGTTTCGAACGCTTCGGCGAATGTCGTCCGCAGACGTGCTCGTTCTTCTGCCCTGTCCTTGTATCGCGCAAGAGCGACGTTGATGACCGCGCCCACTACCGCGGCAATAACCGCCCCGGATACGAAGACTTCTGCGCCGTTACCGGAGGTTTGGGCGGGTTCTACGGCGGCGGGCAGCCGCATCGGGGTCATCGTGACCGGGCTCGGCACCACCGCTGCGGATTCGTTCGGCAGCAGCGGTGGGATCGGCGCTGTCAACGGGATGTGTCCTTCCGGGGTGAGAGCTCTTCGTGGGGATACTCTTCCCCGAGCCACTGGTCATGCTCACGCCACCAAGCTTCTTTGAATAGGTGCTCGGCAGCCATGCCGAACAGGGCAAGCAGTCCGTCGTCAGGCACCCACCTGCGCGTAGCTGGATCTTTCGGATGCCAGATACACAATTGCGTACGACCACGATCTGGATATCGATGCGGCGACGCATCACGGCCGGAGGGACCGTCAGCGAAAACATCGGGACTCGACGGGTATCGGTGATCGAATTCGATGGTGACCCTGCGCGGTTGGTAACCAGGAATACCCACCGGGGTCTCGTAGACGCTGACGTGGCATCCCGAACGGCGTCGTCGCGTGTAAGTCAGTGCCGGGTATGCGCGGCGCGCCGGAGCCTCAATCCGTCCCCTACGAGGTGCATCCTCAAGCCATGACCAGGGGCGGCGAGGCGTGCCGCGCGTCAACCGCGGCGTCCCGACGGCGAGTGGTCTCCGAAGGAACGAGTTGGCTTGAGCGCCGCTCCGGTCGTTGAGAGGCTCCGGTGCTGGTTACGGCCAGCCGCTTACCGGCTTGTAGTCGAGCAGCGATTCGAGCCTTGGTCTCACCGTAGGGGCTGGCCGACACGAAATCCGGCCACAGTTTGACCAGCTCGGAACGCACCCAGTACTCATCGTCATCATTGTCGATCGCGGACCGCAGCGTGGTCGCCGCATGAGTGAGTCGCTCGACCGCGTACGCCCGATCCACAACCTTGATGGGCGCGGACACACCCGCAGGATCCGGAGTGTTGCGCCGGGCCAGGTCCGCGGCGCCGCGCTCCCACAACTCGAGCAGCGCCATCGCCACGTTCTGTCGGGCCAGACGAACATCAAAGCCAAGGCTTCGAGATTGAACGAGCACACAGGTACATCCGGCTTCGTCCCCGGCCCCTTGTTCTCGGCCTTGGCCAGTCGGATCGCGCGGGCCCGCGTGACCCTCAGCGACTTCGGCTCCCCCGTCACCAACTCGGTGTGCTTCTCCCGGTGCGAGGCATCCGACAGCGCCGACCAACGCCAAGTCCG
Organism: Rhodococcus sp. IITR03; assembly: GCA_001017865.1. The sequence continues at coordinate 1,612 of LATQ01000300.1, forward strand.
ATGTGTAGGGCAACGAGAGCGTCACGTACTCCGGCGGAGTCGGATCCAACGGGCGGACGATGCCGTCGAACATGAACGTAGCCGACATGTTGGTCAAACGCGGGAAGTCCTGTGCGGTTGCCTCGGAGTCAGGCAAAAACTCGTTGCCGCGACGCCATTCCAGAATCTCGGCCGCCGTAGGCTCGCGTTCTGCGTTCACATCGTCCTCCGTCTGCCTCACCGCGTGTTGATCTCCCTGTGCCGTCGTTCGGGTCATACCTACATCACGACAGTTCCCATCGATTCCGTTCCGGCGCCCACCTCGATTTTCGAGTGATGCCCATCACGCTCGATTACCGCCAGGATGAGGAGACCAGCCGGAATGACACACCGGAGGCTGTTCCGAGCACACGCCGTAATCGGATTCGCCTGTGCCCGCGACACACTGCTCACCGATGGGCGGGGTGCAACAACTCCGGGCCGTTGTTGCGGCGAATGCACCGCAGTACCGTCTCGGACGGCTTCAGTATCGGTGATCCCGCAGGATTGGACATCCGGTTCGGGGCACGCTGTGGCACACCACCAGACTGCCAAGACGCCTGTGCCGCGACCGAGACCTCCGGCGACGACCACACCCGCGGGACGCGATCCAACTTCTGGTAGACCTGCTCTTCACCGAAAGAACGCCGATCTGACTGAGGCCGGCATCGTCCGCACCCTGCACGACCCCACCGTCGCACAGGCGGCATGCTCGCCCTCGCCAAGGAATACCTGCTTGTACAGAACCCCGACGCAAAGCTGAGCCTGTACGGCCAGGAATACAACGGACAGCCCTACGCAATCTGCAAGTCCGATTTGCTCGCCAAGCGCCACGACGCAATAACATCGCCTTCGGCAACACCCTCACCGATGACGTGTTCACAGGCCGCCACTTCGACTTCTGCACGTCCAACCCTCCGCACGGCGTCGACCGGAAGCAGTACGCCAAGGCGGTCACGAAAGAGCACGACGAAGCGGGCCCCTACGGCCGGTTCGCCCAGGACTGCCGGCGACCTCGGACGGGCAGATGCTGTTCCTGCTTCACCTAGCCCACAGGAAGTGCGTCCCTGAGGACGGAGGAGGCCGCGTCGGCATCGTCATGAACGGCTCACCACAAAGCAACGATGCGACAGCATCTCGACGACTTACGGTCGATCACACCGAGTGAGTTGCCCTGAAGTCCGAGATCTCCGACGAAGTTCAGACTTCGTAGCCAACTTCCCGCCCGAGGCTGTCGCCGCGCTCGTGCTACAGAGCGGTGTCGCGTGCCTCTTCGATGTTGAGGTCTGTGTAGGCGTGGCAGGAAAGCATCCGGCCGATTGATGTGGCATGAACGCTCACGATTTGAGAACGTCTAGTTCCTCGCGGATTCGCTCGCGCACTATCTCAACTCCCTCGCCTGCCAATCCGCCATCGGAAAGGTAGAACCGGTGACGCTCAGATTGAGCGTTCCTCGACCGTCCTCCCTCCACCGTTCCGTCTGGACGGCGATTCGGATCGGTCTTGAAGGTGATCAGTCCAAAGTCGGCGAGCCTTCTGAATGATTCCCATGCCGCGCGAGTGAGATCGTACTTGAGAAGCCGATCCCGGGCAGTGATGTCCAATTCGGAACCAGGGGTCCCTCCTACGCGCGCATGTAGGTCGCGCAGCATCAACACATGGCGATCTCGCGGTTGGTCAGTGCGTGGACCCACCCGTTGAGGTAGAAGTCAGCCGGCACCTCGATCACGGGTTCCCTCGGTGCCGGCGCACGGTACGGGACCACATCAGACACCCGCCTGTGGCCGCCGTCTTCGACTTGTAGTCGAATGTCTTTGAACTTCCGGTATCCCTGTCCCTGCGCTCCTGGCAACCGGATCAGATTTACGTCCGACGTGGCGAGAGCGTGATCGCCTGACCTATCTGGCGCTTGCGGTTCGCCGCCCTGTCGACTGCGAACTCCTCTTTCCCCTTGACATGGTTCGCGGTGACGACAACTACATCGATCAGACCGCTCGGACTCGGGCGTGTGTCCTCGATCGGCCAACCGAACTTGGCTTCCGCTCCCAGCAGGCTTCGATCTGATTGTACGAGGAAGGGCATTGTGACTGCCACACGGAGTGCCACCCCCTTGGACTTCTGGACCAGTACCGAGAGCGGTGGGCGGCGCGGGAGAACCGGCCGCGGTTTGTCCCGCACCGATATACCCGTGATCTCTGAGTCCTTCAGATCCGGTATTCGGCGCGCGAACCCCGAGCGGATGAGTATGTGGGTTGGCGAACTCTTTTCCCACACATCTCGAAGGTTTCCGCGGACCAGGCGGTCGAGGTTCTTGCCTTCGACGATCGCATCCAAATGATCCTGCCGTGACTTCAACTCATCGATGATCGTCATGACCAGCACCAATCTTTGCGCATTCAATGGTTACCGATAGACCGGTCCTATGAACCTTTTCCGTCTTCCTGCCATCTCAGTCTCAAATTAGATTGACACGAGGGCCGGTCAAAACGCGACCTTCGCTCACTGCACGCTACTCGACAAAGTCCTCGGCGTCGAGTGCAGTAGTCGGTGACGGCAACGCCATCGCTGCTCACACGGCGACGGCCCTCCGCAGCCACGGAGAGCCGTCAACGCCCAATGTTCACGCAAACCGAAAAGAGGACGTCCCATGACGCTATCTCCCGGCTCCCCCACGTCACCAGAGGGGGGCAGCGCTCCCTGCGCACGCAGGTTGCTTCGTCTACTACTCCTGAGTGGTCTCGGAATGGCTGCAGCTGTAGGTGCGGTCTGCTACGAACCCATAAGCGTTGTGACGACAGCGGTTGCACTTGTCGCAGCACTGGACCAGGTGCTCGGCTGACCTACTGCCCGGGTTCTAGCTCGGTAGGTAGTGGAGTGAGAAGCGCGCACCTCACTCCACTACCCCTCGTCAACACGATCATTGTTGGCGCTCTGCGGTCACAACGCGTGCCCACCTTCGTCGACCAGCTCGCGATCACGCTCAAACTTCCGACTTCAGCTTCGTCGCGTCCCGCGCTTCGCGTGTCGTGGGCTGCGAAGGACCTCGCGGATAAGGAGTAGCCGGCGTCCACGTTGAGTTGTGTGAAGAGAACGAACTGTGCTCGGATGTTTCCTTCCCTGCGGGTGGACGTAGTTGATCGGGCCCATACCTTCGTCAGCTCGTCGACGAAGGTGTCGCGGTCGAGTTCGCGCACGCGGTTCTTGGCTGTTCTTCGATCAAGGACCGCGGTGCCGTATCCGCGGACCTCTTTGGCTGCGACGTAGCGGTACGCAATTTCTGGAGGAATTGGATGCCGTTGCGGTGCGCCTGCACGTGCGGTCAGTGCTTGACCATCGGACAATCGCGTGGGGCGGTGCACAGTTCGGTGGTGAGAAGATCACGTCCGAAGTTCTGCAACACTTATGCCATGGCAACAATCCTGGTGTGGAACTGCGGCGAAGACGATCTTCCGCATGCGAAACGGGAGGCCGCGCACCTGGAATCGCTGCGCTCCTCCGACTGCGACGTCCTTGTTGCACCTCGCTCCGTTGAGTGGAACAACCTGGCGGCCTTTGCTGGTGCGGTGAAGCCGACAATATTCCACTTCATCGGACACGGTGACTCCAATGGGCAGCTCGTCGTGCGTGAAGGCGGTAACCGCGTAGGACGGCCAGCCGCGGATGTAGTTCGGGTCGTCCGCGCAGCCAGCGAGAGCCTCGAAGGTGTTTATCTCAGCGGCTGCTTTACCGCAAAAACAGGTCCCGAACTTCTCAACGATCTGCCGCCGGCGGCCGGGTGGGCGATCGGCACAGTGGAGGAGGTCGATGACGAGCTCGCCGCCCATTTTTCGGAGAAGTACTACGACCATCTCATCGGGAGTGCTGCGTCACCGCAGAAGGCGTACGACGTCGCGAACGCATACGCCGTGGCGGACTGGGGGAACGAAGTGCCTCATGCTGCTTGGTTCGTCCTATCTCCGCTGCCAGCCGTAGATCAGATGGCTCAGACAATTTGTTCCGCACTTCGAGGCATCTTCAATCGCGCGGCGTTCACGGACTCTATGAAGGACGAGATGTCGCTAAAAGATCTCGATGACGCCCTGCAAGATGTGAGCCACGCACTTGGCACCGGACAGGTGCTGTCACGACGGGATCGAACAGTGATTACGCCAGCTTCCTTCCCGTCTGAATGGCTTCAGGATCCCACGATTCAACGCTTCGTCACGAGCGCTCTTCGTGGAGTCACTGACACTCGGAGGGCGCTTGCAGTCTTGAGAGAAGGCATTCAGGGAGACCGCGTAATCGGAAACGCGTTTAACTTCAATCAAGCTGTCGCTCAGGATGAGTGGATGAAGCGCGTGGACGGCGTCGACCGGGCACGCAATCGAATCCTGCGCGCGATAAACACCCATTTGGTTCGCAACGACATCCCTCGACTCTCCCTGATTCCTCTCTCCTATGGTCCAGCAGAAATAAAGCGGATCAATGCGATGAAGTAGTCGATCCACTCCTGTGAGAACGGCCGCGGCCGAGTCACTGCTCGGTCTGGGCGCGTCGACGCAGGAGCGAGTCGAGAGCATCGTCGAGGGTGATGTTCTCCTACAGAAGTTGGACGAGGAGTGCCCATCCATCCTGCGGCTCTCGATCGCCATGATCGGCGCGAGCCGATTATATTCGGCTCACGCCTCCTTCGGTCAGCCCGCCGGGTGTTGTGTCGTCGTTCTTACGGCGCTCGCCTTCTTCGTCAATCCGTATTCGCGGTCGATCTCGGTTTCCGGGTGGATCGGAGTGAAGCTCCCATTGTCCGGGCCGGCGGGTTGCCGATGACACCTCGGATTGGGCTGGCGTGTCCGCTACCGGAGGCACATCGCGCGTCAGGTCATCCGGCGCACCAGTTGACACTCCGCGCACGTACCTGCCTCGTAGAGGGAGCATTCACCGACACGGCAGTCTAGTCGATTGAGGAAACAGTGCAGCCTCCGTCAGGATCGGACAGGGGCACACTCGCCCCGTGGACTGGTTGCTGCGGCCGTTTACGCTAGTTTCGGCGCCATCCGGCACGCCGGAGACCGTCGGAGTCGAGCGGAGAAGAGTCGCGAACTGGGTTGAGCCGGCCCGTCGTCACTACCGACGTAGCTCACACCGCGTGCGAGCTACGCACGGAATCCCTCAAGTGGGCGCTGCGACGCACCCGCCGGAGACATCAGCCGGTATAGGGCTCGCAAACCGCACCGGTAATATAGCCCTGCTCGCAACCGTGCTGAGTTTGGATATCACCGCTGGTGGGGGCATCACCGCAGCGGATCCCGCAACGCTCGTATCCGTTCACCACACCGTCACCGTTGCGATCTTCCTCCGGATCGTAGGGATAGCCCCTCCGGGATTCGGGTTCGTGTTCTCAGCACGCATCGCCGCGCAGGCCGGACCGGTCGTGGAATACGAACCATCGGTGTAGACAGCGGTCCCCGGATAATTGCAGTACCGCAAAACCTTCGCCGGTGCTTCCGCGGTGACCGGAGGTACGTAGGTGTCACAGGATGCCTCATATCCCGTGGTGCCGTCGGAATACAGGGCCGTTCCGGACTGATGGATCGACAGATCACCGCATTCGAACGTCACCGGTGCCGCCACCTGCGTACTACTAACCGGCGCCACCGAAGGCGTGACCACAGGCTCGACAGCGCCGCGGACGTTGACCTAGAGGTCGCGGTTGCCGACGACGTGGCCACGGTCGGCGCCGATGTCTCCGGACTACCACACGCGGACACCGCCATCGCCACGGCAAATACGGCCACACCTAACACAGTCTTCACCGCCACTACACCGCAACTCCCCCACCGCGCGTTACCACCGAGACGATCGGCCACGACCTCGGTCAGCGCTACATCGCGCCCGACCCGGGACCGGCCCGACTGCCGGCGCCGGCATGGTCGAGCTACTGGAACCACTGATTGCGATCAGCATCGAGGATGCGGGCCGCGCGGAACCGGACGCCGTCCTTATCGTTCAGCCGGAGCTTGCTCCCCTTCATCAACCGAATCATCCCGCCCCCGCTGTATCCCCGGAATTGCAGACGCGAGGTCACAGGCTCGAGGCGAGGCCACAAGAGTCCGTGCTGCACAATCGCCGCAGGAGCACGCCGGCGAGCGTCCCAACACTCGGTCATCGCCTTCGCCAGATCCGCGACGAACCTGGTCACCGACTCACAAAGCCCATCAAGCGTCACGACGCTGTCTTCCTGCAGAAGCGCGCCTTCAGGACCGGGCTTGGCGGCATACACGGATGTCTGAACCTCACTCCACTTCGGCTGCTGGTACAACGGACTGACCAGTCGCCGCTTGCGGTCCAAGAGCGTCCACTTGGCACCCGGGGCGCGATGCGTCGACGCATTCCTCGTCTCACGCAGCCACGTCAGCCAATCCTCCGGACCGTACTGATCCAGATTGCCCAGTGGCGCTAGTGTACTGCGTCAGAAATTTCACCGGTTAGTTTATATTCTGTTGTTATGTCGCATCGTGGGCCTTCAGCTGTCGAGATCATCTTGTCCGTGGCCGAGCGTGCCGAGCTGACGCGCAGAGCCGAGTCGGCGGACCGGCGGCAATCCGAGCGGGCGCGCATCGTGTTGGCCTGCGCCGAAGGGGCGTCGAATGCCGGCGTGGCACGCGAACTCGATCTCGCGGTGGCGACGGTGGCGAAATGGCGGCGCAAGTTCGCCGCCGACCGACTCGACGGCCTGGCCGATGTCGGGCGCAGCGGGCGCCCGAAAGCGGAGCTGGTGCTCAGCGAGGACGAGCGCGCGCAGCTCACATCGTGGGCACGAAGAGCGAAAACCGCTCAGTACCTTGCAATGCGAGCCAAGATCGTGCTGCGCTGCGCCGAGGGTGGGACGAACAAGCAGGCCGCCGCCGATCTCGGTGTCGACGAATCGACCGTGGATCGGTGGCGGCGGCGGTTCATCACCGGTCGGCTCGGTGGACTGGTCGACGAGCCCCGGTCGGGCCGGCCGCCGTCGATCCTGCTCGATCAGGTCGAAGACGTGGTCATCGCGACCTTGGAGTCGACGCCCGGCAAGGACACCCACTGGTCCCGGGCGTCGATGGCCGAGCGCACCGGACTGTCGAAATCGACCATCGGCCGGATCTGGCGCAAGTTCGACCTCAAACCGCATCTACAGGACTCGTTCAAGCTGTCCACCGACCCGCTGTTCGTCGAGAAAGTCGTCGATGTTGTTGGCTTGTACCACAATCCACCCGAGAAGGCGGTCGTGCTCTGCGTGGACGAAAAGTCCCAGATCCAGGCCCTCGACCGGTCGCAACCGACCCTGCCGATCATGCCCGGCACCCCCGAACGTCGCACCCACGACTATCTCCGGCACGGCATCACCAGCCTGTTCGCGGCACTCGACATCGCCGACGGCACCGTCATCAGCGCACTGCACCGCCGCCACCGCGCCATCGAATTCCGCAAGTTCCTGATCACCATCGACAAGGCCGTACCCCGCGACCTCGACGTGCACCTGGTGTGCGACAACTACGCCACCCACAACACTGATGAGATCAAGGCCTGGCTGGCCCGGCATCCCCGCTTCCACGTCCACTTCACTCCGACCGGTTCGAGTTGGATGAATCAGGTCGAACGCTGGTTCGGCCTGCTCACCGACAAACTCATCCGCCGCGGCGTCCACACCTCGGTCGAAGCCCTCGAAAAGGACATCACCGCATGGATCGACGAATGGAACGACAATCCGCGCCCCTTCCGCTGGACCAAGACCGCCGACGAGATCCTCAAGTCTCTCGCCGACTATCTAGCCAAGATCAACCCCACCAGCACTACAACAGATCAATAACTAAACTGTTCAATTTCTGACGCAGCACACTAGAAGTCGTGTCTGGAGCTCGCGGCCAGCCGAGCCCACTGGTTCCAGTCGTGGATTCTTGGGAACCTTGATCCCGTCAAGTTCGTCCTTGATCTCCTCGACTTTCGTCCAGTCCGACCGGGCAACGTCCTTGACCTGTATCCCACCGACGATGAGCAGCCCGATGGCAAGGCGATCAAGAGTCTGCGCCAGTTGATAAAGCGTGTGCTCCGCGGTCATCGCCGCCTTGAGGTCCGCCTTCGGTCGATCATCGCCTTCAGATAGTCATCCGACGACGCTGTCCCCTGGCGATCAAGCTTCGCCAGATCCCGGCTGCCTTCGACTGCCGGGTGTACCGCGACTGCGCATGCTCCGTCGCCGACAACGACGCCGCCACCAGAGCTCCCGAGGTGCCGCGCACAGCCTGGATCAAGTAGTCGGCGATCAACGTGAGGGTCTTCCAGTCCGAGTACCCGGCCCACCAAGGAAAACCGTTCCCGCCGTACACATCCAACTGATCAACCAGATCGTCCGCGAACCGATCCAACAGAGAAGTCGCCGGCTTCACCCACCCCAGATAGTCATCGACCATCACGCTAGTCTACGAAGAAGCAACGGCGCTGCTCCGCGCCCTTCCCAAGGACATCCGGCCCCGGAAACGCGACCGTCCCCGCACCGAAGTGCGGGGGCCGGCGGCGACGCAGGAGTGTGATCGCGGATATCCCAGGCCGGGATGAGAGCGGTCAGCTTCATCGGGAACGGGTACCGGACCGGGGCGTCGATGACCACTTCGATGACCGCAGTCTGCTCGTCGTCGACGCTGACGATGACCGTGGCACCTCCGCGTTTGATCCTGACCTGTTCGCCGGACTACACGAGAATTCACCTCTGTCGGGGAGTCTTCCATCCTTTCAACACGCGCGCCGCAGTGGCCGCGCAGAACCCGAGCAGGGCCACGGACGCGAAAGCGCGGCTGCGGAACCAGTTCATCACCGCGAACGGGCTGGAGAGATTCGACCGGCCTGCCGCTCGTAGCCCAGCTCTTGCAGGCACAGGATCACGTTCTTCGTGATGGTCCGGGCGATCATGGCCGCCGCGATGGTGACGATGGCAGTGGTGAACAGGTACATGGTGATTCCCTACCGGTCAGAACGCTGCGGAAGCTCTGCAGCGCCGGCAATGCTGGCTGACAGCTTCTCCCACCTCGCCCGGTGATCCAGTGGGTCGTGGGGACCCCGACCGAATTCGCGGGCGTGTACAGCGTCGAACACCAGGGGACGAAGAGCGTGCACCGGGACGGCCCGATTCCCGACGGCTACTCCGTCGTCGCGTTTGCGCTGGCGGTGACGCTGCAATGACAGGGCTGAACGGGAGTCCCGTTTGCGAACCACCGTGTCGAGCTGCTCACAATCGTTTACCGCGATCTCCGGCACGACACCGGCTACACGACACTCTGTAGATCACCGGGGTGGCTCTGCTGCCAGTGCTGTTCGCGGCCGGAACCCTGCTCAGCGCGCATTACCTGGACGAGCGCCGCCGATCCGTCATCGGGGATGTCCTGAGCAATTGGTACTTCGTTGCTGTGTTCGGGTCCGTGGTGATCGTGCCGGTCCTGGTGGTCTCGCTCTGTGGGGCCGCAGCGCTGTCCCCGTTGGTTCTGTCTCGGGCGTCTGTTGGCGACGGTGGGGTATACGGCAGCGTTGCTGGCTGCTGGTGCGTTCACCTACGCCGGTGTCGCCGAAGCGTTCTCCGGTGGCAGGCCCCCAACAGCTGGACACCGTCACTGTCCGTAGTTGAGACCCCCGTGTTCACGACGCCGTTCGCCGTGATCGCCGCTGCCAACATGCGGGTGCTCATCCGGCTGTGGACACGAGGACCCTCGACACAGAGCAACACCGCCTGAAGCCACCGCACTCGACCGCCGGCCCGTGGTGGTCCGATCATGTTGATTCGGTGGTGCCCGCACACACACCTCGCACAGGAAGCATGCGCCGCCCTTTACTCACGAGTGCCGGCCACTTTCGCGGAGTCACGAAACACTGTATATTACCGAACTGGTGTTTTTCGCCTCTCCCATGCATGAGTCATGAACTCCTCGAGTGCCCGGTCTGCTTGCGCTTCGCTGATACGGATGACCTTGCGATACGCCGCCCCTAATGGGCTGCTGAAGGAGTCGACCCAGGCTGCGCATTCTGTGGCCACGATGAAGATTGACACCCTCAACGCGTGGGTGCGCCCCGTGTATTTGGTCTGATCGTCGGTCGCCGCGTGTTTCTGAAGCGCGACGAGTGCGTCTTGAGCGACGTACCAGTTTCCCTGGGTTGATCCGTGGGCGAACTCACCAAGAGCACGGTTTAGGAGGTTCAGTCGACGCAGGCCTGAAGCTTCGATCCAGTCGCGGGGTGTGGATTTTGGGTTGCTCTCGATTTTGGCTGCACGAGTCGGGTTTCGCCGCCAGGTGCGTGCACGTGCGACCTGTTCGATCACGCACCGCAGGCAACCCATGCCTCGGCTGTCGTCCTCGAGCCACAGCCATTCGGCCGATCGAAGCGCTGAGGCACAGACCGCGAACGCGTCAGCTGCCGCTCGACGATCGGGCTCCTCTCGTAGCCAAATTGCGAGCATCGCGGCCATTTCGCCGGCCAGCACCGCTTCGGTTTCGGTCCGTTCGATCGAGTGACTACCGAACCTGTCGCCGAGGGTCTTCTGTTCGTGCTCGAAGGAAATGGAAGCAGCTGCGAGTGCACGAAACCGGTGTGCCCCGAACCCTAAAATGGGCCACAATTCCTGCGGCTCCTCCGGCTTCCTGTTCGCGCGCAGCGCGGCGGCGACCCGTTCGCGACCAGTCACCAAGGCGCCGAGCTGATGTTTTACTGCTGGCAGCCGGAAAGTGGTGGGAGTCATCGGCCATAGGCACGCATTCAGGTCCGGCAGCATACCGCTTGCCGGCATCATCAGGGGGACAGAGTCGATATTCTGAGCTAGGTTTCGCCGACCTTTGGCGAGTGCGGCCTCCAGCAGGCCCGTGTGCACATGGTTCAAGCTGACGAGCAGTGCATCGCCGATAACTTCCATCAGTTGGACATGCTCGCTGGACGGGGAGTCGTTGACACATGCGATATCGAGCCACACCAGCGGCATCAACGCGCCACGTGCGTGCAGCAACTCGCTCATGCTGCCGAACAACTCCCCGACGGTGGGTCCCAGCATCGATGGGAGTGCACGCGAGGTACTCCACAGGCGGGTGTACCAGGTCGTGGTGTCCTCGCCGGCCTGTCGCGTCATCCCTGTGTTGAACTCCAGGTTCGACGACCACCGGTCCATCTGGTTCGCGCAATGATACTGGCACCGATCGGCTGCAGACTCAGGAGCAGACGAACTGCGGAGGCAGTGCTGTCCAAGCCCCACGCCAGATGTTCGAGCCACGTTCGTCCGGGATGGGACGGGAACCGTCCTGCGTGCGCTCCAAGGTCCTCAGCAGCAGCGCTGAGCGGGAGGTGGGATGTCAGCAGCGGAAGCATGACGCACTGCATCATGTTCCCCACTTCGGTATTACGCTGCAGGCGTTGGTTGTGTCGCGAGATCAGCGCCTCGGCGACACCGTCATGACCGCGCTCACGCAGAGCTTCCTCGAATCCCTCTACGGTTGGCGAGACGCGACGTCCGCGTCGCTCAGCGTTTCCGGCTATCTTCCGCATCTCTCGTTCACGGGCACGGCGGGCCGTTCGCGGCCGCACCTTTCTCCGCTCATGCCGTTGACTCAACGTGCCGTCATCGCCTTGCTCCACCGATCTTTTGTCCTTTGTATTGTCGCTCTGTGACTCTAATGCCTCTCACCCTGACAGCGGCGCGAGACATCTAGGTGCACAGACTGTCTCGATCCACGCACGCACACCGGCAGTTTGAGGGACCGGGAGCAGTCGGGCCCCGATACATGCTGCAGTGAGTGCGGCCCTTCTGTGCTTGGCCTCGGCTCGTAATCTCTCAACATTGTCGCCGAAGCGCAGAAGCACGCTGCTGTGGTCTCGGTGGTCGCGTCCGCTCACTGTCCGCATCGTGTCGGCGACGCTTGAAAACTGGACAGTTCCGCTCCTCCGGAAGGAAACCTGGGTGAACCCCAACTACCGGAGGTTCCCTGCCGACCCGAATTGCATGTAGACGCGGAAGTGGAATCCGGCTTCAGTCCTGATTCGCGTCGACAACGACCTGGAAGGAGTCCAGGCACGGCATCGCCTCGACAGCGACCGGGAGCGCAGCACCGTGGTGGACGGTTCCGTATCCCTGTGCGGTGACCGTCCACTCGGCGGACAACTCGACCGGCGGATGTGGATGGTCGAGAAACAGCACGATATCGGAGTCGTCGCTTTCCCACGCAGGGTGTGGGCGCAGGTGTTTCAGGTCCACGGTGATCTCCACTGCGCCGTCGATGTTGCGCCAGGACACCGGATAGTCGACGGGACGGAGGTCATCTATGTAGCTGGAGTCGAACGCATAGGGGTCCTCGGGGGCTGGTAGCACCGGAGGAAGAAAAAGATCCATCTCGAAACGTTCGGGATGTTGCCAGCCGAGTCCGAGCACACCGTCGATAGTGATGATGACCTGCACCTCGTGCAGGAATGCCTCGCTGTTGTTGCGAACCCGCAGTCGTAATCCCGGCCAGGAGGTGGCAGCAAGGTGCTGCAGGGACGTCGGCCATCCGGCACGTACGGTTTTCTCCCAGCGTTCGAGACGTTCGTCGAGTTCTTCCTCGCTCTGAGGTGCTTTCGCCACCGGCTTCCACCATGGAAGTGTAGGTGTGTCGATGTGGCGCTCGCGCAGGCGTGCACGTGCCGTGCGGGCTCCCTCCTCTATCCACCATTCGAGGAGGTCGTCGGTGTCGGTGAGATACCGGGCAGCGCCGCAGATTTGGAGGTCGATATTTAGTGGTCCAGGCTCCGAGTCGATGTCCAGATATTGCCGGCGAACCGGGGCCATGGGTGGTCGATCGAGAATCCCGGCGATGCGTTCGAGATGAAAAAGATCAACCGTGATCGCCTGCGCTTCACCGAGGGAGCGCAAGTTTTCACGTTCGCCAAGCCGCAGCTCCTGGTTGGTGACGAACACGAACCCCTCGGGGTCGTGGGTCACGGCTTTGTTGAGATCGTCGGCGAACTTGCTTGCGATCGTGGTGAAGCTCTGCTGGCCTCGGGGAAAGTACACGGCCATGATGTAGCGTTGCCCATCCTTGGTGCACGTCGCATCGCGCCCACCGTCCTTACCACCGAGTGGGTGCGACGGGTCGATGTCCTGATAATTCTCGTGCGCCACTATCTGAGCGGCCAATCGTTCGGACGGAGCCTGTTCCAACGTCCAGCCGAGCAGTCGATGCCATGTTTCGTCAATCCTGGTCACGAGCGCCATTGTCGCTGCCGAGGGCGACAAGCCTGGCGGGAGTCTCGGATGCGGTCAGCCTCCCTCACTTGCGCCGGATAGTCCGGTCACCGCCGAGGAAGCGCACCGCACTCGACTCGAAGAACGCTGGTGCACATTTGTCCCACCTTGCCGGGACAAACGTGCCATTTACCGGGTACATTTGTGACATGGAGACGCACATCGACACCCTCCGGGAAGTCTCCCAGGCTCAGCGGGGCTCATCACCACCGCTCAAGCCGCCGAACTCGGAGTCAGCCGTAAACGGATGAGCGAGTTCGCAGCGGATGGCCGGATCGAACGTCTCCGCCAGGGCATCTATCTCGTAACCCCGGCTCCCGAGGATGAGCATCGGCCGCTGCGGATGGCATGGTTGTTGCTCGATCCGACCCGATTCGTATGGGACCGGCTCGACGATGACCTCCCCTCGGGGTGATCTCGCACCGCAGTGCCGCTCGGATGCATCGCCTCGGGGACATCGACGCCGACATCGCCGAACTGTCCACGGTGCGGCGTATCCGGCTGCGCCTACCCCACACCCGGCTGCACACCACGAAGCTGACCTCCGAGGACTGGACGGTGGTCGACGGTCTGCCGGTGACCACGGCGGTACGCACCATCGCCGATCTTGCCTCCATCGGCACCGACGCCGGCCATCTGGCCGGTGTCGTTCTCGATGCTCTGGTCGCCGACCACACCACCGCCGAGGAGGTCGCCGCCGTCCTCGACGCCCCTGCCCCCTCGTACGGGTACCGCAACGGCACCGAATTCACCGCCGCGCTGGTACGCACGACCGGGGTCTCCCGCAACATTCACGCGCTCGCCGCCCTCGATCGTTCCCCTGCGACCGACACTCTTGAGCGGGCATCCGCCCTGCTCGCCCGGGTGCTCGCGCAGCACCTCGACGACGGCGGGCCCTCGTACGCCCCTCTCGACACGGTGCTCACCTATATCGAGTCATCGCAGACACCAGGACCGAAAATCCTACTGCCCGAGGCGGACCCGACACGATTCGCCGACATCCTCGCCCTGGTGGCCAAGCAGTTGTCCGACTCGTCCGGCGAGCAGGCGAGTGGTCCGGGAAGAACCGCACGCGATCAGCGGCGAACCGGTGCCCACGACGATCACCACCAGGACAGCCGAGACGACGAGCAGCAGCAGCACTAACAGCACCACCCACCGAGGTATGCGCCGGAGCTACACCGCCCAGTGCCGGTGCTGCAGGCTCCATACTGCGGTCGAAGGCTTGGTACCGGCGGCCACATGGGAGAGCACCCGGTTGTAGCACAGGCCGGCTGCGTCGACGGCATGGGCGAACACGTGCAACGCCGGGTCGAGGTGACGGACCACGTTGTTGTCTTTCGGCCAGTTCGAGGCCCACAGCGGCGGCGGTGTCATCGTTTCGGGAAGAGTGATCTGTCGGCGGTCGCGTTCGGCCGTCACGCTCGCGACAGTCGCCGCCAGCTCCGGTTGCAGGTGTTCGGCAATGAGCAGCAGATCGACCAGATCGCGGGTACGACTCGACGGATGTCCCGCACCGTGTGTTTCGTGGATCGCGCAGATCTTGTCCGCTATCTGATCGGCCAGTGGATAGAGCTGCACCGCCTCCGCGTTGCGGGGAAAATCGCCGTGCTTGTCACCGACCACGCACATCAACGAGCGACGCTCCACTTCGCCGACCAGGGCACGGTCGTTGACCAAATCGATGCGAAACTCCTCGAACTTGCGGCCACCGAGCGACGCGACAACCGTCAACCGGGTGCCTCGATACTGTCGGTCTCGCGTTTGGGAGTGATGGTGTAGCGGAAAGGATCGGTGTCGTTCTTCGCCAGCGCGATCAAGGAGTGCACCGAGTCCCCGTCGCGGCGCCCCACCAGATCGATATCGAGACTGTGCCGGGCGTTGGGCACGCGCACCATCATCCCCACCCCGCCCTTGAGGATCCATCCGTCCGGATCGCCGCAGAACACGCGTCGAGAAACCGCTCGTAGACGAACTGCCGACGCACCGCACCGTACGGACGGTTCGTCTCGCGTGCGTTCTGCCGGAGCTGCGCTTCGATACTCGCCCGGATCTGCACGGGCAGCCGCTTGTTCTGTACCACCGGTACATCATTTCGTACCCGCGATGGCGCCTACCTCCCGCAGTGGCGGTGCAGCCCCGACGCTGCACCGCCAAGACCCTGTCATCACATCGCCCTACGGTGCGGTCCCACCTCTCGTCATCCTCGGGGCCAGGTCGACGAAGCGGCTCAGATGCAACTGGTGAGCCACGGTGCACGTGCAGGTGGGACCGTGGCGATTCTTGGCGAGAATCAGATCCACTTCACCACCCCGCGGATCTCGCCAATCCCAGGCATCGGGGCGGTACAGAAGCACCACATAATCAGCGACATGGGCCACGGTGCCGGAATCACGAAGATCAGCCAAGCTCGGCGCCGGCGGAGAGGGCATCCGGGGACCGGGATTGGCGGACAACTGGGCAGTGGTCACCACGGCGATCTCGTGGTCCAGAGCCAACTGCTTCAACACCCGCGTGACCTCGGCGACTTCACGTTCACGATTCTCGTACGGCAGCGCGGCCCGCGCGGTCACCAGGTGCAGCGAATCGACGACCACCAGCCCGATCCGCAGGTGCGCGGCCAGGTCCCCGATCTGGTCGACGAGCGTGGTGATCTCCCGACTCTCCGGTCGGGTGATCACCAAGGGAGCCTCGGTGATCTCCTGTGTCCGTCGCGCAATCCGCGCCCAGTCGTCCTCACTCATCCGCCCGGAGCGCAAGTCGGAAATCTTGACCTTCGCTTCGGCGCTGAGCACTCGTTGAGTGATTCTCTCGGCGGTGTCATCGAGGGTGAGATACGCAGCCGGAATCCCGTGCCTGATCGCTGCGCTCCGAGCGATATCCAGGGCAAAGATACTCGAGCCCACCCCGGGATGGGAACCGACCACCGTGAGGGAACCACGCGGCAAACCGGTGGTGACCTCGTCGAGTTCAGCGAAACCCGTGGGAATGTTCTCCGCGTTGTCCAACTGATTCCAGGTCGACTGGATCAGCGCACCGAGATCACGGAAGTCCGACGCTGAGCCCGCGGACCAGGATGAGTCTGTCATCGGATCTTTATACGTCAACGGAAGCTTCTCGGGAAACAAGGAACTCGCATCGTCCGGGACCGATATCCGCTCTTACGTCAAACCGGCACGCCCGAGGGTGGATCAGGAGTGTTCAGGGATGTCAGTACCCTCGCCCTACGCAGCGGTATCGCGGTGATACGACATCCCCGCCTGGACGTCTCACGATGGTCCGGGGAGTCGGAACTTCTGGTGCA
Source organism: Rhodococcus sp. IITR03 (assembly GCA_001017865.1). The sequence goes on from LATQ01000300.1 coordinate 18,198, forward strand.
GATCGGTATCCGATGCAAGAAATTTGTTCGCCCGAAATGTCGACAAATGCGATGCGTTAACCAGTTACGCGGACGTCAACAAGAATTGGCGCGAACTGCTATTGCCACAACAGGTTTCAGGCGTTTCGGTACACGGCATGAGTGAGCCGATCCTCCCCACCTGGGCAGTGAAAGTCGACGATGCCGACAGCACCGCCGTGCTCGACTTCGTCGGTCCCACAAGGAACCCGGTGCCCTCCCTGGGGCTGATGTTGACACAACGGTGTTCCAGCCGCGCCCGGATCACCCTCATACGAAAGCGCCTCTGAACAGCAGTAATGCCATGTTTCCCCGCAAGTGGGTCGGCTGGTGAGCCACCGGCGAGAGACCAGCACCGCGGCGATCACGGCCGCGCCCCGGTCACATCGTCGTGACAGCAACGATGAAATGCCTCCTCGACAGGGAGATCGTCAAGCCCGATACTCGCAGGCAGTCACACCGTACGGCGCACCTCTGCGAGGCGGTACTTGATGTCGGTCAGGACCATCACCTCCTTATTGAGGTTGCTCACCGCCCCGGCCAGCGTCTTCCGGTTGTCCCGGCTGTACGTACCGGCAGCGATCAGGTCGTCACCGAGTGGTCCGTCCGAATCGGCCAGTGCCTCGTTGAGGTCGAACCGCACCGCCTCGACCTCCGTCTCGAGGTTCTTCATGGCCTTCTCGACCCGTTCGAGCTGTTGGTGGTACATCCCGAGCAAGAGCGATTCGACCTGCGACCAGCTCGGCACATGATCGCGGTGCAGATAGGCGTGGCCCCGCTTGGTGCGCTCCACCCCGTCGATGATTCTGCGCTCAGCGATGAGTTCCTGGAGCACGCGCACGCTCACCCCACATTCTTTCCCCGCCTGGGACAGGGTCAGGAACTCGGGGTTGTCTCTCGGATCGATGCCGGCGTGCGTCATGCCAGCACCGTACCGAGACCATCCGAAACCGAACTCGAACTGGGCACACGACACGCCCCCGGCGATGGCGACAAAGGCGCCGGGACGACACCACCACCGAGCACCGGCCCTGTGTCGCGGTCGGCTACTGCCGCCGTCCGTCCTGCTCGGGACCGCAATGCGCTCACGCACCCCAGCGGACCCGGCACGATGGCACCGGTGACCGACGAGAGCTGGTCATCGGCGGCGAACCAGAAAGCCAACACCTCATAGTCCCAACCCTATGGCGTGCTGCGCCGCGTTTCGGAAGGCAGGGAGTGTGTTGAGCTCCTCAGCCTCAGGGCAGATAGAAGTCGACGGAGTCAATAGTAGGTCGCCCCAGTAGGGCACTGTCCTTCCACTCGCCGGATACCGTCATTGAGAACATGTCCTTCTCGAGTAGGAGATCGTCCAGGTCAACCGGCATCGATCCATCCTCGTCCAAAGGGGAACTGCCGAAGTCCGAAATTCGGCATGGGCTAGTTGCCACGGGTACTTCACGACAAGACCGACAAGATCATGGATTCGAATGCTGCAGGCATGCACCATTCCCATTATTCCGTCCCGGAGGCGTGGATCGAAGTCACTCGGAAACAGGAGCCCCACAGTCAGTCCCTGCACCCAGTTCAGGTCAGATCCAGGCACGCGAAACGCACTCACCAGGACGTTTGAGGGCATACCTCGGGCGATCTGGTGCCGATCCTCCGCCTTCCACTTCAGTGGAGCAGTCTGTGAGACATTCAGAACAGCTGCTGTTTTCGCAAACCAGCGAGACAGCGTTTCGACCTGCAGTACATCCAGCGTCCGATTACGCCCAAAGATCAAAGGTTCTACCGCCGCTTCCAGCCGCGACATCCAGCCGTTGTTGCAAACCTTGCAGACGCGACTCTCAACCATCGTCCTCGCCGGCATAGGTCCACGCCTATCTGTGACCACACCATGCTGCACGCTCAAACGAAAAGGTTCGAAACGTAATTGGTCCTCGGCGAAGTACTTGAAAGACCACTTGGGAAGATGTGTTCCTGGGTCGGTACCGATTCCCCCACCGTTCGGGAGCACATCCAGCAGAACGGCGTCACTTCAAGGTACCGCGCTGGAGCAGGCCGACCTCGACTGATCTTCTGCCGATCGTACTTCCGGAGACGTGACGTTGAAAAACCCTGGTCTGACGGTGTGTGCACAGGGAAAGCCTATCCACGCGAAATACTCCGCCGACCTAGCGCCCTTGAGACCTGCACGGTTCCGGCGCACCGCACGAAGAACAGTGGCGTACCGCGGGACTGTGACGGGTGACGTACCGGTGAGGAATCGTCATGACCACCCACAGCGACTACTCACATCCCTGGGGAACTTGGGGAGCAGGAACACACCATCACGATCTCGTGGCAACAGCTCATCACCTGGCCGGGTGGCCTGGCTGCCGAGCTCGCTGCAGACGCTCGTCACGCCCGCACCGGCGCCGGCACCGGCACGGCGGAGGAACACGCCCAGATCATCGACCGATCGCTCGGGCGTGTCCCAACCGAGGCCGAGGAACTGACCCTATTTCCGACAGCGTCGGGAGCGACTGCCACACACAGGATGTCGGGGGGCATAGCTACCCTGCGAAAGCGATCTGGCATGGTGCCAGACACTCTCAGAAGGGACTGCACTTGACCGCAGCCGACCTCACCACCTGGGCCCGGAACTTCACCGAACTCCGGTCCGAACTCGACAACTACGAACACCGAGCCGACCAAGCTGGCGCCAGCGACCCGGCAGCTGCAGCCCGCCGCGGCGTCGGCCAACTCATCGGATTCCAGGTCGGAACCCTGTTACGACTGGCCATGCCGCTCATCCGACAGTACGGAATGGCCCCGCCCGTCGAACCGATCGCGGACGCCGAGCACATCCAACTCATGGGTCGCTACGTCCTGGAACTGGGCGTCCTTCAAGCGGACCAGGTCCCGTTTGACGAGGCCCGCCTCAGACTCGGGGAGCTCGTGGACCAGCTCGCCGACACCGCCACCCGGTGGGCGGCATCGGGTGTGGACCAGGCCGAGGCCGAGCAGTTCGCTGCCGAGGCACGAGCACTGACACCGAGGGTGGAAGCTGCCGCAGCGCGACAGCGGTGACTCCCACCTCGCGTCGGCGCTCCATCAATGTGACGGGCGCCGACGCTCGGGTCTGGGTTCCAGGGCAGTCGAGTCCGGTCGTTTTTGTGCGTTGAGGGGCTGCATGCGGTTGCCTTCCTGTTCCTGCCCGACGCGATGGCGACAGCCTCGGGGGGTCGTGGGTACACGCCGGGTGCCGGGTGAGATGAAATGACAATGCGGACACCTGGATGCTGTGGCGAACCTATGAAAACCACTCCCAAGATCCCGTGCTTTCAAGATCAATCCTGTGGAATCCTGAAGAGTTACCTCACTTACGGCCCAACTGGGGCAAATCACCGATACGGTGCAAGCCGGTAGTGGCGAACCCAGCCGCTGACATCCATCCATACCGTCCAACACAGGAGGAAATTGTTGAAACTCAACGAAATTCGCGACATCATCGCCAGTTCCAACACGGATGATTGGAACAAGATCACCTGTTGGGGCTCAGGCTCCGGACCAGCTTCCACAGCCGCTTCATGACCAGCGGCGGCGAGGGCGGAACACTCGCCGAAGAGAGCCACTCCAACCTTGCCGTGTACCGCAACGACATCGACATCTCGATTGCGTGGGGCATGGACATGGACTGGGCGGGAGTTAACGATCCGATCAAACGGAACTACGAGTTCACCCAGGACTTTTTCGACACGTCCGGACATCCCCAGTTCGCCGATGTCTTCTACCGCGGAGCGCTCGTCGACCGCGAGATCCTGGTAACAGTCGACAACGCGAACGCTCTCCTCCCGCTGCCACGTGCGATGTGGGGCGAGACCGACGACCCGACCAAACCGAACCGAATCGGCGAGTCCGTCACACAATGGCAGTTCGACTTCGGTCACCTCGTCCACAGCTTCGAGCTGTCCAGTAGCGACTATCATCGGGCAATTTCCATCGCCGGCATCGTCGTTGACCACGACCGGTAGCGGCGGATCCAACGTAGTGCGGCGGCACCTGCAAATGCGCCGCCGCATCTACCGAGGTCAATCAGTACCGGGTGACTCGTTGCCGGCATCGTCGTCTCCGGCCGGATCTGGAAGGCCTAATTCCTGGCGGCGCGCCGCCAGTCCGGCTTCCATCTCCGCAAAAATCCGCCGACTCCCTTCTTCTTTCTGCCGGTCCTCATGGGTGTAGCGAGTCGGCCATTGTCCGCTCATGCGCCGCTGGATGCGGGTGACGGCTCCAGGTCCGACATCCCAGATGTTGTATTCGGTTCGGTGCGAATGTCCGTCGGATGGCTCTGACCCGTTGACCCGCATCATGTTCCAGATCAACTCAAGTTGGGCCGATTGGCCTTCGATGAGATGTTTTTCTTCGTCGGGTACATACCCGACCAGATCGGGCCCGCTCTGTCGAAGATCACGAGCCACATCTACTTGCCTACCAACTTCGATCGCCATGTCCGGCGGGAGGGAGGCCACGAGCAACTGGACTCGAATCTTGTTTCCTGGATCATCCGGATTCTTCATGTATTCGCCGTACGCGGCACCCAGCGATATCAGCCTGTTCGTCCACTCACGCTGTTCTGCGATCGCGTTCTGTTCGTTCCGAATCTGGCTGTCGCGTCGTTCCTTCAGTGTGTTCTCAACAGCCTCGTCCTTCGCGATCGTAATCGCGCTGGTCCAGGTTCTTTCCTTGGTTTCGCCGTCGGGCACCCAGCTGATCCGGATCTCTTGCTGCTGTGAGCCCCACGAGGAAAATGCGTAGAATTCGCGTGCCTCAGAGTGCTCAATCCGTTGGGCGGATGGCTCGTGGCGAAACTTGATCCTGGAAAATCCCTCGTTCTCACCGAACCGGACATTCGTCGCGGCGACGGTCCCGATGTTCCGCAGGAGATACGACTTTCCCTTCGGTTGAAGCTCGATCTCCCATCCGTAGCGCCTTCTCTGCGCATCGCTCTTGGCGATTCCGGCAGACACCGAGGCAGTGTGGCGAGCCAGAGTGCAGCCCCGAGCGAGCCCAAGGCAACCAAGGGAGTGATCCACTCACCGAGCGGTCGATCCTCCAGGACCATGTACGCGAACCAGCACGCCAACGCCCCAAGAGTGCACACAGCAGAACTCAACTGAAGGACCCGAAGCCACGGATCCGCCCACCAGGACTCTGCCTTCTCCACCCCCGTAGAGAATCCGACGCTGCCAACGATTGCAAGTCCGCTCTTCGGGCACCGACAGGCCGCATCCTTCAGCGGTCCACTACGGATGTCCGACTCGAAGGAAAGAAGTGCCCTGCAGATGTCGACCGTGCCCGCGCGTTGATCGAGGTGCCCACACGCGGCGGGAACGACGAACCACGCAACGCCTCCTGCACCGCCTCAGCCAGGAGGCACCCGCGGCGACCTCGCCCGCCGACACCGCACGCCCAGCGCCCTCCCCCGACGCTGCGACCCGTAGACCGAACCCCGCACTCGACGTCCCTACGGCAGCGGCGACGCGTCGACCCGCCTCTTGCTCCCGGCCGTGGCGCTGGCGCACACCTGCTGTGCGCCGGCACGTGCTGGCACTACGGCGACGGCCGCAAGTACGAGAGACTCCCCGAAACAGGTGAGCGAGTCCCTGAACGGGTCGAGTAGCGACCCCTGATGTCCCCTCGATCGCCGACCTCGTCTTTGCAGAGCCGCCGCGAGGCGGCGTTCGATCCGCTCGGCCTCTGCATTCGTTCTATTCTCCACACCGGAAGGTCAGCGACACTGGTCGGCAGGGGTTTCTGATCACCCCGGGCGGAACACCGCCAACGCCGCCCGGCCGCCAGATGCCGTCGGCACGGTGCAGCCGGGGGCCTCCGCTCGCCTCCTTTTCGCCGCGCGTCGCTGCATCGTCGTGGTCAATGTGCTCGACGTCCCCGTCCTACATTCGATCCCGACATCGTCTGTACTGAGCTCTCCCCTATAACCCAATAGGGATATATGGGCGGCAGCCCGAGTGCCGAGACCAGGGCATCCGTGAACGTCGCTTCTCTCCTCATGGTTGTCACTCCTTACGGAGCACTCCCCTGCCAGTCCACCCGCCCGGCAGACGATCACCCCCGTGGTCCCCCACGCGCCGCGCGCAATGGGAGACGGTGTTGCCAGCACACTCATCGGCACGCGACCCCGCACGCCGCGGCACCGGAACGGGGGAACCGACCCGTCCTACTCCACGCACCCGACATGGGCCGTGAGCCGGCATGACGGTACGTCCCTGCCGGGACGGATCTGCCGTGTCGAGCCCGCCGGCGAAGAAAGGTCAGCTGCTGTCCACGGCGACGGCTGAGCAGTGCGGGCCTGGCATCGGACACGACCCCCGCGCACCTGCGGGAGCGGTGTGGCTCGCGCTGGGGCAGCCACTGCGCTGATCACGGTGGTCGGTCGAGGCAACCTCGCGTGCCACGGGGCTGGCGAGCCCGTCTTGGACCCGGACTGTTCGAAGAGAGGGGCGGCCGTACTCGGCAGGGGGTGCGAGTACGACCGCCACCCCCACATACCCACCTTCACTGCCAGCCACACATCACAGGAAGAGGACCGTCCAGGTCCTCGCCGGCCACCCACGGCACCGGCAGCTCCACCCCGTCCACAACACCGCGGCGTCCGCCGGCACCGGAGCGCCCTGTCCGAGCCCCCTGCCCTGGCAGGACACCCCGGCTCCCCCAGTATCGCAAGAACCACCACCGCAGGAACGATTTTCGATCTGCAAGAACGGATCCCCCGACGGGACTCCCCGCGCCCGTGCCGACGCCCCGTGGCCGGTGGACGCCACCTGCAACCGCAGAACCGACCCGCGCCCAGCACACCGACCGCAGCCAGCCACAACACATCCGGACGCCGGCAGGACACACATGGGGTCATCTGCACCGTGAACGACGTCGTTCTTCGCTACCGTGCCGACCATGGGCACGACCCTGCACGCACCCCGCCCCTGGCCGCACATCACCGCCACCCTCCGCGGCCGAGGACCCCACCGCGTCGCCATCGCCTATCTCGACACCACCGCCCCCGACCTGCTGCCGCTGCGCGCCGGCGACCAGTTGATCGTCAACGCCGCCCGCGCGGCGGTGCGCGCACATGCCACCTCCCCCACCGCCCTCACCCACTTCCTCGACGCCGGCGTGCAGGTGCTGTCGACTGCGAATCTGCACACCGGCCTGATCATCACACCCGAGAAGGTGATCGTCGGCCCCGCCAGCGCCTCGGCCAGCTCCACCGTCGCCGACGAAACCGCCCTGATCACCGACGATCCCGACGCCATCGCAGCAGCACATGCCTTCCTTGACCGTCTCGACGACACCGCCGTCGTCGACGAGGTGTTCCTCGACAGCGCCACCGCCATCTGGCAGATCGGCCGCGTCGTACCCCTGGCCGGGATCGGCAGCCGCGCGCGTCTCGAGCACGACTTCCTGCCCACCCCCGTACGCCGGATGTTCCTGCGACACCTTCACGACTACACCCCCACCGACGACGAGACCAGCCGGGCGTCACCTGCGCCCGGCAGGGGCGGGCCGGACCCGCGCTACCGAACCCACTGGGTCCGCGAGGACACCCCTGGCCCCGACCGTCGAACCCGACTCGAACCCGGCGACGTCGTGATCCGGATCAGCGACGACGACACCCGGCTGGACCCGCCGGCCGTCGTCGACACCGGCCCACACCGCATCCCCCACATTGAC
>LATQ01000177.1 GCA_001017865.1 Rhodococcus sp. IITR03
GACGAGCGGGTCGCACTCGCCACGCAGCCACGGTGCGCGGCGACCTGATCCCCCTCTTCGCCGACCTGCCTCGGCGCCGGACGCGATGGCCTCGACAGGGCCGCGGGATCTGGCGGAGCAGCTGCTCACGCTGGTTCCGTTCATCCTGGTCGCGCTGCTCGTGATCGTCGTCTTCCGGCATCCGATCGCGCTGCTCATCGCCTTCGGTGTGCTGTTCGTCGCGGGTCGCCGGGCCTACCGACTTCTGGGCGAGGGCCGCGGGCCGTCCTGACCTCGCGGTGCTCGGCCGCGTCCTCCTGCCGTTGCGGAGATCCTGTAGTCGAGATCACAGCCCTTCGAGAGGCGCCCGTGCCTGTCGCCGGTCCGACGGCACAGGTTAGTGTGGCCGGCATGCCCGAACACCCCGACATCCGGATCGGCAACGCAGAACGCAGTGAGGCGCTCGACCTGCTCGGCGAACACTTCGCGCTCGGCCGGCTGACGCTGTCGGAGTTCGACGAACGCAGCGCGAAGGCATCGGCCGCGACGACGCGGGGCGATCTCCAGGTGCTGTTCACCGACCTGCCGCCCACGTCACCGAGCTGCCCACCACGACCCGCGACGACCTCCCGGTGATCGCCCCGCGGAAGGATCCCGAGCGCTGGCGCGAGGTCGTGATGGGGCTGACGCCGCTCGTCGCGCTCGTGTTGTTCTTCACGTTCGACACGTGGTTGTTCTTCTTGTTGATCCCCGCCGTGGGCATCGTCCTGTTCGCCGGTCGCGACCGGGACGGGCACAGCACCGACGACAGGGGAGCCGACAGTCGCCGGGACGAGAAGAAGAACGCCTGAACCGTGCCGTCCACGCTCCTCCGGCACCGCGCTCTGCCGCTGATCGTCGCGGTCGTCGTCATCACCGCGATGCTGCTCTCCCCCGGCGGCACGGTGCCGAGCGGCCCGCCGCACGCCGACAAGGTCACACACGCACTGATGTTCCTGGCCCTCGCGCTCTGCTCCCGTTACGCACGGATCTCCCCCGTCGTCACGGTGGTGTGGCTGGGCCTCTACGGTGTGCTGACGGAGATCCTCCAGGCCACCGTCGCGGTCCGGCGTTCCGGATCGTTCTGGGACTGGTGCGCCGATCTCGTCGGCGTCGCGATCGGCCTCGCCGTCGCGGCCGTCGTCGGCTCACGTTCTCGCACGCGGTCGAAACCGTAAGCATCAACCCGTGATTCGTCACAAAACCTGACGCTGGTAGCCTCCTCCGCGCCGACAGTCCGACGGGGGATCGGACGGGCTGTTCACGGGGGAACGAATGTCGCAGGAACAGGTCGCGGACGCACTACCGACGGTGCTCCCGCCGTATCTCTATCTACCGTGCGCGGAAGCGGTCTCGGATCCGGCCGATGCCACCGTCGACTATCGATATCTCAGCGACGGCCGCATCGCGCTGCTCGCCTACACGGCACTCGACCGTCTCCACTCCTGTTGCGGCGCCGGCCAACCGTGGCTGGCGCTGCCCACGCACGTGCTCCCGCGACTGCGTGAGGCACAGCCGTGGGATTCGCTGCTGCTCGACGTCCCGATACCCGAAGCGGAACGTCGACACCCGGCCTCCGGAGACGGGAGATGAGCCTGTACGTCGATCCCGCCGAACTCGATCGGGCCGCAGGCATCTACACGGGTGCGGCCACGGACACCGCGGCTCTCGTCGACACCTGCCCCACGAGCGTGGACGCGGGTCTCGCGACCGGCCCGCTCACCGGCATGATTGCCCAGATCGTCACCGACCTCGCCGGCATGGTCGAGGTGCTCGGCGGAACGGGTGGCCTGCTGACGACCACGGCGCAGACGTACCGGGACGCCGACGACGAGGCCGCCGCCGCGCTCGTCCGGACCTGGTCGGAGTGACCGTGCCGATCGATACTTTCATCGCAGGCAACCCCACCGATATCCGACGGGTCGAGGACTGGATCCGCACGACGCTGGGCACCACGATCACGAGCGTCGCCGACCGCCGCGGCCCGGGCGCGGCGCATCGCCGACGACGCCTGGGAGGGCGACGCTTCCAAGACCTACCTCGACAGGTCGAGCGAACACGTCCACGCCATCGACGATTTCCACGAGCGGACCTCGAGGACCGCCGATGTCTTCGCGGGCCTGGCGGGCGAACTGTCGCGCGCCCTGTTTGACATGGCCGACATCCGCGCTCGCGCCGCCACTGCCGGTCTGTCCGTCTTCACCGACATGATCAGCGAGCCCCCACCGGCCTACGACGAAGCCACCACGCAAAGGGCTGCAGCGTACGAAGAGGCGCGCGGGGCGGCCGAGGCGGTTCACGCTCGCTGGTCGGTCGCAGTCGCAACCGCCACGAACACCTGGACCGGACACCCGTGGTCCGCGTCCTTCCTCGTGAGCACCGCGCTCGACTACGTCGACAAGACCCTGCAAGGCAGGATCGCGGACCTCCTCACCGTGCAGCAGCACCTCCGGACCGAGGCGATCCGTGAGATGGAGCGATTTCTCACGCTTTCGCCGGACACACCCTACGACGAGCTGCGACGCCTGTTCGGTTGTGCGCGGGAACCACTCGACGATCTGGTGGCGACCACCGGTCGCCTCGACGACATGGCGTCGATGTCCCGGACAGCCGGCCGAGCCGCGGGGGCCATAGGTCTCGTCGCCGGTGTAGGGCTCGACTATTTCGCGGGTGGTGAGTCCCTCGAACAGGCCGTGGTATCCAACGGTGTGGGTCTCGCTGCCTCGATAGCAACCGGCGCGGCGGTGGGAAGTGCGGTCGGGTCGATAGTTCCGGGCGCCGGCACGGCGTTCGGAGCGGTGGTCGGCGCGGGAGTGGGGACGGCCGCCGGAATCTTCACATCGGGAGCGGTCGACAACCTCTACGAGTCGAGTACCGAGTCCGTGTGGAGAGCGATAGGCGCCGGTTGGGAAGAGGTCGAAAGTGCTGCCGCAGCTACCGGAAAGTTGGCCGGCGCCACCGTCGGTGGAACGTTGCGCCTGGGAAGAGGAATACTCGATGCCGTCTTCTGATCGTCCCGATCTCCGGACTTACGGGGATCCTCGAGCCACCCCCGTCATCGTGTTCACTGCCTCGTGGGTCTGTTGTGCCCGCTGCTGATCGTCGCGGCCGTGATCGAACGGGTGGCGGCAGGACTACCGTTCGCGTTTCCCGACGCTACGGCCTTCCTTCTGACACTGGGCGCAACCATCCTGATGTATCCGGTGCTCGGTGTCCTCATGTACAGCCCCCGGATCAGCGCTGATCACATCGTCGCGGGCTCCGAGAGTTCTCAGCCGGTTCTCCTTCTCCGGCAATCCCCTTCGATATTCTGGAGCGTCGTCATTCAGATCGGGACATTCACGCTCATGTTCCTCGTGATCATCTGGGTCAGCGACGGGTCTCGGGAACAGCTATCCGGAAGCATCGTCCTGACCGTACTCGCCTGCGTGTGGCAGGTCGGCTACTGCTTCTTCATCGTCCGACACAAACTGCGCCCCGGTTACATCGCACTCTCCGCGGAGGGAATCCGCTTCAGCGATCACGCCACGGACACCTGGATCCCCTGGGAGGCATCGACGTCCGGAGTGCTGACCGACCCCCTCTACGTCGTGATCGTCGCCCTACCGGTGCGTGGCGCCACCACGAGTTCACGGGTTCCACTGCCGTGGCGGATCATCGACGACCGCAAGGACAGCGACCTACGTCCCTCATCCCGACGCCGCCCCGGTCATACTGCCCGCATCGACCGGCGCCGGTTCGCGATCGCACCCGAACTCCTCGACGCCGTGCTCGACCACTATCTCCGCGACCCCGACGCCCGCGCCGAACTCGCGATCCCCGACGCTGTCGCAAGCCGAGTCGACGAGCTGCGCTCCTACGCACCCGGACCGCGGTGGCGACGCTACGGTCCGGTCCCCGTGCCGACCTGAGCACGGCGGCGCCGAGGTGACGGTCAGGCGGTCAGGTTCGAATCGACGAGCCGGGTCCGCAGGGCCTGCAGGGTGTCGTCGTCGAGACCGAGTCCGGCGGCGAAGTACTGCTCGATGGTTCCGTAGCGCGACAACGCCTCGTCGATCGCCACCTCGAGGTACTCGCGACGCACACCGAGCAGGGGTGTGATCAGGTCCGGATCGCCGCCGAGCGATGCGAACCGGGCGAAGAAGTCGTCGAAATGCGGGAGCAGTTCGTCGTTCGTGCGCAGGTAGTCGGCGAACACGGCTTCCTGGTCGGCTCCGGCGAACATGAGCAGCGAGGCCGCCGCCCAGCCGGTGCGGTCCTTGCCGGCACTGCAGTGCACGAGCGCCGGGACGTCGCCGTGCGCGACGGTGCTCGCCAGGGTCCGGTACGACGCCACAGCGCTCGGCAGCGTGACGAACTCGCGGTAGCTCTGCCGCAGGTACTCGACGGCACGACCGTCCCCGAGCGTCTGGGCCACCAGCTCCGGGTTGGACACGAGTTCCGGCAGCGCGGCCGCGATCGATCCGCTCTGCCGGTCGGCGAGGACGTCGAGCCCGAGGTGCCGGGCACCGTCGGGGACGCGATCGGGACGGCGCTGCTGCTCCTCGAGCGTGCGCAGGTCGAAGACCGTCGCGATGCTCAGGGCGTCGAGGGTCTCGACGTCGGTGTCGGTCAGGCGGCTGAGGTCCGTCGAGCGGAAGACCACTCCGGTGCGGACCACGCCGCCGAACGAACTCCGGCAACCGCCGATGTCCCTCAGGTTGACCAGCGACGGAATCGCGAAGGATTCGCCCCCGGTTACGGTCTCGTCCAGTGCATCGGCCATGTCCGACAAGCTACCGCCGTCCGGCCGTGAACAGGTGGACCCACCCCTCATTCGTACTGCGAGGTCACCCTGTCGAGCGCGTCGAGGGCCTCGTCGAGCTCGTGGGTGGTGACGACGAGCGGCGGCCGGAAGCGGATGCCTCGCGTGCCTGTCCCGATCACGAGGACGTGTTCGTCGCGGTACAACCGTCGCAGCATCTCGTCGCGGATCTCCGGAGTCGGGAGGTCGACGGCGCACATCAGTCCGCGTCCGCGCGGCTCGGTGACGACCGGTCGTCGCGCGGCGAGCTGCTGCAACCCCGACAGCAGGTGCGCTCCGCTCAACCGGGCACGGTCGATGAGCCGGTCGTGCTCGACGACCTCGAGGATGCGGCGGGCCCGCACCATGTCGGTGAGATTGCCGCCCCACGTCGAGTTGATCCGCGAACTCACGGCGAACACGTTGTCGGGCACCTCGTCGATGCGTCCACCGGCCATGATCCCGCACACCTGCGTCTTCTTGCCGAAGGCGACGATGTCGGGGGTGACGCCGAGCTGCTGGTAGGCCCACGCGGTGCCGGTCGTGCCGGCGCCGGTCTGCACCTCGTCGAAGATCACCAGGGCGTCGTTCTCCCGGCACAACCGCGCGATCGCCTGAAGAACTCGGGACGGAAGTGGTGGTCGCCGCCTTCCCCCTGGATCGGTTCGGCGACGAAGCACGCGATGTCGTGGGGACGTTCGGCGAAGGCGCGGCGTGCCTGTTCGAGGGCCATCTCCTCGGCCGCGGCGACGTCGCGTCCCTCGGTGAGATAGGGCGCATCGATCCGCGGCCAGTCGAACTTGGGGAACCGGTCGGTCTTGACCGGATCGGTGTTGGTCAGCGACAGCGTGTACCCGGTGCGGCCGTGGAACGCCTCGGTCAGGTGCAGCACCGATCCGCCAGGTGGGCGGGCAGACCGCGGGCCTCGTTGAGACGGCTCTTCCAGTCGAACGCGACCTTGAGCGCGTTCTCCACGGCGAGCCGCCACCGTCGACGAAGAACAGGTGCGGGAGAGCCGGGTCGCCGAGTACGCGCACGAAGGTCTCGACGAAGCGCGCCATGGGCACGGTGTAGATGTCGGAGTTGCTGGGTTTGTTCGCCGCGACGGCGGCGAGTTCGTGCGCTGCCTCAGGATCGGTCAGCGCGGGATGGTTCATTCCGAGCGTGGACGACGCGAAGAACCCGAACATGTCGAGCCACGTGGTTCCGTCCCGGGCGTCGACGAGGCGTACTCCGCGGGAACGGTCGAGATCGAGGACGAGGTCGAAACCGTCGGCGAGCATGTGCCGGTCGAGGATGCTGTGTACCCGGTCGGGGGCGAGGTTCTCGGCACCGTCCGGGTTTCGGAATGCAGTGCTCATGACCCCACCGTACGCGAGAATCAACGGCACAGACCCGGTATCACAGCAATACTTACGGCTTAGGGCCTATCGTTCGTAAAATGTTTGCAGAACGACGGTGCTGCGGGTGGCGACGTTCGCGCTCGCGCGGATCTCCTGCAGCAACCGCTCGAGAGCGCGAGGAGACTCGACACGCACGAGGAGGATGTAGCTTTCGTCGCCCGCCACCGAGTGACACGATTCGATCGCGGAGATGTGCCGGAGGCGGGCCGGTGCATCGTCGGGTTGCGACGGGTCGAGAGGGGTGATCGCCACGAACGCCGACAACATCAGCCCGAGCGCTTCGGGATCGACGCGCGCACTGTATCCGCGGATCACGTTGCGCGCCTCGAGTCGGCGCACCCGCGACTGCACGGCCGAGACGGACAATCCTCCTTCTCGGCGAGCGCCGCGAGCGTCGCACGACCGTCGGCGACCAGTTCGCGCAGCAGCATCCGATCGATGTCGTCCAGCGACTCCTTCGACGAGTCGTTTCTCGAGGATTCGGGCACCAGCGCAGGGTATCCGAGCAGTAAAGGAGCTCACCGATGAATGCGACCACCGATCTCGCCGATCGCGCGGCGACCGCCCTGAGGCAGTGCGGTGTCGGCGCCCTGTCCGACGACGGGCGCTCGCGGTGACCAGCCCGATCGACGGCAGCGTGATCGGACACCTTCCGGTCCACTCGGCTGCCGAGGTCGACGCGACGATCACGGCGGCGGCACAGGCCTTCGAACAATGGCGCGACGTCCCCGCTCCGGTGCGCGGCCGCGTGGTGCGACGGCTCGGGGAACTTCTCGTCGAACACAAGTCGCATCTCGCCGAACTCGTCACTCTCGAGGCCGGGAAGATCCCGTCGGAGGCCGCGGGCGAGGTGCAGGAGATGATCGACGTCTGCGAGTTCGCCGTCGGTCTGTCGCGGCAGCTCTACGGGCGGACGATGCCGTCCGAGCGCCCCGGGCACCGGCTCATGGAGATCTGGCATCCGCTCGGCGTGGTGGGCGTGATCTCCGCGTTCAACTTCCCCGTGGCCGTGTGGTCGTGGAACACCGCGATCGCGCTGGTGTGCGGCGACCCGGTGGTGTGGAAGCCGTCGGAGACCACCCCGCTCACCGCGCTCGCCTGCGACGCGCTGCTGCGCCGCGCGCCACCGATGTCGGCGCCCCCGAAGGGCTCCACCATCTTCTCCTCGGCGACCACACGGTGGGTGAAGCGCTCGTCGACGACGTCATCGCGCTGGTGAGTGCCGACGCTCCAGCCCGGATGGGGCGGATCGTCGGGCCGCGCGTGGCGGC
>LATQ01000172.1 GCA_001017865.1 Rhodococcus sp. IITR03
CCCGGCGGAGCACACCCAGCCGGCATCAATGCCACTGCTAACCGCGAAGAGCCGGTTTTAGGCTCAGCGGGTGGCGTTTGTCAGGAAGGTGCGCACCAAGTCCGGGCCCACGGCCGTGCAGGTCGCCAGATACGTGGGCGGCTGGCAGGAGATCGTCAAACACATCGGTTCCGCCCACACCGACGTCGAACTCGGCATGCTTCTCGAACGCGCTCGCGCCTGGCTCGAACCCGACCAGCAGGCCCTCGATCTGGGCGTCACGCCTCAGATTCCCGTGGAAAATCCGCTGGTCACCGGGCAGAGCGCACTGCTCGAACCTGAAGCTGAACCACATTTCGATGGTGCGAGCCGCGGGAGCTGGGTCGTCCAAGGATGAGCCTGCGCGCAGCGACGTGATGAGCTCGTCGATGAGGCCAGAAGATTCCTCGTCCGAGAGGTAGCTCACCCGTGGAAAGGCCGCTTCGACGACGGTGCGGACAAGTCCCGGGTTGTTCGCGTGCAGCAGGGCATCGACCATGGCAGTCGCCGCTGTCAGTACCGCACGTCCCTGCTCTGCCCGGGTCGCTGTCATCAGGACCAGGTCTTCGTGATCGCGTCGAGTCACGCGCAGCGGGCGTGCGCCGGAGCGTTGCCAATCGGAGAGTGTCGCTTTCCCGTTGTTCTAGATGTCCGAGAACGGAACCTCCCGCGTCGACATAATCTCAATCTACTTTCAAGGTGCATGTTCGACTGAGGCACGAGACGGAAACTTTGCTCACGTTCGCTCGACTACCGCAACAACACCGAGCTAACTCGATGCGAACGATAGGCCTGGGCGCGGGCGATACCGTCGTCGTAGTCGTCGACGTATGGCCCTGTCCCCGGCGCATACTCGCCGCCGACGCAGTCAGGGTCGTATGCCATGAACACCACGTCGGGACGACCGTCGTTGAAACGACGAAAGGTGTCATACTCCCACCCGTCGGGTGCGTAGTCATCGTTCCACCGCAATCGCGCGATGGGCACGAACCTGCGTCGGCGTAAAGCTTGGGAAGAACGGTGTCGAAGCAGTCCAGGCGTCGGCCGCCGCGCGCGGTGGCCTGAGAGAGCATCGATTGCACGGCTTTCGGGTGCGCGCAGTCCTTGTGCGCGAACGCCGAAACGATCTCATCGCCCTTGAGCGCGACGCCGGCCTTTCCGTCATCGGTCACCAGCAGCCGCATCTGCCGGTATTCGTCCTCGTCGTAGACGTATACCGATGCGGCGTAGGGATTCTTGTCGGTCAGCTCGAGCATCTGGGCGCGATAGACATCGGAGTCGGACGGATCCAGCTCGTAGAGCGTCGGCGCCGACATCCCAGCGGAGGTGAAGCGTTCGCGCTCGGCATCGGACAGTGTGTGCTCGGCGATCGGCGTGACCTTGCGACCGTCGATCAGAATCCGAGCGCTTCGGCCTCCTCGATCTCCGGGTCGCTCCAGTAGTCCTCGATCTTCTTGCGTTGGTCCTCGGGAAGCTCCGGGCTCCACCCGTACTGTCTCCAGAACTTCTCGCGGCGTTCCTGCGTCATCGGTTGCTCGTTGTGCATCGTCGGTTCCTTCCTGATGGGTCTGTCTTGTGCGGGTGCGGCGCAGTGCGTCGGTTTGCTCGGCTCGTAGTTTTTCAGCATCTCGCAGGCGCTGGGTCAGCGCGTGCCGTGTGGTCGGGTCGGCGGTGGTAGCGACGGCCGCGCGGAGTTCACTCTGGCCGCCAGGTGTGGCGTCGTACAACGCCACGGTCTGAGCGTGGTCGGCTTCGGCTGCGGTGAGTCGGTCTTGCAACCGGACGTGAGTCTGGTTGTCGGCGAGCCTCGTGCGTGCCACCTCGACGCGGGCTACGGCTTTCGCGAGGCGGGCACGCATGTGCGGGGTGCAGCGCGGGCCGGGTTTGGGTTTACACATCGGCGGCCACCTGCGCAGCAATCGCCTCGATGAGGACGGCGAGGGCGCGGCCGAGCCGGTCGACGCGCGCAGCATGGGGGGTACGCGGATCGGTGAGGTAGACATCGCGGCGCAGCTCGATCATCACCGAGGACACGCGATCATCGCGGCCGTAGTGGCGCAGCGGCACGTAACTTCCCGAGTACGGGGTGTTCTCGGCGATCTGGTCGATTTCGAGCAGGGACGCGAACGCGTTACGGACGGCGTCGCTCAACCATGTTGGGGTGTGGACTGGGTCGGTGCCGATGCACAGTGCCGGACGTTCGGCAGTGGGGTCCTCGAAGCCGGAGGGGGCGGCGGGATAGGAGTGCAGGTCGATGATCACCGCGCGCCCGCATGTGTGTAGGCGGTCGTCGACTGCTGCGGTGACTGCGTCGGCGTAGGGACGGAAGTAGGTGTCGAGCAGGTTTGCGGCGCGGGGGGTACGGTTCGGTGCGCAGTGGCGTGCCGGTGCAGGTGCGGGTGTAGACGGCGCCGCGGCCGAAGGCGTTGGCCGGTTCGCTGGCGTCGGGGAATCGTTCGGGGTCGATCACCAGTCGCGAGAGGGTGTTGACGACGGTCGTCGGTTTCAGGCGGGTGTGGCGTAGTGCGGCTGCTGCGATCTCGTCGGTGGCGGTGTCGGTTGCTTCGTCGAGTTCGGCGGCGAGTTCGACATCGGTCAGCAGCAGGTCCGGTCGCAGTTCGAGGGGGATGATGCGCGAGGCGTGCGGTATGTGGAGCAGTACCGGTGAGCGGTCGTCTCCTCGTGTGATGAGTGCGGAGCTGGGCACGTCGTGTCTCTTCTCTGTTGTGGCCTCGCAGCGGAGTTGCGTGCAGTAGGAGGGCCAGGGACGCGAATTGTCCTCGAGAGGGTGATGATTCACCAAGCAGGTGGGACGCGGATCGTTTCGGTCGGTGTGCTGGCAACCTGGTGCTACACGATTAGGTGCGTGCATGCGTGCGCCGGGCTGGCATCGAAGGGTCGTCGCTCGTCGACGCTCAACCTAGCCACGATCATGCGTCTCGTACGCCGGCTGTGAAAGCTGCTGCGAGGCGACGAACGAGGATTGCGTATTGAGCCTTCAGCGGGATCAGAATCCGTGCGCAACCCGTTCGCATGGCTGGGCTGATCGATTCGAGCGGCAACCGTCGACAAAGTCGCGCTCGAGCTTCGTCCGGAGCGAGCTTCTTGAGATCGCGGGACGATCGGTCGACGAGATCGCCGCGCGGCTGAGCACTGATTCCAACGGTGGTGACACCGGTGCACACGGCCAGGACCGTTTACTCCTCGCCCTCCGGGTTGGGTTCACCCAGTACGACACCCGCGCTGATGAACAGGGTGCGTGCGATGTCGTACCTCAGAGAGGCGTCACGGACCGGGGCACGCATGTCGACGAAGGAGTACGCCCCAGGTCCGGTCAGCGGCCCTTGTGGGCGTTGTACGAGGAGCAGGGCCGTGCTGTGGGTGTCGTTGCGGCATGGGTATGCCAGGCCGTGGAGGTGGGGGTTTCGGGAGAGGATGGCGTGTGCGACGCGGCGGCTCCACCCGTAGTCCCGGCGCGTGCAGCTATGGATGCTGCTGGTCAGTCCGATTTTCCGCAGATGTGGGTCGCGCAGGGCGGCGACGTCGAGGTCGACGTGCAGTTGCCATCGCACCAATGCTCGCCCGTCGACCTGGACGGCGGGAATGATGCGGCTGGCCGGGACTTTCTTCGCGCGCAGGATCCCTTCGGCGACCGCCCCGCCGAGAGTGGGTGAGCAGTACACGTACCCACCGTGTGCGTGGTCGAGGGGATCGAATCGGCCTTGGTGGCCGAGTTCGGCTCCGGTGGGGTGCTCGTGGTGTGGCGAGATGTTCGGGTTGAACGTCGACACGTCGTAGGGCGGGTCGAGTTCGACGAACCGCCATAGTGTCGTGCCGGCCGGCACGGTCATGACTTCGACGGCGGAGCCGTTGTAGAAGTCGTCGTCCTCGGGACGGTGGAGCGGAAGCTCTGGGTGGTCGTTGGTGGGGTGTTCGCTCACATTCCTGCCGTCAGGTCGTCGAGTGCTGCGTCGAGGAGCTGTTCGTCCAGGGTGCCGGTGGCCAGAGCTGCTGCCGGTGTCATGTTGTCGAGGATGTCGTTGTCCTCGAACCACCATGACAAGGTGCCCCACGGATCGTTGAATGCGCCGAGTCGCATGTTGGCGCGTTCGACGAGGGGGTGGATGCCGCCGCGGGAATCGAACTGGAAGGCCGGGAAACGGAATCCGTTGGCCACTTTGAGCGCGAGCAGCTTCGATTCTTTGCGCCGCTCGTGCGCGATGGTCCGGGAGGTCGACTGGCCTGTGCGGGAGAGCCGGCTTGAGGCCTCCTGCGCCGAGTAGGTGTCGCGGTGCAGGTCGATCGGCGGCGTGTACTCGAACGGACCTGCCGAGGTGGGAATGGTCACCGGCTCGCGCGGCGCCGCTACGGGTTCCGACTTCGCGGGGGTAGCCGTCGTTGTGGCGGCAGGTTCGAGGGTGACCCGCACGCTGAGCAGGGGCCCTTGTCGCTCGATTTCGACACGGCGCTGCGCCTGGGCGGAGGCCTCGGACAACTTATCCAGCACGTACGCGCGGATGAGGGTGTCGTGCGCTTCCGGAGCGGCTCCGAAGGACACCTTCTTCGACACGGCGGCAGCACCGTTCGAGGCAAGGTACGAAGCGACGAGTCCGTCGATGATGCGATCGAGGCGCGCAGCGGTTGCTGCGGTCACTTTCCGCGTGCGCCCCGGACTGTCCGGTGAGCCGGGTCGAGGTTTGACCAGTCCAGGGATGCGGCCGCCTCGTCGCACGGACGGGACCGAATCCTGTGCGGGGCGGGTGCCTGGGGTCTGCGCGGGTGGATTGCCGTCATCGCGGACGGTGACGGCGGTGGCTGCCACCAGCGGCGCGTGCATATGGCGGCATGCCTTGGCTCGCTTGATCGCGGCTGCCTGGGCTGCCTTCCGGTGCAGGTCACTGCGTGAGTGTGCCATCACACCTCCTCCATCCGTACAGTCCGAACGATCCGTACGTCATCGTACCGCAACGCCACAGTGTCCACTACGCCGTCGATACGCACCGCATTCACTCCGGTTGCTTCCCTGCCGCAACCGGGGGTTTGCCCAGTGCACTCGTGATCCCCAGACCACCCGGCGACCCCACTCCGATCGTGTGAGTCATGCCGGTTGCAGCTCGCGGACCATCTCAGTGGCGTCGGCGGCTGGTAAGGGCGGCACCGTAAATCCTTCGGTTACAGCGGCGGCAACGAACAGACGCCAACGGCGACTGACGGTCGACTTGTCGACGTGCAACCGCCGCGCAACCTGGGTCTGCCGCAGATGCGGTTCGTCGATGAGCATGGCGGCAACGTGCTTCACCGGGTCGGTGAAATCGCCGTCGGCGAGGAACTGATGCAGCCCGGCCGGGGTTTGCGGGTAGCCGTTGCGCGTGGCATCGCCGCCGCGGTGGTCCACGGCAACATCGGCAACAGGAATCTCATCGGAGGTGGCCATCGCTGCAACACCGGACTCCGCGGACTCGTTCTGTGATGCACCGTGTGGTGCGTGGCGCCGGTCAGGTGCGCCAACCTCGGACGTCGCATTCTGCGGCGTCGCCGCCGCAACGAGCGTGGTTTCCCGCTCCAACGCCTTCTCTGCTTCCCCGCGGGCCGATGCAACGCTGGTGTCCGTGCGGTGCACGACATGATCCACCGTTGCAGCATCACGGCGTTGGGTGCGTTCGTCGATGACAACCTGCAACATCATGGTGAACAGGTGAAACAGTGCCAGCCACAACAGCGGGAAGATCGCCGCAATGACCGCGGCAATGGCTGGGGGTTGTGGGATGAAGTCGAGCATCTCCCCTGCTGCAACGCGCTCGAGGTTGCGGGCGGCGAGTTGATACGAGTGGTACGAGTTGCCCACCACACTCAACGCGACGGTGACGACCGCCAAGCTCATGCAATAGCGGCGCGCCAGGCGTGCCGGTTGGCAACGCGGAAGATGACGTAGCCGGCGGTTGCAGCGGCCTGTGCAACATCGATGGCAACCGGCGCCATCCACGCACGGCTCGGATGCACATTGATTTCGATGGCCAGTGCCCGCAACGCATCGAACGACAGCGTGAACGCCAGGCCGGCGAGGAACAGGGCCATGGTTGCCACTGCGGCGACACCGAGCATCTTCGAACGCACCGGCTGCGCATCATGGCGCAACGGCGGTGCGGACTGAGCTGAGTCATCGGACACGACGGGAACCTCTTTCTACGAAAACCTCTAGAGGGGTGCTGATTCGACTACTGACCCGTGCTCTCCGCATCTCGCTCCCCTGTCGCCGGGGTGTGGACACGACATCCGTGAGATGCGCACCGCACGAACCACGCCGGGGACGGTGGAGGGGCGGATCCTGTGATCAGCTGAAGACGTCGACGAACCATTTGCCGTCGATCTGCGCGGTGGTGACGGTCTGGGTGATGCGGTGCACGCCGTCGGGGCGCAGTTCGGACAGATCGACGAGATAGACATCCTGCGAGAGGGCTTTGGTGCGTACGCAGTAGTTGGTTCCGACCGGGATGTCGTCGATGAACGGCTGCAACTGTTCGGCCGGGACGACGGAGCTGTTCGGGGTGGCCAGGGCGCGGGCGGCGATCGCGTCGCGGCGCACGTAGTAGGCGTAGTTCCATGCGGCGATCACCCCGGCGCCGCTTCTCTGATCACCTCGGTCGGCGCGGCACTCGTCGTCGAGATCGGACACCGGAGCCGCCGGTGCATCGGAGAGCTCGAGAGTCGGCGTGTCTGCGCTCTCGACCTGCGTTGCAGCAGCAGCAGCAGCATTCTGGGAGTCGTCACCGGCAACACCCCAGATCACGCCTGCGATGACGGCTGCGGCAACACCTATAACCGTGGCCGCGATTGCGGCCGCGATGCGTGTGCGTTGCGGTATGTGCCGCAGGGATCGGGCTTGCGGAGTCACTGCGGGTGCAACCAATGCACCGTTCCTCGCATCGCCGGGTGCAACCGCATCAGGGGTTGCACCGGCGACGGGGTGGGTGCACCGCCGAGAAGGTCGACGACGGCCGGATGCCGGGAGGTGTTCTTGCCGAGTTTCATGGGTGCACCCACATCCTTTCCGTGCCGTCAGGCGGAGGTCGGGGCGCCGGCGCCCTGGCCGATGGCGGTCGAGATCATCTCGGCGGCGGTCCCGGCCGAGCCACCGAAGAACGTCTCGAGCGTGCTGTCGACTCCGGCGATCACACTGTCGCCGCCGGGTTGGGTCGTCACCCACTCGCGGGCCTGCGAATCGACGACCGGAGCGGTCTGCACCGCGTCCTGCACCATCTCCGCGGCAGCGGCACCGACCGGTCCGGAGGACTGCCACTGCTCAACCGTCGCCGCGGTCTGCTCGGCGATCACGTCCTGGTGCACGTCCGGCAGCTCGATCTCGATCGGCTGCCTTCGTCGTCCCCCGGCACCGAAGGCGGTGCCGGCGGCCAACCCGACCG
>LATQ01000445.1 GCA_001017865.1 Rhodococcus sp. IITR03
CGATCATCGACTTCGACCGGCAACTGCGCATGCTCGTGATGGACGGCCTCGAACGTATCGAGGTCGCGGTACGGATGCAGATCGGCTATGTGCTCGGCCGCACTTCACCCTTCGCGCATATCGACTCAGCCAACTTCACGGCAACGTTCACGAGTGAAGGTACCGATCCTGTCACCGGCAAGCCGACACCCAGCTCTTATACGACATGGCTTCAACGAGTTGATGAGCGGCGAGCACACTCCGACGAGCGATTCGTCGCCCACTTCCGGGAGAAGTATGACGACCGGATACCGGTCTGGGCGCTTACCGAGATTCTCGAGCTGGGCCAGCTCTCAGTCCTGTACAGAGGACTGCGCCAGCAGGACGCCGAAGAGATCGCTCTGGCGTTCGGAGTACCGACAAAGAAGCTCATGGTCAGTTGGCTCGCCAGCTTGAACTACGTGCGGAACGTAGCAGCACACCACGCTCGGCTGTTCAACCGAAAGCTCCAGTACGCACCAGCGCGACCCAAGATAGGGCGTGTGCCGCTCCTTGACCACCTCCGGCATGAGGAAACCGCCAAAAGGATCTTCGGTACGTACAACGCACTCGCCGTGATCGCCTACCTCCTGGCGTCGATCGATGCCGAGACGCAGTGGCAACGGCGACTCGTAGCACTGTTGCACACGTTCCTACCTCGCATGTGTTGTCGACCAGCTCGATGGGGGTCCCGCTTGAGTGGGAGTCTCTCGATCTTTGGAGTCCATGCCGGACAATCGATCCGGGCCGTGATCGTTTCGATCATGACCTGAGTCGAGCAGGGCTGCCTACTTCCGGTCCGAGTTGATCATCGCTGCGATCGTTCTGTGGCTTCGATGGTCCACAGGACTGGTCCTAGTCGCGTGCGGCGTCCGTACGCGCCGGCAATCGCGTCGATGACGCTGTTCCTTGTTGGGCGAGGCGATCATTGATCCCCGTGACCGTCGATGTGATCGGGCACAGTTACTTCGGAGTGTTGAGTCCAGGGATGCCGAGTTCTGTCTGTACTGCTTCGAGATAGCCGGCACGGGCTTCCGATGTAACGTGAGCTTGGGCGGCAAATTCTTCTTGGGAGCGCGCTACTTCCGCTGTGGCGACGTTGCTGAGGTCGTACATCTGGTCGTTCGTCAGGTAAAGGATCACTTTGGATGCCTCAGCGACTTTCACCACGACTTGAACGGCAGCTTCGGCGACTTGGGGTGGAACCCAGCAGTTGTACGGCTGAAAGCTTGGCGTACAGATCGACAGTGTGGTCGGTGAGAGGTTGCGTGGCTGCATGATGGCGGCCTCGCGCTGTTCGGCATTGAGCGGGATTTCAGGATTGAGTGCCTGAGACAGTTGTCCCGCGAATTGCGATACTTGGTCGGCCACGACGAGAAAATCCGTGTAGACCTGCTGGCGCTGGGCCTTCCAGAACTCGTTGTTCGACTGGGTAATAGCGGCTTCTGCTTGTTCTGATGAGTTGACAAGGTTGAACACTCCCGCGCTGACGGAACCGAGGAGAGTGCCGGCAATGGCCATGCTCGCAACCACGATGCTGAGCCGGTACTCGCGGCGCTGCGGCTCCAGCGGTTGGGTCGGGCGTGTCGGTCCGCGTGGTGCCAGCCGCTGCACGCTCGGATCACGCAGTCGGGTCGTGCGGTTGAAGACCGCCATTTCACCCCTTACCTCGGCCTTCTTGCTCAGATCGCTGTCCTGGCCGCTATTCGCGTCTGTCAGGGAATTCCGGTAGGGCGCGTTGCGATGTCCTTCGCCTCGGCGGGGCTCACCCCGACTATGCGCAGCATCGCCGAGCACAGATTTCGTCCATGTTGTCGGGGGCCTGCGCCGCGACCTCCGTGGTGGAACGTCGACAGCAGAGCCGAACACGCACGCGGTTGCGATAGCAATGCCGGTGGCTGGTAGCTCAGTGTCCGGTGATGGCGTTGTAGCAGAACAGTTCTCTGCCAACGCTTTGAGCGTGTTTCTGCGCTGGCTCGAGCATCGTCTCTTCGGGAAATGGATTATTTGTCTAATGGATTATTTGTCTTCTGCTCCTTGACCTGATGGGACCGGATTCGTCCCGGCCCGTACCCAAGAGTGACCCTGCTGCGCTCAGGACGGATGCGTAGTCGACTACCTGAATCTGACGCATCCGGATGACCGGCCCGCACACGTCCGCCCATGATGAAGGATCGCCGTGACGCGTCGTGCGGCGTGACAGAAAGGACCGTGCGGTGCCTGATCCCGCAAGTAGCTACCAGCGCCATGCCCGGGAAGTCGAGGAGTGACGTGTAAGGTTCAGGACATAGCTGCCGTTGTGTCATCGGGACATGGTTACCGGTCCCGGGGTCGATGGGCGTTGAAGTTCCGGAGCGCCTTGGTCGTGGTACGAGCGTGCAGCGACAGTTCCCGAGTCCCGTCGAGAACACGTAGGTAGTGATCGTCGACGAGGACGGTCACGATCGTGCCCGCGTGGGTACGACTGACTCGGATACGCTGACCTGCCACCATGATCTGTCCGTTCTCGGGCACGCGCCGTTGCACGCTTTGCGGTCCGGCAGGCGGTGGCGGCGGAAGCGCAGTGGTGGTCCGGCGCACCCCGGTCAGGCGTCGGATTTCACCGATGTCGAGGGGATTGGGCAGGGTCTTGAGCAGGTGCCGGCCGTCGGTGACATGGATCAGATCCGCCTCGATACGCAACGTGACCCGCAGCCCGGAGGTGGTCACCCCCAGATGCAGGTCGTGGCCGCGCACGACAACGATGCCGTCCCGGTTGGCCGTGCGATCGATTTCGATTCCGCGGGGACGTGTCGCTGCGGTCGAGGTGTCCACCGCAGCCGCTGCGGGAGTGGGACGGCCGGGGCGGGTTCCGCGTCTGGTCAGGCGTTCGAGGTCGGTGGTGGTCAGTCGTGAGCGCACCGTCTTGATGACGATGTCGTCGAGGAGGACGTGCACGCTGGCCAGATCGGCCCACACCACAACCGTTCGGCCTGCATGGTTCTTCCCCACCCATAGTTGCTGGGCTCCGGCGATCGTGACGACTCCGGCCACGGGGACGACGGCATCGAACTCGACGGCGTCGGTGTGCCGTGTCAGCGGTGAGGCCGGTCGACGCTCGGTGAGCGCCGGGGTCTCGGTCTCTCGACGGTCGGGGTCGGTGGTGGTCCGGGTCCGGAACAGGTCGGCTGGTGCGGACATGTCCAGGGCTTGGTGCGGGCGGAAGTGGTTGTAGGCGTGGACCCATTCGTCGATTGCCTGCTGTGCGGTCTCGATCGTGTCGAAGGTGCCGGTTTCGTCGAGCAGTTCTCGTCGTAGGGTGCGGTGGAAGCGTTCGATCTTCCCGGTGGTGGTCGGGGATCGGCGTTTGGTCAACCGTGGCGTGATTCCGTACTCGCGGCAGGTCCGCTCGAACAGTACCTCCACCGGCAGTGGCCGGGTGTGTTTGCCGGTGAACTGTTTTCCGTTGTCGGTCAGTACTTCGAATGGCACACCCCATCGGTCCATCGCCGTGATGAATGCGTCGCTGACCGCGTGTCCGCTGGGTGTGGGGAGAACAGCAGCGACGACGACGAAGCGGGAATGATCGTCGATGCCGGTGAGCATCTTGCATTCGCGTCCATCGGACAGGAAGATGCCGCCGACCAGGTCGAGTTGCCACAGGTGCATCGGTGCTTCGCGCGCCCAGCGTCGGTACTTCCGTTTGTGCTGCTGCTGTTGGGGGTTCACGAGTCCATTGCGGACGAGAACGCGGTGAATCGTCGATCGTGATGGTGCGGTCGAGCCGAGCTGTCGGCTGAGTTCATAGGTGAGGCGGCGCGCTCCCCATCGCCGGTGCTGCCGCCGCATCTCGCAGATCAGCGCCTCGACGGCCGGGTCGATCCGTGTCGGGCTCGAATGAGGCGTCGTGACCGGTCGGACAGGCCGTCTACTCCGGAGGCTTCATAGCGTTTGCGCCATGCGGTGACGGTTTGCCGGCTCACTCCGTATCGATCGGCGACATCGATCACCCGAGCGCCATCGGTGACCTCGAGTACCGCACGTAGCCGGACCTCCAATGTCACCCGTGCCATGATCTGGCATCGGATTCACGTTCCCGCGACGATCCCACTTCGTCAGCGTCCATCTCCCCCTGAACGGTCAACGATCTCCCGGCAACGATGCGTCAAAGGTGTCCTGAACCTTTACACGTCACCGACCACCGAGAACCCGGAGGCGAGGCGCCACCGTCGCCGCTTGTCGGTGAGATGTTCTGTGCTGGCGGTTGTGACATCTCTGCGTAAGCTCTCGTCGGAGTCGTTCAGGACCATCTCATAGCGCTGCCGTTGACACGTGGTTCGATTGGCGGATAGCGACCAGTCGCGAAAATGGTCAAAATTGACGGACCTACCGACTGGAGTTGAGATGCGACAGAGATTATTTGGAGTGATTGCTACGATTGTGTGCGCCTTTGGCGTTGCTACCGGCACTGCGGGCACAGCCATAGCCGGCCCGGCTGACCACAACCAGGATCCCGTCGCTCGTGGCTGCGCGTCTGACGCCTATACGATTGCTTGGAGGAATGTCGGCGGAGCTACCCTCCAGCTGCGATACAGCCCTCGTTGCGCGACGAACTGGCTTCGCGTGGAGAACTATTCGGGCTATTACTATTTCTTCGTCAAGTCCGATGCCCGCCCTAATGAGGTGGTGGACGGCTCAGGATACGCGGGTGTACCCGGCACCCATTGGGGCCGGATGGCGTATGCGCCGGGGCAACATGCATATACATCATGGCTTCACTCAATGGCGTCACATCGCCGTTCTATCGCATCTGCTAGCGATCGGACCTGGCGCTGCGCCCGGGACGTCGGAGATCAGATAGACGTCGGCCCTGATTCTTAAAGCACGGAAGCTGTTCAGGGGACATGTCGTTTGCCTAGGCAGCTCCCGGCAGAATGCCATGATGCGTGTCTTTTGGGAGTTCCATCAGACCGGTGATGATCCGATCCGCCGCAACCAGCGGCAGAACCCTTCACCCACTAGGGAATGTTTCAAAAGGTCGCTGCCTCATAGCCACTGACTGATTGCGGCGATCTGGACGGTGGCCAGATACGGCACTGCGAGCTCGTCGAAGCGGGTGGCCACCGCCCGGAACTGCTTGAGTTGGTTGATGCCGCATTCGACGGCATGCCGCTGTCGGTAGACGGTGCGGTCGAAGGCCGGTGGTCGCCCACCCTCGGAGCCGCGGTTGCGGCGGTGGGCGAGCTGATCGGAGGGGATCGCAATGGTGGCTCTGATCCCACGCTTGCGCAGGTAGTCCCGGTTCGCTCGGAAGCTGTAGGCCCTTGTCTGCCAGCACCCGATCCGGTCGCGTGCGTGCCCGGCCGGCACCGAACCGCGGTACCCGGATCGCGTCCAACACGGCGGTGAACTGCGGACTGTCCCCGGAGACGCCGAAACGTCCACCCCGGGCCGCCTGAGGTCCGGCTTGCACTGGACGTGCCGAGGCAAGCGGTCGTCCACTCGGTGCGGAACGGGCCGTCTGACGTGAGGTTCTTGTGCCGGTGGGCGACCAGCAGTTTGTCGGTCGGACGGCCGATCGCGTCCAGGCGTCTCGGCACGGCTGGGTCAGGGTGACCGCACGCTCCCAGAGCTGTCTCGATGGCCTGGAGAGAGGCACGCACCCGCTGGCCGAGTCCTGGCTGGGTGATGGTGGCCAGGATCGAAGCCCGGGAGGCGCGGCGTTCCTGGACGGTGCCGGGATGGATCAGCGGGATCTTGAACGACTGGTAGTCCCGGTATTCGATCTCGTGGGCTTCCTCGGCGGACAGCTCCTCGAGCAGTCCGTCGTTCTCGGCGAGGAACACCTCGTGCTGATGCTCCCAGGTATCGGACAGATGCTTCCAGAACATCAACGGGAAGATCACTGAGGAGTACTGCGCCTCGGGCATCGCCACGCGCAGTTCATCGGCGGCGTCCCAGAGCCGGTTCTCGACCTCCTGCTGGGTCACTGTCATCCGTCGGGTGTCCTTGCTTGTTGAACGGTTACGACCCGAGGGGTCGCGGTGATGCGCTTCATCAGCCTATTTCGACTGCTTCAGCGTGGCCGTGACGGGTGGGATGGGTTCCGGACGGAACAGCACGCTCCGCCATGCCCCTACCTGGGCGGATTCTGCACGGAACACTCGATCCGGCAGGAGAGTCGGACATGGAGCGGACTGCGTCGGCGTCCCGAGGTGGGGGTTATACCGAGCCGAAACGGTGCGATGGGTGTGGGCGCACCTTCTGGGCGAAACGGGAGTGGAACCGGGTCACGGTGCGGTGCCCGCACTGCCGGCATCGGCACTGACGAAGGGATTCGACTTCCTGGCATGGGCAAAGGTTCGGTCGTGTTCTGCAGGTGCCGAGCCGATCGAGACCGGGGCTCGGTGAACGCCGCCCCCACCGGTGAGGTCTGTATCTGATCGACCGGCGTTACGACGGGGCCGTCATTGGCTACCGGCCGGTGACGGCCCCGTCTGTGGTTGTCCGATCGGCCGTGGCGCGGACCTGCGTCTGGGTGCGGCCTTTGTCGCGGCCTACTCCGGTGGACCTATCGGTGGAGGTTGAGGGAGCCGAGGAGTCCCGGGGTGGGTTCGGGCGCCGGTGGTGGGCCGACTCGGATCTCGTACTCGACTCGTTCGGATGCGGAGTCGGCGGACCATAGCCAGCCGCCGCCGTAGAGCATTTGTCCGCACTGTCCGATGAGTCTGTACTGCCTTGTGGCAGGTCGGCGCGTGTGATGGTGACGGTCTGTCCTGCCTGTGGGTAGCGGGTGGTGTCGGTGGGATCGGCCGGGGTGCCGTGGGGAGCTGGATTCTCGAAGGGAAGTACCGAGGTGCTGAAGCCTTCGGGGGACCCGATGATCGCGAGGGTGCATGTAAGCGTGGCTCCGCTGAGGACGCGCGGCTCGTTGGGGTTCGTGATCGTCGCAGTGATCGATGAATTGTCGCTGGTGAGCGTCACGATGGGAGGGAGCACAGTGGAGTCGGCGCTGGCTACGGCGGGAATGGCTAGCAGCGGCACCATCGGGGTGATTGCTGCGACAACGAGTCGTTTCATGCAGTTTTTCGTATCACGGCCTGGGTCGATGTGGATGGCACTGCGGTGGTGATCGAGCTGACGGGCACCAAGGAGCGTGGGGTCGGTGCGGCCCTGCGCGCGGCGTTGGATTGCCGGGTGTTCGATGTGGTGTGGATCGGTTCGGGTCTGGATATGTGGATCGATGAGGCGGGTCTGTTGGTGGGGGAGCCGGTGGTCAATCGTGTGGCGACCGATTGCGAAGGCCCACGGCTTCGTGTGGCAGCCGTATGTGGGTGCGGTGGTGTTCACCACCTCGGTGGACGACGAGAGGAGACGCTGAGCCTGCGTGAGGGAAGGTGGAGGCG
>LATQ01000168.1 GCA_001017865.1 Rhodococcus sp. IITR03
CTCTCCGGCGGTGCTGAGCGGCGTGCTGGGCGTGGGGGAATTCGCCGGCGGACGTCGTTCTCGACGAGAAGACCACGGTGGCAGCGGCTTACGCGCTGGCGCAGTTCACCGAGGGCGGTAGGGTCGCCGGACCGTCGCCCGGTCTGCAGAACGCGGCACGTATGGCGCACAATCTCGTCGATCCCGTCACGGGCGACATCGCTCCGGTACTCGGAACTTCCCCGAACGGCCCCGATACCGAAGCGCTGGGCACCTTCGGTTCCCTCGCCGACATGGTCGCCAACTGCATTGCCCTGCAGCAGGTGTGCGACCAACTGGTGCGGCTCGCCGGGACGCCCGGTGGGGCACCGGCTTCCGACACCTGGCAGGCCATGGTGAACACCGCCCGTCATCCCTGGCAGAACGTCGTCGAGTTGTTCGCGGTGTCGAAGGCAGGTCCGTCCCCGATCGTTCCCGACCGTGCCCTCCCCCCGAGTGCATGGACGTTGGCGCTGCGCTTCGTCGGCGACGGTGTGTCGATGGACGGCCCCGGCAACATGACCGTCGATCGCGACGGCAACATCTGGGTGACCAACAATTACGAATACGCGCCCGGCACCGACACTCCGGTGTGCGGCGCGGACAACCTCATCAGGCTCACCCCCACGGGCGAGTTCTACCCCGGATCGCCGTACACCGGTGGCGGACTGAGCGGGGCAGGGTTCGGTATCGACATCGACCGCGACGGCAACGTGTGGGTGGCCAACTTCGGATTCGCGGCTCCCGCCCCCGGCTGCCCGGACGACCGGCAACCACCGCACAACAGCCTGTCGGTGTTCACGGCGGACGGGCAGCCGATCTCACCCGACACCGGGTTCACGCAGGGAGAGATCGACTGGCCGCAGGGCCTGATCTCCCACAGCAACGGCGACATCTGGACGGCCAACTGCGGCAACGACAGCGTCACGATCTATCCGGGCGGAAACCCGGCCGCCGCACGCAACCTCACCGACCTCGGCGTGACGAAACCCTTCGCCCTCGCCGAGGGCGCCGACGGCCGGGTGTTCGTCACCGGCAACGGCAGCGACACCGTCGCCGTGCTCGATGCCTCCGGCACCCCGATCGTCCCGGCCATCGGTGGGGCCGGCCTCGAGAAACCCTCGGGTGGCCGTCGATTCCGCGGGAACCGCGTGGTCGCGAACTCGCGGGTCATCGGCATCCCCTGCCCGGATCCCGCGCTGACCCCCACTCTCGAGGGCAGCCTCACGATGATCGACGGGAATCTCACGCCGTTCCCCATCACCGGCGGCGGCCTCCGGGTGCCGTGGGGTGTGGTCGTCGACGGCAACGACAACATCTGGGTCGCGAACTTCGCCGGCCGGGCCGTCTCCCAGTTCTGCGGCAGCAGGGCAGTGGACTGCGCCCCGGAACCACCACGGGCGCACCGATCTCCCCGGACGTCACCGGCTACGGATTCGACGGTCTCGTCCGCAACACCGGCATCACGATCGACCAGGCCGGGAACGTGTGGGTGGCCAACAACTGGAAGGAGATCCCGATCCAGACCAACCCCGGCGGTTACGAGATGGTGGCCTTCGTCGGGGCCGCCGCGCCCGTGACGCCCTGACCGTCACGCGTTCTGCGTTGCCGCCCACTCGTCGAGTCGTCGCTTCGCTTCCTCAGCGGGCACGTTCTCGACCCGCGTCATCACGGCCCACCGATGACCGAACGGATCGAGGATCGACGCGAACCGGTCGCCGGTGACGAAGGTCGACGGTTCCTCGAACACGCGGGCACCGAGGGCGACGGCCCGCGCGAACACCGCGTCGGCGTCCGCGCAGTACAGCACGTACGAATGGTCGACGTCGTTCGTTCCGCTCGGCGCGTGCAGGCCGATGCCGGGATGGGGATCGCTCAATTGCAGTCGGCCGTTGCCGAAATCGAGCTCTGCGTGCATCACCGCCCCGTCGGGGCCGTCCATCCGGTCGACGACGGTCGCTCCGAACGCGTCGCAGTAGAAGTCGATCGCGCGGGAGGCGCCGTCCACGACGAGGAAGGGGGTGAGGGAGGTGTATCCCTCGGGAATGGGGTTCACCGAATTCGTCATGGCGCCAGTGTCGGACGCCGACCGTGCGCTCGTATTGAAGAAATCCGACCGGTGAAGATCTAGGGGCGGAAGACCGCGCGCAGGCAGTCGTCCTCCTTGTTCTTGAACATCTCGTATCCGCGCACCGCGTCGGTGAGCGGAAGGTCGTGCGTCATGAGCCAACTCGGATCCAGGCGGCTCTCGAGGACGTGTTCGAACAGGGTGGGCATGTACCGCTGGCCGTGTTGCTGCGCCGTCCGCAGGGTCAGGCTCTTGTTCGTCAGCACCGCCATCGGGAACTTGTCGGTGACCCCGTAGATGCCGAGCACCGACACGACTCCGCCTTGCCGCAGGACAGGATCGCCTCGCGCAGGGAGGTCGCGCGGTCGCTCTCCATCCGCAGCGCCTGCTTGACCTTGTCGTAGGCCTGCATGACGCCGGTGCCGTGACCCTCCATGCCCACCGCGTCGATACAGCGTCCGGTCCGCGTCCGCCGGTGCTTTCGCGGAGCGTCTCGTAGACGCTGTCGACCTCGGTGTAGTCCACGGTTTCGGCGCCCACCTTCTTCGCGGCGCGGTCGAGGCGGTCGCGGAAACGGTCGATCACGATCACCCTGTCGGCGCCCATGATCCTCGCACTCGCCGCGGCCATGAGACCGACGGCGCCGCGCCCCAGACCGCCACGGTGTCGCCCGGGGTGATGTCGCAGAAGTCGGCGCCCATGTAACCCGTCGGTACCGCGTCCGACAGGAACAGGGCCTGTTCGTCGCCGACACCTCGGGGATCTGGAAGCAGTTGACGTCGCCGAAGGGCACGCGGATGTACTCGGCGTGCGAACCTGGTACCCGCCGAACGGGTGGGTGTAGCCGTAGATTCCGCCGGTGGGATAGCCCAGCACCGGTTGCTGCATCGCGGCGTTCGGGTTGGTGGTGTCGCACACCGCGTGCAGGCCGTCGGCGCAGTACGGGCACTTCCCGCATCCGATGAACGACGGCACGACCACCCGGTCGCCGACCCGCACGGTGGTCACCTCCGGGCCGGTGTCGACGATCTCGCCCATGAACTCGTGGCCGATCACGTCGCCCTCCCGCATCCCCGGCAGATACCCGCCGAGGAAGTGCAGATCGGAACCGCAGGTCGTGGTGAGGCGGACCCGCACGATCACGTCGTGCGGATTGACCAGGCCGGGATCGTCGACCGTCTCCACCGACAACTCGTTCACGCCCATCCAGCACAGGCTCGCATCACGCGTCTCCTTCCGATTCACGGGCACTCGGACTGCCCTGCAGGGTGGGGATCTCACCGGTCTGCATGAGGGCTCGCGCACGGTAGAGCGCGGTGAAGGTCAGGGCGCCGGTGACGAGATCGGGGACGGGAACCTCGGCACGCAGGGTCATCGCGGTGCCGCCCCGGGGTGCGTCGGACACCGCGAGGACCACGCGCGGGCCCGGGGGTGTCCGCGTCGTCCTCGCCGACGAAGGCGAGTCCTTCCGAGGTGACGTCGACGCGGGTGTCCCAGGTCGTCCCGCCGGGGCCCTCCCAGGTCCAGCGCAGCCGGTTCGCTTCGACCGTCTCCACCCGGACGCGGTCGCCGAAGACTCTGCTCAGATTCTCGGGATCCCGCCAGAACTGCATGACCTGCGCCCGTGGAGCCGCGACGGTCACCGTCTGCGGTTTCCGAGCGTCGACGGGCCGGTCGACGGCGCGCCGGACGAATCCGCCCACCGAGCGACCGGCGTCGTCGATCGCCCTGTTCGCGTTCTCCACGACTCGGCTTGCGTTCTGCACGACTCTGTCGAAGTCGACCACGGTGGTCTCCTTGTTCGGATGCTCGGGCCGGTGTCCGGTACTCGGTGTTCGGTGGAGTCAGGGTTTTCCGCGTTTCGGCGTCTGTTCGGCGACACCGTGCCGTAGCGGGGTGTGATCGTCCGGGGAGTGCGACGGATCGACCGGTGAACCGCTCGACGTGTGGTCGACCGGTGGGGCGTTCGTCGGATCGCCACCGGTGGGTTCCGCGCCGGAGGCGAGTTCGTCGCGCCGGGCGGTGAGCACTTCGAGATAGTTCGGCCGGTTCTGGTTCTTCCGCTCGTGCTCGATGAGGACCGTCAACTGTGCTTCGTCGAGTGCGCGGATCCTCGGCGCGAGCGTGCCCGGCGCCAGTTCGTCGTAATCGGGGACGGGAAGATCGTGATGACTCATATGGTCGGCTACCCGTGCTCGGTGGCCGGGCAAACCCGGTCGAGCCGGTCCGAAATCTCGCCGGGCACGAACCCGTCGAGGCCGAGCCGAGCGAAGACACGCCGACTCGCCGGGGAATAACGACGGCGTACGGATACGTTCGTACATCGATGGGCCCGCCGAGTCGTCCGATGATGGCGAAATGGTGCAATAGACCGAGACCGCGACCCGAGCCGCCGTGTGTGGCCATGAGGAGGATCGAGCATGAGCAGGATCTACGACAACGTCACCGAGCTGGTCGGGCGGACCCCGATCGTCAAGCTCAACCGTCTGACCGAGGGGGCCGGCGCCACCGTCGCCGCGAAGCTCGAGTTCTACAACCCGGCCAACAGCGTCAAGGACCGCATCGGTGTCGCGATCATCGACGCCGCCGAGAAGTCCGGTGAGCTGAAGCCCGGCGGCACCATCGTCGAGGGCACCTCCGGCAACACCGGTATCGCGCTCGCCATGGTCGGCGCTGCGCGCGGCTATAAGGTCATCCTCACGATGCCCGAGACGATGTCGACCGAGCGTCGCGTGATGCTCCGCGCCTACGGTGCCGAGATCGTCCTCACCCCCGGCTCCGAGGGCATGAAGGGTGCCGTCGCGAAGGCCGAGGAGATCGTCGCGAACACCGAGAACGCCATCCTGGCCCGCCAGTTCGGAAACCCGGCCAACCCGGAGATCCACGAGCGCACCACCGGTGAAGAGGTCTGGAACGACACCGACGGTGCCGTGGACATCTTCGTCGCGGGCATCGGCACGGGTGGCACGCTCACCGGTGTCGGCCGCACCCTCAAGGCCCGCAAGCCCGACGTGAAGATCGTCGGTGTCGAGCCTGCCGACTCGCCGATCCTCACCGGCGGTGAGCCCGGCCCGCACAAGATCCAGGCATCGGCGCGAACTTCGTGCCCGAGGTCCTCGACCGCGAGATCTACGACGAGATCGTCGACGTGAAGTTCGACGACGCCATCGAGGTCGCCCGTCGCCTGGGAACCGACGAGGGTATCCTCGGCGGCATCTCGGCCGGCGCCAACGTGTGGGCCGCACTCGAGATCGCGAAGCGTCCGGAGAACGCCGGCAAGCTGATCGTCGTCGTCGTTCCCGACTTCGGCGAGCGCTACATCTCCACCCCGCTGTTCGAGCACATCCGGGACTGATCGCCGTCGTGGGTATCCTGCACACTCTCCGGAGGATCTGCAGTCGGCGCGCGGCCACGATCCGGCCGCGCGCAGCGACGCGGAGAACGCCATCGTCTATTCGGGGCTGCACGCGATCTGGTCGCACCGCATCGCGCACCGGATGTGGCAGGTGCCCGCCTGAAGGGACCTGCGCGGATCCTCGCGCAGTTCACCCGGTTCCTCACCGGCATCGAGATCCACCCCGGCGCGACCATCGGCCGGCGCTTCTTCATCGACCACGGCATGGGCGTGGTCATCGGTGAGACGGCCGAGATCGGTGATGACGTGATGCTCTACACGGCGTGACGCTCGGCGGTCGGTCGCTGGCGAAGGAGAAGCGTCATCCGACGCTGGGCAACCGGGTCACCGTCGGGGCGGGGGCGAAGGTCCTCGGCCCGGTGGTGATCGGGGACGACAGCGCGATCGGCGCCAATGCCGTGGTCACCCACGACGTGCCGGCGGATTCGATCGCCACTGGTATCCCCGCGACCGTCCGGTCCCGCAAGAAGCACGAGCCGCTCGTGGATCCGACGACGTACATCGATCCCGCGATGTACATCTGAGGTCGCGTCCTCCCGAAACACGAAAAGGGGAGGATATGTGCGAGTTCTCCGACGAGAACGCACATATCCTCCCTTTTTTGCGGGATCAGCTCGTAGCCGGGCGGGTAGAGCACGGACTTCAGTTCGCAGAACGCCTCGAGCCCTTCGGGTCCGTTCTCACGTCCGATGCCCGAGTTCTTGAACCCGCCGAACGGCGAACCGGGATCGAATGCGTACCAGTTGATTCCGTACGTGCCGGTGCGCACGCGCGACGCGATCTCGAGACCCTTCTCGATGTCGGTGGTGTACACCGAACCGGCGAGTCCGTAGTCGGAGTCGTTGGCGATCTTCACGGCCTCGTCGACGCTGTCGTAGGGCAGCACGCACAGCACGGGACCGAAGATCTCCTCGCGGGCGATGGTCATGGAGTTGTCGACGTCGGCGAAGATCGTCGGCTCGACGAAGTAGCCTTGTCGAGGTGCGCCGGACGGCCGCCGCCGATCACGACGCGGCACCCTCCTCCTTGCCCTTGGCGATGTAGCCTCGACGCGGTCGCGCTGCTTGGCGGAGATCAGCGGACCGATCTGCGCGGCCTCGTCGCCGGGAGGGCCGACGGGGAAGAATGCGGTTGCGCCGGCGACCTTCTCGACGACCTCGTCGTAGCGGGAGCGCGGAGCCAGGATGCGCGTCTGGCCGACGCACGCCTGACCGGTGTTGATCAGACCCGACATCACGAGCATGGCGATGGTGGAGTCGAGGTCGGCGTCCTCGAGGACGATGGCCGCCGACTTGCCACCGAGTTCGAGCGAGCAGCGCTTGAGGTTGCGCGCCGCGATCTCACCGATGTGCTTGCCCACCGCGGTCGAGCCGGTGAAGGTGATCTTGTCGATGTCGGGATGGGACACGAGGTTCTCGCCGGTCTCGGCGCCGCCCGGAACCACCGACAGCACACCTTCGGGAAGGCCTGCCTCGGTGAAGATCTCGGCGATGAGGTTCACGGCCAGCGGAGCCTCGGGTGCGGGCTTGAGCACCACCGAGCATCCGGCGAGCAGGGCGGGCGCGATCTTGTTGGCGCACAGGAACAGCGGCACGTTCCACGCGATGACGGCGGCGACGACGCCGACCGGTTCGCGGGTGACGCGGGTGCGGCCGAAGGATCCGGTCCGCTCCTCGACCCAGTTGAACGAATCCGCCAGTCCGGCGTAGTAGTTCAGCGTCCCCAGGGCCGGGGTCATCTGCACCATCTGGACGGAGGGGCCCGGCTGGCCGAGTTCGGAGGCGATGACGCCGGCGATCTCGTCGTTGCGCTGCTCGATGAGCGAGATGGCCTTGGCGAGCACCTGTGCGCGTTCGGCCGGCGACGTGCGCGCCACGGCCGTCGTCGAAGGCGTGCCGGGC
>LATQ01000202.1 GCA_001017865.1 Rhodococcus sp. IITR03
GATGGTACTGCACTCGACAGGGTGTGGGAGAGTAGGACACCGCCGAACACCCGTTACCGAAGACCCCCAACATCGTTGGGGGTCTTCGGCTTTGAGAAGGGGACCCGCTTTCGCGGGTCCCCTTTTCTCGTATGCGGACATCCGGTCGACCTATGCTCGGAGATGTGGGACGGATCGAGCCGGCGACAAGCGTATTCGGTGATTTCGAACTCACCATGGACGAACTACGGGCGGTCGCCCGATACGTGGCGGAGAGTGCACAGGCCGTGCTCCCCGTCTTCGAGGAGTCCGTGCCCGACGACCGTCGTCCACGTGCAGCACTCGACGCGGCCCGGGAATTCGTCGACGGTGCGCGACGAACGAGACTCCAGCGGGTCACCGCCCTGGATGCCCACCGAGCTGCGAAGGACGCACCGACCGAGGAGGCTTCCCTTGCCGCACGGTGCGCCGGCGATGCTGCAGCGGCTGCCTATCTGCACCCGATCGTGAAGGCGACCCAGGTCGGGCATATCCTGCGTGCCGCCGCGAGTGCCGCTCGCATCGCCGAACTCCGGCTGACGGCGACCCGGGAGCAACGGAGGACGCGCTCGACGACGCCCGGCGACGCGCGACTCCCGTGGTGGTCGACGTCCTCTCCCGTTATCCGCTCGCCCCCACCTCGAGAACTCGGGTCGGAGAGTTGATGAACGCACTGGATGCGTCTCTGCGTCGCGCGAACTAGGCAACGTCCGGAGGGGGACCCGGTGTTCGGGTCCCCCTCCGGATCTCCATCCCCCGCGACCGGTGCCCATCTCACCGGTCGCCGTCCGGAAGATCACGCCTACAGGTACCACCCGCCGTTGACGCCGATGGCCTGCCCTGTGATGAAGCCGGCGTCGTCCGTGCACAGGAAGGCAGCCGCCGCGGCCACGTCGTGCGGCGTGCCGGTGCGGCGCACCGGAGTCATGTTCGCCAGCACGTCCAGGTCGATCAACTGACCGGGCTGTTCCTCGGCCCGCGCCATCGGTGTGTCGATGATCGACGGTGGAATCGTGTTGGCGGTGATGCTTCGGGGACAGCTCGAATGCCAGCGCCTTCGTCAGCGCGATGACACCGCCCTTGGATGCGACGTAGTGTGCGCGATCCGGTGCGCCGGACTGCGCGCTCGACGATGAGATCGTCACGATGCGGCCCATCCTGCTTCGAGGAGGTCGGGCAGTGCCGACTGGATCGTGTTGAAGGTGCCGGTGAGATTGACGTCGAGGGTCCGCTGCCACGACTCCGCGGTGATTTCACCGAACGGTGCGCTTTCCTGGATGCCGGCACTCGTGACGATGATCGAGATCGGGCCGAGTTCGGCGCGTGCCTTCTCGACGGCCGCGTCGACGCTCGCCCGATCCGAGACGTCCACCTCGAGCCCGATCACCCGAGCTCCGTCGTTCGCCAGTTCGTCCGCTGCGGCCCGGACGGCGTCGCCGCTGCGGTCGAGCAGAGCGACGGGGTGGTTGCGTCCGGCAAGTTCTCCGGCGATCGCTCGTCCGATGCCGGATGCGGCGCCCGAGACGATGGCCACCCGATCTG
Source organism: Rhodococcus sp. IITR03 (assembly GCA_001017865.1). The sequence continues at coordinate 1,561 of LATQ01000202.1, forward strand.
CTGCCGTGCTGTTCTCAGTGGACATGGGCGCTTCCTTCCGTGACGGAGACGGGAGTGAACTCGAGATGGATCTCGGTCAGTCCGCGGAGGATGTAGGTCGGTTCGTAGGCGAAGTGCCGGTCGTCGGCGGGTCCGTGCTTCTCTTCGGAGATCCGAATGTCGCCGAGTCGGTCCAGCAGCCGCTCGACGGTGACACGTGCTTCCACGCGGGCCAGCGGACCGCCGGGGCACGAGTGGACACCGCGCCCGAAGGCGATGTGTTCGCGGGAGTTCTCCCGATCGATCCGGAACTCGTGGGGATCGGTGAATCTGCGGGGATCGCGGTTGCCCGCCGGCAGGGACACCATGACGGTGGTGCCCGCCGGTATCTCGACGCCCCCGAGGTTCGTCTTCTTCCTGGTCAGTCGGAAGTCGCTCTTGACCGGACCTTCCAACCGGAGCGCTTCCTCCACGAACTGCGGTACGAGACTGCGATCCTCGCGGAGTTGCTTCTGCAGGTCGGGGTTCTCGGCGATGAGCCGGAAGGCTGCCGTGATCAGGCGTGCGGTGGTGTCCTGCCCGGCACCGAACAGGAAGGTGGCGAGCCGGACGAGATCGACGACCTCGGGAGTATCGCCGTCCGCGTAGGTGGATCCGGCGAGGATCGACAGGACGTCCTTCCCCGGGTTCTTCCGCCGGTCCTCGATGTAGGCCGAGAACTTCGAATCCAGGAACTCCAGCGGATTGGTCCCGAGGCGCCGTCCTCGGCCATCGCCCCGGGTGTCTGCGTCGACAGGTGCGCGACGAAGGCGGCGTGGTCTTCCTCCGGTACGCCGAGGAGATCGGCGATGGTGAGCAACGCGAAGGGCTGCGCGTACTGGTGGAGCAGCTCGACCTTGCCGGACTCGTGGAAGGTGTCGATCAGGCGATCCGCGAGCCGCCACATGAAGTCCTCGTTCTCGGCGAGACGTCGCGGGGTGAACAATCCGCCGAGCAGTCGCCGGACACGGGTGTGCTGGGGCGGATCCATCGTCACGAGGTGCTCGTTCAGCGGGATCTCGGGACGATGACGTTCGATCTGTTCGCCGATGTCGTCGCCTCGGGTTCGAACGGCATGCCGGGGAACGGTCCCGTCGCGGCGTTGATGTTCGAGTACGTCGCCGTATCGCGAAGTACGGCAAGGCATTCCTCGAATCCGGTCACCGCGACCACGTTGCGTGGACCGGTGAACCGCACCGGGCATTCCGAACGGAGGTGATCGAAGTAGGGATGCGGGTCGGGGATGAAGGACGGATCCGTGAAGAAATCCTTGGAATCGAAGTCGTTCACTCGGGCTCCTGACGTCGTGCGCACACGAGGTGCGCAACTGCGGTGTTTTCCGATGAGAACGCCAGCCTCGCCCGATGCTGAGCGCCTGCCTAGCAGTGCTGGTTACATGGATAGCACGGGGGCCGAATGTGGTCAAGAGCACACTCGCCGGTGTGGTTACGATGAGCACGCATCGGTGCGCCGCACCGGCCGCGCGAAGCGGACGCCGACGACCACGGAGGTAGGGGATGACGTCGTCGAGGCGGATCGGCTCACCGGATGCGAAGAACAGGACCGTTCTGCTCGACGCGGCCGAGCAGTTGATGATCGAAAAAGGCTACGCAGCAGTTACTTCGAGACGTGTCGCCGAACGTGCCGGACTCAAGCCGCAACTCGTGCACTACTACTTCCGGACCATGGACGATCTCTTCCTCGAGATGTTCCGCCGGCGCGCCGAAGAGGGCCTGGCGGTCCAGGCCGAAGTGGCGAAGTCCCCCAACCTCTTCGGGCCCTCTGGGAGTTCAGTACCGATCCCGCCGCGGTGGCCGTGACGATGGAGTTCATCGCGATGGCGCGTCATCGCGACGCGCTCCGCTCCGAGATCGCGCGCTATTCGGAGCTGTTCCGCGTCGGGCAGCGGGATGCCGCGCGCGCCGCTCTCGCACGGTCCGGATACGACCTGGCGCGGATTCCCCCCGTGGTGCTGTCGGTGCTGATGACGAGCATCTCGCGAGTGCTCGTGATGGAGGAGTCCCTCGGTCTGACGGCGGGTCATGCCGAGACCTACGAACTCGTCGAGTGGTGCCTGTCGATGCTCGAAGGTGGTGCCGACAGCGGCGGAACGGAATCTGCTTTCCAACGCCGTGACCTGGCTGATGCGCCGCGGTAGGGGTCGGAGATCGAAGTCGTCCGAAATCGTGTATTGCAACTACGAGAATAGTATTCTACTTTTGGCTCGGGCAGACAGCCCGGCTTCGGCACCCGATCGCCCGCGGGTCGCCGAGGCGCTGCGCCACCGTGCGTGACCCGGCATCGGCCGGTCCCGCCCGTGCGCTCCGGCCGGCGATGCGCTCGTCGTGCCGGATCTCGAAAAAATTCTCGAAAAGTCTGCGAACACAGTCTGTTTCGGCGATGCTTGCGACCGTTCGATGGTCGGCGTCGTCCACGCTCATCTACTCCTGGAGGGGAGCAGCCGTGACACCTGCGAGGTGGGGGTCGTCGAGACGGTGGTGTGTGCTCGATGTCGGATCGGTGCGGTAGGCCGCGATGAGCACGACGGCCACGAAAGAGATCGGCGCGTGGGCCCGCGGCTACCTCCGCCGGCATCCGATGGCGGCGCTCGAAACCGTCGGTGGTCAGTGTGTGCTGGGCATCCGTGCCTCCAGTACCTGATCCTCGACATCGCCACCCTCCGGTTCCCGTTCGCCGAGTTCGTCCGCCAGGCGGCCTTCATGGCCTCGGCTTCCGCGCTGCCCACGATGTTCGTCGCGATCCCGATCGGGGTGACCCTGTCGATCCAGTTCGGGCTGCTCGCCGGTCAGGTCGGCGCGACCTCCCTGGCCGGTGCGGCGAGCGGTCTCGCGGTCATCAAGCAGGGCGCACCCATGGTGGCAGCCCTGCTCATGGCGTCGGCAGCCGGTTCCGCTGTCTGTGCCGATCTCGCTCCCGCAAGATCCGCGACGAGATCGACGCCATGGAGGTGATGGGCCTGTCGGTCGTCCGACGCCTCGTGGTGCCGCGCCTGGTGGCCGCAGTGGTGGTCGGTCTCGCCCTCACCGGCCTGGTCTGCTTTGTCGGCTTCCTCTCCGGATACATCTTCAACACCTTCGTGATGAACGGAACGCCAGGCAGTTTCGTCACGACGTTCGCGTCCTTCGCGACGATCGGTGACTTCGTGCTGACCATGATCAAGGCGGCGGTCTTCGGTGCGATCGTCGCGGTCGTCGCCTGCCACAAGGGTCTGTCGACGCGCGGCGGACCGGCGGGCGTCGCCGACTCCGTCAATGCGACCGTCGTCGCGTCGATCCTGCTCCTGATGATCGTCAACGTCGCCTTCACGCAGCTGTACGTGCTGCTCTTCCCGAAGACGGGGTTCTGACGATGGCGTCCCGGTACTTCCCCCCCGGCACCCGGTCGTTCGTCGTCGTCGCGACGGCGCAGGTCCGTTCGGTCCAGCGTCTCGGCCACATGGTCGTCTTCCTCCTGCGTGCCGTGGCCGCGATCCCGACGACCCTGCGGCACTACCGGAAGGAGTTCCTACGCATCCTCTCCGACGTCACCTGGGGCAACGGCTCTCTCGTGGTCGGAGGCGGCACGGCCGGGGTGATCATCGTCCTGGGTGCGTCGGCGGGTGCGATCGTCGCCATCGAGGGATACAACGCGCTGCACCTGCTCGGGCTCGAACCCGCGACGGGAATGGTGTCCTCGACCGCCACGACCCGCGAACTCGCGCCCATCAGGCCTCGCTCGCGTTCGCCGCGCAGGCCGGGTGCCGGTTCACCGCCCAACTCGGTGCGATGCGCATCTCGGAGGAGATCGACGCCATGGAGTCGCTGGCGATCCGGTCGATCCCGTATCTCGTCACGACCCGGCTGCTCGCCTCGGTGGTCGCGGTGGTGCCGCTGTATCTGGTCTGCCTCACCGTGAACTACGTTGCCGTGCAATCGGTGATCGGGCTGACCGGGGGAGTGTCGGCCGGCACCTACGGCCACTACTTCTCCCTCGTGCTCAACGGCACCGACATCGCCTATTCACTGCTCAAGACCGTGGTCTTCGTCGTCATCACCACCACGATCCAGTGCTACTACGGCTTCTACGCCGCCGGTGGGCCGCAGGGTGTGGGAACGGCGGCCGGCCGCGCCATGCGGGCGAGCATCTCTGCGATGATCGTGGTCAACCTCCTCATGACCGTCGCCCTCTGGGGTATCGGTTCGGGCGCAAGGCTCGGAGGGTAGGCATGTCCATACTGCTCGAGAGCGACGTCGGTCGGGCGACCCCCACCAGGCTGTTCGTCGCGGGCGCGGTGGCACTGCTCCTCGGTGTCCTCGGGGTGGGGGCCGTCGTGGCGAAGGCCGACGGCAGATTCACCCGGACGGTCGATGTGGAGGCCGTGCTCTCGGACATCGGTGACGGCCTCCCGGCGCGCTCGGACGTGAAGTTCCGGGGTGTCCTGGTCGGTGAGGTCGGCGAGGTCGTCCGTCCGGACGACATGTCCTCCCTCGTCGTGAGGATCACGCTGAAACCTGAACATGCGCACTCGATCCCGAATACCGTCACCGCGCGGGTCGTGCCGAGCAACGTGTTCGCGGTGTCGTCCGTGCAACTCGTCGACAACGGTCCGGCGCCCGCTGTGGTGGCCGGGGCGACGATTCCGCAGGACACCGGTCTCGAGACCGTCCAACTGCAGACCGCGCTGACGAAACTCCGCGACATCACCGCGGCGACCGCCCGCGTCGACACCCGGCACACCCTCGGCATCCTCGCGACCGTGGCCGAGGCGACCGATCGCCGAGGCGCCGACATCGTCGCCGCCGGAGAGAAACTCGACCGGATGGTCCGTGAACTCGGAGCGGTCCTCACCCCCGACGGCGGGCCCTCGACGCTGGTCGCACTCTCGGATGCCGTGCGCGGGCTGCAAGAATCCGCACCGGATCTGCTCGACGCCGTGAACCATGCCGTGGTTCCCATGCGGACCCTGGCGGAGAAGCAGGCGGAGTTCGGGACGTTCCTGACGGCGAGCGCCACCACTCTCGACCACGTGGCGAACGGCTTCGAGAAGCACATCGACCAGGTCATCGGGGTGACGACCTCCCTCACGCCGGTGCTGGGGGTCATGGCGGACGGAGCCGACGAGTTCCCACGCATCACCACACGGATGCGTCGCATCTCCGACAAGTGGTTCGAAACCTTCTGGCCCTACGGCGCACCGCGCGGGATGGGCAAGTTCATCTTCCAGTTCACGCCGCACCGGATGTACACGCGTGCCGACTGCCCCGCTACGGCGACCTCGCCGGCCCGAGTTGCGAGACGGCACCCGAGACCGGGGCACCTCCGGTCTCGTCGCTGAACACCGGCCCCCGGAGCGGAACGCAGGTACTCAGCAGCATCCCCTCCGGCGGCAACGTCGGCCCGGTGGGCAGTGACGAGGAGAAGAAGCTGCTCGGTGCCCTCCTCGGAGGCGATCCGTCGGCCGCCGCCGAAGTACTGCTCGGACCGGTGGCGCGCGGAGCGATGATCTCGATGCTCCCGGACGAGGGGAGCGGACCGAGGTGAGCTATCGCAAGCCCTGATCGGCCTCGTCCTGTTCTTGGTGCTGGCCCTCGCGGCGACGTGGCCGGTGGTCGTCACCCTCCAGCGGAACGTCCACGGCGACACGGCCGGCTACAGCGCGGTCTTCAGCGACGTCTCCGGCCTGCGGGTGGGTGACGACGTCCGGATGGCCGGCGTGCGGGTCGGACGCGTCGACGCGATCGAACTCGACGGGTTCGATCGCGCGGGTGGCGTTCCGC
>LATQ01000164.1 GCA_001017865.1 Rhodococcus sp. IITR03
GCTGCCGGCCGCCGCGCCGCGCTGGTGACCGCCGCCGCGTCGAAGGATGAGCCGGTTTCGGTGATCGTCGACCTCGCCGGCGAGACCGGTGGCAACTGCGAACTCACCGAGCGGGGCAGACCGTCGTCAAGCACGACGTCACCATCTGCTCGCCGCTCAACCTGCCCGCGACGATGCCGGAGCATGCCTCCGAGCTCTACTCGAAGAACGTGTACGCGCTGATCGAGCTGCTGCTCGACGAGTCCGGTGCCCTGGCCCCGGACTTCTCGGACGAGATCCTCGCGGCTGCCTGCGTGACGCGTTCGAAGGAGAACTCCTAGATGTACAACGAACTACTCGCGAACATCGCGATTCTGGTCCTGGCCGGATTCGTCGGTTTCGCCGTCATCTCCAAGGTGCCGAACACGCTGCACACGCCGCTGATGTCGGGCACCAACGCGATCCACGGCATCGTCGTGCTCGGCGCACTCGTCGTGCTCGGTCATCTCCCCGGTGATGCCCACTGGGGCATCAAGATCATCCTGTTCGTCGCTCTGGTCTTCGGCACCCTGAACGTCGTCGGTGGCTTCGTCGTCACCGACCGCATGCTCGGGATGTTCAAGCAGCGCAAGGACTCCCCGGCTGCACAGAAGAAGGGGCTGACGCCTGATGGGCTACCTCGTCTCGGTCCTGTACATCATCGCCTTCGCGATGTTCATCTACGGTCTGTCGGGTCTGACGGGCCCGAAGACCGCCGTCCGCGGCAACTACATCGCCGCCGTCGGTATGTTCATCGCGGTCGTCGCGGTGCTCATCGACATCCGCCACACGGAGAACTGGGGTCTGATCATCGGCGGTCTGGCCGTCGGCATCATCCTCGGCGTCCCGCCGGCACTGAAGACCAAGATGACGGCCATGCCGCAGCTGGTCGCACTGTTCAACGGCGTCGGTGGTGGCACCGTCGCGCTCATCGCGTGGGCCGAATATCTCGAGTCCACCAGCTTCACGACGCTGGACGACGACCCGACCGTGGTCATGATCGTCGGTTCGCTGTTCGCCGCGATCATCGGCTCGATCTCGTTCTGGGGTTCGCTCGTCGCCTTCGCGAAGCTGCAGGAACTGCTGAACAAGAACCTCGAGAAGAAGCTCGTCGCGTCGGCGAAGCTGTTCCAGCTGGCCAACATCGTGCTCGTCCTCGCGTCGATCGCCATCGCCGTCTACATCGGCATCAGCGCCGACGGTGAGCCGCTCGCCTCGTGGTGGATCCTGGCACTGCTCGTCGCCGCCGGCTGATGGGTCTGTTCGTCGTGCTGCCGATCGGCGGCGCGGACATGCCCGTCGTGATCTCGCTGCTCAACGCCCTGACGGGTCTGTCGGCAGCAGCCGCCGGTCTCGCGCTGAACAACCAGGCCATGATCGTCGCGGGCATGATCGTCGGCGCCTCGGGCACCATCCTGACCAACCTCATGGCCAAGGCAATGAACCGGTCGATCCCCGCGATCGTCTTCGGCGCCTTCGGCGGTGGCGAGGCGGCCGCAGGTGTGGCCTCGGCGTCGGGTGGCACGGTCAAGGCCACCTCGGCCTCGGACGCCGCCATCCAGATGGCGTACGCCAACCAGGTCATCGTCGTCCCCGGCTACGGTCTTGCCGTCGCCCAGGCGCAGCACGCCGTCAAGGAGATGGCAGCGCTGCTCGAGGACCGCGGTGTCGAGGTCAAGTACGCGATCCACCCGGTCGCCGGTCGTATGCCCGGCCACATGAACGTCCTGCTCGCCGAGGCCGACGTCGAATACGACGCGATGAAGGAGATGGACGACATCAACGGCGAGTTCAGCCGCACCGATGTCACCATCGTCATCGGCGCGAACGACGTCACCAACCCGGCTGCCCGACTGGACTCGTCGAGCCCGATCTACGGCATGCCGATCCTCAACGTCGACCAGTCGAAGTCGGTCATCGTGCTCAAGCGCTCGATGAGCTCCGGTTACGCCGGTATCGACAACCCGCTGTTCACCGCCGACAACACGTCGATGCTGTTCGGTGACGCGAAGAAGATGGTCTCGGAGGTCACCGAGGAACTGAAGGCCCTGTAGGCCTTCCGGACCTGTCGCTGCTCCCTTACGGCGCCCACGCGGATCACCGCGTGCGCCGTCGGCGTCAGGGCGGCCACGCTCACCTAGTTGTCGGCAACGAGCATGGGCACGGGATCGCCGAGGAAAGCGCCGATCGTCGCGTGCCGTCCCGCCTGCTCCCCGTCGACGAGCCGATGATCGAACGACAGCGACAACGTGACCACTTTGCGGATCGCAAGAGCACCGTCCACCACCCACGGGCGATCGGAGATCGCACCGACGGCGAGGATCGCCGACTCGCCGGGATTGAGGATCGGTGTTCCCCCGTCCACCCCGAACACCCCGACGTTCGTCACCGAGACCGTCGAACCCGTCAGCTCGGACGGCGTGGAGCGACCCGTCCGCGCGCGGTCGGCGACCTCGGCGATCGACCGGGCCAGGTGCGGCAACGACAGGCGCTGGGCCTCCCGGACCACCGGGACCTTCAGGCCGTCGGAGGTCGCGGTGGCGATCCCGAGATGCACGTCGTGATGGAGCACGATCTCACCTGCGTCGTCGTCCCAGTGCGCGTTGAGCGACGGTTCGGCCGCGATCGCGTGCAACAGCGCGCGGGAGACGATGCTCAGCGCCGTCGGACGGACGCTCGAGCCGGCGACGCGCGCAGGGTCGACACCAGATCGACGGTGGCAGTCGCGTCGCACGTGAGGAAGACACTCGCGTGCGGGGCGGTGAAGGCGCTGCGGGAGACGGCCTCGGCGGTCCTCTTGCGCACCCCTCCTACGGGTATCCGCGTGGTCCTCTCGGGGGGAGGGCGCACGGGCGGGTGGGCGTGATTGTCCGGCGGTGGGTTCCTCGCCGTGCCCGGCGGTGGTTTCCTCGCCGTGCCCGGCGGTGGGTTCTTCGCCGTGCCCGGCGGCGGTGCGCCGCACGTCGTCGCGTGTGATCACCCCACCTCGGCCGGTGCCCGTCACCGTGTCAAGATCCACCTCGAGGAGGGCTGCGAGTTTGCGTGCGCCGGGCTTCGCGTCGGGTCGTGCAGGTGGGGTGTCGCCGTCGCTGTCCCGCCCGGTGTCCGCCGAGGTACGGCGGGGTCGTGCGCCTGCTCTGCGGGGCGTCGCCGGGGCCGTAACCGACGAGCACCGACGGTCGGGACGGGACGCCGCTGTCACCGGTCGGTTCGGCGGGTCCGTCCTCGGTGACGATCCGCAGCAGAGGTGCCCCGACCGGCACCGTCTGCCCTGGTTCGACCAGCAGTTCCTCGACCGTGCCGGCATAGGGCGACGGCAGTTCACCGTGGCCTTGGCGGTTTCGACCTCCCCGATGACCTGGTTGAGTTCGACGCGATCGCCGACCGCGACGGCCCACTGCACCCAGTCCGCTTCGGTGAGTCCCTCACCGAGATCCGGGAGACGGAATTCCTGTACTGCACGTGTGGGATTCGTCATCGCTGCGCCTCACGCTGCGAGTGCGCGGTCGACCGCATCGAGGATGCGATCCGGGTCGGGACGGTGATGGGATTCGAGTTTGGCCGGAGGATAGGGGATGTCGAATCCGCCGACCCGCAGGACCGGTGCCTCGAGCTGGTAGAAGCACCGCTCGGTCGTGCGGGCGGCGATCTCGGCGCCGATGCCGCAGAAGACCGGCGCCTCCTGCACGACGACGAGTCGGCCGGTCCGTCGCACCGAGGCCTCGATCGTGTCGAAGTCGATGGGGGACAGCGACCTCAGATCGACGACCTCGAGCGAATGCCCTTCCGTCTCGGCGATCTCGGCTGCGCGCAACGCCGTGCCGACCAGCGCACCGAAGGTCACGACCGTCGCGTCGGAACCGGACCGGACGACCCGCGCGGATGTGAGCGGGAGGTCGGGGGCGGTGTCCGTGTCGACCTCACCGCGTTCCCAGTAGCGGTGCTTCGGCTCGAGGAAGATCACCGGATCGTCGAGTGCGACGGCCTGCTGGATCATCCAGTACGCGTCGGACGGAGTGCTCGGGCTCACGACCCGCAGACCCGCGGTGTGGGTGAAGTACACCTCCGGTGATTCCGAATGGTGTTCGACCGCACCGATGCCGCCGCCGTAGGGGATCCGGACGGTCAACGGGGCCACCACGGCACCGGCGGTGCGGTAGTGGATCTTCGCGACCTGCGAGACGATCTGGTCGAAGGCCGGGTAGACGAAGCCGTCGAACTGGATCTCGCACACGGGCCGATAGCCGCGCAGCGCCATTCCGAAGGCCGTTCCCACGATCCCGGATTCGGCGAGGGGAGTGTCGATCACGCGGCCCTCACCGAAGTCCTTCTGCAGGGTGTCGGTGATGCGGAAGACGCCGCCGAGTGTGCCGACGTCCTCGCCCATGATGACGACCTTGGGGTCGTGTTCGAGTGCGCGGCGGAGTCCGGCGTTGAGGCGCCGCCGAGGGTCATCGTCGTGGTGGTCATCGTCGCGCCTCCTCCTCTGCGGGGCCGAAACTCGCCAGATACTCGGCGTAGTCCGCACGTTCCTGTTCGACGAGCGGATGCTCGGTGGCGTAGACGTGGTCGAACAGGGCATCGGGTTCGGGGTCGGGCATCTCGAGCGTGCCGCGCCGGAGCCGCATCGCGGCCTCGTCGGCGGCCGACCGGACCTCGTCGAAGAAGTCCTCGTCGGCGTGCCCCTCGCGTTCGAGCAGTCGGCGCAGCCGATCGATGGGATCGCGTGCCTTCCACTCCTCGAGATCGGCGGGTGTGCGGTAGCGGGTGGGGTCGTCGGAGGTCGTGTGCGGACCCATACGGTAGGTGAGGGCCTCGATGAAGAACGGGCCGGCACCCTCGCGGGCATGCCGGACGGCACGCCGAGTCACCGCCAGGACCGCGAGGACGTCGTTGCCGTCGACCTGCACGGCCGGCATCCCGAATCCGGCAGCGCGCCCTGCGAGGGGGACAGGGCTCTGCACGTGGTGGCGCGCTGATCGCCCAGTGGTTGTTCTGGCAGATGAACACCACGCCGACGCCCCAGCTGACGGAGAAGACCATCGCCTCCGAGATGTCGCCCTGGCTCGTGGCGCCGTCTCCGAAGTACACGACGGTGGCGATCTCGGCTCCGTCGAGCTTCGCGCCCATCGCGTAACCGGTGGCGTGCAGGCCCTGGGCTCCGACGACGATCGCGGGGTTGGTGGTGGCGACCGTCTTCGGATCCCATCCGGACAGTCCGCACCCACGCCACAGGCGTGTCATGTCGGCGGGATCGACACCGCGGCACAACGCGACGGCGTGCTCACGGTAGCTGGTGAAGACGTAGTCGTCGGGCGCGAGTGCCCGGGCGGAGCGACCTGCGCGGCCTCCTGGCCCTGGAGCGGCGCCCAGAGGCCGAGTTCACCCTGCCGTTGGAGGGCCGTCGCCTCTGCGTCGATGCGTCGCGCGACGACCATGTCGCGGTAGAGCCCGCGCAGTTCGTCGGGGCCGACGTCGGCGACGAGTGGGCCGTACTCGGTGTCGAGGACGCGTCGCCCGTCGGGTTGGATCAACTGGACCGGATAGGCGGTCGGTACAACCATCGGATCACCTCGTCGGTGCGGATCCGGCGTGCCTCGTGAGGCCCGACCGGATGATGTGTGCCGTACATCACATCATCCGGGCGAATCGCGCGTGCGCAATCGGTCCGCCTCCGACTGTGCAGAAAGCACGGTTTCGGGGTGCCCCGAGCTGGCAGACTGCGAAGAATGACCAGTCTGGATGCCACCGATGCGCGTCTGCTCCTCGAGCTCACACGCACACCGCGCGCCACGGGAGTCGAGCTGGCGCAGCGTCTCGGGTTGTCCCGCAACACCGTCCAGGCGCGCCTGGCCCGATGGGAGGCCGAGGGTGTGCTCGCCTCGTTCGACCGGCGCGTGGATCCCGTCAGCCTGGGCTATCCGCTCGCCGCCTACGTGGCCACCCGGGTCGATCAGCACCGTCTCGACGAGGTCGTCGACGAACTCGCGCAGATCCCCGAGGTCACCGAGGTCTACGGGCTGACCGGGCAGATCGACCTGTCGGTGAAGGTGGTCGCCCGCGACGCCGACGACCTCTACCGGCTCGCGGGCCGCATCCTGAAGATCCGCGGCGTCGAACGCACCGACATGTCGTTGGTCATGCAGGACCTCGTCCCGCAGCGCACGTCTCCGCTGCTGGCCCGGGCGGCCGGGCGCAGCGGAGACGAGACGGCGTAGAGCGTCAGCGGCCCGCGTTCGGGGTGGCCAGCTGTGCGGCGGCCTTGCGGATCTGATCGGGGATCGGGACGGGGCGGCGCGTCTGCGGGTCGACGTAGACGTGGACGAACCGGCCGGTCGCGGCGGGGATCAGGGTGTCGTCGGCCTCCCGGAAGATTGCGAGCGAATAGGTGATCGACTGTGTGCCCAGGCGTTCGACCGCCAGTCCGACCTGCAGGCGGTCGGGGAAGGACAGTTCGGCGAGATAACGGCAGGAGGTCTCGGCCACGACCCCGATCGCGTCGAGTTCGCGGATGTCGACACCGGTGGTGGAGATGAGCCACCCGTTGACCGCCGAGTCGAAGTACGAGTAGTACGTGACGTTGTTGACGTGGCCGTAATGGTCGTTGTCGGCCCAGCGCGTCTGCATGGGCCACAACACCGGGAACTGCTCCGGCTCAGGCGGGGCGGCTGGCTCGTCGGTTGGCGGTTGCTCACGTCTCGACGATAGTGCTCTCGGCACGGCAAATCAGACCAACCCCCACGCCAATCCCGAACCGAGACGCAAAACCCTCGAATCGGACGTGTACAGGGCGTGTTCGCCGCTGGGTCGTCCCAGCGCGCGCGGCGTGTCGCCGCAAAGCCGGAACGGCATGTGCCGTTCGTGTCAGGATCGGGTCATGTCCGATACCCCCGTTCTCCTCTCCACCGTCGAACTCGCCGAGATGATCGAGCAGGGCCGGTCGCCGGTGATACTCGACGTCCGCTGGGCGCTCGGCGACAGACACGGACGGGACCGGTTCCACGAAGGGCACATCAGCGGCGCGGTCTACGTCGACCTGGACGAGGATCTCGCCGATCCGCCCGCCCCGGGCTCGGCCGTCATCCGCTGCCCGACATCGACCGATTCCAGGCCACCGCACGCCGGTGGGGATCGACGACGGTGCTCTGGTCGTCGCATACGACGACAGTGGTGATCTCGCCGCGGCCCGCGCCTGGTGGCTGTTGCGCTGGGCCGGCACTCCGAGGTGCGGCTGCTCGACGGCGGACTGCAGGCGTGGATCGCCGGCGGGCACCCTCTCGCCGCAGGGTCC
>LATQ01000161.1 GCA_001017865.1 Rhodococcus sp. IITR03
CGAGGCCCTGCGCTCGCGCCTGTGGCCGTTGCCGGCCGTGGCGGTGCTGCTCGCGGTCCTCGCCGGGATCGGCGTGCCCGAACTCGACACCGCCGTCGACGACCACATGCCCCCGGCGGTGGCCGGCTATCTGTTCGGTGGTGGCGCCGACGCGGCCCGGGAGGTGCTCGGCGCGATCGCCGCCTCGCTCATCACCGTCACTTCGTTGACGTTCTCCCTCACGTTGGTGACCTTGCAGCTGGCCAGCAGCCAATACTCGCCGCGGCTGCTGCGTACCTTCGCCGCCGACCGGGTCGTGCAACGCACCCTGGCTTTGTTCCTGAGCACCTTCATCTACGCGCTGACGGTGCTGCGGACAGTCCGCAACGAGACCGGCACCGACACCAACGAATTCGTGCCCCAACTGGCCGTGACCCTGGCGTATGCCCTGACCGTCGCCAGCGTGGTGGCGCTGGTGCTCTTCCTCGGTCATCTGGTCCGGCAGATCCGCATCGAAACCATCCTCGATCAGGTACGTGCCGACACCTGCGCGACCGCCGCGCACATCCTGCCCCGGGCCACCGCCGACAGCGGCCCTGCACAACCGCTGCCCGAACCGCCACCGCACGCCCACCTCGTCGACGCGACCGGTTCCGGATTCGTGATCGAAATCGACGAACACGCCGTCCTTACCGCGGCGGTGCACGCCGACGCGCTGGTACGGATCGATCGTCCGGTGGGCAGCCCCCTCGTGGCGGGAACACCGATCGCGCGCTGCTGGCCTGTGCACCCACCACACCCCTTGGCCGGCGAGACATCTGACCGGCTCGCCGACCGGATCCGCGACGCGGTGCGCACCGGCAGCGAGCGGACCACCGCCCAGGACGTCGGCTACGGACTGCGTCAGCTCACCGATGTGGTGGTGCGGGCCCTGTCCCCGGGTATCAACGATCCGACCACCGCGGTGCACGGACTGGTTGCGTGCACCGCAGTGCTCGTCGAATTGCTGCCCGCCCGCCTGGGGCCGTATACGGTGTGCGACTCCGATGACCGGGCCCGCGTGGTGATCGCGCGCCCGACCTTCGCCGACCTGCTGGATCTGGTATGTACGCAGCCGCGGATCTACGGCGCCACCGACCCCGATGTCGCCGGGGCACTGCTGTCGATGCTGCACCTGTTGGTATGGAAGGCGACCACCGAGGAGCACCGCAGCGCAATCCACGATCAACTCGTCCTGGTACGTGAGCGGATCAACGCCCACGACGGCACAACCCGCCTCCATCTCGAGCGCCGTGCCCGCGATGTCGAGGAAACCTTCACACACCGTTGGGCATCCCCTGGCCCCGCACCGCAGCCGTCGGATACACACTGATGGTCCTCGACCTACGCCGTCCCCGGCGGTTTGGTGCTGAGCGACGCCGGAAAACCTATACGGAAGAAGCGCATGCTGCATCGACCGTGCGAAAGGGGGCGCATGATGACTTCTCCATCGTCCCGCCCGACTCGACGCTCACTCACCGCGACCCCGGTCCAGACCGCCGCGCTGGTTGTCGGCGCCGTCCTCCTGCTCGTCGGCATCCTCGGATTCATTCCAGGTGTCACCTCCGACCTCGACCATCTCGCCGGTGCCGGACACAGTTCCGGCGCAATGTTGTTCGGACTGTTCCAGGTGTCCGTGCTGCACAACCTCGTCCACGTGCTCTACGGCATCGCCGGTATCACCGCGGCCCGCGTTCTCCGCTGCAGGGATCTACCTGCTGCTCGGGGGACTGATCTACCTCGGGTTGTGGGTGTTCGGACTGCTGATCGACAAGGGCGGTGCGATCAACTTCATCCCGCTCAACAGCGCCGACGACTGGCTGCACTTCACTCTCGGTGTCGGCATGATCGGACTCGGCATCCTGCTTACCCGCGGACGCCGCACCGACGAGCGTGCACTGTCCTGAACGAACACCACTCGATCGGGTGAAAAGGTACTGGTCAATGAACATCTAGCGTGGAACGGTTCAGCGCCGGCATGCCTTCCGCGACGTTTTCCGACCCGTGGGGATCCAGAAGTGGTGGCAACTCGCATCCACCAATGAGCTCGGTCATCTCGAGTGGGGAGTGCTCCGGGCCGCAGGACGGCGCTGATTGCCGGCGCCAACCTCACACAGTTCTCCCGCAGCGATGGATCATGGATAACCCCGATTATCCATCAAGATCACGTCCAGAAGGCGGTCTACGGTTCGGGGGGTGGCCGTCGCCGACATAACCACGACGACTGCGGTCGTTTGTCGTGTCTTCGGTTGGCATGCCGCCACCCGTATTGGCCCTGTCGTCGCTTCGACGTGTCGATCATGACCGAGGCGGATATCAGACATCGGAGTCGGTCGACGCGTGTCCGGACTGGCGGGGCCGATGACCTCGGACCGCTGGTTCGTGCCGACAGGTCGCGCGATCGGATGTGCCGCCGGAGCGCCTTCATCGCGGCGTAGGCAAACGGTTGTATTCGCGGTCCGCGCGAATAACCAACCTACTACTGGTGCCCTCCAGTTTTCCTACGTCCGGTTTTCGTTCGTAGATCAATGGGTTATTCGCCGAGCAGGGTCGGATATTCGGCGTAGTTCTCGCCCGCTTTGGCGGCGTATCGTTCGGTGACCTGGTAGCTGTATCCGAGCATGGTGGCCACCACGGTTGGCGGCGTTCGGGTGACCAGATGTTCGAGAGCGGCGACGCGTGCTGCCTTCCGGTCGATTCCTAGGGCGTGCAGCTTGTCCAAGATGGTGCCGGGGCGGAGGTGCTGACCGGCTCGGGTGCTCGGAAACAGCCAGGGACTGTCGGTGGTGCCGGTGTTGAGATTGAACCTGTTGTTCCGTTGCTGGTGAAGCACGCTCGCGAACGGCTCGGGTACGGGCGTGGCGGGTTCACCGAGTCTGATGAGGGTCAGTCCGGTGTCGGGATCGACGACCACGTCGTCGCATCGTAGGGCGGCGATGCGGACCAAGGGTTGCGCGTAGACGAGTAGAAGAATCCCCGCGACGCGGGTGTTGAGGGCGATGTGGTCGTCGTGGAGACAGCGACGGATCAGCTCGAGACGCCGCTGGTCATCCATGGTGGGTTGCGTTTGTGCCCGGCGATGCGGGAACTCGATCGCGCGGGGAAGATGCCGGTTCCGCACGGCCCAGACGACGAAGGTGCGGGCGTGGTAACGAGTGGTCGGGCCCGGAGCCAGCCAGCTGTCGATGTGTCGTTGGCTCACGCTGTCGAGATCGACGTTCTGACTGCTCAGGTAGTCGAGAAAGGCTGCCGCAACGGTGATTTCCTGCTTCGCTGAGCGAACTGCGGCGGCAGTTCTGTGAGCGGGAAGTCGACGGACCCGCCGCAGATGATGCCACCGGGCGAATGAGGTCAGTTGGTGGTGGCCGAGCTGCTCGCCGCGGCGGACCAGGACAGTGCCGAGCCACCGCTCGAACCGGGCAAGGTGCGGATCTCGTTCGGGTAGCAGGCCGTGATGCACGGCCAATACCCGCAGATGTTCGACGGCTCGTCCGGCTGGAAGCAGGTCGAGGTCGCTGTGACTGAGCTCCACCTCGCCGGCACCGATCACATGGAGCAGCGCCGCCGCCTGTGTGCCCCGCATCCAGGTGAGCACGCTCTGGGGACGTGCCGCGCTGGCCAGGGCCTCGAGGAGCAGCCGGCGAGGGTCCTCGGCGTCGTCGCTGGGGCACAGAACTGTGTGCAGGTCGTCCCGCAGAGCGCATCGGGCACAGAGTCCGGCACGGTAGCGTTCTTCTTCGTGTCCGCAGCGGTGGCAGTGCAGGTCGAGGGGAATTCCTGCGCAGTCCACGCAGACGGCGTCGCCGTCTGCATTGCGTCCGGGCAGCATCCGGCGACTCGCACAGCCGGGGCAGGTGCCGTGGGTGCGGGTGGCCGACGAATAACAGGAATAGCAGATCGCGCCCTCGGGCCAGCGAGCCACGATCTTGCTGGTGAAGTGTCGGCAGCGGTCGCACTGGTGGGCTCCTTGGCTGCGCGGTCGTCCGCGGCGATCGTCGGTGCGCGTCACGGCGGCCGGTGTCAGTCGGCGTCGTCGCGGATGATCCGGGCGCGCCGTGGCCGGCCCACGGTGTTCAGGTCGATCACCGAGGTACCAGTCGCTGCTCGCCGGGGCGTCTGCTGCGTATAGGTGAAGGTGAGCAGGTCTTCGAGTTCACACGCGAAGATCGCACACAACGCACCGAGCACCCGGGGGAAACCCGGTCCGGTGTCTGCGTCACCAGGCGATACACCTGCGAGGGGAGAGTTCAACGCCGTATTCGCGCAGTCGCGGCGCCAGGTCGGTGGTGTTGTGCATGCCCTGGCGCGCCATGAGCTCGGCGACATGCCACCGGTAGTCCACCTGTTTCATCGCCCTCTCCTTCTACTTCGATCCTGGTGTCGTCGGTTGCACCAGGCGCCGGTCCGGTTCGACGGCATTGTCGAAGATCGTGGTCAGGGCGTGGCTGAGCACCCTGGTTCGGTAGTCGCTCGACACGCACGTGTAGAGCGATGTCGTCGACGCGTGCTCGTGACGCACCTGCTGCTGAACGAACAAGGGATCGACCCGTCTTCGATCAGGTGTGTCACATAGGACCGGCGCAACGAGTGAAAGTCCAGACCCGGCCCGAAACCGAGATCATCACAGTAGCGCCGGAATCGCGCTTGGATGGTGCTGTGGGCCAAGGGTGTGCGGCGAGGCGAGGGAAACAGCACGAGTCCGTCGTAGTCGAAGACCGGTCGAATCTCGTCGACCCATTCCTCGAGGACATCGACAGCCCAATCGAAGACGGTGAGCACACTGCCGGGCTTCGGGGGTGAGCCCCTCATCGCCTTACCGTGCCGGACCCGCAGCACCCCGTACCCGCCGAACTGCCGGGCCTTCGGGTTCCTCCCGAAGTCGACCGTCTCCAACCGGCGCACCTCGTTGAGGCGCAGCCCGTAGGCGTAGGCGGTCTTGAACAGCGTCGCGTCACGGTAAGCGGCCCACCAGCCCTTCCGGCGCAGGGCACGAATGCGCCCGACCTCCTCGTCGGCACGATCGAACAGTTGCTGCAGTTCGCGCTTGCAGAACGCGCGCTTGCCAGGACTCCTCTCAGCGTCCTGCACATGGACAGCACTGTTCCAGTCGTGCACCACCTGGGAAGGATGCGTGCCGAACAGCTCCTCGCACACGCGCTCCCATCCGTAGGCGGGATCGGTGAGATACCCCAGAAACCCGCGTAGTGCACCCTGGTACCGGCGCAGCGAACTCTGCTTCAACCCGGACACGGCGCGCAGGTCACCGAAGAACTCGTCGACATGCTGCGCAAGCCAGTTCCACGGGTACTCGTTGATCGACGCGACGAATCGGCGCACCAGCTTCTCCCGGGCATCGATCGTGGAAAACGCCAGATTCCGGGCCAGCTGTTGATTGCGCCATCCCGTCAGCATCTCCTCGAACACCGCCTCGTCCGGATGCAGGTGCCGGACCGGACCCCACCCGAGCGCTCGCCCGTCGCTGTCGACCCCCACACATCCTCCCCGGATCATGCATCAGATGACCGAATCGATCGGATAATGACACCACGAGGCGGCTGCCGGGCAACGGGAAATCTGAGTCATGCGTAACGCTGCAGGTCAGGGTGATGCGCGAAGCCGTCTTCATTCTTGCGTCCGGCGACCGTGGGGTCGGGGATCGGTCACCGCTCCGCGTTCGAGCCAGGCGTCGATCGATGGTGAGCAGTTCTGCGCCGCAGTCGCTCTCGTGCGGTGAACAGTATTCGCGCCCGGGCGGCTCGGCCGCAGACGGGCCAGACGGATCGGTCATCTGATGCAATACCGGGTGGTTTAGTTAACATAACGAAGGTTATCGGTGTTCTGTGACCAATTGCGCCACAGTGGTTTTCAGGTGAAATCGGCGTGGTCTCTCATGGGGACGGGGTGCTGCGCGAGCGCGTATGCACGGGCCCGGCGGTGCCACGGCGGCGGCAAGGTCGGCGGCGCCGTCGTGTCGTATATGTAACCTAGTACCTTCACGTGAACAACTTCAGCAGCTGTCCAGGCCGCAGGCGGACCGTCGGGACGGAGGAAGCGGAATTCACGACTCGTCCACGACCGGTGCGCGACCGTACCCACCCCATCCCGTCGAGGAAGGGGTAACCGTGATCCAAGTCGCGGGCGTAGGTCTCCCAGAGCCGGTCGGTATTGCAATTGTCAAGGGACAGTGGGACATCCTCGTAGGCGGACAGGTCATGTCCCTGTGCGCGGACAGCTGATCTCCCTGTCGGCGGTCAGCTGATCTCCCGCATAGGGGTCAGGTCAACGGCATCACCCTCGTCCGGTGGTGGCGTCCTGCAGTCGCAACGAGGTGCCTCGGTGATCACCACATGGGCGTGATGCAGCAGTCGGTCGACGGCGGCGGTGGCGAGGGTTTTCGGCATGATCGTGTCGAACCCGGACGGGTGGAGGTTGCTGGTCACCGCCAGGCTGCGCCGCTCGTAGGCGGCATCGACGAGGCGATAGAACGCCTCGGCGGCGGCCTGCCCGGACGGCAACATCCCGATGTCGTCGACGACGATCAACTCGGCGCGGGTGATGCGGGTGATGGTCTTGGCGATCGACCCGTCGACCGCGGCGCGTCCGATCGCTGCGGTCAACGACTCGAGGGTGAACCACGACACCCGCATCCCGGCGTCGATCACCGCATGGGCGAGCGCCTCGACGAAGTGGGTCTTGCCGGTCCCCGACGGCCCGCTGACCGCGAGGTTCTCGCGCGGTGCACCCATTCGAGGGTCGCCAGGGAGCTTTGGGTAGGGGCCGGGATCGACGAATCCGCCTCGCGCCACGAGGAAACGTTTTTCCGGCCGGTAATCCGGCGCTCTTGCGGCGCATCGCCTTCGTTGCCTCGTCGCGGCCGCGGGCCTCCTCGTCGAGCAGCACCTTGAGGACCTCGGTCGGATCCCACCGCTGGGCCTTCGCGGTGGCCAGCACCTCCGGGGCGGCAGCGCGTAGATAGGGCAGGCGCATCCGTTTGAGTACGGCGACCAGATCGTCCGGCAATGCCGGCGCAGGCTGGTGGTTCATCAGCTCGCTCCCGCCGCTGCGGTGGTGCCGAATCCGGCCCAGGCGGCGGTGCCGGGCTGGACCGAATGGGCCTCGTCGGCGACGACCACCCCGGCGCCGGTGGTGGCGGTGTGGTGCGCGACGATCGCCGGCAGGTCCGAACCGTCG
>LATQ01000297.1 GCA_001017865.1 Rhodococcus sp. IITR03
GCCACCCTGCGTGCCGCCACCGACGAGCTCGGTTCCCTGCTCGCGAAGGCCGCCGCGGGTCGCGCGGCGATCATCGCGGCACGGCACTGCCAGCAGGTCCTCGGCGGTATCGGCTTCACCGCCGAGCACGACCTGCACCGACACATCAAACGGGCACTGGTGCTCGACGGTCTGCTCGGCAGTTCACGGGAACTGACCCGCGAGGCCGGTGCCTCATCCGCGCGGAGGGTTCGGCGCCGCGCCTGGTGCACCTCTGACCGTCCATCCGGTTCGGCGTCAGCCTCGACGACCACACGGAACTCGTCGAGGGAGCTGTCGGTCGCGTCGGGCACGTTCATGCCGGCACCCACACCGCTGTGGAGGTAGTCGACGACCGCGCGGTCGAGCCGCTCACCCGGTACGACCGCGGGGATACCCGGCGGGTACGGCGTGAGCTGTTCCGCCGCGATGCGGCCGACGGCGCGGGCGGCGGAGACCATCTCGGTCCTGCCGAAGAACGCGTCGCGCGGAGACATCACCGATTCGAGCTGCAGTTCGTCCGGACTCGGCAGCTCGATCCGGGGCGCGGATCGAAGGACTCCGCCGCCCGGGACAGTGCTTCGAGCGCGGAGACGAGCCGATCGGCGGTGTCCTCGTCGTCGGACATGGACATCGTGGCGAGGATCCTGCGGTGGTCGCTCATGCCGACGTCGAGACGACAGTTCTCCCGCAGCCAGTCGGCGCACTGATAACCCGAGACGCCGAGTTCGTCGAGGTCCATGAGCACCTGGAGGCGGTCGAGATCGTGCGAGGCCTCGTCGCCGAGCAGCCGGTCGTCGAGGACGGAGATCCCGTCGATCCTCTCGATGCGTTCGCGCGTAGTCCGGGCCAGGTCGAGCGCACTGCCGAGCAGTTCGGTGCCGTGCTCGACCATCTGCCGTCGCCATCCGTCGATCGCCGAGTAGATCAACACGTTGGGGCTGGTGGTCATGAGCAGATCGGCGCAATCCGACAGGTGGGAGGCGTCGACCAGGTCTCCCTGGACGTGGTACACCGAGCCCTGCTCGAAACCGGCACCCATCTTGTGCACACTCACCACGCAGACATCGGCACCGGCATCCATCGCCCAGGTCGGCAGGTCGTCGTGGAAGCAGATGCGCGCCCCACGCCTCGTCGACGATGAGCGGCTTTCCGCGTTCGTGGCAGACGTCCGCGATGCCCGCGATGTCGGCGCACGTCCGTACGGACTGGGGCTGACGATCAGTGCACCGGCCGCGTCGGGGTACTTGTCCCACATTTCTCGAACCTGCTGTGGTGAGGGTGGATGGGAGAAGTGCATCTCCTCGTCCACTGCGGGGTGATCCAACGCGGGGTGACGCCACTGAAGATCAGGCCGGCGACGATCGACTTGTGCGAGTCGCGTCCGAGCAGCAGGCCGCCCGGATCGTTGCCGGCGACGGCCATCATCGCGGCCTTGACCGACAAGGAGCTTCCGCAGGTCGAGAAGAAGGCCTGCTCGGCTCCGACCGCCTCGGCCATGAGTTCTTCTGCTCTGCTCAGATATCCGTTGCGCGTCAGACGGTCGTCGAGGCCACCGGAGGCGAGGACATCCGCACGGAACGAGTCCCGCCCGAGCACTTCCGCGACGCGTTCGTCCACGCCGCGGCCCTGCCGGTGTCCCGGCGGGGAGAAGCCGTAGCGGTCGAGCCGGCGGTATTCCTCGACAGCGCTGAGCAACGGGGTTTCCGACTGGTCCATGCCTGTCGGTTACCCGGGCCTGAGATCTGCAATCAGCTCGATCGGTGCGCCCCGTTCTTCGACGGGTCGGGGTGGTTCGAGAACCACAGGCTCTCCTCGGTGAGGCGGCAACTCTTCCAGCCCTCGGAGGTCCGCACGACCTCGTGGTGGTAGTTGCCCCCGCAATAGGTCAGGCCGTCGACGCCGGGGAGTTGCATGGGGTTGTAGAACATCGCCCGTACCGTCGCACGGTCGCCGTCGAGGTCGACCTCGACGTTGGTGACGAAGTGCTGCGACATCGGCAGGTACGACAGCGCCTTCTGCAGCTGCGCGAGCACTTCGTCCCTCGGTCCGGGCTGGTATCCCACGGAGCTGTAGTCGAGATGGGCGTCCTCGGTGAAGACCGATTCCATCTTCTTCCAGTCCTTGGTGTCCACCGCCGTTGCATAGCGGTAGAGGAGTTCGGTGATGGCGTACTTGTCGCACAGCTCGTCGGGCGTCATGAGGCTCCTTCGACTTCGTCCGGAATTTCATTCTTTCAGAAGAGAACCCCCTTTCCAATACCCTTGTTCTGAGGCATGATCCGTATATGGGACAACTTGACTCTCTTCACGATCTGAGCGGGAAAACTGCTGTCGTCACAGGTGGTTCGCGTGGCATCGGCCGCGCCATCGCGCAGATCCTCGCCGAACACGGCGCCGACGTCGTCGTCGCCTCCCGCAAGCTCGACGCGTGCGAACTCGCCGCGAAGGAGATCGAGGCATCCACCGGCAGCAAGGTGCTCCCCGTCGCCTGCCATGTCGGACAGTGGGACGACTGCAACACGCTCGTCGACACGACCCTCGACCATTTCGGGCGTCTCGACATCCTCGTCAACAATGCCGGAATGTCGCCGCTCTACCAGGATCTCGAATCCATCACCGAAGAGTTGTACGACAAGACCTTCGGCGTGAACCTCAAGGGCCCGTTCCGGCTTGCGGTCCGCGCCGGCACGTACATGGCGGAGCACGACGGCGGGTCGATCGTCAACATCGGCACCGCCGGGTCGCTCACGGCGAGTGTGCGCGAACTCCCCTACGCATGCGCGAAGGCCGGCCTGAACGCCCTCACGGTGGGCCTGGCAGAGGCTTACGCACCGAAAGTGCGTGTCAATTCGATCCTTCCGGGTCCGTTCCGTACCGACCTGTCGAAGGCATGGGCTCCGCCGGAAGGCGAGGAGGCATCCTTCGTGCCGTTGCGTCGCATGGGCCGGCCCGAGGAGGTCGCGCCACTCGCACTCCATCTGGCCAGCGACGCGTCGAGTTTCACCACCGGCGCGATCATCCGCGTCGACGGTGGTGTCACCCGTAAGGTCTGAGACACACGCGTGCGGGGCCGCCTCCGGGATTCGGAGGCGGCCCCACACGTAACTGCGTTGTCCATCGGCTACCGGAATCGCCATACGCTACAACAATTTCCGCGGCGAATGGCGAAAGCGGTAGCGAATGCCCCGTGCGCTAGCGGATGTTGTCCTTCATCTCGTCGAGATTCATCAGGACCGGCCACCCACTGTCGCTGAGGGCGTTGCCGTGTCCCGTCTGGTGGATGTCGAAGACCGACTGGATCGCGGCGTAGAAGCCTGCACGTCGAGAGTCTGGTTGACGGCCCGCTTGGCCTGCCGCAGGCCGAAGGGATGCATCTTCGCGATCTGCTCGGCGAGCGTGCGTACTTCGGTGTCGAGATCGGCGCGGGGCACGACGCGGTTCACCATGCCCGTCTGCTCCGCTTCCTCCGCGGTGACCGGCCGCCGGTGAAGAGGATCTCCTTGGCCTTGCGTGGGCCGAGTTCCCAGGTGTGCCCGTGATATTCGACGCCGCCGATACCCATGAGGACCACAGGATCGGAGAACGACGCGTCGTCGGCCGCGACGATGAGATCGCACGGCCAGCACAGCAGGAGGCCACCGGAGATGCACCGGCCCTGCACCGCGGCGATGGACGGCTTCGGGATGTTGCGCCACCGCAGCGAATACTCGAGATAACGCCGGGACTCGTTGCGGTAGATCATCTCGAGGGTGATCTTGTCGGGGACAGGTTCTCCGCTGCGGAGATCGTGCCCGGCCGAGAAGTGCTTGCCCTCGGCGCGGAGCACGATCACGGAGACCTCGGGATCGTCGCCGGCGCGGGTCCAGGCGGCGTCCAGTTCGTCCAGGAGGGCGCCGTTCTGCGCGTTGGCGACCTCCGGCCGGTTCAGTGTGATGGTCGCGATCCGGTCGGAGGTCTCGTACCGATGTACTTGTCAGCCACGGGGCAAGCCAAGGACGCGTTCGGCGATGATGTTGCGTTGGATCTCGGACGTGCCACCGCGATGGTGCCGGCGAAGCTCCGCACGAACCTCTCGAACCAGCTCGACGAGAAGTTGTCGAGATTCCACGGCACATATGCCGATGTCGTCGCCGGATGGACGAGACCGTCCGGGCCGGCAGCGTCGAGGGCGTGTTCGGCGGCGGTCTGGACCGCCTCGGAGCGAGGAGCTTGAGCACCGACAGGGCGGGAACGTCCTGCGCTCCGCGGGATTCGCGGACGAGGGCGGCCGAACCGAGCAACTTCAGCGCCTGGTGGTCCATCACGAGTGTGGCGTAGCGGTCGCGGTCGAGCGCCGTGCGGGGGCGGAAGTCCTCGACGAAATCCTGCAGCCGGTCGGCGAAACTGAGCCACAGCAGGGTGCGTTCGTGCCCGAGCGATCCGTTCGCGACCGACCAGCCGCCGTTCAGCTCGCCGATGAGGTTCTCGGCGGGCACACGCACGTCGGTGAAGAACACCTCGTTGAAGTCGCGGTCGTCGCCGTCGGCGACCGACGGGAACGGTCTGCGGACGACGCCGGGCAGATCGGTGGGGATGAGCAGGACGCTGATCCCTTGTGCTTCGGCGCATCCGGATCGGTACGGACGAAGGTCAGCAGCACGTCGGCGTCGTGGGCACCGGAGGTCCACACCTTCTGGCCGTTGACGACGAAGTGGTCGCCGTCGCGCACCGCCCGGGTGCGCAGGGAGGCGAGGTCGGATCCCGCGCCGGGCTCGCTCATCCCGAGGCCGCGGTGATCTCCGCTCGGAGGATGGGCACCGCCCAGCGTTGCTTCTGTTCGTCCGTACCGAACGACAGCAGCGAGGCCGCGATGATCCCGAGCTTGCGGGTTGAAGCTGTGGTAGATCCGCCGCTTCGACAGTTCCTCGAGGTGGACGTACTGCTGCAGGATCGTCGCGTTGCGGCCACCGAACTCGGGTGGATTGCCGGGCAGCAGCCAGCCGTGGTCGAACTGGACCCGTTGCCAGCGGCGTGCCCATTCGGGGACGTCGGCGCTCGACCGGGCGCGGACGGTGGCCTCGGACGGATCGGGCAGGTGCTCGTCGAGAAAGGCCACGAACTCGGCGCGGAACTCCTCGACGTCGGAATCAAACGAGAGTTGCACGGTACTCCTCGGCGATCAGTGCGCGGTGCTCCGCGGCGGATCCGAGCATGTGCTCCCCCGCCCGGGCACGCTTGAGCGCGAACTGCAGGTCGTTCTCCCAGGTGAAGCCCATGGCGCCGAACAACTGCAGACCACTGCGGAAGACCGTCGACTGGCATTCTCCCGCAGCGGCTTTGGCCATGGAGGCGGCGAGGCGACGGCGCGGGTCGTCCTCCGCGATCGTCAGTGCCGCGAAATACGCGAGGGCGCCGGCACGTTCGACGGCGACGTGCATGTCGGCGGCGCGATGCTTGACGGCCTGGAACGACCCGATCGGCACACCGAACTGCTGCCGGTTGCGCACGTGCTCGAGTGCGAGATCCAGGATACGGCGGCAGGCACCGACCATGGTGACGGCGAGTCCCGCGAGGCGACGTGCCGTGCCTTCTCCACGTCGACGTCGGTGTCCGGGTCCGCTTCGGCCCGCACGTCGTCGAAGACGATGTCGGCCAGGTGCAGGACCGGGTCGAAAGCGGAGGTACGGCGGGCCGACACCTGATCGGCCCGGACGGTGAACACACCTGCATCGGTGACGACGGCGATGTCGTCGGCGCGGTCGCCGTCGAGCACCGGTGTGCGGTGCCGCGGAGCAGCCAGCCATCCGCGTCGCGCACGGCGGAGATGCCCTCGTAGACGGCGGCGCCGCACGATCGGGCCGGTTCCGGCCGGCGACGAGCGGGGCGAATTGGGTGGTGGTGGCGAGAAAGGGGGTCGGGTCGGTTGCCCGGCCGAGTTCCTCCAGGACGATCGCGAGCTCCACCGCGGCCTCGGACTCGACCAGTTCCGTCCATCCCAGGCCCACGTAGGTCTTCCACAACGGGGCCGGATCGGCGCCGTTGTCGACGACGGTGCGGACGAGTGTCGACGGGCATTCCTTCGCCGTCACTTCCCGGACGGTCTTCTGCCACAACTGCTGATCGGAGTCGAACTCGAAGAGCATTCCGACTTGCCTCCTTCCTGGCACTGAGCCTGGTATTGCGATGAGAATAACATTCTCTTTTCAAGATAGTAATAGTCTCTGATCGGTGCGGGAAACGGAAGGACAGTCCCGCAATGCGCCCCTACCCTCCGGTACAGTGCTCCTATGTCCACTCCACGCGACACAGGGCGATCCGGGCAGTGACGGGCGCCAGCGAAGAACCGGCCTGGAAGCAACGCGCAGTCGAGCGCTCCATCCGGACCGCCAAACTGCGCGCCGAACAGCGCGTACAGCGCTTCCTCGACGCAGCGCAGGCGATCATCACGGAAAAGGGCAGCACCGACTTCACGGTCCAGGAGGTCGTCGACCGTTCGAAGCAGTCGCTTCGCAGCTTCTACCTGCAGTTCGACGGTAAGCACGAGTTGCTGCTCGCGCTCTTCGAAGATGCTCTGAGCCGCTCTGCCGATCAGATCCGTGCCGCTGCCGCCGGCGAGAAGGCCCCTCTCGACCAATTGCGCGTCGCGGTGGAACTGCTGTTCGAGTCGTCCCGGCCCGACCCGACGGCCCAGCGACCGCTGTTCACCGACTCGCGCGCAGCTGCTGCTCACCCACCCCGCCGAGGTGAAGGTCGCGCACGCCCCGATGCTCGCGCTGTTCACGGAGCTGATGGAGAAGGTCGACGCCGAGGACAGCCTCCGCGAGGGGCTGAACCCGAAGCGGATGGCCGCCATGACGATGCAGACCGTGATGTTCATCGCTCAGTCGAGCGGAGGCGACGACAGCACGACCCGTCCCATCACGGCCGACGAGGTCTGGAACTTCTGCTCGCAGGGATTCGCCGCCCGCTGACGAGAACACCATTCTCAAATCGGAGTAGTTCACTTACACTCGGCTCGTGACCGAGTTGTGGAACGACCTCCTCGCCTGTCTCGATCTGCGCTCGTCCCCCGTGGACGAGGAGCGCCCCGAGTCGGTGGTGTTCGAGGGCAGCAATCAGCACCTCGAATACCACCGGCTCTTCGGGGGCCAGTTGCTCGGGCAGTTCGTGCGTGCCGCCGAGCTGACCTGCCCCGAGAAGAGCATCAAATCCCTGCACACCGTCTTCGCCCGTGAAGGACGCGCCGACGAGCCCGTCCGCTACGAGATCACCCGCCTGCACGAGGGCCGGACCTTCGCCACGTTGACGGCGGTCGCGCGCCAGTCGAAGGGCGTCCTCGCCACGGCATCGGTGTCCATGCACGCCGGCGAGGACGGCCCCGAGGTGCAGACCGTGCCGTCCGTACCCCAGGTGTTCGACGAGAGCACGCGCGCCCCGTTCTCGTTGATCCCGTGGGAGACCCGCGCGACGACCGACCTCGAGGATCGCGGAGTCTCCGCACCCGAGTTCGAGATGTGGATGCGCACCCCCGAGGTCGACGAGGCGTACGCGCCGGCACTCGCCGCCTACGCCACCGACCTCAACCTCATCGGTACCGCACTTCTTGCCGTCGACGGCTTCGACCACACCGGCAACGGAACGGCCTTCACGTCCGCGGTCACCTCGCACAATCTGTGGTTCCACCGCCCGTTCCGCAGTGACGACTGGTTGCTGCTGCGTCAGCACAGCCCCCTCGTCGCCCACGGACGGTGCTTCGGCCGCGGCGACCTGCTCACCGAGAAGGGTTCTCTCGTCGCCTCTTTCGCCCAGGAAGCCCTGCTGCGTCTGCCCTGACGGTTCTTCCCACGAACACCGATCGAGATCGAGGTGTCATGCAACGACAGTCCGCCCCCGACAACGCCGTCGTCGAGACTCCGTCACCGCGCCCTCTGCGCGTGGTGCAGTGGGCGACCGGAACGATCGGCACCCGCGCGCTGCGCGCGGTGATCGACTCCCTCCGTCGAACTCGTCGGCGTGTACGTGCACAGCGACGACAAGGCCGGTCGCGACGCGGGCGAGTTGTGCGGACGCGACCCGGTCGGTGTGCGCGCCACGAACGACGCCGACGAGATCATCGATCTCGGGGCCGACTGCGTGCTGTACATGCCGCTGCTGTTCGACCTCGACGAAGTGTGCCGAATCCTCGCCTCCGGCACGAACATCGTCACCACCCGTGGAGAGTTCCACCGCCCGGCGGGTATGGATCCGGTGGTGCGTGAAGCCGTAGAGGCCGCGTGCGCACTCGGCGGTACGTCGATCCACAGCACCGGCAGCAGTCCCGGTTTCGTCACGGAGGCTGTGCCACTCGTGCTGACCTCCATCCAGCGGAGGATGGACCACCTCGCCATCGACGAGTACGCCGACCTCTCCCAGCGGAACTCCCCCGGAATCCTGTTCGACGTCATGGGATTCGGTGGTGATGCAGGAGAATTCGCCGACGTCCGGCTCGCCCACGTGGAATCCAACTTCGGACCGTCGCTGGCCGCCCTGGCCGACGCGCTCGGCCTCACCCTCGACACGATCCGAACGACAGGCGAACTCGCCACGGCACGCTCGACGGTCACCATCGCCGCCGGCACGATCGAGGCGGGAACGGTGGCCGCGCAACGCATCACGGTGTCGGGCATCCGCGACGGCCGCGAGCTGATGCGATTCCGTCCCACCTGGTACTGCACGGATCAGCTCGATGCCGATTGGGACCTGCACGCCACCGGCTGGCACATCACCGTCGACGGCGACGCACCCCTCGACATCGACATGCGTTTCCCCATCCCGCTCGAGCGGATGAGCGAGATCTCCCCGTCCTACACCGCCAATCGTGCAGTGAACTCGATCGCGGCGGTGTGCGCGGCGCGGTCCGGGATCCGGACGACGGTCGAACTCCCGCTCGTGGTCCCGGTTCTGACCTGAGATCGAAACTGCGCTGTCACTCGGCGCTCTCGTCGCCCTCGTCCCGCCGGCGCTGCTCCTGCGCGAGCCGCCGTTGCTGCTCGACCCGCGCACGGAAGCGCCGCTGGAACTCCTCGTCGTTCTCGGGATCGACGGCAGGGCGGAATCCACTCGGGTGCTGGGGAGTGGACCTGGACGTCAGCATGTCCACCACCCCCTGCGGTCGCCCGAGGACCAGCCAGAGCCCCGACCCGATCAACGGCAGGAAGAGAACGATCGTCACCCAGAGCAGTTTGGGCAGACGCCGGACCCGTTGCTCGTCGGCGCAGATCACGTCGACGAGGCATCCCACCCACAACACTGTCACGATCAATCCGAGATACGGCACCTTCGCAAGCTAACAGGCCGTGCGGACTCACGCCGCCGCTCGGGTAGGCCCCGGTTACGCCGAAATGGTTGTTCCGACCGCGCATGACGCCGTCGGAACAACCGGATCGAGCACGCTAGTGGGACGAAACCCCGGCGCCCACACCGTCGACGAGTCGTGCGGCCGCCGAGTACGGATCGTCGCGACCGTCCGCGACGGCCTCTGCCAGAGCATCCAACTCCGAGTGGTTGCGCAGGAGGGTGTGTGCCAGCGACAGGATCTGGCTGCGGGCCCGCGCGGTGCGACGTTCCGCGGTGTCGGCCCGCTGGTGCGCCTCGATCGCGTCGACGAGGTCGTCGACACCGTGGCCGGTCGCGGCGACGAGCTTGAGGATCGGGACCTTCACGTCGCCACGGAGATCGCGCACCGTCTGATCCGCACCGTCGCGGTCGGCCTTGTTGACCACGACGAGATCGGCGACCTCGAGCAGTCCGGCCTTGGCGGCCTGGACGGCATCTCCCCCACCCGGATTGAGGATGACGACGGTGGGTTCGGCGACCGACGCGATCTCGATCTCCGACTGACCCACGCCCACGGATTCGAGCAGGATCACGTCGTAGCCGAGGGCCGCCAGCAACCGGATCGACGCGGGGACGGCGGCCGCGAGTCCGCCGAGATGTCCGCGGGAGGCCACCGACCGGACGAACACACCCGAATCGCCGACGTGCGCGGCCATGCGGATGCGGTCGCCGAGCAGTGCGCCGCCGCTGTAGGGGGACGACGGGTCGACGGCCAGCACCGCGACCCGCAGTCCCCGTTCGCGGTAGGCGGTGGTGAGCGCCCCGACGGTGGTGGACTTGCCGGCCCCGGGTGGGCCGGTGAATCCGACGACCCGTGCGCGGGCGGGTTCGAGCAGCTCGAGTACCTCGTCCCGGCGCGGTCCTTCGACGAGGGTCAGCAATCGACCCGCGGCACGCGGGGAGCCCCCGCGTGCCACGTCGATCAGTTCACCGATGTTCACGGCGTATCCCGGTTCACGGTGCCGGCACCTCGATCACGACGGCCGAGCCCATGCCACCACCCGCGCACATCGACGCGACACCGATGCCACCGCCGCGGCGGCGCAGTTCGTGGGTGAGGGTGACGAGCATGCGGGCGCCGGTCGCGGCGACCGGATGGCCGAGGGAGCAGCCGCTGCCGTTGACGTTGACCTTGTCGGGGTCGATCTCGAGCAGCTTGATGCACGCGACGCACTGCGCGGCGAACGCCTCGTTGATCTCGAACAGGTCGACGTCGCCGATGGACAGACCGGCGCGCTGGAGGGCCTTCGGGATCGCCTCGACGGGAGCGAGTCCGGTGATCGCGGGGTCGACACCCACCGACGCCCACGACAGGACCTTGCCGAGCGCGGGCAGACCCAGATCACTGCTCGCGACGGCCAGCGCGGCCGCCGCGTCGTTGCCGCCGCACGCGTTGCCGGCGGTGATGCTGAAGCCTCGATCTCCGGGTGCAGCACCTTCAGGGACGCGAGCTTCTCGAGGCTCGTCTCCCGGCGCGGGTGTTCGTCGGTGTCGAACAGGCCGTGCGGGGTGTCGATCGGGACGATCTCCTCCTTGAAGCGGCCCTCGTCGATGGCGCGGATCGCGACCTGGTGCGAGCGCAGCGCCCAGGCGTCCATTTCCTCGCGGCCGATACCGGCCTTCACCGCGGCGTTCCAGCCGACGGTAATGGACATGTCGCGGTTGGGGGCCTCGGGCTGTCGGGGTGGCTGGGCGACATCCACGGCACCCACTCCTCGCCCTTCCGGATGAGCGATCGAGGCGAGGTCGACGCGGAGTTGACGCCACCGGCGATCACGATGCGGTCCATGCCGGAGCGGATGCTCGCCGCGGCGGACTGCACGGTCGACAGGCTCGCCGCGCAGTGCGGTTCTGTGCGAGACCGGGCACGTGGGCCAGGCCGGCGGTGAGGGCTGCGTGCCGGGCGATCACGCCGCCGCCGTACAGGCCCTCGCCGAGGATCACGTCGTCGATCAGGTTCTTGTCGAGGTCCTCGGTGGTCGCGGTGACGATGCGCTCCGCGAGGGCGAACGCGTCGGTGTCGCGGAGCGTGCCCTTGACGGCGGTGCCGACCGGGGTGCGCAGGGCGGAAACGATCACGGCATCAGGCATGGGTGGCCTCCAGTTCGGCGAGAAGGGTGCGACGCAAGAGTTTTCCGGTCTCGGTCTTGGGCAGTTCGTCCCGGAAGACGATGTTGTCGGGGGTCTTCGAGGAACGCAGACGTTCCTTGACCCACTGTCGGATCTCGTCCGGATCGCCGTCGCCGACGAGGACCGCGACGATGCGTTGTCCCCATTCGGTATCCGACACGCCGATGACGGCGGCCTCGGTGATGCCCGGATGGGCGAGCAGGACGTCCTCGATCTCGGCGGGGGCGATGTTCTCGCCACCGCGGATGATCGTGTCGTCGGAACGGCCCTCGACATACAGATATCCGTCGGTGTCGAGCCGGCCGAGATCGCGGGTGGAGAACCATCCCTCGGCGTCGAGGACGCTGCGGTTGCCGTATTCGCCCGAGATCTGTTCGCCGCGGACGAAGATCAGGCCGGTCTCGCCGGCCGGGACGGGTTCGCCCTCCTCGGAACGGATCTCGATCTCGATGCCGGGGAGCGGGCGACCCACCGAACCGAGGCGGTCGCGGACGGCCGGATCGGTGGAGTCGAAGGCGGTGCGGTGGTCGTCGGGTCCGAGAACCGCGACGGACGACGCGGTTTCGGTGAGACCGTAGGCGTTGACGAAGCCGGTGTCGGGGAAGGCGCGCAGCGCATGCTCGAGGACCGGGCGCGGCGTGCGCGACCGCCGTAGGCGAGACTCGCCAGCGTGGGGGTGTCGGCCGTGTCGTCGCCGAGGGCGGTCACGATGCGGGCGAGCATGGTCGGGACGAGCATCGCGTGGGTGACGCGTTCGCGTCGGACCGTCTCGAGCCAGACCTGCGGGTCGAAGGCCGGCAGGTACACCACCCGGCGGCCGGTGTAGAAGTTCGACAGCAGGTTGGTCAGGCCGGCGATGTGGTACGGCGGAACCGAGACGAGCGATGCGTCGGTCTCGGCGGCCGAACCGAACTCCATCGTGTTGAGCACGTAGGCGAGCAGGTGCCGGTGCCGCAGGATCGCGGGCTTCGGATCCGAGGTGGTGCCGCTGGTGTAGATGATCGCGGCGACCGTGTCGCCGTCCCACTGCGGTTCGAGCGGCGGCTCGGGATCGACTGTGGCGTAGGAGTCGTCGACGAGGGCGTCGAGATCCTCCTGCTCGAGCACGAGTGCGCCGGGGTGCTTGGCCTTCAGCGCGCCGAGCTGTTGTTCGCCGAGCCGGTAGTTGAGCGGCACGAAGGGGACCCCGGCCAGCGCCGAACCGAACAGCGCCACCGGATACGCGAGGTGGTTGGACCCCAGGTAGAGCACCGCCGGATGATTCCGGAACTGCGCGGCGGCACGACGTGCGAGGGCGTCGAGACCGGCAGCGGTGAGGGTCCGGTTCCCGACGGTCGCAACTGCTCGCTCGCCGGTGCTTGCGGCCATTTCTAGAATCATGCTTAGGTTCATGAGAACATTATTCTCTCAGACAGAGAGCTTTACTTTCAAGAGCTCGGATCTCGAAGGAGGCAGCATGCAGGTAGCAGGAAGCTCCGCGATCGTCGTCGGCGGCACGGGTGGCCTCGGGCAGGCCACCGTCCGGCGTCTCCACGAGGCGGGCGCGAAGGTCGTCGTCGCCGACGTCAACGACGAGAAGGGTAAGGAACTCGAGCAGGAGCTCGGTGTGCGATACGTGCGCACCGACGCCGGCAGCGAGGAATCAGTCTCGGCCGCCATCGCGGAAGCGGACTCGCTCGCGCCGCTGCGCATCTCCGTCGACTGCCACGGCGGTCCGGCAGGCGGCGGACGCCTCGTCGGCAAGGACGGCAGCGCCATGCCGCTCGAGAACTTCACCAAGACCATCGAGTCGTACCTGACGTCGTCGTTCAACGTCATGCGCCTGGCCGCCGCCGCCATCGCCAAGCAGGACCCCTTCGACGACGAGGCTCCCGCGGCGTCATCGTGAACACCGCGTCCATCGCCGGTTACGAAGGCCAGATCGGGCAGCTCCCCTACGCGGCCGCGAAGGGCGGCGTCATCGGCATGACGCTGGTCGCCGCACGCGACCTGTCGCCGCTCGGCATCCGCGTCAACACCATCGCGCCGGGCACGATCCTCACCCCCGCCTACGGCAAGGCCGGCGACCAGCTCGAGGCGTACTGGGGCCCGCAGATCCCGCATCCCAAGCGCATGGGCCGCCCCGCCGAGTACGCGACGCTCGTCGCGTCCATCGTCGAGAACGACTACCTCAACGGCGAGGTCATCCGCCTCGACGGTGCCCTGAGGTTCCCGCCGAAGTGAGCCCGCTCGCAGGGAAGGTCGCGTTCGTCGCCGGTGCCAGTCGTGGCATCGGCGCGGCGATCGCCGTCGCTCTCGCCGAGGCGGGAGCTCGGTGGCGGTCGCGGCACGCTCCGAGCAGGAGGGCAAGCTGCCCGGCACCATCGGCTCGGTCGCCGAGCGGATCACCGACGCCGGAGGCCGGGCCCTCCCGGTGCCGTGCGACGTCACCGACGAACAGTCCGTCGACTCAGCGATCGCCGCGACGGTCGCCGAGTTCGGCGGGCTCGACATCCTCGTCGCGAACGCCGGGGTGCTGTGGATGGGGCCGATCGAGACGACCCCGGCGAAACGCTGGCAGTTGTGCCTCGACGTCAACCTCACCGGCGTGTTCACCGTGACCAAGGCAGCGATCCCGCACCTGCGCGAGCGCGGCGGCGGGTCGATGATCGCGGTGACCACCAGCGGTGTGACGATGACCGACCGCGGCTCGAACGCCTACTGGGTGTCCAAGGCCGCGGTGGAACGCCTCTACGTCGGGCTCGCGGCGGACCTGCGACAGGACAACATCGCGGTCAACTGTCTCGCGCCTCACGGGTCGTCCTCACCGAGGGCTGGACCGCCGGCGGTGGCGGACGGGAGATCCCGCCCGAGATGGTGGAACCACCGGAGACGATGGGCGCCGCCGCGGTGCTGCTCGCGCAGCAGGACGCGAACGGGATCTCCGGCACCGTGCAGCGTTCGGAGAGCCTCGTGTCCGCGAGGGGATGAGGTTGCCGCACGAAGGGAGGTCCGGCACCGGGCCTCCCTTCGTGCTTCCGGGTGCGAATCCGCTTCGACGGTTCAGCGGTCCGACCGCGCGACGAGCCGTCCGGTCACCTCGTTGCGACGAAGGCGTTCCAGGCCATCACCGATCTCCTCGAAGCCGATCTCGGTGTATGCGGGTTCGATCTCCCGTCTCACGAACAGGTCGTACACCTCCTCGATGTCCTCGACGGTCCCACCGAGGGAACCCACGAGCGTCCTGCCGAGGAGCGTCGGCGTCTTCACGGTGAACGTCGGCAGGCCCAGACCGACCTGCACCACGGTGCCGCCCCGGGCGACGGCGTCGATCGCCTTCTGTGTGGTGTCGAAACCGGCGTAGTCGACCACGAGGTCGAATCCTCGGCCCGCCCATTCGGCCGCGTCCCGCACGACATCCGTCGCGCCGGCCTGCCGGGCGAGATCCCATGCCGATTCCTTCGTCTCTGCCACGTGCACCTCCGCACCGGCCAGCACGGCCGCACGAGTCCCGATCTGCCCCAGACCGCCGTAGCCGATCACACCGACCTTCATCCCCGTCGACGCACCACCGACCTTGATGATGGCGTGGTACGAGGTCATTCCCGCATCCGTCGCGAGGGCGGCCAGCGACAGGTCCAGCCCTTCGGCACCCGGGCGAGATCGCGGGCATCGGCGACCAGCTTGTCGGCGAACCCACCGTGGGAGAACATGCCGAGCGGCGGACGCACGCCCGACGAGCAGACGCCGACGACGTCACCGATGCTCCAGCCCTCGACGCCGTCGCCCAGTGCGCTGATGACGCCGGCGTTCTCGTGTCCCTGCGTCATGGGCAGGAACGGCATCGTCTCCTCTCCGACCTCCATGTACATCAGGTCGCTGTGACACAGTCCGGCCGCCGCGACGTCGATCACCACCTCGCCCGGGCCGGGTTCCGGTTCCGGAACCTCGTTCAACGAGATCGGTCGCCCGGCTCCTTCGAACTGCCATGCCCTCATATCCGCACCGTCCTCACGCTCCACTTCTTCGATCGCACCTCTTGCAGGCCGACACCTGTGACATTACTGTTCTCACCAACCGGAACGGCATTCTTGGAACGAAGATCGTGAAAATGTTTACAGGGAACACGAATCGAGTCGCGGTGCAGTTCCGAACCGACTGCAGAACAACAGAATTCGCCGACGATCGGAGAACGTCATGAAGGTGGAAGTCGATCCTCACCGCTGCCAAGGACACACACTGTGCGCCATGGCCGCCCCCACGCTCTTCGAACTGAGCGACATCGACGGGCACGCCACGGCCGTCGACACCGAAGTACCCGCCGACCTCGCAGAATCCGCACGCGAGGCCTACCGCAGTTGCCCCGAACAGGCGATCTCCGTCCTGTGACACCACCCGACCGCACCACCATCCATCGGACGCACGAGAGGGCAACACCGTGAGCGCTGACGAGGCCGTCGTCGACACCGAGCACCGGACACCGGTCTATCAGTTCGACAGGCACGCACCGGACTACCGGGGCCGATTCTCGGAAATCACTACCGAGATGCACTCGAAATGCCCGGTGGCATGGTCCGACACGCACGGAGGTCACTGGGTCGCCGCAGGCGGCGAGGCAGTATTCACCCTCGCACGCTCGGCGAACATCTCGAACGACCACGACGTGAAGGGAGTACGGCGCGGCTACAAGGGCATCATGATCCCCACGGCCGTCCGGGCATCCGGCGTGCGCGGTGGGATCCTGGAGATGGACGACCCCGAACACCGGGAATTCCGAAGCGTACTCAATCCGTATCTGTCTCCCGCTGCCGTGAAGAAATGGGTTCCCCTCATCGACGAGGTGATCCGCGCGTGCCTCGACGAGAAGATCGAGACCGGCAGCATCGACTTCATCGACGATATGGTGAACATCGTTCCCGCCGTCATCACCCTCGCGATGCTCGGGATTCCGGTCGCCAAGTGGAACGTCTACTGCGAGCCCGTCCACGCCGCGATGTACACGCCGCCGGACTCGCCCGATGTCCACCGCGTCGCCGAACTGCACCGGTTGATGGGAATGGATCTTCTCGCCAGCCTCCACGAGATCCGGGAAAACCCCCGTCCCGGAATGGTCGATGCCGTCGCCCGCGCCACCATCGACGGGGAGACACCCGACGATCTCGAACTGCTCGGTGTGCTGAGCCTGCTCATCGGCGGTGGTTTCGACACGACGACGGCGTTGACCTCGCACGCGCTCGAGTGGCTGTCGCAGAACCCCGATCAGCGCGAAATCCTCAGCGCCGAGCGGGACACGCTGCTGGATTCGGCAACAGAAGAATTCCTGCGCTTCTATTGTCCGTCGGCCGGGGACGGCCGCACGTTCTCCGCCGACACCCAACTCGACGGCGTCGAGTTCAAGGAGGGCGAACGCATCTGGCTGTCGTGGGCGATGGCGAACCGGGATCCCGAACTGTTCACGGATCCGAACGAGATCGACCTGGAACGCAAGGGCAACCGGCACTTCAGCTTCGGACTCGGAGTGCACCGCTGCATCGGATCCAATCTGGCGCGAACCATGTTCAAGCGGATGTTGCTCGCGGTACTCGACCGGATGCCGGACTATCGCTGCGACCCCGAAGGCACGGTCCACTACGAGTCCATCGGCGTCATCCAGGGCATGCGGCAGCTTCCGGCCACCTTCACGCCCGGTCCGCGCCTCGGCGACGGACTCGACGAGACCCTCGACCGGATCCAGAAGATCGTCGACGAGCAGGGAATCGCAGCGCCGGTGACGGCACAGAAGTAACCGGCACCGGCTGCGGAAAGGGATCCTCATGAAGACCGAAGACATGGTGATGATCAGCATCGACGACCACGTCGTCGAACCCGCGGACATCTTCGAGAAGCACTTCCCCAAGAGCCTGATGGACCAGGCTCCCAAACTCACCGCCCACCCCCGTAATCCCCGGGTGCAGGCCTGGCAGTTCCAGGCACCGTCGTCGGCAGCTCCGGCCTCAACGCCGTGGTCTCGTGGCCCAAGCACGAATGGGGCATGGACCCCACCGGGTACGCGGAGATGCGGCCCGCCGTCTACGACATGGATATGCGCGTGCGCGACATGGACGCCAACGGCACCCTCGCCGCGACACTGTTCGCCACCTTCCCCGGCTTCGCCGGCACCCACCTGGCGAGCCTGCCCGACAAGAAGCTCTCCCTCGCCGCGTGCAGGGCTTTCAACGACTGGGTCGTCGGTGAGGTCCCGGACGCACACCCGGGCCGGTTCATACCGATCGGCATCATCCCCTTCTTCGATGCGGACGAATCCGTTGCCGAGGTTCACCGGATCGCAGCCATGGGATGTCGCTCCATCAGCATCCCCGAAACTCCCTACGGTGTCGGGGAAGGGTTCCCCGACTTCAAGTCCGGCTACTGGGACCCGATCTTCAAGGCGTGCGTCGAACACAACATCGTGCTGTCCCTGCACATCGGAGGCGGCATCAACCTGGTCAAGCGGCCCGAGGGATTCGACATCGACAACATGCTGATGCTCACGCCGCTCATCTCGACAATCGCGGCCACCGACATGATGCTCAGCGGCGCGTTCAAGAAGTTCCCCGACCTCAAGGTCGCTATGAGTGAGGGCGGCGTCGGATGGGTGGCGCCGTGGCTGGACCGCCTCGACCGGCACATCGTCAACCAGTCCTGGACCGGAACGAGCTTTCTTCCCGACGGGATGAGCCCGACCGACGTGTGGCGCAAGAACTTCCTCGCCTGCTACATCACCGAACCCAGCGGACTGAACAACCGTCACCGGCTCGGCATCGACACCATTGCGTGGGAATGCGACTACCCGCACTCGGATTCCACTTGGCCGCACTCACCCGAGATCCTGAAGAGCGAGCTGGACGCCGCTCGGTGCACCGACGAAGAGATCGACAAGATCACCTTCGCCAACGCCGCGCGGTTCTTCGACTGGGATCCGTTCGCGCACACCCTGCGTGAGCAGGCCACCGTCGGCGCGCTGCGGGCACGCGCCACCGATGTGGACATCAGCGAGACCTCCAAGGAGGAGTACCGCCGCCGCTACGAGCTCGCCAATTCGTGAGCCGACCGGAACATCCGCTTCGACCGACAGGAAAGAAATGACAGACAGCCCCCAACTGGACGGCAAGGTCGCCATCGTCACCGGCGCCGGAGGTGGGATCGGCCGCGCTACTCCCGTGGTCTCGCCGAGGCGGGTGCGCAGTAGTGCTCGCAGACGTCAACCTCGAGGCTGCCACCGCCGCCGCGAAGGAGCTCGAAACGGACGGC
Organism: Rhodococcus sp. IITR03; assembly: GCA_001017865.1. Next base: position 18,774 of record LATQ01000297.1, read on the forward strand.
CATCGCGTGCTGGCCGTCGGCGTCGACGTCCGCGACGAGGCCAGTACGACCGAAATGGCAGCTGCCGCAGCCGAACACTTCGGCTCCGTCGACATCCTCGTCAACAATGCCGGCCTGATGGCCGAGGTGGTCGGCGAAGGGTCCCTCACGACGATGGACATCGAGCTGTGGAACCGTACCCTCGCCGTCAACCTGACCGGCCCGCTCCTGTGCACCCGCGCCGTGGTGCCGTACATGAAGGAGCGCGGCTACGGCAAGATCGTGAACCAGTCCTCGAGCGGCGCGTTCATGGCCGCGCAGGCCTACGGCATCACCAAACTCGGTCTCGTGAGCATGACGGTCTCGCTGTCACGCGAGTTGGCGCCGTTCGGTATCCGCGTGAACGCGATCGCTCCCGGCATGGTCAACACCGAGGCCGGTTCGATCGCGTCGCCGCCCGAGCTCAAGGAGATGGTCAAGCATGCCATCCCGTTCCCGTTCGGTGAGCCCGAGGAACTGATCCCCGGTCTGCTGTACCTCGTGTCGTCCGGCAGCGACTGGGTCACCGGACACACCCTCAACATCGACGGCGGCTGGGTCGTCCGGGTCTGAAGCTCCAGTAGACCAACCCTTCTCACAGACAGGACCACGCATGAAGCACTACTTGCTCGTCGAGTCGTACCCGTCACATCCCGAGCGGCTGGAAGAGTTCAACAAGTGGTACGACGAGGTGCACATCCCCGAAGTGGTGGCCCTCGACGGATTCGTCGGTGCCACACGGCTGTCCCCCGCCGACGCGGACGGCGGCCCGTCGGTCACCCTCTACGAACTCGAGGGTGATCCCGCGGCGGCCAAGGCCAACGTCCACGCCGCGGCGGCAGCGAAGCAGCTGAACATGTCGGACTCGCTCAGCTACGGCCCCATCCCGAAGATGCGGATCATGGAAGTGAAGTCGGAGTACGTCAAGCCCCGTTCGTGAACGGAGCACGGAAGCCGTAGGGCCGCTGCCGGGATCCGGCAGCGACCCTACGAGCATTCCAGGGAGAGCGCATTTTCCAGGGTGGCGCACTGTTCGTCGAAGAATCCGCGCGCGACCCCCGTGCGCGAGGCCACCGAATCGAAGCCGTGGAAGGCTCCGTCGACGATGTGCAGAGCACACGGGACACCCGCCGCCTGTAGCCGTTCCGCGTACGCGCGGTCCTCGTCGAGGAACAGATCGTGCGTGCCACCCCGATCCAGCCGGGGGCAGGCCCGACAGATCGGTGCGACGCGCCGGCGCCACGACCTCCGGATCGGCCGAACCCAGGTAACTCGCCCAGCCGAACCGGTTGCTGAACGCATCCCACATCCGGGTGTGTGCGGGACCGTCGCCGGTGCGGTCGTCCAGCATCGGATAGGCCAGCAGCTGGAAGGCCGGTGCCGGCAGTTCCCTGTCCCGGAGCAGAAGTGCCAGTGCCGCAACCAGACCCGCCCCGGCGCTCGCACCTCCGATCGCGATACGCGCCGGATCGACCTCCGGCCGGCTCCGCAACCACTCGTAGGCGCGCAGACAGTCCTCGAGCGGAGTCGGATAGGGATGCTCGGGTGCCAATCGGTAATCGACCGAGGCCACGGCGATACCGAGCCGGTCGGCGAACCGCCGGCACAACGCGTCGTCCTGCGCGGCCCGGCCGAAGACGTACCCGCCACCGTGGATCCACAACAGGGCCGCACCGGGTTCGGTGCCTGCGCGGTCCGGAGCACCGAACCAGCGGACCGACACCCCCGGTTCGAAGACGTACACGTCCGGGTCGGTGCCCCGGATCGCGCGGGTGAGCATGCGCATCACCGGCAACGATCGCGGGGTCACCGCACGACGTGGAGCGAGCAGCGCCACCGCCCGCAGATCGGGATGGAAGCTCGACAGCGAACGCAACCGTCCGATCACACGGCCTCTCCGATCACCCGGCGTCTCCGATCACGATTTTCCTGCGGTCATCCTCGCGATGTTCGCACGGAAGTCGTCGCTCTGGAAGGTCATCTCCTCGGCACTCATCGCGTAGTCGAGGCTCGCGAGCACCGCCCGCTCGAGGTGGATGTTGAGCAGCCGCTTGGTGGCCTCCACAGCCTTCTGCGGTTGCTCCACGAGACGCTTGGCGCATGTGAGTGCCTCGGCGAGCGGATCGGCGACGACATGGTTCGCCAGGCCGAGTTCGCGGGCCCGCTCCGCGGGGATCCGCTCCCCGAAGAAGGCGAACTCCTTCGCGTGCAGCAGGCTGATCTGCAGCGGCCAGGTCAGCGGACCACCGTCGGCCGCGACCAGCCCGACCTGCACGTGGGGATCGGCGAGATAGGTGCCCTCCCCCCATGTAGACGACGTCGCTCAGGGCGACCAGGCTGCACCCGAGTCCCACCGCCGGGCCGTTGACCGCAGCGACCACAGCACGCGGCAGCGCGCCATACCCAGGACGATCTCGCGTCCGTCGGCGATGGTCTTCGCCCGCAGTTCGGCGTCCTGCCCCAGTTCGGCGAGATAGTCGAGATCCCCGCCGGCGGAGAACGCCTTGCCGGCACCGGTGAGCACCACGGCGCGGACCTCGCGGTCGGCGCTCAGCTGCGGCCACAGCCGGGCGAGTCCCGCGTGCAGCGGATCGTTGACCGCGTTGTACTTCGACGGCCGGTTGAGCGTGACGATCCGCAGCGGCCCCTCGGCGCGGACCTCGATCTCGTCGGGCATGCCGTACATGTCAGACCCCCAATCCGAGGATGCGCGAAGCGATGATGTTCTTCTGGATCTGCGACGTGCCGCCCATGACGGACTGGGCGCGGCTGTACATGTACGAGCCGAGGAGTTCCTCGTCGCGGCTGCCCGCGACTGCCAGGGCCGCGTGTCCGACCGACTGGTCCACCCACGTCATGAGCAGCTTGTCGAGCGACCCCTCGGAGCCGTGCGAGACACCGTCGAGCTGCTCGGACAGTCGCCGCCGCACGTGCAGACGCAGCATCTCCGACTGCACCGCCGCCCAGGCCAGATCCTGCGGAGGCGGACCGTCGACGCGCTTGGCGAGCTGACGCACGAGTTTGCCGTAGCGGGCGGCGAATCCGAGGGTGGACGGTTCGCGCTCGTGGCCGACGACGGTCATCGCGACCCGGCCAGCCTCCCCGGGAACCCGACCATGCGGCTTGCCGGCACGCGGGCACCGTCGAACAGCACCTGGCCGAACTCCTTGGTGACACCGCTGATCATCTTCAACGGTCGCTGCTCGATGCCGTCCTGGTGCATCGAGACGATGAACGCCGAGATACCGCGGTGCCGCGGCGCATCCGGATCGGTGCGGGCGAGCAGCAGGCACCAGTCGGCGACGTCGGAGTAACTCGTCCAGACCTTGTGGCCGTGGATGACGTAGTCGTCGCCGTCGCGGGTCGCCGTGGTGGTGAGCGACGCGAGGTCGGAGCCGGCACCGGGTTCGCTGAATCCCTGGCACCACCGTTCGGTGCCGTCGATCATGCCGGGCAGGAACCGTTCGCACAGTTCGTCACTGGCATGGTGGCCGAGGCCGACCACGAGATATCCCAGGCTCGGGCGCGGCGGCATCCGGCGACGGCGAGTTCCTCGTCGAGGATCACATCGTAGACGGGCGGAAGATCCTGCCCGCCGTACTTCTTCGGCCACGACAGACCGAAGAACCCTGCGCTGTAGAGCGCCTGATGCCATTCGCCCTGCCGAGCCCAGTACTCGTCACCCGAGGTGGGGAACTTTCCGGCCTGATCGGCGAGCCAGGTCCGCAGCCGGGCGCGGAATGCGGCTTCTTCCGGCGAGTCACGAAAGTCCAAGGTCGATCTCCTCCAGGCTCACGGGGAACAGTTCGGTGGACGTCAGGGCCCGCCGTAGGTACACGTGCTCGATGCACTCCCAGGTGTTGCCGATCCCGCCGTGCACCTGAACGGCGGTCTCGCAGACGGTGCGCGCGGCGCGCGCGGTGTAGATCTTGGCGATGCGCGCGGCGCGGATCGCGTCCTCGGGCGTCAGCTCGTCGACGGCCCACGCCGCGTGCCGCAGCACGCTGATCGAGCCTTCGATGAGGGCTTCGCTCTCGGCCAGCATGTGCGCGACCGCCTGGTACGACCCGATCGTGTTTCCGTACTGCTCACGGATCTTCGCGTAGTCGACGGCCACCGCCTGCGCGCCCCGCGACACCCCGACGAGGTCGGCGCACGTGACGACGAGCGCGAGAGCATGTGCGCGGTCGGCGTTCTCGGAGGAGAGTTCGCCGAGCGTCTCGTCCGGTTCGGCGAACGTCGCGAACGAACGGGTCAGGTCCGCACCGGGCGCGGGCTCACCGACGGCCGCGGTCGACACCGTCCGGTCCCGGAGGACGAGGACGCGATCGAGGCCGTGCGCGTCGAAGGCGTCGGCACCGACGGCGATGGCGCGCGTCGGCTGGTCGTCGGAGAAATGCCGGTGCAGGTCGTCGGCGAGCACCGGACCGAAGAACGGCACGTCGACGAGTCCGCGCCCGAATTCCTCTGCCACGATGGCGACTTCGACTCCCGACGCGCCGTCGGAGCGCAGGGAGCGCCAGCCCGTCGAGGCGACGGTCTTCTCCAGCCGTGCCCGGCGTGCCGCGTCGTCCAGATCCGACACCGAGCGGGCACCCAGATCGTCGGCCAGTTTGGCGGCGGCGTCGCGCAACTGCTGTTGTTCAATGGTCAGACGTACGTCCATGGCGCTCCTCGAGTTGTCGGCGCAAGACCTTGCCGGACGGCAGGCGGGGAATGTCGGGCACGAAGATCACGCGTCCCGGTCGCTTGTACGACGCGAGTCGTTCGGCCACATAGGTGGAGATGTCGTCGGGATCGAGTGTCGCGGTGGTGGCGATCGCCGCGACGACCGTCTCGCCGGCCGCACCGTTCTTCGTTCCGAAGACGGCGCAGTCGGCGATGTCGGGGTGGCCGTGCAGCACCGCTTCGACCTCGGCGGGAGCGACCTGGAATCCGTTGACCTTGATCATGTCCTTGGCACGGTCGGTGATCCGCAACCGGCCGTCGGCGTCGAGCATCCGACGTCGCCGGTGCGGTACCAGCCGTCGCAGAACGCCCCGGCGGTCGCGTCGTCGGGCAGGTATCCGGCCATGGCCGAGGCCGACCGCACCTGGATCTCTCCGGTCTCGCCGGCCGGGACCTCCCGGCCGGTCCCGAGTTCGACGATCCGCAGTTCGAGGCCGGGCGCAGGTACGCCGACGCTGTCGAGGCGGGCGTCGCCCACCGGATTGCAGGTGATGACGGGGACCTCGCTGGCTCCGTAGGCCGGCAACCAGGTCACGCCGGTGCGCCGGGTGACGGTCTCCGCGACACTCGCGGTGACGGGTGTGGCGCCCCACATGATGTAGCGCAGCGACGACAGGTCGAACGATTCGAGATCCGGGTGCGAGGCGATCGCGAGGGCGATCGGTGCGACGGCCATCTCGACGGTGATCCGGTCGCGCTCGATGGATTTCAGCATCGCGTCGAGGTCGAATCGCCGGTGCAGCCGCATCCATCCGCCGGCGTCGAGCACGGTGGCGATGTTGAGCAGGCCGAGGATGTGCGAGGGAGGGGTGACGATCTGGAGCCGGTCGCCGGCGGTGAGTCCGAGGACCTGCGCCAGTGCGCCACGGCCGCGGCGAACGAGGAGCGGGTGTGCCGCACGGCCTTCGGCAGGCCCGTCGTACCGGAACTGAAGACGAGCAGTGCATCGGCGTCGGGGTCCACGGGGGTTGCGGTGAGGTCGCCGTGATCGGGTTCGATCGGGTCGTCGAGGTGGAGCATCGGCATCGCGGCGGCGAGGACGGGTTGTCGCCGACGGCGAAGGCCGGTTCGGTGAGCCGGAGGCGTGCTCGACCTCGCCGCTTTTCCAGGCCGGGCTCAGCAGGACGACGACGGCGCCGAGCCTGTCGATGGCCCGGTAGGCCACGACGAATTCGGGGCGGTTGGACGACATGAGTGCCACGCGGTCGCCGGGACCCACGCCGCGATCTGCCAGGACACGAGCGAGTCCGCAGGTGAGCGCATCGAGTTCCGCGAGGGTGCACTCGCGGTCTTCGAAGGCCAACACGGTGGGCTCTGTCATGGTGCTCTCTCGCGTCGCAGCAATACCGGTCGAGAGGTCTTGCTCTCCTGAATGAGAATAGTACTCTCGTTCTTGCAGAACATTGATACCAGGAGGAGACGGTCCATGGCGAGACCACCTTTGTTTCAACGCGCGACCGTGACCCGGATCGTGAAGGAGACCGACGACGCCCGCACCTACGTGCTCGCTCCCCTCGACGGGCCCTTCACCTACAAGTCAGGGCAGTTCTGCACCTTCAAGGTGAAGGTCGACGGCACCGATCTGTATCGCTCGTACTCGATGTCGAGCGCGCCCGAGACCGACACCGAGATGATGACCACCGTCAAGCGGGTCACCGGCGGAGCGTCTCGAACTGGTTACACGACAACATCGCGGAAGGCGACGAGGTCGAGATCACCCGACCCGCAGGCACGTTCATCCTCCGCGACGCAGCCGGTCCGGTGCTCGGCTTCGCCGGCGGAAGCGGCATCACGCCGATCCTGTCGCTCGCCAAGAGCGCACTCGCGACGACCGACCGGCCGGTGCGCCTGCTGATCGCCGACCGCGACCGCGCGTCCGCGATCTTCGCGAGCCTCACCGACGAACTCGTCGACCGGTACGCGGGTCGCCTCGAGGTGGTGCGGCACTTCGACGACGAGAGCGGACTGCTCACTCCCGACGCCGTGCGCGCCTTCGTCGGATCCGACGGCGGCGCCGACAGCTACCTGTGCGGCCCGGAAGCGTTCATGGACATGGTCGAGGCCGCGCTCCCCGGCCCCGGCAACATCTACAGCGAACGGTTCGGCAGCGCAGCCGAACCCATCAAGGCCGAGGACGCCAGGAGGCGGAGTCCGCCCCGAGCGGGGAGGTGAAGGCACCGTGTCCCGATCCGCCTCGCAACAGCGCGTCTCCGTGCCCCGGCACGCCGGTGAGACCCTGCTCGAG
>LATQ01000551.1 GCA_001017865.1 Rhodococcus sp. IITR03
CTCGTCGGGGGGCCGCCGCGATGGCGTCGACGGCGCGTTCGAGCAGGGTCGCGCCGAGCTCGTCGTAGGCGGTGGTGACGAGGTCGGTCATGTCGGTGAAACTCTCGTAGAAGAAGCGCGGGCCGACTCCCGCAGTGGCCGCGACCTTCCGTACCGTCGCCGCCGACCAGCCTCGTCGGCGACGACGTCGATCACCGCGTTCTGGAGACGCTTGCGGCGTTCGGCGCGCCGGTCGGCCGGGGCGACGCCGCGATACGCGCGGGTGGCTTCGGGCTCGGACACATCGTCGAGTGTGGCACAACACCACCGACCTTCAGGAATCGATCAATTCCGGAATCAAGTGTTTACTAATTGTGGAATCCTTGTCATAGTCGATCCCCGAATCCGGACGAGGAGGAAACGTGACGATCGATGCCCCGTCGACTGCCCACCTGCACGACCGAACCGATCGACTCGCACCGAAGCCGATCCTGCGAGAGGGCGGCCCGCGTCTGGCGATGTCGTTGCTCGCCGGCGACTCGGTGCGACCGACCCGGGCCCAGGCCCGGGCGTTCGCCAAGTTCGCGCACACCTGCGATCCCGTGGCCGACGATCTGGTCGCCGCGATGCGCCGCGACCGGCTCCGCATCCGCACACAGTTCGAGCAGGCACTCGAACACGGCATCGAGACCGTGGACGATCCCGCACCCGAGGTGGCAGCGTTCATCGCCACCCTCGACGACGTGCCGTTCTGGGTCGACTACGACAAGCTCGATCTCGCTGCGCGGGCAATCGCACGGATGCCGATGAGCACCCTCATGGCGTTCACCACCGCCATCGCCTTCCCGGCCAGCTACGTCTCCCCGCGCGTCAACGACGTGCTGTTGCGCGGCGGCGACCTCGCGAAACGCGCCGCGGGTCGGATCGTCGAGACGGTCTCGTGGTCGATGGACTGCACGGCGCCCGGCGGAATGGAGCGCTTCGGAGCGGGGACGAAGAACACCGCCCGTGTCCGCGTCGTGCACGCCTACATCCGTGCCGGGATCGATCGGGTCGACGACTGGAACACCGACACGCACGGCCGGCCCGTGAACCAGTTGCACTACTGCGTGACGATGATCCCGATCGCCGGGGTGGCCCTCGCCGTCATGGCGGCCGGGCACTGGTACTCGCGACGTGAGCGCGACGCGATCGTCCACCTCTACCGCTACGTCGCCCACACCATGGGCGTGACGGCGGAACTGCAGGTCACGTCCTTCGACGAGCTCCTGCGTCTGATCTGGCTGGCGGTCTGGTCGGAGGTCGACCCCGACGACTCGTCCGCCGCTCTCACCGAGGCCGCGCTGAAGGCCGTTCCCCGCATCTACGGGGTCGACGGCCCCGGCGCGGCGAACCGCATCAGGAGCTGGGCGCACTACCACTTCCACGCCGACCTGGCCCGCCTGTCGCTGGGCTCCGGATACGCCGACGCCGTGGGCGTTCCGCGACTGAGCCGATGGCGGCGCTGTATCCGGTGTGGTTCGCGCGCAACCTCCTACGCGACCGCCTGAGTGTCCTGGTGCCCGGTGGTGCCGGACGCGCCGCCCGGCGGGGTCACGCCGAGCGCATGCGGGAGATCGCCGAGGTGAAGCGGCGGCTCGAAGTACGGCCCTACGAACGGGACGGAGCCGTGCAGTCGATCCGCGAACGCGACCGCGAACTCCGGGCGCGATCGGCCTGATCCGGACATCGGGAACGCTCTGGCGCGAACAGCCCTCGCCACCATCGCGACTCTGCAAGTGTGGTTCGTGAAGGAACTGTCGCATGCAGAGCTGTCGCACGCAGAGAAGGAGAGGTCATGCCCACTCGTACCGCACGGACCGCATGGAACGGGGATCTGCAGAAGGGCTCCGGTCAGGTGGAGCTCACCAGCTCGGGCCGTGGCACGTTCGACGTGTCGTTCCCGAAACGCTCGGCGGAGAACGCGGACGGCACCACCAGCCCCGAGGAGCTCGTCGCCGCCGCGCATTCGTCGTGCTACGCGATGCAGTTGTCCGCACTGATCGCGGAGGCGGGCGGCACACCGCAGAGCCTCGAGGTCACCGCCGACGTCTCGCTGGGGCCCGACCCGGCGGGCGGATTCCGGCTCACCGGAATCGAACTGAAGGTGCGGGGTGAGGTCGACGGCCTCGACGCCGACGGCTTCGTCAAGGCCGCAGAGGACGCGAAGGCGGGATGTCCCGTGAGCAAGGCACTCACCGGCGTCGAGATCTCCCTGGACGCCGCCCTCGAGAGCTGACCGGGTTCATGGACGATCGGCCCGGGAACAGAGCACGTCAGGGCCGGGTTGTACCCGAATATGAGCATGCCCGACGTACTTCTCCCCACAGCCCACATCGAGATCTGGTCCGACATCGCCTGCCCCTGGTGCTACATCGGCAAGCGGCGTTTCGCGGAGGCGCTCGAGTCCTTCGACGACCGCGACCGGATCGAGGTCACCTGGAGGTCGTACCAGCTCTCGCCCGACACACCGGTCGGGCGACGGGTCCCCGAGATCGAGGCGCTCGTCGCGATGAAGGGGATGCCGGCCGAGCAGGTCCGGCAGATGTTCGCCCAGGTCTCGGACACCGCTGCGACGTGGGACTCGAGATCGACTTCGACAACGTCGTCGCCGCCAACACCTTCGATGCGCATCGGCTCGCGCATCTGGCCGGCGACAAGCGCGACGAGGTCCTCGAGGCGTTGTTCCGTGCGCATTTCGTCGACGGCGAGGTGGTCGACGATGTGGATGTCCTCGTGAAGGTCGCCACCGAGGTCGGGCTCGATCCGGAGTCGACGCGCGCAGCCCTCGACGGCGACGATCCCGCCGGTGAGGCCGCGGCCGACGCCGTGACCGCCGATCTCTTCGACGCACGACGGATCGGCGTGCAGGGGGTGCCGTTCTTCGTGGCCAACCGCGCCGTCGCAGTGTCGGGTGCGCAGCCGGTGGACGTCTTCCGTCAGTTCCTGCGCAAGGCCGTCGATGATGTGACGGTCAAGCTGTGAGTGCCGCGAGATAACGTCGCGCGATCTGCTGCTGGAGCAGGTGCCCGACGGGACCGGCCAACTTCGTATACCAGCGGGCGGGGCGGGAGAACGCGAGCACCGTGCCCCGCACCCGCCCGTCCGCGGTGCGCTCGACGACGAAGGTCTCCTCGCCGCATTCGGGATGGCCCGGGAGTGTGCCGTAGGTGAACCCGCGTACGTCCGGGGTGTCGACGATGTCGATCACGCGGCACCGCGCCGACGCGCGCACCGGACCGAGACCGAAGCCGAGATCCACTTCGACGCCGGGTACTGCGAGGGGCGTACCGGCCGGGATTCGTATGCCCGCGCCGCGATGCATGTCCCACGAGAACAACCGGGCAGCGGCGACCTCGAACACGGTGTCGCCGCTGCCCAGTTCGCTCTCGACCTTCAGGTGCCGATAACCGGAGGGGAGCGGTGCCTCGCCGCGGAAGGCACGCAGGCTCGCTCCCACCTCCGGATAGGTGAACTCACGCCCGGACCCGCCGGACGCGGACATCTCAGGACTTCTTGACGTCGAGGACGACCTCGAACTCGAGGAGCGAGGCGCCGGTCGCGACGGGCTTCTTCGCCTCACCCGCGTGGGCGGCACGTGCGTCGCCGTCGCGCCACGCGGCGAAGTCCTCCTCGGACTCCCACTGCGTCACCACGAAGTACCGGTTCTCGCCGGCGGTGGGACGGAGCAGCTGGAAACCCAGGAAGCCGGGGGAGTTGTCGACGGTGTGCGCCCGATTGGCGAATCGCTTCTCCAGCTCGGGGCCGGCGCCTTCGGGAACTTCGATTGCGTTGATCTTCACGACTGCCATGCGCGAGAGCCTACTCCGCTAACTTGGTCGATTGTGTTGCACGACGAGGGCGGAACCGGACGACCCATCCTGCTGTTGCACGGCCTCATGGGCAGCGCCCGCACGTGGCGTCGTCACGTGCCGTGGTTACGCGGGCACGGGCACGTGTACACCTTCGACGCCGCCGGTCACGGCCGTCCCGCTCCCGACGAACTCACCACCGAAGCGTTCGTCGCCGATCTCACAACCCACCTCACTGAGATCACCGAACCACTCGTCGTGATCGGGCATTCGATGGGCGCCCTGCACGCGTGGTGCTTCGCCGCCGCCCATCCCGAGCGGGTCACCGCGCTGGTGCTCGAGGACATGGCGCCCGACTTCCGGGGACGCACGGCCACGAACTGGGCGGCGATGATCACGCAGTGGCCGCAGCCGTTCCCCACCGAGGACGCGGTGTTCGATTTCTTCGGACCCGTCGCGGGTCGCTACTTCCTCGATTCGTTCGTCCGCCGCGACGACGGCTGGTATCTGCACGGCGACGTCGAGACCTTCCGCGACATCTCGGAAGAGTGGGGGTCGCGGCACTTCTGGGACGAGTGGAACTCGATCCGCGTGCCCGCGCTGCTGCTCGAAGGCGAGTTCACCATCACCCCGAGGGCAGATGCGGCGGATGGCGACGCGACCCGGCACCGACCACGTCCTCGTCGACGGCGCCGGGCATCTCGTGCACGACGACCGGCCCGACGAGTTCCGCACCGCCGTGGAACACTTCCTCACCGCGCACGCACTCTCGGCGAGCGACTCTAGGAGGTCGAGCCCTCGCCGGCGAGTGCGAACCGGCCGTCGTCGGTCTGCTCCACGAGACCGTCCACGAGCAGCGAATGCAGGGCGCGGTCGCGCTGGCCCGGATCCGTGGTCCACACGCTGTCGAGAACGGGTCGCTCCACAGGGACGCTGCTCTCGCGCAGTACCGCCATCAATCGGCCTCGCACCTGCCGGTCGGTGCCGGCGAACTTCTGCACCTTCCGGGGCGGTCCGTCGTGGGCGGGTCGCCCGGCCTGCACCCACGCGCACTCGGGCAGCGGGCAGCGTCCGCAGTCGGGTGTGCGGGCGGTGCACACGGTCGCGCCGAGTTCCATCAGTGCCGCGGAGAAGGTCGCCGCACGCGCACGCTGACGCGGAAGGATCGCCTCGACATCGGCGAGATCCCGCGTGGTCGAGGGGTTTCCGGGTTCCGCCCGGCCGTGGACGGCGCGGGCGACGACACGACGCACGTTCGTGTCCACCACCGGCACACGCTGCCCGTACGCGAAACACGCCACCGCTCGCGCGGTGTATGCGCCGACGCCGGGCAGAGTCAGCAGGACGTCGACGTCCTCGGACCCGATCGTCGTGCTCGGCTGCGAGTACGCCGGCGCACTCGTGCAGGCGCAGCGCGCGGCGCGGATAGCCGAGCTTGCCCCACGCCCGCAACACCTCGGCCTGACTCGAAACGGCCATGGCGGACGGCACGGGCCAGCGCTGCACCCACTCCTCCCAGATCGGGCGACCCGGGCCACCGGCGTCTGCTGCAGCATGACCTCGGACATGAGGATCTGCCAGCCCGTCACCCCGTCGTGGCGCCACGGCAGGTCGCGCGCCTGGGCGGCATACCAGCGCAGCAACGACGGCGCATCCACGGACATCTCGGGTCTCCTCCGGTCACAGGGTCGGGTGTCGGGTTCCATCGAGAAGATGTCGAACGAAATCGGACATGGGCGCAGGTGAATAATGTACGCATGCCGAACTCCAATCCCATCTCCGCCTGGAAAGCCCTGACCGAGGGTAATCATCGTTTCGTCAGCGGTACCCCGCTGCACCCGAGCCAGGGAATCGACCGTCGCGCCGAGCTCGTCAACGGTCAGCATCCCACCGCCGTGCTGTTCGGCTGCGGAGACTCCCGCGTCGCCGCAGAGATCATCTTCGACCAGGGGCTCGGCGACATGTTCGTGGTCCGCACCGCGGGTCACGTCATCGACAGCTCCGTGCTCGGCTCCATCGAGTATGCCGTCGACATCCTCGACGTTCCGCTCATCGTCATCCTCGGCCACGACAGCTGCGGTGCCGTGGCGGCGACCATCGACGCCCTCGACAAGGGCACTGTGCCGGTGGCACATCCGCAGCCTCGTCGAGCGTGTCGCTCCGTCGATCCTCATGGGCCGGGCCGAGGGGCTGTCCACCGTCGACGAGCTCGAGGGTCGCCACGTGGTCGAGACGGGCAAGCTGCTCACGGATCGTTCCCGCATCATCGCCGAGCGCATCGCCGATGGCCGCTGCGCCATCGTGGGCGTCACCTACAAGCTCGAGGACGGCAAGGTGAGTCTGCGCGGCCACTTCGGCGACATCGGTGAGGTCTCCGACAACTGAAGACGTGTGCACCTGCCGGTCACAACGATGTGACCGCAGGTCACAGCGACACGCCGACGGCGGTGTAGCCGTGCGCCCCCCGCGGCACATACCGTGGGGGGCGTGCTTGAACCGACCGGTCCTCTGCCCCCCGAGATCTACTGGCGACGACGCATTCTCGCGATCGGAGTCTCGGTGGTCGTGCTGGTTCTGGTCATCTGGCTCGTAGTGGCGCTGACCGGCGGCGAGGACCCCGATCAGAATCCCGAACCCGCAGCAGCGGAGGTGACGACCTCCGCCACCACGACGGCGGCCGATGCGTCCGCCGACGCGGCATCCGCGAGCACCACCCGGAGCGGTGGATCCTCGGGTTCGTCCGGATCGGGTGGAGCGGAGGGATCGGCCTCGGACGACGCGGACGAGGACGACACGTCCACGTCCGCCACCACCTCCGCTGCTCCGGTTCCGCCGGGGCAGTGCTCCGATCAGTCGCTCGCCGTGCGGGTGACGGCGGACGAGCCGAACTACCGGGTCGGTTCCGAACCCGATTTCACGATCGTCATCACCAACATCGGCACATCGCAGTGCGAACGCGACCTCGGTGCGGGCCTGCAGCAGGTGCTCGTCTACAGCCTCGACGGCAACGAGCGGCTCTGGGCCAACACCGACTGCTTCCCCGAATCGACCGCCGACATCCGGTCGCTCGCTCCGGGCGACCAGGCGGCCTATTCCGTCAAGTGGTCGGCGACGACCTCCGAGCCCGGCTGCCAGGCGCCGCGCCGAACCGTCCGGCCCGGCGCATACACCGTGGTCGGCAGCTCGGCGGCCTGCGCAGCGTGC
>LATQ01000190.1 GCA_001017865.1 Rhodococcus sp. IITR03
GCGCGGCGACGAGTGCTGCGGCGCCGGCCTGTCGCGCGCGTCGACGCGCTGCTGGGCGTGCCGCTGCGCTGACGCGCCCGTGCGTGGTTGGGGTAGCGGGCGTCACCACAACCACGCACGGGGCGGTTACGCCAAGAGCGCGCGGATGTCGTCGGCGGTCAGGGCCGACGAGAACATGTCTCCGTCGTCGACGACGGACGAGAACAGTTCGGCCTTGCGCACTTGCAGCGCCCGCACCTTCGCTTCGATGGTGTCGCGGGCGATCAGCCGGTACACCATGACGTTGCGGGTCTGCCCGATGCGGTGGGTACGGTCGACTGCCTGCGCTTCGGTCGCGGGGTTCCACCACGGGTCGAGCAGGAAACAATAGTCCGCTTCCACCAGATTCAGGCCGAACCCTCCGGCCTTGAGGCTGATGAGGAACACCGGCGCCACCCCGGACTTGAAGTCCTCGAGCACTTTTCCGCGTTCTCGGGTTCTGCCGTCCAGGTACAGGTAGTCGATTCCGGCAGCATCGAGCCGTGTCCGGACCCGGTCGAGGAACCCGGTGAACTGGCTGAATACCAAGGCCCGGTGCCCGCCTGCGATCACGTCGTCGAGCTGTTCGAGCAACGCATCGATCTTCGCGGAGCCGACTGTGCCGTGCGCGTCGTCGACCAGCGTCGGATCGAGACTCATTTGCCGCAGCAAGGTCAGCGACCGCAGGATCGTGAAGCGGTTGCTGTCGAGGTCGTCGACGAGCCCGAGAATCTTCTGCCTCTCCCGCTGCAACTGCCGGTCGTAGAGGGCACGGTGTTTGGGTGAGAGCTCCACCTCGAGCACCTGCTCCTGCTTCTCCGGCAGGTCGGTGGCGACCTGTTCCTTCGTGCGACGCAACATCAGCGGCTTGATGCGCTGCCGTAGCTGCACCAGCAACTCGGGATTGCTGCCGCTCTCGATGGGCTTGCGGTAGTAGTCCTGAAACTTCGTCGGATGGGGGAACAGGCCGGGCGCGGTGATCGACAGCAGCGACCACAACTCCATCAGATTGTTCTCCATCGGAGTTCCGGTGATCGCGACCTTCAGTGACGCCTCGATCTGCCGCACGCACTGATACGCCTTCGCCCGGTGGTTCTTGACGAACTGGGCTTCGTCGAGCAGCAACATCGACCAATCCCGTTCGAGATAATCGTCGATGTCCAAGCGCAACAACGTGTAGGACGTGACGACGACGTCGATGCCGTCGATCAGTTCGCCCAGCGACGCACCGCGTTTGCCCGACGTCTCGGTGATCGCGACGACATTCAGATCCGGCGCGAACCTCCGTGCCTCGGTAGCCCAGTTCGGAACCACCGAGGTCGGCGCGACGATGAGTACCGGGGCATCCGCGGGTCGCTTCGCGCGCGCGTGGCAGATCAGTGCAAGCGACTGCAGGGTCTTGCCGAGGCCCATGTCGTCGGCGAGGATTCCGCCGAGCCCGTGCGTCCACAAGAACGTCAACCACCGGAATCCGTCGAGCTGGTACGGCCGCAGCGTCGCCTGTAATGCCTTCGGCACCCGGTCTTTGCTGTGGCCTTCACGTCGAGAAGTCCTTGTACCTGTTTCTTCCAGGCCGCGGCCTGCTTGTCGACGACACCGAGCGCTGCCAATTCCTCCCAGATTCCGGCCTGGAATCGGCTCAGCTGCAACCGATCCGGATCGTCGTCTTCGTGCAGCGCGCGGGCTTCGTCGACGAGCCGGCGCAGTTGCTGCAGTTCGGGCTTGTCCAGCGGCAGGTAGGCCCCGTCGGGCAGCATCAGATACGCCGCCCCGTCGCTGAGTGCGGTGAACACCTCGCGGAACGGGATGGTCGTGCCGTCGAGTTCGATGGTGATGTCCAGATCGAACCAGTCGGAGTCGGCGGTGGCTTGGTGGACAGTCCGATGCGCAGGCTGTCGCCGACGTCTCGGTAGTCGGCGGGGTGCCCTCGACGCGCACCTGCACGTCGTCACGGCCGGACAGTAGTGGCAACACCTCGGATACCAGTCGTGCGGTGTTGAGATCGACGATGGTGACGCGGGAGAACAGCTGCCGGTCGACGGAGTTGTCCAATCCGAACGGGGCGACCACCGGTCGGATCTCGGTGAGCAGCGCGTCCTCGACGTCGCGGTCGCGGACGGTGTCGCCGAGATGTTCGTACAACTCGACCGTATATTCGCCGTCGCCGACGGTGTAGACGAACTGCCAGTGCAGATCGGCGCGATGCTGAGGGCGGAACGCGACGTGCAGTAGCAGCGCCGGCCCCGTCACGGTCGGTGCCGTGAACGAGCCGTCGACGGAGGTGACGGTCGCTGCTCGGTGCAGACGCGGGTAGTAGGTGGTCGCGAACCGCGGCACCTGATCTGCCGGCACGGTGAGCGCACCGCCGCTCTGCAGCAGTTGCTGCATGCCGACGGCAACGGGGTTGCGGAGTTGCGCGAGACGGAACGGTAGATCTGCCGGCGCGCCGCCGTCGTGATCCCCGGACAGGAGGTAGACGACGCCGTGGGCGGGGGCGCCGATGAACGCGACCGCGGCCCCGGTCGAATCGTCGCTGATGTGCAGGGCTGGGGTGACGGTCAGGCCGTCACCCACATCTGCGACGTCGACGTGCACCTCTGCGGCGCCCGGCGGCGGCACCGCGCCGTGCTTCTTCTTCGCGTAGCGCAGCTCGATCCCGAGGCGGCGGGCATCGTCGAGCAGCGACCACAGTCGCGGCGACACCGCGGACAGGTCGAGGGTGGTCGAGGCGGAACTGTAGTAACTTCGTGTCGATGCGTGTACCAGCGCCGCGAATTCGAGCAACAGTTGCTGGTGTTGTTTGTTCACGTCGTAGGTGTAGGCCAGATTCTGCCATGAGATGTTGCCGGACACCCACCCGGTGCGTCCGGGACGCAGCACCCGTGCGGACAGCACCGGAGTGGGAGCGTGTGCTCGCTGTGTCAACGCCAGTTGCAGCGCGAGCGGCGTTCCGCTACCGGTCACGTGATCCTCGAACATCGCTTCGAACGGCTCCTCCCAGGAGGGGGCAGCCGGGGTCGTATCCTCCTGCGGGACAAGCAACGTGAGCAGAAGCGCTACGGTGTGCTTGCAGTCGTAGCCCACCGGGCACGAACATTCTCCGTACTCGAACTCGAGGCCTCGTGGCCCGGGGTGGAGTCGAACGACCGCCTGGTACATCCGCGTGCCGGCGATCTGTCCGAAACCGACGAGATTGTCCTCGTCGAATCCGCAGTCGACGACCGCTCCCGATTCGGCGTAGCGCCTCCCTCGTTCGAACGTAGGACGACCCACCGCGGTGACCAGCGACTGGATGAGGTGGTCGAATGCTGGATCTCCGGACATGAATGGGCAGTCTATGCGCCACATCCCGCGCGAGGCAGGGACTCGCACCCGTCGCCATGCCGTCCGGACCGGGCGCTGGCCGCAAGCGCCGCGACACGCTACGATTGCGTCGATGACAACCTTCTCTGATCAAAGATTGGGGGCCAGTTCGCTCACGGTGAGTGCTGATGCACCCTCCGACCGCGAACGGGATCGACCCCCGACTGTCCTTCTGGCTGCGTGTGCGCGAGTTCGCCGTGCCGCCGTCCATGATCGAGTCCGCAACCGACCGGCGTCTTGCGGGTGATTGGCGTGGCGCTTGTGCCGCAGCGGGGTTCGATGTCGACATCGATCTGTCCGTGTCGGCCCGCACCTACGGCGCCGACATCGCCGCGCAGGTCTCGGACGACCTCCACCACCTGGCGCCCGACCTGCTGCGCTGGCACCTGCCACGTGTGGCTCCGGATGGACTGCTGCGCCCCGCGCTGACCGTCACACTGGCCGGATACGGTGACATCGTTCCTGGAAATCGATGTCGCGGAACGGGTTCCGTCTATCTGGTTGTCCGCACTGCTCCTGCCTGGGCGGATGCCGGGCAGCGCGTCGTATTGACCTGTGGGACGGCTCGAATACCGGGAACCATCCGCACCCGCGTCCCAATGCACGATTTCGGCTCGACCTCCACCGGCACCTGTGGGACGCGCGCAGGTCCGGAGAACTGCGATTACGTAGTGGCACAGGACAACCGGCGGACGGAACGACGCTCGACCCCGCCCTGGCCGCGATGATCCCGAGTGGTTGCGCCGTCGACCGCTGGGCGGCCGAATCCGGCATTCTGCTCCGCGCGGCCGGGCAGTGCGACGGTCCGTACGGGTGCGATCCGGGAGCGGTTCGACGTCGTGATCGAAGGGCGCGGCGACGATCCCGCGGCGCTTCGACTCGTGGACCACTATTCTCGCGGCCAGCTCGCCGCGCTGCCCGTGCTGCCGGACGCGGCGACTCTGGTACTGCCCGACCTGGAGTTGATCCGGTCGGGAGCAATCACCGCCGACCGACTGCACCCGCTCGTCGCCGCCGCTCTGGATCCGGACCGACCACCGCCGACAACACTCCGGATGCCGAGCCGGGAGAAGCGGATTCACCTGGTCGACTGCCGTGGCGAACGGCACCGGCTCGGGCTCGTCGACGGTGCGCTGACCGCCCTCGATCACGACCCCGCCGAGATCCGGCGCGAGGAACTGCTCGCCGCCCTGGGTGGCATCCCGCTGCCGTGCCTTCAGGCGATCGATCACGCCCATCGCCGTCCGGATTGTCTGCCGGGCGTTCGTGAACGCCTGGACCATGGAGACGCCGCCGGGGCGCTGGCAGTCGTCGAAGGACTGCTCGGTCCCGCTGCCGTCCTCCGTGAAGGAACCCTGCTGGACGAACTCCGTGCGTCGGTCGACCGACGCGACGCATACGACCGCTTCCGTAATGCACCCGTCGAAGCGCCCCCGGCAGCGCGACCTCGACGTTCCCGACGGTCACCCCGGACCCGATTCCGCTGAACCCGTCTCGATCCCGAAAAACAGTGTCCCGCAGCAGCCGGTCGGGCTGCATCCTGCTGTTCCTCCACGACCTCACAGGTGATGCACATGTCTTCCACGCCTCTTCCCGGTAGTTCATCGAACAACGAACTCGACAGTGCCGCAACTCTGTTGGACATGCTGGGTGCGGTCACCACCGAGCCTCGCCCCGACAGTCGACTCGAAGCGCTCACCCTGGCCGTAACCGCGGACCTACCGGTGCTGCTGTGGGGTGAACCGGGAATCGGTAAGACCGCCGCCTTGACGCAGCTCGCCGAGGCCGTGGACCTACCGCTGACCACTGTCATCGCAAGCGTGCACGAGCCGTCGGACTTCTCGGGCCTGCCCGTTCTCGGGGACGACCCGGCAACACACGGTGTCCCCATGGCTCCACCGGACTGGGCTGTCCGGCTCGTGCAGGCGGGGAAGGGACTGCTCTTCCTGGACGAACTGTCCACGGCACCGCCCGCCGTGCAGGCAGCCCTGCTCCGCCTCGTCCTCGAAAGACGGATCGGAGCCTTGCAACTCCCGCCAGAGGTCCGCATCGTAGCCGCCGCCAATCCACCGTCCTCGGCCGCAGAAGGCTGGGAGCTGAGCCCACCTCTGGCCAACCGATTCGTGCACCTGCACTGGACCTACGACCACGACGTGGTCGTGCGAGGCCTCGGCGGGACGTGGCCTCGGGCGACGCTGCCGCATCTCGACCGGGAGAAGTTCCCTGCCGCGGTGACCTTCGCCCGGCGCGCGGTCTGTGAGCTGCTCAGCGCCCGACCCGCTCTCGTTCACCAGCTGCCCACCAGCCAGACCCGTCGCGGCAGTGCCTGGCCGTCGCCACGAAGCTGGGACATGGCCGTACGGCTGATCGCTTTTGCGACCGCGGCCGCGTCGTCGAAGGACGTGCTGTCGCTGTTGGTCCGGGGGAGTGTCGGTGACGGGCCCGGCTTCGAACTGCTGGCCGCCATCGACCGTATGGATCTCCCGGATCCCGAGACGCTGCTCGCCGATCCGGAGGCTGCCGAGCTTCCCGAGCGCGGGGATCTGCGCCAGACAGTGCTCGATGCGGTGGTCGCCGCTGTCCGCCGACGGCCGGAGAAATCCCGCTGGAACGCGGCGTGGACACTCCTGGGCATCGCGGTGCACTCCGGGCCGCCCGACCTCGTGGTGGTCCCGGCGACCACGCTGGCGGCCCTGTGCCGGGACGACTGGGAGTTGCCGGCTCGATCGACGAACTCGCCGGTGTCGTCGCGGTCGCTCGATCAGCGGACGCCGCCGCGCAGGCCGGTCGATGACGACGTCACCGGCATACGACGCGAACAAGGTCTACGCCGCCCGGTTGTATGCCGTTCGCGCCCGGCCGTATCTCGCGACCGCCTTGTACGCGCTGCACATCGTCGAGTCCACCGGGTGCCGACCATCGGTGTGGACCGGTACTGGCGCTGCTACGTCTCACCGGCTTTCGTCGCGCAGCGGCCGGTGGCGGAATTGGCCTCGCTCCTCGTCCACGCGGTGTCGCATCTGTTGCGCGATCATCACGGCCGCAGCGAACGCTACGCTCGCGCATACGGAGCGGGCTCGCGCGGCGATCGGCTGCGGATGAACATCGCCGCCGACATGGAGATCGACGACGACGCGTTCGGGGACGGATTACCGATACCCGACGATGCCGTTCTGCCGTCGACCCTGCAGCTGCCGGCAGGCCGGCTCATGGAGGACTATCTGCAGCAGTTCGGTCTCGGCCCGTGCACCGACAGGCTGGCCTGGCTCGACTGCGGTAGTGGCGCCGACGGACTGGTTCGGGCATGGGAACTGGGTCCGGAGGGGGCGAACGCGCTCAGCGATCAGCAACAGGAGGCCGTCCGTTTCCGCGTCGCGAACAGCATCATCGGGCATCCGGGCAGCGCACCTCGAGGTTGGCGTCGGTGGGCGGAGGAGGCGCTGCACCCGCCGCAGCCTGGCGAAGCTGCTGGGCGCGGCGATCCGCTCCGCCACGGCATCGTCGCGCCGGGGACGACTACACCTATCGTCGACCGGCGCGCCGCTCGGCAGCCGTGCCCGGGGCGGTACTACCGAGCTGCGGCGGACCCGCCCCGGTCTCGACATCGTCGACACGTCGGCCTCGGTTTCCGATACCGACCTGGGCA
>LATQ01000305.1 GCA_001017865.1 Rhodococcus sp. IITR03
GCAGACGATCCCGACTCGCTGGTGTCGCAGCAACTCGACTACTGGCGTGGTGCCTCGCCGGGCTGCCCGACCAGCTGTCGCTGCCGACCGACCGCCGGCGACCCGCCGTGCAGTCCTACGAGGGCGGGCGCGTCGAGATCCGCATCGACGCCGACCTCCACGCCCGGCTCGTCGACCTCGCGCAGACCCGTCACGCCACACTGTTCATGGCCGTGCACGCGGCCCTGTCGGTGCTGCTCGCGCGACTGTCCGACAGCGACGACATCGCGGTCGGCACGCCCATCGCGGGCCGTGGCGAGCGCGAACTCGACGACCTGATCGGCATGTTCGTCAACACCCTCGTGCTGCGCACCCGGGTGTCCGGCGCCGTCGCCTTCGACGACCTGCTCGCTGACGTCCGTGAATCCGACCTGCGCGCCTTCGCGCACGCCGACGTGCCGTTCGAGCGGCTCGTCGAGGTGCTCAACCCGCAGCGCTCCACCGCGCGGCACCCGCTGTTCCAGGTCGGTTTCTCGTTCCAGAACTTCGAACAGGGCACCCTCGCGCTGCCCGGACTCGACGTCGCCCTCGTCGACCTCGAACACGACACCTCGCAATTCGACCTGCACTGGATCGTCCAGGACCGCTACGACGAGGCAGGCACACCCACCGGCATCGTCGGCTATCTCACCTACGCGTCGGCCCTGTTCGACGAGTCGACCGCCCGCGTGTTCGTCGATCGGTTCGTCCGATTGCTCGACAGAATCGTCGCCGAACCCGGCCGTCCCGTCGGGGATCTCGACATCCTCGACGCCGTCGAGCGCACGCGAATCCTGCACGAGTGGAACGACACTCGACACGACGTACCCGCCGGGACACTGGTGTCGCTGTTCGACGCGCAGGTCGCGGCCCGACCGGAGGCCGTCGCGCTCGATCACGAAGGCGGCACCCTCACCTACCGCGAGTTCGACGGACGGGTCAACCGCCTCGCCCGTCATCTGATCGACCTCGGCGTGGGGCCCGAAACGGCCGTTGCGCTGGGGATGCGCCGCTCCGTCGAGTTGCTCATCGGCATGTACGCCGTCGCGAAGGCCGGCGGCGCGTACGTCCCGCTCGACCCCGACCACCCGCGCGAGAGAATCGACTACATCCTGTCGGTCGCTGACCCCGTGTGCGTGCTGACCGGTCGCGACGACGACTTCGATGCCGGCGGTCGCGCCGTGGTGCACGTCGACGCACCCGAACTCGACGCGCTCGACGACAGCCCGGTGCGCGACACCGAACGTCGTCTTCCGCTCGACCCGCAGCACCCCGCCTACGTCATCTTCACCTCGGGTTCCACCGGGCGGCCCAAGGGCGTCGCGGTTCCGCACGCGGCGATCGTCAACCAGTTGCTGTGGAAGAGGGAGCATTTCGGACTGACTTCCGGCGACGCTGCGCTGCTCAAGACGGCAGCGACGTTCGACCTGTCGGTGTGGGAATTCTGGTCGGCACTCGTCTCCGGTGGTCGACTCGTCATCGCTGCACCCGACGGTCATCGCGACCCGGTCTATCTCGACGCGGTCATGCGGCAGAAGGCTGTGACGACCCTGCACGTCGTGCCGTCGATGCTCGAGGCGCTGCTCGACACGGCGGGCGGTGCGCTGAGTCCGTCGGTGCGGCGCGTCCTCGCGATCGGTGTGGCGCTGCCCCCGGGCGCTCGCCCAGCGGTTCCGGTCGCTCCACCCGACGTCGACCTGGTCAACCTGTACGGGCCGACCGAGGCCGCAGTCTCCGTGACAGCGCACGCGGTGACCGGCGACGACACCGACTCGGTGCCGATCGGCCGCCCGGAATGGAACACGCGCGTCCACGTCCTCGACGGTCGCCTCCGTCCCGTGCCGGTGGGTGTGACGGGCGAGCTCTATCTCGCGGCGCCCTGCTCGCACGTGGCTACGCCGGACGCCCCGACCTCACCGCCGACCGGTTCGTCGCCGACCCGTTCGGCTCCGGTGAGCGTCTCTACCGCACCGGCGACGTCGTCGCCTGGAACGAGGACGGCACCCTCGACTACCGCGGCCGCGCCGACTTCCAGGTCAAACTCCGCGGCTTCCGCATCGAACTCGGCGAGATCGACACCGCCCTGCGGGAACAGTCGGGCGTGGCGCAGGCCGTGACGGTCGTGCACAGTGACCCGCATACCGGCGACCGGATCGTCGCTTACCTCACCGGTGACGAGTCTCTCCACGCGCACACGGTGAAGGACGCACTCGCGCAGAGCCTTCCGAGTTACATGGTGCCGTCGGTCGTCATGATCCTCGACGCGTTGCCGCTCAACGCGAACGGCAAAATCGATCGCAAGGCGCTGCCCGTGCCCGGGTCGCGACCCGCGCGTACCGCGCGCCGTCCACCCCGATCGAGGAGATCGTCGCCGGCATCTACCGGGACCTGCTCGGCGTCGACCGCGTCGGTGCGGACGACGACTTCTTCGAACTCGGCGGCAACTCGCTGATCGCCACCCAGGTCATCGCGCGACTCGCCACCGCACTCGACGCGCGTGTCCCGCTGCGTGTGCTGTTCGAGGCACCCACCGTGGCAGCACTGGCCGTGCGGGCCGAGGAACACGCCGGCTCCGGTGGCCGCCCGGCACTGCAGGCGCAGCCGCGACCCGACTCGGTACCGCTGTCGCTCGCGCAGCAGCGGATGTGGTTCCTCAACCGCCTCGACCCCGACTCCGCCGCGTACAACATCCCGGTCGCCATCCGCCTCACCGGCTCGCTGGACCTGACGGCCCTCGCGGACGCCGTCGCGGATCTGTTCGCGCGCCACGAGATCCTGCGCACCGTCTACCCGGAGGTCGACGGTGTCGGGCACCAGGTCGTGCTGCCCGTCGCACAAGTGCGCCCGGACCTCACACCGGTGCCGATCGACGAGGCCGACATCCTGCCCACCGTCGTCGAATTCGTGAACGCCGGATTCGACGTCACCTCGGAGGTGCCGGTCCGCACCCGCCTCTACCGGGTCGGCGACGACGAATACGTGCTCGTCTTCGTCGTGCACCACGTTGCCGCGGACGGCTTCTCGATGGGACCGCTGACCCGCGACGTGATGGTCGCCTACGACGCGCGTCGCCGCGGTGAGGCGCCGTCGTGGTCGCCGCTCGCCGTGCAGTATGCGGATTACGCCCTGTGGCAACGTGACCTGCTCGGATCCGAGGACGATCCGGACAGTCTCGTCGCACGCGAACTGGCCTACTGGACCGAACGACTCGGAGACCTGCCCGAGCCGCTCGAACTGCCGCTCGACCATCCGCGTCCACCGGTCGCCACCAACCGCGGTGCGCGCCACACCTTCGAGATCGACACCGCCACAGTCGGTGCGCTGCAACGCCTCGCACGCGAACACAACGCGACGACCTTCATGGTCGTGCACGCCGCGCTCGCCGTCCTGCTCGCGAAACTCGCCGGTACGCGCGACGTCACCATCGGCACGCCCGTCGCGGGTCGCGGGGAGGCCGAACTCGACGACCTCATCGGCATGTTCGTCAACACCCTCGTGCTGCGCAACGACATCGACCCGGCCCTGCCGTTCACCGAGCTGCTCGCACAGGTGCGCGACACCGACCTGGCGCCTTCGGCAACGCGGACGTGCCGTTCGAGCGGCTCGTCGAGGTGCTCGATCCCGTCAGGTCCGCCGCACGGACCCCGTTGTTCCAGGTCATGCTCTCGTTCGAGAACATCGGTCCCGCCCGCTTCGAACTCCCGGACCTCGTCCTGTCGGCGCTCGACACCGACGTGCACACCGCCCGGTTCGACCTCGAGGTCACACTCTCCGAACTACCCGACGACGGTGGTTTCGGCGGCACGATCACCTACGCGGCCGATCTGTTCGACGAGACGACGGCCGCTTCGATCGCCACTCGCTTCACCCGTCTGTTGTCGACACTCGCAACGGATCCGCGGGTCGCTGTGGGCGACGTCGATGTGCTCGAACCTGCGGAGCGCGAGCGGCTCCTCGGATACGGCAGCGGAATCGCAGTTCCTTCGACCGGTGAGACCGTTCCGGATCTTCTCGCTGCTCGGGCGCAGATGTCGCCCGGCGCTGTTGCGGTCTCCGACGAGCAGGACACGCTCGATCGGGCGGAGTTCGAGCGACGCGTGAGCAGACTGGCTCGCAGACTGATCTCGTCGGGTGTGGGTCCGGAGGTGCGTGTCGCGGTTGCGATGGACCGCTCCCTCGACATGGTGGTGAGCATCGTGGCGGTGCTCGTCGCAGGTGGCGCCTACGTTCCGATCGATCCTGAACAGCCGGTCGATCGCATCGCGTACGTGCTCGACGTCGCCGATCCGCAGGTCGTGCTGAGCCGATCGGACCGCCGCATCGCCACCGAGCGGACGACGATCGTCGTCGACACCGACGCGTCCTCCGAGTTCGACGATCGACCGCTGTCGGCGGACGAGCGTCTCGGTGTGCTGCGTCCCGACAACGCTGCCTATGTGCTGTTCACCTCGGGTTCGACCGGCAGGCCGAAGGGCGTGACGGTCTCGCACGGAGCTGTGGTGAACCAGCTCCGCTGGATGCAGTCGCGGTTCGAGTTGAACGCATCCGATTCGGTGCTGCTGAAGACTCCCGTGACGTTCGACGCGTCGGTGTGGGAGTTGTTGCTGCCCTTGGTTACCGGTAGCCGGATGGTGATTGCCTCCGCGGACGGGCATCGCGACCCCGCGTATTTGGCGCGGATGCTGACCGAGTCGGGTGTCACCGTGGCGCAGTTCGTGCCGACGGTGCTCGATGCGGTGCTCGACGAGATCGACGGTGCTTCCCCGTCGTCGGTGCGACTGGTGTTCGCCGGTGGCGAGGCGCTGGCCGCCTCCACAGCCGAGCGGGTACGAACCGTGCTCGGTGCGGAGGTCCACAATCTGTACGGGCCGACCGAGGTCACCGTGCAGGCGACGCATCGCAGTGCGGACGCGTGGACGGTGTGTACGTGCCGATCGGCGGTCCGGTGTGGAACACCGCGGCGCTGGTGCTGGACGGGCGTTTGCGGTCGGTTCCGGTCGGTGTGGTCGGTGAGCTGTATCTGTCCGGCGTCCAGGTGGCGCGTGGATATGCCGGTCGTGCGGGATTGTCGGCGGAGCGTTTCGTGGCGAATCCGTTCGGCGGGTCGGGGGAGCGGTTGTATCGCACGGGTGACCTCGTTCGATGGACGCGCGATGGAGAGCTCGAGTATGTGGGTCGTAACGATCTGCAGGTGAAGGTGCGTGGTCAGCGCATCGAGCTCGGTGAGATCGAAGCGGTGCTGCGGGCGCAGTCCGAGGTGGCTGCCGGTGCGGTGGCGGTGGTGTCGGATCAGCTGGTCGGTTACGTCGTACCGGCCGGGGAGCCGGATCTGCAGGGGCTGCGATCGGCTCTCGGCGAGGCACTACCGGGTTACATGGTGCCGTCGCAGTTCGTCGTGGTCGAGGCGTTGCCATTGCTGCCGAACGGCAAGCTGGATCGACGGGCGTTGCCCGAGCCGACCGTCGAAGAGCGTGAGTTCCGAGCTCCGGGCACCGATACCGAACAGACTGTCGCGTCGGTCTTCGCCGAGGTACTCGGTGTTGAGCGGGTCGGCCTGGACGACGACTTCTTCGCCCTCGGTGGCAACTCACTCGTGGCTACGCAGGTGGTGTCCCGCCTCGGTGCCGCCCTCGGAGTACGCGTGCCGTTGCGCGCGCTGTTCGATGCGCCGACCGTCGAGGATCTCGCCGCGCGCCTCGAGGAAGAATCCGGTGCCGGGATTGCCGTTCCTCTGATCGCACAGGAACGGCCGGACGTGGTGCCACTGTCGTTGGCGCAGCAGCGCATGTGGTTCCTGAACCGCCTCGACCCCGACTCGGCGGTGAACAACATTCCCGCGGCGATCCGGCTCAGTGGCATTCTCGACGTCGAGGCGCTGAAGGCCGCAGTCAAGGATCTGATCGTGCGGCACGAGATCCTGCGGACGGTGTATCCGGAGATCGACGGTGTCGGTCACCAGGTCGTGCTCGACGTCG
Organism: Rhodococcus sp. IITR03; assembly: GCA_001017865.1. The sequence continues at coordinate 5,994 of LATQ01000305.1, forward strand.
ACGGGTCGACCCCTGCCCTGACCATCGTGGAGACCACCGAGACGGACCTGTTCGGCGAGGTCGCGAACTTCATGGGTTCCGGTTTCGACGTGACGGCAGCACCGCCCCTCCGGCTCGAACTTCTCCGGTTGTCCGAGACCGAGCACGTGCTCGTTGTCGTGGTGCATCACATTGCGGCGGACGGGTTCTCGATGGGCCCGTTGGCACGGGACGTCATGCTCGCCTATGCCGCATGCGCCGCGGGTGAGATACCGGCCTGGACGCCGCTCGAAGTGCAGTACGCGGACTACGCACTGTGGCAACGTCGGGTACTCGGATCCGAGGACGATCCCGACTCGTTGATCTCGCGCCAGTTGTCGTTCTGGACCGAGGCGCTCACCGATGCACCGGACGTGTTGGATCTCCCGACCGATCGTCCGCGGCCTGCAGTCACGTCCTACCGGGGCGCCACGCATCGGTTCGAGTTGAGCGACGCGGTCCGAGCGGGCATCGACGAGGTGGCACGCGAACGCGGCCTCACCCCGTTCATGGTGGTGCACGGGGCGTTGGCAGTGGTGCTGGCGCGGTGGTCGGGCAGCGACGACATCGCGATCGGCACGCCGGTGGCGGGTCGTGGTGAGCGTGCCCTCGACGATCTGATCGGCATGTTCGTCAACACGTTGGTGTTGCGCACGCAGGTCGACACGTCCGAGTCGTTCGTGGATCTGCTCGGCCGGGTGCGCGAGGTCGACCTCGGCGCATTCGGTCACGCGGATGTGCCGTTCGAGCGTCTCGTCGAAGTCCTCGATCCGGTGCGGTCGACAGCGTGGAATCCGTTGTTCCAGGTAATGCTCACCCTGCAGAACTTCGAGCCGACGAGTTTCGAGTTGCCGGGTCTGTCGTTGTCTGCGGTCGACGCCGACGCCCAATGGGCGAAGTTCGATCTGCAGGTGACGCTGTCGCCACAGGCGGACCGCTCCGGTCTCGATGCCGAGATCACGTATGCGACCGACCTGTTCGACCACTCCACGATCGTCACCCTCGCCGGGTGCCTCGAACGGATGTTGTCGGCCGTCGTACTCGACCCGACCCCTGCCGTCGGTGATATCGACATGTTCGGTGCAGACGAGCTCGAACGTGTGCTGGTCCTCGGTCACGGATCCCCGACGTCGGTGGATGAGGTGACCGTTCCCGATCTGATCGCAGCCCAGGTCGTTCAGTCTCCGGACGCTGCAGCGGTATCGGACGGCTCCACGACGTGGACCTACCGGAAGTTCGAAGAACGGATCGGTCGCCTTGCCCGACATTTGATCTCACTCGGTGTGGGTCCTGAGGTGCGGGTCGCGGTGGCGATGGATCGTTCGCTCGATTTGGTGCTGAGCGTCTGTGCTGTCCTCGCGGCCGGCGGTGCTACGTGCCGGTCGATCCCGAACAGCCGGATGAGCGGATCCGATACGTCCTCGACACTGCCGCCGTCTCGATGGTCCTGGGGTCGTCCGGCATCGAGGTACTCGCCGGACGCCCGGTCACGGCGGTCGACACACTCGACCTCGCCGAATATGCCTCCGGACCGGTTTCGGACAGTGAACGTCGTGCGCCGCTGCGGGCACAGAACACGGCGTACGTGCTGTTCACCTCGGGCTCCACGGGCCGGCCCAAGGCGTCGCGGTGACACACGCGTCCGTGGTCAACCAGCTCGCCTGGATGCAGGATCGGTTCGGCATCGGTCCCTCGGATTCGGTGCTGCTCAAGACACCTGCGACATTCGACGCGTCGGTGTGGGAACTTCTGCTGCCTTCGACATGCGGAGCCCGGTTGGTGGTCGCGTCGCCCGACGGACACCGCGACCCCGCCTATCTCGCAGCAGCACTCGTGGACTTCGATATCACTATCGCGCAGTTCGTGCCGACCGTGCTCGATGCCGTGCTCGACGAGACGACCGACCCGACACCGGCATTGCGAGCCGTGTTCGCGGGTGGTGAAGCGCTGTCGTCGGCCACTGCCGAACGCGCACGGTCCACCTTCGGCGCGGACGTGCACAATCTGTACGGTCCGACCGAGGTGACGATCCAGGCGACGCACCGTGAAAACTGCGGCGATGATGCCGGCATCGTGCCCATCGGTAGACCCGTATGGAACACCCACGCTCGTGTGCTGGATGCGCGTCTGCGTCCCGTCCCCGTAGGCGTGACGGGTGAGCTGTATCTGTCGGGCACGCAGGTCGCACGAGGATATGCGGGACGTTCGGGGCTCACAGCCGAGCGTTTCGTGGCCGACCCCTTCGACGATCGCGGCGAGAGGCTGTACCGCACCGGCGACCTCGCGCAATGGAATCGCGACGGCGAACTCGAATACATCGGCCGAAACGACCTGCAGGTCAAGCTCCGTGGTCAGCGCATCGAGATCGGTGAGATCGAAGCGGTACTGCGGAACCTGGACCACGTTGCGGCCGCGGCGGTCGACGTGCGGTCGGATCAGCTGGTCGGTTACATCGCTCCCGCAGGGGACATCGATCCCGCGCACCTTCGCGGAGTGCTCGGCGAACTGTTGCCGTCATACATGGTGCCGACACAGTTCGTCGTACTGGATTCCCTGCCGCTCAATGCGTCCGGGAAGCTGGACCGGAGGCGCTGCCCACCCCGGAGATCCGGGAACGGAAGTTCCGTGCCCCCGTCAGCAATGCCGAGCGTGCCGTCGCGTCGGTCTTCGCCGACGTGCTCGGAGTCGAACAGGTGGGTCTCGACGACGACTTCTTCGCTCTCGGCGGCAACTCGCTGGTGGCCACCCAGGTCGTGTCTCGGCTCGGTGCCGCCCTCGATACGCGTGTGCCGCTGCGGACTCTGTTCGATGCGCCGAGCGTCGAACGTCTCGCCGTGCGCCTCGAAGGCGAAGCCGGTACAGGCGCTGCAGCACCGCTGGTCATGCAGGATCGGCCGAGTCGGTGCCGCTGTCATTGGCGCAGCAGCGGATGTGGTTCCTGAACCGGTTGGAACCCGACTCCGCGGTGAACAACATTCCTGCTGTGATCCGGTTGTCGGGCGCACTCGATGTCGATGTGTTGCGGGCTGCGGTAGCGGACCTGATCGAGCGGCACGAGATCCTGCGGACCGTGTATCCGGAGGCCGACGGTGTCGGTCACCAGGTCGTGCTCGGTGTCGGAGATTCCGGTGTCGAGTTGGAGGTCGTGAAGGTCTCCGAGGGCGAGGTGTACGACCGCGTCGTCGCGTCTGTGAGTGCGGGATTCGATGTGACGGTCACACCGCCGCTGCGGATCGAGTTGCTGCAGGTTTCCGAGATCGAGCATGTGTTGGTCGTGGTGGTGCACCATATTGCGGCGGACGGTTTTTCGATGGGGCCGTTGGCGCGGGACGTCATGCTCGCCTATGCGGCGCGCTCGAACGATGAGTTCCCGGCATGGGAGCCCCTCGAGGTGCAGTACGCGGACTACGCGATCTGGCAACGCCGAGTACTCGGATCCGAGGACGATCCGAAGTCCCTGATTTCGCAGCAGTTGTCGTACTGGACGGACACGCTGGCGGGACTGCCCGACGAACTACCGCTGCCGTTCGATCGTCCGCGCCCGCCGGTCGCTTCGTACCGCGGTGGCCGGCACACGCTGACGATCGAAGGTTCGGTGCGTGCGGGTATCGACGAACTCGCCCAGGATCGTGGCCTCACCCCGTTCATGGTGGTGCACGGTGCACTGGCCGTCCTGCTCGCACGACTGTCGGGCACCGACGACATCGCGATCGGCACGCCGGTGGCGGGTCGCGGTGAGCGCGCCCTCGACGACCTGATCGGCATGTTCGTCAACACCTTGGTGCTGCGCACTCGGGTCGACAGTGGTGAGTCCTTCGCCGAACTGCTCGATCGCGTGCGCGACGTCGACCTGGGCGCCTTCGGTCACGCGGAAGCACCGTTCGAGCGGCTCGTCGAGGTGCTCGACCCCGCGCGCTCGGCCGCGCGCAATCCGCTGTTCCAGGTGATGCTCGTCTTCCAGAACTTCGAACAGACGAGCTTCGAACTGCCCGGACTGTCGTTGTCCGCACTCGAAGCCGACGCGCAACTCGCCAAGTTCGATCTGCAGGTGACCGTCGTCGAGCAGCCCGATGGTGGATGGCTCGTCGAATTCGGCTATGCCACGGATCTATTCGATGCAGCGACCGTCGAATCGATCGCCGAGCGATTCCGACGCGTGCTGGCGGCAGCCGGCGACGAATCCGTGGTGGTCGGAGACATCGAACTCCTCTCCTCGGAAGAGAAGTCCCGACTGCTCACACACGCGACAGAAGATCGGAGCATCGACGGCGAGACGGTACTCGACCTGTTCGACCGTCAGGTCCTGCGCACACCCGATGCCACGGCCCTCATGTGCCACGAGGGAGCGCTCACGTACCGCGAGTTCGATGCGCGAATCAACCGACTCGCCCGTGAGCTGATTGCTCGCGGTGTCGGACCCGACACGTTGGTCGGCCTCGCCGTACCGCGCTCGGTGGACATGCTCGTGGGGATGTACGCGATCCTCCGAGCCGGTGGCGCATATGTCCCGATCGATCCGGAGCACCCGGCCGGCCGCATCGCGTACTTGCTCGACGTCGCGGACCCGATCCTCGTGCTCACCACTCGCCGGGACGCGAACGCACTGCCGGACTCCGCACCCGTGGTGTGCCTCGACGAACTCGACGTCTCGCAGTTGAGCGATCTGCCGATCGGTGACAGGGAACGGCGTGCCCCTCTCCGGGCTCGGAACACCGCGTACGTGATCTTCACGTCGGGCTCGACCGGACGTCCGAAGGGCGTCGCCGTCACCCACGAATCGATGCTCAACCAGATCGACTGGATCAGCGAGCGTTTCGACATCGGTGCCGAGGACGTCGTCCTGCTCAAGACACCGTTCACGTTCGACGTGTCGGTGTGGGAGTTGTTCGGCCCTCCGAGCAGGGGAGCGCAACTAGTCATTGCTGCTCCCGACGGACACCGCGACCCCGCATATCTTGCATCGGTCATCGACGAACACGCGGTGTCGATGGTGTCGTTCGTGCCGTCGATGCTCGATGTGTTCGTGGCCGAGCTTGCCGAGCTTTCGGCGGGATCGTGCACGTCGTTGCGCGCCGTGCTCGTCGCCGGCGAGGCACTTCCCGCCCGGACGGTCACCCGCTTGCGCGCGACGCTTCCTGGTGCGGCCGTCCACAACCTGTACGGACCGACGGAATTCACCGTCCACGCCACCGAGATCGAACTCTCCGGTGACGAGACGATCGTTCCGATCGGTGCACCGGTGCAGAATTCTCAGGTCTACGTGCTCGATAACCGGCTGAGGATGGTTCCTCCGGGGGTCCCGGGAGAGCTGTATCTGTCCGGTGTCCAGATCGCTCGGGGCTACGTCCAGCGTCCGGATCTGACAGCGGAACGGTTCGTCGCGAATCCCTTCACCGAGGGCGCGCGCCTGTATCGCACGGGAGACGTCGTGCGCTGGAATGCATCCGGCATGCTCGAGTACATCGGACGCAGCGACTTCCAGGTCAAGCTGCGCGGTCTGCGCATCGAACTCGGTGAGATCGAGGCGGTACTGCGGGACGATCCGCGTGTGTCGTCGGCTGCTGTCGTGGTGACGCACGATCGTCTGGTCGCGTACCTGACCGCTTCGCAGGAAAACCTGGATACGGACGAACTGCGCCGGTCCGCGTCCGATCGTCTGCCCGCGTACATGGTGCCGGACGTGATGATGGTGCTCGACGCACTGCCGCTCAACGCCTCCGGCAAGCTCGATCGTCGGGCGCTGCCCGAACCGGTGCTCGAGGCACGTGAGTTCCGGACTCCGGTCACCGATGTCGAGCAGGCCGTTGCGTCGGTGTTCGCCGAAGTGCTCGGTGTCGAACAGGTCGGTCTCGACGACGACTTCTTCGCTCTCGGTGGTAATTCCTTGGTCGCGACCCGTGTGGTTGCACGCCTGGGACAGACACTGGATTCGCGTGTGCCACTGCGCATGCTGTTCGACGCGCCGACCGTTGCGGCGCTCGCGGCGCGCCTCGAAGAGGCGGCCGGTACCGGTACTGCTGTTCCGCTGGTCGCGCAGGAGCGACCGGATGTGGTGCCGTTGTCGTTGGCGCAGCAGCGGATGTGGTTCCTGAACCGGTTCGATCCGGAGTCGGCAGTGAACAACATCCCGGCCGTGATCCGGTTGTCGGGTGCTCTCGACGTCGAGGCGTTGCGGGCTGCGGTGGCGGACCTGGTCGAGCGGCACGAGATCCTGCGGACGGTGTATCCGGAGATCGACGGTGCGGGGCGCCAGGTGGTCCTCGGTGCCGAGGACGTGGGTGTGGGACTCGATGTGGTGCGCGTTTCCGAAGCGGAGGTGTTCGAGCGGGTCGTAGCGTCGGTCAGCACCGGGTTCGATGTGACGGTGGCGCCGCCGCTGCGGATCGAATTGCTTCAGGTGTCGGAGACCGAGCATGTGCTGGTCGTGGTGGTGCACCACATCGCGGCGGACGGTTTCTCGATGGGACCGCTGTCTCGCGATGTGATGGTGGCGTATGCGGCCCGGTCGGCCGGGGAGATCCCAGCGTGGCAGCCGCTCGAGGTTCAGTACGCGGACTACGCGATCTGGCAACGGCGCGTGCTCGGCTCCGAAAGCGATCCGTCCTCGGTCGCGACTGCCCAGGCCGAGTATTGGCGCACGACACTGGCGGACCTGCCGGAGGTCTCTGCCCTGCCGACCGACCGCCCCAGGCCGGCCGTCGCCTCGACGCGCGGCGCCGAATACCGCTTCGGCTGGTCGCAAGAACAGCAGGAGGCACTCGAACGACTCGCCACCGAGCACGGCGTCACCCCGTTCATGGTGGTCCACTCGGTGCTCTCGGTACTCCTGGCACGCACGTCCGGAACCGACGACATTGTCGTCGGTACTCCGGTCGCAGGGCGTGGTGCTGCCGAACTCGACGACCTCATCGGAATGTTCGTCAACACCCTCGTGCTCCGGACCGTCGTCGACGAGGGAGAGACGTTCGCCGACCTCCTCGGCCGGGTCAAGGACGTCGACCTCGGTGCCTTCGCACACGCCGACCTTCCGTTCGAACGGCTCGTCGAGATCATCGACCCGTCCGCTCGCAGGCATGGCATCCGTTGTTCCAGGTGGCGTTGTTCTTCCAGAACATGACATCGAGTTCCATCGAACTCGACAACCTGGCGATCGAGCCCGTCGACGTCGACGTCACGACGACGAAGTTCGATCTCCAGTTCACCGTGACCACAGGCGAGGACGGCGGCTCCGCTGTCGCGATCGATTACGCGGTGGACCTGTTCGACGAGGCAACCGTCCGAACCCTCGCGGAACGCTTCCTCCGCATTCTCGATGCTGCGACCGTCGCTCCGGACACCGCGGTCGGCGACCTGCCGGTGCTCAGCGCACAGGAACAGCAGCGCATGGTCGTCGAACCGAACCGGACCGAACGTCACATCGACCATCACCTGCTGCTCGACGGGTTCGAGGCGCGGGTTGCGGCCTCCCCCCACGCCGTGGCGCTGGTCCTCGAAGGTGAGGAACTCACCTACGCCGAATTCGACGCGCGCGTGACACCGTCGCCAAGCGCGCTGTCGCTCTCGGTGTCGTCCCTGAGACACGGGTCGCGTTGGCCATGCGCCGTTCCGTCGAGCTGGTGGTCGGCATGTACGCGGTGCTGCGGGCCGGCGGCGCCTACGTGCCGGTCGATCCAGACCATCCACTCGACCGCGTCGCCTACATCCTCGACGCCGCCGATCCCCTCGTGGTGCTCACGACGCACCGCGACGACTTCACGGCGACAGGTGACAGGCTCGTTCTGCACCTCGACGATCTCGACGACACGGGTCGGTTCGGCAAGTCGTTCGATCGACCGGCCGTGCGCCCCGAGAACAGCGCGTACGTGATCTTCACGTCGGGTTCCACCGGTAAGCCGAAGGGCGTAACGGTGTCGCACCGCGCAATTGCCAACCAGATGGCGTGGATGGAGCACGAGTACGCCTTCGACGAATCGGACGTGTACCTGCAGAAGACCGCCACCACCTTCGACGTCTCGTTGTGGGGCTTCTTCCTGCCGCTCCGAGCCGGCGCAACGCTGGTCGTGGCGACGCCGGACGGTCACCGCGATCCCGAGTACCTCGCGCGCACCATTCGGGACCGGGGAGTGACGATCACCGACTTCGTCCCGTCGATGCTGTCGGTCTTCGTATCGTCAGTCGAAGCACGGGATGTGGCGACACTCCGGGATGTGTTCGTCATCGGTGAGGCGTTGCCCGCTGCGACCGCGAAGGCATTCGCCGAGATCAGCCCCGCAGGACTCCACAACCTGTACGGACCGACCGAGGCTGCCGTCTCGATCACGTACCGGCGGGCCGAGCCCGGTGACGACGGCAGCGTCCCGATCGGACTTCCTCAGTGGAATTCCCAGGTGTACGTGCTGGATTCGCGTCTACGTCCGGTACCCACCGGCGTCCCGGGCGAGCTGTATCTCGCAGGTGACCAGTTGGCACGCGGATATCACGGCCGCGTCGATCTCACCTCGGATCGCTTCGTCGCCAACCCGTTCGTGCCCGGCGAGCGTATGTATCGCACCGGCGACCTGGTGTACTGGACCGCGCGTGGTGAACTCGACTACCTCGGCCGCACGGACTTCCAGGTCAAGTTCCGCGGGCAACGGATCGAACTCGGCGAGATCGAAGCAGTACTGCTCGATCATGATTCGGTCATCAACGCTGTTGTGCTGGTGGTCTCCGGCGCAACCGGCGACCAACTCGTCGCCTACGTCGTGCCGGCCACCGGGACGGATGTGACAGCGGATGCTCTGAAGGAGCATGCGGAGACGGCCTTGCCGACATACATGATTCCGGGCGCTTCATGGTCCTGGCGGAGTTCCCGCTCAACGCGTCGGGCAAGCTCGACCGGAAGGCGTTGCCCACTCCCGTCTTCGAGACGAAGGCGTTCCGCGCTCCGGCGACCGTCACCGAACAGACGGTGGCGCAGGTGTTCGGTGAGGTCCTCGGAATCGAGAAGATCGGAGCGGACGACGACTTCTTCGCACTCGGCGGCAACTCGTTGATCGCAACCCAGGTCGTCTCGCGTGTCAGCGCTGTCGTGGATGCCCGGGTGCCGGTACGAACGCTGTTCGAGGCTTCAACGGTCGAGGAGTTCGCCCGGGCCATCGAGACCCACGCCGGGACCGGAGGAATTGCACCGCTGGTGCCTCAGTCGCGGCCCGAACGGATTCCGCTCTCCCTCGCGCAGCAGCGGATGTGGTTCCTGAACCGGTTCGATCCGCAGTCGGCAGTGAACAACATACCGGTGGTCATCCGCCTGACCGGCGCACTCGATGTCGGGGCGCTGTCGCACGCCATCGGTGACGTCGTCGCCCGACACGAGATCCTGCGGACCTACTATCCGGATATCGACGGCGTCGGCGTCCAGGTGGTCGTGCCTACGGCCGAGGCGGAGTTGGATCTCGTCGCGGAACCCGTCGACGAGCAAGACGTGCTCGCCACCGTTTCGGAGTACGTGACCGGCGGTTTCGACGTCGCAGTCGCACCCCCCGTGCGCGTTCGGCTCCTTCGGATGTCGGAGACCGAGCATGTGCTCGTCGTGGTGGTGCATCACATTGCTGCGGACGGTTTCTCGATGGGACCGTTGGCGCGGGACGTCATGATCGCGTACGCCGCGCGGTCGGCGGGTGAGGCTCCGTCCTGGCAACCTCTCGAAGTGCAGTACGCCGATTACGCGCTGTGGCAACGACAGGTGCTGGGTTCCGAGGACGACCCCGAATCCGTCATCGCACGGCAGGTCGCGTACTGGACCGAGCAGTTGGCCGGGACACCCGATGTTCTCGACCTTCCCGCGGATCGGCCGCGCCCGGCGGTGGCATCGAATCTCGGCGCTACACACCACTTTGTTCTCGGATCCGACGTGGTATCCGGAATCGATTCCCTGGCAGCATCGCTCGGACTGACCCGATTCATGGTGGTGCACGGTGCACTCGCCGTGTTGTTGGCTCGGTTGTCCGGCACGGATGACATCGTGATCGGCACGCCGGTGGCGGGTCGTGGTGAGCGTGCCTGGATGATCTGATCGGCATGTTCGTCAACACGTTGGTGTTGCGCACGCAGATCGATTCCTCCGAGTCGTTCGGAGACCTTCTCGGTCGGGTGCGTGAAGTGGATCTGGGTGCGTTCGGTCACGCGGACGTGCCGTTCGAGCGGTTGGTCGAGGTGCTCGATCCGGTTCGGTCGACCGCGTGGAATCCGTTGTTCCAGGTGATGTTGACGATGCAGAACATGGCGCCGACTCGGTTCGAGCTGCCGGGTCTGTCGCTGTCCGCGGTGGATGCCGATGTGTCGTTGGCGAAGTTCGATCTGCAGGTGACGGTGTCCGAGCAGTTCGACGACCGCGGTGAGACTGTGGGTATGGCGGTCGCGCTGACGTATGCGACCGACCTCTTCGACGAGGCGACGGTGGTCGGCTTCGCGAAGCGATTCGAGCGGGTGCTGTCCGGTGCGGTCGAGGACTCGTCGAAGCCGATCGGCGACATCCCGTTCGTGACCGTGGACGAGAGCGCAGAACTCGTCTCTGCATGGGCTGTGCCCGGCGTCGAACGCGATACGTCGTCGACGCTCCCTGCGCTGTTCGCTCGGGTTGTCCGGAACTGGCCGGCCAACACGGCCACCGTCGCGGGTGATGCGGTGTTGGATTATGCGGAGCTGTCCGCTCGGTCGAACAAGTTGGCACGCAGATTGATCGAATCCGGCGTAGGGCCGGGCTCACTCGTAGCGGTCGCGCTTCCCCGGGACGAATCGCTCGTTGTGGCGATTCTCGCGGTTGTCACGGCGGGAGCTGCGTATCTGCCCGTCGACGTCACTTCACCGAAGGAGCGCCTCGCATACATTCTCGCGGACGGCGACCCCACCGTCGTTCTGACGTCGTCGGACGAAGACGAACAGCTTCCCCGAGTCGAAGGCGTGAAGATTCTCCATGTCGATCGGTTGGAGCTCGACGAGTTCTCGTCCGCGCCGGTTACCGATATGGACCGGTTGGCGCCGTTGCGGTCATCGAACCTGGCGTACGTGATCTACACGTCCGGGTCCACCGGACGACCCAAGGGAGTTGCGGTCACCCATCGCAACGTCGTCGAACTCATGTCCAATGCGCAGGCGAAGTTCGGATTCGACGAGTCCGACGTATGGACGATGTTCCATTCGTACGCGTTCGACTTCTCTGTTTGGGAGTTGTGGGGTCCCTTGCTGTTCGGTGGGACGCTGGTGGTGGTCGATTACCTGACATCACGGTCACCGGATGAATTCCGGGCACTGGTTGCGCGGCACGGTGTAACTGTCCTCAACCAGACACCGTCGGCCTTCTACCAGTTCGATGAGGCTGACCGTGCCGCGACTCTGCAGACGACCTCCGACTCCGGTATGTGATCTTCGGTGGCGAAGCGCTGGACCTCGGGAAGCTCACGGGGTGGTACGACCGACACTCGGATGATATGCCGCAGTTGGTCAACATGTACGGCATCACCGAAACCACGGTGCATGTGTCGTTCCTGGCACTGACCGAAGAGATGTCCCAGCAGGCTCGTTCGAGTGTTATCGGTCGTCCCTTGCCAGGATTGCGCACATATGTGCTCGATGAACGACTGCATCCGGTCCCGGTAGGCGTGCGGGGTGAGATCTACGTTGCCGGAGAACAGCTCTCGCAGGGATACCTCGGTCGGCCGTCCCTCAGTGCCTCGCGGTTCGTTGCGGATCCGTTCGGCGAAGGTCGGATGTACCGCACCGGAGACCTGGCCAAGTGGAACCGTTCGGGTCTGCTCGAGTACGCGGGCCGTTCCGACTTCCAGGTCCAACTCCGTGGATTCCGTATCGAACTCGGCGAGATCGAGGCTGCTCTCGTCTCCTGTGACGGTGTGGCGCACGCAGTTACAGTCGTGCGTGCCGGTACCTGGAGATGAACGACTTGTCGCGTACGTGGTCCCACAAGCCGGTGCGATCATCGATCCGATGGAGATCAGAGAGACCGTCGGCAATTTCCTGACGGCATACATGGTTCCGGACATCGTGATGGTTCTCGACGAACTGCCGTTGACGTCGAACGGCAAGCTGGATCGTCGCGCACTGCCGGAACCGACCGTCGTGGCTCGCGAGTTCCGGGCTCCGGTCACCGACGTCGAGCAGGCCGTTGCGTCGGTGTTCGCCGAGGTGCTCGGAGTCGAACGGGTGGGTCTCGACGACGACTTCTTCGCTCTCGGTGGCAATTCCCTGGTCGCAACCCGGGTCGTCGCGCGTCTGGGGGAAGCGCTCGGCACGCGCGTCCTGCTGCGTACCTTGTTCGACGCGCCAATCGTGGAACAGTTCGCTGGGTTGGTCGCTCAGGAGATCGGCAACGATGCTCGGGTTCCGCTGGTGGCGCAGGAACGGCCCGAGGTGGTGCCGTTGTCGCTCGCGCAGCAGCGAATGTGGTTCCTGAACAGGTTGGATCCGGAATCCACCGTCTACAACATTCCCCTCGCGATCCGTCTGCGCGGAGCGTTGAATGTCGATGCTCTGCAGCAAGCGGTGATCGATCTACTGGAACGTCACGAGATCCTCCGTACCGTCTATCCGGAAATCGACGGTGTCGGTCACCAGGTGATCCTCCCGGTCGGGGGTGTGGCACTGGACCTGAACCCCGTGTCGGTATCTGAAGCCGATCTTCTGCCGACGGTACTCGAGTTCATGAATTCGGGATTCGATGTCACTGTCGACGTCCCCGTACGAGCGCGACTCTATGAGGTCGCCCGTGACGAGTACATCTTCGTTGTAATCGTTCATCACGTGGCCGCCGACGGCTTCTCGATGGGGCCGTTGACCCGTGACGTCATGGTTGCCTACGATGCGCGCCGTCGTGGAGAGGCTCCCTCCTGGGCGCCGCTCACGGTGCAATACGCGGACTATGCCTTGTGGCAGCGCGAACTGCTCGGGTCCGAAGACGATCCGGCAAGTCCGGCTGCACGGGAGATCGCATACTGGATCGAGCGGCTCGGAGATGTGCCGGAACCGCTCGACCTACCGCTCGACCGTCCTCGACCGCCTGTAGCTTCCAACCGCGGCGCCCGACACGTGTTCGATATCGACGCCACTTCCGTCGAAGCTCTGCAACGTCTCGCACGTGAGCACAATGCGACGACGTTCATGGTTGTGCACGCCGCGCTCGCTGTGCTGCTCTCGAAGCTCGCAGGTACTCGTGACGTCACTATCGGCACGCCCGTTGCGGGGCGTGGAGAGGCCGAACTCGACGATCTGATCGGAATGTTCGTCAACACGCTGGTGTTGCGTACCGATATCGATCCTGGCCTTCCGTTCACCGAACTTCTCGCGCAGGTTCGTGAGACGGACCTTGGAGCGTTTGCCAATGCGAACGTGCCGTTCGAGCGACTCGTGGAGGTGCTCGACCTGCCGCGCTCCCAGGCTCGGACCCCGCTATTCCAGGTCATGCTTGCATTCCAGAACATGCAGGCGTCTGTATTCGAACTCGACGAGCTCACTGTCGCGCCGCTCGAAGCGGACTTCGATGTGGCACGTTACGACCTGCGACTGACTCTGACCGAAGGCTACGGACCGGATCTGGCGTCCTCTGGGATGTTTGGTGAAATCACGTACGCCACAGACTTGTTCGAGTCCGACACGATAGAAGCGTTGGTACAGAGGTTCCACCGCGTCATTGCGGCAATCGTCTCGGTGCCGAGTGTGCGCGTCGGCGACATCGACATCCTGCATACATCGGAACACGCCCTGCTGCAGTCGAGTCATTCTAGTGGTCGTACGTTCGACACCCTCGTAACCCTGTTCGACGCGCAAGTTGCACGGACGCCGAACGCTCCGGCTTTGGTCGGCAACGGTGAGTCGCTCACGTACGCCGAGTTCGATTCCCGGGCGAACGCGCTTGCCCGGTATCTGATTTCTCGAGGGGTGGGCCCAGGCGTCTTTGTTGCGTTGGTGATGCGTCGGTCCCTGGACATGCTGATCGCGATGTATGCCGTTGCGAAAGCCGGCGGCGCCTACGTGCCCGTCGATCCGGACCTGCCGGTCGAACGTAACGATTATGTCCTTGCCATGACGAAGCCCGTCGTGATCGTGGCGGAGTCTGGTGAAGTGGCCTCCCCAGCAGCCGAAGTCGTTTCGATCGACAGCGTCGACCTGTCGCACTTCGCCGATCATCCCGTGTCGGACACCGATCGGAACGCTGCGCTGCGACCCGACCACATCGCCTACGTGATCTTCACTTCCGGCTCCACAGGCCGTCCCAAGGGCGTCGCATTGCCGCACAGTGCGGTGGTCGCCTCGCTCTCCTGGCGACAGAACGTGTACGACCTGGGCGGCGACGACACCGTCCTGCAGAAGACACCCTTCACTTTCGACGCCTCGGTGCGTGAGTTCTGGTGGCCCCTGACAGCCGGGGCTCGCCTGGTGATTGCCGAACCCGACGCGCATCGTGATCCACGTCGTCTCGTCGAGGCGATCGCCGAGCACGGCGTAACATCGGCCCACTTCGTGCCGTCGGTGCTGACAGAGGTGGTCGCTGTAGCCGAGCCGACGGAGCTCGCATCACTCCGTCAGGTCTTCTGTGGTGGCGAAGTATTCTCGCCCGCCCTTGTTGCGTCCTATCGGGCTGTCAACGGTGTTACGAAGTTGTCCAACGAGTACGGGCCGACCGAAGCCGCTGTGTCCGTCACCCGCCATGCGGTGGCGTCGGCGGACAAGGACGTCGTCCCGATCGGAACTGCCCAGACTCACGTGGCACTTACGTTCTCGATACGTATCTGAAGCCGGTCCCCCTCGGTGTTGCCGGCGAGCTGTATCTCGCCGGTGACCAGCTGGCGCAGGGGTACGTGGCGCGTCCGGACCTGACTGCCGAGCGATTCGTGGCGGATCCGTTCGGCCCCGTAGGTGGACGTATGTATCGAACCGGTGACCTCGTGCGGTGGAACCGTTCGGGCGAACTCGAGTATGTCGGGCGCACCGATTTCCAGGTGAAGCTGAGGGGTCTACGCATCGAGCTCGGTGAGATCGAAGCGGCATTCGTCTCCGAGTCGACCGTTCGTCAGTGTGTGGTCGTCGTCCGTTCTCACCCGCGCCTCGGCGATCAGCTCGTTGCATATGTGGTTCCCGAAGGCAGCGGTGAGTTCAGCGCCGGGGACCTTCTCGCGGCGGTCGCGACCAAGGTGCCGCGCTACATGGTGCCGTCCACGGTTGTCACGTTGAAGAGATTGCCTCTCAATGCATCCGGAAAGGTTGACCGTAGAAGCCTGCCCGATCCGGTTTTCGAAACGCGTGAGTTCCGAGCACCGGTGACGGATGCAGAGAAGGCGGTTGCGTCGGTATTTGCCGATGTTCTCGGAGTCGAGCAGGTCGGGCTCGACGACGATTTCTTTGCGCTCGGTGGCACCTCCCTGGTTGCGACGCGACTCGTTTCCCGCTTGAGGTCGGAGATGTCCACTGAGGTGCCGTTGCAGTTGCTGTTCAGGGAGCCGACCGTCGAAGGACTTGCTGCCTGATCGCTTCCGACAGTCCGGCTGAGGCAACGGAGTCCGTCGCCTCGGTCCTGCCGATCCGGACGCAGGGCGCGGGTACGCCGCTGTTCTTCGTCCACCCGATCGTCGGATTGTCTTGGTGCTATACCGCTCTCGCACGTCAGCTCGATCACGACGCGCCCGTCTACGGTCTGCAGACTCCGGCCGTCACCGAGGACGACTTCGAGCCCGCCACCCTCGATGAACTCGCGGCGCGTTACGTCGACGAATTACGAACCGTGCAGCCCGAGGGGCCGTACCGGTTGTTCGGCTGGTCGCTCGGCGGCGTGATCGCCCACGCGATGGCTGTGCGTCTGCAAGCGGAGGGACAGCAGGTCGACACGTTGGTGATGCTCGACAGCTTCGCCGGCAACGGTGCACGGACCGGCGAGTCGAGCGATGTGTCGATGAGAGAGCTGCTCGCCGGATTCGGAATCGACGACGCGGCCGCAGCCGGTGCCGAGGACGTCGACGACCTCGTCACGTCCGTCGCTTCACTCACTGGCAACACCGAGGACGACACGAGACGCGTGGTGACCAGGCTGGTCGCGGCGGCGCAGCGGAACTCCGAGTTGATGACTGAGCATCGGCCGGGGACGTACGACGGCGACATCGTCTACTTCACCGCCGCAGCCGACGACCCGACCGGAACGCGCGGCGCGTCCGGCTGGAACGCAGCCGTGACGGGTGCCGTCGACAACCATCAGGTGCCGGCGACGCACTGGCAGATGACCTCACCCGACGCGCTCGACGTCATCGTGCCCGTGCTCGACGCGGTGCTCTCCGAGCGGGAGAGCTGAAGTGCTGTCAGTCGACGCAGCCGGTGGGCGCCGGAACGGACGCGTCGAGGGTGGAGAGCACGAGCTCCGCGGTGAGCCGGTCGGCAAGCATCTCCAGGTGCGTGGTCTTCGCGGAGGCACACACGTCCTGCAGCACGATGTCGGTGACGTTCGGTCCTCGCCCAGGCCGCTCGTGTACGGCTGCACCACGTCGTCGTGGGCGGTGAGGATGTTCGTGTACTCCACCGGCTCGACGAAACGGCCGGTCGCGGCGAGATCCTCGAGGAACTGCGAACCGGGAAGCATGTCGGCGCAAGCGGGGCACGTCGCGTACTCGAAGTCGCGCATCACACCGTCGCTGGTGACGATGGTCGTCCCGTCCCACAGGGGAGCGAGCGACACGAGCCGATCGACCTTGTCGGCGCCGCCGTCACCGATCCACTTCGCCGCGACCAACGTGCCCTGCGAATGGCCGACGATGTCGACCTTCTCGGCTCCGGTCTGCGCGAGCACCTCGTCGACGAATGCGGAGAGCTGATGTGTGCTCGGCTCGAGCGGCGCCATCCCACCCAGAGCGCTGACGGGCCACGGACCGGGGAACGCGCCGAAGGTCGGAGCGAAGACGCAGTAGCCGGCGTTGGCGAGCAGAGGCGAGAACGTCTGCCACGCGACCTGCCGGTTGCCACTGGTGTTGTGGACCAGCACAACAGGATTGGGCTTGTCGGCGGTCGGGCGACAATTCGGGTCGTTCGAGCCGGGAGCCGAACCACCCGGATTCTCGAGCTCCAGAGCCACCGTGTCGGGAAGTTCGTACGGAACGGGCAGCGTGGCGGGCGAGGCGGCCGCCACGCCGGATCCGAGAAGACCCGCGGCGAGAACGGTCAGCAGGAGCGATCGGCCAAACACGGGTCATCCTTCGAACAGTGACGATTATCGGCAAGTGCACTGCGGCCCTATAAGGTGTTCCGGGGGCTGCGCAGGGGAACGGAATCGGAGTATATCTATGCGGCGGATATCCGCGTTGGCGGTCGTGACGACCGTCGTGGCGTCGACCTGGGGACTCGGAGCGTCGACGGCGTCCGCAGAACCCGATGAAGCCCGGCTCGTGAGCACCACGGTCGTCGACGACCAGCAGCTCGACATCGAGGTCTACTCGCCGTCCATGGACGAGAACATCGAGCTGCGGATCCTGCGCCCCACCGACACCGACACTCCCGGCCCCACGCTGTACGTGCTGAGCGGCGTCGACGGCGGGTCGTACAACAACAGCTGGATGGACCAGTCCGACATCGTCGACTTCTTCTCCGACAAGCACGTCAACGTCGTCATCCCGAAGGGCGGCGAGTCGAGCTACTACACCGACTGGAAGCACGACGACCCGAACCTCGGCCGCTACAAGTGGGCCACCTTCCTCACGGAGGAACTGCCGCCCGTCATCGACAGCACCTACGCGACCACCGGCACCAACGGCCTGATCGGTTTCTCGATGTCGGGTACGTCGTCGCTCAATCTCGCCATCGCTGCACCGGATCTGTACGACGCGGTGGGCAGCTTCAGCGGCTGCGCGCGCACGAGCGACCCCCTCGGCCAGGCCTTCGTCACCACGACCGTCGTCAACTTCTTCGGCAACCCGCTCAACATGTGGGGGTCGTTCGACGACCCCACCTGGGTCGCCAACGATCCGTACGTCAACGCCGAGAAACTCCGCGGCACCACTCTGTACCTGTCGTCGCGCACCGGCCTGCCCGGCCGCTACGACAATCTCGAATCCGAGTGGATCAAGAACGAGGAAGACCTCGCCGACGTGGTCATCAAGGGCGGACTCATCGAAGCCGCCGCGGCCGACTGCACCCGACGCATGGCGACGCGCCTCGACGAACTGGGCATCCCCGCCACCATCGACATCCACGACGACGGCACCCACAACTGGGGCTACTGGCAGGACGACCTGCACAACTCGTGGCCCGTCCTCGGCCCCGCGATCGGCGCCTCCTGACGAGTTCTCCACAGGCGGTCGGTTCATCCACAGACCCGGCCGATTCGTCCTCGTAGGCACCTGCGGGCCCGGGGCGACGGGCGATGCTGGGCGTCATGGGGGAGTTGATCCTGCGGCGCGAGGCACATGCGCGCGGCGTCACCGATGCGGAGATCCGACGTCTGGTGCGGAACGGAACGTGGACTCGGCTCGCGTCGGGAGTCTTCGTCCAGTCCGACCAGTATGCGGGGGCCGACGACCACGCTCGACATGCTCTGCGGGCACGGGCGTTCATCGCGAATGCCGGACCGACCTCGGCGCTGAGCCACGTATCGGCCGCGGTACTGCACAGGCTCGACGTCTGGCAGATCCCACTCGACGATGTGCACCTCACCCGCAACGCGCCGAGTGGAGCGCGGAGGACACCCGGCCGCATCATGCACGCCGCGCTCTTCAGTGAGGCGGACGTCGTGGATCGGAGGGGAGCGCGGGTGCTGTCGGTCGCACGGACGATCACGGATGTGGCCGCAACGGTGCCGGTGGAGCAGGCCGTCGTACTTGCCGACAGTGCGCTGCGAGCAGGGCTGGTTGCCCCCGTCGATCTGACCCGTGCCGTGGAACGGATGGGGAGCCATCCCCGCATCGCGCACGCGCGTCGTGCCGTGCAGCTGTCGAGCGGGTGCAGCGACAGCGCCGGCGAGTCGCGGAGCAGGGTCCTGTTCGTCCGTGAGCAGATCCCGTTGCCGCTCACACAGGTGGACGTCTTCTCCGCCGACGGCAGGTGGCTCGCTCGCGTCGACTTCCTGTGGCCGGAGCACGGTGTGATCGGCGAGTTCGACGGTCGGATCAAGTACCGCCGCGACGGGGTCGCGACCACCGCCGCCGAGGACGTGGTCTACCGCGAGAAGCTGCGGGAGGACGCACTGCGTCACGCGGGGTGGACGGTGGTGCGGTGGACGTGGCAGGACCTCGGGACCCGCGGCGCCGTCGCAACGAAGGTGCGGGAGGCGTTCGCACGGGCGGCGCGGGGGAGCGGGCCGACGGGGAGGTACGCAACAAAGAAGTGAGGCTCGCAACGCCAGCAGTCACTGCCAGCGTTGCGAGCCTCAACCTCGCGTTGCGTACCTACTTGCGGCCAGGCGCCTTCGCGCCGGGCTTGAAGCCGAGCGCGCCCGGCTTCGCCTTCGGTGCCTCGACCTCCGGCTTCGCCGGGGTCGCGGGCGTCTCAGGCTCCGCAAGAGCCTCG
>LATQ01000578.1 GCA_001017865.1 Rhodococcus sp. IITR03
ACCGCCGAGACGCGCCCAGCTCGCCCGCACCGGCTCGCCGACGGGACCGGTCACGGTGACCGGGACGAGCGAGCCGCCGGTGGCCTCGGCGAGGATCTCGGCGGTGCCTCCCCACCGTCGGGAACGGGCACGAGGTCGACGGCGTCGACAGGTAGCGACCCGGCGGACTCCCGCACCGATCGATCGCGGCAGCGACGCCTGGCGCGTCGAGACTCTCCTTGAAACCGCTGGGCGCGACGAGCACGCGATGAGGAACCTTCAACGCCATGACGACTCCGATCGTGGAACGGGACAACTGGGGACGGAACAGGGATCAGACGAACAGCGACAGGCCGAGCAGCGGCCAGACGAACCACGCGAACAGCAGGACCAGCGTGGCGAGGAGCGGACCGAGCCACGCCGCCAGGCGCAGCAGATCCGAGGTCGAGTAGGTGGGGGTGCCGGGCACGTCCGCGAACAGCGTCACGGGCTTGGCCGACGACGGCAGGGTGTGGCAGAAGCCTGCGGCGGCGTCGAGACAAAGGCCGCGGCGAGCGGATCGACACCGACGCTCGGGCGAGTGCCACCACGACGGGAACGAGAACGGCGGAGCGGGCCGAGCGCGACTGGATGACCAGGTGGGCCGCGGTGGAGATCACGACCACGACGATCACGAACAGTGGTCCGGCACTCTCTCCGCGCGAGGTGAGTGGCCGAAGGCCGTCGATGCGAGCCAGTCCGCCGCGCCGCTCGTCGTCAGCGCGGTACCGATCGACAGCGTCGCCGCCATGAACAGCAGCAGGGGCCACGGCACGGTCTTCAGTGCGGGCGCGAGGCGCACGGAACCGTACCGCGGGGAGGTCGCGACGAGCGCACCGAGCAGTGCCACCACCGCCGGGTGGATGCCGTGGACGGGTTCGGTGCACCACAGCACCATCACCACGACCAGCAGAAGGGCGGCGCGGGATTCGGCGACGGAGAGCGGCCCGGAGACCGGGGTGTCGGTCTGCGCGCCGATGTCGCGGCGGTGACGGTGAGGCGTCCGCGCCGATCGTCGGCGGAGGTGAACAGCAGCAGCACCAGCTCGGCGGCGGCGTGCGACGAGACGATCGCCAGCGGCAGGCCGAGGATCATCCAGGTCGCGAAGTCGAATCCTGTGCCGGTCGCGGTGACGAGGATCTGCGAGGTGATCAGGTGCGCACCGGCGCCGAGCAGCGACGCCACCGCCGACAGCAGGATCACCGTGGGGAAGAGCAACGCGAGTGCCCGCACCAGTCGTGGCCGGTCGGCGAGGACCGTCGCGAGCGCCACGAACACCGGCACCAGTGCGGCACGACCGGAGGTCGACGGCACCGCGAAAGCGGTGACGATCAGTGCCGCGTCACCAGGTGCACGAGCGCCGCGGGCTGCGCGCCCCGTCACCAGGAAGGCCGCGCCGCGCGTCGCCAGACCGACGACGCCACACCGGAGGCGATCACGAAGGCGGACAACAGGAGCCACACGACGTCGTCGCCGAGGGTCGCGAACAGTGCCTCCGCGTCGATGACACCGACGACCGTGAGGGCCGCGGCAGCGCCGAGCGCCACATAGGTGTCGTCGATTTTCGTGAACACCCACAGCCAGACGGCCACGGCGAACACGATCATGGTGACGGCGGCCGGAGTCGTCAGGTCTGGTCGGTGCGCGTGAGATACACGAGGAGACCGACGGTGCCGGCGAGGATCCCGACCGCGACGATCCGGCCGGGCGCCGGGATCGCGTGTCTGCGCGGCGGGCGCGGCTGCGGCGCAACGACGCTCGGCGGAACGGTGGCGTGGAAGGTCATCGCAACCGGTACCCCGCGCCGCGGATCGTCTCGACCCGGTCTCCCCCGATCTTGTTGCGCAGCGCGCGCACGTAGACGTCGACGACGTTGGACGCGGGATCGAAGTCGTAACCCCACACGTGCCCGAGGATCTGTTCGCGGGAGAGCACCTGCCCGCGGTGACGCAGGAACACTTCGAACAGGGCGAATTCGCGGCTGGTGAGATCGACGCTCTCCCCGGCGATCTCGGCGCGTCGAGCCCGCAGGTCCAGAGCCATGTCGCCGTCGCGGATCACCGCTGCCGGATCGGCCGCCGAGCTGCTGTCGCCGATGCGCAACCGGATGCGGGCGAGCAGTTCGGCGAACTGGAACGGTTTGCTCACATAGTCGTTGGCACCGCCTTCGAGTCCCGCGACGGTATCGGTGACGCTGTCCCGCGCGGTCAGCACGATCACCGGGGTTCGCACACCTTCACCGCGCAGCCTCTCGAGGACGGTGAAGCCGTCCATGCGGGGCAACCCGATGTCGAGGATCACCAGGTCGAAGGCACCGCTGCGAGCGAGCATCAGTGCGGTCTCGCCGTCGGTGGCGTCGGTGGTGGTGTATCCCGCTGCGCGCAGCCCCTTCTCGAGAAAGGCGGTGATGCGGGTGTCGTCTTCGGCGATGAGGATGCTGCTCACTGTGATGCGGTCCTTCGAGTCTCGGCTGTACCGGGGGAACCGGCCGTGCAGGTCGTGTCGGTCGTGCCGGTGGTTCCTGCGGGGTCTCGTACGGGGAGGTCGATGCCGAACGTCGCGCCGTGTCCGACCGTGCTCTCGACCAGGCCGAGCCGTGGTGCGCGTCGGCGATGGCGCGGACGATGGCGAGTCCGAGACCCGCCCCGCCTCGTTCGGCGGCGGTCCGTGCCGGTCGCCGGGGACGGTGCGTCCGCGGCGGAAGCGTTCGAAGATGCGTGCCGCGTCGTCCGGTGCGACCCCGGGTCCGGTGTCCCGGACCCAGATCCGGAGGTGCTCGATACCGTCGTGTTCGACGAAGGCGGATCCGAGCTGGATGACGTCCCCGGGTCGGGTGTGGGTGACGGCATTGGTCGCGTACTGCAGCACGGCCTGGGTGACGCGTTGGGCGTCGATGTCGGCCGTGCCCTCGGCGATCTCCATGAGTTGCCAGTCGCGGGTGCCGAGCATCTGCGCCTTGGCCTCGACGTCGAGCATGAGGTCGGTGACGTCGACCGGTCGTCGCTGCACGAAGTCGGGGCGTTCGGCTTGGCGAGGACGAGCAGGTCGGTGACGATCCGCGCCATCCGGTCGAGTTCGTCCTCGACGAGCCGGATCGTCTCCTCGCGTGTCGCGTCGTCGGCGTGACCGAGATCCATGAGTTCGAGGTGCCCGCGGATCACGGTGATCGGTGTCCGCAGTTCGTGGCCGGCGTCGTCGACGAACTGCTGCTGCGTGGTGTAGGCCTGTTCGAGGCGGTCGAGCATCGAGTTGAAGGTCTGGGCCAGGGCGGCGATGTCGTCGCGTCCGTGCACGGGCACCCGACTCGTCAGATCCTTCTCGCCGATGGCGGCGGCCACCTCGCGCACCTGGCGGATCGGGGCGAGGATCTGCCCTGCGACCAGCCAGCCGATGATCGCCGTGAGACCGAGGCCGCCGATCGCGACCAGCCCGATGGTGCGGGCGGTGTCGGCGACCTTCGCGCGCTGCTCGGCGGTGAACACGGCGACGATCAGCGCGCCCCGGTCGTCTCCGGAGGTGACGTCGGCGCGGGCCCAGCGCATCTGTCCACCGTCCACTTCGTGGACGCCCGAGCCTGTGGGGGCGTTGAGGATGCGCTCGAACAGCACACCGTCCTCGGTGAGGTTCGCCGGCAGGTCGGGCCGGTCCACCGCGATACGGCGGTCGAAGAGCAACGAACCGTCGACGACGCCGACGATCACCTCGCCCTCCGAGGTGTGCTGGCGGTTGAGATAGACTCGAGCATCCGCTCCACGGAGGTGAACGGGAACGTCGTGGTGGGGTCGACGCCTTCGGCGGCGAACGCCCGGAATTCGTCGATCTCCTGGGTGATGTCGGCGTTCGCGTCGCGGTCGACGTGGTTGAGGAGCAGCACTCGCGCGGTGACGACGACGGCGACGAGCGCGACGGCCGTGGTCAGCAGGATCCAGCTGAGGATGCGCCATCGGGCAGGGAGCGCGGATCCGCGACCGGGGTGAGGGATGCGGAGGTGACCGGTGCGCTGCGTGCCGGCCTGTTTCCCGGACTCAGTCGTCATCGTCGTCCCAGTCGTCGTCCCCGCTGTCGCCGTCGTCGCTCAAGTCGTCGTCGCCCAAGTCGTCGTCGTCCCAGTCGTCGTCCCAGTCGACCTGAGGGGTCGGCAGGGGCTGGCGTGCGACGTCGGACCAACCGGATCGGGAACCGGGGCCGGAACACGGCGGGCGGGGGTGTCTGCGTGTCGGGGACCGACGGTGCGGGCGCGACTCCGGCTCGGGTTCGGGTCGTACCTCGGAGCTTCGACCCGGGGGACGGCGCCGGCGGACTCGGGTCGTGGTCGGCACGACGGAGACGGTGACCGATGCGTCACCGATCTCGGGCGAGCCCGCCGGTCGTGTCAGGACCTGGCTCCCCCACGCGAGGGCCGCCGGGATCAGCAGCAGCGCTGCGATCACGAGCATGCGTTTCATCACCGGCATGGGGAACAGCATCCTGCACCGGAGTGAATCGATCGTGAAGACCGGATGAGAAGACTTTCATCTTCCCGACGCCGGACACGACGATCCGTGTCCGGCCGTCGCGATCAGCGCAGCACGGTCAGCGCTCGGGTTTACGCAGCGCAGCCATGAACATGGCGTCGGTGCCGTGACGGTGCGGCCAGAGCTGGACTCCCGGCCCCTCCCCGATCTGCGGCACGCCGGGGACGAGTTCGCGCGTGTCGAGCTGTTCGACACCGTGGCGGCGCACCGCGTCGGACACGACGGCGACCGTCTCCGAGACGTGCGGCGAACACGTCGAATAGAGCACCACACCCCCGGGACGCAGCAGCCCGATCGCCGATGCGAGCAGTTCCTTCTGCAATCGCACCAGTTCGGCGACGTCGCCGGGTTGCCTGCGCCACCGCGCCTCGGGACGCCGACGCAACGCGCCGAGTCCCGTGCAGGGCGCGTCCACGAGGATCCGGTCGTAGCCCGGTTCGAGTCCGGGCTCGCGACCGTCGGCGACGTGCACGGTCACCGGCAGGTCGCGGGCGGTCTTGCGGACCAGCTCCGCGCGATGTTCGACCGGTTCGACCGCGTCCACGGCGAACCCGTCGATCGCGGCGATGGCGCCGAGCAGTGCCGCCTTTCCACCCGGTCCCGCGCACAGATCGAGCCAGCGGCCCCGATCCTCGCCGACGAGGGGCGCGAGGGTGAGGGCACGTGCGACGAGCTGACTACCTTCGTCCTGGACCGCGGCCATACCCTCCCGGACGGGTTCGAGGCGGCCGGGATCACCGTGCTCGAGGTGCACCGCATAGGGCGACCACGGTCCGATCTCACCTCCGGTGACGAGCGCGAGTTCCTCCGCGGTGATGACCCCCGGGCGAGCGACGAGGTGGACGATCGGGCGCGCGTCGTCGGCGGCGAGGACGTCGGCGAGTTCGGAGGCGTCCGATCCGAGCGCGTGGGCGAACGCCTGCGCGATCCACAGAGGGTGGGCGTACCGGAAGGCCAGGTGACCCACCGGGTCGCGGTCCGGATCGGGGGCGAGCAGCGTGATCCACTCCTCCTCCGAACGCTCACCCACACGACGAAGCACCGCGTTGACGAAACCTGCTCGGCCCGATTCGAATTCGGCCCGGACTAGGTCGACGCTCGTGGCGACGGCGGCGTGCGGGGCGACGCGCGTGCGCAGCAACTGGTAGGCACCCAGACGCAGTACGTCGAGCAACGCGCCGTCGATCTCGTCGACGGGACGGTTCGCGGCATCGGCGATCACGGCGTCCAGCAGGCCTCGGGCGCGGGCCGCGCCGTAGGTGAGCTCGGTGGCCAGGGCAGCGTCGCGCGCGTCGAGATGCCGCTCCCGGAGCAGCGACGGGAGAACGAGATTGGCGTAGGCGTCCCGTTCGCGCACGGCGCGCAGTACGTCCCGCGCGGCGACGCGTGCGGGGTCGGCGGGTGGCTTCGACGGTCGGCGGGCGTGTTCGGACGCCGGATTGCGGTTCGGCTTCCCTCCGCCGTTCCGTCCACCGCGACCTGCGGGGTTCCGTCCTCCGGGATTGCGCTTGCCCCGCGGGGGCCTGCCGGATTCGCTCATCGCGCACGCACCTTCGGTCGAGACGGGCGCCGCGCGCCCAGTCCGTGGCTGCCATCGCCTTCTTCCCGGGCGGTTGCACCGTCCCGAGCCGGACGGCAGTGGTAGCGGTACCGACGAGCACGCCGTCCTTGCGGATGTCGAGCTCACCGGCTCGAGGGTCTCGTCGGTCACCGTCACGGGACCGATCTTCACGCGCAGGTCGCCGATCATCGTCCACGCACCCGGAGCGGGGGTGACGGCGCGAATTCGCCGGTCGACGACGTGTGCGGGGAGGGTCCACTGCACCTGGGCTGCCTCGACGGTGACCTTGGGCGCGTGTGAGACACCGTCGGCCGGCTGCGGCGCAGGCGTGAGGATGCCGTCCTCGAGACCGTCGAGGGTGGATTCGAGCAGCGTCGCACCGGCCTCGGCGAGGCGGCCGAGCAGGTCGCCGGCAGTGTCGGTGGGACGGATCGTCTCGGTGACGACGCCGTAGACCGGACCGGTGTCGAGTCCGGCCTCGAGCCGGAAGGTGCTCGCGCCGGTGATCTCGTCACCGGCAGCGATCGCCGCCTGCACGGGCGCCGCGCCGCGCCAGGCGGGCAACAACGAGAAGTGGAGGTTCACCCATCCGTGCACAGGGATGTCCAGGACGTCCTGCGGGATCAGGCGCCGTAGGCCACCACGGGGCAGCAGTCGGGTGCGAGTTCGGTCAGTCGCGCGACGAACTCGGGGTCGCGCGCGAGCGCGGCGTGAGGACCTCGATGCCGGTGTTCGTCGGCGATGTGCCCCACAGCGGATCGCACGACCTTCCGGCCGCGACCGGCTGTGCTTACGTG
>LATQ01000156.1 GCA_001017865.1 Rhodococcus sp. IITR03
ATCTGAGCTGTGCTTACGTGATCTGAGCTGTGCTTACGTGATCTGAGCTGTGCTTTAACAAGCTCCACTTATATGAGGCAACCCCAGACCTGTGGTGCAGATGGAGCATCTTCTCCCCATATGCCCTGGAAGAGGAGCCGACAGCAACTGCACCCCTATATCCCATATGGATATAGGGGTCAGTTGGCATCTCGCTAAGCGTGCAACGCGGGGCGTGTGACGTGAAGGTTGGAGCGCGCCGGCCCAGTCACTCTCACGCCGCGCACGACGGAGGCATGAGCCTCTCCCGACAAGTGCACGGCCGAGGAATCGGTCGCGGTGACCCGCACACGATCACTTGCATACACCCGAGCGTTGTCATATGCGGCGATCTCCACGTCGTCTACCGCTATCGCCACCGAGGAATCACAGGCGCTGACAACGGCGAAGTTCCGCGCATGGACTGTGCATTGGTCGAACGCGTGCACGATGGCGTGGGTATAGGCGTGCACGGTCGTGTGGCCGGTGACTTCAACGAAAGATCGGCCGGTCGCAACGATGTGAGCAGTAGGTGGCAGGGGAGCGGTGAGATGGATACGGACCTTCGACATGCCGACGATCCGCAAGATCCACTCGTGCGTAGCGGCCGCCAACTCTTTGTCGGACAGTTCGATCACTTGCTCGCCGCTGTCGACAACAATCAACCGCGTACCGTTCCTGAGCCTTTCCCTGACGGAGTCGGCGTTACGCGAGACTTTCTGCCTCTCGTCCAAAGATCGGCTGACCAGAACGCGCGAATGCGAGTGGTGTGTCTTCTTGTTGCTCATGGTCACTCCCTCCTCTGGCTCATTTCCCGGGATCGTGCGACTCGTTCCGTAGCCTATGCACTCGTTGCTACCACCTGTGAGATTTAGGCATTTGCGTGGCGGACGACTCGTATCGAGGTGCAGCCAAGAATGACAGGTCGGCCTGCCTGGATTGCCAACGATCCTTCAGCCCGAAAACCACGATCACCTGCGCTTACCCGCTTGAGCGATAGTTCGCGTCGTCTATTTCCCGGTAAAGAAGCGTGCCAATCCAGCCGGCGGTCCCACCTTCAGCACATCCGTGGCTCCTTCTGATGAGTCCGAGTAAGTCGGCGCTGGAATCCCGAACGATTCTGGACGCTCCCCTGGGGAAAGTGAGCCCCGTCGTGAAATGGTGACCGGTCCTGCCGTTGCTGTCACTGTCCACTGTCCGTCGGCGTGATCGAGGACATAGGTGAGGCCGAGTCCGCAGTCGATACCGCACCATAGTCCGGCGCCGACGTGGACCGTTCCATCGTCCTGCCAGGAGGTCGGGGACAGGCCCACGATGACGCCGTCGCCTGCGAGGCCGGTCCGGCCCTGTCGTGCGGGCTCCATATGCAACTGGGGGTCTGTGACGAACTCGACGGACGGTAGATCGGCAGATTGCGCAGTGATGTCGTTTTCAGATCGGTGTCGAACGGCGGCCGTCGGCGGCGGTGAACATTTCCGAACTGCGTGATGCGGGGCCGTCAACGATGTAGGCGTACCCGATCGGGGTCGGTGCTTTCGCGAAGGGATTGTCGACGAGGATGAGTTGGCGCAGCGCAGCGGAGTAGATCTGGGATTGTTCGCTGGGCGCCTGTCGGCTCGCCGGCCCATCGAGCTGATCATCCGAGGAGGATCCGGTGTCGGCGCTCGCGCAGCCGGCCAGCGCGGTAGCCAGGATTAGGGAGGTGCCCACCGCTCGGACATTTCCTGGTTCGGATGGTAGCGATCAACCAGGGAGTACTGGTTGATCCGCGGATCCCGTCCGGGTTTTGCACCCTGGTTGTGATTCCTCGGCAGTGAGGACTGTCTGGCACGGATACCGGCATTGACATGTTCACTGGGGAAGGGGCGGTGGGCTGTGGTCGTCTCAGTTGCAGTCCCTCTATCCTCCCGGCTGCTTGCTTTCCAGTGGTTGACGATCGGGGACCTCTCACTCAGCCATATCCGGCCGATATTGCTCGAGCACTACGGTTGACCCCTACGTCGACGGATCAGAGTTCAGCCAGAGGGATCGGGTTCGGTGCTTCCTGCGTACTTGAGGTGATGTACGTCGTCGAGAACCTTGATGACCTGGCCGAACATCCCCGGATCGGTCAACACATCATGCGAGCTGACGACCCGCAAAGCGGACGGATCGAGCCCGCCTCGGTCGAGGAGCATCAGAGCCTGCTCGGCGAGGTTGTTGCGGCAGCGGTAGATCACCCCGTCGGTGTGTGGGGCGGTGTCGAGGATCGCGGGGGCGGTGGATCGGCACCAGCTGTATCCCTCCGGACCACACCCTGCCAGGGCTCCGGAGAGGTTCAACGGCTGCAGATCACCGTCGAGCAGCGATGCCACTTCGATGTCGCGTTCGACGACCATCACCGTATGTGTTTTCCGGCGAGACGTGCGCGGCGGATGAGGCCGCCGCGGGGGATGGTGATGTTGCGCAGGATGCCTTCGGCGACCGCGCCGGGCAATGACAGTGCCACGTACAGATAGTCGCCGTGTGAGGTGTCGACCGGTTCGAAACGGCCTTGCAGCGGATCACCGAGCGGCCGAATCGCTGCTCGGTTGAACGAGTTCGGGGGATACGGCGTGGCGGTGCCCGAGATCCGGTGCAGTTCGGTGCCGGCGGGGATCAGCCGGGTCTGAGGTGATCGTCCGTTGTATTGCTCTGAGGCCACCGCTCTAGTCCATGCCCAACTGTTCGGCTTCGAGCATGAGGTCGATGTCGTGTTCGGTCAGGCGTCCGTGGGTGAGCCGGTCCACCGGCCGTTCACCGCAGATGAGGCGTTGTCGGTGAACCACCAGGCGAGCGTGCCCCACGGGTCGAGGTCGCATTCGAGGGCGCGGTGGGCGTGTTCGACCAGCGGGTGTATCCGCTTGCGATGCAGATCGAACTGGAACCGTGGATAGCGGTACTGGTTTCCCACCTGAAGTCCGAGAAGTTGATGTGCCCGTCTGCGGTTGTTGGCCAGGGCTCGGTTCGGCTTGCCGCGGGGAGAGGACTTCGGAGACTTCCATCGATGACAACGTATCCTGCGATAACGACAGGGGCAGTTTGTAGTTCAGCGTTCCGGTGGCCGTGTGGACCTCGACCGTATCGGATTGCGTGAGTCCACCGGCACCGTCCTGATGTTCCACCAGGGGGGTTGCTGCCGCTGGTGTATCTCCGACTTGCCGGGCGGTCCCCCGGGCTGCGGAGCGGAATGTGGAGAGCAAGTGGATGGTCACCTGGTCGGTGTCGGCAGTGTCGAAATCAGCCTTCATGGCGACGTCGCGTTCCTCGGGCACGTCGATTGCGGCCAGGTGGTTCCGGAACATCTCGCTGAGCCATTGCAGAGTGAGTCCGGTGCTGCGGAGATCGAAGGTGGCTTCGTAGCTCAGATCGATCTGGCCTGTGGTGTCTTGGGCTGCGATTTCGAAGGAAGAGACGAGAGTCTGGATCGTGTGTTCCCACTCGTCTGTCAACGACGGGTTAGAACTGACCCCCTGCCGACGGATTGGAATTGACCCCTCTGGCTTTGGTTAGTCGTTGCCAGTTCGGTCTTTTGCCAGCAGTTCACGTCGTTGGCGGGTGCGGTAGGAGTCGCCGGTGAGGGTGAGAACCTCGGCGTGGTGGACGAGGCGGTCGATCATCGCGGCGGCGACGATGTCGTCGGAGAACGTCTCGCCCCATCTGCCGAAGGGCAGGTTCGAGGTGACCATGATCGAACCTTGTTCGTAGCGGGAGGCGACGAGTTGGAAGAACAGGTTTGCCGCGTCCTGGTCGAAGGGGATGTAGCCGACCTCGTCGACGATGATCAGTTTGTAGCGGCGGATCTTCTTCAGCTCTGCTTCGAGCCGTCCGGCATGATGTGCCGCCCCGAGTCGGGCGATCCAGTTGCTGGCGGTGTCGAACAGCACCGAGTAGCCGGCATGCGCAGCCTTGACGCCCAATCCGATCGCGATGTGCGTTTTTCCGATCCCGGGTGGCCCGAGAAGGATCACGTTCTCTGCTTTGGCGACGAACGTGCCGGTCGCCAGGTGCGCGAGGACATCGCGCCGCAGACTCGGCAGATGGTCGAGGTTGAAGTCCTCGAGGGTCTTGATCGCCGGGAAGTGTGCGGTGCGGATCCGCATGATCGTGCCCGCCGATTCGCGGTCGGCGACCTGACGTTGCAGCAGGGCGGCGAGGTATTCCTCGTGGGACCAGTTCTCGTCGCGGGCCTGGTCGGCGAGGTCCTCCCAGCACCGTCCGATAGTCGGTGTTTTCAGCACCCGGGTGAGATAGGCGATCTGGGACGGCAAGCCGTCTGCAACAGCCGTGGTCTTGACCTGTGTCGATGAGCTCATTCGCTTCTCGCTTTCGTGGGTGCGGAGGTGAAGTCGTCGATGCCGAAGAGCGCGTCGTAGTCCGGCAGGCGCGCAGGCAACCCGGTGTCCGTCGGTGTGCCGGCGCGTTGCGGACCGCCGCTGCAGGTCGGCGGTGTAGTGCCGGCGCAGCCGGGCGGCGATGGTGACGTGGGCGGGGTCGGTGATCACCGCGTGTTTGGCCCAGGACCGCTGATGGGTGGCCACGAGCTGGCCGTCGCAGAGGACCTGAACCTTCTGCGGGGAGGCGGTGACCTCGACGAACCGGCCGATCACCCGCGGATCGACGGAGTAGTCGACGGCATCGACACGGACGTAATAGTCGCGGGCCAAACGGATCCGGTGACGCAGCCCGATCGGAGGATCCACCGGAGGAAGCGTCAGCATCGCCCGGCGATCGACCTCGAGCAGATCGATCGGCCGACCACCGATCGCACGGACAGTGCGGGTGTTGGCGCGCTGCAACCACTGCGCAAGCTGGAGGTTGAAGTCCTCGGGCGAGGCGAACCGGCGACCGGGCAGAAACGAGGTCTCCAGGTATCCGTTGTGACGTTCGACCATGCCCTTGTACTCCGGATCCCGAGGCGGAGCGAGCGTGATCCGGGTCCCAACGTGCCGGCGAACCGACCGCCGGGCGGTCACCTTCCCGTTCCGCCGATCGCGGACTCGCGATCCCACAACAAGGTCTTGGTGACCTTGCCGACCTGCGAGATCAGCGCCCACATTCCCGAGAGGATGTCGCCGCCCTGCCGCGACGGGATCATCGTGGCGGTGATGAACCTCGAGTACGCCAGCGTCATCACCAGCACCGGGAGCACCCGTTCCTGACCGGGTGCCACCGGGATCGTCGTCTCGGGAAACCACAGATCGCACTGGGTGATCCGGCCGGGCTCGTAGGACACCCGATCTACCGGATCGACCCCGACATACTCCGGCCGAATGACGCGGATCCGGTCTTTGAGGGTGGTCATCGAATGCTCCCACCCGATCCGTTCGGCGATCACCGTCGCCGGCATTCGCGGGAACTCCGCCAGCAGCTGCCGCACCTGCGGTTCGACCGCGTCTGCCAGTGACCCCCGCGGTTTTCGTTCTCGCGTCGGTGGCCCGTCGGCTCGCAGCGCCGCCCGCACCGTGTTGCGGGCGATTCCCATCCGCCGAGCGATCTCCTTGATCGGCAACCCCTCGCTGCGATGCAGTCGACGGATCTCTGCCCAATCCTCCACTGATATCACCCCTCCAGCATCGGAGAGGGGTCAGTTCCAATCCGTCGCTATGGGGTCATTCTCAGGCCGTCGTCGACACTCGTCGATGCTTCGGGCTGATCGACGGTCCGCGGGCCGCCCGAAGTGCGTGTCGGCTGACCGGCCGTCAAGGACCGCCCGGCTCGCACGGGGCGGATGGGCCTTCTGGCTGCTGTCAAATGGGGGAGGGCCCGCGCTGTGACGCTGTTGGCTTTGCGCAGGCCGAGGATCTTGATCGACCTTGTCGGGTTGCTCACCGTCGCTCCATTCCCACTACGAATCTTACGCTATCTACGTAGACTGTATATATCGTAAAAATCGTATGGACGCTCGCGTGGTGGGCCGGAGCCTCGCGCGGCAGGTGTTGCCTGAATAAACGGCAGATGGCGTGCGCGGACTGAATCGGCGTTACGCGAGATGTTCTTGTTGGTGTCCGCACTTCGACTCCACTAGGACAGGAGGGCGTGCGGGGGTGAGCGACTTCCGGGTGCTCATGTGCAGCGCTCCGTCCTTCTGCTGGTCTCCGTGCTGATGGAGTTCTTTGAAAGCGTAGGTACCGAGTGGGTTGCGAGGGATCTGGATCGGTTCACTGATCGTGTCTCAGGTACCGGGAAAGCTCCCTTGAGTAGTGAAGAAGGGATATTTTCTGAGGCCGTTGGTCCAGTGTGATTTGTGAACGTTTTCTTGGCTGCCAGCGTCGCTGAGAATTGTGCGCGCATTGCTTGACGGTGTTCGGCCGATGCCGGGCGAGTGTGCTCAGTTTCGGTGGCTGCGAGTTCGTTGCGGCGGGCTTTGACGAGCCTGTACGCGGCGGATGCTGGGGTTTCGGTGGGGAGCTGGCGGTTGCGGACTTTGCGTTCGGTGGGGGAGGGGCCGGACCAGTCGAGCTGGTTGAGCCTGTAGCCACAAAGCCCATAGGCGAGGTCATCGAGTCGGTTGTCGGCCAGGTCCAACCGCGGGTGATGCCATCGAGGGTCAGTGCTTGGGCGATATCGATGCCGGTCCAGCGTTCGGTGTCGATGCCTGCTTTGACCAGTAAGTCGCAGATCGATCCGATGTGTCCGCGGCGGCAACCGGTCAGGTCGTCGATCCCGACGAAACCGCGAAGCGCTGGGATACGTTCGATCAGCTCGGCAGCTGCTCGTTGAAGTGCGAGTGGTCGTGTCGTGGTGGATGTGAATTTTTTCCTTGCGCGCTCGCGCGTTGGGTGATCTTTCCTAACGGAAAGATTTTTAAGAGAAGAACCACTAGGGGATTGGGGTGGCGGGGTTCGTCGG
>LATQ01000155.1 GCA_001017865.1 Rhodococcus sp. IITR03
GGGGCCGTCGACCGCGCACGTGCGAACCCGACCGCGGAGACCACCGCCGCGGCCTCCATCGAGGTCGCGACCGCGAAGGTCGCCGCGACCCGCGCCGCCGTCGAGACCGCGAACATCCTGTTCGAACTCGGCGGCACCCGCAGCGCATCGGGAGCCGCGAACCTGTCGCGCTACTGGCGCGACGCCCGCACCCACACCCTGCACGACGCGACCCGGTGGAAGCTCCAGCACATCGGCCGGTGGACCCTCAGCGGCACCCACCCGCCGCGCTACGGCGTGCTCTGACCCGCCCCCGGCGGGGTGTGCTCCGACCCGCCCCCGACGGTCCACGGTTCGGATCTCGTTGATTCTTATGGTGGGCAGGAGGTAGGTCCCGGACTTGGATGAACACATGTCGACCGAACGCATCGCCGATCAGACCACTTTCGCCTACT
Source organism: Rhodococcus sp. IITR03 (assembly GCA_001017865.1). The sequence continues at coordinate 435 of LATQ01000155.1, forward strand.
GGGTGCCCAACGTCAGTGGTGGTCTGGTCACCTCGGACATCGAACAGCGCACGAGCTGGGACTACGAGTACAACGTCGAGCTCGCCCGTACGGCCGAGAACAACGGCTTCGAATACGCACTGAGCCAGGTGCGGTACGAGGCCGGCTACGGCGCGGAGTTCCAGCACGAGTCGACGAGTTTCAGCCTCGCCCTGCTGCTCGCGACCGAGCGACTCAAGGTCATCGCCGCCGTCCACCCCGGTCTGTGGCAGCCGGCCGTGCTGGCCAAGCTCGGCGCGACCGCCGACCGGCTGTCCGGTGGCCGGTTCGCGGTCAACGTCGTCAGCGGATGGTTCAAGGACGAGTTCACCATATGGGTGAGCCGTGGCTCGAGCACGACGAGCGCTACCGGCGCAGCGCCGAGTTCCTGCAGGTGCTCCGCAAGATCTGGACAGAGGACGAGGTCGACTTCCGCGGCGACTTCTACCGGATCCACGACTTCACACTGAAGCCGAAGCCGGCCAACACCCCCGAGCGCCCGAACCCGGAACTGTTCCAGGGCGGCAACTCCACCGCCGCCATCGCCAACGGTGCCGGTACGCCGACTGGTACTTCAGCAACGGCAAGGACTACGACGGCATCACCGCCCAGATCGACGAGCTGCGCGAGGTCGCCCGCACCCACGACCGCGAGGTGAAGATCGGGCTCAACGGGTTCATCATCGCCCGCGACACCGAGAAGGAGGCCCGCGACACCCTCCGGGAGATCGTGGAGAAGGCGAACAAGCCGGCCGTCGAGGGCTTCCGCAGCGCCGTCCGACAGGCCGGCTCGTCCACGGGCGACAAGAAGGGCATGTGGGCGGACTCGACCTTCGAGGACCTCGTCCAGTACAACGACGGTTTCAAGACCCAGCTCATCGGTACGCCCGAGCAGATCGCACACCGCATCGTCGAATACCGCCGTCGCGGCGTCGACCTGATCCTCGCCGGCTTCCTGCACTTCCAGGAGGAGGTCGAGTACTTCGGCAGGAACGTGCTGCCGATCGTGCGAGAGCTCGAGGCCGAGGAGGCCCGCGAACCCGTCGGCGTCTGACACACCGACCGGCCTCGTTAGACTCGGCCCATGCGCGTTTACCTGGGAGCCGACCACGCGGGCTTCGAACGGAAGAATGAGATCATCGAGCACCTGAAGAAGAACGGCCACGAGCCGATCGACTGCGGTGCGTTCGAGTACGACGCCCTCGACGACTACCCGGCCTTCTGCATCGAGCTGCGCGGCGCACCGTCGCCGACAAGGGCAGCCTCGGCATCGTGCTCGGTGGCAGCGGCAACGGCGAGCAGATCGCCGCCAACAAGGTGCCGGGTGCGCGCTGCGCCCTCGCCTGGAGCGTCGACACCGCCAAGCTCGCGCGCGAGCACAACAACGCGCAGCTCATCGGCATCGGTGGCCGCATGCACAGCCTCGAGGAGACCCTCGCGATCGTCGACGCCTTCCTGTCGACCGAGTGGTCGAACGAGGAGCGTCACCAGCGCCGCATCGACATCCTCGCCGAGTACGAGAAGACCGGCGAGGCTCCGGCAGTTCCCGGCGCGCCTGCCTGATCCGTGCCCGAAGGACACATCCTGCACCGGCTCGCCCGGCTGCACCACGAGTGGTACTCGGGTGCGCCGGTGCGGGTGTCCAGTCCGCAGGGGCGGTTCGCCGACGGTGCCGCCGCCGTGAACGGGCGCGTCCTGACCCACGCGGACGCGTGGGGCAAGCATCTCTTCCACCACTACGAGGGCGGTCTCGCCGTCCACGTGCATCTCGGTATCTACGGTGAGTTCACCGACCGCGCGTTGCCGCTCGGCGAACCGGTCGGACAGGTACGGATGCGGATGATCGGCGCGCGCCACGGCAGCGACCTGCGAGGTCCGGCGGCGTGCGAGGTGCTCACCCCCGGCGAGGTCGAGGCGATCGAGGCCCGACTGGTCCCGACCCACTACGTCCCGACGCCGATCCCGAGCGGGCGTCGCGTCGCATCGGCAGATCACGCACGCGATCGGGGCGCTGCTCATGAACCAGGCGGTGATCGCCGGGGTCGGCAACGTGTACCGGGCCGAAGTGCTCTTCCGTCACGGCATCCACCCCGAACGTCCGGGAAACAAGCTGTCCCGCAGCGAATTCGACGCGATCTGGGTCGACCTCGTCGAACTGATGAACGTCGGTGTGGAGCACGGGCGCATGCACGTCGTGCGACCCGAACACGACCACGGCGCACCGGCCTACGCCAAGAACAGGCCCCGGACGTACGTCTATCGCCGTGCCGGCGAACCCTGCCGGATCTGCGGGACTCCCGTTCTGCACTCGGTCATGCAGGCGCGAAACCTGTTCTGGTGCCCGGTCTGTCAGCCCAGCTGACCCGACTCACAAGACCCGACTCGGAAGACCCGGATCAGAAATCGAAGCCCCCGAAATCGAATCCGCCGCCGTCTCCGCCACCGAAGTCGCTGCCCCCGAAGTCGTCACCGCCTCCGTACTCGTCACCGCCTCCGTACTCGTCGCCCCCGCCGAAGTCGTCGCCCGTACCTGTCTCCGCCGACGGATCACCGACACCGGATTCGAATGCCTGCGCGTCGTAGGGGACACCGGCCATCCCGGCGAACATCGTCGAGAAGAGCAGCATCGAGCCGACGCCCCACGCGCCCGCGACCAGGGCGGGCTTCCACCACGGCTCCGAATACCAGCCGCAGGGACGGGCCGGCCCGCGACGCGGCCACCGGGGTAGTAGTTCGGCGTCGCGGAGGACGGTGACGGCGACGCGGCGATGGTGCGGCCCTCGAAGTCGACGGTGCGCTTCTCGGTGACCTCGCCGGCGGACTTCTGTCCGTCGAGCGTCGGGATCTCCGGCCCCGGGTCCATGCCCATCGCCAGGCGCGCGGCGCGGATGTAGTACAGACCTTCGAGCGCGGTCTGTTTCGCGAGACGCGCCTGCATCGGCGAGCTCGCTTGCTCGATCTGGGAGCCGGCGGCGGTGAAGCGCTCGGAGGCGTCCGCCAGCGCCTGACGCGAGGCGTCGTCGGTGCCGGTCAGGTTGTAGATCTGGCCGCCGAGACGCTCGATCGCCTGCCGTGCGTCGGCCTTGGCGTCGTCGAGGGTGACGGTGCGGTGACGGGTGGTGCTCTTCTGGGAGCGGGAGACGAAGTACACCACGGCACCGACGGCGGCGAGGATGAGCAGAAGTTCCACGGCCGATCCTTCCGGTGGGGGAGGGTCCTGTCCTCCAGCGTACCGACGCGGGGAGTCACTCCCCGAGGACGGCGCGCATCCCTTCCTGCAGGCACGAATCGAACGAATCGCGGTTGGGGACGACCGTGGGGTCCACCGCCAGGCCCATGCAGCAGGTGTCGCGGTAGGACATCGCCGACGCGGTCATCATCGCGCCGTCGGCCGCACCGAAGCCGTAGTACCGCTCGATCTTCGCGCCGCCGACGTAGAGCGGCGCGTGGGAACCGGGGAGCGTGGACACCACCACGTCCCGCGGACCGACGGCGATGTCGGCCTGTGCACCGGCGGAGGATGGGAACGAGATGTCGATGCGCCGCATGAGATCGACCGCGTCCATCGCCTGGAGGTCGGCCGCATCCTCGGGTGCCATGGGCACCGCTCCGCCGTCCGGCCCGGGGACGACGACGCGCAGGCCGTCGATCGAGCGACCGTGTCGCCGTCGGTACTCGCTGCACGCGAGGAGCATCGCAGCGGAGAACCCGCTCGACACGCGACAGCCCGCGCGTTCGCAGGCGTGACGCAGGGCGGTGAGATCCGCGTCGAGTACGTGCAGTCGCGGGGCGCGGGGTGCGGGCTCCTCGCGGTCGCAGGTGCGTCCGAGCAGGGCGTTGATCAATCCGGTGCCCAGCGAGGTGAACACGTGTGCGGCGGTGCGGAACGACTCGGCGCTCTGCTCGGATACCGATTTCGCCCACGACAACATGGAATCGGACTGATCGGGCACCAGAGCGGAGCCGAGGTGGCGGAGACGGATCACCAGCGCCGACTGGCCGCCGTCGAGGCCGTCGAGCAGGGTCAGTTCCCAGCGCGGTGCCGGAGACCGGCGGGGTCGGGTGCGGTCCGGGCGTAGGTGAGTACCTCCTCGAAACTCGCCGGGGCGGGCAGTGCGACCCGCTCGAGATGCCAGGGCGGATCCGAGTCCGGATGCCCGGTGCGTCGCGGCGGGTCGAGACCGAACGGAAGTTCCACCACCCGGTGCCGGAAGCTGGGCGATTCGTGGTTGCCCGGCGCGAGCACCGCCGCGACCCGATCCCAGTCCGGGGTGGCGTCGAGAAGGACGGCGGCGACGACCGAGGAGCCCGGTGAGCAGTCCCGGGCGAGGTCGTCGGAGGTGTCCTTCACAACAGGGACGGTCTCATATCGTGAACGACCCACACCTGCGCTTGACTCTTGCTTTGCACTATCGAGTCGGAAAGGTGACACGTCGTTGCTGGATTCGGGATGACCCCACGTGCCGGTCCTCACCTCCGTGCTCACCCTTTCCAACGTCCGACGGCCACTGCGCCCAGACCCGCCGCGGCGATCCACGGTGCACCCGAGACGAGTGGATCGAGCCACTGGTGATTGACATCGGCACGCGAACTCCGACGTCGCGACGCCCCACCGTGCGCGGTGATCTCCGCCCGGAGGCCGCTCTCGGTCACCGGATTGTCGGGACGGCCCTGCAACAGCGCCCGCACCCGGCTCTCGGCGACGTCGATGCGGTCGGCGCCGATCAGGAGCAACCAGTGCGCGGCGCGCCCCTCGCTGTACCGGCGGTAGGCGTGCCTGCGCACCACACCGGACAGTCCCTTCAGCGGCGCCGTGGTGCCGAAGACCGGCGTGACGAAGGCGTGCTCGATCGAACGTTCGCGGGTCTCGTGTCCCGGCTGGCGTTCGGGGAAGTCCCAGTGCGCACCGGTCGCCTCGGGCGCGAAGCGTTCCTTCGGCACCGACGGACGGTCGCGCGGATCCAGGTCGACTCCCCACCGGGGATGCGGGCCCGCAGCTGGTCGGGGGTCTCGGGCGGTTCGGGCTTGTCCGCGGTGTAGGCCATGGTGGTCCTCCTCAGCTCCCGTCGGCGACGATGATCGGCTTGATGCACCCGTCGAGCTTCGACGAGAACATGTGGTAGGCCTCCGCGATGTGTTCGAGCGGGACGCGGTGCGTGACGATGTCGTTCGGTTTCAGGTAGCCGTTGCGGACGTGTTCGAACAGTCTCGGCCACTGGCGCTTGACGGGGCACTGGTTCATCCGCAGTGTCAGACCCTTGTTGAGTGCGTCGCCGAACTTCACGGCACTGAAGATCGGGCCGTAGGCGCCCATCACCGAGATGGTGCCGCCCTTGCGGACACCGTCGATGGCCCAGTTCAGCGCGACCGGCGAGCCCCCCTGCATCTTCAGCTTCGCGGCTGTGACGTGTTGCAGGAAATTCCCGTCGGCCTCTGCGCCGACGGCGTCGATGGCGACGTCCGCCCCGAGGTGACCGGTGATCTTCTTCAGGTGGACGACGATGTCGTCGTACTCCGCGAAGTTGTAGGTCTCGGCGTGCGCGAAGGTCCGGGCCTTCTCCAGTCGGTACTCGAGATGGTCGATCACGATCACCCGGCCGGCGCCCATGAACCAGGCGGACTTCGCCGCGTACAGGCCCACCGGTCCGGCGCCGAAGACCACGACCGTGTCGCCCTCGACGATGTCACCGAGCTGTGCACCGAAGTAGCCGGTCGCGAGGCGTCGGTGAGCATCAGGCGTCCTCGCCGTCCATCCAGTCGGGAACGATGGTGGGGCCGACATCGGCGAACGGCACCCGCACGAACTCGGCCTGGCCGCCGTCGTAGCCGCCGCAGGTGTGCGAGTAGCCGTAGATGCCGCCGACCGCGGTGGCGTTGGGGTTGACATTGTGGCAGTTGGAGTAGAGGCCGCGCGCGCAGAAGAAGCACGACCCGCAGAAGACGTTGAACGGACCATGACCCGGTCGCCGGGTTTCAGGCTCTGCACCGACGGCCCGACCTCGTGGACCACCCCGACGAACTCGTGACCGAAGGTCGTACCGACGCGGGTGTCGGGCATCATCCGTGGTAGAGGTGCAGGTCGGAACCGCAGATCGCCGCCAACTCGACGCGCACGATGGCGTCGTTGGGGTGCTCGATCCGGGGAATGTCCTTCTCTTCGAGGCGGACCCGATAGGGGCCGCGATAGACCATCGCGCGCATAGGTGCTCCCTCGTCGTGGCTCGTGTGGTCGCGAATACCCGAGGGAAAGTGCTCCAAACGGCAGGTCGTGGGATCAGAGCGCCGGGACGTCCGGGGCGGGGTGGGCCCCGCCGGACAGAGGAGGAGTCTGCGGTCCGTCGACGAACGCCGGCGCAGGCATCGACGACGTCGGCGACGGCGTGCGGCGGGCGAACGGC
>LATQ01000380.1 GCA_001017865.1 Rhodococcus sp. IITR03
GGTCGGCGGGCGAGACGGGCGGGCAGTCCGCGGACGAAGAAGGCCGCGGTCAGCAGTGGAGTGCGGACCCGCAGGAAATCCAGATCATGTGCGGCCCGGTAGGTGGCGGACACATCGGCTTCGACCGTCAGATGTTCGGTCAGCACGACATCGTAGGTCGGTAGATAGACATCGACCAGATCACCGGTAGCGGGGTTGTCGGAATCGGTTCCTGTCACTGCTCCACGATAGGAACATCGTGCGCCGCATGGGCTCTTTTCGCGGCGGGGGCCATCGAGATCGACGAGTGCCCATCACCATCACCGCCGCGGCTGCACCCCAGCCGCGGCGCCGGCGGTGTCGTCACCGAGCAGTGCGCCGAACAACGCGTACAACCCCACCGGAAAGACGACGGCGAAGAACACCGAGCCGGAGCCCGTCGAACCGCGGTGAGCGTGTGGGCGATCTGGGGACCGAGCGGCGGCACCGACCGGGGGGCGACCCACCTGTTCGGCGATCACCACAGGCATGTCCTGGGGCACCGCGTCGGGCACGACACCGGACCGCCTCGACGTGCCCGCGCCTGGTCGCGGCGGAACAGCCGTGCGGCCACCGCTGTGGCGGCAAGCGTCCACAGTGCCGATAGCACCAGGCGTCGACATGCCATCCGTTCCACTGTCGAGTTGAGCGCGCAGCGCCGCACCGAACGCCCGGACAGGAAACACCGAGGCTGCTCGGTCGAGCCAGACCGGCAGATCACCGATGACGAACAGGCCGGAGACGAACGACAAGACCACAGCCACTCCGATGCCCACCGACTGGGCCACCCCCGCGGACGATGTTGCCGCCGCGATGGCCACACCGATCGCCGCGGAACAGACGGTGGCCGTAAGTACCGTCACCGCCGTCGCTGCCGCGGTGCGGGCGAACAGCTGCACCGCGTAGGCAAACACTTCGACGGTGAGCATCAGCGTCACCGACACGGTCGCGACGACCACGGCCGCAGCGAGGTAGGCACCGAGATGGATCCAAGACGGCAACGGGGTTCCGCGCAACCGCACCAGCAGACGCTGCTCACGGGCGGTCGCCAACGCGATCGCCCCGGTAGAGAGCGTGGAGAACAAGACGCCGGGCGCACAGTCGGTAGGCGTGACGAACTGCATGATCCGCACACCGCTGTCGTCGACGACGTCGTTGCCGGCGAACAGACCCAGCACTACCATCCAGTCAGCGGGATCACGCGGGTGTACACGATCACAATGCGCGAGCGCCACAGATCGAGCAGCACGTGCTGCGTCTGAGCGGCCCACAGGGCGTCAGGCGACAGGCAGCCGAGTTCGACGATACTCATCGCGCGGCCGCCCCGATCGACTCGGTGGGCGCGCCGACGAGTTGCAGGTAGACATCTTCGAGGGAGGGCCGCTGTACCTGCAGCGTCGGCAGTTCGAGGCCGCGCTCGTGTGCCCACCCGGTCAACATATGCACCGTTCCGGTGGGTCGCTCGGTACGCAACGGGAAATCGGCGCCGTCGGTGACCATGTCACCGTCCATCGCGGGCAGTTTCGCGCTGTGTGCGGTGTCAGGCAGGCGGAAGGTCACTGTGGTGACCGCTGCCGCCCGCGCCCGAAGTTGAGCCGAGGTGCCGGAGGCGATGAGCCGGTTCGGCGGCGACGATGCCGACCGATCGGCCAGGTGCTCGGCCTCGTCGAGGTAGTGCGTGGTCAGCAGCACCGTCTTCCCCAGGTCCGCAGGTTCTTCACCAGCTCCCAGGCCCGGCGGCGAGCCGAGGGATCGAAACCGGTGGTCGGCTCATCCAGGAAAAGGAGTTCGGGATCTACGATCAATCTCGAATCCGGATTCTTGCAGCACGATGCCGATTCGTACGCGAAATTCTCGGCCACCGGTCTACGGATCGTAGCCGAGCACCGACACCGTTCCGGAGGTGCGACGGCGGTGTCCTTCCAGGATCTCGACGGTCACCGTCTTGCCGGCGCCGTTGGTCCGAGCAAAGCGAAAATCTCCCCGGTCTCGACGGTGAAGGACAATCCGTCCACTGCTCACACCGGCCGTAGTGCTTGCGCAAATTGCCGACCTCGATGGCGGTAGAACCCATGACACTCCTTCGTTACGTCCCATGTCGTCACCGCGTCGGTCACCCGTCGCCTCGGTACAGCGTAGGGGCCGCGCCGACGAAAGTCGTTGTGCCACCTCTACTGCGTTCCCGAACAACGAAGACCACTTCGCCCTCAGCAGCGAAGGATCGGCGCAAGGCAAGGCCGTTTCCGACACGCAACTCCTACGCGGCCTCGCCGACTGCGAAGACATCAGCGAGACCACCCCGCAAATCGGACGGTTGGGTTCCGCTCGAGCCGGGCCGGTAGGGTCACCCCCGAAAATACTGCCGACCCGGGGTGTTCGATGACCGAAGTCCTGCTCGTCCTGTTGATCGTCGCCGTTGTCGCGGCTGCCATCGTGGTGGTGATCCGCACTCGCAAACCCCCGACACCACCCGCGAGAGTGGACCCGCTCGCCGACTATCCAGAGGTATGGGATCCTTCCGAATCGGGGTTGGCGACATCATTACCTACGCCGGGATCGACCACGTCGTGCGCGGCACCCTGACACTCGACGAAGAAGGCTATCGCTGGTACGAGCATCTGCTCGACGGGTCGACCGGCCGCCGCTGGCTCACCGTCGAGAACGACGAGGGCGAACTCGAGATGACCCTGTGGATGCGGCGCGAGGGTACGAGTCTGGAACCCGACGGCGATGTAATCCTCGACGACCGCGTCTACCGTCAACTCGAACACGGCACCGCCCAATTCACCGCCGAAGGCACAACAGGCACCGCTCCGGCCGGAACCATGGACTACGCCGACTATGCCACGGCCGACCACACCGGCTTGCTCGCGTTCGAACGGTGGTCTCGCGCCGGATCGTGGGAGGTGTCCACCGGACGCGCCGTGACCCGCAGCGAACTAACCGTCATCCACGCCGGACCCGCGCAGTGAGCACGCACATCCTCGACATCACTCCGCGTGATGTGGCTGCTTCGGCACTGGGACTGGTAATCGACGCCCCCGCGCCCATACCTCTCGTGTCCACACAGTTGACCGATTCTGCAACCGGCACCCTCACCCTCGGCGTGCTCGGCGCCTCACACGTGGTAACAGCACGCTCAGGAGAACACACGCTCACCGAACAGGTTTCGTGCGACGCGGTCGATGCGGGCGGCCGTCCGCTCCCCGACCGCGAGGACCGGGTCGGCTACCGATTCCGCAGTCGCATCACAACGGTGCAGCGCGCGGAACTGGCGCAACGAGCGAAAGAGCTGCGCGGCACGGCGAGCACCACACCGGGGTGGTTGTGTGCAGGATTTCCCGGTGACGACGACGCACTCACCGCCCTCACCGGCATCATGGCGTCGGACGAATGGCGCTGGCGGACCTGGCACCTCTACCCCGCTGCCGACACGGGGTAATCGTCGAAACCGAGAGCCGGTGGCGGCCGTGAAACGATCGATCGCCGGATTCATGATCGGCGCTGCACTACTCGCTACCCCAGCATGCGGCAGCCAGGCACGCGACCACATCGCCGACACGTACGAATACCGTGGCACCTCGGCGATATCGACACCTATTACTCGCCCGATCCTGTAGGTACCACCGTGTCGCGGATTGTCGCAGAGGACGAACCGGCCGCACGACAAGCAGACGGCGGCAACGAGTACCTGCGGTACGACGATGACATCGTCACCGTAGGGGCCGCGCCCGAGGGCGGCAGCACCATCACCGTCGAAGACCTCGACGGCCGCTACAGCAGCGGCGGGTTCGTGTTCCTCGGTCCAGGTTTCACACCTGGTTCGCCGGCCGCCGGAAACCCCGCCGGTGGCTCAGGGAGCGCGAAATGACGAACTCACCAAACCGGAACCTCGAGAAATGAGCCTCATCATGCTGGCAGCCGACCTCGAAATCGGCACCGTCGACCCATCGTTGTTACTGCAGGGGGTGGTCGGGACGCTGATCTACTTTGCTGTCGGCGTCGGCGTCCTCGCCCTCGGATTCGCTGTGCTCGACGGACTGACCCCTGGGAACCTACGTCACCAGGTATATGTGGACCGCAATCCCAACGCGGCACTGTTGCTCGGCGCGAATCACCTGGCGCTTGCCGTAATTGTGGTGACGGCGATCGCCACCAGCTCCGACGGATTCGCGCAAGGAATCACCGACTCGCTCGTCTACGGACTGGTCGGTGTGTTGTTACAGGCTGCCGCTTTACTCATCATGAATCGCGTATTGCCCGGCAGATCACGACACTCGTCAGTGAGCCTCGCATGAGCGGTGCCGCCTGGGCCGTGGCGATCACCTTGCTCGCGGTGGGGTTGGTCAACGCCGCAGCCCTGTCGTGACGCTGTGACCGCTGTGACGACTCCGGATCTCGATGCCCGGCGCCCCAGCTCTGGGACGCCGGGCGCGAGCACTGCTGCTGGCAGCGGTTGCCGCGTGTGCCGCATGCGGATTGGTATACGAACTGGCACTACTGACCCTGTCGGCGAGCTTGACCGGCGGTGGCATCACCGAAACCTCTCTCATCGTGGCAGGCTTCGTCGCGGCGCTGGGTATCGGCGCGCTGGTCGCCAAACCGCTACTGCCGCACGCTGCGACGGCATTCGTGGCAGTCGAAGTGGCTCTCGGATTGATCGGCGGATCAAGTGCCACCGTTCTGTACGTGACGTTCACCTTCGTCGGGTCGTCGACGTGGGTGCTCGTCGTCGCGACTGCAGCAATCGGGATGCTGGTGGGCGCCGAAGTCCCGCTGCTCATGACGTTGCTCCAGACCGGTCGCAGTGCCGATGCTCGCGACACCGGCAAGGTCCTTGCCAATCTCAACGCGGCGGACTACGCAGGCGCGTTGATCGGAGGTCTGGTGTGGCCGCTGCTGTTGTTGCCTGCAGCCGGGATGATCCGTGGGGCGGCGCTGACCGGGATGGTGAATCTGGCGGCAGCAGCGATCGCGGCGTTGTTTCTGCTGCGCGGACATCTGAGACCGACAACGCGGGCGCTGTCCTTGGTGGTGTTGCTGCTTGCCGCGACGCTGCTCGGTGTGCTGCTGGCACGTTCAGCCGATATCGAGGTCACGGCGCGACAGCGCCTTTACCCCGATCCCGTGGTGCATGCGCAACGTTCGCAATATCAAGAGGTCGTGGTCACCGCTCGCGGCGATGATGTGCGCCTGTACCTCGACGGTGACCTGCAGTTCTCGAGCCGCGACGAGCATCGCTACACCGAAGCATTGGTGTATCCGGCGCTCGCCCGTGATCCCAGCAGGGTGCTCGTTCTCGGTGGTGGCGATGGCCTTGCGGCACGGGAGCTGCTGCGGCATCCGCACGTGCGGGAGGTCGTGCAAGTCGAGTTGGATCCGATGGTGCTCGAACTGGCGAACACTCGGTTGAGCACGCTCAATGGTGGGGCGTTGCAGGACGAGCGAGTGACGGTGGTCGTCGCCGACGCCTTCCGATGGTTGCGCGAATACGACGGTGCAGGGTTCGATGCGATCATCGTCGACATGCCGGACCCGGACACCCCTGCGCTGGGAAGGTTGTATTCGGCGGAGTTCTATGGACTGGCCGCGTCGGTGTTGAACCCCGGCGGTCTGGTGACCGTACAGGCGGGAAGCCCCTACTCCACACCGGATGCGTATTGGCGGACGGTGTCGACCGTCGAGTCTGCGGGCCTCGGTGTGACTCCCTACCACGTGCACGTGCCGAGTTTCGGCGACTGGGGATTCGTCCTTGCCCAGGCGGGCACACCAACGACGCCGGAGCTGTCGCCGAATGCTGCGCCACGGAAGTTCCTCGACTCCTCGACTCTCGCTGGGGCGTCGTCGTTTCCGCTCGATCGGCAACCTCGCCAGATGGAGCCGTCGACATTGGATCGGCCACGCATCGTCGACGACCTCCGTCGCGGATACCAGTTCTGAGGTGAATTCGATGACGTGTCTGGCGGTGGGTCCACATGCACGAGTGGCCTGTCAGTATGCGGAGGATCTGGTTCAGCGGTGAGGAGGGCCTCGGCTTCATCGCTTCCGACGACGGCAGTGCCGACCTGTTCGTCGAGGACATCAGCATCGAAGACAGCAACGACCACGGATTTCCTCGACGAGACCGAGACGATCCAGCCGTTCCATACTGCGTGCGCCCGTCAGTTCCACCTTCGGGAACCGAGTCGTCTGCGGGGCTCTGTCCACGAGCGTGCTGCGGACTCCGTGCAGGCCCAGTTCGACGACGAGGACCATTCCCACCAACCCGCGCCAGAGATCACCACCGAACGACGAGTCGACACGCCCGGTAGTGTCTTCGCCCTCGGATGCCCCCGAGGCTCTCGAACGCATCCGAGCCAAGGCCCTTCCACAATTCGGTCCCGTGCTACGCCAGCCCGTGACGCTCACCATCGACCTCCCGACCGGGCATCGGCACATGTGGAGCCACCCCAGCAACCTCGCCCCCATCCTCGCCGCAGCAGCGACTTCCCCGCCCAGAAATGGCAGAAATCCGGAACACCGACGTCTCCGGCCATCAAGGCCACACACCGATGCCGGTAAACAATGACATCCGAACACCGCGTCCGGGACACTGCCGGTGTGAACGACACACCGCACGCAGGACCAGCAGCGGCCGAGATGCTCATCGCACGCAATCCCGACCCGCAATCCC
>LATQ01000331.1 GCA_001017865.1 Rhodococcus sp. IITR03
CGCGACCTGCTGACCCTGCTCGGTGTGGAGAGCGAGCACGTGTGGCCGTCCAGCGCGGCCGCGTGGCTCGACGCCGATCAGCTGGCCTACCGGATCCGGCAGTCCCCCGACGACACGGTCGACGTGCTGCCCACCGCGGTCCTCGCGTTGTTCCGGGCACTCGACGCCGCCACCGAGTCGGTCACGGCCTCCGAGTCGACCCGCAAGTCCATGGCCTCGGCACTGACCTCCGCACTGCAGGAGTTCGACGCCGAACTCGCCCGGGGCCGCGACTACCGGCTGCACTGGGATGCCGCCGACGGCATCACCGTCGTGCAGGTGCAGGACGAACAGGGTTACACGTCCGTCGCGGCGTTCGCGCAGCGCATCGCGCGGGCGCGGCAGGAACAGGAAACTCTGCTCACCGACTCCGAACGGCGCATCCTCGAGGACGCGCTGCTCACCGGTCTCGCGCAGCAGATCCACGAACGCACCGTCGACGCCCGCGACCTCATCGCCCGGATGGGTACCGAGATGCGGCAGCGGCACATGTCCTCGGGCAACACCATCGGGGTGCACTGGGTGCTCGCCGACCATCTCGACGAGCCGGCGCGGGCGGTGTGCAAGCTTCTGGACCGCGACGCGTCGATGCTGGCTCCGGAGGATCTGGCTGGGATCCGCGCGCATTTCGCGTCGCGGATCCGCGCGGAGCGGGCTGCGCATCCGGAACGGTCGTACCCGGAGATCCTCGCCGCGACGCTGGATTACCGGCGGTGGCGGGTGTTCTCGTTCAGTCTCGTCGGTGCGGACGGCAGCGAGGACCGGCTCACCCCGGCCCGACATTCGGCGCTGTCCGGTGGCGAGCAGTCCGTCTCCCTGCACCTGCCGTTGTTCGCCGCAGCGCACGTGATGCTCGATTCGGCCGACCCGCATGCGCCGCGTCTGCTCGCCCTGGACGAGGCCTTCGCCGGCGTCGACGACACCGGCCGCAGCGAATTGCTCGGTCTGTCCGTGCAATTCGACCTCGATCTGTTCATGACCGGTTTCGACCTGTGGATCACCTATGCCGGCGTGCCAGGTTGTGCGCACTACGATCTGTCGCATTCGGTGGCCGAGCACACCGTCGCCACCACGCTGCTGGTGTGGTCGGGTGGCGAACTGCTCGCCGAGCACGACGGGTCGGATCTGGAGAGCGCGCTCGGATCTCCGCGGACCCGGCGGGTCACACGTCCGGTGGAGGGGGCCCTCGAGTTCGCCTGATCGTGACGACGGTCACTGCGGCGTGTTCCGCCTCGATCGGGGCTTTCACCTGCGTCGCGGTCCTACGATCCGAAGATGACGAGGCTTCGGTATCCAGACTCATCGTCGGCGTTGCGACCGTGGCCGGGCTACTGCTGGGCACGAGCCCGCGGCAGCGGCACCGGAGCCCGGCGCGCGGTGACCGCGTCGCCGGACGGTTTCGCGCTCGACGGTCGGGCCTGGTGGCCCACCGGGTTCAACGCCTACCAGCTCGCCACCGACTGGTCGGTGAACTGGGGATGCGGAGCGATGGTCGACTCGATGCCTATTTCGGTGCACTGCCCCCGAATTCGCTCACCCGCTTCAACCTCTTCCAGGCGCTGGCCGTCAACCGGTTCACCGGGCAGCTCGACTTCGGACCGATCGACGCGGTCTTCGCGGCCGCCGAAGCGCACGATCAGATGCTGTTGCCGGTCCTGGCACCGCAGGACGGCGCGTGCGAGGACGAGGTCTTCAAGGGACGGCAGTGGTACGTCGACGGGTGGACCGAATTCACCCCGGGTCACGAGCGGGTGGTGATGAGCTACCGCGACTGGATGCACACCGCCGTCGCCCGCTACCGGAACTCCCCGTCCCTCGCGGCGTGGAGCTGGTCGGCGAACCGGAGACGAGTTCGTGCACCGACGCCGCGTGCCAGTGGTGGACCCGGTCGTGCGAACCCGGCGCCGCGCAGGTGCTGCGCGACTTCTTCGACACGGCCGGCGCCGAACTGCGCGCCGTCGACCCTCGCACCCTGATCACGGCCGGTTACACCGGGGGTGGCCAGTGCGGAACCAGGGTGACGAATACCAGTTCGTCAGCGCCTCCCCCTATGTCGATGCCGTGCAGTACCACGACTACGGTGCCGACGCCGTGCCGTTGCCCGGCGATCAGTGGAACGGCCTCGCCCGGCGGGTCGCACAGGCCGCAGCCGTCGGAAAGCCGTTGCTCGTGGCGGAGATCGGCGAACTCGCCGGGTCCTGCGGGGCGCTCGGTGACCGCGCCGACCACATCACCACGAAGATCGAGGGCCAACGCGCCGCCGGCACCGCGGGTGCACTGCTGTGGGCGTTCGTGCCCGACCCGAGGGAAGGCGACTGCACCTACGACATCGGATTCGACGACCCACTGTGGGATGTGGTCGAGGATCTCGGGTCCCTCGAACCCTCCGCCCTCCCCAACGCGCAGTTCTCTCCATAAGAGCAGTCCTCACACGTCGACGGTGAAGCCGAGGTCCACATCGCAGGCAGCCTGTCCGGCGCGGATCCCCCAACTCTCGGTCGGGATGTCGCGCACGATCACGGTCACGTGGTCGGCGGGGATCGCGAATGCGCCCAGCCGCTCGGTGATCTCGCGGTAGAGGTGACGCTTGGCGTCCACGCTGCGCCCGGCGAAGCAGTCGACGATCACGAGGGTGTAGAGCTCGGGCGAGGTCAGGGTCGGCGGCACCGCGAAGCGTTCGGGTTCGTGAACCACGAGCCGGATGTGCTTGTCGGCCGCCGGGATTCGGAAGGCGGCGACGAGCGCGTCGTGGACTGCGTCGATCATGCCGGTCTCGACCTAGCGGTCGTGGCGGGTACGAACCTCGATGAGCGTGCTGGGCATCCGACACTTCTACCCGTCGGAGAACCCCTGTGCAATGGGCAGAGGCGGAATTCATCTGCGGACGGCCGAGAAGCTCCTCCGCCTCTCGCTGGGGACGGCCGCGGGCTCGCCGCTGGTTCTCCGGTGTCGCCGGAGGTTGCTTACGCATACCCGGCCCACCAGCGCGGGATGCATCAGATGTCCGGGCGGATCCATCAGGCTGCTGACCCGAAGGAATCGGTCGACGACCACGGGATCGTTCTCGGCGGCGGCCAGGACCCGCGCCACGTACGCGTTGCCGAGCCGGGTCTGCACGCTGCGGGGTCCTTCGACCTCGGGTAGCGCCAGGTCGGAGCCGACGGCGAGCTGCCACGCAGCACCGATCGGTTTCGTTGCGGCCCGGAAGAACCTGCGGGACAGGTCGTCCTCGCCGCGCCGCAGGCACTCCCGCAGCGACATCGCTTCGACGGCGGCGACCGTCATGCCCTGACCGTAGATCGGGTTGAAGCTGCAGATCGCGTCGCCGAAGACGAGCAGCCCGTCCGGGAAACGGTGCATCCGTTCGTAGTGCCGCCACTGGCTGGATGGGAACTTGTGCTGTGCCACCTCGCCGAGGGGTTCGGCGGTACGGAGCGCGGCCACGACGTGGTCGGGTGCGTACGCCTCCACGGCGGAGATCATGCCGTCCAGGCTCGGTGGCGGTTCGCGACCGGCCATCGCAGCGACCGTGAACAGCCATGTGTCGTTCTCGTAGCCGAACAGCGCCATGCCCGAGGGGCGTCCCGGTACGGCACCGATCAGCACCATCTTCTCCATCGGTGTGCCGGGCGCGAGTCGCAGCAGTTGGCTGCGGTACACGACGTGGACGACGACGTGCTCTTCGGCAGGCCGCCCGTAGCCGAGTTTCTCGAGGCCCGCCGGGGTGCGGGCGCCCCGTCCCATCGCGTCGACCACCAGATCCGCCGTCATGGTCCGAACACCCTCGCGGCTGCCCACTTGCACCCCGGTGACCCGGCAGCGGTCGGGTGTCGTCGCCAGGTCGCCGACGTTATGTCCGTCGAGGAGGGTGATGTTCGGGATGGCGCGGACGCGTCGCCGGACATGGTGTTCGAGCAGCGGCCGACTCGGCACGTAGGTGGCTCGGCGGTCGCGGAACCGGCCCGAGGATGCCAGCCGGTGCCCACCGAGGACGAAGTGCATCTCCGACAGGTCGCCGTCGGCGATCACCGGTGCGCCGTCGGCGATCAGTTCGTCGAGGATGCCGGGGAACAACTCGTCCATGGTGCGGGCACCGCGGGCCAGGAGCCCGTGGCCGTGCCGCCCCTGCGGTACCCCGTGACGGTTCTCTGCACCGGACGGGAGGACGTCGCGTTCGACCACTGTCACCACGTCGTAGGACTCGGCCAGCGCGCGGGCCGCGAGCAGACCACCGACGCTCGCGCCCAGAACGATTGCGTGGTCACCGATCTTGTTCATCTCGTCATCTCCGTCGTCCGATCGACTGTCGCACTTCGTGCCTGTACACGAAGTCTGTGGTGGCGATCGTCGACGGTCGCGAGTAGCGCACTACTCGATTCGGAATCCGGTTGCCCGGCCGCGGCGTCGCTGCTTCGATCGGTGCCATGAGCGACCGCACGCGCCTGACCCGCAAACCTGAACGCGGCACCGACGATCCAGCGGTGCTGCACCGCCTCCTCGACGAGGCCCGCATCGCGCACGTGGGTTTCGTCCGCGACGGATCGCCCGTGGTGCTGCCGATGGCCATGGGCCGCGACGAGGACCGGTTGCTGCTGCACGGCTCGACCGCGCCGGCATGTTCCTCGCTGCGCGGTCCGGAATCGAGGTGTCGGTCGCGGTGACGCATCTCGACGGGCTCGTCTTCGCCCGGTCGGCCTTCGACCACAGCATGAACTACCGCAGCGCCGTGTTGTTCGGCGTGGCCACACCCGTCGCGCCGGGCGAGAAGGAACACGCATTGAAGGTGGTGACGGAGCATCTGATTCCCGGTCGGTGGGACGAGGTCCGGTCGCCGACACCGAAGGAACTGGCCGCCACCACGGTCCTGGAAGTGCCGCTCGCCGAGGTGAGCGTGAAGGTCCGGGCAGCCGGGCCGGGAGAGGACCCCGGGGACGGTGACGACCACTCCGTGTGGGCGGGAGTGGTGCCGTTGCGTACCGTCGCCGGCGATCCGATCCCGTCGCCGATCACCGGGTCCTCGACCGCGCTGCCCCGCTCCGTGCGCGCGCTTCTGTGACATCGAACGGACTTTCCGTTGTGACATCGAACGGACTTTCCGTTGTGACATCGAAGGGATTTTCCGTCGTGTCCGCCCCCGAATCCGACATCGGTGATGAAAGGATGCCCGCGTCGGGGGAACAGATCGGAGTCGCCGCGAGTGCCATCAACGTCCGTGTCCGTGAAAGCCGCACGCAAGCGGCTCGGTGAGCTGGTCCGGGAGGTCAACGACGACACCGTCGCCGTCGAGATCGTCGGCAAACGCGGCACGGGCGTGCTGATCTCTCAGGACCGCTACGCGGCGCTGCAGGAGGCGACCTTCCTGCTGCGTTCCCCCGAGCTCATGGACAGCTTGCGCCGGGAGATGCAGCGGGTACTGCTCGAGCCGCCGCGCCGACCGACGAACCGCGCCCGGCCCCCGCGCGCCGGCGCACGAAGAACAAGAAGAAGAAACGCAAGAAGCGGCAGCGTTCCCGCTGACCTTCGCGATGCGGGAGGGTCGTCAGCCCGTCGTCCACAGCAGTTCCGGACGGATCGATCCCATCCCGTACATCTGCACGCCGTGCACGCCGTCGCCGAGGACCGCGGCCGGGGCGGTGCGGATGTACCACACGACGGGGTTCAGGTCGACGATGCGCTGTTGCGCGATCTCGTAGGCGGCGATACGCGCGTCGAGATCGGCCGCGCGTCGCCCCTCGTCGATGGCAGTGTTCAGTTCCGCGTCGTCGATGCCGGTGAAGTTGCCGGTCGAGTCGCCGTGAAAGTTCGACCACAGGGCGGTATCAGGATCGAGGATCGTGGCCGAGGTGATCGCGACGTCGAAGTCGTAGGTGTTGAGCCGCGGCAACGCCGAGGCGAATTCGAGGACCTCGACCCGGACGTCGACACCGTCGAACGCGCTCAGTTGGGCCTGCACCGCTTCGGCGACTGCCTTGTTCTCGACGGAGGTGTAGGCCAGGAAGGTGAACGACACCGGTCGGCCCTCCGCGGCGAGTTCGTCGAACAGCTCCTGCGCGGCCTGCGGGTCGTGGGCCGGGACCGCGATGTCGGTGTGGAACGGTGACGACTCGTCGAAGAGGGTGCGCGGGAGTTCCGCGCGTCCGGCGAAGACGACGTCGTTGAGCGCGTCGATGTCGATGGCGAGGGCGAGAGCGCGTCGCGCTCGTTCGTCGTCGAAAGGCGCCCGCCGGGTGTTCAGGCGAGGAACTGCCCGCCGCCCGTCGGCTGGACGAGAGTGCGGAGCCCGGCGTCCTCGGCGCGGCCGAGTGACGCCCAGCTCCCCTCGACGGCGACGCCGGCCTCCCCGGCGATCACCGCGTTGATCCGCTGGTTGGTGTCGCCGTTGTGGATCAGTTCGATGCCGTCGAGATAGGGCGCCGGTTCGTATCCGGGGTTGCGTTCGAGGATGATCCGGTCCTGCCGCCGCCACTGCGTCATCGTGAACGGACCGGCCCCGACGGGTTGTTCGTCGAACGCTTGCCGGCCGCCGTCGAGTGCGGCCGGGGAGGCGATCCAGTTCAACCCGCTCCACAGCACGGCCTGGCCGTAGTGCGGGTTGGGTGCCCGCAGCGTCACCCGCAGCGTGAGCGGGTCGGTGACCTCGAGTGCCTCGATCTGTGATGCCTGGATCAACGACGGCGAGCCCGCGGCGGGGTCGCGCATCCGGTCCCAGTTGTGGCGGACGGCCTCGGCGTCGTAGGCGGTGCCGTCCGTGAAGGTGATGCCCTCACGCAGTGTCAGTTCGAAGGTGGTGCCACCGTCGGTGGTGTCGAACGATTCCGCGAGGACGGGGCTCGGATCGCCGGTCTCGGGGTCGTTGACCAGCAACGTGCCGTACAGGCGTTGCCGATGAGACTGTTGGAGACCCAGGCGTTGACGAGGGTCGCGGGATCGAGCGAACGCGGCTCCCCGCCCTGGACGATGCGCACCGTCCCACCGTGGACCGGGTCACCGACCTCCGCGTCCGCCGTGGCCACGGAACCATTGCTTCCGCAGGCGGTGAGTACCAGGCCACCGACACGGCCGCGGCGACCGCCGAAATCGTGCGTCGGGTTCGACGACGTAGGTGGTGCAGCATCGGGACTCCTTCACCGGCAGTGCCTGTGGCAGCGGGACTTCGGGGTGGAATATCGGTTGCGGTCGAAGCCTGGCCACGACCGGATCGAAACGATACTCTCACACAAGAGAATCATCTTCTTGTAACACAGAGTGAATGTCCGGAGGTCCCCATGACGGCATCGGCCGCCGATCCGACCCAGCTCGAACTCACCCCCGCCGCGCACGCTCGGCACACCCCCGACGTGCCGGCGATCGTCATGGGACGGGGCGAGGTGGTCACCTACCGGGAACTCGACGACCGATCCGCGCGACTCGCGACCTACCTGCGCGATCGAGGACTGACACCCGGCGACCACATCGCCATCCTCATGGAGAACTCCCGCGCCTTCCTCGAAGTCGCCTGGGCCGCCCAGCGCTCGGGCCTGTACTACACCGCGATCAACCGGCATCTGCGCCAGTCGGAGGTCCAGTACATCCTCGACGACGCCGGGGCGGCCGCACTGATCACCTCGGAGTCGATGACCGATGTCGTCGACGGACTCGAACTGTCGGCCGCCCACATCCGGGTGTGCACCGACGGCACTCTCCCCGGTTTCGACGATTACACCGCGATCCTCGCCGGTCACGACCCGCTCCCGATCGACGAGTCCGTCGAAGGCCGCGAGATGCTGTACTCGTCGGGAACCACCGGTCGCCCCAAGGGAGTTCGCAAACCCCTGCCCGGCACCTCGTTCGGTGATCCCACCGCCCCGCCGGTGCTGATCGCACAGGGCGTCGCGGCGCGCGGCATCGGACCGGGCAGCGTCTACCTGTCCCCCGCCCCGCTGTATCACGGCTCTCCCCTGGTGTTCTGCATGTCGGCGCAGCGTCTCGGCGCGACTGTCGTGGTGATGGAACGGTTCGATCCGCTGCACTGCCTGGAACTGATCGAACGGCACCGCGTCACCTACGCGCAGTTCGTACCGACCATGTTCGTGCGCATGCTCAAACTCTCCGACGACGAGCGAACACGCTACGACCTGTCGTCGCTGCAGGAGGTCACGCACGGCGCGGCGCCGTGCCCGGTCTCGGTGAAACACCGGATGATCGAGTGGTTGGGTCCGATCGTGCACGAATACTATTCGGGCACCGAGGATGTCGGCGCCAGCCAGATCTCGGCGACGGAGTGGCTCGCGCATCCCGGCTCCGTCGGCCGGCCCATGCAGGAATGCCACATCGTCGGCGAGGACGGCGAGGAACTACCGCCCGGGGAGATCGGCGTCGTGTACTTCGCGGGCGGTCGGCCGTTCGAGTACCACAACGATCCGGAGAAGACCGCCGGTATCACCCACCCCAACGGTTGGCGCACGCTCGGCGACATGGGTTATCTGGACGACGACGGTTACCTCTACCTCACCGATCGCCAGGCTTTGATGATCATCTCGGGCGGGGTCAACATCTACCGCAGGAGGCCGAGGACGTGCTCATCGGGCACCCCGCCGTCCTCGACGTCGCCGTCATCGGGGTCCCCGACGAGGACATGGGTGAGGCGGTGAAGGCGGTCGTGCAACTCGTCGATCCCGATGCCGCCTCCGACACGCTCGCCGACGAGCTGCTCACCCACTGCCGACGCGAACTCGCCACCTACAAGTGCCCGACCAGCGTGGACTTCGTGCCAGACCTGCCGCGCGACCCGAACGGCAAACTCTACAAACGCCACATCCGCGAGCAGTACTGGGACGACCACGGCCCGACCCGCACCAGACTCGTCCGGGGCTGATCGAGACCGATGTTGTTCGCGAGATCCGGTGGGAAATCGCAAACAACATCAACCTCGAATCGTTGCACGGAGCACTTTCGTTGTTCCGCTCTCCAATCGTCGTCACAGTTCTCTCACCATCGGGACCCTCGCGTTCGTAGCGTCTGGCGGCACAGGACTCGATCCTGTTCCTCCACCCGACTCCACGGACAGAAACGAGAGAACGATGTCGTTGAACGGAAAGATCGCAATCGTCACGGGCGCCGCACAGGGTATCGGTGAGGCCACCGCCAAGCGTCTCGCCGGCGAAGGCGCCACCGTCGTCGTAGCAGACATCCAGGATTCGACCCGCACCCTCGACACGATCCTGAAACTCGGCGGTAAGGCCGAAGCCCACCATCTCGACGTGCGGCTCAAGGACAACTGGGCGAACGTCGTCCGCGAGGTCGTCGAGCGCCACGGCCGCGTCGACCTGCTCGCCAACGTCGCGGGCGTGGTCAACATGCTCAGCGAGGACAGCGTCGTCGGACTCACCGAAGAGGCGTGGGACCACGTCGTCGGCACCGATCTCAAGGGCGTGTGGCTCGGCATGCAGGCCGTAATTCCCCACATGATCGAACGCGGCGGCGGACGGATCGTGAACATCGCGTCCATGGCCGCGCTCCGCGGACTGCCGAACCTGGCGTCCTATTCCGCCGCGAAGGGCGGGGTGGTCTCGCTGACCAAGCAGGCGGCCTTCGAGTACGGCGAGAAGAACATCCTCATCAACGCGATCTGCCGGGCACGATCGACACCCCGATTCTCGCCGACATCACCGACGAGATGCGGCAGGCCAACGCAAACGCCATATCGTGCGACGTCTCGGCGAACCCACGGAGATCGCATCGATGGTCGCGTATCTCATGCGTGAGGGTAGTTTCCTCACCGGCGAGATCTACCCCGTCGACGGCGGATGGGCGGCGAAGGGCAACTTCTGATCCTTTGGATCCGCCCACAAAGGCGGCGGCACGGAGCGCTTCACCGTGCAGCCTCGGCAAGGCATCGTGTGATCCACGACATACCCGAAGCCCGCCGACGAAGCTCGAGGAGATGCGCCGTGAACGATGAGAACTGCACGTTCGGCCTGTGGTACGACTTCCGCAACCCGGAACGGTGGCCGCGGACGTTCACCGACTTCTATGCCCAGACCCTCGAACAAATCACCTGGCCGAGGCCCGGGGCATCGAATCGGTCTGGTTGACGGAGCACCACTTCATGGCCGACGGCTACACCCCGTCGCCGTTCGTGCTCGCCGCAGCAATCGGAGCACGCACCCGTTCGCTGCGCATCGGCACGAATCTCATCGTCTCGCCGCTACACAATCCCATCCGCCTCGCGGAGGACGCCGCGACCCTCTCGCTGCTCACCGCGGGTCGCTTCGATCTGGGGGTCGGGCAGGGCTACTGGAAGCCGGAATTCGCCGCCTTCGGGCAGAACTTGCGCAACCGCCCGAGTCTGCTCGAGGAGGGTCTCGATCTCATCCGTCGCGCCTGGTCGGGTGAGTGCGGCGAATTCCATGGCAAGCGCTACGACTTCCCCGCCCTGCCCGTCACCCCGCGACCCGAATCCACCCCGCAACTGCTCGTCGGAGCAATGGCCGAACCGGCGATCGAACGGGCCGCTCGGATTGCCGACGGTTATCTCAGCACCCAGAACGCCCACCATGAGATGTATCTGGACGCCCTCGATCGTGTCGGTCGTTCACGCGAGGACGGCCGGATCTATGCCGGCCAATGGGCGGTGATCGCCGACGATCCCGAACGCGAATGGGCACGCATCGGCGAGCACGCGCTGTACCAGATCAACGGGTACATCGAGATGGGCGCGTTCGGTCCGCCGGACGCCGTCCCGACTTTCACGACTCCCCAGGACCTGCTCGACGCGGGCTCGTTCACCCTGTGGGACGCCGACATCGCGGTCTCCGAACTGACCACGATGCTCGTGGCACGCCCGCAGATCAAGGACGTTCATTTCTGGGCGCAACTGCCGGGCGAATCCGTCGACAGCGGCTCGGCACGTATCGAACTGCTCACCTCCAAGGTGATCCCACAGGTACGCGCGGCGGTCGCCGCCGCCCGACAGGAGGTATCCGCATGACCCCGGCGCCGACCACCGGCTCCACCACTCCCCTCGTGATCACCGATTTCCTCTACCGGGCGCGAGATCTGTTCTCCGCGAAGACCATCACCCAATACCAGGGCGGCGCGAAGGTCTTCGAATATACCTACGGCGAGTACGCCGACCGCGTGCTGCGGCTCGCAGCGGCGCTCGTGGACCTCGGCGTGCGTCCCGGTGATCGGGTCGCCACCCTCGCGTGGAACCACTACCGTCATCTCGAGCTGTACATGGCGGTTCCGTTGGCCGGCGCTGTTCTCCACACCGTCAATCTGCGGCTCGAATCCGACGAGATCGCCTACATCGTCGACCACGCCGACGACCGCGTCGTCTTCGTCGACTCCTCCTGCTTCCCCTGCTCGACGCGACGCGCGCGCAACGTCCCCACATGCCCGTGTTCACCACCGACGGGGACGGCAATGGCCTGCCGAACCTGGACGCGCTCGCCGCAGCCGTCGCCCCACTCTCCGAGCCGGTGCCACGGGACGAGAACGACCTTGCCGCACTGTGTTACACCTCGGGCACCACAGGATCACCGAAGGGCGTCGGGTATTCGCATCGGGGCCTGTACCTGCACACCTTCACGGCCTGCCTTGCCGACGGCCACGCGATCAGCGAACGCGACACAGTCTGCCACGTGGTGCCGATGTTCCACGCCAACGCATGGGGTATCCCCTTCGCCGCCCTGATGACCGGCGCGAACCAGGTGCTTCCCGGCGAGCATCCGGTTGTGCCCGACATCGCCACCATCCTCGCCGAGCAACAGGTCACCTACACCGGCATGGTGCCGACGGTCGCCGTAGACCTCGTGCGACACGCGGTGTCCTCGGGCATCGATCTGACGTGCCTGCGCGCACTCGTCCTCGGTGGGTGGTCGACCCCGACCCCGGAGCTGGTGCGCAGCATCGAGGAAGACCTCGATGTGCGCGCCTATCAGGCTGGGGCATGACCGAGCTCTCGCCGATGGGTACCTTCGCCCGACCGCCACGAACCGCCGACGACGACCCGCAACTGCGATATTCCTACATCCGCAGGCAGGGACGGCTGCTCCCGGGACTGCGGTGGAAGCTCGTCGACGACGAGGGCACTGTAGTTCCCCACAACGGCATCGACCGCGGCGAACTGCTCATGCGGGGACCGTGGGTGGCCGAAAACTACTTCCGCGACGAGCACCCGGAGGCGTTCGTCGACGGCTGGCTGCGCACCGGCGACATCGCCACGATCGATCCCGAAGGCTATCTGACCATCGTCGATCGGGCGAAGGACCTGATCAAGAGCGGCGGTGAGTGGATCAGCTCGCTCGCCCTCGAACAGGCACTGACCACCATCACAGGTGTGGCCGAAGCCGCGGTGATCGCGGTGCCGCACGAACGCTGGCAGGAACGTCCCCTGGCTTTCGTGTGCCCCACCGAGGGAACCATGCTCGCTCCGGATGCCGTAGCCGACGCGCTCGCCGCGATCGTGCCGCGGTGGTGGCTGCCCGAGCGCATCGTCGTGGTCGACGACCTGCCCCGCACCAGCGTCGGCAAACTCGACAAGAAACGCCTGCGCAGCACCGTCCGAGACCGGTTGTTTGTGGATACCCACAACAGCTCGACCGCAGGTTCGCCCGGGTGAGGCCGCCCTCGCTCTAGCGTCGGGTCCACCGGCCCACCGATCCGGGGGCATCCGTCGTCCCGAGGAGGAACACCGTGAAGTTCGGGATCTTCTACGTCCTCGAATGCCCCGACCACGACTTCGCGCGGGCCTACCGCGAGATGCTCGACCAGATCGCCTACGCCGAGAAGCTCGGTTTCGACGAGGTGTGGCTGGCCGAGCATCACGGAACCGATTACGGCTCGATGCCGTCGCCACAGGTCGCGGCGGCGGCCATCGCAGCTCGCACCGAGCGGATGCGCATCGGTATCGCCGTGAGCAACCTGACCTTCGACTGGCCGGTCCGCATCGCCGAGGACTACGCGATGGTCGACGTCCTGTCCGGCGGCCGCCTCGACTTCGGGGTCGGTCGTGGTTACCAGCCGCAGGAGTTCCACAACATGGGCGTGGGACATCTGCAGAGCGAGAGCCGCGAGCGGTTCGTCGAAGCCTGGAGATCGTGCGAGGCCTGTGGAGCAAGCCGGTCGGAGCACCGTTCTCCCATCACGGTAAGCACTTCGACCTCGTCGATATCGACTGCCGGCCTGCGCCCGTCCAGCAACCCACTCCGCCGATCTATATCGCGTCCATCAGTCCCGAAACCCTGGATCTGGCTGCCGACCAGGGTTACAACATGCTCGTCACGCCCACGCTCATGACGATGCCCGAGCTCAACACCTTCGTCGTCGACGCCAAACGGCGGCTGCGCGATCTGGGTCGCGACATCCTCGACCTCGACTTCCCCATGAACTGGCAGATTCACCTCGCCGACACCGAGGACGCGGCGGTCGAGAACGCACACGACGCCCTGACCTGGTATTTCGACGCTGCGCTCACCGCGGTGCCGCAGGGACCGGACGTGCCGGCCACCTACGAACGCTACGCCCAGCTCGTCACCGCCAGCGAGGAGGCCGGGGGCATGACCGTCGACGGCCTGCGCGAAGGCGGCGTGGTCTACGTCGGCGAGCCCGACGGATTGATCCGCCAGATCGAGACCCTGCACGACGAGACCGGTCTGCAGCACCTCATCTGCTGGATGCGCTTCGGCGGACTCGAACACGAAAAGGTCATGCGCTCGCTGGAACTGTTCGCCGAACACG
This sequence comes from Rhodococcus sp. IITR03, assembly GCA_001017865.1. Next base: position 13,762 of record LATQ01000331.1, read on the forward strand.
TCATCCCGCATTTCCGCGGACGCGAACCCGTCGTCCCCCGCGCGCTGCGCGAATCCGACTCGCACACTGCGACATCCGTACCCGAAATCCATACCTACCCCACTTCCCCACTCGCACAGGAGGACACCATGGGATTTCTGCCCGTCGAGAACGACCGCAGCATCTACTTCGAACATCACCGCGGTGACGGACGGCCGATCGTCCTGATCCACGGCTGGGGTGCCACCACTCGGGCCTGGGACACGACCCTGCCGGCCCTGCGCGCCAACGGCAACGAGGTCGTAACCGTCGACCTGCGTTGCTGCGGACGCTCGGACAAGGACTTCGACGACGTCTCCATCGAGGCGCTGGCGTCGGACATCGTGCGCCTGGTCGATCATCTCGATCTCGACCGGCCGGTGATCAACGGATGGTCGCTCGGCGGGGCGGTTGCCACCGCGGCGGTCGCCCAGCTCGGCGAACGGGCGTCTGCGCTGGTCCTGACCGGTGGCGCCTCTCCCCGCTACACCGCCACCGACGCCTGGCCGCACGGCGCAGCGTCGCCGATGTCGAAGGCGTCCTGGCGTCGGCTGCCGCCAACCGCGCCGAGACCTTCCGCGGCGTTGCTGCGGCGGTGTGCGCCGAGAATCCGGGCGAGGCCGTGCTCGATTCGATCTGGGACATGTTCATGGCCATGGGCCCCGCGGGACGACTCGCTGCGGGATCTGGCCACGATCGATCTGCGCAAGGAGATCGCCTCCCTCGAGGTGCCCATCCTGTTGCTGCACGGCCGGGCCGACAACTTCGTTCCGTTCTCCGCGGCCGAAGCCGTACCTGCGCTCAACCCGCGAGCCGAGGTCGTGGAATTCACGTCCAGCGGCACGCGCCCTTCCTCGAGGAGCGCGACCGCTACCTCGCCGAGTTGACGGGATTCCTGAACCGATGAGCGACTCGAAGAATTGGCTGGTCACCGGTGGTTCGCGCGGCATCGGCCGCGCCGTCGTCGAGGCTGCCACCGCTCGCGGGGACCGCGTCGCGGTGTTCGCTCGCAAACCGGCCACCGAGCAGTGGACCCATCCCGATCGGGTGGTCGAAATCCATACCGATATCGGCGATTCGGCCTCGGTCGGCAGTGGGGTGGCCGAGGTGTTCGACCGGTTCGGTTCGCTTGACGTCGTGGTCAACGCCGCGGGCGTGCACCGCGGCGGACGGATCGGCGATCTGTCCCGGCAGCACTGGGACGAGGTGATCGCGACCAACCTGACAGGGGCGTTCGAACTCGCGCGTACGGTGGTGCCGCGACTCGACGCCGGCCGGCGCCGCACTGATCAATGTCGGTGCGGTGGTGGGTTTCCGGGGTTTTCCCGGGGATGTAGCCTACGGTGCGGCCAAGCCGGCTGAGCGGGTTGACCCAGGTGCTGGCCGTCGAACTCGCTCCGCGCGACATCCGGGTGAATCTGGTCATCCCGGGTTTCGTGGATACCGACATGACCTCGGCGCTCACAGGGCGTGCCCGCGAGAAGGTCGTCGCTGCCATTCCCATGGGCCGTACCGGCCGGCCCGAGGAGATTGCGCAGGTCGTCGTGGGTGTCGCGGATGCGCCCTACATGACGGGCAGCATTGTGGCCACCGATGGCGGGCTGATGAGCTCGTTCAGCTCGCGTAGTTGAGGTTCCGGTCGTTGTAGCGACCTACAACGACCGGAGAACTCGCGTGACCCACACCACAGAAATCCGATTACTCTCGACCCTGGCAGCACAGAAACTCGTTCCCCCGCTGCAGGATTCGTCCAATTCCCCTCTTCAAGGAGCTCAGATGGACAACGTCGCGAGTGCCGGAAGCCTCGAAGCGGCCAACAAGAAGCTCATCGCCGAATTCATGGAGGTCTTCTCCACCGGCAACGTCGAAGCGATCCTCGGCTATCTCTCCCCCGACGCGACCTGGTGGGTTGCCGGCACCATCGAAGGCATCTCCGGCACCAAGACCAAGGAAGAATTCCGCGCGATGCTCTCGGGGTTGTCGGCGAACACGAAGACCGGCGCGATCGCGCTGACTCCGCTCGCATGGACCGCCGAGGGCGACCGCGTCGCGGTGGAGACCGAGTCGTATTCGGAGATGAACAACGGCCGCGTCTACAACAACCTCTACCACTTCGTCTTCGAAGTCCGAGACGGACTGATCCGGTCGGTGAAGGAGTTCCTCGACACCGAACACACCCGGGCCGTCTTCCTCGCACCCTGACCCACACCTCTCCATTCCCATCCCGTTCTTTCACCTACACAAGGAGATACGTCCATGGACGTCGGAATGCTGCTGGTCTTCCAGAACTACCACGAGAACGTCAGCGACCAGGAAGTCTTCACTCGCGAGCTCGACATGGGCGTCGACGCGGAGAAGTACGGCTTCGACGCCGTCTGGTCCGCCGAGCACCACTTCGACGACTACTCGATGTGCCCGGACAACATGCAGATCATGTCGTACCTCGCCGCGCGCACCTCGACGGTCAAGCTCGGCACCGGCGCGTGATCCTGCCGTGGAACAACCCGGTGCGCGTCGTCGAGAAGATGACGATGCTCGACATGATGTCCGGTGGTCGCGCCCTCTACGGCATGGGCCGTGGCCTGGCGAAGATGGAGTACGACGCCTTCGGGATCCCCATGGACGAGGCCCGCGGACGGTTCATCGAAGGCGCGAAGATCACCATCGAGGGCCTACGCACCGGTGTCGTCGACAACCCGGAAGGCGAGTTCTACCCCCAGTCACGTGTGGAGATCCGGCCCGCCCCGAACCCGACATACGAGTGGGGTCGCGACCGTCTGTTCGGTGCGGCGATGTCGCCCGATTCTGTGCCCGTCATCGCCGACCTCGGCGTCCGCATGATGACCTTCATGCAGTTCGAGTTCGAAAAGCACGCCGAGACGATCAATCGCTGGCGCGACCTGTACCGGGAGCGCTGGGGCACCGAACCGCTGCCGCCCGTCATCCAGGACTTCGTCATCTGCCACGAGGACGCCGAAGAGGCCCGCCGGCTCGCCTACGAGCACGTCGCCCGCTACTTCCTTTCGGTTATCAAGCACTACGACTTCGCCGGTGAGCACTGGCGGAACACGAAGGGCTACGAGACGTACCAGGTGGGGGCGGACATGATCCGCGAAGCCGGCATGGAGCCGCCGCCGACGCCTACGTGGAGGCGAACGTCTACGGCACGCCGGAGCAGATCGTCGAGAAGTACGCGGCCCGGCACGAGAAGATCGGCGACTTCTTCGCCAACGCCGCGTTCGCATTCGGTGGCCTTCCCATCGAGCAGGCCGAGAAAGCTCTGAAGCTGTACGGCGAAAAGGTCGTTCCCGAGCTGCACAAGATGAAGGCACCGGTTCCGGCCAACGCCTGACCCCTGACCCGGGCGGTGCCCGAACCCTCGGGCACCGCCCGTTCGATTCCCCTCGGAGGACGACATGAACTCCCCTGCCACCCAGGACTTCACCACCGCGTTCCGCGACGTGATGGCCGGCGTCTGCACCCCGGTCACGGTGGTGACCGCACTCGACGGTGATCGACCGCACGGCACCACCGTCAGTGCCTTCGCGTCGTTGTCGATGGCTCCTCCGATGGTGCTCGTCGCACTCGATCGTGCTCGGATCTGTTGACGGTGGTCCGCAAGCAGCGCCGCTTCGGCATCAACATCCTCGGTCACGGTCAGGACGCCCTGGCCCTGGCCTTCGCCCGCAAGGGCACCGACAAGTTCGCCGGCATCGACTGGTCGCTGTCGTCCGACGTGCCTCGAATCCAAGGCGTCCCCGGCTGGGTGGCCTGCACCGTGCGGATCTCGTCGACGGCGGTGACCACGTAGTGGTCCTCGGACACGTCGAGGACGCCGACTGTACGGACAACCCGCCGCTCACCTACCACCGGCGCGCCTTCGGAACACACAGCGCAGGACAGGAGTAGTCGCCATGCCTCACACACCCGCACAGCAGGTCGAGCTCGCCGTCGAGACCCTCGCGCCGGCGGCATGGTCGTCGTCGTGGACGACGACGAGCGTGAGAACGAAGGCGATCTGGTCGCCGCGGCGGCCACGATGACCGCCGAACAGATGGCATTCGTCGTCCGCCACACCACCGGCATCGTGTGCGCGCCCATGACGGCCCATCGTGCCGATGTGCTCGAGCTGCCTCCGATGGTCGAACGCAACACCGATGCGCACGGCACGGCGTTCACCATCACCGTCGATCACGTCTCGACCGGTACCGGGGTCAGCGCCGAGGAACCGAGCGGCGACGTGCGGGCGCTCGCCGCCGACACCACCGAGTCCCCGGACTGCGCCGACCGGGTCACATCTTCCGCTGCGCGCCCGCGAGGGTGGGGGTCCTCGCCCGGGCCGGACACACCGCGCCGACCGTCGATCTGCTGCGTCTCGCCGCGCCGGTGATGTCGGCGTGATCGGCGAGATCGTCGCCGAGGACGGTTCGATGCGCCGGGGAGACGACCTCGTCGAGTTCGCGCGCGTCCACGATCTACCGATGCTGCACATCGCGGATCTGGTGCGGTATCGCGCCGCGACCGAACCTTTCGTCGAACTGGTCGCCGAAGCGACGATGCCCACCGAGTTCGGGCAGTTCCGGGCGGTGGCGTTCCGGTCGGTTCTCGACGGCACCGAACACCTGGCGTTGGTGATGGGTGATGTCACCGCTGCCGGACGCAGCCACGAAGGCGTGCTGGTCCGCGTGCACAGCGAGTGTCTCACCGGCGACATCCTCGGTTCGTTGCGCTGCGACTGCGGCGCTCAACTCGAACAGGCCCTCGCGAGATCGCTCGCGAAGGATGCGGGGTGCTCGTGTACCTTCGCGGCCACGAGGGTCGCGGTATCGGTCTCGCCCACAAGATCCGTGCGTACTCACTGCAGGAACAAGGTCTCGACACCGTGGACGCCAACCGCGCGCTCGGCCTGCCCGACGATTCACGAAGCTACGGCGTCGGCGCCCGCATCCTCGCCGACCTCGGGGTTCGCCGGATGCGTCTGATTACGAACAACCCAGCGAAACTCGGTGGACTCGAAGGTTATTCGATTGACATCGTCGGTCGGGTCGCACTTCCCACCGTCGCGACCGCCCACAACGTGCGGTATCTGCGGACGAAGCGGGACCGCATGGGCCACGTACTCGATCACGGCCTGCCCGACGCGATGGCCACGTGACGGGATCCGGTAGATTGTGATATTCCACAATTCAACGATGTGGAGTAACGGCCGCTACATCCTGGGAGGAGAGGGAACGATATGACACTGCTGCCGAGCGCGGGCACCGAGAGCACCACGCGGCCCGACGCCGTCGGCACTGTGCCACCCGCCTCCGCCGACCCGCCGCGAGAACGCGACGTCATCACCGCCTTCGCCGAGATAACCGGGGAGGCCATCGGGGACGCCGACCTCGAACACCTCCTGCGCTCGGTGTGTGTGAAGCTGTGCAGCGTCATCGGAGTCTCCCGGTCATCGCTCTACCTCAAACGTCCGGACGGCCGGTTCCGAGGCGCCGCCGGCCACTGTTCCGACCAGGGTGACATCACCGAGCCGTCAAACGCCAGGAGTCCGGTATCGCGGGCGACCGGTTCAGCCGGGAAGTCATCGAGACCGCGCGCCCTGTCCTCATCGACGACGTCGCCAACGATCCGCGCCCGCACCGCCGCACCATGGAGCACTGGCGGGTGCGGGCGATGCTGGGTGTGCCGCTGGTGTTCGACGGCGAGGTCATCGGCCTGCTCTTCGTCGACGACAAGGACCGCGATCACGTCTACACCCAAGAGGACGTCGAGATCGCGGAGATGTTCGCGCAGCTCAGTGCGCTGTTCATCAGTCAGGCGATGCTCAACGTCCGGCTGCGCAGCCAGGCCTCGGAGATCGCCCGCAGCCGCAACACGCTTGCCTATCTCGCGGACGTGCACCGCAAACTCACCAACGCCGTCCTCGAAGGCGCCGACATCCACAGCGTGGTGACGCTGCTGTCGAGCTTGTCCGCCAAACCCGTAGTGCTCTACGACGAGGACTTCCGGGTCCTGGCCTGGGCGTCTCCTGCAACGCTCGGTCTCGACCGCCCGCCCGTTATCTCCCAGCAGGTGCGGAGGATGCCGTCGGTCGAGGCGGAACTGGCGGGTCTCAGCCCGGAACGTCCCTCCGCGATCGTCCCACCGACTCTGTCGGTGGGACTCGGACGACGGCACCTGATGTGCCGGCTGATCATCGAAGGGCGGCCGAACGGCTATCTCGGCATCGTCGAGGTCGGGCGTTCCCTCGAGACGGTGGACAGCCATCTGCCGAGCACGGCGCGACGGTGCTGTCACTGCAGATCCTGTCCGAACGACGCCAGATCGAAACCCAGGGTCAAGCGCGAGACGACTATCTGTCCGACCTGCTGCGCAACACCCGCGACAAGGAGCATCTGCTGCGCCGGGGCCCCCAGTTCGGCATCGACCTCACCCACCCGCACGTGCTGGTACGTTTCGAGCTGTCCGCTGACCCGCGTACCACCGCCTCCGCGGCTCAACGGCTCGTCACCCGCCGGTTCCGGGAGGTCTTCGGCATCGACGAACCCGCCGCGGTGAAACTGCCCGGCCACGTGATCGTGCTCGTCCCGCTCCCCGACGGCGGGTCGGCGGAGGAGATGCAGACCCTCCGCGACCGGGTCGGGCGGGTGCGGGAGTCACTGCAACCCGAGCTCGCCACCGGCGCCACGGTCATCTCCGGCGTGTGCCGCGAGGTCACCGGCTTCCCGCAGGCGGCCCGCGAGATGAAAGAGGTTGCCGACATCGCGCGATCGTTCGACTGGTCCGACGGTGTCCTCGACGTCACCGAACTCGGGCTCTTCCGCGTCGTCGTCAGTTCCGGACGCGTCAAGGACGCAGTGCGCTTCGCCCACGAGTACGTCCACGCCGTGCGCGGTGCCGACGACGGTGTGCTGCTCGAGACGTGGCGGGCGTTCGTCGCCGCGGAGGGAAGGGTGCAGGGCGCCGCGCTGGCGCTCGAGGTCCACGAGAACACGGTCCGGTACCGCATGGGCAAGATCAAGGAACTCACCGGCCTGGACCCGACGAGTCTGGACGTACTGCTCGCTGCGCGCCTGGCCTTCCAGATCCTCGACTTCGCGGCCCGCTGACCAGCGCAGATCCCTGACCGGATGCCATTGTAGGAATCCACAACGAGGGTCGACGAGGTACGGTGCCACCGACGGATCCGGTCGATACGTTCTATTCATGCCGACCGACACCACACACAGCGACCTCCTCGGGGTCGACCTCACCGCCGTGCGGGACTGGATGGACGCGCAGGGCCTCGGGTCCGGTGATCTGACCGCCGCCTCGCCTATCGGGGGTGGAACGCAGAACGTCATGCTCGGCTTCGAACGTTCCGGCGTCCACTACGTCCTCCGAAGGGGACCGAAACACCTTCGGCCACATTCGAATCGGATGATGGCGAGAGAGATGACGCTGCTCCGCGCACTCGCCGGCACCACCGTGCCGCATCCCACCTTCGTCGCCGGCAGCGAGAACACCGACATTCTCGGCGCAGCCTTCTACCTGATGCACGCTGTGGACGGCTACAACGCCGCCGAGTCACTTGCCCCCGGCCACGCCGCCGATCGCGGCGCCCGCCACCGGATGGGACTGGCCATGGTGGACGCGCTCACAGAACTCGGTCGTGTCGACCCCGTGCAGATCGGGCTCAGCGACTTCGGTCGTCCCGACGGTTTCCTCGACCGCCAAGTCGCTCGCTGGAGCAGCGAACTCGAGTCCTACACGCTGCTGCCGGGCTACCCGACAGTGCTGTTGCCCGGTGTCGACCGGATCGCGTCCTGGCTCGACGACCACAAACCCCGGACCTGGACACCGGGAATCCTGCACGGCGACTATCACGTCTCCAACGTGATGTTCGATCGCATCGATCCGGTGCTCACCGCCATCGTCGACTGGGAGATGGCGACCATCGGGGATCCCCTCCTCGACCTCGGCTGGATGCTCGCCATGTGGCCGGACACGGACGGCGGATCCGACCTGCTCGAGAGCCGTCTCGCCGCGGCAGGTGGTCTCCCGTCCCGCACCGAACTGATCGACCGGTACGCGGCGAACACCGAGCGCGATCTGAGCGCAATCGACTGGTACACGGCGCTGGCCGGCTTCAAACTCGGCATCATCCTCGAAGGCACCTACGCGCGCGCCTGTTCCGGGCAGCATCCACCGAGGTCGGTGATCGCCTGCACCGCTACGCCCTTCGACTGTTCGACCGCACTCTGCGGTTCCTCGACTGACGCTTCACCCACCGACCGGAGGTACGAAAGATGGCATGGGATTTCTCCACCGAGCACGAATTTCAGCAGAAGCTGGACTGGATGACCACCTTCGTGCGCGACGAGATCCGTCCGCTGGAAACGCTCGAACTCACCTGGCCGCAGCTGTTGAAAGCCATCGCGCCGCTGCAGCAGGAGGTCAAGTCCCAGCAACTGTGGGCCGCTCATCTCGATCCCGAACTCGGTGGCCAGGGCTATGGTCAGGTCAAACTCGGCCTGATGCACGAGATCCTCGGCTCCTCCCCGCTCGGCCCTCTCGTGTTCGGTTGCCAGGCACCGGATTCCGGCAACGCGAGATCCTGGCCGCGGTGGGCACCGACGAGCAGAAGCGCCGCTGGCTCGACCCGTTGCTCGCCGGTGAGAAGTATTCCGCCTTCGCCCTGACCGAGCCCGACAACGCCGGCGCCGACCCGACGAACCTGCAGACCACCGCCGTGCGCGACGGCAACGAGTGGGTGCTCGACGGGCACAAGTGGTTCATCAGCAACGCCTCGACCGCCGATTTCGTCATCGTCGTCGCCGTCACCGATCCGGACGCGGAACGACACCGCCGGGCATCGCAGTTCATCGTCCCGATCGACGCTCCCGGCCTCGAGGTGGTGCGTGACATCGCGTCGATGGAGAATCCCTCACCCCGGGACAACACTTACGGTTCGCATTGCGAGGTCGTCCTGCGCGGTGTGCGCGTCGGTGACGACGCCCTGCTCGGCAATCCCGGCGACGGCTTCCTCATCTCCCAGAAACGTCTCGGCCCCGGCCGGATCCACCACTGCATGCGCTGGATCGGGCAGGCCAACCGCGCTTTCGACATGATGTGCGAGCGCGCCACCTACCGTTTCGCCCATGGCAGTGTCCTGGGCGAGAAGCAGACGGTGCGCAACTGGATCGCCGACTCTGCCGCCGAGATGCAGGCCCTGCGCCTGATGACCCTACAGGCCGCCTGGGTGATCGACACGAAGGGCACGAAGGAGGCGCGCAAGGAGATCGCCATGATCAAGTACTACGGTGCGAAAATCCTGCACGACATCATCGATCGGTCGATACAGACACACGGCTCTCTCGGTTACAGCTCCGACCTGCCGCTGGACTTCATGTACCGCGCGGCCCGCGCCGCACGGTTGTACGACGGCCCCGACGAGGTACACCGCGACACCGTCGCCAAGCTGATCCTTCGCGGCTACGAGGCCCCCGCAGACCGCATCCCGTCCGAGCACGTGCCGACCCGTCGGCGCGCGGCGCAGGAGCGCTACGCCGACCTGTTCGACGAGGTCCTCGCCTCCGTCTGACGACCCTGGAGGCGGTGTGGCGTGCGATTCTTCGAGGAGTTCCGCACACCACACCGTTCTCGTCGACGGTCGGTGCCATCAGAAGACGACCGAATCCGCTCCGGCCGATTCCCCCAGATATGCCTGCTCGAGCAGATGCGGGGAGGCCGCGAGTTCGGCGGCGGGGCCGCTCGTCGTCACCTCGCCGTGCCGCAGCACCATCGCGTGGTCGGCGACCGACAGGGCCATGTGCACGTGCTGCTCGACGAGCACGACCGCGGCGTTCCTCTCGTCGGCGAAACTGCGGACGACGGGCAGCAACGACTCGACGACCACGGGTGCGAGACCCATGCTCAGTTCGTCGACGAGCAGCACCTTCGGTGCCTGGACGAAAGCCCGTCCGAGCGCGAGCATCTGCTGTTCGCCGCCGGAGAGCATGCCCGCCGCGATCGAGCGACGTTCCCCGAGTGCCGGGAAGTACTCGATCACCTCGTCGATCGTCGGGCCGTCCTTGCGCCGGGCGAGGCGCAGGTTCTCGACGACGGTGAGGGACTTGAACAGTGAGCGATCGTCGGGGACGAGCACGATGCCGGCCTTCGACGCCGCGCGTGCGTTGCCGCCCCGACGGGTTGGCCGTCGAGTTCCATCGACCCACCGAGCGGGGCGAGCAATCCCGCCAGTCAGCAGCAGCGTGGTCTTGCCCGCCCCGTTCGGGCCGAGCAATGCCATCACCTGCCCGGACCCCAGTTCGATGTCCACATCCCGCACACACGGCCGTCCGCGGCCGTAGCCGGCGAACAGTCCGGTGGCACTGAACTTCGTCGTCACGAGCCCGCCTCCGCTTTCGCTGTCGTCATGAGCTCGCCGTCGCTCGCTGTCATGAGCTCGCCTGCGCCCTCCCGGGTCGCACCGAGGTAGGCCGCGACGACTGCCGGGTTGCCACGGATTTCGTCGGGTGTGCCGTCGGCGATGATGCGTCCGAGGTCGAGCACCACGATGCGGTCGCACAGTTCGAGCACCAGATCCATGTCGTGGTCGACGATGAGCACGGTGACCCCGGCATCGCGTACCGCGCGCAGTTTCTCTCCGAGCCAACGGCTTTCGGAGCTCGCCAGCCCGGCTGCCGGTTCGTCGAGCAACAGCATCCGGGGACGACCCGCCAGTGCGCGCGCGACCGACACCAATTGCTTTCGGCCCTGCGACAGTTCGGCGACCGGATCGTCGGCGCACGATTCCAGGTCGAGGATCCGGAAGAGCGTGTCGATCCACGGGCCACCCGTCTTACCGGCTCGCGGACCTGCCGTGAACGTGCCGACTGCCACGTTCTCGCGCACCGACAGGTCCTCGTAGAGCGACATGTCCTGGAAGGTGCGGCCGAGCCCGAGACGGCTCCGCCGGTGCGGGACGAGACCGTCGATCCGCCGGCCTCGAGGGTCACCGATCCCGCGGCGTCCGCGAAACCGCTCAGTGCGTCGATGCAGGTCGTCTTGCCGGCACCGTTGGGTCCGATGAGCCCGACGATCTCGCCCGAACGGACCTCGATCGAGAAGTCCGCCAGCGCCGTGACGGCACCGTGGGTGACGGTCAGGCCGTCCGCGGTGAGCACCACCGCGCCTTCCGGTCCGCCGGACAGCATCGTCGACAGCTCGGCCTGCGTGTCGATCGGGACGGCGACGTCGGTCTTCTCCGGGCGTCCCGACCGCGCGCGAAGGGCTGCCTGCAGCCGCGCGATCCGCTCGGCGAAGTGCCCGGCGATGCCTTCGGGGTAGCTGATCACGGTGACGGTGAGCAGGACCCCGCCGATGATCGCGTAGTAGTCGGCGAAACCGAGCAGCCGGTCGAGCAGGATGAACATCAGTCCGCCGGCACCGAGGACACCGGAGAGGATGCCGCCGCTGACCAGAGTGACCCCGGCGATGTAGATCATCGCGAACAACGCGATACCACCGATCGTCGTGTACGACTCCGCGGTCACGACGGTCTGTTGATAGGCCATCAGCGACCCGCCCAGACCCGCGATGAACGCCCGATGGCGAAGGCCAGCAGCTTGGTGCGCGACACGTCGATGCCCGAGGCCGCCGCGGCACGCTCGTCGGCACGCACCGCAGCATCGCCGCCCC
>LATQ01000146.1 GCA_001017865.1 Rhodococcus sp. IITR03
CGGTGGCCAGGTCGAGTTCGACGTCGGTGGCACCGCCGCGGTGGACACGGCCTCGACCGCCGCTCGCGACAGCGGGGCGCGACCGAGATTGGTGTGCACCACCACGCCGGTCGCGTTGACGACGCGGCGCAGGTTGGTCGCCTGTTGCGGCAGCGACGCGACCGCGACGTCGGCGACGGCATCGGGCGCGACCTCGCCGTCGCGGCACCGTTGCTGGGCCGCGACGACGGTCTGCTTGACCAGTCGGGCGCGAGCCGGTCGACGGCCTCTCGCAGGCGCGGATCGGCCAGCACCTGGTCGGTGCGGGGAACGTCCCGTCTCGGATCCGGCACGCGCTCCCCATCCCACGGTCGACGAAAACATTTGGCGGAGGCGGACGGGAATCGAACCCGCCCAGCCAGATACTGGGCCACAACGGTTTTGAAGACCGCGACCGTCACCAGACGAGAACCACCTCCGCGCTCACCCTAACCGAAGTCGGGCCCTCGGTTACGACTCGCCCGTATGTTTGGGTTCATGACCGCACACGTCGACCTTCCCGAGGGCGCCATCCGACTCACCCAGTACGCCGCCGGCGGCGGTTGCGCATGCAAGGTTCCGCCGGGTGAACTCGAACGGGTGCTCGGCGGTCTGCAGGGTGGACGGGCCGCCGGCGAACTGTTGGTGGGCGTGGAGAACGGCGACGACGGTGCCGCGGTCCGGATCGAACCGACGCCCGACGGGAGTGGCCGGGCCGTCATCGTGACGGCCGACTTCTTCACCCGGTCGTCGACGACGCCTACGACTGGGGACGGATCGCCGCCACCAACGCCATGTCCGACGTCTACGCGATGGGTGGCACGCCGATCATCGCGGTCAACCTCCTGGGCTGGCCGCGCGAACTCATCCCGTTCGAACTCGCCGCCGAGGTGATGCGCGGTGGCGCCGACGCGTGCGCCGAGGCGGGTGCTCATCTCGCCGGCGGGCACAGCATCGACGACCGGGAGCCGAAGTACGGGCTGGCCGTGACCGGTCTGGGCGATCGGATCGCCTGCTGCGCAACGACGCTGCCACGCCCGGCCTGCCCCTGACTCTCACCAAGCCGCTCGGTCTCGGCATCCTGAACAACCGGCACAAGGCCACCGGCGAGCGTTTCGAGGAAGCGGTCGCGGTGATGACGACTCTCAACCGCGAGGCGGCGCAACTCGCGCACGAGGCCGGTGTCCGAGCCGCCACCGACGTCACCGGTTTCGGTCTGCTCGGGCACCTGATGAAGATGATGCGGGCCAGCGGTACGACCGCCGTGATCGACTCCGCGGCCGTGCCGTACGTCGCCGGGGCGCGGGAGTCGCTCGCGGAGGGATTCGTCCCCGGCGGGAGCCGGCGCAATCTCGACTGGGTACGCGACGCGGTCGACTCCGAGGTGGACGACGACGAACTGCTCCTGCTCGCCGACGCCCAGACGTCCGGCGGTCTGCTGGTCGTCGGTGAGCTGCCCGGCCATCCGGTCATCGGCGAGGTGGTCCCCGCGGACGAACACGCGATCCGGGTGCGCTGACCCCGTTCATCGTCGGACATGCCGACACACCTGCACCGGATTAACCGGCACGAACCGGGGGTAGACGGTAGCTTCGGAACGAGAGCGCAGGAAAGGAGCACCGATGGCGGAGAAGGACACGTCCCTCCCCTGGCCCGTCCTGCGCCAGTTCCTCGGCAAGGATCTGCTCGGGCGCGGCAAGGCCGCACGGTCCCGTCGTACCGAGGAGATCGAACCGCGCACCTCCACCGCCGATCGTGTCGCCCGCAGCGTGTGCCCCTACTGCGCTGTCGGATGCGGACAGAAGATCTTCGTCAAGGACGAACAGGTCGTCCAGATCGAAGGCGATCCCGACAGCCCGGTGAACCGCGGGCGACTGTGCCCCAAGGGTTCGGCGAGCAAGAACCTCGTCACCAGCGAGCTGCGCGAAACCCGGGTCCGCTACCGCCGGCCCTACGGCACCGAATGGGAAGACCTCGATCTCGACACGGCCATGGAGATGGTCGTCGACCGCGTGCTGAAGACCCGCCGCGAGACCTGGCAGGAGTTCGACGACAAGGGCCACCGTGTCCGGCGCACGATGGGTATCGCCAGCCTCGGCGGTGCCACGCTGGACAACGAAGAGAATTACCTCATCAAGAAGCTGTTCACAGCGATGGGGGCGGTCCAGATCGAGAATCAGGCCCGCATATGACACTCCGCCACCGTCCCCGGTCTGGGGACCAGCTTCGGACGCGGCGGCGCCACCGGCTATACGGCCGACCTTGCAAACGCTGACTGCATCATCATCCAGGGTTCCAACATGGCCGAGGCCACCCGGTGGGCTTCCAGTGGGTCGTGGAGGCCCAGAAGCGTGGTGCCCGCGTCATCCACATCGATCCGCGCTTCACCCGTACCAGCGCAGTGGCGGACAAGCACGTCCCGATCCGGGTAGCAGCGACATCGCCTTCCTCGGAGGCATCGTCAACTACGTCCTGAGCAACGAGCTGGACTTCCGCGAGTACGTGGTCAACTACACGAACGCCGCGGTGCTCGTCAGCGACAAGTTCGAGGACACCGACGATCTCGACGGGCTCTTCTCGGGCTTCGACCCCGAGAAGCGGACCTACGATCCGACGAGCTGGCAGTACGACGTGGAGGACGAATCCGGCGACCTGCACAAGTCGCAGGCCAACGGCTCCGACGAGCACGCCGAGCATCGGGAGACCGCCGCGGGTTTGCAGAACGAGTCCCACGGCATGCAGACGTCGAGTCATCCGAGGCGCGACGAGACGCTGCAGCACCCGCGGTGCGTCTACCAGGTGCTCAAGCGGCACTTCGCCCGCTACACCCCCGAGGTGGTCGAGCAGGTGTGCGGCGTCTCGCAGGAGGACTTCCTCGACGTCTGCCGCGCGTGGACCGAGAACTCCGGCCGGGAGCGGACGACGGCGCTCGTCTACAGCGTGGGCTGGACCCAGCACAGTGTCGGTGTGCAGTACATCCGCACCGGCGCGATCCTGCAGCTGCTGCTCGGCAACATGGGCCGCCCCGGCGGAGGCATCATGGCGCTGCGGGGTCACGCCAGCATCCAGGGCTCGACCGACATCCCGACGCTGTTCAACCTGTTGCCCGGCTACCTGCCGATGCCCGACGCGAACAAGCACCACTCGTTCACGGACTGGGTCGACAGCGTGCGCAACCCGGGCAGCAAGGGTTTCTGGTCGAAGGCCGACGCCTACGCGGTGAACCTGCTCAAGGCCTACTGGGCGACGCGGCGACCGCCGACAACGACTACTGCTTCGACTACATGCCGAAGATCACCGGCGACCACGGCACCTATCGTTCGGTGCTCGACATGATCGACGGAAAGGTCAAGGGCTACTTCCTCCTCGGGCAGAACCCGGCCGTCGGCTCCGCGCACGGGCGCGCCCAGCGGCTCGGGATGGCTAACCTCGACTGGCTCGTGGTGCGCGACCTGTTCGAGATCGAGAGCGCCAACTTCTGGAAGGACTCCCCGGAAATCGAGACCGGTGAGATCGTGACCGAGGAGTGCCCCACCGAGGTGTTCCTCTTCCCGGCGGCCTCCTACGCCGAGAAGGAAGGCACCTTCACGCAGACCCAGCGGATGCTGCAATGGCGGGAGAAGGCCGTCGAACCACCGGAGGACTGCCGCTCGGAACTGTGGTTCTTCTACCACCTCGGCCGCATGATGCGGGAGCGTCTGGCCGAGTCGACCGACGAGCGCGACCGGCCGCTGCTCGACCTGGCGTGGGACTACCCCGTGCACGGCGAGTACGACGAGCCAGTGCCGACGCGGTGCTCATGGAGATCAACGGTTACGACGTCGCGACCCGCCGGCCGCTGTCGTCGTTCACCGAGATGAAGAACGACGGCTCCACCCTCGGTGGCTGCTGGATCTACACCGGGGTCTACGCCGACGGCGTCAACCAGGCCAACCGGCGCAAGTCCCGGCACGAGCAGTCGTTCGTGGCTCCCGAGTGGGGCTGGGCGTGGCCGATGAACCGCCGCATTCTCTACAACCGGGCCTCCGCCGACCCCGAGGCCGGCCGTGGAGCGAACGCAAGGCCTACGTGTGGTGGGACGACGACGCGCAGCAGTGGACGGGTGCGGATGTTCCGGACTTCGAGAAGACGAAGCCGCCGAACTACCGCTCCCCCGAAGGCGCCGACGGTGTCGAGGCGCTCGAAGGGATCGACCCGTTCATCATGCAGGGCGACGGCAAAGGCGCCCTCTACGTGCCGCAGGGGCTCGTCGACGGTCCGATGCCGACGCACTACGAACCGGTGGAGTCGCCGTTCCGCAACCCGCTCTACGCGCAGCAGGCCAACCCGACGCGCAAGGAGTACCGGCGTGACGACAACCCGATGAACCCGGCGCCGCCGGAGGACCACGTCGACGTGTTCCCCTTCGTGTTCACGACGAGCCGTCTCACCGAGCACCACACCGCAGGCGGGATGAGCCGCTATCTCGAACATCTCGCCGAACTGCAACCGGAGATGTTCGTGGAGGTCTCCCCTGCCCTGGCGGCCGAACGCGGACTCGAGCACATGCTGGTGCCACGTCGTCACCGCCCGCTCCGCGATCGAGGGCCGGGTCCTGGTGACCGAGCGGTTGCGGCCGCTGAAGGTGGAGGGACGGACCGTCCACCAGGTATGGATGCCCTATCACTGGGGCAGCGGCGGCATGGTGACCGGCGACTCGACCAACGATCTGTTCGGCATCACGTTGGACCCCAACGTGCTCATCCAGGAGACCAAGGTCGGTACGTGCGACGTCCGGGCAGGACGCCGACCGTCCGGAACGGCACTGCGGGAGTACGTCGAGGGATATGCGCGGCGGGCGGGGGTAACCGACCACGTGTACCCACCCATCGTGACCGTCCCGGACGGCGATACGGTCTCGGACGACCCCCGTGCCCCGGAGGCCCCGGACGACCCACGTGCCCCGGAGGAGGACGAGTGACCGGCCCCAACAGCTTCTTCGGACCGATCGACCCGGCACCCGATGCCGGGTACGAGGATCCGCCGGCTCGCAAGGGCTTCTTCACCGACACCAGTGTGTGCATCGGGTGCAAGGCCTGCGAGGTGGCCTGCAAGGAGTGGAACGACGTCCCCGAGAACGCATTCGCGATGCTCGGTACCTCGTACGACAACAGTCATTCGCTCAACGCCAACCAGTGGCGGCACGTCGCCTTCATCGAGCGCCCTGCGGAGTCGAAACCCCCGGTCTCGCTGGGGATGCCGACCGTCGGGGCGACCCCGACGGAACTTCCGGAGGAGGAGAAGCCGGACTTCCGCTGGTTGATGTCCTCGGACGTGTGCAAGCACTGCACCCACGCGGCGTGCCTCGACGTGTGCCCGACCGGGTCGCTGTTCCGCAGCGAGTTCGGCACGGTGGTCGTGCAGGACGACATCTGCAACGGCTGCGGATACTGCGTGGCCGCCTGCCCGTACGGCGTCATCGACCGCCGCAAGGGTCCGGAGGGCGACCCGAAGGTCGGTATCGCCCAGAAGTGCACGCTGTGCTACGACCGGCTCACCGACGGCCAGACCCCGTCCTGCGCGCAGGCGTGCCCCACGGAGTCGATCCAGTACGGCGACGTCGAGGAACTGCGCGCTCGCGCCGAGGAACGGCTGGCTGCCCTGCACGAGCGCGGCGTGAGCGAGGCACGGCTCTACGGCAACGATCCCGAGGACGGGGTCGGCGGGACCGGCGCCTTCTTCCTGCTCCTCGACGAACCGGAGGTCTACGGCCTGCCGCCGGATCCGTGGTGACGACCAAGGATCTGCCGGAGATGTGGACCCGCGCCGCCGTAGCGCGTCGCGATGCTGGCGGGCGCCGCCGCGTCCTTCCTGAGGAGGCGCTGATGACCCAGGTGCAGCACGGCGGCGCCCGGGCAACCCCCGCCGGTCCGGAGGTGGTCGCGGCGGCGACCGGGTGATGGTGCCGGAGGCCGACTTCGAGTCCTATTACGGACGTCAGATCGTGAAACCGGCTCCGTGGGAGCACGACATCGCGATCTATCTGTTCACCGGCGGCGTGGCCGCAGGCAGTTCGCTGCTCGCTGCGGGTGCCGATCTCACGGGGCGGCCCGCCCTCCGTCGCGTTGCCCGATTCGGTTCGCTCACATCGCTGCTCGTCAGTGTCGGTGCGCTGGTCCACGATCTCGGCAAACCGAGCCGCTTCCTCAACATGCTGCGGGTCGCCAAACCGACCTCCCCGATGTCGGTCGGGACGTGGATCCTGTCGCTGCACGGTCCGTTCGCGGGCGTCGCGGCGGTCGCGGAGATCGCCGAGATGCTCCCCGCCCGATGGAAGCGCGGACCGGTGCGCCTGCGCTGCTCGCCCTCGGCCGGCCCGCCGGGG
>LATQ01000143.1 GCA_001017865.1 Rhodococcus sp. IITR03
GGCGGTGCCACCGTCCGGCGAAGGCCTTGGCGCTCGCGGTGATCGACGCGAGCGCGGCGTCCTGGTCGCCGGTCGGCGTGGGGACCTCGACGGCGCCGATGATGCGACCGCGCAGGTCGCTGGCGACGATGCCGGTGGTGACGGCACCGATGTGGATGCCGACCGTCAGGTACCGCTCGTGGTCGACCTCGACGGGAACACGTGGCCGGCCGACCGCGCCGGGTTCGGTCAGGTCGGCGCGCTCACGCAGCAGACCTGCCGAGAGCAGGGCCGACACCTGACGATTGACGGTGGCGATGCTCGCACCGGTGACCTTGGCGATCACGTCGCGCGAGACGGGGCCACGATTGGCGGCGACACGGAAGACCGACGCCCCGGTGCCGTCGGCGATACGCAGGTCCGGCGGAACGATCCTGACCGGGCTCGACACACGGGAGGTGCGGGGACGGACGACCGTCGCACGCGTGGATCCACGGACGGCGGAACCGGTGGCGCGACGGGGCGCGGACGATCGCGAGGGAAGGGAAACGGACGGCGAGAGAGTGGGAACCGACACGGCGCTGATCCTTGGCTGCTGATCCGGACGTGATGACCGGAGAACGGGCGGGAGACGATCGACGCACCGAGACCCCGACGTGGAGAACACGATCGGAGACGGACCCGCACGACGAGAGCGGGATCGGTGCGGAGTTACTTTCCGCAGCAGCGACAACAGAGTTCGCGCGCCAGAGGCAGCCGTGATCCCAGCGCGGCGGTCACATAGGTGACCCGCGGTGCGGAGGTGTGGCCGACTGACATGTCGATCAAACTATCGCCCGAACCGCGTCGTGTCCAATCCTTACCGATCCGGTGGGAAACCTTCCTGCACGTCCCCGCGTGCGTGCGCGGTCTCCGCCGACACCGGGGCGAGCAGCAACGCCTCCCACGCGTCGACGAGTGCGGCGAGTTCTGCCGTGGTAGGTGATTCGCCTGCACGGTGACACCGCGCCAGCGCACCGACGGTGCCGGAGTAGACCAGCCGCAGACGTTGCCCGGCGATGTCGTCGGGCAACGGCCCGAGCAGGGTCCGCAACGCGGTGTCGGACCGGCGGCCGCTCTCGGTTCCCGTCGGTCCGGTGACGCGGAAGCACTCGGCGAACCGGTCGTGGTTCGACAGCCGGTCGAGGAAGGCGACATAGTGGTTGTTGCGGCCGAGCGTGCCTGCCAGGGGGCGGATGATCACCCACAGCAGGTCGCGGACCGAGAGGGACTCCCGCGTCCGCAGCATCTCGGCGAGGAGCGCTTCCCGCTGGGAGTTCAGGGCGGGCAACCGGTGGGAGAAGACCGCCTCGAGCAGTCCCTCCTTGGTGCCGAAGTAGTAGCCGACCACCGACGAGTTGTGCTGTCCGGCGGCCTTGCGGATGTCGGCGAGGGTGACCCCGTCGTATCCGCGGCGGGCGAAGAGCCGCTCGGCGGCTTCGACGAGCCGGATCCGGGTCTGTTCTCCCGAGCTGTATCGACCGCGGATGGTGGTCATACGCCGCAGGGTAGCCGCACGGAGAGGACTTCGCAGGCCGGGACGTGCGGCGGCATCCGGTGCCCGACACTACGATTGCCCCCATGAGCATCTCTCCCGATTCCCGCGTCGCCGTCGTCACCGGAGCCTCCTCCGGAATCGGCGAGGCGACCGCCCGCACGCTCGCCGCACAGGGCTTCCACGTCGTGGTGGGCGCACGCCGCCTCGACCGCCTGCAGAAGCTCGCCGACGAGATCGGCGGTACCGCGCTCGAGCTCGACGTCACCGACGAGGATTCGGTCGACGCTTTCACCACGGTGCTGCCGCGGGTCGACGTGCTGGTCAACAACGCCGGTGGCGCCAAGGGACTCGCACCGGTGGCCGAGGCCGTCGAGGATGACTGGCGCTGGATGTGGGAGACCAACGTCATCGGCACCATGCGCATCACCAAGGCTCTGATCCCCAAGCTCATCGCCTCGGGCGACGGCCTGATCGTCACCATCACCTCGGTCGCGGCCTTCGAGGCCTACGACAACGGCGCCGGCTACACCTCGGCGAAGCACGCACAGGCCGTGCTGCACCGCACGCTGCGCGGCGAACTGCTCGGACAGCCCGTCCGCCTCACCGAAGTCGCGCCGGGCGCGGTCGAGACCGAGTTCTCGCTGGTGCGCTTCGAGGGCGACAAGGATCGGGCCGACAAGGTGTACGAGGGCATCACCCGCTCGTCGCCCAGGACATCGCCGACATCATCGGCTTCGTCGCGTCGCGGCCGTCGCATGTCAACCTCGACCAGATCATCGTCAAGCCGCGCGACCAGGCCAATGCCGGCCGGTTCCACCGCGTCACCGACTGACCCACCGCGGTGGTGGGCGCGGCGAGGCGGTCGCGCCCACCCCCGTCGGTACTGTCACGGGATATGCGCCAACGACGCCTCGCGCCCGGACCGCTGCTCGACGACGACGGGAGGCTCGCCGAAGCCGGCTGGAGCACCTCCGAGGTCCGCACCTACGACCGGCAGCGGGTCGCGGCGTCACGGTTCCGCATCAAGGAGTGGGACTACCACTGTGTTCTTTCCGACGGGGAGGACGGACCGTTCGGGATCGCGCTGACCATTGCCGACAACGGCTACGTCGGGCTCCTCGGAGTCAGCGTGCTCGACCTCGCGGGTCGCTCCGAGACCACCGAGAACGCCTCGTCCCCTTCCCGCTCGGCCGGATGCGCCTGCCGTACACCGCCGACGGTGGCGATGTCGTCGTCCATCACGGCGGACTCCGCATCGAGTACCACCACGACGGGCAAGCCCGGCGGCTGGTCGTCGACCATCCCCGTTTCGGTGGCGGGCGTGGACTGTCCGGCGAACTTGTGCTCACGCAACCGTCCGACGACCGGATGGTGATCGCGACGCCCTTCCCCCGGGCACCGAAGGCCTTCTACTACAACCAGAAGATCAACTGCCTGCCCGCGCAGGGCACGGTCACCGTGGGTGGGCGGGAGCTGGTCTTCGATCCCGCCACCGCCTTCGGGGTGTTCGACTGGGGTCGAGGGGTGTGGACCTACGACAACACCTGGTACTGGGGGTCGGCCTCGGGGATCCACGAGGCGTGCGGTTCGGGTTCAACATCGGCCACGGCTTCGGCGACACCACCGCGGCGAGCGAGAACATGCTCTTCCACGACGGTGTGGCGCACAAGCTCGACCGCGTGCACTTCCATCTGCCCCGCGACACCTACGACGGGGCACCGTGGCGCTTCACCAGCAACGACGAGCGGTTCGAGATGGAGTTCGAACCGATCCTCGACCGCGCGGCCGACGTGAACGCCCTGCTCGTGCGGTCCACGCAGCACCAGGTCTTCGGACGGTTCACCGGCAGTGTCGTGCTCGACGACGGCACCCGGCTCGAGATCGAGAACCTCCTCGGCTTCGCGGAGGAGGTCCGCAACCGCTGGTGACGGGCGGGCCGTCCGTCAGATCACGCAGTTCACGGTGACGGGTTCGGGATGCAGACGGACCCCGAAGCGTCCTCGACGCCGTCGCGCACCGTCCGCGCCAGCGCCACGAGGTCCGCGGCCGATGCCGCTCCCCTGTTGGTGAGCGCCAGCGTGTGCTTCGTCGACAACGCGCCGGTGCGTCGGCGGCGGGGAAACCCTTCGCGAAACCGGCCCGCTCGATGAGCCATCCGGCCGACAGTTTGGTGCCGCCGTCCGCGGGGAACTGCGGGATGCGCACGTCCTCCCCCACCTTCGCCGCGATGGCCGCGAGCACCTGCGGCAGGCGGTCGTCGGGGACGACGGGATTCGTGAAGAACGATCCGGCGCTCCAGGTGTCATGGTCGTCGGCGTCGAGCACCATGCCCTTGCTGCGGCGCAACGCGAGCACGTGCTGGCGTACCTGCGCCGCCGGCCGGCGCTCGCCCTCCTCCGCACCCAGCGCGACAGCGAGCTCCCGGTATGCGAGGGGTGCGGACGAACCGTCGCTCCGCACGTCCAGTTCCACCTCGAGGACGACCGCCGCGTCGGTGTGCTTGAGGATGCTGGTGCGGTAGCCGAGACCGAGTGCCTCGGGGCCGGCCCACGAGTCCTGTCCGGTGGCACGGTCGAGCAGGCGGACACGGCGCAGGATCGAGCCCACCTCGACGCCGTACGCCCCGACGTTCTGCACCGGCGTCGCTCCCGCGGAGCCGGGATACCCGACAGGCATTCGAGTCCGCCGAGGCCGGCCTCCACGGTGGTCGCGACGACGGCGTCCCATCCGGCTCCCGCGTCCACCCGGACGTGGTCGTCGCGGAGGTCGACACCGGTGGTCGCGACACGCACCACGACGCCGTCGAAACCCTCGTCGCCGATGACGAGGTTGGAGCCGCCCGCGAGGAGCAGCAGCGGCACTTCCTGCTCGTCGAGCAGGCGCACGACCTCGATCAACGACGCGGTGGACGTGCATTCGACGAGATACCGGGCGGGGCCACCGAGCCGCAGGGTCGTGAATTCCGACAGCGACACCTGCTCGGACACCGTGGCTCCCGTTTCGACGAGCCGGGCCTGGTACGTGGATCAAGCACCAGCAAACGGTAGCGTGCCCCGTATGGGCAGCCCTATCGACCACACTGCGAACTACTCGTCCCCGCCTGCTGCGGTCCACGCGGCGTTCGTCGATCCGCAGTACTGGCAGACCCGGCTGCGTGAGGTCGGTGGCCCGGGTGCGGCGGTCGAACGCGCCGACACCGGCGACGGCACGATCGAGCTCGACCTCCATCAGGCCATCCCGGCCGAACACCTGCCGAGCATGGTCACGAGCCTACGCCCGGGCGATCTCGTCATCCGGCGTCACGAGTCGTGGGGAGCGCTCGCCGACGGCCGCGCCGAGGGCAGGTTCTCGGCCCACGTCGACGGCATGCCCGGCGAGGTCACCGGTGGGATGACGCTCATCGCCGACGGCGCGGGCTCGTCCGTCGTCATCGAGGCACCGTCGAGGTGAAGATCCCGTTCCTCGGTTCCAAGATCGAGGGATGATCGTCGAGCAGCTCGTCGAGCTGTTCGACGCGGAGCGCACCTTCACCGAGCAGTGGTTGAACGGGGATCACTCGGCCTGATCGCACCCCGCGGGCTCCCCCGTGGACGGTCGCGATTTCCGGGCAGGCCGTCCGGCGCGGTAACCTGGCCGGTCGTGGCACGGCGTATCGACTACTCCGCCCGCTTCCCTCATCCACCGGAGCGGGTGTACGAGGCTCTCGCCGACCCCGCCCACTGGGAAGCGCGGATGACCGAGATGCGCAAGTACTCGGAGAACCACGTCCGCGAGTTCACGGTCTCCGAATCGGGCATCGCGCTGGTGTTGCACCACGTCCTGCCGCGTTCCGACCTGCCGGAGATCGCCCGCACGGTGATCAAGAAGGACATGGTCATCACGCGCAAGGAGAACTACGGGCCGTTCACCGACGGCGCGACCGGCACCTACCAGGCGTCGATCCCCGGCGGTCCGGGCAGCCTCACGGGCACGATGGAGCTCTTCGGCGACGACCACGGCGCCACGCTCCGCACCACCTCCGAGGCCAAGGTGCACATCCCGTTCGTCGGCGGCAAACTCGAAGAACTCATCCTCACCAATCTCGTCGACGTGTTCCGCACCGAAGCGGCCATCACCGCCGACTGGCTCGCCGGTCGGTAGCGCGTGCGGAATCGAGGACCCGTCGGTGTCGTCACGCGCGGCACCACCGGCATCAACAGGCTGCGCCGCAGCGACCGCTGGGCGATGCACGACCCCCACATCATGAGGGCGTTGACGCACGCCACCGACCCGCTGGTGGTCGATCTGGGTTACGGCGCCATGCCGGTGACGACCCTCGAACTCGCCGCGCGCCTGCGTCGGGTCCGCAGCCATCTGCGCGTGGTCGGTCTCGAGATCGATCCGGACCGTGTGGTCCCGGGCCGCGACGGTGTCGAGTTCGCCCGGGGCGGCTTCGAGCTCGCGGGCCTGCGCCCGACCCTGGTCCGGGCCTTCAACGTGCTCCGGCAGTATCCGGAGGAGGCGGTCGAACCGGCGTGGGCGCACCTGCGTTCCGGTCTCGCTCCCGGCGGCCTGCTCATCGACGGCACGTGCGACGAGCTGGGCCGGCGCTGCGCGGGTGCTCCTCGACGAGCACGGTCCCCGTTCGCTGACCTTGGCGTGGAGCCCGTTCCACGTGGAGAGACCGTCCGACGTCGCCGAACGGCTGCCGAAGGCGCTGATCCACCGGAACGTCCCGGGCGAGCCGATCCACGCGCTGCTCCGCGCGGCCGACCGGGCGTGGGGACGAGCGCTCCGCACGCGGCGTTCGGGCCGCGGATCCGATGGAGCGACGCTCGAGCT
>LATQ01000194.1 GCA_001017865.1 Rhodococcus sp. IITR03
GGCCGTCGCCATCCATCCCACCCGCGCGAACAGCCTCGACGACGCCACTCGCGCCGAGATCGAGAAGCTCGCCGCCGACCCGCGCTGCGTCGCGGTGGGGGAGACCGGCCTCGACCTCTACTGGCCCGGCAAGCTCGACGGGTGCGCCGAACCGGCCGAGCAGGAAGAGGGCTTCCGCTGGCACATCGACCTCGCGAAGCGACTCGGCAAGCCGCTGATGATCCACAACCGCGAGGCCGACGCCGACCTGCTGCGCGTGCTGCACGACGAGGGCGCGCCCGAGAAGGTGATCTTCCACTGCTTCTCGTCGGATGCCGACATGGCCCGCCGCTGCGTCGACGCCGGATACCTGCTGAGCTTCTCGGGCACCGTGAGCTTCAAGAACGCGAAGGCCCTGCGCGAAGCGGCGCCCCTCGTGCCCCGAGAACTGGTGCTGGTGGAGACCGACGCGCCGTTCCTGACCCCGCACCCCTTCCGGGGCGCGCCGAACGAAGTCGTACTGCCTGCCGTACACCGTGCGCGCGCTCGCCGAGGTGCGGGGCGAGGACGCCGAGGAACTGGCCGCGGCCACCACCGCGAACGCCGAGCGGGTGTACGGACTTTCGTAAAGGCACGCGTGCCCCCACTCCCGTCGTGACAATACGGGCATGCGCTCCTTCGTCTACAACTCTCATCCGGTACGTGTGATCTTCGGCCCCGGTACCGCCTCGCGGGTCGCGGACGAAGTACGTCGACTCGATCGTTCCCGCGTCCTGCTGCTCGCCGGCGAGCACGTGCGGCACCAGGCGGAACTGGTCGAGAAGTATCTCGGCGATCTGCAGGTCGCGCGTTTCGACGGCGCGGTGATGCATACGCCGGTCGAGGTGACGGAACGGGTCCTCGGCGTGGTCACCGAGCACGACGTCGATGCGGTCGTCGCGGTCGGTGGCGGATCGACCACCGGACTGGCCAAGGCACTGGCCCGCCGTACGGGGATCGATCAGGTGATCCTGCCGACGACCTACGCAGGGTCGGAGGTGACCCCCGTTCTCGGCGAGACCGCCGACGGGGTGAAGACCACGCGTTCGTCGCCCGACATCCTTCCCGAGACCGTGATCTACGACGTGGAGTTCACCACGTCGATGCCGATCCCGCTGGCGGTGACCAGCGCGATCAACGCGATGGCCCACGCGATCGAGGCCCTCTACTCCGAACAGGCCAATCCGATCGTCGACGCCTCGCGCTCGAGGCCGTTGCCGCGATCGCCCGGGGTATCCCGCGCTCGGTGCGGACTCGGCCGATCCCGAGGGGCGTTCGGATCTCCTGCTCGCCGCGTGGCTCTCCGGCACCTGCCTCGCCTCGGCGGGAATGGGGCTGCACCACAAGCTCTGTCACGTCCTGGGCGGATCGTTCGACCTGCCGCACGCCGCCACCCACACCGTCGTCCTGCCCCACGCGCTCGCCTACAACGAACCGTCGGTACCGCACGTCATGGCGCGGGTCGCGCAGGCACTCGGCACGGATTCGGCACCCGCGGGCGTCTACGACCTCGTGGCGGCGGCCGGTGGGCCGACGAGTCTCGAGGAACTGGGGATGCGGGAGTCCGACCTGGACGAGGCGGCGCGACTGGCGACGGCGAAGCCGTATCCGAATCCTCGGGAGGTCACGGAGGTGGGTGTGCGGCGGTTGCTGGAAGAGGCGTTCACCGGTACCCGTCCGGAACCGGATCGGAAGTCTGGTTGAAGCTACAACCATGAGTTGCTATCTTAGTTGTCGCTTCAACTAAGTGGGGCTCTCCGGCCTCCTACCCGAAAGGCTCGACATGAAGACCCCTCTCGTCCGCGACATCGGCATCCTCATCGCCCGACTCGTACTCGGCGTCATCTTCCTCGCGCACGGACTGCAGAAGTTCAACTCGTGGGGATACGAAGGCACCAAGGCCGGCTTCGAAGGAATGGGCGTGCCCGCCCCGGCGATCTCGGCGTTCGTCGCCACCTGGATCGAGATCCTCGGCGGTCTCGCGCTCATCCTCGGTGTGCTCGTCCCCGTCTTCGGCGTCCTGCTGTTCCTGCTCATGCTCGGCGCGTTCTTCATCGTGCACGTGGAGAACGGAATCTACGTCGGCGACGGCGGTTTCGAGCTCGTGGCCGCGCTCGGCGCAGGGGCTCTCCTGCTCGCCGCGGTCGGTGCGGGAGCGTTCAGCGTCGACCGATTCCTCGCGCGGAAGGTTCCGCTCCTGCGCACAGCCTGACCTGCGGTTCCGAGGTGCTGTGGACGATTTCTCCCGATCGTCCGCAGCGCCTTTTCCGTCCGATGACGCGCGCTTTTCGCATATGTCTTGTTATTCTCCTGCACGACATATGCGTTCACGGATCTCTCCGACAGGATCGATATGACCGTGCAGCAAGCTGTTCCGCGTCGCGACACCACGTGGAATGTCAATCGACGGACCTTCCTCGTGGGCGCGGGCGCGCTCCTCGCTGCCGGCCTCGTGGGCGCCGGTACATCTGCGGCACAGCCTCGGACACCGCAGCGCCCCAACATCCTCATCATCATGACCGACCAGGAGCGTCAGCCGATGCACTGGCCGGCCGACTGGGCGCGCAACAATCTGCCAATCGGCAGCGGCTCGCCGATACGGGGCTGACCTTCACGCGGTCGTTCTGCAACGCCGCGATGTGCTCGCCCAGTCGCAGCACGTTCTTCACCGGGCTCTATCCCGCCCAGCACGGGTGGTGAGCACCCTCACCGAGGGCGGCACGCTCTCGCCCACCGAGCCCGTGCTGCCGGTGGACGGCCAGAACATGGCGAAGATGCTGCTCTCCGCCGGATACGACGTCCATTACCGCGGCAAATGGCACATGAGCAAGGGCGCCGACGGCGGCGACCCGTCGCCCGAGGACATCGCGCGTACGGCTTCGCGGGGTGGGAGCCCCCGGAGGCGGGGCAGGACACCGCACCCGAGAACTTCGGGGGTGGCTGCGCCGACCGCGACGGCAAGATCGCCTCCGACGCTGCCGAGTTCCTGCGGTCGCGCAGCGCCTCCGACGACCGGCCGTTCGCGCTCATCGTGTCGTTCGCCAATCCCCACGACATCCTCTCGTACCCGAAGACCTGGGATCAGTCGACGGCGACTGCAACAATTACGGTGCCTTCGCACCCGAGGCCTTCGAGCAGGGAATCGACCTGCCGCCCACCATCGACGAGGACCTGCTCCGCAACTTCAAGCCCACCGCCCAGGCCGAACTACTCCTGCTGCTCGCAGGTGCGCTCGGTCCGCTGGTCGGTCCCGAAGCCGC
Source organism: Rhodococcus sp. IITR03 (assembly GCA_001017865.1). The sequence goes on from LATQ01000194.1 coordinate 3,279, forward strand.
ACGGCAGTACGTCAACCTGTACGCCTACATGCACAAGGTCGTCGACCAGCACATCGGGACGGTTCTCGATGCGCTGGAATCGGTTTCGGGCATGCGCGAACGCACCGTCGTCTTCCGGGTGGCCGACCACGGCGAGATGGGGCTCTCCCACGGCGGACTCCGTCAGAAGGCCTTCAACGCCTACGAGGAGACGCTCAATGTTCCTCTCGTGGTGAGCAATCCGGTGATGTTCCCGAGGCCGGTCTCCACCGACGCGCTCGCGTCGCTGATCGACGTCATGCCCACCCTCGCGACGATGGCCGCCGTGCCCGACCGTTCGGCGTGGACGTTCAAGGGCGTCGACCTCACGCCCGTCATCGAGGGCGCGTCGTCCGGTGGCACGCCGCCACAGGTGCAGGACACCGTCCTGTTCACCTTCGACGACGAGAACGCCGCCGCGGCCAACGGGCAGACGACGGTGAAGCAGCCCAACCACATTCGCGCCGTCCGGCAGGACAGGTGGAAGTACGCGATGTACTTCGATCCGTCGGGACGCGCGCTGCCGCAGTTCGAACTCTACGACCTGCACGACGATCCGCTCGAGACGCGCAACCGCGCGAACCCGCTCGACCTCGCGAACTTCGACCCGGTGCAGGTCGCGACCATGCACGCCGTCCTGATGGACGTGATGGCCCGCACGGGCACCACCCCGGCCGTGCCGATTCCGCAGTTCCCCGTACCGAGCGGATCCGCCGATCTCCCGATTCCCAGCGGGTCGGCCGGACGCTGACGAAGCCGATCACCGGCAACCGCGACCATCGGTAGGCGGTCCGGAAACCTCCGCGGCCGCGACGCCGGCCGATCCATCCGAGCCTGTGGGCATCGGCACCTCGAACGCCCCCGCATGGGGCAGAGCACAGATGCGCGGGATCCTCGGTGACCTCACGGAGTTCATGTTCTCGGTGCCCGAATCGAGAGGAATTCCTCTTTCCGAGTATCGATAGAAAATGGTGATTTCGGACAATCGCACATGATCGAGGTAATACCGATCCGATATCTGTGATGTGCGTCGTGATCTGACAGAAATCATTATCTGTGCAGGTAGAGGCGATGAAGTTGCGATAACAATGCCGTCTCGTTACCGTGCTGTGATCACAGTTGTCGTCCGTCTGGAAATAATCGTGTCACCTTTCACCAAGATCAATCGCGTCAAGTCGCCGGTGTTCTACTCGGTGGTCGCCGCCGTCTTCGTCACCCTCGGTGCCGGTGGCGCCACTGCTGTGGTTCAGCACAAGGACGTCGTCCTCGACGTCGACGGTGAGCAGCGTGCCTTCGGCACGATGAACTCCAACGTCGGCGACATCCTGGCCGCCGCCGGCTACACCGTCGACGAGAACGACGTCGTGGCCCCGGCCGTGGACTCGTCCGTCTCCGACGGCGACACCATCGTCCTGCGACAGGCCCGCGAACTGCACCTCACCGTCGACGGTGAGGAGCGCTCGGTGTGGACCACCGCGCTGACCGTCGACGAGGCACTCGACCAGTTCCGCCTCTCCGACGACGCCTACGTCTCCGCTTCGCGTTCGCACCGCCTTCCGCTCGACGGCGCCGATCTCGAGGTCGTCAACCCCAAGACGGTGCGTTTCGCCGACAACGGGGCGCCCGCCGCCGAGGTGCGCGTCGCAGTGCCGACGGTCGCGGAGTTCCTGGAGTCCCAGGCACCAAGCTCGAGCAGGCCGACAGCGTCACTCCTGCCCTCGACGCGCAGCTCGAGGAGGGTATGGAGGTCGTAGTCACCCGCGACCGGACCGAGTCGCGGACCGAGAACCTGCCGATCGCGCCGCCGGAGAACCGCGTGGACGATCCGAACATGCTCGAGGGGGAGACCGCCGTGAGCGACCCGGGTGCTCCGGGCGAGCGGTCGGTGACCTTCGACGTCCACACCGTCAACGGTGTCGAGGTCGGACGCACCGAGACCGCTTCGAAGGTCCTCGCCGAGCCGCGGCCCGTCGTGGTCCGCGTCGGCACCAAGCCGAAGCCTGCCGTACCGGCCTCCGGTCGCGCCTCCACCTGGGACGCTCTCGCGCAGTGCGAGGCGACCGGCAACTGGGCGATCAACACCGGCAACGGCTTCTACGGTGGCCTGCAGTTCACGCAGCAGACGTGGGCCGCTTCGGCGGCACCCAGTACGCGCCGCGTGCCGATCTCGCGACCCGCGAGCAGCAGATCGCGGTCGCGGAGAAGGTCCAGGCGACCCAGGGCTGGGGTGCGTGGCCGTCCTGCACCAGCAAGCTCGGTCTGCGCTGACCGGCACGGGTGCGCACGGTGTGACCTGCTCCCGAGTGCGCTAGGTTCACCACGTGTCAGCAGACGATCCCGAAACCACTCCGAGGGCCACCCCGGCTTCTCCGCGCGGGCTCGCCGCGCTGCTCGGACCCGCCGAGGTCCGCGCACTCGCGGAGGAGTTCGGGGTGCGCCCGACGAAGCAGCTCGGCCAGAATTTCGTGCACGACGCGAACACGGTGCGCCGCATCGTCAACGTCGCCGGGGTCGGCCCCGAGGACGTCGTGCTCGAGGTCGGGCCCGGGCTGGGTTCGCTCACCCTCGCCCTGCTCGACGTCGTCGATCGTGTGGTCGCCGTCGAGCTCGATCCCGTTCTCGCGCAGCGTATTCCCACGACCGTGCAGGAGCGTGCCCCGCAGCTCGCCGACCGCTTCGACGTCGTGCACATGGACGCGATGAAGGTGCTGCCGAAGGACCTTCCCGTCACGCCCACCGCGCTCGTCGCCAACCTGCCCTACAACGTCGCGGTGCCGGTGCTGCTGCACCTGTTCTCCGAGTTCCCCACTCTGCGAACCGCTCTCGTGATGGTGCAGGCCGAGGTCGCCGATCGGCTCGCAGCCGAACCGGGCGGCAAGATCTACGGCGTGCCCAGTGTGAAGGCGCGGTTCTTCGGCGACGTCCGCAGGGCCGGCGCGTCGGGCGTGCGGTCTTCTGGCCCGTTCCCCAGGTGGAATCGGGCCTCGTGCGCGTCGACCGCTACACCGACGCCGCCGTGGCCCACCGACGCGCAG
>LATQ01000140.1 GCA_001017865.1 Rhodococcus sp. IITR03
GCCGACGTCGCGCGCGTTCGAGACCGAGCGTCGTAGCTGCCGGTCGGACGGGGAGACGGCCAGATCCCCGACGCGAATCCCTTCGCATGGTCGGAGCCGAGCCGATGATCGCGCGGACCGTCCAGAGCGACGACCGTCGCGCACCGCTCGACGAGCTCGATCGTCGGGACGAAGCCGTCGTGGAAGAGCGGGTTGGGGAGCAGGTCGCGGGGAGGATAGTTCGAGGTCAGGACGAGACGCGTGCGGCGACCGAGCAGTGCGGGGAACAACCGGGCGACGAACGTGCCGTCCGCCGGATCGTGGACGTGGAATTCGTCGAAGCACACGAGCTCGGCGCGACCGATCAGGTGATCGAGTGCGGCGTCGAGATCGAAGCGGTGCCGTCGGAGCTCGACGTGCAGGTCGCGGAAGAACTCGTGGAAGTGGACGCGGAGCTTGTTCCGTCCGGGATAGGCCGAGAAGTACACGTCGGCGAGCCAGCTCTTGCCGCGCCCGGGCGGGCCCCACAGGTAGACGTTCGGGCGCTCGGGATGACACAGCTGCTCGACGGCGTCGTGTTGCGCGGGATCGAGCACGAACCCCCGGCTGCGCGCGGCCTCGTCGAACACGGTGCGGGGGACGGGGTTCGGCATGGCGGTGTTCGGCGACATGCGGTTCCTGCGTCGGCGCACCCTCACGGCCGAGACTCTATCATCGTAGAGTGACGACTTCACCCGAACGTCCCTCCCGGCGCACGGCCATCAGCGATGCCGCCCTCGAACTCGCCGCCCGTGGCGGCAACCACGCGGTGACGCACACGGCCATCGACGTGCACCTCGGCCTGCCGAAGGGCTCGACCTCCTACTACTTCCGCACCCGCCACGCGCTCGTCTCGGCTGCGATCACCCGCCTCGCCGAACGGTCGCGCGCGGATTTCGCCGCGCTGTTCGACGACACGACCGGCGACCCGAGCCTCCTGCCGACCTGATCGCGCGCTATCTCGAACGCCTGCTCACTGTGCGTCGCACCGATGTGCTGGCCCGGTACGCGCTCGCGACCGACGCGCGCCTCGAACCGGAGTCTGCCGAGCGCTCGCGGCCTGCATGTTCTCGATCTCCGCGGCCACCGATCTCGTGCGGGAACTCGGTGCGCCGGAACCCGACACGGCGGGGCGCGATCTGGTGACCCTGCTCGAAGGAGTTCTGTTCGACCGCACCCACGGCGCTCGCGCCCACACGTCCTCGGATTCGGACATGGCATGGGTCGACGAGATCAGCTCGACCGTCGGTCGGTGGCTCGACGCGCTCTGCGCACAGCAGTAGGTGGCGTTCGACCGCTCGGGACGTCCATGGGTGGTTGCGTAGGATTTCCGGGGGAGACGGCAACGAAAGGGCGTGACGACGCAAGTGGATACAACAAAAGTTCGGGTGGGTGTACTCGGTGCTGCCGGCAAGGTCGGCCAGGCGATCTGCGCCGCCGTCGACGCCGCGTCCGATCTCGAGCTCGTCGCCACCGTCGACAAGGGCGACAGCCTCGACGCCTTCGTGAACTCGCAGACCCAGGTGGTCGTCGACTTCACCCACCCCGACGTCGTCATGGACAACCTGCACTTCCTCGTCGAGAACGGCATCCACGCCGTGGTCGGAACCACCGGCTTCGACGACGAGCGCCTCGACCGGGTGCGGAGCTGGCTCGCGGATCGTCCGGAGGTGGGCGTGCTCATCGCGCCGAACTTCGCGATCGGTGCCGTGCTGTCGATGCGCTTCGCCCAGGCCGCCGCCCGGTTCTTCGACTCCGTCGAGGTGATCGAGCTGCACCACCCGAACAAGGCCGACGCCCCGTCCGGCACCGCCTACCGCACTGCCCGTCTGATCGCGCAGGCCCGCGCCGAGGCCGGTGTGGCTCCGAGCCCGGACGCCACCACCACCGAACTCGACGGTGCTCGCGGCGGCGACGTCGACGGTGTCCGTGTGCACTCCGTGCGTCTCGCCGGACTCGTCGCCCACCAGGAGGTGCTGCTCGGCACCCAGGGCGAGACCCTCACCATCCGGCACGACTCGATCGACCGTTCCTCCTTCGCTCCCGGGGTGCTGCTCGGTGTGCGGGAGATCGGTAAGCGACCGGGTCTGACCGTCGGAATCGATCCCCTCCTCGACCTGTGAGAACCGGCTCGCTCAAAGTCCTCGTGCCCATCGCGTTCATCGTGGTCGCGCTGGGGTTCTACTTCGTTCTGCTCGGCTCCACCGGCCTGGAACTGGTCCGGTCCGGTGAGGTCGCGGCGATCGGTCTCGGGATCGGCATCCTCATCCTCCCGGTCGTGGGAGCCTGGATCGTCTACGCGACCCTCCGCGCAGGGCTGCAGCATCAGCACCTCGCGCGGCGGATCCACGACGAAGGCCTCGAACTCGACGTCGACGACCTGCCCCGCATGCCGTCGGGGCGGATCGACCGGGACGCCGCCGACGAACTGTTCGCGACCGTGAAGCAGGAATGGGAAGCCGACCCCGACAACTGGCGCAACTCCTACCGGCTGGCACGCGCCTACGACTACGCGGGCGAACCGCAGTCGCGCGCGGGAGACGATGCGCCGGGCGGTCGCGCTCGAGAAGCTCGAACGGGACGGCCACGCCGGTTCCTGAACCGGCGAGTGGTTTTGACAACCTCGACGTGGTGCAGCAGCCTGCTGATGTGACGGACGAGGCTGTGGAAGACCGGGCTGGGGCGGACGAGGCAGGGCGCGGGGACGGATCCCGCACGGTGCTGGTGGTGCACCACACCCCGTCGCCGCCGACCCGCGAGATCCTCGAAGCCGTCCTGGCGGGAGCTCGGGACCCGGAGATCACGGGTGTCACCGTCCGGGCGGTCCCCGCGCTGGGCGCCACGGTTCCCGATGTGCTGGCCGCCGACGGCTTCCTGTTCGGCACGACAGCCAATTTCGGCTACATGTCGGGTGCGCTCAAGCACTTCTTCGACACGGTCTACTACCCGTGTCTCGATGCCGTCGCCGGTCGTCCCTACGGTCTGTGGGTGCACGGGAACAACGACACCGCCGGCGCTGTGGCCTCGGTTCGGCGCCTGACCACCGGCTTGGGTCTCGTGCAGGCTGCTACCGATCTCGAGATCACCGGACCGGTCGACGCGAAGGTACGCGAGCAGTGTTACGAACTCGGCGCCATCGTCGCGGCGACCGCGGCCGGCGAGATCTGACTTCAGCGGAAGTGTGTCTCCGTGAACGACGTGAGGCCCTTGCCGGCGGTTTCGAGGGCCATCTTCTCGGCGCGCCGCACGAGGAATCCGGGGACGGGGATCTTCGGATCGATGGTCAGCGAGAACTCGGCCGTCGTGCCGGATCCCTTGGCGGTGAGGGTGTAGGCGCCGTCCTGCTGGCGTTGCTGGCTGCTCTCCACCAGGGTCCACGACATGGACTCGTCGCCGTTCCAGGAGTACTCGACGACCTGTTCGTCGGTGATGCCGACGATGGAGACGGTCATCCGCACGCGGTGCGGTCGTCCGTCGGGGTGGGTGGACTCGACGGTGACGGACTTGTGGGTCGACGACCACTCGGGCAGGCGTTCGACCGCGGCGAGCGCGGCCATCACCTGCTCCGGGGTTGCGTCGATGTCGAAACTCCTGGTGCTGCTGACCGCCATGCGCCCTCCGTGTCGCCCGATTGTGTGCGTCGGCACTCTATCGTGCGGTGAGGTGCCTCACGCGTCGCTGCGCGGGTTCGTGTCGTCGGGACCTGCAGTGTCGTTGCGGCCGGCAGTGTCGTTGCGGCCGGCAGTGTCGTCCGGGCCCGCGGTGTCGGTCGGGTCGGACGGCGGTTGCTCGGTGGGTTCGGGCGAGGTGGCTTCGCCCAGCCACCCTGACGGCGCCATTCGTCGGCACGGCGCTGATAGCGCATCTGCTCCCGCAGCGCCCTGCACGGCCTGCGCCATCCAGGAATTGAGCGACAGCCCGCTCTGCTGCGCCGCTTCCTCGGCCTTGGTCTTGATCTGTTCGACGAGGCGCAGGGTCACCCGGCTGATGTCGCCGGTCATCTCTTCGAAGGACGGCGTCGGAACCTCGTGCGGGGGAGCGGGTTCGCTGTGGACGGCGAGGACGGCATCGGTGCCGTCGAGGCGCACCGTGACGGTGCGGTCGCCGAGTTCGTCGCTGATCTCGTTGGCCATGTCGGACAGTGCTGCCAGGACCGCGAGTCGGACGGGTGCGGCGATGGCGGTCGCGAGGGCGGCGGCGGTGCGTCGGGTCTGCTCGTCGCCGAGTTCGGCCGCGGAGATCACGGAGTCCGTGATGGCGGACGTGTACTTGTCGATGTCCATGACGCCAGTGTGACGTCACGAGTGATGTCACGCAAGTGTCATCATGATGTCATCGATCGTCGCAGGTCGAGGCGCGTTAGTGTTCGGACGGAAGAGACGGCGCGTCCGGAGGATGCGCGACGACCCAGGCGAGGAGGAGACGATGGCGCCCGAAGCCGCCGTTCCGAAGGTCCGGCTCATCGCCACGACGGAGTTCCACGTCCCGACGACGTCGACTGGGACACCGACGCCGAGGGCGGGGAAGCGCTCGTCGAGTTCGCCGGTCGCGCCTGCTACCAGAGCTGGTCCAAACCGAACCCGCGCACCGCGACGAACGCCGGATATCTCCGTCACCTGCTCACCGTGGGGCACCTGTCCGTTCTCGAACACGCCACGGCGACCTTCTACATCACCGGCATCTCCCGTTCGTGCACGCACGAGCTGATCCGGCACCGGCACTTCTCGTTCTCCCAGCTGTCCCAGCGTTTCGTCGCCGACGGTGAGGTGCCCGTGGTGGTTCCGCCCGCGATCGCGGGCGATGCCGAACTCGAGGAGTTGTTCTTCGCGGCCGCGGAGCGCAGCCGCGAGGCCTATGTGGCGCTGTTGGCGGCGCTCGACGAGAAGCTCTCGCATCTTCCCGCCGGTCCGTTGCGCGCCAAGCAGGTCCGGGAGGCCGCCCGGGCGGTGCTCCCCAACGCCACGGAGACCCGCATCGTCGTCACCGGCAACTACCGATCGTGGCGTCACTTCGTCGCCATGCGCGCGACCGAACATGCCGACGTCGAGATCCGGCGTCTCGCCGTCGAATGTGTGCGTCAGCTCGCGGATGCCGCACCGAACGCGTTCTCGGACTTCGCGATCACGAAGCTGGCCGACGGCAGCGAGATCGCAGCTCCCACGCTCGCGACCGATCTCTGATCGACCTGTACCCCGATCTCCGATCGACTGCTACACCGATCTCCGATCGACTGCTACACCGATCTCCGATCGACTGCTACACCGATCTGTGATCCGTCTTCGGGGGGCGGGCGTGTGTCGAGGCGGCCCTGCCACGCGGTAGCCTTCTGACCATGACCAACGGTGATTCCGCAACTGCTGTCGAGCTTCCGTTCGGCACCGTCGCCACAGCGATGGTGACCCCGTTCACTGCCGATGGCAAGCTCGACGTGGATGCGGGCGTGCGTCTGGCGAACTACCTCGTCGAGGGTGGCTGTGACGCACTGGTTCTCGCCGGTACGACCGGCGAATCGCCCACGACGACCGAGAACGAGAAGATGGAGCTGATGCGGGCCGTGCTCGCATCCGTCGGCGACCGCGCCAAGATCATCGCCGGTGCCGGCAGCAACGACACCGCCCACAGCGTCGAGCTCGCCCGCGACGCCGCGCGAGCCGGTGCGCACGGCCTGCTCGTGGTGACCCCGTACTACTCGCGGCCCCCGCAGGCGGGTCTCTACGCCCACTTCGTCGCGGTGGCCGATGCGACCGATCTGCCGGTCATGCTCTACGACATCCCACCTCGATCCGTCGTGCCGATCGAGACCGACACGCTGCGTCTGCTCGCCGAGCACCCGCGGATCGTCGCGGTGAAGGACGCCAAGGGTGATCTGAACGCGGGCGCCGAGCTGATCGGCACCACCGACCTGAAGTTCTACTCGGGCGACGACCCGCTGAACCTGCCGTGGCTGTCCGTCGGCGCCGTCGGATTCGTCAGCGTGATCGGCCATCTCGTGCCCGGTCGCCTCCGCGAGCTGCACACCGCCTTCGAGGCCGGCGATCTCGAACTCGCCCGTCGCATCAATCTGTCGATGGTGCCCATCTACCGGGCCCGACTGGGAGGTGTGAGCGCCTCGAAAGCAGGCTGCGACTGCTCGGTACTCGTCGTCGGAGAGCCCCGTCTGCCGCAGGTCGCCCCGGTGACAGCGCAGATCGACGCTCTCCGCGCGGATCTCCAGGCTCGGGGGTGCTGTGATGAGCCGCCCCGATCGTGAGC
>LATQ01000388.1 GCA_001017865.1 Rhodococcus sp. IITR03
CGACCGCGGCGGCCTTCGCGAGCAGGGAACCGAGCTCGTCGGTGGCGGCACGCAGGGTGGCCTCCGCGCCCTCGACGGCGACGTACGTCTCCGCGAGCCGGTGCCGCACCGCCTGGAAGCCGGCGATCGGCTTGCCGAACTGCGTGCGGTCGAGAGCGTGGGTACGGGCCGAGTCGAGCATCGCTCGGCTCGTTCCGACCAGCCACCAGCCGAGCGCACGACGTGCCGCTGCGACCGGCACCGGATCACCGGATCCGACCGTCGCGATCGGCAGTTCCGCGTCGAGCGCGGTGGTGTCCCGGTCCTCGCGTGCCCACTCGATCCACTGTCGGCCGGTGTAGGGGAGGGGTACGACCCCACCGGCCTCACTACCCGCGTCGACGAGCACGACGTCGTTGATCACCGGGGCGTGCGCGCCGGTCTCGCCGAGCAGCCGGAACACCATGGGGATCGTGTCGTCGGGCATCTCGGTGAGCATGTCGTGCCAGCCAGATCGACCAGCGCCGCGTCGAGTGTGGCACCGGTCGTGCTCTCCATGGTCTTGCGCAGTGCGTCCTCGAGCAGGCCGAGGTCCGAATCCGGCGCCGGTGCAGTGCTGTAGGTCGTCACTCCGCCCCCAGATCGAGAAGTCGGCGCGCGACGATGTTGCGTTGGATCTCGGCGGTGCCGCCGTAGATCGTCGCCGCACGGGAATACAGGAATTCGGTCCGCCATTCGGTGTCGGACAGTTCGAGTACGCCGGGAAGCAGATCCCGCGCGGTGTCGAACAACTGCTGTTCGGCGGTCGCGAGGAGGATCTTGTCGACGGAGGTCTCGGGGCCGAGCGACGCGCCCGACGCCAGTCGCTGCTGGGTGGCGAGCGACCGGCACCGCACGGTGTGCAGCGCGAGGTAGGCCGCGCCGAGTTCGTCGTCGGTCGTCGAATCAGTCTCGTCCACAAGTCGATCCAACCGGGTGAACAGATAGGCGATGCGATGCCAGAAGCATGTCGACCGTTCGTGCGGAAGCAGATCCATCGCAAGCTTCCAGCCGTCGCCGGGATTGCCCAGCATACGGTCGGCCGGCACGACGACGTCGTCGAAGTACACCTCGGCGAACTCGTCGACGCCGTGCATCGTGCGCAGCGGCCGGACGGTGATGCCGGGGTGTCCATGTCGACGAAGAAGGCGGTGATGCCCTTGTGCCCCGGCGCGGTACGGGTGAGCAGCACGCAGCGGGAGGCGAACTGGGCGAGCGACGTCCAGACCTTCTGCCCGTTGATCACCCACTCGTCGCCGCGTTGCTCGGCCCGGGTGGACAGCGACGCGAGGTCGCTGCCCGAGCCGGGCTCCGAGAAGCCTGGCACCACTGTTCCTCACCGCGGAGCAGTTTCGGCACCATCTCCGCCGCGAGTTCGGGTCGCGCGTAGGAGATCATGGTGGGCGCGAGCACCTCGATCATCGAATAGATGCCCGGCTCGGCGAGGTCGCGGTCGCGACCTCCTCGCCGAGCACGGCACGCAGGACGGCCTCGCCGCCGAGTCCGCCGACCTCCTCGGGCCAGCCGTAGCGCATCCAGCCCGCGTCGTAGAGTTCCCGCCGCACGCGGGCGAGTTGTTCGACCTGCGCGTCGAACGAGTGATCCGGTCCGGGGGTCAGATCGTTCTCGTCGAGCCAGGTTCGGACGGCGGTCCTGAATTCGGTGACGTTCATGCCGGTTCGAAGGCGTGGGGGATGCCGGAGTCGTGGGTTCCGCTGCGGCGGATGAAGGTCATCGCGCGGGTGCGCAGTCGCCAGCCGTCGGCCGTGCGGACGTAGGTGTCGTTGTAGTAGCCGATCCGCATGTCGTGCGTGGAATGTTCGACGAAGCACAGCGGCTGGGTGCCGGTCGCGGTGTCGCCGTCGATGTCGATGAGGGCCGTGCCCGTCATGAACAGGCCCTTCGGTGCGGCCGCGACGAGCTCGGGGAACCGGTCGAGGGGGAACGCGTCGCCGAAGGCACTGTAGGTGCCGTCGGGGGTGAACACCGAGACGACGCCTTCGACGTCGTTCTTCGTCATGTTCACCGCGTAGCGGGCGAGCAGCTGGTTGATCTCGACGAGGTCGTCGGTGATCGAACGGTCAGTTGTGGACATAGACCTTTCCGCCTTTCATCACGAACCGCACGTTCTGGGTGACGGTGATGTCTTCGGTGGGATCGCCGGGGACGGCGATGATGTCGGCGAGCAGACCTCCGGCGAGGCGACCGCGGTCGTCGACGCCGATGAGTTCTGCCGCATTGATCGTGGCGGCCTGGATCACCGCGAGGGGAGGGATTCCGCGGTCGACGAGGGCAACGATCTCGTCGGCGTTCTTGCCGTGGGGGATGGCCGGCGCGTCGGTGCCGACCGCGATCTTCACCCGGCCTTGTATGCGGCGAGCACCGAGGTGCGTGCCTTGGGGAACATCTCGGCGCTTGGCCTGCAGCTCCGGCGGCGCGTGGGAGGTGTCCATCGCGTCGGCGAGACGGGTGGTGGGCACGAGCCATGTTCCGCGCTCGACCATGAGGTCGATGGTGTCGTCGTCGATGAGGAATCCGTGTTCGATGCAGTCGATTCCGGCTTCGATCGCGTGTCGCACGGCTTCGGCGCCGTGCGTGTGCGAGGCGACCTTCATCCCGCGACGATGTGCCTCGTCGACGATCGCGCGCAGCTCTTCGTCCGAATAGTGCTGGGCACCTGCGGATCCGGTCATCGACATGACGCCGCCCGAGACGCACACCTTGATGAGCTGGGCGCCGTGCTTGATCTGGTAGCGCACCGCCTTGCGGACCTCGTCGACGCCGTTGGCGATGCCCTCCTCGATCGTGAGGTCGAGGACGCCGGGCGCGAACGCCGCGAACATCGTCGGATCGAGGTGTCCGCCGGTGGGGGTGATGGCGTGACCGGCGGGGACGACGCGCGGGCCGTCCACCCAGCCCTTGTCGATGGCCGTTCCGAGGGCCACGTCGAGGAGGTATCCGCCGGTCTTGACGAACAGTCCGAGATTGCGGACGGTGGTGAATCCCGCGCGCAGGGTGCGGCGGGCGTTTCCGACGGCACGCAGCATGCGCAGGGGCGGGTCGTCCTGGACCGTCGAGTAGACGGGCTTCTCGCCGCGTCCACCCATGAGGAGGTTGACCTCCATGTCCATCAGGCCGGGCATGAGGATCAGGTCGCCGAGGTCGATGACGTCACCCTCGGGCGTGTCGCCCGAATTATCACTGTAGGTTCCGCCCACTCCGGCGATGCGTTCGCCGTCGACGCGGATGATTCCCGGGCGGACGATCTCGCCCGTGTCGACGTCGAGCAGTCCGGCTGCCTTCAGGGTCAGCATCGCTCGTCCTTTCATCGGAGAGCGACACATCATGAGAATGTCACTCTCATATCTTGATTATGAGGTTTTCACACAACCCCGGACGGCGTCAATCGACCCTCGATGGGAGAAACGAAAAAGGGCGTCGGCCCGGACTTTTCGGTCCGGACCGACGCCCGTGTTCGGTTTCGATCGTGACTCAGTCGAGCCGGATCGCCCTTTCGGGACAACCCGCTGCGGCCTCCCGCACGGATTCCTCGTGCTCGGCCGGGACCTCGGAGACGAGCGTGACCGCGTACCCGCCGTCGCTCAGGTCGAAGACCTCCGGGCAGGCGGCGAGGCAGACTCCGTGTCCGCGACAGGCGTCGTCGTCGACGAAGACCTTCACTTCGACTCACCTTCCGCCGGCGCGTACTCGAGGTGCAGCGCGAGCAGGCCGCGCAGGATGAAGGTCGGCAGGTAACCGAACTTCCGGTCGTTCTCGGGGCCGTGCACCTTCTCGGAGATCCGGATCTCGCTGGTGCGCTCGAGCAGACGCTGGATGCCCACGCGCCCCTCCGTGCGGGCGAGCGGGGCGCCGGGGCACGAGTGCACACCGCGACCGAACGCGATGTGGGTGCGGGCGTTGCGGCGGTCGATGTCGAAGTCGTTCGGATCGGAGAACTGACGCGGGTCGCGGTTGGCGGCACCGTTGACCAGCATCATGATGGTGCCGGCCGAGACGTCGACCCCGCCGATGGTGGTGGGGGTCTTCGCGAGTCGGAAGTCGCCCTTGATCGGGCTCTCGAAACGCAGCGTCTCCTCGATGAAGTTCGGGATGCGATCGGGCTCGCTGCGCAGGGTCTTCTGGAGTTCGGGCTGCTCGGCGATGATCCGCAGCGCCGAGCTCAGCAGACGCACGGTGGTCTCCTGGCCGGCGGAGAACACGTTCGCGGCGATGCGCAGGACGTCGTCGACGGGCGGCAGGGTGCCGTCGGGGAAGGTCGCGGTGGCGAGGCCCGTCAGCACGTCGTCGGTGGGGTTCGCGCGGCGGTCCTCGATGTACTGGCCGAACTTCTTGTACAGGAACTCGAGCGGGTTGAGCTTCAGTGCCTCACCCTCGGTGCTGCCGAGCGAGAAGCCCTTCTCCACCTGGATGTTCAGGCCCTCGATGAACTCCTGGTGGTCGCTCTCCGGCACGCCCAGCAGGTCGGCGATGACGAGCATCGCGAACGGCGCAGCGAAGCCGGTGATGTAGTCGCCCTCGCCCCGGGCGAGCAGGTCGTCGAGGAGCCGGTCGGCGATGCGCTCGATGAAGGCCTCGTTCTCCTTGAGGCGCTTGGGAGTGATGAGCCGCATCAGCAGGCCGCGATGGTCGGTGTGCTGCGGGGGATCCATGGTGGGGAGCTGGTCGTTCATCGGCAGCGAGGGGCGGTGCTCCTCGATGAAGTCGGTGATGTCGTCGCTCTCGGGGCAGGCCGGAAGGCCGGAGAACGGGCCGGTCACCGAGATGCACGACGAGAAGGTCTGCTCGTCGCTCAGGACCTGGATCGCCTCCTCGTAGCCGGTGACCATCATGACGTTGTGGTGGGGTTCGCGCCTGACCGGGCATCCCTCGCGCAGGGCGTCGTAATAGGGGTACGGGTCCTCGACGAGATCCGGATCGGTGAAGAAGTTCTTCGTCTCGATGTCGGTCATGTTTCCTCCCGGGGCAGGCTGTGGGCTGGTGCAGAGTTCGACCTCGCCCCGCGGCCGTCCCGCGCTCGAAGCCGTGTCTCGCCCGCACATCCAACCATGGGTCGGAAAGTCCGGCGCGAGGGGATCTTTCGTGCATATCGGACTTGTGATCGATCACGTGACGACAATCGACCAACTGTGTTCGATCTTGAAATACGGACGGCGTGGAACCGAAGAAACCACAACGCGCCCGTACTCGAACCCCGGAGGGTTCGGGTACGGGCGCGAGGTGTGCTCATCGCCGGAGTGTCCCGACGGGTGGCATCACACCACCGGTTCCTTGGTGATGGTGACCCAGGCGGCGCCACTGTCCGGCACGCGGGGCTGCTTCCAGACCTCGACGGGGAACGAGACCATCACGAGCGACTGCATCAGGTGCATGAGCGCGCGGGCATCGTCGTCGAGGTCGTCCAGATCGAACTTGTCGAGGTAGGTGATGGCGTCCTCGAGTCGGCCGAAGGCGGCGTCGTAGAACTGCTGCATCTCGGGCATGCTCGACGCCAGCCGCTTGGCGTAGCGCTCGGGCTCGGTGGCCAGAGCCCAGTCGGCATACGGTTCGAGGTCGGCGAATTCGGTGGCAGAGTCGTCACTTCTGGTACTCCTTGACGTAATCGGCGACGGTCTTGTGGAGGTGGCGCAGGAGGATTTCCTGGTCGTTGAGTGGGAAATCGGTCACTGCGCGGGTGCCGATCATGGTCTGGGTCGCTTCGAGGGTGTTCGCGTCCTGGAGCGCGTACTCCTTGAAAGTCACCGCGGCGAGTTCCTGCGCGAGGCGGTCGCGAGCGTTCTTCGGCGGGACGAAGTACAGGCTCGTCTCGAAGATGTGCTTGTCGACGGCGGTGGGCCAGTAGGTGTAGGTGAGGTACCAGCCCGGCTTCCAGATGAGCAGCGTCATGTTCGGGAAGAACTCGAAGCTGTCCTGGCCCCAGCTGTGGAACTTGGTGGGGTTGACCGCCGGAGGCAGCTGATCCTCGGCCAGGCCCTCGATGTCCGGAACGTCCCACGGGCCGAAGAGACCCGAACGCAGGACGCGCTCGATGGGCTTGACCATGTTCGGGTCCTTGGGCGGGGCCATGCCGCCCCACGAGGAGATCATCGAGTGCGGCGACTTGATCTCGTAGTGCAGCGCCTCGTAGCCGTAGCCGGCGAGCTTCTCGGCCTCGTCCTTGACCGCCTGCTTCATGTGCAGGATCGGTGCGTGGTAGAACTCGGCGAAGGCGTCGATGAACAGTTTCCAGTTCGCGTTGATCTCAGAGCGGTAGCTGTAGACCTCGGTCATCTTGTCGAAGGGGTAGCCTTCGAGACCCTTGGCGAAGTCGCGAGGTAGTCGACGAGCGGAGCTGCGTCGTCGTCGAGGTTGATGTAGATGAACCCTTCCCACGTCTCGCAGCGAACCGCCTTGAGTCCGAAGTCCTTCTTGTCGAGATCGAAGAACTCGCCCTCCTGCTGCACGAAGGTCAGATCGCCCTCGAGGCTGTAGCGCCAGGCGTGGTACTTGCAGGTGAACTGCTTGCAGCTACCGGCGGTCTCCTCGTTGGGGAAGTCGTTCCACACCAGCTTGTTTCCGCGGTGGCGGCACACGTTGTGGAACGCGCGGATGACGCCGTCGTTGCCCTTGACGATGACCAGCGAGGTGCCGGGCCCGGCCGACGGGATCTCCTTGGTGAAGTAGCTGCCGACGCGCGGCAGCTGCTCGACGCGACCCATGTAGAGCCACGTGCGCTTGAAGATCGCCTCGCGCTCCGCCTCGAAGAAGGCGGGATCGATGGAGTCGGTGTAGTCGACGGGTGCGGTGCCGAGTTCGGGATAGTGCTCGGTCCAGCTTCCCTCGGCCGGCTTGGTGAAGTGGGGCAAGGTTCTACCTTTCGTCTTCGAACTCGATACCGAAGGTGTTGTAGGCCATGGCCATCAGGCTGTAGCCACCCACGGTGAAGATGAGGTCCATCAGTTGTTTGGTGGTGAGATGCTCCGAGAGCGCTGTCCAGGTCTCCTCGGACATGCGCGAGGTCTCGGTCAACTCCCGAACGGAGTCGAGCAGGCGCTGCTCGAACGGATCCTCGGCCGACCCGTCGACGGCCGCGGCGATCTCGTCCGGCGTGAGGCCGGCCTCGGTGCGCGCGATCTCGATGTGGTGCTCCCGCTCGTACGAGCAGTCGTGCAGTGCGGCGACCCGCAGGATCACGAGTTCGCGCGGCCTGGCCGGGAGTGTGGATCGGAACAGAAGATGCACGCTGAAGCCGAGAAAGGCCTTGGTCAACTCCGGATGGTGGACGAGCGTCGCCATCGCGGTGCCGGCCTGCTCCGGATTCCTCATGTGCCGGGGCATAAGACCTTTCAGTGCTGCGTCGACGTCCTCGTCCCAGAGTTCCGCCGGCAGCGGGGATAGCAGTGCCACATCAACCTCCTCCCTGTTCGAGAGAATTGCATTCTCGTTTCTGATCGATAGATTTCCACGTCCGCGCCGGATAGTCAACGTTCCGCGAGAAATGTCCCGTTTCTGCTGGTGGGAAGCTCGCGCGCGGAGCGGCTGTCGCTCCACGCTGCCGGTGGATGCATGAGATCTACGAGCCTCCTCCTCTTGTGGGCGGCGCGTCGCGAAGGTTGATTCTCCTCAAAAGAGAGGATAGTTTTCATCGCACGAGCCACCCGGGGTCGCGCTCGCCGTCGAGCGATCGAAAGAGAGGTACGCCGTGACCACACCCGCACCACTTCGTCCAGGAGTGCAGCTCGCCGCCGCCGAAGGCTCCACGAGGGTCGTCGTCGTCCGCGCCCCTGCGGAGAACGCACAGGAACTCACATGCGGTGGCGCCCGATGATTCCGGCGCCGCCGGGCCGACCCGAACCGTCGGCCGGCGACGCCGTCACCGTTCTCGGCAAGCGCTACGTCGACGCGGACGACACGGTCGAGGTGCTGTGCACCTCCTCGGGGCCCGGGGAACTCGGCTACGGCGGTATCCCCATGACTCTCAAGGCCGCGAAGCCGCTTCCCGCCTCCGACTGACCGACACGAAAGGGACCCCCCATGAACCTCGATGACGTGCAGCCCCGCCCGCAGGGCCGGCGGTGCCGACGATGAGCGGAATGAGTTTCGAACTCAGCGAGGATCAGGAGCTCATCCGCAAGTCGGTGGCCGAACTGACGAAGAGGTTCGACGACCAGTACTGGATGGAGAAGGACCTCGCCCACGAGTTCCCCTCGGAGTTCTACAAGGCCATGGCCGACGGTGGTTGGCTCGGTATCACCATGCCCGAGGAGTACGGCGGGCACGGATACGGCATCACCGAGGCCACCCTGTTGCTCGAGGAGGTCGCGCGTTCGGGCGGCGGCATGAACGCCGCGAGCTCGATTCACCTCAACATCTTCGGCATGCAGCCGGTCGTCAAGCACGGTTCCGACGAGCTCAAGGCCCGCACCCTGCCGCGCATCGTCAGCGGCGACCTGCACGTCTGCTTCGGTGTCACCGAGCCCGGAGCAGGCCTCGACACCTCGCGGATCACCACCTTCGCCCGGCGGGACGGCGACCACTACGTCGTCAACGGCCGCAAGGTGTGGATCTCGAAGGCGCAGGAATCCGAGAAGATCCTGCTGCTGACCCGTACCCAGCGGTACGACGAGGTGCAGAAGAAGACCGACGGCATGACGTTGTTCCTCACCGATCTCGACCGCAGCCGCGTCGACATCCGCCCGATCCGCAAGATGGGGCGCAACGCCGTCACGTCGAACGAGCTGTTCATCGACGACCTGCGGGTGCCGGTGGAGGACCGCGTGGGTGAGGAGGGGAAGGGTTTCGAGTATCTGCTCGACGGCCTCAACCCCGAGCGCATGCTCATCGCCGCCGAGGCCCTCGGCATCGGTCGCGTGGCGCTCGACAAGGCGGTCAGGTACGGCAACGAACGCGAAGTCTTCGGCCGCCCGATCGGCATGAACCAGGGAATCCAGTTCCCCCTCGCCGATTCGCTCGCCCACCTCGATGCCGCCGAACTCGTCCTGCGCAAGGCGACCTGGCTCTACGACAACGGCAAGCCGTGCGGACGGGAAGCCAACACCGCCAAATACCTCTGTGCCGATGCGGGATTCACCGCTGCCGACCGTGCGCTGCAGACGCACGGCGGCATGGGCTACTCGGAGGAGTACAACGTCTCGCGGTACTTCCGCGAAGCGCGCGTCATGCGCATTGCACCGATCAGCCAGGAGATGATCCTGAATTTCCTGAGCTCACACACTCTGGGACTGCCGAGGAGCTACTGATGGCCGTGAACAATTCTCTCTTCGATCTCACCGGGCGGTCGGCCGTGGTGACCGGCGCGGCCGGCGGTATCGGCTCGGCCGTCGCCGAAGCCCTCGCGGCCGCCGGTGCGGCCGTGCTCGTCACCGATGTGAACGGTGACGCCGCAGCCGCTGTTGCCGAACGGATCTCGGTGAACGGTGGTAAGGCCGACAGCGCCGCGCTCGACGTCCGCGACCGGGAGGCGGCCGACGCCGCGATGGCGCGTGCCGCCGGTCTGACCGAGGGCGTGCTCCACATCCTCGTCAACAACGCCGGTGTCACCGACCCGGCGATGTTCGCCGACACCACCGTCGACTCGTTCCAGCGCATCCACGACATCCACGTGCTCGGCGCCTTCAACTGCTCGCAGGCGGCACTGCCCTTCCTCGCCACCGACGGCAAGGGACGCATCATCAACGTGACCTCCTCGGCGGGCATCACCGGCACGCTCGGGCAGGTGAACTACTCCGCGGCCAAAGCGGGGATCATCGGCATCACCAAGTCGCTCGCCCGCGAGCTGGCCCGCAAGAACATCCTCGTCAACGCGCTGGCCCCGCTCGCCGCGACTCCCATGACGGAGACGATCCGCACCAACGAGAAGTTCGCCGCCAACATGCTCAATCGTATTCCGCTGCGTCGCTGGGCATCCCCGGAGGAGGTCGCCGGAGCGTTCGTCTTCCTGGCCACCGACGCGGCATCGTTCGTCACCGGGCAGGTGCTGCCGGTCGACGGTGGCATGGTGATGTGATGACCGAGACGGTGACAACAGATTCTGTGGGCTCGGACGGCCCGCTCGCGGGCGTCACCGTCGTCACCCTCGAGCAGGCCGTGTCGGCACCGATGTGCACGCGGACGCTCGCCGATTTCGGTGCGCGGGTCATCAAGATCGAGAACCCCCGCGGTGGTGACTTCGCGCGCGACTACGACGACGTCGTCGGTGGCATGGCAGCACATTTCGTATGGGCCAACCGCGGCAAGGAATCGGTGACACTCGACCTGAAGTCGGACGACGGGATCGCGGTGCTGCACCGGATCCTCGCCCGCTCCGACGTGCTGGTGTCGAATCTGGCGCCGGGCGCGACCCCGCGGCTCGGACTGTCAC
The DNA here is from genome assembly GCA_001017865.1 of Rhodococcus sp. IITR03. The sequence goes on from LATQ01000388.1 coordinate 10,397, forward strand.
CCGACCGGCTCGAGGAGCTCTATCCCGAACTGATCTCGGTCGAGATCGACGGTTACGGTCCCGGTGGTCCGCTCTCGCACAAACGCGCCTACGACCTTCTGATCCAGGCGGAATCGGGGGCGTGTGCGGTCACCGGCCATCCCGGCATGCCGGCGAAACCCGGGCCGCCCGTCGCGGACATCACCACCGGCCTGTACTCGGCCGTGTCGATCCTCGCCCTGCTGTGCGGCAAGGAACGGCACCGTGGTCGCGGCGGCAGCCTGTCGAAGGTGTCGGTGAGCCTGTTCGACACGATGACCGAGCTCATGGGATATCCGCTGACCTACACGCGCTATTCCGGGGTGAACCAGCAACCGCTGGGCATGTCGTCGCCCGCCGTCTCACCGTACGGGTCGTACCGCACCGCCGACGACCAGGTCGTCGTCCTCGGCACCACCAACGACCGGGAATGGCAGCGACTCGCACGGGAGATCATCGAACGCGACGATCTGGCCGACGACGAGCGTTTCCGCTCCAATGCCGGTCGCTGCGAACATCGCGCCGTGCTCGACGAGGCGATCGCGCAGTGGTGCGCCCGGCATCCCCTCGCACACATCCAGAAGATCGCCGACGAGGCCGGTATCGGTAACTCCCGGTACAACCTGCCCAGCGACGTGATCGCACATCCTCAGCTGCAGGCCCGGGATCGCTGGCGGGAGGTCGCAACCCCCAACGGACCGATCGAGGCGCTGCTCCCCCCACCGGTCGTCGCGGGCTTCGAACTGCCCATGGGTGCGGTACCGGGGCTCGGTGAGCACACCGATGCGGTGCTGCAGGATTTCGGGATCACCCGCACCGAGATCGCGCGGCTGCGCGAGACCGGCGCGATCGGTCCCGCATACCGCGCACCGGACACGGAGGCAGCCGAATGAGCACCGATTCTCTTCTCGTCGACGACCGCGACGGGTCCGACCTCACGGTGAACCGGCCGCATCGCAAGAACGCGATCGACGGTCCGCTCTGGCAGGCATTACACGACGTCCTCGTCGACACCGCCGACGACCCGGACGTACGTGTCCTCGTCGTCACCGGCGCGGCCGGCGCGTTCTGCTCCGGCGCCGATATCGCCGATCCCGGTGTCGCACATCCCTTGCGCAAGCTGCGCAAACTGACGGACGTCGCGTTGCTGCTCCACGAACTTCCCGTTCCCACCGTCGCGAAGGTCGACGGTGTCGCCTACGGGGCCGGCTGGAACCTGGCGCTCGGATGCGATCTGGTGGTCGCGACACCGCGCTCGACCTTCTCGCAGATCTTCGCCAAGCGGGGACTGTCACCCGATCTCGGCGGCACGTGGCTGCTGCCGAGGCTCGTCGGTCTGCAGCAAGCGAAACGACTCGCGTTGCTGGCCGAGGCCATCGACGCCGACGAGGCGCACCGGCTGGGGCTGGTGACCTGGATCGAATCCGAGGGGGGCATCGACGCGTTCGTCGACGATCTCTGCGCTCGGCTGTCGGCCGGTCCGCCCGTCGCTCTGGCCCAGACCAAGGCATTGCTCAACGAAGCCGTCGACCGCGGCCTGCGGGATTCTCTCGCCGGTGAAGCGCGCGCCCAGGCGGTCAACTTCGGGACCGTCGACGCCCCCGAGGCGTTCCGGGCCTTCGCCGAGAAGCGCGAGGTCCGCTTCACCGGCCGGTGGGCACTGAACCCGGAAACACAGACTCCGGAACCACAGACTACGAGTGGAGAAGAAGTACATGCGTGAAGCAGTCATCGTCGAGGCCGTCCGCACGCCGGTCGGCAAGCGCAACGGGGGACTGGCGGGCGAGCATCCGGCGGATCTGTCGGCGCACGTCCTGCAGGCACTCGCCGAGCGCGCGGGTATCGATCCCGGTCGTCGACGACGTCGTGTGGGGCTGTGTCTCGCAGGTGGGAGACCAGTCGAGCAACATCGGCCGGTACTCGGTCCTCGCCGCCGGCTGGCCCGAATCGATCCCGGGTACGACGATCAACCGCGCGTGCGGGTCGAGCCAGCAGGCGCTCGACTTCGCTGCGCAGGCGGTGATGTCCGGTCAGCAGGACGTCGTCGTCGCCGGTGGTGTCGAGGTGATGAGCCGTGTGCCGCTGGGTTCGGCGCGGGCGTCGGGTCAGCCGTACGGACCGAAGGCGCTGGCCCGGTACGACGGGTTCTCGTTCAACCAGGCATCTCTGCGAGAAGATCGCTCAGAAGTGGGGTTTCTCCCGGACCCGTCTCGACGAGTTCTCGGTGCTCTCGCACGAGCGTGCCGCCGCTGCGCTGGACCGCGGTGCGTTCGACGCACAGATCGTCCCGGTGCCCACCGAGGCGGGCGTGGTGTCGGTGGACGAAGGGGTGCGGCGGGGATCGACCGTCGAGAAGCTGGCCGGTCTGAAGCCCGCCTTCGCCGAGGACGGCGTCATCCACGCCGGTAATTCGTCGCAGATCTCCGATGGTGCGGCGGCGTTGCTCGTGACGACGCCGGAGAAGGCCCGGGAGCTCGGGCTCACTCCGCTGGTCCGGTACCGGGCCGGTGTCGTCGCCGGCGCCGATCCCGTCCTCATGCTGACCGGCCCATCCCCGCGACGGACAAGCCCTGGCGAAGGCCGGCATCGCACTGGGAGAAGTCGGTGTCTTCGAGGTCAACGAGGCATTCGCGTCGGTGCCGCTGGCGTGGCTCGCCGAGACGGGCGCGGATCCGGAGAAGCTGAATCCGCTCGGAGGGGCGATCGCGCTCGGTCATCCGCTCGGCGGTTCGGGTGCGGTGCTGATGACCCGGATGATCCATCACATGCGTGATCAGGCATCCGCTTCGGTCTCCAGACGATGTGCGAGGGCGGTGGGACCGCCAACGCGACCGTCGTCGAACTCCTGTGATCCATCGCGAAACATATATCTGATGAGACCCTTGTCACACTTGGGAAAATGACCTAATGTGCGTTCAGTAGGTTGTTCTTCTTCAATGAAGTGAGGGCTGTTGTCCCAGCGTGCATACGACACTCTCCTCGCCAGAGGTGAGGATCGCAGGGAGCTGATTCTCAGCGTTGCCCAGCGGTTTCTGGCGCGGAACGGGTGGCGGAGCACGAGCCTCGCCCAGATCGCCCGGGAAGCAGGATTGACCCCGGCAGGGCTGTTGCATCACTTCGAGTCGAAGGACCAGTTGTTGCACGCGGTGCTCGACGCCCGCGACAACGACGACGACGCTCGTGTGGATCGGACGGGGGATCTCGTCGAACAGCTCAGGAAACTCCCGAAGCGTTTCGAGGAGTCGCCCGAACTGGTCGGAATGTATGCGGTGCTTCTCATCGAGAACCTGGAACCGGATGCCCCTCTGCACGATCGCCTACTCGGGCGGTATCAGGCGGCTCTCGACGCGGTCGAAGCCGGCATCCGGCGTGGACAACACGCCGGGCGATATCGAACGGATGTGGACCCAGCCGTCAAAGCGGTGGAGATCGTCGCTTTCCTGAATGGAATGGAAACCTCATGGCTGCTCGATCGTTCGCTCCCACTGACCGCAATATTCGAGGACTACATACAGTCGCTCGAGCAACAGCTCATGCCCGCCGCCACATCCTGAGACGAAGGGTCGCCGTCGTCGCGCCCAAGGTCGCCGACGCCGTCCGGTACACCGGTGGCTGGCTGTACGACCAGGTTGCGGCAGGCTGGGAAGTGGTGGTCGTCGTTCCGCAGAGTTCCGATCTGCGTCCGTTCGAGATCCTCGGCGCGACCAAGGCGGTCGACCTCGAGTCCGCTCTGAGTTCTGCACCCTACGGTCCCATGCCCGACATGGTCGCCGTCGCCGCCGATCTCTACGCGTCCGACGACCGGATCCGCAACGGTGTGCTCGAGGCGATGTCGGACAGCCCCACCACGGTTGCGCTGTGGGGCGAGAACGTCCCCTCCGAACTCGACTCGCGCATCGTGCCGCTGCAGCACCGCCTGAGCCGCGCGGCCCAGGTCTTCAAGTCGCATGCCCTCGCCGCTGCCGCGGCACCGGCGACCGCGATCGCTGCCACCGAATCGTTCCTCACCGGAGGTGCCGACACGCTCCGTGTGCGCGGCAACCTCGTCTCCATGGCCTGAGCACCCCGACGACTGCGGCCCGGTCTCCTTGCTCGGAGGCCGGGCCGCAGTCGTAGTGCCGGAAGAGAATTGCTGCGCCGGTCGATCCTTGCGCGCCGAACCGGGGTTCGCTCGGTGTGTAGGGCGCGCAAGGATCGGTTCGTCGCGCGAGGACGATCAGCGGGACATGTCGATGACGACCTTCCCGACCGCTCGTCCGTCGGCGACGTGACGAAGCGCCCGCGCGGCGTCCTCGAGCGGATAGTCCGCGCCGATGTGCGGAACCGCCGTGCCCGAGACGAGCAGGTCCACGAGTTCGGCCTCGTTCCGCCGGTACTCCTCCGGATCGAGATCCTGGAACTGGAAACCCATGATCCGGATACCCTTGACCAGAACGAGATTCAGAGGGATCCGCGGGATCGAGCCGGACGCGTACCCGATGGTGACGAAACGTCCACCGCGGGCCAGCGACCGGAGCGCCGGCTCCGAGAGTTCGCCGCCCACCGGATCGACGACGACGTCGGCTCCCTCCGGCAGCGCGTCCTTCAACGCCGAACGCAGGTCGCTCGTGCGGTGATCGATCGTGTGCGCGGCGCCGTAGGACGACGCGACCGCGAGTTTGTCGGCCGACGAGGCGACGGCGGTGACCGAAGCGCCCAGCGCCACACCGAGTTGCACGGCCGCCAGGCCGACACCGCCTCCGGCCCCGAGGACGACCAGTCGTTCCCCGGGTTTCAGGCGCGCCACCGACCGGAGCGTGTGATAGGCCGTCCGGTGCGCCACTCCGAAGGATGCGGCGGTCCGGTCGTCGATTCCGTCCGGGATCTTCTTCAGGGCCTTCGTGGGAGCGACCACCTCGTCGGCGAACGCTCCGACCAGCCCGGTGCCGGTGACACGATCGCCCACCGAGAATCCGTCCGCACCGTCCGCGACCTCGACGACCGTGCCCGCGTACTCGCTGCCCGGAACGAAGGGTGGAGGCACGCTGATCTGGTACCTGTTCGCCACGAGGAGGACGTCGGGGAAGTTCACTGCGGCCGCTCCCACGCGCACCCGGACGTGACCGGGGGCGAGCGGGGACGACGGCCGCGACTCCATCCGAAGGGATTCGGGTTCCCCGTATTCGGTGCAGACGACCGCGCGCACGGTGCTCGTCGGTGCGGCCGCGGCAGTCACTGTCCCTGCCAGACCGGCGCCCGCTTCTCGATGAACGCGGTGGCGCCTTCCTTCGCGTCGTTGCTGGTGAAGACGACCGACTGCCAGTGGGAGAGTCGCTCGCCGGCACGCTCGGGATGGCCTGCGCGAGCCGGACGAGTTCCTTCACCGCGGACAGGCCGAGTGGGGCGTTCGCCGCGATCCGCCGGGCGTAGTCGAGTGCGGTGTCCAGGACCTGATCGGGCGCCACCACCGCATTGATCAGTCCGAGTTCGTAGCCGCGCTGTGCCGTGATCGGATCCCCCGTCAGGGTCAGCTCGAGTGCCGCCCCGACGGGGATGCGGGTGCCGATGGCGGTGCCGCCGCCGGCGGGGAAGAGACCCCGCTTCACCTCGGGCAGGCCGAACTTCGCCTCGGAGGACGCCACGATGATGTCGCGCCGAGGAGGAGTTCGAGCCCGCCGCCCACAGCGCTGCCATTGGCGGCGCCGACGACAGGGACGGTGAGTTCGCCCTTGGACAGCCGGGCGTATCCGGCGGCTTCCTCGGAGTCGGTGCCGATGTCCTCGCCTTCCGCGAACGCCCGCAGGTCCATGCCCGCACAGAATGCCCGGTCCCCCGTGCCGGTGAGCACGATTGCCCGGATCTCCGGATCCGCCTCTGCCCGAAGGGCCGCAGCGCCGATTCCGCGGAGTACGGCTCCGTTGAGGGCATTACGCGCCTCGGGCCGATCGATGCGGAGGACGAGCACCGGTCCGTGCCGTTCCTCCACCAGCCTTCCACGACAGTCGTCATCGCAGACCCCTTCAGCCCTTGTAATCCGTCGACTCGGCGAGATCGGCGGCCGACTTCATGAGACTGGTGATGACCGGTCCGTAGGACTGCAGCTTGGGATCGTCCCCGGCCCGCTGGAAGCCCTGTTCGAGGACGATGGCGAGCTTCCACTTGGCGAGGATCAGGTAGTAGTCGATGTCGTCGACCTGGCGGCCGGAGACCTCGGCGTAGTGCGCGAGCATCTGCGCGCGACCGGGCATCCCGGTCAGGTCGACGTAGCTGACCGCGCTGTCCTCGTTCGCGCTCGTATCCTCGGGCCAGTTCATGAGCATCCAGCCGAGATCGAGCTTCGGATCGCCGACGGTACCCATCTCCCAGTCGACGAGCGCCGCGAGCTTCGCGGGGGCGCCGTGCTCGAACATCACGTTGGCGAACTGGTAGTCGCCGTGCATCAGACCGGGGATGTAGTCGAGCGGACGATGGGTCCCGAGCCACTTCGTCGCGACGTCCATGCCCTCGATCTCGCGGGCCTTGATCCGCTCGAAGAAGCGGGTCCACCGGCTCACCTGCCGGTCGTGGAAACCGTCGGGACGTCCCAGATCCTGCAGGCCCTGCGCCTTCCAGTCCACCTTCGACAGCAGGGCGATGCCCTCGGCGAGTTGATAGGCCAGGCCGGCGCGGGCGTCGAGATCGGTGTCGAACGGCGCGGGCCAGGTGCCGCGGTGATCCATCGGCGACCATCCGTCGACGTGACCCATGAGGTAGAAGGAGCGGCCGAGAACGGACGTGTCCTCACATGCGGCTACGGCTTTCGTGTGCGGGACGTCGGTTCCGGCCAGTCCCTGGATGATCCGCCACTCGCGCATGATCCCGCTGTCGCGGTCGACCGGCGCGCCGGTCGGAGGGATGCGGATGACGCACGTGAAGTCGTCGCGCGTGAGCTTGTAGATCTCGTTCTGTGTACCGCCGGAGAGATACTTCGCGTCGAGCGGCGCGCCCTTGCCGGGCAGGCCCTGCTCGTCCATCCATTCGGCGAGACGCTCGGTGTCGATCACAGGTTCCCCACTTCGAGTTCGATGTAGTCGGCGTACTTCTTCCGGGCTTCTTCCTGCTTCTTCGGGATCCACTCCGAGGGCCACATGTCGTCGACCGGGCTGTAGTCGCGGAGGACCTGCTTGGCGACGGTGGTCTTGTGCACTTCGGTCGGCCCGTCGGCCAGGCCCATCACCGCTGCGCCGTGGATCATCTTGAAGAACGGCATCTCGTTGGTGACGCCCAGTGCACCGTGCACCTGCATGGCGCGCCACGCGATGTCGTGGAGCACGGTGGGCATGATGATCTTCGCTGTCGCTATGTCCTTGCGGACCTTCTTGTAGTCGTTGTACTTGTCGATCTTCCACGCGGTGCTGAGCACGAACAGACGGAACTGTGCGAGTTGCGCGTAGGAGTCGGCGATGTAGCCCTGCACAGCCTGCTTGTCGGAGAGGCGGCTGCCGGCCGTCTCGCGGCTGAGGGCGCGTTCGCACATCATGTCCAGGGCCTTCTGGGCCAGGCCGATGGTGCGCATCGCGTGGTGGATGCGACCGCCACCGAGTCGCACCTGCGCGGCGGCGAATGCCTGGCCTTCCTCGCCGAGGAGCGCGTCGGCGGGCACACGCACGTTGTCGTAGTGAATCAGCGCGTGGGTGCCCTCGTTCAGCGGTTCGCCGTAGAGGCCGACGTTGCGCACGATGTTCACGCCCGGTGTGTCGGTGGGGACGAGGAACATCGACGTGCCTTGTACACGGGGACGTCGGGATCCGTCACGACCATGACGATGAGGAATTCGGCGGTGCGGGCGTTGGAGGAGAAGAACTTCCACCCGTCGATGACCCAGTGGTCGCCGTCCTTGACCGCGCGGCACCGGAACTGGGCGGGATCGGCACCGCCCTGCGGTTCGGTCATCGAGTACGAGGAGAACACCTCGCCGTCGAGCAGCGGCTGCAGGTAGCGCTCCTTCTGCTCGGGGGTGCCGAAATGGGCGATGATCTCGGCGTTGCCGGTATCGGGTGCCTGGCAACCGAACACGATCGGTGCCCACGACGAGCGCCCGAGGATCTCGTTGAGCAGTGCGAGCTTCAGCTGTCCGTATCCCTGACCACCGAGTTCGGGGCCGAGATGGGTGGCCCACAGACCTTCTGCGCGAACCTTCTCCTTGAGAGGGTCGATGGCCTTGCGGCGGAGTCCGTCGAGAGGGACGAACTGTTCGTGTTCCCACACGAGGTCGAGAGGCTCGACCTCCTCGCGCACGAATGCATCGGCCCAGTCCAGCTTCTTCTGGTACTCGGGCTCGGTTTCGAAGTCCCAGGCCATTGCGCCTCCCTTCCATCGGTGAGAATATCTATCTCGATACCAAGAATCCCATTCTTACACGACCGAAGAGCAATTGGAACATCTACATCCGAAAGGCGCAGACATGAAGGCCGAAGACCTCTTCCACCTCGGGATCGTCACCGACGACCCGCGCGCCGCCCGGGACGAACTCTCGACGTTGCTCGGCTACCAGTGGGGACCGCAGGTGGGCGGAGCCGTCGACGTGACGCTGCCGGACGGCGGCCGGAGCGTCGATCTGCAATGCTCCTATTCGGTCACCGAACCGCGGATCGAGATCGTCTCGGCGGTGCCCGACGCACCCCTGTGGGCCGCGACCTCCGGTATCCACCACCTCGGCTACTGGTCGGACGACGTCGAGTCGGACTGCTGTCTTCTCGAGAAGGAAGGATTCGTCGTCGAGGCCACCCGCGCGCTGCCGGACGGCGGTATGTTCTTCGCATTCGCCCGCAGCCGACGGGGCGTACTCGTCGAACTCGTCACCCGCACCGCCGAATCCGGACTCTCACGGTGCTGGGCGGCATCCTGATGATCCGAAAGGACTGCATGTCATGACCACGGTGGGGATCGCGACCGGAGCCGGTCGCGGAATGGGATACGCGTGCGCGCAACGCATGATCGGCACGGTCGACACCGTGCTGCTCGTCGACCTGGACGCCGACACCGTCCGCGCCACCGCCGACGAGTTGAACGGTGATCGGACACGGGTCGAACCGTTCGTCCTCGACGTCACCGACGTCGACGGGCTCGAACGACTGGCTGCGCGCGTGACGGAACTCGGGACCTGCGATCGGTCACACACGCCGCGGGCATCTCGCCGACCATGGCCGACTGGCGACGGATCTTCGCCGTCGACCTGGTCGGAACCGCACGGCTCGCCCGGGCGCTCCGTCCACTCGCGACCGCGGGCACCGCGTCGGTCTACTTCGCCTCGATGGCACCGAACATCGGGCGGATGCAGCCGTCACCGGAAGAGATCGCCGTGCTCGCGGATCCGCTCGCCGAGGACTTCCTCGACCGTCTCCGGGAGGTCGTGGGGGAGGCGATCGAACATCCCGGCGTCGCTATGCATGGGCGAAATACGGTGTGCAGCAGTTCGCACGCGACGAAGCCGTGCGGCTCGGGGCGGTCGGTGCCCGCGCATGCTCCGTGTCGCCGGGCATCATCGACACTCCCAGGGCCGGCAGGAAGCGGACCACAACGAGTCGATGGGCGAGATGGTACGGGCGACGCCGCTCGGCCGCACGGGCCGTGCCGAGGAACTCGCCGCCGTCGTTGCATTCCTGTTGCCCGACGAGGCGAGTTTCGTCAACGGCACCGACGTGCTCGTCGACGGCGGTGTGGTCGCCTCGCTCGCCTCCGGGGCGGATCGCGCGTCAGTTCGGACGTAGACCGCGCAGGAACAGATCCACGACGGCCCGCACGTGGGCGTCGACGTCCTCCGTCCCGCGCACGATCCCGAACGAGGCCAGGCGTGCAGGACCGCCGGATGCCATGGCCAGGAACAGTTCTGCGAGCGTGTCGGGGTCGTCGGCGACGATGCTCCCCGTCGCCGCGTGCCGGCGGAGCAGATCCGCGACCTGTTTCCTGCGGGGCCAGTAACCGGGGCCGAGAGCCTTTCGGGCGATGTCCGGATAGCGCGAGGCGTACGCGATGGCGACCTGCTGCAGCTTGATCATCGACGGGTCCAGGGCGCGCCGGACCGCGGCCTCCGCGATGGCGGTCAGCGAGTCCCCGAGATCGTCGTAGTCGGGGATCTCCGGTTCGGGTGCGGGCCAGTCGGTGCGCTGCATGGCCCAGCCGAGGACGTACCGGAAGACGTCCTCCTTGGTCGGGAAACGCGCGTACAGCGACGGTTTCGTGGTGCCGGCCGCCGCGGCGATGGCGTTCATCGTCGTGCCTTCGTAGCCGTTCTCGAGGAACAGCCGGAGGGCGGACTCGCGTACCGCGTCGTCGAGCCGGCTCGCTTCCTCCCTGGTGGGCGTCCACCACGCGTCGTGTGTCCTGCTCGCTGTGGGTCGGGGTCATGAGGGAAGTGTGCCAAATCGTTCCGGGTCTGGACACAAAACTTTTCCCATGGGTATGGTTGCAGCAATTCTTTATCTATACCTCCCAGTCAAGTTATCGACGTTCCGCACCCAGAGGGCCGGAGGGCACCAGATGACAGAAACAACCCTGCAGAAAGACGTCGTCGCGACGCTGAACGCGTACTTCCAGAAACGACGCGACCGGGTCCCCGTGCTCGCACAGCGCGCCGCCGACCAGGGCATCGAGGAGATCCGCTCCCGCGAGGACATGATCCCTCTGCTCTTTCCCCACACCACCTACAAGAGCTATCCCGAGACGCTCATCGCCAAGGCCGGTGGGAGCAGATGAACCGCTGGCTCGGTTCCCTGTCGAGCCGCCCGGTCGACGACGTCGACGTCTCCGGGGTCACCGACGTCGACGACTGGATCGCCGCCCTCGAGAAGGCCGGCCACATGGTGTCGAGTTCGAGCGGGACCAGCGGCAAGGCTCCTTCCTCAACAAGTCCCAGCGTGATCTCGAGGTCAACAAGCAGAACCTGCTCGACTGCTTCACCGCGCTCGGACTGCCGCCGGAGAAGCGCTGGCACGTCATCCCGGTCGGTCCCGAGACCGGCCAGACCCAGCACAACGGTGTCCGCGACCTGATCATCCGCGAGTTCTCCCGCCCGGACGCCCTTCCGCTTTTCGAGGGGGCGCCCGCCGAGGGCTTCCACCGTTACATGGCCACGTTGTCGGCCATGCGCCGTGCGATGGCCGACGGCACCGCCGCCCCTGACGACATCGCACGCTTCGAGGCCGAATCCGCCGAGCGCGCCGCCCAACAGGATCGGCGACTACACCACTTCGCCGACCGGATCATCGCGCACAAGTCCGAGGACATCCTCTTCAGTTCCCAGTTCCCGCAACTGTTCCGGCTCTGCGAGATCCTGCGGGAGAAGGGCATCCGCGACGGCGACATCACCGGCAACAACGCACTCACCAGCGGCGGCGGACTGAAGGGCACGAACCTTCCCGCCGACTACCAGGAACAGATCTACCGGCTCCTCAACATCGTGCCGGAGCGCTTCCTGCACTACTACTCGATGCAGGAACTCAACAACCGCATGTTCAAGTGCCCCGAGGAGGGCCGCTACCACGTGCCGGACGAGATCGTGCTGTTCGTCCTCACCAAGGACGGAAGCGCCCTCGCCGAACCGGAGGCACCATCGTCGAAGGACGCGCGGCTTCGTCGATACCACCGTCGACGGCCGGTGGGGCGGAACGATCTCCGGCGACCGGATCACCGTCGACCTCGGAACGTGCCCGTGCGGCCGGCCCGGCGAGACCGTGCTGCCGAACATCGTCCGCTACTCCGACCTCGGTGACGACGACAAGATCACCTGTGCCGGAACGATGGACGCCTACGTCCGCGGACTCTCGGGAGAGTGAGCCATGACCACCACCGCACCGGCCCGTACCCGCATCAAGGTCCCGCACTTCGTCCGCGGCGAGATCGTCTGGGGTGAGGACAGCGAATACCTCTCCCGCGACTTCGGCGTCCCCTTCGTCACCCCGAAACTCGAATACAACGGTCTGTTCGCGTCGCGCTCGGAGGTCGGGCCGGCATTCGACGTGCCGATCTCCGAGATCATCGACTTCCTCGTCGAGACCGCGCAGTACCTGACCCTGGAGAAGAACGAATACCTCCAGGAATCCCTCGAGATGACCGTCCAGGTGAGCGCCCTGCCGCGCCGCATCATCGAGAACACCTTCGCGCGGCCGGGTCAGTTCCTCACCCGGCAGGCCCTCGAATACCGGCTCGAACGCACCTTCGGCGGCCTCGACGTGCTCGACGGCTGGGCCGAGCGCACCGACCCGAACGGCAACGTCAGCCGCGTCCGCGCTTTCCCGCCGCGCCTGGTCCACATGATGGCCGGGAACTCGCCGAGCGCCGCGATGACGACAATCGCCGACGCCGCACTCACCAAGGGCGTCAACCTGTTCAAGATGCCCTCGGCCGACCCGTTCACCACCGTCGCGGTGCTGCGGACCATGGCCGACATCGCCCCCGGCCATCCGGTACTGCGGTCGATGTCCGCCGTGTACTGGCGCGGTGGTGACGAGAAGGTCGAGAACATCCTCTACCGCTCCCAGTACTTCGACAAGCTCGTCGCGTGGGGTGGTGGCTCGGCCATCGAGAACGCCGCGCGCTATGCCGGACCGGGTTTCCAGCTGATCTCCTTCGATCCCAAGGTGTCGATGTCGATCGTCGGCCGCGAGGCCTTCGAATCCGAGGAGACCCTGCGCGAGGTCGCCGAACTGGCGGCCCTCGATGCGACGATTTTCAACCAGGACGCGTGCCTGGCGGCGCGGCACATCTGCGTCGAGGGCGACGACGACCAGATCGACCGGTTCTGTGCCCTGCTGCACGAACGACTCGGCGTGGACCGCGACTTCGCGGAGGCCGTCGGACCGAAGCCCGACGCCGAGATCCGCGACGCCGTCGAGGGAATGCGCTTCCTCGAACCGGATTACAAGGTGTGGGGCAAGCCCGACGGCAGCGGCCTCGTGGTGCGCTCGCCGGAGATGGTGGACTTCCACCCGACCAACAAGACCGTCAACGTCCTGCCGATCTCGACGCTCGACGAGGCCGCCTCCTACGCCACCGTGGCCACCCAGACAGTCGGTGTCTACCCGTTCCACCGCAAGGCCGAGATCCGCGACCGGCTCGCCACCGCCGGGGTGCAGCGCATCGTCCGCCTGGGCAGCGCGCTGAAGGGCAGCATGGGCAGCCCGCACGACGGCATGTACCGCTGCACCGCTTCGTCAACTGGGTGGTGGACGACGATGCCTGACGGAATCATGGCGCAGTGCGTGCTCGGTTCGTCCGGTATCCGCGTGAGCGAACTGTGCCTCGGTGCGATGACCTTCGGCACCGAATGGGGCTTCGGCGCCGACGAGACCGAGTCCCGCGCGGTCTACGACGAATACCGCGCGGCCGGAGGCAACTTCGTCGACACCGCGAACAACTACACGAACGGGGCGAGCGAGGAGATGCTCGGCCGGTTCATCGCCTCCGAACGTGACGCGGTGGTGGTGAGCACCAAGTACACGCTCCCCACCGACCCCCGCGACGCCAACTCCGGCGGCAGCAACCGGAAGAGTCTGCGCCGGAGTGTGGAGACGAGCCTGCGACGACTCGGCACCGACTATCTCGACGTGCTCTGGGTCCACGCGTGGGATCGCTGCACACCGGAAGCCGAAACTCTGCGTGCGCTCGACGATCTCGTACGGGCGGGCACGGTGCTGTCGATCGGGATCTCCAACACCCCGGCGTGGGTGATCTCCCGGTCGAACGCCATCGCCGAGCTGCGTGGCTGGACGTCGTTCTGTGCCCTGCAGGTCGAGTACTCCCTCCTGGCCCGTACACCCGAACGCGAACTGCTGCCGATGGCAGAGCATCTCGGACTCCCGGTGTATGCGTGGAGTCCGCTCGCGCGGGGTGCACTGGCCCGCGACCACACGGACGAATCCCTGGCCGCTCTCACCCTCCGGATGCAACGCATCGTGAAGGTGACCCGGGAGATCGCCGACGAACTCGGCACGTCCAGCGCCGGGTGGCTCTCGCTGGGTGCGTCGACAGGGGCTGCTGCTGTCGGTCGGTGCCCGCACGGCCCAACAGCTCCGCGACAATCTCGGAGCACTGTCCCTGCAGTTGAGCGACGACCAGCTGGCGCGGCTGGAGGAGGCCTCGGCGATCTCGGCCGGATACCCGCACGACTTCCTGGGGCAACGCCGGGCGATGTTCGAACCGGACGCCCTGCCGTCGATGACCGGTGCTCTCCAGAGCACCGGCGGGAGGTGACATCGTGGAGACACTCGACCATTGGATCGACGGGGCATCGACGGCACCGTCCGGCGGCGACTACCTCGACGTCACCGATCCCGCGACCGGCCGTCCCGTCCGGCGTATCGCCCGGGGCAATGCCATCGACGTCGGTGCGGCCGTGCGCGCTGCTTCCGCAGCGGGCGCGCAGTGGCTGCGGATCCCCGCACTCGACCGCGGCCGGCTGCTCGTCGACCTTGCACGCGCGATCCGGGCCGACGCACCGAGGCTCGCCGCACTCGAGGTCAGCGAGACCGGGAAACCCGAGAAGGTCGCGCTGGCCGAGGTGGAGAACTCGGCGATCTACTTCGAGTTCTACGGCGGTCTCGTGGGCATGCCGGTGGGGGAGACCCTCGACATCGCCCCCGACCAGCACGTCTACACGGTGCGGGAACCCTACGGGGTGATCGGCGTGGTCACTCCGTGGAATCTGCCGCTCAACCAGTCGGCGCGGGCGTGCGCGCCGGCGCTCGCGGCGGGCAACACCGTGTGCTCAAGCGTCCGAGAACACTTCGGCGTCGAGCGTGCGCCCTCGCGGAACTCGCGAGTGCGGTGGGCTTCCCACCCGGCGTCCTC
>LATQ01000218.1 GCA_001017865.1 Rhodococcus sp. IITR03
GCTACAGCAGGCGCCTGCGCCGGGTGATGTACATGTCGGCGTTGACCGCGGTCCGTTGCGATCCCGCCTCTGGCGTCTACTATCAGCGCAAACGTGCCGAAGGTAAGCGTCCCGTCCAGGCCACGATCTGCCTGGCTCGGCGGCGCGTGGATGTTCTCTACGCGCTGCTCCGCGACCACCGCACCTGGCAACCGACTGTGCCGGTTACCGCGGTGGCGGCTTGACAGGATCATTGAGAGTCCTTTCGTCGTGATCGACCGGGCGCCGGTTCGGACGGTCTGCCGGGTCACTGGGCTTTGCGGTAGGCGTGGCGCAGCTGCCAGATCCGGGCGCCGCCGATCACCGCGGCGATCAGCAGTCCCGCCAGAGCCGCGAACAGTAGCGCCACGCCCAGCGGGAGTGTGAAATCCCAGCCGAGGAAGGCAATGGCGGTGCGTTCGGTGTTCTGCAGGATGAACACCAGCAGCGCGACGGTGACCACCGCTCCTATGGTCAGTGCCACCAGCATCCGGCCGGTGCGGGTCGGTTCGACCGCTCCAGCTGCGGGTGCGGTGTGGTCTGCGGACGGTGGGGGGTGGGTCGCGTCACCGGAACGCCGGGCGGGGTGTGAGTTGTGGGTACGCATGATCGGTTTCTCCCTTCATCGGTCCGGAGCAGGCACCAGGGCGATCCCGTGGGTGGTCAGAATGTGCCGAGGGTGCCCTGCCACACGGCCACGAGCAGGTAGATGGCGACAGCGAGGGGATAGTAGGGATTCATCGATGTTCCTCAGCGTGCTTCAACATGCCTGGGCCGCAGGGGGATGTGAGGTCACTGCTGGGGGAGCAGTGTGATGGATCGAGATCTCCACGGGGTGCTCGACATGGGCGCCACGCGCTGTCCGAGGCGAGTTCAGTGCGAATCGGTGGAGGTGTTCGGCCGTGTGTCGCCGACCGGGATGTCGCGCTCGGGCCCGTCTGTGGAGGTCGGGGCGTGCATGCGGTCCAGGTGCAGTTTGATCCATTCGGTGGTCACGGCCGGATGAGCGGAGTGCGGGTTCATGATCGCGCTCAGCTGGTGGGTTGCGGATAGTCGCAGTCCACGGTCGGGTTGATGCCCATGTAGTTCAGGGGTCCGGCCACGATGGTCACCGCGATGGTGCCGACGCTGGCGCAGTTGGTCGAGGCGTCACCGTAGTATCCGCGTTGTCCCGCGGCGACGGCGCCGATGATCAGCCAGGCAGTATCAGAAGGGTGAGCAGGCCGGACAGGCGGCTTCTGGTTCGCATCGTGTGCTCCAATCCACGAAAGCGGCCGCATCGAGCGCGGTGCTCGCTCGGCCGCCCCGACCGGATGGGTGCGGGGTCCGGGGATACTCGATCCGGCCGACTCCATCCGGAGGGGCGCGCACCCCTCCGGATGCTGTTCGTTGCGGTGGTGCAACCATTGCGACCGGTAGGGCAGATCCAAATCGTCGATGGATCTTGCACTTTCGTTTCTAGGGCTCACCCTAGTAAGCCGGTGTGGGCGTGCCAAGCGCTGACGTGGTTGACCGTCGATGGTTATGCGATTGCAATCCCTGGGTTCGCTCGAAGTCAATCCGTGCCCGGTGAGGTCCGAACATCGCCCGGTAGGACTGCAGCTCACCGATCCCGGGCATCACGGGTGGCGAGTTGGGCACGTAGCGCAGCGATCTCCGCCGCCAGGTCCGCGACCTGTGCCCCGGTGGCGGCCTGGTTCGCCTCGTCCTGTCCACCGACGCGTTCGACGAGTCCTGCATGCCCATCCCGGTGAAGACACCAATTGCGGCAATCGAGCGCGAGCGCGACGGGGAGCTGTGCCAGACTGCGGGCATGGCTGTCGATCCGCGGGGTGCCGAGCTGAAACGTTTTCTTGCCGAGGATCCCGGTGGGCCGGTGGTGATGCTGAATCTGCTGCGTTTCGCCGATGGCGGACAGGAACTCTACGACCGGTACGCCGCGGCGCTGTACGAGAGGTTTCTGCACGCTACGGCGGGGAGGTCCTCTACGCCGGGGACGGCTCGACCGCGCTGGTCGCCGAGTCGGGCCAGCAGTGGGATGCGGTGCTGCTGGTGCGCTATCCCTCCCGCAGCGCGTTTTCACAGATGGTCGCCGACCCCGACTACCAGCAGGTGACCACCTGGCGCACCGAGGCACTGACCGAAGCGGTGCTGCAGGCCACCGTGCCGTGGCCCGAGCGCTCCTGACCAGCAGCGCTCCTGAGCAGCAGCGACCCCACCGTCCGGCTCGGCCCGGCCGCCTTCGTCGTGCAGCTGCCGGACGGCACCGACCGTCGGGGCACCGTGATGGGCGAGGAGTGGCGCGCGGTCATCGGTGCGCACCGCCGAACCGCACACCACCCCCGCACAGCCCATTGTTACCCGCTTTCCACAGCGGTGTCCGATGAACGACCCCACCTGACCTTTCGATTCTCCTGGGCTGGGCCACCGCGGCGGCGGTACTGTCGGGCACCGAAAAATCTGTACGACATGTTGAGAGCGTGCTTGCTCGGGTACGCGACAGACGAAGCGGAACTTGCTGTTCCGTAAGAAGCCGTCACCCGAGGAAAGGAGCACTGTCATGGGCACTGCAGCGAGCATGCTCGAGAGCTACCCGAAGAATGTGGGCGACATCGACACGGGCGTGTTGGCCGCCTGCATCGAGGCGTGTACCGACTGCGCGCAGACGTGCACCGCCTGCGCCGACGCGTGCCTGGCCGAGGACACCGTCGCCGACCTGACCACCTGCATCCGCACCGACCTCGACTGCGCCGACCTGTGTGCGGCGACCGCCCGGATCCTCTCGCGCCAGACCGGCAACAACGCGACGGTCACCAAGGCCGTGCTCGAGGCCTGCGCCACCGCCTGCCAGGTCTGTGGCGACGAATGCGACCGGCACAGTTCCCATCACGAGCACTGCCGGATCTGCGCCGAGGCGTGCCGGCACTGTGAGCAGGCCTGCCGCGATCTGCTCGCCGCCCTCAACTGACCTGCTCACGCAGCATCGCCGGCGCCGGGTCACCGTGGTGTGGTCCGGTGCCGGTGGTCGGCGGCGTAGGCAGCGCAGATCTGTTCGATCGATCCTCCGGTGTGCAGATAGCGGCTATCGAGATAGCTGGTGAGCGACCCGAGTTGCTGCTCGAGCCGCACTGCGGCGCGGCGCACCTCCATCGCCGTCGATGCCTCCCCGGCCCGAACCAGAGAGGGAGCGTGCCCGAGCATCGCGGCCAGGGACCGATCGGAGTCGGCGTCGCGGAAGAAGTACGTTTCGCCGTACTGCCGCAGATCGAACTCCACGGTGGTCAACGCCTCGGTGAGCTCGTCGAGTAGCGCGCACGCGATGCTCGCCTCTCCACGGCGGGCAACCTCGGTCGAATCGGTCGAGATCAGCAGATGCACGGTCCGGGCGGCGGCGCGGCGGCGGATCAGCGCCGGGTAGATCTGCAGGATCCACGAGATCGCCGCGGTGAACAGCACGAACCCGATCAACGCCTGCACCGGGAGCAGCAGCCGCAGCACCGGATAGACGGGGGTGATGTCGCCGTAGCCGAGGGTGGCCACGGTCACCAGCGACAGATACAGCGACGCCACCGGATCGGATGACGACTGCGGCTGCAGCGCAGAGGCAAAGGAGAAACCGCCCGGCATGTGCGCAGGTAGATCAGCGCCCACCCGGTCACGATCATCGCAGCCCACAGCAACACCGTGGCGATCATGCCCAGCGGGCCGGCGGAGCCGAGCGCCCGGCCGTGGCGGCGGATCCTCCCGGCGATCGACCAGATGATTCGGAACACCCAGCGGCTCAGCGTGCCCAGCCCGTGTGGATGCCACAACGTGGCATAGATGTCCCGCAACGCCCCTGCGATGAGCGCTGCGCCGAGCGCGCTGAGTAACCACGTCATTGCCGTCTACCTCCGGTCCCTAGCGCGCGTCGGCCGCACCCGATCGACTCTTCCTGTTACGGCCCGGATGTAGAGTTTGCGCCCGGCTGCGGCGGTGAGACCGAACGCCACTGTGCTCGCGGTCAGCACGAGCGTACCGGCGCCGAGCACGGCGTCGTCGACGCCGAGACGTTCGGCTTCCATCGTCAGATAGAACAATGCGGATACCCCCACCGGCCCGAACCAGCCGAGATACACCGCGTCGGGCAGCGGTAGATGCAGTGGCCGTCGCAACAACAGTACGACCGGGATCCGCCGCAGAAGCAGGACAGCGACCACCAGGCGGGTGCCTTCCAGCCCAACTCGGCCCACTGTTGCCACGGCAGGGCGGCGCCGAGCAGGAAGAACAACGGCAGGACTGCGAACCTGTTGACGGCCTCGTCGATCTCGACTTCGGAAGTCCGTTCGGCGCCGGTGCCGACGGCGTTGAAGGCCAGGCCGCCGACGAATACGGCGAGCACCCCGTCGACGTGCAGCAGACCGGCCACGCCGAGGATGCCCAGGCAAGCACAACGGTGAATAACAGGCCGGGCCGTGTGCGGTGGCGCCGTGCTTGTCACCCAGTCGCAGTGCTGCACCGCCGACGGCGCCGAGGAGTGCGCGGCGACCAGGGCGCCGAGGACCTGCCACAGTGATTCGCTGACCGCCGCACCGGCGCTGAGTGGGCCGGAGAACGCGATCGCGGCGACCACCAGTGGCAGCGCCAGGCCGTCGTTCGCGCCGGATTCGAGCGAGAGCAGCTGTCGGTCCCGGGCGGGAAGGTCCCGTTCGGCAAGATCGCCAGTGACCACACTCGAGGCCAGCACCGGATCGGTCGGGCAGATCGCGGCCCCGAACAACAGCGCCGCGGCCAACGGTAAACCGGCCACCGCCCAGCCGAGTCCGGCCGAGATCGCCGCCATCGCGGGCATGACGACCAGCAGCAACACCGCCAGGGCGCGGCGGTGGCGACGCAGCGCGGCGATGGGATAACGCAACGCAACCGCCATCACGGACACGGCCAAGAGAACCCTGGCGAGCTCGTGGAACAGGCCGTGCTCGACCGTCACCGGCGCGATCGGCACGGCGTCGAGCAGCTGGGGGCCGAGCAGTACCCCGGCGACCAGACCGAGTAAGGGTTCGGACAACGGCAGGCGGCGCATCGCCGAGGAAATCGCTGCCACGATTACCCCGAGTCCGCCGACCACGGCGAGAACGACATCGATGTGCATGACGATCGCATTCCCGGATCGACGCATCGCAATCGTCACCCATCCGAACGATGGTGACTCGGGGGAGTGCGGGCCGAGATTCGGAGAATCAGTAGTCGTAGTCGCGGTCGGTGGGAGCGGAGCGGTGTCCCAGCCGCCGCAGATGCGTGCGCCGGCTCAGGCGGATCACGGGCCGGGCGAGAAAATCGAGCGAACCGAGCAGGAACAGCCAGGTGCCGGCGGTCTGGGTGGAGTCGAAGAAGAACAACACGCTGCCGATGGTGAAGAACACCGCGATCAGGACGTCGTTGACGATCGAGCCGTCTCGTATCGGTTGTCGATCACGACCTGCTCCCGGCCGACGGACAGTTGCAGCGACGGATCTGTTCGGGTGCGATCGGTGGCCATGGCCGGGCGAGTACCCGTCTGCCGGTGCGGGTATGCCCGATGAATGTGGTTCGGAAGCTGGTCCGATCTGATGCGGGTGGTGCTCGTCGGTGCGGCCGCCTATCTCTGGCTGGTGGTCGTACTGCGAATCTCGGGAAAACGAACCCTGGCCAAACTCAACGCCTTCGATCTGGTCGTGACCGTCGCGCTCGGTTCGACGCTGGCGACGATCCTGCTCAGCTCCGATGTGTCGTGGTCCGAGGGCGCGGTGGCACTGGTGCTGTTGGCGGCGCTGCAGTATCTGGCCGCGTTCGTCTCCTCCCGCCGACCCCGCGTGCGCACGGTGCTCACCGCCGATCCCACCCTCCTCGTCGAGGATGGAGTGCTGCTCGACCGGGCGCTGGCGCAGCAGCGGGTCAGTCCCGGGGAGGTGCGCCAAGCGGTGCGTGCCTCCGGGTTCGGAGACCTGGCTCAGGTCGCGGCGGTGGTACTCGAAACGGACGGCAGCTTCAGTGTGATCGCCTGCGAGCAGCGCGGTGACGGCTCGGCCCTCCAGGACGTGGCCCGCCCCGCAGACGACGACCGGCGACCCGATACGCATGATGGAGACCGTCGATGACGCCCCGGAGGCTCCCATGACCGGCGAGAGCACCGGGCACACGAATCCGCTCGAGGTGCTACGTCGGCGGCGCCGCGTGCTGGCCGAGGCCCTGCGCTCGCGCCTGTGGCCGTTGCCGGCCGTGGCAGA
>LATQ01000398.1 GCA_001017865.1 Rhodococcus sp. IITR03
ACGGCAGCGCGATGACGTACACCTCGGGGTGACCGAAGAACCAGAACAGGTGCTGGAAAAGGATCACCCCACCGGTGGCGGGGTCGTAGATGTTGCCGCCGATCACACGGTCCACGAAGGCGCCCATGAAGGCGGCGGCAAGCAGAGGGAAGACGAGGAGCACGAGGATCATCGTGATGAAGATGTTCCACGTGAAGATGGGCATCCGGAACATGGTCATGCCCGGTGCGCGCATGCACACCACGGTGGTGATCATGTTGACGCCGCCGAGGATGGTACCCAGACCCATGACGATCAGGCCGAGGAACCACAGGTTGCCGCCGATGCCGGGTGAATGGATCTCGTCGGCCAGCGGCATGTAGACGTCCAGCCGAAGTCGGCGGCGCCGCCGGGAGTGATGAACGCGAAGGCCACGGTCAGTGCTCCGAACAGGAACAGCCAGTAACTGAAGGCGTTCAGTCGCGGGAAAGCGACGTCGGGAGCACCGATCTGCAGCGGCAGGATGTAGTTGGCGAATCCGAACACGACCGGCGTCGCGTACATCAGCAGCATGATGCCGCCGTGGTTGGTGAACAGCTGGTTGTACTGCTCGTTCGACAGGAACTGCAAGCCTGGCACCGCGAGCTCCGCGCGCATCAACAGGGCGAGCAGGCCACCGAACAGGAAGAACGCGAACGAGGTGAAGATGTACATCAGCCGAGCGTCTTCGGGTCCGTGGTGGTGATCAGGTCATGGAGGACCGCCCCCTTGGACTTCGCTCGCGGCGGATAGGGCCGCGTGGGCTTGACGGGAGCGACAACCGCGTTCATCGGGCCTCCTCGAGCCGCCGTGCGGCGGCAACGGTGCGGCGCGGACGGGATCGACGCGCGCGACGATCACCACCCGCGATGCTGCAGGTGCACCCAGAGTATGCGTTCCATCACACCTACGCACCGGGTTCGCGGACCGAATTACGACGCGACGACGGGGCGAGCGGAACGTCCCGTGTACACGGAGGAGAACGTGTTCTACATTGTGACCGTCGTCACTGTAGGTCGTCGCTCCGATCACCTGCACCACCGCGTCGAAGGGACACCATGTCGGCACCTACCACCGCGGTCATCGGCGCCGGTATCAGCGGGTTGACCGCGGGAAAGATGCTGTGCGACTACGGGGTGCCCTACACCTGCTTCGAGAGCTCCGACCGTGTGGGCGGCAACTGGGCCTTCGGCAATCCCAACGGCCACAGCAGCGCGTACCGCTCGCTGCATATCGACACGTCGAAGCACCAGCTGTCGTTCAAGGACTACCCGATGCCGGAGTCCTATCCCGACTTCCCGCACCACACGCAGATCAAGGAGTACCTCGACGGCTACACCGACGCCTTCGGACTGCGGGGGAACATCGAGTTCCGTAACGGCGTCCGGCACGCACGACGGCGGCCCGAAGGCGGATGGGAACTCGACCTCGAGGACGGCAGCACACGCGCGTTCGAATTCCTCGTCGTCGCCAACGGTCACCACTGGGATCCCCGAGTGCCGGAGTTCCCCGGGCACTTCGCCGGCGAGTCGCTCCACTCCCACCACTACATCGACCCGCGCACCCCGATGGATTTCGCGGGCAAGCGCATTCTCGTTGTGGGGCTCGGCAACAGCGCGGCCGACATCGCCGTGGAGTTGTCGTCGAAGGCGCTGCAGACCGAGGTGACGCTGTCGACGCGGTCGAGTGCGTGGATCGTCCCGAAGTACATCGCCGGCCGGCCGGCCGACAAGTTCTACCGCACCGTTCCGTACATCCCGATGTCGTGGCAACGGAAGGTCGCGCAGTGGGGCCAGCCGCTGCTGTCGGGACGTCCCGAGCGGTACGGGCTGCCCACCCCGAATCACAAGTTCTTCGAGGCGCACCCCACGCAGTCGGTCGAACTGCCACTCCGTCTCGGCTCAGGCGACATCGTCGCGAAACCCGACATCGAACGGTTCGACGACCACACGGTCCGTTTCGTGGACGGAACGTCGGCGGAGTTCGACGTCGTCATCTACGCGACCGGGTACAACATCACCTTCCCGTTCTTCGATCCGGAGTTCCTCAGCGCACCCGACAACCACATCGCGCTGTACAAGCGGATCTTCGCGCCGGGCATCCCCGACCTCGCCTTCGCCGGTTTCGCTCAGGCCACGCCCACTCTGTTCCCGTTCGTCGAATGCCAGGCGCGACTGATCGCGGCCTATGCGATCGGCCGCTACGCCCTTCCGTCCGAGGACGAGATGCGTCGCGTCATCGTCGAGGATCAGCGCAAGTTCACCGGGCACATGCTCGACCGCCCTCGGCACACGCAGCAACTCGACTATTTCGCCTACGAGTTCGACATCCGGACGCGCGAACTGCCCGCCGGAATCGCCCGCGCCGGGCGGGTATCGAAGGAGGACGCCTCGTGCACCCGCGTTCACTGACCTTCCCCTCCGGGGGCGAGAGGGTCCACGCCTGGCACTTCACTCCCGGATCCGACGTGCTCGACAGCGCCGACGGGGCGCCGGTCGTGGTCATGGCCCACGGGCTGGGCGGGACGAAGGACTCCGGGCTCGCCCCGTTCGCCGCGCGGCTTGCCGCTGCGGGCATGCACGTGCTCGCGTTCGACTACCGAGGATTCGGTGAGTCCGGAGGCACCGACCGACAGCGCGTCGACGTCGCGGGCCAGATCGCCGACTACCGCGCGCCGTCGCCACTTCGCGTCGACTGGACGGGGCCGATCCCCGTCGCACCGTGTTGTGGGGCGTGTCGTTGTCGGGCGGCCACGTCCTGTCCGTCGCGGCCCAGGACCGGGACGTCGCGGCCGTCGTGTCCATGACACCTCTCGTCGACGGACCGGCCGCGGGGGGTTCTCGCCGCACGGCATCACGCGCCTCTGCGCTCGCCCGCTCGACGGCGACAGGTCTCCGCAGCCGGGTGGGATCGATTGCGCGGCGCTCGTCGACCACCATCCCGATCGTGGGACCACCCGGCACGGTCGCCGCCCTGTCACTGGACGGCTACCACGAGGACTATCTCTCCCTGGCCGGCCCGACCTGGCGCAACGAGATCGACGCCGACGTCGTGTTGTCGCTCGGCACCTACCGGCCGCGCGACACGCGTCGTCCGTCGCATGTCCCGTCCTCGTGCAGATCGCGGACTTCGATCGCAGCGCTCCCCCGCACGCCGCGGCGCGTGCAGCCTTCCGCGCTCGTGCCGAGGTACGTCACTATCCGTGCGACCACTTCGACGTCTGGCCCGGCAAGGACTGGTTCGATCGGGCCGTCGAGCATCAGATCCACTTCCTGACCCGACATCTCGCTGCGCAGTAACCCCGAGGGATCCGCCTTCCCGGATCCCCTCCCTTCGCACATCCGAGGTAGCCATGGCAGAGACCGTCCAGCAGGCACTCCGCGACCTGATCGAGAACGACACCGCGGCCATCGTCCACGACACCGGCAGGTGGACCTGGCGTGAGCACCTGCAGGAGGCGTCCGCGCAGGCGGCGGCACTGCTGTCGCTGATGGACCACGACCGGCCGGTGCACGTCGGAGCACTGCTCGGCAACACCCCCGCCTTCCTCCACGCGATCGCCGGGGCCGGGCTCGCGGGGTTCCCGCTCGTCGGCATCAACAACACCCGACGCGGAGAGGGCCTGGCACGCGACATCCTGCGGGCGGACTGCCGGATCCTGCTGACCGACGCCGAGCACGCCCCACTGCTCGACGGTCTGGATCTCGGCGACGTCATCGTCTTCGACGTCGCGAGCCCGGAGTGGCGGGCACTCGTCGACGGAGCCGGTCCGCTCGAGCCGTACCGGGAAGTCGGCCCGACCGATCCGTTCATGCTGATCTTCACCTCGGGGACGAGCGGGGATCCGAAGCCGGTGATGCTCGCCCACATGATGGTGTTGTTCTCGGGCAGCACGCTCGTCCCGCGGTTCTCGATCACGAGCGACGACGTCGTCTACCTGTCGATGCCGTTGTTCCACTCCAACGCGATTCTCGCCGGGTGGTGCGTGTCGCTGTGCAGCGGCGCGGCGATGGCACCGGCGTCGTTCTCCCCCTCGCACTTCCTCGACGACGTGCGCCGCTACGGCGCGACCTACATGAACTACGTCGGCAAACCCCTCGCCTACATCCTCGCGACCGTCGAACGACCCGACGACGCCGACAACCCGCTCCGGGTGGCGTTCGGCAACGAGGCCACCGACCGCGACATCGAGGAGTTCGGCCGGCGCTTCGACTGCACCGTCTGGGACGGTTTCGGGTCGACCGAGCTGCGGTGATCATCACCCGTGACGAAGGCACCCCACCCGGATCGATCGGCCGAGGACTGCCGGGTGTGGACGTCTACGATCCGGAGACCCTCACCCCGTGTGCCCACGCGGAGTTCGACGACAACGGCGCCCTGGTCAATGCAGACAAGGCCGTCGGTCAACTCGTGAACACGCAGGCGCCGGATTCTTCACCGGTTACTACAACGACAAGGCAGCCACCGACGAGTGTCTGCGGGGTGGCATGTTCTGGTCGGGCGATCTCGCTACAAGGACGCGGACGGCTGGATCTACCTCGCCGGCCGCACGGCCGACTGGATGCGCGTGGACGGTGAGAACCTCGCCGCCGCCCCCATCGAGCGGATCCTCCAACGGCTGCCGCAGCTGAGTCGCGTCGCCGTCTACGGTGTGCCCGACGAACACGTGGCGATCAGGTCATGACCGCGATCGTACTGCGCGACGAGACGTCGCTCGTCCCCGAGGAATTCGAGAAGTTCCTCTCGGAGCAGGCGGACCTCTCCCCCAAGGCGTGGCCGAGATACGTACGGATCGCTGCGGATCTGCCACCACCGCCACCAACAAGATCCTCAAGCGCGCACTCGAGAAGGAAGGACCCACAGCGGGCGATGGCGTGCTGTGGTCCGCGAGAACGAGAAGTACGTCGTGGCCTGACGCTGTGGAGCGCGAAACGGTCGTCGGCGCGGGATTTTTCGCGCTCCTACGACCGTCTCGCGCTCTGCTGTCTCAGCGCTCGTCGAAGTCGCTATCGGGAGTGCGTTCTCACCTGAGGATCTCGCTCCGCCAGAAGGTGTCGCCGTCGGGGACGGTCTCGTGGTCGTCGAAGAAGGTGACGAGCGCCCGTGCGGCTGTCGCGGCGTCCGGGAATCGGCGCCCCTCCATCGGTCCCCGGGTGATCTCGAGCGTCCCCGAGGCCGGATCGAGGCGCCCTGCACGCGATACCCGCCGATGTCCGCCACCACTGCGCGCCGCTCGTCGACGACCTCGGGTTCCGCGACCGTACGTACGGCCCGGACGTTCGGCGCGGACCCGCGCTGCCGGCACCGGTGCCGCGTCGTGGTCGGGATCCTTGACGGTGTCGAGACCGAGCAGATCCCAATGATCGTGACCGTGAACGACGTTGCTGCGCTGGATGGGATGGCTGCCGGTCGGGGTGCGGCCGGGTCGGTCGGCGAGCCAGAGGGCGACCTCCTCCTCGATTCCCCCTTCGATGTCGTCCGCGTCCACCACGTAGAACTCCGGTGCCGCGGGTGCGAGATCGACGAAGACCCAGTGAGACACGCCCGCACCGTCGACAGTGGCAACCCCGTCGCGGCGGCGCGCGAGCCACGGACCGCTCGCCGTCGAGCACACCCGCACCACACGTTCGGATCCGTCCGCGCCGTGTACGCGCACGTCCCGCTGTCCGGGAATCGGTTCGGCCCGGCCGCCGCGCGCCAGAACCTCGGCCACGAAGGCCACGACTCCCTGTCGAACGATGTCCCCCATATCGACTCCTCTTCTCGGTGCACACATCGAGCGGCGACTCGGGATCGACGCACGATGTGCCCACGCCTGCGCAGTCTCGTCGAGACCGGAGGCATGGTGCGACCATACGTTGCTAAAAGCAGAAGAAGAACCGTCTGTGACCGATCACCGGAAAGCATCACCCTTCGTGGTGAGCGCCTTGACCCGTTCGACGATGCGGTCCTGCAGCTTGGAGGGGGTACGCCAGCGCATCGCGAGTTTGTCGTAGTCCATGGCGTGCTCGGCGATGATGTCCTTGAGTTGTTCGACCCGAGGGTCGACAGCTGCTCCCGCAGAGTCGCCTCCCCGCTCTCGCGGAACACCACGAACGGTCGAAGGCCCCGGGTGCGCGACGGCTGCGACGCCGCAGACGTCCGGCTGCGGCGGGGCGCGCAGCAGGAGCGGGAGCGGCAACGGGTGTCGG
>LATQ01000377.1 GCA_001017865.1 Rhodococcus sp. IITR03
CCGGCGCCGGTGCTCGTCCGCCGCGACTGGCAGAACGAGTACGCCGAGTTCGCCACCGGTCTGCGCGACCAACTGCTCGAGATCGACGACCCGCGCACCCGGGAGCGTGCGATCGCTGCGATGCGGAAGGTGCTCGACGAATACCGCACGGGTGCCCAGAACCCGGAGGAGCACCGACGCCACTCGAGGCCGGGTCGACGCAAACCTCCACCCCGCCGGAGGCGCCGTTTCTGAGCCGCTCCTTTCACTTCCCGCGAGAATCGTCTCGCGGGAAGTCCATCCTCTCATTGTAGAGAATGATATTTCCGTCTAACGTGATCCTCATGTTCGACCGCGGCGAGGGCCGCCGTATCGGCATCGGACAACGGAGGACGAACCATGACGACGAAGGCGCTCGCGCCCGACGTATCCACGTGGCCGGCAGAGAACCCGCAGCTCATCGGGAGTCGCTGCGACGACTGCTCCGCGACCACGTGGCCCACCCAGCCGCGCTGCCCCCGGTGCAGCGGGGCGAGCATCTCGGAACTGTTGCTGCCGCGTCGCGGCACGCTCGTGGCATGGACCACGCAGGGATTCGTGCCGAAGCAGCCCTACGCGGGCAACGAGACGGCGGCGACCTTCACACCGTTCGCGTTCGGCCTCGTCCAACTCGATGACGTGGTCCGCGTCGAGGCCCGCCTCACCGAGACCGACCCCGAGAAACTGCACCCGGGCATGGAGCTCGAGCTCACCTTCGTCCCCTTCTACACCGACGAAGAGGCACCGACATCGTCACGTGGGCCTTCGCGCCGATCTGATCCGCACACATCCCATCGAGGAGTTCCCGACATCATGAACGACGTTGCCATCATCGGGGTGGGCCTTCACCCGTTCGGTAGATTCGGCGCCAAATCGGCCATCGAAATGGCCGCAGACGCAATCCAGCTCGCACTCGAGGACTCAGGTGTCGCCTGGAAGGACATCCAGTTCGGCATCGGCGGCAGCTACGAGGTCGACAACACCGACGCCGTCACCCGCCTCGTCGGCCTGACCGGCATCCCCTTCACCAACGTATTCAACGCGTGCGCGACGTCCGCCAGCGCGATCGAACAGACCGCCGACGGGATCCGTTCCGGCAAGTACGACATCGGCATCGCGGTCGGCACCGACAAGCACCCCCGCGGCGCCTTCACCGCCGATCCCGCCATGCTCGGTCTGCCCGCCTGGTACGCCGAGAACGGACAGTTCGTCACCACCAAGTTCTTCGGTATGAAGGCGAACCGCTACGCCATCGATCACAACATCTCGCACGAGACGCTCGCACGGGTCGCGGCGAAGAACTACCGCAACGGCGGCCTCAATCCGAAGGCGTTCCGCCGCACGGAGTTCAGCATCGACGAGATCCTGTCGTCGCCCATGCTCAACTACCCGCTCACGGCGAAGATGTTCTGCGCGCCGGACGAGGGTGCCGCAGCGGTGATCATGTGCCGCGGCGACCTGGTGTCGAAGTACACCACGAACAAGCCGGTCTACCTGCGCTCCACTGCGATTCGTACGCGCACCTACGGCGCGTACGAGGTCCATGCGACGTGGGCGTCGGTCGAGGAGGACGTCTCCCCCACCGTCTACGCCGCCAAGCGCCTACGAGGCCGCCGGCATCGGCCCCGAGGACGTCGATGTCGCCCAGCTCCAGGACACCGACGCCGGCGCGGAAGTGATCCACATGGCCGAGACCGGCCTGTGCGCCGACGGCGACCAGGAGAAGCTGATCGCCGAGGGAGCCACGGAGATCGGCGGGTCCCTTCCGGTGAACACCGACGGTGGTCTCATCGCCAACGGTGAACCCATCGGCGCCTCCGGTATCCGCCAGGTCCACGAACTGGTGCTGCAGCTGCGCGGTCAGGCCGGCGAGCGGCAGGTTCCGGGCGAACCGAAGGTGGGCCTCGCCCAGGTCTACGGCGCACCCGGCACCGCCGCTGCGTCGATCCTGTCACTCTGAGTACCACGTAATCGTCCGAAAGTTCGGCCGCCGCACGAGATCCCGAGTGCGGTGGCCGAACTCGTCCCGGCGCCATCGCGAGTCCGGAATCACAACACCCCGGGGCGTTTTTCGCAACCGGAGGAAGGTACTGTCCAGCTCAGCGGGTCGAGTGTGGGGGAACGACTCATCAGCATCAATTCGAGTCGAGGAGTTCATCCGTGCGTCGATCCGTCGTGTCCCGTCGTGGCTTCCGCAGCCTTGCGATCGGTCTCGCAGGCCTCTCGGCGCTCGCGTTCGGCACCGCCACCGCGCACGCCGATCCCGAGCAACCCGACGCCGAGCCCGCTTCCGCCTACGTCGACGGCGTCGACGAGGTGACCGACCAGCACTGGACGGTCCGCGTCTACTCCCCGGCCATGGACACCGTCGTCCCTCTCGACGTCCTGCGTCCGGCCGATCCGAGCGAACCCCGGCCGGTCGTCTACGCCCTCGGCGGCGCGGGTGTCGGCGTGATCGACGGCACCGGATGGATGGAGAGCAGCGACATCGCCGAGTTCTTCTCGGACAAGAACGTCAACGTCGTCATCCCCGCCACCGGCAACTTCAGCTACTTCACCGACTGGGATCTCGACGATCCGGTTCTCGGTCGCAACCAGTGGCAGACCTTCCTCCTCGAGGAACTGCCGCCCGTCGTCGACGAACTGCTCGACACCGACGGCAAGCAGTCGATCATCGGGATGTCCATGAGCGCCGGCTCCGCGCTGGACCTCGCGATCCAGAGCGGCGACCTGTACTCCGGCGTCGCCTCTCTCAGCGGATGCGTGCGCACCAGCGACCCGGTCGGTCAGCTGTACGTGAGGCTCGTCGTCGAGCGCCGCGGCAAGGGCGACGTCGAGAACATGTGGGGTCCGGCCGACGGTCCGCGCTGGGCCGAGCACGACGTCTACCTCAACGCGGAAGGCTTGCGCGGCAAGGCCTTGTACCTGTCGAGCCGCAACGGCCTGCCCGGCCCGTACGACGTCCCCGGCCAGGAACGGGCGGCCGGCGAATCGTTCGCCACGCAGATCGTCGCAGGCGGAGCGATCGAGGCCGCCACGAATGCTTGCACGCACCAGCTGGTGGACCGCCTCGAAGCGCTCGACATCCCGGTCACGGCCGAACTCGATGCCGACGGAACGCATTCGTGGGGTTACTGGGAGGACGACCTGCGCAAGGCATGGCCGATCCTCGCCGAGTCGATGGGCGTCGAGGCCTGATCCCGAGGCGTCACTCGCCGGAGTCCAACCGGATCCGGGCGACCACCGAACGATGATCCGCCCCGGGAAGGTCGTCGGACTCGAACGCGACGGCCGTCCCGTTCCCGACGAGGATGTGATCGATCGCGACCAGCGGTGGGCCGGGTTTGTCGGTGGGGTAGGTACGCACCGTCCCCGCTCCCGCCTGCTCCGCGGCATCGGCGAAACGCCCCGAGAGCAACGCGCGGAACTGCGCATGGTCGTAGGTCGCGTTGAAATCGCCGCCCACGACTGCGGGGACGTCGGCCGGAGATCGATCGAGGATGTCCTGCAACCGTGACAGTTCGGCAGCCCAGTCCTGCGCGTCGAACACCGGTGGGACCGGATGGAACGCGTGGACCGCGACCGGTCCAGCTCCCGGTATGTCCGCGACCGCCGAGAGTTGGCGGAAGACGAATCCGTCGTGTTCGACGGTGTCCGACAGCGGAAATCGGCTCCAGATCCCCGTTCCCGACGCCAACTCTCCGGGGACGAGATACCGATGGGGCAACAGCGCGTCGAGACCGGCGCGGGTGAGTCCGTCGACCCCCGCAGAGGTGAGTTCGTTCACCGTGAGCAGGTCGACCTCGCGGTCCCGGACCCGGGACACCACGACCTCGGGATCGGCACCCCCGTCGAACAGGATATTCGCGTGCATCACCGTGAGGTCGGGACCGTCACCGGCCGCGGACGTCGCGACGTGGAGAGGCGCCTGGGTCCAGACCGCTGCCGCAGCAACCGCAAGCGCCAGGAGGGCCCCGAGTGGGCGTCGACGGACGGCGAAGACGATCAGCCCGATCACCGCACCGGCCATCAGATACGACGCGCCGGACGCTGCGAGCACCAGGGCTGAGCCGACCACGTACCGAAGTGGAGCGCGAGACCGACCGCGCCTGTCGCGGTTGCCGTCCACCCGAGAACGTCCGATCCGAGTCGAAGCCACTTCGCTGTCACCACGCCACACAACCATGCCGTAGGTCCGTGCGCGAGGACCCGTCACCGATCGGAGCGGGAGACGATCGCGACGAGGCGCGCCGCGAGCCGATCCGCGGCCTCCCGAAGTTCGGGAGGCTCGAGGACGACCGCCTCGAAACCCATTCGCGCGACGTGCATCACGATCCAGTCCGGGTCGTCCGCGCCGACGACGAGTACGCACCACCCGTCCTCGTCGTCCTCGACCCGCCCGACCTGCGGTGGCACCATGTCGCGCACCTGGTCGGCGTCCGCCCGCAGGCGGATCCGCGCGATGTACCGGTAGGGCGACTCCGCCACGGACCGCTGGACGTACGACACCGGATCGGGATGCTGCCGCGGCCGGAACCTCCACGTCATGGGCGTCACGTCGCGCATCCGGTCGAGCCGGAAGGTGCGCCAGTCGTCGCGATCGACGTCCCATGCCATGAGGTACCAGCGCTGTCCGGCAGCGACCATCCGCACCGGTTCGACCGTGCGCTCGTCGTCCGCCTCCTGCCGGGTGGTGTACCGGAAGCGCACACGGGTCGCGTCGCGGCACGCGCGGGCCAACGCCAGCAGCGTATCGGCATCGATCTCGGTGCCCGCGCCGACGACGGTCTCGGTGGCACCGTAGATCGCCCGCACCTCCTCGCGCAGACGGGGCGGCATCACCTGGTCGAGCTTGGCCAGTGCACGCAGGGCCGCCTCGGCGGCACCGGCGATGGTGCTGCCCGACGCCAGTCGCAGCGACACCGCCGTCGCGATCGCTTCGTCGTCGTGCAGGAGCAGCGGCGGCAGTCTCGTGCCGGCACCGAGCTGATAACCACCGCCGACACCGGGGGTCGCGCGGACGGGATAGCCGAGAGCACGCAGACGATCGACGTCGCGGCGCACCGAGCGATCGGTCACGCCGAGTTCCGCAGCCAGTTCGTGAGCGGTCCACGACGGGCGGCTCTGCAACAGCGCCAGCACCCGCAGGACCCGTTCGGTGGTCGACTCGACGGTCACACGACGATCCTCGCATGGATCACGGACCGAATCTGTCCGGAATATGCGTCAGCCTGGTGCCATGACAGAACTCGACTGGAATCACCTACTGCGACAGCAACTCGACCATCCGGTACGCCGCCGCCTGGACGGCCTCACCGACGACGAATACTTCTTCGAACCCGCACCCGACTGCTGGAGTGTTCGGCCGCGCGGGACGGGCACCGCTCCCGTGCAGGGAGCGCCGGGTCGATGACCATCGATTTCGCGTTCCCCGAACCCGATCCGCCGCCCTTCACGACCATCTCGTGGCGGCTCGGTCATGTGATCGTCGGCGTGCTGGCGATGCGCAACGCGAGCCATTTCGGACGCACCCCCACCGACTACATGTCGTTCGAGTACGCAGCGACCGCGGACGAGGCCCTCGCCCAGCTCGATGCCGAACTCGCCACGTGGATCGCGGGCGTCGAGTCCCTCGGGGAAGACGGACTCGCCCGGCCGTGCGGTGAAGCGGAAGGACCGTACGCGCAGTATCCGATGGGCGCGCTGGTCCTGCACATCAACCGCGAACTCATCCACCATCTGTCCGAGGTCTGCCTCCTGCGGGACCTCTACCTGCACACCCGTGCCCGAACCCGACAGGAGACGAGCTGACATGGCACGCGACATCCAGATCACGTTCGACTGCGCCGATCCCGCGGCTCTCGCGGATTTCTGGGCCGACGCCCTCGGCTACGAACTCCAGAAGCCGCCCGGCAATTTCGTCTCGTGGGACGACGCACTCGACGCGATGGGGGTGCCACTCGAACGACGCAACGACGCCTCCGGCATCGTCGACCCGGACGAGGCAGGGCCCCGGTTGTCTTCCAGAAGGTGCCCGAGGCAAGCAGGCCAAGAACCGGGTGCACCTGGACGTGCGTGCCGCCCCCGGACTCGACGGCGCCGAGCGCATGGCCGCTCTGGAAGCCGAGGCCGAACGGCTCGTCGCGCGCGGCGCACG
>LATQ01000138.1 GCA_001017865.1 Rhodococcus sp. IITR03
GGTGGCCGCCGCGACTCGCGGTGCCGGTGTGCGCCCGTTCGGCATGATGCCCGGCATGGCACCCGCCTCCTCCGCGGCGACGAGCAGGACAAACGCGCGGCCGGTTATCTCGTCACCGGGGAGAACGGGAACGAACTGATCGGGTCGTTGCCCGACACCGCTCCGCCGGTTCTGGGGGCCTGAGCGCTGTGGACCGGTATCTGACACCCGATCGATTCCTGGCGTCGTGGACCGCTGCGGGTGGCGACGAGTTCCCCTTCCCTCTGCGCTATCGCACCTCGGCGATGTGGGAGGACGAGCACGCCGCGAACCTGCAGGCCGCTCGCGCGTGGCTGCGCGAGACTCCCGACCCTGCCCTCGACGACGCGATGCGGATCCTGCTGACCGGGGAGGTCGCGGTGGAGGTCTACGGCCGCTCCACCGACCCGACCTGCGAAGTCTTCGTCCGCACGGCCGCGACCGACGAGCAGGCCGTCCTTGCCCATCAGGCTCCCGCCGCGGGCGACATCCGCATCACCACGACCACCGATCTCGCGGGTGCGATCGTCGACACCCGGCCGGTCGTGGCAGCGGGCCGCGAACCGGCACGCACCGCGCCGAGCCGGGATGTGCTCGAGCCGGCCGGATTCGGCGCTGTCCGTCGTCCGGCGGGTGGCACGCACGCAGAGTCGTTGCGCCGGTTGCTACGTCGCGAACGCTCGGCCACCGGCAGCATCCGCATCCTGCGGTACTCGAATCCGGGGTACGCGCCCGTCGCCGACATCGGCTGGTTCGACGTCGTGGGCGACGGCCGGTACCTCTTCCTCCCCGGCCCCGACCTCCGCGTCGCGCCGGGCACCGTCGACGCATTCGTCCGGGAACTGTCGGCGCAGCTGTCCCGGCTGCGCAAGCCGTCGCACGAGGGTCGGAGCAGCGTCCTGCGACGGCAGTGATCCCTTCCCGAACCGGCCGTTCGTCTAGGCTGACGACATGACGGACCGGGACCGCACACCCGACGGCAGACCGCAGAACGCGCGTCCGCGCGACGCCCTGGGGCGTCCGTTGCCGCCGGGCGAAGAAGGCGTCGAACGTGTTCCCGAAGACATCGATCTGGATGTCGAGGAGACCATCGCCGAAGGTCAGCGCCTCCTCGACCACGGTTTTCCGTTCCACGCCCACGAGGTCTTCGAGGCGATGTGGAAGAAGGCACCACCCGAGGAACGTCCCCTCTGGCAGGGCCTCGCCCAGCTCGCCGTGGGGCTGACCCACCTGCTCCGGGGCAACCCCACCGGCGCAGCGTCGCTGCTGAAGCAAGGACAGGCGCGGGTGCGGCACTACGAGGACGAACCGCCCTACCGGCTCGACATCGACGGTCTCGCGAGTTGGGCCGATCATCTGCTCACCGAGATCGCTCGCGACGAACCGATCCCCGCTCCCCCGACCCCGCGCCTGAGGATGCCTGATGCCGATACTGCCCATGTTCCCGCTCGGCACCGCGCTGCTTCCCGGATCCGACCTTCCGTTGCGCATCTTCGAGCCGAGATATCAGCAGCTCGTCCAGGACTGCACGGCATCACCGGACGGCCCTCTCTTCGGGGTCGTCCTCATCGCCCGAGGACACGAAGTGGGCGGAGGCGAGCAGCGACACGACGTCGGCACCATCGCGCGGATCATGGTCGACACCGAGGTCGGTGCGGGTCGTCGCGAACTCGAATGCATTGCAGAGGAACGCATTCGCGTCGCCCGATGGCTGCCCGACGACCCCTATCCCCTCGCGGAGGTGGAGCCCTGGCCCGACACCGATTCGGGACCGGTGGATTTCGCCGAGATCACCGGACCGATGGGCCGGTTGTACGGGGTGCTCGACCGTCTCACGGGCGGCCGGGCCCCGCTGCCTCCCGCCACCACCGAACTACCGGAGGATCCGGGGGCGCGACTGTTCGCGCTCGCCCGGTACGTGCCGATGGGGGAAGCGGACCGCTATGCGGTTCTCGCCGCGCCGGGTCCGGCCGAACGCATGGCCGTGCTGCTCGAAGCGATCTCCACCGCAGTCGATCTCGCGGAATGGAAGTTGAAGGCTGAGACGCGTGCGCCCGACCGGTGAGTGGAGTATCGCCCTTCTGGTCCCATGGTTGCGGGCTAGGGTCCGGGACACCGTTCGTCCCCGACCGGAAGGCACCCTGATGGACACCGTCGAACAACGGTTGGCCCGGCTCGAAGCTCTCGAAGAGATCAGGATGCTCAAGCATCGCTACTTCCGGGCGTGCGATGCCAAGGACCCGGACGCGATGCGCAGGTGCTTCGTCGCGCAGGGCGCCGACATCTACTACGGACCGGCGCTGGGTAGCTTCGCCGACGCCGACGCCTGGTCGATATCTACTCCCGGATCGCTCTCGAACGGGTCGACGACCGCTACGTCGTGCTCGACATGCATCACGGCATGCATCCGAGCATTCACCTGACCGGGCCCGACACCGCGACCGGCGCCTGGACGCTGCGGTTCCGGCAGGTGGATCTGCGTACGCGCACCGAACGGGTCACCGCGCTCGACTACGACGACGACTACGTGCTCGAGAACGGCGAATGGAAGATCTCCCGCTGCCACGTGAAGGTGCTGTGGTCGATCCAGCGGGCTCTCACCGACGACGTGGAAGTGGTGCAGTGATGGCAGAAGCCAAGGTTGCGCTGGTCACCGGCGCGAGTCGCAGCGTGGGCAAGGGCATCGCGTGCGCGCTCGGCTCCGACGGCTGGACCGTCTACGTCACCGCGCGCGGTCCCGTCGGTGTCGACGGACCGCTCGACCACACCGCGGCGGAGGTCACCGAACGCGGTGGACGAGGTATCGCCGTGCAGTGCGACCACCGCGACGACGCACAGATTCACCAGCTGTTCGGCCGGATCGCCGACGAGCAGGACTCCCGCCTCGACCTGCTCGTCAACAACGTGTGGGCGTCACCGCCGGGGTTCGCGGGATTCTCCGAGCCGTTCTGGAAGCGCCCGATCAGCGACTGGGACAGCCTGATCGGCGTCGGTCTCCGCGCGCACTACGTCGCCTCCGTCGAGGCCGCGCAGCTGATGGTGCCACGCACCAACGGGACGATCGTCAACATCTCGTCGTTCGCACCCGGTACCTGCATTCGGTGCTGTACGGCATGTCGAAGGCCGGCCTGGACAAGATGGCCGCCGACATGGCCGTCGAACTCCGGGGCACCGGGGTGACCACCCTGTCGCTGTGGCCGGGACTGGTGAAGAACGAAGCCATGCTCGCCCGAGGCATCGACAACTTCGAGGGCTTCTCGTTGGCCAACGCCGAGACACCGGAGTTCATCGGACGGGTGATCGTCGCACTCGCAGCCGACCCCGAGGTGAACGCGCGCAGCGGCCGCACCCTCATCACCGCCGAGACCGCACTCGACTACGGCATCGTGGACGTCGAAGGCAACCAACCCGATTCACACCGGGACATCTTCGGAGGCGGGCCGTTGTTCTGACGACGGCTGCGGTTGCCGGGAGTCGAAACTGAGGGGAAGTTGTGTGCGTCGAATTCGCGAAAGTCGCACACAACTTCCCCTCCGATTGGATGGCCCGGAGGAGGGGTGGTCAGAGCACCCTCGGAAGTCGTGTATGGTTGGACATGCAACGCGGGGTGGAGCAGCTCGGTAGCTCGCTGGCTCATAACCCAGAGGTCGCAGGTTCGAATCCTGTCCCCGCTACCACCGACCGGCCCGGACTCACACGAGTCCGGGCCGGTTCTTTTGTGTCTGCCCCTCGGTCTCGGTACCGCTCCCTCGGCAGCGCTCACCGAGTACATTTCGCCACAGAGTCTCTGCAGAGCGGAGGGTGTGATGACCAAGCGCGCAACCGTCGCCGATCGTCCACGAACTCCCCGCTGGCTCCGGCCCACGATCGTCGGTGTTCTGCTGGCCGTCGCCTTCTATCAGATGTCGGGTTGGCTCTTCCACAACCTGAAGGGCTTCCTCGGCCTGTTGTTCCTGGCGTGGTTGTTCAGCATCACCATCGAACCGATCGTCGACCGCCTCGAGCGGTTCGGGATGCGTCGCGGCGCCGGGACCGGCCTCGTGCTGTTCTCCCTGATCCTGCTCACCGTCGGGTTCTTCGCGGTGTTCGGCACGCTCTTGTTCGAACAGATCGCTCAGTTGCTCACCACACTGCCGGACGCGCTCACGCGCATCACCGACTGGGCGAACCGCACCTTCGACACGAACTTCAAAACCGGGGACGAGCTGCTCAAGATCACTCCCGATACGCTTCGCGATCTCGCGCAACGCTTCACGCCCGGTGTCCTCGGGGTCCTCAGCACTCTGGTCGGTGCCCTGTTCCAGATCCTGACGCTGCTGCTGTTCGTCTTCTACATGTCGGCCGAAGGGCCGAAGATGCGCCGGACGATCGCGAGCTGGTTCCCGGCCCGGCAGCAGCAGCTGATCGCGAACGTGTGGGAGACCTCGGTGGAGAAAGCCGGCGGCTACGTCGTCTCCCGATTGATCCTCGCCGCCGCCGCGTCGATCTTCACCGGAATCTTCTTCCTCATCATCGGGGTTCCGTACTGGCTGCCCCTCGCGATCTGGACCGGGGTGGTCTCGCAGTTCATCCCGACCCTCGGTACCTATCTGGCGATCGGGCTCCCCGCGCTCATCGCCGCGGTGCAGCATCCGCTCGACGGCGTGTGGGTGATCGCCTTCGGCACGGTCTATCAGCAGATCGAGAACTATGTGCTCCACCCGCGCATCACGGCCCGCACGGTGTCGATCCACCCGGCGGTGGCGTTCGGTTCGGTGATCGTCGGTGCCACACTGTTCGGCCCGGTGGGGGCGCTGGTGTCCGTGCCGGTGGTGGCGATCCTGCAGGCGCTCGCCGAGTCGTTCGGGCATCGCTACGAACTGATCCCGGAGGTGGGTGGGGAGGAACCGGAGCCCGACGCCCCGGAGCTCACGGCCGACAACGACGACTACGACTGAGGAACGAGAACGGGGCCGTACGCGAGATCTCCTCGCGCACGACCCGTGGTCGATATCCGATCAGACGATCAGCTTCGCTGCCGTCGCTGCGACGACGTCCTCGGTGGTCACACCGGGCGCCGTCTCGACGAGCTTCAATCCCTCGTCGGTGACGTCGATGACCGCGAGGTCGGTGATGATGCGCTGCACGCATCCACGACCGGTGAGCGGCAGCGCGCACTCCTCGAGGATCTTCGGATCACCCTTCTTGGTGACGTGATCCATCATCACGATGACGCGCTTGGCGCCGTGGACGAGGTCCATCGCGCCACCCATGCCCTTGACCATCGCGCCGGGTACCATCCAGTTGGCGATGTCGCCCTTGGCGGAGACCTGCATCGCGCCGAGGACGGCGACGTCGATCTGGCCGCCGCGGATCATGCCGAACGACTGCGCCGAGTCGAAGTACGACGCACCGGGAATCGCGGTGATGGTCTCCTTGCCGGCGTTGATGAGCTCGGGGTCGAGTTCGTCCTCGGTCGGGTACGGGCCGACGCCGAGCACACCGTTCTCGGAGTGCAGGATGACCTCGACGCCGGGCTCGAGATAGTTCGGCACGAGGGTGGCATGCCGATTCCGAGGTTGACGTACTGGCCGTCCTCGAGTTCCTTGGCGACGCGTGCCGCCATCTCCTCGCGGGTCAGCCCCTTCTTCGTTGCCTGTGTCATGAGCGCACCGTCCGGTTCTCGATGCCGACCTCGACGGGGCCGACGTGTACGACACGCTGCACGTGGATGCCGGGCGTGTGGATTTCGTTGGGGTCGAGTTCGCCGGGTTCGACGAGGTGCTCGACCTGCGCGATCGTGATGCGACCCGAGGCGGCGGCCGGCGGGTTGAAGTTGCGGGCGCTCGCGCGGTAGACGAGGTTGCCGTGGCGGTCGCCCTTCCAGGCGTGTACGAGTGCGTAGTCGGCGACGATGCCGCGTTCGAGCACGTAGGTCTCGCCGTCGAACTCTCGGGTCTCCTTCGGCTGCGACGCGAGGGCGATGCCGCCGTGACCGTCGTAGCGCAGCGGAAGTCCACCCTCCTCGACGGCCGTGCCGACGCCGGCCGGGGTGAAGAAGGCGGGGATGCCCCGCGCCCCCCGGC
>LATQ01000325.1 GCA_001017865.1 Rhodococcus sp. IITR03
GATCGCGCGACGGAACAGCCCGCGGGCGGCGGGCATCGCCAGCAAGGAGACCACACTCATCGCCCCCGCCGATTCACCGGCGATCGTCACTCGATCCGGGTCGCCGCCGAAGGCCGCGATGTTGTCGCGGACCCATTCGAGGGCGGCAACCTGATCGAGGAGACCGCGGTTCGCCGGCGCGTCGTCGAGGAGCGCGAATCCCTCTGCGCCCAGTCGGTAGTTGATGCTGACGAAGACGACACCGTCGCGCGCGAAGTTCGCACCGTCGTACAGCGCCACCGCGCTGCTGCCGTGCGCGAACGCACCACCGTGGATCCATACCATCACGGGCAGCGAGCCGGAGAGATCGGGACTCCACACGTTGAGGCCGAGGACGTCCTCGCAGGATCGACGGTTCGTGCAGGAGCTGGTCGATCGGCGGGGCGTACGGCGCCTTCGGGGCGGTGGGACCGAACTCGGTCGCGGGGCGCACGCCGTCCCACCGGGGAACAGGTGCGGGCGCCGCGAATCTCAGTTCATCGAAAGGTGCGGCGGCGTACGGGATGCCCTTGAAGACGGCCGTGCCGCCGACGGTCGTACCGCGTACTCGTCCGCCGGTGGTGTCGACGACGGGTTCCATCCACGCTCCTCCTTCACCGGTTCCGGCGTCAGCATGGCACGGAAGTCGTTCGCCCGAGCCCGATTCACGGCACGAGAACGGTCCGGCGGGTGGCCGTCACCCACCGGACCGTCGGGTCGTCATTGCGTCGTCCGGGTCAGAAGTCCTCGTCGATGCAGGCGAGCCGGTCGCCGGCCTGCCCTGCCTCACCCGGTGCGGTCATGGTGTGCTGGGCGTGGAGCACCACCGAATTGGCCTCGTCGTCGCGGAACTCCCAATCGACGGTCGTGGACGCCTCGGCGTTGCCCTGCGCGTCGGTGGTGATGTCGAGCCAGATCTCGTTCTGAGGATTGGCGTAGGCGGGATCGGTGGACGGCGAGTCGGGGTTCGCCGCCGGGTCGACCTGATTCTGGTAGTGCGGCCCCGAATCGGGCGGGTTCGGCCCGCACCGCTGCGTGTGGACGTGCGCCCCGAAGTCCCGATCGGGTTGCAGACCCATCACCCTGAGGGTCACGGTGGTCCGGCCGTTCTCCTCTTCGGATTCGACGTCGAAGGTCGCCCCGACCGGCACGGCCGCTTCGTCGTAGGTGAAGGCGTTGTCGTCGTCGCCTCCCTCGTTCGGGAGCCCGAAGGCGTCGCCACTCATTCCGGGCAGCGGCGTGGGCATGGAATCGGTGGTGGTGGTCGTGAGCGAAGTGGGCGGGGTCTCGACGGTGGTCTCGGTATCGGTCGACGAGTCGTCGCTGCTGCACCCGGCGGCCACGA
Source organism: Rhodococcus sp. IITR03 (assembly GCA_001017865.1). The sequence goes on from LATQ01000325.1 coordinate 1,364, forward strand.
GCGTGGCGACGGAGAAGCCCGCGACGAGACATGCGTGGCGTGTGTTCATGACTTCGACGTACCCCGAGGGGGCCGTCGGCGAACCTGGCCGCAGGAACGTGCCCGCGCCACGGGCGCGCAGGTCCCGCCGGTCCTACGACCCGGTCTTGCCGTCCTCGGCCTGCTGGGCCTCGACGATCGCGGCGAGATCCTCCGCGACCTTCTTCTCCACGGCGCTCTTGTTCACGCCGGCCGCCGAGAGCACGCCGTCGCCGTTCTCGAGTTCGAGGAGCGCGAGGAGGATGTGCTCGGTGCCGATGTAGTTGTGCCCGAGTCGCAGGGCTTCGCGGAAGGTCAGCTCGAGGGCCTTGCGGGCACCGCGTCGTACGGGACGAGTTCGGGGACGTCGCTCGTCGGTTCGGGGAGCGTCGCCACGGCGGCGAGCGCAGCGCCGCGAATCGACGTCCTGGGCCGCGAGTGCGCGGGCGGCGAGCGACTCGGTGTCGACGAGCAGACCGAGGATCAGATGGACGGGCGTGATCTCGCGGCTTCCCGTGGCACGTGCTTCGTTCATCGACGCCATCACGGTGTTCTGTGCGCGCGGGGTGAATCGCGAGAACCCTGCTCGGGGTCGAGGTCGTTGTCGCTCTTCGACACGAACCGTTTCTGGCTGCCTGCTTGGACACGCCCATGCTCTGGCCGATCTCCGACCACGACTTGCCTGAACGTCGGGCCTGGTCGACGAAGTGTCCGATCAGGTGATCGGCGACCTCGCCGAGGTGGTCGGCCGCGATGACGGCATCGGAGAGCTGTTCGAGTGGATCATCGTGGACCTTCTTGATCGCGTCGATGAGGTCGTCGAGCCGGATGGGATGGGAAGGACGAATGGGTTCCATGCGTCAACTCTAAGTTGACGCATGGAACCCGTCAACCTGGGTTGACGACCGATCGTCAGCCGGGACGTACCGCTGCCCGGAACTCCTTGATCGGCCAGACGTCCTGGTCCTCGCCGTAGACGATGCGGCCGTCCACGTCGAACTCGAGCAACGTGTTGATGCAGATGTTCGTCGATCCCGGCAGGATCAGGCGGCTCCGAGCGCGACCGCTCACGGTGATCTCGGCACCGCTCTCGTCGACCGCGGTCAGATCCAGCGACTCGATCCATCCTCGCTCGGGATCGCGGCCGGCCTTCCGGTGCCCGCCGCGCACCGCGACGACGTCCTCTCCCCGGCGCACATACCCGGAGTGGATGTCGTCGCTGTCGCCGGTGGGTGCCGAATAGGTGAGGAGGGTGAGCTGCGGATCGGCCAGCCACGTGTAACCGACACGGCGGTAACCGCGTTCGGTCCGCGCGCCCCACGAACGGTCGCGCATCGCGTAGCAGTCGATGTCGATGCGTTCGCCGTCGAGCACGACGGTTCCGGTGACGCGACCGGTCTGGTCGTAGTGCGACGCCGACGGATACGGCGGCGACCCGCTGCGCAGCGGCACCGGCCGTTCGAGTCCGACGAAGTGCAGGTCGGCGGTGATGCGGTCGCGATCGTCGTAACGGACCGAGTACTCCATCCCCGGCTGCACGACCGTGATCGTCGCTCCCGTAGGGCTCGTCAGCACACCGTTCTCGAACTTCGGCGGCTTGAGGTGCGAGAACCCTTCGAAGAAGGGGACATTCCACGGTTCGCTACCGGTGTGGTCCCACAACCACAATCCCCCACCGGTCGTGCCGGCGTTGGCCCGGACGCTCACGTACACCCAGGCGCCGATGTTGCGCTCCGGCACGAAGAACGAGAACCAGAAGGTCTCCGTCTCGTAGAAGTTGTCGGAGACGGGATGCAGACCGTCGTCCTCCGCCGTGAAACCACCATCCGTCGTGAATTCTTCGGCAACAGTGGGATCCGTCATTCCGGAAGTCCTCTCAACGGAGCCGGCCGACCCTCGCCGCGCATGCGATCGCGCACGGCGATCATCGCGGCGAGTCTGCGCTCCATGTCTTCCCGCGACATCACGATGTCGTCTCCCCCTTCACCTCGGTCGAGCCTCGCGAGGCGTTCGCGTTCGGCCTCGATCTCCTCGTCGAGGAGAGATCCCGCCAGATCGCGGGTCAGCAGATCCTGATCGGCCCAGTCGTCCTCCGGGATCTGCGTGATCGGTTCCTCCATGTCGGATTCCCTCTCGTCGGGCCGGATCACGTACGCGGAAAATCGAACAGCCCCCGCGCGTTGAGTTCGACGATCTTATGGACGTCCTCGTCGGGCACCAGGCGCATCTGCTCCTGGACCACCTTGCGACTGTTGGGCCAGTTCGAGTCGGAGTGCGGGTAGTCACCCTCCCAGGTGATGTTGTCGATGCCCACGGCCGCGCGGTTGTCGACACCGAACTGGTCGTCGATGAAGCAGCCGTAGATATGCTTGGCGAACAACTCCGACGGCCGGACGCTCTGATTGATGTTCTGGTAGTAGCGGTGCTTCTGCCAGGTCTGGTCCATCCGCTCGAGCATGTAGGGCACCCAGCCGATGCCACCCTCGGAGAGCATGAACTTCAGGCGCGGATGCTTGTGGAAGACCGGCGAGAACAGCAGGTCGGCGGTCGCGTACATCGAGTTGCAGCCGAAGAGTGCGATCATCACCGCCATCGGTGCTTCGGGAGCGGTGATCGGTGCCTGACCCGACGTGCCGAAGTGCACACACAGCGGCTGGCCGGTCTCCTCCACCGCCGAGAACAGCGGGTCCCAGTGATCGGTGTGGAAGGACGGCAGACCGAGCGGGACGGGGTTCTCCACGAACGAGATGGCGCGCGAACCCTTCGCGGCGGTGCGGTGCACCTCCTTGACGGCCTCCTCCACCGACCACAGCGGCAGGATCGTCAGCGGGACCAGGCGATCGGGTGCGGTGGGGCACCATTCGTCGAGAATGTAGTCGTTCCACGCCTGCACGCAGAGCAGGGCCAAATCCTTGTCCTGCCCCTCGAGGAAGACGGTGCCGGCGAACCGGGGGAAGGACGGGAACGACAGGGTGGCCTGCACACCGTCGATGTCCATGTCCTGCACACGGGCCTTCGGGTCGTAGCAGCCCGGCAGCATCTCGTCGTACCGCGTGGGTTCGACGCCGTACTCCTCGGGCTTCTTGCCCGCCACGGCGTTGAGGCCGATGTACGGGTAGATACGTCCCTCGTACTCCCACACCTGCGCGATCTTGGTCGCGGCGTCGAGCGCGCGGTCGCCGTCGCCGACGTGGATGGCCTTCGGCAGTTCTTTCTCGACGATCTTCGGGCCGGCTTCGAGGAACTTCGACGGCAACCGGTCCGACCACAACGCCGGGTGCTCGATCAGGTGATCGTCGGTGGAGATCAGGTGCATGTGGTCCTGCAATGGCATTACGTCCTCCTGGATGTGCGGGGATCGCCGTGCGGGGAGCTCGCGGCCGGCGAACTCAGGCCCGGTCCCATTCGATCGGCAGCGAGGTGAGACCGAGCTGACCGCCGGTCTCGGTGAGCTCGACACCCGGAACGAGGCGGTACTCCGGAATCCGCTTGTGCCACTCCTCCAGAGCGATACGCAGTTCACGTCGCGCGAGGTGGGAGCCGAGGCAGCGATGCGGACCCGCACCGAAGGCGATGTGGTTGTTCGGTGAACGTTCGATGTCGACCTCCGCAGCGCCGTCGAAGGCCTCCTCGTCGCGGGTCGCGCCGCTCAGCGGAAAGTTCACCATGTCGCCGGCCTTCAGCTGCACACCCTGGAGTTCGGTGTCGTGCATAACCTTCCGGGCCGGAACGACGATCGCGTAGGCGCGGAGGAACTCCTCGACCGCACTGGGGATGATCGACGGATCCTCGACGATGCGCGCACGATCCTCCGGATGCGACGCCAGGTGATAGAACGCCCATCCCAGGGTCGCGGCCACCGTGTCGAGTCCGGCCATGAACATCAGGAGGCAGAAGGAGAGCAGATCCTCGTCCTTGACGGGCTCACCGTCGATCTCGAAGGTCAGTGCCTTGCTGATGATGTCGTCCTTGGGTTCGGCACGCCGCTCGGCGATGATCGAGCGAACCGTCCCATCACGGCCTGCATGGCCGCGAACTGACGCTCCCCGTGGGCTTCGAGATCGTCCGCGGTGGCGTGCAGGATCGCGTGTTCCCACTCCATGAACTGGTCGAGTTCCTCGACCGGCATGCCCATGAGTTCGAGGAAGATCGTCGCGGGGAAGACCTGCGCGAACTCGCGCATGAAGTCCACCTGGTTGTCCGACCGCGACGCGATCTCGTCGGCCAGTCCCGCTGCACACTCACGGATGTGTGGTTCGAGCGACTCCACCACTTGGGTGAGAACAGTGGGCCGAGCTGCCGTCGCCACTGGTGGTGCTCGTCGCCGTCGAGCATCTCCGGGATCCACTTGAAGGCCGGGTTCGGGTCGAGCGGGGTGACGACGCTGTTCGAGAAGGTGTCGGGCCGCTGGAGCAGGTCGAGGATGCCTCGTAATTCACCACCGAGTAGAAACCCGGACCGAATTCGTTCCGGTAGACGGCGGATTCGCTGCGCAGCTCGTCGTACTTCTCGAACCACGTGCCGGCCTTCTGCAGCTCGGTGTAGTTGAAGTTGTGGACGGGGCAACCGGAGGTGGTGGCTCGGTCGGATTCGGCTCGGGTCATGTCAGATCCTTACGAAGAGAAAGTGTGAGGGGGTTCAGCCGCCGCTGGCGGCGCTCCATGTGACGGCCTTGGTTTCCAGGTACTCGTCGAGTCCGGCTGCGCCCCATTCGCGTCCGAGTCCCGACTGCTTGTAGCCACCGAACGGAACGTGCGGGGTCACTCCCCCACCGCCTCCGTTGATCGACACGAAACCGGTGCGGATGCGCTTGGCGATGCCGTAGGCGCGCGCCGGGTCGGCGGCGAATACGCTTCCCCCGAGGCCGAATTCGCTCTCGTTGGCGAGACGGACGGCGTGATCGTCGTCGTCGAACGGGATGATGACACCGACCGGGCCGAAGAACTCCTTCTGCGCGATGTCCATCGAGTTGTCGACGTCGACGAACAGGTCGGTTCGACGAAGTAACCCTTGTCGAGTCCGGCGGGGCGACCTCCACCGAAAGCGATCTTCGCGCCTTCCTCGACCCCGCGGGCGATGAGCTTCTCGACCTTGGTGCGCTGCGCCTCGCTGATGAGCGGACCCATCATGACACTCGGATCTGCGGGGTCGCCGACCGTGATGGTCCCCAGTCCCGCGGTCACGTAGGCGACGAGTTCGTCGTAGCGGGAACGGTGCACGAGAGTGCGGGTGAACAGCGAGCATCCCTGCCCGGAGTGGGTGACCATGTTGCCGATCACCGATTCGGCGACCTTCGCCAGGTCGGCGTCCTCGCAGATGATGTTGGCCGACTTGCCGCCGAGTTCGAGGACGACCTTCTTCAGGGTGGGGGCGGCCTGTTCGTAGACCGCGCGGCCCACCGTGTCGGAGCCGGTGAAGCTCACCAGGTCGACGTCGCGGCTGGTGGTGAGTTCGCGGCCGGCCTCGGTGTCGCCGGTGACGATGTTGAGCACGCCCGGCGGGAGCCGGCCTCCTCGGCGATCGTGCCGAGGATCAGCGCCTCGAGAGGCGTCGTGGGGTGCCGGCTTGAGGACCGCGGTGCATCCGGCGGCGAGCGCGGGCGCGACCTTCATGATGTTGAGGAAGAGCGGGAAGTTGTACGCCGAGATCAGGCCGCGACACCGGCGGGTTCGCGCAGCACGACGCCCTGCCCGATGCCCTGTCCGATGGTCGGGAGCACGGGCTTCTCGAAATCGAAGGACGGCAGGATGCGTTCGGCCATGTCGCGGAAGTGCTGCAGTGGAATACCCACCTGCAGGTATTCGGCGAGTGCCGGGTGGAACCGGCCTCGGCGATGCTCAGGTCGACCAGTTCGGCGCGGCGCTTGTCGAGGGCGTCGGCCATGCGCAGCATCACCTGGGCGCGTTCGTGCGGGGTCATGAGCGGCATGGTCCCTCGTCGACGCGCGCCGGGCGGCGGCGATCGCCCGGCGGACGTCGGAGACGGTGGCCTGCGGGGCGCGGCCGACGAGTTCGCCGTTCGCGGGATTGTGGACGTCGAGGATCTCGCCGCCGTCGCTGTCGACCCAGGCACCGTCGATGAACAGCCGGGAAAAGTCGTGTGTCACAGGATTCTCCGTACTGGGCAGGAACTGCGTGCGCAGTTCAGAAGGCCGGGGTGGCGGGACGATTGCGCACGTAGCCGCCGGCATCGACGCGCATCTGCATGCCCGTGATGTACCGCGACTCGTCGGAGAGCAGGAACAGCACCGTGTCGGTGACGTCCTCGGGTTCGACGTAGGGCACGTTCATCACGCTCATGACGGGGAAGACCGGCAGGGCGTCCTCGAGGGTGGGCGACTCGAGATCGGGCCGGAACTGCCGGTACATCACCTCGCTGTTGAGCATGTCGGTGTTGCAGTTCGTGGGGTGTACCGCGTTGACGCGAATCTTCTTCGGTCCCAGCACGACCGACAGGTCGTTGACGAACGACGAGATCATCCGCTTGGCCAGGGAGTAACCGAGTCCGCCCGTGCCGTTGGTGGGATTGTCGGTGGCGCCGGGGAGCAGGGCCGCGAGACTGCCGGTGGCCACGATCGACCCGCCGTCGGCGAGGTGCGGAAGGCCGGCCTCGACCGCGTTGACGACACCGACGAAGTCGACGGTGAAGGCGTCCATGAAGGCCTGCGGATCGTCGGTTCCCAAGGGCAGATACCCGCCTGGGCCACGACGCCGTCGAGCCGGCCGAACTCCTCGGCACCGCGCTGCACGGCGTCGAACAGGGCCTGGCGGTCGCGGACGTCGGCGACGGTGGTGAGCAGTGTGCCGCCGGCCTCCTCGACGAGGCGGGTGGTCTCGGTGAGATCCTCCGGCGACGCCAGGGGGTAGGCGTTGGTCTTGATGTTGTCGCAGAGGTCGACGCCGATGATCTTCGCGCCTTCGCGAGCCAGACGCACTGCGTGAGTGCGTCCCTGACCGCGGGCGACGCCGGTGACGAAGACGACTTTGTCCTGCAAACGGCCCATGAGGGGTGTCCTTTGCTTCGGATCCGGTGGGAGGGGAGGTGTGAAGAAACGGACGAGATCTGTTGTCGTACAGACTGTTCACACAGGTAACGAGAATTCAGGAGAGCGTGATGGCCCGTTCGGGGCAAGCGGCGACGCCGGCGCGCACCGCGGCATCGACGGGTTCGGAGACCTCGCGGTCGAGCGGCAGGGCGTATCCGTTGTCGTCGATATCGAAGACCTCGGGGGCGGCTTCCCAGCAGCGCGCGTGGCCGGAGCATTTGGCGGTGTCGATCGTAAGTCTCATGAAGCCCTGCTTTCGACGTGGACGAAAGAGACGAAGTACTGACGGTCGCGGCAGAGCGTGAGACCGAATCCCCCGATAGGTCTCACCGCCTGAGACTCATTGGACACACCGTAGCAACATCGGATGCGTAAGTCGAGACCTGGATCACACTTTTTACCAAGTTTACTATGTCGCGGTGTGCGTGCCTCGGACGACGTGCGGTGACCACCGTTAGGGTGAGGTGGTGCCGATGGACGAGTCCGTGACGACCAACGAGATGAGCTTGCGCGAGCGCCTCGTCCGCGCCGCCGACGAGGAGATCCGGCACCGCGGCACCGTGTCCGTGAGTATGACCGCGATCGCTGAACGCGCAGGTGTCTCCCGAGCGACGGCGTTCCGGCAGCTCGGCGGGGCCCAGGAGATGATCGTCCAGGTAGGGCTGCTCCGCGCCGAGCGTCATATCGAGCGCGCACTCGACCGCTCGGCCGGCCACGGCGACATCTTCGCCAAGATGGAAGACACGATGGCCTACAACGCCCGGGAACTCCCCGAGGACCCGGTGATCGTCGCTCTCATGGCTCAGCATTCGGCGTCGGCGCGCCATCCCGACATCCTCGCCGTCACCTCGGCGGTCTCCGAGCCCCTGCTCCGCACCGGACAGGAGGCGGGACTCATCCGCACCGACATCCCGCTGGAGGAATTGCTCGAATACCTCATCGAGCAGACCTTTCTCGCGGCCGAGGACCCCAAGCGCTCCGACGAGGCCGCACGCCTGCGCTTCCGCAGATATGTCGTCCCCGCCCTACGCCCTCAGCCCTCCGAGGACGGTGGCGATGCCGCACTCGAGGACCTCGAGAAGGCCCTCGAGGCGGCCACCGAGGCGCTCGCCGTCGCGAACCACGCGGCACGCAGGTTGAGGCACGACGCCACCGAATGACGTGACGCTACGGGGTGATCCTGACGTCACGGGATGGTCGTGGACCGTATTACGTGACGGCCCCGGCGATCTTGAGTTCGATGAGCTTGTCGTCGTCGAACCCGAGTTCGCGCAGGATGTCGTCGGTGTGTTCGGCGAACTGGGGTGCCCGCGTCATCTTCACCGGCGCGTTGTCGAACTTCACCGGGCTCGCCACGAGCTTCTGCGGCTTGCCGTCGGCGTCGACCACCTCCACGATCCGCCCGTTCGCCACGAGCGCTTCGTCGTGCCCGAGATCCCAACCGTCCTGCACCGGCGCCCACTGCCCGGTCAGGGACGCGAACACCTCGAGCCAGTCGTCGTAGTCGCGTTGCGCGATCGCGTCGGCGAACCAGCCACCGATCTCCTCGGCGTGCTGGAAGATCGCCTCCATCGACGCGAAGCGCTCGTCGTCGACGAGGTGCTCGAGACCGAGAGCGGTGACGAATTCGTTCCAGTAGCGCGTGGGCTGGAGCATCGAGAACTGCAGCCAGCGCCCGTCGGCGGTGCGGTACGAGCCACTGAGCGGATTGCCGGGCGCGGCGGTCTTGCGCTGTACCTTCGGCAGCGGACCACCGGTGAACAACGAGAGGTTGACGGAGAACTGGGTGGCCCAGGCTCCCACCGCGAGCAACGAGACGTCGACCTCCGACGGCTGCCCCGTGCGTTCCCGGCCGGCGATCGCGGCGGCGATCCCGCCCGCGATGGTCATGCCACCGATGTTGTCTCCGTACGCGCCGGACGGCATGAACGCCATGTGGTCGGCATCCGGCGGCATGACACCGTCGGCGCTTCCGCCGCGCGCCCAGAATGCCGTGGCGTCGTAGGCACCCTTGTCGGCGTCGGGACCTTCGGTGCCGAAACCGCTTCCGGTGACGTAGATGATCTTCGGGTTGATGGCGCGGACGTCTTCGAGGGTGATCGAGAGCTTCGCGCGCGGTCCGGGGAGGTAGTTGGTCAGGAAGACGTCGCTGCGCCGGATCAACTCCTCGAGGACCGGTCGCGACTCGGGGTTGGCGAGGTCGATCCCGATGCTGCGTTTGCTGCGGTTGGGTCCTTCCATGATCGGCGCGAACGACGATCCCGCCTTGCTCGCGTCGAGCCCGAGCACACGGACGAGTCCGCGCTGGGCGTCACCGTTCTCGGCGTGCTCGACCTTCACGATGTCGGCTCCCCAGTCGGCGAGCACGGCGCCGGCGGCGGGAACGAAGGTGAACTGTGCGACCTCGAGAATGCGGATGCCTCCAAGGGACGGTCCATGACGACTCCTGACCTGATCGGGTACGGGTGTTCGGGATGTTCTTCGCTAGCGGGTCCGGAGGAGCATCGCGCCGGACGGCACGCCACCGCCGGCGTCACGACGGCGACCTTCGCGTCGGCGACCTGCACCCCGGGGGCCTGTCCCCTCAACTGCAGCACCGCCTCGCGGACGAAGCCGTAGCCGTGGGTGCGACCGGCCGACAGCTGACCGCCGTGCGGATTGAGGGGCAGCACACCGTCGACGGAGATGCCCTTGCCGCCGTCGATGAAGTCGGCGGCACCACCGAGTTCGCAGAAACCGAGACCTTCGAGCCACGACAGCGCGTTGAACGTGAAGCCGTCGTACAGCAGGGCCACGTCGACGTCGTCGGGTCGCAGATCCGTGCGACTCCACAGGTGTGCGGCCGGGCCGAGCGACTGCGGGAGGTGCGTGAGCGTGCCTGGTCCCAGGAGAGGTTCTCCGTGATCTGGGTACCGACGGCCTCGACGAGCACGGGTTCGTGCCGCAGATCCGCGGCGGCGTCGATCGCGGAGACGACGACGGCGACGGCCCCGTCGACGGGCACGTCGCAGTCGTACAGCCCGAAGGGGGTCGAGACGACGCGGGCCGAGAGGTAGTCGTCCATCGTGATCGGATCCCGGTACACCGCTTCGGGATTGGCCGATGCGTGGTCGCGGGCCGTGACGGCGATCGCGCCAGGGCGTCCTTGGCGTCGCCGTAGCGGTGGAAGTAGTGCGAGGCCTGGCACGCGATCCAGTTGGCGGCGGACACCGCGCCGAAGGGGTGCCGGAATTCGAGCATGCCCGAAGCCCTGCCGCCCCCGCCCGACCACTTCCCGGCCTTCACCAGTTCGGAGTGCGTCGACTCCCAGACGGTGCGGAAGCACAGCACGTGGCGGCACAGACCGGATGCGACGGCGAGCATCGCCGCGACGATCGAACCGTTCTGCCCCGGCAGGTCGCCGCCGCCGTTCACCCACACCGGCGGATGTGGAGGGCCTGTTCGACCGGCATGATGCCGCCCTCGGAGATGCCTCCGGGAGCCGCGCCGGGATAGGTGGACAGGCCGTCGATGTCGGCGAGCGTGAGGCCGGCGTCCTCCACGGCGCGCAGGCACGCATCGACGGTGAGGGTCAGCGGATCCACCATGAGGCGTCGGCCGACGGCGGACTGGCCGACACCGGTGATCGCGACCCGGTCCTCGACCTGTCGGTCGAGACCGGGGTACGGACATGCGCGCGCACGTCCTCGGGTTCCGGCAACGGGCCGGGTTCGTCGCCGGCCTCGGGGTCGGGTTCGAACAGCGGCAACCAGATGTCGTCGGCGGCCTGTTCGAAGACGACCCGCACACGGTCGCCCACCGCGACCTCGCCCGGTTCGCATCCGACGATGTTCGTCGTGAGCCGGACGCTCGGGTCCTCCTCCAGTGCGACGATCGCGATGACGTAGGGCGGTGGGAGATCCGGAAGCCACGGCTGGGCGTTGACGGTCGCGCCGACGACGACGGCGCGTCCCGAGACGGGCTGCAGCGAGATCTCGCGCGATGCGCACTCCGAGCACAGCACCGCGGTGGGATGCATGAGCTTTCCGCAGGCATCGCACTGTGCGACCCTCAGGACACCGTCGGCACCGGAGGCCCAGAACCCCGCTGTGGTCAGGGTGGGTTGAGGCAACGGTCTTCGGGACGCTCCCACAGGTATCCTCCCTGTCCGATCACCAAGTTAGACAACTTGGGGACGGATGCTAGCACCGACTATGACCCACGTCACCATCCATGCCGAAGCTCGTGGGAAAGCGTGCGGAACACTACCCAGACCGCATCGAGATATATAACCTAGTGCACAACCATCGGGGTGACAGCGCACGAAGGAGCAGGGCACGCACATGACCGAGAACCGAGGCGCACTCGAACCGGCCCTGCTGGAGTGGGTGTCCGAGACGGCCGGCGGAACCATCGTGGAGATCGACCGCGACCGGGCGGCGGCCGCCGCGAGGCGTGGATCGTGGACGTCGAGACCGGCGACGGCACGATCCTTCCGCTCTTCCTGCGCTACGACCGGCTCGATCCGGCGCAACGCGGAGACCCGTTCACCCTGCACCGCGAAGCGCACTTCTACCGCGCGTTCGCCGATTCCCCGGTGCCGGTGCCCCGCATCGTCGGAGTCCACCCCACCGAACAGGCCATCCTGTCCGAGCGAGTTCCCGGGCAGGCCTGGTTCTCCCGGATCCGCGACGAGGACGAACGCGTGTCGGTGGCCTCCGATTTCATGCGCATCCTGGCCGAGATGCACCGCGTCGACCCGCACCGTTTGCAGCTGCCCGACCAGCATCCGGAGACGGGACTGCGACAGCTGGTCGCGCAGGAGATCGACACCTGGGAGACCGTCTACCGCGACGCCGGCGGGAAGGCCGATCCGCTGATCGAACTCGCACTGACCTGGGTGAAGCGGAACATTCCGGACGTCGACGGCCCCGTCGTCATCGTCCAGGGCGACACCGGTCCGGGGAACTTCCTCTACGAGAACGGCAGGGTCACCGCAGTTCTCGATCTCGAACTCGGTCATCTCGCGACCCTCACGACGACCTCGCCTGGGTCACGACCCGCGCGGTCCAGGAGCCGTTCACCGACATCCACGATCGCTTCGCCGACTACGAACGCGCATCCGGGACCACGGTCGACCTCGATCGGGTGCGCTACTACCGGGTGCTCGCGGAACTGCGCATCGTGATCCTCGGGCAGGGGAACGCCGCCCATCCGGATCCGTTGGCCGAGGTGGGAAATGCGTTGCCCTACGGGCTTCTGCACCGCCGCCTGCTCGTCGAGGCCCTCGCCGACGTCCTCGGCATCGACCTCGACACGCCGAACGACGTCGAGGCGGAATCGACCGAGCGCGAATGGCTCTACGACGCTGCCCTCGAACAGATCCGGCACATCATCGTGCCGCGCAGCGAGGACGCCTTCGTCATCCAGCGCAGCAAGGGACTCGCCCGCATCCTGAAGTATCTCCGCGACGCGGACCGGTACGCAGATCGCATCACCGAGCGCGATCTGGACGATCTCGAAACCGCGCTCGGGTCGCCGCGACCGACACCGTCGTCGACGGCACCACCGTGCTGGTCGAACGGCACCTCGCCGGTGAGATCCCCATCGACGACGTCCTGACGGTGTTCGCCCGCCAGATCGCCGGGCGCACCCAGCAGTTGCGTTCGGCCATGGGCGTTCTCGCCGAACGTCACTTCGACGTCCTGTAGGCACGGTGGAGACCCGAGCGATCCGCAGCCCGAAGGCCGCGGAAGTGGTGGCGCGGACCCTGCGCCGGATGATCGTCGAGGGAGCCCTCGTCGACGGCGATCATCTGCCGCACGAGGCAGAACTCATGGAGCACTTCGCGATCAGCCGGCCCACCCTGCGCGAGGCCGTCCGGGTGCTCGAGGCCGAACGTCTCGTCGAGGTGCGGCGAGGTTCCCGGGCCGGAGCGCGGGTCCGGGTTTCCGGTTCGGAGGTCGTCGCGCGACCGGCATCGTTGTTGCTCGAATTGTCCGGTGCCACAGTCGCCGACGTGTTCGATGCTCTCGAGGCGGTGGAACCTCCTGCCGCACGTCTCCTCGCGATCACCGGGACCGAGGTGGCGTTCGACGAACTCGAGCGCTTCGTCGACGAGGAGATCCCCGCAGCGTTCACGACCCGCGATCTCGGTGTGGCGGCCGCGCGGTTCCATCTGCGGATGGTGCAACTGTCCGGGAACGCGACGCTGGCGCTCATCGCGGGAATGCTCCACGAGATCTTCGCCCGGCACACCGGCGAGGTGGCACGCGAACGCATGTCGCTCGCGAATCCGGATACCGCGGAGAACTTCATGCTGCTCGTGCGATCGCTGCGGCGTCTGATCCGGTTGCTGCGCCTACGCGACGGCGACGGTGCGTTCGAGCACTGGCAGCGGCACATGCACGCGTCCCGGCTGCTCACGCTCGAGGGGGATGCCGGCACACCGGTGCGCGATCTCCTCGACTGATCAGGGGTGCGAGACCGCCGTTGCGGACAGCGTGGTCTCGATGCGCGTGCCCTCGCCTCCCACCGCGAGCACCTCACCGAAGCCCTCGGCCAGCGACTCGACGAGGACGGGCAGGTCGGGGACGGCGGCGGAGTCGGCGTTGATTCCGATGCAGCAGTGGTTCGTGTGCGACATCAGGGTGATGTTGACGGCCGAGCCGACGGTGGGAGCGAACGGGTAGTACCTCAGCACCTCCGCCCCGGCCATGTACAGCGGGATCGGGGAACCGGGACGTTCGACGCGAGAAAGTCGATGTGCTCGAGGATTCCACCCAGCACACCGGCCGGGAGCACGTTCAGCACACCCGCGATGGCGGACGAGAGCGGCACGGCCGGTTCGTCCCGCCACGACCGGACGATCCGGTCCACCCGGTGCATCGATGCGACCGGATCGGCGATGTCGAGGGGAAGCGCGAACCGCGCCAGGGTGATCCGGTTGCCTCCGATCGCGTCGCCCTCGCGCCGGAGACTGATCGGCAGCGTCGTCCTCAGTTCGGCGACCTGCTCACCGTGCCGGGAATGGTAGTGCCTCAGCCCCAGCAGGATTCCGGCCAGGAAGGCGTCGTTGAGCGAGGAGTCCGCTGCCCGTCCGGCCCGCCGCAGCGCGTCGAGCGGCAGATCGAGGGCCGCGACCTCCCGAACCGTGCTGCGGCCGACCATCACCGGAGACAGCGTCGTGAACACCGGCTGCACGAACCGGGCCGTCGAACGGGCCGTGTCCACGACGCTGCGCAGCGCCGCGACCGGATTCGTCACCGACCGCAGACCGGAACGCACGAGCCATGGCACACCCCTCCCCACCATCTCGCCGGCGTCGAGAGGTACCAGCCCACGGAATCGGCGAGGTCCGATGCCGGAGCCGAGGCCGGCGAATCCTCGGGCAGTGGCCCGCGGTCGGTACCGTCGCGCTCGAAGTCGACCATCTCGTTCGCGATCTGGATGCCGCCGATACCGTCGGTGAGCGAGTGGTGCACCTTGAGGACGATCGCGGCGCGACCGTCGTCGAGGCCGTCGACGATCGTCGCCTCCCAGAGGGGACGGTCCTTGTCGAAGGCCGACATCGCCGCGGCACGCACGAGCGGGAGCACGGTGTCCAGTCCCCCGGGATGCGGGAGCGCGATGCGCCGCAGATGCCAGGACAGATCGAAGTCGGGGTCGTCCACCCACCGTGGTGGGGTCCGCCCGAACGGGGATTCGACGAGCTTGCGACGGAAGCTCGGCACCGCACGTGTTCCGCGCTCCATCATCCGGACGAAGCGCTCCTGGTCGGGTGACCGGTCGAGCAGCGCCACCGCGACGATCGTAGACCGCAGGACGGGGTCCTTCTCCATCCGCCAGGACATCAGATCCGGCTGTGACATGTGCCGATCGTCCGCACCCATGCGCGCCACCTCCCCCGCCTCCGGTTCTCCCTCGCACGGTAACCGCCGCGATGCGCGGATACTCGCGATATCGGCCCTCGAACAGCACCGATGGGCCGGATCGAGGACCTTTCGCTCACGCTGACGCAAACCCTGGTCCCCCGCCGACGGATCGCACAGGATCGGTGACGACTTCGACGCCGTCGAAGATCGCTCCCCATCGCCAGAACCGTGAGGAAGTCCATGCCCCGTCTACGTCGTGCCGGATCGACGGCCATCATCGCGCTCCTTCTGACCGCGGTCGCGGCATGTAGCTCCGGTTCCTCGGGCGACGGCGGCCTCGGTTCCGACAGCGCGCTGCCCACCGAGATCCCCGCGGGCACCAAGCTCGTCATCGCCGACCAGGGTGAGCGGCAGCTGTCCCTCCTCACCGGTTCCGGACAACTCGACGCGCTGCCGTTCGAGTACGAGTTCGCGACCTTCCAGGGCGCGCCCGCGATCCTCGAGGCGTTCCGCGCCGACGCGGTCGACGTCGCGTGGGC
Organism: Rhodococcus sp. IITR03; assembly: GCA_001017865.1. Next base: position 16,819 of record LATQ01000325.1, read on the forward strand.
CGGCGAGATCATGACCGTCCAGTCGCTGGTCGCCGGTGACGACGTGCAGGTCGTCGCGGCCATGCAGACGAACAACAGCCTCAATATGGGCATCGCTCCGAACGCTTCGGACATCGAGACGCTCGCGGATCTGAAGGGCAAGCGCATCGGCTACGCCGAGGCACCTCGCAGCAGGCCTTCGTGCTCCGTGGCCTCGACAAGCGCCGGGCTGTCGGTCGACGACGTCGAGCTCGTGTCGATGTCGCTGCCGGACTTCCCGGACGCGCTGCGCTCCAACCAGATCGACGCCGCCCCGATGAGCGAGCCGGTCTTCTCCCGCTACATGCAGACACCAGGCGCGACGTCGCTGCCGCGCCCCGAGATCGAGGACCTCAGCGAAGGCATCTCGTACCTCTACTCGAGCAAGAAGGCCCTGTCGGACCCGGCGACCGCCGCGGCGGTCCGCGCCTACGTCACCGCGTACATCACGTCCGTCGACTGGGCCAACAACAACCCCGACGCGTACATCGACACCTACTTCGTGAAGAGCCAGGGCCTGACGGCCGAGGACGGCGAGCGCATCCTCGACACCTCCGGGATCACCACCTTCCCGCATCTCGACGAGGAGCTCATCGAGATCCAGCAGCACACCATCGACGTGATCGATGCCGCCGGTGAACTGCCCAAGCCCGTCGACGCCGCCGACGCCTTCGACCTGCGTTTCGACGAGGTCGTCACCGAAGCGGTCGCCGAGACCGGCGCCTCCCACACCCGCAGCTGACCTTCCGAGGGGAAATCCGACATGACGAACCGCCAGCTCAACCTCAACGCCTTCATCTACCCGACCGGCCACCACGAGGCCTCGTGGCGTCATCCCGGCAGCGTGCCCGAGCGTCTCTACGACGTCACCTACTTCCAGGAACTCGCCCGCCTCGCGGAGAGTGCGAAGCTCGACGCGGTGTTCTTCGCCGACGGCCCGGCCCTGCGCACCGAGGTGAAGTACCGTCCGACTACGGCCTCGAACCGATCACCACGCTGGTCGCGATGGCCACGGTCACCACGCATCTCGGGCTGATCGCCACGGCGTCGACCACCTACTACGAGCCTACAATCTCGCCCGGTTGTTCTCCTCCCTCGACCACATCTCCGGTGGCCGCGCCGCCTGGAACATCGTCACCACCGCGACCGACGCCGCAGCGGCGAACTTCGGGTACACCGAACACCCCGACGTTCACGAACGGTACGCCCGCGCACGCGAATTCGTCGACGCCGCGATCAAGCTGTGGGATTCGTGGGAGGACGACGCACTCGTCCTCGACAAGGCCGCCGGCGTCTACGCCGACCCGGACAAGATCCACCGCCTCGACGTCGAGGGTGACTACGTCAAGGTGCGCGGCCCGTTCGGTTCGGCCCGCTCCCCGCAGGGACGCCCCGTGCTCGTGCAGGCCGGATCCTCCAACGACGGGCGCGATTTCGCGTCGACCTACGCCGAGGCGATCTTCACCGCGCACCAGCGCATCGAGGACGCCCAGGCCTTCTACACCGACATCAAGACCCGCGCAGCGGCATTCGGGCGCAATCCCGATCACGTGAAGATCCTTCCCGGCCTGAGCCCGTTCATCGGTGCGACCGAGGCCGAGGCGAAGGAACTGCAGCGCGAGTTCAACGAGCTCACCATCGTCGAATACGGCCTCGGGCAGCTCCAGAAGATGGGCCGCATCGACGTGTCCCGGCTCGAGCTGGACGAGAAGGTGCCGGTCGAATTGTTCGCCGGCGCAGGCGACATCACCGACAACGACAACAGCCGCCGCCTGGTCTTCGCGAAGATCGTCGAGCGCGAACAGCCGACCCTGCGTCAGCTGCTGCACAAGCTCGCCGGCGCACGTGGCCACAACGTCGTCGCGGGTACGCCGGTGCAGATCGCCGACATCATCGAGGAGTGGTTCACCAACGGTGCCGCGGACGGCTTCAACATCATGCCGCCGCAGTACCCGCAGGGTCTCGAGGCGTTCGCCTCCCAGGTGGTGCCGATCCTGCAGGAGCGCGGCCTGTTCCGGACCGAGTACACCGGCACCACGTTGCGCGACCACTACGGTCTGCCGCGTCCGGAGAGCCAGTACGCACGCGAGCTCGCTGCCGCCGGCGTCTGACCGACCGAACCGACGAAAGGACTGGAGCCATGAGCGTCTCCGTCGAACCCCGGCGTTTCGGCAGTGGCCTGGCCGGTGACGCCGACACCGACCAGAAGCCCGATCCCGGCGCGACGGCCGACCTGTCGCCGCGCACGACCCGCAGCCGCCTCGCCCCGGGCAAGCCGATCAAGTTCGGCCTGGCGATCGGCCCGGCGCTGCTGCTGGTGGCATGGATCATCACCTCGGCCACCGGGGTGCTCGATCCGAAGACCCTCTCGGCGCCGTGGACGGTCGTCACCACCGCATGGGAACTGATCGGCGACGGACGACTGCAGTCGAACCTGTGGACCTCCGTCCAGCGCGCCTGATCGGCGGGGTCATCGGTGTCGCCCTCGGACTGGTGCTCGCACTGGCCGCCGGCCTGTCGCGCATCGGTGAGGCACTGATCGACGGCCCGGTGCAGATCAAGCGCTCCATCCCCACCCTGGCGTTGATGCCGCTGGCGATCCTGTGGTTCGGCATCGGCGAGGAGATGAAGATCCTGCTCATCGCCCTGTCGGTGTTCGTCCCCGTCTACATCAACACCTACTCGGCGCTGCGCGGCATCGACGCCCGCTACGTCGAACTGGCCGAGACGCTGGATCTGTCCCGCGCCCGGTTCGTCCGGCGCATCGCCCTGCCGGGGGCGCTGCCCGGTTTCTTCACCGGCCTGCGCCTGTCGGTGACCATCGCATGGCTGGCCTGGTGGTCGTCGAACAGGTCAACGCCTCGAGCGGCATCGGCTACCTGATGTACCAGGCCCGCAACTACGGCATGACCGAGATCATCATCGTCGGACTGGTGGTCTACGCGATCCTCGGATTCGGCAGCGACCTGCTGGTCCGTGCGGCAGAGAGGAAGGCGCTGGCATGGCGCAGGACGATCGGCAATTGACCGTACGCACCCGGGGACTGAGCCGCGGCTTCGACGGACGCGCGGTGCTGAACAACATCGACCTCGAGATCGCCCCCGGCGAGTTCGTGGCACTGCTCGGCCGCAGCGGCTCGGGCAAGAGCACCCTGCTGCGCGCCCTGGCCGAACTCGACCACGGCGTGCCCGGCTCGGGCACCCTCGAGGTGCCGCAGAAGCGGGCGGTGGTCTTCCAGGACTCGCGACTGCTGCCCTGGGCTCGGGTGCTCGACAACGTGATCCTCGGTCTCGACGGCGACGACGCCGCCGAGCGCGGCCGCACCGCCCTGGCGGAGGTCGGGCTCGCCGGACGCGAGAAGGCATGGCCCACCGAGCTGTCCGGTGGTGAGCAGCAACGGGTGTCGCTGGCGCGGTCGCTCGTGCGCGAACCCGAGCTGCTGCTCGCCGACGAGCCGTTCGGTGCCCTCGACGCACTGACGAAGATCAGGATGCACGGACTGCTGCAGGAACTGTGCGCCAAGCACCGGCCCGCGGTCCTGCTCGTCACCCACGACGTCGACGAGGCCATCGCCCTCGCCGACCGAGTGCTCGTGCTCGACCATGGCTCGTTCGCCGTCGAACTGACCATCGACCTGCCCCACCCGCGGGCCGATCATGTCGTCGAGATCGCGGAGTACCGCCGCACCCTGCTCGAGGCACTGGGAGTCGAGGTCTCCGTCTGAGCGACCTGCACTGTCTCCGCCCGAGCGATCCGCTCCGTCTCCGCCCGAGCGATCCGCTCCGTCTCCGCCCGAGCGATCCGCTCCGGAGCGACCGATGAGAGAGAATCGAATCGTCGCTCCGGAGTCGCCGACGGGAGATGCATCGTGTGTGGACGCTATGCCAGCACCAGTACGCGGGGATCTGCTCGCGGCCTACGACGCCGTCGAGGCCGTGGGTGAGGAACTGCCCCCGTCGTACAACATCGCGCCCACCCAGCGCGTGAACGTCGTGCTCGAGCGAGCGCCGCGCGAGGAACCGGACGCCGAGCCGATCCGCATCGTGTTCTCGCAGATCAAGTGGGGGCTCGTGCCGTTCTGGGCGAAGGACCCGAAGATCGGGTCGCGGATGATCAACGCCCGCTCCGAGACCATCACCCAGAAGCCCGCCTTCAAGGCCGCGGCAGCGAAGCGTCGGTGCGTGCTGCCCGCCGACGGGTACTACGAGTGGATGAAGGGTGAGGACGGAAAGAAGATCCCGTTCTTCCTGCACGCGGACGGACCGATCTCGATGGCCGGGCTCTACGAGCTGTGGCCGAACCCGGAGCTGCCGGAGGACCATCCCGACCGCTGGTTGTGGACGTGCACCGTGCTCACCCGTCCCGCGACCGACGCCGCCGGGCACATCCACGAACGGTCGCCGGTGATCCTGCCCGATACCTTCGTCGGTCCGTGGCTCGATCCCGAGCTGAACGACCGCGACGACGTCGACGCCCTGCTGAATTCGATTCCCGAACCGACGCTCGAACCGTACGAGGTGAGCACGGCGGTCAATTCACCTCGGAACAACAACCCCGACCTGCTGCGACCTGTCGGTTCGTGACATTCCGGCCGTATGGCATTCCCCACGTCGGACCGGAACGATTATCGGAATTGACTAAAGTTGCCGGGTGCGACAATCACGGCAGACTCCGATCGGTTCGACGACGCTCCGTTCCTCACCGGACCTCGCGGTACCGCCGTCGCGGTGATCGCGTCGCTCGTCTCCGTGGGTGTGCTCGTCGCGATCCTCGTCAGGAGCGAACTCATCGACTTCCTGGTCTACCGGATGGGCGCGCGGGTGCTGCTCGACGGCGCCGACATCTACGGGCAGATGCCTCCGGTGACCGACGACTTCGCGTTGCCGTTCACCTACCCGCCGCTGTCGGCGATGCTCTTCGCTCCCCTGGCGCTGATCCCCGTGACGTTCGGCAAGATCGCCTTCACCCTCGTCTCGGTCGCCGCGCTCGTCGTCACCCTGCGGGTCGTGCTGGACCGGCTCCGCCCGGACTTCGAGACGCGAACGGCATGGATCGTCACGGCGGTCGCGGTCGCCGGAGCACTGTTGCTCGAACCTGTGCGCGAGACGATCTCGTTCGGCAGATCAACCTCGTCCTGATGGCGCTCGTCGCCCTCGACGTCCTGGTGAAGACCCCGAAGTGGCCGCGCGGAATGCTGATCGGACTGGCCGCCGCCGTCAAACTCACGCCCATCGCATTCCTGCTGCTGTTCCTGCTGCGGCGCGACCGGCGGACCAGCGCCACCATCATCGCGTCGACCTTCGGGTTCACCGCCCTCGCGTTCGCCGTGATGCCCGCGACCTCCACGAAGTACTGGCTGGACACCCTGCCCGACACCGGCCGGATCGGCGCGGCGTACTTCGCCACCAACCAGTCCTTCAAGGCCGTGATCTCCCGCTTCGGCCGCCCGAACTCATGGGGTCCGTGCTGTGGCTGCTCGCCGTCGCGGTGATGCTGCTGGTCGCGGTGGTGGCCATCCGGCGTGCCTGAGCTGGGCGATCTCGTGCTCGCCCTGTTCGCGAACGCGACGGCCGTGCTGCTGGCGTCGCCGGTGTCGAGGGTCCACCACTGGGTGTGGGTCGCGCCGGCACTGCCGGCCCTCGCGCTCGCGGCGTGGCGCGCAACCGATGCGCAGAGGCTCACGGCGATCGCCGCCGGCGTCGCGCTCGTCTTCCTCATCGGCCCGCACCACCTGTTCCCCACAGGTGGCGATCTCGAACTCGGCTGGGCCGCATGGCAGCACCTGCTCGGCACGCTCTACGTCACGGCCGGATTCGGGTTCCTGCTCTGGCTCGCCTTCGGTCCACGGACCGATCCGGACTCCGCCTCGTCGGAACAACTGCCGAACGCGGAGACCGCGCGCTGATCGTGTAGAGGGTGCGCCGGTTGTCGGGCATCCGGGTCGTTGTTCGCGAAAGGCCGACGGGAACCCGGAAAGAACGTAATAGTGAGAGGGATGTCGCGTCGCACAGGACGGGTGACAACTCGATTACGAGAAAGCCCATCAACTGCATCCGAGGGAGAACACCGTGACCGATGTTTCGTCGCAGGGCCCAGCCCGGAGAGACGACCGACGTGTGTTGACCAACCGCCAGGGCCACCCCGTATACGACAACCAGAATCAGAGGACGGTGGGCCCCCGCGGACCCGCGACGCTGGAGAACTATCAGTTCCTCGAAAAGATCAGCCATTTCGATCGAGAACGTATTCCGGAAAGAGTGGTGCACGCGCGCGGTTTCGTCGCCTACGGATATTTCGAAGCCACCGGGAAATGGGGCGATGAACCATCACGAACTACACGCGCGCGAAACTCTTCGCCGAGCCGGGGAAGCGGACCGACGTCGCCATCCGGCTCTCCACGGTCATCGGTGGACGCGACTCGTCGGAAACCGCCCGCGATCCACGAGGTTTCGCGGTCAAGTTCTACACGGAGGACGGTAACTGGGATCTCGTCGGAAACAACCTCGCGGTTTTCTTCATTCGCGACGCGATCAAGTTCCCCGACGTCATCCATTCACTGAAGCCCGACCCCGTCACTTTCCGGCAGGAACCCGCACGCATCTTCGACTTCATGTCGCAGACACCCGAAGCGATGCACATGCTGGTGAATCTGTTCAGTCCCCGTGGCATTCCGGCCAATTACCGCACTCAGCAGGGCTTCGGGGTCAACACCTACAAGTGGGTCAACGCCGAGGGCGTGACACACCTCGTGAAATACCATTGGATTCCGAAGATCGGTGTCAAGAGCCTGACCGAGGACGACGCGGCAGCCATTCAGGCGCACGATCTCGGGCATGCCAGCAAGGACATGTACGAGGCCATCGAGCGCGGTGACCACCCCGAATGGGAACTGCGCGTACAGATGATGAGCGACGACGACCATCCGGAGCTGAACTTCGATCCCCTGGACGACACGAAGGTCTGGCCGGAGAACGAGTTCCCCGCCATGCCGGTCGGCAGAATGGTGATCGACCGCAACGTCGAGAACCACTTCCTCGAGAACGAGCAGATCTCCTTCGGCACCGGCGTCCTCGTCGACGGACTCGACTTCTCCGACGACAAGATGCTCGTGGGACGCACGTTCTCCTATTCCGACACGCAGCGTTACCGGGTGGGGCCCAATTACCTGCAACTTCCGGTCAACTCGGCGAAGAACGCCCACGTGGCCACCAATCAGCAGGGCGGACCGATGGCATACGGCGTCGACGATGTCGGCGACAACCCGCACGTGAACTACGAACCGTCCATCACCGGCGGTCTGCGCGAAGCCGAGTTCCCGACTCACGACGATCAGGGGCCGGAAATCCGGGGTCGTCTCACGCGCAAACGTATTCCGCGTACCAACGACTACGAGCAGGCCGGCCAGCGCTACCAGCTCATGGAGCAGTGGGAGAAGGACGACCTGGTGAAGAATCTCGTCGGCGGTATCGGGCAGGCCGTCCGCGAGGTGCAGGAGCGGATGGTGTGGCATTTCTTCATGTGCGACGACGAGCTCGGACAACGCGTCGGCGACGGACTCGGTATCAGTGCCGACGACATACGGGATCTACCGCCGTTGCAGAGCCAGACCCTCGACGAGGACGAACTGCAACGCGCAGCGAATCTCGGCAAGAACGGTCCCCGTGATGTGACCGGATTGCAGATGACGCATTGCGTGCCCAACGAGCGCGAGGTCCACGCGTCCTCGTAGCGTCCGTCCGTCTCGGCCCCGGTGGCAGTCACTTGTCGAAGTGGCTGCCCACCGGTCGTTCTCCGGAACCGTTCTCAGGCGGTGACGTCGACGACCACCCGGCCGCGCACCTTGCCCGCCAGGATCTCCTCGGCGAGTCGCGGGACGTCCGAGAGCGGTTCGACCCGCGACAGCGAATCCAGGGTGCTCGCAGGGAGATCGCGGGCGAGACGATCCCACGCCGACCGGCGCAGCGGAGTCGGCGCCATCACCGAGTCGACGCCCAGCAACGCGACGCCGCGCAGGATGTGCGGCATCACCGTGGCATCGGGCATCGACGGTGACTCCGTGAGACCGCACGCGGCGACCGCGCCGCCGTAGCGGATCTGCGACAGCACGTTCACGAGCGTCGAACCGCCCACCGCGTCCACCGCGGCATCCCAGCGTTCCTTGCCCAGGGGCCGGCCCTTGCCCTGCAGTTCGGCACGGTCGACGAACGACGACGCACCGAGTTCGCTCAGGAAGTCGTGGGTCTCGGGACGGCCGGTCGCGGCGACGACCGTGTGTCCCGCGGTTTCGCGAGCGCGACGGCGATCTACCCCGACGCACC
>LATQ01000119.1 GCA_001017865.1 Rhodococcus sp. IITR03
GCGCGCCGCCGCGCCGCGCCGATGCGCACCGACTGCACTGACAGGAGCCCGCTCATGAGCACGAATCCCACCGGCCCCGCCCCGCTCGCCGGCGTCAAGGTCCTCGACCTGTCGAAAATCCTCGCCGGACCGTACGCGACCATGTCGTTCGCCGACCTCGGCGCCGATGTCACCAAGGTCGAGCACCCCGACGATGGCGACCCCACCCGGGTGTGGGGGGGGGCCGCCCTTCGTCGGCGACGACGCCACCTATTACCTCGCGGTCAACCGCGGCAAGAAGTCGGTGACCATCGACCTCAAGTCCGAGGAAGGGCAGCGGATCGTGCACCGGATGCTCGCCGACGCCGACGTCGTGGTCGAGAACTTCAAGCCGGGCAGCGGTCTGCAGAAGATCTTCGACTACCGCGCCCTGTCCGAGCAGTATCCGCACCTGATCGTGCTGCACATCTCGGCCTTCGGTGACGAGGGCCCGCTGGCCGACCAGCCCGGTTACGACATGGTCGCCCAGGCCGCAGGCGGTCTGATGTCGCTGACCGGGGAACCGAACGGCGCGCCGATGAAGGCCGGCTACGCGATGGGCGATCTCGGTGCGGCCCTGTTCGGGGTCATCGGGGTGCTCGCCGCGCTGGTCGAACGCGCTCGCACCGGTCGCGGCCAGTACGTCACCACGTCGTTGTTCGAATGCCAGCTGGCGATGCACGTCAACTGGGCCACGAACTACTTCGCCACCCGGGAGCGCCCGCACGCCCTGGCTCCGCGCACCCCAATCTCGCGCCCTACCAGGCGTATCCGGCGAACGACGGTTATTTCGTCGTCGCGGTCGGGAACGACGGATTGTGGGAGAAGCTGTGCACGGCACTGGAAAGACCGGAACTTGCGACCGATGTGCGGTTCCTCCGCAATCGTGATCGCATCGAGCATCGCAGCGAACTCGACGAGGTCCTCACCGCGGCGTTCGCGACCGGGACGGTGCAGCACTGGTGCCGCGTCCTGGAAGACCACGACGTGCCGGTCTCCCCCATCCGGCATCTCGACGAGATCTACGGCGATCCGCACACCGCCGCGATCGGCATGGTCGGCACCGTCGACCACCCGTCGGGTCCGCTCGAACAGATCGCGTTCCCGGTCAATTTCGGTGGGCAGCGACCACCGCTGCGGTCGGCGCCGCCGCTGCACGGGGAACACACCGACGACATCCTCGCGGGATATCAGGAGGTCACTGTTCCGTCCTAGCGACGAACGTCTCGAATATTGCTGACCTACGCGTTTCCGATCGATCGGGAGCGGCCGTAGGACTGTTCGACCACGAACGACGGTAGAGACATCCCGCTCCGGGTGTCGTCGCGGTCACGCAGTGCGGCAGCACTTCTGAGGTCGGCGTGTCCGGATTTCTCCGCGATACGCGGGGGTAACGTCCGCGAAACAACAGCCGCGCATGATCGGCATCGATTGCACGACCGCCGACTCGTACGAAAGAACGACATATGCAGCTGACTCCCGCCGACACCGAGAAACTCCTTCTGGCCGTCGCCGGCATGGTGGCGCGCGACCGGCGGGACCGCGGCGTCCGACTGAACTATCCCGAAGCCGTTGCCCTGTTGTCCACCTGGGTGATCGAACGGGCACGCGAAGGCGCCGCCGTCGCCGACCTCATGGTGAAGGGCCGCGAGGTCCTCGCCCGCGACGAGGTGATGGACGGCGTCGCCGAGATGTTGGCCGACGTGCAGGTCGAGGCCACTTTCCCGGACGGACGCAAACTCGTCACGATCCACCACCCGATTTCCTGAAAGGAGCCCCGACATGGCATCCGGACCGACTTCGGGACCCGGAGCGATTCGCGTCGCCGAGGCTCCCTCACCCTCAACGCGGACCGCTCCGACGACGAGCGCATCACCCTCGTCTTCCTCAACACCGGTGATCGTCCCATCCAGATCGGCTCACACATCCACCTGCCGGACGCGAATGCGGCCCTCGAATTCGACCGCGAACGCGCGCAGGGCTTCCGCCTGGACATCCCGTCGGGGACCTCGCAGCGCTTCGAACCCGGCAGCAGCCGCGAGCTGGGTGCCGTCGCCCTGCGCGGACAACGCGTCGTACCCGGCATCCAGGTGCGGAAGCAGGAGGACTGAGAACGTGGAGATCACACGCGCCGAGTACGCGGCACTGTACGGACCGACGGTCGGTGACCAGGTGCGCCTGGGCGACACCGACCTGTGGATCCAGATCGAGGAGGACCGCACCTTCGGCGGCGAGGAAGCCGTCTTCGGTGGCGGCAAATCCATCCGCGAATCGATGGCCCAAGGTGTGACGACCCGAGCCGAGGGCGCTCCCGACACCGTGATCACGAACGTGATCGTGCTGGACTGGTGGGGCATCGTGCGCGCCGACGTCGGCATCCGCGATGGCCGCATCGTCGCCCTCGGTCGCGCCGGCAACCCCGACATCGCCGACGGAGTGCACCCGAAGCTGCAGATCGGCCCGTCCACCGACGTCATCTCCGGTGAAGGTCGCATCCTCACCGCGGGCGCCTTCGACTCGCACGTGCACCTGCTGTCGCCGTCGCAGATCGTCGAGGCGCTTGCCACCGGCATCACCACCATCGCCGGCGGTGGGACCGGTCCGTCCGAGGGATCGAAGGCCACCACCGTCACGCCGGGTCCGTGGCACCTGATGCAGATGCACCGCGCGGTCGACGTGCTGCCGGTGAACGTGCTGCTGCTCGGCAAGGGCAACACCGTCTCTGCGGAGGGGCTGCGCGAGCAGGCCCTCGCCGGTGCCGCCGGGTACAAGGTGCACGAGGACTGGGGCTCCACACCGGCCGCGATCGATGCGGCGTTGCGCGCGGCCGACGAGCACGGACTGCAGGTCGCGCTGCATTCGGACTCGCTCAACGAGGCGGGCTTCGTGGAGAGCACGCTCGCTGCGATCGGCGGACGCTCGATCCACGCCTTCCACGTCGAAGGCGCCGGCGGCGGGCACGCCCCGGACATCCTGAGCATTGCCGGATTGCCGCACATCATCCCGGGCTCGACCAACCCGACGTTGCCGCACACGATCAACACCGTCGACGAGCATCTCGACATGCTGATGGTCTGCCATCACCTCAACCCCGCCGTGCCGGAGGACCTCGCGTTCGCCGAGTCCCGGATCCGGCCACCACCATCGCGGCCGAGGACATCCTGCACGACATGGGCGCCCTGTCGATCACCTCGTCCGACGCCCAGGCGATGGGCCGCATCGGTGAGGTCGTCACCCGCACCTGGCAGGTCGCGCACGTGATGAAGAACCGGCGCGGGGCGCTCGACGGCGGCATGCCCGCCGACAACGAACGGGCTCGTCGCTACGTCGCGAAGTACACGATCAACCCGCGATCGCGCACGGCGTCGACCACGAACTCGGTTCGATCGAGGAGGGCAAGCTCGCCGACCTCGTGCTGTGGGATCCGAAGTTCTTCGGTATCCGGCCGTCGCTGGTCATCAAGGGCGGATCGATCGCCTGGGCCGCGCTCGGCGACCCCAACGCGTCGATCCCGACTCCGCAGCCGGTGCTGCAGCGACCGGCGTTCGGCGATGCGCTCGCCCCGCACACATCGGTGTCGTTCGTCTCCCCCGCCGCCTCGACGAGGGCCTGGCAGAACGGCTCGGGTTGCGCCGCAGACTGCTGCCGCTGCGGCCGACCCGGCACATCGGCAAGGCCGACATGAAGCAGAACGACGTGTTGCCGCGCATCGAGATCCGTCCCGACACCTTCGACATCGACATCGACGGCGAGCGGGTCGTTCCGGCGCCCGCCACCGAACTGCCGCTCGCGCAGCTGTATTCGATGTTCTGATGTTGCCCGACACTCTGTCCCCCACCACGGTGCTGCTCCTCCTCGCGGACGGGCGCGCGCCGGTCGGCGGGAACGTCAACTCGGGTGGCTCGAGCCGCGCTCCAGGGTGGGATGTCACCGACCGAGGTGCGCCGCTTCCTCGTCGCACGGTTGCGCACCTCGGCGGCGGTCGAGGCCGGTGTCGCGTGGTGACCCGGCACGCGGTGGACTCCGCCGCCGGAGCGGCCCTGGCGCTACGGATCGACGAGATCGAGGACCACTGGCGGCGCGCACTCCGGGCCCGGCCCAACGCGATGCGTCCCGGTTGCTGGCCCGCGGTTATCTGCGACTGGCCCGGAACCTGTGGCCCTCCACTGTTCTCGACGATCTCGACGTCCGGACCCCGCGGCCGTCGCGGGGACTGGTGGTCGGGGCCATCGCAGCGCTCGCGCGCATTCCAGCGATCGACACCGCCCGACTGGTGCTGTACGAGGAGGCGCAGGCGATCGTCGCGGCCTTCCTCAAACTGCACCCCACCGACCCGGCCACCGGTTCGCGATGGGCGCTCGAGGCATGCGCTCATCTCGAACCGCTCATCGCCGAGCTGTCCGCTCTCACCGATCCGGCGGACATCCCGGCCACCGGTGCCCCCAGACCGAACTGTGGGCCGAAGCCCACGCATCCGCTCCAGAAAGGCTGTTCCGTGCCTGAACACACCACCACCCGTTCGCTCCGTCTCGGCGTCGCCGGTCCCGTCGGCACGGGCAAGAGTTCGCTGATCGCGACGATCTGCCGCACCCTCGCGTCCGAGCTGCAGCTCGGCGTGATCACCAACGACATCTACACCGACGAGGACGCGCGCTTCCTCCGCTCGGCGGGCGTGCTCGATCCCGAGCGCATCCGCGCGGTGGAGACCGGTGCGTGCCCGCACACCGCGATCCGTGACGACGTGACCATGAACCTGCTGGCCGTCGAGGATCTCGAACGCGACTTCGCGCCGCTCGATGTCGTCCTGGTGGAGAGCGGCGGCGACAACCTCACCGCGACCTTCTCCCCCGCGCTCGTCGACGCGCAGATCTTCGTGCTCGATGTCGCGGGCGGTGGCGACGTCGCCCGCAAGGGCGGTCCCGGCATCAGCCGCGCCGACCTGCTCGTGGTGAACAAGACCGATCTCTCCCCTATGTGGGTGTCGACGTGCCGCAGATGGTCGCCGACGCCGAGAAGGCCCGCGAGGGCGGACCGGTGCTGGCGCTGTCCCGGACCGACGCCTCATCCGTGCAGGCGCTCGGCGACTGGGTGCGCGAGATGCTGGCAGCCCACCGCGCCGGGTCGCACACCCCGGTCGATCCCGGTCCGATGGCTCCGCACTTCCACGCCGACGAGGACGACCACGACCACAGCCATGGGCACGGGCACGGGCACGGGCACAGCCACGATCACGCCGTCGCACACACGCACGACTGATCATGTCCCGCACCACGATCCGTATCGACCGCGCACCGGGCTGGGCACGCCTGACTCTGCGGGCGGGCATGCTCGTCCCCCGCACGGTCGAGGTCGGTCCGGACCACGCGCGGGTCGCCGTCGTCGCCGCCGGCGCGTTGTTGCTCGGTGGTGACGCGGTGACCGTCGACGTCCACGTCGACGTCGGGTGCACACTCGAACTGCAGGACATCGGGGGCACCGTCGCCTACGACGCCGACAACCGGCTGTCCCGGTGGGACGTGCGGATCACCGTCGCCGAGGGCGGCACCCTCGTCTGGGACACCTACCGTTCGTGATCGCCACCGGCGCCGCGTGCACCGCGACACCCGGATCGAACTCGCCTCCGACGCCGCCGCGAGCATGCGGGAGACCTCGTCCTCGGGCGCCACGGAGAAAGCGGGGGTGCGATCCGCAGCCGTACCTCGGTCACTCTCGATCGTCGTCCCCTCTTCGTCGAGGAGTTGTACGCGCACGGCGCGTTCCCCGAGCCCGGGATCCTCGGTTCCGCCCGGGTGCACGACGTCATCGCAACCTACGGGCGACGCGCCGAGGGCGACGGCGTCGTCCAGCTCGAAGGGCCCGGCAACCTGCTGCGGTTCCTCGGTGCCGATACCCACTCCTCGCCGCTCGAGTCGACCTGGCGCTCCTGGCGCTCCGCACACGTTCACCCGTCCACCCTCGAAGGGAGTCTCACCCATGCACGTCCCTGACCATTTCCTCCCCATGAGCGCCACCGCGACCGCGCCGCGGCGATCGCCACCCGGTGCGGTCGTCCTC
>LATQ01000137.1 GCA_001017865.1 Rhodococcus sp. IITR03
CTCCAGGTGGTCGTCGCGGCGGCGGACAGCAGGGCAGCGGTCACCAGAGATCGACGCGACACCGGCGACCCCGGCGATCGCGCCGCGACCATGGGAACCGCGACCTGCCCGAGACGGTTGCCGGTCAACCGTACGGCCAGCGCCGACGCGCGGTCGGACGGTGCGACGAGTTCGACGACCCACGTCATGGTCAGGGGTTGGCCGACGCCCCAGAACATTCCGCACACGGCGAGCAACGCGCCGATGACCCACGGGTTCGGCACGAGCGGTAGCAGCGCGACAGGCACGATGGTCCCGGCGGTCGCGGAGACGAGCAGCCACCTGCGCGGAATCCGGCGCAGCGCCCACGGCAGCAGCACGCGAGACGATCGACGCCACGGTGCGGGCGGTGAGCAGGATCGACACCAGGAGCACACCGAACCCGAACTGCTCACCGAGCAACGGCAGGTAGGCCACGACGAGGTCGACCGAAGCGAGGACCACCAGGCTCGACAACATCGCGGGCTTCATGCCCTTCGTGGCGAGCATCGACAGGATCGACTGGGGCGCGCCGTCCTCCGCGGTGCGACCGGAGCCGGGCGGCTCGCGAAGCCCCAGCACCAGCGCAGGGAGAGCAGCGAAACCACCGTCATGACCAGCAACGCTCCGGTGGTCTCGACGGATCCGCTGCCGTCGCCGGTGGTCGCGGCGATCACGCCGGAGACGGGCACACCGACGGCCTGCCCGACCGACACACCCAGCGTCAGACCGGCGAACCCACGATCCAGCCGGCCCGGCGGCGACAGGATCGACACGAACGCCTGCCCCGACACCGTGACGAGCAACTGCCCGAGACCGAGCACGACGTTGCCGGCGGCGAGCACCAGCAATCCCGAACTGAGAGCGATCAACCGGCGCCGACCGTGGTGACGACGATGCCCGAACGGAGAATGGCGGTCGCGTGCCCGCGGTCCACGGCGCGTCCCATCCGCACCGCCGCGATCAGCGGAACGATGGCGTAGAGCGCCGTGACGGCGCCGATGGTCGTCGCGTCCCCGCCGAGAGCGAGGATCCGGTAGGAGACCAGGACGCGGATCGACTGGAATGCCGCGTGCAGCAGGGCCGTGGACAAGCACAGATACAGCAGCCAGTGACGCGGAGGATGCGGCATATGTCAGGCGCCGGCCGTCACGATCCGGTCGCCGAGCGGCGACTGCAAGGGGACCTCGAGGGTGCCGACGACGGCGACCATGATGCACATGCGGTCCTGCATCTCCGGCAGCGTGCCGCCGAGGAGCGTCACCGTCACCGTGTCGTCCGTTTCGGTGACGGTCGCGTCGACGCCGAAGCACTCGGGGGTGCCCGTCTCGAAGTGCAGGGCGATCCGGTCGTCGCTCACCCGCGACCACGACAGGATCGTCAGCGGATGCGCGTCGACGATGTCGGGTCGCGGCGAGAACGCCGTCGCCCCTGCCGGAACCGGTTCCTCGGGCAGCGCCGGTACGTCCGGTGTACTCGAACTCGCCCCGCAGGCCGCGATGAGCAGGCACATCGCGAGGACGGTGATTCCCCGGCAGGCACGGACGACGGAACGCATGGTTCCCACGGTATTCCCGTGTCGCGTGTTCATCACGCCAGCAGGGCGGCGGTCACGCCGATCGCAGGGATGGAGGCGAGGGTGGTGACGAGTGCGGCGTCGCGGGCGAGCACCGTGCCGCGCCCGTAGGCACTGGCGTAGACGAAGACGTTCTGCGCGGTCGGCAGTGCGGCGACCACCACGACGGCGAACAGTGCGTGGCCGTCGAGTCCGAACACGAATCGCCCCATCAGATACGCGAGCACGGGCTGGGCGAGGATCTTGAGCACAGATGCGAGCGCGATGTCGCGGCGCGGGCTCGTTCCCTTCTCGAGCACCCGGACGCCCTGCAGCGACAACCCGAACGCGAGCAGCGCACCGGGCACCGACGCGCCGCCGAGCAGATGGAACGGCTGCAGCAACGCCTCGGGAGGCGTCCATCCGCTGATCGCGATGGCGAGTCCGGCCGCGGCGGCCAGGACGATGGGGTTCTTGAACGGCGCGAGCAGGGTGTCGAGGCGCGAGACACCGGCGCGCATCGTCGACAGGTCGAGCATCGTCAGCGCGATGGGGGAGAGCACGACGATCTGGAACAACAACAGGGGCGCGACGAACGACGCGTCGCCGAGCACGAACACGGCGATGGGGATGCCGAGGTTCGCGGAGTTGACGTAGCCGGCGCACAGCGCGCCGATGGTCGCCTCGGGAACTGCACGTCGCAGCCAGAGCTTGGCGACGACGAAGTGCACGATCGCGACGGCGAACGCCGTGGCCGCCGCGATGTAGAGGTTGGGCGAGAAGATCACCGACAGGTCGGACGTCGCGAGCACGTCGAACAGCAGCGCGGGGGTGGCGACGAAGAAGACGAGCCGGCTGAGCACCGTCTGCGCCTCGTGCCTGAGACTGCCAAGGGCCCCAGCGTGAAGCCGATGGCGATGATCACGAAGATGACACTGAACCCCGCGATCACACCCGACACGGTTGCCTAGTCTAAGGACTCTGGGACGTCTCCCCGTCATCGGACCGAAGCGAGGGTCGAGACCGATGTTGATTGCGGTTCTCGGCAGATTTTCGCGAACAACGTCGGTCTCGGGTGCACACATGACGACGCCGCCCCTCCCGATGGGGAGAGGCGGCGTCGGAAGCTACGACCTACTTGCTGCTGACGTAGGGGAGCAGAGCCATCTCGCGGGCGTTCTTCACCGCGACGGCGACCTGACGCTGCTGCTGCGGGGTCAGGCCCGTGACGCGACGGCTGCGGATCTTGCCGCGGTCGGAGATGAAGGTGCGGAGCAGGTTGACGTCCTTGTAGTCGACGTACTCGATCTTCGCCGCGAAGAGGGGGTTCTTCTTGGGCTTGCGTCCCTCTACGGCACGCGACTTCTTCGACGGTCCTCGCTTGACTGCCATATCTCGCTCCTCACCAGCTCGACTTGTGGACGCCGGGTAGTTCCCCGCGGTGGGCGAGTTCACGCACACGCACTCGTGAGAGCCCGAACTTTCGCAGGTGGCCGCGCGGGCGGCCGTCCGCAGCGTCTCGATTGCGCAATCGTACCGGACTGGCGTCGCGGGGTAGACGCTGCAGTGCCCGCTGGGCTTCGCTGCGCTCCTCGGGCGAGGACGACGGTCGGCGCACGACCTCCTTCAGTTCCGCGCGCGCTCGGCGTACCGGGCCACGATCGCCTTCCGTTGCTCGTTGCGTGCAATCTTCGATTTCTTCGCCATGACTACTTCTCCTCCCGGAAGTCGACGTGTCTGCGCAGCACGGGGTCGTACTTGCGCAGGACGAGACGGTCGGGATCGTTCCGGCGGTTCTTCCGGGTGACGTAGGTGTAGCCGGTTCCCGCGGTCGAGCGAAGCTTGACGACGGGCCGGATCTCGCTGCGTGCTGCCATCAGAACTTCTCCCCGCGGGCGCGCAGACGCGCGACGACGCTCTCGATGCCGTCGCGGTCGACGATCTTGATGCCTTGGTGGACAGGTTCAGCGTGACCCGGCGTCCGAGCGAGGGTACGAAATAGGTTCTGCGCTGGATGTTCGGGTTCCACCGCCGGCTGGTGCGGACATGGGAGTGCGATACGGATCTCCCGAAACCGGGTCGCCGTCCGGTGAGTTGGCACGTGGCCGACACGTCGGCTCCTTTCGTAGGTAACGACAATCATTTTCGACAAAGTGCTTCGCCGACTGTACGCTCAGATGTCGTTAATGACAATCGTTATCGAAAGGAGTCCTGTGGACACCAGGACGCCGCTCGTCATCGTCTGCGGATGGCGCGGACGGACTGCGCAGGTCGCGCGGTCGCTCCTGCGTCCGGGCACCGCGGTCGTCCACCACGACCTGTCCGGTCTCGACCAGGGCGTACTCCGCCGCTCCGTGCTCACCGTCGAGGGCGAGCGCAGCGAGATCCTCGAACTCGCGCACGGGTGCGTCTCCTGCACGCTGCGCGAGGATCTGCTGCCGCTTCTGCGCCGCATGCGCGACTACAGCAGCGTCGACCGGATCGTGCTGCACCTCGACCCGCAACTCGAACCCGAGGCACTGTGCTGGGCAGTCGAACATGTCGTGGTGAGCGGGATCGTCGGTCGTGTCGACGGACCCGCGTCCCTCGATGTCCGAGTGGACGGCGTCGTGACCTGCCTCGACGCCGCGACCTGGCTCGAGGACGCGACGGGCGACGACGAACTGAACGAGCGTGTCGACGACGACCGCACCCTGGCGCAGGTCGTCGTCGGCCAGGTCGAGTTCGCCGATGCGTTGGTGGTGCTTCCGGGAGCGGACGGCTGGCAGCAGGCACGCCTGCACGCGGTGCTCACCCGACTCGCCCCGGACGCGCCGATCGCGTGGGCGGGGGAACCGGACGTCGAGCGGCTCCTCCGCGAGATACCCGCCACCGCCCGTCGGGGGACGATCGACGGGGCGCACTCGCCTCTCCTACGAGGTCAACCGCCCCTCGACGACGACTGCGGAATCCGCCTCGTCGAGTTCTCCGCCGACCGGCCGTTCCATCCGGAACGTCTCCACCACGCGATCGACGTGCTGCTCGACGGCGTCGTGCGCGTCCGAGGGCGACTGTGGGTCGCCACCCAACCCGACAATGCGCTGCTCGTCGAATCCGCCGGTGGAGGACTGCGGGTCGCTCATGCCGGGCCGTGGCTCGTGTCGATGGCTCCCGAGCAACAGCGCGAGATCCCGCCGGAACGCCGCGCGATGGCGTCGCTGCGCTGGGACGAACGCTACGGCGACCGGGACACGAGCATCGTCGTCCTCGTCCACGACGCCGACCCGGATCTCATCGACCGCACCCTGCGTGCGGCAGTCGTGACCGACGACGAGTTCGACCGCCCCGACCTGTGGCCGACCTGGCACGACCCCTTCGGTCGATTCCACGAAGACCCATGTGACGACCTCCCGGCAGACCGCCGCGACAACGAGAGAGAGGAACACCGATGAAACCGGCCCTGCATCCCGACTACCACCCCGTGGTCTTCCGGGACGCCAACACCGGCGCCACCTTCCTGACCCGCTCCACCGCGACATCCGAACGCACGACCGTCTGGTCGGACGGCCGTACCTACCCGCTGATCGTCGTCGATGTCACGAGCGACTCGCACCCGTTCTGGACGGGCGCCGCCCGCCTGCTCGACACCGCCGGTCGCGTCGAGAAGTTCGAGCGCAAGTACGGCCGGCGCCGACCCTGAGCCCCGAACCTCCCGACATCGAAGGAGAACGACATGGCAGTCCCCAAACGCAGGAAGTCCCGCTCGAACACCCGTCATCGCCGGTCGCAGTGGACGGCGAAGGTCCCCGATCTCGTGCCGGTCACGGTCGACGGAACGACAGTGAAGGTGCCCCGCAGGCTCGTCGAGGCCGTGCACAGGGGTGAGGTCGATCCCCGGACCGACTGAGTCGTAGAGCCGCCGGCCACCGCGGGTTCTCAGCGCGCTCTCAGTAGGGGCAGGCCACAATGGTGATCATGCGCATTCTGGTGGTCGACGACGACCGTGCGGTGCGGGAGTCGCTGCGCCGGTCACTGAGCTTCAACGGATACACGGTCGACCTCGCGACGGATGGGCAGGACGCCCTCGAGCAGGTCGCGGCCTCGCGTCCGGATGCGATGGTGCTCGACGTGATGATGCCGCGCGTCGACGGTCTCGAGGTGTGCCGCCGACTGCGCAGCACCGGCGACGACCTGCCGATCCTCGTCCTCACCGCGCGCGACTCCGTCTCGGAGCGGGTCGCGGGTCTCGACGCGGCGCCGACGACTACCTGCCGAAACCGTTCGCGCTCGAGGAACTGCTCGCGCGGCTGCGGGCGCTGCTGCGACGTGCCGCCGCCCGACCGGGACTCGTCCGCCGACGAGGTGCTGCGGTTC
>LATQ01000478.1 GCA_001017865.1 Rhodococcus sp. IITR03
CGATCATGGCGCACTGCCGCTGGCGTGGTCGCCGCGTCGCGATGCGCATCGCCCGGGAGACCGGACGCTGGCCGATCCGCACAATGACCGACTCCTGGGTGTACCTGGTGGGGGAGGGACAGACCCTCGCCGACGACAGCGACGCATTGGGCAAGATGGTCCTCGAAAAGCACGTCGAACTCACCGACGAGACGCTGTTGGCGTTCGCAGCAGCCGAGACCACCCATGAGGTGCGTCTGGCAATCGCCGCAGCGTACGGCACCGAAGAGGAGGAGTAGATGGCGCTGCATCTACCGAAACCCCGATCGAAAGCCGTGCCGCAGAAAACCGTCGGCCTCGACGGCATGAAGGTCACCGTCGCCGCCGCAGCAGCCGCCGGTGTCGCCAAGGCACAAGAAACCAGCCGGGGCCTGACCGGGCTGACCTCGCGGGTCTCGGTCAAGCAGATCCGCACCGAGATCGGCAACGACGGACTGCGACAGGCCGCCATCGACGCCGGTCGCACCCCACCATCGGACCGCACCCTGCGCCGTTGGGCGCAACAAGGACGCATCCCTCATGCCGAGGTCGCCGAGTTGGCCCAACGTCGCGCCGCCATCGCGCGACTCGGGGGAGTGAACGAGGTGGCACGGAAGATCGGCCGCAGTCCCTCGTCGGTGCGCAAGTACATCTCCGGCAAGACCAACGAGTTGCGCAACGACGCACGGTCGAAGCTCAAGGACGTCAAGGCCAAGGATGTCATGGACAAGGCAGGTGTCCTCAACCCCGATGGCACCCCGAAGATCGCCACCATCCGCGTCACCGGCCGTGTGCACGTACGCAACGGCGACGAGGCCGGCTACGACTACCGCACCCGCACACTGGACTTCGGCAACTCCGACGTCCCCTTCAGCGCTGCAGAATCACAAGCACTGGCCGCAGCGCTCGCCAACGACGACCAAGCCCGAGTCGTCGCCATCCTCGAACGTCACGCAACCATCGACTATCCCGAAAACAAGGGATTCGACGTCTACAGCGACCAGTTCGGGTTTCACTTCGACGCCATCGACAAGATCGACGTCACCTGGCACTGAGACAACGGCACCGAGGGCCGCTTCCGCCATGCGAGGGCGGCCCCCTCGAAGGTTCGGCGCGTGTCTTGAGGCTGGTCATTTGTGCAGTTGAAGAGGCGCAAATGCGGCCCGATGAACGGTTCACCCCGTTGGGGAATACCCCGGTTGTGGGTGAACGTATGCAGGCACATCCCCATTCGGCCATCAGAGGTGCCCATGCCTGTCAGACGTTGGAGGTCCCGCCGCACTGTTGCGCTGGTTGCCACCGCGACCGTCGCAAGCGGGGGCGTGCTACTCACTGCGCCCGCGATCGCGCAGGCGGCTCCGACCCCTTGCGCGTCGACGTTCAACCTCTTGATTCCCGGTACCTGGGAGACCGACGAGAACGCTGACCCCAGTCAGCCGGTGGGCATGCTCGAGCCGGTTGCGGACGCCCTCGAGAACACCCACGGCAGTGCCGTCGAGGTCTACACGTTGCCGTACATGGCCAGAGCCTTCGACAACGGTCATACCTACGCCGACAGCAAGGCCGACGCGGTGTCGAAGGCCACGCAGGTGCTCGCAGACGTCGCGAACTCGTGCCCCCGAACAAAGTTCACGATGATCGGCTACTCGCAGGGCGCGGACGCGGCCGGCGACATCGCCTCCGACATCGGCAACGGCAGAGGACCCATCGACGCCAGCCGTGTACTCGCAGTCGGTCTGTTGGCAGATCCTGGAGCAGGAACGAAAGGGTCAGCGACCGTGGGCCCGCGCCCGTCCGGGCAGGGCATCGCTGATCCTCGACTCCAGGGCATGGGGGCCCTGTCGGGCCGCGTCGCCTCGATCTGCGACCCGGGGGATTTGTACTGCTCGATCGACAAGGGATCGAGCCCGCTGCTCGGCTCACTGGGATCGATCCTGAGCAAGAGCTCGAGCGTCTCCGATGTCTCCACTGCGGAGCCCGGGGGCAACACGCAGCTCGCCGCGGCTCTGACCTCCGACTTTTCTGATGCGGATCTGCCGACCTGGGTACCAAGGTGGCCACTCTCGGCAGCAGTTGACGGCACCGACTGTCGGTATCGACCAGGTGGCCGATACCGCCCGATCCATCGCGAAGACCCTCGCTCCGCTGACCGATCTCCTCAATTCCGGTGCAGCGAACCCCGCAGCGAACGGTCAGCTCCTCACCGCGCCGGTCGGGACCGCCGAGCACAATGCTGGTGAAGTCCTCACCGCGCGGGGCAATCCGACCTCGAAAGTGCCTTCGATGTGGCCCTCGAGATCGCGGACGCTGCAAGCACCCTGGCGGGGATACCTCCGCCGGTCTCCCGTCCTCTGCGCCCGAGATTCAGGCGCTTGCCGAGAATGCGAACCTGCTGACCGGTCAGGTCGCGCCGCTGGTGTCCACCCCTGTTGATGCGCTCGGTTCGGCACCAGTGTGCTGTCGGTGCTCAAACCGACCGTGGTGGTCAACCAGGTCCTGGGCGTCGCTACCGGCGTGACTTCCTTGGACCTGCCCGGCATTCTCGACAACCTGACCCTGCTGCCGCAGAAGGTCGCTGCGCTCGACGCGCACGGAGCCCACCAGATCGCGGGCGAGCTGAACAACCAGTTCTCGCCGTTGGTGACGATGGCGGCGGAGGTCGACATGCGGTGGGTCTCGCAGATCCTTGCGGTCATCCCGGACCCATCCGGCGCGACACAGATCGCTGCGCTCGTCTCGTCGATCTTGTCGAACGTCGATGTGATCAGGCTGGCCAACATCGTTGGTCAGATTCAGGAGATCGCCTGGGCGGCTCTCGAAAAACTCTTCCGCCGCCGGGAATCGCGCCTGATCCAGTCGGTGCGGGAGCTGCGATGACCGGTCTGCTGCCGGTCGGGTTGGACCTGGCATCCGTTGCGGTTGACATGCTCTCGGGTAAGGCCACCAAGACCCCGCCGGAGCTGCTGGGCAAGCAGGCGAACGCGGTGTCGACGAGTATCACCACTCAGGCCGCGAACCTGGATCTTCCGCAGCTGTCGGACTCTGTGGTCATGCTCTCGCAATCTCAGGGTGCTCAGGATCTTGCCGCGCTGGTCAGTGAAGGCTCAGTGCTGCGAGTTTCTTCACCTCTGGCGCTCACACCAACTACAACACTCTCGTGGTCGACAACGCCGGGCGAAATGCCATCCAGTGGCTCTGCGACTGGCTCAATCTTCAGATCGGACGTGCCGTATGAGTTCGCGTGCCCACAATCCGTCTGCCCGCTGGACCTGGTGCGCTACATGCGCTCACCGGGGATATCTCACCCGCGGTGACGCGCGGGCGGTCCGGAGGCGTCACCGGGGGGAGAAGGGTATGGCGGTGTTCGCATGCCCTCACGTCGATGGTCTCTTCCACGTCGGGCACCGCCCTGATGCGTTGAGCAACGGGGACATAGACCGTGACGTGCTGCGTACCCAAGCCGTGCAGGCTGCGGCGGCAGGACGCTGAACGCCATGAACAAGTCTGCGGGCGTGGCTCGGGGTGCATTCGCTTTCGTCGAACTCGGTGAGGCGGTCGGCACGATTGTCAGCAGCAGCGCGCGCGAGGAATCAACGCAGCAGCAGCAGCAGCGGCGTGGGTGGGAGCATGAACTCGCGTCCGGTATCGACGACCTGATTGCAGGTCTGACTGCGGCCGACGAGCTCCCTCCTAAAGGTTTGCGGCTCGACGCACGATTGGCCGCGACGGCCGACGGCCGGATTGCGGTGCAGAGGGCACATTTTCAATAGCGAGTTCCTCACCAGGGGACATACCAGTTCCCTGCCCGGCATCAGTTGTTGCAGGTTGTTGTCTTCGCAACGAGTGGAGGTAAGGAACTTCGGAACCATAGACTTCCTGGGGATACCTGATATGGCTCGGCGTGTCCTACCCGAACAACCGATCTTGGTGATGCACAGTACTCGGCATGGAAACCGCGAAGGCGCTGCTTCTCAGCGACGAGCAGCGGGCAGTGAGGTGCTACTACCGCACTGTCCGTTCGCGACGAACCAACTCGAGCACGGCCAATATCGGATGAGCCGCGACGACGCGTTGACGATGCGGTATATCCAGCACTCCCCACACGCCCTGCTCGGATCGATCGTCGTCGACTGCGACCATCCCGACGCAGCGTTGCGGGCGTTCGAAAAGCCTTCGGATCATCCGGCACCGAGCTGAGTATCCCAGTCACCGTCCGGACGCGCGCACCTGGCTGGTGGCTCGGCGACAACCGCGTCTGCCGCACCGATTCGGCTCGCCTGATGCCTTTGCGCTTGGCGCACCGCATCGAGCGGGGCCTGTGCCTGTCGGTGGGTGGGGATTTCTCCTATGGTGGGCAGCTGACCAAGAATCCGATCCATCCCGACTGGGAAACCCTCTATGGACACGCCGATCCGTATGCCTTGCGGGACCTGACCACCATCCACACCCCGCGGCAGGCGCCGCGTCGACCGGACCGTTCGTCCGGGCTGGGTCGCAACGTCACCATGTTCGACACCGCCCGCAAGTGGGCCTATCCGCAGTGGTGGAGCCACCGCAACGACACTATCGATCAGTGGCTCCAGCTTGTGCTGCAACGCTGTCACGCCGTCAACACCGAGTTCACCGATCCGCTGCCCTTCGTCGAAGTCCGCGCCACCGCGTATTCCATCGGTAAATGGATCTGGCGTAACTTCGACGAGACCACCTTCCGCGCACGTCAGGCAGCACGAGGCAGTAAAGGCGGCAAGGTCATGACCGAGGTCAAGCGGGAAGCCAACCGCAAACGCGCTACCAAGTTCGATCTGGCCACGGCCTTGGAGTACGCGCTGTGACCGGCGGAGCGAGGGCGAAACAACGCCGAGCGATCACCGCCAAGGAACTCGCGCAGCGGCTCGGCTCGTCCGAGCGCACCGCCCGGCGGCTGGTCGCCGAACCTCGGAAAGACTTCCTCGAGCGCGCCCAGGCACGCCGCATGCAGGTGGTCGAACTGCGTGCACAGGGGATGAAATACCGAGAGATCGCGGAACAGTTGGGGATCTCGACCGGCGCGGTCGGCAGGATTCTGCACGATGCCCGCAAGGGGGAGGGGGCGTAGGAACACCGGCCGAGCATGGGTACCTGATCGGCCTTATGGGTTCTGTAGCGGATGGAGCCGAGGGGCCGAGCAACCCTGTCCCACGTCTTCGCACCTCCGCTTCCCTCCCGGGCGACGAGGCTGCGGTCCCCGGTTGCCGGCACGCCGATCACGACTACGTCCGGGTGCGAACCGGAAGAAGCAGGTGTTCCATAGGAAGCGCAGGATTCGTATGGAGCATTAGTTCCCATATGGCAGTGTCATCGCCCGACGCTCGCGAATTGTTCTGAACTGCAACGTATCTACATCGAACCGTTCAAGACGTGGCTGATCACCACACCCGCACCCTGCACCGACAACCGCTGAACGGGTCGGCATCGACAACGCGCTGATCAACCTGCACTGATTCTTCGACCGGATCACCGCCTGGAGCTACGCGTACGCGCCGGTCCGTCCCTGGCGTTCATCGGCGACCTGACCGATCGTCGACACACCATTGACCGATTCCTCGACGACGGCGCCGCTACCACACTGCTCCGTGTCGTCTGCGCTGATACCGCCCCGTTGCCGTGACTGATCGTGGAATGCTCGCACGCACCGGCGTTCGCCGCGGCGAACTGCTCGGGCTGATTACTGAGGCGGTGGGACAGGCAGGTCTGCGCGGGTCGACACTCCTCATAGGTACCGTATTCGGTACCTGGACAGGTACATGGTGGGTATGCCCGGACTCAACATCCAGTTCACCGACGACGAGCAGGCACTGATCCG
>LATQ01000342.1 GCA_001017865.1 Rhodococcus sp. IITR03
CGGTGGTCGTCGGCGCCGTGACCGAGGTGACGCGCGAGGGTGGCGCACCACGGTTCGCCGACGCACTCGTCGATCACCCCGAGCAGTGACCACAGCATGCGGGAGGGATGCCACGGATCGTCGTCGGCGGTGATGCCGGAGGCTGCGGCGAGTGCTTCGTCGACGAGGCGCGACGGGGACGGGAAGTCGATGTTGGCGGCCACCCCGTCGCCGGCGGACGAACCGAGCCGGCCCGACAACCGCTGGGTGAGCCATCTTTCGACACCCCGGGCGGGCACCGCGACGACCTCCCGCGCGAACGGATCGTCGAGGGGTTTCGCGAGCACCTCGGCCAGCGCATCCGCCAGGATGCCGGTGCGCTCCGCACGGTGCAGTATCAGCACGCGTCGTTCTCCCTCGTCGTCGCTCGTTCTCGTCCGGTACGGCTTATCACACCGCCCGGACAGGCGACTGCGTCGCAGGTCGCGGGTGCTCCGTGCGACGGACGAGCTACAGGACGGGACGAACCCCACCGGGAGAGACGCCGAAGACCGCCATCGATCGCGTACCCGCGATCGAGACGACGTCCCCGGCACGAAGTGGGGTGCGGGGACTGCGGACCTGGCGATGATCGACGCGGACGAGACCTTCCATGAGCAGCGCCGCCGCTTCACCGCCCGAGCCGGCGAGTCCGCTCTCCTGCAGGAAACCGAACAGGGAGTCGCGCACGAGTGCCTCCATGACACCTACGGTCCCCTCCGGAGGCGACGATGCCTCTTCGCACGAGGTCCGTACGGGTGCACATCCGATGAACACACGGCGAACACCGGCAGCCGGGATTCAGTCTCCGTCGAGATGTCGAACAGCGACAACTGGTTCCTCGTCATCTCGGCGGTGATATCCGCGTGGTAACGCTCCCCCAGATTCTGTGCGACATGGGCAGGGCAACCGAGTTCGCTGCCGATCTGCTCCCAGGTGTATCCGGCCTCGCGGCGTTCCCACGCGTAGCCGCCGTCCTCGTCCCACGGCATCGACATGATCCGATGGTGGCCCGGGTCACACCCCTCTTCAACGACCCGCCCCGGTGTGTCGCCGACCGATCCGTCCGGAACGACGATGCCGCCGCACCTCGGAAGAGGAACGGCGGCATCGGAACAGATGACCCGTCGACCGGGAGCCGATCGATCGGGCGACCCCGCGAGTCAGTTCTCGGTGAGCCACTTGTCGATGTCGGTCCGATCGTTCTGGACGATGTTCTCGACGAGCTGGACGATCAGACCCTCGATCTGCCGCCGACGACGGGGACCTTGACGGTGGCCTCGCCACGCACCTCGATCTCGG
Organism: Rhodococcus sp. IITR03; assembly: GCA_001017865.1. Next base: position 1,321 of record LATQ01000342.1, read on the forward strand.
TACCGCCGGCCGCGTTGCCCCGCAGTTCCGAACGGGCCGCGATCGTGATCGGCAGTCCCGACGTGCTGCCGGCGAGCGTTCCCTGCGCCGTACCGCCCTCGAGTCCGCCCCACTCGTCGGTGCGCTCGATGATCAGAGGTCCTCGCACCACGCCCCGGACGACCGCGGGCAGAGCAGAGGTGTCGATCTGGTCGGAGACTTCGCGCGGAAGGTTCCGGGACCGGAGCCGACCTCGAGCTGCCCCACGCCGGTCTGGCTCGCAGCCAGTCGGCTGTTCCAGAAGTCCTCGCTGGTCAAAGCGCCGTGGACGCGTTCGACGCTGTGGTCGAGCGTGGACGTGAAAACGAATTCCTTGGACATGACCGGAGACGATATCCTCCCGTTCCGATCTGGACGAAACGGGCCTACCGGTGTCGTTCTGCCACGTCAGAGAACAGCGACGAGAGTCGCCGCCGCTCCTCCGACGACACCCGCCAGAGCGAGCCCGGCCGCCACGGATCCTGCGACCACCGCGGCGGCTGCGAATCCGCAGACGGCGAGAACGACGAACATCAACAAACCTGCGATCGGGTGCTCGAGCAGAGCCGGCATCTCCTCCGCCACCGGAGGGTCCACCTCCCTCGACGCCACGTCGGCCGACGGCGGAGCCTCGACGGACCGCGCGTCGATCGTCCGCACCGGAGTCTCGGCCGACTGCGACGGAGCAACCGTCGCCGGAGCGGTGATCACGTCCGTGGGCATGACGGGTGCTGCCGTGGTCATCGTGTCGTCCCCGCTTTCCTTTGTGCTGCTTGCGGCCGTCTCACGGTCGCCGATCACCTGAAGAGTCAGGCGGACCGCGTCTCGTCCCGGCCTCGATCTCTCACGTCAAGGTGTGCTCCGAAGTTTCCCCGCGAGTAACGGGCTCAAACCGAGACCCGTGTGACTCGCGTGCGCCGAGTGGTCACTGCAGCAACGAACCCGACCAGGGGGTGTGTTATGGATCACATAGACGTTAGCAGTTCCGGGGGTCGGGTAGCCGACAGTTGTCACGTCATTTTCTCGATGGATGTGAATTCGTCGGTAGATCACCGACTCTTCCAGTGCGAAGGAGGCGAACGCACGATGACCGAGAATCGAACTCCCGCGTTGCTCACCCAGTTGCGCACTCTCCACGAACTGACCCATGCAGAGACCCAGGTCGCCGAAACGCGTGTCGCGCAGGCCCGAACCGAAGCGGTACGCAAGGAGCTGACCGAGAACGCCGAGAACTGCCGCATCCGTGCGGTGGCGATCGAAGAGGCGATCCGCGATCTGGGCGGACTTCCCGATGTGGTCGGGCCGTTCATCGGCCGCGCCGCCATCATGGTGAAGACCCTCACCGAGCAGGCGCAGCCGTTCGACGAAGCACTGCTGTCCGACCTCGCCCTCGAACATCAGCTCCTCGACCGTGCCCGCTATGTGAAGGCACTGGCCACCGCGGGCGGACACAAGTCGATCGTGTCGCTGGCGGACCGTCTGATCACAGCTCACACGGCGACGGTCGAGTGGCTCACCACCGTCATCGCGGAGGAGGCGCTCGGCGGTCCTGCCGCTCTGCGTCGCACTCCCCTGCAGGCCGCGGCCGGCGCAGCGGTGCGTCTGGTCAACACGCCGGTCACCTGGTCGGCGCGCAGCATCGATCGAGCGATCGACGTCGCCCGCTCGACGCGTCCCCGCATCGAGTCGCTGCTCTCGCGCGGCGCGCACGCCGGTGACGTCGCAGCCAAGACTATCGGTGCCTCGCGCGATGCGGCTCTCGAGACGGCCGAACGCGTGAGCCGTCGAGAAGGTGCCGACGGCACCGCCGACGCTCTGCACAGGGCACGCAGCGCCTCGGGTGTCCTCACCGAGGAGGAGCTGCCGATCCGGAACTACGACGATCTCACCGTCCCGAAGGCCGTGGCGGCGGTCAAGGAACTGACCGAACCTGCGGACATCCGGGCGATCGTCGCCTACGAGGAAGCGCACAAGGCACGACACGGCGTGATCTCCGCGGCCCAGACCCGTCTGGCCGCCATCGCGCAGGAGGTGGTCGGCGTCTGATCCGCCGTACCCACAGTCACATCACACGATCGCCGGGTCCCTCGTGGGCCCGGCGATCGTCGTCACCCCCCGTGTCGGTCCCGCTCGCAGCGGGTACGCGACGTCTACGTTCATTCGAAAGGACACACCATGACCCGCATCCTGTTCGTCGTCAGCTCCGCCGATCATTGGACGTTGCAGGACGGCACCCGCCATCCCACGGGCTTCTGGGCGGAGGAACTCGTCGAGCCGTACACCGTCTTCGACGAGGCCGGTTACGACATCACCGTTGCCACTCCGGGCGGCCGCACGCCCGTCGTGGACCAGGCCAGCCTCGAACCCGACGCCGCAGGCGGTGAGGACCGCGTGGCCGAGTTGAAGTCGACGCTCGAGAAGTTGCAGCCGGTGCTCTCCGGTGCGGCGGTGCTCGAGGACCAGCGGGCCGAGGACTTCGACCTGCTGTTCGTGCCCGGTGGTCACGGCCCGATGGAGGATCTCGCCGTCGACGAGCGGTTCGGTGAACTCGTGCGGCACTTCGTCGAGGCCGACAAGGTGGTCGCGATGGTGTGCCACGCCCCGGCGGCCCTGCTCCCCGCCCACGAGTCCGGCGGCCGCTGGCTGTTCGAGGGTTACAGCCTGACGGCGTTCACGAACGTCGAGGAGGTCCAGGCGGGACTGGCCGACAAGGCACCCTGGTTGCTGCAGGACCGTCTCCAGGAGGCGGGCGCGGTCTTCTCGTCCGCGGACGCCTGGGAGCCGCACGTGGTGGTCGACCGCGTCCTGTACACGGGCCAGAACCCGGCCTCCTCGCGGCCGCTCGCCGAACGTGTCGTCGCCGAGATCCCCGCGCGCGCTACGTCGTGACCTTGCGGACGAAATCGATCGTCCGCTCGAGCGCGGCACGCGCATCCGGCGTGGACAGATCGAACTGGTACTCGTGTGCCAGTTCCGGTGTGTGATCGTCCGGATAGAACAACGCATCCACCTGCACACCCAGTCCGGTGAGTCGCTGCGCGAGCCTCTCGGACTGGGTGGCGGTGAGCGGATCGGCGTTGCCACCGGAAATGTAGGTGGCCGGGAAGTTCTCGGTGACCGAGTTCAACACCGACATCTGGCCCGCCGCATCCGAAGTGGCGAATTCCCGGGCGCCGGTGTAGGCCCACATCGCCTGCTCGACGCCCCATCCGATCAGCCGCCGCTCCCACCGATCGCGGACACCTCGTAGATGCCGCAGTTGAGCACGACACCGCGCACGTTCTCCGGTGTGAACGCCGGGTCGACACCGAGGAGCGCGGCGTAGTCGGGTCGGTGACCGCCGCGGCGATCTGCGCGGACAGTTGCGCCCCGGCCGAGTCACCGGCGAGCACGATCCGCTCGGTGTCGATGTGCAGTTCGTCGGCGTGCTCGAGCAGGTAGCGCTGTGCATCGACGAGTTGCCGCACCGGGGTCGGATAGCGATGGCCCGGTGCGAGCGAGTAGCCGACCGACACCACAGTGAATCCGGCGGCCGCGAGACGCCTGTAGTAACCCGCGTAGTTGGTGCGATTACCCGACAACCATGCGCCGCCGTGCGTCCACACGATCGTCGGCAGCGCCTCGGTGGTCCCTGGCGGTGTGTACACGTCGAGGTAGGCGTCCGGGTCGTCCTCCCGGTAGTGGAGGTCGGCGACGAAGTCCGTCTCCGGAGCGTCCACCGCGAGCTTCTCGGTCTGCTCCCGCGCGTCGCGTTCGAACACCTTGCGCACCACCAGTGACCCCGGCACGGGGGTGAGGACGAATGCGGCGGCCGTGACCACCACGACGAATGCCAGAACGAGCACGACCCGGGGTCCGATCGGGCGACGAGGCCTGCTCTCGGTGACGTCCTCGGCCAATTGTCACTCCTGCTCTGCGTTCGCACCGGCGCGTCCGGCCCGCCGATCATGTCAAATGTTTCCCCCACGTGTGCTCGACCGCGGAGCGTCGACCACCGTCGAGCCCGTGTGACCTACCCCACAGCGGACGTGTGCGCGGGCCACCTGCGATGATGGGACATGTCACCTCGCGGGTTCCGGCTCGATCATCCGAATGGAATGAGCCTTCCCGCGTCCGCATCAGTCCTCGTTCCCGGAGCGCTGCAGTGATGCGACGGTCGTGCGGTTGCGTTCGTGCCCTTACGAATCGGACGACCGGGTGTGACACCCACCGACAGAGAGAAGTCGTATGCAGTTCTCGACCGGACAGATCGTCGTCCATCCCCATCACGGACCCGCCACGGTGTCCGCGATCATCACCCGGACGATCAAGCAGTCGCCCGTACCGTATCTGCAACTGAAGATTCATCGCTCCGACCTCATGGTCGCCGTGCCGGTGGGGAAGGCCGAGGAGATCGGACTGCGCAACGTCTACGACCCGAGCGAACTCGCAGAACTGTTCGCGATCCTGCACGCTCCCACCGAACACGAAGAACAGACGTGGTCGCGACGATTCAAGAGCAACCGGGAGAAGCTGAACGTCGGTGACCTCCACGTCACCGCCGCCGTGGTTCGCGACCTGACTCGTCGCGAACATCTGAAGGGCCTGTCGGCGGGCGAGAAGGGCATGCTGAAGACTGCACACAGTTCCGTCCTCGCCGAACTCTCCCTCGGCATGTCGCTGTCGGACGAGCAGGCGGAAGAGCTGCTCGAGTCGGCGATCCTGTCGTCCGAACCCACCCCCGAAGAGCGTCGGCTCGTCGCTGCCGGCTGACGGCTCTCCCCTCGACACACGACGCGCCACGCGGACCCCGTCCGCGTGGCGCGCTCGTCCGCCAGAACTGTCGCAGGCTTTCTCGTTGAATGAGAAGAGTCGATCCTGCGAGCCGTCATCGCTCCCACACTCGTGGAACACATCGTGTCCCACGCGCGCGGGACGGCGACGACCACGCTGAGGAGAACCCTATGGCCTTGCTCGACGAAGCCCTGTGGACGGGAAAGATCCATCTCGACGGCTGGCGCCCCGGCAACGGTGGCACCACGAAGGTCACCAACCCCTCGACCGGGGAACAGATCGCCGAGATCGGCCTGGCCGACCCCGAGGACGTCTACGCCGCCGCCCGCGCTGCCGCCGCCGCGCAGAAGTCCTGGGCCGCCACCGCGCCGTCCGAGCGTGCGGAGATCCTCCGTCGCGCCGGTGAGAAGTTCCGCGAACACGCCGACGAACTCATCGGCTGGGGTCTCCGCGAGGCCGGATCAATCCCGGACAAGGCCGCCATGGAGGTGTTCGGTTCCGCCACCGAGTGCTTCGAGGCGTCGGCGCTGCCCACCCATCCGCACGGTGAGTACCTGCCGTCGGACAACGGTCACTGGTCCATCGCGCGCCGACTGCCCGCCGGCGTCGTCTCGGTGATCGCGCCGTTCAACTTCCCGTTGCTGCTCGCGATGCGCTCGGTCGCCCCGGCCCTCGCCCTCGGCAATGCGGTGCTGCTCAAGCCGGATCCGCGTACCACCGTCATCGGTGGTGTCGTCGTGGCCCGGATCTTCGAGGAGGCCGGACTGCCCGCCGGTGTGCTGCAGGTGATGCCCGGTGGTGGTGACGTCGGCGCCGCGACCTCGATGCTCCCGAGGTGCGGGTGGTGTCGTTCACCGGATCCACCGCCGCCGGACGCCACGTCGGCAAGGCCGGCGCGGAGCATCTCAAGCGCACCCACCTCGAACTCGGCGGCAACAACGCGATGATCGTGCTCCCCGGCGCCGACGTCGATCTCGCTGCCGGTGTCGGCGCGATGGGATCGTTCTTCCACCAGGCCAGATCTGCATGACCACCGGCCGGCACCTGGTGCACGAGTCCGTCTACGACGACTACGTGCGCGCCCTCGTCGCGAAGGCGGATGCGCTCGTCGTCGGCGATCCCGCGGGCGGCCCGGTGCACCTGGGCCCGATCATCGACGAGCGTCAGCTGGCGAACATCGACACGATCGTGCAGGAGACCGTGGCCGCAGGCGGCACTCTCGCCGCCGGCGGCACGCACGAGGGGTTGTTCTACCGGCCCACCGTCCTGACCGATCTGACCACCGAGATGCCCGCCTGGGGCCAGGAGATCTTCGGTCCCGTCGCTCCGGTGCTGAAGTTCTCCGACGCGGACGAGGCCGTCGAGCTGGCCAATGCGTCCGAGTACGGCCTGTCGGTGAGCATCGTCGGCGATGTGGGACAGGCGATGAAGATCGCCGACCGGATTCACTCGGGCAAGATCCACATCAACGAGATGACCGTCGCCGACGAGGCCAACGCTCCCTTCGGCGGGGTCGGAGCATCCGGTACCGGTTCCCGCTTCGGCGGTCCGGCCGCGAACATCGAGGCGTTCACCGAGACCCAGTGGGTCACGGTACGTCCCGACATCGCGCCCTACCCGTTCTGACGTAGGTCGCGAATCGGCCGGGCGAGCGTGTGCTCGCCCGGCCGTTCTCGTATGCCTGACAAGGCTATTCGGCGAAAGTGAGTCCGCGGGCGGCTCGTTCCTCCACCGCCGCAGCCGTCTCCTCCGCGATCAGGTCGGCGTTCACCGCCGCCCCGGTCATCACGCCGGCGCCTGCAGCGACCACGACCACCGCGGAGAGGTCGGCGGAGTTGCCCGCCGCCCACACGCCGGGCAGAGCGGTCTTCCCCGTCGGATCGGTCTCGATGAGGGTGCCCACGGGATGGTCGGTGACCGCTCCGCCGAGCTGCTCGTACAGATCGCCGCGGGCGACGAAACGCGGTGCGACCACCACGGCGTCGACCTCGATCTCGGTGCCGTCCTCGAGCACCACGGCACGGACCTCCTCGCCGTCCGCTCGCAGTTCCGCGACGCGCCGTCGACGATCCGCACGTCGCGTGCCTCGAGCTGGTCGCGGGCCTCGGCTTCCAGGCGGGCGCCGAGTGGGTGAAGAAGGTGACGTCGTCGCTGAGCTGACGGAACAACAGGGTCTGGTGCACGCTCATCGGCCCCGAGGAGATCACGCCGATGCGCCGGTCCCGAACCTCCCAGCCGTGGCAGTACGGGCAGTGCAGGACACTCTTGCCCCACAGTTCGCGGACTCCGGGCAGGTCGGGCAGCTCGTCGACCAGTCCCGTCGCGAGGATGAGCCGACGTGCCTGCACAGTGGTGCCGCCGGAGAGACCGATCTCGAATCCCGTGTCGCTGCGACGAGCGGATTCTGCTCGTGCGGACAGGATCTCGGCGCCGTATCCGGCGGCCTCCTTCCGGCCGAGAGCCAGAAGTTCGGTCGGCGCGATGCCTTCGTGTCCGATCACGTTGTGCGCGGCCACCGCTGGGGCGTTGCGCGGTTCACCGGCGTCGACGACGAGCACCGAGCGGCGCGAGCGTGCCAGCGCGGTGGCGGCACTCAGTCCGGCCGAGCCGCCGCCGATCACGACGACGTCGTAACCGTCCTGTGTGGGGTTCTCCTGGGTGTTCATCGGTTCTCCTCCTTGATTGCCTGTGCGATCCACACGGTTCGAGACCCACGCACCACCAGATCTGCCCGGTGCAGCACCGAATCGGGACCGTCGCCGACGAGTCGATCGAGCGTGTCGAGATCCTCGTCGGACACGGCGTTGCCGAGGCCGGTCCGCATCCGGTTCAGCACCGCGTGGGCGTATCGACGTGCGGTGTCGTCGACGTCGGCACCGAGTTCGTCGCGGCGCATCTCGACCATCTCGAATCCGGCGCGACGCAGAGTGTCGCTCCAGTCGGGCCACCTGTTCCACCCTCGGGACGCCGCGGCCTCGTGGCATCTCGCTTCGAGTCCCGGCGTACCGATACCGATGTCGTCGGGCAGGAATCGTGGTTGCGACTCCATCTCGGTGACGACCACCGTCCCCCCGGGTGCCATCGCCTCGGCGAGTTGCCGGAGCGTCGCATCCGGATCCTCGATGTGGTGCAGGGACAGTGCCGCCCAGGCGAGGTCGATCACACCGACGGCCGGCAGTCCTGCATCGAGGTCGACCTCGACGGTCCGGACCCGATCACCGAACCCGTTGTGCTCGGCGGTCTTCCGGATTCGCTCGAGCATCCCGGCGGACCGGTCGAGAGCGACGAGCTGCGCGTGGGGGAACCGGCGCGCCAGGGCGAGGGTGCCCGTTCCTGTGCCGTCGCGATGTCGACGACGGTGCGGTTCGCGCTCGAGCTGTCCGGCGACCCGGTCGAGCAACGACTCGAAGTAGGGCCGGTTCATCGCGGCGTCGAGGTCGAGCACCTCGGCCATCGACTCGTCGTGCACGTAGTCGTGCGGTGCGTGGTGGGCGTGGCGGCGCATGACTCCACGTTAGGACGCGTCATCCAGTTTCGGCATACACTCTTGCCTATGGGGCAAGAATCGTCCGATCTGGACCAACTCATCCGCCAGCGCATCCGCAGCCTGCGGCTCGCGCGGGGGTGGACCCTCGACGCTCTCGCAGCCCGGTGCCACATCAGCCCGTCGAACCTGAGCCGCATCGAGACGGGCCGTCGCAGGATCGCACTCGACCAGCTCGTCCCCATCGCGCGGGCACTCGACACCACGATCGACCAGCTCGTCGAATCCGGCGAGGACCAGGACGTGGTGATCAGACCTCAGCCCTGCGACACCCCGGGGTACACGACCTGGCTGTTGTCGCGGGAACGATCACTGGGCGGCGTCACCATCGCCAAGATGCGGATCACGAAGCAGGAGCCGGTGCCGGCCGACACACTCCCCGTGCACCCGGGGCACGAATGGTTCACCGTCCTGACCGGCACTGCCCGGCTCCAACTCGGCGAGCGGACGATCCTCATCCAGGAGGCAACGCCGCCGAGTTCTCGACGATGACGCCACACGCCATCAGCGCGCACGACGGACCGGTGGAGATCCTCACGATCCTCGATCAGAACGGGGAGCGTGCGCACCTGCGCAACCCCGCATCGCACTGAAAGGACCGGGTTCGTCCGTCAGGCGTACAGGCGATCGACGAACGCCCCGAGATTCTCGCGGACGCGTTCGGCCTTCTCCTCCGGCTCGAGATCCTCGCGGTACCGGCTGCCCAGTGCGGGCTTCTTCTTGCCGCGCGCATACAGCGAGCACTGCAGGTCGATGCACATGTACGTTCCGACCGCGTTGCCCGCTCGACCCGCATCGCCGACCTTGTTCGCCGTCATCAGCGCGATGCCACCCCGGGTGTGGGTGGTGAGGCAGATCGTGCACATCTGCGTCTTGCCCGAGCCCTGCTGTTCGAACCGCATAGCGACACCCACGAGTTCGCCGTCGCGGGGGACGACGATGTAGCCGCGTCCGGGGAACGACGGATCGGTCCAGCCGAGGAAGTCGAGTTCGTCCCACGGCCGGTCGTCGAGATCGCGCGGCACCGGAAGCCGCTTCGCATCACCCTTGGAGCAATTGACGAAGGATGTTCGAATGTCCCGTTCGGTGAGCGGGTCCATGGCCGGGACCACCTTTCGTTCGCGTATATACCGACCCGAGGACGGTACGCGCACCGCTCACACCGGACAAACGATTTTCGCGGCCCTCACGCCGACGAACGCGGCGCGCCGATACCCGGATCGATCGTCACCGGACCGGATGCGGTGGGCACGACCGGGAAGTCGAAGATCGCCGTCGGAAGATACACCGTGGCACACGAATTCGGGATGTCCACGACACCCGACAAGCGTCCCTCGATGGGTGCAGCCCCGAGTAGGAGATACGCCTGCTCGGGGCTGTAGCCGAATTTCGTCAGGTAGTCGATGGCGTGCAGACACGCCCGCTGGTACGCCAATTGCGAATCCAGATACCGCTGTTCGCCGTCGAGCGTCACGGACGTGCCGGAGAACGCGAGCCACTCGGAGTACTGCGGGTCGGTGTTGCCCGGCATGAAGATGGCGTTCTCGCTCACCCCGTAGGTCTCCATGCCACCGGGGATCAGGTCGACGCGCAGGTCGATGAACCCGCCCATCTCGATGGCACCGCAGAAGGTGATCTCGCCGTCACCCTGCGAGAAGTGCAGGTCGCCGACCGACAGATTCGCACCGTCGACGAAGACCGGATAGAAGATCCGGCTTCCCTTCGTGAGGTTCTTGATGTCCTGGTTGCCGCCGTTCTCCCGCGGTGGAGCGGTGCGTGCCGCTTCGGCCGCGGCCCGGTCGAAATCGGCGCCCGACAGGCTGCCGAGAATCGCTCCGTTCGGCTCGGGTGGCAGCGCCAGTGCCGGCTCACGGTCGGGATCCGTCGCGATCAGCGCCGCTTCCCGGGTGTTCCACGTCGACAGCAGTTCGTGCGACGGCGCCGTCCCCATCAGGCCGGGGTGCACGATACCGGTGAACGACACGTGGGGCACGTGGCGGCTCGTCGCCTTCTGCCCGGAGAAGTCCCAGACCGCCTTGTAGCGTCGGGGAACTGATCCGTGAGGAATCCTCCGCCGTTCGTCTTCGCAAAGATGCCGGTGTACCCCCAACCCTGCCCGGCGAGCGGACCCGAGTCCTCCTGCGGGATCGGGCCGAGGTCGAGGATGTCGACGATCAGCAGGTCGCCGGGCTTGGCACCCTCCACCGCGAACGGTCCCGACAACGCGTGCACGATGTGCAGCGGGGCATTGCGGATGTCGTCGGCGGAGTCGTCGTTGTGGATCTCCCCGTCGAACCATTCGCGGCAGTGCACGCGGAAGGCGTCTCCCGGTTTCAGCGTCGCGACGGGCGGGATGTCCGGATGCCAGCGGTTGTGGCCGATCTTCTCCTGATCGGTGAACCGGCGGGTCGAATCGAGGGGGAACACGACGTCGGGCACGGGACCTCCTGCAGCGGTGACGGATCAGGGTCGGGGTAACGATCGGTGCCGGGGATCGGTGGTGACCGGCCGCGCCGGACGTCTCGGCGCACCCGGCAGGCGCCCGAGACGACGTCGGGTTCGGACGCGGTCCGTGTCGTGGCGTCGTGCAGGCGCATCGCCGAACCGCCTCGGCCGAGACGGGGCGCGGTGAGCGAACGACGAGCCTGCCGAGCGCACTGCGGGCACGGTGTCGACGAGGAGATCTCGCTCATCGGAAGGGAGACGTCGAACGGCCCGCAGTCGGCGCATCGGAACTCGTACAGCGGCATCGGCATCGCCTTTCGCCCGTCGGTGCACCGACCATAACGGACCGAACGGAAACCCGCGCGTCTACTCCGAATGTTCCTGTTGTCCGGAACTGTTCGGTGACACCCCTATTCGGTGACACGCTCTCGCTTCGTCAGCACCAGCGGTTCGCCTCGGTGATCGCGATCGTGTGTTCGCTGTGCGCGGTGCGCGAACCGTCGGCGGAGCGGATGGTCCAGCCGTCGGGGTCGTAGACGATCTTGTCCGTCCCCGCCGCGAACCACGGTTCGAGGGCGAGCGTCAGGCCGGGACGCAGCACGAGCCCGCGACCCTTGCGTCCGGCGTTCGCCACGTGCGGATCCTCGTGCATGGTGCGACCGAGGCCATGACCACCGAATTCGGTGTTGACGGGATAGCCGTACTCGGCCGCGACGGCACCGATCGCCGCGGAGATGTCGCCCAGGCGGTTGCCGGGGAGCGCGGCGGCGATACCCGCGGCCAGCGCCACCTCGGTCGCCTCGACGAGACGTCGGTCCTCGGGACGCTCCGCGCCGACGATGATGCTGCGCGCCGAATCGGCGACCCAGCCGTCGATCGAGACGGCGATGTCCATGCTGAGCAGGTCGCCGTCCCGGAGCACGTAGTCGTGCGGGAGCCCGTGCAGCACTGCGTCGTTGACGGATAGACAGATCACGTTGCGGAACGGCCCGCTCCCGAACGACGGCGCGTAATCCCAGTAGCACGAGACCGCGCCGCGTTCCTCGATCATGTCCCGTGCGCGTTGTTCGAGGTCGAGCAGGTTCACGCCGGGTCGGGCGCGGCCCGTCAGGTCGTCGAGCAACTCGGCGATGAACGTGCCGGTCACGTCCATTGCCGCGATCTCACCGGGGGTCTTCAGTTCCAACACGGGTGTACTCCTCAGGATCACAAGACGGTATTTAAATACCACCCTAACGCGACGATCGGTATTTTCATACCGACGCGGTTAGACTGCAGGTCATGGTGCGACTCCCCCTGACCCCGGAACAGCTGGCCGCCGGCAAACGCCTGGGCGGGCGGCTGCGCGAAGCCCGAGGCAGCAGGACGCTCACCGAGGTGGCCCGGCCGCCGACATCTCACCGGAGACCCTTCGGAAGATCGAGACCGGACGACTGGCGACGCCGGCCTTCGCGACGATCGCCGCCCTCGCACGGGTGCTGCCCGTCTCCCTGGACGATCTCGCCGAACTGACCCTTTCCTGCACCGACCTGCAGCGCACCGGATAGCGCCACCCCAGTCGACGTAACAGCGGGAGACATCGGCAGCGATATCAGGAGGCACACCACCGCGACAGCAAGGGACCCGTATGTCCATGCAGCCTCCGCCGGACGGATACGGCTACGGCGCTCCCCCGCCACCCTGGCCTACCCCGACCCCGCCGCGACGACCGAAGTGGCCGTGCTGGTGGGCGGTGCCCTGCTCGTCGCCGTCGTCGCCGCGGTCGCCGCCTGCGTCGTCGTCCTGACCCGCTCGTCCGATCCGGGATCGGAGGGCGCTGTCGCCGCGAGTCCGTCCCCGTCGACCGTGACGGTCACCGTGTCGCCGTCCGCGGCCTCGCCGACGGAGACGGATCCGCCCGCCCCGCGAACACAGGCGAGCCGGTCCGCCCCGAGCGGCTTCCCGACCAACGGCACCCTGAAGGTCGGGGTGGACATCGCTCCCGGTGAATACGCGCTACGCCCGACGGATTCGCTCGGTGGTTACTGGGAGCGGCTGTCGTGCCTGACCGGCGACTTCGAGTGCATCACGGCAAACAGCATCGTGCAGGGCAACAGCTACGTCACCGTGCTTCCGGTCGACGTGGCCCTGCGGATCGAGGACCTCGAACTCACGGCGACCGGCAATCCCGCACCCGCGACCGGACCCGCACGTCCGCTACCGCCCGTGTCCGCCTCCGAGGACACCGACCCCCAGGGTTTCGTCGGCATCCCCGAGGCACGGTGCAACCACACGAATCCCGCCGTCGCCATCGGGCAGACGGCGGACTCGCTCGTCGTGGTGTGCGAGACCGGCGCCGGGCGGTACTACTACAAGGGCGTCCGTACGAACGACGGGGCAGCGATCGAGATCGACGATCCCGTGCCTCGGGCGACGGTTTCACCGCCACGAACGCCGGTGTGCAGTACAGCATCTCGTCGAGTGCTCTCGTCATCTCCGAGGGGTCGACGGTGCTCGCCGAGGAGCCGATGCTGCAGTACTGGTCGCGGTGATCAGCAGTACCGGTGATCACCGGGGTCGCGAGACCGCCTGCCCCGCGCCGCTCCGCCACACCCCGTGCACCCCGCTCGGTCCGATGCCCCGATCGAGGGCGAGCAGCAGGACGGCGCATCCGATTCCCGACAACACCAGGCTGGTGCCGAACAGCGCGGGATAGCCGAAGACGTCTCCGACCACACCGGCGGTGAATCCCGCGATGCCCTGCACGACGACGATCGCGCACGCGAGCAGGGTGTAGTCGCTGCCGGCGTGGTCCCTGTCCGCGGCGTCCATCATGAGCGTGAACACCGCGACCGTCGCGGCACCACCGAGGACATGTTCGGCCAGGCTCGCGGAGACGATGAGCCCGAACCCGCCGTAGCCGAGCGACGCGACGACGTACAGCGCGAGGCTCGCCGTCTGGGTGACGCCGCCGATCAGCAGGGCCTGCCGGCGACCGCGACGGAAGCACAGCCACCCACCGAGTGCGGCGCCGCCGAGGGCGCCTGCCGAGGACAGCACTCCCTTGACCAGCGCGATCTGCCCGAGGGTGAGTCCGGAGTCGGACATGAACGGGCCGACCATCGCCGAACCCATCGAGTCGCCGAACTTGAAACCCCCGATGAGCAGGATGAACGCGAGCATGCCGGGGCGGCGCAGCCGCGCCCACCACGCGACCGTCATGCGGGTCGCGCTTCTCGGTTCCCGATCCGGCGTGGCCGGTCGCTTTGTGCGCGGCAGTCGCCACACCGGGATCGTCGTCAGCACCAGCAGGAACGCCATCGCGAGAAACAGGCTGCGCCAGCCCGCGAGGGAGAACACCCACAGCAGTGCTCCCCCGCCGACGATCATCCCGATGCGGTACGCGCCGACCTGGATGCCGTTCCCCAGCCCGCGTTGTTTCGGTCCGAGCAGTTGCACGGCCAGACCGTCGGTCGCGACGTCCTGCGTGGCCGAGAGGGCGTTGACCACCGCGATGCCGACGAGCAGCCACCGCAGCGTCGACGACAGGTCGAGGCACGCCAGGATCAACGACACCGCCGACGCCGCGAGCTGGAGCGAGAGCAGCCACTGCCGCCGCGTCCCGTAGTGGTCGACGTACGGCGCCCACAGGAACTTCAGCGCCCACGGCGCGAAGAGCACACCCGTCGCGCTGATCGCGATCAACGAGAAGCCGGACTCGCGGAGCACCACCGGAAGCGCCTGCGTGAAGAACCCGTACGGCAGACCCTGCGCGAAGTACAGGGCGGCCAGCAGCGCGAGCGTGCCGGTCGGGATGCCGAGCCGGGCCGGTGCAGTCATGCGGACATGGTGTCAGAACGGTGTGCCCGTGGATCTCGACAAGTCCTGATCGCGCCGTCGCCGATCACCCGAGGTGCAGCTCACGTCGCGCCGATGAGGATGGTGCCCGTGCCGATGCCCTCACCGTTGCCCGTCAGGAACGGGGTCGGGCCCACGCGACTGCGTGTTCCGACCTCCGGTCCGTGGTCGACGGTCGCCGAGTACGTCGTCGCGCGTTTCGACCATCTCGACGCCGACGATCTCTACCGTCGCTTCGACGCCGGCGAGATCGTGGGGATCGACGGAGAACCCATCGGTCGCGGCACCGAACTCGGAGCGCACCGGTTCGTCTGGTACTACCGCGATCTGCCCGTCGAGGAACCGGTGCCGTTCCACGAGGAGATCCTGCATATCGACGACGACCTCGTCGTGGTCGACAAACCGCATTTCCTGCCCACCACCCCGGGTGGGCGCTACCTGCGCGAATCGGCACTGGTCCGACTGCGGACCCGCCTCGACAACCCGGACCTGACACCGATCCACCGGCTCGACCGGGCGACCGCCGGGCTCGTGATGTTCTCGGCCCGGCCGGAGACGCGCGGCGCCTACCAGTCCCTGTTCGAGAAGCGTCGGGTCACCAAGGTGTACGAGGCGGTGTCCGCACTGCCGGCGGAATGGGATCCGGGAGCGCCGGAGATCGCCGGACGTCCGGTCCCCGTGCTGTACCGCAACCACATAGAGGCGCGGCGCGGTGAGTTGCGCGTCGTCGTCGACGACACCCGCGAACCCAACTCGGAGACGCTGATCGAGGTGCTCGGATCCGGGATGAGCAGGTCCGGACGGGCCGTCCTGCACACCCTGCTGCGCCCGCACACGGGTCGGATGCATCAGCTGCGAGTACACCTGGCGGCGCTCGGTATCGGGATCCTCGGCGACCACTGGTATCCCGTGTTGCTGCCCGAGACACCGGACGACCATTCGCTCCCCCTCCAATTGCTCGCGCGCGAACTCGAATTCGTCGACCCCTTGTCGGGGGTCGAGCGTCACTTTTCCACCCGGCGCAGCCTGGCCGAAGCACCGACCACGCAGGACTGAGGGCGCCCGAACGGATCCTGCTCGATCCTCCGAAAACTCCGACATGCCCGGCTTCACGAAATACGCTGGTAGGCATGACCAAGGTCGTCGACGGTTACCTCCGGTCGCCACTGTCGGGCATCGCACCGTGGATCCTCATGTCTGTCCTGTCGGCCCCGGGACGGTTCGAGGAAGCGGTGTGTTTCGCTCTCGGCCTCGTCCTGCTGACGATGTGGGTGGGCGCGCGACGCGGCATCAAGATACACGCCCTCGACGTGTTCGGCGCGGCGTTCTTCGTCGTGCTGGCCGCGGTGGGCCTCATCGCGTCGGACGGTGTCATCGACTGGATGGAGATCTGGGCGGGTGAACTCACCAACATCGCGCTCGCGGTGTTCGTCGTCGCCACCCTGATCGCGCGCAGACCGTTCACACTCCCCTACGCGAAAGAGGACACGCCCCAGGAATACTGGACGTCTCCCCTGTTCATGAAGATCAACTACGTGATCTCCGCGGTCTGGGCCGGTGCGTTCACCTTCTCCGCCATCGTCGGATTCATCGGCGACGCCGTGATGCGCGACCCGGGCAACTTCTGGACCGGTTGGGTGCTCCAGCTCGCGGCGATCTTCTTCGCGGTCTCCTTCACCGAGTTCTATCCGGACTACGCCGGTGCGAAGTTCGCGGCGTCGCAGGGCGAGTCCGAACCCGCCCCGTCGCTCCTGAAGCTGATCGACTGGTTGCCGACGTTCGTGCTGGTCGCGGGGATCTTCGGGTGGGTCACCGACTCGATACCGGACGCAGTCGGGATCGGCATGATCGTCGTCGGCATCATCGGCAGCGCCGTGATCGGCAGACTCTCACCGAAGACCGAGAAAGCCTCCACGTGACGCGGCGCCCTGGCGCCCAGGGGGCGGGATCGAGTCCGGTCCGATTCAGATCGGCGATGAGCATTACCGATCTCGACGTCGGTGGCGGTGTGTACCGTCGGGCCGGTGGCAGCGAACAGGACCCGCGTGTCTCGCGTCGTGATGATGTGCGGCCCGGCCGGTGCCGGTAAGACCACCTATGCCAAGCGCCTGGAGCGCGAGGGTTGGACGCGTCTGTCGTACGAGGTGGAGTTCTGGGATCGAGGGATCACGTCGATGCCCTCCGCCGACGCCCGAGGAAGGACCGCTCGAAGTAGTCCGCTAGGCCGTGACCTGCGCCGAAGGACGCTCTGTCGCTTCCTCACCCACCGCATGTCGCATGCCCACCGCGTAGAGCACGAGTCCCACGACGATCCACGTGGCGAGGGTCGACAGCGCGACGAATCCGCCGGCACCGTCGAAGTATGCCGCGGAGCGCACGAGGGTTCCGGCAGCACCCGGGGGAAGGATCTGACCGAAGGTACCGAGTCCGGACGGCAGCCATGCCGACGTCGTCGCGATACCGGCCAGCGGATTGCCGAGGAACATCATGGCCATCGCACCGATGGTGAACCCTTTGGCGCCGAAGGCCTTCTGGAGTCCGGCCAACGGGAGTGCAAGGGCGGCGATACCGAGGGCCATGGATCCCGCGACCGGCCAGAAGGTCGATTCGATGCTTCCGAACGCGAAGGTGAGGATGGACGCGACGACGATGCCACCGACGGCAGCGAAGACGAGCAGGCCGGTCAGGTACCAGCCGTCGCTGCGCGGCAGGATCTTCCGGAATGCGACGACCGGGACGATGCCACCGAAGACGAGCGGGAAGGCGAGACCACCGATGCCGATACCGGTGGGGTCGGATTCCGGCAACGGAACGACGTCCTCGACGGTCACGTCGGCCCCGAGTGCTCCGCCGACCGCCTGCGAGGTTCCGGCGAGCGAACCGGAGATGGCGGTCGAGCCCGCGCCGGCGACCAGCGTGCGGACGCCCGACTCGTCGACGACGAACCCTCCGATGACGTCGCGGTCGTGGATGGCGTCGCGCAGTTCCTGCTCGGAGGCGAATCGCTGCGAGGTGTAGGCGTCGGGGGCGGCCGTCGCGAGCGACGTCTCGAATTCTTCTGCCGCTGCAGAGGTTCCGACGATGCCGACCTGCAGGTCGTGCGGTCCGCTCTTCAGTGACGGCATGATGAAGACCAAGAGCATGAGCACGAGGATCACCCCGAGCCCGCACGTCATTCCCAGCACCGTCAGCGCGGGATGCGGCTTGCGCGCGGTGGAGTCACCCGCGTCGGGAACTGTCGTCGTAGCGGCGTCTGCCATCGCGTCTTCCTTGTCCGAACCATCGCTAAGTGGATGATTTTCCTCCACTTCTATCGGAGAATAATCCTCCGGTTAGGATGGACATGTCAAGCGAAGTTCCTCACAGCCCACTCCGGAAGGAAGGCAACCGATGCGTGCCGATGCCGCGAAGCGTCGTCAGCTGATCGTCCAGGAGGCGCGCCGGCTGTTCGCCGTCCACGGCAGCGACGTCGCGCTCGAGGCGGTCGCGGAGGCCGCCGGAGTCGGCATCGCTACCCTCTACCGGAACTTCGAGTCCCGGGCCGCGCTGGCCGACGAGGTCGCGCTGACGATCCTCGCCGACATGCGCGCAGCGGGCACACCAGGCCCTGGAGCGCGTCGCTGCTCACCGGAGGTACGCCTGGGTGGGCTACGTGCAACGGCTGGTCGAACTCGACCTGGGCGCGTCTCGGCCACCCTCGCCGAATTCGTGACCGACGAGATCTCCGAATCGGTGCGCGACGCCAGGCGCAGACGCTCGCGGGTCGAGGAGCTGCTCGACGCGGTGCGATCCGCCGGCATCGTGCGCCCCGACCTCGACGCGCTGGAACTGGTCCTGGCGATCGGCCTGATCACCCGTCCCTTACCCGACGCGATCCGTGCGGTGACCCCGGATCTCGTTCCACGATTGGTGTCGATCGTTCTGGCGGGCATGCGACCGTCGTGAGCCGCGCGCACACCGACGACCCTGCGTATCCGCGGGCGTAGGATCGCAATCAGCCGGTGTCGGCGGCGCTCGATCGCGGGAGCAACATGGGCAGGTCGGCGGTCCTGGACCACGCGCGGGCAGCGTACCGCGCGCGCGAGTGGCCGCGTGCCTGGACGGATTCCGCAGCGCCGACACACTCGCCGTCCTGTCCGCGGACGACCTCGATCTGTTCGCCCGAGCCGCGTACCTCGCTGGTCACGACGACGCCAGCGTCGCACTGTACGAGCGCGCCTTCGCCGCACATCTCGAAGCCGGCGAAACCGAGAGCGCGGGTATCAGCGCCTTCTGGTTGTGCTTCCTGTTGATGGGACGCGGTGAAGTAGCACGGGCCGGAGGTTGGCTGGAGCGAGCCCGACAGTCGGGTGTCCCGGACCGACCGGACTGCGCGACCAGCGGCTTCCTGATGATCCCCGGAGCAGTACAGCAGATGTACGCGAACCGGCCGACCGAGCACTGCCGATCTTCACCGCAGCTCAGCGCATCGGACGGGCCTGTCACGACGCCGACCTTCTCGCTCTCGGTTCGCTGGGCATCGGACAGTGCCGAGTCCTGCTCGGCGACGTCGACGGCGGGCTGCGGACACTCGACGAGGTACTCGTCGCTGTCGGATTGGGCGAGGTCTCGCCCGTCGTCTCCGGACTGGTGTACTGCGCTGTCATCGAGACCTGTTACGGCACATATCATCTGCAACGGGCGAAGGAGTGGACTCAGGCCCTCGGCCGCTGGTGCGACGATCAGTCCGGACTCGTGCCCTTCCGGGGACAGTGCCTGGTCCATCGCGCCAGATGCTGCAACTCGAGGGCGACTGGTCGCAGGCGATGGACCTCGCCCGCCTCGCACTGCAGCGGCTGTCGGATCCGCCCGGTCAACCCGCGATGGGAATGGCCCTGTACGAGCAGGGCGAACTGCATCGTCTACGCGGTGAGTTCGCCGAGGCGGAAGCCGCCTACAGGTCAGCGGGCATGTACGGGCAGGAGGTGCAGCCGGGTCTTGCTCTGCTGCGTCTGAGGCAGGGCGACACCACCGCAGCGGTCGCGGAATCCTCCGGGGTCTCGGCGAAGCCTCGAATCTCGACCGGCCGCGGATGCTCGCCGCCCACACGGAGATCGCGCTCGCCACCGGAGATGTGGCCGCGGCCCGGCGCAGCACCGACGAACTCGAGGCGCTGACCCGGACGCAGGACGCCCTGCACTGGCAGCGATGGCCGACCACGCGCAGGGCTCGGTCCTGCTCGCCGAAGGTGACCCCTGCGGCGCCCTCGAACGGCTGCGGCGATCCGGCAGGCGCTGGCGTGACCTCGGTGCACCCTACGAACGTGCCCGGGTACGAGTGCTGCAGGTCGATGCTGCGCCGCACTCGGCGACGACGATGACGCCCGGCTCGAATTCGACTCGGCAGCATCGGTTTTCCACGATCTGCACGCGTTGCCGGATCTGCGTGAGCTCCGCGGTCCCGAACTCGCCGACGCACCGAACGGGCTGACGCCCCGGGAGGTCCAGGTGCTGCGCGCCGTTGCCACGGGCAAGACGAATCGAGCCATCGCCCACGAGTTCGTCATCAGCGAGAAGACGGTGGCTCGGCACCTGAGCAACATATTCACCAAGCTCGAGGTGTCCTCACGAGCGGCGGCGACGGCCTACGCGTACGAGCATCGCCTGCTCTGACTGGGTAGAACTGCCCATACGCTGCCACCTTCGATTGCACACTCCTCCCGACGCGGCCGAGGGGCGGCAGTGCCTAACGTCGTCGGTGTAGTTCCCTCACCTCGGGGAGTCGTCATGACCGTCCACAGCGCACCCCAACAGATCGACACCGTCGTCGTCGGCGCAGGTCAGGCAGGCCTGTCCGCCGGTTACCATCTGGCCCGCCGTGACCGTCCGTTCCTCATCGTCGACACGTACAGACGCATCGGCGACAACTGGCGCTGCCATTGGGACTCGTTACGCCTGTACAGTCCCGCCGGCTACGACGGACTGCCCGGCATGTCGTTCCCGGGCGACCCGCACCGCTCCCCCACCAAGGACGAGCTCGCCGACTACCTCGAGTCCTACGCCTCCCGATTCGATCTGCCCGTACTCGGTAACACCGGGTGCGCCGACTCTCCCACGACGGTGACCGGTTCGCCCTCGACTGCGGCGACACGCGGATCGAGGCGAACAACGTCATCGTGGCCACGGGCACGTTCGGTCGAACCCCACGCGTCCCCGACTTCGCTTCCGAACTGGATCCCGAAATCGTGCAGTTGCATTCGAGTGAATATCACGATCCGTCGCAGTTGCGTGACGGTCCGGTACTCGTGGTGGGGGCCTCTCATTCCGGCAGTGAGATCGCCTACGAGCTGGCGGCGTCCCATCCGACGATTCTGTGCGGACGCGACACCGGGCAGTTGCCGGTGCGTGTGGACAGTCCCGCGATGCGCGTGTTGTTCCCGGTCCTGTGGTTCGTGTGGGGACATGTGCTGTCCGTGCGTACCCCGATGGGACGACGTGCTCGCGAGGACGAACGGCGTCACGGCGCGCCGCTGCTGCGAATCCGCCGGCGGGAGCTGGCCGCGCGCGGCGTCACCCGGATCACCGAGCGGGTGACCGGCGTGGCCGAACTCCGCCCCGCACTGTCCGACGGCCGGATTCTCGACGTGACGAATATTGTGTGGTGCACCGGATTCCGCCAGAACTACGACTGGATCGACCTACCGGTGCTCGACACGGATGGCTGGCCGCGCGAGGAACACGGCGTGGTTCCCTCGGTGCCCGGCTTGTACTTCACCGGTCTGTGCTTCCAGTCGTCGTTCCGGTCGATGCTCGTCGGCGGGGCCGGCGCGGACGCGGAGTACGTCGTCCGTCACCTCGTCGCACGCGGCGCACCCACGTCCACCGGAACGGATCCGGATCGGCACAGGACGCGCTACACGACGAAGCGGAGCTCCACCGCGTCGCCGTCGGCTACGACGTAGTCCTCAGCCATCGAGTCGGCCGACGTCAGAGCGCCCGTTCGAGTCCAACCTGGGTGCAGCCGTAGCCGAGCCGCGCCCCGAACATCCGAGCCCGCTCGTCGGACGCGTCCACGGCGATCTGCGCGAGCGTGGCACCCCGGTTCCGGCCGTGATCGTGGGCCCACTCGAGCATGGCTGTGCCGATGCCGCGGGAACGTTCGGACGAGGCGACCCGGATTCCTTCGACGAGCAGGCGGGTGGCACCGCCACGGAACAGCCCCGGCACGATCGTCAACTGCATCGTGCCGACGATCCGGCCCACCTCGTCGCGCACCACCGCAAGATAGTGCGAAGGGTCGCGGGCGACAGCGTCGTAGGCCTCTTCGTAACGGGCGAGTTCCACACCGTCGCAGGCGCTCTGCTCGTCGCCGGAGAGCAACCCGACGATCGCCGGTACGTCGGGTCGGCCGGCACGTTGCACCCGATAAGTCCTGTCGCCCAATCGGATCAGACCACCGACCGATTCACGGGCGCGTGCCTGTAGCCGGGCGACGAGCAGGTCCAGCCAGCCACCGACGTGCCGCCGGGCCTCGGTGGTGTCGGGATAGCGGCACCGCAGGTGCAGTCCCGAGTCGTCGAGGATGAACCACAACATCACCCCGTCGGTGCGGATGGTCGCGCCGACGTACTGCGCCTCGAGGCCGGTAGCGTCGACCCGGACGGGAAGCCGGCGCAGGTCCAACCAGGAGATCGCGAACATGCCCGGCGCCTCCGGCATGCCGTCCCACGGGCGCAGGATGTCCTCGAGGGGCCAGGATCCGAGCCTGACCGCCTCCTTGACCGCGTCCGCGGCCGCGCGAGGTTCGGGGACGGCCGATTCGAGCACCGAATTGGTGATGAACCAGCCGACGGAGTCGTGCCAGGTGGCGTCGTACCGGCTGTGCACCGGGAACACCGCCCGCAACGGGGCTCCGGCCAGTTCGAGGGTCACCTCGGTCATGGCCGCCACCACCAACGCGAGGGTGGACACCCCGTCGTCCTTCGCCTGAGCGGAGAAGGCGGCGCTGTCGTCGACGTCGAGCACGTCGCGCACCTCCACGCGTTCGCGTTGGAGCTCGCCACTCCGAGGGAGAGCGGGAAGCGCGGCATCACGTCGCCGCTGGCGGCGAGCACCTCGGCCCAGCGCTCGTGGACCTCGGCGGGTGCGGCCGGACGGTCCCGCAGTGCCGGGTGTGTTCCGCGAAGGCCGGTGTCGGTGGCAGGGACGGTTCTCGTCCCGCGCGCACGGCGGCGAGGCGGCGAGCAGGTCGCGGGCGATCACCAACATGGACACATGTCGACGTGCGAGTGGTCGGCGGCGACCACGACGGTCGGTTCCGTGGCGGTCTCGAGCACGCACAGCCGGTGCGACGGCCGGTTGTAGGGCGAACACGCGCCGTCGAGGACGTCCCGGAGGCGTCGTTGACGGCCTGACCGGGGCCGATCGGATGCTCGACCACCGCCGGCGGATCTCGCCTCGCGCAGAAGCGGCTCACCGTCGTCGCCGTGCGTGAACACCGAGCGCAGGGTGCCGTGCCGCGCGATCACCGCCAGCCAGGCGGTCGCGAGGTCGTCGGGCGAAACCGGCTCGAACAGGCGGAAGGACAGAGCCATCCAGGAGCCGGGACGTTCGCCCGCGCGCGACATGCGCCGCTGGTCGAACC
>LATQ01000136.1 GCA_001017865.1 Rhodococcus sp. IITR03
CAAGAGCCCCTCGAGAGTGGGCAAACCTTATGCAGCCTCGCCCGGCCCGCCCGGGTTACAGCTCAACGTAACTCTCACGAAGTAACTGCACCTACGAACTTAAGGAGACCCTGTGGCACCGCCTGCACACCGTCGCCTACACGCCCACCGCATCTCGGCCGCGCATCGTCGCGCCTGGTCGCTCCTCGTTCTCGCATCAACAGCACTCCTGCTCGTCGCATGCGGGGCAGGGCAGATCACCCAGACCGACACCCAGCAGGCCGCCATCAACGGCACCAACGCCGAACTCGGCGACCTGCTGCTGCGCAATGTGTACTTCAAGGCCGAACCCACCGATCCCGCCGTCCCCCGATACGGACAGGTCACCCTGGCCTTCACCGTCGTCAACCAGTCCTCCGCGCCCGACCGGCTCGTCTCGATCGATTCCCCCGCCGGAGAGTTGACACTCGAGGCCTCCGATCAGGCCCGCGAACTGCTGCCCGGCAGTTCCCTGTCCGCCGGAGAACCCATCGAACAACTCCGACCGACCACGGCACCGGATCGTCCCCTGACGGTGCGCGGCCGATTCCCCGCCGAAGCGATCCGACCCGGCCTGACCCACCCGGTGACCTTCACCTTCGAACGAGCCGGCACGGTGACCTTCGAGGTGCCCTTCGACGCCTGGACCCCGAACGAACCGCTGCCCACCGAGCGACCGCTCCCACCTCTGCCGGCGAGCCCATGATCTCGCGACGATACTGCGCGACACAGCTTCTCGTCCGTGTCGGCGGCATATGCGGATCTGAATCGGTCCGGTTTGTCCTGACTGCACAGGGGTCACTCTCAAAGCATGAATCCCACCACTCACATCCGTACCATGTTGGTTGCTGCCACCACAGCGATGGCACTGACCGGATGTTCGGCCGCGCCCGACGACTCCGTTCCTACCCCGACCCCCGCCGTCGCCGCGGCCACCGCCACCCATACACCCGGCACCGTCCCGGTCGACACGACGGACAAGACCGCACCGGCCGACACCGACGCGGCCCTGACCGTCACCGACATCCGCACCGGCACACACGACAGGTTCGACCGCGTGGTCTACGAACTCGGCGGCCTCGGCACCCCCGGCTGGCGAAGTCGGCTACGTCGATCGCGCGATCGAGGTCGGCCGCGGCGAGACGGTGCCTGTCGCTGGCGACGCGGTCCTCGAGGTCCGGATCAGTGGCTCCGCTTATCCGTTCACCAGCGAGGTCACGCCGTATACCGGCCCTTTCCCGGTCCGCGGGCGAGCAGGCGGCTCGGTCGTCGAGGTCACCGGCGCGACGATCTTCGAAGGCGCCACCCAGTCCTTCATCGGCCTCGCAGACCCGGGTCTGCCCTTCGCGGTGTACTCCCTCGATGACCCGGCCCGCGTGGTCATCGATGTCGCCCGCTGATACAGGAATGCGCCGAGGAACCCCGGCGCAGCGACAATTGTCTCGACCCACCGGCGCGATAGCACCGACATCGGATGAGCGGAGTTCTCAACCGGAGCACCGACCGCGGGTTCGTAGGTGAAGGTGAACGTGCACATCCCGGGCTCACTTGTGGTCAGCGCCGGGTGCACACGCAGCTCCGCTACCTCGGTGACCTGCCGATCGTGCAGGGCTGCTGCTGCCCGCCCGAGCGCGTCCTGGGACGACAGATGGCATGGAAGACGCAGAGTGAACCGGCGGGTGCTCATCCTGCCAGGATAGGAACCCTCCGGCTGCAGAGGTATGACGGCACCGGACGCTCGCCATTCCTACCAACCACAACATCGAATCGTCGCAGCCCGCGGACGGTTGACCGCGGGCACGGCGAGCACCTGCGGGGCGTGAACGAACTATGTCGAGAGCCCCTGCGTCCAGGTTGGACGGACAGTAATGTCCTCGTCCGCACCTGTCGGTGGTTCAGTCGGTGACCAGGGCTTGAGCTGCAATTTCCTTCAGTTTGGCGTTGGCCCACCGCAATTGCCGCAACGTTTGAGGATGGCAGCGTTTCGTGGCGGCGAGCAGCTCCCGGTCACCGAGCGCCTGGGCGGTCTGGGCCAGGATCTCCCAGTCCAGCGAAACCCCGGCAGCCTTGCGGTGGATCTCGCGCAGGTCTCGCAGCAGCAACAACGCCGGTGCGTGATGCCGGCCGAGCAGTTCGCTGCCTTTTTGCCGCACCTTCGCGAGCATGGTGGGGTCGTGGTCGGGTTCGGCATCGAGATCGAGGTCGTAATCGCGTCCTACCCGGGCGAGTTCGCGTACGTGGTGCTGTGACCATCCGGCGATGTCGCGGGCGACATGGAAGATCTCGTGGTCGACCTTATGCCGATCGGAGACCTGCAACAACTCGCCGGCCAGATCGTTCTCCGAGCGGTGCAACTCCTCGATCGCCAAGGCCAGCTTGTTCACCGCGCACCTCCACGAGGATCGGGGAGTTCTTCGGTGGTGGTCGCGTCCGGACCGCCGACGGTCTCGGGCACGTCGGCGATGACCGGTTTCGACGCGGTCGTCGTCGGCGCCGCCGACGCAGTGCCGTCCGCGGCGCGGATGCGTTCGAGTCGGGCGGCGCCGCCTTTGAACAGGGGTTGTTTCGAGGCCGGGTCCCAGTCGGTAAGTGTGAGTTCGTTCGCGGCCCGCCCGTCCTTGCCGCCCGGTTCGTGTCCGGCGGTGGTGTCCCAGTAGCCGTAGTGGAAGGGCAGGAACACCACGCCTGGGCGGATGCCGCTGATCCGCAGTTTCGCCTCCACCCGGCCGCGGGGGTGGTGATGCGCAACAGGTCCCCTTCGGACCAGCCGTGCCGGTGCGCGTCGGATTCGGACATCTCCACCCACACCTCGGGGGCGGCCTGCTGCAGTTGCGGGGCCCGTCCGGTCTTGGTGCGGGTGTGGAAGTGGTACAGGGTGCGGCCGGTGGTCAGGAAATAGGGATACTCGTCGGTCACCGTCTCGTGTGGCGGCAGGTGTTCGCCGGCCTTGATGATCGCTTTGCCGTACGGGTTCATCGCCTTGTATTCGGTCGGTTCGAGCGGCGCGCCGGTGACCATGTCCCGGCCGTAGCTCTCGCAGTAGTCCGGAGCGGACCAGAACTGTCCGCCCTCGTAGAGACGTTCGGTGCCGTCGGGATGGTCGTCGTTGCACGGCCATTGGATGCCGCTGCCGCCGCGCAGCTTGTCGTAGGTGATGCCGGTGTAGTCACAGGGCCGGCCGGCCGTGCATTGCTTCCAGCCTTCGAAGGCCTCCTCCGGGGTGGACCATTTCACCAGCGGGGCACCGTCCTTGTCCTTCAGGCCCAGCCGGTGGGCGTAGTCGATGAAGATGTCGAGATCGGGCCGGGCCTGCCCTGGGGGCTCGATCGCCTTTTCCGACAGGTGCACCGTCCGATCGACGTTGGTGAACGTCCCGGTCTTCTCCCCCCACGTCGCAGCGGGCAGCACGACATCGGCCAGTTGCGCGGTCTCCGACAGGAAGATGTCTTGGACCACCAGAAACAGCCGATCCTGCGTGAGGATCTTGCGGATGCGGTCGAGTTCGGGCAACGACACTGCCGGATTGGTGCCGTTGACGTAGAGGAACCGGATCGAGCCGTCCTCGACATAGCGCATCATCTGCATCAGATGCGTCGGGGCGGTGTAGTGCGGGATCCGCATCGGATCGATATTCCACACCCGCGCCAGTTCCTCGATGTGGGAATCGTTGGCCCAGTTCCGAAAGGCCGGTAGATCCCCGTCGGCCCCGCATTCGCGGGTGTTCTGGGCGGTGGGTTGCCCGTTCATCTGCAACACCCCACAACCCGGTTTGCCGAGCATGCCCCGCACCAGATGAATGTTGTTGACCTGCACCGCAGCCGAGGTCGCCTGATGGGACTGGTAGAAACCTTGCAGCACCGTCGACAGCAGCCGCTCGGAGGTACCCAGCAGACGCGCGGCAGCCCGCAGATCCTCGACCGGCACATCGCACACCTCGGCGGCTTTGTCGACCGGATAGTCCTCGAGTTGGCTCTGCAGTTCGGCGAACCCGACGGTGTGGGCCTCGAGATAGTCCCGGTCGATCCACTCGTTGCGCACGATCTCGTGCAGCAGACCGTTCATGAGCATCACGTTCGTGCCGGGCCGGGGCGCCAGATGCACCGTCGCCGCCCGCGCCACCGGGGTCCGGCGCGGATCCACACAGATCAGCGCCGGTGGATTCGGCCCGGCGAGCCGGTCGAGGATGCGCATCCACAACACCGTCTGCGTCTCGGCCATGTTGTGCCCGTACAGGGCGATGACATCGGCGTGGTCGATATCGGTGTAGGAGCCGGGCTGCCCATCACAGGCGAACGACTCCTTGAGCGCCGCGGCGGCCGTCGCCGTACACAGACGGGTATTGCCGTCCATGTGGTTGGTGCCGATGCCACCATGGCCGATCAACGCGAGGGTGTAGTACTCCTCGAGGAACAACTGCCCGGTGGTGTAGAAACCGATCGAACTCGGTCCGCGTTCGTCGAGCAGCTGCTTGGTGCGACCGGCAACAGCTCCATCGCCGTATCCCAATCCGTTTCCACCAGCTTGCCCCGGCGCCGGATCAGCGGTGCCGTGAGCCGATCCGGTGAATGATTGGCTTGCCAGCCGAACAGATCCTTCGGATCGAGCCGGCCGTGGTTGACCCGATCGGCGGCGCGGCCGCGCACCCCCACCATCCGGCCGTCCTTGACGGCGATGTCCAATCCGTCGCCGTTGGAATGCAGGATCGTCGCCGACTGTACCCATCGGTCGACGTCACCTTCGGTCAACCCGTCGGCGAGAAAGGAATCGACCCGCGTCGGCCACACCTCCCCCGGACCGTACGGGGTGCGGGTGCCCCATGGATTTCCGATGCGGTCCGTAGACGTCATGTTCTCGGCGGTACCCCCGGCCGGGGCACGTAAACGTCGCCCTGGGGTGAATTCTTTGCGCGGATACAATGGTTGTCGTATTGCAGGGACTGACGGAAGATGACGCCCATGGACGCTCCGCCTCGCTCTTCTCCCCGACGCTCAAAGAAGTTCGATCGGCAGGTCGAGGCGGTGATGTCGGCGTCGCGCGCACTGGTGGGGATTGTGGCAGCGTCGGTTTCCGAAGTGGAGGACCGGGTCAGCATCCCGCAGTTGCGCGTTCTCGTGCTGGTGGGCACCCGGGGCCCGCTCAGTCTCGCGGTCGTAGCGGACGAGCTCGGAGTCGATCCTTCCAATGCGAGTCGAACGGTGGACAAGCTGATCAAGCTGGGGTTGCTGGATCGACGTGATGCTCCGGAGGATCGCCGTAAACTCGCCTTGACGCTCACGCCGTCAGGTACCGATCTCGTACAGACCGTCACAGACCATCGCCGTGATGCCATCGCCGCGGTATTGAAGAGGTTGAGTGCCTCGCAGCGCGACGACCTCGCGGCCGCCTTCGATGTCTTCGCCGACGCCGCCGGCGAGCCGGCCACCGAGGATGCGCTCACGTTGTTATGGCCGATCCATCCGTGACCGGGTGCCATGGCCGGGAGCTCATGTGGTGCGGGTCCGTGCCGCAAGAGCCATCCCGGTGGCGGTGAGTGCGCCGGTGACCGACGCCGCGAGCAGTCCGTGATGGCGGGACAGCCAGGCCTGCACGCTCGACGCCTTGGCGCGGTCGTCGAATTCGCCGTGGGCACCGAAATCCGTTCCCTCCGGTCCGTCCGCGGGCTGCCAGAGATTGATGGGCTGGTCGGGGTCTCGGGGCCGGTCGGTCTGCTGGGATCGGTATCCGGTGCGGGCGAGATAGCGGTCGAGCAGGCCGGGGGCGAGTGCGTTGGCGGCGAGGGTCGCGGCGGTGCTCGCCCGACAGTATTCGCGGCGGCGCGGGT
>LATQ01000332.1 GCA_001017865.1 Rhodococcus sp. IITR03
AAAGACATCGAGTCAAATCACTAGCATACAAACTCAAACTAGCTCAAACACTGGATCACCGCAGACGGAAGAATGCGATGTCCAGCAACAACCACCCACAAAAAGTGAAGTGGCCGCACCAAATATTATTTGGCACTGACATTCATCGGCACACTGTTGAGTTCTCAAAGAACACGCGCACATCGTTACGTTACCGGACACCTGTCCGGCGCGCTCCGAGGCAACCGTTCCAAGCTATCACATCCGATTTCAGGGCCGCAAATCGCTGCTTTCCCGTTCTCTTCCGTGAGAGCCGATCGATGCGACATCGAACATGCCTGTTTCCGAACCTTTCGGTCCGGGGGGGCTGTTCGGTGTCGCTCGAACGACGACTAAGTTACGCCGACGCTAACGCGCCGTCAAATCCGCTGGTCAGAGGCTCGCCAGCGTCGGCGAAGGCGTCAGTCGCGGACGACTCGTACGCCGGCGAAGTTCCGCTTGCCCCTGCGCAGGACGAGCCAGCGACCATGCAGCAACTCTCCGTCACGCGGGGTCCACTCCTCCGAGGAAATGCGGACGTTGTTGACCGACGCCCCGCCTTCCTTGATGGTGCGACGCGCGGCTCCCTTGCTCTCGCACAGACCCGACGCGACGAGCAGATCGATGATCGTGTCCGGCTCGCCGGCGCGGAGCTCCGTCACGGACGCCTCGGTCAGGGCGGCCGCGAGCGTGGGCTCGTCCAGCTCGCCGAGTTCCCCCCGACCGAACAGGGCGCGCTGGCCAACTCGACCGCTGCGGTGTTGTGCGCCCCGTGCACGAGGGTGGTCATCTCGGCTGCCAGGCGCTTCTGGGCCTCCCGTGCATGCGGACGCTCCGTGGTGGCGGTCTCGAGCTCGGCGAGTTCGTCCTTGTCGAGGAAGGTGAACCACCGCAGGTACTTCATGACGTCGGCGTCGGCCGCGTTGACGAAGTACTGGTACCAGGCGTACGGCTGGTCATCTCCGGGTCGAGCCACAGGCTGCCCCCACCGGTGGACTTGCCGAACTTCTTGCCGTCGGACGAGGTCACGAGCGGGACGGTCAAGGCGTGCACACTCTCACCGTCGGTACGGCGGTTGAGCTCGACACCGGCGATGATGTTGCCCCACTGATCGGAACCGCCGACCTGCAGCGCACATCCGTACTCGCGGCGCAGCTGCACGTAGTCGTTGGCCTGCAGGAGCATGTAGCTGAACTCGGTGTACGAGATGCCGTCACCTTCGAGGCGGCGCTTGACGGTGTCGCGGGCGAGCATCACATTGATCGAGAAGTGCTTGCCGATATCGCGCAGGAAGTCGATCGCGGACAGCGTGCCGGTCCAGTCGAGGTTGTTCACGACCACGGCTCCCGTCGGGGAGTCGTCGAAGTCGACGAACCGTTCGAGCTGCCCACGGATCCGTCCTGCCCATTCGGCGACGGTGTCGGCGGAGTTCATGGTGCGCTCCCCCACGTCCCGCGGGTCGCCGATCATGCCGGTTGCGCCACCTGCGAGAACGATGGGCCGATGGCCGGCGCGCTGGAAACGCTTGAGTGCGAGGAGCGGAACGAGGTGACCGGCGTGCAGGCTCGGGCCGGTCGGATCGAAACCGGCATAGAGGGTGATCGGACCCTTGTCGAGTTCGCCTCGAAGTGCGTCGAGATCGGTCGATTGCGCGATGAGCCCGCGCCAGGTCAGTTCGTCGAGAATGTGCTCAGTCACCGTTCGATCATCCCATCACGCCCGAGGCGCAGCGGCGCGCGTGGGCTGCGCCGGTACGCGGAGACCCCGATCGCCCCGGGAACCCACAACCGCCACGGCCTGTCGGCCGCCACGCTGATCCCCCACCCGCGGCCCCCCGCGCGACCTCCCCGACCAGCGGCTCGGCCGGAAGTTCCACGCGCACCCGAGCGTCGGCCGCGTCCACGTCGATACCGTTGTCGGCCAGATCGAGGCCGAGCGCAGCAGCGAGATTGCCGGGCCCCCGTGCGAGGTTCGAGAATGGAGTGCCGGACGTGCGCCGGGAACGGACCGCCTGCTCTCCCTCGATCACCTCACCACCGCGCAACAGCACTGCCGCGGCGGTGCCGTCGGGACCGAGAGAGACGTTCGCGCAGAAGTGCAGTCCGTAGCTGCGGTAGACGTATAGATGCCCCGCAGGTCCGAACATGACCGAATTACGCGGGGTGGGTCCGCGGTACGAGTGCGCGGCCGGGTCCGGCCACGGTCCGTCCTCGGGGCCGCCGTAGGCCTCGACCTCCGTCAGCAGGACGGCGGTCTCCCCCACTCGGACGGTTGCTCCGAGCAGCGCTTCGGCAGCCTCGACCGGATCGAGTCCTTCGAGTTCGCCGCGGACGGATCGACGATTGCGGCTCAGTCGGTGCTCCATCCGGCGACACCGCGCGCGGTGAAGTCCTCGTGCTCGGCGTCGCTGACCTCGCGGGCCTCGTCGACGAGGAGGACGGGAATGCCGTTCTCGATCGGATACGCCCGCCGCAGTCGCGGGTTGTACAGGACGGCGTCGTCGACGAGAAGCAACGGCCCCTTGTCCTCCGGACAGGCCAGAATGCTCAGCAACGTGGGATCGACAGCCACGGATGTCCTTTCGAAGGGCGGAACCGAACCGGTCCCAGGCTACCGCGCTCCGGCGGGCGAACCCGCCGTGCCCGTCTTCCACGCCGTGGCCACGGCCTTGGTGAACCGCTTGTACGTCCCGGTGTCGGGGTTCAGGTACCAGGTACGGACGGTGGGCACGGGCAATCCCTGTTCGCGCAGACGATCAGCGGACGGGCGATAGGACGGGCCCAACGGGATGTCGGGCACGACGTGCACGAGATCGGGTCGTTCGTCGGCCGGGACCGAGTCGAACGCCGCCGTGATCTCCGCGGCCGTCGGTGCACGGTTGCCCCGCAGCGAGCAGCCGGCCACCGCGATGTCGCGACCTCCTACCGAGATGCCATAGGCGACGGCGAGATCGACACGCGGGATCGCTTCGAGCACGTCCGCCACGCTCTGGGTGAAGACCGGGCCGTGGAAGGTGGGGATCACCGTCCGCCGACTGTCGAGCAACCAGTAGTCGCCGTCGTCGTCGCGTCGGAACAGGTTGTCGGTGGGCACCCACACGTCGCCCGGTTCGAACACGCCGCGCATCACACCGGTGATCGCCGAGGCGGCGGGTCCGGGCCTGCCGAGCAGCAGTCCGACCTCGCGACCTGCGCCTCCCGCACGAAGCCGCGTTCGTCCTCTACGAGTCGGCCGACGCCGGCGTCGTAGGCGGCGAGGCGCACGTCGGCGCTACCGGGCAACGGCCGGCCCTTCGAGCCGATCTTCGAACCGGAGACGTTCGCGAGCACGACGTTTCCCTCGGTCGACGCGTAGAACTCGAGAACCCGTGCGGGCTGGAACCGGTCGAGGGTGCGGCGCCACAACCCCGGTGGCATGCCGGAGCCGATGAACAACCGGATGGGGTGGATGGCGTCGATGTGCAGCGACGGGCTGTCGAGCACCTCACGCATCATCGACCAGGTGTAGGTGACGACGGTGACGCCGTAGCGGTGCACTTCGTCGCTGAAGAGCGACGGATTCAACCCGCGCGACAACGCGATACGCGCCCCACCGGCGAGCGCCCCACCGAAACTGACGAGCAGACCCGACGAATGATGCAGCGGTGCAAGGCAGTACATGGTGTCGCCACGTCCGAGCGAGGCCGCGGTGGCGGTCCCGAAGGCCGACAGCGCCCATCGGTAGTTGGTGACCCGTCGCACCGCGAGCGTGTCGCCGCCACCGGAGAACAGGATGAACGCAAGTTGCGCGCGAGTCCCGGATCGGCGATGTACCAGCCCGGCAGCTGCACGGAGGAGATGTCGAGTCGTTCGAGATCGACGACGTCGGCGCCGGGTTCGATGTCGAGGTCGCGGACGTCGCCGCCCCCGAGTACCAGCACGGGCAGGCCTGTCGCGACGGCCGCGTCGAGGTTCTCGGGATCGGCGACGATCTTCTCGACACCGCCGAGTCGCACGGCCTCGGCGATGTCCGGTCCGGGCGGGATCAGGACGGACACGCCGCCGAGGCGGGAGATCGCCGCGACCGCCGCCATCGCGCTGGGGCGCACGTCCATGAGGATGCCGACGTGCATCGCGGGACGGATGCCGTTGTCGACGAGCCCGAGGACGACGTTGTCGATCCGCCGGTTGACGCGTCGAAGGTGTAGACCCGGTCTTCGAAGATGAAGCACTCCCGCTTCGGCGACTTTCGGCCGATTTCGGCGAGCAGGCCGCCGACGGAGATGCGGGTGCGCGGCTGGATCTGCCCGAGCCGCGCGAGGCGGGGAAGGGCGCGGGCGGCCTCGCCGGTGAGATCGCGTGCTCCGCGGACGGCACCCACCGCGATCCCCGCGATCCCCTTGCCGAAATCGGTTCCGACGTCGGCGAGGGTCGCGGCGGTGTGCGTGATGCGGGATGCGACCGAGACGCCGGTGCCTCATCGGTGGGGTTCGGCACCGCCATCGGCGCGATGCCGACGGGCCGGTCCCCGACGCCCTCGCGCCACTGCACCCACTCCCCGACCGACGGCCACGTCTGCTGACCGGCGACACTGCCCACAACCAGACCGAAATGCCCTGCGCGCAAGGTGTATTCGTAGACCTCCGCGCGGGGCGACGCCTTGCGGATGCCGCGTACGGCGAGCGGTTGCCCGATGTCGTCGACCTCACCGATGAACGCGAGGACGGGACAGGTGATCTCGGCGAGGCTCACTGCCCGGTCGTTGATGACGAAACCGCCACTGACCATGCGGTTGTGAGCGATGAACTGGCGCAACACCTCGGCGACGGCCGGTCCGGACCACGCCACCCACCCCTCGGTGTCGAGGAACCGGCGCTGCGGTTCTCGCGGCAGCAGCGCTTCCCGGTCGTGGAGCTGGAGCAGGAAGTCGATGCGCGAGCGCACGGTCTTGACCGGATCGAGCAGCTGGAATCCGGTGCGCGCCATCCATCCCGTGATCGCGAGGCGGTTGAAGACGTGGTCCGCGAGGAAGTCCGCGGAGTGGGTCGCGACGATCTCCGGAATCCCGAAGGCAGGGCGGCGAGGGTGTCGACCGGGCTGCCGAAGGTGATCAGGCTCGCGATGCCGCGGCTACGCCGGTACGCCGCGACCTGATAGCAGAACATGCCGCCCTGCGAGTACCCACCGAGATGCACGTCGCGACCGGTATAGGCGCGGACGCAGTCGACGACTTCGTCGAGGGCGAGGATGTGATCGGTGAGGGTGCGTTTCCAGCCCCCCTCTTCCTGGTCGGGCGACCCGAAGTCCACGACCCAGGGGTCGAGACCCGCTTCGTGGAGGGTGCCGACGGCGCCGGCGTCACGGGTGACGTCGTACACCTCGGCGGACACCATCATCGGTGGCACGAGGACGATCGGGATGCCCGTGGAGGCGGTGTCGGATTCGGGGAAGTACCGGCGGAGCCGGTACATGGAGGTGCGCTCGACGACCTGGTACGGCGAGGACGAGCGGCCGGGTTCGAGACCACCGAAACGCAGGACTTCGAGACCGTTCTGGGCAGTGGCGACGAGCCGTCGCACCGACTCGGTCACTACATCGGCGTCCAGTCCCACGGTCCGCTCCCCTTCTCGACGATGTATCCGCAGCGGTCCCCGGCACCTGCGTTCTACACCGGTACCCGCTGCATGCCGAGAGTATGTGTCAGCCTGCCACACCGCCCTCACCGTCCCGGGCAACTCGGGGTGTGCCCGGGACGGCAGGCGTGTCAGCCGCGCACCCAGCTGCGCAGGTGTGCCGCGGCGTCGCGCACGC
>LATQ01000134.1 GCA_001017865.1 Rhodococcus sp. IITR03
CGGGACACTCGGTGATGTCGGCCGGCACCGCGCGGACGGTCGCCGGCGCCTGGGCGACATGCTCGGCGTCGCCCCGACCCGCGTGGCGTTCGCCGGGATCGACCCGAAGGTGCTCGTCGACGCGCAGGAACGTCTCACGGCCCGGATCCGCGCTGAACGCGACCCGGCGACATGGGGTGAGATCGCCACCGATTCGATGGCCTTCGAACCGTGCGTGGACGGGACCGTGCTCCCGGGCCGGCCGATCGACCTCGTGGGGAAGGGCGCGGGATCCGACGTCGATCTGCTCATCGGCCACAACGACGACGAGATGACGTTGTTCTTCGTGCCTCTCGGAGTCGACGGACTGCTCGACGAGGCCGCTGCGCGCGGACTCGCCGCCGCCTACGGCCTCACCGATCCGGAGGCGTTCGACGCCTACCGTCGCGCTCGGCCCGATGCTCGTCCCGGCGAGACGGCCATGCACATCGTGCGCGACTGGATGTACCGCATCCCGGTGCTCCGCGTCGCGGAAGCGCGTGCCGCACACGACGCCGAAACCCATGTCTACCGGTTCGATTGGAAGTCGCCGCTGTTCGACGGCCGGCTGGGCGCGACCCACGCGCTCGACATCGGTTTCGTGTTCGACACTCTCGATCTCCCTCAGGCCGCGGCGCTCGCGGGATCCGCACCTCCGCAGGAACTGGCGACGCGGATGCACCGGGCGTGGGTGGACTTCGCGACCACGGGCTCGCCGGGATGGTCGCCGTACGGGGACGAACGCACCGAGATGCTCTTCGGTGACACGTGTGCGACCGTCGACGACCACGAGGCCGATCTGCGAACGCTGTGGGACGGAATTCGCTGACCGAGTTTGATCTTTGTTCCCACGGGTAGTCGTGGGGAAGACGTGTCCAGCCCCGGATATCCACTCGACAGACGACAGCACACGAATCGGAGTTCCCATGCCCGCCGACACCCCGAAGATCCCCGGTGTTCCCTCGTCCACCGTGCCGCCCGTGGAGGAACCCACGACGCCCACGACTCCGCCCGAGCCCAAGCCCGATCAGGCCGAGCCCGAGGTCAGGACGGCCACCGGCACTCCCGCGGATCTGCCGCGCGGACGTGCCCAGCAGGGGGAGTACCTGACGACGGCTCAGGGTGCGCGGCTGACGGATACCGACCACTCCCTCAAGCCGGTCGGCGCGGACCGATCCTGTTGCAGGACCATCACTTCCGCGAGAAGATCACCCACTTCGACCACGAACGCATCCCGGAGCGTGTGGTGCACGCCCGCGGCGCCGGCGCCCACGGCGTCTTCCGCGCGACGGGCGCGGCGAGCTCGATCACGCGTGCCCAGTTCCTCCAGAAGGACGTGGAGACACCGGTGTTCGTGCGGTTCTCGACGGTGCTCGGTTCTCGTGGCTCGGCCGATACGGTGCGCGACACCCGCGGTTTCGCGACGAAGTTCTACACCGAGGAAGGCACTTTCGACCTCGTCGGCAACAACATCCCGGTGTTCTTCATCCAGGACGCCATCAAGTTCCCCGACATCATCCACGCGGGCAAGCCGCACCCGGATCGTGAGATCCCGCAGGCGCAGAGCGCCCACGACACTTTCTGGGACTTCGTCTCGCTCCACACCGAGGCCACGGCCCACACGATGTGGAACATGTCCGACCGCGGCATCCCGCGCTCCTACCGCATGATGGAGGCTTCGGCGTCCACACCTTCCGCGTGGTCAACGCCGAGGGCGACACCGCGCTGGTGAAGTTCCACTGGAAGCCGCGCCTCGGCGTGCACTCGCTGGTGTGGGAGGAGGCCCAGCTCATCAACGGTTTCGACCCGGACTTCCACCGCCGCGACCTCGCCGACGCGATCGAGGCCGGTGCCTACCCCGAGTGGGATCTCGGTGTGCAGGTCTTCCCGGACACCCCGGAACAGACTTTCGAGGGGATCGACCTGCTCGATCCCACCAAGATCGTTCCCGAGGAACTCGCGCCCGTGCAGATCATCGGCACGATGGTCCTCAACGCCAACCCCACCAACTTCTTCGCCGAGACCGAACAGGTCGCCTTCCACCCGGGCCATCTCGTTCCGGGCATCGACGTCACCGACGATCCGCTGCTGCAGGGCCGTCTGTTCTCCTACCTCGACACCCAGCTGACGCGACTCGGCGGACCGAACTTCGGGCAGATCCCGATCAACCGTCCGCACGCACCCGTCAACGACATGTTCCGCGACGGCTTCCACCAGCACGCCGTCCACACGGGTGTCGCTCCGTACAAGCCGAACTCGCTCGACGCGGGATGCCCGTTCATGGCCGGTGTCACCGAAGGTGCCTTCGTCGATCTGCCGGTGGAGGTGCCGGCGGCGAAGAAGGAGCGTGAGGTCTCCCGGTCGTTCGACGACCACTACACGCAGGTCCGCCAGTTCTACCTGAGCCTGTCGGAGATCGAGCAGGACCACGTGGCCTACGCCTACACCTTCGAGCTGGGCAAGTGCTACGAGCAGTCCATCAAGGAACGGCAGCTGCAGATCCTGGCGAACATCGACACCGGACTGTGCGCGAAGGTGGCGGCCGGTCTCGGTCTGCCGGCTCCGAAGCCGACCGTCGAGGTCTCCGATCTCCCTCAGAGCCCCGCGCTGGCGCAGGTCGGCAAGACGTGGCCCGTGCAGGGCCGATTGATCGGCATCGTCGCCGACGACACCACCGACGTCGACCAGGTGCTCGCGGCCGTGCAGGCCGTGGACGCGGCCGACTGCGTCCCGCTGGTCGTCGCCCCGCACGGCGGGATGCTCGGGGGAGTCGTACCGATCTCGCGTACCTTCCTCACGGCCCGATCGATCGAGTTCGACGCCGTGATCATGGCGACGACCGTTCCCGACACGAGGGTCCGGATCCTCGTCGACGAGATGTTCCGGCATCACAAGGCGCTGGCCGCGTGGGGCGCCGGTGCGGCGGCACTGGAGGAGCTGAAGGCACCGGGTGTCGAGATCGTGGACGGACCGGAAACGGCCGTCGCGCAGGTGCTGGAGCTGCTGGGTACCCACCGTGTGTGGGATCGAGACGCCGTGTGACAGACCTCACCCGAGCTCGTCTTCCGAAGTTCGGGTGCCCCAAGTTATTCTTTCGTTACCTCTGGCCGCAGCTGATTCTCATCGCTGCGGCCAGTTGTTATTTACGCCCAGGTCAGGGCACGAATCGCATCATCGGGTGAATCGCGCTGCCGCGCCCACGAACGGGTCGCGCAGAGCCGTGAACCGGCGTGCGGTCGCCACCCGGGCAAGGGTTCGGGACGCGCGCACCGCCGCTGGGTGCGGCGCCGCCGGGTGCGGTCGTATCGCTCCAGCGCCTCGGTCACCGGATGCTCGGACAGCAGGACCGCGAGTGTCGCGCCGTCGATCATCGCCTCGCACGCGCCGCGACCGAGATTCGGTGCCATCGCGTGAGCGGCGTCACCGATCAGCGCGACGTTGCCGTGGACGAAGGACGGCAGCGGGGGCGATTCGTACAGATCGTGGTGCAGCACGTCGGCGGGGTCGATCCGATCGAGCACGTCGCGCACGGCCGGGTGCCAGTCGCGGTAACGCTCGCGCAGTTCGTCGATGTTCCCCGCTCCGCCGGCCGGGGCGCGCACGGCGGCGAACCAGTTGGTCAGATCCCCGTCACGCGGGGTGATGCCGAACAGCGCGCCCGGTCCCCACGACTCGCTCGTCGTCGGCACCGTGCCCGATACCCAGCCGCGCCACGCCGAGTAGCCGGTGTACACGGACGGTAGGCGGGACCGAACAGCCGGTCGCGCGTCGCGCTGTTGATGCCGTCCGCTGCGATCACGACGTCGTAGGCGGCGAGATCGGGCAACCCGGGTGCCGGCGCTCCGAACCGGACGGCATCGGACGGAAGCCCCTCGGCCAGGATCGTGAGCAGTTTCGGCCGGGAGAGAAGGACGACCGGTCGCGCCAAGGTGCGGATGCGTCCGATCACCCGCCCGTCCCATCGTAGGAAGGCCGCGCCGTCCTGCAGCACGCCGAGCTTCTCCACCTGCGCCGAGACCGGAGCCGCAGCCGGCGGTGGTCAGGGCGTCGAGGGCTTCGGCCCACATGCCGAGTGCGGTGCCGTCTCCGGAAGGGAGGGTGCGCGTTCGAAGACGTCGACGTGCCAGTCGCGCCGGACGAGCGCGTTGGCGACGGTGAGCCCGCCGATCCCTCCGCCGAGGATCGCTGCTTTGCCGTGTCGTGCGGTCATGACCCGACCGTACTACGGATGTAGTGTCGTGTCACTACTCCTGTAGTGAATCTCGTAGGATCGAGTCGTGACCGACGAACGCCCTCGGGTGGCAACCGACAAGCGCACAGCGGTTCTCGACGCTGCGATCCATCTGGTGGGGACCGAAGGGCTGCGCGCCCTCACCCACCGCCGCGTCGATGCCATGGCGGGTGTGCCGGCCGGATCCACGTCGAACTACTTCCGCACCCGCCAGGCCCTCGTCGAAGGAGTGCTCGACAGGCTCCTCGAGCAGGACCGGGTCCAGCTCGCGGCGATCGGCGCCGCGTTGCCGGGCGACGCGCGTGAGCTCGAAGACCTGATGCACGGTTATGTGATGTTCGTGACGGGGGACGACCTCGTGCGAACCCGCGCACGCTTCGCGATGTTCGTCGAGGCGATGGCGACGCCCGAACTGCGTGCCGGGGTCGAGACCCGCCGCAGCGAACTGCGCGGATGGATCGGGACGGTGCTCGCGGGCCTCGACGTCGACGATTCCGTCACCGCCGCGCGGGTTCTCATCGACTACCTGGACGGACTGATCCTGCATCGCTGCACCTCGCACGACGACGGACCGGACCCGCGCGACGGCGTGTCCCGGATGGTGCGAATGCTCCTTTCCACGGCAGGGTGACGCCCGCGATTCCGGTGCGTTACGGCTGCGTTTCCGCAGGTGGGCGGGAGAATAGGGCAGGCTTGCTTGCATTACCCCCCGCCACCTGGCATATCGTTCATTTCGAAGACGGTGGGACCACGACGTCCCACCGGTCGCCGGATCCACGCTCGTGCTGCCGAAAAAGGCACCCGCACCGTCGCGGATGAGCGGATACTGGCGATGTCGAAGGTATCGGGCACCCGGCCGATACCCGTCTACGGCAGTAGATGGCCATCAGCGCTGCTGGTCGTCGGTGCTATCGCATCAACGAAGGCTAGGTATGACTCATCTCCCCGGGCCTCGAGGCTCTACCACCCGGCGAACGAGCACGACTCCTGTGGCGTCGCGTTCGTCGTCGACATGCACGGTCGTCGCAGTCGCGACATCGTGGAAAAGGCGATCACCGCCCTGGTGAATCTCGAACACCGCGGTGCAGCGGGAGCGGAACAGAACACCGGCGACGGCGCCGGCATCCTGATCCAGGTCCCCGACGCCTACTTCCGTGAGGTCGTCGACTTCGATCTTCCCGCCGAAGGCGCATACGCGACCGGTATCGCGTTCCTGCCCAAGGACACAGCCAAGGCCGACGCCGCGGCCGCCGAGGTCGACCGCATCGTCGCCGAAGAGGGCCTCGAGGTCCTCGGCTGGCGCGAGGTGCCGATCGACGAGTCCGAGCTGGGCTCCATGGCCAAGGACGCCATGCCCACCTTCCGGCAGATCTTCATCGCCTCCGGCGCCCGCGCGCTCACCGGCCTCGAACTCGAGCGCCGCGCGTACGTCGTGCGCAAGCGCACCGAGGC
>LATQ01000133.1 GCA_001017865.1 Rhodococcus sp. IITR03
CGACGTCCGCGAGCCGCCGCTCCCCGGCCTGCGCGCCGAGCCCGAGTGCGACCGGCTGGTCGAGCGACGACGGGGTGCACAACACCGTCGACGCGGCGTAGTACATCCGGCCGACCGGATTGAGGTTCTCGGACAGGCTGTCGCGAGCGAACGGTTCGACGAGCATCACCGTGCCGTCGTCGGCGAGCGCGCCGCGCGCGTACCGCAGTGCGCCGACGGGATCGCCCATGTCGTGCAGGCAGTCGAAATAGCAGATCAGGTCGTAGTCGGATCCGGGGAAATCCACGGCCGAAGCGACCTCGAAGGTGGCGTTGTCGACACCCTCCTCCGCAGCCAGTTCGCGGGCTCGTGCGATGGACCCGTCGTGGTAGTCGAAGCCGCGGATGGTGGACTGCGGGAATGCTTGCGCGAGCAGGGTTGTCGAGACACCGTGGCCGCAGCCGATGTCGGCGACGGTGGCGCCGGCACGCAGTTTGTCGACGACCCCGTCGAGGGTGGGCAGCCACACGTCGACGAGGTTGGCGCGGTAGCCGGGGCGGAAGAACTGTTCGGTGCCGACGAACAGTTCGGGATCGTGTTCGTGCCAGCCGAAACCCTCTCCGTTGCGGATGCGTTCGGTGATGCGTAGCCGGTCCTTGTAGACCGAACTGATCAGGTGGAGGCCGCCGGCGAGGTAGACCGGGCTGTCCTCGCGGGCGAGTGCCATGGCGTGTTCCGGGGACAGTGTGAAGGTGTCGTTTTCCGGCTCGTAGGTCAGATATCCGCTTGCTACCTGTGCGGAGAGCCATTCGCGTAGATAGCGTTCGCGGAGGCCGGTGCGGGCCGCGAGTTGTTCGCTGGTGGTCGGGCCGGATTCGTCGAGGGCTCGCCACAGGCCCAGATCGACACCGATCAGGACCAGGGCGCCGTTCATGGCCGCGCCCATGTCGACGACGAGTTGTCCGAGGGTCTGTTCGAGTCGTGCTTGGTCGGGTTCTTGTATCTCCGTGGTCATCACGCACCTCCTGGCGATGGGAGTACTCGCTCACGGTAGGTCGCGTGGCCGGTTCCTCGGCGTCGGCTCGGGTTCGATCGGGTGTCGATCCGGGTGGTGGTGCGGACCGGGAGGTCACGAACCGGTGTTGAGGGAATGATGCGGGGGTGCACGTCGTGTTGCAGACAGCTACGCTTGTAGCAGACTGCAACATCAGGAGGCCGTCATGACGTCGTCCACCGACAAGGTCACCCGCTTCGACGCCGAACTCGTCGACAGCGCCATCGCCGAGGGCGGCCGCCAGAATCGCACCGGACGCCAGCAACTCGAATACTGGGCCCGCATCGGCCGCGCGATGACCGCCCACGAGACCGCCTCCCTGCACCGGGTGCACGAGGCGCTGGCCGGGACGCGGGAGCTGAGCGAA
Organism: Rhodococcus sp. IITR03; assembly: GCA_001017865.1. The sequence continues at coordinate 1,401 of LATQ01000133.1, forward strand.
CTCACCGCCGCGAGGGCCGCTTGTTCGACCGGAGATCGATGCGCGCCTGGCGGACGGGCTGGCCCGCACCGACTACGTCGAGATCCTCGCTGCGCGTGGGGTCACCACGGTGGTGCTCGACGATGAGGGCCGGTTGGTCGAGCAGCGTCCCGACGGTAGTCGCCGGGTGCTCGACGACGCATGAGGCGTCTGGATCTGATCGTCGGTCCCAACGGGTCCGGCAAGTCGACGTTCGTCGAGTTGTCCCTCGCTCCCCTGCTGCCGCGCAGTGTGTTCGTCAACGCGGATGTGATCGCGCGGCAGCGGTGGCCGATCGTGCCGAGGAGATGTCCTATGAGGCGGCGCAACTCGCCGCGGCGGCGCGGGACCGGCTGTTGCGGCAGGGCCGGTCGTTCATCGCGGAGACGGTGTTCTCGCATCCGTCGAAGCTGGAGTTGATCGACCGCGCGCACGAGGCGGGGTTCACGGTGGTGCTGCACGTGATGCTGGTGCCCGAGATGATGTCGGTGCTGCGTGTGCAGCACCGGGTGGCCTCCGGTGGGCATGCGGTGCCCGAGGACAAGATCCGGGCGCGGTATCGACGGTTGTGGCCGCTGGTGGCCGAGGCGATCGGCCGCGCCGATCAGGCGTCGGTGTACGACACGGCGTCCGGGACCCCGGTGGTGGTGGCGCGGTTCGCGGGTGGGGTGCCGGTGGGTGCGGTGCGCTGGCCGGGGGTGGGCGCCGGGGGGCGCTCACCGGGCTCGGCTGAGACCGAGCCCGGTGAACTCGGGACGACGAGGTCAGTTCGCCGCGCTCGCGGTGAACGGCAGCACCAGCCGCGAGGGGTGCGCGGCGTCCCGGTAGATCTTGTGGGTCACCGGGCGGCCGACGGGCAGGTGGAAGGCGTCCGGCGGCAGCAGTGCGTTGTGTTCGTCGGCGAGCGGTTCGTTGTTCGACAGTTCCACGACGAGTTTGTGGCCCGGCATGAAGGTGTTGGCGAACGGATACAGCCGCAGCACGTATTCCTCGATGGTGCCGGGTTCGACGGGCACGGCGCGGGTGTGTGGGTGGTAGGGGTCGCCCTCGGTGGTGCGTTCGTCGAGCTCGCGGTGGGAGGCCTTGAGGTAGCCGGTGGTGATCAGCTGCCGCTTGCCGTTCGGGGCGTAGTCCACATGCGCAGGATGAAGTTGGTGTCGGGTTGGTCGATTTCGGCGAAGATGTGGCGGCGCCGGTGCCGATCATCTCGGTGGGTTCGGCGAACACCGGGGTTTCCCAGCGCAGGATCTCGACCTTGTCGGTGACCGTGAGCGGGGCCTGGTAGAAGCCGTCCGGGGCGGCGTACTGCGCGCCCATCGGTTCGGGTTCGGTGGACAGCTTGCCGCGCGGCCGCAGATACAGCGCCCGGTGCTCGACGTCCTTCGGCGGCCACTGGTCGGCGGTGACGCGCCGGCGGGAGCCTTCGACGAAGACGTTCACGGCGGGTTCGTCCATGATGCCGTTGTCGATGCCCTTGATCCAGTAGTCGTACCAGCGGAACATCGTGTCGTGCTCTTCGATGAAGGGCCGCGACTGCATGGGCGGGTAGGGGCCGATGTCGAGCTTCTTCGGCCCTTGCAGGGCGTGGAACAGTTCGATGGTGCCGTCCATCGTCCAGCCGCGGCCCTGGTCGATCTGCAGGTAGACGGGGATGTCGATGTTCCGGGCGAGATTGATCGGGTTGCGTTCCTCGTACCACTCGCCGTCGAGTTCGTTGGTGATGATGTCGAACCACGCTTCGTGGTGCTTCGGGTAGTTGAGCACGTGCACGAGATTCGGCCAGGCCGCGACATCCGGGTCGGCGAGGCGCTGGGCGACCCGCGCCCGGATCTCGTCGGGGGTGTAGGTCTCGAGCATGCGGGACTTGACCCGGTCGGTGAACGCCCAGCCGGAGTCACCGCCGCGGCCCTCGCGGGCGGCGCGGGGCATGAACCACATGATGCCGCCGTGGTAGGTGGTCTCGTAGAAGTCGTAGTGGCCGCCGGAGACGAAGATGGCCTTCAGGTGCGGGGGTCGTTCGGCGGCGGCGAGGACCTGCATGGACCCGAAATAGGAGATGCCGATCATGCCGACGTTGCCGTCGCACCACGGCTGCGCGGCGACCCATTCGATGAAGTCGTAGGCGTCCTGCCCGAGGGAGACCCCGCCGGCGTTGTAGTTGCCGATGTGCTCGCCGTCGGAGTCACCGGAGCCGCGGATGTCGCCGATGACGTGGACGTAGTCCTCGGCGACGACGCGGGCGATGTCGCCGGCCTCGATGCAGCCGTCCCACATGGGGCTGGGGCGGCGCTGCGGCGGGGTGGTCAGGGCGAGGGCCTGCAGTTCCTTGCCGTAGGGGCTCAGTGCGACGAGCGCGGGGCGGGGCTTGTCGTCGACGCCGTGGTAGGCGTCGGCGGCCAACTCGACGCCGTCGCGCATGGGGACCCGCAGGTGCTTGCGGATGTGGATGGTCTGTCCGCCTGCGTCGAACGTTTCGAACTCGGCCATGAGAACCTACGACTCCTCTTCGTGATCAGTGCTGGTGCGAGAACTGGGTGCGGTAGCCGTGCAGTGTGGTGAAGAACGGGGACGGCTCGAGGGTGGGATCGCCGGTGTAACCGAGGTCGTCGGCGACCGGGGCGAACGGCGAGTACGCCGAGTCGGTGTCGAGCAGTCCGTGCAGGCAGCGGTGCGCGGCGCCGCGCACTCCCCTTCGATGTCGACGCTCTCCCGAAGCTTCGGCGGCCTGGTCGCGGTCGAGTTCGACGCCGTAGGGGGTGCCGTCGGCGCGGCGGTAGGGTGCCGAGATAGAGCTTCTCGGGGCGGATCGTCTCGCGCAGGTAGGCGAGGCTGTCGCGGTAGGCGTCGGGGTCGGTGTAGCCGGGGAAGCCGTTGGCGGCGCCGTGCACCTGGACGGCGTCGCCGACGAACACGCTGTTCCGGCCTTCGACGACGTAGGCGACCGATCCCGGGGTGTGCCCGGGGATCGAGTGCACGGAGATCTCGACTCCCCCGCCGAGGGAGAGGGTTTCGCCGCCGCGCACGAGCATGGTCGGTTCCATCTCCCCGGAGATGACGGCCTCGGTGGCGGCGGTGACCTTCGCGGCCCCGTCGGGGTCGTTCAGGTACCGGCCGCGGCCGGTGAGGTAGTCGTCGACGTGGGCCTGCCGCGAAGCGCAGCAGCGGGGCGTCGGCCTCGTGGATGACGACCTGGGCTCGGCGGCCGGTGGCCTCCCACAGGGCGTGGGCGCCGCCGATGTGGTCGATGTGCCGTGGGTGAGCAGGATCCACCGCACGTCCTCGAGTCGCCGGCCGAGCTTGTCGAGGGCGGGGGCCATGCCCTCAACCGGGGACGACGCGATGCCGGTGTCGACGATCGCGGGCTGTTCGGCGTCGATGAAGAAGGTGTAGAGCCGAAGCGTCCCCATGGGGAGACGATCGGGTGGATCGGTGCCTCACTCATGCGCGGTGCCCTGCAGGAAGGTGGCGGTCTCGTCGAAGACCTGCGCGTATTCGGGGATCCACGAGAAGTTCTGTACGAAGCCGTGGTTGGCGCCGGCGTAGCGGCGCAGTGTCACCGGCACCCCGGCTTCCTCGAGCCGCCGGGCATAGAGTTCGCCTTCGTCGCGCATCGGGTCGAACTCGGCGGTGACGACCAGCGCCGCCGGCAGCCCCGACAGGTTCTGGCGCTTGATCGGTGAGACGCGCGGGTCGGCGGGGTCGGCTCCGCTGTCGAGGTAGAAGGCGTTGAACGGCTTCAGCCCGGCGGTTTCGAGGCCGTAGCCGACGGCGTTCTCCCGCATCGACGGGTAGCGGTCTTCGTCGAAGTCGAGGTCGAGGGACGGGTAGTACAGCACCTGGTGGGTGATGCGGTCGAACCCGTCGTCGTGGGCGAGGCCGGTGACGGCGGCGACGAAGTTGGCGCCGGAGCTGTCCCCCGCGACCGCGAGAATCTTTCCGTCCCAACCGAGTTCGTCGCCATGCTCGGCGGCCCAGCGCACGACGCCGTAGCAGTCGTCGAGACCGGCGGGGAACTGCGCTTCGGGGGCGCGGCGGTAGCCGACGGACACGACCGTGCAGCCGGTGGCCTTCGCCAGGTGCCGGGCGACGTGGTCGTGGGTGTCGAGGCTACCGAGGAAGAACGCGCCGCCGTGGAAGTAGACGACCAGGCCACAGGTGTCGGCGTCGGTCGGGGTGTAGATCCGCACCGGCACCTCCCCTGCCGGGTCGCCGCGATCGCGTCGCGGACCTCGTGCAGGGGCAGTCGCTCCTCGAGGGGCGGAACCTGCGCCTGCTCCCCG
>LATQ01000378.1 GCA_001017865.1 Rhodococcus sp. IITR03
CCGCGATCCAGGTGTCCGCCTCGATCTCGTCGGCGACCCCGCACGCCGCGAGCACGGCGCGGAGGCGGGCTCGCTGGCGCGGTCGGCAGGTGCTGTCCGGAGAACCATCCGCGACCGTGCCGTGCAATGCGCCGGACGCGTCGACGACATCGCGGATCGACAGTCCTGCTCGGGTTCGCAAGGCGGTCAGGGCCCGGCCGAACTCGGCCCGGGAGGTGATGGAGGTCGGATCGGCCGCCTCCACGGTTGTTTCCGTCATCTACGGTTCCCTCGGGAAGAATCTGCGTTTCCGCAGGTCAACGATGTATGGCTGTACGGATTTCGTACGGGATCACGCGCGGGCGTAGGTCTTCGCACCGACGGCGACGAGGATTCGAGGTGGCGCATTCGCGCCGGCTCCCCAGACTCTTCGTCAGCGAGAGGCGGTTCGCCGTGAACGCTCAGCACCGTTCGTCCTCGTTCCACGACACGCGTGTCGGCGGCCTCGTGCGGCCTCTGCTCAGCGCCCGCGAGAAGGAAGTTCTGCTCACCTGGCTGGCAGCGGACTCGAAAACCGAAGCGGCGAGGCGGCTGTTCATCTCGGTGGGCACGCTGAACACTCATCTGCAGCGGATCCGCCTCAAGTACGCGGCAGCCGGACGAGATGCCTCGACGAAGGCGAGTCTGCTGGCACGCGCGCTCCAGGACGGTCTGACGACGCTGGACGAATGGTGACACCGCACGAAGGTGACGCCGCGCGCACGGTGACGCGCCGGCGCGCGTGAGGTCAGGGATCGTCGGAAGTGCAGGGCACGGCGAACCTCCAAGGCGCGGTCGACAGGTCCCCGACAGTCCCGTAGCAACGAAGTTGACGAATCGGATATTAGCGACAAAACGCCCGAAGATGCGGGGTTCGTCCATTTACCCGTCGATGTGGACTCCGTCCACGCAGGTTCAGGCCGCGCGCAGGGAACTCAGCGCCGCGTGCTGCTCGATACCGACCCGCCCCGGCGCCACGGCGAGAGCCACCGCGGTCTGCCGCGAGTCGAGGCCCACGATGGTGCGCAGGATGAGAATCTCCTGCTGGAGTCGGGTCAGCGGGAAGGCTCGCGGGCTCGCGAACTCGGCATCGGCCGCGTCGGCGACCAGCGTGTAGGCCAACCGCAGGAAAGGCCGGTCGGCTCCGGACGGCGCGGTGAGCTCGGCGAGAATGGCACGGCAGGCGGCCAGGGCGAGACGATCGGCGTCGGCGAAGGTACCTCCGGCGGCTTTCGCACGGGCCCGGAAGTAGGCGATCACGAGCGGATGCAGGTCGCGCAGGAGTCGTGGGATCGCGGTGGCGTCGCCGGCCGCGACCGTCCACGCCAACTCACACGTCGTGAACTGTGATGCGGTGACATCCGTCCCCGCTCCGAATCCCCGTCCGCCGCTCGCCATTCTCCCCCTCGTGCTCGTTCCCGAGCCTAGGGGGCCGACGAAGTCTCCGACATCCATCGTTCGGATGATTCTTCTCTCGTGACCCGATGGTGAGCAGGTCGCAACCTGGCGGGCAGCCATCGCGGCGGACGGTCGGGAGCCTGATCGAGCACACCACCGACGGGATCGTCGACGAAGCCGTACCGCACGGGATCCCGCACCGGACGCCGGATCTGCCACAGCACGACCGCGCACAGTGCCACGACGGCGACATCGCGCAGGAAGACCGTGGCGGTGAACCACTGCTCCGGCAGCCCCTTCCGATCGGACCGAGGTAGTAGTACATGCGCGGAACCCACACCAGCGCATCGATCGTCATCCAGGCGACCAGCGCGCGCCGGTGGGGCACGGCCAGCACGGCGAGCGGCACGAGCCACAGCGAATACTGCGGACTCCACACCTTGTTCGTGAGCAGGAAGGCCGCGACGAGGAGGAAACACAGCTGCGCGAGGCGGGGGCGGCGCGGCGCGGTGAGCCCGATCCACCCGATCGCGGCGCAGGCCGCGGCGAACAACACGAGCGAGACCCCGTTGAAGGTCGAGGCCGACCAGGCCGGCCAGCCCACGAACGAGTGCAGCACGTTGTAGATCGAATCCGGATCCGCTCCGCGATCGGAGTTGAGCCGGAAGAACTCCGCCCATCCGCGCGGGTACAGCACCATGATCGGCAGATTCACGACCAGCCATGCCGCGGCGGCCGCTCCCGCGGTGCGGGCGAACGACCGCAGGTGGCCGGTCCGCAGGCACAGCACCAGCAGCGGACCGAGCAACAGCAAGGGATACAACTTCGTCGCGGCACCGAGGCCGAGCAGGACACCGGCGAGAACCGGTCGACGACGTGCCCACGCCAGCAGGCCACCGGCGGCGAAGGCCGTGGCCAGGGCATCGAAGTTCGTGAAGGCGTGCACCACGACCAGCGGTGACGCCGCGACGAGTGCAGCGTCCCAGATCCTGCGACCCGCCGACATCGCGGTGGCCCATACCGTGACGAGCCAGGCGAGCGCGAGACCGAGTGCGACGACGGCGAAATAGATCGCGACCTGCAGCGCATCGGGGAGCCACGGCGTGGCGTCCCACGCCTTCGCGATGCGCATCGAGCCGTACTGGTAGAGCCCCGCGAGCACCGGATACTCCATGTACCGGGTCTGCATCTGCCGTCGGGGCCGGGTTCCTCCCACGACGTCCGGTACGGGAAGGCGCCCTCGGCGAGCCGTTCGGCACCGTAGAGCGGAACGATGTCGGAATAACACATCGCCACGTACTGCCGGTTGCCGCTCCAGTCCAGACCGAGCGCGCCATCGGGACCGACGGGTCCCTGCTGGACACAGGCCGCCTTCGTGAACCAGCCGAAGGCGAGGAAGACGACCGCGAGCAGCAACATCGCCCGCAGGGGAGTGAAGAAGCGGGTGCGCCCGAGCACGGCGTGCCGGCCCACCGGACCGCCGATGACGGCGGTCAGGCGCGACACCGTCGGATCGGTACGCCCGGGGGTGTCGCGCCAGTCCAGGGAACGACGATCCTCGGCCGGTGGTGCAGCGGACACCACGGCCGGGCGTCGGATCCCCGGTCGTCGCTCACGCGGCGAGGCTACCCGGCCGGAGCGTATTCGAACGCGTCCTGGGGGCTACCGCCCTGCGCGCCCTGGAATCCGCCTCCCTGCGCGCCCGGGATCGCGGGGCTCTCGAGTCCCGGGATGCGGTTCTGCGGAGGCGATCCACCCTCGTCGGAGTCGTCGCCGGTACCACCGCCGCCGGTTCCGCCGCCGGTGTCCTCGCTTTCCTCCTGCTGACCGCCGGTGCCGGGACGGGAGGGCGCGTTCTGGGTGGTCGTCTGCGGGGCGACACCCGGAACGGGGATCGTGACGCCGGGGAAGATCTCCACGTTCTGCGTGGTGATCTCCGGAACCTCCGGAAGGCTCGGCACGACACGCGAGGTGGTGGTCTGCTCACGGGTGGCCGGAGCCGTCGTCGACGCGGTCCACGCCGGCACGCCGGAGACACCGGCGATCGGTTCCGGCTTCGGGAACGACTCGACCTCGGTGCCCTCGAGAGCGCCGTCCATCGTGTCCTTCCAGATGTCCGAGGGGATACCCGAGCCGTAGATCATGCCGCCCCAGCTGTTCTCGAGGGGCAGGCCCTCCTCGGTGCCGACCCACACAGCGGTCGACAGCGACGGGGTGTAACCGACCATCCACGCGTCCTTGTTGGAGCCGGTGTCGCCGAGCTGAGCGGTACCGGTCTTCGACGCGGACGGACGGCCACCGGCCAGGGCGTGGCCGTTCGAGTACGCGGCGATCGGGGTCATCGCGGAAGTGGTGTTGTCGGCCACCGCCGCGTCGACGACCTGCTCACCGGCAGGAGTACCACGGTCGAGGAGCACCTCGCCGTCGGACGTCACGACCTTCTGCACGAAATACGGCTCGTGATAACGGCCGGACGCCGCGAGCGTGGCGTACGCCGACGCCATGTCGAGCACGCGCGACTGGTACTGGCCCAGCACGATGCCGTAGTTGGGGCCGATGCCGCCCGGCTCGGTGAGCGTCTCACCGATGCCCGGCAGTTCCTTCGCGACACCCAGCTTGTGCGCCATGTCGGCGATGGCCTGCGGGCCGTTGTCCATCTCGAGCATCATCCGGTAGAAGCTCGTGTTCAACGACCGCTTGAGCGCTTCGGCGATGGTGCACTGCCCGCACGACTCGCCCTCGACGTTGCCGATCTTGATGCCGTTGACCGTCAGCGGACCGCTGTCGTAGGTCTGCGACAACGGCACGCCCTGGTCGAGGTTGGCGGCCAGGCCGAACACCTTGAACGACGAACCCGTCTGCAGACCGGACTGGGCGAAGTCGTAACCGACACCGCTCTCACCGCCGTAGTAGGCGCGGATCGCCCCGGACCGGGGATCGACCGACACCACCGCGGTACGCAACTCCTCGGGTTCGCCCTCGAGATTGCTCTGCGCCGCCTCGACCGCCGACTGCTGGGCCTGGGGGTCGATCGTCGTGGTGATCTGGAGACCGGCCGTGTTGAGAAGGTTCTCGTCGATGCCCTCGCGGGACAGCTCGGCGAGCACCTGGTTCTTGATCAGACCTTCGGGGCCGGACGACTGGTCGCCGTTGTCGAGCTCAGCAATCGGCACGTAGGCCGGGTACTTCATACCCGACCGTTCGGCGGCATCGAGCGTGCCCGCGGAGACCATGCCGTCGAGCACGTAGTTCCAGCGCGCTCCGCACCCTCGGGGTTCTGCTCCGGATCGAGCAGCGACGGCAACTGAATCGACGACGCGAGCACGGCGCCCTCCTCGACGGTGAGCTCACCGACGGGCTTGCCGAAATACGCGTTCGACGCCGCGGCGATGCCGTAGGCACCACGACCGAAGTAGATGGTGTTGAGGTAGGCCGCGAGGATGTCGTCCTTGGCCACTGGTTCGCCATCTTCGTCGACAGCACCAGCTCCTTGAGCTTTCGCGTCAACGTCCGCTCGGAACCGACGACGGCGACCTTCACGTACTGCTGGGTGATGGTCGAACCACCACCGGCGCTGTCGCGGCCGAGCACGTTGTCGCGGGCGGCACGCGCGAAGCCGGTGACCGAGAAGCCGGGATTGCTGTAGAAGTCGCGGTCCTCGGCGGCGAGCACGGCATTGCGGACGTGCACGGGGATCGCGTCGAGTTCGACCTCGGTGCGGTTGCCCTCCGGCGGGATCACCTTCGTGATGACACCCTGGCCGTCGGAGTTGAAGATGGTCGCGGCCTGGTTCGTCTGCAGCTCACCGGGGCGCGGCACGTCCTGGACGATGTACGCCAGCATGAACATGAGGATCGGGACGAGGATGCCGGCGGCGACCACGCCGTAACCGATCCGGCGGATCGTGCGCCAGCGGTTGTTCTTGCCGTCGCCCTTTCCACCCCCGGCGCCGCCACCCGAACCGCCACCGGGCGGAACGGTGGGAGGTCCGCCTGCGGGCGGGCCGCCGGCGACGCGTGTCGTGGGTGCATCGTTCGCAGCACTCGCACCTACTGCAGCACCCGCTGCAGCGCTCGCACCCATCGCAGCGGAGACCCGCTGCGTCGGCGCGTCCGCTCCGGGACGCTGTGCACCTGGCGCGTCCGCTCCGGGACGCTGCGCAGCCGCGTCCGCTCCGGGACGCATGGGCGACGGTCGGATCGGGC
>LATQ01000298.1 GCA_001017865.1 Rhodococcus sp. IITR03
CGTCACTGTACCTCCATCTGGCGATCGGTGATGCGCGCGCACCGAGGCGCGCGGCAGCAGCCAGGCACCGCCGTCGCCGGGGATGATGCCGAGCTTGACGAAGCTCTCCGCGAAGAACGCCTTCGACGAGGCGATCCGCATGTCGCACATCATCGCGAGGTCGCAGCCGGCGCCCACGGCGGGTCCGTTGACCGCGGCGATGATCGGGACCTCGCAGTGTAGATGGCCCGGGGCAGGCGCTGGATGCCGCGGCGGTAACCCTCGCGCAGGGCGTGGGGTGCGCCGCCGAACATGCCGCGACGCTCGTCCATGTCCTTGACGTTGCCGCCGGCGGAGAAGGCCGATCCGGCGCCGGTGAGGATGACGACGCGGGTGTCGATGTCGCGGTTGGCCTCCTCGACGAGCTCGACGAGACGGTCGACGACGTCGTCACCCGAGATCGGGTTGCGCGCCTCCGGAAGGTTGATCGTCCAGGTCACGACGTTTCCGTCGCGCGTGCTCAGTACGACGTCCTGCGAAGTTGCCATTGCGGTCGCGGTCCTTCCGGTAGCCAGTGTGTGGCTCGCACCATAATTAGGTCGAACGATCGTTCAAATTACGGGGCGCGTCGGATTCTGTAAAGACCCAACGCTCGTGCCTCAGTCGGGGAGGCTCACGTTCGATTCGGCGATTCTTATGGCTACCTCGTCCGGGAAGATGTTCCGGAAGACGAAGGGATCACGGCCGAGCACCCAGCCCGGCGCCAGCGCGGTCGCATAGCGCTCGAAATATCCGAGCTGCTTCCCGAACAACACGAGCTCCTCGGGAGTCGACGTGTTCCACTTGCGTCCGAGCGAGACGAGCGCACCGATCAGCTCGCTGAGCCGCAACTCCCCCACGTCCTGACCGAGCAGCGGACCGAAGATCTCCGCCACCTGCCGACCGACCGCCGCGTCGTCGACGTCGAGGTCGGCGGCGACACCGAGCGCCCGCACACTCTGCGCGACCGCCGTGAAGTCCCCGTCGAGCAACGCGGCACGGAACAACGCCCGCAGCAGCGCGCGCCACTTCTCGGGCAGTTCGCCGACGATGCCGAAGTCGAGCAGCGCGACACGTCCGTCGTCGAGCAGCCAGAGATTGCCCGCGTGCACGTCGCCGTGGAACGGACCGTGACAGAGCACCGCCTCCATCCACACCTTCACCCCGCGGCGCACGAGCAGGGAGGTGTCGAGCTCGTCCTGTCCCGGCACCACCCGGTCGACGGGCTTGCCCTGCAGGCGCTCCATGCAGATCACCCGCGGACCGCACCACTGCCAGTACACCTCGGGCACCGTGACATAGGTGTTGTCGCCGAACGCGGAGATGTTGCGGCGGAAGCGATCCTGACGATCCGCTTCGACCGCCGCGTTGAGCTCGGTCATCGTCGCGTTGTAGAGATCGCGGATGATCCCCGGAGTGTTCGCGATACGGAAGAACTCGAAAAGCTGCAGCAGCTTCGCGCCCATGTAGGCGGCGCGCAGATCGACGAGCATGCGGTGCGCGATCCCCGGCCGCTGCACCTTCACCACGGCCCGACGGCCGTCGCGCAGCACGCACCCGTGCACCTGGGCGACGGACGCCGCGGCGAGCGGCACATCGTCGAACGACTCGAACATCTCGTCGATGCGGTGTCCGAGATCCTCCTCGATCACCGCGCGGGCCTGCTCGGAGGGGAAGGTCGGCACGTCGTCGAGCATGCGCAGGCACGCGTCGGCGAGAGCCGCGGGGAACAGCCCGGGCGACGACGCGATGAGCTGGCCCAGCTTCACGAAGGTCGGCCCGAGATGTTCGAAGGCGTCGACGGTGCCGTGCGCGGCCGCTTCGACGACGCTGTGCTGCCGGGGCCGGACGGTCCACCGCAGCACCGCCCACACCACGAAGGTGATCAGGACGGCGGCGACGACCACTGCCCGTCCGAGCTCGGCCGGCCCGAACCGGTCGAGCGGAGGCCGCTCGACGTCCAGGGCACCGGGTGGAAGTCCGTCGGCGAAGGGGCCGACGGGCCGTTGCGCTCGGGCCTGCTGTGCCCCTGCGCTCCGGATACGCCTTCGCGCAGCGTGTACTCGTGCACGACCTGTCCCCACTCCGTCCACCACGCGCTCACCTCGGCGCGACTTCGTGCACGGTACCTGCATCCGGCGCCCCGATCGAGACCCGGCGATCATCTGTCTTCTGTCGGTGCCCCCGACTACTCTCTGACGGGTAGCGGATTCGGGTCCGACCAGCCGGGGGTATCGCGCTCATGACCGAACAACTGCTCGAAGAATCTGCCGGTTCGACATCGACGTCGACCGATTTCATGGAACTCGCCGAGCCGTTCCGTCGCGAACTGCTCGCCCACTGTTATCGCATGAGCGGGTCGTTGCACGATGCGGAAGATCTGGTCCAGGAGACCTATCTGCGCGCCTGGCGCGGTTACGAGAACTTCGGCGGCCGCTCCTCACTGCGCACGTGGCTGCACCGGATCGCCACCAACGTGTGCCTGACGGCGCTCGAAGGCCGCAGTCGCCGGCCGTTGCCCACCGGGCTCGGCGCGCCCAGTTCCGATCCCACCGACGATCTGGTCACCCGCCCCGAGGTGCCGTGGCTCGAGCCGTTCCCCATCGGGTACGCCACCGACGATCCGTCGGATCCCGCCACCATCGCCGCCTCCCGCGATTCCGTCCGCCTCGCGTTCGTCGCCGCTCTGCAGCACCTGTCCGCCCGCCAGCGCGCGGTCCTGCTGCTCCGCGAGGTCCTGCAGTGGCGCGCCACCGAGGTCGCAGCCGCGCTCGACACGTCGACGGCGGCGGTCAACAGCCTCCTGCAGCGGGCACGCGCGCAGCTGAAGGACGCCCAGGTCCGCGACGACGACCTCGCCGAACCCGACAGCGCCGAGACCAAGGCGTTGCTGCAGCGCTGGGTCGACGGCTTCGAGAAGTACGACATCGATTCGCTCGTCGAGATGCTCACCCAGGACGCCGTCTGGGAGATGCCGCCGTTCGAAGGCTGGTACCAGGGCCCCGAGCGATCGTCACCCTCATCAAGCAGAACTGCCCCGCGAAGGGCCCCGGCGACCAGGTGCTGCTTCCCACCGTGGCCAACGGCCAGCCGGCCTTCGGCCTGTACATGCGAGGGGAGGACGGCCGCCACCACCCTTTCCAACTGCAGGTGCTCGACATCGTCGACGGTAGGGTCACGCACGCCACCGTCTTCTTCTCCGACGACACGACGGCGTTGTTCGCCAGGTTCGGGCTACCGGAGGACCCGGGAGCCGCTGACGTCGAAGGTCACGCCTCGGCAGGCGCGGCTTCCGTGACGTCGGCCTGCTGAGCGGCGGTCATGTCCATCCACATGACCTCCCAGACGTGGTTGTCGAGGTCGCGGAACGCCCGCTGGTACGCGTAGTCGCCCATGTCCTCCTTCGCCTTCTCGGCCCCGGTGGTCACCCATTCGGTGCCGCCGGCCGCGATCGCGCCGTCGACGAGCGCGTCGACACCTTCGCGACTGTCGGCCGATACGCACATCAGCACCTCACGGGCCTTCGTGGTGTCGCAGATGTCGTCGTTGGTGAACATCCGGAACATCTGCTTCTCGAGCAGCATCACGTAGGTCTGGTCGTTGATCTTCAGGCAGGCGGCGTTCTCGTCGCAGAACGACTCGTCGAACGTGAATCCGAGCTTGTCGAAGAATGCGCGGGTGGCGGTGATGTTCTCGACGGCGAGATTGACGAACAGCATGCGCGACATGGTTTCTCCTGTGGTCGGTTCGTCCCGCGGGGACGCGGTGTGGGTGTCACCGATACAGACCGGCCACCCTGCGAGAACTCATCGCGCACCCCGAGATTTCTCGACGCGGTGTGGTCGTCACTGCTTGCCGAGCACCCAGACCGGCCCGTGATCAGCCAGATCACCGTGATCGTGGCGAGGGTGGGGAAGATTCCGTACAGCGCCGAGGCCTGCTCGCGTTCGCGACGGTCGACCCGAGCCCGAGCACGGCGGCCGCGCTGATCCCGGCCGCGAGCAGCCATCGTCCGAAGTCCGCACATTCCTTGCGGAAGCCTCCGGCCCTTTCTTCGGAGCGGGTTCCGGTTTCGCACCACCCGCGAAGTGATAGGCGAATCGCCGGTCGGCCCACCGGACGACGCTCGGTCCGAAGGCGACACTCACACCGAGATAGATACCCGCCACGCGATGGACCCAGCCGACCTCCGCCCCGTTGTGCAGATCCACGGCGACGGCCGCGAGCAGGACGACGTCGATCAGCGGGATCAGGGCGAGCAGCACCGCACCCGTCCTGCCGAGCCGGAGCAGATACCGGAACACCAGTCCGGCCGCGAGCACGACCCAGAACGCGATCTCGCATCCGACGATGAAAGCGGCGATGTGGCTGAACATGGCCTCAGAATCGCGCGCACCTCCCCACGCGCGCGTCGCCCGATGGGCGGCAGATGCCTCATCACTTCGGGTGACGTCGACCCTGATCATCCCCGGTTGTGGTCGAATCGTTGCCGTGGACAACCGTGAATCCGAGATTCGAGTGGGATTCGTGAACCCGCGGTACAACTCCCTGCTCGTCGCCCTCGCATACTTCGCGGGCGGCGCGCTGTTGTACGCCCTGGATCTCGGTGTGCTCGTCGAGGACCGGCCGCCGCAGCCGCTGTGGGTGTGGCTCGTTCTGCTCGCGTGCGTGTGTGCACCGATGACGATGCGCCGCACGCGACCGCTTCTCGCACTCCTGCTGGGTACGGTTCCGGTACTGGTCGACCTCGTCGTCGGTCCTTCGCTGCCGGTCTGGATCGCATACGGCGACCTGTTGTATGCCGCAGCGCTCTTCGGCTCGGCGCGGACCAGTCGCTTCCTCGAACGCGCCCCGGTGGTCCCGATCGTCGTCGGCGCGTCGCGCTCGGTGTGTACTTCGGAGAACTGCGCATCGCCGTGTGGGCCGTGTCGATCGCCGCGCTCGTGATCGTCGTCCCGATCTGGTGGGCCCGATCCGTCCGCACACATCGGGACGCCGCCGAGATCGAACGGGCACGCGCCGAGGCCCTCTCGCGGGTCGCGGAACTGGACCGTCGCGCCGCCATCACCACCGAGCGGCAGCGTCTGGCCCGCGACCTGCACGACGTGGTGGCCGGGCACCTGTCGTCGATCGCGATCCAGAGCGAGGCCGCGCTCCGCCTCCGCGATTCCGATCCCGACAGAGCGCTGACCGTGCTCGAGTCCGTGCGCTCCGGCAGCGTGGCCGCCCTGCAGGAGATGCAGTCGATGGTGCGCCTGTTGCGCAGCGACGACACCGACGACGAGATCACCACGGCGGTCGTCTCGCCGACCTCGAACCGCTCACCGCCTCCGCACGTGCCGCCGGCACCTCCGTCCGGATCGACGGTCATCCACCCGCAGACCTCGACGCGGAGGTCGATCTCACGGCCTACCGCATCGTCCAGGAGACCCTGACGAACGCGGTCAAGCATGCACCCGGACGGCCGGTGACCCTTCGTTTCGACGACACCGACGGCCGTCTCGGGATCGAGGTGGTGAACCCGATCGGCGACTCGGATCCCGCAGACCCGTCACCGGCCGCGGCGCCGGGCACGGCCTGCGCAACATCGCCGA
>LATQ01000170.1 GCA_001017865.1 Rhodococcus sp. IITR03
TCTCACCCGTCTCGGGTTCGAATCGGGACACTAAGCCAAATGTCCTAACTCAGGTCAACGGTGCCGTCCAGGACTTTCCGCCGCAGATCCCACCCGTCGGGCTGGAGATTCTCACCCGTCTCGGGTTCGAATCGGGACACTAAGCCGAATTTCCTAACTCAGGAGAGAGAGTTGGGATGATCGGCAGATCGTCGTCGGTCTGCTCGTCGACCGCACGGGATTTCCCGCTCAAGATCGGATGTTTCGAAGGAAATCATGCCGAAACCCGCTCGATTGTGCCGATCATGTGCAGTTCCAGGCCCGTCAAGACGATTGACGTTCTATAGCGCCTCGAAAGTGATCTTGAAGCAATCAATTAATAACAAGGTTAGAGAAGTTATCAAATCTCTCCGGGCTCATGGATCGTGTCGCTTCTACCATCGCACTAAACTGTTCAATTGCTTTGGAGACGCGCTCTCTGGACTTAAGTCCTTGATCTGTTGCATCTTTCAAGAACTTTGAGAAGGAAAGCATCATATCTACGACTGGCTGCCATAATCCGGCAGCGTCGACAGGGGAGATGTTCTCTTTAAATATGAGAGAATAATTATCGGTGACTGCACGTCCGAGTATGGTTTCGATGCAGCTGGAAACTGCGGTGACCAGGAGGCAGTTCGCCCCCCTTGTGCTAAAGAATTGGGCGTGCTCTTTTTGGCTCGCCGTACGTTCCGATGGCGCTATTTTCGTAATGCTCAGTTTGGCATTCTCTACCGATTTAAATAGTCCATACGTGAAAACGATATGTCTCGCCGTCACGTTATCTCTGAAAACCTTGGTGTAGGTACTGTCATTATCCCAGATTGACCTGGTGTCATTGTACGCCAGATTAGGATCGCCATGGAAAGCAGCCAAGGATTGCGCAACAGCGGAGTCGGGTACAAGCGATTTCGTTTTTCTTGCGATAACATCACTGGTGCTGCCCCTTCGCCCGCCTCTGTATTCGGCGTCCGGAATGCTTTCGAATTCCGTTCTTAGCTTATGCTGAATCGGATCATTGCTGCGAAAATCGGAGGCCTCGACCTTGTTTTGGGTATTGTTGTATCGAACAATATTTCCAAGTATCTCCGTGTCCGAGCATTTTACAAAACGGGCCATAACTCGAGCCGAAGAAATCTTTGAGGCTTGCGTATCAGAAAGCTCGCCGAGTGCGCCAGTTGTTTGTCCGCCGTTTACGATGCCCGCGCCTGTGATCTGTAAGGATAGAGTTCCTGTCGCGCCATCCGTATTGACTGATAATCGTGCACCAGGATGGTTATCCCGTTATTGAAAATTGCGAAATTTTCCGGCTGCTCTGTGGCTGTGCCTTTGATTCCGTTGTTAATGTTGTTGGCCTTGCGTACGACGCCTAGATAGTCGCGAATATTAGGCGACATTATTTTAGATTTATGAGTTCTCCACAGGGAGCGCAGTTGATCCGCCGAAATAGCAGTGGAGTATGAACTCCACCCTGTGCCCTTTATTTCAAATCCGCCAGGTATGGAAAACGTAAACTTATCCGTAATAAGTATAGGTGCTTGAGTGCGTTGGTACTCCTCCTCAAGGCGGCTCTGTCCGATCTCGTCAAAGGAGACGTCCACCGATGCTGCAGGAAATTCTCGACGAATTATGCTGTCCGCGGTCTGTGCAGCCTGCTCAAGCTCCTCAAGCACGTTCTTCGACTCTGGGAGATTATGCACATACCAGATCACCATTTCGCGAATGGATCCATCCTGGAGAGCGGAGCGCGCTTCAATCGCAGCACTGCGGAGGGAATCGGGCAGGGTGTCTACTGCGCCGGAGAGCAACCATGAAACCCCAGTATTCAGGTCACTAGCTTTGTTGGCGGGAGCTTCCTGCTTCGTTGTACGTGACACAAATCCTTGGGCGACGACCAGGCGACCTCTATCGGGTACTACCGCGACTAGGTCACATTTCTTATCATTGCTGCCATCAGTCAGTGCGTTAGCGGCAAATGTGTCGACATCGTCGAATCCTAATTGCAGTTGCGCGGCAAACAAAAGAAGTCCATTGTCGCCATATTTCTTAAGGTCGTCTCGGGCTTCGAAGGCGGCGTACCCCGGCAGTCTCGCTGCTCCGGAACCGGTAGTTGGTCGGCTGGCCATCCTTGTGCCTCCTGGTCGTACGAGGTTAGTCGGCACAGTGTAACTGTGTGACAAAGTCCCCTGGATCGCTGACTCCGGTCGTCTGCGGCGTAAACAAAGTGGGTACCAATGCGTCGGAACGGGTCAGTAGGGTGACCAGTCCCAGTTGTCGGACCGGGCCTGGATCGACACCTGAACCATCCGGTTGCCGTGGTCCGGTACGAAGGTACCAGGTACGATGGATCACTGCCAGTCAGCGCCACCCTATCGGTGACGTCGTCAAGTGCCACGCTGGGGTGCGACGAGTCGAGGAGCCGGACCTGGTCGCAAGGTGTCGACGTCGATCGCGCTCCCCGCAGCAGCCAGGAACTCGCGAATCGGATCGAGATCGAGGTTCTGGCGGATCATGTCGGCGAGCTCTGTGGGTGTCTTGCGGGAGCTCACCTTCTCACGCCTCCGGATCGGTCTTAGAGACAATCGCTTCTTCGAATTCGGCGATCCGGTTGTTCAAGCGGTCGAGCAGCATTCGTAGGTCGACCACGAGTTCGGTGTTGCTCTCCTGCAAGAGAGGAATGCCCCAGAAGTTCGTAGAGTTTGCGCCACAGCCGCTTGTCTGACGCGCGTCCAGCGGCCAGTTGCACCTCGACCATCAGCCTCGACCATCAACAGTTACCCTTCGGCAGGGACCCGCCTTGTGACTTCAGGCCCGTGTGGTGGGGGTTCCTGACCGATCCACGGTGACCACTTCGGCCGAACGGTTCGAACCACGCGTCGTCAATCCGGCCGGGTCCGGCTCCAGCGGTTCAGCGCTTAGTCATCACGGGCGGTGAACCGCTCCTTCAAGCACGCGCGCTCACGGGCCTGTGCGAGCGACTCCGGGAGTTCGGATGGTTCATCGAGATAGAAACGTCCGGTAGCGTTTCACCCGGTCCATTGACCAAGCTGATCGACCAATACAACGTGTCACCGAAGCTCAAGCACAGCTGCGTCGCGGAGCGAGCCCGCCCTCGATACTCCGTCCTCAACGAGTTCGCTGCGATGGTGTTCGTGGTCGTCAAGTTCGTCGTCCAACAGCCACAGGACCTGCACGAGATCGACGAATTACTCAAGACTCTGTCGCGGCCGGTCCATCGAGTGCGCGTGTTCGTGATGCAGGAAGGCAGGGCGTTGGACATCCTCTTGGAGGGGAACATGTTGCTCGTGGATAAGGCCGTTGCCCGCGGCTGGGGCCTGACTCCAGGCTGGCATACGCTGTTGTGGAACGTTGAACGCGGCTGAGCGCGGCCTGTCTAGTCGAGACTCAACGTTTTCGGGGCAGGCCCTAGTCGGACTTATTCTGATCGTCTCGGATTTGATGCCTCAGCCTTTCTCGATAGATGCGGGCCGCCGTGTCCGACGTGGGCGCGGGATTCATTGTCCGAGAAGACCTGCCCGTTCCACGTGAACACTGGATGATCCAGCGGTTCCCCCACTGTCAGGTCGGTGAATGCGGCGTCATCGACACCGTCACCCGAATGCTGCGCAAGCACCGTGCCGATAGGTGATTCAAAGGGGCGCTTGCCGTTCCACGCGGGGCATGTCGAGACCGGTGTATGCCGCTATCGAGCCTGATTCGGACTACTACAACCGCGGCACCGTCGTCCACCGCGCCGCGGCCACGATCCTCAAGGATCTCACCGAAGTCTTCGACGAGATCGAAGCCCACACCGATGCGCTTTTCGCGGACCTGATGGGATCCATGGAGATCGTAAGGAAGTGCGGTCGCCGACCCCTACCGGACAGCAGTGCAGGTGGGTATCGCCCAGGTGCGGCTTCGGTCGTGCCGATGCCGGCGCGGTCGCCTCGCTTGGCAGTCGCGGCGATTCCTACGGCAACGCTCCCGCCGAGGCATCCAAATCGCTGTTCAAAGGCCAACTGGTCCGCAACAAGGGCCCGTGGAAGTCGATCGACGACCTTGAGATCGTCGTCGCCGAGTACATCGACTGGTTTAACACACGCCTGCACGGCGAGATCGGGATGATCCGACCGTCGAAGCCGAACAGTCTCACCACGATTCATATATTCTCGTCGGAATAACCGAGCGGATCAGCGAGAGCCTCCATTGAACTTGGGGCCCAACAGTGTGGGTCGTACATGGCCTGCGCAGTGGTCCGACGTCGGGGCGGGTAGGGATGTCCGTTCAGCGCCGCCGATTCTTCAGCGTCGACAGCAGCGCGAACTTCGTGCGAAGTAGAGCGAAGGCCTCAGTATCGCCGGTGACGAGCAGTTCGCGTTCTCGGCGGTACAGAGCTGCGATCGGTGTCTCGAGTTCGTCGTCGGTCCTCGCGTCGGCCGTCCTGGATCGTCCGTCTTGCCTCGTCCACGCGGCGTACGGCAACATACTCATTCTGACGCAACCAGCGTGAACGGAAGATCGTCCTCCGATAATTTCGGCCTACCGATGGTCGATGTGTTGGCGGTCTGGGGGCCTTGGAGGGACAGGATGGAATCGGGCGACTGGGCCACTTGGGTGGGTTCGATCGGTGGTGTGGTAGGTGCGGTCGGCACGATTGCGGCTTTGGTTTGGGCGGTGCGCAGCAGTCTTGAGGAAGCTAGGAAGTCGCGCGCTCTTGCAGCCGAAGCTGAGGAAGATCGACGCACTGAGGAGCGCGAGCGGACACGGAGTCAAGCTCAACAAATCTACGGGTGGATTGGAGAACCTCCGCCGTCAACAGCTCGTACGTTCGCCGAGGCTAACAACGTCGGTATTTACCTTGGTAACTCGTCCGACGAGCCCGCCTACAACGTCGTGGTTTATCTAGTGTGGGTACAGGGTGCCGCCTACCGCACTGGTGAAGATGCCGAGTCTTACGCAGATGGCATCGCAAACGGCGGATTCAGCATCTACTCAATCCGCACGGTCGTTCAAAGTTTGCCCCCGGGCCGCTTTGTCATTGAGATGAAGGGCCCTGACAATTCTCCCATGCAGGGCGAACTAGGGGTGGAAGTCGCGTTCACCGATCGGGCCGGTAGACACTGGGTTCGACGCGCTACGGGCGAACTTGATCAGCTTCAGGAGAATCCGATCGGCCACTACGGCATCCACCGGCCGCTTACATACGACACCGCAGTGCCCGTCGCTTAGCGGCAACCTGGGACGAGAATCGCGTGTCGCGACTCTTGAGTCTCAAGGTGACAGGTGCCAATGAGTAATGTCGAGTTAGTCGATCAGTTCCGGATTCTTGGGGTTTATTCCCTTCTGTCGACGGCACGTGAAAACTGACCACGGAATGGCATCTCAATTTTGACCCCCTG
>LATQ01000124.1 GCA_001017865.1 Rhodococcus sp. IITR03
TGCCCGGGCGTCTCCGCGGTGCAGGCCGTCGCGGCGCGTGCCGGCGCCCGATCGGCGGCGACTTCGCGGTGATGAGCCTGTCCGATCGCCTCAAGCCGTGGGACGTGATCGAGAAGCGGTTGGCCGCGGTGTCCGAGGCCGATCTCGTCCTGGGCATCTACAACCCGGCGTCGCGGTCTCGGACGACGCAGGTCGCGGATGCGAAAACTGTTCTGCTGAGGCATCGTCCGGCCGACACCGTCGTCGTGATCGGGCGCGATGTGGGACGGTCCGGTGAGTCGCTCGAGGTCACGACGCTCGAGAAGCTGGATCCGGCGGGTATCGACATGAAGTGCCTGCTCATCGTCGGTGCTGCGGGTACCTCCGTGACACCGACCGGTGCGGTGTGGACGAAACGATCGGTGGACGGTCAGAGTTCGGGATCGTCGACGACCGACTGGACGAGCCGGCCGTAGGTCTCGATCAGGGTCTCGCCGGGCATCTCGTCGGGCGGCAGCAACTCGAACGTCCTCAGGCTGCCCGCCAGTCCCAGCAGGAGGGTGACGACCATCTGCGAGCGCACCAGCCCCGCGGATTCGTCCCCGATCAGTGCCGCGATCCGGGCGACGACCCGCTCGTTCGTCCGCGCGCGGACCACAGCAGGATCCGCTGCCTCACGGATCAGGAAGGGTGCCATCGCCCAGAAGTCGTAATCGTCCGAATCCCGTCGTTCGACGACCGCACGCACCATCCGGTACCCGACCGGCTCGTCGTGACGGGTGGCCTCGGCGAGTCCGGGCGAGTCCGGGGCGGCCGCCTGGAAGAGTTCGGCCTTGCTGCCGGTCAGTTTCATCACGAGAGCCGGTGAGACACCGGCCGCTTCGGCGACGTCCTGATCGTGGTGCCGTTGAAGCCGCGCTCGGCGAACAGCGGCCGTGCGGCGTCGAGGATGACGTCGCGGGTGGTTCGCTCGGTCACCTAGCCTTCGCCTCCACGGATGCGCCCGCGACGCGCGTCGTCGACGGTCGGTGCCTCGGAAGGAACATGGCTGCCAGGCTAGCGGAGAACGTCGCGGCGCCGGCGATCCCGAACATCGCCACGAAGGCACTGTGGGCCGGGAAGACCGTCCCGGCCGCCTCCATGGTGAGCCCGGCGACCAGTGCCGCGACCACCGCGCTCATGCCCGACGATCCGATCGTACGGAGCAGGCTGTTGACGCCGTTGGCCGCTGCGGTCTCCGTGAGCGGGACGACCGCCATGATCAGCGCCGGCATGGTCGCGAAGGCCATCGCGTTGCCGATGCTGACGAGGACGCTACCGATGACGATGAGTGCGACGGTGTCGTCGAAGATCATGCGGAATCCGTAGGCCACGGTCATGAGCAGTCCCGCGGCCAGGAGAGTGGTGCGGCCGCCGAATCGTGCGGTCATGCGGGCCGACAGCGGGGAGACGACGAGCATCGTGAGTCCACCCGGAACCATGCACAGACCCGCGGTCGCCGCACTGAGACCGAATCCGAAGCCGGTGATCTCCGGAAGTTGCAGTTGCTGCGTCGTGGAGAGGGTGTTCGCATACGCCGCGAAGCCGACGAAGAGTCCGGCGATGTTGGTGAGCAGAACAGGCCGACGCGACGAGACGCGCAGATCCACCATGGGGACGGGAACGCGCAGTTCGTACGGGACCCAGATCGCGAGGACGACGGCGGCCGCCCCGAGGCTCACGAGGGTCTGCGGACTCGACCATCCCCAGACCGGTCCCTTCGAGATCCCGAGCAGCAGCGCCACGAGTGCGAGCGACAACAGCACCGCGCCGACGAGGTCGAAGCGGCCCCGGGTGCCCGAGGCGCCCGCCGGAACCGTGACGAGGATGCCGACCAGCAGGAGCACACCGGCAGCCGCCGAGACGTAGAAGACCGAGGCCCACCCCAGGGTGTCGTAGAGAATGCCCGCTGCCGGTAGACCCAGGCGCCTCCGATGCCCATCGTGGCGCTGGTCAGTGCCACTGCGCCCGCGACCTTCTCTCGGGGCAGCAGGTCGCGCAGCACGGCCATGGCCACCGGGATGAGCGCCGAGGAGAAGCCCTGCAGCGCGCGGCCGACGAGGACGGCGATGTAGCTCCCGCCGAGCGCGGCGATCAGCGACCCCACGACCATCATCGCCAGCGACAGCACCATCATTCGGCGCTTGCCGAACATGTCGGCCGACCGCGAGACGATAGGGGTCGCCACCGCTCCGGTCAGCAGCGTGATGGTCACCAGCCACGTCGCGGCGCCGGCGGAGACGTCGAGGATCTCGGGGAAGTCCGGAAGCAGCGGAATGACCAGCGTGGTCTGCAGAGCTGCGACGAGACCCGCCAGGCTCAGCAGCGTCGTGATCGTCGTGCCCGACGCCG
Organism: Rhodococcus sp. IITR03; assembly: GCA_001017865.1. The sequence goes on from LATQ01000124.1 coordinate 2,371, forward strand.
GTGTCGTTCGTCCCATGTCCCCATCTCCGTTGCCACCTGTGGGGTGAACACCGTTCACCCCACATCGAGTGAACGGCGTTCACCCCCGGGTTGTCAACAGGTTCGCGCGCCGTACCGGGGTTCGCCCCTGCTGCAACCGGGGCGAATCCCGGTTCGGCGGGCGAAGATGGAGTTATCCGAGACCGGGGCGCTCGCGGGCGGGGTCGTAGAGATGCGAGCAGGCCACATCCGGCCGCTCACGCACGCCGAGAGCGTGTCCGACGACGATGACCGCGGTGTGCTTCAGCTCCGCGGCTTCCACACCGTCGGCGATGTCGGCGAGGGTGCCGCGCAGCACGACCTGGTTCGGCCGCGATGCGAACGCGACCACCGCGACGGGACAATCGGCGCCGTATTCGGCAGTGAGTTCTACGGCCAGGACACGGATGCGGGTGATCGCCAGGTGCAGGACGAGACTCGCCCGGATCCCCGCGACCCGCGTCAGAGCCTCGGTGTCGGGCATCGCCGTCGACCGGGCCTGCGTGCGGGTCAGCACGACCGTCTGCACGAGTTCGGGAACGGTCAGTTCGGTGCCGAGTGCCGCGGCCGCCGCGGCGTAGGCGGGCACACCGGGCGTGACGTCCCAGGGCACGCCTGCGGCGTCGAGTCGTCGCGTCTGTTCGGTGAGCGCCGAGTACAGCGACGGGTCGCCGGAGCACAGTCGCACGGCGTCGAGGCCACGCCGGTGCGCGTCGACGAGATGGGCGGTGATCTCGTCGAGGTCCAGGTGTTGTGTGTCGACCAGTTCGGCGTCGTCACGGCAGTGCGAGAGGGTCTCGGCATCGAGATAGGTACCGGCGTACAGCACGACCGGGACCTCGCGCAGCAGGTTCACCGCTCGCAGCGTGAGCAGGTCGGCCGCTCCGGGTCCGGATCCGACGAAATGGACGGTCATCGTTCGCCTTTCACTGCGCTCCACTGCACGACCGGTCGCTGCGCACGCCAGCCGGTGAATGTTCCTATGGGATCTGCGTGTTCGACGGACAGACGGGTGAGTTCACCGCCGTGCGTCTTCCACCACAGCACGAGGCCGGCCTCGGTCTCCAGCGTCACTGCATGCGCGACGAGCCGACCGCCGGGAGGCAATGCGTCCCAGCACGTGTCGAGCACACCCTCACGACTTCCTCCCCCGCCGACGAAGATCGCGTCGGGCACCGGGAGTCCGTCGAGCGCGGCGGGGGCGGCACCACGGACGACCCGCACCGCCGACGGCACACCCAACGCGGCAGCATTGCGCTCGATTGCGCCGGCACGCCTCTCGTCCTTCTCGATCGCGAGAGTACGACAGCGCGGATCGGTTCGCGCCCATTCGATTCCGACGGACCCGGCTCCCGCACCGACGTCCCACAGCAACTCCCCCGGTCGTGGCGCGAGTGCGCACACCGCCGCGACACGCACGGTCCGCTTGCTGAGCTGTCCGTCGTGTTCGAACAGGGAGTCGTCGAGACCGGGCAGCACCGACAACCCGGCGGGTCCGTCGACCTCGACGCACATCAGACTCAGAGACCGGACGCCCGTATCGGTCAGATGGGCCGCCTTCGCATCGATCCGGGACTCGTCCGCAGCACCGAGATGCGACAACACCGCGACCCGTGAGTTCCCGAAACCGGCGGCCACCAGGAGCGTCGCAACATCCGCGACACGTGCACCGTCGACGAGGACGACGAGTTTGCGTCCGCGCGTCAGAACTCTGCGCAGAGCATCGATCTCGCGACCCACGACGGTGACCGTCTCGCACTCCTCTGCCGACCAGCCCATGCGCGCGCGGGCCAGTGCCACCGACGAGACCGCCGGGATCACCTCCACGGCGTCGCCTCCGAGACGCCGGATCAGGGTGGTACCGATCCCGGAGACCAGCGGATCACCGGATGCCAGCGCGACGACGTCCTTGCCGGCGTGCCGGTCGAGGAGGTCGTCGAGCCCGGACAGGAGCGGCGACGGCCACTCTTCGCGCACCGCTGCGCAGGCGGGCACCAGATCGAGGTGGCGCCGGCCGCCCAGCAGGACCTCGGCTGCGAATATCCGTTCCCGGACGGCCGACGGCACGCCCGCCCATCCGTCCGCCCCGATTCCGACAACGGTGATGCCTGTCGTCTGTCGCATCGGTCCCATGGCGGTGAACCATAGCCCACGCACCATGGCCTAGACTCGGCCGCGGCAAGGCAATCGAAGGTGCCCCTCACGGGATAATCGGGAAGCCGGTGAGAATCCGGCACAGGCCCGCTGCGGTGACCCGGGAGTCGTCGATCATGCGCACCCGCGCAGCCACTGGACCGTCCGGTCCGGGAAGGCGATCGCACGGCGTCCGACCGGGAAGTCCGAATACCGGCCTTCGAACAGCTTGCCGCGAAGAACATCCCAGCGGGAGCCTGTGGAGGTCGAAGTGCATGTGTATCCGTTCGGTGCGGTGGTCGGTTCGGACGACCTCGCGCTGGCCCTGACCCTGTGTGCGGTGTCGCCGTCGATCGGCGGTGTGCTCGTGCGCGGCGAGAAGGGCACCGCGAAATCGACGACCGTGCGTGCCCACGCCGCGCTGTTGCCGCAGATCACCGTCGTGGACGAGTGCCGGTTCTCGTGTGATCCGGCCGCACCCGACACGTCCTGTCCGGACGGCCCTCACCCTGCCGATGCGGGCGCGCATGTCCGTCCGGTGCGGCTGGTGGAACTGCCTGTCGGCGCGGCGGAGGATCGCGTCACCGGCTCGCTGCATCTCGGCAAGGCACTGGCCGACCGCACGGCGGAATACGAACCCGGCCTCCTGGCATTGGCCCACCGCGGCGTGCTGTACGTCGACGAGGTCAACCTCCTGCACGACCACCTGGTCGACCTACTGCTCGACGCCGCGGCGATGGGTCGCTCGACCGTCGAACGCGACGGGGTCTCCGTCGAGCACGCCTCCCGATTCGTGCTGGTCGGGACGATGAATCCCGAGGAGGGCGAGCTTCGCCCGCAGCTGCTCGACGCTTCGGTCGTCGCGGTGGACGTGGCCGCGCCCC
>LATQ01000323.1 GCA_001017865.1 Rhodococcus sp. IITR03
CCTATCTCTGCAGCAGATGCCGCCCGGTTTCTCGGCGCGGTGCTCGGACATGACGTCGACGATGCGCTGCAACATGTGGGGACGGGCGTACCGATGGCACTGAAGCAGCGACGGGAGCAGGCCGAACCGGTGGCGGTGTCGGTCATCAACCGGCTGACCTGGCGCGCTGGTCCGGGTGACGCGGTGTTGGCCGAGGACCTGCTCGCGTGTCTGCGCGGCGAGCCGTTGTCCGGGAAGGTGGTGCCGGTCGACCTCGAGATGCTCGGTAGCGAATTGGAGGGGGATCCGAACATGTCGACGTGTGGTTACGTCGACCTGCGCACCGGACAGGTGTATGACGCTGGCAGTACCGATTCGATGTTGGTCGGAGAGGACGCCGCCGTCGACGTCGAGGCCGAGCCCGATCGTTGGCTTCGATTCGGCAGGGCAGGCTCGCGGGGTGGATGGCATGAGATGGCAGCGTTTGCCGAGCGGCATCATGATGCGGCACTGCGGCAGCGCCTGGAGCGGGCGATCGAGGGGAAGGGTGCGTTCGGCCGGTTCCGTGACCTCGTCCATCAGGAGGGCCTCGCCGACCGGTGGTACGTCTTTTCCGTCGATCGTCAACTGGGGCGTGCCCGTGAGTTCCTCGCCGACAAGGGCATCCGCGTGAGCTGACGGGCGCCGTATGCCGTGCACCTGTGTCCATGACCGCACACGGAAGTGATGTGGCTGAGGATTTTCGCCGAGTTCGTGAGAATTACACGCGGGTACGACGTTGCGAACTCGCAGCCCGGAAAATCGGAGAAGTGACGAACGAGCGAGAACCTACATCTCGCTCGCCGGTTCCGGTTCTCGGTGTCGGCTTCGCGGTGTCTTGTAAGCGGGTGCTGTTTTCTCGATTCGGTGGCGACAGTTTCGATCACGATGGACGAACTGGCCGACCCGACTCTCCGTCTACATTCGCTCGGCTGAGCGGAGGGTCTTCGCTGCAGTCGTCACCAGGCGTTTGATGTTACGTCTTACGTTTATCCCGTCATAGGAACGAATCGGCTTCAGTGCCAGGTGACGTCGATCTTGTCGATGGCGTCGAAGTGGAAGCCGAACTGGTCGCTGTAGACGTCGAATCCCTTGTTTTCGGGATAGTCGATGGTTGCGTGACGTTCGAGGATGGCGACCACGCGGGCTTGGTCGTCGTTGGCCAGCGCTGCCGCCAATGCTTGTGATTCTGCGGCGCTGAAGGGGACGTCGGAGTTGCCGAAGTCCAGTGTGCGGGTTCGGTAGTCGTATCCGGTGTCGTCGCCATTGCGGACATGCACACGACCGGTGATGCGGATGGTGGCGATCTTCGGGGTTCCGTCCGGGTTGAGGACGCCTGCCTTGTCCATGACGTCCTTGGCTTTGACGTCCTTGAGTTTCGATCGTGCGTCGTTGCGCAGTTCGTTGGTCTTGCCGGAGATGTATTTGCGTACCGACGAGGGGCTGCGGCCGATCTTCCTGGCGACCTCGTTCACTCCCCCGAGCCGTGCGATGGCGGCGCGGCGTTGGGCCAGCTCGGCGACCTCGGCATGGGGATGCGTCCTTGCTGGGCCCAGCGGCGCAGGGTGCGGTCCGATGGCGGGGTGCGGCCGGCGTCGACGGCGGCCTGTCGCAGTCCGTCGTTGCCGATCTCAGTGCGGATCTGCTTGACCGAGACTCGCGAGGTCAACCCGGCCAGGCCCCGGCTGGTTTCTTGTGCCTTGGCGACACCGGCAGCCGCTGCGGCGGCGACGGTGACCTTCATGCCGTCGAGGCCGACGGTTTTCTGTGGCACAGCTTTCGATCGGGGTTTCGGTAGATGCAGCGCCATCTACTCCCCTCATCGGTGCCGTACGCTGCGGCGATCGCCAGACGTACCTCGTGGGTGGTCTCGGCTGCTGCGAACGCCAAGAGCATCTTGTCGGTGAGATCGACGTGCTTTTCGAGAACCATCTTGCCCAACGCGTCGCTGTCGTCGGCGAGGGTCTGCCCCTCCCCCACCAGGTACACCCAGGAGTCGGTCATGGTGCGGATCGGCCAGCGTCCGGTCTCTCGGGCGATGCGCATCGCGACGCGGCGACCACGCCAGCGGCAGTGCGCCATGATCGCCGCCCGCCACAGTGGCTGGTGGTGGTGTTGCATGCGGGTAGCGGTCCACATGTCCGGGTTGACCATCCGCCCGACATAACCTTTGTAGCAGGCGCCGAGGAACCGTTTCATCGACGCATCACCGGTATCGACCGCGACGGCACGGGCCTCGCGTAGGACTTTGGCCCACTTGTCGAGGGCGCGACCTTGCTCTTCGTAGACCCAGGCTTCGGTGATGTCGAGATCGTCGATGTCCAGGCCCATTCCTCCGTCTGCGATGGGAGCGCACAAACCATCGAGGCTGACGGTGGTGATCCATGTCTGTACGGGTCGGTCGTCGAGCATGGCCGGGTGGGGCAACGGCAGCTTCTCCGGCAGGGCGTACTGGCCTGCGGCGGGCAGAGTTACGCGCCAGATTCCGAATGCCGGCTTGTCGACGGCCCCCGCAGCGGCGGCATCGGTACCGAGGAGGTTGCGGACCCGGCCGTAGCCGAAGGACAGCATGCCCGCCGAGGCCAGGTAGGCGGCGCGCTGGTCGATGGTGACCAGTGAGGTCACACCGTCGAGATCGTCGGCATCGGGGATGCGGGACCAGCCGGCAGGCGGTTCGAAGTCGCCCCGTGGTGCGCCGTCGATGGGCGGGAGCGGGCCTCCGGCGGTGACGACGATGCCCTTGCCGGTGCGCAGGCGCTCGCGGCGGATTTTGTCCAGGACCGCAGCACCGGTGCGGGCCGGTGTTGGTCCGGGCAACGTGTCGAGGTGTTTGACGGACCAGGCGAGGCGGCGGCCGAGTTCACGGGCGGCGGGTAGGTCCTCGTCGGGCAGGTAGGTACCGGCGGCGGGGTTGCCGAGGATGCCCATGTCGCCGACGCGGTTACCCCAGCCGAAGTCCTTGTTCCAGTAGGTCCAGACGTAGGGTTCGAGGACGAGGTCGACCATCTGGGTGGCCTTGCCGACTTTGCGGATCAGGTGGATGACGTAACCGGGGTCGCCTCGCAGTTCCCAGCCGGCGGTGATCAGCGGCGGCAAGGTTGCGGTGATTGCGTGGGTCAGTTCGGTCGCGGCGCGCTGACGGAGTTGTTCGAGGTCGTCGACATCGTCTTCGCTACCGGGGTCGATGGTCCAACCAGCTGGGCACAGGAGTCGATACCGACGAACCACACCTGGCAGTGAGGCCATGTGGGGTCAACGCGGCCCAGTGCAGAAGCTTGTCCAGTTTCTCGATCGTGTCGACCGGTCCGGTCAACCGGGCACCTGACGGTGTGTAGGTGGCCTCAGCGGTGACGATGATCGCGTGACCGTCGGCGTCCTCGGTGACAGGTAGGGACTCCCATGGGCGAGGTTGGACCGGGAGTTCGTCTCTCTGATCGGCGCTGGCGGCGACACCGGTGTCGGATGGGACGGTGTCGGCGTCGGTTGGCGACGGATCTTCCGCTGACATATCCGGTGTTTCGGATGGCGGCTCTTCGGATGCCGATGGTTCAGCCGGCGGCTCTTCGGGTTCGGGGTCGAGATCGAAAAGGGCGATCTGGTCGTCGATTCCGCTCATCGGCTCACCACTGCAGCCCTTCTGCCATCCGCCACCGAACCTGTCTTCGAGTTGCGGTTACCGGAGCTCGAGTGCATTGATGAGTTTGCGGCGCTCGTCGTCGGAGAAGTGCTTCCGCACTGCCGCGGCCAGCACATCCGGATCAGCCCGAGTCGTTTGAGCGCTTGTGCGATCTTGTCCACCGGTTCGAGCTTGCTGGCGGGTTCTTTCGGCTGCGGTGCTTCGGGTTCCGGAGCCTGTGCGTCGGCTTCGGGTGCCGGCTCAGGGTTCTGGGCCGCTTCCCATGCCGCAACCTGTTCCTCGAGCGGGACTCGAGCCAGAGAGCGGGCTTGCCGGACGGCGAGATCCCCTGCGCGCAGGGCTGCCTGCAGTTCGGGTGCGAGTTTGAGCAGGGCGCGGCGCTGGGAGACCCAACCTTTGGAGCGGCCGAGTTTCTTTGCTGCTGCGTCCGCGCTGCCGAACTCGGAGACCATCAGCTCGACTGCCTTGGCTTCTTCGAGGACGTCGAAGTCACGGCGGTCGATGTTCTCACTTGTTGCTGCCCAGAGGATTTCGCCCTTGTCGACGGCGATGCTGTCGCGCAGCACCACGTCGAGTCCGGGGCGGCCGTACTTCTGGGCGGCGGCGAGCCGGCGGTTACCGTTGACGACGATGTACTGCGCTGCGCCGATCTCGTCTTCGTCTTCGGGCCACAGTTTCAGCCAGGCGGTGCGGCTGACGACGGTGCCCGGTTGCAGTTGCCGGTCGGCGATGGTCGCCAGATCTGACAGGTCCCCGAGTTCGTCACGCGGGTTGCGCGGGTTGGCGATGAGCTGGTCGACCGGAACATCGGCGAGCAGTTGGCCTTCGAGCGGCTCGATCGTGGTCTTCGTCTTCGTGGGTGTCGGGGTGCGCTTGCGGTCGACCGGAGAGTGCTCGCCTACTGCTCCGACCAGAGAGGCGAAGTTCGCGCGCCCACCCTTGGGCGGCATCAGCGACCACCGTCCGCGAGCTCGAGGCTGAGCTTGTAGAAGTCCTCCCGTGCCTGCAGAGAGACGCGGTTGGCTTCGTACTCGGTGACAACGCGGCCTTCGGCGGCAGCGCGGGTGTGGACCTTGTAGTGCCGCACCACTGTTCGGGCGAGAGGCCAGCCGTTGGCCTGGACGAACTCGCGGGTCTGCTCGAGATCGACCTTACCGTCGCGGGGATCCCAATTGTTCACCACGACAATGAACTTCTTGCCGAGCGGTTCAATGACCTGCTTGATGGTGCGCGCCGTGGGATCGAAGCACAACGGTTCGGGTTCGATCGGGACGATGACCAGATCGGCGACCTCGAGCACCGCGCGCAGGGCGTCGGCGGAGCTGCCGGTGCCGAGAACATCGGTGCCGTCGTCGGCGCCGGACAGGTCGATCCAGCCGGGGGTGTCGACGTAGACGTGCTTGATGCCGGGGAGCTTGTCGAGATTGCGCAGCACATCGAGGTTGTCGTGGACCTGGTCGATCAGAAACGGTAATTCTTCGACGCGCGAGGCCCACCAGACCGCCGAACCCTGGGGGTCGACGGAGATCGCTGCGACCGGGGATTGAACGTCGTCGTCGTCACCCGCGGTGAGGACATCCGCTTTGACGGCGGCGAGGTTCATTGTGAGGGTGGATTTTCCGACGCCGCCCTTTTGGTTGAGCATGACATGAACAGCCACAGGTTACCTCCGTATGCTTCACCCCA
>LATQ01000240.1 GCA_001017865.1 Rhodococcus sp. IITR03
CGTCGCCGGAGAGCTGTACCTGTCCGGTGCGCAGCTCGCCCGCGCCTACCACGGTCGGCCGGACCTGACCGCGGAACGCTTCGTCGCCGACCCGTTCTCCACCTCCGGTGGTCGGCTGTACCGCACCGGCGACCTGGTGCGGTGGGTGCGCACCGCCGGCGGCGACCGCCTCGAACTCGACTACATCGGCCGCACCGATCAGCAGGTCAAGCTTCGCGGTCTGAGGATCGAACTCGGCGAGATCGACACCGCACTCACCTCGCAGCCCGCGATCGGTCGTGCCGTGACGGTGGTGCGCGAGGATCCCCGATCCGGACCGCAGCTCGTCTCGTACGTCGTGCCGATCGCCGGCGCCGACATCGACCCGGCGGACGTGAAGACCGCGCTGCTCTCGCGACTGCCGTCGTACATGGTGCCCGCGGCGATCGTCGTGCTCGACTCGCTGCCGCTCAACACGAGCGGCAAGGTCGACCGTCGCGCGCTGCCCGCACCGACCTTCGAGGTGCAGGAGTTCATGCCGCCGCGCACGCCGGTCGAGGAGATCGTCGCGGGTGTCTTCGCGCAGGTGCTCGGTGTCCCGCGCGTCGGCCGTACCGACGACTTCTTCGCGCTCGGTGGGAACTCGCTCGTGGCGACGCAGGTGGTCGCCCGTCTCGGCGACGCCCTCGATACGACCGTCCCCGTCCGTGCCCTGTTCGACGCCCCCACCGTCGAGGCCCTCGCGGTCCGCGTCGAACAGTTCGGGGGAGCCGGGTCGCGGCCCGCCCTCGAACGGCGCGAGCGTCCGGAGCGGATCCCGCGTCGCCGCGCAGCAGCGCATGTGGTTCCTCAACCGCTTCGATCCGGCCTCCGCGGCGAACAACATCCCCGTCGGTGTTCGCCTCACCGGGGACCTCGACGTCGACGCGCTGCGCACCGCGCTCGGCGACGTCGTCGAGCGGCACGAGTCGCTGCGGACGGTCTACCCGGACATCGACGGCGTCGGCCACCAGTCGGTGCAGCCGCCCTACACGGTGGAGCTGCCCGTCGAGCGGGTCGCCGAGAGCAGCCTGTTCGAGCGGGCGGAGCAGCTCACCTCGGCCGGCTTCGACGTCACGAGCGAGGTGCCGCTGCGGGTCGTGCTGTTCTCGCTCGGCGGGCGTGAGCACGTGCTGTTCCTCGTGGTCCACCACATCGCGTCCGACGGCTTCTCGCTGCGGCCGCTCGCGCGCGACATCATGGTCGCCTACGCGAACCGTTCGCGCGGGGAGGCCCCGAACTGGGCGCCGCTCGAGGTGCAGTACGCCGATTACGCGTTGTGGCAGCGCGACGTCCTCGGCTCCGAGGACGATCCGCGTTCGGTGCTCTCGCGCCAGGTGGAGTACTGGACCGCGCAGCTGGCGGACCTTCCCGACCAGCTCGACCTGCCGTCGGATCGTGCTCGCCCCGAGGTCGCGTCGAACACCGGACGCACCAGCCGGTTCCGTATCGAACCCGAGCTGCACTCGGCGCTGGAAAACCTTGCCCGGGAGCGGAACACGTCCCTGTTCATGGTCGTGCACGCGGCGCTGGCGGTGCTGCTGGCGCGACTGTCCGACAGCGAGGACATCGCGATCGGCACCCCGATCGCGGGTCGCGGCGCGGCCGCCCTCGACGACCTCGTCGGCATGTTCGTCAACACGCTCGTGCTGCGTGTCGGTGTGCGCAACGACATCCGGTTCCAGGACCTCCTCGCCGAGGTGCGCGACACCGACCTCGACGCCTTCGCGAACGCCGACGTCCCGTTCGAGCGGCTCGTGGAGATCCTCGACCCGCAGCGTTCGCAGGCGCGTCACCCGCTGTTCCAGGTGGCCCTGACCTTCCAGAACACCGGCCGGGTCGAGTTCGACCTCGACGGCGTCACCGCCGCGGCGGTCGACTACGAGGCGCCCACCGCCAAGTTCGACCTGCAGTTCACCTTCGCCGAGACCGTCGGCGAGGACGGTTCGGCGGCCGGTATGGACTTCGCCGTCACCTACGCGACCGACCTGTTCGACGACCTGCGGGTCGCGGCGTTCGCGGAGCAGCTGCTGCGCATCCTGCGCGGGGTGGCCGAGGATCCGGCGGCGGTGGTCGGCGACATCGAGATCGTCGACGACTTCGAACGCGAACTGGTCGTCTCGCGTTGGAACTCGCTGGGCGACGACGTCGCACCGGCCGGCACGACACTCGTCGACATGTTCGAGGCGCGCGTCGTCGAACGTGGCGATGCGGTGGCGGTGCGGTTCGGTGACGAGCAGTTGTCCTACCGCGAACTCGGTGCGCGGGTGCACCGCCTGGCACGTCATCTCATCGATGTCGGTGCCGGACCGGAGGATCTGGTCGCGGTCGCGATGCCGCGCTCGCTCGATCTGATCGTGGCGCTGCTCGCGGTGCTCGAGGCCGGTGCCGGTTATCTGCCGATCGACCCGAACTCGCCGGCCGACCGGATCGAGTTCCTGGTCTCGGACGCGACGCCGGTCGCGGTCGTGACCACTTCGGGCGTCGAGGTGGCGTTCCCGGCCTCGGTGCCGGTCGTCGAGATCGACCGTCTGGATCTGTCGGAGGTCGACGACGCACCGATCCTCGACGCGGAGCGTCGTGCCCCGCTGACGTCGACGAATCTGGCGTACGTGATCTACACGTCGGGGTCGACCGGGCGTCCGAAGGGTGTGCTGATCCCGCATCGCAATGTGGTGCGGCTGATGGTCAACACCGAATCGGTGTACGGCTTCGACTCGTCGGATGTGTGGACGATGTTCCACAGCTATGCCTTCGACTTCTCGGTGTGGGAGCTGTGGGGTCCGCTGCTCTACGGCGGAACCCTCGTGGTCGTCGACTACTTCACGTCGCGTTCGCCGGAAGCCTTCCGCGAGTTGCTGATCCGCGAGCGGGTCACCGTGCTCAACCAGACCCCGTCGGCGTTCTACCAGCTGGTCGAGGCCGATCGGGTCGCGGCCGACGAGGCACAGTTGTCGCTGCGGTACGTGATCTTCGGTGGTGAGGCACTCGAGCCACGGCGTCTGGCCGGCTGGTTCGAGCGTCACGGGGATGCGGGGCGAGCGCAGCGACGGGGGATCGGCACAGCTCCTCGCCTGGTGAACATGTACGGCATCACGGAGACGACCGTGCACGTGTCGTACCGGGAGATCGGTGCGGAGCTGGCGCAGGGCGCGTCCGCGAGTGTGGTCGGTGTGCCGATCGCGGGTCTGCGGGTGTACGTGCTCGACCGGCGGCTCAAGCCGGTGCCGGTGGGTGTGGCCGGCGAGATGTACGTCGGCGGAGGCCAGTTGGCGCGGGGTTACCTGCGCCGTCCGGAGTTGTCGGCGGCACGTTTCGTCGCCGATCCGTTCTCGTCCGATGGTGCGTTGCTCTACCGGACGGGTGACGTCGCACGCTGGGTCGTCTCGGGCGATCTCGAATATCTCGGGCGCGCCGACGACCAGGTGAAGATCCGTGGTTTCCGCATCGAGCTCGGTGAGGTCGAGGCTGCGGTGCTCGCGCAGGACGAGGTCGCGCACGCGGCGGTGATCGTGCGCGAGGACACTCCGGGGGCGGCGCGGATCGTCGCCTATGTGGTTGCGCATGAAGGTATGTCGATCGACACCGAGGCGCTGCGCAGCGGTGTCGCGGTGGTTCTGCCGGAGTACATGGTGCCTTCGGCGTTCGTGGTGATCGACGCGATCCCGCTGACGGTCAACGGCAAGCTCGATCGACGGGCGCTGCCCGAGCCGGTGTTCGAGACGCGTGGTTTCCGCGCGCCGAGCACCCCGATCGAGGAAATCGTGGCGGGTGTGTTCGCCGATGTGCTCGGTGTCGACCGGATCGGTGCCGATGACGATTTCTTCGCGCTCGGTGGCAACTCGCTGATCGCGACGCAGGTGGTTTCCCGGCTCGGTGCCGCGCTCGACGCGCAGGTGCCGGTGCGGACGTTGTCGAGGCGTCCACCGTCGCGGAACTCGCGACACGGGTCGAGCAGGAATCCGGTCGCGGCGCTCGGGTGCCGCTCACGGCCCGCACCCGGCCGGAGTCGATCCCGCTGTCTCCCGCCCAGCAGCGGATGTGGTTCCTCAACCGGTTCGATCCCGACTCGACGGCCTACAACATCCCGTTCGCGTTGCGGATGACGGGCGCACTGGACGTCGACGCCTTGCGTGCCGCGGTCGCAGACCTCGTCGCACGGCACGAGTCCCTGCGCACCGTCTACCCCGAGACCGAATCCGGTCCGGTGCAGCGCATCCTGCCTGCCTCTCAGGTTCGGCCCGAGCTCGAACCGGTGGACGTCACCGCCGCCGATCTCGAACCGCGGATGCGGGAGATCGCCGCGGCCGGCTTCGACGTCACCGTCGACGTGCCGGTGCGGATGCATCTGCTTCGCGTCGCCGACGACGATCACGTCCTCGTCACCGTGGTCCACCACATCAGCGCCGACGGCTCGTCGATGGTGCCGCTGGTCCGCGATGTGATGACGGCCTACGCCGCCCGGTCCGCGGACAGCGATCCGGCGTGGGCGCCGCTCGAGGTGCAGTACGCCGACTTCGCGCTGTGGCAGCGGGAGGTCCTCGGCTCCGAGGGCGATCCGGAGTCCACCGCCGCCGAGCAGCTCGCTACTGGCGCACCGCGCTCGCCGACCTGCCCGACCAGCTCGACCTGCCGCTCGACCGTCCGCGGCCCGCGCAGCAGAGTTTCCGCGGCGACCGCGTGGAGTTCACCATCGGCGCCGATCTGCACCGGGAGCTGCGCGACCTGGCGCGCAACCGGAACGCGACCGTGTTCATGGCCGTGCACGCGGCCTTCGCGGCGTTGCTCGCGCGCCTGTCCGGCTCGACGGACATCGCGGTGGGCACCCCCATCGCAGGTCGCACCGAGCAGGCCACCGAGGACATCATCGGCATGTTCGTCAACACGCTGGTGCTCCGGCTGGAGGTCGACGGTGGTGCGTCCTTCGACGAACTGCTGTCCGCGGCACGGGAAACCGATCTGCAGGCCTTCGCGCACGCGGACGTGCCGTTCGAACGTCTCGTCGAGGTCCTGAACCCCGCCCGCTCGACGGCCCGGCACCCGCTGTTCCAGGTCGGCTTCTCGTTCCAGAACCAGAGCCGCTCCGAACTCGCCCTGCCCGGTCTCGACATCGAACCGATCGATCTCGAGGGCGGCACCGCCCAGTTCGACATGCACCTGATCGTCGCCGACAGCTACGGCGACGACGGCGCGCCGCAGGCATCGACGCGATCCTCACCTACGCGACGGATCTGTTCGACCGCGAGACCGCGGAAGCCGTCGTGGCCCGGTTCGAGCAGCTG
>LATQ01000123.1 GCA_001017865.1 Rhodococcus sp. IITR03
GATCGAAGTAGAACCTACGTTCCTGCTGCCAATCGGGAAGTTCTGCTTGGATGTCGCAGATGAGGAACTTGTCGTCAAAGGACTTGCCGGGGAACCGGATGCCGAGTTGTTCGCGCAGCTCGGTACTTCGCGACCCTGTTGCCATGACCGCGTAGTGGGCATCGACTGTCACGGTCCCGCTTCTCGTCACGCAGCCAATCTGTACGCGATTCTCGTCCTGGCTGATCGCATCAACGTGATGGTCCCATCGGACGTCGATCAGGGGTTGCATCGCGATGGCCGCATCGAGAATCTGCTCGGTACGGGTCTGTGAGATGTTGACGAACGGCGGAAAGGGCGACACTCCCGAGTCCGCGAACGGCTGCGCGAACAGTTCGTGATCGCGGTAAAACGTGCGTGCGGTGTCCCAGGTGACCCCTTCGTCGGCGACCGCGGTGCGACCCCGACCGACTCCCAAATATCGAGTACGTCCCGCTGCTGACAGATCGCCTTCGACCCGATCGGATCACGCTCGGGACGTCCGTCGAGCAGGACCACACGCACGCCCCAGCGAGCGAGAAGAAGCGCGGTCGTCTGCCCGACCGGTCCGTTTCCCAGAACGGCTACTGTGCCGAAGTCATTGTTTTTCTTCACGATCTGCTTCCTCAGTTCTGGAGCTGCGCCCAGACCTCGCGGTCGCGTTCCGCCGTCCAGATCACGGGTCGCTCGATCCCGGACAGCTCATCCCAGACTCGAGAGACGTCGAAGGGGAGGCAGTGCTCGAAGATCGGCCAGTGCCCGTAACGCTCGAACAGTGCGGAGTGGGTCGCCTCGAAGGCCTCCTTCAGGGTGCCGCCGCGACGCTGTACGGATCCGACCTCCGTAATCATCACTTCGAGGAAGTGCCTGGTCTGCTCGATCGCAGCATCGACTGCCTCACGTCCGTGGCTGACGGCCCCGCGGCCGCCGATCAGAGACTGAGCACCGAACTCCTTGATACGGTCGAGCGTGCCTCCGACCCAGTCCTGATGGAACGCGTCCCCCGTGTACAAGGCCGCCTGGCTTCGACGAGATCACCTGCAAACAGAATCTTCTGATTCGGCAGCCACGCGACGATATCGCCCTCGGTGTGCCCCCGACCGAGGTGCTGCAGCACGAGATCTCCTCGATTGCCACCCAGATCGATGGTCAGGCGATCACTGAAAGTGAGCGTCGGCCAGGTCAGCCCTGGGACAGACTCCGCCCCCTTGGCCAGCCGCGGCATTCGACCGAACTCCGACTCCCAATCCTGCTGACCCCGTTCGGCAATCAGCTTGTAGGTGTTCTCATGTGCCACGATCACCTCGGCATCGAACGCTGACGCGCCGAGAACACGCACCGCGTGGTAATGGGAGAGCACCAGGTATCTGACTGGCTTGTCGGTGTGCTCGCGCAGTTTCGCCAACCACTCTCGGCAGCAACCGGTGTCGCAAGAGCCTCGAAGCAGACGAGAAAGTCCTCACCCTCGATGGCACCGAGGTTGGGATCGCCTTCAGCGGTCAGCGCATACACGCCGTCCGCGAGGACCTCGAGTGTTTGCTCCTTCTCGCCGAGATCGGCCGATGAAGCGAAGGACGATGCAGCCATGATAGCTCCAATTGGTCAAAGGTTTGAATGTATGCCGCGTCATCAATGTAGGGCCGGTCACGCAAACTAGGCAAGGCCTTGAGCAATGAAATGTTCCAGACAAGGGTGTGCGCCACTACGCTGACGGAGGTGAGTGCGGCCGCAGATGACGTAAACGACCTCGATTCCTGTCCTTCGTGGACTTCGCTGTACGCAAGACGACACGGGTCATGCCTGAGGTTGATCCGCAGTCGATGCGCCTGGTGCTGGAGCTGACGCGGGTTGCCAGCGCCCTGGTCTACGACCTGGAGTCGGCCGTGCATAGGCCGCAGGGATGGAGTTGGCCAGGATTCCGGGTTCTGTTCGTGTTGTGGCTCACGGGACCCAGTGACGCAAAACGGGTTGCGAAGCTGACCGGAATGAGTCGAGCCGCGGTATCGGCGCTGGTGAATACCCTTGAACGCGATGGGCTCGTGTCGCGCAGACGTTCCGAGCACGACCGCCGTTCCGTCGAACTCGCACTCACCGAGGCGGGCACCGACGCGATCTCCGGAACCTACCTGGCGCACAACAAGAGAGCGCGAACTTGGACGAGCGCGCTCACCGGACCCGAGCAGGCGATCTTGATCGGCCTCCTCGAGAAGCTCTCCACCTCGCGAGCGGGATCGAGATCGCAACCCGCGATCGCAGGACCATCCATACCGCCAAATCGAGCGAAACAGCCAACGAAACCGCGGGCGAATCGACAAACATTTGATTATTTCCTGTGCGGCTGCCGAAGCTCGACAACCACCCCGAGAGGGGGTCCAAAACCTAGCATCGCACTAACTTCGATTGAAGTGAACAGGTTTGGCGTTTTTATTCATTTTACTGGAAGTTGCCTTTGGTGTGAACTGAGTCTCATCACTGCTGTGGCCCACAGCAGGCTTGAGATGGAGACTCACAATGAGCGAGACGGCAGCGTTGCCGGCCAGGTGTCCGATCACTGGAAGAGCAGAATCTACTGGCACGGAGGCCGACACTTCGGCCGCCGTTGCTTCGCTGGCGTCGAGTGCACCGCGCGCACCTGCGGCATCGTGGGTCACCGCCGATGATCTCGCGGTCGATCCGTATCCGACGTACCAGAGACTCCGCGATGAATCGCCGGTTGCGTGGGTCCCGGCGGTGGGGAAGTACCTGGTCACCGGCTATCGCGAATGCCACGAGATCGAGTGCGACCAAGAGACGTACTCGGCAAATGTCGGAGGCACCGGAGCGACGATGCTTCGGGCTCTGGGGGGACATCCGATGCTGCGCAAGGATGATCCCGAGCACGCTGCGGAGCGGACCGCAGTCAACCCCACCCTTCGCCCGAAGATGGTGAAGACCGTGTGGTCCGAGGTATTCGCCCGCAATGCGCGCAGGTACCTCGACGCAGTCGCCGATGCCGGCCCACACGCGGCGGAATTGAACCGAGATTACGCATCCCCCGTCGCTTCTCAGAACCTCATCGACCTACTCGGCCTACCCGATGTGGATGTCGAGGACATGAGGCGCTGGTCTCACGCATTCATCGCTGGCACCGGCAATCTCAGCGGCGATCCAGATATCTGACACGCTGCGAGCAAGCTCGCAGCGAAGTCGACGAACTACTGTCCGCCCTAATCCCGCACTTGCAACAACATCCCACCGAATCGATGACCTCGGCTCTAGTCAGCAGCGGGCTCTCGCGCGACGCAGTCGCAGCGAACGTGAAGCTCACCATCACCGGAGGATGAACGAGCCACAGCACATGGTGACCAGCATGGTCTGGGCGCTGTCGGAGCATCCCGACCAGCGTGACCGCGTCCTCGCAGATCGGTCTCTGTGGCCGGCTGCGTTCGACGAGACCGCGCGTTGGTTGTCGCCGATCGGGATGTACCCACGCGAGACCACTCGACCAGTGGTGCTTGGAGGAGTGAGCCTGCCCGCCGGCGCTCCGATCGGAGTAGTGGTCGGCTCGGCGAATCGCGATGACCGCCACTTCGACAACGACCCGTCCGTGTTCAACCTGCACCGGCCGAGACAACCACATCTGGCGTTCGGAAGCGGAGTCCATCTCTGTGCCGGCCACTGGGCAGCAAGAGCCGCCATTGGCGAGATCGCTGTGCCCCTGCTTTATGACCGCTTCCCGACCCTGCGTCCAGACCCCGAGCGCGAAACTCACTGGCAAGGATGGGTTTTTCGGGGGATCACGGACCTGCCCGTCACCTGGGACATCTGACAGAAGGATTACGCTGCCATGGCCAAGATCACGTTTCACCACCCTGACGGGTCCACCGAAGTTGTCGACGTATCCGAAGGCACGTCAGTCATGCGCGCGGCCGTCACCAACTCGATCCCCGGAATCGTGGGGGAGTGTGGAGGGCAGGCGATGTGTGCCACCTGCCACGTTTATGTCCGGCCCGGACATCCGGGGACCCTCCCAAGCATCGGTGAAGACGAGGACGAAATGCTGGACTGCACCACTTCTCCCCGCATCGAGGAACGGTCGCGACTGGGCTGTCAGGTCACAATGACCTCCGACCTCGACGGCCTCGAGGTGGACCTCCCAGAAAGCCAGATCTGAAATGTCAACAACGGTCATCATCGGTGCGGGCCATGCCGGCGTCGAGCTTGCCGATGCCCTTCGTCGCCGCGGCTACGACGGCAGATCACGATGCTGACGGCGGAAACCGAACTCCCGTACCAGCGCCCACCGCTGTCCAAAGACTATCTCGGCACACAGGAGACGGAGCCGCTTCCGCTACGAGGCGACGACTTCTATCGATCCAACGAGATCGACCTCCGCCGCGGCGCAACCGCGACGAACGTAGACACTGACGCCCGAATTCTCGAATGCGCGGACGGATCCCAGCTCTCATATCACGAGTTGGTGCTTGCCACCGGCGCACGAAATCGCGTCCTGACGATTCCCGGAGCCGACGGTGAAGGGGTGCGCTATCTGAGAACTGCACGCGAGGCCGCGCTTCTGCAGCGGGACCTTGAGTCGGCGCGGTCCGTTGTCGTTGTCGGTGCAGGATTCATCGGTTTGGAGTTCGCAGCAGCCGCTGCAGTGCGAGGCGTTGCTGTTACTGTTCTCGAACAAGGCACGAGGCCATTGGCTCGCGCGTTAAGTGAGCCGACGAGCGCATACGTCACAGCCACCCACCGCGCAGCAGGAATCGATCTCCACTTCAACGTATTCCTCGCCTCGATCGAGCGTACGAATGGCAGAATCAGCGCGGTAATCGATTTGTCCAACAATCGCTACCCTGCAGACCTGGTGGTGGTGGGCATCGGTGCTGAACCTGATCTCGAACTCGCACGTTCCGCGGCCATCGAGATCGATAATGGCGTTCGCGTTGACCAGACGATGCGCACCAATAAGGACCACGTCTGGGCGATCGGCGATTGCGTGAGCTTCCCGTGCAGCTACGAACAGGCGTGGGTTCGCCGAGAGTCGGTGCAGAATGCAGTCGACCAGGCTCGAGCATTGGCGGCTACACTCACAGGCACGCCTACTCCCTATACCGACGTGCCGTGGTTCTGGAGTCATCAGGGCCATGCAAGATTCAGATCGCCGGCGCCAGTGGCCGTATCGACCACGTAATCGTTCCGAATGGACAGGGTCAGGACAAGTTCTCCGCCTTCTGCTTCC
>LATQ01000280.1 GCA_001017865.1 Rhodococcus sp. IITR03
GTCGCGAGTCTTCGGGCGGTCGCCACCGCGACCAGCGCTCCGGCCGCGACGGACAGCAGCACCAGCAGGCTCACCGCGGCGAGCACCTGCTGCTGCAGGGTGCGCATGCTCTCCGAGGGCACCTCGATGAGCAGCGAGCCGGACGTCCCCATCGACAACGACTCGACGATCGACGCCCCGAGCACCGGCGTGCCGATGTCCAGGCGCGCCGCGACATTCTCGGGCGTGGGATAGACCACGACGGCCCGCCCGTCGGTGGGGACGAGCAGACGCAGGGAACTCGTGTCGAGACCACCGACGACGAATCCGTCGGTGCCCTCCTGGGCGATGATCTCGTCGGCCATGCGCTCGAGCCGGTTCTGCAGGTCGCGGCGGGCGGTGTCCTCGACGAACAGGAACGCCGTGTAGGCCAGCGGAATGCCGAGCAACAGCGCGACGAGCAGCACGGTCGCCAGGACGGCGTTGAGGATGCGGCTGCGCACGCCGGAGACGCTAGTCGGTGTTCAGCCGGAAACCGACACCGCGCACCGTGGCGATGCGACGTTCCCCTGCCGGTCCCTCGTCGCCGATCTTGCGGCGCAGCCACGACATGTGCATGTCGAGCGTCTTCGAACCGCGCAGGTCGGCGTCGCCCCACACCTCCTCGAGGATCGCGTCGCGGGAGACGACCTGCCCCGCGTGCTCGAGCAGCACGCGCAGGAGTTCGTACTCCTTGTTGGCGAGCGTCACCTCGGAGCCGTCCACGAGGACACGGCGCGCGGCACGTTCGAGCCGGATCCCGGCGACGTCCACGATGTCGTCGTTCTCCGGGCCGCCGCGCCGGCGCAACAGCGCGCGCACGCGCGCCATGAGCTCGGCGAGACGGAACGGTTTGCCGACGTAGTCGTCGGCGCCGGCATCGAGACCGACGACGAAGTCGACCTCGTCGGTGCGGGCGGTGAGCATGAGCACGGCCAGATCGGAGCGGCTCGCCCGGATCTGGCGACACACCTCGAGTCCGTCCATCCCGGGCAGACCGAGGTCGAGGATGAGCAGTTCGAACCTGCCGACAGTGCCTGTTCGAGCGCGGCCGGACCGTTGTCCTCGACGGTCACGTCGTACCCTTCGCGTCCCAGCGCGCGGGACAGCGGTGCAGCGATTGCGTCGTCGTCTTCGGCGAGTAGAACGGCAGTCACCACGCCAGCCTACGGATCGGGGTTCGCTTTGTCGGGATTACCGGCGACTCGCGTGCGCACCTGCGACTCGCGGTCACCACGCCTTGCGGTGCTCGTGCTCGTCGCGCCGGTAGCGGGTGGTGTGACGATCGTCGGGGCGCTGGTCCTGCGCGTCGAAGGCCTGCCGGTAGAGCAGGGCGTGCACCTGCTGGACGTCGGGGATGTCGTCGAACTCGATGGGATCGTCGGCGGCGGAGACCACGACGAGCGTGCCGGTCCGGAGCATCCGGTCGACGAGGCCGTGCCGGAACTGGACGTTGCTGATCCGGCCCATCGGGATGTCGATACCCGTGTGGGTGAGCACACCGGTGCGGACGAGGACGCGCCGGTCGGTGACGAGGAAGTGCGTGGTGAGCCACCCGACGAAGGGTGGGACGCACCGCCAGCCGACGAGGCCGATCCACGCCGCGGCCACGGCGAGGCCGCACCAGTTCGCGGCGGCACCGTCGAGCCGTGCCTGGACGAGTCCCAGCAGGAAACCGGCGACCATCGTCGACACGAGGAAGGTGGCCGTCGGCAGCACGAGAGACTTCCAGTGCGGATGCCGATGCAGCAGCAACTCTTCCTCGGGTGCGAGGGCGTCCTCCGGGTATCCCATACCGCCCACGATGGCATATGTCGGTCTTGTACCGATGCGAGCGGTCGCAGGGTCCTCAGACCGGTCGCAGATGTGTGATGTCGCCCGCAGCGACCGCCACGGACTCTCCCCCGCCGTCGGGGCGGATCACGATCCGTCCCTGGTCGTCGACGTCGGTCGCGATGCCGTGCAGTTCGGTGTCGCCGGGCAGGATCGCACGGACGCGCTGCCCGACCGTGCTGCACCGTTCGCGGTAGCCGCGGCGAGTTCGGTGGTGTCCCATCCCGCGCGGCCCACGCCCGGATCCGCTCGCCGAAGCCGGCGAGCAACGCCTGCGCGAGCGGCGTGCGATCGAGTTCGGTGGCGTCCTCGAGCAGCAGCGAGGTGGCGGTGGGGACGGGCAGTTCGTCGCGTCCGAGGGTGGCGTTGATGCCGATGCCCGCGACGACCGTGGGCATCGGCGAAGTGGCCGCGACCTCCACGAGGATCCCGGCGAGCTTGCGTCCGTCGACGAGGACGTCGTTGGGCCACTTCAGTTGTGCCGCAACTCCGGTCACGGATCGCACGGCGTCGACGGCGGCGATGCCGCACAGCAGCGGGAGCCAGCCGATGTTCTGCAGCGGGCACTCGGGCAGCCGCAGCAGGACCGACACGATGACCTGCGCGCCGGGCACACCGTTCCAGGTGCGCGAGTGGCGGCCGCGACCACCGTGCTGGAACTCGGCGAGCAGCACGCGACGGTCGTCGCCGGTCGCGGCGACGGCGAGCAGATCCGCGTTCGTCGAGGCCGTGTCGGCGACGATGTCGAGACGTGTGTAGAAACCTTCGCGCTCGACGCCGACGAGGGCATCGCGCAACGCCGCCTCATCGAGCGGTGTGCGGAGGGCGAGGAGATCGGTCGTGGGCCGGTCGGATGCCATGTACACAGCCTAAAGTGGGCCTTCGCTACCTACCGCCGGTAGGTCCGGAGCGGTGGTCCGGCCTTCGGGACCTCGATGCAGCGGCCTTGTATGACGATCGCTAAGCTGACTGGCCATGACCACTGTCCAGGAGCCGTCCGCGCCCGAGGCGGCGAGTACGCCCGATATCCACACCACCGCCGGCAAGCTGGCCGACCTGCGCAACCGTCAAGCACAGGCCAAGGTCCCGGTCGGTGAGGCCGCAGTCGAGAAGGTTCACGCCAAGGGCAAGCTGACCGCTCGCGAGCGCATCCAGCGCTCCTCGACGAAGGATCGTTCGTCGAGCTCGACGCCCTCGCTCGTCACCGCAGCACCAACTTCGGCCTGGCCGACAACCGTCCGCTCGGCGACGGCGTCGTCACCGGCTACGGCACGATCGACGGCCGCGACGTCTGCGTCTTCTCGCAGGACGCCACCGTCTTCGGCGGCAGCCTCGGCGAGGTCTACGGCGAGAAGATCGTCAAGGTCATGGACCTGGCCCTCAAGACCGGCCGTCCGCTGATCGGCATCAACGAAGGCGCCGGCGCGCGCATCCAGGAGGGTGTCGTCTCCCTCGGCCTCTACGGTGAGATCTTCCACCGCAATGTGCAGGCCTCCGGTGTCATCCCGCAGATCTCGCTGATCATGGGCCCCGCGGCCGGTGGTCACGTCTACTCCCCCGCTCTCACCGACTTCGTCGTGATGGTCGACCAGACCAGCCAGATGTTCGTCACCGGCCCCGACGTCATCAAGACCGTCACCGGCGAGGACGTCACGATGGAGGACCTCGGCGGCGCCCACACCCACATGGTCAAGTCGGGTGTCGCGCACTACGTCGCCGACGGCGAGCAGGACGCCCTGGACTACGTCAAGGATCTGCTGTCCTACCTGCCGAGCAACAACCAGGCCGCTGCACCGCGCCTCGCGCCGAGCGACCCGATCGAGGGTGCGATCGAGGACTCCCTCACCGCCGAGGACATCGAGCTCGACACGCTCATCCCGGATTCGCCGAACCAGCCGTACGACATGCACGAGGTCATCCGTCGTCTGCTCGACGACGACGAGTTCCTCGAGGTCCAGGCCGAGCGCGCCAAGAACATCATCGTCGGCTTCGGTCGCGTCGACGGCCGCAGCGTCGGCATCGTCGCCAACCAGCCACGCAGTTCGCCGGCTGCCTCGACATCGACGCGTCCGAGAAGGCCGCGCGCTTCGTCCGCACCTGCGACGCGTTCAACGTGCCGATCATCACGCTCGTCGACGTTCCCGGCTTCCTGCCCGGCACCGAGCAGGAGTACAACGGCATCATCCGCCGCGGTGCCAAGCTGCTCTACGCCTACGGCGAGGCGACCGTCGGCAAGATCACGGTCATCACCCGCAAGGCCTACGGCGGCGCGTACGACGTCATGGGTTCCAAGCACATGGGTGCCGACGTCAACCTCGCGTGGCCGACCGCGCAGATCGCCGTCATGGGTGCCTCCGGCGCCGTCGGCTTCGTCTACCGCAAGCGCCTGCTCGAGGCCGCCAAGAACGGTCAGGACGTCGACGCGCTGCGCCTCGAGCTGCAGAACGAGTACGAGGACACCCTGGTGAACCCGTACGTCGCCGCCGAGCGCGGTTACGTCGACGCGGTGATCCCGCCGTCGCACACGCGCGGTCAGATCGTCTCCGCGTTGCGCCTGCTCGAGCGGAAGATGGTTTCGCTCCCGCCGAAGAAGCATGGAAACATTCCGCTGTGACGCTCGGCGGCAGGACCGGGCGCAGCTCGGTCCTGCCGCGACCGTACGGCGTAGCACGTCGCCGACGACGTGCGATGAACCGAGAGAGGGATCGACATGACAGCGACCCGGTGGGCATCCGATGCCCGTGTGGACGCGTACCCGGGGGGTGCCCTGTGACAGCGACGGCAGAGGACAAGATCATCACCGAGTTCGAGGTCGAAGAGCAGTCGCCCGCGGTCGAGGCCACGGCCGCCGACGACGCGACCGAAGCCGCCCAGGAGAGCACCGCGGTCGCCGAGACCGCGGCCGCCATCCGCATCGTCAAGGGCAACCCCGCCGACGAGGAGATCGCGCTCTCGTCGCCGTGCTCGCCGCTGCCGCTGCGTCGGCAGGCGACGAGGTGGTCGACACCCGCCCGCCCGAGACCTGGGGTGATCCGACGCGGATGCACCGGCAGTGGGCGCCGTTCTCGCCGTATTCGTACCCGAACCGCGGCTGACATGCCCCGGCTCGTTCTGGCCTCGGCTTCACCCGCCCGCCTCGCGGTTCTCCACGCGGCGGGCGTGAAGCCGCTGGTGCAGGTGTCGGAGGTCGACGAGGACGCACTCATCGCGTCCCTCGGCCCCGGCACGCCGCCGGCGCAGGTGGTCACCGAGCTGGCCCGCGCCAAGGCCACCGACATCCTGCCCGTTCTGCGCGAGCAGAAGCTCCGCGACGCCGTCGTCATCGGCTGCGACTCGATGCTGCTGATCGACGGCGCTCTGCAGGGCAAGCCCGGCACCGTCGAAGCG
>LATQ01000303.1 GCA_001017865.1 Rhodococcus sp. IITR03
CGGAACGGCGAACCGTTGGTCGACGGGCGGCGGGAGCGGGCGAGGCGCCGTCAGCGGCGGCCCGGGGTGGTGACGGGCATCGGATCGACGCCGTTGCGACCGACCGCGATGCGGACATCGCCCACCGTGACGATCGCCTGATCCCATTCGGATTCTTGCAAGGCGAGGACGATCTCTTTGATCTCCTGATGAGTCAGGCTCATATAATTCTCCTGATTGATATCGCGACCGGTGAAGGTAGTTTCGAAGTCACCGTTCGGTGGGCGGGTCCGTCAGTCGAGTGCTGTCGCGAAGGCGCCGTAGGCGCCCTTGCAGAACACCAGTGGCGGGACGTCCGGTGCCGACTCGATACCGTGCACCGATCCCAGAACGATCATGTGATCGCCGGCTTCGTACTCGCGCCAGAGCGTGCAGTCGATCCAAGCGACGGCACCGTCGAGACCAGGCCGCCGGCTCGCTCCGTCCAATCGACTCCGCTGAAGCGGTCGATTCCTTTCCGGGAGAAGTTGCGGGTCAGTTCGGCATGGTCCTCGGCGAGGACGTTGATGCAGAACCGCCCCGCCGAGCGGATCGGGGGCCATGTACTGGAGGTGTGCGCGACGCTGAAACCGACGAGTGCAGGGTCGAGCGAGATCGAGGTGAAGGAGTTGCAGGCCATGCCCACCGGAGCTCCGTCGACGACCGACGTCACCACCACTACTCCGGTCGGGAGGTGGCTGAGCACCCGCCGGAACTCTGCGGAGTCAATGATCGGATGGTTCATTCTCGGTCCTTCGTCATCCGCGCTGACGCGCGTATTCAAACGATTGGTTGGTAGATTCACTGTATGTGATCCAAGACTCAACCGTCAATCCGTTCACGCAATGGCGACCGCATTGGCCGGTGAACTCACGGCACCTTCGAGTGGAAGTGGGGCCGCCGTGAACAAAAAGTCCCATCGTCCGCGTTCTGCGCAGTGCGCAGCCAACTCGTCCAGATCCAGCAATTCGGCCAGAGCGAACCCGAGCGCCGGGATCAGTCTGCGGTGCAACGACCCGTCCTCACGTTTGCCGGGCGCACTCTCCACGGCCGGGTTGTCGGTACACACCGCGGCAAACCCGGAGTCCCACAGAAATCGCGCCATCGGTTCGGCTGCCGACAGACCGGAGAACCGCTCGCCGGCGGTGGACATATCTTGGCCAGCGTCCTTGCGTGAGCGGTACTCCCCCACCCAGCCGGTGCGAACGCACAGGATGTCACCCCGCTCGAAGGTCGTGCCTTGGGCCTGCGCAACCTCTTCCAAATCCGCGACCTGCACAATCGAACCGGCGAACGGATCCCAGGTAACACCTGTCCGCTCCCAGTGTCGCGCCACGTCGAGCAGCACACCACGGCCCACTATCCCCCGCTCCGCCCAACGGTGGATACTCAGCATCTTCCCTGCTTCGGAATCGTCGGTAATCCCGCCGAAATAGCCGTGCTCGCGCGCGCGCACGTGCCCCAAACCGTCCCACTGCGAGGCGGACTGCGGATTGAACGAGTCGATGGTGTCCTCGAAGGTATTGCGACCTGCTTCGAACGTTTCATGGCGCACGCTGGGCCGGCCGAACAGGGGTGGCTCGAACGTCGACAACGGTAAGGACAGACCGAACGTCCGTCCGCTCGCCACCGATTTCACGCCGCGTGTGACAGACCGCTCGTCGAGTCGGCCAAGTGTTCCGAATTCTCTTGTCAACACCTCCCAGCTGTGCCGGACGCCCAGCTGTCCGAGTTCCGGCAGTTCGTCGTACGACGGTTCTTCTCGTTCGGTCATTCTCGTGTTCTCTTCCCTTTTCGTGATTCTTCAGGGGTACAACGACGGCCCGCCCGGGCCGCGAGATGCGGACCGGGCGGGCCGAAGTGCAATGCAGTTGGGCTATCGGTAGTGCTACGGGACGACCAGTAATGGAGATCGCCTGTAACCGATTGCGGCCGTCGAGGTCAGGTGGTCTACGAACTCGCCGAGCCTTGCCGGTCTCGTCAGGAAGCCCCTCGGATGTGCTCCGGGTCGACCCACCCTTACTCCGTGCCGCATGCGGTTCTCCGATCCTCGAATTCAGGATCGATCACGGAAAAGCAGGCCTCGATTCCTGGGCGTATTGGCTCCCGAACGAACCCTTCAGGCAGAGCCCGAGCTTCTACCCGTTCGCGGTCTCCATCCGATGGGGACGGTTTGACGATCGGCCGGCACCGTGTGGACAACCTCGCAGTCAGACCACCTCGGCGCTCTACCCGTTACCCGTAATCGTGGTACTCGGTCACGAGTCCGTTGTCGACGGTGAATCGGGTGCATACATCCAGGCGTACCGTCTCACCGGTCTGGCCCAGCCCGGAACATCCGCGATCGCGGTAGCCACCCAGGTCTGCTCGACGAGGACGGTGGTGTCATTCACGACGTGCAGCGCCCGGCGGTTCTCGAAGTGCTTGTCGGGGAAGGCCCCTGCGAAGGATGCCAGCAGGTCGGCAAAGGCCTGCGCTCCATCGATGTTTACACCTCGGTTGTGATGCTCCACGTGCAGGTTCGGAGCACTGACTTCGAGAATTCCGTCGAGATTGCCACTGTTGTACGCCTCGATGAACTTTTCCACCACCGCAACAGCGGTCGAGGAGTGAGTAGATGATGTCTGTGTGGTCATCGTGGAGCTTCCTCTCGTTGAATGTCGGGTGTGACCAGCTCTGCTACGAAAGCTTGGGCGCGACCTCTTCGGCAAGCAGCTGGAGCGAGTAGTTCCACGGCTTCACGTCGTCGAAGTAATCGTGGCAGTAGACCATCGTGGTTCCCCAGCCGCCGGTCGCTTCACTGACGGCATTGAGCTTTTCGGCGACAGTGTCGGGCGAACCGACGATCCAGACCTTCTCGACGATGTCGTCGATGGTCACATCCGCCATGTCCATGTCGGGCAGCATTGCCTGCAGCAGGCCGAAGCTCTTGTAAACGGGGATGAGGTACTCCATCCACGCCTTGCCGATTCCGCCTTCGACGGCCAGCTTGCGGGCTTCAGCGTCGGTGTCCGCGACCACGATGTCGCGGACCACACGGAAGTTGCTGCGGTCCACAGCAATGCCGGCTTCGTTGGCTGCCTGCTCGTACACGTTCCAGTGGTTCGCGATCGCCTTTTCACCGGCGTAGACCGACAACGGGTGGTAGCCATTGCGGCCGGCGAAGGACAGGGTCGGCGAGTTGGGGCTCAGGCCGGCCATACCGATCTCGACCTTACCGCCGTAGGGTGCGGTACTGCGGTACTCGTGATGCTCGTCGTTCTCCGGGTATCCGGCGCTGTAGAACTCGCCCTCGAACTCGAACGGCTTGCTCTCCCAGACCATCTTCATGATCTCGAGCGCTCGGTGGTGCGCCGGTGATTGGTGGACATGTCCTTGAAACCGCGCAGCTTCGCGTCGCTGGGGTAACCACCGGATCCGATGCCGAGGATGTAACGTCCCTCCGTCACGTGCGTCATCCATGCCACCTGCGTGGCGAGGGTCGCGGGGTTGTGGTACGGCAGCAGATGGGCGCCGGGACAAAGCTTGATCTGCTGCGTCTCGCGCGCCGATGCCGCGATGATCAGTTCCGGGTTGGTGATCGACTCCCACGACATGGTCGCGTGCTCACCGATCCAGTACTCGGTGAATCCGAGACGGTCGCATTCGATGGCCTGGTCGACTGCGTAGTCGAACACCTGCCGAGGGGTTCGCTCCGGGCGCATGAACGGGGTCTGGAACATTGCAAACTTCACGGATTTACCTTTCAACGAATGGTCACGCTCTTCGTGTGATGCACAACATACCACCAAACGACTGTTTGACAACAGGCTCCCTGAAAAATCCCACGGAACCGTTGAGACCATCAACAGTCGAATCAACTACCCTGGTGGACAATAAGTTCGAGAAGTCGCCCGACTATGACGGCACGTCCCGACGACGGCCGTCTACCTCACCTCGAGAAGGAGTCAGTCGGACCCGACATACTCCGAGACGGCACCAGGCAGCTCATGCCGACCGTGGACACCCAACTTGGAATAAATGCCCTGTAGACGGTTCTCCACGGTCCGAACCGAGATGGACAGCTCAGCAGCAATACTTTTGTTCGACCGTCCGGACGCAGCAAGTAATGCCGTCTGCATCTCCGCGGCCGTCAGCTTCGAACGCCAATCAGCACTGCCCAACGACAGCGTCACCGGATTCTCACATTTGTCGGCCAAGAAACCCGCGCGCCGCCGGCACGCGGTGGCCCGACGACGATCGTTGCGTTTTTCTCGAACAGACGCCTCGTCCGACGCCGCTTCCGCGGCCAGCAGCGTCGCACCCATCCTTTCGAAGCGCTCACTGACCGCGTGCAATTCGTCCGGGTCGGCAGCGTCGAGGGCATGGATGTGCGCCATCCGCACTGCCACGAGTTCACCTTCGACATCACGCGACAACGACATGCACAACTCTCGCGCACGACGCGCCGCACCGGTACGGGCAAGACCATGTGCCGCCGCAATCGCACCGACCAAGTCACCGATCCGACGCCCCTCGGCGACAGCCCGCTCGAAGTCCGCATGCGCTCGACGAAGTCTCCCGACAAT
Organism: Rhodococcus sp. IITR03; assembly: GCA_001017865.1. The sequence goes on from LATQ01000303.1 coordinate 4,587, forward strand.
GCATGTACATCCCGCAGAATGGATGGGATCGACCCCCATGAACCACGTAGACGGCAGTCCTGAACGGTCCAGATCCGCCAGATACTTCGCTCCCTCTTGCGGAGCTCCTGCCAAAGCCTGCGCCACCGCCAAGTAGTAGTAGCAGAACTGAACGAACTGCGGACGCCCCAGTTGCCGGTAGATCGAGATCGCCGTGAGCAGCAACCGGATCGCGCGATGCGGATGACCGCACTCAGTCACCGTCTTCGCCCGCTGCCAACAGAACAACGCCTGCGCTTCGATGGCCTGGTTGTCCACAGCCGCTCGATACTCGGCCCGGCTGATTTCCTCGACCTGCTTGAAACGACCGGCGTGAGCATGCGCCTCTGCTTCGTAAAAACGGTGCATGCACGGATACCAATCCATCGGCTCGTGCAACTCGAGCTGAACACGATGACCCAGGGCCGCCACATCGAGCGCCTCGGCCAGGCGTCCGGCACGCCCCAAGCTGTACGCCCCGGGCATGCACGCCCATACCAATGCAGACCCGCCGGCCTCCTTCACCAATCTCTCGGTGACCGAGATGGCCCCCGCAGGACCTTCCTTTCCCAGGATCAGCGCCGCACGGCGAGCAGCGATGTCATTGACATACGGCGTACCGAGCAATGCCTGTTCGGCGTCGTATGCGACGTCGAGTCCTTCGTCCACAGTCCCCGCATAGATCGCCCGGTGATCCAACCTGGCGACCGCGACACGGAAGACTTCTTCCGGCGTACTCGCGGAATCGGCGAGCGAGGTGAACAAACGCGCCGATTCACGAGTATTACCGCGCAGCCCCGCAAGCTGTGCGCGGAGTATGCGAGCGTCGAAGTTCGCCTCTTCGTTCAATACCGACGACACCATTCGCTCGGCCAGACCGAAGTCGTAGTGCCATCGCGCGACATGCGCCGCTGCCAGCATCGTCTGCGGATCCCCGCCACCACCGAGAAGACGCCACTCCGCGATACGCATCAGCCGCTGATCGGTTTGCGGACCGTCGTGCTCCAGGGTGTCCGCCAGGCGCCGCACCAACTCACGCGATCGCAACAACGGCAAACTGCCCCTGAGCACCTCACTGTAGAGCGGATGCGCGGTGCGCAGTTGGACGTCCGTGGCACCCACCTCGGTCACCACCAAACCCTTGCGCTCGAGTTCGTGTGCGTTCTCCAAGGCGCTCAATTGTTCGACTTCGGACAACGTGAGCGGCTCACCGAACGCCAAATAGGCCAGCAACGTGTGCTCATCCGGGGTGAGAACCCCGATGCGGCTGGTCACCAACTCCACCAACCGGTCCGTTACTTCGAACTCCCCCTGCAACCGCCAGATACCGTCATCGTTGCGCAGAGTACCCCGCTCGTACAGGCTGATCACGAGCTCACGCAGGAACAACATGTTGCCCTGAACCTTGGCGGCGAGATACGCAGGGTGGCGTCGTCCACCGGTCCCCCGAGTACACGCTTGATCATCTCGTGGATGTGGCCGGTATCGAGTCCGTCGAGATCGACGCGGTCCACCAGCTCGTTCTTCCACAACCCCACGACGTGCTCGGGCGAGGCCTCCCGAGTGCGGTAGGTGGCCAAAATGGTCACCCGGTCGGTGTCTGCCAACTGGTAAAGCAACGTCGCGGACATCTCGTCCACCAAGTGGATGTCGTCGACGAGCAACACCAGTCGCGCCGGTAGGTACCGATCGACCAGGGTGTTCGCGCACCGGCTGAGCAAGTCCGCTCGGTCGTTGACTGCACCGCTCGTCTCGGTCCAGGTGGTGGTCGGCAGGATGGGTGCGAACACGCCCAAGGGGATGCCGGCACTCGCCGACGTGGCACTGATGCGGGCCGTTTGTACGCCCTCCCCGGCCAAGGCGTCGAGCACCTCGCCGGCGAGGCGACTCTTGCCTACACCGGCCGGCCCTGCCAGGAGCACGCCCCGCCCGGATCGGATCCGGACGCACACGTCCTCGAGCTCCGCTGTCCGGCCGACCAATGGCCACGGGTCGGCTATCGAGCGCGGAACACTATTCGACTTCGTTGTCATCGAACCCACCCTTCGGTGGATACATCCTATTGCCGGCCCTGTCAGGACGCTACGGGGGTGGCCAGTGCCGCAAGAATCCCGCGTGCCCACTCTTCTGCCGTCTCCTCAGGGTCGTCCCCGCTCGAAGTATCATGCCGGGCGGTGTCACCTACCTGCGCCCCACCCAGAGCGGTCAGCATCGTAGCAGCAGTCTCTCCAGCCCTGTTGAAGGTTGTGTAGTAGCTGTCGCCGAGGCCGAATACAGCGAAACGCGCACCCTTCAGATCCGGTTTGGTCTCCCTCAACGCCTCGAAGAAAGTGGCTCCGCCACCGGCGAACTCACCTTCCCATAGGTCGCGGTCACGAAGACGACGAGGTCGGTCTCAGCCTCCAACATTGCCTGCGGTGTCATGTCGGCGAGATCGTGAACCTCCGTGTCGACGGTGTCAGCAAAGACCTCGGAGATGGCCGTCGCGCATGCTTCGGCATTCCCGGTCTCGGTGCCGTACAGGATCAGTGCGTGCATCTCTCCTCCTAGTTTCCTACGACGTCGGATGTCACATTTCCGACGCCCATCGGGGTTGTATGTTCCTGCGTGCAAGTTCGGGCGAGGTCCAGCATCGTGGCCACGTCTGCCACCTTTGTGCGGCACCGGCCGTGCGCTGTCCGTGATATCTCGGCTGCTCGATTCGTCGCCATCCGGAGAAGTCCACCGTATCGGGATGGAGATGGGTTTCCAGAGCTTCGAGCCCACTCTTCGCCGGTGTGAGCGCACCCGACTCCACGTCTTCGATGATGCGGGTGCACACCATCTTGGCGTCGAGACGATTGGCGGGGATGCCACCGGTCGGCCCTCGCCGGAACCACCCGGTGCAGTACAGCCCGGTGTTCAACAGACCGCACTCGAGGTCCGACACGTCGGATTCGAGAGATGCCCTGTCGATCTCGTGCCGCAACCCGGAATCGAAACCCACGGCGGTGACGACGCTGTCGGTCTGGATCAATTTCACTGCGCTCCGCGACGCGGTGTCCACGAGTCGCAATGTGCGCCCGTCCCCGACGGATTCGAAGGACTCCGGTGCCCACCCGAAGTGGAAACTCACGTGAACACGCGGAGCGGAGGACACTGCACTCGCAGCCGTCAGGTCCAGCAAGGCGTCGATCTTGGCTTGAATCCGCTTGTCTTCGTGTCCGAATTCGTCGACAGCATCGAGATCGAAGACGGCATCGTCGATCTCCGCCAACTCACGAATCATCACACTGTCGAACTTCGCGGCAGAGGCCGGCGATCGGCCCACCACATGAATGCGGGAAGGTTGTGACTCGATCAATCGAGGATCGAGATCGCTACCGACGAACGAGTCAGGATGTTTGGCCAGCAGACGCAGCACATCTACGGCCACATTACCGTTGCCGACGATCGTCGTCGTTGCCCCGAAGCGCGGTGCAAACGAGTGCTCGTCAGGGTGCGAGTTGAACCACCTCATCACCTGTCCGGCACCGTAGACGCCGTCCCCGGCGAGACCCGGTAGCGGACGATCCGCACCGAGCCCCGCCGCGAGCACCACGACGTCGAACGCTTCCTGAAGCTGCTCCAACGAAACATGCTTTCCGACTTCGACATTGCCCAAGAAGCGCACACGGCCGTCGGCGAACAGCCGATCGAACTGCCGAGCGATGGCCTTCGTCCCTTGGTGGTCCGGAGATACGCCGTAGCGCAGCAGTCCATACGGAACCGGAAGTCGCTCGAAGACGACGATCTGCGCCGAGGGCCATCGCTTGCACAACATCTGTGCCGTGTAACAACCGGCCGGTCCGCTACCTACGATGGCGATGGACGGCTCGATCTGCTGGGTTTGGAGCTTGTTCATTCCGACAGTTTCTTGCCTTTGGGGAAGACGATCGGCACATGCAGCATGCCGGCTACCTGTCCCATCAACCACTCGCATTCCTTGTTCGGATCGAGCGAGAAGTCCGGGATGCGCTTCAAGAACTCGGTGATTGCCACTCGTGCCTCGACACGGATCAGATGCGCGCCCAGACAACGATGAATCCCGTGACCGAGGGACAAGTGCCGGTTCGGCTCCCGCTCGATCACGATGTTGTCGGGCGAGTCGAACACCGACCGGTCCCGGTTCGCGACAGAGAACCACAGCATCGCCGTCTCACCCGGCTTCATCGTGACATCACCCACCGTTACTTCCTGAGTAACGAGGCGACCCACCATGGCGGGGCCGTAGAAGCGGAGCAGTTCGTCGACCGCACGAGGATGAGATCCGGATTCGCGATGAGACGACGACGCAGTTCGATGTCCCAAGCCAAACGCCAGAAGACCGAACTCAGGAAGCGGGCGGTGTTGTCGATACCGCCGAGAAGCAGAACGGTGAAGAACCCGATCAGGTCGTCCTCGGAGAGACGTTCACCGTCGACTTCGGACATGATGACCCGGGACATGATGTCGTTGCCCGGGTTAGCACGGCGCTCTGCAATCAAAGTACGTGCATGGGCCACCAGCTCGGCGAAGATCTCCGCACCTTCCTCCGGGTTCTCCACATGCGTGATAGCCCACACCCAGCGGCGATAGGTATCGCCGTCCTCAGGCGGAAGACCGAGAAGAATAGCCGTCAGCCGAGCAGGAATTTCGTCGGCCAGCCAAGTCGCTGCGTCGCCTTCACCGAGTTCGATCCGCTGGTCGATCAGGTCGTTGGTAGTGCGGCGCAGCTGCTCGGTGAACAGGTCCGTTGCCTCGGGTGAGAACGGCTTCGCGACGAGTTGTCGGTACTTCTTGTGAATGGGGTCGTCCTGCGCCGCCATCATCAGCTCGAACTCGCCGGTTTCATAACGGGGGAACGTCACCCCCTTGTTCGAGAATGCTTGGTGTTCTGGATGACAGCTTGGACCTCCTTGTATCCAGCAACCACCCAATGTCCGCCGTAGGCTCGCTCCATCCGATAGGAGTGCTCTCCGCTTCATCGCGCAGCGCCTCGAAGTAGGCGTGTGGGGTGCCGTCTGGCCCCAGCGGCGTGTGGTAGTGGTCGGCGGTGGTGAACAGACTCGTGGGGGTGACTGTCGCAGTCATCAGTGCAATGTCTCCTGCCTTGGGACGGGATCGCGATGTCTCGATCTGACGGACATCGCGGCGCTGGTACTCGCAGGCTGGGCGGTAAGTCACCGGCCATTGCCTTCCACCACTGTGATGGGCATCACCGCAGGGGTGGAGAGTAGTCACTACCCGACTTTCCCGAGCACCCCTACCCTTGTGTCCTTCGGTGCCCTGGCAGATCTTGTGTGGTGCGTGCCACATCGGTCGGATCGGGCCGATCCCGGCGTTCGGCATCGCCATTTCCCCTCGAACAAGGAGCAAGATCTCTATGACCGGAAGACTCGAAGGTAAAGTCGCACTCGTCAGCGGTGCCGCCCAGGGTATGGGCGCCGCTCACGCCCGCGCAGTGGTCCGCGAAGGTGGGCAGGTCGTCATCGGCGACATCTTGGACGACCGGGGCAAGCTGCTCGCGGACGAACTCGGCGAGAATGCAGTCTTCGTCCATCTGGACGTGACCAGTGAAGACGATTGGGCCACCGCTGTCGCGACCGCCGTCAGCACGTTCGGGAAACTCAACGTGCTTGTGAACAACGCCGGCATCGTCAATTTCGGGTTCCTCGAGAACTACACGCTCGACCAGTGGAACACCATTTTGAACGTGAACCTCACTGGCTCTTTCCTCGGTATCAAGGCAGCACGCGACGAACTGGTGCGTTCGGCACCGTCTTCGATCATCAACATCTCATCCACAGCAGGACTCACCGGGAGTGCCGGCCAGCACGGCTACGCAGCATCCAAGTTCGCGCTGCGCGGTCTGACCAAGTCCGTTGCCGCCGAGCTCGGTGGTAAGAATGTGCGATCCAACTCGGTACATCCCGGCACCGTCAAGACCCCGCTCACGGAAGGAATGGACCTCTCTTCGCTGGCCGCTCCCATCCGGCGGATCGCCGAGGCAGACGAGGTCGCCAATCTGGTCGTGTACTTGGCCTCGGATGAATCGACGTACTCGACCGGTGCGGAGTTCGTTGTTGACGGCGGCCTGGTGAACTGCGCCGGCGCTGTCGTCGACGAGTAACCGCCTCCGCTGAGACCAACACGCCGACAACACCTCGCCACCGGCGCCGCCAGTTCCCTGACAGGCGGCGCGGTGGCGAAGTCGATCTCGGATGGCGGGGACCTTCATGAGAGTGACAGCGACCCTCCAAGTATCGCCACTGCTGTGCACCCGCGAGAAAACGCAGCCGCGACAAACTCCGATCCAGGTGCCCCGCGAGGAGAAATTCTCAACGCGGCGCCGGCGAAAGAAACCTCCGTAGATGCGCGGTGGGCTCAGGACCAGCGTGCTGCAGGAGATGATCGTCGGGTTGCCGAAGAGATCTGATGCACACGATCACCTCAGATCAGGCGAGCTCGGGCCAGCGTAACGGCACCGGCACGAGCGGCCTGGCCGAGGTGCCAAGTGCGCGCCCGACGCCGCGGCTGCCGCGCGCCAAAAAGACCAGCCATCCCCCTTGGACAAAATAGCCGGATCATCGGCGGAATCCGGCGGCGCAGCCCTGATCAGCGCTCCCTGATTCGACCTCCCCCGCCACTACGGATCTCAGCAGACCGGGTATGGGCTGTGCCGCTGGCAACACAACATGCCCTGGCATATGTGCTGGCCGGGTGCACACGATGGCGACGCCACAAGATCGTCTGGGACGTCAACGTCGCGTCGCCCATCACACAAACGCATCAGCATGCCGCCGGCGCCGTGCGGTGACGAACACATCGAACCCACCGGTGCATCGAGACCGATGTGACGACCTCTCTCGGCCGATCGCGGGTTAGGTGCGCAACCACCTGAAACAGCGTCGAACGGTGGTTACGCATTACGAGTCGAGCGGTAGTCACGCACTACGACCAGCTCGCGATGCGGTACCTGCCCACCGTCCAAGTCGCTGTGGCGTGGCCCTGGTGAGTAAAGTCCGGCTTGTTCTGAAGTCCCGACGCGGGCACAAGGGGACGATAAGGATCGTCACCGGCACGAGCGTCACTCGGTGGAGAATCGTGCACCAGGTGCGCCGAGCTGACGAGTCACCCGTGGAAGGTACAAACGGTAAGGAGAGCGCCGCCGAACTCAAGGTGTCGGCGGCGACGCCGACGCAGCGAACGACGGGTCCTTCAAAAGGCACTTCGAGGGCCAGGAAAATCGGAGTTCAGGCCGGCCCAACCGCCGATTGCTCCGATTGTCCACTGGGAAAATCTGAGCCGCCCGCCGAACGCGCCGCGATCACCGGCGCCGTGCAGAGGCTGGAGCGGGTGGCGTGCAAGGCAGTTGCGCTCGCCCCGATCCGCCTACCGAAGCCTCTGTCAGCACAGATACCGGACGATCCGGACCCGACCTGCATTCCCAGCTGCGCGAATACTTGCGTAAGCGTCCGCGGCCCGGTTTCCGTCGGCGTGGGCGTCGAGGTGAACAAAGAAAAGGGTCACTCCCCCAGAAAGGAAAAGGACTGCCGGTACTGTGTGCCCCCATGCCGCAAACGTGCCGGCAGTCCTCGGTTCCGATCGTTGATGAGGATGCTGCGAATGCTGTGTGTGCAAGGACTAGTTCGACTCGGCCATCGATGGAATGCGGTGAAGATCGCCTCGGTGGTCGACGAGCACACGACGAGCTCACTCGGATGGCCGTTGCCGAACATCGTGGACCGCTCGATCATCGTTGACCGATAGATCAAGGACTCGGAAACGACGTTCGCAATGCGGGGCGAGCCGCCGCTGGTATTACGCCTAGGCAACGGATCTTCGGTGCATCTCAGAAAGCGCTGCGAGGCGTAGTACGTGCTGGGCCGGTGGGGTCCTACATTCCGTGGGCATGCCGTGGAACAACGGGCTCACCGAGTTGTCACCAACCGGCTGCGCGATGAGCGCCCGGGTGGCGGCAACTACCGGCCACGCCGCCGAGGCCCTGGCGATCGAGTTCTTCGATGACGACCACTATCCTCGACACCGGCGTGGGCGCTGAGGTATCGAACTTCTCGCGAGTTTCGCCGGATGCACGTACCGGCATCAGCCGGTGACGGGTACGATCGATTGATCGCTCGCAATCCGGAACCGACCCGAGAAACGACCGGACCGGCTGTCAGGGACCTGCGAGCGGTGATCAGTCAGTTGCTATGCGGCAACATACTTTTGAAGAATGATCTAGGCGGGAAGGCCGAGGGATCAGCACGCTCGAAGTCCGGTAATCGGAGACGCATCGAACAGCTCTTGGATGAATACTCTTCATCCTGTTCACATCATGCAGACGTCCCTAATCGCATTGATGCGTGAGAACGCACACCCGCTCGACCCGAAGACTACAGTCGTCCCGACATGATCGAGCAGGCACGGTTCATGAGGCGGCTCAGGCGTAATCACGCTCCAGATGATCGATAATCCTGCGCACACTGAGCATCTTGCGAAGCGGAAAATGCAGACCCAGCTCCCAGGTGAACCCGAGACCTCCATGAACATGCACTGCAATTTCCGCCGCGTCGATGCATCGGTCTACCGCGAACAGCGCTCCGCGGTACGCATCGACCGGTTGCTGCGCACCCCAGATCACGGCGGTGTCCGCTGCTTCGATATCGACAGTCGCGGTAGCCAATTTGTGCTTGACTGCCTGGAACGACCCCACGGGCCGGCCGAATTGCTCACGTTCGTTCACGAACGCGACCGAATCGGCGAGCAGGCGCTCTGCCCCACCAACGACCTCCGCCGCAAGAACGAGGGCAACCTCCCGAGCCGCCTCTACAGCGAACTTCGTGGCAACAGGTGCGCAGACACCACGGCCGACCAGATCCAGTCCATCGATATCTCCGGTGGGGACCTCGATCATCCCGCCCTCGACATCACCTATCGTCGAAGCCATCACAATGCCGTCGACCGAGCCGAACGGCACAAGCGCTCCGTCTCCTGTCGGGAGGGCGAACGTGACCGGCCCGTCGACCTCACGGGCGGCGGACGACCACCGCTTGGCCAACAGGGTCGGCAGCAGGGGCTGCGGGATGCAGCCATAACCCCACGCTTTCGCTATGGCAACCAGATCTCGTGTAGTGGCACCGGACTCGTCCTCGACGACTCCGACGAGATCCCATCCTGCACCGGAGATGGCAGACCACGAGACCGGCGGTTCGGATGCTTCCACATAAGTAGCCACGGTGCATGGGAGGTGGCGCGTTTGACGAGGTCCGCAATTCCCTCGGCCCCCATCAGACCGTACTCGTCGGGCAGTGTCGTGATCGCGTACCCGGCTCCATTGGTCCGCTGCTCGGTTGTAGTCACTTCGGAAGTCCCAACACTCGTTCGGCCAATATGTTTCGCTGAATCTCACTCGATCCGCCGTAGATCGTCACTGCGCGCGCTTCCAAGTACTGATACGACCAGTGCTTCTGCTGAGTTACCGGTGCATGTGCGATACCGAGCCGAGTCACGTCCTGCCACAGCTCGCTCCACATCAGCTTCAGGACGGCACCCGCCCGGGCGAGTGCACTTTCGTCGCCGGACGAATCGAGGTCGGCAACCTTCATCAGTTGCCAATGGACCAACTCGGTCCGGATATCCAGATCCCGCAACGCGGAGGCGTATTGAGGGTCATCGCCGAGTACGGCGAGAAGGGCATCGACATCGGATCGGATCTCGACGTATCGCGCTGCGGTCTCGATACCGCCGCGCTCGTCGCCGAGAACCTTCATCGCCACCTTCCAACCTTCACCGTCCTCACCGACTCGGTCGGAGTCGGGAACGAAGACATCGTCGAACCGGGTCTCGGCGAAATGCACGGCTCCAGAAATCTGCCGAATATCACTGATCGAGACGCCGGGTTGGTCCATGTCGACCAAAAGCATCGACAAGTTGCGATAACGCCCCGCATCGGGCTGTGTCTGGGCGAGAACAAAGCATCGACGTGCGTGTTGAGCGAACGAAGTCCAGGTCTTGGTGCCGTTGAGAAGATAGCCACCGTCGACGCGACGCGCGCGGGCTTGGATGTTGGCGAGATCCGAGCCGGCCTGTGGTTCGGAGAACCCCTGGCACCACACTTCTTGCCCGTTCATGATCGACGGAATGTATTTGGCTCGTTGCTGTTCGCTTCCGCGCGCAATGAGCATTGGAGTGACCAGGGATTTTCCGACCCGGGCAAGTCCATCCGGTGCCTGAGCTTTACCTGCGAGGACGTGGAAGATGATTTCCTCGGCCAGTCCGAGGCCCCGTCCTCCGTACTCCGTGGGAATGGATAGGCCCGAGTAACCGCCGTCCCACAGGATGAAGTCCCACTCGCGGCGAAGTTCGTCCATCTCGTCACTCGTCAGAGTGCCGCGGCCCTGTTGCCATCGAGTCGGAACGGCGGAACGCAGAAACTGTTCGGCGTCGGCTGCGAACCGTTCTATATCGCGGGTGGGCGCAACTGTCGTCGTGCTCATTTCATCTACCAATCATCTGATCGGGATCTGCCCCTATGCAGGCGGCAAGAGTCAACTTGGTGGGCAAATGCTCATGTCGTCCGGGCGGCACGCACGCTGAACTCCGGTGTAGAGACAGCGAACGACTTGCTGGTTCCCGGTGCATCGAGCAAATCGACGAGGGACTCGACGATGTTGTTGCTGCTCCGTCGGCGATCGGTACGAATCGGCCCCTTCGCGATCATGTTGTCGACCTCTTCGTCGGACATCATGAAACGGAGCAGCAGTTCCTCGTCGGAAATGCCCGGTGCAAAGCGGGCGCGAATTTCCTTCAGGGAAGGATCAGGTCGTTCCCACCCCTGCAACTGTTTGGTGCGGGGGTTGGACATGATCTTGTCCAGGACGTCAGGATCGATCGGAGACGGGACTGGCCCATAATGTCCCAACGCATAGTGGATGACCTCGTCCGACACCATCAAGTACGGTACGCCCGTGATGATGTTCAGCACCGCCTGGACCCCGACGAATTGGGAGAACGGCGTGGCCATGATGGGCGATCCCAGCTGAACACGCACCTCAGGGATGGCTGCAAGTACCTCCGGGAAGCGGTGCCCCATACCGTGGCGTTCGAGCTGGTTGATCAAAGTGCCGGTCATTCCGCCCGGAAGTTGATGGTCATACATTCGGGGGTCGTATTCTGCCGGCACACCAGTGGAGCGACCCGCCTGCCGTGCTACCTGCTCGAAATGTTCGGCGACCGGCGCGAACGTCGAGGTGTCGAGGCGGTGACTGTGTCCCATGTGCTCAACAATCGTGGCCATGGCCTCGGTGGAGGGCAACGACGGTCCGTTGGCCATCGGACGAGAGGCGGTATGAATTCGGCTGAAGCCGCTTTCGATCCCCACGATGTAGTTGTGCTGAGCCAGGTTCGTGGTGTTATGGCAGTGAAGTTCGAGCGGAATGTTGCCCGTGGCCTGCCGGATCGCCGGTAGGAGCGTACGTGCCCGTTCCGGCTTGAGAATTCCTGCAGCGTCCTCGAGGTAGATGGACTCGACACCTTCCCAGGACGCCATCTGCCGGGCCCGCTCAGCAAAATAGGCATCATCGTGAACATCAGTCAGTCCGTACATGATGGCGGGTACAGGCTGTCCGCCCGCATCACGCACGACATCGACCATGTGCTTCATCAGGTCCATGTCGTACAGACAGTCGTAGAGCCAGAAGCTGGTGGATCCGTGCTTGATCAAGGTCTGGATCCACAGGTCCATGATCACCTGCGGGGTCGGCGCGAAACCGACGCAGCTCAAGGTACGCAGACCCGAGCGGAGCTCGTTGCCTTTGAGTCCAGCTACGAGAAAGTCCAGCGTGGCCCATGGGTCGTCGCCGTACTCTCGGAGCAGGACGGTGAACATGCCTGCGCCCGTGAGGTCGATGGTTCGGTAACCGGCATCCTTCAAGAACGGCAGAGCGCCGGCCGCCTCGTAGGCACGCAGTCGCATGCCCCATAGGCTTTGTTGTCCGTCCCGAAGGCTCTGCTCGACGAAGTCGATGTTCACGTGGTCTCCTTGTCCGCTTAGTGGGCGATGCGCAGCGTCTACGACGTGATCGTGACGAGGGCAGTTCCGTATTCGACAGCGCTGGCGTCCTGGGCTGCGATAGCGGTCACCACGCCTTCGGTTTGCGCCTCGACCGGCATCTTCAGCCTCGCCACTTCCACGATGCCGAGCGTGTCACCGACGTTGATTGTGTCGCCGACCTGGATGAATGGAATGCCACCTGGTTGAGAAGAGCGTCGGAATACTCCAACACTGGGGGACGTCACCACACGCTCGCAGCTGGTGGCAGGACGTACGTCACCGGCAGTATCGGATACCGGGGCTGGAGGCTCCGGTGCGACCGCTGTCGGCTGGGGGGTAATGGGTGCGGGCGAAGGGCACTCAGGGGTCGGTTCAGCGAGGGCCGCCAGCCGAGCGCCGCGGCGTGCCACGGTGATGTGGACATCGCCCACTACGACCTCGGCCTGATCGAAGCCTGCCTCCTGTAGTGCCGTCAGAATCAGCTTGATGTCAGCTGAAGAGATGTCCACAGCTCTCCTCGTTTCAAACGACCGGTTGGTTAAAAAGAGGTTAGGCGTGTTCCGTGTCACGCGCAAGCGCCAACCCGAAAGAACCAGCATCAGGAGCAATAAACACGGCAAGCGAAACGACTCCGAAACGCACGCCGACCTGCTTCTCCACACCCATTCCCACCTTCGACCACATCCCGCGCGATCCTTCTCTGCCGGAGCCAGACCCCGTCACCTCCCTGACACCGCGCTGCAGATTGTGACGCGCCGACCAGAACTCACCTCTCGGCCTGCCGCACTGGAAGCCAGGAAGCGCTCTGCGCCGCAACCCTTCGCATGCCCTCCCCTCGCGTTCCGACAGAACGTATACACTCCCTTTGCCAACCGGTCGTTTGGTGGTATGTTTCCTGCCGCGTCCCATTCGAACCGGTCGAGCGGCGGAAGGTCGGTAGGTGAAAATTGCTCTCCCGCAGGCATCGACAACTCTGAAAATCCGCTCTGCACCCCTCGATGAGGCCACCCACCCGAAATCTCGCGGATACGGATCGCTTTTCACCACAACCGTCACCGCCTCACTCCGACCGAACGGCCGTGCGTGACAAGCACTCACGAAATCAACACCGCCATCCTCGGCCGATTTCTGCCACCACAGCCCGTCACTCCCTGGACGGTCCGTGGAAGCCGGGTCGACGCTCGACCACCGGACGCCCTGCCACCCCTCCTCCCTGGCAGGCGTCGGATCCCCCCAACTCGCGCGAAAAACCCTCCGATAAGTCAGGAAACTTTTCCGATGATCGCCGGTCTCATCCTTCGTCCCGTGGCTCGCACCCTCGCCGTCGCCTTGATCCTGGCCGATATTGTCCTGACAACACAGATTCCAGAGTTACCCGACTGGGACGTAGCCGACGCACCCCGCTCATAGCTACCCAGAACGCTGTCAGCTCCGAACCGCGCACCCGAAACACGCTGCCCCTACACCCAGTACATGATCAACAATAGTTCGAACAGAGCCGCCTCTTCGTGATTCAAAATGGCAGTCTCCAGGACGAGCTCACCCGCTCCACAACGTTCCCAACGCGACGCATCTGCTGTCGAATGGCACATCGTCGACGCGCCGATCGAACAGTGGGATGGTCTCAGCGCGATATCCTGGACACATACTGACCACAGCCCACATACACGGGCGTATGGCTGCAAGGACCATGACTGAGAGCGACCCGCTTCGGACCCAACGCGACGTCTCCGAAGGCACGGACCCCGATCTCGCGGCCGATCTTCACGCAGCCGGATTCCAGGACGCCGTCGAAATCGGTCGCGGGGGCTTCGGCGTGGTCTACCGCTGTCACCAGACGGCCCTCGATCGCACAGTTGCAGTCAAGATCCTCACCGCCGACCTGGATGAAGAGAATCTGGCACGCTTCTTCCGAGAACAAAAAGCGGTAGGGCGGTTGACCGGCCATCCCAACATCGTCCATGTGCTTCACATCGGCGCTACCACAACTGGCCGCCCCTACCTGGTGATGCAGTACTATCCGCGCGGCTCCCTCGATGAGTGGATCCGCCGACACGGACCCCTCTCGACAGAACAAGTACTCCGACTCGGCGTGAAAATAGCCGGCGCGATCGAAAGCGCCCACCACTTCGGCATCGTGCACCGCGACGTCAAACCGGCGAATATCCTGATAACCGACTACGGCGAACCAGTCCTCGCCGACTTCGGCATCGCCCACATATCCGGCGGATTTCAAACGGCCGCCGGCGCGTGACCGGCTCCCCAGCGTTTACCGCGCCAGAGATCCTGGCGGGGAACCGACCCAGCCCCGCCTCGGACATGTACGGACTCGGCGCCACACTCTTCTGTGCATTGACCGGACATGCCGCGTTCGAACGCCTCAAGGGCGAACAGGTCATCGCCCAATTTCTACGGATATCCACCCAACCAGTTCCGAATCTGCGGGAATCCGGCATCGACAACGACGTGAGTACCCTGATCGAGGCAGCGATGTCCCGCAGTATCGAGGATCGTCCGTCTGCTACCGCGCTCGGGAAAACAGTCCGGCAACTACAAAATAAACTTGGATTTCCCGTCGACGAAATGGCGCTGCACGCCGGCCCCCACAACGACCGATATGGACCGCTGTCCGTACCTGGTCATTCGCCTTCGACCCCCTCCCCCCGGGAAAACCACCAACCAACTATCAGATCATCCCTACACCCAGGATCAGGGAATCTCCCATTCGATCTCACCAGTTTCGTCGGTCGCCGCGCCGAACTGGACGAAGCGAAGGAGCTCTTGTCCCGCTTCCGATTGCTCACGTTGACGGGCATGGGTGGCGTTGGTAAGACCCGGCTCGGCCTACGGGTCGCTGCCGACCTTCAAGACTCCGTTCCAGATGGCGTATGGCTGGTCGAGTTGGGTGAGCTTCACGATGGTTCACTCCTGGTCGAGTTGGTGGCCCGCACCCTAGGAGTCCATGAACAGCCGGGTCGGCCCTTGCGGACCGTTCTCGTGGACTTCGTCTCTTCCCGGAACCTACTGTTGGTACTGGACAACTGCGAGCACGTGCTGGCTGCCGTTGCGGAACTGGCAGAGACTTTGCTGCGCAGAAGCCCCACTCTACGAATTCTCGCAACCAGCCGTGAGGCCCTCACGATCGGAGGCGAAGCGCTCCTACAAGTAACGCCTCTCCCAGTACCGAATCCCGATCAATCGTTGGTCGAGCCGTCTCACTACGACTCTGTCGCATTGTTCACAGAACGAGCAGCCGCCGTCCACCCAGAATTCCGGCTCACTACCAAAAACGAAGCCGTGGTAGGAGAGATCTGCTCGCGCCTCGACGGGCTCCCATTAGCGATCGAACTAGCGGCTGCTCGTGTGCGCGTAATGTCCCCGCCCCAGATATTGGAGCGCCTGACCAACCGTTTCGCACTCTTGACCCGAGGTACCCGCGGCGCACCCGAACGTCAGCAGACACTGCGATGGAGCATCGAATGGAGTTACCAACTGTGCACCCCGACCGAACGGCATCTTTGGAGCACGCTCTCGGTATTCGCTGATGGGTTCGAACTCGACGCTGTCGAAGGAATCTGCAGCACGAACTTGAACTCCACCGAGCTGCTCGACCTACTGTCCTCACTGGTGGACAAATCGATACTTCTCCGAGAGGAAACGAGGTCAATCGCTCGTTTCCGTCTCCTCGAAACAGTCCGAGAGTATGGGCGGACCAAGCTGGAGGAAGCCGGTAGCTACGTCGAGCTACGTCGCCGGCATCGGAACTGGTACAAACAGTTAGCATTCGATGCCGAAGCAGGATGGATCAGTGACCGTCAACTCGAGTGGATCGACCGCCTCGAACGTGAACAAGCCAATCTCCGCGAAGCGCTGCGCTTCACCATGGACGAGGCTGCACAAGACGCCCACGACATGGCGTTGCACATCACTACCGCATTGTTCGCCTTCTGGCTCTCCCGCGGCCTGTTGAGCGAAGGACGCTACTGGCTCGATCGAGCCCTCGCGTCAAACTCCACGCAACGAAGCCCAGCACGGGTATCAGCCCTGTGCGCCGAAAGTGTGCTTGCGGAGCTGCAAGGAGATCTGACTACCGGATGGCTCTTGATCGAGCAAGGACGAGCCCTGACCGGGCCTGATTCAGAACCCATAGTGATCGCAGAAATTGCTCACGCAGAAGGAATCTCGCGCTATTCGGTGGGAACTTCAACACCGCACGCATCCATCTGGAAGATGCGCTTGAGACCTTCGATGCGAACCGCGCCCTTCGTCCACAGGTCGAGACGTTGCTACAACTCGGTTGGCACATGCACTGTGCGGTGATACCGAGCGAGCTCTGAGCTGCTACGAGGAAGCCCTCACGCTCACCGAATCACGTGGTGAGTCTGTGTATCGATCGTACGCATTGTGGGGGGCCGCGGTAGTTCGATGGCAGCAAGACGACGCCGAAACTGCGGTCCCGCTTCTCCAGCAATGTCTTCGCTTGGCGCGCTTGCGAAACGACCCAATGGTCGCCGCGCCAGCGATGGAAGCACTTGCCTGGACCGCATGTGCGCATGACAGCATGCGAGCTTCGGTACTGATGGGCGCTGCGGAAACGCTGGGACGGAAGATAGGAAGCTCCCCGGTCCTCTTCCCGGGCCTGCTCCCCCACCACGATACCTGCGAACAACGTGCTCGCAGAACCCTCGGTCCTCGTGCGTTCGAGACTGCTCGCAACAAAGGCACCGCGCTTGGGTTCGAGGCATCTGTAGCCTATGCACTCAACGAGATCTCGGTGGACGCCAGCCTCGATAGTTCATTGACCAGACGGGAACGGCGGGTGGCGGAACTTGCCGCTTCCGGTCGGACGGACGACGAGATCGCCGAGATCCTAGCAATCAACCGCCGCACCGTTCACAAACATCTACAGCACATCCTCACCAAGCTCGGCCTCACCTCGCGGGCGCAAATTGCATCCGGGACCCCGTTCAAAGCAGATTGGTTTCCCCCATCGAGTTGATCGCGACAACAGCCTTGACCCCATCCTGAGTGCGCTCACCGGCGTCAGAATTCAAGCGGGCAGTGCCGGGACTGATGTAGGAACCGGTGACATCTTGACCTGCCTACTGCTTGGTTTCCACCTTGGGTGATGAGTCTCAGGCGGGGATGGGGTCCTTCTCGGCGGGGCCTTGACCCAGTCCGTGGACACAGGTGTGGATTACGCGGCGGATGCAGCGTAGGCGGTGTAGAGGGTCTCGTAGGTGTTCGGGGACCGGTGTCCGCACCAGGAATGTCGTCGTCGGGTGTTGTATCGGGTGGCCCAACGGAACACCTGGCGCCAGCATGTCGCCTCGTCGGGCCAGACGTTCGCGTTCTGAAGGACTTCTCGTTTGAGGGCGGCATTGAGAGATTCGGCGAGACTGTTGTCGGCGCTCGTGCCGACCTTGCCCATCGACTGAGTGACGCCGAGACGTGCGCAGAGGGCCGCGAAATCCTTCGACGTGTACTGGGCGAGTTCAACCGGTCGATGCAACACCGGGCTACTGGAGTGAGCGTAGCTGTTCGGCGAATACTTCGGCCGGGGTCCGCCAGTCGAGGATCTTGCGAGGCCTGTTGTTGATCGCCAGGGCGACGGCCTCGAGGTCCTGCGCGGACCACCTGGACAGATCGGTGTCCTTCGGGAAGTACTGGCGCAGCAAGCCATTCATGTTCTCGTTGGTCGGTCGCTGCCAGGGTGAGTGCGGGTCGGCGAAGAACACCCTCGTACCGGTGTCGAGAGCGAACTGGGCATGAGCGGACAGCTCCTTCCCGCGATCCTGATGGCGCTCATTGATCCTGCTCAGTCCGGCTCACCGAAAGTGCTCACCCGTGTGGCTCCGCCGATGAGGGCGGGTCTCCTTCGATGCTGGTGGTCTCTGACCACGCACCAGCACCCCGAAGGAGACCCGCTTTCTCATGTTGACATGGGAGGAAGACGTGGAGATCCACGCACTGCACAAACGAGGCTGGACGATCTCGGCGATCGCCCGGCACACCGGCAGACACCGGCGCACGATCCGCAACTATCTGAACGGCACCACCACCCCCGGAATCCGAAAACCCACTGGTGAGGACCCGTTCGAGCCGTTCGTCGCCTATGGGAGAACCCGCCTGACCGAGGATCCGCATCTGTGGGCGCGGACCTTGTGCGACGAACTCGAAAACCTCGGCTACACCGCCTCGTATCAGACCCTGACCCGCCAGATCCGGCAACGACAGCTCCGGCCCGTCTGCCAGGCCTGCGCGTGCGCGATCGACCGCCCCAACGCGGTCATCGACCATCCGCCGGGTGCGGAAACCCAGTGGGACTGGCTCGAGTTGCCGAACCCACCCGCCTCGTGGGGCTGGGGCACGACCGCATATCTGCTGGTCGGCTCGCTGGCGCATTCCGGGCGGTGGCGCGGGGTGCTCGCCCCGGCGACGACCCAGCCGCATCTGATCGACGGTCTCGACCGCATCGTCCGCGAACTCGGCGGACTGACCCACACCTGGCGGTTCGATCGAATGTCCACGGTGTGTCACCCCGACAGCGGGAAGGTCACCGCCTCGTTCGCCGGCGCTGCCAAACACCACGGCGTCTCGGTCGCGATCTGCCCGCCTCGGGCCGGGAACCGCAAAGGCGTCGTCGAGATAGCGAATCTGACTGCTGCGCAGAGATGGTGGCGAACACTGCCGGACGAGGTCACCGCCGAGCAGGCGCAGACGAGGCTGAACGAATTCTGCCGTCTGCGCACCGACACCCGATCCCGGAGCGCCCCCGAAGGGAAATCGACGGTGGCGGCGATCGCTGCGACCGAACCCCTGACACCGCCACCATCGGTTCCGTATCCGGTGACCGTCACCGAGACCCGCACCGTGTCACGGCAGGCGTTGGTGGCCTACCGCGGCAACCGCTACTCGGTGCCCCCGGAACTGGCCGCAGCGCAGGTCACCGTCACTCGCCGACTCGGCGAGGAGGTGATCGACATCGTCACCGCTTCACAGATCACCGTCGCCCGACACCGCCTTGCTCCGGACGGGGCCGGCGTTCTCGTGCGCGATCACGGCCACGTCCATGCCCTCGACCAGGCCGCCCACCCGCGGCGACCTTGGCGCTGCTTCCCGCGGAACATCCGGCTCGCCTCGGTCCGGGCTGGCTTCGGGGGCATGTCGACGAGCCGGAAACGACC
>LATQ01000122.1 GCA_001017865.1 Rhodococcus sp. IITR03
ACCGACACCGCCGCGTGCCCCGTCGCCCGTCGGGATGCTCGCGCGTGCCGTCCTGCGGCTGTCCTTCTCGATCCCGCGGGTGATCGCCGACGGACGACGGGCGGTGGAGGCGCAGCGTCGGCTCGCCGACCCGTCGATTCCGCAGCCCACACCGGGGAGGCCGCTGGTCGCCGTGAACACCGCGCCCGGACCGCGCCGAACGGTGTGCACACTCGTGTTCGACGCCGTCGATCTGCGCCGCGTCGGCACGGTCACCGTCGGCGCGCTCACCGCGATCGGCGCCGCCCTGTCGCAGTTCCTCGGCGTCGACGAACTGTCCGCAGAGGTGCCGGTCGCGGTGCGCCGGGCACGGCCCGCAACAGCTACCGCAATGTCGGCGTCGACCTGCACTGCGCGATCCGCGACCCGCACGAACGTGCCGCGGCGATCGCCGCCGACCTGGCGTTGCAGCGGATCCGTGCGCGGCACCCCGCCATGGCGATCCGGGCCCGCACCGACGACCACGTCCCGGCGCCGCTGCTGCGATTCGGTACCGACCGCCTCGACCTGTCCGCCGTCCCACCCACCGTCACGGGCAACACCGTCGTGTCGAGCGTCGACCGCGGGCCGGCAGACCTCGAACTCGGCGGTGGACGGGTGCGGTTCACCTCCGGCTTCCCCGGCCTGTCGCCCGTGCAGGCACTCACCCACGGCGTGCACGGGATCGGCGACACCGTGACCCTGTCGGTGACGACCTCCCCGGACGTCCTCGACGCGGCAGGTCTCGCTCGGTACGTCGCCCTGCTGCACGAGGCGGTCGCCTCGCTGTAACGTGCCCCGAATCCAACGATGGAGGGGCACATGGCGGTATATGCGGTGACGGGTGCCGCGTCGGGAATGGGCCGGGCGAGCGCGGAGCGGTTGCGGACCGCCGGGCACACGGTGATCGGCATCGACCTGAAGGACACCGAGGTCACGGCGGACCTGTCCACCCCGGAGGGCCGTTCCCACGCCGTCCGGGCCACGCTCGAGCTGGCAGGCAGCCGTCTCGACGGTGCCGTGCTCGCCGCGGGCCTGGGCCCCACCCCCGGCAAGGAGAAGATCATCGCGCAGGTCAACGTGCGCGGCGTGATCGATCTGCTCGTCGGCTGGCGAGCGGCTCTGGCCGCCTCCGCGAACAGCAAGGTGGTGGTGTTCGGGTCCAATTCGACGACCACGACTCCCGGCGTACCGAACTCGGCGGTGAAGGCCTTCCTCGCCGGCGACATGGACAAGGGCGTCGCGCGCACCACGCGCATCCCGCAGGCGGGTCCGCCGTTCACCTACGCGGCGTCGAAGATCGCCGTGACCCGATGGGCGCGACGCGCCGCGGTCACCCCCCAGTGGGCGGGTGCCGGCATCCGCCTCAACATCCTCGCGCCCGGAGCGATCTCCACCCCGCTGCTCGACGCACAACTCGAGAGCCCGCTCAAGAAGGCGGTGGAGAGCTTCCCCGTCCCGCTCGGGGGCTTCGGGAAGCCCGAGGAGATCGCGCAGTGGGTCGAATTCATGCTGTCGCCGGCAGCGGACTTCATGACGGGCAGCGTCGTGGTGGTCGACGGCGGGACCGAGGCGTACTTCCGTCCCGACGACTGGCCGGTGCGGGTCCCGCTCCGGTCGATCCCGCGTTACCTGCTCGGTATGCGCAGGTTCGGGCGCCGCAAGTGAGGGTCCGCGCAGTGCGGACCCTCACCGGGCTCCCGTATCAGGCGAAGTAGTCGCCGAATCCGTAGATCGCGTCGAACGCGCTGGTGGGCAATACATCCACTGCGTTCACGCGGTAGGACGGGTACGAGTTCTGCATCAGGTCGCGCACGAACCGCAGGGCGTGGATCGCGTCGACGGCGTCGACGGTGATCGTGAGCTGGGCGCGACCGTTGTCGCTGCGCCCCACCGCCCCGTGGTGCGGGACGATCGGTTCGATGAGGTCGACCGTCTCGTCGTCGGTCAGGCGATCGAGGTCGGCGTCGAGTTCGATCATCGCGTTGTATTCCATGTGTGTTCTCCCGTGTCGAACACCCGAGCGGCCTCGCGCCGCGCGGGTAGGCCTCGACGGGAAACACGCACGGCGACATCATGCCCGACCCGGACGACCCTCGCCATCATCCGATCGGGGGACATCCGATAGCGACGGTCGGAGGATGTGCGCGACCGGTACTCCGCGCGACGCTCGATGCATGCCGATCGTCGAAGTGAACAATCTGCACAAGTCCTACGGAGGTCGTGCCGTCGTGGACGGCGTGAGCTTCGAAGTCCACGAAGGTGAGATATTCGGGATCCTCGGCCCGAACGGGGCCGGGAAGACGACCTCCGTCGAACACATCTCGGGTCTTCGAAAACCCGACGAGGCACCGTCCGCGTCGCCGGCCTCGACCCGGTCCGCGACCACCGGGCCGTCACCGAACTGCTCGGCACGCAGCTGCAGCAGAGCGAGCTGCAACCGAAACTGACCGTGCGCGAGGCGCTCCGGCTGTACGCGGCCTTCTACGCCCGGCCCGCGGACGGTGATGCGCTTGCCGAACGCCTCGGCCTGGGCCGCATGCTCGACACCCGGTTCACGAAACTGTCCGGGGGCCAGAAACAGCGGCTGTTCATCGCACTGGCACTCATCGGTTCACCGCGCGTCGTCGTCCTCGACGAGCTCACCACCGGACTCGACCCGCGTGGACGCCGTGATACCTGGGAACTGATCGAGGAAGTGCGCGATTCCGGCGTCACCGTCCTGCTCGTCACCCATTTCATGGAAGAGGCGCAGCGCCTCTGCGACCGTGTCGCGGTCTTCGATTCCGGGCGCATCCGTGCGCTGGGGACCCCGGCCCAGCTGATCGGGCAATCGTCCGCAGCGATCGTCGTCTCGTTCCACCCGTCCGGTCCGCTCGACCAGGCACTCCTCGAGGCCCTGCCCGGCGTCGTCTCCGTGCACACCACCCGGGAACGGGTGGCCGTCGAAGGCAGCGAGGAGTCGATCCACGCGGTACTCGCCCTGTTGGGACGCCTCGGCGTCACGGCCGAACGCCTCCGCATCGCCGAAGCGACCCTCGACGATGCCTACCTCGATCTCACCGACAGCAGGAGCACGTCATGACCGACCCGACCGTCCGCACGCGGCTCGTCGAGACATCGACGACCAGCGCCCCGGCGCTGTCCGCCTCGACCGCCGTTCTGCGTACCGAGGCACGATTGTTCACACGGGAACCCGGGGCGCTCTTCTGGATCCTCGTCTTCCCCACGCTGTTGCTCGTGATCCTCGGCATGATTCCCGGTTTCCGGAACCGGATCCGGAGCTCGGTGGTCTGCGGGTGATCGATCTGTACGTCCCCGTGGCGATCCTTGTGGCGATGATCGTGGCCGGTGTCCAGACGATGCCCGCGGTGTTGTCGTCGTATCGCGAACGGGGCATCCTCCGCAGGCTCGCCGTGACCCCGGCGAATCCGTCGCACCTGCTGACCGCGCAGATCGTGGTGCACGCGATCGCAGTCCTGGCGTCGGTGGTCCTCGCGCTGATCGTCGGTCGGGCGGCCTTCGGAGTCGCCTTCCCCGCCCAGCCCTGGGGATACGCATTCGCGGTACTCGTCACTCTCGCTGCGGCACTGAGCGCGGGAGCGACACTGGCTGCGGTGGCACCGTCGGTGCGGATCGCCCAGACGCTGGGCACGATCGTGTTCTTCCCGCTGATGTTCAGTGCGGGCGTGTGGCTTCCGGTGCAGGCGATGCCCGAGTTGCTGCGGAGGATCGTGGAGTTGACACCCTTCGGTGCCGCAGCGCAACTGCTCGACGAGACCGCCGCGGGCGACTGGCCGAATCTCGGTGGGATCGCGGTCGTGGTGTGCTGGACTGTCGTCCTGACCGGCGTGGCGATCCGGTGGTTCCGTTGGCAGTGACCGCGTCGACCGTCATCCTGGAAGCCATGACGGATTCGACGACCACCGACGATCCGTGGCAACGGACCTACAGATGGGCGCCGGTGGGGATGCTCGCCACCGGCACCGTCCTGTCCGTCGGCACCGCGACGTTGTTGATGAGTCCCGCCGAGCGGTACACGGCAGCGGTGCTCACCGCGGTGGCGGTGGGTCTGGAACTGTGGCGGGGCCGTCGCCGTCGGTCGATGCCCGAGGGCGACGCGGTCTACTACCTCCTCCGGTCCGCCCTGGCGTTCGTCCTGAGCTGGCTCAACCCGTTCTTTGCGATCTACGCGGCCTCCGGTTACTTCGATGCCCACGCGATGCTGCCGGACCGTTGGATCCGGTTCGGGCTGCTCGTCACCGCAGTGACGGTGGCGGGTTCGCAGGCGGGCGGTCTGCCGCCGGAGGACACGACCATGTGGATCGCGTTCGGGCTCCTCGTCGTGCTCAACGCGTCGATCTCCATGCTGATGATGAGGCTCGCCGAACGAGACGAGCAACGCAGTCTCGAACGGCTGGCTGCGATCGCCGAACTCGAACGCACCAACGTGCAGCTCGAGAACGCGCTGTCCGAGAACGAGGCTCTGCACGCGCAGCTGCTGGTCCACGCCCGGGAAGCGGGGATCGACGACGAGCGTCGCCGACTCGCCGCGGAGATCCACGACACCCTCGCCCAAGGCCTGGCCGGGATCGTCACGCAGCTGCAGGCCGCGCAGGACACCACCGACCGGAGGCGGCGCGGCGCCACGTCGAGAGGGCGACGGACCTCGCCCGACGCAGCCTCGGCGACGCCCGTCGTTCGGTGCGCAATCTCGCTCCCGAGGTACTCGAACACCGCACGCTCGACGACGCGCTCGCCCACGAGGTGGCGAAATGGTCCACCGAACACGGAATCCGAGCCGATCTCACGGTCACGGGTTCCTCGGAACCGCTGCACGACGACATCGGGGTGACGTTGTTCCGGATCACCCAGGAGGCGCTCGCGAACGTCGCGAAGCATTCCTCGGCGTGCCGCGCGGGTGTCACGGTGTCGTACATGGACGACGAGGTGAGTGTGGACATCCGGGACGACGGGTGCGGGTTCGACCCGACAGTGAACGCGGGCGACGGATTCGGGTTGCGGGGCATGCAATCCCGTGCCGACCGGATCGCCGGTGTCGTGGACGTCGAGTCCGAACCGGGAGTGGGGACCGCAGTCTCGGTGCGGGTGCGCTGATCAGGCGGGGAGGGTGTCGTGAGGGGAGGGGCGAGATCACCGGTGCGATCGTCGGCGAGTCACCCGTCCGTGCGGGACGGCTGCGCGGGTGTTCTCC
>LATQ01000185.1 GCA_001017865.1 Rhodococcus sp. IITR03
GAATGTGCCGGTTACCGCGGTGGCGGCTTGACAGGATCATTGAGAGTCCTTTCGGATGGTGCCAACCGTGGCAATAGCGGGTGCGAGCCTGACTCGTGAAAAGTGAAGCTCTGCGAAGAGCCGGATCATCGACTTCCGCTCAGAGGGAACGAGTGACGATGGTCGCGGTTTTGGGCAAGGAACAGCAATGAGAAGGCCATCCGGACCAGTTCTCGTCGAGCTCCACGGAGCGGCCGTTGACGCGTCCCAATCCGGTCAGTTTCACGATGCCCGGTAGATAGGGGAGCAAGATCTCGTGTGTTACTACCCGGACGTCATCGTCCTCGGTAGGGATGAGTTGAATGTCGTGACACCCATTGATCTGGACTATCATGCGCTTCTTCGATCGATGATCCGTCGATGACCCGACGGCGCATTGTCCGAATCAGTGGTCCGTCTGATTCGGCAGCAGCGAACGCTTGCTGCCATTCAGGATCCGCGAGCATCTGGGACCACTTGTTTTCGAGCTCGGCCAGGTTTGCGAATCGAACGGTGTACACCAATTCGCCGAAGGAGTGTTCTCCGATCAGTGTGTGGCCGGCGCTGATCAGCTCCATGTCGTATCGCTTGAACATGCGGGCCGTGTGGTTGGTGAAGAGGTCGATTATCGCCGACAGTTTGCCCGGTACCGCGACGTACTCCCTGATCTCGTAGATCACAGCTGTCCTTTCTGTCAGTTATCCGGAATGCCGTTGGGCAATTCGTGAAACTTGCTGGCGTAAAATACGAGTGGGTCCTGCTCGGCTTCGAAGTCGTGTCCGATGATGCGGAGAAGCACGAATCGATGATCGCCCGTCGTGGTTTCCGATTCGATTTCGCAGTCGAACCAGGCTGCTGCACCGTGCAGGAAGACTGATCCGTCGGGCCCGCTCTCCCAGCTCACGTTGGCGAACCGGTCGACCTGGCGGGCGGCGAGTTGCCGGCACGGTGTCTGCTGTCCTGCTCCCAGGACCGACAGTCCGATCCGTGGTCGTTCTCGTAGCTTGGGCCAGGTGGTCGAGGACGTCTGAACGAACACGCCCACCAACGGAGGCTCCAATGACACGTTGACGAACGCACTGACGGCCATACCGATCGGCTCACCGGTCACGTCGGTCGCGCACAGCGCGGTGACCCCGCTCGGGAAGCGGCCGAACGTTGCGCGCAACGCCGCTGTGTCGACCGTACCGATGTCGTCGTGGACACCTCTGAGGTTTATGGCCGTCATGATCTGGCCTTCGGCGTGTAGGGCTTTGTCAGAACACATGGTTCTTCCCCCCGAATACCTCGCTGACGGAGTCGTCGGTGAAGATGCACCGGATCGAGTCGGCGAGCATCGGTGCGCACGATACGACGTCGACGGTCGACGGGGCTCCGGGCCCGAGGGGGATGGTGTCTGTCACGACGATGCGCTCGAACGGAGAGTTGGCGAGGTTCTCGTGCGCAGAGCCGCTGAACACTGCGTGGGTAGCGGCGGCGAAGACTCGCGAGCATCCGGCGCGGACGACCGCCTCGCCTGCTGCGCGTAGGGTTCCCGCGGTGTCGATCATGTCGTCGACGATGATCGCGGTTTTACCTCGTACATCTCCAATGACGGTGGTGATCTCCGCGACCTGCTGCTGAGGACGTTCCTTGTCCAGGATGGCCAGGCCGGCACCGATGCGAGTGGCGAATTGCTTATTGAGCTTTACGCGACCGGCGTCCGGCGCGACGACCACCAGGTCGTCGTCCAGCGCGGCGAAGTGGTCCGCGAGTGCCATCAGCGCGGTCATGTGGTCGACCGGAACGCTGAAGAAGCCTGAAGCTGTCCCGCGTGTAGGTCCATCGTGAGTACCCGGTCGACACCGGCTGCTCGAGGATTCGTGCCACCATACGAGCCGAGATGGGTTCGCGGGGTGAGGATTTCTTGTCCTGACGGGAGTAGCCGAACCAGGGGGTGACCGCGACTACTCGGCGTGCACTGGCGCCGATGGCTGCATCGATCATCACGAGCAGTTCGACCAGTGCGTCGTTGGCGCTGAGGCCTTCGATGGGGTTTGCGCACATCGGTTGGATCAGGAAGACGTCTGCGCCTCGAATGGATTCGTCGAATCTGCAGTACACCTCTCCGTTGGAGAATGTCTTCAGAGCGACCCGACCCAGATCGACCTGCAGGTTGGAGGCGATCGACGAGGCGAGCGCCGGATTGGCGCGGCCCGAGAACAACATCAATTGTTTCTGGGATCCGAACGGAATGGAGGTCGTCATTGGTGGCCTTCCAGGTAGATGCCGGGGAATCGGGCATGTGCGGGGAGTGTGGCGCGAAAGGACGAGAGCATCGTGGGGATGTAGCGGTGGGTTCGAAGGTGGAGATTCCCGTATCGGCGATAGAAACGTTTCTATGGAGGGTGGGCGGATACGGCGCCCAGCATGATCACACGGTGATCGGTTATACGTGTGCGGCGTTGACCTCGTCGGCGATCGGCATCCCTGTGCGGGCACCGACATGTCTGACCGACAGTGACGCTGCCGTTACTGCAAGCGCACTTGCGGCTCCGAGCGGCATCCCGGAGGAAAGCGACGCTGCGAGCACACCGTTGAACGTGTCGCCCGCACCGGTTGTGTCACGCACGTCCGATACCTGCAGGGCCGGGACGGGTTCGATGGTTCCGTCGGGATAGGCCACGATCGCCCCCTTGTCCCCTCTGGTCACGACGAGGCACGCTCCGTGGCCCGAGCGACGTTCGCCGAGGCGTCACCGACGTCGGTGAACGGGATGGACAGTGCAGCGCACAGGTCACGAAGCTCTGAACTATTGGGTGTCAGAACCGACGCTGCGTGGGCGCTGGCGATGAACTCGTTGCGCACAGGGGCCGGATTCAGCACACAGCGCAGTCCCATGTCGGAGGCTGTCGACACGGCAGCTTCGACCGCTGCCGGGAGGATTTCGGTGCTGACGAGTACACATCCGGCCCACCCCGATGCACGCTCGACGGCCCGGCGAACGAGTGCCGGCGTAAGGGCAGCGTTGGCCCCGGCGGCAACGGCGATCTGGTTTTCCCCCACCGCGTCGACCACGATCAGGCAGTGCCGGTGGCGGTGTCGTCGAGGACGGCGACGTCGGTGACGTCGACACCGGAGGCGCGGAGCTCGACCAATGCCTCGCGTCCGAGTTCATCATCGCCGATCGCTCCGCAATAGCGCACCGGCACGTTCATGCGGGCGGCTGCGATAGCCGCGTTCGCGCCCTTGCCGCCGCCGAACTTGTCCAGGTGTGGACCGACGACGGTCTCACCCGGACCGGGTAACCGATCGACGGCCACGACCAGATCGACGTTGAGGGCGCCGACCACTAGAACCCCGTTACTCATTGACGCTCCCGCTGATAGTGCACACCGATGACCGATCCTGGAGTGTCGTCGGTAACGGATCCATGGGTTCCGGTGTGCGGTTCTCAATCAAATCGAAAAGGACTGTCGCTGCGCGGTAGCCCATGTCTCGCGCCGGCTGGCGCACGGTGGTGAGCCGCGGCGTGAGAAGCGACGACAGAGGAAGGTCGTCGAAGCCCACGATGCTGACGTCCTCGGGCATACGGAGCCCTTGTGCGCGGCAATACTCCATCGCGCCCACAGCCATGAGGTCGTTGGCGCAGATCAGGGCAGTGGCCGAGTCTGCGCCGCCAACGCGCGTTGGGCCAGGTCCCGGCCGGACGATTGCTGGTAGTCGCCGTAGTACACCGGGACCGTGTCCGGGTCGATGCCTGCCCCGGCAAGTGCCTCGCGGTAGCCGGCCAGTCGTTGTTGAGCCGTCCACAGACCCTCCGGACCGCCGATGACCGCAACGTCCCGGTGGCCCTTGTCGAGGACGTGTTGCGCGACCTGGCGAGCTCCCCTGCGGGAGTCGCAGACCACGGCGGCAGGTCGATGCCCGGGATCTGCTCGTCGACGAGCACCACCGGACCAGAGCGAGCCAGTTCGTAGCAAGCTTCGGGCATGGACCCGGTGCTGGTCAGGTAGATGACTCCGTCCACGCGTTGGCTGCGCAGCAATCTGGTCTGGGCTTCCTCGGATTGTTCCGAGCTGCCCGGGACCACCAGGACCACCAGGACATCACGTGCCGATGCGGCTTGATGGACCCCTTCGGTGATCATGGCGAAGAACTGATTGGTCAGGTCGGGTACGACCATGCCAATACGGGAAGCGCTGCGGCGTTTGAGGTTACGCGCAGACTCGTTCGGCGAGTATTCCAGAACTCGCACGGCGTCGAGCACACGGGTACGGCGGTCGGGCGCAACCGGGCCGGAGTCGTTGAGTACGTAGCTCACCGTGCTCATGGAGACTCCAGCGTGTTCCGCGACGTCCTTGATGGTCGTGCGCTTGCGCGTGCGTCTGTGCTCAGATGACGCCACAGCAATCCCTCTCTGCGGAATTAGGATCGTCCACTAGCCCACGACAGTATCGAAGACCACAGCAGCGCGTAGTTCGACCACTCGACGAACTCCGGCGGGGCCCAGTGGGGAGCGAGATCCGAGGTGAACGCGACCACTCGGCCGTCGCCATGATGTCCTGTGACCAGGATGGGGTCGTCTCCGGTGCGGGCGACGACCTCGGCGTCGTCGCGGGCCACCACTCGGTTGTAGCCGAGCAGGGGAGGCCAGTCGCTGGAGGTGTCACCCAGGACGGGATGTTCCGGTCGGCATACCTCGACCTTGCAGCCCTCCGGGACCTCGATGCGGTCATCGTAGGGGAGCATGGTCACAGGCAACACGTCGGCGAGGGGGGTCATGCCGAAGCGGGCCTTGCCGTCGATTCCGGTGAACGACATATAGCCACCGACCTTGACCAATCCGCCGCCCCGGCGGACGTATTCAGCGACTACTCCCAGACGGTTGGGCGATGCTTCCGAACGTAGGAACGTCTCGTCGGGGAGCTGGAAGGAATTCGATCCGATATCGGAGATGACAACTACGTCGTACTCGTCGATTTCCTGTGCCGTCTTGGGGAAACGTGAAGAAATCTCGTGGCCGCGCACGTAGTTGACGTCGTGCCCTTCGCGGGTGAGATTTTCGAGGAATACGCTTGCGCCTTCCTCGTACTCAGTGGTGTGGAACTGATCGAAGCCTTTCATGTGAATAACGTGCTTGATCCAGGATTCGCCGGTGAAGAGGATCTTGAGCGGTTCCATAAGGTCTCCTGTGGTGCCTGGGAATGGGAGGTGGGTGTCGGTAGCGAAGTGTTCGTCGGTGGCCCGGCGCGTGTTCAGGACGGGGTGCTCGCGCTGAGTAACTTCCGTCCCAATGCGTACGCCTGGCGAAGGTCGTTACCTTGGTACTGGACTGCGGCAAGCTCGGACACCAACGGGCTGGCGTTGACAGCGACGGTGTTCGGTAGCCATCCGAACAGATCCACATCGGAGGACGAGTCACCGTAGGCGACGCAGTCGGCTGGTTCGATGTGGTAGCGCTCCAGTGCATCTCGCGTGATGTGGACCTTGGCTTGCGGTGACAGTGTTGCCTCTTCGGAGAGCGTCTGTCCGATCACCACATCGGATCCGTAGGCCTCGTGAGCGCCCCAGTTTCTAAGTCTCTGAACGAAGAACGCCGGCGATTGCGAGATCACGATGGCAATCTCACCGCGCCTGCGGATATCGTCGAAGGTATCGGTGATGCCATCGAGCCAGGCCGCTTGTTCGAACGCGGCGTCGAGGTCGTCCTCCGTCGCGTGCGCACAGACCTCGAGCAGGGTTGACCAGAAGTCGAAGTCGGTGATTTGTCCAGCGTGCCAGAGCTGTTCGATTTCGAGTCCAACGTCGCGGCGGCCGAAGAATGTCGACAGTTCCAGGGCGGCTGCTCCGTTGAGCAGCGTGCCGTCCATATCGAATATGTGCAGTCGGGTGGGCATGTGTTGCTTTCTGTGGAAGTCGTCGGGCCGGGTCTCAGGAGAACTCCGGGAGCACTTCCTTGGCCATGAACTGCATGTTCTTGATGATCGCCTCGATCGGCTGTCCCACGGCGATCAGGCACGCCATGTGATCGACGCCCAATGCCTCGTAGGACTTGAATCGTTCGATCATCTTGTCGGGGGTGGTGAGGATGGGATCGGCGTACTTTTCGAGGAGCCCTTCCTTGGAGAACGACTCCTGGGCGGGCCTCATCGCTCCGCCCTGGACCACCGAGTCGTCCTTCTTTCCCTCGGCGCGTGCTGCCAGACGCTCCTCTTGGGACTGTTGGCCGGAGCTGGAGGCATGCACCAGGGTGAGATAGTAGTTGTACTCACTGAGCACGTCGTCGAAGTACTCGGTCGCCTCTTCTTCGGTGTTGCCGAGCCAGGTGTGGCGAAGGGCCATCACCTGCTTTCGAGGCATCCCGCTCGTCTCGATCTCGTCGTTGTACGCGGCGAGCAACGCTTCGAGATCGCCGTAGGGCTCGAAGTTGCCGTAGTTCGGAGCAGTGATCAGGTTGTTTCCCTGTCGTGCCACGCGGCGTACGCCGTCGATGCTCTGCGAGGCCGCCCATACCTCCGGGTGCGGCTTGGATGCCGGCTTGGGCACAAGAGTCGTCGGCGGGAACGAAAAGTACTTGCCGTCGAACGACACATCGTCCTCGACCCACACCCGCTTGATGATCTCGAGGGATTCTTCGTAGATGTCGCGTGCTTCTTTGGGGTTGATGCCGAGTCGGTCGAGCGGGTAGCGACTGCCACCCCGCGCCACGCCGATGCCGATGCGCCCCGGTGCCATCTGGTCGAGGAAACTCATCTCCGACGCGATGAGCAACGGGTTGTAGTACGGAAGGACACGATGCCGGGCATGATTCGCAAGCGCTCGGTGCGCGCTGCGGCCAAAGCGCTGAACATCAGCGATGAAGGATTGCTGACGTAGTTCTGAAAGTGATTTTCGTTGACTGTGACGCCCTCGAAGCCGAGGTCCTCTGCGGCATCGACGATGCTGAGCATGTCGTTGAGGAGTTCGGACCACGGACGGCTCATGTCGCGGTAGAAGAATGGAGTGGTGACCCAGATCTTCATGGAAGCTGTCTTTCTACGAGGTTGGGCAGTTCCTGTATTGCTGGAGGCGTGCCGAGTTCCGGCTGCAGAGCGGACGCTGCTCGTGCAGTTCCGGGCCAGACCCGGTGCGTGGGTCCCTGCCGAACTCGGACTGTGGGGCGATGTAGAAACGGTTCTATCGCGTACATCCGGAGCATACAACGGTCCGGCGCCCTGTGCATAGTGCCGAACTCGTTTTCTTTCGAGAAACTCGATAAACGTTGTTCACGCTGGTGAGAGACGTAAGGCCGGGTGTTCCGGTGTTTGGATCAACCTCCAAGATCCGCGAATCACGAAGGCAATGAGCGACGCAGATGTAGAAGCGATTCAACCCGGGTGCTCGGCAGGATTCGTCCGGCAGTCGGTAGAGGCGTGGTCGGCCGCGGTCGGGTGGTGGTGCACAGGGGAGACGTGCCGGCGGGTGTCGGTTGCTGCGTGATTGTGCAGACGGTTCTGTCATCCCTGCTCCGGGAAGTGTTCCTACAACACACTTTCTGTTCGCAACACAGCTCCGAGGGCGCAGAGCACTATCGATCGTTCGGTGACGGGCTGCATCCCGGTTGTGGCGGTCTGTAGACAGACCTGGGTGCTGCCGGAGGTATCGACTGTGTTGCGCGAATATTGCCGGAAGATTTTACGCGTCAACGCTTGACCTGAGGTGTGGGCTCGACCATGATCTCTAGCAACCGCCGACACGGCCGCACGAATTCAAATGCTGCGACTCGCGGTATGTCCCCAGGCTTTCTGGCCCAGTTTTCGTGCAGCAGTAGAAACGTTTCAACAACTGTCTTCGCATCACACGAACGAAGGGAAACGTCCATGCCCACTATCTCGGGATTCGACAATCTGATCCTCAACACCGATACCTACAAGCATTGCCACCACACTCTCTATCCTCAGGGAACCGAGTACGTCTCCAGCTACGTCGAATCGCGTGGTGGCATCTTCCCGGCGACGATGTTCGTCGGACTGCAGGCCTACATCCAGGAGCGCTTGCTCCGGCCGATCACCCTCGCCGACATCGATGAGGCCGAAGCGGTGACCAGGGCGCAGGGGATGCCCTTCTGCAGGGAGAACTGGATGGGCATCCTCAACGACCACGGCGGATTCCTTCCTGTAGAGATCGAGGCAGTCCCCGAGGGGACTGTGCTGCCCACCGCAATGTCCTTGTGCAGGTTATCAACACCGATCCGAAGTACCACTGGGTGACCAGCTTCTTCGAGACCGCGTTGCTGCGAGCGGTGTGGTACCCGACCACGATCGGAACGGTCAGTTGGATGTGCAAGCAGATCATCAAGGAAGCGTTCGCTCGCACCTCGGACAATCCGGATCTGCTGCGCTTCCAGCTGCACGATTACGGCGCTCGCGGCGTGAGCTCCCAGGAATCTGCTGCATTGGGTGGTCTGGCACACCTGGTCAACTTCAACCAGAGTGACACGGTGCCGGGCATCCTGGCTGCGATGAAATACTACAACGCGGTGTGTCCGGCGAACTCGGGCCCGAACAGCGAGCATGCAGGTTTCACGGCATGGGGTCGGGATCAGGAAGTCGACGCTCTTCGCAACATGATGAACACCTACCGCGATGCCGGTGTGGTGCTGTTGCTGACCGACTCGTACGACCATGAGAACGCTGTGAAGAACATCCTCGGCAAAGAACTGAAGGCCGAGATCGAGAACTTCCCGGGCGTGGTCTGTGCTCGTCCGGACTCGGGCGACCCTGTGCAGGTGACCGCGGATACCGCTGAGTGGCTCATGGATGCCTTCGGCTATGAGGTCAACTCCAAGGGATTCAAGGTTCTGCCCCGGTATCTGCGGGTCGTCCAGGGCGACGGCATCACGCTCGATACCCTGTCGGAGATCTACATGGAACTCGAACGCCGGGGCATGGCGGCAGAGAACGCGATTTTCGGTATGGGCGGCGGTCTGCTCCAGCACTTCAACCGAGACACGTTGAACTTCGGGCAGAAGTGCAACGCTGTGCGAGTAAACGGTGAATGGCGCGATGTGGCCAAGCAGCCGACCGGGGCGAGCTTCAAGGTGTCCAAGGCCGGCCGTCTCGCCCTCGTCAAGCGGGATGGTGAGTACCGCACGGTGCGACGCGACTCGGTTTCTCCCGAGGAGAACCTCCTTCAGCCGGTGTACCGCAACGGCAAGCTCCTGAAGAAGTGGGATTTCTCCGAGCTGATCGAGCGGAGCGAGGCGGAGGTCCCCGAGGAGTACTACTACCCCGTCATCGAACAGATGCGTGCGCAGGACAGCGCCGCGGTGCCTGCCTGACCACAACAACTGTTGAACAGATAACTAGGGATCCATGATGACAAAGTTGCCGAGTGTGCCACTTGCCAATACAGATTGCTTGTACATCGACGGGAAGTGGGTTCCCCCGCACTCGTCTGCTCTGATCGATGTAGTCGACTCGACAAGCGAATTGGTCTACTACTCGGTGCCGGACGCCGATGTCGACGATATCGATCGCGCGATTACAGCGGCCCGGCAGGCATTCGACGAGGGACCCTGGCCGCGGTTGTCGCACGCCGAGCGGGCTCAGGTGCTGCTCGATATCGCTGATGCCGTCGAAGCGCGGATCGATGACATCGTGGAGATCTGGCCGCGAGAGACCGGGATTCTGGCATCGTCGGTCCCCGGTGTCATGCGCGAGGTAATCGACGCGTACCGGTACTACGCAGGTCTGGCGAAGAGCTTCCCGTTCCAGGAAGAAGTCACACCCACCAACGGCGCACGCTTCGGCATGATCGTGAAAGAGCCTGTAGCGTCGTGGGAGCGATCATTCCATGGAACGCGCCGATGGGACTGATCGCGTTCAAGGTGGCGCCGGCACTGCTGGCGGGATGCACCGTCGTCATCAAGTCGTCCCCGGAAGCTCCGGGGGCTGGATACATCATGGCGGAAATTGCTGATCAGCTCGGCATTCCGGCGGGTGTCCTGAACGTGGTGACCGCTGATCGTGCTGCCTCCGAGCGGTTGGTCTCCGACCCTCGGGTCGACAAGATCTCGTTCACCGGATCAACGGAAGTCGGCAAACGAATCGGGAGCATCCTCGGTGGTCGAATTGCACGGTCTTCGCTGGAGCTCGGCGGCAAGTCTCCTGCCATTGTCCTGGACGACTTCGACATTGCCGAGGCGGCACACACCATCGCTTCTGCGGAGTGCTTCCTCTCGGGTCAGATCTGCGCATCGCTCACCAGGATCATCGTTTCGGAGGAACGTCACGATGAGATGGTCAAGGCGTTGGCAGACGAATTCGACCGGGTGGTAATCGGCGACCCGTACGATCCTCAGGTCACGCTGGGACCTTTGGCCAGCGATCGGCAGCGGGACCGTGTCGAGAACTATATCCAGATCGGGATCAGGGAAGGGGCGACACTGGCTTACGGCGGCGGACGCCCGTCCCACCTCGATCGCGGCTGGTTCGTCGAGCCCACCGTCTTCGGAAATGTGTCGGAGACGTCGCGGATCGCTCAGGAAGAGATATTCGGTCCGGTGCTGGCCGTGACCCCGGCCCGGGATCTCACGGACGCCGTTCGGATTGCGAACGCAACGGAGTTCGGTCTGAATGCTGCAGTGTTCACCCATGACTCGAAGAAGGTTTTCGACATTGCCCGTAGGCTTCACTCCGGCACCGTGGGGCAGAACGGCAATCGTGTGGACTTCGGTATCGGGTTCGGAGGATTCAAGAGATCCGGTATCGGACGCGAAGGCGGGGTAGCAGGACTGCAGGCGTACCTGGAGAACAAGACTGTTGTCCTGGACGCACCTCCCGAGTAGACCCGTGCCCGGAGCGGTGCAGAGACCACGGCCGGGTCAGACGACCGAAGCCGACCGTAAGAGGATCATGTGACTGAGATTGCCATAGAACACGGCTTGGTGTGGGTAGCCCGGACGAATCCTATTCGGAGGGACTGCTCTACATCGAAGACGGCAGGGTCAGCTATGCGGGCGAATACAAGGCAGAGGTGGTCCGGCCCGGCGTCGCGCGGCTCGATGCATCGGGATGTGTCGTTCTGCCGGGTCTGGTGGATTGTCATGTGCACCTGACAACGAACTCGGATCACGAGCGGATCCTTCCCAGCGATGTGTTCCGGGGTCAAAAAAGCGGTCCGGAAAAGCTGCTTCATGGCTATCGCAACTCGCTCCGTGCCCTACGATCAGGGTTCACCACGCTCCGATGCATGGGGCATCGGGGAGTGGGCGAAGTCGAACTGCGTGACATGGTCGCCGACGACCTGATCGTCGCTCCGAACCTTCTGGTCGCGCCGTGGTGGATAACCATGACGAACGGCCACGGTGACCTGTTCTACCCTCCTTACACGCCACGCCGCGAATGGGATACCGCAGACGGTGTCGATGCCTGCCGGCAAATGGTCCGGTTGCAGGCCCGAAGCGGTGCGGACTTCATCAAGGTCATGGCCAGCGGTGGTATGTCGAAAGGAGAGAAACCGCACTGGCCCAATTACAGTGTCGAGGAACTCACGGCGATCGTCGAAGAGGCGCACGACATGGATCTGCGCGTCGCCGCGCATGCCCTGTCGTTGGAAGGGATTCGACGCAGTATCGAAGCCGGCGTGGACAGCATCGAGCACGGCTCGTTCCTCGACGAAGAATGCGCTTCGGAAATGGCGCAAAAGGGAATATTCTTGGTCCCGACCCTCGCGTTCAACGACTGGTGCCAACGCGAAGGGACGGCCCGAGGCCTGACCGAAGCCGGAGTCGAAAGCCTGCGCGAGGCGCACGATCGCTCTGGAATCGTTCGATATCGCCCGTTCGGCTGGAGTCAAGATCGCGATGGGAACGGACTCATCCGGGTCCCTGTGCCCGTTCGGTGCCCATTACCGAGAACTCGAACTGTATGTCGAACACGGGATGTCGGTGAATGAAGCGTTGGCGTCAGCCACCGTCGTGGCTTCGGAACTTCTCGACCGCCCGGACATCGGCTCGCTGCGACCCGGCTCGATCGGAGATGCGCTGGTGGTCGATGGGACCATCCTTTCGGACATAACTCGCCTGCGACAGGGAATCAAAGCGGTCGTCCGATCGGGCCGTGACGTCACCAGCTATCTGGAGGAATCGGCCGCGTTGCTCTCGCTCTGAGAGTCGTCTCCGTCGGGAAGCAGATATCGGTACCGGAAATCTGAAAACCGGGGCCGAACATCAACGACTCCGGCCTCGGCCGATAGTAGTTGCACGAATTGAATTGACGAGAAAGCGAGAAGGAAATGCCGTACATCGAAGCAAGCTTCTTCGAAGAAAGGTTCTCCGAGACGAAGTTCTCCGGCGAGATGGTGGCAGCGCTGACCGAAGCGGTGTCCTCGATCCTGGGAGAAGAGATCGGATCGGAAACAACGGTCGTGCTGCATGGTGTACCGCGTGAGCGGTGGGGACATGGAGGCCGGACCATGGAAAAGAGCAGCTGAGCAGACCCCGCCGGCAAAGGTGCGCATTCGGCAACTCACCGGTACCACCGTGGTTCGGCGAACCACCTCTGCCGCTCCGATACATGCTGGCGTCGCGCAGCTTTCGGCTGCGCGCCGCCAGCATATATTACTGGATGATCAGTAATCCGGATTCTGTACATCACCTCCGAATCGTGGAGACGCCGCCACGCTCGATAGGTTCGGATGCAGTCAGGAAACAACCAACGGAACCTCCGAGAGGGCACGGTTATCAACTGCCGCGACAGGGGGTCTCGTCTTCTCGGCGTCGAAACCGACTTTCTCTCGGTGGGGTGTGCTCGCCGACCGATCGATGGGTACGACACAGCGTATGACCGATATCAGCGATCCGCTCGTTCACGACGAGAACGACATCGAAGTCAGCGAGCGCAAATCCTATGCCGCCGGGGTACCGGCGGTGTTGGTCTCGCTGCGGCACGGATTCGAGCAGATGGGTCCGGTGCGCACCGCCCGTACCTTGACGAAGCTGAACCAACAGCATGGCTTCGACTGCCCGGGCTGCGCGTGGCCGGAAACACCAGGTCACCGGAAACGTGCCGAATTCTGCGAGAACGGCGCCAAGCTGTCGCCGAGGAAGCCACCACTCGCACCGTCGACCCCGGTTTCTTCGCCCGCCATTCTGTACCGGAACTGCTCGCACGCACCGACTACTGGCTCGGTCGCCAGGGCCGGCTGACGCACCCGATGATCATCCGGCCTGGCAGCCTCCACTACGAGCCGATCGACTGGGACGATGCCTACGCGGTGATCGCCGAGCATCTGCGGGCGCTGCCGGACCCGAATGAGGCGATCTTCTACACCTCGGGGCGGACCTCCAACGAGGCCGCGTTCTTGTACCAGTTGATGATTCGGTCGTTCGGCACCAACAACATGCCGGACTGCTCGAACATGTGCCACGAGTCTTCCGGTACGGCCCTGTCGGAGACCATCGGCATCGGCAAGGGTTCGGTGTCGGTGACCGACCTCGAACACGCCGACCTGATCCTCATCGCAGGCCAGAACCCCGGGACCAACCATCCCCGCATGCTGTCGGTACTCGAGAAAGCCAAGGCCCGCGGCGCGAAAGTCATCGCGATCAACCCGCTGCCCGAAGCCGGGTTGTTGCGTTTCAAAGATCCTCAGAAGGCGCGTGGCGTGCTCGGCGAGGGAGTGGCGATCGCCGACGAGTTCTTGCAGATCCGCCTCGGCGGTGACCAGGCCCTGTTCCAAGGTCTGGCGAAACTGCTGCTCGCCGCCGAGGACCGTGCTCCCGGCACGGTCCTCGACCGCGACTTCCTCGACCGGCATTGTGCCGGTTTCGAGCAGTGGGCCACCCATATCCGCGCCGTGGATCTGGACACCGTGTCGACTGCGACGGGTCTGAGCCGATCTCAGCTCGAGGACACTGCAGCAGCGTTGGTCGCCTCGAGAGCGACGATCATCTGCTGGGCGATGGGGTTGACCCAGCATCCCCACGCCGTGGCCACCATCGAAGACGCGGTAGCGCTGCTGCTGATGCGCGGGATGATCGGCACGCGTGGGGCGGGGGTGTGCCCGGTGCGGGGACACTCCAACGTTCAAGGTGATCGCACCATGGCATATGGGAGAAAGCCCCCGAGTCGTTCCTGCAGGCCCTCGATACCGAGTTCGGGATTCGCTGTCCCCGCCAGCACGGTTACGACGCGGTCGACGCGATCCGCGCCATGCGCGACGGCAAGGCGTCGGTGTTCATGGCCATGGGCGGTAACTTCCTGTCTGCCACCCCCGACACCGAGGTGACCGCCGCCGCACTGCGCAGTTGCGCGCTGACGGTGCAGGTCTCCACCAAACTCAATCGCAGTCATCTCGCGCACGGAGCGACCGGGATCATCCTGCCCACCCTGGGGCGGACCGACAAGGACATCCGCGGCGGACGCAAACAGATGGTGTCGGTGGAGGATTCGATGTCGGTGGTGCACCTGTCGCGTGGAGGCTCACACCCGCCAGTTCGCATCTGCGTAGTGAGGTCGCCATCGTGTGCGAGCTCGCCCAGCACCTGTTCGGTTCCGGCCATCGGGTGCCGTGGGCGCGGTTCGCCGACGACTACGACTGCATTCGCGATGCGATTTCGCGGGTGATCCCCGGATTCGAGGACTTCAACACCCGGGTACGGCGGCCGGACGGGTTCGTCCTGCCCCACCCGCCGCGGGACGAACGCCGCTTCACCACCGACACCGGCAAGGCGACCTTCGTCGTCAACGACCTGCACTGGCTTCCTGTCCCCGAGGGTCGGCTGATCCTGCAGACGTTGCGCAGCCACGATCAGTACAACACCACCGTCTACGGCCTCGACGACCGTTATCGCGGCATCAAGGCGGGCCGGCGGGTCCTGTTCATCCATCCCGACGACATCGAAGCGTCCGGATACGCTCCCGGCGACCGGGTGGATCTGGTGTCGGAGTGGACCCGTCCCGACGGCACCGTCGAGGAGCGCCGGGCCGAGGACTTCAGGCTCGTGCCCTATTCGACCCCGATGGGCAATGTTGCGGCCTACTATCCCGAAACGAACCCGCTCGTGCCTCTCGACCATGTGGCACTCAAGTCCAACACTCCTGCTTCGAAGGCGGTCACCGTCCGCCTTGTGCCTCGTCGGGCGCCTGGGAAGCGGCCGGACGGGCCGGGTATCGAGCTCGATCCGAAGTCTGCGTAGGAGAATCTCGATGCCTGTTCTGTTCGCTCATGTGTTCATTGCTGTCGTCCAGCTGCTGCTGCGTTGTGTGGGCATGTCCTCGGCGTTATCTGCGCCCCGGTCGGAACAGCGTGTGCTCGCCGGCCGGTGCGACAGTTTCGACGATGGGTTCGAATCATGGGGCGAGTGACCACCCGTGCCCGCATCACCCGACTGCAGGGAACGCAGCGGTGGTGCGTCCGGACACGGTCGTTGTCGAAGAACCACTCGAACTGCGCGTCGATGGCACTGCACTGGCGGTGACGATGCGCACTCCCGGTTCCGACATCGAACTTGCCCAGGGGTTCTTGCTCACTGAAGGGATCGTCACCGGCCGCGACGATATTGCTGCAATCCGTTACTGCAACAGCACGGGCGACGACGGGCGCAACACCTACAACGTCCTCGATATCGATCTCGCACCCGGAGTGGCTCTGCCCGAGACCGGCATCGAACGCAACTTCTACACCACCTCCTCGTGCGGGGTGTGCGGGAAGGCCTCCTCGATGCGATCCGCCAACGCTCCCGCCACTCACCGGCTCACGACCCGGTCGTGGTCGATCCGGAAGTGCTGGCGGTGATGCCCTCCGCGCTGCGACAGGCGCAGGAGACCTTCGACCGCACCGGCGGATTGCATGCTGCCGGATTGTTCACCGCTGCAGGGGAACTCCTCGCACTGCGCGAGGATGTCGGACGCCACAATGCCGTCGACAAGATCATCGGCTGGGCGGTCGAGCACCGACGATTACCGCTGCGCCATACCGTGCTGCTGGTGAGCGGACGTGCCTCCTTCGAGCTGACCCAGAAAGCGGTCATGGCCGGCATTCCTGTTCTGGCGGCCGTTTCCGCGCCGTCGTCGCTGGCCATCGACCTTGCTCATGACGCCGGTTTGACTCTTGTCGGGTTCCTGCGCGGGGACACCATGAACGTCTATACCGCGCCGAACGGGTTGGTACGGGGAACGCAGGTCTCGACTCTGCGAGCACTTCTACCGGAGCTTTTGATGGATAGGACAGTGGCTATCGAGGTGCGCTACTTCGCCGCAGCGGCAGAGACCGCAGGGACGGAGAAGGAAACGGTGGCATTGCCGCCTACCACCGACCTCGGGACGTTGAAGACGGTGCTGATCGACCGACACGGCCCCGATATGGCTCGTGTGCTGTCGGTGGCGATGTTCTTGGTCGGGGATGAGCTCACCCGTGACCCCGCTCGTGCTGTGGTCCTGTAGTCGACGTGCTACCACCGTTCGCCGGCGGCTGAAGTGAGACCTCGATGTCGATACGTGTGATTGCTACAACGACGACGGACGAGCAGTCCGACACGTAGGTGAGCACATCGAATTCTTCGAGTTCGGCGAGGGTTGATAAGGCCGTGCCCGCGCCGGCCTGCAGCGTCGCCATCGGAGAGGACTCCTCGGATGAATATTCATCGCTTCGTTGAGGTCTTTTCCGGATACGCGCGGTGAGCGAGAGGTGGGCATGTTTGTGTGGTCAGGTGCGGGCAATGGTGCGGTGCGGTGAGGGTGAACTGCTCGAAGGCGTCGTCGAGTTCGAGGTGGATTGCGTTGTTCGCGATTACGACGCGGTGGGCGTCGAGACCGAGCAGTCGGGCGACGACGAAGGTTGCGCTCAAGGTTGCGACGTTTCTGGTGATCCCGAGTGGGAGGAGGGATCCGGTGTCGGTGAGGGCTTCGTGTTCGCCGGCTCTGAGGACGAGTCTGGCGTCGGGGTGCACTCCGTGGGCTGCCACGGACACGGCGATGTTGTCACGGTCGTCGGAGCCCACGGCGGCAAGGCATCGGGCCCGGTCGAGGCGGGCGCGTTCGAGGAGGGTTCTGTCGGTACCGTGCCCGACGATGGTGGGAATGTTCAGCGCTCGGGCCAGGCGCAGATTGCGGGCTCGATCGTCGCGTTCGATGGCGACGACGGGGATGCCGAGTTTGCGGAGTTCGAGGCACAACCGGAGACCGACCTGTCCCAATCCGACGACGATGACGTGGTTGCGGCGGGGGAGAACCCGTTGACCGATCAAGCCGATGAGGCTGGTTCCGAGCAGACGTTCGATTATCCCGGCGGTGAACATGGCGGTGAACACGATCGCCGCCAACATCGCCAGAGCCGCGAACACGTCATAGGTGTGGTCGCCGTGTGAGGCCGGTGCGGGACCGACGGTGGCGACGACCTGGACTGCTTCTTTGAGGGACTCGACCCAGTGGTGGCCTTTGCGACAGTGAGCCATATCCAATCGATCAGGAGGATGGCGAGCAGTCCGATAAGGCCGGTGAGCAGCATGCGGGTGCCGGCGTCGTGGGATCGCAGTGTGCCTACGGAGTGGACGAATCGGCGGCGAATTCTGCTGGTGCGGCTGTGGGGTAGCGGCTGCCAGGTCGGTTGGTCACCGTGGGCCGATTGCCGGAGGACGCGTGTGGTGCCATCGGGCGCGGTGTGCGCGGCGTCGATCGTGGCAGCGATGCACGGGCCGGCCAGGGACGGTGTCGCGAGGTCTGCGGGGGAGGTGACCTGACAGTGGGGAATCAATCGGGTGAGTTGGTTGGCGATGGTGCGATCGAAGACGGTCACGACCATCGGTGTGTGGGGACTGATGTGGGCGATGGCGAGGCATAACGGACGGCGACCGCGTCGTCGTGGGTGACGACGGCGACCCCGGCCGGGTCGTGCTGGGTGATCTGCAGAAGTTCCGGGTCGTCGGGTGCATCGAGGTGGACAACATCGAAGTGGCGTTGGGTGAGCGACGCGCACACGAGCCGGGCAACATTCGACGCGCCGATGACAACGAAGGGGGACATCGGGCCGACGCCGATCACCGCACCGGTGCAGGGAACGAGGTGTAGGCAGTGAAGATGCCACCGGAGCTGATATCGGATGTTGGGTCGATCAGCTCCGGCAGCACCGCTTCGAGGCGTATCGGGGCAGCAGCGGTGACACTTGTCTCCGGAGTCGGGGTGGGTACCAGACGAATATTGTTGATCCGCAAGAGGTTACTGCCGAGTTCACGTCCGGCGGCGAGAGCGAAGGATTCGATTGCGCCGTCCATGGAGTCTCGCGCCGGTCCTCGATCGGTGTCGGTGATTCTGCGGAGCGTGTCCAGGCCGGTGACGGTGACGATCGATCCGATGCCGCCGGTGCGGTGGAGGGATACTGCAGCACGTCTGGTCGTGTGGAACAACAACGCCATGTGGTCGTAGGTGAACCGGCCCCAGTCGGCGGGGCGGATCTTGCTCAGCGAGTGGCATGCGGTTTCCGGGCCGGGTAGCCATGCGGTGTGCACGAGCGCGTCGATGCCGCCATGTCGTCGCTCGAGGTGGGTGAACATGTTGTCGACGTCGGATTCGAGGGTCAGATCGGCCGCGACCGGATGAGCGATCCCGTCGTCATCGGCGACTCGGCCGGCGAGGTGCTCGGCAGCATCGAGGGTGAAGCTGTGCGTGAACACGTGGTGTCCGGCTGCTGCCAACGTTCGGGCCACGTGGGCACCTTCGTTCTGTTCGACGCCGGTGACCAGGACACGCAGTGAGGTGGTGGGTAGAGCCAACGGGTGCAGCGACGGTTCGGCGATGCTCATCTGGACTCGTTTCGAGGGTGCCGGGGGCGCGGGGGGGAGGAGTTCCGCGCCCCCGGGAATCGGGGTGGGATGGATGTCTGTCGAGGTCCACGGCCGTGGGATCCTGCGCGGACGAATCGGCGGCCTGCCGAAGGGGGCTGGGCGTCGGCGACCGGGGACCGGTGCGTGAGCGTGCTCAGTGAGAGGTCGGTGACAGCTGTTCCTGTCCGGAGGTTTCGTCGTTGTCGGACAGGTCCTGTCGGTAGGTCTCGCGCATGGCGATCACGCAGACGACGGAGACGGCGCACATTGCGACCATGAACAGCGCCACGGCGACGTACGAGCCGGTGCGATCGAGCAGGTAGGTGGCGACGATCGGTGCGGGAGCGCTCGAGGCGAGGGTGCCGATCGTGTAGCCGAAGGAGATTCCGGTGTAGCGGATGCGGGTGTCGAAGGCTTCGGCGAAGAAGGCTGCGAGGGGACCGTAGGAGGTGGCGAAGGCGAGGCAGAACACCACGAACCCGATCATCGCCAGCGCGAAGGATCCGGAGTTGACCAGCCAGAACCAGGGGAAGGTGAACAGCAGCATGGCGAGAACGCCGGCGAGGAAGACCGGCTTTCGGCCGTAGGCGTCCGACAGCTTGCCGAACAACGGTAGTGCGACGAACGTGACCGCCATGGCGACGAGGACGAGTGTCAGCATCTGGTTTCGGGTGTAGCCGACCTGCGTGACGCCGTAGCTGAGGCCGAATACCGTAGTGCCGTAGAAGGTGACGCCGATGGCGAAGTAGGCGCCGCAGGTCAGGAGGACCTGCTTGGGGTAGTGGCGAAGGACCACCCCGATGGGCAGCTTCTCCAGCTGTGCGTTCT
This sequence comes from Rhodococcus sp. IITR03, assembly GCA_001017865.1. Next base: position 19,631 of record LATQ01000185.1, read on the forward strand.
TCTTGACGCGGTCGAAGTTCGGGCTTTCGCCGACATGCAGTCGGACGAACAGGCCGATCGCGACGAATGCGCCGCCGATCAGGAAGGGAATGCGCCATCCCCAGGATTCGAACGCTTCGGGCGACAGTCCGGCCATCAACAGGAAGACCGTGTTACCGAGCATCAGTCCTGCCGGCACGCCCATCTGCACCCAGCTGCCGTAGTAGCCGCGTTTGTCGGCGGGAGCGTGTTCGACGGCCATGAGAATTGCCCCGCCGATCTCACCACCGAGTGCGAGACCCTGCACGAAACGCAAGGTGACGAGGATGATCGGTGCGGCGACGCCGATGGTCTCGTAGCTCGGGAGTAGCCCGACTCCGAGAGTGGTCAAGCCCATGATGGTCAAGGTGATCACGAGCATGGACTTGCGTCCGATCCGGTCACCGAAGTGACCGAACACCACTCCGCCGAGCGGGCGCGCCACGAAGGCGGCGGAGAATGTGGCGAAGGCGAGCAGAGTGCCGATCAGAGAGTCGAACTCGGGGAAGAAGATCTTGTTGAAGACGAGTCCGGCTGCGGTGCCGTAGATGAAGAAGTCGTACCATTCGACTGTTGTGCCGACACCGCTGGCAAATCCTACTTTCGATGTTTGGGACATTTTTGGCATGTGGGGCCTCCGTTGCCGCGAGCGCGAGATGATTTCTGCGGCTCGAATATATGGGTGACCCAGAACACACAACATCTCCATGTGGAGAGGTGGAGTGCGCTCCGGATAAAACGAATTCGGTTCAGAGCAAGCGAAGTTCGTGAGCGCGTGCAATGGCTTCGACGCGATTGCGCGCGTTCAGTTTCTGCATGGCGCTCTGCAGATAGGTCTTCACGGTGTTGCGGGTGAGAGACAGTTCCTGAGCGATTTCGGGATTGCTGTGACCCATGGCCGCAAAACGCAGCACTTCGTACTCGCGCCGGGTCAGGCCGGCCCGGTACAGCGCCTCGGAGGTCACGACTTTTCGTGGTCCCGTCAACCTCGGGTCGACCACCCGGATTCCGCTGGACACGCGATGAATGGCTGTGGCGAAGTCCTGTCCGCTGATGTCCTTGACGAGGCAGCCGTCGGCGCCTGCTTCCATCAGCAGATCGATGGCACCGTGATCGGCGAACGCGGTGAACAGCAGTATCCGCGCGTGCGGCGCGGCTCGCCGAAGACGCGGAATGAGTTCGGGTGCAGGGATATCGGGGAGTCGAAGATCGAGGAGGATGACGTCGACGGGCAGGGTGCGGGCCAATTCGACCGCGGCAGCGCCGGTCAGTGCACCTCCCACGACTTCGAGGTCTGTGTCCTCGCGGGCGAGCAGTTCCACGCCGCCACGCACGATCGGATGATCGTCGACGACGAGGATGCGGATGGTCTTTGGTGGCGCTGTCATGTGCTCGGTCCCTCCAGAGCGTCTACCCAGCCGCGCACGGTGGTGCCGCTTTCGTCGTCACTGACCACCGACATGCCACCCCCGAGCCGCTCGAGGCGCCCTGCAGCCAATCCGAGCCCCAGCTGGCTTCCTCGCATCGGATCGTCGGTGCCGTCGACGCCCCGGCCGTCGTCGCTGATGACGACCGTCACCCTGCCCGACCGCACCGACAAGCTGACCACCACGGTGGACGCGTCGGCGTGCTTTTCCACGTTGACCAGCGCCTCGCGAACAAGGCGTTGGAGGGCCTCGACGCGGCTGGCATCGAGGTCGGGAGATTCGGTCAGGGGCACGAAACGAGCCGGGATACCGGTCCGGAGCGTGAATGCCTGGCAGTCCTCCTCGATGCCGACCGGAAGATTTCGTTCGGGAGGCCGCGCGGTGAGGTCGGTCAGCGATCGGCGGATGGAAGCATTGACGGCGTGTACCTGTTCGGTGATCTCCTGCAGGCGATCGTGGATCGCCTGCGCGTCAGCGAGGGTGCGCAGGCTCTGCAGTTCGGCGCGATCCGGAAAAGGACCGGGCTCACGGAATCGTGTAGGGATTCGGCGAGCCGTTTCCGTTCGGCTTCGAGGGCGAGTTCTGTCTGGGTGGCGGCCCTTTGGGCGCTGAGGAGAGTGACGGCGGCCGTTTCGGCGATCGATTGGATCTCTGCGATGACTCGATCACCGAAGGACGAATATTCGCGGGTGCCGACGTACATGGCGCCGAGTACATGACCTTCATAGGCCATGGGCACGGCGAGCATTCCTCGCAGTGACTCCTGTTCGACGAGCGCGTCGAAGTCGTGGGTGATTCCGGGGTCGGACAGATAGTCCCGTACCCAGACGGGTTGTTGGAGCATGATGCTCTTGCCGCCGAGCCCGATCCCTTCCGGCACCACCAGTCGGTGCAGAGCGTTGCTCTTCGTGCCCTGCCAACTGCGGTGAACCATCACCCCATCGACCTCGACGCGCCCGATGAGCGACATGTCGAAGTCGCCGATCTCCCGGATCCGCTGGCCGGCCGTGGTCATCGCCGACGCTTCGTCGGTCAGAACCAGCAGCTCGGCGCGCGAAAGTGCGAGATTGTCGAGGATCGACGGTTTGAGGTCCGAGTGGGTGAACTCGTGAGCTGCAGTAGGTGTATTTTCCGACACCGGCTTTCCTCGATCTTCTTTCCGGGGTCTCGGGGTGACCCGTCATGGTGGCTCGGTCACAACTTCAGCGTATCGGACCGGTTGTTCAGGTTGATCAGGCACTCGAGCAGGAAGTAGTCGCCCCAGATCAGTTCGTTTCGGGTCGCGAAGTCGCGGCGTTTGTCGAAGCAACCGTCCATCAGGATCCCTGCCGGTCTGCTGTCGTGCGGTCCGGTGGGGGTGAGGTGATCGAGGAGTGCCTCGACGTGGGCGACGGCCCGGTCCCGGAAGTCGGTCCGCTCAGGGACGAGCCGGTCGAGCTTGAGCAGCGCGGCAGCGGCGATGGCCGTGGCGGAGGTGTCGATCGGAACGTCCGGGCCGGTGCCGGCGTCGAAGTCCCAGGACACGACGGCGCCGTTCGGTGTGCGGTCGAGCCACCATTCGGCCAGTCGGACGGCGGTCGGCAGGAAGGACGGTGATGCCCACTGTGCGGCCTGGGCGTATGCCACCATCGCCCACGCCTGTGCCCGGCCCCAGGTGCTGTCGGCGTTCATGCCTTGTGGGTGTAGCGGTCCAGCAGTGCACCATTGGATGTGTCGAATCGTGCCGACTGACAGACCGAGCCATCGGTGCGGATGCACAGTTCGATGTGCCGCTGCGCGTGGCGGATCGCGGCGTCGTGGAAGCGTGGGTCTCCGGTGTGTGCCGAGGCCCACGACAGCAGCGCGACGGTGCCCGGGACGGCGTCGATGTTCGCGGCGCCTTCTCCGACCGCTTCCGCTTCTTCTGCTTCTGCTCCGAGTGGGATGATGCCGGCGCGATCGTTGAAGCTGGTGAGCAGTCCGTGGGCACCTGCCAGAGCGGTCTGCGCCGCGTCGTCGCTTCCGGTGACGAGGTGGTTGACTGCGGCCCCGTACCAGAAGAGGAAGCCGCGGAAGGCGGTGTCGGAATTCTGCCGGGGCAGGATCTGCGCGGTGATGTCGTCGGCGAGGTGCGCCAGGCGCTTGTCACCCGAGGCGGCGAAGCCGAGTGCGGCCAGGCCACCCCAGAATCCTCCGGTCCAGTTTCCGTCGGTGGTGGTGGTCCATTCGCCGGATTCGATGTCGCCGTAGTGCGGGAAGGTGCCGTCGGTCTGCTTGGCGGTCGAGTCGATCCGCTCGAGCACCGCCTCGATCGCCGCGGTGTACCGGGAGTTGGTCACGACCGGCCTCCGGTGGTGAGGACCGACTTGAGCGTGCGCCCGTCCCGCATATCGGCCATGGCGTCGTCCGCCTCGGTGAGCGGGTATTCGGTGACCATCGACGCGAGATCGAAGTGGGCGGTCAGCCGGGGGAGGGATTCGACGTATTCGAGGTGGTTCTGCGGCGAGAACGCCCAGCTTCCCAGCACCTGCAGCTGCTTTTTGGTGATGTAGTGGGGGTTGATCGGGGTGGTGCCGTGGTCGGTGTACTGCCCGACGACGAGGTACTTGCCGCCGCGGCGTGCGAGGTCGATGCCTTCGGCTACGGCGGTCGGGACTCCGGTGGCCTCGATGACGACGTCGGCGCCGCGCGCCGTCCGGTGTGTGCGCGAGGATCCGTTCCAGGCGGGCGCCTGATCGGTCTCGGTGAGATGTCGATG
>LATQ01000363.1 GCA_001017865.1 Rhodococcus sp. IITR03
CGTCGGCGCAGCGCTCGCGTTGCGGCCGATCGGCGGGGCGCGACGCGTCTGGCGTGGCGGTTGTCGGCCTGGTCGGCGGTCTTCGCCGTCGTCCTCGCGGTGGTCTTCGTGGTGGGGAAGGACGTGATCCCGGGTCTGTTCACCACCGACACCGAGGTGCTCGATCAGATCGGCGTGGCGTGGTGGTTCTTCGTCGCGATCATGCCGCTCGCAGGAATCGTGTTCGCACTCGACGGTGTTCTCCTCGGTGCCGGGGACGCGGCGTTCCTGCGGACCGCGACGCTGGCCTCGGCGTTGTTCGGCTTCCTGCCGTTGATCTGGTTGTCGCTCGCGTACGACTGGGGTCTGGCGGGTATCTGGACGGGGCTTACGGTGTTCATCGTGTTCCGGATGATCGCCGTCGTATGGCGCACGCTCTCGGGACGATGGGCGGTGACGGGCGCGGACCGGCAGGTGCGTGTCCAGGACGAGTCGGGAGGTTAGTGCGTGGCAGCGAAGCTGTGGGCGATCAGCGACATCCATGTGGGCCATCGGGCAACCGGCCGGTCACCGAGGATCTGTATCCCGAGTCGCCCGACGACTGGTTGATCGTCGCGGGCGACGTGTCGGAGAAGACCGACGACATCCGGTGGGCGCTGTCGCTGCTCCGCAGCCGGTTCGCGAAGGTGATCTGGGTGCCCGGCAACCACGAACTGTGGACCACCGCCAAGGATCCGGTGCAGATGTTCGGGGTCGCGCGCTACGACTACCTCGTGACGATGTGCCGCGAACTCGACGTGCTCACCCCCGAGGATCCGTATCCGATCTGGGAGGGCGAGGACGGGCCCGTGGTGCTCGTGCCGATGTTCCTGCTCTACGACTACTCGTTCCTGCCGGAGGGCACCACGACGAAGGCGGACGGTCTCGCTCTCGCGCGCGAACGCAACGTCGTCGCGACCGACGAGTTCCTGCTGAAGCCGGATCCGTACATCACGCGCGACACCTGGTGCCGGGTACGTGTGGAGCAGACCCGAGCCCGTCTCGACGCGCTCGATCCCGCGCTGCCCACCGTGCTGATCAACCACTTCCCGCTGGTGCGCGAACCCACGCGGATGCTGTTCTACCCCGAGTTCGCGCTGTGGTGCGGCACCACCGAGACGGCCGACTGGCACCTGCGCTACCGGGCGCTGTGCAGCGTCTACGGCCACCTGCACATCCCGCGGACCACCTACTACGACGGGGTGCGCTTCGAGGAGGTCTCGGTCGGCTACCCGCGCGAATGGCAGCGACGCGGCATGCCGGAGCAGCCCCTGCGGCAGATCCTCCCCGTCCCGGAGTATCCGCCGGGCAGCCTGAACAAGTGGGGCGGTCACTTCACCGTGACCCCCGAGATGGAAGCAGAGGCCGAGAAGATGCGGGCTCAACGAGAGAAGGAGTTGCGGTGACCGAACCGGACACCGGCCAGAAGACGGACACGCGCGGCGCGCTGATCGGGCGCATCGTGCCGGACGGCGTCGCTGCAGCCGAGTTGTTCGAGGACCCACCGGGACTGCGGCCGCATCCCCAGGAGGAGCCGCTCGTGGCGCGGGCCGTGGAGAAGCGGCGCCGCGAGTTCGCCGGTGCCCGTCACTGCGCCCGCCAGGCCATGCGCACCCTCGGCGTCGACCCCGCGCCGGTACTGCGCGGAGAGAAGGGCGATCCCGTCTGGCCGCGCGGCGTCGTCGGCAGCCTCACCCACTGTGACGGTTATCGCGGTGCGGTGCTGGGTTATTCGTTGCAGATCCGTTCGCTCGGCATCGACGCCGAGCCGCACGACGTGCTCCCCGACGGGGTGCTGCCCGCGGTGAGCCTCGAACCCGAACGCGAGTGGCTCGCCTCGGCCGGCGACGACCTGCACTGGGACCGTCTGCTGTTCTGCGCCAAGGAGGCCACCTACAAGGCGTGGTTCCCGCTGACGAAGAGGTGGCTGGGCTTCGAGGACGCCCACATCACGTTCGAGCGCGACACCACCTCGGATGCGGTGACCGGCACCTTCCACTCGCGACTGCTCGTCCCCGGCGACACCCTCGACGGCAGCCGCTGACGGGCTTCGACGGACGGTGGCTCATCGCCGACGGTCTCGTCCTCACCGCGATCACGGTGCGCTGATGAACGACACCGCACCCCCGCAGGAACATCCGGCACTCGCCCGCGCAGGCCTGCTCGTCGTCGACAAGCCCGCCGGCATGACGAGCACGACGTGGTGGCGCGCTGCCGCCGACTGCTCGGCACCGCAAGGTCGGGCACGCGGGCACCCTCGACCCCAGGCGACGGGCGTGCTCGTCCTCGGCGTCGAGCGCGCCACGAAGCTGCTCGGGTTGCTCGCACTGACGACCAAGTCGTACACCGCGACGATCCGTCTCGGGCAGAGCACCGTCACGGACGACGCGGAAGGCGAGACCGTCGCGACCACCGATGCGACGCACGTGACCGACGAGCAGATCGGCGAGGGTGTGGCCGCGCTGACCGGCGACATCCAGCAAGTGCCCGCCAGCGTCAGCGCCATCAAGATCGACGGCAAGCGCGCCTACGCCCGCATGCGCGAGGGGGAGGCGGTCGAGCTGAAGGCCCGGCCCGTCACCGTCTCGCGGTTCGACGTCCTCGCCCGCCGCGATGTGCCCGAGAGCGCCTCGTGACGTCGACGTCGACGTGGACTGCTCGTCCGGCACCTACATCCGGGCGCTCGCACGCGATCTCGGCGCGGCCCTCGGAGTGGGCGGTCATCTCACGGCGCTGCGTCGCACGAAGGTCGGCCCGTTCGGCCTCGAGCACGCCCGCACGCTCGAACAACTCGCCGACGACCCGACGCCGAGCCTCGACATCGACGCGGCGTGCGTGCGCACGGCCTTCGAGTGCCGCACCATCAGCGACGAAGAGGCGGGACTGCTCGCGAACGGCCGCTGGCTCGAGCCGTCGGGATCCAGGGGGTCTACGGCGCGTGGATGCACAGGGTCGGCGCGCGCTGCTGCAGGGAGAAGGGCAAGCGGGCCGCGGCGGTGTTCGTGGTGCGGCCCTCCAACATGTGATCCGGCTCGGACGGTCCGGATCGCCCCCGCTCCGGCGGGTCGGATCGCAGCCGGCTCAGACGAGCCAGATCGCTTCCGCCGCCGGGTGACCGAGATCGATCGTGCGGCCCTCGGTCCGGCCCAGCCGGACCGAGATGGTTCCGGCGAAGTCGCGACGTTCGAGCACGGTGATGTCGGTGTCGAGGGCGATCCCCACCTCGTCGAAGTAGCGCAGCATCGCGGGGTCGGAGTCGGAGATGCGGGCCACGCGGCCGTGGTCGCCGTCGTTGAACTCGCTCAGGCGCGGGCCGGAGGTGACGGGATCGTGCCGTCGGGCGCCGGGATCGGGTCGCCGTGCGGGTCGCGTTCGGGATGACCGAGTTTGGTGTCGATCGCCGCGACCATCCGTTCGGAGACGGCGTGCTCGAGGATCTCGGCCTCGTCGTGCACCTCGTCCCACCCGTAGCCGAGCTCGCGGACAAGGAAGGTCTCGATGAGGCGGTGGCGCCGGACCATCGCCACCGCGGCCTGCCGGCCCTCGTCGGTGAGGGAGATCGCGCCGTAGCGCTCGTGGTCGACGAGTCCCTGGTCCGCGAGACGACGCACCGCTTCGGACACGGTGGACGCCGACACGCCCAGCTTCTCGGCGAGCAGCTTGGTGGAGATCTTCTCCCCGGACCACTCCTGGACCGTCCACATGATCTTGAGATAGTCCTGTGCGACCGAGGACAGCATCTCGGTCGCGGTGGTCTCGTTACTCTCAGGCACGCGTCCAGCTTAGGTAACCATCACCCGGGAATCACGCTCTCCGTCGGCTCGCTCGTCCTTTCGCCCTCCGGCGCGCGGAGACGCATCACGAGCCGGGTGACGACACCCTGACGCGGCGCGAACAGGTACGCGAGAGTGAAGACCACGGCCTGGGCGAGCACCACCACGCCGCCGGTCGCGGCGTCGGTGTAGTAGCTCGTGTACACACCGACCACCGACGCGATCACCGCGAGTACCGGTGCGATCACCAGCATCCGGGCCATCCGGTCGGTGAGCAGATAGGCCGTCGCGCCCGGGATGATGAGCATCGCGACGACCAGGATCACGCCGACCGCCTGCAGTGCGCTGACGATCGTCACCGCGAGCAGCGACAACAGCAGCGCCGACAACGCGGCTGGGGACAGGCCGAGAGTGTGCGCCTGGACGCGGTCGAAGGCGAACAGCGTCAGATCGCGGCGCTTCGCGACGAGGACGGCCAGCACCACGGCCGCCAGGATCGACACCTGCCAGACGTCGCCCGTCGCGAGCCCGAGCAGGTTTCCGAACAGCACGTGGTGCAGGTCGATCTGGCTCGGGTTCTTCGAGATCAGCACCACGCCCAGGGCGAACAGTGTCGTGAAGACGATGCCGATGGTGGCGTCCTCCTTGACGCGGCTCGTGCCGCGGACGAGCCAGATCAACGCGACGGCGATGCCGGCGAAGACGAGGGCTCCGAGCGCGAACGGCACCCCCACCAGATAGGCGAGGACGACACCGGGCAGTACAGCGTGCGAGACCGCGTCGCCCATCAGCGACCAGCCGATGAGCACGAGCCAGCAGCTGAGCAGCGCGCACACGATCGTCGCGGCGACCGCGACGAGCAGCGCGCGCTGCATGAAACCGTACTGCAGGGGTTCGATCAGCACGTCGATCATCGTCCGGCCTCCTGTGCGTAGGTCTCCCGCGCGACGTCCTCGGCTCGTCCACCGTTCGCCGGTGGGGGAGCGCCGAAGGCGCGGGCGAGGTTCACCGGGAGGAGGATCTCCTCGGGGGAGCCGTGCACGAGCACGCGCCGCTGCAGCAGCACCGCTTCGTCGCACAGTTGCGCCAGACCCGCGAGATCGTGGGTGGCGACGAGGATCGTGTGACCGCTCGCCGCCAGTTCGCGGATGACGGCGGTCAGCGCGTGCTCGGTGGTGGTGTCGACCCCCGCGAACGGTTCGTCGAGCAGCAGCAACGCGAGCCTGCCTGCGCGATCGCCCGTGCCACGAAGACACGCTTGCGCTGGCCGCCCGAGAGCTGCCCGATCTGCCGCGGACAGCGCCGTCATCCCGACCCCGTTCGAGCGCGGCGT
>LATQ01000309.1 GCA_001017865.1 Rhodococcus sp. IITR03
CACCGGAGCGCAGTCGGGGCGGGCGCAGCGCAGCACGTCCACGGCCGCGGTCGACGGCAGAGCCGGCAACTCGTCGCACATCGCCTCGGCGGCGGAGGCGATGGCCGCTTCGATGTTCTTCGACGAGATCGGCGCGCCGGGTGTGACGGCGATCGGCAGCACGGAGTACTCCTCGTCCGTCCGCAGCGATTCGTCCACGACGAGCACGTCGGGATGGTCCGTCCCCGTGGTGCGTTCGACGACCACGCCGCGCGACCACGCGCGCGTCCCGGTGCCGCCGTCGGGCAGTCCGTCCGGTCCCGGAGCGTCGTACAACAGGAAGACGTCCTGGCCGTCGCGCAACGTACTGCCCGGCTCGAACTCGCCCGCGAGGCGCAGCCGGCGCCGGAGCAGTCGCTGGCGGGGCGTGGCCTTGTGCCAGTCGGTCTCGAGCGTGCACGTCGCCGCGACCAGCGTGTCGCGGGCGTCCGCCCACTCGTCCGGAGCCGTGGACAGACGGTCGAAGTGCCCCCACCAGAATGGTTTCCGTTCGCGCCGGTGATAGCCCATGGCCGCGGCGACGAGTGCGGCCGCCTGCTGTTCCGGGGTGCGGTCACCCGCCAGTGCACCGCCGACGTAGTCGAGGAGTTTCGTCTCGACGGGGTGCGCTCCGCGTCGGGAGCGGCTCGTCGTGGGTCGTCTCGGTGGGGGAGATGCCGTGGTCGCGGGCGTGGGTGAGCAGCCAGTCGCGCAGACGCAGGGTGGAGATGCAGTCGGCCTCGTTGTAGGAGGCGATCGACGCGAGTTCGCGGTCCGCCTCCTCGAGGTGCCCGGCGTCGCGCAGTGCGCAGTAGTCGGCGTACGCGACGATCGAGGCGCCCGCGTCCACGACATCGCCGTCGCGCGCCTCGTCGACGTCGGTGTAGAGCGGTTCGAGCTTCTTCAGCCCGTACGCCCGGGCGCCCACCCGGATCGAGTTGCGCACCACGGGATACAGGTCGACGAGCACACCCTCGCGCAGCAGGTCGTCGACGATCTCCTCGCCGACGCCGTAGCGACCGGCCAACCGCAGCAGCGCCGTCTTCTCGTACGGGGCGTAGTGGTAGACGTGCATCCTCGGGTGGCGACGCCGGCGGTCGGTGACGTAGTCGAGGAAGTCCAGCAGCGCCTGCCGTTCCTGTTCGCGGTCGTGTGCCCAGAAGGGCCGGAAGACCGGTGCGTCGGCCGGTCCCTCCACGACGCCGAACAGGTACTCGAGTCCCCACTCGGAACTGCCGCCCTCGGACCACAGCGGGTCGCCTTCGAAGTCGAAGAAGATGTCGCCCTCGTCGGGCGCGGGCAGGATGCCGAGCGGGGTGGCGTCGTAGACCTCCGCGTAGGGACTGCCCCGTCTCTCCTCCTCGAGCTGCGCCCGTGCTGCGCGCGCAGGACCTCGAAGGTGCGGCGGGCCATCCCGTCGACGGTGCCGCGCATGCGGCGAGGTCGTCGATGGTCGACACGCCCGCCTCGATCAGCCGCAGCCGCTGGGTACTGCGCATCCCCGCGACCAGCAGCAGGTCGCGGTGACGTTCCAGTTCCGGGGTGCAGTCGTCGCAGCGACCGCAGGCGGTGTGCCCACCCGCTCCCCACCGCACCGGCTCGGGGGCAGCGCGGTGCGACGCCAGAAGGGTTTCGAGACAGGCGCGTCGGTGCCGGTAGACCGGCAGGATCTCCGCCAGCGGGTAGGAGGCGATCGAGCCGTCCCCGAGGACGAGATGCGCGTGCGAAGAGACTGCCGTCCGGTGCGCGCGAGTGCGTCTGCGTAGGCGGCGAGCTGCAGCAGGGCCTCGACCTTCGCGTGCCGGGAGAGTTTGCTGTCGTAGACGGCGTAGCCGTCATCTTCGAGGACGAGGAAATCGGAGAAGCCGATCATGCCGAGCGGATCGGGGGCGGCGTCCGAGGAGCCGGTGTCGAAGAAAGCGCCCTGATAGACGACGGGCGCGCCGGCCCGGACGGCGTCGAGGGTGGCCTGCGCCGCCTCGGTGAGCGCCTGCGCGGTGTACTCGGGCCGGGCGATCTCGACGACCTTCTCGGCACCCACCTGCGCGCGGAACCGGTCGAGGACGCGCTGCTCGTGACGACCGCCGAGCGCCGCGACGCGGTCGAGCATCGCATCGGGTTCGGTGTCGGGGCGCGGGAGGCGACCGAGCGTCGAGTCGAGGTTGCGGAGCAGTGCGAACTCGCACGAGGCGGCGCGGGTGAGATCTCCGGCGCCGAAGACCAGCCTGTCGTCGAGAAGAAACATCGGCAGCTCCGTCTCCGGCGTGCGGGATGCCCGGGCTGGGCACGGCTGGTCCCGACTATCGCAGACCGGTCGGACCCATCGGACTGTTGTGTTCGCACTCGGCGGGTGAGAACATCTCTCTCATCAAAGAGAATAAAATTCTTGACGAGGATTCGTGCAGGTAGGAGGCCTGATGACTGGAAACGGCACGCTGCGCACGCGCGGCGCCGGGATCTCGATGACGAAGGAGGAGATCGATCTCTTCCTCTCCGCCGAGCGGACGTGCCGCGTCGCCACGATCGGCGGTGACGGAAGCCCGCACGTCGCTCCGTTGTGGTTCGTCTGGGACGGCGCCTTCCTGTGGCTCAACTCCGTCGTCCGCAGCCGCCGCTGGACCGACCTGCAGAAGGATCCGCGCATCGCGGTCGTCGTCGATGGTGGGGAGCAGTTCACGGATCTGCGCGGCGTGGAGGTGCGCGGAACCGCGGTGAGCGTCGGTGACGTGCCGCGCGGTTCCCGCCCCGAGGTCGTGGCGCGCACCGTCGAGGACGAACTGCTGCGCGGCGTCGAACTGTCCTTCGCCCGCAAGTACGCCGGTCGCGACGAGTTCACGACGGACGGCCGTCACGCGTGGCTGCGGGTCACTCCGCGCAGCGTGCGCAGCTGGGACTTCGGGAAGATCCGCCGGTCGCGCTGATTTCGACGAACCACCGACCTCGACGAGCCACCGATCTCGACGAACGGAGCCCCCATGAACATCGCCTCGGCGCGCCACGCGCTCGTCACCGGAGGTGCGAGCGGCATCGGCCGCGGTATCGCCGACGCCCTGGCCCGCCTCGGAGTGGCCGTGACGATCGCGGACATCGACGATGCGGCAATCGAATCCACGCTCGCCGACCGGACGGGAGTCTTCCGGCTCGTCCGCGGAGCCGTCCTCGACGTACGCGACCGGGAGGGCTGGCGCAGCGTCAAGCAGGAGGCGGAGGACGCCTTCGGCCCGGTCGACATCCTCGTCAACAACGCCGGGATCGGTTTCAACGGAACGGATTTCGCCGACCTCGATCCTCAGGTCTTCGACACGGTCATCGACATCGACGTCACCGGGGTGTTCAACGGCGTCTCGACCTTCGCGGGTGACCTGCGGACACGCGGGCGTGGCACATCGTCAACACCGCCTCGGTCATGGGACTGACCGCGGGTGTGCCGGGCCGCGGTGTGTACAGCGCAGCGAAGGCCGCCGTCGTCGCGATGTCCGAAGCGCTACGCGCCGAACTCGCCCCGCACGGTGTCGGGGTGTCGGTCCTGTGCCCGGGGCTGGTGCGTTCGGGACTCGACGACAGCACCGCCCGGCTCGGCGGCGAGGTCCGGCGCGTGGACCACATCAAGGGCGGGAACGCCGGTATGGCACCGGAGACGGCGGGGGAGATCGTCGTCCGCGGCATCTCGATCGACGCCCCCTACATCCTCACGCACCCGCACTATCTCGGGAACATCAGTACCAGGTACGACTCGATCGCTCGCAGTGCGGATTCAGTCCACGCCGGTGCATGACGGCACGCCGGTGGACGACGGCCGCGCGGCGCATGTGTTCGCGGTGCAGTCGCCGGGCGTTACGGATGTGGTCGTCGGCCCTGCGGTCCGGACCGCCTTCGAGTCCGAGTGCGGTGCGTCCCGCCAGGACGAGACCCCAGGGAACGATGACCCAGATCGGCCAGAAGTAGATCAGTGAGGCCGTTCCGAGCGAGACCAGTGCCCACACCGCGAGATTGATCGATCCCACGGTGGCCCAGGCTCCCCACTCGATGCGCTGGTGGAGCGGCAGGCGCAGACGTGGGAACGGTGTGCCGGCCGGCGGGGACGGGGTGGGAACGGGTGTCGACGGCAGGTCGGTGAGAACGGCGCCGGCGTCGTCCTGCGTCACGGCGCGGTAGACCCGGGCCACCCGCTCGTCGAACTCGCCGATCGTCAACCGTCCGGCGGTGAGATGGCGCCCGAGCTCCTCCACGATCGTTTCGCGCTCGGCATCGGAGATGCGCAGCGGCGATGTCGCAGTACCGGGGCCGGTGGTGGATGTGTGTTCCATGGTGCTCCGGGATCTTCCACAATGGAATGTCACCTGATTCCAGGGTGGATATGCACAGTGGAATGTCAAGTCTTTTCCGTACCCGAATCGCGAAAGGAACCGGCAATGACCGGACGACCGCTCAACGCCACCGCCGCGTCGCTGCTCGGATTTCTCCACGAAGGCCCCAAAACGGCTGGGACCTGGTGTCCACCGCACAGACGCGCATCGGCAAGTTCTGGTCGCTGACGACGAGCCAGGTCTACCGGGAACTGGCCGCGATGGAACGGCGGGGACTGATCGAGCAGGGGAGAAGGGCCCGCGCGACCGCAAGCCCTACGTGCTGACCGAGGCCGGACGCACGGCCTTCGCCGAATGGATCGACCGCGAACCGGGCGACGAGAACATCCGCCATCCGCTGCTGCTGACCGTCGCCTTCGGCGATCACCTCCCGCCCGAGCGCCTCACCGAGATGCTTGCCGACCATCGCCGCAGACACGAGGAGCAGCTCGCCGCCTACGAACAGCAGGCGGCGGCCGACATCCTTCCGCCGCACGCCGCGGCGACCCTCGATTTCGGCATCCTCTACGAACGGGCCGTCCTCGAATGGTTCGACCGCGTGCGCGACCGTCTCGAACCCGGGCCGGTCAGCGCAGCGGATCGAACGACCTGAGCAACGGATCCGGCTCGCCGGTCATCGACCGGCGAGCAGCCGTCCGGTGAGGGGACCGAGCGCCACACCCCACATCCCGTGCCGCCGGCGACGTGGACCCGCTCCGAACGGGTGCGGCCGACGC
>LATQ01000501.1 GCA_001017865.1 Rhodococcus sp. IITR03
GCCGTGATCGGCGGTTTCGCCCCGGCCGGTCCAGGGCGAACTGCTCGAGCCGTACGTCGCGCGGTACTTCGCGGAGGTGCCGGGAGTGTGGGAACGCCGTTCGAGCGAGGTCGCGCAGACCGTCGTGATCGGGCTCTACCCGTCGTGGTCGATCAGTGAGCAGTCGGTGGCGGCAGCCGACGAGTTCCTCGCCGACGACCATCCGCCGGCCCTGCGGCGACTCGTCGTCGAGGGTCGCGCCGGGGTCGTGCGCTCGTTGAAGGCACGCGCGTTCGACGTGTCCTGACGCACCGACCTCACCGAACGACTGTGGGCGGTGCCCACATGAGACGACTGTGGCCCGCTGCCTCTCCTTCACGGAGTGGCAGCGGGCCACAGATGGTTCGTGGGCTCCGTATCAGGGAGCGACCATGGCGTTCGCGATGACGCGGACAGCACTGGTGATGCCGTCGAGCAGATTCCCCTGACCGAAGGACGACACGGCCGCGGTGACGCCGAGCTGCAGCACCCGGTCGGTGGCGCGGTCGGCGGCGGTGCGACCCGAGCGGACCTCGATGCTCCGCTGGTTCGGGAAGACGGCCACGAGGACCGAGTTGTCGGCGTCCGGCGTCGTCGGCATCAGGCGTCGGTCGCCGCAGCCGGATTCACGTCGTCACCGATGTAGACGGTGAACCGCACGTTGGTGATCCGCATCGCGTGCGTGAGCGTGTCGTCGAGGGTGATGAGGTCGCGGTCCTTGAACGGCGCACCCGTGAAGGCCTGCCCGAGACCGCGCACGGCGGAGATGCGTCCGCTCGCGGTGAGTGCCGCACCGTGCGGCAGGTTCTCCGGCGCGACGGCCGGACGCTGGATCACGTCACCACTTGCCACTTGCGGTACCTCCGATCAGCTCCGCCGAGGTCAGAGCGGCATGACCGTGACCATGATGCGGGTATTTCCAGGGATGGGTCGATTCGTCGGTCGCGGTCCACAGGAGCGGTCCGTGCTCCCATTTCCGGTCGAGCGTGTACGGGTCGTCCGACGGCGTGGAGCCGGGTACTTGCTCATGACGAAGGACAGCCCACCGAAGACCAAGACGATCAGCAGCGGGATGCCGACGAAGATCAGGGTTGTCTCGAGAATGCTCACAGCCAAACGTTAGCCCAGCCGGGCCCGAAAGGCCTCATACGCCCCGGAGAACGACCCGATCAGGCCGCGCCCTCCCCCAGATAGGGCAGCCAGGTGGGGTGCAACTCGGGCAGGGTCGCGAGCAGGCGCCAGTGCCGACCCTTGGGCGGATTCGGCACCACACGCAGGGTCCATCCGAGTTCGGTGAGCAGCTTGTCGGCCTTGCGATGGTTGCACGGCGCGCAGCACGCGACGCAGTTCTCCCAGGTGTGCTCGCCGCCGCGGCTGCGCGGCACGACGTGGTCGATCGTCTCGGCCTTGCCTCCGCAGTAAGCGCACCGGTTCCGGTCGCGGTGCATGAGCGCGGCCCGGGTGAGCGGCACCCGGGCGTGATACGGAACGCGCACGTAGTTGCGCAGACGGATCACGGACGGCAGTTGCACGGACCATTCGGCCGACCGCACGAGCGGGGCGAGCGGATCGTCGTGCACGGTATCGGCCTTGCCCCCGGCCATCAGGACCACGGCCCTGCGGGCGGGCAGGGCGGTGAGCGGCTCGTAGGTGGCGTTGAGCAGCAAGACTCGACGTTTCAACCAGTCGGGTACCGTCGCGGTGCTGTCGTGCACCACGCGCAGTGTGGTAGCCCCCGGCACCCTGCAGGGGCGTCCGCGGGCGGGAGTTGTCGATGCGAGCTGCTGCTGTGCTTCATACGACCTCCGAAAAGACTGGGAACAGTGGACCACGGATGCTCCCGAATCGCACCCCGAATCAGCGGACCGGTCCAGGTCGGGCCGGTGAACATCCGGTGACGGTCCCGCCCGGCACAGCTCGTCGGGCGGTGTGCGGTCGGGAGCGGGCACAATGGACGGTCGAGAGGGACGGTGAACGAATACAGATGAGTGACGAGCAGACCTTCTACGAGGCGGTCGGTGGCGCCGAGACGTTCCGCCGGCTCACTGCACGGTTCTACGAGGAGATCGCACGGGACGAGATCGTCCGGCCCCTGTATCCCGAGGAGGATCTCGGTCCGGCCGAACGGCGCATGCGGATGTTCCTGGAGCAGTACTGGGGCGGCCCGCGCACCTACTCCGAGGAACGGGGCCACCCGCGGCTGCGCATGCGTCATCATCCTTTCCGGATCGGGCCGCTCGAGCGCGACGCCTGGTTGCGGTGCATGCACACCGCGATCGCGTCGATCGACGAGAAGACGCTCGACGACGAGCACCGTCGGCAGCTCGTCGACTACATGAACATGGCGGCCGACTCGATGATGAATTCCCCTATCTAGGAGTCGGCGTGTCCGGGGTCAGCGGCCCAGTATCCGGCGCAGGCGGTCCTCCACCTTCTGGGTGAACCGCGCCGCCGGAGACAGATGACGACGCAGAATGGCGTGCTTGCGCACGTATTCGGGGACCTCCCACAGAGCGGTGGTCCCGGCTCGGAAGAGCGCCGCGTCCCCGGCACGCAAGGTGCGCGGCTCGGAGTCGACGGATGAGACGACGACCGAGCCCTCCACGATGTGGACGATCTCGTCGACGCCGAAATGCCAGTCGAAGCGACCGGCCGTGCAGTCCCACACGTGTGTGGTGGTGGTGCGGTCGGCGCTGGTCGCCCACTGACCGCTGCGTGCCACGGGGGCACCCTCGCGGATCCACGCAGGATTGATCGGGTCGTCGCGCAGCTCCACGTCGTCCAGCCGGACCGCGACGATCGATGTCGTATTCATGCTGTTCGTCCTATCATGCGACCCGGTCCGGACGGAACGGCCGCGGGCACCGTTCGCCCTGCCTTTCGCCTTGTCGTCTGACACGATGACTCTCGTGGCCCACCCCGCAGCACCGACCTCCGGACGAGGCGACCCGACGGCGCCGTGGTGGCGCAACGCGGTCTTCTACCAGGTCTATCCACGCTCGTTCGTCGACGCGAACGGTGACGGCATCGGCGACCTCGCGGGTGTGCGCAGCCGCCTCGGCTACCTCGAACTGCTCGGTGTCGACGCGATCTGGCTCAACCCGGTGATGCGTTCGCCGATGGCCGATCACGGCTACGACGTCTCCGACCCCCGCGACATCGACCCACTGTTCGGGGACATCGCCGATCTCGAAGCGCTGGTCGCCGACGCCCACGCCCGCGGCATCCGGGTGGTGATGGACCTCGTACCGAACCACGTCAGCGTCGAGCACCGCTGGTTCCGGGCCGCGCTCGAAGCCGGGCCGGGCAGCCGCGAACGCCGGCGCTTCCACTTCCGCGACGGGCGCGGACCGGACGGCAGCGCGCCACCGAACAACTGGCCGAGCGTCTTCGGCGGGCCGGCCTGGACCCGCATCACCGAACCCGACGGCACGCCCGGTCAGTGGTATCTGCACGTCTTCGCTCCCGGGCAGCCCGATCTGAACTGGGACGACGAGGAGGTCGTCGAGGATCTCGACAAGACCCTGCGGTTCTGGCTGGACCGGGGCGTGGACGGTTTCCGCATCGATGTGGCCCACGGCATGGCCAAGCCCGCGGATCTTCCCGACCACGACGGGTGGGAGACCAACGAACTGCTCGGGCACTCCCCCGCCGACCCGCGGTTCAACAATCCCGAGGTGCACGACATCCACCGCCGCATCCGGCGGGTCTTCGACGAGTACCCCGACTCGGTGGCGATCGGTGAGATCTGGGTCGACGACCACGAACGGTTCGCCGAGTACCTGCGCCCGGACGAACTGCATCTCGCCTTCGACTTCCACCTGACGCTGTCGGACTGGGACGCCGACGCCGTCCGCGACGCGATCGAGAAGGGCCTGGCGGCGGTGACGTCGGTGCAGGCCTCACCGACGTGGACGCTGTCGAACCACGACGTCGACCGCGAGGTCACGCGGTACGGAGACGGTGAGGTCGGGCTCGCACGGGCACGCGCGATGATCCTCGTCGCCCTCGCCCTCCCGGGAGCCGTGTTCGTCTACAACGGTGCCGAACTGGGGTTGCCGAACGTCGACCTGCCCGAGGAGGTGCTGCAGGATCCGGTCTGGGAACGATCCGGCCACACCGAACGCGGACGCGACGGATGCCGCGTGCCGCTGCCGTGGGAAGGCGAGGCACCCCCTTCGGATTCACTTCCGCCGGGTCGGCGTGGCTGCCCAGCCCCCGGAGTGGTCGGCCCTGACCGTCGAGAAGCAACTCGAGGATGCGAGTTCGACGCTCTCGCTGTATCGCCGGGCGATCGAGATCCGCACGGAGCGAAGGCGACCGATCAGCACGGAGCGAACGCGACCCATCAGCACGGAGCGAACGCGACCCATCAGCACGGAGCGAAGGCGGGCCGAAGGCGGCGAGATCGGCTGGTACGGAAGCCCGGCGGGGTGCCTGGCCTTCCGCCGTTCCGACGGCCTGACCTGTGTGCTCAACGCCGGCGACGTCGCGGTCGATCTGCCTCCCGGTGAGGTGCTGCTCGCGAGTGCGCCGCTCACCGGACACGCACTGCCGCCGGACGCCGCCGCCTGGCTGGCGTGAGACCTCGTCAGAGGACGCTCAGACCGAGCCCGCCGCCGCGTCGCAGGTAGACCGACCCGAAGCGGGCGTCGAGGCGCATCCAGGTGGCGTGCGCCCGCACCCGGACCACCTCGGTGGGATCGATGTCCGTCGAGTCGACGCTGTCACGACCGGCACCGGGCACGAAGCCCATCGCACCGAGCGCGAACACCATGCGCATCGGCACGCCCACGGTCGTCCCGGCGCCGCTCACCTCGAGAACCTCCTGGGCGAGCAACGACGCCGGTGGCCCTTGCGCGCCGTGCTCGCGGGTGAGCGCGACGCCGCGTTGCGCGAGTTCGACGAGGATCCGGCCGGCACGTCGTCGACGTGGACGTAACCGTCGTCGGGCGGAAGTGCGCCGCGCCAGGCGGAATCCATCGCCCAGCCCGGGTCGACTGGGTGCGCGGTTCGGACGGCGAGGAGCGCGGCGCGCAGCGATTCGGCGGCACGCAGGTGTCGGCCGGAGCCAC
>LATQ01000153.1 GCA_001017865.1 Rhodococcus sp. IITR03
CGGGCGCCCACTCGCCGTCGCTCCCGCACAGCCGACCCGGTAGCCGCCCGAAGGATCAGGCTGCGGCGTCGAGGTGGCCGTTCAGGCGCTGACGGAGCTGCTCGCGCGGCACGTGTGCTTCCACGAGGCTCCGGTCGCCGGGTCGTCGCTGCGCAGCAGTCCGAGCAGGATGTGCTCGGGGCGGATGACCCGTTCGCGGCGTGCGACCGCCTCCCGCAGCGCGAGCTCGAGCGATTTCTTCGCTGCCCGGTCGAACGGGATGTGACCGAGGCGGTTCGCGATGCCCCGCCGATCGGTGCTCTTCCCGTCGAGCACCCCCTTGCCGAAGGCGGCTTCGAGACGGCTCCGGACCTCGTCGAGATCGATCCCGATCGCTTCGAGCGCCGCGGCGTCCTCGTCACCGAGCGGGGCGTCGGCGGTGCGGGCGGCCCGGTCGGAGCGGAGCCCGTCGACCGTGAGACCTTCCTCCGCGAGCAGACCCGCAGCGGTTCATCCGCGGCGACAGCGGCCCCGATGAGCAGGTGCGATGCCTCGATCCGGGGATCGCGCACCCGGATCGCCTCCTGTTGCGCTGCGACGACGGCAGATCTGGCACCGTCGGCGAATCGTTCGAACATGACGATCACCTGCGCTTCCGATTGTGCTTCTGATGGACCGCCTGGCGGCTGACGCCGAGTTCGTCGGCGATGGCCTGCCAGGACCAACCCCGCTCGCGGCATTCGCGACCTGGACCTCCTCGAGTCGTTCCAGCAACCGGCGCAGGGCACGCACGGCGCGCAGGCCTACTGCGGGATCGGAGCTCGCGGCGGCAGCGGCGAGGGTGGTGGCTTCACTCATGTTGTCAATATAGGTTGACACCGAGGGCGCGTCAACGAAAATTGACAGAAACGGAATCTGCGCAGGTGAAGGCTCTACCGGGGCCAGCCGCCGGTGGTCGCGAACTTCTCCAGGACCGCGAGCGGCCCAGCGAGGTCCATCCCCTCCGCAGCGACCCACTCGTCGGAGAAATAGGTGTCGGCGTAGCGCTCGCCGCCATCGCACAGCAGCGTCACGACGCTGCCCTCCCGGCCCTCCGCGAGCATCTCGCGATCAGCCGAAGGCTCCCCAGAGGTTCGTGCCGGTCGAGCCGCCCACCTGACGTCCGAGCGCGGTACTCGCGTGCCGCATGGCGGCGATGGACGCCGCGTCGGGCACCCGCACCATCCGGTCGACGACCTCGGGCACGAAGGACGGCTCGACGCGCGGACGCCCGATCCCCTCGATGCGCGAGGCATGCCGGTCGCGTAGTCGGCCGATCCCGTCTCGAACCCGCCGAAGAACGCCGAGTTCTCCGGGTCGACGACGGCCAGCCGCGTCCGGTGACGGCGATAGCGGATGTAGCGGCCGAGGGTCGCGCTCGTGCCGCCGGTCCCGGCGCCGACGACGATCCACTCCGGCACGGGATGACGCTCGAGACGCATCTGCGAGTAGATGCTCTCGGCGATGTTGTTGTTGCCCCGCCAGTCGGTGACCCGCTCGGCGTTCGTGAACTGGTCCATGAAGCAGCCGCCGAGCTCGTCGGCGAGCCGCTGCGCCTCGGTGTAGATCTCGGGTGGGCGGTCGATGTAATGGCACCGGCCGCCCTGGGCCTCGATGAGCGCGACCTTCGCCGGCGAGGTGCGGCGCGGTACGACGGCCACGAAGTCGAGGCCGAGGAGTCGCGCGAAGTACGCCTCACTGACCGCGGTGGACCCGGAGGACGCCTCGATGATCGGGGTCCCTTCACGGATCCAGCCGTTGCACAGGGCGTAGAGGAACAGCGAGCGCGCGAGACGGTGCTTGAGGCTGCCCGTGATGTGCGTCGACTCGTCCTTCAAGTACAGGTCGATGCCCCAATCCGCGGGGAGCGGGTAGCGGAGCAGGTGGGTGTCGGCGCTGCGCTGGGCGTCGGCCTCGATGAGCCGGACCGCGTTGTCGACCCAGTCCCGGGGTGCACTGCGGTCGACGACCGCGCCGGTCGCCGTCACCGCCCGTTCTCGCCGCGCATGCGCTTCTCGAGGTCGGCGCGTCGGGCGTCGACGCTCGTCGACCGCGGCGATGCCCTCGTTGACGCGACGCCGCAGCGACGCGAAGAGCACGAGCGAGACGGGCAGGGCGATGAGCACGGCGAACAGGGCCGCGACGAGGAGGGGGATTTCCACCCCGAATGCCCGAGGAACGTAGAGAATGAGCAGGGTGAGCACGACCACGAGGCGAGTCGCGCCACCGAGTACAACGCGACGTCCCGGATCAGGGACCGGTCCCCGCCTGACCGCCGGCGGCCGTGGCGCCCTCACCGTGAGGGTGTGGAGTGCGCTGGGAGGGGGTATCCGAGGGTTCGTTCCGGCGTTCGTCGTTCACCACTCCAGGTTAACCGGCGGCCCGGACGACGAGCCCCGCGACGATTTCCGGAAGTCGGACATCCGTCCGTTTTGTCTATTACTTCCGCTTTACCAACCGTAGACCGTTCGAGCAACCAGGGGTATCGGTGCCACCATGGGCTTGGACATCCCGATCGAACAACTCGATCGCGTCGAACAACACGATCACGACAACCGGGAGGACATTCGCAATGAGCGCACCCACTTTCAACGGCGCGAAGGAATCCCTGCTGACCCCGGGCCAGGTGGCGGCACTGTTCCATGTGGATCCCAAGACCGTCACCCGGTGGGCCCACGCCGGCCGATTGGGCTCGCTGCGGACCCCCGGTGGCCATCGCCGCTTCCGTGAGTCCGAGGTCCTGGCGCTTCTCCGCTCCCTCACGACCGAAGCGACGCGCTGATCCGAGACAGCAGAATCCGCACTTCCGGCGTGCACCTGCCGGACCCCGGCCGACCACCCGCGGAGCCCACGTGCCGGACCGGGTTCCGCCCACCTAGAATGTGGACGAACCGGTCTGCGGTCGCCGCGGCCCGGAGGTGCACGGCGAGGGCACGTCCTCGTCCGGCACCGCCACGGTCAGGAGGTGCAACGTGCTCTATCTGTTGGCACTCATCGGTGCGGTGACACTCGCCGTCCTGCTGTGGAAGGCGTACGGTCCCACATCTCGTCCGCCGAGCCGCGTGATGGGTCCGGACGACGATCCCGACTTCCTGTGGAAGGTCGATCGCGAGGTGCACCGCCGCCGCAGTGGCGACGGCACCGGCGAGTCCGATCAGGAGCAGGGCGACTGACCGTGCGCGTCACGCCGAGCGGTCTGTCACCGCGCGGCGAAACCGTCGGCGATATCGGCGGCGAGTCCGAGCAGGGCGCGCCGCGTACCCGACTGCAATCGGTCCAGATCGATCTCCGCCCCCTCTTCGAGGTGGGGGTCGAAGGGTAGGACGTGGACCGCGCGGCACCGCTGTTCGAAGTGCCGCACCACGAGGTCGAGATCGACCTTGCCCGACCTCGGCCGCACCGCGTTGACGACGGCCACCGACCGCTCGACGAGTTCGCGATAGCCGTGCGCGTCGAGCCAGTCGAGCGTGGCCGACGCGCTGCGGGCGCCGTCGACCGAACCGGAACTGATGACGACCAGCGTGTCGGCGTTCTCGAGGATCGCGCTCATAGCGGAGTGCATGAGCCCGGTCCCGCAATCGGTGAGCACGATGCTGTAGAACCGTTCGAGCAGACCCAGCGTCCGTTCGTAGTCGTCGGCGCTGAAGGCCTCCGAGACCGCCGGATCGGTGTCCGAGGCGAGTACCTCGAGACGATGCGTGTTCTGCGAGGTGTAGGCGCGCACGTCCGCGTAGGTCTCGAGAAGCTTCTGATCGCGCAGCAGCGTGCGCACCGTGGCCGGCGTCTGTTCGGCCACCTTCTGACTCAACGTCCCGCGGTCCGGATTCGCGTCGACCGCGACGATCCGATCGCCACGCAGCTCCGCGAAGGTCGAGCCGAGCGTGACCGTGGTGGTCGTCTTGCCCACCCCGCCCTTGAGACTCAGCAGGGCGATCCGGTGGCAGCCGTGCAGCGGTGCACGCACCCGCTCGGCCGTTTCCTCCTTGCGCTGCTGCCGGGAACTCTCCCCCACGTGGACCCGACCACCCGTCGCCCGGTAGACGACCCGCCGCCAGCCCTTCCGCGGCGGCGCGGCGACCGGGCGTACCAGTAGCGACGAGTCCAGCGCCGTCCCGCGTCCAATGCGTGTCCGTCGAGCCCCGACGAACCGTTACCGGCCCCATCCACCGCGTTCCCCCCGTCGACTGTCACGGACGACGCGCGACGATAGCAGCCTCAGTTGAGCCCGGCGTACGAGTGCAGGCCCGAGACGACCATGTTGATGATGAACAGGTTGAACAGCATCGCGACGAAACCGGCGATGTTGATCCAGGCCGCGCGGGTGTTGCGCCAACCGGAGGTCGCACGTGCGTGCAGGTAGGCGGCGTAGACGACCCACGTGATGAACGAGACCGTCTCCTTGGGATCCCAACCCCAGAAGCGTCCCCAGGCCGCCTCGGCCCAGATGGCACCGAGGATGATGCCGGCACCGAACAGCGGGAAACCGATGATCGTGGTGCGGTAGGCGAGCCGGTCGAGGGTCTGGGCGTCGGGCAGACGCTCGGCGAGCGCCGCGAAGACGCCGCTGCGCTCCTCACCCTTGGGGAAGCGGATGCGCAGCAGGAACAGCAGGCTCGCGACACCCGAGACGAGGAAGATGCCACTGCCGACGCTGATGATCGTCACGTGGATCGGCAGCCAGAACGAGCGCAGTGCGGGAACCACGGGAGCGGCGTCGGCGTAGAGCACGGTCGCCGCGAGGAACATGAGGATCAGGACGGGGACCAACAGGTACACCCACATGGTCCGGTAGGCCGGCTTGCGCAGGACGATCAGGCCGAAGATCACGGCGGCGGCGCACGCCATCGCGACGAACTCGTACATGTTGCCGAGGGGGAACCGCTCGGTGGCCAGGCCGCGCAGCACGATCGAGGCGACCTGCAGTCCGGCGACCACGACGACGAGCGCGCGGCCCATGTTGCCGAGGCGCTGCGACAGGGCGCGCTTCGGCGCCTCCTCGACACGACCCGGGC
>LATQ01000292.1 GCA_001017865.1 Rhodococcus sp. IITR03
GGCGATCGCGGTGGCGCCGGCCCCGGCGACCACCAGCACCGTCACGAGCGGGCCGATCTGCGTGATGGCGCCGAGCCCGGCACCCGCTCCGCTCAGGTCGCCGGCACCGATCTCGAGCAGCAGCGAATTGAGCGTGAACACGACGAGGACGGTGAACGGGACGGACATCAGGATCGTGGGCACGAGCGACACCCGGGCGATGAACCAGAACTGGGTGAGGAATTCGCGCCATTGGAAGCGGGAGCGGAACAGGGCGGTGAACGCGTCGAGGGACAGCGCATAGAAACCGCCGAGTGCGTGTGCGGTCGCGCGTGGCACCGATCCCATGAATCCTCGCTTCTTCCACGGTCGCATCGACGAAACCGCGTCCCGACCTCTCGGGTGCGCCGAACATACCCCAGGGTATGTAGAGCGGCAAGGGAGCGATCCCGGGTCTCGGGACGACGCTATCGCGCAGAAGTGCCGACGGAGGCGGGTTCGAGAAGGTGCACCAGTTCGTCTGACAACAGCCGGAATTCGGAATCGCCACGTTCCCGAAGCCACACCGGATCGCTACAGGACCAGCGTTCGGCGGCCAGGGAACGGGTCAGGACCTTGAAGGTCGCGGTACGGGGGAACTCGCTGCAGACACGGATCAGACCGGGCATCTGCTTGGGGCCGAGATCGGTCTGCGCATCGAGGAAACGCGCGAACGCGACCGGATCGAAGTCGGAGCCCGCCGCAGGGATCACCGCGGCCATCACCCGGTCGCCGACGTTGCGGTCGGGCACCCCGTACACCGCAACCTGAGCGAAACCCTCGTACCGCATCAGGATGCGCTCGATGGGTGCCGCACCGAGATTCTCCCCGTCCACCCGGAGCCAGCCCGAGCTGCGTCCGGCGAAGTAGACGAAGCCGTTCGCGTCCCGGTAGGCGAGGTCGCCGCTGTGATAGCGCCCGTCGCGGAGGCGTTCGGCGTCGGCCTCGGGGTTGTTGTAGTAGCCGTCGAACAGACCGGCACCGCGCACGTTGACGAGCTCGCCCGTCGCGGCGTCGGCGTTGGTGATCCTGCCGTTCGCGTCGAACACCGCCGGAGGCAGCGTCGCCCCGTCTCGGGATCGAGGATCTCGATGCCTCGGGAAGCCGGCCGAGGGCGCCGGCCGGGGCGTCGGGTGCCGACGCGATCGCGATGCCGCCCTCGGTCGAGCCGAATCCGTCGACCACCCGTGCGCCGAAGCGCCGCGTGAACTCGGCGACGTCGGCGGCCGACGCCTCGTTGCCGTACACGATGCGCAGCGGGTTGTCGTGGTCGTCGGGCTGCTCGGGAGTCGCCACGACATACGACAGCGGCTTGCCGACGTAGTTCGCGAAGGTCACCCCGTAGCGGCGGACGTCGGGAAGGAAACCCGACGCCGAGAACCGTCGACGCAGAGCGATGCTGCCGCGCGCCGCGAGCCCGATCGCCCAGCCGGCGATCATCGCGTTGGAATGGAACAGGGGCATCGACACGTACACGGTGTCGTCGGGGCCGAGACCGAACCGCGTGGCGAGCATCGTCGCGGGATCGGTGAACTTGCGGTGCGTGCACCGCACGGCCTTCGGGTCGCCGCTCGTGCCCGACGTGAAGATCAGCATGAACAGGTCGTCGGGGGAGGGCGAGGCAGTCTCCCCGACCGTGTCGGCGAACGGGGCGAGCATCGCCGTCCACTCGGGCGAGTCGACGTCGATCACCCGCACGTCGCGAGATCCACACCGTCGAGCAGGGACGCATGTGCGGCCTCGGTGAACACGACCCGGCAATCGGCGAGCGCGATGTCGCGGGCGAGCGCCGCACCGCGCCGGGTCGTGTTCAGGCCCACCACCACCGAACCGGAGAAGGCCGCGGCGCCCAGCAGCAACGAGAACTCCGGGACGTTGTCCATGAGGATCCCGATGTGCTTCGGCGCCGGGCCGTCGAGCAGGTCGCGTAACAGTGCGGCGCGTCGCCGGGACTGCGCGACGTGTTCGCGCCACGACAGTTCGGTCTCCTCGAAACGCAGGCCTCGATCGTCGACGTCGGCGAGTCGTTCGAGCAGTTCGGTGACGGTGAGAGCGGTCATGCGATCAGGCCGGGACGTCGGCGAGTTCGTGTCCGAGCGCGCGCAACTGGTCGGTGGCGGAGCCGAGCAGGAACTCGTGGTGCTTGGCCGCGAGGAAGTAGCGGTGCACCGGATGGTCCTCGTCGAGCCCGACACCGCCGTGCACGTGCACGGTCGTGTGCGCGACACGGTGTCCCGCATCGGCCGCCCAGAAGGCCGCGGTGCGCAGGCGTCGTCGTGACGCTCACCCGAGGCCATCCGGAAGGCGGCCTGCCACAACGTCAGTCGCACCGCCTTGACGTCGATGTAGCGTCGGCGAGTCGCTGGGAGACGGCCTGGAAACTACCGATCGGGCGATCGAACTGGACGCGTTCGCGCGCGTACTGCGCGGTGAGCTCGAGGGCCTGTTCGAGGACGCCGCACTGGTAGGCGGCGGAGCCGAGCAGGCTGCGGTCGCGCAACCACGTCGCCACGGCGACGCCGTCGGTGCCGAGAACACGGTCGGCCGGGAGCGGGACCTGCTCGAGGGTGACGATGCCGCGACTGTCGAAGTCGGTGGTCTGCTGCCGGGTGATCGAGACACCCGGATCGTCGGGTCGCACGAGGAAGACCGCCACCGAGTCGCTTACGGTGGCCGGGACGAGGAAACCGTCGGCGACCGGCGCCGCGTCGACGACGATCTTCACGCCGTCGAGCACGTGCCCGTCGCCCGTGGCCTGCGCCCGGGTCGCCGGGGTCGTGGGATCGGGATTCAGTTCCTCGGCAAGGGCTGCGGAGAGGATCTGCTCACCGGTCGCCGCGGGACGCCCCCACTCGGCCTGCTGCTCGGCGGTGCCGAACTCCGCGATCGCCGACGCGCACGCGGCGATCGAGCCGATGTAGGGGACGGCGGCGACGCCGCGGCCGAGTTCGCGCAGGATGCTCGCCTGCTCGAGTGGGCCGTACCCGTCTCCGCCCAGCGACTCGGGAAGAGCGGCGCCGAGCACGCCCGACGATGCGAGCGTGTCCCACAGGGTGCGGTCGATGCGGTCCTCGGAGGCGTCGAGTGTGCGCAGGTGTTCGTTGGTGACGATGTCCGCGACGATGCTGCGGGTCAGTTCTGCGAGATCCTGCTGGGCCTCGGTAAGGGTGAAGTCCACGGTGCGCGTCCTTTTCTAACGCTTGGCGGGCGGCTGGCCGAGAGCGGTCATCGCGATGATGTCGCGCTGTACCTCGTTGGTGCCGCCCCCGAAGGTGAGGATGAGGGAGCTGCGGTGCATGCGTTCGATCCGGCCGCGGAGCAACGCGCCGGCCGAGTTCTGCCGTACCGTCGCAGCGGGGCCGAGGACCTCCATGAGCAACCGGTAGGCCTCGGTCGCGAATTCGGTTCCGAACACCTTGTTGGCCGAGGCGGCCTCCGGGCCGAGCGGGGTCGTGCCGGCGCTCGAGGCGATGTCCCAGTTCATCAGCTGCAGGTATTCGGCCTTGGCATGGACGCGTGCCAGGTTGATCTGCACCCATTCCTGGTCGATCACCCGCCGCCCGTCGCAGATGCGTCTCCTGCGCCCAGCGCCGGACCTCGGTCAGCGCGGTGCGCACGGGGCCGGCGGAGGTGAGCGCGACCCGCTCGTGGTTGAGCTGGTTGGTGATGAGCGCCCAGCCGCCGTCGACCTCGCCGACGAGCGCGGACGCCGGGACGCGCACGTCCTGGTAATAGGTGGCGCTCGTGTCGGGGCCGGCCATGGTGTGCACAGGGGTGTACGAGAAGCCGGGAGTATCGGTCGGCACGATGAAGACGCTGATCCCCTTGTGCTTCTTGACATCCGGGTTGGTGCGCGCGGCGAGCCAGACGTAGTCGGCGTAGGCGATCAGGCTCGTCCACATCTTCTGCCCGTTGATGACCCACTCGTCGCCGTCACGCACCGCGGTGGTGCGCAGGGAGGCGAGGTCGGTGCCGGCGCCGGGTTCGGAATAGCCGATCGAGAAGTGCAGTTCTCCCGCGGAGATGCGGGGGAGGAAGAACTCCTTCTGCTCGTCCGTGCCGTAGTGCATGATCGTCGGCGCGACCGAATCGATGGTGAGGAACGGGACGGGCGCGCCGGCGATGGCCGCCTCGTCGGTGAAGATCAATTGGTCCATCGCGGAACGGTTCTGACCGCCGTACTCCTCGGGCCACCCGAGCGTGAGCCAACCGTCCTTGCCCATCTGCTGCACGACCTCGCGGTACACGTTGCCGGAGCCGTACTCCCCGGTCGTGGCCGCGAGCGCCTCGCGGCGCTCGGGTGTCATGATCTGTGCGAAATAGGCCCGCAATTCCTCGCGGAGGGCTTGTTGCCCGGGGGTGTAGGAGATATCCACGAACGCTCCGTTTCGTCGCTGCGTGTCCCCGCGAATCGTCTCTGTGGGATCATCGCGAATCATTGCACAGAATTGGAACGCGTTCTAGTCTGGACCCGATCGGTCGGCGCGAATGTGAAGCGAGGTCCCGGAATGGATGTCAAGGTCGACTTCGACCGCTGTGAAGCGAACGGCGTGTGTGTCGGGCTGGCGCCCGACGTCTTCGATCTCAACGACGACGACGAGCTGATCGTCACGCATCCCGTACCCGAGGGTAGTGAGGACGCCGTCCGCGAGGCCGTCGCCCAGTGCCCGCGTGCGGCGCTCGCCGAGGCGTGAGCGTCGGATGGTGACCGGCACCGACCCTTGCCAGGAAAAATAACAAGTTCTACATTTTCGGTGCCCCCGGGTCCTGGTGGGGAGAGTACCGGCGTGCGGCCGGCAATCGGCCCGAATCTCGAGGAGTACGTGGATGAGTGCGGACGCCAACGGTGGCGTGGGGAACGACGATCGGGTGTCTCTCGAAGGGCGGGTCGCCGTCGTCACGGGAGCCGGAGCGGGTCTCGGACGTGCCGCGCTCGCGCTCGCGCGGCCGGAGCATCGGTGGTGGTCAAC
>LATQ01000200.1 GCA_001017865.1 Rhodococcus sp. IITR03
ACCCGCGCGGGCGTCGATCACCGGGTGCGCCGAGACCCACCGCCGCGAAGTCGGTGCCGTGCGGTCCGGAGAAGTCGACCACGGTGCGCCCCGCGACGTGTCGCTTGAAGGTGCGCGCGGCCTCCTCCTCGATCTCGGTCCATGCTGCCTCGGAAATCGGGGCGAGGTCGCGATACAGATTGTTCACAGGGTCGAACTCCTTCGCAGAGCGCCAATTCCGAGTGATCCGTCGGCCGGCCGGCCGGCGGTCGAGGCACTCGAATCTTCATGGGAGGGAATTTCCGCCGGTGACGGCGGAAGATCTTCGAGGAACTCCAGCGAGGGGCAGAAGAACAGCGAGCCCGTCACCGCGGTGGAGAAGTCCAGGATGCGGTCGGTGTTGCCGGGCGGGCTGCCCAGGAACATGTTGCGCAGCATCTGCTCGGTCACCTCCGGAGTGGCCGAGTAACCGATGAAGTAGGTGCCGAACTCGTCGGCGCCGAAGCTGCCGAACGGCATGTTCGCGCGCACGATCTGCTGCTCGACCCCGTTCTCGTCGACGATCACGTTCAGCGCGACGTGCGAATTCGCGGGTTTGGTCTCGTCGTCGAGCTCGATGTCGTCGAGCTTGGTCCGGCCGATCGCCCGCTCCTGCTCCTCGACGGTCAACGAGTTCCACGACGCGAGGTCGTGCAGGTACTTCTGGACGACGACGTAGCTACCGCCGGCGAAGTCCGGATCCTCGTCGGAGACCAGGGCCGCCTCGACGGCCTCGTCGTCCTCGGGGTTCTCCGTGCCGTCGACGAAGCCGAGCAGGTCGCGGCGTTCGAAATAACGGAAGCCGTGGGTCTCGTCGACGACCCGCGCCGCTCCGCGCAGCCGGTCGTTGATCTTCGCGGCGAGTTCGAAGCACAGGTCCATCGTCGACGCGCGGAGGTGGAACAGCAGGTCGCCGGGGGTCGAGGGTGCCTGGTGCCGACCCCCGTCGAGCGGGACGAACGGATGCAGTCCGGCGGGCCGGGGGCCGTCGAACAGCCGCTCCCACATGTCCGAGCCGATACCGGTGACGACCGACAGGCCGCCCTCCGGGATGCGGAAACCGACCGAGCGGCGCAGGCCCGAGAGATCCTCGAGCAGATCCCGCACGGTGTCCTCTGCGCCCTCGTCGACGGTGACGACGAGGAAGATCGCCGCTTCGGTGAGCGGGGTCAGTATCGGTTGTGCACGAACCACTCGGACAACGCTAGTGCACCCCGGCGAAACAGGCATTCACGGCACGCCGACGTTCGTCACTGCACAACTGCAGCGTCAAGGCACCATCCAGCCCAGTACGGAGGTGGACTGCAGCCACACGAGGACGGCGAGCACCGCGAGTCCGGCGATGCTCAGCGGCCAGATCCGGCGCATGAGCAGTCCGTCCTTGCCGGACAGTCCCTTCACCGACGACACCAGCGCCAGGTTCTGCAGTGCGATCGGGGTGCCGGTGGTGCCGCCGGCCATGTTCCCGGCGACCAGCACGGTCGGGTCGAGTCCCGACTGCTGGGCCGCAGCGACCTGCAGGCTGCCGAACATCGCGTTGGAGGCGGTGTTCGAACCGGTGACCACGACGCCGAGCCAGCCGAGCACCGGCGACAACAGCGCGAACGCCACGCCCGCACCGGCGAGGAAGCCGCCGATCGTGGCGGTCTGCCCGGACAGGTTCATCACGTACGCGAGCGCGAGGACCGCCGTCACCGTCGCGAACGACCATCGCAACTGCACGACCGCCGCGACGAAGCACCGCACCGCGTCGGCCACCGCGACCTTCAGCACCGGTATCGACAGCAGCGCGGCGACGAAGACGAGGCTGCCCGGAGCGGTGAGCAGATCGATGGTGAAGGTCTCCGCGGTGGGAACGTCCCCGTCGGCCGTGGTCACGTCCACACCCGGCCAGGGGAACGACAGGCTCGCGTTCGACAGCAGCGACGCCACCGGACCGAACCGGCTGACGAGGAAGACGACGACGATCAGCGCGTAGGGGGCGAACGCCTCGACGACGCGTCGACGCGAGTCGTGGATCCGGTCGGCCGCGGCCCGGCGAGCCTCCCGATGCGTGGGGTGCACCTTCACCGCGACCAGCAGCACGAGCAGACCGGCCACGGCGCCGGCGATGTTGCTCAGCCCCACGGTGAGGTAGCTCGCGCACACGAACTGGCTGCGCCGAAGGCGAGTCCGACGACGAGCGCGACCGGCCACGTCTCGCGGACACCGCGCCACCCGCCGACCACCGCGACCAGCACGAGCGGGACGAACACCGCGAGCAGGCAGACCTGACGCGCGACGACCGGTCCGA
Source organism: Rhodococcus sp. IITR03 (assembly GCA_001017865.1). The sequence continues at coordinate 2,312 of LATQ01000200.1, forward strand.
TCTCGTCGATCGGGATCTCCGAGACGCGCGACATCGTCAGGATCGGTGTGCCCATGACGCCGAGCGGGGTGACGACCGAGTTGGCGAGCAGCGACGCCGCAGCAGCACGCACCGGCGGCAGACCGGCACCGATGAGCACGACGGTTGCGACGACGATGGGGGTGCCGAAACCGGCGACCGCCTCGAGCAGCGCACCGAACAGGAAGGCGATGACGATGGTCAGGATTCGCGGATCCGGGGATATGCGACCGAAGGCGCGGGTGAGGACGTCGAAGTGCCCGGATTCGACGGTGAGCCGGTACACCCAGACGGCGTTGACCACCGTCCACATGATCGGGAAGAGACCGAAGACCGCACCTTCGACACCGGCGCTGAGCGCAGAGCCGACCGGCATGCCGTAGACGGCGGTGCCCACGATCAGGCCACGACCACCGCGATTCCCGCGGCCGAATGCGACCGCAGCCGGAAGACGGCGAGCAGGACGAGCATGGTCAACAGCGGGAGTACCGCCACCAGTGCGGACCACGCGAGCGACCCGCCGACCGGCGCGATCGGCTGAACGTATGCACCTGTCACTGCATCACGACCGGTGTGTCTCCACGGCGGTGCGGATGGTGGCGGCCGTGCCGTCGAGCACGGTCCGATTCGGTGTCCGCCAGTCGGCGCGGATCCCGAAGCCGTCCCCGGCCCTGCGCGGAACGAGGTGCAGATGGACGTGGAAGACCTCCTGGCCGGCGGCCACGCCGTCGGCGAGGAACAAGTTCACGCCTTCGATCGGGAGGTCGGACGCGCGCATCGCCGTGGCGATCCGTTGCCCCGCCGCGAACACCTTCGCTCCGTCGTCGGGATCGAGCTGTGCCAGTCCGGAGGCGTGCCGCTTCGGGATCACGAGCAGGTGACCCGGGGTGAACGGGCGGATGTCCATGAATGCGAGCACGTCGGGTTCGTCGAGTACGACGCTGGCCGGCGACTGCCCGGCCACGATGGCGCAGAAGATGCAGTCCGTCACCGTGGCGTGGACTCCTCCGCACGCGCCGGTCCGCGCGCGGTTTCGAGCAGGCGCAGCAGTTCGCCCTGCACCGCAGGACGGTCGCGCACCGGATCGTCGCTGTGCGCGAGGCACAGCATCGCTTCCTCGACGGCCGCGACGAGCAGATGCGCGAGCACCGACGTCCGCGTGCGCGACGCCTCGTAGGTGTCGGGATCGAGGGTGACGAGCATGCGCTCGATGGCCTTCAGCGAGGAATGCCGGTGGGTCTCGCGGACCTCGGCCCAACCGAGGACCGCGGGGGCTTCGATGAGCAGCAGCCGGCGGGTCGCGGGATCGTAGACGGCGTCGAGCGAGGCGAGCACGGCCTGGGTGAAGCCCTCCCAGGGGTCCTCGACCGGTTCGGCCGGGACCAGGGAGCTCTCCGCCTCCTTCTGGATGCGTTCGATGACGCCGCGGAACAGATCGCGCTTGTCTGCGAAGTGGTGGTAGAGCGCACCGCGCGTCACCCCCGCGACCGAGACGATCTCCTCCGTGGCCGCCGCCGCGTATCCGTCGCGCAGGAACACCTCGCGCGCCGCATCGAGCAGCGCGGTGCGTGTTCGCGCTGCGTCACGCACCCGACCCGTATTTCCCGGTTTCACCGACACTTCGTTCTCCCCTGCTGATACCGCCACCCCCATCGGACACTCCCCCCGGCAGTCGGTTCCCGTGATTCCTGTCGAATCGGCTTCCTACAGAATCGGCGCCGGCGTGTACTTCGCTGCTTCCGGATACTGCGTTACGAGGTCCTGCACCGCCGCGACGACCGCTTCGACCTGCGCGACCGCTGCTCCGGCGAAGACCTCCCGGTCGGCCAGTGCCGCGTCGAGCGCGGCGCGGTCGAGCGGAAGTCGGCCGTCGGCGGCGAGACGGTCGAGCAGATCGGGTTCGCGACCCTCCTCGCGCATCGCGAGTGCGACGGAGACCGCGTGCTCCTTGATGACCTCGTGTGCGGTCTCGCGACCCACCCCGGCCCGGACCGCGGCCATGAGGACCTTGGTCGTCGCGAGGAACGGCAGGTACCGCACGAGTTCCTTCTCGATCACCGCCGGGTAGGCACCGAACTCCGCGAGGACCGTCAGGAAGGTCTCCATCTGGCCGTCGATCGCGAAGAAGGCGTCGGGCAGGGCCACACGCCGGACGACCGAGCAGAAGACGTCGCCTCGTTCCACTGCGCGCCGGCGAGTTCGGCGGCCATCGACGCGTACCCGCGCAGGACGACCTGCAGGCCGTCGACGCGCTCGCACGAGCGGGTGTTCATCTTGTGCGGCATGGCGGACGACCCCACCTGGCCGGGCTGGAAGCCTCGGTGACGAGTTCGTGGCCGGCCATGAGCCGGATGGTGTGGGCGAACGACGCGGGGCCGGCGCCGACCTGCACGAGCGCGGAGAGCACGTCGTGGTCGAGCGAACGCGGGTAGACCTGGCCGACGCTGGTGAAGACGTTCGCGAAGCCGAGATGCTGCGCGACCTTCTGCTCGAGCTGCGCGAGCTTGGCGGAATCACCGCCGAGCAGGTCGAGCATGTCCTGTGCGGTGCCCATGGGGCCCTTGATCCCGCGCAGGGGGTAGCGGGCGATCAGGTTGTGACGTGCTGCAGCGCGATGAGCAGCTCGTCGGCGGCCGACGCGAAACGCT
>LATQ01000112.1 GCA_001017865.1 Rhodococcus sp. IITR03
CGCCCGCGACGCGAACCCGCCGGGGCGGGAGACGAATCTCCCGACCCGGCGGTGTGTTCCGAGATGGTCACGCGCGCGCTCTACTTCGTCGCGTTGTCGTAGATCACCGCGATGGTGCCGGTGCTGTCGGCGAACAGCTCCTCGTTCACGGTCTCCCAGCCACCGAGATCGGCGACGGTCCACAGCTTCTCCGGCTGCGGGAACTCGTCGGCGAACTCCTCGGCGACGGTCGGATCGACGGGCCGGAAGCCGGCCTCGGCCCACAGGCGCTGCGCCTCGGGGGTGTACAGGAAGTCGTTGAACGCCTGCGCGACCTCGACGTCCTTCGCGTTCTTCAGTACGCTGCGGGATTCTCGATCTTGAAGGTGACGGGCGGGGTGACGTGCTCGACGGGGTCGCCGTTGCGCTCGATGAACAGTGCCTCGTTCTCGTAGCTCAGCAGCACGTCGCCGGTGCCCTGCAGGAAGGTCTCGGTGGCCTCGCGACCGGACTTCGGCTGCACCTTCACGTGGTCGGTGACCAATGCGGTGACGTAGTCGATGCCGGCCTGCGGGTCGGCGCCGCCGTTGCTCTTCGCGGCATAGGGCGCGAGCAGGTTCCACTTCGCCGAACCCGAGCTGAACGGGTTGGGGGTGACGACCTCGACGTCCGGACGGAGCAGGTCGTCCCAGTCGCGGATGTTCTTCGGGTTGCCCTCACGGACGACGATGGTGACGACCGATCCGAACGGAATCCCGTTGTAGGCGTTGTCGTTCCAGTTCTCGTCGACGAGACCGGCCTCGACGAGGCGGGTGATGTCGGGCTCGACGGAGAAGTTCACGAAGTTGGCCTCGGCGCCGTCGCGCACCTTGCGGGACTGGTCTCCGGAGGCGCCGTAGGACTGCTGGAAGACGACACCCTCGCCCTCTTCGGTCGCCTCGAATGCGGGGATCAGCGAATCGAATCCGACCTTGGGCACGGCGTAGGCGTAGAGGTTGATCGTGCCGCCGGACCCGTCGCCACCACTCTCGGCTCCGACGGTGTCGCTCGAACCGCCGGCGCAGGCGGTGAGGGAGAGGGCGGTGACCGCGGCGAACGCCGCGACGACGAACCTGGAACGTTTCATGACGAGCCTCCTGAGGGGCTGTTTCGAGGGGAATGAACGCGACCGGCACCGGACGAGGGGTTGCCGGAATCGGACCGGCCGGGATTCGCGAGGATGCGGCACCGACGGACGAGAGGGCCCGGAAGATGGGGACCGCGGAGAGAAGAAGGGTTCAGCGACAACAGTCGATGTCGGCGACCGAAGGCATGCCCACAGCGATCAACGCCAACTCGTGGCGGATGCGGGGCAGAGTGGTCGCGGACACGCGGCAGAGATTAGCAGAGGTCGAGGGTCGACCGAAATCGACGATTCGGACACCGGGCGTCGAGCACCGAACCGGATGCGCGAGCGGCGTGCTCACATGGAGACGAGCCATGCGACGACGACGATGATCAGCAGCGCGATCAGCGCCAGGGTCACGCGCGAACGCGGCATGTCAGCAATCCTCCGTCGTCGTGGCGGGCGAGTCCGTCTCTCCGCGGCCGAGCAGTGCGAAGACACCGGCCATCGCCCGATCGAGCAGCCATGCGACCCCGAAGCAGGCCGGCACCAGCACCGCCAGCACGAGGGCCACCTGGGGGACGAAGGACAGGCCCGCGAGCCACAGCTCGAAGCCGTCCCACCACGAAGCCACCCGATCCATTGCCTACACCCTAGTAGGTTCGGCAACCGCACTGCGATCCGCCCGGCCCGCAGTGATCATGGAGGAATGGATCACCACCACTCCTCACCGCTGTCGGGGTCACCCTTCCGACGGAGCGTGTTCCCGCCCATCGACGACTACGCATTCCTCTCGGACTGCGAGAGCACCTGCCTGATCGCGCGTGACGGCACCGTGGAGTGGATGTGCGTGCCGCGACCCGACTCCCCCAGCGTGTTCGGTTCGTTGCTGGATCGCAGCGCAGGTCATTTCCGGTTGTCGCCGCACGACCGCACCGTTCCCGCGGCACGCCGATACCTGCCGGGCGGGTTGGTCCTCGAGACGACCTGGCAGACCGACACGGGCTGGATGATCGTGCGCGACGCGCTGGTCATGGCGCCTGGTACGACGTCGAGGAGCGCTCGACCACGCACCGCCGGACGCCGTCCGACTGGGAGGCCGAGCACATGCTGTTGCGGACGGTGCGCTGTGTGAACGGGACGGTGGATCTGTACGTCAGTTGCGAACCCGCCTTCGACTACCACCGGGGCCGCACCGAATGGCGGTACACCGGCAAGGTCTACGAGGAGGCCACCGCGGTGTGCCGGAACGCACCGGACGAGCATCCGACGCTGCGCATGACGACGGATCTGCGCCTCGGTATCGAGGACCGCGAGGTCCGCGCGCGACGCCGACTCCACAAGGGCGACACGGCCTTCGTCGCCTTGTCGTGGGCGGACTGTCCGATGCCGCACACCTTCGACGAGGCCGTCGCCAAGATGGTCTCCACCCAGGACTACTGGCGCGAATGGATCACGACGGGCCGCTTCCCCGACCACCCCTGGCGCACCTACCTGCAGCGCAGCGCGCTCACGCTCAAGGGACTGACCTACAGCCCGACCGGAGCGCTGCTCGCCGCGTCGACGACATCTCTTCCGGAAACACCTGGCGGAGAGCGAAACTGGGATTACCGCTATGCCTGGGTACGCGATTCGACCTTCGCACTGTGGGGTCTGTACACCCTCGGATTCGACCGGGAGGCGGACGACTTCTTCTCGTTCATCCTCGACGTCTCGCGCGACGCGGACGGCGTCCGCTATCCGCTCCAGGTGATGTACGGGGTGGGCGGCGAGCGCGAACTGCCGGAGTCGACCCTCGGGCATCTGAGCGGCTACGACGGCGCCACCCCGGTCCGCATCGGCAACGACGCTATCACCAACAGCAGCACGACATCTGGGCACGCTCCTCGACTCGGTGTACCTGCACGTAAAGTCCCGCGGACACTTCCCCCAGACGTTGCTGCACACCCTGCGGCGGCAGGTCGAGGAGGCGGCGGCCAACTGGCGCAAGCCCGATCGCGGCATCTGGGAAGTGCGCGGCGAGCCCAGCACTTCGTATCGTCGAAGGTCATGTGCTGGGTTGCCCTCGATCGCGGAGCGAAACTCGCCGAGCTGCAGGGCCGCCCCGACTACGCCCGCAAGTGGGCGGCGATCGCCGAGGAGATCAAGGCCGACGTCCTCGAACACGGCGTCGACGAACGCGGTGTCTTCACCCAGCGGTACGGCCACCCCTCGCTCGACGCCTCGGCGCTGCTGATCCCCTTGTTGCGCTTCCTGCCCGCGGACGACCCCCGGGTGCGGGCCACGGTGCTGGCGATCGCCGACGAACTCACCGAGGACGGGCTGGTGCTGCGCTACCGGGTGGAGACCACCGACGACGGACTCGCAGGCAAGGAGGCTCGTTCACCATCTGCTCGTTCTGGCTGGTCTCGGCGCTCGTCGAGATCGGTGAGGTCGAGCGGGCGGCCGCACTGTGCCAGCGCCTGCTCGACTACGCGAGCCCCTTGAAGCTCTATGCCGAGGAGATCGACACCGAGACCGGACGCCATCTGGGGAACTACCCGCAGGCGTTCACCCACTTGGCGCTCATCAATGCCGTCGTCCACGTCATCCGCGCCGAGCGGGAGATCGGGGCGGGCAACTTCCGGCCCGCGCATCTCGGGCCGTGAGCGGTCTCAGGCGTTCGCGACCGCCTCGAGCTGCGGCCGGATCACGTCGAGCGCATAGTCGATCGACAGCGACGAGGGCGTGTTGAACGCGACGACCGTCGGGAAGTCGACGACAGCGAGACCGCCTCCGGTGACGGCGGGCAGCCGGTCGAATCCGGGCAGGGCCATCAGGTCCTGCTCGGTTCCGCCGCGCGGCAGGATGATCAGCAGATCGGCCACCAGAGCGTCGACGCGTTCGGGGCCGAGCACAACCCGCCCCTGGGACGCTCCGCCCTCCGCGACCAGCGTCGGCGGCAGCGTCATGCCCAGCTGCGTGAACAGCGCAGCGGCACCGTCGTCCGGATCGGCGACCACGACGACCTGTTGCTCGTTGGTGACGTACTGCGACAACGCGGCGGTCCGGCCTCCAGTCCCGGCAGAGCGGCCTCCTCGATCTCGGCGTTGCGGTCGGCGATGATCCGCTCGGCGTCCTCGGTGCGGCCGAGAACCTCACCGAGCACGCGCACCTGTTCGTCCCAGCGGTCCACGCCGGTATCGCCGAGAGGTCCGATCGTCGGCGCGACCGCGGAGATCGTGTCGTAGTCGTTCTGCGAGACGATCTGCCACGCGCCGAGAATCAGATCGGGTTCGAGAGCGGCGACCTCCTCGACGGGCACCGACGTCTCCGCCGTCGGACTCAGCGCCACCGCATCCGGGGAGACGTCGGTCTGCCAGGGGTAGAGGCCGCGATCGTCGCCGTACGAGCCGGCGCTGTAGTACGCGACCGGCTGCACTCCGAGTTCGACGAGGGCGTCGAGCCATTGGCTGGAGGTCGCGACGATCCGCTCGGGTGTGCCCTCGATCGTCGTCGTGCCGTAGGAGTGCTCGACAGTGACGGTCTCGCCGCCGGCGGTCGCGGTTTCCTCGGTGTCCGACGAACACGCGACGAGACTCGGGACGGCGAACAGTACGAGCGCTACCGCGGAGAGAACGACTCGATGCATGGGCGACCTCCGTTTCAGGTAAGGCTCACCTTAACTCGAGTGGGGACGTCCGTGTGCCGATGCCGTCCTCAGCGGAAGCGGGACAGCAGGGTCTCCGCCTGCTCGGCGATACCCCGGATGACCTCGCCCGCGGGTCGCTCGGACCGCACCAGACCGGCAGCCTCCCCCGCGTAGACCACACCGATGTCGGGATCGTCGCCCGTGTACGCCGCGGCGAGGGCGTCCTCGTCGGCGCCCCCGGCCGTGCCACTCGTCGGTG
>LATQ01000262.1 GCA_001017865.1 Rhodococcus sp. IITR03
CGCCACTGCGTGTGGCACACGCCCGATCGCCACTGCGTGTGGCACACGCCCGATCGCCACTGCGTGTGGCACACGCCCGATCGCCACCGCGTATGGCACACGCCCGATCACGACTGCGTGTGGCACACGCCCGATCACGACTGCGTGTGACACGCTGGCGGGATGACGAAGGACGACGTCTTCCGGCCCGCATCGATCGTCGAAGCTCTCCGGGCGACGCCCGAGACCCGCGTCGCCGACATCGACACGAACGGCACTCCGGGATTCGACGGCGACAAGGCGCTCGGCGAACGTCTGCTCGCCGAACGTGGTGCCGTGCTCTCCGACCTGCAGGAAATGCTGTTCGCCGAGGGGCGGACCGGCGGCACCCGCTCGGTGTTGCTGATTCTGCAGGGCATGGACACCGCCGGGAAGGGCGGCATGGTGCGTCACGTCGTCGGCCACGTCGACCCGCAGGGCGTCGACCACACGGCCTTCGGGGTGCCCACGGAGGAGGAGAAGCGGCACCATTTCCTGTGGCGGATCAACAAGGCCCTCCCCCGCAACGGCCAGCTCGGTGTCTTCGACCGGTCGCACTACGAGGATGTGCTGGTCGCGCGGGTGAGATCGCTGGTGCCGGAGAGTGTCTGGCGCGGACGCTACGACGAGATCAACCGGTTCGAGAGCGAAGTCGTCCGCGAGGGCACGACCATCGTGAAGGTCGCGATGTTCGTCTCGTTGGACGAGCAGAAGAAGCGCCTCGCCGAGCGCCTCGAGCGCCGCGACAAGCACTGGAAGTACGACCCGAGCGATGTCTCGGAGCGCGCCCTGTGGCCGCAGTACCAGCAGGCCTATCAGGACATGCTTGATCGGACCAGCACCGACGAGGCGCCCTGGTACGTCGTACCGTGCGACCGCAAGTGGTACGGCCGCCTCGCGGTGACGGAACTGCTCATCGACGCGTTCGAACGCCTCGACCTCGATTGGCCGGAGCCGACTTTCGACATCGAAACGGAGAAGCGCCGACTCGCAGAGTCGTGATGTCACCGACTCGCAGAGTCGTGATGTCACCCTCAGAACAGGTGCGGGGTGTCGTAGTGCCGTCTGTGGTCTCGACGCACGGTTCCGGCGACCATGCCGAATGCCGCTCCGAGCGCGACGACTGCCGCGACTGCCGCGACCATCGCCCAGCCCGTGAATCCGTACCCTACGGCGACGATCGTCAGCGCGATCATCAGGACCGAGGTGAGTGCGAGCGCATAGGCGCTCCAGGCTACGAACAGATTGAGTTTCACGACCGGCCTCCTCGGACGAGGTGTGTCCCTCTCGATGCCGACGGTACCTGTAGGTGATGCACATCACAACCGGTCGGTGGCGTCCTTCAGCACCTCGTAGCGGACGACGGCGAACTCTCCGCTCTGCTCGAGCTCGGTGAGGCGCATCTCCACGTGTCGCGGGAGCAGTGGACGGCCGGAACCGATGGTCACCGGTGCGAACGAGACGACGAGCTCGTCGAGCAGACCGAGCTCGGCGAACTGTCCGGCGAGATCACCGCCGCCCACCATCACAGGTCGCGGCCGTTCGCGCCTCGGCCATCTCGTCGTAGACCTGACGGACGTCCTTCTGCGTGAAGCGGATGTCGCCGGGTTCGTCGCCTGCCCGGGCGACGGGCAGGTCGTCGCGATGCGTGAACACCCAGCAGGGCAGGTCGTACTCCCACTTGTCCTCGCCTGCATGGTCGAGCACCCAGCGGTAGGTGGACGATCCCATGGCGATGGCGCCGATACCGGCGATGAACTTCTCGTAGTCGAACGGCCCACCATCGCCGGACTCCCGGGTGAGCAGCCAGTCGAGCGAATGATCCTCTGTGGCGAGGAAGCCGTCCAGTGTGCTTGCGGTGTAGTAGATCATCCGGGTCATGAGCTGCTCCTGTTCCAGTCGAGTGGATCTCCGTGATCGACGTCGAGGCCGGCCGCCCGCATCATGTGCCGCGCGAGCTGACGGCGGTGTGCGGCGAAGGTGAGGACGTGGGCAACCACTCCTCCGAGGACGAAGCTCTCGGGAGGGTCGCACAGGGCGTCGATGAGCACGTCACCCCAGGCGCCACGGCGATGGATGTCGCGGATCGTCTCCACCCAGCGCGGAGCGATGTCCTCGAAACGCGCCGTCAGAGAGTCGATCCCGTCGTCCGCATCCTCGGGGTGGTCGGCTCCCACCATCGAGGCCAGCCACGTCTCCTTGGCGCGTACCAGGTTGCCGAGCACACGTGAGACGGATTCCTCGGGACCGTCCCATGCGAGAACCACCAGTCCGGGGAACCTGATCCGGTCGCGCTCGTCGTCGTCGAGTTCGGTGGCGCGCTCGAGGAGATAGCGGGTGTCCGCGAGATCGTGCTGCACCATCTGCGCGAGGACCTCGGCGGCCGGGTAGGCGGGCGCGGCGGGCCGTCGCCCGTCCTCCTCGACCCAGAGATTGGTGGGCGGATGGAAGTGGACGCCGTTGGGGGCGGCAACCAGTGATCGACGGGCGCGGGCGCCCAGTGATCGACGGGCGCAGGCACCCCGTTGCCACCGCCGCCGGTGCCGAGCACCGAGCGGCCGCGCTGGGTGGATATCCGTAGGCGCGGGCGAAGGCGCGGGCGAACCCTTCGACGCTGTCGTAGCCGGCGGCGAACGCGGCATCGGTGACCGAACTGCCGTGACGCAGTTGCCAGGCGGCGCGTTCGAGCATGACCCGGCGCCGCAACGCTACCGGTGACTCGCCGGTGCCCACCGCGAAGGTGCGGCTGAAGTGCCACTGCGACGCGTAGGCGTGCTGCGCCATCCGTCCGAGGGTCGCGTTGTTCTCGTCGAGAACGGCGTCGAGCAGTTCCCGGAGTCGGTCACGGCCGAAGGTCATGCATTCAGTGTCGCGCGCAGACCCCGGCCGCCGCCCGACCGTTCTTGCTCTCCTGGCTCCCGGTCAGCCGGGCATGGTCTCGCCACCGAGCGGGGCGAGCACTTCACCGCTGTAGTACGAGGACATCGTCTCCGATGCGAAGAAGACGTAGGACGGGGCGATCTCGTCGGGTTGCGCGGCGCGACCGAAGGGCGCCTGCTGTCCGAACTCGGAGACCTTCTCTGCGTCCATGGTCGCCGGGATCAACGGGGTCCACACCGGTCCGGGCGCCACGCAGTTCACGCGGATCTGCCTGTCCTGCAGCGCCTGCGCGAGTGAGTAGGTCAGGGCGATCACCGCGCCCTTGGTCGCCGAGTAGTCGATGAGCGTCTTGTTGCCGCGCAGACCGTTGACCGATGCGGTGTTGATGACGGAACCGCCCGGCGTCAGGTGCGGCAGGGCCGCCTTCGTCACGTGGAAGAAGCTGTCGATGTTCACCGCGAAGGTGTGGCGCCACTGCTCCTCGCTCAACTCGGCGAAATCATCGACGGGCTGCTGGGTGCCGGCATTGTTGACGAGGATGTCGAGGCCACCGAGTTGTTCGACCGTCTCGGCCACCACTGCCCGGCAGTGCTGCGCGTCGCCGAGGTCGCCCGCGATCACGTGGCATGTGCGGCCCTCGCGTCGCACGAGGTCGGCGGTGTGTTCGGCGTCGCGGTGTTCCTCGAGGTACGCGATCGCGACGTCGGCACCCTCCTTCGCGAAGGCGACGGCGACCGCCCGTCCGATGCCGGAGTCACCGCCCGTGACGAGGGCCTTGCGGCCGGACAGCAAGCCGCGGCCGACGTAATCGCGCATCTCGTCGGCGGGGCGCTCGGCCATCTCGTCGGTCTCACCCGGATAGTCGATGGTATGTGGTTCTCGTTCGCGGTCCTCGCTCATGGCCGCCGGATACCCACAGGCTGCACCGATATTCACGCCCGTTTCCCCGGTCCGCACGGACCGAGGGGTCGTTTCTGCACCGACCGACGGGTCGTTTCTGCACTGCTCCGAGAGGGTAACCCCGGCATATGGCTCATGAGACCCGGATGTGCGACGTGCACGACGCTCCGCTTCCCACGCCCCGCGGCCCCATCTCCGCCGAGATCGTCGAGCGACTCGGCGGCCCGGTGGACGATGCCGTGTGGGACGTCGCGACCGACGGCGCGGATGCCTACGGCGAGGACGTCCAACTCGCTCTGGCCGTTCTCTACGAGCTCCACTACCGGGGGTTCGCGGGCGTCGATCCCGCCTGGGAATGGGCACCGGGCCCGCTCGGGGTCCGGGCGCGTCTCGAGCGCATGTTCCTCGATCGGCTGCGCGCCGACGTCCCGGCTTCCGACGATCCGCAGGGTGTCCTCGAGGACCTGTGCCGCGAGCCGGACGACTCGTGGGGTGTCTCCCACGAGCTCGCCGCGAACGGCACGTGGGAGATGATGCGCGAGTTCTTCGTCCATCGCTCGATCTACCACCTCAAGGAAGCGGACCCGCACGCCCTCGCGATCCCGCGACTGTCCGGTCGCGCCAAGGCGGCGCTGGTCGCTGTCGAGTTCGACGAGTACGGCGGAGGTCGGGCCGAGCGCATGCACTCGCGGTTGTTCGCCGACCTGTTGCTCGCCGCCGGCCTGAAGGACGACTATCTGGGCTATCTCGACGTCGTTCCCGCCGTCACCCTTGCAACGGTGAACTTCATGTCGTTGTGCGGTCTGCATCGCGCGTATACGCCGATGCTGGTCGGGATGTTCGCCGCGGCCGAGATCACCACCGCCCCCAGCGCCCGCCGCATGGTCGAGGCTCTCGAGCGTCTGGGCGCCGACGACGCGTGCGTCCTCTTCTACTCCGAGCACATCGAGGCCGACGCCGTCCACGAGCTCGTCCTGCGGCACGACGTGGTGGGTTACATGGTCGAACAGGATCCGGCTCGGGCGCAGGACATCTCGTTCGGTGCGCAGGCCATCGAGTTCCTCGAGGGCCGGCTCGGAAGCCATCTGCTGGGCAGCTGGGCCGCCGGTCGCAGCTCGCTCTCGCGTCGGCGGAGGCACCGGCCTGACGCTCGGGTACGAGACACAGCGAGGGGA
>LATQ01000125.1 GCA_001017865.1 Rhodococcus sp. IITR03
GAATGCCCGTCGCGGCGTTCGCAGTCCCGGCGGCGGTGTACGCGCTCGCCGACCTACCGCGCCGCGCTGGTCCGCGAACGCCGGACTGGTGCTGGGAGTCGTCGGCGGTGCCGCAGCAGGTGCGCGGTACTTCGACCAGTACGAGGGTCGCACGGTGTTCGCCACGGTGACCTCGGCGGTGCTTGTCGCGATGTTCGTCGCCGGCGTGTGGGCGTTCGGCCGGATGCGCGGATTGCGGCTGCGGGAGATGGACGCCCTGACCGAACGTAATCGGCTGCTCGAACTCGAGCGTCTCAAGGAAGCGGAACTCGCAGCGACGCAGGAACGCACCCGGATCGCCCGGGAGATGCACGACATCGTCGCTCATTCCCTCACCGCGATCATCGCGCAGGCCGACGGCGGACGATACGCGGCCGCGGCGAACCCGCAGACCGCAGCCGACGTCCTCGGTACGATCTCCGAAACCGGTCGACGCGCGCTCACGGATATGCGCTCACTGCTGTCGGTGCTGCGCGAGGATTCGCCACGTGAGTTCACCACCACTCCGGGCGTCGACGACGTGCCGGTGCTCGTCGACGGGATCCGGGCGAGCGGACTCGAGGTGACACTGTCGGTCGCCGGCGAGCCCTGTGCGGTGCCCGAAGGGCTCGGCCTGTCGATCTACCGGATCGTGCAGGAGTCCCTCACGAACGTCCTCAAACATGCCGGACCTCGCGCGCACGCCGAGGTCACACTCCGGTGGCACAGCGACCGCATCGTCGTGGAGATCGTCGACGACGGCCGTGGGGCCGCCGCACTGGTGGAGGCGCGACCCGGCGGACAGGGGCTGACGGGCATCGAGGAACGGGCTCGGCTGCACGGTGGCCGCGCCGACGCCGGCCCCCGGCAGGGCGGTGGCTATCGCGTCTGCGCAGAACTCCCCACCTAGGGTGACGGACGTGACCGAATCCGCCGCTCCCATCCGCGTCGCACTCGTCGACGACCAGCAACTCGTGCGAGCGGGTTTCCGCATGGTGCTCGAATCGCAGCCCGACATCGAGGTGGTCACCGAGGCATCCGACGGGGAAGCTGCCATCGCGGTACTCGGGCGGGTGCATGCGGACGTCGTGCTCATGGACGTTCAGATGCCCCGCCTCGACGGGATTTCGGCGACTCGCACCCTGCTTCGTGATCCGGATGCACCGAAGGTCGTGGTGCTCACCACCTTCGACAACGACGAGTACGTGGTGCAGGCCATCGCGGCCGGTGCCAGTGGGTTTCTGCTCAAGGACGCCCCTCCCGAGGACCTGCTGTCCGCGGTCCGCACCGTGTACCGCGGTGACGCCGTCATGGCGCCGCGCGCGACACGTCGCCTGCTGCAACATGTCTCCCCCCTGCTCCACGGCAGGAAAGCGCCGTCCGGGCGGGTGGAGGTGCCGGCGGATCTCACTCCCCGTGAACTCGAGGTGCTCGTCGCGATGGCGCACGGACTGACCAACGGCGAGATCGCCGAACGATTCGTGCTCTCGGCTGCCACGGTGAAGACTCATGTGGGCCGGGTCCTCGCGAAGACCGGTTCGCGAGATCGCGTGCAAGCAGTGCTGTTCGCGTTCCGAGCCGGACTCGTGAGGCCCGACGAGTTGCTCGGCGCGGGGGAGTAGGACTCCGGGTGGACCTCGCCCCGAGCGGGTCCTACCCGGGTCGGACGGGGTGGCGAGAAAGATCGCACTGCTCTCCGATGTTCTTGTGCGGCAGAACTTCTACGTTTCGTAGTATGACTTCGACCAGTTCTTTCGTCCCGGCCTGCTCCGCCGAGGACGTCGTGCGTGTCTACGGACGCGGCGACACCGAGGTGCGTGCCCTCGACGGGGTGTCCGTGGCATTCGAGCGCGGCCGCTTCACCGCGATCATGGGTCCGTCCGGCTCGGGAAAATCGACCCTCATGCATGCGCTCGCCGGTCTCGATGCCATCGATGCAGGCCGCGTCGTCCTGCACGGTGACGGCCGCCGGGCGGACGTGGAGATCAGCGCCGCGTCCGACACCGTTCTCACCGGGTTGCGCCGTGACCGGATCGGTTTCGTCTTTCAGGCGTTCAACCTGCTCCCCGTCCTGACTGCCCGCGACAATGCGCTCCTGCCGATGCGACTCGCCGGTACCCGCCCCTCGGCGGCCTGGTTCGAGGAGGTGACCGGTCGTCTCGGGCTGGCCGAGCGTCTCGACCACAGGCCCCACGAGATGTCGGGCGGCCAACAGCAACGTGTCGCGGTGGCCCGCGCACTGCTGCCACAGCCCGACGTCATCTTCGCCGACGAACCGACCGGCAACCTCGATTCGCAGGCCGGAGCGGAAGTGCTTTCCATGTTGCGGTCGAGTGTGCGGGAGACAGGGCAGACCGTGGTGATGGTGACGCACGATCCCGTCGCCGCCTCGTACTCGGATCGGGTGGTCCTCCTCGCGGACGGACGACTCGCGGGCGAGATCGCCCACCCCACCGCCGATACCGTCCTCGACACCATGCGCGGACTCGGTGCACCCTCGGTGGTGTCGGCGCGATGAGACGGCTCGTTCTGGCGCAGGCGCGCGCCCATCGCGGCCGGTACGTCGCGTCCGCGCTCGCCGTACTCGTCGCCGTGGCCTTCGTCGTGACGACACTCGTGCTCGGCGACACCGTCGACTCGTCGATCACGAAATCCACCGCCGCTCGCTACGACGGAGTCACGACCGTCGTGACGGAGGGGGAGTCCGATACGGAGCCGGACCACCTGCTCGCCGAGATCACCGGCACCCCCGGAGTGCGGGCGGCAGCGTTGGACGTGTCCGGACCCGTGCACATCGTGGACGAGAACGGCGGATCCGGATACGGCGAGGCCATGTCGGTCGCATCCGATGAGACCCTGCGCTGGCAGCGACTCCGGGACGGCCGGTGGCCGCGGCCCGGTGAGGGTGCTCGTCGGTTCGTCGTCCGGGCGAGCGATCGGCGAGTCGATGACGATCACCGACGTCTCGGTGCGACAGCACCGGCGAGCGTCGAGGTGGTAGCGTCGTCGACCTCGACGGCTCACCCCTCGCGTTGAACTCGCGCACGATCTTCGCCGATGCCGGGCCGGTGCGTTCGTGGACGGGTGAGATCGCGGACTGGGAGGTGCGCGTCACCGAAGATCCCGACATCGTCCGCGACGCAGCGGCGGTACTGACCCCGGGAGCGGTGGTGACGTCGGGGACCGAGCGTGCCACGGAGGTCGCCGACTCCTACGTGGGCGATATCGCTCTGTTGCGCAATATCCTTCTGTGCTTCGCGGCGATCGCCGTGGTCGTCGCCGGCCTCGTCATCGCGAACACCTTCGCCGTGTTGCTCGCTGCCCGCACCCGCGAACTCGCACTCATGCGGTGCGTCGGTGTCACCGCCGTGCAGGTACGCCGCAGCGTACGGGGAGAGGCGCTCGTCGTCGGGTTCGTCTCCGCGGTCCTCGGGGTGCTGGCCGGGTACGGCCTCGCGGCGGCCGTTGTCACCCTCGCTCGTGCAGCGGACGTCCCACTCCCCCTCACCTCGATCTCGGTGACCGTCACGACGATCCTGCTCGGCCTCGTGTTGGGGACCGCGATGACGGTACTCGCCGCGAACGGTGCGGCGCGCGCCGCGACCCGGGTCCCCGACCGCTCGCGGCGATGCAACCGCTCGAGACACAGCCCGAACCGGTTTCGGATTCCCGGGCCGGCGCATCCTGCGCTGCGGTGGCGATCGCAGCGGGATCGGCGTTGCTCGTGGCCGGGGTCGTGACCGCCAATGTGCTCCTGGCATGCCCCGGAGGATTGTCGCTCTTCGTCGGATGATTCTCGCCTCCCGGCGGACGGTGCCGGCCGCAGTGGGAGCGGTGGGGGATGCGTTGGCCCCGTTCGGTGGTCCGACCGCCGCACTGGCGGCGGGCAATGCGCGTCGTAATCCGCGTCGCACCGCCTCGACCGCGACCGCCCTGTTCATCGGCGTCACCCTCACATCGACCCTGGTCGTGGGTATCGGCACGGTGAAGGCGGGCGCACCCGACCTCCTCGACGAGAACCTGCCGGTGGACCTCGTGGTGGCTGCGCCGGGTGCGGTTCCGGCCGGTGCGGCCGAGCGATTGACGGCGATCGACGGCGTCCGGTCGGGTGTCGAGGTCGCGACGGGTTCGGTCACCGTCGCGGACACGGAGTTCTCGGTGCTCGGTCTCGACGCGCGATCGGCGGCGTCCACCGTCCGCGCAGACCTCCGATTGCCGGAACCGGGAACGATCGTGCTCGAGGAGTCTCTCGCCGCCGAGTTGGGGGTGGGCGACGGCGAGATCGTGACGGTCGGCGGCGAAGTCGGTACGCGCGCATTGACGGTCGCGACCACCGAACGTGGTGGCCCGGACCTGATGGACATCGGTGATCTGAGTGCGCTAGCTCGTTCCGCGGCGGACACGGTGTGGTTGAAGCTGGACGACGGGTTGTCCGACGCCGATCTCGCTGCGGTCTCCGACGAGGTCTCCCGAGTCGCCGCGACGGCGTTCCCCGGTAGCACCGTCGAGGGCGCGGTGCAGACGCGTCAGATGTTCGAGAAGGTCCTCGATACCATGCTGATGATCGTCGGCGGGCTGTTGTCGGTGGCGGTGGTGATCGCGTTGATCGGGGTGGGCAACACGATGGCGTTGTCGGTGCTCGAGCGGCGCCGGGAGAACGCGGTGCTGCGGGCAGTCGGTCTGTCGCGGGCGGGGGTGCGGAGCGTGCTCGTCCGCGAGGCGCTGATCATCGCGGGCGTGGCGTCCGTCCTGGGCGTGGCTCTGGGACTGCTGCTCGGGACGGCCGGAACCGCGTCGGTGATCGGGGCGGAGCATGTCGGCCTGGGATCGGTTCCCTGGTGGCAGCTCGCAGGCATCGTCCTCGCCGGTGGCGGTGCCGGCGTGATCGCCTCGCTGATCCCCGGCGCAACGTGCGAGCAGGGTGTCGCCGGTCGCGCCGCGGCGGGA
>LATQ01000306.1 GCA_001017865.1 Rhodococcus sp. IITR03
CGTCTCCCAGGCCCTGCGCAGCCTCGAGCGCGAGCTGGGCGTGCAGCTGTTCCACCGCATCGGGCGCGGCATGGTGCTCACCGCGGCGGGCAAGGCGCTGATCGGCCGAGCCGGCAGATCCTCCGCGATGTGAACGCGGTCGAGGAGCTGCTCACCGTGTCGACGACCGAGGTGACGGGCCGACTGGATCTGATGGTCTTCCCCGCTCTCGCGACCGGCCCGATCGTCGACCTGGTCTCCGAGTTCCGCCGCCTCCATCCCAAGGTCACCGCGCGCCTCGGTGATCTGCGTGCGGAGGAGTTCACCGCGTCGGTCATCCACGACGGACACTGCGAGTTCGTCGTCACCCACCTGCCCGTCGAGGACGAGGTGGGTCTCGAGATCATCGAACTCGGACAGACCGAATACTGGCTCGCCTATCCCCCCGGCACCGACCTGCCACCCGGGCCGCTGTCCTTGGCCGAACTCCCCGACATCCCGATGGTGTTCGTTCCCCGGGGAATGGGATCGGTGAGCGACGCGATCGACTACGCGATGCGACAGGCCGAGGTGCGCCGTCCCATCTCCGTGCTCACCGATCATCGCGAGGCCCGCCTGCCGATGGTGCTCGCGGGGCTCGGCGGGTCGTTCGTCGAACGGTCCCTCGCCGAGTCGGTCCAGGACATCGCGGTGGTCCGTCCGTGCGAACCGGCCTTCGCGCAGTCGTACGGACTGGTGTTCGACCCGGTTTCACTGTCGAGAGCGGGACGCGCCTTCGTCGACTTCGTACGGTCGTCCGAGGAGACAGCCCCGGTCGAGTGAGTTCGTCGGGGCGGTGACATCCGGAGGTCCGGGCGCGACCATAGGTGGGTACGACGTCCACTTCCGTCCTCGGGAGATGATCCGTATGTCCACTTCGACGTCCTCCCCCGTCCACCTCGACTCCGTCGACGCCTACGCGCAGCGCGTCCTCGATTCCGTCCTCGGCACCATGGACACCCTCATGATCCTGATCGGCGACCGGCTCGGCTGGTACCGAAGCCTCGCCGACGACGGGCCTGCGACGGCCGACGAACTGGCCGAACGCACCGGCACGCACCCGCGGTACACCCGTGAGTGGCTCGAGCAGCAGGCCGTGACCGGTCTGCTCGACGTCGACGACGGCGATCCCCCGCGCTTCGCTCTGTCGTCGGCCGGTCGCGAAGTGCTCACCGATCCACGCAACCTGGCGTACATGGCGCCGCTCGCCGGATGATCGTCGGCGCGACCATGCAACTACCCGGCCTGCTCGAGGCCTACCGCAACGGCGGCGGAGTGAGCTGGAGTCAGTTCGGCCGCGACGTGTGCGAGTCGCAGGCCGACGCGAACAGGCCGCTGTTCGAGAAGGCCCTGCCCGATGCCCTGCGGTCGGTACCGGAGGTCGACCGGGTGCTCGGACAACCGGGCGCGCAGATCGCCGACATCGGCTGCGGCGGAGGATGGTCGACGATCACGATCGCACGCACCTATCCGGAGGCGAAGGTGCAGGGCTTCGACATCGATGCCCCGTCGGTCGAGATGGCCCGGTCGAACCTCGCGGAGAATGCCGATGTGGCGCAACGCGTCACGTTCACGCAGTGCGACGCGTCCGAACTGCCCGGCGGAAACTTCCACGCGGCCTTCGCGTTCGAATGCGTCCACGACATGCCGCAACCGGTCGAGGTACTGGCTGCCGTGCGACGTTCGCTCGCACCCGGCGGGTTCATGATCGTCATGGACGAAGCGGTCGCCGACACCTTCACCGCACCCGGCGACGACGTCGAACGGCTCATGTACGGCTACAGCCTCACCATCTGCCTCCCCGACGGCATGAGCCACACACCGAGCGCCGGGACAGGCACCGTCATGCGTCCCGCGACCCTGCGCCGCTACGCCCTCGACGCCGGTTTCACCGAGGTCGACGTGCTCCCCATCGAGGACTTCGGCTTCTTCCGCTTCTACCTGCTCCGCACCGAATAGCGGCGCCCGCCGGAACTTCGGGGAGGTTGTGGTCGCGTTTTTCGAAATGCACGCACACAACCTCCCCGAAGTTCGGCTCAGACGGGCGCACCGGCCGCTCCCAGAGCACGCCGCACCCGTTCGACGAAGACTTCGGGGCGCCGGTAGAGGAGGTCGGCACCGACCCTGATGACCGTCCACCCCAGTTCGGGCAGCACCGCGTACCGGTCGATGTCGCGGGTCCGCTGAGTGGGGTCGGTCCAGTGCTGCACGCCGTCGTACTCCACGAGCACCCGCCACCGCTTCCATCCCATGTCGGCTCGCGCCACGAACTCGTCGCCGTCGAAGATCTCGATCTGGGTCTCCGGCGGGGGGAGACCGGCACGGACGAGAAGCAGACGCGTATGGGTCTCGGGCGGTGACGCAGCTCCCCCATCGACGAGGGTGAGCACCCGCGGCACGGCACCGATACCGTGTGCGCCCTTGCTTCTCGTCGCGAGTTCCTCGATCTCACGAACCTTCAGGCCGGTCGCGTTGCAGAGTGCGTCGATCGTTTCGACAGCCCGGTCGAGCGGCGTTCGTCGGGCGAGATCGAAGGCCGTCTGCGCCGGTGTGGTCGTGACCATCCCGTCGACCACGCAGGTGTCGAGCTTCGGGGCGCGTCGGACCGAGATGCCCGGCACCGACCGGACGTGATCGGAGCGGACGAGTTCGGCCGCCGCATCAGGTCGAGCCACCGAGTGCCGTGCACGGCAGCGGCAGAGACTCCCGCGAGGACGCCACGGCTCTGCGACCACAACCATGCCGCCTTCGCGCGCAGCAGCGGGGTCGCCGGTATCCCTCGTCGGATGTAGACGTCGCGGTGGAGGTGGACGAAGTCGCGTGCGAGCCGATGCCGCGTGACGACGCCGGCTGCGAGTGCCGCACGCCCCGAGAACGGTTCGTCGAAGTCGATCACGCGCCGAGCATGCCGGGCGCGACTCCCGTCCGGACGCCGCGTCGGGGCCCGGTTGTGGACGAACCGACGCTATCCCCAGGCCGGTCACCTGCGACGAAAGAAGTTCGGGGAGGTGTGTCCGGGATTTTCGAAGAAACCGAACACAACCTCCCCGAACCCGGGAGCTGTCTGCTTACGCGACGCGCTCGAAGATCGCTGCCAGACCCTGGCCGCCGCCGATGCACATGGTCTCGAGGCCGTAGCGGGCCTCGCGACGGTGCAGCTCGCGGGCGAGGGTGGCGAGCATGCGTCCGCCGGTCGCGCCGACCGGGTGGCCGAGCGAGATGCCGGAGCCGTGGACGTTGGTGCGCTCGAAGTCGGCCTTGCCGAACTTCCACTCGCGGGTCACGGCGAGGGCCTGCGCGGCGAACGCCTCGTTGAGCTCGATGAGGTCGACGTCGGCGAGGGTGATGCCCGCCTTGGCGAGGGCGACCTCGGTGGCCGGCACGGGACCGATGCCCATGACCTTGGGCTCGACACCCGCCACACCCCACGAGACGAACCGCACCAGCGGGGTCAGGCCCAGCTCGGCGGCCTTCTCCGGGGTGGTGACGATCGCCATGGACGCGGCGTCGTTCTGGCCGCTGGCGTTGCCGGCGGTGACGGTGGCCTCGGGTCCTGCTTGCCCATGATCGGCTTCAGCTTGGCGAGGGTCTCCAGGCTGATGTCGGGGCGCGGGTGCTCGTCGGTGTCGATGACCTCGTCGCCCTTACGGCTGCTGACCGTGACGGGGATGATCTCCTCGGCGAGGATGCCGTTCTTCTGGGCGTGGACGGCACGCAGGTGCGAGTTCAGGGCGAGCTCGTCCTGCTCGTCGCGGGAGATCGAGTACTCGCGACGCAGGTTCTCCGCGGTCTCGATCATGCCGCCGGGCACCGGATAGAAGCGGCCACCGGCGGTCGAGCGAGCGCGGACCAGACCGTCGTGCATCTGCACGCCGGTGCGGGCGCCGCCCCAGCGGATGTCGGTGGAGTAGAACGCGGCGTTGCTCATCGACTCGGTGCCACCGGCGACGACGAGATCGTGGTCGCCGTTACCGACCTGGAAAGCGGCCTGGATGACGGCCTGCAGGCCCGAACCACAACGGCGGTCGATGTGCATGCCGGGCACCGTGATCGGCAGACCGGCGTCGAGGGCGACGACGCGGCCGATGGCCGGGGCCTCGCTGTTGCCGTTGCAGTGGCCGAGGATGACGTCCTGAACCTGTTCGGGTGCAACACCGGTGCGCTCGAGCAGACCCTTCAGTGCCGCGACACCGAGATCGACTGCGGTGAGGGACTTGAACATTCCGCCGTAGCGGCCGATCGGGGTACGGACCGGCTCGCAGATGACTACTTCGCGCATGATGACCTTTCGGGAAGAGAGTGAGATGACGGGCGGACCGTCACATGAAGCGGCCGCCGGTGACCTCGAGGACGGTGCCGGTCATGTAGGAGGACATGTCTGACGCCAGGAACAGTGCGACGGAGGCGATCTCGTCGACCTCACCGGGGCGGCCCATGGGGATCTCGGCCATCTTCTGGTCCCACGCCTTCTGCGGCATGGCCTCGGTCATCGCCGAACGGATCAGGCCGGGCTGGATCGCGTTGACCCGGACGCGTGGTGCGCCATTTCCTTGGCGGCGGCCTTGGTCAGGCCGACGATGCCCGCCTTGGCGGCGGAGTAGTTGGTCTGGCCGACCATGCCGACCTTGCCGGACAGCGAGGAGATGTTGACGATCGCGCCACGCTTGGCCTCACGCATGATCGCGGCGGCCTTGCGGGTGCCGTGCCAGGTGCCCTTGAGGTGCACCGAGATGACCAGGTCGAAGTCCTCTTCGGTCATCGTGCGCATGGTCGCGTCGCGGGTGATACCGGCGTTGTTGACCACCACGTCGAGCGAACCGAACCCGTCGACGGCCTCGGCGAGGAGGGTGTCCCAGTCGGCGGACTCGACGACGTTGGCACGCACGGCCCGGGCGACGTCGCGGCCACCCGAGCTTCTCGG
>LATQ01000540.1 GCA_001017865.1 Rhodococcus sp. IITR03
GCCCCCATCCTCGTGAGCGGACCCGCGGACGGCTCGACATGCGCAGGACCGCCCGAGCGGGGATGCGGACCGACGGGGTGCCGTTCCGGCTCGTCGTCCGCGCGCCCCGCCCCGACCGGGTGCGACTGCTCGTCCTCGCCGACGTCTCGTTATCGGTCCGTCCGATCACCGCGTTCACGCTCCGGCTCGCCCAGGCGATGCACGGGCGGGCGCACCGGTGCCGGGTGATCGCCTTCGTCGATCGTCCGGTGGACGTGACGACACAGTTGCTCGCCGCCGGCGGTGACGGTGCCCTGGCCGCCGTACTCGCCCATCCCGCAGTCGATCTCGAAGCGAGCAGCGACTATGGCCGGACGTTCGACGAACTGCTCACCGAGCACTCCGGATCGATCGACGGCCGGACATCGGTGCTGGTCGTGGGGGACGGGCGCTGCAACGGCCTGCCCCCGCGCACCGACCGGCTCGAGGAACTCCGTCGCCGCGTGCACCGCCTCGCGTGGATCACGCCCGAACCCGAGCGGTACTGGACACAGCGACCTGCGCGATGCCCGACTACGCCGAACTGTGCGACGAGGTGGTCGTCGCCCGCGACGGCGCGCAACTGCTCGCGCGCGCCGCCGAACTCGGCCACGCCCTGCGGTGAACGGCGCTCACCGTTTCGTGGACCCGGCCAACAGCTCCTCGAGTCGTTCGAAGCCCTCGGTCAGGCCGGTCTCCATACCCGATTCCGCCATGCCGTCGCGGGCCTCCTGGCTCGGGTACACGGAATGGCCGACCAGCCTGCAGCGGCCGTTCCCGAGGTCGACGAAGGTGAGCGTCTCGAGGCTCACCACGTCCGGGAACCCGAGATATTCGAAGGTCTGGACGATGAGCTCGTTCTCGCGGACGGTGTGGAAGACACCCGCGAAGCGGTAGCTGCCGCTGTCGTCGGAGTGTTCGTAGCGGTACGAACCGCCGGTGCGGAGGTCGTACTCCTCGATCTTCATCTCCAGGCCGCGCGGGCCGAGCCACTGTGCGACGAGATCGGGGTCCTTGTGGGCGCGGAAGACGTCCTCGACGGGAAAGTCGAACTCCCGCTCGTAATCGATGAAGGGGACGCCTCTGGGATCGAGAGGGTGACTGCGTTGCTGCTCATGATGGTCCTCCAAGGATCGGGGTGGGCTACACACGCTGTGTGGATCGGGGTGGGCTACGCACCCGTGGCCGATCGGGGGCCGCTTCCCGGGCCAGCACGGCGTCGAGACCGCGGAACTGCTGCTCCTTCACCAGCCGGTAGCGGTCGATCCAGGAGGTCAGCATCTCCAGCCGTGCGGGGTTCAAGTGGACGGGCCGGCGCTGGGCGTCGCGCGTGCGCGTGACGAGCCCTGCGTGTTCGAGCACCCGAATGTGTTTCGAGATCGCCTGTGTGGTGATCGCGAAGGGTTCCGCGAGTTCGGTGACCGTGGCCGGGCCCCGGCTGAGCCGGGCGACGATGCGGCGGCGGACCGGATCGGCCAGGGCGGTGAACGCCAGGTCGAGCGCGGTGTCGTCCGTGTCGTCGTACACGATCGCCTCCGTTTATGAACCTTCCAGTTTATCAACCATCCGGTTGAATAAAGGATGCTCCCCGGACGACGACCGTGTCAAGGGGTTCGGAGCGCGGACGCGAACCGATCGCGGTCGAATTCCCGACGGGCACTCACGCGCCCGGCTACGGTCGGTGAATGGTCCTGCCCTCGAGAGCCCGGTCCGGTGTCCGCGCGGCCTTCGCCGCGGCCGTCTCGATCACCCTCCTCGGCGCGTGTACGTCCGCGTCGGGTGATACGGAAGCGGGCGATATGGAGTCGGGCGGTACGGGTGACGTGCAGGAGACCGCGGCAGCCGCGACCTGCACCGCCGAACCCAACGGCACCCCGATCACCGATACGCAGCCGGCGACGGAGACCGGGGATCGCGACATCTCCACGAACCCCGAGATCGCGACCGGTTACCGCGCCGGCATGACCGCGGTGACCACCTCCTCCTTCGCCGTGTCGACGGCCAATCCCGCATCCACCGAAGCGGCATGCGAGGTCCTGCGCGACGGTGGGACCGCGGCCGACGCACTCGTCGCCGCCCAGATGGTCCTCGGTCTCGTCGAACCCCAGTCGTCGGGTATCGGCGGCGGAGCGTTCCTGGTGTACTACGACGCCGAGTCCGGTGAGATGAAGGCATACGACGGCCGCGAGACGGCACCGATGTCCGCGACCGAGAACTATCTACGCTGGATCAGCGACACCGATCGCACCGAACCCCGCCCCGACGCGCGTGCGAGCGGCCGCTCGATCGGCGTGCCCGGCGTCGTGCGGATGCTCGAAACCGTCCACGCGGAGCACGGGAGTGCCGCCTGGGGCGAATTGTTCCGCCCCGCCATCGATCTCGCCGATCAAGCATCGTGATCAGCGACCGTCTGGCACAGTCGATCGCCGATTCCGCCGAGCAGCTCGCCGTCGACGACGAGGCCCGCGCCTACTTCCTGCAGGCCGACGGCTCGCCCAAGCCCGAAGGTGAGATCCTCACGAATCCGGCGATGTCCAAGACACTCTCGGCGATCGCCACCGACGGCGCCGACGCCTTCTACACCGGTGACATCGCGGCCGGCATCGTCGAGTCCACCGGCACCGATTCCGGCGGGCGTACACCCGGAACGATGACCCTCGAGGATCTCGCCGTCTACGAGGCGAAGGAACGGCAACCACTGTGCACGTCCTACCGCGAGTACGAGATCTGCGGGATGCCCAACCCGTCCTCGGGTGGCATGGCGGTCGCGGCGACGCTCGGCATCCTCGAGAACTTCGACCTCGCGTCACTGCCACCGTCCGACGTCGACGCGGACGGTGGCGTCCCCGACGCGGACGCGGTGCACCTGATCTCCGAGGCCGAACGACTCGCCTACGCCGATCGCGACAAGTACGTCGCCGATGCCGATTTCGTGCCCCTGCCGGGTGGCTCGCTCGAGACTCTGGTGAACCCGGACTACCTGTCCGAACGCGCAGGGCTGATCGACCCGGCAAGAGCATGGGCAAGGCGCAGCCCGGCGACTTCGGTCCGGTCCCGCTCGGCATGCCGCCGCAGAGCCCCGAGCACGGCACCAGCCACATCTCGGTCGCGGACAGCTACGGCAACGTCGCATCCATGACGACCACCATCGAGTCGGCCTTCGGCTCGTTCCACATGACCGACGGCTTCCTCCTCAACAACCAGCTCACCGACTTCTCGGCCGAACCGGTCGACGAAGACGGACTGCCCGTCGCCAACCGCGTCGAACCCGGCAAGCGGCCGCGCAGCTCGATGGCCCCGACGCTCGTCTTCGATCGCACCCCCGACGGCGGTCGCGGCGACATCCGGATGGTGGTCGGGTCGCCGGGCGGCTCGGTGATCATCCAGTTCGTCGTCAAGACACTCGTGAACACCCTCGACTGGGGACTCGACCGCAGCAGGCCGTCTCGGCCGTGTCGTTCGGCGCCGCGAACACCCCCGTCACCGGGGTCGGCGGCGAACATCCAGCGATCGACGGTGCCGACGACGGAGCGAACGATCCACTCGTGCAGCAGCTCCGCGACATGGGCCACGAGGTGTCCGTCGCCCCGCAGTCCAGTGGACTGAGCGCGCTGCTGCGTGAGGGGGAGGGATGGTCGGTGGCGCCGACCCCGCCGCGAGGGCGCCGTGATGGGCGACACCGGCGGGCAGTGACGGAGTCGGCGCCGAGCGCTGATCGACGCCCGTGACCTACCCTGTGGGATAGGTGCCGACCTCCCCATCGGTCCGGTGCGTCCCGTGCCCGCTCCGCCCGACAACCCGTGCACCGTAAGCTGGATCACACAGGTGCGCGGATCGTGCGGATCGTCAGGAGTGAACAGTGGCCGTCGTCATGCCGGGACACCAGAACACGACCCATCCCCGTGCTTCCGCGACCCCTCGGGACGACCACCCCGCTTCGGGGCCTGCCCTGGTCAAGTTCCACGCTCCCGAGATCGTCTTCGGGGAGGGCTCGCTCGTCGAAGCGGCCCACGCCGCGGTTCGGCTCGGCGGTGTCCGCCCCATGCTCGTCACCGACCGCCGGGCTGATCGAGGCCGGGTGGGTCGACGAACTCCTGCAGCACCTGCGTGATCAGGGGGTCGACGCCACTGTGTGGGCCGGTCTCACCCCCAATCCCAAGGACCACGAGGTCGCGGCCGGCCACGAGCTGTACCGGTCGCGGGGCTGCGACGTCCTCGTCGCGCTGGGCGGTGGCTCGCGGTGATCGACGCTGCGAAGGGCGTCGCGATCCTCGCCGCCAACGGCGGCAACATCCTCGACTACGAGGGCGTCGACCGTGCGCCGTTGCCCATCCCGCCGATGGTCATGGTGCCGTCGACGTCCGGGACGGGAGCCGACGTCTCCCAGTTCTGCGTGGTCACCGACACCGCGCGCGGCAGCAAGATCACCATCATCGGCCGGTCGCTCGTCCCCGACCTCACGGTGATCGATCCGCGACTGCTCACCACCATGCCCGCCGACCTCAACGCCGCCACCGGACTCGACGCCCTCACCCACGGCATCGAGGCGTTCGTCTCCCGCGCCCACAACCCCCTCACCGACCATCACGCACTGCGGGCGGTGGGCATGGTCACCGGCACGCTCGTGCGCACGATCGACGACCCGACCTACATGCCCGCTCGCGCCACCATGGCCCAGGCCAGTCTCGAGGCCGGACTCGCGTTCACCAACGCGATCCTCGGTGCCGCCCACGCGATGAGCCATCAGGTCGGCGGTCTGCTCGACCTGCCGCACGGGGTCATCAACGGCGTGCTCCTGCCGCACGTCATCCGGTTCAACGGTGCCGACGATCCCGAGCCGTTCGTCCAGGTCGCCGCGACCCTCGGTCTGGAGGAGGCGCGCGGTGCCGCGCCCGAGGCCGTCGTGGCCGTCGA
>LATQ01000126.1 GCA_001017865.1 Rhodococcus sp. IITR03
GACCCCAGCCGCGGCCGCGCAGCCGCCACTGGCCGTCGCGAATCTTGACGTGGCGAGCCCCACGCGATCCGGTCGCCGAACTCGCCGATGACGCGCGAGCACCACTCGGGATTCTCGATCGCGGCGGTGCCGAGGTTGACGCGGGCACAGCCGGTCGCGAGGCCGCGGCGAGGGTCTCGTCGTCGCGAATGCCGCCCGACAGCTCGACCTTCACGTCGAGTTCGCCGACGACGTCGGCGAGAAGCGCACGGTTGTCGCCGCGGCCGAACGCCGCGTCGAGATCGACCATGTGCACCCATTCGGCGCCGGCGTTCTGCCATTCGAGGGCGGCGTCACGGGGCGAACCGTAGCCGGTCTCGCTGCCCGCCTCTCCCTGAACGAGGCGAACTGCTTCACCGTTGACGACGTCGACTGCGGGCAAAAGGACCAGGCTCACTGCGTACACATTAGTGCCTGTACCTGTGACATCACCAAACGCGTGGCCGGGGCGTCAGGAAAGCGCCGTGCGTCATGCCGACCGTGCCGCGTCGAGGGCCCGGCAGGTCGGGGTCGGACGGCCGGCGTACTCGTCGACGGGACCCTCGTACAGCACGGTTCCGCCGTGCCGTCCCGGTCCCGGTCCGAGGTCGACGATGTGGTCGGCGTGCCGGATCACGTCGAGGTGGTGCTCGATGACGACGACGGTGTGCCTCGGTCGACGAGGTCGTCGAAGACGTGCAGGAGGGTGCCGACGTCCTCGGCGTGCAGGCCGGTGGTCGGCTCGTCGAGGACGTAGAGGGTCGGCGTCTTCGCTCGTCCGAGTTCCTTGGCGATCTTCACCCGTTGACACTCGCCACCGGAGAGCGTGTCGAGCGACTGTCCGAGGCGGAGGTAGTCGAGGCCCACCCCGGCGAGCGCACTCAGTCGACGCGCGATCTCCGGGTGCGGCAGTTCCTCGAGGGCGCGACCGACGGTGAGGTCGTCGACATCGGCGATCGACAGGCCGTTCACGGTGTGCCCGAGCACCTCGGCGGTGAACCGGCGGCCGTGGCAGGTGTCGCAGACGACCTCGCGTCCGTCCATGAAGCGAGGTCGATGTACACGACACCGGCCCCCGTGCAGGTCGGGCACGCACCCGCCGAGTTCGCGCTGAACAGGCTCGCCGGCACACCGCTGTGTTCGGCGAACATCCGCCGCAGGGTGGGTGCGATGCCGGTGTAGGTGATCGGGGTGGAGCGGCGATTGGCGCTCACCGGCCGCTGGTCGATCACCGTGGCGTCGTACTGATCGACGAGTTCGGCTGCGAGACTGGACTTTCCCGACCCAGCGACGCCGGTGAACACGGTGAGCACGCCGGTGGGGATCCGCACCGTCAGGTCGCGGAGGTTGTTGCGACACGCATCGGCGATCGTGAGACGACCGGTCGCCTCGCGGGCGGGGTGACCGCGGCCGATGGCGCGCCGCAGCGATCGGCCGGTGGGAGTGTCGGCCGTTCGGAGCCGGTCGAAAGTGCCCTGGAAGACGAGGCGACCACCGGACGAGCCCGCACCGGGACCGATTTCGATCACCTGGTCGGCCCGGGCCATCACGCTCGGGTCGTGTTCGACGACGAGGACGGTGTTGCCGCTGTCGCGGAGCCGTTCGAGGAGGTCGATCATCGTCTCCACGTCGGCGGGATGCAGACCGACCGTCGGTTCGTCGACGACATAGGTCATCTCCGTCAGGCTCGACCGAGGTGCCGGACCAACTTGATCCGTTGCGATTCGCCGCCCGAGAGCGTGGTGGTCGCCCGGGCGAGCGCGAGATAGCCGAGGCCGATCGTCACCATCGCCTCGAGACGGCCCACCAGTGCGGACACCACAGGTGCGGCGCGCGAGTCGTCGATCGTGCGCACGAATTCGAGCAGCTCGATGATCTCGAGGCGGGACAGCTCCCCGATCGTGCGGCCGCGAAGGGTGACCGCCCGCGCGGCCGCGTTCAGCCGTTCTCCGGCGCAGTCCGGGCACGTCTCGGCGCGGGTGAAACGTCGGATGACGTCCTGTTTGCGTTCGGAGAGGTTGTCGGAGGTGTGCAGGTGGATGCGCTCGAACCTCTCGACGACGCCCTCGTATCCGTCCGGCGGTTTGTGGCCCAGCGCCGCTGCGGCCTCGCCGCCGTAGAGCAGTGCCTCCCGCTCGGCGGGCTTCCACTCGCGCAGGGGTGTGTCCGCGTCGAAGGAACCGATGTCGGCGTACTGGGAGTACCAGTACCACCGTTGCCGAAGCCGGGCACCAGGATCGCGCCCTCGGCGAGGGACCTGTCGAGATCGAGGAACCGCTCGACGGCACTGACGACGATCTCGCCGAGCCCGGAGCAGGTCGGGCACATCCCGGTGGGGTCGTTGAACGAGAAGCGGTTCGACTCCCCGAGGACGGGTGTGCCACCCGGGAATACAGCAGCCGCAGATAGGTCCAGGTGTCGGTGATGGTGCCGACCGTCGAGCGGGCGTTGCCGCCGAGGCGGCGCTGGTCGACGACGATCACCGGCGTCAGACCGTCGATGTGGTCGACGTCGGGTCGTGTCCACTTCGGCAACCGATTGCGCGTGAACGGCGGGTACGTCTCGTTGAGCTGGTAGCCGGCCTCCGCGGCGATCGTGTCGAAGACGAGCGACGACTTCCCGGAGCCGGACACCCCGACGATCACCACGAGCCGGTTGCGCGGAACGGTCAGATCGACGTCGGCCAGGTTGTGGGTGCGGGCGCGACGGATCGTGATGGCGCGGCCTCGCACTGCCGCCTCGGTGGTCGTGACGGTGGTGGTCATGGATTCGACGCTACGACCGGTTGCGGCCGGATCCTGACCGCAACCGGTGGGAGGATGACGGCATGGCGGACGTCACCGAGCGGATGCTCGCGTTGTTGTCGATCCTGCAGACCGGACGCGCGATCGGCGGGGACGAGCTGGCCCGGCGGCTGCAGGTGAGCCGCCGGACGCTCCGCCGCGACGTCGACCGGCTGCGCGGCTACGGATATCCCGTCGAAACCCGCTCCGGGCCCGGCGGTTTCTACCGTCTCGCGTCGGGACGTTCGATGCCGCCGCTGGTGCTCGACGACGACGAGGCCGTCGCGGTGCTGCCGCCGGTGCGCTCGCCGCGACCGGCGGCCGAAGGCGGACTGGACGACGCTGCCACCCGCGCCTACGGCAAGCTCGACCAGTTCCTGCCCGCGCGGCTGCGCCCGCGGGTCGCGGCCGTCCGCAGCGCGGTGGCGACGACGCGCTGCAGGCGCCAGCGGTGTCGGCGGAGCTGCTCGGCTCCGTGGCGGAGGCGATCGCGCGGTGCGACACGTTCACCTTCGACTACGTCGACGCGCAGGGCTCGCCGACCTCGCGCAGGGTCGAGCCGTACCGGCAGGTCCACCACCTGCTGCGGTGGTACCTCCTCGGATGGGACGTCGATCGCGAGGACTGGCGGGTCTTCCGCCTCGATCGTGTGCGCGACCTGCTCCGCACCGGCCGACGGTTCGCACCCCGCCGACTTCCCGCCGGGTCCGCCACGGAATACCTGCGGCAAGGACTCCGGCAGGGGCGGACACCGGTGCACCTGGACGTGGCGGCCTCGGCCACGCACGTCGCCGACGCGCTGAAGTACCAGGACGCCGAGATCCGGCCGACGGGTGACGGCCGGACCGAGGTGCACCTCGCGGTCGAGTCGTGGCAGTGGCTCGTCCTCACGCTCGCCACCCTCGACGCCGACGTCCGGATGCGCGCGGACGGAGGAGCGTCCGGGCTGCGCGGTGTTCGCCGATCGTCTGCGCCGCGGCGGCGCAGGACGTCGTCGTCCCCTCCGAGGAGCGCGCGAGGTGAATCAGGCGCGGCAGATCGATTTCGAGTCCGCACAGCTGCGTTACGAAGCTCCTCGCGCGCCGACTGGGGTTCGCTACCGCAACACGCCGGGCGAAGCCCGGTTCGGCGCGTCAGCTTCCGGGACGGTCGTCCTCGGCGGGACCGAAGGCCCGGCGGGCCGATCGCGTCGATACGACACCCATGGCCACGACGGCCGCCACGATGCCGACCAACGCGATGACGAGCGACGGCCCGGCGTGGGCCGGACCGCCACCACGACGATGGCGGTGACGAGCAGCACGACGGTCGCCGCGCCGACGGACAGCAGCGCGTGACGGCCGAAGGAGAACTCTCCGCTCGGCCGTCCGCGCCGCGGCCCGGTCACAACGAGTTGACCCAGTTCTGCAGCAACTGTGCACCGGCGTCGCCGGACTTCTCCGGGTGGAACTGGGTGGCCGAGAGCGGACCGTTCTCGACGGCAGCGACGAAGCGGCTGCCGTGCTCGGCCCAGGTCACCTTCGGCGGCGCGAGACGCTCGGGAGCGTCGAGTTCCCACTTGCGGGCGGCGTAGGTGTGGACGAAGTAGAAGCGGGTGTCGGCGTCCATGCCGGCGAAGAGCACCGAATCGGCGGGGGCCTCGACGGTGTTCCAGCCATGTGCGGCAGCACCGGCGCGTCCAGACGCTCGACCGTGCCCGGCCACTCGCCGCAGCCTCGGTCTCGATGCCGTGCTCGACGCCGCGTTCGAACAGGATCTGCATGCCGACGCAGATGCCGAGCACCGGACGACCGCCTGCGAGGCGGGTGCCGATGATCTTGTCTCCGCCGACGCTGCGCAGGCCCTTCATGCACGCATCGAAGGCACCGACGCCGGGGACGACGAGTCCGTCGGCGGCGAGCGCGATCTTCGGGTCGGCAGTGACCTCCACATGCACGCCGGTACGGGCGACTGCCCGCGTGGCGGAGTGGAGATTGCCCGAGCCGTAGTCGAGGACGGCGACCGTGGTTGCGCTCATGATGTCGATTCTATGTGGTGGGACGGGGACGTTCCGACGGCCCGGCCAGTCGGGCCAGCAACGGCAGCGCCGGGACCAGGACCGCGGCGGCGGCGAAGGCCGCCGGGTATCCG
>LATQ01000500.1 GCA_001017865.1 Rhodococcus sp. IITR03
ACCGACACGGCACGGGGTCGGACAGCATCACGCCCCTACCAAGTGCGTAGAGCCCCCTATCCGTGTGACTGACGCACGCTCCACCGGTCACCGCAGAGCGCCTCATCGAAGCCGACGCGCTACCCCGGACACCTCAACGCAGTTCCACCCGAGCACGGCGTGCAGAGCACGGGGGCTTCCGCGGAGAGTTCAGGAAGCCGTTCTCTGCCGGCATCCGCCGCACGGGAACGTGCACTCCTTCGCTGCGTGCTCGCCAGCGACTTCGTCCACGGCCCACACCTATGCACGCTCCGCCCTGGTTCATCCACTCGCCGCGCCTCCTCTGCCCTTCGAGGACGTCAAGAGCGGTCCGGTCGCGTGATTCGAAACATTCTCACTGCCGGCCAGTACATGGTGCCCGCGGCGGCTCCTGCGGCCTGCGCGGCGGCACTCTCGAGTGCGCAACTTGCCGGATGTCGCTCGCAGAGAAGCCCCATGGCACGCCGGGGGCAGCAGACACCGACCTTCCACCCATCTCTCCTGATTTCACCTGACTACGTGAAATCAGGGACCTGGAGGCACGATTCGCAATTTCGGTCTGTCGACGTTTCTGTCCGACTCCCCCACACCATCGACCCGAGAAAATAAATTCGAGCCGGTACGCGACATGAGGAGGATCATGTGATGAAATTACTGCCAGGAATATAAACCGACCGGAGGAGATCGAACCGTACCCATCCCACACAACTACATGACGCTTGGACAGCACATGACAAAGCCCCCTTGCGGGGGCTCGTCATTCGGTCGAACTTTGCCGAGATCGACCGGAACTCCGAACACCTAACGGCGTTAGTTTTCACCTTCACCGTCAGGTGTCCTTTTGGGGCCGAAGTTGCCGCTTCGACTCCATTTTGTGCTTTCACCAGGGATTTCGTTGCCGAAATCCCCGACTCCCCGAAGGGACTTACCGTGCCTGGTACGTCTCAGGGTACCCCATGCCCTGAACAGCAAACAACCTTTTCGACGACCTCCGATGAGCAGATCCCTCGCCAGGAGGCAGAAAAAGGTACTTCTTCCCTCTCCAATTTCGGCGATATCCAATATTCCGACGCCGTATCCCGAGCGAAAGAAAATATCGAACGCGTCGAGAAAATCAATGAAGAAAGCGGCCAGCGCGGCCGCACGTGGTCAATTCCCGTCTCGCCCCAAATGCAGTCCAAAACCCCCATTTGGTCAGGACGCGCACAATGGCAACGACAGGTCCGAGAAATTCTCAACCGAGAAGAGGGCAAAAACCTGTGCCGGAACCATCACACAGACCCCGAACGGTCTTCGCGGTCGCGGTGAGCATGGCATCATTTGCGGACCTGAGGACAGGCCGGCGCGTTACAGCCTCCCGAGAGGTACTCGCAGAACGGGCAGGAGTTTCCCTCACTGTCCTCAAGCGCGCTCGGCGAATCCTGACCGAACTCGGACTGGCCCGCGAGATGGTCCGAGGACGTTTCTTACGCACACTCGAACAGTGGGCAGCTGAAGCGCATCACGGACGTAAACAGGCCAAGGCCACCAGTGTCTGGGCGCTCGTCTCCCCCAAGGTTGTCGTCCTTCGGAGCACCCACGATCACACGGCGCCGGCCCCGTCCCCCGCTCGGCGTTACACCAAGGCAGCCCCGACGGCCGGAGAACCTCATCGGCCTCCTTATCCACAGGACGCCAGCCGTGGCCCCCAATCTGTTGCTCTATCTTTTGGTACTTGTACTTCTGTTAAGAAGTACAAGACAAGGCGCGCGAGCGCGCGCCGCCTCGATAACTCGCACAAACAACCCCGAGAGCCGCGTTCAATCAGCCTCCAGAAGGCTGCTGCGGGCCTAATTGCACACGCTCCATGTCTGGACACCAGCGAACATATCGGAGCCGTCTGCGAGGCTCTCAGGGACCATTGCGTCGATCCTGAGCGGTGGTCTGGCCGCGATATCGCAGCTGCGCTGACCGAAGACACCCGCCGACGTGGATGGATCTGGCCTACACGGGACTCGCTGAAGCATCCCATCCGGTACCTTCGATGGAGGCTCGCCGGCATCGACTGGTCGCTCCCCTCCCCTACCGAGCGTGCCGAGACCGCGAAGCGACTCCGGGACGCCGAACGTCACGCAGCTGCAGTCGCTATGGTGGAACGAGCTGAGAAGGCTGCCTCGGAACGAGTGCGGGTGACTGCCATGGCACGGATCCGCAGCCTGCTGCAGGACAAACGCTCCAAGTAGGCGATCCGGGAACGTACAGGCCGACGACGAGCACGGGAATTGTCATCGACAGATTCGTCGATGCGACCAGGATGCGCGCTTCGGGCGTGTGTCGGTGCAGCGGTTGGTCCCTTCCCTTGGTTTACCGCGGTAAACCAGCAGGGTCTGCGTGTGCTGCGGAGTAGGTCAGTTCCGAATTCTGTCCCACGTCGGAACCTGGCCCGCGGTTTACCGCGGTAAACCGCCTCTGGTTCCCACTTCTCGATCTCAGTTGATTCGCCATCGCCATCGCCAGGCCCCAGGGAATCGCGATGGCCTTCGCGCCCAGCTTGGTGTCGTGGATCGCCGTGAGCCGGAGAGTGACAAGCCAGTCCGAGCGCGCGTTTCGACGGGGAACGACGGTTGTGGCATGTCTGTGGTTTACCGCGGTAAACACCCACCCCAAGGACACTACTTGTGCCACTGGCGCTGTTCGTCGGGAGACGCCTCCGCGACCCCCATGTGTCGGTTTACCGCGGTAAACGCAGATCGCGAACGGACGCCGTGCAGATCGTTGCCATCCCGCGACCACCACACAATCCGCCTATCCTCAGCGACCGCGCTTCAGGCCCGAGCTTCCCTCGCGGCGTGTTTCCTTGTTTACCGCGGTAAACAAGAACCCGTGCCTACTCGACATTCGCCACGAGGCAGGGGCGTTTACCGCGGTAAACAAGGAGAGAGGTACTCGTTGATCTCGTAGCCGGCGCGCAATGTTTGTTAGCGATGGTGCGAGGCGTTACCGCGGTAAACCAGCAAGTCGCGGACGTAGTGCGGCCATGGCCGGATGCGTCATGGTGGGCGAAGCGTATTGGTGGTTCCGCTGCATCCTGCAGTCGACGAGTAGTGGAGAAGCATCTATCGATCGGACACAACTGCAGGGGGCATCCTTTGGGAGTAGCAAGTCCAGTAAATGCGCGTTCCATCCGGTGTTACCGCGGTAAACACCGGATGATCAAAACTGCGAGTGCGCGC
This sequence comes from Rhodococcus sp. IITR03, assembly GCA_001017865.1. The sequence continues at coordinate 3,231 of LATQ01000500.1, forward strand.
AGCGGCATCAAAGGGCGACCAGATAGCCCGGCGCCTATACGGTTTACCGCGGTAAACCACGCGTGGTTATACACGATCTGCTATCGAGCCAATCTGAGATGGACAACTAGACCGTTCCATCGGGAAATGGGTTGAGAACGCAAGCAGGGTTGGGCGACGTGGAGGGATTAGCCAGGTGGGTGTGGTTTACCGCGGTAAACCACGCAGTGAACAGGAGGGAATGCCTGAAGGAAGGCGAGACGTAGATCTGAGCTAGTCCCGTGCCTCAATGCTCCGGGCAGCGGCTCGACCGGATAGGCCATCTCGCATTCGCCCACCTTCAGACCTCAAGAGGCAAGGGATTGGTTTACCGCGGTAAACCCCACGCCATAGGATGAATGAGGAACTCGAACCCGGCCGGCGTAGACCACCCGCGTCCGTGACGAACCTCGGCGACACGCGTAGGCAGAGGAACGACCAGATAGAGCTAACGGGGGAGCACGCACATACGCTCGACGAGGGGAGGGGCGGTTTACCGCGGTAAACCGCCCCGACATTCTTCTCGCAGCGATGAGATCAAGTAAAGATAGACAGCTGCGAGCTGCAGGAGCGACCTACGAGAACACTGGCGACAGGCGTGTTACCGCGGTAAACACGTTCTCTTTCGCAAGCTCCTGCTCGCGACGAATCTGTGCTGCTCCAGCGATACGAACGAGTTCTCCGAGGCGCGAATTGCAGGAGTGCGACGGGGGAGAGGGAGCCAATGCACACTCGGCGCAGCGCATCCCACCGCAGGAGGGTACGCCTTCCCACCCGACCGCGCCGATGACAAAGACCGAGAAGCGCTACGCATGCTGGGTTGCTCTGGCGCCCATTCCGTTCATGCATGCGCGGTCGCTGCATATGAAAAGTCCGATCTGATGCGTAGGAGAGATGCGTCATGGGGGAGCGTGACTTTTCGGACTGCACTCGTTGAAGGAGTGACGCGTCGACCACAGAACCTGCCATAGCTTACCGCGGTAAACCGCTGCTCCCGCGCATGGCGTAGACAGAACTCGGAGACGAATGCGACGAATCGCTTCAACGCAGGGAGAGCCGGAAGTTCTGTGCAAGGCATAACTACGCCGGCCTCAGGAAGATACCGCGCCCCTTACCGGGCAGGTCAGAGCGGGGCCAGAAATCGTCACTGTGACGAAATTCCAGAGGGGTGGGGGATACCTCTAGATTGTCAGTATTCGCACCGTGTTCGGCACATGCGTGACGCCTTCACGGTGACGTCGGCGACACGCCGAAACCCTCAGAGGTTTTTTGATCCAGTACCCAGGCGAATTCGAGTTGGGGGAGTGCCTTGGTGCACCCGTCGACCTCGACCGGGCCGCGTTTCCATCCACGCGTCGACAGTCTCGGGGAGCCAACCGAACCGGGGTCCGATCGACGCATCAGCTTGCGGCAGAACACCTTTCCGCAGATATCCTTTGGCAGTGTTGTAGGTGATGCCGACACGGTCGGCAACCTCGTGCAAAGTCAAGTAGCGAAGCACATCTGCGATGATACGGCGAAAGCTTGTTCCGTAGACCCGTAAGTCTATTGTACGAGTTGCGCGCCTCATGCAACTGCATCGAAACCGTTACAGTGGTGCAGGCGCAATCGTCATCTCCGCCAAGAGATGACGACGCGAGTCCGAAGTAGCCCCACCGTGGGGTGAAGCATACGGC
>LATQ01000132.1 GCA_001017865.1 Rhodococcus sp. IITR03
CAGCGTTGCTGGACCTGGCGGAACATGTTGCCGCGGATCGCGCCGTCCATGGCGCCGTAGACGCGGTTGTCCTTCTCCTCCTCCATCGGGAAGTACGACCGCATGATCTGCTTGAGCGGATCCTTCTTCGGGGCTTCTCGAAGGTGTAGTCGGTGCCGAAGCGGGTCGCAGGTGTCGCGAAGGTGGGTTCCCACGACAGTTCGGTGATCTTCGCATGCGCCTTGGTGAGGCTCTGCCTGCTCAATGTGTGCCTCCTGGATCGGGAGCCGGCTGGCGCCGGCCGTCGGGAGATCGGGGGTGATGTCGATACAACCCCGGAAGAAACACACAATCTGTCTCATTCTGAGACGTGGATCACAGTTTGAAGCGTTAAAGTTGCGTTCGAAACACTCCGAAGAGCGACCCGCGCGACCGACAATCGGGAGATCGACGGTGAGTGCAGACAGACCGGGTGCTGCGTCGAAACGCGCAGCATCCCGAGACGAAGCCGGAGGTAGTGCGATCGCACCGGGCGATATCGGTCGGATGAGGCACTGGCTGCGCGTGTCGTGGTTGCGATCGGCGCAGGCGAACGTCGACACCGACCAGCCGGGCGCCGACTACGTCGACCCGGACACGGTGGACACCGTGCTCACCCGCGCTGCGGCGCCGGTGCTGGATGCGATGGCCCAGGAGATCGACAGCGAACCCGTCTCGCTCATCCTCACCGACGCTCCGGAACCGTGCTGCGCCGGCACCTCGGAGACCCCGGTCTCGCCGCTGCGCTCGACAGCGTCCATCTCGCCCCCGGGTTCCGGTACGCCGAGACGAGCGTCGGCACGAACGGCATCGGCACCTCCCTCGAGGTGGGCGCACCCCTGCTCATCCGCGGCGACGAGCACTACAACGGACGTCTACGCCGGTTCTCGTGTGCGGGCGCTCCGGTGACCCATCCGGTGACCGGGGCGGTGCTCGGCGCCGTGGACCTGACCACCCTGGCGGAGAACACCAATGCGCTGCTGCTGTCGTTCGCGAAGATGGTCGCGCAGCGGATCCGGGAACAGATCCTCGAGGAGGCCGGCGAGCTCGACCGCGCGCTGCTGCGCGACTACCACCTCGCCTGCCAGCATTCGGGCCGACCGGTCATCGCGATCGGCGACGAAGTGCTCATGATGAACGACCTCACGCAGCGCGTGTTCGATTCGCGTGACCAGGCGGCCATCATCGACCGCACCCGCGACTCGCGGGGCAGGTCCGAACCGTTCACGCTCCTCGCCGACCTGCCGAGCGGCGTCACCGCACGGTTGTCCTACCGGCCCACCTTCGTCGACGACAGGCTCGCAGGCGGGATCGTGCACATCAAGGAACAGGTGAGCCGCGGGAGGGCACGGACGGCCGGTCGCGGTGGCGCTCCGGTTCTGCGGTCCGTCGTCGGTACGAGCGCCACGTGGACGCGCGCCGTCGAGGAGGTGTTCGACGCCTGTGCGCGGACCGAGTGGATCGTCGTCGACGGCGAGCCGGGCTCCGGAAGGTCGGCCCTGGTCCGTGCGGTGCACGAATACGCCAGGAGCGGGCGCCTTCTCGTCTCGGCGGATGCGTCGACGGTGAGCGTCGACGAGCTCCTCGAGCGGATCGCGGCGGCGGTGGACGAGGGAGCGGATCTGCTGATCCGCCGCGTCGACGGACTCGACGGCGACACCCTCGATGCGGTGAGCGATCTCCTGCTCGATGCGGCGTCGAACTCCATTGCGGACGATTCCTGGGTGACGGTCACGATGGATTCGACCGACGGCCTGCCCGATACGCATCCGCTGTTGCGGTTGTTCCCCAAGACCGTGCCGGTGCCCCCGTTGCGCCACCACGTCGACGATCTGCCCGAACTGTCCCGCTTCCTGCTCGATTCGATGGGTGCCGAGAACCTGACGTTGTCCCGCGCCGCGGCGAACCAGCTCGCGCGACTGTCGTGGCAGGGCAACGTGACACATCTTCGAACGGTGCTCGAGGACATCTTCAGGCGCCGACGGTCCGGCACGATCGAGCTCGACGATCTGCCCGCGCGGTCGGCCACCCGCCGGCGCCTGACGAGAATCGAATCGCTCGAACGCGACGCGGTGGTCGACGCCCTCGCGCTCCACAACGGCGACAAGGCCGCCGCGGCACATGCTCTGGGGATGTCGCGCGCGACGATCTACCGCAAGATCCGCGAGTACGGAATCGAATTCGGCCGCGCTTCGAAACGGGAGCGGACGACACGTCAACGACGTTCCGACAGCCGCTCGTAGGACACCCGCCACGCCCATTCGACCGGACCCTGACGGAATCGGCCGAGCCACCACCGGGATCCGACCACCATCACCGCTCCCACCGCAACGTACACCGCAATCGTGAACGGGACCCGCATGTCGCGTCCACGGTCTTCGCCAGGCCGAATCCCCAGTCGTAACAGAGCACCGACGCGACGATGTTCTGCAGGATGTAGCAACTCAGCGCGGTCCGCCCGATGCGTTCACAGGCGGTACCGACCGTGCCGGTCGTGGACCTGCCGATGTAGAAATGGGCGATCCACGCCAGCAGGCCGAGCGCGACGAACGGTGCGATGCCGTAGCGCGCTGCGAATACACCTGCGGCACCACCGAACAGACCTGCGGCGAGATCGAGAGGCGCCGCGATCGCGCCGACCACCATCAGCCGTCGGCGCAGCACCGCACCTCTGCTGTCGAACAGACCGGTCGAATACAGTGCGGCACCGGTCAGGAACAGCGCGACCGTCATCGGGATCACGAAGATCACCTCGGCGCGGAACGCAGCGGCGTTGTCCACGCGGAAGACGACCATGTCCCACCAGGTGGCGGTGGTCAACTCGGGGGTCTCCGGATTCGGCGGTGAACCGGCGAGCGCCACGACGAGCGTGGTCACGGCCAGCGCGTGCACAGCGACGGCCGCACCCGCGACCCACAACCGCACACGACCGGAGGAGATCACGAGCCCGCACACGAGCATGGACGTCAGTGCATATCCCATGAGGATGTCGAACTCGGCGACGAGCAGGTAGTGCACGAGCCCGTCGACGAGGAGCAGGGCGGCGCGTCCCGGTAGCCGCCGGGCCACGGCCGCCCCGCTCGCTGTGCGGAGGCCGCCTGCACGGCCAGGCCGATCCCGAACATCAGCGTGAGTAGCCCGAGGAACTTCCCCTGTGTGAGCTGCATGAGGATGCGTTGCGGCCACGGATCGGTGCCGACCGAGGCGAGATAGCCGACGATGCCGGCGGGATCGGTGAAGATCCAGACATTGGCGGCGAAGGTGCCGAGGATGGCGATTCCCCGGGCCACGTCGAGGGCGAGGATGCGTCGCTGTCGCGTCGTCGGATCGGTGACCGTCATGGTCCTCACCATGCGACGCGGAGGGTGCGGTGCGCGTCGGCGACCGGGGGATGGCGGGTCCTCCATGCGGGTGACCCGGCGCTCGGTGGTCTCCCCGAGAGCATGGAGCGGCGAGGTGGAACAGAGCAAGAACTGTCGGGTCCCGTGGGCCTCGGTGATGTGAGCATGGAGTCATGCACGAAACCCCCACCGAACTCGCCGAACTCCAGGTGCTCCTCGACACGTCGCTGTCCCGGTCCACATCCCATCTGAGGTCGATCGTCGACGCGTCGCGGACCCTCACGGCCGAGCAGCTCGTCGAGGTGCTCACGGGCATGTGCGTCCTCTCGCTGGCGACGGTCACCGCCGGCGGTGAACCGCGCATCAGCGGTGTGGACGGACACTTCCTGCACGGCAAGTGGTACTTCGGCACGGCCCCCAACGCCGCCAAGGCCCGGCATCTCGCCGCACGTCCCGCAGTCAGCGCGGCGCACATACGCGGGGAGGACCTCGGCGTGTTCACGCACGGTCACGTGGAGATTCTCAACCCGTGCGGCGGTGAGCCGGCCGACGACTGGCCCGAACTACTCGCCTACCTTCAGTCGTTCTACGGCGGGGACGCGTTCGACTGGGACGAGGAGGTGGTCTACTACCGCCTGGATCCGCATTGGATGACCGTGTACGCGCCCGATTTCACGGCGCTCGTCGACCGGCGCTGACCCCGTCGTCCGAGGATTGGATCACTCCGGGAGCGAGCTCCCACCAGCGCGCCGCGCAGATGCTCGGTCTCGGTGGGCAGGCTGTCGGGAACGAACGTCCACCGGCCTCCCGTCCACGGATCGGCCAGCTCCCCGTCGACGGGGAGCTTCTGCGCCTCGTCCCACAGCATCTCCGCGACCTGATCGTCCGATGGATCGCCCGCGAGGACGACCGAGACCCGACCGGCACTGCCGGTACGCGCGATCCGGACGATCTCGATCAGGTCGTCGTGGTCGTAGCCGTAGGGGAACCCGGCGAGGACCAGCAACACGGGTGAGGCGGTCTCCGCGTCGACCTGCCGGGCGAGCGCGTCGAGGTCCGCCGCGTCGGCCAGCCCTCGGAGTTTGGCGGGGACCTGTGACCGGTCGTGGACGGGTGGTCCGGCAAGTCGGGCTGCGGTGAGGGGTTCGAGTGCGGGCAGCGTCCGCCCTGGATCGACGAGGTGCAACAGGGTGTCGGGCCGGGCCGTGAGCAGCCGCACGACCACGGACGACACGACGGGACCGAGTTCGGCCGGATCACCGTCGATCCACAACGGTCGCGTGAGCGGCGCCGGCAGACACAGGGGGATGCGCAGCGGACCCAGATCGGGCGCCGTCACCTCACCCACCCGCACGCCGTCGCTCGGCAGGTGCAGGTGCATCCAGGCCGGGGAGATCCACGATGCGAGTGCGGGCGCAACGTCGCGTCGACGGTCGAGAGCACGCGGCGAGCACCGCACTGTCGTCGCGGTAGCGGACCTCGGCGACACCGACGAGCGTCGCCGCGCTGCTGCGCACGAGCCCGGGCAC
>LATQ01000645.1 GCA_001017865.1 Rhodococcus sp. IITR03
AGGCGATCGCCACGCCGGGTCACTCGCCGGGCTCGACCTGCCTGTACCTGCCGGAAGCAGGTGAGCTGTTCACCGGCGACACCCTGTTCTCCGGCGGACCGGGCGCGACGGGCCGCTCGTTCTCGGACTTCCCGACCATCATCGGGTCGATCCGCGACAAGCTGTTCGTCCTGCCCGCCGAGACGAAGGTGCACACCGGTCACGGCGACGGCACCACCATCGGCACCGAGTCGCCGCATCTCGAGGAGTGGATCAAGCGCGGCAGCTGACGCCGCCGGTGCCTGAAAGGAACCATGAACACTGCAGAAAACCCCGCGGCACACGGATGGTTCCGTGTCGACCGCATTCCCAGAAACCACAGCGCTGACGCTACCGACAACACAGCGTTGTCAGTACCTGCCAACTGCTGGGTGCTCGGTGACGACCACGATGTGGTGGTCATCGACGCCGCAGGCGAGCCGGAGGCGATCGTGGCTACGGTTGGGGATCGCCGCGTGACCGCCGTGATCTGCACCCAAGGTAGCCGCGCCCATACCGCAGCCGCGGTCGATGTGGCGTGGGCGCTGTGCGCACCGGTGCTGCTGCACCCGGCCGATCACGCCCTCTGGGAAGGGACACACGACCAGTCCCGGTATTGGCGGCTCGAGGACGGTCAGCGCATCGCTGTCGCCGGCGAACAGCTACACGTGGTGCACACCCCCTCTGCACTGCGGGCTCTGTGTCGCTGCACTTTCCGAGATGGAAGACCCTGTTCACCGGCGACGCCCTCGGGCACGGTTGTGAACCGTCCGATCATCGTCGAACATGGCCCGTGGAGTTGCCATTCCTGGCGGATCTACCGGACGACACGTGTGTCCATCCTGGGCACGGCGACAATTTCCTGCTCGGCGAGATTGCTTCGTCGACCGATCGATGGGTGCGACACAGCGCATGACCGACACCACCGACCCGCTCGTCTACGACGAGAACGATGTGCAGGTCAACGCTCCGAAGGCCTACGCTGCCGGGATACCGGCGGTGCTGGTCTCGTTGCGGCACGGTCTCGAGCAGATGGGGCCGGTGCGCACCGCGCGCACCCTGGCGAAACTGAACCAACGGCACGGTTTCGACTGTCCGGGTTGTGCCTGGCCGGAAACACCCGGCCACCGCAAACTCGCCGAGTTCTGCGAAAACGGCGCCAAAGCCGTCGCCGAGGAAGCCACCACCCGCACCGTCGACCCGGACTTCTTTGCGCGCCATGCGGTGTCGGAACTGCTCGAACGCACCGACTACTGGCTCGGCCGCCAGGGCCGGCTCACGCACCCGATGATCGTGCGCCCGGGAAGCAAGCACTACGAGCCGATCGGCTGGGATGAGGCCTATGCGGTGATCGCGGATCACCTGCGCGCCCTCCCGCATCCGGATCAGGCGGTCTTCTACACCTCCGGACGCACCTCCAACGAAGCCGCCTTCGTCTACCAGTTGATGATCCGGGCGTTCGGCACCAACAACATGCCGGACTGTTCGAACATGTGCCACGAGTCCTCCGGCACGGCCCTGTCGGAGACCATCGGCATCGGCAAGGGCTCGGTGTCGGTCACCGATCTCGAGCACGCCGACCTGATCATCGTCGCCGGCCAGAATCCGGGCACCAACCATCCGCGCATGCTGTCGGTGCTGGAAAAAGCCAAGGCCAACGGCGCGAAGGTCATCGCGGTCAATCCGCTGCCCGAGGCCGGGTTGCTGCGGTTCAAGGATCCGCAGAAGGTGCACGGCGTCGTCGGCCACGGGGCGGCCATCGCCGACGAGTTCCTGCAGATCCGCCTCGGCGGTGATCAAGCCCTGTTCCAAGGCCTGGCGAAACTGGTGCTCGACGCCGAGGACCGCCATCCCGGGACCGTGCTCGACCGCGACTTCCTCGAGTCCTCCTGTACCGGTTTCGAGCAATGGGCCGAGCACATTCGCGCCGTGGATCTCGACACGGTGCTCACGGCGACAGGTCTGACCCGCACCCAACTCGACGCCACCGCTGCTTCCCTGATCGAATCGAAGGCGACGATCATCTGCTGGGCGATGGGCTTGACCCAGCACACCCACGGCGTGGCCACCATTCAAGACGCCGTCGCGCTGCTACTCATGCGCGGGATGATCGGCAAACCCGGAGCCGGGGTGTGCCCCGTGCGCGGGCACTCCAACGTCCAGGGTGATCGCACCATGGCATCTGGGAGAAGGTACCCGAATCGTTCCTGCAGGCCCTCGACGACAAATTCGGCATCACCTGCCCCCGCGCCCATGGTTTGGACGCGGTCGAGGCGATCCGCGCCATGCGCGACGGACACGCGTCGGTGTTCATGGCCATGGGCGGGAACTTCCTGTCCGCCACCCCCGACACCGAGGTCACCACCACCGCGCTGCGCACCTGCGCCCTGACGGTGCAGGTCTCCACCAAACTCAACCGCAGCCACCTCGTGCACGGGGCCACCGGGATCATCCTGCCCTCACTCGGCCGCACAGACACCGACCTCCGCGCCGGCCGCAAACAAGTGGTGACGGTGGAAGACTCGATGTCGGTGGTGCACCTCTCGCGCGGTGGCCTGACCCCCGCCAGTGCGCACCTGCGCAGCGAAGTCGCCATCGTGTGCGAACTCGCCCAGCACCTGTTCGGTCCCGCCCATCCCGTGCCGTGGGCGCGCTTCGCCGACGACTACGACAGCATCCGCGATGCCATCGCCCGAGTGATCCCCGGCTTCGACGACTTCAACACCCGCGTGCGGCAACCGGACGGATTCGTCCTGCCGCACCCGCCGCGGGACGAGCGCCGCTTCACTACCGCCACCGGCAAGGCCACCTTCGTCGTCAACGACCTGCACTGGCTGCCGGTGCCCGACGGGCGGGTGATCCTGCAGACCCTGCGCAGCCACGATCAGTACAACACCACCATCTACGGCCTCGACGACCGCTACCGCGGCATCACCGCCGGCCGACGCGTGTTGTTCATCAACGCCCGCGACATCGACACCCTCGGATTCGTCCCGGGCCAGCGGGTGGATCTGGTCTCCGAATGGACCCGCCCCGACGGCACCGTCGAAGAGCGCCGTGCCGAGGACTTCCGGCTCGTGCCCTATCCCACCCCGATCGCAACGTCGCCGCCTACTATCCCGAAACCAATCCCCTCGTCCCCCTCGATCACGTGGCCCGCAAATCCAACACCCCGGTCTCCAAGGCGATCACCATCCGCCTCGAACCCCACGCGAGATCCGAGGACGTGCCGGAAATCTCCCGCCGTGAACTCGATCCCGCTCCTACCTGAAGGCACACCCCGATGCTGACCTTGATCGCCCACGCCGTCGTTGCGACCGCCCACCTGCCGTTGCGCTACCTCGGGGTGTCCTTGCCGCTGCCCATACCCGGGATCGAACAGCGGATACTCGTAGGCCATTACGGCATTCACGAGGATGGATTCGATCCATGGGACGAGTAACCACCCGCACGCGGATCACCCGGCTCGAGGCGCAACGCCGGTCGGTGCGGCCGGACACCGTGGTCGTCGAAGAACCCCTCGAACTCCGCCTCAACGGCACCGCACTCGCGGTCACGATGCGCACCCCCGGCTCCGATATCGAACTCGCCCAAGGCTTCCTGCTCACCGAAGGAATCATCACCGACCGCGACGACATCACCGCGATCCGCTACTGCAACAGCACCGACGAGAACGGACGCAACACCTACAACGTCCTCGACATCGACCTCGCCCCCGGCATCGACCTGCCCGAGACCGGGCTCGAACGCAACTTCTACACCACCTCCTCGTGCGGGGTGTGCGGCAAGGCCTCCCTCGACGCGATCCGCCAACGCACCCGCCACTCCCCCGCCCACGACCCGATCGTCGTCGATCCGGACGTCCTGGCGACGATGCCGGACACGCTCCGGCACGCCCAGACGACCTTCGACCGCACCGGGGGACTGCACGCCGCCGGCCTGTTCACTACCGACGGTGACCTGCTCGCCCTGCGCGAAGACGTCGGACGGCACAACGCCGTCGACAAGATCATCGGCTGGGCCGTCGAGCATCGGCGGCTGCCGCTGCGCCGCAGGGTACTGGTCGTGAGCGGACGCGCTTCCTTCGAACTGACCCAGAAAGCGTCATGGCCGGCATCCCCATCCTGCCGCCGTCTCCGCCCCTCATCCCTGGCCATCGACCTCGCCCACGACGCCGGACTGACCCTCGTCGGATTCCTTCGCGGGGACACCATGAACATCTACACCCACCCGAACCGGCTCCACAGCTGCGACCGATCCATCCACGCGTCATCCCCGCACCAGAGCTCTAGCTGACTTGCCCCTTCGACCATGTGGATGCGAACACAGATAGACACCCCATCGAGCACAGGAACTTGAGATGACCTACCGCCGCAAGACCGTCGACCCCGTCGCCGACAACGACGATCTCACCGACACCGACCTCGCCGCAGTGGTCGAGGCGCTGACCGGCAAACCCTTCGACCATGCCGAACCCGACTCAAACCCCCGCGCACCGCGACGTGACGCTCGCCGCTGATCACCGAGGCCGGGACGGTCGCGAGGCCCTCCCACTGGGCGACCAACCCTGGACACCCTGCGTGTCACCTGATCGACGACCATCGGTACTTATTTCCGTTCCCTACCGGGCCCGGCCCCTCGGCACGAAACGCACACCGTCACGTCGGTACTGCTTATGCTGACGATCGACACTTGGCGCCAGCAATGCTGGCAATCGTTGCGTCGCACGCTCCGCGTGCAATGCGTGCAATGCGTGCAATGCGTGCACGCGCTGTTTTGTCATAGAAGACCTTCGCGTCGGCCCGCCTTGGCAGTCTCAGCGGTAGGCCCGACAGACGGTGATCGCGCCCGTTC
>LATQ01000271.1 GCA_001017865.1 Rhodococcus sp. IITR03
CGGCTCTCGTCGCCGACCGCATCGGCACCGGCGGGGCCGCCGCCCTCGACATCGCAGCGGGCTGCGCAGGCTTCTGTTACGCCCTCGGTGTCGCCTCCGATCTCGTGCGCGCCGGTTCCGCCGAGCACGTGCTCGTCGTCGGTGTCGAGCGCATGAGCGACACCACCGAGCCCACCGATCGCTCGGTGCGCTTCATCTTCGGCGACGGTGCCGGTGCCGTCGTCGTCGGCCCGTCCGACGAGGTCGGCGTGGGCCCGACCGTCTGGGGCTCCGACGGCTCGCAGGCCAACGCGATCCGTCAGGAACCCGACTGGGTCGACTTCGCGAACAATCCCGATCAGAAGCGCCCCTGGATCATCATGGAGGGCACCGCGGTCTTCCGCTGGGCTGCCTTCGAGATGAGCAAGTTCGCCCGGCAGATCGCCGACAAGGCCGGCGTGGCCTCGAGGACCTCGATGCCTTCGTCCCGCACCAGGCAAACCTGCGTATCAACGACGTCATCGTCAAGCAGCTCGAGCTGCCCGAGACGGTCGCGGTCGCCGACGACATCATCGAGACCGGCAACACTTCCGCCGCGTCCATCCCTTTGGCGATGGAGAAGATGCTGCGCACCGGCCAGGTCGAGGCCGGATCCACCGCGCTGCTCCTCGCGTTCGGTGCCGGCCTGTCGTACGCGGGCCAGGTCGTGAAGATGCCCCCGCTGGCGAAGTAGGAAGCGGCAGCAGTACGACTTCGTAGCAGTATCGACACATGGCGAGTACCCGTACGTCGTCCATTCCCCGCTGGGTCTGGGTCCTGTGCTTCATCGTGGTCAGCGTGGTCGTCGTCCTCCTCGAACCGGTGGGGGACGACGAGCCGGCCGGTCCCGGCGGGAGCACGGTCGAGAACCCCTCCGAAGCGCTCGAGGCGTTGGCGGCACTGCCGTCCGGCCCGCCGAATCGCAGAGCGGCTACGACCGCTCGCTGTTCGGTTCGGCCTGGACCGACGAGGTGACCGTCGACCTGGGGCGCAACGGCTGCGACACCCGTAACGACATCCTGCAGCGCGACCTCGTCGACGTCTCCTTCGAGCCCGGGAAGAAGCAGTGCACCGTCACCGCCGGCACGCTCCAGGACCCGTACACGGGGAAGACGATCTCCTTCCGTCGCGGGGTCGAGACCTCGGCCGCCGTGCAGATCGACCACGTCGTCGCCCTGTCCGATGCGTGGAAGAAGGGCGCCCGCCATCTGGACGATCAGCAGAAGCGGAATCTCGCGAACGATCCGCGCAACCTGATCGCCGTCGACGGCCCCACCAACCAGGGCAAGGGCGACTCCGACGCGTCGGAGTGGCTGCCGCCGAACACCGCCTTCCACTGCGAGTACGTCGTGCGGCAGATCGAGGTGAAGACGACCTACGAGCTGTGGGTCACCCAGGCGGAACACGACGCGATGTCGCGGATCCTCTCCTCCTGCTGATACCGCTTCCTGCTGATCACGCCTCCAGCAGCGCCCGCACGATGTCGTCCTCCGACATCAGCACGTGCGCGGCTGCGGGCCCGAGCGGCACGTAGCTGTCGTGGGAGGTGACCCGCGTGATCCGGCCCTGCCACGCCTCGTCGACGAGCGCTGCGACGACCGCTTCCGCGACACCTCCGCTGCGGCGCGTCTCGTCGACCACCACCACGCGCTCGAAGCGACGGACGTGTTCGAGCAGCGCGGTCGTCGGCAGCGGCGACAACCACTGCAGGTCGAGGACGGTCGCCGCGACTCCCGCGCGACGGACGGCACGCAGACTCATCGGCACCCCGTTCCCGAAGGTCACCACCAGCACGTCGCGCCCGTCGCCGTAGGTGCACACCGATCCCGGTGGAAGCCCGGCGGTGTCGGGGACCTGCTGCCACAGTCCGTCGCCCTCGTCGTAGAGGTCGCGCCGGTGGTACAGCGCGATCGGCTCCAGGTACACGCACACCCGGCCCTCCTGACGTGCCAGCTCGACGCACGTGCGCAGCAGGGCGCCGGCAGTGGCGGGTGAGCTCGGCACGGCCAGCACGAGACCGGGGATGTCGCGCAGCACGGCGACGGAATCGTCGTTGTGGAAGTGCCCGCCGAAGCCGCGCTGGTAGGGCAGGCCCGCGATGCGCACGACCATCGGATTGCGGTACCGCCCGTCGGAGAAGAACGCCAGGCTCGCGGCCTCACCGCGCAGTTGATCCTCGGCGTTGTGCAGATAGGCCAGGTACTGGATCTCCGGGATCGGCAGCATGCCCGCGACGGCGAAACCCAGCGCGGTGCCGAGGATCGTCTGCTCGTCGAGCAGGGTGTCGAACACGCGCAGGCGTCCGAAGCGCTCCTGCAGTCCTCGGGTGACCCCGTAGACCCCGCCCTTGAGGCCGACATCCTCCCCGAACACACAGGTGTGGGGATCCTCCTCGAGGAGTTGCCCGAGCGCGCGGGTCACGGCCCCGGCGAGCGTGAGTGGTTCACCGGCCGGATGCGGATCGTCGTCGACGAGCACGAGCCGGATTCCAGCGGCCGCATCACCTCGGCGGTGGTCGCCAGTCGTGGCGGCCGGGTCAGTGAGTCCGCGACGGAGTCGACCTCGGCTCGGATCCGCTCGTACCGGTCGAGAATCCCTGCAGCATCGAGCACTCCACGCGCGGCGAGTTCGCGGGCGGTGCCCACCAGCGGGTCCCGTTCGTGATCGGCAGCGAGATCCGATGGACTGCGGTAGGCCGACTCGACGTCGGAACCGGCATGACCGAGAAAACGCACCGCCCGCACGTGCAACAGGATCGGTGCCCGGGTCGTGCGCACCGTCTCCGCGGCATCGGTTGCGGCAGTGAGCATCTCCACCGGATCGGCGCCGTCCACCGACCGGTACTCGATCCCCGGATACGACGACAGCGACCGCTCGAGCCAGCCGGGTGGGGTGGGCACGCTGATGCCGAGCCCGTTGTCCTCGCACACCAGCAGCAACGGCAACGGCAACCCGCGGTGCCGGCAGTAGGCGGCCGCGTTCAGGGCACCGACCGCCGTCGAATGGTTCGCCGAGGCGTCACCGAAACTGCACACCACCACCGAATCCCACGGCCACGCCGCGGCGAGCCCGAGTCGCTGCATCCGCGGTAACGCGAGAGCGAGCCCGACGGCCCGTGGCAGGTGCGAGGCGATCGTCGACGTCTGCGGCAGGATGCTCAGATCGGCGTTGCCGAACACCTTGTGCCGACCGGCCGAGATCGGATCGAGCGTGGACACCGCGCATCCGGCGAGCACGTCGCGGATCGGGGTGCTGCCCTCGACGAGCGACGCGCGACCCGCGTAGAAACCGCCCGAACGGTAGTGCAGCAGAGCAGGATCCGTCACCCGCGTGCACAGGCCCAGCGCGGCGTTCGATTCGTGGCCTGCCGACGCGATGGTGTAGAAACCCTCACCGCGTCCCTGCAGGGTGCGAGCCGCGAAATCGAGGTGCCGCGACTGCACCTGGGCGTCGAAGTACCGCACCAGCAGGTCGTGGTCGACCCGCCGGTCGACCGGCAGCTCCGGCGGAGCGTGCTCCGGCAGAGCGCGCACGGCGGTGACGAAACGTTCGTCGAGTTCGTCGGCGGCGGTCACTCCTTCTTTCTACGCCCCGATCACCTCGGAAGGAGGTGGATCGGACCCCCGTCGTTCGGGAACGGCAACGACGTGAAGTTCATCGGCGCGACGTAGTCGGCCGGCACGTGCCAGCGGAAACGCAACAGCAGATGGTGCAGCACCGTCTTGATCTCGGCTCCCGAGAAGTGCATGCCCAGGCACCGATGCGCGCCACCGCCGAAGGCGCCCATGCGTACTTGTGCACCTTGTCCTCGCGGCGCTCCGGCGAGAACCGCTCGGGATCGAAACGTTCCGGGTCGGGCCACAATTCGGGCATGTGATGGGAGAAGTGCATCCCCAGATTGAGGAGGGTCCCCTTCGGGACGAAGTGGCCGAGGATCTCGGTGTCCTTCGCCGCGCGTCGCACGACACCCGGCACCGGCGTCACGAGCCGCTGGCATTCCTTGATCACCAGATCCAGCGAGGTCAATTCGTCGAGTCGGTCGAAACTCGGCGTGGTGGTGCCGAGCGCGTCGGACTCCTCGCGGCAGCGTTGCTGCCATTCGGGGAACTGGCCGAGATACTGCATCGCCGTCGACAGTGTGATCGTCGAGGTGTCGTGCGCGGCCATCATCAGGAAGATCATGTGATTGACCACGTCGTCGTCCGAGAACCGTTCGCCTTCTTCGGATTCGACGTGGCAGAACACCGAGAAGATGTCGTCGCCGTCCCCTGCGCGACGCGCGGGAGGTAGTGCCGGAAGAACTTCTCGAGGCGTGCCCGTCCCACGATGCCGCGACGCCACCGCGTGCCCGGCAGCGGGTAACGCACGATGGCGGTGGCCGCCTGCACACATCCGATGAAAGCCCGGTTCACCTCGTCCATCTCGCGGTCGGACGACCCTTCGGCGCCGCCCATGAAGATCTCCGTCGCGAGGCCCAGGGTCAGTTCCTTGAGTGCCGGGTACACGCGGAAGTCGTCGCGCGGCGTCCATCCGTCGAGGTCCGTTCGATCGACGGGTGCATGCGGTCGGTGTAGAGGGACAGCCGGTCGCGGGTGAAGGCCTGCGACATGATGCGACGGTGCGCGGTGTGCTCGTCGCCGTCGAGCAGCATGAGCCCACGGTCGAAGAACGGCCCGATCAGGCACGCCAGCCGGGTCCGTTCAGCAGCGCGCGGTCGCGGTTCTGCAGGGCCGCGCGACGCGTCGGGTCGAGCAGCACCACCCCAGGGCC
>LATQ01000109.1 GCA_001017865.1 Rhodococcus sp. IITR03
CGCGCCGGTCGGGGAGACGGAACACCGTCGACTCGCGGTGCTGGCCGGTAGACCTCGATGCCGTGGCCGTCCGGGTCGGTGAAGGCCAGGTAGTCGGTCACCTGGCGGTAGGCGGCCTCCTCGGCGCTCGCGCGGTGGGTGGAGTAGCCGTGGTCGATCAGCGCCTTCTCGAGGGCTTCGATGTCCTCGGGTCCGCGGACTTCCCAGCCGACGGCGTCGATGTGCTCGACCTCGCCGCGGTGCAGGTCGATGCGCCAGGACCGCTCGTCGAGGCGGAGCTTGAGCCTGTCCTCGGTGTGCTCCACGATCTGCATTCCGTGGACGTCCGCAGCGAAGACCTTCCAGGCTTCGATGTCCCTCACGGTCGCGACCAGGTAACCGAATGCGCGGACCCGTCCCATCTTTCCTCCTGATTGCCTGCGTCCTGTGGACCGACCACCTGCCGCTCGGGGCGGGGTCGTGTCCGGCGATGAATGACAGAGTGGCCCCGGTCACGCCCCGCTGGCACGTATCGCGTGCCACGGCGTGAAACCGCCACGGGGTTCCGTCAGGTGGCACGGCCGGATTGCCTCAGCGGCCCGTGTGGTCTGCACCATGGTCGCCATGACCGCACTCTCGCCGGCCCCGGCACCGTGGGACGAAGCGCCCAAGCAGGCGGCACCGTGGGACGAAGCGCCCAAGCAGGCGGCACTGCGCACGGTCGCGAACATGCTGTTCAATGCCGGACTGACCGGGCGCCCGGCCCGAGCCGCCGACGAACTGCTCGCGCCCTACGCCGAGCAGGGCGCCGAGGACGTGGCCGTCACCAATTTCCGGCGCGGAACCGACGAAGGGTGCCGGGTCGCGGGCCGCGCGGTGACCGTGGTCGACACCCCGGCCGGTGAGGTGGCGGTCGGCGGTTACTACTTCGGCGGTGCGGTGCATGCCACCGGCACCGGGATCCCCGACACGCTCCTGGTCCGTCCGCGGGTCTCCGCGACGCTCGCGCTGCGCGTCGGACGACGCATCGACCGGCCGGACGTGACGGTCGCAGAGATCCTCGGTGCAGTGGACGGCGTGCACGCAGCGCTGGTCGTCGCCTGTCCACGGGTCGGTGAGCCCGCAGGTTCGACGGTCCTCGAGTGCATCGCGGACAACGCTCACGCCGGGCACGTCGTCGTCTCCGACACCTGGATCGTGCCGTCCGGTGCCGACCCGGCCGGAACCCTCCTCGACATCGAGGTGGGCGTGCCACGGCTCTGCACCGGCCGCACCCGTCCGCCTCGCTGCACCTGGTCTCGGCGCTGCGCCGAGCGATCGCGCTGTTCGGCTCGGTGTCCGTCGGGGAGGTGCTCGTCCTCCCATCGGCCGGTCCGGCACTCGAACTCGGTCCGGGAGCGACTGCGGTGCTTCGTTCGCAGGTGTTCGGGACGGTGACGGTCGAGCGGGCGAAGGGGGAGTACGAGGACGGCTTCGAACCCCTGACCCACGCGTACGGTCGATAGGGACTTCCCTACCGTGCCGGTGGGTGTGGTTGACTTCGACACCTGGGGGTGACCGTCGTCATAGGTGAAAGGCAGTGAACCGTGAGTTCCGGAAACCCTCAGGAATCGGCCGTCAACGTCAAGCCGAGCATCGCCGTCGGCCGTGCGCTCTCGCTGCTCGATGCCTTCCTCGACGCCGGGCACACCATGAGCCTGACCGAACTGGCCCAGCTCACCTCGCTGCCGAAATCGACGGCCTTCCGGATCCTCGGGCAGCTGACCGCCAGTGGCCACGTCATCCGCAACGGCAACCAGTACCGTCTCGGCATCAAGATGTTCGAGCTGGGCAACCACTTCGTCCACAGCCGTCCGACCGGGCTCAAGGAGGTCGCCGCACCCCTGCTCGGTGACCTGTTCCTGCACGTCGGTGCCACGGTGGACTGTCCGTCCTCGAATCGTGGGACGTCATCCTCATCGACCAGATCACGAGTTCACGCAGCCGGATCGTCACGCCCGTCGTCGGAGGCCGGGCCCCGGCCCTGAGCACCGCGTCGGGCAAGGCCCTCGTCGCCTTCCTCGACACCGAGAACCGTGAGAGGGCGGTCGCCCACCACGTCCGGCAGGAGCCGTGCTCGAGCCGTACCGTCCGCACGCGGCCGGTTGCGTTCGCAGCTCGCCGAGGTGCGCGAGAACGGTCATTCGTGGGCGTGCGACGAATTCAGCATGGGGATGAGCGCGGTCGCCTCACCGGTGCTCGTCAACGGCCGGCCGATCGCCGCGGTGAGCGTCTCGGCGGCGACGGGCCGGCTCGACAGGGTGAAGGTTGCCGCGGCGGTCCTGCGCACCTCCCGACTGATCGCCACGCAGTTCATCCGGGCGCGCGAGCTCGCACAGGACTACAGCACCTCGGAACTGCAGTGGGACATCGAGGACGAGTTCGACCGGGTCTCCTGATCGCACCCTGCTGTCGGAGGGATGCGGCATAGTTCGGGGAAGAAGCCACGCAACGCTCTCCAACCGCACAACTTCGGGAGTCGCTGTGAAGAACCGGGCTCGATTCGTCGATGTCGAAGGCCGTCCCGCGATCCGCTTCGAGCGGGAGTACCCGTATCCGCAGGAACGCCTGTGGAGCGCGGCGACCGGGAGACCGCCGCGATGGTCGCCGCGGGCTGGACGGTCTGCCTCGACGAGTTCGACGCCCTGCCGGCAGGCGAACCGCCGTCGCAGGAGACCGACTCGGAGGCCTGGCGGCCGGTCTACGAGCTCCTACATCGCAGAAGGATTCCCGGCGGGTGCTCCCGTGCCGGGACAAGGAGGGGAGACCTCATGAGCGAGTCCGAGAAGGGCACCGGACCCAAGCTGTTGTCGGGTGGCAACCCGCAGATACCGAAGGGGATGGGCAGGGAACCGGTCGAGGCCTACATCGCGGCGATGCCCGAATGGAAGCACGACATCGGTCGGCGCCTCGACGAGCTGATCCGCGAGGAAGTTCCCGACGTCCACAACGCCGTGAAGTGGAACCAGCCGCTCTACGGCACCGCCGACGACAGCTGGTTCCTCACGTTCCGCTGCTTCACCAACTACGTGCAGCTGAGTTTCTTCAGGGGGAGTTCGCTCGACCCGCTGCCCGAGAAGGGGTCCAAGCATCCCGAGATGCGCTATCACGACATCCGCCGGCTCGAGGACCTCGACGAGGACAAGATCCGGAAGTGGGTGAGGCAGGCCGCCGAGCTGCCGGGCGAGAAGATGTAGCACGCCGATGTTCGGGGGAGTGATCGGGCACACGATAGTTTGGAAGCATGACCACGCCTCTCCAGGACATCCCGATCAACACCCTCTCGGGTGAACCCACGAATCTCGGCGCGTACGAGGGCCACGCGGTTCTCGTCGTGAACGTCGCGTCCAAGTGCGGCCTGACCCCGCAGTACACGGCGCTCGAGAAGCTCGCGCAGGAATACCGCGACCGCGGACTGTTCGTCGTGGGCGTGCCGTGCAATCAGTTCATGGGTCAGGAACCCGGCACACCGGAGGAGATCCAGGAGTTCTGCTCCGCCACCTACGGCGTGACCTTCCCGCTGCTCGAGAAGATCGAGGTCAACGGCGAGAACCGGCATCCGCTCTACGCCGAGCTCACCAAGCACCCGGACGCCTCCGGCGAGGCCGGCGACATCCAGTGGAACTTCGAGAAGTTCCTCATCGCTCCCGACGGCACGGTCGCCGCGCGCTTCCGTCCCCGCACGGAACCGGATGCGCCCGAGATCCTCGACGCCCTCGAAGAGATCCTGCCGGCCTGACATGTTCGGCACAGAAGCGCGGGACGCGCTGTACGACATCATCCGCATGCGTCGCGACGTCCGTGCAGAATTCAGCGGGGAACGGCTCGACGAGGAGACGCTGATGCGCATCCTGCGGGCCGCCCACCACGCACCCAGTGTCGGCAACACCCAGCCTGGGACTTCGTCGTCGTGCAGGACGAACAGCGGCTGAAGGAGTTCGCCGAGCACGTCGCCGGTTGCCGACAGGCGTTCGCCGACTCGCTCCCCGAGGACCGGAAGAGCACCTTCGACCCCATCAAGATCGAAGGCATCGTCGAATCGGGGACCGGTGTCGTCGTCACCTACGACCCCGAACGCGGCGGCAAGCACATCCTCGGCCGCCACACCATCGACGAATCCGGCCTGTTCTCGGCCGTGCTGGCGATCCAGAACCTGTGGCTCGCCGCGACCGCCGAGGGGCTCGGCGTGGGATGGGTGTCGTTCTACGAGGAGGACTTCCTCGCCGACTTCGTCGGAGTGAGCGCACCTGTGCGTCCCATCGCGTGGCTGTGCGTCGGCCCGGTCACGCGGCTGCAGGAAATCCCCGACCTCGAACGGTTCGGCTGGCGGAAGGGTCGCCCGCTCGAGGAGGCCGTGCACCGCGACAGGTTCGTGGCGCCGGGCGACCGGGAGGCCTGATCCGACGGGTGGCGGCCGGTTCGTGAGTGCACGAGCCGGCCGCCACCCGCTGCTTTCACAGCTCGGTCGCAACCTGCCGCTTCACAGGTCGGTTGCCACCTGCAGCTTCACAGGTCGGTTGCCACCTTCCAGGCACTGTGGACGGCGCCCTCGATGTAGTCGACCCGACCCGCGTCCCCGACGACGCGGACGTCGATGCCGAGCCGGCCAGCTCGTCGGCG
>LATQ01000289.1 GCA_001017865.1 Rhodococcus sp. IITR03
ACGACAGTGTCATGCTGCAAGCCATGGTCGCCGGCATCCCCGCAGTGCGCTCGCGCCGTGGTCCGCGTCGCCGTCGGCCCGGCCGGCTGCGGGCGGATAAAGGCTACGACTACCCCGTCCACGGCGGTGGCTACGTGAACGGGGAATCGTTCCGCGGATCGCTCGGCGCGGTGTCGACAGCAGCGAGCGTTTGGGCCGGTATCGGTGGAAGATCGAACGCACCCTCGCCTGGCTCACCGGCTACCGCCGGCTGACCATCCGCTACGAACGTTACGGCGAGCACTTCGCCGGGTTTCTGCAACTCGCCGCCGCGCTAACATGCTTCAAGAAACTCGCCAAATGAGACATGCTCTTATGTGGCCTTGTGGGGGTGTTCGGTGCGACCTTGCCGAGGGGTGCTGGCAACGGTGCCGAACGTACGATTCGACGAACCTCATGACGGTGTCGCCGAGGACGTTGTGGCCGTGTGTGAAGACGCTTCTGCATTCGGTCTACGACCAGCCGGACTCCGATTCTGTTCATGCCCAATATGATCAGGTGATCGACGCGCTGGAGGAGAAGCTGACGAAGGTGGCTGAGCATATTGAGGGGGCGCGAGCGGATTTGCTGGCGTTCAATGCGTTCGAAGAAGCAGATCTGGCGGCAGATCTGGTCCAACAATCCCACAGGAGGGGCTGGACAAGGAGATCCGCTGCAGAGCCGACGTCGTCGGGATCTTCCCAGATCGGAGTGCGTTGATCCGGCTTGTTGGCGCCGTCCTCGCCGAGCAGCGCGATGAGTGGATCGAAACTCGCCGATTTCTCGGATTCGATGTCTCGCCCGCTTTCGTAGCGATAAGACTACTGAGAGCGCCACTGAGCCTGCTGAGGAGGCGGCACCGGCTTTGACTGCATACCCCGACAACGAAGAATGCGCGACGACGTCGCACACCACCTCACGAGACTTGACCCGATTGGCTTTCGCAAGTCGGCCACGATGCGGATTGCGCCAGCGGGGACACCAGGATTCGGATCCCTCCCGCGGTTAGGTCAATGGAGTCGATCGCGACACCGGTCAGGTGCGGAAGCAAACTCGCATGTCACATGCAGCTCGAAGAATACCGCAAGATCATCTCCTACGCCTCTCCTGCCCTCGTCGGGCGACACGCTCGGGCCATGCACCGGCGCTGAGTAGGCCCGGGGCGCGGTGACGGGATTGCTCCCACTCCGTTTCCCCGGACCTCTCGCCGAACCCGCCGTGCGCCTCTCAACGCAACGGGCTCTCCACGGTCTCTGCCATCAGGTTGTTCGCAGGGTCGTCCATCGGTTGGGGATTGTGTTGCCGCGCCATCGATAGCGGGTGACCGCCACGCTGGCCATGTCGAACAACACGGTCCCGTCCGCCGCCGTGATAGGCAACCACCGCCCATCACGGGTGGTGTATCGGCGACGAATATCTTTCCACCCCCAGCGATGCCGGGTCTGCAGCATCCGAATCACCCGCTGCCACACAAAGTGTTGCAGCGCGGTGAACCGGTCTTTTGCCACGGCATGCTTGAAGTAGTTGGACCAGCCGCGCAGAATCTGGTTGAGCCGCACGATCACGTACTCCAGACTCAACTGCGACTGCCGATGGGTCAGGGCACGGACTTTCGCCTTCAACGACCGGATGGGCCGGTCGCCGATGAAGGTGTAGACGAACCACTTGTCCGAGCCTCGCTTGCGACGCCACCGGATGTGGAATCCCAAGAAATCGACCCCGTCGCTGAGGTGTCGCACCCGGGTTTTCTCCGGCGAGAGCCGCAGACCCATCGGTGCGAGAACCTCGCCGACCTGTTCACGCATCGCCTTCGTGTCGTCTTCGGTCCCATGGACGAGGACGACAAAGTCATCGGCATAGCGGATGAGCCGCCACGTCGGTGACCCCTTGCGGCGACGGTATGCCCGCTTGCCCTCGGTGGACATCGTGCCGCCCGGCTTCCACGGCGCCATCACATGCTCGTCGAGCACGCTCAACGCAATGTTGGCCAACAACGGCGACAGGATGCCA
Source organism: Rhodococcus sp. IITR03 (assembly GCA_001017865.1). The sequence goes on from LATQ01000289.1 coordinate 2,029, forward strand.
CCTTGGGGCGTGCCGGTCGTGGTGTCCCGTCGATCGCCGAGTTCGGTGAGAACCCCGGCCTTGAGGAACGCCTTGACCAGCGCCAGGACCCGTTTGTCCTTGATCCGCAACCGGACACGATCCATCAATGCGACATGCTCGATCCGATCGAAGCACGCCTCGATGTCCGCATCCAGCACCCAGCGGTAACCGCGGGTGCCGTAGTAATGGATCTCGGCGATCGCGTCCTGCGCCCTCCGGTGGGGCCGGAACCCGAACGAGACCGGCTCGAAGTCGGCCTCGAAGATCGGTTCCAGCACCAACTTGAGCGCGGCCTGAACAACCCGGTCTGCCACCGTCGGTATCCCGAGACGGCGCACCTTCCCCGACCCACCCGGCTTGGGAATCGTTCTCTCCCGCACCGGCAACGGCCGAAACGAACCATCCTTCAGGCTGGTTCGTAGGTCATTCAGAAACCCCGGAGCCCCGACATATTCCTCGACGTCGGCGACAGTCATGCCGTCCACGCCGGGAGCCTTTGCTCCACGGTTGCCCGCGACCCGGTCGAACGCCACGATCAGCGTCGCTGGGTCGTGCACAAGATTGAACAGGTCGTCGAACCGGCGGCCGGGATCGGCCACCGCCCAACGGTGAAGTTTGGCCTGTATCTCCGATACCCGTCGGCGCGGTCCCATCGGGTCCGCCTCCAAAGTGGCGTCACCGTTCGGTGGCGCATCTTTCGGCATTACAGTCTCCGCCTTTCTCGAAACCGCTGCCGCCCTTCGCCATGTGACCGGCTTTCCCGGCCTCGGACTACTACGGCGGCTCCGCCCCACCTGACACGTTCGACGGTCGATGCGTCTATCCCGGCCCCGGCGAGCCGGCTGCCCGCAAGGCCGGGAGCCGTGACGGGCGGTTCCCGTGTTCACTGTGATTCGCTCGACGAAGGAGGAGCCCAACTGTGTCCCTGCGGCATCGCCACGAGTACGCCGTAGACCTTCCTCGTGGCCTCCCGGCCGACTTTCGTAAACCAACCCAGGAGTTCCCCGCCGATCTCGACGGGTGCGCACCGCGTCCTGCCTGATCCGCCAGGTTCGAGCAGGTGGCCCATTGAGGGACGTAACAACGCTGGTTCCTCGCGTACTCCTCTCCGTCTCGCTTGCCGGACCCGCGCCATCTGGCAGTGCTGGCCACGTCCCGGCGTTGTCAGGGCTGCTCCTACCCTCTCCGGCATCACCCGGATCAGGCTGCCCTCAGCTCCACCGACCTGCTACGACAGGCCGGCGGTGAAGGTCTCTCACCTCCACTCGAATCACAGCGCCTCACGGCGCAAACGGAAAGTGGGCCAGAACCTTCCGCGGTTTGATGTGGTCAGAAGTGCGCCGTCGTTGATCTTGGCAGTGTTCCGGAACAGTTCGCTTACGCTCCACCTGAAGTTGGAAAGAACCAGTATCACGACCAGAGTGATGCTTGCCAGCAACAGGATGGATTTTGACGATCTGACTCCACGTGGCGCGAGCCTGCCTCAGGACAGGAGGTAACCCTATGCGATCGCGGTGATGCAGCATAAGACGGTAATTTCTGCAGGACCGATCATCTCGCATCCTCCGTGTCGGGGAAGCGCGCGACGTCGTTCTTGAGTCCGTTTCGGTGCTTGCCATCTGCGACTTGTAAACGAGTGTCGAGATGAGTGTTACGGCGTAGACGAACACGGCCAGCGCGTACACCCACGACATCAATCCGAACGCGAATCCGTCGAGGATGGAGGTGAAGTGCGCAAACACTACGATCGCGAGATATTCCCCAGGATGGTCACCGTGATCGCGCTGATGAGAATTTTCCTTTTACGGGTGAGTTTGGCGAGCGCGAGTGTTTCGGCGCGCGTTATGGCACGGATCATCGTCGGTTCTTTTGTGGAGAGGCATCGGTGGTATGGGGATCAGACGATGTGATTGACGTACTTGTGGTGGAGGTAGCTGTCGAGACCTTCTGAGCCGCCCTCGTATCCATGGCCGCTGTCCTTGAGTCCGCCGAAGGGGGCTTCGACGCTGGAGACGGAGAAGGAGTTGATGCCGATACCACCTGCCTGTAGTTCTTCGCTCATCACCATTGCGGTCTCGGCGGACCGGGTGAACACGTAGGCGGCGAGCCCGACGTCGAGACTGTGACTCAGCCGCAGGGCATCGCCGACGTCGCTGAACCGGTTGACGAGCGCGATCGGACCGAATGGTTCGTCGGTCATCACACGCGCCGTGGTGGGTACATCGGCGAGCAGGGTGGGCTGGAAGAAGTTGCCGGTCGTACCGATGCGATTGCCCCCGGTGACCAGCTCTGCTCCCTGGAATACGGCGTCGTCGACGAGCGTAGAGACTGCGGTGAGTCGTCGGTTGTTGGCCAGCGGTCCCATCTGGACGTTATCAGCGAGCCCGTCGGCGACGGCGATGTCGGCCAGTGCTTTTCCGAAGCCGGCGACGAACTCGTCTCGGATGGACTCATGGACGAAGAAACGGGTTGGGGATGTGCACACCTGCCCGGCGTTTCGGGTCTTTCCGGCGACACAGGCAGCGACGGTCTTGTCGATGTCGACGTCCGGGAAGATGACGACCGGGGCGTGGCCGCCGAGTTCCATCGTGCTTGGCTTTGCGTTCTCGGCGGCAAGTTTGGACAATTCTCTTCCGACCGCGGTCGATCCGGTGAAGCTGATCTTGCGGATGGTCCTCGATGCGATGAGGTGGGCGGAGATCTCGGCGGGGACGCCTACGACGACATTGAGTGCTCCCGCAGGGAGGCCGGCATCGTGTAGCGCCTGTGCGATGGCGGCGGTCGCGCTGGGGGTCTCCTCGGCGGGCTTGGCTATGACGGTGCAGCCTGCGGCGAGCGCGGGCGCGATTTTGCGAGTCGGAAGCAAAATGGGGAAGTTCCACGGCGCCAGAGCGAGGACCGGGCCGAGGGGCTGGTTGATGACCATTTGGCGTTGTCCGGGTAGGCGGGCGGGAAGTGTTCGGCCGTGTGCCCGGATTGCCTCGCCTGCGAACCATTCGAAGGTCTCTGCGCTGAGGGCCACTTCCAGTTTGGATTCCGCCAACGGTTTGCCCTGCTCGGTGGTGATCGTTCGGGCGATGGAGTCCGAACGCTGACGAAGCAGCGCGGCTGCCTGGTCAGCACTGCAGCACGATCGACCGCTGTAGTGCGACTCCAGCGAGTGAATGCATCTTCGGAGGTGATCAATGCATCGTCGAGATCGCGGATGCTCGCCCGTGCGATGGGTCCAAGAACCTCTTCGGTGGAGGGGTTTACGAGGTCACCGACCGTGCCGGCGCCGCCCTCGCGCCATTCTCCGGCGATGAACAGTCGCGACGTCGGGTGCTTGATTGCGCTCATGAGGATACCTCTCGGAATGGTGGGCTTAGGGGTTGCCCAGTCTTACGTTGCGTGCGGTGGCCGGAGCTTCGAATGTCCGCAGTCGGGGCAAGGCGCCAGAAAGACCAAATGTTCATATATAGGAACTCGTTCATCGTATTAACGGATTTATATCCGGACGATATGCCGTGTTCCAAGTCACGTCAAGCGCTCCTGGTCGCCCGTGCATTTTCGCCGAGGGTAGTGGCGGACAGTTGACATCGGGGTCGACGGGCGCAGATCATGTCATATATACGTACTTGCTGTTCCTATATGAGAACGGATGGACCGCCGAATGAGTGAACGGCCTGGTGCAAATGAGAGTCTGGTCGGCCTTCGGGTACTCGACTTGTCACGCGTCCTCGCCGGTCCGCTGTGTTGCCAGTTGCTGGGCGACCATGGGGCCGACGTGATCAAGGTCGAGCCGCCGGCCGGGGATGACACCCGGCGGTGGGGCCCGCCGTTCGTTGCCGACGACATGAGCGCCTACTTCAGCGCGATCAACCGTAACAAACGAAACATCTGCCTGGATCTGCGAACTGCCCCAGGACAACAGGTGCTCGAGCGCCTGCTCGACCACACCGACGTGGTGGTCGAGAATTTCAAGACAGGCACCCTGGCGCGCTGGGGATTTTCGGACGAACAGCTACTCAGGCGCCATCCGCGACTAATCGTCTGCCGTATCACCGGATTCGGCACCGACGGTCCCATGGGTGCGATGCCCGGCTACGACGCCGTCGCCCAGGCTTACGGAGGCCTGATGAGCATCAACGGTGAATCCAGCGGACCGGCCCTGCGCGTCGGTGTTCCGGTCGTGGACATGGTGACCGGAATCTACGCCTTCAGCGGTATTCTCTTGGCGCTCAACGCCCGCGAACGAACAGGTCGTGGACAAGTGGTCGATTGCACGCTTATCGACACTGCCGTGTCGCTATTGCATCCGCACTCGGCCTCCAACCTCGCCGACGGTCAGGTGCCGGCACGTACGGGCTCCGCCCATCCCACGGTGGCACCGTATGACGCCTTCGAGGCGGCCGATGGTGCGGTGTTCATCGGCATCGGCAACGATCGCCAGTTCCGCATCCTTGGTGATCAACTGGGCATGCCGGGACTCGCCGAGGACCCTCGGTTCCGCACCAACGCCGATCGTCTCGGAAACCTGAAAGTTCTCACCGAACTGTTGTCGGAGAAGATCTCGGCCTTCCCGAAGGACGAGCTCGCCCGAAACCTCATTTCGCGCGGGGTACCGGCCTCGGCGATCCGTGACGTCGGGGAAGTACTCGAAGATGCGCACATCCGCCACCGCGAGATGATCGTGGAGAAGGACGACTACTGCGGCGTCGGTTTCCCCATCAAGTTGACCGGTACCCCGGCATCGTTCCGTGACATCCCTCGACCCAAAGGTGCCGACACCCGCATGGTTCTGGCATCGCTCGGGTACGACGACGGCGCCATCGAGCAACTACTGACCGCACAGATCGTCCATCAGGACACCTCGAATCCGAGCACCGAAAGGTCCTCGCATGAGTGACTACGTCTGGCGGCCGTCCCCCGAGCGCATCGCGGAAGCCAACGTCACACGTCTGGCACAGCGCCACGACATCGACTCCATCACAGAACTGCGCCGACGATCGGTGGCCGACGTGCAGTGGTACTGGGATGCTGCGATCGTCGACCTCGCGATCCCGTTCCGCTCGCCCTACCGTCAGGTCCTCGACATCTCGAGTGGCAAAGAGAATCCCGACTGGTTCATCGACGGTGAGTTCGCCCTCGTCGACGCGTGTATTGCTCGGTGGGCAGACTCCGGCCGTCCCGCGGTGATCCATGAGGCAGAGGACGGCCGGATCAAGGAGCTCTCCTTCGCCGATCTGGCGCGTCAGGTCGCTAATCTTGCCGCCGGACTGACTGGAATCGGTGTGGGCGAAGGCGATACTGTCGCGCTGTATATGCCGATGATTCCAGAGGCGATCGTTGCCTTCTACGCGGTCGCCAGTATCGGTGCCGTCGTGGTGCCGCTCTTCTCCGGATTTGCGGCTCCGGCGATCGCGACGCGTCTGAACGACGCCGGCGTGTCCGCCGTCATCGTTGCCGATGCCACTCTCCGTCGCGGCCACCGAGTGGACATGGCGGGTGAGGTGGCCAGGGCGATCGCCGCCGCACCGTCGGTCACCTCGGTGATCACCGTCTCCAACACAGGTGACACTGGGAAGTTCGATGCCGACGATGTCGCCATCACAACCTGGACCGAACTCCTCGACGGCTCCCGCTTCCACGAGTCGCGATCGTTTCCCGCGATGCACACGTTGATGCTGGGTTACACCTCGGGCACGACCGGCAAGCCGAAGGGGGCAGTGCATACCCAGGCGGGCTTCACCGTCAAAGTCGCTACCGAATTGGCGTACTCCTTTGGTGTCGCGCCTGGTGATCGTGTCTGCTTGGTCACCGACATGGGATGGGTGATGGGACCTCTCACCACTGTGGGAGCGCACGCCAACGGGGCGACATTGGTGCTGTACGAGGGGTCACCCGACGTCCCCGATCCCCTGCGTTTGTGGGATGTGGTGGAACGGCACTCCGTCACGACTCTCGGATTGTCGCCGAATCTGATACGCGCCTTGCGAGCCACCCCGCTGGAGAAGATCAGGGACCGCGACCTGTCGTCAGTGCGTACGTTGGGCTCCACCGGGGAACCTTGGGATCCCGACTCCTACGACTGGTTGGCCGCGGAGGTTTTCGGCGGTCGCGTTCCGGTAATCAACTTCTCGGGCGGAACCGAGGTCGGTGGTTCGTTCCTCGCCCCTTACCCGGTGGAGCCGATCCCGAGTTGCTCGGTGGGAGAACCTTCGCTGGGCATGGACGTCGATGTTGTCGCCGGAAACGGTCAACCGGTGCGCGGGGAGATCGGCGAACTGGTCTGCCGGACTCCGTGGCCGTCGATGACGCGCAGCGTGTGGGGTGACCATGACCGGTACCTGCAGTCGTACTGGTCGACCTTCGACGGGATGTGGTGTCACGGGGACTTTGCGCTCGTCAACTTCGAGGACGGTTCGTGGTACATCCTTGGCAGGTCCGACGACGTGATGAACATCGGGGGGTGAGTGCCTCGCGCCCGCAGAGGTGGAGTCGGTGCTGACGATGCATCCGGCCGTGGTCGAAGCAAATGCCATCGGCGTGCCGGACCCGAAGAAAGGCGAAACTGTGTGGGTATTTTGGGTGCCCCGCGAGGGCTCTGGCACCGAGCGGTGTCCGCCGAGCTGCGTGCCGTCGTCGCGGAGAGCATCGGAAAGCCTTTCGCGACCAGCGAAATCATCCCCGTGGCCGATCTGCCCAAGACTCGTTCGTCGAAAATTTTGCGACGCGCGGTACGCGCGGTCGCAACCGACACCGATCCAGGTGACATGTCGAGTGCTGAGAACCCTGAGGCTCTCGACGGTATCCGCGCCGCCCTGGCCACCCTGTACCGGTCGAGATAAGCATTGCGCGTTCCACACCGCAGCCGAGACAACCGACTAATAGAAAGAACCGGTGAAACAAATGGATTTCGCATTGACCGACGATCAAATAACGATCCGGGACGCCGTTGCCGAACTCGCCGCCAAATTCGACGATCAGTACTGGGCGGAGAAGGACGAGAAGCACGAGTTCCCGACCGAGTTCTACAACGCGTTCGCTCAGGGCGGTTGGCTCGGGATTACCACCCCCGAGGAGTACGGCGGACACGGGTACGGAATCACCGAGGCCTCCATCCTGCTTGAGCAGGTCGCAGCCTCGGGTGCTGGGATGAATGGCGCGAGCTCGATGCACCTGTCGATCTTCGGCATGCACCCGGTGATCGTGCACGGCAGTGAGGAACTCAAGCAGCGCACGTTGCCCCGAATTGTCAGCGGTGATTTGCATGTCTGCTTTGGGGTCACCGAGCCCGGCGCCGGACTCGACACCACCAAGATCACCACATTTGCAAGGCGGGAGGGTGACAAGTACATCGTCAACGGCCGGAAGGTGTGGATCTCCAAGGCCGTGGAGTCAGAAAAGATCTTGTTGCTGACCCGCACAGCAAAGTTCGATGAGTCGCCGCGCAAGACCGACGGGATGACGCTGTTCCTCACCGATCTCGACCGCACCAAGGTCGACATCCGTCCCATCAAGAAGATGGGACGCAACGCAGTCACCTCAAACGAACTATTTATCGACAATCTCGAAATCCCTGTCGCGGACCGGGTCGGGGAGGAGGGTAAGGGGTTCGAGTACATACTCGACGGACTCAATCCGGAGCGGATGCTCGTGGCGGCCGAGGCCCTCGGTATCGGTCGCGCGGCCATGCGTGCCGGAGTTCGGTACGGCAACGACCGCGAGGTATTCGGTCGACCCATCGGCAAGAACCAGGGCATCCAGTTTCCGCTGGCTGACTCCCTCGCCCGTCTCGATGCCGCCGAGCTGATGCTCCGCAAGGCGACGTGGCTCTACGACAACGGTAAACCCTGTGGCCGCGAGGCGAACACCGCTAAGTACCTTTGCGCCGACGCCGGCTTCGACGCCGCCGACCGCGCACTCCAGACCCACGGCGGCATGGGGTACTCGGAGGAATACAACGTGTCCCGTTACTTCCGGGAGGCACGTCTTACCCGGATCGCCCCGATCAGCCAGGAGATGATCCTCAACTACCTCGGCTCCCACGTCCTCGGCCTTCCCCGGAGCTACTGAACGTTCTCGACCGTGCGAACTGCGCGCGGCCGACCTGTCTGTGAAAGGAGCTGGCACATGGCCGGAATCTGGTTCGACGACCTTCATATCGGTGACACCTTCGACCACGCGATCCGACGTACGATCACCGAGACCGACAACGTGCTGTTCACCGCGATGACGCACAATCCCGCTCAACTGCACCTCGACGAGCAGTACATGAAGTCGTCGCAGTTCGGGACGCGCATCGTCAACAGCGCCTTCACTCTGGGATTGATGGTGGGTATCTCGGTGGGTGATACGACCCTCGGCACTGCGGTTGCCAACCTCGGATGGGACGAGGTGCGCTTCCCGGCGCCAGTGTTCCATGGCGACACACTCCGGGTCACGACTGAGGTTATCGATCTCCGTGATTCGAAGTCGCGCTCTGACCAGGCATAGTCACCTTCCTGCACCGCGCGTTCAATCAGAACGACGAACTGGTCGCGTCATGCAAACGCACCGGTCTGCAGCGCCGGCGGCCCCAATGACTGCATCTGCGGGCGCACCTCTGCGATCGATGCTGTTCGTACCCGGCGACGATGAGAAAAAATTAGCGAAGGCCTCGAAGTCCGAGGCAGATGCGCTGATTATCGACCTGGAGGACTCGGTAAGCGAGAGCCGAAAGGGGATCGCGCGAGAGGTAACCTCCGGGTATCTGGACCAGAATCTCCTCGCAGCCCACGGACCGGACCTGTGGGTACGCATCAATCCGTTGGATACGCCCCACGCCCTGAGCGACCTGGCCGCAGTAGTGCGGTACGGCCCCGCCGGGATCTTGGTCCCCAAGATCTACGGCCGACACGACATGACCACGCTCGGTCACTATCTCGATGCGATGGAGGCGGTGTACGAACTTCCCCAGGGATCGGTCAGAATTCTTCCGGTGGTCACCGAGACCCCCACCGCGGTACTTCGATTGGGCGAACTCGGACAGGGCACCGGTCTGGAGCGGGTATACGGATTCACTTGGGGTGCTGAGGACCTGAGTGCATCGCTCGGCGCATCGACAAACGTGGGTCCCGACGGCCGATGGGCCGTGACGTACCAATTTGCCAGGTCGTCCACTTTGCTCGCTGCCGCCAGTGCAGGCGTTCACGCTATCGAGACGCTGTACGTCGACATCCGAGACACAGAGGGCCTGGCCGCTTCCTCCCGCGTAGCGCGCGCCGAGGGGTTCACAGGGCGCATCGCGGTTCATCCCGCCCAGGTCGGCCCCATCAACGATGCCTTCACTCCATCGGAGCCGGAACTCGAATATGCTCGCCGAGTGATCGAGGCATTTGCAGACAGTAATATCGGGGTGGTGGCCCTCGATGGCAAGATGCTGGACGCCCCGCATTTGCGGCGAGCCCAGCATGTCCTGACTGTCGGCGCGAAACGGCGTAATCGGTGACATGCAGCTGCAGGCGAGAACCATGGAAACGCAACGACAGGCAGGACGGCGATGACGCAGCCGAACTCAGGTGCTCAAACGAGCATCGGACGGTTTCGCGGGTGGTCGCGATCTTGGAGTTCGTTGCTCGCGCCGAGGGTAGCGTGCGACTGGCGGATATGGTGAATGAGCTCGATGCCCCCCGCTCGTCGGTACACGGACTCGTCCACGGATTGGCTTCGAGTGGCTACCTGCGTGCCACCGAGGACGGACGCTACACCCTGGGTGCCGCCATCAATGCCCTGCTGATGCACCAGTCCTCCCTCGACCACGGTATCCGTTCGGCGATGGAGACACTGAACCTTGAGTTCGATGAGACAGTCGCCCTGGTCGTGATCGCCGGGGACTCTATCGTTACTACCAGCGCGATCGAGTCATCGAAGGCTGTTCGGTACAATCCCACGATCGGTGTTCGGCGGCCGCTGTATCCTACCAGTGCCGGAAAGTGTTTTCTGGCCAATGCCTCGGAAGCCTACCGCGAGAAATACCTGAAGCGAAGCTTTGGCTCGAAGCGACACAGAGAAGAGGTTCGTGCCGATCTCGAAAAGGTGTTGGCCGACGGATTTGCGATTAATCTAGGTGACACTCTTCCTGATCTTCGAGCGGTTTCTGTGCCCGTCTTCGACGGCCAGAGCGTGAGCGCGGTGCTCACGGTGGGGGGCCCGACGTCACGATTCACCGACAAACTCGACGCCATCGTGAACAGTGCCTGTGAGGCCGCCGCGCATGCAAGTAAGCCGTCGCGATAGATACCTACTCCCGGGTGTAGTTCCATGTCGACTGAGCCCATCGGCAATCGTGTCGCCGGATGTAACCCCGCACTCGGCGCTGACCTCTTTGCAGTGTGCAGCGAACGAGCCGCTGCGGTTGCTGTGACAGAGTCCGCAACCGCCGGGTCGGCCGGGCTCGCACCTGCTGAGCGCCGAAACGATCCTGTACGTGCTGGGCACTTGGCTGTGTGACGTCTGGTCGGCTCTGCAGGTCCCCGATAGTCGGTCCGGTTGGTTCTAGAGCCGGTTCTTACATGCAGTCGATCTTGCACGCCACGGGTGGACCTCGGTGACCAACCATCGCCACAGCGATTGATAGTCGGTGGTGGTGACGATCTTTTCGACGGCGGCCCAGCGCTGGTACTGCGATATCCGGCATGCGTCTCGGTCAACCGTTGGTTCCTGAACCAAAAGCCGATCGACATTTTGAGCTCTAGGCCAGTGCGAGATCAGCCACTCGCATGTGTAATCGTGTCACACGCCACAAATTGTCGGGGAGGTCGCCACGCTGGTCCAGTGCCGGTCGGTGCGGCTGGCCGCAACTACCGTCTGGACGAAAGGGGTAGGTCTCTGGCCTCGAGTTCTGGCTGCGACTGCGCAGCCGCAGCCGGGGACGTCTCGGCTACTGACCGTAGCTGGAATCCTTTCCGGTGCACGCCCTCCGGGTGTCGCCGAAGGGCGCGGAGCAGCTGTGACGCCGGCGCTGGTCATGGGGCGCACCCGCGTGCCTGTTGGCGGTGAGGTAATCAAAATAGTTGCAATACAATACATTTCGTTGATGAACGGCACGACTTTGGACCAGCACCGCTTGTTATATAGATAACAGTAGCTAAAGTGACCGACATCACTTTGGTGAGGGTGTGTGAGACGGTCGCCTTCGCTGCAATCAGTCGACCCCTGACCGCGCAGACCGAGTGCCGAACTCCCGACCGAGTGCTGATCCTGAAAGGATGAACATGAACCAACAGTGGGACGAGACCGTCGATGTGCTGGTCGCCGGAAGTGGCATCGGCGGATTGGGTTCAGCCGTGATCGCCGCGACGAACGGCGCTGATGTCCTCGTCGTCGAGAAGGCCGCCAGGCTTGGCGGTACCACAGCGAAGTCCGCTGCATACATGTGGATTCCGAACAACAGATATCTCCGCGCTCGGGCCGTACGGACCCTCGTGACGATGCCCTGCGATATATGGCGAAGCTTTCGCGCCCCAGGCTGTACGACCCAAGCCATCCGACTCTGGGGCTTCCCGCTTGGGAGTACGACGGTCTGACAGCCTTCTACGACAACGCGTCGGATGCTGCCGAAGCGTACGAGAGCCTCACGGGGCTGAAACTCGCGCATGCAGCTGAATTCCCGGACTACTATGCGCATCTTCCCGAGGATGCAGCGCCGACAGGCCGCATCCTGTTCCCTGAGGAAAGTGAGGGAGGGCCGACGGGAGGATCCATCCTGATCGAGACCCTGACGCGAGCGTGTGAAAGCGCCAACATCCCCGTTCGTACCGAGACCCGTGTCGTCGATCTCATTCAGGACGAGACTGGCGCAATCATTGGTGCCGTCGTCGAATCGTCGGGCCGAACTAGCTCTATCCGGACGCGCCGCGGAGTGATCTGTGCTACTGGCGGTTTCACGCAGGACCCGGACTTACGACTGCGATTCCTGGACCACTCCTATGTGGGTGGTTGTGCGGCCCGGACGAACACCGGAGACCTCCTCGCAATCGCACGCGATGTCGGCGCCGATCTGGCCAACCTCAACCTCGGTATGCGGGCTCCTATGGTGCTCGAGCGACTCCAGCGTGACCCGGCCTCCGTGCGAGGTTCATTCATGATTCCCGGCGACTCGATGATCATCGTCAACCGGTTCGGCAAGCGCGTAATCAGTGAAAAAGTGCCCTACCACGACTTCGCCCGCGTGTTCTTCGACTGGGACAGCCAGCGGGGCACCTACCCGAACAATCCACTCATTGCCATCTGGGACGAGCCCGCACGGCGATTCGGCGGCGAGGGTTTCGGCAACCCCATCCCTCCTCAGGGTGAGGACGACTACTGGGTCATCACCGGTGACACGTTGGCGGAACTGGAGATGAGGATTGCGGAACGGCTCAAGACGCTGCAGGAGTACACCGGGCCGGTCGAGTTGGACACCGATTTCGGCGCCACTCTCGCCGAGACGGTGAATCGCTGGGCAAAAATGTCTACGGAGGGCATCGATCGTGACTTCGGTCGTGGTTCCACCCCGATCGAGCAGGCGCTGAGCGCATACTTCGGTGTCGGCGACGGGCCTAATCCTATGATGGCCCCGCTAGCCAGTGACGGTCCCTACTACGCCACCATCCTGGGGCCGGCTCTCATCGATACCGCTGGAGGGCCGCGGGTCGACCGAAACAGCCAAGTCGTGAGACCTGATGGCACGCCGATTGCCGGGCTTTACGCCGTGGGCAACTGCGCTGCAATGCCGTCCGGTGAGGCGTACTGGGCCGGGGGCCACACCATCGGTTTCATCCAATGCGCCGCATATATAGCGGCCAATCACATCACCAAGTAACACCACCGAATGCAACACCGACACAAGGGGATCGAAGATGCCACACACAACGACTTCAAATTACTCGACCGCGGCCACCGAGTTCTACCGTGAACTCGATGCCAACGACCCGGAAGTGTTCGAACGAAGGCTCACCACGGATGCAGTGTTCGCATTCAATGACATAGACCCCGTACCGGACGAGACGCCATTGCCGCTTTCGTCAGAGACTGGAAGGCGAACTTCGCTTCGGTTACCCACGAAATCAACCGCATTACAGCCGATCCGGCGCACCACACCGCCGGAATCGAATTGACAGTCGCATACACCTTTACGGACGGCCGCGTCGAACGAATCAAGGGGTGCTCGTTCCTTGACTTCGTAGGGGAACGAATCAGTGGCTACCGCGTATACATCGATACCAGTCGTCTGGCCTGAGCTCGCCAACATCAACAGACATCCCGCTCGACCACAGGAGTGCACAATGGGAAAACTCGACGGTAAAGTAGCACTGATCACCGGCGCCGCACGCGGCCAGGGGCGCAGCCACGCGGTCCGACTGGCGGAGGAAGGCGCGGACATCATCGCGATCGACATCTGCGACCGGATCGAATCTGCCAATCACACCATGGGGACCGAAGAGGACCTTCGCGAAACAGCAAAGATGGTGGAAGAGCTCGACCGTCGTATCGTGACGGCGAAAGCAGACGTAAGGGACCGGGCTGCGCTAGAAGAAGCAGTATCGTCAGGCGTGAGTGAGTTGGGACGCCTCGACATAGTGTCGGTCAACGCTGGAATTGCTTCCACATCACAAGTACTCGACCTCGACGACCGGACCTGGCAGGACGTGATCGATGTCAATCTCACGGGAGCGTGGCATACCGCAGTTGCCGCCGCCCCACACATTATCGCCGGTGGACGCGGAGGCTCGATCACCTTCACCAGCTCGGCCATGGGTGTGACTGCGGTACAGAATCTTGGTCATTACACCTCAGCGAAGCACGGCGTCCTCGGTTGATGAAGACACTTGCGCTCGAACTGGGTCCGCAGTTCATTCGGGTGAACGCGATCCTGCCGACCAACGTGGATACTGAAATGATCCAGAACGAGACGATTCTCAAGTTGTTCATGCCGCACCTTGAGAATCCGACTCGCGCTGATGCGGAATTGCCTGGCTCGAACTACGCGTTGGCAAATATCCTTCCGATTCCTTGGGTTGACCCGGTCGACATCAGCAATGCGCTGGTGTTCCTTGCGTCCGATGACGCCCGCTTCATCACCGGTGTCTCGCTCCCCGTGGATGCAGGATTCCTGTTGAAGAAATAGCTACGAGGTTGAATCCGCGTGCGGGCCGGTATACCTCATGCATGACCGAGGCCATTGCCGGCGGATCCAGAAAACGGGTGTTGCTGGAGAGCGAATCGCGGACGTCAACGTAGCGGGGGATGTATCTTGACTCTTGTTGGTCATTGGTGGTCGACCACGGTGCGCGGCGGAGAGTCTTTGAATCCGATGGTCGACACAGGGAGACTGTCCTGGGGTTCCGTGGGAGCAACGGTTTCTAACGCGCCGATCTATGCCTCGTCGACGCGACGACGCATCCGTGGCGACAAAGCACCTATGGCGACGGAGGGTATGTGTGGGCTCGTTAGAGGTAATGGCCTGCCAACCCTGTGGCGTTGCTCGGAAGGCAAAGATGATCGAGGCGTGCATCGTAGATGATCATGAGGTCGTGAGGGAAGGATTACGAGGCGTGCTGGGTGCGCTCGCCGATTCTCCTGTCGATGTTGTTGCGGAAGTCGGCTCGGGCGCAGAGGCGTTGGCCGTTCAGGCTAAACAGCGTCCGAAGCTGTTTCTGGCCGACTTTCGGTTGCCGGACATGACGGGTGACCGGTTGTGCCACGCGCTGGTCGAAGCGAGACCCGGCACGATGGTGGTCGTCGTGAGTACCTCGAGCGCCGAAGATGTCATCAATCGCTGTCTTCACGCTGGTGCTGCGGGCTATGTCGCGAAAGGAGCCGGGCTCAAAGAGCTTCGAGCCGCTCTGAGTGCAGTTCTCGAAGGACAGACGGGAGTCGTGCGTCGTGATTCTTTTGAGGGTACCTCCGAGCGCCTGTCGTTGGGGGAGGGGAAAAGGTTGTTGACTCAACATCAAGTCCGAGTACTGGAATTGGTCGCAGAGGGAATGACCTATGGGCAGATCGCGAGGCGACTGCACATCTCGGAGTCGACAGTTCGGTTCCATGTCAATGGGATCAAGGATAGAGTTGGTGTGCGGACTACACCCGAACTGATCGTTGCCGCCCTACGGGAAGGTTTCATCGATCCTGACGTTGCGTCCGTGCGGGAGCCTCGATGTTCACCGTAGGGCATCGAGCCACTGAAGCAGGGGAAAAGTCTCGAGTCCATCGTTTTGTGGACACCGCGCGAGCGATCCTCGCAGCCGATTCCGTGATTCTATCGAACTCTTCTAACATCGTCGCATTCGCGGGTCGTTCCGCCACCTCAAGCGCTGCTCGGGCGCAGGTAGTTCCGATCGGCGCACGGGCGACTTTGCATCATGATCGATCACGCGGTGTCACAAGTGCGACTGTGGCAAGCGATGAGGATGACGGGCTCAGTTTGGCAGTCGAATGGCCTCTCACACCTGCGTTCGAACCCCGCATCCATGTGGCGCTGCAGGCACTTGCACGTCTGTCCTCAGTTGCGGTTATGGATAGCACTCCTTCCGAAGAGCACTTCATCCTTGCCGGTGGTCGGATCTTGGCCGAGCTGGCACTGAGCGCGGAGTCGATCGAGGAGTTGCTGGGAGGCATCACTGCGGTACTGGGCGCGCTCGTCGATGGAACATCCGCTGGTGTTTCGGTGCTCACGGATCGAAATATTCTGCAGGTTCTGCCCGGCTCGTTTGGGGCTTCCAGTGAGGTCGTCGCAGCAGCTGTCGTGGGCAGGGGCGAGTCCGCAACATCGACTGCTGAGGTATTCCGGACCGGCCAGACCATGCTTTCCAATCACCCGGAGGTGGAGATTCCGCGTTTTCCGGAATGGTACGAGTGCTTCCGCGTCGAGCGCCTCATTACCTTGCCCATGACCGCCGGAGGTAAAAGGCTCGGTGTTGTCCATATAGCGAACCACCCCACCGCCTTCACCCGGACGCATGCACAACTTGCCGAGCGACTGTCGCCATTCATCGCATCAGCAGTCGCGCAAGTTCGACAGCGCCTCGAAATGCGTCAGCGCGAGAAATTGGTGGTATCGATCGGGCGGGCTGCGGCGGCGATCGCCTCAGGTCGCGGTTTCGATGACTTTGCTGTGCTTGTCGATTCGTTCCGAGTTGTTCTCTCTTGTGTATCGACGGTGGTGACGTTCCGTGAGGACGGCCGCAGGATCGCCGTGGGTGATGGTGAGTCCGTCGAGCACGCAACAGGGTTCCTGGCCGGGATAGATGCGGACTCGTCGAGTCTGCGTAGCGCGATGTACCGCCCCGAGCTGCCCGGAGAGTTCGGTTGGGTGTCCGTGCAGGTGCCTATTGTCGTTGACGGCGAAGTTCGTGCGACCTTGGCGTTGCTGCGAACGCCGTGGTTGCCGTTCCAACGTCATGAACGCAACGCTATACGTCACATGGCAGAGACAATCGCCTTGGGTTGGACCACGGACCGGTACCTAAGGGAGCAGTCGGAGACGGCACGTATGAAGGAGCGCTTGCGAATCGCTGATGACATCCACGATCGCGTTGCGCAGTTGTTGTTCGCCGCCAGGCTTTCCCTGCAAAATCTCGATGAGCGTATGGAAGCGGAACTGTCCAAGGATCATGTCCTCTGCGCCGAGGTGCAGCGAGCCCTGGACCTCGTGGAGCAAAGCAATTGCGAGGTTCGTGGTGTTATCCACCATTTGGCGGACTCGCATCGAAGTGTCTCGGTATGCGCCGAACTCGTCGCGATCGTGTCGGAGGTCGAACGGCAATTCGGGATCGAGATCAGGGTTGACTTGCCGGACGGTGACGAACTGCCCGATCTCGGGTCGCGCGCGGCGGCGGTCCTTGTTTCAGCGGGCCGGGAAGTCATCATCAATGCAGCGAAGCACGCGGGTCCGTGCGTGATCGATGTCGTTCTGGCTGCTCGTTCGCCCGCCGGGGTGGTTCTCCGCGTCGCGGACGACGGTATCGGTCTGAAAGACGCACCTCCTGGCTACGGCCTTACCTCGACGCGACGGAGGCTGACCGAGCATGCGGGGCTGATGGTACTCAGATCCCGACCCGGCGAAGGCACAGAGGTCGTCATCGAGATGTCGGCGCGGCACGTCAACTGACGTAAGAGCCAGTTGCTGCATCCGGTGCTGAACTCCACGATGGAAATTATGCGACACATGACATCTGATGCTCGGACCCACAGGTGGGATGCCAGTTTCGTCGGAGGCCAACGATGACGGATCTCACGCGACCCGATAAGTCCCTGTCGGACGGAGGCCTCGATCTCTCGGTAGACCCACAGATGGAGGCAGTCGTCACGGCTTTCCAGCAGCACTTCGGAGAGCCTATGCGGGAACTCGGAGCTGTCGAAATCCGAGCACGGCGTGCCGCGCTCGGGCTCGCCGCAGCACCTGCAATCGACCTCGCCGAGGTTGTGGATTTTGAAATTCCAGCCCGTGGGCATGGTATCCCTGCACGTCACTATCGCCCGCAGAGCGGCCCCACCGATGGTCTTGTCGTGTATTTCCACGGAGGGGGATGGGTGTTTGGAAGCGTCGACGAATCCGATGGACTCTGCCGACTGCTCGCAGCACTCACCGGTTGCGATGTTGTCAGCGTCGACTATCGACTCGCTCCCGAACACACTCATCCGGCAGCCGTCAGCGACGCTGAGGACGCTGTCCGATGGGCGGCGGGCAATCTCCCAGAGTCGACTCCCTTGATTCTGATGGGTGATAGCGCGGGCGGTAACTTGGTCGCCGCGGTTGCGCAGAGCGCCCGGGAGCGTCTGGAGAAACCGATCGCATTGCAGGTTCTCATCTACCCGGTACTCGACCACAGGATGGACACTGACTCGTACCGTGATCGGGGTGGGAAGCTACTGATCAGCGCCGATGATATGGAATGGTTCTGGTCCCAGTACGTTCCGGACATTGGGGCACGGAGTCGTCCGGACGCGTCACCCGGACTGACTCGGGATCTGCGCGGGTTGGCGCCTGCGGTCGTTGTTGTTGCCGAGCACGATCCGCTGCGTGATGAAGTACTCGACTACGCGCGACGCCTCGGGGATGCATCGGTGCCGACAAGTGTGTTCCGGTACAACACGATGGCTCACGGGTTCCTGTCAATGTTCGGCACACTGACGACAGCTGATGACGCCATCCGCAATATCGCCGTTGCCATCTCGGACGCCTGTCGGTCCGCAAAACCCTAACAGATGCAATAGGTCCGCTCGCGCTGTCGGGATCGTAGCGTGGAGTCATGACCTCCATCACGCAAGATGAAGCACGGGCCGATGTGTTCGGCAACGTCCCGACCTCGATGTATATCGGCGGGTCGTGGACTACCACAGCATCCGGCGCGTCCATGGAATCTATCGACCCTTCGACCGGCGAGGTCTGGACCCGAGTTCCTGCGGGGGACGGCGCAGACGTCGACCGGGCTGTTGCAGCCGCAACTACTGCCATGGAAGGCGAATGGGGCGCAACGCAGGGGTCGGCGCGGACGAGGTTGCTCAACAGGCTCGCGGATCTCGTCGATCGTGACGCCGACAGACTCGCAGCTGTCGAGTCCCGGGACAACGGGAAGCTGATTCGCGAGACGCGTCCTGCGGTCGGCCAGGTCGCGGCGTGGTTGCGTTACTTCGCAGGGGCCGCTGACAAGATTGCGGGACACACCCTCCCGACCGGAGACTCCAACTATCTTGTCTACACGACCCGAGAGCCCATCGGAGTAATTGGTGCGATCGTCCCGTTCAACGCGCCACTGATGATCACGGCGATGAAGGCTGCTCCGGCGCTGGCCGCCGGGTGCGCAGTAATCATCAAGACGGCGGACCAGACTCCCACGTCCACACTGCTTCTTGCTGAACTTGTCGAGGAAGCCGGCTTCCTGCCGGGGTCTTCAATGTGCTGACCGGTCCCGGAGCGGTTGTCGGCGACGCCCTTGCTCGTCATCCCGGCGTGGCGCAGGTCAGTTTCACGGGGTCGACGGCGGTGGGCACTTCTGTGATGAAAGCTGCAGCCGAGCACGTTGCGCCTGTCACCCTCGAGCTGGGGGGCAAGTCACCGAACATCGTCTTCGCCGATGCCGATCTCGACGCCGCGGTCAACGGGGTGATTGGAGGAATCTTCGCATCGACGGGTCAAATGTGCATCGCCGGCAGCCGACTGCTCGTGGAAGAAGAGATCCACGACGAGTTCGTCGACCGCCTTCGTGCGAGAGCAGAGACGATTCTTCTAGCGATCCGCAGGATCCCGCCAGCGAAATGGGTCCTCTCGTCAGCGAAGCACAACTGAACAAGGTGCTCGACCTCGTCTTGAGCGCAGTCGACGAAGGTGCAACCCTTGTCACAGGAGGCAAGAGAACAGCACCTGACCGTATGCCGAACGGATACTTCGTCGAACCGACCATTTTCGCCGGCGTCCGTCCACACATGCGGCTTGCGCGTGAAGAGGTCTTCGGGCCCGTTCTTGCTGTCGTCCCGTTCCGGGACGAAGAGCACGCGATCGAACTCGGTAACGATACCGAGTTCGGGCTTGCGGGAGGCGTGTGGACCAAAGATGTTCAACGCGCTCACCGGATGGCACGCCGTCTTCGCTGTGGCGTCGTCTGGATCAACTGCTATCGGAACTACTCCCCGCACGTCCCGTTCGGCGGTATGCAACAGAGCGGCTTCGGACGTGAAAACGGTCTGGAATCCGTACTCGACTACACGCAGGTCAAGTCTGTGTGGCTGGAGTTATCGGGAGCGACCCGCGACCCGTTCACACTCCCGCGCAGCTGACCGAAGAGAAAGGACTTTACAAGTGCAGCAAGCATCGCACGAGCCTGAGTTCGACGTCGCCATTGTCGGCGCCGGATTTTCCGGCCTTTACCTCGCACATCGCGCCACTGAAATGGGCATGACGGTTCGGGTGTTCGAAGCAGGTTCCAACGTGGGCGGAACTTGGTACTGGAACACCTATCCCGGCGCACGCTGCGACGTCGAAAGCATCGACTATTCCTACTCCTTCAGTGAAGAGCTCCAACAGGAATGGGTGTGGTCCGAACGGTACGCGCCGCAACACGAGATTCTGGCGTACCTCAACCACGTCGCCGACCGGTTCGACCTTCGTCGCCACATCGAGTTCGACACACGTGTCACGGCCGCACGCTTCGTCGATGACGGCTGGGAAGTGGACACCGACCAGGGTAAGACTGTCCGCGCCGCATTCTGTGTGATGGCCACAGGCGGCTTGTCTGCGCCGAAGCGTCCCGACTTCGCAGGTCTCGACGACTTTCGCGGGGAGTGGTTCCACACAGCCGTTGCCGGCCGAGGGGGTCGATTTCACGGACAAGCGGGTCGCGGTTGTCGGTACCGGTTCGACCGGAATCCAGGTTATTCCCAAGGTTGCTGAGGCAGCGGAACATCTCGTCGTGCTCCAACGCACTCCGAATTTCACAGTCCCTGCACGAAACCGCGTGTTGTCCGATGGCGAAATTCGCTCGATCAAAACCGAGTACGGCACTCGTCGGGAAATGACTCGACGTGCACCCTCTGGCATGGCCCCTACCGTGGTATCCGTACCGGGAAAGGACCTCTCCGCAGAGGAGCGGGTGCGCATCCTCGAACGAAGTTGGGCGATCGGTGGTGCACCTGCTCTCCTGCGCTCGTTCTCGGATGAACTGTCCGATCCCGAGGTCAATGAGACAGTCGCAGATTTCGTCCGGGCGAAGATCGCGGAGATTGTCGAGGACCCCGAGACCGCAGCGGCTCTCAGTCCGACGGACTATCCTTTCGGGGCAAGACGGTTGTGCGCTGACACCGATTACTTTGCGACATTCAACAGGGACAATGTGGAGCTGATCGATCTTCGCGCAGCACCGTTCGAGCGGATTACCGCTACCGGAATCCTTTGCGGGGGAGTCGAGCATCCTGTCGACATCATTATCTTTGCGATCGGCTTCGATGCGATCAGCGGTGCCGTAGCCGAGATCGACATCCGGGGACGTGATGACCGGACACTCCAGGAATACTGGAAGGAAGGCCCGAAGGCAGCGCTGGGCTTGCAGGTTGCTGGGTTTCCGAACTTCTTTCTTGTCAATGGTCCTGGAAGCCCTGCTGTACTCGGAAATGTCGTTGCCTTTGCCGAGCAACACGTCGAGTGGATTACCGACTGCATAGCTACGTGCGGAGCAACGATTTCGCCACCATCGAGTCGACGGACGAGTTCGATGAAGAATGGGCGCAGCTCGTCGACGACATTGCCGCGACAACGCTCTATGTAAAAGCGAAGTCGTGGTACTCCGGTGACAACATCCCGGGAAAGCCAAGCCGCTTTCTCCCCTATGCGGGCGGTCTGGACCAGTACCGGGACAAGTGCGATGAGATTGCCGCAGATGGATACCGGCCGTTCGTACTCAAATCTCTTGAGGTCGCGGCGGCCACTGTCGCCAGCTGACCGCGTGTCTCTGTCCGCTACTGTGCCGGCGACTCCAATGATGGGGTCGCCGGCATGACCGTTTCAACGGACAAATGCCTCAAGGTTGGCTTCGGTCCTGCCGGAATCGACGATCCTGTCGGAACCGACAGTGACGCGGCTCTCATCGACCTCGTAGCGTCAAAGGGGAACGGGGCGGAACCGACTTTGAGCGAACGAACTTCGCGATAGAAACACCGGAGTAGCTCCTTTCGTTGGACATTCGATTCAACGAACGCGCGGCGAAACGCTCGGTTCGGCCCGGCGACCGTCCCTGAACCAGCAACAAAATCAAGGAGATTCTCATGACCGATCGGCTCCGTTTCGGTGTGTTCCACGCCCCATACCATCTTCCGATGGGGCAGAATCCCCATCTCGCGCTGCATCGTGACGTCAAGTTCGTCCAGCATCTCGACGAGCTCGGCTTCGACGAGGCGTGGATCGGCGAGCACCACTCCTGCGGCGCCGAGCTCATTCCGGACCCGATCACGTTCATCGCCAATGTGGCACCGCAGACCAAGTCGATCAAGCTCGGTACGGGCGTGCTCTCTCTGCCGTACCACAATCCGTTGTGGGTCGCGGATCGCTTTATCCTGCTCGATCACCTGACTCGCGGCCGCGCCATGCTCGGTCTGGGTCCGGGCGCCCTCACCACCGATGCCTACATGATCGGCCTCGACCCGCTCGAACAGCGTGACGCACTTGAGGAGGACGTCGACGTGCTCAAGCGTCTGTTTGCGGGAGAAACCGTCAGCCAGAAGACTTCACGCTACGAATTGGTCGAGGCACGTACGCAGATCCGGCCCTACTCCGATTTCGAGGTTGCGGTCGCGGCTGTGGCGTCGCCGACCGGCCCCAGAATTTCAGGCAAGTACGGAGACGGTATCTTGTCTATCGGGGCGACGATGTCGGCGATGGCCCCGGACGGAGTCAATACCCTTGCCCTGCACTGGGATGTCATGGAGCAGCGAGCCGCGCAGTTCGGTCAGGTTGCCGACCGCTCCAAGTGGCGTCTGGTTGGACCCATGCACATCGCCGAGACCCGCGAGCTCGCACGCGAGCAGGTCCGACACGGTATCGACGCGTGGTTCGACTACTTCCAGGACGTGCAGGCCGCAGTGCACTTCAACATCGCCGGCCGGACCACCGAAGAGCGCATCGACTTCGTGATCAACTCCGGGCTCGGTGTGATCGGCACCCCGGACGACGCAATTGAGCAGATCTCGAAGCTCAAGGAGCAGTCCAACGGTGGGTTCGGGGCATACCTGGTCATGACTCACGAGTGGGCGAACTGGGCCAACACGCTGCATTCCTACGAATTGATGGCTGAGCGAGTGTTCCCTGCATTCCAGGGAAGTCTCGAGTCCCTGCAGGCGAGCGCAGACTGGGCCGCGACCACTCGTAGTGAACTGGGCGGTGCCCAGATCAAGAGTGTTGAGAACGCGATGGCCAAGCACGCCGCAGAGACCGCCGCGTCCTGATTCAAGCACAGTCGACCCGCGCACTCTCCAGTGCGCAACCTGCAGGCCACCGCTTGCGGGCCCACCAAAGATCGAGCGGTGGGCCCGCGGCGTTGCGACCAACCGCTCGCCTATGAAACGAGAACGAATCATGAATAGTCTGTCCGGCAAGGTCGCATTCGTCACTGGGGCCGCCCGCGGCCAAGGCCGAAGCCACGCCATCGAGCTCGCCGCGCGCGCGACATCATCGCGATCGACATCGCTCACGACGAGCCGGAACTCGGCCTTGGATACCCGCTCGGTTCGGTCGAGGATCTCGCTGCGACCGCGAAAGAGGTCGAAAGCCTCGATCGACGAATCGTGACTGCTCAGGTCGACGTCCGTGATGGTGAAGCTCTCGCGGCGTCTCTCGACGCGGGTGTGCAGGAGCTGGGTCGGCTCGATATCGTTGTGGCTAATGCCGGAATCGCCGCCTCAGCGATCCCGTCGCATCAGATTACCGAATCGCAGTGGGAACAGATGCTGGCGATCAATCTGACCGGCGTGTGGAAGACCTGCCGTGCCGCAGTACCGCACTTGGTCGAAGGCGGGCACGGCGGATCGATGATTCTCACCAGTTCGATGGCAGCACTGCGGGTGTACCAGGGTATCGCTGCCTATAGTGCAGCCAAGCACGGAGTGGTCGGTTTGATGAAGACCATGGCGCGAGCTCGGCCAGTATTCGATCCGCGTCAACTCGGTGCACCCCACTCAGGTAGATACGCCGATGATCATGAACAACGAGACGTTCAAGATCTTCCGCCCCGACCTCGAGAATCCGACCAGGGCCGACTTCGAGGAGCGTCCGCATCGCTGCACACTCTTCCTGTTGCAGTCGCCGATCCGCTCGACATCAGCAAGGCCGTAGTGTTCCTCGCGTCCGACGACGCTCGGCTGATTACAGGTGTGACATTGCCGATCGATGCCGGCCTGCTTCTCAAATAATCCTTCGTGGAGCCATAGGAGACCCAAGTGAAGTTCCATGTCGACGCCCGGTTCGTCGAAGGTAGGGATCCGGCGCCCGAAATGGCTGCCGAGCTTGCACGCGTCAATGAACTGCGAGCCGAAGGAATCATCGAGCAACTCGTACGCCGTACGGATAACACCGGGGCCTACCTGATCATGGAAGTTCCCGATAGGGCCGCACTCGACGAAGCACTCGAGTCGCTGCCTTTCGCTCGTTCAGCGACCATGACCTTCGCCGTCGACGCCGTCGAAACCCTCTGACGAGTATCCGGCGCTTTCATATGCGGAATGCCAAATGGGCATGCCGCCATCTCGAGCAAGGAGCGGAAAAAATGGGACGACTTGAGGGGAAGGTAGCCGTAGTGACCGGCGCGGCCCGAGGTCAGGGCCGCGCCCATGCGGTGGCACTTGCCAAGGAGGGCGCCACCATCGTCGCGCTCGACATCCTCGAAAGCCTTCGAAGCCCACTGCACGAAGGTGCCACAGTCGACGACATGGCTGAGACCGCGAGGCTTGTGGAGAAGGAAGATCAGAGAATCCTCACAGCCAAGTTGATGCGCGCGATTTGACGTCGCTGACCGAACTCGCGGACGAGGCGATGGCGGAGTTCGGCCGCATCGACGTGGTCGTGGTCAATCACGGAATCTGGCTATTTCCGAGAATGCCTGGCAAACCGAGGAGGAGGATTGGCAGGAGAGCATCGATGTCCTGCTGACGGGCGCCTGGAAAGTAACTAAGGCCTTCATTCCTAAGATTATCGAAGGAGGCCGTGGCGGATCCGTGATCCTTACTTCATCTGCGATGGGGATCAAGGCGCAGCCATCCTCAGTGGCCTACACGGTGGCCAAGCACGGAGTGCTCGGTTTGATGAAGACGCTCGCATGGGAAGCAGGGCGCTACAAAATTCGTGCCAATGCAGTGTTACCCGGGATGATCGACACCAAGATGCTCCAAGGCGGCACCATCGAGAAGTCCGCCGAGTGGCAACCACGGTTCTTCACACTCGACCGGGCACTTCTGCCTGATGGATTGATTCCCCCGGACGGGATCTCCCGTGCTGTCGTATTTCTCGCGTCGGATGAATCAGAATTCATCACCGGAGCGGCCTTGCCGGTCGACGCCGGCTGGACCACGTTCTGAGGAGACACCATGTCAGGTTTTCAAGTGAGATTGGGCAATGTCACGCATCCCGTAGCAGACATTGCTTCAGCTGTGGATTTCTACCACAGCAGTCTCGGACTTACCACGAAATTCGTGGATGGTGAACGGTATGCGGCTCTCGACGTCGGTGGGGTGACACTCGCGTTAGCCGCGGCGGAGGAAGATCTGACCAAGCGGGCCGCCGCATCGTTCAAGGTTTCGGACGTGGCAGCTGCTGTGTCCGCGATCGAGCAAGCAGGAGGTGCCATCGTATGTCCGGCGGAACAGGGTCCTCACGAGACGAGGGCTGTCGTGGCAGATCCGTGGGGCAACCTTTTTATCGTCTACGGTCCTGCAGGGCAATCTGGGTAGCGCTGGGAACTCACACCCGGCAGGCGCAGTTCGCGGCGTATGGGAATCGTGCCACGAGTGCTCGTTTCATCTGCCGGCGGATCGGTTGATGTATCCAGTGCTGCCGCGACAAAAGTCTTCGATTCACCGGATGTATCGTGCGGAATTCTTTGCGGCGCAGCTGTTGACATGAACACACTCCCTACCTGAGAGGCCAATTCATGACTTTGGCTCGTGCGCTGATCGACTCGGCTCCAGTTGGCAAGCTTCAGATACGCATCCTCGTTGTATGCATACTGGCCAACATGACGGAGGGCTACGACGTGTTGTCGATGTCCATTGCGGTTGTGCCTCTTTCGGAGGCGTGGGGCCTGTCAGGCACTCAAACAGGACTTCTACTCGCGATCGGTCCAATCGGAATGGCCATTGGATCGATCGTTTTCGCACCTCTGTCGGACCGTGTCGGACGGCGTCCGCATTTAATCGGATCCATGCTTGTCATAGCAGTTTTCCTGGGGTTTTCGGCTGCAGCGAGTGACATGACGCAGTTGTCTGTCTTCCGGCTGCTCGCGGGGATCGGGATGGGAAGCATGCTGCCTGTACTCACCATCACCGTCGGTGAGTTCGCCCCCACCCGTCGCCGGTCCGCAGCTATCTCGGTGCTGTCAACGGGGCTCGCCCTCGGCGGCGTAATCGGCGGAGCGGGGGCCGCAGCACTGATGTCCGCGACGAGCTGGCGAAGTGCCTTCCTTTTTGGTGCGGTCATTACCGCAGCTGCATGCATCCTCGTCATCGTGTCCATGCCCGAAACACCGGACTATCTCGCCGCTCGGAACACGGCATCGGCGCAAGCCAAGCTTGAGTCCCTGCTCGTACGAATGGGAATTGATCCGTCCGACAGTGAACGAACGTTCAGCGTCGCAGATCGTATTGGTGCGCCCTCGTCGCCCGGGACACCAGCGGGAATCGCCATCCGATCTTGGAGGATGGTCGCTGTACTGTTTACATTCGCACTGGCGATCACCGCCTACTATTTCGGAAGCATGTGGTTGCCCAAGTTGCTTGTTCTGGCCGGCATGTCCACGAACCAGGGAATCAGTGGAGTCCTGCTGCTCACCCTTGGCTCGGCGGCAGCTGGACTGGTGGTGGCAGTTCTGTCGATTCGATTCTCACCGTTCGCCGTCACTGTGGCTTTCGGAATTGCATCGGCGGGGCTGTTGGGGGTGTTCGCCCTCGTGTCCGACGACCTTACGTGGGCGCTCATCGTCGCACCGCTACTCGGCCTGTGCCAATACGCGGCCGCGATCGGAGTCTATACGCTTATCCCGGTGTTGTTCTCGACCGAAAACCGCTCATCTGCGATGGGACTGGGAGTTGGGATCGGACGTCTCGGCATGATCACTATGCCGATGGTGATCGGACTGCTCATCGATCGATCATGGCATCCGGAGTCGCTTTTTCTGCTGATGATCATCCCGACGGTGATGGCTGCGGCGTTGGTGTACTACCTCGGGCGAGATCACGACGCGATACGACCGGAACCACACGGAACCCGTGGATCTGGCAAACCTGACACGGTCGACTTCGCAGTGTGATGGCCTGCGGAGCGCAGCTTCGGTTCGATATCTTGTATTCCAAAAACTTTCGGCTGCCTCCGGGTCGACGCCTCGTCGGGTCAACACGGAGCAGCCGGCTCTCACTGTCCTGCAAATTTCGGGTATGCAGTGCCGCGCCTCGGTTGCGCGTGACGGAGCGCCATGGATGAGTCGCTGACGGTTTCGACAGGTGACGGAGCCCACATCAACGGTGCAGGCTTGGTGCAAACTATCCGCTAGTGACGGTGCCGGCTACATGTACCCGTCACGCCAGAAAGGATACGCGCATGACTGAATTCAACACGCGTGCAGGGACGAATGACAGAGTGAAACGAGCTATTGCTGCGATCCGGCGCGGCAGCCCCGTTGTCATCGTCGACGAGGATGTTCGAGAAAGCGGGGGCTTTCTCGTCTTCGGGGCCGAACACGCCACGACCGCAATGCTGGCCTTCGTCATCCGGCATACCTCGGGGTTCGTATGTGTGGCATTACCTGCCCACGACTGCGATCGCCTGGACTTACCACCTATGCTTCATGGTAGGCACGGCGACGGATCCGACGCCGACTACCGGGTAACTGTCGATCTCGTAGGAGGAGGCACGGGCATCTCGCAGCCGACCGAGCACGCACGATTGCAGCTCTCGCTGCGCCGACTGCCGAACCCGGGGACTTCACTCGACCGGGACATGTGGTCCCCCTAGCTGCCCGAGATGGTGGTGTGCTGGTACACAGAGGGCACGCTGAGGCTGCGATTGATCTGGCTCGTCTTGCAAGGCTGTGCCCCGCCAGCGGTCTGTGTGAAATCGTCTCCACCGACAGGCCGGCGGAGATGGCGCGAGGGCAGAACTGGAGAGATTCGCGGTCGAGCATGACCTCGAAATCGTAAGAATCGCTGATCTGGTGAGCTTTCGCAGGGTCACCGAGAGTCAAGTGCGGCGCCATGCGATCGCAACCCTTCCCACCGTGTACGGGAAGTTTCATGCTGTGGGATATCGCAGTGTCCACGATGACACCGAATACGTGGCGATGGTGGTAGGGGACGTACGAGGGGCTGATGTCCCGTTTACGTGCACATGGAGTGTCTGATCGGTGACGCGTTTGGGTCACTCGCTTGTCAATGCAGGAGCTCGCTTGACCGAAGGCTGTCGGTGATGGAAGAGCAAGGCTGCGGAGTGGTCGTGTACGTACGCGCCACTGAGGAACTGTCTGTATGCGGCTGGTCTCCTCCCCTCGAGATTCGGAAAGAGTAGAGGCAGTGGTTTCCTCGATCATGGCTGATCTGAACGTGACGCCCCTGCGACCTGTTCACCCCACCAAGTCCGTGCTTTCCTCCGCGGCCCCGGTTGCGACCCCGCGGCCGGGGAGGCTGGCAGAAAAAACCAGCGCGTAGCAGCGCCGAGATCTCTGTTGAAAAAGTGGAAAGGTTATGCAACGCAATGATCGAAATTGATCCGTTTGACCACGATGCTGCCCGTTTGCGCCGCGCATTCGGATGCTTCCCTTCGGGCGTAACCGCCGCCTGCGCAATTGTCGACGGTCGGCCTGTCGGCATGGCAGCAAGTTCCTTCACCTCGGTTTCTGTCGCCCCGCCCTTGGTGTCGGTATGTGTGCAGGACACCTCTGAGACGTGGCCGAAGCTGCGGTCGGCGGCACGACTGGGCCTGAGCGTGCTGGCAGAGGGACACGACGATGCCTGCAAAAGCCTTTCCAACAAGAACGGCGACCGTTTCGCAGGTGTGAGTTGGGATCAGTCACCGGACGGCAGCATCTTCGTGCACGGATCCAGCTTGTGGCTGGACTGTTCGCTTCATGCAGAGGTTCCCGCAGGTGACCATGCAATTGTTCTTCTCGCAGTGCGCGGCATTCACGCTGAACCCGACACCCCGCCGCTGGTCTTCCATGGCAGCCGGTTCCGTCGTCTGGCAGCAGTATGACACTTGAGAATTCACCACGAGGGCCCCACGAATCGGCCACGGTGCTGCCCCCCACTGCGAGGAGATCTCGGAAGCTGTTGTTGGCAGGAGGCGCGAGCTGAGTTTGGTTTTGGAGACTATCGCAGTTGGGCGCGACATTCTCATCGAAGACCCGACTGGGGCTTTGAAAATCAACGATGCTCCGTGCGATCACCGAGAACTGGGGTGTTCTCTTCTTGCTTGTGGAGGATGAATTCGAGCTGATACCAGCGCGTATGGTGCGCCACCACAACCCTTCGCGAGTGTTTCGTGAGGAACTCTCCGAGGACACCGTTGTCCCCGCCCGCTCGTGCAGACAAGGCGAACAAGCCGGTTCCTCTACATCGAAGAGCTCAACCGCGCACCGGAGGACACACCCAACGTACTTTGGGTGCCATGATTGAGCGCTCCGTCCATGTTCCCAGGGGCGGAAAGATTTTCGCGAAAAATATTTCTTCGGCTCGTCGCGTCGATGAACCCTCTCGACAATATCGGTACCGTCCGTATTCCGACTCGGTCTACGACGGATGGAATCGCTTGACAGTCGAGTGGCAGAGGCCGAGGTAGCGGCGCGGCATGATTGATCAGATCCATCCTAACAGGCGCATGTCGCCCGCCGAACAGGATGCGGAAAGATGATTTTGATCCAGGACGGCGTCGCTTTGGCCTTCATCAATGACGTCACGAAAAAGGTTGGCACCGAACACTACTCACCGTATCTAGGCAGGATGAGAAGAAGCCGACGCTGGACGACTATCGCACCCTTGACGTGCAACGCTGAGGCAGTGAGCAGCACTATGCAGTGACATAATAGATATGATATAACACCGAGTGACGTCGCTCACATGACCCCGAATGAAAGGGAGGGCACATGAGTGATCTCTCCGCCCGTGACTCCTGCTCGACCGTCAGGGGATCACGCGCCCGTTAGCGTGGGGATTCGTCGCCCTCATACTCTTCATGGTGGGTGACGGGATCGAACTTGGCTTTCTCGCGCCATATCTTGAGTCGGTTGGCTTCGCCCCAACAAGTATCGCCGCGATGGTCACGGTCTACGGAGTGGTTGTGGCGGTTTCGTCCTGGGTTGCCAGCACGCTTTGTGAAGCTTGGCGCGCGGCGCGTTATGGTTTTCGGCTTCACGATCTGGGTGATTTTCGAGGTTGCGTTCCTAGGATGGGGAGTCGCTACCCAGGACTATCTGGTGATGACGATTGCATACGGGATTCGCGGGATCGGATATCCCTTCTTCGCTTTTGGATTCCTGGTTTGGGTTACGATGTCGACGCCAGAGCGTGTCCTTGGTCGAGCTGTCGGATGGTACTGGTTCGCCTACACTGCTGGTCTCGGCGTCGTCAGTTCCTATTTTGCTGGGCTGGTCATTCCTGTCGTCGGTGGACTCGTCACTCTATGGTTGTCCCTTGTCTTTGTCGGTGCCGGCGGACTCATCGTTGTGCTGTTGCTCAAAGACCCTAGTCGCCCGGATCAAGTGAAAGCTGGCGACACGTTGCGGTCGCTTGCTTTAGGTCTGACCATCGTCGCCGAGAAGCCTAAAGTAGGAATCGCAGGCGTGATCAAGCTGATCAACTCGCTCATCTTCTACTGTCTGCCGCTCTTCCTCGCGTCGCATCTCGTTAATGACGTCGGTTT
Organism: Rhodococcus sp. IITR03; assembly: GCA_001017865.1. The sequence continues at coordinate 32,654 of LATQ01000289.1, forward strand.
CACATTGTCGGAGTGGCAGGCGATTTGGGGAACAATGTTGCTGGCGACGTTGCCCGGTAATCTTGCCGCCGGTTACCTCGGCGACAAACTCGGTCTGCACAATGTCGTGGCCTGGTTCGGCGGCTTCCTCATGACGATCGCAGTATTGAGCTGGTACTACGTACCCGAGTGGTTCGGCGCGAATTTCGCGGCGCTGCTTGTAGTGTCGGTTATTAGCGGAATCGGACTGGGTGGGTACACGCCGATTGCAGCAATCGCGGTTCTCCTGGCGCCACGACGCAAAGGGGCGGCGGTCGCTGTTGTTAACCTCGGCAACGGTCTCAGTAATGCCGCTGGCCCCGCCCTCGTCGGACTGTTGCTCGTGCCTCTTGGAGTGGCGGGGGTCATCTGGTACTCGCAGTTATCTATGCAGTGAGCGTTCCCTTAACGTACCTGCTGCGAACCAAGCCTGCTGAGATAGAAAGCGCGAGAGACCGATACCGCATTGAAGCCGTTGATCATGTAGAGGTGCGAGGCGAATAGCCGGCGGCCTATCGGGAGAGTCTTCTCGCTAGGACAGGAAGCGTCACTTGTCGAAGGCGCGAGAAACACTCGGACGCAGAACCGGAAAGGGATTTAAGTGGCCAGCAGGAACGTAGTCGCCTCTCTTGAGGCGCGGGGCGCAGCTTTTCTCGCTGCGGACACGGACGCACTCGATGCTTTGCTCCACGCCGATCTCGCATACGCGCATTCGAATGGCGTGGTGGACTCGAAGTCCGAGCTCATCCAGAAGATCGGTAGCCGAGAAGTGAAGTATGTCGAGGTCGAGGTCGAACCTGAGTTAGTCCATGAAGGCGCGGACCACGCGGTGATCCGCGTCCGAATGCGCGCTCGCGTGTTAGTAGGTGGAAGCGAAGTCGAACTCGACACTCAAACTCTCGAAGTTTATCTCTCGGCCGACAGCGGCTGGCAACTCGTTGCCCTTCAGTCGACCCGGCGATCTTAATAAGTGCTGCATTTTCCGCAAGAGTCGTAATGAATACGAACGCTCACAGCATGTGACATCAAGGTCGATCTCTTCCTTTCTATACCGCCGCCAATAATTCACATTTCCCGAGCGGAACTTCATCATCCATCGATGCTCAACAAGATACGGAGTGAGAAAATGCACGATCTGAACGGAAAAGTAGCGGTCGTTACTGGTGCGGCACGCGGACAGGGTGCAGCGAGCGCCAAAGCGCTGGCGGAAGCAGGTGCCGCTGTTGTACTGGGTGACCGCGACGGCCATGGCGCTGAGCAGCGAGCGGCCGAAATCAATAGTGCGGGTGGACGCGCGATCGGCATGAAGGCCGATGTCCGGTCTGAGGCGGACGTTCAGGCGCAGATTCAGCGCGCCGTCGACGAGTATGGGCGACTTGACATCTTGCACAGCAATGCCGCCGACCTGGAGATTCTCGGAGAGGATCAGGGCATCACGGATTTTACCGTGGAGCTGTGGCGAGAGCAGTTCGATACGATCGCGCTGGGAGCGATGTTGTATTGCAAGCACGCCATCCCGGCCATGATCGAGAGCGGCGGCGGTGGCAGCATCGTCTGCACTTCGTCGGTCTCAGCCGAGATGGGCGAGCTCAATCTGACGGTGTACGCCGCCGCGAAAGCTCGATCAATCAGGTGATCCGCTCGGTGTCGGCGCAGTGGGGCAAGGACGGCATTCGGGCGAACGCCGTCGCACCCGGCCTGGTCCTGAGCATCCCTGGCCAGTCGATCGGTGAGGAGATGATCGAAAAGTACATTGAGCAGTGCGACACTACGTACGTCGGTCAGCCAGAGGACATCGCAAAGGTGGTAGCTTTCCTGGCCTCGGACGATTCTCGCTATATCACTGGCCAAGTCGTTCGAGTCGACGGTGGTTTTACCCAGCATTCGCCCCTTGTGGCAGGGTCTCGCGCCACCGGCATGATGGCCGGCAAGACCTTTGTTCGGAATGGTTGATGGGCCTCCAGTCTGCGGGGGCCACCGCGGTGTCGGATCTCGATCCGAACGCGTTCACGGTGCGCCGACTTCTCGTTCGAGATGACGTGACCCTCGCTTATGTGCGAGAGGGCAGCGGCGTGCCACTCGTCCTCCTGCATGGATGGCCGGAAACCATGCGAATCTGGTGGCGCAACATTGCGCCGCTGGCCGCTGCTGGCTTCGACGTGATCGTGCCGGACCTACGCGGATTCGGCGGGTCGAGCGGAGGAGATGGGTTCTACGATCTGGTCACTCATTCGCGGGACATCGAGGCGCTGCTCACCGAGCTGGGCGTTGACGGGTGCATCGTCGCCGCCGGAGATTGGGGTGGAGGCGTTGCTCAAGATCTCGCGAGCCGGCGACCGGACCTGATCGAGCGGTTAGTGCTGTTCAACACCTTGCTTCCGCCTTTACATGAAGAGTGGGAACGCGCCGGAGTACCGGGGGAGCAGCTGTCGGAAGTAAGCCAGGTGTCACCTCACATGGAGCACACTGCTACCACGCCGATGAGCTTGCAGCCGAACTTGCCAACGAGAAGCAGCGGCTCGCCTACGTGGCGAACTTCTACCTGGAAGGCAAGCTCGGGTACCGGGGAAGTTTCACAGCTAATACTGCTGCTTTTATGGCTGCGCCGTTTGGCCCGCCCGGCGTCTTCCGCACCTCGCTGGCCATTTACGAAGGTGCAGCCCAGGAATCGAAAGCAGTGGCGGCTCCGCAGATTGGTCGAATAGGGCTACCGACCTTGATCCTCTTTGGAGAGGCGGACCAGGCAGTGGGCAACCACTGGACAACCCGGATGGCCCTAGCCTGTGACGACGCCGTGGGTCCATACCGGATCGAACATGCCGGTCACTTTCTCCAGTGGGAACAGGCTGACATCTTCAACCGTGCGGTCAAATCGTTCTGCGGGGACCTCTTAGCAGAACGTGCTCATTAAGGACTGAAAGGAAACACCGATGTCCGATCAGATACTGACGAATCATGGAATGGCGTTCGGGCAGGTTGCTTTGTCCGTCAAGGACTTTCGGCGAACCCTTAACTTCTATTGCGATCTACTCGGTTTTGCCCGTGCGGGCTGGACGGATCAGTTCGAGGGCGAGATGATTGCCCAAGGTCTGGGACTTCCTGTGGCGACGGCAAACATCGACGTCGGCTGGATCGTCGATCGCCAGGACTTCTTCAATATCGAGGTCATCCAGTTTCTCGACCCTCCCATGCGGCCGCGTTCGGCCGAGTGGCGCGCGAGCGACATCGGCTACTCGTTGATCTTCATTCACGTCGCAGACTTCGACGGCACTGTCGCCAGGCTTTCCGGGGCAGGGATCGACGTTCCGGTGCGAGGGCCGAAAGAAGACCGTCGAGCAACTATTACTGACCCCGACGGGATTCTGCTGGAGCTGTGGGAGCGAGACGTGCGGGTCGAAGGCGCCCCTGCGCAACCTCGCCCTGATATCAATGCAGCGGTCCGCGGAGTTCGTGCGTCCGTCCCTGACCTAGCCCGCTCACGGTCCTTCTTTGTCGACGTCCTCGGTTTGCGGGAGAGCGATGTCACCCTGCATGACTCTGACGACGAGGCGTCGTGGGGTTTGCCCGGTGCGCAGCACGATCTCGTAACGCTCCAGGGTGGTGATCATTTTGTAGAACTCGTGCACTACATCAATCCGACACCCACTCCGTGGGACGCGGCCCACTCGTTGGCAGACCAAGGGATCCTCAACATCGCGCTCGGTTCGCGCGAGCGCGGTCCATTCGAGGCCACACGCGCCGCGGTCGAGGCTACCGCCGGGGCTCGCTTGCAGCACGAACTGCCGATTTCCGAGGTGGCCGCGGTCAATTACGTGAATGACCCCGACGGCTTCAGTGTCGAATTGATCTACATGGAGCAGTCCGTCGACAAGGATTTCGGCCTCCTTCCGCTCGAATCCGTCTGAAAGTAGTAACCGCTGATGGCACTACTCACCCCTGATCAGCTCAACGGCCGGACCATCGTGCAGGTGGCGTTCGTCGTCCCCGACGTCGAGCGCGCCGCAGCCTACTGGGCGACGACGTTTGGCGCCGGACCGTTCTTTCTGTACGACAAGGTCCCTCTTCTCGACGTCCGCGACGGTACTGGTGACCCAGCCGTCCTCGAACAAGCTGCGGCGTTCGGACAGTGGGGACACGTGATGGTGGAGCTCGTGCAACCCCATCGGGCCAACCCGGGTTTACTGACCGAGACCATGACGCGGCCGGGACCCAACCACATCGCATATTTCGCCACCGACACTGCCGCGGAGGTCGAGCGACTCGAGGCAAGTGGAGCCCCTGTCATCGCGAGCCTCGATTTCGGCGGGGTACGTGCCCACTTCCACGATGCCCGAGCTACGGCAGGGTTCGTCATCGAGCATTACCCGTGCGTCGGTGCGGTGAAGGCAACGTACGAGGCCGTCGCTCAGGCCGCGGAGGGCTGGGATGGCACCGATCCGATTCGCGGACCACTGAGTTGACATCGAGAAGGAGAGATCAATGGGGCGTGTCGAAGGCAAGGTCGCATTAGTGACCGGCGCCGGTCGAGGAATGGGGCGAGCTCACTGCCAGCGTCTGGCAGAGGAGGGCGCGACATCATAGCGATCGACATCTGTCGGGACCTAGACAGCGTTCCGTACCCTCTGGCGTCGCCGGAGGATCTTGAGACGACGGCGAATTTGGTGGAAGAACTCGACCGTCGAGTGCTTACCAGGGTTGTGGACGTGCGTGATCTCAACGGCCTCAAACAAGTTGTTGCCGAAGGGATCAGCGAATTCGGACATCTCGACATCGTGTCCGCGAACGCGGGTATCTCCAACTTCGCGCCTGCGCAGGACCTCGCCGAAGAAATCTGGGACGAAATGATCGCGGTCAACCTGACGGGGGTGTGGAAGACGTGCCAGGCCGTTCTCCCGCACATGATTGAACGCCGTCAGGGATCGCTCGTGCTCACGAGCTCGTCGGCCGGTCTCGCCGGTATCGCCAATCTCGTTCACTACACCGCTGCCAAACACGGCGTCGTCGGAGTCATGCGGGCCTTGGCCGTCGAGCTGGCGCAATACAACATTCGAGTCAATACGGTCCATCCCGCCAATACCGATACCTACATGATCCACAATCCGGTCATTTACAAGGCGTTCTTCCCTGACTTGGAGAACCCGACCCGGGAGCAGGCAGAAGCGGCGTATCTGCAGATGAACGGACTCCCAATCACGGCGCTCGATCCGGTTGACATCAGTAATGCGGTGCTGTTTCTGGCATCCGACGAAGCCCGTTACGTGACCGGGACGACGTTCGCCATCGATGCAGGCGGCACAGCGCCCTACCGGATCCCCACAGCTGACCCGCAGACAGGAGCTTGAGGATGACTGAGCCTTGGACTCACCATCAACGTGACGTCAACGGATTCAAGATGCATTACGTGACAGCAGGTTCTGGATATCCGCTCATCCTGATACATGGATGGCCTCAGAGCTGGTACGAGTGGCGAAAGGTCATCCCCGCGCTGGCCGAGAAGTACACCGTCATTGTCCCCGATCTACGGGGTGCGGGAGACTCAGGGAAACCCCTCGAGGGTTACGACAAGCGGACCCTCGCAGGCGACGTGCGGGAACTGGTCCGTCAGCTCGGCTACGAGAAGGTCGGGGTCATCGGACACGACTGGGGTGGTTCGGTTTCGTTCTTCTTCGCTTACGACAATCGCGATCTCGTTGAGCGACTGTTCGTTCTTGACATGATCCCGGGACTTGTCCGCGAAGGAGACACACTTCCCATCGACTTCGCGTTGAAGATCGATCACGTGTTCTTCCACGCCGGCGACTCCGACTACGCAGCCCATCTGATCAGTAAGGACGTGGAGGGATACCTCCGCCGATTCCTGACCGGGCTCAACTACAACTACAGCCCGGCTGTGTTCACCGACGAAGACATCGCGGAGTACGTCAGGGTCTATTCCGCACCGGGCGCGCTGCGCGCCACTCTCCGGTGGTACGCCGAAGGACTGCGGACCGACGCCGTGAATCTGAAAGCAGCGACCGAAAAACTGACCATTCCTGTGCTTGTGTACGGCGGTTCGCACTTCTTCGGGGACCCACGCCCCTACTGGGAGCCGGTCGCCGAGAACATCGAAGGCGGCGAGGTGCCCGAGTGCGGGCACTTCATCCCGGAGGAGAAGCCGGATTTCGTCATCGAGCGGCGACGAAGTTCTTCGAGCCGCTCGCGCACTGAGACGGATCGATCGCCACCTTTCCGGACACTCGAGTTCATGTCGAGTGTCCGGATAGGCCCAACAACATATTTAAGGGTTATGAACGTGTCCAAAGTCGCGAATGAATCTGTCTTCGAGGCTATTTCGGCTGTTGTGGTGGGCCGAAAGCGCGAGCTTCAACTGGTCTTGGCCGCGGTGTCCGCCGGCCGCGACGTGCTTCTGGAAGGACCACCAGGTACTTCGAAGTCGACCATGATGCGGGCGATCACCAAGCACTGGGACGTGCCCTTTGTTTTGGTTGAGGGCAGTGCAGAGCTGACGCCCGCCCGACTGGTCGGCCACCACAGTCCGGCTCGCGTGATGGCCGAGGACTACTCCCGCGACAACTTCGTTCCCGGCCCGCTGGTCGAAGCCATGCAACGCGGTGGGTTCCTCTACATCGAGGAGCTGAATCGGGCGCCGGAGGACACGCTAAATGTTCTGCTCGGCGCCATGGCGGAACGCGCGGTCACTGTGCCCCGCGTCGGCACGATCAGCGCGTTACCGACCTTCCGCGTGTTGGCGTCGATGAACCCCTTCGACAATGTGGGCACCGCCAGGATTTCTGATTCGGTCTACGACCGCTGGTGCCGGCTTGTCGTGGGCTACCAGTCTGAGGCGGAGGAGCGCGGCATCGTCGCGCATCGCACTGCTTGCGACGACAACGACCTCATCGCCGATGGAGTCGCTCTAACCCGTGCGACCCGCATCCACCCTGAGTTGCGCCGAGGCTCTTCAGTACGCGGAGCGATCGATCTCGTGGCCATCTCAATGGAACTGCAACGGCTCGATCCCTCGGTCGAATACACCCAGGCCGTGCTCGATGCCGCGCTCTTGGCGTTATCGGCTCGAGTCGGTGTCGACGACGCTTCGGATGCCACCCCGGAACGCCTCATCACCGAAATCTGGGAGAACCATTTTTTCTCCGTCCCCGGCGGGCAGCACCGGGCCAGAATCAGCTGAACCTCGACAACGCCGTCGCGCTGCCCACCGCCGACAGCGGTGAGCGACGGAAACTCACTCCATTGCGGCGCAAGCCCAAATCCCTTGATACCGCGCCCGAGGTCTTCAGCCGAGGTAAAGGCACACCCATGGTGGCCGAGTTGAACCCCGACCGCTTGGGAACGCAGAGCAAGTTACCGGCGGGTGGGCAAGGCGTGCTGGTGACCGAGCAGACTGCACATCAGCGCGAACTCGACGAACTACTCGAGGACGGCCCGATCGATCCGGAGGTCGCGTCCATGGCGCAGGCCATCGCGAGAAGGTTGGGTGTGCGCCCCCGATCGCGCCGCAGCCGGAACCACCGTGGGACGGGCGCCCTGCTATCGATGCCGTACGCCTATCGCTCCGACGACATCGACCTCGACCGATCCATCGAACTGCTCGCCGAACGGCCAGTACTCGAGGACACCGACATCATCGTGCGGGAGCGGACCGCCCAGCGACGGGCAGCAGTACTGATCGTCGATGTGTCCGGGTCGATGCGTGGGGAAAAGGTTCGCATCGCCGCGGCGACCGTCGCGGCACTGTCGGCGGAGCTGTCAGGACCGTCCGATCAGCTTGCGTGGTGGCATTCTGGTCCAACGCTGCCGTGCTCAAGTCCCTCGCGGTACCGGCCGCGGACATGCCTCCGTCGAAGCTGCTTGATCAATTACTGCGTATCCCTGCCCGTGGACTTACCAACGTCGGGTTCGGCCTCTCGGTTGCACACGCCGAGTTGGCGCGGTCCTCGATCCTTAGGCGCACCGCTGTTCTGCTCACCGATGCGGTGCACAACGCAGGTCCTGACCCGCGCGACGTCGCAGGCCGATTCGGCGATCTGCACGTTCTCCTCCAGACAGACGGTGAGCACGACCTGCCGCTCGGTCGCGACCTGGCCCGGCTCGGCCATGGAAGTGTGCATACGGTGCACACCCACCGAGACGTCGCGCCTGCCTGAATCGAATCTTCAATGACTAAGCAGAACGTGACTACGGTCGCTGCGAACCGGCCAGGCACGTCTACATGGTCGTTCGAGTGGATTGGCGAATCGAGCGCTGCACATTGAGTTTTAACCCGGTTAATCGAAAGTAGGAGGTCTCCATGAGTAGCGTCGCAGGCAAAGTTGCCTTGGTCACCGGAGCTGCCCGAGGGCAAGGTCGAAGCCACGCGGTCGAGTTGGCCAGAGCTGGTGCGGACATCTTGGCGTTGGACGTGGCACATGATCTGCGATCTGGGTTTGGGCTACCCGATGGGATCAACGGAAGAACTCGCCGAAACGGCAAGGGAGGTCGAAGCCCTTGATCGCCGAATACTGACCGCGGAAGTCGACGTCCGCGACTACGCGGCCATGTCTGAGTTCGTCGCGCAGGGGTTGTCGGAGTTCGGGCGCCTCGACATCGTCGCCGGCAACGCCGGTATTGCCGCGAATTCCACCCCGGCACATGAGCTCACGGAAGAGCAGTGGGAGCAAATGCTTGCCATCAACCTCACCGGAGTGTGGAAAACATGCAAAGCCGCAGTTCCGCACATGATAGCGGCGGACAACGGCGGATCGATCATCTTGACCAGTTCGATGGCGGCATTGCGCGTCTACCAAGGGATCGCGGCCTACAGTGCTGCCAAACACGGTGTTATCGGGTTGATGAAGACCCTGGCGGCAGAACTGGCTCAGTATTCGATCAGGGTCAACAGCGTGCACCCGACTCAAGTCGATACACCGATGATCATGAACGACGAGACCTTCAAGATCTTCCGGCCAGACCTGGAGAACCCTACACGCGATGACTTCATGGTGGCTTCGCAGTCCTTGCATGCGCTACCTGTCCCGATCGCAGACCCCCTCGACATCAGCAAGGCATTGGTTTTCCTCGCTTCCGATGACGCTCGCCTTATCACCGGTGTCACCCTGCCGATCGACGCCGGCATCATGGTTAAGTGAACCCCGCGTCGCGACATCAAGCCCTAATGACGGCACCGAACTATTCCAGATAGTTTTGCCGGTCGTGCTGACCGCAAACACCTCCGCCTGCGTGCCGTGCACCCCGGTGCAGAGATACTCGATCGGCGACATGGCAAACGATGGTGCGTTGGCTCACCGCCATTTGGGGTTCTTGGTCGCTTTGCGAGCGAGGCATGTGAGGGAGCGCGGACCTGATGGCGACCAACGCTTCCAGCGCTAGGTGTGCATTTGAAAGGGGCCTATGACAGTGTTCTCTGCCGAAATCGTTCGTACGGTGTCTGACCGCACAGAGCGCCATCGGGACGATCGTCGTTGTAGTGGTCTTCCCACTGCTGGAGGCGCTCAGCAAACAGGTCGGTGTCGTCGATGACCTCACCTTCGAGGGGACGATAGAACTCGTCGGAGTCGATACGGTCAGAACGCTTGACTTTCCCGTTCGACCGGGGTGAGCAGGGCGGGATCTATACGTGTCCGGCGCCTTGTCGAGCAGGTGCCAATGGGAGATGGAGCCGAACTCTTGCCCGTTGTCTGTTTGCACCTGCTCGACTCGGAGTGGGAGTTTGGCCAGGACGTGATGGATGAACTGGATCACGATTTTTTGGTCGTTGCGTGGATAGGCGCGCAGAATCTGTAGGCGGGTGCAGTCGTCGATCGTCGTGTACTGGGGTAGTGCTTTTCTTCCCGGCCTGCCCCAAGGGGTTCAATGAATTTCACATCGACCTGCAATGGGCGGCCAGGCGTTGCTTCTCGTAACGCTTGCACCGGGTCTGCGTGCGCATGTGGCGCTGCAGGGTCGGCAGCCGATTGAGTTCGAGTTCGTGGAGGATGAACCAGAGGCTCGACGGGCTGATCTTGAGGTCGTGGTAGCGGTGCATGTTCATCGAGATCTTCGGGGGCTGAAGTGGTACTGCTGTCGTACCAAAGAATCTTCTCTTCTCGACGACCTCCCGAGAGACTTTCATCGGTTGATGGTGCGGCACGCTCGAGCGGTCCTCGAGTCCGTCGAGTCCCTCGTCGTCGAACCAGCAGCGCCACGTGTAGCAACATTGCCGACTGATGCCGTGGTAGCGGCAGGTCGCGGAAATGTTCCCGCTCCTCTCCTTGACGTGACGCAGTACAGCCAGCTTGTGCCTGGCACGTCGCTCCAGTTCTCATGGTGACATGCGGCCGTCCTCTTATCGGAAGATTCAACTGTCAAGAACTCCTGCAGTTTTAGAGCTGGAGAAGGAGCTCGTTGGTGCCTGGTCCGTCGCTGAGGGGGTTGACATGAAGCTCCTCAGGCTATTGGGGTACGCGAGGGAACCGCCACGTGTCTTGGCGTAGCTTGGATCTCGAATCGCCGACAGGGATCATTGGGTGGGACGATCTGTCGGCTGGGGACACCAACGGCGACGCGCGTCGGATGGAAAAGCTATCTCGATCGCCGCGCGCTGTTATAACATTGAACTAGGCTGAATCCTGTCGGTATCGGATTCTCCGTCTGGGCCTACCTATTGACCAACGTCAAACAGCGCAGACTTAACAATGTGAGCATAGCTCTGTCCGAGATCCCCGAATTGGTCGAAGTTCACGGGGCTGGGTCGGGTGGTCAGGTGGCGTCCAGGGCGGCTGCGGCGGTGTCCATGAGGTCGTTGTGGGGCCGGCCTCGCGGGAGTCTGAGCAGTCGTCTGCGGTCGGTGCGGATGATGCGTCCGGCGACGGCGAGGATCCGCAGGCGTAGCCGTTTGGGTTCTCATCGGCGGACCGATGCATGCGGCTCCCAGCCGAGGGTTTGCAGCCATGCGATGAGTTCGGCTGCGAGGGAAAGAATTTTGAGCCAGATCTGCTCTGCGCGAAACCGTGAAACGGCAGGTTGCGCATTCCGGTGTCCTCGAGTGTGCGGATGCGGTCCTCGGCGCGGGCGCGTTGCCGGTGCCGGACCTCAAGGATCGGCAACGTCCATCCGGGACCGCGGGTGTTGATCACGAAACACGTGATCCGCCAACCGTCGGCATCGGTGAGCCGCAATTGAGCACCGGGGTGCGGACGTTCACGGCGGACGATGACTCGCATTCCGTCAGGCCGGTCCTGCGGGCCCGGACGGGTCGCGCGGACGTGGGCCCCGGCATCCACGCGGTCAACTCCGCAATCTGAGCGCCGTCGCGTGCCTCGCCATCGCCGTCGACCGCCGCCCGCCACGCCTGCACGGGGGCTCGCCTCGATAGCCGTCAGCCACCGGAATCGGTGCGTACCAGCACCTGCCCCCGCTCGTCCGCTGGGAGCTGCGTAAACGCCAGCTCCAGCGCGGTAATGTGATCGTCCTTGTCGAACGGCACGCTATGCCCGGTCGCAGGTGAAGGACCAAGGCTCGCCGGTGCCGTGTTCACCATGGTCGACGAACTCTCACATCGGGGAGAACCTGAACGTGCTTGTAGGTCGGCTCCGCGAGTTCCTTCTCCGAGTGCGCGGTCACCAGCGTCGAGTCCAGATTGGCGATCACGCCATCCCGGGACCCCGGCCTACCGGCCAACGGTCACCGACGTGCCTACACCGCCGTTCTTGTCTGGACGCGGGCGTCCCGGATCGCCGGCAGAGTGTTCTCCACGTCCGAGGCGACGGTGGTGACCAGCCGGACACCGTCGGGTCGGAGGCCACCAGCCGAACAATGCAGGCTGGGCGCGGACCACCGCCAGGTCGGCGGCGCAGTCACCACCGAGGTCGACCGCCGTGGCCAGGCCGATCAGCAACTTGCCGGGATCGTGCACCGATCGCGCGACCGCCACCGTGTCAACGCAGCCGGCAGCGCCCGATCCACGCCCGATGCCCGGGCCGTGTCCCGCAACAGCAGCGCGCCCGACGACGAGAACTCCCGACTCGCGGCCGGAAGCGAGAACCAAAGATGGATGGAGGTGAGGCTTCCCCCGCGAAGTGTCTCTCTCGATAACGGATCCTTGACCTTCGACAAGCCAAGAATCCACCCCGGACAGGCACTTCCGTGATTTGCACGCCGCGCTCCCCGCGAAGGACGAAAGCCCGAGGTTAGAGGCGTTCACCGCGTGACCTACGTACGCCTATCGAAGCGACCACAGTCGCCCCGTTATATCCTTGAACGGAGACCATGACCACACAGTCAGGAGCAGGAATGGCGGCATCGACCAATGACGATCAGATACTCGTACGGTCGTTGACGACGGTCACGGTTCCCGAGCAGGTCTCGAAAGAGATCCGGCGAGCCATCCTGGCGGGGGATCTCAAGCCGGGACAGACGTTTTCACTGCGAAAAGTATCTGCCCAGCTCGGCGTGAGTTTCATACCTGTACGTGAGGCATTGCGAGAGCTCGAAGCGCAGGGCTTGGTGGTGATCAGCCAGGTAAGTCCGCCATGGTCGCGCCGTTGACCCATGCTGACGTGCACGGCATCTATCGTCTGCGTCGGCAGATCGAACCTGAGATCGCAGGGCAGGCCAGCAAGTTGCTGACAGACCGCGACATCACACAGCTCGAAAAGTATCTTGCCATGTTCGCTGACGAGGATTTGGACACCGACGACATCTACGAAGCGCATCACGCATTCCATCACCGCCTTCTGGCCCCGGCAGCGACCGAGTGGGATCTGCGCATCCTCGAAGGGCTCTGGCACGCCGCCGAGCGATACGTGCGTCTGGCATTCGTCGGTCGGGATGCGACCCGGGAGAACCGCAGCGTCGCTGGCACACTCATCACGAACTTCTCACAGCGACATTGACGCGGAAAGCCCGCACGGTTGCCACGGCGACCCGTAAACATCTCGACGACAATGAACAGATCGCATTGCAGGCGCTCGACCCCATTGCGCCGTAATTGCTGCGCTCGGCGCGGTGCGTCGGACTGCGTTACGCGAAGAAGATGACAGCGGTGCGGTCTGCCGAAGCAGACAGCACCGCTGTCATCTTCAACAGTGTTCTGCGTCAGTAGACCTCGGGGAGCAGGATGTCGTCGCGCGGAGACTCCGGACGGTACTTGCCCTCGCGACACCCCTGGTGAATGTCATCCTTGCCTAGACCGCTCTCGCGCGCCTCAACCAGCTTGTCCGGGGCAAACCACTCGCCGATCGGGTTTTCGGCGAACTCCCGCGATGCCCAAGTCCACTCCTTCGATTCCGCCCAGCTATTGAATGCATCGACCTGGATTTCTACACCGTTGCCCTCTGGGTCGGCGTAGTACATCGACATCGTCAGGCCGTGATCGAGACACATAAACGGCTCGATGCCTGCATCCTTGAGGCGGCTGTAGTTGTCGAGCCACTGGTCGAAGGACTCGTACTCGAATGCGGTGTGATGCAGGCCGGCGCTGGTACGCTTGTCCACCGGCTTCTTAATCGCCGGGTGCGCGATAAGTGCGATCCGATGGTTGGCCTCGTCGTTCGTCAGCCACGCAGCGGTCTCGGCGTAATGGACGGGAGTCAGTCCGCACACGGTTTCATACCAAGCGACCATCTCGTGCAGCTTGAGGGTGAGGAAGGTTGCGTGGTGCAGTTTGGGGGCGATGACCGGCCGTGGCCGATGAGGGAACTCAGACATGATCACTTTCTTTCTTTGGGGCCGTGTCATGGGAAGAAGCGGACAGCGGGTGCGCGGGGGTGGACCGTTGTTGATTCCTGCGGATCGGCGCTTCGCTGCGCGGAACGACTGCCTGTGACCGCACCAACAACCTGTTTATTGGCGAAAGAGTCACTGCATCAACGGGAATGAAACGTCGAATTGTTAAGGATCTCGGCAACCAGAGTGCCGACGTTGAACTCCAATCCCGCATCTTCGACGAGATCCGAGGCCCAGGGCATGTTGACAACTACTGGCTCTCCGCCGTCCAGGTCGTTACGACCAGCATCAAGATTTGGGGCAGGAAGCGAATTCCACCGCCCGAACTGGCGGCGTTAGTGTTCTAACCGCCTCCGCGACGTTGTGAATGTGCAGGCAGGAGGCATGATTCCTACCTGCTAGTAATGTCCTAACTCCGATCTATGTGCCCATCGACCGTTCACGGTCGGTGGGCACAGGTCTCGTCGAATTATCGGTCGCTGAGGCGTTCGTTTAGACGACGAGAGAGCCGGCGTCCACAGGCAGTGGTACGCCGGTGATCAATCGGGCGTCATCTGAGGCAAGAAACAGCAGAGCCTTGCTGATGTCCAGCGAATCCGCCACAGGTACAGGTAGCGCGTGGGTGGACTGCGAGGCGACCATGAAGTCGTCTCGTGTCGGGTTCTCCAAATCAGGCCGGAAGAGTTTAAAGGTTTCGTCGTTCATGATCATCGGAGTATCGACCTGAGTCGGGAGGACACTGTTCACACGTATGGAGTATTGAGCCAGCTCCGCTGCGAGCGTCTTCATCAAACCGACCACGCCGTGTTTGGCAGCACTGTATGCAGCGACGCCCTGAGCTACGCGCAGAGCTAGGACAGAACTGGTGAGAATGATCGATCCACCATTTCCCGCTGCAATGACATGAGGAACAGCCGCTTTGCACGTCTTCCATACCCCGGTCAGGTTGATGGCCAACATTTGCTCCCACTGCTCTTCGGTGAGTTCATGTGCCGGAGTAGCATTCGCGGCGATACCCGCGTTCGCCGCTACGATGTCAAGACGTCCGAACTCGGTCACCCCGCGGTCGACAAACTCGGCAAGTGCTGCATAATCCCGAACGTCAACCTCGGCCGTCAGCACGCGCCTGTCGAGTTCTTCGACCTGGCGTGCCGTCTCCGCAAGCTCCTTGGCAGACCCCATCGGATATCCGAGCCCCAGTTCGGGAAGGTCGTGTCCGACGTCCAATGCCAAGATGTCGGCGCCTGCCCGAGCCAGTTCGATGGCATGACTGCGGCCTTGGCCACGCGCTGCGCCGGTGACCAGCGCGACCTTTCCTGCGACGCTATTCATATGAGGTACTCCTTTGAGGTGTTCGCCGACTACTGCACGTCGGCTCGAGGATTTGCTCCACACCCTGTGCGACGTTTGTCAACGGTGGTCGTCGCCACTGCTGGGCGAAGTCAAACGGTCGCGCACCTAGCGTGGTCGGGCGTGGCGGCGAACACAGCATAACACTGATATTTGTTATAACAATGTATCTTACTCTCAAGTAGGTTGTTGGATGCCAACCTGTGTAAGACTACGACGCCCTCCGGTCTTGATGTCGGTGACCCACAACTCGTTCGGTCGCAGTCGATGGAACTTGCGGTTGACCAGGTCACCGGCGGTGACGATCCCGCGTAGTCGCTTGATGCGTGTCGGGCCTGGTAGGCCGTAGATTCCGGCCCTCGTCATCAGCACCAAGATCAACCGGGAACTGCACGAGACGCCCATTGCCATGGTCAGTTCGGCGTGGATGCGGCGGTAGCCGTAGGTGCCACGAGAGGCGACATGGATCTCCCGGATCAATCCGGTGAGCCACTGCCGGCGCAGCTCGGTCGCCGACGTCGGTCGCCGCTTGTATCGGTAGTAGCCCTGCCGGGAGACTCCGAGCGCTCTGCAACATACGTCGATAGGGGTCCCGGCGTCGGCCAGGCGGTCGATCACCGGGTGGACCCTTTTGGGTGAGGCTTGTCCTCTCCCAGGGACTTCGACGCCTGTCGGATGATCGTCAATTCGGTTTCGAGCTCCCGGATTCGCTTGCGGGCAGCGCGCAGTTCTGCAGACTCGGCGGTGGTATTGCCGGGGATCTCCCCACGATCGATGCGGTCCTGCTTGAGCCATGTGTGCAGGCATCCCACACTGATGCCCAGTTCGTAAGCGGTCTGTTTGACCTATTTACCGGATCGAACCAACGCAACAGCGCGGGCGCGGAACTCGGAGGATAGGGACGAGGCATGGTCGGAGCCTTCCAGGAAGGCCTTCGACTCATCACTGGATTTGGAAACCTAACCATGGGGCAGGTCAAGATGTCACCTATCCGTGCATCAGTCCCTTTTCCCGGTGTCACGCTTGATGGTGTCGATCTGCTCTGCAAACGTTGCCGCACTGCAGGAATTGTCGTCGCAGAAGAATATGCGGATCTCAAGATCGAGAATGACGGGATGGGTGCCGAAGGCCGCGTCGGAGGGATGGTGTCGGTACCGTGAGTGCACTCGACTCGAGGCGGTGCCGCACTTCGGGCAATGCCCCTTGTCGCGATGATCCGGATCGCGGAGTCGGTCCGATGAACGGCATCGATGACGATACCGTGCAGGGGCGATAGAAGGGTCGCCAGAGGCGTGATGTCACGCAGCGATGATCTTGGACTATCTCAGATACTCACTGATCAGCGGCATGCTGTGGCCTTCACCACTTGGAATTGCTGTTCAAGACCCTCAAGTACGGCCCGATGTGGCGGTGCTCGTTCACGCCCGTGCATAGCATCCCGAACGATTCGGGACGGGCAGTACCCCGAAGATCTGCCACCGACGTCTGGATCAACAAACCCACCGTCGACATCGAGACGGGCGGGCCCGACGTAGATCAGGCTGCCGCGTAACTCCCGCTGGACTCATCACCTTGACAAGTTCCGCACCGGTAATCGGGGGAGTGCATGAAATGGGATGTCAGCAATCACCTTCGTATCCTGTTAAGGCGGTAGCTTTCTGGTGAGGCGCGTGAGGTATACCCGATAGGTCGTGCAGCGAAGAAGTCCCCCACCGGCCGACAATGGCCGCGGCTTCGCTTCGGTTCTTGGCGCCCAGTTTGTGCAGGATGTTTCCCACATGAAACCGGACGGTGTTGACAGAGATGAACAAGCGCTCGGCAATCGCATTGTTCGACTGCCCGGTGCTGAGTGCTACTGCGACCTCCCGCTCCCGAGGCGTGAGGCAGTTTGACAGTTCGTCCCGTCGGCTAGGCAACGAAGCAGCCTCCACCAACTCCGTAGCTTCCAGTAGAAGCACTCTGCAACGCAGGATCTGGAATTCGTTCACCGAGTCGGACTTCAGCAGACGCCGAGCTTCCGCCAAGAGTCGACGAAGGGGTTGCTGAGAGTCGTGTCTGCAGTAGTCCTGAGGGATAGTGGGCAATGTTCCACCTGATTCTTCTAGAACTGGGCACAAACTCCTCGGCGACGTCGGCCTGAGGGGCCTCCACTGGCCGACGGTCCAGCCGCTGGATGTTCCCACAACCCCTATGTTCGAAAAGGGCTAGCGTGGGTGATCGGAGGTAGCGTCATGCCTGTGACGCCTGGCCGTAAAGGGTATCTGCATTCGGTGCAAGAATCAAGTCGCCGCTGTTCGGTCCCGTGGAGATCCTATGAGTTGCGGGTGGAGAGGTCTCAGTGGGCGAGGTAGCGCAGCAGCACGAGGGTATGGGAGTGTCTGACTGCTACGCGCGACAAACCTACGTGACCGTCGTTAATACGTGGGGTCAATGGGTGTGGGAGGACGAGTGCCGCCTCGCATCGACCGGTGTTCTCTGCGCGGTCAGCCGTAGCTACAACTCACGGCCTCCCGCGCGGCGACGGCTCTCCTGCGGCGCGGTTCGGTGCCGGGGTCGGTGGATGCGGCCTGGTGGTCGACGACGGTGTGGTGCTGGGGATGGCATCATGGTGCTGACCCCGATGCCCCTCACGTCATTCACCGAGCAGAAAGCGGGATGGCACATGGACTATCGCAGCACCGATGCATCCGACCGTCGCCGTGACCTGCGCGAGGCTCGGCGCCGGCCCGGCCCCGCTACGGAGCAGACCGCCACCGGAGCGAACATGACGGACGCGATTCATCGCCGACTGTTTTCCGACTACACACCCACCGCCGGACCGCGCTGACCTCTGTGCGCCGGGGACGGACCTCAACGCTCAACTCCTCGAGCAGTGCCCGCACACCGTGTCGGGTCAGGACAGGAATGTCTGATGAACGGCGGATCTGCTTGGCATCGGTTGGATGCCACTCGGTGTGACGCACGGGAGAGGCATATGAGGGCGCTCTGCAGCACGCACCGGCGCACAGTGGGTGGGCGCGGCACCCCGCGGTCGGGAAAGAAGGGTCGGTTTCGATACGTCGCCGCCGGCCGTGGGGGACGTCGAGCTGCTGGTCGCCGCCGGGACGCTCGTCCCCGGTTCGATCACAGGGCACGACCCGGACCGGCGCGGCCGGTCGCGAGAGCTTCGATCGCAGTTCACGTTTCGATGCTCGCCACCGTAGACGCTACCGACTTCCGCTCGGTGCGGCATAGGCCGGTCTCGTGGATCGACATCGTACGACTCCCGCCGGCCGCATCCTCGAGGCGAGACATCCGACAGCAGGCCGGACCGGCAGAACGGCCCGTTCGGCCCTCGCGCATCGATCCGAGCTGTGTCAGCGCAGAAAGCCATGGTTGCACCGGGTGCGGCGAGCGGGGGCGCACCAGAGGGTCTCGCCCCCGCTCGGATGATTACCGGCCCTGTAGGTGCGGCTGAGCACGAGCAGCACCGCTGTGGCGACGCGCAGCACCGCGTCCAGCATCGGCTGCATGGTCCCGGTCGGTGCGTCCGGCGTCGGTGCCGGGGATCTGCGCGGTCCAGGTCGCGATGGCATCGTCGACGGCACTGTCGGCGCTGGGGTGAGCGAGCAGCAGGGCGACGAGCGGCCGAGGTCGCTGCGCTGGTCGTTGACACGATGATTGCCGCGAAGCAGCAGGAGGCCGCGATGACCGCTGACGTGCTCGCCGTACTTCCCGAGGTGCCTGCATGCATGGACTCGAGTTCCGGATGAAAAGCCCAGCTTCGCTGGCCCGCAAGCTCGCCGACCGCGTCAAGGCCGCACCGTTCGCCGAGCCGGAACGGATCGTCGAGAAGATCACCGACGTCGTCCGCTACACCGCGATCTCACCCCCCGAGCACATGGTCGCGACCGCCCGGGCGATGGCCGCCGGGCTCTCCCATCGCGGTTGGATGGTGATCGAGGCCGAACAGTCCTATCTCGACGGCAACCAGTACAAGGGCCTGCACATGCTCGCCCGCCACCCGGACGGCTGGTCGCCGAGTTCCAGTTCCACACCGACGCCTCGCAGCAGGTCACGGACGACACTCACGTCGACTATGAGCGCGCCCGCGACACCGGCGTTCTCGCCACCGAGCGGGCCGCGCTGATCGAGAAGATGACCGCCCGCTGGGCGCGGGTCCCCACCCCACCCGGGCTCACGCAGCTGTCCGAGCTCGGCGGTTGCCCGGGTCACCCGAAGAACTACGCACCACGGAAGATGAATCGCGGAAGGGACACGTGATGAGCCTCTACACCGTCAGCTACCTCGGTCAGGTTCAATGGCTCGCCTTCGAGGACACCCAGGCCGCCCGGATCTACGCCTATGTCCCGAACCTGGGCCGGTTCGTGCTGCACCGCCAGCTCGGCTAGGACTTCTACTGGGACAACGAACTCGACTGGACCGGTCGACGCCGCGACAGGCCACGGCATTGTTGAGGCCGGGCAGCTCGGCAAGCTCGACGGCCGCCGGCACCGGGATCTGCTCGATGAGCTGACCGCCGAACCCGACCACAAGACGCTGGCCGAGGTGTTCGGTGCCCAGCCTGTCACTGAGCGCACCCCGTCGCCGCAGGAGTTCGCTGCGGCGAAGGTCAATGCCCTGACCCGAACCGCGCCGGGGACATGGCTGACCTACAAGGTCTACGACCGCGACAAGCGCAAGGCGGCCAGCGTCGCCGCCCGCGACCTACGCACCGGAAGATCGCCGCGGTGCGAAAGTCCGGTCTGCACATCGACTCCCGGGCGACCTCGACCGTCGATGGTCGCTTCGCCGTGGAGATCGCCCGCACCGCGTCCGGCGCGGGCGCGGGATTGATCGTCCGAGACGACCGGTCCGTCCCACGTGAACACCGAAGGTTCGAGCGGCTCTCCCACGGTCAGGTCGGTGAATGCGGTGCCGTCGATACCGTCACCCGAATGCTGTCCCAGCACCGCGCCGGTCTCGGCATCGACCACCAGACGCATCGAGGGCTCGGGCCTACGATCACTCTCACGCGCTGCCAGGTCCACGGACCAGCAACGGCGGCCGAGAAACTCGAGGTCGGTCACAGGTCCGGTCGGACGGGCATGGTGGTCTCCGACCCAATGCTCGACCCGTGGGGTGATCACGAGGTACCGGCCCGAACCCGGCGAATGCACCCGGCGCAGTTCGGTGCAGCGAGGACGATCGGGCTCGGAGGTGAAGTCCCAGGCGGTGGTGCCGTCGCTGACGAACAGCACGTCCCCATCGAGCGATTCGATTCTCGATCGGCGTCCCCACCGATACAGACGTAGGCCCTCTCGCCGGAAGGGAAGAAAGACGGGTTCTTCACCGTAGGTGCCGTAGTAGTAATGAAACGGCTCGTCGGAGTTGCGGTACGCGGCAACTACACCGTGGATCGGCCGGCGAGGCCCGTCGGCCATGGTCACCAGCATCTGCACCCATGCGGTCATTACACCCTCCGGCACAGACGAGTGCAGGCCCCCAGAACCCGGGGGACGAAACGTCGCCCGGGAACATCTCCGGCGTCCGTCTCCGCTCGGTGACGAGGCTGTCCGTGCGGCGGTGGCAGGGCGGGGGAAATCACCTGGATGCGTTCTGACATCGGTCGTCGCTCCCGAGTACTCCGTCCGCAGACGAAGAGATCGAGTGTACAGCTCACGACAAGACTCAGCTTGGATGCGCCGTCCGAACTCGTCTCACATCAGCACTATCCCGGATTCTTCGCTGGCGCGAAATCGCACCGTACCGACGCCGAAGGTCAGAGCTTCCACAGCCGTAGCAGCGCACTGCGCAGGGTGGGGGAGATGATGCTGTGGTCGCGGTGCAGGCGCGGGTTCGAGTGACCGCGGTCGGTGAGGATGCGCGCG
>LATQ01000108.1 GCA_001017865.1 Rhodococcus sp. IITR03
CCCGGGAGCAGCTGGCCGACCGCAGCACCTCCGAACTCACCCGCGCCGGTCATGCGGCGCGGACCCGCTACGAACAGCGCCGCCGCGACCGATCGTCGGCATTCAGCCGGCGACGACGGCTGGGTCGAGGCATTCCGCGAGGCCGGACGACGCGGTGGGGTGTGGACGCGATGAACCTCCGCGACATCGCCTCGGCGCTGACCACCGGCAAGACGACCCCGACCGAGCACGTCCGCTCGGTTCTCGCCGAACTCGACGCCCTCGCCGGGACCCCCTGGGAGAACGCCGTCGCCGCCCGCAACGACGAAGCAGCGCTCGAAGCCGCAGCCCTCGCCGACGAGCAGATCGCCGCCGGGAACTGGATCGGCCCCCTGCACGGCGTCGCGGTCGCGGTGAAGGACAACATCGACGTCGCCGGGTTCCCCACCCGCTGCGGCAGCGCGGTCCTCGCCGACGCTTCCCCGGCCCGGCGCGACGCTCGTGTCATCGAGAAGCTCCGCGAAGCCGGAGCCATCGTGGTGGCGAAGACCCACCTCCACGAGTTCGCCTACGGGCCCACCGGGTTGATCAATGCGTCCGGAGCGGCCTCCCACCCCCACAACCCGGATCTGATCAGCGGTGGTTCGTCGTCGGGCTCCGCAGTGCTGGTCGCGAGGGGCGTCGTGCCCGTCGCGCTGGGAACCGACACCGGCTGCAGCGTCCGCACCCCGGCGGCGCTGTGCGGGATCGTCGGATTCAAGCCGGGCTTCGGTGCTCTTCCCGAGCAGGGCGTGTTCCCGCTGTCGACGACCTTCGACCATGTCGGTCTGCTCGCCGCCGATGCCTGGACGCCTCGCTCGCGTGGGGCGCCGTGCCGGGCATCGCGCACCTGCGCACCCCGGTCTCCGAACTGCGCATCGGACGCCTGCGGGGTGGCATCTGGGATCTGTCGTCCGTCTTCGACGAGGCCGTCGAGACGGCGTGCCGCACCCTCACGGATCTGGCGCCGCGTCGTCGACGTGGAACTGCCCGAGACCGACGAGATGCTCGAGCTGTATCCCGTGGTCACCGGATCGGAAGCGTACGAGACACATCGCTCCTGGTTCGAAGCCGATCCCGACCGCTACCAGCCTCCGACGGCCGCTCTGCTCGCCGCGCAACGCGACCGGCCGGCCTACGAGTACATCCACGCGGCCCGGGCGGTCGCGCGACTGCGTCACGACGTCGTGCACCGCCTCCGCACCGTGGACAAGCTCGACGCGCTGATCACCGTCACCACCGGCGTGCGTTCGGCGCCGCTGACGAGCGATCCCGTCGAGCTGCGCGCACCGCTGCTGCAGATGTGCATCCCGTTCAGCGTCCTCGGTGTCCCGGCCGTCTCGGTGCCGGCCCCGGACGGTGGGTCGTCGCCGGTCGGACTCCAGATCGTCGGCCTCACCGGCGGCACGCACGGGCACGGCAGCCACCCTGCCGAATCGGCCGCGTTCGCCGTGGCCATGGCGGTGGAGGCGTCGGGACAGCCTAGATGCGGGAGGCGAGTCCTCGGTACTCGAGGACGAAGCCGTCCTCGTCGACGGTCACCGACGACGAAGAACGCGGCGACAGCACGTGGATGCCGTCGGACGCACTGCTGTAGACGACCGTGGCCTCCTCGATGCTGAGATCGATGAGGTTGACGTAGACGACGGGCACCTCCACGTCGTCGGCTCCGGCCTGCAGGTCGTGCCGGCGGATGGGCAGGGCGTTGAAGAACGGACTGAACACCACATCGACGTCGAGTGCCCCACCGAAGGTGGACCGCTGATGGTCGATGCCGTTGTCGGACATCCAGATGCCCTCTTCGGACCGGGTGAGGGACATGTGCCGCTCACCCGAAGCGAGGGTGGTGCGCACCGACAATCGGCGGGTGACACCGTTCTCGTCCGTCACCAGGTCGTACGACGCGCTGAAGGCCGGATGGTCGGTGCTCTCCGCACCCACGATGCGACCGGACGCCTTGATACGGCGGCCGGAGAGCTGTACTCGTACCGACTCCATCCGAGACACATCGGCCGCACGCCACGTGAGTAGCGCGGGCCACGTCGACGCGGAACCGGTGGCGTCAGAGGCTGGGGTGCTCACGGTCTATACGGTATGCGACGAAGCGCACACGGTGGGCAGCGGTGCCGTGATTCGTCCACCACACGGTTGCGGCGGGCTCATCTGCTCACGCCGTGTCCGGCAGCGCCTCGTGCCGGGACATCTGCCGCAGGTGGTGTGAGAACACCGACAGCGCGGCGGCGCCCACGGCGACGTTGAGCAGCGCCCCGAACTCCTGGACGGCGAACTCCAGCACGTCGACGAAGAAGACGGTGATCAACGCGGCCGTCCGGAGTGCACGGATCGCCCACCTTCGCCGGCGCCACAAGCCCACCGATCCCACCACGCACAGCAGGACGGTGACGCCGGAGCCGACGAGCTGGATCACGGTCACCACGTTGCTCGTCCGCGCGGCGAGATCCTCCTCCAAAGTGGCGGCTGCATTGAGGAGAATGCCGACGGAGAAAATGGTGAGCAGGCTGCCGCGACGCGGACACTGCGTTCACCCCGCAGTCGCTCCGGCAGCCGGAGCGCCACCCACGAGAAGCGCGACGGTACCTCCCGGCACCGGGCGAGCAGGAGATCGATCTGTTCGACGACCTCGGGGTCGACTCCACCCTCACGTGCGCGTTCGAGCTGCACTCGCGCCTGGTCGCGATCGGTCGGGGTCAGGCCGTGGGTGAGCCCGTCCGTCGCCGTGAGCGCGGCGTTGGCGAGATACTCGTCGGGCGACGGCCCGCGACGGAGGTGCACCGCTCGATTGACGACGAGCAGCAGCACGACCACCACGTACATGATCGCCACCGAGGGTCGGTAGAAGTAGTCGTTGGTCTTCGTGACGAACTTGCCGACCTCGTCGAGGAACAGGCCGAACCCGATTCCTCCGAGCAGCACCGCGATGCGGTCGGCGCCCGGCCGATGAAGGTCAACGAGACCATCAACGCGGCGACCATGAGCAGACCGCCCCACAGCACGTGAGCGATATGCAGGACCGACCCGCCGACCTGCGGATAGCCCGTCAGGTGCAGGTACAGACGGGTGACGAGGATGGTCGCGACGGCGATGATGAGAAGTGCTTCGACCTGCGCGGACGACGCGGTGTCCCGCAACAACCGAGAACGGGAACGGGTCCGCACCGCTGTCATGGCACGCGAGCTTATCCGGCTCGGGTTCTCCTCGGGTTCTTCCTCCGGATTCGGCGGCGCGGCGCCTGCGCGGAGCGACTCCCCAATCTTGTGTGTGGCCTAGAGTCGCTCTATGCGCACAGTGTGGACAGTTCCTCCGAACATTGCCCAAACTCTGCTGGAATCTCCCGAGATCCAGATGTTCCTGACCAGCAACGAGTTGCCGGATACTGCGGACGATCCACGCCAGAGACTTGCGGAGTTCACCCACGCGCTCGGCGCCCTCAGTCGTCACATCGGACGCACCTTCGGTTCCGTGGATGCAGCCAACCGCGAACTGTTCGGCGGGTCCGCCGGGAAGGTCCCCGTGGCGCTGCGCCTGACCGTCCTGCGTGCCTCGTGAACCATGTCGAAGACCGCGCCCCCAGCCCGAAACTGCTTCCGAAGAACATCTGCGACCAGCTCGGCGCCTACGTCTACGCCCTGCTCGATCCTCGCGACCGGAGCATCTTCTACGTCGGCGCCGGACGCGGAAATCGCATCTTCACCCTCGTCTGGACGGCGCTCGGAGAGACCTCGAAGCTGACCGAGGCCGGCGAGAAGACACCGCTGGCCACCCCCGAGACCGAGGCGGCTCTGCGGCGCATCCGAACCGTCTACGAGTCCGGCTACGCGGTGGAGCACTTCATCGTCGCCGACGCGCTGAACCCGAAGACCGACGCCGACCATACCGCCGCAGTGACGGCCGAAGCGGTCATCGCAGCGCTGGGACTGACCGAACCGCACCGCGGCGAATGCGTACTCACCAACCTGGCGGGCGCAACCGAGGAGTCGGAAGCCGACCGCGCCGCCATCCCGATCGCCGAGCTCGTTCGTCAGTACTCGGCCTCGCCCGCTCCCGAACTGCCGACGCCGTGCGTCGTGCTGCGGGTCAACGAGGCGAAGAAGCGTCGCCGGCGGCGGTGCGCGAACTCGCGTCCAAGCCGTGGCCGGCCGGGTCGCAGCGCGTGGGATCGACGGTCTGCCGATCATCGTCGTCGCAGACAACATCGTCCGGGCGGTCTATCGCGCCACCGGGTGGGAAGCGGCCGCTCGCACGGAGGAGAACGGCGGCACGATCCTCTACCGGTTCGTCGGGGAGGCCGACGAAGAGCTCGAGGGAAAGTTCGTCAACACTCGCGTCACGCCGGACCGGCTGGGTCTCAAGCGTTGGCCGTCGCACGGTTGGGCTCCGCGTCTGACGCGTGCTCTGCCGCGGCCGGTCGCGCGCCCGAAGGCACCGCGCCCTGATTCTCCGGCTGCTCCTCGGTTCGTCTGCGGACCGGGGAGCAGCTCGTGTCGGTTCTCGAAAACCGTTGGGCCGGCACATTTTCTGCATACGAAAACACGAAAGGGGACCCACAATGTGGGTCCCCTTTCGGAACGGGTGTTCGGCGGT
>LATQ01000176.1 GCA_001017865.1 Rhodococcus sp. IITR03
CCCCGATGGCGAAGGCCAGCAGCTTGGTGCTCGACATGTCGATGCCCGAGCCGCCGCGGCACGCTCGTCGGCGCGCACCGCCAGCATCGCCGCCCCCAGCCTCCCGGTCCGCAGCTTCGCCACGGCCACCGCGACGATCACGAGCACCACCAGGCAGAGGAATCCGAAGGCCACCCGCGGATAACCCGCACCGGACCCGATGGACAAGTCGATGCCGAAGAGCGTCGGTGGTTCGACCTGGGCGCCCTGCATCCCGCCGTTGAGATCGGTGTTACGGAACCACACGAACTCGAGGAAGACCGCCAGCGCGAGAGTGACCACGGTGACGGGCAATCCGCGGATCCGCAGCGCGGGCAGTCCCACGACCACGCCGATGACCGTCGCGGCCAGCGCCCCGATGATCGGTGCGATCGGGAACGGGATACCCCAGTCCGTGGTCAGGCGGCTGAGGGTGAACGCGCCGACACCGGCCAGGGGCAGCTGCGCCAGTGAGATCTGGCCTGCGAAACCGGTCACGACGACCTGCGACAGGCCGATGATCGCGAGGACGAGGCTGACGATCACTGCGGCCCGGTAACTTCCGGAGGTCAGGGTCAGGGCCAGGACCGCGACGACCACCCCGACCAGTGTCGGTAGCAGGATCCGTCGCGGCCGCGGTGCCCGACCGAGCGACGACTTGACGATCGCCCCGCGGGTGGGCAACGGCTTACCGCGCACCACCAGGAACGCCAGGATCAGCACGAGCGGAACGAGTTCCGCCATCCCCGATCGAGGGAACCAGTCGACGGTCGCCTGCAGGTGGGTCATCTCGGACTGCAGCATGCCGATCGCGAACCCGGCTGCGACGGTCACGCCCATCGCGGTGAAGTTCCCGACCAACGCCGCCGCGAGTGCCGGAATCACGAACAGCGAGTAGGACACCGGGACGAGCGGGACGA
The DNA here is from genome assembly GCA_001017865.1 of Rhodococcus sp. IITR03. The sequence goes on from LATQ01000176.1 coordinate 939, forward strand.
TGGGTGCGATGAGGATGCCGCCGATGCCGGCGACCACGGTGCTCAGCGCCCAGTTGCCGAGCGCGATCCGATCTGGAGACAGACCCGTGACGAGTGCGCCCTTCTCGGATTCGGCGGCCGCGCGGGTCGCGAGTCCGAACCGGGTGTACCGGAACAGGCACACGAGTACGACCGTCATCGCGATCATGAGGACCGCGAACCACAACCGGTCCTGCGGGATCCGCATGCCGGCGACGGTGAGCGCACCGTTGGGCAGGATCGGCTTGACCGAAACGGGGGTGGTGCCGACCCGCAGCGCGAGCAGCGCCTGCACGACCAGCATCACGCCGATGGACACGACCGCCTTGGCGACCGGCGGGGCGTTCCGCACCAACCGGAACACCAGGCCGTAGAGCACCACGCCGAGGACCGCGGCGATCAGCAGGGACAGTGCCAGTGCCGGCACGAATCCCCACGGACCGCCGAGGTCGACGGTGGTCGGCATCCCCGGAATCGGATTGAGCAACTCGCCCTTACGCAGGAACCGTAGGTGTACGCCACGTACAGGGCGATCGCGCCGGTCGCGAAGTTCACGACCCCGGAGCTCCGGAAGGTCATGACCAGCGCGAGCCCGAGTGCCGCGTAGACGGCGCCGTTGCCCAATCCGAGTGCGAGGAAGACGAAGTGATCGGACATCAGTCACTCGTTTCCGGTGAACCGGCCCGGCTCGTCACTGTCCGACCTTCGGGTCGGTGGCCTTCCCACCTTCGACCGTCGCGATGATGCCCTGGTTTGCGCACACGGCAGGCATGCCGGGCATCGCGGTGCCGTCGCAGGTGAAGGTGATGCCGTCTGCGGCGGGCATGGGCACGTCCACGGCGGTCTTGATCGCCCCGTCGATCGCGGCGGCGGTCGGCTCGCCCTCGAGGTTCTCGGCCGCGCGGATCAGGCCGAGCATGGCCTGGTAGCCGGTGAACGTGAAGCCGTTGATGTCGGCGTCGGGTGCGTAGCGTTCCATGACCGAGCGGTAGAGCACGGCTTCGGGTTCGTCGGAGTCGATGTCGGCCCCGAGGAAGGCCGTGGCGCCGTCGAGGGAGTCGCCGACGGCGTCGATCACAGAGGGGTCGAGGCACGGCTGGATGATCATCTTCGCCTGGTCGGCGCCGAGCGTCATCATCGAGCGGAGCACGGAGGTGCACATCGTCGCGTCGCCGATCAACCGCGACCGCGTCGACGCCGTCCGCCAGGCCGGCGCTGACCTGCGGCGTCGCGTCGGGGGTGCCGGGTGTCACCGGGGCGATCTTCAGCTCCACACCGGCGGCGCCGAAGGTGCTGTCGCCGAGGGCCTGGGTGGAGGCGATGACCGCGCCGGTGTCGATGACGAAGGCCGCGACCTTCTGATAGCCCTGCTCCGCAGCGTAGTTCGCCATCGCGGCGAGCGAGCCCGGGAAACCACTGTTGAGGGCGTAGGCCGACGGGGAGGTCAGCTCCGCGGGGGTGGTGCCGGACGGCGTCATGTACGGGATTCCGGCGCCGGTGATGATCGGGACCATGGCGGCGCCGTGGCCGGAAGAGGGCACGACGACCGCCGCGACCCCCTTCTCGACCATCTGGTTCGCGCAGTCCTGGTTGGAGGCGGGATCCTCCTTGGCGGCGCAGATCTCGAGTTCGATCGGGTGCCCCCCGATACCGCCGAGATGGGCGTTGGCGTATTCGGCGGCGGCCTCGGCGGCGCGGCGGTTGTCGGGCATCGAGATCGCCGGTCCGCCTTCGGGATTGATCACCCCGATTCTCACGGGTGTACCGGTCGCCGGGTTGTCCGGGAACGCGCTGCTCGGCGCTTCGGCGGAACCGGCGTCCGCACTGTCGTCCGTGCTGCCGCACGCCGTTCCCACCACCAGCGCGGAGGTCACCAGGAGCAACCCCAGACGCATTCTCTTGACGGATTCCCTGCGGGTCGAACCGAACATCTGAGACACGGGGCCACTCCCTCGTTTCCTGACACGGGCGTTGGACGTTCCGGCTGAGTGATGCACCTCACACTGGAGTGGGCTGAGCGTAAGTTGGCTTCTCAGTTGTGTCAATAGGATTACGTAGTTATCTATGTAAGAATGGTGCAGCAATCGCACCCGACGGCGCGGACGCCGGTCGGGCACGCCGAATGCGCACATCTTGTCGCGCCGGTTCGGCGTGTCGCGACGAGATGTGCGCAGGATCGGACGGTCAGGTGCCGCAGAAGGTCCGGAAGGACTCGGCGAACGAACGCGGTGCGGGCGAGGCGTATTCGGTCCACTCGGCACGCGCCTCGAAGGGATGCGTGACGACGTCGAGCAGTTTCGCGAACGGCTCGAGGTCGCCGCCGGTCGCCGCCTTCAGCGCGGCGTCGACCTGATGGTTGCGCGCGATGTACAGCGGGTTGACGCGGTCCATCGCCCCCGCCCTCTCCCCCGCTGCCCGGTCGTCCCGCTCGGCTGCGGCGTGCCAACGTTCGAGCACGATGCCGAGCGCTCACGCGGCACGAGTCCGTCGAGGGGTGCCGGATTGCCGCGCAGTTCGTCGGCGAGGGCACGGAAGGTCGCCGTCCAGTCGGCGCGGTGCTCTTCCAGCAGCGTGAGCAGATCGTCGACCAGCGTCTGGTCGAGAGAGTCTTCCGGGAGACCGAGTTTGGCGGCCAGACCGGACCGGTAGTGCCGCTCGTAACGGGTGTCGAAGCTGTCCAGAACGGCGGTGACCGCGGCGATCGCCGCGTCCGGGGTCGAATCGACGAGTCTGAGCAAGGTTTCGGCGAAGCGCGCCAGATTCCATTTCAGGACGGCGGGCTGGTTGCCGAACGCATAGCGTCCGCTGTGGTCGATGGAACTGAACACCGCCGCCGGATCGAAGGCGTCGACGAAGGCGCACGGACCGTAGTCGATGGTCTGCCCCGAGATGGTGGTGTTGTCGGTGTTCATCACCCCGTGCACGAAACCGACGAGCATCCACTGCGCCACCAGCGACGCCTGCGCCTCGACCACGGCGGTGAACAGGCCCAGGTAGCGGTTGTTCTCACCGGTCTCCGGTAGATCGAGCAGATCCGGATAGTGCCGGGCGATCGCGTGGTCGGCCAGCGCGCGCACGACCTCACCCTGCCGCGCAGCGAACTCGAAGGTCCCCACCCGCAGATGACTGGCCGCGACACGGGCCAGCACCGCACCGGGCTCGGCGCCCTCGCGGTAGACCGGCCGACCGGTCGCCACCACCGACAACGAACGGGTGGTCGGAATGCCGAGCGCGTGCATGGCCTCGCTCACCAGATACTCGCGCAGCATCGGCCCGACGACCGCGAAGCCGTCCCCACCCCGGGAGAACGGAGTGGGCCCCGAACCCTTGAGATGCAGATCGACGCGGCCACCGTCCGCGTCGACGAGTTCACCGAGCAACAACGCCCGACCGTCGCCGAGCAGCGGAGCGTATCCGCCGAACTGATGTCCGGCATAGGCCATCGCGACCGGCTTCGCGCCCGCCGGTACCTCCGCGCCGGCCAGGGCGGCGACGCCGTCGCGCTGCGCAACGCCGCCCACGTCCCAGTCCCAGCGACACCGCGAGGTCCTCGTTGAGCGCGAGCAGTTCCGGGTCGGGGGCTCGGCGCCTGCCACGGCACCGACAATCCGCTCAATTCGTCGGCGAAGGAGCTCGCCGAGACCGGAT
>LATQ01000152.1 GCA_001017865.1 Rhodococcus sp. IITR03
CTCGAGCAAAACCCCGGAGGGGCGTCTTGTTCAGGACCGACACACCGCCGGCCCCTGTGTCCATCGTCAGGGAGATCAGCTGTCCGTCAGCAGGGACGAACGTGTCCGTCTACAGGGAGGTTGGCATGTCCGCTAGCAGTTCACGCTGCGCCACCCCCGGGTGTTTCGAAACGCAACATTGAGGACGGATTGAGCCACTTTAACGTGAGCAAGTGGGCGAGGTCACACCGACTCTCGGTCAATCGACTAGCGAGGAGAATCTCTGTGGGACGTCTAGACAACAAGGTCGCCTTCGTAACGGGAGCCGCTCGCGGGCAGGGACGTTCGCATGTCCTGAGGCTCGCAGAGGAGGGTGCGGACATCGTTGCGATCGATGCCTGCGCACCGATCGATACTGCGCCATACGACATGGCGACCCCGGACGAGCTGGCCGGCACTGCGAAGCTGGTCGAGGACATGGGTCGGCGAATCATCTATCGCCAGGGCGATACCCGCGATCTGGCTGTATTGCAATCACTTGTTTCCGATGCCGTCGACGAATTCGGAGGCATCGACATCGTTGTTGCCAACGCCGGCATCACCAGTTTCGCGCCGTCGTGGGAACTGACCGAACAGCAGTGGCAGGATGTCATCGACATCAACCTCACCGGGGTGTGGAAGACGGCTAAGGCGGCCATTCCCTCGATGATCGACCGCGACCGCGGTGGCTCGATCATTCTCACCAGTTCCGTGGCCGGACTCGTCGCGTATGGCAATCTCGCTCACTACACGGCCGCGAAGCATGGGGTCACCGGTCTCATGCGCGCTCTCTCGCTCGAACTCGCACCGCACAACATCCGCGTCAACTCGGTGCACCCGACTACCGTGAACACGCCTATGCTCAACAACCCGGCGATCTACAACCTCTTCTTTCCGCACATCGAGAATGCCACGCAGGAGGATGCCGAAGCCGGCTTCATTCACATGAACGGGCTGAAGGTGCCGTGGGTCGAGCCCATCGACGTCAGCAACGCGGTGCTCCATCTGGCCTCCGATGAAACTCGATATGTGACGGGCACCGCCCAGGTCATCGATGCAGGCGGATCGGCCCCCTACAAAGTGCCGCACGCCTGATCGATAGCTACCGGCACCTACCGCTGCCGCAAACCGGCGGCGGTAGGTGCCGATGTTTCGGACGAATCCGAATCGGATCGTCTCCTTGGTCGACGAACTGGAACGACGTGACCTCGTTGAGCGTATGCCCGATTGTTCGGATCGCCGCAATAAACGAATCCTTGCATTGCGAAGGGCCTGAAATTGGTTGAAGATGCCCAGGGGCGAGGAACATGCGCCAACCAGGTAGATCAGCTCCGCGACTGTTCGATGGAACGGTTCTAACTTCCCATCTCTCGCCCTTCGGTGGCAGTCAACCTGAGACCTCGACGGATCCCCACCTCACGCTGGTTCGATCCAGTCAGGGGATCGACGGCATCACGTCACTGCCCCGTCTCGTCCTTCTCGATCAGTCAATAGACCGGGTTCGCGGCCGGGACTGTCGGAATAAAGGTTGATCTGGTTTTGGCCGACACGCCGAGCTTGCTTAGCGGAACGGCTCCACGACCGCATCGACAAGGCGTTATATGAGCTCTCGGTGCCGACCGGATGTTGCGCAAGGTAGGCAGGTAGGAAGGGGTCACGCCCCGCAGCGTGCTGGCACAGAGCGGAAGAAGAAGGATCGGGTGCATTCGGTCGCCTCTCGGCGAAAGGCGCAGCACGGCTCCAGCCGAACGGAACTCCGTGAAGGCAAAGGGTTGAGCCCGGGGGACACGAAAACGCACCCGATCCGGCCGGTGCAACGCGACCGTGCCTCATGCTATTCCCGCCGGGATTTGTAGTGGGCCTGACCGCGTGAGCTGCGCCAGCGGCGGGCCCAGGACTTCATGAAGTCGCGTCGACAAGCGACAGCGTTGATCCCTCGCCGTGATGTGAGAGTCGTATGCGTCGGTATCCCCGCGGGCATTGTGCCGCCAGCGAGAAGAGCGCTGCGATAGAGAATGGATCCGTGGTCCATGGCGCAGACAAGCGCTACTGGGTGGCTTGCCGACGTCGGTGTCCGTGTTTATCGAGGTTAGCTACTCCCAGTGCTTGCGGAGCTCGGTCTTGGCGATCGTGCGGACGTGCACTTCGTCGGGGCCGTCGAAAATCCGCATCGCTCGGTGCCAGCCGTACATCGCAGCGAGCGGCACATCGTCGCTGACCCCGGAACCACCGTGCACCTGGATGGCACGATCGATGACCTCGAGAGCGACGCGGGGGACCGCCACCTTCGCTGCGGACACATATGGTGCTGCCGCCTTGTTGCCGTGCTCGTCGATCGTCTTGGCGGCGAGCTGGCACAGCAAACGCGCCTGGTCGAGCGCGATGCGGGATTCGGCGATCTGCTGTTGGATCACCCCTTGCTCGGCGAGCGGCTTGCCGAAGGCGACGCGCGCGCGGGCGCGGGTGGTCATCAACGCCAGCGCGCGTTCGGAGGCGCCGAGTGCGCGCATGCAGTGATGGATGCGTCCCGGGCCCAGACGGGCCTGCGCGACCGCGAAACCGGCACCTTCCTCTCCCAGCAGGTTCTCGGCGGGGACACGGACGTCGTCGTAGACGACCTCGCAGTGTCCGTGCTGGTCGTAACGGCCGAAGACCGGGACGTCGCGGACCACGGTGACCCCGGGGGTGTCGACGGGGACGAGGATCATGGACTGCTGGCGGTGCGGCGGGGCGCTGGGATCAGTCTTGCCCATGACGATCAGGATCGTGCACCGCGGGTCGGCGGCACCGCTGGTCCACCACTTGCGTCCGTTGATGACGTAGTGGTCACCGTCGCGCTCGATGCGGGTCTCGATGTTGGTGGCATCGGAACTCGCGACGTTCACCTCGGTCATCGAGAACGCCGAGCGGATCTTCCCGTCGAGGAGCGGGTCGAGCCACTGCTTCTTCTGTTCATCCGTGCCGAAGAGATGGAGCAGTTCCATGTTCCGGTGTCGGGTGCCTGGCCGTTGGTGGCTTCGGGGGCCAGATGCAGGCTCCATCCGGTCACCTCGGCGAGTGAGGCGTAGTCGAGCTGGCCGATGCCGGATTCTGCGGGGAGAAAGAGGTTCCACAGTCCGCGCGCGCGTGCCTCCTTCTTGAGTTCCTCGACGACGGGCGGCACCGTGTGGTCGTTGGGCCCGGCCTGCCGGCGGTACTCCTCGTATGCGTGCTCGGCAGGGAATATGTGGCTGTGCATGAAGTCGACAAGCTTGTCGCGAAGCTCCAGAGCCTTGTCGGAGGGGCGAAGATCGAGGGCAGCCGGGTCGACCGGCGTGTGTCCGAGTGCGCTGAGGTGAGAAGTCATGGGAGTCCTTCGTAGTGGAGTGCCCGGTGGCGCGGTGGATCGTGGCCGAATCGATCAGCCGGAGAGATCCGGAACCGACGATCGGGCCGCTCGCTCGAGAGCGCGTTCGAGGAGCGGGCCGACCATCTCGCCGATGTCGTCGAAATCGTCGCCCTCGGTGGGTCTCTGGAGACGGCGGGCGTGGATGCCTTCGAGAATGACTGCGATCTTGAAGTCCGCGAAGGCCACATACCAATCCATGCCTGACACGTCGATTCCTCGGGTTTCCGCGTAGGCATGCACGAGGTCACGTGTGGGAACGTCTGGCGTAGGGGTGTTCTTGTCAGAGGTGAGCGATGCCGGCCAGTGTGCGAACGTAATCGGCGGCTCGGGTGGCGTCGAAGGACCGAGCGATCTGGAGCTTTTCTGCTTCGAGAGAGCCTTCTGCGTGGGTGGCGAGGACGGACTGGTAGCCGCCGTAGTCACGCGCGGTCAGATCGGCGATGAAGTGCAGCAGCTGTAGACGCTGCTCGGCCGGTACCGCCGCGGCGTAATACTTTTCGAGCACGGCGCGGATCTGCGGGTTGTCCCAGTCTTCACCGCCGGGACCGGTGGCGAGCAGTCCGCCGGACAGGTCGGTCAGGATTGCGGTGGCGTTGTGGAAGCCGTGAGCGAAGTGGTATTTGGCCATGTTCACCGTGAGTGGGTCGGGTTGTTGCACGCCGTGCTCACCGGGACGCGAGCGGATCGCCGACAGTTCGGCGAGTCCGCGTACGGTTTCGCTCCAGGTGATCAGTTCTGTGAGTTTGCTCTTGACGTGTCCGGCTTTGTTGATGCCGTTGGCTTCGGCGATGAGTGTCGCTGCTCCGATGATGATGTCGAGCAGGGGAAGTTTGTAGTTGATGGCGGTGAAGCGGTGGTAGTCGACGAATGCGAGCGCCAAAGGTCCGGCCAGTTCGGGTCGGCGGTTGAGGAACACGCGGTCCTTGGGGACGCGGACATTGTCGAAGACGGTCAACGACTCGAGCAGCTTGTGCCGGGTCGAGAGGGGGAACTCGAAGCTGTTGCGCTCGCCGGCCGCATAGGGTGAGACGTACAGCTCGAGCCCGGGGGTGTCGATGGGGATGGCGAAGGACACAGCGTAGTCCGCGTCGTCCGGGCCATCGCGCGGGTGGGCAGCACGATCAACTCGTCGGCGTTGGCCGAGAACGAGGTGTGGGTCTTGGCGCGCGGACGGTGATG
>LATQ01000384.1 GCA_001017865.1 Rhodococcus sp. IITR03
CGTCCTCGTCCGGGTGCCGGTGGTGGAGTCGGTCGGCGACGACGCAGCTCGAGCACGCCGCAGGTGCCGCCGTGCTCGGCGTGGCGAGCGCGGGAAACGGGATCTCGTCGAATCGTGCGGCGGACTGTGGATCGAGTCCGGCGACGGGTTCGACGCGCGAGTCGCGGCCACCGCGGAACGGTGCGGGGCGGTGACCGCGGTCGTCGACCTCGTCGGTGGCGACGTACTCGAGCGGGCGGTCGCGCTGACGCGGGCGCGGAACGGGTCGTGAGTGTCGCCGACCCTGTACGCGCGGAGAATCTGGGCGGTTCGGGAATCACGCGGTGCCGGACCCGGGAGGTGTTCGAGCAGGTCGTGGCGCTCGTCGAGCGTGGTGTCCTCATGCCGCGCATCGCGCGGACCTTCCCGCTCGCCGAGGCCGGGGCTGCGCTGGAACTCGTCGAGTCCGGGCACGCCGGCGGGAAGATCGTCGTCACATTCCCCTGAATCACTCCGCTCCGTATCGCTCTGTCCCGAGGATCCTGTCGGCAGGGCATGCCAGGATCGCCGCGTGCGTGGGGGGAACGCGACGTGGTGGGTGGCGGCAGTGGTGGTCGCGGTGGCGGTGTCCTGGTTGTGGGACCGCACCGCGCCGGGGTCCGGGACGGTACCGGGCAGCCCCACCCGAGCCGAGGTGCACGTCCTGCTCGAGCAGGTGACGGTGGTCGAGGAGCGCCGGAAGGTGCCCGGCTATCAGCGGGGCTGCGACCCGGGCGAGCGATGCGTGTTCGGTCCGGCCTGGTCCGACGACCACCCCGGTGCCGGCGGGCACGACGGTTGCGACACCCGCAACAACGTCCTCGCGCGCGACCTCGCCTCTCCCACCTTCCGCGCCGGTAGCGACGACTGTGTCGTGACGAGTGGGGTCCTGAACGATCCGTATACCGGGGCGCGCGTGGAGTTCCGGCGTGCCGAGGCGAACGCCGTGCACATCGATCACATCTATCCGCTCGCCGCGGCCTGGGATCTCGGTGCCGCCGCATGGCCCGCCGAACGTCGCGCCGGTTCGCGAACGACATCACCTACAACCTCGTCGCCGTCGACGGGCAGGCCAACCTCGACAAGCGCGACGGCACACCGGCGCAGTGGCTGCCACCGGCTCCCGGTTACCGCTGCTGGTTCGCCGGCCGGTACCTGACCGTCGCGGTGCGCTATGCGTTGCCGATCACGGTCGACGACCACCGCGCCTTGGTGGGCGCGGCGGAGTCGTGCCCGTGACATCGGCGCGACGGAGTCGTGCCAGTGACACCGGCGCGACGGAGTCGTGCCAGTGACACCGGCGCGACGGAGTCGTGCCCGTGACACCGCTCAGGCGGGGAGGTTGCGCGGGATCCAGTCGGGTTCGCGCTTCTCCATGAACGCCCGCATCCCTTCGCGGGGTTCGGGTGAGGTCTCGAGTGCCCCGAACATCGTCTGGTAGTCGAACTGTCCGTAGCGCTCGTTGAGCATGCGCTTGACCTGGGCGCGCGCGATGGGTGCGGTGCGCAGAACTTGCCGGGCGGCCTCGAGTGCGGCCTCGCGCAGGTGTTCGTGCGGGACGACGCGGGAGATGACACCCAGGCGCTGCGCCTCGTGGGCGTCGAAGACCCGCGCCGACAACAGCAGGTCGCGGGCGGCGGCGAGACCGACGTGCGCGGGCAGCGCGGCGGCGAAGGTCGCGTCGGGGATGCCCGGAGGAGTTCGGGGACACGGAAGGTCGCGCGTTCGCTGGCGACCGCGATGTCGGACATCATCGCGACCAGCAGTCCCCCGGCCTGGCAGATGCCGTTGACGGCGGAGATGACGGGGGCGCGACTGTCGCGGATGGTCAGGAACGGGACGACGTCCACTCCCGAGAGGCCCTCGGGCAGATCGTCGCCGGGTTCGGCGCGACCGCCGAGGTCACCGCCGGGCGCGAAGACGTCGTCGACACCGGTGATGACGAGGGCAGCGAGGTCGGGATCGGAATTGACCAGTCGCACCGCACGTTTGATCCCGTAGTACATCGCCGGGGTGAATGCGTTGCGTGCTGCGGGCCGATCGATGATGCACCAGCCGATCGCGCCTTCCCGTTCGAATCTCAGTCCGCCTGCGCCCAGATCGTCTCCCATGTATCGGACAGTATCTCATTCTTAATCATGAGAACAGCATGCTCAAACAAGAACATCGATGTTTCCGAGTGCATCCGGTCTACGGTGAGGAAATGCTCGAGCGCATCTCCAAGGACACCCGGCTGTGCATCTCGATGTCCGGCCGCCCCAGCAACATCGGCACCCGGTTCCACAACTACCTCTACGAGGAACTCGGTCTCGACTTCGTCTACAAGGCGTTCGCGCCCGTGAACATCGAGGACGCCGTGGCGGGGATACGCGGCCTGGGCATCCGCGGAGCCGGGGTGTCCATGCCGTTCAAGGAAGCCGTGCTGCCGCTCGTCGACGTGCTGCACGATTCGGCGCGGGCCATCGAGTCCGTGAACACGATCGTCAACGACGACGGCGTCCTGCACGCCTACAACACCGACTATCAGGCGGTGAGCGATCTGCTCGTCGAGCACGGCGTCGACTCCGCCCTACCGGTCACGGTGGTGGGCAGCGGGGGCATGGCGAAGGCGGTGACGGCGGCGCTGCGCCACAACGGATTCACCGACGGAACGATCGTCGCGCGCAACGAGGACACCGGACGGCCGCTCGCGCGCAAGTACGGCTACGAATGGCGCGCCGACACGAGCGAGGTCACCCCTGGCTGATCGTCAACGCCACTCCGATCGGGATGGCGGGCGGCGCCGAATCGGGCGACCTGCCGCTCCCCCACGACTTCGTCGCCGCAGCGGCGACGGTCTTCGACGTCGTGGCCGTCCCGCCGGACACCCCGCTCGTCCGGTTCGCCCGCGAGCACGACATCCCGGCGATCACGGGCGACGAGGTCATCGCGCTGCAGGCGGCGCTGCAGTTCGAGCTCTACACGGGGGTGGCTCCGACGCGCGAGCAGGTGCGCCGCGCGTCGGAGTACTCCCGTTCCTGAACGGCGGGAACCGAGGACGACCCCGTCGTCAGACGATTCCGGCCTGCTCGAGACCGTCGAGCACCACGGCGGCAGCGTCGACCGCGACGTTCATCTCGAGGCGGGTGATGTCGTGCGTGGCGGGGTTCTGCAGACCGAAGTTGTTGACCCACGCGGCTGTTCGTGCCGACTGGAACATGAACGTGGTGGTCTCGGTGTCGCCCACCAGGTCGCCGACGAACCAGCCGGTGAAGAACGGGCCGAGGTCGACGCCGTAGACCGCCTCGAACTCCTCGGCGATCACGGGTGCAGCATCGACGAGCGCTTCACCGAAGGTGTAGAAATCGCGGGTGTGCTCGGGCGTCGATCCGATGGTCACGAGCGCTTCCGGGAAGTCGACCACCAGGTGGGCGACGATCGCGCCGAGCAACACGCGACCGGGGCTGCGGTCGCACTGTTCGGTGAGCGCGAGCGCGTCCGCCCAGTGCGGCGCCGGCGACCCGCCGGTCACGTACTCGTGCAGATTCGCCAGGTAGAGACGCACCACTTCGACGGCGAGCGCGGACGCCCATTCGGGATCGTCGTAGATCCCGGAGTCGAGGGTCGGGCCGGTGAGTTCGAGGATCTCGTCGAAGGCGAGGACGAACGTGCACGGTAGTCGTCGCTGCGGGTGAGGAGGTCGCGCAGCTCGGCGATCCGGGTGCGGGCGTCGTCGAAGGTGTCGATTCCCGCGGGATCGGTCAGTGCGGCGATCTCGGCCTGGGGAGTGGCGGATACGCAGTGGGACGGTGCCGTATCGGCCGGCACCGGCGCGGCCGATACGGTCGGTGCGGCGAGCAGGGTCGCCAGGACTGCAGCACCTACGGTGATCGTCGTACGGCCTCGGGCGAAATGCTTCATTTGCGTTAATTTACCGGGCGTTTCTCCGGGATACTCCGGGGTGTCCCATTCGCGGCCGGCTCCGGCGTGCAGTTCTCGTCGGCGATCTCGCGAATCGTCGACGAGAACTGCGCATCGGCCGGCGGATCGCTCAACTGCCGGTGGCGACCTCCCGCTTCGGATCCGCCGACCATTGCGACCACGAGCCCGGATACAGGGCGGCGTCGATGCCCGCGATCTCCAGCGCGGCGATCTCGTGTGCGGCGTTGATTCCCGATCCGCAGTACACGGCGACGTCGGTGCGCTTCACACCCAGCTTCGAGAAGCGGTGCGCGATCTGATCCGCGGGCAGGAACGAACCGTCCTGGCGGAGGTTCTCGGTGGTCGGCGCGCTGACCGCCCCGGGAATGTGCCCCGCCCGGCGGTCCACCGGCTCCTCGTCGCCGCAGTACCGCGCGTGGGCCCGCGCATCGAGCAGGACTCCGTGGGTCGCGAAGGCCGCGGCCTCGTCGGGACCGATCGTGGGCATGTGGCCGGGACTCAACGTCACGTTGCCCGGTTTCTTCTCGCCGCCCGGACCTGCGGCGAGAGGGTGCCCGCCGGCGATCCACGCCTGCAGTCCCGCCGTCGAGCAGCCGCTCCTCGAGTGCCCGGCCCAGCGCAACAGCCACCAG
>LATQ01000106.1 GCA_001017865.1 Rhodococcus sp. IITR03
CGGGACGATGGCAGGTGACCTTCGCGCCCGACGGCACCATCGTGGCCGGCGGGCGGCGACGGTCTGCTCCGCACGTGGGGGCTCGACGCCGACGCCGTCGTGGCCCGCATCTGCCGTTCCACCTCGGTGCGACTCGACGAGGTACTCGACCGCTACGAGTTGCCGGCTCCTTACCGACGAGGTGTGCTGAGCGCCTGCCTGCCCGCGCGTCGCCGAGCGCGAGGATGCTGGCGGCCTTGTCGAGGCATTCCTGCCATTCGGCGTCGGGATCGGAGTCGATGGTGATGCCGCCTCCCACACCGAGGGCGCACACGCCGTTGCCGGTGTCGTCGTGGCCGAACTCGACGGTGCGGATCGCGACGTTCAGTTCGGTGCCGGCGATCGGACTCGACATGCCGACGGTGCCGCAGTAGACACCGCGCGCGGAACCCTCCCACCGGGTGAGCAGCGTCCGGGCGCGGAGCTTCGGGCAGCCGGTGACCGATGCGGGCGGGAACGCCGCGTCGAGCACGTCGGTGACCGTCACGCCCGGTCGCCGCTCCGCCGCCACGGTGGACACCAGATGCCACACGCCGGGGGCGGGCCGCACGGTCAGCAGATCCTCGACCCGCACCGAACCGGTCTCGGCGATGCGGCCGAGATCGTTGCGGACGAGATCGACGATCATCACGTTCTCGGCGACATCCTTGACCGACGCCCGTAGCCCGGCGGGGTCGGCGGAGCGGGGGAGGGTGCCTTTGATCGGACTCGACCGCAGCGTGTCGCCGCGGAGGGAGACGAACAGTTCGGGCGAGAGCGACGAGACCGCACCCCACGATCCCTGCAGGTAGGCGCGCGCGCGGGCAGTCCGGGAGATCCCGTCGGCGAAGAACGCCAGCGGATCGCCGTCCCACCGGCCGGTGAACCGCGTGCACACGCACGCCTGGTACACCTCGCCGGCGCGGATCGCGTCGAGACAGCGTTCTACGCCGCGGCGGTGCTCGTCGCGAGGTGGTGGTGTCCAGTCGATGTGCCAGCCGGCATGTGGTGCAGCGGTCGGAGATGCATCGGTGTTCGACGGTGGGGTGAGGACCGCCGCGGCGAGATCGTCGGGGCAGGGTGCGGTGCCGAGCGTCTCGTACCACCAGCACCCGTCGGCGTCGAGACGCAGGACGGTGTCGGTCCACCCGCTCGCGGCGAGGGGCAGTGCGGGTCGGTCCGGGATGCGATCCGGGTAGGCGAGGTAACCGATGCGTCCGCCCCCGATGAGCGGCCGATCGTCACCCCCGGGTTCGGGAGCGTCCGCCGGAAGGGAGAAGACCTCCGCCGGTGGGACGGATTCGACGGACACGGACGGGACGAGCACGGCCGCCGCCCCGAACCATTCGCCCGACAGTGCCGCCGGGCCGGGAATGGCGAGGATCCTGGCGCGTTCTGCCAGTGCACCGAGAACGCGATCGACGGTGCCGCCGCGGCCGAGTCGTTCCATCCGCATGGCGTCAGCTTGTCATGCCTGGTCGGAGGTGTCGGGACGAGCCCCGAGATGCGCGAGCTTGTCGGGATTGCGGACCACGTAGACGCCGGTGACCAGACCGCCGTCGATCTCGAAATGCAACACCATGTCGAGAACGCCCGCCGAGTACACGAGGACGCCGGGCATCGAATTCACCACGGCCGGTTCGATGGTCATGTCGGGCAGCGGATGCCGGACCAGTCCGAGGAACAGGCGGGCGACCTTCGCGGATCCGAGGACCGGAACCCGGGCTGCATTGACCTTGCCGCCACCGTCGGCGAGGTACCGCACGTCGGGAGCCAGCAGCGACAGCAGTCCGTCGAGATCGCCGGTGGTGGCCGCGGTGAGGAACGCCGCGACCACCCGGTCGGTCTCGTCGCCTGCAGGAGTGAAGCGTCGCTGCCGGGCATGGACGTGCTCGCGGGCGCGGTGCGCGATCTGCCGGACGGCGCTCTCGGTGCGGTCGACCGCCCCGGCGATGCGCCCGTACTCGAAACCGAACACCTCGCGCATCACGAACACTGCGCGTTCGACGGGTGTCAGGGTCTCGAGCACCAACAGCATCGCGGTCGACACCGACTCGGCGAGTTCCACCTCGTCGGCTGCGTCGGGAGCGGTGAGGATCGGCTCGGGCAGCCACGGCCCGACGTAGTCCTCCCGTCGGCGTTGCGCCGACCGCAGCGAGTTCAGTGCCTGGCGTGTCACGATCTGCGCCGCGTAGGCCCGCGGGTTGTCGACGGTGTCGGTGTCGGCACGGGCCCAGCGGATGTAGCTCTCCTGCAGGACGTCCTCGCTGTCGGCGACGCTGCCGGTGATCTCGTAGGCGATCGAGAACAGCAGTCCCCGATGCTCGGTGAAGACGTCGGCGGTCATACCTGCGCCTTCTCCTGTGCGGTCGTGTGCGGTCCGCGTCGGGTCGGCAGGGCACGTCCGCGCGCCTGGAGTTGCATGGTGTGGATCGTCCCACGAACGACGGCTTCCTTCACCGAGCTGCGAGCCGTCCGCGCACGGCCCACCTCGACGGAGTGTCGTCGCGTGCCGACAACTGCACGACGCCGCGATCGCGGCCCAGAGAGATGCAGGTCGAGACGAACCCGAGCGAGAGCGGTGCGGGCTCGCGTCCCTGCAGCAGACGCCACACCGTGTCGGCGCCGTGTGTGCCGAGCGGCATGGCGGCCTGGCAGCTCATACGCAGGTGGTCGTTGCCGTCCACCACCACTGCGTCACCCACGCCGACGATCGGCGTGCTGTCGACCGCCTGCAGGGTGTCGCGCACCCGGAGACGACCGTCGTCATCGACCGGTAGGCCGCTGCGTCGGGCCAGGTCGGGCACGGAGAAACCGGCCGTGCGGACCACGAGAGTCGCGGAGATCTCGGAGCCGTCGTCGAGGGCGACCGAGCCGTCGTCGATGCGGGTGACCCGCGTTCCCGACCGGACCTCCACGCCCAGTTCGTCGAGCCGGCGGCGGATGTAGCGCTGCGTGGTCTCGGGAAGGGCCGCGCCCGGATCGCCGACGAGGACGAGGGTGTGCCGTGGATGGGACTGCGCGAGTTCGGTGACGGTCTCGAGGCCGGTGAGCCCACCGCCGATCACGACGACGGAGGCGTGATCGTCCGCCTCGAGGAGAGCATCGTGCAGAGCCGTGGCGGAGTCGAGGTCGGCGACGGAGAACGCCTTCTCCGCACCGGGAATCGCACCGGATCCCGACGTGCTGCCGACGGCGTAGACCACCGCGTCGCACTGCAGGACCGCTCCGTCGGCGAGGGACACCGCGTGCGGTTCGATCCGAACGGCCGAGCCGACGTGCAGCGTCGCCCGCGGGTGCAGGAGATCGGACAGATCGTGTGTGGCGGTTCCGGATCCGGCCGCCACCTGGTGGAGCCGGACCCGCTCGACGAAGACCGGTCGCGGGTTCACTACGGTGACCGCCACCTCGGGATGTTCGGCGAGCACGCGGTTCGCAGCCATCACCCCGGCGTATCCCGCCCCTACGACCACCACATGGAATTGCGTCGTCATCGCTCTGTTCCCTTCGCTGTCGGAAGTGATGTCACCGATGGGACACCGCTCGCGGCCGGGATGTGACACGGCGACGGTGCGCATTCCTGTGATGTCCGCCTCCTGCCGCCGACCTTGTCGGTGATCGACACGGTCAGCGGCCGACCGGGCGGGATTCCGGCGTCAGTGAGGCGGTCTCGGCCGCATCCCGACCGGCGTGGAAACCGTCGGCGTCGACCCCGCGACTACGCGAGTCGCGGGTGACGGGGAACAGTCGGCGGAACTCGGTGTCGACGGCATCGGATCGCCTGGCGAGGATGGGCGCGAGCGTCGTGATGGGCACCTGCGCGTCGGCGGCGGCGTGGGCGGTGGCCCGGACGTCCGCCTCGCGGAGGCGTTCGCACGATCCGATGCGCGTAGCCGGTGAGGAAGGCGCGGCGGAAGGAGGTCGCGGACGATCCGCGCCGCCCGCCGTTCCGGCCGCCTGCACGGCCCGTCCGGCCTGCACGAGCAGGGAGGTGTACAGCATCTCGGCCTGCTGCAGGTCGGTGGCGGTGCCGACGATCGTCGCGATCTGCACCCGGGTGAACCACACCGTGCGCACGCGGTTCGCGTCGCCGATGGCGGTGAGGAGCAGGACCTTCTCGCGGATGTACGGGCTGTCGAGGTGGATGCGCCGGCCGACGACCGGGTCGGTGCCGGAATCGGGCCCGGCCAGCAGCGCCGCACCCACGGCGTGACGCGAGACGAGTTCCTGCGCCTTCGCGGTGAGCGCCTCGGCCTCGTCGGGGAAGTCGGTGGACTCGGCCTTCGACAACAGTGCCCGGATGCGTTCGAGGATCCGGGTGTCGGGCGGGGTGGGCGCAGACGGGTCGCCGGACCGGATGGACGGCCATCGCGACGGCGGGGGTGTGAGGATCGCGAAGGACGGCAGGTACTTCCAGGTGAAGGCGAGCCCTTCGATCTCGAAGCGGGTGACGTCGGGGCACGCGCGGAACAGACCGTCGGCCAGCGTCGGGGCTCCGGCCGCGTGGGCGGGACGCGGGTGCCGGCGGGCGATCTCGT
>LATQ01000184.1 GCA_001017865.1 Rhodococcus sp. IITR03
GATCCCGCCGAACCGGCTGCGGGGACGGCACCGCGATGGACCGGTGGAACGCGATGATCGCCGCCCAGGGTGGCGACCCCGCAGCGCCGTTGCCGGTCGCGACCCACACCGAGACCTTCCACGCCGACGCGGACGGAGTGCTCTCCGAACTCGACGCGTACGAGGTCGGCATCGCCGCGTGGCGACTCGGAGCCGGCCGCGAACGGCAGGGTCAGGACGTCCAGCCCGGGGCCGGTATCGAACTGCACGTCTTCGCGATCGCGTCCGCGCGGGACAGCCGATCGCGACGCTCCACACCGACACTCCGGGACGTATCCCCGACGCGCTCGCCGCCCTCCGCGGCGGTGTCCGCATCTCCGACACGGCCCCCGTTCGGCAGCCGCTCGTGATCGAACGGATCCGGGCGTAGAGGTCCGGCGGCCGGAGACCGAGCGGAACCGGCCGCCGCCGACTACCGTCCCGATCATGAACGGCCGTCTGACTCCCGAACTCGTTCGCACCGCACCCAAAGTGGTCCTCCACGACCACCTGGACGGTGGCCTCCGTCCCCGGACGGTCCTCGAACTCGCGGACGCGTGCGGATGGTCGTTGCCCGCGGACAGCGAAGAGGATCTCGCCCGGTGGTTCCGCGAATCCGCCGACAGCGGGTCGCTCGAGCGCTATCTCGGGACGTTCGAGCACACCGTCGCCGTGATGCAGACGGCAGAAGGACTCGAACGCGTCGCACGCGAATGCGTCCTCGACCTCGCCGACGACGGTGTGGTGTACGCCGAGGTGCGCTTCGCACCCGAGCAGCACCTGGAGAAAGGGCTGTCGCTGGACGAGGTCGTCGAACACGTCCTCGAAGGCTTCCGAGCCGGGGAATCCGAGGTGGCCGCCGGTGGTCGTCGCATCCGGGTGCGCTGTCTGCTCACCGCGATGCGGCACGCTGCACGCTCGTTGGAGATCGCCGAACTCGCCGTGCGCTTCCGGGACCGCGGCGTGGCGGGTTTCGACATCGCCGGCGCCGAGGCGGGCAACCCGCCCAGCCGTCATCTCGACGCCTTCGAGTACACCCGCGCGGCCAACGCGCACTTCACGATCCACGCCGGTGAGGCGTTCGGTCTCCCGTCCATCCACGAAGCGGTCGCCTTCTGCGGCACCGACAGGCTCGGTCATGGTGTGCGCATCGTCGACGACATCGAAGTGCACGACGACGGAACCGCCACTCTGGGCCGGCTCGCGAACTACATCCGCGACAAGCGCATCCCGCTCGAACTGTGCCCGTCGTCGAACGTGCAGACCGGCGCGGTGCGCACGCTCGCCGAGCATCCTTTCGACCTGCTGGCCCGCCTGCGCTTCCGTGTCACCGTCAACACCGACAACCGGTTGATGAGCGACACCACGATGACGCAGGAGATGGTGCGGCTCGTCGAGACCTTCGACTACGGCTGGGTCGACCTCGAAAGGTTCACGATCAACGCGATGAAGTCGGCCTTCCTCCCGTTCGACCAGCGGCTGGAACTGATCGACGACGTCATCAAGCCTGGATACGCCGTCCTCGTCGGGTAGAGACCGCGACCCGCAGATACCTCTATGGGTGCGCGGAGCGGGAAATGGTCATCGGAGCGCGCTACAACGCGCTCTTGTGACCACTTCGCGCGCCGGAGTGCCCGAGTGGAGCTGCTGTCAGTGCCGACCCGACGCGACGCGACCCGCGTCAGTGCTTGCGCAGTCGCGCCTCGAACTCGCGCTCGAGTTCGCGCCAAGCAAGGGACTCGGTGTCGAACGGCGGCTTGGGTGCCGTGCGTCCCGAATCGGGTTCGATCACGTGGTTGACGAACCAGCCGAGCTCCGTGGACGCGGCGAGCGCGGCCTCCGTCGAGTCGTCGTCCGCGAAGTTCGCTGCGTCGACGAACAACTCGACCGCGAGTTCGAGCTGGTCGGGGTCGACGGCCGCGACACCTCCGGCGATGTCGTCGGCGATTCCGGTGAGCACGTAGACGTTGTCGTCGGTGACCGTCACGTCGAGCGATCCGTCGACGGCGGCGAGCTGGATCTCCGTGTACGGCTCGAGCGTCGCGAGGTCGTGGTCGTGGTTGTCGGCGAGGTGGCGGGCCAGCGCGCGCTCGGAGGGGAAGACGTCGATCGTGCCGTCGTGGCCGAGGAAGACGGCGTCGTCGTTCACGTAGCACCGCAGCGAGTACCAGGTGCCGTCGGTCGTGATGATCCGGATGGGATCGATGCCGACCCGGGCCCAGAACTCGTAGCCGTCGTCCTCGTCATCGCCGTCGATGAACTCGTACTCGTCGTCGGCATCGACGTCCTCGACCGTGTCGTCCGCCTCGACCTCGTTCTCGTCGACAGCGACGAGCTCGGATTCGATCTCGGCGACCACTGCGGCGTCGACATCGGGAGTGGAGATCACGGCGTCGAGCGCGTCGATCACGCCGTCCCAGTCCTGCGCGACCGCGGTCCCGACGCGATTCCACAGGTCGAGGCCCTCACGCGTGCGGAAGGCCGAGACACCGTGCTGCAGCAGGAGGTCGATCTCCTCGCGTTCGAAGAACTTCGTCACGACATCGAGATCGCAGACGTCGCCGAGGATGCTCACGATGTCGAAGGTGTCCTGCAGTTCGGACACCGAGACGGGATCCGGGTCGTCGGCCACGAGCTCGGGGACGCCGACGAGGTCGTAGGTGTGCGGCTCGTCGGGTTCGAACTCCGAGGCCGCGAGTTTGGACACGATCGGCCACGCCTCGTGCTCGACGAGGTCGTTGTCGGCACCCGAACGCACGAACGCGACGAGCTCGGGGACCGACGGGAAGGCGTACAGATCGTCGCCGTGGCCGAGGAATGCCTCCCACTCGTCGTCGCCTTCGCGCCAGCGCGGCGCCCAGAGCGTCACGAGGTTGCCGTCGGTGAGACCGAGCTCGATCGGGACGATGTCTCCAGCCATGGCGCGAAGCCTAGCCATGTCCGCGCCGAGAATATAGCCGGGGGCCGCTCGCTATCGGTTTCATCGCGTCACCGGACGGTCGCCGACGGTGACCGGACGTCGTCGCTCGCGGCGAGGCGCGCGGAGCTCGTCGATCGCGGAGACTCGCGCGCGGCAGCGGCCTGCCGTGCGGCCTCGTGAACGGTCGCGAGGATCACCGCGGCCAGTTCCCGGGGGTCGGTGCCGCCGATCGGCTCGGCCAGCTCGAGTCCTTCGAGCGCTCCCGAACCGTCCACGCGGGCGGTCACCCGTCCGTCGGGACTGCTCGCGGTGCCCCGTACCGCGCCGAGCTGCTCCACCGTGCGTTCGAGCGCATCGAGCCGGATGTGGCCCGGTCGACGATCGCCTCCACCATCCGTTCGCTCATCGGACGAGACCTCCACGACGATCGGTCGGTCCGTCCGCCAGGTCGGCGCGGGACGCAGCCGCATCCGGTCGAGGATCTCGCGGGGGACACCTTCGGCGGCGAGGCGTTCGCCCCGGACCACCGCAGCTCGAGGGCGGCCTGCCGGTTCAGGGCGAGGATCTGATCGGCCAGTTGCCGTGCTCCGTAACGCAACTCACCGGGGTCGATGCGAAGGTCCACCGGCAGTCCACCGTCCGTCGTCCGCACCGAGATCGTTCCGGCCGAGTTGTGGGCGGTGGCCGTGATCGGTTCCGTCGTCGTGCTGTCCATACCGGGTTGGACGCAGCGCGAGCCCGGCCGGTTCCCCTCCGGTGCGGAATTCTCCGGAATCAACCGGCGGTCGGTCGGTAGACGCCGTGGAAGGCCATTGCGCCGTTGGTGGTGCGCATCGGCGACACGGAGACGGGATCGCCTGCCTCGACCATGAGGCCGTTGCCCACCACCATCGCCACGTGCCCGTCCCACACGACGAGGTCTCCGGGCAGGGCGGCCGCAGGATCGACCCGCGTGCCGACGTCCTGTTCCTGGGCCAACCGCGGCAGTTCGACGCCGGCCTGCGCGTAGGCGTACTGCGTCACCCGCTGCAGTCGAGCCCGGAGCCGGGGCTCGTGCCGCCCCACACGTACGGGGTGCCTGCTGGGCGAGGGCGTGACGCACCGCTGTCGCCGCGGTCTCGTTCGGCGCCCGGCTGACGCTACCGTCCGGGAGCCGCACCTCCACGCCCGCGGAGAACCCTCCACCGAAGGTGTGCAGCGTGCGGGGGTCGTCACCGGCCGGGTCGGGGTCGTGGTGGTCGCCGGAGCGATCGGGGGAGTGGAGGGCTCGGGTGGGAGGAGTGCGGACGCCGATCGGTCAGCTCCGCGAGGGTTCCGGTCACCCGTGTCAGCACGTCCAGCCCGGTGACGAGGTGGTCGATCGCCACTGCGAGGAGTGCGAGCTGACCCTGCGGAAGCGACGTCGCGGGTGCGGCCTGCTCGGCGAAGGTGACGAACGAATCGACGAGACGAGCGATCTCGACCGCACCGGTGACGACCGTGACGGTCGCCTCGAGCGCGATCCCGGCCAGCGCCACCCCACGATCGGCCGCCGTGAGCACGTCGGTGAGCACCTGCTCGGCACTCGCGATCGCCTGCGAGCAGCCGGGCCACCCAGGCCCAGGC
>LATQ01000260.1 GCA_001017865.1 Rhodococcus sp. IITR03
GGTCGGCGGGCGAGACGGGCGGGCAGTCCGCGGACGAAGAAGGCCGCGGTCAGCAATGGGGTGCGGACCCGCAGGAAATCCAGATCATGCGCGGCCCGGTAGGTGGCGGACACATCGGCTTCGACCGTCAGGTGTTCGGTCAGCACGACATCGTAGGTCGGTAGATAGACATCGAGCAGATCACCGGTAGCGGGGTTGTCGGATTCGGTTCCTGTCACCGCTCCACGATAGGAACATCGTGCGCCGCAACGGGCGCTTTTCGCGCCGGGGTCATTGAGATCGTCGAAGGCCCGACGCAGCCGCCACTGCTCTGCAGGGTGAGCACCTGCCCTTCGAGACGAATGTCGTTACCGTACCTGGCCGTGGTCCCGATCGACCGGGCCCGGCCGCGGTGCCGGTTCGGTCCCGATTCGAGCCCCTCGCCGCCGGAGCACGGACACCAGATACGCGATGTACCCAGCACAGAGGACAGCCGTGACAGCCAACAGGACCAGGTCGGCGTCGGAACTGGGCGCCGTCACGTTTCCACTGATGTTCAACAGCGCATGGAACACGATGAGCGGAACGATGGTGCCGGTCACAGCGAACAGCAAGGCCAGCACGATCCCCAGGACCACCCCGAAACCGATCTGAACGAGTTGCTCGGCGATCGTGAATCCCCGCCCCAGATTCACGACGTGCCCGATACCGAACGTGATGCCCGAGATGAGCACGGCCCGGGTCAGAGTGCCGTTCGTGAGCACGGCCCGGAACAGCAAGCCCCGGAAGATCAGTTCCTCGACGAATCCGACGCTAACCATCAACAGAACTATCAGCAGCACCTCGGTCGGGTCGAGATCACTGCGAAAGCCTTTGGCGTACTGCAGCACCACGATGACACCCAACGGTATGTACCATGCCGTGCCCGCGAAATCGTCTCTCGTGGGGGCGCGAAGACCGTAGTAGCGCAACCAGCCGTTCCGCCTCACGTATGCGAACAGGACGACCGACAGCACAGCCAACAGCGGCGCGGTCGCCAGATTCGGCTCGTCGAAGAGTTCGGAGATCCAGTCGCCGATGTTGGCAAGCAGCACGTAGACCGCTATCCACACCAACGCATGCCAGATGGGACTCGCGGCATTCAATTTCGTCATGCCGTCCTTATTACCCGCCGTCCCGGGCGTAATCTGGAAAGTCGCGAACGTCAGCGGTCGGCGGGTGAAAGCCCCGTTCCGCCGACATCGAGCAATGCCGCGGGAAATCGACAAGCACGATGGAGGAGACGTCGAATTCCTGCTTCATTGCCCGTGCCTCGCGTGACACGGAACGGGATTCGTCGAGTCGACACCCCTCGGGTCGGTGACTTCCGAGAATCGGCGCCCAAGTCGCGAAGCCAGGTCGTGTGCCTGCGCGATGGACGACACGGTTGGATGCTGCACACAGCAGATGCGCAACCGCTCTACTCTCGACTCGGATTCGTTGCCTCCGGCCCGACATATATGAAACGGCCGTGTAAAACACCCTCAGCCGACCAGTCGATTCGTGCTATGCGACGCCGAGACGCCGAACCGTTCGCGTCCCGGCCCGCGAAACCTAGTTCGGTTGAGACTGCTACCACTATCGCGCCGGCGACGAAAGCCACCATCCCCACAATCGGCGTCCTCAACCCGTGGCGCGCATGTGTACCTCTTCCGTCTCGGACGACCGTCTACCCCGCGACGCCACCCGCGACCGACCGAGATTTCCTACAGCGCGACGATCGACTATTCCATCGGCAAGGACACGGGGCCGGGCATAATGTGCTGGAATCAGCGAGTATCGGCCCACCCCACCGGTGAAGCACCGAGTCCGAGCGAAGCATCGTCAAGGGCCGAGCCGACCGGTGGAGGATTCGTGCGCATAGGCCGTGCACCAGCTGTTCCGTGCGCCGCTCATCATGTCGGCGCACACTGGCGCGCTCTGTCCGAGGTCAAGGGCACCGGTAAGCGGTTCGCGCCGGCAATGACCGCATCCCTGCCACCTGCTGCGCGGCGTTGGATCGATCATGCCGTTGCCGAGGGCACGCCGATGGCCGCAGCTGCACGGCTGGAGATTTCCGGGGAGATCAGACTCGGCTCCTGGCGACCGTTCACCGCCGTCCAACTCCTCGCTCCGGCGACGGGGTTCATCTGGCTGCGACCACTCGGATCGGCCCGATGCCCGTGTCGGGGTACGATCGTTTCACCGACGGGTGTGGCGAGATGCTTTGGCGGATCGGGGGAATCATCCCGGTGATGTCTGCCGATGGTCCGGATGTCAGCGACAGTGCGGCCGGTCGCCTGGCCGGAGAGAGCATTTTCGTGCCCACATCGTTTCCACTCGCACGGTGGCGAGGCGACGAATTCGTCGCCTCGGCGACCTGGACGGTGGACCGCCACAAGGAGACCGTGCGTCTGGATGTCGCCGATGACGGGGCATTGTGCGGGGTGCGGATGCTGCGATGGGGCAACCCCGACAATCATGAGTTCGGCCGGTATCCGTTCATCGTCGCGGTCGAGGCCGAACGCCGGTTCGGCGGCATGACGATCGCCTCGCGGATCCGCGCGAGTTGGGACACGGGTACCGGTGGGGACGGCGAGTTCTTCCGCGCCGAGATCACCTCTGCCGACTTCTTCTGACGGTCTACGAGGCCAGCCGCGAGAACCGGCGTCGTCACTCCCTGCCGGGTGTCTGTGTGTGGTCCCGCCGGTCGGCCGTCCACACCGATTGCAGCATGTGCCAGTCGGCGGGATGCGCGGCGATACCGGCCGCGAACCGATCGGCCAGCCTCTGGGTTGTGGCGTGGACGCCGCCTGCGGTATCGATCGGTGCGTCGACGTGGAATCCCCATCCGCCCGGAGTGAACCAGCAGTGCACCGGCAGCAGCGGTGCGCCGGTATCGATCGCGAGCTTGGCCGGGCCGGCCGGCATGCAGGCCGGTTCGCCGAAGAAGGTGACCGGCACGCCCGTTCCCGTCAGATCCCGTTCACCGAGGAGTCCGACGAACCGTCCCTCCCGGATCCGGACGGCCAGCTGTTCGAACGGTGGGACAGTGCCGCCGGTGAGCGGGATGATCTCGAAACCCAGGTTTTCACGGAACCGGACGAAGCGGCGGAACAACGATTCCGGTTGCAGCCGCTCGGCGACGACGGTCGGTGTGCCGATCCGCTGTACGATCCACACTCCCGCTAGGTCCCAGTTTCCGCTGTGCGGAAGCGCCAACACTGCGCCGCGCCCACGCGCGACGGCCGTATGGATATGTTCGAGACCGGTGGCCGCGGAGTCGATGGTCTCGGCCAGCCGTACCGGATCCATCGACGGCAAGCGGAACGCTTCGCACCAATATCGCGCGTACGAACGCAGGCTCGCGCGTACGAGTTCATCCGGTACCTGATCGGGAGTGGTGGACAACACCCGAGCGAGGTTGCGGCGTAGTTGGATCGGTCCGCCGTTTCGGGCCGCTCGATCCGCGGCCATCTCGAACAAGCGCCTCGCCGGCTCCTCCGGTAGCGCACATACCGCCCACCAACCGGCGGCGTATGCGAGATCCCAGGCCCGATCCTTCATGCGCATCGAGTACCCCGAACGCGGAGGTCGACAACGATGACCATCACGACGGGCGCTGCGCGACGTTCACCCGATCGGCCACCCCGGGAGTCGTCCTGCTTCCTGTCACTTACGGTCCCACCGAGACAGTCTCTGCCGGTTCATCACGACGTGGACGCCGAACAGCGTGAGCGAGCATGCCACGGTGCCGAGGACGAGAATCACCAGAGCCGCACCGAGCGCCGTGACCGCATTCTCGGTACCGGTGCGGGGAACCGGCATGTAGTTGCCCGTCTCGTCGACCCCCATGCGGACTGTCTCTCCCGTGCGGCCGCGGCCCTCGAGACTCACTCGGCTGATGTACTCGACGCCGTCGTACTCCCACTGAGCAAGAACAGAGTCGAAATGAGGCGAAGACTCGGCCGACGGGTCGGGGACCGATACGTCGTCCGGATCGTCGAGAACGACCGCCGGCCCGATGCAGAGCCGATGGTCGTGCAAACCGGGTCCACTGCAGCGACCGAGGGACCTCGGTAACGAACCACGCCCGCCCCGTCCAACTTGCGAACAAAAATCCGGCTGCCTGCAGATTGCTCTGCCGACAGCCGGATTCGGTGTGCTGTATTCGGTGCGCCTACTCGGTGGGCGGGACCGCCGGTGCCTCGCGCGACAGGATCGGAAGCCGCGACGCGAACGGCAGAAGCACCACGACGACCAGCGCAACCACCAACACGCCGAGCGCCATACCCGACAGCACGTCGTGGACGTAGTGCACCCCCACCGTCACCCGAGAGAAGGCGAGCACTGCGGCGAGCGGAGCGACCAGCCAGATCAGACGCGGAGCCGCGAGGACACACGCCGTGGCGAACGACGCCGCGATGACGGAGTGGTTCGACGGCCAGGACCAGTCACCCACTTCGGGGCATTCCAGCACCGTCTCGATGCCGAGTGCGCGGCACGGTCGCGGTTCCGTCACCACGAGCTTGACGAGTTCGCTCGACAGGTAGGCACCCACGACACCGGTGCCGCCGACGGCGAGGGTGCCGAAGCCGCGGCGATCGTTCCGCCACAGCCATGCCGCGAGCACACCGGTGAAGGCGACAAGGACGAGCAACCCCTTGTCGGCGACGAGACCTGCGAGCGGTCCGAGGAAGGATCCCTCGACGGTCTGGGCTACGGACAGATACAGGCGGTCGCGCATCGGCACCGTCGCCGCCGCGAGAAGAGTCAGCACGAGCGCCACCCCTACGGCAGGGATGAACATCGAGCGGACCAACCGCGGGGATACAGGAGGTGAACTCTCGGTGACGACCATGACCGAATACGCTATCGCGCCATCTCGACCGGCTGCAGACCGGCAGGTCGGGCGGGTTCCGCCGTGCGTCTCACTCGGCAGGTTTCGGTAGGGCTCGACGGAACTAGGCTCACAGGGGTGTGGCGAACCTGGATCCTTTCCGCAGCGATGGTGGCCGTCGCGGCCGTCGTTCTGCTCACCGGCGCATTCGACGTGACCTCGGTGGTGACGGCAGTACTGCTCCTCGCCCTCGCCTGGGTCGTCTCTCCCCTGTTCCTCCCCCATCACGTCGACGACGCCACCGCCCGTCGCGACGCCGCAGCCCGCGGCGTTCCGGTGGTGTACTGCGCCCGGGGTGCACGTTCTGTATCCGGTTGCGCGCTACCCTGCGCACCCGCGCGCGTCGCGCGATCTGGGTGAACATCTGGCGGGATCCCGCTGCGGCCGCTCGGGTCCGGGAAGTCAACGGCGGGAACGAGACGGTGCCGACGGTGTTCGTCGGCGATGTGTCGCATACCAATCCCGACCCCCGTTGGCTCCGCAATCAACTCGTCTGACGAACCGACGCCGACACGAACGAGGTCCCGGATCCTGTGTGGATCCGGGACCTCGTTGATGCAGAGCGGTTAGCGGCGCACACCCCGGCCGGTGACGGCCTTGACGAGGAACAGCAGGATGACCGCGCCGAGGAGGCAGGTCAGGAAACTGAAGATCAGTCCGCCGCCTTCGACATCAACGCCGAAGACCTTCAGCAGGAAACCACCGATCAAGCCGCCGATGACGCCGACGACGATGTTGAGGAGAATGCCCTGCTGGGCGTCGGTGCCCATGATCTTGCTACCGATCCAACCGGCGAGACCACCGATGATGATCCAACCGAGGATTCCGAGTCCGAGCATGTGCAGTCCTTTCGTGAACACTGGCTAGTTCGACTCAACTCAGATACCCAGTCGTCCCACCAGTCACACCTCTCACTTCTGACAACTTCAGAGTGTCACGATTGCGAGGTCCGGAAGGTCGGATTCGACGGTTCCGACTACGGCACGTGCGTCTGCCCGACGGGGTCGGCTTGCGCTGGCACACTCGTGCGCATGACCCGGCCTCTCGTCACGATCACCGTCACCGGTCACGCCGAGCGCACCGTCGCACCCAACCGGTGCACGGTGGTGTTGCGGGTGCACGCCGACGGCTCGTCGCGCAAGCAGGCCGCCGAACCGGTGACCGCAGCCGTCGCCACCATCACCGATCTCGTCACCGAACTGCGCAAGCGCACCCCGAGCCCGGTGAAGCGGTGGACTTTCGATCGGGTACGCCACAGCCGGCGGCGCCCGTTCAACCGCGAAGGCAAGAACCGACCGTGGGTGTACAACTCCTCGGCGTCGATCACCGTCACCTTCCACCAGTTCGACGCTGTGGGCGCGTTCATCGAACGGGTCGCCGAACTCGAGGTGGTCACCGTGGCCGATCTCCAGTGGTGGATCACCCGCAAGGCCCGGAAGAAGCGACTCGCCCAGGTCCGCGACCTCGCCGTCCGCGACGCCCTCGACAAGGCGAAGGCGTACACGACGTCATTGGGTCTCGACACGGTTCGTGCGGTGGCCATCGCCGATCCGGGCATGCTCGGCTCCCAGCCCTCACCCGTCCATGCGGGCGGCGCTCCGATGATGCGCACCGCGATGCTGCGCTCGGATGCGATGAGCGCACCCGAGTCCGCCGAACCCGAGCTGGTCTTCGAACCCGACCGCGTCACCCTCACCGCCGACGTCGAGGCGCGGTTCGAAGCTTCCCCCTAGCGCCGGTGAAAATTCGGTGTTCCGGACCCCGCTCAGCGAGGTCGAGAACACCGAAATTCGAGCACCCCCCGCTTGATTCCTTGCGCGCCTTGTACAGAAGGTGGCACGATGCCAGCACGCCGCCGATCCGCGCGGCCACAATCGAATAAGGCCCGCCAGGAGCTGCAACTCCCGACGGGCCGGATGTCCGACTAATAGGGAGTCGAACGTGGGTCAGAATACCCT
The DNA here is from genome assembly GCA_001017865.1 of Rhodococcus sp. IITR03. The sequence continues at coordinate 6,856 of LATQ01000260.1, forward strand.
GGCCGGCGGCGTGCGTCGTGGACCGCGCCTTGCCGCCAACTTCACCGTCCTCAGCAATGCCGTCATCACCGACGAGCGTTTGTCCTTCCGCGCGCGGGGCGTGCTCGTCTGGTTGCTGTCCAAGCCCGATGACTGGCGCACCCGCGCCGACTCGATCGCGGCACAGTCGCCCAAAGAAGGTCGCGACGCCATCCGATCGGCCTTACGCGAGCTCGCCGACCTCGGCTACCTGGTACGCGAGAAGATCCAGAACGAGCTCGGCCAGTGGATCACCATCCAGACCATCTACGAACGTCCCGTCACCGACCCGGCGCCTGAGAATCCGACCCGCGGCAGCGCGGACATCGGAGACCCAGGCGCTCTTTCAAGTACCGATACACCAAGGACGGAAACCAACCGCACACCGCGCGTCACGAAAGCACCGCTCGGTCCGGCGGTGGTCGAGCTTGCGGCAGCCTGCAGACGGGCCGGACTCACCGCAACCTTCGTCTACCTCAAACCCGATGCGGCAGCGGCGATCGAAGCACTCGTCGCCACGCATGGTGTGCCGGCTCTCGTTGCGGCAGCGAATTCCGTGCACAGACCGGGCAATCCGATGCGGTTGGCGCACGGATGGTTGCCGTTATGGCGGTCGCTGCCGACGCCCCTTGTCCTCCAACCGAAGTGCGGCGACTGCGACGAGTACGGGTGGCTTCCCGACGACGAGCAGGGGCGTGCCGTGCGGTGTGGATGTCGAGCACCGGCCGCGGCCTGAGATCCGAGGCAAAGGCGCTCGGCCGAATTCCGTTCACCGGTCGGATGGATGGTTGTCTCATGAGAGGTAGGTGACGTTCTGCGGCAGACAGTCTCGCTGAGCTATCGACGGCGAGGGGTGGTGATGATGTCGGGAACCCGTATCGAAGTGGCCGTCGACTCGGTGTTCGTTCGTCCTCGGCGGTGAGGGCGAAAATTCCGTTGCCCCAGTACTCATCGAGGAGTACTACTGGGCGCTGACGAATTTCGAGATTCTCGAGGAGAAATACGGCGATGGCCACCACGATCGAACGGCCGGACGGCACGAGCATTCACGGTCCGGGCAAGCTTTCTGCGGAGCGCTTGCAGCACGAGCTGGCGTTGCGTCGACGTGCGCAGCGGATACCGGCAAGGCGACGTCACGACGGAAAAGGCGGGCGTCGGCAGCAGCGGCGTGCCGCCGCCGGAGCATGGTAACTCCGCCCAGCATCGTCGAGGCTGCGGCGTGATCTGTCAGCGGCTCAACAGCGGCGATTCCCGACGATAGTGCGCGTCCAGCACGACAGCCCCGTCCTCGACGCGATCGACATCGGACCACGGAACCAGGCAGGTCCCGCGGTGGCGCCACCGGATCCACCGAGCGAGCAACACCGGGGCACGCACATCGGTGCGTTCGAATCCGAGGTACGAGCCGCGCCGGCGAGGCGAGAGGAGAATGCCGACGACCTCCGGCGACAGCACTCCCCCACGGTCCGATTCAGGCGGACGAGCAGGGATGCGGAAACGTATATCGCACACCCACCCGACGTGGTCGCCGTTGTGCTCGTGGACAGGCAGGTCGAGCAGATCAGTCAGGAGCATGGCTGCCCCCGGGAATGCGGCCGATGATCTGGTCCCGTACCCATCGCTCGGGCCACGTCGCATTTAAGGCCTCGGACCGCACTCGTAGCCGGAGAGTGATACCGACCTCGGCAACGTCGTCCCACTTGATGCGATGCAAGCGGCTTCGGGGCAGACGGCCCCCGAAGATCCGAGTCATCAAGGTTGAGCCGGTGAGGATCGCCTCGACACGCGGTGCTGACGAGGTGACGCCGTCGGATTCGATGCCGCTGAGTTCGATGTCATCGACCGTGGCCACCGGTACGCCGTCACAGTCGAGGATCTGCCGGTCCAGCAGGTGCAGGCGGGCATCGATCAGCCGACCGTCTCGGTCGGTGCCGGCTGGGTGCTCTGATCTGCTCATTGTCCTGCTCCGGTGACGATCATCAACGGTATCGCCGCTGCCGAGGCGGCGACAATGATCACCAGGTAGACGGTACCGATCGCGTTGACGACCGGACCGTTGACATGTTCGCCCATGTACTGCGGGTCGTTGGAGATGATCAGAACCGGTAGATACGTCAAGGGCAGGGCGATCGCGGAGAACACCACCGAGTACTCGGTGACCAGGATCGGGTCCACCCCCGTCATCAGCACACCGACGGCGACGATCAACAACACCAGCATGGTCAGGTGGAAGCGTGCCGCCTCCACCGGGCGTCGGAACTTGCCCCACGACCACCCCAGGAACTGCGCCAGGGTGTAGCCCCCGGACAGTGCGGTTTCGAGCGCCGCGCCGAACGTGGCCGCCACGATCCCGAGGATGATCACCGCCACCGCCAGTTTCCCTCCCGCCTCGGCCACCGGAATCAGCACCTGCGACAGGCTGGACACCTCTACCCCACCCGGCATCAGCACGATCGCCGACAGTGCGGCGATCGCCACCGAGAGGATGCCGCCGAGGGGAAATCCGACCAGAACGTTGAGCCGGGACTTCGCCAGATCTCGCACCGTCCACTTCTCTTCCACTGCGCCGGAAGAGAAGAAGAACACCTCGTACGGAGTCATCGCCGCACCGAACAACGCGATCGCGTAGTACCAATATGCGGCCAGGTTTTCGCCGTCCGACAGGGACGGAGTGAACACCTGGTCCGCGAGCTGCCCCCAGTCCGGACCGAGAAGGAACACTGCCACTGCGAACATGACCAGGCACAGTCCGACCACCCCCGTGACGTTCTCCATCACCGAGAACTTCACCCGCCAGATCACCAGCCACACCGCCAGGGCGGCTACCGGAATCCACATCTTCGGGTTCACACTGCTCGCCAATTGCAACGCCAGCGCGATACCACCGACCTCGGCGGTCAACGTCAACAGGTTGATCAGAAACGACGCGCTCAGATTCGCCACTGCCATGCGCGGCCCGAGGCGTTCGCGAATGATCTCGAAAGTGGCTCGGCCGCTGACCGCTGCGACGCGACCGGACATCTGCGCGAATACACAGATTCCCAGCACCCCTACCGGCACCACCCAGGCCAGCGACAACCCGAAACGCGCACCCACCACTGCATTGGTGACCAGATCACCGATATCGAGGAATCCCCCGATCGCGGTGAGGATGCCGAGAGCGACGGCAAAAAGTCTTTTCATCCGGCCGCCTCGAGACGGTCTCCGAGCGCGAGCAACTCTGTACCCGCACGTCCGAGCTCGGCCGCGACCGTAGTCAGTTCGGGCTGCCCGCCGACTCCCGCAACGATGTCTCGACCCCGGATGATCTGTCCGGTAACCGTGTTCGCCGCCTGCAGGACCTCGGCGCGCAGGTCGCCCTGCTCGGGGGTGTCCACCTCTCGATCCGCGGTTGCCGAGACCGCCTGGTCGACCTCTTCGAGCATGTCCGACAGTGCGGTGTCCGTGGCGGCGGTGGTGTTGCGACCGTCGGCGAAAACCTGCAGGCTCAACTGAGCCGAGACCGCTGCCGAACCGATCTGCTGCGCTGCCCGACCGAAATCGCCTTCCACCCCGCCGCGTATCGAAGCGCACCCGGATGCGAAGACACCCAGGAGCAGCGCTGCAGCGACCACATGGAGCAGCGCACCCCTGCTCCGGCGTCTACCCGTCTCCCGCGAGACGCGCCGTGAAGACCATGCGTTCCTCACCAACCTCACGATAGAGGCCGGTTTCCGTAGCCGGTCGGTTTCGACAGTGTCGACACTCGTCGCGCTGTCGACCCGGCGCCTATCGTTGTTCCCATGGATCCGCCCGTGACGCGGTACATCCAGCGCGACGGCAACGCACTGGCGTATCAGGCCGTGGGCGAGGGGCCACATCCGATCGCGTGGTTCTTCGAAGACATGATGCATCCGGACCTGATGTGGACCGATCCACACTTCCACTACAACTTCGAACGTTGCGCCCGCTTCGCGCGTTCGTTGTTCTTCCAGCGCCGCGGATTCGGACTGTCCGATCCCGTCGAGCACGTCCCCACGCTCGAGGAGCAGGCCGACGACGTAGTCGCGGTGCTCGACGACGCCGAGGTCTCTCGAGCCACGCTCGTCGGCGCGGCCAGCACCTGCGGGCCCCTCGCTTGGTAGCCGCTCGGCACCCCGACCGAATTTCCGGACTGATCCTCGCCGAACCCTGGGCCGACACCCTGCTGTCCGACGGCGATCCGCCACCAGGATGGACTGCTGACGAGCGAGACCGGTTCGTCGAGTCGTATCGGGATGCGTACGCATTTTGGGGTCAAGGGAAACTCACGTCCCTGACGCACCCGACCCTCGATGTCCCACACAACCGACGGATCATGGCGCTGCTCGAACGTTGCTCCGCCACACCGAGAACAGCCCAGAAACATCTCGAGTGGGCCCTCCGCGCGAACTACTCCTCGATTCTGCCGGCGATCCAATGCCCGACGAAGGTCCTGCACCAGCCGGACACTCTGTTCGCCCGAGAGGCCGGCCGCAGAGTTGCCGCGGATATTCCGAACGGCCGCTTCTACGAGCTGCCGCCGATCCCGGTCGGCGCAACGCTGGGTGAAGTGCTGATCCCTGTTCTCGACCACGTGGAGGAACTCGTCAGCGGCTCGGACCATCCGGTCGACGCGGATCGGTTTCTGGGCGCGGTTCTGTTCACCGATGTCGTCCGCTCCACCGATCTGCTCGCGGAGGTCGGTGACAGCCGCTTCGCACGGTTGCTGGGCGCCCACGACAGACTCGTGCGTGTGGAGGTCGAGGCCGGCGGAGGCACACTCGTGGGCATCGCGGGCGATGGGACCCTCAGTGTGTTCGACGGTCCCGTGGCCGCGCTGCAGTGCGCACACCGGATCATCCGAGCCACATCGACTCTCGGATTCACTGTGCGGTCCGGTGTGCATGTCGGGTCGGTGACCCGCGCCGGTCCCGGGTTGACCGGAATGACGGTCCACATCGGAGCGCGGATCGCTGCCTCCTCCGGGCCTGGGGAGGTGCGATGCTCACAGGCGGTGCGCGAACTTGCGGTCGGCGGAGATTTCGATTTCACCGACCTGGGCAGGCATCGACTCAAAGGTGTGCCCGGTCAGGTGCAGGTGTTCAGGGCGACGACCAGGGCCCGTCGTGCACAGCCTGCGCTGCCGCCACGCCCGACCGTCTCGGACCGGGCAGTACTGACCTTGGCGCGCCGGCTCCCGGCATGCTTCGTGAACTCGCCCGCTTTGCAGACCGTCGCAACAGAGCAGGGAGGCGCCCACGATGATCGTCGCCGACTAGGCTCGGCACCGTGAGCGTGCGTGCAGGAATCATCGTGACCGGGACCGAAGTACTGACCGGGAGGATCGCCGACCAGAACGGACCGTGGTTGTCCGACCAACTCCTGAGACTCGGCGTCGACGTCGCTCACATCACGATCTGCGGTGACCGGCCCGCCGACCTGACCGCACAGCTGCGCTTTCTCGCCGAGCAGGGCGTCGACCTCATCGTCACCAGCGGGGGCCTCGGTCCCACCGCCGATGACCTCACAGTCCCCACCGTCGCGGAGTTCTGCGATCGCGAACTGTTGCTCGATCCCGAACTCGAAGAACACATCGCAGGTGTCATTCGCCGCTTCCGCCCGGACACCCCGGATCTCGACGCCGGCCGACGCGCATCGGTATCCGCAAGCAGCGCACGTGCCCGCCGGTGCCACCGCCCTGCCGCCCACCGGTACAGCGCCGGGCGTGGTCATCCCCGCGATCGCCGGCGATCGGCCGGTACCGACCATCGTCATCCTGCCCGGACCGCCCGGTGAGCTGCAGGCGATGTGGCCGAGCGCGGTCGCCTCCCCTGCGGTCGCCAACGTGTTGTCGCGAGCCGACGACCTGCAGCAGCACACCGTGCGTGCCTACGGATTGCACGAGGCACAACTCGCCGAGACGCTGCGCCGGGCCGAAGCAGAGATCACCGGCCTCGATCGCCTCGAGATCACGACCTGCCTTCGCCACGGCGAACTCGACATGGTGACGCGGGTCGCCTCCGGTAACGCGGGCATCTATCACCGTCTTCTCGATGTCCTCACCGAACACCATGGCCGCCAGATATTCTCGACCGACGGTTCCACCATCGACGACCAGCTGATCGCCGCCCTCGACGGCCGCACGATCGCGACTGCGGAGTCGTGCACCGGCGGACTCGTCGCTGCGCGGCTCACCGACCGTCCCGGGTCGTCGGCCTATGTCATGGGTGGCGTGGTCTCGTACTCCAACGACGCGAAGTCCGATCTGATCGACGTACCGGCCGAGATGATCGCGGAGCACGGCGCGGTGAGCGAGCAGGTCGCCGCAGCCATGGCCGCGGGTGCCCGACGTCGCCTGAAGGTCGACGTCGCGGTCTCCACCACCGGGATCGCCGGCCCCGACGGTGGAACCGACGCCAAGCCGGTGGGCACGGTGTGCTTCGGCGTCGCGATCGAGGGACGACCGACGTACACGGTCACCCGCCGTTTCCCCGGAGACCGCGAACGGGTCAGGACTCTGACCACCACGGCGGCACTGCATCTGGTTGTCGCACGGCTCGGCCGGGCTTGAGCCTGCGCGGACCCTCGGCGGCCGTCAGTTCTCTCCTACCGCCTCCAAGCGGGCCCGGAGGGAATCCACTTCGGCTCGGAGGTCGTTGATCTCGTCGATGTAGGGACGGATCCGGGCGCGGACCGCTTCGTCGGTGTACTGGGGGATCAGGCTCCGTGAGCAGTTCCAGTCGAAGGCCTCGACCTCGATGACGATGCTTCGTTCGCATCGCGCCGAGATTCTCCGACCGTCTCCGAGATCGCGCAGTCGGTCGAGAAGCTGCGGGTCGTCGTCCGCATCGACCACCCGCGCGGTACCGAAGACCTTCAACCGCCTCTTCAGCGGAAAGTCCGCGAGGAACAGCGCGACCTTCCCGGTGGCCGCGATGTTCCCGACCGAGACGAACTGCTGGTTGCCTCGGTGATCCGCGAACCCGATCGTCTGCCCACCGAGGTGGTGCAGGAACCCGACGGGTCCACTGCGGTACTGGACATAGGGCCATCCGCTCGGGGTCACCGTCGCCATGTGGAACTGGAGCTTTCGCGTACGAGAGCGAGTTCGCGGTCGCCCAACAATTGAGGTCCTTGATCGGGTTCGTCGAGGTCGGCGCCATAGGCAACGATGCTGCCTGCAGCTTCCTGACGAGCCACCGCCTGCGGGCCGAACGCCAGATGGTGATACCTCGACCCCATACCGATCTCCTCGCCGTTGTCCGTTATGTCGACAGCGAGATAGTGCATCACAGTCGGCCGCAATCAGGAAGTTGTGGGTATCGACTTCGAGGTTCGTCGAACATGAGTTGCCTGAGTTAAGATACGGAACGTGCCGTATCCGAATGAACCGCCTGCGCAACGCGGACGTCCACGCGACGCCGAACTCGAGCGTCGGATCACCACCACCGTTCTCGAGCTACTGGCCGAGGAAGGCTACGAAGGCGTGACGTTCGAGGCGGTCGCTCGACGTTGCCAGGCGTCGAAGGCAACGCTGTATCGACGTTGGCAGTCCAAGCGCGACATGGTGCTCGCAGCCGTGAAGGACGCCCCTGCGCATCCCTCGGCAGTCCCACTTCGGCGCGGCGAAACACTTCGCGACGATCTGCTGCTCCTTGCGCAGCGCCTCAGCCGCACCATGTCCGCAACCGACAGCAACGCCGCCTTCATGCTGCTCCATGCGGGACTCGAAGACCCGGAGTTGTGCGACGCCATCGAGGAGACCGTCGGCCCGACAGGCGCGCGTCTCCCCCAGGCGGTCCTCGACGATGCCGTTGCTCGAGGCGAACTTCCCACGGGCGCTCAACCATTCGCATATGAGGAAGTTGTGGGCACCGTCCTGCTCCTGCGACGAGCGAACGGCCTCACCGTCGACGACACCTACCTCGAAGCCCTCGTCGACACGGTCGTCATTCCGGCGCTCACCGCGTCCGCCGGCCGAACGGACCTGCCTGCCGGCATCTTCTCCGGCCACCCCGAAACCTCCACCACGACTACGGAGACCCCATGACCCGCTGCACCATCGAGGACTTCACCTACCGCACGATCAACGGGGACGGTGGCGTGAACCTCAATGTCGCCATCGGCGGCGAGGGCCCGGCCGTCGTCCTGCTGCACGGTTTCCCGCAGACCCACTACATGTGGCGCCACGTCGCCCACATACTCGCCGACGATCACACCGTGATCGTCCCCGACCTGCGCGGCTACGGCGCCAGCGACCGGCCCCCTGCCGACAACCCCGAAACCTATTCCAAGCGCACGATGGCGAACGACGTCGTCGCCCTCGCCCGTGAGATCGGATTCGACCACTTCGGGCTCGTCGGTCACGACCGCGGCGCGCTCGTCGCCGTCCGTACAGGACTCGACCACCCCGACGCCGTCGACTGTCTCGGCATCCTCGATGTCCTGCCCACGATGGACACCTGGGCGGTACTCCAGGGCGTGAACGCGAAGGTGGCCTGGCACCTCTATCTCATGGCCCAGCCCGCAGGGATGCCCGAGAAGATGATCGCCGCAGTCGCCCCGGAATTCTTCGGCTCGTTCCTCGACGCGTGGGACCCGACCGGAACGACCTTCACGCCCGAGGAGCGCGACCACTACGTCACCAGCTCCATCGACTCTGTCGACTCGATCGTGGCCGACTACCGAGCTACCGCCGGCATCGACCTCGACATGGACCTCGCCGACCGCGAACGCGGCACTCAGCTCACTATGCCCGTCGCGGTCATCTCCCAGAACTGGGGCTCTCAGCTGGGCTTCGACGCCTCAGCGCTGTGGCAGGCCTGGGCACCCGATTTCACCTACCAGTCCACCACCAGCGGCCACTTCATGGCCGAAGAGAACCCCGAGGAGATCGCCGGCTTCATCACCGAGCTGGCCGCCCGCACCCTCGCCGAGCACTGACGGGAAATTCACCGGAGTTTCCGACCGAGGTGAGCATGATCACCGAAAAGCGCGCATCCCTAACAGGCCGAACAAATAAGACATCGCTATTATCGGCGTCAACTGTTGTCTGTCGGGGGCACACGAGGAGAATCGCGCATGTCCCGGATCGATCGCAGACGCACACGCACCGTCGGTCTGCTCGCCGCAGGTCTGCTCACCGCAGGACTGAACGTCGCGGGTCCGGTCGGTTCCGCGTCGGCCGACCCGGTCCGCAACTGCCCTGAGCGGTACGTCCTCGCCGTCGATGGAACCCGTGGCTTCGAGACCCTCGACTCGATCGATCCGGAGTCCCCCTTGGCGAAGATCTCCGCTCGGTTCGAGGCTCCCGGCACCGTGGTCGAACACATCCGTTACCCCGCAGTGGTCGTGCCGCTGCCGGGGACCGGCTCGCACGACGATTTCGACGGCATCGACGACGACGGCACCATCGCATACGACAGGTCGAAGCAGATCGGGCATCAGCGACTCCGCCAGACGATCACCGTCCGGCACAGCACCTGCCCGGATTCGGACCTGTTGGTGCTCGGCTACTCGCAGGGCGCTTCGATCGCCGGCGACGTTCTCGCCGAGATTGCAGCCGACGGGTCCGTTCCCCCCGAACGGATCTCGGGCATCCTCTACTCCGATCCCCGCGACGACCGCGGCGTCGAGACCCTGTTCCCGGGTCCCGTCGCTCCTGGCGTGACGCTCGGCGGCGGCCGGAACGACTTCGGTGAGATTCGTGTCGAGCGAGTCTGCATCGAAGGCGACGCGATCTGCGACGGTCGCACACCCGAGGACGGCAAGGACTGGCTCCGGGAGAACGTGACGGGATACTTCCAGTTGCACACGAAGTACCCCGACTACCAGCCCTGACCGAGTCGGGCCGGAAGTCGGCCGCGCGGGTGGAATCGGGTCCGACTCGGTCGTTACCGATAGCAGTAGGAGTCCGAGGACGCGTCGCCACCTTGGAGACGAACCTGGTGCGCCCGCAGACCCCGAAAGTCGTCGCCGTGTGGGAAGAAGCGGTCGTCGATCTCCATCCCGCCGCGAGGTCGGTGCGCATCAGTGCCATCCAGGCGCCGACCCGTCCGGGTAGAACTGATCGTCCCAGGCCCCGTACAGGGAGTTGGTGACGTAGACCCGCTTGCCGTCCCGGCTGATCTCGACCATCTGCGGACCACCGGCCAGCGGCTCGCTCGGTACCGCCGGATGGGCGCGGCGGCCGACGATCCCGCCGAGTCGGACAGATCCGGTCTCCTTCGGATGGGCAGGGTCGCGCACGTCGAACTGCTTGAGCTCGCCGGTGCCCCAGCACGAGACGTAGAGGAACGCGTCGTCGACGGACAGGTCGATGTCGGAGACGAGCGGCGGCACCGCACCGAACGGCTTCAGCGCCGGTGGCAGCAGGTCCGGCTCTGCCGGTTCGGCCGGATGGTGATCACCTTGTCCACCGCCCAACCGTCGTCACCGCGGTGCCAGCGCCAGACCGACGCGGACAGGTCCTCGGTCGAGACGACTACGCCGACGAATCCCCACGTGGCCTCGGGGTCGTGCGACGGGCGCAGTTCGAGCGGCATCTGGTACTGGGCGCCGAGGTCCACTCGCTGCTGGTGCGCACCCGTCGAGAGGTCCCAGAAGTGGATGGCATGGCCGTACTCGTTCGCCAGTAGCAGCTCGGGCACCAACCCGTTCTCGATCATCGACGGTGTGCCCCACTCGCTGCTGATCAGCGTGTTCCGGTTGAGATGCCACCAGGCGTCGTACGCGAAATACTGCGGCCCCCGGTCGGTCTCCCACTGCCGGAGCACATCGAACGTGCCGTGATCGAGCAGGGCGATCCCGCCCGGGCCGTCCGATCCGTCGGCACCGCCCAGGCAGGTCATGAACACCCCGTCCGGCCCACAGTGCAAGGTATGCGGTCGGGAGTAACCCGCCTTGGCGGCGAGATCGGCAGCCTCCACGACTTTGGCCACGGTGGGTTGACGCGGGTCGGGCTCGGTGTCGAGCACGTACAGGGACGACGAGCGGATGCCCGGCACGATGAGGTATCTGCGTGCCAACCCCGTCATATCGTGGCCCTCGTGCTTCAACGCGCTGCTACAGGCGTTCCAACCGAAATGATGCAGTTCGTTGCCCAGCCGGGTACCTCGGTCCAGCCCACCACCCGGCCGTAGGTGTCCGAGTCGGGATCCACGTCGATCACGCTCATGGCGTCGGGTTTGTCCGCCGCACGATCGAACGCGACCACGTAGGCCAATCGCTCCGGTGGGGCGGCGGCCGCGTCTGCCGCTGTCCGATAGAAGGTCGGGTCTGTGATCGGCTGACTCATTTTCAGCCTCCTTCGTCGAGGAGACCCCACGAGTCAGAGTACGAGGATCGCGCGAGGGACGGAACCGTGGTGAACTCACGGGAGCGCGCAGGGCTCCGAATGATGGCTTGTCCTCCCCCGCCGCCGACGAGAACAGCTACGCGCGCCAGGTCGCTGGTAGAACTCCCGCTCCACACCCGGTATCCGTGCTTCCACGCGTCGCGTCGCAGGTACAGATGCGAACGCGGACTGTCGCTCACGACAACACGTCTCGGCCCGTCCGGGGCCCTCGCACTGAAGGTCCCGCTGCGTCCGCCGTGGTATCCGGTGGGTCGCCTCGCCGTCAACGTCGTCGAACACCATGCGATCGGCCACATCCCGGCCGGGAAGGTCTGGTTGCAGCGGCACGGCGAAAAAGTGACGAAATAAGGGGAGGTTCTGTGCGAGTTCTTCACCGGAACCGCACACAACCTCCCCCGAGTTTCGACGGCCGCTACTCCTCCTCGACGCCACCAACGGCCCAACGCAAAAGGGAACCCATCCTCGAGCAAGGATGGGTTCCCTCGTCGACAAGTCCCTGGAGAACTGTCGTTACTGCAATCCGTGCAGGACTGCTATGCCTGTGCAGCGGCCGGTTCCTCGACATGCTCCACGGGGCCGGCTTCCGTGATGGGATAGACGGGGTATTCCACACCCGACAGGTACTGGACGGTACGCACCACCTGGCACGAGTAGCCGAACTCGTTGTCGTACCAGACGTAAAGAATGGCGGTATCGCCGTCGACGATCGCTGCATTGGCGTCGATGATGCACGCCGCGCGCGAACCGATGAAGTCGCTCGACACTGCGTCGGTGGCCGAGGTGTAGTCGAGGTTGCGGCGCAGCGCACCGGTGAGCGACTCCTGGTGCAGGTGCTCGAGCACCTCTTCCTTGGTGGTCTCACGAGTCAGCTGGAGGTGAAGGATCGCGACGGACACATCCGGCGTAGGAACGCGGATCGAGTTGCCGGTGATCTTCGCCTTCAGATCCGGAAGCGCCTTCGCGACCGCCGAGGCCGCGCCGGTCTCGGTGAGCACCAGGTTGAACGGCGCGGAACGACCGCGACGGTCGGCCTTGTGGTAGTTGTCCAGCAAGTTCTGGTCGTTCGTGAACGAGTGCACCGTCTCGACGTGGCCGCGCACCACACCGAACTTGTCGTCCATGGTCTTCAGCGGCGGAACGATGGCATTGGTGGTGCAGGACGCGCACGACACGATCTTCTCGTCCGGGTCGATGGCGCGGTGGTTGACGCCGTGCACGATGTTCGGAAGATCGCCCTTGCCCGGCGCGGTGAGCACCACCTTGGCGATACCGGGGCGAAGGTGGTTCGACAGCCCGTCACGGTCGCGCCAGATTCCGGTGTTGTCGATCAGGATGGCGTTGTCGATGCCGTACTCGGTGTAGTCGACGCTCGCCGGATCGTTGCTGTAGATGAACTTGATGACGTTGCCGTTGGCGATCAGGCGTTGTTCTCGGCGTCGACCTTGATCGTGCCGTTGAACTGCCCGTGGACGGAGTCGCGACGCAGCAGAGACGCACGCTTGGTGAGGTCGTCACCGCTGCCCTTCCGCACCACCACGGCGCGCAGGTTCAGGCCGTTACCCGAGCCGGCCTTCTCGATGAGAAGACGGGCGACGAGGCGACCGATCCGACCGAAGCCGTACAGGACCACGTCCTGCGGCTTCGCGGGGCTCGTCTGAGCACCACCGACCAGGTCCGAGAGGGTCTCAGCGACGAACTCCGGGATGGACCGTCCGGCACCCTCGGCCTGATAAGCCGTCACCAGCAGGCCGAGGTCGATCTTCGACGGCTGCAAGTCGAGGTCGGTCAATGCCTCGAGGAACGGGAACGTCGCCTCGACGGACAGCTCGTCGCCGCGGATCTGACGCGCGAAACGGTGCGTCCGCAGAATGCCGATCACCGACTTGTTCACGAGGGAGCGGCTGTGAAGCAAGATCGTGACCGAATGCCGGCGGTGCAGACCGCCGATGATCGGGATCATTGCTTCCGCAATAGCCTCTTGCGAGTTCCACTGTGCCAATTCCGGGGTGCTCACTGCGCTCCTCTGCCTTTCCGGCTCGTCTGACACGTCACAGGCTGTTGGGTGCAGCCCAGACGAGACGCACGTCACTCGCCGGTCGGTGTCCGGATCGGTGGAACCGTACGCGACCGACGCCGATTACGGCGTGCGTACCGCCAAGCATATGAAAGAGCTCTCACGGGTCGACGCCCGGTAGGCGAAACGTGCCCGCGCGTGCGTGAAGCTGATCGTCTCTCCCCCGATAGGAAGGCTTCGTCGACGCCCGGAGCTGTAGACGAACCGGCGAGCTTCGCGTGTCGCCAGTCACAACAATTGTGGCGGTATGCGGGAAAACAGCTGCGACCTACTCGGATCGGAGCACTGAAACTGCCTCGTTCGTCGGCCATACGACCTCCAGCCCAACCATCAGAAAATCTTGAATTTCGACAGATGTCACTGAGTTCCCATATTGGTGACTTTTCGACCGAACTCCGGCCTTCTCAAAACCTTCGAACCGCCGACAGCTCTACTTGTCATTTCACACAACCGGGGCAGAGCCCAGGACTTACTCCGAGCTGCGGGAATCCGCGGCTCGCGCGTTCCGATGCCATGACCCTGCTGCACGCGGCAAACCCGTGAGAAATGACGGTGCCGAGGAAGACTTGCTTAGTGAGCGTTGCAGGTTTTCTGATCGTTTCGACCCAGTCCGCAGCCTGCGAGATGGTGCTAGTTCCTGACTGCAGCCAGAAGATGGGCGGTTACCGCATTCCAGTCGGGAAACTCGGCGCTGCCGAATTTGACCAGTTCACCCGTGAAGTCCTTCGCGCCATTGTGGTCGCGGTCGTCGACCAGAAAGTCTCCGTGATTGAGGTTCTTGTGGTGCGACAGGATCAATCGCTTGTAGGCGACGGACGTGGGCTCGATGCCGAAATGCTTCTGCACCCACAGCAGCTTGTCCGACCACGCTGATAAGTTCTTCCACGGAGCAGTCGAGAGTATGTACGCATCGAAGTGCTCGGCCAGCAGTGTGAATGCTTCGATCGCACCGTCGATGGGATCCATCAGCGCGAAGATCCCGGGTGCCTCGTCAAAGCGGTCCTGGTATTCCTGGAAATCGGCAGCGCCGAGCCGAGCGATTCCGGACTTGAAGTGAACCAGCGTGTTGTCGAGGTCGACGTAGAGGATCTTTCGACGATCAGTCACGTCGTGACAATACCTGCGGCATCGTGGGGCGGTGCGCTTATGCCCTGCGTATCAGCGTGAGTTGAGCCATTGGTTCACAAGGCCCGTCCGTCATAGGCCCGCATATCGACGCGAAGGCAGTCCGCCGAGTGGGACGGTTCGTTGTACTGGCCAGTCGGGTCGACCCCTGTCCCCGAAGCCTCCTGCGCCCTACTGTCGAAGCCATGACCGACAACACCCTGCCTCCCATGACCACCTCCGAGGCGTCAACATCCCACACCGGTGGAGTGAAGACCTCATGGGAGATCCCGTCGCACTCTGGACCTGATCGACCTCATGAGCCACGGGCCGGGGTACCCGGCGACCGTCGACGGACTACGCACCCACCCGGACACCAGCCGGGAGGAGTACATCGAGGCGCTCCAGACCCTCGAACACCGTGGATACGTAGTCAACGGGCAGCTGCGCGACTTCACCCCCGAGGACTTCAGCGAAACACCGTGACCAAGGGCGATCACGTATTTCTCCGGATGAGAACCGCTCCGAGGATGTGCGTTTCCCAGCGCCGGCAGTGAGGCTGCCCAGACCCGGAGGACGTGTAATCGCCCCAGTTCAGGACCGGTGTTCGACCCCCACACCACACGCGCGAACATCGTTGGGCGCATCAATGACTCGGGGCGGTCGAGAAGATGGACGACTCGCGCGAACGCAGCTCCCACTCGGGGTCACCGACGCCGGCCCGATACAGCAAGCCAGGTAGGCGTTCATCAGCCTCGTCTGCACAGACCGATCCCCCTCCACGACAGGCATCCGCAGATCCGACTCGGCAGACATCGACCACGCCTCGTCGAGGATAGGTTCGATTCCGCGCAGAAACGGTACGCAAGCATGTCCTCGTTCCCAGCACAACAAGTCGAGTTCCTGATCTCAGTCATGACTTCAGTGTGTTGCCGCCGCCGGGGCGAGAACCATCCCTCACCCGGGGGGTATGCGATCCGATTCGAGCTCGCGCCACGGTGTAGCAACAGGGGCGTTCCGGGCACCGTCAGCGACCACGGCCGAGGGTCAATTCTCCACCGTGCGCCGCGTCGCGTCGGCAACCACCTCGATGAAGGAACCCCCGCTCTCGAGAATGCGACGTTGTCTGATCGCCCCATTGCCTCGGTCCAGGGTTACCGCCAGAGCGTCGTGCACGGAGCGATAAGCGTCGAGCTCCTCCAGGTCCGGCCGGCCTGAGCGAGCAGTCGACGGATCAGGTCGACGGCCGGAACCAACTGCGCAGAGCCGAGATCGATGCCGTGCCCGGCCAAACCGTCCCGGGCCGCTCTCCAGCACGCCGCGCGCAGCAGCTCCTGATCGACCGAGGGCGCCGCCTCACCGCGTTCGATCGATGCCGTCGCCTGGGCGACCAATGCATACACCAAGGTGGCCAGCGTGACGGTCTCCTCGACGGTCGCGGGCACGTCCGCGATGCGAATCTCGAGGGTCGGATGACGCGCGGAGATCCGCACATCCCAATAGACCATTCGAGGGTCCAGGATCGTGCCGGTGGTGAGCAGCGATTCGACCGCCGCGTCGTAGTCCGCGACCGAGGTGCACTGCGGGGGCAGTCCCGCGCTCGGCCAGCGCCCCCATCGCAGATATCGCCAGCTGGCATATCCGGTGTCCCGACCGTCGGCGATCGGCGAGTTGGCGGTCAGCGCCAACAAGGTGGGAAGCCACGGGCGCAAGTAGTTGATGATCTGGCAGCACGGTCACGATCGTCGACACCGATATGCACGTGGCATCCGCAGATCACGCCGTCGGCGACGCCACCGTAGTGCTGGGCCATGCGTCGGTAGCGCGGCGTGGCGGTGACCGAGCCGCTCGGAGGTTCGAAGATCGGGGTTCCGACCGCGACGAGCCGGCATCCTGCTCGCGCC
>LATQ01000213.1 GCA_001017865.1 Rhodococcus sp. IITR03
CCCGTCCGGGGTGCTCACCGGCGAGCCGTCCGACCGCGTGGTGCGCGCGCTCGCCGATCACGTCGGGGAGATCTCCGTCCCGGAACTGATCAAGCTGTCCGGCGCGTCCACCGGCGCGACTATCGCGTCGTCGAGGTGCTCGTCGAACGCGAGCTCGTGCGCCGGGTCCCGCGCGGCCCGATCGTGGAGGTGCGCTGGGAACCGATGCTGCGGGCCTGGGCCGCCGAGCGGAAGGTGTGCGCGGTCCGGCGGTTCACCGCCCCCGAGGGCGTCACCGCGACCCGCGCGCGACTGGCCGAACGCATCGACATCCCCTACGCGCTCACGGGCGTCGGCGCCACCGACTATGCGGCCCCGGCGTTGCTCGAGGTCTACGCCGACGACCCGGACGACTTCGCCGACAGTCTCGGTCTGCGCGCGGTCGGGCACGGTGGCGACGTGGTGGTGGCGATTCCCTGGTCGCCGGTGGTCTTCGACCGGATGGACCGTCGCGGCGGACTGCGCCACGCCGCGATCTCGCATGTGTATGCCGACCTGCTGGCGGGCCCGTTCCGCAACGACGATGCCGCCGAACACGTCCGCTCCCGGCTCACCGCGGACGAGCACTGGCGGCGTCCGGTGCGCTGACCGCTGTATCCGGCCGATCCGCCGCCCCGATCCCCGGCCGAGCATTTCGATCTTTGTGTACGGTGCGAACCATGACGGGTCGCCGCGACGACAGGAGTACCGATCAGATGACCGCGCCGCGCACCGTGGAGGACCTGCCGTCGGCACTCGACGGCGCCGCCCTGTCCGATCGTCTCGCGGGCCGCCGGCCCGCGGTCTTCCTCGACTACGACGGTGTGCTCACCCCGATCGTCGCCCGGCCCGAGGACGCGGTGTGGTCGGATGCCATGCGCCGCACCGTCCGCGAGCTCGCCGATCGCGTGTCGGTGTGCATCGTCACCGGCCGCGACCGCGACGTCGTCCAGCAGCTCATGGGTGTCGACGATCTCGTCGTCGCCGGCAGCCACGGCTTCGATATCTGGAGCCCCACCGACGGCAGATCGCCCACGACGTCCTCGACGACTTCACCGATCTGATCACCGAGACCACCGAGACCCTGCGCACCCGCCTGGACGGTATCGACGGCGTCGGCATCGAACCGAAGCGCGCGTCGGTGGCCGTGCACTACCGGCAGGCCTCCCCCGAGGTGCACGACCGGGTAGGTGCGATCGTCGAGACGCTGTTACAGGAGAACCCCGAACGGCTCGCCGTGGTGCCGGGAAAGATGGTCTACGAACTCAAACCGGCCGTGGACTGGAACAAGGGCAAAGCGGTCCTGCATCTGATCGAGGTCCTCGGTCTCGCCTCCGACGAGGTCGTGCCGCTCTATCTCGGCGACGACATCACCGACGAGGACGCCTTCCGGGCGTTGCGGGGTCGCGGCATCGGGATCCTCGTCGGCAGCCCCGACGACCCGGAGATGGCCGGACGCCGCACCGACGCCGAGTTCGTCCTCGCGTCGGTCGACGACGTCGAACGTTTCCTGTCGGCCCTGGGTAGATGACAGCGTCGCCGGGTGACAGCACCGCCGGACAGTTCGTGTCGACTACGACCCGCCAGGAGGTTCGCGTGTACGACCCGGAGTTCACCCTCGACTACGACGGTTTCGATCCAGACGACGAACCCCTGCGCGAAGCCCTGACCTCGACGGGCAACGGCTACTTCTGTTCACGCGGCACCGCCGAGTGGGAGGACATGGGCGAGGTCCACTATCCGGGGACCTACGCGCATCGTTGCTACAACCGCGAGACCACCATCATGGGTGGCAGCCCGGTCCTGAACGAGGATCTGGTCAACCTCCCGAACTGGCTCGTGCTGAAGCTGCGCATCGACGGCGGCGAAGCGATCCGCCTGGCACAGGTGGAGATCCTCGACTACCGGCACGTCTACGACATCCGCACCGCCACCGTGGTCCGCGAACTACGGTTCCGGGATCGGCACGGCCGCGAGACGTCGCTGCGCAGCAGACGGTTCGTGAGCATGGAGCATCCGAACCAGGGGGCGCTCGAATGGTTGCTGACCCCGGAGAACTGGTCGGGGCGGGTCGAGATCGTCACCGCCCTCGACGGCCGGGTTTCCAATCGCGCGGTCGCCCGCTACCGCGATCTCGAGGCGCGGCACCTCGATCCGGTCTCGCCGCGCACCTACGGTCCCGAGACGATCGCGCTGAAGGTGCAGATCCGCCAGTCCGACACCTACATCGCCCAGGCCGCACGCACCGGGTGTTCCGGGAGGGTTCGGGAGGAGCGATGCTCGTCGACCGGGATCTGTACCAGATGGAGGACTACATCCAGCAGGTCCTCTCCTTCGACATCGCCGAGGGTTCGACAGTGCGGATCGAGAAGATGGTGGCGATGTTCACTTCCCGCGACGACGCGATCACCGAGCCCCTCGCGTCGGCGGGCCGGCACGTGCTGCGTTATCCGGATTTCGCCGAGGCGTACGACGAGCACGTCGCGGCGTGGGACGAGCTGTGGGACATCTGCGACATCCGGTTGCCGCGGGAGTCGCGCGCGCAGTTGCTGCTGCGCCTGCACGTCTCGCACGTACTGCAGGTCTGCTCACGGCACACCGCGCGCCTCGACGCGGGAGTGCCGGCGCGCGGACTCAACGGCGAGGCCTATCGCGGGCACGTGTTCTGGGACGAGATGTTCGTCTATCCCTTCCTGAACCTGCGGGTCCCAGAGATCACCAAAGGCTTGATCCTCTACCGCTACCGCCGGTTGGGTGAGGCGCAGGCCGCGGCGAGCGAGGCCGGTTACCGCGGCGCGATGTTCCCCTGGCAGAGCGGCAGCGACGGCACCGAGGAGACCCAGACGGTGCATCTGAACCCGATGTCGGTCAGTGGGATCCGGACCTGAGCCGGAACCAACGTCATGTCAGCGCCGCGATCTTCTACAACGTGTGGCACTACTACCAGGCCACAGACGATGTCGACTTCCTCGCCGACTACGGCGCCGAGATGATGCTCGAGATCGCGCGGTTCTGGGCGTCGATCGCGCACTACAACCCGGATCGGGACCGCTACGAGATCCACGGGGTGATGGGCCCGGACGAGTTCCACGAACGGTATCCGGGAGCCACCGAGGGCGGTGTGCGCAACAACGCGTACACCAACGTGATGGTCGCGTGGATCGCGGCGCGCGCCTCGATGTCTTCGAGGTGCTGTCGAAGAGCCGGCGCACGGCCCTGCGGGCCCGGTTGCGGGTCACCGACGAGGAACTGCGCACCTGGTCGGAGATGAGCCGGAAGATGTTCGTGCCCTACCACGACGGGGTGATCAGCCAGTTCGAAGGCTACGAGGATCTCGAGGAGCTCGACTGGGAGCACTACCGCACGGAGTACGGCAACATCGGCAGGATGGACCGCATCCTGCGCGCCGAGGGCCGCGATCCGGATGCCTACAAGGTCGCCAAGCAGGCCGACACGGTGATGTTGTTCTTCCTGTTCGACGATGCCGAGTTGCGGCAGGTAATCGAGCAGCTCGGTTATCCGTTCGGTCGCGACCTCGTGCGCCGCACCGTCGACTACTACGACCAGCGCACGTCGCACGGGTCGACGCTCAGTCACGTGACGTTCGCCGGTGTGCTCGCCACCTTCGATCCGCAGTCGTCGTGGTTGCGGTTCAAGCTCGCGCTCGAGAGCGACGTCAGCGACCTGCAGGGCGGCACCACCAAGGAGGGCATCCACATGGGGGTCATGGGCGGCACCCTCGATCTGGTGCAGCGCTACTACGTCGGTGCCGTGCGTACGGCGACGTGCTCGTCTTCCGGCCCAAGCTGGTCTCGCACCTCGACGGGGTGTCGTTCTCCATGCGGTACCGCGGCACTCCCCTACGGGTGCGGATCGACGGCGACAAGCTGTCGGTGCGCGCCGAGACCGAGGGTTTCCGGGTGCCGGTGCGGGTCGCGGTGGACGGCGAACTCGTCGAGCTCGGCGCCGGCGGAGTCGCACGAGTTCCGGCTCGCCGCCGTCCCGGCCTGACCGCAAGGAGGACATCGTGGCCGAGACGCAGTCGCGGTTCCGCGCGGTGATCTTCGACGTCGACGGGGTGCTCGTCGATTCACCGCACGAGACGGCGTGGCGGGAAGCGCTGGCGGAGTTGATGGCCGGCGACTGGTGCGACCTGCAGCCCGAGACCTCCTGGCAGGAGGACGCGTTCACCGCGGAGGTGTACCGGCAGGTGCTGTCGGGCCGGCCGCGGATGGACGGTGCCCGCGCCGCCCTCGAGTACTTCGCGGTGCCCGACGCCGAGCGTCGCGCGGTCGACTACGCCGAGCGCAAGCAGGCCCGGTTGCTGCGGTTGATCGACGAGCGCAGGTTCCGCGCCTACGACGACGGAGTGCGCTTCGTCGCGGCCGTGCAGGCGGCGGGGATCGCGGTGGCCGCGGCGTCTTCGTCGAAGAACGCCGGACTGTTCCTGCGGGCGATCCCGCCCACGACCATCCCGCGAGACGCTGCTCGA
>LATQ01000189.1 GCA_001017865.1 Rhodococcus sp. IITR03
CGATCGGAGACCGCGGTTCTCGCCGAGAAGCAGGCCCGGCCCCTTCCGTCCTCGGACTGAGCAGATCCCGACGCCGGCAGCAGCCCCACGGCCGGCATCCCCAGGAAAGGCGACACCATGATTCTCTCGAGCGCGACCGGCGCGGAGGACACGGCGCTCCTCGTCGACACCATCCGAGCCGCCGTCGGCCGGGCCGACCCGGCCGACGGGCGGACCGATCGGGTCTACCGCGACGGTGCCCTCGACCGCGAACTGTGTCCGTACTCGGCCGCGAGATCGGCATCGGCGCTCTCGCCGTCCCCGGAGAACCTCGCGCTCGGCACCTCCTTCGCCACCGTGGCCGCCGTTCTCGAAACCCTCGGTGCGGAACTGACCCGCGTCCCGGTCCTCGGCGCTGTCGTCGCCGCCGCGGCTCTCACCCGCTGCACCGAACACCCCCTCGCCGGGGACCTCCTCGAGGGGATCGCCTCGGGCACACGGATCGTCGCCACGGTGGTCCCCGGGGCCGAGTGCGACGCGCCGTCCGCCGAGAGCGCCTTCCGGGCAGTCGAAGGCAGCGGAGGCGTCACTCTCACGGGCCGGGCCGATTTCGTGCTCGACGGAACTGTGGCGGATACGCTCCTGATCCATGCCGTCGACCGGTACGGAGCCCTGGGCCTCTACGCCGTCGACCGCGTCCATGTGACGGTCGAACCGATGGAGAGCACCGACGCCACCCGGGGTCTGGCACGCATCCACGCCGAGAACGCCCCGGCCACCCTGCTCACCGACCGGCCCGAACCGGGCCGCGTACGCGATCGGGCCTCGTGGCGCTGGCCTGCGCAAGTCTCGGCGTCGCCCGCGCGTGCCTCGACGCCGCAGTGGCCTACGCGAAGGAACGCGTGCAGTTCGGCCGCCTCATCGGCGAGTTCCAGGCCGTGAAGCACATGCTCGCCGGGGTGGCCGTGGCCGTGGAACTGGCCGACTCCGCTGTCGCACACGCGGTGTGGGCGGTCGAGGAGGGCACCGACGACGAGTGCGCCGAGGCAGCGGCCATCGCGGCGATCGCGTGCGGAGACGCTGCCGGCCTCGCCACCGCGACGAATGTCCAGGTGCACGGAGCATCGGTTTCACCTGGGAGCACACCGCCCACCTGTACTACCGCCGGGCGCTGAGCTCGAGCGTGTTGTGGGGCACCGCCGACGAACACGCTCAGCGGCTGTATCGGCTCGCGACCGGCCGCGCAGACCGGGAAGGCGGCACCCCGTCCCCTGAACCCGTCCGCGAACCGGCACCCGCCCTGTTCGCCACCGAGCACTGATCTCCGACGGTCGGAAAGTGAGTACACGATGTCCCATGTCTCGATACGCCAGCTGCTGAAGAACTTCGACGGCAAGCCCCCGACGGTGGCCGTGGATCATCTCGACCTCGAGATCGAGGACGGCGAATTCCTGGTCCTGCTGGGCCCGTCCGGGTGCGGCAAGACGACAACCCTTCGCTGCCTGGCCGGCCTCGAGCAGCCTGCGAGCGGCTCCATCACCCTCGGCGACGAGGTGGTCTTCGACGGTGCCCGCCGTGTGAACCTGCCGCCCGACAAGCGCTTCATCGGCATGGTTTTCCAGTCCTACGCCCTGTGGCCGCACATGACGGTCCGCAAGAACATCGCCTACCCCCTCAAGTCGCGCAAGCTCACCGACGCGCTCGCCGACGGCCGGTCGAGGAGACCGCGGCGCTGGTGGACTGCGAACGTCTGCTCGACCGGCTCCCGGCGGAACTGTCCGGCGGGCAGCAGCAGCGCGTCGCTCTGGCACGCGGTCTGGTCTCCCATCCCGATCTCGTCCTGTTCGACGAGCCGCTCAGCAACCTCGATGCGCGCCTGCGCGATCAGGTCCGGGCGGAACTGCACGACCTGCATCAGCGCAAGCCGTTCACGGCGGTGTTCGTGACGCACGATCAGAGCGAAGCCCTGGCGCTGGGCACCCGCATGGCGATCATGCGCGCCGGCCGGATCGTCCAGATCGGTCCGCCGCGAGAGGTCTTCGAGGAGCCGGTCGACGAGTACGTCGCAGGCTTCACGGGCATGTCGAACCGGGTGCCCTGTGAGTACGTCGACGGACGCTGGTATGCGCTGGGCACCGAGATCCACGGCATGCAACCGCGGGCAGAGGCTTCGGTGGGTTCGTTCGTCCTGCGCCTACGACCGGAGAAGGTCCGGCTGGTGACCGACGTCGCGGACCTGCTGCCCGGTGAAGCCGGGATGGCCGTGCACATCGATGATGTCGAGTACGGTGGCCTGCACTTCGACGTGATGTGCTCGGTGGTGGGCGACGGATCGGTGCGCCGCCAGTTGCATGCCCGGATCCAGACATTCGACACGGCGCGCATGCCGCGCACGGTGAACCGCGGCGCGACGATGATCTTCGCGTTCGATCCGCTCGACGCGCGCACCTTCGACAACGACGGCACGGCACTGGCACTGCCCCGACAGGCGCTGACCGGCGCTCTGGTGGGGTGAGGCGGACATGGCTGTCATGACGTTGCCGACCGCCGAGGTCGGTGAAGCCCCTCCGAGTGTCCCCCGCGCGCTCGGGAACGACGCGGTGCGGGTCGTCGCGCGCCGCCTCGGCGTCGTCGCCTTCGTGGCGCTGCTCTGCTACCTGGTCGTGCTTCCGGTGGTGCGGTTGCAGGCGACGGCCTTCGAGGACGGAGCAGCCGGTTACGACCGTGCCTTCGGTCTGCCCCGCATCGGCCAGATCCTGTGGAACACCGTCGGCCTGGCGTTCGGCTCGTTGGTGATCGCGATGGTTCTCGGCACGGCACTGGCGTGGGCGGCGAACCGGCTTCCCCGACGCCTGGCCGTGTTGCAGATCCTGCCGATCCTGCCGATCGTGATCCCGGCCGTCGCCGCGATCGTCGGCTGGGCGTTCCTGCTCTCACCCCGTCCCGGCTACCTCAATGCGATGCTGCGGAACCTGCCGTGGTGGTCGCATCTCGAAGAGGGCCCGATCGACATCTACTCGATCCAGTGGATCGTGATCATCACCGGCTTCTCGCTGAGTTCGTTCGTGTACATGTTCGTCCGCTCGGGCTTCGAGAACATCAACTCGGAGATGATCGAGCCGCTCAGGTCTCCGGGATGCCGGAATGGAAGGTCTTCTTCAAGATCACCTTGCCGTTGCTGCGCCCCACACTCATCTACGGCGCGGGCGTGGCACTTCTGCTCGGGCTCGGGCAGTTCACCGGTCCGCTGTTGCTGGGCACCAACACCGGGGTCAGCGTGCTGACCACGGAGATGTACTTCCAGATCAGCGACTCGCCGGCACAGTTCGCCACCGCGGCGGCCCTCGGCTCGCCGCTGCTGATCGTGGGGATCGTGGTGGTCTTCGCGCAGAAGGCGATGCTGGGCAATCAGCGCCGGTTCGTCACCCACGGCGGTAAGGCCTTCCGTTCGCAGGGGCGCCCGTCGAAGACCGGTGTGGCGATCATCCTGCTGTTCTCGTTGCTGTCGACGGTGCTGCCGCTGCTGGCGCTGGTGTTCGTCGCCCTGTCGCGCTACTGGAGTGGCACCGTCAACTTCTCGGCGCTGACCTTCGAGAACTTCGAAACGATCTTCTCCGGTACGGCGGTGCCCGCCGCGGTGGGCAACAGCGTGATGTTCTCCCTGATCGCGATGGCGATCGTCCTGCCCCTGGGCTTCGTCGCCGCGAACCTCATCGTGCGTGGCACGAAGTACCCGGTGCTGCGTGTGGTGACCGACGTGCTCGTGTCCATGCCGTTGGGAGTGCCGGCGGTCATCTTCGGCGCCGCCTTCCTGCTGACCTACACGCAGGGGCCGATCGTCCTCTACGGCACCTCGTGGGTGGTGATCCTGGTGTACGTGACGTTGATGCTGCCGTTCGCGACCCGGATGCAGCTGTCCTCGATGCTCGCCCTGGGTGAGACCTATCTCGAGGCGTCCCGGGTGAGCGGTGCCGGTTTCGTGGCCACCAACGTGAAGATCCTGTTGCCGCTCATGCGCGGCAGCCTCGGCGGGACCGCGGCCCTGTTGTTCGTTCTGCTCACCCACGAGTTCACGGCGTCGCTGCTGGTGCGGGCCTCGCAGACGCAGGTGATGGGCACCATCCTGTTCGAGTACTGGTCCAACGGTGGGTACCCGCTCGTCGCCGCTGTCGCCCTGGTCATGACCGGTGTCACCGCGGTCGGTGTCGCCGCGGCGATGCTGGTGGGCGGAACCGACGCGCTCAGCAAGATGTGACCACACGGATCGAGATGTCATCACGGGGCCCGGCGGCGAGTCGCTCGTTGCCGGGCCCGGTCTCGCCTGCCGCCCCGGCACGTCCGGCCGGCACGAACGGAAGGACGACAGTTGACGTACAGGACGGATCCGGGTCATCTCCGGGACGCGGGTGTCGTCGTCACGGGAGCCGGTAACGGCATCGGCCGGGCTCTCGCCCACCGCCTCGCGCAGGCCGGCGCCGTGTCGTGGTCAACGATCTCGACGCCGACGCGCGTCCGTGTCGCCCGAG
>LATQ01000263.1 GCA_001017865.1 Rhodococcus sp. IITR03
CGGCCGGCGGAGGCCCGGTCAGGGGGCGGGGTGAGGGGTGGGAGCCGGTCCTCCGGCAGTGCACGGGCACGCTCGATCGCGTTGAGCACGCGCGGGAGGAACGCCGCTGCCGCGGACGCCGAAGACCGGAAGCTTCTGCAGCTGTTCGACGGTCGTGGGATTCGCCTCCGCGGCGGCGATGATCGCGGAGTCGGGAAGGATGCGCCCCGGCGCGATGTCGCGCCGGGCGGCGATCTCGTCGCGGGTGGTCCACAGTTCCCGGACGATCGCCAGGCGGCGTCGGTCCTTGATCGCGTGGATCTTGGACGTGCGGCGCCACCGATCGGGCTTGGGAGCGGGCGGCCCCGCGAGCCGGATGTGCTCGAATTCCTGAGCGGCCACTCGGTCTTGTTCTGCCGCTCGAGCTCGCTCGCCATCGCATCGCGGAGTTCCACGAGCGGTTCGACGTCGAGCGCGGCGTAGTTGAGCCACGAGTCGGGAAGCGGCCGCGTCGACCAGTCGGCCGCACCATGGCCTTTGCGCAGCTCGAGGCCGAGGGTCTCGGCCACGATCGCAGCGAGACCGACGCGGGGGAATCCGGCGAGGCGACCGGCGAGTTCGGTGTCGTACAACTTCGCCGGGCGGAGTCCGAGTTCGGCCAGGCCGGGGAGATCCTGATCGGCGGAGTGCAGGACCCATTCGAGGTCGTTGATCACCTCGGCCAGGGGAGCGAGGTCGTCCCGTGTCGGAATGGGGTCGAGCAGCACCGTGCCGGCGCCCTCACGGCGGAGCTGGACGAGATAGGCGCGCGCGGAGTAGCGGTAGCCCGACGCGCGTTCGGCGTCGACGGCGAGCGGACCGTGTCCCTGTGCGAGCATCGCTGCGGCCTCGGCCACCCCGCGCGCCGTGGTGACGACCTCGGGGACGCCGTCGCGCGGTTCGAGGAGCGGCACCGTCGTCACGCTCGTGCTCTTCTGCTCGTCCTCGTCGTTCTGTGCCGGCATGGGCGTGACTCTAGCGGTGTCGCTCCCGTGCGCAATTCCGTTCCTGTCCGGAACGTCCGGTCGGCGGGTGCGCACGAACCCGCTCGACGCCGCGCGAACCCCCTTCGGCGGCCGCGTCAGCCTCCTGCGAGACGACGTCGTCGCTTTCCGCACCGGCCGCGAGGATGAGGTCCTCGAGGGCGGGGGAGAAGTCGTCGACGAGTTCCCACAGGTCGGGGACGAGATCGGGACACGAGATCAGGCCGATGTCGAGCCTGCCGTCGAGGGAGAGCACCGTCACGTTGAGCGCCGCGCCGTGAAGATCGGCCCGAAGGGTACATCGCCGTCATGCGCGCACCCAGGAAGTACAGCGGGACGGGCGGTCCGGGCACGTTGGAGATCACGAGGTTGTGGATCACCGGATGCCGGTCGGCGAGTCGGAGCCCGGCGTAGGCACGCATCGCGGGGGCGAAGACCGCCGCGCCGAGGAACTGCGACCAGTCCTGCAGCAGGTTCGCGCCGAGGTCGGCGTTGTGCTCCTTGGACACCGCGTTCGCTTCCGCAAGGGCTCGCAGCCGCTCGGCGGGGTCGGCGATGTGGGTGTGGAGGTCGGCGAACATCGCCGAGACCTGGTTGCGTCCCGGCCGATCCGACCTGCCGTGGACCGAGACCGGGATCATCCCGATGAGCGGGGAGTCGGGCAGCTCGCCGCGCCGCTCCAGATATCGGCGCAGCGCACCGGAGCACACCGCCATCACCACGTCGTTGACGGTGACGCCGAAGACGTTCTTCACCAGTTTCACGTCGTCGAGGTTCAACTCGGCGAAGCCGACGTTGCGGTGTCCGGTGATGGTGGAGTTGAACGGGGTGCGCGGCGCCGTGAACGGCGCGGGCATGGCGTCGCCGCGTCGTGCGCGGGCGATCCACGAGTCAGCGATGTGACCGCGCCCGGGAGGATCCGCAGCAGGTGCAGGGGCCGCGCGCCACGTTGAGGGCTCCGGCGATCGCGATGGCGAGGTCGTTCGCGTCGCCGGCACCCCACTGCACCGGTTCGGGCCGGGGATCGGCGGGGTCGAGGCTGCACAGCTGCGCGATGAGCGCGGCACCGGAGACCCGTCCACCCCGGCGTGGTGCATCTTCGCGATGACCGCAATCCTGCCGTCGTCGAGGCCGCCGACGAACCACATCTCCCACAGCGGCCGCGAGCGATCCAGCGGTTGTGCGGCGATGTGGCCGCACAGGTCCGCGAGCTCGGTCCGGCCGCCCGGAGCGGGCACGCCGACGTGGTGGACGTGCCGGTCGAGGTCGAAGTCGTGGTCGTCGACCCAGACCGGATGGTCGAGGTTGAATCTGCTGTCGGCGAGCTTCATCCGGAACTGGGGTACGGCGGTGAGGCGTGCTTCGAGTTCGTTGCGCAGGCTCACGTAGTCGTAGCCACCCGGGACGGTGGACGGATCGAGCACGATCAGCCGCAGATGTGGAGGAGCTGACTGGGGGTCTCGAGATAGAGGAAACCGGCATCGAGCCCGCTGAGACGCTGCATGAACCAAGAATAGAACAGGTTCTAGAAATCCGGTCGGATTGCGCCGGTTTTCACCGCTGGAGTCGCGCGACCCCCGCCGGAGGCAGACCCGCGCATATGCGAGGACGTCGCAGAACGCCTCCACGTGCGGGGTCAGCATGTCGGACTGCGGAGTCCACGACGCGCGCAGTTCCAGTTGGTGGGCGCGTCCCGGGCCCGCGATGTCCCCGAACCGTACGGAGGTCGTCGCGGTCACCGTGCCGCCGAGCGCCGTGAGCGGTTCACCGTGCGCGGCGAGGGCGTCGACGAGCCAACTCCACGCGACCTCCGGTAGCAGCGAGTCCGCTGCCAGGCTCTCGTCGACGTCGGCCTGGATGTACGAGACGAGCCGGGTGGTCCCGTGCCACGCCTCGTCGCCGTCGGGGTCGTAGAGAAGGATGAGTCGGCCGAACGCGTCGCCCTCGGACTGCTCGGGCACCCGGTCCGTCTCGTCGTGCAGGACCTCGGCGCCCAGGGCGTAGCTGTAGGGAGCGAGCCGTTGCGGGGGCGGATCGGCCCGACCTCGATCTCCGGGCGCACGGTGGCCGCGTTCATCGCATCGACTGCGGAACGGAAGCGGGCCGGCTCGGCGGGCGAGGTGGTCACCGAGCGGAGGTTAGTGCCGGTGACGCACCGCACGCGGGAGGCGCGCCGATTCCGGCGAACGGCACGGGCGTGGCAGCATGGGCAGCGGGTCCGGACCACACGTCCTGTGTGCGCCCCGGCAGACGCTGCCCTGCGCGACGGCGCGCAGTGCCCGAAGAACGAGGATCGATGACCGGCTTGGAGAACACGAACGTCGGATCTGCGGCGCCCGCGGAGTACCCCGCGCGGAGGATCCTGCCCCATGCGCCCCTGCTGTCGGCCGCGCGCGGTGAGAAGCCGGCCCACCGGCCGTGTGGTTCATGCGCCAGGCCGGCCGCTCCCTGCCCGAGTACCGGGAGATCCGGACCGGCATCGGCATGCTCGAATCGTGCTTCGACCCCGAACTGGTCTGCGAGATCACGATGCAGCCGGTGCGGCGGCACAAGGTCGACGCCGCCATCCTCTTCTCCGACATCGTCGTCCCGCTCAAGCCGCCGGTCGACCTCGACATCGTCGCGGGACGGCCGGGCGTCGCGAACCCCGTCCGCACCGCCGACGACGTCACCGCGCTGCGACCCTCGAGGCCGAAGAGTCGGAGCGGTCGCCCGCGCGGTCGGTCTGCTGACCCGCGAACTCGGCGACACCCCGCTCATCGGATTCGCGGGCGCGCCCTTCACCTTGGCCTCCTATCTCGTCGAAGGCGGCCCGAGCCGCAACCACGAGCGCACCAAGGCGCTCATGCACGCCGACCCGAAGACCTGGCACGCCCTTCTCGCGCAAGCTCACCGACGTCGCCATCGCCTTCCTGCGCGCGCAGATCGGTGCCGGTGTCGACGCCGTCCAGCTCTTCGACTCGTGGGCCGGCGCCCTCTCGCTCGCCGACTACCGCGAGTACGTCCTGCCGCACTCCGAGCGTGTCTTCGCCGAGATCGCCGGTGCGGGGGTGCCGCGCATCCACTTCGGTGTCGGTACCGGGGAGCTCCTCGGCGCCATGGGTGAGGCGGGTGCGACGTGGTCGGCGTCGATTGGCGTATCCCGCTCGACGTCGCCGCGACCCGCGTCGGCCCCGGCAAGGCCTGCAGGCAATCTCGATCCCGCGATCCTGTTCGCGGCCGGGAGGTGGTCGAACGCGAGGTGCGCCGCATCGTCGCCGAGGCCGACCGTGCTCTCGAGGCCGGCGCCATCGGACACATCTTCAATCTCGGTCACGGCGTCCTGCCCGACACCGATCCCGACGTCATCACGCGAGTGGTCGAGCTGGTGCATTCGCTGTGACCCCGCCGACGGTCGCGGTCGTCGGCGGTGGGATCAGTGGCTCGTCGCCGCGTACCGGCTGCGTCGTTCGCTCGGCGCGCCGCGCGGATCGTCGTGCTCGAGCGATCGTCGCG
>LATQ01000163.1 GCA_001017865.1 Rhodococcus sp. IITR03
GAACACGTCGGAGGCCCGGCGCGATGCGCGAGCAGCGCCGTCGCCGACACCGTCGTCCCGCCGTGCAGCTGCTTGGCCGCTGCGACCGGCAGGTCGCGGACACCGAGCTTGACGACCGGGACGTCCTCCGCGCCGAGCATGCGGATCTGCTGTTCCGACAGACCCACCGTGGGTGTCCCGTCGACGACCCCGATGGTCGCGGGCAGCACCCCGGAATCGCGCAGACGTTGCTCGGCGTCGAGCGCGACCTCGATGTTGCGTGGCCGGGTGAGTCCGTGCGTGAAGATCGTCGATTCGAGCGCCACGACCGGCCGCCCGGCCGCGATCGCCTCGCGCACGTAGTCCGCGACGCGGATCGTTTCGCTCATACGACCGACGATAACGCGGCCTAACCGATCGACGCGGCCGTGCGGCGCCCCATCTTCGCGAGGATCCGGGTCGTACGGTCCGCGTCCTCGGGAGCCGGCACGGCCGGAGCACAGACACCGTCCATGTAGAGCGCGTCGCCGAAACTGTCGGCGCCGGCCTCCATCCGGTCGAGTTCGGCGGCCGAGAAGGTCGCATCGATCCCGGCGCTGCGCGCGATGTCCCAGCGGTGCACGAGCATGTCCCAGATGTAGAACTGCTCGAAGGTCGCGCCCACCGTGGTCGGCCCGAAGTATCCGTCGTAGGTCGTCGAGACGAGTGTGTCGTCGGCGAGGATCTCGGCGATGCGTGCCGTGTGCGTCCTCCACGCCTCGACAGGACGGTCGGTATCGGGCCGCTCGCCCACCTCGACGCCGCGTCCGGCGAAGAAGTCCCGCTGCGTGTCGATGATGTGGCCAGGACGTCGCGTGCCGTCCACCCCTCACACGGCGACTGCACGTCCCAGTCGGTGTCGCGGAGCGACGAGATCACGTCGGTGAGCGGCTTGTCGGCCTCTGCGTGTCGCAGTGCTGTTGTATTCATGACTCGATACTGACGACCGGCGAGCGTGAGGTATTGATGAAACCCGACGGCGGCGACCCTCTCGGCGGTCGCGACGACACCGACCGTGTCGGCGGTCGCGACGACACCGAACGTGCCCACCTGAAGGATCCGCACGACGCCTCGCACACCATCCACCGCTATCCCGCCGCGCCCGACCTCACGGATCTGATGCAGCGATACTGGATTCCCGTCTGGTCGGTGCCGGCCGGCCGGGAGGCACCCCAACGGGTGCTGCGCTATCCGGTCTGCCAACTGGTGGTCGCACACGACTACGCACGCTTCTACGGTGTCGAGCACGGACTGTCCACGGTCACCCTCACCGGCGAGGCTGGGCGGTCGGTCCATGCTCAGCCCGGCGACCGGTGCCCTGATCACCGGCACCTCGCTCGCGGCGTTCACCGACCGGGCGGTCGACCTCGCCGACGTCCTCGGACATGCCGGGTCGCGTCTGATCACGCGGGTGCGCGAGGCGATGGCGCACGACCCGGACTCTCGCGAGTCGCACCGCGCCGCGACGGAGGCGTTCGACGACGTGCTGCGCGCCTATCTGCCGATCGACGAGGAGGGGCGACTCGTCAACCGGGTGGTGGCGTTCGTCGAGGAGAACTCCGACGTCCTGCGGGTCGAGCAGGTGCGGGCGGAGTTCGGCCTCAGTGAGCGCGCGCTGCAACGTCTCGTCCAGCGACGGATCGGGCTGACCCCGAAGTGGCTGATCCAGCGACGGCGACTGCAGGAGGCCGCCGGTCGCCTGTGCGAGAAGCCGGATCGTTGTCGGAGGTCGCCGCGGTCCTCGGTTACGCCGACCAGCCGCATTTCGTCCGGGATTTCGCGAGGGTCGTGGGCATGACGCCGGGCGCGTTCGCGGCTCGCTACGGCGGTGGATGACCGACTTCCCGGGCGAGCCCCTCGGATTCAGGCGGATGTACCACATAGTGGAACGTCATAAACCTGCGACGCTTCGCGATCAGGTAAATGTAACGAAGCACACAGAGAAGACGACCTACCTGTCGAAGCACGACGAAGAACGAAGGGGTTCATCGTGGGACACGACCGCCTACTTTTCATCGGACGTCCGGATGCGGACGAGGTCGCGCACTGGAGCACTCTGCGCGAACTCGCTCCTCAGCGAGGATGGAAGCCCACCCGGACATTCGAGCCCGGCGAAGTCGCCTGGGCCGTGGCCGCCGGTAGCGCCTTCGAGCAGTCCGGACCGATCGCGAGGTGATCCATTCGCTGCAGGAAGCTCATATTCCCTGCACCAGCGCACTCGACGCGATCCGCCACGCGTACTCGGCCTCGCGCCTGTCGGTCTGACTCGCAGGCGGGTGGCCGCGCCTCAACGTCGCGGTGCGGCCACCCGCTGTGCGTTCTGCCTTCGGGCTAGCCGAAGGGACTGACGTCGAGCCAGGACGCCAGGAACCCGGTGTCGCCGAAGACCTCCACGTCGGCTGTGTCCACAGCGCGCCGACGATAGAGCACCAACAGCAGTTCCGTCAGCGGTCCGCGTACCGCCACGGCACTCTTCTCGTGGGCATGCCGCCACGCGAAGTCCTCGCCGGTCAGGTCCACCACCCACTCCGCCGACGTGTCCGTCGCGTGGAAGTGCAGCGTCCGATCGGGTCCGTGCAACGCGCGGTGCCGTTCGACATCGAGTCGTGGCCAGGTGACCACCGCCAGGTCGAGCCATTCGTCCACGCAGTCCACGGCGAGATCGTGAGCCGGCTCGAAATCCGCTCCCAATGCGAGCGCGGCGTCGGCGCGATGCACCATGGTCTCGTGGGCGAAGCGCCTGGCGAAGAACTCCGGGGTCTTCTTGCCGCCCGGGATCGGTGTCCACACCCGCATGTTCGGACCGACCTCCCGCAGCGCGGCCTCGAATTCGCGCGCTCCTTCCCGTAACCACGGAATAAGCTCGTCCGGATCCTCGTCGACGTAGTCCGACAACTCCCGCATCGCCCGGTCGGTGCGCGGCATCGCCCCTTCACCGCGGACCGCCTCGGTCGCCCAACGATGGCCGTAGCCGATGTGCCGGGCGAGCTGACCGACGTTCCATCCCGGGCACGACGGCACCGGTGTGGTCATGTCCTGTCCGGCCAGTGAGTCCACCAGCAGTTCCGTCTGTTCGACGATCTCTCCGCAGTAACGCGCGTAGTTCAGCATGTCTGCCCTTCGTACTCGGCTCCCATACCCGCCCCGATTCTGCACGGTCGGCCGTAGTCTGGGCGCCATGCCGGCCGACGAGAGCTCACTCGAAGCCCTGTTCCCGCCCACCGGAGTCGCCGCGCTCGCGACGATCAAGCGCGACGGACGACCCCAACTGTCGAATATCACCTACCGGTACGAGTCCGCGACCCGCACGTTCTCCGTCTCCATCACCGACGACCGGGCGAAGACCCGGAACATGCGCCGCGACCCGCGTGTGAGCCTGTTCGTCGACTCCGACGACAAGTGGTCCTATGCCGTCGCGGAGGGCGAGGCCGAACTGTCGCCGGTGGCGGCCGATCCCCACGACGACACCGTCGAACAGCTCGTCGAGTTGTATCGGGCGGTGCAGGGCGAGCATCCGGACTGGAACGACTTCCGGGCCGCGATGGTCGCCGATCGCAGGTTGCTGCTGCGCGTGCGGGTCTCCCGCTTCTACGGCTTCGCGCGCTGATCCTGCGGCACCGCGACGGGCACCGGCACGTACCGCGGGATGTACCGGTACATCGCTCCGGCGCCGACGAGGGCCAGCGCCCCGATCGCGGTGGCACCACCGGCGAGCGACACCATGGCCACTGCTCCCACGACGAGAGGTCCCGCGAACGATCCGGTGTCGTGGGTGAGTCGCCATGCCGCAAGGAACTCGGCACGCGCATGCGGTGGTGAGACGTCGGCGCCGAGCGTCATGACGATGCCGTTGCTCATGCCGTTCGCCGTCCCGAGCACCACCGCGACGACCACGAGCCACCACAACTGCTGCGACAGCGGCAGGATCAGGAAGGCCGTGCCGAACAGCAGCAGCGCCGGTACGGCCGTCACCCGGCGGCCGTACCGGTCCATCAGGACTCCGGACGGGTAGGCCAGTGCCACGTCCACTGCCGCAGCGACACCGAAGATCAACGAGACGGTCGCCGGCGCCACCCCGAGGTGATCGGCCCACAACGGCAGCACCGCGTCGCGTGAGGCGCGCGACGCGCCGACGAGCATCGCACCGACACCCAGAGTTCCGAGGACCGTCCGGTGGGAGGCCGCCACCGCGATCACGCCACCGCTGCGCTGCTCCGACCTGTCCGGTTCCGGCACAGCGGCATTCGCGACGAGCGCCCCGGAGACGACGATTGCGATCACCTGGACGACCAGCCCTCCGATCACGCCCGTCAGGTGCACCGCGACGGCCCCGACGAACGGACCGACGAACACACCCGCCCGGCTCATGGCGGCGTTCGCGGAGATACCGCGGGCGCGCATGTGCAGTGGAAGGGCACCGGCGAGATAGCTCTGCCGCGCGAGCCCCCCA
This sequence comes from Rhodococcus sp. IITR03, assembly GCA_001017865.1. Next base: position 4,469 of record LATQ01000163.1, read on the forward strand.
CACCGCGTTCGCGGCACCGGTGAGCGTCGCG
>LATQ01000315.1 GCA_001017865.1 Rhodococcus sp. IITR03
ACGCGCGCTGCTGGTTCGCGGCGACCGCCTCGGCGAAGCGGCGATGCTCGCATCCGGTCCGGTGTCTCGACCACGCCGCGGGACGAAGCGACCGGCGCGTAGGTGAGGTCGAGCGCGTCGATCAACGGCCGGACCCCGGCGGGAATCTCACGGGTCGCGCGGCCGACGAGAATCCGGTCGGCGAGCGCGGCCTGTTCGACGGCACGCTCGATCAGGGGAATGTCTCCGTCGAGATCGACGACGACCATCGGCCGGGAGACCACACCGCCCTCACCGAGAAGGGGCTCTCCCACCGCGCCGTTCGCCAGATCCGCAGCAGAGAGAAGCATCGCTCGTGCCGTGTCCATATGGTCCGTCCTTGTACTCCACCAGGCCCCATCCGGCACGAAATGTAACATCACGGTCGTGGCCACCGACCTCGCCGCAGACCCGGTACGCGACTGGGCCGACAGCGGAATCGCCTTCCTGACCGGCAGAGTCGACGGTCCCCCACTGCTTCCTCCCGGCCGTGCCGCCACTGTTGCGCGCGAGCGCTCCGCGTGGATCGCCGCCGCCTCCGGGGGCGTCGTCGAGGTCGACGGTGCGCGCTTGTTGTCCGAGCGTGCCGCGTTCACCGGTCATCGTCGCGCTGGGGCAGTCTCAGCCGGAGGTGCGTGTCGTCTGCTGCCGACGATCGACGGATGGGCGGCGGTCTCGTGCGCGCGTCCCGACGACCCGCTCCTGCTCGGCGCCTGATCGGCGACGAGATCCCCGACGATCCGTGGCCCGCCGTCGCCGACTGGCTCGTCGAACACACCGGGGCGGAGCTGGCCGAGCGAGCCGAACTGCTCGGGATCGCCGCGGGACCGTCGTCCACGGCGTCGCCGCTCCGCTGACGCCGTCGGAACCGCGCTCGGTCGACGGGTTGCTCGTCGTCGACTTCAGCGCCTTGTGGGCCGGGCCGCTGTGCGCGCATCTGCTCGGTCTCGCCGGTGCGCGCGTCGTCAAGGTCGAGACGCCGTCGCGGCCGGACGGTGCGCGTCGCGGCAATGCCGACTTCTATCGACTGCTGCACGGCGGGCACGAATCCGTCGTGCTCGACCCGGCCGATGACACGCAGCGACGCGAACTCGCGGAACTGGTGGCAGCGGCCGATATCGTGATCGAGGCGTCGCGACCGCGGGCACTCGCCGGTTTCGGCCTCGACGCTGCGAAGGCCGTCGACGACGGCACCACGTGGATCTCGATCACCGCGCACGGACGGGATTCGCACCGCGTGGGTTTCGGCGACGACATCGCGGCCTCCGCCGGCCTGATCGCCTACGACGCAGAGGTCCCGTCTTCGTCGGCGATGCGATCGCCGATCCCCTCACGGGTCTCACCGCCGCTGCGCTGGCCATGTCGGCGCCACCCGACGGGCGCGGAAAGCTCTGGGACATCTCGATGTCCGCTGTCGTCGCGGCGACTCTCGACGAACCCACGGCCATCTCGCAACCCGCCATCCGCGAGGGCGAGCAGTGGGTGCTGCAGACAGCGGACGGTGGCGTCGCCGTCACCGAACCGCAGAAGCGTGAAATCTCCGGTGACGTCGCCGAATCCGGACGCGACACCCAGCGCGTACTCGCCGATCTGGCATCCGGTCGTGAGCGTCCTCGTCGTCCGCGACGTCGAGATCGACGGCGTCGGCGGAACCGATGTCCTCATCCGTGACGGGATCGTCGCATCCCTCGGGTCGGACGTGCCGGTGCCCACGTCTGCGGACGTCGTCGACGGCCGTGGAGGCGCACTGCTTCCCGGCTTGCACGACCACCACATCCACCTGCACGCTCTCGCGGCCGACCGCGCATCGGTCCGCTGTGGTCCGCCTGCCGTCCGCACCGCCGACGAACTCGCCCGCACACTCGCACGCGCGGCCGGCGACGGATGGATCCGGGGCGTCGGGTATTCGGAAGACGTTGCGGGTCTGCTGGATTCCATCTCGCTCGATGCGTTGCACGCCGAGCGTCCCGTGCGCATCCAACATCGCAGTGGCGCAGTGTGGTTCCTGAACTCCATTGCCGCCGGGCTCACGGGCCTCGCGACCGCTGATCACCCCGGTGTCGAACGCGACGAGAAGGGACATCCGACCGGGCGGGTATGGCGCGCCGACACGTGGCTCCGCGACCGGCTACCCGACACCGGCCCACCGTCGCTCGCAGATGTGGGCGCCGAACTGGCGTCCTACGGCATCACCGGCCTCACCGACGCGACGCCCGACCTCACCCCGTCGACCCTCGAACACCTCCACGCTTCCCACGTCGACGGATCAGTCCCGCAACACATCCGGCTTCTCGGTGCACCACTCGATTTCGTCGGCTCCGAGACGTTCGCCGCCGGCCCGCACAAGATCGTGCTCGCCGACTCCGGACTGCCCGACCTCGACGACCTCGCGACGACGATCCGCCGCGCCCACGATGCGGGTCGCGCGGTGGCGGTGCACTGCGTCAGTCGCGAGGCGTTCGCGATCCTGCTCGCCGTCCTCACCGAGGTGGGCACCGTCCCCGGCGACCGCATCGAACACGGTGCTCTCATCCCGGCCGAGTCCATCGACGACCTGAGGCGCCTTGGCCTGCAGGTCGTCACCCAGCCAGGCTTCCTCACCGACCGCGGCGACGCCTATCTCCGCGACGTGCCCGCCGTCGACCTGCCCGACCTCTATCGTTGCAGGAGTCTCCTCGACGGCGAGGTGCCGGTCGCGCTGTCCAGCGACGCCCCTTACGGCCCCGCCGACCCGTGGGTGGTGATCTCCGCCGCGGTCTCCCGCACGTGCCCGACCGGTGAGGTCGTCGGAGTGGACGAACGCATCCCTGCCGCGACCGCGCTCGACCGGTATCTGGCCCCGCTCGACGATCCCGGTGGTGCTGCCCGTCGCGTGCGGGTCGGCGCGCCGGCCGATCTCGTCCTGCTCGACCGCCCCCTGGTCGAGGCCCTCGCGGCACCCACCGCGGAGATGGTCCGCGCGACCGTCATCGTCGGTCGCGTCGTCCACCACGCCTGATCCGCTACAACTTCGGCTATCCCCTACAGCAAATTCGGAAATTGCCGTAGCGGATGACCAGGACGGTAGCGGATACGGCCATCAGGCACGGTCCACGTGTTGTCGCCCCGCAACAACTGCTGCAGGTCGGCGGTACCGGCCTCCTGCGCGGTCCGCACCCTGGCGCGCTCGGCGTCGTCGTAGGTCGTCCGCGCGACCTGCCGCACGATCCCCGTGACGACGTAACGCAGGTCCTGGTCCGACAGCCGCGACAGTGCGTACGCGTACTCGGGGTCGTCGGTGTGCGCGTCGTGCACGACGATGTCGGCGGCATCCACCTCGGAACGTTGCACCACCTGCAGGCCGAAACCCTTTCTGACGACGCACAGCTCGTCGTCGACTCCGAAGACGATCGGTTCGCCGTGCCGCAGCGGGATCAGATGCGACGGCGCCTCGTCCTTGCGCAGCACATCGAACGAGCCGTCGTTGAAGATCGGGCAGTCCTGCAGGATCTCGACGAACGCCGCGCCGCGATGGTGCGCTGCCGCGCGCAGAACCTCCGTCAGCCCGGCGCGATCGGAGTCGAGAGCACGTGCGACGAAGGACGCTTCGGCGCCGAGCGCGAGCGAGAGGGTGTTGAACGGCGCGTCGACCGACCCGCCGGGTGAGGACTTGGTGACCTTTCCGACCTCCGAGGTGGGCGAGTACTGCCCCTTGGTGAGACCGTAGATGCGGTTGTTGAACAACAGGATCCGCATGTTCACGTTACGGCGCAGGGCGTGGACGAGGTGGTTGCCGCCGATCGACAGGGCGTCACCGTCGCCGGTGACGACCCACACCGACAGATCCGGGCGCGTCACCGCGAGACCGGTCGCGAGAGTCGGGGCGCGTCCGTGGATCGAGTGCACACCGTAGGTGTCGAGATAGTAGGGGAACCGCGACGAACAGCCGATGCCGGAGACGAACACGAGATTCTCACGCCGGACACCCAATTCGGGTAGCAGGCTGCGGACCGTGGCGAGGATGACGTAGTCGCCGCAGCCCGGACACCACCGCACCTCCTGGTCGGAGGTGAAGTCCTTCGCCTTCTGCGGGTCCTCCGTGCGGGGCACACCGTCGAGTGCGTCGGTGTGCGGGCGGAGTCCGAGATCGTGGCCGAGGAGTCCGGTCATGCTCGTGCCCTCTCTGCTGTGGGGTCGAGTTTCGTCGACGAGGCGACCGCGGCCGGTGTCCGGGATCGTTCGGTGTCGGCGAGTGTTCCGGCGAACTCGGCCTCGATGGCGTCGTGGAGTTCGTCGGCGCGGAAGGCCATGCCCGCCACCTTCGTCACCGGCTGGATGTCGGCGTCGAACCGCGACCGCAGCAGGAACGACAGCTGGCCGAGGTTCATCTCGGGGACCAGCACGCGCCGGTAGCGGCCGCGAGCACGTCGCCGAGTTCTTCGGCATCGGCGCCAGGTGCCGGAGGTGCGCGCGGGCGAGACA
>LATQ01000105.1 GCA_001017865.1 Rhodococcus sp. IITR03
GCGGGGCCACACCCGCCGGCTGGTGCTCAGGCGTACGACGTCGGTGCCGCCGTCTTCCGCGCGGTGGCGGACCTGCTCCCGCAGCACGTCCACTACGCCCGGGGCTGGCACACCACCTCCACGGTGGGCCGGCTCGCCGCCGTCGCGGCCGTCGCGCGCTGGTGGAGATGTCGTCCGAGCACGCGGCGCACGCCCTGGGCATCGTGGCCTCGATGGCCGCGGGCTCACGCCCCAATTTCGGATCGATGACCAAGCCGCTGCACGCCGGCCTCGCCGCCCGCGACGCCGTCACGGCCGTCGATCTCGCCGAGGCGGGCTTCACCGCCAATCCGCGTGAACTCGAAGCGGACGCCGGATTCTTCGACCGCTACGGCGATCCCGAACTGGCACCGCTCGGCGATCCGGACGAGACCCTCGCCGAACGCCTCGAGTACTGGCTGGACGCGTGGCCCAGCGACTGGGGCATCAAGAGGTATCCCGCCTGCTACGGCACGCACCGCAGCATCGACGCAAGTCTGGCACTGCGCGAGCGCATCGCCGGCGCCCCGATCCGCGAGGTCCGGATCACCGTGCATCCGAGAGGAACCCGCGCACTCGTGGCGTTCCCTCCGGTCTCGGCCACGGCCGCGAAGTTCAGCGCCGAGTACGCCGTCTCGGTCGCACTGCAGCGCGGAGCCGTCGTCCTGGCCGACTTCACCGAGGACGCGTTCGCCGAACCCGAGACCATCCGCCTGATGAACGCGGTGAGCATCACCGAGAGTGCCGAGCCTCCCGCCGGCGCACCGACCTTCTCGGTGGGTACTCGGTGGTCGAGGTGCTCACGCAGGACGGTGCGCGACACACCGAACGCGTCGACATCACCCGCGGCGACGGACGTAACCCGCTGAGCGACGAGGAACTACGAGACAAGTTCGACGACTGCTGCGCCACCGGCGGACTCACCGCCGAAGCGGCATCGACCTGCACACCGCGCTCGTCGCATCGGCGCGCGGCGGAGCCCTGCAGCAGGTCGCCGCGGCCTGGCGCCGGAATACCGTACGGAAGGACGACTGGCATGACCGCCACACAGCGCTCGCACCCGAGGGTGGAGATCATCGAGGAAGGCATGCGCGAGGGCATGCAGATCGAGAGTGCGAACATCCCGGTCGAGGACAAGATCCGGCTGCTGGACGCACTCTCGGCCACGGGCCTGAAGACCATCGTGGTCGGCTCGTTCGTCTCACCCAAGTGGGTGCCGCAGATGGCGGAGATCGAGAAGATCGTCGAGGGATTCACCCCGGTCGACGGAGTGCGCTACACCGCCCTGGCACTCAACCAGAAGGGTGTCGAGCGGCGCGCGTCGTTCGCTCCGAAGATCACCCCGCCGGACCCGCGCATCGGACAGTCCAAGATCCACCTCGACGACGTCTTCGTCCAGCGCAACACCGCACGGTCGATGCAGGACGAGATCGACGCGCTCGACGGTGTCATCGCCCGCGCTGTCGAACGCGGTGCGCAGGAGGCCCAGGTCTCCGTCAACGCGTGCTGGGGATCGAACTGGACCGGTGAGATCGGCGAGGACCGCCGCATGGAGATCCTGCAGTTGCAGATCGACAAGTGGACCGCCGCAGGCGTTCCCGTCACGCGCGTCCACCTCGGTGATCCGATGAGCTGGAACACCCCCGCCGCCATGCGTTCCCAGATCCGCCGGATTCTCGTGACCTGGCCCGAGATCTGGCACTTCCAGGTGCACCTGCACAACGCGCGCGGCATGGCGCCGCTGAGCGCCTACGCCGCCTTCTGCGAACTCGACGAGCGCCACACCCTCGTCGTCGACACCGCCATCGGCGGACTCGGCGGCTGCCCCTACTGCGGCAACGGCCGGCTCACCCGCATGATCCCCACCGAGGACTTCGTGCACTTCCTCGAGAGCGAAGGTATCGACACCGGTGTCGATCTCGCGGCTCTCATCGAGGCCGTGGTGCTCGCCGAGGAGATCGTCGGGCACGAACTGTGGGGTCACGTCTCGAAGGCGGGTCCGCGACCCTACGGCAGCGACGTCTACGCGATGGACATGCCGTTCATCGAAACCTTCGAACAGGCACAGCATTTCCGGCTCGGACCGCAGGTCTACGAGGGTGCGCTCTCGCCCTGGAAGACCGAGATCCGCTCGGCCGCCCGCGACGACTTCGAACGCACGCTGCTCACCGGTGCGTCGTCCCGAACAGGAGATTCCGCATGAGCACTCCCATCCAGGAGCCCACACCCGGTTCCCTCACCGGCCTGCGGGTGATCGAGATCAGCACCTCGGTCGCCGCGCCGTTCGGTGGGCAGATCCTCGGGGATCTCGGCGCCGAGGTCATCAAGATCGAGCGACAGGCCGGGGACGACACCCGCAAGTGGGCGCCGCCCGCATGGAACGGCGAGTCGATCGCGTTCATGTCGTTCAACCGCAACAAGAAGTCCGTCGTGCTGGACTACAAGACCGACGAGGGCAAGAAGATCCTCGTCGACCTGTTGCGCGACGCCGACGTGCTCGTCCAGAACCTGCGCCCCGGCGCACTCGCCAAGGCGGGATTCACGTGGGAGTACCTGCACGAACTCAACCCGCGGCTGATCTACTGCGAGATGTCCGGCTACGGCCACACCGGCCCCCGCGCCATGCAGCCCGCCTACGACCCGCTGCTGCAGGCGTTCTCGGGCATCGTGTCGATGACCGGTGAGGACGGCGGCGAACCCGCCCGCGTGCCCGTCTCGCTGCTCGACATGGGCACCGGCATGTGGATGGCGATGTCGGTGCTCGAGGCGCTGCGCCGCCGCGATATGACGGGCAACGGCTGCCACGTGCAGAACTCGCTGCTGCAGACGGCGCTGACCTGGATCACCTCGCCGCTGATCGGGATCGCGGCCGGCAACCCCGCCCCGCGTCGTCTGGGCTCCGGCTTCCGCGGCGTGGTGCCCTACGGCGCCTTCCCGACCGCCGACGGCCACATCTTCATCTCGGCCGGTAACGACGACATCTTCCGTCGCCTGCTCGAGGCCATCGACGCGCAGGACCTGGGGGAGCGCGAAGGCTTCACCAGCAACCCCGTGCGCGTCGAGAACCGCAAGCTCGTCCAGGACGTTCTCGGCGAGCGCACCTCGCAGTTCACCCTCGACGAACTGCTCGTCCGGTTGAAGGCCGCCAACGTGCCGCACTCGCCGGTGAACACGGTCGACATGGTGTACCGCGACGAGCAGGTCAAGGCGACCGGCATGCTGCAGCCGCTGCCTCATCCCGTCGTCGAGGATCTCGAGGTCGTCAACCTCCCGGTCACCTTCGACGGGCAGTACCCGCCGCTGACCAAGTGCCCGCCCGCCCTCGGTGAGGACACCGTCGAGGTGCTCGCGGCGCTCGGACGCAGCGAGGACGAGATCCGCGCACTGATCGCCGACGGTGTGGTGCGAGCCGCCACCGAGCAGGCTCCGGCCTGACGAGACCGCGAAAGGAACGAAAGAGCATGACCACCACCGAAGTCGGTTCCGTCGACAACGCCGAGCCGGATTACTCCGACGAGGTCCTCTACGAGGTGCGCGGCAACGCCGCGTGGATCACGATCAACCGTCCGCATCGCCGCAACGCGATGGCGCGTCGCACCGTCAACCAGCTCACCGAAGCGTTCGTCGAGGCGGGGGAGGACCCGGACGTCTTCGCCGTCGTCATCACCGGTGCCGGGGACAAGGCGTTCTGCGCCGGCGGCGACATGAAGGAGATGGACGACATCGCCCGCTCGGGGCGTCAGGTCCACGTCCCGATGACCGGCCTGTACCGCGCGCTGTTCGAGGTGATGCTCGAGACGTACAAGCCCGTCATCGCCGCGATCAACGGCCACGCCATCGCAGGTGGCTGCGAGATCGTGCTCTCCAGCGACGTCCGCATCGCCGTCGAGGGTGCCACGATCGGCCTGACCGAGGCACGCCGCGCATGGCGCCAACCTCGGCTCGGTGCTGCTGCCGCGTCTGGTGCCCCGCGCCGTCGCGATGGACCTGCTCTACACCGCGCGGACCATCCCGGTCGAGGAGGCCAAGGAGATGGGCCTGATCAACCGCGTCGTCCCGCGCGAGGACTTCGAGGCCGAGGTCCAGAAGTACGTCGACGACATCCTCGCGAACTCACCGGTGACGTTGCGCCGCTACAAGGAGATGGCCACCAAGAGCTGGGGTCTGCCGCTGCCGAGCGCCCTGCGCCTGAACGTCGGCCCCAATCCGTACCTGAGCGAGGACCGCGTCGAAGGTGTCCGTGCCTTCCTCGAGAAGCGCGCACCCGTGTGGAAGAACCGCTGACCGAACCGACGCCGCGGCGCCTGCAAGGAGCATGATGAACCTTCTCGATCCCGGCCGTTGGGCCGGCAACATCCACAGCGGTGGCTGGATCCCCGGAGCGGCGGGCGACCAGCCGGCGCTCGAGGCCGCCACCGGCACGGAGCTCGGCCGGATCGGTGTCGCC
>LATQ01000198.1 GCA_001017865.1 Rhodococcus sp. IITR03
GACCGCGGCGGGATCGACGCCCGCGGTCGGTCAGCGCGGCGATCTGGCCTGCTGCACGACAGCTGCCTCGACGACCGCGCGGACGTCGGTGTCGAGCTCCGATTCGGTGATCGCCGTGACGGATGCTCCGTCGCCGGGGACGAGCGCGACGTCGAGATCGCCGGAGGACACCTGCTCGCGGGCGGTGGCGGCGTCGGGAACGTCGGAGACCTCGAGCGGAGTGCCGACGGTCTCGCCGAGCGACTCGATCGTCGTCTGCAGCGCGGGTGCGCCCACGACCCCGACGGTGGGCCGGTCGTCGTCGCCACCGGACAGGACCGAGGTGGCGACGATGCCGACGACGATCGCGACGAGGATGATCGCGTTGCTGATCAGGAAGCTCTTCTTCTGGACCTGCGTGACGAACTCGCGCGACGCGACGAGACCGACCGCGCGGGCGTTGCTCAACGGGGCGCTCATGCGGAAACCACCTCTCGGAACAGCTCGGTCAGGGACGGGCGTCGGAGCGAGAACTCGTGGACCGGGCCGGTCGCCAGGGCCGCCTTGAGGATCAGCTGGTCGTCGGCGCCGGGGGTGACGGTGAGCACGGTGCGCTCGTCTCGTACTCGGCGTGCGTGACGCCCGGCAGACCGTGCGCCCAGCCTCGGGGTGCCTGCCGCGTGGACGACGAGGAGCGCATCGCCCTTGGATCGCAGGTCGTCGACGGTGCCGACGGCGCGCATCCGACCCGCGCCGATGATGCCCACGCGGTCGCACAGGCGCTGGACCAGGTCGAGCTGGTGGCTCGAGAAGACCACCGGCACACCCTCTTTCGCTTTCTCGAGCAGGACGTCGCTCATGACGTCGACGGCCACCGGGTCGAGGCCGGAGAACGGCTCGTCGAGGACGAGGACCTTCGGGTCGTGCACGAGAGCCGCGGCGAGCTGTACGCGCTGCTGGTTGCCGAGCGACAGGGCGTCGACGGTGTCGCCGAGACGTTCGGCGATGCCGAGCCGCTCGGTCCACTGCTGCACCGCCTCCGACGCCTCCGACTTCGAAAGACCGTGCAGCCGAGCGAGATAGGACAGCTGCTTACCGACCTTCATCTTCGGATACAGGCCGCGTTCCTCGGGCATGTACGATGTTGCGGCGCATCTCGAGGTCGACCGGCTTCCCGTCGATGCGGACCTCGCCGGAGTCGGCGGCCAGGACGCCGAGGGTGATCCGCATGGTGGTGGTCTTGCCGGCGCCGTTGCTGCCGACGAAACCGAACAGCTCGCCGGGGCGGACCTCGAAACTCACGCCGTCGAGAGCGACCGTGTCGCCGTAGCGCTTCGAGAGATTGTCGATCGTCAGTGTCACAGCAGGTCCTCCGGATCGTCGTCGGGGCGGGTCCAGGCGAGCAGAACGGCGGGCAGGCAACCGCTGAACAGGATCGAGGCGAGAACGAATCCACCTGCGGAATAGGCGAGTGCCCGATGGTCGATCGAGTCGATCGCCGGGCTCCACAGCAACGCGAAGATCGGGATCATCAGCAGCCCCTGCGCCACGGACAGGCCGATCGAACGGGCGCTGTTGCGTTCGGCTATCTCGCGTTCGTCGAGGGCGTGGCGGGGCGCGTCGGACTGTCTCCCCGACACGATCTGCAGGCAGGTCCACGCGGGAAGGAACGCGAGAACGACCGGCAGCCACACCAGGGAGACCATGATCGTGAAGTACGACGCGACGGCGGTGACGAACATGGCGCCGATGAGTGCGACCACTGTGCCGGCGAGGATGCGACGACGATGTTGCGTGCGCCAGTTCGGCAGCCACCCGGAGGTGAGCTTCTCGTTCTCGAGGAACCGGCGAGTGCGGTAGTGCTCGTAACGGTCGATCAGTGAGGCGGTGGACACGTCAGGCCTCCTTTCGAGGCTTGTACAGCTCGGTCGACAACGGCGTGAACTCGGTACGGGAGAAGACGGCTTCGACCGGCAGTCCGAAGACATCGCAGATACGGAAGGCCAGATCGAGGCTCGGGTAGTGGTCGCCTCGTTCCAGGGCGCCGACGGTCTGCGGGTTCACCTCGACGAGTTCGGCCAGTTGCGCGCGGCTCAGTCCGCGTTCCGCGCGCAGGACGCGGATGCGGTTGTAGATGGGGAGTGTTTCCCCACGGCGTACCGGACTCATGGAACAAAGTGTTGTGAAAACACAACATTTTGTCAATAGATGAGGACGGATCGATATGTCGTGGTGTTGTCAGTCGTCGTCGGTGAAACCGCGGAGACGGTCGAGTTCGCGGCGTTCCTTCTTCGTCGGACGGCCCGCCCCGCGGTCGCGACGGGGGAGCGCCGCGAGGATCTCCTTCGGCGGAGGCGGGGGACTGTGATCGATGTAGGCGGTCGCGGCGATCGGTGCACCCACGCGCTTGTTCACGAGCTGGGTGACCTCGACGATCTTCTCCGTACCGTGCGCGCGTACGCGGACCTCGGCTCCGATCGTCACCGGCGTCGACGGCTTGGCCGTCACACCGTCGACGCGGACGTGCCCGGCGCGGCACGCGCTCGCCGCGGCGGACCGGGTCTTGAACAACCGGACCGACCACGTCCAGCTGTCCACGCGCACGCTTCCACCCATCTACAGCAACTCCTCGCTCAGCTTCCCGTCGTCGAGCATCCATCGACGTGTCGTCCGTGTGGTCTCCAGCATGCGGCGATCGTGCGTGATCAGCAGCAGGGTTCCCTCGAAACTGTCGACGGCCTGCTCGAGTTGTTCGATCGCCGGCAGATCCAGGTGGTTGGTGGGTTCGTCGAGCACCAGCAGATTGACGCCGCGTGCCTGCAGCAGCGCGAGGCCCGCGCGGGTGCGTTCGCCCGGCGACAACGACGACGCCGTCCGCAGGACGTGGTGACCCTTGAGGGCGAACTTCGCCAGCAGTCCGCACGTCGGCGTCCGGCCAGTCGGGCACGTTGCGCCCGAACGCCTCGACCAGCGGTTCGTCCCCCTCGAACAGGCTGCGGGCCTGATCGATCTCGCCGACGAGCACACCCGACCCCAGCGACGCGCGACCGGAATCCGGTTCGATCGTGCCGAGCAGCAACCGCAGCAGCGTGGACTTCCCGGCGCCGTTCGGGCCGGTGACAACGATGCGGTCGCCCCACTCGACCTGCGTGGTGATCGGCCCGAGGACGAAGTCGCCCGCCGGACGACGGCCTCGCCGAGGTCGCGACCACCGTGCCGCTGCGCGGGGCGGCGGCGATGGACATGCGCAGTTCCCATTCCTTGCGCGGCTCCTCGACGACGTCGAGCCGCTCGATGCGCCGCTGCGTCTGACGCGCCTTCGCGGCCTGCTTCTCGGTGGCCTCCGCGCGATGCTTGCGTCCGATCTTGTCGTTGTCCTTGGATTTGCGGCGCGCGTTGCGGACGCCGTGTTCGAGCCAGTTGCGTTGCATCCGGGCGCGTTCCTCGAGCTGCGACTTGGTGTCGGCGAACTCCTCGTACTGTTCACGCGCGTGCCGGCGAGCCACCTCGCGCTCGACGAGATACGCCTCGTACCCGCCCTCGTAGACCGAGATCTGCTGTTGCACGGGATCGAGTTCGACGATGCCCGTCACGGTGCGCGCGAGGAACTCGCGGTCGTGGCTGACGACCACCAGTGCCGTGCGCGTCTCGTCGACGAACCGTTCGAGCCGTTCGAGGCCGGCCAGATCCAGGTCGTTCGTCGGTTCGTCGAGCAGGAGCACGTCGTAGCGCGAGAGCAGCAGCGCCGCCAACCCGGCGCGCGCGGCCTGACCACCGGAGAGCGACGTCATCGGCGCGTCGAGTCCGACGTCCAGACCGAGGTCGTCGACCACCTTCTCGGCACGCTCGGCCAGGTCGGCGCCGCCGAGCGCCAGCCACCGTTCGAGGGCCGGGGTGTAGTCGTCCTCACCGGAGTCGCCGAGCCGCTCGGCGGCGGCGTTCATGACGCGTTCGGCCTCGGCGACACCGGTGCGCCGGGAGAGGAAGCCGAGGATCGTCTCGCCCGGCACCCGCTCGGGTTCCTGCGCGAGATAGCCGATCGCGTCGGGTGGGCTGAGGATCACCGAGCCGGTGACATCGGCGTCGCCGACCCCCGCGAGGGTCGTGAGCAGCGTCGATTTCCCGGCGCCGTTGGCGCCCACGAGGCCGATCACGTCGCCCGGTGCGACGGTGAGATCGAGTCCGTCGAACAGGACACGTTCCCCGCGGGAGGCCGACAGGCCGTCGATACGAAGTGTTGCGCTCACGCTCCGAGTATCCCGGTCGAGGTGGACCCGGGTTCGGGCGCGGGTCCTCCGTACCACGGAACCACCTCGTCAACTCCGGCACTCCGCGGGGACGACCTCCTCGTCCACCGGGTCGACCTCCTCTGTATCCACCGGGACGAGATCGAGCGGATCGGCGATCTCGTCGCGCGGCGTCCGGGCCGCGACGATCACGATCACGGCCGCGACGGCCGGCACGATCCCCCGCCACCGCGAAG
>LATQ01000216.1 GCA_001017865.1 Rhodococcus sp. IITR03
AGCCCACCCACTCCTGCTGCGCCCGTCCCAGTCGACATCGCGCAACAGCGGACGGTCGCGTCGACGATCGCCCGGATGCGTCGCGGGTCGAGCGGGGCGTCGGGGCTGCGGAACTCCATCATTCCCGCGACCCGGAAACGGTCCTGGAGGGGTGTGCACGCCACCCGCTGGGCCGGGAAGTAGACCGGGTTCTTCGGCAGGCTCGGCGGTCGCACGCTGAAGCTGTAGCCGCGACCGGCCTGGACCTGCGTGCGCACACCGAACGGCCGGGCGAGCGACCCGAGCCACGCTCCGTTCGCGAGCACCACCGCATCCGCCGACCGTGAGTCCCCACCGGCCACGACGACATCCACCCCGCGACCGGTGTCGCGCACCTCCTCGACGTCGACGTCGGTGACGATCTCCGCACCCCGGGCGCGGACCGCGTGCGCCAGCGCGGCGACGAACCGCGGCGGATCGATGAACCGCTGCCCCCGGATCCGGAGACCCACCCGCACCGAGTCCCCGAGCAGCGGTTCGAGCGAATGCAGTGTGTCGGTGTCGAGCAGGTCGAAGTCGATCTCGCTGCCGGCGGCACGCGCGTGTTCGAACTCCTCGACCAGCAGCCGACGGTCGTCGTCCGAGGTGAACGCCGCGAGGAACGGATCGGCGACCCGCGTCGGCTCGGTGACGATCGTGTCGCCCGACCGCGGGCGAGATCGTCGTAGGCATCGAGGGCGAGGCGGTTGGCGCGCGCGAAGACCTCCATCGACGACGTCCACTGCCGCCTCGTGCAGTGCCGGGCGAAGTCGGCGAGGAAGCGCAGCAACCGCAGATCCGTCGTGGGCGGCACGTACACCGGCGACGACGGCCGGAACATCGAGCGCACGCCGTAACGCAGCACCCCCGGCTCGGGTAGCGGCAGGGTCAGTGCCGGCGCGAGCCATCCGGCGTTGCCCCACGAGGCGTCACCCGCCACGCCGACTCGATCGAGCACCGTGACCTCGATGCCTCGATCCTGCAGAAACCACGCGGTGGACAGACCCACGATGCCCGCACCGACGACCACCGTCCGACGAACCGTCATCGCAACCTCCTGTGAACGACGAAGCCTGCACCTTCCATCATGGACCTGGAAGCGCAAGCGGGCCGGACTCGCGGACGGCTTACTATTTCCGGGGAAGTTCTGCTTGTGGAAAGGGAACCCGGAATGAGTACGAACGTCGAACAGCGTGAATTCCAGGCCGAGACGCGGCAGTTGCTGGATCTGATGATCCACTCGATCTACTCGAACAAGGACACCTTCCTGCGCGAGTTGATCTCCAACGCGTCGGACGCCTGGACAAGCTCCGGCTGGAGTCGTTCCGAAACAAGGATCTCGACGTCGAGACCTCCGACCTGCACGTCGAGCTCGAGGTGGACAAGGATGCGCGCACCCTGACCGTGCGCGACAACGGCATCGGCATGAACCGCGACGAGGTCGTCGATCTCATCGGCACCCTCGCGAAGTCCGGCACCGGCGAACTCCGGCAGAAGCTGCGCGAGGCCAAGGACGCCGCCGCTTCCGAGGAGTTGATCGGCCAGTTCGGTATCGGCTTCTATTCGTCGTTCATGGTCGCCGACAAGGTCACGCTCGTCACCCGCAAGGCCGGGAGAAGACCGGTACGCGCTGGGAGTCCAGCGGCGAATCCACCTACACGGTCGCCGAGGTCGACGACGCGCCCCAGGGCACCTCGGTGATCCTGCATCTCAAGCCCGAGGATGCCGAGGACCACCTGTTCGATTACACCTCGCAGTGGAAGCTCGAGGAGATCGTCAAGAAGTACTCGGATTTCATCGCGTGGCCGATCCGCATGGAGGTCTCGCGCACCACGAAGTCGGAGGACGGCACCGACGAGGTGACCTTCGAGACCAAGACCCTCAACTCGCAGAAGGCGTTGTGGGCGCGCTCGAAGGACGAGGTCTCCGAGGACGAGTACAAGGACTTCTACAAGCACATCGCCCATGCCTGGGACGAGCCGCTCGAGATCATCCCGCTCAAGGCCGAGGGCACCTTCGAATACCAGGCGCTGCTGTTCATCCCGGAGCACGCGCCCTTCGACCTGTTCGCCCGCGAACGGCGCACCGGCGTGCAGTTGTACGTCAAGCGCGTGTTCATCATGGACGACTGCGAGGATCTCGTCCCCGAGTACCTGCGTTTCGTCAAGGGTGTGGTCGACGCACAGGACCTGTCGCTCAACGTCTCTCGTGAGATTCTGCAGCAGGACCGGCAAATCCGGGCCATCCGTCGCCGCCTGACGAAGAAGGTCCTCGCGACCGTCAAGGACATGGCCGCGAAGGAACCCGAGAAGTACACGAAGTTCTGGCGCGAGTTCGGCCGGGTCGTCAAGGAAGGCCTGATCTCCGACACCGACAACCGCGACACGCTGCTGGCGATCTCGTCGTTCGACTCGACGGCGAGCGAGGAGGAGCAGACCACGCTCGCCGGTTACGTCGAGCGTATGAAGGACGGCCAGGACGCGATCTACTACCTGACCGGCGAGTCGCGCCAGCTGCTCGAGAGCTCCCCGCACATGGAGGCGTTCCGCGACAAGGGCATCGAGGTGCTGCTCCTGACCGACCCCGTCGACGAGATGTGGGTGACCTCCGTTCCGGAGTTCGAGGGCAAGCGCTTCCAGTCGATCGCCAAGGGCGACGTCGACCTCGGTACCGAGGACGAGAAGAAGGCCGCCGAAGCCGAACGCGAGGAGAAGGAGAAGGAGTTCGGCGACCTGCTGTCGTGGATGAAGGAGACCCTCGACGAGCAGGTCAAGGACGTGCGGCTCTCGTCGCGCCTGACGTCCTCCCCGGCGTGCATCGTCGGCGACACCTTCAGCATGTCGCCCGCGCTCGAGCGGATGTACAAGGCGTCCGGTCAGCCGGTGCCGCGGGTCAAGAGGATCCTCGAACTCAACCCCGGTCACCCGCTCG
This sequence comes from Rhodococcus sp. IITR03, assembly GCA_001017865.1. Next base: position 2,950 of record LATQ01000216.1, read on the forward strand.
TGTCGGGTCTGCGCACGGCCCGGGAACAGCGTCCGGACGATGCCTCGCTCGCCGACGTCGCCGAGCTGCTCCACGGCATGGCGCTGATCGCCGAGGGTGGCGAGGTGGAGGATCCGGCGCGGTTCACCCGCCTGCTCGCCGAACGTCTCGCCGGAAGCGTGTGAGCCGAGCCTGTCGCCGTGGGCACGCACGCGGATAGGCTCGATGCATGACGCGTGTGGACGGGGTGTTGTTCGATATCGAGGGCGTGCTCGTCACCGAGTGGCAGCCCGTCCCGGGCGCGGCGGACGTCCTGGCACGACTGCGTGCCGACGGCGTCCGTCGCGCCTTCCTCACCAACACCACCTCCCGGACGTGCGCCGAGATCGCGCAGCGGCTCACCGATCTCGGGATGGAGGTCTCGCCGGACGAGATCGTCACCGCGGTGTCCCTCACCGTCGACCACGTTCGGCAGACCTATCCGGGTCTGCGCTGCTGGGTCCTCAACGAGGGCGACATCGCCGCCGATCTCGACGGTCTCGTGCTGGACGAGGACGATCCGGAAGTGGTGATCCTCGGTGGCGCGGGGGATGCCTTCACGCACCGGGCGATGAGTCGCGTCGCCGAACTGATGCTCGAGGACGTCCCGGTGGTCGCGATGCACCGGGCTCTCGCGTGGCAGGCCGCCGACGGGTTGCGCATCGACACCGGGGTCTACCTGGCCGGACTCGAGGAGCTCACCGGCCGGTCGGTGGTGGCGGTGGGCAAGCCGTCGCTGCGCGGCTTCCTCGTCGCGTCGGAGCGGATGGGTGTCGAACCGGATCGGATGGTGGTCGTCGGCGACGACATCGCTGGCGAGGTCGTCCCGGGGCAACGCCTCGGTATGACGGGAATCCTGGTGCGTACCGGAAAGTTTCGGCAATCCGTCCTGGACCTGGCGGTCGATCGTCCCGACCACGTCATCGACTCCGTCGCCGATCTCCCGGGGCTCCTCGACAGTCTGTGACACGTGGTCTCGCGTGAGACGCATGTGATCGGTACCCTACCGCCGGGGCGCCGGCCCCCCGTTCGCGCGGGGCGCTCGTTCCCCAGTTCGCGCAGACGCAGCCTTTCGCGAAGAGGCACTCCAGTGCAGAGGAGCCCGTTCTTGTCCATTCGTTCCTTCCGATCCGTTCTCACCGCGCGCCGTTCGTTCCGGGCCGGTGTGCTCGTCGCCGTCGGTGTGGCCTCGGCTGCGCTGTTCGGTGGGGGTACCGCCGCAGCGGCGCCGGTGACCTGTGTGTCGCCTCCTTCTGCCAACGACATCCTGGTGTCCGATACCGCCAGCTGCGGTGCCACCGCCGAGGACGCCTTCGCTCGCGCGTATGCGGCCGACAGCGGCACCGCGGTGTCGGTCGCCGAGTCGGCCGGTGCCGCCGAAGCCC
>LATQ01000432.1 GCA_001017865.1 Rhodococcus sp. IITR03
GCCGGCCCACACCGGACATGCCATACCCCAGCTCACAGCACACATCCGCACCCTCACCCACCACCAGTCACACACCCCGAGGGACGCACCCAGACCACGACACCACCACCGACACAGCAGAAGGCCGGACCGCCACACACGACCCGGCCCCCACCCCATCAACAACCGAACAACTCCTCAGCCGCCGGATCAGGCGCATCCAGAAACCGCACCACGATCCCCTCCCGCTCCACCCCGAGGAAACCGTCATCCTCGAGCGAACCCAACGCATCACCCAACTCCACGGCCTCCGGATCGAAATCCGCAGGCACATTCACCACGACGCGGTGCGACGACACCTCGGTCCACTCGATCACCACCGAACGCATCACGCACCCACCTCCGCCTCGTCCACCGTCGCATCGACCACGACCGCACCGCCCAGACGCGCCGTCGTCAGCAACGCCTCCACCTGGCCCTCACGCAGGCTCTGCGTCTCCCCTTCGTCGTCCACCGAGGTGAACACCACCGCACCCACATACCGCTGCCACACGAAGCCGTGGCGGATCAGGCGGGGATCCTTTCATCGGCTCTAATAAGCAGGTGACTGTCATCGTTCTCGCTCGTGCCACGAATGGTCTCGTCGTCGCCGCGGACGGCCGCACATGTATCCAGGACCCCGCCGACTCCCCTCACACGGTCCTGGACAACAAGGCCCGAAAGGTGCGGGTGCACCGTGTCGGCGACAGTGGCTGGGTGACCGCTTCGAGCGGACGAGCAACGTTCCGAAAGGGCACGACAGTCGCCGACGTGCTCGACCAGCTCTGGAGCGAGCACACGACACCCGACGGGGAAATGCCCAGCTTCGAGCACATCGCCGAGACCCTTCAAGCCGCGATCCGGCAGGTCAACCTGGAACTCGAATGCGACTGCCACTCGAATAAGAAGTGCCACGACGTGGTCCTATGCTTCGAATGCGGTTTCGACCTTGTACCCGGCCAGGAGTTCGTACCCCAAGCCGACTGCCCCTCTGCCACGGCAAGTGGAAGTTCGAGATGATCTGCGAGTGCGCTCCAGATGAGAACTCTCTCTCGTCCTCCCCGGACGCCCCAACATGGTGCCGATGCAAAGCCGTGGCCGAGCAGTCTCTTACGGTGCTCGGTGTGCCACTCGGCCCCCAGTACCCCAACGGATACGGCAACCCGAAGAGCGCGATGATCCACCCCGATCACGAGCGACAGATCGACTACTACGACGAACACCAGACATTCGTGGTGCAAGGCGAACCTGCTATTCCGTTGGAACCTTTCTTCAACATCGAACTGGAATCGCCGACCAACCGGATAGCGAACCAGTGCGCTTACAACGAACCCGCCGATCTCGTCACTACACAAGATCGAGTCCTCGACCTGCTTCGCGCCGCACGCGAGGAAGCTGCGAGCCGGGCGGTTCTGCGGGTGCTGAAGAACCAGGACGACAAGGTTCCCCGGTACACGCCCGCCTCGCTCCAGTTCGATCCCGTACCTAAGTCCATGCCGGTGGGTGAGCTGGCCGACGCCATCCGCGCATTCGAGCAGCAGGACCGCGACATCGACGGACAGGTCGGCGTGCCCGGCATCGGTGGCGTCTTCACGTGGGTGACGATCGACGAGTCCGGCACCGTGACCGGCCCGGAGCCGATCCCGTCGCTCTGAGCCGCGTGTTCTCGGGTGTCCCCTGGCCGAAATGCTTCGTCGGGCGGTGGGCGGAATACTCTCGAGCGGTGAGTTCGACCGCCACCCCCGACTATGCCGACATCGCCGGCCGGCTCTTCGGCATCTGGGATCAGATGCTGGACGCCGGCACCTTCACCGTGATCAACGACAAGCCGTCCGATGCAGAGAAAGCCACCCGTGTCCTGGCGTTGGCCCATCACGTCCGCCGCCTCGGCGCTGCCGCCCTCGACCTGATCGAGTCCCACGGGCCGCTGGTAGCGGCGCCCACCATCCGCTCGTGCTTCGAGTACGCGCTCACGGCGATGTGGATCGCGCAGTCCACCGATGCGGTCCAGGCGTGGATCGCACAGGACCCCGCATCCCGCCGAGCCTCCAGCAGAGCCTACGGGCGGCCGACAGTGACGAGCTACGCCAGATCGCCGAGAAGGTCGTCGGCACCGATCTCCTCGGGATCGAGTCGAACTCAGTGGCTCAGGCCGACAAGATCGTCAAGATGGTGGCCGACTTCGACGGTGGCGGTGACCTCTACGCGCATTACCGCCTGCTGTGCGGTCTGACGCACGCATCGCCGATATTGACCGACTTCTACCTGGATCTGGATGACTCGTCCCCTCGCTCGAACGGCTACGAGTTCGTGCCTTCTCCACAAGAACCGAATCGGCCAGCGCTCGCCTTGCTCGTTGCGTCCTCAATGCTGTGGCTCTATCGGCGACACGGTTCATTCGCAGGAACAAGAACGACGCTGACGGGAAGGTACTGCGGTCCCGGGTCGCGCCGCCGCGCGGGAATTGGGGATGCCGCCCGACTATCAGCTCACAGCCGAGGCGATCGCCCGCCAAGATGGTCAGCGGTGGGGTTCCGAAGCCGAACACACGCCGAAATCCCTCCGGCTCGCAGCGAAGGCGAAGGGGCACGAGTACGCCTTCAGTCAGGGAACAGGTAGCGACGAGCCGGCGCACCATGTGTGGCCGATCGGGACAGCTCCAGTGCAGGTGATGCGATTCGCGAACCTCGCCGAGGCGGCCGATCACATCCACTCACTCTGAATGTGAACAACCGCCGAGAACCGATCATGCTCACGGCCCGCCTCCGAAAACATCCATCAGCTCGGTGCACCCGGTCAGAACAGCCAGCACCACCGCAGCCACGGCCACGGCCACGGCCACGGCCACGGCCACGATCGACGCGACGACAGAACCGCCCTTCGCGGGGCGCCTTTTCCACGCGGATAAGCACGAGCCGGTCGCCTTCCCCGGCTCCGGAGATATGCGCGCTGCTCCAACGCCTGCGTCGCGTCTACCAGGTCCTCACCGAGCCTGACCGTGATCCAACTCGTCCGTGGTTGATTCTGCACAAGGACGAACAACGCCACTGTCGGCGCCGGAACCTATCTTCGACAGCATGAGCACCACAGAGCCGACGAGCGAACAGATTGCCGAGGCCACGGCTGACCTCGTGCAGCTTTGGCACACACGCGCGCAGATCAACCCCGACCGCAACCTCGATCGCTACCACGATGCCCGCCTGCACTCCGTAAGCGGCCTTGCCGCCCACGCCTACCGCACGGGCGAGGTTGCCGCTCAGCTCATCCACGACGGCCTGTGGCTAGAGGCAGCGCCGCTGGTGCGCCTGTCGTTCGAGTGCGCCATCACCGCGCAGTGGTCCGCACTGGTGCCAGACGGCGTCCAAGCGCTGCTCAACGCGGACTACCGATCACGTCGCCTGATGGCCGACACACTCAGGCAGTCACGGTCGTGGGCGGCTTCGGGGCTTGAGGTACCGACGTCAGACGACGAAGACCACGAGGCCTTCTCCAACGCGCAGGCTCGCTCGTTCAAGCAGATGTGCGACGACCTAGAACCCGGTGACGTGGAGGCGTACTCCTTCTACCGCACGATGTGCTGGTTCAGTCACCCCACCAACTACGTCACGGATCGCTACGCGAACGAGGGGGTGCCACCGCTGCGCCTGCGGCGCACTCCCCGCGAGGACGCGGCAACGGCGCACATGTTCCAGTACTTCGGCGTGCTGCGCTTGTGCTCGCAGCGTCAGCACTCAACCATCTCGACGCGGACAAGATTCACGCAGACGAGATTGCACAGCTCGCGGAACGCGTTGGCGTGACGGGTCAGATGAGCTTGTCAGAACGGGCACAGGCTCGGGTGACTCCCTGCCAGTGATGCCGACGCGTCAACACCCCGGCGAACGCACAGTGTCGTCAGATCGAAGAGTGTGTCCGGTGAGGAAGGAACGTGACGTGGCGACGCGACGCACACGGGTCGCATCGCAGGAACCGGCCGCGAAATTCGACTTGGTCGACACACCAGGACCAGGTTATCGACGGAAAAACGGCTTGAAATGAGTGCGAACCGCGTCCACATATTTCTGCTCATAGATCCTCAGTTCGGAGAGGTCAATGACGCTCGAGGATATGTTCATGCTGGCATCGTTCTGAATCGGAGCTGCCTTCCACGCTTCGTTGCACGCCTTTCCTGCCACACGCCGCAGATTCGTCACAAGAGTTTTATACGCCGCCCCGACCTGTGCAGATTCCCCCTCGGTCCACACTTCGAAGTACGACAGTCGCGCCTGCACGGCACGCATTGTCAACGGCACCTGAATTTTGACCCCTTTCCGGCATCCGAAAATTGACCCCCTC
>LATQ01000261.1 GCA_001017865.1 Rhodococcus sp. IITR03
CGGGCGCCAGGGCCGCCAGGCGCGCCCAGACGGGGATCCAGCCATCGCGTAGTGCGCGCGCGGCCGGGGCCGGTGGGCGTAGAAGTGGGAGAGGAATTCGGCCTTGTAGGTCGCCATATCCACATCCACCGGACAGTCGCTGCGGCAGCCTTGCACGCCAGGCACAGATCGAGGGCGTCCTTGACCTCCGTCGAACGCCAGCCGTCGGTGATCACATCACCCTGCAGCATCTCGAACAGCAGGCGGGCACGGCCGCGAGTGGAGTGCTCCTCCTCGCCGGTGGCGCGGTAGCTCGGGCACATCACCCCGATTCGTGGCCGCGGCACTTGCCGACACCGACGCAGCGGGCAGCCGCGTGCGCGAAGCGGTGATCGTCGTCCGGATAGGCGAAGTGGGTGCTCGGTTCGGCGGGCCGGTAGTCGGTGCCCTGTCTCAGGTTCTCGTCGAGCCGGAACGGGTGGACGATCTTGCCGGGGTTCATCCGATTGTCGGGGTCGAACAGGGCTTTGAGTTCCTCGAAGGCGGTGATCAGCCGCTCGCCGAACATGATCGGTAGCAGTTCGGCCCGGGACTGCCCGTCTCCGTGCTCACCGGACAGTGACCCGCCGTAGTCGACGACGAGGTGTGCGCTGTCTTCGGCGAAGGCCCGGTAGTCGGCGATGCCCTTCGCGGTACGCAGATCGAACGGAATCCGGGTGTGCACGCATCCTTGACCGAAATGCCCGTACAGGGACGCTGTTCCGTAACCGTACCGCTCGAGCAGTGCCCGGAAGTCGCGCAGATAGTCCCCGAGCCGGTCCGGGGGCACGGCCGCGTCTTCCCATCCCTCGTGGGTTTCCGGTTCGTTCGGTGGGTAGGCGGTGGCGCCGAGCCCGGCCTCGCGGGCCGCCCAGATCTGCTTCTTGTGGGTGGGGTCGTCGAAGACGGCGGCGTGCGCCCCGGTGCGCCGGCACACGTCGTCGATCAGCGTCTTCGCCGTGTCGTCGGCCTCGGCCTGGTCGTCGCCGTTCATCTGCACCATCAACCAGGCACGGCCGTCGGGCAGTTGCTGCAGGGCCTGCTCGGCGAGGCGCCGGCTGTGTTCGAGTTGGGCGAGCCGATGGTCGATGCCTTCGAGGGCGGCGGGGCCGTGGGAGACGACGAGCGGGACGCATCGGCGGCGGCGGTGATGTCGTCGAAGCCGAGCAGTACCAGCGCCGACGCCGCGGGGCGGCGCACCAGCTGCAAGCGCGCCCCGAGCACGGTGACCAGGGTGTTCTCACTGCCGACGAGCAGCTGCGCGATATCGAAGTTCTTCTCCGGCAACAGCGAGTCGAGGTTGTAACCGGAGACGCGGCGGGGGATGTCGGGATACCGCTCGCGGATATCGTCGGCATAGCGCTCGGCCAGGGCGCGCAGGCCGCGGTAGATCTCGCGCGCCGGTCACCGCCCCGGACGATGCGCTCGTAGTCGTCGTCGCCGGTGGCTTGGACCCACATACGGGTGCCGTCGTAGGTGAGCACGTCGAGGCCGAGGACCGAATCGACGGTCTTGCCGTACGCCTGCGCCGTGGACCCGCACGAATTGTTGCCGATCATGCCGCCGATCGTGCAGCTGACATGGGTGGAGGGTTTGGGACCGAACATCCACCCGGTGTGCTCGAGCGCATCGTTGAGGACGTCGAGGGCGATGCCGGGCTCGACGGTGACGATGCCGGCGTGCTCGTCGATCTCCCCGATCCGGGTGCAGTACTTGCTCCAGTCGAGCACCACCGCGGCGTTGCAGCACTGCCCGGCCAGACTGGTGCCGCCGCCACGCGAAAGCACCGGGATGTCGAACTCGCGGCACACGGCGACAGTGTCGACGGCGGCCTGCGGGGTGCGGGGCACGACCACCCCGATCGGGACCTGCCGATAGTTGGAGGCATCGGTGGAATACGCAGCGCGCGAGCCGGCATCGAACCGGACCTCACCGTCGACGCGGTCGCGCAGGGTCGCGGCGAGCTCGTCGAACAGCAACGTCGAGCGTCGACCCGTGCGGTCGGTGGGGTGGGTGGTCACTGGATCGTCCTCCTCATGGGGTGCCCGGGACCGTTACCGCACCCGGAAGCGGTCGAGGTCGGGGAGCTTGGGGGTCAGGCCGTGCCCGGGGGAGTCGTCGCGCGGCTGCACGCTTCCGCCGGCCGGGTCGAGGGCGCCGTCGAAGAATCTCGTCTCGATGCGCACGTGATCGTGGAACCATTCGAGGTGCCGCAGGTGCGCGATCGTGGCGGCGGCGTGCACGTGCAGGTGCGGGGCGCAGTGCGCGGACAGGTCCAGGCCGTGCGCCGCGGCGACGGCGGCCACTCGCAGCCATTCGGTGATGCCGCCGCAGCGGGTGATGTCCGCCTGCAGGCAGTCGACGGCCCCGGCGGCGCACATGCGGTGGAAGTACGGCAGGTCGTAGCCGTATTCGCCGGCGGTCACCTCGGCACGCACCGCCTCGCGGACCCGGCGCAGACCGTCGAGGTCGTCGGAGGACACCGGTTCCTCGAGCCAGTGCACATCGCAGTCGGCGGCGGCGTCCATGATCCGGACGGCCTGCTTGGCGGTGTAGCCGCCGTTGGCGTCGACGAACAGTTCGGCCGCGTCGCCGATCACCTCACGTGCCCGGCGGATGCGGTGCAGATCGCGGGTCGTTGCGGTGCCCCAACTCTCGGCGATCTTGATCTTCACGCGGGGGATGTCCTGCTCGTGCACCCAGTGGCACAGCTGCGCGTCGAGCCGGTCGTCGTCGTAGGTGGTGAAACCGCCGCTGCCGTAGACCGGGACGCGGTCGCGGAGCGCCCCGAGCAACCGGTGCAGCGGAAGAGAGAGCAGGCGTGCCTTCAGATCCCACAACGCCACATCGACCGCCGACAGAGCACAGCCGGCGATGCCGGGACGGCCGGCGTTGCGCAGCGCCCGCACCATCGCCTCGTGCACGCCCGGCACGTCCTCGACCGACGCCCGACGACGATCGGGCGAGCAGGTAGTCGACGACCGGGACACAGCCGCCGGGGCGTACGTCCATCCCACCCCCACGCGTCGGGGTGCGCGCGTGCACGAGGAACACGGTGTGCTGTCCCACGCGAGGGTCCCGTCCGCCTCGGGGGTGTCGGTGGGGATCGTGTACGCCGCCGCGGTGACGTCGATGACGCTCACGTCGACGCCGTCAGCGATTCGGGTGGGGCAGGAATTCCTGGGCCTTGGTGCGCAGGCCTTCCTTGACGAAGTCCCACCGGTCCTCGTCGCCACCGAGTACCGCCGCCGTGGCCGCCTTGAACTGCTCCCAGGTGGCGTGCGGTGGGATCGGGGGCATGTTCGGGTCGGTGTGCACGTCGAGCAGGGTGGGACGATCGGCGGTCAGCGCCGCGTCCCAGGCGGAGTCGAGATCGTCCGGGTCGGTCACCGTGACGGCCTGCAACCCGAGGGAGGCGGCGAAGGCGGCATAGTCGATGTCCGGAAGTGTCTGGGACTCGGCGAATTTCGGGGACCCGGCCATGGCGCGCATCTCCCAGGTCACCTGGTTGAGGTCGTTGTTGTGCAGCACCGCCACGATCAACCTCGGGTCGCGCCAGCTCTGCCAGTAACGGTGACGGTGATCAGCTCGGCCAGCCCGTTCATCTGCATCGCCCCGTCGCCGGCGAACGCGATCACCGGCCGCTCCGGGTGGGCGAACTTCGCGCCGATCGCGTACGGCACACCCGGTCCCATCGTGGCCAGGGTGCCCGACAGCGACCCGCGCATGCGACCGCGGAAGCGCAGCTGGCGGGCGTACCAGTTGGCCGACGATCCGGAATCGGCGGTGACGATGACATCGTCGGGCAACCGGGGGGACAGTGCGGCGAACAACCGCAGGGGATTGACCGGATCGGCGGGCACGGCGGCCTGCATGTCCATCGTCTCCCACCACCGGGCGACGTCGGATTCGATCTTTTCGCGCCAGCTGCGGTCCTGCTTGTATTCGAGATGCGGCAGCAGCGCGAGCAGCGCGGTCTTCGCGTCGGCGACGAGGTTCACCTCGTTGGGATACCGCATGCCGACCAGGCGCGCGTCGAGGTCGATCTGCACCCCGCGGGCCTGACCGTAGTCGGGCAGGAACTGGGTGTAGGGGAAGCTCGAGCCGATGGTGAGCAGGGTGTCGCAGTCGCGCATCATCTCGTAGCTCGGCCTTGTGCCGAGCAGGCCGATCGCTCCGGTGACCCAGGGCAATTCGTCCGACAGCACGTCCTTGCCCAGCAGGGCCTTGGCGGCGCCGGCGCCGAGCGCTCGGCGACCTGCTCGATCTCGGCCGACGCTGCCGCGCCCGTTGCCGACCACGCAACGCGACTCTGCGCGGTAGGAGTCTC
>LATQ01000159.1 GCA_001017865.1 Rhodococcus sp. IITR03
CGCTCCCCGCCGCGTCGGCCGCCGCGTAGGCGACCTCGGGGTAGAGCCGGATCCACGCACCGATCGCTCCGTCGTACGAGCGGGTGCGGTCCAGACAAGCGTCGAGCAGTTCCCGGGGGTGCAGTTCGCCGGCGTGCAGCAGCGCTGCCGCCTCGACCGCACTCATCCTCGCGGGATCGGTGACGGTGACGGTGTCGGGTGGAGGAAGCCTGCGTGGCGGAGCCGCACGACCGCTCCCCGCGGTCGCACCCCACGCGAACAATCCGCCGGCGGCCCCTCCCAGTAACCGTCGGCGTGATACTCCGGTGCTCACCCCGCCAACCAAACCACGAACTGCGTCACGATCCGGGCGAGGCGGGGAATGTGTGCCACATGTCACCCCCGGCCGTGATGCCGTCGAGACCGTGCGGTGATAATGCGAGCCGTCCACCAGAGGAAGGCGCATGCCATGAACTCGTCCGCTTCGTCCGGATCATCACGGTCTCCGAAGATTCGTCGGCGACCGCAGCTCTCGGACGACGTGGCGGCGCACGTGAGAAACCTCATCATGTCCGGCGGTGTGCGACCCGGCGATTTCGTCCGTCTGGACGAGACCGCGGCCGAACTCGGGGTGAGCGTGACCCCGGTGCGCGAGGCTCTGCTCACCCTCCGTGGTGAGGGGCTCGTCGAACTCGTCCCCCATCGCGGGTACGTGGTGTCCCCGCTCGACAGATCGGACATCGACGACATCTTCTGGCTCCAGGCAGACTCGCCGAGCGGCTCGTGGAGCGCGCCGCGACCCTGATGACGGCCGAGACCCTCGCGGAGCTCGACGAGCTGGCCGCGCGTTTCGCCGAGGCCGTGCGGGCCGGTGACGCGCGCGCATCGAGGACCTCGAATTCGAGTTCCACCGGACGTTGAACCGGGTGGCGCGTTCGCGCAAGCTCGCGTGGTTCCTCCACAACGCGACCCGGTACACCCCCGTGCACTTCTACTCCGACGATCGCAACTGGGGGACGGCGGCGATCGCCTCGCACGAGCGGTTGCTGCAGGCGCTGCGCACCGGTGACGTCGAGGCCGCCGGACGCGAGACGCGCGAACACTTCACCGACGGGGCCCACCGACTCGTCGAACACCTCGAAGATCTCGGCGTCTGGTCCTGACCGACCGGCGTGAACACCCCGAGGGGAACGGACGTCGACGCCGACGCGCATGTCCGTCCACCCCTCCCGGGATCGTGCGCACCGGTACGATTCCGACGGTGACGGACCGACCCGTCCCCGACGGGGACCGAGATCTACGGCGGGGTGTGATGTGAGCGATCACGACCAGGCAGTTCTCGTGGAGGACGTCCACAAGTCGTTCGGCGACGTCCACGCACTCGACGGGATCAGCTTCTCTGCACCGCCGGGCCGTGTCCTCGGCATCCTCGGCCCCAACGGCGCCGGCAAGACCACGATGGTCAAGGTGCTGTCGACACTGTTGCGTCCCACCTCGGGTCGCGCCGTGGTCGCCGGGCACGATGTGGTCGCCGACGCCGCAGCGGTCCGGCGGTCGATCATGATGACCGGCCAGTTCGCCGCGCTCGACGACACCCTCACCGGCCGGGAGAACCTGATCCTGTTCGGCCGCCTGATGGGTCTGGACAAGAAGTCGGCCACCCGGCGCGCCGACGATCTGCTCCGGGAGTTCGATCTCGTCGACGCCGGTCGCCGCCCCGTGAAGGGTTATTCCGGCGGTATGCGCCGCCGGGTCGACATCGCGTGCGGCCTCGTGGTCCGTCCCAAGGTGGTCTTCCTCGACGAGCCGACCACCGGTCTCGACCCGCGCAGCCGGCAGGGCGTGTGGTCGCTGGTGGCGGCGCTCAAGGACCAGGGCATCACGGTGCTCCTGACGACGCAGTACCTCGAAGAGGCCGACGTGCTGAGCGACAACATCATCGTCATCGACAAGGGCACCGTGATCGCGGAGGGCACCGCGAACCAGCTGAAGTCCTCCGCGGGTGGCACCCACTGCGAGATCGTTCCGGCCGACCCGCGGGCGATACCCGAGATCCTGCACGCCCTGGACGGTCTGCTCCCCCAGGACGTCCTGGTGGGTACGGTCCCCGACACGGATCGGGTGTCCGTCCCGGCACCGGACGGCGCCGCGACCCTCACCGAGGTGCTGCGGCGCATCGAACCCCTGGCATCGAACTCGCCGACATCGGTCTGCGACGTCCCTCGCTCGACGACGTCTTCCTTCCGCCTCACCGGGCACTCCGCTTCCGACGGCGGCGGTCCGACGGACGGTGGCCCCACGAACGGCGGCCCGACAGCGCCGCCCGAGGCGGAACGAGCGGTGCCTGCGCCGGCAGGTGAGCGGCCGTGACGGCCCGCACCGACGAGACGGTCCGCGGGACGGAAGCCTCCACGGTCTCGTTCACCGACTCCTCGTCCACCCTTCCCGCACGTCGGGGAGGTGTCCACCGCCGGATCACGCCGTCGGGCGTCGAGCAGTGGTGGGTGCTGACGCTCCGGTCGTTGCGCACGATGGCGCGGTACGGCGAGTTGGTCCTCGCGGTCCTGGCACCGTTCGTCTTCGGTCTCGGCTTCTATCTGCCGCTCAAGTTCGTGATGCAGTTGCAGGGCATCGACTACGCGCAGTTCCTGATGCCCATCATCGTGTTGCAGTCGATGGCGTTCACCGCCATCTCCGCGGCGCAGCTGGCAGCACAGGAGGGCACGACCGGTGTGACCTCGCGTCTGCAGACGATGCCCGTCGCCCCGGCGGCGCCCCTGGCGTCACGGATGACGGCGAGCATGGTGCGGTCGGTCATCTCCTTGGCCGCGGCGATCGGATTCGGTTATCTCATCGGTTTCCGTTTCTCCGCCGGGCCCGGGCAGGCAGCGTTGTTCTGCGCGACCGCACTGATCATCAGCCTGTTGTTGTGCCTGGGCGCCGACGCGATCGGATGTCTGTCCCGGAGCCCCGAGGCCACAGCGCAGGCACTGACCCTGCCGCAGCTGATCCTCGGGATGCTCTCGTGCGGTTTCGTGCCCGAGGAGGGATTCCCCGAGTGGATCAGACCGTTCGTCCGCAACCAGCCGATCTCGCAGTTCTCCTTCGCGATGCGCGACATGGCCCAGGACGGCGTGACCTGGGAGGTCTTCCGGCCGAGCCTGTTCTGGATGATCGGGCTGGCCGTGATCTGCATCCCGGGCGCCGTGTGGGCCGCGACGAGGCGGGAGTGAGTCGATGAGCAAGACCGTCGAGACACAGCGGGCACGGGCCCGATCGCGAGAGCGGGCAGGGACTCCGGGTCGCGCCTTCGCCTATCCCGAACCGGATCGCGTCCGCAGCGAGAGTTCCCTCGGCGCACTGTGGGAGCACAGCCGCCTGCAGTGCGGTCGCCTGCTGCTCCGGTGGGCCCGCGATCCGGCCACGATGATCCAGGCGCTCATCTATCCGGCGCTCACCCTGGTGATGTTCCGCATCGTGCTCGGCGACAGCATCACCGCCGCGACCGGCTATTCGTCGATCTTCGGCACCGTGCCCATGATCGTGCTCGTCGGCGCGATGTTCGGCTCGGTCGTCAGCGCGGTGGGGCTGCGCACCGAACGCGATTCCGGCCTGCTGAGCCGGTTCCACACGCTGCCCGTCCACCGCTCGTCCGGTCTGGTGGGACGATTGATGGCGGAGATGGTGCGCGTGTTCGTCACCTCTCTCGTGATCTTCGCCGCCGGCATGGCATTGGGTTTCCGGTTCACGCAGGGCATCGGCCCCACCCTGCTCAGCCTCGTGGTCCCGCTGATCTTCGGTCTGGGATTCGCGATGATGGTGACGGCTCTGGCGACCCTGCCGGGACGCACTCCCCTGGTCGAGACCGTCTCGATCCTGTGCACCCTGCTCATGTTCTTCAACTCGGGGTTCGTGCCGGTCATGGCATATCCGAGCTGGCTGCAACCCGTGGTGGCGAACCAGCCGATGTCCTGCGCGATCGACACCATGCGCTCGCTCGCGATGGGTGGTCCGATCGCGGAACCGTTCCTGAAGACCGTCCTGTGGTCGGCCGGGATGGTGGCGATCTTCGTGGTCCCCGCCGTCGTCGGATACCGGCGCTCGGCCGAACAGAATTGATCTTCCACTCTCCGGACCACCCCGCGACCTGCTGTTACGCTGTCCCGCGATCCCGACCCGTGTGAACGCCGTACCCAGAGCGTTCGCCGAGGAGTTTCGTATGTTCCGTTTTCGTCGCAGCACACTCGTGTCCGGCGTCGCCGTCCTCGCCGTCTCCGCATCGGCACTCGTCGCGCCGGCGATCTCGCCGCCGATCCGATCCCGTCCATCGACCGACACTGACCGTCGAGAC
>LATQ01000294.1 GCA_001017865.1 Rhodococcus sp. IITR03
CGCTGGGGCGTAAGGCGATGGAGATGGCCGGGGTGGATCGGCTCGATGCGCTGTACACCGCGATCGATGCCGTGCGGCGCGGCGGGACGATTTCGATCAGCGGTGTCTACGGCGGCATGAAGGATCCGCTGCCGATGATGACGATGTTCGACAGGATCCGCCATCGGGTTGTTCGTCAGCGTGGTGGCAGGGTGTGCGGGGAGTCGACGGGCTACAGCCTCCACAACCTCAGCAGTGCCGCGCGCAGACTGGGCGAGATGACGCGGTGATCGCTATGCAGGCGCGGGTTCGGGTGGCCGTGTTCGGCGAGGCTGCGCGCGGCGGTGGCCACTGGGATGGGGTCGAGGTCGGTGCGGATGCGCAGGCGGTACGTCACGGCAGAGCGGGTGTGGGGGATGCGGTGCGGGCCGGTGTCGACGACGGCCGGCGGATGCAGCTGGGTGTTGTCGTCGCTGATGCGGAGGATGATGTCGCCGGGTTGCAGGCGGGTGCGGCGATCTGGGTCGGGAGTGTTCTGGCGGATCCATGCGGTAGGGTAGCGCGGGTCCGGCCCGAGCCAGTCGGCAGTGGTTGTAGCCCAGCGTGTTTGGTCGTCCTCGGTGGGGATGTAGTCGCTGGCATGCCGCAGGAACATCCGGCGTACGGGGGTGGGAAGGAAATCGTGGCCGGTGCGGGTGCGGCTGCCGATCCCGACCAGGGGCACCACCCGGCCGATCTGCCAGATCGCGGTGGCACTGTCGAGGAACGCCTCGTCGACCACGACAGTGTCCTCGAGGTTGTCGAGGAAGGCGTGTGCGGTGGCGATGGCGTCGGGGTCGTCGGTGATCAGCGCGGTTTCGTCGGCCACGGTGGAGCTGATCGAGGCGCTGGCAGGTCCGACGATCACCTTATCGCCGGTGATGATCAGTCCGGTGTGCAGGTTCGGGGTCGACAGCACGCGCACTCCGGCGTCGAGGAAGTGGGCGAGGGCGGTGGGGGAGGTGGCGTGTGCGCGCACCGCGGGCCGGGCTGCGTTGACGATGAGTTGGTCTCCGGCGCGCAGGGGTAGCAGGTCGGGGGCGGTGGGGTCGAGGTAGGCGATGGCGACGCGGTGGGGGCCTGGGCCGCGGAGGGTGGCGGTGATGTGCGGCCAGGGGTGGGGTACGTGCAGGGTCGTGCCCATGGTCGGCACGGTAGCGAAGGATGATGCGGTGCACGGGCTAGATGACGAGCACCGCGGCCACCTATCGTGTCGAGCTACCCACCGACGACGATTCTGAACGGACCGGGTTCTCCGAGACCCTCGACGACTTCGACATGCTGCTGCGCGAGATTGCGTAGTTCTGTGAGGTGATCTGCGCCGTCCAGGAGAGTGCCGGGGTGATGTAGGGCGGCGAATCGGGAAACTTCGGGGACTGAATGGGAGAGTATGGGATATTTTCCATATCTGTCTATACTGTTCCATATGGATCTGGAACTGAACCCGTTCAAGCCCGGATCAGGGTTGCGGCCTCCCGCGCTGGAAGGTCGGGACAAGCAGATCGAGGCGTTCGACTTGCTCGTCGCGCGAAGCAAACGACGCAACTACGACCGGGGTATGGTCCTGTCCGGCCTGCGTGGAGTCGGTAAGACGACCTTGTTGAACACTCTCGCCGAACACGCCGACCGGCAGGGTTGGCTGACTATCGGTATCGAAGCACGACCCAACGCTGCCGGTACCGCCGCTGTGCGCGCCAAACTGGGTCAGGAACTGACTGTCGGCTTGCGCCGATACAGCCGCAAGCACAAAATTCAGAAGCTCATCGACCCCCTGATCGAGTTGGCCCGCGGATTCTCCGTCGAAATCGGTCTCGGGCCGGCCACCGTCAACGTCGGCACCTCTCAACCCGCCGCCTCGAGCGGCGACATCGACCTCGACATCGAGGAACTCGTCGAAGCGATCAGCTCCGCACTCAAACCGCGGGGCAGCGCCTTCGGTCTGTTCATCGACGAAATGCAAGACCTCGACACGGACCTGCTCTCGGCGCTGTTGACCGTCCAGCACCGGGCCAGCCAACGTGAGTGGCCGTTTTTCCTCATCGGCGCCGGTCTTCCCAACCTGCCTGCCATCCTGGCCGAGAACCGTTCCTACGCCGAACGTCAGTTCCTTTACAGCACGGTCGGTCCCCTCGACAGAGACGCGGCCGCAGATGCGCTGAGAATCCCGGTTCGTCAACACGGAGGTGACTTCACCGACGACGCGCTCGACGTCCTCGTCACCGCCAGCGGCGGCTACCCGTACTTCCTGCAGGAGTTTGGCAAAGCCATCTGGAATCTCGCACCGGAGGCACCGTTCCAAACAGAAGATGCAGAGCTTGCCGTCGAGGTCGGGCGGCGCCACCTCGATGAAGGTTTCTTTCCTTCCCGGTGGAATCGGGCGACGGACAGGGAACGCCGCTATCTGACGGCCCTCGCCGCCACCGGTGAAGATGCACCTCGGTCGGGCAAGGTGGCCGAGCTGATGGGGGTGAGCACCAGCGGTGTCAGCGACGTCCGTGAATCCGCGATCAAGAAGGGCCTGATCTGGGCGCCCGAGCACGGTCGGATCGCGTTCACCGTGCCCGGCATGGCGGATTTCATTCGGCGTCAACCTACTGTCTGACCCGTGCACCCGGCTGTAGACCTGGGACACCCACCGTTGTTCGTTGTGGAAGTTGTGTCTTCACAACAGCACAGCGAACGGTAGGAGCAGCCATCAAGCGCACGACCGTCGGCAAAGACGAACGAGACGCTTTCACCCGCGTGAGCCGCCGGGGTCATCAACTGGAAGCCTGGGAAGGTAAGCGGATCGAGGGACGCGCCCACCGCCGGGAACGTCGAGCAGTGCATCCGCGGCTCGAAGATCGATTCGCGGTCCGAGAGCACCACGCCGTCCAGGCGCAGGACTTCTTCCGGAAGATCGCCTGCGACCGCGGTGGGGCACTCGCCCACGTCGCCGGCGAGATCCCGGAGTTCGTCGACTCGGATTCGGCCGACGGGCGTCGTAAGCCCGAGCGCGCCCTGCTGCCATCGCGTTGGAGGACGCAAGGGTGAGGTCATCGCGTGCGCTGTGGGCCATGTCTATTCGCGAATGGTGCCGTTGTGGTTGAGGGCTTGGGGCGATGTCGATGCCGATCCAGTGGCCGGTGTTGATGCCGGCATCGATGAGGAGATCGCAGACCAATCCGATATGTTCTTGCCCGTGGCCGGTGGCGTCGTCGATACCGACGGTCGTGCACAGTGCGGACGCGTTCGACGAATTGAGCGGCTGCTCGGCCCGTGGTTCGAGGCGACGATGGGGTGTGTCGGGTGGGGGTCTTTCGTGCGGCAGGGTCATTCGGGGGTGGGCAGCATGCCAGGCGTCCCAGATGCGGGGGTGCAGTCGTCCTCGGGCGGGGACGTCGAGTCCGGTTGCGCGGGCCCAGGCCCGCACTTCGGCGCTCGACGGTCCGGTTCCGGTCGTGTCCGACACGACGGTGGGTGCTTGGGTCGGCGGGGAGGGGGTGGGGTGGTGGTCGGTGTCCTCGATGTCGCACCAGTGTCGGGCCGCGGCGAGATAGCGGTAGGTCCATTCTTCGGCGAGTTTTCTGTTCTCGCAGAACACGATCGGCACGGTCGGATAGCGGATCTGCAGTTCGGCCAGTGCGTCGGCGACGACTGCCGGGCGGACCCGCTCGAGTTTGAACACCGCCGAATAACGGTCTTCGATCACCACTGCCGCGCGGGGGAGTGCGGCGAGTTCGGCGAGCGCGAACCGTAGTTTTCCGTTGGTCAGGCTGGATACCAGGTCGGGGAGCGATTTGCGTTCGACCGAGGCGAGGAGTCGGTCTCCGGCGCGCAGTGCGTAGTCGCCGCAGGGTAGGGCCGCGGAGACGGTGTGGACCTGTTGGCCGGTGAATCGGTAGGGATAGCGTTCGTGGGTGTCGATCACGATGGTCAGATCGGTCAGGCCGGCGGCTCTGGCGGTGGGGGTGCGTACGTTCGGGCGGGCCTGTTTGCGGGTGCGGGGTGACTGCCAGAACACTGCGTCGCGGCCGCGGGCGGTGGTGAACACGATCTGGGATCGGTTTTCTCGTCCTCGGTCGAGGATCAGGTCGATTGCTGCGCCGCGTCGTGTGCATGAGCGTATCGGGGCTTGTTCGACGATTTCGGGGTGCTCGGGCCAGTGTTCGCTGGGGACGGGATAGCAGAACAGAGCTTTGGTGCGGGGCCATACATCCGAGGTGCGGAACACCAGTCCTTGGTCGATCGGGATCCGCAGGAGGTATTGCAGGCGGGATTGCGGGTCGGGATTGCGTGCGATGAGCATCTCGGCCGCTGCTGGTCCTGC
>LATQ01000410.1 GCA_001017865.1 Rhodococcus sp. IITR03
CTCGCCGCCGCGCTAACATGCTTCAAGAAACTCGCCAAATGAGACACGCTCTTAGAGCAACACGTGTGCGGGCCTCCCTCAATGTGTCATCGAGGGAGGCCCGAACGCGATTCCACGCGCGCGTATGGAGAAGCGAACGCGCGTCCCGGCGAACACCTTCAGAACCGAGGCAGTGGGCCCGGGTATTCACTAGAAACGTGTGCCACGCGCTGGTTGATCTCCGCAAACGGTATCGCCATAGTTCTGTGGACTGAAGGCAAACGTCAGACGGGCGGAGCCGTGAAGAGGCTCTTGTCTGGATCGTTGAACATCTGCTTGGAGATCCACTCGTTCATTCCGCCGGCCGTGCCCCACACGTCCGAGGTGTCCGGCTCGCTCGTGTCGTAGAGGCTCGGGTGCCAGGTGTCCTCGTCGAGGAGTTCGAGCTCGGTCGTGTATTCCATCGTGTTTCCGTTGGGATCGTGGAAGTAGGTGAATGTGTTGTCGCCGGCGCGGTGACGTCCGGGACCCCAGATCTTCGGGACCTCAGCTCGGATGAGTCGCCCACTTCCGCGCATGTACTCTTCGAGTCCACGCATCTCGAACGAGACATGATTGAGTGCAGTGTGCGGGCACCTGGCGATTGCCATACTGTGATGCTGAGGGCCGCACCGTAGGAACCACATGAGTCCACCGAGTTGGGGATGAACGAGGGTATCCGAAACCCGGAAGCCGAGGTGCTTTTCGTACCAGGCCACCATCTTCTCCGGTGCGGGCGAATTGAGCACGACATGCGAGAGTCGGACGGGAATCGATTCGCGTTCTTCAATCTTTCGGTGTGTTCGGGTGGCCACACCAGCCGAGACCTCGACGACCCGGCCTTCGAGGTCGAAGAACCTGAATCCGTAGCCACCGCCAGGTGTTTGAAGTGACCCCGGCTCGCTGATCAGCCTGATCTGCGCACCGGCCAACCGCTCGGCGAGCGCGTCTACGTCCGTGGGGTGGGCGGCACCGAATGCGACAAGATCGAGCCGCTTCTCCTCGGCCCGCCGCACCCTCACGATGTACTGCTCGGGTGAACCCTCGGCAGCGAAGTACTTGAGGTCACGTTCGCCGCCGGCGTCCGTCAAACCCCAGTTCCCACCGTAGAAGTCGACCTGTTTGTCGTACTCGGGCACCGCTATGTCTACGTGCCGCAAGTGGTGATTGGACTGAATGGCATGATAACTCCTTAGGATCGTGTTGCAGAGAGTGGATCCGTCAGTCGAGAGGCGACGCTGAAGCCACCGGGGCCGACTTGACAGTCGGTATCAGTTCCAGAAGTTTCGCGAGCTCGTCGTGCGTGTCGGCTGCGCCCAGCACGTACCGGTCCGGCCTCAGGACGGCTGCTCGACGGTTCACCGCAGTGAGGAGTTCTGCGGAGATGCTCGAGTCGGTGAGGACGACCGTATTGCCGTCCTCTGTCAGTGCGGCTTGAAGTTCGGGCGGCAAGGCCGCAACGAACTCGTCGGGCGCCGCGACCAGGAACCGTGAGCCCACGAGATCATCGAGCCGAGTTCCGTCCGGCAGCACGGGTTGAACCGAGAGTCTTCCGGCGAGGTCGTTCGAATCGCCGGTGTGGAGTCCGGGACCGAGCGCAGGGGAGGGCGGGATCGAGGCGTGCGGGTTGGCGCGAAGATAAGCATCCCGCTGAGCCGCGGTCTCGGTGTCGGTTGTCTGCAGAATGCCTGCCATGGTCGCGGCTTGTTCGACCCAGTAGCGAGCGTGGGGAAGCCGTTCGCTCTCGTAGGTGTCCAAGAGCTCCGGTCCTGCCTCACCTCGCGAGACCAGGCTCAGCTTCCACACCAGGTTCGCAGCATCGCGCATACCGGCGCACAGTCCCTGCCCGAACAGCGGAGGTGCCTGGTGTGCGGCATCGCCGGCGAGAAAGACATTGTCGGCCCGCCACCGGGCCGCGACGCGGGCGCGGAAGGTATAGATCGCAACGCGGTCAGGAGTGAACTTCCCTACAGGCAAGACCCCATGGCTTAGCCGCTCGATCGCGGCCGGCGTGACGACTTCCTCCGGATCGTCGCCCGGCATGACCTTGAACTCCATCCGTACCCGGTTGCCAGGCAGGCGACCCCAGAGTGCAGGTCGACTGTGATGACCCAGGAAGACCATGTCGCCAGAGATGCCTGGTTCGCCCTCCAATAGGCCGTCGACAACAATCCACGGGTCGTCGCTGCCGAGGCTCTCGGTGCGGATGTCGAGCATCCGGCGCACGGTGGAGTTTGCGCCGTCCGCGCCGATGACCCATCGAGCGGTGAGAGTCTGCTCGCTACCCTCGCCGTCGGTGACAACGCAACGTACCGCGTCGCTGCCCCGCTCCAGTCGCGTCAAAGTAGTTCCGGCCCGCAGAGACACGGTCGGGAGCTGTTCGATTTCGCTCCGTAGGAGCGTCTCCATGTCGGGTTGGTGGAACATCACGTCGTTATGCCAGCCCTGAGATCCGAGTTGACCTGTCTGATGATCGAACAGGATCTCGTTGGCTTCGTTCTCCATGCGAAACTCGGCCATCGGCTTGCAGCGAGTCATCGCCCTCTCTGCGAGGTTGAGCGACTGCAGGATCCGGAGGGCTTCGCCATCGAAGTGCACCGCCCGTGCGTGCGGCCAGACTGACGGTTCGCGTTCGATTCCGATGGCGGAGATCCCAGCCTGACCGAGTAGCGCCAGGGTGGTCACCCCGACTGGGCCGCCGCCAATGACGACCACTTCATAGTCCCAAGACACGCGCGCTCCTTATTGTACTAGACGTCTCGTATCGGTTCCCGTACTGTAGCCCTATGCGATCTGGATCACAATCACTTTCTGACGTGACAGTCCTGGAGAAGGCGAACTCGAGTTCGGTGGAGCCGCCGCTATGACGCTCCGGCAATCCGTCTTTGTCGTCCCTCCACTGGTCGCCATTGCGCAGAGTCGCGGCATGTTCGCAGACGTCGGCGTTGAAGTGGAGACCGCCACGGTGGCTTCGTCGATCGAGCAGCGTCACGACCTTGACAGCGGCCGCACCGATGTCGGTATCACTGCAACCGACAATCTCCTCACCTGGAATTCGACCGGGTCCACGATCGAAGTGATTGCACAACTGGAAAGCACGACCGACCTGGCCTTGACCCTGCGGCCCGAACTGCCGCCCTTCGACGAGATGAACACGATTCGGCTGGCCGTGGACGCACCGACGAATGGATTCGCCATCGTCGCCTACTCGATGATGGCTCGACTCGGGTGTCCGCCTGATCGGTATGAAGTAGTCGAAATCGGAGGAGTGCGTGAGCGGTTCGCTGCTCTCGTCGCCGGCAGGGCGGACGTTACCCTTCTCGCGCCCCCTCTGGACGAAGCCGGAGTCGAGCAGGGAATGACGGTCGCGATGAGGTCCGAGAGTTGGACCCTTTGTATCCCGGTCTCGGAATTGTCGGCTCCCGAACCACGCTTCGGAACAAGCTCGACGAGATCTCGAAGTATCTGACAGCCCTGTCCAATGCTCACCAGTGGATGCGACGCGCAACACCGGCCGAGCTCGAGCAAGCGCTGCTCGCAATCGGATTCGGACCGGCTGCCGTGTCCGCAACGAGAGAAGCCATTCCAGAGACGCTCGTACCATCAGAACATGGGATGCGGGTGTTGGTCGCGCTTCGCTCAGAAGTCGGAATGAGTGTCGGGGGAGTCACCGATCCATATGACTTGATCAACCTGGGCCCCCTCCAACAGGCACTTGGCTGCTGAACGACGACCGAGCGCATGAGCCTCCGGGCGACCAGCTACCCAAAAGAACAGATATAACCACCCTTTCGGCTAGATGTAGCGAAGAGTCCTTCTCCCTAACCTTGGTGGTTGCAGTCTGGAAGGTGAGGAATTGGGCGACAAGACCGGCATATGCGCAACATCGGATTGGAGGCCGGTCGTCGGTGCTGAGCGGACAGATGGCCGCCGGGTGGACTCGACGACAGGGATGGCCCGGCGAGTGGTCGAGCAGAGCGCAGCGTGACAGGGCGACTGGAGATTTCACGCGTCGAGGTACCGACTCCAGATGGGGGGTCCAACCACGCCTCGACCAACATGTGGCTCATCGGTGACGATCGGGATGTCCTTGTCGTCGATCCTGCTTCGTCGGCCGGCTCGCTCGTCGGGATGGTCGGCGACAGGCATCTCACCGCTGTGCTCTGTACGAGCGGCCACCATGCTCACATCGCCGGGGCCGTGGAGATCGGTGTCACGATGTGCGCACTTAGAGCATGTCTCTTATGGCTGGGATCTTCTGTGCGGCATAATGCACCATCGT
>LATQ01000282.1 GCA_001017865.1 Rhodococcus sp. IITR03
TGGGTGGTGCCGAAGCGACGCCGTCGGCGCCCTGCTCCCCGGGCGGGTGATCAGGGTCATGGCCAGCAGGTCGGCACCACGACGGCGACGAGCGCGCCGGCCGCGGCGAGCGCAAGTGCGATCCTCGCCCGATGCCCTGGCCGGCGCCGGTCACGAGGCGGTGCCACCCGCGAGGGGGGTGGTGGGAACGATCGGGTCCATGCGGGTCACGGCCATGCATACTCCTGAAGACGTCGGGACGGGACTCCATTGATCGGTTGATCAATGAATGTGGCAGAATACGGTCCGGAACAGGCCTCACCCAGGCCTTACGAGAGGACGACGGTGGACCCGCAGGAGCGTAAGAGACAGATACTCGACAGGTCGGCGGAGATCTTCGCCCGCAAGGGTGTCACCGCCACCACCATCCGCGAGATCGCCGATGCGGTCGGTGTCTACTCCGGAGCGCTCTACCACTACTTCCCGTCCAAGGAAGCGATCGTCACCGAGCTCATCCGCGAGTACATCACCGACCTCAACGAACGGTGCCGCGAGGTGCTCGCCCGGTCGCTACCGCCGGTCGAGCGACTCGAGGCCTTCACACAGATCGCGCTGGAAACCTCCGAGGACTATCACGGCGCGACCTCCATCTGGCGACGCGAGGGCGAGTACATGCGCGAGCGCGTCGTCGAGGCCGACATGGTCTCCTCTGCCGACGCATGGAAGTCGCATGGCGCGAGGCCATCCGGGACGGCATCGCGGAAGGGGTCTTCCGCACCGACATCGATCCCGAAGCGTTCCGGGAACTGATCTACGACGCGGTCTGGCATGCCTCCCGCTGGTACCGGCCCGGACCGAACCGCACCCTCGCCGATCTCTCGCGCACCATCGTGTCGTTGTTCGTCGACGGCTTCCGCCGACGCGACACATGATCCGCCCCGCCGCGTACGGCGGGACGGATCATCGGATCACTCCGCCGAACCGCTGAGGTTCTCCTCGACCTCCTTGTGCCACGACTCGAGCGCACGGGAGGTGTCCACCTCGAACTCGAAACGCTGCGTCATGTCCGGCGTGACGTCCTCGAGGTCGACGTAGAACTGGTTGTACCAGCGACGCAGCTGGTAGACCGGGCCGTCCTCCTCCGTGAGGAGCGGATTCTCGATGCGGGACTTGTGCTTCCAGATCTCGATGTCCTGGGCGAACTGCTCCTCGAGACCGTCGGTGAACATCTTCGCCATCTCGGCGGCCTGCTCCTCGGACATGCCCTCGATCTTCTTGACGATCGTGCCGAACTGCAGCACGAACGAGTTGTTCGTGACCGGGTAGTGGCAGTTGATCAGCTTCGACTCGATGGTCGTGCCCTCGGAGACCGTGTAGATCGTATCGAGCATGAAGGACGGACCGTAGTAGAAGGCGTCCGAGATCGTCTGCGCCTCCGGCAGATCCATCTGCACACCGGTCTTGATGTCGTCGCGCCCGTAGGAGCGCATGTGCTGGCCGGCGATGTGCCCGTCGAAGACGTTCTTGAAGTACTCGGGCATCTGGAAGTGCACGTAGAAGAAGTGCGCCATATCGACGACGTTGTCGACGATCTCACGGCAGTGCGATCCCTCGACGTGGATGGTCGTCCACGTCCAGTCGCTCCACTGCCCGTCCTCGTAGCCCTCGATCTCGGGGATCGCGAGCTCGGGAGTGGGCTCACTACCCTGCGGGCAGTGCCAGACGAACAGAACGCCGTTGCGCTCCATCGTCGTCCACGCCTTGGTACGGCCGAGCTTCGGCGTGCGGCGCGCGTACGGCACCGCTTCGCAACGACCCTGGCCGTTCCAGCGCCAGTCGTGGAACGGGCACGCGATGGTGTCGCCCTTGATCTCGCCGCGCGCGAGGTTGCCGCCCATGTGCCGGCAGAAGGCGTCGAGCACGTGCAGCTTTCCTGCCGTGTCGGCGAAGACCACCAGGTCGGTGCCGAACACCTTGACCTGATGCGGCTTTCCGTCACGGAAGTTCTTGGCGAGGCCGATGCAGTGCCATCCGCGCGCGAAGCGGGTGGGGTTGGTACCGGGATCGATGTTGCGGATCTCGATCCGCTCCTGGGGGACGGTCATGGTTTCTCCTGGGCTGGCAAGGGGTGAAGGCGAACGGCGGTCACCGGCTGAGGTGACTGCTCCGTGGAAGCGAGAGGAGCGATGGCGGGGTCGACTCGGTGGCCGGTCCGGATCACCCCGTCGGACACCGCCTCGTCCACCGTGCGGTCGAGTGCCTCACAGCGCATCACGTAGGCACCGGGACCGCACGCGGCGGCGGCCGCGATCTCGCGGCATGCCTGCCTGGCCTCGTCGGACCACTGGATACTGGTATGAGCGGGGCTGTACTTCGCGACGAGCACGCGAGCGTCACAGGTGTGACAGGCGAGCGACTGCATTGTTTCCGGTTCCCTTCCTCGGATGAGTCGAGAGTAGGAACCGCGATGTGGGCGGCGACACAGCTTTTCAGCCAGCGGGACAATCGCTCTTCCACCGATCTCCCGGCGACTGCGTCAACGTGGGAGTAGGCGGGGGATGCGGACGCGGAACGTCGAGCCGAGACCCTTCTCCGATTCCACTTCCACCTTCCCGCCGTGCGCTGCGACCAGCGCGGCGACGATCGACAGGCCCAGCCCGCTCCCCCTGATGCGCGGGTGCGGGAGCGTCGGCGCGGTAGAAGCGTTCGAAGACGCGCTCGCGGTCGTCGGGGTCGAGGCCCGGGCCGGTGTCGGCGACTTCCAAGACAGCATCGGTGTCCGCGGTGCCCACGCGCACCGTGACGTCGGCGTCGGGTGGGGTGTGGGTCAACGCGTTGGTGACGAGATTGCTCAACACCTGACGCAGACGGGCGTCGTCGCGAGAACCTCGGGGGTTCCCGGGCCGTCGATGGTGTCGAGAGTGATGGTTCGTTCGGGCGCGACGGCACGCGCGTTGTGCACCGCGTCGGCGGCGATCGCGAGCAGGTCCACCGGGGAACGGTCGAGCGGGCGTTGTTCGTCGAGTCGTGCGAGCATCAGCAGGTCCTCGACGAGCAGGCCCATGCGGCGGGCTTCGCGTTCGATGCGTTCCATGAGCATGCCGGTGTCGGTGCTCGCGCCCTGCCGGTACAGCTCGGCGAAGCACGGATGGTGGTGAGCGGGGTGCGGAGTTCGTGGCCGGCGTCGGCGACGAAGCGACGCATCTTCTCCTCCGAGCGTCTCGCCGACTCCTCGGATGCCGCGGTCGCTGCGAATGCCGATTCGATCCTGCCGAGCATCGCGTTGAAGGTCACCGACAACCGGCCGATCTCGGTACGGGGATCGCCCTCGGGTACCCGCTCGCTGAGGTCGCCTTCGGCGATCGCTGCAGCGGTGCGCTCGACCTCGTCCAACGGACGCAGACTCATACGCACAACGACGCCGCCGGCCACCGCCAGCGCGACCAGCACGACGGCACCGATCACCGTCTGCAGCACGACGAGCCTGTCCACCGTCTCCTCGGTCTCGGCGAGGCTCATGCCGACCGTCGTCACGACACCCGACGCGTTCTCGGTGCTCATCACCCGCCAGTGCGGACCGTCGTCGCCCGTGGCCTCGACGGTGACCGGCCTGCCCGTCGGGTCGTTCGACACGTCGGGGGCGGTCGACTCGTCGTTGACGACGAACAGCACCCGGCCGTCGGCGTCGACGGCCTGCACGTAGAAGGGGCTCGGTGGTCGCCGGGAGTTGGGGCGTCCAGCGGGGGCGCCGGTGGTGGTCGGTCGGGTCGCGCCCAGGTGCGTGCGGCCTCCTCGAGGTCGCGGTCGACACGCGAGAGCAGGGAGTTCTGCAGAGCCGACGTGACCGCGACACCCGACGCGAGCAGACCGATGCCGGCCAGGAGCACCAGGCGACCACCAGCGTCCAACGGAGTGGCAGCGCCCGCAGCCGGTTCATGTGCGGGGTTCCCGCATCACATAGCCGACGCCGCGCACCGTGTGGATGAGGGGAACATCGCCGGTGTCGACCTTGCGTCGCAGATACGACACGTACGACTCGACCACCCCGACCTCACCGCCGAAGTCGTAGTTCCACACGTGTTCGAGGATGCGGGGCTTGCTCAGCACCGTCCCGGCGTTGAGCATCAAGTACCGCAGCAGCGTGAACTCGGTGGGCGACAGCGACACGGGTTTGCCGGCCTTGAAGACCTCATGGGTGTCCTCGTCGAGTTCGAGGTCGGCGAAGGTGATGCGCGAGCTGCGTTCGGCCTCGGACACCTTGCCGGCGCGACGCAGGATCGTGCGCAGCCGGGCGATGACCTCTTCGAGGCTGAACGGTTTGGTGACGTAGTCGTCGGCGCCGAGCGTCAGCCCCGCGACCTTGTCCTCCACGGCGTCCTTCGCGGTGAGGAACAGAACGGGCGCGTCGATGCCGTCGGCGCGCAGGCGACGCAGCATGCCCATGCCGTCCATGCCGGGCATCATGACGTCGAGGATCACCGCGTCGGGCCGGAAGCGACGTGCTTGTCGAGTCCTTCGGCGCCGTTGCTCGCGGTCTCCACCTCGAAGCCCTGGAACTTCAGGCTCACGGACAGCAGTTCGACGATGCTGGGCTCGTCGTCGACGACGAGCACGCGCGCTTCGGGAATCCGGTCGGTCACGCATCGATTGTCGCGGGTGAGGCTGACGCCCCGCTCGAGGAAGCCTGGCAGTTTCCTGTGAGCCTCCCGATTGCCAGCGAACTGCCAGGAAACCTCCAAGGCTCCTCGAGGTGACGGGTGTGTGCTGTCGGGGTGAACAACGGCTTCCAGCAGACCGCGAGCAAACTGCACGCGTTCAACCGTTACGAGATCAAGTACTTCGTCGACGAGATGAAGGTGCCCGAGCTGCGGCGCGAGCTCGCCGCCCGGATGGACACCGATCCGCACTCCCCGCACGGCGGGTATCCGGTGACGTCGCTCTACTACGACACCCCGGATCTACGGTTCTACTGGGAGAAGATCGAGGGCCTGAAGTTCCGCCGCAAGGTGCGCATGCGGCTGTACGGAGATCCGGCCGCGTGTACCGACGACACTCCCGTGCAGGTCGAGATCAAGCAACGCGTCAACCGGGTGACCCAGAAGCGTCGCACCGCCCTCCCCTACGGCGTCGCCCTGCGATGGCTGAACGGACGTGAGGACATCGAGTGCGACGACTCGCAGCGGCCGTTCGTCAACGAGGTCTCCGGCCTCGTGGGGAATCTGGATCTGCGACCGATCGTGACCACCGGCTATCTGCGCGAGGCGTTCGTCGGCCGCGACGCCGACCTCGGCCTGCGCGTGACGATCGACCACAAGGTGCACGGCCGCGACCGCGACTTCCACTTCGCGTCCGGCGCCGAGAACCGCTTCATCATCCGCCGAAGCTGGCCATCGTGGAGCTCAAGGCCAACGAGCGGGTGCCTACTGGGCGACGGATCTGACGGCGCGGCTGGACATGTCGGTGATCCGGGTGTCGAAGTACTGCCAGTCGGTCGAGGCGTTCGGGCTCGCACCCCGGTCCCGTTTCGGCGCACCGGAATTGGTGCTGCCGGACGGCTTCGATGCGCGGGTACCCGCCGATCTTCTTTCCACCGAGCCGATTCCGGTTCGCTGACTTTCCCTTTCCGAAACAAGGACGGATATGAATTTCGATTTCCAGGATCTCAGTGGCACGTTCACGACCTTCGACATCGTGGTGTCGCTGGCGTTGTCGTTCGTGCTGTCGAGTGTGATCGCGTGGGTCTACCGCTACACGCACAAGAACGTCTCCTACAGCCAGTCCTATGTGCAGACGCTGGTGCTGGTCGGCATGGTCATCGCGCTCATCATGCTGGTGGTCGGATCGAACATCGCCCGGGCGTTCGCTCTCGTCGGCGCGTTGTCGGTGGTGCGATTCCGTAATGCCATCAAGGAAACCCGTGATGTCGGGTTCATCTTCCTGGTGATGGCCATCGGCATGACCACCGGTACCCGCTTCTACGTCCTCGCCATCGCGGCGACCGCCGCGATCTGCCTCGTGCTGCTGATCATGAACAAGTTCAACTGGTTCAAGCTCGACGTGCAGCGTCAGGTGGTCAAGGTGCAGGTGCCGCCGGAGCCCGCCTACACCAGCACCGTCGAGGACGTTCTCATCAAGCACTGCAGTGAATACGAGCTGGTGTCCACCGAATCCGTCCGCGCCGGCGCCTGGTGGAGCTGTACTACACGGCGCAGCTGAAGAAGGGCACGAGCTCGAACGATCTGATCGCCGCACTGAGCGCCGTCAATGCCGGCCAGCGGGTGAGCGTCCTGACCGGATACGACCAGACCGACCTGTGATGACGGCACCGACACCGCGGCGCCGGCTGCGACACCGGATACCGACCTCGCTGCGTCGGCACTGGAAACTGCCGGTGGCGTTCGTCGCCTTCGTCGCGATCGTGGCCACGGCCTTCGGGGCGACACGCGTGCGACCCTACATCACCGGTGACCCGACGATCATCTCCTCGGAGATCACCGAGAACGTATCCGGCACAGTCGATTTGTTCGACACCTCCATCACACACGAGTTGTCGATCGAGATCGGCGACGCCGAGTACGACGACATGATCTCCGCATACGAGAAGGACGGCGACAAGGAGTGGGTGGTCGCCGATGTGATCATCGACGGCACCCGCATCGACGACGTCGGTGTGCGTCTGAAGGGCAACTCGACGCTGCGCGGCCTGCAGGGCGAGAACGGTGAAGGCCCGGGCGGCTTCGGACCCCCGGAAGGATTCGAACTGCCCGAAGGCTTCGAGTTGCCCGAAGGCTTCGATCCGGCGCAAGGCCCACCCGGGATGGAGGCATGACTCAGGTGGACCCGGAGGATCCGACCTCGCTGCCCTTGCTGATCCGTTTCGACAAGTACGTCGACGGTCGCGCGTATCAGGCATGACCGAACTGTCGGTGCGGCCCGGCTCACCGGTGCTCAACGAGGCGATGGCGTTGTCGCTCACCGCCGAGACCGATCAGCCCACCCAGCGGTACGCGTACACGGTGTACTCGGTCAACGACAGCGCCACCGCGACGCGACTGGTGCTCGAGCATCCCGACGAGCAGTACGCCAACTCGCTGTTCGACTCCCCCGGCTATCTCTACAAGGCCGATGCGTCGTCGCGGTTCGAGTACGTCGGCGACGACCAGTCGGACTACGCCGACCAGTTCGAGGAGATCAATGCCGCCGATTCCGGGACGCTGCAACCGATCATCAGCTTCCTGAAGTGGATGGACTCTGCCGACGACGCCGAGTTCGACGCGCACCTGGCCGACTGGGTCGACGTCGAGTCCTTCGCTCGGTACGTCGCGACTCAGAACCTGCTCGTCAACTTCGACGACATGGCCGGGCCCGGTCAGAACTACTACCTCTGGTACGACCTCGATACGAAGAAACTGTCGGTGGTCTCGTGGGATCTGAACATGGCCATGCAGGGCGATACGTCCGCCGGCCCCGACGACACCATCTCCATGATGGGCGGCACAGGGCCGGGTGGTCCCCCACAGGGCATGCCGGGCGCGCGCCACCCGAGGGGATGCCTCAGGCATGCCACCCGGAATACCGGGAGGCGACGGTGAAGGTCGCGGCCCAGGCGGCGGCAATACCTTGAAGACCCGTTTCCTCGACTCCGACGCCTTCACGGAGATCTACCGCCAGGCGTATCAGGAGCTGTCCGAGCAGATCTACGGCAACGGTCTGGCGCTCGAGGTCCTCGACGAGGTGGCGGCGTCGGTGCCGACCTCCGACGGACTCACCGCCGCGGCGCTGCAGGAGAGCGTCGACTCGATGCGCTCGTGGATCGAGGAACGCGCCCAGGCACAGCTCCAGTGATCCAGCCCCGCTGAGCGGGGTCGGATCCACCGAAGTTACGGATACTGTCGGCCCATGACTTCCGAAGAGATCCTGCTCGTCGAACAGCGCGATTCCGTCCGCATCCTCACCTTCAACCGCCCGGAGGCGCGGAATGCGCTGAGCTCGGCGCTCATCGATGCCCTGCGCACCGAGATCGCCGCCGCGGAGGTGGACGACGAAACGAACGTCGTGGTCCTCACCGGCACCGACCCGGCCTTCTGCGCCGGACTCGACCTGCAGGAACTCGGGGAGAGCGGAGGCAATCTGTCGCTGGTCTCCGGCGCCGACCTCCCTGTCGGTCATCCATGGAAGCCCATCTCCAAGCCGATCATCGGTGCGGTCAACGGTGCCGCCATCACCGGCGGTCTCGAAATGGCGCTCGCGTGCGACTTCCTCATCGCGTCCGAGCGCGCCCGCTTCGCCGACACCCACGCGCGCGTCGGTGTCCTGCCGGGGTGGGGACTCACCCAGCGCCTGCCGCGGCGGTGGGTCCGGGCTTCGCGCGTCGCATGAGTCTGTCGGGCAACTTCGTCGGAGCCGAGGAGGCGTTGCGTGCGGGCCTGGTGACACAGGTCGTCGCGCACGACGAACTGCTCGACACGGCGCTGGAGCTCGCGCGGACGATCGCCGGCAACGACCAGCCGGGTGTGCGGGCGCTGCTCGCGTCGTACCGCCGGGCCGAGGAGCACGTCGTCGAACCCGCTCTGCGTGTGGAGCAGCAGACCTCGGAAGCGTGGATGCGGGAGTTCTCCCGGCACGGGTCGCCGAGAGGCGGGCCGAGGTGATCGAACGTGGAAAGTCCCAAAACGCCGTGAATCCCAAGTCCTGAAACGGTCGTCATTAAAGGACATTTCGGGTTAATCGGACATATTTATCACGGAAGGATAACAACTAGTGACGGGAGGTAACAGGCTCTGAGACCTTCGCGAAGTATGGGACGGAAGTGAACTTATCCCTGCGGATTTTTCACTTCTCTCGCCCGTTCGCGGGCGGGTCCATTCACATCAACACGGAGGTATTCCTATGCTGCTCGGTTCTCTCGCCGCCACCGTCGGTGCTGCCGTCGCCGGCCTTCTGACCCCGGTCCTCGGTCTGCTCGCGGGCCTCGGCATCATTCTCTGATATCCGCCCGGATCGACTCCGCGCCCGCACTCCCCCTGTGTGCGGGCGCGGTTCGATCTATTCGGACGGATCCACCTCAGGAGTCCGGAAAACCGTGTCCTCGTGACGCTTCCCGGACATTCGCTTCTCCAATTCCTCTTTCTCCCGTTTCGCCATCTCTGGATCGACGTCCTCACCCGGGAGAGGCCCGGGATCCGTGGCCGGTGCGCCCTGGCCCGGATCGGCCGCGTCGATCTCGTTCGAGCCGGTGTTCTTGATCGGGAGAAAAGGTTCCATGCTTGCCATGGATACGGATTCCCGACACCGATGCGCGCAAACAACTACTCCGGCAACGGAACGTTCTGCAGTCGCAGCTGACCGCGAGCAAGGACCTTGCCGGTCGCGGTGTCGGTGATGATCACCAGCCACAGCTGCTGAGTCCTGCCTTGCTGCAACGGTTCTGCCGTGACCGACGCGCGGCATCCTGTCGTCGATCGCAGGAAGTCGGTCGAGTTGTTGACGCCGACGGCGAACTGACCGCGCTCGAGTACCGCAGCGCTTGCGCCGATGCTGCCGGCAGTTTCGACGATGGTCGCGTAGAGCCCACCGTGCACGACTCCCCACGGGGTGTGGTGGTCGGGGCCCAGGTCGACGTATCCGGTGACCTTCGTTCCGGTGGCTTCCTCGACGACGAAGCCGCTCGCCTCGACGAAGCGGCTCGGCGGCTTCTGCCCGTAGTCCTCGATGGTCGGACGGGCCTCGGTAGTTCCGGTCATGACAACTCCTCGTTCACGCTGACTTCGATAACCACAGTTAGCCACCGCAGAGGTCTGACTGTCAAGGATTAAGTCAGCTACCCTGTGGGCATGCAGTGGCTCGACTACAGCACCGACAACTGCTCGGTCCAGCGCACGATGGACGTCATCGGCGAGAAATGGACGATGATCGTTCTCCGCGAAGTGTTCAACGGCGTGCGACGTTTCGAGCAGATGCGTCGGCACACCGGCATCTCCGACCCCGTGCTGTCGGCCCGGCTGCGCACCCTCGTAGACGCCGGAATCCTCGACACCGTCCCCTACCGCGAGGAAGGCCGCCGCACGCGCAACGAGTACCGGCTCACCGACAAGGGCCGCGATCTCTACCCGATCCTCGTCGCCCTGCTCCAATGGGGGGACAAGTATTGCGCCGACCCTGAGGGTCCGTCGCTGCTCATCGAACACCGCGACTGCGGCGCTCCGGTCGAAGCGGTCGTGCAATGCGCCCACGGCCACGGTCCGCTACGGCCGAGCGAATCGCAGACCCGGCCGGGTCCGACCGCGCGAAAACTCCCCGAGGCACGAAAACATAACGAAGTGGATTTTCGATCCGCGGCAGTGTTTCGCGCCGAGGCGGTGGGTACTCCTGGCTCAGCGT
Source organism: Rhodococcus sp. IITR03 (assembly GCA_001017865.1). The sequence goes on from LATQ01000282.1 coordinate 10,360, forward strand.
CCCGGTGCGGACGCAGTCCGGATAACCGAACGACAGGAGGAACACATATGCACTTTGGGTCTCTTGCGCTCCTCGGCGGACTGCCTGCGAAACCGGGCATCGCCACTGAGCCGGCGCACGCCGCGTCCGCATCCGTGATGGGTGCGGACGCGGTCGTATGTGCGATGAATTTTCTGTGCGATGAATTTCTCGGGCGGCGCGGGTCGGTATGGTCACCGACCCAGAAGGAGCGACATGCCCGAATTCGTCACCCACTCGATCGACGTCCCCGGCGCGACTCTCGTCTACGACATCCGCACCGTCCCCGGCGACACCACCCCGCTGCTGCTCGCCGGATCCCCGATGGACGCGAGCGGCTTCACCGGCCTCGTCTCCTACCTCGACGACCGGACGGTGATCACCTACGACCCGCGCGGCACAGGCCGCGGCACACGCACCGACACGTCGATGGCGTCCACTCCCGCCCTGCACGCCGACGATCTGCACCGGATCCTCGTCGAACTCGATCTCGGTCCCGTCGACGTCTTCGCCAGCAGCGGCGGCGCAGTCAACGCGCTCGAACTCGTCTCGCGCTATCCGGAGCAGGTGCGCACGCTGGTCGCGCACGAACCGCCGATCGTCGAACTGCTGCCCGATCGCATCGGGGCCGAAGCGGTGCGCGACGACATTCGCGACACCTATCAGCGCAGCGGCCTCGGACCGGCCATGGCCAAGTTCATCGCCCTGGTCAGTTATGAAGGCGAGCTGACCTCCGATTATCTCGACCGGCCCGCTCCGAACCCGTCCGACTTCGGCCTGCCCACCGAGGACGACGGGACCCGCGACGACGTGTTGCTGGGCCAGAACTGGATGTCGTGCACGGGTTACCACCCGATCTCGATGCTCTGGCGAACGCGTCCACGCACATCGTCGTCGCAGGTGGTCGCGAGTCGGTACGCCAACTGTGCGGCCGCGCCTCGGCAGCGCTCGCCGAGCGGCTCGGCACGACTCCGACGCTGTTCCCCGGCGATCACGGTGGCTTCATGGGCGCCTCAGAGGGTATGCCCGGCGATCCTGAAGCTTTCGCCGCCGTGCTCCGCGACGTGCTCCAACCGAGCCGCGTGTAATCCGTCCGATCCGCTCCCGCGCGCGTCGCGGTTCCCGCTTTCCGGAGGTCACCATGACCGAACCGCACTCCGGCCGTCCACCCGTGGTCGACCTCGCGACCTGGCAGGCCGCGCGCGACGAACTCCTCGTTCGCGAGAAAGCCCACACCAAGGAAGGCGACGCCATCGCCGCGGCGCGCCGACGACTCCCGATGGTGGAGTTCGACGGAACGGTCGAGGTGGTCGGGCCCGACGGCCCGGTCCCCTTCCTCGACCTCTTCCAGGGTCGCAACGAACTCGTCGTCTACAAGCACATGTGTACGACGGCGCACCCCCGCAGGGGCAGTGCGAGGGGTGCACCACCACGGCCTGGCACGTCCGCGACGCCGTCTACCTCAATGCTCGCGGCGTGTCGCTCGCGTTCGTCACCACCGGCCCGTGGGAGGAGGTGGCAGCGTTCGTCGAGTTCATGGGCTACACGCAGCCCTGGTATTCGGTGCGCGACCTCGACGAACCCGTGGGCGGAGCGATGGGCTATCTCACCTCCTATCTCCGGGACGGAGACCGGACCTTCCTCACCTATTCCACGACGGGTCGCGGCACCGAACGCGCCAACAGCTCGGCCGGCCTGCTCGACATGACCCCGTACGGGCGCGGCGAGAGGTGGGAGGACAAACCCGAGGGGTGGCCGGAGGGGAACGACCCGTGCTGGTTCTGGCGCGCCGACGCCGACGGCAACGCGACATGGGGCGAGACGAGCCGCCCGGTGCCGCAGTGGACCCGGCCCGGTGCGACTCCCGTCGAGACCCTCGGGAGGCAGGGCAACTGGCACTGACCATCCGCGACCGGTACTGGTCACACCGACGGTGCCGCGCGCCTACCGTGGAACGAGGTGTTCCCGACGAAGGAGTGTGCGTGGCGGAATCGTCCGGGTCGAATCGTCCGAGTCCGAATGGAACGGCCGGGATTGGTACGTGAACTTCGGCGAGCGCAGCCCGTCACGGAATTGGGACGACGGCCGCCGGTACGGCTTCGTCGCCGCCGGCGGTGGCCGCTGGTATTCGGATTCCTTGCAGGAGTTGCCCGTCGGTGGCCACGTCTTCGTCTACATCCCGAAGAGTGGGTACGTGGGCATCGGCGTCGTGACCGGCCCGGCGGTTCCGGCCGACGAGGCGACGCTCGTCGTCGACGGTCGCCCGGTGCCGTTCCGCAGCCTCGACCTGAAGGCGCCGTACATCCACGAGAGCGAGGGCACGGACCCGCACGAGGACCACCGCGAGTGGATCGTGCCGGTGCAGTGGACGCACACCGTCGCGCGTGAGGATGCCTTCCGCATCCCGGGCCTGTTCGCGAACCAGAACTCGGCGTGCCGTCTGCGTCACCGCTTCACCGTCGACACCGTGACGTCGTTCTTCGAGAGCGATCCGGATCGGGAATCGGACTCCGCGCTCGCCTAACTCGAATCCGACGAGTGCAACCGCCACGGCACACTCGTCACCATCACCCCGGGCTGGAACAACAGGCGACTCTTGAGCCTCAGCGCGCTCTGGTTGTGGAGCAGGTTCTCCCACCAGTGCCCCACGACGTATTCGGGGATGAAGACGGTGACCACATCACGCGGTGAATTGCCCCGCACCCGTCTGACGTAGTCGAGCACCGGTCGTGTGATCTCCCGATACGGCGATTCCAGGACCTTCAGCGGAATCGTGATGTCGCTGGCCTCCCATTCGCGCACGAGAGCACGGGTGTCCTCCTCGTCGACGTCGACGGTGATCGCCTCGAGGGTGTCGGGATGGGTGGCCGAGGCGTACGCGAGCGCGCGACGAGTCGGGTGATGCAGTTTGGCCACGAGCACGATCGAATACGTGCGGCTGGGCAGCAGGCCGTCCCAGTTGCCGGCGTCGAGTTCGACGGCCACGCGTCGGTAATGGTGGTTCACGGCCCGCATCGTCACGAAGACGGCCACCATGGCGAGGATCGCGATCCACGCACCGGCAACGAATTTCGTGACGAGCACGATGACCAGGACGGTCCCCGTCATCACCAGACCCATACCGTTGACGACGCGCGAGCGCTGCATTCTCCGGCGGTGACGTGGGTCGGTTTCGGTGACCAACAGGCGGGTCCAATGACGCACCATGCCGGTCTGGCTCAACGTGAAGGAGACGAACACCCCAACGATGTAGAGCTGGATGAGATGGGTGACCTCGGCGTCGAACACCCAGACGAGCACGATCGCCGCAAGGGCCAGGAAGACGATGCCGTTACTGAACGCCAGCCTGTCGCCTCGGGTGCGCAGTTGCGTCGGCAGGTGCTTGTCCTGCGCGAGTATCGACGCAAGGACCGGGAAACCGTTGAATGCGGTGTTGGCGGCGAGGACGAGGATCAACGCGGTCACGGCGGTGACGAGGTAGAAGCCGACGGGGAAGCCGGTGAAGACCGTCTCGGCGACCTGCGCGACCAGCGTCTTCTGATGGTATCCCTCCGGCGCCCCGAGCACTTGCGTCGCGGGGTCGGCGGCGACGACGACGCCCAGCCGCTCGGCGAGGACGATGATGCCCATCAGCAGCGTGATCGCGATGGCACCCAGCATCAGCAGCGTGGTGGCGGCGTTGTGCGATTTCGGTTTCCGGAAGGCCGGCACCCCGTTGCTGATGGCCTCCACTCCCGTCAGGGCCGCGCATCCCGACGAGAACGCCGGGCGAGAAGAAACGCGAAGGCCAGTCCGGCCAGGTGTGATTGTTCGGCGGCCAGTTCGTAGTGCGACGACTCGGCGCGCAGCGGGGCGTCGAACACGACGAGACGCACGAAACCCCAGACGAGCATCACCCCGATGCAGAACATGAATGCGTAGGTGGGGATGGCGAAAGCTGTACCCGCTTCGCGGAGTCCCCGCAGATTGACCGCGGTGAGGAGAGTGATCGCGACGATCGCGAACAGCACCTTGTGGTGTTCGACGAAGGGGATCGCCGACCCGATGTTCTGGGCCGCCGACGAGATCGACACGGCGACGGTCAGCACGTAGTCGACGATGAGCGCGCTGCCCACCGTCAGGCCGGCCATCGCCCCGAGGTTCTTCGTCGCTACCTCGTAGTCGCCACCCCCGGACGGGTAGGCATGCACGTTCTGCCGATAGCTCGCGACCACGACGACCAGGACGACGGCGACGGCGAGACCGATCCAGCCGGAGAACGCGTAGGCGGACAGGCCCGCCACCGACAGCACGAGGAAGATTTCCTCCGGTGCATAGGCGACGGACGACAGGGCGTCGGACGCGAACACCGGCAGGGCTACGCGTTTCGGCAACAGAGTGTGGCCGAGGGTGTCGCTGCGCAGCGGCCTTCCCAGCAACATCCGTTTGGTGACGTTGTCACGGCCCTTGTGGATGGTTACGGCCACGACCATCGACTCCTGTCCGGCGCATACCCGCGCACGCAGAAGCGAACGGTACGCTTGTATTACCCCGCTCGCCACGGGTGCAGATAGAGCGAATTCACCCCGTCGATCACCCGTCGGCAACGTTGGCAGATGAAAGAATCGTGGGTAGCGTGGAGTCGTTGTTGCTCCTCGCAACAAAGCGTGCCGCGTCTCCTCCCCTTTGACACGGCACGGACGGACCCCGTCGGCCCCTCCCCTCGTTAAGCCGACGGGGTTCTCTCATTGATTCCCGCCCGTATGGCGGTTCACACGTTTTCGTACGGAACGGTCCGTTTTACGGATTTTGCGATGATCCCGTGCAGCGGCAGCAGAACTTGACTCCTTCACCGTGCGCGCGGTCGACTGCTGTCCTTCACCACGCTCACGATCCGGAGAACCCCGATGACCGATTCCATCCTCGAGCTCTACGTCAACGACGGACTGTCCGACGAGGAAATCGATCAGCAGAGGGCCACCTACGGTCCGCTCACCGAGGACGTGCGCGAGCTGATCCAGCTCGCACTGCAGACCCGTGTGGATGCCGACGACGTCGCGCGGGCGCGGGAACATCTCTCGGCCGCGCGCGAGATCCTCGAACGCGACCGGGAGGACGGCCCGTACGGCACCCGGTTCAACGATTCGGGCCGATTCCGTAACTGGGGAAACGCCGCAATAGGCCTGCGCAACGCCATCGCCCCGATCGGCGACATCCACGAGGACGACGACGGACGCGTGTGGACGGAGATCCACCTCGGTCCCGTCTACGAGGGGCCGGCCGGGCACGTGCACGGGGGGGTCTCCGCGCTGCTTCTCGACCAGATCCTCGGCGACGCCGCGCGCATCTCGGGATATCCGGGGATGACGGGCACGCTCACCATCCGCTATCGCAAGCGCACCCCTCTCGGCGCTCTGCGCGTGGAGGCGAAACTCGACCGTGTCGAAGGGCGCAAGGCGTTCGTCGTCGGGCATATCGCCGACTCGGAGGGGATCTGCGTGGAAGCAGAAGGCATCTTCATCGCGCCGGTGTGGATGGTGCAGCAGCGCGACTCGTTCGCGGAGCCCCCGAGGCCCGAATAAGCTCACAACCGAAAAGTGAGGCTCACAACGCCCATGGTCGACCACCAGGGTTGCGAGCCTCACCTGCGCGTTGTGAACCTCGGGACGAGGCAACTCTTCCGTCGTCGCTCGCATGATGGCAATATCACTCTCATGAGCGAGAATAGCATTTCCGCAAGCCTGGGGCCGTCGGTGACCATGAGTCAGCACACCTTCACCGCCGACTTCGGCCTGACGTCGCTCCAGGTGAGCAAGGAACGCGCCGTCATGCGCGTCGACCTGCACGACAAGCTGCGCAACGACGCCGGCGCCGCAGCACTCGGGATGCTCACCACCGTGGTCGACATCGTCACGTCCACCCCCGCTCTCGCCGCGTGCAGCCCCGACTGGACGGCGACGCAGGACCTGTCCATCCACACGGCCGAACCCCTCACCGAAGGGCCGGTCGTCGTCGATACCCACCTGGTGCGCATCGGCAAGAAGACCGTGCACGTCGCCGCGGAGATCTTCGACGGGTGCGGCATCACCGACATGGGTGAGCTCGTCACCGCCCTCGACGACGGCGCGCTGCGCCCGGCAGGACGTGGCCTCGTCACCTTCGCTCGACTCCCCCGCGCCGCAGCGGCCGGCTCGGACCACTACAACCCCGGCGAGTGGGTGGGCGCCATCCGCGAGTATCCCAGCGAGCACGTCGAAGGATCGATCTACTCCCGCCTGGCAATGCGCACCCTCGACGCACAGACCGGCGTACTCGAGCTCGACCTCACTCCGTTCGTGGCCAACATGATCGGCACCATCCAGGGTGGCGCCCAGGCACTGCTCGCCGAGCACGCGGCGCACACCGTCCTCCCGGGTTTCGTGGCCACCGACATCCAGGCCCACTACCTGTCGCAGGTGAAGGTGGGGCCGGCACGGTCGCACGTCACAGTGGTCCGTGAGACGAAGGACCACGCGGTCGTCGACGTCCGCCTCGTGGACGCCGGAGCCGACGATCAGGTACTCGCCCTGACGACGGTCACCCTCAACGCCTGAGCTGATACCCCTGTTGCGAGAGTCACGACTTGCGACTCGGTGGGCCCGACTCCTCCGCCAGTACAGTTGATCGATATCCGGCAGGAGCGAGAGGAGTCGACCGTGCAGAATGCCGTGTTCTACTCGCTCGTCGCGATGTGCTCGTTGTTCGCCGCGTCGACCTGGTGTCTTTCACGCCCTCATCTGCTGTCGAGCGCGGCCGCGCTCGTGGCCTCCGGACTCTGGGTGCTGATGAACGGGCCTCTCGAGGGGCGCGTGCTGTACTCGGTGACCCCGAACCACGGGTTGACCGAAGCCGATCTGCTCTCGGGAGTGGGTGTGTGCATTGCCGCCTGGGGGCTCTGGGCGACGCGGAACCGACGACGTCGTCGCGTTCGCAGCGGTCGCCGTCGTACCGCCGGCATCCGGACGGGTCCCGAGCGATGCCGACCCCCGTCTTTCCTGCGCAGAGCGATACCGAAACCGGTCCCATCCGTCGCAAAGCAGGATGAACGTTCCGGTTCGGGTCCGAGAAGATTTCTCAGGTCTCGTTTCAGTATCGACCCTGGACGAGTGCCCAGACGTCACCTAAGCTCCAAAGCGGCCACGGCGTAGGTGGCCGTGTCTCCCTAGAGTCCTCCCCGACACAGGAGATACAGCGCGAGGCCCCGCCGGCTCCTCCCCTCGATTCGCTGGCGGGGCCCTTCCCTGTCTGCCTCCCCGACGACAGGGGCAGATCGAATGGTAATCGGGTCCCCTCGTCCGATTCGTCCTGTGTTGGGACGAAACGCCGGGCAACCCTGTGACCTTCGTCTCTGCGGCGCTGTTCACAGCATAGAGCAATCTGCTCACTTGCGTGCATAGATCTTTCCCGGAATTCACCGAAGGTCGAGTCGCAGAGTCTGTTCTGCAACTTTCGCGCGCTTCGTACACTTTCCTCAGGCGCGATCTGTCAGTTCCGTGTGCCCCGCCTGACGAGCACAGTGTGCGCAGCAGTAGACGGCATCCGCCGACTCCACGCCGTGCCCGAGGATGCGGCAGTGGCAGTGGGCGCACTGCGGTGCCATCGCGGTGATCGCACACTCGAAACTGTCGAAGGTGCCCGAGACATCCCCACGCGTGAGGGTGAAGGTCTTGTCGTAGTCGTTGCCGCACGTGTCGCAGGTGGCCATGACTCTCCTCCTCTTCCGGCATCGCGACCGGACGGTGTCCGGTCTCCTTCCGATCGGGTACCCGCAACCGCCGGAACACACGAGCCGCCCGCACCGATTCGGTGCGGGCGGGCTCGTGGACGATCGATCTATACCGGTTCGGGTTCCTTCGCTTCGTGCTTCGCAGCTTCCTGCTGCGCGGCCTCGAGCTTCAGGCGCTGTCCGAGCACCGACTTGCGGCGGCCGTAGACGAAGTAGATCGCCACGCCCAGGACCATCCAGACGGTGAATCGAATCCACGTCTCGACCGAGAGGTTGAGCATGAGCCAGCCGCAGGCGAGGACCGCGAGGATCGGGACCAGCGGCACGAGCGGCACCCGGAATCCGCGGGGCAGGTCGGGGCGGGTGCGACGGAGCACCATCACGCCGACGCAGACGAGGACGAAGGCGAACAGGGTGCCGATGTTGACCATCTCCTCGAGCACACCCATGGGGAACACCGCGGCGAGGACGGCCACGACACCACCGACCATCAGGGTGATGCGCACGGGCACACCCTTGTGGTTCGTGACGGCGAGCTTGCGGGTGACGAGTCCGTCACGGGACATCGCGAACAGCACGCGGGTCTGGCCGAGCATCATCACCATCACGACGGTGGTGAGGCCGGCGAGACCGCCGATGTTGATGGCCATCTGCGCCAGGTGATGCCGTGGGCCTCGAAGGCCGTGGCCAGCGTCGCGCTGCCGTCACCGACCAGCTCGCTGCCGGTGCGCAGGTCGGTGTACTTCACCATGCCGGTGAGCACGAGGGTGACGCGACGTAGAGGACGGTGACGATCGCCAGCGAACCGAAGATGCCTCGGGGCAGTGCCTTCTGGGGGTTCTTGGTCTCCTCGGCGGTGGTGGCGACGACGTCGAAGCCGATGAAGGCGAAGAAGACCAGGCTCGCCGCGGCGAGGAGGCCGTACCAGCCGTAGGTGCTGCCGCCCGCGCCGGTGAGCGCCGAGAACAGCGACTGGTGCAGACCGGACGCGGTGCTCTCCGCTTCCTCGGGCTGCGGGACGTACGGCGAGTAGTTGGACTTGTCGATGTAGAAGATGCCGACGACGATGACGAGCAGGACCACCGCGACCTTGATGGCGGTGACGACCGCGGAGACCCGCGACGAGACCTTGGTGCCGATCGCGAGGATGATCGTGATGGCACCGACGATGAGCAGCGATCCCCAGTCCACCGTGATCGGTCCGAGGTCGATCGACGCGTCTCCGCCGAACATGCCCCCGAGATACATCGACCATCCCTTGGCGACGACCGCGGAGGCGAGGGCGAACTCGAGGATCAGATCCCATCCGATGATCCAGGCGACGAATTCACCGAAGGTGGCATAGGAGAAGGTGTACGCGCTGCCGGCGACCGGTACCGCGGAGGCGAACTCCGCGTAACACAGTGCGGCGAGACCGCACGCGATCGCGGCGAGGACGAACGCCAGCGAGATGGACGGTCCGGCGAGATTGCCGGCGGTGCGGGCGGTGAGGGTGAAGATTCCGGCTCCGACCACGACGGCGACGCCGAACACGGTCAGATCCTTGGCGGTCAGTTCTCGTCGTAGCCGCGAACCGGGTTCATCGGTATCCGCGATCGACTGTTCGACGGATTTGGTCCGCCAGATGCCGACTCCGGGCATTGTGTGCTCCTCGGGGTGATTGCGGCGCCCGCCACGCCCGGTCCGGGCGAGGGTAGGCATGTCGCTCACTTCGCGCGCATTACGTTGCAGCAAGCCGTGTTTGCGTGAGCATTTGATGCAGCAATCATGGCACTGGCTCGTGAAGTGTCAATATCTTTCTGTTCGGCTGAGCATTATGCTCGAGTGGTGACGCGCATCACAACGGAAAGGGTGTCATCGTGTTCAATCTCGACCGGCTCGACGCAGCTCTCCTCGGAGAGCTCACTCGCAACCCCCGGGCAGGAATCGTCGATCTGTCGGCGAAGCTCGGTGTCGCCCGCAACACCGTGCAGTCGCGCATCAGGAAACTCGAGGAGTCCGGTGCCGTCACCGGATACCGACCGGTCGTCGACCTGCCGAAGCTGGGCGTGCCGCTGCAGGCGTTCATCGGCGCCGAACTCGTCCAGGCGCGGATGGGACACGTGATCGCCCAATTGGGGCGATTCCCCGAGGTATTGGAAGTACACGCGACGACGGGCCGGGAGGACCTCCTGATCCGGATGGCCGCGCAGTCCCAGGAGGACCTCCTGCTGGTCCTCGAGCGGATCCACGCCATCGAGGGCGTCGCGCACACCACCACGACGCTCGCGCTCACTACGCCGATCGAGTACCGGACGCAGCCGCTCGTCGAGCACATCACCCGCGATGCGGGGCACGGCCGTTCGTCGTCGCCCGGGCAATCCTGACAGCACGAGAAGGGGAGGCACCTCGCGGTGCCTCCCCTTTGTTCCCCTGTGCGGATCAGTTCTCTGTGCGGATCAGGCAGTATCGATGCGCCGCTCGGCGATGCGGTTGGCGGCGGCGCCCGGCGTGACGCGAGAGTGCCGGAGACGTCGAAGATCTCGGCGGTGCGGTCGAAGATCGACTCCACCCGCTCGCGGACGACCTCGGCGGCGGATCCGTCGACCTCACCGGCGACCTGGATCAGTCCGCCCGCGTTCGCGACATAGTCGGGCACCCAGACGATTCCGCGCTTACCCAGCAGTCCCTCCACCTCGGGCTGCGCGAGCTGGTTGTTGGCCGCACCGCACACGAGACGTGCGTCGAGGTGGGCAGCGGTGGTCGAGGTCAGCGTGCCACCGAGCGCGCACGGGGCGTAGACGTCGGCGGACGAGGCAACGACGTTGTCGGTGACCTGCGCCGGGAACTCGTCGACCACGCGGGCGATCGCAGCGGGGTTCACGTCGGAGACGATCACCTCGGCACCGTCTGCGACGAGCAACTTCACGAGTTCGTATCCGACCTTGCCGAGCCCCTCGACGCCGACCGTACGACCCGCGAGAGTCGTTTGGCCCCAGACCGTCTGCGCTCCGGCGCGCATGGCCTGGAAGACACCGAGTGCGGTCAGCGGTGAGCTGTCGCCGGATCCGCCGGCAGCGACGGTGCGTCCCACGGCATGGGCGGTGTGCCGGCCCACCACGTCGAGGTCCTCCGCGCGGTTCCCACGTCGGCGGCGGTGATGTAGCGACCACCGAGCGACTCGACGAATCGTCCGTAGGCGGCGAGCAGTTCGTCGGTCTTGTCCGTCTTCGGATCCCCGATGATGACGGCCTTGCCGCCCCCGAGGTCCACGCCCGACACCGCGGCCTTGTAGGTCATACCCCACGACAGTCGCAGCACGTCCTCGAGCGCCGACATCTCGTCCGCATAGGGATAGAAGCGGGTGCCGCCCAGGGCAGGACCGAGTGCGGTGGAGTGGATCGCGACGATCGCGCGCAGCCCGGTGGCCGCGTCGTGGTGGAAGACGACCTGCTCGTGGGGACGGTCGGTCAGGCGGGCGGAGCGGCCGAACACGCCGTCGGACGTGGTGAACTCGGGGAGGTCGAGGGCAGAAGTGGTCATCGGTGGGTTCCTTTGCAGCAGACGATGTTCGTGCGTCAGAAGTCGGTGTCGACGCCGAGCTCGGCGAGGCGGGCCCGGTACTGCTCCACGGAGCGGAGCTTGACGTCCTCGTAGCCGCGCACCATGTCGGGCAGAGCCGCGATCTCGACGGCGCGGTCGTAGGAGTCGACGTGCAGGTCGGCGGCGAGCCGCTGGATCGTTGCGGTGTAGTGGGCGAGCAGAGCACGCTCGACGCGGCGGACGTGGGCGTAGCCGAAGGGATCGAGCTTCGTGCCGCGCAGACGCTTCGCCTTGGCCAGAGCCTTCAGCGCGACATGCGATTTCGGTCCGAAGCCGACCTTCTTCTCGCGGCCGAGTGCACGCAGCGCCGGCGGGTGCAGGCGGTAGGTGAGCTTGCGCCCACCGGGGACCTGGCCCTGCACCTCGTCGAGGAAGGCCGGGTCGACGAGCATGCGGGCGACCTCGTACTCGTCCTTGTAGGCGGTGAACTTGAACAGCCCACGGGCGACGGCCTCGCTGAAGTCCGTGCGGTTCGTGACGCGACGCTCGGCTTCCCAGGCTGCCTGCACCTGCCCGATGTAGCGGGCGGCGAGCGCTTCGCTCTGGAAGTCGATCAGCGACGCGGCGCGGATGCGCACGAGTCGCTCGACCTCACCGGTGAAGGTGGTGCCGGCGAACAGACGCTCCGGCGCGACGGTGGCGGCACGCTCCGGGCGGGC
>LATQ01000291.1 GCA_001017865.1 Rhodococcus sp. IITR03
CGTGGTTGGCGCACAGCAGTCGGTGGCGGCGCGGCCGCGACCGTCGGTATCGGCGCCTTCCTGCTGATCCTGTCGGTGCTGTTCGCGGCGCCGGCGTTGTCCCGGCCCGTCGTGAACGCACTCGGTGCCGTCTTCGCCCGGCCCTTCGGAGCGATCGGCCGGCTCGCGCGCACCAACGCGACCCGCAATCCGCGTCGCACCGCCGCGACCGCCTTCGCCCTCACTCTGGGTCTGATGCTCGTCTCCGTCATCGGGGTGTTCGGGTCGTCGGCGAAGGCCAGTGTCGACGCGCTCGTCGACAACGGTGTCGAAGCGGACTTCATGCTCACCGGGCCGCAGATGTTCGGTGTCCCGGCCCCCGCCGCCGAAGCGGTCCGCGGGGTGGACGGCATCGAGGAGGTCGTGCCCGCCTACGGCGTGCAGGCCAAGATCGACGAGGACTTCGAGTTCGGCACCGGAGCAGGCGGACCCCTCCAGGACGTCCTCGATCTGGACATGGTCGCGGGTGCCTTCGAGGTGACCGGGAACGAGATCCTCGTCTCGCAGACCTCGGCGGACGACCGAGGCTGGGAGGTGGCTCCACCGTTCCGCTCACCAGCCGCGACGGCGACACCGTCGACACCACGGTCGCCGGTATCTTCACCGACAACCAGCTGATCGGTCCGTGGGTCGTCTCGCAGGAGCTGTTCGAGCAGTTCACGCCGCCGAACAACCGGTCGGCGCTCGTCGTCCTCATGAACACCGTCGACGGTGCCGATCCGGAGACCGTGCGCGCGTCGATCGAGGAGGCCGTCAAGGACTACGTGATCGTGCAGGTCCTCGACCGAGAGCAGTTCAAGGGGCAGCAGGCGCAGCAGATCGACATGCTCCTCGCGATCCTCTACGGCCTGCTCGCCCTCGCCGTGGTCATCGCCATCCTGGGCATCGTCAACACCCTGGCGCTGTCGGTGGTGGAACGGCGACGGGAGATCGGCATGCTCCGCGCCGTCGGTATGCAACGCGCCAGGTGCGTCGCACGATCTACCTGGAGTCGCTGCTCATCGCGGTCTTCGGTGCGGTCGTGGGTGTCGTGCTCGGTCTCGCGTTCGGCTGGGCGTTCGTGCGCACCCTCGCCGATCAGGGACTCGACATCATCTCGGTGCCGTGGTCGCAGGTCGTCGGCATGCTCGTCGCGTCCGGCATCATCGGTGTCCTCGCGGCGCTGTGGCCCGGCCAGCGTGCGGCGAAGACGCCGCCGCTCGAAGCGATCAGCGACATGTAGGCAGAAAGTGCCTGTGGATACGAGTTGTCCACAGGCAGTGGAGTTGTCCACAGCAACCGGCCGCGGAGCGATCCGCGGGCCGGTCGTCGTCGGTGCCCTTATGCTTCCGCGGCAGGGGGTGGTGGTGTGCGGGTGGACGATCTGGCGGGGTGGGATCCGGATGCGCTCGAGAGCATGGCGACCGAACTCGCTGCGTGTGCCGACGCGGTGGACGCCGTGGCCGGCGACGTGGTGCGGTCGGCATCCTTCGGCGACGCTGGAGCGGTGCGGCTCACGAGGAAGCGAGGTCCGTATTCTCCTCGTACGGGCGGGATCTCGCGGCGCAGGCCGAGGCGTATCGGCAGGTGTCCGCGTGTGCGCGGTTCGTCGTGCCGCGACTGCGGGCACTGCACGCCGAACTGGGCGAGCTGCAGGTCAGGGCCGCTGCACGGGGTTTCCCGCTCGACGCCGACGAACTGCTCGCCGCGTCGCTGCGATCGTTGCTCGTCCGTGCCGAGGGGCTCGACCGTGAGGCCGCCGCTCGCCTGAGTGCCGAATCCGAGCTGCCGGCAACGATTCTCGCGAACAGGATCGCCTCCACACCGCGATTCCGCGGTCCGGATCGACGACGCTGCCGGCCCTGCCGGATCCGGCCGCCGAACCCGTGCAGGTCGCGCAGTGGTGGAACGGTCTCGACGACACGGCACGCACCGCGCTCGTCGCCGAACATCCCGAACGGATCGGCGCTCTCGACGGACTGCCCGCCGCGGCTCGCGATCTCGCCAATCGTGCCCTGCTCGACGACGAACGCCGCCGCCTCGAATCCGTGGCGACGCAGTTGCGGGCCGAACTCGACGCGATGTTCCTCGGTGGCACCGTGATCGACCGTCTCGGCGTCACCGGACTGTTCACCGACGCCGATGCGGGCCTCGAACAGACAGTACGGAAGATCGAAGCCCTCGACGCGATCGACGCGACCCTCGCCCACGGCGACCGGCAATTGCTCGCCCTCGACCTGTCCGGGCGCGAAGCGATGGCAGCCGTGGCCGTCGGGGACGTCGACACCGCCGACCACCTGGCCGTCTTCGTCCCCGGTGCCGGCTCGACCGTGCAGGGCAATCTGCAGGCTACGACACGCAGGTCGCGGCGCTGCGCGATTCTGCTCGGCTCCACCTCACCGGCGACTCCGCTCGCCTCCACCTCACCGACCACACCGGCGGCGATCCCTCCGTCGCGGCGGTCACCTGGCTGAACTACCAGGCGCCCCACTGGGGATGGGGTTCTCGCGTTCACCCGAGCGCAGTCCGGTCTCCGACCTCGCCGCCCGGATCGCCGCACCTCGCCTGGTCGACTTCCTCGACGGCATCGCGGCCTCGCGCCCCGACGACCCGCGTATCACCACGGTCGGGCATTCCTACGGGGCCGTCGTCTCCGGTCTGGCACTGAGGGAGACCGGTGCGGTCGATGCCGCGGTGTTCGTCGGGGCTCCGGGGATCGGGACCGGCGACGTGACCGACCTGCGGATCCCACCCGGCTCCGCCTATCTCGTCGAAGCCGAATGCGACATCGTCGCCGACGTCGGAACCTTCGGCGGCGACCCGAGCTTCCTCGACGGCCTGACGCATCTTCCCGCCGGTCCCGGCACCACCGCCGCCGGAGCTCCGCTCGCGGGCATCACCGGCCACAGCTCGTATCTCACCCCCGGAACGTCGAGTTCCCACCACATCGCCGGTGTCGTCGCAGGCACCGCAGAACGGAGTATGCCGTGACCTCTGCGTGGAGTTCCCGGCTCGGGGCGAGCGTCGTCCTGCCGGCAGTACTGCTCGCCGCATGCACCACCACGGTGACCCCGGTCGCGATGCCCGAACCGGTCGCCACGACCAGCGCGGGCGCGGTCGAGTTCTACACCGCCGTGCAGCGCGACGTCCTCACCGCACTGTCCGCCGAGTTCCCCGGCGTGCGCTTCGAACCGAAGTACGCGAGCACCACGGCGGGATGCACGCTGCCCGACGGCACTTCGGGGCTCACGGTGCACCTTCCGATCCACGGCTCCGGCCGACCGGTGCCGGTCGACGAACTCGACCGCGCGGCCAGGGTCTTCGAGGACACCGCCGCGCGGGCGGCTTCCACGGTCGCCATGTGCTGCCTCCGGACACCGGTTTCGCCGTCCGGATGTTCGCGGCCGACGGCTCGTACATCACCTTCGGCAGTTACGTCGCCGCGACCGTCGGACTCACCGTCGGTTGTTACCGGGAGTAGGCCCGGATGTCGGTTAGGCTCGTCCGAGCGACGGCCGCTCGGGCCGTCGTGATTCGTGCTGGCAGCCGTGGAGGGACGAACAGATGCGCCCGATGCTCGGCATCTCCATCGACGACGGTGAAGTGTGCGCGGTCCTCGTCGATGCCGACGTTCCGAGTCTCGGTCCGTTCGACTCCCAGCGAGGCTTCGGCGCACCCGGGGACACACCGGCCGAGGCCGCCGCCGCTGCCGCCTCTGCCATGGCGGAACGTGCGCCGCGGCGTCGCTGACCCTGTCCGCGGCCGCGGTGGTGACCGGTCCCGAGAACGACGAGGACGCCGAACCGGTCACCGAGGCGGTGCGAGCCGTGCTCGGTATCGACGTCGACTCGGTCCTGCTCGACGAAGCGCGACTGGCCTTCCTCGCCGGAGCACCCGAACTCGCGGAACTGCCGGTCCTGGCCTTGCACACCCGCACCTACGGCGTCGAATCGGCATCGATGGTCGACGTCCCTTCACGCACGGTGCTGTCCACGGTCAGCCCCGACGGCGACGAGTTCGGCCCCTACACACAGTCCCTGCCCGAGGCGATGGACGAAGCGGTCGCCCGCGCCGGAACCTCGCCCGACGCCGTGGTGTTCCTCGATCTGCGTCCCGGCGACGCCCGTCCGGCACGAGAACTCGCCACCGTCCTCGGTGTTCCCTTCGTGACTCCGCACGGGGTGCCCTGGCATCGCGCGACCGGTGCCGCGCTCGTCGCATCCGCCCGCCGTACCCCGGCGGTCGTCGCCGCGCCCACG
>LATQ01000101.1 GCA_001017865.1 Rhodococcus sp. IITR03
TGCGCTGGCCACCGACTTCGGCAGCCTCGACCGGATCGGGCCGCGTCCGTCGACGAGCTCGCGAATCGAGGGCGTCGGACCGACGATCGCCGCGGCGGTGACCGACTGGTTCACCGTCGACTGGCACGTCGCCATCGTCGACAAGTGGGCGGCAGCCGGCGTGCGGATGGCCGACGAACGCGACGAATCCATTCCACGAACCTCGAAGGACTGTCGATCGTGGTCACGGGCACGCTCGCGGGATTCTCCCGCGACCAGGCCAAGGAGGCAGTCCTCGCGCGCGGAGGCAAGGCGGCCGGATCGGTGTCGAAGAAGACGGCTTTCGTCGTCATCGGCGACAACCCGGGTTCGAAGGCCGACAAGGCCGCCGATCTCGGAGTACCCGTGCTCGACGAGGACGGTTTCCGTATCCTGCTCGACGAGGGACCGGACGCTGCTCGCGCCTATCTCGAAGGGCGCGAAGGGGAGAACTGAGACGCTTTCCGCCGGCAGGTGCCCTGTCGGCGGATTCTCAGGTGGCCGTTGCGGATTCGGTTTCCTCGGCGCTGCGCCTGCCGAGGAACACCGCCGCGGCGAGCAGGAAGCAGATCGCCCCGACGAATGTGCCGACGTTGGCCAGGCTCGGGTCGAGAGTGTTTCCGTCGTCGAGGACGAACGAACCGACGGCGGAGACCCCGAAGGCGATCGATCCGAGCATGTTCAGCCACCCGCTGATCCAGTCCTTCGAGCCCGGCGCCCAATGCGAGCCGGACCGCCAGAGGATCGCGCACGCGATAGCGCTCGACACCAGGAAGCACAGGGACCTTCGAGATTGGGGTTCCACACCAGGTGCATCTCACCCTTGACGGTGTGGGCGTGCAGGGCTGCTCCCGTGCTGACGTTGAACAACAGTGTCCCGATGAACTGGATCAGCGACGCGAGCCAGTCGGCGCGGATCGCCGGGTTGCCCTTGTCGGAGACGGTGGCCGGCCCGCTGAGCATCAACTGGACGAATGCTGCACCCGTGAAGAACCAGGAACCCACGAAGAACGAAGTATTTGCACCGGCGGTGCCGAGAAGCGTTGCAATTCCGGGTGCCGAACCCAATGCGAACAGGGCGGCCCCGATGGCGAATCCCCAGGACTGCATGCGCAATGTCGGGTGAATCAGCATTGGCGCAGTATAAGTCGGAGATCGGAAACTTGTGCGTTTTCGGAAAAAGCTATCCGATCGGATAGGTGCTGTTCAGAATGTTTTTTCGAAAAAGGGTGAACGGGTGGGGTGAATTGGTTCGGGATCCTTTCGGTTGGTCGGAAGTCGTGTTCGATGCGCGTTAGCGTCCCAGCCATGACGGAAACCGGCAAGTCCCCTCATCGAATTCTTTTTCGTAATGTGCGAGTTTTCGACGGAATTTCCGGAGAGCTCGTCACCGGCGACGTACTGATCGACGGAGACCGCATCGTCGCCGTATCCGAATCGCCGATCGGCGACGAACCCGGCCGCGAAACCGACGTGATCGACGGCGGCGGACGGGTCCTCATGCCCGGCATGTCCGACGCGCACGTCCACCTCGTCGGCAACGCGAACTCCTACATCGACATGGTGATGGGCAGCGAAGCACACATCGCGCTCAACGGCCTCGCCGAGGCCCGCAACATGCTGCTGCGCGGCTTCACCGCCGTCCGCGACATGGCCGGCGACACCGGCAGCATCAAATCGGTGATCGACCGGGGACTGTTCGACGGACCCCGCATCTACCCGTCCCAGGCCGCGATCTCGCAGACCTCCGGGCACGGCGACTTCGGCTTCGTCTACGAATGCCCCACCGCCCTCGGCGGAAATCAGGCCCGGGCCGAACAGATCGGCTTCATGCGGGTCGCCGACGGTGAGGACCGGGTCCTCGCAGCCGTGCGCGAGCAACTCAAGAAGGGTGCATCGCAGATCAAACTGATGGTCGGCGGCGGAGCGGCGTCCATGTACGACCCGCTGTACACCGTCCAGTTCATCGACAGGGAACTGCGGGCCGCGGTCCAGGCCGCATCCGACTACGGCACCTACGTGGCCACCCACGTCTACAACGTCACCGGCATCCGCCGCGCGGTCGCGGCCGGGGTGAAGTCGATCGAGCACGGCCATCTCGCCGACGAGGAGACCGTCGCACTGCTCGCGGAGAAGGAGGTGTGGTTGTCGATGCAGCCCTTCGCGCTCGGCGACCACCACTATCCCGATCCGGATCGTGCGGAGAAGGACAAGCAGATCTGCACCGGCACCGACCAGGTCTACGAGTGGGCACAGAAGCACGGTGTGAAGACGGCCTGGGGAACCGATCTGCTGCTCGAACCGCAGATCGCGCCGCGCCAGAGCGAGATGGCCGCGCGGCTCGGCGACCACTACAGCAACCTCGACGCGCTGAGGATGCTCACCTCCGGCAACGCCGAACTGTTCCGGCTCGCAGGCGAACGCGATCCCTACCGTCAGGCCCGATGGGGTGTGATCGACAAGGGCGCCTGGGCGGACGTGCTCCTCGTCGACGGCAACCCGCTCGAGGATCTGAGTCTGATCGCCGATCCGGCAAAGAACCTGTCGGTCATCGTGAAGAACGGTCACGTCGTCAAGAACAGCCTGTGACCGTGGCGGCGCATCGGACACGGCACCACGCCCCACTCGCTCGGCGCAAGGACGGTCGGTGACTCATTACGGACAGCACAGCGACGCAGAGGCATGGGACGAGTTGTCGGACGAGCAACTCGAGGATCCTTTCGTCGCGGACGGAAACTACGGCGGAACACCGGTGGGCGCAGCCGAACCGGATGATCTCGAGACTCCGCCGTACGGCACTCCGGTCGTGCAGCGGGCAACCGCACGGCAGACGCCGGGCACACTCGTGTCGGCGCGCGGGATCGAACTCCACGGACCGTGGGGTCATGTCTTCGGCCCCCTCGACCTGGACCTCGACGCCGGGGGAGTGACGGTTCTGGCCGCGCAGGCCGGTGCTGCGCGGACCGCTCTGCTCATGGCTCTGTGCGGACGGATGCGACTGACCCGAGGATCGCTGACGGTTCTCGGCGAGGACAGACCGCAGAAGATCATCGCGCGGTCGGCGATCGCCTGCATGAACGAACTCGACGAGGTACGCCCATCGGTCACCGTGCGCGATCTCGTCACCGAGCAGAAGCGGTGGGATTCCCCCTGGTACCGGTTCGTTCCGCGGGTCCGTGAGGACGGTGTCGCCGAGATGTGCGAGGAGATCTTCGGCGACGTACCGCTGCCACCGCTCGAGGCGTTCGTCGACGATCTTCCCGAACTCCAACAGTTGCTCCTGCGGATCTCGGTGGCGAACACCCGGCGTCCCCCATTGCTGGTGGTCGGCCGGATCGATCGGATCGCCGACGACGTCGAGCGTGCCACCCTGCTCGACCGGCTCGTCGCACTCGGCGAGAACCAGTCGGTGATCATCGGCGACGTGAACCCCGTCGAACCCGGTGTCCGGGTGCGAGCCGTGGTGGACATGCACGATCTGCTCGGACCCGGTGACATCGGCGTCCTGACGAAGAGGAAGTGACGAGTGCTCGCAGGCGTCTCTCTCGGTAGCGACTCGAAGCGATATTTCCGCGGCACGATGCCGCGCATCGCGATCGCGACGATCATTCTCATGCCATTGCTGTACGGCGCCATGTACCTGTGGGCCTTCTGGAACCCGTTCGGTGCGGTGAACAAGATTCCCGCGGCGATCGTCAACAACGACACCGGTCGTTCGTCGACGGGGGAACAGGTCGACGCCGGCGATCAGGTCGTGAAGTCCCTCATCGCATCCGGCCAGCTCGATCTGGCGGAGGTGTCGGAAGAGGACGCCGTCGCGGGTCTGGCCGACGGAAAGTACTACTACACCATCACGATTCCGGAGAATTTCACCGAAGCGGTCGAATCCCCCAACGGCAACAACCCGGAGAAGGCGAATCTGGTCTTCACTTTCAACGATGCGAACAACTATCTCGCGACGATCATCGGGCAGGACGCGTCCGAACAGGTGATCGGACAGGTGAACTCCACGATCGGTGCCCAAGGTGTCGGACCGTGCTCACCGGTCTCGAGAGCGCAGGCTCGGGTCTGAAGCAGGCCGCCGACGGTGCCGGGCAGCTCGCCGACGGCATCGACACGGCCAAGAGCGGCGCGGACCAGCTCGCCTCGGGATCGCAGGAGCTCGCGACGAACATGGTCACGGCGCGACGACGGGTCGGCGCAGCTCGCCGCCGGCGCGAACGAACTCGCGACCGCGATCGACG
>LATQ01000381.1 GCA_001017865.1 Rhodococcus sp. IITR03
CGCACCGTCGACACCCGTCCGTGCCGGTCCGCCGTCTTCGAGTCGCTACGGTTCGCGCTCGCCGCCCGCATTCGGCCGTCGGTGGGCGAGGGCGCCCGTCCGGCGCTCACGACCGTCCCGCGCCCCGAGCAGGTGCCGCTCTCGCTCGCACAGCAGCGCATGTGGACCCTGAACCGGGTCGATCCCGAATCGGGTGTCTACAACATCCCCGTCGCCGTGCGCCTGACCGGTGCGCTCGACGTGGACGCCCTGCGCGCAGCGGTCGCCGACCTGTTCGCCCGGCACGAGGTGCTGCGCACCGTCTACCCGGACAGCGGGGACGGTCCGGTGCAGGTCGTGTTGCCGGTCGCGCAGGCCGTGCCCGAGCTCGCCCCGGTGGACGTGACCACCGACGAGCTCGTCGACCGCCTCACCGAGGTCCTCGGCAGCGGATTCGACGTGACGGCATCGGTCCCGCCGGTGCGGTCGCGCTGCTGCGTCTCGCCGCGGACGAGCACGTCCTCGCGGTCGTGGCGCACCACATCAGCGCCGACGGGTACTCGATGCGTCCGCTCGTGCGCGACGTGATGACCGCCTATCTCGCGCACGCCGCGGGGGAGACCCCGGCTGGGAACCGCTCGAGGTCCAGTACGCCGACTACACGCTGTGGCAGCAGAGCATCCTCGGCTCCGAGGACGATCCCGAGAGCGAGCTGTCGCGTCAGCTCGACTACTGGGCCGACGAACTCTCCGGTGTCCCGGAGGTTCTCGCCCTGCCCACGGATCGTCCGCGTCCCGCCCGCCAGTCCACCGTCGGTGAGTCGTTCACCTTCACGATCGGTGAGGAACTCGCGCAGCGCATCGAGAAGACCGCCCGCGAGCACAACGCGACGGTCTTCATGACGATGCACGCCGCCTTCGCGGTGTTGCTCGCCCGACTGTCGGGCAGCGAGGACATCGCGGTGGGTACACCGACCGCCGGTCGTGGTGAGGAAGCACTCGACGACCTCGTCGGCATGTTCGTCAACACCCTCGTGCTCCGCACCCGGGTGGCCGGTTCGGCGACCTTCGCGGAGCTGCTCGCACAGGCCAAGGAGAAGGACCTCGCGGCGTTCGGCAACGCCGACGTGCCGTTCGAGCGGGTCGTCGAACGTCTCGGTGTGCGACGCAACAGCGCGTACACCCCGCTGTTCCAGGCGATGCTCACCTTCCAGAACATCGACACGGGCACCTTCGCCCTGCCGGGGCTCGAGGTGGCCGCGCTCGAGACGGGCGCCGACCAGGCGAAGTTCGACCTGCAGTGCACGGTGTCGAACGGTTCTCCGAGTCGGGAGCGCTGACCGCGCTCGATGTGACCTTCACCTACGCCACGGCACTGTTCGACGCCGCGACGGTCGAGGCCTTCGGCGATCGCTTCGTCCGGATCCTCGAGCCGTCAGCGCCGACCGCAGGTCGTCCTCCGTTCGATCGACATCCGCACCGGATGCCGGCGCGGGCGCGGGCGGCCCGGCCGAAGAAGGCACGCACCGTCGCCGATCTTCCGGCACTCGTGGCGGCAGCGGCCGCGGTGGCCCCGGACACCGTCGCCTTCTGGCACGGTGAGCGCGAGGTCACACTCGGCGAGTTCGCCCAGCGTCTGGACACCATGGCCACCACGACCGGCGGTGCGCTCACCGCGGAAGCGCTCGTCTCGGTGGTTTTGAACGGCCTCGTACCGGGGATGCTGCCCCAACTCGGCGCCGACGGTCTCGCACAGTTGGTGCGCGATGTGATCGCCGTCGCGGAAGGCGTCGATGCCGATGCGGTGGGAGACGCGGATTAGTCCTGTGTCGGTCACTTCGGGATAATGGAAGATCGGCTGTCGTTCGACTGCCCGGCCAGTACGGTGCCGGGTGGCAGCGGGGGGCGGTGTCGCGTGCACAGCGTGACGCCGAGCGCAGGTTATTTCAGGAGGCTGACGTAGATGACGGGTGACATGGCGGGCAAGCCGGCGCTGGCGATCGAGGACCTTCCCCGGTTGCTCGCCGCCGTCGCGGAGATCGAACCCGACCGCGTCGCCCTCACCGACGGTGACACCCGTATCGGCTACGCGCGCCTGCGCGACGAGATCGCCACGCTCGACACCGCCATGGGTGGCGCGCTCGGTTTCGACGCGCTGTTCCCGGTCGTCCTGTCGAACATCGCACCCGCTCTGCTGGGTGCTCCGGGTCTCGCGGGGGTGGTCGACGCCCTGCTGGCCGACGCCGTCGAGGTCCTCGGCGACGATGCGGCAGCACCGGCCACGGTCGATCCCGACACCCTCGTGGCGCGTTTCGACGCCCAGGTGGCGCGGACCCCCGATGCGGTCGCTCTCGAGTTCGACGGGCAGGCCCTGACCTACCGCGAATTCGATGCCCGCGCCAACCGTCTCGCACGTCACCTCATCGGTCTCGGTGTGGGCCCCGACTCACGCGTCGGTCTCGCCGTCCGCCGGTCGTTCGATCTGCTGGTCGGCATGTACGCGATCGTGAAGGCCGGCGGCGCCTACGTGCCGCTCGACCCCGAATCCGGCCGACCGCCTGGCCTACGTCCTCGAGATCGCCGAGCCGGTCGCCGTCGTCACCACCGAGCGCGACGCCGTCGATCTCCCCGGTTCCGTCCCGGCGCTGACGATCGACACCCTCGACCTGTCCGAGGTATCCGACGAGCCGATCACTCCGGAGGAGCGCGGCGGCGCGCTCACGGCCGATCACCTCGCTACGTCATCTTCACGTCGGGTTCGACGGGACGGCCCAAGGGCGTCGCCGTCGAGCACCGGGCGATCGTCGCGAACATCGACTGGCGTCAGTCCGAGTACGGGATGCGCGCCGACGACGTGGTGCTGCAGAAGACGCCGTTCACCTTCGACGTGTCGGTCTGGGAGTTCTTCTGGCCCCTGCAGGTGGGTGCCCGTCTCACGATCGCCGTGCCCGACGGGCACCGCGACCCTGCCTACCTCGCGCAGACGATGATCGAACGCGGCGTGACGATCGCGCACTTCGTGCCGTCGATGCTCGCCGTCTACCTCACCGAGCCCACCGCCGCGTCGGTGAGCACCCTTCGCTATGTCTTCGCGTCCGGTGAGGCGCTGCCGCCGCAGACCGTCGCCCGCTTCTACGAGATCTCCTCGGCGCGTCTGCACAACCTCTACGGGCCCACCGAGGCCGCGGTCGACGTCACCTACTTCGCGACCTCCGCCGACGACACCGTCGTGCCGATCGGTGCCGCCGTGGCCGACACCGGCCTCTACGTCCTCGACGAGGGTCTGCGCCCCGTCCCGGACGGTGTCGAGGGCGAGCTCTACCTCGCGGGCGTCCAGCTCGCGCGCGGCTATCTCCGTCGCCCCGATCTGACCTCCGATCGCTTCGTCGCCGACCCGTTCGGCGAGCCCGGCGACCGCATGTACCGCACCGGCGACCTCGTGAAGACGAACGACGACGGGCAGATCGAGTACATCGGCCGCACCGACTTCCAGGTGAAGCTGCGCGGTCTGCGAATCGAACTCGGCGAGATCGAATCGGCGCTGCTCGACCACCCGGGCGTGCGGCAGTCGGTCGTCGTCGTGCACTCCGACCCCGCGCTCGGCGATCACCTCGTCGCCTATCTCGTCACCGACGGCCGCGACATCGAACGGTCGGAGCTCGCCGACGCCGTGCGCCGGCGCCTGCCCGACTACATGGTGCCGTCGCTGTTCGTCGAACTCGACGAGTTCCCGCTCGGCGGCAGCGGCAAGCTCGACCGGAAGGCCTTGCCCGCACCGGATTTCAGCTCCCTGCAGCGCGAATACCGCGCGCCGTCGACGGCTACCGAGCATGCCGTCGTCGCCGCTTTCGAGCAGGTCCTCGGCATCGAGCAGCTCGGTGTCGACGACGACTTCTTCGAACTCGGCGGCAACTCCCTGAGCGCGACGCGGGTCGTCGCGCGGCTCAGCGCCGATCACAAGGTCCGCATCGACGTCCGCGAGTTCTTCGACGCCCGACGGCGGCCGAACTCGCCTCGCTCGTCGACGCCGCCATGGCCTCGGGTGGCGACGGACGCGCACCGCTGGTCCCGCAGGTGCGTCCGGAACTGGTGCCGTTGTCGCTCGCGCAGCAGCGGATGTGGTTCCTCAACCGCTTCGAGCCCGAATCGGCAGTCAACAACATCCCCGTGGCGATCCGCCTGTCGGGGGCACTCGACGCGGCGGCCCTGCAGGCCGCGGTCACCGACGTGCTCGGCCGGCACGAGTCGCTGCGGACGATCTACCCGGACGTCGACGGT
>LATQ01000173.1 GCA_001017865.1 Rhodococcus sp. IITR03
GTCCCGCACCTTCGGCGGCGTCGACCGAAGCACGCGAGAGCGGATGCATCCGTTCGCGCGGCACCCGGGCGACCGGTATCGGGCCGGAACTTCCGTGCAGGTCGCCGGGGATATCCGCGTCGGTCTCGACGGCCCGGAAGTACGGCAGCACCTCCTCGTACGACCACGAGCGGGCCACGACGCGAAGTCGTCCGGCCGCGCACGCACGAAGTAGGCGCCGTTGACCGCGCCGGAACCGCCGAGCCCCCGGCCCCGCGTCACGGTCGCCTCGACGTCCGGGGTCAACCGTGCGGGGAAGTCCGCCGCCCACGGGCTCTCCGGACCCACCGGGAGGACGGCAGCGTCACAGATCTCGCGTGGAACAGCGGACGCCGATCCGAACGCCGCGCCCTCCTCGAGCAGCAGCACGGTGCGGTCCGGATCGTCGCTGAGCCCGGCGGCGAGAACGCAGCCGCAGCTTCCACCGCCGACGATCACCACATCGGCGTGCGCCGGGATCATGTCACTTCCGGATGTCGGGTACGAGCGCGGCCGCCGCGCGGGCGTCGAGCGCGCCCTTCCACAACCCCGCGCCGTACGCGAGGTCGTCGAGGCGCTTGTAGAGCAGGTACCGGACGGGATCGAGCCCGCCGCTCTCGCGGTGCGTCTTCCAGTCCCAGATACCTTCGGCCACAGCGCAAGCCAGCACGGCCCGACGAACCTTGCGGGAGAACACCGCTGCGACGACCGTGACCGGCCAGTAGTGCCGGCACACCGCCGACGCCACCTGCCACAGACCACCGGCGAATCCCTGGGCCGTGAGCAGCGCGGCGATGCGGTCGGGCCGGTCGAGTTCGGAGAACATCCGCCGCAACCGCACGAAGGTGACCACCTGGGTCAGCACCGCTGCCATCACCCCCACGCGGGTGAAGCTCGCGATCGCGACGCACGCGAGGAGCGTCCAGATCGACATCACCATCGGTGGGACGGAACCCGGATGCCGCTCGGCGAGCGGGGCCGCACCGGTTCCGTAGAATGCCTTGCGCGTCAACCACGTCCGGAAGCGGGTGCGATGGTCGTGCGCGACCCGCGAGATGGGCTCGTACCGCAACCGCCACCCCGAGGTCTGCAGTCGCCGGCACAGATCGACGTCCTCGGCCACGTGCAGCGCCTCGTCGAAACCACCGCAGGCGACGAGCGCGTCGCGACGGACGAGCAGCGCCGCGCTCGGCACGTACGAGACAGGACCACCCGCGACCACGGCGGATTCCCGGCTGCCGAGGTCGAGCGACGAGCGTGCGTGCTCGTACTTCGCGAGCGCGCTGCTGTCGGGTTCGAGGGCCACGATGCGCGGCGCGACGAGTGCGACCGCGGGATCGGTGAAGTGCCCCAGCGATCGTTCGAGCCAGCCGAGTTGTGGTACCACATCGGAATCGAGGAAGGCGACGAATTCCGTTGTCACCTGCTGCAATCCGGTGTTCCGGGCCGCTGCGGGCCCACGGGAGGTCTCGTGCCGGATCACCCGGACACGACCGCGTTCCGGCGCCTCGACCGGCTTCTCGGAACCGTCGTCGACGACCACGACCTCGTGCCCTTCGACGGCGGCGAGCAGACGGGCGAGGCCGGAAGGATTGTCCTTGACGGGGACGACGACGGTGACGGCGGAACTCGGCGGCAGCTTCGTCGGCCGGGGGTTCCCGATGCCCGAGTCCAGCAGACGGCGCGCGACCGCGGCGCTCTGCGCGTCGACGACCTCGACGAAGTCTCGTCGATCATCGCTACGGCGGCGGGCGCGAGTGTGAGCATGCGCGTGGGCGATCCTCCGACGAGGACACGCCCTCCGGCGAAGCTGCGCACCCGTGCGTCGATGCGCACACCGAAACCGTCGGGGAGCCGGGTCGCCCGGGGCTGCGCCGCCTCCGGAGACGTCGCCTGTGGAGTGATAGCCCGACTCACCGAAGCCTTCCTTCCGTTCCCGGCTGCCACCGGGCGACCTGTGCACTCGCCCGCTCGACCAGACTCGCGAACAGGCGCGCGCCGAGTTCTGCGGTGGCCTCGGTGGGGTCTCCCAGCACTCCGTTCGCGGACACCGAGACGATACCGGCTTCGCGCAGTCGTGGCATCAGTGCTCCGATCGGTTCCGTCGCCCCGACCGCAGCCCGTGTCATGTCGACCGTCCCGGGTGCCAGGTGCAGCAGCAGACTCGTCTCGGTGACACCGGCATGGGCGTCGGATCCGGCACCGCGCACGGAAGCCAAGCAGCATCGCGGCCCTCGTATCGCAGGAGACTCACCGCCTCGATCAGCGGATAGGCGTTGCCGCCGTGCCCGTTGACGAAGACGACCCGCTTCGCCCACCGGCACACCGACCTGCCGTATTCGACGAGCAGCGCCTTCGTCACCTCGGCTCCGATCGAGACGGTGCCGGCGAAACCTTCGTGTTCCCCGCTCGCTCCGTAGGGCAGCGGCGGGGCGAGGACCACCTCGGGCAGCTCGGCAGCGACAGCAGTCGCGATCCGGGTGTCGGTGTCGAGGGGAAGATGTGGACCGTGTTGTTCGAGCGCACCGATCGGGACGGCCACCGTCACCCGGTCGGGTTCGATGTCCGTCCAACAGGCGTCGGCGAGCTCCCGCATCACCGCTCCGATGCTAAGGGTTTCGCGGGCGTGCACGAAACCCGGAGGTCCCGGTAGGTCCGCCGGACGCCGAGATCCGATCGGTACGCTTTCCCGGTGCTGATCGAACCTCGTCCGCTGGACGACCCGGACGTGCAGGACCTCATCGGCGAAGTCCAGCTCGAATACGTGCGGAGGTACGGCGGACCCGACGACACCGAACTGTCGCCGCACGAATTCGAGCCACCGAGCGGGGTGTTCCTCCTGGCGGTGGCCGACGGGATTCCGGCCGGGATCGGCGGCTGGCGTGCACCGGAGCATTCGCATCGAGGGGTGCGCGACGGTGATGCCGAGATCAAGCGGATGTACGTGCGGGCGAGCATGCGGCGTCGCGGTGTGGCCGAACGGGTGCTGGGTGCGCTGGAGCGGACGGCGACCGATGCCGGTCGCCGTCGCATGATCCTCGAGACGGGCAGCGAGCAACCCGAGGCGATCGCGTTGTACGCGAAGGCCGGGTACGTACCGATGAACGAGCGCTTCGGGCTCTACGCGGAATCACCGACCGCCATGTACTACTGCAAGGAACTGCCCCCGATCCGACTGGCGACCGACGACGACCTGCCGGTGCTGCAGGAGATCGAACGCGCTGCGGGCAAACCCTTCGCCGAGATCGGAATGGCGTTCGTCGCCGACGACGATCCTCCGTCCGTCGAGGAACTGCGCGCCCACCGGGACGCCGGTCGCTGCTGGGCGTGGTTCGACGAGCACGGACGAGCGGTCGCGTATCTGGCGGCCGACATCGTCGACGACGGCGTCCACATCGAGCAGGTGTCGGTGCATCCCGATCACGCGCGTCGCGGGATCGGTCGCATGCTGATCGACCACGTCGTGGGGTGGGCGCGGGACGCCGGTTTCGGATCGCTGTCGCTGACCACCTACCGCGACGTGCCGTGGAACGGCCCGTACTACGCGCGTCTCGGCTTCCGGACGGTCGCGGACGGTGCCCTCTCCCCCGCTCTCACCCGGATCCGCGCGGAGGAACGGAGACACGGCCTCGACCGCTGGCCGCGGATCGTCATGCGCCGCGGGCTGGAGACGTAGGAGCCAGGTTCCTGGCGGCCCGCTCCCCCTCGACGATCGCGGCGTGCAGGCGGCGTGGCGTCACCGCGTCGCCACGCGGATCACTCTCGTGCCCGGTCCGGTGAGTTCCCGCCACAGTTCGTCGACGGGTTCCTGATGGGTGGCGACGACGACCGCGTCCACGGTGAGCGTCGTCTGCTCGCCGGTCGCGTGGTGGACCAGGGCGACCTCGGCGCCGTCCGGCAGGTCCACGACACCGCCGACGGCGACGCCGGCGAGTCGCTGGATCCGCCTGTCGTGGGCGCGACGCCAGCCGTCGAGCTCGAGCGTCAGGCCGAGGTCCTGGCCCACGAGCATCCCCGGCGTGCACACCGTCACCGCGCATCCGCGGTCCGCCAACAGTTCGGCGACCGAGGTCGCCTGATGGAAACCGAGATCGTCGACGACGAGGACGCGGCCGGAGGGTGCGATGCGACCGGTGAGCACGTCGCGCACGTCGCTCACCCGCGCCGACGAACCCGCCCAGGCGGGCCGGTGTGGGCGCGCACCC
>LATQ01000097.1 GCA_001017865.1 Rhodococcus sp. IITR03
CGAGTGCCCGCCGCCGCCCCCTCCGAAGCTACCGCCCGCCGCCCACCACGCCCTCCGCGCATCCTGGTACGGCCCAGAACGTTCCGACCTCGCCCCAGGCCGTCGTCCGGCCTCGCCGTCGCGTGGGACGCACGATTGCGTTGTACACCGCCGTTTTCCTCGTGTCCGGGGTGATCAGCGCTGCCGTCGCCTACTTCGTGTGGCCGACGATCTTCCCCGACGATGAGGTCGCCACCGCACAAGGCGTCGAGATCAGGAGCGGCGAAGTTTCGGGCGAGTCGGGCGCAAGCACGTCGACAGCCGGGGAGTCGGGTTCGTCCTCCGCCGCATCTACGCGCAGCCTCCCCGAGACCCCGTAGTCACCGGCACGCGTGGAGTCGGGACGAGCCCATGGGCCGTCGCACTCGACGAGAACGCGCGGCGCGGTTACGTCACCAATTCCGACGATTCCACGATCTCCGTTCTCGACCTCGACACGAACACGGTGACAGGAACACTACAGGCCGGTCAGAAGCCGTCCGCAATCGCCATCGACCGAGAACGCGGCATCGGGTACGTAGCGAACGCCGTCGAAGGAACGGTGTCGGTTCTCGACACCCGAGCGCAGAGGATCACCGGGACGGTGCCGGTCGGCCGAGGTCCCTACGGCGTGGCTGTCGAACCGAACAGCGACACGGTGTACGTGAGCAACTTCGACGACGGCACCGTGACGGTGATCGACAGCAACAACTCCGTCGTCGGCACCATCGGCGTCGGCGCCAAGCCGTACGGCATCGCGGCCGATCCCACGACGGGCACGGTGCTGGTCACCAATGCCGGCGACGGCACGGTCTCGGTGATCGATGCGAACAGTCGCACCGTGGTGGGTACGGTCTCGGTGGGCGTCGCACCCTGGGGTATCGCGGTCGATCCGGCCTCGTCGACGGCCTACGTCACCAACAACGAGTCCGGCACCGTCTCCGTCATCGACATCCGCACCCGGTCTGTCGCGTCGACGGTCCCCGTCGGCCCCGGCCCGGTCGGAGTCGCCGTCGATCCGGACACCCGTACGGTCCTGGTCGCGAATCACCGGTTGACCACCGTCGACGTTCTCGATGCAGGGACGAACAGCGTGACTCGGACACTCGATGTCGGCGCGTACCCGCACGGGGTCGCGTTCGACCGCGACGGCACGACCGCCTATGTCACCAACTTCGGGGAAGGCACCGTGTGCGTCATCGAATTCTGATCGCACATCGACTCGCTCGTAGTGTTCCTGCCGTCGCGCTCACCCTGACGCTCGCCGGATGTGCCGCAGCACCACCGACGACACCCACCGCCTCGACCGACTCGGCCACAACCACCGTCGAAGCACTGGATTACTCACAGCAACTGGGTGATTCGCTGAGGCCGATCGTCGACCGGGTCATGGAGGCAATGATGGTGCCCGGCACCGTCGTTTCCGTCACTACCCCGAGCCGATGGCAGCAGGCCTTCGGCACACGCACGATCGGGACCGACGACCCGGTGGGCGTCGACGATCACTTCCGCGTCGGCTCCATCACGAAGACGATGGTCGGCACCGTCGCGCTCCAGTTGGCGGAGGAGTCGAAGCTGTCTCTTGCCGACAAGGTTTCCGATCACCTGCCCGACGTGTGGGGCGTGGACGGCGTTACCGTCGAACAACTGCTCACGATGCGCAGTGGGCTGTTCAGTTATACCGAGCGCGCCGACTTCAACCGGATTCTCGACGAGAACCCTGCGCGTGTGTGGACGTTTCCCGAACTCGCCTCACTGGGGACATCTGTACCGCCGTATTTTCCGCCGGGTTCGGACGTTCGTTACTCGAACACCAATACCGTCCTGCTGGCGATGGTCATCGAAGAGGTCACCGGCAACAGCCTGGAGACGGAGTTGCAGAACCGCATCTTCGAACCCCTGGAACTGGGCGAGACCTCCTACCCGACAGAAGGGGATTCGACCCTTCCCTCACCCTCACCGCACGGCTATCTCTACGGCACCCATTCCTCCGCGAACATCTCCGCCGCCCTGGAGTGGGATCAGGTGCGGGCCGCGCGCGAAGGCACCCTGCTGCCGACCGACGTGACGAACCTGGATCCGTCGTGGATCGGAGCTGCCGGGGCCGCGATCTCCACCGCGTCCGACCTCGAGACCTTCGCCGGTGCGCTCGTCGGAGGCACACTGCTCGACTCGCCCGACCTGCACGAGCGGCAACTGGACATCCCCAGGACGAGTGGCGCCTCCATGCCGGTCCTCGGCACCTACGGCCTCGGCCTGATGGCCTTCGGGCCGATGTACGGCCACGACGGTGCGATCCCCGGGTTCCAATCGTTCATGGGACACGACCCCGACACCGGTATCACCGTCGTCGTGCTGTGCACGCTGAGGGACGGACCGGCCGGCGGACGACCGGCGAACGAGATCGCTGCCGGCATCGTCCGGGCCTCTACCAAGACTGACCGATCAATAGCCCGCGCGCGGATCGAAGCCCATCTCGGGAAGCGTGGGCGGGGCCGAATCCTCCTGGGCGGGCGCACTCGGAGCCTGGACCGGTGCCTGCTGTTGCTCAACGACAGCCGGCTGCGGAGCCACCTCGACGACGGTCTCCTCAGCCGGAGCCTCCACGACCGGCACCGACTCGACACTCGCCGGCGCAACGGTCTCCTCCGCTGCGGGGACTTCCGTCTGCGGAGCGGGTTCAACGGTCACACTCGTGGCCGGGGAGCTCGCGGCCGGAGCCGTGGTGGTCGTCTCCGGGGTCGACGATTCGTTGTTCGAATCGCAGGAAGCAAGGATCGGAGCAACCGCGGCCAGAACGGTGACGATCGGAACAGCCAGACGTGACCTCATCGGTCCATCTCCTCCTGGGGTCCGGAACACGTCCGGTAGTCGTTCGTAGGTCCCTGCGCAACCGCCAGGGACGATGTGGAGCCGAATGTTAACCCACAACAACGGTTCCCGAATCGGTGCCCATGTCGATCGTTCGACGGATACCGGTCGACCACCGGACCCTGCAACACTCGCACCGCGTGATGCGGGTGCACGATCGCCGATCTTCCCGGATCCACGGCAGCAGACGGGAACTCGACGGAGGTGAAGGTCAGCGATGCGTGTCCTGGCGATGAGGGTGTTCGCGGTCCTCGCGACTGCCTGTGCGGCGGTCCTGACTCAGCTCCCCTCTGCAGTGGCTGCACCGGACGACGGGGCTGCGCTCGTCGTGATGGGAGATTCCTTCACCGCCACCACGCCGCTCATCGAGAACTCCGGCAACGGTTGCCGCATCCGCCGACGTCAT
Source organism: Rhodococcus sp. IITR03 (assembly GCA_001017865.1). Next base: position 3,296 of record LATQ01000097.1, read on the forward strand.
GGCCCGCGCAGCTGGCCGAGTCGCTCGGTGTACTCGGTAGCCCCGATTTCGTCGATGTGTCCTGCAATGGAGGCGCGATCGACACGGGTCCGGGATGGACCTCAGCCACCAGGCGAAACAAGCAGTGTCGGCGGGCGGCTTCGGGGCCGGCACTCGCGCCGTCCTGATTCAGCTCGGCCTCAACGACACGTGGGGTGCTTCCGGTGGGCGCGCCTTCCCGTCCGTCGACTGCCTGCTCGACGTCGTCCGCGGTTGCGGTCTCGATGCCGTGGCACAGGGCCGGGTCCCCGACGCGCAGGGCGTGGACGGCACAACCTATGCGAACCGGGTACGGGCAGTGGTCGACTACATCCGGTACTACGCACCGAACGCACGGGTCGTGCTGGTCGGATATCCGGAGATCTTCCAGGCCGGACAAACGTCGGCGTGCCTGCGTATCGGCGGCGCAGACGTGGTCCAACCTCGAGCCGAGGGTTATATCGCCTACCTCGATCGCCTCGACTCCGCGCAGCGCGAAGCAGCCGGAATTCTCGGCGTCGACTTCTTCGACACGCGTGCCCTGACCACCGGCCACGGCTCGTGCGCGCCCGAGTCCTGGATCAGCGGAATCACCGAACCGAACTCGTTCACGGTGGGCGCACCGATCCATCCCACTCCGCATGGCAACAAGGTCGTCGCCGAGGCCCTGAGCCATCGTCTGTCCTGGTAGAGCTGCCGAAATGCCGGAGCCGACCGTGGATGCCACCCGCAAACTGCGGGATCTGCCGTCCCTGACGGGCGCACGATGGTGGGCCGCGTTCGCGGTGTTCGTGCTGCACGCACTCGTCTTCCTGCCGATCTACCCGTTCCAGAAGTCCGATTTGTTCCGCACGATCCACTGGTTCGTTCCGATGCAGCTCGGCGCAGCGGGCGTCACGTTCTTCTTCGTGCTGTCGGGTTTCGTCATCTACTGGTCGTTCCGACCGGGCAGCTCGATCCTGCAGTTCTACAAGCGCCGCGTGCTCAAGATTTATCCGACACATATCGTCGCCGCGATCGTCCTGATCGTTGCAGCGTCCGTGCCGCTGTCGCGCCTCGTCGTGTGGGTGCCCAACCTGCTGCTGGTGCATGCGTGGGTGCCGAACTGGACCACGGTCGGCGGCCTCAACGTTCCGTCGTGGTCGTTGTGCGCGGAGCTGCTGTTCTACTTCTCGTTCCCATTGCTGGCCCCGCTGGTGTCGAGGATCGACGGCCGGTACCTGTGGTGGGCGGTCGGCGCGATCATGGCCTTCCTCGTCGTGCTGCACACCTCGTACTACCTGTTCGTCGAGGGACCGAAAGGAATCACCAACACCTTCGCCCCGCGACTCGTCGAGGGCGACGTCTCACCGGACTTCACGCTCCACGCGTCGCCGTTGTGGTTCGCGCAGGACAACATTCCCGTCTCCCCCTCGTACTGGCTCAGTTACACGTTCCCGTTGTCTCGGCTACCCGAGTTCTATCTCGGGGTGTTGGCCGCCAGGATCGTCGCTGAAGGCCGCTGGAGGGTCACCCGGATGACCTGGCCTGCACTCGCCTGGGCATCGCGTTCGCGCTCACATGGGTCGTCCCGGTCAACTACAAGATGTCGGTCCTGATGCTCCTGCCGATGACCGCGGTGGTCGCGACCCTCGCCTCCCGCGACCTGCACGGTGTCAGCGGACCGATCGCCCGTGAACCGATGGTCTGGCTCGGCAACATCTCGTTCGCCTTCTACATGATCCAGTTCCCGATGATGGTGATCGTGACCCGGTTGTTCATCGGAGGCCACAGCTACGGCTTCCTCGGATGGCTGGGCTGGATCGCCTTGACGTTCGTACTGTCGGTGTTCGCTGCAGACCTGATCTACCGATTCGTCGATCTTCCGATCATGTCGAAATTCGCACGCCGTCCCCCACGCAGCAACGACAAGGACGTCGAGCGGGGTCCGGACGTCGTCGGGGCGGCACCGTGACATCGGGAACCGAGGCTCCCGGTCCCCCACCACCGCCTCCACCCCCCGAAGTCGCGTCGCACGACTCGCCTCCCCCACGCCGGCGCACGGGGTTGCGTCTGATCGTGGTTGCTGTCGTTGTCGCTCTGTTGGCCGCTGCGGCCGTGACCGCCGTGATCGTCCTCCGATCCGAGCCTCGCGCCCCCGGGATGCTGGCAGATCCGTATCCCACCGCACCGACCGCCGCATGGGTAGTGGATATCGAGACCGCTACCGGTGATCCCGACGTGGCGTTCACAAGCCTTTCTACGACGTCCATCAAGGTGGCGACACCGGGTTTTTGGAGTACGACGGTGCACTGGTCGTACGGGTGATCCACACAGGTGCCGGGAAGTCCGACCCTCACGCCTACCTGGCTGCTGTCGATTCGGTCGACTGGCACATTCGGTGGACCTCCCCGGTCAGCCGTGAGGGAGGGTGCGCACACGAACCATGGGATGGTGCGCTCGCGTGTCTCGTGCACGAGACGGACGAGCGAACTGTCCTCCGATACATCGATCTCGCCGAAGGATCCGTACGTGCCGAATCCACAACGGATTTCACCGGATCTGCCGTCGCCGTCGCGAACGGCTCGGTCTATCTGCTCGGCTACGACCAGACCACGGGTGAGTCGGTGGTCAGCCGCAGTTCGGTCGACGAGCCGCAATCCGGCTGGCGCCGTGTCCTTCCCGCACTCGGATGCGACAGTCCGTCCACACCCGACCGCATGGAGGTCTCGGGCGACTTCGTAGCTCTGAGCGGCTTCGGCTCGGGCATGCTGTTGCGCACCGCCGACGGTTCCACTGCCGTGGGCGATCCCGTCGTCGCGGCCCACATCGTCGACGGTGTCGAAGGTGCGCTTGTCACCCTGTGCGCCGACCGGGGGACTGCGAGGATCGTGCAGGCCCACGGCACCGTTGTCCCGGTAGAGGGATATGTGCTCGAGCCTGCGCTGACAGTGAGCGAGACCGCCGACCTTCCGCTCTTCACCGACCGATTCGATGCGGTGGATCCCCGAACCGGGACATCTGTGTGGTCGGTCGATTCCGATGGCACCGCTCGGGGGGCAGCGGTGATCGGCGACCTCGTCGTCATCGAGACGAGCGACGGCGACCTGCACGCCTACGACCTCGAAACCGGCGAACAGCGTTGGGCCTCTCCGGGCAACACGTTCGGGGTCGGACCCGTGACCGACGGGGAGCGGATCCTGGCAGTCGACGGATCGACCGTCACTGCCACATCGTTGAGCGACGGATCCGTCGCCTGGTCGATGGAAGCCGGGTCGGCGAGTGAGGTCAGCACGAGTCGTCTCGTTGCTGTCGATGCAGGATTGGTTTTCCAGTCGGACCACGAGCTCCGCTTGTACACGGCGCCGAACGGTACTGCCCCGGTTCCGGGGTCACCGGCCGATTCCGCAGTGACGCAGCAGCAGTCTCCTCAGGCGGTCACACGCTGTGGAACCCCACCGCGGCTGACTCCCGTCGGATTGCGTACCGATGAGGTCGGACTCGTCGTCACTATGCGGTTCACCGCGACCTGCACCAGCGGCGACGTCCTCGCTGCCGAGTCGACACGGATCGCGATCTCGACCGGTGGCTCCAACGTGGCCGCTGCCGCATTCGACTTCACGACGAATCCGATCGCGATACCCCGGCCGGAGAACACCACGGGATTCACCACCCGAGAACTGCGGTTCCCGGTCGGAACGTTCTGGCGACTTCCGGACGATCTGCCGAGCCGGCCGAAGGGGCGCAGAACGCCGACGGAAGTGCCGGAACGTTCCTCGTCGAATGCGAACCGAGCGGCAGGAACGCCGTCGAATCGGCATCCATCGAATCCTCCGCCGAGAGCGGCAAACAGCCCGTGGTCGACGCCTCCGGCCCGGCACGGCCCATCACCGGTGACCCCGAAACCGCCAGTTTCGATGCTCTCCGCGCGATCGCCGATGCAGACTTGCCCGTGGTGCAGTCGGATCTGGCCGAGAGGTGGGTTCCACAGCTGAGCTCGAAGCGCCCCGGCCTCCAAGCGGAGGGACGCACCTGGAACAACGCGGCCACCTTGGAAGAGCATCTAGTCCTCCGGCTGCGGTACCCGAATGTGCGCCTGCTGTGGAGCGGCGACTGGAGCACATTCAGTGCTCCGGATTTCTGGGTCACGATCGCGGGTGCCCCGAGCAGCGAATCGGGAAGCGCTGTGACATGGTGCGACCAACAACGCCTGGACGCGGAGCATTGCTACGCCAAGCTCGTCAGTCGCAGCCACCCGATCGACGGAAGCACGGTGTTGCGATGACGGTCCCTCCTCCGCCACCGCCGTCCTCACCTGCTCCGGCCGGAACCCACCGAGTACGGCTCGGCATCATCACAGCGGCTGTCGCACTGGTGCTCGTCCTCGTCTTTACATTGTTGACGGTCCTGTATCTCCGCAAGGACCCCCTCCCCGAAGGCATGCTCACCGCGACCTACCCGACAGCGCCGCAGCAGAGTTGGCGTACCGGTCCGGAGGACGCCGGAGGCACTGCGTTCGAAAAACCGAACTTCCGGGTCGGAGGTGATTCTCCGATCGGTTATATCGACGGGGGCGACGTCATCGTCGTGCAGATGCCGGGAGGTCGGGAGTCCCTGGTCGGCATCGACAGCGCGACCGGTGACGTCCGCTGGCGAAGCGGTCCTGCCGGCGGGCAGGAACCCAGCGGGTGCAGCGAACCCCTGTTCGGCGACCGGATCGCATGCCTCAGCTATCCACCCGGCACGAACTACCCCCGCTTCACCTTCATCGCGCTCGACGACGGTCGGGTGCTTTCCTCCGTCGACACCACGGTCATGTACGACGGGGTGATGCAGGCGGGTGAGACCCTCGTCTTCGCAGGTCGTGACGAGTCGGGGCGAGTGCTCATGACCGGTGGTACGGAGCAGGAACCTGCACGATTCTGGTCGATCACCGGTCCCACGCACGGCGGCACCCGGAAGGTCCTGGTATCGGCTCGGAACATCGCTGTCTACCAGGATATTTCCGTCACTGGAGGATTCACCCTCGCAGTCGACGGGTCCGGTCGCGTCCTGGCGTCCGAGCAACAGGGCTACTCGGCTCTCCTGCCGAACGATTCCGTGGCCGTGTACGACCCGGAGGCCGACTCCTCCGTGGTGGTCGCTGCGGACGGCACCACTCGCTACGCGGTGGACGGTTTTCTCCACGTCCCGGATACGAACGTACCCGGAGAGGCACCGCATCTCGCGTTCACAGAGGATTCGGGGTACGACCTCGAGAGTGGAACACGCGTCTGGCGCATCTCGCTCGAATCTTCAGGCAGCACGAAGCCGAGAGTGACTGCGCAGGTGGGCGCAGTTGCCTTGTACACGACTCTCGATAGCACGGTTGCTGTTTCGGCTCTCGACGGTACGGTCCTGTGGCAACTCGACGAACGACTCGGCTACTACACCGAGACCGACGGCACTCATCTCATCACCACCGCCGACGAACGGATCGTGGCATACCGACTCGTGGACGGGACGAAGGTGTGGGACATGCCTGCCCAAGACGATTCGGGATTCGGCATCATGGTGGGCAGGTCCGGTGGACGGCTGCTCCTGATAACCGACGAAGTCACCGGATACGAACCGACCGGTGACGCTGCACAGACACCGTCGGCGGATCTACCCGAATCACCGGAATACGACGACGCAACCGACAGCGATGACGAATGTCCGCGAGTACAAAGCGTGTCCCTGGACTTCCCGGATGCCGGCGTCGGTTCCGTGACGATCTGTACCCGGACAGGGTGCATCGAGTAAGAATGTCGTTCGATCGCACGATATTCCGGTCTCTCACCAACGGATAACGTCACTGGAATCCGGAGTTCCGCCTGGCCAGGAGATCGTGAATGACACTTCCCCCTCCTCCGCCCCCTCCGCTGCCACCCCAGCAGGTTCCTCCGCCGATGCCGGCACACGGCTATCCGCAGAACCGACCACAGACGAACGCGATGGCGATCGCCTCGTTCGTCACATCGTTCTTCGTTCCCGTACTCGCAATCATCTTCGGCCATATCGGTCTGAAACAGATCAGACGCAACGGTGACGAGGGACGCGGCTTCGCGATCGCGGGACTCGTCATCGGCTACGCATTCACCGCGATCGGACTGGCTGTCATCGCCATGTGGGCGATCGCTCTGGGGACATTTGCCAATGCCATCGCCTCGTTCGAGGACGACGACTACTCCACGTACTTGGCCTCGACGACCTATACGACACAGTCGTACACCACGCCGTCGTATTCGACGATCACCTCGAAGGCCGCTCCGTCCACCACGATAAGAGCCGGTACGGCACAGTCGTCGCAAGAGACGAGCAATGCCATTCGCAACGCCGCCGTCGGCAGTTGCATCATCCACGAACGCGGAGCACAGAACAGCTCCGGATCCTACGAGGTCTACGTGCAATCGGCCTCGTGCAGCGACTCGGCCAGTGACTTCCGAGTGACTGCGCGCGTGACAGACACAGACGACTGCCGTGAGGAATGGGTACGAACCACCGAGCCCACCGTCGTATTGTGCCTGACCCCGAACTGAACGAAGTACGTCCACATTCGGGTGGAAGAAGGACCTGATGACTCGACCCGGACCGCCTGCACCACCGCCTCCCCCTCCTCCACCGCCGCCTCCGCCACCCCCTGATCAGCCGGCGTCGGCAGCGTGGTCGCCCGCAGACCGCAGTCGTCGACGACAGTGGCCGATCGTGCCGGCGCGACCGGTCTTGCGGCCGTGCTCGCAGCAGTGGGTGGGATCGTGATCTTCGGGTCCGGCGAGGACGACCGTCGGGTCGACGGCCAGCTGAGGTACACCTTTCCGACACAACCGGTCGCAGGGTGGACGTTGTACGCCGACGACGTGATACAGGGCAGCGACTTCGTCGCCCCGGATTCGTTGATGTCGCATTACTACACCACCGGAATCAATGACCTCGGCGATGTCTGGCTCACTGCAGTCAGGTCGGGCGACAAACGGCAGACCCACTTGGCCGCGATCGAACCCGAGGACGGATCCGTGCGGTGGACCGTCCCCGTCGAAGGAGGTCACATGCGCCACGCAGGCCGTCGACGGAATGGTGCCATGTGTACTGTCGCGCGGCACCGGGCGGGGCGATGTCGCGTTCTTCAGGCTTTCCGACGGGTCCGTCGACATCACCCACAACGTAGGAAACGTGTCGATGGTGGAGGTCGTGGACGGCACGGTCTACACCATCGGATCCCCGGGTCCGTCCGACAACTCCCTGACGAAAGGCACGCCTCGGAACCTGTCGGAGACGTGGCAGACGTTCGCCGAGGACAACACGGAATGCAGGGGTAGCGGAGACGGCCGGGACTTCAGAATCGGCCCGGATATCGTCGCCTTCGACCAGGTCGGCGGGGTAGCGGTCGAACAGGACACCGGTGCCCAGGTCGGCGCCGGGCTCCGCAACGTGACGAGCCTTCCCGGCCAGGGATATGTAGGAACCGAGTGCACGATCGGCGACGACCTGTTCGAGTCGGCCATGGTGTACACGAACACCTCCGGCACCGAAGTGTTCCGCGTCCGTGACGAATCCGCGGCCGACCCGTGGCTCGCACTCCCCGACCCTGCACGGCCGATCGTCTCCAACAAGGGTGCCTACGATCCGGAAACCGGTGCGACACTGTGGAAGCTCGACGACAACGAGAGCTTTCTGCGATCTATCATCGGCGAGGTGGTGCTCGGCTCCGACGACGGAGCGGCAGCGGGATACGACATCATGACCGGTGCCCAGTTGTGGCGTGCCCCGTTCGAGAATGTCGGCGGATTCCGGAGGAGTGTCTCCGACGGTGAACGGCTCCTGATACTCACCGAGGATCAGGACATCGTTTCGGTGCACCTCGCAACAGGGGACGTCGAGTGGAGTACGCAACGCATCTCCGAGAAGGGCATAGGTATCCAACCGGCCGGCGACGGGTTCGTCACCACGTCGCAAACATCGTTGACCTACTACCCACCTACCGGTGACATCGCCGGCCCTCCCGGCCTCCTGGCCCGGGGCGACCGTTCGTCGGACACTGTCGCACAAGGTGAGACCGGATTCGTGACGAAATGCGGGTCGGCACCGCAGATGCGTCCCGTGTCGTACCGTACGACGTCGGGCAGCCTCGTCGTCTCGATGGAGATGACCGCGACATGTCCCGGTGGCGACATCCTCTCCACCGACGCGATGCGCATCTCGGTATCGGATACGGGCGGCAGCATTGCCTCCGGCATATTCGATTTCTCTACGCAACCCATGCTGCTTCCGCGAAACGACAGTTCGGGTCCTTCCAGATCGGTGACCCACGAATTCGAGTTCCGGTCGAGCGGCTTCTGGAGGTTGCCGAACTCGCTCGGCACGGAGTCCGGTTCCTCTGCGGTGTCCGCGGCCGGAGACCAGCTTGTGGAATGCGAGAACATCGGGACGGACAACGGGCCCGACCGCGTCGAGTACTCCGACACCTCCGCTCCCGCTACAACGACCCTCGTCGCTGTCCGTGCCGCCGAGCCCGTCGGTGGGAACGTCGAAACGACCAGCTTGGATGCGTTGGTCGCGCAGGCCGACGCCGACCGTCCGTATGTCACCTCCGATCTGGCCAACCGGTGGGTCGCCCAGATCTCGGCCAAGAGGATCGGACTCGACGCCGTGGACATCGACGGCGCACCGATCCACTGGACGGCAGAAGAAATTCTGCGGCAGCACCTGGAACTCCGCCTGAAGTATCCGGAGGTTCGTTTGGCGCGCTCCGAGGAATGGCGCACATTCGATCTCGACGGATGGTGGATCACCTTCGCAGGTGTCACCTTCGACAGCGCTGACGCCGCGAATGCCTGGTGCGACGCCCGCACCATCGCGAAGGACCAATGTTTCGCGAAGTTGGTGAGCAACGACCGTGGCTCGGAAGGAACGACGAAGTACCGCCGATGAGATGTCGTTCGATCGGACGACTACCGCGACACGGGTGATCTACCCATAATTCAGCCGAACCGGCCTGCCCGCGAAACAGGCTGCGCCAGGATGGAAAAGAGGCACGGAAGGTGCATCAGCCAGTGAACGATCAACACGCGCCGAGACCTCGGAATGCCCCTCCACCGCCTCACATCCCTCCTCCGCCGGCATACGGCCAGGCTCGTCCCCAGTTCGGTGGCCCCGACCTACGGACGACCTTCACCGACATCCGTGCCGGTGACTACGCGCGCGACGGGTTCGCCGTCCTGGCTCTGCTGATATCACTGTTCATGCCGTGGAATTCCGAGTTCGGACTGGTCTCGGGCGGCTCCGCTGGGTTGATCATCATCGTCGTGCTCATCACGCTGATCTCCCTTGCCAGCGTGGCACTGCCCTATCTCGCTCGTCTGGGCATGCTGGGTACCAACTGGCGTACGCTCCCGATGCAGATGGTGCGGCTCTGTCTGAACGCGCCGTATCTGCTGATGGTGCTGGGGTTCTTCGGCTACGACATCGTCCGCGGATTCTCCATGTACGGAAACTGGGGGCAGGAGGTCGTCCCGGGCCTCGGAATGGCGGCATTGTTCGGCGTGGCCGGAGCTCTCCTCGCAGCCCAGCCACGTACGGCCGAGACTCGGCCGGCGCAGGCACCGGTTGGCTCACCGCGGTCAAGCTCTTCATGTTCACAGCGGTTGCGCTCACCGTCCTCTCCACCGTGAGTTCGATCGTGTTCCAGCTGACCGGTTCCGGGGCTTCGGAACCGCGCCCGAGTTCCTGCTGTACCTGTTGGTGTGGATGTTCCTGGCGATGGCACCCGTGATCACCACCGCAGCCGGCCTCGTCCGAAACTACGCTCCGTGGCGACGAACACTCGTCGTCCTGCTGCCCAGCATGCTGACCGCAGCGTTCTTCCTCTCGTTCGGTGACGTCGCCTCGTCGGAGTCCTTCCACGGGTTTCCGTACTACGCTCTCGTCCTCTGGGCTGCGGCCGGCGCTGCTGCGGCTGCTCCGGTCGCCGAAACCGAGACACTGCAATGGCATCAGGGATATACCTGGCTCGCGGCTCTGCGTAACGGCTGATGCTCATCGCGATCTGGAGTCTCGTCTGGATCGCAGTCGCGATCGTGTCTGCAATCATCCTCACCGGTGAGGCCGGCGAAGAGATCGCGTTCGCAGTGTTCTCCGTATTCGTCGGAGTCCTCGCCATCCTCGGCGCGCGTGCGCTGCGTCCTCGCTACACGCACGGCTCGGATCCCCGGCCGTCCCGCGAAGTCGTGTTGGGTCTCTGCGGAGCCATTATTCTGCTGACGTTCGGGCGTCTCGTGGCCGGCATGGTCGTACGTGATGCCGCGGTGATCGAGCCGTTCGAATTGATCGTGCCGATGTTCGCGGTGGGAATTGCCACTGCACTCGTTGTGGCTCCCCCGATCCGCGAGCTGTATTCCGACGTCCATTTGTTCGCCGGGCTCACCACGCCGGCCCCGGCACCGCAGGATTACGCAGCGCCCCCGACGTCTCCCCCGCCCGCTGGAGACCCTGCAGATCCCGTTGCTGCTCAACCGACTGTTGTGGTTCCGACATCTGCGGCACTCACCGTCGTCACACCGAGTGTCGAGACCACGTCGACGGCCGCGACGATCTCGTTGGTCAAGCGTGAGGACGAGTCCATCACTGCCCCGCCTTCGACACCTGCACCGGCACCTGCACCTGCATCTGCGATGCCTGCGCTCGACCCTGCGCTTCCTGCAGCCGAACTTTTCCGCCTGGCGCAGGAACGTCCCGATCTCCGCTCAGCAATCGCCGTCCACCCCAACGTCTACCCCGGCCTGCAGCAGTGGATCGCGGAACAGGACAACGGGCAGGCCAACGGTTCACAGAACCCGACCCAGGTTCTGCAGCCGGAGCCGGTCGTTCCTGCTCTCGATCCGACGCTCCCAGCGTCGGAACTTTTCCGCTTGGCCCAGGAACGCCCCGACCTTCGGCCGGCAATCGCTGTGCATCCCAACGTCTACCCCGGCCTACAACAGTGGATCGCAGATCTCGACGATTCCGGTGTCGGAGCCGCGGGCTGAGCAGAGTCCACCCGCCGAAACGAGGCTTGCCCTGCAGCGGGGCAAGCCTCGTTCGGTTCGTGGACGTACACCTCTACAGGTGTTGTGGCAGAGGTTGCGCGCCACCGCCTCCATCACCTCTGATGCCCAGTCCAGCGCCTCCTGATCGTCGGCATCCATGGCGCCCAGGATTTCGTGGGACTGAGCAAGGTCTTCCTGAAGGGACGACTCTCCGTCCTCCCACCGCAGGCAATTGTTCAGTACCTGCGGAAGGCCGATGTCCGGATATCGGACGACGACCGCGTTCAGCTCCCGCTGAAGGGAGTCGACGTCGACGCCCGCGAGCGGTCCTTGCGGATCGTCGGGCACATTCACCGAGTTCAATGTGTCGGCCAGCGGCCCCAGCAAGTCGCAGTACTCCGAGAAGAACCGTGCCACCCCGCCTTTCGGAATGCGATCCATCAAACTGTCGTAGCGTGCCCCATCCTCACCCTCCAGCAAATGGCTGGGGTCACCGAAGTTGAAGAACTCGGGATTGCCGTGGTTGCGGAGCACCGCATCGATCTCGGTCTCGAACTTCGCCACCCGAGCGCGGAATTCCGACGAGGAGAGGTTCGGTCCGTCGTATGCGCAGGCGCTCGAGACAGACGACTTCTGCACTCCGACCTGCGGAGAACCCACGGGGTTGCTCGTCCGGGACGGCAGCGGTTCCGTCCATGCACAACCGGCCACCGCGATACCGATACACGCCACTACACCCATGGTTTTCGGCAGGATTCCAGCATTCATGAATGTTCGCCTCTCGACAATATTCGCTCGCGATGGTGATTGTGCAGTTGCCCAACCGAACCGAGCGTCTTCCGAACAGTTGAATCATGCCGGTAAAGGCATGTCGTCCGAACGAGGGATGTCGTACGGGGCAACGAACGGTCATCATCGAAGCTCTGGACGCCTCAGCCCGAGGTATGCCACGTCAGGTTTTCGAAGGGTGCCACCGCGAATGGAGGGTCGGTTGACTCGCACTGCAGGAGTGGCGCTTCTGTTGGCGACGGCCCTCACCATGTCAGCGTGTTCGTCCTCGAACGACAACCTCGCCGACGTGCCGTCGAGCACCGTTCCGACCAGTTCGGCTGCAGTGGATGGAGGCACCAGCGATCGTCGAGTTGTGGCGGAAATCGACGATGTAGAGGTTCGAGGACAAGCCGACTACATCGACCGCGACAAGCGCCTGACGATCTCGGAAGGACGCACCACACTCCCCGACTCCGAGGCTCGGGTGGCATCCACCGACGTCGTCAGCATCCGGATGGACGGCGGAAACACTCAACCGTCGGCACCGGTGATGGTCGAATTCGATCTCTCCGATCGCCCGGATCTGGTTGCAAAGATAAGCGACGACGTTCTGCCCGTCGTCGAAACGGCCTCCGAGACCGATCCGAACGAACTCGACATGTTCGTCGCGGAATGGGATCCGAAGACAAAGATTGTCACTGCCAACTGCCACACTTGACGAACGTCTGGCTCAGCCTCTTCGACTTGAAGAAAGTCGCCGCCAACCTCTTGAAGGTATTCGAGAACGTACAGGGGACCATCGATTCGCCGTGCCGGGAGCGCAGCGAGATCACCCTCGGTGGAGTCGAGTACACCTTGACCGCTCGTGATCCCGGAGACGTGGCCGCGTGTCTCGTCGACGCAGGCGGCACCCTCGCCGTCGACCTGGAGAACGTCACAGGTTCGTTCTATTCGATCGTGGTCACCCCGGACACAGTCGGCGGTACGTGGACGAATTCGGGCTTGGCGAACGTGTCCACTACTGTCGCCGCGCACGCCGCCGATGCCTCGTGCCGGGCAGCGTAGGAGTGCTGGCCGGACGTTCCGAGGGTCGGCTGGTAATGAACGCAGGTGCGGATGTCATCGAAATCCAACTCGTCCCCCAGCAACATGCCATCCTGGTGCAGAGTCTGCTGTCGGGTTTGTCCATGCTGGGTGTACGTCCTGAGGCACTCGACAAGGTCACCGGAGGCTGGACTGCCAAACGTCGAACGTCTCACCAGACGACGTCGAGGGCTCGATCACCGACATCGGTCAGTGCGTCAGCAATCTGACCGACCAGAAGCGTCTCGGTGCCGCCTTCGAAGTGCTGGCGATGTCCCGGCAGCTGACAGACCTTATAACCGGTGCCCTCAGGGATTTCACCGGGAATGCGGTGAAGACATTTCAGATTCGCAGCACACGACCGACGACTGCGGCTCCGACTCCGACACCCACCACGACCACCGCGCCGCAACAGACCTTCGTCGACAGGGTGGAGCTGGCAACGTGGGCCTACGACCGGGTCGAGGGCCACACCTACGTCGCGGACAACAACAACAAGAAGACGGTGTACCTGCACGTGAACTCGTTCGCGGGCGACAAGGAGGTCCGCCGCGGTTGCAGCACCACGCTGTCCGTGACCGGACCTGCCTTCTCCTTCAGCGACACGTCGCAAGGCTGCTACGTCGGTAATCCCGGTACGACCTTCAAAGCGCCCGCACCGGGCAACTACACGGCGACCGCCAGGGTGTCACAGGAAGGCCGTCCCGACATCGTCTCCGAGGTGGTCGTGAACATCCTTCCGTACGGAAGCGGCTGACCGGCGAAAGTTGACGCGGTGAAACGGGGTTCGCCCGGCCTGTTGCAGGGGCGAACCTCGTTTCACCGCGTCAACTCAAGTCGGACGACTTTTTCAGGAAACTGAAGAAGCCCGGCGTGTGCACCTCACGCAGGCGGGTGAGCTTGCGGTAGGAGATCAACCAGACACCGTCGACCCTGCGGTATTCCTCGTGGTAGTGACCCCACCCGTGCAGCGACTCCTCGACGCCGTCGTTGTCCCACCACAGCTCGTCCTCCATCGCCCAGATGCCGCGGGCCGTGGTGGCGGATTCGAGGACGATCTCCGGGCAGTGACCGTGGTGCGCCGAGGTGATCGATACAGACCCGTCGAGGAAGTTGCTGATGGCGCGGGTGAGTGCCTCGCGCCCCACCACACGACCGGCTTCTTCACCTGTGCGGGGCTGCTTGTCGCTGGGGAGTCCACCCCAGGTCTCGCTCACCACGTCCTCGGTGTGCAGAGTCGGGTACAGCTCCCACTGCTTGGTGTCCATCACCCGCAGCCGAGCTGCGAAGACCTGCTGGATCTCGTGGATGGCGAGAAGCTGTTCGGCCGCAGACAGATCACTGATCGGGCGGGCCGTGGTCTCGGTCATGGCGATCCTTCCGGAGCAGGCGGTCACCGGCCTGTCTACCGGCCATCGGACGCAATCTCCTGCAACGTCCCGCTGATCGGAACAACAGCCGGCCCGCCGAAGGGGGCGGACCCCATCTGTGTTGCCCGGATGTCCCGTTCAACGGAAACATCGGTGCGCGATCACATCACGGGCTGGGACTGTTCGATACGCCACACCTGCACAGCGCAGGTCGCTCCGTTACGCGGAGCACCCCCTCCCACACAGTCCCGGCTCACAGCAGCCGATCCCAGGAAGAGTCACCGTCATGGGTCAGGTATTGGACAGGATCATGCAGCACGCGGACGAGATCCGCGCCGAGGGTGTCGAGGGCGACAAGCTCATGCGCCTCACCGACACCACCGCGAAGCGCCTGCGTGACTCCGGCATCATCCGCACCTTCCAGCCGAAAGAGTACGGCGGTTTCGAAGGCCACCCGCGTGAGGCGGCCGAGACCATCATGCGCTCGGTGCACTCGACGGCGCGCGACGGGCTGGGTCGCCGGCATCGTCGGCGTTCATCCGTGGGAGCTCGCCTTCTTCGACCCCAAGGCCCAGGAGGAGATCTGGGGCGAGGACAACGACATGTGGATGGCCTCGCCGTACGCACCGATGGGTGTCGCGGTGCCCGTCGACGGCGGATACATCCTCAACGGCCGCTGGTCGTTCTCGTCCGGCACCGACCACTGCGCTGGATCATGATCGGCGCCGCCGTCGGCGACAAGGACGGCAACCGTACCGGCAAGGTGCTGCACGTCGTGCTTCCCCGCTCCGATTACGAGATCGACCAGGACAGCTGGAACGTCATCGGCCTGCGCGGCACGGGTTCGAAGGACCTGATCATCAAGGACGCCTTTATCCCCGAGCACCGCACGCTCGACGCCGACATCGTGCTCAGCGGCAACGGCTGGCGCCACGCGGGTCGCGACGAGACGCTGTACAAGTTCCCCTTCTCGTACATCTTCCCGCTGGGCATCACCGCGTCGCTGATCGGCATGACCGAGGGCGCACTGGCCTGCTACGTCGCAGCGCAGAAGGAGCGCGTCCAGGTTTCGGGCATTCCGATCAAGGAGGACCCGTACGTCCTGTTCGCGATCAGCGAGGCGGCCGCCGAGATCTCCGCGTCGCGGCTCGCGCTGCTCGAGACCGTCGACCGCTTCTGGGACAAGACGGACCGCGGTGAGGAGATCAGCTTCGAGGAGCGCGCCATCGGACGTCGCACCCAGATCTCGGCCGCGTGGCGGGCCGTGCGGGCGATGGACGAGATCTTCGCGCGTGCCGGCGGTGCCGCGGTGCACCTGAAGACGCCGATGCAGCGTTTCTGGCGCGACGCACACGTCGGCCTGACCCACGCCATCCACGTGCCCGGCCTGATCTACCACTCCGCAGCCCTGACGCAGCTCGGTGGCGACCCGCAGTCCCTACCGCGCATGATCTGATTCCCCCCTTCACTTTCGAGGACGATGACATGACTGAACTGAGAGGTCTCGGCTACCTCCGCATCCAGACGCAGGACGTGCCGCGTTGGCGCGCCCTGCTCCTCGACGGGCTCGGCATGGCCGAGGGAACCGGCCCCGAGGCCGACGGCTTCTACGCCCGCATCGACGAGCGCCGCTCCCGCATCCAGGTGCTGCCCGGCGATTCCGACAAGGCCCTGGCCGTGGCTGGGAGGTGCGTGACGAGTTCGCGCTCCAGCGAGTGCGCGAGGCCGTCGAGAAGTCGGGACGCACCGTCGAGGTGCTCTCGCACAAGGAAGCGACCTACATCGACGCCGAGGGCGCCATCGCGTTCGAGGATCCGGCCGGAACCCGCCTCGAAGTGTTCTTCGGGCCGGTTCTCGACCACAGCCCGGTGGTGACGCGGTTCGGCGGACGCTGGGTGACCGGCGGCCTCGGCCTGGGTCACGTCGTGCTGCCGACGGCGAACTTCGCCGAGACGTACGAGTTCTACACGCAGGTTCTCGGTTTCCTGCCGCGCGGCTCGATCCGTCTCGACGAGGACGGCCTCGTGCGGGTCCGCTTCCTCGGTATCAACGAACGCCACCACAGCCTCGCGCTGTGCCCGGCTCCGCCGAACGAGGAGCCCGGCCTGGTGCACCTGATGACCGAGGTCGACACCCTCGACGCGGTCGGCCAGGCCCTCGATCGGGTGAACAAGCTCGACTTCTCGATCTCGTCGACGCTCGGCCGGCACACCAACGACAAGATGATCTCGTTCTACGTCCGCGCACCCGGCGGCTGGGATCTCGAGTTCGGTACCGAAGGCATGCTCGTCGACGAGCGTCACTACACGTCCGAGGAGATCACGGCGGATGCGTACTGGGGCCACGACCAGTCGGGATCCGAGCTGCTGAAGGCGTTCCTGCCTCCCACTGCCTGACATCCCACGGGCCTGTCCGACGAATGCACCGCGACTTCCGGTCGCGGTGCATTTTTCGTCGGTCTTGAAATTCGTTCTTCCGCAGAGCTCCGAGTGGCGCTACAGTCGTAGATACTCATTGATCGGTCGATCAATCAACGACACGCCACGGAGAAGACCATGTCCGAAGTCCTCCCCACCCCCTCGTCCGTCATGGACCGCGTCGGCCTTCTGCTCGAACCGTTCCGCGACACGGACGGACTGACCCTCACCGAACTGTGCCGACGAACGGGCTTCCCCCGCTCGTCGGCCCATCGCATGCTTCTCCAGCTCGTGCGGGTCGGATGGATGCGTCGCAGCGGCACCACCTATCACCTCGGCCCGAAGATCGTCGAGCTCGGCGCCCTCGCGCAGGCACACGACCGGATCCACAGCGCCGCCCTCCGCTCGATGTACGACCTGCACCGAGAGACCGGTCTCGCCGTCCACCTGACCGTTCTCGACGACGACCAGGTCGTCTACCTGGAGAAGGTGAGCGGCGCGCAGTTCACCGACACCACCTGGGCGGGCCAGCGGCGTCCCGCCGAGGACACCGTCGCCGGCCTGGCGCTGCTCGCCGACGCGACGGGCACCATCCTGCGCTGAGCGGCCCCGACGGATACACGCTCGCCGGTGGTGTCGTGTACGGCGGTGAATGCTTCCGGCACGCCGTCGCCGCTTTCGCCGCAGGGGACGGGGAGATCGCCGCACTCTCACTTGCCGGCCCCGTCGAGGCACTCGGCGAAGACGCGACCCGGCGGCTGCGTCGGGCAGCCGACCACCTGGAAGCGACCCTGACCGCGTGACACCACGCCCTGTCCACAGCCCCGTTGATCAATCGATCAACGGACGGTTCCGGCACATCGTGAGGATGCCATGACACACACCGACGACTTCTCCAACGCCTTCATCGCCCGCGTGGCCGGGCTCCTGGACGAGTTCCACACCGGCGATCGCCTCACCCTCTCCGAACTGTCGACGCGCACGGGCCTGCCCCGCTCGTCCACCCACCGGCTGCTCACCCAGCTCGCCGAGCACGGCTGGGTGAGCAAGCGCGGCAAGACCTACGCGCTCGGACGCACACCGCTCGAGTGGGGCGCGCTGGCGAGGAACCACGACCGCCTGCACCGAGCGGCCCATCCCGTCCTGCACGACCTGCATTCGGCGACAGGTCTCGTCGTACACCTGGCGGTTCTCGAAGGTGGCGATGTGCGCTACGTCGACAAGGTCGGCCGCGGACCTGTCGCACTCCCCTCGCGCATCGGCGGACGGCAGCCGGCGCATCGCACCGCACTCGGAAAGGCCCTTCTGGCCCACACCCGGATGCACGCCGCCTATCCTGCGACCGGATGCACGTACGCCACTGCTCCGAGGCTGAGAATTTGCTCTCCCGCAACGAGATCGCACGTATCCGCGAACGCCACGTCGCGCACGAGTGCGGGGAATCGTTGCCGGGTATCGCATGCGTGGCGGCGCCGATCGGAAACGGGCAGATGTGCGTGGGAGCGCTGTCCGTGACCGGACCCGTCGACATCGTCGACACCGTCAGCCTGGCCACCCCGGTCCGGCTCGCGGCACGGGCCGTCTGGCGCTCCCTGTCCCCGGCCGATTCCCAGCCACACCTCGGCCGGCCGATGGCTCAGCGCACCAGCGCCTGACCTCCGTCCACCGGAAGCGAATGGCCCGTGATGTAGCGGGCCGCCTCGCTGCACAGGAAGACGACCGCGGGCCCGATATCGGTCTCGGGATCACCGAGTCGACCGAGCGGGATCGAACTCGCGTATGCGGCAGCTTCGTCCGGCTCGCGTTCCGCCCACTCCTGCATGGCCACCGAATCGGCGAGCGGAAGAATCGAATTGACGCGGATCCCGTCCGCCGCCCACTCACAGGCGGCGGTGCGGGTGAGAACCCGGATCGCTTCCTTCGCGGCGGCGTATCCACCCGTGCCCGAGGGGTTCCACCGGATACCGGCCGCCGATCCGAGATTGACGATCGAACCACCGCCGCGCAGGTGCGGGTGGCACGCCCGCATCATCCGCCAGGTGGCGGTCGGGCCGGACTCCATCCCGTCGCGGTACACGGCCTCGTCGAGTTCGAGCAGCGTTCCCGGAGCGGGTGATTGCGCGTTGTTCACCAGGATGTTCAGGCCACCGAACTCCTTCACCACGTCCGCGACGGTCGCCTCCACGGCCGCCGCGTCGGTCACGTCGCACACGTACGGCACCGCACGGCCGCCCCGAGCTTCGATCATCGACCGCGGGTGGCACCGATCGTCTCCGCGGTGCGCCCACGACGCGACCGAGGCGCCGGCCGCG
>LATQ01000316.1 GCA_001017865.1 Rhodococcus sp. IITR03
TGGGCGCCGCCGACGGCCACACCTCGTCGACGCCGGACAGGGCGGGCGGCGAGGATCGTCGGGTGCGGCAGTCCGCCGAAGTTCTTCTGCGGCGGCGAGGCGATGACGAGCGATTCGACGCCGGCGGCCTGCGCCGGGACGACGTTCATCACGACCGACGACGGATAGACCGCGTTGCCACCGGGCACGTAGAGGCCGACGCGTTCGACCGGCACCCAGCGTTCGGTGACGGTACCGCCGGGGACGACCTCGGTGGTGACGTCGGTGCGACGCTGAGCCGCGTGCACGACGCGCGTGCGCGCGATGGCCTCCTCGAGGGCGGCACGTCGGCGGGGTCGAGTTCGGCGAGCGCTCGAGTCGAGTTCTGCGGCGGGAACACGCACGGACGCCGGGCGGACCCCGTCGAACTTCTCGCAGTAGTCGAGCGCAGCTCGGCGCCGCGGTCGCGGATGTCGTCGACGACGGGACGGACCTGATGGAGCACCGCGTCCACATCCACTCCGCCGCGGGGCAGTGCGCCCCTGAGCTCCGCAGTGGTGGGAGTACGACCGCGCAGGTCGGTGCGGGCAAGCATGAGGTGTCCTCTCTCGTCGAACAGGGATCACCCTCTACTATCCCGCATCCCCCGACGACGTTCGAAGTCGCGCCCGCGTGAGGATGCTCTCGGCACGGATCACCGTGCTTATGCTGTCGGCATGGACGAGGACGAGTCGCGCCCGAGCACGTTGGGCGAGTTGATCCGCCGCCAGCGTGAACTCGCAGAACTGCCCATGCGTCAGCTCGCGGCGATGGTGGGCATCTCGAATCCGTACCTGTCGCAGATCGAACGGAACCTGCGGGCGCCGAGCGAGCGTGTGCTGCAAGCGATCGCCGAACAGTTGCACCTGTCCGCGGACACCCTCGCGGCCCACGCGCAGGCCGACGACGGAGCGGAGTCCGCCGTGCTGCGGGCGATTCGCGAGGATCCCGACCTGACCAATCCCCAGCGGCGTTCGCTCGAGGAGATGTACGAGGCGTTCCGGGAGGTCACCGTCGCGCGTCGTCGGCGTGGCGGAGGGCGCGAACCCGGCGAGGAGTGAGCATTCTCACAATCGCCACCAGGCGGGTTCGTGCGTCACGCAGCAGCCGAGGTCAGCCCGATTTCGTCACGTCGTCGGCGAACATGCAGGTAGCACGTACCTGGGGGTAAGGTGCGCGCCTCCGTCGGCGGCGTCAACATCGGCTCCGGACCATTCACCCAGTTCTGGAGTTGCTCGGTGCTCAACCATCTGCAGAAGAAGCTCACCTCCTCCCTCGACCCGATCGGTGGGGACCGGCCGTCGCATCCGTCGCCGGCCGTGCAGTGAAGAATCCGCGGGCCGTGGCCGGCGCGACCACGGAGTACGCGACCCGCCTGGCGAACATTCCGGCGGCGGCGACGCGCGTGTGGAACGCCGCCGATCCGCAGCCCCCGGTGCCGCTGGATCCGAAGGACCGCCGGTTCTCCGATGCCGCCTGGAAGGAGAACCCTGCCTACTTCTCGCTGCTGCAGAGCTATCTCGCCACCCGCGAGTACGTCGAGGACTCGCCGACGCCGGCTCGGGCGACCCCGTGCAGGACGGCAAGGCCCGCCAGGTTCGCGAACCTGATGTTCGACGCGCTCGCCCCGTCGAACTTCCTCATCAACCCGGGTGTGCTCGTGCGCGCGCTCGACACCGGTGGCGCGAGCCTGTTCCGCGGCGCGAAGTACGCCATCGAGGACGTCGTGCACCGGAAGGGCCTGCCGCTCAAGGTCGATCGCGAGGCGTTCACCCTCGGCGAGAACATGGCCGCAACCCCCGGCAAGGTCGTCTTCCGCAACGACCTCATCGAGGTCATCCAGTACGCCCCGCAGACCGGTGAGGTGCACGAGATCCCGATCCTGGCGGCGCGCGTGGATCAACAAGTACTACATCCTCGATCTCGCGCCGCAGCGCAGCCTCATCGAGTGGGCCGTGCAGCACAACCGCACCGTGTTCGCGATCTCGTACCGCAACCCGGACGAGTCGATGCACGAGATCACGATGGACGACTACTACCGCCAGGGAGTCTCCGCGGCGCTCGACGTCGTCGAGGAGGTCACCGGCTCGTCGCGCATCGAGGTGCTGTCGATCTGCCTGGGCGGCGCGATGGCAGCCATGGCCGCGGCGCGCATGGGCAAGCTGGGCGACAAGCGCATCAGCGCGTTCACGATGCTCAACACGCTCCTGGACTACAGCGAGGTCGGCGAGCTCGCGCTGCTGACCGACCCGGCGACGCTCGACCGTGTCGAGTTCCGGATGAGCAAGCAGGGCTTCCTCTCGGGCAACGAGATGGCCGGCAGCTTCGACATGATCCGTGCACGCGATCTGATCTTCAACTACTGGGTGTCGCGGTGGATGAAGGGCGAGAAGCCCGCCGCCTTCGACATCCTGGCGTGGAACGAGGACAGCACCCGCATGCCGGCGAAGATGCACTCGCACTACCTGCGGTCGCTGTACGGCCGCAACGAGCTCGCGCGCGGCGTGTACGAACTCGACGGCGAGGTCCTCGACCTGTCGGACATCACGTGCGACACCTACGTGGTGGGCGCCATCAACGACCACATCGTGCCGTGGACCTCGTCGTACAAGGCGACGGGCCTGCTCGGCGGGTCGGTCCGGTACGTCCTGACCAGCGGTGGCCACGTGCCGGCGCGGTCAATCCCCCCAACCCGAGGCCTGGTTCGAGGCCGTCGGTGCGCCCGACTCCGAGAAGCTCCCGAAGCTGCCCGAGGACCCGAAGGCGTGGTCGGAGAAGGCCACTCGCACCGCAGGGTCGTGGTGGGAGGACTGGACCGCATGGTCGACGAAGCGGGCCGGTGAGCTCGTCGCTCCCCCGGCGATGGGCAGCGCGCAGCATCCGCCGCTGTGCGATGCCCCGGGAACGTATGTCTTCGGGTGACATTGCGTGTTAGCTATCATTTTGCTAACCTGCTAACAGCGCTGATCCGAGCGCACCCCCACAGGGGAAGCCCCGCTCCTGTCACGAGCGCCCACGGAAGGTACACACCATGACCGCACCGACCAAGACCACCGCCGCCAACGCCAAGGCCACCGATGCCGCGGCCAAGGCGACCGAAGCCGCCACGAAGGCCGCCGCCGAGGCCACCGCAACGGCCCAGCAGTCGGCCGAGAAGCTGACCTCGACGGCCGCTGCGGTTGCCGACAAGGCCGCGACCGAGTTCACCAAGACCGTCGACGAGGCCACCGAGCGCTTCCAGGAGTTCAACGCGAAGTTCGTCGACGCCGCGAAGCAGAGCGGAAACCTCGGTGTCGACACCTACGAGAAGGCCGTCTCGAGCCTCCTGGATCTGCAGGAGAAGGTCGCCGACGCCACCCCCGTCGAGTGGGTCGCCGATCTCGCCAAGGCGCAGGTCTCCTTCGCTCGCGAGCTCACCACCACCGTCACGAGCACCGCTCGCGACCTGCTGAAGTAATCGTCGACTCACTCGATGCAGTCGATACCGAACACCGCATCAGCGGACGTTCTCCGGTGCAGTGCATGCTGACACCGACACCAGCCCGGATCGCCGCGGCCCCGTTTCGTCTCGGGACCGCGGCGATCGCGGGCTGGAGCGGCTATCTCGCCGGCCTCGTACGACGCGGCGCCACGCCGTGCACGCTGGTCTCCGACGCGAACCGGTACAGCCGCGCCCTGACCTCGGCCACGCCGCCGCGCTGGACCACGGACTGGCCGGTGGAGTGCCGGTGGTCCCTCGGAGCTCTGCGTGATTGCAGCACCCCCGATCCCGCACGCGACGAGATCCCCACGCTGTTGCTGCCGCCGCAGGCCGGCACCCACTCGTGCATCGTCGACCATTCCGCCGACCGCAGCCAGGTCGAAGCCCTCAGGGCCGGTGGTCTTACCCGCCTGCACTGCCTCGACTGGGCACCCGCGACTCCCGCGACGGACGACTGCTCGATCGATGAGCACCTGGCGGTCGTCACCGAGGCCGTCGACCATCTCGGTGGCCGGGTGAACCTGATCGGCGACAGCCAGGGCGGGTGGCTCGGCACGATCTACACGGCACTGCATCCCGAGCGCGTGCACTCGCTGACCGTGGCGGGAGCACCCATCGACTTCCACGTCGACCAGCCGGCGCTGTCGGTGCTCGCCCACGCGCCCCGCGGCCGCGGCCACGACGATCGACTTCTGGTACGGGG
>LATQ01000099.1 GCA_001017865.1 Rhodococcus sp. IITR03
GCCGCGACGACGGTCCGGGCCGCACCTTCGGAGCCTCCGCCTCTACGGGCGGCAGCGGCCGCGCAGGACGTGACATCGAGTCGGAGCACCACCCGCACCGTGCGTTCGGCCGCGGCGGGAAGCGGGCCCAGCAACTGCGCGTAGGCGTGGCCGCGGGGGTCGAGTCGCGAACCCGGCGCCCCTGCACCACGACATCGATCCCGTCCAGAACGACATCGTGCCGGTACAGGCAGGCGGCGATCGCGTCGAGAGGAAGGGTTCGCCCCGTCTCCTCGCTGTCGCGCCCGAGCCGGGTGATCGCGCCGGCCTGGGAGGTCAGCTCGAGAACGACGGTCGCGTACGGGCCGTCCCATCGCACCCCCACCGGGACCGCCGACCCGACATGGAAGTCGCGGAGGACACCCGAGACGGGGACAGCCTCCGTGCGTCGGCGCAGAACGGTCGCGATCCATTCGGCTGTGCCGCGCCCGCCGATCCGCAGGAGGCACAGCGCGGCCGACGGCACGGCGATCGCACAGGCCACCCCCACGGACGCCCCCCGACACCACCGCAGCGCCCACACGAGGACGGCCACGCACTGCGCACCCACGAGCCGCACGGCGACATGATTTCTCGTCCCACCTGCTGTTGTGCTGATCCGTGCACCATTGGGCACTGTGCCGACCCGTGAATCCTCCGTCTCGGATACGGTCCGTTGCATCGATCCCCCGAACGACGGCCGGCAATGATTCCGGCGCGGTGCCGACCTTCCCCCTGACCGCGCGGAGCGCCTGTGGTGAGCGCCCGACAGAACTGTACTGTGTTGCGCCAGAGAGCGTGCCGTACGGGGGGAGATCGATGGCAGCGCAACCGACCACGCGATGGCAGGTCAGTGGATACCGTTTCCTGGTACGACGCATGGATCATGCGTTGGTGCGGGGCGACGTACGAATGATCCACGATCCCATGCGTTCCCAGTTCCGGGCGTTCGTCGTCGGAATCGTCGTCGCGTGTGTCGTGCTGGGAGGCTGTGCCGCCCTTGCCCTGTTCCGCCCCCAGGACCGGATCGGTGATGCTTCCGTCGTCGTCGGACGCGACTCCGGTGCGCTCTACGTCGCGATCGACACGACCTTCCATCCCGTCCTGAATCTCGCGTCGGCGCGGCTGATCCTCGGATCGCCCGCCGAACCGGCGGTCGTGGCCGACGAGGAACTGACGACACGACCACGCGGACCGCTGGTGGGGATCCCGGGTGCGCCATCCTCCCTGGTCCACGATGCAGAGGAGGTGCCGTGGACGGTGTGCGACGTCGCCGACCCGAACGGTCTGCAGTCCTCGACCACCGCCGTGCTCGCCGGCACACCCGACCACCGGGCAGGCTCGGTACTCGCCGGCGACGAAGCGCTCCTCGTGACCGCGGACGCAGATACCACCTGCTCTACGAGGGCAGGCGCGCCGAGATCGACCGAACGACCGGTCGCTCGTGCGCCTGCTGGGCATCGACGTCTCCCGTGCGCGCCCCGCGAGCCCCGGACTGCTCGCCGCCGTGCCGGAGTCGCCGAAACTGACGGCACCCGTCATCACCGGCGCCGGAGGTGTCCCGGGCGTGTCGATTCCGGGTGTGCGAGTCGGGTCGGTCGTCGCGGTGTCCGAACCGGACGGTCAGAGTTTCCACGTGGTGCTCGAGAACGGTGTGCAGGAGGTCTCGCGGGCCACCGCGCATCTCATCCACTTCTCGGATTCGCAAGGAGCACCGGAGATTCCGGTGGTTCCGCCCGACGTCCTCGCGGCCGCGCCGGTCGTGCACGAACTGCCGGTCGACACCTTTCCCGAGGTCGTCCCGCGGATCGTCGATCCGGGGGAGAGACCGGTGGCGTGCTCGACCTGGCAGCCGGGCACGGGCGAGGCCGACCGGCACCGCTCGGCTCTGCGGTTGTCCGCGGGGACGGCCCTGCCCACCGGTAAGGACGCGGTGCCCGTGGCCCCGGCCCAGGCCGACGGTGCCGGACCGCAGGTCGACGCGATCCACATTCCGCCGGGCCGCGGCAGATACGTGCAGACCACCTCGCTGACCTCGGACACCGGCCGTCTCGGTTCGTTGTTCTACGTCGCCGACACCGGTGTGCGGTACGGCATCATCGATGTGGACGCCGCTGCGGCGCTCGGCTTCACGGATCCACCCGTCCGGGTCCCGTGGCCGATCCTGCAGTTGCTCGCGCCGGGACCCGTGCTCGGCCGGGAACAGGCACTCCTCGCACACGACGGTGTCGCCGCGGACCCAGGGGCGGTCCCGTCCGGGCGGGCAACTGATTCAGGTGCGTGATCGGGCGAGTCGTCGTGTCGGTGCAGTGAGGACGAGAACGAGGACGGTCGCGGCGATCACGGCTGCAGCCGAGATCAGCGCGATGGTGCGCGGCGGTGATCCGGTACCGGGGAGGAGTCGGCTCGGCGACGGCAACCGCCGGCACCGGCTCCGCGCGCTCGGCCGGCAGCGGAGCGGTGACGGCGGCGAGCGGGTCGACGACACCGTGCCCCACCTGCGGATTCCATCCTTCCGCGGGGGAGTGGGCGGTGTTCTCGATGCGCGTCATCACCTCCCGGGCGGACAACTGCGGGTGCCGCGAGCGCACCAGCGCGACCGTCGCCGCGACGAGCGGCGCCGCGAAACTCGTCCCGGACACCGGTCTGCCGCCCTGGGGGCCGGGGATCAGGTCGGCCAGACCATCGGTGCCGGGATTGAGCGAGACGAGCCCGCTCCGGGAGCGGCGACGTCGACCCATGGCCCGGGCAAGCTGTACTCCGCCGGTGTGCCGTCGTCCTCCACCGCACCGACGGTGAGGACGTACTCGTCGTACCAGGCCGGTGATGCCAGGGTGACGACCGAATCCCACGGATCCGCACCGGGATCGGCCGGATCCGCCGAGCGCGGATTGCCTTCGCGGCAGGTGTCGGTGTTGCCGGCCGCCGCGACGACGACCGCGTCGTGCACATCCGTCGCGTACTGCACCGCCGCTCCCAGCGGACCGTCGACGAGGCCCTCTGCGACCGTCCGGCAGGCGACCTCGGAGATGTTGACGACGGTGGCGCCGAGGTCCACCGCATGTCGGACGGCCGCTGCGAGGGTCCGTACGTCGCCGTATCCGGAGGCGTTGCGCGCGGCATCGTCGTCCGATCGGGAGCGGTCGGAGAAATGGCCGCTCGACTGGCGGATGGCGATGATCCCCACGTCGGGTGCGCCACCGGCGAAACCCGATCCGGGTGTCGGCCGCGCTGCGATCAGCCCGGCGACGAGGGTGCCGTGCGCGTCGCAGTCCTCGGTGCCGTCGCCCGTGGACACGTAGTCGCCACCCGGCATCGGGGCCGGCAACCGCGGATGCGGATGGACCCCGGTGTCGATGACAGCGACCACCTGCCCGGCTCCCCGGGTGATCGGCCACACGGACGCGAAGTCGAGGATGCGTTGTGCCCGAGGGGTCTGCGGTCCGTCGGGAGCATCCGGCAGTTCTGCGCACAGCACCCGCATCTCGGTGGCCTCGGGAGGCGCAGGCGTCGCGCCGACGGTAGTTGCGCCGGATCGGGTACCGGGGGCGCGGCGGTCGCGAGACCCGGTGTGACGGTCGCTACCAGGGCAGTGAGGACCAGGACCGCGAACCGACCTGACAGCCGCACCGTCACAGTCCGCGGATCGCTGCGTACACACCGGCGACCCAGCAGGCCAACGGCACGACGGTGGCGATGGTCGCGTACTCGGCGATCTCGGCGATCCGGCGTTGCACCGGAGTGAACGTCCGTCGCGGCGCGACCACCCCGAAGAGGAAACCGGCGCATGCGAGACCCGTAGCCGATGCGAACACCGCCCACGGCGGCAACGCTCGGCTCGCTGCCGCACCGACGAGCAGCCCGAGCAGCAGTACCGCGCCACCCGCCACGAGGGGAGCCGCCTGCGCAGTCGCGGTGTAGGTGCGGCCTCGGAAGACCAGGACCACGGCCGACGCCACGGCCAGTGCTACCGCGGGGACGGACACCTCTCCGTCCCACGGGAATGCGGCGCACCACGCTCCGCCCGCCGTGAGTAGGACGACGGCGTGGACGATCCCGGTGAGCGCGCTGCGCGCCCGGTCCGCGCGTGCTCGAGCTCCGCCGGTGACGGCAACCCGGACACGTTGCTCTCGGTGGTCTCCGGTTCGAGCGGAGC
>LATQ01000096.1 GCA_001017865.1 Rhodococcus sp. IITR03
ACGCGGCCGCCCTCGTACCGTTCGGCGAGTTCGCCGCCGACGTCGCCGGTCTGTGTGCCCACCTCGGTGTCGAGACCGTCGATCTCGTCGGGCACTCGCTCGGCGGGCACGTGGGATCGCTGGTCGCGCAACAGAATCCCGGACTCGTCCGGCGACTGGTCCTCGAGGAGACACCCCTGCCGCTGCGGGAGGGGGATCCCGTTCCGGAGGTGCCGGCCCACCGTCCGACTCCGGCGGAGTTGTGGCACGCCGCGACCAGCATGGCGCTCAACCCTCGCGCGGTCACCGCCTTCGACCGCTCGATGACACCGTCGGTCGTCGCCCAGTTCCACACGCCGAATCCGGTGTGGTGGCAGCACCTTCCGTCCCTCGCCGCACCGACCCTGCTGTTGCGCGGAGTGCGGCGCGGCAGCATGGTCGACCCGCAACTGCTGACGGCGGCAGTCGAGGCACTGCCTTCGGCCTCCGTGCGGGAGATCGGCTGCGGGCACAGCATCCACCGCGACCGTGCCCGCGATTTCGCAGCGGCCGTCGTCCCGTTCCTCACGGATCGATCGGTTGCCTAGACTGGACGATCGTGCGCATCGCGACCTTCAACATCAACGGAATCCGCGCCGCACAGCGCCGCGGATTCGAGGACTGGCTGCGTGAACGCAACCCCGACGTGGTGGCCCTGCAGGAGGTACGCGCTCCGGCGGCTGCGATCCCGCAGGGTGTCTTCGGCAAGTACCACCTCGCCTACGACGAGGGCACCCTTCCCGGCCGCAACGGCGTCGGGATCCTGACCCTGCACGAACCCGCCGTCGTGCGCACCTGGAGCGGCACCGCGCTACTGCGACTTCCCGGTGAGGAACACGTCGACCGGATCGAGTTCGATCGGGGAGCGCTGGCACGCGGACTGTCCGAATTCGCCCACGAGGGCGGTACGTGGAGGTCGATCTCGCCGACGCACCGATCACCGTGCGTCGCTGTACCTGCCGAAAGGTGGGCTCCCGGCGCACCTCCAGAAGCCCGGGCGCATGCGCGACGAACCGGACGGCGGGGTGCGCTACCAGCGCAAGATGCGGTTCCTGTCGGCCTTCGCCCGGCAGCTGACCCGTAGACGACTCGCGGCGCGCGCCAGGGGCGCGAGTTCCTGATCATGGGTGATTTCAACGTCGCCCACACACGCTACGACGTGCGCAACTGGCGGCGTCGCGGGCAGGCCGAGGGTTTCCTGCCCGAGGAACGCGCCTGGTTCGATTCGCTGCTGTCACCGCGCACGCTCGTCGACGTCGTCCGCCGGCATCATCCGAGGTCGACGGTCCCTACTCGTGGTGGTCGTGGCTGGGGGAATCGTTCGCCTCCGATTCCGGGTGGCGGATCGACTACCACCTCGCCACGCCGCAACTGGCCCGGACCGCGATCTCCGCAGGGACCGACCGCGATCCGGCACCGGACCGGAGGATCAGCGATCACGCGCCGGTCGTCGTGGACTACGACATCTGAGTCGCCTCAGTCCATGGTGAGGATCTGACGGAGTGCGGTTCCGTCGGCCAGGGCGTCCATCGCCTCGTTGATCCGGCCCAGCGGCAGACGGTCGGTGACGAGTCGCTCGACCGGCAGTCGCCCCTCGCGCCACATGTCCACGAAGCGGGGGATGTCGCGGGCCGGGACGGCGGAGCCGAGATAGCTGCCCACCAGTGAGCGGCCCTCGCCGACGAGAGCGGTGGGCGAGATCTCGAGCCGGGCGTCGGGGGCGGGCAGTCCGACGGTGATCGTGGTGCCTCCCGGTCCGGTGAGCGCGACCGCCGTGGCGAGCGCGGGCACGCTCCCCGCGGCCTCGATGACGAGTCGTGCCTTCACGCCCTGCTCGACGGCCTCGTCCGGTGAGAGGACGTGTCGGGCTCCCAGCGAACGGGCCGTGTCGCGTTTGTCGGGGGAGGTGTCGACGGCGATCACGGTGACGTCGTCGTGGGCCAGCGCCACGAGCAGCGCGGCCATCCCCACTCCACCGAGACCGACGACGACCAGCGTGTCCCCGGCCTGAGGACGAGCGGCATTGACGACCGCACCGCCACCGGTCAGCACGGCGCAGCCCATCAGCGCGGCGACCTCGGCGGGGACGTCGTCGCCGACACCGACGAGCGACCGCGTGTCGACGACGGCGTGGTCGCGAAGGCCGATGCTCCCAGATGGTGGTGGACGTCGTTCCCGTCGCGGTGCAGCCGCCGGCGCCCGACAGCAGGTTCCCGCAGCGTTCGCGGCCGATCCCGGGATACAGGGGCGGATGCCGTTGCTCGCGCAGCCCTCGCACTCACCGCAGCGGGGCATGAAGGTCATGACGACCCGCTCGCCGACGGAGAATCCGGTGGTGTCGTCACCGAGTTCGACGATGCGTCCGGCCGCTTCGTGCCCGAGCAGCATGGGCACCGGGCGAGGCCGGTTGCCGTCGACCACGGACAGATCGGAGTGGCACACACCGGCACATTCGATCTCGACCAGCGCCTCACCCGGTCCCGGTGGGTCGAGTTCGAGAAGGTCCACGCTGAGCGGAGTGGACTCCTCGTACCGCCGCTGACGTCCGATCTCCTCCAGGACTGCTCCGGTGATCTGCACGGGTCTCCCTTCCGTAGGGTCGCGGATTCTCTGCCCCTAGCATCACGAGCATGACACTCACCCGGGCCGACCGCGTCCTCATCGGTGCTGCCGCCGTCTTCCTCGTGTCCCAGGCGAACATCGGTCGGGTTCTCGGCTCCACGGCCCCGACAGTGGCACCGTCCAGACCACTTTCTCGGCCGCGAAGTACCGGAAGATCCTCGACGATCTCGGTCCCGAGGAGATCGAGCGCTACCGGGAGCACTACTACTGGGACATGGTCCACCCGGCGACCTTCGCGATCGCGTTGCGGGCCGGCGCACGATCACTCGACGAGCACCGCCCGCTGTCGCCGAGTACGCGTCGGATCCTGATGGCGGCGCCGGTCGTCGCCGCGGCGGGGGACTACGTCGAGAACATCGTCGGCCTGTACCTGCTGGATCAGCGCACCCGGATCGACGACCGGACGGTCCGGGCCGCCTCGACCGTCAGCGTCACCAAGTGGGTGCTGGCACTGGGCAGCTTCGCGTACCTGTCGCAGGGATTCCTGCGGATGTGGAGTGGGGCGCGCTGCAGCGTCTGCGCCGCGGCCGACCGGTCACCGCGGGGTGCCTGCGCCGCGGCTGACCCGTCACCACGGGGTGCCGAGCCGCCGCGAGGGTGTCCGGGCCACAATGTCCGCGTGACCACCATCTCCGCCCCCCACCCTGTTCCGCACTGTCCGCGCTCGACGAGCCGCTGCCCGGAACGGCAGCCACCGCGCCCGGCTACGTGTGCCTCGAGGTGCCGACGGGTTGGGGCCGCGACGTGCTCGACCGGCACCGCCCTCGGCGCCGAGTTGTCGGACGAACTGTCCGCCCGGGCGAAGGCCGCGGATGTGCGGATCCTGTTCATCCGGAGACCCGGCCGCGACGTGGTGCGGGAGACCCGAACCGTCCTGCTGGCCCGCACGGAACCGGAGAACACCTGGTGCGAGCGGCTCGAGATCACCGAGCCGGCCGAGCTGCTCGACATCGTCCCCCGTGTGGTCGCAGGTCCGGCCCCCCGGTCTCGGCGCCGCCGTGCAGGACCCGATCGCCTGGTGTGCGCTCACGGCAAGAGGGACCGGTGCTGCGCTGTGCTGGGGCGCCCGATCGCGGCCGCTCTGACCGCCGAGTTCGGGCAGGACGTGTGGGAGTGCTCGCACACCGGCGGACACCGTTTCGCGCCGTCGATGATCATGCTGCCCACCGGCTACACCTACGGGCGGCTCGGTGAGGACGACAGTCTCGCCGCGGTCCGCGACGCCGGGAAGGGACAGGTCCACGCGGCCGGTCTGCGGGGTCGCAGCACCTGGGGTGCGGCCGGGCAGGCCGCCGAGATCGCGGTGCGCGGAGGCGATCGTCGAGTTCGCGATCGACGCCGTGACGGTCGAGGACGGGGACGAGCCGATCGTGCTCCATCACGACGGCCGGGCATGGCGGTCCGGGTGGAGACCTCGGAACTACCGGCCCGGCCGGCGAGCTGCGGT
>LATQ01000412.1 GCA_001017865.1 Rhodococcus sp. IITR03
CCCCGAGCGACCGCGCGCAGCGCCGCGGGATCGGGATCGTCGATCGACGCCGCCGCCCATGCCCCGAACGGTGCGGCAGCGCGAGCACTCCCTCGTGGTAGGCGTCGAGCAGGCCGGCGGCGTCGGCCGCGGGAAGCGTTTCGATCCCCAGCGGGCTCGACAACGACACCAGCGCCAGGTCGATGCCGTCCTGCGCCGCGAGCTCGGCCCGCCGGGCGATCGAATGATCCTCGGGTCGCACCTCGTACGGGGGCTCACCGTCGAGGTACAACGTCCATCCGACGAGCCGCGGCGCACGGGTGCGTGCCCGCAATGCCGCGACGAGCGGTGCCGGCCAGACGTGCTGGTGGACGTCGACGCGGGGAGCGGTCATGCCGTCAGGATGACAGACCGCCCCGCCCACGGCCTGCGTCGCCTACTGTCCCGCGCCGCGGGGGACCCATCGTTCGTGCAGCTGTCCGCGTCGGATGCCCGGACTCGTCCCGGGCGTCGCGAGAGCGGGGGTGGGTGCCGAGTGACGGCTTCCGACCGCCGGCTGCGATCCGGATGCCGGGTCGGCGTGGAACTGCTCGCCGTACTCCGAAGGGGGATCGGGCAGGCGGCGCGGCCGATCGATCCGGTACGGATCGTCGTGGTTCCTGCCGGTTCCCTTGAGCAGGCTGGTCGGCAGGTAGATGCTCGCGGTGATGCCGGCGTTGGTGGACGAGTCGAAGGTCGGACGCAGACGCACCGTGATGCCGTGACGATCGGCGAGGCGCGCGACCACGAACAGACCCATTCGCCGTGCGGCACCGGATCCGGCTTCGCCGTCCGAACCCAGCCGCATGTTGATGTCGGCGAGTTCGTCTGCGGGAATACCGATTCCACGGTCGGCGATCTCGAGGAGGAGGCCGCCGTCGACGGCGCGGGAGAACGCGAACGCCACGGTGCTCTCGGGCGGTGAGGCGCGCAGCGCGTTGTCGAGGAGCTCGGCGATCATGTGGACGACGTCGGTGACGGCGCTGCCGACCAGATTGCCGTCCGGCGCATTTCCGATGTTCACGCGCTGGTAGTTCTCGACCTGCGAGACGGATGCGCGCAGGACGTCGACGAGCGGTGTGTCGGGGACGCGACCGAGGCGCTGGCGGGTACCGGCGAGGACGAGCAGCGAGTCGCCCGTGCGCCGCATGCGGGCGGCGAGGTGGTCGAGCGCGAACAGGTTCTGCAGGCGCGTCGGGTCGCGCTCTTCGTGTTCGAGCGAATCGATCAGCGCCAGTTGCTGTTCCACGAGCGTCTTGTTGCGGCGGGCGAGCGTTTCGAGCATCTCGTTGACCTGGCGGCGTAGCTGGGCCTGTTCGCCGGCCAGGCGTAGGGCACCTTCGTTCATGCTGTCGACGGCGCGCGCCACCTCGCCGATCTCCTCGCGGGTGTGGACGCGGATCGGATCCAGTGTGACGGATTCGATCTCGGCGCCGTCCTTGATCGCAGCGAGTGCGGCGGGCAGATCCTGTTCGGCGGTGCGCAGGGTGTCGTCGCGCAGTCGGCGCAACGGCCGGACGAGCGACATCGCGATCACGATCGCCAGGGTGAGGGCGAGCAGGAGGATGATCGCGACACCGATGGCGTTCTTGAGGGCTTCGGTGCGTGCTTCGGCCGCGAGGTCGTCGAGGGCGGTCACGGCTCGGGTCGCGGAACCGGCGACCTCCTCCTGGTAGATCATGAGGCTCTCGAAGATCGACCCGCGCAGGGCGGCGACGTTGCCCGCTTCGTTGTCGAGGTTGGCCGTGATGCTGCGGCGGTTCTCGAGCTGGGTCATCAGACCGTCGACCCGGGAGGCGTCGGCGGCCTCGTTCTCGACGAAGGTGTCGCGGAGGACGGCCAGCCGCGCGGACTCGACACCGAGGGCGTTGTTCCACATCAGCAGGGCACCGTCGGTTCCGGCGCTCAGCGCGGAGTATGCGAGGACCTGGTCGAGCAGGGACCACTGGGTGTCCCACAGGTCGAGAAGTGTCGCGCTCTCGCGCTGGACGGTGGGGTCGTCCGTGGTGGTGGTGATGGCGCGGTAGGCAGCCTGGGCGCGGCTGACGAATCCTTCGGCGCGCTCGCTGGCCACGGTCGGCGCCAGGGTTCCCGACGACGCGCTGTCGAGCAGGCTCTCGCCCTCGGCGAGCATGCGGTTGATCATCGCCGCGATCTGCGGATCGAGATCCTTGGCGTCGATGTGGTCGCGCAGCGTCGCGGCGGATTCGCGGGCGACCTGGGCACCGTTGTCGACGGGCAGTGACAGGATCGTCGCTGCGGCGGCGCCGGTGACACTGGTGGCGTAGTCGGCGAGGGTCGGCAGGATGGAGACGTTCTCGGCGGCGGCGCTGTAGGTGTCGTTCTCCTGGTAGAGGTCGTAGACGCGGAGCGAGCCGTACAGGGTCGCGGCGACGAGGGGGACGGCGACGACCGCGGTCATCCTGCGCCACAGACGCCAGTTGTCCGGCGTGTGCTGCCGGAATTTCTTCATGAGACTCACAACGTTTCGCCCCCGAACCTCTCTACCTGCCTGAGTCGGCGGCCGGCCGAAACTGGACTTCGGCAAGTAAAGAATTTCGCCTTCGAAATTCGGGCCAGGGCGAATCACGGTTCGCTGCCGTCAGGACGTGGGTCAGAGTAGGTAGTACTTCGTTGCGCTCACAAGATCGCCGTCCAAGTCCGATAGCTGGTATTCGGCCTTGCGTATACATCACGGTCGTGCGCTACGATGCCGCCGGAATTTTCCGTTCCGCCGGGTTTCGATGTCAGGGGGGCGCATGGATCTGCGACGGGTCGATCTCAACCTGCTCGTCGTCCTCGATGTCCTGCTCTCCGAACGCAATGTCACGCGGGCGGCGCGGCGACTGAACATGTCGCAGCCGGCCACGAGTACGGCTCTCGCCCGGTTGCGCAAGCAATTCGACGATCCGCTTCTGGTGAAGAGCGGCCGCACACTGCGTCCCACCGCGCGGGCGCAGGCGATCGTCGAACCGCTCCGCGAGGTGCTGCGGACCCTCGAGCGTTCGGTGCTGGCCGCACCCGGTTTCGACCCCGCGACGGATTCGCGCACCTTCACGATCATGACCGGCGACTACGCGGAGATCACCCTTCTGCGCATGCTGGTGCGGGGGAGCACCCCGGCCAATATCCGTTTCGATCTGCTGCCGTTCAACGGTGCCGGTCTCGATGCCTTCCGCCGGTTCGAGATCGACCTCGCGGTGCTGCCGGGATACGTCCTCGAATCCCCGGAGTTCGAGACCTGCCGGAGGCAGGTCGTGCTGACCGACAGATTCGTCGGGGCGGTCTGGTCCGGCCACCCGTACACCGGCACCAAGCTCACACGCGAAGTGCTCGGCCGCTACCCGCTGCTGTCCTACGCGCAGTATTCCGACGACACCAACCTCGGCCGCGCGCTGCTGCGTGCAGGAGTGGTGGCCCGGATCGGCGCAACCAGCGGCAACCTCGCGGTTCTCCCGTATGCCCTGGAGAACACCCGCATGATCACCTTCCTGCCCGAGCGCATGGCCCGGCACGTCGCCGAGGCGGCGTCCCTGCGCATCCTGGAACCGACCTTCCAGCTGCCGCCCCTGCGCGAATTCGCGGTGTGGCACGCCGAGCGCGATGCGGATCCCGCGCACGCCTGGCTCCGCGCGCAGCTCGATCCGGTCGGGCGTCGCCGCGTCGCAGCACAGGCGGGCTGACAGCGACGAACGCTGCGAACCGGCCCGTTCGACGGGTCCGATCCGCAGCGTTCGAGTGGATCCGGCGTGGGTCAGCGTCCCGATCGACGCTGGAGGATCACCGCGATGACCACGACGAGAATCGCGATCACTCCCACCGGCGCGACCCGCGTCGCGACCGATCCCTTCGCGTACTGCATGAGGTCGAGCGGTTCGGCCTCGGGCTGCGGGGGCGCGGCCGGGGAGGGAGTCGTCGACGGCGTGGGAGGCGTCGAGGTCATTGTCGGTGCCGGTGAGGCGCTCACCGGGCTGGGCGGCACCGACTCGTTCGGCCGCGCCTGCGCGGAGTCGTCGTCCCCCGGCG
>LATQ01000093.1 GCA_001017865.1 Rhodococcus sp. IITR03
GCCGGACTCGCCCGTCACCGGCCACCGCCGGTGCCCACCGCGGCTGCCCGGCATCCCGCCCGCGCTGAACAACGTGCCGCTCACCCACGAGGAACACCGGGTGGTCGTCATCGGCACCGGTTTCGGCGGTGGTGTGACCGCCCTGCGCCTGGCCCAGGCCGGCGTGCGCGTGCACATGCTCGAGCGCGGCATCCGGTGGCCCACCGGGCCGAACGCGAACACCTTCCCCCGCGTCGACAACCCCGACAAGCGGTTCCTGTGGCACCGGTCGAACCCCGAGGTGTTCGGTCGCCACCTCGCCTTCGAGCCCTACACCGGTCTGGTCGAGGCGTGCGTGGGAGAGAACATGACGGCCCTGTGCGCCGCCGGTGTCGGCGGCGGGTCGCTCGTCTACCAGGGCATGACGCTGCAACCCGACGAAGCGGTGTTCAACGCCCACTTCCCGAACGAACTCGACTGGGCACGCATGGACCGCGTCCACTACCCGCGCGTCGCGCAGATGCTGCGCCTCGCCGTCGCACCGGACGAACTCGTCGCCAGCCCCAACTACGCGACCTCGCGCATCTTCGCCGACCGTGCGCGGAAGGCGGGTTTCCCGATCGACAAGATCCCGATGCCGATCGACTGGGACTACGCGCTCGCCGAACTCCGCGGCGAGATGGCCCCGGCCTACACCGACGGTTCGGGCGCGATGGGTGTCAACAACGGCGGCAAGCACTCCGTCGACGTCACCTACATCGCGGAGGCCGAGGCCACCGGTCTGGTCACCGTCGCGACGCAGCACGAGGTCACCGACATCGAACGTGCCGAGGACGGCCGGTGGACGGTGCACGTGAATCACATCGACACCTCCGGTGCCGTCGTCGAGAACAAGATCCTCACCACCGACGCGCTGGTGCTGTCCGCGGGCACCATGAACACCACCCGGCTGCTGATGAAGGCCGCCGCGAAGGATCTGATCTCCGACCTGCCCGACGACGTCGGACAGGGCTGGGGTTCGAACGCCGACCGCATCTACCTCTGGACGAACCTCGAGGAGGAGTTCGGCGCGGTGCAGGGCGGTCCCGTCGTCTACGGCAGCAAGAACTGGGACGACCCTGACTCCGCGTACACCGTCATCCAGGCCTCCATTCCCGGCTTCTACGGGATCGACATGCGCAGCACCGTACTGGTGGGCTACGGCGTCAGTGAGGGTCGCGGGCACTTCGTCTACGACGCCGCTCGCGACGACGCCGTCCTGCGCTGGCCGCACGAAGGGGACTCGGTGTTGCAGACGGGCCACATCGACCCCACAGTGCGCCGCATCGCCGGCGAACGCAGCATCCTGACCGACACCAACTCGATCGTCCCGTCGACCTGGCACCCGCTCGGCGGCGCGAGCATGGGCACGGTGTGCGATCTCGAGGGCCGGGTCTTCGGCCAGCGCGGGCTGTACGTGCTCGACGCGCCTCATGCCGGGCAACACCGCCGCGTGCAACCCGTCGATGACGATCGCCGCGGTCGTCGAACGCGCCCTCGACGACATCGTCGTCCGCGACGTCGGAACGGTCTTCTGAGCGGGCATAGACTCGGGTCGTGACCCGCATCGACCTCAACAGCGACCTCGGTGAGAGCTACGGCCGGTGGCGCCTCGGCGACGACGAGACCATGCTCGACATCGTCACCAGCGCCAACGTGGCGTGCGGATTCCACGCCGGCGACCCGGCGACACTGCTGAGCACCTGCCACGGCGCAGCGAAGCGCGCGGTACGAATCGGCGCCCAGGTCGGCTACAACGACATCGGCGGTTTCGGCCGCCGGTTCATCGAGGTGCCGTCGGCGGATCTCACCGCCGAGATCATCTACCAGATCGGCGCGCTCGACGGTCTCGCCCGGGCGGCCGGTTCGTCGGTGAGCTACGTCAAACCCCACGGCGCGCTGTACAACGCGATCGCCCATCACCGCGAACAGGCCCGCGCGGTCGTGGATGCGGTGCGCGCCTACGACGCCTCGCTGCCCGTCCTCGGACTACCCGACTCCGTCTTCCTCGAGGAGGCCGAACGGGCCGGGCTGAGGGTGGTCACCGAGCGTTCGCCGACCGCGCCTACACCCCCGAGGCACGCTCGTCTCCCGGCGCGAACCCGGTGCGGTACTGCACGATCCGGACGAGGTCGCCGAGCGGGTCCTGCGCATGGTCACCGAGGGGGTGGTCACCGCGGTCGACGGCAGCGACGTACTCGTGAACGCGCAGTCGGTGTGCATCCACGGCGACTCCCCCGACGCCACGGCGATGGCCGTCGCCGTGCGCCGTCGCCTCGACGCCGAGAAGATCGACATCCGGGCGTTCGTGTGAACGCCCGACACCGCGAGGTCCACCGATGAGAATCCTTCGTGCCGGAGACA
The DNA here is from genome assembly GCA_001017865.1 of Rhodococcus sp. IITR03. The sequence goes on from LATQ01000093.1 coordinate 2,383, forward strand.
GCGCACTGCTCGCCGAATTCGATTCCCTCGACGAGGTTCTCGCCCACTTCCGGGCACTCGACCGCGAGCGGCCGCGTGGCGTCGTCGATCTCGTGCCGGCGGCGCGGACACTGCTGGTGTGCTTCGATCCGTCGGAGACCGGCCTGCAGGTCGTGCACAAATGGGTCACCACCACCCCACCGGCGTCCGGGGACGAGGTCGACGTCGAGGAGGTGACGCTCGAAGTCCGGTACGACGGGGCCGATCTCGAGGAGGTCGGCGAGTTGACGGGCCTCGGTGCGGACGGCGTGATCGCCGCCCACACCGGAACCCTCTGGACGGTCGCCTTCGGCGGGTTCGCGCCCGGCTTCGCGTATCTCACCGGCGGGGATTCGCGATTGCACGTGCCGCGCCGTAGTTCGCCGCGCACCTCCGTCCCGTCCGGCGCCGTGGGACTGGCGGGCGAATTCTCGGGCGTCTACCCACGGAAGTCGCCCGGAGGATGGCAGCTCATCGGAACCTCCGATGCCCCGCTGTGGCAACCGGATCGGACCCCTGCGGCGCTGCTGCGGCCGGGGTGTACGGTGCGCTTCGTCGCGATCTGATCCGTCCTCGGATCCACTGCGCCGTTGCGCTCAGATACCGAGCACGGCCTTCGCGACGAGGAAGTAGATCACCAGGCCGGTCGCGTCCACGAAGGTCGTGATGAACGGATTGGAGAAGACTGCGGGGTCGGCGCGAATCGATTTGGCCACCAACGGCATCGCACCACCGACCGTGGCGGCGAGAGTGCAGATGCTCACCAGCGTCAGCCCGATCACCGCACCCACCGACGAGTCGTAGACCAGGGACGTCAGGACGAACGCGACCGAGCCCAGCAGGACACCGAGGGACAGACCCACTCGGAGCTCGCGGGCGATCACCCCGCCGATGTCGCGTGGCGTCACGTCGTCGAGCGCCAATGCACGGGTGACCGTGGTGGCGGCCTGGTTTCCGGTGTTGCCCCCGGTGCCGATGATCAGCGGCACGAACAGGGCCAGGGTGACCACCTGATCGAGGGTCGACTCGAACACTTCGAGGACCTGAACCGTGAGGGTCGCGCCGAGGGCCAGGACCAGCAACCACACCACCCGCGAGCGCACCAACTGCCCGACGGGTGTCGCGAGATAGGGGCGGCGCAGCGGCTCGGTACCGCCGATGCGCGCCTGGTCCTCGCTGTCGGCGGCCTCGAGGATCCGCAGGGCGTCGTCGACGGTCAGGATGCCCACCAACCTGGTCTCGCTGTCGACGACGATCAACGCCAGCAGTTTGAGTTCGGCGCAGCGGCGCGCGGACTCCTCGGCGTCGTCGGTCACGCGCGCCCAGTAGGGCTCGCTCATGATGTCGGCGAGCGCTGTTCCCGGCGCCGCACTCATCAGCTCGCGCAGACCGACCACTCCGACGAGCACACGACCGTCGTCCACCACCGGCAGCGTGTACACCGTCTCCGCGTCGTCGAGCCGACGACGCACGACGTCCATCGCCTGCTCCACGGTCATGTCCTGCCGCAACGACACGAGGCCGGCTCATCCGCCGGCCGATCGCCCGCTGCGGATAGCCGAGGATCGCGGCGGTCGCCTCGCGGTCGGCGGGCGGC
>LATQ01000465.1 GCA_001017865.1 Rhodococcus sp. IITR03
CCGAGGAGTCGTCGCCACGGGGTGTCGCCGATGCTCGCGCTCGGCTGCGGCCTCCCACTCGACGAGGAGGTCGGGGGACGGCGCGCGCCAGTGCCGCTTCTGCACGAGGTAGGTGATCAGCAGAGCCGTGCCGCCGACGATCAGGACAGGACCATGGCCTTGTCCGCGACGGCGTCGGCCTCGACGCCGGCCGCCGATGCGGAGATACCGGGCGCCACCTTGATGATGTAATCCGAGGACAGTGCCATGCCCTGGCCGCAGATCGCGATGACCATGCCCACCGACAGCGGGGACATGCCCGCGCGGATCGCGACGGGGATGAGCACCGCGCCGACGAGGGGCACGGCCGGGGTGGGCCAGAAGAACAGGGAGATCACGTAGGTGACCGCGGCGAGGACGAGGAAGCTGCTGGTGCCCGCACGCATGACCCGCCGGAACGGCGCGACCATCATCCGGTCGGCGCCGAGCTGGCGCAGCGCGCCGAGCATGGCCGTGACCATCGCGATGATGAGGAAGATGTTGAACAGTTCCTTCGCCGCGACGAGGCTCGCGTTGAAGATGGCCGACAGTCCCGTGACGATGCTGCCGGAGAACGTCAGTGCGGTCAGGAAGGTTGCGACGACTGCAGGAACGACGATGTTCTTCCGCAGGGCCATGGTGGCCAGGATGACGAGGATGCCGGCCAGGTAGACCCAGTGCGCGGCGGTGAGTTGTACGTCCAAGGCGATTCCTTCGACAGGGGGTGGAACGAGTCGGGCTGTGTTCGTGGACGGTGAATGGGAACTCGATGTATTGGGGGAACTTTCCGCTACGGCCCGTGCTCGGTCAACGAGAACGGTGCACAGTGCCCGCCACGCTAGTTGTGCACTGTGTTCCACTTTTGCGATTTCGTGACGACGAAGCGCTCCGGTGTGAAATATTGCTACGAACATGTGTCGCGCGCCCCGCGCCGCCCTCACGACGTCGTCGAATGTGCACCCTGCACCGGTTCCCCCGGATCCGATGTGCACCTTCACTCCGCGATGGCGATGCATCCGACGGTAGCGCAGTGCGAAAGTGGTTCGACGGCACGAACCGTGCCGCGCAGTTCCCCGAGGTTCCGGAGAGTTCGATGACCACTCGCACCGATACACCGGCAGCGCCGGCAGCCGAGACGGATACAGGCACTCCTCTGGCCCTGTCCGCACTGCTCGCCGGAACCCTCGTCGGGACATTGAGCAACAACATCATCAATGTCCCACTACCACAGATACTTTCCGACTTCGACGCAAGCCTCGAAGACGGCGCACTCCTGGCCGTCGGGTTCCTTCTCACTTTTGCTGCGACAATGCCCCTTGCAGGGTACATCGGTGACCGATACGGTCGGCGTCGCGTCTACTGCGGCGCCCTGCTCGGCACCGCGATCTGTGCTGCCGGAGCGGCGACGGCGCCGACCCTCGAGATCCTCGTGGCCTGGCGCGCTCTCGGTGGAGTCGCGGCCGCCGCATTCGCCCCCGCTGTCATGGGATTGATCGCATGGTTGTTCGGCGCGCACCGACGCGCACGCGCGGTGAGTGCATGGGCCACCGTCAACGGACTCGGTCAGGCCATCGGCCCCACCCTCGGCGGTTTCGTTGCGGGACATTGGGGTTGGCGATGGATATTCGTCCCGATGATCCCGATTGCACTGATCGGGCTCGCCGGAACGCTGCGCTGGATCCCGATCTTCCCCGGTCGCAGGATGACCCTCGACGTGCCCGGTGCGATCGCCCTGACGCTCGGCTCCGCCGGAGTCGTGCTGGGACTGAGCATGTTCGGGCAAGCGGGCGTTCCCACGTCCGTCGCGGGGATCGCCCTGGCGGTCTCGATCGTCGTACTGGTCGGTTTCGTCGTCCACTGCCTACGTGCGGACGTGCCGTTCGTCGACGTCCGGTTGCTGGTCGAGAGCAGGTTCGCGCGGAGCGCGGCCGCCGCCTTCGCGCAGATGTTCTGCCTGGGCGCGGCTCTGCTGGCGGTCCCACTGCGGTTGCACGCGACGGGTGCGTCGACGGCCACGGCGGAGCGATCCTGTTCGCGTTGCCTGCGGTCATGGCGGCCCTCGCGCCGGTGGTCGGCCGCACCGTCGATCGCGTCGGCGGACGGCGCATGTTGCGTGCGGGACTGGTGGTGCTGCTCGTCGGTCAGATCGCGCTTGCCGTCGTCCTCTCGGCGGACGAACCGCGGCTGTGGCTCGTGGCGACCGTCCTGGCGATGACCGGTGCCGGCATCGCTGCCGTGCAGACCTGCGGCGGCGGCGTCGACGCGGTCCCCGGCGGGTGAGCGCGGGACGGGGCTGGGGGTGTTCAACCTGATCCGTTTCGGCGGCTCGGCCGTCGGGGCCGCGTGGGTGACCGTCGCGTTCGGTTCGTGGACGGTGGGACCGCTCTTCGCGGTGTGCGCCGTGGTCGTGTGCGCGGGGTTCGCCGCGTCGTTCCTGGGGGCGGACCCCGAGGACCACGCAACGACCGGCTCCGAGTCGACCGCCCTCAGCGGTAGTTGATCTCGTTCTCGACCGAGGTACGCAGCCGGTCGAGAAGCTCGAGACGGACGGCGAGCCAGGCCGTGAACTGGTTCTCCGGCAGCCGGACGTCCATCGCCATCGCGCGGGAGATCCGGTCGAGCTTCGACAGCATGGTGTTGCGGTGCACCGACAACTCGCGCGCCGCCGCGTTGACGTTCCCGCCGGCCGCCAGATAGGCCAGCAGGGTGTCGTACAGGTCGGTGCCGGGCTTGAGCGTCCCGAAGACGTCGCCGACGAACCTGCGGCTGCGATCGGTCTCGGCGACCAGCTCGAGCACGCCGTAACCCCGCAGGTCGCGGTAGGCCACCGAACCCGACATCCCGAGCCGCTGCCCGATGCCGAGCGCCACGCGGGCCTGCCGGTAGCTCTCCCGGATCTGGTCCGCGCCGACGGCCGGAGCGCCGTGGGCGAACGGGCACCGGGCGCACGCGCCGGCGGGACAGGTCCTGCGACACCGCGTCGGCGTACTCGGCGATCTCGAGTTCGACATCGCGCGGGTCGCGGTAGCGGAGCGACCGCACCACCACCAGGACGTCGCCGATCACCGTGACGTACGAGCGCACCGACGGGTGGGGCAGGACGCTGGCCGCGTACCGGGCCAACCGCAACAGTCCACCGGATTCGTCGCCGCCCGGACCGGCCGGGTTCTCCCGTAACCGGGCGCGACGAAGACCGCGAACGACGAGGTGAGGTCGATGTCGTGGTACTCGGCGCGCGCCTGCATGTCGTGCTGGCTGGTGAAACTGCCGTGCACCAGCGCCTGCACGAAATCGCCGCGGGCCCGTTCCTCGGCCTCGTCGACGCTGCGTTGCCGCAGCATCTCCGATCCGATGATCGCCGTCGCCTGTTCGGTGACGACCGCGTGCTGGGCCAGCTCGTGCGGTCCGGGAGACGTCCCCGACGCGAGAACGACCACCCAGCCTCGAACCGTTTGCCGAGTCGAATGGTGCTCGCCGTGCACGTCCAGGGTGTGCCACCGACGACCTCCTCCAGCACGCGGGTGTCGTGGTGGGCGTGACGCTCCGCGGCCGTCACCGTCGACAGCTGCTTGTGCAGGATCTCCGAGATCTCTTCCGCCCGAACAGCATCCACGCCGTGGAAGGCGACGGCTTGACCACGCGCGTCGAGCGCGATCGCCGGATGCTGGGCGAGCGCCGAGACCTCCTTGACGAGCAGGTTCAGTCCCGCGCCGCGGTGCAGCAGACCGGCGAGCGTCGAGTGCACGTGCGCGGAATAGCGCATGACGTGCACTTCCTGCATCAGCGACCGCTCGGCGAGCAACCGGTTGAGTGCCGCGAATCCGACGGGCAGGTCGAGTTCGATCACCACCAGTCCCGCCGGCCAGGACATTCCGGCGGGCACCGCGCCGTCGACGATCAGAGCCGCCGCGTCGCGGGCCGCGAGCGCGGACAGGGCGGTTGCGG
>LATQ01000426.1 GCA_001017865.1 Rhodococcus sp. IITR03
GCGTCGATGCGGATCTCCGACGCGCCCGCCCTCGTAGGACTGCACGGCGGTCGCCGGCGGTTGTCGGCAGCGACAGCTGGTCGGCAGCCCGGCGAGAGCACCACGCCAGTAGTCGAGTTGCTGCGACACCAGCGAGTCGGGATCGTCCTCGGACCCGAGCACACGACGCTGCCACAGCGCGTAGTCGGCATACTGCACCGGCAGCGGCGCCCACTCGGGCTCCGAACCGGTGAGAGCCGAGGTGTAGGCGACGAGCAGGTCGCGCACCATCGGGGCGATCGAGAAGCCGTCGCCGGAGATGTGGTGGACGACCATCGCGAGGACGTAGTCGTCCGCGCCGAGTTCGAAGAGCCCGATCCGCAATGGCACCTCGGTGGTGACGTCGAAACGGCCGGTCGCGAACGGAGCGACCGCCGCGAGCAGGGCGTCGTCCCCACCGGTGACGGTGTGGACCTCGATCTCCGGGGCGGCGTCGGCGGCGGGCAGCACGACCTGCACCGGCCCGTCGGGAGTGTCGGGGTAGACGGTCCGCAGCGATTCGTGTCGCTCGACGACGTGGGTGACCGCGATCCGCAGCAGGTCGACCTCGATCGAGCCCGAGAGGCGGATGGCCATCGGGAGGTTGTAGGCCGCCGAGTCGGGATCGAAGCGGTTGAGGAACCACATCCGCTGCTGCGCGAGCGACAGCGGCACCTGCTCGGGTCGCTCCCCCGCGACGAGTGCAGGTCGTGCGGCCTGACCACCCTGCTCGGCCACCGCGGCAGCGAGCGCGTCGACGGTGGGGTGTTCGAACAGCGTGCGCAGCGGGATGTCCGCGCCGAGGGCCGCACCGATGCGGGCGATGACACGGGTCGCGATGAGCGAGTTGCCGCCGAGGGCGAAGAAGTCGTCGTCGAGACCGACTCGCTCCACCTCGAGCACCTCGGCGATCGCGGCCGCGACCGCCTGTTCCGTCGGGGTGACGGGAGGACGGAACTCGCGGACGGCGGCGACGGGTTCGGGTAGGGCGCGACGGTCGAGCTTGCCGGATGCGTTGAGCGGCAACGCGTCGAGCACCATGAGCACGTCGGGCACCATGTAGCGCGGCAGCGACCGGCCGACCGCCGTACGCGCCGCCTCGACGTCGACACTTGCGCCCGAGGACGGAACGACGTAGCCGACGAGTTGCTGACCGTGGTCGCCGTCGTGCACGACCATCACGGCCTGCGCGATCTCCGGCAGCGCAGTCAGAGCACTCTCGATCTCACCGAGTTCGATGCGCAGACCGCGCACCTTCACCTGGAAGTCGGTGCGGCCCAGGAAGTCCAGCTCCCCACTCGGCAGGATCCGGACGAGATCACCGGTGCGGTAGAGACGTTCACTGTCGGGTGCGGCGACGAACCGTTCGGCGGTGAGGTCGGGGCGAGCGTGGTAGCCGCGTGCGACCTGCACTCCCCCGAGGTAGAGCTCACCGGGCACCCCGACCGGCGTCGGACGCAGCCGCGCGTCGAGCACCTGCACGGTGGTGTTGCGGATCGGCCGGCCGATCGGGACGCTGCCCGCATACTCGGCCTCGACCCGCAGAACCGTTGCGGTGACGGTGGTTTCGGTGGGTCCGTAGGTGTTGTCGAGTGCCGCCGTCGATCGTGCGGTGAAGTCGGCAGCGAGATCGGCCGGCAGGGCTTCGCCACCGACGGACAGGTAGCGCAGCGACTCGGGAAGCTGCAGTGCCGGATCGGCGAGGAACACCGCGAGCATCGACGGGACGAACTCGAGGATGCTCACGCGCTCCTCACGCGACACGCGTGCCAGATAGGCGGGGTCGCGGTGTCCACCCGGAACTGCGACGACGAGGCGTGCCCCGACCTGCAAGGGGTAGAACAGCTCCCACACCGACGCGTCGAACGTGATCGGTGTCTTGTGGAACGCGGCGTCGCCGGCGCCGAGGTCGTATCGCTCGCGCATCCACGCGATCTGGTTCGCGGCCGAACGATGGCTCACCGCAACACCCTTCGGACGTCCGGTGGAGCCGGACGTGAAGATGACGTAGGCGGTGTTGTCGGGTCGCAGCGGTGCGACGCGGTCGGCGTCGGTGAGCGGCGCGTCGGAGACGTTCGACGGCGCGTCGATCTCCAGCATCGGTGCCGCGGCGGGCAACGAACCCCGATCGGCTGCGGTGGTGAGCACGACGACGGGCCGCGCGAGGTCGAGCACGTACTCGGTACGGTCGGCGGGATGTTCGGGGTCGAGCGGAACGTACGCTCCCCCGGCCTGCAGGATCGCGTAGATCGCGACCATCATCTCGATCGACCGGCCGGTGTACACGCCGACGAGGCTCTCGGGGCCCACTCCGAGTCCGGCGAGGTGCCGCGCGAGACGGCTCACCCGCGACGCGAACTGCGCGTACGTCAGGGTCGTGTCCTCGAAGATCAGTGCCGGCGCGTCCGGGGTGCGGGCGACCTGCTCGTCGAAGCGGGCGAGCAGGGTCTCGTCGACGGCCCCCGCATCGGTCGCATTGATGTCGGACAGCAGACGGATCTCGTCGTCGCCGCGCAGGTCGGTGTCGCCGACCGCGACCTCCGGCGCACTCACCGCGGCGTCGACGAGCGCGACGAGACGCTGCACGGCCTGCGCGATGGTGCGTTCGGTGAACAGGTCGGTGGCGTAGGTGATCGAGCCGTCGATGCCGAGGCGCCGTCCGTCGCGTCGAAGGTCTCCCCGAGGTGGATCTCGAGGTCGAGCTTGGCGCCGGTCGCGCCGGGCTCGACGGTGCTCAACCGCAGCCCGGGCAGGTCGATCTCCGAGCGCGTGAAGTTGTGCACCACGAGCAGGGTCTGGAACAGCGCCGAGTAGGCCGTGGAGCGAACCGGGTCGAGCAGTTCGACGAGACGCTCAACCGGCACGTCAGGGTGCGAGAAGGCCGCGAGGTCGACGTCGCGCACCTGGTCGAGGATCTCGTCGAAGGTGGCGCCGGCGTCGATGCGGGTGCGCAGGACGAGGGTGTTGCCGAACATGCCGACGAGGTCGTCGAGGGCTTCCTCGCCGCGACCGGCGATCTGGGTGCCGATCGGGATGTCGCTGCTCCCCGACCAGCGGGCCAGCAGCACCGCGACGGCCGCGTGGGCGAGCATGAAGAGCGTGATGCCGCGTTCGCGGATGAACTGTTCGACGCGGTCGGCGAGCTCGGCGTCGAGAGCGATGGGGACGGTCGCGCCTTGCGACGACTGCACGGGCGGACGCGGCCGGTCGGTGGGCAGTTCCACCAGGTCGGGCAGGTCTGCGAGGGTGTCGGTCCAGTACGCGAGCTGGCGGGCGAGCAGCGACTGCGGGTCGTCCTCGCTGCCGAGCAGTTTCTGCTGCCAGAGCGCGTAGTCGGCGTACTGCACGCGCAGCGGCGACCAGCCGGGCTCGGCACCTTCGCGACGCGCGAGATAGGCGGTGACGCCGCGCGACAGCGGTGCCTGCGACCCGCCGTCACTGGCGATGTGGTGGGCGACGACGGCGAGGACGTGCTCGTCGTCGGCGAGACGGAACAGCCGGCGAGCACACGTCGACGGTGAGGTCGAAACCGCGCGACGCGAAATCGGTGAGGACACCGGTGATCTCGTCGGCCGCGACGTCCTGCGGTCCGAGATCGGAGGCGGCCTCGCCGGCGGGCACGATCATCTGGGACGGACCGGTGTCGCTGTCGGGGAAGACGGTGCGCAGCGCTTCGTGACGGTCGAGGACGTCGAGCAGCGCGGCCTGCAGCGCAGGCACGTCGAGGTCGCCGCTCAGGCGCAGCACCATCGGGATGTTGAAGGCGGCCGAGCCGGGATCGAAGCGGTTGAAGAACCACATGCGCTGCTGCTGGAGCGACAGCGGGATGCGGTCGGGTCGGTCGACGGCGACGAGGTCGGGTCGGCCACCGGAACCGGCGGTGCGTGCGACGGCGGCGGCAGCGACGGCGACCGTGGGAGCGTCGAACA
>LATQ01000427.1 GCA_001017865.1 Rhodococcus sp. IITR03
CGCTCCCCACACCGGGATGGATGGTGCTGCACCAGGCCGCCCTGTGCGACGACGCGCTCGGGACCCACCCCGTGCTCGGTGCGGCGTCGATCGACCGCATGGCCCGCGCGGCCACCGTCGCCTTCGAAGACAGGCTCCGCTGGTGCTCGTCGGACAACGACGGGGTCGCACGGGTGCTCGATCCCGCGAACATCGCAGCGGGTCGCGCACGGATCGACGGGCGTGCACCGGCCGAGGCGTTCACCGTCTCCGCCGGGGACACGACGTCGTTCGTCGCCGTGGACGTCGAGGGGCGGGCGGTGTCGTTCATCCATTCGCTGGCGTTCACCTTCGGGGCGAAGCTCACGGTGCCCGGGACGGGCATCGTGCTCAACAACCGGCTCGGTCGCGGTGCTACCTGATCGACGGCCATCCGAACGAGGTGGCGCCGCGCCGCAAGCCCCTGCACACGCTCAACGCGTGGATCGTCACCGATTCGGCGGGCGAGCTGCGGCATGTGGGCAACACACCCGGCGGCGACGGGCAGGTGCAGTGGAACATGCAGCTGCTGTCGCACCTGCTCGACCACGGTCTCGACCCCCAGGAAGCGGTCTCGGCGCCGCGCTTCACCGTCTTCCCGGGATCGGACGCCGATGTGCTCGGCGAACCGACCGCGTTGCGGATCGAAGGCGACGTCGCCGACGGCGTGTGCGACGAACTGCGCGAACTCGGCCACCAGGTGGAAGTCCTCGAACCGCTGGGTGCCGAGGGCAGCGCGCAGGTGATCTCGATCGACGACCGCGGAGTGCTCTCCGGCGGCAGCGATCCACGACAGGAGGGGGTGGCTCTGGGTGCCCTCTGATCCTGCAGCTGCTGTTGCACCGCGTCCGCAGGGTCGGTACGTCCCGGCCGTGCTGGCCGGCGACACCGTCCGCACAGCGGGCATGACACCGCGTCGAGACGGCGAACTGATCTTCACCGGACGGGTCGGTGCGGAGGCCACCGTCGAACAGGCCCGGGCCGCCGCGGTCGTCGCGGTGGGCAACGCGCTGGCGGCGATTCGCGCGACGCTGCCGGAGGGCACGTCGTTCCGGCCGGTCGAGATGGTCGTCTACGTCGCGAGCGCGCCCGGTTTCGTCGATCTGTCGGTGGTCGCGGACGGCGCGTCGGACGTGATCGAACGCGAACTCGGTGTGGACGCGCTACCGGCCCGCACCGCCGTCGGCGTCCACACCCTGCCCGGTGGGGCACCGCTCGAGATCGCGCTGACCGCCGTCCGCGGATAGACGGAGGTCCACAACCGAGAAACGAGGCTCACAACCCCGGTGGTCGACCATCAGGGTTGTGAGCCTCATCTGTGGGTTGTGAACCTCGGGGACGAACGCTCAGCTCCTCGCGCCGATGTCCTCGAGTTCGGCTGCAAGATCGACACTCTCGGACGGTCGCTGCCACCGATACACTCCGCCACCCTGGGCGTAGGAGAGATGGCCACCGAGGCACCACCGACACCGACGGCGCCGAGACCGATCAAAGTCCATATCGTTCCCGCCCGGTCGTGACGGGCACGTCGCGCGCGATAGGACGTCGCCATGCAGATCACCCCGATCGCGTTGGACACGGCGTGCACCGCGCCGACCTGCGCTGAGGGGCATCCTCCAGGGTGGAGAAGTCGGTGTATCCGGTGACGATCGTCGGGACGGCCGCGCCCAGTCCCAACGCGACGAGTCGCCGGGACGCGGTGCGCTGCCCGGGCAGCGCGTCCAACGCCGCCGCGGACACCCACGACCGATCGGGACGGTGACGAGGAGCGGATGGACGGGATGTCCGAGCCAGGAACCTCGGAGCAGGTCGTCGACGACGGAGCCGTCGAGGACTCGCCGTATGCGCTGCGCGATGCGCTCGGCGGGCCGATCCACAGCGTCGAAGGATTCGACGGCGCGCAGGAGTTCGTGCAGGTTCATGATGAGGCGATACCCGTCGGCAGCAGATACGAACCGCCGGGTGACCGCGATGCGACGGCACCCTTCGATTGCCGGCCATGACGAGGGCGGCATTCGTATTTCTGTCGTATCCCGAGGGCACCATGTGGCCGTGACCGAAAAGACCGTCGGGCTTCCCGAGGACTATCCGCAATTCCTGGACGAACTCGAAGCACAGGTTCGTCGAGCGCGTCTACGGGCTACACGCGCCGCGAATACCGAACTGCTGATCCTGTATTGGACGCTCGGGCACTCCCTTCTCGAGCGTCAACGTGTACACGGCTGGGGATCGAAGGTCGTCGACCAACTGGCCAGGGACCTGCGCTCCGAGTTTCCACACATGCGCGGTCTCTCACGCCGCAATCTCTTCTACATGCGGTCCTTCGCGGACGCCTGGCCCCAGGAAATAGTGCAACAGCCTGTTGCACAATTGCCATGGGGACATGTGACGGTACTTCTGGACAAGCTCGACAACCGAGAGCTTCGCGACTGGTACGCCGCGCGCGCAGCAGAACACGGGTGGTCGCGTCACGTTCTGACCCATCAGATCGCCGGGCAGTTACATCGCCGTGTAGGTGCCGCGCCGTCGAATTTTCCGGACCAACTTCCTCCACAGGACTCCGACCTCGCACAGCAACTCGTCCGCGACCCGTACATCTTCGATTTCCTCGATCTCGACGAGCGGGCCGCGGAACGAGAACTCGAAGCGGCACTGATGACACGCCTCGAACAGGTACTCCTCGAACTGGGGCACGGGTTCGCGTTCGTCGGCCGCCAGTACCACTTCACCGTCGACCACGACGACTTCTACATCGACCTGCTCTTCTTCAACTGGATTCAGTCGCGCTTCGTGGTGGTCGAGCTCAAGATCGGCCGGTTCGAGCCCGAATACGCCGGCAAACTCGGTTTCTACGTCTCCTGGGTGGACGCAAACCTGCGAGTCGCGGATCGGCACGCACCGACCATCGGGATCCTGCTGTGCGCGGGGCGCAACGACAACGTCGTGCGCTATTCGCTCGCGGGCACGACCGCTCCCTTGGCGGTTGCGAACTACACCTACGACACCCTGCCCGAACCCATCCGCGAACTCGTGCCTACCGACAGCGAACTCGCCGACGCGGTCGATGCGACCTGGGACGAACTCACGACGGACCGCGCCGACGGAGACACCGCGCAGAGCTGACATCGCTCGTCGGCAACACCAGGGGCCCGGGACTACTTCTCGTCGAGCGGTTTCGCTCCCAGCACGTCCTTGAGCAGCTCGATCGCGACTTCCTCCGGATCGCGGCGCGTCGACGGGTCGCCGGGCGTGGCGGCCTCGGCGAACATCTCCTCGACGTCCGCCTCCGTCATCTGCGACGGGTCGGGCGGCGGGGCGTCGTAGCCGGGGCCGGATCGTCGGGAAGATCGGGAGCCTCGGGCGGCGGGATGTCGTCGACGCTCTCCGCGGACGGGCGTGTGAACGTCGGGGCAGCCGACGGTGCGGCTGCCGGTCGCTGCGGCGCAGCGGGGGCTTCGACGGGTGCGGGCGGCGTGGCATTCTTCGCCTGGCTCGGCCGGGAGAAACGCGGTTGACCCGCCGGGCGCGAATTCTTCTCGGGCGCCGGGGTTCTGACAGGTGCCTCCGCAGCAGCGGAGCCGTGGACGCAGGTGACCTCGAACTCTCCACCGAAGACCGCCTTCAGCGCATCGGCGATGACCGTGGCATTGCGCGCGTCGGCGAGTCGCTTCGCGAGCGGAGCGGAGTCGTGCACGAGCACGACCCGGGTGCCGTCGACCGACCGCACGGTGGCGCCCGAGAGCATCACCTCGACGGTGCGGCTGCGTTCGCGGACCTTCGCACGGACCTCCGACCACACACCCCGCATCTGGGCCGCGTCGGGACCGCCTGTCGCGCGGGCGGGTTCGGGCTCGGGTTCGGGAGTGGCCGGTTCCTGGGGCGCGGGCGGCGGAACCTTCCTGCGCGACCACCTCGGTCGGGCG
>LATQ01000428.1 GCA_001017865.1 Rhodococcus sp. IITR03
TGCGTGGTGGTCGAGGACGCGATCAGCGGGATCCGGGCGGCGAGGCCGGCGGCATGCGGGCGCTCGGTGTCGCCCGTTTCGACGACTCCGCCGATCTCGAGGACGCGGGCGCCGATCTGGTGGTGACCTCCCTCGACGAGGTCGACGTCGACGCCTTCACCGCCGGACGACTGGTCCGCCGCGGATCGGTATGATCCTCAGTCGGTTCCGACGCCTGCCAGTGCCAGTCGGTGATCACCGGCATGTCCTCGCCGTGGGTGCGCACGTAGCGGGTGTGCTCGGCGAGGATGTTCTCGAGTTCCTCGCGGGCGTGCCCGGCGATGGGCCGGATCCGCTCGACGCGGTCGAGGACGTCGAGCGCGAGGTGGTAGCGGTCGATACGGTTGAGCACGCACATGTCGAAGGGTGTGGTGGTCGTGCCCTCCTCGATGTAGCCGTGCACGTGGAAGTTCTCGTGGTTGGTGCGCCGGTAGACGAGACGGTGGATCAGCCACGGATAACCGTGGTAGGCGAAGACCACCGGCTTGTCGGTGGTGAACAACGCGTCGAAGTGCGCATCAGGCAACCCGTGCGGGTGCGCCCGGTCGTCCTGCAGCCGCATGAGGTCGACAACGTTGACCACCCGGATCCGCAGGTCGGGGAAGCGGCGGTGCAGGATGTCGACGGCCGCGAGGGTTTCCATCGTGGGGATGTCGCCGGCGCAGGCGAGCACCACATCCGGTTCGGCGTCGCGGTCGGTCGAGGCCCACTGCCAGATGCCGATGCCCTTGCGGCAGTGGGTCATCGCGTCGTCGATGTCGAGGAATTGCACGGCGGGTTGCTTCCCGGCGACGATCACGTTGATGTACTGGCGGGTGCGCAGGCAGTGATCGGCCACCGAGAGCAGGGTGTTGGCGTCCGGCGGCAGGTAGACGCGCACGACCTCGGGTTTCTTGTTGACGACGTGGTCGATGAATCCGGGGTCCTGGTGCGAGAACCCGTTGTGGTCCTGCCGCCACACGTGTGAGGTGAGCAGGTAGTTCAGCGACGGGACGGGGCGGCGCCAGCGGATCCGGTTCGTGGTGAGCAGCCATTTGGCGTGCTGGTTGACCATCGAGTCGACCAGGTGTGCGAAAGCCTCGTAGCTGGAGAACAATCCGTGCCGGCCGGTGAGCAGGTAGCCCTCGAGCCAGCCTGGCAGGTGTGTTCGGACAGGATCTCCATGACTCGTCCGTCGGGGGCGACCCGGTCGTCACCCGGGTCGATGCGCGCGTTCCAGGTGCGGTCGGTGGCGTCGAGGACCGCGTCGAGGCGGTTGGAGTTGTTCTCGTCGGGCGCGAACACCCGGAAGTTCGTGGCGTTGCTCCGCATGACATCGCGCAGGAAGGTGCCGAGGATGCGGGTGGCTTCGCCGGTGGCGGTGGCCGGTTCGGGAACGTCGACGGCATAGTCGCGGAAGTCGGGCAGGATCAGATCGCGCAGTACCGCTCCCCCGTTGGCGTGGGGGTTCGCGCTCATCCGCCGGGTGCCACGTGGCGCGAGGTCGCGCAGTGCCGCAGCAGGGGCACCGTCGTCGTCGAACAACTCCTTCGGCCGATAGCTCTGCAGCCACTCCTCGAGAGCGCGGAGGTGCTCGTCGTTCCCGCGCGGATCGCCGATCGGCACCTGGTGCGCGCGCCAGGTGCCCTCGACCGGCGCGTCGTCGACCTCGACCGGGCCGGTCCACCCCTTCGCCGGCAGCACGATCATCGGCCAGGCCGGGCGGGTCGCGTTTCCCGAGGTGCGGGCGGTCTGCTGGATCTCGGAGATCCGGTCGAGCGCCGCGTCGAGCGCCGGCGAAGCGCCGGTGCATGTCGGCGGGATCGTCGCCGGCGACGACGATCGGTTCGTGCCCGTAGCCGCGCAGCAGCGAGATCAGTTCGTCCTCGCCGATGCGGGCGAGCACCGTCGGGTTGGCGATCTTGAAGCCGTTGAGGTGCAGGATCGGCAGCACTGCGCCGTCGCGGCGCGGGTCGACGAATTTCGTCGAGTGCCAGCTCGCGGCCAGCGGTCCCGTCTCGGCTTCGCCGTCACCGACGACCGCGGCGACGATCAGGTCGGGATTGTCGAAGGCAGCACCGTAGGCGTGCGCGAGGGAGTAGCCCAGTTCACCGCCCTCGTGGATCGACCGGGGGTCTCGGGGGCGACGTGGCTGGGAATGCCGCCGGGAAACGAGAACTGGCGGAACAGGCGCCGCATGCCGTCCTCGTCGCGGGAGACGGCCGGATAGACCTCGCTGTAGGTGCCTTCGAGCCACGCTGCGGCGACCGGTCCGGGACCGCCGTGACCGGGACCCATGACGTACATCATGTCCAGGTCGCGGGTGGTGATGGCGCGGTTGAGGTGTGCGTAGACGAAGTTCAATCCCGGTGTGGTGCCCCAGTGTCCGAGCAGCCGCGGTTTGATGTGTTCGGGCCGCAGCGGTTCGCGCAGCAGCGGGTTGTCCATGAGGTAGATCTGCCCGACGGACAGATAGTTCGCGGCCCGCCACCACGCGTCGAGAGTGTCGAAGTCGGTGTCGCTGGTGGGGAGCTGCATCGTTCTCCTCGTCGTCGGTGATATCCGGCCTCGGCCAGGGCTTTCCCGCGACAGCGCATGCGGGGCCCGGCCTGCCGCGTACCCTCGCTCGGAACGGTACCCATTCGGGAGGTGCCCACTCCCGGTACCGACCGGAACGATCCGACGTGGGAACTCGAATGCGTATGGCCTGGGCCAGGACCGCACACTCGACGTGGCGTGAGCTACGGCCGGGTGGCCTTCGCCTCGTTCTTCCGCCGCACCATCTCGCCGATCCAGGCCGGCGCGTACGGCGACGTGCAGCCGGGGACGTCGGATAGTCCTTCAGCACCTCGAGGCGTTCGCCGATGTCGAGCGCGCGGGCGCGGTGGTCGGGGTGTTCGATGCCGATCTGCGCCAGGCACGTGTTCATCGCCCACTGCAGACGTTCGGGGGCGTCGCGCATCTGGCGTCGATGGTGTCGAGCAGGCCGGACAGGTCGAGTCCGTCGGCGTTCTTGACGACGCGCTCGGCGGTGAGCGCCCATCCCGCGCTCGCGACGACCGGATCGGGATCGGTCATCCACCGGCCGCGCAGCTCCTCGGCGTGCGGGTTCTTCTTCACGACGTAGTTGACGAACCAGTCGTGCACCTTCGGGGTGCCGGTCTCGCGGACCATCGCATCGAGCTCGTCGACGGTGAACGCCTTGGGGCGGCAGATCAGCAGCGCGAGCAGCCGGGCGGCGGTGTCGCCGGTGGCCCAGAGTTGCTGCGCGAGCTCGTGCTGGGTCTTCACCCGCTTGGCGACAGCGCGCAGGGCGCTGAGGTTCACGCCGTGGTCGTCGCCGTGTTTCTCGTTCACCGCGCGGATCTTCGGGTCGTCGAGCGCGGCGAGTTCGGTGAGCAGCTCGTCGACGGTCGGAGCGTCCGTTGTCGTCTGTGCCACCGCGATCTCCTGTCCGTGCGTGTCGGTCGCGCCTCAGCCTACGAGCGCCGGGCGACAGCCTGGGCCGGTTCCGTCGTCGATTCGGGTGGGTTCGGCCCCGCTGAGCGGGGTCGGATCCACCCGAATCCGGTCACAGGCCGAGCTGGGTGACCGCGTTGCCGACGAGACCGGCGTGGTGGCGGCTGTACAGCGCGACCATCCGTTCGTCCGCGTGCCCGGTCTGCGTCATGATCGTCGCGTGGTCCGCGCCGCCGCGCACCGCCTGGGTGACGAACCGGCCGCAGGCTGTGCCCGCCGAGGGTGGCGACGAGGTCGTCGCTGAACCCGGCGCGGCGGGCGCGGCGCTGGATCATCGAGTGCACGGACTGCCCCGACAGCGCGCTCGTCCCCACCGTGCCGCTGTGGTGCACCGGCCGGAACAGGGCCGATCGCCGTCCTGCGTGCGCCCGGCCGCCAGACCGC
>LATQ01000431.1 GCA_001017865.1 Rhodococcus sp. IITR03
GATCGGGACTGGGCACGAACGCGTGCCGTGGCGGTACCGCTACCACCCGCGGCGCGGGCCGCTGGGACCGCGCGTTCGGGCGGATCCCGGCCGATACGGGCCTGCTCGAGACACCGGCGCGCAATCTGCCGCCCCTCGACCGCCGCGATTCACCGATGCACTACAGCCCGAAGGTGACGACTCGCCACCGCCCCACCACCGATTCATCCTGACGCGTCCTGCCGGTCGGCGCCTCGCCGAGGGTGTTCTGTGTCACGCTATCGAGGTGTCCACGCCCTCGTACCTGTTGTCTCGACGGCGCCGTCCCCTGCCGCCGAGTTCGGCGGCCTCCCGTATCAGTGCGTACGTCTACGGCAACATCCTGGTGCTGGCCGCGCTCGTCCCCATCACGACGTCCCCCGAGTACATCGGGATCGCGATCGTGGTCGGCACTGCGCTCTCGACGTTCATCGCCCATGTCTTTGCGGAGTCGGTCGCCCAATCCGTTCGTTCGGGTGAACAACTCTCGCGTAGCGAACGCATCGAGGAACTCCGCGACTCCGTTCCCATCCTGTCGTCGGCGGTGTTGCCCTGTCTCGTGCTCGCCACGGCCTGGATCGGCTGGCTCGAACCCCGTACGGCCCACATCCTCGCCGAGGTCGCCGTGCTGATCCGTATCGGCTCGACCGTGTTCGTCGTGCGCCGGTTGCAGAACCGCAGACCGAATCACCGGACCGTGATAGCCGCGGTGGGAGTGGCTCTGATCGCGACGATCGTGGTCGTCGTGAAGGTCGTGCTCACGCACTGACCACCGTGGAAGCGGTGCCCACGCACCGAGCCCCGTCAGGCGCCGCCCGCGGCTAGGTGATGGGCACCGGCTCGAGGATCTCCGGCCGGGCCTCGGGGGCCGCCGCCCTCAGTGCGTCCGCCGATTCGTCGTCGGGTCGGTTCTGCGACTCGATCTCGGCCTCGACGCGCGCCCGGTACGTCGCGACCTCCCGGTCGATCATCGCGTCGTCCCAGCCGAGGACCGGAGCGACCAGCCGAGCCGTCTGCTCCGCGCAGTGCAGACCGCGGTGCGGGTACTCGATCGAGATGCGGGTCCGGCGCGCCAGCAGGTCCTCGAGATGCAGAGCGCCCTCGGCAGCCGCACCGTAGACCACCTCGACCTGCAGGTACTGCGGGGCATCGGTCAGCGGTTCGAGCAGTTCGGGCCGGCCCTTCGCGAGACTCAGCACGTCCTCGACGAGGGAGCCGTAGCGGTCGAGCAGATGCTTGACGCGGTAGGGATGCAGGCCGTACTGCTCGGCGAGGTGCATGGTCTGGTTGACCAGCGCGAAGTACCCGTCGGCCCCGACGAGGGGCACCTTCTCGGTGATCGACGACGCGATCCGGGCCGGGATGTCCTCGGCTGCGAGATCGACGGCGTCCTCGGCCATGACGCGGTAGGTCGTGTACTTGCCGCCCGCGATGGCCACGAGCCCCGGCGCCACCCGCGCGACGGCGTGCTCACGCGAGAGCTTCGACGTCTCGTCGCTCTCCCCCGCCAGCAACGGTCGCAGACCGGCGTAGACACCGTCGATGTCGTCGTGGGTGAGCGGGACGACGAGCACGCGGTTGACGTGGTCGAGGATGTAGTCGATGTCGGCCTTCGTCGCCGCCGGGTGCGCCAGGTCGAGATTCCAGTCGGTGTCGGTGGTGCCGATGATCCAGTGGTTGCCCCACGGGATGACGAACAGCACCGACTTCTCGGTGCGCAGGATGATCGCCGAATCGCTGACGATCCGGTCGCGGGGCACGACGATGTGCACGCCCTTCGAGGCGCGGACCCGGAATCGGCCGCGCTGCCGCGACAACGACTGGATCTCGTCGGTCCACACACCGGTCGCGTTGATCACCGCGTGCGCTCGCACCTCGGTGACCGAACCGTCCTCGCTGTCGCGCACCCGCACACCCGACACGCGGTCGGCCTCGCGCAGGAAACCGACGACCTGCGTGGACGTACGCACGACCGCGCCGTAGTGCGCGGCCGTCCGCGCGACGGTCATGGTGTGCCGGGCGTCGTCGACGACCGTGTCGTAGTAGCGGATTCCGCCGACGAGCGAATTGCGCTTGAGACCGGGAACCATCCGCAGGGCACCCGACCGGGTCAGGTGCTTCTGCGCCGGAACGGACTTCGCGCCGCCGAGACGGTCGTAGAGGAAGATCCCCGCCGCGACGTAGGGCCGCTCCCACACCCGATGGGTGAGCGGGAAGAGGAACTTCAACGGCCTGACCAGGTGTGGCGCCAGGGTCGTCAACGCGAGTTCGCGCTCGCGCAAGGCTTCCCGCACCAGACCGAATTCGAGCTGCTCGAGATAGCGCAGCCCACCGTGGAACATCTTCGACGACCGGCTCGACGTGCCGGACGCGAAGTCGCGGGCCTCGACGAGCGCGACCGCAGGGTCGCGGCGTCGAGCGCTGCTCCCGCCCCGACGACACCACCGCCGATGACGACGACGTCGAACTGTTCGGTGGCGAGACGACGCCAGGCGTCGGCGCGCTGTTGCGGTCCGAGGAGTTGCACACCCGATTGGTTGGTCACCGCACCGCTCCCGTGAGTCGCCGACGTATCCCGATCAAGGCTAGTAGCTTCGGACCCGCAGCGCGCAGCGGAAGCGTTGCCGAACCGAGCCGTCCCCTTCACCCGAGGACCACCTGTGAACCAGTTCATCGCGGCGATCGACCAGGGCACCACGTCCAGCCGGTGCATCATCTTCGACCACGACGGGCGCATCGTCTCGCTCGCGCAGAAGGAACATCGCCAGTTCTTCCCGCGGTCGGGATGGGTCGAACACGACCCGGAAGAGCTGTGGCTCAACACCCGTGAGGTGGGCGCCGCGGCACTCGCCAAGGCGGATCTGCGGCGCAACGACATCGCGGCGATCGGCCTGACGAACCAGCGCGAGACCACGGTGGTGTGGGACCGCACCACCGGAAAACCGGTGTACAACGCGATCGTCTGGCAGGACACCCGCACCGACAGGCTCGTCGAGGAGCTTGCCGGCGACGCCGGGCCCGACCGCTACCGCGAGATCACCGGACTACCGCTGTCGACCTATTTCGCCGGACCGAAGGTGCGGTGGATCCTCGACAACGTCGACGGTGCCCGAGAGCGCGCCGAGGCCGGCGACCTCGCGTTCGGCACCATCGACAGCTGGATCCTGTGGAATCTCACCGGTGGTGTCGGCGAGGAGGGCCAGCCGCCCGGACTGCACATCACCGATGTGACCAACGCCTCCCGGACGCTGCTGATGAATCTCGGGACGCAGCAGTGGGATCCGGCGATCTGTGCCGAACTCGGCATCCCGGAGTCGATGCTGCCGGAGATCCGCAGTTCGTCGGAGGTGTACGGGCACGCCCGCGAACGTGGACCGCTCGCCGGGGTCCCGATCGCCGGCATCCTCGGCGACCAGCAGGCCGCGACCTTCGGCCAGGGCTGCTTGTCCCCCGGCGAGGCGAAGAACACCTACGGCACCGGCAACTTCCTGCTGCTCAACACCGGCACGACCCCGGTGCACAGCGAGCACGGCCTGATCACCACCGTCTGTTATCGCATCGGTGACGCCCCCGCGGTCTACGCCCTCGAAGGTTCGGTGGCGGTGACCGGTTCGCTCGTGCAGTGGCTGCGCGACAATCTCGGGCTGATCCGGTCCGCCGACGAGATCGAAGCGCTCGCCGCGAGCGTCCCCGACAACGGCGGGGCCTATTTCGTGCCGGCCTTCTCGGGATTGTTCGCGCCGCGCTGGCGACCCGACGCCCGCGGCGTCATCGCCGGCCTGACGCGCTTCGTCGAGAAAGGCCACCTCGCGCGGGCGGCGCTCGAGGCGACGGCCTACCAGACGCGGCGGTCATCGAGGCGATGAACGCCGACTCCGGG
>LATQ01000397.1 GCA_001017865.1 Rhodococcus sp. IITR03
CGGGGCGCGGCGAGCGCGCGGTCCATCCGGTCGAGGCGGGCGACGGCGTCGTCGTAGGCCTCGTCGACGCGCTCGTCCGGAGCCGTCCCAGTTCACGGCGTTGGCGATGAGCCAGATCATGCCCTCGTGGTGGTCGACGGCCGCGAGGTCGGTGGCCAGCAGCATCACCATCTCGGGGATCTGCAGATCGTCCTCGGCGAGCGTCGGCAGCTTCTCGAGATGACGGACGACGTCGTAGCCGAGATAACCGACCATGCCGCTGGTGAGGGGCGGCAGTCCGTGGATGCGATCGGTGTGGAGCAACTGGAGGGTCTCCCCGAGGACGTCGACGGGTTGCCACCCGTGGGCGCGCCGGCCGGGACGTTGCCGTACCAGGCGGCGTCGCGTCGACGACGGTCGAGCGCGCGGCTCCCGGCGCCGATGAACGACCACCGCGACCACGACCGGCCGTTCTCCGCCGACTCGAGCAGGAAGGTCCCGGGGCGGTCGGCCGCGAGCTTGCGGTAGGCCGACAGCGGGGTCTCCGCGTCCGCGAGCACCTTGCGGGTCACCGGGACCACGCGGTGCTCGGCGGCCAGCTGGCGGAACTGCTCGCGGGTGGTCGTCGAATCGGAACGGCCGCCACCCGAGGAGTCGGTGGTGGCTGCGGGAATGGTGGTGGGCTCGCCGGACATGGGCCCCATCATCCAGGGACCTCGTCCGGCTCTGCAGCCGCCGTCAGGCGACCTGGAACGAGCGCTTGGCCAGGCCCATCCAGAAGCCGTCGACGACCTGGTCGATGCCGCGGCCGGGAGCGTCGGAGGCACCGAGGGTGACGAACAGTGGGGCGAAGTGCTCGACCGTCGGATGCGCGTAGGGCATGCCCGGTGCGCGGTGCCGGAAGTCGAGCAGCGCGTCGACGTCGCCGCGCGCGAGCTGCTCGGCGGTCCAGTGGTCGAACTCCGCGGACCAGCCGGTGCGGGCGCCTCGGGGCGCGGGTCGCGCAGGAAGGGCAGACCGTGCGTGGTGAATCCGGAGCCGATGATGAGCACACCCTGCTCGCGCAGCGGCCGCAGTCGTGCGCCCAGGTGCAGCAGGCGTTCCGGATCCAGTGTGGGTAAGGAGATCTGCAGCACCGGGATGTCGGCGTCCGGGTACATGACGGTCAGCGGCACGTAGGCACCGTGGTCGAGTCCGCGGTGGGGTTGCTGCACGACCGGTTCGTCGTCGGGCATCAGTGCCGCGACCTGCCGGGCCAGTTCGGGCGCGCCGGGGCTGGTGTAGGTCACCTCGTAGAAACGGCGCGGGAATCCCCCGAAGTCGTACACGAGCGGGGTGCCGGTGGTCGTCGAACCGATGGTCAGCGGAGCGGATTCCCAGTGCGCCGAGACCACGAGGATCGCTGTGGGTCGCGGCAGGTCGGCTGCCCAGCGCTGCAGCTGTGACACCCACAGTTCGCTGTCGACGAGCGGCGGGGCGCCGTGACTGAGGTACAGGGCGGGCGTGGTCGCGGAATCGATGGTCATGACATCCCCTCAAGTTGAAGCTTCAAGTATCATAGAGGAGAACCCGTCGCGCGGCCATGTTCATTCCCCGGCCGGGTGCGACAGCGAGACCGAACGAGCGAGGAGCAGGCATGAGCAACGAGGACCCGCGGTGGCTCGATCCGACGCAGCAGAACGCCTGGCGGGCGCTCGTCTCCGTCGTCACGCGACTGCCGGCCGCGCTCGACACCCAGATGCAACGCGACTCCGACATGACGCACTTCGAGTACTTCGTCCTCGCACTGCTCTCCGAGAACCCCGAGCGCCGACTGCGTCTCAACGCCCTCGCCGCCGAGGCCAACGCGTCGCTGTCGCGGCTCTCGCACGTCGTCACGCGCCTCGAGAAGCGCGGCTGGTTCGACGCGAACCGGTTCCGGGCAGTCGCGGTTCGTACGCCGTGCTCACCGATGCCGGTTACGACACCGTCGTCGAGGCGGCACCGAGCCACGTCGAGGCGGTGCGCAGGCTCGTGTTCGACGGCCTCGACGACGACCAGGTGCGCGCGCTCGCGCGCCTGGGCTCCGCCCTGGGTCGAGCAGATCGTCGGGGGATCGCCGGCGGTATCGGCAAGGCGTGAGCCGCCGCCTCACCCGGCCCACGACCCTCCCGCGCCCCGTCACGTGGCGGGGCGGCTCCGTGGCACGTCCCGGAACGGGATGTTCGGGTCGTGGCTGCGCTCACGCGGCATGCCGAGCACGCGTTCGCTGATGGCGTTGCGCGCCATCTCCGTCGTCCCGCCCGCGATGCACCACACCTGCCGCATCAGATGGTCGACGCCACGTTGCGCGACCGCTCCGTCGGCCTCGTCCCAGGCGGCACCGTTGGCATCGGTGAACTCGTAGCCGATGGTGACGAGCCGGCTCTCCACGACACCGGACATCAGGCGGGCGATGCTCGCGGCCTGGTCCGACATGGTCCGCGTGGCCACGCCCGTGGACACCCGCTGTTCGAGGGACTGCTTGACCAGTTCGAGCATCCGCGCCTCCCCGAGCAGGTCGCGGGCGAGCGGGTCGTCGAGCCGGCCGGCGTCGCGGGCCACGGCGAACAGCTCGGGCATCCGCGAGGCGCCGCGCGAGACCCCGCCGGGATCGTCGTATACGGCGAGTTCCGGTACATGCGTTCGTGGAACATCCAGCGGGTGCCCACGGTCCAGCCGTCGTCGACCTCGCCGAGCCGGTCACTGTCGGGGACACGCACGTCGGTCAGGAATTCCTGGCAGAACTCCTTCGAGCCGCTGAGCATCTCGATGCGATGCACCTCGACCGACGGTTGTTTCAGCGGCACCATGAAGACGGTCAGACCCCGGTTCTTCGGGACGTCCCAGTTGGTGCGGGCCAGGCACAGCGCCCAATCCGACCACCATGCACCGGTGGTCCAGATCTTCGATCCGTTGAGGATCCAGTCCTCACCGTCGCGGACCGCGGTGGTGACGGCGGCGGCCACGTCGGATCCGCCGCTGGGTTCGGAGAGCATCTGCATCCACAGTTCCTCGCCCTTCAGGATGGCGGGGATGTGGCGGCGCTTCTGTTCCTCGGTCCCGAATTCGAGCAGCACCGCGGCGCACGGCACGAAGGTGGGTACCTGCAGGCGGGACGGATATTCGTAGCCGGCGAGTTCCTCGTCGAACACCTGCTGATAGGCGCGCGGCAGCCCCTGCCCGCCGTACTCGCGGGGAAAGCAGATGCCGGCGAAGCCCGCGTCGAACATCGCCCGCTGGATGTCGCGCTCGCGCCGGACGAGGGCCAGTTCCTCCTCGTCGGACGCTTCGGGGCGGAGCACCCCGATGTAGGCCGCGGAGTCGGAGCGTTCCAGGTTGGCGTCGATCCACGCCCGTGCCCGCGCCCGGAACTCGTCGAGCGTCTCGGTCACGTCGGCCCTGTCCGAGGTGTCGAGGGTCATCAGGATGCCTCCCGGAGTTCGACGATGTCGGCGAGACGGGCACGATGTTCGGCCGGGGTGCCGAAGCCGGAGCGGTTCGCGGCCGCGCGTCGCGCATAGAGGTGCAGATCGTGTTCGTAGGTCACGCCGATCCCGCCGTGGATCTGGATGCAGTCCTGTACCAGCTCGCTGCCGTACTGCCTATGTAGGCCTTTGCGGCGCAGAGGAGTTCGTCCGCATCGGGGCTCGATGTCGCGACCGCTCCGGCCGCCCGGTCGGCGATGGCATGACTCGCCTCGAGCCAGGTCTTCATGTCGGCGAACCGGTGCTTGAGTTCCTGATAGGACGCGAGCGGGCGACCGAAGGCATAGCGGTCGAACGCCCACGCGACGGTGAGGTCGAAGACCGCTTGCAGCGCTCCGACGGATTCGGCGGCGGAGATGACGAGCGCGGTCCGCCGCGCGCGGGCGGCGTC
>LATQ01000165.1 GCA_001017865.1 Rhodococcus sp. IITR03
ACCCGCGCGCGCGTTCGGTCCCGAACTCCACCAGGCTCAGCCGGCCCGCGGCGACCGAAGGGGCACGACGCACCGCCTCCGGGTTCTCCGGCACCGCGACCGGCACCAGTGGTGTCTGGACGCGGTCGATCGGCACACGGAGGAGCACCTGCGCCACGCGCACCTCGTCGGTGAGTTCGACGACCCGGTCGATGCCGACGGCGTCGGTGAACGACACCAGTCCCCAGTGCTCGAGGTCTCCGTCCGCTTCGGCCTCGGTCAGGCTGTCCGCGGCCCGTGCCAGATAGTCGGCGACCACTTCCCCGTTGTCGGGGCCGAGGGTGTCGCTCCCCACGGGGGCCGTCCGCGGCGGTGAGGTCCACCCGGCGACGAGCACGGCGACGACGAGAACGACGACCGCCGCCCAGGGCAGGACACGTCCCATCGGTCAGGCGTTGCGCAACACGGCGAGCGCGTGTTCGAGATCCGGAGGGTACTTGCTGGTGATCTCGACCCAGTGCCCGCGCGTCGGGTGCGAGAACCCCAGGGTGCACGCGTGCAGCCACTGCCGTTCGAGGCCGAGACGCGCCGCGAGACGTGGGTCGGCTCCGTAGGTGAGGTCGCCGCAGCAGGGGTGACGCAGTGCCGAGAAGTGCACCCGGATCTGATGGGTGCGACCGGTCTCGAGGTGGATGTCGAGCAGGCTCGCGGCCTGGAACGCCTCGATCGTGTCGTAGTGCGTCACGCTGGGCTTGCCGTCGGCGGTGACCGTGAACTTCCAGTCGCTGCTGCGGTGGCGGCCGATCGGTGCGTCGATGGTGCCGCTGCTCGGGTCGGGATGCCCCTGGACGAGCGCGTGGTACCGCTTGTCGACCGTGCGTTCCTTGAAGGCGCGCTTGAGGACGGTGTAGGCGCGTTCGGACGTCGCGACCACCATGACGCCGGAGGTGCCCACGTCGAGCCGGTGCACGATGCCCTGGCGTTCGTGGGCGCCGGACGTGGAGATCCGGTAGCCGGCGGCGGCGAGGCCGCCGATCACGGTCGGTCCGGTCCAGCCGACGCTCGCGTGGGCGGCGACACCCACGGGCTTGTCGACCGCGACGATGTCGTCGTCGGCGTAGAGGATCTCCATGCCCTCCACGGGCTGGGCCTCGATGGTCAGGGGGCGGGGCGCTCGGGCAGTTCCACCTCGAGCCAGGAGCCGGCGGACAGTCGGTCGGACTTGCCCACCGCCGCGCGTCGACCACGACGGCGCCCTCCTCGGTGAGCGTGGCGACCACGGTCCGGGACAGACCGAGCAGGCGCGCGAGGCCTGCATCGACACGCATCCCGTCGAGCCCGTCGGGTACGGGCATCGCGCGGGTTTCCCTCACTGGTGTGATTCCTTTCTCGTTTCGTCCGCATCCGGCGCTGCGCCCGGGCCCCGCGAGGCACCACCGTCGGGTTCGACGCCGAAGATGGTCAGGGCCACGAGCAGGATCGCTCCGCACACGATGGCCGAGTCGGCGACGTTGAACACCGGCCACCATCCGACCGACACGAAGTCGACGACGTGGCCCTGCAGCGGTCCGGGCGAGCGGAACAGACGGTCGGTGAGATTGCCGAGCGCTCCCCCGAGGACGAGGGCGAGGCCGAGCGCCACCACCTCGATCTCAGGGTCCGGCCGATCTTCACGACGCCGACGACGACGGCGATCGCGACCAGCGTGAGCAGCCAGGTCATGCCCGTGGCCATGGAGAACGCGGCACCGGGATTGCGGACGAGTGTCAGGGTGACCGTGTCGCCGACGATCGAGATCGGGTCGGCTGGGTCGATGTAGTGGACGGCGAGCACCTTCGTCACCAGATCCGCGACGAAGACGACGAGCGCCACGAGCAGCAGCGGCCGCAGCATGCGCCGGCCGACGGAGGGGGGCGGCGCCGGCTCGTCGGCACGACCGGGAACCGGCGTCTCCGCGTCGCGGTCGGGTCGGGAAGCTTCGTCGTCACCGCTCATCATCCCCTACCGGACGACCGCGGCGGTTCCCCCTCCCGTCGTGGCTACCCTGGGTGGCGTGCCTGCGCTGTCCAGATTCCCCCGCTCGGGGCCGTGTGCCTCGCGGCTGTGCTGTCCCTCTCCGCTCTCGTCGCCGGTTGCGGTGGTCCTTCGGACGGCGCGCCCGCCGTCACGGCGGCGACATCGACGGAGGTGACGGTGCCGGTGTCGGCGGTGACCACGACGGTGCTCGACCCCGGTGCCGAACCCCGATCGGTGGTGCGGCTCGCACCCGAGGCGGGGGTGCAGCAGAGCGTCGTCCTCACCACCCGATCCGAGGTCTTCCAGCGCGTCGGCGACGACCCGCAGCAGGACTTCTCCACTCCCGAGCTGACCCTTCCGCTCTCGGCGACGGTCGCGAGCGGGCAGTCTCCGACGAGGACCCGAGCACCGTGGTCGACATCACCGTCGGATCGGCGACATCGCCGGACGAGACGCTCGGGTCGGCACTGTCCGATGCCGAGGGTTCCGGAGCCGGACTGACGATCGGGCCGACCGGCGCGATCAGTGCGCTGCGCCTCGAGCCCGCTCCCGATGCTGCGAACATCGCACGGTCGGCTATCGAGCAGGCCTTCTACCAGGCCGTCTATCGCATCGTCTCGTTCCCGGACGAAGCCGTCGGGGTGGGCGCGGTGTGGGAGATCCACCAGCAGGTGATGAGCGCGGGCATCACCCTCGACCAGGTCGGGACGGCGACGCTCGTCGAGCGGGAGGACGACCGCATCACGGTCGACGTGAGGGTCGAACAGACACCGCGCGAGTCCACCTGGGTGCTGCCGAACGGGCAGGGCCGTCTCGACATCGAGCAGTACACGATGGCCGGTGAGGGATCGATGACGATCGACGCGTCGCTCCCCCTGCCCGTCGGCGGAGAACTGACGGTGCGGGGCGATCAGACCTACGTCGAGCCGGACGGCGGAACACGCCTGTCGCAGTCGCAGGTCGACCGCGTGGGCTGGAACACCCCGGATCGGTAGTCCGGAAGATGGACGAACGCCGACGGCCGGCGCGGATGATCCGGCCGGCCGTCGGTTCGTTCGGGACGAGTACTACATCATGCGCAGGCCGGGGACTGCAGCTGCGCCATGTTGATGACGATGGAGCACGCGTAGTCCTTCGACACCTTCCAGGTGTCGTCCTCGGCGACGAAGTCGACCGTTCCGAAGGACGGCTGGTCGCTGCCCGCGAGCGCCATCTCGACACCGGCTGTGATCGTGCCGTTCTCGTTGTCGGTCACGTCGACGACGTTGACCTGCACGCCGGCGTCGTTGGCCGCCTGGGCGACCATGTTGATCAGCTCCGGATCCTCCTCGGCGCCCTGGACCAGGTCGGTCTTCTCGGCGGCCGGGACGCTCAGGTCGAAGGCGCGCGCGAGGTCGGCGTTGAGCTCCTCGACGGTGGGCACCGGCGGGTAGTCGACGGCCGGAGCCGCGGCGGTCGTGGTCGTGCTGGTCTTCGCGGTCGTCTCGGAGGAGCTACCGCCGTCGTCCGAGCTGCAGGCGGACATCGTGAGGGCGGCGGCGAGCGCCACGGTGGCGACGGTGATCTTGCGAAGCTTCAACTTCTCGTCCTTCTCGTTCGGTCGTGCACGATGTGTTCGTCGTGCTCGGTCATCCGGCAGCGGATCGCCCGCAAGAGTACCCGGCGGTAGTAAGAAGACCATGAGGGCGCCGGAACATGTTTCAGTTCAGGCTCGCGAGCGGGTCGGCGACGCCGAGGTCGGGATCGTTCTCGTCGAGCGTCCGCGCTGGTCCCGGACCCGTGCTGCGTGTCTCGAAGCGGACGGTGACCACGCCGTGGCCCGCGCCTGCACCCATCCGTGCCGATCGGTGATGGCAGACGTCGGCGCGGC
>LATQ01000396.1 GCA_001017865.1 Rhodococcus sp. IITR03
CGGCGGTCCGGGGGGTACCGACCGCGGCGGGAATCAGATCGTGCGCTGCGGTGGGGGCGTGCCGCTCCAGCACTGCTGAGCCGCAGCACGGGTGGTGCGGCGGGTGCACCAGGTGGCCATGAGCGCGGCGATCTCGCCGCCTTCGACCGGCAACAAGGCCTCGATGTGGCCGACCGGTTTGGAGCGCACCGCCGCGAGCACGTAGCCGATCGCCTCGGTGTCGAACCGGCCCAGGATCCGTTGCAGGTCGGGCAAAGCGCGCCACACGAAACCGGGCTGCGCGCCGTGGAGATAGGGCCGGATCATCTCGACCGGGGCCTGCGAAAAGGTCTCGACCCTCAGACCTCGCGGATGCCGCAGAGCGGCCTCGATATGTGCCCGCCAGCCCGAGCCGGGACCGATGGGATAGCGGGGCGCAGTCTGCGTCCACCGCTGTCGTTCCCCGGCGCGCCAGCGCGTGCGCACCGGAGTGGGGAGGACTCGACCGAGACGGTGACCGGTTTCGGTCGGCGATAGCCACCCACGGGGGCGAGGCCAACAGCGCCGGCACCCGGCCGGCCGGGACGTCCGCAGGGACTACGGTGTCGGAGGTTTCGGGGGACAGTTCGGGGTGGGTGCGCACATGGTCGTCGCGCAGGCGCTGGAGTCCGCGTTCGGTGAACAGGCGCAGCGCCCGGCGGGGGAAGCGGTCCGCGGCGGCGAGCACCGAGCGTTCGACGTTCTTGCGGCCGAGGCGATCGAGCAGCAGAGCGAACGCCTCGTCGGTGGGCATGTGGGACAGATAGTCGTAGATTTTGTAGCGGTTGGCGGCCGAGACGTTGCCGTCGGCGATCTCGGCGAGCAGCGGCGCGCACGCCGGCCCAGATGACAGACCAGACTGGCAGGACCGCTTTGCCGGTGCCGATCATCCAGATCAGATGCCCGCGGTCGTGGCCGGCGTCGATCGATGCGTCGATGAGCGCGTCGAGTTGGTCCATCGTGGTGATCGATCCGAACAGCGCCTGCCGGTAGCCGTCGAGATCGCCCCAATGATTACGCGGGGGATCGCCGCGATGGCGGCGTCGACCCACTCCTGCCGGGATGGGAGCAGGTAGACGATCATGGCGTCGACCGCCCGGGAGCGGCCCCGCAGTTGCGCGAATGCTTCCACCAGGGCGGTGTAGTCGTCGTCCGGCAGGGCGGCGACCAGACGCCGCAAGCGGATATGGGGATTCCACGGCCGGAATCCTTCGACTTGCCCACCGCGACAGCGCGTCGTCACGATGGGGCCTTGGATCAGGTCGGGGGCGACAGCGCCGATGGCCGGGGGTCCCTCGTAGGCCGGTCGGCCATCGGAGGGGGTCGACCGTGCCACCCCGAGTTGTGTCATCGATGCGACCAGTTGCGCTGCCCCGGCGACCCCGAATCGGGTGACCCACAGATCCAGCAGGTCACCGGTGGCCGGGAAGTCGCTGGTGGCGCCCACCAGGGTCGCGATCACCGCGTGTCCGAGCACATTCGGTGCTCCGGTGAGGGCGGCGCGCCCGTGCGTAACGAGGTCCGGATCGGAATCGGGATTGTCCAGCGCCGAGGCGACGAACTCTGTTGCGTCGTCGTAGGTCCTCGCTGCCCGGGCGGCGGCGTCGGCGGACACCCGCTCGCGGGGAGCCGGGCCGAGTCCTCGGATCGGCAAGGCTGTGCCCCACCAGCGGTCGGCACAACCCAACGGTCCTCGTCGGTAGCGGTGTCCATGCCGGCGATTGTTACCGACGGTACCGACACCACGGCCGCCGACGCGCTACTGAGACAAATACAGGCCTTACATCAGGTGAGATGTCGGGCGGCGGTCGATCGACTCGCCTGGCCGCCGGAGAGCCCGAATCCGTGGGATGAGGACGGCCCCGGCTGGCTGTAGCCCCGTACCCAGATTCCGCACCGGTCGCGGCCGGTCGTGCCGGACCGACCCGCCGGTACCGCAGCCGGGATGTCCCCGCACCCACGGCGCGCGGGGACGTGTCATCTGCACAGCTCACAGCACATCTTCGGGCCACGCAGCGGGTCAGTCGGTGCTCTGGTTGTGCTGGCGGGCACGCCGGTAGGCGTAGGTGCAGGCGGCCGAACGCCGGACCTGTTCGGAGCCGTCCACCCCGGCGCAGTCCCACGCCGTCGCTCAAGGTGGGAACCTCAACGGCATCAAGACTGTGAGTTACCCTGTGATCAGGAGGTGGATTGCTATGACAACCGCACACCCACGCCCCGACCTCGCCGCCTACAACGACGCCGCCCGCATGACCCAATCACAGCTGGTCACCGCACTGCGCGACCTGCTCGGCGCCAAGCTCGTCGCCTACCTGGCAAGGTCAAGGAAACCCGCGCGGTCCGCCAGTGGGCCGAAGGCACCCGCACCATCAACAACGACACCGACGTCGAACGCCTGCGCATCGCCTACCGCGCCGCCCGGCTGATCGCCGAACGCGACACCCCCGCCGTGGCCCAAACCTGGTTCCAGGGCCTGAACCCGATTCTCGACGACCGACCGCCGGCGCTGCTGCTGCGCGAAGGCGAGCTGTCCGACGTCGGCCCGAAGGTCCTCGCCGCGGCCCGGCAGTTCGCGGCGGTCGGATGAGCGCACCGGACCGAACGCTGATCTCCACCTCGCGCGGTGATGTCCGCTGCGTCCACGTCGACGGTGTGGCCGCCTACCGGGTGGGCTACCCACCGACCTCGTGGAGTGGACACCGTGGGAGTTCGCCACCGACGGGCGCTTCACCGGCCGCCGGGGGTGATCCGGCGGGGGTGTGGCGAACCCTGTACGTCGGCGCGACCCACCTGTCCTGCTATCTCGAGGTCCTCGCCTACGCCCGTAAGAGCGACGAGCTCAGCGCCGCGCTCGACGAGATCGTCGACGACGACGAGGGCGAGTTCCCCACCATCGCGCCGGGTCGTGTCCCGCGGTCGTGGATGTCGTCGCGTGTTACCGGCAGCGGCACGATCACCGGATGGTTCGTCGTGCCCGGCGACCCCGAGTCGGTGGCCACCTTGCGAGCCCTGTTCCGGCCCCACGCGATCCGGCTCGGTCTGCTCGATCTCGACACCGCGGCGATCCGCGACGGTCGCCCGCGTGCCCTGACCCAGGCGATCTCGCAGTGGGTCAACACTCTTTCCGATCCCGGTGGTGAGCCGGTGGCCGGCATCGAGTTCGAGTCCCGGCACGGTGACGTTGGTGCTCTGGGCGCTGTACGAGCGTCCCGGTGACGGACCGGTCAGCAAGAACCTCACGGTGCTCGACTACGGCCCCGTCGAGGAGCACGACCCCGATCTGATCGAAGCGATGCGCCTGCACAACCTGGTCTGGGAGGACGCCTGAATCGTCGGGTCGTACAGCGGCCGGCGACGAGAACGCCTGCCACCCGGGACATAGTGTCCTGACCGACATCGGATTGAGAGACAGCACCGATGGTGGAGGAGCGAGGACGAACGGATAGGGCTTCACGACGCGGGGTCGACACGGTGCTTACCTACCGTGCGAGCCGCGTGGCCCGACGAATGGTTCATCGTCAATGGTGCTCGGGGTGGAAGCGCGGGGGCTGACCAGCCGCATTCGCGTGGCGTGCTCGATCTCGAACAATCCGTCCGGACGTTGGACAACATCGCCTGTATGTACGACATGCACGCCACCGCGTGGCGGGCGCTCATTCTCGAATTCGACAACCACCCCGAACCAATGGAAGAAGTCCGTGTGCCCGAGGGTGGAGGTCTGGGATCTGTCCGCTGATCTCGTGGGGAATAGCGAAGAGCGGGTGCCTGTCTGTTCCGGTACGGGGTGTATGAGTAGATCGGTAGGTGCCCATGCTGGCCTGAGTTCGAGATGACATCGATCGGCGCCGCGGTAGTTGGCGGGATTGTCTTCGGGTCTACATCGACCCACCAATGGGCCCAGCGCCACCGACGTGCTCGCACGTTTGCGGACACGCGTCTCGGTCGAGATCTCGCCGGTCGATACCGATGAGCAGAAAGACCGGGTGCACTCAATCGCCTCTCGCGAAGTATGCAGCTCGGCTGCAGCCGAACGGAACTTCGTGAAGGCAAAGGGTTGAGCTCGGTCGAGACGAACCTCGGCCCTTGGGCCTCGGCGCTTCGAATGGGTGTGTGCCGCTCGGGGCGAGCGGCCGCACCCGGCGCAGAGAGTGTGCACCGGGTGCGGCCGAGGTCGGTTCAGAGTTCGCGGGGATCGATCAGGCCGGCGTGTACCGCTTTGATCAGGCGGCGTGGAACTCGGTAGGTGGTGCCCGAGAGTGTGATCGGGACGAGGGTGGGGGGAGTTGCTGTCCATTGTGCGCGCCGGGAGTGGGTGTTGGCGCGGGAGGTACGTCGTTTGGGTACTGCCATGACCGGAGTCCTTTCGAGGGGGGTCAGGGGCGACGTCGGCCGTATTTGCGTTCGAATTTCTCTACGCGGCCGGCCGTGTCGAGTAGGCGGGCGGTGCCGGTCCAGTAAGGGTGCGAGGCGTTGGTGACGTCCGCGACGATCAGCGGGTAGGTGTTGCCGTCCGGCCAGTCGATGGTGCGGTCGGAGCGGGCGGTGGAGCGAGTCAGGAAGGAGGTTCCGGTGGTGGCGTCCTGGAACACCACGGGGTGATAGTCGGGGTGGATGCCGGGTTTCATCGTCGTTCTCCTTCGAGCAGTGAGGTTTCCTGTTCGACCTGAGCGGTGGGTTCACAAGGGTCTTCGTGATGGTTGCCGAACGGGTCGGGCCAATTCGCCCACAGGTGCGGCTCGGAGAGTTCGGCGTCGGTGAGCAGCGCCCACTGCAGCGTCGTGCGGATCGCGTCGGGATCGGCGTCGTGGATGAGGATCACCATCGAGGTGTCGCGATCGCCGAAACGTTCGTCCCAGCGCAGCGCGGCGAGTGCTTGCCGTTCGGTGCTGGTGGCGGCGAGTTGTTCCGGTGTCATGGCCGCGAGCCACGGCCCGTCCTGGGTGACGCGCAGTCCGCCGCCTGCGGATTCGAGCAGCAGCGCATGGTCGGGTTGGTGGCCACCCAGACTCGGCCGCGAGTGCGGATCACGTCCGGCGGCGCCGAGTCCGCAGCCAGGTTTCGTCGGAGCGAGGTGAGGCGAGTATGGCGGACGCCGCCCTTACCGCAGGGAGTGGGTGAGGGTGGTGTTTTCGCGTTTCGGCGCACGGGACCGCCACGATAAGACGAACTGACGTCTGTGAGCCACGTGTACACGTGGCTCACAGACGAGGAACTCAACGTTCGCTGGGGATGTGCTCGGCGATGTCTTCGAGGGATCGGCCGGTGGTCTTGGGGCCGAATATCCATACGAGGCGGCGGTGATGACGAACAGGACTGCAGACAGCAGTAGCACGGTGGAGCCTCCGAAGGCATCCAGAATCGTCAATCCGAGGAACGGCATCAGGAGCGCGAACAGCCGTCCTGATCCGTAGCACAGGCCGATGGCTGTCGACCGCAGCCGGGTGGGGAACACCTCGGAGGCGTACATGTTCGTGCAGCTTGAGTGGACATTGGAGGCGAACCCGGTGGCGAAACCGGCGGCCATGATGATCGCGTCTCCGGTTCCGTAGCCGAAGACAAGGCCGGCGGCAGCGGTGGCCAGGGCGGTGCTCACTGCCAGGGTACGGCGTTCGAGTTTCTCGGCGACGATTGCGGCGGTCAGGGCACCAAGAGGATATCCGACGGCCATCGCGGCAGTGTAGAACAACGATTTGGTGATGTCGTATCCCTTGTCCACCAGCAGGACTGGGGCTAGGGAGCTGAAGCCGTAGTAGGCAAGTACGCCGATGGTCCACAGTGATCCCACTGCAATCATGGCATTGCGGGTGCTGCCGCGGAACAGGTCGGAGACCTTCGCCTTGGAGTGCTCGTCGACCTGCGGGGGCAGAGCGGCGTAGTCGGGAGCCGGCAGTTCCGCGCCGGTGCGGCGCCTCACGTCGTCCTCGATCCTGCGTAGTTCGGCGTCGGCATCGGCGGTGCGGCCGACGGAGACGAGCCAGCGGGTGATTCGGGCAGGTTACGGCGCATCCACAGCAGCACGAGGATGCCGCTGGCGCCGAGGACGAGCAGCCAGCGCCAGCCGTCGATGAGGAAGTGGGTGCGGGCGAGCGGGGCCCGGCGAGAGCGACCAAAGGGTAGGCAGCGAATGCGAGGGTGAACGCGTAACCGATGTAGCGGCCGCGGCGGTGTCGGGGAATAAACTCACCGAGGTAGGTGGGGATCAGGGCGGCTTCGGCGCCGGCACCGATCCCGGCGGCGAGACGGCAGACGATGAGGAACCACACGTTCGGGGAGCAGGCGGCCAGTAGGGAGAACGCGAGGTAGATGGCGAGGTTGATCAGGAACATCTTCTTGCGGCCGACTCGGTCGGCGACACGTCCGAGGGTCATGGCGCCGATGAACATGCCGAGAAAGACCGAACCGATCAGGCTCGCCTTCTCGAAGGTGCTCAGGTCCCACAGGGGAGCGAGTACGGCGGCAAGCACGCCTCCGAGGAACACCTCGAAGAATTCGTAGAAGGCGCCGATGCCGACCAGGGCGGTCAGCTTCCGATGCCAGGAGCCGACAGGTAGTCGTTCCAGACGGGCGGCGGTGGTCAACGCGTCGATCCGCGGCGGGTCTGTGGCAGCGGGCGAGCCACCCGAAGTCAGAGTCATGATGAGCTTCATCGTTCGTTGAGAGCGTTATGGCGGGGTGCGTATTGAGTCGGTGACACCGCCGCTCGGCACAGGGAGTGTGCTCCGAGTCACAGGCGGTATGGTGAGAAAGTCTGACACGGACACCGTTTCAAACAGATTTCAGTTCAAGAATCGGCTTGTACTTAACTCGGACTGACAACTGCACTGGTAAACAGGTTTCTTTCGATCTGACGAGCGGCCTGCGTTACGGCTTCTGCCACTTCCGCCACGCGGGAGCGTGGCAATCGGCTGCCCGGTGCCGCGATGCTCACCGCGCCAACGGTCTCGCCGAAGGTATCGACGATCCAGGTGCCCACCGAGGACACTCCTACGGTGATCTGATCCTGGATAAAGACGTAACCGTTTCGTTCGCCGTCGGCCACCATTCGGCGTAGTTCCGGTTCCTCGATGCTCCACTCCGACGACAGTGTGGTCGAGACGTCGCGAAGGACATTTTCGCGTTCGTCTTCGGCAAGGCCGGTGAGGATTGCGAGTCCACCGCTACCGAGTCCGAGAGGTCGGCGGCTGCCGATGCGGAGACTGACCACCCGGATCGGGGAGGGGCCGCTGAGCCGATCGAGACAGACGGCTTCCGATCCGCTACGCAGGAACAGGTAGGCGGTGTCTCCGAGTTTGTTGGCGAGGCTCGTCATGGCCTGGCGGCTACGCCTCGGATGTCGAACTGTCCGGCGGCGGCGATACCCAGTTCGAAGGTCAGGGGGCCGAGGGCATACGTTCCGCTGTCGGCGTTTTGATGAACGAGGCCGGCGGCGCGGAGTTGGCTCAGGACGCGGTGGGCCGATGAATGGGGTACGCCGCAGCGCTGTGCCACTTGCGTAAGCGCGAGCCCTCCTTGTCCGGCACTCGCCAGAACCTTGAGGATCGCGACCCCGCGGTTGAGTGAACCGCCAACTTCATCTGTTGTCATAGTCCGAATAGTGGACTGGGCTATATGGTGTGTCAAGGGCTTATCCAGGCATCTTTCTCCCACATTGGGGTCTTGTGAGGAAACTCGGGAGAGCACTGAGGAATACCGTCCGAATATCGGAAAGAGTGTCGGCGGTGCTCGGGCGAATGATGCTGGTCCGCCGCATCATCGGACTGAAAGCCTATTGAAAGGTGACTCGAGGCATCCTGGCATCCGACTTCCTCGGTTGGCTTCATCGAGCTTTTCTCGCTGACCACAGCACGTCGTGCACATCGAACGGAGAATCAATGACCAGTGTTGCCACGCCCGAGACTGATACCGTGTCGGCAGGCGGCCCGACCGAACTCGTGTATCTGTCCGGTTTCGGAAATCAGCATGTGACCGAAGCGATCGCCGGCGCGCTGCCGGCAGGGCGCAACAGTCCTCAGCGTGCACCGCTGGGCCTCTATGCGGAGCAGCTCAGCGGCACCGCCTTCACCGCTCCGCGTGCCACCAACCGCCGGACCTGGGTGTATCGCATCAAGCCGTCGGCGAACCACTCCCAGTTCCGTCGGGTCGATGCCGGGACTCTTGCCGCGAGCCCGATTCCGAACGCCGCGCCGTCACCGAATCGTCTGCGGTGGGATCCCTTCGAGTTCCCTGCCACTCCCAAGACGTTCCTCGAGTCGCTGTTCACTATCGGTGGTAACGGCGATGTCCGCGCAATGGACGGCGTGGCCATTCACATGTACGCAGCGTCGAAGTCCATGGACCGTGAGTACTTCGTCAACAGTGACGGTGAACTGCTCATCGTGCCGCAGCAAGGGCGGCTCCGGATTTTCAGCGAGCTCGGCATCCTTGAGGTCGCCCCGGAAGAGATCGTGGTCATTCCTCGTGGAATCCGGTTCAAGGTTGCGCTTCCCGATGGGTCCGCACGTGGATACATCCTCGAGAATTACGGCCAGATGTTCACTCTCCCCGAGCTCGGGCCGATCGGGGCGAACGGCCTCGCCAACCACCGTGACTTCCTCTACCCTGCGGCCGCGTTCGAGGATCGTGACGAGGAGGTTCAGGTCTTCAACAAGTACATGGGCAATCTCTTTGTCGCCGAGTACGATCACTCGCCGCTCGATGTTGTCGGTTGGCACGGCAATTTCGCTCCGTACAAGTACGACTTGCGTAAGTTCATGGCGCTCGGGACGATCACGTTCGATCATCCCGATCCGTCCATCAATACTGTTCTCACCTCGCCCAGTACCATTCCGGGTACGGCCAATGTGGATCTCGCGATCTTCCCTGAGCGGTGGTTGGTGGCCGAGAATACCTTCCGGCCGCCGTGGTTCCACCGAAACGTGATGAGTGAATTCGTGGCTCTGATCCACGGTGTGTACGACGCGAAGGCCGAGGGGTTCTTCCCGGGTGGTGCCAGCCTGCACAACTGCTTCGCGTCCCATGGGCCTGACTACAACACTTACGCGCTCGCGAGCACGGCACCGTTGGCGCCTCGGAAGATCGAGAACACGCTTACGTTCATGTTCGAGACCCGCCTGCCGATCATTCCCACTAGCGCAGCCTTGGCGTTGCCGTCGCTGCAGGAGAGCTATGACCACGTCTGGGACGGATTCGCGCGTGACTTCGCGCGCTGACGCCACGCGGCGCATCCGGTAGCAGGGCTGCCGAGTTCTTGACCCCGTGCCCACCGATTCTCGTCGGTGGGCACGGGGTTTTTCGTCGCTGCCCTTGGTTCTCCTGTTCGGATAATGAACTGTTCTTTCCGTAAAGGATCCTGTTTGGATAGGTAAACAGCGGTGACATGCGGTCATATGGCTATTTTGTGTCCGATAAACGGACAATAGGAGAGACGCCAGGCCGACGGTGAATTTGAATCAGAACCGCCTCCACTTCTTCCGACGAAAGGCCCCTTCATGAAACTGGGCAGTATTGCCGACGGTGGACGCGACGGCGTCCTCGTCGTCCTCGACAGCACCCTGACCTGGGCTGCACCCGCATCCGACATCGCGACGACCTTGCAGGACGCGCTCGAGAACTGGGTGGACGTCGAGAAGCCACTTCGCGCACTGAGCGAGGACCTCGAGGCGGGGCAGGTCCCTAACGCTCGGCGCGTCGCCGATCTTGAGATGGCCAGCCCCCTGCCCCGCACCTACCAGTTCCTCGACGGCTCCGGCTATCTCGGGCACATGCAGAAAGCTCGAGCAGCACGCGGTGCCGCCATGCCGGCCAACTGGGACGTCGATCCGGTGATGTACCAGGCCTCGGCGACAGCTACCTACTGGCTCGCGACGAGATGCGCATTCCGGAAGAGAGCCTCGACCTCGATTACGAGGCAGAACTCGCCGTTATCGTCGACGACGTGCCGATGGGCACGAAGGCCAGTGACGCTGCCGAACACATCAAACTCGTTGTTCTGCTCAATGATTACACTCTCCGCGCGCTGACGAAGACAGAGCTTCCACGCGGATTCGGTTTCATGCAGGCCAAACCCACCAGTGGATTCGCCGTTGCCGCCGTCACCCCCGACGAGCTCGGTGAGCACTGGGACAACGAACGCTTTCATCTGCGAGTGCGGACGACGGTCAACGGACGGGTGATCGGGGAGCCGAACTCCGGCGTCGAGATGCACTTCTCCTACCCGCAGTTCATCGCCCACGCCGCACGCACCCGTCAGCTCCCCGCCGGCACCATCATCGGTGCCGGAACGATCTCCAACGATGACCACGAAATCGGCTTCGGGTGCCTCGCAGAGCTCCGGCAATGGGAGGCCGAGACCCAGGGCACCCCCCAGACTCCGTGGCTGTGCCACGGTGACGTCCTCGAGATGGAAGCGTTCACCAGCGACGGTCGTCCAGTCTTCGGTGGTCTCGAGCACCGGATCGCGGCACTGGACAAGCTCGGAGGTGAATCGTGATGGCACAGTACGATGCTGCGGTGGTGGGGATGGGGCCCACGGGTGTCACGCTCGCCAATCTCCTCGGTGTACGTGGCTGGAATGTTCTGGTGGTCGATTCCTCCCACAGCGTCTATCCCCTACCTCGGGCGATCACTGCCGACCACGAGGTGATGCGCACGTTCCAAGCGATCGGTGTCGCCGACGACATCGCGCGTGGGATCCTGCCGCATCCTGGATCGGATTATCTCGGTGTCGACGGTGAACTCATCAAGACCTTCTACTCGGCACCGCCACCCAACCCGCTCGGGTGGGACCAGAATTTCCTGTTCTACCAGCCCGAGCTGGAGGCGAGGCTGCGGGAACAACTCGGGCGCACGCCGAGTGTCGAACAGCGGTTGGGTACCACCTTGACCGACGCTGTCGACCAGGGTGATTCCGTCGTCGTATCCCTCGAGCGGGACGGCGTGATCGAGACGGTCGAAACACAGTTCCTGATCGGCTGTGACGGTGCGCGAAGCAGGACGCGTGCCCTGCTTGCTCCGACCATTACCGACCTTCAGTTCGACGAATGGTGGGTTGTTGTCGACGCGAACCAGATCGCCGAGACGGAGCTTCCGGATCGGGTGACGCATTACTGCCATCCGGCGCGGCCGGCGTCCTTCATCATCGGTCCCGATCGCTTCGCCGGTGGGAGATTAAGATTCTTCCGCACGAGGATCCCCAGGACTTCCACGACCCGGAGGTCGTGCGGCGCACCCTGTCCGAACTGGTTGACGTTGATGCATTCGAGATCGCACGTATCGCCGTGTACCGTTTCCACGCTCTGGTGGTCGACGAGTGGCGACGCGGCCGGATTCTTCTCGCCGGTGATGCCGCGCACCAGATGCCGCCGTTCCTAGGGCAGGGGATGTGTGCCGGGATCCGGGACGTGACCGGGCTTGCGTGGAAACTCGATGCGGTGGCCAAACGGGGCTGGCCGCTCGACACCCTGGATTCGTATCAAGAAGAGATGCGTCCCCATGTCCAGGCGGTGGTGGCGGCGGCGAAGTCGTTCGGCGAGATCATCGGAGAACTCGACCTCGACCGGGCGCGCGAGCGCGATGCACGCCTGCGGGAAACACGAGCGCGGACACCGGACGTCACTCGCCAGGGTATTATCCCGTCGCTCACGACGGGCATGTTGGCATCGATGTCCGCGGGGGTCGGGACGCATCTGCCGCAGCCGTGGGTGCGCGTGCTGGACGGTGCGCCCGTGCGTCTCGATGATGTTCTCGGCGACTGGTTCTCAGTGGTCTGTTTCGGTGGCGGAACCGACGCTGGGATCGACGAGTCCGTCGTCGACGCCGTCCGCGCACTGGGAGGGCGGTGTGTCGTCGTCGAGCCTGCAGGTGAGGGTGGAGACACGCCGATGGCATCAGGTGCTGGGGGCGATGCCACGACGGTCGCGGATCTGGATGGGATCCTCGTCGACTGGGCATCGAGGCTCGGTGTTCGCTGGGCGGTCGTGAGGCCGGACCGCTACGTCTACGGAACGGCCGGGTCCGGGATCGAAGCGGTCGGCTTGCTGGAACAGCTTCTGGCACAGAGCCGCCGGGCGACGACTGCGGCGATCTGAACGCTGTCCCCGGTGGTCGTGGCCGAGTCCAGATTCGTGGAGTGTCGGGCCAGCGATCACCGGGGCCGCTCATCGGCGTCGCCGAGGCAGATCTGTCCTCTGCTGACGCTCTCATATTCGACCGATACACAATGCACTCGTCGAGGAGGATCGTGGTCACACAGGTAGGTAGCCACGCCGTTCGTTGGTCCGACTCCCAGCGGCCGAGATTCGGTCCCGCTGCGGTATTCCCCGTTCCACGCCAGCGTCTGGTCATCATCGGTCCGGAGGCCGATCATCCGGTCGTGTCGACCATGAAGCGGATCGCTGACAAGCTCGGATGGCCTTATCTGGTTCTGACCGACCGCAACCAGTGGGTGTGGGCAATTACGGTCAACAAACCTGCACTCGTCGTGGCCGCGGGGCGGACCGGCCGTTCGGGGCCTCTCGATGATGTTGCAGAACTGCGTCGGTCGTACAAGGGACCAATCGCGGTGGTCGACGATCTGCCGGCGCAGTTGGCGGTGTCGGCGGTGGTCGCGGGCGCCGACACCGTTCTGCGGCCTGATCTGTGCGATGACGAACTGGGTGCGCGATTGCTCGCACTGGTACGCCGCACCGCCGAGGCTCCGAATCGGGTGCCCGGTATCTGACGGCCGCGAGTTTGATGGTGGATCTGTGGCGCAAGGCAGTCACTCTCGACCGCAAGCCGCTGCACCTGTCACCCACCGAGTACCGCTTGCTGGTGTGCCTGATGGAATGCGCCGGACGAACGGTGCCGTGGAATCGCATTCTGCACCGGGTATGGGGCTGGGCCGAGGCCGATTTGAACATGCTGCGCATCTACATCACTCGCCTGCGGAAGGCGCTGGGCGAGAATGCTTCTGCACCGCGGTTCATCAAGTCGGTGCGGGGCCACGGTTACATGTTCGCCCCATCCGTCATCGAAGCCGCCGACAGCGAATCCGACACCGTCGACGGCGAACTGCCGATGATGCAGCGCCTCGCCGCGAAATGCACCGAGCTGGCAACCGCGACGGACATCGCCGGCGCCGCGTCCCGTATCGCCGAAAGCCTCGTCGTTGAAGGCACCGTCGATGCTGTGGGGATGCACCTG
Source organism: Rhodococcus sp. IITR03 (assembly GCA_001017865.1). The sequence goes on from LATQ01000396.1 coordinate 13,201, forward strand.
TCCGATGGTGAGGTGCTGCGGCTGGTGGGGCAGTTCGGTCACTCTACTGAGTGGGAACAGGTAGCACGTGAGCTTGCGCTGGTCGACGAGCGTTATGCGTCTATTCAGTCGGTTCGCCGTGCGCAACCGGTGCAGTTGCTCCGCAGCCGTTCTCACACTTTTCCCGGGACGAATGCCGCCGTTTCGGATGGTCCCGGGACATTCTTGTTCGTTCCGATCAGCCATGCTGGTGAGACCATCGGTTCCCTGGGTGTCGTCCGCAGATTCGACGAACCGTTCGGGCCGTTGACGATCTCGTATCTCCAGGCGGTCGCCGCGCTGTGTGGGGCATGTCTGGGCCCGCGATGGGATGCGGATCGCGTGTCCCGTGTCGGGTGCTGTTGATCGATCACAACCATGGCCGCATCGTCGTGCCGCGAAGGAGGAAGATCCTCATGTCCATCGTGTACCCGGACGCCGCATCCGCGCTCGCGGACGTCCTGTTCGACGGAATGACTCTGGCTGTAGGAGGCTTCGGTCTCAGCGGAGTCCCCGTCGACCTCATCGAAGCCGTCCGCGATTCCGGCGTCAAGGATCTGACCGTGGTGTCCAACAACATGGGTATCGACGGCAAAGGCCTGGGCATCCTGCTCGAAGGCGGCCAGGTCCGCAAGGTCATCGCCTCCTACGTCGGCGAGAACGCCCTGTTCGCCCAGCAGTACCTCTCCGGCGCTCTCGACATCGAATTCAACCCTCAGGCACCCTCGCCGAGCGCCTGCGAGCCGGCGGAGCCGGAATCCCCGCCTTCTACACCGCCACAGGTGTCGGCACCGAGGTCGCCGAGGGTAAGCCGCACGCCGATTTCGACGGACGCACCTACGTTCTCGAGCGCGGCATCGTTGCCGATGTGTCGTTGGTGCGTGCGCATGTCGCCGATACTGGTGGCAACCTCACCTACCGGTACACGGCCCGTAATTTCAATCCGGTGGTGGCCGCCGCTGGGCGGGTAACTGTGGTTGAGGCGGAGAGGGTCGTAGAAGTTGGGGAGTTGGCTCCCGATGCGGTGACGACTCCCGGGGTGTATGTCCAGCGAGTTGTGCGTGCGTCCGACCGAGTCAAGGACATCGAACAGCGGACCGTGCGGCCACGTCCGGCCGCGATGGGTGCATCGTTCGAACGGTCCGTGACTACTGCGACGTCGGCCTGATCCCACTTCCCGTAGAAAGGAGATCCACCATGTCGTGGACCCGTGACGAGATGGCCGCTCTGGCGGCTCCGAACTGAACGACGGTGCCTACGTCAACCTGGGCATCGGGATCCCCACCCTGGTCGCGAACAACCTTCCCGAGGCCGCCGGGTGATCCTGCAGAGCGAGAACGGCCTGCTCGGCATGGGCCCGTTCCCCTACGAGGGCGACGAGGACGCGACCTGATCAACGCCGGCAAGCAGACCGTGACGATCGTGCCGGGCGGCAGCATCTTCGATTCCTCCGAGTCGTTTTCGATGATCCGCGGCGGCCACGTCGAGGTCGCCATCCTCGGCGCCATGCAGGTCTCCGCCTCCGGTGACCTCGCCAACTGGAACATCCCCGGCAAGCTCGTCAAGGGCATGGGCGGCGCCATGGACCTCGTCGCCGGCACCCCGCGGGTGATCGTGCTGACCGAGCACGTCGTCAAGGACGGATCCCCGAAAATCGTCGCCACCTGCACCCTGCCCCTGACCGGTGTCGGCGTCGTCAACCGCATCATCAGCGACCGCGCCGTCTTCGATGTCGTCGACGGCGCGCTCGTGCTGCGCCGCCTCGCCCCCGGCGTCGAAATCGACGACCTGCGGACGATCACCGGTGCTGCGTTCACGGTCGCCCTGGACGAGGAGCTGGTGGCATGAGCTTGCGCGATCGGTTCGGCACCGACGTCTGATCACCGGGTGGGGCCACTCCCCGTTCGGCAAGCTTGTCGACGAGACCCTCGAATCGCTCGTGGTGTCCGTCGCCCGCGAGGCGCTCGACAATGCGGGGATCGAACCCGGGCAGGTCGACGAGATCTACCTCGGCCAGTTCAACTCCGGGATGCACCCTCTCGGCTTCGCCTCCTCGCTGGCACTGCAGGTCTCCGACGATCTGGCCGGGGTGCCCGCCACCCGCGTGGAGAACGCCTGCGGATCGGGCAGCGCCGCCGTGCAGCAGGGCATCCGGCGCTACTGGCCGGCACCGCCCGCACCGTGCTGGTGATCGGCGCAGAGAAGATGACCCACGCCGGTCCCGACGTTGTCGGGGCCGCGTTGCTCGGCGCCGACTACGAATCCGCCGGCAAGGAGTCGACGACGGGTTTTGCCGGGCTGTTCGCCCGCGTCGCCGACACCTATGCCGATCGGTACGGGCCGGTCGGAGACACTCTCGCCCACATCGCCGCGAAGAACCACCGCAACGGTGTGGCCAATCCCTATGCGCAGCTGCGCAAGGACCTCGGTTTCGAGTTCTGCACGACCGTGTCGGACCGCAACCCGATCGTCGCCGGGCAACTGCGCCGCACCGACTGCTCCCCCGTCTCCGACGGCGCCGCCGCCCTCGTACTCACCACAGAGCCGACCTCGGGAGCCGCGCACACGCCGGTGCGGATCGCCGGCTTCGGGCAGGCCAACGATTTCCTGCCCGCCGCCAAGCGGGACCCGATCGAGTTCGCGGGCAGCGTCACCGCCTGGCAACGGGCCATGGCGATGGCCGGCACCACCGTGGCGGATCTGGACTTCGCGAGGTGCACGACTGCTTCACCATCGCAGAACTCGTCCTCTACGAGGTGATAGGCCTGGCCGAACGCGGCAAGGGACGCCAGGTTCTCGACGACGGCACCGTCCTGCCCGGCGGCGCTCTCCCGGTGAACCTCTCCGGTGGTCTCAAGTCCAAGGGCCATCCGGTGGGTGCGACGGGTGTGTCCCAGCACGTCATCGCCGCGATGCAGCTCAGCGGCACCGCCGGAGACATGCAGCTCGACCACGCCCGCCGAGGCGTCGTCCACAACATGGGTGGCCTGGCGGTAGCGAACTACGTCAGCGTGCTCGAAGCCTCTGACGTTCATTTCTCCGAATAGCCGATCGGCCCGGATCCCCTACAGGATCCGGGCCGATGTAGTGGTGATCAGCGCGGTGCAGCTGCACTGACCAGGTCACCGACCAGAACGGCAACGTCGCCAGGCGCCTCAGATCGGCAATCCGCTCACGCAGCGATGCAGACTGTGTGGGGGGCAACGGGAAAGGCGCTGCATCGAGACAGCTGTCGAAGCGACTCTCATGGTCCGCACTGCTCAGGGCATTGCCGGGGAACCCAGGAGCAATGTCGAGGGAATAGGTATGTTCGGTGCCTGCCGCCACGATGGTCAAGTCGATCGCAGTATGCCCGCGCGCGTCGAGCGTGGGGTCCGCGTGGACACGAACCCGATGGGCGAACTCTCCGACCTTCGATCCCGTCACTGCTGCGGGAGTGAAATGGTCTAGCTTCGACGATCCATGGAACAGCGCGTTCGCGACGCAGTATCGAATGCTGAACTGGCCGTCGACCCGAGGGGTCGACCGTAGCGAGAACGAATGACCCACCAGACGATAGGCATACGGCGGGACGGCCACGTCGATGCTGTCGATCTGCTCGACACGGATACCGTCGTCCCACGCTTGAAGGGCCAGTTCGGTTGCCCCCTGGGTCAAACCGCAACTCGGATACTTCTTGAACATGATCCGTGTCAGCCGCCAGTGCTTTCCGAGGTCTTCCACGAAGGCTGAGGCGTCGACGGTGTCGCGACCGAAAAGATGTGTGTACCCGTAGACGCCGTCCAAGAAATTGGGTGTCCCGCCGAGGCCGCGCTGCGCCCAAAGCGCGCACGCCACCCCAGCCTCGGCTGCCCATCCTTGAACGAGTCTCACCGCGAGCGAACCGTCGATGTTGTTCTGGAAGGTCCCGCCGGCGCGGTTGAACGCCAGGCCGAGTGCACCGCGCATCTGATCGTGCGGTAACCCGAGGATGCGTGCCGCAGCTGCCGTCGCCGCAAGTGGCGCGATCACGCCCGTCGGATCGAAGCCGTCGAAGTGCGCCTCTTTAAGGTTCAGCCGAGCACCGAACTCGGCCCCGACTGCTACGGCAGTGGTGAACTCGTCGCCGCTGACCCCACCGCGGTGCTCGGCCGCGGCCAGCGCGGCCGGGATGATGGACGTTCCGAGGTGAAGACCGGGTTCCATTCCGTCGCAGTAATCCAGCGCACGCGCCATTACGGCATTGAGAAGAGCCGCCGCAGGTGCTGGCAGTCGATCACCGTAGACCCACGATGTGGCTGCACCCGATGCGGACTGCCCCCGGAGAATCGCACGTAGTTCTGCGATCCCCTCTTCGGCCGCGCCGGCGACGGCCGTGCCGAGGACGGTGCCGATCAACGTATCAACGACCTGCCGTGCTTCGGGGTCGATATCCCTCGACTCTGCGGTCCTGACGAACTCGATCAGGCAGTCTGTGGGGTTCATGCAACCTCCGCTATTCGAAGACCAATTGTCATTGGCCGGGGACCGTTTCAGATCTCGATGCTTCTAGATTCATGACGGTAGCGCGGTCTGCATTTCGAATTCGTTTACGTTGCTAGGGACTGCTGCACGATCGGGTGACAGTTTCGGTCACGCAGCCTGTGCGGCTGGTGTGGTCATGATCGTCTCGAACTCGACAGGCGTCAATCTGCCGAGCCTGAGCTGACGTCGCCGGCGGTGATAGGTCCGCTCGATCCAGGTCACGATCGCAATGCGTAGCTGCTCGCGTGTGGCCCAACGCTGCCGGTCGAGGACATTTTTCTGTAGGAGCGCGAAGAAGGACTCCATCGCGGCGTTGTCGCCGGCCGCACCGACCCGGCCCATCGATCCGACCAGATCGTGGCGGGCGAGGGCTCGGACGAATTTCCGGCTACGAAATTGCGACCCACGATCGGAGTGGACCACACACCCGGCGACCGAGTCCCGCCGTGCTACTGCGGATTCGAGGGCGGCGACGGCAAGCCGGGACTTCATCCGATCACTGATCGAGTAGCCGACGATCCGGTTCGAGTAGACGTCCTTGACCGCACACAAGTAGAGCTTGCCCTCCTCGGTGCGATGCTCCGTGATATCGGTGAGCCACAACCGGTTCGGAGCCTCCGCGGTGAAAATGCGGCCGACGAGATCGTCGTGCACCGGTGGCCCGGAACGGCCGCTCTTCGAGCCACGTTTCTTGCCGAAGGAACTCCACCACCGGTTCTCGGAGCAGATCCGCCAGGCCGTGCGGTCCGACATCCGCTCACCGGCATCGCGGGCCTCGTCGGCGAGGAATCGGTAGCCGAACTCCGGGTCCTCGCGATGGGCGTCGAACAGGGCATTCGCCCGATACGCTTCCTCGAGTTCGGCGTCGGTGACCGGGTCGGCGAGCCATCGGTAGTAGGACTGGCGGGCGAGCTCGAGGACCCGGCACGACACCGCGACGGGGATCCCGTCCGCGGCGAGCTGCTTCACGAGCGGGTAGAGCCTTTTCCCGGAAGATTCGCCTGCGACAGATACGCGGCAGCCCGGCGGAGCACCTCGTTCTCCTGCTCGAGCAGCCGGATGCGTTTACGTGCTTCCCGCAGCTCGGCGCTTTCACCGGCAGTGGTGCCGGGTGTGATGCCGTCCTCGACGTCGGCGGCGCGCATCCAGTTGGTCAGGCACGATTCGCTGATGCCGAAGTCCGCGGCGATCTGCCGCAGGTGCTGGCCCGGTTCGCGGTTGCGGGCCACCCGGACGACGTCGTCGCGGAACTCTTTCGGATAGGGCTTGGGCACGGGGTCCATCCTTCCAGCAGTGCCTGACGGCACCACAGTTCAGATGTCACCTATCCGTGCAGCAGTCCCTTCCGATTCCGCTTGGTCTTCATTCAGAAGACTTGATGCTGTTCATCCTGAAGAGGGTGTATGCGGCGAACTTCCGGCGCGCTTCGTAGGAGAAGTCACCGTCTGGTCCAAAGCTCGAGGCCTGGTCGGGAATTTGCTCCAGCGGCCAATATGAGGGCGGAAGTAGCTCTATAAGCTCGTTCTCGTCTAGAGTAAGCGCTCCTTCACCATTTTCATCGACGGCCCCGTCGTAGGTCAGTCGAGCCACGAAGTCGATCAGATCCACACCGTCATTTTGAGTGAACCGTTCCCGGATGGCGTCCTTAACTATGTCTACTTCGCCTTGACGGAACTGGATCCACCGAAGCAGCGACAGGATCGCTCGGGGATCTTGGGACTGGGGATCGGTGTCGAAGAGCTCCGTAAGGAACTCTTTTCGAAGAAGGTCCCACACCACCTGTGTAGGCTCCCATAATGGTGAATCTAATGGAAACTCCTGTGCAGAGGCTGCTGCGGCAGCATCATAGGTCCGTACTGGCGTGTGTAGTTAACCACCGCTTCCCGCGCTGCTGACTGGTCTTCATATGCAAGCGCTTTCCAGAGACGATGAGATATGGCTGCCCACCAGGAACCTGTGTCAGGATGGTCCCGCTCATGGCGCGTTGTAAATGATGTCAGCACGCATGCCGCATCACCGTAGTGTGCCCCATCAATGTCCTGCTCCTTCAAGATGCGCTGGAGAATGTCTCCGATTTTGACACCGAACACGACTCTTTTGACTCTATCGCTGCTATTCGACTTGTAGAACAAGCGGATTTGTGAGCCGTCGGGTAGTTCGCCACCGGAGAGGAGCTTGGTGAGTTCGTCTACCAACGGTGCGTCACGAACGTCCTCTGCGGGGAATCCAAAAGTGAAGTACCGGTCGAAATAGTGCTCGTCTCGGACCTGATGACGATTCCTGAAAGGGGTTGGCAAGTACAAGTGGTCTGCGGGTTGCTCGACAGTGTCTGGGAACAGCGCATACATCAGTGCTAGAGCGTCCGCGTGCTCTTCCTCGGGAAGAGTGCGCTCCGGATCGAAGGACCTCAGAATCCGATTCCGTAACTCCTCGCTGGGTCTTCTTCGAACGTCGGGCCTCTGGTTATGCCAGAAGTGTTGATCAAGTGGGCTTTCCACCCAGGCAGTGAACGGTAGAGATCGGGGTACCTCAACCGCAGGTATGTGAGGTAGATGGCATCAAGCAGATCGACCTCGTGCTTGGTCAGCTTAGGGTCATCTTCGCTGATCAGAGCAAGCATCATGTCAGTCTGTGCGAACAGGCGGTAGACCATTCGAAGCGTAAGGCGATGTCGAGGCAGACAGCTCAGCAGGTGTCTGAGGTAAGTGCTGCGGCGTTCGACGCCATACCCGTAACGCTTCATTAGATCTGCGAGGCGGTCGTCGATGACATTGGCGAGATGTTCCCGCTGGATAGGAGGAAGTTCGAAAGGTACTGAACGATTTTCTCCAGATATTCGGCAGCACGCCGGCGGTTCCTATTGGCAAGATCTGTGCGTGTGAGAACGTCGATCACGGTCTGGGTGTCGTACGAGAGCAGGTAGTGCACGCCCTTGAATCGGCCGAGCAGTCGCACAGCCTTCATCACGGCCAACAGCTCGTCATGATGCAGGCGATCGACGTCGTCGACGATAACTAGTACTCGAACGTTGATTTTTGCGAGATAGCTGGAGATGGCCTGGAATCGCTTGGCAAAGGGGTTCTCCTCGAACCGAAATTCACCAAGTTGGTCGGCGAACTTCTCGGCCGCCGCATCGGCGGTTTTTTGGAGTACCTCGTCCCCGAACCTCTTCTCGAGCCACCCGGAAAGAAATGTTTGTGCGCCTGCGGTCAGTAGCGGCACGGCCCGCGTGAATAATGTTTTCACCAGCTCGGCATCCTCGCCGGGTACCTCGTCGAGGGCAGACGCAATGGTGGAGTAGAACTCCTCGGTCAGGGCCAACTCGTTGCCGGCAGCCAGGGCGTGAAATCGACTACCACCCAGCTTCGCTGGAGGTTGTGGAGCTCTTTTCGGATCAAGGTGAGTGCGGAAGTCTTGCCGGCACCCCATGGTCCGGCGAGGCCGAAGACCACACTGTCGTGGGTGCCAGCTTGAGCGATTCGTTTGGCGACCTGCTTGGCGAACGGTCTACGTTCGAGCAGATCGTTTTCTTCGTCGCCTTCGGCGAGTGGTGCATCAATCACGAAGAAGTCGTCGGTCTGATCATTGTTCACGACAGTGATGATCGCAGACTTCCCCTTTCTTGAAAGGGGGGGTTGCTTGGTGCCTGCGTATCTAGTGCCGTCGCCAACGGTTCTACCAAATGGTTCCGGTAGTTGGTGGTCGGTGGTGCGGTGCTGGTGCAGCGCAGCACTGCCGATGGTCCTGTTCCGGGAGGTGAGGAAGGATCCGCGGTGACCAGTTCGCACGATGCTGTCCCGAACGGCAAGTTCGGGGTGGAGGACGATTGCGACGTGTCGCTCGAGGATCCGGTCATCAAGGACGGTGAACCGACTACGTGGGAGGGGTTCGCCCGCGATGCTGCTGTCGGTCAGGACCTGATGCTCAGCCTGTCGATGTCGGCCGCGCCATTTACGCACGTCAGTGAGGTGAACCGGGTGGGCCGCCAGTCAACGGTCCAAAGATGGTCACAGTCTCCACAGAGCCAGCACCGCGGCGCGCAGGCTCGCGGAGATAATGCGGTGGTCGCGGTGCAGGCGCGGGTTCGAGTGACCGCGGTCGGTGAGGATGCGCGCG
>LATQ01000434.1 GCA_001017865.1 Rhodococcus sp. IITR03
GAGGATCGCGGGCGAGCGGCCACCAGTGCTGCGAGCCGTCGGTCGGCACGAGAGCGGCGGCGACGAGCGGGGTCGGAGCCGCCCACGCGACACCGGAGAACGCGCTGCACAGGCGACGCCGCTGTAGCGGACCTCGGTCGGGAACAGGTTGGCCGTCATGCTCGAGACCACCGCGTAGGTCGTGGCGTGGCCGAGCACGAGGGCCGCGGAGAACGCGACGATCATCAGCCCCATGTTGCCGGTGTTGAACAGGGCGAACAGCGGGAATGCGAAGCGCCGGTGAAGACCACCCCGCCCACGAAGACCGTCCAGGCGGACAACCGGTCGCAGAGGATGCCGACGCGACCATCGCGAAGAGGTCGATCGTCGCAGCGATGAGCAGGATCATCAGGGTGTCGCTCTTGGTGAACCCGTGAATGTTGGTCGCCATGGTGAGCATGTATGTGGTGATCAGGTAGAACAGCACGATCACGCTGGCCTGCAGGCCGATACCGGCGAGCACGCGGCTCGGCATCGTGCGCAGGACGGTGGCGATCGGGTTCTTCGTGACGGTGCCCGTCTCCTTCACCTCGGTGAATTCACTCGATTCCTCGACGCCGAGCCGGATGACGAGACCGATCAGGACGAGGACGAAGCCGGCGAGGAACGGGATCCGCCATCCCCACGACATCAGCTGGTCGTTGGGCATGCGGGCCACGAAGTACATGACGACCGTGGCGAGCACGAGCGCGAGCGGACTCGCGATCTGGGGTGCGGAGCCGTAGAAGCGTTCGCGGGTCTTCGGCGCGTTCTCGACACTCATGAGGACGGCGCCGCCCCACTCGCCGCCGACTGCGACGCCCTGCAGGAAGCGGAGGGCGGTGAGCATGATCGGTGCCCAGATACCGACCTGATCCCAAGTGGGGAGCAGACCGATGAGGCCGGTGGCGGCTCCCATCACGGTCAGCGTGGTGATCAGCGTCGTGCGGCGCCCGAGGCGGTCCCCGAGATGACCGAAGACGAACGCGCCGACCGGACGGGCCAGGAAGGCGACACCGAGGGTCGCGAAGGACGCGAGGATGCCGACGTTCGACCAGTTCGGGGAAGAAGATCGTCGAGAAGACGAGCGTCGCGGCGGTCGCGTAGATGAAGAAGTCGAACCATTCGACGGTGGTGCCCACGAGGCTGGCGAGAAACGCTCGTTTTTGTTGCTTGGTTCCGAAGCTGGAAGCGGCGTGTGCGGTCATCGGAGTCCCTTTCGGCGGGAACTGCTTGTGGGGCGGAGGATTTCCTTGGGGGTAGAACCGGACATCTGGCAGTACGCGATCAGAAGCTCGCGTGACCGCCGGAGAGCACACCCGTCGTATCGATCCGGCGTCGAAGTCGACCTCGGTGCCGGACGCCTGCGCGCGGACGGTGAGCGTGGCGTCGGGCAGGACGGGGGCTGCGAAGCGGGCGCGGAGTTCGCGGAGTTCCCACGGCTGGCTCCGGCGGCCTCGGCGACCGTGCGGGCGGCGATACCCAGCGTGCACAGGCCGTGCAGGATGGGGCGCTCGAAACCGTACCCCGAGGAGACCTCCGGTCGATATGAACGGGGTGTAGATCGCCGGTCAGGCGGTACAGGGCAGGAAGATTCGCCGCGATGTATGTGTCCGCCCGGAACGGGGCGTCCTCGAGATCGACCCGAGGCGTGGAGGGGGCACGTTCCCCGCCCCAACCACCCGAGCCGGCAGGTGGATCGCGTAGGTCGCGGTGAACTGCTCGCACTCGACGGCGATGTCGACGGTCGCAGCGGATCCCTTGTCCCAGACATCGGTGACGTGGGCGCGCATCTCGATCTTGCCCGAGCGGGGGAACGGTGCGTGGACCGTCAACTGCTGCGCGGCATGGAGCGACTTCAAGCGGTCGTAGGCACCGAGCTCCCCGGCCTCCTCGACCGCCCATAAACCGAGACCCAGCCCGAAGGTCGGCAGCACGTGCAGGTCCCGTTCGTAGACCAGCGGCAACTGACCGGGCTGCGCCCCGACGCACAGTGCGTAGAGGATCGCATCGGACTCGTCGTACGACACGACACGGCTACCGAGGTCGTAGCCCTTCAGGGAGGCAACTGCGTTCATGAACTTTCCTTCGGGTGGAGAGAGGGTCAGGAGGCGGGGGTGCCGTGCCGCTCGGAGGCGGCCGCGACGGCGGCGTTCCGATCGGGCTGTCCATCAATCGGATCCGGGTTCCCTGCCATTCGACGTCGTCGTAACGACCCTCGTCGAGGTGGTGGAGCAGTGAGCGGGTCGCGGCGAGAGCGTCGCGGGGAAGGCCGGAGAGGCGCTCTGCGAGCGTCAGCCTTGTTCGCGGGGATCTCCGTCGGCCGTGTGGGTGACCAGTTCGCTGCGGAGTGCGTCGTCGGCGTCGAAGCGTTCGGCGAGCACCAGTAACCGGGTGATCGTCGTGCGGGGGAGCACCGCGTGGATCCGGCGGATCGACGCCGGGTTGTAGAGCAGGCCGAGCTCGACCGCCGGGACACGGAACCACGCCTTCGGACCCGCGATCCGGACGTCGCACGAGGTCGCCAGCTCGACGCCGGCGCCAACGCACGCTCCGTCCACGACCGCGACCACCGGCACCGCGCTCCTCCGGATCGCCGAGCACGCGTCCTCGAGGTCCCGGTCGTAGTCGAGATCCGCGGACGTCCCGGTCAGGTCTGCGAAATCCGCACCGGCACAGAACACCCGGTCCGAACTCGTCAGCACCACTGCGCGGACGTCCTCCGGAAGATCGGCGAAGACCTGCCGGATCTCGGTCAGCAGAGCGCGCGAGAGCGCATTCCGTCGTTCCGCGCGGTCGAGTACGACCTCGAGCACGGATCCGTGCCGCCGGCGGTCGAGCCCGGCGCTCACGGTACGGGCTCCGGTTCGCGGGATTCCACGTCGGCCCAGCGCTCGCGCACCGGCGCGTAGTCGAACGCGAGTGCGGCCTCCAGAGACTCGGCGAGGTTCAGCAGATCCGCGTCGCGTCCCTGCGCCGCCACGAGCTGAGCACCGATCGGGAGACCGTCGTGGACGCCGGCCGGCAGCGAGATCGCCGGAGTGGCGGCCACATTGAATGGGGACGTGAACGGGAAGGCGCCCCACAGCCAGTCCACCTTCTCACCGTCGATGGTCTTCGGCCGCTGGTCGTGTGGGAACGCGACCGTCGCCACCGTCGGGGTGAGAATCGCATCGAAGCGATGGAGGAAGGCATCGATGCGCCGGCGGAAGTCGGGTAGTGCCCGGCGGGCCACGGCGACGTCCGCACTGCTCAACTGCATCGCGGCGCGCAGACTTGCCTGCTCGTACGGGGTGAGCAACTCCGGCCGGTCGAGCAGGTGGGCCCGCTCGCGGAGTTCGTCGTCGAGCACGAGGGGACCGAAGATCTCGTTCCATCCCTGGATCGGGATGTCGGTCTCGACGACCTCGTTCCCGAGATCGGACAAGGTGGCCGCGACCGACTCCAGCGTGCGGACGATCGCCGGATCGACGGGCCGGCCGTCCGGGCGGGGACAGAAGGCGATCCGCCGGTTCGGCGCCGAGGCACGGGCGAAGGTCGTCTCCGCGAGGACCTCGGTCATGATGCGGGCATCGTCCACCGTCCAGGCGAGGGGACCGGCGGTGACGAAATCCGTCATCGCCCGGAAACCACGCTCGTCGGCGCACAGGCCGGTGGTGGGCTTGTATCCCACGAGCCCGCTGAAGGCCGCGGGGATCCGGATGGATCCGCCGCCGTCCGAACCGAGGCGATCGACCCGACTCGCCCAGC
>LATQ01000435.1 GCA_001017865.1 Rhodococcus sp. IITR03
CGCCGGAACAACCGAGCGGGTCGTCGAGAGCCTCTACTGAAGCCGGGGCGCAACAGATATCACCGGACCGGCACACATGCGGGTCTTTTGGGTCACGCGGCAGACGACGACGCGACAGACACAGGACCGATGCATGTCTCCCGAGACCGAGACCTTGCGACTCCAACTGGAAGAAGTCGGGGCCCGGCACTGGTGGGCCGCGCTTCTGGCGACCCTGTCCTCCCAGTCGGGTAACGCTACATTCGGTTCGTCGGCGTCGTCGACGGCCGAGCACGTTATCGCGGTGCCGCCTTCCCCGTCCCCCGACTATGGGGAACGGTACCCCCACAGGACCAGTGGGCACCCGGGATGGACGACAGCCTCGCCGAAATACAACACCGCATCGAAGGGGACGGATGGCGCCCGGTCGACCACGGAGCGCAGCCGTGGGAAGTGACCTACCAACGGCCGAGCACGCCTGGCGCATCCCGGTGACAACTTGGGAAGCGCACCCATGGTCCGAATTGCGCCATTTGGTGCCCTCAACCGATGTGCCACCCCGGCGAACGGCGCACCTGTTGCCACTCCTGCTGCCACCGCACGATCCGATGTCTGTTCATCACCCAGTGCAGCCCGAACAGGACGAGTGCGCATCCCGCCGTTCCGAGGACGAGAAACGCCAAAGCTGTTCCGAGCGCCGCGATCGCGTTCTCCGTTCCGGTACGCGGCGCCGGCCTGTAGTTGCCGTCCTCATCGACCAGATGAGCACAGTCTCCCCCCGCCTCGGCGCGGTCTCGAGTCTCACCCGACCGGTGTGCTCTGTGCCCGCCGCTCCCAACGCGCGAGAACAGGGGCAAGTCCTGTCGAAGTCTCGGATACCGGGTCCCGCACCGACATTGCACCCGCATCGTTGTCGACCACGAGTGCCGGCACTTGCTGGGCCCCGGTGATCGCCTGATGTGATCGTTCGGTCAGCTGCGCATACGAGACGGTTCCGATCGCACCGGCAATGGGCACGAGCAGCATCATGGCGGCCACTATGAAGATCACTGCGACGGTCTCGATCCGGTCACTGCCGCGCATGAGCGGATTCGGGCTCCACGGCCGCAGGCGCCACCATCGAATCACTACCGGATCCTTGCGACTCATCACACTCTCCGGGACATCCGTTGTCCTGTCCTCGGTGTTGTTCTGTCCTCAGTGTCGACCGTCTACCGCCGTTGCTGTAGAGCCATTGGTCGCTTCCATGGGCGCGCCCGGTGGCCACCGAACGCCGGGCACGATTCGGTAGAGCCGTTGTTCCCTTCCCGGCACTGACCTGTGCGACATACGCTGGGACCGACCACCGGCAACGCCCCCGACAAATCCGCCGAGGGCGCCGCGCCGTCACCTCTGCGTGCCCCACCGCACCAGTGCACAGTCCCGGAGTCGTTCCTCCAGTGACCCGACGACTCCCCCGACCGTCGTTGTCGTCTGGAGGGCCAATCCGTGAAGACCGGCAAAGTCGTCCTGCTCGTCGTCGGCACAATCCTCTCGCTGCTCGGCATGCTCTTGGGGGCCGCCGCGTTGATCCTGGGGGTGCTGTACGTCATCCAGCGGGACAAGGGATATCTGACCACCCCCACCGAGACGTTCCGAACCGCCTCCAGCGCGCTGCTCTCCGAACGTGTGGATCTGTTCCTCGACGAACCGGCCCCGCCCGGTTTCCGCACCCAGGACATCGGCCGTTTCCTCGTGCGCGCCACGGCCACCGCACCGGAGCGTGAGATCTTCGTCGGAATCGGCCCCACCCGCGACGTCGAGGCCTATCTGGCGAACGTCGCGCACACCGTCATCACCGAGGTGCAGTTCGATCCCTTCGACGCCGACTACCGGGAGATCCCCGGCGACGAGCCCGCCGCAGCACCGAATGAGCAACCCTTCTGGGACGCCACCGCCGTCGGGGCGGGAACCCAGCAGGCCCAATGGCCGGTACGTGAGGGAAGCTGGACCGTCGTGGTCATGAATGCCGACGGCTCACCGGGAGTCGATGTCCGCCTGCAGGCAGGGGCGCACATCGACCTGCTCGGACCGCTCGCGCTGGGGGCGCTGGCCGGCGCCGTGGTGTTGCTGATCCTCGGACTGCCCCTGCTGCTCGCCGGGGCGATCGGACTCGGCCGTCACGGACCCCCACCTGCGCACCGGCCGGCATACGGTGCCGCCGACGCCACGCCCACACCGGCACCGCAACACCAGGTGCGGGCGTACCCGGTGCACCTGCGCGGAGAACTGGACGAACCGCTGTCCCGGTGGCTGTGGCTGGTCAAATGGATCATCGCGATCCCGCACTACCTCGTGCTGTTCTTCCTGAATGTCGCCTTCGTGTTCGCCACCCTAGCCGCCGGGGTCGCCATCGTGGTCACAGGCCGCTATCCCCGTGCCCTGTTCGATTTCAACGTCGGGGTGTTGCGCTGGAACTGGCGGGTGGCGTTCTACACCTATTCGGCGCTGGGCACCGACCGCTACCCCCCGTTCAGCCTGCACCGCACCGACTACCCGGCCGATCTCGAGGTCGACTACCCCCAGAGACTCTCCCGCGGACTGGTGTTGATCAAGTGGTGGCTGCTGGCCATCCCCCACTACCTCGTCCTCGCAGTGCTGGCGGGCGGATGGCTCGGCGGCTGGAGCATCGGGATCGCCACCGGCAACGGTGCTGACAACGCCACCGGCAACGGCACATGGGCGTTCGGTTCACTGCTGGGCGTGCTGGTGTTGTTCGCGGCACTGGCGGTGTTGTTCACCGGCACTTATCCCGGGGATTGTTCGACTTCGTCATGGGCATCAACCGCTGGCTATATCGCGTGTGGGCCTATGCCGCGCTCATGCGCGACGAATATCCTCCCTTCCACTTCGACCAGGGCCCGCACGACCCGGGAGAGCGCGCCGACACCACCCCACCGCCAGGACCGGCCGCCTCCTCGTCGGTCCCGGACCATTTGTCAACCCGCGAACCACCGCGTCTGTGACGTTCTGGTCCACACTCGATGCGCCGCACCAGCGACCGTGTCCGCCCCGACGCTGCCGAGCACGACCGAGGATCGGTGTACCGGATCAGGCCTCTCGCGCATCTCTCCGGATGTCGGCACCTCGCTCGTGGACGATCCGGAGAGCTTTCGGGTCGATACGCAAACCCCGCTCCTCGAGCACGAGGGGATACGTGCGGAGCGAATCGGGCAAGATCGGCGCCCATTCATGAGGCGTCCCTACGGACGCGGCTTCGGTGCGGTCGGCAACGGATGCTGCGGTCACCCCTGATCTGCGGTCCAGGACGGCGCGCAGGTGCCTCTGGTGGTTCGTGCGGCCGCGTTTCGGTCCCATCATGCGCGTGCCTGTGGACCATTGACTCCGACTGTCGATGCAGCATGGAGTCCGACTGCTCGCCCACTGCCGTATCGTCCGGGTACATGGCAATCGAGCCAGTGTCCTCGACAACGCTGTGGGCCTCGGCATCGCTTATGGGGCGGGAATCGGGATGGTTCTCGGCCTTGCGATTCGAGACGATCCCGCGCAATCGGGTCGCATGCCGGCCTCAGAACCGCATGGCCCCCTTGCCTCGATGAGGGCTCGGTGAGCAGAGTCCGCGCCACGCGCACCGTGGGCTTCCCCGTGTGTGGCTGCCGGGTGGAACAAGGGAAATCAGGTGCCTCGGCGGGCATCGGCTGCGATGGTGCGCACGGTGCACGCATGATGTGACCGACGAA
>LATQ01000276.1 GCA_001017865.1 Rhodococcus sp. IITR03
GGACGGCCCGCGCCCCACCGACATCGATCCGTCCCTCGCGCGACCGCCCTGACCCGCGCGGGGGGGACCGCCGCTCGTCGTCACCGGCGCAGCGCACCACGACCTGCCCTACAATCTGGCCCGCCGTGTGCTCTCGCTCGACCACCTCACCCACGGGCGCACCGGACTGCTGTTCGCGCGCGCGATCCGCGTGGTCACGGCGAGACTGCCTGGCACGGTGGCGCCGAGCTGGGTGCCGTCACTGCCGCCGACGCAGCGCTGGCGATTGCGCGGTTGTGGCAGAGTTGGCCGCTCGACTCGATCGTCGCCGACAAGGAAGCCGGCATCCTCGTGCAGTCCGACCGGATCAGGCGGGTCGACCACCACGGTGTCGTCGACATCGCCGGACCGCTGAGTGCCCCCGCGTCGGTGCAGGGCGCACCGGTCCTCGCGTGGTACGCCGACGACGACGATCTGCTCGCCGAGATCCCGGCCGTCGCCGATCTCGTCGTGCTCGGTGGCGTTGTCGATCCCGCGGGTGCCGTGAGCCGAATCCGAACGAAGCTCGGCTTACCGAATAGTGTTGTGCTGATCGAGATTCCGGTCGAAGCCGATGCCGAGGGCGCCGATACCGCCGTCACTGCGGCGCTCGACGCGGGCGCGGATGGTGTGCTGCTGCGCTCGGCGCAGTCCGCACTCGACGATCCGGCTCGCCTGCTCGACCGAGCCCGAGCGGTGTCCGGTGCATCCGTGGAAGCGGCCCCGGCCGACACGAACAGCACCCTCCGCGTCCTCCTCGGACTCGGCGCACCGGCTCCTCTGCTCGAATCCGCAGACCCGGCGTTCACGGCACCTACGACGAGCGTCTACCGCTGACCTTCGACGCCCGCGTGTCGTACACGCCGTCATATTCGACCTACCGAGAAAGTGAACACAATGGTCGCCCCCACTTCCCCCGACATCCGCACGCTCCTCGCGGGCCCCTTCGCGGAGTTCGACACCCTCGCCGCGACGTACCGGCCCGTCTTCGCCCGCATCGCCGAAGGGAATCTGCAACGCGAACGAACGCGCGAGTTCCCCTACGAGCAGGTCCGCTGGCTGATCGACGCCGGATTCTCGCGGCTACGTATCCCACGCGAACTCGGCGGCGACGGCGCCACCCTCCAGCAGGTTTTCCTGCTGCTCGCCGAACTCGGCGAGGCGGACCCGAACGTGGCCACATCTTCCGCAACCACCTCGCGTTCGTGGAGGACCGGCTCAACTCGTCCGACCATCCGTCGACGGAGATCTGGCTGGAACGTTTCCGCCAAGGGCAGTTCGTCGGCGGGGGATGGACCGAGGCGAGCAACACCAAGTTCGGCGAGATCGGCACCCGCATCACCACGTCCGAGGGTGTCACCCGCATCACCGGCAACAAGTACTACGCCACGGGAAGCCTCTACGCCGACTGGCTCGACGTCATCGGCCGCAACGAGAACGACGAGCTCGTCACGGCTCTCGTGGCGCGGGAGCAGCCCGGCGTCACCCTTATAGACGACTGGGAGGGCTTCGGGCAGCAAACCACTGCCAGCGGATCGGCCCGCTACCAGGACGCGGTCGTCGACGAGCACGGAACCTTCCCGGCCGAGCAGCGATTCGCATATCAGGGACTCTTCTACCAGACGGCGCTGCTGTCGGTGCTCGTCGGCATCGGCCGCGCAGCCTTCCGCGACGGCTCCGACGGCCTGCGACGCCGCACCCGCAACTACCCGCTCGGCGTGAACGAGGTACCGCCGCAGGATCCGCTCCTGCAGCAGCAGATCGGGCGCATCGCCACGCGACTGTTCCAGGCGGAGGCCGCCCTCGAGAAGCAGAGCGCGACCCTCGACGTCGTCGCTCACGCACACGCTCGCGGCGACGTCGAGCGGGAGAAGTCGGCGCTGGTGGACGCCACCGTCCGCACCCACGAGGCCCAGTCCGTCATCATCGACTCCGTTCTCGAGATCACGGCGACGATCTTCGATGCCTGGGCGCTTCGGCGACCGCAGTCTCATCGGCACTCGACCGGCACTGGCGCAACGCCCGGACGCTGTCCTCCCACAACCCGCGGGTGTTCAAGGAACGTGTCCTCGGCGACTACTACGTCAACGGGACCGTGCCGGTCGGTGGTTCGAATCCGTATGCGCGTCCGCAGGGACAAGGGGTCTAGGCGATGGGCAACCGACGTGAAGGTCATGTGCTTCTGGGCGTGAACGTCCTCGTCTACGGGTACATCCCCTCCGCGTGGCGTTCCCCGCTGCTGGACGCCCGCGACTTCGTCGAACCCGCGTACTGGGAGCGGATCGGCCGACTCGCCGAACGCGCGACGCTCGACGCCGTCTTCCTCGCCGACGCGCTGGGTCTGGGGGATCCGGCCTATGATGCGAACCCGATCCGGCTCGACCCGACGGTGTTGTGGGCGCACGTCGCACGGGCCACCGAACGGGTGGGTCTGCTCGCCACCGCGTCGACGACCTTCAACGATCCGGTGGAACTCGCGAGCCGCCTCCTCACCCTCGACCACATCTGCGGGGGTCGTGCCGGGTGGAACCTGGTAACCACTCGCGACAATCGCTCGGCCGCGAACTTCGGTCTGCCGAACATCGTGGCGCGCACCGAACGGTACGAGCGGGCCGCCGAATTCGCGGACCTCACCCGGCAACTGTGGACCGCGGCGCAGACCGGAGAGACGGTGCGCTTCCACGGTTCACACTTCGACTACGAGGGCGACTTCGTCGCTCCCGCCTCGCCGCAGGGACACCCGGTGCTCTTCCAGGCGGGTGGGTCGCCCGCCGGCCGCGACATCGCCGCGCGGTATGCGGACGGGGGTGTTCGCCGCGGAGATCACCCAGGAGACTGCGCGCGAGCACTATCGGCTGGTGAAGTCGGCCGCGGCCGGTCACGGACGCCGGCCGGGCGAGGTGAAGATCCTGCCGGTCTGCTGCTCACCCTCGGGTCCACCGAGGAGGAGGCCCGTCGCCGGGTCGACGAGTTGTACGACACGAGCCCCTCCTGGTACTCGGCCGCGTGGCTCACGCACGCGATCGGGGTGGACGTCACCACCCTCGAACTGGACGAGCCGTTCCCCGACGAGGTGATCAACGGTCCGATCTCCGAAACCTTCCAGGGCAGCATCGGTTTCCGCGAGTCAATCCTCGAACAGATCCGGCAGACGCGTCCCACGGTGCGCGAGTATCTGCGTCAGACCCGCTACTCCGGTTCCGGGCACGGCGGATTCGTCGGCACACCCGAGCAGCTCGTCGACCGGATCGAGCAGTGGTATCTCGCCGGTGCTTGCGACGGGTTCAACCTGCAGCCCGACATCCTCGTCGACAGCCTCGAGGTCATCGCCGACGAGGTCATCCCGAGGCTTCGGGCGCGGGGCCTGTACCGGCACGAGTACCAGACGACTACTTTGCGTGGACACCTTCAGGCAGCGGAACCACAGTTTGCTCCTGCTCTACAGACGCTGTGATGAACAAGTCCACAGCGTTGGTGTGATGGCCGGGTACCGACAGTGATCGATGCCGCTCTGTGGCGTTGGTTGAGTGAGCGCTATGGGCCGTGCGGGGCTCGGACGATGCACCGTCCGAGCCCGCGCGGGATATGGGGTCAGCGCTGCATCAGCGCGAAGACGCCCCAGCCGAGATACTTCTGCACGTAACGCGTGTAGCGGGCGGCCTTGGCGGTGAGCTCGGCCCGAACCTCCGACGCCAATTCGTCGTTCGGGTTCTCGTCGAGCCAGCGGGGCATAGTGAGCCATTGCGCTGCGGTGTAGCGGTCTCAGTCCTGCTGGTCGGCGAGCATCATCTGCACGACGTCGTACCCGAGTTCGCCGAACTGCTCGATCAACCCCGGCAGCGGCCGGAAGTCGCCACGCGGGTGGCATGGCAGGCCACCGCTGTCTCCTTGTCGGGGGGAATCACGCGCCAGTAGGGCTCGCCGATCACGATCATCCCGCCGGGGCGGAGGCTGCGGGCGAGCAATTCGGTGGTGCCGGCGACGCCGTTACCGATTAATGTGGCGTCGACGTATGCGGCGCGATCGGCCGGTTCGTCCGTGACGTGGCCGGAGGCGTCGCCGTGGACGAACCTCACGCGGTCGGTGACGTCGAGTTCGACAGCGCGGGCGCGGGCCTGCTCGGTAAAGAGCGTGCTGATGTCCACGCCCGTGCCGTGCCGTGCATCTCAGGTCGCGTGCCACGTGCAAAGCATCTCGCCGCAGTCGCAGTCGCAGCCGCAGCCGCTGGCCAGGTCGAGCACTCGTGTTCCGGGGGGCGAGGTGGAGTGCCTGGCGGAGGGTGGCGACGGTAGTGGGTGGCGTCCGCCGCCGACACGGGTGCGGTCACGACGTCGAAGATTGCATCGGGAACCGCTCGTCGGCAGCGTTTTCGGGGCGTCCACCTCGACCTTCGGTGTTTTCGAAAGGTGGGAGTAAGGGCTCGAGCGGTGCCCATTGTGTGTCGGTCACCGATGATGACGGCTGCACCGCGCACCGGAGTCGACCGATCTGGTGGCGGGTAGGGCATGACGGGCACAGCGCGATAGGTGAAGGCGGCAAGTGAGCTCCTGGTAGGGCAGGGATGTGAGCACTCACTGACCTACCTGGAGTTCGCCGCATCTCAGCTGTCACACGCCGACGCTCCCTGAGGCACATTCGGGTGCAAACTGCCTCTGTTGGTTGCCGGTTTCAGTTCGGCGATTGCTTCAGCCGGTCGGGTCCCGGTACATGACCATGCCCGCGTGGTACAGGACGTCGTCGCGGAACTCCCCGTCGGCGGAGAAGCCGGTGTCGTCGCGGTAGTAGATCATGGTGCCGTCGATCCGGTAGTCGCCCGTGTAGGCGGCCTCCCGGCTGCCGCGTGCCTCGACGTACCGTCTCCGGGAGGAGACGCTGGCGGATGTTCCCGTCGGCGGTTACCCACAGCCCGACGAATGGGTGCTGATCTTGTTTCATGTCCTTCGCTTCCTTCATGGTCTTCACAGTGCTGCCGCCACCCGTCGGGTGATGGTGTCGCGGGAGCGGATCACGTCCTCGCGGAGGGCGTCGATGTCTTCGCCGATCAGCGAACCTTTCC
Organism: Rhodococcus sp. IITR03; assembly: GCA_001017865.1. Next base: position 5,075 of record LATQ01000276.1, read on the forward strand.
ACTTGCGCGGGTTGCCGGCGACGAGGACGGTGTCGATGTTGCGTGTGTCGGAGCCGAGCACGAGGGTGCCGACGGCGTCGTTGAGAGGCATGTTGTTGACGTCGTCGGCACGGACGATGAGCAGGTCGGCGTCCTTGCCGGGGGTCAGCGAACCGGTGACGTGCCCGAGCGCGTTGGCGTGCGCGCCTTGCAGGGTGGCGAAGTCGAGGACGTCGTGCGTGGTGATCCGGTGGCGGGTCTCCTCCGTTCCGTAGGCGGCGTTGGTGGCACGCATGCGTTGGATGGCGTGCAGGGTCCGCATCTGGGTGAACATGTCGCTGGCGAGCGCGACCTCCACGTCGATGCTCAGGCCCGGCCGGATCCCGGCGGCGAGGGCCTCGTCGACGGCGGGTACGGCCGTGTCGAGACCGATCTGTACGTCGGAGGTCGGGGCGAGTGAGACCGTGACACCGGCGTCTGCCATCGCCGTCCATGCTTCGGGGGTCAGTCCCGTCGAGTGGATCAGTGTGAGGTTCGGATCGAGGATCCCCATCCGGGCCCAGCGCAGGATCGCCTCCGAGGAGGGCATTCCGAAGACCGCGTCGATGCTGGTCCACACGCCGAGATCGCGAGCGAGAGCAGCGAGTTCGGGGCCGTAGGCGATGGTGGGTCCGGCGATCTCGTCGGTGGACAGGGCAGCCAGTCGTACGGTGACGAGACCTCCTGCGGCGCCGTGGAAGTCGTTCGCCAACCGGATCATATCTTTGGGCCACTGGTGGTCCCACTGGCCGAAGTGCGGCCCCATCGAGGCATGCACGCCGCGGATTCCGGTGTCGATGAGCGCATTGAGCGCAGCATCGGAGTGCGCGGAGCTGCGTGAGTTGTGCGAGAAGTCGAGCATGGTGGTGATACCCGAATCCAGCGCGGTCAGCGCGGCGAGTCGGGTCCCGATGTACATGTCCTCCGGCTCGTAGTTCGGGGCGATGCCGGCCAGGGTTGAGGTGACGTATTCACCGAGGTCGGCGACGTCGGGGATGCTGCGGCGCAGTTGCGCTTCCCAGGCGTGACGGTGGGTGTCGACGAAACCGGGGCTGACGATCAACCCGCGGGTATCGAGGGCGAGGGCCGCTGTGGCGGTGGCACCGTGTTCGGGGTCGGAGCGCAGGTCGGGTCCGATCGCGGCGATTCGGGAACCGGTGAGCAGGACGTCGCCGGTGTCGAGGTCCGGGATGGTGGGATCCATGGTGACGACGGCGCCGCCGGTCAGCAGGATCGGGCGGCCGCTGTCACGGGCAGCGGTGAACTCGGTGAGGGAAATCTTCGGCATGGTGTGCTTTCGGGTGTCGGCGGCAGGTCAGGAGCGGTGGAAGGTGTAGCCGGCGTGATGCAGTACGTCGTCGGCGAATTCGCCGAAGGCCCAGAATCCGAGATCGTCGCGGTAGTCGATGCGGTCGCCGGTGATCCAGTACGAGCCTGGTAGGCGTGCGGGCGTCCACCGCGGGTTTCGTCGTAGCGGCCGTCGGCGGTCAGGTGCTGGTGCACGAAATCGTTCTCGTCGATCCAGGTGCCGAGATACCGGTCCGAGGAGGCGGTGTGGGCAACTTCGATATCTGTTGCAAGGCTGGTGACGTCGACCGGGTGTCCATCCCACACGGCGATGTCACCGTCGACGACGACCGTGAGCGCGATCTTGGGGGCGGCGAGGAATCGGCCCACCACGGATTCCGATTCTCCGGACACGGCGGGCAGGATTGCGAAACCGGCCGGATTGCCCGGCGCGATCGCGGTCGGTGACCGGAACGATTTCGGGCGCAGGCCGCGCAGCTGAGTAGTGTCTACGACCGTCGGCACGATGACATACCCGGCGCAGTCGATGACGATGGCGCCGTCGTCATCTGCTGCGGTCAGCAGGCCCGGTCCGATGCCGACCACGCGTGAGCCGCCGAGAAGAACATCGCCGCGGTCGAAGTCGCCGATCAGGGAGTCGCCGGTGATGATCCGGGCGTTGGCGAACAGCAGCGGACGATGCCCGCCGGTGCGGTTGGCGGTGATGAGTTCGAGTAGTTCGGGGGTGAAGGCGGTGATCATGTGTACTCCAGAATGGGATTCGAGGACGCCGGGTCACTCCGGCGAGATCCACTATTCGGCTGGAGGGAGCACGGGAACAGGCCGCTGTGTGCCTGGGTGCGCTACGGCCTGGTTCGGCCTGGCCGAGGTACGAGAGTCGGATCCTGTCGCTCCGAGGAATCTCGTGAGAGGAGCCGCATGGCAGCGCGGCCGTGATCGGGGTCGTGGGCACCACCTTGGTCGTCGCCGGTGGTATCATCGTCTTTGTCGCAGCCATCGTGCTGACCACTTCTGCCCTTGTCGCAGGCATCGTCGAGATGTCTGCGCCTGCCCGAGACGGCCGGCGCGACTGCCTGGTACGGCGCGTTCATGTTCCTCGGCGGCAGCGTCGGCCCGGTGATCGCTGCACCGGCCCACGGCGGCAGTGTGACCACCGCGATGTTCCTCGTGGTGGCGATCGCCCTGTTCGGTGCCGCCTGGTGCTCACGGCACGCAAACCCAGCCTGGGTGCGATACGGCCTGCCAGGCGCGTCGCGGTGAGGCTAGCGTCGTCTTATGAGCTCCACCGAATTGGGAACATTCCTCAAAGCGCGACGCGGTCACGTGCAGCCCACGGATGTCGGCATCACAGCGCAGTCGGGGCGGCGGGTTTCTGGTCTTCGGCGTGAAGAAGTCGCCATGCTCGCCGGTGTCAGTGTCGACTACTACACCCGACTCGAGCAGGGACGCGAGCGAAATCCCTCCCCAGCGGTCCTCAACGCCCTCGCCGGCGCACTCGACCTCGACACCGATGTGCGCGAGCACCTGTTCCGTCTCGCCGGTATGGCCCCGACACCGCGCACTCCGGTACGGACGACCGTCGACGATTCACTTCGGCAACTGCTCGCATCCTGGTCTGATACCCCCGCGTTCATCATCAACCGTCAGTTGGATGTTCTTGCATACAACGATCTGGCTGGAGCGCTGTACAGCGGGTTCGAACGCATCGACAACATTGCGCGGATGGTCTTCCTCGACCCCTTCGGACGCAGGTTCTTCACCGATCGGGATCGCGCAACCACCTCGTGTGTCGCGAACCTTCGGCTCGCTCTCGGTCACACGGGTTCGGCAGATGACGTCCGTGCTCTTGTTCTCCAGGCACACGCTGCAAGCGCCGAGTTCCGCGAACTGTGGAGCCGGCACGACGTCCGAGGAAAAACTCACGAGGCAAAAGAATTTCGCCATCCTGCCGTCGGTGATCTTCTCCTCGAATACAACGCCTTCGACGTCCGCAGCGCACCCGGCCATCAACTGATCGTCTACCAAGCTCCCGTCGGCTCGCCCAGCTCAGACAAGCTCCAACTGTTGGGATCCCTCGCAGCAACCGCCAGCTCCGATCTGCCGTAGATCTGTCGTTCAGGTAGGCAGGAACTGTCCGCACATCGCGGTCTTTGCACTGTGAACCCTCGCCGAACAGAGCGGCAGCGTTCGAGGGTGCTCCTGCCGCTGTCCTGCACTGAACGGAAGTTCGCCCCACTCGATGTCGGATAGTGTTGTCCATGTCGAGCCCGCCCCTGTCTCGTGACGGGACCTGCCTGTGGGCGGACGGCGGATGACACGAGATCGGTGGGATACTCACCGCGAAAGCGAAGGTTCAGTCCATGCGAAAGGTTCTGGTCACCGGCGCATCGAGCGGCATCGGCCGCGCCACTGCCCGCGCATTCGCCGAACTCGGTGACACCGTGGCAGTGCACTATGCGACCGACCGGCGCGGCGCCGAGCACACGAGGTCAGAGCTTCCCGGTGAAGGCCCCACCATCGTCAGCGGTGACATCGGAGATCCGACGCAAGCACGAAACCTGGTAGAGCGCGCGGTCGGGGCGCTCGGTTCGTTGGATGTGCTTGTCAACAACGCCGCGGTAGCACCGTCCGCGGGCAATCGCCACCCGATTACGGATGTCAGCTACGACGATTGGTGCACCGTGTGGACCAGGATGGTGGAGGTGAACCTTCTCGGGTCTGCCTGCGTGACCTGGGCAGCGGCACAACACATGACCGCCGGGGGTCGCATCATCAACGTCGGCTCTCGTGGGGCGTTTCGAGGTGAACCCGAGCATCCGGCCTACGGTGCAACCAAGGCTGCTTTGCACGCACTCGGACAATCGCTGGCGATCGGGCTGGCACCACGAGGAATCGCCGTGAGCTGCGTCGCACCCGGGTTCGTCTCCAGCGAACGTCAGCAACCGAAGCTCAACAGCGAAGAAGGCACCGCACTACGGCAACAGAGTCCGCTCGGGCGCGTCGGGACACCGGCCGAAGTGGCCGCAGCCATCGTCTATCTCGCCTCACCCGAAGCCGAATGGGCCACCGGGACAATCCTGGACCTCAACGGCGCGTCTCACCTTCGGACATGACCGACTTCCTCTACGTCGGATAAGCCACTCCCCGTCTATCAGCGGATGTCTCGGTGCCGCGGATGCATCCGGCCGGTCCCCGGTTTCGGTGTTGTCGACTCTGGTATCGCCGTCGGCGAACCAGGTCTGGCCGGCTGTTGTCTTCGACGCCCTCGGGTAGCGCCGGGCGCGGCTGCCGCAGTGGAGACCCCGGCGGCAGTGTCGGTGGTGCGTGTCATGGCTGCTCCCTTCACCTGGAAAGGCGGCAGGCACCAGGATCGGCGCCTGCCGCCTCACCACGGCTGGTCGGATCAGAACGGCGGTTCGTCGCTGCCACCGGCATTGGACTGCCCGCCGCCGAAACCACCCCCGGTTCCGCCGCTGGGGCCAGCCTTGAGGACCTTCGCGGAGGCGTAGCGCAGGGAGGGGGCCGATCTCGTCGACCTCGGCAAGGCGACTACCGGACCACTCTCTACATCAACTACGTCGCGAAGCGCATCGTCCGGGCCGTCCCCGATCGCAGGGTCAGCTTCGAATGGGTGAAAGGACACGACGGGGATCTGCACAACGAAGCCGCCAACCGCGCTGCCCGCAGCGTCCGCCGATACAACACCTACCGGATCCCGGCCAGCGCGTTGCCGTATGTACTCGACAACATCGGGCAGGACATCGCCGCCTGCATGCTCAGAGACAGCGCGAAGCGCGAATTGCCGTGTCCATCGCCCTTCAACGTGCGGCGTCGAAGTGTGAGCTGTGAAGGACCCCGTTCTCCTGAGAAGGGCAGCCCTACCTCAGATACCGTTGTCGGCTGGCCGTGGTGCAGTGGCTGCGTCGCCGGGGTTACTGGTGGTCCGCGGTGAGGTTCCCGGGTCCTGCAAGGACGACGCTCCTCCGCATTGCCTCGAAGCTCGTCGATGATGGCGCTGCCGGGCCGCAACGAGGGACATGTCGGCTATGCAGATAGAGAGCACCCCTCGGCGTTTCGGGTCGGCGAAACCAGGCGGGGCAGAGGGTCCGGGGCGATCCTTTCGGTGATCCGTGGCCGCAGGTTGCGGTGTGCGAGTCGTCGCCGGCTGGGGGAGGTGTCATTACGCGAGATCCTGACGGTTTCTGATGCTTTCGTGTCCGAGGTTCGCCAGCGGCCTGGCGTGGGCAGGCGGCAGTGACCTCCGCGGAAACGGCGCGGGTTGGGGACCTTCTGCTGCGGGCCTGCTCGCTAGGCTCACAAGCCATGAGTACGAGTGAGGCCGGCCCGCACCCGGCACTGACGGACAGGTGGTCTCGTCGCCGGGTGTTGTTGGTGGTCCTGTGCGCCGGGATGCTGGCCGTCGGGGCGTGCATGGCGTACGCGATCGACTGGGCGAAGGACCGGCCCAAGACGCTCTCGTTCGCGGTGGCGTACGAGCCGTTCGGTTCACGCTCGATGCTCGAACCCGGCAATGCCCGCGCCGGACTCGACCGTCTCGGCGAGCGGGTCACGGACCAGCACCGAATCCACCAGATCGTCCTCGACGGGCACGCATTCAGAATCAACGTCGTCGACCGTGCCGGCCGCGCCACCGAGATCACGACGGACATCACCGGGCACATCGAAAGCCGCCACTTTTCCACGGCAAAACCGGAGCGTTTCGACGACGGGATCTCCGCCACCGAGTTCACCGGAATCGACATCGACTCGGTACTGACCAGCCTGCACACCCTGTGGCGCGCCGGCGATCATCAAATCGATCCTCGCACCGGCCGGCCCGAACCGCCATGGCTGACTCTCGGCAGCGGCAGCGGCTACGGCCCTTCGGACGAGTGGACCTTCCACTTCGAGCCTGCGGACTCCTCGGCCGACGACTCCGTGACCGTAGATCTGCACGGAAAGGCAACGCGATGAGCGCGAAAAACCTGTTCGCATCGGTGCAACTCGTTGTGGGCAGCGCCTGCTGCTCGCTGCTGCCCCACTGCTGGCCTGGGCGTCGTTCGTCTACGTCCGCGGTGAAGTTCCCGGCTCCTGCGGAGGAGACTACCCGCCGTGCCCACCGGCAGCCGAGTCAGCGGTGGGTGCCTTCATAATCGGCTTGTTCGTGTGCCTGCCCGTCGGCGCTCTTCTGGCTGCGCGGCGGCGCCCGGAGATGTGGTGTGCAGCGATCGCTCTGGCCTTCGGAGGACTTGCTGCCGGTGTGTTCAGCTCACGTTTTCTGGCGGACCCGACCACAACCCATCTGGCGGCGCCGCTGTGGTTCTGCGTGATCACCGCAACGATTGCGCTGGTCGCCGTAGTGATCGCAGTGATCCTGGCCGGACCGTCTCAGCCCACGCAGCGGTCGACAGGGAACACCCGGGGCATAACGGAACAGAGTTGTAAGCGCCCACCTCTCAACTCAACGGGTGTGAGCACCAACGTCGCCGGGCATACTGAACCCATGCGAAAGCTGGATCGCACCGCTCCCTATGCGCGTCGAACACCCCGACCCGCCACCGTGTTGTCGCCGGCGGTGCGTCGCTACCGAGAACATGCGAACACCCCGGACCCGGATTCGCGTGTCGTGGCCGAGGACGGTTTTCATCTCGGACGCTGGGCGGACCGGCACCGCATCGCCCGCGTCCTCGGCATCCTTCCCGCAGCTCGCGAGGCCGAACTCGACGCGATCGGATTCGACTGGAAAATCCCCCGTCCCGCAGGTTTCGACAGCAAGCATCGCCGGATGCTGCTCGAGATCGCTGCCTACCGCGAAAAGCACGGTACCGGCGAGGTTCCGAGCACCTACCTCTCCGACGACGGTGAACCGGTAGGGGAGTGGCTCTACCGCAAGGTCCGCAAGTGGCGAGACGGTCACCTCCCGGCTGATGAGCAAGCTGTCCTCGAACTTCTCGGTATCTCGCCCACCCCGCGGCCGCGCGGGCCGCGCACCGCCAGACGAGGGCGTTCGACGCGGCAGCCTGCGGCCTTGGCGCACTGACTACCCACAGTCGACTGCTGGCTTAAGTCGGCTCCTCCCACGAAGTTGGGGAGGATCACCGAGCCCGGGTTGTGGATGCAGTTCGACTGGGGTGACGGAACGGAAGTGACTGGCGCTGGCGGGATTCTACGGTCAACGTTGTTGTTCTGCGCCTGGTTGGCGTGGTCGCGCTACCGGTGGTGATCCCGGTTTGGGATCAAACGTTGCCGACGTTGATTGGGTGTCTCGATGCCACGGTGCGTCGCTTCGGCGGAGTCCCGACCTACGGCGTTGACCGACAATCCGCGCACCGTGAGGATCGATCACGTCGCCGGCATCGCGGTGCGGCATCTGCAGATCGACCCGGCGCATTACCGAAGATCATCCGCAGGATCCGGGCGGCCCCGACGCCGCCGGTCCCGAGGGCCCGCTCCGCGGTCGGCCGGTTGCACCATGCGCACGTAGTGATCACCGAGGGCACCTTGTTGCGGGTGCAGGACGCCGCCGTTGGGCGCGGAGTGATGCCCTGAGCTGACCTAGTGCGGGAGATCAGTTGACCGCCGACAGGCAGATCAGCTGTCCGCGCACTGGGACACCATCTGTCCGCCTGCAGGGACGTCCTCATGTCCCTTGACATCAGTAAGGGTCGACGAACCTGCGGTGGACACGCAGGTGAGTTTTCAGGCGGTATAGGCTCTCTCGCATGCCGGTAGCGATGAGTAAGGGCGCCAACACTGCGTTGGGCACGACGATGTTGCGTATCGAATTGGTGTGGTCGGCTAGTGTTGGCGTGCCGGATGTGGACGTATCGGCTTTGCTGCTTTCGGGGTCCGGCAAGGTGCGCTCGGACGACGATTTTGTGTTCTTCAACCAGCCGTCGCACGTGTCGGGCGCGGTGGTCCATACAGGCAAGCCACGTCCGGGGAGTGACACTCTCACAGTCGACACCTCTCGCATCCCCGCAGACATCGACCGCGTCGTGATAGCTGCGTCCGCAGACGGGGGTACGTTCGGCCAGCTGCAGGGGTTGGCGTTGGTCGTACGAGACAGTGCCGACCACCCGCTTCTTCGATTCGATATCACCGATGCTTCGGTCGAGTCTGCGTTTTTGTTCGGTGAGGTGTACCGCCGGGGCGAGCAGTGGAAGTTCCGGGCAGTAGGGCAGGGATACGCATCGGGGTTGTACGGAATTGCTACTGATTTCGGGATCACGGTTGACGATCCGCCGCCGCCATCTCACGTACATAGCCGAACCCAATCTCCTCGTGGTTCAACTACTACAACGTCGCCGACATCCGGGGGAGTTACTGCGGAGCTCGAGCGGCTTCCTGTGGACATGCGTAAGCGGTTGGAGCTGCGCAAGAAGCAGGTCGCAGTATCGTTGACGAAACGCGGTGCCACCGGACTGAGGGCCCGGGTGATTCTCGTGCTGGATGCTTCGGGATCGATGTCCCGGTTGTATGACAAGGGTGTGGTTGCCGGCGTCGTGGAACGAATGGCGGCCGTAGCTGCGCAACTCGACGACGACGGTCGCATGCAGGCGTTCACCTTTGCCAGTAACAGTGCTCGCTTACCGGATCTCGTTCTCGGCGACATGCCTGAGTGGATCCGATTGCATGTTCGCGTGGGTGAGATGAAGGGTTTCGGGCGGCGTCGCACCCTCGCCGCCGGGCAGATCGATATGCGTACGGTGGGTATTCAGAACGAGGAGCAGAAGGTCATCGCTGATGTGCGGGCCTGGTTCGGGCGGATCCTCAGTCTGTTCCCACGTTGGTCTTGTTCTTTTCCGATGGTGGGGTGTACCGCAATCAGGAGATCGAAGCCGAGTTGCGTGCCGCGGTGTCGGAGCCGATCTTCTGGCAGTTCGTTGGTCTCGGCCGAGCTGGGTTCGGGGTGCTCGAACGTTTCGATACGTTGCCGGATCGGCGTGTCGACAACGTCGGATTCTTTGCGGTCGACAAGATTGAAAAGGTGTCCGACGACAAACTATACGATCTGCTGCTGTCTGAATTCCCGTCGTGGTGAAGGAAGCACGCACGCACGGGATCCTTGCCTGAGGACCCGTCCTGATTTGAAAGGATGGTCCGGCGTCGGTAGGGCAAGCAAGACCACCGTCGTAGGTCATGCATCGGCGGTGCTCTGTCGGTAACGGGTGGAACGAGTCGTTTGCCTCCGGTATCAAAAAATAGGGCAAGGTGGATGATCCCGGCATGAGGTTCGTGTCATTGTCGCCAGCCCTGTCTTCTTGCTCCTCGTCGCGGGTTGCTCGACCGACAGCGGTTCGCCGGTTGTGGTCACCGAAACGGTGACCGTGTCAGTCGAGGCTTCCACGACGCCGAAAATGTCGACGCCCACGACCGTCGCAACGATCGTCAGCACGCCGACGGTGGCCCGCCCCCGCCCAGCACAACAAAGAGTTCGATATCCAGCACGTACCGGGCGCCGGCATCAACCACCTCCGTTGTGGTCGCTCCGGCAGTCGCGCCCACCCCGGTTCAGTCGCAAGTCAACTCCGGTCAACGGAATGCTGTCTGGCTGCCCAGCATCATGGATGTCCGACAATGTGCGCGTTCAACGTTCCGAGTCCCGGAGAGGACACTTCGACGGTGTCTCCGTCATGCAGAAATTTATCGAAGGGGAGTCTTCCGTCATTGTCAACGACTGTGCTGTCGACTGCGGTTCCCGCCCCGGTTCCCCCGCTGAGTACATCTCCTGACAAGAGGGTGAAATCTTCGGACATCTGTTCCCGCAGCTCTCCGAAGGAATGCATCATTTCCGAACCGTTGAACTGTTGTCGGACCTCTCCGTTGACACGGGTCGTGACGTCACACGAAGCCGGATTCACTTCGTCCACTGAAACCCAAGGGCCCATCAACTTAGAATGATCGAAGTTCTTGTGAGCGTCGAATGGTACGCGAAAGGCAAACTCTTCGTGACTGCGGATACTCCAATCGATGACGAGGGTTGTTCCCCAGATCCGTTGCTCCCATTGATCGGCTCGCAGACGCTTCCCACCATCGGCTAAAACGACAGCAACTTCGCCTCATAGTCGAATAGTCCATGTAGGGACAGACCCCCGTTCCTACCGCGGCCGTGAGGAGAGGGTTCGACGGATTCCTCGGCCGACGGACAGTAGCCCCGATGTAAGTACGTGTTTGGGGTAGGAGACGTCGAACACTCGCACCCGGGCGCCTTCCGCGCGAAGTGCGGTGGGCCACCTTCCCCGTGGTCGGGAAGGTGGCTCCAACCGGGTGCGGGGCTTCTCCAGTCCTGATCCGTTGAGAGTTCGATGTCCTGCGTGGATCGATCATCACGAACCGAGCTGGTGAAGTGGAAGGTTCGGTATTCAGAGGCACTGATGGAGCATCGCTGCCAACTCGCGTGTTGCGGCCGCTTCGGTCTCCGCGCCCCACGCGCTCAGAGCATCGGCTGAGACCATCAGAGATGCGGACGAATCAGCGGGGATGCCGTCGCCGAGCGGTAGTCCGATTTCCTGGCGGAGTTCATGCATAAGGACAGTGCGCTTCATGAGACTTTCTTTGTTCGGTCGGTTGGAGCGGGGACGCAGTAGGTGTTCACGGCGTCGTTGTCTCGATCCACTCTTCGTAGAACGACGGCATGGCTGAGGCCTTGTCATGGAACTCGGGTGGGCGCTTGTCGCGGAATGCCTGCACTCCCTCGGCGCCGTCGCCGATGCTGGTGTAGAACATGGCCAGCGAATCGACGCGGTGGGCATCTGCGGGGTGAGCAGCGGCCGCGTTTCGCAGCAGCATCTGGCGCATCAGGCCACCGAGACCGGTGAGCGGTCGCGGGTCCAGGCATTTGCCAACGCGCGCGCTTCGCTGAGCAACATCTCGGGCTCATAGACCGCCTGCGCCAACCCGTCGATGTATGCGACCTCGGCGTTGAGGATCTCTGCCCTATAGACCAGATCCAGCGCAGTGGCATGCCGACCAGCCGGGGAAGGAACCATGTCGAGCACGCTTCGGGCACTATTCCGAGTTTGCCGAACACCAGGCCGAACCGCGCTCGGGTCGACATCAGCCGCGCGTCCATCGCCAGCGTCATGGTTGCACCGATTCCGACGGCCGCACCGTTGATTGCGGCGATCACCGGTTTACGACAGGCATGGATTGCGAGGGTGACACGACCGCCCGTGTCGCGGATCCGGCGCAATTCGGGGTCGTCGAGATTCTTCATGTCGGCAAGAGTGGGGCGTTTCGACTCGTCGAGTCCGAACACATTCCCTTCACTCGACAGGTCCATGCCGGCGCAGAAAGCGCGCCCTGCTCCGGTGACGATCACGGCCCGGACCGTGTCGTCGTCGTTCACCGACACGAAGGTGTGCTCGAGTTCGTCGGCCATCTCGACGGTGAACGCATTGAGACGGTCGGGACGGTTGAGGACCACGGTGAGGATGCCGTCCTCGACTTCGTGGCGAAGGGTGGTGTATTCCATGACTTCTCCCGTCTGCCTGTCAGGCGAGGTCGGCGGCAATCCTGCGGATGGCGGCTTCGGCATCGCTCACGATGTCCGAAATGATCGTCTTGCAGGGAAGCACGGCATCGATGAGACCTTGGGACTGGCCGGCCCACCACATGCCGCCTTCCATGTTCCCCTTCTCCAGCACTTCCGTTCGGCCGCGTACCCCGGAGGCGAGGTGTGCGACGTCGGAGAACGTGGCGTCAGGGCGGGCGGAAAGGGCTGCGATCGTCTCGGAGACGGAGTTGCGGGCCACACGTGCGGTATTACGGAACTCTCGGAACACGAGTATGGTCTGGCGTTCGTCGTTGGCAACGATCTGGCCTTGACGTTCGGATGCACGGGAGCCTCGTCGCTGGCCACGAACCGGGTGCCCATGTTGATTGCGCATGCGCCGAGGGCCAGTGCTGCGGCCAATCCGTCGCCGGTGGCGAATCCGCCACTGGCGATGATCGGGATGTCGAGCACGCGCGCTGCGGCGGGGATGAGGATCAGGCCGGGGATGTCCTCGTTGCCGGGATGGCCGGCGCACTCGAACCCGTCGATACTGACGGCGTCGACACCCATGGACTGTGCTTTGATCGCATGCCGGACCGCTACCGCTTTGTGGATGACCTTGATCCCGGCGGCTTTGAACGCCGCCACATGTTCCTGGGGGTTGCTGCCGGCGGTTTCCACGATGGTGATGCCGCTGTCGATGATCGCGGCCCGGTAGTCGTCGTACGGCACGGGAGTGACGGTGGGCAGCAGGGTGAGATTGACACCGAACGGCTTATCGGTCATCTCCCGGCACCGGGCGATCTCAGCGACGAGAGCTTCGGGGGTGGGTTGCGTCAGCGCGGTGAGAAACCCCAAACCCCCGGCATTGGCCACCGCGGAGATCAGCTCCGCGGTGCCGACCCCGGTCATGCCACCGCACACCACCGGGTGCTCGATCCCGAAAGTGTCGGTGAAACGTGTGCGCAGCACGATCACGGCCTCCCTGCGTGCGGAACGTCGACTCTCGTCGAAAGGACCTTGGCTTCACGCGCAGCGCTGCGCTTGGCTTCGTCGAAATCCGGTGCGACCGAGAGGAATAGTGTGCGTCCGTCATCGCCGCCGAGCGCGACCGCGAACACTCCCAGCGGAGCCGTGCTCACTTCGTCCAGGACGGTTCCGCCTTCGGCCAGGCGGACGGCACGTTGGTTGACGCAGTCGGCGATCCAGATGGCACCTTCAGCGTCGAGGGCCTGACCATCAGGTGCAATCGTGCACGCTGCAAGCCTCTTCTCCACGCTCGGTTCGTCGCCGAGATCGCCGAACGAGGCGAAGTCCTGACGGGGGCCGAGTGTGCCGTCCGGTTCGATGTCGAATCGGGAGACGCGGTTGCCGAACAGTTCGTTGACGTACAGCGTTCTTCCGTCCGGGGAGATGCACATGCCGTTCGGGAAGGACAGTCCTTCGGCTGCGACTCGGGAAGTGCCGTCGGTGTCGACGAGGACGACAACGCCGTGCTCGTGGTCGGCGCCTCCCATGAGGTCGAATCCGAACTCGCCGACGTATGCCTGACCGTTCGCGGCGACGACCATGTCGTTGGCGTGACCGTGGCAGTGTTCGGAGATGTCGGCGTGCTCGACGAGTGAGCCGTCGGGTTCGCGGCGCAGGACTTTGCGGTCTTTCATCGAGACGACGAGCATGCGCCCGTCGGGAAGCCATCCGAGTCCGGACGGCTGGTGTTCGACGGTGCAGACCTGTTCGATGGATCCGTCGGTGCTCACGGCATTGACCGAGTGGGTGTAGAAATCCACGAACCAGAGTCGGCCCTCATGCCACCGAGGTCCCTCGGTGTAGGTGAATCCTGTTGCGACTTCCGTCATTGGACGACTTGTCATGGGAGTACCTTTCTTCCGGCGCTCGTTGCCCGCTGGGCTCGGCCGGTGTCGGCCGGGCGCCTATGCGGGTGAGGTGGCTCCAGTCTCGGGATCCTCACGGCGGTCGAGGTGTCCCACAACGCAACAGTGCGGACGAGTTCATCGGGCGCTGTCGCAAATTCGGACGGTTCGGTGCCAGGGTTGGTGTGCAGGCTGGTCGTACCCTCGCTCACCTGATCCGGAGGAATGCGCCATGCTCACCACGATGATGGATCGTCCACTGCTGATCAGCTCGCTGCTGTGGCGTGCTGAGAACGTCTTCGCCGACCGGGTCGGAGTCTCGTGCGACGCAACCCGCGGAGACCGAGAGTTCACCTACCGCGATCTCGGCGCGACCGCACGCCGGTTTGCTGGTGCCTTCGAGAACTTGGGCATCGGGTTCGGAACCAGGGTTGCGACGTTGGCCTGGAACACCTTCGAGCATCTTGTCGCCTACTATGCAGTTCCTGCGTGCGGGGCAGTGCTGCACACGGTCAACCATCGGATGTCACCCGAGCACATCGCCTACACAATGGACAAGGCCGAGGACGAGGTTGTGCTGATCGACGCTGATCTGTTGCCCGTTCTCTTCGAGATTCTCCCGCGTCTCCCGCGGATCCGGCATGTGGTGGTCATCGGTGATCTCGAGCAGGTCGAGTATTCGGTATCTGCAGAGGTGACCTGGTGGTCGTTCGATGGATTGTTGCTCGATGCCGTGCCGATCGGGGAATTCCCGGAGTTCGACGAGACGACCGCATCGTCGATTTGTTTCACCTCGGGTACCACCGGGCTGCCCAAGGGGGTGGTGTACAGCCATCGAAGTACGGTGCTGCACGCGATGGCGATCAGTGCTTCCGGGGGCGTCGCGATCGACGGTCGGCACTCTTACTTACTTGCCACGCAGATGTCCCATGTACACAGTTGGGGTGTTCCGTACGCGGGGGTGCTGCAGGGCGCACGTCTCGTCCTTCCCGGGCCGCACCCCTCGCCGGCGGAGCTGCTGCGCATCATCACGGATCAGACACCCGATGTCTTCGTCGCGCCCCGGCCGTGGCGGCGCTCATGCGTGCACAGTTCGATGCCGATCCCGAGCGTTACGACCTCGGAAGTTTGCAGACCATGTGGTTGGGCGGGCAGGTGCTGCCACCAGTGCTGGTGAGGTGGTGGGCGGAGCGGGGAGTGGCGACCGTCAACGGGTGGGGGATGACCGAAACCTCCCCTATGGGAACTTTCAGCAACTCGGCCGATTGCCAAGGCAGACCCTTGCCGTTGTTCCAGGTGCGTGTCGTCGATGAAGAGGGTCGGAAGCTGCCGTGGAATGGCTTCACCACCGGCGAGCTGGAGGTTCGTTCGCCGTGGGTGACCGGGACGTACCTCGACGACGACCGCGCCGCCGAGGCGTTCGACGCCGGCTGGCTGCGCAGCGGCGACGTCGCGGTGATCCATCCGGACGGCCGGCTGGAGATCCGCGACCGGGTCAAAGACCTCATCAAGAGTGGAGGAGAATGGATCTCTTCCGTCGAGGTCGAGAACCAGCTGCTCCTGCATCCGGTGGTGGTGGAAGCCGCTGTCATCGCGGTACCGCACGAGACGTGGCAGGAGCGCCCCGTGGCGTGGGTTCGGACAACGCAGGAGGTCTCCGATGATCAGCTTCGGGCCCACTTGGCGGTGACCTTGCCGAAGTTCTGGCTCCCCGACACGTTCGTGCGGGTAGACGAGGTCCCCAAGACGTCAGTGGGCAAATTGGACAAGGTGCGCATGCGCCGGATGTGGGCCCAGAAGTCCGTGGTGTAGCGTTCTGGGACACCCATGGTCCATGTGACCTCTATTACATAATGTTCGTACTGACCGTGAGGTGTTCGAGGTGGTGATGACGTGACCGAGCGGCTTGGCATGCACGTAGACGATCGCAATTCCGATAGGTATGACTCCGACAGGTATGACAATGCTTCGCCACGAGTGCGGCCGGAGATCGAGCAGTCCTGGCGCCGCTGCCGTGCCATCGGGGCGGCTTCGGACGGTTCTCGTCTGCGCTACATCGATACCCCCACAGACTCGAAGCTTGTGCGTGCGGCGCGGCCGGTCCTGGATCGGTTGGCCGATCAACTCGCCGATGCACCGGTGACGATCCTGCTCGCCTCGCAGGATGCGACCATCGTCGACCGGCGGGCCGGGCAGCGGTCGCTGCTCGGTCGTCTCGACCGTGCCCAGGTCGCCCCGGGTTCATCTTCGCCGAGGAATGCGCCGGAACCAACGGGATCGGCACCGCCCTCGAAGAACGCAAAGCGTTCCGGGTCCGCGGGGAAGAGCACCTGCTCGAGTCGCTGCACCCGCTGGCCTGTGTCGGCTCCCCGATCGTCGACCCGGTCTCACGCGCGGTGACCGGCATCGTCGACATCACCTGCGAGATCGACGATGTCAACGAGCTGATGGCACCGCTGGTGCTCTCGGCGGTACGCGACATCGAAGAACGACTGTTCGCCCTGTCCGCCCGCAGCGAGCAGAACCTGCTGCGCGAATACATGCGCAGCAAACGCCGCGGCCACGCCGCGGTGGTGGCGATGAGCCGGGACACGGTGATCGCGACCCCGACGGTGTCACGGTTGATGGACTCGACCGATCAGATGATGATCTGGGACTGGATCAGCACCCATCTGGCCGCCACGGACGAATGGGAAGGACCGCTGCGTTTCGCCGAGGGGATCGACGTGCGGGTCCATGCCCGCCGGGTCGGTGAGTCCACCGATCCGCTCAGCGCGATCATCGAACTGCGTCCGCTGGCCTCCCCCGGCTCCGCCGCGTCCGCGCGCCCGCCTGGCCCCCCGCCGCG
>LATQ01000319.1 GCA_001017865.1 Rhodococcus sp. IITR03
ACCGCACGCCGCCGCGCGGCCTGCTCGCGCCTCGGTCGCCGAGGAGCACGGCGGTCGGGCGGCACCGCCCTCGACATGCTCGCGATCCTCGAGGAGATCATCCTCGCCGGCGGTTCGTCGGGCCTGATCTCGGCGCTGTTCAGCCACGGCATCGCCACCCCGCACATCGTCTCGTCGGGCAACACCGACTGATCGAGCGGTTCGCACGTCCCGCGCTCGAGGGTCGCGCGATCGGTTCGCTCGCGATCTCCGAGCCCAGCGGCGGCTCCGATGTCGCGAACATCCGCACGACCGCGCGTCGTGACGGCGACGAGTACGTCATCAACGGCGCGAAGCTCTACATCACCTCGGGTACGCGCGCCGACTTCGTCACCACCGCGGTGCGCACGGGCGATGCCGGCGCCGGTGGCATCTCCCTCGTCGTCGTCCCTACGGACACACCGGGTTTCACGGTCTCCCGCAAACTCGACAAGATGGGCTGGCTGTGCTCGGACACCGCCGAGCTGTTCTACGACGACGTGCGCGTGCCGGTCTCGAACCTCATCGGTGCCGAGAACTCGGCGTTCGGTCAGATCGCGCAGCAGTTCCAGGGTGAGCGCCTGTCGCTGGCCTTCCAGGCCGTCGCCACCGCGCAGCGGTGCTTCGACCTGACCGTCGAGTGGGTGAAATCCCGCGAGACGATGGGCCGTCCGCTGTCCAAGCGCCAGGTCGTGCGTCACCGCCTCGCCGAGCTCGCCACCGAGATCACCGCCGCGAAGACGTTCTGCCGCTCGGTCGCCGAGCGGTGGGTCAACGGCGAAGGCATGCTGCTCGAGACCTCGATGGCGAAGAACAACGCCGTCAAGGTGTGCGACCACGCCGTCATGGAGGCGGTTCAGCTCGCCGGTGGTATCGGCCTGATGCGTGAGAGCGAGGTCGAGCGTCACTTCCGCGACGCCCGCGTCCTCGGCATCGGCGGCGGCACCAACGAGATCATGAACGAGATCATCAGCAAGCTGCTCGGCCTGTAGGTCTCCGCCCGAACTCGGGGGAGGAAATGTGCGACTTTCCTTGCAGAAGTGCACATTTCCTCCCCCAACTTGCTTCAGTCACGCGCACGGAGCATCTCCAGCGCGACGACGACCACCACGGCGATCACGACGTGCATCAGCGTCAGAGCGACGGTGCTCGGCGTGTCGAAATCCGCGGAGATCGTGCCCTGGATCGTCGCCAGCGGCAGCAGCGCCCCGACGACCTGCGCGATCCGCGCGAAACCGTTCCACCACAGGGTGAGCAGGGCCGCGACGGCGAGACCGACGGTGAGCGGGACGACGGACATGAGCACAACGCCGCCCGGCGCCGCGCTCATCACCTCACCGGCGTCGGTGTGTTCGAACGAGCCACCCGCGACGAGGCCGACGGCCCACAGCACGAGGTTGACCACCAGCGCCGTCACGACGGACGCGGCAACCACGACCGCGGAACGCGCGAGCCGGGACTGCGGGAGATACGTAGACGTGCCGGATGTTTCGGTGACGGACATGAATCCTCCTGATGGGCGTTCCTTCTGGCGACGCCCATCCTGCGACCTCGAGCCGACTCGAGGTCAAGAGGATTCAGTCGAGATCTTCGGCGAGCTCCATCCACTGCTCCTCGGCCGCTTCCTTCTCCGCGACCACCTCACGCAACTGCGCGTCGAGTTTCTGCAGCCGATCGGGATCGGTCGCAGCTTCCGCGAGGTCGTGGTGCAGCTTCTCCTCCTTCTCGGTCAGCTTCGCGACGAGACGCTCGAGGCGCGACAGTTCCTTGCGCGCGGCGCGTTCGGCGGCACCGTCGCGCTTCTTCGGCTGCTCCGCGGCGTCACCGGCTTCCGAGGGTCGACGCCACCGACGGCACGTCGCCGTCCCCCATGGCCGCGCGCCGGCGCAGGTACTCCTCGATGCCGCCGGGAAGGTTCGTGAGCCGGCCGTCGCCGAACAGCGCCCACGTCGAATCACAGATGCGTTCGACGAGATACCGGTCGTGACTGATGACCACGAGGGTTCCGGCCCAGCCGTCGAGCAGGTCCTCGAGCTGCTGGAGGGTGTCGATGTCGAGGTCGTTGGTGGGCTCGTCGAGGAGCAGCACGTTCGGCTCGGCCATGAGCACGCGCGTGAGCTGCAGGCGACGACGCTCACCACCGGACAGGTCGCCGACCGGGGTGCGCTGCCGGGCCGGGGTGAAGCCCAGACGTTCGGCGAGCTGACCGGCGGAGATCTCTTTGTCGCCCAACGTGATCCGCTCGGCCACATCCTTGACGGCCTCGAGCACCCGCATGTCGGTGGCAGGTCGTCGAGTTCCTGCCGCAGCCAGCCGATCTCGACGGTCTGGCCCTGGATGCGACGTCCCTGCGCCGGTTCGAGTTCGCCCGCGAGCGTGCGCAGCAGGGTCGTCTTGCCCGAGCCGTTGACGCCTACGAGACCGATCCGCTCGCCCGGCCGAGACGCCAGGTGAGGTCGCGGACCAACTCGCGACGTCCGGGTGGTGAGGGTCGCGTCCTCGAGTTCGATGACGACGCGGCCCAGGCGACGCTTCGCGAACGACGCCAGCGCCACCGAGTCGCGCGGCGGCGGCACGTTCGCGATCAGCGCTTCGGCGGCTTCGATGCGGTACTTCGGCTTGGACGTGCGGGCCGGGGCACCGCGACGCAGCCACGCGAGTTCCTTGCGCGCGAGATTGCGACGGCGTTCCTCCATCGCGTCGGCCTGGCGGGCACGCTCGGCGCGCGCGAAGATCCAGTCGTTGTAGCCGCCCTCGTAGCTCTCGACCCGACCGTTCACGACCTCCCAGGTGCGGGTCGCGACGGTGTCGAGGAACCAGCGGTCGTGGGTGACGACAACGAGCGCGCTGCGCCGCGACAGCAGGTGCTCGGCGAGCCACTGCACGCCCTCGACGTCGAGATGGTTGGTGGGCTCGTCGAGGACGAGCAGGTCGAGATCCTGCACGAGGGCCGCGGCGAGGGCGACCCGGCGACGTTCGCCACCGGACAGACCGTCGACGACCGCGTCGAGACCGAGATTGTCGATGCCGATGCCGGTGAGCACCGAGCGGATGCGCGCATCGCCCGCCCACTCGTGCTCGGCCACCCCGAGCGGCCCGAGGACCACCTCGCCGACGGTCGAGCCTCCGGCAGGCCGCCGCGCTGGGTCACGACCGCCATGCGCAGACCGTTCACGCGGCTCACCCGGCCCGAATCGGGCTCCTCGATGCCGGCGAGCACCTCGAGCATCGTCGTCTTGCCACCGCCGTTGAGGCCGACGACACCGATCCGCTCCCCCTCGTTCACGCCGAGGGACACCGAGTCGAGCAACGGCTTGATGCCGAACGACTTCGAGACCTGTTCGAGGTTGATCAGATTCGCCACGTGGAGCAACGCCTTCCGAGAATTGCGGGGATGTACTACAAGGATCAGGGGTGTGCGGGATCGGCGTCGCCGACGACACGGGCGCCCGGCACCGGACCTGAGGCGACCCGCACCGTACGGCACACACCGCGCGGCGACTTCGGCGCTCAGGCGGTGGACCGCGGCGTGCTGTTCCTCGACGAGGAACGCACACGTGGGCCCGAACCGGAGACGATGCCCGCCAGGCGCCGGCCTCGACACCCGCCCGGAGCGAGCGTCGCAGCATGGGTCGAGAGACAGGCCGCGGCCTGCAGGTCGTTG
>LATQ01000440.1 GCA_001017865.1 Rhodococcus sp. IITR03
TGGCATGAGTATCGACCCGGCACTTCCGCTCGTGGCGGGCTCGCAACACCAGAGCAGCCTCGTGCGAGCCTTCGCCGACAGCGCTCCGGACCGGTGGGGGCGGGACCTGATCGAAAAGGGCGAGCGAGCCCGCGCCCGCGCCCGTGCCGTGCCCGCGAGGAGAGTAAAGCTCCGCGCCGCCTGGACGACCTCGACTTCCTACTCGGGGTCAGCGACGATACGCGCCAGAGTGCACTGCGCTTCAAGCTCCCCGGGGAAGGAGCACTCCTCGGAAAACCTCGAGCGTCCCTCAACTGGTATCGCTGCCCGAGTTGTTGCACGCGGCCGACAAGATCGCCTCCGATGAGGATCCTGCACAGGCGATCAAGCAGCTCCTCGACACGGGCACGACAGGCCTCGGCGGCGCACGCCCGAAGCGTCGGTTCGACTCGAGGACGGAGCACTGGCGATCACCGCGTCGAGGATCACCGGTTCCGTGCCGAGAGTCTGCCCCACGTACAGATGGTCCCGACCCGACGGGTTCGTTGACGACATCACCGGCGTCGAACACGACGGGCGCACAGTTGCCTCCGGGAGGCGTCAAGGTACCGGTCCTCACGATGCCGAGCACAGGACCATCCTGACAGTGCCAACCGGTGCTACCGCCCGGTTCGATGATGATCTCCCGGGCTACGGTGCCTCGGCGCTGGAAGTCGCCGGCTACCCGACCGCGCACCAGGTATGTCTGCGCCTACACCGATCCGGTTTCGACCGCGTTCTGCGGATTCGAGCACCACTGCGACCAGGAGCCCGGGAACAACGGCACCTCCAGGCCCGCGACAGCGGCAGCCGCGACGACCACGGCTGCAGTGACACCGGACCCGCAATACGCGCCGACAACCTGACCTCGAGCAGCACCGGCTTCGGTGAATGCCGCTCGAAGTTCATCCGAGGAGAGGAAGCTCCGTCCTGCGCCAACAGAGTCGTCGACGGCAGATTCGCAGCGCCCGGGATGTGCCCTGCGACAGGATCGACCGGTTCGACCTCACCGCGGAACCGCTCCGGCGCCCGGGCATCGAGAAGCACACCCTCAACGGCGACCTTCGCAGCGTCCTCGGCTGTCAGTGTCGCGAGCGCACCCGTGTAGAGGTCGCGGTGCTCGATGCTGATCGACCCCCGGGCCGGTCCGGCTGCTCCCGTGCTTACCCGGCCCCCGAACGCCCGCCACGCGGCAAAGCCACCATCGAGGATCCGCACATCGTCCACACCAGCCGCGCACAGTACCCACCAGGCTCGCGCCGACCCGGCCCGATTCCAGTCGTCGTAGACCACGACGATGTCACCGGAGTCGATACCCCAGCTGCGTAGTGCCGCTTCGAGTGAGTCACCGGACGGCAGTGGGTGCCGACCACGGTTCGGCACAGAATGATCACTGAGTTCGGTTTCGAGATCGACGTACACGGCGCCCGGGATGTGCCCGGCCTCGAATGCGGCACGGCCGTCGGGTTCGGGTAGCGACCAGCGGACGTCGAGAATGCGCACCGCCGAATCGGATTCGAGGAGGTCGGCGAGCTCGGCGGGAGAAACAAGTGTCATCAGGGGTCCTATCGTGAAGCTCAGAGTGCCTTGCCGGGGTTGAGAATTCCGGCGGGATCGAACACGGTCTTCAGAGAGCGTTGCACTTCGAGGCCGATGTCGCCGAGTTCGTCGGCGAGCCACGGCCGCTTGAGCACCCCGACACCGTGCTCGCCCGTCAGCGTTCCACCGAGCCGCAGAGCGAGCGCGAATACCTCGTTCACCGCTTCCTGGACGTGGGCGGGGATCGGGTCGGTCGGCCCGGCGTCGGCGAGCACGATTGGGTGCAGGTTGCCGTCACCGGCGTGCGCGAAGGTGAAGATCTTCACCCCGGTCCGCCGGGAGATGTCGTCGATGCCGGTGACCGCGTCGGCCAGCCGGGTGCGGGGCACGGCGATGTCTTCGATGAGGACCCGTCCGAGTCGCTCGATAGACGGCAACGCCAGTCGCCGTACCTGCAGCAGTCGCTCGGCGGCGACGTCGTCGGCCGCGTCCTCGACGCGGGCGCCACGCAGGATCTCGCGGGCCTGTTCCATCTCGTGGTCGGCACCGAAACCGTCGGTCTGCACGAGCAGGAACGCTCCCCCGGTCTGCGCCAACGCGGTTCCCTGCGCCGCGTCGATCGCGAGGAGGGTGGCGTGGTCGAGCAGTTCGAGCGTCGACGGCCGGATACCCGCGCGCAGCACCGCACCGACCGCGGCGGCAGCATCAGCGACGGTGTCGAACAACACTGTGGCCGTGCGACTTCCGACCGGCAATGGGAGAGTTTGACCGTGGCCTCGACAATGACACCGAGGGTGCCCTCGGAGCCGACGAACAGGCTGGTCAGGTCGTATCCGGCGACGCCCTTGGCGGTGGTGCGGCCGGTCCGGACGCGGCGGCCGTCGCCGAGGACGACGTCGAGGGCAAGGACCGCGTCGCGGGTCACTCCGTACTTCACGCACCGCAGTCCACCGGCGTTGGTAGCGATGTTGCCGCCGATGCTCGAGATCGCGGCACTCGCCGGATCGGGGGCGTAACGCAACCCGTGTGCCCCGGCGGCCGCGTCGAGGTCGGCGGTGATCACACCGGGCTGCACCCGGGCGGTGGCGTTGTCCGGGTCGATCTCGACGATGCGATCCATCCCGGAGACGTCCAGGACGATCTCCCCGGTACTTGCGGTCGCGCCCCCGGACAGGCCCGTCCCGGCGCCTCGGGTGACCACAGGAATCCCGGCCCGGCTCGCGTGACGCAGGACAGTGACGACATCGTCGGCGGACGAGGCGCGCACGACCGCGTCGGGAACCCCGTCCGGGATCAGACCCGATCGGTCGGTGCGCACCCGTTCGAGGTCCTCCGGGTCGGCGGACCAGTCGGGTACCTGCGCCAGTAGACCCGACAGGTGTTCGAGAACAAGCTTGACGGTCACGAAGATTGAACCTCGACGTCGAACACGAGCGGTGGCAGCGATGCGTCGAGCCGCAACCGCTCGAGGAACAGCACGACGGTGGCGGCCACCGAACGGTGGGTGGCGTCGTTGAGCGCATCGTGCCGCCCGTCCTCGACCGTCTTGATCGTGACGTTGGGGATGCGACGGTAGAAGACGAGCGCGGCGTCGAGGGGGCTGATCCGGTCGGTTTTGCCGTGAAGTGCCAGCACCGGCACCTGCGGAAGCGCCGGGGTCAGCGCGGTGGAGTCGAGGGCGTCGATCCGGAGCCGATGCCGCCGCGCGCCGAGGCGCGCAGCACCTTCTGATGGGTGGGGCAGCCGGTGCGTATCTCGAGCTCGGCGTCCCAGTCGCCGGTCAGGGTGTCGGCGCCGACCGGCACACCGGCGACGATCACGGCGTCGACGGTGCCGGCGAGCTCGGTGGCAGTGGCCAGGGCGGTCAGTGCCCCGGAATCGGAGCCGACGAGCACGAGGGGGGCCACCGCCCACGGATCGGCAGCGAGGTCGCGCACACGCTCGGCGACGTCGCGGTCACCGGGTTCGAGCACGGCGACGCGGTAGGCGTCGGCGGACAGGCGGGTCGCGAAACGACGGTAGACGGCGGCGGTTTCCCGCGGACCGGCA
>LATQ01000441.1 GCA_001017865.1 Rhodococcus sp. IITR03
CGGCGGCGCCCGGTGCGGCCCGGCGGCGGCGCCGGAGAACACAACACCCGGTCGCTGCGCATCCGACCCAACACGAGCACCGGCAGGTCGGTGAGCACGAACGCCAGCCGGGCCAGTTCGTAGCCGGAATCGAAGATCAGCAGGATGTCCGGATCACCGTCGTTCCACTGACCGGATTCCTGCAATCGGACCACCACCTGACGCACCTGGCGGCCGTGACCGTCGTTTCGTCGTCGTCGGGATGCAACCGCTGCGCGTCGAGCACCGCCGTCCACGAGGTGCGGCCCGGCTCGAGTGCGGCGACGATCGAGTACTTCCATCCCGGAATCAACTGCGCCTGGTTCTTCCCACGGCCGTACACGTGGCAGAACGCCCGTCCCGCGCTGGTGGGGGCGTCCGGGCGTAGCCAGGCGGTGACGTCGACCGCCAACACGATCCTGTTGTCCCGCGCCCGGGGAATCGGTAACGCCGCGATCGTTGCTTGGAGTCGGTCGATATCTATTCTGCCGCAGTTGATCCCGTCGTAGAGTGCGCCGTGGCCGCGCCGATGCTCGGCGGCCAGGGACAGCTCGGCCAGGCTGCGGACCGCGCCGCCTGCGCACAGCAGCGCGTCGGTCAACTCGAACAAGGCGTCGCTGCGGGTCGGCAGACAGCGGTAGAACTCTTCGCGGAACGAGGTCAGGGCGACACGCGCATCGGTGTCCGATCCTTCCCTGACCGCCCACCGTTCGGGCACACTGATGCTCACGGTCACCGCCTGCTTCGTCTCGAAAGTTCTGTGGAAGGAACCTCAAGATGATCAGACGGTGGCCGCCTCAGTCCTCGGGGACACGCCGAACAACGCCGGGGCCAATTGCCCGACGCGACGGCAGAGGTTAAAAATCAAGATTAGGGCATGTTTGAAAAGTTATCTTGAACCGTTTTCCTGCATGAAGTGGTGTCTCAGTTACGGAATGAGTGAGGCCTCCGATATCTGGGTTTAGCGACCATGCAAAACCTGGATATCTCGGAGAGCTCGTGCCCCGCGTAGCGGGGCGAGCGGACCTGATCGATGCGCAATGGGCGCGTCTGGCTCCGCTGGTGCCTCCCGTGACGAATACCGGCCGTCCACCGAAGTGGCCGAAACGCCAGTTCATCGGCGGAATCTGCTGGCTCATCCGCGCCGGCGCCCCGTGGCGGGACGTCCCGGACCGCTACGGAACCTAGGGGGAATGTCATTGATCCACAACCGGTTCTGGCCACCCTCGGTGAAGATGTGGCCGACGAGATCGTCATGCATCGGCGACCCGGACCGGCCTTTTTTCAAGCCGCGTTTTCCTGAACACACTCCAAGATGCAAGGCCACGTCCATAGACCTGTACGGGTCGCGTCCAGCACCTCAAGCGTGGTCAGAGACTTCCAGGGATATCGAGAACCACAATCCCTACCTCATGCTCCAATGCTTTCCACAGATCCGGACGGTCGAGCAGGTTCTCGGTGCCGAGCACTCCGAAATCGCTGGGTTCGTCTGCCGTGTCAGTACGGTCGCCACCAGCCGGCACTGAACGCTTTCACTATCATGTTCGAGGGCCGGATCACCCCGAGTGAGAACTAAACCGATGCGCGAGAACCGGATCCATCGGAAAGCTGACATTCCCCCTGCACCGCCTTCCGTGCAGATGTGAACGTGTGCCACTCACTACAGGAAAGTACTTTCCGCAAAGGAAAACACTTTCCTCGACCCGCGAAATGTATGGAGGCTCACTGCTTTCGGTGCGCTGGTTGCCGTGCTCGTCGTCCAAGTCATCGCTGTCCGGGATCGGCGGGGCACTCCCCTGCTCGACCATTGAGACGACGCCGATGAGGATGACGAGCCCGCAGCGGGCTGCTGGAGCGTGCCGTTGTGTTCGGACCAGATGTTGTCGCGGCAGTCGAGTACGAGATGCACCGAGTACCACGAGCATGTCGAGCGTTGAGGCGACGATCGGGCTCCCGCTGCCCATAGAGCACGGGCTCGTGGGGCGTAGCGGCGACCGACAGCTCCGCGAGGTCGGTCACGACCACTCGACAGTCTCGCGGAGCGCTCTGAGGAGGCCGGCCACGGGGTCGAGTTGGCCAGCTACACCGCCGACGGCCGTACCTACGTGTCGCATCTACTCCACTCGTACGCAGAGGTCGAGCGAGACGCAGTGTCCGCCGCGCTCGCACCTAGGGATCATCAGATCGGCAGTTCGATCGAACGCGGGCGTACCCGCCATGCCGCACCGCAGGTGGGCGAGGCACGAGGTAGCCCAAGGCCACGGAGGATGTGGCTGCTGGATCCGCGTTGGTGCTGCCGGCTGCAAGAGCTGCGAGCTTCGGAGACGAGAGCCGTTCTGTCACAGTGAATCCGACCTCCCCGCCGCAGCCTGTGCGGCGGGGATTCCTGCATAGAGGTGGTCACTCTTCGGGGGAGACGCCCCGAAGAGTGACCATCTGCCAAACCGCGAGACGCCAACGCACACCAGCGTGCAATGCACGCATGGTGTGCGATGCGTGCCCTGCGTGCACCGGTGAAGGTCTCGGTGGCCTCCGTCAACGCCTCTGCAGGGAAAAGGGGAAACGCGCAAGCCCTTCAACACGCTGGCCCGCCGAGTTGCGTGCTGCGAGCCAACAATTGCGCATGCGCAGCAAGAGGGTGCGGGCGCTTGTACGACTGCCCACCGAGACGGGCGTCGACAGGAAACGGAGGCGCAGCAGACCGCACCGGAGAATGGAAAGGTCACCGAGGCAGGCGGACCGTGAACGTCGTGCCGCCCGCATCGCTGTCCACGTCGATCGTCCGTTGTGCGCATGCACGATCGCAGCGGCTATCGAGAGACCGAGGCCGGTACTGCCGCCGGTGCGGCTGCGGGCGACGTCACCGCGGGTGAAGCGATCGAAAAGCCTCGGCAGCAGATCCGGATCGATGCCGGGCCCATCGTCCGCAACCGTGATCACGGCACGGTCCGCATCGTGTGCCACCGACGTTGTCACCCGCGTGCCCGCCGGGGTGTGCACCCCGGCGTTGCCGAGCAGGTTGACAAGCACCTGGCGGAGTCGATGTCCATCGCCGGGGACTTCGATGGACTCGTCGATCTCCACGGGCCACTCGTGGTCTGGGTGCGCTGCGTGCGCATCCTCGGCGGTCTCGATGGCGAGCAGGGAGACATCGACGGGGTCATGCAGGAGCGTCTGCCCGGCGTCGAGCCTGGCGAGGAGTAGGAGGTCCTCCACGAGCGCGCCCATGCGCTCGGCTTCCGATTCGATCCTGTCCAGCGACCTGGCCTGGATTTCGGGGTCGTCGTCGTCCTGGGCGAGCTGGGCGTAGCCGCGGATGGAGGCCAGTGGGGTGCGCAGCTCGTGGCTGGCGTCGGCGATAAAGGTGCGGAGCCGATCCTCGCTCTCCTGCCGGGAGGCCAGCGCGGCTTCGACGTGACCCAAGAGCGTGTCGAGCGCGGCCCCGACCCGCCCGACCTCGGTACGGGGATCCTCGGCGAGTCCGGCCCGCTCCGGCAGCGTCACGGCCCCACCTCGAGCGGACGCTGGGACACGCGTTCGGCGGTGTCGGCGACCCGTCCGAGCGGGCGCAGC
>LATQ01000283.1 GCA_001017865.1 Rhodococcus sp. IITR03
CACCTGCGCGAAGCGCTGAGGCTGGCTCGGAGGCGCAGGGACTCGTGGTCGTGAAGCAGGCCGGGGCGGCGGGCCGGTGATGGCCGCGGTGGACGCCTCGGACCTGGGCCGCACGTCGGCACTGTATTACCGGCTTGCCGGGGCGACCTACCGCGAACTCGCCGAGTCGAAGGTCGCCCTGGAACCGTGGCTCGCCGACCTCGCCGCCCGACGCTCCGATCCCGAGCAGGCGCGAAACCAGCTCTTCGCCACCTTCGGTGAGGGTGAGACCGAGATCGACGACGCCGTTCGGCCCCGCGGAATCTGGCGCGCCACACCTCAGTTCCACGAGACGGTCTACGCGCTGAGCGGCAACCTCGTGCTCAGCACGTCGGCAAGTGCCATGTCGGCGATCTTCCGGGAACAGGTGCTCGCGGCGATCGACCTGTCTCCGAAACACGACGACTTCTTCGATGCGCACCGTCAGATCGCGGCGGCGATCATCGAGGGCCGTCCCGAGGACGCTCATCGGTTGTCGCACGAGCACCAACAGGACATCAACGACTACTGCGAGGAGCGGATCCCCGAACTCCTCGACCGGGTCATCGAATGGCGCTGACCGCACCGTTGCGGCGGGCAGCGAGGTGAAAGGACTGGAGTGGATACGGAACTCGACCTGGCGATGCTGGTGCTGCGGATCGCGCTGGGCGGCATGCTCATCGTGCACGGCGCCAACAAGATCTTCGGTAGCGGAGGGCTGACCGGCACGGCGGATGGTTCGAATCTCTCGGCCTGCGTCCGGGTCGCCTGCACGCCGTGCTCGCCGCCTACACCGAGATCGGCGCGGGCGCACTGCTTCTGCTCGGGCTCCTCACGCCGGTCGCGTCGGCCGCATTCATCGGCTGATGCTGGTCGCGGCACTCACCGACCATCGTGGCAAGGGTTATTTCGTCTTCAAGGGCGGCTGGGAGTACACCCTGCTGGTGGGCATGGTGGCCGTCGTGCCGGCGCTCGTCGGTCCGGGTCGCTGGTCGCTCGATCACGCGATCGGATTCGAGTTCTTCGGACTCGGCTGGGCCGGTCTCTCGGTTGCGGTGGGGGTGCTCGCGGCAGCGGGACTGATGGCCGTGTTCTACAGGCCGCGGGCCACGGTGTCCTGACAGTTCGATCCGGCACCGCAGGACCGGCGATTCGCGGCGCCTCGACGAGAAGAAAGGTTTTGAGCGACAGGGCCGTTCGGAGAACGTCTGTACGGCTCCCGGAAATGCGGCACGGTGCCGTCGTGCCGCGACGAGGACCACACGGAAGGCACGCTATGACTGCGCAACTCGAAACCGGAATTCAGCGGGGTTTCCGCGAGGCGATGGCCTCGGTGGCAACACCGGTGTCGGTGGTGACCACCACATGGGAGGACGAGCACTACGGAGCGACCGTGAGTGCGTTCTCGTCGCTCTCGATGGACCCTCCCATGGTCCTGGTCTCCCTCGACCACCGCTCGACCCTGCTCACCGCGATCCGGTCCGCGAACCGGTTCGGTGTCAACATTCTCTCGGCCGCCCAGGCCCCGACCGCTCTGCGGTTCGCATCCAGTCGTGGTGTCGGAAAGTTCGACGGCATCGGCTGGCAGGCGGACTCCGGTCTTCCTCGGCTCGAGGGCTCGGTCGGGTGGCTGGCCTGCGATGTCGTCGATCTGGTGGAAGGTGGCGACCACATCATCGCTCTCGGGCGAGTGGTGTCGGTCCAGACCTGCGAGGGGTCCCCGTTGGTCTATCACCGTCGGGTTTTCGGCACCCATGCGTCGCTGGAAGCATGACAAATTTTCCGGACGACAAAAGTTTCCGGCCGCAATAGTTGTCAATGAGAATGAATTGTGGTGTGCTTCTCATATGACCTCAGTCACAACCCGCGAGATTCGTGCCCGCGAGGCAGCAGTAGCAGGAGTGCTCGATGCATGGGTGCGCGCCGCTCGCGCCTTCGCGGCTGCCGGCGTGTATCCCGTGGATACGGGGATTCCGGGCGTTCGTCTCGAGCGCCCTGCCTACACCATGCTCCGAGAGCTGGACCAGCACGGACCGCGTCGCCTCGGAGATCTGGCCATGGCCAGCAATCTCGGTGTCTCGCACGCCAGTCGGCTCGTCGAGGGCCTCGTTCGTGACGGGCTGGTCGAACGCACCGTCCCGGCCGACGATCGCCGCGTGACGATTCTGGCGGCCACCCCTTCGGGTAAGCAGGCCGCGCGCCGGATCGAACAACAGTTTCACGGCTTGATCACTGCTCGGCTGGGGGACTTCCTCGATCAGGAGGTTCTCGACTTCGCGATGTTGTTCCAGCGCTTCGCCGACGAACTCGTCGAATGGTCCGACGCGATGACGCGAGGTGGATAGCCCATATCGTGCGCTGCGGTCGAATCGGCCGCATAAGAGACCGGGTGACGTCGGAGGCGGCGCCCCGACCCTGCGTGATCTCCGAAAGTCCTGGTAGTCAACGTTTTTCATCCGAAATCGACTTGACGCAGATCACATTCCGAATATTCTATGCATAGATCAAAGCAATGATGATGTTTGTCTAGGAGTGGCCATGACCGTCCTGCAGAACACCCCCGAAGACTTCGAGATCGAGACCGCTCCACGCCGCGGGAGCGGGCACCGCTCGGTGCTCGGACGCGCGGCGGTGGTGATCGATGCATTCGACGACGGCCGCGCGCTCTCCCTCGACGACCTGACCGTGCGCACCGGCTTGCCTCGCTCCACCGTCTATCGACTCGCCGAGCAACTGCGCGAGGTCGGATGGATCGAGCGAGTAGCCGCCGGATATCGAATCGGATTGCGCCTCTTCGAGGTCGGCGGTCTGGCCGCCGATGCCTCCCGACTGCGCGCCCAGGCCGGAACCTGGCTCTTCCAGGCACAGCAGCAGTGTGCGCAAACCGTGCATCTGGCATCCTGGACGGCGACGAGGTCGTCTACATCGACAAGGTGGGTCCCGCTCGGAGCGAGGTTCCGACCCGCATCGGCGGCCGGCTGCCCGCCCACCGCACGGCCATCGGTCGCGCCCTCCTCTCGGCACAGCCGGAAAGCGCCTGGAAGCGAATCCTCGTCGATATCGCGACCATTCCCACCCGCCCCGGTGCGCCGAGCCTGACATCGATCCTGGAGACCGCGCGGCGCACCGGCATCGCAACCGACTTCGGTGATTCCATCAGCGGACTGTCGTGTGTCGCCGCGCCGATCCTCGCCTCGTCGGGCGTCGTCGGTGCCGTGTCGATCACCGGGCCGGCCACCACCAATCGCGCGACACTCCAAGCACACGCACGCGTGGTCAAGCAGACGGCAGAAGCCATCGCCACACGCTTGGTTCCTGCTGCCCCGAAGGGGCGCGGCGGCGTCCGCCGAGCAGGAGATCTGCACGAGCAGACTCATGCGAAGTTGGCCGATTACATGCGTGCGTTGTGAGCCCGTCTCTCGGAGACATCGGAAATCGTTGTCTCACGACCACCGGCTTCGTCGTCGAATGACGTTCCCGACAAGTTCGACAACTGTTTCTCCCCCTCGATCGGAGGTTGCCACCATGGCCTGTCCTTCCCAACCTGTCCGCACCGGCCTGGACCCCCAGCTGGCCGCGGCTTTCAGCGGGCACCCTCACCTGCTCGAAGACTGCCGTATCGAGATCAACGAAGATCAGATGTGGGTCCTGTTCCCCGAGTCCGACTTCGTCGTGCGAACTCGGCCGGTGGAAGGCTCCGATCATGCCGTCCGGTTGAAGTTCTCGGTTGCCGTACGTGCTCCCGAACCTTCGCTGGAGACATGGTGGGACAAATGGTCGGTAACGACCGACCGCGACGATCAGGTCGCGGTGGTCCGGCGCGAGATCCTTGCCGGCCGACGGGAGATCCTGCAGATGCTCGAGGACCGTTTCGACGTTCGCTCGTCCGTAGCCGATTCGGTGAGCATAGGCGACTGACTGTTCCCCCCGGTGGCAGGTGATCCGGCCACCCGGGGAGAATCGATCAGACGTGATGGCACGCTACGTAGTGCCCCTCGGTCACCTCGCGGAGGAGCGGCTCCTCTGCGGCACAGCGCTCGGTCGCCAGCGGACAACGCGTGCGGAAGCGGCAGCCGGACGGCGGATCCAGCGGCGACGGAAGGTCGCCTTCGATCACCGGCGTGGCCTCGGTCTCCTCACGATGGATATCCGGATCCGGGATGGAAGCCAGCAACAGACGCGTATATGGATGCCGCGCTTGATGTTCCATGTTCCGACTGGGTGCGATCTCGCACACCTTGCCCAGATACATCACCATGACCCGGTCGCTGATGTTCTTGACCACGGCCATGTTGTGGGCGATGAAGATCATCGTCAGGTCGAACTCGGCCTTCGTCTGCTCGAGCAGATTGAGGATCTGCGCCTGCACCGAGACATCGAGACTCGACACCGGCTCGTCGCAGATGAGCAACTTCGGCTCGAGCATCATCGCTCGCGCGATACACACCCGCTGGCACTGACCACCCGACAACTCTCCGGGCAGTCGCTCCCACACCATGTCCGGATCGAGACCGACCGCCCAGAGCAGCTCCCGACCACGCTTCTCGAGTGCTTCCTTGTCCTGCCGGCCCCACATGCGAGGCCCCTCGGTCACCAGATGCTTGACCTTGCGGCGCGGATTCAGCGACGAAATGGGATCCTGCATGATCATCTGCATCTTCGCGCGGATCCGGCGCAGCGCAGAGGCACTGAGCGAAGACAACTCCGTCCCATCGATCCGGACATTGCCGGACTTCGGAGCCGGTAGCTGCATCACGGCCCGACCTGCCGTCGACTTCCCGCACCCGGATTCGCCGACGATCCCGAGGGTTTCCCCCGGCAGGAGATCGAAGCTGATGTCCGAGACCGCGTAGACCGTCTGATGACGCCGGCCGGGAATTCGACGACCAGATTCTCGACGGAGAGGACGGGCTCGTCGTTCGTGCGCAGGTGCGCGACTCCACTACCTGCCATCAGATTGCCTCCATTTCCAGCACGCGATCATCGAGTGTTTCCAGGCGGGGCATACCGAGATCGGTTGCAGGTCGACCGTCCAAAGGAAAATGACAGGCCACCTCGTGGGGATGGGGGGCTCCGACGGTATCCGAGGACGGAACGAGATGGGGGACCGTCTCCCGGCACTGTTGCCGGCTGTACTTGCACCGCGACGCGAACGCACAACCCTGGGGCGGGGCGGTCATGTCGGGCAGTCCGCCCTCGATCGATTCGAGCCGGGTATGCGGGTCCTGCTCGATGCGGGGGACCGCGGCGAGCAGTGCCTCGGTGTACGGGTGCCGGGGCGAGGTGAACAACTGCCGCGTGGGCGCGGTCTCGACGATCCGGCCCGCGTACATCACCGCAACCCGATCGGTCTGCCCTGCCACGACTCCGAGGTCGTGGCTGATGAGGATCCCCGCCATGCCGGTCTCGGTGCGGAGTGCATCGAGCAGCTCGAGGATCTGTTTCTGGACCGTCACGTCGAGTGCGGTGGTGGGTTCGTCGGCGATGACCAACTTGGGATCGCAGGCCAGGGCCATCGCGATCACGACACGCTGACGCATACCACCGGACAGTTCGTGGGGGTATTGGTCGATGCGCCGGGTCGGCTCGGGAATGCGGACCTTGCGCAGCATCTCGATGGCCCGTTCACGCGCCTGGGCCTTGTCCAGGCCCAGGTGGGCGCGCAGGGATTCGGTGATGTGCGTGCCGATCTTCTTGAACGGGTTGAGGGCGGACATCGGGTCCTGGAAGACCATCGCGACGTCCTTGCCCCACACCTGCTGCTGTTCCTTGCGGGTCAGCTTCTGCATGTCCCGGCCCTCGAAGAGCACGGTGCCGGTCACAGTGGTCTTCCCGCCGTGCGAGACGAGCCCCATGATCGTCTGGCCCAGAACGGATTTTCCGGAGCCCGATTCACCGACCAACCCCAGGGTCTCACCCGGTTCCAGACTGAGCGACACGTTCTCGACGGCTCTGAGCCGGCCTCGCTTGGTACGGAACCGTGTGGATACCTCGCTCACCGTCAACAGCGGTTCGTTGCGGGTCACAGTTTCACCTCCCGAGTACCGCCGGTGCGCTTCTGCGCCTTCTCACCGACGAGGTTGAACGAGAACACGGTCAGGAACAGGAACAATCCGGGCACCCAGACGATGTGCGGATACTGCTCGAATACGGTGCCCTGACCTTCGGCGATCATGTTTCCCCAGGTGGGGGTGGGGGGCTGGATGCCCAGGCCGAGGAAGCTCAGCGAGGCTTCCGCGACGATCATCGCGGAGATCAGGACCATGCCCATCGAAGCCAGCGGAAGGACGACGTTGGGGGCGATCTCTCGGACCATCACCCGCAACCGGGTGGCACCCATCGCGCGTGCTGCCAGAACGAACTCTCGTTGCGAGAACACCAGCGTATTGGCTCGTGCAATGCGGGCCATGCTGGGAATCGCGAGGATGGCGAGCGCGAACGAGATGTTGCGCAGGTTCGTCTCGAGGACCGACGCAAGGGCGATGAGCAGGATCAACGAGGGAACCGCGAGGAGCGAGTTGGTGAGCACACCGACGATCCGATCGATCCACCCACCGAAGTACCCGGCGAGCACACCGATCGCGCCGCCGACGATCATGCCGATCAGCACCGCGGAGATGGCGACCACCAGCGAGTACCGGGCCCCGTAGACCGATCGGGCCAACAGGTCGAGACCGAAATTGTTGGTGCCCAGCGGGTGGTCGGAGAACAGGCTCGGCTGCGCGTAGCTCGGCGAGGTCAGCGTCTTGGCGGTGTCCTCGTGCTCGGCCAGGGGCAGGAGCGGGGCCAGCAGCGCGGCTGCGGCCAACACGGCCAGCCAGGTGCAGGACAGGATGAAGGTGAGATCGAAGTCGGGGCCGAAGCGTGCCAGTCCCAGCCGCCGCACGCCCGTGTACAGCAACACGAGGGCGGCCAGGAAGATCAGCACGCGAACCGGGACGATGAGCAACGGCGCCGCGGCGAGGCCCGCAGCGAGCGCGCCCACGACCGTCAGGACCGAGCCGACACGATAGAGCCGGCGCAGTTCCTCTCGATCGGTCGGGTTCACTGCGGTCTCCGACGTCGTCTCCTCGGCGAGGGGACCGGTGTCCGTCGGGTTCTCGATGATGGTCGTCTCAGACATGGGCACGCCGACTCCTTGGGTCGAGGTATCCGTAGGAGAGGTCGATGACCGCGTTCGCGATGACGTAGATCGCCGCGATCACGAGGACGGCTCCCTGCACCATCGGAATGTCACCCTGCTGCGCCGCCCGGACGATGAGCGAGCCCATCCCCGGCAGGGAGAACAGGGTCTCGACGATCACGGTGCTGCCGATCATCGAGCCGATCACGACGCCGATCATGGTGATGAGGGAGAAGGACGACGGCCGCAGAGCATCGCTGAAGAGCAGCCGGGCGTTCGACATCCCCTTCGCCTTCGCCACGAGGATGAAGTTCTCCTTGAGCGTGGTCACGAGGTCGCTACGGAGGATACGGGTGAACATCGCCAGTTCGAGCAGGCTGATGGTCAGGGCCGGCAGGAAGGCGTGGTACAGATTCTGGCCGAGGTCCTCGGAGATGCGCACCCACTGCGAACGTGGGAACCAGCCAGATAGTTGACCATCACCATGATGAGCAGGAGCCCGGCGAGAAAGCTGGGGACCGACAGGATGCCGAACGTGCCGGCGCTGATCATGCGGTCGATCCAGCCGCCTGGTGCCGGGCAGAGTACATCGCGAGTGGAATCGACACCGCGATGGCGATGACGAGGCCCATCAGAGCCAGCTGGAAGCTGACCGGCAGTGCCAGGCCGATGCTCTCGGTGACCTCACCCTGAGGCGGGACCATCGACTGCCCCAGGTCGCCTGCAGCGCCCCGGACAGCCAGCCCCAGTACCTCGTCAGGAAGGGGTCGTCGAGACCCATCTCCGCGCGAACCCGGGCGTACTCCTCCGGGGCACGCCCTTCGCCGAGAACAGCAACCGATGGGTCGCCGGGGATGAGCGAGACGAGGGCGAACGTGCCGAGACTGACGATGAAGAGCACGACGACCAGTTCGATCACCTTGTCGATCACTGTTCGTGCCACCGCGTCACCGCCTCCTTCCTATTTTCGTGAACGATCGATCTCCGACGTGGCCGGACCTGTGCCGGAAGACGATGACGGAAGCGAACTGCACCGGACCGTGTCCTGCCGGGGTGGTGAAGAGCATCTTCGGCGGATCACATACTCACCCTCCTGGGATGCGCATCGATGCGGGATCGAGGGAGAGCGGCTCGCGAACCGATTGCCGGCCACCACCCGACCGGGTGCGACTCGAATGTAGCCTCCGCCACATCCGAAGCCGTGAGCGCTGGTCCCATTGAATGGCATCGAGTTGCCGGTGCGACAGAACGGCGTCGTGAGACCGCCTGCCGATGGTGGGAATGGACCCGTCGGTCTGTATCTGCGGCGTAGAGAAGCGAGCTCTTCGCGGCCCCGCGCCGGCCGAATCGCGAGGCGACCTCCCGGCCGCCGGACCCGAGAGCCTGGTGTCGACGGGCATGGCCGATTCTCGGACGAATGGCCCAAGCGCGAACCATCGAACGGTGAAACCGCTGATCAAAGGCTCGATCATCGGCCATTCGGCACACCGGCAGGGCAGTGTTCGGGAGCTGCGCCGTCCGGTGTCCCGGCCGGCCTCGGGCTCGTCGAGCGCGCGCGTCCGATGGCGCGGCACCGAGGGGCGAGGCTACGGGTGTGGATGTCGCGCCGGGCGCCGGAGCTGTTCCGGGTCTCTCCGACGGCTCTGCCGCAGGGCTCCCGGAGGTCCCCGAACCGGGATGTCGGGTCTTGTCCGAAGGGGCGATGCTGCGGTACGGATTGGCGAGATCACGGGCGTGACCACACGCGTGGCCGAAACATACGGGCCGTCCCCCTACGGTCGGTAGGGAGACGCACTTGCAGCCTCGGCCGTAATGTGCGGTCCGTCAACGGCATTCCGTATATCGGAAAAACGCTTTTTTATCGAAAGATCTTGTGGCACAGCTGAGATGCAGCATACAGTCCGCAACGCAGCGGGTCGGGCGACGCCGTCGGTGTGGGGACCGATCCTCTCTCTAGGAGGTTGTTCATGAGCAGGTTCTCGAGAAGGTTCGGTCGAATACTGGCGACGGTTGCGGTCGGTACCGTGGCGCTCACCGGGTGCGCGAGCAACGGCGGATCGGACGAAGCGTCGGCAAGTTCCTCATCGGAAAGGGAGGTGGTCCACGGCGTCATCGGCGACCAGGGTGACGGCGGGCCGCCGGTGAAGGGCGGAACTCTCACCTTTGCGTCGCTCGCGCCGGTGACCAACCTCGATCCGACGCTGACCCAGGCCACCGGCCCGACCGGCGGAACCGAGATGGCCGCCGTCTACGACGTCCTGATGCGGTACGACATCGAATCGGAACAGTTCGAGCCGCACCTCGCCGAGTCGATGGAAGAAAGCGACGATCGACTGACGTGGACGATGACGCTGCGTGAAGGCGTCACGTTCAGCGACGGAACTCCGCTCGATGCCGCCGCGGTCGTCGCCAGCATCGACCGCTACAACACCCGGCGCGGTGCGCACTCACAGCTCTACCAGGAGATCGTGACGAGTACGACCGCTGCGGATCCGACGACCGTGGTGTTCAGCCTGGACCGCCCATGGTCCACCTTCCCGGCCCTGCTGTCGTACGGCCACGGGATGGTCGTCGCGCCGTCG
This sequence comes from Rhodococcus sp. IITR03, assembly GCA_001017865.1. The sequence goes on from LATQ01000283.1 coordinate 9,724, forward strand.
TCCCAGCAGGGCGACACGTTCACCCCCATCGGTGCAGGGCCGTTCACGGTGGTCGGCCTGCAACCACAGCAGGAGCTGCAACTGAAGGCACGCCCCGACTACTGGGGCGGAGAGCCGAACCTCGACGGCCTGAAGTTCGTCGCCATCGCCGGCGACCAGCCCAAGATCGAAGCGCTCCGGACCAACGGCATCAACATGGCCTACCTGGCAACGCAGAGGCCGTCGAAGCAGCGATGGCGGAGTTCCCGGGATATGCCGAGCCGGTCAACCTCAAGCTGCTCGGCCAGATCAATGCCGCTCCGGGACGTCCGGGTGAGGACCGCGCGTCCGTCAGGCCATCGCCTTCGCCGTCGATCCCGAGGTGATCGACCAACGAGTCCGCGAAGGCAAGGGCATGCCCGGAACCGACATGTTCCAGCCGTGGTCCACATGGCACGGCGATGTCGACGGCATCACCCCCTCTCCCGAGCGGGCCACCGAACTGTTGAACGAGGCGAAGGCCGACGGCTACGACGGCAAGATCACGTTCCTCAGCGTCAACAATCCCGACTCCCAGGAGCTGGCGCTGGCGGTGCAGGCCCAGCTCAATGCTGTCGGCTTCGATACCGCAGTCGAGTACGCCAGCAGCTCGACCGACCTGGTCAAGCGCCGTTTCGTGGACAAGGACTTCGATCTGAGCTTCGGTGGCTTCAGCATGTCGGACGTGGACCCGGAGATCCGGCTCTACGGTGCGCTCCACAGCGAATCGACCAACAACATCCTCGCGTACAACAGCCCGCAGATGGACGAACTGCTCAACGAGGTGCTGTCGGCTCCCGACGAGGAAACCAAGCGCACTGCCATCGGTAAGGTCCAGGAGCTCATGAACGTCGACCAGCCGATGCCGCTGTGGGGCGCGGGCATCAACTTCGTGGCCTGGACACCGAACGTGTACGGCGTCACCCCGTTGAACGACTCGATCATGTTGTTCGACAAGGCGTTCCTGAAGAACTGAACCCCGCCCGAGAGGGCCCCGAACCTGGCGACGAGGCAGTCCCGGTCACTTCCGTGGCCGGGACTGCCTCGTTCCGTCGAAATCCCCGAACTTCGATTTCACGAGATGGGACGGAGCTAGTGAAACCGCACCGTCGCCGCTGATACAACTCATGCATACCGATACACACCATCTCCACGAACCGAGAAAGGGGGCGAGATTCATGGTGGGACAACTCGATTCATCCGTGTCACACTCGAACCCCTCGGGCCGCGGCTGGCCGCGCGTCGTCGACTTCTCCACCCACTTCAGTGGTCCGATGGCGAGCCGGGCACTGGTCCACTTCGGCGCCGACGTGGTCAAGGTCGAAAATCCGCGGGGCGGCGACGGCAACCGGCAGGTCGGCAATCCCTTCGCGGGAACATCCGACGTGCATCACGCACTCAACGCCGGCACGCGCAGCATCGCACTCGACCGGCGCTCCGCTACCTGGCCGACCGCCGTGGCGGCCCTCGCCCGGTGGGCCGACGTGGTGATCGTCGGTGCCCGACCCGAAGATGCCCGCAGGCGGGGCGTGGACGCCGAGACGCTGCTGGCTGCCAATCCCGAGCTCGTGTACTGCTCTGTGACGGGATACGGCGACGACGGTCCCTGGGCCGCGATGCCGGCCCACGGCCTCCAGCCCGACGTCATGGCCGGACTGGTCGAGGTCGAATGGCACGACGGGATGCCCCGTGTGCCCGCGTCGTACCAGGCACACGGCACCGCTCTCGCAGGCATCTGGGCGGCCTGGGCATCCAGGAAGCCCTGCTCCGGCGCCTACGTGGCGCATCCGGTCAGGTCGTCACCGTTTCCATCTGGGAGGCGGCGCTGTCCTGGATGTGGCGCGAGGCGCAGGCCGGCCTGAACGACCTGCCGTCGCGCCCCTCCTTCCAGGCGATGGGTTCGCGCTACCGAATGTACCCCTGTGGCGACGGACGGGTCCTGCTCATCTGCCCCATCGAACGCAAGTACTGGGAACGCTTCGTCGACATCGTGGGCCTGCCCGAGTCCTACCGGACCGTCGGTTCGTGGGAACGCGGAGCCGACTACGGTGCCGGTCGCGACGACGAAACAGCCGTGATCGCAGCTGCTCTGGGTGCCCGCCCCGCGCACCTCTGGGAGAAGATGTTCACCGAGGCGGGAGTTCCCGCCGCGATGGTCCGCACCGTCCGCGAAGCGTCGCCACCGATCATGCTCATCATCTCGGAGTGAGCGTTCCGGTGTCGCTGCCCGACGCGACGTACACCGTTCCGTTGACTCCGGTGGCGGTCGTTCCCGTGGACGGCGATCATCCCGGAAGCGAGGAGATGGCCGTTCGCCGTCGACAGCGCGGAGCGGGCCTCACTGCGGCTCCGGAACTCGGAGCCGACACCGTCGATGTCCTCATCGACCTCGGACTACACGACCTGGCAACGGAACTCGCGGTCTCACATATCTGACGAGCCAACCGGTTCCGCAATCAATGAAGGAAGAAGGAAGGTCAATGCGCAAATTGTTCAGCGTCGACGATCATATCGTCGAACCGCGCGACACCTGGACTTCGCGGGTACCCGCGCGGTTCAAGGACCGCGCCCCACGTGTTCTCGAGGACAAGAACGGTGCCGAGTACTGGATGTACGAGGACACTCGCCACACCTACCTGGGTCTCAACGCCGTTGCGGGCAAGCCGCAGGAGGAGTGGGGCCGGGAGCCGATGCGATTCGAGGACATGATCCCGGGTTGCTACGACGCGGCTGCTCGTAAGACGGACTTCGAGCGGGCCGGCATCATGTCGAGCCTGAGCTTCCCGACCCTTCCGCGCTTCGGTGGTGCCCTGTTCATCAACTTCCAGGACAAGGAACTCGCAGACTACTGCGTGAAGGCCTGGAACGACTTCATGTACGACTGGCACCTCGTCGCACCCGAGATGTATGTGCCGATGGCGATCATCCAGCTCTGGGACATCGAAGCTGCCGTCAAGGAGATCAAGCGCAACCTCGAGCGCGGCTTCCGGGCGATCACCATCCCCGAGGAGACCAGCAACCTCGGCCTGCCGTCCTACTACTCGGACTACTGGAACCCGATCTGGGAAATCTGCGAATCCGAAGGCATTCCTGTCTGCATGCACATCGCGTCCAGTGGCTGGAAGGCGTACCGCCCGCCGGAGTCCTCGGCGGCGCTCGAGATCGCACTGAGCATGACGCAGACCATCACCCACGCTGTCGGCATGATGTACGGCCCGGTGGCTCGTAAGTACCGAAGATCAAGCTCGTGTACTCCGAGGGTGGAATCGGCTGGGTGCCGGTCACTCTCGAGCGTGCCGATCGCCAGTACGGTCTTCACAAGTACTGGGGCGACCTGGACCAGAGCCTGACGCCGTCGCAGATCTGCAAGCGCAACATGTGGTTCTGCATGATCGACGAGCCGTACGGCCTGGCCAACCGCCACGAGATCGGTCTCGACAAGATCTTCTGGGAGTGCGACTACCCGCACGCCAACTGCATCTGGGACGAAACTCAGCCGAAGGTGGAGGAACTCTTCGCGGACATCCCCGACGACGAAGCGGAGATGATCCTCTACAAGAACGCCGAGAAGATGTTCAACTGGAAGGTCCCGGAAATCCCGGAATGGGCTCGCGAAGCCCATATTCCGACCTTGGTTTCGAAGTAAGAGGGGAGTACTCACATGCCCGGGCCGCTCGACGGACTGCTCGTCATCGATGCTTCATGGGGGATGCCCTCCTCCATAACCTCGCTGCTGTTGGCTGACTATGGCGCGCATGTCGTGAAGGTCGAGCGGCCGGGCGGTGGTATCGACGCCACCGCCCCGGAACGCAAGATGTGGGATCGCGGCAAGTGGAGCATCGTGCTCGATCCCGAAAACCCCGACGACGCCGAGACTCTGCGGCAACTGCTGCGCCGCGCAGATGTCTTCATCGAGTCCTACGGTGTCGCACGGAGCAAGGAGCTCGGCCTCGACTACGAGGACCTTCGTGTCCTCAACCCGAGGTTGCTCCACCTGTCCACCACGGCATACGGCCGGTCCGGGCCGTGGCAGGACCGGCCCGGTTACGAAGCGCTGGTCGCCGCCCGGATGGGATTCATGGCCGAGCAGCCCGGGCACCGGAAGGGTCCGATCTTCCTGGGGCACCCCAGTATCGGGTACACCACCGGATTCCTCGGAGCGATCGGCATTCTCGCCGGCCTGCGCGCCCGTCGCGTGACCGGACGAGGACAACGCGTCGACGTCTCCATCCTCGACGGTGTGCTCGGGCAGGCACCGATGAACTGGTGGTTCACCTCGAAGGACGAGTCCTACCTCGACACCGAGGAAAAAGGCCACTTCGGTCATCGCCGCGTGCTCATCGACCTGTTCGAGTGCGGTGACGGCGAGTACCTCATGATCCACACCGGCGGCAACGGAGCCTTCAAGGCCGCCATGGAGGTACTGGGGGTGGGTGAGCACTTCCAGACGGTGACCGGCAAGGTCGAGATGGCGGTGCCGCTGAACGAAGAGGAGTTCCGGATCGCCCGGCAGGAGGTGCCGCAGATCTGGAAGACACGTCCTCGCGACGAATGGCTCGAGTTGCTGCGCGCTCGTGACGTGGCGGTCGTCCCCGTGCTGCGTCCCGGCGAGATCCTCGAACACGAGCAGGTGCGGCACGCCGGCCTCGTCATGGACATGCCCGACGACGAACACGGAACACTGCGGCAGGTCGCGCCGGTGATCAAGTTCTCGACCGCCGCCCCCGAACTTCCCGAACCCGCCCCGGCGGTCGGGCAGCACCAGGAGAAATTGTCCGAGCTGCTCGGTCTCGAACCGAAGGCGGCCGAGTCGGGCCGAGACCTCGATCATCCGCTGACGGGCCTGCGCATCCTCGATCTCAGCCAGTTCATGGCTGCTGCCTACGGCGCGAAGTATCTGTCGGATCTGGCGCGGACGTCATCAAGATCGAACCGCCCATCGGCGATACGATGCGCTCGCTGCCCGACCCGTTCGAGGCCTGCCAGCGAGGCAAGCGCGCCATCGTCCTCGACCTCACGACCGAGGAAGGCAAGAGTCACTTCCTGCGTCTGCTCGACACCGCCGACGTCGTCGTCCACAACCAGCGTCCCGGCAAGGCCGAGAAGCTCGGCGTCGATTACGAGACACTGCGCAAGATCAAGCCCGACCTCATCTACTGCTACCAGCCCGGCTGGGGCGCCGACGGACCGTGGGCGATGGAAAAGAGCTTCGCCCCGCTGCTCTCGGCACTGACCGGACTGATGTACGTTGCCTCCGGAGCCGGCAACAAGCCCGTGCGCCGGGCGCGAGCGAGCGAGGACTACTACGGCGGATTCCTGGGAGCCACCGGCATCCTGATGGCCCTCGAACACCGCGCCCGCACCGGAGAAGGCCAGTTCATCCTGGCCCCGCAGTTGCACGCCAGCCTCTTCGCGGTCAGCGAGCACATGACCGACGGCGATCACAAGCCGTTGGATACGGCTCGTCTCGACGCACACCAGCTGGGGCTCTCGCCGACCTACCGGCTCTTCGAGACGAGCGACGGCTGGGTCTGCGTCGCAGCGGGTCGGGCAGCGCGCGCAGCATCGCCTGCGCGACGCACTGCGCTCGGTGGGCGCCGATACCGGCGGCCCGAACGGCGAAGAAGCACTCGGTGCGGCCCTGGAGACCCACCTGTCCGGTTTGGACACGACCTCCGCGACCGAATGGCTCGACTCGCATAGTATTGCCAACGAAGTGGCGCGGGACACACCCTATATGCCGGAATTCTTCTGGCAGGAATGGGCGGTGGAATCGGGTCACGTCTTCGAACACCTAGAGCACGCGGACTGGGGTTACATCAGGGAAGTGGGCTTGACCGTGAGGTTGTCCGAGACGCCCGGTCGGAAGACCGGCCCCGGACCCACCCTCGGACAGCACACCGCAGAGGTACTCGACTCTCTGCAGGCCTGACTCCCACCCTGGTCGCGCATGCGATCAGAGGAGAGAGATGCCTGCCGAAGAGGCGAACAAGCCCACCACGCGGAAGCCGGTACGCAGCGAATCGAGTCCCGTACCCTCCCTGCGCCGCCCGCAGAAGATGTCGGAGTACACCGCGCGTCAGGTGGTGGCCGACATCGTGGAGTCGGGTCTCGGCGCCGGCGACCGGCTTCCCGCGGTGGCTCCATGGCCGAGCACTACGGGGTGGGATACGCCTCGGTTCGCGAAGCTCTGCGCATGCTCGAATCGATCGGATTGATCAAGGTCCGGCCCGGACCCAACGGTGGACCGGTCGTCAACGATCGCGACGGCGCGGAGTTCAGCTCGGTCATCCGCCTCTACTGCCAGATCATGGGCGTCACCTACCGCCACATCATCGGCGCGCGGCAGGCACTCGAGCCGATACTGGTGCGCGAGCTGGCAACCGACAGCGCCCCGGAAGTCCGCCGGGCTCTGCTCGACATCACGAGCCGAAACCCGGAACCCGGGGCCATCTTTCGTGCGCAAGCACACGAATTCCACGACCTGATCGCCAGTTACTCGGTGGCGAACCCGGTGCTGAGCCTGTTCGCACGCGCTGTCTGCCAGATCTATCGGGAATTCATCCGCGCGGAAGGCCCCAGTACGGAACCGGCGGATCGTCCCGAGATCCTCGCCGAGCATCGGGCCATCGCGGAGGCCGTGGCCGCCGGCGACGGAACGCGTGCCGAGGAACTGATGGTCAAGCACATGGCCGATCTCGCCGAGTACGTCGAGACGCACTACGCGATGGCTCTCGACTCCGTCATCGAATGGGTCTGACCCGCGACCTTCCATTGCTGCATAACCGAATTCGGTGACCGGGAAGATCTCGGAACTCCTGTGAACCGGATCTCATCCAATGGCACTTTCCCCTCCTGCAACCTTCCCTCCTGCGCCTAGGTCCAACTATCGCGCAGCCCGGAACAGAGGAGGAAAGATGCCAAGACGAGGCGACCCGCATCCAGGTTCAGGAGTCGGTCACGAGGCTGCGGTAACCACCGTGCTGGAGGCCGTAGAAGGCATGCTTCCCGGGATCGGCGAGCGTACCGCTCAGGCCGATGCCGAGCGTCGTCTCCCGGACGCCACGGTGAAGGAGATCGCGAACAGCGGTGTGATGCGTCTGCTGCAGCCCAAGGCATTCGGTGGATACGAAGCAAGCCCGGTAGCGTTCTACGAAGCAGTGCTTGCGATTGCCGAGCGTTGCGGTTCCACCGCATGGGTGACCGGCGTTGTCGGTGTACACAACTGGCAGCTCGGCCTTTACGACGAGAAGCTCCAGCAGGAAATCTGGGGAGAGAACCAGGACACTTGGACCAGTTCGTCCTACATGCCCGGTGGCAAATTGACGCGAGTGCCGGCGGATTCGAGCTCACGGGTCGATGGAGCTTCTCCTCGGGTAGCGACCATTGCCAGTGGGCCATCCTCGGAGCTCTCGAGATGCAGGAGGACGGCCCGCCGACCACCTACAACGTGGTGGTGCCGCGAACCGACTACGTCGTCGAGGATGTCTGGCACACAGTGGGTCTGCGTGGCACCGGCAGTAACGACATCGTCATCGACGGTGCCTTCGTCCCGGATTACCGGGCACTGACCAAGACGCAGGTCTACACCAACGATGCACCGGGACGCGCGCTCAACACCTCACCGCTGTTCGGCATGCCGTTCACGACACTGTTTCCCAGTGCAATCACCAGCCCCGTCATCGGTATGGCGAAGGGCCTCATCGACCTCGCGCTGGAGTACCAGGCACTCGTGTCAGCCGGGCACACGGCAAGATGCTCGACGCCGACCCTTACTCGGTGGCCGCTCTCGGTGGAGCCGCGAGCATCGTCGATGCGTGCCGGCGGCAGTTGCTCGGCAACATCGGTGACATCTACGAGACGTTGATGGCGGGTGGAACCCCTACAACCGACCAGCGTTCCACGGCACGCCGGATCAAGTGCTCGGCACCGTTCGGTGTGTTGCCGCCATCGACGACATCTACGACCGCCAGGGTGCCGCGGTGATCCGCGAAGACCACCCTATGGCCCGTTTCTGGCGGGACGCGCACACGGCCAAGCATCACACCATCAATACGAACGAACGAACCCTGCACAGCTGGGCGCACAACGCCATGGGGCTGGGCCCGAGCGAATCGATCGTCTGAGCAAGAAGGACAAGTCATGAGCACCAAGAAGAACTACACCATCGTTTCGGCCGACACCCATGCCGGCGCAGATCTGTGGGAATACAAGCAGTACCTCGCCTCGAGCTGGCACGAAGAGTTCGACGAGTGGGCCAAGGCATACTCGAGCCCCTGGGACGACCTGGTCAACGACACCGCCGCCCGCAACTGGGACAGTGAACTTCGCCGCAAGCAGATGGAAGAGGACGGCGTCGTCGGCGAGGTGATCTTCCCGAACACCATCCCGCCCTTCTTCCCGTCGATCGTCAACGTGGTGCCGCTGCCCACCACGCAGGAGCAGTACGACCGCCGCTGGGCCGGCATCCAGGCGCACAACCGCTGGCTCGTCGACTTCTGCAAGGAGCTCCCGGTCCAGCGTCGCGGCATGATCCAGGTGTTCCCGCACCAGGTCGAGGACGCGGTCAAGGAGATCTACTGGGCGGCCGAGACCGGCGTCATCGGTGGCGTGGTCATCCCCGCCAGCCCGCCGAACCACCCGACCGTCCTTCCGCACTACACCGGCCACTACGACCCGGTCTGGCGCGCAGTCGAGGAGACCGGTCTCGTCGTCGGCACCCACTCCGGTTCCGGTGAGCCCGAGTACCCGGAGGACCCGGCCACGTCGGCCGTCATGCTCTACGAGTTCGGTCTGTTCACCAACCGCACTCTCTCGCACATGCTCATCGGCGGTGTCTTCGAGAAGTTCCCGAACCTGAAGTTCTCGATGACCGAGCAGGGCGTCAAGTGGGTCCTCGAGACGCTGCACAAGCTCGAGGTGCAGTTCTCCGCAGTCTCCGATCGGCCGTGGTTGGAGATGTTCGTCAAGCAGGCGTTCGACAAGCTGACGCTGCGCCCGAGCGAGTACTTCGCCCGCAACTGCTTCGTCGGTGCCAGCACCATCCGACCCGGCGAGGTTCAGCCGGCCCTCGGCCTCGGTCCCGGAAACGTGATGTGGGGCAGCGACTACCCGCACCGTGAGGGAACCGCGCCTTACACCCGCGAGCACCTCCGTGTCGCGCTGGCCGACGTGGAAGAGGCAGACGCCCGCCGTCTGCTCGGCGAGACCTGCGCCAACCTCTACGGGTTCGATCTCGCTGCGCTCGACAAGATCGCCGAGCGGGTCGGTCCCAGTGTCGAGGAACTGAGGGTTCCGCTGGCCTCCGAGGACTACCCGCGTGACTGCGAGTGGTTCCAGGACGCCATGCAGACCCTCGCGCGGTGACAAGGAAATATCGATGACGATCCACTCGCTCGGCTATCTCCGTCTCACTTCGGTCGACGTCGACGCGTGGACTCGCTTCGGGACCGACGTCCTGGGGATGACCGCGCAACGGTCTCCCCAGGGCGGGGTCGCCTTCCGGATGGACGAGCACGCTGCTCGCCTGGAGATCGTTCCCGGAGATGCGAGCGCTGTCGCCGGTATCGGTTTCGAAGTGGAAAACCGCGGGGTGCTCGACCTTCTCGCCGCCGATCTGACGAGCCGCGGATTCGAGGTCCGGAGCGGGACCTCCGCGGAATGCGACGCCCGCAGAGTGCGTGATGTGCGGCTGGTGAAGGACCCGTTCGGAATGCCGCTCGAGCTGTACAGTGGGCCCTCGCTGGTGCACGATCCGCTCGAAACCCGTCATGTGCGCGAGTTCGTCACCGGTGATCTCGGAATGGGCCACGTCGTCTTCGGCGGCCCCGAGGCCGATGACGCCTTGACGTTCTACCGGGACGTTCTCGGCTTCGTCGACCGCAACACCATGCGTGCGATGGGGCCGGATGGTAGACGGGGTGACGAGCGGATCACCTTCCTCGGCTGCAACCGTCGCCATCACACGGTGGCGCTGATGAAACGGCCGGCGCCCGCGCAGTTGATCCACTTCATGGTGGAGGTCGGTTCGATCGACGACGTCGGCCGTGCGTACGACCGCGCACTCGACTCCGGTATCCCGCAGCGCCTTTCGTTGGGTCGGCACAGCAACGACGGGATGGTCTCGTTCTATTCGACGACCCCCGATGGTTTCACCGTCGAGGTCGGATGCGAAGGGCGCCTGATCGAACCCGGGACACCGACCTACGAAACCACTGCCACCAGCTACTGGGGGCACAGAAAGGTAAGTGCATGACATCGTCGCTCGAGTGCGATGTCCTCGTGGTCGGCGGCGGTGCGGGCGCACTCACAGGCGCTCTCACCGCCGCGACCCTCGGACTCGACGTGATTCTCGCGGAGAAGACCGAGTACCTCGGCGGTACAGCCGCTTACGCCGGAGCCGGATTGTGGTTACCACTGAACAAGGTTTCCGCCGCGGCCTTCGCAGATAGCCGGGAGGAAGTCGATGCGTATGTCGCCGCGACAACCGATGACACCGGTTTCGCCGACCTGCGCGAAGCGTATCTCGATGCCGCGCCGGAGATGATCGACTTCCTCCTGCAGGATCGCTCTCTGGATTTCTACTGGCGAGCCTTCCCCGACTATTACCCCGACGCCCCGGGGTACAAGCCGCAAGGACGCGCAATCTTCCCGAAGCCGCTACCTGCCTTCGCGTTGAGTGGTGTGATGCGGATGATCCGACCGGAACTTCCGCTGATCCGCGGTGGCCACAAGATCGGCAAGACGGTCGAAGGGGGACGTGTCCTGCTGGGCCGCCTCATCCAGGCTTGTATGCGTGCCGGTGTTCGGATCGAACTCGAGTCGCCCTTGCTCGAGCTCGAAACCCGGGAGCACGGTCGTCGGTGCACGCCTGGGCGGACGCGACGGTGACATGCGCGTACGTGCGCGTGCCGGGGTTCTGTTGGCAGCGGGCGGTTTCGACCATGACATCGAGATGCGTAAGCGCGAGGGGCATCCGGTCGAGCCGGGATGGCAGATGGGCGCTCCGGGCAGTACCGGTGAAGTTCTCGCCGAGGCCCGACGTATCGGTGCCGGGGCCGAGTTGCTGCACGAAGCCTGGTGGACACCGGCCTTTCACACTCCGCTCGGTCCGTCCTTCCGTGTCCGGGAACGTGGACACCCTGGCTCGATCGTCGTCAATCAGGACGGACGTCGCTTCTGCAATGAATCGCTACCCTACGACCGGATCGGGCGGGCGTTTCGCGCCGGCGTGCTCGACGGCACCTTGACACTGCCCGCCTGGTTCATTGTCGATCAGTCGTACGTGGACCGTTACGGTCTCAATGGTGTGCCGCCCCGTGCGCCGGTTCCGGAAGAGTGGCTTGCGGGTGGCTTCGCGTATCGCGAAGACACGCTCGAAAAGCTCGCAAGTTCCTTGGGGATACCCGCGGACAATTTCGTCGAGACCGTGGAGCGGTTCAACAAATTCGCCGAAACCGGTGTCGACGAGGAGTTCGGTCGCGGCGACAATGCGTTCGATGCGTTCTTCGGCGATCCCGACGTGTACCCGAACCCTGCACTCTCACCACTGGAAAAGGGTCCGTTCTACGCCTTACCGATGGTGCTCAGCGATCTGGGTACCAAAGGCGGGCTACGCGCCGACCCGCATGCTCGCGTACTCGACGAATCGGGCGAGCCGATCACGGGTCTGTACGCCGCCGGAAACATCATGGCGTCGTGGACGGGTTCCTGCTATCCGGGTCCCGGCGCCCCGATCGGTTCGTCCATGGTCTTCGGCTATCTCGCGGCCCGACACATGGTGAACAGGATGGCGGCATGAACCGGACCGGACTGCCGTCGCCCGACACCGCGGGATTCTCGAGTGAAGACCAGGATCCGCGTCTGGCCGACTGGGATCGGCTCGCCGACTGGCTCCGCGAGCGTGGTATCGGGCCGGACGAGGACAGTCGCGTCGAAGTACTCGCCGGCGGCACCCAGAACATCCTCATCCGTTACTCCCATGCGGGTCGCGACCTCGTCCTTCGTCGCCCACCGCTGCATCTGCGCAAGAGCAGCAATTCGGTGCTGCTGCGAGAGATCGAGATCCTCCGGGCGCTGAACGGCACCGACGTTCCCCATGCCGGCCTGGTCGCCGCATGTACCGACGACAATGTCACCGGATGGGTCTTCTACGTCATGGACATGGTCGACGGGTTCAATCCGGCCGTCGTCGTTCCTCCACGTTTCGCCGATTCCCGTGATCTCAGGCGCGATCTCGCCTTCCATGCGATGGACGTGCTCGCGACGATGGGCAATCTGGACCACCGGAGTGTGGGCCTCGAAGAGTTCGGTAAACCGGAAGGATTTCTGGAACGCCAGGTGCCTCGATGGTTGCGGGAACTCGAGTCGTTCAGCGCACTGGACGGTTACGAGGGTGTCGAACTCCCGGGACTCGACCGCATCGTGACCTGGCTCGGGGAGAACCGGCCCGCATTCTTCCGACCCGGCATCATGCACGGGGACTACCACCTCGCCAATCTCATCTTCTCCGAGGACGATGCACGTGTCCTGGCCGTGGTGGACTGGGAGATGGCAACCATCGGCGATCCACTACTCGACCTGGGCCGATTCCTCGCGACCTGGCCGTCGGCCGAGGAACCCATCGGGACCGCCGGCCCCATCTACCGGACCGAAGGTCTGCCCCTGGCCGACGAACTCGTGGACAGGTACCGGGCCACCAGCACTCTCGACGTGAGCGCGGTGGACTGGTACATCGTGCTCGCCTGCTTCAAGATCGGCGTCATCCTCGAAGGAACCCACGCTCGTTCGTGCGCGGGACTGGCCGACCCGGCCGTCGGCGCCCGACTCCACCGGATGAGCCAAGCCCTGTTCCGCCGCGCAGAAAGAATCGTCTCGTGACCACGACCTCCTCACCCGTACAGACCGACCCGTTGTTCGACGTTCGCGACAAGGCGGTGCTGATCACCGGGGGCAGCCGCGGCCTGGGCCTGCAGATGGCACACGCCTTCGCGGCACGGGGCGCGAACGTGATCGTGGCCAGCCGCAAGATCGAGGCCTGTGAGGAAACCGCGGCGGAACTGCGCAACACCTACGCGTCGACGCCGGTGCCTATGCCTGCAACGTGAGCGACTGGTCGCAATGCGACGACCTGATGGACGCGGTGCACGAGCGGTACGGCCAACTCGATGTGCTGGTCAACAATGCCGGGCTCTCGCCGTTGTATCCGAGCCTCGACAAGGTCGAGGCGGCGCTGTTCGACAAGGTGATCGGCGTCAACCTGCGAGGCCCGTTCCGGCTCTCGGTGCTGGCCGGGACCAGGATGGCCGAAGGCCGCGGTGGTTCGATCATCAACATCACCTCCACCCAGTCGATCAAGCCGCGTCCGCACGCTCTTCCGTATGCGGCTGCGAAGGCAGGACTGAACGCGATCACCGAAGGCCTCGCCCATGCCTTCGGCCCGGAGGTTCGGGTCAACGCGATCCTGTGCGGCCCGTTCCTGACCGAGGTATCCGAGGCATGGGACATGGAGGAATTCGAAGAACGCGCACAGCGGACCATGGCACTGCAACGCGGCGGCCGGCCGGAGGAGATCATCGGCGCAGCACTGTATTACGCCAGCGACGCATCGAGCTTCGCCACGGGAGCAGTGATGCGTCTCGACGGCGGCTACGTCTGACCGAAGGACACGGTGTCCGGGGGATGCGGTCGGTAGCAGAATCCGGTCCCATCCCCCGGCACAGACCTCTGTCGGCATAGCCTTTCGACTCTTAGGTTTCCTCACATGGGAACGCACACTGCGGAATTGATCGTTCAGCGGAACGTCGAAGTGCCGATGCGAGACGGCACGATCCTGCGAGCCGATCTCTATCGACCCGCCGGCGAAGGACCCTTCCCGACGCTGCTGCAGCGCACGCCGTACAGCAAGGACTTCAACCCCGGCCTGTGGGTCGTGCTCGACCCGATCAAAGCCGCTTCCGCCGGTTTCGCAGTCGTGGTGCAGGACGTCCGGGGACGCGGGCGCTCCGACGGCGACTTCTACCCCTTCACCGCCGAAGCCCAGGACGGTGAAGACGCGGTGGCGTGGGTGCGAGCGCAACCCTGGTGCAACGGTGCCATCGGCATGTACGGCAGTTCGTACATGGCCGCGGCCGCCTGGCAGGCTGCCAAGCGATCCCCCGAAGGACTGATGGCACTGGCACCCTTCCAGGCCAGCAGCGACTACTTCGAGGGACGCAGCTACCGCGGCGGCGCCTTCGAACTCGGCGCGCTGCTGGGTGTTTCGCTCAACGCGCTGGGCGGAGGAATCGCTCACCGGATGATCAAGCGTGGCGAGCTGCGCCCGTCCGCAGCGCGGGAGGCCCGCGAAGCGGTCAACGACCTGGCACCCTGGGCCCGGACCGCACCGATCGAGAAGTTGCGCGAGACGGTCCTGGGAGACATCGCGCCGTTCTTCTTCGACTGGGCCGCCGCCGACGATCCCACCTCCGAGGTCTGGACCTCGCTCTCGGTGGAATCGTCGTACCCGAACGTCTCCGTACCGGTCCTTCACCTGAGCTCCTGGTACGACCAGGCGCACGTGGGGACGCTCCGCAACTTCGAGGGAATGACGAGCCGAGCCCCCGAATCCGTACGCGACCAGCAGTTCCTGCTGATGGGCCCGTGGGCGCACCGCGTTCCCCGAGGAAGCACGCTCGGCCAGTTGAAAATCGGCGATCTCTACTTCGGGACGAGCGCGATGTTCGACATGGACAACCTCCAGATCGGATTCTTCCGCAGCGCTCTGGCAGGCGAACCCGCGACATGGCCGTACCCCGAGCGGGTCCGGTTGTTCATGATGGGTGAGAACGCTTGGCGCAACTACTCGCAGTGGCCCCCGGCAGAGGCGCAGACGCGTCGCCTGCATCTCGTCGGCAACGGTACCGCCGCCCGACAGGACGGGACGCTGTCGTGGGATGCACCCGAGCGGGAAGTCGCCGACAGCTGGCAGCACGATCCCACCGACCCCGTGCCCACCTCCGGTGGCGCCCACATGACCCCGGAGGCGGTCTGCCCGGCCGGACCGATCGAACAGACCGAGGTGCAGCAGAGGGACGACGTGCTCGTCTTCACCGGCCCCGAACTGACCGAGGACCTCGACGTCATCGGCTGGGTCGACGCCGAACTGTGGGTGGACGGCAGCGCGGTCGATGCCGACTACTCGATCACCGTCAGCGACGTCCACCCGGACGGTCGCAGTTACAACGTCTGCGACGGCTACCTGCACGTTCGGGCAGGTGCAGCCACGGCAGAGGCTCCGATACGGATCAGCCTCGGCGCGACCGCCCAGCGGTTCCGGGCCGGGCACCGCATCCGGGTGCACATCGCCGGTAGCTCCTCGCCACGTCACCCCATCGTCGGGGGGATCGACGGCGCCGTGCGCACCCAGACCGTTCGTTGCGGGGGAGTTGCGGCCTCGGCGGTGCTGCTTCCCATCGTCGACGCAGCCCCTACTGCTTCCTGAACTTCCCGCCCACCTCGATAGGAGACCAGATGCTGGATACGGTAGACATCACCCGCGAGGGAACCCGGCGCACCTTCGACGGCCCCACCCCGCTGAGCTACCACATCGCCGGCGAGGGTGAAGCCTTCGTCATGCTGCACGGCTCGGGCCCCGGTGTCTCGGGGTGGGCAACTTCGGTGCGAACCTGCCCTTGTTCTCGCAACACTTCCGGACGATCATTCCCGACCAGCCCGGCTTCGGCGCGAGCCTCGTCCCGAGATGGACCGCCCCTACCATCGGATTTCGTCGGATGCTATCGCGGCCCTGCTCGACGAACTGGGAATCGAGAAGGCGCACGTCCTCGGTAACTCGATGGGCGGCAGCGTCGCAGCGCGTTTCGCTCTCGACCATCCCGACCGTCTCGGCAAGCTCGTTCTGATGGGCCCGGGCGGCGTCGGCGCGGCGATCCTGTCGCCGTCCCCGCCGGAGGGGCTCGGCCGCCTCGTCGAATTCGCCCAGGACCCCACCCGCGAGAAGTTGGTGGCGTGGATGAAGACGATGGTCAGCGACAAGGCGTTCATCACCGAGGAACTGATCGAGGAACGCTGGCGCAACGCCACCGAACCCGGCGCCATCGAATGGCTGCGCCTGTTCTTCTCGCACGTCGGCGGCAAGAGCAAGCGCCCCACCGAAGAGATCCCGTTGTGGGCGCAGGTGCCGAAGATCGCTGCGCCGACGCTGATCACCTGGGTCGCGACGACCGCGTGACCCCGCTCGAGATGGCGTGGCTTCCGTTGCGTCAGATGCGCGAAGTGGAACTGCACGTCTTCTCGGGCTGCGGTCACTGGGCGATGACGGAGAAGCGCGAGCAGTTCGAGCGCGTGGTCATGGAGTTCCTGACCCGCCCAGTCGCCACGTCCGTGGCGTGAAACGGAGGTAGATGATGCAAGTTCGATCCGGCCAGCGCTACGTCAGCGCGGTATGTGCAACGTCGATCGTGGTGGTCAAGGGACCGTCCTCCGATATCGACCTGAAATGCGGTGGCACGGCGATGGTGGCCGCCGGCACCGACGTGGACTCGCGTCCGGGCCCCGCCGCAGGCTACGACCAGGGCACGATCATCGGGAAGCGGTACTGGGACGAGGAGACCGGCCTGGAGGTCGTGTGCACCTCGGCGGGACCGGGCTCTCTGAGTCTCGGGGATCGGGTTCTGCCGAACGTCCCCCGCAGCCGCTGCCTTCGTCCGACTGACCCGACCACGAGGAGTCCGGTGAACGACTTCGCAGCTCTGAAGGCATCCGAGATCACCGAGTGGGACCGGCAGGTCGACGTCATCGTCGTCGGATGCGGTGCCGCCGGTGTCTCGGCTGCGATCGAGGCCCGCGTCTCGGGGGCCGAGGTTCTCGCCCTGGAAGCCGCCGGTGAACCCGGCGGCACCTCGGCGATGTCCGGCGGCCTGATCTATCTCGGCGGTGGCACAGCCCTGCAACAGGCCTGCGGATTCGAGGACTCGCCCGAGGAGATGGCCCGTTTCCTCATGGCGGCCTGCGGGCCGCACGCCGACGAGGAGAAGGTGCGGATCTACTGCGAAGGCAGTGTGGCGCACTACGACTGGCTCGTCGACTGCGGTGTGCCGTTCAAGCCGTCCTTCTGGTCGGCTCCCACTGCCGAACCGTGGAACGACGACGGCTGATGTTCTCCGGAGGCGAGGACGCCGCGCCCTTCGCCGGCCTCGCGAAACCGGCACCTCGCGGTCACTGCCCTGCTGCGCCGGCGTCGCGGCACGGCAGCGCCGGAGGCTTCCTGTTGATGGAGGTGCTCGCGCGTCGCGCCACCGAACTCGGTGTCGAGCAGAGCAACAACACCCGGGTGTGCGACGGCTCGTCGTCGACGACGACGGAGCGGTGGTGGGGGTCCTCGCCCGCCGGTTCGGTAAGGACCTGTTGCTGGCGGCCGTCGCGGGGTCGTTCTCACCGCCGGTGGGTTCATCTACGACGAACGGTTGCTCGCCGATCACGCGCCCGCGCTGGTCGGCACCGACAAGCTGGGCGTGGAGGACAACGACGGATCGGTTCTCCGCGCGGCCATGGCAGTGGGCGCGGCGACGGTGCGCATGGACGCCGGTGAAGCCGCGTTCTCGGTACCGCCGGCTCTGGTCAAACCGGGCGTACTCGTCAACGCTTCGGGGCAGCGCTTCATCAACGAGGACGCCTATCTCGGCCGCGT
Organism: Rhodococcus sp. IITR03; assembly: GCA_001017865.1. Next base: position 27,428 of record LATQ01000283.1, read on the forward strand.
CGGACAGCACGGACTGTTCCGTCAGGACGGACGGGTGTGGTTGATCCTCGACGAGGAGATCTTCGACGCCGCAGAGGAATTCCGCGGTCCTGTCCAACCCGGATTCGTCGCCGAAACCATCGAGGAACTCGCCGAGGAAACAGGTCTGCCGGCCGGCGCCCTCGCCGACACCGTGGCCGCCTACAACCGCGCCGCCGAAACCGGGCACGACGAACGCTTCGGAAAGTCGCCGCGTTGGCTCGCGCCCCTGCGATCACCGTTCGCGGCGATCGACGCGAGCGGACGATTCCGCACCTTCACGCTCGGCGGATTGAAGACCACCCCGGACGGGACGGTGCTCGACCACGACGGTGCGCCCGTGCCCGGGCTCTACGCGGCCGGTCGCATCACGTCGGGTATCCCGGCCACCGGATATGTCAGTGGTGCATCGCTGGGCGACTGCACCTTCTTCGGACGACGCGCCGGGGCATCCGCCGCCCTTGCGCAACCACGGATTTCGGCGAAGGAGACCGTCTCGTGCGCAACCGACTGATCGACGATGCCGCGACCCATCCGTGGCAGGAGGTGTTCGACGTCGTCGTCGTAGGAAGTGGTGCGGCGGGTCTGGTCGCGGCCACCATGGCCGCCGACGGAGGCGCCTCCGTGCTGCTGCTCGAGAAGAGTGCCCGTTTGGGGGAACCACCGCGCTGTCGGGAGGAGCGGCGTGGATCCCGGCCAACGGTCACGTCGGCGAATTGGGCGGTACCGACTCCCGGGCCGATGCCCTCGCCTACATCAAGGCCCTGGCCGGTGACGACGTGCCGGACCCGGAACTGATCGACGTCTTCGTCGATACGGCACCGCAGATGCTGGACTATCTGGAGCAGCACACGCCACTGAAGATGGCGGCGATCCCGGGCTTTCCCGACTACTACCTGCACCTCGAGGAGATACCGGGACGAACGTCGGGTGGCCGCGCGGTCGAGGCACTGCCGTTTCCCGTTCGGGACGAGCTGCCCGACCATGCCGATGCTCTACCGGTGCGGTCCACCCTGAACATCCTGGGGGAGAGAACGACTCACGCCGAGGAACGCACTCGGCAGGACCCCGACGAACTGGCCGCGGAGATCGCGCGGCGCACGGCCGCCGACGTGCGCGTCAAGGGCGTCGCACTGGTGGCACGACTGCTGCGGGGACTTCTGGATCGCGGGGTGGTCGTCCGCGCCTCCAGCCCTGTCGACGGATTGATCATCGCGGGGGACGACGTGGTCGGCGTGCGATCCTGCGGCGTCGACCTCGGTGCGCGGCAGGCTGTCGTCCTGGCCAGCGGCGGTTTCGAGTGGGATTCCGAATCGGTGCGCGGCTTCATCGGATACGACGTCGTGCCCGTCAGTGCATCCACCAACACCGGCGACGGACTGAAAATGGTGCTCGAGGCCGGCGCGTCGGTGGCGAACATGCGGTCGTATTTCGGCACGGTCGTCGCATACGACCCGGCGCTGACCGAGGCGGGCGAACCGGTTGCCCAGGCGGGCCTGCCGATCCGCACCCATGCGGCCTCGCTGATCGTCGATACTCGCGGTGAGCGGTTCGTGAACGAACACACCCGCTACAACGACTTTCCGAAGGTCTTCGGCAATCACGACACGCGAGGCCCGGCTCCCCAATCTCGGTGCCTCGTGGCTGATCTTCGATTCCACTGCCCGTTCCCGGATCGCGGTGCTGTCCGCGGCCCCCGGTGGGCCCGACCCGGACTGGCTGCACCCTTCGAGCGATCTCGACGCACTCGCGCAGCGATCGGCGTCGACGCCACAGCCTTGACGGCAACGGTCGCGGAGTACAACGACTTCGCGAAGCACGGGATGGACCGACGTTCGGCCGGCGCGCCCTGGCCCCGGTCGATACGGCGCCCTACTACGCGCTCCGCCTTCATCCAGGAACACTCACCACCACCGGTGGTCCTCGAATCAGCTCGTGTGGCGAAGTACTTCGACACGAGGGTGTCCCGATTCCGGGACTGTTCGCTGCAGGAACCGTGGCAGCCGGTGTCTTCGGACACCTCTACCCGTCCGGTGGTTCTCCGATCGCTGTAGCAATGACCTTCGGATTTCTTGCCGGCCGAAGTGCCGCGGCAGCATCGAGACGTTGGGGTGCCTGAGAGCGAAGTCGTGACGTCCGAGGAAGGGAACGGATCTGAAATGCGTGTTGCGCACAGGGTTGCTGCACTGGCGTCGTCATCGACCGTCGAGTTGGCAGACAGGATCCGCACTATGCGTGCGTCCGGCACCGACATCATCGATCTCACTGGGGGAGAGCCGGATTTCGACACTCCCGCGGCGGTGGTCGATGAAGCTGTCCGAGCTCTGCGCGACGGATTCACCCACTACACGTCGAGCAGCGGTGTACCCGAACTCAGGGCCGCGATCGCCGACAAACTGCGCACCGACAACGGGGTGATCGTCGATCCCGAGTTCGGAATCTGTGTGACCCCCTCCGCGAAACACGCTCTGTTCGCTGCGATCATGACCGTTCTCGATCCTGGAGACGAACTGATGATCATGACACCGGGGTGGGTGAGCTACGAGTCCATGGTGTCCTTGGCCGGCGGCTCGATTGCGAAGGTCCCGTTGGAAGCGCGCGACGGTGCCTTCCGCGTGACCCAGGGAGCGCTGGAGGCGGCGGTCAACTCCCGAACTCGGGCAATCCTGGTGAACACGCCGAACAACCCGACCGGGAACGTGTTGACTGTCCGAGAAGTCGAGACGATCGCCGAATTCGCCGAAAGACACGACCTCTTCATCATCTCCGACGAGATCTACGAGAAAGTCATCTACTCCGGCTACCGTCACCGCAGTCTCGCAGCGCATCCGAAGGCGGGAGCCCGCACATTCACTGTGAACGGATTCTCCAAGGGGTACGCCATGACCGGGTGGAGACTCGGGTATGTCGCCGGACCCTCTTTCGCCATACAGCAACTGCTGAAAGTTCACCAACACACCGTGTCGTGTGCAAGTTCCTTCGTTCAGCGTGGAGGCTGGCTGCCCTTACCGAAACAGAAGAAGCCGTCACTGACATGACTCGTGAATACGAACGGCGCCGCAACCTTGTAGTGCACGGTCTCAACAGGATTCCCGGAATTCGATGCGCCCTGCCGGAAGGGGCATTCTACGCATTTCCTTCCGTCGAAGAGCTCGGCGTGGGAACCGGTGTCGACACGGCTTCCTGGCTGCTGGAGGAGGCTCAGGTCGCTGTAACGCCGGGGGAGGTCTTCGGTCCGGGAGGTGAGGGCCGCGTTCGATTGTCCTTCGCGGCCTCCTACGATGTTCTGGCCGAAGCGCTGCGCCGAATCGAGACCGTGTGCCGCTACCGGCCGGCAGCGGGGTACGTCACCCCATCAACGATCACCACTTCCCTCACGACCGGCGAGTACACGGTTTGACTTCAGACATCGGGGTTCCCCTCCGTGGGGATCCGTATCGGGTCTGAGGAGTGTTGTCCCGTCAGCCGCTTCCCGCACCGACCCGGCCGCAAGTCCAGACGTGGTCGGTAGCCCATCAGGACTGGTTGCCCCGCACGGCACGTTCGGTCGAGTACGCCCGGATCGCCGTCACGCCGATGTGTCGGCCGGCTCCGACACCGGTTCGCTGTGGCAACCGGTGTTGTCGACCGTGCTCTTGGCCCGGTGACATTCGGAGGAGGGAATTTCGGGGTGAAGGCTTCGGGTGAAGAACCAGGTGGATTTGCCGGTTTTGTACGCTCGGTAAACGACCACACTTTCATCCCCTCGCAAGGTGTGGTCGCGCTGTAGCTCACTCCCCCTCGGGCTACGGCACCGGACTTGTCATCTGGTGAAGGTGGCAGGTTTCAGGGTGTTCAGCTCACCCCTCGGAGCGGCACCCTCCTTGTGCCGGATCCTTTGGCTCCGGCACAAGGATCCCGGGAACGATCATGCACGCCCTCGGCGTGCGGAATCGCGATCGTCTCTTGCGTCCCAATCCGGGACATCAGTCGGGTGGCAAGCCCGCGGTCTGTACCGCCGCAGGGATGTCGATGCCGGGTGGAAACGAAGAAGGATCGGGTGGGTTCGGTCGCCTCTCGGCGAAAGGTGCAGCACGGTTCCAGCCGAACGGAAATCCGTGAAGGCAACTGGGTTGAGCCCGGGGGACACGAAGACGCCCCCGATCCGCTCAGCACACCACGACCCGAAGACGAGGTATTCCCGGGGTCGAGCGGTGGCGGACGGAGCAGGGTGACCTGCAGAAATCATTCGGATTCCGGGATGCTGAACCGAGTCATCCCCCTGCGTGCTGTGCGTGCACGCACAGCACGCACGATGTCGGGAGGATCGACTGGCTCCCGAAGAAAGGTGCACGGGGCGCATCGAGTCTCGGGATGCGGGCGAGTTCGAGGACCTGCATGGTGGTCAACCCCTGCTCGGGGGAGATCCGAAACGCACGGTCTCGCCGGTCGTCAGGCGTGCCCGCACCCGCACCTGCATCGGATCGGAGGCGAGCGCGAGAGTCAACCGGGGATGACATCGAAGCCGCGCCCGGCGTACTTGATGCGTTCGAGTCGGCCACCGCCGGTGCCGGGAACCAGGAGATCCACCGACAGGGGAGTGTCGTCCCCGGAGGGCGCCTCGTAGTGGTTGCCGGTCACCAACCGATAGCCACGGGCGAGCAGCGCGGTGTGGAAGGTGGCATCGGCCGCGGCGAGGATCTCCACCTCGGTCACATCACTCATGGGGCGGCCTTCTGTTGGGCCACGGCGAGCACATGATCGGCCGCTTCGGCGGCGTCGGCGCGCCGGTGCGCCACAGCGTCGGGTCGGCCGGGACCTGCACGGCCAGGGTGTGCTCGGCCGCGGTGGCGGGACTGAAGCCGGCGGCGCTCAGGTCGACGAACCGATCGGTATAGAGCAGCGCCCGGGTCGGCAACCTTCACGGGGCGTACACATTGGCCTCCGCATCACCACTGACCAACAACGAAATACCTTGTTGGGTGCAGAATTCCGGTGCCTCGGTTCCGGTCCATGGTCGAAGTCTGCCAGGCGGAATTGCCGGGATCCCTACACTGGGTCGCAGTGTCACACCATCACGCACAGTGGTCCAGAACCCGGGTTCTCCGACCCCAGAGGATTCCTGCGGGGTAGCAACTCGCACGTGCCCAGCGGGCTTGACGGCCTCTCGACGTGGAGTCCTTCAAGTCACAGGATGGCGCTGATGAACACGGTCATCTTCGCGCAGTTCCGCCATTGCGATAATCATGGATAACCGCGATTGTCCATCATATTGGTTGTTGAGAAGTCGATATACGCGTGCTTGAAGTTGCTAGTTGATATAACGAGATCTTATCCGTCGGGGTGCTTTCGATCGCTTGATCCACAAGTGATTACGATGTCGCCGTCGACGCCTCCGTCCCACCCGGCGTCGTCACCGCTTCCGCGGTCATCAGCCGCGTGATCTCCTCCCGGTCCGCCTGCGACGGCAGTCCCCATCCGTCTCGATAGCCGTACATCTCGCGTAGGGTGACCGCGTGCCGGTTGCCGTCGGCGATCTCGATGTCGTCGACGGTGATCAGGCCCGGATGCACGACCCCGGTCGCTTGCGCGATCTTGAACACATCGCGCCGTAGGGCTTCGATGTAGTCGGCGACGCGGTCGGCCTTGGACGGGACGTCGAGTCCTCGGGTGAGCCAGCGGTTCTGTGTGGCGACGCCGGTGGGGCAGCGGTCGGTGTGGCATTTCTGTGCTGGATGCATCCGATGGAGAACATCGGTTCGCGTGCGACGTTGACCATGTCGCAGCCGAGTGCCATCGCGACCACCGCGTTGTCGGGTAGACCGAGTTTGCCGGCGCCGATGAAGGTGACGTCGTCGGTCAGACCGGCTTCGGCGAACGTCGCGTAGACCCGCGCGAAGCCGCTGCGGAACGGTAGGGAGACCGCATCGGCGAACACCAATGGTGCTGCGCCGGTTCCGCCTTCGCCGCCGTCGATGGTGACGAAGTCGACGCCGCGATCGGTCTCGCTCATCCGCCGAGTGAGTTCGTCCCAGAAGGTCGTGTCGCCGACGGCGGACTTGATCCCGACGGGAAGGCCCGTCTCGGCGGCGAGCAGTTCGACCCAGTCGAGCAGACTGTCGATGTCGTGGAACTCCGTGTGCCGGGACGGGCTCACACAATCCTTGCCGACGGGGATTCCGCGGACCTCGGCGATCTCCGGCGTGACCTTGGCTCCGGGGAGTAGTCCGCCCAGTCCGGGCTTGGCGCCCTGGCTGAGTTTGATCTCCAGAGCACGGATGGGTGCCGATTCGACGACCCGCTTCAGCCGTGCGAGGTCGAAGTGGCCGTCCTCGTCGCGGCACCCGAAGTAGCCGGTGCCGATCTGGAAGATCAACTCTCCGCCGTTGCGGTGGTAGTTCGTCAAACCACCTTCGCCGGTGTTCTGCAGGCACCCGGCCGCGCCGGCACCTCGGTTGAGTGCCTCCACGGCGGCACCGGACAGCGAGCCGAAGCTCATCGCGGAGATGTTGACGAACGATCCGGGACGGAAGGCACGGGCACGCCCGCGCGCGGCGCCGAGGACCTTCGCGGACGGAATGGAGACCTTCTCACCACCGTGAGGAGCGGCCGACGGCGGCAGGTCCGAGAAGGTGCGGTGCTTGATGATCGTGTACCCGTCGGTGTACTCGATGTCGTTGTCGCTGCCGAAACCGAAGGTGTTCGTGACGTTCTTCGACGACGCGTAGATCCACCTGCGCTGGTCGCGATTGAACGGACGTTCCTCGTCGTTGTTCGTCGTGATGTACTGCCGCAGTTCGGTCCCAGCGACTCCAGGACGTAACGCGCATGCCCGAGAATTGGGAAGTTCCGCAGCAGCGAATGTCGTTTCTGCACAAGATCGTAGGCACCGACGGCGCCGCCGCAGCGGCCGGGATACCGAGCGTTTTCGACCATCCCATTCTCCGAGGGTACGTCCGATCAGCGGTCTCGGAGCGGGAACCGATCCGGGTTTGGCCGAGTGGACATCACGGTACCCGCCGCGCAGAACTGTGCTCGGTGAGAGGTGAGCGAATGCAGAAGAGCGACCTGCAGTCCGACTACGACGAGGCCCACCTCGAGGTCGGAGACCGCAAGAAGGCTGCCGCCGGCGTCACCGGCGTTGCCGTGGCGATGAAGCGATCCCTCGAACAGATGGGACTGGTGCGTTCGGCCGAGACGCTGCTCGAGCTGAACCAGACCGAAGGGTTCGACTGCCCGAGCTGTGCGTGGCCCGACCCGGACCCCGGGCATCGCAAGATCGCCGAGTTCTGCGAGAACGGTGCCAAGCCGTCGCCGAGGAGGGCACCAAGCGACGCGCCGACCCCGAGTTCTTCGCGCGGTACAGCATCGCCGAGCTCGCTTCCCACAGTGAACTGTGGCTCGGCAAGCAGGGCCGCATTACGCACCCGATGGTCAAGAGGCCCGGTGCCACGCACTACACCCCGATCGAATGGGAGGAGGCCTTTTCCCTCATCGGCGAGCAGCTGAAGTCGCTGGACAGTCCCGATCAGGCCACCTTCTACACCTCTGGGCGTGCATCGAACGAGGCCGCTTTCGTGTACCAGCTGTTCGCGCGGGCGTTCGGGACCAACAACCTGCCCGATTGCTCCAACATGTGCCACGAGTCCACGAGCATCGCGCTGCAGGAATCGATCGGCATCGGCAAGGCCAGCGTGACGCTCGACGACGTGCACAACGCCGAGCTGATCATCCTGCAGGGGCAGAACCCCGGCACCAACCATCCGCGCATGCTCACCGCACTGGAAGAGGCCAAGCAGAACGGCGCGAAGATCCTGACGATCAACCCGCTGCGCGAGGCGGGCCTGGTCAACTTCCGTAACCCGCAGACGCCGCGCGGCGTGCTCGGGCGGGGAACGGATCTGTCCGACCTGCATCTGTCGATCAAGGTCAACGGGGACCTCGCGCTGCTGCAGGCGTTCGGGTCGCTGCTCGTCGAATGGGACGCGCTCGACCACGACTTCGTGCAGCAGTACACCCAGGGATTCGAAGAATGGGTCGAACATGTCCGGGACATCGACTGGGACGAGGTGGTCGCCGCGACCGGCCTGTCGCGACAGCAGATCACCGAAGCCGCTCAGATGCTGCGACGCTCGCAGGCAACGGTCTTCTGCTGGGCCATGGGTATCACCCAGCACCGCAACGCCGTCGCGACCATCAAGGAGATCTGCAATCTCGCGTTCGCGCAGGGTAACATCGGCAAGCGCGGTGCCGGGCTCATGCCTGTGCGCGGACATTCGAACGTCCAGGGCGACCGCACGATGGGGATCTGGGAACGCGCGCCGCAGAGCTTCCTCGACGCGATCGAGGAGGAGTTCGGTTTCGATCCGCCTCGCGAGAACGGTTACGACACCGTCGATTCGATCAAGGCGATGCGCGACGGCAAGGTGCGGTTCTTCCTCGGCCTCGGTGGCAACTTCGTGCAGGCGGCGCCGGACACAGGCGTCACCGCCGAGGCGATGGCCGGAATCGACATGACGGTGCACATCTCGACGAAACCCAACCGTTCCCATCTGGTCTGCGGTAGAACGGCATTGATTCTTCCGACGCTCGGGCGCACCGACAAGGACGTCCAGGCATCGGGACCGCAGTTCGTGTCGGTCGAGGACACGACGTGCGCGGTCCACGCCTCCCGAGGCCGTTGAAACCGCCCAGCGAACAGGTGCGTTCGGAGGTCGCGATCATCACGGGCATCGCCGAGGCCACGATCGGTGACCGCTACGGGATCGACTGGAAGGCGATGCGCGACGACTACGCGAACATCCGATCGCGCATCTCCCGCGTCGTCCCGGGTTGTGAAGGCTACGAGGTCAACGTCCGGCGTCCGGGAGGATTCATCCTGCCGCACCCTCCCCGAGATACCAGGTCCTTCGATACCGATTCGGGCAAGGCGGAATTCGCGGTTTCGCCGGTGGAGGTGGTTCAGGTACCGCCGGGTCATCTTCTGCTGCAGACGATGCGCAGCCACGACCAGTTCAACACCACCATCTACGGCCTCAGCGACCGCTATCGCGGGATCGCGGGCGGCCGCCGTGTGGTGTTCATGCACCGGGACGACATCGCCGCACTGGGTTTCGACGACGGAGACTTCGTCGACCTGTTCACACGATGGGACGGCGACGACCGTGACCGTTGCGCCAAGAGGTTCCGGATCGTCGAATACGACCTGCCACGGGGCAACGCTGCCGCCTACTACCCGGAGACCAACCCTCTCGTCCCGCTCGATTCGACTGCGCTGAAGAGCAACTGCCCCACCTACAAGTCGATCGTGATCTCCCTGGCACCCGCTGGACGCGACGAGTGCCCGGACGCGCTCGGAACCGCGCCCGTGGGGTCGGACTGGTCGCACAAGACGACCCCGGAGCCGAAGCACCTGTCCTGATCGACGGTCAGGACGTCTCGAATGCTCCTTCACGCAGCAGTGTTTCGGCCGTGATGAAGGCTGCGGCGCGACGTGTGACGGTGGGTGGTGCCGGTGGGTTGCCGTTCCACTGGTCGAACAGCGTGCTCAGGCTCAGCGCGATGCGTTCCGGCGACTCCCACTGGCGCCACGCATCGAAGTCTCTCGTGCGCACGAGTTTCCGTGCTGTCTCGAGCGGGGTGAGTCCGGCCCGGTGATGGTCGCGGGCGGCGTCGCCCAGCCACAGCCAGTAGTCGCGCAGTGCTCGGATCTCCGTCGCGCCGCAGGTCGGTCCGTGGCCGGGCACGTACACCGCGGCGTCCCATCCGAGCAGACGGTCGAGCGCCGACAGCCAGTTGTCGAGCGGGCCGTGCCACAGGATCGGTGTCGACCCGATGAACAACAGGTCGCCGGTGAAGACGACCCCGGCGTCGGCCACGCGGACGACGAGGTCGCCGGCCGTGTGGCACGGTCCGAGTTGCTCGAGTTCGATCGTGCGACCGCCGATGTCCAGTGAGGTGGCGGTCGCGAAGGTCGTGTCGGGCATCCGCGGGGTGCGGCGCGGGAATCGGGCACCGCCGCGCACCCGCGCCATATAGGCACCGGCCGCACCGATGGGACCGGGGACGCGCCGGATCAGGGAGCCCGTGCCGGCCAGCACGGTGAGGGCGCGCGGTGGAAGATCCTCGCGCATCCCGTCCAGTGCGGCGGCGCTGGTGGTGATCCGCGCGTCGGGCGGCAGCGTGTCGTTGCCCCACCAGTGGTCACCGTCGCTGTGGGTGTTCACCGCGTCGGTGATCGGAGCATCCGCGACCAGCGGTGTCTGCGCCTCGGCGATGCGCTGCGCCCACGCGACGTCCCATGCGGTGTCGACGACCAGCGACGCCGTTCCCGGCGCGACGACCAACCCGGTATTGGCCTCGCCCCAGCTGCCGGGTGTGCGCACGAACGCCCAGACCCCGTCGCCGACCTGCTGCAATCCACTCATGTCGACCTCCCGGCCCGCCACCCTACCGAGGTGTCCGTTTCGTGCGCCTTCGGCTCGGGTAGCCGACGATCAACCGTCTTCTACAGGAGCCGACAGACATGAGACTCAGTACCGTCCTCGCGACCGCCGCTGCCACCACGACCACCGCGATCGTCGGGTCGATCGCCTCCCAGGACACGAACTCCCGGTGGTACCGCAAGTTGCGCAAGCCCGGTTTCCAGCCTCCGGCCGCGGCGTTCCCGATCGTCTGGACGGCGCTGTATGCCGATATCGCTGTCACCTCGGCCGTCGCGATCGACGAGTACACCGATGCCGACGACTATGTGGGTCGTCGCAACTACATCGCGGCTCTGGCCACGAATCTCGTGCTCAACGCGTCGTGGTCGTGGGTGTTCTTCAAGTGGCATCGGTTGATGCCGGCCACCGTGGTGGCCGCACTGCTCGCCGCGAGTACCGCGGATCTGACGCGCCGGACGGCCGAGGCGAATCCGACTGCGGGGGCTGCGCTGGCTCCGTACTCGGCGTGGACGGCGTTCGCCACGCTGCTGACCGGGCGGATCACACAGCTCAATCGCTGATCCGCCGATGTCGCGGACGGTAATGAGACAGTTCTTCCCAATGTGTCTCATCTGTGTGACCGTCGGTATATGACCGTTGCAACGGGGGCGTCGGAACAACAAGCGCAGGAACTCGGGGCGTCACCGTGGGACTCCCAGCACCGGGAGTTCGACTACGACCTGGACGACGTCGAGGGCGCGATCCCCGAGGGCCTGCGGGGCGCGCTCTACCGGATCGGGCCCGGCCGTCTCGACGTCGACGGTCATCCCCTGAGTCATATCTTCGACGGTGACGGCATGGTCTCCCGCATCGACATCGGGCCGGAGGGGGTCCACTACCGGAATCGGTACGTGCGGACGAAGAGCTTCTCGAGGACGAACGAGACACGTCGTCCGGCAAAAGGATTCAGTACACAGAGGATCGGCGGGTCGCTCGCCAACGCGCTGAGGTTCCCTGAGAATCTCGCGAACACGAGTGTGTTGTTGCACGACGACGTGCTCTACGCCCTCTGGGAAGGGGGACGACCGCACCGGCTCGACGCCGAGACCCTGCAGACCTACGGACCCGAATCCTTCGGTGGCGCGTTGAAACGGCTCGGAGCGTTCTCCGCGCATCCGAAGACCGATCCCGCGACGGGCGAGGTGTTCAACTTCGGGCTCGACTTCTTCCCGCGACCGATGATCCGCTGCTACCGACTCGATCGCGGCCGTCGCCTCCACGGACTCGCGACCGTCCCGATCCCGAAACTCGGATTCGTCCACGACTTCGCGTTGACCGAACGGCACCTGGTGTTCGTGCTCGGGCCGTTGGTGGTCCGGAATCCGATCCCGGTCGCCCTGGGTCTGCGTCCCTTCGACGATGCGTTGTCCTATCGACCGGAACTCGGCACCACCATCGTCCTGGTCCCGCGCGACGGCGGCAGGCCGACCACCGTCGAACACGATGCGCTGTTCCATTTCCACGTCACCAATGCCCATGAAGACGGGGACCGCACTGTCGTCGAACTCGTCGCACACGATCCCGCCGATGGCTGGGAAGGGTGGAACAGGCACCTGCGCAACTATCGCGAGTCCGCCGGGCCGGCCTTCGGGGGCACCCTCACCCGGCTGTCCGTCGACCGCCGGACCCGCCGCGTCACCACCATCGAACTCGACGATCACGGATGTGAGTTCCCCCAGCTCGACCAGCGGTTCGCTACCACCGAGCATCGCTACAGCTACACGGCATCGGCATCGGTCCCGGGAGGCGATCCCGACTCGGTCACCACGATCGATCATCGCGCCGGAGCCGTGAGCCGATACACGGCCGCCACCGGCGACACCGTCTGCGAACCGCTCTTCGCGCCGGGCGGCGACGCCGAGGGCGACGGCTGGTTGCTGACACTCGAGCACCGGCCCGCGCGCAGGACCAGCAGACTCGTCGTCCTGCGCGCCGATCGACCGGGCGACGGGCCGGTCGCGGCGGTGAACCTGCAGCACCACGTGCCGATGACCTTCCACGGAGCCTTCCGGCCGGGGTCCGGCCTCCGGCATTGATCTCTCGGCTGTGGCGGCTCGGACTGTCGAGAAGCTTCACAGCCTCTCTCCGTTTGGGCGTCCCGGGTGGGCGAGTATCACCCCCTACAAATATGTTGCACTTATAAGTGAAAGTGGTTACGGTCGGAGTGGATGCAGGAGGTGTGAGCGATGGACGCAGTGATCGATCGCGGCGTGGGAAAGACGACACTGACGGTGACATCGGATCAGGTGTCGCAGGCCGGAGCGTTCAACCCTGCGGATCTGCTGTCGGTGGTTCCCGCCGAGCTGGCCGCAATCCTCACCGAAGTTGTGCAGATCGTCGCTGCGGGTGGCACGGTAACCATCGGTTCGATGCCGGATGAGCTGACCACTACATCAGCGGCGGATCTACTCGGCATCTCTCGCCCGACGCTGATGAAACTGATCCGCGAAGGGCAGATCCCAGGACACAAGGTCGGGACCCACACGCGACTCCATACTGCGGACGTCCTCGCCTACAGGGATCGGCTGCGCGAGCAACAAAGGGCCGCATTGCAGGATCTGCGCGACTTCGAAGAAGCCGAGGGACTGGATTACTGACAGTCGGGAGGCTCGTATGTGTATGTGGCGGTAGGAAGCCTATTGTCACACGCGTGAGTTCACGAGTGCCGAACGTGCTGCCGGACGCGAACGTACTGTATTCGCGGACTTTGAGGGACTGGCTCTGTCTGCTGGCCAACAGGTCCGGTCCGCCATTGTTCCACCTGCGTTGGACCGAGGACATTCTTGCGGAGTTGGTATATCACCTGCGCAAGAAGCACCCGCACTTCTCCGATCGTCAGATCGGGGGAGTGCGGGACAACATCGTCAGAGTGGCCGTACACGGCCGAATCAAGGGATACGAAATCGATCCGGGTCTGGCATATACAGACGAGTACGACGCGCACTTGCATGCCGCTGCCGAACATGGTGACGTCCAATATGTCATCACCAGCGACAATGGATTTCACGACTTTGCGGTAGCTCATGACGAATTTCTCGGCTACGAGGTCTATACCCCGGACGACTTCCTGATGCTCGTCCACCGGGACGCAATCTCCACTGTCCGTGAAGCGCTGCTCGAACAGATCGCCTATCACCGCAGACTCGGTCGACCGTTCAACCTGGTGGCTCGTCTCGAAGACGCACAGGCTCCAAACTTCGCCGCCGCGATCCGCAAAATGATGCAAGCACCGGCGGTGGCTCGAGCCCTCTCGTGTGTCCCCGAAGGTACCTGAGACCACACGGCTGTTCTCACAGCCGATACCGCGGTGCAAACCGGTGATGGGCGATGATGGAGCCATGTTGGAAACACCCGTCGTCATCGGTATCGGATCGATCTGCGTGGGGTTCGTCTTCTTCATGCTCGCCGCGACGGGCACGCGATCGCGCTGGGACAAGAAGATCACCATCACGCTCTTCGTCATCGCCATCGTCTTCATGACGATCATCCCGGTCATCGGGGCTGTGGGGTTCGCGGCCTGACACTCCGCGACGTCGCGGTGGAAGTGCTCGCACACCGCCGATCACCGTGGGAGTATCCACCGCAGGAAACCGAACAGGGGAGGTCGCGGTGGGTGGCGTCAGCGGTGAATTGAAAGACGAACTGACGAAGCGTCTTTCGTCGGTACTCGACGGAAGTTGGACGCTGCGGCGCATCGAACGTCTCACCGGTGGTGCGAGCCGCGAGACGTGGGCGATCACCGCGGTGTCGGCCACCGGCGACACCCGGGAGTTGATCCTGCGCCGCGACCGCCGGGACGCGAGGACGCGCGCAGGATCGCCATGGAAGCGGCGTCCTTCGACGAGGCCGCCCGCGTCGGCGTGCCCGTGCCCGACGTGATCGACCGCAGCGGCGACGAACCGCACCCCGGGATCGGCGCCTACCTCGTGATGTCGAAGGTGCCCGGCGAAGCACTCCCACAGAAGTTGTTGCGCGACGAGAATCTGGCCGAGGCCCGCGCCGCACTGCCCTACGAACTCGGACGCATCCTCGCCCGGATCCACCGCATGGACATTGAGGCCGTACCGAACCTGCCGGAACACGACCCGTTGACCTCCCTCTTCGACGAGTACCTCACCAACGGCGAACCCGTGCCGGCGCTCGAGGCCGCGTTCGCGTGGCTCAGCCGCAACCGTCCACCGGCGGCCGGGAAAGCGTTCGTACACGGCGACTTCCGCAACGGGAACCTCCTCGTCGACGCAGAGGGCGTGCGCGGGGTGCTCGACTGGGAACTGGCGCACGTCGGGGACCCGATGGAGGACCTCGGGTGGCTGTGTACCCGGACGTGGCGCTTCGGCTCGCCGCACCCGGTCGGCGGGTTCGGCTCCCGCGACGACCTGTTCCGCGGGTACGCCGACGAATCGGGCGAGAGTCCCGACCCCGAGGTCGTCCACTGGTGGGAGGTCTACGGCTCGCTGCGGTGGGCGGTGATCTGCCGGATGCAGGCCGCCGCAGCGGCGACGGGAGGAGACAACACCCTCGAACTGCTCGCCATCGGACGGCGCGTCGCCGAGTGCGAACACGACCTGCTGGACCTGCTCGGCGTCGCTCCCCACGAGGAGACGGAGACTCCTCCCCCCACTCCACCGTTCCTCGGGGCGCCGCCCGTCGAGGAGTTGCTCGAGGCGGTCCGCGAGTTCGTCCTGGAAGTCGGGGCGGGCGCCGACGCGAAGACCCGTTACCGCAGCCGGGTGGCGGCGCACGTCCTCGCATCGCCGCGCGGGAGGCCACCCTCGCCCCTGGGGTGCGGGAGACCTCCCGGGTGCGACTCGCCGGGCTCGGCTACCGCTCCGAAGCCGAACTCGCCCTCGGTGTGCGTGCAGGACGAGATCACCTCGACGACCCGCAGGTCGCCGAGGTGATCAGGGGGCTGGCCGCGAACCGGCTGAAGGTCGCGAACCCGAAATATCGCTGACGGATCAGTGCGCGGCGGCGACCTCCGCGCCGATGCCGGTCTCCGCGCGCACCAGCATCTCCGCGAACTTCTCGTCCTCGAGGCGGCCTCGTCCCCGACGCTTCTCGCCGACGATCGACCCGATCACGCACGCCGCGATGCCGAGCGGCATGGTGACGATCACCGGGAGCTGGATGGTCAGGGGAGCGGGGCCGCTGCCCATCCACAGGGCCTCGGTGAACATCAGGCTCACGACCGTCGAGACGAGACCGGTGAGCACACCCCAGACCGCGCCGGTGGCGTTGAAGCGCCGCCAGTTCAGGCTCAGCACGAGGCGCAGATGCGCGCTGCCGGCCACCATGAACGCCATGCCCATGAAGAAGGTGATGTTGGTGTCGTCACCGATGAGCATGGCCAGACCGATGGCGAGGACGCTGAAGGATACGGCTCCGTACCGCGCGATGCGGGCCTGGGCCTGGTCCTCCCGGGCCTGCTCGTCCGCGTCGAGATTCTCGATCGGTTCCTTCCGCGTGACCGCCGGCCACACATCGCGGGC
This sequence comes from Rhodococcus sp. IITR03, assembly GCA_001017865.1. Next base: position 43,398 of record LATQ01000283.1, read on the forward strand.
GAAGGTACCGGCGGCGGAGATCACGACACCGGCGACCACTGCGACGATGGACGCGAAGGCGACCGCGGCGACGAGTGCGAGCGCGATGGAACCACCGACCGTGCCGGCGCCGCCACCGAGTTCGGTGACGAGCACGGGTGCCGCGAGGTTGCCACCGGGCCCGACGAGGTCGGTGCCGTTCGGTCCGAGCACGGCCGCGGCGCCGAATCCCATCACGATGACGATCAGGTAGAACAGGCTGCACAGCGCGACGGTCCAGCCGAGCGAGCGACGGGCCGTCGTGGCCTCGGGGACGGTGAAGAACCGGATGAGGATGTGTGCCATCCGCAGTGCCCAGGCGAACGCGAGCGCGTAGGAGACGAGGTTGATCGCGCTGGTCTGGCCGAAGATCAGGCCGGGCGACAGGATCGCGTCGCCCGCGACGGCGTTGTCGGTCGCGGCGTCGAGGACCTTCGGGAATGCGAACCCGAACTGCGCCAGGATGCCGAAGCACACGATGATCGCGAGCACCGACAGGATCGTCGACTTGATGACCTGCACCCAGGTGGTGGCGAGCATGCCGCCCACGAAGACGTAGATGCCCATGAGCGATCCGGCGACCACCACCGACAGCCAGAACGGGATGCCCGAGACGGATTCGAGGAGCACACCCGCGGCGACGAGCTGGGCGAGCAACACGAAGGTGCCGGTGGCGATCGTGCTCAGCGCGACCGCGACCCGCACGTTCCGCGAGTCGGTCCGGAAGACGAGAACGTCGGCGAGGGTGTACTTGCCGAGATTGCGCATCTTCTCCGCGAGGAGGAACAGCACCGGCAGGAACGAGATGACGGAGGTGAACAGGATGACGGTGCCGTCGACACCCTTGGAGAAGATCAGGCCGGTGGTGCCGAGGAAGCTGCCGGCGGAGATGAACTCACCTGCGATGGCGAATCCGTTCTGCCAGCTCGAGATCGAGCGGCCCGCGGCGAAGAATCCGTCGGCGCTCTTCGCGCGGCGGGACGCAGCGAAGGTCACCCACAGGGTCAGTGAGATGACGGCGCTGCAGATCGCGATGGCGAGATAATCGGCGTCACCGGTCATGATGCGACCTCCTCGGATGCGGGACGGTTCCGTTCGACGGCTGCGACGGCGTCGTCGACGGCGGGGCCGATGTAGGTGCGGGAGAGACGGAAGTACGCCCAGACCAGCACCCAGGTTCCGGCGAACTGGGAGAACACCACCCACAGCGACAGCGGGATGCCGAGGACGACGGTGGTTCCCAATCGGTCGGGGAACCCGATGAAGGCGACGAGGAAGGACGTGAACAGCACGACGGTGACGCCGCCGAGCGTGTTGGTCACCCGGGCGCGTCGGCGACGCAGTTCCGCGATCTCGGGAAGGTGGAGCATCCGCGTCCAGACGAATTCGTCCGTCGAGGATGCAGGAACGGTGCCGTGCGCGGTGTCGGTCATGCCCGTACCGCCGCACCGCGGGCGCTGTCGAGCGCGAAGAGGTTCTCGTCCCAGCCGGCCTCGAGCGGGCCGAAGAAGTGGAAGCGCACTTGCTTGACCTTGTAGAGCCAACGGCCGTCGATCTTGACGAGCTGGTCGTTGTAGCGACCGGCGGCGATCGCGGGTGCACCGTCGGTGACGCACGGCTGCCACAGGAACGAGCGCACCGTGCACGGTCACCGTCGAGGTCGATCTCGAGGTTCGTGATGAAGTGCCAGAAGGAGGTCAGGCCGCCGTCGGCGAGTCCCGCGAAGAAGGTGCGCATCTCCTCCTTTCCTCGCGGGTGGGACAGGCCGTCGAACTCGCCGTCGTCGGTGAACAGCTCCATGAGCGCGTCCCAGTTGCCGTCGTCGAGATGGCGGCAGTACTGCGCGTCGAGCTTCCGGATCGCTTCGAGGTCTTCGAGGCGGGTGATGCGGTCGAGCAGGGACGACTCGGGATGGGGACTGGACACAGCAGATCCTCCGTTGTGCGTGGTTATTAACAACCGTTCATGTGATGTGGACCATAACAACGGTGCGCATCGCCGTCAACGGGAGGGTTCTTGCTGGTCGGTGTGATGTGTGCCTACTGTGCAGGGATGAACAGCCGGTCGAACGGTGCGTCCTCGTCCATTCGGGAACGGATTCTCGAGACCGCGCTCGACGAGTTCTACGAGTGCGGATTCCACGGGGCGACGATGCGCAATATCGCCAACGCCGCAGGTTGCAGCGCTGCCAACGTCTACAATCACTTCGAGAACAAGTCGGAACTGCTCGTGGAAATTCTCCGCCGCGCGAGCGACGAGCAGTTCACGGCGACCCGCAACGCCCTGCGCAAGGTCGGTGACGATCCGGCCGAACGGTGGCGCGCGGCGGTCGCAGCCCACGCTCTGTACACCGCGCGGAATCCGCGGGCGTGTCTGGTGGCGAATTCGGAACTGCGTTATCTCGGTCCGCTCGACCGCAAGCGCGTGGTGGGCTCGCGCGACGCGCAGGAGCAACTCTTCGTCGACATCGCGGAAGACGGTGTGGCGCAAGCGATTTTTACGATCGAACGGGTGCATCAGGGGGTCACGGCGGTGCTCACGATGTGCGCCGGCATCCCCCTCTGGTTCCGGGAGAGCGGCCCCCTCTCGGCGCAGGAAGTCGCCGACGATTTCGCTGGATACGCGCTCAATCTGGTCGGATATTCGCGCTGAACCGTTGACGGGTCATGGGTGCCGTGCTGTACTGGGTGAACAAGCGTTAATGACCTACTCCGGTCCATCGAAGGAGTGCACCTCCCATGACCCACCGCCCCTCGCAGCCGCGCACCGACTCCCCGCGTTATCTCACCGAGGAACGCCTCGCGATCCGCGACCTCGCCCGCGACTTCGCGATGACGAAGGTGCTGCCCGTCGCCAACGAACTCGACCCGGTCCAGGGCACCATCCCGACTCCCTCAAGAAGGAGATGGCCGAGATCGGCTTCTTCGGGATCATGATCCCCGAGGAACACGGCGGCCTCGGGCTCGGCGTCTTCGAGTACTGCCTCGTGGCCGAGGAACTGTCGCGGGCATGGATGAGCGTGTCGGGTCTGCTCGCCCGCGGCAACGGCATGGGCGGCGGCTTCACCCCCGAACAGGAGGCGGCACTGCTGCCCAAGGTCGCCCGCGGTGAATACCTCGGCGCGTACGCCCTGTCGGAGGCCGAGGCCGGATCCGACGTCGCGAACATCTCGTGCCGTGCCGTGCGCGACGGTGACGAGTGGGTCGTCAACGGCACCAAGATGTGGTGCACCTATGCCGACGAGGCCGATTACCTCGTGCTCTTCGCCCGCACCGATCCGAACAAGGACCCGGCCAAGCCGCACCGCGGGATCAGCGCCTTCCTCGTCGAGAAGGAACGCGGCGTCTTCCCCGAGGGCATCTCGGGCACCAAGGTCCGCAAGATCGGCTACTTCGGATGGAGCACCTGGGAGTTGTCGTTCGACAACTTCCGCATCCCGGCCGACAAGATGCTCGGCGAGGAGGGCAAGGGCTTCTATCTCGCCGTCTCAGGCCTCGAGGTGGGGCGCGCCCATACCGCCGCCCGTGCCATCGGTCTCGCCCGCGCCGCGCTCGAGGATTCGATCGAGTACGTGCACACCCGCCGTCAGTTCGGCCGTCCCATCGGTGATTTCCAGCATCTGAGGTTCAAGATCGCGAAGATGGCCGCCGACATCGAGGCTGCACGTCAGCTGATGTACTCGGTCGCCACCGACATCGACACCGGCCGGCGGTGCTCGCTCGAGGCGTCGATGTGCAAGCTCGTCGCCACCGAGATGGCCGAGCAGGTCACCAGCGAGGCCGTGCAGATCCACGGCGGCGCCGGCTACACCACCGACTTCCAGGTCGAACGCCATTGGCGCGACGCGCGTCTGACGAAGATCTTCGAAGGCACCAGCGAGATCCAGATGCGCATCATCTCCGACGAACTCCTGGGAAGGCCCGAGCAGGCATGAGCGCACACACCGTCACCCGCCCGCTCATCGTCGGGGACCGCACCTCCTCGGAACCCCGCACCGTGGCCGATGTCCTGACCGGCTCCGGTGCGGTGGCACCGCCGAACTCACCCGTCCTCGGTGCCCTGGCCGTCGCCTCGCTCGTCTCGCCCGTTCCCGGTGGCATCCCGACCGGATTCGACTGGAACGCACACGATCCGGTCTCCGTCTCGGACGTCGTGTCCGCGGACACCGTGATCACCCGCGTATACGGACGGACCGCGCGCCGCTACATCCGGCTCGTGGACGGGACCGGCGCGGTGCGCGAATCCGGCACCGAGACATGGACCTTCGACGACGAACAGCCGGCGGTTCCCGAACTGGACTTCTGCGCACCGGCCTGGGGAGCGCTGCTCGCCGAGAGCCTCTCGGAAGACCGGGAATTCACTTCGTCGCTGTCCACCTGGGACGGCACCATCGGATTGCGCAGCGGCGAGACCGAACTGCACCTGCGCATCTACAAGGGGCGCATCGTCGACGTCACCCGGCGCACCCCGCACGGCGCGACGTTCACCTTCGTCGCACCCGACCACGCCTGGGCCGATCTCGTCCTGTCCGAGGAGAACGACTTCATGCGCCGCGCCATCCGCGGCGAATTCTCCTCCACCGGAGACGGATACGAGTACCTGCGCCTGACCAAGCCGCTCAACACGATCATCGGGCACGCCCGTGCCCTCGCCCGAAAGGCCCGCTCATGATCGAGGCCCGCTACCTGGAGATCGGCGGAGCGCTCGGCTTCGTCGAGATCGTCACTCCCGACGCACGATCCGGCAACGCGCTCGACGCGACCGACCTGCCCACCGTCCTGTGCATCCACACCGCCGGCCAGAGCGGCGTGCAGTGGCGCCACGGTGCCCGCGATCTCGCCGACCGCGGCTACCGGGTGATCGTCCCCGACCTGCCCGGCCACGGACGTTCCGAACCCGCACCCGGGGGCCCGTCACAAGCCTGATCACCTACGGCGACTGGTTGTGCGAGGTGCTCGACGCGCTCCGGATCGACCGGCCGTTCGTCATGGGCTGCTCGATCGGGGGCAAGCTCACCCTCGAACTCGCGACCCGCCCGGACCGTCCGCTGTCCGGGGCCGTCGCGATGGAAGCCGAACCCGGCCCGGGCCGCGTCAACGTCGCCGGTCTGCGCCGCGAACTCGAGGACGTCGCCGGACCGTCGCGCTCCGAGCGCACCTATCTGGGAACCCTTGCATCCGTGGGGCGCTCGGTTCCGGAGGCGAAGGCGCACACGATCGCGCTCATGCACAAGCGGGAGGACCCGGAGATCTCGTCGTCCGACCTGATCGGCTGGGGAACCCACGACGTGCGCGACCGCCTCGACCGCCTGACCGCACCGATCCACCTCGTCGCCGGCGTCGACGACCCGTGGATCGACCCCGACGCCGTGGCCCGGGCCGCAGAGACCATCAACGACGCACTTCCCGGACGCGCCCGCTTCACGGCATTGGCCGGCATCGGGCACTATCCGATGGAGGAGATCGACGACTTCGCCGCGCTCGCCGACACCTGGATCGGTGAGCTGCGCCGGGTCGCTGTTCCCGAGGAGGCAGCGCTGTGACCACCACCCGCACCGACACCCTGCCCGCACTGCTCGACGGCCTCGTCGCCGCGAATGCGGACGCCCCGATCGCCTACGACATCGTCGACGACGTGGCGGTGGCCCGCAGCCGCGGAGAGTTCCGCGACCGGGTCGAGGCCGTGCGCAGTGAACTCGACGGAATCGGCCTGCGCGCCGGCCAGTGCATCGCGGTGATGTTGCCGAACTGGTCCGACGCACTCGTGTGGCAGTTCGCAGCCTCCGCGCTCGGCGCCCATGTCATCGGTGTCAACACCCGCTACAACACCCGCGAGGTCGCGCACATCCTCACTGCTGCGCGACCTGCCGTCGTGGCCGTGCCGGCCGCCTTCCACGGACTCGACCTGTTCGGCCGGCTCACCGAGGCCGCGGCGTCCGTCCCCGACGTGGCCACCCCGGTGGTCGCGGTGGTGCCCGGACCCGGCGAACGCGTCGGCGTCCCCGGCGACTTCGACCTCGGCGGTCGG
>LATQ01000268.1 GCA_001017865.1 Rhodococcus sp. IITR03
GTGGAGCCGACGGTGGGGCTGACGGAGGAGCCGATGGCGGAGCGACGGCGGCAGCTGAGTGTGAGGACTCCTCGCACCGCACCCAGGACTCCGGCGTCGAAACGGACGCCGGAGTCCTGGAAACCCGCCTGATCGACATCGGTCGAAAGAAGTTCGCGTCCGAGATCTGGGGGCGAGCACCACTGCTGACGCGTAGCGCCGGGACATTCACCGACCTGTTCTCCGCCGAGGCGGTCGACGAACTCATCTCGCGTCGCGGACTCCGCACGCCCTTTCTTCGCGTCGCCAAGGACGGGACGACACTGCCGGACTCGTCGTTCACCTCCCCCGCCGGTGTCGGAGCGACCATCTCCGACCAACTCGACGACACGATGCTCTGGCGCAACCTTGCCGACGGTGCCACCCTCGTCCTGCAGGCACTGCACCGCACGTGGGAACCGATCTCGCAGTTCGGCACCGCTCTGAGCGACGAACTCGGACACCCCGTCCAGGTCAACGCGTACATCACTCCACCTCGGAACCAGGGGTTCAGCCACCACTACGACGTCCACGACGTCTTCGTCGTGCAGATCGAGGGAACCAAGAGATGGGTGATCCACGAGCCCGTCCACCCGGCGCCGCTGCGCAATCAACCCTGGACCGATCACCGCGCCGCTGTCGCCCGAGCCGCGACAGAGCCTGCGTGCATCGACACCGTGCTCGAACCCGGCGATTGCCTCTATCTACCGCGTGGCTGGATCCATGCCGCCGAGGCGCGAGGGGAGATCTCCATCCACCTCACCGTCGGCATCCACACGTGGACGCGCCACGCACTTGCGGAGCATCTGACCCGGGCAGCACTCGCTGCGCTCGGCGACGATCCCGAGATGCGCGACGCGCTGCCCATGGGGATCGATGACCCGGAAGCCGAGATCGCTGCTGTTCGTGAGCATCTCATCGCCGTACTGGGCGAGGCGGACGTCACCTCCCTGTTCCGTCGTGCCCGGCGGGAGCAGGCCCGTCCGGCACCGCTGGGGCCGCTCGCCCAATTCGCCGCCGTCCACGATCTCGGCCCCGACACCACGGTGAAACTCCGCAGCGCACTGTATGCGCGCCTGGAAGGTTCACACCTGGTCACGCGTGTCGGCCGTGTCTCTGTGGCGGACGAGGAACTGCCGTCTGTCACGCGCCTGCTCGACGGCGGATCCCACCCGGCGAAAACCCTCGGGACCGACCTGGTCGAACGGCTGTTGCGCGCAGGGATCCTCGTCCCCGCGGAACAGTGACGGTGCACTGTGGTCTCAGCCGAACGCTTCTTCTGCGCAGACAATGCCCGCCTGCGGGTGATCCGATGGCCGGCACGGCCCCGCGCGGATTCGCCTGGGTCCTCGTCGAATACCGGGCAGATGGCCGGTGAACGGGTTCGAGGGGCTCGAGCTCGACGCCGCGACCAAGACGGCCGTGTTCTCCGGCGCAGGCGGCCCGCGCACGCATACTGCTGGTCAAGCGCCCGGGCCGTCGCCGCCGCGGCGGACACGACCATTGGGCGGTGCTCCGCCGCGAGACCTCGGGCGCGGTGCGTCAGCAATGGGGAACGTGGGATCGCGAGGAGGATCTGACACAGATCGTCACCGCCCTCGAGACTCCCGGCGACCTCGGTGGCCCCTCCGTCCTCCTGGTCTGCGCTCACGGTCACCACGACCCGTGCTGCGCCGTGCGTGGACGGCCGGTCGCGCGCGCCTTGGCCGAGCGCTGGCCCGACCAGGTCTGGGAATGCTCGCACGTAGGCGGAGACCGGTTCGCCGCCAATGTCGTCGTCGTACCCGACGGTGTCTACTACGGCGGTCTCGACGCCGAGTCGTCCGTCCTCACGATCGAAGAACACTTCTTCGACCGGATCCACCACCGTCATCTACGCGGCTACACCGATATGTCGCCGCCTCAGCAGGCCGCGCTCGCTGCCACGCTCCGACGCTTCGGTCCGGCCGGGCGCAGTGATTACACAGTCGCAGAGAGTGCCCGCGAGGGTGATCTCTGGCGGATCCGGCTCGCCGGTCGTGCACCGCACCCGGAGCGTGTCGACGTCGAACTGCGGGCCCATCGCACTCCCCCGTGCCGATTGACCTGCCGTGGAGCGCCGACGGCTTCGGTCATGGTCTACGAACCCACCTCGGTCCGCACGCTGTGAGCACACGGCCGCGCGGACGGCTTCAGGTCGTCACCCCAGCTCTTCCTCTGCCTTCGCGAGGGCCGCGAACTCCTCGTCCGGGGAGTTCGCGACGAGGTGGTGACGGCTGTAGAGACCGAAGTAGGCCATGAATGCCGCGAACGCGGCGAACGTCCACAGAGCCGCGACGGGATCGACGAGGAAGGTGGCCACCACAGCGGCCGCGGCGATCACCAGCGCGAACGAGATCGTAACGACACCACCGGGCGTGCGGTACGGACGCGGCATCCCGGGCTCGCGCACGCGCAGCACGATGTGGCTGACCATCATGAGCACGTAGCTCACGGCGGCACCGAAGACCGCCATGTTGAGGAGCATCGCGCCCTCACCGGTCAGCGACAGGACGAAGCCGATCACGCCGGGCACGATCAACGCGAGTATGGGGGCCTTGCGCGAATTCGTCACCGACAGGCTCGTCGGCAGGTAGCCGGCGCGGGACAACGCGAAGGTCTGCCGCGAGTACGCGTACATGATGGAGAAGAAGCTGGCGATCAGCCCGGCGAGCCCGATGTAGTTGACGACCTTCGCCGCTGTCCCGTCACCCAGCGCCTCGACGAGCGGGTTGCCCGAGGTCGACAACCCCTCGGCACCCAACGCACCGGTCGCGAGGAACAGCACCGTCGCTCCTGTCACCAGGAGCACCAGCATGCTGGAGATGATGCCGCGGGGCACGTTCTTCTCCGGCTCGCGCGCTTCCTCCGCAGCGAGAGGAACGCCCTCGATCGCCAGGAAGAACCAGATCGCGAACGGAACTGCGGCCCAGATACCGAAGTAGCCGAACGGCAGGAAGCCCGAGGCACCGACGGCATCGGTCGGCGTAATGTCCGTGAGATTGTCGGACTCGAACAGTCCCACCGCGGAGATCGCGAAGATCACGAGTCCGACGAGTGCGATGGCGGTGATGACGAACATCGCCTTGAGCGCTTCGCCCGCACCGGTGAGGTGGATGCCGATGAAAATGGCATAGACAGCGAGGTAGATCCACCATCCGTCGGTGATCCCGAAGATGTTCAACGATTCGACATAACTGCCGATGAACGTCGCGATGGCCGCAGGGGCGATCGCGTACTCGATGAGAATGGCCGTGCCGGTGGCGAATCCACCCAGGGGCCGAGCGCGCGACGAGCGAAGGTGTATCCGCCCCCTGCGGCCGGAAGGGCCGACGACAATTCCGCCATCCCGAGCACCATCGCGAAATACATGCCCGCGATGACCACGCTGGCGATGAGCAGGCCGCCGAATCCACCTTCGGCGAGTCCGTTGTTCCATCCGGCGTAGTCACCGGAGATGACATAACTGACACCGAGTCCTGCAAGGAGCACCCACCCTGCGGTTCCTTTACGCAGTGAACGTTTTTCGAGGTATTCGCTCTTCTCGGCGTGGAAGTCGGCGCCGTCGTGGTGCTTACGGGTTCCCGAACTCTTCGATGGTTCTACGACTGACATTCCGTCTCCCTGAGGCGATCGGTTCGTACGGCGGCGTCACGCCGCGAGGTGGTGGAACGTCGCGCGAGCAGCGGCCGGCGTTCATGGGCTACCCCCTGGTCGTGGAAGTCGCGCAACGAGATGGAGTGCAGCCGTGTAACTCGGATGATCCAGCATCCTCCCGGGCGAACAGGGTGTCTGTTCGTTTCTCGAGTATCGGAGAAGACTGTTGCAACTCTGTTGCGAGCCCGTAATGGAACGCGCGGTTATGTAGCCTGCGGGCGGTCTTCTACCAACCGACGACACATGGAGGATTCGAAGTGACTGCGCTGCTGTGGGCGGTAGCGATCGTGGCCGTGGCTGTGTTCGGATGGGGCACATCGGTGGTGTACCGGGCTCATCGAAGTGTCGTGCGCCGATCCGAGGGTCCGCTATCGGACGCGGGGCGTACCCGGGTGAAGAAAGGGCGAAATGTTGCGGTTGTCGGACTGGTCGTCGGAGCTCCGAGCCTGGCGATCGCGCTCCTACCGACCATGGACAAGGTGGTCGTGGTGATCGTCGTTGCGCTGCTGATACCTGGCTTGTTCCATCTGACTCGTGAGACCCTCGCCTACCCGTGAACGAGCGCTGAGACTGCGAAGACGACCGTCAGCTGTCGGTGTCCACGTCCGTGGTAGCGAGAATCGATGCCCACCACCGACATTCGGTTCGACGACCGAGTGCGATATCGCGTCCGAAAATGCGGTTGCTCGTTCCGGCACTGCTCCCTAGGGTGGCCCGCATGGCATCGATCAGGCAGGTACAGGTCACGTTCGATTCCACCGAACCCGAGCGACTCGCGCACTTCTGGTGCGCTGTTCTCGGCTACGAGGTGCCCACGCCGCCCGACGGGTTCGCGACACGGACCGACTACGACGCAAGCCTGCCCGCAGAGTCGCAAGGACGCGCGTTCGTGTGCGCCGACCCGACCGGTGCCGGGCCACGGCTGCACTTCCAGCGAGTACCCGAAGAAAAGGTAGTGAAGAACCGGGTGCATCTCGACGTCCGCGTCGGGACAGGCTTGGAGGGTGACGAACGCCTGTCTGCTCTGCAAGCCGAATCCGACCGGCTGGTCGCGCTCGGCGCTGCGCAGGTGAAGGTTCTGCATGCCGACGGCGTCGACGAGTCCTGCATCGTCATGCAGGACATCGAAGGCAACGAGTTCTGTCTGGACTGAAGGACGCGCGGCAACCGGTGGTGTCGCGATCGAGGAACGGCGCTACACACCTACCGATGGCGTGCCACCGGCGATCGGAAGCCGCAGACGAACCTCGGTTCCCCGCGGCTCGTTCGGAGAGAACTCGATGTCGCCGCCGTGACGCTCGACGATGTGCTCCGACACGATCAAGCCGAGCCCGGAGCCGTCCTGCTTCGCGGAGAACGCCCCTGAGACGAGTTGATTTCGCGGGGCTCGTTCCATGCCTCGGCCTTCGTCGGCCACCCGGATGCATGCCCAGTCACCATCACGGCAGGTCGTGACCCTCAATTCCTTCGCCTCCGTTGTGGGCAGGACGATCTCGTCGATCGCGTTGAAGCACAGATTGATGATGACCTGACCGATCAACACGCTCTCCCCCTGCACAGGCAAGCTCTCGACGGTCCGATCGACCACCACCCGCACGCCCCGTTCAGCCGCGCGCAACCGAACGAAATACAGGCTCTCCTCCATCACGTCGTTGAGATCGATGGCCGACGACGTCGATTCGATGCGCCGCACATACCGTTTGACCGACGCCACGATCTCCGCAGCACGGCTCAACTGCTTCTCCGCCATGTCCAGACCGTAGGAGAGTTGATCGCGGTCGAGAGTGCCACCGGCAACGCGCGTTTGGAGACCACGCAGGTAGTTCGACGACGCCGCCAATGGTTGCCCGAGTTCATGGGCCAGGATCATCGCCATGTCACCCATCGCGTTGTAGCGGCTCAGATACTGCAGGTTCGCTACCTGGTATTCGTGGCGCTGCTCCAACTCGACGCGGTCGGTCACGTCCCGGATCACGAGCACCCGCGAGACCATGCCGTCGTGCACCACGTCCTCGAGCTCACCGGCGAGCCAGGTGACGCGGCCGTCCGGCCTCTCGATCTTCTGCCGGATCTTCACCGATCCGGTGCCCGACGCCAGCTTCGACACCACCTGCTCGGAATCCAGCGAGGGATCGCATCGCCCCAGGCCCTCGAGGTGGGCCCCCATCAACTGGTCGGTGGTCGAGCCGAACAACCGCGCCGCGAGTGGTGAGATGTCGTCGATGCAGTTGCCGTCGTCGAGCACCAGGATGCCGGCCGAGGTGTGCGTCATGATCCGCTGCAACGACTGCGACACCCAGCTGAGTTCCTGCTGGATCTCCACCTCCTCGGAAATGTTGCGGAACTCGACCATCACCACCGGACCGTCCTGGAACTGCACCAGGGACGCGTTGGCGTCGGTGAGGAAGTCCACCCCTCCTTGGTTCGATATTTCCACTGCCGCCGACTCGATCCATGTACGACCGCGGACTGCAGCCACGCCACTCCCAGGGCCCGGCGATACTGACGTTCCTGACTGCTCATGTGGTGCGCTTTGAGCGGCCGCAACTCCTCGAGCGTGAAACCGAACATCCGGCACGCAGCGGGATTGGCCCACAGGATGTTCTTCGACGCAGCCTCGTGGATCAGGATGCCGGTCTGCGTTCGCTCCGCCATCGCCTGGAAGTCACGTCGGGTAGGGAACATCGATCAACACCTCCGGGAGCAGGACGGTCCATCGTCCGACGAGCGACGTCGTCACCGCCATTAGGAATTACTTTATGGCCTCGGGAGAAAGTCCCGATACCGCCGTAACCGGCTCGTCCATAGCGTGTTCATCAGCGCGAACACGTACCGAAACGGAGACGGCATGACCATCCCCAGCACGACCGAACGGATCGAGGCAGCGCCGGCGGGTCCGGCGCGGGATCGCGCGTTCGAGCACGCGCTCGAAGTGCTCCGCGACCGGCGCGACGAGTTCGACCAGCAACGCTTCGTACCCCCCGACTACATCGCATTGCTCAAACAGGCCGGACTGTACCGGGCATCCACGCCGGCACAGTTCGGTGGCGAACCGATGGCGCCGTCGTCCTTCATGCACCTCGTCGAACGGATCTCTGCGATCGATCCAGCCACGGGCTGGGTCGCCAGCTTCGGATCGTCGCTGGTGTACTTCTCCGCTCTCCCGGTCGCGACCCAGGCGAAGATTTACGCTGACGGCCCCGACATCGCCTACGCCGGCGGCTTGTTCCCCATGCAGGAAGCCGAGAAGGTCGACGGTGGCTATCTGTGCAGCGGGCTGTGGCAGTTCGCGAGCGGCTGCCGAGGCGCCGACATCCTCGGGATCGGTCTCGCCGGCGGCCCGGACACCAACGGCATGCCTCTCACCGCGCTGGTGAATCCAGCGGACGTCGAGATCGTCGAGAACTGGGACGTGGCGGGCATGGCAGCCACCGGCTCGCACTCGATACGCGCTGACCAACTCTTCGTGCCCGAGGAGATGACCTTCGTCCGCGGCGGCGCACCGAAAGTCGACGAACCGATCACCCGCTACCCGATGCTTCCCTACGCAGCGCAGGTGCTCGCGGTGGTCACGCTCGGAGCAGCGCGCGGTGCCCTCGACTACGTGCAGGAGGTCGGTGCAGCGCGCTCCAGCATCACCGGCGGTGCCGCCAAGGGCAACCGTCCCGCCTACAAGATCGGTCTGGCCAGGGCCGAGGCCGATCTGCGGTCGGCACGTGCATTCTTCTACGAGGTCACCGACGAAGTGTGGAGTCTTGCGCTTGCGGGCGATCCGATCGCCGACGAACACAGGGCGATGCTCCGCTTGGCAGCGACACATGCCGCGCATGTCGGTCGCACCGTGGTGCTGTCGGCCTTCGATCTCGCCGGCACCGGCGCGATCTACGACAGTCATCCTCTCCAGCGATATCTGCAGGATGCGCTCGTTCCTGCCCAGCACGCCATGTTGCAGACCAACACGTTCGAGGCCGCCGGTTCGATTCTGCTCGGTCTCGACGCCGATATCCCCAGCTTCCCCTGATCGCCTCTCCGACCGTGCGAGCCCGCAAGGCTCACCCGACCGAAAGGACACCTGTCGTGCCCGAACCATTGCGCACCTTGTTCTGCATCGGCAACAACCAGAACTTCTTCGATCTCCCCAAGGCGGAGATCGGCCCGGTCTGGGTCGGCATCTCCACTATGCTCTCCGATCTCAAGCGCATGGACGGCGTCGACATCATCGGCACCTTCGACGACGACGCCCACATGGTCGGACCGTCCGATGGGTGGCCGTGGACGTGCTACGTCCTCGCCGACGTCAAAGACCAGGAGACAGTGAAGAACGCGTGCAACCTGTTGCGCACCACCATGATCGGTGAGTTTGCATTGTGGAGGTATTTCAAGATCGAAGCTCGTATGGGTCGTGAGCTGACCATTCGGGACGACGTGGACGTGTAGACGTGACCGACATGTCGGACCGACTGTCCGCGCTCGAAGTCAAGGACGCTGCCCGGCTATGCCTGATGCGCTACATGGACCTGTGCGACGTCCCCGGTTCCCTGGAGCATCCCGAACAGATCGGCGCGCTGTTCACCGGCAATGCGACTTGGGAAGGCATCGGATCGGAGTACACAGGCAAGTTCGGGATCGCTCACGGGCGCGAGGACATCGTCGCTCTGGTCTCTCGATATCTTCCACCAGCCGAACATTTCGTTCGCAACACGCATCTGCTCGGCAGCGAACGGATCCGGGTCGAGCGCGACAGTGCTCACGGTCGATGGATCATGCAACAACTGTCGCTGTACACGGACGGCACGGCCGAACTGCTGTGTGCCCGACTCGAGATCGATTTCGAGATCACCCGCTCGGCGGACATCACGGCCCGCATACACCGATTCCGCACCCAGCGCATGTTCGCGGCACCCCTACCCATCGACGCGATGAGTCATCTGCACTGATGCGGACACCCGCACGTGACGAGTTCGAAGGAAGCAAACACATGACGACGATCGAACATTCGATCCAGAACAATTACGGGGATCTCGTCGGCACCGATCGGGTCGCCGGACGGCTCTACACGGACCCGGAGATCTTCCGTGTCGAGATGGAGAAGATCTTCTACCGCACGTGGGTGTGGGTCGCGCACGAGAGCGAGATCCCTGAGCCCGGTTCGTTCAAGACCACTCAGGTCGGGAATCAGCCGGTGATCGTCACTCGTGACCGCAAGGGAAACTTCAACACCCTCCTGAACCGCTGCCGGCACCGCGGCGCGACCGTCTGCGACCAGCGCAGCGGCAAGGCCAACGGCTTCACGTGCCCGTACCACAACTGGTCCTACGCTCTCGACGGTCGATTGCGCGGTATCCCCTATCCGGACGGCTACGAGGGAGTCATCGACAAGAAGGACTTCCCCCTCCAGACGCTGCGCACCGAGAGCTACCTGGCATGATCTGGACAACCTTCAACCAGGACGCCGAACCCCTCGAGGATTTCCTCGGTGACGCCAAGCTCTGGATGGAGCGCTTCTTCAAGCAGAGCAACGGACTGCCGACCAAGGTGCTCGGCGTCCACAAGTTCCGCTTCAAGGGCAACTGGAAGATCCAACTGGAGAACACCACGGACGGCTACCACTTCCCGATGGTGCACAAGTCATGGATGGCCTCCGTCGACGCGGAAACCGCCGACATGATGTCGTTCATGGACGATCCGGCCGCCGAGACACATTCGCTCGGCAACGGACACAGCGTCGCGATCATGGCCGCTGCCCACGTCGACCTCGATATTGACGACGGCACCGAGGAGATCCAGCCACGCTTCCAGCATCTCGTCGACGAACTCACCGAGGCCGGGGAGAGTCCGGAGCGGATCCGTCGCTACATGCGCTCGATGCACGGCTGCGGTTCAACCTCAACACTTTTCCGAATGTGGCGATGTCCTCGTCGTTCTTCCGGGTCTTGATTCCCATCTCCGTCGACGAGACCGAGATCTGGCACATGGCCATCGGCATGGACGGCGGCCTGAATCCGTCAACCGGGAGCGTCTGCGTATTCACGAGCACTTCCAGGGTCCGTTCGGCTTCGGCAGCCCCGACGATGCGGAGGGCTGGACCCGGGTTCAGATCGGTGCCGGCGGCAATCCCGACATGCCCATTCTCGTCAACCGCGGCGAGGGGCGCGAATACATCACCGAAGAAGGTTGGCCCACTTCACATGTCACCGACGAGACAGGAATGCGCGAGGCCTACGCAATGTGGAAGAAGCTGATGAGCGATGACTGACCTGGGCCTGACCGATCCCCGCGTGTTGCGTGCCATAGAACTGGTGTGGAAGGAGGCCGAAGCCCTCGACGCGAAGGACTACAAGTCCTGGGAGCAGATGTACACCGATGATGGCATCTACGTGATCCCCATCGACCCGGACACGGATGACTTCGCGTCCTCGCTCAACATGGTCTACGACGATGCACGGATGCGCCGACTGCGCGTCCAACGCATGCTCCAGGGTTACTCGCCGTCCGCGGTCGCCGCAGCACGCACCGTCCGCGTGATCTCCCGCTTCACCGTGCAGGAACGCACGGATACCTCGGTCACCCTCCGCTCGGCGCAGATCGTCAATGCCTTCAAACGCAACGCGTTCTTGACCCTCGGCGCGGATCTGACGCACACGATCGTGTTCGACGACGAGGGCGACGACAGGATCGCGCTCAAGGTGGTCCGTCTGATCGACAGTGAGGACGCGGTCAGTGCGTCCGGTTATCTGCTCTGAGAGGCCACCATGAATCCTCATGCCCCGCGTATCGCGGTCGTCACCGGAGCCGCCGGCGGAATGGGCACCGCCATCGCCCGTAAACTGCATACCGACGGCCGGCGGGTGCTCCTCGCCGACCTCGACACCGCCGCGGTCGACGCCCTCGCGGCGGAACTGTCCCCCGACGGGTCCACAGCCCGCGGCATCAAGTTGGACGTCGGCCGCAAGGCGGCCTTCGAGGAAGGCCTCGCAGTCTGTGAAGACCTGTGGGGCACGCCCACCATCGTCGTCAACAACGCAGCGGTCACCCGCGCGGCCGACCTGATGACACTCGGTGAAGACGAGTTCACGGACGTGCTCACCACGAACGTCAACAGCGTCTTCTTCGGCTGTCAGGTGTTCGGAGCGGCGATGGCCGACAAGGGATTCGGTCGCATCGTCAACATGGCTTCGCTCGCGGGCCAGAACGGCGGCACCGCCACCGGCGGGCACTACGCGGCGTCGAAGGGCGCGATCCTGACCGCCACCAAGATCTTCGCGCGAGAACTCGCCGCGCGAGGCGTGACGGTCAACGCGATCTCCCCGGGCCCACACGATCTGCCGGTCGTCCGCAAGACGGTTCCGGCCGACAAACTCGACGGCATCGTTGCCGGCATTCCGGTCGGGCGACTCGGCAGTGCATCGTTCGTCGCTGACACCGTCGCGCTGTTGATCTCCGACGACGCTTTCTTCGTCACCGGTGCCTGCTGGGACATCAACGGCGGCCTGTACCTGCGCTGAGCGTTCCATCCCTATCGGCCCGCACCCGTCGCTACACGAGGAGAACCTGACATGACACTCATCGACGTCATCGTCTCCGACATCACCCAGGAAACACCGACCGTCAAGTCGATCACGCTCGTGAAGGCGGACGGGTCACCGCTGGGTCCGTACCTGCCGGGCGCACACATCGACGTCGAGGGCCCGACAGCGATCACACGTCAGTACTCGCTGTGCAGCACCCCGGACGCACCGGACTCGTTCGTCTTCGCCGTCAAGAAGGAGGCGAACTCACGCGGTGGATCCGCTGCCCTGCACGAACTCTCTGTCGGCGACACCCTCCGCATCAGCACACCTCGGAACCTGCTCGCCATCGCCGAAGAGGCACAGCACCACGTGCTCGTCGCCGCCGGCATCGGCATCACTCCGATGCTGAGTATGGCCCGCTACATGGACGTTCACGGCATCAGCTTCGAACTGCACTACTTCGCCCGCACCGAATCCGAAGCGGCATTCCTGCCGCTGCTGAACGACCGCTGCCCGGACAAGCTGCATCAGCATCTCGGAGTGACGCGCGAGGCCCAGGAGCATGTCCTGAAGGACGAATTCGCCGAATTGCCTCCACACACTCACATCTATACGTGCGGACCGGCGGGGTTCATGGACAAGGTCGTTGCCGTCGCGCGTGAGCACGTCTCCCCCGACGCCATCCACATCGAGAACTTCCACGCCTCGGAGCAACCCGACGCGTCGGCGAACGCCGCATTCGAAGTCGAGCTGGACGGAGAGACCTATCGGATTCCGGCCGATAAGAGCATCGTCGAGGTCCTCCAGGACAACGGTTGCGACGTCGACACCTCCTGCCAGGAAGGCATCTGCGGAACGTGCATCATGCAGGTCCTGGAGGTTCGCCCGAACACCGCGACAACGTGCTCACCCGTGCCGAGAAGGAATCCGGGGAAGTCATGGCAGTGTGCGTGTCGCGCACGAGAGGGCAGCGACTCGTCCTCGACTACTACTGATCGACCGTGGTCAGGCTTCGTTCGGGACCTCTACGCCGTAGCGGAGGAGGTCCCGAACGAAGGTGCCGATGCTGTCGGAGTCGGTCTTGCTCTTGATCCGAGCCCGATGGACATCGACGGTCTTCACGCTCATCCCCAGCTTGCGGGCGATATTCTGGCTCGGCAGGCCTTCGACGACCAAGGCCAGGATCTGCCGCTCACGCGGCGTCAGCCCCTGGAGTTTCTCCCGCAGCGCTACGCGTGCAGCATGCTCCGCGAAACGCGTCCGAGCGCGCTCGACGCCGGACTGAACCGCGTCGAGCAGCCGTTGCGGATCGTACGGCTTCTCCAGGAAATCCATGGCGCCCTTCTGTAGCGTCGAGACGGACATCCTGATGTCGCCGTGCGCCGAGACGAAGATGATCACCACATGCGGCGCGAACTCGTTGATCCGCTCCTGCAACCTCGTGCCGCTCATGCCCGGCATGCGCACATCGAGCACGATGCAAGCGGGATGCGTGCCGTCGTAGACATCGAGGAAGACATCGGCACTGTGGCAGATGACCGGTCGGATGCCGATGCTCTCCAGAATCCAGTCGACGGAATCGCACAACGCTGGATCGTCGTCGACGACGTACACGGTGGCCTCGGACGCCGGCGCATCGTTGCCGGTCACATGCTCGGCCATGTCAGCTGTCCGCATCCCACGCTGCTTCGGCAGTCCAGTACGGAGCCCCGACTGCGCTTGTCTTCGGCTCCCAGTCGGTGGTGCGGCGGAGCAGGGGTTCTTCACGACGGATCGATACGTCGGCCGCTTCCGGTCCATCCGCCTCCACGGTCCAATGCACCCAGTTGACCTCGCGTCCGTACTCGTCGTGGACGAACAGGTCGACGTGATGCCATCCGTAGTTGAAGGTGTCCTCGTAGCAGGTGAGGAACATCCGATGGTGATTGACCGGGCGCGGTTTCAGCATCGAGAATTCTCCAGTCGTCATCAGGGCATGGTCTTCGAATCACTCGTCCAGCGGGGGACTTTCGCGGAGAATTGCTTCGAGTCTCTCCCCGACCTCGAACAGGTCATCCTCCCTACCTGGCAGGCCGACGAGCTGTATTCCGAGCGGCAGTCCCGCAGTGGTGCGCGCTCCGGGCACAATCACCACGGGTAGGCCCAGCAACTGCCACGGGCGGCTGAGGATCGGCGAACCGGTCGCCGACAATCCCTTCGGTGCAGGTCCGGTCGCGGCAGGACCGACGATGAGGATGATCCGTCGAGTATCTCGCCCAACAACTCCCGCGAGCGATCCCGTCGGATCAACGCAGCCGTGTGGTCGGAGACCGAGATTGTCTGTCCCTGCTGCAGCAGATCTCGGATCTGCGGGCTCAGATCGTCCCGCTGCCGTTCGAACTCACGAGCTCGGGTGCGTGCGGCCTCGAAGGCCATGATCGTCGCGTGGTCCTCGGCGAGAGTCTGCACGTGGTCGTCCCAGTCGAGCATTTCCGAATGCAGGCCCAGTCCGGCCAGAACAGACGGAAGACGGCCCAGCAGAGCGATCATCGGAGGGTCGAGATATCCGAGATAGCTTCCGCCCCAGACGAACGCACATTCCGGAAGACCGGACTGAACAGCGGCGGCTGAGCCGAGGAACGCATCGTGGACGTAACGCAGATCGGCGACGGTGCGGGTGAGCAGCCCCAGGGAATCGAGGGAGTCGCTCAGGCCGACAATTCCTGCCATCTCGGTACTGCCGTGGGCGAGAACCAGTCCGGCCGTGCCGCAATAGGACGCCGGTCGGGTCAGGGAACCCGCGGTCTGGGTACCGAGCGCCAACGGCACGGTGCCAGCACCGACCGCGGCGGCGGACCCGCTCGACGATCCTCCGGGCGTGTGCTCGGGTGCATGAGGATTGCGTGTGGGACCCGGACGGAAGTAACCGAACTCGGTCGTGACGGTCTTACCTTGGACGACGGCGCCGAGCGAACGCAATCGTTCCACGCAGGCGCGTCCGCGACAGCTGCCGCGGCGGATGTGACCGGCGATCCCGCACGGTCGGCATGCCGGCGACGTCGATCAGGTCCTTCACACCGACGGAAATCCCTCGCAAAGGCAGGTCTCGGCGGTCGGCATCGATCGTCGCGACGTCCTCGGCAGTAGTGCTCGACATTTGCACCCACGCCTGCAGTACGGGTTCCTGAGCGTCGATTGCCGTTCTGGCTCGGGACACGAGTTCCGTCGCCGTCGTCGAACCGGTCCGGACCGACCTCACCTGATCTTCGATGGACACGTCAACCACGGGCGCGTTCACATCATCCTCCTGCAGTCGCTGACCTCCCCATTCTGCCCAGGAAAAGGACGTACCGACAGTAAAGGTTTCCCTCCTACCCGAGTGACGCAAGGCGACATAGGTTTTCCACACCGTTGGGCTTCCGATCACCAACGGAGCACTCGCCGCTCACTCCAGCCCCATTCCCAGCCCACAAGAAAGGCGGCCTCTCATGGCTTCGACCGTGGCGCCGGACAAGATCATCGATCCTTCCGATCCGAAGGCATCGAAGAAGATCGACTTCGGCAGAATGAACCGCAAGGCCTGGTTGATCACTGCACTCCTCGTTCTTTTTCAGATCGTCGCGTTTGCCGACAAGGCCGTACTCGGACTCGTTGCGTCAGAGGCGATCCCGGACCTGGGAATCTCGGCCGTCGAGTTCGGTTTCATCGGCAGTGCGTTCTTCTTCCTCTACGCCGTGGTCTCGGTCGTTACCGGATTTCTCGCAGCGCGGTTCTCGGTGCGGTGGATCATCCTGACGATGGGCGTCGTGTGGGCCGTGATGCAGTTCCCCATGCTGCTCGGTGGCGGCGCCGCGATTCTTCTGGTCACCCGCATCGTTCTCGGCGGCGCGAGGGCCCGGCCACCGCGATGTCACTGACCTCCGCCCACTCCTGGTTCGAACCCCGACGTCGCGCGCTTCCCTCCAATCTTGTCGCTGCGGGCTCGACCCTCGGTCCGGTCCTCGCCGCACCTGCCCTGGCCTGGGTCATCGGTGCTTGGGGATGGCGCTGGGCGTTCGGTGTCCTCGGTATCGTCGGTCTGGTCTGGGTGATCGCCTGGTTGATCCTGGCCGGCGACGGACCTACGCGGGCCACGGGAAGAAGGATTCCGCCGGCAAGGATGCCCCCGAGGCGGATGCCGAGTCCGCTCACGAAATCGCCACGGATGATGTCGACAAACAACCGGCCGTCTCGCTCTGGCGGGCATTCGCGAGCTTGACTTTCCTCGCGGCGGTCATCGGCGGAGGTTCGAACTTCTGGGTGCAGGGGTTCGTGACCACCTGGCTACCCCAGTACCTGGGGACCGTGGTCGGACTTTCGTTGTCCCAGGTCGGGACGGTCACCACGATTCCCTGGATCCTGGGAGCGCTCGTGCTTCTCTTCCTCGGATTCCTCGGTCACCGACTGATGCAGCGGGGATACAACGCGCATCGGTCCATCGCGATCCCCTTCGGTATCGCAGCACTCGTTGCCGGTGTGTGCTTCATCCTGGTCCAGGCGGCCTCCGGTGTCGCCGCCGTCGCGTTGCTCTGCATCGCCGCAGGTTGCAGCCTCGCCTACCCGATGACCGCCTCAGCGCTGGCATTCGCGGTTGGCGCACGGCAGCGTCCGATCATGATGGCCACGCTGGGCGGTGTCGCGTCGATCGGCGCAATCATCTCCCCCACCCTCGTCGGATGCTGATGACGCGCGCGGGGTACGTCTCGCCGCCCTCGGGCACGCCCCTCACCCCCGAGATGGCGAACAACATGGCCGTAGGCGTACATCAAGCCTTCACGATCACCGGTGTCGTCCTGCTCGTCGGCGGCGTGCTGTGCATCCTCTTCCTCCGCCCCGAAGCCCTCGGACGCACCCTCCAGGCGCGTCACCGCAAAGGCTGAACCGAGCCGGATCGATCGTCGTTCCGACCAAGGAGTGCTTATGTCCCTCGACACCGCCAGTATCAACAAGGGCCTGTTCCGCGAGGTGATGGGCCACTATCCCACGGGCGTTGCAGTGATCACCGGACGCGCGGCCGACGGCGAACTGCTCGCCCTCGTCGTCGGGACCTTCAGTTCGGTGTCCCTCGATCCTCCCCTGGTCTCGTTCATGCCGATGAAGACGTCCCAGACCTTCGACAAACTCCGGCGGTGCGAGTCGATATGCATCAATGTCATCGGGGGCGAGCAGGAGGATCTTGTCGCCACGATCGCCCGGCGCTGGGAGAACAAGCTCGACGGCATCGAATGGTCCACCTCTCCGTCCGGCAACCCGGTTCTCGAACAATCGGTCGCTGGATCGACGCACGCGTGACGAACACGGTCGATGCCGGCGACCATTGGATCGTCCTCTGCGCCGTGAGCGATCTGGCGGTCACCAACCGTGGCGCCTCTGATCTACTTCCAGGGCGGTTACGGCAGCTTCGTGAGTACGTCGCTGATCGCTCGGCTGCAGCACGAGATCACCGATTCGATCAGCGCGGCGGAGGCCCTCCGCCCGGAGGTGGAAGCGCTCGCCCACTCGATCGGTTGCGAGATCGCGCTGTATACGACGATCGGCCGGGACGAGATGGTCCGAGTGCTGTCGGCCTTCGGTCCCGGCGTGGAACAGACGAACGGACTCGCACGACGTATCCCGATCGTGCCTCCGATCGGCGACAGTATCGTCTTCGACCTGTCCGAGGACGAACAGGAACGCTGGCTGTCCAGGGCCATCGGAATCGACGAGGACACGAAGGGGGTCTACCGCCGGCGACTCGGTTTCGTACGCGCCCACGGATACGCGCTCTCGCTTCTTCCTCGAGAAGGCCGCACCGCCTACGAGACGATGTGCGAAGCGACGCGACGCTACGAATCAGGTCTGCTCACACCCATGGAGGAACGTGACATCCGGACCGTGATCCCTGGGTCGGACGTCGACTATCGCGTTCAGGAGCTCGATTCTGACGGTCGCTACGATGTCGGGTCCCTCGTCTTCCCTGTACGCGATCCGGAAGGCCGCTGCACCTCGACTTTGCGTCTGGCTCAACTCCCGCTTCGGAGCACCGGCGCGACGGTCGCTGCATGGGTTTCGCATGCCAGAAGCGTCGTCGCAGCACTCGAGGGCGATAGACACCCCCACGGTTCGTAGGCAGTCGAATGCACCTCTTGTGCCTACATCGATCTCGAGGGAACCGCTGTGGACCGCCCGACGGACGGACTGTGCGTGATCGGACAAACGATCACAGAGAAGCGGTGTGGTCCTCCACGATTCGCTCGGCAATTCGAGCGACGGTGACGTTGAGATCCTGCGACAGCGTCCGCAGCATCACGAAGGCGCGGGCGGCATCGACACCGCAGCGCTGCATCAGAAGACCTTTGGCCTGGCCGATGGTGTCTCGGGTGCCAACGCCGAGCGCAGATGCAGCTCCGCGCGTGCAGGCCGCGCGCTCTCGGCGGCCGCCTGCGCCGCCAGTGCGATGCCCAGCGCTACCGCGGCACCGTCGAAGGCCTGCGGTTTCGATGCGAACAGGTTCAGCGAACCGGCAATGTCGGTGCGGGTGTGGAGTTGGAAGGACAACACGCTGCCGACCCCGACCATCAGGCTTCTTCCGTGAACTGCGGCCAGCGCATCTCGGATCGGAGGTCGCTGCTGTAGACCACGCTCGTAACTCCGGCCGCATCGATACAGGGGCCACCGGCGTCGCGTTGGATCCGACCGAGTTCCCGGGACAACGACGAGGTCGCTCCGTGGGATTCGAATGTGTCCTTGCCGATGAGGACGATGTCGGCGCACTCGACCCCCGCAATCGTGGCAGCCGCAGCCGCGGTTACTGCGCGCAACGCTTCGCCGAAATCGTGCCGTCCTCTCGGCGGTCTACGGCAGACACCTCAGGAATCGGGTGGCCGACCGTGGGTCGGAGGTCAGAGGGTATGGCCGAGGATGTGGGTAAGGGCGATGAGAGCGGCGAACCAGATGAGAGTTCCGCCGAGTGTGGCGAAGTCTGTGCACATGAGTGGTCTCGATCGTATGCCGGTTGAAGCATCAACGAAGATGTCCGCGGTCACAGTCCGTCACGCACGCGTTCGGCTTCCGCACGCTTATCCCCACCGGGAATAGATAACCATCGGGTCGCGTTGTGCTGGGCGGATCGGGTGCGTATTCGTGTCCCCCGGGCTCAACCCATTGCCTTCACGGAAGTTCCGTTCGGCTGGAGCCGTGTTGCGCCTTTCGCCGAGAGGCGACCGAACGCACCCGGTCCCTTGACATTTCGAAATTAGATGCGGCACATACCGCAACACGGAATATTCGCTGCCGATGTCCTCCCCCGAGGAGATTGCCGGCCCGTCACGTCGCCCGACAAACACCAGGTTCAGCCGGCACTCGACCGGGTACCTCCGAGAGGACACAACGGTTCGAGAGACGAGCAAGCGCAGGAGGACATGTGCCCACCAAGTTGACCGCCACCGACCTTCGAGAACTCCTCGATTCGACGCTCGACGACCCCGCACTCGTTCTGGAGGAGGGACGGTTCCGCGTTGTCGGAGGTCAGGAGCTGACCGATCAGAACCGACCGTTTCTCGTGGTCACGAGGGAAGACCTCCGGAAGCAACTGCCGCAGGATCGCGACTTCGACGAGAGCGACCTCGAACTGCAGGCGGGCGTGCTCGACTCGACCGTCGCAAACCTCGGCGGGTGAGTACGGAGCCGACACCGGCCGCCGGGTGATCACCTTGTATCGGCCACCGACTGGAACAGTCGGTGACACACTCGAAGAATGAGCGAAGAACCCACATCCGCGCCGGTCTGGAATTACCTGATGGACATGGATGGTGTTCTCGTGCACGAGGATCACCTGATTCCCGGCGCCGACGCGTTTCTGACCGAACTCCGCGATACCGGTACGCCGTTCATGGTGCTCACCAACAATTCCATCCGCACACCCCGAGACCTACGGGCTCGCCTGCTGCTCTCCGGCCTCGACGTTCCCGAGAAGGCGATCTGGACCTCGGCGTTGGCGACGGCGACATTCCTCGCGAATCAACGTCCCGGCGGCAGCGCCTACGTGGTGGGCGAATCCGGATTGACCACCGCGCTGCACGACATCGGTTACGTCCTCACCGACAGCGACCCGGACTACGTCGTCCTCGGAGAGACACGCACCTACTCCTTCGAGGCGATCACCACCGCGATCCGACTGGTCGAACGCGGCGCCCGGTTCATTGCGACCAATCCGGATCCTACCGGCCGTCACGGGAGGTTCGCTTCCCGCAACCGGCGCCGTTGCGGCGCTGATCACCCGCGCGACCGGCCGCGAACCCTACTTCGTGGGGAAGCCGAACGCCTTGATGATGCGCTCGGCCCTGCGCGCGATCGGTGCGCACTCCGCACACACGCTGATGATCGGCGACCGCATGGACACCGACATCGTCTGCGGCCTCGAAGCCGGCCTGCAGACGCTGCTGGTCCTGACGGGTATTTCCACCCGTGAATCAGTCGAACGATTCCCCTACCGTCCGACCCGCGTCATCAATTCGGTGGCGGATCTCGTTGGCTCCACAGCTGATCCGTTCTGATTGCGAGATTGTCGGATAGGTCCTGTCGACCCGGTCCGGCAAGGACGCCGGTGACGAGTAGCTGCACCAGACGATCGGCATCGTTGACTGGTCCGCCGCCGCGCCGTGCACCAGACCTGCTCCGCACGCCTGCGGTCGGAACGGTGGTCGCGAACCAGGCAGCTTCGACGGCGAACCCTTCGTCGATGGGCTCGGTGCGCCGTTATGGCTGCGTCCAATCCGGATGGCCCCGCATTGGGTGGCCGACGATCACTCACCGACACCCGATGACACACCATTCGACCACAGCGCGGCCGCACTCGGCAGGGGTACGAGCGCGGCCGCCGCCTATAGGTACTCACGTTTCTGCCAGCCCCACCATCATCGTCAAGATGGCTGGTCCCGCTGCCGCCCTGCGTGCCGAAGTGCCCGCTGCAAGCCCTGCCCGCCGGCATTCGGAACCACCAGTGTCACCACTGGTAAATGACCTGTCTTCGGAAAATGCGGCTCCGTTGCCCCAACCTTCACTCCTACAACATCTGGGATTGGCATCCGCATCCCGAGGCTCGATGTGCCCCGCAGGAGGTGAAAGACTGAGCGAGAACCGGACGCGGGGGCTTGAACCTCACCCTTACGGTTCGGTGTCACCGATACTCGGGTCAGGAGGAAGCGGCATGCTGTCAACGGCCATCGTGGTGTCCCCGCTCTTGGCCAGGTGGAAGTCCCCGCCTCGTGGGTGTTCGGGGTTGGGGTCAGGGGCGTTCACCTCGTTCGTGTCGGGCCTGGCGCATCCGGTAGGACTCACCGTCGGTGAGCACGACGGTGGCGTGGTGCAAGAGCCGGTCGAGGATGCCGGCGGCGGTGGTGTGTTCGGGCAGGAACCGGCCCCACTGCTCGAACGGCCAGTGCGAGGCGACCGCCAGGGATCGGCGTTCGTAGGCGCCGGCGACGAGTCGGAACAGCAACTGGGTGCCGGTGTCGTCCAGCGGCGCGAACCCGACCTCGTCGACGATGATCAGATCTGCCGCAACAGCGTGTCGATGGTCTTGCCGACGGTGGGGGTGCCCCCTGCACGTAGTGCTCGGGGGAGTGTCGGCCAGGCCGCGGTAGAGGGCTTCGACGAGGTCGGCGGCGGTGAAATAGCGGACCTTGTGCCCGGCGTGCACGGCCGCGATCCCCAACCCGATCAGGGTGTGGGATTCTCCGGTACCCGGCGGGCCGACCAACGCCAGATTGGCGTGGGAACGAACCCATTCCAAACCGATCAGGTAGTCGAATGTGGCTTGTGGGATGGAGGACTCGGCGACGATAAAACTGTCGAGGGTCTTGGCGACGGGGAACGCGGCCGCTTTGAGTCGGGCGGCGATGTTGGAGGCGTCGCGGGCGGCCAACTCCGCTTCGATCAGGGTGCGCAGCACCTCCTCCGGAGTCCAGCGTTGGGTCTTGGCGGTCTGCAGGACCTCGGCGGCGGTGCGGCGGACGGTGGCGAGTTTGAGTCGGCGCAGACCGGCGTCGAGGTCGGCGGGCAACGCCGCGACCGCCGGCGGAACGGCGGTGCTCGAACTGCTCATCGTGCGGTCTCCTCTCGGGTGACGGCGTAGGCGTCGAGAGATCGGGTCGGGGCGGTCGGCAGGTCCAGCACCAGCGCCTCACCGCCGGGGCGGGTTGGGGGAACCCCGGCGCCGGCGTCGAGGATGGAACGGACGTCGTCGGCGCGGAACCGCCGGAACGCCACTCCCCGGGTCAGGGCGGCGCAGGCAGGGCATCTGTGCGTGCGCGGCCTGCAGGTCAGGAGCACCGCGAGTTCGG
>LATQ01000436.1 GCA_001017865.1 Rhodococcus sp. IITR03
GCCCAGGGCGACGACGCCGTCGGCGCTGCGCAACGCCGCCACGTCCAGTCCCAGCGACACCGCGAGGTCCTCGTTGAGCGCGAGCAGTTCCGGGTCGGGGGCCTCGGCGCCCTGCCACGGCACCGACAATCCGCTCAATTCGTCGGCGAAGGAGCTGCCGAGACCGGATATCGTGGTGTTCGTGCCGACGGGGAAATCCGGAATCGCAGTCATCCTTCGAGGGTAACCGTGTGACACCGACGCACGCTGCGGGCGAGGGAAACGCCGGTGGACCCCGGTCACCGGCGGCGCATCATTCCGCCCCGGACCGGTATCCGCCCCCGTGCACACCGACCCGGACGATCCTTGCCGTCCCACCCGGCGGATCCAGGTCCGCGACGTCGCCGAGCACCTCCACGATGTCATGCGATCCGGACCGCAGGGCGGACACGACCGCGTGATCACCGGCATCAGCGATGATTCCCGCGCGGTGCGGCCCGGCGATCTGTACGTAGCGCTACCGGGACACCACGCCCACGGCCTGGAGTTCGAAGCCGAAGCCGCCACCCACGGCGCGGTCGCGGTGCTCAGCGACCGACCGTCGCGCCTGCTGCCCACCTTCGTGGTCGATCGACCACGCGAGGTGGTCGGCCCGTTGGCGTCGTGGATTCTCGGGCATCCCTCCCACGACCTGCAGGTCCACGGCATCACCGGCACCAACGGCAAGACGAGCGCGACCTATCTCCTCGACACCGCACTCGCGGCCACCGGCGTGGTGACCGGCATGATAGGCGGGGTCGTGGTGCGCGGTCCCGCCGGCACACGGCCCGCAACCCGCACCACCCCGGAGGCCTCGGTGGTGCACCGCACCCTTGCCGAGTTCCGTGACCAGGGCGTGCAGGCGGTGACGCTCGAGGTGTCCTCGCACGGCATCAGTCAGGGCCGCGTCGACGGTGTGCGTTTCCGTACCGTCGCCTTCACCAATCTCGGGCGCGACCACCTCGACTTCCACCACACGATGGAGCAGTACTTCGCCGCCAAGGCGGCACTGTTCACCGCCGACCGCACGCAGACGGCCGTGGTGAACATCGACGACGAGTACGGCCGACGTCTGGCTGCCTCCGTCGACGTGCCGCTGTGGACGCATTCGACCCGCGATCCCCGCGCCGACGTGTACGCGGACACGATCCGGTGCGATCTCCACGGCACCACCTTCACCGTGCACACACCGGCCGGGAGTGCGCCGGTGCGACTGTCGCTGCTCGGGCCGCACCAGGTGGCCAATGCGCTGACGGCGCTCACCTCGGGGGGCCCGCCGTCGACGGCGACGTCCTGCAGGCCGCGGCGGGTCTGGAAACCTCGCGGGTGTGCCCGGCCGACTCGAACGCGTCGACACCGGCGAAGGCGTTCTCGCGCTCGTGGACTACATGCACAACACGTCCGGGCAACGCGAACTGCTGCCCTTCCTCCGGTCGCTCGCCCCCGAGCGGCGACTGGTCCTCGTGATCAGCGCGACCGGAGAACGCGATCCCGGCAAGCGATTTCCGCTCGGGCACACCGCCGCGACCTACGCCGACGTGGTGGTCGTGACCGACGACAGTCCCCTCTCGGAGGACCCGCGGTGCTCAGGGATGCGGTCGCCGAAGGTGCCTTCGCAGCGCGCAGTGCCCGCGTCGTCGTCGAAGCCGACCGACGTCGCGCGTTCGACATCGCCGTCGCCCACACCGGCCCCGGAGACGTCGTCGTCGTGGCCGGGCGCGGATGCGAGCCACGGCTGGTCTCCGGGGACATGGTGCAGGTATTCGACGACCGGGACGAACTGCGCCGCGCACTACGCCGCGCGCAACACAGGCCCGTCTCGCGCGTCCCCCGCCCCTGAGCGATTCTCGGTGACCACGGTTGCAGCCACATGTAGCCGCCGGTATCCCGACCGGGATCACCCGGCAATGGCGGCCCGCAACTCTTCCGCCAGGTCGGGAGTGGACGCGACGATCCCGCTCCACCGTTTCGTCAGGTCCGTATCGAACTCGACGGGCCGATCGTAGGCGTCGATCACCGCACCACCGGACGCCTCGACGAGAACCACGGCCGCGGCGATGTCCATGAGGCGATGCGTGTCGCTGCCGGCGTCGACGAAGGCATCCGACGCACCCGTCGCCACGAACACCGATTCCAGGGTGCTGCAGCTGAGGATGCGGATGCGGGTCGCGGCCGATGCGACCCGCCACCAGGCGTCGCGGTTGCGTTCGTGCGGACGCAGCATCGACACCGCCGCCCTGTCGAGCGACGTGCAGCCGCTCGTCCGGTACTCCGATGCCGTGCGCGACGCCCACCATCGTTCGTCGGTGTGCAGCCACGACGTCATCGCCTCGGTGAACTCCCCGTCGACGACGACCGCTGCACTGAAGCAGGCCAGCGGGATGCCCGCTGCGGCATTCGCGGATCCGTCCACGGGGTCGACGACCAGCGTGATCGCCGAACCCACGTCGACGAAGCCGCGCTCCTCCGACAGGATGTTCGCGCCCGCAGCGGTGGCGGCACCGATGATCGCGTCCTCCACCAGCACGTCGACGAACATGGTGTCGGTGCCGTCGGCACCCACCATGGCCACCGAACGAAG
Source organism: Rhodococcus sp. IITR03 (assembly GCA_001017865.1). Next base: position 2,600 of record LATQ01000436.1, read on the forward strand.
CTTCTCCCGCGAGTAGGTACGCACCGCGTCGCGGTAGGCAGCGGTTGCGGCGTCGGCGGTGGCGGTGAGGATGCCGGTGGCAGCGGTCCGGGCCGCTTCGATAATGGTCACGTGAAACTCCGGGTCGTAGTTGTGGTGGTTACGAAATGGCGCGGCGCACCCATATCGCGAGCCCTTCGACCGCCATGACAACCACGAAGATCATCACGACGACCATGGTCACGACGTCGAACTGCATCACCCGCGCGGCATTCATGAGATAGAAGCCGATACCGCCCGCGCCGACGACGCCGAGAAGCGTTGCGGCGCGGATGTTGCTGTCGAGCTGATAGAAGATGTGTGCGACGATCGCGGGGCCCGACTGGCGGACGGTCGCACCGATGAGCACCTGCATCCGGGTGGCGCCACCGGCCAGTACCGCCTGCTGAACGCGCACGTCGGTTTCCTCCACCGAGTCGGCGATCAGTTTGGACAGCAGTCCGATGGCACCGACGGACAAGGCGATCGCGCCGGCGGTGGCACCGAGACCGGTGACGACGATGACGATGATCGCGAAGATCAGGTCGGGGATGCCGCGGACCGCGACGATGAAGATACGGAAGCCTTTGGCGATGCCCGGCGTCGGTGCGACGTTGCGGGCGGCGAGCAGGCCGACGGGGACCGCGACCACCAGACCGATGAACGTTGCGGCCAGAGCGATCTGGACGGTGACGAGCAGCTGCTCCCACAGTTCCGACCCGATGCCGCCGGTACCGGGCGGGAAGAACAGCGACAGGGTGTTGAACATGGAGCCGAAACCGTCGGCCATGCGCGACAGGTCGATCTGCGCACCCCACGTCGCGAACACGAGCGCGAGTGCGAAGAGCACCACGTAGATCGTGCGGCGGATACGTTCGCCGGTCCACGGCGGGCTGACCCGGTAGTTTCCGTCGGCGGTGCGGGCGGCGGCCGTGCGTGCCCGGGCCTCGGAAGT
>LATQ01000442.1 GCA_001017865.1 Rhodococcus sp. IITR03
GCGCCCGCACCGCAGGGCGAGGCCGCGCCCCAGGCCGATAATGTTCCGCCGGCCCCCCAGTCGCAGCCGGAGCCGGTCGACCCGCTCCAGTTCGTGATCAAGTTCCTGCGCGACCTGATCGGCGCCTACCTCTGATCGGCGTCCAGGACCCGATCCGCACGTGACGACATCGGCGGCACCCACAAGTGGGTGCCGCCGATGCCGTTTCTGCACCGATTCGGTAGATGTGGTCCGGGTAGATGGGTCCGGAGGATTCCTGCGGCAGGGTAAGGAGCCACTGACGTCCGGAGGTCCTTGGTCCGAGGGTGACGGCGCACGTACTCCCGGCGTCGAGGTGGTCGGTCGAGAAGCATGGCTACCCGGAGCAGAACGGTTACGGCGAACCTCCGGGGACGTCGCGCTGCCGGCCAGGTTCTCGCCCGAGTTGAAGCTTCGCGCCGACAGGCTATAGTGATGACGGTCACTCCAGGGGATGGGTGTGGCCTGCGCAGCCGAGCACATCGGCGTTACGACGAGGGAAAAAATTTGTCTATCTGCATTGCCGGCACCCCGCAGCACAGCACCGCGACGCCGGGAAGCACCGAATGGATCAAGGCTCATCTCGCCCGCATGGACGACAGCGCGAGCTCTGTATCGTCCTCCGAGGACGTCGCCGTAGAGAGCGTCGTCGACGCGCGTCGTTAGGCTCCTCCCGAGGACTGCAACGAGGATCAGCCGGGTACACGTGCCGTGAACCGGGCGACGGAGGGAGCGAGACATGAGGGAGTTGTTCCGAGGACAGCTCGACGACCTGGTCGGACGCCTCGGTGAGCTTGCAGCGGTTGCCGCCGAAGGGCTCGACCTGGCCACTCGCGCCCTGTTCGACACCGATCTCGACGCAGCCCAGGCCGCCCTCGATCTCGACGCACGGATCGCCGAACTCGACACCGACTGTTCCGAGCGGGCGGTGCGGATCCTCGCCCTGCAGGGGCCCGTGGCCGCCGACCTGCGGTTGGTGTTCTCCGCGGTTCGTATCACGAGCGATCTCACCAGGATGGGCGAACTGAGCTTGCACATTGCGCGGGTCGTACGGCGTCGCCATCCCGAGTCGCTGGTGTCCGATCTCCTGCGCGACGATCTTCGCCGGATGGCCGATCTCGCAGCGCAGATCGTCGCGATCCTGCGCGACGCGTTCACGGACTTCGACCTCGAGACGATCAAGGGCACGCACGCCATCGAGACCGAACTCGATGCGGTGCACTCGCGACTGCTCTCCCTGCTCGAGAGCCCCGAATGGGACGGCGACATCCGGACCGCGGTCGACACCGCCCTGCTCGCGCGTTTCTACGGGCGTTTCGGCGACCAGGCCGTCGACGTCGCGGATCGGTTGATCTTCTTCGTCACCGGCCAGCGACCGGCCGCCTGACTTCGGCGCGCGGAGCGCCGCGAACCGTGCGATTCTCATCCACATGACCAGCGACGAGCGCCTCTCGGTCGGCGGTCCTGGGGTGCCCGGGTTCGACGACCTCGACTTCGACGCCCTGTCTGCGCGGTCCGGTGCCAAATGGGCACGGGCGGCCGCCGACGGGCTGGCCCCCGCCTGGGTCGCCGACATGGATTTCCCGGTCGCCCCGCCGATCGCGCGTGCGCTGCACGAGCTGGTCGACCGTAGCGATCTCGGCTATCCCGACTGGTTGCACGGCACGCCGCTGCGCGAGGAGTTCGCGCTGCGCATGCGCACGCGTTACAGCTGGGAACCCGATCCCGGTGCGGTCCGAGAGCAGACGGATCTCATCCAGGCGTTGCAGCTCGTGCTGCACCTGAGCACCACGCGCGGCGATGCGGTGGCGATCCAGACACCGAACTACCCGCCGTTCCTCGCGTCGCTGCGACGGATGGGTCTGCAGCAGATCGACTTTCCGTTCGTCGACCGGGGCGACGGGTGGGTGCTCGACTTCGATGCGTTCGAGCCGTTGGTGGCGCGGCGTCGTCCGCGGGTGCTGGTGCTCGTCAACCCGCACAATCCCACCGGTCGGGTGCTCACGCGTGAGGAACTCGAACGGATCGCCGATCTCGCCGAACGGTTCGACATGCTCGTCGTCAGCGACGAGATCCATGCCGAGCTGATCTACGAACCGCACCGGCACATCCCGTTCGCCTCGCTCGGGCCGGAGGCCGCTGCCCGCACGGTGACGCTGACCTCGGCCAGCAAAGCGTTCAACCTCGCAGGGATGCGGTGCGCGGTGGTGCACTACGGTTCCGAGACCCTGCTGAAGCGCCGGGACGCGGAACCGTTCGACCTGTACGGGACGGTCTCGGTTCCAGGAGTCGTCGCGACGTTCGCCGCGTGGCGCGAGGGCGACGCGTGGCAGCGCGACCTGCTGCAGGTCCTCGACCGGAATCGCCGACGGGTGGACGAGGTTCTGCGCGAACGGGTCCCGTCCCTACGGCATCACCTGCCACAGGGTACCTACCTGACCTGGTTGAACACCGGGCCGCTCGACATCGACGATCCGGTGTCGGCCGTCCGCGATCGGGGACGCGTCCTTGCCGATGGTGGGGTGCGGTTCGGGTCGGGGGCACACAACTTCCTGCGCATCAACTTCGCGACGTCGGGGCCGATCCTCGATCGGATCCTCGACGGCGTCACCGACGCGCTCGGTGCCTGATCATCAGCACAGCTCGTCCCCAGCCCGCGACCGCACCACCGATGGACTCTGCGCACCGCGGATCTCGCAGCCGACCTCGTCCGTTCCCTGCGCCTGGCGGCGCTCAATGCCCTCACATCGAGTCGCTGCTGATCAGAGGCAACCGGGAGTGACCGCGGCCGTATGCAACACGTCCCAGGCCGGTTTGGGTGTCCCGTCGTGCGCGAGGACCCCGAAGTTCTGCTCGCGATCGGTCACCTCGGTGCCCCGGTCGAGGAGGCTGTAGACGAACAGCTTGTCGATGAATCCCAACGCGCGCTGCTCGGTGATCCCGTCGCGCAGGATGTCGGCCTGCTCCGTGGGTCCCACCGCGTCGGTATCCGTGCCCGTCGGTGCCCCGAACTCCGTTGCCCAGATGGGCTTGTCGGAGTCACCCCGTTCGACCATGAGGGTGCGCATCTCGCGCATGCGGTAGAAAGAGTTCCAGTCGGACGTCGACGCATCGGACGGCAGAGCGGGATAACTGTAGGGATGCATGCCCACCACGTCGAAGGCCGGCGACACGCCCTGGTCGTACAGCTCGGCGAGAAAGGTCGTCGGGGCGATGTCCGATCCGTTGTCGGTGCCGGGGGACAGGCCGCCGGTGATCACCACCGCCCCGGGGTCGACGTTGCGGATCGCGTCCGACGCTGCCACGAGCAGGTCGGCGTACGCGCGACGTCGGGTTGCGGGGCGAAGAAGGCCGTCAGGTTCGGCCCGTTCCAGATCTCCCAGTGCGTGACACTGTCCGAGTAGCGAGCGGCGACGTCGCCTGCGAAGCGACCGAATTCGCCGGGGTCGGCGGGCATCCCGTGCGGATCGTCGGGGTCGGCCTCCGACGTCCGCGCCCAGTGGCGGAGTGTGGGTGAGCAGCCCAGCACTTGCAGGTCGTGTGCGTCGGCCG
>LATQ01000102.1 GCA_001017865.1 Rhodococcus sp. IITR03
CGGGGCCGGGTCCGTCTGGTCGTGGGAGTGCGGTATCCGGTGGCGGGCGAGGATAGCGGTCGAGCGCGGGGCGAGTGCGTTGGCGGCGAGGGTCGCGGCGGTGCTCGCCCCGACCCAGTATTCGCGGCGGCGCGGTGGTCGGCGGCGTGCAGCACCGCGCGTGCGGCCACCTCGGGCTGGTAGATCGGGGGTACGGGTTGGGCGTGGCGCGGGAGCCGGGAGAGGACCAGGAGAACTGGGGGGTGTTGACGGCGGGCATCTGCACCATGGTGACGTGGATGTTGCTGTGCTGGTGCAGCAGTTCGCAGCGGAGTGCTTCGTGGAAGCCCTGGATGGCGTGTTTGGCGCCGCAGTAGGCGCTCTGCAGCGGAATGCCGCGGTAGGCCAGAGCCGAGCCGACGTGCACGATCGTGCCGCGATCGTGAGGTGTCATCCGTTTCAGTGCGGACATCGTGCCGTAGACGAAGCCGAGATAGTCGACTTCGGTGACCCGGCGATATTCGTCCGGGGTGATCTCGGTGAACGGGGCGAAGACCGATGTGAACGCCACGTTGATCCACACGTCGATGCGGCCGAAACGCTCCACCGTCGCGGCGGCGGCCGCGTCGACGGCGTCGGGTCGCGACATCGGTGGGCAGGATCAGCGCCTGTCCCCCGGCCGCGTTGATCTCACGGGCAGCGGCGGCGAGCCTGTCTCGCCGCGGGCGAGCGGGCGATCCGGGCGTGGCGCTGTCCGTAGGCGCGGGCCACGGCACGTCCGATGCCGGCGCTGGCGCCGGTGACGACCACGACCTGGTCGGTGCGTGAGGATGTCATGAAACCGGATTCCTTTCGGTGTGAGAGACGCTCATCCTTCGGAGTTCCAGCGGCGGGTGAGACGCCGAGCCGATTCGAGCAGCAGAGCGTGCACGAAGGCCTGGGGGAGATTGCCGCGCAGTTGTCGTTCGACGACGTCGAATTCCTCGGTGAACAGTGCCGGGGTGCCGCATGCGGCGCGGTTGCGCTCGAACCACCGCACGGCCTCGACGGTGTTTCCCTGCTGATGGTCGGCGAGGGCCATGAAGAACCCGCACAGCAGGAATGCGCCTTCGGCGTCGGCGAGGGGACGGTCGTCGTGGCGGAATCGGTAGATGTAGCCGTCGCTGCCGAGTTCGGTGCGGACGGCATCGAGGGTGCGGCGACTCAGTGGGTCGGTGGCGGGTAGCGCACCCCGGATGGCGGATAGCAGCAGGGCTGCGTCGATCCGGTCGTCGTCGGGTGCACGTTGCCATCGCCCGGACGGATGGGTGCTGTCGGCGAGGACGGCTCGGGTCAAGGTGTCGGCGAGGTCGTTCCATCGGTCCCGTTGTGCGCGGGGGGCGATGGTGGCGACGGCCCGCAGACCCGCGATACACGTCAGTTTCGAGTGCGTCCAGTGGCGGTTGTCGAGCTCCCAGATACCGGCGTCGGGGTCGCGCCAGCGCAACTCCACGGCAGCGGCGGCGGTCTCGACGGCCCGCCAGTCCCGGCTGTCGAGTCGGTCGTCTCGGGCGGCGGCGGCAAACAGCAGCAGTGCTTCGCCGAAGGTGTCGAGCTGGAACTGGTGGTTGACCCAGTTGCCGACGACCACGGAGCCGCCGGGATAACCCGGCAACGGTGGGGCGCTCTGGGACGGCACGTCCCCTCCGCCGACGGTGTACGCCGGTTTCAGGTCGGGTCCGTCGGCGAGAAGACGGTCCCCGACGAAGCGCACCGCGGCGTCGAGGAGGGGATGCGGGCCGTAGGCGGCGGCGGCGTGTCCGGCATAGCACTGGTCGCGGATCCAGCAGTAGCGGTAGTCGTAGTTGCGTCCCTGCGCCGCACGTTCGGGCAACGAGGTGGTCGCGGCGGCCACCATGCCGCCGCTGCGGCTGGTCAATCCGGTCAGCACGGCCGTGGCGTGTCGTGCATCCCGGTCGGCGAGCGTGCCGTCGATCGGTCGTACCGCGCTCGCCCACGCCTGTTCCGTCCGGTGCCAGAGCTCGTCGGCCGGGACCGGATCGCTGTGGAACGGCCGGTCGGAGATCTCGAGGATCAGGTCGTGGCTGCGTCCGGGCGGCAGGTGCAGGTGCATTTCGAGGCCGGTCTCGGTCAAACATGCCTCCTCGGCGCCGCTCCACCGCAGGTACGTCCGTCCGGCGGTCAGTTCCCAGCGGCCGTCGCGGAGGGTGGGGTGCGTGGTGTGGTGGTTGCAGCCGGCGCCGGTGCGCAGCATGACCGCAGCCGGGTGTCGTCCTCGGGGGTGAGGATGCGACGCAGGATCACCGCGGTGTGCGGGTCGGCGGGCATGGCGAGTGCTTCCCGGCATTCGACGATGCCGGTGGCGACCCAGCGGCTGCGCCAGATCAGGGTTCCGTCCTCGTAGTAGCCACCCCAGACGAAACGAGTGGTGTCGGGAGCGACGGCGTACGTCCCGCCCCCACCGAGCAGGGTGGAGAAGACGGGGTCGGAATGCCAGGAGGGGGCGCACATCCAGGCGAAGTCGCCGCGGGGGCCGACGAGGGCGCCGCGTTCGCCGTCGGCGACGAGCGCGTATTCGCGCAGGACGTGCGGTGCGACGTCTGCGCCGGACCAAGGTGTTGGCATCGTGGCCTCGGCTTCCGCTTCGTATCGGCACGAACGAGTGGGTCGATGGGCGTGGTCCCACCCACCACCATCTTGCACCCGACAATCATTGCGTAAATGCAATAGTTGCGTTCGGTTGCCAGTTCTGCCGGGAAGGACGACCATGGTGCGTACCGAGCGAACCGTCCGATCCGGCACCCACGGAGCCGAGATGCACCCTGTTGCACCTCCCTTCTCGCCCTTCCGAACGGCATGCGAACAACCCGGGCGCCCACGGTAAGGAGACACCGATGGCCGAGAAGAACGTCGCAGACCATCTGCTTGAGCGGCTGCGCGACTGGAACGTCGAACACGTCTTTGCCTATGCCGGTGACGGCATCAACGGCATCCTCGCGGCCTGGGGCCGAGCGGAGAACCACCCGCAGTTCGTGCAGTCCCGCCACGAGGAGATGAGTGCCTTCGAAGCGGTCGGCTACGCCAAGTTCACCGACCGGCTCGGGGTGTGCATGGCCACCTCCGGCCCCGGCGCGATCCATCTGCTCAACGGCCTCTACGACGCCAAACTCGACCACGTTCCGGTCGTCGCCATCGTCGGGCAGACCAACCGCAGCGCCATGGGCGGGTCCTACCAACAGGAAGTGGACCTGCTGAGCCTGTACAAGGACGTCGCGAGGCGACTACGTGCAGATGGTCACCGTCCCCGAACAGCTGCCCAACGTGCTCGATCGGGCGATCCGCACCGCGCTGACCCGACGGGCCCCCACCGCGCTGATCATCCCCGCCGACGTGCAGGAACTGCCCTACTCGCCGCCGACTCACGACTTCAAGATGGTGCCGTCGAGCCTGGGTTTCGAGCGCCCGCACCTGGCCCCGGACGACGGCGATCGCGCGGGCCGCGGAGATCCTCAACGCCGGGCAGAAGGTCGCGTTGCTGGTCGGCAACGGGGCGCGGGCAGCGTCGGCCGAGATCGAGCAGGTCG
>LATQ01000191.1 GCA_001017865.1 Rhodococcus sp. IITR03
CTCGGCGCTCGCCGCCACCCACGGCGCGTGGGGTGTACGCGTCCACGACGTGCAGCATCCCGCGACGCGCTCGCGGTGGTGCGTGCCTGGCAGCGCGGCAGCGCGGAAGGAGTGCACGCGTGAGCGACCGCATCGAACTACGGGGACTGACGGTCCGCGGCAACCACGGCGTCTTCGAGCACGAGAAGCGGGACGGTCAGGACTTCGTCGTCGACATCGTCGTGTGGCTCGATCTCGCACCGGCCGCGGCGTCCGACGAACTCACCGACACCCTGCACTACGGCGAACTCGCCGAGCATGCTGCGGCGATCATCGCCGGTCCGGGTCGCGATCTCATCGAGACGGTCGCCGGTGAGATCGCCGACGAGGTACTCACCGACGCGTGTTGCCCGGGTGGAGGTCACGCTCCACAAGCCGTCGGCACCGATCCCGCTGACCTTCGGCGACGTCGCCGTGGTGATCGACCGCTCCCGCAGCGACGCGACGGGGAACGCCTCATGAGTCGTGCCGTGCTGTCCATCGGATCGAACATCGGCGACCGGCTCGCGCACCTGCGGTCGGTCGTCGACGCATTGGGCGAGCGCGCCGTCGCCGTCTCGGCGGTGTACTCGACGGCACCGTGGGGCGGGGTCGAGCAGGAGGACTTCCTCAACGCCGTCGTCGTCGCGGAGGACCCCGCGTTCGGTCCGCGCGACTGGCTGCGGTTCGGTCAGGAGCTCGAGGAGGCCGCAGAACGCGTCCGGATCCAGCGCTGGGGTCCGCGCAGCCTCGACGTCGACGTCGTGACCTGCGACAGCGGCGACGGTGAGGTGCGCAGCGACGACCCGGAACTGATCCTGCCGCATCCGCGCGCACACCAGCGGGCGTTCGTGCTCGTCCCGTGGCTCGACGTCGAACCCGGAGCGGTGCTCACCGCCGACGGCCGGCAGTTGAGGATCGGCGAGTGGCTGGGCGAACTCGACGCCGCTGAACGTGAGGGTGTGCACCGCACCGACCTGACGCTGACCGGGCCGACGGCCTAGGGGCGCAGCGAGTGCTGAAACAGACCCGAATCCGAGATCTGCTGGCACTGGCCGTGCTGGCAGCGATCGTCGCGTGGCTGCTCGTCCGCACGATGTACGGCTCGCTGCCGCCCATCCCCGTCTACGCGGGAGCCTCGCTGTATCCCGTTGCGATCATCGAAGTGTCCTGGCATTCATGATCCGGTCGCGGGTCGGCAAGCACGAGATCGGTGAGGGCCCAGGCAGGCTGCATCCCATCACCGCGGCGCGTGCGGTCGCGCTCGCCAAAGCGTCCGCGTTGGTAGGTGCCGCGAGCGCCGGAGTGTGGGCCGGCTTCCTGCTGTATCTCGTGCCGCAGCGCGGAGTCGTGCAGGCCGCCACCGACGACACCTCGGGTGTGCTCGTCGGAGCCCTCGCCGGTATCGCATTGGCGGCGGCCGCACTGTGGCTCGAATACTGTTGCCGGACACCGGAAGATCCCGACGAACCGAACGAACCGGCGCTCTGACCTCGGATTTCGCGGTGGGGCAGGGCGTGTCGTCCGGCTCCGATCGGTGGACCCCTCCAAGTACCCTGATGGTCATGGCAACTTCGGCGCGACCAGACAGGAATCGCCGTCCGTGGCGCAGTACCGGCTCGATGATCGTGGCCGGTCTGCTCGCTCTGGCGATGATCGCCTCGCTGCTGTTGATCTTCAGTGAGAGCGTGCAGTTGCTGCGCGTCGCGGTGGTCGTCGCTCTGTGGGCCGCGACCGTCGGAGCCATCGCGATGAACAAGTACCGCCGCGAATCGGCGCTCGATCGGGCGAAGGCCGACGACCTGAAGACGGTCTACGAGCTGCAGTTGCAGAGGGAGATCGCGGCGCGACGCGAGTACGAGCTGAGCGTCGAGGAGAAGGTCCGCGCCGATCTGAAGCTCGACGCCGGTGAGATGGCGGCCCTGCGCACCGAACTGGCCACCCTGCGTCGCACGCTCGAGATGTTGTTCGACGGCCGGTTACCCGACGACGCCGTCGCCCTCGAAGGTCAGGCCGAGAAGCTGCGTGAGCTGAGCGAGGCGGCGCGGGTGTCCGCTCCGCGTCCGTCGGGGCCGGCCTTCGCGTCCCCCGACGACGAGCCGGTCACCGCGGAGACCGAATCGGTCGAGGCGGCCATGCGCGCGGCGACGGCGTCGGAGAAGACGCCCGGAAAGGGTGGCGTCGAAGAACCGCGAACCGAGAAACAGGCGAAGGACAAGGTTGCGACTGGGAAGACGGCGACCGGAAAGACGGCGACCGGAAAGACGGCGACCGGGAAGGGAACGGCCGAGAAGTCGACGGCGGGGAAGGCGACGGCTGCATCGGCGACCGCAGGACCGGACGTCGAGGACGCCGAGATCGAGGACGCGGAAGTCGAGGATCCGAAGGCCGTGGACCCAAAGACGGGGGACACGAAGACGGGGGACACGAAGGTCGCGAGCGCCGAGAAGACGGCGGACGGGATGTCCGAGCCGCAGAAGCCCGGCAAGCACGAGTCCGACTCCGACCCCGACCCGCAAACGGACGCAGACAAGGCCGAAGCGAAGACGAAGGGCGATGACCCCGCGGAAGGGAAGGACACCGCCGCGAAGGCCGATGGAGCTGCGGAAACGACCGAGGAGAACGACGAGGACGACGACGAGTCGTCCGGACGCCGCTCCCGGCGTCGTCGCGCCGACGGCGAGGGCCGGACGGTCGCCGAGATCCTCGCGTCGTTGTCCGCCGAGCGCTGATCGCGGGCGCCCGCAAGGCAGGTCACGGCCACCCCACCTCGGTCGATGAGGCGCAGATCACTCGGCCCGACCGTGGCGAGCCCCGGAAAGCGCGCGCTATTGTCGAGCGGAACGTCCGGTACCCGCTGAGCGGGACTGGAACGAACGAGAGGACTCCCGTGAATTCCTTCGGGATCACCAACGCACCCGCGCCTGCGCGCCTGTCGGTAGGAATCGTGTCCGCCGGACGGGTCGGCACTGCACTCGGCGCAGCTTTCGAACGCGTCGGTCATGTCGTCGTGGCCTGCTCGGCCGTCTCCGACGTCTCGCGTCACCGTGCCGCCACCCGCCTGCCGGATTCGCAGATCCTGCCGGTCGACGAGGTTGCCGGCCGCTGCAATCTCCTTCTTCTCGCCGTTCCCGATACCGAACTGTCGTCCCTGGTCAAGGGCCTTGCAGCCACCGGTTCGGTCGCCGCCGGCACGATCGTCGTCCACGTCTCCGGTGCCCACGGCACCGCGATCCTCGAGCCGCTGACCGAGCAGGGCGCCGTGCCGCTCGCGATCCATCCCGCAATGACCTTCACCGGCCATGACGAGGACATCGACCGGCTCTCCTCCGCGTGCTTCGGCATCACGGCCGCCGACGAGATCGGCTACGCCATCGCGCAGTCTCTCGTCCTCGAGATCGGCGGCGAAGCGTCCGCGTCCCCG
>LATQ01000350.1 GCA_001017865.1 Rhodococcus sp. IITR03
TTGAGCATCACGGGATAGCCGATGTCCTCGCCGCGGCGAGCGCGTCGTCGAGCGAATCGAGCAGGCCGTTACCGGGGGACGAGGGGCGCGCCCACCGCGCGGGCGGCCTCACGGGCGGTGTGCTTGTCGCCGAAGACGCGCAACTGGTCGGGGGTCGGCCCGACGAAGGCGATTCCCGCACCTTCGCAGGCAGCGGCGAATTCGGCGTTCTCCGAGAGGAATCCGTAACCGGGATGGATCGCTCCCGCACCGGTGGCCAGGGCCGCCTCGACGACGAGATCGGCCCGCAGGTAGGACTCGGCTGCGGGAGCCGGGCCGAGCCGGACCGCGAGGTCGGCGAGTTCGACATGTGCGGCCGCTGCGTCGGCGTCCGAGTAGACCGCAACAGTCTTCAGACCCAGCTTGTGCGCGGACCGCATGATGCGGCACGCGATCTCACCGCGGTTGGCGACCAGCAGGGTGTCGAAGGCGAAGGTCGAGGGGACCGACGCTTCTGTATACGTCTTTGTGGACATGGCTGTATACGCTATGGACCAGCAATGACGCCGCTGTGACGTTGTGTAACAGCCTTGTTAGGGATCGCGCCGCCGGCCGGATGCCGGCCGGTGCGGACGGATCAGAAGTCGCGTTCGATCCGCAGCACCCCGATGGTCGTGGCGAGAGCGTCGTACTGCGTGACCAGCAGGCAGAACTCGATGAGCCTGCGGTCGTCGTAGAACTGCGTGAGCGACGCCCACGTCTCGTCGGACAGATTCTTCGTCGCCATGAGTTCGTCGACGGCGAGGAGAAGTGCGCGATGCCTCGCCTGCCAGCCGGGAGCATCGGGTCCGGCGACGATACGCTCGCGCACCTCGTCGGTGATGCCGGCACGGCGACCCAGGCGGGTGTGGTGGTCGAATTCGTAACCGCACTCGCGCAGATGCGCGACGCGCAGGATGACCATCTCCGATTCGAACCGGCCGAGTCGGCCGAACGGCATGAGCATGCCGGCGTAGTGCAACCACCCGCGGAACAGTCGTCCGGTGCGGCCGAGGGTGCTGAACAAGTGGGCATCAGAGGTGCCGCCGGCGGCGGACAGGGCCTTCCATGTCACCCAGTTGATCGGGCCGAGTTCCTTGAAACGTCCGGGCGGGATGCGGGGTGTCATGAGCGCCAGTGTGCCGCACCGGACCCGTCCGGTCACGTGACACGATCGGAAGTGTCAGTCTCGGACGGCGCGGGCCATCCGGGCGAAGGCGCGTGCCTCCTCGGCCCGGCGCACGACCACCGATCGCGAAGTGTCGATGTGAGCGAGCAGCAGGTCGTGGGCGTCGTCGAGCTTGTCGGCGAGGACCAGCTCGGCGACCTCGATGTGCTCGTCGACGGTCGCGACGATGCGGTCGGGGGTCAGATAGTCGAACATCCGCACTGGGCGCACCTTCGCGTTCACCGAGGCCAGCGCGTCGCACAGCGCACGGTTGCCGGAAGCGGCGAGCAGCGTCATGTGGAAGCGCTCGTCGAGAGTGACGAAACCGGCGTCGGGTTCGGGCGGCTCCTCGCGGATCTCGTACCAGCGGTCGAGTTCGGGACCGAGGACGTCGGGATCGTGCCGCACCGACTCGCCGTCGAGCGCGCGGCGGATCCCGCGCAGCTCCAGCGTGGTCCGCAGCTCGTACAGGTCGGCGAGGTCGTCGAAGCGCGGACGGTAGGGGTACAGCCCCTGGTCGCGGCGTTCGACGAGTCCGTCGGAGACCAATCGGGCGAGGGCTTCGCGCACCGGCGTGCGCGACACCCCGTACTGCTCGGCGAGGCGTTCTTCACTGAGTCGTTCGTCGGGGGAGGGGGTCCCGGACATCAGACGATCGCGCAGGGCCTTGTAGACCCTCTCGCGCCGTGTGTCGGCGGCCATCAGATCGCCATCGCCGCACGGACGGTGGAGGCGGCGTCGACACCACCGTCACCCGTCGAGGTGATGCGCCCGGATTCGAGGACGTAGTAGTGCATTGCATTGTCGAGGGCGAAACCGATGTGCTGTTCGACGAGCAGCACCCCGAGGTCGCCGCTGCGGCCGAGTTCGACGATGGTGTTCTCGATCTCGGCGACCACCGACGGCTGGATGCCCTCGGTGGGCTCGTCGAGGATGAGCATGCGCGGCTCGGTGATCAGGCGCGGGCGATGGCGAGCTGCTGCCGCTGACCACCGGAGAGCAGGCCGGCCCGTCGGTCCAGCAGCGGGACGAGGGCGGGGAACAGATCGAGCATGTCGGCGACGAGTGCGCGGCCGTTGCGGCGGGTGTCCGCGACGACCTGCAGGTTCTCGCGCAGGTGAGCTGACCGAAGGACTGCTGCCCCTGGGGGACGTAGGCCAGACCGCGGGTGACCCGCGCGGACGGTCGCAGCGACGTGATGTCCTCACCGTCGAAGAGGATTTTCCCCTTCGTGACGGGCAGCAGGCCGACGGCGGCGCGCAGCAGCGTGGTCTTGCCGGCACCGTTGTGGCCCATGACCGCGACGGTCTTCCCGGTCGGGACGGTGAGGGAGATGCCGTGCAGGATCTCGGTGCGACCGTAACCGGCGCGGACGTCGACGAGTTCGAGCATCATGCCTCCTGGGGAGCGGTGGCGGTCCCGAGGTAGACCTCCTGGACCTGCGGGTCGTTCTGGACCTGGTCGACGGTGCCGTCGGCGATGACCTTGCCGCGGGCGAGGACGGTGACAGAGGTGGCGAAGGCACGCATGAAGTCCATGTCGTGCTCCACGACGACCACCGTGCGCTGCGCACCGATGCGGCGCAGCAGCTGCCCGGTCTCCTCGCGTTCGTCGTGGCTCATGCCGGCGACGGGTTCGTCGAGGAGCAGCACGTCGGCGTTCTGCACGAGCAGCATGCCGATCTCGAGCCACTGCTTCTGCCCGTGGGCGAGGATGCCCGCGGGGGTGTCGCGGTGGGTGGTCAGGCCGATCGTCTCGAGCGCTTCCTCGATCTCGGGCAGCACGTCCTTGCGGCGACGCAACAACTGCCACGGGGAGCGGCTCGCCCCGGCGGCGATGTCGAGGTTCTGCAGGACCGACAGCTCCTCGAAGACCGAGGCGGTCTGGAAGGTACGGCCCACGCCGAGGCGCGCGATCTTGTGGGTCTTCTTGCCGAGCAGTTCGACGCCCGACTTGGTGATCGAGCCGGTTGCCGGGACCAGGCCGGTGACGGCGTCGACGAGGGTCGTCTTGCCGGCGCCGTTGGGGCCGATGAGGAACCGCAGGTCGCCCTGGAGGAGGGTGAGGTCGACGCCGTCGACGGCGGTGAAGCCGTCGAAGGTGACACGCAGGTCGCGGATCTCGAGGTAGTCGCTGCTCATTCCGGCGTTGCCGCCGTAGACGGGTTTGCTCATCGCACGGCTCCATCTCGGGAAGGTCGGCGGGCTCGGGTTCGGCCGGCGGTGTGGGTTCCGCCGGGGTGGGCGCGG
>LATQ01000448.1 GCA_001017865.1 Rhodococcus sp. IITR03
AGCCGGCCCACCGTGGAGGTGGTGTGCCAGCCCGGGCGTAGTGGACGTGCTGCGGGAGCAGGTCCGCCACCGCGCGGAAGACGGCGGCACCGACGTCGTACGCCTGCACCAGCCGGCGGGTGTCGGCCCCGCGCTGCTCGGCGACGGCGAGCAGCGCGGGAACGATCACCGTGCTGGGGTGGATGGGCATGCTCGGCGAGATGTCGTCGTAGTCGAGCTGGTGCCGGCGGTGCCGTTGAGCAGCGCTGCGGTGGCAGCGCTCGCCGTGCGGCCCGTCGTCCATACCGTTGCCCGGCCCCGAGGTTCCCTCGCCGCGGCCCAGTTCTGCAGGATCCGTTCGGCGGGCTCGTGCGCGGAGGCGAGAGCCGAGCCGACGGTGTCGACCAGGATGCGGCCGAGAAGTTCCTCGTGTTCGTCGCGGGCGATCTCGCCGCCCGCGGCGAAGGCGGCCAGCACCGACGTCAGTCCGTCGGTGTCGGTCCGCAGCGGCATGGGTGCACCCATCGTGCTTCTCCTAGTACGACTTCGGCAGGCCGAGCGTGGCGTGCGCGATGCCGGCGAGGACGATGTTGTTGGAGATCGGCGCGGTGGAGGGGAGGCGGGCCTCGCGCCACTTGCGCTCGATGCCGTACTCCTCGGCCGCGGCGTATCCGCCGAAGGTGTCGAAGGCGGCCTGTGCTGCCTGCCAGAGTGCCTGCGAGGCGAGCAGTTTCGCGCCGTTGACCTCGAAGCGGGGGTTCTCGCCGGCGGCGTACATCTCGGCGGCGCGCCAGCGCATGAGCGAGGCGGCCTGCAGGTTCGCGTAGGCCTGGGCGATGGGGAACTGGACGCCTGGTTCATGCCGATCGGGCGGCCGAAGACGTGCCGCTCGTTGGCGTACTGGACGGCGCGGTCGATGAGGTGGAAGCCGGCACCGATGTACTCCGAGGTGACGATGATGCGCTCGGAGTTCATGCCGGACAGGATGACCTTGAAGCCTTGTGCTCCTCGCCGATCCGGTTCTCGACCGGCACGCGCAGGTTCTCGATGGCGAGCTCGTTGGTCTCGTGGTTGACCATGGTCTTGATCGGGGTGGCCCGGATGGTGCCGTCCTCGATCGCCTTGCGCAGGTCGACGAGCAGCACGGTGAAGCCGTCGGACGGCTTGGAGGCATCCTCGCGCTTCTTGGTCCGGGTGAGCAGAAGCAGCAGGTCGGAGTGCTGGATGCGGGAGATGAAGATCTTGTTGCCGTTGACGACGTACTCGTCGCCCTCGCGCTGGGCGAAGGTGCGGATGCGAGTGGTGTCGGAGCCGGCGTCGGGCTCGGTGATGCCGAAGGACTGCAGACGCAGTTCGCCGGAGGCGATCTTCGGCAGGAAGCGCTGCTTCTGCTCGTCGTTGCCGTGACGGAGCAGGGCGCCCATGGTGTACATGCCGGCGCGCGCCGCACCGGCGTGGCAGCCGTTGCGTTCGAGCTGCTCGAGAACGACTGCGGCATCGCGGATGTCGCTCCGCCTCCGCCGTACTCCTCGGGGACGAGCATGCCCATCCAGCCGGTCTCGTAGAGCGTGTCGACGAACTTCTCCGGGTATTCACCGGCGGCGTCGCAGGCACGCCAGTAGTCGTTGTCGAACGGCTCGCACAGCTCGTCGATGGCGCTACGGATGGCGCGCTGTTCTTCCGTGAGACTGAAGGCGGACGATTCGATTGCGGTCACGGCGACCTCTCCTGCATGTCGTGGGTGTGATGACAGCCAATCCGACGTCCAGGAGACGCAGAAGCCCATCTATCACCCAGTGAAATGGTTCGTGGAAATCGGTGGTCGGGAACTCCCGACGGACGGTAGCCGTGAGAGTAGGGCCGTCCGGAGCGCCGAACAACGCCGACTGTCACTCAGTGATAGATCGTTTTCGGAATCGCAGGAATCGAGCGGTCGAGGGTTGACCAGCCATTCCCGCGAACCTAATCTGTCATGCAGAATTGAATTCCTCGATACAGAACATCTCTGTGATCACCGGAAAGGTTGCCCTATGAGCACCTCGGCAGAAATCATCGACGTCCCCCTGCTCATCGTCGGCGGCGGCATCGCAGGCCTCGCCACGGCCCTCGGCCTCGCCCGCAAGGGCCGCCCGGCGCACGTGATCGAGCGCGCCCCCGAGTTCGGCGAGGTCGGCGCCGGCATCCAGCTGGCCCCGAACGCATGGCCGTCCTCGACAGCCTCGGCGTGATGGACGCGATCATGAAGGACGCCGTCCTCCCGCAGAAGAAGCGGTACATGGACGCCGTGACGGGCGAGGAGATCGGCACCGTCGATCTCGGACCCGAGTTCGTCGAACACTACGGCTACCCCTACGTCGTCACGCACCGGGCCGACCTGCACGGCGCGCTCCTCGAAGGCTGCCGCGCGAGCGATCTCGTCACCCTGGAGACGAACCGCGAGGTCCTCCGCGCCGAGAACCTGCCCGACGGCCGCGCGAAGGTGGTCTGCGCCGACGGCACCGAGTACATCGCCGACGCGTGGTCGGCGCCGACGGACTGCGCTCGTCGATCCGCCCGCTGATCGTCGAGGACGAGCCCGTTCCCTCCGAGTACGTCGCCTACCGCGGCACCGTGCCGATCGAGATGGTGCCGGCCGACGCCGTGGAGACCCCGATGGTGCTGTGCTGGCTGGGCCCGCACATGCACCTGATCCAGTACCCGCTGCGCGGTGGCAAGCTCTACAACAACGTCGCCGTCTTCCGCTCGGACTTCTACTCCCCCGACCACGAGAACTGGGGAACCGAGGAGGAGCTCGACGCCCGCTTCGGCCTGTGCTGCGACAAGGTCCGTGAGGCCGGGAAGTACCTCAACCGCGAGATCCGCTGGCCGATGTACGACCGGGAGCCGGTCACCACCTGGACCTCGGGCGCGGTGAGCCTCATCGGCGACGCCGCCCACCCGATGCTCCAGTACCTCGCCCAGGGTGGCGCCCAGTCACTGGACGACTCGCTCGCGATGTCGATGCGCTCGTGACCGAGCCGAACGTCGAGGCTGCGTTCAAGACCTTCGAGGCACGACGGGTGCCGCACACCGGCAACATCCAGCGCCTCGCCCGGGTCGCCGGCGAGCTGTTCCACATCGACGGGGTCGGGCGCGCGCTGCGCAACTACTCCTTCAAGGACCACAACCCCACGGACTACGAGAACCTCGACTGGATGTTCATGCCGCTGTCGGTGGCCGGCGACACCCGCAACTACCCGTACTGACCTGCATCGTCGCCGGCCGGGCGTCCATCCGGCCGGCGACGGGGCTACCGCCCGGAACCGGCCAGGGCGTCGGCGAGTTCGTCGGCCGCCTTCCGGGCTGCGGCGAGCACCTCGCCCCAGCGGTCGACGCCGATCCGCCCGGTCGGGAAGGTGATACCGATGGCGAAGCGGAGGTGCTTGCACCGGAGAACCCGGCGGC
>LATQ01000449.1 GCA_001017865.1 Rhodococcus sp. IITR03
CGCCGACTGAACGATCCCCGTCCTGGCCGGCTGCCGGGCGCCGAGGACACCGCGAACCTGCGGCTCGGCCCCGACCTGAGCCCTGCCCTGCTCGCCGTCCTCCCTATGGTCGGCGTGTGGCGCGGCGAGGGCGAGGCCAACGATCCCGAGACCGGCGACTACCCGTTCGGTCAGCAGATCACCGTCGCGCACAACGGCAGCCCGTATCTGATGTGGGAGTCGCGCACGTGGCGTCTCGACGACGCGGGTGCCTACGTGGGTGAGGATCGGCGCGAGAGCGGCTTCTGGCGCGTGTCCGGAACGGGTGCGCCCGACAGCGACGATCCCGAGACGCTCGAACTACTGCTGACGCACAGCTCCGGCGTCGTCGAGCTGTACTACGGCACGGCGCTCACCCAGTCCTCCTGGGAGCTCGCGACCGACGTCGTGATCCGCACCAAGTCCGGTGAGGTCGTCGGCGGCGCCAAGCGGCTCTACGGCATCGTCGACGGAGGCGATCTCGCCTATGTCGAGGAGCGCGTCACCGCCGACGGCGAGCTGAAGCCCCGGATGTCCGCCCGCCTGTCGCGCCACATCGGCTGACCGCACCTCTTCCTACCGACCCGAACGGACCGGGCCTGTTCCTCATTCGAGGAACAGGCCCGGTCCGCTTGTCTCAGTCCTCCTCGACGACCGTCGTGCCGATGGAACTCTTCTTCTCGGCATGCGCGCCGTTGCCTCGTGCACCGAGCGCCTCGGGTTCGCCGGCATGGACCGGTTCACTCCGGCGTCCTCGGCATCCTCGGCTGCGTTCTCGTCGTCGCCCTCGTCGGGGATGGCCCGCGTGTGGATGACGACCTCGGGTGCCGGTAGTTCCTGGGCAGCCTCGAGTTCCTCGGCCGATCGCACCTCGGGCCACTGCCGGGTGATCGGCTCCGGCCGCTCGCCCAGGTCCTCGCGGATACCGCGCACCAGGCTGTACATCATGATGAAGCCCATCACGAAGAACGGCAGACCCACCACGGTGATGACCTGCTGAAGGGCGTCGAGCCCGTCCTTACCGGTCGCGACGAGCATGGTCGCTGCGACCAGGCCCATGAGCACCGCCCAGAACAAACGCTGGTGGATGGGCGCCTTCTCCTCGTGACCGGCGGCCATCATGTCGAGCACCATCGCGGTCGAGTCCACCGAGGTGACGAAGAAGATCACCACCAGGATGATCGCGATACCGGACACCAGGCCGGTGAGCGGGAAATTGCCGAGGAACTCGAACAATGCGCCCGGGATGTCCCCGTCGCCCACGACCCGCTCGACGAGACCACCGCTACCCTCGAGTTCGATGTGGAACGAGCCCATGCCGAAGATGCTGAACCAGATCACCGAGAACAGCACGGGCAGGCCGAGGACACCGCCGACGAACTCACGCACGGTCCGGCCTCGCGAGATGCGGGCGATGAAGATACCGACGAAGGGCGACCATGTGATGGTCCACGCCCAGTAGAAGACCGTCCAGGTGTTCTGCCAGCCGGAGTCGGCGAAGGTGTCGTTCCAGAACGCCAGACGCGGCAGCGCCTCGGCGTAGATGCCTGCGGACTCGATCATGCCCTTGAGCAGGAACAGGCTCGGTCCGGTGACGACGACGAAGATCAGCAACATCACGGCCATGCCGATGTTGAGGTTCGACAGGCGCTTGATGCCCTTGTCGAGACCGAGGGCCACCGAGATGCCGGCCATCACCGTCACGATCGCGATGAGCGCGATCTGAGTGAAACCCGATTCCTGGATGTCGAACAACTGCGCGAGGCCGGCGTTGATCTGCAGGGTGCCCAGGCCGACCGAGGTCGCGACACCGAAGACCGTTCCGAGGATCGCGACGACGTCGATGGTCCTGCCGATCGGGCCGTAGATGCGGCCTCCGAGCAGCGGCGCGAAGATCGAGCTGACGCGCGGCGGCAGGTGCCGCTTGTAGATGAAGTACCCGAAGCCCAGACCGGGAAGCGCGAAGATGGCCCAGGTGTGCAGTCCGAAGTGGTAGAGCGCGAAGCCCATGGCCTCTTCGGCGGCCTGCACGGACTGCGGTTCGACGTCCTGCTGGGGTGGGTTCGCGAAATGGGAGATCGGTTCGGCGACGCCCCAGAACATGAGGATCGAGCCGATGCCGGCCGCGAACAGCATGGAGAACCACGCCAGGGTCGAGTGCTCGGGCCGTTCGTCGTCGCCCCCGAGCCGGACCCGGCCGTAATGGGTGAAGGCGATTCCGACGAGGAAGAGCAGGAAGGTCGTGACACCGAGGATGTAGAACCATCCGAGGTTCGTCATGATCCAGTTCGATGCGGTGCTGAAGATCGAATCGACGCCGTCGGTGAACAGGATCGTCACGACGACGAAGAGCAGTGCGATGAACGCGGACGAGAAGAAAACCCCCGGTGACGTGCGCAATCTTAACGAATCGTGAGCTTTTTGGAGTATCGGCACCAAACCGGTGTACCCAAAACGGACGACCTTGCACACCCGAAATGTCGATCTCGCCCGAAACGCGAACAGCCCCCGAGCCGCACCGCCGCACGGATCGCTCCGTGGCTCGGCGGTCCCGATCGGACGGATCGGGAGCTCGGGGGCCGGGTGACTACCTGGGATTCGCCAGCCGCGCGCGGTCGGTGAATTCCGTCGTCGGCAAGCAGCTAGCGGGTAGCCACCTCACGCGTCCGAATATCAATCACTTCCAGACCACCTCCTTCCTCGTGTACCAGCGAAACTACGCTTCGTTCACGAGGCGGGCAACGCATTTTTCTCGACGCGAACGACCAGGTCGGCGGCGGTGTCCGCGGGCAGGCGGTGGGTGACCACCACGACGGTGCGCTCGGGGCCGACCAGGTGTGCGTCACGGTCCAGGAGGAGTCGCTGCAGCAGGTCGGCGCTCTCGTCGTCGAGATGCTCCGTGGGTTCGTCGAGCAGCAGGACCTGTGCGGGCGACAGCAGTGCCGGGCCAGCAGGAGGCGCCGGCGCTGCCCACCGGAGACGGTGCGGGCCCCGGCTCCCAGGACGGTGTGGACGCCCTGCGACAGTCCGTCCACCCACTCCCCCAGCCCCACGGCCCGAAGGGCGGCCAGTGCCTCGTCCTCGTCCACGTCGCCCCGCGCGACACGCAGGTTCTCGAGGATCGACGTGTCGAACAGGTGGGCGTCCTCCGCGAAGAAACCGATCTTCCGACGCAGGGCCGCGGGGTCGACGTCCGCGAGGTCGACCCCGTCGAGCGTCACCGTGCCCTCGCGTGGGGCGAGCAGACCCGCGAGCGTCATGAGCACGGTGGTCTTGCCGCTGCCGCTGCCGCCAACGATCGCGACGCGAGTGCCGGCCGCAGGTCGAGGTCGACCGGTTCGGTGGACGGTCCGCCGGGCCATCCGCCCCGCAGGCCCACCGCACGGAGCCGGCCGGGTCCGTCG
>LATQ01000527.1 GCA_001017865.1 Rhodococcus sp. IITR03
CGCGGCAGGCTGCCGGACCGGTTGCCGACTCCGTTACCGGATCACAGCCCGCGACCCGCGGACGAGAGGTCGCGGTACGCGAGATCCGGCGTGCGCACGCCTCCTCACCGTCGCCGACCGGCCCGTCGCCGTCACCGACATCCTGGGCATCGACGGACTCGACGAGCTCGCCGCCGAAGGTCGTCGTCTGCTGCGCACCGACCCCGACGTCGTCGAGCGACGGATCGCTGCGCTGTCCCCGGACGACGAGGCCGCGCTGATCTACACGGCGTGCGAGGACGGCCGCACCAAGGGCGCGTGCCTGACCCACCGAGCACGACCTACGGTGCCCGTGCCATCGCGCAGACCGGCATGATCTCCTCGTCCGACCGTCAGTTGCTGTGGTTGCCGCTCGCGCACGTCTTCGGGCGGTCGTTGCTGCTCATGGCCATGCACACAGGTGTGAGCACCGCCGTCGACGGTCGCGCCGACCGGGTCACCGCGAATCTGCGGACGGTCCGGCCGACCTTCCTGGGATCGGTCCCGCACGTGCTCGAGAAGGTCGCCCGGCTGGAACGGGACGAGCTCGGAGGTCGGCTCCGCTTCGTCATCTCCGGATCGGCGCGGCTGTCCGAGGCGGTCGCCCGGCGGTTCGAGCAACTCGGTGTACCGGTGCTCGAGTGTTACGGAATCACGGAGACGTCGGGACCGTCGTGCGCGAACCTGCTCGGCGCGCACCGCCCCGGCACGGTCGGCCGGCCGCTGCGCGGCACGGAGGTCCGGATCGCCGATACCGGCGAACTCCTCATCCGGAGTCCCGGAGTGATGACCGGGTACCACGACGATCCCGCGGAGAGCGCCGCCGCGCTCGACGCCGACGGCTGGTTCCACACGGGCGATCTCGCCGAGATCGACGCCGACGGATTCGTCGTCGTGACCGGTCACCGCAAGGACACCTTCAAGACCAGCACCGGAAAGTACGTCGGCCCCACCGCGCTCGCCGACCGCTGGCGGCGGGTGTGTCCGGGCAGCGAACTCGTCGTGGCCGGGGAGCTGCGCCCGTACTGCGTCGGCCTCGTGTTCACCACCGCGCCGGAGTCGGTCGTCGCGGCCGCGCTGGAGCAGCTCGACGCCCGCTCGGATCCGTGGGAACGCATCCGTCGTTTCGTCACGGTGAGCGCGCCGCCGGAGGCCGACGATCTCGACCCGACCGGGCGTCCGATCCGGGATCGCGTGCTCGCCCGGTACGCCCGTCTCGTCGACGAGATGTACGCGAACGGTCGTCGCGCGGGCCAGGACGGGTCGCGGCAGTCGAATGCCGTCTGAAGTAAGGTTCGCCTAAACGCAGGTCACCGCGCGGCCGGAAAGACCGGTCGTTCCGCCGTCCACGATCCCCTGCCGAGGAGAACGCACCCATGGCCCGTAGTCTTCGCCCCATCGAGGTCTTCCCGATCACCACCCGGTACCTGAAGGTGCTCCGCGTGACGGACGTGAGCCCCGGGATGCGGCGGGTGACCCTCGGGGGCGAACAGTTGCAGGCGCACGTCGCGTCGAACGGATTCCCGGTGGAGGCGTTCCGGTCCGACGGTGTGGACGACGAGTTCAAGTTGATGTTCAAGCATCCCGAACTCGACGAGGCCCTCGGCCCCACCCAGGCCGACGGCGTGGTGACCTGGCCGCGCGATCCGAAGCTGCTCATGCGCACCTACACCGTCCGGCGCTGGGATCCGGTCGCCGGCGAGATCGACGTGGACTTCGTGCGCCACGGCGTGGGTCCCGCGTCGAGCTGGTCGTACCGTGCGGAGCCCGGTGAGACGATCCAGATCGCCGGACCGAAGTCGTCGGCCGGACACCCGCAGGGCGTGGACTGGACGCTCGTGGCGGGCGACGAGACGGCGCTGCCTGCCATCGGGCGCTGGCTCGAGAACTGGCCCGCGGGTGCACGCGGCCGGATCTTCGTCGAGATCGCCGACGACTCGCATCGGCAGGATCTTCCCGTTCCCGACGGGGTGGAGCTGACCTGGCTGAGCCGCGACGGCGCCGAGCCGGGCACGACGACCCTGTTGTTCGATGCCCTCCGGGCCGCCGAGTGGTGGAGGGCACGGTCTTCGCGTGGGTGGCCGGTGAGGCCCTCACGCTCACCCCGATCCGGCGGTGGCTGCGCAACGAGAAGGGCCTGCCCAAGGAACAGGTGGAGGTCACCGGCTACTGGCGTCGTCAGGAGGTCGCGGTGTCGGAGGCCGACGCGTCCCTCCCCGATTTCGAGGCGACCGAGGACGAACGCGACCGCTTCGACGAACTGGCCGAGATCGCACCGGGTTTCGCGCTGCGGGTCGCAGCGACCATCGGACTGGCGACGGCCTTCGACGCGTCGCCGCGCACCCTCGACGAGCTCGTGGCCAAGACCGGGACCGACCGCACCGGTCTGGGCAAACTGCTCCGTTATCTCGTCGCCGTGGGGGTGGCCGAGGATCTCGGCGAGGGCCGGTTCCGGCTCACCGGCGTCGGCCGTGAACTCGAGGACGACCACCACATCGAGGAACTGCGACTCGACGGTGTGCACGCGCAGCGGGAACTGGCAGGCATGCTCGCGCTCCTCGCCGCCGTCCGCACGGGTCGCGGGGACGACGCGCAGCGGTTCGGGAAGAGCTTCGCGCAGCGCGTCGCGGACGACACCGCTCTGCTGACGGACCGGTACGAGCAGGAGGCCGAGATGGCCGTCTACTTCGCCGGTGCCCTCGCGGCGAAGGTGCCTTCGGACGTGTCGACGATCGTGGTCTCCGGTGAGGCGGCCGGTTCCTATGCCCACGCCCTCGTCACGGCGAATCAGTCGGCACGGGCGACCGTGGTGGCCGCGCCGTCGGAGATCGAGGTCCTGCGTCGCGTCCACGGCGAGCACGAGCGCGTCGGCTATACGCCGGGCAGCATGCTCGAAGCCCGGCCCGAGCCGGTCGACGCGGTGCTGCTGAGCGGGCGGTTGAACGAACTGCCCGAGGCCGACGCCGTGCACGTGCTGCAGCAGGCGGCGGCCGGACTGAAGCCGGGCGGCCGGATCCTCGTCTTCGGCAATGTGCTCGACGACGTCGCCCGTGAGCACGACTACGAGGACGATCTCATCGACTTCGCACTCACCGGTGGCGGTGGTCGTACGCACGAGGACCACGTGGCACTGTTCGAGGCGGCCGGCCTCGCGGAACCCGAGCGCACGACGGTGGGCTGGGGCATGACGCTGTACACGTCCACCGGCTCGGCGGGCTGAGATCGTGAGAATGCAGCGGCCTCGCGACGCACGGGGCCGCTGCAGAACGACGAGAAGAGCTGCTGCGAGGAGTTTCCCGCGAGGAATGTCTTCCGAAGGGTGGAGCTAAGGGGACTCGAACCCCTGACCCCCACACTGCCAGTGTGGTGCGCTACCAGCTGCGCCATAGCCCC
>LATQ01000354.1 GCA_001017865.1 Rhodococcus sp. IITR03
CGATGCGCATCGCGACGCGGCGACCACGCCAGCGGCAGTGCGCCATGATCGCCGCTCGCCACAATGGTTGGTGGTGGTGTTGCATGCGGGTGGCGGTCCACATGTCCGGGTTGACCATCCGGCCGACGTAGCCTTGTAGCAGGCCCCAGGAACCGTTTCATCGCCACATCGTCGGTGTCGGTGTCGGTGACGATCCAGGTCTGCGCAGGCCGGGTCGTCGAGCATCGCCGGGTGCGGCGGCAACAGTTTCTCCGGCAGTGCGTACTGCCCGGCCGCCGGCAAGATCACTCGCCAGATTCCCGGAGGCCGGCTTGTCTGCTGAGACTGCCAGGGACGCATCGATTCCGACGAAGTTTCGCACCCGCCCGTATCCGAACGACAGCATTCCGGCCGAGGCCAGATAGGCCGCGCGGGGGTCGATGGTGACCAACGCGGTCGCACCCTCGCGGCGTCTGAGTCGGGCTCGAGTTCACTTTCCTTCTGCTCCGCAGGTGACATCGTGTCGACTTCGGGGGAGTTCGGTTCTTTGTGCTCGTCGTTCTCCGCGAACCCAGGGAGCGCGAGCTGCGCCGCTCCCCTGGCGTGGTCGGTTATCAGCTCGTCACCAGCTCGCGTTCGTCAGTGAGTTCGTGGCCGAACGATCCTTCGCTTAGGTAGGGCAGCGGCGGCATCGAGAATCCCGCTTTAAGGGCAACCGCTTCGGCCTTGTTGTAGCGCCGCAAGGCGGTGCTGGTTGCGACTCCGCCAGTTCGCTCGGCGATCGTCGCGAACGTCAGGTCCGGATCGAGGATCTTCATGCGCGCAGTCTCACGGACCTCCGCCGAGAGGTTGGGGACCTGTTCGATGAACTCGAGGAGCGCGCGGGTGGTCTGCTCAGGCATCGGAGATGCTTCGGCGAGTTCGGTCGTTGCGGTGCCGTCCGCAACGGGCTGCATGCGAGCCGAGAGCAGCGTGCTTGCAGGCGCAACGGGCGCAATGTCGCGCGCAACAGCTGCAACGTCGTGTGCAACAGCTGCAACGTCGTGTGCGACAGGCGCAATGTCGTGTGCAATGGGCGCATGTTCGGGTGCGGTCGCGGCGGTGTTGCTCCACGGCTCGGCCTTCGTGACGGACCCGCGGGCGACGGGTTCCGATGACATCCGCGCAATGACGGGTGCTGATGTTGCGACGGTAACGGCGGGGACGTCGGATGCCGTAATAGTCGGCGCAACATGCGGCGGAGTTGCAGCACGAGCCTCATCACCGGCGTTGACCAGTTCGCTGTACTCGCTGAAGGCGGCGCCGATGGCCTTGATGAGAATGCCGATGCCATGTGTGAAGGCCAAGACCAGCAGCGGAGGTATCACCGCAATAACCGGCGCAATACTCGGCGTAAGAGGGTTGAACCCAATTCGGTGCCTGCGGCGATCGCCTGTGCAGCATCCTGCGCGGCCCGGTACGCGTGATAGGCATTGCCCGCAACGCTCACGAACACCACAGCGATCAGGAGGCACAGAAAGAAGTTGCGGCCTTTTGCACTCCCACTGATCTTGCTCAAAACGATCACCGCAATAGTTGCACCGAGGATTCCCCCGTCGACGATTGCAGGGAAGATCCATGCGTGCTCGGCCGGGAGCATTCCTTGTACAGCGAGATCTTTGAGGACGGAGAACGAAAGGACGAATGCACCGGTGGTGATCCCGACGGCGAGCAGGGCTGCAACGAGCACTGCTGCGAGAAGCCCGTACAGCTGAAGTCGTGCCGCACGGAGATTAAAGTCGGTCATTGATCGGGGGTTCCTTCCACGGTGGTCCCGGTCGCAGAGGCCCTGCCGGGTACCAGCCGGCGGGGTCTCATTGCATCTTGGTTGTCGGGGATGCGGTGTTGCGCAATCGTGCAACAGTGCTGGTCAGTGCGTTGAACCAACACAAAGACCATATACGTGCTTATATCCTATGGCCATATGGGTTATAGATTTACGTTCTGAGCAGGAGGAGGGAATGCCTCTCCGTTGTTGAACTCTGCTTCCAGTCGCTTGCACAGCTGGTCGATTGCGATGCGGATGAACTGCTGCTGGCTGGTGATGCCGGTGCGCGGGCGGGTGTGCTCGAGCGTGGCCACCATGCGTTCCTTCAGTTCCTCGGAAACCGAGAGCAAGATATCCGTCGTTGCAACCTTGCGCTTCTTCGCGGTCGGTGTGGCCTGTTGCGCAACAGGTGCGGGCGTTGCGGCCACTTCGTGCGCAACGGGCGGGGGTGTTGCGGGCGCCTGTTGAACAACGGGCGCAGCTGGCGCGGGCGTTGCAGCTGCTTCTTGCGCAACGGGCGCAGGCGTTGCTGGGCTCGATTCTGCGGCCTTCAATGATTCTGCGGCCTGAGCGAAGGTGTTGCGGGAACGGCGTGGTGCCGGTCGTGCGGGTTCGGGGATGCCACTCATCAGTGAGCCACCTTCTCGAGGATTTCGGTGAATGTCTTGTGGAGGTTGCGTGCCCAGGCCGGCGCTTGGGGTGTTGGTCGAACCCCATACCCACGGTCGTGAGCTTGGAAATGTCGGTGAGTTGAGGGATCGGGTCGCCAAGCAGGTTGAGTCCGTCTTCTGCGGCGTACTCCTTGAGATAGGCGAGGGCCTTGGCGTGGTCGCTGCGACGACCGTCAATGCGGTTGACGACGATCCCGGCGATCGGGAGCACTTTGTCCATGTACTTCGCGATGTCCTCGAGGGCGTCACGGATCGCGTCGAGCCCGTCGAGAGCGTCCTGCTCGGGCTGAACGACGATCACGACGTTGTCGGCTGCGTACAGAGCGCTGCGTGAGACGAGGTCGATCGCGGGACGGCAGTCGATGAGGATGTGGTCGTATTCGCCGGAGATCGGACGGAGGGCCCGAGCGAAGGCCATCTCTCCCCCAGGCTTGGTGCCCAGCTGGTCGCTGACAGCCTGCAGCTCACCGAAGCCACTCGGGATCACATGGATCGCTTCACGGCGTGCAGGAATGATTGCGTCACGGGCAGGCAGGTCGATGCCGCGGTCGAGAACGTCGGCCAGCGAGTTCGGCGCAGGCTCCGCTACTGAGTAGCCGGTCAGGTGTTTTGTTGAATTGCCCTGCATATCTGCGTCGACCAGCAAGCAGCTTTGCCGCTGGCTGCGCCGGCGTGGACCAAGCCGTTGGCAATGGTGGTCTTACCGACCCGCCTTTGAGGTTGGCGATCGCGGTGATTGTCATAGCTTCTCCTCTCATTTCCCATATGGGTACTTATATTAGCTTATATATACTATGTGTAGTAGATCCTAGCTAGGCTACACTTACTTCAGCATATATGTCCTTATCTAACATGTACTGACTTAGTCATAGGTTATGTATCGGTAACTTACGTGATCTGAGCTGTGCTTACGTGATCTGAGCTGTGCTTACGTGATCTGAG
>LATQ01000452.1 GCA_001017865.1 Rhodococcus sp. IITR03
CGTGCCCCGCACCCGGCGCCTCGGCGGTTCCCTGGCCGCGGCGCTGTTCCTGGCGGTCTTCCCCGCCAACGTGCAGATGCCGTGAACGGGCTGCGCAGCCCGAAACTCTCACCCGCCGCCAAGGCGGTGTCGCTCGCCCGGCTCCCGCTGCAGATCCCGCTCGTCACCGAGGCACTGAAGGTCCGCCGCACATCCTCCCGCTGAGCTACCCACACGCGGTGATTGAGGTCACAGCGAGCGGGTATGCGTCGGTATGGACACCGGACGTGGTCTGAAGGTCGTCGTCGTCGGCGCGACCGGCAATCTGGGAACCGGGATCGTCGAGGCGCTCGGACGCGAACCCGACGTCGCCGAGATCGTCGGGCGTCGCCGGCGACGACCGACGGAGTGGACGTCCCCCAAGCGACCTTCACGGTCGCCGACACCACCACCGACGACTTCCGCCCGATCGTGCGGGGCGCCGACGCGGTGATCCACCTGTCCTGGCTGTTCCAGCCAACTCACCGCCCTGAGGTGACCTGGAAGAACAATGTGCTCGGCGCGATCTCTGTCTTCGAGGCGGCTGCCGCGGAGAAGGTTCCCGCGCTGATCTACTCGTCGTCGGTCGCGGCCTATTCGCCCGGAAGCTCGACGGATCGCGTCACCGAGGACTGGCCCACACACGGATGGCCGGGTGCCGCCTATCCCCGCGAGAAGTCGTATCTGGAACGTTTTCTCGACACCCTCGAATTACGGGCGCCGGAGATGCGCATCGTGCGGATGCGGCCCTACTTCATCTTCAAGCGCGAATCGGCGACCTCCCAGCGACGCCTGTTCGTCGGCCCCCTGCTCCCGGGAAACCTGCTGCGCAGCGGACTGCTCCCCGTGATGCCGTTGGTCGAGGATCTGCGTGCCAGGTACTACACACGAGCGACGTGGCCGACGCCTTCGTCCGTGCGACCGTCCGGCCCGTCCGCGGCGCGTTCAACCTCGCCACGGAACCACCCGTGGACGGCGCGTTCCTGGCAGAGATGTTCTCCGCCAGGAAGATCCCCGTACCGCGTGCAGCACTCCGCGAGGCCGTGAGGGCGGCGTGGCACGCGCATCTCGTTCCTGCCTCCCCCGGCCTGCTCGACACCGTTCTGCAACTTCCGCTGCTCGACAGCACGCGCGCCCGCACAGAACTGGGCTGGGAACCGCAGTATTCGCCGCCCGAGATCCTCGAGGAATTCCTGTCGGGACTGCGGGAAGGAGCCGGGATGCCCACCGCTCCCCTGACACCCGACACCGCCGGGCGCCGGGCACACGAAGTGGCCACCGGTATCGGGCAGCGCCCTGAGTCGGTGTCACTCGCCGTCGGCACGCCCTCGCAGATTCCCCGCCTCGAGCACGAGGCGTTCGAGCATCGCCGCATTCGGCAGTTCCTCGGGTGCGACGGTGCGTCCGGTGCGGACGTAGTGGAAAGCCGCTCGAACCTTGTGTAGCGGTAGTTCGGCCGGCGCCGGTGAGCCGCTCGGTCCGCGCCGCCATCAACTGCGCCCAGGCGAGACGGTAGGCGGCGAGCTGCACACCCACCGCGGCGAGCTTCTCGCCTTCCGGTTCGGCGCCGGTCTTCCAGTCGATGACCGTCCAGCCCCCGTCCGGATCCTCGAAGACGGCGTCGATGCGTCCACGGATCACGGTGCCGCCCAGGGCCGTTTCGAACGGCACCTCGACCTCGACGGGGTTACGCGACGCCCACTTCGACCGCAGGAACGCCTCCTGGAGCCGGTCGAAGTGCGAATCGTCGCCGTCCTCGTCGTCGGCACCGGGAAGCTCGTCGAGGTCGAGCAGGCGTGTCGCGCCGAATCTGCGCTCGAGCCACGCATGGAAGGCGGTGCCGCGACGCGCGAGCGGATTGGGCCGGAACGGCAACGGACGACGTAGACGGGCAGCGAGGGCGTCGGGATCGGTGGCGAGATCGACGAGCTGACTGACGGACAGCTGTGCGGGCAGCACCACCTCGGCGCTCTGCTCGGCGCGCTGTTCGCGTTCGGCCAGGAGCGCATCGACGTCGGTGGCCCACTCGTCGGGATCGTCGTCGTACTCGGTCGGGAGGTCGGTCCGGTCGAACTCGGCAAGGACCAGTGCCGCGCCGCGTTCGACCTCGGTGCGCCGGGCACCGAGCGGGTCGCGCGGCCACAGTGCGCTGCGGGGTGAGGCCGTGAGCGGATTCTCCTCCTCCGGTTCGGGTTCCGGAGCCCAGTGGTCGACCGCACCGAGTTCGGGCCGGGCCGCGACGATCTCGTGCAGTTCTCCGAGGAACGGCGAGGGCCCCTTCGGTTCGGATCCGGTGTCGGCCCAGTGGTGGGCGGAGACGAACAGTGCCCGCTCGGTGCGGGTGAGAGCGACGTAGAACAACCGGCGGTCCTCGTCGAGCTTGCGGCGCTTGAGCGCGTCCTTGTGGCGTCGATGGCCCGCTCGAGCATCTTGCGATCGGAGACGTCGTCGAGGTCGAGCACGGGCACACCGTCGGTGCTGCCCGGATCGTCGTCGGGCAGCACCCGGTCGCCCCGCAGATGCGGAGGCAGTTCGGTCGCCGAACCGAGCCAGGTCGCGGCGGCCGTGGACGACGGGAAGACCCCGGCGGCCACGTGCGGCACCGCGACGACCTCCCATTCGAGGCCCTTCGCGGAGTGGACGGTGAGGACCTGCACGCGGTCGGGGTCGACCTCCACCTCACCGGGTGCGAGTCCCTGCTCGATCTCCTCCGCCGCCGCGAGGTAGGACAGCAGACCGGGAAGCGTCGCGTTGGTGCGTCCCGCGTAGGACGCGACGACGGAGGCGAAGGCGTCGAGATGCTCGCGGCCGGCGACACCGCGCCTGATGCCACGCGGGCCTCGGTCTCGATGCCGATACCGAGCACACGCTCGACCTCGGCGACGAGTTCGGTGAGCGGCTGACCGAGCCGCTCGCGCAGGGAGGTCAGCTCGCGGCCCAGCGCGACGATGCGCGCGTAGCCGAACTCGGAATAGCGGCTGCTGTCGCCGGGATCGGAGATCGCGTCCGCGAGACCGGCCTGATCGGCGTACTCACCGGGCAGCGCCGAATCGAGGCGTCCTCGAGCGCATCGGGATCGGTCACCGCGCCGGCGACACCCCAGCGTCCCGCGATGGCCAGTTCCTGGGCGCGTTCCCACAACGCCTTCAGGTCGGCGGCACCGAGCTGCCAGCGGGCACCGGTGAGCACCCGCACGGCCGCGCTTCCGGCCAGCGGATCCGCCGCGAGACGCAGCATCGCGAGCACGTCGGCGACCTCCGGCGTGTGCAGCAACCCACCGATGCCCACGACCTCGACCGGAAGGTCGCGGGCGCGCAGCGCTTCGGCGATCGGCGCGGCGTCGGCGTTGCGCGGACAAGGACCGCAGCGGTCGG
>LATQ01000408.1 GCA_001017865.1 Rhodococcus sp. IITR03
CCTCCGCGGGGGCTCGACCCCGCAGCCGATGTCTCTCCGTCGTCACCGGGGACTCGGTGGACGTGCCGGTCGGCGCCGGGTCCTGGGCCGGCGCGCACGCCGCGAGAACACCTGCCAGTGCGACGGCGACGGCGGGAACGAGACTGGAGCGGATCTGCATGAACACCTCACGGGTCGTACGGTCGGATCGTCGTCGAGTCTGCCACCGGCCCGGGACGGGGCCGTCGGCGGTCAGGACACGGGTGCCGGTCGCAGGCGCCGGACCACCCACTTCTCGAACTCGGCGACGACGAACACCAGCAGGCCCGCCGCGAGCACCTTGCCCCAGTCCGCCCACGAGATCGCGGCGGACCCGAAGATCGCCTGCATGAACGGGGCGTAGGTGAACGACAGCTGCAACGCGGCACACGCCGCGATCGCACCGAGTACGTATCGGTTGCCGAACAGCCCGTCGCGGGTGAGGACCGTGTCGCGGATGCGGCGGCTGTTGAGCAGGTAGAACATCTCGGCCACAACGATCGCGTTCACCGCGAGCGTGCGCGCGACCTCCACCGGTGCACCGCGGTCGAGTTCCCACAGGAACAGGCCGAGCGAGCCGACCATCATCAGCACCGACACCATCACCACGCGCCAGACGAAGAAGCGGGACAGCAGTGATTCCCCGGGCGGTCGCGGCCTGCGGAGCATGACCGACTTCTCCGTCGGTTCGAACGCGAGCGCCAGACCGAGGGTGCTGACGGTGGCGAGGTTGATCCACAGCACCTGCGCGGGTGTGAGCGGCAGGGTGAGCTGGAAGAGGATGGCGGCGATGACCACCAGCGCCTCACCGCCGTTGGTGGGCAGCATGAAGAGGACGAACTTCTTCAGGTTGTCGTAGACGCCGCGGCCCTCGCGGACTGCGGCGGCGATGCTCGCGAAGTTGTCGTCGGCGAGAACGACGTCGGCCGCTTCCTTGGCGGCCTCGGTTCCGGTCATGCCCATCGCGACCCCGACGTCGCCCGCGCGAGCGCCGGCGCGTCGTTCACACCGTCCCCGGTCATCGCCACGACGTGACCGCCGGCCTGCAGGGCACGCACCAGACGGAGTTTGTGCTCGGGACTGGTGCGCGCGAAGATGTCCGTCTCCGCGACGACCCGGCGCAGTTCCGCATCGTCGAGGGTCTCGATCTCGGCGCCGGTCATCGCCCGCGAACCCGTGCCGAGACCCATCTGCGCCCCGATCTCGGCGGCGGTGGCGGCGTGGTCACCGGTGATCATCTTCACCGTGATCCCGGCGCGGTGGCATTCGCGCACTGCCGTGATCGCCTCCTCGCGCGGCGGTCGATGATGCCGACCAGAGCGAGCATCGTGAAGTCGTGCCGGGCGTCTTCGAAGGCGAGCACGCCGTCCTCCGGTTCGCGGTCGCGGAACGCGAGGGCCAGCACGCGCAGGCCCTGGGCCGCGATCTCGTCGCGCGGCGGTCCAGTAGCCTCGTCGACGGGGCGTACCACGCCGTCGGCGCCGAGCGCGGTGCAGGCGACGAGGACCCGCTCCGGGGCGCCCTTGAGCAGGATGCGTTCGCGGCGACCGTCGTCGTGCGGGTGCAGGGTCGCCATGAACTTGTGTTCGGATTCGAACGGGACGACATCGAGGCGCGGCCACCGCTCGTGGGCCGCCGCGGTGGGCAGGCCGGCCTTGCGGCCGAGGACGACGAGCGCTGCCTCGGTGGGGTTCCCGTGCACCTCCACACGCCGTCCTCCTCGACCACCTCGGTGTCGTTGCACAGGACACCGGCGCGGACGGCCAGGTCGAGTGCCGGGTCGGTATGCGGATCGACCGGATCGCCGCTCGCGGCGGCGATGATCGAACCGATCGGCGCGTAACCGACACCGCCCACCTCGACGGTGCGGTGCGCACACACGACCTTCTGCACGGTCATCTCGTTGCGGGTCAACGTGCCCGTCTTGTCGGAGCAGATCACCGTCACCGAGCCGAGGGTCTCGACGGCAGGAAGGCGCCGGATGACGGCGTTGCGCCGGGCCATGCGTTGCACGCCGAGGGACAGGGCCACGGTCATCACGGCCGGGAGTCCCTCGGGGATCGCGGAGGCGGCCAACGCGACGACGAGTGTGAACATCTCCGCCGGGCTCTCGCCGCGCCACACGACACCGAGCACGAAGGTCACGGCGGACGCCAGGAGGATGACCGCGGCCAGCCACCGGCCGAAGCGGCCGATCTGCTCGAGCAACGGTGTGGCCGCGCGGTCGACGCCCGACAGCAGAGTGTTGATGCGGCCGAGTTCGGTGTCGGAGCCGGTCGCGATCACCACGCCGTCACCCTGGCCGAAAACCGCGACGGTGCCGGTGAAGCACGTCGATCTGCGGTCGCCGAGTTCGGTGTCGGCGTCGACCGGGTCCGGTGTCTTGGCGACGGGCACGGATTCACCGGTCAGGGCGGCCTCGTCGATGCGCAGCTCACGTGAGCTCAGGATCCGCAGG
Organism: Rhodococcus sp. IITR03; assembly: GCA_001017865.1. The sequence continues at coordinate 2,477 of LATQ01000408.1, forward strand.
TCGGCGGGGACGCGGTCACCGGAGGCGAGGCGCACCACGTCGCCCGGCACGAGATCTGCCGCGGGGATGTCGACGATCCGGCCGTCGCGGTGGACCCGCGTCCGGGGCGCGAGCATGGCACGGATCGAGTCGAGCGCGGACGCGGCGCGACCCTCCTGGACGAAACCGATGAGCGCGTTCACGATCACGCGCCCATCAGGACTGCCGTGTCTATCCAGTGGCCCAGGAATGCGGTGACGACAGCGGCTGCCATCATCACGTACAGCAGGACGTTGTGGAACTGTCGCAGCAGTCGCCACCACCAGCGATCCGAGCGGGGAGCGGGCAGCGCATTGGTCCGTACACCTCCAGCCGGCGGGTCGCCTCGGCCGTGGTCAGTCCCGCTTCGGTGGTCTCGAGCCGGGCGAGCGTGTCACCGGAATCGAGTGCGTGCCAGGGGTGGCTCATTACCGATACTTTACTCAGTGTTGCTTCCGCGGGCACCCCGGGACGGCGGTTATCCCGGACGCACGAGGGGCACCACCGCGGTCGGTGGTGCCCCTCGGCAAACGAGCGATCGTCAGAAGGAGTGCTCGGGCCCCGGAAGGTGCCCTGCGCAACCTCTGCTGCGTACTGTGTGGCGGCGCGGCGCAGTTCGTCGCCGACCTGCCCGAACTTCTTGACGAACTTCGCGGTCCTGCCGCTGGTGTAGCCGGCCATGTCCTGCCAGACGAGCACCTGCGCGTCGCACTCGTTGCCGGCACCGATGCCGACGGTCGGGATGCTCAGCTTGCGGGTGACCTGCCCGGCCAGGTCGGCCGGCACCATCTCCATCACGACGGAGAAGGCACCTGCCTCCTGGACGGCGATCGCGTCGGCGACGAGCTGCTCGGCGCCGTCGCCGCGGCCTGCCACACGGAACCCGGCCGAGCGTGTC
>LATQ01000516.1 GCA_001017865.1 Rhodococcus sp. IITR03
GCAACCGACGGGAATCAACACACCTGTTCTGTCTCAGACAGGTTGACAACTTCCGAATTTCTGCAGCGGATAGCAGAAGTCGTAGCGAATGCGCGGGAGAGGCCGGAGGGTTCGTCCTGTTCTCCGCGTGAACTCTGCTCTCCCTGTCTCGTGTCCCTACAATCCGGGAATGGGGAACAGGTCGGTCACCAGTTACGATGTCGCTCGCCGCGCGGGGGTGTCGCAGTCGACGGTCTCGCGCGCCCTGCGCGACGACCCGCGCGTCGTGGAGAAGACCCGCCTGCGCATCCGGCTCTCGCGAAGGAGATGGGGTACGTCCCGCACGTCACGGCCCGGAGCCTGATCACCCGGAAGTCGTCGACCATCGGGATCGTCAGCGGCGACCTGCACAACCCGTCGTACCCGACGCTGGTGAACACCCTGCAGGACTGCTTCGCCCGCAACGACTACCGGGTCCTGCTCATGAGCGACCGCACCGAGGATCCCTGGAGAAGGACATCCTCGCGTTGCGCGGGGGACTGGTGGACGGCGTCGTGTTCATCTCCTCGCGCCTCGATTCACCGATGGTGTCGGAGATCATCGACTGGAAGATTCCCCTCGTCATCCTCAATCGCGACGTCGACGGTCGGTATGCGCACCGGTGGATCGGGTCACCTCCGACAACATCGGTGGTGGCAGGCTTGTCGCCGACCATCTGGTCGACATGGGACACACCCGCATCGCCCTGATCTCCGGTCCTCTGGAGAACCCCAGCATCCGATTGCGTGAGAAGGGCTTCCGCGACCGGCTCGAGGAGCGCGGTATACCGATCGACGAGGGGTGCGTCCATCGCGGTGCCGTCGATGCGGCCACGGGTCTCGCCGGTGGGTTGATGCTGCTGACCGGGCCGGATCGTCCCACGGCGGTGTTCTGCGCGACCGACTACATCGCCTACGGCACTCTCGACGCGGCCAAGCGGCTCGATCTGGATGTGCCCGGTGAGGTCTCGGTGGTGGGATACAACGACCTGCAGCAGTCGAGCTGGTCGATCTTCGATCTGACGACCGTGCGCCAGCCGCTCGAGGACATGGCGGTGGCCGCGGCGGAGCTGCTGCTGGCGCGGATCGACGGGGACGAGGGACGGCCGGTGCATCGGAACTTCGACGTCGAGTGGGTGCCGCGGGGGAGTGCGGCACCCTGTTCGGTGCCCTTTGCGCAGTCCGTCGCCGATCGTTAACGCGGGCAACAATCCCGTTACCCGTCGACACACATCCGGCAACAACTCCTGAATACATTCGAAGTCACAGCGAGCCAGGCAGTGCCGCCGGATCGCTTCCTCGAATCTCCCCGCCCCTCAGGAGTGAGTGACATGGAAATCGGCGTCTTCATCCCCATCGGCAACAACGGCTGGCTCATCTCCAAGAGCGCCCCGCAGTACATGCCGTCGTTCGAACTCAACAAGACGATCGTGCAGAAGGCCGAGAAGCACGGCCTCGATTTCGCCCTGTCGATGATCAAGCTCAAGGGTTTCGGTGGCGAGACCGAGTTCTGGGACCACAACCTCGAATCCTTCACGCTCATGGCGGGTCTCGCGGCCGTCACCGAGAAGATCAAGCTGTTCGCCTCCACTCCGATCCTCACCCTGCCGCCGGCGATGGTCGCCCGGATGGCGTCGACGATCGACTCGATCGCTCCCGGCCGGTTCGGTGTCAACATCGTGACCGGTTGGCGCCCAACGAATACACGCAGATGGGTTTGTGGCCCGGCGACGAGTACTTCGCTACCGCTACGCGCAGGCCACCGAGTACGTGACGGTGATGAAGCAGCTGTGGGCCGACGGAGTCAGCAACTTCAAGGGCGAGCACTACACGATGGACGAGTGCGTCCTGTCGCCGAGCCCTACCGGAGGCGGGGTGCCGATCGTCGCGGCGGGACAGTCCAAGAGTGGCATGAAGTTCGCCTCCGAGATGGCCGACTTCAACTTCATCATGGGTACCGGGATCAACACTCCGACGGCGATCTCGGATTCGGTGGCGACCCTCGTCGAGGCGGCCGGTGAGACCGGCCGGGACGTCGGTGCGCTGACCCTGTTCATGATCATCGCCGACGAGACGGACGAAGCGGCGCAGGCGAAGTGGCAGGACTATCACGACAACGCCGACCTCGCCGCGCTCGGGTACATGGCGGATCAGTCCGCCGCCGACGCCACCGCCGACGATTCGTCCACGGCGAAGACGATCTCGTTGCCCGAGGGTGCGGTGAACTTCAACATGGTACTCTCGTCGGTTCCTATGAGACGGTGGCGAGGATGCTCGACGAGGTCGCGGAGCTCGAAGGTATCAAGGGCATCATGCTCACCTTCGACGATTTCGTCGAGGGCATCGAGAACTTCGGCACCCGTATCCAGCCTCTGATGAAGAGCCGCAACACCATCCAGCCGCCGCAGCCTGACACGAACGACGGGTGGGAGCGCGAGCGTCGAGCCGCGCTCCCACCCGTCCTCCCATTTCCAGGAGGTTCCTCTTGACTTCGCGCACCCTCGACGTCGCCATCGTTCAGGCCGGCGAACTGACCGAGGACCTCCTCGGCAACCTTGCCGGGCTCGCCGCCCTCGTGCGTGCGGCAGCTGCACCCGGCGGCGACGGCACCACCCCCGACCTGGTGGTTCTACCCGAATTGATCACCACCCCCTACTTCTGCACCAGTCACGAGGTCGACCGCACGTCCTGGGTCGAGACGATCCCCGGTGACGCCACCGACCTGTTCGGTGCGCTCGCGCGAGAACTGGGTTCCGCCATCGCCTTCGGTCTCTTCGAACGTACCGCCCACGACGTCACCCACAACTCCGTCGTGATGATCGACGCCACCGGCGAGATCCTGAGCTGGCGCACCTCCGACGGCGGAACACTGCCCGCCTACCGGAAACTGTCGCTGCCGGCGAGCAAGGTCGGCGACGTCGACATCGACGAGAAGTACCACTTCGCGCCCGGGCAGGCGCCCGCGACCGTCGACGCTTTCGGCACCCGGTTCGGGTGCGTCATCTGCTACGACCGCACGTTCCCCGAGAACTGGGCGGTCGCCCGTGCTCTCGGCGCCGAGGTGATGCTCGCGATCGTCTCGTCGCTCGGCACCCGCGAGGACCTCTTCCTCGCCGAACTGCAGACCCGCGCCCTCGAATCGCAGATGTGGATCGTCGCGGCCAACCGCGCCGGCCCGGAGACCCTCAACGGCGTGACGGTCGACTACTTCGGCCTGTCGTGCGTGATCGCCCCAATGGTGCGATCGTCGCCCAGGCCCCGGCCATCGTGCGGGGGAGACGCTGCGCTTCGTCCTCGACCTCGATGCGGTCCCCGCGCAGCGCGCCGCGTTCCGCTGACCCGGGACCGGCGCCCGGACGT
>LATQ01000345.1 GCA_001017865.1 Rhodococcus sp. IITR03
CAGGCGGTCGGGCCGAGTGCCGGATCCCAGGTGCCGGCGGTGAGGGTGTCGGCGGCGGCGAGGCTGTCGACGGCGGTGATCTCGGCGGTGACGCAGTGGTCGCGGATGACGCGGACGCCGCCGTCGGTCCACTGGTCGGCGAGTTCGGTGAGGGCGGGAGCGATGAGGGGTCGGCAGCGATGTGCAGGACGGTGTCGCCTTCGACGCAGGTTTCGGCGGCGGCGGTGGCCTGGTCGTCGATGTTGTCGCGGAGGCGGAACCAGCCGAGGACGGCGAGCAGGGCGAGTACTACGCCTACGGCGACCACGATGACGCTCGTGCTGATTCCTCGTCGTCCGCTACCGCGATGTCGCCCGCCCACGTCGTGTCCGCCTCGTTTCGTTCGTCGATCCGATGGTCGAGTCTAGTGAGAGACGGGATGTGACCTGGCTTCGCCGCGCGGTGCGGGGACGGGCAGGGCCCCGATCCGGTGTGGATCGGGCCCTGGGGTGTCGGTGTGCGGGTCAGGCGTACTTGGCCTTGTTCTCGCGGCGACGGCGGTGCAGGATCGGCTCGGTGTAGCCGCTGGGCTGCGTGGTGCCTTCGAGGATGAGTTCCTTGGCGGCCTGGAAGGCGATGTTGTCGTCGAAGTTCGGGGCGAGCGGCCGGTAGCCGGGGTCGCCTTCGTTCTGCCGGTCGACGACGGGTGCCATGCGCTCGAGGGAGGCGATGACCTCGTCGGCGGTGACGACGTCGTGGCGGATCCAGTTGGCGAGGAGCTGGCTGGAGATGCGCAGGGTGGCGCGGTCCTCCATGAGCGCGACGTCGTGGATGTCGGGGACCTTGGAGCAGCCGACGCCGGCGTCGATCCAGCGCACGACGTAGCCGAGGATGGACTGGCAGTTGTTGTCGAGTTCTTCGCGCTTCTCCTCGTCGGACCAGTTCGGGTTCTCGGCGAGGGGGATGGTGAGGATGTCGTCGACGGTGGCGCGGCTGGTGCCCTTGAGCTCGTTCTGGACGGCGAAGACGTCGACCTCGTGGTAGTGGGTGGCGTGCAGGGTGGCGCCGGTGGGCGAGGGCACCCAGGCGGTGTTGGCGCCGGCCTTGGGCTGGCCGATCTTCTGCTCGACCATGTCGCGCATGAGATCGGTCATGGCCACATGCCCTTGCCGATCTGGGCCTTGCCCTGCAGGCCGCAGGCGAGGCCGGTGTCGACGTTCCAGTCCTCGTAGGCAGCGATCCAGCGCTGCTGCTTCATCGCGGCCTTGCGGACGACGGGGCCGGCTCCATGGAGGTGTGGATCTCGTCGCCGGTGCGGTCGAGGAAGCCGGTGTTGATGAACACCACGCGGTCGGAGGCAGCCTTGATGCAGGCGGCGAGGTTGACGGTGGTGCGTCGTTCCTCGTCCATGATGCCGACCTTGAGGGTGTTGGTGGGCAGGGAGAGGACCTCTTCGACGCGGCCGAACAGTTCGGTGGTGAAGGCGGATTCCTCGGGGCCGTGCTGCTTGGGCTTGACGATGTAGATCGAGCCGGTGCGGCTGTTGGCGAGCGGGCCGTGGTCCTCGTCGATGTGTAGGCCGTGGATGGCGCACAGGCTGGTGACGAGCGCGTCGAGGATGCCTTCGGGGACCTCGTTGCCGTCGCGGTCGAGGACGGCGGGGTTGGTCATGAGGTGTCCGACGTTGCGGACGAACAGCAGGGAGCGGCCGTGCAGTTCGAGGTCGCTGCCGTCGAGGGCGGTGTAGACGCGGTTCGGGTTGAGCGTGCGGGTGAGGGTCTTGCCGCCCTTGTCGAAGGATTCGGACAGGTCGCCGCGGTTGAGGCCGAGCCAGTTGCGGTAGCCGATGACCTTGTCGTCGGCGTCGACGGCGGCGACGGAGTCCTCGAAGTCCATGATGGTGGTGACGGCGGATTCGAGGACGACGTCCTTGACGCCGGCGGCGTCGGTGCTGCCGATGGGGGACTCGGGTCGATCTGGATGTCGATGTGCAGGCCGTGGTTGCGCAGCAGCACCGAGGACGGGGTGGCCTTGTCGCGAGGTAGCCGACGAGCTTGTCGGGCTGGGCGAGTCCGGTGACGGTGCCGTCGCCGAGGGTGACCTTCAGTTCGGTGCCGTCGATGCGGTAGCCGGTGGAGTCGGCGTGCGAGCCCTGCGCGAGGGGTGCGGCCTTGTCGAGGAAGTCGCGAGCCAGGCGATGACCTTGTCGCCGCGGACCTTGTTGTAGCCGGTGCCCTTCTCGGCGCCGCCTTCTTCGGGGATGACGTCGGTGCCGTAGAGCGCGTCGTAGAGCGATCCCCAGCGCGCGTTGGAGGCGTTGAGCGCGAAGCGGGCGTTGAGGACGGGCACGACGAGCTGCGGGCCGGCGGTCTCGGCGATCTCGGAGTCGACGTTCTCGGTGCCGATGGTGAACGGCTCGGGGGCCGGGACGAGGTAGCCGATCTCTTCGAGGAAGGCCTTGTAGGCGGCCGGGTCGTGGGGCTGTCCGGCGCGGTCGCGGTGCCAGCCGTCGATCTGGGCCTGGAGTTCGTCACGCTTGGCGAGCAGTGCCCGGTTCTTGGGGGCGAGGTCGTGGACGATCTTGTCGGCACCTGCCAGAAGGTGTCCGCGTCGAGCCCGCTGCCGGGGATGGCCTCGTTGTTGACGAAGTCGTAGAGAACCTGCGCGATCTGAAGTCCGCCGACCTGCACGCGTTCTGTCATCACCCTCACTCTTTCCGGTTGCTGTGCGGCCGGAAACGTCCCGGCCGCACGGAATCGTCGATTATGTTACCCGCCAGTAGTATCGGGCGCAGTGGTTCTGTGCGCCTGCAGGGCGGTACATCGATTCACCAGCTCTTCTCTCAGAGCTGCGGCGCGACGGGTGAGCGCCGACTGCTCGCGGACGTACTGTGCGCGTCCGGCGGCAGTCTCGATCCTGATGGGCGAGTAGCCGTAGTCCTCGAGATCATACGGGCTTGCCCGCATATCCAATTCACGGGCTGCGGACGCGTGTCGCAGGCACCGCACCGTCAGCTCCGAATCCGTCAACGGCAGCAGCTTGTAGGCCCACTTGTACAGGTCCATGCCGGCGTGCAGGCAGCCGGGTTGCTCGCTGCGTACCTGCTGGTCGCGGGTCAGTTCGGTGGCGTTGCGCGGGACGGCGTCGGGGGTGAAGAACCGGAACGCATCGTAATGGGTGCATCGGAGCTGCATTGATTCCACCACCGTGTCGGTTCCGGTGTGGCCGAGCCGCAACGGCACCGACGAATGCCGCACCCCCTCGACCCCCGCCCGGTACACCATCGCCCACTCGTGCAATCCGAAGCAGCCGAGCTGCGGCGGCCGGGAGGCCGTCGCGGTGAGCAGCCCCGCCGACGAAGTCGACGGTGTCGGCGCGCCGGTCGAGGCACCTCCCG
>LATQ01000455.1 GCA_001017865.1 Rhodococcus sp. IITR03
GGTGCTCAAGATCGTCGCGACTCACCCGGATCTCGCGGTCGGTGCGCAGATCCTCCGGCGAGACCTCGCCGCGGGCGACCGCCAGCGGGCGCGGCCGGGTGATCCGGGTCTCGACCGATCCCACCGTGGCGGCGCCGCGGTCGATCGCCTCGAGCTGCTCCTTGATCACCTTGAGCGGAAGGTACTGATCGCGCTGCGCGGTGAGCACGTACCGCAGACGCTCGCAGTCGGCGATCGAGAAGCGTCGGTAGCCCGAGGGGGTGCGTTCCGGGCTGATCAGTCCCTCGGCCTCGAGGAACCGGATCTTCGAGATCGTCACGTCCGGGAATTCCGGACGCAGGCGGTCGAGCACCGACCATCGAACATTCCGGCCGGCGCGGCTGGCGGGCCGCGGTCATCAGCTACCCGCGCCTGGTTACCTCGCGGACCGGTCAGGAACACCAGCCGGAACTTGCCGATCTGCACCTCGTCGCCGTCGCGAGAACGGCGGAGTCGACCGGCTCGCGGTTGACGTAGGTGCCGTTGAGGCTTCCCACGTCGACGACCTGGAATTCGCCCTCGTCCTGGCGGAACTCGGCGTGCCGACGGCTGACGGTCACGTCGTCGAGGAAGATGTCGCTGTCGGGATGCCGACCCGCCGAGGTGGTGGGCTGGTCGAGCAGGAAGCGCGATCCTGCATTGGGTCCCCGCTTGACCACCAGCAGCGCCGATCCGGCGGGCAGGCCCTCGACACCCGAGACGGGCGCTTCGGTGGTGGCCGAACCCGCGCCCTCCACTTCGTTCAGGAAGTCGGCGCGAAATACCGAAGTGGTCTCTGCAGGAGTCTCCTCGTAGCCCGCGTTGCCGTTCTCGCTCACCGTTTCTCCTTATCCGTTCGACCACCCGGGTGATCCCGGACGGTCGCTGATTCGTTCGCCCCGTTCAGGTCCGACACGGCACACGCCATATCCGACCGTACCCCGCTCGGGGGTACTGACGCAGACAGTCGCGGTCACGTTACCTGTCGGGTCCGTCAGCCTTCCGTGATCCCGCGGTAACCTTCCGCGTCGAGCGTCTCCGCGAGCGCCTCGTCGAGGTCGCTCTCGCTGCCGATCTCCACGTCGACGAGCCAGCCGTCCTCGTACGGGCTGCTGTTCACCAGTTCGGGATTCGCGTCGAGTTCCGTGTTGACGGCGGTCACCTTCGCGGTCAGCGGCGCGAACACGTCCGACACGCTCTTGGTGGACTCGACCTCTCCGAAGGACTCGCCGGCGGCGATCTCGCGCCCGCCTCGGGCAGCTGCACGAAGACCACGTCGCCGAGTTGGGACTGTGCGTAGTCGGTGATCCCGATGCGCACGGTCGTCGCGCCCGTCCTGCGCACCCACTCGTGCTCGGGGGTGTACCGCAGATCCTCGGGTGTCGCGAAATCGGTCAAGACTGGTCCTTTCGGAGACGACGTTCGACCGGAACGTCGGATTCAGTTACCGGGCTGAGAGTATTGGCGTGGCTCGATCTCCCGCAAGGCGGACACCTCCACCTGCGGAGACTGTTCCACGGACAATGATCCGCCCGCACGGGCGACCGTGTCGACCACTCCGCCGGGAATGTTCAATGCGGCGGCGAGAGTCGGTCCGTCGCCGATGGCGGTGACGGTGTACGGAGCGTCGAGTCCGCGGTCGTCGACGACGATGTCGCCGCCCGGTCCGGTGACCCACGAATCGACCCCGATGCGCACGGTCTCGCCGTTCGCCCCGGCGATCTGCATCGTGTCGGCACCCGCCGCGCGCAGCTCCTGGATCATGTCGAGCAGCACCTCCGATCCGACGCCCTCGCGCGGATCGTCGACGGTGAGAACCACTCCGGGCCCGGTGGCGGGTTCGGTGCCGAGTTGCACCGACAGCGTGTACAGGCGCGTGCGGGCTTCCTCGAGTGCCGCTTCCGAGCCTTCCTGTTCGAGACTCGAGAGGGTGCGCTCGAGTTCGGTGATCTCCTGGCGGAGAGCGGCTTCGCGGCGGTTGAGGTTGTCGAGCAGCACGAGCAGGTCCGCAGGGCGCGCCGAGTCGAGGTCGTCGCCGGTGTCGGTCGTGCGCACCTGGGTGGCGATGCCGGCGCCGAGCAGGACGACGAGAATCGCCGCGAGGACGAGGAAGACGCGTTGCGAGCGGGTGGTGCGGCTCGCGTCGGACCCGGTGGTGGTCTCGTCGCCCGCGCGGCGCCGGTCTCGGGCGTGGTACCGGTGTCGCGCGTGGGGCCGGGTTGTTGCGGTTCGGTCACGGTCAGGCTCCGAACAGGCGACGACGTAGGGCGGCAGCGTTTCCGAAGATGCGGATGCCGAGGACGACGATGACTGCGGTCGACAGCTGGGTGCCCACCCCGAGCTGGTCGCCGAGCCACACGATCAGTGCGGCGACGAGGACGTTGAAGACGAACGACACCACGAACACCTTCGCGTCGAAGATGTCGTCGAGATAGGCGCGCAGACCGCCGAAGACCGTGTCGAGCGCGGCGACCACCGCGATGGGCAGGTAGGGCTGCACGACATCGGGTACCTGTGGCTGAACACGATTCCGGCGCCGATCCCGATCGCCAGTGCGAGCACCGCGTAGAGCGCGTGACCGTGTTCGAGTCGCTTCACCTGTACCCCGTTTCTCCACTGCTGCCGAGTTTCCGGACCGTGGCGGCCGGAAACTCGAGATCGTCCTCCTCGGCGAGGGTGAATCCCACCCCGTAGAGCTGCTGAATCCCCGCGATGCGCAGGTAGCGTCGCTGACGACGAAGGACGTCTGCAGCCGGGAGGGAGATCCCACCGCCGAGACCGTGTACGGGGAGAATACGGGCCGGTTGTCGACGAGCATCGCTCCCCCGGCCTGCCGGACGGTCACCCCGGGACCCACCCGCACGCCCCCGACCTCGACGGCCTCCGCACCGGCCGCCCACAGCGCGTTGACGACCGACTGCAGGTCGCGGTCGAGAACGAGCGCGGTGGGCCGATCCTCGAGTCGTGCCGCATCCGACAGGTTCGGTCGCGCGGCGGGTTCGGTGAGGGTGACCGTGATCCCCGGACCACGCACCGGTGTTGCTGCGGCTGCGGTCTCGGCGTCGCGGAGTCGGTCGAGGATGGTCGCGCCGTCGCCTCCGTCGGAGAACAGGGCGGTGCGTCGTTCGTCGACCGCGGCACCGAGTTCGTCCCGTTGTGCAGTGAGCGCGGCGATGCGTTCGTCCCCTGCCCGAAGGGAGTCGAGGATCTCGGCGCGGGTGCTGTCGGTGCCGGCCTGCACGTCGGCGTTCTGCGCGTACGCGACGCCGATCACGAGCGGCGAGGAGAACTCCGACGCCGAGCCACGCGCGCGACGCGTGCGGGAGGTGCTCGAGCGCCCT
>LATQ01000457.1 GCA_001017865.1 Rhodococcus sp. IITR03
CCCCGGCGTCGCGGGCCAGGTCGACATTCGGGCGCGCCCCGGACCGCGACCAGCACGGCGTCGGCGGGCACCACACTGTCGTCGCCGAACCGGATGCCGCTCGCGCGACCGTCGTAGGCGACGATCTCGCGCACCGAGGTGTTCGTCCGCAGATCGACCCCGTGTGCGCGGTGCAGGTCGGCGAACACCGCGCCCATCTCCTCGCCGAGTGCACCGAGCAGGGGTTGCTTCGCGGTCTCCGCGATCACCACCCCGCGCCCCGGCCGCGGGCGTTCGCGGCGATCTCCATGCCGATCCATCCCGCGCCGATGACGGCCAGCCATCCCGCATGGTCGGTCTCGCCCTGGATCGCGGTGAGCAGCGCATCGGAGTCCTCGACGGTGCGCATGACGTACACGCGTTCGGCGTCGGCTCCGGGAATCGGGACCGTGCGGGGCGTCGAGCCCGTTGCGAGAGCGAGCTTGTCGTAGTGCAACGTCGACCCGTCGGGCAACGTCACCGTGTGGGCGGCCGGATCGATCGCGGTGACCTTCGTGCCGAGCAGCAGTTCGACGCGGTGGTCGCGGTACCAGTCGCCGTCGTGCACCGTGAAGTCGGCGAGTTGCTTGCGTCCGGCGAAGTAGTCCTTCGACAACGGCGGTCGCTCGTAGGCAGGTGCTCCTCCGCGCCGATCAGCAGGATGCGCCCGGGAAAGTCGCGGGCGCGCAGTTCCTCTGCCAGCTTGGCACCGGCCAGACCCGCGCCGACGATCAGAAACGTTTCCTCACCCGACATCGTGGTGCCTCCACTGTGATGCGTGCCGGACCTGCTTCCCGGCTCCGACGTTACGGCTACCGCCCGCACTACGGCCCGGTTCAGGAAGAATCGTCGACGGAACCGCGTTGAACATGCTCGTAGTTGTCCGGCCCGTACGAATTTTTGTGAGGAGATCTCTTGAGCGACCTGACTGCCGCGTCCACGACCGGCAAGGACACCGCCGACTTCTGGTTCGATCCGTTGTGCCCGTGGTGCTGGATCACCTCGCGCTGGATCCTCGAGGTCACGAAGGTACGCGACATCGACGCGCGTTTCCATGTCATGAGCCTGGCCGTGCTGAACGAGGGGCGCGACCTGCCGGAGGAGTACGCCGAGCTGATGACGAAGGCGTGGGGCCCGGTGCGCGTCGCGATCGCCGCAGCGCAGAAGTACGGCGACGACATCCTCTCCCCGCTGTACACGGCGATGGCACCCGCATCCACAACGAGGGCAACAAGGACTTCGCGGACGTGATCGCCGCGTCGCTCGCCGAACTCGACCTCGATGCCTCGCTGGCCGAGGCCGCCGACAGCGACGCCTACGACGAGGCTCTGCGCACGAGCCACCACGCCGGCATGGACAAGGTGGGCCAGGACGTCGGTACGCCCACCATCCATGTCAACGGCATCGCCTTCTTCGGGCCCGTCCTGTCGAAGATCCCGCGCGGCGAAGAGGCCGGCAAGGTGTGGGACGGCGTGGTCGCCCTCGCGTCCTACCCGCACTTCTTCGAACTCAAGCGCAGCCGCGACGAGGAGCCCGACTTCTCCTGACCGAGTGCGGCCGTGGCGCTCGGTAGAGTGCCACGGCGTGTCGAACGATCATGTGGTCCGGCCGGCGACGGTGCACGATGTCGAGAAAGCGACGGCAACGCTCGGACGAGCGTTCCGCGACTATCCGTTCACCCGCTACACCGTCGACGGCCGGGACCACGAGACCCGGGTCCGCGACCTGCAGGGGCTCTTCCTCACCGAGATCGGCATGCGCTGCGGCGAGGTGTGGGTCTCCGATGACGTCGATGCGGTGGCCGTCTGGACGACGCCCGGCTCCACCGGACTCGAGGAGGCGTTCGTGTCCGTCGCCGATCGGGTGACGGAACTGCGAGGCGATCGTGCCCACGCCGCCGAACTGGCCGAGCAGGCCACCGCGGAGCTGCAGCCGAGCGAGCCCGCGTGGTTCCTGGCCACGGTGGGCGTCGATCCCGCCTCGCAGGGGCGCGGCCTGGGACGGGCCGTCCTCGAACCAGGACTTCGCGCGGCCGAACGGCAGGGGGTCGCGGCCTGTCTGGAGACCTCCTCGGAGGCGAACGTCGCGCTCTACGAACGTCTCGGATTCGTCGTCACCGGTGTCGTGGAGCTGCCGGACGGCGGCCCGAAAGTCTGGGCGATGCGCCGCTGACCTGCCGGGGCGGGGTTCGCCACGCTCGGGACCGAAGGTCGCAACGCTCCGCCGTACAGACTTGTGCTCACCCCGAATTCAATTCTCGGCTTCGGGTCGGGCGCGGACTACCGTGATGCATCATGGCTGTTCCCTGTCCCCGTACCCTGCTCGTCACAACCAGCGCGTCGCTCGCGCCGGAGGTGACGCGATGACCACCTCACGCACCGCGACCCGCCTCGCCGACACCGACGAGGCCCTGCGCGTCGCCTCCGCGCTCGCCGACGAGTTCGCGGCCGGCGCGTCACGTCGTGATGCCGAACGGGAACTGCCGCGCGACGAGATCCGCGCGCTCGCGGCCTCCGGACTGCTCGCGGTGACCGTGCCCACCGAATACGGCGGCATCGCCGCTCCGTACGAAGTGGTCGCCGAGATCTTCCGGATCCTCGCCTCGGCGGATCCGAGTATCGCCCAGATCCCGCACTCGCACTTCACCTTCCTCGAGGCGATCCGATCCCAGGGCAGCGACGAGCAGAAGCGCTTCTTCTACGGCGAGGTGCTCGGCGGTGCGCTGTTCGCCAATGCCCAGAGCGAACGCGGGTCGCGTGCGGTGAACATCGACAGCACGGTGCTGCGCCGGCAGAGGGACGGCTACATCCTCACCGGCCGCAAGTTCTACAGCACCGGTGCGTTGTTCGCCGACTGGATCGCGGTGCGCGCCAGTCTTTCCGACGATCCGGACGCGACCGACGCGTCGACCCCGAAGGCCGTCGCCTTCGTCCGGCGCGAGACCGCCGGACTCACGGTCGTCGACGACTGGGACGGCATGGGCCAGCGCACCACCGCCAGCGGCACCGTCACCCTCGACGACATCGAGGTCCCCGACGCGGCGGTCGTGCCGTACACGCCGATCTTCGAAGCGCCCACCACCTACGGCGCCCAGACGCAGCTGCTGCACTCGGCGATCGACGTGGGTATCGCGACCGGCGCGCTCGCCGAGGCCGTCGTCCAGGCAGGTCGCGCGCGCCCGCACTTCGAGGCGGATGTGGAACGCGCAGTGGAGGATCCGCTGCTCGTCCAGATCGCAGGGGAGGCCACCGTCACCGTCCGAGCTGCCCAGGCGCTGCTCGCGGAGGCGGGACGGGCCGTCGACCGCGCACGTGCGGGCCGTATCGC
>LATQ01000459.1 GCA_001017865.1 Rhodococcus sp. IITR03
CACGTAATCGTTCCGAATGGACAGGGTCAGGACAAGTTCTCCGCCTTCTGCTTCCGCGATGATGTCCTCGTCGCAGTCGAATCCGTCAACCAGCCCGCAGTTCACATTGCGGCGCGGAAGGTACTTTCCTCGCTTCAGCCACCGAAGGAACACGACTTGGTGCGACATGGGTTTGACTTGAAAGAATACGCAAAGGCGTTGTGACCGAGGCATAGTGGCGAACGTCAGGTCCTGCCTGTCGCTATAGATCATTGCAGACCGACCTGTTCGGCAGCATCTCCTCACTTCGAGACAACTACCCGACTATCGTCGAGGTCAGCATTACTTCACGGAAGTAACTAGGTGCTCGGCAAAGGTGCACAGGTCGGCGAGGTCCTTGGCGGCGAGGTGACTGCGCCGGGCGAGCACCTGGAGCGCCACCGTCTGCTCGACGCCATTTCAATTGCGGGGTGCTCCTGGCGGCAGGACGACGCTAACGGGTCTGCGCCATGCCTACATGGTTCTCTGGCAGCGAATTATCATGGATAAGCGAGATTATCCATCACATTCGCGTCGAGAAGGCGGTATGTCGAGAAGGCGGTATACGGCCGCGGAGGCGACTGTCGCCGACCTGCCTCGGCGAGTATCGCGTGGGCGGATTCGTCCACGGCCGGCGCGTTGCCACCCGAATCATTCGGTGGTCGACACCAGGTGTCGATCCTTGACGAGGCGCACGCCGCCACTCTGCAAGGCCGGCAGGCGTCCGTCCAGGACTACGCGGATCCGGCGACCAAGGGGCTGTGGTGCGGGCAGGCGGAGCGCGTGTGAGTGGGTGAAGGGTGCCTGATCGCAGGCGGTTGCATTCGCAGCCCGCGTGAATAACCAACCTAATAGTTGACATAACGAGGCCCTATCGGCAGAGGTGCCGCCGAAGTGCACGCAATGCAACGCGTGCGTTGCATTGCGTGCATCGCATTGCGTGCATCTTGATCTGCCGCTGATCCGGGGCGGCGGCCAAACCGCGTGAGCCATGTGCCATCTCCGCTGACTGGCGACGATAGCTTTACAGAAATTGCTGTTCGTCGCAGAGATCTCTCGTGGTCGGGGTGCCCGATCGCCATGACGTGAACCGTCCACTGCGCCCTCCATGGGGTGGTCGACGGGCACGGAGTGGGTGTTCATCGCATCAACGTCTGCTGAAGCGCTTGTATCGCTGTGCGGTAGACCCCACCCCATGTGCCCTCGCGAGCGAGTGCGGCTCGGGCAGCGTTTGCGCCGGGCGCGCCGTGGACCGCGCCGCCGGGATGCGCCGAGGCACCAGCCAGGAACACCCGGTCGACGGGGTGTCGGCCCGTCCCAGGCCGGGGGTGGGTCGGAAGATCAGCTGCTGATGCAGGGCGGTGGTGCCTGGTTGATGGCTCCGCCGACGAGAGCGGCATTGTGTTGCTCGAGCTCGATCGGGCTTTGGATGGCGCGACCGAGGATAAGGCCGGTGAATCCCGGTGCGTGTCGTTCGACGACGGCCTGGATCCGGTCGGCGAAGCGTTCGCGCCGCGCGGCGGTCCATTCGAGGTCCCGGGGGACGTGGGTGTACGCCCATACGGCTTCGGTGCCCGGTGGCGAACGTGACGGATCGGTGGTGCTCATCTGCCCATCAAGACGAACGGTCGCTCCGGCAGTACGCCGTTGCGCAGTTGCGTGTGGTAGACCGCCAGCCCGTTCATGTCGACGCCGAGATGAACGGTGCCTGCTCCGGAGGCGATCGGGTTCGACCAGGGGATCGGGCCCGACAGTGCCCAATCGACCTTCACGGTGCCGTCGTCCCACTCGAAATGCTGCAGGTCGTGAATCAGTCGGGCAGGCAGATGCTCCTCACCGATGAGACGACGATAGAGCGTCGGAGCGGGGACATCGGCGAGTACGGCGCGAGTGACCCGGATCTGTTCGCCGTGGGCGTCACGGACCCCGACTCCTCGGCCGTCCCGCACGAGGATGCCGGTGATCTCCCGACCGCATTCGACGGTGCCGCCGCGGTCGGTGAACCGACGGACCAGTGCTTCGGTGATACGTACCGCCCCGCCCTCGGGCACGGGAAAACCGACCGCTTGTCCCAGCATGGTCAGCAGCCACCCGAACAGAGCGCCCCCGGCGTCGTCGGGCCCGAGATCGCTATGGACGGCATTGCCCGCCAACAGCATTCGCGCCCCGTCGCCGGAGAAGGTCTCCCGTCCGAACCGCCGGGCCGGCAACAGGAACCGCCGGAGCAGCCGGATGGTCTCAGGTGCGGTGACCCTGCGCAGCAACGACGCTGTTCCGCGGACCGGAGGACACGGGCTCAGCAGGACCTCGAGCAGAGGTTCGCCGATGCGCTGCCACAGAACGAGCTCGTCGCGCCAGGCCTGCGCATCGTCGGCTGCAAACCGGGCCACCGACGCCGCAGTTCGCTCGACGTTACGGGAGAGTACCGCGACCTCGTCGTCGGGAAAGATGTGTGCCAGCACATCCCGCGCGTGACGCCAGCGTAGATCGTATCGGTGAAGCTCCAGGGCTGTGAATACCGGTGAGGCCGCAGCCATCGGATAGAACGCGCTGCACAGGTCCGTGTCGAATCCCTCGGCGGTGATCTGTGCGCTGCGCACTGCACCGCCGGGTTCTGCAGTCGCCTCGGCCACCAGCACATTCCATCCCGCATCGGCGAGCAGGTTGGCGGCGACAAGGCCGTTCGGTCCGGCTCCGATCACCACCGTGTCGTAGCACCTCACCGCGATCTTCTCTCTGCGCTCGACGAACTTGTCGACGAGGCGGCGCTGTTCGAAGGACCCGGGTGCCCACCGCGGTGGGCGGTGTCCTCGGCGAGATGTGATTCGCGTCCGATGCCGAGCGGAAAGACATGTGATTCGGTCCGCATCCGCTCGATCATGTGCGGGTAGTGCAGCTCGAAAGCGGGACGCTCCGAGCGGATCCGCGGCAGCTCGGTAAAGTTGTGCCGCGGGGGCGGGCAGGTCGTTGCCCACTCGAGCGAGTTGCCGTTACCCCACGGGTCGTCGACCGTGACGACCTGGCCGTAGCGGTAGCTGGTGAAGACGTTCCACACGAACGGCAGCGTCGACGCGCCCACGACGAAGGCCCCGATCGTCGAGATGGTGTTCAGCGTCGTGAACCCGTCCGAGGGTAGGTAGTCGGCGTAGCGACGGGGCATGCCCTCGTTACCGAGCCAGTGCTGTACCAGGAAGGTGGTGTGGAAACCGACGAACGTGAGCCAGAAGTGCCAGCGCCCCAGGCGTTCGTCGAGCATCCTGCCGGTGATCTTCGGGAACCAGAAGTAGATGCCGGCGTAGGTCGCGAACACGATGGTGCCGAAGAGCA
>LATQ01000464.1 GCA_001017865.1 Rhodococcus sp. IITR03
AGCTGGACCGACGTCGGCGACCCCGCCGACCACACCGCCGTACACGCGGCCCTGCGTGCCGCGACCTCGCGCACGTCGACGTCGCTGCTGCTGATCGTCGTCGACCAGATCGAGGAACTGTTCACCCAGTGCAGCGACGTCGCTCTGCGCACCGCATTCCTCACCCTGCTCGAGACGGCGTCGACCTGTTCCCACGGCGACGCGCCCGCCCTCGTCGTCGCGACGATGCGGTCGGACTTCTACGACCAGGCAGTGGCCACCCCGGTGCTCGCGCGGGCCCTCGAGCGGCGGACCAAGACCGTCCAGCCCCTCGACCGCGACGATCTCGTCGAGGTCATCACCGCTCCCGCCAAGCTCGTGGGGGTCCGCCTCGAACCCGGCCTCGTCGACCTCATCCTCCACGACCTCACGGGTCTGGCCGACGGTGAGATCAGTGGCACCGAGCTTCCCCTGCTCTCCCACCTGCTCGACTCGCTGTGGGACAAGCGCAGCGGGGGCACGCTCACCGTCGCCGCCTACCGCGCGACCGGCGGGGTCCGTGGATCCGTCGCCGCCGGCGCCGAACGGGCATGGGAGAGGCTTGCCGACGATGCCGACCGGGCCCGTGCCCGCTCGATGCTCGTCCACCTGGTGTACGTCACCACGACCGGCACGGACGTCAAGATCGCCCGGTCGCTGAACGAACTTCTCGCAGTGGGCGGCGAGGATCGCGACGCGTCGAAGCGCGTCCTCGACCATTTCGTGTCGGCACGTGTGCTCGTCGTCGACGCCGACTACGTCGAACTCATCCACGACGCGGTGATCGACGCGTGGCCCCGACTCAAGTCGTGGATCCAACAGGACCGCGCCGGCGCTGCCCTGCGACAGCAGATCGAGGCCGACGCATCGACCTGGCTCGCCTCCGGACGCAACCGGGAACTGCTCTACCAGCGCGGACGCATGGATGTCGTGACCGAGCAGAATCCACAGCTTGCCACGGCGGGCACCCCCGAGATCGCGCGGACGGTCGCGCTCAGCCCGACCGCCGTGGCCTTCCTCGACGCCTCCCGCCGGCAGATCGCCCGCGAGACACGGACCCGGCGCGTCGGCATCGCCGCGATGGCGCTGTCCACGATCATCGCGTTCGTCATGACCGGTCTGGCCTGGGACGCGAAGGGACGGGCCGAGACGGCACGGAGCACCGCGCAGTTCCAGCAGATCGTCGCGCTGTCCGACTCCCTGCGCGACGAGGACCCCACCACCTCGGCGAATCTGGCGCTCGTCGCGGCCGAACTCCAGCCCGACAACCCGGTCGCGTACTCGAGGCTCATCGCCAGCCAGGCGGTGCCCCTCGCCTACACGCTGAGCGGACACACCGGGCCGGTCTACGGCGTCGTCGTCTCACCCGACGGATCCACCCTCGCCTCGGCGAGCGACGACGGCACCGTCCGCCTGTGGGCGCTGGACGGCGACGAACCGGTCGCGGTGGGCGAGCCGTTGCAATTGTCGTCGAAGTACATGGCGTCGGTCTCGTTCAGCCCCGACGGCCGTTTCCTCGCGATCGGAGCAGGTGACGGCGGTGTGTGGATCTACGACGCGTCCGATCGTGCCGCGCCGCGCGTGGTACTCGACCGGCAGGTCTACGCCGGCGGCGCCGTGCACAACGTGCGGTACTCGCCCAACGGCCGGGTGCTCGCCGTGCCCTACGACGACGGGCACGTCGCGCTCGTCGACACCTCGGATCCCGGATCGGGCCGGTTCCCCGTCACCTTGATCGACGACCACGACGGTGGTGTGCGGACGGTGGCCTTCCGTCCCGGAGGCCAGGTTCTCGCCACGTCCAGCGACGACCGCACCGTCCGACTGTGGGACGTGAGCACGCCGTCGCGGCCGGTGCCGCTCGGTGAGCCGCTCACCGGTTTCGGCGACGTCGCGCATTCGGTGAGCTTCAACGGCGACGGCACGATCCTCGCGGCGAGCAGCGACGACGGTGTACTGCACCTGTTCGACACCACCGATCCGCGCGCGGCCCGCCCGCTGGGGGTACCCGTGAACGCCCACACCGGCGGCGTCTGGAACATCGCGTTCCTCCCCGACGGACGCACACTGGCGAGCGCGTCCTGGGACGGCACCGCGAAACTGTGGGACCTCGACCCCTCGACACGGACCCTCGACGAGATCGGCCCGCCACTGACCGGGCACGGGGGTGGCGTGCCCACGCTCGCGGTGAGCCCGACCGGCACCACCGTCGTCACCGGCGGACAGGATTCCAACGTCCGGGTGTGGACGATGCCGCAGACCCGGATGGCGGTCGCTGACGGAGCGCTGACCAGGCCGGCGATCGATCGTGCCGGAGACCTCGTCGCGACCGGCAGCTATGGACCGGATGTCACGCTCTGGCGCGTCGGTCAGGGCGGCGACTGGAACCGCGCGGGGGATCGCGTTGCCGCGCCCGCTCGGCGGTGCGTACGTGTGCGCGCTCTCGCTCTCGGGCACGATCCTGGCCACGGCACCGACCTCCGGGGGCAGCGTGCAACTGTGGGACGTGCGCGATCCGGCGACACCGAAGCCGTTCGGCGAGCCGGTGCCGCTCGACACGAGGTTCACCTCCGCGCTGGCGTTCGGACCCGACGGAACGACCCTCGTGACCGGCGCCGACGACTTCTCGGTGCAGTTGTGGGACATCGCGGATCCCGCCGAACCGGTGCCGTGGGGCGAACCGCTGACGGGGCCGAAGAATCTCGTGCGCAGTGCCGCCGTCAGCCCCGACGGCCGAAGCCTCGTGGTCACGAGCGCCGACAGCGAGATCTATGCCTGGAACGTGACCGATCCGCGCTCTCCGACACGGGTGACCGTCTCGGGTGGGCACGCAACCGGGGTGAACACCGTGCCTTCGGCGGGTCGAGCGACGTGCTGGTGACCGGCGGGGACGACCACGACGTGGTGGTCTGGGACCGCGCAGAGTCCGGAGACTTCGTGGCGCGCGAAACCCGGTTGAGCGGCCATACCGGCACCGTCTACTCCGTCTCGATCACGCCGGACGGCACCCGCGCGGTCAGCGGCAGCGACGACGGCACCGTCCGGTTGTGGGACGTCGCCGACCCGGATGGCATGCACGAGATCGGTGGCCCGGTCACCGACATGGGAACGGGACGATGGCAGGTGACCTTCGCGCCCGACGGCACCATCGTGGCCGGCGGCGGCGACGGTCTGCTCCGCACGTGGGGGCTCGACGCCGACGCGTCGTGGCCCGCATCTGCCGTTCCACCTCGGTGCGACTCGAGGTACTCGACCGCTACGAGTTGCCGGCTCCTCCCCGACG
>LATQ01000466.1 GCA_001017865.1 Rhodococcus sp. IITR03
GCCGGCCACGCCGACGACGCGCTCGGCGCCGCTCGCGCCGAGATCGCCCGCTTCAAGCCCACCGTCGACAAGCTCGCGCGGGCCAACTACCGCGGTGCGCGCACCAACCGGCTGTTCGCCGTGATGGTGAGCGACTCACCCCAGCAGATGCTCGACCAGATGGTCCTGCTCGACGTCCTGGGCGAGCAGACCTCGCGTGAGGTCGAGGCTTCCGGGCGGCCACCGCCGCTGCGGCCGAGGCGGCCGTGGCCGCACAGCACGCGCCGACGAGCACGTGCGCCGCCGAGCAGGCCCAGACCCTCCGCGACGAACTCCAGCGGCGACAGGCCGAACTCGAGGAACAGATCGAAGGGGTCCTGAACGCCTTCGAGGCGTTGAGCGACGCGGAGAAGGCCGAACTCGCCGGCACCCCCTTCCCTCCGGCCTCGACGCGAGAAGATCCTGCAGCACCTCGTCCCCGGCAGCAACGGTGCCGCGCTCCGGGCCGCCCTGTCGCGGATCGCTCGCCGTACGTGTGGGGCGCGACCGGCCCCGACCAGTTCGACTGCTCGGGACTGATGGTGTGGGCGTACCAGCAGGTCGGCAAGTCGCTGCCCCGGTCGAGTCAGGCCCAGGCGCAGGGCGGCATCCCCGTCTCCCGCGACAATCTGCAGCCCGGCGACCTCGTGATCTTCTACGACGACGCCTCCCACGTCGGAATGTACGTCGGCGACGGCAACATGGTGCACGCCTCGACCTTCGGTGTGCCGGTGAAGGTGCAGTCGATCGATCGCTTCCCGTTCCACAGCGCCCGGCGGTACTGACCGGGTAGAGGCGGGATCGCCGCCGGTGGACGAGGGCGTACGGGACCGCCTTCGGACGCCGACCTAGACTGACGCGGTGCCCGCGCGATCGCCCTTCACCGCCGGTACCCGCAAGTGGGAACGTCTCGGCCTGGCCGGACTCGTGGTCGCGCTGGTCACGGCAGGACTGCTACTGGCCGTCGACCCGGTGGACACCGACGACGCCGACAGCCGGGTACGGGCCGAACTGCAGGTCGTGCTCGACGACTGGGCGCATGCGGTCCGGACCGGCGACGACGGATCGCTCGCGGAGTTGATCGACGACGCGTCCCCGGAACTCCTCGACGCCGAACGGGAGCGGATCGCAGCGATCGCCGTCGTTCCCCTCGCCGATCTCGGCTACGAACTCGCCTCCGAACCCGCGCTGCCGCTGCCGCCCGAGACGATCGCCCGGTTCGCGGCCGACGAGGTACGGGCGCACCGCGTCCACCTGCGGTACGCCGTGGACGGAATCGACGACGTACCCACGACGGCCGGTGACCGTGCTGTTCGTGCACCGGCCGCAGGGCTGGCGGATCGCCGACGACGCACCCGATCTCGCCGGGGCGCAGACCGTCACCTGGCGAGGACCCTGGGACCACGGCAGCCTCCACCTCGCGACCGCGCAGACCGAGGGTGGTCGCTCGCTCGTGATCGGACACCCGGACAACGCCGCCTTCGTCGACGACCTGGCCGGCGACCTGCCGTCGGTGGTCGAGGCCGTCGACGACCTGTGGGGCGATTCCTGGCCGCGACGCGCACTGGTGGTCGTGACGTCCACACGCGAGGAGTTCTCGCACCTCGTCGGACCCCGGCACGACGGCGACGACATCGCGGCCGTCGCGGTCTCCGACGATGTCGATCACGAGCGCGGGATCGCCACCGGGCAGCGCATCGTCTTCAACCCGGCCGCGAGCGACCGGCTCGACGACACCTCCCGCCGGATCGTGCTCGCGCACGAGACGGTGCACGTCGCCGCACGCGCCGGCACCGTGGACGGCTCACCGATGTGGGTCCTCGAGGGCTTCGCCGACTACGCGCAACCGCCACGGCCGCAGAGGTCTCGAGACAGGGCCACTCGACGTGCAGCGGATCGCGCCGACGCTGACCCGGCAGGTACGGGCGTCGGGTGCACCGACGTCGCTGCCCGCCGACGGCGACTTCACCGGCGACCGGTCGGCGCTCGCCTACGAGAGCTCCTGGTCGATCGCCGCGTACACCGCGGACGAGTTCGGACACGACAGGCTCGTCTCCCTCTACCGCGCCCTCGCCGCGGGTCCCGTCACCGACGAGCGGCTCGACGACGTGCTCACCGACCTGCTCGGCGTCGACACCGCCGGCTTCGTGGACGGTTGGAGCCGCTGGCTCGGGGAGCGCATCCGCGACATCCGCTGACCGGGACGGTCCGGACCGGGGCCCATCGGCACCGTCCGGAGCCCGGGACCCGTCGACGCCTTCCCGTCGCGCTGCTTCTACGGTGGTCCCATGTCGCGGACCTTGCTGGTGACGAACGATTTCCCGCCCCGACCCGGGGGCATCCAGTCCTATCTGCACGCCTTCGCGAATCAGCTGCCGTCCGACGACCTGGTCGTCTACGCGCCGCGGTGGCGCGGCGACAGTCACGTGAAGTTCGACGCGCGGGTCCCCTTCGAGGTCGTCCGTCATCCCACGACGCTGATGCTGCCGACCCCCGACGTCGCGCGACGGGCCACTCGGCTGCTCACCGAACACGACTGCGACACAGTCTGGTTCGGAGCGGCTGCGCCGTTGGCTCTGCTGGCGCCCGTGCTGCGCCGCGCCGGCGCCCATCGCATCGTCGCCAGCACCCACGGCCACGAGGTGGGATGTCGATGCTTCCCGCCGCCCGGCAGGCGCTGCGGCAGATCGGCGAGCACACCGACACCGTCACCTACGTCAGTCGCTACACGAGGGGGCGGTTCGCCTCGGCATTCGGCCCCGAAGCGGGTCTCGAACACCTGCCGTCCGGGGTGGACACCGACGTCTTCCGGCCCGATCCGGCGGCACGCGCCGAACTGCGGGCACGCTACGGTCTCGGCGACCGGCCCACCGTGCTGTGCCTGTCGCGCCTGGTGCCGCGCAAGGGACAGGACGTGCTCATCCGCGCGCTGCCCGCGATCCGGAAGCGGATCGACGGTGCCGTCCTCGTGATCGTCGGCGGTGGACCGTACGAGTCGCGTCTGCGGGAGCTCGCGCGCCGCACGGAGGTCGAGGAGCACGTCGTGTTCACCGGCACCGTGCCCTCGGCCGAGCTCGCCGCGCACCACACCATCGCCGACGTGTCGCGGATGCCGTGCCGGACCCGCGGCGGCGGTCTCGACGTCGAGGGCTTGGGCATCGTGTACCTCGAGCGTCGCGACCGGGTGCCCGTCGTGGCCGGCCGGTCGGGCGGTGCCCGGAGACGGTGCGCGACGGTCGCACCGGTTACGCGTCGACGGCACC
>LATQ01000251.1 GCA_001017865.1 Rhodococcus sp. IITR03
CGTGTGCCTTGGGCAGTCTCAGGAGGGCACGCGGCCGCGCACACCGCCGCGATCGCGACCTCCCGCGCTCCCGAACTCGACTTCCGCGGAACGGTCGCCACGGCGCCCCGGCGAACCTCGAGCGGGCCTTCACGATCGGTGTCCCGGGCTTCCCCGATCCGGGCCTGTGGGGCCTGGTCAGCTTCAGCGGGTACATCTTCGCCGGGCTGCGCGACGCCTACCCCGAGGCCGACGTCGAGGGCTACCTGACCTCGATCGGCCGTGAGGTCGTCGATCGGGCCGAAGAGCTCTGCTACGACGATCTCGAGGAATCGGTGCGCGACATCCCGGTCGGGGAGCTGCTCGTGCGCCCGCTGGCCGAGGGCCCGATGCCGGCGCTGCTGGCCGACTATCTCGCCGCGCCGGCGGACGGCTACGACCGGCCGGTCTTCCTCGCGCACGGCATCCACGACGTGATGGTCCCGTTGCCGCTGTCCGCGGCGCTCGCCGCCGAGATGAAGGCCGCAGGGGCGGACGTCGACTACCGCGTCTACATGGCCGGGCACTACACGACGGTGGAGCGCTCCCGGGCCGACGTCGACGCCTTCGTGACGCCGCTCGTCGAACAGGAGGCCGGCCTCGCGCACCGAACCGGGCCTTGCGCGCGCTGCAGCGGCGGCGAACCCCGGTTCGGCGCGCGAGGAGCCGCTGTGCGTGAGGAACCGCCGTGCGTGAGGATTCTCCGGGAACGAGAAAACCCCCGATCGGAAATCCGATCGGGGGTTCTCTTCGGGGTGAGTGACGGGACTCGAACCCGCGACAGCAGGATCACAACCTGGTGCTCTACCAACTGAACTACACTCACCATCGCATTCGCCGGCAACCTCTCGGTCGCTTGCGCCTGCGGTACAGATACTAGCCTGACGAAGACGAAAAAGACGAATCGGCTGGTCAGGCCGGTCCCAGGTCCTTCACGACGGCCGCGAGATCGGCGGGAGTGGGGCCGGGAGGCGCCACGAAGGCCGTGCGCCGGTAGTAGCGCAGTTCGCGGATCGACTCCTTGATGTCCGCGAGCGCCCGGTGCGACAGCCCCTTCTCCGGCTGACCGAAGTAGATGCGCGGATACCAGCGCCGGCACAGCTCCTTGATCGAGCTGACGTCCACCATGCGGTAGTGCAGGTAGTTGTCGAGCTCGGGCATGTCGCGGGTGATGAACGCGCGGTCGGTCGCGATGGAGTTGCCGGCCAGCGGCGCCGTGCCCGCCTCGGTGACGTGCTCGCGGATGTACGCGAGGACCTGTTTCTCTGCTTCGGCGAGGCTCACCGTCGAGCGGCGCACCTCTTCGGTGAGGCCGGACCGCTCGTGCATCTGCTGCACGACCTCCGGCATGTCGGCGAGGGCGTCGTCATCGGCGTGGATCACGATGTCCACGCCCTCGCCGAGCACGTTGAGATCACTGTCGGTGACCAGAGCCGCGATCTCGATCAGTTTGTCGCTGCCGAGACGCAGCCCTGTCATCTCACAGTCGATCCATACGAGTTTGTCCTGCACGACAGACAGACTATCCATCGACGCCGCACCCACGAGGCGCGGCGTCGACGGTCCGGGACGAAA
Organism: Rhodococcus sp. IITR03; assembly: GCA_001017865.1. The sequence continues at coordinate 1,594 of LATQ01000251.1, forward strand.
TGTGCACCGTCACGCCTTCACGGCGACGGTGCGCGGCGCGGCCGGGCGGGCGGGACGACGTGCCGCCGGAGTGTGCTGCCGCTCGAGGGTTCGGCCCTCCGAGGTCACGTCCGGGGCGGTGAACCGCCCTCCGGGGTCACGTCAGGGGCGGTGAAGCGCCCCTCGGCGGTCACTTCAGGGGCTGTGAAGTCGTGGCTCAGGAAGGACTCGGGGGAGTCGTCGACGATCTCCATCCACGGCGCCGGCAACGGCGGAGCGACGGTGCCGGTCAGCGTCGAGGCATAGCTGTTGTTGCGGTAGCCCATGATGTCGCGCTTCTTGTCCTGCTTCCACTGCTTGAACACCTCGCCCTGGCGTTCGACGTGGAACTCGGGGTAGTCGGTGCGGTCGACGAGATCGCGAATGTAGGCGGCCTGGAAGTCGATGTCCTCCACCGGCGACGACAGCTTCTCCTCGCGAGCCCGCCAATGATCGATGTCCTGCTCGCGGGCGTCGAAGTCGGGCAGGGCGACGCGGCCGAGCATGAAGTCGCGTGCGTACCAGGCCTGCGCGTCGAACATGTTGAACGTGAAGTACTGGTCCTGCGCGCCGAGGTACATCAGCTTCGGGTTGCGCTGGAAGAAGATGCCCTTGTAGATGTCGCGCGGGTAGAGCCGGTTGCCGGTGCGCAGTGCGAGTTCGTCGGGCAGGAACGGGTAGTGGTGCTTGTACCCCGTGCACAGCACGATGGCGTCGACCTCGCGGGTGCTGCCGTCACGGAAGTGGGCGACCTTGCCGTCGACGTGGGTGAGCAACGGCACCTCGGAGAACTGCTCGGGCCAGTCGTGACCCATCGGTGCGCTGCGGTAGCTGAAGGTGACCTGCTCGGCGCCGTACTTGATGCACTGCGTTCCGATGTCCTCGGCCGAGTAGCTGCTGCCGACGAGCAGCAGTCGCTTGCCGGCGAACTCGCGGGCGTCGCGGAAGTCGTGGGCGTGCAGCACGCGTCCCGGGAACCGGTCGAGGCCGTCGAAGTGGGGAACGTGCGGGGTGGAGAAGTGTCCGGTGGCGACGACGACGTAGTCGAACTCGTCGGATTCCAGCGCGCCCCGGTCGTGGTTCATCACCGTCACGGTGAACTTCTGTGTCTCGTCGGACCACTCGACCCACCGCACAGCGGTGTTGAACCGGATGTACTTGCGCACGTCGCTCTTCTCGACGCGACCCATGATGTAGTCGAGCAGGACGGCCCGCGGCGGGTACGACGGGATGGGACGTCCGAAATGCTCCTCGAAGGAGTAGTCGGCGAATTCGAGGCATTCCTTCGGGCCGTTGGACCACAGGTAGCGGTACATGCTCCCGTGGACGGGCTCACCGTTCTCGTCGAGTCCCGTACGCCAGGTGTAGTTCCACATTCCTCCCCAGTCGGGCTGCTTCTCGTAGCAGACGATGTCGGGGATCTGCTCCAGACCGGCCTTTCGGGCTGCTTCGAAAGCGCGCAGCTGCGCGAGTCCACTGGGACCTGCTCCGAGAATGGCGATCTTGGGCGTCAATGTGTTTCTCCTGTGTTCGTCGAATATGTCGCGTAGTTCGTTGCTAGCACACGTCGTTGTTTTTGCGAACGATCCTCGCGTCGTCGACGACGAGGATTCTCTCGGAGAAATTGCAGGTCAGCACGGTTCGCGAAGCGGCAAACCTCGTCGCCGCTGTTGTGATCGGAATCACTGTAATGCGACAATTCTGGCGCCCGATAGAAATGGTCCTTCCGTGGGTTCGACGGCCCGGTACCGTCGCGGTGGGCGAGGTCGAGGCCGGAGGGGGCGAGCATGACCGACAAGCCGGAGAACACTGCCGCGACCATCGCGGCGGGTACGAGGTGATCGGCGAGGCGCTGGAACTGGGCGCCGTCGTGCTCGACGGCGTCGCCGATCCCGAGGCGCCGGTGCGTATCCCGCTCGCCACACTCGATCGTCACGTGCTGGTCGCCGGTGCGACCGGCACGGGCAAGACCAAGACGCTGCAGGTCATGGCGGAACAGCTGTCGGCGGCGGGGGTTCCGGTGGTGATGGCCGACATGAAGTCCGACCTGTCGGGTCTGTCGGCCGCCGGTGAGCCGGACGATGCGGTGATCACCCGTGCGGCCGACACCGGCGACGAGGACTGGACGCCACAGGACATCCCGTGGCCTTCTACTCGCTCGGCACCGACGGGGTCGGTATCCCCGTCCGCGTCACCGTCACCTCGTTCGGGCCGCTCCTGCTCTCGAAGGTCCTGGGGCTCAACGCTACTCAGGAATCCACCCTCGCTGATCTTCCACTGGGCCGACCGCAACGGCCTGCCGCTGCTCGATCTCGCCGACCTGCGGCAGGTGATCCGGCACCTGGCGAGCGACGAAGGGCGCGGCGCCGTGTCGCCGGCGACCGCGGGCGTCATCCTCCGTGCGGTCGTCGACCTCGAGAACGCGGGCGGTGACGGATTCTTCGGCGAACCCGAACTGGAGGTCGAGGACCTGCTGCGGGTGATCGACGGTCAGGGCACGATCAACCTGTTCGAGTTCGGCGACGAGGCCACCCGCCCCGCCCTGTTCTTGACGTTCCTGATGTGGTTGCTCGCCGACCTGTTCCAGTCGCTTCCGGAGGTCGGCGACGTCGACACGCCGCGGCTCGTGTTCTTCTTCGACGAGGCGCATCTGCTCTTCACCGATGCGTCGAAGGCGTTCCTGCAGCAGATCGAACAGACCGTGAAACTCATCCGGTCCAAGGGCGTCGGCGTGGTCTTCTGCACGCGGTCGCCCACCGACATCCCGCGGAGTGTGCTGTCGCAGGTCGGAGCGCGGATCCAGCACGCGCTGCGCGCCTTCACGCCCGAGGACGAGGCCGCGCTCGCGGAGGTCGTGCGCACCTTCCCGAAGACCGACGCCTACGACCTCGCCGACGCTCTGACCGGCCTGGGGACCGGTGAGGCGATCGTGACGGTCCTGTCCGAGCTGGGTGCGCCCACGCCCGTGGCCTGGACGCGCCTGCGACCGCCGCATTCGCTGATGGGCACGGTGGGGGAGAGCGCGATGCGTGCGTCGGCGCAGGCGAACCCCCTCTACGGGAAGTACGGCCGCACCATCGATCGTGAATCGGCCTACGAGAAGCTCACCGCGTCGGTGGTCGAGGCGACCGACGTCGAACCCGTCCCGGACGTGCCGCTGCAGGCGCCGGACGACGCCGGGGTGTCGGTCGTGGAGCAGGTGCTCGGCAGTGCGGCGGTGCGCAGTTTCATCCGGTCGGCGGCGTCCGCGGCCGGTCGGGAGATCGGCCGGAGCCTCTTCGGCACGGGACGCCGCCGACGGCGGTGAAGGACTGCTTCAGCAGGCGGTGGCCCGTCAGTTGCCGCCGAGCTTCTTGTAGAAGGCGCCGGCGATCGGGGCCGAGATCGACCGCGGCGAGAACTGACCGGCGGCCGACATGGCCTTGCTGATCACGCCGGGCACGATGCGCATCCGGTTCGCGGCGAGCGCGTCGAGCGAGACCTTCGCGGTGTGCTCGCTCGAGATCCACAGGAAGTCCGGAACCAGCTTGTCGACGATCGACGCCTCGGCCGGGTCGGGTTCCTCGGTGCGGACCGGGCCGGGGGCGAGCAGCGTGACGTGCACGCCGGTGCCCTTGAGTTCGCCGCGCAGCGACTCGGAGAAGGTGTTGACGAACGCCTTCGTCGCGGCGTAGGTGGCGTTGTTCGGGATCGGCATGTTGCCGGCGGCCGAACCCACCATGAGGATGGCGCCGGAGTTCCGCTCGACCATCTGCGGCAGCACCGCGAGGGTGAGGTCGTGCACGGCGACGGCGTTGAGCTCGACCTGTGCCCGCTCGTAGGCCGCGTCGAGTTCGGCGACCGCACCGAAGGTGGCGATACCGGCGTTGTTGCACAGGATGCTGATGCGCCGACGTCCGAGTTCGTCGACGAGCGGTGTCCGTGCGTCGCGGTCGGACAGATCGCACGCGCGCACCTCGACGGTCACGCCGTGCTTCTCGCGCAGGATCTCGGCGAGGGCTCCATCACCTCTCCGCGACGGGCGACCAGGATCAGTGAGTGGCCGCGGGCGGCGAGTTCGGTTGCGAGGGCCTCGCCGATGCCGGAGGACGCTCCGGTGACGACGGCACGGGCATCGGGATGGGGATTCGGCAGAGTCACAGTGGGTCAGCGTAGCGGCAGGCACAGGAGCGGCGACCGGGCCCGCCTTCCGGTCGTGCGGCCGAGTCGTTCGGTGCCACGCGACGGAGTCGTTCGGTGCCACGCGACGGAGTCGTTCGGTGCCACGGTAGCTCCGGAAGCCTAGGCTCCGGGGCATGAATGCGTTCACGGACACGGCGAGCGGGGCCGGGGAGGCCGCGACACGTCGTCAGGTCGTCTCGTGGGGTCTGTGGGACTGGGGTTCCGCGGCGTTCAACGCCGTGATCCTGACGTTCGTGTTCTCCGTCTATCTCACCGACGCGGTCGGCGACGACCTGCCGGGCGGGATCTCGGCGAGCACCTGGCTCGGATGGTCGCTCGGTATCGCCGGGTTCGTCATCGCTGTGACCGCGCCGGTGTCGGGTCAGCGGTACGACGCCGCCGGGCGGCGGAAGTGGTCGCTGGGCATCCTCACCGCGGTCACCGTCGCGGCGATGGCGGCGATGTACTTCGTGCGCGACGACTACCACTATCTGTGGCTCGGTCTGGTCCTGCTCGGTGTGGCGTCCGTGATGGCCGAGCTCGCGCAGGTGCCTACAACTCGATGTTGCGTCAGGTGTCGACGCCGGACGACATCGGACGGGTGTCGGGTTTCGGTTGGGCGATGGGCTATTTCGGTGGCATCGTGCTCCTGCTGCTGTGCTACACCGGGTTCATCGCCGGCGACGGCGACACCCGCGGCTTCCTCGGGGTGCCCACCGAGGACGGCACCAACATCCGGCTCGTCGCGCTGTTCGCGGCCGTGTGGTTCGCGGTGTTCGCCGTGCCCGTGCTCCTCGCCGTCCCGGAGAAACCGGTCGCGCGTGGCGACGTCGCCCGCCGCGCCGGTTTGGTCGAGTCCTATCGCGTGCTGTGGCGCGACCTGACGGAGTTGTGGCGGGCGGATCGTCGCACCATCTGGTATCTCGGGGCGTCGGCGTTGTTCCGGGACGGCCTCGCCGGTGTCTTCACCTTCGGCGCGGTCCTCGCCGTCACGGTCTACGGGATCGGAGCGGGCGACGTGCTGATCTTCGGTGTCGCCGCGAACGTCGTGTCCGCGGTGGGCGCACTGGTGGCCGGACGCGTCGACGACCGGGTCGGACCCAAGGCGGTCATCGTGGGTTCACTTGTCGCCATGATCGCGACCGGCATCGTCCTGCTCGTGGTCTCGGGTCCGACGATGTTCTGGATCTTCGGTCTGGTGCTGTGCCTGTTCGTCGGCCCCGCCCAGTCGTCGGCGCGCACCTTCCTGGCGCGACTCACTCCACCGGGCCGGGAAGGCAGATGTTCGGTCTCTACGCGACGACGGGACGCGCGGTGTCGTTCCTGGCACCGACGCTGTTCGGGTTCTTCGCGTGGTGGTTCGGCACCGACCGGGCAGGCATCGTGGGATTGCTGATCGTGCTCGGCGCGGGCTTGGTGGCGTTGCTCGCCGTGCGGCTCCCGAGACGTCCGAGACGGTGTGAACCCGCTCAGTCGGTGATCGTGGCCAGCACCTGGTCGGCGGCGTTGCGGTGCCCGGCCGCGTTCGGATGCAGCGGGATCGATCCGGCGGTCGGCTGCAGACCGGCCATCCACCGGGTCTCCGGATCGGCGCACGCGTCGTGGTCGCGGCTCGACTCACGCAGGTCGACGTAGTCCGCCTCCGCGGCCTCGGCCTGTTCACGCATGACGGTGTTCAACCGGTCGATCTTCGCCTGCAGATAGGTCGCGTCCTCGGGCCACATCCGCTGTTCGGGGAAGCATCCGCCGTCGCGGATCCCGGTGGGGTAGCCGACGAGCACGATGCGTGCCTCCGGGGACGCCGGCGGATCTCGTCGATCACCGTGGTGTAGACGGGCGCGAAGGCGTCGATGGCGGCGTCGACACGGTCGGTGCCGTCCGGTGCGTTCGTGATCGCGCACGACGTGCCCTCTGGCGGTGCCGAGAGATTGACGCACCCCAACGCCAGTTGGACGAGACCGATGTCGTTGCCGCCGATACCGACGGTGACGAGTTCGGTGTCGGGGCGCAGCGCGTCGTACTGCGGTGGCACCGTCGCGCCACGGAAGGTGGTCTGCGGCATCGCGAAGTCGAGGGAGGTGGCGGCACCGCACGACGCGTCGACGAAGTCCTCGATACCGAGATCGGTCGCGACGAGGGTGGGGTAGTTGCTCGCCGACCGCCCGCACGGATCACCTTCGGTCTGCGGCGGGATGCCGGGCCCGGAGGTGAACGAGTCTCCCAGGGCGACGTACGACGCGTAGTCCGCAGCCGGGGCCGTGTCCTCCGTGTCGGCGCAGGCGACCGTGCCCACGGTCGTGAACGCGATTGCGGCGCAGGCGATGACACCCGACCGTCGGAGGAGTCTCGGCATCGTCACAGTGGACCTCGCAATCCGGTGGGTAGATGTTTCCGAGGCTACAGGTGTGCCGGTGACCGGGACGGGCGCCGAACGCGGTCGCTCGGGTCAGGCCTTGAAGTAGACGATCTGGTGCGAGGTCGCGAGGAGAACGCCGTCGCGTCCCCACAGTTGTGCGCTCTGGTCGAAGAAGCCCTGTTCGAAACGATTCGCGCGTGCGGTCGCGAGTACGGGGTTGTCGGATTGCGCGGCAACGGTCTCCGGGTCCGCGTGGAAGTAGACGGTCATCGAGACCGTGCCGGCCGGCAGCACCCGACCCAGACGAAGGAAGGCGCGGGGGTAGAAGATGTCGCACATCGCGGTGAGCGAGGCGAAGTCGAGAGGGCGCGGCGGGACGTCGCGGACCCACAGCGTCGACGTGGAGTCGGCGACCTCCGTGCTGCCCTCCTCGGGAACGACTCCCGCGGTGTACCGCATCTCGTAGTTGCGTGCCCACGCGATGAAGTCGGGCAGCGGTGTCGGCTCGAGCGAGTCGGGTGCAGGGGCGGCCGGCGCCTGCAGTTCGGTCGACGACCAGGTGGGGCGACGGAGACCGAAGACGGCCGTCGCGGTGGTGGCGACCTCGCCGTCCTGCGACAGTTCGATCGACCAGTGCTGGGTGGTCCGGTTCGTGCGCACCGGTCGCACCGCGATGTCGAACGGTCCGTCGGCGATGGGACCGGCGTAGTTGATCGTCAGGGACAGCGGCATGCCGAGGACGTCCGGGTGTCGTTCGACCGCTCGGAGGAGAGTCGCGGCGGTGATGCCACCGAACGGACCGACCATGTTCGCGTAGGCGGGGTGCGTGTGCCTTCGGTGCGATCGTCCCGGACCTCGAACAGGTCGACGGCAGCGTCGAAGACATGAGTGGTCACCGAGACGTCGGTCATGGCAGGGTCTCCTCGAAAATGGTGTCGCCCAGCGTCGGATCTGTACGACTACATACATAGAATATGGGTGACAACCACCACTGCCGGAGGAACGGGTGAGCGCTGCAGAACGGCGGGACGGACCGCGCGCTGCGATGATCGCCAGCGCGATCGCGCTGATGAGCGAACGAGGTGTCGCGGCCACATCGTTCCGGGACGTGCTCGAGCACAGCGGGCGCCGCGCGGCTCCATCTACCACCACTTTCCCGGCGGCAAGGCCCAACTCGTCGAAGAGGCCACAGACCAGGCCGCAACCCGGATCGAGCGGTCGCTGACGGCGAAGGTCGACGGTCTCGGCGTGGTGGAGACGGTGCGCGCCGTCGTCGACCTGTGGCGCGAGGGTCTCGTGGCCACCGACTACGTCGCGGGATGCCCGGTGGTGGCCGCAGGTCTCGGGACCGAACCGCGGCGCGCGCACGAGCAGCGGAGGCCTTCGACACCTTCGTCGACGTCGTCACGCGGTCCCTGGTGGCCGACGGCCGTCACGCGGAGCGTGCGCGGTCGTTGGCGAACCTGGTCATCGCAGCTCTGGAGGGCGCACTGGTGGTGGCCCAGGCGCAGCGCAGTCCGGCTCCGCTCGATGCGGTCGTCGCCGAACTCGAGGTGCTGCTCGCCCCGGTCGTGGGCTGACGGAAGCCGCGGTGGGCGGGCTCTCAGCCGTTCCGCCGCCGCGTGATCGCGTTCGCGATCTCGTCCGGGGCCTCCTCCGGAATCCAGTGCGAGACGTCGGGCAGGACCACGAAGTCGTACTCGGCGTCTACGAACTCGCCGCACCGTTCGGCGCCGGCGCGGCCGATCGCGATGTCGGCGGTGCTCCAGATGTAGGTCGTCGGGACGCGGACCGGGGGAGTCGAATCGAGATCCCGCGTCATGGCGCGATACCAGTTCAGGCGGCGGTGAGAGCGCCCGGCGCGGACATGGCGGCGACGTAGTGGTCGACCGAGTCGTGGTCGACGGCGGAGGTGAACATCGCCCGCAGGCGCCGCGCGTCGTCGGCGAGGAGGAGGTCATCCGCCTTGCCCTCCTCGCGGAAGAGCCCGATGTAGGAGGAGCGTTCGCGCTGGTCGGCGTCCTCCCGCAACGCCCAGCCGTAGGCAGCGAGGTGGGGGACCGAGACCGCGGTCAACGCCGAGACGCGGTCGGGATTGTGGGCGGCGAAGTACCACGCCACAGCGGCGCCCCAGTCGTGCCCGACGAGGTGGACGCGATCGAGCTCGAACTCGTCGAGCAGGCCGAGGACGTCGCCGGCGAGTGCCGGCACCCCGTAGTGCTCGACGCCGGTCGGCCGGGCACCGGGGGAGTATCCGCGCTGGTCGGGGGCGATCACGCGGAAACCGCGCTCGACGAGCAGGCGCGCCACCGGCGTCCAGCTGCGTGATGTCTCGGGGAAGCCGTGCAGGAGCACGACGGGTGTGCCGTCCCTCGGACCCGCCACACGCACGTCGAAGGTCAGGTCGTCGTAGGTGGCGGGTTCGGTCGATGCCATGGGAACCACGTTACGGAAGGGGAGGGTCTGCGACAGGATTTCCTGTCCACCTCGACGAACCGGCGTCACCCCGACCCGTCACCGGTCGCCGGACGTCCGTCGCGGCCGCCACGCCGCCGCGCCCAGCAGGATCAGACGCATCTGTTTCTCCGCGCGCGTGACCACCTCCGATTCCTGCGCGCTGCCGGGACGTTCGACGGCGAGCAGGTCGAGGACGAAATCGAGCATCGCGGTCACCAGCAGGTCGGCGGCCATCTCGAGATCGTCGAAATCCCAGTCTTCGAGTCCCGGGGAGCGGCCCAGGTCGGCGGCGAGCTCGCTGGTCAGCAGGCGCAGTTCGACGGAGATCGCGGCGGCGACCTCGGGAACGCCGCCGTGGCGTTCGCGTGCCAGGAACCGGAAGGCCGCTTTGTGTGCCCGTACCTGCTGGACCAGCACGTCGGGGATTGCGCGCACCTGCCGGGCCGGGTGTGCGACGCGCGCGCGCAGCAGGCGCCGCAGCACCCGCATCGTGTCCGCGGCAAGGGCGACACCGAGCTCGTCCATGGACGAGAAGTGCCGGTAGAACGCCGTGGGCACGATGCCCGCGTGACGGGCCACCTCCCTCAGGCTCAGCCCGCCGAGTCCCCGGTCGGCGGACAGGTCGAGGGCGGCGTCGAGAAGCGCCTGACGTGTGCGTTCCTTGCGTTCGGCGCGTGTGGTCGGCGGAGGTACGGAAGCGGTGGACACCCCCCGAGTCTAGGCACGACGTTCCGCGCGGTGTCCGTACATCTGTGTCGGCAGTCACATCGGGGTTGACAGGCAGGTGTGTCCGGCTGTCACACTGATTTCAGTGCACATTCGTTCACTGAGCACGCAGAGGTCTACCGAAAGGCGGACAGACATGATCGTGCGCGACCGTCCGACACCTGTCCCGCGCCCAGGTTCGTTGCGAAAGCTGCTGGTAGAGGCGCTTGGAATGCTGTCCTATCCGCATCACCCGGACCGCTACCTGGAACTCGCCGACCCGCTTCTCGTCACGTCGGCGAATTATGCCCGGATTACAGATGTGGACCGAAGTGCCACCGATTCGCTCACGGTCACGGTGCGCCCCGCGCAGCCGTGCCGACCCCTTCCCGGGCAGTACGTGACCGTGTCGGTCCGCATCGACGGCGTGCGGCACACGCGCTGCTACTCGCCGACGCTCGTCGACGCGGGGTCGAAGCGCCGGCCCGATCTGCGGTTCACTATCGGCAGGCATCCCGAGGCACCGTCTCGCGCCACCTCCACGACCGTGCGCAGGTCGGAGACGTCGTCGAACTCGGTTCTCCCGTAGGCGAGTTCGTGCTGCCGAGTCCGCGTCCCCGACGCCTGCTGTTCGTCGCCGCGGGCTCCGGGCTGACGCCGGTGCTGTCGATGCTGTCCGGTCTCGTCGCCGAGGGGTACGACGGGTCCGCCGTGCTGCTCTACTACACCCGCACCCCCGGACACGTTCCGCGCCGCGCCGAACTCGAGGCGCTCGCGGACCGGCCCAACATCGAGATCGTCCACGCCCACACCCGCTCCGACGACGGGATGCTGCAGGGGCGGTTCGACCGCAGTCACCTCGCGGCCGTCGCACCCTGGTACGCCGACACGCCCACCTTCGTGTGCGGTCCGGCGGAGATGGTCACGAGCATTCGCGAGGTCTACGCGGAGCGGGGCGCCGAGACCATGGTGAACACCGAGGAATTCGTCCTCGCGCCTCCGGTCGTGTCGACGGACGATGCCGGCGGTGAGATCTCATTCGCCGAATCCGGAGTCGTTGCCGAGAACACCGGGTCGACGCTGCTCGAGCAGGCCGAAGCGGCCGGGCTCACGCCCGAACACGGATGCCGCATGGGCATCTGCCACAGCTGCACCGCCGTCCGGCTGTCGGGGTGCACGCGCGACGTGCGTACCGGCGACGTCGATTCGGAACCCGGCCGCCGCATCCGGATCTGTGTCAATGCCCCGGTCGGCGACGTCGCCGTCGAACTCTGAACCGACCGGTGGACACCACCGAAACCATTGGAGGACATCATGTTCGGATTGTCCCTACCACTGTCCCCTTCCTACCCTTCCTGTCCGGCCGCAGTTCTGCGGTCGAGAACGAACCGCTCGTCCTCGACCACGACAGTGTCGAGGAGATCGGCCGCGAACTCGACGCGCTGCGGGAGCAGACGCTCGCATCACTCGGTGACGAGGACCGCGAGTACCTCTACCGGATCATCAGGCGCAGCGCGGATTCGAGATCGCCGGTCGCGGTCTGCTCTTCGTCGGATTCCTCCCGCCCGCATGGGTCGCCGGTGTCGCGGCGCTGAGCGTGTCGAAGATCCTCGACAACATGGAGATCGGGCACAACGTCATGCACGGTCAGTACGACTGGATGCGGGAACCGTCGCTGAATTCCCGTGTCTTCGAATGGGACACGGTGTGCCCGTCGGACCAGTGGCGACACTCGCACAACTACGTGCACCACACCTACACCAACATCCTGGGCCAGGACCGCGACATCGGATACGGGATCCTGCGCATGGACCCGGCCCAGAAGTGGCATCCCTACTATCTCGGCAACCCGGTCTACGCGACCGCCTCATGTTCCTGTTCGAGTGGGGCGTGATGATGCACGACGCGGAGGTCGACCGGATCGTCGCCGGCAAGCGGTCGTGGCGCGACGTGATCCCGATCGCGAAGGGATGGTGGCGCAAGGCCCGCCGTCAGGTGATCAAGGACTACATCGCGTTCCCACTGCTGAGCGGCCCGATGTTCGTCCCGACCTGCTGGCAACGTCACCGCCAACGTGGTGCGCAACGTGTGGGCGTACTCGATCATCTTCTGCGGCCACTTCCCGTCCGGCGTGCAGTCCTTCACCGAGGAGGAGACCGCCGACGAGACCCGTGGTGAGTGGTACGTCCGGCAGATGCTGGGCAGCGCGAACATCACCGGTTCCCCGCTGTTCCACATCATGTCCGGCAACCTGTCGCACCAGATCGAGCACCACCTGTTCCCCGACCTGCCGGCGCACCGCTATCCGGAGCTCGCCCCGAAGGTCAGGGAACTGTGCGACAAGCACGGACTTCCGTACAACACCGGTGGCCTCACCGCCCAGGTGACGTCGGTGTGGAAGAAGATCTTCACGCTTGCTCTCCCGCCCGGCTGGTTCGCGCCCGAACCCGAGTCGCAGGTGATCATCCAACGTCGTCGCTCCACCGATCGCCGGCTCGACGATGCGGGTACCTCGCGGACGACACGATCGAGGGGGTCGACCATGGTGGGAAGATTCGAGCGTAACAAGGACACGATCCAGGAGGTCACCGAGTCGGCGGCCACCCACGTCGGCGCAATCGCGGGGATCATCACCGGAGCGGTCCGCGATGTCACCCGTGAGATCGGTGAACTGATCACCGACGCGATCGAGATGCGGGAGGCTGCTCGCGCGGCGCGCGACGACGAGGAACGCGGAGAAGGGCCGGCGACGTCGGATCGTCGCTCGGCCCCTCCCACGGAATAGCGGATCGGAACAGCGGATCGAGTTCCTACCGCGCGGGGACGCTCGAGGTGGTGCGGGTGACGAACCCGGCCACCTCGTCGCGCATCTCGCCGCTGCGCGGCACCGCACCCGACATCCAGAAGGCGCCGTGCACGAGCCCGTCGAACCGGCGGATCGTCACGTCCACGCCGGCCTCGCGTAGCCGTCGTCCGTAGAGCTCACCTTCGTCGCGGAGCACCTCGTTCTCGGTGGTGATCACCAGGTCGGTGGCAGGCCGTCGACACCGGCCGCGCGTGCGGGAAGCGCATACGGAGTATCTGCGTCCTCGGGTGAGGTGAAGTACCGGTCGAGGAACCAGTCCATGTCGGCTGCCGTGACGATGTACCCCTCGGCGAACTCGTGGCGCGAGGGCAGGTCGGCAGCGCGGTCCAGCGCCGGGTAGATCAATACCTGTCCGCGCAGCGCCGGTGCGCCTTCGTCACGGGCCCGCAACGCGACTCCTGCTGCGAGGTTGCCACCGGCGCTGTCGCCCATCACCACCAGGTTGTGCGGGTCGCCGCCGTGCGCGGCGATGTGCGCGCGGTGACCCACTGCAACGCAGCCCACGCGTCGTCGGCCGCTGCGGGGAACGGATGTTCCGGCGCCAGGCGGTATCCCGCGGTCACGACGGTGGCCCCGGTCGCGCGGGCGACCGCCCGCGCCGGTTCGTCCACGACGGTGAGGTCACCCGCGACGAACCCGCCGCCGTGGAAGTAGAGCACCACCGGACGCGGCCCGGTGTCGGCCCCGGGGGTGTAGATCCGGAGGGGGAGACGGGTGCCGTCGCTCTCGTAGTGGGTCTCGTCCACACGCTCGACGTCCTGCGGTGGGAGTTGGAGGTCGGTGAAGGTCGCGATCGTCGCGCGGACCTGATCGACCGTCATCTGCGAGAACGACGTGAATCCCTGCTGCCGAAGTCCTGCGATGAGGCCGGCGGCGTGGTCGTCGAGTGCCATGGGTGGTTTCCTTCCGGGAGGTGGGGGAATTCGGTGCTCTACGAGGCGGCCGGGACGGTGGCTCGTGCGGGGGCGAGGTCGAAGCCGACGTAACCGCCTTCGACAACCTCGGCGCAGACCTGCCGGTAGGTCGGGGCACCACCGAGGTAGACCATGCAGGCACGCGGTTTGCCGGGGATGTTCGCGCCCATGTACCACGAGTCGGTCTGCGGCAGCAGCGTCTGCTCGGCGATCTCGGTGGTGGTGCGCACCCAGTCGGCTTCGGCGTCGGGGGTGGGTTCGATGACGTCGAGATCGTGTGCGCGCAGGTACGCGATCGCGTCGGTCGCGAAATCGACGTGGTCCTCGATCGCCAGCGGCATGTTGTAGAGCACCGAGGGCGACTGCGGTCCGGTGATCGTGAACAGGTTGGGGAACTCGTTGCTCATGATGCCGAGATAGGTGCGCGGCCCGTGTGCCCACCTGTCGGCCAGGCGCACACCGTTGCGGCCGCGGATGTCCATGGCCATGAGCGGTCCGGTCATCGCGTCGAAGCCGGTCGCGAGCACGATGGTGTCGACCTCGTAGGTGTGATCGCCGACGCGCACACCGGTTTCGGTGATCTCGCTGATCGGGGTGCTCTTCACGTCGACGAGGTGCACATTGTCGCGGTTGTAGGCCTCGTAGTAGTTCGTCTCGAGCGGGGGACGTTTCGTGGCGTAGGCGTAGCCTCGGGGTGCGAGCGTGTCTGCCGTGGCAGGGTCCTGCACCCGCTCGCGGATCCGTTCGCGGATGTACTCGGCGGCGGTGTCGTTGGCCTTCCTGTCGAAGAGGATGTCCTGGAAGCTGTCGATGAACAGGCGGAACCCGCCCGCGTTCCAGCGTTCGTCGAACACCCGCCGACGCTCCTCGGCATCGACGGCGAGCGCCGACGGCTGCACCTGGTCGAACGGAACACCCAGGAAGTGGTTGCGTGCGGCCTCTCGCAGTTCGGGGTAGACCTTCTTGCGTCGTCGAGCACCTGCGGGTCGAGCGGGCCGTTCCCGAGTGGGGTGGCGAACTGCGGTGTGCGCTGGAAGACCACCAGTTCCGCGGCCTGTTGCGCGATCAGAGGGATTGCCTGGATCCCACTGGCGCCGGTGCCGATGATCGCGACGCGCCTGCCGGTGAAGTCGACGGGTTCGTGCGGCCAGTTACCGGTCAGCAGCACCTGTCCGCGGAAGTTGTCGATGCCTCCGAACTCGGGCTTCTTGGGGACCGAGAGGTTGCCGGCGCCGGAGATGAACCACCGGGCCGTCACGGTCTCGCCGGTGTCGGTACGGACCGTCCACCACGAATTGTCGTCGTCCCAATGCACACCGATCACCCGCGTGCCGAACGTGATCGTCTTCCGCAGGTCGAAGCGGTCGGCCACATGGTTCAGGTAGCGGAGGATCTCCGGTTGCCCGGCGAACTTCTCGCTCCACTGCCATTCCTGCTGCAGGTCCTCGTCGAACGAGTACGAGTAGTGGATCGACTCGATGTCGCAGCGGGCGCCGGGATAGCGGTTCCAGTACCAGGTGCCACCCACATCGTCGCCGGCCTCGAAGACCCGCACGGACATGTTCATCCGGTCGCGCAATCTGTGCAGCGCGTACAGGCCGGCGAAACCGGCTCCTACGACGACGACGTCGGTGTCGGGGGTGATGGAGGAAGTGGTCATCTGTCCTGGCTCCTCGGTATCGGGGATGTGGCTCCGGCGGGTGAACCGAAGGTCTGCATCGACGATGACGTGGATCACACTCATGGACTCGGGGTGAATTACCCCATTCGATACCTGTGTTGGCCGTCACACGACCACCCGGGTATGTTGGGCCCACTATCTCTGAGAAGCGTGACGATGGATCTGCTGCCGGAATCTGCACCACCCCGCACCGCGGGGCCCACCCGTTCGGTGACGACCTTCGTCGGTCGCCGTCGCGAGATCGACGAGGCCCGGTCGTGTCTCCAGCGGACCCGGCTGCTGACGATCCTCGGTCCGGGCGGAGTGGGAAAGACCCGGGTGGCCGAGGAACTGGCGGTGCGTACCTCGCGCGCGTTCCGTGATTCCTTCCGCTGGATCGATCTGGCGGTGGTGCGGGATCCGGAGTCCGTTCCCTCGGCTGCGGCGGCCGCTCTGGGCGTGACCGACCAGTCCACCAGACCCGTGATGGACAAGATCATCGATCGTCTCCGCGACCAGCACATGCTGATCGTGGTCGACAACTGCGAACACCTGATCGCGACCGTGGCCGACTTCGTCGCTGCCGTCCTCGGTGATGCACCGGAGGTGCGGATCCTCGCAACGAGTCGTGAGCCGCTCGCGGTGGCAGGGGAGACGGAGTATGTGCTTCCACCTCTGACGACACCGGAGGGATCGACGGGGAACCGGGCGGCCGATCTCGAGCGGTTCGAAGCGGTGGGTCTGCTTGCGGAACGGGCTCGGCAGGTGGTCCCGGACTTCGAGGTGACCGATGACAATGCCGATGCCGTGGCGCAACTGTGCATCGCGCTCGACGGCGTGCCGCTCGCTCTCGAACTCGCGGCCACCCGGCTGCGTTCGTTGTCTCCGGCACAACTCGTCGACCGACTCGATCGTCGTTTCGCACTGCTCACCGGAGGCAGTCGCGTGGCGGTGCCACGGCAGCAGACGTTGCGCGCCTGATCGACTGGAGTTACGAACTGTGCTCCGACGCCGAGCGGACGCTGTGGGCGCGGTTGTCGGTGTTCACCGGCAGTTTCGACCTCGAAGCCGCGGAGACCGTCTGCGCCGACGACGATCTGCCGAGCGAGCAGGTCATCGACCTGCTCGACAGGTTGATCGCGAAATCGCTTGTGGGTGTCGATCGTTCGTCGTCGGTGTTGAGATACTCGCAATTGGTGACCGTGCGCGAGTACGGACACGAACTGCTCGACGCCCGCGGGGAACGCGAGCAGCTGTACCGGCGGCATTGCGAGCACTATCTCGACCGTGCCCGCCGCTGCGCCGAGAGCTGGTACGGGCCGAGACAATCCGCCCTGCTGTCGTCGATGCGCGCCGACCACGCGGATTTCATGGCCGCGCTCGACCGGTCGATCCGGGACGACGAGGAACTCGCCACGGGGGCGGCACTCGCCGTCGCGCTGCGCTATCACTGGATCGCGGGCGGCTACCTGTCCACCGGGCGGGCCCGGCTCGAACGACTCCTGCAACGACTTCCGCTCTCGAGCAGCGAGCGCGGCAACGTGCTGTGGGTGACCGCGTGGACGGCTCTCATCCAGGGAGATCGCGACGGAGCGGCGGTCCACCTCGACGAGTGTCGTTCGATCGCAGACGAATCCGGCGACGTACGGTTGCGGGCTCATTGCGATCACTGGAGCGCTCTGCACGCACTGTTCTGCGGGGCGACGGCCGAGGCGATCGACCTCTACCTCCGTGCGGCCCGGGTGCATCGTGCGCACGGCGACCACGCCGCCCACCTGACCTGCCTGTTCCAGCTGGCGATGGCGCAGACCTACGACGGGCGACTCGACGACGCCTGGAGACGTGCGCTCGTGTCGTCGAGATGGCGGATCAGCACGGCGAGCGATGGAACAAGGCCTATGCGCTGTGGGTCTCGGGACTCGCCCATTTCCGTCTCGGGCGCCTCGACTCCGCGGTCGACGCGGCGAACGGTGCCCTGGCCGTACAGCGCGACTTCGAGGACAAGATCTGCACGGCGCTGTCGCTCGAGTTGCTGGCCTGGTCGGCGGGCGCCGAAGACGATCCGGAGAAGGCGGCACGGTTGTTCGGGGCCGCACGGACGGTGTGGCAGCGCCTCGGTACGACGATCGCAGCATTCGGACCGCATATCGAGCAGGACTCGATCGCAGCGGAACGTCGCCTCCGGGACAAGGTGGGCGAGACGGACTCCGTCGGATCGCCTCACCCGCAGTCCGGCACGACCATCGTCGATCTCGTGGACAGCGCGCTGGAGCCGAGGAAGTCCTCGGGGAGACGGGCCTCGCGTGCTCCGGTCTCCGAACGGCGGCACCGCGGTGGTGGCGAGTCCGCCTCCCGGACATCCCCACTGACGAAGAGGGAGCAGGAGATCGCGGGACTCGTCGCCGGAGGTCTGAGCAATCGCGCGATCGCCGACCGGCTCGTGATCTCACGCCGGACCGTCGACGGTCACGTCGAACGGATACTCGACAAACTCGGCGTGCACTCCCGCACACAGGTCGTCTCGTGGTTGCACGGCCACGAAGCGCCCCGAGTGTGAGCGAGCAGGGCGGCGATCCCGATCAGGACCGGGCCGAGGCCGACTCCCGGCGTGCCGCGGGTACCTTCGTGATCATCGTGAGCACGACCGATACGAGCGCGATGATGCCGATGGTGGTGTAGGCGAGGGTGTAGGCCTTGTCGTCACCGAGGAGCGTGGACGCGATGATCGGGCCGATGATGCCGCCGATGCTCCACCCGATGAGCATCAGGCCGTAGATGGCGCCGGCGTTGCGGACCCCGAAGAAGTCGCCCGCAGTGGCGGGCATGGTGCCGAATGCGCCGCCGTAGCAGAGATAGATGATCGCGGCCAGGATCGAGAACAACACCACGCCGGTGGCATGCGGCAGCACGATCAGGCACACGCCCTGCAGTACCAGCAGTGCGGTGAAGGTCTTCATCCGGCCGATGCGGTCGGAGATCGCCGCCCACACGATCCGGCCGGCGCCGTTGAAGATCGCGAGCACGCCCACGAGGGCCGCCGCGCCGGAGGCGCTGAAACCGGCGATGTCGGACGCACTCGGCTTCGCCTGCGAGATCAGGGAGATGCCGGCGGTCACGCACAGGGTGAGGATGGCGGTCAGGAGGTACCACTGGGGCGTGCGGAGGGCCTCGCCCTGGGTGTACTCCTTGCCGCGGTCCGCTCCGCCGCCGTCGCGGCCGACGGGGTCGAAGCCCGGCACGGTGTACCCCTCGGGCGGGTTGCGGAAGAGTGCCGCACCGGCCAGCGACATCACGAGGTAGGCGCTACCCAAGGGCAGGAAGGCACTCGTGGGGTCGTCCGGATTCCGGTCGATGAGCACTGCGCGACCGGCGAGGTGAGCACGGCGCCGAACCCGAAGCCGCCCACCGCGAGTCCGGTGATGAGACCGGTCTTGTCGGGGAACCACTTCTGCAGCATGGCGATCGGGACGATGTACGCGAAGCCCAGCCCGAAACCGCTGATGATGCCGTACCCGAGGATGAGCAGCCAGTAGTCGTCGGCTCCGTCGGTGAACGAGGCGAGGAGGATGCCGAGCGCGTAGATGATGCCGCCGATCAACGCGACGACCCGGGGACCTTTCAGGTCCTGCAGTCGGCCACCGAGATAGGTGCCGATGAAGATCATGCCGATGGTGACGGTGAACGGCAGTGAGGCCCGGACCGTGCTCAGTTGCCAGGAGTCGGCGCTCTCGAGCTCCGCCGAAGACCGACCACGCGTAGACCGCGCCGATCGAGAACTGCAGCAACAGACCCCCGGCGACGAGGAGCCAGCGGAAGCTGCCCGGAGGCTGTGCCGTCGCGGCGTCGCCGTGTGGTTCGCGCGTGGGCTTGCCGGAGTCCATGCGTTCTCCTTCGTCCTGCCCGCGAGCCGGATCTCAGCTGCGGTAACGAACGGGTTCCCCGCGATCGACTCGTTCACGCTGGGGAACGACGGTGTACTTGGGATCCTTCGCCGACGCGATGCCGGCCTCGTAGACTCCGACTCGCGTGCACAGCGAACCGACCATGAGTGCGGCACCGGACACTGCCGACACCATCCGATTGCGGCGGCCGACGAGTGCGCCGAGCGCGCCGGCCACCGTCAATGCCTTACTGGCCTTCATCAATCGCCCGGGGCGGCCTGGTGGAGCGTCTCGGCCGACAGGCCCATCGACTTCTCCATCTGCTGCTCGGTTCGCGAGTTCGACGAGCGCACCGCCGACGGCGAAGGCGCGCGCCGGCCCGGCCTCGGCGACGGCGCACCAGCAGTCCGAGACCACCCGATGCGGCCCGCCGCG
>LATQ01000467.1 GCA_001017865.1 Rhodococcus sp. IITR03
CCACGACGCCTTGGCACACCGTCGAGCCGGAGGTGTAGACGACGTACGACCCGTCCGCCGGATGCAGCGGCCGGGTGCGGTCGAGGTCGGTCACCGGCGCGTCGGAACGGCCCTGTGCCGCCTCGGCCAGTGCGGCAAGGGTCAGCTGCGGCGCGTCTCCGGGCACGGCGCCTTCCGTATCGACGAGCACGAGATCGGGTTCGGCGTCGGTGAGCATGAACTCGATGCGCGCGGGCGGGTACGACAGGTCGACGGGCAGGTAGGCGGCACCGGAGAGCACGACGGCGGCCAGGGCCACCACGGCGGCGTCGGAACGTGCCGCCGCGACCGCGACGACACTGCCGGGTCCGATGCCCCGCTCGGCGAGCGCGCGAACCGAACGATGCACGCGCGCCCCGAATTCCCGATAGCTCAGGGTCTCTGGACCGAACACGAGCGCCGGGTGATCCGGGTGGGCGGTGAAGGCCGCCGCGAGCAGATCCGCAGCAGCTGCGGTGGTGGCGGGCACCGCCTCGGCGGTGTCGGCGGCGCGCTCCTCGTCGGTGCGCACGTCGATCGTCGAGAGGTGTCGCGGTTCGGGTTCGGCGAAGGCCGCGAGCACCGACAGCAGACGCTGCCCGAGGGTCCGTACGCTCGTACGGTCGTAGAGGTCCTCGGCGTACTCGAAGCGGATCGACAGACCGTCGGTCGCGTCGACGAAGTCGACGGTGAGATCGAACTTCGACGTGCCGGTGGACAGATACGACACGGTCGCGGTGGTGTCGCCGATCTGCGGGACGACCGGTTCGGTGCGGTACTGCACCATCGTCTGGAAGAGCGGGTGCCGCGCGAGCGACGGGGTGACACCGACGGCGTCGACCACCTCGTCGAAGGGCACCTCCTGATGGGCGAGGGCGGCGAGGTCGGCGCGCCGTACGCGCGTCAGGATCTCGGCGGTGTCGGGATCGCCGGACAGATCGGTGCGCAGGGCGACGGTGTCGACGAAGAAGCCGACGATGTCCTCGAGCCCACTGTCGGCGCGACCCGCGACGGGCGCGCCGAGCACGATGTCGTCGCCCGCCCCGAGGGTGGTGAACAGAGCGGCCACCGCGGCGTGGGTGAGCATGAACATGCTCGTCCCGGAATGGGTGCACGTATCCCGCAGGGCCGCAGTCAGTTCCGAACCCACCTGCACGTGCACCTCGCCACCGCGGTGACTCGGCACCGCGGGTCGCGGACGGTCGTGCGGCAGGACGAGTTCCTCGGGTGCCCCGGCGAGGGTGGAGCGCCAGAACGCGAGGTCGCGCTCGCGGAGTGCGGCGGCGGCCGAGTCGTCGGCGAGTCCGCGCTGCCACACCGCGAAGTCCGCGTACTGGGGACGCGGAGCGTCGTCGGGCACACGACCCGCCGAGAGATCCGCACAGGCGGCGGCGAGGTCGGCGAAGACCGTCTCGGCCGACCACTCGTCGCCCGCGATGTGGTGCACGACGAGCAACAGCACGGCATCGTCCGGTGCGCGCCGCACGAGATGTGCACGGAACGGACGATCCTGTCCGAGATCGAAGGGTGCCCGCGCGGCCGCGTCGAGAAGCGCCCCGGCGTTCCCGTCGCGCGCCTCGGCGACCTGCAGGATCGTCGTGTGTCGGTGACGACCTGCAGACGGGCTCACCCTCGACGACGTCGACGACGGTGCGCAGCACCTCGTGCCGGGCAGCGACGTGCACCAGGCACGGTCGAGCAGGTCGGCGTCGAGCCGGCCGCGCAGTTCGAGGGCGAAGGGGATGTTGTAGGTCGGCGACGGCCCTTGGGCGCGGTCGAGGAACCACAGGCGTTGCTGGGCCGACGACAGCGGGATCCGCGCCGGTCGCGGTCCTGCGACGAAGCGGGGACGTGCCGGACTCGCGCCGTCGACCACCACCGCCAACTCGGCCATGGTGGGAGCGTCGAAGACGTCGCGCAACGACACCTCGACGTCCAGCGCCGAGCGGATCCGCGCGACGAGACGGGTGGCGGACAGCGACGTTCCGCCGAGGGTGAAGAAGTCGGCGTCGACACCGACGGCCGGGAGTCCGAGCAGGTCGGCAAAGACACCGGCGAGGGTGTGTTCGGTGGCGGTCTCGGGATCGCGCCCGGTGTCGGGGGCACCGATCTCCGGGGTGGGCAGTGCCTTGCGGTCGACCTTGAGGTTCGCGGTGAGCGGGAACTCGTCGAGCGCGACCGTCACGGACGGCACCATGTACTCGGGCAGACGCGTGCGGAGGAAGTCGTGCAGCGCCGCGGTGTCGACGTCGGTGCCGGTCACGTAACCCACGAGACGGGCCGCACCGGTGGCGTCGGGCCGGGCGACACGACGGCCTGCGTCACGCCGGGGAAGTGCGCTGCGGCGGTTTCGATCTCACCGAGCTCGATGCGGTGTCCGCGGACCTTGACCTGGTCGTCTCCGCGTCCGAGATACTGCAGGGTACCGTCGGCAGTCCAGCGCACGAGATCGCCCGTGCGGTACATCCGGCCGGCGCCGAAGGGATCGGCGACGAAGCGGGTGGCGGTGAAGTCGGGGCGGCCGCGGTAGCCGCGCGCGAGCTGCTGCCCCACGACGTACAGTTCGCCGGCCGCGCCGACCGGCACGGGCTGCACTGCCGGTCGAGCACGCGCACACCGGTTCCCGGATAGGGGCGCCCCACCGATCCGGTCCACGGCAGACCCGGCGCGACCGCGCGGAGGTGCACCACACCGTCGCTCGGTGGTCCGTACATATTGACGGCCGAACGTGCTCGCGCAGCGAGGGTTCCGGCCAGGGAAGCGGCAGGGACTCGCCGCCGACGAGCACGTCCGCACCGGCGAGATCCAGAGCGTCGTGCTCGACGATCGCGCCCCACAGCGACGGAGTGGCCTGGATGCAGTTCACCGACTCGGTCGCGGCGAGTGTGGCGAGGGCCGCCGGATCGCGCGCCTCGTCGTCGCCCGCGAGCACGACGGTTCCGCCGCGGCACAGCGGCACGATCAGTTCGAGCACCGAGATGTCGAACGACAGGGTGGTCAGGGCGAGCAGCCGGGTGTGCGTATCGATTCCGGCGAGACCGGTCGCGGCGTCGACGAACCGGGCAAGTGCGCCGCGCGAGAGGACGACACCCTTCGGCCGGCCGGTCGATCCCGAGGTGTAGATGACGTAAGCGGACTGGTCGGGCACCACCCGCTCCGAAGGAGCGTCGCCGACGGGGCGTCGCCGCGCCAGCGCAGGCGGCCGTCGCGGAAGCTCGCAGTGGAAT
>LATQ01000116.1 GCA_001017865.1 Rhodococcus sp. IITR03
GCGCAGGTGGAAGCCTCGGCAAAGGGTCTACCCGTCAGTAATGTCCTAACTCAGGTTTGAGCGAGGAGAACACCTGCTCGACGAACGCATCGAGGCGCTCACCAATATCGGCCAGGGCTGCGGCATCCACCCGGCCATCGTCTCGGAAACCTCACCGAATCTCGAGGCCTCGCAACAAGAAGTGGTGAACCTAACAAAGTCCTACTAGGGCGCGACGATCTCGGCACGCACGACTGCGTCTTCCGGCGGCGTCGACCAGTCGGCGACGCCATGCGGAGACTGTCGGGGACGGCCACCATCGCAGCGCGGTACGCGCCCCAGGTTTCGTCAGCCGACCCACGCATCGAACCCGCGTCGTCGGACCTACCACAAACCTCAAGATGGGACCTGCCACCATCCCAAGTCACAGCGCCGAGCGGTCGAGCTGAGAGAATGGATATCGTGAATCCTTATGAGGCGGTACGTTTGGTCGAACTTGATCTGCGCCAACTCGTGCGCGTCGTGCTGGGGTCGTCCTGGCTAGCGGCGGCGCGCACGGGTGGGGTTGTAGACGTGGCGAAGCTCGAGGCAAAGGTGGCTGACGAGCGCGGCCGGCGACCGGCGACCGTAATTAGCACCGACTTGCTTGATTACACCGAGTTCACCCAGCTTCAGGCCCTGATCTTAGAGAAGCGGTGGGATGCGTTCGCTCCAGCGTTGGGCAAGAAGAAGCACATCGAGACGTACCTGTCGAAGGTCGCCGGTTCCGTAACCCCACAATGCACGCCCGCCCTCTCCTTCCGTTCGAGGAGCACCTTGTTCTCGGAATCTCTGGCGAACTTCGGAACCGCATCGCCATATATCGCAACACCAAGGAGCAGTCGAGCATGTACTATCCCGTCGTCAACTCGATCACCGACAACTTCGGCAACACCCATGACGGCGTCACGAACGCGATTACTCAAACCGGGGTGCGGATGGAGATCGGTGAGACAGTCACGTTCACCTGCCGCGCCACTGACCCCCAGGACCGAGAGCTGCACTGGCAGCTCCGTAACAACGCTGCCGGTCACCCCGACAGTCAGACCGACAAGGCCTCAGGAAACGAAGCCGTCCTGTCCTACACATTCACCCGTGCCGACGTCAGTGAGCGGGTGCCTCTGCTCATCACCCTGCGCAGCAGTGGAGAATTTCATCGCCTAGCCGGCCCCTCAGCGTGGGATGCAACCGCGATGTTCCACTACGCCGTCAACCCGCCCTCCGACCGCCTTTGATGCGGTATAGAAACACATCCGTTCGGTGCTTTCCCTAGAAGGCATTAGCTGATCCGGCTGCACCGTGCATCAGGTCTTCTCCGGAAAAGGGCGGTAATGGAACAGCGGCGGTCGTACGGCGTGGTGTCGACGCTGTGGTAACAATCGCCGGCATAGACACCACTTCCGACGAGGACCGCTGACAGCTGGGTCGTGCCGACCCGCTGGTGGGGCGCGACCTTGCCGATCCAAGGACTCAGCCGGACTCCCTAAGAACGTGTGTCCGCCGACGACGCTGCCCAGCCGCGCAAACCTAGGACGACGCAGCGGAGTGCATTGGCGCGGCACTGGACAATCCCGATTCCGATCCGGCCCTCGTCACCCACGGACGCGCCATCCTCGCCGAAGCGCCGGATGTTTTCTGGCACGCGATGATCGCGACCGTGGTGTGCGCGACCACCAACTTTCCGGCAACCGGTGATGTGCTGGATCTATGGGCCACCCGATTCGGGTCGGCGGGGCGGCGCAGTTGGTGGCGTGGATTACATATCCCCGGGCGACACGGAACACGCAGGTGGAGGACCGACCGGCCTACGAAGGACGCCCGGCCATCGGCGCTCTGTCCCGACGTGATCCACGGCCCGTGGTGACAGCGCGCTCGGCGCGGCAGGGCGCGGTGAGGTGGGTGTGGCCGCAGCGCACAGCGGATATACGAATCGTGCGACGGTCTTGGCGCCGCCTCGATATCCGAGTGCGGTGATCTCTCTAGTGAGCAGTGCGGCGTCGAGACACCCCGGCGCCGATGCGTTCGCGCAGGTAAATCGCGTACTCGTTGAGGATGCCGCGGCGGATACGCGCCGTGGAGATCAGATCACGGGCATCTGTGGCGCGGGCGAAGCAGCGACCGTCTTGCGAGCGAGTCCCAAGATGCGCGAGATCGGGGCTCGTCCGTCCCTGGATAAGTAGCTCGTGCAAGGCAACATGGCATTCGGCGGTGGCGTGTGACGATGCGTCCCTCCACCGGGCCGGCGGCTCGCTCAGCGTCCAGGGACTGCAGCGCCTTGCCAGCACCGACCAGGTTGTGCCACAGGTGCCAGCGGTCGGCGACCTGGACCGCGTTCGGGGCGCCGATGTCGTCGGCGTAGGCGCCGGCACCATCCCGGCAGACGACAGCAACCTCGGGACGACCCCGCGGCCACGTTGCCACCGTGTCCGCGGTGCGGTCGGGCAACAGGTCGATGGGGGCACGGGTCGTCATGTCGATGACGACGGTGTCGTAGACAGACGTGCCCCGTCGGAGGGTGAAGTCGTCGATGCCCAGGACGGGGACCTCGTCGAGGGGCCAGTCGGGAATCGCCCGCACGGTTCGCAACACGGTGTCGCGGCCGACGGCGACGGAAGAGCCGGTCCGCGAGTCGGGCACCGGCACGCCCGGCCACCGCCAGGCCGATTGCCGCGATCATCGCAGCTGCTGCGGGGGTACATCGGCTCCACGGCAGTGTCAATCCCAGAAGCTGTTCGACCAAGGTCTTTGTTGGGCAGTCGATGGTGTCGCAGAAGAACCGCCAGACCCGGATGTCGATCAGTACCAATAGCCGCCGATTGCGATATCGGCGAGTTGTCTGCGATACCGGGAATGCACTCGACGTGCTTCGTCGGCGCAATGCGGGCACACCGCTTGCTCATCCCGTAGCCGAGCCTCGATCTGGATGGTCGCGCCCACCCGCCGGACGTCGAGAACATCGACCTTGTCCAAATGCGGGAACCAGTCCATCCCGCCGTCTTCAGCGCATCCAGACGCTCCTCAACTATCGATGACAGTGCAGCTCAGCGACACGCCCAGAGACTTCACTGAAAGTGCGACAGATCCATTTTCTTTGGGCCTCGTCAGAAGGGTGGGGGGCCTCTCTTCAGAGGTCGACCCAGAAGAACGGCAGGTATTACCGAGAAGGTGTCAACGGCACCTGAATTTTGACCCCTTTCCGGCATCCGAAAATTGACCCCCTC
>LATQ01000111.1 GCA_001017865.1 Rhodococcus sp. IITR03
CAGGTCACCAGCGACGCCACCGCCGCGGCCCGGCGATCCCTGCTTGCCGCGCCGCTCGTGGCGCGTTCGGCGTCGGTCAGCTCGGCGCGCAACCGCAGATAGTCGAGGATCTCGCTGCCCTCACCACCGAGCTGATCGCGCAGCTGCTCGAGGGTGGCCTCGTTGCGGTCGATGCCGCGTTTGAGACCGACCACCGACTTGTCGGCCTGGAACTGGGCGAAGGACATCTCCAGCAGCGCCCGCGACCGCTCCACCCCGACGGCGTCGATGAGGTTGACCGCCATGTTGTAGGACGGGCGGAACGAGCTGCGCAGCGGGAAGGTGCGGGTGGAGGCGAGCCCGGCGACCGAGGCCGGTTCGATGCCCGGCTGCCACAGCACCACCGCGTGGCCCTCGACGTCGATACCGCGCCGCCCGGCCCGGCCGGTCAGCTGCGTGTACTCGCCGGGGGTCAGCTCGGCGTGGGTGTCGCCGTTGAACTTGACGAGCTTTTCGAGCACCACCGTGCGGGCCGGCATGTTGATGCCCAGCGCGAGGGTCTCGGTGGCGAACACCGCCCGCACCAACCCCCGCACGAAGAGTTCTTCGACGGTGTGCCGGAAGGCCGGCAACATCCCGGCGTGGTGAGCGGCGATGCCGCGTTCGAGGGCGGTGCGCCACGACGCGTAACCGAGGACCTCGAGGTCGCCGCGCGGCAGATCCCGGGTGTGCTCGTCGACGATCCGGCGGATCTCCGCGGCTTCGGTGTCGTCGGTCAGGTGCAGACCCGAGCGCAGGCACTGCTGCACCGCGGCGTCGCAGCCGGCGCGGCTGAACACGAAGGTGATGGCCGGCAGCAGACCGTCGCGGTCGAGGCGGACGATGACCTCCGGGCGCGGCGGCGGCCGGAAACGGGGTCCGCGTTCACCCCAGCGGTCCATCCCGGACAGGCTCTGCCGTTGCCGCACCGCCGACGCCAGCTCCGGGTTGACGACGATGTCCCGGCGCCGCCGGCCGGGGCGGTGTCGGTGTCGGCGCGGCGGTCGAACAGGTCGTAGATGCGGGAGCCGAGCATCATGTGCTGGTGCAGCGGGATGGGCCGCACCTCGTCGACGACGACGGTGGTGTCGCCGCGCACCGTGGTCATCCAGTCACCGAACTCCTCGGCGTTCGACACCGTCGCCGACAGCGACGCCAGCCGCACGTCCTCCGGCAGGTGCAGGATGACCTCTTCCCACACCGCACCGCGGAACCGGTCGGCGAGGAAGTGCACCTCGTCCATCACCACGTGGGTGAGCCCGATCAGGGCGGTGGACGACGCGTAGATCATGTTGCGCAGCACCTCGGTGGTCATCACCACCACCGGCGCATCGGAGTTGATGGACTGGTCGCCGGTGAGCAGACCCACCGAGTCCCGGCCGTGCCGGGCACACAGATCGGCGTACTTCTGGTTGCTCAGCGCCTTGATCGGGGTGGTGTAGAAGCACTTGGAACCGCCCTGCAGCGCCAGATACACCGCGAACTCGCCGACGACGGTCTTGCCGGCGCCGGTGGGGGCGCACACCAGCACCGAATGCCCACCCTCGAGGCGCGGCACGCCTCGATCTGGAACGGATCGAGCGGGAACCCGAGGCCGGTGGCGAACTCCGCGAGCTGCGGGGTGGGGACGAGCGGCGCGGTGCCGGTCTCGTCGTCACCGGGCCGGGAGCGGGGTCGCCGGTCACAGGGTGTCGGAGTAGTCGGTGCGGGCCGGATCGGTCCGGACGGTGTCGGTGGGCGCCGTCGGCGCTGCCGGCTCCACCGGGCTCGGGGCCGGAATCGTCGAACCCTCGTCGTCGTCGAGATCGGCCCAGCCTTCGGCGCGGGCCTTGCGGGCGCGGCGCCGGTCGGTCAGCCGGGCGATCTGGATGGCGAACTCCACGAGCAGCGTGAGCGCCAACGCCAGGGCGAGCATGGAGAACGGATCCTGGCCGGGGGTGGCGATGGCGGCGAAGACGAACACCGCCATGATCAGCCGCGCCGCCACGCCTTGAGCTTGGCGTAGGGCAGCACCCCGACGCCGTTGAGCGCGACGATCACCAGCGGGATCTCGAAGGACACCCCGAAGATCACCAGCAGGTTGATGAGGAACCCGAAGTATTCGGCGCCCGAGAGGGCGGTGACCTGCACGTCGTTGCCGACGGACAACAGGAACGACAAGGCGTGGGAGATCACCAGATAGGCCAGCACCGCGCCGGTGACGAACAGCGCCGCCCCGCAGGTGACGAAGCCGATCGCGTAGCGGCGTTCCTTGCGGTACAGGCCGGGGGTGACGAACGCCCACAACTGGTACAGCCAGATCGGGCACGCCATGACGATGCCGGCGGTCGCGGCGACCTTCAGGCGCAGCATGAACTGCTCGAACGGTCCGGTGGCGAGCAGTCGGCACGCCCCGTCGTTGCTCAGGTCGGCGCGGGCCGAGGCGGGCAGGTCGCAGTAGGGGCCGCGCAGGATCTCCCCGAGGCTGTCGAGGCCGAACAGGCTGCGGCTGTACCAGACGAATCCGAGGATGGTGGTGAGCACGATCGCAGCGAGAGCGATCAGCAGACGCGTGCGCAATTCGTAGAGGTGCTCGACCAGCGACATGGTGCCGTCGGGATTGGTCTTGCGCCGGCTTCGGCGCGGATCGAACGGGATGCGCACGGTGCGGTTCTCAGCTCCTGTCGAGACCACCGGCGTGCGGGCGTGCCGGGGTCAGCGGAACGCCGGGACACCCGTGGTGGGCGCCCCGGCAGGATGAACGTCGGTCAGGCAGACCGCGGTTCGGTGTGCGTGTTCGGCGCGGCGGGATCGGGCTGTCGGCTGCGCGGCCGGCAACGGATTCGGCGCCGGCTGCTGCGGCGCGGACGCCCGGCGTCGTCGTTCTGCATCTCCTTGACCTCGCTCTTGAAGATCCGGAGCGAACGACCGAGACCGCGCGCGGCGTCGGGCAGCTTCTTCGAACCGAAGAGAATCACGACCACCAGCGCCACGATGGCCCAGTGCCAGGGGCTCATTGCACCCATTTACAACAACCTCCACTGATCGGCTCCGATCGATGCTACCGGACCTCGAGCACAGCCCGAGCTTCGCGCCGGTGTATCCACCCACAATTTGCGGAGGGTTCATACCGATGTTTCACATCGCCGCCCTCAGGGTGTCGGCCCCGCGCCGCGGGCCGGGTTCTCCCCGTCGAGCTCGGCATAGGCGGCCAGCGCCGCCTCGGCCCGCGCC
>LATQ01000469.1 GCA_001017865.1 Rhodococcus sp. IITR03
CAGCGTGTTCCGGGATTGATGATCGCCGCCGGCACACCCGCCGTCGTCGTCGTGCTGGGGGGAGCCGTGGCGCGGAGCCGGACCGGTGGTCGTCGCCCTGGCCGGTCTCAGCCTCGGCAAGGCGTTCATCTGCGTGAGCGAGGAGATCATCAAGGGATGCGGCCGGACGGGCCTGCTGAACTGGTACACACTCACCGAGGTCGGTGTGGGTCTGGTGCTCCTGCTCGTGTTCGTCGGATTCTTCGGCCTCGTCGGAGCAGCACTGTCCGTGTCGATCACGGCCATCGTCGTGGGGATCGTCGTCATGGCCCTCGCGAAGAGATGCATCCCGGTGTCGCTCTCGCAGCTCGCGGGTGCGATTCTTCCCCCGCTGCCCGCCGCGGCAGTCGCGACGGTAGTGCTTTGGTTGTTCGAACACCATCTCGCACAGAGCGATACGCACCCCACCCTCGTCGCCGTCGCCTTGCTGGCACTCGACGCACTCGTCTTCGCAGCCGCCTATCTTCTGGCGCTCGGCGTGTTCGCGAGATCCGCCACGACCGACCTGGTCGGCACGGTCGGCCGACTTGCCGCAACCGCCGTCAGGACGAGGAGGGATACCCGTGTCGATTCCTAGAACCCATCCCGAGAAACACGGCTCCGCCGAGCTCGCCGCGGTCGCGCGGTCCGGGAGGTGGTCCGGCTCCGGCCCCCGCGGTTCTCGGACCATCGGGAGTGGCGCCGGATCCGGCTGCGCGACCGGGCCATCATCGAACCGTTCTGGGCGGCCAGTGAGCTGTCCTGGGAGGCGCGGCACACCCAGGAGGAATGGGTGCAGGAGTGCCTGCACCTGCGATCCTGCCGCCGATCGCGCGGTTTCGTGATCGAGGTCGACGGGCGTTTCGCCGGACAGGTCAACCTGTTCGGCATCGATCACGTGAGCCGCTCCGCGGAGCTGGGTATCTGGATGGACTCGGCGGTGGGTGGCCGGGTCATCGGGCACCTGGCGATATCGATTTTGATGGACCACGCGTTCACCGCCCTGGGGCTGTACCGGCTCACCGCGCCGATCTGTGTCGACAACCTCCCGGCCGCCCGCGGCGCGGACCGGCTCGGGTTCGTCCGGGAGGCGACGATGAAGAAGTCCTTCGCGGCAGGGGGCCGTCGCAAGGACCACATCCTGTTCGCCATGACGGCCGATCGGGTGCCCGGCGAGGGACTGACCGCGCAGTGGTCCGATCCCTCGGTTCCCCTCGTCCTGCCGGTGTGCTCCGTCGACCGGCGCATCTCGCCGAGAAGTCTCGCGACCGGCTGCCGCTTCGTGCTCGGTACCGCGAAACGGCTGGCTCCCGGACGAGCAGCGCTGCAAGCGGCACCTGCTCACGTCGGTGGCTGATCCTGCGACCGGTCCACGCCCTGTCCGCTCCTCTGTTGCGACAACACCGCCGGGAGGAGGACGCCGTCCTGGAAGGGATGTGGCAACCGAGCTCACCGTGGGCGGGCTGGTCGGGGCACGCCTTCGGATACCGCGTGGAGAAGGACGGCCGGCACCTCGGCACGGTCGGTTTCGAACCGATCGATCTCGTCCGGCACGACGCCACACTGCGTGTGGACGCGACCGGCGACGACAGTCACCGGGCGCTCCTGCAGGCAGCGGGATGGCTGCTCGACCGGGCGTTCGGGGTGCTGAACATCGAGCGGGTACAGACCGGGGTCGATTCCTGCAACGCGGTGGCAGCCGGTTTCGCGAAGGCGCTCGGGCTCACCCTCGAAGGACGGATGCGAGGCATCACCACACACGACGACCGGCTGCGTGATCTCGACCTGTGGGCCAAGGTCGCGGACGGCAGCGCAGACAGCGAGACATACAAACTCGATCACGCAACCCCCGCGGGAGAATGACGATGACCGAATCCGTCGACCTATCAGCAAAATTCGACAGATCCGCCCACCTCCAGCGGCGCCTCCACGAACTCGTGCCCGGAGGTGCCCACACCTATGCCCGCGGCCCGGACCAGTATCCCGAACACATGACGCCGATCCTCACCCACGGGGACGGCGCACACGTGTGGGACGTCGACGAGAACCGCTACGTCGAATACGGGATGGGACTGCGGTCGGTGACGCTGGGACACGGCTACCGCCCGGTCGTCGAGGCCGTCACCGAAGCCGTACGGAGAGGGACGAATTTCAGCCGTCCCACCCTCCTCGAAGTCGAAGCGGCCGAGGACTTCCTGTCGCTCGTGCCCGGCGCCGACATGGTCAAGTTCGCCAAGAACGGATCCGACGCCACCACCGCGGCGGTCCGTCTCGCGCGCGCCGTCACCGGGCGCGATCACATCGCGGTCTGCGACCACCCCTTCTTCTCCGTCGACGACTGGTTCATCGGAACCACGCCGATGAGCGCGGGCATCCCGGAGAGTTCGCGATCGCTCACGTTGCGCTTCCGCTACAACGACCTCGCATCGCTCGACGCTGCCCTCACGTCGCATCCGGTGGCGTGCGTAGTCCTCGAAGCGGCCACTGCTACAACAGAACCCGAATCCGGATTCCTCGAGGGAGTGCGCCGGCTGTGCGATCGCCACGGTGCGCTCATGGTGCTCGACGAGATGATCACCGGGTTCCGCTGGTCGGAGCACGGGGCGCAGTCGGTCTACGACGTGCGGCCCGACCTGTCGTGCTGGGGCAAGGCGATGGGGAACGGATTCCCCATCTCCGCGCTCGCCGGTCGCCGCGAGTACATGGAACTCGGCGGACTCGGGACCGACGCCGAACGGGTCTTCCTGCTCTCGACCACCCACGGACCGGAAGCGGCGTCGCTCGCAGCCTTCCGTGCAGTGGTACGTGCGTACGGGACCGAGCGGCCGATCGAACGGATGGAGGCTGCCGGAACGCGTCTGGCCACCGCGGTGAACGCGCTCTCGGCGGAGATGGGACTCGACGAGTACGTCCGGGTCGAGGGCAGACCGTCCTGCCTGGTGTTCTCGACGCGAGGACCCGACGGGACGCCCTCGCAGGAGTACCGGACGCTGTTCCTCGCGGAACTGCTCGACCGCGGGGTCCTGGGCCAGTCGTTCGTCGTGTCGGCGGCCCACACCGACGACGACATCGACCTCACCGTCGCCGCGGTGGAAGCGGCGCTCGTGGTGTACCGGAAGGCGATCGACGCCGGGAGCGTCCGGGGTCTCCTGCGCGGACGGCCGGTGGCGCCTGCGCTCCGCCGCTTCGCTGCCCCGCGCCGACT
>LATQ01000391.1 GCA_001017865.1 Rhodococcus sp. IITR03
GCCGCCCAGGCGTTTCTCGACTCGTTCGCCGCTCAGGACGTCGCGTCGGCGGCGGACCGCACCGACCGCCCCGACGACGCGGCCGTCGCGATGCAGGAAGTCCTGGACGGGCTTCAGGCCGAATCCCTCACCGCCACCACGACATCCACCCGGATCAGCGGCGACTCCGCGACCGTGGGCTACAACTACGAGTGGCACCTGCCGAAGGAACGGGTGTGGCAGTACACCGGTGAGCTCAACATGGGGCGCAGCGGGAACGACTGGATCGTGCGGTGGGCGAAATCCGCGCTGCACCCGCAGCTCGGCGAACGGCAGACCATGCAGCTCCGCAGCAGCCCGGCGCCGCGCGCCCGGGTCAACGAGCACGCGGGCAGCGACATCCTCGTCCCCGGCACGGTCTACGGCATCGCCTTCGACGCCTCGCAGACCACCGACGTCGCCGGTGCGGCACGACAGCTCGCGTCGACGTTGTCGGAGTTCGATTCCTCGCTCACGGCGCAGGCGATCGCGGAATCGGTGACGGCCTCGTCCGGGCCGCGGTCGGTGATGCGACTGCGCGAGGACGACTACGAGCGCGTCGCCCCACGTCTCGCCGGGATCGACGGTGTCGTGGTGACCGAGCAGGCCGACCTCGTCGTGACCGATCGCAACTTCGCGCCCGATCTCGTGGGCCAGATCAAGAAGACCGTCATCGACGAGGTCGATGGCACGGCCGGGTGGAGCGTCGTCGTGGTGAACCAGTACGGCGTGGACACCGGGGTGTTCACCGAGACGCCGCCGCAGCCGGTGCCGTCGTTCTCGGTCAGCCTCGACCGTCCCCTCCAGCTCGCGGCCCAGGCGGCCGTCGATGCCCGCACCGAGCAGGCGATGACGGTCGTGATCGAGGCGTCCACGGGTGCGGTGTTGGCAGTAGCCCAGAACAAGGCCGCGGACAGGGACGGGCCGGTCGCGCTGGCCGGCCAGTACCCCCCGGGCTCGACGTTCAAGATCGTCACCTCGGGTGCGGCGATCGCTGAGGGTCGCGCGACCCCGAACACGATGGTGCCGTGCCCTGGTCGCATCACGATCGGCGAGCGGAGTGTGCCGAACTACAACGAGTTCGAGCTCGGGACGGTCTCTCTCGCCACCGCTTTCGCCCGATCCTGCAACACCTCCTTCGCCAAGCTCGCCTCCGAGATGGCCCCGGACGCGCTGACCGTCGCCGCCTCGCAGTTCGGTATCGGTGTGGACTACGAGGTGGTCGGGATGCCGACCTTCACCGGATCGGTTCCGCCCGCGGAGGATCTCGTCGAACGGACCGAGGACGGTTTCGGTCAGGGCAAGGTGGTCGTGAGCCCGTTCGGGATGGCGCTCACCGCGGCGACGGTCGCCGCCGGCCGTACTCCGGTGCCCTATCTCATCGCGGGTCGCGAGACGGTTGTGAACGGTTCGCCGCCGCCGGTGACGCCGGAGATGGTGGAGGGTCTGCGCGAGATGATGCGCTTGGTGATCACGAGCGGTACCGCCGATCGCATCCGGGACCAGGGCGACGTCTATGGCAAGACCGGTGAGGCCGAGGTCGAGGGCGGGTCGCACTCGTGGTTCGTCGGCTACCGCGGTGATCTGGCGTTCGCGACGCTCGTCGTGCGCGGCGGCAGCTCCGACAACGCGGTCGCGGTCACCCGCGACATGTTCGCCGCCCTGCCGCCTGAATACGACGAGGGAGCTGAGCTCAGGCCAGGGCCGGATCCTCGGCGAGGGCGGCGAGTTGTTCGAGCAGCGGTGCCGCCGCGACGAGCTCGGCGGCATCGGCCGGATCCATCGCTGCGAGCACCTCCTGCATCCGTGAGATCCACATGCGCCGGATGGGATTCCCGTTGTGTTCGGCCAGGGGAGTGCGAGCACGGATCCGGCGACCGTTCGCTGTCCGGGATGTCCGTGGCGTCGCTCGGTCTGCTGGCCGCTCTGGCCCCTCTCGCCGTGGACATGTACCTGCCCGGCTTCCCCGACATTGCCGAGGAATTCGGCAGTACCGCGTCCGCGGTGCAGTTCACGCTGACGGCCTTCCTCATCGGCATGGCCCTCGGCAACCTGATCATCGGACCGTTGTCCGACCGGTTCGGTCGCCGCTCGTCCATGCTCATCGGCACGGCCGTGTGCGCCCTCGCGAGCGTCGCGTGCGCCCTGGCGCCCACCCTGGAACTGCTCGCGGTCTCCCGCTTCGTCCAGGGCTTCGCCGGTGCCGCCGGCATCGTCGTGGGTCGAGCCGTCGTCTCCGACCGTGCCGAGGGCATGGCCGCGGCGAAGCTGTTCGGCCTGCTCGTGCTCGTCAGCGCAGTGGCGCCCATCGCGGCGCCGCTCGTCGGCGGCGGCATCATCCTGTCCGTCGGCTGGCGCGCCGTCTTCTGGTTCCTGGCCGCGCTGAGCCTCGTGATGCTCGCGGCGATCGTCTTCTTCCTGCCGGAGAGCCTCCCGGCCGACCGTCGCTCGGCAGGTGGCCTCGGCGGCCTGGTGAGCGGGATCACCGTCGTCGTCCGCGACCGCACCTATCTCGGCTACCTGCTGGCCCACACCTTCGCGTTCGGTGTGCTCTTCGCGTACATCTCCGCGTCGCCGTTCGTGATGCAGAAGATCCACGGCCTGTCGACCGGCTGGTTCACCCTGCTGTTCGCGTTCAACGCCGTGGGCATCAGCCTCGGCAACGTCGTGAACCAGAAGCTGCTCCAGCGCACGACCCCGCACCGGCTGCTCGGCATCGGGTCGGCGCTGCTCGTCTTCTGGTCCGCCGTGCTCACCGTCAACGCCTCGCGGGACCCGTCCTCGGGGTGACCATGGTGGCGTTGTGGTTCGGCGTCGCGAGCTCGGGCTGGTGCTTGCCACCGCCGCGACCCTCGCCCTCGGTCAGGTCCGGCACGCCGCTGGCACCGGCTCGGCGCTCCTCGGCGCCCTCCAGTTCCTGCTGGCGGCCGTAGTCGCTCCGATCGTCGGCGCTTGGGGTGAGGACACCGCGGTTCCCATGGCCCTCGCCATGCTCGTCACCGTCGTCCTCGGCTCGATGGCGTTGGTCCGCAACCGCTGACGACCCCTCAGCTCTCCTCACGATCCGTCGTATTCGCGGGCCGGCCGTCGCGCCGGCTCGCGAGTCGCGTCACCAGCCCAGCACCACGCCGATCCCCGAGGTAGCACCCCCGGCCGTCCCGGTACTGGGTCGCGGGCCGGTCGACCCACG
>LATQ01000359.1 GCA_001017865.1 Rhodococcus sp. IITR03
GGAGACCCTGCCTCGCGCCCGGTGCGCGCGTGCGCGCGCGGGTCTGCCCGTGCCGGGTTCCGACCGGCGCAGTCGGCTCGGTCTCGGCGGCTGATCTTCACGCTGTCCGACGGATCGATCGTCGTGCGCCGCACCCTGCTGAAGGACGAGAAGACGCGCGCGGCAGCGGAAGGGTTCGTGCTGGCCACCTACGTCGTGGCCCAGCTGCTGCTCGTGGAAGGGCTTCTCGCTCTCACGAGCCGGGACAGTCAGGGATAGAGGACGATCCGGTCGCGGTCGAGCGGGTCCACCCAGATGCTCACGACCTCGCCGGGCGCGTAGCGCTGCAGGTTGCGACGGTCGACCTCGTAGACGACCGTGCCGCGATAGGACTCCGAGCCGGGCACCGTGAGCTCGAGATCGAGCCGGGTCAGCTGACCGGTCGAGGTCAGATCGAGCGGGGTCGCGGAACGGATGATCGCCCATCCCTCGTAACCCTCGCGTTCGATGCGGCGCATGACCTTCGAACTCCGACCCGCGAGCGCCAAGGACAGGCCGAGCACGGTGCCGTACAGACAGACGAGGAAGACCACCTGGAAGCCCTCGGTGCCCGGTTCGGAGATCGGCAGAAACAGGTTCAGCCACAACGCGAGAACGACGACATATCCCGCGGTGACGAATCCGACAGTAGCGACGATACGACGATTCACAGCTCCTCCGGTTCCAGCCTATCCCCGCTCGGCCCCGTCGGCTTCCGCCCGTGATTAGGGTGATGCCATGTCCGCTCCCAACGTGGTGATCACCGGCGCCGCTGCCGGTATCGGTCGCTCCACCGCCCTGCTCTTCGCCCGTCACGGTTACCGCTCGGTGCCTTCGACATCGACACCGTGGGGCTCGCGAGTCGCCGAGGAGGGCGCCTCGATCGCCGCAGGGCGGATCGTCACCGGTGCCCTCGACGTCACCGACACCTCCGCGTGGACCCGCGCCCTCGAGGACTTCTGCACCGACGGTCGGCTCGACGTCCTCGTCAACAACGCCGGGCTGCTGTCGTCCGGGCCGTTCGAGGACACCCCGGCGAGTCGGCACCGCCAGCTCGTCGACGTCAACGTCACCGGTGTCGTCCTCGGCTGCCACGCGGCCTTCCCGTATCTCCGCGACACCCCCGGCGCGCACATCGTGAACATGTGCTCGGCGTCGGCGCTCTACGGACAACCCGAGCTCGCCACCTACAGCGCTACCAAGTTCGCGGTGCGCGGTCTGACCGAAGCACTCGAACTCGAGTGGGCACGCCACGACATCAAGGTGCAGGCGCTGTGGCCGCTGTTCGTCGACACGAACATGGTCGACGGGATGGACATCGGCTCGCGACGCTCACTGGGCGTGAACCTCGGCGCCGACGACGTCGCCCGCGCGGTGTTCGACGCGACCGCCCCACGCGGCGCTCGGGACGGGTGCACAGGCCCGTGGGCCGGCAGGCGACCGTGCTCGCCACACTCGCCCAGGTGTCGCCCGGATGGATGAATCGCCTGGTCAACCGGCGCCTGACCGGCCACTGACACCGCTCGATAGAGTGACACCCGCACGTCGTCGGGAAGGGTGTTGCGTGAGAATTCGGATGTGGCCGGTCGCAGTCGTCGCGGGTGCGGCACTGTTCGTCGCAGGATGCGGGGGCTCCGCGGACGGGCCGGAGGCCGACTCCGGAGCGACGTCGACGACGACCTCGGCGGCTGCCTCGACGACCTCGCCCACGACGGTCGCTCCGAGCACCACCGAGGAGACGACCCCGTCGACGACCGAACCGGCTCCCGAGCCGGAGACCTCCCCGGAGGAACCCGCTCCGCTCGCGCAGGTCGAGTACCAGCGC
The DNA here is from genome assembly GCA_001017865.1 of Rhodococcus sp. IITR03. The sequence continues at coordinate 1,844 of LATQ01000359.1, forward strand.
AACGAGTCGTACTACTTCAGCAGCCCCGACGGCACCTTCGAATGCGGCATCGTCCGGCTGCCACCCGCACCGAGGCGGGCTGCGAGGGACCGACCGATCCGATCCCGCCGCGCCCCGAGGACTGCATGGTCAACTGGGGACTCGGCATCCGCGTGCAGGACTCCGGCGAAGGCGAGTTCGTGTGCTCGGGCGGACCGGTCTACCTCTCGCCCGACGGGGCGAGCCCCGTCCTGCCGCCGGGATCGTCGCTGTCGCAGCTCGGCTACACGTGCGCCACCACCGCAGCCGACGTGACCTGCACCAACGATGCCACCGGCCACGGTTTCCGCGTCGCAGCAGGTTCGAACGAGACGTTCTGACGGTGACCGACACGCATTCCGAACCGGCCGTCGAGGACGCGGCGGGCCCCACCGAGTGGGGTGAGCACCCGCACGGCGTCGGACCGTGGATCGAGGAGTTCGGCACCGAGCCGCCCATCGACCCGCGCTACGACCCCGAGCTGCTCGCCCACGGCGACCGGCGCAACGTCGTCGACGCCTACCGCTACTGGACCCGCGAGGCGATCGTCGCGGACATCGACCGTCGCCGGCACCCGCTGCACGTCGCCATCGAGAACTTCGCCCACGACGCGAACATCGGAACTGTCGTCCGCACCGCCAATGCGTTCGCCGTGGGCACCGTGCACATCGTCGGACGACGCCGGTGGAACCGGCGCGGAGCGATGGTCACCGACCGCTACCAGCACCTGCTCCACCACTCGGATGTCGACGCGCTCGTCGCGTGGGCGGCCGAACAGGACCTCGAGATCGTCGCGGTGGACAACACCCCCGGCTCGGTCCGGCTGGAGACGGCGACCCTGCCGCGCCGCTGCCTGCTGCTGTTCGGGCAGGAAGGCCCCGGCGTCACCGAAGCGGCCCGCAACGTCGCCTCGATGACGGTCTCCATCGCCCAGTTCGGCTCCACGCGGTCCATCAACGCGGGTGTCGCCGCGGGCATCGCGATGCACGCGTGGATCCGGCAGCACGCCGATTTCTCGGACGCCTGGTAACACCTGCCCCGCATTCCGGGATGAAAGTCGCGCGGACCGTCGTCGGGGCGGCCGCCGGTCGGGCAGTGTGGAGGGTGATGAACACCGCAGCAGGACAGCGTTCGGACGGAGTCGAGGCCGCCCGGTGGTCGGAGCGGGCCGACGCCGCAGAGGGTGCCATCGTGTCGCGGCACATCCGTCGTCTCTGGGCCCTCCCCGGCACCGCGCTCGGGGTGGTCGGCTGGCCCGCCGTCCGACGTGAGCGGCTGTTCTTCTCCTGGCACTACTGGTGGCAGGCGCACCTGATCGACACCGCCGTCGACGCCGCCGAGCGCGA
>LATQ01000470.1 GCA_001017865.1 Rhodococcus sp. IITR03
GTGTCGCCACTCCGATCGCGTCCACCGTCGTCGCCGTGACCGGTGCCTGCTCGCCGGGACGACCGTGGTGCCGGTGCCGCCGGATTCGGGGCCCGCCGAACTCGCCACATCCTGACGGATTCGGGTGCGCAGGCCTGGCTCGGTCCGCGCCGGAGGTGCAGCATCCCGACGTTCCACAGCTGCCGAGCCTGCCGGTCCGCCTGCACGCCCGCGACTGGCACCACCTGCCCGAGCCGAACCCCGCGCGAATCGCGTTCGTGCTGTATCTCCGGTACCACCGGCGCTCCGAAGGGTGTGCTGCTGAGCCGCCGGGCGATCGCCGCGGGCATCGACGCGCTCGCCGAGGCGTGGGCCTGGACCGAGCGCGACACGCTCGTCCACGGACTGCCGCTGTTCCACGTGCACGGACTCGTGCTCGGTGTGGTCGGGGCCCTGCGTGTGGGCAGCCGGCTGATCCACACGGGCAAGCCCACCCCGCAGGCCTACGCCGAAGCGCAGGGATCCCTCTACTTCGGGGTGCCGACGGTGTGGACACGCGTCGTCGAGGACGAGGACTCCGCCCGCGCGCTCAGCGGCGCGCGACTGCTCGTCTCGGGCAGCGCGCCGCTGCCGGTGCCGGTCTTCGAACGACTGCGTGAGCTCACGGGGCTGGTTCCGATCGAGCGCTACGGCATGAGCGAGACGATGCTGACCCTCAGCACGCGGGTCGACGGCGAGCGCGTCCCGGCTGGGTCGCACGCCGGTGGCCGGGGTCGAGACGCGACTGCGCGACGAGCAACCGCGACGTGCCCCACGACGGGGAGAGCATCGGTGTCCTGCAGGTGCGTGGACCGATGCTCTTCGACGGCTACCTGAACAGGCCGGAGGCCACTGCGGCCGCGTGGACCGAGGACGGATGGTTCGTCACCGGCGACGTGGCGGCCGTCGACGAGGGTGGATTCCACCGCATCGTGGGTCGCGAGTCGACCGATCTGATCAAGACCGGCGGGTTCCGGGTCGGTGCGGGGGAGATCGAGACCGTTCTGCTCGGCCATCCCGCTGTGCGGGAGGTGGCCGTGGTGGGCCTGCCCGACGACGACCTCGGTCAGCGGATCGTCGCGTTCGTGGTGCCCGCCGCCGACGGCTCGGAGGTCGACGAATCGGAACTGATCGACCTTGTCGCACAACAGCTCTCCGTGCACAAGCGGCCCCGGGAGGTGCGTGTGGTGAGCGACCTTCCGCGCAACGCGATGGGCAAGGTGCAGAAGAAGAAACTGGGCTGACAGGGTCGGTGGGGGAGCGCCCGCGGGCAATTCCTGTTACCGGAACTTCGTGGAAAATCGGTCACAGGGGTTGCATGTGTCACACTGCGAGGCGGATTCTCTACTGCACCGTATGTAGATCTACTCACTTCGATGGGGGTTCGAGGGATGTCTGTAACGGATCAGGTCCGGTTGCCCGGCACGACCGTCGGGGGGACGGTGAGAACGCTCCGCTCTTCGTGGTGGACGGGAAGCCCGCGTCCGTTCCGCTGCGCGATCTGCCGGCCGTGGCCCGCAAACTCGTGGCGCACTTCGCCGACAACGTGGCTCCGTGTTCGCTCCGACCGGGGGAATCACTGCGCGGCGACGTCACCGAGGTCACCGTGCGCTGCCTGCGCATCGCAATTCATCTCCTCGACTCCGGAGAACTGCCGTCCGACGCGGAGCTCGCCGACCTGCGCAGCAGCGCCGCGCAGTGGGCCCGCGCCGGGTTCCGGCTCGAGTACATGCTCCGGATCTACCACGAAGGCATCCGCCTCGGTTGGGAGCTGGTCACCGATCGGGCCCGGGAGGGCGACGTCTCCTCCGTCGCCGACGCGTCCCGCCTGTGGATGGCCCTGCTCGAGAAGGTCACCGTCGCCGCGACCACCGGTTTCGTCGCCGAACTCGACGCCATCCGCCGCGAACGCGACGTCGCCGCGCAGGAACTGGTCACCGCGCTGCTGAGCGGGCAGGACGCCGCGGCGGTCGCGCAGCGCTCCGGGCTGGTGCTCGCCGACACCTACACCGTGCTCGCGGTCTCGCTCACCCGGCATCCCGACGAACGCAATCCGCACGTGCGGCCGGAGGTCGTCGCGCGGCGCACCCTGCGGCGGGTCGAGACCGAACTCGAAGCGATCTGCGAGGGTCGCCATCTCGCGATGCTCGGTCCCGAGGGCGGCACCGTCCTGCTCCCCGAATCACCCACGACCGAGGCGATCGAGGAGTTCCGGCAGCGCATCGAGACCGTCGCGGGGGTGTCCGTCACGATCGCTCTCGTCCACGCTCCCGTCCGGGAGGTGCCCACCGCCGCGAAGCAGGCCCACGAGCTGCTCGATCTCGTGCGACGGCTCGGCCGTCCGGTCGGGGCCTACGGCATGCAGGATCTGGCCCTCGAATACCAGCTCACCCGGCCCGGACCGGCACGCCGCCACCTCGCGCGCGTACTCGACCCACTCGACGAATCACCCGAACTCGTCGAGACGCTGGAAACGCACATCGCCCACGACCTCAGTCGTCAGCTCACGGCCAAGACCTTGCACGTCCACGCGAACACCGTCGACTACCGGCTCAAGCGGGTCGCGCAACTCACCGGCTTCGACCCCACCCGGCCCTCCGGTCTGCGGCAACTGCAGGCGGCGCTGATCGCTCGACGACTCGAACTGGAGAGCTCCGAACAGGGCTGATATCGCATCGGATTCGGCTTCCCGAGGTCTGTCGGTCTATATCATCGGTCTCGGGCGACCGAGGGGCGTCACCCGGAGTGAACGCGAGGGGGCCGACGCATGGCGGGGGAATCCGAACCGTCCGAGTCGGATCCGCCGAGCCGTCGTGGCGGCGCGCGTGGGGGTGCACGGCCGGACAGGAGTCGGCAGGGCAGGGGTCGTGCGCGCTGGCTCGTCGTTGCCGCGATCCTCGTCCTCGCGGCCGGATCCGTCGCCTTCCTCGTCGTGGAGGGGCAGAGCGGGTGCGACGACTCCGAGCGCTACACCGTGGCGGTCACCGCGGACCTCGCACCCGTGATCGAGGAGATCGCGGTATCCGGATGCACCGAATTCGAGGTCGTCGAACAGGAACCGGGCGAGGTGTCGGCGCGACTGGCGACCGACGACGTTCCCGACCTGTGGCTCCCGGCGGGCGGTTGGTGGGCGTCGTGGGCGGTGAGACGCTACCGGCCGTGCGCGAC
>LATQ01000285.1 GCA_001017865.1 Rhodococcus sp. IITR03
GTGGTGGGCTCGGCGCGAACCGGACTACGACCTGCGGCCCAGTACCTCCCCGAGTCCGAGCACGACCTGGCCTTCGCGAGTCTGGTGTACGGGTGGGGCCTGGTCGCCGGCATCGCGGTGGTGGCGGCCGTCGTGATCATCGTGTGGCGTTCCGTGGTCGCCGCCCGCGTCGCACGCACCCGGGAGGCGGCACTCGTCGCAGCGGGCATCGGCGGTGTGTTCGGGCTGCACACCGTCGTGTCGGTGGCCCAGAGCCTGTCGCTGCTGCCGCACACCGGTATGCCGATCCCGATCTTCAGTTACGGAGGCACCGCTCGATCATCGGATTCGTCTCGATCGGATTGGTGCTCGCGGTGCGCCGCGACGGCGTGACCCGGCCGCTGTGGGTGACCGAACCCAAGAAGCGCCGCCTGCCGCGAGGCGTGTCGGTGGGTGCGCTGACGCTGACGGCCTCGCTCGCCGCGATGTCGGTGTTCGCGTGGCAGATGCAGACCGCGCACGGCACCGAGTTCCGCGCGACGAGCGACACGCAGATGCTGCGCTGCATCCGCCTGCCCGCCGAACGCGGCCACATCCTCGACCGAGCCGGCCTTCCCGTGGCGACCAACGTCGCCGAGTACACCGTCGCGGTGGTCGCCCGGATGTTCGCCGAGGGCGTCCCGTCGGCGCGTTACGAACTCGCCGCATTGCTCGGCATGCCCCCGGAGAAGCTCGACGAGGAACTGCGGAGCAGTACCGGCGGGGACCTGCAAGTCGTGCTCGGACGCGTCGGGCCCGAACAGGCCCGGGCGATCGTGGACGCTCAGCTGCCTGGGTGCTCGTCTACCCGACGGGGCGCAGGCAGTACCCGCACGGAGAGGTGCTGGCGTCGCTCCTCGGGTACGTCGGCATCGCGGACGAGCAGGACATGGAGCTGTGGCCGACACTCGCACTCGGATCACGGGTGGGCAAGGCCGGGCTCGAGCGCCAGTACGACGCGTTGCTGCGTGGCGTCGACGGCAGGCAGTGCGTGTACGTCGATCCGTCCGGGCGCCGGTGGGCACGGGGGAGCGGGTGGATCCGATCCGCGGCCACGACCTGCGATTGCACCTCGATCTCGGCATGCAGCAGGCCGCGACCGACGCGCTCGCACAGACGGTGCGCGCCAGCGGCGGCGACCTCGGTGCGGCGGTCGTGATGGACGCCCGCACCGGTGCGGTACTGGCGTTGGCCAGCGTTCCCGGCTACGACAACAACGTCTACGGACCCCCGGCCGACCTCGCCGCGATCGCGGCGCAGACCGCGGCATCGGGTCCGGGCCGCATGCTCAATCACGCGGTGCAGACGGCGGTACCACCCGGCTCGACGTTCAAGATCGTGACAGCGTCGACGAACGCCGCGTTCGACGTGCTGTCCCCGGACGCCTTCCTGGCGGGTGGGGCGGCGTACACCTACGGCGGTCACACCTTCGCCAACTGGCAGCCGATGGGCCCGAACAACTTGCTCGGGGCGATCCAGTGGTCCGACAACGTCTACTTCTACCAACTCGCCGATCTTCTCGGTCCCCACCGCATCGCGCAGACCGCCGCCGAACTCGGCGCCGGTGCTCTCTCGGGGATCGACCTGCCCGCCGAATCCGCGGGTTTCGTCGGCACCCCGGAGAACGTGGAGAGTATCGGCGGTGCCTGGTATCCGGGCTCGACCCTGCTCATGGGTATCGGTCAGGGCACCGTCACGGCCACGCCGATCCAGGTCGCGCGGTGGACGGCGGGTATCGCGTCGGGTCAGATGGTGACCCCGAAGCTCGCAGCTGCCTACGGACCCGGTGACGCAGTTCCGATTCCCACCGAGGAGCCGCGCCGGTTGTCGTTCGCGGACAGCTCGAACCGGTACGGGCGGGCATGCGGGCGTCGGCTTCGGCCGGCACCGCCGGTCAGCTCGCGAGCTTGCCGGTGACGGCCGCCGCCAAGACCGGCACGGCAGAGGATCCGTCGGCACCGGGCAAGGGACTCAACGCGTGGTTCTCCGCGGTGGTGCCCGCCGAGTCGCCGGAGGTCGTGGTGACGGCGCTGGTACGTGGCGGTGGTTTCGGATCGGCCACCTCGGGACCGGTCGTCAAGGGTCTGCTCGAGCGTTACCTCGCGCAGCTCCGGACGCCGAATCCCTGACAGGTCAGGCGGCGTAGGCGGCGATCACGTCGGCGTGCTCGATGCACGAGTCGCGCCCTCGGCGACGCAGGTGAGCGGCCGCTCGGCCGTCTTCACCGGCAGGCCGAAGGCCTCCTCGAGCAGCTGCGGCACGCCGCGCAGCATCGATCCTCCGCCGATCGCCAGGATGCCTTCGGACATCACGTCGCTGATCGCGCGCGGCGGCAGGTCGTCGAGGCAGCTCGACAGCGTCTGCACGATGCTCGTCGTGGTGGGCCGAACCGCATCCATGATCTCCTCGGTCTCGAGCGTCACCAGACGCGCGCGGCCGGTCGCGGCGTCGCGACTCGACCACGAGCGACCGTTCGTCGGCGGTCTCGGGCGCACCCACTTTGGCACGCTCGGCAGTGAGTTCACCGACGAGGATCTGGTGTTCTGCGCGGAGATACCGGAGGATCGCGCTCGTCAGGTCGTCCCCGGCGATGCGGCAACTGCGGTGCGACAGGACACCGCCGTAGCAGAGAGCTGTGACTTCCGAAGTGCCACCGCCGATGTCGACGACGAGATGGGTCCGGGGCTCGAGCGGGTCGATCCCGCAGCCGATGGCACCGGCGACCGGCTCGGGAATCAACCCGACCTTCCGCAGGCCGGCCTCGTGCCCCACCTCGAGCAGCGCCCGACGCTCGAGCGGCGTGGCCCCGGCGGGAGCTGCGATGACGCCCACGGGCCGGATGCCGTAGCGGCGGCGCGGCGCGAGCTGGGCGAGCACGGCCGTGACGAATGTCCGTGCCGTTTCGAGATCGACGATCACCCCGTCGCGTATGGGGTGGACGGGAGTGATCCCACCGGGTGTGCGGTCGACGAGGTCGCTCGCCTCCTTGCCGATCGCGAGCGCGCGGCGCGGTTCCTTCGTCCGAACCATCATCAGTGACGGTTCGTTGAGGACTATGCCTTCGTCGGGAGTTCCGACGACGGTGTTGGCTGTTCCGAGATCGATACCGAATCCACGCACGTCGGCCTCCGAAAGAGTCCAGCAGGGTTGTTTCCGATGATGTGGTGCAGAGGCATTAGGGGAATGTGGTGCCCCAAAGTTACCGCTGTCGAATAACCTGCAGAGCGGTGTTTGCCGGAATGATATTTTCGTGGCCCGCACAGCGTTCGGTGGGCGACCGGGCCGTGACCTAGGTTCGGGGACGCGCGGCCGACCGCACTCGATGGTGCGATCGCTTCCGTTGCGTTGCAATGGAAGCGGGCAACGCGGCGTCTACGAATCGATTCCAGTCCTAGCCTGGAGAAATGACGATTCTCGTAACGGGGGCGACCGGAAACGTCGGCAGACTCGTGGTGGACGAACTGGTGCGGGCAGGCACCGCGGGTGTTCGCGCACTGACAGTGGATCCCACTCGGGCGGCACTACCCGCGGGTGTGGAGGTGGTGAAAGGGTATGTGGGCAGACCGCAATCCCTCGACGGCGTCTTCAATGGCATCGACACCGTCTATCTTGCTCCGGTTCCGGCCGTAGCGCGCGATGTTGCGGTACTCGCCCGGGATGCGGGTGCGCAACGGTTCGTCACCCTCACCGGAGGGCCCGGGACGGAGTGGCACGGCATCGAGGCCGACGTCGAAGCATCGGGTCTGCCGTGCACGCATCTCGAACCGGGGGAGTTCATGGCGAACGCGACCATCTTCGCCGGGCAGATCCGCACGACCGGCCGGGTCCTCGGCGCCTATCCCACGGCGGCGAACGCTCCGATCGCTCTCGAGGACATCGCCGCGGTCGCGGCCCGCGCACTGCTCGACGACTCGCATGCCGGCCGGACGTACGACCTGACCGGACCGGAGTCGCTGACCCACCCGCAGATCGTCCACGAGATCGGACGGGCCCTCGGCCGCGACGTGCCGTTCGTCGAAGTGCCACGCGAGGAGGCCGAAGCGGTGCTCGCCGACGTGATGGGGGAGTACGCCGGTTGGTATCTCGACGGTCGAGCCGCGCTCGTCGGCAACCCGCAAGTGCCGACGACGGCGGTCGCGGACGTGCTCGGCCGGCCTGCGACGACCTTCGCGCAGTGGGCCGCCGCGCACGTCGACGAGTTCCGCTGAGGTCTACTCCTCCGAGCGCTTCTCCTCTTCGGAAGCAGCGCCGGGAGGAACCGGTATCACCGCGGTCGTCAGGGTGATGCGCATCCGGTCGTCACCGGTATCAATGCGATACGGGGCGAGGATGTCGGCGAACCTGCTCTGGATCTCCGCGAGATCGTCGGTGGTGACGTAGAGCGGGGTGGTACCGAAGCCAGATAGTCCCGCAGGCTCCGATCGTCGTCCTCGATGAACTTGTCGAAGCTCTCGCCGAGCGCACCCAGGAAGGTGACGAAGGCATTGCGCAGTTCGGCGTCGCTCATCGCGGCGAGGTCGTCGTGGCCGACGTGTGCCATGCGGTCGCCGAGCGCGAGGGTGCGTTCGACGGTCCCGCGCACGCGACGTTCGTCGACGACGGTGACGATCTCGGCGTCGATCAATGCTGCGACGTGTCGGTAGAGCGTGGCCTGGGTGACGTCGGGAAGTGCCGACCGGAGTTCGCTCGTAGTCAGCTGCCGTCCTCCGAGTTGCTGCACGATCCGCAGCCGAACCGGATGCAGCACGACTTTCGCAATCGGGGACGTCTTCGTCATCGGTACCTACCCATCATTGTTATCACCCTGATAATGTTCTCAGTGCTGTAGCCAGTTTACCGTCGACGGAAGGTCCGACGTCATGGCCGAAACGACATACGACAACGCAACCCTCCACCTGTCCTTCTCTCGGTGGGAAGCCTTTCTGGTCCGCCGCGCCGCGATGGAGATGCCGATCTCGGCGATCACCCGTGTGGAGGTCCTCCCGGGATGGACGTCCGAGATCCTCGGCATCAGATCGGGCATGGTGATCTCCGGCCTCTTGAAAGTGGGCACCTTTCGGCACCCGCTCGGCATCAAGCGCCTGGTCGCCATGAAGCGAGGTCATCCGGTGCTGCGCGTCGCGCTGGGTGGCCCCGGCGTCGAGTTCGACGAACTTCTCCTGAGTTCTCCTGAGGCGTACACCCTCGCGGACGCCCTGCGCTCGGCCGGGGGTCCGATGAGCGGCGGCTCAGTCGGTGAGTTCCGCGAACAGTGCCCGCGCCGCCTCCACGGTGGCGTTCTCGTCGCCGGCGATAACGGCGGTGACCAGGGTGGTGTGTTCGGGTTCGAAACCGAGACCGGTGACGCGGACGTGCCGGTCGATGGTCCGCCGGATCGACGGGAGCAGCGAGTCGTAGAACTCGAGGTACACCGCGTTGTGGCTGGCCTCGACGATGCGCGGTGGAGGCGACGTCGGCGGCCACCGCGGCGTCGGTGTCGGATCCGGCGAACAACCGGTTGCGTTCGGCGAGCAACTGCTCGAGCCGGGCCACGTCGTCGGGGGTGCGTCGGCGCGCGGCCAGGACGGGCGGCGGTGACGTCGAGTGCCTGCCGCAGTTCGAGGACGTCGCGTTCGTGGGCGGTGGCGAAGTACTTGCCGAGGGTGCCGGTGACGTCGGAGGTCGCGATGACATAGGTGCCCGAGCCCTGCCGGCGTTCGAGCATGCCGGTATGGACGAGTGCCTGCACGGCCTCGCGGACGGTGTTGCGTCCGGTGCCGGTGAACTCGCACAGCTGCGGTTCGGTGGGGATCTTCTCGCCCACCTTCCAGCGTCCGCTGCAGATCTCACTGCGCAACTGCTCGGTGACCTGCTCGATCAGGTTCGTCCGCTGAACAGGTTTTCCCAAAGTCATCCCATCATCCTATGATTTCCGGTGTGAGTCTTCTGCGTGGTCGGCTGCTGGTGTTCTGTGCGATCGCGATGTCGGCCCTCGTGCTGAGACTCGCGGTCACTTCGTTCAGCCCGCTCGCCGCGCAGATCAGTGAGGAGATCGGCTTCTCGTCCACGGTCGTCGGCGTGTTCGGCATGATCCCGACCGCAATGTTCGCGGCTTTCGGCCTCGCCACCCCGGCGCTCGGCCGACGATGGGGGCTCGAACGCACCGCGCTGATCGCGATGCTCATGGCCGGTGTGGGCATGGCGACCCGCGCGCTCATGACCGACACGTGGTCGCTGCTGCTCCTGTCGGGGCTCGCGCTCGGTGGGATGGGCATCGGCAACGTCGTCATCCCTCCTCTGGTCAAGCGCTACTTCTCCGACACGCTGGCACTCGTCAGTTCGGTATACATCGTCGGCGTGCAGTTGAGCACCATCGTGCCCGCCTTCGTCGCGGTTCCCCTCGCCGACGCCTTCGGCTGGCGCGTCTCGCTCGGAGTGTGGGCGCTCATCGGGTTCGCCGCGGCTGTTCCGTGGGTGTGGGTGCTGCTGCGTCATCGGAACGCCGATGCCGGGGACGTGGCTCCCGTCGACCGGAACGTCGACGGCAGGGTGTGGCGGTCGCCGGTGGGCTGGGGAATGGCCGGCATGTTCGGCATGACGTCCCTCGTCACCTACTCGATGTTCACGTGGATCCCGGACATCCTCGCCGACGCCGGTGCCAGCGCTGCCTTCGGCGGTGCGATGGTGGGCTTGTTCGCCCTGCTCGGGCTGGTCTCAGCGTTCGGCGCTCCGTCGCTGTGCGCGCGGATGGAGAATCCGTTCCCGGTGGTCGTGGCGTGTGCGTCGTGCTTCCTCATCGCGTTCGCCGGTCTGTGGATCGCGCCGATGAGTGCCCCGATCCTGTGGATCGTGCTGCTCGGACTCGGGCCGAGCACGTTCCCGATGGCCTTGACTCTCATCAACCTGCGCTCCCGCAGCCACGCCGGATCCGCGGCCCTGTCGGGCTTCACGCAGGGCGTCGGTTACACCGTCGCGTGCCTGGGCCCGCTGCTGTTCGGTGTCTTCCACGACCTCACCTCGGGCTGGACGGCCTCGTTCGCCTTCATGACGGTCGCCGTCGCGGTACTGGTGACCGGTGCCTATCAGGCCTGCAAGCCGCGGGTGGTCGAGGACAGCTGGAACGCCCGCCCGATTTCGGTGGGTTAGACCCCGCTCGGCGGGGCCGGATCCACCGAAATCGTCGTTCGGTCCTGAGCCTTCCGGGAACGTCCCATTGAGCGGGCGCATCCTTGGATCGTCTCGCCCGGGTCGACAGAGTCGAAGTGATGGGCATCACGCAACCGCTGTGACCCATCGACTCCGTCCCTGCGACCCCAGGAGTACTGAATGGAGCAGCCTGCGTCGACCCCGACCGAGGAAACGAACACAGCGCGCGACGTACAGAGCCCGCCGTCAGGTGACATCGCGCAACTGCGGAAGGTCACCCTGTCGAGCCTGCTCGGCACCACCATCGAGTACTACGACTTCCTGCTCTACAGCACGATGGCCGCCCTCGTCTTCGGCGACCTGTTCTTCCCGTCGTCGAACTCGGCGGTCTCGACGATCGCCGCCTTCGGGACACTCGCGGCCGGATACGTCGCGCGACCGCTGGGCGGCCTGGTGTTCGGGCACTTCGGCGATCGGCTCGGACGCAAGTCGATGCTCGTCATCACGATGGTGATGATGGGTATCGCCAGCTTCGCGATCGGCATCCTTCCCACCTACGAACAGATCGGCATGCTGGCGCCCGTCCTTCTCGTGACGCTGCGTGTCGTGCAGGGTGTCGCCGTCGGTGGCGAGTGGGGTGGCGCGGCACTGATGGTCGCCGAGCACTCCGACGACCGTCGTCGCGGACTGTGGACCGGCCTCATGCAGCTCGGTTCGCCGATCGGATTCCTGTTGTCGACGTCGGCTGTGATGCTCGCGACCCTGCTGCCGGACGAGTCGTTCGAATCGTGGGGATGGCGACTGCCGTTCATCGCCAGCGCAGCGCTTCTGGCGATCGGCCTCTACGTGCGCATGAGTGTCGTTGAGAGTCCTGTCTTCGAGCAGGCCGCGGCGAGAGCGGAGGACGCCGCGGAGGCGAAACCACCGGTGCTGCAGTTGCTCCGGCGTCCGCGCCCGCTCATCCTTGCGTGTGCGGTGGGTATCGGCCCGTTCGCGATGACGGCTCTGATCACGTCGCACATCATCGCCTACACGACATCGGTGGGATACAGCTCGTCGACCGTCATGCGGATTCTGGTGCTGATGTCGGTCGTCTCGATCTTCGCGATCCCCGGCTTCTCGGCGTTGTCCGACCGCGTGGGACGTCGCGCGGTGAGCCTCACGGGTGCGGCCGTCGCGGTGCTGTACGCCTTCCCGCTGTACATGATGATCAACACGGGTTCGATCGCGCTGCTCACGGTCGCGTTGCTGTTCGGGCAGGTCGTGCAGTCGGCGATGTACGCGCCGCTCGCACCGATGCTGTCGGAGATGTTCGGCACCGACGTCCGGTACACCGGGGTGTCGTTCGGCTACCAGTTCGCCAGCCTGATCGGCGCCGGCTTCACACCGATGATCGCGGCGAGCCTGCTGGTCGCGTCGGACGGATCGAGCCTGCCGCTGAGCCTCATCCTCGTCGGTACGCGTGTGTGACGATCCTCGCCGCGTGGATCGCATCGGAAACCCGCGGCAAGAACCTCGCCGCTGCCCGGACCGAACAGAACTGACGTCGATTTCGGTGGTTCGACCCGCTGAGCGGGGACGAACCCACCCAAGTCGTATGACTGCTCTACTGGAGGGAGATAACGAGAGCAGAGGAGGACCTCGATGAACGACACGAAGCCGAACACCGTCTCCGCGGAGTGGTTGTACGAGCAGTTGGGGGACGAGGACCTCGTCATCGTCGACGCGACCGTGCACCTGAGCATGCCACCGGACGGTCCGTGCACATCGAGCCCGGGTTGGCGACCTACCTGGAGGAACACATTCCCGGCGCGGTCTACGCCGACCTGTTCACGGACTTCTCCGATCACGAAGCGCCGCAACCGTTCACCGCGGCGTCATCGGAGCGGTTCGCCACCGCCGCCGGTGCGGTCGGCATCGGTGAGGGACGTCGGGTGGTGCTGTACGACCAGAAGAACGGCATCTGGGCCGCGCGACTGTGGTGGCAGCTGCGGCTCGAAGGTTTCGACGACGCCGCCGTGCTCGATGGCGGACTGCCCGCCTGGAAGGCCGCCGGATATCCGGTCTCGGACGAGCAAGTGGTCCCGCACGGCGCGACCTTCACCCCTCGCATCGGCCGAGCTCGTGCGGTCGACGGAGGAGATCGCGGCGTCGCTCGACGACCCGAACACGCTGATCATCAACGCCCTGGATCCCGCGACCTACCGCGGTGAGAGCCCGTCCTACCCGCGACGCGGCCACATCCCCGGCAGCATCAACATCCCCTTCGGCGACCTCGTCGACCCGTCGACCGGACGCTTGAAGCCGGCGGCGGAACTACGCGAGATCTTCGACAGGGCAGGTGCTCTCAACCCGGACGTCAAGCCGGTGACCTACTGCGGCGGCGGTATCGCTGCCTCCGGACTCGCGCACGCGCTCGCAGCGGCAGGTCGGTCGGACGTCGCGGTGTACGACGGTTCGCTCAATGCGTGGACCGCCGACGAGTCCCTGCCGCTCGTGGAGGGGCCCAACCCCCGCTGATTCGATGAAACTTCGGTGTTCTCGACGTCGTATAGCGCCGTGGAGAACACCGAAGTTGATTTCACCGTTGCCTCAGTTAGAGCAAATATGATCTAATCGCTGCCACAAGCGAAAGGCGGCGATGATGATCGCATTTCTGAACTCGACGGCGTTCACCGCACTCGGTACGCCCACGACCTGGGCCGAGGTGATCGGTTTCGTCAGCGGCGCGTGGTGCGTGTACCTGGTGGGACGGCAGTCGATCCTCAACTGGCCGATCGGGATCGCCAACAACCTCGTGTGGATCCTGCTCTTCGCGACCGCCGGGCTCTACGCCGACTCCGGACTGCAGGTCGTGTACATCGCGCTCGCCGTGTGGGGGTGGAGCAACTGGGCGCGGGGCAGGGACGGCGACGCTCTGCAGGTGACGGGCACGAACACGACCGAATGGAGCGTGCTCGCGGTCGTCGGTGTCGCTGCGGTGATCGGGCTGACGGCACTGCTGGAGGTCGCGACGAACTCGACCGTTGCGTTCTGGGACGCGACCACCACCGTGTTGTCATTGCTGGCGACGTGGGGGCAGGCGAAGAAGCGGTGGGAGTCGTGGCTGTTGTGGATCGCCGCCGACCTGATCTACATCCCGCTCTACCTGCACAAGGGGCTGACGCTCACGGCGCTGTTGTACGCGGGCTTCCTGCTCCTGTGCATTCGGGGCCTGCTCGCCTGGCGACGCTCCATGGCGGCCGAGCGGGAACTCGTGGAGGTGCGCTGATGTATCGGCACGCACTCGTCATCGGGAAATTCTACCACCTCACGTCGGTCACCATCACCTCGTCCGGCGTGGCGCGGAGGTCGCCGAACGCGTCACCGTCGTCGTGATGTCCTCTGCGGCAGAGACGATTCCGCTGGATGACCGCGTGTCGTGGATGCGCGAATCGCACGTCGCCGACACGGCGGTCACCGTGACGGGGATCCCGTGCGACGCACCGATGGATCTGGAATCGGACACCGTATGGACCGCGCAGGTCGCCTGCATGAAAGCAGCCGCGCGCACCGTCACCGATGTTCCGGTCGATGCGGTGGTCTCCAGCGAGAAGTACGGCGACGAGCTCGCTCGACGCTTCTCGGCCACGCACGTGTGCGTCGACCCGCTGCGTGTCGCGCATCCTGCCTCCGGCACGGCCTGTCGCAATGATCTCGCGGGGCGCTGGGACGATCTCGACGCACCCGCCCGGGCCGGCCTCGCGACCCGCATCGTCGTCCTCGGCGCCGAATCCACGGGTACCACCACCGTGAGCCGAGAGTTGGTGCGTCGATTCCGTGCTCGCGGTGGTGTGTGGGAACGAACCGGCTGGGTGCCGGAATACGGTCGACAGGTCACCTACGACAAGCTCGGCACCGGAACCGTCGACGACATCGTGTGGACCGGCGACGATTTCGAGAACATCGCCGTCGAACAGACGCGACTCGAGGAACGGGCAGCACGGGAGGGGTCTCCGCTGCTCGTCTGCGACACCGATGCCTTCGCGACCACCGTCTGGGAGCGACGCTATCTCGCAGCAGTGAGCGGGCGTGGCGCGGTGTCCGCGACCGGCGAGCGCGGTACCTGCTCACCGACTACAGCGGTGTTCCGTTCGTGCAGGACGCATCCGGGGACGGCGAGCACATCCGCGCGCGGATGACGGAGTGGTTCGTCGACGCGCTCACTGCCACGGGACGCTCGTGGGTGTTGCTCACCGGCAGTCTCGAGGAACGGGTGGACCTGGCGGTACGGGTGGCGGACGAGGCGTTGCGGTTGGGCTCGCAGTTCGGCGCGCCGCTGTAGAGGTGGATTTCGTCTTCCCCTTCTCACGTTATACCGGATCCTCGGCCTCATGAGGATCGAAAATTGGGTTCATACTCGCCCACACAGCATTGAAGTCGCAGGTGGGGAGCTGGAATGGGTTACGTACAGAATTTTCGGGAGATCGACCGCACGGCGGTGTCGATCGTGGGTGGCAAGGGGGCGAGTCTGGGGGAGTTGTGGCGCATCGGCGACGTCGACGTGCCGGACGGGTTCTGTGTGACGACGGACGCCTATCGAATGGTGCTCTCCGAGCTACCGCGCGTCGACGACCTGCTCGAGCGACTCGCGAAGGCCGAACCCGACGACATCGCAGCGCTGAGCGCGCAGATCCGTACGGAGATCGAGGAGTGCATGATCCCCGGCGACATCGCGGAGGAGATCGCCGTGCGGGTCCGCGACCTCGGGGAGGGCGTGCCCGTCGCGGTGCGCTCGAGCGCGCCGAGGATCTGCCGACGGCGTCGTTCGCGGGGCAACAGGACAGCTACCTGGACATCCGGGGCGTCGAGGACGTTCTCCGGCACGTGAGCAGGTGCTGGGCCTCGTTGTTCACCGAGCGCGCCGTCGCCTATCGGGTGAACAACGGCTTCGACCACCGGAAGGTGCACATGGCGGTGGTCGTGCAGCGGATGGTGTTCCCGCAGGCCTCGGGTGTTCTGTTCACTGCCGATCCCGTCACCTCGGACCGCACGGTGTCCCGGTGGATGCGGTCGCCGGGTTGGGTGACGACCTGGTGTCGGGTCTGGTGAACGCCGACGCGTACGCGGTGCGTGCCGGCGAGGTCGTGGACCGGACGCAGCGCCAGGAGGCACCGGTGCTGACCGACACGCACCTCGTCGAACTCGTGCAGCTGGGCAGACGCATCGAAGCGCACTTCGGGCGTCCCCAGGACATCGAATGGTGCTTGGCCGACGACGTCTTCCACATCGTGCAGAGCCGCCCGATCACCACGCTGTTTCCCGTTCCGGAGGCCGGCGACGACGACAACCACGTGTACCTGTCCGTCGGTCACCAGCAGATGATGACCGATCCGCTGAAGCCACTGGGAATCTCCGTGTGGCAGTTGACCAGCCGTGCGCCCATGCGACACGCGGGTGGACGGCTCTTCGTCGACGTCACGCCCATGCTGGCCTCACCCACCAGGGACCGGGCATCGTCGGGATGA
Source organism: Rhodococcus sp. IITR03 (assembly GCA_001017865.1). The sequence continues at coordinate 12,651 of LATQ01000285.1, forward strand.
TCGGCAGCTCCGACCCGCTCTTCGGCGACGCGCTGCGAACCGTGCTCGATCAAGGATTCGTCCCGACGCGCCCGGACGACCCTGCCGCCGCGCGGGTCGGTCTGCCAGCCGCCCCGGACGAGATCGACCCGGCCGTCGTGCCAGAACTCGTCGCCCGCAACGAGGCCGCGATCGCCGAATCGGCGCGTCGCATCGAGAACGAAACCGGTTCGGCGCTACTCGATTTCATCCGCGCCGACATCCGCGAGCTGCAGGATTCGTTGTTCGGTAAGGAGGTCGGAGAGGTGCTCGCTGCCGGTATGCAGGCGGCCGAGCGGCTCAACGAGTTGGGGCAGGAATGGTTGGGGAGAAGAACGTTGCGGACGTCGTCTCCCGCTCGGTGCCCTACAACGTCACCTCGGAGATGGGGTTGGCGTTGCTCGACGTCGCCGATGCCGCGCGCCCGTACCCGGACGTCGTGGCGTTCCTGCGGCAGGTCGACGAGGAGGGCTTCGACGACGCACGCTTCCTCGACGCACTCGGCGCGCGTGAGGGCGGACCGCAGGTACGAGCGGCATTCGATGACTTCCTCGGCAAGTACGGCAGACGGTGTGTCGGGGAAATCGACATCACCCGGCCAGGTGGGGTGAGCGCCCCACGATGCTGGTGCCGATGATCGTGAGCAATCTCGACAACTTCGAACCCGGTGCCGCGACACAGCGTTTCGACGAGGGCCGCCGCCGAGCGGAGGAGAAGAAGCGCGAACTCCTCGAACGCGTCCGGGGTCTGCCCGACGGGGAGCAGAAGGCGCGGGAGATCGAGAGGCTCGTCGACCGGGTCCGCGCTTTCGCGGGATATCGCGAGTATCCGAAATACGGCATGATCGGCCGCTACTTCGTCTACAAGCAGGCGCTGCTGCGCGAGGCGGAGCGTCTCGTCCGAGCCGGGGTGATCGACGAGAAGGAGGACATCTTCTTCCTGAGGTTCGACGAACTCGAGGCCGTGGTGCGCGCACCACGGCCGGTCGGCGACCTCGTCGCCGAGCGGAAGCGGGAGTTCGCATCGTTCGCCACTCTCACACCCCCTCGGTATTGCTGTCGACAGGCGAGACACTCACCGGTGCGTACAGCCGTGACGGCCTGCCCGATGGTGCCCTGCCCGGTATCGCGGTGTCCACCGGTGTCGTGGAGGGCCGCGCCCGCGTGGTCACCGACATCGACCGGGCCGATCTCGAACCCGGCGACATCCTGGTCACCGCGTTCACCGACCCCAGCTGGACCCCGGCGTTCGTCACCGTCAGCGCGTTGGTGACGGAGGTCGGTGGTGTGATGACCCACGGCGCGGTCATCGCGCGCGAGTACGGGTTGCCGGCCGTCGTGGGTGTCGAGGGCGCGACCCGCATCATCCGCGACGGGCAGCGTATCCGCGTACACGGCACCGAAGGGTACGTCGAGATCCTGACCTGAGCCGCGGCGGCGGGACATGTGAGGATTGTCGTCGTCGCGGAGCGGAGGAGGGCGTCGGGTGAAGAGCGTCGAGGCGGTCGAGAGCAGGACATTGCCGGTCTACGAGGCCGGCGAGATCGACGTGCCCTTCGTCATCGCGGGCATGGACGAGCTCGTCTCCCGCGAGACCCGCTTCGAGGCGCATTCGCATCCGACGCACGAACTGCTGTGGAACGACCGAGGTGCCTCCACCGCGACCATCGGTTCGCGCACATGGACGATCACCTCGACCATGGGCCTGTGGATTCCGGCGGGCCTGCTGCACTGGGGTGTCCTGCCTGCCGGAACCTGGTACCGCACGGCGCATTTCGGGATCGACTCGGCCCCGTCGTTGTCCGACGGGCCGGTGGCGGTGGAGATGACATCCCTGCTGCGACTGCGGTCAAGTCCCGTGAGGTGGTGTGCGAGGTCGTCGCGTGATTCCTCGTCGGGTTATGCGGTCAAGGCGGGCGTCACCTCCTCGACAGGCTCAGCGGCGGTCCGAGCGGACCTGTCGCTGCGAGAGCGGGCGAGGACGTCGAGTCCGAGATAGCGTCGCCCTTCGATCCACTCGTCGTGCTGCTCGGCGAGCACCGCTCCGACCAGTCGGATCAGTGCGGTCCGGTCGGGGAAGATCCCGACGACGTCGGTGCGGCGTCGGATCTCCTTGTTGAGCCGCTCCTGCGGGTTGTTGGACCAGATCTGCCGCCAGATCTGCTTCGGAAACGCGGTGAACGCCAACAGGTCCGTTCGCGCTGCGTCGAGATGCTCCGCGACCTTGGGTAGTTTCGATTCGAGAGCGTCGATCACCCGGTCATATTGCGCGTGAACGGAATCGGCGTCGGGTTGGTCGTAGACCGAATGCAGCAGCGTCTTCACCCAAGGCCACGACGTTTTCGGGGTCACCGCCATGAGATTGGTCGAATAGTGCGTTCGGCATCGTTGCCACGAGGCGCCGGGCAGGGTCGCGCCGATCGCGGACACCAGACCGGCGTGGGCGTCGGAGGTCACCAACTGCACCCCGGACAGGCCTCGGGCGACCAGTCCGCGGAAAAAGCTCAGCCAGCCGGCGCCGTCCTCGGCGGAGGTGACCTCGACACCCAGGATCTCGCGGTAGCCCTCGGCGTTGACGCCGACCGCGACCAGGGTGTGGACGTTGACCACCCGCCCGTTCTCCCGGACTTTGAGCACCAGGCGTCGGCGGCGACGAACGTGTAGGGACCGGCATCGAGGGGCCGGTTCCGGAACGCCTCGACCTGCTCGTCCAACTCTTTCGCCATGACGCTGACCTGCGACTTCGACAACGAGGTGATGCCGAGAGTGTCGACGAGTTTCTCCATCCGGCGGGTGGAGACCCCGAGTAGATAGCAGGTGGCCACCACTGAGGTCAGGGCTCGTTCGGCGCGTTTGCGGCGCTGCAGCAGCCAGTCCGGAAAGTACGAACCCTGCCGCAACTTGGGGATCGCGACGTCGAGGGTGCCGACCCGGGTATCGAAGTCTCGATGCCGGTAGCCATTGCGGACGTTGACGCGTTCGTCGGAACGCTGGCCGTAGTCGGCGCCGCACAACACGTCGGCTTCGGCGCTCATCAGGCGTCGATGAACATCGACAATAACTCGCGCAGCAGGTCGGGGCTGGCGCCGGTGAGTCGGTCTTCGACAAGGCGGCGTAGGTCGATATCGTGGGCAGTGGTCATCGCGTGCTCTTTCGTCGAGTCGAGTTGGTAGCTCTCTCGAAGAATCACGCGGTGGCCGTCTTTCGTTCGGTTACGACACGCCCGCAGGGTCATTCGGCTGCGGTTCGTACACCACTCTGATGGACGTAACCGCGACTGCTGCTCGACCGGCTGACGGACGATCGTCTCGGCGACGACTCGCGCTCGCTGACCGAACGCATGGTGATCGACGTGCTGGCACCGGCCGAGAACGAACTGATGGTGCAGGTGCCCTCGTCGCCGGTCGTGCGGCCGATCGTCGAGGCGATCGCCGAGGACCCGAGCGATCCGCGGACGCTCTCGGACTGGGCGGCCGAACTGGATGTGAGCACCCGCACCATCACTCGCACCTTCCGGTCGGAGACCGGCCTGAGTCTCGGGCGCTGGGTCGCGGCGGTGCGTGCCCAGAGAGCGGTGATGTTGCTCGGTCACGGCACCGACGTCGACGACGTCGCCGAGCAGGTGGCTACCGGTCGGCGAGTGCGTTCGGTGCGGCCTTCCGCCGGGTCACCGGCACGACGCCCGGGGTGTTCCGCGTCGGCTGATGTCCCGATCGCTACAGGAGCTGTCCCGATCGAGCGATTGCGTCGGACGGGGATCGACATTAAGTTTAGGCAAACCTCGCCTAACTGCTCGCGGCAGATAGGGCCGAGTCCCCATCCGTACGAGAGTGAGTTCTGCCTCCATGCGTTCGAAGCGCTTTCTGACGATCGCCGCCGCATCCGTCGCGGTCGCCTTCGGTCTCACCGCCTGTGGATCCTCCGACTCCTCGGACACCGCCGAGTCCGGCTCCGCCGGTTCGGGCGAGTACCCGATCACCATCGAGCACGCGCTCGGCACCGTCACCCTCGACGAGAAGCCCGAACGCGTCGCCACCGTCAACTGGGCCAACCACGAGGTGCCGCTCGCGCTCGGCGTCGTGCCGGTGGGAATGGCAGCCGCCAACTTCGGTGACGACGACGGCAACGGCATGCTGCCGTGGGTCGAGGAACGTCTCGAGGAACTCGGCGCCGAGACCCCCGTGCTGTTCGACGAAACCGACGGCATCGACTTCGAGGCTGTGTCCGATACGAACCCCGACGTCATCCTCGCCGCCTACTCCGGTCTGACGCAGGAGGACTACGAGACCCTCAGCGAGATCGCTCCCGTCGTCGCGTACCCCGAAGCTCCTTGGGCCACCTCGTGGCGCGACATGATCGAGCTGAACAGCGCCGGGCTGGGTATGGCCGAGGAGGGCAAGGAGCTCGTCGCGAGCCTCGAGCAGGAGATCTCCGACGCGGCCGCCGCCCACCCCGAACTCGAGGGTAAGGCGACGATGTTCCTCACCCACGTCGACACCGCCGACCTGAGCCAGGTCAGCTTCTACACCGCCAACGACACCCGCGCCGCCTTCTTCGAGGACCTGGGACTGGCCACCCCGAAGAGCGTCGCGGACGCCTCCACCGACGACGCCTTCTCCAAGAAGGTCAGCGCCGAGCAGGTCGACGTCTTCGACGACGTGCAGATCATCGTCACCTACGGCGACCAGGAACTCGTCGACGCGCTCGAAGCCGACCCGCTGCTGTCGCAGATGCCCGCCGTCCGCAACGGCTCGATCGTCTTCCTCGACGGCTCCGGCCCGCTCGGTACCGCAGCGAACCCGACGCCGCTGGCCATCTCCTGGGTCCTCTCCGACTACGTCCAGCTGCTCTCCGACGCAGCTGCCAAGACGAACGCGGAGTGACCGCACTACACGACGAGTCGATGCCGAGCGCCCCCGAGAAGGGGCGCTCGGCCATCGGCAATTCCGTCTGGCTTCTCGTTCTGCTCGGTGTGCTCGTCCTGCTGGTGATCGCATCGATCACGATCGGTTCGCGCAACGTCGACTGGGCCGACATCGTCGCGGCCCTCGGCGGCGCCACCGACAACATCGGTCAGGGCGCGATCGCCAAACGCATCCCGCGCACGGTGCTCGCGCTGCTGGTCGGCGCGGCGCTCGGTCTCGCCGGTGCCGTGATGCAGGGGGTGACCCGTAATCCGTTGGCGGACCCGGGCATTCTCGGCGTCAATATGGGCGCCTCGCTCGCCGTCGTGATCGGCATGGCGTGGTTCGGGCTGTGGACGCAGACTCGATGATCTGGATCGCGATCATCGGTGCCGCCGCTGCTGCGGTGTTCGTCTACACGATCGGGTCGCTCGGGCGCGGGGGAGCGACACCCCTCAAACTCGCCCTCGCCGGTGCGGCCACCTCGGCGGCACTCGCGTCGTTCGTCACCGCCGTGATCCTGCCGCGCGGCGACATCGCCGGCAGCGTGCGGTCGTGGCAGATCGGCGGTGTGGGCGGAGCGAACTTCGACGCCATCTCGCAGGCTCTGCCGTTCTTCGTCGTCGGCTTCGCCATCTGCCTGCTGTCGGCGCGCAGCCTCAATTCGCTCGCGCTCGGCGACGATATGGCCGCCGGGCTCGGAGAGCGCGTCGCTCTCGCCCGCGGCATCTCGTCGCTCGGTGCGGTGCTGCTGTGCGGGGCGGCGACCGCCATCGCCGGTCCCATCGCGTTCGTCGGCCTCGTCGTGCCGCACCTGTGCCGGTTGCTCATCGGCATCGACAACCGGTGGCTGCTGCCCTTCTCCGCTCTCGTGGGAGCAGGACTGCTGACCGCCGCCGATGTCGTGGGCCGCATCGTGGCGCGACCCGCCGAGATCGACGTCGGCATCATCACCGCGCTCATCGGGGCACCCTTCTTCGTGTACATCGTCCGACGGCAGAAATTGCGCGAACTGTGACCGCCACACTCGAGACCATCGACACCGGCATCGACGACCTCGCCGCGAGCCGGATACGACGGGGACGCCGACGCCGTCTCGTCATCGCCGTGCTTGCGACCCTCGTGGTCGCGGCCTTCGTGGCGAGCCTGATGTTCGGCCGGACCTTCTACCCGCCCGCGGACGTGCTGCGCGTCGTCCTCGGACAGGACGTGGCCGGCGCGAACTTCACGGTCGGCCGCCTCCGGCTTCCTCGCGCGGTCCTCGCGGTGGTCGCCGGCATCTGCTTCGGCCTCGGCGGCATCACCTTTCAGACGATGCTGCGCAACCCGCTCGCAAGCCCCGACATCATCGGCATCAGCTCCGGCGCGAGTGCCGCAGCGGCCTTCGCCATCATCGTGCTCGGACTCGGTGGCACCGGGGTGTCGGTCTTCGCGATCGTCGCCGGTCTCGCCGTGGCTCTCCTGATCTACGGACTGTCCTATCGCGGCGGGGTGGCGGGCACGCGCCTGATCCTCATCGGCATCGGTATCGCTGCCATGCTCGACAGCGTCACGTCCTATCTCCTGAGCACCGCGGCGACGTGGGACCTGCAGGAGACGATGCGCTGGCTCACCGGCAGCCTCAACGGTGCGACCTGGGGGGCGACGGTGCCCGTGATCGTCGCCCTCCTGGTGCTGGGACCGGTGCTGCTCGTGCAGACCCGCAACCTGTCGATGGTCCAGCTCGGCGACGATGCCGCGCAGGCACTCGGCGTGCGGGTCGAACGCACACGCGTGTTCGCGATCGTCTCGGCGGTCGGGCTCATCGCGTTCGCGACCGCCGCGGCCGGACCCATCGCATTCGTCGCTTTCCTGTCCGGCCCGATCGCCGCGCGGATCGTGGGACGGGGCACGTCGTTGTTCGTCCCGGCGGCACTCGTCGGGGCGCTGCTCGTGCTGGTCGCAGATTTCGTCGGCCAGTACGCCTTCGGCACGCGCTACCCGGTGGGCGTGGTGACGGGTGCGCTCGGCGCGCCCTATCTCGTCTACCTCATCATTCGCTCCAACCGCGCGGGAGGCTCGCTGTGACCGCAACGCACACCCTGATCGCCGAGAATCTCGAACTCGGCTACGGCAACCGCACCGTCGTAGAGAACCTCGACCTGCAGGTGCCGCCGGGGCGCATCACGTGCATCGTCGGCGCCAATGCGTGCGGGAAATCGACGCTGCTGCGGTCGATGTCGCGGTTGCTGTCGCCGCGCGGCGGGCACGTCCTGCTCGACGGCAAGGACGTCCACCGCCTGCCCGCCAAGAAGCTCGCCCGCACCCTCGGTCTGTTGCCGCAGTCGCCGATCGCACCCGAGGCATCGTCGTCGCTGACCTCGTGGGTCGTGGCCGGCATCCGCACCAGCGGGTGCTCTCGCGTTGGAGCCGGGAGGACGACGCGGCGGTCGCCGATGCGCTCGCCGCTACCCACACCACCGAACTCGCCGAGCGTTCCGTGGACGAACTGTCGGGCGGGCAGCGGCAGCGTGTGTGGATCGCGATGGTGCTGGCGCAACAGACCGACCTTCTGTTGCTCGACGAACCCACCACCTTCCTCGACGTGAGCCACCAGGTGGAGGTGCTCGACCTGCTCACCGACCTCAACCGCGATCGCGGCACGACGATCGTGATGGTCCTGCACGACCTCAACCTCGCCGCGCGGTACGCCGACCACCTCGTCGCGATGGCCGACGGCAGCATCTATTCCTCGGGGGACCCCTCCGATGTGCTCACCGGGGAGACGGTGAAGGCGGTCTTCGGTCTGGACAGTCGCGTGATCTCCGATCCGGTCTCCGGCAAGCCGCTCGTCCTGCCCGTGGGTCGGCACCACATCATGTGATCGTCCATCCGCTACAGCAATGGTCATCCGCTACGGAAATTCGTTGGTTGTCAGGATGGTCGTGAGACATCCTGACAACAACGCGGGGATCGGAGTAACAGATGTCCGACCTCATCACCCTCCCCGTAGGACG
>LATQ01000130.1 GCA_001017865.1 Rhodococcus sp. IITR03
GCCCCCGGCGAGATCGGTGGTCGCGCGGACCCGGTCGTCGCCGAAGCGCTTGGCCAGGCGGGTCGCGCAGGCCTGCGCCTTCTCGACGTCGACGTCGACGATGGACACGTGCGCGGAGCCCTGTTCGAGCAGCGCATACCCGACGGCCGAACCGGCACCGCCGGCCCCGACCAGCACGGCGCGGTCGGAGACGGCCTCGGGCAGCCGGCGGCGGAACGCACGTCCCCAGCCGGACCAGTCGGTATTGCGGCCGAGTGCGCGACCGTCGCGGAACACCACGGTGTTGACCGCTCCGAGATCGTGGGCGTCGTCGGACAACTCGTCGAGCAGGGGGATGACGACCTGCTTGAAGGGGTGCGTGATGTTGAGCCCGTCGAAGCCGAAACGCTGTGTCCAGTCGAGCATCTCGGCCAGGTTCTCGGCGCCGTAGCCGAGACGTTCGGCGTCGACGAGGCGGTAGGTCAGGTTCAGTCCCGAGGCGAAGCCTTCCCGTTCCTGCATGGCCGGGGTGAGCGAACCGCCGATCCCGGCGCCGAACAGGCCCAGCAGGAAGGACGTACGTGCGGGCGCTGCGGTGGTCATCGGGAGCTTTCCTTCTTCTCGGTATCGAGTGCGAGCGCGGCCAGGTGACGGACGGCGAAGTCGTATCCGTCGGGGCCGCATCCGGCGATCACGGCCTTCGCGACGGGAGCGACGAACGAGTGGTGCCGGAACTCCTCGCGGGCGTGGACGTTGGTCAGGTGCACTTCCACGATCGGTGCCGCGACGGTCACCAGCGCGTCGTGCAGTGCGACCGAGGTGTGCGTGTAGGCCGCGGCGTTGACCACGAAACCGGCCGCCGATTCGCGGAGTTCGTGGACGGCGTCGATGAGGGGCGCCCTCGTGGTTGCTCTGCCGGAAGTCGATGTCGAAGCCCAGGTCGTCGGCGGTGCGACGGCACGACTTCTCGATGTCCGCCAGCGTCGCGGTGCCGTAGAGATGAGGTTCGCGCGTGCCGAGCAGGTTGAGATTGGGTCCGTTGAGGACGGCGATCGTCGGACGAACACTCACGATGCCGCTCCGGCGGGGACCGGCGCGGTGTTCCGATCGTGGGGGAGCAGGCCGATCTCACGGGTGGGGATCTTGTGGGTTCCGGACGGTCCGGTGGCCACCGCGATCAGCGAGATGGCGACGGCGCCGACGCAGAACAGAGCCACGCGGTACCAGTTGTCGGCGTTGCCGTCCATGAGCGACCCGGCGATGGCCGGGGTGAAGCCGGCGAGCGCGAAGCCGAACTGGGTGCCGATCGCCATGCCCGACAGGCGGACGCTGGTGGGGAAGTACTCGGCGTAGGTGGCGGGCCACACCGCGTTCGGCATGCTGTAGATCACGCCGGCGAGCAGGATGCCGGTGACGAGCACGAGCGGCACGTCGCCCCGGGAGATCGACCACAGGAAGGCCGTCACCATGACAGCGCTGCCGATCAGGCCGGTGACGAAGACCGGCTTGCGGCCGATGCGGTCGGACAGCAGGGCCCACATGGGATGGTGCCCACGGCGATGATGTTGGCGACGATCGCCAGCCACAGCATCGTGGTGTCGCTGATGCCGATGCCGTACTCGTCGGCCGTGGCGAAGTTGAGGGCGAACACCTGGAAGGCCGTGTTGACCATGGCGATGAAGGCTGCGAAGAAGACGCGCAGGACGCCGGTCCAGTGGTGGCGGAAAAGCACGGCGAGCGGTGCCTTGGGTGCCTCGTCGTGCGCCTTCTCGGCGTGGAACTCGGGGGTCTCGTCGAGGCTGCGGCGGATGAGGAAACCGACCAGCACGATCACGGCGCTGATCCAGAAGGCACACGCCAGCCCCACGACTGCAGCTGCTCCTCGGACAGGAGAGCGATCACGGGCAGGAACATCAGCGGTGCGAGCACCTGCGCTGCGTGCCGCTCAGCGTCCAGCTGGTGAAGAAGCCGCGTCTGTCGTCGGGGGCGTGTTCGAACGACATGGAATTCGCGCCGGCCTGCTCACCCGCGGCCGACAGGCCCTGGAGCAGTCGCAGAGTGACCAGCAGGATCGGCGCGAGCATGCCGACCTGCCCGTAGGTCGGCAGGCAGCCGATGAGGAAGGTCGAGACACCCATGAGCAGCAGCGTGCCCACGAGGATCAGCTTGCGGCCGAAACGGTCGCCGATGTGCCCCATCAGGATGGAACCGAAGGGGCGGGCGACGTAGGCGACGCCGAAGGTTGCGAGCGACGCGACGGTCGCGACCGCCTGGTTGCCCTCCGGGAAGAAGATCTTCGGGAAGACGAGCGCGGCGGCGGTGCCGTAGATCGCCAGGTCGTAGTACTCCAGTGCGCTGCCGCTCCACGCGGCGAGGGCCGCCTTGCGGGGCGTGCGCTGCACGGTGGTGTTTTCAGTCATCGGATGCCTCGGGGGTGGGTCTTCAGTATCGGATACAGGGACGGTAGGGGTGTGGCGCAGCCCACGGCAATCGTTTGCCATTTTTTGCCATACTGTCCGTATGTCGGCCTCCCCGCGTTCCCGGAAACGCGCCACCATCACCGATGTGGCCCGCGAGGCAGGGGTCGCGGCGTCGACGGTCTCGCGGACCTTCACCAACCCCGGTCGTGTCAACGTCGCCACCCGCGACCACATCCTCGAAGTCGCCGACCGGCTCGGCTATGCACCCAACCCCGCCGCCCGCGCCCTCGAATCGGGACGCACCAACACGTTGGCACTGCTCGTCCCCGACATCACCAACCCCTTCTTCTCGGGCGTGATCAAAGGGGCCGAACGTGCCGCCGTCGCCTCCGGCCGGACCCTCGTCCTCGCCGACACTCAGGAGAGCGCGACCACCGAAGCGCACATCATCCGGCGGCTGGGGCCGGCCGTCGACGGTTTCGTCCTGGCGGCCGCCCGCATGCCCGACGACGAACTGCGGCGCGTCGCCGAACTCGACGCCGTGACCTGGTGAATCGCGCGATCCGCGGAATCTCCTGCGTCGTCGCCGATTACGAGACGGGAACGCGGCAGATCGTCGACCACCTCGCGTCGCTCGGGCACCGCTCGTTGCTGTTCCTCGGCGGTCCGCCCGAGTCGTGGTCGGGAGCGCGACGCTGGGCCGGTCTGCAGGCCGCGGCGCAGGCCCACGGGCATCGCGGTGCCGTCGCTTCGGCCCCTACTCGCCGACGCT
>LATQ01000472.1 GCA_001017865.1 Rhodococcus sp. IITR03
CTGGGGACGGAGGGCGCGGGGGAGGTGCAGACCCCGGTCCGCGGTCGCGCGGCCGCGTCGATCCCCATCGGGGGACGGGTGTGGTTCCGCCACGCGAAGGCCGGCGAACTGTGCGAGAGGTTCGACCGGGTGTATCTCGTCGACGAGCACGGACGCACCGAGGTGCCCACCTACCGCGGCGAGGGCGGCTGCTGGTGACCTCTCGCCTCCGGCGAGAATGAGTCCATGCCGTTGACGTTCTTCCCCGGAGCGGTCGGCCGGATCCACTGGCGGTCCTGGCCGGTCGAGGATGCACATGCCGCTGTCGTGTTCGCCCACGGCTTCGGGCAGCACACCGGGCACTACCACCGTTTCGCGTCCGGTCTCGCGGCCCACGGCATCGCACTGTGGGGACTCGACCTCGCCGGCCACGGACTCTCGGAAGGAGAACCCGGCTCACCCGGCGACGTCGGGCTCCACGCCGAGGACTTCGGCGTGCTCGCCGGGATCGCCGCCGAGTCGGGTCTGCCCTGGTGGCCATGGGACATTCCCTCGGTGCGGCAACCGTCCTGACGGCGCTGGCGTCCGGCGCGTCCAGCGGCACCCGTTTCGCGGGCGTCGTCCTGTGCGGTACGCCGCGCACCGCGGCGCTGCCGGTGACGGCCGAAGCGCTTCGCACGAGCGACCTGCCGGTCCTGCTGGCCACGGCGTCGACGACCGGCTCGCCCGATCGATCCGGTGCGCGACTGGGCGGCGGCGGTGCCGCGGGCGCAGCTGCTCGACTATCCCGATGCCGGGCACGACCTGCTCCACGAGCCCGTCCATCGCAGGGTGACCTCGGACGTCGCCGGGTTCGTGGGCGGGCCGGCCGTCTGACACCGCAGTCCCCGGAAGACGACCGGGCCCCTCGCGGTTGCGAGGCCCGGTGTGTTCGAAGCGTCAGTTGTAGATCGCTGCGATCTCGGCGCCGTGCTTGTCGTGGATGATGTTCCGCTTGAGCTTGAGCGTCGGGGTCAGCTCACCGCTCTCGATGCTGAAGTCGGTCTCGAGGATGCGGTACTTGCGGATCGACTCGGCCTTCGAGACCTTCTTGTTGGTCTCGGCGACGGCCTCGTCGATCTCGGCGATCAGGTCGGGGTTCTTGATCAGTTCCGCGACCGTCGTGCCCGCCGGCAGGTTGTGGCGCTCGAGCCAGCCCGGCAGTGCTCCGGATCGAGAGTGATCAGCGCGCCGACGAACGGCTTGGAATCGCCGACCACGATGACCTGGCTGATCAGCGGGTGGGCGCGCAGCGAATCCTCGAGGACTGCCGGCGCGACGTTCTTACCGCCCGCGGTGACGATGAGTTCCTTCTTGCGGCCGGTGATCGAGATGAAACCGTCCTCGTCGATCGCACCGATGTCGCCGGTGTGGAACCAGCCGTCGCGGATGGCTTCGTCGGTGGCCTTGTCGTTCTGCCAGTAGCCGTCGAACACCTGGGGGCCCTTGAGCAGCAGCTCGCCGTCTTCGGCGATCTTCGCCGCGCAGCCGTTGAACGGCTTGCCGACGGTGCCGATCTTCTGTTCGGCCGGGGTGTTCATGATGATGCCGCCGGTCGTCTCCGTCAGGCCGTAGCCCTCGTAGATGGTGACGCCGACGCCGCGGAAGAAGTGGCCGAGGCGCGCGCCGAGTGCAGCACCGCCCGACACGGCCTTGGTCACGTTGCCGCCGAGCGCGGCCTTGAGCTTGCCGTAGACCAGCTTGTCGAAGACGAAGTGCTGGATCTTCAGGCGAGGCCGGGGCCGCCGTTCTCGAGTGCCTTGCTGTACTCGATCGCGACGTCGGAGGCCTTCTCGAAGATCTTGCCCTTGCCGCCGTCGTAGGCCTTCTGCTTCGCCGAGTTGTAGACCTTCTCGAACACGCGGGGCACCGACAGGATGAAGTTCGGTTTGAAGACCGCGAACTGGTCGAGCAGCGTCGTCAGGTCGGAGGTGTGGCCCACCGTGACCTTGCTGTCGAAGGCAGCGAAGGAGATCAGGCGCGCGAAGACGTGTGCCATCGGGATGAACAGCAGGGTGCGCTGACCCTCGTGCATCGAGTCGGGCAGGGCGAGACCGCACGCCGCGGACTCCGAGGCGAAATGGCGGTGCTTGAGCTGCACGCCCTTCGGCCGGCCCGTGGTACCGGAGGTGTAGATGAGGGTCGCAGCGGATTCGGCCGTGACCGAGTTGCGCCGTTCCTTCGACCTGCTCGTCGGTGAACCCGCCGCGCCGCGTGCGATGAGCTCGTCGACCGCGCTCTTGCCGCCCGGCGCCGGCTCGATCTGCAGGACCTCGCGCACGGTCGGGGCGTTCTCGGCGACCTCGCGGACGGTGTCGACGTGACCGGAGTTCTCGACGATGAGCAGCTTGGTCCCGGAGTCCTCCAGGATCCACTGGGCCTGGTCGGCCGACGACGTCTCGTAGATCGCGACGGTGGCACCGCCCGCGGTCCAGATGGCGTAGTCGAGGAGCACCCACTCGTAGCGGGTCGCCGCCAGCACCGCGACGCGATCGCCGAGTTCGATGCCCGACGCCATCAGGCCCTTCGCCACGGCGCGTACCTCGGATGCGAACTGACGCGCGGTGACGGGAACCCACTTGCCGTCGACCAGCCGCTCGAACGGCACGAACTCCGGCGACTCCTTCTCGTGGCGGAAGACGCTGTCGGCCATCGACGTGTTCTCGGGGATCGAGAACGACTGTGGCACGGCAATCTCACTCACTGTGACCCCTCCATCGTTAGATACTGTCGGTGTGCATTGCATCACATGTCATTGGGAAATGCATTACCCCTCGGACTGATTTGCCCCTTTTTTACAGTCCGATAAGCAGTGATCTACGTAACAATGCTACCCGCCGGTAACGAGGATTACCACTATCGGATAGCCTCGTCGGTTTTTCCGGTACCCGAAGTACCGGTATCGCGGAGGAGGCGGACGGCCTCGTCGTCGCCGAGCTGGTGGAAATCCTTGTAAGCAGCGCCGACGCTGTCGGTGTCCACCGGTGTCCAGGGCAGATCACCTCATCGGCCACCCGGCCCACTCGGCGCAGTGCTTCCGGGGAAGCCACCGGCACCGCAAGGACGACTCGGTCGGCGCCGGATGCGCGCGCAGCGAGACAGGCCACCGCCGCCGTCGCGCCCGCTGGCCACCCCGTCGTC
>LATQ01000473.1 GCA_001017865.1 Rhodococcus sp. IITR03
TTCGGGCGAGGGCGCCGAGCGCCTCGAAGGTCTCCGCGGCGGCGGTCAGTCCTCGCCCGTCCGCCTCCGCGGAAGCGGTCGCGTGGGCGGCCATGACGGCGACGAGACGTCCGTCGCACTGCCCTGCCAGCTCCGAGAGCCGTTCCGCGGTGGTGCGATCCCCGAACCGGGTGGCGGCGTGCAGGGCGATCGCCTCGACGGCGAACTGATCGTGTCGCGCCGCGATCTGGCTGCCTCCCGGACCGAGGTGATCGCGTTCGTGGTCTCGCCGCGCGCGCGGCGAGCCACGCCTCCGCGATCCGGAGTTGCGGCTCGAAGACGGCGACGTGCCGGCCGCTGCGCGAGGTCGCCTGAGCCAGTGCGGTATCCGCATCGTTGACGCGCCCGAGGACGGCGTAACCGTGCGTGAGGGCGATGTAGGCCGGCACGTTCCAGGAGACGGTGGCAGCTCGATCGTCCACCTGGAGCGCGGCGACGGCTTGTTCGAGGCGGTACACGGCGTGCACGAACCGCCCGCGGGTGGTGTCGACGACGCCGAGCAGGATGTTCGCCAGGCCCCACGCGAGGTACTGGCCCATCGAGGTGGTGGTTCCGTGGCGTCGGCGGGGCCGCGCACCGCGCTCTCCCGGTAGGTCTCGGCCCGCCGCTCGGCCTCGTCGAGATCTCCGGTGAGAAGCAATGCGAGAACCTCACCCAGCCGGCGGGATAGCGCAGCAGGCCGTCGACCTGGTGGGCGACCGCTGCGCAGCGCGCGGCCATCGCAGGGACTTCGTGACCGCGTCCCATCACCGCGAGGGACAGTCCGCCGCCGAAGAACGCCCACTCGACCGCCCAGGGGAGTGCGGTTTCGGTGGCGAAGATGCGGTGAGCGAGGGTGAGCGCATCGCGGGGACGCCCTTCGTACACCGCGCATGCGCAGTCGATCGCGTCGACCACCACCCTCAGGTGCGGGCGCGTGACCAGTTCGCGGAGGGTCGCGAGCACCTGCTGGGCCTCGGCGGCGTTACCCATCCCCCAGAAGAGATTGGAGATGCGGGTCGCGCCCCAGCGCACGAGCTCGCTCTCGTCGAGGGTGCGGGGATCGAACGAGGCCAGCACGGACTCGACCTCACTGATCCCACCCAGCCACACCAGCGCGCGGGCGAGGAGATCCGCCGCCGAGAACGTGCCCGTGGCATCGAACGCCGCGCGTGCGAGACGTTCGGCCAACGGGGCATCGCCCAGAGCGATCGCGTCGTGGGCCGCGGTCTCGAGCAACTCGGGGTCGACGGCCCGGCTGCTGTCCAAGGAGAGTTCGGCCAGACGGATCCGGTCGGTCGGGCCCCGTTGGACGCGCGATCCCAATGCCTCGACGAGCTGACCGCGGATCCTGCGCCCGGCGATCCGGCCGACACGGCGGCGCACGACCTCACCGAAGAGGGGGTGGGTGTAGCGGACGCGGTAATTGCGGTTGTCGTCGACGACGTCGATCAGTCCTCGTCGTTCCGCTTCCTCGACCGCGTCGTCGCCGGCGAGACCGCACAGGATCTCGAGGTCGAGCGGTTCGCAGAACGCCAGCAGCTGCAGGGCCTGCAGCACCTCGGGCGTGAGGTGGTCGATGCGATGTTCGAGGAGTGATGCGAGTTCGGAGGTGACGGCGGTGCCGCCCCGGAGCTGCCACACGTTCCCCACCCGGCGGAGCGTGCCGGCTCGCGGGTCCCGACCACGAGGTGGTGGACGAACAGCGCATTCCCACCCGAAGCTTCCAGATCAGGTCGGCACTCAACTCCTCCAGGGGACCACCGAGCACGGTTTCGATCAGATCGATGCTCTGCTGCCGGGTGAACGGTGACAGCTCCAGGCGGATGAGATGGCCGTCCTTCCACAAGGAGGTGACGGCGTCGGGCACGGCTTCACCGTTGCGGACCGTGGCGACTGTGTGGACCGCGCGATCGAGGGCGAGCTGATGGAGGAAAGTGGCCGACAGCGGATCGAGCAGGTGGGCGTCGTCGACACCGAGGACGAGCCGTGCACGATCGGAACCGTGTTCGCTCAGCAGTGCCTGTCGTGCGGCGGCGAGGAAGGCGACGGGATCGCCGGCAGGGGGAGCTTCGATGAGGTGCGCGAAGGCACCGAGAGGGATGCTCCGAGCGGATTCCGTCCCCGCGATCCAGCGCACCGGGGCGGACAGCGAGTCGGTGGCCATCCGGGCCAGGGTGGTCTTGCCGACTCCGGGATCTCCGGTGAGGACCACACCGCCTCGGCCGGGGTCCGTCAGGGCCGCGACAATGATTTCCAGTTCCCCCCGCCGCTGAATCAGTGGCCAGCGCTGATCCATGCACACGATCGTAGATCCGCGAAGTGCGGATATCTCCGGGTTGGAGATTTCATCTCCTGCCCGTGACCGCAGATCGAGTACTCCACTACGCGCGACGTCGGCACCTTCGGCGACCACGATGGAGTCGTCGGAGCAATCGAACGGAAAACGGCCGAAGGAGCTGGTGATGACCACGACATCGTCGGAGCCGTTCTTCAGCTGGACGTCGAGACGGATCGACCTGAGCGCTGCAGCGGATGCGCGCACGGTGGCACCGGAACTCGACGAGTCGCTGCGCTGCGGCTCCCGGAAGGCCCGATTGCTGGCGATCCGCGACTCGGAGAGCGAGAC
This sequence comes from Rhodococcus sp. IITR03, assembly GCA_001017865.1. Next base: position 2,648 of record LATQ01000473.1, read on the forward strand.
CGACTACGTGGCGTTGCTGGTGGGCGACGTCTCGGGACACAGCGACGTCACCGTCCGCGAGGTCGACGAAGAGCGTCTGCTGGTCGAGGGGAGCCGGCCGTCCACCGAACCCGAGATCCTGTTGGGCATCACCCCGGAGCCCGGGTATTCCGGCCCCCATCACGTCGATCGAGAGGTCTTCGTGGACGGGCCGGTGCGGTCGCTGATCATCCGCAGTGGAGCGCGGTCGGTGGTGGTCGACTGGTGCCACGAAGAACACACGCGCTCGGCTCCGAGAGAGCAACTTCTGTCACCCGCGCCGCCGGCGCGCACCGGACCCGGGACGATCCGGTTCCGCGTCGCGCAGCTGTTTCCGAGCCCGCGCGTGATCCGATGGTGGCAGCGATTGCTGCCTCACCCGGAACCCGTGGGTCCGCGCCGCACCCCGGCGGTCTGCGGCTGACCGATCAGAGCCCGGGAATGCGGGGCAGCTGCGGGGAGCTGGAACTGCGGGGGCGGGGGCAGTGTCGGCAGTT
>LATQ01000474.1 GCA_001017865.1 Rhodococcus sp. IITR03
CGTGCGGATTAGACGACCAGGGGCGCCGGCGCGGTGATCGCGAGAACGTCCTCGAGTTCCTCGGCCGCGCAGTCGACCTGGTACCGGACCGGACGCCACCCGGCGGGCGAGGGCAGTTCGGCCGAGGCGTCGAGTTCGACGACGAGCTCGCGGGTGGTGATCCGGTGACGGCAGCGGCCGGGACGACCGGTGGGGCGAGCATGCGGCCGGCCGTGTCGAGGGCGTCGGTGAGGCTGTCGTGCCGGTGCGTGAGCAGCGCGTCGAGCAGTCCGCGGGGCTCGTCGCGGGACGGCGGCATTCCGAGGGGAAGTGGGATCGGCACCGATCCAGGCTACCGACGGACCACTTGCGACCGCGATCACAATGACTTAGGTTTGCCTCACCTACATCGACAAGGAGGTTGGCATGCAGACCACCACATCCGTCATCCCCGCGCCGACCACGGCCGAACGCGTACGCACCGCCCTCATCCGCGCCGACACGACGCAGCTCGCGATCGACGGCTGCGACCCGCTCCCCACCTCGGTTCATCACCTCCTCGACGACGGGCAGGTCGCGGTGGTCGTCGCCGAGGACAGCCTCCCCGTCGCACTCGCCTGGCAGGCCGGCAGCGCAGGCATCCCCGCCATGCTCGAGCTCACCGACCACTCCCCGATCGCCCTGCGCAATCCGGTCCGTTCGCTCATCTGGCTCAGCGGCACCCTGCGTCCCGTGGAGCATCCGCGCCGGCTCGCCGCCGAGATCGCGGAGATCCTTCCGCACCCCGAACTCCTCGACGTCGGACACCGCTCCGAACTGCTGTGCCTGACGCTCGACTCCGTCGTCGCCGCCGACACCACCGGGGCCGAGGCCGTCGACGTCACCGAGGTCCTCGACGCCGCCCCCGACCCGTTCGCCGCTCTCGAGACCGGGTGGCTCCAGCACCTCGAAGAGGACCACGCCGACATCGTGCGGCAGATCGCGCGACGCATCCCCGCCCGCGCACCGCGGCGGACGGATCCGCCCCCTCGGTCTCGACCGTTACGGACTGCGCCTGCGCGTCGAGTCCGAAGGCGACGACCACGACGTGCGGATCCCCTTCCACGAACCGGTCGACGATCCCGCCGCCCTGAGCCGCGCGCTGCGCCTGCTCGTCGGCTGCCCCTTCCGCAACGGACTGCCGCCGCGCACCTGAGCGGTACGCGGCGGCAGGACTCGGAACCGTAAGGGTCGGACCTTCTGCAGGGCTGTATCGATCAGACCTTCTGCAGGTCGATACCCTTCGTTTCCTTCATGATCAGGGCGGCGATGCCGGTCGCGACGCACAGCACCATGATGTAGACCCCGAAGACCCAGCCGATGTCCCAGCCGGTGAGCAACTGGTTCAGGTAGGGCGCGGTGCCACCGAAGACCGCCACCGAGAAGGAGTACGCGAAACCGATGGCCTGAGTACGCAGGCGGGTCGGGAAGCTCTCCGAGAGGGTGCACGACAGGATCGCGCCCGGGATCGACACGATGAGCAGGGCGAGGGTGGTCGACACGAGCAGCGTCCACCCGGCCGACGTGATCATCGACGTCAGCGGGATCTGCAGCGCGAACATGAGGACCGCGAAGCCGCCGAGCATCGGGCGCCGGCCGATCCGGTCGGAGAGCAGACCCCAGAAGGGCAGCGACACCAGCGCGATGACCTGGGCGATGACGAGCATCCAGTAGGCGGTGTCGGCGTCCATGCCCTTCTGCGTGATCGCGTACGTCGAGACGTACGAGGTCCACGTGTAGTGCGCCGCCGTGACACCCGAGGTCATGCCGATCATCAGCAGGATCGCACGCACGACCACCTTGCGCGGGATGCGCGGTTCGTCGACCCGGGTCTCCTGCTGGTCGAAGACCTCGCTCTCCTCCATGCTGCGTCGCAGGTAGAGGGCGAACAGCGCCAGGAAGAAGCCGAGGAGGAACGGCACGCGCCATCCCCACTCACCCACGGCGCTCTCGGAGAGCGTCGAGGTGACCGCTCCGCCGATCGTGTACGCGAGCACGGAACCGCCGAAGATCGCGACGAAGGCGACGCTGCCCCACATGCCGCGGCGATGCGGCGGCGCGATCTCGCTGACATACGAGTAGGCGGTCGCCGACTCGCCACCGTGCGCGAAGCCCTGCACCACGCGGGCGAGCAGCAGGAGCACCGACGCCACACACCGATCGACGAGTAGGTGGGCATGAGCCGATGACGAGGCTGCCACCGGCCATCATGAGCATGGTCGTGACGAGCACGAACTTGCGGCCGCGCTTGTCGGCGATGCGGCCGAACACGATGCCACCGAGCGGTCGCATCAGGAATCCGACGGCGAAGACCGCGAGCGTGGACAGCAGTGCCGAGACCGGATTGTCGCTGTTGAACATCGCTGCGGCGATGAACGGAGCGAACACCGCGTAGGCGCTCCACTCGTACCACTCGAGGATGTTGCCCACGGAGCTGGCGAGAAGAGACTTCTTCTTCGATGCGAGAGTCACCGAAGTTGTTGCAACAGAATTCTTCTCAGGTGTTTCGATGTTCATGTCCCTACTTCCGGGTCGCAGATTCCCCTCGGCCCACAGGGCCCCTATCCGCACCCGAGCGATCGATCGGTCGGGCGTTGTGAAGTGTGATGGGTCACAATGGCCGCTGTCAAATTGGACACATCACCGCGAGCCGGTGGGGTCGCCTCTCCGCGGCGGAAGGACCGGCCACGCGGGGTCCGGCACAATCGCTCCGGTGACGACCCTTCGCGACTGGCTGCGGCCCGCCTCCCGCAACCCCGAGCCGCCCCTCGACCCCACCGAGCGCCGCGCGCTGTGGATCGAGATCACCATCGTCCTGCTCGTCACCTTCGGCCTGAGCGGGATCTCGTCGATCCTGTCGCTGGCCGAGGCGGCGCTGGCACCGGAACCACTGTCGGATCAGACCGTCGCCCTCAACACGCCGCGCTCGTCGCAGGGGTTCATCGATCTCGCCCGTCAGCTCCTCGGCATCGTGCGTCTGCTCGCCTGGGGCGCCCTCGGTCTGTACCTGCTCTGGCGCAGCGGCGTCGGACCGCACTGCGGGTCTCGGCCCGGCCCGACTCTGGCGCCGGGCCGTGCTCGACACGACTGCAGTAGGAGACGCGAA
>LATQ01000506.1 GCA_001017865.1 Rhodococcus sp. IITR03
GGCATGCTATCCGATGACCTCCGTCTTGTGCCCTGTAAGTTCCGTCGCCTCCTTCGTAATTGGCCTCACCGGGCTCATTAGTGACGAGTCCCGGCGATCGATCACGCCCTCGGCCGTCGAGCCCTGGCCGCAGCTCGATCGAGCTCGCTCGCGCCCTCCTCGACGCCACGAGCGCGGCGTACGCCACGAGCGGCTTCGTCACGGACGCGAGGGGAAAGACCTCGTCGAGGTCTCCCCTGGACGCGACCGTTCCGCCGTCGCGGGTCACCACCGCGGCGGCGGAACGGTCGACGGGCCAGTCGCTGAGCAGATCGAGGCTGTGCACGCGATCACCCTACGAGACGGCCCGGCGGGGCGGGGTCACCGGTCGGTACCGGTCACCAGTCGGCTTCGGTGTAGCGGATGACGCCGCGGATGTTCCTGCCCTCGAGCATGTCCCGGTATCCGTCGTTGATCTGCTCGAGGGTGTAGGTACGCGTGACCATGTCGGCCAGGTTCAGCTGACCGGACTTGTACAGGTCGAGCAGGTTCGGGATGTCGACGCGGGCATTGCACCCACCGAAGATGTTGCCCTTGAGGTCCTTCTGCAGCATCGAGAACAGGAACGAGTTCAGCTTGACGTCCATGTCGGACATGTAGCCCATCGCCGTGACGACGCACCGGCCACCCTTGGCCGTGAGTGTCAGCGCGGGATCGACCAGCTCCCCCTTCATCTCGCCGACGGTGATGATCGTCGAGTGGCACATGCGGCCCCACGTGATCTCCATGATCGGCACGATGGCCTCCTCGATGGAGGCGTAGGTGTGCGTGGCACCGAACTTGAGCGCCTGCTCGCGCTTGAACGGTTCCGGGTCGATCGCGAAGACGTGACGCGCACCGGAGGCCACGGCACCCTGCAGGGCGCTCATGCCGACGCCGCCGACGCCGATGATGGCGACCGAATCGCCGGCCTTGACCTCGGCGATGTTCGTCGCCGAACCCCAGCCGGTGGGCACGCCGCAGCCGACCAGCGCGGCGAGTTCGAAGGGTACGTCCTTGTCGATCTTGACGACCTGGCTCTGGTTGACCGTCATGTACGGCGAGAAGGTGCCGAGCAGGCACATCGCGATCACGTTCTGGCCGCGTGCTGGATGCGGTAGGTGCCGTCGGAGATCGCCTGGCCGCTGAGCAGTCCGGCGCCGAGATCGCACAGGTTCGAGTGCCCCGAGGCACAGGACGGACACCGCCCGCATGCGGGGATGAAGGACAGCACGACGTGGTCGCCCACCTCGAGGCCCACCACTCCCTCACCGACCTTGGTGATCACGCCCGAGCCCTCGTGACCGCCCATGGCGGGGAAGGACGGCATCGGGGTTGCGCCCGTGACTATGTGGTGGTCGGAATGGCACATGCCGGCGGCTTCCATGCGGATCTGCACTTCGCCCGCGACGGGATCGCCGAGTTCGATCTCCTCGACCGACCACGGTTCGTCGATGCCCCACAGCACTGCACCCTTGGTCTTCATCTGGCTCGCCCTCCATCGCATTGCCGGTTGTGCACGTGACGATAGACACAATCGCACAGAATTGGAACAGGTTCTAGCCTTCGTCCCGGTCCGGTCGACCTGCGAACGCGGATACCGTGGGACCCGAGCACCGCGGGTCCCACCGCCCGACCGTCCGACCGTCCGAGGAGATGCCGTGCCCGACAATCCGGAACTCACCTTCCACGGCGCGGCGAGAACCGTCACCGGCTCGTGCGCGATGATCGAACTCGCCGACGCCCGCATCCTGGTCGACTGCGGGATGTTCCAGGGTTCGCGCAGCCTCGAGAAGCTCAATGTCGCGGAGTTCGCGTTCGCTCCCGAGTCGATCGACGCGGTGATCCTCACCCACGCCCACATCGACCACTGCGGACTGCTCCCCAAGCTCGTCGCGCGTGGCTTCGAGGGCCGCATATTCTGCACTGCCCCGACGGCCGAGCTGCTCTCGTTCATGCTCGCCGACTCGGCGCGGATCCAGGAGTTCGAGGCCCAGCGCCGCAATCGGCGGCGCGACCGCGCGCACCGGGCGAAGTTCCAGCCGATCTACACCGAGGAGGACGCCCGGCTCGCCGCCGCGCGCGCCCGGCCGGTTCCACTCGAGGAGTGGTTCGAGCCGGCACCCGGTTTCCGGGTCCGCCTGTGGAATGCCGGACACATCCTGGGGTCGGCGTCGGCGGAGATCGAGGCCGGCGGTGTGCGCATGGTGTTCTCGGGAGATCTCGGCCCGGAGCAGAAGGCGTTCCACGCCGATCCGGAAGGTCCGACCGGACTCGACTACGTCGTCTGCGAATCCACCTACGGGGATCGCTCACGCCCTCGGCTCACGATCGCCGAGCGCCGCGACCTCCTCGCGCGGGAGGTGAACGAGGCGATGGAGCGCGGCGGCAACCTGATCGTGCCGTCGTTCGCTCTCGAACGCACCCAGGAGTTGTTGCTCGACATCGGATACCTGCTCGACGACGAGCACATTCCCGATGTGCCGGTCTTCGTCGACTCCCCGCTCGCGATCCGCGCCACCGACGTCTTCGCCGCACACGCCGGAGAACTCGAGGACCTCGACGGCCGGAACGTCTTCCGCCATCCGGGCATCCGATACACCGCCGAGGCCGAGGAGTCGATGCGGATCGACACCTACCGACGCGCGATCATCATCGCTGCCTCCGGGATGTGCGAGGCGGGACGGGTTCGGCACCACCTGCGGAACAACCTCGCCCGCCCCGACTCGACGGTGCTCTTCGTCGGCTATCAGGCGCAGGGCACGCTCGGCAGGGTGATCCTCGAGGGTGCGTCGAAGGTCCGGATCTCGGGTGAGGACATCGACGTCCGGGCGCAGATCCGGCGGATCGACAGTTACTCCGCACATGCCGACCGCGGCGAGCTGGTGCGCTGGGTCGGCACCGCGCGCCGATCTCCGGCACGGTCTTCCTCGACCACGGCGAGCCCGATGCGCTCGCTGCCTTCACGGCGTCACTGCACGGACTCGATGCGGACCTGAACGTGGTCGTTCCGGAGATCGGTGCGCGGTACCGGCTCGTGGCAGGCGGCCCGGCCGAGTACGTCGCGACCGTCGCACCGCCGGCGCGGTGCACGTCGGCCGCGAC
>LATQ01000296.1 GCA_001017865.1 Rhodococcus sp. IITR03
GGCTGGGGTGAACGGGTCACGCCGGCGTCGAGCACCGACCTGCGCGCCGCGGACGCGCAGACCGCGAGCATGCATCCGCCGTGCACCTTGGGTCCGATGGTCCACACCGGATCGATGTGCGCCTGCCAGGCATCGGTGCCATCCGGGTGCTCCCCCGGCACTCGGGTGACCGAGGTCAGGTCGAGGAAGGGCTGGTCGGTGGGGGTCACTGCTGCTCCTGGTCGTCGTTCGGGGCCGGATCGGCGCCGGTGGTGGGGAGTTCACCGGACCCGAACATGCGGGCGGCGAGATGCTGATGGGCCAGTCGGCGCATGGCCGTGAGGACCGGTTCGTACAGAGCCGTCCCGAGCACGGCCGCTTCCACGGTGGCCTCCCGGGAGTGCGTCGGCAGCAGTTCGAGGTCGAGTTCGGCGATGGCGCGGACGTGACGGCCGTAGGCGTCGATCCGGCGGTCGTCCATCCGCAGGCCGGCGGCTTCGAGTGCCGTGAGCGCGTGTTCGAGTTGCGCCACGGCCGCGAACCGGGGGTCGTAGATCTGGCCGAGGTGCTCGAGCACGCGGCGGGCGCGGGGATAGTCGAGACCGGCCGAGTCCTCGACGTAGGGCGCAGCGCGGCGATGGCGTGGCCGAGTTCGACGAACAGGTCGTCGCGGGGGTTGTCGACGAGATCCACGACGGTCTTGATCTTCTCGAGAGGCAGACCCTGCGCGGCAAGTGCCCGGACCAGGCCCAGGCGCCGCACGTGCCGGTCGTCGTAGGTCGCCGAGGTGACGCTCGTCGCCACGCCCGGCATGAGCAACCCCTCGCGCAGGTAGTACTTCACCGTCGGCAGCGGTATGCCGCAACGCTCGGCGAGTTCCGAGATACGCACCGATCACCTCCGTCCCTTGACACCGGATACTACAACTATCCAGTATTGGATAGTGAAGCTATCCAGCAACGGACAGTGGAACCGTCAGTCACGGAGTACCGGCCGAGGAGGCCTCATGCATCCGATCGTGACCATCGTTCTCGGGAGCACCGTGCTCACCGTCGCAGGCATCGCCTTCGGAGGCACCTTCCTGCTACGCGTCGCCGCGGGCGGCGTACCCACCAACGACCTGCAGAAGACGTTCTTCCGTGCCGGTCACGCCCACGCGGGAGTACTCGTCACGCTGGGGCTGCTCATCGCCGTTCTCACGCACGTCGTGGGCGCATCACCCGGTTGGTCGGCGGCCGGCGCCATCGCCGTGCTCGTCGCCGCGATCCTGATCCCGGCAGGCTTCTTCCTGTCGGTTCTCGGGCCCGATCCGACGCGGCCCGGCCGGATGTTCGCGGCGGTCCGGCTCGGCGCCGTCTCCCTCACCGCGGGCGTGCTGATCTCAGGTGTCGCCGTGCTCGCCGCCGGAATCGCTGCCCTCTGAGGCGGGGCGCGCGCGAATGTCCGTGCTGCCGGGACTCTCGGGGCCGGCGGTGATCGCGCGCGTCGCCGAGCGATCCAGGTGCGTGCGCGCGAAGGCCAGCGAACGCGCCAGCATCCCGGCGCGCTCCGCACGCGTCCGTGCGCTCTGGGTGCTGATCTCGAGCACCACGTGACCGCCGAAGTCGCTCGCGGCGAGCCGGCGGCACACGTCCGCACACGGCTGCGTGCCCGTTCCCGGGACGAGGTGTTCGTCGAGCGAGGAGCCCCGGCCGTCGGCGAGATGGAGGTGGGCGAGCCCTCCCCCATCCGATCCGCGAGCGCGAGGGCGTCGGCCCCCGCGGTCGCGGTGTGCGACAGGTCGAGCGTGTAGTGCGCGAAACCGGTGTCGGTGGGGTCGAGTGACGGACTGTAGCCGAGACCGCGCGACCGGGACCGCGCCGGCGCAGACGATCGGCGCCGCGATCACGACCGCCGAAGACGACGTCGGCCCTCATCGGGTACATGTTCTCGACCGCGACCACCACGTGGCTGTCTGCCTCGAGCGCCGCGACCTGGTCGGAGAATCCCTCCGCATAGCGACGCTGCCACCGGAAGGCGGATGGACCACGACGGTCTCCGCACCGAGGATCTCGGCGACACGCACCGAACGGTCGAGTTTGGCGGCGGGATCGGATCCCCACACGCGCTGCGAGATCAGCAGGCACGGCACGTGTACGGCGAGCACCGGCACGCCGTACTCGCGGACCAGGCGCTCCACCGAGGTGGGGTCCTGGCTCACCGGTTCGGCCCACACCATCAGCTCGACCCCGTCGAAACCGAGATCGGCCGCGAAGCGGAACGCCGCTTCGGTGTTCTCCGGATAGACCGAAGCGGTGGACAGCCCTACCCGGATTCCCTGCGCGGTCGACATCGGCTCACCCGGGCAGCAGGAACAACAGCGGCCCGAAGGCCACGAATGCTCCCACCGCGAGCGCGATGAGCTGACTCGTGATGTCGTCGGTGCGCCGCAGGACACGCACCAGCGCGACCAGGCCCACGATCACCAGCAGCGCGAGTGCGAAGGCGACCCACGGCATGAGGTCCCACAACCGCTCGAAGCCCTTGAAGAGCAATCCGCCCGCGACGATCGCGGCAACGCTCTCGCCGATCAGCAACGCCCACTGCTTGAGGCCACTGCCCTGCTCTGCATCGGTGGACTCGTCGTCCGCACTCTTCCGTGCCGAGTCGTCGGCGGCGTCGGACGTCGCCTTCCCGCCCTTGCCGCGGGACTTCCGCGACCGCGACGATGCCGATCCCTCGGAAGCGTCGGACGCGGCATCCGCAGCACCGATGGTGTCGGTGGAGTCGTCGGCGTCGGAACCGGTGCCCTGCAGGTCGCTGGCCGGGCCGGACAGCAGTCGAGGTTCGGCGACGTCGGCCTTGCGCACCGACACCGCAGGGGCGCTCGCCTTCTCGGACTTCTTGTCGGCGACCGCCGCTCCCTCACCGGACGACGAACCCGTCGCGACCGCTCCGAGATGCGCCCGCGCACGCCGCGGAAGCGCCTCGGGGCGGATGACCTCGGCGGCGACTCGATCTTGGGTGGAGCCGCCGCGGCCGCTTGGACGCTGTCTCCGTCGAGGCAGCCGCCTTGGACGTTGCACCCGCCTTCGACACTGCGTCCGTCGATGCGGGCGCTTCGAGCGGCCGGCGGTGCGTTGCGGCGGGCGGTG
>LATQ01000604.1 GCA_001017865.1 Rhodococcus sp. IITR03
CGCAGCCAGCACGCCCTGGACGGGCAGGTCGGTGGGGGTCGACGCGAGATCGCCGGCGCGGACCGCGTAGCCGTCCATCTGGGAGTTGCGGAAGGGCGGCAGGTCCAGCGGCGACTCGATGTCCTCCGCGAGGGTGCGGTGCAGCGCGTGCGCGAGCGGCACACGCAACGGGCTCTTCTTCCGCAACGGGTCGAGCAACGCCGCCACGTGCTGTTCGTGTTCCTCCACGGACCGCCTGCCGCTCGTCATGCCGCCATCCTAGGCACACGGGGGCCGTGTCCCGCCGCCGACGACGCGCCGCGTGTGCCCCGTCTGTCCGGATGCGATGTCACGGTCGGCGGTTGTGGGCATACTGGGCTGTATGAAAGCGATGGTCGTATGACAGCGGTGGACATGGGCATCCCGGTCGTGCGCGATCGCGCAGACGACGTGTCCGATCGGCCCGACGTGCCCGAGCTGCTCGATCGCTTCGGGCGCATCGCCCGCGACCTACGTGTGTCCCTCACCGAGAAGTGCTCGTTGCGCTGCACCTACTGCATGCCGGCCGAGGGACTTCCCGAGATTCCGCGCGACCAGCTGCTCACGAGCGCCGAGATCGTGCGTCTGGTGGGCATCGCGACCGGTCGGCTCGGTGTCCACGAGGTGCGCTTCACCGGTGGGGAACCGCTCATGCGCCGCGATCTCGAGGAGATCGTCGCCGGATGTGCGCAGCAGACCCCGGGGCTGCCGATCGCGCTGACCACCAATGCGGTCGGTCTCCGGCACCGTGCGCGGGCGTTGGCGGACGCCGGACTGACCCGCGTGAACATCTCCCTCGACACCATCGACCGCGAGCACTTCGCGCGGCTCACGCGCCGCGACCGGCTCGATTCGGTGCTCGACGCATCCGCGCCGCGGTGGCCGCCGGACTGGGACGGGTCAAGGTCAACGCCGTCCTGATGCCGGAGACCCTCGAGGCGCGGCCGACCTGCTCGCGTGGTGCCTCGACGAGGGCGTGGAACTGCGGTTCATCGAGCAGATGCCTCTCGACGCCGATCAGAACTGGGCGCGCTCGCAGATGGTGCCGGCCCAGCAGTTGCTCGACGTGCTCGGGCAGCGGTTCACGCTCACGGAGACCGAACGCGAGGACCCGTCCGCGCCGGCCGAACGCTGGCTCGTCGACGGCGGACCGGCGACCGTCGGCATCATCGCGTCGGTGACGCGGTCGTTCTGCAGCGACTGCGACCGCACGCGGTTGACGGCCGAGGGAACGGTCCGGTCCTGCCTGTTCAGCGACCGGGAGACCGACCTGCGCGCCGCTCTGCGAGGCGGCGCCACCGACGACGAACTCGCCGCGCTGTGGGCGGGGCGATGTGGAACAAGTGGGCCGGACACGGCATGGACGCGGCGGACTTCGCGCCGCCGCAGCGGAGCATGGGAGCTATCGGTGGCTGAGGTGACGACCGGGATCGAGGTGCGGTACTTCGCGGCCGCAGCGGATGCGCCGGACGCGAGAAGGACACGATCGACCTGCCGGAGGGTGCCGATCTCGGCGCGCTGCGTGCCGTGCTCGTCGATCGTTACGGCGCCGGCATGGAGCGGGTCCTGTCGGTGGCGGCCTTTCTGCTCGAACCCGGCGATGGTGGCACGGGCGAACTCACCCGGGACCTCGGCCGACCGGCCGGGTCCCGAGTGGACGTCCTGCCGCCCTTCGCGGGTGGCTAACCCTCGCGCCACCAGGTGTCGAAGGGCGCCACGGGCATCACGCGCTTGTGCGCGTGTCGAGGAACTTGGTCTCGAGGCGCTTGGCGAGGTCGTCGGTGACGTCCTTGCCCTCGAGATAGTCGTCGATCTCGCTGTAGGTCATGCCGAGCGCTTCCTCGTCGGGCAGCGCGGGACGGTCGTCCTCGAGATCAGCGGTGGGGATCTTGATCCAGGTGCTCTCGGGCGCGTCGAGTTCGCGCAGCAGCGCCGCACCCTGCCGCTTCGTGAGACCGGCCAGGGGGGTGATGTCGACGCCGCCGTCGCCGTACTTGGTGTAGAAGCCGGTCACCGCTTCGGCGGCGTGGTCGGTGCCGACCACGAGGTAGCCGAGTTCTCCGGCGATCGCGTACTGGATCATCATGCGTTCGCGGGCCTTGATGTTGCCGCGCACGAAGTCGCGCAGACGGGTCTCGGTGCCGTACAGCGCGCGAGCTGCTTCCGAGGCGGTCGCGTCGGCGCCGGGCTTCACATCCACACCGAGAGTGCGGTCGGCTCCGATGAATTCCAGTGCGACGAGGGCGTCGTGCTCGTCGGCCTGCTTGCCGTAGGCAGGCGGACCGCGACGAACTCCGCCGTGTGGCCCTCGGCGCGGAGCTTCTCCGCGGCGAGCTGGGCGAGCTTGCCGGCGAGTGTGCTGTCCTGCCCGCCGCTGATGCCGAGCACGAATCCCTTCGCGGGAGTGCTGCGCAGGTAGTCGGCGAGAAACTGCACCCGCGCGTCGATCTCGGCGCGTGGGTCGATGGAGGGTTTCACCCCGAGTTCTTCGATGATCCGATCGCGAAGGTTCGTCATCTTCACGACCCTAGCGTTCCCGTGTTACTGCTGCGATACAACGGAGAAGAGGGCGGGGCGAAGAGTGCGGTCGGGCAGACTCTTCGGGGTGAGCACCGGAGACGTCTTCCACAAACACGACCCGCACGCGCAACCGGATTTCTTCCGGGCCGAGGCGGCCGGTCTGGCCTGGCTCGCCGAGGCCGGTATGCCGGTGGCGGCGGTGCGGTCGGTGAGCGAGCACCACATCGAACTCGAGCGGATCGCCGAAGCATCCCCGTCCGCCGCGGCCGCACGGGAGTTCGGTGCCGCACTCGCCCGGATGCACGACGTGGGCGCCGCCGGTTTCGGTGCGGCACCCGACGATTACGACGGGCAGCTGTTCATCGGCCGCCGCCCCATGAGCCGCACCGTGCACGACACCTGGGGAACGTTCTACGTCGCAGAGCGGGTGCTGCCCTTCCTGCGCATCGCGGTCGAGGCGGGCAGCGTCACCGACCGTCAGCGCCACGACATCGAGGCCGCCTGCGATCTCGTCGCCGCCGGCGCCGTTCGCGACGAGGATCCCG
>LATQ01000425.1 GCA_001017865.1 Rhodococcus sp. IITR03
GTGCTGGCGCGCGACTCGGCCTCGGTGCCGGCGCGCGAGTCCGCGAGCTGACCCGAACCGCCGGCCGTCAGTTGCTCTCGACGGCCGCCAGTTCGCTCTTCCACACGCGGAAACCCTCCTCGGTGCGTCCGCGACGCCAGTAACCCGAGATCGACGCGCGTGCCGGCGGTACGGCCCGTTCCTTCCGCAGGTACGGACGGATGTGCTTCATGACGGCCTCGGCTTCACCGTGCACGAAGACCTGCACGTCGCCTCCCGGCCAGGGCAGGGCCTCACCGCGGCGACGAGGGGCGAGTTGCCGTCGATCAGGTCGCACCGGCGTCACCGGCCGCGACACCGCGATGGAGCACGTGATGTCCATTCCCGCCGGGGCGTCGAGTTTCAGTTCGTCGCCGGGACCGATGACCTCCAGGAAGACCGCCCCACGCGCGTCGGCGGGCAGGTCCTCGAGCGCAGCCGCGATCGCGGGGACTTGGCGGTCTCGTCGCCGGCGAGCAGATGGAAGTCGGCGGAGCGATCGGGCCGGTATCCCGCGCGGGTCCCCGCACCACGACCTGCGCGCCCGGTTGCACCGAGCGAGCCCACGGGCCCGCGACACCCTCGTCGCCGTGCACGACGAAGTCGATCCAGATCTCCCGGGCGTCCGAGTCCACGCGCCGGACGGTGTAGGTGCGGACGACCGTCTCCTCCCCCGCGGGCAGCTCGATCTTCACGTAGCTGTCGGTCTCCGCGCGGGCCTGGAACTCGCCGAAGCCGTCTCCGCCGAGCACGACGCGGACGAAGTGCTCGCCGATCGCCTCGGTCCGCAGGACCGTGAGTGTTGTCCCCATGGGCGCTTTCCGTGCCACCGAACCTCCTATTAGGGTTACCTATTCTCGCGTCACCGTACTCTGTCGCGGGGTGCGGCGGGAAAGTCACGATCGGGGAGGCTCTAGGCTCGAGAACATGAGCACCACCGCGGCCGACATCGCCACCTGGATGACCGACATCATCACCACCGAACGCAGGGTCACCCAGACCGACATGGTCGACGCGATCGAGCCAAGTTCGGCTCCGAGTGGATCTATGTGAACGACAACGGCCACCCCTCGATCGACCGCGCCGTCCTCAAGGAGTTCCGCAAGGCCCACCGCGGTGCCGTGAAGTGGGACCGCGACGACCGCGCCTGGTACGTCGAGGACGAGCCCACGACCGAGACCGCCGCCGAGTAAGCGGCCTTCCTCCGAATTCACCCTCGCACGTCCCGGCGGAACGTCCCGGAGTCTGTGAACATACGGTCACGACTCCTTCGCGCGACCGTCTCCGGCACCGCCGAGCGGATCGGCGCGTCGGCGGCAGGTCGGAGGACACCGGGTGGATACCGAGGACGTGCGGGAGCCTTCCGTTCCCCCTCGCGAACTGGCAACGATCTGTGTGCTGGCGATCGTGGCCGGCGCCGTCATCGGCATCGTCGGCGGAGCTTCCGCTGGTGTCTGGAACGGCTCGAGCGATGGCGGATCCACACCGCGGAGTGGGCGCACGACCTCCCCGGTCCGGGATGGCTCGTGCCGGTGGGAATCACGATCCTCGGCGCTCTGCTCGCGGCGTTGATCGTCCGGATGGTGCCCCTCGCCTCGGGTAGCGGAATCCAGCACGTCGAGGCCGTCGACCGCGGGCAGGCAGAGCCACCACCTTTGTCGGTGCTGCCTCCAGATTCGTCGGGGCACTCCTGTCGATCGGGTCGGGTCTCGTCCTGGGGCGGGAAGGCCCGATCGTGCACATGGGTGCCGCGGTAGGCGCCGAGACCGCGCGTCGCGCCCGGTGTCCCGAGCACGAACGTCTACTGCAGACCTCGGTGTCCGGTGCCGGACTCGCGGTCGCGTTCAATGCCCCGATCGGCGGTGCGCTGTTCGTCTTCGAGGAGGTCACCGGTAGCTTCCGTGTCCGCACCGTCGTACCCGTCGTCCTGTCGGTGGCCGCCGCGGTGGCGTGCTCGCGGACGATCGTCGGCGATACCCCCGACTTCGCCGTGGACCCCATCGTTCCCCCGTCCATCGTCCTGCTGCCCGTGTTCGTGGTGTTCGGCCTGCTCACCGGACTGCTCGGCGCGGCCTACAACCGGATGGTCCTGGGATCTCTGAGCGTGGTGGAGTCGGTCCGGTCGCTCTCCCCGGTGACGAAGGCCGCGATCATCGGCGGGCTCGTCGGGTTGTTGTCGGTGGTCGCACCGTGGGCCGGCGGTGGCGGCGACTCCCTCGTCCAGCACGTGGTGGGCGGTGGTGCGCTCGCACTGCCGGTCGTCGCCTGGTACGTCCTGCTGCGGTTCGTCGCCGGCCCGCTGTCGTACGCGGCCGGGACACCGGGCGGACTGTTCGCGCCGCTCCTCGCACTGGGCGCTCTCTGGGGTCTGTTGTGCGCCGGGATCTCCGCCGCGATCGTCCCCGGGCTCGGGTCGTCCCTGGCCGTGCCGATGGCGCTCGCGGGGATGGCCGCACTCTTCGGCGCGTCGGTGCGGGCCCCGATCACCGGAGTCGTCCTCGTCGTGGAGATGACCGCGGCGACGGGAGTGACGGTTCCGATGCTCGCCGCGACGATCTGTGCGGTCGTCGTGGCGTATTCCACGCGGGTCCCGCCCATCTACGACAGCCTGCGCGACCGCATGTTCGGCGCCCCTCCCGCCCGGGGGTAGACCGCCCCGGCGTCGATCCGCTGTCACATCCGCCGCCACCCTCCGTCCGTCGCCACCACCAGGCCGTCGAGTTCGAGCAGGGCAGCGCCGCCCGCACCCGCTCGATCGGCAGTCCCGCCGACTCGGCCAGCATCGCCGGATCGCAGACGTCCGACGACGGAAGCGCCTCGTAGACCAGTGCCATGTCGCCCGACAGTCCGTCCAGGTCGCGGCGGAACAGGCCGTCTCGGTCGTCGTCCCCGCCCGCCAGGAGCGGACCGCACTCCTCGACGACGTCGCGCGCCGCGCCCACCAGACGCGCCTCGCCCTCCTTGATCATGCGGTGACAGCCTTGCGAGGCCGCCGAGGTCACCGGTCCGGGCACCGCCATGACAGGCCGTCCGAGTCGTCGCGCCCACGCCGCGGTGTT
>LATQ01000393.1 GCA_001017865.1 Rhodococcus sp. IITR03
CCGGTTCGGTCGCCCCGCGCCCCGATGGAACGCCTCGCGGCGAACGAGGAGAGCCTGCGGCGCCTGCTCGGTGTGCTCGTGCGGTCGAACTCCGTGGCCCCCGAGACCCTCACCGAGATCGACGACGCGCCCGCGCAGCCGCATCCGCACTCGATGCCGTCGTCGAGGACGTCGTAGCCCTCGAATCCGCCGCGCAGGGCAGTGCGGCCGCCAAGACCCACCTGTCCGCTGCCATCGTCGACGCGGGCGAGCGTCTCGGGACGGGTGTCGACCAGTTCGAGGAACTCGTCGCCGCTGCAGCACGCCTCGCCGCGACCGCCGAGGCAACCGGTCGCTGGCGATGCTCGACCAGCGGCGCGCCGAACTGATCGCCACGTCCGACAAGCTCGAGAGCTGGGCGCAGTCCTGGCGCGAGTTGGGGCAGATCGAGCAGCGTTACCGCCCCTGAGGGGCGGAACACCTCCGTCATCGACACCGCGAGCCGAACACGTCGGTCGTCGACACCTCTCAGTCGTCGACACCGCGAGCGGCGAGGGCCTCGCCCATCGCCTCCGCGGTGCGCAGGCTCCCACCACCACCGGAACCACGAGGGCCCGCAACGAGAATCCGAGACCACGCGCCTTGCGTGCCTCGGTCACGCGGGTGACCACGGTGCCGATCAGCGGGATCGCGCGGACGGTCATCACCAGCACGAGTCCCACCCGGTCGGGATCGACCCCGACGCGCGCGAGGGGACGGGCCGCCAGCACGATCGCGTCGAGCATGTCGGTGGTCCGCGTCGTGAGGGTCACCAGGCGGCCAGGGCAACCGCCACGAGCAGCGACCGCAGATCACCACCGCCCGTTCCCACCCCGCGACGAGGACCTGGAACGCTGCGATGATCGCCAGCATCCACACCAGCGGCCGCAATTGCACAGCGGCCAGACGCGGAGGTATGCGCGCGGCCGCGTACGCGAGCACGGCCAACGCCAGGGCGGGCAGCACCTGCCAGGCTGCCGGATCCACAGGGTCAGCGCGAGGATCAGTGCTGCGACCGCGAGCAGCTTCGCTCCCGCCGGAAGCCGATGCAGGACGGAGCGTCCGGGATGGTAGAGGCCGAAAGTGTTCACCCGATCAGATTCCGGTAGAACGCGAGCGCGGACGCCGGTTCGTCGTCGGCGACGACCCGCCCCGAGTCGACCACCAGCACACGATCGAAGTCCGCGAGGAGTTCGAGATTGTGGGTCACCGCGATCACCTGCTGCGGCAGGCTCGCGAAAGTGCGCGCGATGAGCTTCGTGTTGCGCAGGTCGAGCAGGGTCGTCGGTTCGTCCGCGACGAGCACCGCCGGGTCGGTCACCATGATCGCGGCGAGCGCGAGCAACTGCTTCTGACCGCCCGAGAGCAGGTGGCTGGGGTGGTCGTGATGCCCCGCGAGCCCGAAATCGGCGAGGACCTGCCGTACCCGGGCCTCGCGTTCCTCCTTGCCGAGTCCGCTGCGTCGGAGCGAGAAGGCGACGTCCTCGGCGACCGTCGGCATGACGATCTGATGGTCCGGGTCGGTGAAGACGAATCCGACCTTCTTGCGGACCTCCCGGCCCTTGCGCGCCGTGTCGAGGCCGTCGACGGTCACCGAACCGGACGACGGGACGAGCAGACCGTTGATCATGCGCGCCATCGTCGACTTGCCGCTACCGTTCGCGCCGACGATGCCGACGCGTCGTTCGGTGAGGACCACGTCGACCCCGTCGAGGACGGTGCGGTCGCCGTAGGCGTGCCGCACCTCCCGGAATCGGATCTCGCTCATCGACGGTCGGGCGGCGGCGTCAGTGCGCGGGATCCGCAGCGGGGCGGGGCACGATGCGCGGTGCCGCCAGTGCGGGGTAGGCGCGGTGCACCTGGGCGGCGAGCTGCGCGACGACCGCCTTCGCGAGATCGCCCGGCAGGAAGGTGACGTTGGCAGCGGCGGCGGCCCACACCGTGAGATCCGTGCGCAGGACCATGCCCGCGATACCGAAGGCGTAGAGAACGACGATGCCACCGAGGACGTTGACGGCCACACCGGGCAACGTGCGGTAGCGCGGCAGCATCTTCATGCTCAGCCAGCCGATCACGGCGACGGCAGGAACCCAGCCGATGAGGAAGCCCACCGTGGGACCGGCCAGCGAGGTGAGGGTCGTGCGCCCGCCGGCGAGTACGGGCAGCGCCAGTCCCAGCACGATCACGGTGAGCACCGACAGGACACCCTTGCGTGCGCCGAGCAGTGCACCCGCGAGCATCACGCCGAGGGTCTGCAACGTGATGGGCACGCCGGACGATCCGATGCTGATCTGACCGGGCAGTCCCAGGGCGATGATCAGGCGGCGAAGACGGCGATCTGCGCGAGGTCGCGCGCGGGGATACGGCGGGACGTGGACACGATTACTCAGCTTCCGGTATGGACGGTGAACCCGTAGAGCCTAAGCCGTACCGGCGTGCCGCGGGTCACCGACCCACCTCCGGGTGCCCGTGGGCCACACCCGGGGTGCGTCTCCGGGTGTCCCTGATCTTTCCCTGATATCTGCGCTGACCTGCTGTTTTTCTCCACTCGAGCTGTCAGGATCGAGGCGTACCGAGCAAACGGAGTCCGGCACGGAAGAGGTCGGCATCGAGGGTGGGAGTACCCAATGTTCTGGAAGATCGTAGGAATCGTCGCGGTGGTGTGGGTCGGTCTCGCCGTCCTCGGCGCCCTGCTCGACAACCTGTTCGGCTTTCTCGTACTCGGCGCCGTGATCTTCGGCGGATACCTGCTGTACAAGGCAGTATCGGGAGGTGACAAGCACGACCTGACACGTCTGTAGGACGAAGGGGGCAGCTGTGGAGGCGGTACCGGAGGACTGGCAGGACGGACTCGTGATCGCCGCGCACCCCGACGACATCGAATACGGTGCCGCCGCGGCCGTGGCCAGATGGACCGGCAGGCAAACAGGTGCACTACGTCCTCGCGACGAGCGGGGAGGCCGGGATCGCCGGCTCGACCCCGAGGAGTGCGGCCCGCTGCGGGAGGCGGAGGAACGCGAATCGCGCGGATCGTCGGCGTGGACTCGGGTGGAGTT
>LATQ01000652.1 GCA_001017865.1 Rhodococcus sp. IITR03
CGCGGCGACGACGGCCTCGTGATCGGCGGCGCGCGGCGGCGCAGGAAGCCCTGGTGGCCGTAGCGGCCCGTCATGACGACGTCGCGCACGCCGATCGGGAAGTTCCAGTCGACGGCCTCGGACTGCGGCACGTAGGCGACCTGTGTTCGACGACGCGCCACGGCGGTGGTCGTCCCGCCGATGGTGACGCGACCCGAGGTGGGTCGCACGAGACCCATGATCGTCTTGAACAGCGTCGACTTCCCCGAACCGTTGGTTCCCACGAGTCCGCAGACACGGCCCGGTGCGAGCTTCAGGGTGACGTTCTGCAGGGCCAGGACGGTGTCGTAGCGCACCGTCACGTCGTCGACGAACAGTGCCGGTGTGTCGAGTGTCGAAGTCATGGCCTCAGTCCCGTCGTGATGACGTCGATGTCGTGTCGGAGCAGATCGAGGTAGGTGGGGACGGGGCCGTCCGCCTCGGAGAGCGAGTCGACGTAGAGGATTCCGCCGAATTCCGTTCCGGTGTCGGCCGCGACCTGCCTTTGCGCCTTGTCCGAGACGGTCGATTCGCAGAACACCGCCGGCACCTCGTTGGTGCGCACGAAGTCGACGGTCCGGGCGATCTGCTGGGGGGTGCCCTGCTGGTCGGAGTTCACCGGCCACAGATAGGCCTCCTGCAGCCCGGCATCCCGGGCGAGATAACTGAACGCGCCTCACAGGTGACGAGTGCGCGCCGGTTGGCAGGGATGCCGTCGAGGGCGGTGACGAGTTCGGTGTGGAGAGCGTCGAGTTCGGCCTTGTACGCCTCGGCGTGGGCCGCGAAGGCGTCCGCGTGCTCGGGGGCGAGGTCGGCCAGTGCCGCGGCGATGTTGTCGACGTAGACGCGGGCGGCGAGTGGGGACATCCAGGCGTGGGGGTTGTAGGGGCCCGTCATCGCGCCCTCACCGATCGGCAGTGGGTCCACACCGTCGCTCACGACCACGTGCTCGGCGTCGACGTCGGCGACGAACTGTTCGAACCACCGCTCGAGACCGAGTCCGTTGTCGAGGACGAGGTCGGCCTCGGTCGCGAATCGCAGGTCGCCCGGAGTGGGCTCGTAGCCGTGGACCTCGGCGCCGGGCTTGGTGATGGACTCGACCGCACGTGGTCGCCGCCGACGTTGCGTGCCATGTCGCGAGGACGGTGAAGGTGGTCAGGACCAGGGGCCGATCGTCGGCGGAACCGGTGGTCGAACACGCCGCGAGGGCGGCGGCGCAGGCCGTGGCCGCGAGGGCGGCGATCATGCGACCGGCACGGGAACGTACGGACTGTGTTCTGCGGGCTCTCGGCGAAAAGTTCGGCACACCGAAATTATGCATTCGCCGAGCCGTCACCGTCATGTGGGGCGCGCCGGGAGCCATCCGGGCGTGCCCGACCCGCTCACGGGCCGTAGGCTGCCGATGTGCAGAGATGGCGAGGTCTGGACGAAATTCCTGCGGACTGGGGTCGGTGTGTACTCACGATCGGCGTGTTCGACGGTGTACACCGCGGCCATCAGCAGCTCATAGCGCGTGCCGTCGAGGCCGCGCGGGCACGCGGTGTGGCCGCCGTGCTCATGACCTTCGATCCCCACCCCATGGAAGTGGTCCGTCCGGGCAGCCACCCGGCGCAGCTGACCACCCTCGCGCGACGCGCCGAGCTCGCCGAGGAACTCGGTATCGACGTCTTCTGCGTCATGCCGTTCACCCCGGAATTCATGAAGCTCTCACCGGAGCGGTACGCCCACGAGATCCTCGTCGAGCGACTGCACGTGGCCGAGGTGGTCGTGGGGGAGAACTTCACCTTCGGGAAGAAGGCGGCCGGCACCGTCGACATGTTGCGCTCGATCGGTGAGCGCTTCGGGTTCGCGGTGCAGGGGCTCACGCTGGTCGCCGAGCACGCCGTGACGTTCTCGTCGACCTACATCCGTTCGTGCGTCGACGCCGGGGACGTCGTCGCTGCCGCGGACGCACTCGGGCGCCCGCACCGGGTCGAGGGCGTGGTCGTGCACGGCGACGGCCGTGGTCGCGGACTCGGATTCCCGACCGCCAACGTCGCACCGCCGATCTACGCGGCGATCCCCGCAGACGGCGTGTACGCGGCCTGGTTCACGGTGCTCGACTCCGGTTCGCCCGTCGAGGGACTCACGGCCGGTCAGCGTTACCTTGCGGCCGTGTCGGTGGGCACCAATCCGACCTTCTCCGGACGCAAGCGCACGGTCGAGGCGTTCGTCCTCGACGAGAAGGCCGATCTCTACGGTCAGCACGTGGCGGTCGACTTCGTCGAGCGGCTGCGGGGCATGGAGAAGTTCGATTCGGTCGAGGCGCTCATCTCCGCGATGCACCGCGACGCCGACCGAGCGCGAGAGGTTCTCACGAAGACTCCCCAGTGACACCGACTACCGAGTGACGTGGGTGTCCGTCGACCGTCCGGTGTCGTCCGAACGAACGAAACTGCGAGTTCGGTACGAAAAAGGTCTTGTCCGCCGTCACAATCGGCTACATGTTTTTTCGAGAGTGGAGGTCCGCGCGCCTTTCGTGGGTCGATGCGGGTAACTACTTTCAGTCGATCCCGGGACGGCCCACCGATTGGTGGTCGTTCGCCGTGTTCTCGGAGGACCGGGGACGCACCCCGGACCGCGGGTCGATTCTGTCGTTCTTCGACTCCCGGATGCACCTGGTCAGCGCTCTGGCACGTCGGATCGCCGACGCGCCGGGCTCACTGGACTATCCCTACTGGGTGAAGGCCGATCTCGCCGTCGACGACGTGGTCACCGTCCACGACGCGCGCAGTTCCACCTTCGAGGACTGGCTCGGGTCGGTGGCGCGACTGTCCGCCGACGGCGTCGACGCCGCCCGGTGCCCGTGGCAGGTGCACGTCTTCCCGGCGTCCCCGATCCGGACGAGCCCGCGCGACCGTCACCGTCGCGGCGATCCAGGCGAGCCATGCCATGCTCGTCGGTTCCTCCGCCCGGGGGCTCCTCGAAGCCCTGTTCGGTGAGGAGGGCCGGCCGCTGGAGGTCGACGGACTCGCGCCGCCCGCCGGCACGACCCATCCCGTCGCGGCCAC
>LATQ01000656.1 GCA_001017865.1 Rhodococcus sp. IITR03
GCGCCCGATGTTCGCGCCGCGTCGCCGCGATCGTCGCGGACGCGCGCGACCGACCCGCACACCGAAACCGATGATGGTCCGCTCGATCACCGCACCGGCCTCGACCCGCGCACCGTCGAAGATCACCGCGCCGTCCAGGCGGGCGCCGGCACCGATCTCCGCGCCGCGGCCGACGACCGTGCCGCCGATCAGCAGTGCGCCGGGGCGACGGAGGCTCCCGGATGCACGAGCGACTCGCCGCGCTGCGGCGGAAGCGCCGGCGACGGGGCGATACCGCGGACCAGATCGGCCGAGCCGCGGACGAAGTCCTCCGGGGTGCCCATGTCGCGCCAGTAGGCGGCGTCGACGTGCCCGTAGACCTTCTTGCCCTCGGTCAGCAGCGCCGGGAACACCTCGCGCTCCACCGAGACCGGGCGGCCCTCGGGGATCTGCTCGATGATCTCGCGGCGGAAGACGTAGCAACCGGCGTTGATCTGATCGGTCGGCGGATCCTGGGTCTTCTCGAGGAAGGCGGTCACCCGGCCGTCCTCGTCGGTCGGCACACAGCCGAAGGCACGCGGATCGCTCACCCGCACCAGGTGCAGGGTCACGTCCGCCTCGGTGCGCACGTGGGTGTCGAGGACGGCGCCGAGATCGGTGCCACCGAGCACGTCGCCGTTGAAGACCATGACGTTGTCGGCGCGCAGCTTCGGCAGCACGTTACGGATACCACCGCCGGTGCCGAGCGGCTCGGTCTCGGTGACGTACTCGATCTCGAGGCCGAAGTCCGACCCGTCGGCGAAGTACTCCTCGAAGACCTCGGCCTTGAACGAGGTGCCGAGCACGACGTGCTTGATGCCCGCCTCACGGATCCGCGCGAGCAGGTGGGTGAGGAAGGGCACCCCCGCGGTGGGCAGCATCGGCTTGGGTGCCGACAGCGTCAGCGGCCGTAGCCGCGTACCCTGTCCGCCGACCAGAATCACCGCATCGGTGTGCGGTGCCGAATCACTCGTCATCGTCTCCCCTGTTCACTGTCGTGCCGACCGGAATGTTCTGGTCGGTCCTCCCGTTCCGACGCTCCCGCACGGCCGCCGCGACCGCCACTCGCGATCGCACCGCGAGCCCCGCCCGCAACGCCCACCGCAGCGGTGCCTGCCACCCGTGGGGGTGACGGTCCGCCTGGAAGCGGTAGGCACTCTCATGATGTGCCGGAAGCATCAGTTCGGGGTGCCGTCCGGCCGCGTGGCCCTTGGCGTGCGTGACCACCGCGGACGGCACGTACACGTTGAGCCAGCCCGCTCGTCCGAGCCGGTCGCCCAGGTCCACGTCCTCCATGTACATGAAGTATCGCGAATCGAAGCCGTCGATCGAATCGAAGGCGGCGCGCCGCAGCAGCAGGCACGATCCGGACAACCAGCCCACGGGGCGTTCGCTGATCTCCTCGTTCTCCTGCCGGTAGCGGCGCGTCCACGGATTGGCCGGCCAGACGGTGCCGAGCAGCGCGTGACCGGCACCGGAGGCGAGGGTGGGGACGGTGCGCGCCGAGGGGTAGACGCTTCCGTCGGGTTCGTGGATCAGCGGCCCGAGCGAGCCGGCGCGCGGCCAGCGACGCGCCGCGTCGAGCATCTCGTCGAGCGAACCGGGATGCCACCGCACGTCCGGTTCGCGACGAGACGAACTCCGCAGCCGGGTCGACCTCGCGACCGCGCGGTTGATCGCACCGCCGTAACCGATGTTCCCGCCGGTCCGGAGCAGTCGCACGTTCTCGTGTGCCGCCTCAGCGGCCTCGGGAGCACCGTCGGTCGAACCGTTGTCGGCCAGGATCACCTGCGTCGGCAGAACGGTCGCGGAGGTGAGCGAGGTGAGAAAGTTCTCGAGGTGCTCTCCGGGCGAGTAGGTCACCGTCACCACGGCCAGCGTCGATTCCACGCCGGTCACCTTAGCGACCTCGACGGTGTGCGACACCTCACGGGCCGCTTCGTCGGATGTCATCGTGCAGGCGGCACGACTCCGTCACCGGCGATCGCCTCGTGCAGTGCCTCCCGCCACGGACGGAAGGGTGTCAGGCCGGCGCCGATCCATGCGCTGTCGTCGAGCACCGAGTAGGCGGGCCGGGGCGCGGGGCGGACGAACTCGTCGCTGCGGCACGGGTGCACCCGCTCCGGATCGGCGCCGATCTCCTCGAAGACCGCTCGGGCGAGGTCGAACCACGTCGCTTCCCCGGCGTTGGTCGCGTGCAGGATCCCACCGGGGATGCCGTCGGCGCGGGAGGCGAGTTCGAGCAGGCCGTCCGCCAGGTCGCGGGCATAGGTGGGGCAACCACGCTGGTCGTCGACGACGCGCAGGGTGTCGCGTTCGCCCTCGAGTCGCCGCATGGTCGCGACGAAATCGTTGCCGTCGCCCGTGTACACCCAGGCGGTGCGCACGACGTGCGCGGTGGGCAGCGCCTCCAGCACCGCTCGTTCACCTGCGAGTTTGGTGCGGCCGTAGGCCGTGCGCGGGCCGGTCGGCGCGTCCACCCGGTACGGCTCGGTCGCATCGCCGGCGAAAACGTAGTCGGTGGAGACATGGACGAGACGGGCACCCTTGTCGGCGCAGACGGCGGCCAACACGCCCGGCCCGTGCGGTTCACCACAGCGGCCCGGTCCTCGTCGGTCTCGGCCGCGTCGACGGCGGTGTACGCGGCGGCGTTGATCACCACGGATCCGGGTTCGACCGCGGCGGCCACGGCCTGCGGATCGGTGATGTCCACCTCGGACGATCCGACACCGCGGATCGGTATCCCCGCCGCGGTGCCGCGGTTCACGAGATGACGGCCGAGTTGGCCACGGGCTCCGGTGACGAGAACGCTACGCACTCGGAGAAGTCTGGCACGCCGGAGTGGTGCGCGCCGGGCGAGCGTCCCCACCAGTAGCCTTCAACCGAGAGCTACAGATACAGACCCCGTACCACCCACAGGAGGAGTCCCAGGTGCCGCCAGAGCCGCGTCGCCGCACCGGCCGACGTCCCGATCCGACGGGACGGTCGCACCCGCGCGGCGATCCGACAGCTGCCGACGGCAGGTACGGTCGGATCCCGGT
>LATQ01000468.1 GCA_001017865.1 Rhodococcus sp. IITR03
GGTGGGAAGACGGGGATCGCGCGAGTGGGGCGCGGTGGTGGAGGGACAGAGGGGCGGACGACGCCGGGTCGGTGAAAGGTCCGCAGACGAACGACGACGGCGCGACCCGTGGGTCGCGCCGTCGTCGATACACCTGATGGTCGAGGAGGTCAATCCTGCTCGAAACGCCTCCGGAACCGCTCTTCCATGCGGTTGGTGAAGCCACCACCCGAGGACTTCTTGCCGCCGCGGGAACTTCGACCGGTCTTTCCGGAACCGGAACTACCGCCCGTCGCTCCGGGAGTCGACGGCCGACGACCGCCGAGGAGCAACAGGACTCCGGCGGCGAACATCACGAGGAACCCGAGCAGACTGATGATCGGGAAGCCGCCCGGCTTGAGCGGCAGGCAACGCCGGCGATCAACAGCGTCAGGCCCAACACGAACAAGGCGCCGGCCTGTAGCCGCCGCCGGTTCGACGCCATCCCCAACCGGCTGCCACGCACGGTCGAGGCGAACTTGGGATCCTCAGCATAGAGCGCGCTCTCGATCTGATCGAGCATGCGCTGCTCGTGCTCGGAGAGTGGCACGGTACCTCCCCCGGCACTAAACGGTGGCCACCGGATCCGTGGGGCGAATCCGGCGGGGGGCCGTCCGTACGGCCGCCTGAGTCAATAATACGAGCAGATGTCGCTGTGGACCACAAACTCCACACGTGAGTTCGATCCCCTCTTCGGCGAAGGCCCTCGTGAAGAGGCGAAAGTCACCCACCCACACCGACCTCCGGTTCTGCTTCGGCGTCGAGATAACCCTCCACGTCGTGCAGGAAGTGGCCCACCTCGTCGTAGAACGCACCGGATTCGTCGGCACCCACCGCCTGCGCGACCCCCGCCTCGACCGCGGTGCGAGTGGCGGAGCGATCGGCGAAGTAGTCGGCCCACACGGCGAAGGAGTCGTCGGCACGCGCCATGAGTGCCCATGCGTTGCGCGTGGCGGGGCGGCGGGGCCGGATCCCGGAACGCAGCTCCGCGGCGGCGACCACCGCAACCGGCACCGCGCAGCGCCGCCAGATAGGCGAGACGGAACCGCTCGCCCGGATCGCCGGCACCGGCGGCAGCCGAGAGCAGATCGTCGGCCTTGCGCAGCAACGTCGCCGCGCGCGCCGAGGTGGCATGGTCGATGCATACGGACGGCCCGAGCGTGGGAGACGTTCGGCGCGGGCCTCGACTCGCGACCTGACCGTTGGCCATGTTCACGCACCTCCTCGGCGTGGTCTCACCACTCGTTACAACGAGCGGTATCCGGTGGCATTCCCGCCGAAACGCCGAGGAACGGAGATCACTGTCCTCGAGTGAGGCCCGACACGGACGCCGAGCGGGAGACCCCAGGGTGATCCGGGGATGTTCGCTTCCCTCGAACATCCCCGGATCACCGGTGTCGAACATGCGTTCGACGTATTCAATATAGCTGGACCCACCGACAACCCGTCAAGAGAAAGTGGCCACGTCATCCCGAACGATCAGCGAGACCCGAGCACCTCCGACGCACCGCGAGCCACCCGAACGAGTCACGCATGACCACCGATCCCTGCCAGGACGCCCCGATCCTCACCGAGCTCTCCCCCGCGGACTTCCGTGCGCGCCTGCCCGCGCTGCTGACCGTCTACGTCGCGGCGATGCGATATCCCCGAGGCACGGAGTACCACCGCGCGCCGATGTGGTCCGAGCATTCGCCCGCGCGGGTTGGCAGGCGTTCGCCGCGAGCCTCCCCGAGGATCCGGACACCGTCGTCGGGATCGCGTACGGCTACCGGGGCGACACCCGCCAGTGGTGGAACCAGCAGGTGCGCGCCGGCATGCGTCATTCGGGACGGTCCCCCGAGGAGATCGATCGCGTCCTCTCCGACTACTTCGAGCTCACCGAACTGCACGTCCGACCCGACATGCAGGGACGCCGCATCGGTGAACTGCTCCTGTCGGCGCTGCTGCGGGAACGCAGCGAAGCGGCCGTACTGCTGTCGACACCCGAGGTGCCGGGCGAGGACAACCGGGCGTGGCGGCTGTACCGTCGGTTCGGATTCCAGGACGTCGTCCGCCGGTTCGTCTTCACCGGCGACGCCCGCCCGTTCGCGGTCCTCGGCAGGAGCCTGCCCCTCGAGCCGGACCTCGTTCCGCACCACCATCACACGACCGACGATCCGGACGGAAGCGGTACCCCATGAACTCCACACTCGACGTCGTCATCGTGGGCTCGGGCCACAACGCGCTGGTCGCGGCGTGTTATCTCGCCCGCGACGGATGGTCGGTGGAGGTCCTCGAACGCGACACCGTGCCGGGCGGCGCCGTCTCCACCGTCGAACGTTTCCCCGGATATGCCGTCGACCGCGGCTCCTCGGCGCACATCATGGTGCGCCATTCCGGGATCGTCGAGGAACTCGATCTCGCCGCCCACGGCCTGCGCTACATCGACTGCGACCCGTGGGCGTACGCGCCACCGCCGGCGGACTCCGACCGTCCCGGCATCGTCTTCCACCGCGATCTCGACCGGACCTGCGCCTCCGTCGAGGCCGCCTGCGGACGCCGCGAGGCCGACGCGTACCGCCGCTTCGTGCAGGACTGGGGCCCGCGCAGCGCGGCGGTGATGAAGTCGTTCACCCATCCCCCGACCGGACGGCACCTGCTGTCCTCGTTCTGGGGACTCGACGCGGGTGAGGGCGGCAGCGCCCTGTCCCGCCGGTTCCTCACCACCGGCGACAGCCTGCTCGACGAGTACTTCGACGACGAACCCCTGAAGGCGGCCCTCGCCTGGTTCGGCGCGCAATCCGGCCCGCCCATGTCCGAACCCGGCACCGCGGCGATGGTGGCTTCGCGGCCCTCATGCACACCCTGCCCCCGGGTCGTGCAATAGGCGGGAGCGGCGCGCTCACCCAGGCCCTGCTGTCTCGGCTGCGGTCCGACGGCGGCACGGTGACCTGCGGCGACGCCGCCACCGAGATCTGCCGGACCGGCGACCTGTGACCGTGCGCACCGATCCGGACGCACGGTGCAGGCCCGCAGGGTCGTCG
>LATQ01000117.1 GCA_001017865.1 Rhodococcus sp. IITR03
CGCCGCGATCGGTCTCGCCGATACCGATCCGGCGGCCGCGGCGCGATGGCGCGCGGCGCTGGCGGCCTCGCCCCCGGACCTCACCGGCGGTTACCGCTATCTGAAGCTCGGCCGGATGGCCTACTACGTCAACAAGGACGCCTATCGCACGGCGCTGCGCGAGCAGACCCGCGCAGTCCGCGAGGCCGCCGCCTCGTCCCCCGGGGCGGGCGTGCGGTGAACGTCGACGACGTCAGGCTCTCCTTCGACTCCGGTTCGCTGCTCGCCCTCAACGTCGTGCTCGCGGCGATCATGCTCGGCATCGCCCTCGACACCTCCGTCGACGACTTCCGCCGCGCGCTGCGCGCACCGAGGCCATGGCGGTGGGCATCGCCGCGCAGTTCTCGCGCTGCCCGCCGTGACCTGGCTGCTGACGTTGCTGCTCGACCCCGCCCCGTCGATCGCGCTCGGCATGATCCTCGTCGCGTGCTGCCACCCGGGAACATCTCCAACGTCCTCACCCACCGCGCCGGCGGCGATGTCGCCCTGTCGGTGTCGATGACGGCCGTGTCGAACGTGCTCGCCATCGTGCTCATGCCGATCAACTTCGCGTTCTGGGGCAGTCGCAGCGACGGCACCCGGGCGCTGCTGCGTTCGGTCGAACTCGACGGTCTCGACATGGTCGTGCAGATCGCCTGATCATCGGGCTGCCGTTCGTCCTCGGTATCTGGGCCGCGCAGAAGGCGCCCGGCTTCGCGTCCCGCGCCCAGCCGTGGGTGAAGAACGGATCCCTGCTCGCACTGCTCGCGTTCATCGTCGCCGGGCTCGCCGGCAATTTCGCCGACTTCCTCGACTACATCGGGCTCGTCCTGCTCGCGGTGTTCCTGCACGACGCAATCGCGCTCGGTCTCGGCTATCTGTGCGGATGGGCCAGCGGACTGCCCGAGTACAGCCGGCGGGCGGTCTCGTTCGAGGTCGGCATCCGCAACGCCGGCCTCGGGCTCGGCCTCGTCATGACCTTCTTCGACGGCCTCGGCGGCATGGCGATCGTCGCCGGCTGGTGGGGGATCTGGACATCGTCGCCGGACTGCTCCTGGCCACCGTCTGGGCCCGTCGCACCGCAACCCGAAAGGTGACCGCATGACCTCCCTCACCGCCCTCGTCACCGGCGGCAACGGCTTCCTCGGCAGCGCCGTCGTGGCGGCTTTGCGCTCGCGCGGCGTCCGGGTGATCAGCGCCGACCTCCACGAACCCGCCGACCGCCACGAACGAACAGCGCCGACGATGCGGTCGTCCACGTGATCGCCGACGTCCGTGACCGCCGCAGGATCGCCGAGGTCGTCGGCACCCACCGCCCCGACGTGATCGTGCACCTGGCATCCATCGTCAACCCCGGGCGTGACACCACCCCGGAGCAGGAATACGCCGTCGACGTCGACGGCGCACGCAACGTCGTCGACGCCGCACTGACCTACGGGGTGCGACGCCTGGTGGTGGCGTCCTCCGGCGCCGCCTACGGCTATCACGCCGACAACCCGGTCCCGCTCACCGAGGACGATCCGATCCGCGGCAACGACGAGTTCACCTACAGCCGGCACAAACGCCTCGTCGAGGAGATGCTCGCCGCCACCCGGTCGAGCATCCGCAGCTCGAACAGGTGATCCTGCGGATCGGCACGATCCTGGGGGAGACCGTCCGCAACCAGATCACCGCACTGCTCGACCGTGAGCGGCTGCTCGTCGTCGCCGGCAGCGACAGCCCGTTCGTGTTCGTCTGGCACACCGACGTCGCGGCGGCCTTCGCCGAGGCCGTGCTCGGTCCGGTCACGGGCATCTTCAATGTCGCGGGCGACGGGGTCGTCACCGTGCCCGAGATCGCCGCGATGACGAACCGCAGGACCCTCACGGTGCCCGCTGCGGTGCTGAAGCTCGCCCTGCGGATCGGGCGCGCGTTGCGTCTGACGGAGCACGGCCCGGAGCGGGTCGGCTTCCTGCAGTACCGTCCGGTGCTCGACAACCGGCGGTTGCGCGAGGAGCTCGGGGTGCGGTTGCAGTACACCAGCCGGGAGGCCTTCGAGGCGTATCTGCGGCTCGCGCCGAACAGGACGCAGCGGGAGCCCAGCGACGTAGCCTGGATGCATGAGCAAGGACGAAGCCGGCCGGGTGCCCTCTCCCGAGGAACCCGACAAGCCGGAGCAGCCCGTCCCCGACGTCACCCCGGCCGGCCGGAGACGCCGACGGTGCCGGATGTGCCGCCGGGCCCGGACATTCCGGACGTGCCGCCGATCGACCGGAGCCGAGCCCCGATCCCGACGTGACCCGCGCGAGGAAGACGCCCACGAGGCCCAGGTGCACGAGGCTCAGGTCCACGAGCCGAGATCGTCGAACCGGGTGCCGTCGGTGCCGGAATCGTCGACAGCGGGGTCCGCGCACCGACGATCGAGGAGATCACCGGATACACCGCGGACGGGGTGCCGACCTTCGAATCGGTGCGTGAGAAGATCGAACAGCGTTCGGCGACCGCGCTCGGCGCGGAGGAACTCGCTCACGCGACCGGGGCGGGTCGCACGCTCGAGGAGCAGTACGAGGAGCGCAAGGCAGCTGCTGCCGACCGGCTCGCGGAGATCCGGCGGTCGTTGCGGTCGGAGTGAATCCTCCCGGAAGGGACACCCCCTATGAAATGATTTGCATGAGTGCATAATCATTCGTATGGTACTTCACCGGACTTCACCGCCACCCCCGAGTCGCCGCTACGGTCGCCGTGGCCGGCGCCAGCGGCTACGCGGGCGCGACGATCCCTGCGCCTGCTCCTCGGCCACCCCGCCTACCAGGACGGCTCACTCGCCATCGGCGCGCTCACCGCCGGGGGTAATGCCGGCGCCACCCTGCGTGAGTTCCATCCCCATCTGCTGCCGCTCGCCGACCGCGTGCTCGGCGCCACCGACATCGACACCCTGCTCGGGCACGACGTCGTCTTCCTCGGCCTGCCGCACGGCCACTCCGCCGTGATCGCCGAGCAGCTGCCCGAGACCGACGTCGTCATCGACTGCGTCGTCACCG
>LATQ01000476.1 GCA_001017865.1 Rhodococcus sp. IITR03
TGCGCCCGTCGGCGTCCGGAACCGATCTGCTCGTCGGTTACGTCGTCGCCGATCCGGCCGCGCCGCGCCCGGCGGCTACCGACCTGCAGGACCATCTGCGGACCGTGGTGCCGGACTACATGATTCCCGCGGTCTTCGTCGTGCTCGACGCCATGCCGACCCTGCCCAACGGCAAGGTCGACCGCGCGTCCCTGCCCGATCCCGCCCGGAGTCACAGCACACGCGAGGCCACCGACGACGAACGCGCCGTGTGCGAGGTGCTCGCCGAACTCCTCGGTGTCCCGCAGGTCGGCCCCGACGACGACTTCTTCGCCCTCGGCGGCAATTCGCTCCTCGCGACACGTCTGTCAACGGCGCTGCGCGTGCGCACCGGCCGGAACCCGTCGATCCGCGACATCTTCGACCTGCGCACCCCCGCGCGACTCGCGGCAACGGTCCCGGCCACCGTCACCGGCCCGGAACTCGTGCGCCGCGACCACGCCGAACTCGTCCCCATGTCGGCCGCGCAGCGCCGGCTGTGGTTCCTCTTCCGCCTCGAGGGCGCGTCGGCGACCTACAACATCCCGTACACGATGCGGTTGCGCGGCGCTCTCGACGTCGATGCCCTGCGCGAAGCCCTGCAGCACCTGATCGCCGGGCACGACACGCTGCGCACGGTGTTCACCGAGCCGGACGAGGACGACGTCGAGCAGATCGGCTACCAGCGGGTGCTGCCCGCCGAGGACTGCACCGTCGAACTGCGGATCGTCGACGCGGCCCGGGCGGATCTCGACGCGCTGCTCGCCGAGGGGGCCGCCCGTTCGATCTCACCCACGACCTGCCGATCCGCGCGACCCTCGTGCGCACCGCGCCCGACGACGCGCACCTGATGGTGCTCGTGCACCACATCGCCGCCGACGAGTGGTCCGCCACACCGCTCGTCGCCGATCTGTCGGCCTGGTACGCGCACCTGACCACCGGGCGCCCGCTCCGGCGCCGCTGCCGGTGCAGTACCGGGACTTCACCCTCTGGCAGGACGAACGTCTCGGTACCGGGGACGAGTCTCTGCGTGAGGCCCAGACCGAGTACTGGGCACGCGTCCTCGACGGAGCACCCGAGGAACTCGCCGTCCCGCACGACCGGCCGCGCGGCGCTGTCAGCAGCTATCGCGGCGGCGCGGTCCCGTTCACCGTCGACCCGCGAACCCGCGAAGCACTCGCCGGCATCGCCGCCGAATCCGGCGCGACGATGTTCATGCTCACCCACGCCGTCGTCGCGGCATTGCTGCGCGCGCACGGCGCGGGGACGACATCGTCCTCGGCACTCCCGTTGCGGGGCGTCCCGACGCCGCCCTCGATCGGATCGTCGGCTTCTTCGTCAACACGCTCGTGCTGCGCACCGACCTGTCCGGCGACCCCACCGTCCGCGACCTGCTCACACGGGTCCGGGAGGTGGACCTCGACGCCTACGCGCACCAGGACCTGCCGTTCGAGGTGCTCGTCGAACGACTCGCCCCGGCACGGTCACTCGCGCGCCAACCGTTGTTCCAGATCATGGTGCAGTACCGCGACCGTCTCGACGAGATCCGCATGCCCGGGCTCGACTCCGAACCGGTCTTCGTCGAGACCGGCACGTCGAAGTTCGACCTGACCTTCGACCTCGCCGAGACCGACGACGGCGGGATCCGCGGCCGCATCGAGTACGCGACCGATCTGTTCGACCACGACACCGTCGACGGATTCGCGCAGCGACTCACGGTCCTGCTCGCGGAGATCGCGGCGGATCCCGACACCTCGCTGTCGCAGCTGAGCGTGCTCACCGCCGACGACCGAAAGGCATTGGCTGCAGCGGAGATCGGCACGGTCCGCGACAACGGTCCCGATCACACGGTCCCCGAGCTGTTCTCGCAGCAGGTCGCTGCGACACCGGACGCCTCGCGCTCGTCGACGACGCCACCGGACGGCGGTGGAGCTACGCCGAACTCGACCGTGCCGTCGCCGCTCTGGCCGGACACCTGCGTTCCGTTCCCGGAGTAGGAATGGATGCCGTCGTGGCCGTGGCGATCCCACGCAGCACCGCACTCGTGGTTGCCCTCCTCGCGATCCACCGCGTCGGTGCGGCCTATCTGCCGCTCGATGAGAACTATCCCGCCGAGCGGCTCGCGTACATGCTCTCCGACGCGCAGCCCGTCGCGGTCGTGGCGGCCGCCGGTGTGGCGATGTCCTTCGACTCCGTCGTGCCGGTGCTCGAGGTCGACGAATCCGGCTGCGTCGGTATCGATCCCGCAGAGCCGGTCGCAGCACCGACCGCGATGCCCCTCGACCGCGCGGCGTACGTGCTCTACACCTCCGGATCCACCGGAACCCCGAAGCGTCCTCGTCGGCCATCGCGCCGTGGCCAACCGGTTGCGGTGGATGCAGGACGAATACGGTCTCACGGCCGACGATCGGGTGTTGCAGAAGACCCCGTCCGGATTCGACGTGTCGGTGTGGGAGTTCTTCTGGCCGCTGATCGCCGGTGCCACGCTCGTCGTCGCGACCGCCGACGGCCACCGCGACCCGCACTATCTGCGCGACGTGATCGCCCGGCAGTCGATCACCACGGCGCACTTCGTCCCGTCGATGCTCGCTGCGCTGCTCGACGTGCTCGCCGCCGAGCAGGACCGGGCACTGCGCCTGACCCGGGTGATCTGCAGTGGTGAGGCGCTGACCGCCGACCACCGCGATCGCTTCCACACCCTCGTCGACGCCGAACTGCACAATCTCTACGGCCCGACCGAGGCGGCCGTCGACGTCACCGCGGCATCGATTCCGGCGCAGGACATCCCGTGGGTCCCGATCGGACGACCGATCGACAACACCCGCACCTTCGTCCTCGACGAACGGCTCCGGCCCGTGGCCCGGGGCGTCGTCGGCGAGTTGTATCTCGGTGGTGTCCAGCTCGCCCGCGGCTACCACCGGCGCGCAGGTCTGACGGCGGGCCGGTTCGTCGCCGACCCCTACAGCGACGCAGGGGCGCGGCTCTACCGCACCGGCGACCTCGTGCGGTGGCG
>LATQ01000313.1 GCA_001017865.1 Rhodococcus sp. IITR03
CGTCGTCGGCGTGGCCGGCACGCACCTCGGCCTCGTGCTGCGCCGCGACCTTCGCTTCGAGATCCGCCCCGGCGGCGTGCAACGCCTCGGTGGCCTGTTCGCTGCGACGTGACAGATCGGCGAGGTGCTCGAGGCGTGCGGCCGGGCTCTCCCCTGCGGGTTGCGCCGTCGCCGGCGCCGGAATGAAACCGAGGACCATCATCACGAGGGCGACGACGAGCGCCGGACGACCGGTCCGTCGCCTGTCCTGCACTCGTACGGGGTGCTTCGTCCTGTCGGAAACCACGTGGGCTCGCATCCTTTCCCAAAGGTCTCGATCAGGTTACGGAATTGCATAGGTTTGTGTCTACCTGCGAGTAGCCCTCCCACGCAGCGGCGGTTTGTGCAAGCAGTTCGCGCATCAGCAGGTACGTGCAGACACACGAGGAGGGTGGGTCCGGTACGTACCGGACCCACCCTCCTCGGGCAGTGCGTCGGCGCTGGAGCGGGGGTGCTCAGACCGATCGGAAGCGACGGGCGCCGACCGATCAGAAGCGACGGGCGCCGTCGACGGGCATCGAGTTCAGCGGTGCGATCTTGACCGGCTGGCTCGAGGTGGAGGCGTGCACGATGTTGCCGCCGCCGATGTAGATGCCGGTGTGGCTGCCGTCGTAGAACGAGACGACGTCACCGGGCTGCAGAGCCGCGACGTCCACCGGGGCACCGGCGGAGGCCTGCTCGTAGCTGGTACGCGGGACGCTCAGACCGGCCTGCTTGTAGGCCCACTGCACGAGACCCGAGCAGTCGAAGGAGCTCGGGCCGGAAGCACCGTAGACGTAGGGGGCACCGATCTTCGACTGTGCGGCGTCGGCAGCGCGCTGACCGACGGAGCTGAAGGGGGCGGTGAAGGAACCTGCCTGGGGCGCGGGGGCGGCCTCGGGGGCCGGCGGAACGATGTTGGCGATCTCCGGCGGCACGGTCACACCGGCCGGGAGGTCGAACGTTCCGACACCGGGAATGTTGATCGGCTCGGCCATCGCCGGGCCGGCCGAGACGGTGACTGCTCC
This sequence comes from Rhodococcus sp. IITR03, assembly GCA_001017865.1. The sequence continues at coordinate 1,047 of LATQ01000313.1, forward strand.
GAGAGCAATGGCACCGGCGACGAGTGCGCGCCGGACGGTGCGCTTGCTGTTGTTCGAAACCACGAGGGGACGTTCTCCGTTTCTTCCGTTCACCCGCCGACCGAGTTAGCTGACGGGTTCGGGCCGGAAGATCAGCCTACCCCTCCCCGCGAGCGGCGGAGGGGATTCACCCCGAGTACTACGTGTGGGTCCCCGGCTCGCTGCTCCCGCGGAGGGGAGAAGCGATTAGGCGGTAACCGTGCGGCTCCGACCCGGGGGTGGGGCGGAAAACTCTCCGCTCGGTCTCGAAAAGATTACGAAACGGCATCGGTGAAGTCGACCGGCTCGCCGTACGAGCCGACCGTTTCGGCCTGCCCCTGAGGAATGACCACCGCGGAGCAACGGTCCGATAACGGCGCGGTAACGGCCCCCGTTCGACGCATCTCCGCTCGCGGGAGGCCGGCGCCCGTTTCACCCGAGTCCTTTCCGGAAGAACCAGGTCAGGGCACCCCGACTCGCTCACCGTCGACGAGGCGATGTGCCCGCTTCGCCGGATTGCCGTTCCCGGAGGCCGATCGGTCTGTTTTCCGACCTCCGCGTACCCCTCATCGAGCCGAAAAGAACGCAGTGTGATCCTCGTCTCCCCCTGCTTCGAACCCACTCCGAAGCCCGCTCGGCGGCGTGTCGGTGACGCTTCCTAGGCTCTGCCGCATGACCTCGCCGCAACCATCCGCCCTGGGCGTGCAACTCGGTTTCGACGAGCTCGACACTCCCCTGCGCGAGACCACCTTCGTCGTCGTCGACCTCGAGACGACGGGCGGGAAGGCAGCCGAGGACGCCATCACAGAGATCGGAGCGGTGAAGATCCGCGGGGGCGAGGTGCTCGGCGAGTTCGCGACCCTCGTCGATCCGGGACGACCCATCCCCCCGTACATCGTGCAGCTCACCGGCATCACCACCGCGATGGTCTATGCGGCTCCCAAGATCGAGGAGGTGCTGCCCGCCTTCCTGGAATTCGCGTCCGGAGCGGTGCTCGTCGCACACAACGCCGGATTCGACGTCGGCTTCCTCAAGGCCGCCACGGCGCAGTGCGAACTCGCGTGGCCCCGCTTCCAGGTGCTGTGCACCGTCAAGCTGGCCCGCCGCGTCCTCGGACGCGACGAAGCGCCATCGGTGAAGCTGTCCGCGCTGGCCGAACTGTTCCGGGTCTCCACCGTGCCCACCCACCGCGCCCTGGACGACGCACGCGCCACCGTGGACGTCCTGCACGCCCTCATCGAACGGTCGGCAACCAGGCGTCCACAGCCTCACCGAGCTGCGCGACTACATGCCGGTGGTCACCGCCGAGCAGAGGGCCAAACGCGCACTCGCCGCGCATCTGCCGCGTAAACCGGGCGTCTACATGTTCCGCGGCCCGTCGGACGAGGTGCTGTACGTCGGCACGGCGGTCGACCTGCACCGGCGTGTCCGTACCTATTTCACGGGCTCCGAGACGCGACCGCGGTTGCGCGAGATGGTCGCGCTCACTACACGCATCGATCACGTCGAATGCACCCACGGGCTCGAGGCCGGCGTCCGCGAACTCCGGTTGATCGCGGCCCACACCCCTCCCTACAACCGCCGGTCGAAGTATCCGATGCGCGGTTGGTGGATCATCCTCACCGACGAGGCGTTCCCGCGCCTCGCCGTGAGCCGCACCCCCGGACCGACTCGGTCGGCCCGTTCTCGGTGCGCGCCGACGCCGCGGATGTCGCGGCACTGCTCGCGGAGATGTGCGGTCTGCGCACGTGTACGCGCAGGATCGCCGTACGCGCCACGGCACGCTGCCGCCCGTCGCCGTCGGGGGCTGTGCCGCAGCCTCCTTCGGGGTTCAGGACGCCTCCGCCTATGCGGCCCAGGTCGAGCGTGCGCGCGCGGTCTCCGCGGGACCACCCGACGACGCCGTCGAGACGGCGCAGGAGCGCCTCGACGCCCTCGTGCGCGACCAGTTGTTCGAGAAAC
>LATQ01000129.1 GCA_001017865.1 Rhodococcus sp. IITR03
CCGGCCCGCGCACACCGGCACCGCCGACTTCGGTGTTCGGCCCCGCCGAGCCTAGGGTGATCGCGCCCTGCGTCAAGGCGATCCGCTCCGCGGTGGCCTGCCGGCCAGCCCTGACTTCGGGACACGATCACACCCTCGATGAGCACATGCCCGCACCACCGTCCTCAACAAGGCGAAACCCACCGAAACCTGCAGAACCCTTGACGATTACATCCGTCGAGCAGATCACCCGGCGGATCTCGGCGTCGTAGAGGCTGTCGCAGAATCGATGGCGGAGCTGTCGCAGCGAATCTTTCCGATGGTGCGTTCTTCGGGAAGATCGGCGCCGGCGATCTCGACCTTATTGCATCGTGGCCCGGTGGATTTTCATCAGGTTGAACGCGCTGGCCGCTAGATTGAGTTCACTGTGGACACTGTGTAATCCGCGACCGGAGAACCGGTTGAGGATCTTCTTCAGGTTGCCGATGCCGGGTTCGACGGTTGCTGCTCGGCGTTTGTAGAGTTGGGATCCTTCCGGCGTGCGTAGTCGGTGAGACATCGCCTGTCGCGGGCTCGCTCCATCCGGAGGTGGCCCTGTCACAGGCTGTTCCATCTCCGATTTCGCGTGGTCGCGTGTTTTGTTCAGGGCGATCAATCGTTCCGGTCCCGGAGCAGCAAGATTGCTGTCGCTGCAGTATCCGGCTTGAGGTGGCTGAAGAATCCCTCCATGACGGCGTTGTCGAGGCACGTGCCTTTGCGGGACATCGACTGGGTGAGCCCTGCCTCGCGCACCGTGTCCCGCCAGAGAGCGTGGTGGTACTGAAATCCTTGGTCGGAGTGCACGAGTGGTTTCTCGCCCGGCGTTGAGAGTGTCGATGGCCATGCGGAGCTGTCGGTGACCATCTTCACGCTCGGAGAGGGCCCGGCCGTGGCAGAGATGATCCGGTTGTCATGGAGATCGAGGATGGGCGAAAGGTAGACCTTGGAACTGCCGATGTTGAACTCGGTGACGTCCGTTGCCCATTTGGTGTGCGCCATCTCTGCCGCGAACTGGCGGTTCAACACGTTATCGGCTGCCTCACCGACTTCTCCTCGGAAGGAGTTGTACCGTTTGCGACGACGCACCAGGCACTGCAGTCCGAGGGTGCGCATCAGTGTGAGCACGGTCTTCTTCGACACCCTCCGTCCCTGCCGTCGAAGGATAGCGAGGATACGTCGGTGCCCGTAGGCGCCCTTCGCATCGTCGAAGGTCTCACGAATGGCTTCTTTGAGCTCAGCATGCCGATCCGCGCGACGGAGTCGATTCCGATGGTCGTAGAACGTCGCTCTGGGGAGGTGCGCGATCTGCAGCAAGAGGGGTAGCGGGTAGTGCGCCTTGAGATCGTTGACAGCTCGAACTCTCAGCGTCGTTCCTGTGACCTCAAGGCCCGCAATTTTCCCAGATACGCGACCTCGGCGCGAAGTCGTTCGTTCTCCGTGCGCAGTGTCTCGAGCTCGCTTTTCGGAGGGGAGTCCCCGCGATCGGTTGGTGGCCTGCCACGCTTCTTCGGGCGCAACCCGTCCTCGCCGTCGCGTCGGTAGATGACCGTCCAGTTCGCTACCGTCGTGGGCGAGGGTAAGTCGTACTCTTCGGCCAGAGCCTTCCGGACTCTCCGTTAACGTGGCGACGCACGATCTCGAGTTTGGTCTCGAAATCGTACTGTCTTCGGTCTCTGGTCACCAGCGCACCTGCTCCCCGTAGTTGCCATCGTTGATACAACATTTGGACGGGGTTCGGGGCGAGGTCAAAAGTCAACGCGACGGATTTCGCAGTGAAGCCTTCCTCGAACAACTCAACGGCCGAGACGGCATCAGAATGGCTTAATGTGCTTCGCAAGTACACAAGCGGACTCCTCTGAAAGTTGGACACGTAGTTACGTAGTCCAACTTTTGGGGTCCACTCCATTGCTGCGCCAGTACTTCCCAAAGGGAACCGATCTGTCCCGCTGGACCGCCGAGGACCTCGAAGCAATTGCGCTGACTGTCAACAACCGACCGCGAAAAGTGCTCGGCTGGAAGACCCCGGCTGAAGTGTTCACCGAGCAGCTACAGTTGCTCCAACAACGCGGTGTTGCATCGACCGGTTGAATCCGCCCAATACACCTCGAAGGATTTCGCTTCCCTCTGCACCGACCTCGGCGTCACCCAGTCAATGGGTAAAGTCGGCACGAGCGCCGACAACAGTCTCGCCGAATCCTTCAACGCCGCCCTCAAACGAGAAGTCCTCCAGAACGCGAACGTCTGGTCGGACGAGGCGACGTGCCGGCGTCAGGTGTTCCGTTGGGTCACCCGTTACAACACCCGACGACGACATTCCTGGTGCGGACACCGGTCCCGAACACCTACGAGACCCTCTGCATCGCTACGCTGGCATCCGCGGCGTAATCCACCACCCGTGTCCATTTGTTGGAGGTAAGGCCCGAGGTCGTCGAACCCGACGAGCACGCCGAGCTCGGCCAGCGCTTCGTCACCGACATCGACCTGACGCAGCGTGTGCGGCATCGTGCGGGCGGTATCGGCGATGATGAACGCATCTCGCGCATCGGTCTTGGCCTGGCGGGGTAGAGGTCGGCGACGCGGCGCATCGTCAACCCGGGCAGGTACGCCACGGCATGACCGCAGGAGCGGGCGACGGTGACCGGCAGCGCGCCGATGGTGTTCGGTTGGTCGACGATCACCAGTACCGGACCGTGTACGGCCAGGCGGTCGAACACAGCGCGGAGTCTGGGCTCGTCGTTGGGCAGGGCTTTGGCGAACAGTCGGGTGCCGTTGGGATCGAGTCCTCCGGCGTGATGTTCGCCTTTGCCCACGTCGATGCCGCAGAACACGTCGTAGGTCGGGTCCATGAAGCGTGCCTTTCGTTCCGCTCCGGACGGTCACCGATCCGACGTCGACACCCGACACCCACGTTACGAGGAGACCTACCGCAAATCCGGTGGCCGTGTCCCTATCAGCGGTCCATCGACGTCACCAGGTTCGGCGACACCACCCCGGATCATTCGAGAGACAGGGGCGAGAAGTCATACCGAACTTGGCGACCGTGGCCCCGCGGGTGCGGGACTACGAAGAAGCTAACGGGGCGTTGGCGCGGCCGGGGCTGATGATGCTGGTCAGTGTGTCCGTCGGATACGGCGAGCGGAGTGACGGTCCGTTGAGGCTGTTCTCCGTGATCGCCGACGGCGCCAGCGCAACGGGGTGGTGAATCTCCGCGGAATCCGGCAGCGGTGTCCACATCGGCCGAGGAGTAGTAGCGCAGGATGTCCGGCGCTCATGCTGATTGAGAGAATGGCATCTGTCCCATCTCCTAACGATGTTCTCACCCTGGGCAATCGACATGGCAGGTTCGATCCATAGCGATCGATTGAAAGTGCATGATCAGACAGTTATTGAGTGATCGAATCGAGGTGTCTCTGTGTAGTAGACACAGTGATGGATGAGTCGTAGCTCCAGCGCTCTTCGGCTATCCTGTGCGGCAGTACTTCTGGGTATAGGACTTGATCACTGACTCTAATTCGCTGGGAGTTGCGCCGTGCATGATGACTCCGTCGACCCCTAGATCGAACTGGTGACGAACCTTCTGTGCGCACTGCTGGGCACTGCCGGCGGCAGCGCAGTCCAACCATTCTGCGGGCAGAACTTCGCGTAGGCGTTCGAGCTGTTCGGGTGTGGCGACGGTATCGGCCCAACCATCGAGCTCGTTGACTACCTCTGATGCTCGGAATTTTTCGAGCGAAGCAGGGTCCCACCGATTGGTCGAAACCAGGAGGTCGCCGTACACCTGAAGGTAGGTTGCCAGACGTCCTACCGTCTTCTTTACGAATGCCTGTTCTCCGACATCCGCGACGACGGTGGCGTAACAGGACCAGATTTTGACACGGCCAGGATCGCGTCCTGCGCGTTCGGCTGCTTCCTTGATCGTCTGCACGCACCTTTCGACGGTTTCATCGGCGAAGAAGGTGTGGAGAACAACCACATCGAAGGCTCTACCTGCCAGTGCGAGAGTGGCAGGGCCGAACGCGGTGGTACCGAGACGGATTTCCTCGTTGAAGTCCGGTCCGAGAGCGAGTTTGGGAAAGCGACCTAGCGGACCTTCGTAGTCCACGATTATCTCGCCCCTCCACAATCGACGCATGAGGTGGGCGAACTCCTCCATCTGTGCCGTCGTCGTCTGGTTGAGTCCCATGGATGCAATCTGAGGGCGGAGGCTCGGCCGATCCCGAGGGTGAAGCGTCCGTTCGTCAGCCGATGCATCGTCGTAGCGAAGGCCGCGGTCACCAGAGGGTGGCGAGTGTTGATGTTTGTGGCAGCGGTGGTGATATCGATTTTGCGAGTTGCGGCACCGGCTGCACCTGATAGGGCGCACGCTTCCTTCACGTTGAATCTTTCCGAGATGAAGCATTGCCGAGTCCCAACTCCTCCGCCAATCGGAGTTCATCGAGCATCTCTGCTGGTGATTCGATATGTCCGGCAAGGGTGTAGAACCCGAGAGCTTCCACACCTTTGGTGACCTTGTCGCCCTGCTCAGGCATCGAATCCCTCCTCGGTGACACCAATAGCTGCCAAGCCTTTGCGGTCGCGTGCATGGTCGACGGCGTTGGCGACCATGGAAATGAACAGTTCGTCTCCACGTTCGGATCTCTCTACCAGCATTGCCGCTGCTACGCCGATGATGAGATTTGCAAATGTGGCAGCCGCGTAATCACTGGTGAGTTGGTCAAGCGAATAGTCCTTCACGCCGAACTCGACCAATTTCGTGTGGTAGCCGCGCAGTAGTTTGTCCTCGTGTGTGCGGCGCGTGGTGATGTCGAGCGCACCACCGATGAAGTAGCAACATCGATGGCGGCGGGTCCGAGGATCACCGTTTGCCAATCGACCACTGCCAGCGTTCCTCCTTCGCCCTGCACGTCGAACAAGATGTTGTCGGGTCGAAAATCGCCGTGCTGAATGGTGTAGGGCGCCTGGCGCAGTCGGGCATAGTATCGATCGATGTTTGCGACGAACTTGTCGGCGAACTTGAGGTCGTCAGCGGCGATGCGGGTTTCGTAGCGTTGCGTGAATCCGTCGAACCAGACGGGCATCATCTCCTCGAACCGCTTCCAGTAGGTCTCCGAGATGTCCAGCCAGCCGAGACCCCGGAGCTCGTCGCCGCCCCAGTAGGGGGCGTGGAAGCCGGCTGCCTGTTCCAGCGCGCGTGTGGTCTCGTGGACTGTGCATCCGGCGAGCTGATTTCCGGCGCGGGCAGGAGTGAGGTCCTCGAGAAGGAGGATGAACTCGGTGTCGTTGGAGTCGATCTCCGAGTAGTAGCAATGTGGGATGCGTGCATGCAGATGGTGAGCGATCTGCTCGTAGAAGCGAACCTCTCGCAGATAGTTCAGTTCACTGCGGCCGGCACTTCGGCTCTGCTCCGAATCCGATGTGAACTTCGCGACGAGAGATGTGGGTGTTTGCGCGGTGGTGGGCTGGGTGTACGTCAAGGACACGCGGTAGCTGTCGGCGACTTGACCAGTGCCGATCCGCGTGAGATCGATGCTTTCCACGCGGTTCGTTGCTTCGGAATCGAGTCCGAGTGCTTTGCGGATCCATGAGGACGTGAGATCGCTGGCGTGCATAGAGTCTCCTGGGTGCAGGTGCTTGAGAGAACTCGAACTGTGAACTGAGAGTCACAAAATATGTGTGGTCGATCACATTAGCCTCGGGCGGGGTGGGCGTCAACTGCCCGCCCCCTCTCGCTGTAGGTATCAGTCGCCCTGTTGGCAGTGGAGTACCTTGAGGCGAAGAGGCGCCCAAAAGGTTTCGAACAGCCAAGCTCTAGCTGCTGAGTAAGGTTGGGGCCGCAGTACGGCGGGGGTGACTCGCACGTGATCCTATGTGGACTAATCGATGCTTTTATGCGAACATCCAGTCACTAAATATCGTGTAACCTTCCGCTCTGTCGTGAGATTGTGCTGCTGAAGGTGTGTAGTGCAGTTTGTTGCCGCGGCACCGGTGCGCTGCACCGTTCTTCCGCGAGGCGAGTCGGTCTTTTGCCGCGGGACCAACCGCGATTTTTGGACGCTCAGTTGCGAAACATTCGTCGAGGAGGCAAGTGAGAGTGACTGGTTCTCGAGTGCAGACATCAGTGCTTGTGGGAGTCGAGCAGCTGTTCGGTGTTTTCGTGATGCGGGCCTTGTGCGCCGACCGGACGAGTTGGGGGACATCTTTGTCGAGCCGATCAAAACAGGCAGATGCCGACACTGTGCGCTGTCGGTTCCAGAACGCCGTGGCCTCCGCCCTATCGTCCTCGTGCGTCGTCAAGCTACCGATTCGTGAAGGGTAGACAGCCGAAACGGCCAGCCATGCAGCGGTGTATGAGCGTGAGCTGCGGTTCTACGAGAAGCTTCGTCCGGAGTTGCCTGGGCAGAGGTGCCCGAAGTTCTACGGTGCCTTCGATATCGGAGACCAACCTGCATTCGTTCTGGAGGATGTTCAGGGTGCTTCACAAGGTGACCAGATCATCGATGGCACGAGGAACCAAGCCGTCCTTGCGGTCACCCAACTGGCCAGACTTCAGGGCGCTGGTGGAACGACGACGGGTTCGGAGCGCAGCTGTGGCTGCAGCGATGTACCGGCGCCCTCATCCCCGATAGGCAACGCCGATACCTCGCCAGCTGGGAGGAGGTCAAGGACTGGGTGCTCGACGACCTCGTTCCCGGCGCCGTCGATGGACTTCACGGTCGAGGTCGAACCGCGGTCTGTGTTCCAGATGAAGGGTCTGGGTTACTACCATCCGCACGTGGCAGGGTCGAGATCATGGACGCGAATCCGTGCTCCGTGAGCAATGGAGAATCGCAGACCTCGATCCGATAGCGAGGGAAAACGTCCATGCACAACAGCTCTCCGTGGTAAGACCCTCGGACGGCATCGAAGGCATCGGCATCTTCGAGCACATTGCGATGGGACGCGCGTCCCGTCGTCGCTTCCCGATGGCCTGGCGCCTCCCACGAATAGCTGACCACCGGACAATCGTGTCGACGAACCGAACCAGGACTCCTGGTTCGGTTCGCCGACGGTCCGCGAAAGGCTGTCTTGCGTCTCAGAACTCGACTCGCAAACTGGCTGGTAGGCCTCGCCTGGCATCCGAGGATGTAACCGTCGGCGACGTCGTCGGGGTCGAGCGCTTCGGTGTTCCCCGGATTCACGGTGCCTTCGACGAGGGTGCAGGCACACGATCCGCATTCTCCTTCGCGGCAGGAATAGGGGCATCGATGCCGGCATTGACCATGACGTCGATCAAGGTGGCATCGGCGGGCCAGTTCAACGTGTGAGTATCTCCGTCGAGCGTGACGTCGACTGTGGAGGCGTTGGCGTCCGTGGTCGCCAGTTGTGCGATGGGAGCGAAGGGGTCGCCGTCGAGGGAGCGGAATTCCTCGATGTGGATGCTGTGTCGGTCGTATCCGCAGGTGACGAGTGTGTTCTTGACCAACGACATGAACGGGGCCGGACCGCAGATGAATACCTCGCAGTCGACCGCGTCGGCGGCGAAGGACGCAATGCTGTCCTTGGTGGGCAGGCCGTGCTCGTCCTCAAGTCGGTGCTCGATGGTGAGGCGGTGCGGGTAGCGCTGTGCCAGTTCGGTCAATTCGGTGTCGAAGATGATCGAATCGCGGTCGCGGTTGGCGTAGTACAACGCGATTGTGCCGGTCGAGGTGGCCAGCGCGGACTTGAGGATCGACATCACCGGAGTGATTCCGCTGCCGGCTGCGAACAGCCGAAGGTGGCCGTCGAGCCGATCGGGTACGAACGTTCCGGAAGGGGGAAGCAGGTGGAGGGTGTCCCCGGCGGCGATGTGATCGCAGAGCCAGTTCGACCCGTAGCCGTCGGCGGTGCGTTTGACGGTGATCTTGATGTGTTCGTCGGTCGCGGGGGTGGTGGCGATCGAGTAACACCGCGCGACGGAACCGGTTCGCTCACTGGGAATACGGACGGTGACGAACTGCCCCGGCTTGTAGGTGAATCGTTCGGTCAGATCGGCCGGGACGTCCAGGACGAACGAACAGGCGTCGGATGTTTCCTGAATTACCTGTCGCACACCGACAGTGTGTCCGAGGAGTTGGGGGGCGAGAGAGGTCATGGTGGTTCCTTCGGCTGGCACTACCGCGGGAGGTAGTGCTGTCGAGTTACGACTCGAGCGCGGCGGCGGAGCGCGAGTCGAGTTGGGTGTCCTTGATGGCGGGCGGTAGAGATCGGTACCAGAACTCGCCGAGCGCGCGGCCGAGTTCGTCGATACGTTCCCGTCGGGGTGTCGAGGCGGGAAGACCGACGTGGACGTAGGCCATCTGCTCGGTCATGCACCCCAAGGCTTCGGCCAGTAGATCGAAGTCGGTGTAACCGATCTCGCCATGATCGTAGAGTCGCTGGAGCCAGCGCCGGGTACGAGCAACGAAGTCTCCGCGCAGTTGCAGCCACAGCTGTTGGAAACCCTCGTTGGCGCTGGCCGCGGCCGCTTCGCGCAACAAGCGCAGGATGTGCCGGTGGCGGGAGTAGGCGTGCAGGTACGTGATGTTGACGTCGATCAGGGCCTCGAGTTCGCCGCTGTTGTTGGTTCGCCGGGCGGTTGCTTCGGCAAGCTCCTGCAGACCGGTGTGCAACGCTGCCAGGAACACGTCGTCGAGGTCGTTGAAGTGTCGGTAGAAGTTGCCTTGTGCGGTCTTGGCGCGATGCGTGATGTCGGAAATGCGGGTACGGGTGTAGCCGTATTCGCTGAAGCACTCGACAGCCGCTTGCACGATGCGTTCGCGAGTGGCTTCACCGCGCTTGTTCGGCCTCTTGCCGCTGCTGATACCGCGGTCGGTCAACCCCGCGTGGGTGTAGGCTCGGTGAGTGTGCGTGGTTCGCTGCGGCCTGGCGGAGTGGTAGCGGCCATCGTTGCTTCCTCGTCTTCCCGATTATGAACAGGTCATCGCGTCTGTGATGGACCCGCGCGCAGATCCTAGGCGCGCTCCTGATGCGCGTTGGTCAAAGGGGCAAGTGGGTGTTCGGCTGGGACCGGGGTCGGCAAGTAACTCAACAGTTCGTCGAGATGCTCGTCTTGCGCGCCGGAGTGGTCGGTGTTCAGCGCGTCGCGTCGTAGACGGTCCCGGCGGTGCCGTCGACAGTGACCACGCGTCCGGCTAGGGCGGTCATCGTGCCTGCTCCGGCGCCGACGACACACGGAAGACCGATCTCGCGGCACACCAGCGCTGCATGGGAGGTGCTGCCGCCGAGTTCGGTGACCACGGCGACGGACTCGAACATTGCGGGCACGTCGTCGGGCGCTGTCGACGGCCGGACCAGCACAACCGGTGTGCCGGCTTCGGCGAGGGCGCGTGCTTGGTCGACATCGGTGACGGCCTGCCCCACCGCGGCACCCGGGCCCGCGCCGATACCGGATGCGAGTACCGGATGATGCTCGTGCACCCCGTGACTGTCGGCCAGCGCGGTTGCCTGCTCCGGCGAGATGCGGGCGAGGGCTTCGTTCGGTTCGATGATGCCTTCTCGTACCAGATCGACCGCGATACGCACAGCGGCGCGAGGAGAGCGCTTGCCGGCGCGGCACTGCAGGACATACAGGCGGCCACTTTCGACCGTGAATTCGATGTCCACCAGGTCACGGTGTTCTTGCTCGAGGATCGTCGCTACCTGCTCGAGTTGCGGATAGATCTCCGGCAGAATTTCGGAGACCGTGGGAAGCGGGGAGGGGGTCTTCTCGCCGGAGACGACGTCTTCGCCTTGTGCTCGGGTCAGCCACTCGCCGTAGAGCGTGTTCTCGCCGGTGGCGGGGTCGCGGCTGAACATCACGCCGGTGCCGGAGTGTTCGTCGCGATTGCCGAAGACCATCGCTTGTACCGTCACGGCGGTCCCCGCTCCGCTGCCGAGGTTGTGGCGGGCGCGGTAGGCCTTGACCCGGTCGTTGGTCCACGAGTCGAATACTGCCCCGATCGCGGCGCGCAGCTGTTCGAGTGGATCGGTCGGTGGTTCGGCGGTGGGATCGCCGGCGACGATGGAGGCGTAACTGTGCCGGAAGCGCTGCCAGGTGTCGTCGGCCCACTGCTGGTCGCCGGTCTCGTCGGCAAGGACCCGGCAGAGCTCGGGGGTCAGGCCGAGGTTGAGGACGGTGTCCATCATGCCGGGCATGGACTGGGCAGCACCCGAGCGCACGGAGACCAGCAGCGGCGACGGTCCCGCCCCGAAGGTACGTCCGGTGTCGGCTTCGAGTCGGCGCAACTGCTCGAGGACGTCCTGCCAGATCGATTCGGGCAGAGCCCGGCCGTTGTCGTGGTAGATCGCGCATACGTGGGTCGGCAGTGCAAAAGCGGGAGGAACCGGCAGCCCCATCGCTTGCATCTTGTTGACGCTGTATGCCTTGCCGCCGAGCACGTCTCGGCTACCGGGGAAGGTGCCGTCGAGGAAGATCACATCGGACACGGAAGTCACCGGTGAGGTCGGTGCGGAGGGAGTCATAGTGTGAGTCCTTCGAATACGGGGGAATTGGCGGCGGCGCGCGTGGCGTACAAGCCGCCTTCGACGGGGATGTCGATGCCGTTGAGCCAGGACGCGGCGGGGGAGAGCGCGAACGCGACGACGGCCGCGATCTCGTGCGGATATCCGTGTCGGCCCACGGCGGCCTGGGATCGTTGCATCGCTTCGGTGCCCATGCTGGCCTCGAAGTCGGCGAGGATGGGTGTTTCGACGGGGCCGGGGCTGACGGACAACGCGCGGATTCCGCGCCCGGTCAGCTTCGCGGCGAGAAGTTGGGTCCAGTTGACGAGTGCGCGTTTGGAGGTGTCGTAGGCGGCGGGCCCGTCGAGCGGATGTGCGCGCAGCCAGTGCTCCAACGCTTCGGTGTCCCGTACTCGCAGGAGTTCGTCGATCGCTTCGGGGGATTGGGTATTGCGGTTGGCTGCAACCGAAGCGACGTTGACGACGGCGGAACCGCCGGTCATCCGCGGGAGCAGCGTCTCGGTCAATCGGCGGGCTCCGAGCAGATTGACTGCAAGTACCGTCTGCGCCGGGACGGTGCCGGGTACCCCTGCGACATTCGCCAGTGCTGCGATCGACGAGGGCAGTTCTGCTGCTGCGGCATCGATCGACGTCGGGTCGGAAAGATTGCACTCGACGGTGTGCACACCGTCGAGCGGGCAGCTACGCCGATCCAGCCCGATGACCGGTGTGCCGGCCCGGTGCAGTTGTTCGGCCACGGCGAGACCGATCCCGGAGCCGGCTCCGGTGACGACGACGGGGGCGTTCATGCCATCACCGCCGTGACGTCGGTGAACTCTTCGATTCCCAGGGCACCGAGTTCGCGGCCGTAGCCGGAGTTCTTGACGCCGCCGAACGGCACCGCAGGGCGTGTGCGGGTGCGCACCCCGTTGATCTTGACCTGGCCGACGTCGAGGTGGTTCGCGACGGCGCGGGCCCGGTCGGTATCACCCGACCAGACTTCCGCGGACAGTCCGTAGGCGCTGTCGTTGGCGATCCGTACGGCGTCATCGATGTCGGTGTAGGTCTGCAGTGCGATCACGGGACCGAAGATCTCCTCTCGGACGGCCCGGGCGTTCTCGTCCAGTCCGGTGATGACGGTCGGCTCGACGAAGAAACCGGTGGCCGATCCGTCGTAGGGCTTGCCCGTCCCGGTGAGCAGTTCTCCGCCTGCGTCGACAGCGCCAGCGACGTAGTCGAGGACTCGGTCTCGCTGGCGGGCGGAGGCCAGTGGTCCTTGCTTGGTCGTCGGATCGGTGGGATCGCCGAGGGTGTGCTCGGCGACCGCAGCGCGGATGAGGTCGGTGACCTCGGCGACCAGAGACTGCGGCACCAGCAGACGTGTGGGGGCATTGCAGGCCTGACCGGAGTTGACCAGACCGGAAGCGATGGCGCTCGGAATGGCGGTGTCGAGGTCTGCATCCGGCAGGATCACGGCGGGGGACTTGCCGCCGAGTTCCAAGGTGCAGCGGGTCAACGCCTGCCCGGCGAGCGCGGCGACGGCGCGGCCGGCGGTGACGCTGCCGGTGAACGACATGTGTGCCAGGGTGTCGTGTCCGGCCAGCGCCGCCCCGGTGGTCGGACCGACGCCGGTGACGAGGTTGAACGCGCCGGCGGGTAGTCCCGCCTCGAGGAACAGTCCCGCCAGCATCTCGGCGTCGTAGGGAGTCATCTCCGATGCCTTGAGTACCACGGTCGAACCGGCGGCCAGGGCGGCGGACACTTTGGCGACGATCTGGTGGACGGGCATGTTCCACGGGGTGATGGCGCCGACGACGCCGCTGCCGCGGCGCAGCAGGGCGGCGCCGTCGATGTCGGTGTTCCAGTCGAGGGTGCGTGCTGCTCGGGCGGTCGCGCGCAGCACCGCGGCCGGCAATTCCGCCTGTGTGGCGCGTGCCAGAGAGATCGGCATGCCCATCTCCCGGGTCACCACCGCGGCGATCGTCTCTCCGTCGCGTTCGAGCAGGTCTGCAGTCCGTTCGAGGACGGCAGCGCGTTCGTCGACGTCGGTGCGGCACCACAACCGGTGCGCCGATTGAGCAGAGCGCACCGCGGAGTCCACGAGTTCGGCGCCGGCATCGGCGACCTGTCCGATGGTCGTCTCGGTGAAGGGGTCGATCACCTCGACCACTGGTCCTGGGGGAGTGGACCAGTGACCGTCGATCAGGCAGCGGGCAGGGGCGAATGTGTCAGCCATGGGTCTGCTCCAGGGTTACCGGCAGGGTCTTGATGCCCCGGAAGAAGTTGCTCTGCAGCCGCTTCGGCTCGCCGACCACCGAGATGTCGATGCCGCGCTCGACGAGTTTGGTGAAGAACAGCTTGGCTTCCAGGCGGGCGAGGTTCGCGCCGAGGCAGGCATGTTCACCCCAGCCGAATCCCACGTGTTCGTTGGGGAATCGGTCCGGTCGAAAGATATGAGGATCGTCGAAGGCGCGTTCGTCGCGGTTGGCCGAGCAGAACCACATGACGACCTTGTCGCCGGCTTTGATGGTCTTGCCGTGCATCTCGACGTCCCGGGTAGCGGTGCGGCGCATCGACAGGACCGGGGAGACCCAGCGCACCATCTCCTCGACAGCGGTACGGACCTTGCCGGGGTTTTCCCGGAGCATCTGCCACCACTGGGGGTTCTCGTGCAACGCGAGCACGCCACCGGAGAGCAGATTGCGGGTGGTTTCGTTGCCGGCGACCATCAGGATGAGGTAGTAGGCGTCGAGGTAGCCGCGGAGAGGGGAACGCCGTCGATCTCGGCGGCGGTCAGGATGCTGACCAGGTCATCGGCGGGGCAGGCTCGGCGTTGTTGCTCGAGGCCGCGGAAGTAGGTGAAGACCTCGTCGCGGGCGCGCACCGCCGTCTCGGGGCCTTCGGAATAGTCGGGGTCTTCCGAGGCCATCTGGTTGGTCCAGCGCAGCAGGTGCGGGCAGTCCTCGAGGGGGGCGCCGAGCAGGCGGCCGATCATCACCAGTGGGAGCTGGGAGGAGATTTCGGCGACGAAGTCGAGCGGGCCTGCGCCGATGGTCTTGTCGAGCAATTCGTCGATGACGGCTTCGATGTCCGGGGTCAGGTTCTTGACCTTGGCCGGGCGTACCGAGGGGGTGACGATCTTGCGCAATGGCCCGTGTTCCGGGGGGTCGACGTGGTGAATGCTGCGCGCGCCCTCGCCTTCGGCCCGGCGACTGGCGATTTGGGTGCCTTCGGTGACGGTGAAGGTGGCGTAATCGGAGGCGACGGCCTTGACATCGGCATAGCGGGTGACAGACCAGAAGCCGGGACCGTCCGGTTCGGTGTTCCAGTGCAGCGGATCGTGGTCGCGGAGGTCTTTGAAGATCTCGTCGGCGTATCCGGTTGCGAAAGGATGCAGGTTCATCAAGTCGATGTCGCTGCTGGTGGTCATGTGGATACCTCCCGTGGCCGAGGTCACGCGGTTTGTGACGACAACGTCACTAAACCACAAGTTGAGTGGTTTGAGAACACCCCTTGTAAGACTATGAATCCGCTTGTAGCCTGAACTCGATATGTGACGGATCGTTCGCAAAAGAGGTGCCGTGTATCCACCCACCATCGCAGCCGACCACCCCGACTCGCTCGCCTTCGTCATGGCGGGCTCGGGAGCGTCACTGACGTACCGCCAGCTCGACGAACAATCCAACCAGCTCGCCCACCTGTTGCGCACGCGCGGTGTGCGCACCGGGGACAGCATCGTGCTCATGATGGAGAACCGCATCGAATGGCCCGTCGTCGTGGCCGCCGGGATGCGCTCCGGACTGTTCGTGACCCCGGTCAACTGGCATCTGACCGCAGACGAGCTGGCGGCCATCCTCGTGGAGGCTGCGCCGGCGGCAGTGGTCACCAGTGCGATGCTCGCGGACACCGTGGCCACCGCATTGCCCGAGGGGCACGACACGCTGGTGCTGTGTACCGACTCCGGCACCGACTTCGACCACTTGGCCGCAGCGCTCGCCGAACAGCCACGCACTCCTATCGCCGACGAGCGTTTCGGTGCGCGGGTGCTCTACAGCGGTGGCACCACCGGTCGACCCAAGGCGTTTCGGCAGAAGCTCCTCGATGTCCATCCCTCCCAGGCCCCGGTGCGGCACGCGGGGCTTGCTGCCGAGTTGGGTATCGGCGGCACGACGGTCCTGCTCTCACCCGCACCCAACTATCACGCCGCCCCTTTCACCTTCCAGCTGATGACCATGCTGCCGGTGGAACGGTCGTGTGCATGGAGCGGTTCGATCCCGCGGCCGCACTGGAGGCCATCAGGGTGCACAGAGTCACCCACTCGCAATGGGTCCCGACCATGCTGCTGCGCATGCTGCGCCTGCCCGACCGGGACTCGATCGAACTTTCACCCACTCATACCACGGCGGTCACCTCCGGCGCCCCCTGCCCGGTGGACGTCAAAGACCGGATCAACCAGTGGTGGGGACCGATCCTGCACGAGTACTACGGCGCTTCCGAGGGCTACGGGCACACCTACATCTCCGCTCGGGAATCCGCCGAGCGCCCGGGCTCTGTCGGCCGTCCCCTCGGTGGGACCAAGGTTCACATCACCGACGAGGAGGGAAACCCGCTCGCACCCCATGAAATCGGACGCGTCTGGTTCGAACCGCCGACATCGAATGCCTACGTCAACGACCGGGACGCAACCGCGCCCAGTACCTGGAAGAGCATGGGCGATCGGGGGTACCTCGACGAGGACGGATATCTCTACCTCGTGGGCCGTGAGAGTTTCATGATCATCTCCGGCGGGGTCAACATCTACCCCGAAGAGGTCGAAGAGGCGCTCTTGCGTCACCCCGCAGTCGCCGACGCAGCGGTGTTCGGCATTCCGGACCCGGAATTCGGCGAACAGGTCAAGGCCGTGGTGGAGTTGCACGAGAACGTGCCTGCGGACGACGACACCACCGCGGCCTGATCGACCACTGCAAGGCTGTGCTGGCAACCTACAAGGCACCGAAGTCGATCGACTTCGTCGACGACCTTCCCCGCCTTCCGACAGGAAAACTCAACAAGAAGGCACTTCGCTCGCCGTATCTGGTCGGTTCTTAAGTCACCGAGTCGTATTGTGCCGACCGGCCACCCCCCGATGATCAACAGGAGCTTCGAGATGGTCCACACCCAACATCAGCCGTCGACGTTCGACATCGTTCACTCGCTGCGCGTGAAAGGGCTGGCCAGCGACGCTGTTCTCAGTGCTCTGTCCGGGGCGCCCGTGAACGATCTGCCGGAGTTGGTGACGCCCCTGGTCGAACAGGGGCTCGTCGTGCGCAGGGAAGGTCGCATGGCCGGTTCGATGCTCACGCCCGCCGGTAAGGAAGAACATCGCCGGCTCCTCGCCGAGAACGACGAAACCCGTTCGGCGGCGGGTGCCCTCGACGAGTTCTACACCGCCTTCCTGCCGATCAATTCCGAGTTCAAGCAAGTGTGCCAGCGCTGGCAGATGCGCAGTGACGACCAGCCCAACGATCACACCGACCCGGCATACGACGCGCAGATCATCGATCAGCTCGCCACCACCGATGCCGCGCTGCGTCCGCCGCTGCAGCAACTGGCGGAATCACTGCCCCGGTTCGGTCGGTACCTGCCGCGGCTGTCCGCTGCCCTCGAGCGGATCCGGGGTGGGGACAACGCCGCGTTCGCCCGCCCGCTCTACGACAGCTACCACGACATCTGGATGGAACTGCACGAAGATCTCATCTTGAGCTCGGGTCGCGTCCGCGGTGCGGCAGACGAAGCCTGAGCTGCTACGACCAGGGTGCGGGGTCGGTCCGGCAAGGGACCGACCCCGCACCTTCTCGTTCGCCGAAGGCAAGTGGTCTCCAGGACCGGTCTGCCGACCACGTACGTCGTGTCGTATGTGGTCGGCACGGCAGGGGGCGCTGCTGGCTGCGGGCGCCACGCCGGGCCGGCCTTCCGGCAGGCGACCTGCCCGGCGCGCCGAGCGCACCGATCAGATCTCGACTGCCGAGGCGATGGGCAAACCTGCTTCGAGATAGTCGGCGACATCCGGAATCGGCTCGCGCACATCGATTGTCCCGAGGGCACTGACCGCGACGTAACCGTCCCGGACCAATGCGGAATCGGTAGTCGTCCCCAGCCGTTCGGTATTGGCGTAGCGCAACAGTCGGATCGACTCCGGTCCCTTGTCGAAGGACAGGCCGAGAAGACCTCGTGAGGCCAGGGGAGCCATTCGCACGCCCTTCACCTCGCTGAGGTCGACATCCGGCACGTTGATGTTGAGTACGGTCCGCGGCGCGCTGCGATCGACCATCCATCGCACCGCTTCTGCCGCGATCGTCGCTGCGGTGTCGAAGCGGTGGTCGGGGGGAAACCCGCAGCTGACCGCAAGGCCGCGCACGTTGAACCCTGCTGCGCTCAGCGCCGAGGCCACCGTGCTCGAATACATGATCATCTTGCCCGTGTTGTGACCGGGATTGATTCCGCTGACGACCAGTTCCGGCGGCGGTCCGAAGATCCCGGCGCAGGCGCAGAACACAGCGAAGGCCGGAGGCGCCTCGAGGCTGATCGCCGGCACATTCGGTAGCGCAGCGAAGCTGCGTTGGGTGTAGGCGATCTCAGCGCCGTGTTCGAGTGTCCCGAGCGACGAACCGCTTCCGCTGTACTCCACGTCCGGCGCCGCAATCATCAGTTCGTGTCCGTCCGCGGCGAGGGCCTGAGCCAGCGCATGCAACCCCGGCGCATCGATCCCATCATCGTTGGTCACCAAAATGCGCATCCGAGCGCTCTCCTTCCCGCCGACCTCCACGCTCGGACGTCAGCAATCAGCACTGTCTAGATTGTGACTGACCATTCACACTTTTGTCCATACCCGCTCAACCGGAACGGTTCGATGCTGCTGCAGAACGATGTGCGCATACTGAGCTCCTCGGATGTGAAATACGGGACGAATACGGCTCATGGCGCTTCCAGTTGCGGGCGTCCACGCCAGGTGGAACCGCATCGGCCTCTACGGTCGCGACATCTAACGTCTTGACATCGTGATTCGACTCACATAAGAATGTGAATACTGAGTCGCTAATAAGTTGAGATCGGCACGAGTGCCGACGCTGGTCGAACCCTCCCAACACTCCTGTCCTGGAAGAAGGAATCGCATGGCTGAGTGGCCCGTCAACGACACCGTCTCGAAGGTGTTCCCGCTGTACTCGCGAGCAACGTGGGCGAGATCTTTCCCGACCCCATCAGCCCGCTCAATGCCTCGGCAGGCTTCCAGCACAACCTCGAACCCGGATGGCGCGATGCCTTCGTCGCATGCCGGGTGTGGAATCACGATCTCTACGACGCCACCGTGGACAAGAACATCCTCCCGGCCTTCGGCAGCTACCTCTACATCAACATGTCGCTCATGCGCCTGTTCGGTGTCCGCGTACCCGGCATGTCCCCCGAATCCGTCGACCTGCAGTACTTCGGAGACATGCCCGGTATCCCCAGCTACGACAGCGAAAAACGTGATTTCGACCAGGATCCCGCTTTCGAGGAGACGGCCGGCGCCTGGCTGCTCGAAGAGGTGATCGGGGCAACCGGCCTCCCCGCATACGACGCAGACCGCGACGAGGTCCTCAAGCTCCGTGCCGAACGCCCGGACATGACGACCCTGAGCGATCAGCAGCTGCGCGAGCGCATCTGCTCGTTCAATCCTCTCCTGCGACGACTGTTCAAGCACCACATCGAGGCCAGCCTCAAATCGGGCGTCGGCCTGGGGGCGATCGCCCAGGTCGCCGCGGAGCTCGGCAAGCCCGAACTCGCCCTCACCCTGGTCAGTGGCATCGGCGATGTCGACTCGACAGTCCCCTCCCAGCGCATGTGGACCCTCAGCCGCACCGCCCAGGAACCCGAAGTCGCTGCACTGTTCGACCAGGGCATCGACGGGCTCTACCAGCGGTTGACGGACAACAACGACCCGGTCGTCGCTGCCTTCCGCTCCGACCTCGACGACTTCCTGGCCGACTGGGACTTCCGCGGCCCGGCCGAGTGGGAGATCCGGGCCCAGACCTGGGGCGTCAAACCGGAACTGGCACTGGGCACCATCGACCGGATGCGCCGGGTCGACGATGCCGAAGCCCCCGACGGCAAGAACACGATTCGAGCCCAGGAACGCGAGACCGCGGCGGCTGCGATCCGCGAGGTCCTGTCCGCCGACCCCGAGGCGTCGGTGCAGTTCGAGGCGACCCTCAACGCCGCTGCCCTCTGGCAGCGCGGACGCGAACGCGCACGCACACAGCGGCCATGGTGATCCACGAGATTCGCCTTCCCGCACGGGAGCTGGGTCGACGGGGAGTCGAATCAGGAGCGCTCGACAGCATCGAACAGATCTTCATGCTTTTCGCGGACGAACTCGATGACTATCTGGGCGATCCCACCCGATTCACCGACATCGTGCGTGAACGCGAACGCAGCTATCTGGAGCTGTTCGACTTCAAGCCTCCCTTCGTCGTGGCCGGGGACGTGCCGGCGCTCGACACCTGGGAGCGGCGCTCTGCAGCCACGAGTACCGCAGTGACGGTGGGGGAGACGATCACCGGCGTCTCCGGTTGCACCGGTACCGTACGGGGTCGTGCCCGCGTGTTGACCACACCCGACGATCCGTCCGCACTCGAGCCCGGTGAGATTCTCGTCGCTCCGATCACCGATCCGTCCTGGACTCCGCTGTTCGTCGCCGCCTCGGCAGTGGTCGTCGACGTGGGAGCCCCGTTCTCGCATGCAGCGATCGTCAGTCGCGAAATCGGCATCCCATGCGTCGTCTCGGCGACCGATGCGACCAAACGTATCCCCGACGGTGCCTGATCGAAGTCGACGGCGCGACCGGTGTGGTGACCGTTCTCGATCTCGACTGACCATCGTTCGGGTGGGTCGGCGAGGAATCGTCGGCCCACCCGAAAACGACTTTTCGAAGACTGTCGTACATGCTCGCCTCGCCGTGGCCGCTTCGGTCACGCGCCTTGGCATGTCCGAAAGGTGTTGAAAAGACGGTGAATCGGTGGAAAATCGCGAATGTCGCCGCGAACCTTGACACCTCGGACGGCACCCCGCATTATGTGAACGGGAAGTCGCAAAATCGTCTTTGTGCCGGATCTGGCTCCGAACCTCCAGTCTCGCCGATGTAAATCATTGCGCTGCTCCAACTCCGATTTCTCAGCCAGGATCGGGCGCGACGCAGCCCGCCCGACGGCCCCAGACACTCATCCCCGTTCGTACGCCCTGTCGTGTCGTGTCGTACATCTTTTCTCTAGGAGGAAACTCGTGGCCATCCGCTCCTCGGACGAATACCGCAAGGGCCTGTCGGATAACCGACGCGTCTTCTATCGCGGCACGCAGATCGCCGACGTCACGACGCACCCGGAACTGGCCTTAGCGATCGAGCACTCGGCGATCTGCTTCGATATCGCCGCCGACCGTCCCGACCTGGCCGTCACCGAGGTCGACGGCGAGGCGGTCAGTACCTTCTACATCGCCCCCACCACCGCAGACGATCTCGTGCGCCGCGGCACCCTGATCGAAGAAGTCTCCCGCCGCGGCGGCGGCACCATCGTGCTCAAGGAGGTCGGCAGCGACGCACTGTTCGCGC
>LATQ01000477.1 GCA_001017865.1 Rhodococcus sp. IITR03
GACGTGGTCGTCGGCTACCGCGGCCACGCGGATGCGGTCAGGTCACCGCGCTCGACTCCGGCAGTGGCGCTCGCGGCGCGCAACGGTCGAGCGACGCCGACGATCCGATCCGGCTCGTCGACGCCGGTTCGCA
This sequence comes from Rhodococcus sp. IITR03, assembly GCA_001017865.1. Next base: position 134 of record LATQ01000477.1, read on the forward strand.
CCTGATCGCCTTCGGCGAGTCGCGTCTCGAGATGTGGCGCTCCGATCTGGTGCGCACGGTCGAGTACGGGCGCGTCGACGCACCGGTGAACCCGAACGCCCAGCCCCGATCGGGTTGCGAACTGCGCTCGGCAGATTCGGGCGCCGAAGTGCTGGCCGTGCTCGAGCAGTGCGCAAACGAGCCGACCAATCGGCTCACCCTTCTCGATCCCACCCCCGACGACAGCACCAAGCCCGAGGAGTTCGCCTCGTCGGTGCTGCCGGAAGCGGGCGGGGACTCCCGCATCGTCGCGGTGGTCGGCGACCGCACGGCGGTCTACCTGGCCCCGGACGACAACGACGGGCCACGTATCGAGGTCTTCGACAGCGAGGGCGTCCTCGTCGACACGCACACCCTGCCGCGTCCTGCCGGCGAATCGGACGACCCCGCCCTCGAGCGCGGCGGCGTGCTGGTGTGGTGGACGGGCCGCGACACCGTCGCACTGTCCACCACCGATTTCGCTCCGCAGTGGACCGTCGAGGACACCCTCGGCAACGGCGACATCATGGCCGGTTCGCTGCTCCTTCCCGTCGAGGACGCCCTCGTGGGAGTCGACTCACGGACCGGCGAACCCGGCCCGCGCATCGACGTCGAGCGCGGAGCGGTCTCCACGGTGAACGTCGCCGTCGCCGGGGACGTCGTGGTCGAGCAACGCGACGACGAACTCGTGGTGTTGGGCTGATGTCTCAGTCCGCGACGGCGGTTTCGAAGGTCTCGAGTTCCGCCTCCCCCGACCAGTAGCGCAGCAGGTTCTCGGAGAGCGCCCGGTACGCCTCGGCGCCCTTGTTCTTGCGTCCCGCCAGCACCGTCGCGCCCGAGGCGGAAGCCTCCGCGAAGCGGACCGTGCGGGGTACGGGCGGGGCCAGCACCGGCAGGTCGTACCGGTCGGAGACATCGGCGAGCACGTCGCGACTGTGCGTGGTCCGCGAGTCGTACAGGGTCGGCAGCGCGCCGAGCAGCTCGAGATCCGGATTGGTGATCTGCCTGACCTCGTCGACGGTGCGCAACAACTGCCCCACTCCACGGTGTGCGAGCGTCTCGCACTGCAGTGGAACGACACCGACCGCGCCGCGGTGAGACCGTTGAGCGTGAGAACGCCGAGGGAGGGCGGGCAGTCGATCACGACGACGTCGTAGTCGTCCTCGACCGACGCCAGGGCCCGCTCGAGGGTGTATTCGCGTCCCGGCTTCATGAGCAGCATCGCCTCCGCACCCGCGAGGTCGATGGTCGCCGGCAGCAGCGACATCCCCTCCGCGGTGTCGAGCAGGACGTCCTTCGTCTCGACACCGCCCACGAGCACGTCGTGCACGGATTGTTCGAGCTTGTCGGGGTTGTGCCCGAGGGAGAAGGTCAGGCACCCCTGGGGGTCGAGATCGACGACGAGCACCCGCCGGCCCAGCGCCGACAGCGCGGGACGACGCGACGGTGGTCGTCTTGGCGACGCCACCCTTCTGATTTGCCACTGCAAGTACCGTTGCCACGACCCCGATCCTCGCGCACTCGGCGGCGCAGCGCGAGGTGAATCCGCCCACGAGACCGCAGGAGGCAGCCCGTCGTGATCCGCAGAGCCACACCCGAGGACGTCCCCGCGATCACCGGCTGATCTACGACCTCGCCGAATACGAGAAGGCCCGGCACGAGTGCACCGTGGTGCCCGAGCAGATCCACGAGGCTCTGTTCGGGCCGCAACCCTCGGTGTACGCGCACGTCGCCGAGGAATCCGGTGAGGACGGAGCCGCAGGTCAGGTCGTCGGGGTGGCGCTGTGGTTCCGGAACTTCTCCACCTGGGACGGCGTGCACGGCATCTACCTCGAGGATCTGTTCGTCCGTCCCGAACACCGCGGCAAGGGACACGGACGCGCACTGCTCGCGGCGCTCGCCCACGAATGCGTGGAGCGCGGTTACACCCGCCTGAGTTGGTCGGTGCTGGACTGGAACGAGCCGTCCATCGGTTTCTACCGCTCGCTCGGCGCCGTCGCGCAGGACGAGTGGACGACGTTCAGGCTCAGCGGCCCCGCGCTGCAGGCTCTCGGCAGCTGAGCCCGGATCACTCGTCGACGTCGGGCGCGTACTCGTGCGCAAGCCACCGCGTCGTGGGCGGGCTGAACAGCAGCACGAGCGTGGGGACCACGACGAGCCCCAGCACGGTACCGATGGCCGGCTGGTGCGAGTCGGTCAGCAGCGACCACACCACGGGCAGCAACAGCAACTGCGCCAGTACCGCCACGGCACGTCCCCAGCGCACCCCGCGCACGAGCGCGATCCCGCCGGCCAGTACCCCGCCGAACAGGACGAACAGCCACAGCGCGAAGCCGTAACCGTTGGTGACCGACTGATCGTGTTCGCCCGAGGCTGCGCGGATGATCGAGTACACCGCGAACCCCATCGCGACGACACCCTCGAGGACGACGAGCCAGCCGGCGGCACGCACGGTCGACGGAACGCTGCTGCGAGGTGTTTCGAGAGGCACCCGTCCAGCGTAGTGGACCCGCCGGGCACCACTTAGGCTGATGTTCCGTGCGCGCCCTGCTGATCGTGAATCCGAATGCGACGACGACCACCCCGGCCGGTCGCGACCGTCTCGCTCACGCCCTGAGAGGCCGGCTCGCACTGACCGTCGCACACACCACCCACCGCGGGCACGCCGCAGAACTCGCGCGTTCGGCGCACGCCGACGGGATGGACGTCGTCGTCGCGCACGGGGCGACGGCACCGTCAACGAGATCGTCAACGGTCTGCTCGGCCCTCCCCGACCGATCCGCGATCCGTCACTTCCGCGACTCGCGGTGGTGCCGGCGGCTCGGCGAACGTGTCGCGCGGTCCTGGGGTTGTCGCCGA
>LATQ01000207.1 GCA_001017865.1 Rhodococcus sp. IITR03
CACCTGCAGGCTGGGCGTGGGCGGTCAGGTGCAGTTCGCCGCCGCCGTGGGTGTGGGCGAGCTCGGCGAGCAGCTGCACCTGCGGCGGAGGTCAGGTGCCCGGCGGCAGGTGCACGTCGACAGCGGTATCGGCCATACCGCCAGCGTAGAACGCGGCGCCGGCGGGACGAGCGCTGCCGTGAGACCGTGCGGTTTGTAGGGTGGTGGCCATGCCCGAGTCGACGACCCCCACCTTCGCGGACCTCGCCGCCGCCAAGTTCGTGCTGCTGACCACCTACCGCAAGGACGGCAGCGCGGTGGACACCCCGGTGTGGGCGGCGCCGACGGGAACCGGCTGCTGGTGTGGACGGTCGCCGATGCCTACAAGGTGCGGCGGCTGCGCCGCGATCCGCGGGTGTCCCTGGCGATCTGCGACGCGCGCGGCAACCCGAAGTCGGCGGCGGTGCCCGGCACGGGGAGGGTGCTCGACGCCGACGGCTCGGCGCACGCCCGGTCGGTGATCGCCCGCAAGTACGGACTGCTCGGCCGGATCATCGTCGGCGCGAGCGTGGTGCGCCGCCGGCCGCACGGCACCGTCGGGTTGGCGTGTGTGCTCGAGCCCGCCGACGACACGGCCGGCCGGTAGACGTCGTGCCGCGTTCTCACACCTACCGGTCCCAGGCGATCGCGGTGGCGCTCGCAAGCAGCCCGCTGATCTCCAGTGGGAGTCGCTGGAAGTGGTTGCGCCGCGCCGGTGTCGATGCCTCACCGCCGAGCCTGATCCATACCCGCGTGGTGGTGCAGGGTCTGGGCCGGCTCACCCTCGGCGCGGGGTCGTTCGTCAACCACGGCTGTTATTTCGATACGGTCGCCGACATCACCGTCGGGCAGCGGGTGTTCCTCGGCGACCACGTGCGGGTGCTCACCAGCAGCCACCGCATGGGCACCGCCGAGCAGCGCGCATCGACGCTGACGGGGGAGCCGGTGACCATCGGCGACGGCGCATGGATCGGCTCCGGTGCAGTGATCATGCCGGGCGTGAGCATCGGCGCCGGCGCGGTGATCGGCGCGAACTCGCTGGTGACGAAGGACTGCGCCCCGCACACGCTGCATCTGGCAGCCCCGCCCGGCACGTCCGCGACCTGGACTGACCCCGCACCGGCAGCGCGTCCGGATCGTCCCGGTTCGCCCGATCCCGTAGGGTCCGTGGTGATCTCGGCCTCACTTGCGGGGCCGAGCCGATCGAACCAGTTCAGGAGAGCGCATGTCCGTGCACGAGTACACCGTGGCCACCGCCGACGGCGGCAGCGAGGATCTCGCCCGCTTCGCCGGCCGGTATCTGCTGATCGTCAACGTCGCCAGCAAGTGCGGCCTGACCCCACAGTACGAGGCGCTCGAGGCGCTGCACCGCGAGCTGGGCGAGCGCGGCCTGCAGATCCTCGCGTTCCCGTGCAACCAGTTCGGTGGTCAGGAACCCGGCAGCGACAACGAGATCCAGGAGTTCTGCCGCGTGAACTTCGACGTCACCTTCCCGGTGTTCGCGAAGCTCGACGTCAACGGCGACGACGCGCACCCGCTCTACCGGCACCTGCGCGCCGAGGCCCCCGGCGATTTCGGGCCGCAGCACGGTTTCCTGTTCGAGCACGTGAGCAAGACCCGCCCGGAGGCGATCGGCACCGACGAGGTGAAGTGGAACTTCACCAAGTTCCTCGTCGACCCGCAGCGCGGTGGTGCGCCGCTTCGAGCCGACGGTCACCCCCGAGGAGATCGGCAAGGAACTCGCCGACCTGCTCTGAGCCCCTGCCGGTCCGGTCGGTGCCACCCCGGACCGGAGATCAGTGGGCAGCGCTGACCGAGGACATGTGGAAGTCGGGGATGCGCACCGGCGGCATCGCGGTGCGGGTGAACCAGTCCTTCCACTCCCGCGGCAGGGTGCGTTCGGTGGCGCCGATCTCGGTGGCGCGGCCGAGCAGATCCACCGGGGATTCGTTGAACCGGAAGTTGTTCACCGCCGCCCGCACCTGCCCGTCCTCGACGAGATACACCCCGTCGCGGGTCAGACCGGTCAGCAACAGCACCGCCGGATCGACCTCCCGCAGGTACCACACGGTGGTCAGCAGCAGACCGCGTTCGGTGCGGGCGATCATGTCGTCCACATCGGCGGTGCTGCCACCGGTGAGCAGCAGATTCTCACCCGGCGCCGTGGGCGTGGCCCCGAATTCGCGGCCGCGGCCCGCGGATACGCCAATGCGTGCAGCGCCGTCGCGGAGCCAGTCGACGCGCCCGGCGCTCATGCCGGTGTCGAACACCGAAACGCTGTCGGTGGAGGCGGTGGCGACCACGAACGGCGCATAGCCCAATCCCGGCGCGGCCGGATCGACGTCAACGTCACCGGGCAGTCCGGCGATCTGCTCGCCGAGGCGGGTGCCGCCGGGTCCGCCCACACCGACCGGCCCTCCTCGGCGCCGCGCCCGTCGAGGGACCACAGCAGCGGGATCATCAGGTCCGCGACCACCGAGGGCGGCAGCAGCGTCTCGTACCGTCCGGCAGGCAGGTCGACGCGGGTGCCGGCCCAGTCCAGCCGCCGCGCCAGTTCGGCACGCAGCGGATCCATTGCGATGTCGGTGAAGTCGACGGTGCCGGCGCCGACCCAGGCGCTCGCCCCGGTCAGGCCGCCGCGTTTGCCGTTGATCTCGAGCGACCCGTCGCGCTGCACCCAGCGGCGCCGCACCCCGGTGGAGGTGCCCAGCCACATCGTCGTCGACCGGTGATGGGCGAACCCGTAGAGGCGTCGGTGTCGTCGAAGCCGGCGGCGAGCCCGTCGAGGAGTGGGGCGAAGACCTCCACGTCGGTGCCGGCAGCCTCTTCGCCCCACTGCGGGTCGGTGTCGTCGCCGTCGATCAGCGGCATCGCATCCGGGGCTGCCGGGGCCTGCTGCGCGGCCGCCCACGCCGCGGCGACCACCCCGTCGATCGCGTCGGCGTC
>LATQ01000482.1 GCA_001017865.1 Rhodococcus sp. IITR03
AGCCGCGAAGGACCGCCGGACATCCGCGGGCCGGACGGAACCCCGGGAGGGGACCGGCCGGACCCGGCGTCGCACAACCCGCGCGCGAACCGGCCGGGCCGGCAGCAGACGAACCGCACGACACGCGGATCGAACGGACGAAGCGGAGAGAGAGGGAACCGTAGGTGAGTGGGGAGAGGCCGGCATTGTCGGTGGTGGTGGCCGGAGGCGGTACGGCCGGTCATATCGAACCGGCACTCGCGGTGGCCGACGCCGTCCGCGCACTCGTGCCCGACGCGCGGATCACCGCGCTCGGCACCGAACGGGGACTCGAGACGACGCTGGTGCCGCGCCGCGGATATCCCCTCGAACTCATCCCGCCGGTGCCTCTGCCCCGCAAGCCGACGATGGACCTGCTGAAGCTTCCGGCAGGGTCGTCTCGTCGGTGCGCCGCACCCGGCAGATCCTCGACGAGGTCGACGCCGACGTCGTCGTCGGTTTCGGCGGGTACGTGGCGCTGCCCGCCTACCTCGCGGCCGGGGCCGGTCCGCTGCGTCGACGCCGGCGTATCCCGGTCGTCGTCCACGAGGCCAATGCCGGCGCGGGCATCGCCAATCGCATCGGTGCCCTGCGGGCCGAGCGTGTGCTCGCCGCCGTCCCGCGCTCGGGAATCGTCCGGCGTGGCGACGCGCAGATCGTGGGGATCCCGGTCCGCTCGTCGATCACCGGTCTCGACCGCGCCGGGCTGCGCGCGGAGGCACGACGGCACTTCGGTCTGCCCGACGACGCCCGTGCTGCTCGTCTTCGGCGGGTCGCAGGGTGCACGCTCGCTCAACGAGGCCGTGTCCGGTGCGTCCTCGGCGCTCGCGGAGGCCGGCATCGCGGTGCTGCACGCGCACGGACCGAAGAACACCGTGGACATTCCCGCTCACCCCGGACACGCCCGCGCGCCGTACGTCGCCGTGCCCTATCTCGAACGGATGGACCTCGCGTACTCCGCGGCCGACGCGGTGGTGTGCCGGTCCGGGGCCATGACGGTCGCGGAGGTCTCGGCGGTGGGTCTGCCCGCCGTGTACGTGCCGCTCCCGCACGGGAACGGTGAACAGGAACTCAACGCCCGCCCCGTCGTCGAGGCCGGCGGTGGCAGGATCGTCGCCGACGGCGACCTGAGTTCGGACTATGTCGCCACGGAAGTGGTGTCGTTGCTCGGCGACGAGCGGAGACTCGTGGAGATGGGGCGCAGCGCCGCGGCCGCCGGTCACCGCAGTGCCGCGGACGAGATGGCGCGCATAGTGCTCGAGGTTGCCGGAGTGGAACCGAACAGGAGTGAACGATGAGTGCGCAGTTGCCCGCCGAGCTCGAGCGGGTGCACATGGTCGGTATCGGCGGTGCCGGGATGTCGGGCATCGCCCGGATCCTGCTCGCCCGTGGGGGACAGGTATCGGGTTCCGACGCGAAGGAGAGCCGCGGTGTGCTCGCGCTGCGGGCCCGTGGCGCGCAGGTCCGCATCGGCCACGCCGCCGAGGCTCTCGACCTGCTCGAGGGTGGTCCCACCGCCCTGGTCACGACGTTCGCGGCCATCCCGAAGGACAATCCCGAACTGGTCGCCGCCCGCGAGCGGGGCATCCCGATCCTGTTGCGCCCCGCGGTCCTCGCCTCTCTGATGCGAGGGAATCGCACCTTCCTGGTCTCCGGTACCCACGGCAAGACCTCCACGACGTCGATGCTCGTCGTCGCGTTGCAGCACTGCGGCTTCGATCCGTCCTTCGCGGTCGGCGGTGAACTCAACGAATCCGGGACCAACGCCCACCACGGCAGCGGGGACGTCTTCGTCGCCGAAGCCGACGAGAGCGACGGCTCGCTGCTGCAGTACGACCCGAACACCGTGATCGTCACGAACATCGAGGCCGATCACCTCGACTACTTCGGCACGCCGGAGGCGTACACGGCGGTCTTCGACGAGTTCGTCGCCCGCATCGCCCCCGGCGGCCTGCTCGTCGTCTGCCTCGACGATCCCGGCTCGGCGGCCCTCGCCGAACGTGTCGTCGCCCTGGGTCGCGACGACCTGCGGGTGCAGGGTTACGGCACCGCCGACGTCATCGGCACCGCAGGCGACCACCGCGGCGTTCCCGTCGGGGTGCGGCTGCTCGGCTGGGAGGCCAAGGATGTCGGCGGCGTCGCCGAGTTCCACCTCGCGGGTGAGGATTCGCCGCGCACCGTTCGACTGTCCGTCCCCGGCCGCACATGGCGCTCAACGCGCTCTCGCCGCGCTGCTCGCCGCGCTCGAAGCCGGAGCGCAGGTCGACGAGGCGCTGGAGGGACTCGCCGGCTTCGGTGGTGTGCACCGGCGGTTCCAGTACACCGGCCGCGAACACGGCGTGCGGGTGTTCGACGACTACGCCCACCATCCCACCGAGGTCCGGGCGGTCCTCGCGGCCGCGGCCGAACTCGTCGGCGGGAGAGCCGCTGCGCTACACCGAGACCGGCACCGAACGACCCCGCGTGATCGTCGTCTTCCAGCCGCATCTCTACTCGCGCACCGAGGCGTTCGCCACCGAGTTCGGGCGGGCGCTCGACCTCGCCGACGAGGTCGTGGTGCTCGACGTCTACGGCGCCCGGAGGAACCGATCCCGGGTGTGAGCGGCGCGCTGGTCGCGCGGGCGGTGAGCAAGCCTGTGCACTACCAGCCGAATCTGTCCGCGGTGCCGCGGCAGGTCGCGCGTCTGACCCGGCCGGGCGATGTCGTGATCACGATGGGTGCCGGTGACGTCACGATGCTGGGCCGGCAGATCCTCGACGCGCTGCACAGCAAACCGGGTCGTTTCCGTCCGGCCGGGGCGGCTCCCGAGCCCGGCGGATTCCGCGCACCCGGCGGTTCCGGACCGGAGTCGATCGGCTCGTGACGCCCGCCGCCGTCTCGTCACGCCGCCGTCGCGGACGACCGTCACGCGAACCGCGTGATCCCGACGAAGCCCGCGAA
>LATQ01000242.1 GCA_001017865.1 Rhodococcus sp. IITR03
CTGCGCGGCGACCGATGTTCGTCGGTGTCGGCGCACAGAGTTCCGACGACGACCCGGCGGGCGCGGTCCGCGCGGCAGCGTCGGCATGCGCTGCCGCACACAATGATCCGGGTCCGGTGTCGGTGCGGCGCGCCGAACTCGATTCGGCGCTCGACCTGCTGTCGACCCTGCCCGACGAACTGCGTCGCGCCTACGCCGACCGGCTGCTCGGGGACGTCGTCGAACACGACCGGCGCACCGATGCGGGTCTGCTCGCGACCCTCGAGGCATTCCTCGACTGCGACGGATCGTGGCGGCGCACGGCCGATCGACTGCACGTGCACCTGAACACGGTCCGCTACCGCATCGGGCGGGTCGAAGCGCTCACCGGGCGTTCCCTCGCGCGCACCGGTGACCGCTTCGACCTGTATCTCGCGTTGCGTTCCTTGGAACCCGCTCTCGCGTGAGCGGTATCCGTTGTCGTGCCGCGTGAGTGGTCACATGGCGCCGGTGTAGGGCTCCCAGGAGATGCCGGCATCGGGGGCGTCCTCGCGCAGCACGCTCGCCTGGATCAGTCCGTAGGGCCGGTCGTCGGCGTGGAAGACCTCACCGGCGTTCTCCACTCCGAAACGTGCCAGATCGTAGAGGAAGTGGTGCTTGTTCGGTGCGGACAGGCGGATCTCGGCGATCGACGGGTAGCGCTCGAGCACGGCGCGGCCCATCTCGTACAGGCTCTGTTGCAGGGCCTTCGAATGCAGGTTCGCGAACACCTCGAGGAGGGTGGCGCGCACGCCCGCGTAGACGGCGTCCCAGTCGACGTCGGTCGACGCGAACCGCCAGCGTGCCTGGAGCTCGTCGCCATGATGCGATCCTCTGCCGGTTCGAGGACCGTGTACGGGTCGGTGAGGAAGCCCTGGAACTCCGAGCCGGTGGACTTGAGGACGACGAGGTCCTTCAGGCCGCCGACCACCCATTCGCGGCGGTCGGTCCCGGTGTCCTCGACGGTGATCGCGGCGGTGCGGACCTCGGATCCCTTGCGGGTCCAGGTGTGGTCGTGCCCGGCGCCGTCGACGACGACCCGCTCCCAGGCGTACTCCTCGATCTCGATGCGTGCCGAGCGGACGGGTTCGACGTCGTCGACGAAATGCCGTGCGAGCGCGAGACCGTACTCCTCGACGAACTCGACGCCCTTCTCCTTGGCGTAGGAGTAGATGGTCTGCTTCTGGCTGTCGGTGGGCAACACCGTGCCCTGATCACCCTCCAGGTGTGCGGCGTCGAAATCGCCGTGCAGGCAGGACGAGACGTTCAGGTCGCGGATCTCGTGCCGGTCGGTGTCACGCACGATGCGCACCACCCGGTTCTCGGCCTTGCCGTAGCGGTGCGGTCCGAGGACGATCTTGCCGGTCAGTTCGGTCATGGTGGTCAGCTCCCGCGGTAGGTGGAATACGAATAGGGCGACAGGAGGAGCGGCACGTGGAAGTGGCTGCTGCCTTTCGGGATACGGAAGGTGATGGTCACCTCCGGATAGAAGGACGCGACTCCACGGCTCGAGAACCAGTCGCCGGTGGCGAAGGTCAGGTGGTAGGTGCCCTCGGGCAGCGCGTCGGTGAAACCGGTGAGGCGGCCGTCGTCGTCGGTGACGCCGGCGCCCAGCGAGGTTCCGTGCGTGTCGGTGAGGGTGACGTGCAACCCCACCGCGGGTGCACCGGCCGTCGCGTCGAGCACGTGGGTACTCAGGGTGTTCATGCGCGGCTCCCTGCGGTCTCGGTGACGATCCGTTCGAGCGGAGTCGGGTGATCTCGGCGAGCGCCGCTCGCATCTCGGCCTTCTCGGTCTCCGGGTCGTTGCCGAGGCGACGTTCGAGGATCTCCAGCAGTTCCGGTGCCGTGCGGCCGGCGGCGCGGACGAGGTAGACGTGCCCGAACCGTTCCTCGTATTCGCGGTTGCCGGCGGCGAGCCGGTCGAGGATGTCGGCGTCGGCCGTGGTGACGGCGGACTGCTCGCGGCGGGAAGCAGCGTGTTCGCTGCGTTCGCCGATGCGCGGGTGGCCGGCGAGGGCGTCGGCGAGGTCGTCACCGTCGAGGTTCTCGGCCGCGGCAGCGCGGTGGTGAGCAGCACGGTGCGCGAACCGGCGCGCGCCGCGACGACGGAGTGCGCCCATGTCCGGCTCGAACAGCAGTCGAGCAACAGAGCGACGGCCTCGTCCTCGGGCATCGCATCGAACCGGGCCGTTGTGAGCTGCACGGACCCTCCTTTCGTCGGTGCATTCGATACTGTCCGGTGGGCGTGCGGCGGGGGAGGTGCAAGCGCTACAGAGTTCGGTTCGCCGCGGGTGCGTCGGTTGGATGATCGACCAACGAGGTGGTTGCGTCTCGAACGTTTTTCTGGAATAGTTCCAGTTATTGGATTTATTCCAGAAAAAGTGGCGACCCGGATGGGGTCGCAGGGGTTGAAGGAGTGATCACATGTTCACCGCCGACCGTCCTCGAGCAGTGACGCTTCCGCCGGTCGTGCTCGGCGGACTGCGGCCTCTCTACCGGCAGATGGTCCGCAACAACGTTCCGGCCGCATCGTTCGAGCACACCGCCGGACGGGCCGTCTTCGACGTCTGCCTGATCGCGGGGGAGCACGGTCCGCAGCTGCAGGTCCGCGCCCGCGACTTCGGGATCGACTTCACGCTCGCGATGACCACGCACTTCCGTATCGCGCCCGTGATGAGCGACGACCAGTACCGCGCACTGTGCTCGGTGCTCGCACCCGGCGCCGAACCGGCACCGGACGTCGTCCTCGACTTCCTGCAGCAGGTGGTCGTGCAGTCGCCCGCGGTGCTCGCGCGGACGCACACCTGCGCTGCTTGAGTCCGAATTTGCTCGTCCTGTGGACATGAGCACACGCTTCGGCGGAAGTTGTCAACCTGTCTGAGACAGAACAGGTGTGTTGATTCCCGTCGGTTGC
>LATQ01000485.1 GCA_001017865.1 Rhodococcus sp. IITR03
GCGCGGAATCGCCAGACGCGACAGCGCCCAGGTGGTCGTCACGACCGGCAGGCACCCTCGGTACCGCCGCGATCGCTCGGGCAGCAGCTCCACGACGTCGCCGCAGAACCGGACGGGTGCGTCCTCGGCGAGCAGGCGTCCTCGACGTCGGGGCGGTGGCGCGTCACGGCGACGCGCGCGACCACCGGAGGCATCGCCCGGTCGGGAACCGACCCGCCGTGGACGATCGAACAGCTCTCCTGCACAAGAGAATCCGGGTCGCCCAGGAACACCCCGTCGCTGTAGGTGATGCCCACGCGGTCGACGCACAGGTTCAGCGCCGCGGGGCGTCCCACGTCGATCAGACCGATCGCGGTCGCGCCTACGCGATGGGCCGCCTCGGCAATCGCGGGATAGAGCACCGCGTAGCGACCCGCCTCGTCGATGGCGCCTCCCCGTCGTGCCGTGCCGGCCATCTCTGTTCACTCCTCGTCGTCGGCATCGGCTCGCGGACGGCCCGGTCCGCGTATGCGCCCCACCTCGCGCGGCATCCGGCCGGCCTCGGTGAGGGCCCGCCGGAGAAGGAACTCGATCTGGCGTTGGTGCTGCGCAACTCGTCGGCAGCCCACCGTGCGAGCGCGTCGTGGACTGCCGGGTCGAGGCGCAGCAGCACCTTCTTACGTTCGGCCATGCCGCATGATCCCTACTGGTACAGCGATCCCGTGTTGAGGACGGCTGAGCGCTCTGGTCTCCACACAACACGACGAGGAGATTCGAGACCATCGCGGCCTTGCGTTCCTCGTCGAGTTCGACGGTGTGCTCGGCTTCGAGGCGGGCCAGGGCGGTGCCGACCATCGAGACGGCACCCTTGACGATCTGCTCGCGGGCGGCGATGACGGCACCGGCCTGCTGACGCCGCAGCATCGCCTGGGCGATCTCGGGTGCGTAGGCGAGCTGGTTGATGCGGGTCTCGATGACGCGGATACCGGCGGACTGCACGCGGTCGTGGACCTCGGCCGAGAGCTTGGTGGTGATCTCGTCGGCGTTCTGACGCAGCGACATCACTTCCGGCGCAGCGTCGTACGGGTACGAACCGGCGATGTGGCGGACCGCGGCCTCGGTCTGGACGGCGACGAACTCCTCGAAGTCGTCGACGTCGAAGACGGCGCGCGCGGTGTCCTCGACCTGCCACACGATGACCGCCGAGATCTCGATGGGGTTGCCGTCGGCATCGTTGACCTTGGCTCTGCCCGTCTCGTGGTTGCGGATGCGGGTGGAGATCTTGCGGCGGGTGTTGAGCGGGTTCATCCAGCGCAGACCGGGTTCGCGCAGGGTGCCGGTGTACGAGCTGCCGAGGAGCTGGAGGACGCGGGCCTCGTTCGGTTCGACGAGGACGAGTCCGGCGAGTGCCACGAGGGCGAGCACGACGATGACGCCACCGGCGGCGATCAGCGGGACGGTGACGTCCACCGCTCCCCAGCCGATCAGTCCGGCGCCGACGGCGATTGCGACCAGAGCGGCGATCAGCACCGACCAGCCGTTGGACGAGGGGCCCGGCCGCTCGACGGTCACGGGCGACTGCACGACATCCATGTTCCTACCTCCCAGAGTCAAAGCGATATTAAAGTGATATCACATTTCTCGGGACCCGGACAGCGTTCCCTCCGCGCACCGGCCGCGATCGCGGCATGATGAAGGACAACGATCCGAGAGGGAGGCTCGCGATGCTCGCCGACGAGGCACTCGATGCGGCCGAGGTACAGACCGCCGATGCGACGCCGGTCGACATCGTCGTGATCGGCGCCGGGCAGGCCGGCCTGTCGACCGCCTACTTCCTCACCCGCTTCGGAGTCGCACCCGAGACCGGATTCGTCGTCCTCGACCGCTCGTTCGGTCCCGGCGGGGCATGGCAGGACCGTTGGCCGTCGCTGACACTGAGCACCGTCAACGGCGTCCACGACCTGCCCGGCCTCGCGTTCGCGGACGTCGTCGACACCTCCGCGGGAGAGGTTCCGGCCGCCTCGGCGGTACCGCAGTACTACGCCGCCTACGAGAAGGAGTTCGACCTTCCCGTCCACCGCCCCACCACCGTGCGGGTCGTGTGCGACCGCGGCGAGCGACTGCGCGTCGAGACCGAGTCGGCCGTCTACGCGGCACGCGGCATCATCAACGCGACCGGCACCTGGGAGCGGCCCTTCGTCCCGTGGTATCCCGGCGCCGCACGATTCACCGGACGGCAGCTGCACACCAAGGACTACCGAACGGCCGAGGAGTTCACCGGGCAGCACGTGCTCGTCGTCGGTGGTGGCATCTCCGCGGTCCAGCTCCTCGACGAGATCTCCCGCATCACCGAGACCACCTGGGTGACGCGACGCGAACCCGCGTGGAGCGAGGAACCTTTCACGCCGAGCGTGGCCACGCTGCCGTCGCGCTCGTCGAGGATCGGGTACGACGCGGACTGCCACCCGGATCGGTCGTCTCCGTCACCGGGCTCCCGCTCACCCCGGCGCTGCGGGCCGCGCGCGAACGCGGCGCGCTGGAGCGGTCCCCGATGTTCTCCGAGATCACCGAGACCGGCGTCCGATGGAGCGACGGCCGGACACTCGACGTCGACGTCATCCTGTGGTGCACCGGATTCCGGAGTTCCCTCGACCATCTCGCACCGTTGTCGTTGCGCAACGCCGGTGGCGGCATCACGATGGACGGCCGGCTCGCGACCCGCGTCGCGAAGGATCCGCGCGTCCATCTCGTCGGCTACGGCCCGTCGGCGTCCACGATCGGAGCGAACCGCGCCGGTCGCGCCGCGCGCGTGAACTGCTCGACCATCTCACCGGCGAGGTGCCGCAGCAGTGAGTGGGCGGGGCGGATCGGTGCTGCTGGTCGCGCTCGCGACCACCGCCAGCCTCGTCGCATCGGCACCGGCCCTGGTCGACGTGGCGCTCCCTCCCCCCACCA
>LATQ01000486.1 GCA_001017865.1 Rhodococcus sp. IITR03
CGCTGCCTCGAGTGCCCGGACCTCCGCGTGCGGACCTCCGGGTGGTGCGGTGGCCCCGACACCTGCCACCGCGCCGTCCGCGTCGAGGATCACCGCGCCGACAGGCGGGTTGGGGCTGGTCGTACCCCGTACGGCCTCCGAGGCATCGAGCGCGAACTGGAGGCTTCGGCGACCTCGGGTGCGGTCACGGCGCGAGCGTCAGGTGCGGGGACGCGGCCCCGGCCTGCGCCCGCAGCTTGCGGACCGCCTCACCGGGATCGGCGGCGCCGTAGACGGCGGACCCGGCAACGAAGCAGTCCACACCGGCTTCCGCGGCGGCTTCGATGGTGTCGGTGTTGATGCCGCCGTCGATCTCGACGAGCAGACGCAGTTCACCCGAGTCGACGAGGCGGCGCACCTGGCGGGCCTTGTCGAGGACGTCCGGGATGAAGGACTGACCACCGAAGCCCGGCTCGACGCTCATCACGAGCAACGTGTCGAATTCCTTCAGGATCTCGAGATAGGGCTCGATGGGGGTGCCGGGCTTGACGGACAGCCCGGCCTTGCCGCCGGCGCGCGGATGTCGCGGGCCACGGCGACCGGGTCGTCGGTCGCCTCGGCGTGGAAGGTGACGTTGTGGGCACCGGCCTCGGCGTAGGGCGGTGCCCATCGGCCGGGATTCTCGATCATGAGGTGACAGTCGAGCGGGATGTCGGTCGCCTTCAGCAGCGACTCGACGACCGGGAGACCGAGCGTCAGGTTCGGAACGAAATGGGCGTCCATGACGTCGACGTGGAGCCAGTCGGCACCGGCGACGGCCTGCGCCTCGTCGGCGAGACGAGCGAAATCCGCGGACAGGATGGACGGAGCGATCATCGGGTGGGCCACAACCGACGAGTCTAGTCGGCGCCCTCCACCGGGTCGGACCTGCGTCGGACCGGCGGTCCGCAGCCGAACCCGCCGGGAATGTCCGCTCTCGGGCGCATTGGTGCCATCACGTGGCCGTTATGCCGGAAGGCTGTGGCAGTCACCCGATCGAAGGATCATCGTGACCGCTCTCCATCACCGCGAATCCCTCCCTCCCCGACCGGACGGATCGGACACCGTCGACACCTTCCTGATCTCCGACCGCGCAGCCGAACTCGTCGACTTCCTCGTCGCCGTCCTCGAACGTGCCACGCAGCACGGCGCGGAGATCGTCACACGGCCGACGGCTTTCTTCGGCGATGTCGTCGCCCGGTTCCCGGATCCGTCCGGCAATCTCTGATGGATCCAGCGGCACGATCCCGGCGCCGACACATCCGCGTGGACGGACGACGCAGCGACGGACGAGTCGGCGGACCGGTCGGACGTTGCGAGTCCGGAGCTCGGGTACATCCACTCGACACTCACCGAAGCCGTTCACACCCTGCGGGATCCACGGTCCCGCGCGGTGTGAACGGCGGTCGTCGGACCGGTGCCGCGGGTCGTCAGACCACGCGTGCGAGGGCGTCGAAACGATCGATGTCCTCGCGGCGGCAGACGTGGCTTCCGGCGGTGAGCAGGGCCGCTGTGCCGCAGGCGATCCCGAGGCGAGCGCGTCCCGCAACGATCGTTCCTGCAGCAGTCCGACGACGAGTCCGGCGCCATGCTGTCGCCGGCTCCGACGGCGCTGCGCACCTTGGCCGCCAGGGCCGGCACCCGCACGGCCTCGTCGGCGGTCACCATGATCGCCCCGTCGGCGCCGAGCGAGACGACCACGATCTCCGTGACACCGGAGGTGACGAGTTCGCGCGCGGCCGTGATCTGCTCGTCGTCGGTGGCCAACTCCCGCCCGGTCCACTCGCACAACTCGTCCAGGCTCGGTTTGACGAGGTAGACACCCGAATCGATACTGGTCAGCGCATCGCCCGACGAGTCGAGAACGAATCGCGCGCCGGCCTCGTGCGCCGCCGCGGCGATGCGCCGGACGAAGGTGCCGGGTACACCGGGCGGGAAGCTGCCGCTCGCCACCACGTACTTCGCGCCTTCGGCGACCTTCTCGAGTGTTGCGAGGCAGCGTTCCTGCTCCTCGTCCGTCAGCTCGGGACCGGGTGTGACGAAACGGTATTCCTGACCGCTGCGGCGGTCGATCGCCGTGAAGCACTCGCGGGTGGACCCGGCGATGGGGACGATGTGCTCCTCGACGTCGTCGTCGTCGAGCAGACCGCTCATCTGTTCACCTCGCGCACCACCGGCCGGATAGACGGCGGCGGCCGAGGCACCGAGTACGCGCGCGACCTTCGCGACGTTCACTCCTCCCCCGCCGGCGTCGTAGAACGGCTCGTCGCAGCGGAGCTTGCGTGTGGGCACCACCGCGTCGGTGAAGGTCGTGACGTCGAGTGCCGGGTTCATGGTCAGGGTGACGATCTCGGGCATGACCGGAACCCTATTCGGACCCACCCGCCGGCGCGCGGAACTTCTGGTCACGCCGCCGGCGCTCGGTGCTTGCGCTTCTTCGCCCGGCCCTTGCTGCGACTCGCCACGGCGGAGCCGAGCATCAGCAGGCGCATGGACCGCGCCGCGGCGTCGACGAGCAGGTCGTGACCGTTGGCGACGGCGTCCTCGAGCGCATCGGGACTGCGGGATGATCGACGCGATCGCGCCGATCCCGACGTCGTGGACATCGCGCGCCCCCTCGCCGAGCGATCCGGCGATGGCGAGCACCGGAACGCCCGCACGCTGGCGCGGCGGGCGACCTCCGCAGGTACCTTGCCGCGCGGGGTCTGGAAGTCGATGCTGCCCTCGGCGGTGATGATCAGGTCGGCACGCGCGATCAGGGAGTCGAGATCGATACCAGACAGGCCACTATCGAGCAGCACGTCGACCGGGAGGCGATCCGGGCGCCGATGCCCGCGGCCAGACCGGCACCGAGGCCGCCGGAGGCGCCGGTGCCCGCCCGAACCGCACATCAG
>LATQ01000312.1 GCA_001017865.1 Rhodococcus sp. IITR03
ATCACGTCCCACGGCTTGAGCGATCGGACAGCTCATCCACGCGAAGTCCGCCGCGCTACGCGCCGGCACGCGCCGCGACGGCCTGCACCGCGGAGACGCCCGGCAGGACGCGGATCGGCACCGATGCGTACTTCTCGTCCTGGGCGGCCTCGAACACCGCGGACGCCATCCCGAACACCCCGCGTCGCCACCGGAGACCACCGCGACCTTCTCGCCCGCCAGCGCGAGGTCGAGAGCGAATCGCGCGCGGTCGACCTCGACGGTGTTGCCACTCGAATGACGGTGCAGGCCGGGACGTACCGGGACGCGATCGACATACGGTCCGTATCCGACGACGTGATCGACCTGCGCGAGTGCGTCGGCGGCCTCGGCGGTCAGCCACTTCTCGTCCGCGGGACCCAACCCGACGACGAACAGTTCGTTCGCCTCCGGATGTGTCACCTCGGTCGCTACGGAGGGCCGTGATCGGTCGGCGACGGCGCGATTCCTCGGCGAGCGGTCACCGGCCGTGAGGATCACCGAGAAGTACGGCACCGCGTCGGCGTCGACCTCGGTGACCGGCAGGATGCGTTGCCGATCCATCGACGCGCGTTCGACATAGACGGCGTCGTCGAGGCGACCGGACTGGGCGAGAGCTTCCCGGACGGCGGGAAACGTCCTGCCCAACTTCATGATCGCCGCGCCGTCGGTGTCGGCGAGCCGCCGTGCGAGTTCCGGGGCGGGCAACGTGCCGGGCAGGATGGTGAGGACATCGGTGCGGCGCACCATCGGTTCGGCGGCCGCAGCAGATGCGGCGGACACCGACGTCACCCCCGGCACCACTTCCGTCGGGTATCGCGGAGCGAGGCGGTCGTGCAGGTACATGTACGAGCCGTAGAACAGGGGGTCGCCTTCGCAGAGCACGACGACGGTGCGTCCCGCGTCGAGGTGGACGGCCAGCCGGGCGGCGGACTCGTCGTAGAAATCGGCGATCGCACCGTCGTAGCCGCCCGGGTGATCCGTGGTGCCCGTCGTCACCGGGTACACGAGCAGTTCCTCGATCACCCGTCCGGGATCAGGTCGGCGGCGATCGCCCGGGCGATGGAGCGGCCGTGCGTGCCGGAATAGTAGGCGAGCACGTCGGCCTCGGCGATCAGCCGCGCGGCCTTGCGTGTGATGAGTTCGGGATCACCGGGACCGAGGCCCACGCCGTAGAACCTGCCTGGCATCGTGTCGCTCATTCCTTCTCCTGGGCAAGTGCATTGATCGCGGACGACGCCATCGCCGACCCGCCGCGGCGCCCCCGCACCACCAGATGGGGGATCTGCAGCGGATGGTCGAGCAGCGCCTCCTTCGACTCCGCGGCGCCGATGAACCGACGGGAACACCGACGATCGCGGCCGGTCGCGGGGCGCCGTCGTCGAGCATCTCGAGCAGATGGAACAGGGCCGTCGGGGCATTGCCTATCGCGACGACGGAGCCTTCGAGGCGGTCGGCCCACAACGACACCGCCGCTGCGGAACGGGTCGTGCCCCACCGCTCGGCGAGTTCGGGGACACGTGGGTCGGCGAGCAGGCACACCACGTCGTTGCCCGCGGGCAGGCGCGTACGGGTGACCCCGGAGGCCACCATGTTCGCGTCGGTGAGGATCGGAGCACCTGCGTTCAGAGCAGTGCGGGCGGACGGAACAAGATCGGAGTGGATCACGAGATCTCGTGCCAGATCGGTCTGCCCGCTTGCATGGATCATCCGGACCGCGACCTTCTCCGCACTCGCAGGAATCGCGGACAGCTCCGACTCGGCGCGGATCGTCGCGAACGACCGGACGTAGATCTCGGCGCCGTCGGTGACGTAGTCGTACCGACGCGGGGGAGGTCGAAGGGTCACGGGGTGCTCCTGGCGAAAACGAGGCGGTGAGGCGAGTGCGGTGCGCCGCAGGCGCGTTCGCATCCGGCGACGTGAATTCGGGAATCGGTGGTATCTCCGGCGACGATCCGGCGAGCCAGCGCTCGGGTGTCACCTCCGGCGAGGCTACACCCGGGCGCTCCCGTGCACGCGGTCACCCGCTGCCACGGTGAATCGGGGATCGTCTCGAAGCCGGTCTCGCGCAG
The DNA here is from genome assembly GCA_001017865.1 of Rhodococcus sp. IITR03. The sequence continues at coordinate 2,091 of LATQ01000312.1, forward strand.
CGCGACGAGATTCGATCCGGACGGAAGTATCAGGCCGCGCCAGGGCGTGACGACCACACCGCTATCGGGCAATGCAGCGACCATGGTGGGGGTGAGAATCCCCAGCGGCACCATCACCGACACCGCGTCGCCGATCGTGCCGTACGGCATGGTGAAGGCCGGTGGCCGCGGAGCGGAAACGGTACCGCCGAGTTCCGCTCCCGCACGCGGAAGTTGACGCACGTGCCATACCGACTCGCGAATCCCGACGAAGCGGCGGGCCCGGCGCAGGAGCGTCTCCGGGACCTGCGTGAGCCGTACCGTAGGGCCGGCGAGTCCACCCACGACGATCCGCGCGGTCCCGTCGTCGAGCGCGACGGCGTGAGATCGCACCGCAGCGCCGCGAGTCGCCACGGCCGTCGTCGAGGCCGAACAGGAACCGGCCGGGCAGGTCGGCGAGGACCGGATCGGCGCACAGTCCGGCGTCGAGTTCGCGGACGAGAGGCCGGACGTCGGTGAGTCCACCGGCGAGTCCCGACAGCGGTGAGGCGACGATGTTCCGCACCCGTTCGTGGCTCGCCGACGGCAGCAGTCCGGCCGCCGTGACGACTTCGGCCAGTCCGGCGGGGACGGCACCGCACTCGTCGAGTCCGATGCCTCTGAGCTGCAGGTTTCCCCGCGATGTCAGGTGCACGTCGCCATCGGCGTAGGCGATGGCCGCGTCCGACAGTGCTCGGAGCGCCCCGTCGGTACCTGCCCTCCGGGCACGCGAAGCCGCACCAGCGCGCCGTCCGCCGCGACATGCGGGCGAAGGATTCCGGGGCACCGATCGGGAGGGCGAGAGGGTGGCAGAGCATCCACGGACGCACATGGTTGCACACCTTTCCGGACAGGTGCGCTACTCTCGGTTTGCCGTGGTGCTCGGGAAGCCGGTGGGAAACCGGCGCGGCCCTCGCCACTGTGAGCGGATAGTTGCTCGCCCTCGTCCGTACCGGTCCGCCGGTTCGGAGGCCACTGGAGGAATCCGGGAAGGTCGGCGGAGCAGCGACGACCCGTCAGCCAGGAGACCGGCCACGGCACGTGAGGTCCACGAGGGTTTTGGAGACTGAACATGGCTGTACGCCTGTGTTTTCGGGTTGCGTCGTGACGCGCCTGACTTTGTTGTCGACGTCCGACACCGACCTGCTGTCGGCGCGGTCGAGCGGTGCCGACTGGGTGCTCGGCAACCCGTCGCGCCTCGACGTGTCGACCGAACTGCCCGCTCTGCTCGACGGATCCGACCTGGTCGTGGTGCGGATCCTGGGTTCCGCCCGCAGCTGGCGATCGGGGCTCGACACCGTGCTCGCCGCGGGTGTCCCGGTGATCGTCCTCGGCGGCGAACAGACCCCGGACGCCGAGCTCATGGAGCATTCGACGGTGCCGATCGGCATCGCTGCCGAAGCGCATCGCTATCTCGCACACGGCGGCCCGGCCAATCTCGGGCAGCTCCACGCCTTTCTGAACGACACCGTGTTGCTCGGTGGTGACGGTTTCGAACCGCCCGCCGAGCTGCCCGAATGGGGTGTGCTCGACCGTCCCGAATCGTCCGGCGGTGCGCGGTTGCCGCGCGTCGGCGTGTTGTTCTACCGAGCCCACCACACCAGCGGAAACGTCCAGTTCGCACACGACCTCGCCGACGCGATCGACGCGACCGGCACGGCTCGTGGCGTGGTGATCCACTGCGCGTCGCTGCGCGGTGCGCCCGACGACCTGCTCGCCGAACTCGGTACCCTCGACGCGCTGGTCGTGACGGTGCTGGCGGCCGGTGGCACCCGACCCGCCACCGTGAGCGCGGGAGGTGAGGACGAGGCGTGGGACGTCGGAGCGCTCGCCGCGCTCGACATCCCGATCCTGCAGGCCCTGTGCCTGACGTGGAGTCGCGACGACTGGGCGGAATCGGACGACGGAGTGTCACCGCTCGATTCGGCCACGCAGATCGCCGTCCCCGAATTCGACGGGCGCATCATCACGGTGCCGTTCTCGTTCAAGGAACTCGACGCCGACGGCCTGCCCCGCTACGTCACCGACCCGGAACGGTGTCGACGCGTCGCCGGTATCGCGGTGGCGCACGCACGATTACGGCATGTACCTCCGGCACAGCGCCGGATCGCAGTCATGTTGTCCGCCTATCCGACCAAGCATTCCCGTGTCGGCAATGCCGTCGGCCTCGACACGCCGGTGTCGGCGATCCGGATGCTGCGCGCGCTGCGCGATACCGGATACGATCTGGGAGACGGCTTCCCCGGCATGGACGTCGAGGACGACACCGAGGCCGGAAACGCCCTCATCCACGCCCTGATCGATGCCGGCGGACAGGACGAGGAATGGCTCACCGCCGAGCAACTCGCCGGAAATCCGGTACGGGTGACCACCTCCGACTACCTTCGGTGGATCGACGGTCTACCGGCCGAGCTCACCGACGCCATGATCGAAGCGTGGGGACCGGCACCGGGACGGTTGTTCGTCGACGGTGACGCCATCGTGCTGGCGACCTGCAAGCCGGCAACGTGGTATTGATGATCCAGCCGCCCCGGGGATTCGGCGAGAATCCGGTGGCGATCTACCACGATCCCGACATGGCACCCTCGCACCACTATCTCGCCGCCTACAAGTGGGTCGAGCACGGCTTCGGTGCCGACGCCGTGGTGCATCTCGCAAACACGGGTCGATGGAGTGGCTGCCGGGCAAGAATGCGGGTCTGTCCGCCGCCTGCGCGACCGACGCCGCGATCGGGAACCTGCCGTTGATCTACCCGTTCCTCGTCAACGATCCGGGCGAAGGGGCGCAGGCCAAACGCCGAGCGCACGCGACGATCGTCGACCACCTCATCCCGCCCATGGCGCGCGCCGAATCCTACGGCGACATCGCTCGTCTCGAACAGCTGCTCGACGAGTACTCGAACATCGCCGCGATGGATCCGGCGAAACTGCCCGCGATCCGGGCGCAGATCTGGACGCTCATCCAGGCGGCGAAGCTGGACCACGATCTCGGACTCGACGACCGCCCGCACGACGCCGAATTCGACGACTTCCTGTTGCACGTCGACGGGTGGTTGTGCGAGGTCAAGGACGCGCAGATCCGCGACGGCCTGCACGTCCTCGGCGACGCGCCGACCGGCGAGGCGCGAGTGAATCTCGTGTTGTCGATACTGCGGGCCGCGCAGGTGTGGGGCGGCAGGAGCAACGCCGTCCCGGGTCTGCGCACCGCACTCGGCTGAAGTCCGATGCTCCGTCGAAGGAGGTCGATGCCGTCGAGAGCGTCGCGCGGTCGCTCGTGCAGGCCATGGAGGACGACGGTTGGCACGCCGGGTCATCTGCACGCATCGTCGAAACCGTGCTCGGCCATCCTGATTCCGAGGTCGTGAGGGTGCTCACCTTCGCTGCCGACGAAGTGGTTCCCCGCCTCGCGGGCACGAGGCCGAACTCGACGCGGTGCTGCACGCACTCGATGGTGGATACGTCCCGGCCGGTCCGTCCGGCTCGCCCTTGCGCGGCCTGGTCAACGTGCTGCCGACCGGGCGCAACTTCTACACCGTCGACCCGAAAGCCGTCCCGAGCCGGCTCGCCTACGACACCGGTGTCGCGTTGGCGGACAATCTGATCGGGCGGTATCTCGCCGACACGGGGGAGTACCCGCAGTCGGTCGGCCTGTCGGTGTGGGGGACCTCGGCGATGCGCACCGCCGGCGACGACATCGCCGAAGTGCTCGCACTCATCGGTGTGCGGCCGGAATGGGACGCCGAGTCGCGTAGGGTGCGCGAACTGACCGTGATCCCGCTCGAGGAACTCGGCCGGCCCCGCATCGACGTCACGGTCCGGATCTCCGGCTTCTTCCGGGACGCGTTCCCACACGTCATCGGGATGCTCGACGACGCGATCCGCATGGTCGCCGCCCTCGACGAACCCGACGAGCAGAACTACGTGCGAGCCCACGCTCGGCGGGACGAAGCCGAACACGGCGACGCCGACCGTGCGGTACGGCGCATCTTCGGATCGAAGCCCGGCTCGTACGGTGCCGGCATCCTGCAACTCATCGACTCCGGCAACTGGCGCACCGACGCCGATCTCGCCGAGGTCTACACGGCCTGGGGCGGATTCGCCTACGGGCGTGGGCTGCACGGTGTTCCGGCCGCCGACGACATGCGTGCGAACTACCGACGGATCGCGGTGGCGGCGAAGAACACCGACACCCGCGAACACGACATCGCCGACTCCGACGACTACTTCCAGTACCACGGCGGCATGGTCGCGACGGTGCGGGCGCTGACGGGCACCGACCCGAAGGCGTACATCGGCGATTCCACCACCCCCGATGCGGTGCGCACCCGCTCACTGGCGGAGGAGACCGCACGGGTCTTCCGCGCTCGGGTCGTCAACCCGCGGTGGATCGGTGCGATGCGCCGGCACGGCTACAAGGGCGCATTCGAACTCGCCGCGACCGTCGACTACCTGTTCGGCTACGACGCCACCGCCGGTGTGGTCGAGGACTGGATGTACGAGTCGCTCGCACAGAACTATGCGCTCGACCCGGAGAACCAGCAGTTCCTCCGCGAAGCGAATCCGTGGGCGCTGCGCGGGATCGTCGAACGGCTCACCGAGGCGGCCGATCGCGGGCTGTGGTCCGAACCGGATCCCGAGACGATGAACAGACTGCAGCAGGCCTATCTCGACGTCGAGGGCGATCTCGAGGACCGGGGGTGAGGGTTCGGCTCATCGGGATCGGCCCCGGGGGACCGGACGATCTCACGGTGGCGGCGGTGCGCGCCCTCGAGAGCGTCGACGTCTTCCTTGTGCCCGACAAGAAGCGGGGCGTGGACGATCTCGTGGCGGTCCGCGAAGAGATCCTGCGCCGTCACACTTCCGGCTCCTATCGGATGGTCGTGGTGCCCGACCCGCCCCGCGACCGGAACCCGGAGCGCTACGGAGACGAGGTGCGCGACTGGCACGCCGCCCGCGCCGAGGCGTACGAGACCGTTCTGCTCGAACAGGTTCCGGAGGACGAGACGGTCGGCTTCCTGGTCTGGGGGGATCCGAGCCTGTACGACAGCACGATCCGCGTCGTCGAACGCATCCTCGAACGCGGGAGGGTGTGGTTCGACTACGACGTCGTTCCCGGTATCAGCAGCGTGCAACTGCTCGCGGCCCGACATCGTCTCGTGCTCAACACCATCGGCGGGCCGATCACCGTGACGACCGGTCGTCGGTTGCTTCGGGACGTCGCAGAGGGTGCGTCGAACATCGTGGTGATGCTCGACGGCGGCCTTGCCTGCGCCGACCTCGACGGGACGTGGAGCATGTGGTGGGGTGCGAATCTGGGAACCGACGACGAAGAACTCGTCGCGGGCAAGCTTGCGAGGTGCTTCCCGCGATCCGTGAGGCCCGTGCGCGGGCCAAGCAGGCCCGCGGCTGGGTGATGGACACCTATTCACTGCGGCGAGGGTGAGTTCCATTCGTCCGGAACCGTTCCCCGCGCATACCAGGCGCGGGCGTCGAGCGAGAACGGTCCGGACGGAAGAGCAGCACGGCAGGCATCACGCACTGCGACGCGGTGCCTTTCGGACATCGAGACCAGGTGCCGACCGGCCGGTCCCACACCGAACGTGAAGGGTTCCCAGAAGTCGGAGAAATCGGCGTAATCGGCGCGCGCGGACAGGGCGCCGCCGACCACCTCGTGCAGACCCGCCCGCCGAAACCGCTCGGCGATGTCGCCTTCGCTGGTACCGGGCAGTGTCCTCTCACCCGGAGTGCCGGGCTCGACCGTTCCCACTGCGGTCCAGAAGACGCGGAGCATCGTCATCCCGCCGGCCGTGGTGTCCCACATGCACGCGGCGACGGTGCCGCCCGGACGGGTCACCCGCACCATCTCCCGCACACCCAGTTCGGGATCGTTCATGAATCCGAGAACCAACGATGCCAGGGTGACGTCGAACGTTCCGTCCGGCCACGGCAGGTTCTCGGCCACCCCGACGCGGACGTCGATCTCCGGTGCGATCTGCCGGCACGCCGCCGCGAACTGGGGAGCGGGATCGATCGCTGCGACGTTCGCTGCACCGACCGGGCGACCAGTTCACGGTGAGCCACCCGGTCCGCATCCCACGTCGCAGACCCGATGCCCGCCCCTCACCCCACCCGCGTCCGCCAGGGCGGGCGCGAGCGTCGCTGCGTAGCGGCCCATGAAGCGGTTGTACTGTTCGGCCGGTCCGGCGAACTGCATGTACTCAACCTATCGGCCCGATCGGTGGCCTCGTGGCCGTTCACATCGTCCGGATCGGGTCACTTCTCGTCGTCGTCCGAACGCTCGACCACCTCGGGGGCGTTCTCCCGGGTCGCCATACCGCCGTTGCGACCGTGATCGACCGGACCCGGCGGGTCCTTGCGCACCTCGTCGTCCTTCTTCTTCGACGTCGTCACTTCTACCTCCGTACGCTGGGCCGACTCGTGTCCGGGCGGATACCCGCAGACGTGCACGCGCACACTTCGGGTGGCGGCGGGTCGCTGGACCGGATTGACTGGACCCAACGACACGAGGAGGCAGCATGCAGATCCGTGACAGGGTTTTCGTCGTCACCGGTGGAGGCAACGGGATCGGACGCGACGTCGTCCTCGAACTCCTCGTGCGTGGGGCGCGGGTCGCGGCGGTCGACCTCCGCGCCGAGGCTCTCGACGGCACCCGTGCCTGGCGGTCGCGTACGACGACCGTCTGACCACCCACACGGTCGACGTTTCCGATCGCGCCGCCGTCGAAGCCTGGTGGGCGAGGTGACCGCAGCACACGGGCGGGTCGACGGGGTCGCCAACGTCGCCGGCATCATCCAGAAGTTCGTCCCGTTCGCAGACCTGCCGTACGACGAGATGAACAAGGTGCTCGACGTCAACTACTGGGGCGTCGTCCATATGTGCAAGGCGTTCCTCCCCGAGCTGCTGAGCCGTCCCGAGGCGAGCCTGCTCAACGTGTCGAGCATGGGTGCCTTCGTGCCGGTGCCGGGCCAGTCGGTCTACGGCGCGAGCAAGGCGGCGGTCAAGCTGCTCACCGAGGGCCTGTACGCCGAACTGCGCACGACGAAGGTCGCGGTGACGCTGGTGTTCCCCGGCGCCGTCCGCACCGGCATCGCCGAGAACTCCGGTGCCGCGATCCCGGGACGCAACACCGATGCCTCCGTCAGGATCACCTCGTCCGCCGAGGCCGCACACAGGATCGCCGACGCGATCGAGAAGGGCACCTTCCGGGTGTGCATCGGCAAGGACGCGATGATGCTCGACTTGCTCGCCCGGCTCGTGCCGCGTCGCAGCATCGAGTTCCTGGCGAAGAAGATGGGCTCGCTCGTCGAGCGCTGACCTACCGTCGACCGGTCCGCAGCGGATGTGGCCGGGGCGGGACGTCCGTGGGCGACCGGCTCAGCACGATCGGCAACCACTGCGACGTCATCACGATCATCACCAGCCATTCGGCGATCAACGCCACGGTCGGATGATGCGGTGCGTTCGTGATCATCCCCGCCTGCGACCAGTACGCCAACAGCCCGAAGAACGACGACAGCCCCGAGCCGAGCATCGCGAGCGACGCCAGCTTCCACCGTCGCAGCCACAATGCCAGCGTCGAGATCACCACCCCGAACACCAGGCCAGGACCGCGAAGATCCGCAGCGGCACCGCTACGGGCGCGGTGTCGCCGAACCAACTGCCGAAGACCGTCCACGACCATGCCGACGACGTCTGTGGAAGCAACATGCACACCGTCAGGACGACGACGCAGATCGCCAGGACCCGTCCGCGGCGACCGGCGTCGAACTCCCCGGCGACCTTCTTCTCGATCCGGGCGAAGTCGTTCCGATAGGCCGACAGGTCTGCGCTCGTACCGTCCGCGCTCATGCCTCGACCTCTCCGTTCCGACACATGGGTGGCCATTATGCGCCGGAGGCCGATGTGACCTCGCTCATGTCGTCCACCTGCAATGATGCTCCGGCATCCCCCGGGACCGGTGCCGGTGTGGCGCCGCGGTGCACCGGGTACCGCCCCTTACGAACCCGATCGAGGAGGCGAGAATGCCGGACCAGGACCAGTACCGCATGCAGCACCCGGGGGAGCAGCACCCGGTTCCACCGCTCGAGGAGCAACCGGAGATCGCCTACCCCGGCGCGACCGCCGATCTGCTCTCCGCCCCGGACCACGGGGAGGCGACGTACCGGGGGAGCGGACGACTCGAAGGTCGTCGCGCCCTGATCACCGGCGGTGATTCCGGTATCGGACGGGCGGTCGCGGTCGCCTTCGCGCGGGAGGGTGCCGACGTCGTCCTGGCCTATCTCGACGAGGAGGACGAGGACGGCAAGCGGACCGCCGAACTCGTCGAGCAGGCGGGACGCCGCGCGGTGCGCATGCCCGGCGACATCCGAGTGGAGGAGTTCTGCCGGCGATTGATCGACACGACGGTGTCCGAACTCGGCGGCATCGACATCCTCGTCAACAACGCCGCCTATCAGCATCTCGAACCCGGCGGCATCGGCGACATCTCCACCGAGCAGTTCGACCGCGTGATGAAGACGAACCTCTACGCCCTGTTCTGGCTGTCGAAGTACGCGGTCGCCGCGATGGCGCCGGGTTCGACGATCGTCAACACCACCTCGATCCAGGCGGTGAGCCCGTCGCCGGGTCTGCTCGACTACGCAACCACGAAGGCCGGCATCGTCGACTTCACCAAGGGCCTCGCCTCCGACGTGGCGGGCAAGGGCATCCGCGTCAATGCGGTTGCACCCGGCCCGATCTGGACACCCCTCATTCCCGCGACCATGCCGAAGGACGCGTACGAGCAGTTCGGCAAGGACACCCCGCTCGGTCGCCCCGGCCAACCCGCCGAACTCGCCCCGGCCTACGTCTTCCTCGCCTCCCAGGAGTCGAGCTACATCACCGGGGAGACCATCGCCGTCACCGGCGGGGTCCCGTTCACCTGAGGATCAGAGCGCGAAATGGTCATCGGAGCGCGTAACAACGCGTACCGATGACCATTTCGCGCTCCGGAGTTCACGAGGACTGCATGTCGAGCAGTTCCGACACCGTCACGAAACGGTAGTCTTCGGCGCGCATGCGACGACGAGGGTTCTTCGGCCGGATGCCATTCGGATATGGTGCCTCATCCGGTGTCGATGGGTGGCGGACGCCCGGTTGCGCGGTTCCGGGACGACGTCGGGTCTTGTACTGTTCGTAGCGACGTAGGGAACAACGGTGCGAATCCGTGGCTGTCCCGCAACTGTCACCGAGGAGTGATCCCCCAACAGCATGGTCACGGCCCATACGGGTTGGAAGGCCGGGGGCGAGCGTCGATCCGGGAGCCAGGACACCTGCGTCGCCGAAGCAGGACCCACGAGGATGGACATGAACAATTCGATATTCACCGCCCGTACGAGGCGGTATTCGGTGGTGCGCGTCGGCGTCGCATTGATGGCGGCGGCGCTGACCGTGTCGGGATGCTCGTCGAACGACGAACAATCGACTCCGCCCGAGCCGGACACAGCCGCGTCGGCGTACCCGCTCACCATCGAGAACTGCGGCAGGACGCTCACCGTCGACGCGCCACCACAGCGGGCGGTGTCCCTGAATCAGGGTCCACCGAGATCCTGCTGTCGCTCGGTCTCGCCGACCGCATGGTCGGCACCGCGACCTGGACCGATCCCGTTCGGGAGAACCTCGCCGACGAGAACGCGAAGGTTCCGCGTCTGGCCGACAACAAGCCGTCCTTCGAGATCGTGCTCGACACGGAACCGGATTTCGTCTCGGCGTCCTTCGGCGGCACACTCGGCGCCGGTGGGGTTGCCGAACCTTCACAGTTCGAACAACTCGGGGTGCCTGCCTACCTCTCGCCCACCGATTGCGACGGCAAGGACGACAACAGCGTCAACGCCGACGGCAACCGCACCGAACCGCTGACCATGGGCGCGGTGTACAAGGAGATCCGCGACCTCGCCGCGATCTTCGACGTACGTGAGCGCGGTGAGGAGTTCGTCGCCGAACTCGAACAGCGATACGGAAGCGTGTCGGGGCAGGTGAACGCGGCCGGCGTGTCGCTCGCCTACTGGTTCGCCGACATCGAGACACCCTATGTGGCGGGTTGCTGCGGGTCGTCGGGAATCATCACCGATTCGGTCGGAGCGAAGAACGTCTTCGACGACACCACCAACGAGTGGCCCCAGGTGAGCTGGGAATCGATTCTCGACCGCAACCCGACCGCACTCGTGCTGGCCGACCTGAGTCGCCGGAGCGTCACCGGGGACGCTCTGGACAGCAAAATCGAGTTCCTGGAATCGAATCCGGTCACCCAGCGCCTGAGCGCGGTGCAGAACCGGCGGTACATCGTGGTCAACGGCGCCGACCTGAATCCGTCCATCCGCACGGTCGACGGCATCGAGAAGGTCGCCGACGCCCTGCGCGAGTGGAATCTCGACAGCTGATGGTGACGTCCACTGCCCGGCGACCTCGAAGGGGCGCCGGGCTCCGGTGGCCGGTGTCGTGGTGGTCGCGGGGCTGATCGTTCTCGCACTGTCGATCGCCGTGACCGTCACGATCGGCCCGGCGGAGTTGTCCGTCGTCGACGTGTACGCGGTGATCTTCGACCGTCTCGGCCTGGCCGACAGTTCCGTCACCGCGATTCGGGAAGGGATCGTGTGGGAACTGCGTCTCCCGCGCACCTTGCTCGCCGCGGTGTGCGGTGCCGGACTCGCGGTGTGTGGCGTGATCATGCAGTCGTTGTTACGTAATCCGTTGGCGGATCCCTTCGTGCTCGGCATCTCCTCGGGCGCCTCGACCGGCGCGGTGATGATCGCAGTGCTGGGCATCGGCGGAGGTGCCGTGTCGTTGTCGGGCGGAGCCTTTCTCGGGGCACTCGTCTCCTTCGCACTCGTGCTGCTGCTGGCGACCGGGGCAGGGGGCGGGACCTCCCGTGTGGTGCTGGCCGGAGTGGCAGGAACACAACTGTTCTCGGCGCTGACATCGTTCATCGTCATCTCCTCCGCCGACGCGGAACGCACTCGGGGAGTGTTGTTCTGGCTACTCGGTTCCCTGAGCGGAGCAACCTGGACCGACGTCGTGCTCTGCGGAGCGGTCTGCGCCGCCGGAATCGTGGTGTGCCTGGTGAAGGCGTCGTCGCTGGACGCCTTCACATTCGGGTCGTCGACCGCCGCGACCCTCGGGATCGCGGTCGGACGTACCCGTCTGCTGTTCCTCATGGTGACGGCGTTGATCACCGCCGTCCTGGTCAGTGCAGCAGGGGCGATCGGGTTCGTCGGGCTGGTGCTGCCCCATGCGGCCCGTTTCCTGGTCGGTCCACGCCACAGCCGTCTGGTCCCGGTCACCGCCGTCGTCGGGGCGGTCTTCATGGTGTGGGTCGATGCGGTCGCCCGCACCGTCTTCGCACCGCAAGAGGTTCCCGTCGGTGTGGTGACCGCACTGATCGGCGTGCCGGCCTTCGCACTGATCCTCTTCCGTACGAGGAGTACTCCGTGACACTGTCCGCAAAGTCGCTGCGGTGGAGCCGCGGCGGACATCTCGTCGTCGACGACGTGACGATCGATCCTGTACCCGGAGAGACGATCGGGCTTCTCGGACCGAACGGCTCGGGCAAGTCGTCGTTGCTCCGCCTGCTGGCCGGAGTCGATCGTCCGGACTCGGGTGCGGTGACGCTCGATGGCACCGATATCCACAGCCTCGGACGTCGCGTCCTGGCGCGCCGGGTCGCAATGGTCGCGCAGCACGCACACACCGAGGTCGACATCCGGGTACGGGATGTCGTGCGGCTGGGAAGAATTCCGCACGCCGATGTCCTCGGGCGCGACGACGGGGGAGACGCCGCCATCGCACATGCGCTCGAGGTGACCGGGATGACCGAACACGCCGACCGGTTGTGGCGAGCGATGTCGGGTGGTGAACGTCAGCGCGCACAGATCGCCCGAGCTCTGGCGCAGGAACCCGAAGAACTGTTGCTCGACGAACCGACCAACCACCTCGACATCCAACACCAGCTCGACATCCTCGAACGGGTCGTAGCGTTGCCGGTGACGACCTACGTCGCGCTGCACGATCTCAATCTCGCGGCGATGTTCTGTGATCGAGTGGTGGTGCTCGAGAAGGGGCGGGTCGTTGCTCACGGCGCTCCGGCCGAGGCGCTGACGGAACAGATGATCCGACAGGTATACGGAGTGCGTGCCGCAGTCTCCTACGAAGGGGGGACACCCGTCATCCGTTACCACCGGATTCGCGCCTCGTCCTACACGTAGCAGGATTGCCGTGCGACATGGTCACGAGTGACGGAAGCCCTTGCCGGTGCGGTCCCGCGGATCGGGTTCCAGCCCCAGAAACTCCGCGCGGATGCGGTCCCACGCCTCGAGGTGTTCCCAGACCGGTTCATCGGTCAGCTGCTGGGCGTTGGTGAGGAACGGGGTGGGCAGCATGATCGTGAGCATCTGCTCGTCCCGCCCGTTGAACATGCGCAGACCCCAGGAGGTGACGGTGTCGTCCTTGCCGATCCTGCGATACAGCTCTGCTCGGCCACAGCGGCGGATCCGGCCCATTTCGGGGCCGCTCGCGGTGTGTTCGCCGATGCACAGATGGAAATGCCACCGGCCGAAATCGACGGTGACGTACCCGTCGTACATCCCGATCTTCCTCGGCGCGTTCGGGGCCGCGACCTCCAGTGCCGAGCCCTCGATGAGCAGGCCGAACCACATGTCGTCCCAGTAGTTTTCGAACAGCAACGTCACCAGCCGCAGCAGGCTGTCCTCGTCGGTGGGCAACGGCCAGCGCTGTTCACGCCCACCGTCCTCGGTGGTGATGATCTCGGGGTCGAACACGACGGTCACGGAATCTCCTTCGGTATGTGTCGGGGTGGCGCGGGGAAGACGCAGTCGCTGCACACACCGCCGGACGGTGTCCGGTAGTACAAGCAGCAACTGCGCCGGCGACCGGTGGATCGGTCGATGGTGTGAACGAGTCGCGGATCCTGCAGCAGTGCGTCGACGAGCGGCCGGGCTTCGTCGCCGATGACTCGTCGGGCACCGGTCAGTGCGGAGGCGGTGTTGCCCCACAGAGCGCCCGGCGCCACGAGATCACGCCACGCGTCGATCAGCGGTTCGATCTGGGTGTCGAGCACTTCCGTTGCAGGGTCGCTTCCGAATTCGGGGGTGACGATGTGCAACTGCAGACCGGAATCGTCGCGCCACAGCAACTCGTCGGGATCGAGCCGAACGCAGCGACCGGAGGTGATGACGGTACCGACCGCGACCGACCACAGTCGCGCGACGAAACCGAAGAACAAGGTGGACGCCGCGACCCGCGGCTCTGCGGTGTTCATGCGTTCCGACATCGCACGGACCAGCGCATCGCGAGTCGCGGCATCTCGTAGTTCGGAGGTCGGGCGCCAGCCCGCGTCCACCGGTCCGGTACCGACACGGAAGTACGGGCTCCACGCGGTGATTCGCTCGAGCACCCCGCGCGCGCCGGATACTGCTGGGTCAGACACTGCTGTCCTCCGGTTTCAGATCGAACACCATCGTGCGCGAATCGAACCGCATCCGCCCCCGATCGAATGCCGCCCCGATCCGTCCGGACTCGGCCAGCGCCGCCGGCGTATCGCACGTCAAGGTCCGGTCGGTGCCCAGCAGCCACATCCTGTCGGCTACGCGCAAGGCGAGTTCGAGTTCGTGCGTGGACATCACCACAGCCAAGTTCTGTTCACGAGCGAGACGGCCGAGGACGTCCACCAGTTCGACCCGCGACGGAACGTCGAGGAAGGAGGTGGGTTCGTCCAGGACGAGCAGCGACGGATCCTGAGCCAGGGCACGGGCGGTGAGAGAACGTTGCCGTTGACCGTCGGACAGTTCGGAGAACTGCCGGGATGCGAGGCGGGTCGCGCCGACGCCTCGAGCGCCTCGTCCACCGCGGCCAGATCTTCGGGCGACAGCCGTGCGCTGGCGGGCAGGTGCGGTGTGCGGCGAGCGCGACCAGTTCGCGCACCGTGAGCAGGCCGGGGTCGATGCGCTCGGTGAGCACCACCGAGATGCGGGTGGCGAGGTCGGCGGGCTTCACCGTCGCCACGTCCTCACCGTCGATGAGCACCCGACCGCGCAGCGCCGGTTGCAGGCCGCACAACGTCCGGAGCAACGTCGACTTTCCTGCACCGTTCGGCCCGACGAGGGCGGTGAGTTCGCCGCGTCGGGCCACTGCCGAGAGACCGGACGCCACCTCGGTGACCGTTCCGCGTCGCAGTGCCCGACGCCGGGTGTAACCGATCGTGAGGTCGTGCAGTTCCACACCCGGGGTCACGGTGCTACTCGGGATCACAGTGCTGCTCCCCGTGCTATTCGGGTCACAGTGCTGCTCCCAGTGCTCCGCGTCGGCTGCGGATGAGAACGGCGATCACGACGGGAGCGCCGACGATGGCGGTGACGGCGTTGAGGGGGAACACCGTGTCGGTACCGGGCATCTGGCTCACGATCCCGCAGACGAGGGCGAGTACGGCTCCGAGCAACGCGACACCGGGAAGCAGTATGCGATGGTCCGAGGTGCCGAAGGCCATGCGGGCCAGATGCGGGACGATCAATCCGAGAAATCCGATCGGGCCGCAGAACGCGGTGGTGGCCCCGGCCAGGAGAGCGGCCGACACCACGGTGGTGAGGCGGACGACGCGAATATCGATGCCCATGGACCGGGCGTAGCCCTCACCGAGCAGCAGCGCATTGAGCGCGCGCACGGTGAGCAGTGCGACGGCGATCCCGCCGAGCACGACAGGGACGAGCAACTTCAGATCCGACCACGTCGTGGCCGTGAAGCTCCCGAGTCCCCACACCAGGAACTGCTGGCTGCGCTGCGGGTCCGAATACACCAGCAGTACCGAGACGACGGCTGTGGTCGCCGATCCGAGCATCACTCCGATGAGCAACAGGGTCACGGCCGATCGCACCCACCGAGACAACAGGACGATCAGCAACAGAACCGCAGCCGCCCCGAGCGCCGCAGCGAGCACCACACCCGCACGCCCGAGACCCGCCAGTCCGGCAGTGAAGCCGCTCGCCCCGCCGCCACCGATCACCACGACGATCGCCACACCGAGACTCGCACCGGAACTGGCACCGAGGATGAACGGGTCCGCCAGAGCGTTCCGGAACAGGGTCTGCATCTGCAGCCCGGCGATCCCCAGCGCCGCACCGACCGCAATCGCGGTGATCGTGCGCGGTAACCGCAGATCACGAACCACCATGCCCCAGCGCGGATCCGATGCTTCCTGGCCGAACAGGACCCGGAGGTCTCGCCGAGCGGCACCGTCACCGAACCCAGTGTCACCGACAGAATCGTTGCCGCCGCCAGTCCCACGATCAGCGCCGTGAACACGAGCGAGACCCGTCCGGTCCCCGGCGGCGAATCGGGCGCGGACTCGGTCGCGGCAGGGGACGCCCCGAGCACGGCGGTCATGCCGGTAGCTGCTGGTAGAACGTGAACTCGTGGTCGGGCAACAGGTCGGGATGCAGAATTGCCACGAGGTCCGAGAGGATCAGATCGGGTCGCAAAACGCCCCGCTCGTAGAAGTCGTTGCCCCCGTTGGGGCCGAGAGCCTTGTTCGCGTTCCATACCCGGCCGGTGCCGACAGCGGCCAGCGAGCGGTACCGTTCGTCGTCGGCGAGTGCGTCACCGATCGACGTCCAGTTGTTCACCACGAGCCAGGTCGGCGCATCGGATGCTTCGGCGACCACAGCCTCGAAGTCGAGGGGAAGCGAGCCGGCGGTGGTCACGTCCTGCCACGGCCACTGCGCACCGGCGTCGCTGAACAACCGGCCCATGAAGCTGCCGCCGGAGGACATGTACCACGTGCCCTGTGCCATCCCACCCAGCAGAACGGGAGCCGGTTCCACGTCGGAGCTTTCGCCGCCACATCGAGATAACGGTTCCGGATATCGTCGTAGACCTGTGCCGCCTCTTTCTCCTTGCCGGTCAGCGCGGCCATCACCTTGATCCACTCTGCGCGTCCCAGCGGAGATGCCTCGAGCCACTCGGCATTGGCGACCACGCCGATTCCGGCCTCCCGCAGCTGGGCGTAGGCGGGATCGTCGGTGCCGCCGGTCATGAGAACGTCGGGTGCAGCGAGCACCACGGCTTCGGTGTCGATGTTGCCGCCCGCGGCATACTCGGCGACGGCGCCCGATTCGATGCGTTCGATCACGGCGGGGTCGGAGACATAGGAGCCGTTCGAGACGCCGCTGAGGACGTCGAGCGCATCGAGTTCGGTCACCAGTGGCAGGTGGGTGGTCGAACCGGAATACAAGCTCGTGATCGGCACCTGAATCTGCTGGGCCGCGGCCAGTTCGCCCGACAGCTCCGGGGCAGGTGCACCGCACTTGACCAGCACGTACGACTCCGGTGGTGCCGCGGAGAACGGTTCGTTCACGGTGAGAACCTGGTAGCTCTTCTCGTAGGTGATCGAGAAGTTCTCGGCGTCGACGATCTCGGATTTGTCGGGGAAATAGTCGACCGAGGGGTCGAAGTCGGTGATACACCCGTCCGAGGCGTCGTTCTCGGTATCGGATGCGGTCGTCGAACACCCGGCGAGCAGAAGACTCGCCGAGGTCAGCGCGACCAGGAGCTTCGGGAAGGCTGCGCGTACACGCATGGCGATTACGCCTCTCTCGGGGAAGTCCGCCCCGGGCAAGGAGGTACGGCGACGGGAGTATCTGGCTCCCGGAGATCGCTCTCCGGTCACAGTGGCGGGACCGCGCCGGAATCGCACCGGCTTCCTCTGGCGTCGTCGTAATGACGGTGCCGAAATTAGCACACGCCGTGATACCAGTTCACGGTCGAGTGCGTACCCATCGCCGCTCCCGGGTGTCGAAAGCGGCGAGACCGAGACGCTCGAACTCGTCGAGCCACCCCCGCATCGGCCACCAGCCCCAACGTTGGTGGAACAGCGCGGCGTTGGTGAGGATGTCGTCGAGATGCTCGACCGGTGGGTTCGATACCGGGTGGTACTGGTGGAAGGCGTGGGCGCCGCCGACCCAGGCCATCGGCACTCCGGCGCGCGCGGCCTTCTGCCCGAAATCGGTGTCCTCGCCGCCGTATCCGCTGTAGGCGGTGCAGAACCCGCCGATGCGGTCCCACACGAGCGACCGGGCCGCGAACGACAGCGACCAGAACAATTCGTGCCTGTCGTCCAGCACGATCTCACCCGAGGAGGGGAAGGGACGTGCCGGATGCGGATCGATCGAGTCGCCCAACCGGTCGAGGTCGTAGCCGCCGGTGTCCGGTTCGGACAGATAGGTGACCGGACCGTTGAGCAGCGCAGCCGGGTGCGCCGGCCGCCTCGGCATACCGTTCGATCAGGTCGGGAGCGGGGATGCAGTCGACGTCGAGGAAGACGAGCAGATCCGACGACGCTCTCCGCGCACCCAGATTCCGCGCCTCCCCGACCGGCAGTTTCGCGGAGTCGACGTCCATCTCCACCACCCGCGCGGACGATCCCGCAGCGGCGACCACCTCCGCGACCTCCGGATCGCCCATTGCGACGACGATGTGCTCGTCGGGTGTCCGGGTGCTGCGTGCGACGCCGTCCAGTTGCCGTCGCAGATGCGTGCCGCGACCCGCGGCGACGGTGACGACCGAGACCGTCATGACCTCTCCGCAAGTTCGTCCACAATCGCCGCCGCGCGCCCCGCGGCACCGTCCACCTGCCAGCGTTTCCATTCGACGGGGTCGAGGCCGCGTGCTCGCTCGATCAGTTCGGGCCAGCGGTCCGGGTCGGGCCACCCGTCGAGACCCACCGCGAGTCCGGCCTTGTCCAGAGCCGTTGCGGTGGAGTGCTGTTCGTCGAACGGTCGGGGCTCGGCGATGACGACTGCCGGTCGCGCGGCGGCCGCGATGTCGGCGACGGTGTTCTGGCCCGCGTGCCCGATCACGACGTCGGCGCCGGTGAGGACGGGCCACGGGTCGTCGATCCACGGGGCCGCCCGCGACACCGAGACC
>LATQ01000487.1 GCA_001017865.1 Rhodococcus sp. IITR03
GGTGTCGTGAGTCTCGCGGTGCCCGCCAGCAGGTCGCGGGCGAGCGCCGAGGTGCGCACCCCGTCGGCGAAGGCGTGCGACATCTGCAGGACGACGACGAGGCGGGACCGTCCCCACGCGGAGCGCCGTGACCTGCGGGAAGACGTGTAGTCGCCACGGCGAGACGGTGACGTCGACGCGGGTCGCGACGAGACCGGACAGCGCGTCGAGCATCTGTTCGTAGCTGCCGGATTCGTGGACGACGAACCGGTCTTCTGCAGGGGTGCGCGCTGCCCAGTAGGGATAGTCGAGACCCGCGGGTACCTCGACCATCCGTACCTGCAGCTCCCCCATCACCGCGGCCCGCGACCGCAGTTCGTCGAGCACGTCGGCGAGCGGAGTCGCGGGGGCGTCGAAACAGTAGAGGGCGAACAGGTCGCCCGGGATACGGTCGCCGAGCCATTCCCGGCGCGCGTCCGACGGATGCATCTGCACGAGGTCACAGTCTGCCTGCCCCCGAGGCACGTGCGGGGCGGGTATGAATGGATCATGAGCGACGACACGACCGATCCGTACCTGTGGCTCGAGGACGTCACCGGCGAGGAACAACTCGACTGGGTGCGTGCCCGGAACGACCGAACGGTCGAGGAGTACACCCGCACCGAGAGCTTCACCGACCTCGAGTCCCGCATCCGCGAGATCCTCGACACCGACGCCCGTATCCCCTATGCGCGTCGGCGGGGCGAGTACCTCTACAACTACTGGCGGGATGCCGAGCACGTACGCGGCCTGTGGCGTCGCACGACGATGGAGCAGTACCTGCGCGACGAACCCGAATGGGACGTCCTCGTCGACCTCGACGCCGTCGCCGAGGAGGAGGGCGAGAACTGGGTGTGGTCGGGTGCCCAGGTGCTGCGGCCCGATCAGACCCGCGCGCTCATCAGCCTGTCGCGCGGCGGTGCCGATGCGAGCGTGATCCGCGAGTTCGACCTCGTCGAGCGACGATTCGTCTCGTGCCCGGACAGTTTCGAACTGCCCGAGGCGAAGACGGACATCGGCTGGATCGACGCCGACACCGTCTACGTGGGAAGCAATTTCGGCGAGGGGTCGCTCACCGACTCGGGTTATCCGCGACTCGCGAAGAAATGGCGGCGCGGCACTCCGATCGAGGCGGCCGAGACGGTCTTCGAAGGTGAGCGCACCGATGTCGCCGTCTCCGTCTGGTACGACAACACTCCCGGTTACGAGCGCAGTTTCGTCGACCGCGCGATCGACTTCTACCGGGCGCAGCGTTTCGAACTCACCGCGGACGGCGAACTCGTCGAACTGGATGTTCCCGACGACGCGCGGGTCAGCGTGTACCGCGATCACCTGCTCGTGCGCACCCGCTCCGAATGGCTCGGCCATCCCGCCGGCACGCTGCTCGCCGCGAACTATCCGGCCTTCCTCGCCGGGTCGCGCGAGGTGACGGTGCTGTTCGCCCCGGACGAGCACACCTCGCTCGAGCAGTACGCGTGGACGCAGAACCACCTGCTCGTCGTCACACTGCGCGACGTGCAGACCCGCGTGCGGTGCTCACGCCGGGCGAGGACGGTTGGTCGGACGAGGAGCTGCCCGGCATCCCCGATGCCACGTCGACCTCGATCATCGACGTCGATCCGCTCGACAGCGACGACTTCTTCCTCAACTCCAGCGGTTTCACGATCCCCGCGACTCTGCTGTCGGGGACGGTCGGCGGCCCGGTGGAGGCGATCAAGCAGGCCCCGTCGTTCTTCGACGCCGAGGCATCACCGTCGAGCAGTTCTTCGCGACGTCCGACGACGGCACGCAGGTGCCCTATTTCGTGGTCGGCAGCGACACCGGAACTCCGTCGCCCACACTGCTGTACGGATACGGCGGGTTCGAGAACTCGATGGTGCCGGCCTACAGCGGCGGCGTCGGGCGGGCGTGGCTCGAGAAGGGCTACACCTACGTCATCGCGAACATCCGCGGTGGCGGCGAGTACGGACCACCTGGCACACGCAGGCCCTGAAGGAGAACCGGCACAAGGTCTTCGAGGACTTCGCCGCGGTCGCGAAGGATCTCGTCGCCCGCGGGATCACCACGGCCGAGCAGCTCGGCACCCAGGGCGGCAGCAACGGCGGTCTGCTCATGGGCGTGATGCTCACCCGCTATCCCGAACTGTTCGGGCGATCGTGTGCCAGGTGCCGCTGCTCGACATGAAGCGCTACCACCTGCTGCTCGCCGGCGCGTCGTGGATGGCCGAGTACGGCGACCCCGACAACCCCGCGGAGTGGGAGTTCCTGTCGAAGTACTCGCCGTACCAGAACACCGACCCGGACGCCGACTATCCGCCGATCCTCGTCACCACGTCGACGCGCGACGACCGGGTGCATCCCGGTCATGCGCGGAAGATGGTGGCGCGGCTCGAGGAGCAGGGTCACGAGGTCCGGTACTACGAGAACATCGAGGGCGGCCACGGCGGCGCGGCGGACAACGCCCAGGCGGCGTTCAAGTCGGCGCTGACGTTCACCTTCCTGGCCGACAAGCTCGCGAACCGGTGAACTTCGGGGAGGTCGTGTGCGTTTTCGTCGAGAAACACGCACACAACCTCCCTCATCTCGCCGGTCCGGTGGACTCGCGGACGACGAGCTGCGTCGGGAGTACGAGTTCGTCGGCCACCGCGACCCGCTCGTAGGCCTGCCGGGCGAGCATCTCGATGGCGCGCGCCCCGGCGTCTCGGTGCGTTCGGCGAGCGTGGTGAGCGACGGCTGGCACAGGTCGGAGCCGAAGATGTTGTCGAAGCCGACCACACTCACGTGCTCCGGCACGGACACCCCGCGTTCCCGCATCCGGCGCAGCACGCCGATGGCGAGCATGTCGTTGTGGCACACCACCGCGGTGGCACCGGCCGCCACGGCGGCGCGGC
>LATQ01000253.1 GCA_001017865.1 Rhodococcus sp. IITR03
GGTGCGGGTCTTGCCGGTGCCGGCACCGGCAAGCACGCAGACCGGTCCGCGTGGGGCGAGTACCGCTGCTGCCTGCTCGGGTCGAGACCGTCCACCACATCCGCACACATGGCCTCCATCATGACAGCGACCGCCGACAGCGCAGCCCCCGGTGACCCCGCCCGCTGTGGTGAGGACCACAGCTCACCCCGGTCGCGGAACATGTTCGGCGGCTGTGATGTTCTCCAAGACATGACGACCACCGACGCACCCGCCCTGACCGTCTACTCCACCACCTGGTGCGGTTACTGCAGGCGGCTGAAGACCCAGCTCGACCAGAACGGCATCGCGTACACCGAGATCGACATCGAGTCGGATCCGGCCGCGGCGGAGTTCGTCGGCAGCGTCAACAACGGCAACCACGTGGTGCCCACCGTCAAGTTCGCCGACGGCAGCACCGCCACCAACCCGTCGCTCGCCGAGGTCCAGCGCGCTCTGGGTCTGTAGTTCCTGCTCGTTCGGAAAGGCCGGTCGCGTCCGCCGCGGCCGGCCTCTCTCGTGCCCGGACCCTCGATTTCGGGCCTTCTAGTCCTTGGCCCAGCCCTCGAGCATCCCGCGCGCATGGAGATCGAGCCGGGCAGCAGCAGCGGGGCGTCCTCGGCGGAGGCCCAGTCGCCCGTCGCCAGCGCCGCACGGACTCCTCGCGGGTGAACCACCGCGCCTCGGTGATCTCCCGTCGCGGAAGTCCAGCGCCTGCTCGGGATCGGCAATCGCCGCGAATCCCAGCATGAGCGACCGGGGGAACGGCCAGGGCTGACTGCCGAGATACCGCACGTCGCGCACCTCGACACCGACTTCCTCGCGGATCTCCCGCACCACGCACGATTCGAGCGACTCACCGGCTTCGACGAAGCCCGCGAGAACGGAGAAGCGCCGTTCGGGCCACACCGGCTGCCGGGCGAGCAGGACCCGATCGTGTCCGTCGTGCACGAGACAGATGATCGCCGGGTCGGTGCGCGGGAACTCCTCGTGCCCGGTCTCGGTGCTGATCCGCGACCAGCCGGACATCGTCGGGCGGGTGGGCGAGCCGTCGACCGCGCTGTAGCCGGCGTTGTCGTGCCAGTTCAGCAATGCGACCGCGCTGACCATCAGGTCGGCGTCGGCATCGTCGAGACGCTCGCCGACGCGTCGCAGATCGGCCACCGTGCCCGTCTGCGCCAGGACGCGGGCCGCCCAGACGTGATGTCCGTCGCGGATACCCAGGAAGATCGCGCCCTCGACCGGTTCGGGACCGAGTTCCGACGCCTCACCGAGCACGAGAGCGCTGTCGGAGACGCGGACCTGGTTGCGTCGATCGACCCGCAGGAGTTTCGCGTCGGCCCAGCCGGCGCGCAGGGCGTCCTCGTCCGAACGCAGCTCCTCCGCCCGGTCGACGACGGTACGAGAGAGCAGCGGGGTACCCGACAGAGCGAAACCGGTCACATCAGCACCCTAGCCACGCATGGCGCCCGGCGGCGAACCCACCAGCCGGATGTAGAGCAGTTTGTCGCTCGCTTCGAGTGCGTCGACCTCGGGCGAACCGATCCGCCACATCCGCCCGTCGCGGACGACGGCGAGGACGATGTCCTTCAGATGCCGGGGAGATCCCCCGACCTCGCCGGGCTCGACGTCGCGTTCGGTGATGGCGAATCCGGCTTCCGGTGTGAGCAGGTCCTCGATCATCTCGACGACGTTCGGAGTGGTCGTGGCGATGCCGAGCAGGCGCCCCGCCGTCTCCGACGAGATGACCACCGAGTCGGCACCGGACTGACGCAGCAGTGGGTGTTCTCCGACTCGCGGATGGCGGCGACGATCTTCGCGCGCGGGGCGATCTCGCGGGCGCTGAGGGTCACGAGCACCGCGGTGTCGTCGCGGTTCGCGGCGACGATCACCGCCGACGCGTGCTGCACCCCGGCGAGCCTGAGCACATCGGACTTCGTCGCCGAACCCTGAACCGTCACGAGGCCCTGGCCGGCCGCGGACTCGAGAACCACCGGATCGGTGTCGACCACGACGATCTCGGACGGGGGTACCCCGTCGCCGAGCATCGCGTCGACTGCGGTACGGCCCTTGGTGCCGTAACCGATGACGACGGTGTGATTACGCACGCGGCGCCTCCAACGCTGGATCTTGAATGCTTGCCGGGAACTCTCGGTCAGTGCCGACAGAGTGGTACCGACGAGCACGATGAGGAAGAACACCCGGAGCGGGGTGATCAGCAGGATGTTGATCAGGCGCGCTTCGGGTGTGAACGGGGTGATGTCGCCGTAGCCGGTGGTCGAGAGCGAGACCGTGGCGTAGTAGACGCAGTCCAGCAGCGACAGTTCGTCGCCCTGGGCGTCGCGGTATCCATCGCGATCGAGGTAGACCACGACGACCGCGAGGAACAGTGCAGCGAACGCGTAGCCGATGCGACGCGCGATCGCGAGTCCGGGACTCGTCTGTTCCTGGGGGACGCGCAGCACACCGACGAGCGCGAAGTCGGGGCGCTCGGTGAGCTGATCGGAGCGGCTGAACCGCGCACGCAACCTCCCGGGCATCGCGGTGTCCCACCTTCCTGCTGTCGGCCTCCACTGGCGGCCACCCTCGGTCGTCGCGGTACCGAACGGACTGCGCCCGATACCGGATCGCAGCGTACCGCCGCGCGTTAGTGTGGCACGCATGTCCACGAAAGCGGCACAGCGCTCTGCGATCCGGCTGTCAGGTCTTCTTCTCGGCGTCGGAATCCTGCACTTCGTGCGACCGGAACCCTTCGACGGCATCGTGCCGCGCGCCCTGCCGGGTGATGCCCGCACCTACACCTACGCCTCGGGGGTCGCGGAGATCGCCGTCGCCGGCGCGCTCGCCGTGCCCCGCACCCGGCGCCTC
>LATQ01000488.1 GCA_001017865.1 Rhodococcus sp. IITR03
GCCGGGCAGGTCGGCGACGTGCAGCGGCGTCGGCGACGGCCTTCCGCACCGAGTCCACGCGGTCGTCCTCACACAGCGCGATCGCCGACCCGCCGAAACCGCCACCCACCATCCGGGCGCCGAGCGCACCGGCAGCGACGGCAGCATCGACGGCGGTGTCGAGTTCGAGGCAGCTGACCTCGAAGTCGTCGCTCAACGAGCGGTGCGACGCGTCGAGCAACGGTCCGAGATCCCGGATCTGCCCTGCCCGCAACAACTCCGCAGCCTCCTGAACGCGGGCGATCTCGTCGATCACGTGCCGGGCGCGCCGACGCAGGACGGGATCGTCGATCGGGTCCGCCGAGGAGGCGTCGCGCAAGCTCTCCACGCCGAGGATGCGGGTGGCGTCCTCGACCTCACGGCGGCGCTGTCCGTACTGCCCGTCGGCGAGCTCGTGTCCGGTGCCGGTGTCGACGACCAGACGGTCAGCCCGCGGCTTCCGCGTCGAACCGGATGTGTTCGCTGCTGCCGTCGGCGAAGTCGAGGAGCAGCGCGTGGCCGGGACGTGCGTGCAGAGCGATCCGCTGGTCGAGTCCGCCGGTGGGGGCACCGGCGTAGTCGTTCTCCGCGCGCACACACGCCGCGGCGAGCCGGTCACGGCCGTCGTCGTCGAGGGGCAGTCCGCACAGGTCGGCGAGCGCCACCGCGATCGACGTCTCGAGCGCTGCGGACGACGAGAGCCCTGCTCCGACGGGCACGTCCGACGCGACCGCGATGTCCGCGCCGGTGAATCCCGGCGGGTCGAGCGTCCAGATCACGCCTGCGACGTAGGCGGCCCAACCGTCGACGTGCCGGTCGCGCAGATCGAGGTCGACGCTGTCGAAACCGGAACTGCGCACGCGCAGCACGTGATCGGAGCGCCGACGCACCGCGACGATCGTGACCTGCGGGATCGCCATCGGCAGGCACAGACCCCCGGCGTAGTCGACGTGCTCGCCGATGAGATTGACGCGCCCGGGGGCGCACCAACAGCCCTCGGGTTCGGTGCCGAACTCGGCTGTGAACAGTGCCCGGGCGGTTGCTGCGAGTGTCATGGCGCCACCTCACGCAGCGTTCGGCGATCCGTTCGGGGGTGGTGTCGCTGATCCACGCGCCCATCGCGGATTCGGACCCGGCGAGATATTTCAGCTTGTCCGGGGCGCGGCGCAACGAGAAGATCTGGCAGAACAGTCGCACGTCCCCATGAGGTGCACCGACCGGTGCCTGGTGCCAGGCGGCGATGTAGGGGCGCGGTCGACTCCGGGGAAGAACCGGTCGACGCGGCCGAGCAGGTCCCGCTGGAGGCGGGCGAGTTCGTCGCGTTCGTGCTCGTCGAGGGCGGCGAGACCGGCGACGTCGCGGTGCGGGACGAGGTGCACCTGACGGCCAGCGTGCCGCGGCGGGAACGTAGGCCGACCACGCGTCGCCGGAGAACACGAGCCTGGTGCCGGCGCGTCGTTCGGCGTCGAGGATGTCGCCCTGCAGCGACCTCCCGGTCCGCCGGCGATGCTCGCGGGCGCGGTCGAGCAAGGCCTGCGAGCGCGGCGGGACGAACGGGTAGGCGTAGATCTGTCCGTGCGGATGCTGCAGTGTCACACCGATTTCCACACCGCGGTTCTCGAAACAGAAGACCTGCTCGACGTCCGGCAGCTGCGACAACTCGGCGGCGCGGGCGGCGAGCGCATCGATGACGGTGCGCGCCCGGGACACGGAGAGGTCGGCGAACCGGGCGTCGTGGTCGGGGGTGAACGCGACGACCTCGCAGCGGCCGGTCGCCGGTCGTCGCGGCCACAGACCGTCGTCGTCGACGAGATCCTCGTCGGATGGGGCGCCCCGAGCGACGGGAAACGGTTCTCGAACACGACGACGTCGTAGTCGTCGGCCGGGATCTCGGTGCACGCATCGGCCCTGCTCGGACACAGCGGGCAGTCGACGGCCGACGGGAGGAAGGTGCGGTCCATGCGGTGCGCCGCGAAGGTGACCCATTCCCCCGTCAGCGGGTCGCGGCGCATCTCGGAGGTCGCCGCAACAGGCGGCAGGTCGCGGCGGTCGTGGAGGTCGCGGGTCGCGGCACCGGAGACGAACGGCTCGGTGTCGTCGAAGTAGATCAGTTCCCGGCCGTCGGCGAGATGCGTGACGGTCTGCCGGACCCGCGCCCCCACGCGGCTACTTGTCGTCCAGACCCAGGTCGGCGAGGCCGAGCAGGGAACGGTACTCGACGCCCTCGGCGGCGATGACCTCGTCGGCGCCGGTCGCGCGGTCGACGACGGTCGCGACACCCACGACGATCGCGCCGGCCTCGCGCAGCGCCTTGACGGCGGTGAGGGGCGAGTTGCCGGTGGTGGTGGTGTCCTCGACGACGAGCACACGCTTGCCGGTGACGTCCGGTCCCTCGATCTGCCGCTGCATGCCGTGGGCCTTGGCGGCCTTGCGGACGACGAAGGCGTCGATGGGCCGGCCGGGGGCGTGCATGACGGCGAGAGCGACGGGGTCGGCACCCATGGTCAGGCCTCCGACGGCGTCGAAGTCCCAGTCGGAGACGAGTTCGCGCAGGAGCTTGCCGATGAGCGGGCCGGCCTTGTGGTGCAGGGTCGCGCGGCGCAGGTCGACGTAGTAGTCGGCTTCCTTACCGGACGACAGGGTCACGCGGCCGTGTACCACCGCCAGCTCGCGTACCAGTGCTGCCAGTTCGTCGCGGTCACTCATTGCGTCCTCACCCGTCGTTCGGCGGCGCGACGCCGGTGCGGTCGCGCTCGTGTCGGGGAACGAGCCTAGTCGCTGCGGGTCGCAGGTCAGGCAGCGACGGTGTCGGAGGTCCTCGGACTCGGCCGGACGCGCTCTCGCGATCTCGCCGACGTCGCTCGGCGTTTC
>LATQ01000235.1 GCA_001017865.1 Rhodococcus sp. IITR03
GCCGTCTCCAGCGCGTCGCGGCACTGTCGTGGTCGCGGAGCCGGTCGGCCACGACGGTCTGGGCGCGGTTCGCCTGCTCGGCCTGCGCGGCGGTGGTGCGCTCGAGGTTCTTCACCGCCGACGCGAGGTCGTCGAGCTGCTGTTTGCCTCGTAGGCGCTCGAGCGGTGCAATGCCTCGAGGGTGGTGCGTGCCTGTTCGTGGTCGCGTTCGGCGACCAAGAGCTGTTCCTCGGAGGTGGTGCGCGCGGCGGCGGCTTCGGTGCGGGCCTCGGTCGCCTCACGCAGCGACCGGACCGTGGTGTCCACCACCCGAGACGGGTGGCGACCTTGTCGACGGCGGTGCGGGCCTGCTGACGGAGGTACTTCGAATACACCTTGACGAACTGTTGCGCCGCATCGTCGGCGGCCGCGAGGGATTCGAGGGTGCGCTCGACCTCCTCGATCGCGGAGAACGAGCGGGCGGCCTCGACGATGAGATCGTCGTCGAGGGGGCGAAGGCCGTCGGTCAGCGCCTGCGACAGGCCCTTCGGGTCGAGGTTCTTGGCGAGCTGGGGGCGGCGCAGCGTGAGGATCAGGTTGATCAGCTGGTCGTAGCGTTGCGCGCCCAGACCGAACATGCGCGCGTCGATCGCCGCCCGGTAGTCGACGGGACGATCGACGATCGCGTCGGCCCCGATCTGATCGACCAGTTGCTTGCGAGTGAGCGGCCGGTCCTCGTCGTCGAGCAACGAGAAGTCCACTCCCACACGGCCGTCGACGACGAAATGCCAGCGGGTGACCTTGTCGTTTCCGCGGGTGGCACGCATCCCGATGCCGACGGTGACGGCCTCCGGGTCGTCGGCGCGGCCGCGGCAGAACTCCATCCACACGTACGAGTGGGCGCTGTCCTGCCCTCGGTACAGCAGGTTCGAGCGCATGGTGCGCTCCTCGCCGGCGAACGGGTTCAGACGTCGCGGTTCGATCCGGCCGTCGAGCACGAACGGGAACAGCACCTCGAGCGCCTTGGTCTTGCCCGACCCGTTCGGTCCGCGCAGCACCAATCGTCCGTCGGCGAACGAGAACTCCTGGTCGCGGTAGTCCCACAGATTGATGATCCCGGCACGCGTGGGGCGGAATCGGGCGCTGCTCATGAGATCTCCGTCGGGGTCGTATCGGGGGCAGGAACTGTCGGTGGGGTGGTGGCGGGGAACAAGTCGATCTCCGGATCTCGTTCGCGCACACTGACCGTCACGCCGCGGAAGCGGGCGATCGCGGGCAGGACGAGCACCCCGCCGGAACCCGGGCCACCAGGCGCAGCCCGTCGAGCATGTCCACCGCGGCCTCGGCCAGTCCCGCCGGGTCGGCCTGCCACTGCGCGGCGAAGGTCCGGCCGTAGATGTCGACGAGACGACCGACCGTGCCCGCCAACCACGAATCCTCGAGCAATGGATGCTCCAGTGGCGCACGAGTGTCGTCGTCCTTCTCCTGCTCGTCGGGGATCGGGTTGTCGGACGCCGCGAGCGGGGTGAACACCGTCGACCTCGGGATCGCGGAATCGACCGCCGCGACGAGGACGTCCTGCGTCTCCGCGGGCACCGGCATCCGTGGAGGGGAGGGGGCGTCGGGATCGAGGATGCGATCGCACATCTCCCCGGCCAGCAACAGGGCGACCTGCGCGACCGTCCCCGTGTTCGGGAACCGCACGTCCGACAACCGTCCCGAGGTGTCCACCAGTGCAACACCTTCGGCGCGACGCTCACACACCAGGCCGGTGAGCAACTCCACCTCGTCGGTGGTGCGCGGCAACGCCAACTGCAGCGCTTCGTCGTCGTCGAGATCGTCGGCGTACACCACGGGACGCTGCACCAGCGCGCGTCGTACCCGCCGCCGCACCTCCGCCGTATCCGAATGCGGGGCACCGGCATTGCCGAGCAGACCACGCACCGATTCGAGATGCTGCAACGCCCGTGGCGGCCGGAACAGAGCGTGCACGACCGCGCGGTCGACGTCGTAGAGCGCCTCACCGCTGTCGGGATCGCTCGCCCACCTGCCCGCATCACCGTCGGCGAGGGTGATCGCGCCACGCACGCCGAGCCAGGTCACGGCATCGACGAAGGCATCGCGATCGGCGGCACGTTCGGTATCGAGCTCGACGCCGTCCACCCGGCTCGCCTCGGACGCGACGTGCTCGGCGAGTTCGGACAGCGTGATCTGCCCGGCGCGCGACCGAGCGCGGCGATCGCCAAGGCGAGATAGGCATAACGGCGCCGGTCGAACGGCCGGCCGGTGTGCGTCGACGTACCCGCCCCCGCGTCGAGGCGATCGGCGACGGTGAACAGCCGCGCGGTGGTCTCGGTGACCTCGAGCCGGTATCCGAAGGTGGCGAGCAGATCCTCGCGCAGTTCGGTGGCCCAGCGGCGCACCGTCGCCAGCGCCGACCGATCGGGGAAGGTCGCGGTGACGAGATGGTGGGTGAGCACCAGTCGTGCGGCGCGCTGATACGAATCCAGCTCGACGGACGGGATCGAACGCGCCTCATCGCACCTCCACCGACAGACCGTCGAGATACAGGCGCCGCGCGCGGTGTGCACCACCGTCGACTCGCCGCTCGGTCGGAGGGTGAGCTTGACGCCGTTCTGCGTACCGGAGGAGGCATCGTCGCTGCGCACCCGGCCGCTCACGGGCACCCGGGCCGACAGTGCGGCGTCGAGCAAGCTCAACAGCACCTCGCTTCCGGTTCGCTCAGTTTCCGTTCGCGCACACCTCCGGCGGCGAGGGAGCGCGCCGCTTCGGCCCGGCGACGCTGCTTCTCGAGCTGCGCCTCGCGCAGCCGCGTACCCCGCGTCGTTGCG
>LATQ01000489.1 GCA_001017865.1 Rhodococcus sp. IITR03
TTGCCCGGCGCCATCGACTGCGCCGACACTGCGCAAGTCCATGTCGACCGGTGGCGTGCCCATCGACCTGGTCAACCGCAAGCCCCGTCCGGCGCGTCCCGAGCTCGTCGTGCTCTGCGACGTCTCCGGTTCCGTCGCCGGCTTCTCGCACTTCACGCTGCTGCTCGTGCACGCCCTGCGCGAGCAGTTCTCCCGAGTGCGCGTGTTCGCGTTCATCGACACCGCCGACGAGGTCACCCACTATTTCGCCGCAGGGTCCGATCTGGGCGAGTCCATGTCGCGGATGCTGAAGGAAGCGGAGCTGATCACCTACGACGGTCACTCCGACTACGGACACGCCCTCGGCAGCTTCGCGGATAACCATGCGCATGCCCTCACCAGCCGTAGCTCGCTGCTGATCCTCGGCGACGGCCGCACGAACTACCGCAATCCGAACCTCGAGGTCCTCGAACATCTCGTGTCCGTCGCACGGCACGCGCACTGGCTCAATCCCGAGCCGAAGGGACAATGGGGTTCGGGGGATTCGGCCGCCAGGGTCTACAGCGAGGTCGTCACGATGCACGAGTGCCGGTCGGCGCAGCAGCTCGCAACGGTGGTGGCGAGTCTGCTCCCCGTGTGAACCCGTAAGCTGGACAACCGTGCATCAGCCAACGGATCGGCCCTCGGCCCCCAGGCGCCGCCTGGGCGTCATGGGTGGAACGTTCGACCCGATCCACCACGGACACCTCGTGGCGGCCAGCGAGGTCGCCGCGAGCTTCGACCTGGACGAAGTGATCTTCGTGCCCACCGGGCAACCCTGGCAGAAGACCGGACGCGACGTCAGCCCCGCCGAGGACCGCTACCTGATGACGGTGATCGCGACCGCATCCAACCCGCGGTTCTCCGTCAGCCGTGTCGACATCGATCGACGCAAACCCACCTACACCGTCGACACGCTGCGAGATCTCAGCAAGCAGTATCCCGACGCGGAGCTGTACTTCATCACCGGCGCGGACGCCTGGGATCGATCCTGTCCTGGCAGGACTGGCAGACCCTGTTCGACCTCGCCCGCTTCGTCGGGGTGTCCCGGCCCGGATACGACCTGCACGCCGAACATCTGGCACCGCATCTGGACGAACTCCCGGCCGAGGCGGTGAGCCTGGTCGAGATCCCCGCACTGGCGATCTCCTCCACGGACTGCCGCAGGAGGGCTCGCGAGAACGGCCGGTCTGGTACCTGGTGCCCGACGGAGTGGTGCAGTACATCAGCAAACGCCGGCTCTACCGCACGAATACGCACCTCGACGGAGATCCCGTCCCGGTGTTCGACGGAAACACCCCCGGCACCATCGAGAGAAAGAGCACGCAGTGAGCGCAACGGCAGAAGCCACGGAGATGGCCCGAATCGCAGCCCTGGCCGCCGACGAGAAACTCGCCACCGACGTCGTGGTGCTCGACGTGTCCGAGCAGCTGGTGATCACCGACTGCTTCGTCATCGCGTCCGCACCCAACGAGCGTCAGGTCAACGCCATCGTCGACAACGTCGAGGAGAAGCTGCGCGAGGCCGGCCACAAGCCCGTCCGCCGCGAGGGCACCCGCGAGGGACGGTGGACGCTGCTCGACTACGTCGACGTCGTGGTGCACATCCAGCACGAGGACGAGCGCAACTTCTACGCCCTCGACCGCCTGTGGAAGGACTGCCCGACCATCGAGGTCGACGGTGTGGGTGGCCCCCGTTCGGCGATCGACGCCGCCGACTCGCCGGAGGACGTGTGAGTCGTCCGGAGGAGGGTTCGCAGAGCCCGCGGGTGCGGCAGCTGGTGCTGCTGCGCCACGGCCAGACCGAGTACAACGCCACACGGCGGATGCAGGGGCAGCTCGACACCGATCTGTCCGAACTCGGCCGCCGGCAGGCGCTCGCCGTCGCGACGTGATCGCCCGGTTCGATCCGGAAGCGCCGTCGTCTCGTCCGATCTGCGCCGCGCCTACGACACCGCGACCGCGCTCGGTGACCGCATCGGTCTGCCGGTCGCGATCGACACGGGCTCTGCGCGAGACGCATCGCGACGAATGGCAGGGCCTGACCACACCGAGGTCGACGCCGTGGCCCCGGGCGCGCGCAGCGCGTGGCGCGCCGAGGCGCGACCTGGACACCCCCGGGAGGTGAGAACCGCGTCGACGTGGCGCGGCGCAGCATCGCCGTCATCGGCGAACTGCTCGACAAGTACGAGGACTGGAACGATCGGCATCGTGCTGGTCGCGCACGGGGGCCTGATCGCCGCGCTCACCGCGGCCCTGCTCGACCTGCCGGTCGACCGGTGGTCCGTCCTCGGCGGTCTCGGGAACACCGGCTGGGTGCAGCTCAGCGGATACGGAGAGGTGCCGTCCTGGCGCCTGGACGTGTGGAACGCGTCGGCCATGGTGGCGCCCGATGACGTCCTCTGAACCGACGCCGATCGAGACCGACGCCGCCCCGCGGCGCCCGGTCCTGCTGGTGATCGGCGACTCGCTGAGCTACTACGGCCCGAAGGGCGGCCTGCCCGCCGACCATCCGCAGATCTGGCCCAATCTGGTCGCGGCCGAACTCGGCTGGGACGTCGAACTCGTCGCCCGGATCGGGTGGACCACACGCGACGCGTGGTGGGCCATGACCCAGGACCCGCGGGTGTGGGCCGCGATCCCGCACGCCGGAGCCGTCGTCCTGGCCGTGGGCGGGATGGACACCCTGCCGTCCCCGCTGCCCACCGCACTGCGGGAAGGCCTGCGTTACATCCGCCCGCCGGCCCTGCGTCGCGCGGCGCGTACCGCCTACGGGTGGTTGCAGCCGCGACTGTCGCCGCTCGGTCGCCCGGTGG
>LATQ01000241.1 GCA_001017865.1 Rhodococcus sp. IITR03
GGCTCCGCCGTGCTCTGTTCCGCCGGCGCCGCAGCGGCTCGCCGCGCAATTGCTGCTCGAGAAGTTGCAGGGGGCCGGCCTCGGCGGCCGCGTTGATCACCGGCTTGGCGGCACTGTAGGAGCCGTTACCGGGGCTGTTGCAGTTCGCGCCGGTCAGAGACCCGTAGCTCGGGCAATCCGCGGCGGTGTAGGGCAGCGGGCCGGCAAAGGTCGGGACGGCGGTGATGTCGAACCGGCCACTGCCGAAGACCCGGGTCCCGGCGGCGCCGAAGGTCTCCGCGTTCGCGAGGGTGGCATAGAGGCCGTCCGGGTCGGCGCCGGTGGTCGCAAGGATCGTGCCGACCGAGTCGGTGACCGTGATCATCGTGTCCAGTCTGGGGCCGGTGAATCCGTCGACGGAGGCGGCGAGCAGGGTCGCCGCTCCCATCGTGTCGGCCAGGTCGCCGCGGTGTTCGACGATGGCCCGGGAGACCTCGGTCGCGGCGGAGAGCATGCCTATCATGTCCGGGGTCGCGGCCTGGAGCGATTCCATGACCGTGACGAATTGCGGTGTCGCGTCGATGAACCCGTTCAGCGACGGAGTGAGCTGGCCGGTGGTCACGGCGAGCCGGTCGATGGTGCGTCCGATGGTCTCACCGTTGCCGTCCAGGGCTCGCCCGAGCGCATCGAGGGCCTTGGCCATCTCCTGCGGCTGCATCTGCTCGAGCACACTCGACATGCGGGTGAACACGTCGTACATCGCGACGGCCTCGGGGCCGGTGTCGACGGCGATCGAGTCGACGTCGGCGAGTGCGACCGCCTCAGTGCGCGCGGAACTGCGGCGCGCAGCATTCTCTTCGTCGGTATCGGTCACCAGCTCGACGTAGATGTCGCCGAAGAAGGTGCGGGGCACCACGCGCACCAGGACGTCGGACGGGATCGTGCGGGAGGCGCCGACGTCGATCGCGAGTCGTCACCCGCGATTCGGTGGCGCCGGCTCGATCGAGGCGATCCGACCGATGTCGACGCCGACATGGGACCGGCGCTCCGGCGTTGACGAGGCCGACGGCCGAGGGCACCTCGACGAAGACGTCTCGGTCCGATCGAGCGCACCGGTGCCACGCAGCACCATCACGGCCGCGACCCCGACGGCCACGGTGAACGCCACGGCACCGCGGACCAGGTAACTCAGTCGTTCGCGTGAACTGGGTCGGTCCACGAATCACACCCCCATACCAGGAATTTCGGGAACCAGTCCCCACAGCGCGAAGGTCAGCAGCACGTCGAGCACACCGATGGACAGGATCGCCGTGCGCAGCGCCCGGCCCGCGGCGGCACCGACGCCGGCGGGACCGCCCGAGGCGTAGTAGCCGTAGGCGCAGTGCACCAGGCTGACGACCATCGCGAAGACCATGGCCTTGATGCCCGAGTACAGCAGGTCCTGCGGAGTGAGCACGAGGTGGAAGAAGTAGTCGTAGGTGCCCGCGGACGCGCCGTTGAACACCACCACGACCAGCCGGGTGGACAGGTAGCTGGCAAGCAGCCCGATCATGTAGATCGGGATGACACAAACCATCGCGGCGATGGTGCGGGTGGCGGCCAGGAACGGGATCGACTTGATGGCCATCGAGTCGAGCGCGTCGATCTCGTCGGAGATGCGCATCGCGCCGATCTGGGCGGTGAAGCCGACGCCCACCTTCGCCGACAGGGCGATGGCGACGACGACCGGCGCCAGCTCGCGGGTGTTGGCCACCGCGGAGAGCATGCCCGACATCGTGGTCATCCCGACGAGTTCGAGGCCGCGCTGGGTCTCGACGCCGAGCATCATGGCTGCGGCGAGCGACATCGCGAAGACGATGCCGATCGTGCCGCCGCCGGAGAGCAGTGACTGGGTACCGAAGCTGACCTCGCTGATCTGCGCGATGACGTGCTTGCGGAATCTGCTGAGTGCGTAGGGAATCGACGCCACGGTGCGGCAGTAGAAGGTGACGTGCATCCCGAGCGTGGCCAGGTTGTCGCCGGTCTGCCGGATCGGTTGCGCCAGCCGTGTGGCCTGTAATCGGACATCGGTGCTCATCGGAACTCACCTACTGCCGGGACGATCACCGTGTACAGCGCCGACAGAACCGTGTTGACGATGAAGACGAGCGCGAAGGCGATGACGACGGCTTCGTTCACCGCGTCGGCCACCCCGCGCGGACCGCCCTTGGTGTGCAGCCCTTTGAACGTGGCGACCAGTGCCGCGAGCAACCCGAAAACCGCGGACTTCACGAGAGCCATGACGAAGTCTGCCGGGCGGCCGTACTCGGCGAAGGTCGCCATGAACGTGCCGGCGGGCAGATGCTGCACGTAGATGTGATACAGCCAGCATGCGGCGACACCACCGACCGTGACCATCGAGCACAGCGCCAACGAGACGATGACCGCTCCGACGAGGCGGGGGGCGACGAGGCGCTCGAGGATGTCGAGACCCATCACCTCCATCGCGTCGATCTCCTCGCGGATCTTGCGGGACCCGAGGTCGGTGCAAATGGCGGAGCCTGCGACGCCGGCGAGCATGAGCGCGCAGACCAGGGCCGAGGCCTGACCGACGATGATGAACGCGACGACGGCGCCCGAGTAGCCGCCGGCTCCGATGCGGCCGGCGAGTTCGCCGACGGACACCGCGATGAACACCCCCACCGGGACCATGAGCAGCAGGGACGGCCCGGTACAGACCCTCCCGATGAAGAGTGTCTGAGTGACCGTCTCGTGCAACGAAAGTCGACGTCTGAGCACCGCGGCCGCGAGGACCACGAGCGATTGGACGGCGAAGCCGATGAGATAGCCACCTTCCGTCGCGACGTCCCTGATGGGACCACGCGAGTTCGGCAACTCGTAGGTCATCTACCGGTTCCCTTCTTCGAACCCCCTGGATGTCGGCGCCGGAAACCGCCCGTCGGCGCCGAGTGGAACTGTCCGGCCGGCGGAGCACGTCACGGTCCGAGCGCGTGAAGTGTGCCACACCCCTCCCATGCCGGACAAGAGCTAAGTGAACAACCATTCCGACGCTCACGTCATGCACACATCGGAGAAGACGAGGACCGGCCAGCACACGATCGATCCGAGGAACGAGATCACCAGATCCACCCCGTCCATGGCACCGAGATGCGAGGTGTGGGTGAGGGTCCAGATCACCCCGACCAGGCCGTACGGGATAGCGACGAGGATGACGAGTCCGATGAACTCGGCGACGGTCATCTCGTAGGACAGGATCCTGCGGGCGATGGCAAGCATGGCAGAGCCTCCTCGATGGATGGAAGAACGAGCGGAGAACGACGGTCCCGGTCCGGGCCGGATCAGGATCGATCGAACCGGTCCGCCGGCACGACCGCCGGGAGGTTATCAGGAGCGTCCGAAATTTGTGAACGTTCATTCCGAAGGACTCCGGAGAGCCCGCCGACGCCGCGCGGGCATCGTTCGGAGAGCCTGATGGCAACAACGAACCGGCCGCTCGGATGGATCGATGCCCCGCCGGTGTGTACTCTGCTCGCAGAATGGGTCGAGAATTCCCCCGACGGAGCGACACCGATCCTCCGTGAACGACATCCAGAATCAGTGAGGCGAACACGCGTGGTCGGCAAGACGTCCCCCGACACCGGACGACGAACCCGCCCGAAGGATCGTCGTGCGCGGATCGCCGCCGCAGCCGCCGTCGCCTTCGCCGAGCGCGGCTACCACGGTGTGAGCGTCGAGGACATCGCGACAGAAGTCGGTGTCACCAAGTCCGCGTTGTACCGGCACTTTCCGGGGAAGTACGCACTGTTCCTGAATTCGGCGCTCATGCTGATCGATTCGCTCGAGGGCGCTCTCGATTCCGTGCACGACGATCCCGCGCGCGATCCACGCGAGACCCTCCGTGCCAGGTGTCCGCCATCGTCGCGGTGACGGTCGAGCAGCGTCGGTCGGCCGGGATCTACCGATGGGAACGCAGGTATCTCCGCGAGGAGGACCGGCCCGCCATCCGGGAACGCTCGTGGGCGGTCAACGCCCGCATCCGTCGCACACTGCAACGGATCCGGCCGGATCTGTCCGATGAGGACGCGTTCGTGCTCGTCGCGGCGATGCTCAGCACCATCGGCAGCATCACCGTGCACAATCTGACGCTGCCGCCGCGGTACATGGAACAACTCTTGCTCGATGCGTGCACCGCACTCGCCGAGACCTGCTTCTCCCCAGCTCCCGCCGCACCCGAGCGTGCCGCCGCCGCGGATCGTCCGGGCCAGGACAACATGCGGGAGAACCTGTTGCGCTCGGCGATCGTGCTGTTCCACCAACGGGGCTACAACGAGGTCGCGGTCGAGGACATCGCTGCCACGGTCGGCCTCCCCGCCTCCGGGATCTACCGTTATTTCGTTTCGAAGGCCGACATCCTCGCCGCGGCTTTCCACCGAGCGGCCGACCGACTCGAGACGGCCGTGGCCTCCGGGACGGCCGCAGCGTCCGATCCGGAGGACGCGCTGCGGTCACTGGTCTCGATCTACGTCGACCTGTCGTTCTCCCAACGGGAACTGATGTCGGTGTACTTCGCCGAGCTCGTCAACGTTCCGGATGCCTCGCGCGCCGATCTGCGACTACGACAGCGCGCCAATGTGGAGCAGTGGTCGTCCTATCTGCAGGCGATCTGCGACGGCCTGTCCGCGGCGGATGCCCGCTTCCTCATGTACGCCGCGATCAACCTGGTGCCGGACCTCGGGGTCCTGCTGGGCACGTCCGCGGCACAGCAGCAGGCGGAGAACATCCACCGGTGCATGCTCGCCGTGCTGCTGAGCCGGTCCGGGCAGCGGGTCGACCACGACGAGGACGCCCAGTGCACGCCGACGATCGGGTCCGCGCACTGAGCGATCACGCTCAATACGCACCGAGCGGTGCCCCTCGTTGCACACTGAGCGAGATCACCCGCTGACGCCCGTAGTGCCACTGGGTGCACTCAGCTGTGATCCCCGAAAATCCTCTGTTCCAAGCTAGGTTACGTCGACCCATTGTTTTTTGCACCTTGTTGCACATAGTCTGACGGCAGAGGGACCGTTCGGAGACGAAGAAGGAACACACCATGACGCTGCCACCGATCCTGTCCGGCCCGCTGAGCGTGCCCCTGGTCGCTTCCCCGATGTTCATCGCGTCGGGACCGGAACTGGTGTCCGCCCAGTGCCAGGCCGGAGTCGTCGGGTCGTTCCCGGCACTCAACGCCCGTCCCCAGTCGATGCTCGTCGACTGGCTGCAGCAGATCACCGAGAGCAACGCCGACTACGCGGCGCGCCACCCCGAGGAGTACGTCGCGCCGTTCGCCGTCAATCAGATCGTGCACCGCTCCAACGAGCGACTCGAGCAGGACCTCGAGGTGATCGTCGAGCATCGGGTCCCCATTGTGATCACCTCGCTCGGTGCCCGCGAGGAGGTCAACGAGGCTGTTCACTCCTACGGCGGCATCGTCCTCCACGACGTGATCTCGAACGAGTTCGCGCACAAGGCGATCGACAAGGGCGCGGACGGCATCGTCGCCGTCGCCGCAGGCGCAGGCGGCCACGCCGGGACGCAGTCACCGTTCGCATTGCTCCAAGAGATCCGCCGGTGGTTCGACGGCCCCCTGCTGCTGTCCGGCTCCATCGCCCACGGCCGCTCGATCCTCGCTGCCCAGGCCGCCGGCGCCGACCTCGCATACGCCGGCACGGCCTTCCTCGCCACCGAGGAGCTCGCAGCGCCGACGACTACAAGAACATGATCGTCGACAGCACCGCCAAGGACATCGTCTACAGCAACCTGTTCACCGGCGTGCACGGCAACTACCTGCGAGGAAGCATCGTCGCCGCCGGACTCGACCCCGACGACCTCCCCGAGTCCGATCCGTCCGCCATGAACTTCGGGTCCGGCGGCAACACCGACGCCAAGGCCTGGCGCGACATCTGGGCGCCGGCCAGGGCCTCGGCGCGATCGAGTCCGTCGTCCCCGCCCGCGAGCTCGTCCAACGACTCCGCGACGAATACGAGCAGGCGTGGACGTCCCTCGAACGACGCCGAGTCGCCATGATCGACGCCGGATAGCGTGACCTAGGCTGACGCGGTGTCTCTCAGGTTCGCCATCCTCACCGCACTGGTCGAGCGCGACAGCACCGGTCTGGAACTGGCGCGGCGCTTCGACCGGTCGATCGGGTACTTCTGGCCCGCGACCCACCAGCAGATCTACCGCGAACTGGACCGGATGCGGGCGGGCGACCTGATCCGCGAAGTCCCGACGGACGGAAAACCCGGTCGCGGTCAGCCCCGACGTTTCACCATCACACCCGATGGTCGCCGACTGCTGCGCGGCTGGATCTCCGAGATCGAGGATCCGGACGTAGTGCGCTCCGGTGTCTCCGTGCGCCTACGCGCGGCCGCGGCGCTCGACGATCCCGACTCCGCGCGTCCCGCGTTGGAACATCAACGCGCATACCGCGCGGCGATGCTCGAGCAATATCGCACCATCGAGCAACGCGACTTCGCCGATGCTCGGGGCGACGCGCGGAGCACCCTGCAGCATCTCGTGCTCCGCCTCGGCATCCTCCTGGAGGAGACGTGGCTGACCTGGCTGGACGAGGCGCTCGACACGATCGACCGGCTCGACTCGACAGAGGATTCCTCGGCCGATCGCAGCGGAGCGATCCCTGAGATGTGATGTCGATCTGCCCGAGGACATGAGGAGTCGGATCCGGTCGAGCAAGCTTACCGAGAGCGAGTTCCGGTCACTGATGCACTTCGGCCGAGCGCTATGACGAGTGTGCACGTCGGTGAAGTGACGCCCAGTGCGTCGTCAGAATTGCTGCGCTGACTCCGAAGAGGAGCCACGTGATCCCAGCGGCGACCGGCCCCGTGACGAAGAACCCGAGAAACAGTGCCGCGACCACGTTCACGATCATCAATAGAACCGCCCAGATCAATCCCAGGAAGACCCGAATCGGGCGAACGTGATCGTCGGGATGACCGCCTTCACCGATCCGGTGGCCGCTGCCGACAGCACCGGCAGGGAAATCAGGCGACGAGGAGAGCCAGAATCGGATCGAGAATGCCCGCGACGATTCCGCAGAGGACGGCGACAGTCACTGCGAGCAACAACCGGAGAGAATCGGGCCTTCGGACGTACGGCCAGGCTCATCAACAGCCAGACCGTGAGGGTCGACACCGACATCGAGACCAGTACTCGGGCAGAGAACCCCCACGACATCGTGGGAACCGGATCACCGATCACCGTTAGGGCTTGAACCACCGCTCCGATTACTACGATGGGTCCGTACGCGAGAAGCCCACGAGGCAGAGTTCTCACGGTGCACCGACCGTTCCGTTGCGCTCGAGGACGGTTTCGACGTCTCCTGCGTAGACGGTCTCGGTGCCGACGACCAACTCGAATGTGCTCTCGTCGTCGGATGTCGATGTGGCCGTGATGGTCTTGTTGTTCATCGTCTCGCCGATGCATCGCAGTTCGAGCCCTTCCCCGGAACACACCGGCGCGACGAGGATGTCGATACGCTTTTCGAGCAGTACTTCGTTGGTCGCGTAACGCATGTCGCGATTCCGGCCCCGCCGACGGGCGCGAGGGCATCGATCTGCGTGCATCCGCTGAGGCCAGCGCCAGAGCAACTCCCGCGACGAGCCACCTCACCGTGGTGACCGCTGTTCGTAGGCGAGCAGGCGGGCGTGCTCGGCGAGGTGTTGCTGTTCGAGTGACGCGTCGGTGACGGTTTCCATGTCGAATGGTGCAGGCAGGAGAAGTTCGGTGTTGCGATCCAAGGCAGACCCTCTCCTCATCAAGGGATTCTCGGCCCAGTCGTTGGCCGCCAGCTCGCGGCTCTGCGACGCAAGATCGAGGTAGCTTCCGGAGGTGCCGGGCGTGATCGGAGACGCATGGTCCAGGACGGTGGTGAACAACGACAACGTTCCATCGCGGTTGTCCACAATCTCGACAGTCTGCTGTTGCTGCGGAAAATCGATGCACGATGCGGTGGTGATCTCCCAGAATCCATGATCGCCTGCTCGATGCGCCAGGATCTGGTTCTGATGAGTATGTCCGTTCAGCCACCCGATGACCATCGGATACTTCAACAGTAGATCGACGAACTCCGCCGCCCCGTACAGCTTCATGCTCATCCCTGGACGTCGAGCGCGGTTCTCCAGGGTCAGACTGTTGTGGTGAGTGAGAATCAGAACGAGTTTCTTCTCCGCCTGTGCAAGATCCAGTTGTTTTCGGAGCCAGTCGAATTGCTCTTCGGGAACGGCGCCGTCGGCCCCGGCGACCGCGTTGCAGGTGTCGAGTCCGAATGCCCGAACATGTGGCGTCATATCCGTCGACCACCAGGTTTCACCCGAATCCAGATTGTGCTGGGTGAAACCGTGTCCGATCGGGCCGGGCACAGCGGCAGTATCGAAGTGTTCGGCCATGAACTCACGCTGCTCGAACAGATAGCGCCTCGGATCCGCTGTGACGCGCCGGAAGCCGGACCGATTTCCGGTTTGTACGCCGAGCGCGTCGACCATTCGCTGCAGAGGACTTCCCGTCGAGGCATATCCGGCGAGTGCGGACGTCGCGGTCGCCTGCAGTGTGTACGACTTCTCGGATCCGACTGCAAGCGAACGCAGTTGCGAAGACAAATCGAACGTTCCCAGGAGGAGCGTGTCGTGGTTGCCGTACACCGCGTACCACGGCACCGGCAGACCGACCGATTCGACGGGCTCGGAGATCGCGTCGCGCAAGAGTTTGGGAGCCTCGGAAATCCGTATTTGCCGAACGGCCCTCCCGACGGATCATCCGGCCGATACGCCCATTGCGCGTCCGGCCAGGCTTGAACGCCCTCGAATGCCTTCGGCGAACCACTGTTGGGCGTGACCGGAACTCCGTCGAGAACATCGATGTACCATCGTAATTCGAGGTGCGAATGCATGTCGGCACTGTCTCCGGTGACGGTCGCAGCACCGAGTGGTGCACCCGTGACCGGACTGATGGCGTTGTCGGCGAACGACTTGACCATCGCAGCTGTCACGTGGACGGTCAGAGGGTCCTGAGGGTGGAAGGC
Source organism: Rhodococcus sp. IITR03 (assembly GCA_001017865.1). The sequence goes on from LATQ01000241.1 coordinate 9,059, forward strand.
GGAACCCCACGTCGCATGGTCCTGGACGATCATCGGTTCGATTCGCGCCGGTGACTGCGCATCGATGACATGCATATCCGACAAGTGACCGAGGTAGAGAATCGACCGCCGGGATTGCACCCGGGTCTCGGCCGGCGCTCTGCGCAGAATGTCCAAGCGCGGAAGATGCTCCTCCCCCGGGCCTGCCCTCAATGTCCGATAGGAATGTCTGTCGCCCGCAGCGCGGAGGATCGTTCCGGTCAGCGTTGAAGACACACTCCCGGTCGGAGTCCGAGCAGCTGCCACGCGACCGCCGAGCAGAGCAGGAGCGACTCCCCACAGCGCAGCCAACGCGACCGTCCGACTCACGAACTGACGACGAGACAATCCGGACATTCGACTCCTCGCCCTCGGCCTGCGGCAAGAATATAGCCAGGTGTCGACGACAAAGGTAGATGTGGCGCCGTGTCGCGTCCGATTCCGGGACGGTCGCCGTCCGCGTACTACGTGAGCAACCGGACCGGCCCTCCGTTCGGAGCCGGTCCGGTTCACTCTCTGTCCCATGCATTCTCGAGCCTGCTCGATGACCCGCGGTCACACTGGTCGAGAAGCGGCGGCTCACCTACAAGGATGCAGATCTACCTGTCACGGTGCGTTTCCGGCCTCGGGGTCGACTGCCGTCAGCGCGGTGGTCAAGGTCCGGCTCGGCCGCATCACGGCCACGGTCTTGTCCTTGTCCGGCCGGTAGTAGCCACCGATGTCGACCGGCGCGCCTGCACCTCGTTCAGCTCCCGCACGATCGTCTCCTCGTCCCTGGCCAGCGCTTCGGCCAGCGGGGCGAACTGTTCTGCGAGTTCCGGATCCTCGGTCTGCCCGGCAAGTTCCTGTGCCAGTACATCGCGAGGTAGAACTGGCTGCCCCGGTTGTCGAGCTCGCCGACCTTGCGGGACGGGCTCTTGTTCGTCTCCAGCAGCTTGCCGGTCGCTGCATCGAGCGCGTTCGCCACGATCTTGGCGCGCTCGTTGCCGGTCTTGATGCCGAGGTCCTCCAGGCTTACGGCCAACGCCAGGAACTCACCGAGCGAATCCCAGCGCAGGTGGTTCTCCTCCACCAACTGCTTGACGTGCTTGGGCGCCGACCCGCCGGCACCCGTCTCGTACAGGCCGCCGCCCGCCATCAGCGGCACGATCGACAGCATCTTGGCGCTCGTACCGAGTTCGAGGATCGGGAACAGGTCGGTGAGGTAGTCACGCAGGATGTTGCCGGTCGCGGCGATGGTGTCCATACCGCGGATCAGCCGCTCCAGCGTGTACCGCATCGAGCGCACCTGCGACATGATGTGGATGTCGAGACCCTCGGTGTCGTGATCCTGCAGGTACAGCTCGACCTTCTTGATCAACTCGTTCTCGTGGGGGCGGTACGGGTCGAGCCAGAACAGGACCGGCATGCCGGAGTTGCGTGCCCGGGTGACCGCGAGCTTGACCCAGTCGCGGATCGGCGCGTCCTTGACGGTGCACATGCGCCAGATGTCACCCGCCTCGACGTGCTGGGTGAGCAGCACCTCACCGGTCTCGACATCGACGAAGTTGGCCTCGCCCTCCTCCGGAACCTCGAAGGTCTTGTCGTGCGAGCCGTACTCCTCGGCCTTCTGCGCCATGAGCCCGACGTTGGGAACGGTACCCATGGTCGTCGGGTCGAACGCGCCGTTGGTCTTACAGAAGTTGATGATCTCCTGGTAGATGCGCGCGAAGGTCGACTCCGGCATGACCGCCTTGACGTCCTTCGGTCGTCCGTCGGCGCCGTACATCTTGCCGCCCGAACGAATCATTGCGGGCATCGAGGCGTCCACTATGACATCGCTGGGGGAATGGAAGTTCGAGATGCCGCGGGCGGAATCGACCATGGCCAACTCGGGACGATGCTCGTGGCAGTTGTGCAGGTCCTGCTTGATTTCGTCCCGCTGTGTGCTGGGCAGCGCCTCGATCTTGTCGTACAGGTCGCCGAGACCGTTGTTGACGTTGACGCCCAGTTCGTCGAACAGCTTCTGATGCTTGGCGAAGGCGTCCTTGTAAAAGGTCTTCACCGCGTGGCCGAAGACGATGGGGTGCGAGACCTTCATCATCGTCGCCTTGACGTGGAGGGAGAACATCACGCCCGTCTTGCGCGCATCCTCCATCTGCTCCTCGTAGAACTCGAGCAACGCCTTCTTGCTCATGAACATGCTGTCCATGATGTCGCCCTCACCCAGCTCCACTTCGGGCTTGAGGACGATCGTCTCGCCACCCGTGGTCACCAGCTCCATCCGGACCTTGCGCGCCCGGTCCAGCGTCATCGACTTCTCACCGTGGTAGAAGTCGCCGTGCCGCATGTGCGCGACGTGGCTGCGTGAGGCCATCGACCACTCGCCCATGCTGTGCGGGTGCTTACGGGCGTACTCCTTCACCGCGCGGGGCGCGCGCCGATCGGAGTTGCCCTCACGCAGGACCGGGTTGACCGCGCTGCCGAGAATCTTGCCGTAGCGCTCCCGGATGGCACGCTCTTCGTCCGTCTTCGGGGCGTCCGGGAAATCCGGGACCTGGTAGCCCTTGCTCTGCAGTTCCTTGATGGCAGCCAGGAGCTGCGGCACCGACGCACTGATGTTGGGCAGTTTGATGATGTTGGTCTCGGGCAGCTGCGTCAGACGACCGAGCTCGGCCAGGTTGTCCGGGACGCGCTGCTCTTCCGTGAGGTGCTCGGGGAACTCGGCCAGGATCCGCGCAGGCACCGAGATGTCGCTGGTCTCGACCTCGATGCCCGCAGCCCCGGCGAAGGTACGCACGATTGGCAGGAAGGCGTAGGTCGCAAGCAACGGCGCCTCGTCGGTCAACGTATAGATAATGGTCGACTGTTTGTCGGCGCTCATTCTTGTCTCGACTCCCTACGTCAGTTCGGTCCGCCTCACGAAATGCTCCGCGTGCGGGATTGCATCGGGTATCAGGCTACGTGCGAGAACTCGAGAACGATATTTACTCGCCGGTAACTCGAACTCCGCCGACAGGCGTCGACCGCCCGCCGGGCGCCGTACCGTCGACCCCATGTCCGGTCGCGACCGAGAACGCCGCAGTCCGGCACGCCACCGATTAGATGATCCGTCGACCTGTCGTGATGCGGGTTCGCCCGGTGCGCAGCATCGCCGTCGAAAACAGGCCCCGCGATCAGCGGAAAGACTGCTGTCACAGTCGATTCCGTTGTCGAACTCGTCTTCGATCCCTTCGGCTGTCCGATGGCGGGTCGAACGCCGACACCCAGCAGATGACCTCGGCGCGGACGACCGTTCCGTCGGGAATCGAGGTTCGTCGATCGTCGCTCGAGGGAGACGACCGCGGGCCCGAGGCGAAGTCGCACGTCCACGTCGCGATGGAAAATTTCACATTTTTCGATCACCGACGGGAGCTCGTGACCGCGGCGGCATCAATCGCAGGCGGGCGCCGGAACATCCTCGAACAGCGGCGACCCGATCGGCACGAGGTACACCACGTCGAGGATCACCGGTTCCGTACCGAGATTCCGGCCCACGTGCAGGTGGTCCCGACCCGAGGGTTCGTTGATGAAATCGCCGGTCTCGAACACGACAGGCTTGCAGTCCCCTTCCGGATGCGTCAACGTGCCGGCCCGCACGAGGCCGAGCACGGGGCCATCGTGATAGTGCCAACCGGTGCTACCGCCCGGTTCGATGGTGATCTCCCGGGCGACGGCGTGCACGCCGTCGGGTACGAACGGCAGCAGTCCCGGAGGCACCTCGATGTCCACCCAGGTGACCCCTGAGATTCCCTCACTCGGGGTGGCATGGGCCCACCCGGCACCGCCACCGTTACAGCACAGACCATCGCCGCGAGTACACCCTGCACGGAGCGCTTCATGCGCACGGACGCTACCGCCTACACGACACTGCTGCAGGACAACTCGTGCACTCGATGCACCCGTCCTCCGGTGGCCGCTCGACCGCGGCCCCGCTGCTCCATCCGTGACGGCTCACCCGGAACCCGGCGCGCCGGTAGCGTCTCGTGAATGACGAACTCGGATCACGGAGACCCCGGCGACGCTCCCACCGTGCCGCCGCCATTGACGGAAGTCGTCAACGCGACACGACCGTCTGCCGCCGAGGAAGCGCGGACGGTCGCGGCGTCGACGAACACCGGCACTCTCGCGACCCTCACGAAGGAAGGGGATCCCTGGGCCTCCTTCGTGACGTACGGACTGGTCGGAGGCTCACCGGTGTTGTGCGTGTCGCACATGGCAGAGCACGGCCGCAATCTTGCGCGCGATCCACGCGCAAGCATCGCGGTCGTGGCACCCGACCCGCAGTCGGACCCGCTCGCCGGTACCCGCATCACCCTCGCCGGGTACGTCGAGCGTCCCGAAGGTGAGGAGCTGGCCGCCGCGCGCGAAGCACACCTGGCCGCTGTCCCCGCGGCCCGCGTCTACATCGATTTCAGCGACTTCACGCTCTGGGTTCTTCGGGTTCAGCGCGTGCGCTGGGTCGGTGGGTACGGACGGATGGATTCGGCCACCGCCGAGGACTATGCCGAAGCCTTGCCGGATCCTGTGACCCCGTCGGCCGCTCCTGCGATCGCCCATCTCAACGACGATCACGCCGACGCATTGCTGACGATGGCCCGCAAGCTCGGCGGATTCCCGGATGCGACAGCGGCAACCTGTGTCGGAGCCGACCGATACGGCCTCGACCTCGATGTCACCACGCCGCGTGGGCGAGCCATGACGCGCGCCGGTTATCTGTCGCCGCTCGACTCCGCCGACGAATTACGCGCAGCAACAGTCGCTTTGGCTCGCGCAGCGCAATCACCGTGAGCACGGTCGATCCTGTGGATCGAGCATCGCTGCTGCCGTGGCCAGGTCGGATTCCTTCTCGGTGATCAGGGCGAACAATGCGTACCCGACCGGGGCCGCGTTCCAGAGATGCTCGACCTGTGCCGCCAGACCGTCGTGAACACGTCCGCCTGCATCGACATAGGCAGCGAGGGTGACCCGGAGCATCTCCTCCCCCGCCGCCCCGTACTGGATCACGAAATCGCGCGCGGGGTCGTCCACGCGTGCCGTCGTCCAGTCCAGGACACCGGTGACGGCACCGTCCTCGTCGAGCAGGACATGTGCGGGATAGATCTCGCCATGTGTCATGACCGTGTGGTCGGGCCAGCAGCTGTCGTCGTCGAGCCACTCCGCCCACGCGCCGGCGAGGGCGGGCGCGACGGTGAAGGCGTCGTGCACCCGTGTGATGTCGTCCCGCCAGGCCCGGCGTGTCCGGTCGGGTGAGCGTACTTCCACACCGACCGCATCTGCTCGTTCCGCGTCGATCGAGTGCAGGCGTGCCAGAAGACGTCCCAGCCGCCGGGCATAGCGAGGGTCGGCGGGGTCCATGTGCCAGACGGGTTCACCGGCATCGTTCAGGGTCAGTCCCGGCGCGCCCGGAAGAGCACGGTAGGCGATGAGGTCGGGCTCGTGGATCTCCCAGCGTGGCACCGCGATGCCGTCCTCGGCGAGGACGGGTCCGACCAGATCGAGGATGCGCAGTTCGTCGGCCGTCTTCGCCGACACGTCGGACCTGCGTGGGATGCGCAGGACCCACCGTCGGCCGGTGTCGTCGGACGCGAGAACGACGCGGTAGTCGAGTCCCGCCTCGTTCACCGTGACGTCGTCGGCCGACAGGTGCAGGCCGTGCCTGGCGGCGAGCGAAAGGGCATCGGTGACGTCGAACGGACTCATGCGATTCACGCTCTCATCGCCGCGTGGTTCCGGTCCATCGATTTCCTCGGGCGGTCGTGGAGGCTCCTCTGCTGTTACAGGTGGCGAACAGGTCGGCCCCACGCGCGTGTCCTGCCCCGGAATCGCCGGACACTCGTGGCAATGTCCACAGAATGCATCCGTACGACCAGGGGTTCGAGCCTCCGCAAGCATGCTCGGAGTGGTGCCGAGCGCGTTCGTTCGACCTGCAGGTGCTCGACGAAGGCGTCACCGTCGATCTGAAGTGGTGGAACAGCCACCTCGAGCGCGCCGGGCACGAGATCCGCCTCCGGGGACGGAATCTCGACGGACGGATCATCGATGACGGCGACGCGATCGTCCAACGCAACGACCTCCGCTCGGACAGTGAACTGATCGAGCCGACCACGCGGGCCTGGGCCTGTTGTTCCTGTGCGCGGCGTGGCGCAGCGCGCATGCGCGACGACGTGGCGCTCGACGTTTTCCGGATGTCCGGGACGCACACGCCCCGAAGGGCCGGGACCGGTTCACCAAGATCAAGGGAGTCCTCGACTACTGCGCGAAGACCAAGTCCCTGCCCGACACCGCGCGGCAGACCTGGTCCGGATGGCCGGATACCCCCGGGGTCGGCGTACCACTGCTGGCGACCTATCTGTGGGCGGTCGAGGTGCGGACCGAGGCGGGCCCGGCGCAACTTCTCGATCAGCATGCGGTGTCGACGCTCGTCCACGAAGGATGGCTCGAGGATCCGTCGGTCGCGGACTTCACGCTGCGGCGCTATCTCCGGTACGTCGAACTCCTCAACATGTGGCGTCGTTGATCGCCACGCGTCCGGAGATGGTCGAGATGTGGCTCGTCGACCGCTGGCACGCCCGTATCTGCGAAGCCCGGGACGGATCTCACGCAACTCCGCGATTGTTCTGACCCTCCTCCGATCCACCGCGTTACTCCCCTCGAGTGGGGGACGATCGCGGGGTCGTCGAGAGGCGCACCCGGTCGATCACGACGGAGACGGCGATCACGGTCACCGCGACCAGCAGAGCCCCCACCGACAGTCCTTCTCCTGCAACCATGATGTCTTCGTGGTCCTGGTCGTGCCGCCGGGAAGGCGTCATGATGGAGAAGTGACGCCCGCGTCGCCCGGAGAGCTCGTCCTCCTCGCCCGGATCCACTCGTGTGATCCGGAATCGCTGTGCGCCGATTCCGTTCACGCACGAGGAGCAGCACCATGACTTCGATCGAACCCGCCGGCGGCGGGGGTGGCGGGACGATGGCCCGCCCGAATTCGTCCGGGTTGGCCGACGTCATCGACACCATCCTGGACAAGGGGCTCGTCATCGACGCGTTCGTGCGGGTCTCCCTCGTCGGCATCGAACTCGTGACCATCGACGCCCGCATCGTGGTCGCGAGCGTCGACACCTATCTGCGGTTCGCCCAGGCCGTGGACAGACTCGAGATCTCGCAGACCCAGCCGAAAGGTGTGCCCGAGATCGTCGGCGACGTCGGCGGGAAGGCCGTGGAGAGCGCCGCCGAGCACAAGACCCGCGGTGCCCTCGACTCCGCGGCCGAGAAGGTCCTCGGGTTCTTCGACGACGTGGCGGAGAAGCGACAGGAAGCTCCGCGACGCAAGAAGAAGCAGCGGTGACTCCCCGAACCGGAATACCGTCGCAGTAGCAGGGCGCTGCCCTTTCCTGTCGGCGAACGTCCGGCGGAGCAGGTGGACGTGGCGATACGGTCGGAATCGCCGCACGTCGACGGAGGGGGTTGTTGTGGCGGTTTTCGAACAGGATCGCGCGCTGATGATCCGGCTGTGGCGCATGTGGGGTTCTCGCGCCGCCGAACTGTCCGACGAGCAGTGGACGACCGAGACCCGGCTACCGGGCTGGACGGTCCGGGACGTCTACGTGCACATCACACCGGACGTGATGATCGAGATGCTCACCGCGCCACCGGCGGACGGTGAGGCGAAGGTGACCAGCGCCGCGGAGATGCTCCGGATCCTCAACGCCGATCCGGTCGAAGCCGAACCGAGGCACGAGCGGATGGCCGAGACGGTGCGCCGACTGGCAGCCGATGTCGAGCGCGCCGCCGTCGCGACCCGCTTCGAATCCGAGTTCCCCGCCGCCTTCGACCGGATCCCCGGATTGAGCCGTGCCTCCGTGATCGCGCACCCGTTCCTGGAGTCGGTCGCGCTCGGCGCCTTCCTCGACATGGCGATCCTGGAGACCACGATCCACTGGCTCGACGTGATCGACGCGGTCGGCGGACCACGACCCGAGACGATGGCGCTCGAACGGACACGGAACATCCTCGCCGCGGTGCCCGATCCGCTCACCTTCGTCGAGGCCGCGTCGGGTCGCTCCGACGCGGCGATCCTTCCGGTCATGCACTGAAGGACCACGCGTCGTCGCTCTATGCTCGGACGATGTTCCTTCTCTTCGGCTTCGGCACCAAGCGACAGAACCTCGGTCCGGGGCAGGACCGGACGTGTCCGCGCTGCCACAACACCACGCAGTGGCTCCGCGTCCGGGAGTCCAAGCAGTTCACATTGTTCTTCGTGCCGGTCGCGCGGTGGGGCCGCCGACAGTCGGAGCAGTGCGGGATCTGCGGTACCGCCGTGGAGACCTGAGCCCGGTCAGTCCGGATCGGCGAAGGCGGGAGCACGCTCGGTCATTCCCGCCGTGACCGCCTCGATCTGATTGGGCGACCCCATCAACTCGACCTGCAGCGTGCTCTCGAGCATCAGCGCGGACTCCGCATCCGAGCCCGTCCACGTCTCCTCGTACAGGCGCTTGGCCGCCTGCACGGCGTGCGGCGACTTGCCGGCGATCTCGTGGGCCAGCTCCTGCGCTGCGGCGAGCGGATCGTCCGAGACGTGGGTGACAAGGCCCAGTGCGGCGGCCTCGGCGCCGGTGAGGATGCGCCCGGTGAAGGTGAGTTCTTTCGCCACGTCGAGGCCGACGAGTCGCGGCAGGCTCTGTGTGATCCCCATGTCGGGGACGAGGCCCCACTTGACCTCCATGATCGACAGCCGCGCGTCGGGCGTCGCGAAGCGGATGTCGGTGCCGAGGGCGATCTGCAGGCCGCCGCCGAAGCAGTTGCCCGTGATCGCGGCGATCACCGGGCCGGGACGCGGGACCAGCCGTAGGCCACGCGCTGGGCGTGGTTGGCGATGTGCCGTCGCTCGGCGAGCAGATCGTCGACGGGCCACTGCCGTCGCGGTTGCCGAGACCGGTGATGTCGAGTCCGGAGCAGAAGCTCTTACCGGCGCCGTGGAGCACGACGGCGCGGACCGTGCGGTCGGTCGCGAGCTGCTCGGTGGCGTCGACGATCGCATCGAACATCGCCGGGTCGAGCGCGTTGTGCTTCTCGGCGCGGTCCAAGGTCACGGTTGCGACACCGAACTCGTCGATCTCGATCCGCACTCTCTGCTCGCTCATCCGCCGAACCTCCTCGGAAACCGGTGGGGATCGGGACGTCCGGAAAATCCTGCCCACGATCGCGAAGCCGACTGTACAGCAAGGATTTCGCCGCCGACGGCGAACATGCGAGCGGCCTCGCCAACGTCCTCGGCGGCCGTTCGGAGACACGCCGTCATCCGAGTCCCGCCCGCCTCCGGCGTGCAGACCGTGACCGAACCGTTATAGTCGGCGTCATGACTACAGTTCTCGGTGTCTCGGTCGGTGCCAGCGCGGTGCGCTTTGCGCGACGTGACACCGGGAGCGTGGACAGCCCGATCTTCCGCTCCCGCTCGATGCCCGCCCTGCTCGACCGGCCGGCCGAACTGGCCGCGGAGTCCATCGAGACGATGCTCGCCGAGACCGACGAGATCGAGCAGGTGCGCGCCATCGGCGTCGCCTATCAGAACGAGACGCAGGCCGATTTCGTCCAGGGCGCGATGAGCCGACTGGACATCGACAACTTCCGGCTCGTCCCGGAAGTGACCGCGGCGCTCGAAATGCTGGAGACCACAGGAGATCTCGGCGACCACGAGACGCTCGTGTTCTACGATCTCGCAGTTCGGGCCTCACCGTCACCGTCGTCGACCGGGGCACCCGCATCGCACTGAGCACGGCGCGCTCGGACCGGATCAGCGGTGACCTCGTCGACCGGCTGATCTACGACCACCACGTCGACCTGCAGCGTTTCGCCGAGCCGACCGACATGGCGGCGCAACGGGCGCTCACGGCCCGGTGCCGCGACGCGAAGGAGCAACTGTCGTCGAAGGACGCAGTGTGCATGCCCGGTGAGGGCGGTCTGCTGCTGCTCTCGCAGGACAGCTTCGATTCGCTCATCGACGGCCCCGTGAAGGCGTCCGCCCGCCTCACCCTCGACGTCATCCGCCGTTCGGGACGCACTCCCGACGCGGCGGTGCTCATCGGGGGCGGAGCAAATATTCCGCTGGTCACCGCCGTGATGGAGTCGTGGCTCGACATTCCGGTGATCGTGCCCTCGCAGCCCGAACTCGTGGCAGCGGAAGGTGCGGCACTCCTCGCCCGCCCGGACACCGCGAAGGTCGCCGAAACAGCGGAGTTCGCCGCACCGACGGAACTCACCGAGACGGCACAGTTCGCCCCGCAGTTGGTCGCGCCGGACGCGCCGACCGAGAGCTTCGCTACCGCCGACATCCGGCAGGAGACCGAGGCGCCCGCGCAGCCACGGAACCGTCGACGTCTCCTGCTCGCGGGTGGTGCCGTCGTCGTCGCGGCGGCGATCGCCCTGGGTGTCGACCTGCTGCAGGATTCCGGTCGCGATCCGCAGCCCACCGCCACGCAGCAGGAGATACAGGAGCCGCCGGCGCAACCGGCAGCGGAACCCCGGTCCACGACCCCCACCGACACATCGACCGCGGCGGAAACCGTCCCGGCGGTCTCGGACGAGCAGTCGACGGTCACCGATCGCAGCGAGACCCGCACCACCTACCGGCCGCAGACGACGGCGGAAACCTCCACGACCTCCACGCAGGTCCCCGCCACCACCGGGACGCAGGACGAGGCGGCGCCCGACACCTCGGTGCCGTCACTCGAACCGGAGCCGGCCCCCACGGTCCCCCGGGCTCCCCTCAA
>LATQ01000492.1 GCA_001017865.1 Rhodococcus sp. IITR03
GCGACCGTCTCCGCAGCTCCACCATCGACCCGGTAGGAGATCGACCATCGATCACCTACCCGGGTTTCTTGTTGTTCGGGTGAGCCTGATCGGCAGTGTCCTGGAAACGGCAGTGCCCGCCGTCGAGACTCAGGGTGTGAGTGTTCTCGACGACGGGCACGGTCGCTGTCGGTCCCGGAGACGTCGGAGACGGCGCCGAAACAGCGAGAGCGAAACGAAGGAATGTCCTCCCCGGCATCGTCTTCATTTCGTTCACTGAAGTTAGCTCACCTAATTGTGAGGTACCAATACTACTTTCGAGTCAGAAACTTTGGTCCCACGACCGTGATGACCTTTTCGTCCGTTATCCGTATCGACGCGCGGATCGGGGTACTCATCCCGCGCGTGCCGCGGATCGGCGGCAAGATGAGAACACCACCATCGACGAGGAGAGCACATGGCGCACGAACGAGCGGGACAGCCGGCCACCGCGGCGGATCTCGAAGATCTCGCACACCTTGTCACCGCCTACTACACCGTGCAACCGGATCCCGAGAACGCCTCGCAGCAGGTGGCTTTCGGCACGTCCGGTCATCGCGGCTCGAGCCTCGACGGTGCGTTCAACGAAGCCACATCCTCGCGACCACTCAGGCGATCGTCGAATATCGCGCCCAGCAGGCACTTCGGGCCCGCTGTTCCTCGGCCGCGACACGCACGCCCTGTCCGAACCGGCCTGGGGCGAGCGCGCTCGAAGTGCTCGTCGCGAACGGCCGTCGAGGTGGTCGTCGACTCCCGCGACCGCTACACCCCGACCCCGGCCGTCAGTCACGCGATCCTGCAGCACAATTCCGGCTCCGGTGCCCGCGCCGACGGGATCGTCGTCACCCCCTCGCACAATCCTCCGCGCGACGGTGGCTTCAAGTACAACCCGCCGTCGGGTGGTCCGGCCGACAGCGACGCGACGTCGGTCATCGCCGCCCGCGCCAACGAACTGCTCGCCGCCGGACTCGACGGGGTGAAGCGGGTGCCGCTCTCCTCGGCCCTCGCGTCCGCCGGACGACACGACTTCCTCGCCGCCTACATCGACGATCTGCCGAACATCGTCGATCTCGACGTCGTCCGCGCTGCCGGGGTACGGATCGGCGCCGACCCGATGGGTGGTGCGAGCGTCGACTACTGGGGCGAGATCGCCGAACGGCACGCCCTCGACCTCACCGTCGTCAATCCGCTCGTCGACGCCACCTGGCGGTTCATGACGCTCGACACCGACGGGAAGATTCGCATGGACTGCTCGTCGCCGAACGCCATGCGTCGCTGATCGGCAACCGCGAGGCCTACGACCTCGCGACCGGAAACGACGCCGACGCCGACCGGCACGGCATCGTCACCCCCGACGCCGGTCTGCTCAACCCGAACCACTATCTCGCCGTCGCGATCGACTACCTGTTCCGCAACCGCCCCGGCTGGGCGGAATCGAGCAAGGTGGGCAAGACGCTCGTGAGTTCGTCGATGATCGACCGGGTCGCCGCCGGCCTCGGCCGCGACTTGCTCGAGGTGCCGGTCGGCTTCAAATGGTTCGTCCCCGGCCTGAGCGACGGTTCGCTGGGCTTCGGCGGGGAGGAGAGCGCCGGTGCGTCCTTCCTTCGGCGCGACGGCTCGGTGTGGACCACCGACAAGGACGGCATCGTCCTCGCCCTGCTCGCGGCGGAGATCACCGCGGTGACGGAGAAGAGCCCGTCCCGCTACTACGCCGAACTCGTCGACCGGTACGCGACCCCGCCTACGCGCGCGTGGACGCGCCGGCGACGCGCGAGCAGAAGGCGGTGCTGTCGAAGCTGTCGCCCGAGCAGGTCGGCGCCACGAACTCGCCGGCGAACCGATCACCGCGACGCTCACCGCGGCCCCCGGCAACGGTGCTGCGATCGGTGGTCTCAAGGTCACCACCGAGAACGCGTGGTTCGCCGCCCGCCCCTCCGGAACCGAGGACGTCTACAAGATCTACGCCGAATCGTTCCGCGGCCCCGACCATCTCGCCGAGGTCCAGCAGGCGGCACGCGAACTCGTCTCGTCCGTCCTGTCCTGAGCCTGCTCGCCTACCGTGCGGCCGGGCGAGGTCGTGCGCCTCGCTAACATCGTGGGCATCATGCGGACACGTGACGCGGCGTTGCCGCGGGAAATCTGGGTTCTGGTCGTCGCGAGTTTCGTGATCGCGCTCGGCTTCGGTCTCGTCGCTCCCGCGCTGCCCCAATTCGCGCGCAGCTTCGACGTCGGTGTGACGGCGGCGACGGTCGTCGTGTCGTCGTTCGCCGCGATGCGACTGCTCTTCGCGCCCGCGAGCGGGTCGCTGGTGCAGAAGCTGGGGGAGCGGCCCGTCTACATCACGGGCCTGCTCATCGTCGCCCTGTCGACGGGCGCATGTGCATTCGCGGCGAGCTACTGGCAGCTGCTCGTCTTCCGTGCCCTCGGCGGCATCGGGTCGACGATGTTCACGGTGTCGGCGCTCGGCCTGCTCGTGCGGATCGCACCCCCCGACGCCGCGGGCGCGTCTCCGGTCTGTACGCGACCAGCTTCCTCATGGGCAACATCCTCGGCCCGCTCTTCGGTGGTGCCTGATCGGACTGGGGCTGCGCGCACCCTTTCTCATCTACGCCGTGGCGCTGCTCGTGGCGGCCTCGGTCGTGGGGATCAGCCTGCGGTCGTCGGAGCTCGCCCGTCCCGACAGCGGGGACGGCGTGCCCGTCATGCGCCTGCGCGACGCGCTGCGCTCGCCGGTCTTAGCCGGCGCTGGGATCGACTTCGCCAACGGCTGGGTGGTGTTCGGGGTG
>LATQ01000149.1 GCA_001017865.1 Rhodococcus sp. IITR03
CGGCCGCAGGGTGGACGATGTTGCGCGGCGACGAGACCGGGGTCCTGCTCGGCGACGGATCCTCGCGTCGTCGCGCCCGGTTCGCTGGTCGCGACCACCATCGTCTCGTCGACCATGCTGGGACGGCTCGCGGCCGCACGTGGTGCGCGATATGCGCAGACACTCACGGGTTTCAAATGGCTCGCCCGCGCCGGCGACGGCCTCGTATACGCGTACGAGGAAGCGATCGGACACTGTGTTGATCCGGACGCTGTGCGCGACAAGGACGGCATCGCGACCGCCGTGGTCGTCGCCGACTACGCGGCCGACCTGAAGCAGTCCGGCCGGACCCTGCTCGACGCACTCGACGACCTGCATCGCGAACTCGGTATCCACATCGGCGATCAGGTGTCGATCCGCGTCGACGACCTGCAGTGCATCGGCGCGTGATGACGCGGTTGCGTGCGGAGCCGCCGACGACCCTCGCGGCTCTGGCGGTGACTGCGACCGATCTCGCCGGGAGTCCACGGATGAGCACCGATGCTCTCGTCTTCGAAAGTCGCGCGGCGCCCCGGACGGGCCGGCGGTACGCGTGGTGGTGCGTCCGTCGGGCACCGAGCCGAAGCTCAAGGTCTATCTGGAGGTGGTCACGGAGCGAGACCGCCCGACCGCGGAGGCGACACTCGACGCCCTGCGCGGTTCGCTCGCTCGGTGACGAGAGCCCCTGACCCGGCCGGATCCGACCGGGTCAGGATGCGATTCGATCAGACCTGCTGCGGCACACCGTAGGTGACGACGGTGTTCCGGTCGGCGGTGACGGCCTTGAGGTACGGCCGGATCATCACCGGTCCGATGGCTCCCGAGACCGAACCGTGCACGCCGGCGATCCGGATGGTCGTCGAGCTGCCGTCGAACTCGAAGCCCTCGACGATCGGGACGGACGTGATGCCGCCCGGCTCGAGCGGGATCTCGATCTCCTGGGACGGGATGATGTCGCCGCTGAGCGAACCACCCGAGTCGAAGCCGAGATCGAGCGTGGTCCCATCGGGACTGATCGAGACACCGACCCCACATTGTTGTCCACGCCCCACGACAGGCTCGGGTGATGACGGTGACCGTCGCCCCCGGCAGCGCGACCGGGTAGCCGACCTGGAAACCGACCTCCACCGCCGTCCCGGCGAAGTTCGCCGCGTTCGGACCCGTGATCCGAACGGTCGCAACCTCATCGTGGAAGAACTCGACGCTCAGCGGTGAGCTGTCGAGCGGCGGCACCGACTGTGTCGAGGTGTCGGCCTGGATCACTTCGATCGCGTGCCCTCCGTCCAACGGGAGGATCCGCGAGTTGTCGACAGCGGCCGCAGCCGTGCCGTGACTCGTCACTGCGGCGAGTACGGCGACCGCGCCCACCGAAGCCGCTCTGACGCTTCCACGAATCAGTTTGCGGGAGAAGATTTTTGCCATTCCGCCGACCCCATCTCTGGCTGTACCTACGCAGTGGACTTCACACGGAGCACACCGAGCGTAAGAAGAGAACGAGACCTGCGGGTTGTTTTTCGATAACGAGATGACTGCGGTCGGGTGTCACATCCGTACCGCCAGTCACACGAGTAACAGGCGACGCGCGATTTACCGCGGTCCGAACTGCCTGTCCCCCGCATCCCCGAGACCCGGCACGATGTACTTGTTCTCGTTGAGACCTTCGTCGACCGACGCCGTGACCAACCGGACCGGATGACCCGAGGCAGCAAGGGCCTCGACGCCCTGCGGCGCCGCGACCACACAGATCGCGGTGATATCCGTGGCACCGCGTTGGGCGAGGATGTCGAGGGTGTGCACCATCGACCACCGGTCGCGAGCATCGGGTCGAGCACGAAGACGGGAAGACCCGACAGGTCCTCCGGCAGCGACTCCAGATAGGGCACCGGCTCGAATGTCTTCTCGTCACGAGCGAGACCGACGAAACCGACCTGCGCCTGAGGAATCAGGGCGTGGGCCTGTTCGACCATGCCGAGGCCGGCGCGAAGAACCGGGACGAGCAGCGGAGGCTGCTGCAGGCGCACTCCCGTCGTCACCGCGACCGGCGTCTTCACGTCGAACGTCTCGGTGGGCGCATCGCGCACCGCCTCGTAGACGAGCATCTGGGTGAGCCGCCTCAACGCGTGCCGGAAGGCAGCGTTGTCGCTGCGTTCGTCACGAAGGATGGTCAGGAGCGAAGCAGCGAGCGGGTGGTCGACGACGAGCGAATCCATGTCCGAAGGATAGAACGACGGAACCGATCGACAGTCGGGTGCGTCGTACCCGACAGGGACGGAACCGCCCGAAGGTGCCGAATCCCACAGGAACGACGCGAGAGGCGACGAGGTGACCGAGTACTCCGGTAGGGACGCGATACGGATCGACACGAGCGCCGTCGGGAGGTTCGGCGACGACGCCGCCGAACTTGCCGCCCGCCTGCACGAGGCCGCCGAACGGACACGGCACGGCGACCCTCGTCGCTGAGCGCCGCACTGGGTCCGATCGGAGCACCGGTGCTCGCCGCGCTCACCGCGACCCACACAGCCCACGTGCGCGATCTCGACCGGCTCGGTGACCTGCTCGGCGGGATGGGAGATGCCGCCAGGGCATCCGCGTTTGCTTACGCGCGGACCAGCGACGACACCGCCGCACGACTCGGCTACGTCGCGGAGTCACTGTGATCCCGGCCGACGCGCTCGTCGCGCCGCTGACCGGCCTGCTCGACGCGTTCGGCACCGCGCTGCCACCGGCGTGGATCCGGGTGAGATGGGGCGCATCGGTGCGCAATGGGCCGAGGAGGTGCACGC
>LATQ01000139.1 GCA_001017865.1 Rhodococcus sp. IITR03
CGATCACCGACGAGGTGCGCAGCCGGCGCAGCACCTCGAGGGACCGCTCGGCGACCGGGGCGCCCGACAGGCCGCCCGGCCGATCTCCTCGACACGGCTCTGCGGAGTGTTCAACCCGTCGCGGCGGATGGTGGTGTTGGTGGCGACGATGCCGGCGAGCCCGAGTTCGAGCGCCAGATCGGCCACCGCGTCGACGTCCTCGTCGGACAGATCCGGGGCGATCTTCACGAGCACCGGCACCGTCACGGTGTCCAGTACCGCGGCCAGGATGGGGCGCAGCGACTCGACGGCCTGCAGATCCCGCAGGCCCGGGGTGTTGGGGGAGGAGACGTTGACGACCACGAAGTCGGCGAGCGGGCCGAGCAGCCGTGCGCTCTCGGTGTAGTCCTCGGCGGCCTGCTCGGCCGGCACGACCTTCGTCTTGCCGATATTCGCGCCGATGGGGACGGTGCGCCGACGCTGCCGCAGCCGGTTGGCGGCCTCCCCGGCACCGTGGTTGTTGAAGCCCATCCGGTTCACGATCGCCCGGTCCTCGGGGAGTCGGAACAGTCGCGGCTGCGGATTGCCCGGCTGCGCCTGGGCGGTGACGGTGCCGATCTCGGCGAACCCGAATCCGAGCGGCCCCCACACATCGACACCGGTCGCGTCCTTGTCGAAGCCGGCCGCCAGACCCACCGGCGTGGGGAACTGCACGCCGAAGACGGTGTTGCGGAGGATGGGGTCGTCGGTGACGAGCACCTTCGCCACCAGGCGCGCAGCGGCCCGAAGCGAGTCGACCAGCGCATCGCGAGGAAGGCGAGGTGGTGGGCTCGTTCCGGCGGCAACAGGAACATGAGCCGAAGAAGATAGCGGTACACGAACTACTCCCTGCAAGCCCGGTCCACGACGGTCCGGGATCTGTTATCAACCAACGGTGGGTTCGGGGACGTGATGGGCGGTCTTGCGGCGGCGCAGCAGCACCCGCCGGCTCCCGTCCGGATACAGACGCACCCGGGTGAGTTCCCAGCCGTGGAATTCGGCGGAGATCGCCAGACGCATCGACGCGCTCACCCGGGACACGTCCCGGGGCAGCTTGAGCGGCACGTATTCGTATTCGTCGTTGCTGGTGTCCCAACCGACAGGCATCCGGGTCAACCGGCCGAGTCGCTCGTTCGCCATCACTGTCCTTCGATCGGGATCCGTTGCAGTCCGTCACCGGTTGCCGACGCGATCACCAGTGCCGCATCGGCCGGATCGACGGCGATCGAATTCGGTTGCCGCACCGTTGCGAAGCGGTGGCGTTCTCGCGGGATCCCGGTCGAAAGATCGTAGCCCACGACCTCGTTGCTGCCGGTCAGAGTCACCCAGATCAGGTCCCGCGTCTCGTCGTAGGTCACAGCGTACGGGGCGGGGCCGACGGGATAACGCTGCCGCAGGACGATCGCGTCGAGGGTGTAGACGAGCAGTTCGTCGCCGGTGGTGTCGGTGACCACGACGCGTCCGAAAGGGTCGGTGGTCAGCTGTGTCGCACCTTCGCCGGCACGCAGCGCGGGCCCGAGATGGGCGTCGGCGAGATCGAGCTCGGTGAGGGAGGTCTGCCGGCGGTCGAGCGCCGCGACGGCGTCACCGGTGACGGCGAGGGCGTCGACGGAGGCGAGGCCACCGACGGTGGTGGCCACCTCGCCGGATTCGGGGTCGACGACGAGCACGCGGCCGTTGTCGGTGCCGACCGCCCAGCGGCCATCGGACAGCACGGCGGCCGACGCGGCATTGCCGTCGACCGGGACCTCGGTGATGGTGCCGTCGGCGACGTCGATGCGCAGCACGGCCCCGGACACGGGGGCGAGCACACTGCCTCGGGGCCGGTCACGACGGTCGCGGCGGACGACGGCAGGTCGACCAGGCGCGGTTCCACCCCGGGACCGTCGAAGGCCGTGTCGTCGAACAACGCGAGCCGTGCGCCGTCGTCGACGAGCGCGGCGAAGGTGCCCGTGGACGGTTCGACGACCAGCGCGTCGACTGCAGGTCGAGTGGACGGACGTCGCCGGCGGGGGACGGGCCGACCTCGGGGGCGGCCGCGGGAGTGGCGGGTTCGATGGTCTGCAGCACGTCCGGGGTGCTCTCCGACGAGCAGCCGGCCAGCACGACCATCGCGATCGCGCCCACCATCGTGACCGCTCGGATCCCCGCTCTGCCCATCGTTGCTCCTCGTCCTCGGATTCGATTCGCACTTGCCGGACGCGCTCCGGCGCCCGGCGCGCCGACCTTCAGTGTTCCTGATGCCGGTCGCGGGGAAGAAATCAGTGGGTCGTCCGACGGGCCGGATGTGACCTGCTGCTCAGGTCTGCGCCGGGGCGGACCTGTCGGGGTTCGGGCGTCGCGGCAACACGAGTGGGGTGCCGGTCTCGGGGTGGCGGCCGATCGCCACCGGGTACTGGTAGACGCGGCCGAGCAGCTCTTCGGTGAGGACGTCGCCGGGTGCGCCGTCGGCGACGATGCGGCCCTGTTCGAGCACGCAGACGCGGTCGGCGTAGGCGGCGGCGAGCCCGAGATCGTGCAGCACGACCACCACGGCGTGCCCGTCGTCGGCGCGGCCCGCACGACCTGCATGACCGCCTCCTGGTGGCCGAGGTCCAGTGCCGCGGTGGTTCGTCGAGCAGCAGTGTCTCGGTGTCCTGGGCAGCACCCGTGCGAAGCGCGACCCGGGCCCGTTCGCCGCCGGACAGCGCGGGGAACGGCCGGTCGGCAGATGGGCGACGTCGCAGGTCGCGAACGCTCGGCGACGATGCGA
>LATQ01000274.1 GCA_001017865.1 Rhodococcus sp. IITR03
GTCCAGTCCGGCCGCGACGGGGCTACCGCCGGAACCGGCCAGGGCGTCGGCGAGTTCGTCGGCCGCCTTCCGGGCTGCGGCGAGCACCTCGCCCAGCGGTCGACGCCGATCCGCCCGGTCGGGAAGGTGATACCGATGGCGAAGCCGGAGGTGCTTGCACCGGAGAACCCGGCGGCAGGGGTGCGCCGCACCGGAGAACCCGGCGGAGGCGGCACCCACCGAGACGGCCACCGCGCTGACACCCGACTCGACCTCGCCGTCCTGTGCGGCGTAACCCCGCTCCCGGATCACCTCGAGCTGGGACAGCAGGGTCTGCCGTTCGGACTGTTGCAGGCCGTTCGGCAGATGAGGCTCGATGTCCCCGCCCATCCCGGCGAGCAGCGCCTTACCCATGGCGCTCGAATACGCCGGCTGCGAATGACCCGACCGGTCACCCACGCGCAGCAGATGGGGGCTCTCCACCGAGAGCAGCGTCAGAGCCCGATCCCCGTCGAGGGTGGCGAGGTGCACCGTCTCCTGGGTGAGGGCCACGAGCCGCTCCAGGATCGGCCGGGCCAGGTCGATGACCCGGCCGCGGAAGTTCGACAGCCGCTCCATGGTGGGACCGGCCCGGTACATCTTGGACTCGGGATCCTGTTCGGCGAAGCCGTAGTGCGCCAGCATCTGCAGCAAGCGGTGCGCGGTGGACGGGGCGATACCCAGCAGGGCGGCGGCATCGCCCACCCGCAGTCCGTCGGGTCGCTCGGCGACCACGAGGAGCAGTCGGAGAGCCTTGTCGACCGAACCGACAGGATATGCCGGTGCGTCTCGACGCGCAGAGTCAGTGGCCATGATTCTTTATAACAGAACGATTCGCAGTTATTCCTTGACCAACCACCCCAAATCCCGTATTAATTCTGTATCGAGGAATCAATCTCCGCATTGCAGAACAGAGAGGATCGTGCGATGAGTGTCGACACCACCCGGTCCGACGAGACGGTGCACGACGACTTCTACGCCGAACTCGCGGACAACCACTACTCCCCGCTCTGGCAGCTCATGGGCAATCTGGGCCCGGAAGCGAAAACCACTCTGGTGCCGCACATCTGGCGCTACGAGCAGGCGCGGCGTTGATGGTCGAGGCCGGCGAGATCGTCCCGCTCGAGGACGCACTCCGCCGCGTCCTCGGTTTCCGCAACCCCGGCTGCCTCCCGCACCAGCGCACCGGAGCCACCGACACCCTCTGGTCCGCACTGCAATTGGTGCTGCCGGGGGAGATCGCCCCGGCACACCGCCACACGCCGTCCGCACTGCGCTTCATCGTCGAGGGCGACGGCGCCTACACCGTCGTCAACGGCCAGCGCGTCCCGATGGACGAGGGCGACTTCCTGCTGACCCCCAACGGGCACTGGCACGAGCACGGCCACACGGGCGAGGGCCCGATGATCTGGCTCGACGGGCTCGACTCCCCGCTGATGTCGCGGCTGAACCAGTACATCATCGAAGAGGACCCCGAATGCCAGGAGGTGGACGCACCGCTCCCCGCCGCCTACGGCAACGGACTGTTCGCCAAGCCCTGGGGCGAACCCGAAAAGGTCGAGCAGCCACTGGTGTACAAGCTCGCCGATGCACTCGAGACCATCGAGTACCTGCGTACGCGCGAAGGTGATCCCTTCGACGACATCATCGTCGAGTACCGCAACCCGATCACGGGCGGACCGGTGATGACCACCATCGGCGCCTACCTCCAGCTGATCCGCCCGGGCGTCGACACCCGTGCCCATCGGCACACCCACTCGACCGTCTACCACGTGGTCCGCGGATCCGGATACTCGATCGTCGACGGCCGGCGTATCGACTGGACCAAGGGCGACACCATCGCAATTCCGTTGTGGTACGAGCACTCCCACCACAATCCGACCGGCGAGGACGCAATCCTGTTCTCGTACACCGACAAGCCCGCCATCGATGCGCTCGGAATCGGCCGCATCCGACCCAGCGAGTAGGAATCATGAAGCTCTACGTCTACAACGACTACCGACTCGGCGTCGAGGCCACCGACGGCACCCTCGTCGACATCACCGATCTCGTCCCCGAGCACACCGAACCGCGTGAGCGCACGAACGCGCTCATCCGCGCCTGGTCGACCGTCTCCGCCGACGTCTCGTCCCGCGTCGCCTCCGGCGGCGGCAGGCACTCGACTCGGTGACCGTCCGCGCACCGCAGCCCCAGCCGCGCAACCTGTTCGCCGCGCCGGTCAACTACCACAAGCACCAGCAGGAGATGGGTGGGGAGAAGGGCGTCTACACCGATCGCAAGATCCTCGACGTCTCGGTCCGCAAGGGCTTCCTCAAGGCCGTCACGTCCATCGTCGGACCGGACGGCGCGATCGAACTCCCCTACGAGGACCGGCGTTTCGACCACGAGGCCGAGGTCGGCATCATCATCTCGAAGGAGGCGAAGCGGGTCTCCGTCGAGGAGGCACTCGACTACGTCTTCGGATACACCCCGCTGCTCGACATCACGCTGCGCGGCGACGAGGACCGGTCGTGGCGCAAGTCCATGGACACCTTCACCCCGATCGGCCCCTACATCCTCACCGCCGACGAGGTGGAGGACCCGGAGAACCTCGACTTCTGGCTCACCGTGAACGGCGAGATGCGGCAGAAGTCCAACACGTCCTTCCTCATCTGGGCATCGCCAAGCTGATCTCGGAGTACTCGCAGGTGATCACCCTGCAGCCCGGTGACATCATCGCCACCGGCACCCCCGAGGCGTCGCACAGATCGTCCCCGGCGACACCGTCGTGCTCACCATCCCGGCGATCGGCGAGCTGACCATGCCGGTCGTCGCGCGTCCCTAGAGTTCGACCGCAGTAAACCTCGCGTCGGTGGCCCGTTCGGGATATCGAGCGCCTGTCGATCGGACCACGTATCCGACTCGAACGGGTCACCGACGCTCTCGTCTCACCGCGCCTGCATCGCGCCGATCGGGTCGACGTACATCACCCGCGACGCCGCACCGAGCGCCGCCGCCGACCGCAGATCGTCGTCGGGTTCCGAGAACCGCAGCGGCACATCGTTGTACGACGACCGCTGCCGGTAACCGTCGGACACGTCCTCACGATCCGATCCGTGCCCGGTGAGCGCCTCACCACCGACGGTCACCACATCGGGATTCACGACGTCGCGCACCAGCGCGACCGCACGGCCGAGGAGCACCGCCCGGTTCGGCGACGGGTCGGTGCCATCGGCGCTCCCCGGTTCGAGTACAGCACAGAACGATTCGATGTCGTCGGCCGAGGACCGTGCGAGGCCGTCCACGAGCCACGCCATCGAGATCGATTCCTCCGCACACAGATACAGCCAGCTCTCGGGTCGTCGCCGGAAGGCACTCTCGAACCGGCGGTATTCGACCTCCGCGACCGCCTCCACGTACGGAACGACCGTGTACGGCGTGGGCACGATCGCCCGGAACAACACGTCCACGGGCGCTTCGCACCAGCCCAGCCGCGGGTGGTCGAGCGCCCCTCGGTGCTCGTCGTACAGACCACCCACCGCGAGGCCGGCCCACAGCGGCTGCCTGCCGTGCAGCTGCGACTCGTGCACCCGCAGCGCCGCACCGATCGCGGCGAAGACATCGAACGCCGACGCCGGGGTCGCGAAGGTCGTCCGGTGCAGCTCCCGTCCGAGCAGGTCGCCGGAGACCACCCGGGTCTCCCGCTCCCCCAGATGGATACCGGCGAGGAAGCCCCGTTCGGTGTCCACCTCCACCGGCACGTGCGGCCGTCCCACCCGCCCCCGCGGAGCGAGATCGGGACGGTCGCGCAGCAACCCGTGATCGAGCAACGACGTCACCGCCCGGTTGACCGTCGACGCCGACAGGCCCGTGAAGTCGGCGAGCATCGTGCGCGTCGCCGGTCCCCCACGTCGTAGGTGCTGCATGATCCACCCCGCCGGTGTGGTCTCGTCGACCTGGAAGACCCCCGGTCGCGCAGAACGCACGAGATCGAGAGTCGACCGTACCGCCGTTGTCCGCACCCCCGTCATGGCCAGAAGTGTCCCGCCCCGCCCGCGAGGACGGAATGGTTTGTATCAGGCCGCGCCGAAGTCTCCCGTGTTCACTCCACGAGTGCCTTGAACTGCGCGTCGTACAGCCTCGCGTACGCACCGGCCGCCTCGAGCAGCCCCTCGTGCGTGCCCTGTTCGACGATCCGTCCGTCCTCCATCACCACGATGCGGTCGGCGTTGCGGATGGTCGACAGGCGGTGGGCGATGACGAAGCTGGTGCGGTCGTCGCGCAACCGCGCGGTGGCCTGCTGGACGAGCAGTTCGGTGCGGGTGTCGACCGAACTCGTCGCCTCGTCGAGGATGAGGATCGACGGCTTGGACACGAACGCCCGCGCGATCGTGATGAGCTGACGCTCGCCGGCGCTGAGGTTGCCGTCGTTCTCCTCGTCGATGATCGTGTCGTAGCCGTCGGGCAGGGCCCGCACGAAACGATCGACGTAGCTCATCCTGGCCGCGGACATGATCTGGTTCTCGGTCGCGTACGGATTGCCGTAGGCGATGTTCTCGCGGATGGTGCCGCCGAACAGCCAGGTGTCCTGCAGGACGATGCCGATGCGCGAGCGCAGTTCGTCGCGGGACATCGAACGGATGTCCACACCGTCGACGAGGATCCGGCCCGCGTCGACCTCGTAGAAGCGCAGGATCAGGTTGATGAGGGTGGTCTTGCCGGCGCCCGTGGTCCGACGATCGCGATCATCTGGCCCGGTTCGGCCCGCAGCGACAGGTTCTCGATGAGCGGCCGGTCGGGGGTGTACGAGAAGGCGACGTTCTCGAACTCGACGAGTCCGTGCCGGCTCCACGGCATCGTCGGCGCCGCGACCTCCGGTTCTTCCTCCGGTTCGTCGAGCACCGCGAACACTCGCTCGGCGACGCCGACGCGACTGCAGCAGGTTGACCATCGCGCCGATCTGCGCGAGCGGCTGCACGAGCTGACGCGAGTACTGGATCATCGCCTGGATCTCGCCGAGCGTCGCGGTGCCCGACGCGATCCGCAGACCACCGAGCACCGCGATGACGACGTAGCCGACGTTGCCGAGGAAGGTCACGAACGGCATCACCAGGCCGGACACGAACTGTGCACGGTAGGAGGCTGGTACAGCGACTCGTTGGTGTCGGTGAAGCGTCGCTGCACCTCCGCGGTCCGGCCGTAGGCGGTGATGAGTTCGTGCCCGGTGAAGGCCTCCTCGATCTGCCCGTTGAGCTTGCCGGTCGTCTCCCACTGCGCGAGGAAGTGCTTGCGCGAGCGTCGCGCGATCACCGCCGTCGCCACGACCGACGCCGGGACGGTCAGGATCGCGACGAGCGCGAGCATCGGCGAGATGAACAGCATCATCACCACGAGACCGAGCAGGGTCAGCACCGCGAGGACGAGCTGGGAGATGGACTCCTGCATGCCCGCCGCGACGTTGTCGATGTCGTTGGTGACGCGGCTGAGCAGGTCGCCGCGCGAATGCGTGTCGAAGTACCGCAGCGGCAACCGGTGGATCTTGCGTTCGATCCGCGACCGCATGTCGCGCACGACGCGCTGCACGATCTCGTTGAGGCCGTAGGCGGCGACCCAGATCAGACCGGACGAGAGCAGGTACAGCGCGAGGACGATGACGAGGATCCGGCCGAGGGCCGAGAAGTCGATACCGAGGCCGGGGACCACGTCCATCCCCGAGACCATGTCGGCGAACTGATCGCGGCCCTCGGCGCGCAGACCGGCGACGGCTTCGTCCTTGGTCTGTCCGGCGGGGAGCTGCATGCCCACCACCCCGTCGAAGATGACGTCGGTGCCGCGACCGAGCACGAAGGGCGCCACCGACATGCTCACGACGCCGAGGAAGGCGGAGAGCAGCACCGAGTAGACGGCGTAGCGGTGCGGGTGGAGCAGGCCGAGCACCCGGCGGATGGTGCGCAGACGCGACGGTGCCGCGGCTTCCGGAGTCGTCATACCGTGGCCATCCTCTGCGACTCGACGATCTCCGAGTACGTCCGGCACCGGCCGAGCAGTCCGAGATGCGTCCCGGAATCGACCATGACGCCGTTGTCGAGGACGACGATGCGGTCGGCGTCCTGCACGGTGGAGACCCGCTGCGCGACGATGAGCACGCACGCGTCGCGCGTCTCGGGTTCGAGCGCCGCGCGCAGACGGGAGTCGGTCGCCGGGTCGAGTGCGGAGAAGGCGTCGTCGAACAGGTAGATGGCGGGCCGGCGGACGAGGCGCGGGCGATCGCGAGTCGCTGCCGCTGCCCACCGGAGACGGTCGTGCCGCCCTGGGAGAGGACGGTGTTCAGTCCGTCCTCGGTCTTGTGGACGAAGTCGGCGGCCTGCGCGACCTCGAGGGCGTGCCACAGTTCGTCGTCGGTGGCGTCGGCGCGTCCGTACCGGAGGTTGTCGGCGATGGTGCCGGAGAACAGGTAGGCCTTCTGCGGCACGACGGCGATGCGCGAGCGCAGCACGTCGGTGTCGAGTGCCCGGACGTCGACACCCGCGACGAGCACCTGCCCGGCGGTGACGTCGCTCAGCCGCGGCACGAGCCGCATCAGGGTGCTCTTGCCCGATCCGGTGCCGCCGATGATCGCGGTGGTGGAACCGGGGTCGGCGCGGAACGACACCCCGCTGAGCACGGGAGCGTCGGCACCGGGATAGGAGAAGCCGGCATTACGTAGTTCGAGGGTGACGCGGGGCGGGAGTTCGCGGACGGGTTCGGCGGGCGAGGACACCGTCGGTTCCGTGTCGAGCACCTCGAGGATGCGCTCGGCGCAGACCGTGGCGCGCGGCGCCATGATCGCGACGAACGACGTCATGAGCACGGCCATGAGGATCTGAGCGATGTAGGTGATCATCGCGGTGATGGAGCCGACCTGCATCGCACCGGAGTCGATGCGGTGACCGCCGACCCACAGCACGGCCACGGTGCTCACGTTCGAGATGAGCAGCACCGCCGGATACAGCACCGAGTTCACGCGGCCGACGCGCAGGGCGGTGGCGGTGAGGTCGTCGTTGGCACCGTCGAAGCGGGCCTTCTCGGTCTCGTCGCGCACGAACGCCTGATCACGCGGATGCCGGTGATCTGCTCGCGCAGCACCCGGTTCACCGAGTCGATGCGCTTCTGCATGACCCGGAAGCCGGGCAGCATCAGCGCGATGAGCGTGACCATGGTGAAGATCAGCACCGGGACGGCGACGACCAGCACGAGCGAGGTGCCGGGGTCCTCGCGGATCGCCATGATGACGCCACCGATCCCCATGATCGGGGAGGTCACGACGATGGTGCAGGTCATCAGCACGAGCATCTGGACCTGCTGCACGTCGTTGGTGTTGCGGGTGATCAGCGACGGGGCACCGAACGTCCCGAACTCGCGGGCCGAGAACCGCCCGACGCTTCGGACGAGCGCGAGCCGCACGTCGCGGCCGAAGCCCATCGCGGCACGCGCCGCGAAGTAGACGGCACCGGTAGCGGCACCGACCTCGACGGCGCTGATGACGAGCATCAGCAGGCCGGTCCGGACGATGTAGTCGATGTCCCCGGTCGACACGCCGTTGTCGATGATGTCGGCGTTGAGACTCGGGAGCAGCAACATGCCCCCGGTCGCGACCAGCTGCAGGAGGACGACCCCCGCGAGGGCACCCCGATAGGGCGCCATGAAGCGGCGCAACAGCCGTAGCAACATGGGCATTACGCTACCTGCGACTCCCTGCAGCAATCTTCGCGAACCACCTCAGCACCGCCGACCGTCTCACCCCGCCCGGCCACGCACCGCGTCGGTACGTGCGGGCGGGGTTCGTCACACTCGTGCGGATTCCGGTGCGGGCTCGGTGGCACCGAGCTCGCGGGTGAGCTTCTCGCCCTCGACGTCGACGTTCGGAAGGATCCGGTCGAGCCACTTCGGCAGCCACCACGCCTTGTCGCCGAGCAGCGCCATCACCGACGGGATGATGACCATGCGGACGATGAAGGCGTCGAAGAAGACCGCCGCCGCGAGTGCGAAACCGATCGACTTGATCAGCGAGTCCGGTTCGGCGATGAACGCCGCGAACACCGAGATCATGATGATCGCCGCTGCGCTCACCACGCGGGCGCCGTGCGCGAAGCCGCTGCGGACGGCCTCGAGTGCGCTCGCGCCGTGCACGTAGTCCTCACGCATACGTGTCACCAGGAACACCTGGTAGTCCATCGCGAGACCGAAGACGACGCCGATGAGGATGATCGGCATGAAGCTCACGATGGGCTGCGGGTTGGCGATCAGGCCGCCCCAGCCCTCCTGGAAGACCGCGACGGTGGCACCGAAGGTCGCCAGGACGCTGAGCAGGAAGCCGAGGGTCGCGGTGAGCGGCACCAGGATCGAGCGGAACACCAGCATCAGCAGGATGAAGGCGAGGCCGACGACGACCGCGAGGTACGGAGCCAGTGCGCTCTGGAGGCTGTCGGAGACGTCGCCTCGAGCGCGGTCTGGCCGGTCACGCCGTAGGACAGGCCGAACTCCTCGTTCAGCTCGGTCTCGCCGTCGCGGATGCTCTGGACGAGGTCCATCGTCGCGGGATCGGTCGGGCCGCTGCGCGGGGTGACGAGGATCTGGGCGGTGTCGCCGGCCTCGTTCACCGCGACGATCTGGGCATTGACGACCTCGTCGTTCTCGTAGAGCTTGCCGACGACGGCACCGAACGCGACCGGGGCCTCCACGTCGGCGTTCTGGGTGTCGACGACGACGACCAGCGGGCCGTTGCGTCCGGGACCGAATCCCTCGTCGACCAGGTCGTAGGCCTTGCGGGCGCTGGTCGCCGGGTCGGAGGTGGCCTCCGACGGCAGGGCGAGGTTCAGTCCGGTGGCGGGCAGCGCGAGCGCGCGAGGAGGACCACACCGGCGATGAGCGGGATGGCCGGGCGGCGCGTGATGAGGCCGACGAACTTGGCGCCCGCCTTGGGGGTGTCGTCGTCGGAACCGCGCTTGTTCAGGAACGGGATGCGGCCGGCGAAGGCCTTCTCCCCGAACAGTCCGAGCACGGCGGGCAGCAGCGACACGGCGATGAGCACGGCCATGAGCACCGTGAACGCGGCGGCGTACCCCATGACCGACAGGAACGGGATGCCGACGACGCTCAGCGCCATGAGGGCGATGATGACCGTCAGGCCGGCGAAGACGACCGCGGAACCGGCGGTGCCCACGGCACGGCCGGCGGCTCGGTGCGATCCGAGGTGACGGTGAGTTCGTGCCGGAAGCGCGAGACGATGAACAGCGAGTAGTCGATCGCCACGGCCAGGCCGATCATGACCGCCAGCGTCGGGGTCATCGAGCTGAGGTCGGCGAAGCCGGAGGCGATGGTGATGCCGAGACTGCCGATGCCGAGGCGACGAGTGCGGTGATCAGCGGAAGTCCGGCGGCGACGAGCGAGCCGAAGGTCAGGGTGAGCACGATCGCGGCGATGCCGATGCCGATGAGTTCGGCGGTGCCACCGGGCATGCCCATCTCGGCGGCGGCCGTACCGCTGACCTCGACGGTCAGGCCGGCGTCACGGCCGATCTCGGCGGCGTCGAAGATCTGGTCGCGCAGGGCCTGGTCGACGTCGGTGATCTCGCCCTCGAACGGGACGGTGACGAAGCCGACGGTGCGGTCGGAGCTCAGTGGTGACAGGGCCTGGGCGTCGGACAGCGCAGTCTCTTCGGGGGTGCCCTGCTGCGCGGCGACGGCTTCATCTGCTCGACGAGACCGGCGTCGGCGAGACCGGGTTCACCAGCGCGCCGGCCTGTTCCTCCGGCGAGGCGGTGGCGGGATCGACCTTGGCGGGCGGCGAGACGCGGTCGATGCCGCGGACCGCGGCGAGGACCTCGTCGACGGCGGCCAGGTTCTCCGGGTCGTCGAGCGTCTGCCCGTCGGGCGCCGCGAAGACGTAACGCGCGCTGAGCCCGTTCATCGGATCCTCGGTCGACGGGAACCGCTCGGCCATGAGGTCCTGGGTCTTCTGCGCGGGGGTGCCCGGAAGCGTGAACGCGTCAGTGGTGGGCCCGGACAGAGTCGCTGCACCGACCCCGAAGAGCACGAGCAGCGCGATCCAGAAGGACAGCACTGCGCCCTTCCGTCTGTGGGCGAACTTGCCCAGCCGGTACAGGTAGGTCGCCACGGGGCACCCTTTCTATGTCGGAAGATCCTGGTGGGGTCGGATGGTCGGAACGGGCAGAGGTCCGGGGTCAGGAGAATCCGCGTCGGAGCTGGTCGAACGCCTCGCGGATCAGCTCTTCGACCGACCTGTCCGTCGTCCCGGTCGCGTGTGTCTCCATGGCCGCGCGCACGGCGCCCATGGCGGCGTAGTTCAGCAGCGAGGGATACAGATCGGAGTCGGGGTCGGTGCCGGTGCGTTCGGCGATGATCTCGACGAGCAACTGCGACGAGCGCCGCTCGACCTCGATCTGCCGGGACAGCAGCACGTTGCTCTCCTCGAGCAGGGTGATGCACGCGACGATCTCGTCGAACGGCCAATCGGGGTTCTGCACGACGTCCAGGGCCACCGTGAGCAGCGAGTCCATGATGTCCTCGTCGGCGGGACGATCGCGCAGCAGGTCGATCCACTCCTCGACCCGGGTCTCGAGGTACGCGAGGACGGCGTCTTCCTTGCTCGCGAAGTAGTTGTGGAAGGTGCGGGTCGAGACGTCCGCGCGCGCTGCGATCGCATCGGCCGTCACGGCGGACAGACCGTGTTCGCGGGCCAGTTCGGCCGCGGCGGTCGCGAGGGCCGCGCGAGTGGCTGCCTTCTTGCGGTCGCGCAGGCCGGGAGTGATGGTCACTCCATCCAAGGTACCGATTTTGCAGAGCTCTGTAAGTTTGCAGAGTCGTGCAAAGTTATGACATCGCCCACAGGCGATCCCGGCCTATCGCGGGCTTCACACCCGGCGGCGCTCCCAGGCCCCCGGATCATTTGTGAGATCCTCCACGAAACCGGGAGATCTCCCGTGACGACGTCCGCGAGCGACACCTCTTCGAGCACGGCGCGCAGGTTCACGCGCACCGCGATCCACACGTCCTGCAGTCGTTCGGCCGCCCCGCTGTAGACGACATCCTCGGGCCGCTCGCCGCGCACCGACGCAACGGGCCCTCGACCGTGCGGATGATGTCGGCGATGGAGATCTCGGTCGCGGGTCGCGCGAGCCAGTAGCCGCCCTCCGGTCCCCGCCGGCTGTTCACCAGCCGCCGCGACGCAGGTCGGCGAGGACCGCCTCGAGGAACTTGTGCGGGATGGTCTGCGCCGTCGCGAGGGTCTCCGCCTTCGTCAGGCGACCGTCCTCGATCGCCGCGAGTTCGAGCAGGGTCCGCACGGCGTAGTCGACCCTCGCGGTGATGTGCATGCCATGCCTCTCGCGCTGCCTGATGTCGTCGGCCGGCCCGTCTCGACGGGACGGGTCAATTCCTACCAGCAATACCGAACCACCCGGAATCGTGCGGACGCGAGTCGCCACCCGGGTCGCAATTCGAGGGCCCTGGTGATCCAAGCCACACCAGCGGTAATGTGGACGGTTGTTCACAGCTATCGGAGGTCGTTGCGATGTGGGAAACCCTGCAGGAATCGTGGGGGTCGCTGCTCGACCCCCTCCACGATCCGGTGACCCTGGCGATTCCCGCCTTCCTCACCTTCCTGGTCCTCGAATGGATCGCGGCCCGCACCCTCGAACACGTCGAACCGGGCCCCGACGGACGCGCCATCCCCGCGCGGCGGCTACGAGAAGCGGGACGCGCGCGCGAGCATCTCGATGGGTCTGGTCTCCATCGTCACGAGCGCCGCCTGGAAGGTGCTGGCTCTCGTCGGATATTCGGCCTGTGGGTCTACGTCGCGCCGTGGCATCTGCCGCCGACGCCTGGTACACGTGGGTGATCCTGCTCGTCGGCATCGACGTCCTCTGGTACTGGTACCACCGGATGGCGCACCGTGTCCGCCTGGTCTGGGCGACCCACCAGGCGCACCACTCGAGCGAGTACTTCAACTACGCGACCGCGCTGCGCCAGAAGTGGAACAACAGCGGCGAGATCATCATGTGGCTGCCGCTCCCCCTGATCGGCATCCCGCCGTGGATGGTCTTCGTCGGCTTCTCCGTCAGCCTCGTCTACCAGTTCTTCGTACACACCGAGCGGGTCGGCAAGCTCCCCCGCCCGATCGAGTTCGTGTTCAACACGCCCTCGCACCATCGGGTGCACCACGGCTCCGATCCCGACTATCTCGACCGCAACTATGCCGGCATCCTCATCATCTGGGACCGGATGTTCGGCACCTTCAAGGCCGAGGAGCACCGCCCCACCTACGGGCTCACCAAGCCCGTCGGCACGTACAACATCTGGGACCTGCAGACGCACGAGTACCGGGCGATCGCCCGCGACTGGCGTACGGCCGGGACGTTCCGCGACAAGCTCGGTTACGCCTTCGGCCCGCCCGGCTGGGCGCCGAAACAGACCCACGCGGAGGAGACCGAGAGCGTCAGTTCTGCTCGAGCGTGACGAGGAAGTCGACGCTGCCCGCGCCGTCGACCGTCACGAATCCGAGGTTCGGCGGCTCCACGCCGTAATCGGTCCAGGTGGTGGGGATGCTCCCCGACGCCACGAGACGCTCACCCGTGCGCAGGACGTCGACGTCGACGGTCACGGGCCGTTCGGCGCCGCGCAGGGTGAGCGTGCCGGTCGCGGTGACGGTACCGATGCTGCCGTCGTCGGGCAGGGACGACAGGTCCACCGGCTCGGTGAGCGCGAACGTCGCCGTCGGGTGCGTCGCGGTGTCCATCACCCGGGTGCGGAACTGGCCGTCGCGCTGGCCGCTGTCGGTGGTGATGCCCTCGACCTGCACGACGACCTCGGCGGCCTCGAGGGTGCCGTCGGTGACGGTCGCCGAACCGGAGACCTGATCGGTGCTGCCGACCACGGTGACGTCGGCGCCGCGCAGGATCTCGTGCACGGTGTAACCGGCGGCGGTGCGGTTGGGTTCGGCACCCTCGACGACGGTCCACTCCCCGTCGAGCTCGCCGGTCGCGGCTTCGGCACCCTCGATCGAGACGGACGCGGCAGGTGCGTCGTCCTCGGCGATGAACGTCCCGTAGACCCATGGGGCAACGAAGAAGCCGAGCAGCGCCACGACCACGACGGCGACGAGCGCCCACACCAGTTTCCGCATTCTGCAAATTTAAACGATGTCGGATTCCGTGTGGGGTGCTACGTCACGGCACGGGCGCAGCGTGAGCCACGCGCCTCGGGCGCAGCGTGAGCCACGCGATTGCGGCGGAGGCGATCATGAGCACCACGCCGATCCCCGAGGTGATGGTGACGCCGCTGTCGAACGCCGATCCCGCGGCAGCGAGCAACGCGTCGGCCGGTCGACGGGCAGGGTCTCGGCCACGGCGTGGGCACCACCGAGTGTCTCGCGGGCGGCCTGCGCCTGCTCCGAGCTCAGCCCGGCACAGCAGCAGGGTGCGCGCTGTAGGACGCGGAGAGCACCGACCCGAGGATCGCCGTACCGAGCACGGCACCCATCTCGTAGGCCGTCTCCGACACTGCCGACGCGGCACCGGCCTTCGCCGGCGGGACGCTGGAGACGATGAGTCGTTCGACAACGTCTCCGCCGCTCCGATACCCGCGCCGAGCACCGCGAACGCCACGATGATCGGTGCGAGCGCCGACGGTGAGGCCAGCAGGAACACCAGCGCGTAGCCGGTCGCCGAGAGCAGGAGCGCGCAGACGATGATCGACGACGGCTGCACCCACCGCACGAGCGCGACCACCGACATCCCGGCCACGACCATCACCGCCAGTCCCGGGACCAGGCTCAGTCCGGCCTCCATCGGGCTCTGTCCGATCACGAGTTGCAGATGCTGGGACACGAAGAACAGGAAGCCCACGAGGGAGACGACGGACAGCAGGTTCACCGCGACGGCACCGGAGAAGGTGGGTACGCGAAACAGACGGACGTCGAGCATCGGATTCGGGCGACGCAGCTGCCGGCGTACGAAGGCGACGAGCGCGACCACCCCGACCACGGCCGGGACGATGACGACGGCACCGATGCCACTGTCGGCGATCTTCTTGACAGCGAAGACGATCGGGGCGAGGGCCAGCATCGACAGTGCGATACTGACGACGTCGATGCGGCCCGGATTCGGGTCCTTCGACTCGGGAACGAACATCGGCGCGAGCACGAGCAGCGGAATCAGTACCGGCACCGCCAGCAGGAAGACCGAACCCCACCAGGCATGTTCGAGGAGGAACCCGCCCACGATCGGCCCCAGCGCGGCACCCGCTGCGAAGCACGAGGCCCAGAGCGCGATGGCGAGGCGACGTTGGCCGGCGTCGAGGAAGATGTTGCGCAGCAACGACAGCGTCGACGGCATGAGCATGGCCCGAAGAAGCCGAGCACGCCGCGTGCCGTCACGAGCAGTTCCGCGGAGGCGCATAGGCCGCGGCCAACGAAGACGGCGGCGAAGCCGGTCGCGCCGATGAGCAGCAACCGGCGCCGTCCGATGCGGTCGCCGAGGCTGCCCATCGCCACCAGCAGGCCCGCGAGCACCAGCGGATAGATGTCGATGATCCACAGCTGTTGCGCGGCGGTGGGCTGCAGTGCGGACGAGATCCCGGGCAGCGCGAACGCAAGGACGGTGTTGTCCACCGACACGAGCAGCACGGGGAGCATGAGCACCGCGAGGGCGACCCAGTCCCGAGGAGCCGCCTTCCTCACGATGGGTTCCGAAACAGGCACAGATGTCGCCACGGATATCGAACTTTCGCGAGAGAGGAATCGAACCCTCGTTACTGTACCAGCTGGACGGTACAGTAACGACGTCGTACGATCGGGCCGTGCCACCCGCCCCAGCCGCCCGCGCCAAACTTCTCGACGCCTTCGTGACGATCCTGCTCGAGCAGGGCGAACGGGCCGCGACCCTCGAGGCCGTCGCCGCGGCCGCCGGCGTCTCGAAAGGTGGCCTGCTCTACCACTTCCCGTCGAAGGATGCTCTGGTCGAAGGTCTCGCCGAGCACGTCGAAGCGCTCGGCGCCGAGGACGTCGAACGCATGTGTGCGGCTCCCGAAGGGCCGGCGGCGTACTACATCCGCACCTCGGTCTTCGCCGACACCCCGATCGACCGGGCCATCGTCGCCCTGACCCGCCTGAGCCAGACCGCGAACCCGCGCGCCCAGCAGGCACTGCGCCACATCCACCAGGGTTGGTTCGACGCCCTCGCGGAGGAGGTCACCGACCCCGCGGCAGCACGCGCGGTGGCACTCATCGGCGACGGCCTCTACTACGGTGCCGCCATGTCGGGCGAGACGAGCACGACGCCGCCCGAGGATGTCGACGAACTCCTGAAGGTCGTGCGGAAATTGATCGGCCCGGGCGACTGAGTTCGGGGAGGTTGTGTGCGTCCGTTCGCGAAAAAACGAACACAACCTCCCTCGAATCGCCTACCTTGTGGCCATGACCGGGTCCGTCCTGGCGATGGCCCACGACGAGCGCGCCGACCTCGCCGATCTCCTGGAGACACTGTCGCCGGAACAGTGGGAACACCCGAGCCTCTGTGAGGGGTGGACGGTGCGGGACGTCGTCGCCACATGATCAGCTACGAGGAGCACGGACCTCGCGACCTGGTGCGACGACTGGCGGCCACCCGATTCCGCCCGTGGAAACTCAACGAGGCCGCACTCGCCGACTATGCGGACCTCGGACCCGACGAACTCGTCCGGTTTCTGCGGAACCACCTCGATCCGCAGGGATCCACCGCAGCGCTGGGTGGTCGCGTCGGTCTCGTCGACGCCCTCATCCACCACCAGGACATCCGACGACCACTCGGCCTCGCCCGCACGGTGCCTGCCGAGCGTCTGCGTGTCGCGTTGCCGTTCGCCGTCACCGCGTTACCTCTGCGTGGATTCTGGAAGGCCCGCGGCGTGCGGCTCGTCACGACCGACCTCGGCTGGTCGCGGGGACGGGGTCCCGAAGCCGCAGGTCCGGGAGAAGCAGTGCTCATGACCATGGCGGGACGACGAGGGATGCGCGCGAGCTGACCGGGCCGGGTGCCACAATCCTTGCCGACCGGCTGGGCTGAGCGTCCCGGTGTCAGCCCTTCTTCGGAAGCCGATGCAGTTCGACGTCGCGGAGCACGCCGGCGTCGATCGTCGCGGTCATGTAGGTGCAGTACGGCTGCCGACGCCGGTCGGTGGGTGAACCCGGGTTGAGCAGGCGCAACCCGCTCGGCGCGGTCGTGTCCCAGGGGATGTGCGAGTGGCCGAAGACGAGGACGTCGGTGTCGGAGTAGGCCGCGGCCATCCGCTTGTCGCGCCCGGTCGACGCCCCGGTCTCGTGCACCACCGCGACGCGCACACCGTCGAGGGTCACCCGCGCGACCTCCGGCAGCCGTTCCCGCAGGAGCGGACCGTCGTTGTTGCCCCAGCACGCGACCAGCTGCCGGGACCGCTCTTCCAGCGCGTCGAGCAGCGCCACGTCCATCCAGTCGCCCGCGTGGATCACCACGTCCGCACGATCCACCTCGTCCCACACCTGCGGCGGCAGGTCGCGGGCGCGCGTCGGTACGTGGGTGTCGGCGAGCAGCAGCAGACGCATGGGCCCAGTCTGCCGTGGGTTCGCAGTGTGCCGCGGGCGCTCATGGGTAACCACGACGCATGACCACTCCAGCTCACGACAGACTCGCCATCGTCACCGGCGCCGACTCCGGCATGGGCAAGGCGACCGCCGAACTGCTCGCCGCCGAGGGGTTCGACGTCGGCATCACCTTCCACACCGACGAGGCCGGGGCCGAGGACACCCGTGCCGCGGTCGAACAGCGCGGACAGCGATGTTTCGTGGCCCGGCAGGACCTGACCAGCCCGGACACCGCCGACGTGATCGACGAACTCGCCGGGAAACTCGGCGGTCTCGGGGTGCTCGTCAACAACGCCGGCACCGGACACCGCGACGAGGTGCTCGACCTGTCCTTCGAACGGTGGCGGGAGATGCTCTCCACCGACCTCGACGGCCCGTTCCTGTGCTCCCAGCGCGCCGCGCGACACATGATCGACTCCGGTCGCGGTGGACGCATCGTCAACATCACGAGCGTCCACGAACACATCCCCCGCTACGGGGCCTCCGCCTACTGCACGGCGAAGGCCGGGCTCGGCATGCTCACGCAGTGCCTCGCCCTCGAATGGGCCCGCTACGGCATCACGGTCAACTCGGTGGCTCCCGGTGAGATTTCCACGCCCATGACCGGCATGGACGAATCCGAGGCTTTCCACGAGGAGCGACCGGGCAACCCCACCGGACGTCCCGGGCACGTCAACGAGGTCGCCTCCGTCGTCGCCTTCCTCGCGTCCCCACGCTCGTCGTACCTGACGGGGCGCTCGATCCCCGTCGACGGTGGCCTCATGTTGATGGCCGCGCACGGACACGACATGAACGACGGGAGTTGGCGCGAACTCTGACGACGACCGGCCACCCATCCGCTAGCGTCCACAGGCGGATCGGTGGTCGACTCGGAGTTGGGGGAACTGGATGCGCACGACACCGCCTGCGGAGCGATTCGGACCGGGAACGGCGAGGGGTTACCGAGCGACCTATCGTCCCGAGGTGTGGGGAGCGTTGATCGGCGCGGGTGGTGCGTCGGCCTTCATGCTCGTGAACGGTGCCGCTCTGGGAACACCGTGGGTCTGGATCGTCGCGGCCGGGTGGGTCTGCGCCATCGTTGTTTTCGCGTGGGCCGTGCTCGTTCGGCCGCGGAGTTTCGAGCAGTTGGAGCCGCCCTCGAAGCAGGCGTCGACGATCTACTTCGTGTCGGTCGTGGCCATGGTCGTGCTGATCGTCGGTGGCGCACGTCTTCTCGCGTCGCTCGAT
This sequence comes from Rhodococcus sp. IITR03, assembly GCA_001017865.1. The sequence goes on from LATQ01000274.1 coordinate 17,875, forward strand.
CGTTCGGAACTGACGGTCGCGTGGGTGGTCTGTGTCGTCGGTGCGCATTTCGTTCCGTTCGCACGGGCCTTCGGCCGCGCGATGTTCCGGGTCATGGGCTGGGGAATGCTGGTGATCGGAATCGTCGGTCTGGCGGGCGGTTTCGCAGCCTCGGCCGTTGCAGCGGTCGCCGGCGTCGCGGCGGGGTTGTGGATGTTCGCCGTGATGGTCGCCGACGCTGTCGGCCGACCTCTCGTCAACGGGCGTCGGTCCGGCTCCACAGTTCGTCGAGCGCCTCGTTGACAGTTTCCGGCTGCTGGACGTGCGGGTAGAAGCCGGGAACCTCGAGTAGTTCTCCATCGATCCGGTTTGCGACGACCCGCGCCGTGATCGTCAGCGGATCTCCCGCCAGTCGCTTGTACTCGTCGGGTGCGCCCGCCCAGTCACCGATGACGACGAGCTTCGGCCACGGCGCCGCCGCGAGCGGCTCGAGGGGGATGTCGGCGTCCCAGCAAGGCCTCTCCCGCATCGACGTCGCCGCTGCGCGTAGCCGCTTCGGGGTGGGTTCCGCCGGTGGCATGCCGACGCTCTCCGTGGTGAGACGCAGATAGTCCTCCGCAGTGAGCTCGGGCGGGAGCGCTGCCTGGGACGCGCGGGCGCGGGCGAGGTTCTCGGCGACGACCGGTTCGCTCTCCGCGACCTTCAGGCACCCGGGCTGGATCAGGCACAACGAACGCACCAGGTCCGGCCGTTCCGCCGCCGCGAGCATCGCTGCGACCGCACCGTACGAATGTCCGACGAGATGGGCACCGTCACCGAGCAGTTCGACGATGTCGGCGGCATCCACCTCGTAGTCGGTGCGATGGGCCCCGTCGAGATCCGGCGAGTTACCGTGCCCGCGACGGTCCATCAGGATCAGCCGACGTGACGCCCCCAAGGGCCGTTGCCGACCGAATCCGTAGGTCTCGTCGTCTCCCCAAGCCAGCACCCCGTGCACGAGAACGGCCGGTGGGACGTCGGATTCGGCAGGTCCGACGAGCGTCGAGCTGGCGCGAGCCACTGTTCCCCCTTCCGATTGCGAGCATGCAGGCGCGAACCTATCGGAAGACCTGGGCGGACGCAGGCAGCCCGACCCACACTCCCTCAGGCGCACCTCGTCGCCTCTCCCAGTCATTCGCTACAGCTTTCGCTATCCGCTACCGCAATTGCCGCAGCGGATGGCAAAAGCCGTAGCGAATGATTCGGAGCTCCCGGCGTCGACCTCCAGACATGAGAAAAGCCCCTCACCTGCCTGAACAGGTGAGGGGCTTCTGGCGGTGGCGGTGGGATTTGAACCCACGGACGGGGGTTACCCGTCACGCGCTTTCGAGGCGCGCTCCTTCGGCCGCTCGGTCACGCCACCGCTGACGACTCTAGCGGATTGCATGCCTCATCCGAAATCGCCTGGTCACAGCTCCGCTGCTGGACCTCGGTGTTCCCGGAAGAACGCTTCGAGCACCGACGCGCACTCCGCTTCGAGCACACCGCCGCGCACTTCGGGCCGGTGTGTGAGGCGCCGGTCGCGCACCACGTCCCACAGCGACCCGACGGCACCCGTCTTCGGTTCCCACGCCCCGAAGACCACCCGCGACACCCGGGAGAGCACCAGCGCACCCGCGCACATCGTGCAGGGCTCGAGGGTCACGGCGAGGGTTGCGCCCTCGAGACGCCATCCGTCGCCGTAGACCTGCGCTGCCGCGCGCAGAGCGAGCACCTCGGCTGCGGCGGTGGGGTCGCCGGTGGCTCG
>LATQ01000493.1 GCA_001017865.1 Rhodococcus sp. IITR03
GGGGTCCGTCTGCGCGACCGCTTCACCCCGCGCGTCCTGCGTATCGGGCTGGTCGCGTTGCTCGGCTGGGGTGCCCTCGGCGGGCTCGGGTTCCTCCTCGCCTTCCGGGTCGAGGACGACTTCGGGTTGTCCCCGTCCGAACGCGGCGTGGTACTCACCGTGTTCGGACTCGCCGGCATCCTCAGTTCCCGGCCGGTCGGGATGCTCATCGACCGCGTCGTGCCCGCGCGATCGTGCTCATCGGCGCGGTGAGCGGCGCAGCGCTGGTCGTGGTCGTCGGTACCGTCCCGTGGCTCGTCGTTCTCGGCGTCGCGTGGTTCCTGGCGGGCGTCGCTTCGCAGTTCATCCTCGTCGGGGTCAACGCCGCGGTGCTCGGTGGGCCGGGCGGCAACCGCGGTGGCGCGGTGTCCGTCGTGCAGGCCTTCCGCTTCGGCGGTGCGGCCTTCTCCCCTCTCCTGCTGACACCGGTATACGGCGCGATCCGGTCGTCGCGTTCCTGCTGCCCGCCGCGCTGCTCGGTGTGCTCGTCCCCCTGGCCATGACTCGACGCCCGGAGGCATCGAGCCGCTGACACTCCCGTCTTCTTGGCTGGTTCGGTGGTACGTAGCCGGTGTTGCTGTGTGTGGTGAGTGGCTCGTGAAGGAGGATTGATTCTGGTTTTTTATGGTTTCCGTATTGTTCAGAATACCTCCAAGGGCTCTCGAACCGGTTCCCGCAGTGGCCTCAGACCGAGCGTCTCTCCCGTCGTCGCCCACCCGGCGTCCGACCGGTCCACCGCTTGAACGCCACCGAGAAGCTCGACGCATCGGCGTAGCCAGACGGTGCGCCACCCTCTCCACCGGCAGGCCCGCATCCAGCAGCTCCCCCGCCATCGTCCTCAGCGTCTCGGCCACGATCGCCCGGTACGAGGTCCCCTCCTCCCCCAGCTGCCGCCGCAGGGTACGCACGCTCGACCCCAGCTCCGCGGCCACCTGGTCCTGCGTGGGACCCTCGGCAGCGCGACGCAGCAGCACTTCCCGCACGCGGCACCGAACTCACCGTGATTCTGTCTGCGCTGCAGCAGTTCCGCGCACTCCCGCAGCAGTACGGCGGCGGCCTCCGGGCTCGCGGTCGGCATGGGCCGGTCCAACGCCCGCGCGTCCACCACCACCGCATGCGTCGACGCCGTCGTCTCCACCCGGAAACCCCGGTCGCGGAGGACCGGCGCGACCCGCTCACCGAGCGATTCGGCCACCTCGATGCGACGGACCTCCGACGGCTGCCCCCACAGCGCACCCCAATGGGCGAGGATCCCCGAGACATCCCGCTCCAGTAGGAAACCCCTCAGGTGCGCCGGCACGTGCCGGTCGTCGAGGCAGAAGCGGACCTCGTCGCCCGCATACTCCAGGGCGGCGCGCGAGAAGGCGAAGGTGAGGTCGAAGAAGCGGGTGCCCACCTCGATGCCGTCGCGCACCGTCGCACAGCTCATGAGGCGTAACCGAAGATCCCGTGCACCGCCGCCTGGTAGCGCAGACCGAGGGCGAACCCTTCCCCGGGCCGATCGTCGAGCGCGGACACGAGATTCGCGATCACGGCCAGTTCCTGGTCGTCGGTGATCTCCCCACCCGGATCGGTGATCTCCCTCTCCCCCCAACCCGGTACCTGCCAGCAAGGTGTCGGCGTCCAGACCGCGCGCGCGTCCGAAGGACACCATCAGGGCCGCGCTCGTCGCCGCGCGGCGGGAGGTCCAGGGGTTCACGGGGCTCCATCCTCGGCAGCGTGGCCGAAATTCACAAGAACTTGCCGATAGTGGCATGGATCACGGAGAGCTCGGTTCGTAGCGTCGATTTCACCAGCACAGCGAGGAAAGGACGACACGGCATGAGCCCGAACGTGCACGGCAAGAGGGTTGTTATCACCGGCGGAGCGCGCGGCATCGGACAGGCGACGGCCGAAGCCCTCGTCGCGGCCGGCGCGCGAGTGGCCATCGGCGACATCGACAAGGATCTCGTGCAGGACACCGCCGCTCGGATCGGTGCGCGCTCCGACACCACGGTGCTCGGGTTGCCCCTCGACGTCACCGACCGAGGATCCTTCGACGAATTCCTCAGCCTGGCACACATGGAGTTCGGCGGGATCGACGTGCTCGTCAACAACGCCGGCATCATGCCCACCGGCGCGTTCCTCGAGGAGACCGACACGGTCACCGACCGGCAGATCGACGTCAACGTCCGCGGTGTGATCCTCGGTTCGAAGCTGGCCGCCGCCCGGTTCACCGAACAGGGCTACGGACACATCGTCAATCTCGGCTCCGTCGTCGGCATCGAAGGCGCCCCCGGACTCGCGGTGTACTCCGCGACCAAGCACGCGGTGATCGGCCTCGGGTCGGTACTGCGCCAGGAGCTTGCCGGCTCGAACATCGTGGTTTCCACGATCGCCCCGGGCTTCGTGCGCACCGAGCTGATCGCGGGCATGAAGCCCAACGCGCTCATCGAGAAGCTCGCCATGGTCGGCCCGGACGAGGTCGCCGCCGCGATCGTGCAGGTGATCGGCGACGGCTCGCCCCGGCCTGCCGTACGTGCCCCGCACGGCGGGCGCGATCCTCGGAGCGCTGAAGGCAGTGCCGGAGGCGACCCGTCACCGCATCTCCGCGGCGTTCGGTCTGCAGTCGCTGGCACTGAACACCGACGAGACCGCGCGGGCGGCCTACCGTCGGCGCACCGAGCTCCGAATCAGGCGGGGGCCGGCGAGGGCTCGGTGGCGAAGGATCCCTCCGGCA
>LATQ01000494.1 GCA_001017865.1 Rhodococcus sp. IITR03
CGTCGGTGCGGGCGCGGGTCGCCTGGCTCGCCAGCGGATCCGGTTCTGGCGGCATCCTCGTCGGAGGCGCGCACGCGGTGATCGTCGTGATTCCGAACCCACCGACAGCGACCGACGACCATCGCAGGAGGGTTCGTCGGGAGACGGTGGGACGGTCGAGTGGCATCGGCACCGGACCATCCTGCCAGTCCCGTCGTCCGACGAAGGACGCCGCCCTGGTCACGGCAGCACGAAACGCGGGTTAGGCTTGATGTCTGCCGGTACGCATCCGTTCCGGCCCGCTGCCCGCTGCGACCACAACTGAACGAGGAGCCCGCCCGCCATGCCTGTGCCGCCCCCGGAGAGGATCGTCGAGCTCGTCTCCGATCTGCTCGCCAGAGAGGGATACGACCTCGAGGACGTGGTGGTCACGGCCGCCGGAAAGCACAGTACGGTGCGCCTCCTCGTCGACAGCGACGCAGGTCTCGGTCTCGACGAGGCGGCCCGCCTGAGCAGGATCGTCTCCGAGGCCTTCGACGGGGTCTCGGACTTCGGTGAGTCGCCCTACGTCCTCGAGGTCACCAGCCCCGGGATCGGCCGGCCCCTGACCGAGCCCCGCCACTGGCGGCGCGCCCAGGGTCGCAAGGCGAAGGTGGAACTGGCCGACGAGACCCTTGTCGCCCGCATCGGCGAGCTCGTCGGCGACGAGATCAGGCTCGTCCTGCCCGATCGGTCCGGGCCGGTCGTGCATTCGGTCCCGTTCTCGGCGGTGCGCAGAGCGGTGGTGGAGGTGGAGTTCTCCCCGCCGCCGCCGAGGGAACTCGAGCTGGCGGGCGGGGTTCCGGACGGCCGGGTCGCGGCCGGGGAGCTCGCCGAAGGACCCGACGACGAGACCGGCAACGACGACCACGACGAGACGAACGAAACGAAGGTGGACAAGTGAATATCGAGATCGCGGCCCTGCGCATGCTCGAGGCGGAGAAGAACATCCCGTTCGACGAGCTGATCGCGACGCTCGAGACGGCCCTGCTCACGGCGTACAGGCACGTCGACGGACATCAGCCGCACGCGCGGGTCGTGGTCGACACGAAGACCGGCGCCATCCAGGTCCTCGCCGAGGAACGCGACGCCGACGGCAACCTGATCGCCGAGTGGGACGACACTCCCGAGGACTTCGGCCGGATCGCGGCGACCACCGCGCGTCAGGTCATCATGCAGCGCATCCGCGACGCCGAGCACGAGCAGCGCTTCGGCGAGTTCGCGACCCACGAGGCGAGATCGTCAGCGGTGTCGTGCAGCGCGACTCGCGTGCCAACGCCCGCGGCATGGTCGTCGTGAAGATCGGTGGCGAGACCAACAACGCCGAGGGACTGATCCCGCCGGCAGAGCAGGTGCCGGGGGAGACCTACGAGCACGGCGACCGCATCAAGTGCTACGTCGTGGGCGTCTCCCGCGGACAGCGCGGCCCCCAGATCACCCTCTCGCGGACGCACCCCAACCTCGTGCGCAAGCTGTTCGCCCTCGAGGTCCCCGAGATCGCCGACGAGTCGGTGGAGATCGTCGCCGTCGCCCGCGAGGCCGGGCACCGATCGAAGATCGCCGTGCACTCGACCGTCCCGGGCCTCAACGCGAAGGGTGCGTGCATCGGCCGATGGGGCAGCGGGTGCGCAACGTCATGCGCGAGCTGGGCGAGGAGAAGATCGACATCATCGACTACGACGAGGACCCCGCCAAGTTCGTGGGCAACGCACTCTCGCCGTCGAAGGTGGTTTCGGTCACGGTCGTCGACCCCGACGCGCGTGCCGCCCGGGTGGTCGTTCCCGACTTCCAGTTGTCCCTCGCGATCGGCAAGGAAGGGCAGAACGCCCGGCTCGCGGCCCGGCTGACCGGCTGGCGGATCGACATCCGCAGCGACGCGCACACGGCCGGGAACGACGATTCACGCGGCGGCTCGACAGGCGCGTAGGAGTGGGATGCGGGATTCCGGGCAAATCAGCGGTACAGTGGTCGATGGTTCAGCATGACCTGTCCTCGACCGGCGGGGAACGCGCCACTACGGTGCGGACCTGTGTCGGATGTCGGCAGCGAACGCTGGCTGCCGAACTGCTCCGGGTGGTGGCGCGCGAGAAGGAACCGTCAGGTTTCGCCGTGATTCCCGATCCCCGACGCAGGCTTCCCGGGCGAGGTGCTTGGTTGCATCCCACTTCGGAATGTCTGGGCCTGGCGGTTCGGCGTCGAGCATTCGGCAGGGCACTGCGCGTGACCGGACAACCGGACACCACAGCGCTGGATCAGCTGGTCGGGTCCACGGAACAGTGATCACGGACGCATCGAATCGGCTTCGGCCGGGTAGACGGACGTGGGAACGACGACGAGGAACACCAACAGTGACATCGCACTCTGAGAAGAACAGGCACGAACACTCATGAGCACACCGTGAAGCACCAGCGATGAACGTCCATCGGAGATAACCCGAGGTCGTGCGGGCAGTCGGCCGCTCGACTCATCAGTGAGGAGAGCAGTGGCAGGCAAGGCCCGCGTGCACGAGTTGGCGAAAGAACTCGGTGTCACCAGCAAGGAACTACTCGCACGCCTGAAGGAACAGGGCGAGTTCGTCAAGTCCGCGTCGTCGACCGTCGAACCGCCGGTCGCGCGTCGACTGCGCGAATCGTTCGGTAAGACCGAAGGCGATGCAGCCGCGAAGGCTGCACCCACCCCCGCACCGAAGCCCGGTGCTCCCCGGCCGTCCCCGGCCCACCCCTGCGAGCCT
>LATQ01000128.1 GCA_001017865.1 Rhodococcus sp. IITR03
GTGTGCGGTTGCACGGGAGGCTCCTGCTGCGCAGCGCCGCGAGGGCGAGGGCCCGACGAGCAGCAGGACCGCGCCGAGCAGCGGGCCGGCCTCGGGGAAGACCGCCACGCTCAGGCCCACCGACAGGACGGGGCCGACGATGAAGCACACCTCGTCGACCACCGCTTCGAGCGCGAAGGCGGTGCGCAGTCGTGGAGTGCCGCCGTAGAGCTGCGTCCACCGCGCCCGCACCATCGCGCCGATCGTGGGCATGAGTCCTGCCGGATCCCGCAGACGAACAGCCATATCGTGGGCACCTCGAACCGGACGCCGGCGAGCATCGCGAGGGTGGCGACCGCACTGACGCCGCGGCCGTGGGCAGGACCGTCGCTGGCCGTACCGGTCGACGCGCGGGAGACGATCGGGGTGAGCACGGCGTACGACAGCGCGAACACCGCGGACAGTGCGCCGCCGACCGCGTAGTTCCCCTCGAGCTGGGAGAACATCGTGACGATGCCGATCCCGACCATCGCGATCGGCAGGCGCGCCACGAATCCCGCCAGGCAGAACGCGGCTGCACCCGGCGCTGCGAACAACTCGCGGTACGAGCCGCCCTTCTCTCCTGTCACGTACTTCTCGCGTTCTCTTCGGTCCGATCCGGTCCGGTCAACGTTATGGCCGACCGACCACGCGAGGTGCAGGTACCTCCCGGCCTCCGGACGTCGCCGCCCGATTCCGCACGTTCCGTGACGGGAACGGCCATGCTGGGTACATCCGGGGAACGGACAGGACGGATCTACGGAACGGAGCGGGCATGGCGGTGCACGAACGACACGGGCGGCTCTCACCGAAGGAACTCTCACCGAGGAGTCTGTGGACCCGTTACCGCGCGTCGGGAGCGGATCTGCCCTTCGGGAATCCGCTCGCCGCGCACGGCGTCGCGATGGAGGGTTACTTCTGGCGCTTCACCCAGCCGGAACCGGCCGCGTCGTCATCGCCCTGTGCGGGGTCAACCGTGCGGACGACTCGGGAGGGCCCGGCTCGCACTGGGCGACGCTCGGCCTGGCCGCCCATCCCGGGGGTTTCCTGCGCACCGCCGCGCATCCGGTGGCCGCTGCCGATCCCGATCGGCTCGGCGCATCGGCCGGCGACGTCTTCTGCGGCGACAGCGAACGCGTGTGGATGGATCTCGGTGACGACGCCCGTCTCGACATCCGGTTGTCGGATCTGCGGCCCTGGCCGCGACGCCGCTTCGGCGCGTCGAGCGTGTTCCATTCCGTCCCCGGCCTCAACCAGTACTGGCATTCCTGGCTGCTCGGCGGCCGGGTGGAAGGGCACGCGATCCTCGGCGACGAGAAGTGGGATCTGACCGGCGCCCAGGTCTACGGCGAGAAGAACTGGGGCAAGGGCGGTTTCCCCGAGTCGTGGTGGTGGGGTCAGGCGCAGGGATTCGCCGACCCTCAGGCGTGTGTGGCGTTTGCCGGCGGGCAGGTGCATTCGGGTCCGCTGCGCACGGAGGTCACGGCGGTCGTCGTCGCACTACCCGACGGGCGCATCGTGCGACTGGGCAATCCCGTCACATCCCCGGTCCGGGCGACGGTCACCGACGAGAGCTGGCACCTGCGCGGCCGCAATGCCCGCTGGAGCGTGGAGATCTCGGGAAGTTCACCCCTCGGAGCGGCGCACGTCCTGCCGGTACCCCTGCCCGCGGAACGACGGAACGTCGCCGGTTCGATCGAACATCTCGGCGGTCGCATGACCGTGACGGTCCACGAACGCGGGAAACTGGTGTGGGCCGACGAATCGCACTCGGCGCACTCGAACACGGCGGGCTCGACCGGGCCCGGGCGGAACTCGACCGGCGGGGCGCCGCTGCGGACGCGACGGACGCCCCACCGAGCGTGTGAATCCGATGGGATCGCTCAGAGTTCGGTGCGCTTCATCGCCGCGATCGGATCCGAGAACAACGAGCTGAGCGAGACGACACCCGCGGCGTGGGCCTGCACCCGGTTGCCGAAGCCGGTGATGCGGATGTCCTTGCGCGGCAGGGTGGTCGACGCGGCGAACGCGCGGGCGACGTGCGGAACCGCGGCCGGGTACTCGGTGAAGGCCTGTCCGCCGAGGATCACACGGTCGGGATTGAACAGGTCGCGCAGCATTCCGACGGTGCGGCCGAGCACGGTGGCCCGCTCGACGAGCAGACCGTGGGCGGCCTCGGAACCGTCCCGCGCGAGGCGGTAGAGCGACTGAATGGTGTCGTCGCCGTCGGCGAGGATGCCCTCGGCCACCGCGCGCTGCACGACCGCCCGGTCGCTCACCGTCGCTTCGAGCAGCCCGTGCCACCGCACGAGCACCGCGCCGACGAACCGGTGGGGAAATGCGTCACCGAACCCGGACCACCGGCAGGGGTGTGCACCTTACCGTCGAAAGTGATTGCCACACCGGCCGTCTCACGAACGTAGAAGTACAGGCCGGTGCCCTTGGCCTCGGGGGCGTCGCGATCGGGGGTGAGGAGCAGCTCGGAGGCGGCCATCGCCTCGACGTGCGCGGCCACCGAGACCGGAAGCCCCATACCGCCACCGACGATCGCGCCGACCCGGGCGTCGACCCAGCCGAGTCGCGGGTGCGTCACGACGGCGGTGTTCGAGTCCACCCGCCCGCCGAGTGCGACGCGACCACAACGGGGTGCGGCGGTGCACCGTCCGGCGAAGCTTGGCGCTCGCGGTGATCGACGCGCGC
>LATQ01000394.1 GCA_001017865.1 Rhodococcus sp. IITR03
CCCGACGGTCTGCGCGCCGGTGGCGTCGAGGTCGTCCACGACGAGTTCTTCGACACCGTCCTCGTGCGCGTCCCGGGGCGCGCCGACGCCGTGCTCGCCGCCGCCCTCGAGGCCGGCATCAACCTGTACCGGGTCGACGACGATCACGTGTCGATCTCGTGCGACGAGGCCACCACCGCGGCGCACGTGGACGCGGTCCTGGGCGCTTTCGGCGTCGACGCCGGGGAGGCCGCCGAGGGAACGGCGCTGCCGCAGGCCCTGGCCCGCACCAGCGAGTTCCTGCAGCACGAGGCGTTCACCCGCTACCGCACCGAGACCGCGATGATGCGTTACCTGCGGCGTCTGTCCGACAAGGACCTCGCCCTCGACCGGACGATGATCCACTGGGCTCGTGCACGATGAAGCTCAACGCCGCCGCCGAGATGGAAGCCATCACCTGGCCCGAGTTCGCGGGTCTGCATCCCTTCGCTCCGGCGGACCAGACGGGCGGCATCCGCCGTCTCATCGCCGACCTGGAGGGTTGGCTCGCCGCGGTGACGGGCTACGACGCCGTGAGCCTGCAGCCCAACGCCGGCAGCCAGGGTGAGTACGCGGGTCTGCTCGCGATCCGCCACTACCACCTCGACCGCGGCGACACCGATCGGGACATCTGCCTGATCCCGTCGAGCGCGCACGGCACCAATGCCGCATCCGCTGTGATGGCGGGCATGCGTGTCGAGGTCGTCGCGTGCCGTCCGAACGGCGACGTCGATCTCGACGACCTGCGCGCCAAGATCGCCGACCACGGTGCGCGACTGGCCGCGATCATGATCACCTATCCGTCCACGCACGGTGTCTACGAGCACGACATCGCCGACATCTGCGGTGCCGTGCACGACGCCGGCGGTCAGGTGTACATCGACGGCGCCAACCTCAACGCTCTCGTGGGTCTGGCGCGGCCGGGCAAGTTCGGGGGCGATGTCAGCCACCTGAACCTGCACAAGACCTTCTGCATCCCGCACGGTGGTGGCGGTCCGGGGGTCGGCCCGATCGGTGTCCGTTCGCATCTGGCCCCGTACCTGCCGGGTCATCCGGCGGAGCCGGGACTCGGGGGAGCGGGACCGGTCTCGGCGGCGCCCTTCGGGTCGGCGTCGATCCTGCCGATCACCTGGGCGTACATCAAGATGATGGGTGCCGAGGGACTGCGTCGCGCGTCGCTGACGGCAATCGCGTCGGCCAACTACATCGCGCGTCGTCTCGACGAGTACTTCCCGGTGCTGTATACGGGGGAGACCGGCATGGTCGCCCACGAGTGCATCCTCGATCTGCGTCCGCTGACGAAGGCGACGGGGGTGACGGTCGACGACGTCGCGAAGCGTCTGGCCGATTACGGCTTCCACGCGCCGACGATGAGCTTCCCGGTGGCCGGCACCCTCATGGTCGAGCCCACCGAGAGCGAGGACATCGCCGAACTCGACGCGTTCATCGACGCGATGATTTCGATCCGCGGTGAAATCGACCGGGTCGGGGCAGGAGAGTGGCCGGTGGACGACAATCCGCTGCGCGGGGCTCCGCACACCGCGGAATGCCTGGTGGGTGAGTGGAACCACCCGTACTCGCGGGAGATCGCGGTGTTCCCGATGGGGAAGAGCCGGGCCAAGGTGTGGCCGGCGGTGCGGCGTATCGACGGCGCACACGGCGACCGGAACCTGGTGTGCTCGTGCCCTCCCTTGGAGCGTACAGCGGCTGATGCCGGGGATGGCCGACGGACACGTCCGTCGGCCATCTTCATCGATAGAATAACTCCGAATAGTACGGAAACCAAAGAAATACAGAACCTCTACCCAGTAAGAACACATCTCACCCTGCCCTGAGGGCAAGGCCCTCAGTTCGCGGCGGTCAGCTCGAGGACGGAGATCTCCGGTGGGGTGCCGACCCGCACGGGCGGTCCCCACGCGCCGGTGCCCTGGGACGTATAGATCTGCGTGTCACCGAAGCGGTCGAGTCCGGTGACGGTGGGGTTGGCGAGGGATACGAACGGCCGCAGCGGCCACATCTGTCCGCCGTGGGTGTGCCCGGACAGCTGCAGGTCGACTCCGAGTTCGCGGGCCTCGTCGATGTGCCGGGGCTGGTGGGCGGCGAGGATCACCGGGGTACCGTCCGCGATGCCGTCGAGGGCGGTGGGCATGTCCGGGTGGTGGGGTTCGGTGGCCGTGTAGTCGTGGACGCCGGCGAGCGCGACGACGTCGCCGTCGCGTTCGAGGACGACGTGCTCGTTGCGCAGGGTGCGTACACCGAGCGTCTCCCAATGGTCGAGCCATGATTCGGCGTCGTCGGAGTAGTACTCGTGGTTGCCGCTGACGCCGTACACCCCGAGCGGGGCCTGCAGCTGCCGGAGCGGTTCGAGGTCGGAACCGACGAGGTCGACGGTGCCGTCGGCGAGGTCGCCGCCGAGCACGATCAGGTCGGGCTGCTGTTCGGCGACGAGGTCGACGACGCGTTGCACGAAGTCGGCGCCGCGGGCAGGTCCGACGTGCAGGTCGGTGACGAGCGCGATCCGGGCGCGTCGAAGCCGGTGGGCAGGTCCTGCAACGCGACGGGCACGGTGACGATCCGCGGCCGGTCGGCTTCGACCGTGCCGTATCCGACGGCGGCGACCGCGGCCACGACGAGCACGGCGGTCGCGATGCGCAGACCCGTCGCGGGTCACGTCGGTGGTC
>LATQ01000355.1 GCA_001017865.1 Rhodococcus sp. IITR03
GCCCGAGACCCGCAGCGAGCACGGCGCCGTCCAGCCGGCCCTCGGCGGCCTCGAGCACCTTCTCGACGGCGCCCTTCCTGCCCTGCGGTGTCGACAGGTCCGCGACAACCTCCGCCTCTCCGATATCGACACCGATGACGGTGTGCCCGGCGGCGCGAAGTTGTTCTGCGACGGCGCGCCCCATGCCCGATGCAGATCCTGTCACCACATAGACGCCCACGTCGTCTCCTTCGTTCTCACGCACCGTTTCTCGGTGAAAGATATTTGACAGAGTAGGACAAAAATGGTGTTCTCGGAATGTGCGTCAGGAATCCTCCGATCCGCCGAAAGCATCCACCGAATCGGCGGGTGGACGCAGGCGTGGCCGACCATCGGTCATCGATACCGAAGCGATCGCCGAGGCTGCTTTCCGCCTCTGGTCCCGACAGGATATGCCGACACCAGCTGGAACGACCTCGCCGAAGCGACCGGGATCAGTGCCCGCACCCTCATCAGGCACTTCTCCGTCAAGTCCGCGATCGCCTGGATCGGTGTGGCTCCCGCGACCGAACGGCTGCGCGCATCTCTCTCCGTCGCACCCGAGACCGCTCCACTGACCGATGCCGTACGCACGGCGATCGTCGAATCGATCTCGCACCGTCCGCACATCCAGCGCGTCGGACGCGATTGGCTCCGCCTCATCGCGGGCACACCCGAACTCGCCGCGATGTCGTCGGAGGCGTACCGGCCGTGGATCACCGAACTGGCCGATTACATCGGCCGACGCGTCCCCGAAGTCCCGGCAGCGATCGCGCGCGCGTTGGCGACCGCATACCAGCCGCGGCGTTCGCGGCGTTGACGGAGTGGGCGGAAGAGGGTGCCCACGGGGATCCTGCCGACGCCGTCGACGCGATGCTGCGCTGGATGGACATCGTCCCCCGCTCCTCTGCACGTCCCGCCTGAATCAGCACTCTCCGCCTGGAATTCCTCTCACAGCCCGAGAATACGGAGATCACCATGACGACAGTCGACCCCGAATCTGCTACCGCGCCCACGGTCGATCCGCTGGCGCTGCGCGCCTCGGACCGATCACCCTGCGCAACAGAATCATCAAGTCCGCAACATTCGAGGGCGCCAGCCCGAACGCCCTGGTCAGCGACCGCCTCGTCGACTTCCATGTCAGGTCGGTGAAGGAGGCGTCGGGATGACCACCGTTGCCTACCTGGCGGTGGCACCCGAAGGGCGCACCGAGAAGGATCAGATCTACTGGCGCCCGGAGGCCCTCGACGGTCTCCGACGGCTCACCGATGCCGTGCACGCCACCGGTGCGAAGGTGTCCGCCCAGATCGGCCATGCCGGCCCCGTGGCCAACTCGCGATCGAACGGTCTCCCCTCGCTGGCGCCCTCCGCGCGCCCGAATCCCCTGTCGATGAGCATCGACCGGAAGGCGAGCGAGGACGACATCCGACGGATCATCGCCGCGCACGGTGAAGCGACACGATACGCCCGGGAAGTCGGATTCGACGCGGTCGAGGTCCATCTCGGACACAACTACCTCGCCAGTTCGTTCCTGAGCCCGAAGGTGAACCGCCGCAAGGACCGTTGGGGCGGCTCCCTGACGAACCGTGCCGAGTTCGCCCGCCGTATCGTCGCCGCCGTTGCGGAGGCGGCGGACGGTGAGATCGCCGTGCTGGCCAAGATGAACATGGCCGACGGGGTGCCTGGCGGACTCTGGCTCGACGAATCCCTGCCGTTCGCGAAGATGCTCGAATCCGACGGTCACCTCGACGCACTCGAACTCACCGGCGGTTCGTCGCTGCTCAACCCCATGTATCTGTTCCGCGGAGACGTACCGCTGCGGGAGATGGCCGAGACACAGATTCCGATCCTGCAACTCGGGATGAAGATGTTCGGCAACTTCGTCTTCCAGCATTATTCGTACGAGCCGCTGTACTTCCTCGAGTACGCCCGTCAGTTCCGCGACGAACTCGACCTGCCGCTCGTGCTGCTCGGCGGCATCACCGATCTCGACGGAATGCAGGTCGCGATGCGCGAGGGTTTCGAGTTCGTCGCGATGGCCCGGGCACTGCTGCGCGAACCGGACCTGATCGCGCAGATCCAGCGGGACAGGGACACCCGGTCGCTGTGCATCCACTGCAATCGATGCGCGGCCAGCATCTTCACGGGAACGCGGTGCCCGCTGGTCGTCGAATCCCTCTCCTGACAGCAGCAGACGGGCCCCGCAGCACGGTTCTGCTGCGGGCCCGTCGTCGCTCTCAGTGCAATCGGGGCAGCTTCTGCCCGACAGGCAGTTCGATGCGCGATTCGGTCAGCACGCGCTGCGCGACCGCACGGTCGATGCTGTCGCGCAGCGCGCTGCACTCCCGGCCGTGATCACCGGGAGCCGAACCGCTCCGCGAGATGAGCGGGCACTCCGACGTATCGGATTCCCACTGGATCGAGGTGTGGGCAGGGCTGAACTTCTCGACGAGCACACCGACTCCGCACTTCTCGCACGACAGTGCCTGCATCGTCATGCCGAAGTTCCCTTTCCGCCCACGCGCGCGGGGTCGATGAACTCGAAGTGGTCGGGATGCGGTTCGCGGAGCAGGGTCCAGTAGTCGACGAGCCGCCACGGGCACGGTACGACGGCGCGTCCTTCGCTGTTCCGGTAGTAGCCGTTGGTCTCGGCACCGGGATGCACCCACACGGTCTTGTCCAGCGCCTCGTCCACCCTGCGGTTGTACTCGTCGAGCACATCCTGCCGCACATCCATCGCGTCGTGCCCGTTCTCCACGAGGTACTGCAGACACTCGACGATGTAGTGGACGTGCTCCTCGCTGAGGATGTTGTGGCCGGCACCGTGGTTGGGCGCGGAGTTCGGACCCGCGGTGACGAAGAGGTTCGGGAAACCGGACACCTGGATGCCAGATACGCCCGCGGGTCGTCACCGCCCTTCCACTGCTCGGCGAGGGTGCGTCCTCCTGTCCCCACGATGTCGATCGAAGTCGTGAACTCCAGCTTGAAACCCGTTGCGAGAACGATGACGTCGGCGGGTACGAACTCGCCCTCGGTCGTGACCACGCCTTCCGGTGTCACCTCCCGGAACGACGCGCGGTGCAAGGTCACGTGATCACGGGTGAGCGCCGCGTAGAAGCCGGATCCTTGACGATCCGCTTGCTGTAGGGACGGAAGTCGGGTGTCAGTTTCTCGACGAGATCCGGACGGTCGGGGAAGTTGGCGTGCAGGTGTTCAGTGCCGTCTGCAGCACCATCTCGTTCGCCGGTGAGGCCGAGAAGTGCGTCTTCGCCCATTCGGGTCGATGCGCGGCATCACGTAGAGGTTGTCCGATGCGAACCAGTAGGAGCGCAACCGGAACCACTCGTGGTACCGAGGAAGATGCGCCAACGCCCACTTCTCGCCGTCCGGAACCTCGTTCACGACGGCCTTCTCCGGGACGATCCAGTGCGGCGACCTCACCACGACGTCGAGCGATTCGACTCGGTCGACGATGCTCGCGACCACCTGGACGGACGTGCATCCGGTGCCCAGAACGACGACGCGCTTGCCGGTGAGGTCGAGGTTCTCGTCCCACTCGGCGGTGTGCACGACGGTGCCGCGGAAGGTGTCCATACCGTCGACGTCCGGGATGTTCGGTGAGTTGAGCATCCCGAGCGCTGTCACGACGGCTTGGCGCGGTGCACCTCGCGGGTTCCGTCGACGGATTCGACGGTCACCTCCCATACGTGCTGATCGTCGAGCCACCGCGCGGACTGCACCCGCGTACGGAAGGAGATGTTCTCCGCAATTCCGTAGGTGTCGACGACCCCCTTCAGGTACTTCTGGTATTCGGTACCCGTCGGGTAGTACTTGGACCACCCGGGGTTCAGCTCGAACGAATACGAGTAGTAGTGGCTGGGTGTATCGACGGCGGCGCCGGGATAGGTGTTGCGCGACCAGGTTCCGCCGATCTCGTCACGGGCTTCGAACACACGGTAGGTGAAGCCGGCCTCACCGAGCTTGATCGCGGCATTGATGCCGACGATGCCGGCACCGATCACGATCACGGAGAATTCCGGCGCCGGTTTCCGTGTGACCGGGACGCAGCGTTCGGAAAGGACGAAGCCCGCTTGTTCCCGGAGGATCGGAACGAACTCCTCGTCGACACGCTCCGAGGTCGCGACCGTCGCCATCCGGAGGAACAGCTCCGGCTCGGGTACACCCAGCCGGTCCTCGGCATCCGGCGTGAGCAGTTCGTGGGCACGCGCCCGGATATCTGCGACCACGTCGTCCGGGTACTGCCCCGGCGGCGTCGTCGGACGCGTCCCGGTGCGGTAGTGGTTTCCCGGCTCGCCGATCGTCAGGCGTGGCGCGAACTCGTCGAGCAGAGTGGTGTCGCCGGTGGCGTGGACCAGGGACATGAGTAGCGGTGCCGGATCGCATACGTCGATGGCGGCATGCAGCCGGCCTTCGCGGTCCTCCACGTCCTCGGCACCCGAGCCGAGGGAGATCGTCTCGGTCATCATCAGCCCTTCTTCGACGCGAGTTCGGTGGGTGTCTCGATCGCCGCTCGCCGGACGATCTCGAATCCCTTGTAACCGGCTGCCGCGATCTCGGCACAGATGTTGCCGTAGTTCGCGAATCCGCCGATGTACGGCATGAACACCCGTGGTTTGCCGGGAATGTTGGCGCCCATGTACCAGGAGTTCGCCGAGGGGAACAGGGTGCCGGCGGCTTTCTCGTTGCACTCGGCGACCCATTCCTCGACGGCCCGTTCGGTCGGTTCGATCGAGGCGGCATCGTGCTCGTCGAGATGGTCGAGGCAGTCGGAGATCCAGTCCACCTGTTGCTCCGCCATGAGCACCATGTTCGCCAGCACACTCGGGCTGCCCGCACCCACCATGAAGAACATGTTGGGGAACCCGTGGGACGCGAGCCCCAGATAGGTTCGCGGTCCTGCGGACCACTCCTCACGGAGGGTGCGCCCGCCGCGGCCTCGGATGTCGATCCGGGCAAGCGCACCCGTCATCGCATCGAATCCGGTCGCGAAGACGATCATGTCCAGCGCATGGTGATCCTCGCTCGTGCGCACACCGCTCTCGGTGATCTCGACGATCGGAGTGGTGCGCAGGTTCACCAACGTCACGTTGTCGCGGTTGAACGTCTCGAAGTACCCGTCGTCGGTGACGATGCGCTTCGTGCCGATGGGGTGGTCGTTCGGGATCAACTGGTTCGCGATCTCCGGGTCCTCGACCATCTCCCGGATCTTCGCCTCGACGTATTCGCGGGCCGTGTCGTTCGCCCGGCGGTCCATCATCTGATCGGGGAACGCCTTCGCGAAGAGGTAACCTCCACGCTGCCACCACTCGTCGTACACCCTGCGACGCTCGGCCTCGTCGACCTCCATCGCGCCCTTCGGGTACGGCGTGAACGGTGTGCCTCCGCCGCTCATCCGTGCCAGTCGCCGACGCTCCGGATACGTCGCCTTGACTTCGGCGATCTGCTCGGCGGTCAGCGGCCGGTTGCCGGCCGGGATCGAGTAGTTGGGGGTCCGCTGGAATACGAAGACGTGGTCCGCTTCCTTCGCGATCACAGGAATCGACTGGATGCCCGACGAACCCGTTCCGATCACGCCGACGCGCTTACCGGTGAATTCGACGGGCTCGTGGGGCCATTCACCGGTGTGGTAGGACTCGCCCGCGAACGTGTCGCAACCGGGAATGTCGGGTCGGTTCGTCGCCGACAGCACCCCGGTGGCCATGATGCAGAATCGCGCCCTGACCGATCGACCGGTGTCGGTGGTGATGGTCCACAGCGCAGACTCCTCGTCGTACACGGTCGACACCACCCGGGTGAGGAACTCGAAGGCGCTTCGCAGGTCGTGCCGGTCCGCCACGTGTTCGAGATACGCCAGGATCTCCTCCTGCGTGGCGAACCGCTCGGTCCACGTCCATTCCTGCTGCAGTTCCTCGTCGAAGGAGTACGAGTAGTCGATACTCTCGACATCGCAGCGGGCACCCGGATAGCGGTTGTGGAACCAGGTTCCTCCCACTCCTGCAGCGGATTCGAAACCGTGGACGGTCATCCCGCGCTTCCGGAGCTTGTACACGGCGTACAGCCGGATATGCCCGCGCCGATCACGACCGCGTCCACGTCACTCGAGGTGGTCACGGGAATCATTCGGTCGCCTCCTGCAATTGCTTGGCCCACAGCCATTCGTGACCCCAGTAGCTGTCGGCGGTGATCTCCTCGGCCGTGTAATAGGTCTCGTCGACGAGCATGCCCTCGGTGCCGTATTCGATGTCCCATCCGCCGGGGACCTGGACGTAGAAGGACACCATCTTGTCGTTGGTGTGGCGACCCAGCGTGGACGATACCGGGAAGTCCCGGGCGGTCACCTGATCGAGGCACGGCCGACTGCATCGAGCGAATCGACCTCCACCATCACGTGGACGAGGCCCGGGTCCCGATCCTCGGGGCTGGGCATGAGGGCCAGACTGTGATGGCGCTGGTTGACACCGAGGAACCGGATCCGCATCGGGTCCATACCGGGAGGAGTCGGCAACCGGAACGCCCCTCGCGGAAGAAATTCGAGCACGTCCACGTAGAAATGGAACGATTCGTCGAAGGCGGTGGTGGGCATGACGACGTGCCCGAGGCCCTGTGTCCCGTCACGAACTTCTGTCCGTAGCGTGTGACGACGGGACTGTGGTCGAGAGCCGGCCCGAAGAAGAACTCGAGCGGGGTGCCACCCGGATCCTTCATGATCAGCCACCTTCGACGCGCCGCCGCTCGCACATCTCGAAAGGCATGGCCTCGAATTCGTATCCCGCGGTGGTCAGTCGGTCCGCGAGAGCCCGGAGGGCGGTACCGTCCCTGACTTCCCAGCCGACCGCGGTCACGCGGTCGGTGTCGCCCGGTTCGACGGTGATCCGAGCCGGACGTTCGTCCATGCGGAAGTGCAGTGCGTCGTCCTCCGGACCGGTGCCCGGCGCGAAGCCGAGCACATCGAACCCGAGCTCGCGCCAACGCGCCATGTCGGTGGCCTGGACGCGAACGTAGCCGAGGCTCTTGATCTCAGTCACAGAATTCCTTTCGAGTGCGCAAGGGGTGTCAGATCATCACGCGGAGGGGTCCGTCCGGAACGTCGATTCCGAGGGAGGCCATGGCCGACGCGTGATAGGTGGTGCTGGTGACGTGGATGGCGTGGTGCAGGCCGGCGTGCGCATCCCGCCAGAAGCGCTGCAAGGGGTTGTCGACGCGGAGGGCGTTTCCGCCGCACCGGTCGAAGACTTCGTCCGCGGCGCGGACGGCACGCCATGCCGAGCGCACCTGGTTGCGGCGCGACGTCGCCCGGGTCTCGAAGTCGACCTCCTTGCCGGCATCGACGAGATCCCAGATCCGTCGACGTTCGCCAGGAGTTGCTGCCGGGCCGCGTCGATCTCGGCAGCGGCCTCGCCGAGGGCGTGCAGGACGTACGGATCGTCTTGATGGCAGTCCCTGCCGCACCCACGCGCCCGCGCTGATAGTCGACACCCGCCGCGAGTACGCCCTCGCAGATCCCGATGGTGGCGGAGGTGATACCGAGCGGGAACATCGTCGACCACGGCATCCGGTAGAGGGTCTCGGTGACGCCGTACTCCTTGGCCGCGGTCCCGTCGATCACCGCTCCGCCGTTCATCACCCGGTACTCGGGAATGAACGCGTCCTTGACGACGATATCCTTGCTGCCGGTACCCCGCAGACCGACGACATCCCAGGAATCGTCGATGATCTCGTAGTCGGAACGCGGAAGGATCACGTGCAGGCCGACGGGGGGCATGACCGGTGCGCCGTCCTCACCACCCACCAACGCGCCGAGGAAGATCCACTCGCAGTGGTCGGTTCCCGACGAGAACTGCCACCGCCCGTTCAACCTGTACCCGCCGTCGACGGGAACCGCGACGCCCCCGGGCATGTACGGGGATGCCTGCCAGGTATCGGAATTCGTGCCCAGCACTTCGTCCTGCACCTTGGGTCGGCGAAAGCGAGCTGCCACGGATGGACGCCGACGATCCCGCCGACCCATCCCGCGGAACCGTAGATGCTCGCCGTCTTCATCACCGTCTCGGCGAACTCCCGAGGATGTG
This sequence comes from Rhodococcus sp. IITR03, assembly GCA_001017865.1. The sequence goes on from LATQ01000355.1 coordinate 8,109, forward strand.
CTTCGTACCCGTTGTACTTCTTCCGCTGCAGCAACCGGATGATCCCGGACTGCCGGAGGCCGGCGGCCATGTCGTCCGTCAGCCGACCGAGCCGGTCGGAGTCGTCGGCCCCCGCTCGGATCTCGTCGGCCATCGCGACGATGTTGTCGAGCACTTCGTAACTCATGGTTTCTCCAGGAGGTATGTGATGATGCGGAATTGCGGGGTCAGGATCCCGATTCGGCGGAGGCTGCCTCACGAGCCCGGGTGAGGTTCGGGGCGAAGGCACTACGTCCGGCAGCGACGTTCTCGTCGACTTCGGCCTGCCAGCTCGTCAGGCGCGCGTGGTGTCGATCTCGTACTCGAACCGGTTGACCATCTCGGGTCGGATGTCCTCGACGTCGACGTAGAACTGTTCGTACCACCGCCGCAGTTGGTAGACGGGACCGTCCTCCTCGCACAGCAGGGGGTTGTCGATCCGCGACTTGTTCTTCCAGATCTCGACGTCCTGCTCGAATCCGATCGCGACGCCCTGGGCGACGGCCTGGGCGATCTGTTCCGCCTGCTCCGGGGGCACTCCCTCGGGCCTTTCCACCATCACGCCGTACTGCAGGCGGAAGGAGGTCGGAGAGATGGGGTAGTGGCAGTTGATCAGGTAGATGTTCGGCGGCGACTCGGGATCACGGCCGGCGCTCCACAGCTTGTCGATCATGTACGAGGGACCGTAATACGTGGCATCGGATCTGCTCTCGGCACTGTAATTGGTGGTCTGGCTGACGCCTACGGCATCCGCCCGGGGCAGGGACACATGACCTGGGTGGCGGTATGACCTTCGAACACGTTTCGGAAGTAGGTCGGCATTCCGTAGTGGACGTAGAAGAAGTGCGCCATGTCGACGACGTTGTCCACGATCTCGCGACAGTGGGATCCGGTCACCTCGATCGAGTTCCACACCCAGTCGGTCCACCCGGGATCGCCGTAGGTGGGAACCTCCGGAACGGCGAGCTCCGCCGGCGGCTTGCTGCCCTGCGGGTCGTGCCAGACGAAGAGCTGACCGCTCACCTCCGCCACCGGCCACGTCCGCGTGCGGGCGAGCGGTGGAACACGACGCGCATAGGGGATCTCGGCGCACTTCCCGTCACCGCGCCAGCGCCAGTCGTGGAACGGACAGGCGATGGTGTTGCCCTTCACGGATCCCTGCGCCAGATTTCCACCCATGTGCCTGCAGTAGGCGTCCAGAACGTTGAGCTTTCCGTCCTCACCGGCGAACACCACGAGCGAGGTCCCGAACGCGTCGACCTGATGGGGCTTGCCGTCCGCGAAATCGCGTACGAGCCCCAAGCAGTGCCATCCTCGCGCGTAGCGCTCCGGCGGCGTGCCTACATCGATGGTTCGGACCTGATCTTCGGTGTCTGTGGAACCCACGATGCCTCCTGATCGACTGATCGCGACGACTCGCCCGTCGCACCAGGGACCAGGATCGAGAACCCGGACGTCGATGTGATGTCCGTCTCCCGAAGAGCGGGAGGCAGTTTCGGTCACAGGGATCCACCTGGCACGGTCGGTTCCATGGTTGCCGTACGTGGCGCTTCGCGGATATGGTGACGCCCATCACACCTGGGGGGTGTTCAGGAGGAGAATGTGAGTACGTCACGCACCGATGGTCTGCCCGTGTCCGTCGTGGACCGGATTTCCCTGGTCCTGGAGGCCTTGAGCACGGGCCCGATGACGCTGGCCAAGGTCACGGCCCGCACCGGGCTCCCCCGCTCGTCGGCGCACCGCCTTCTGGAACAACTCGCCAACGCGGGCTGGTTGGCGAGGTCACCCGAGCAGACGTACGAGTTCGGGGTGAAGGCGTACGAATTGGGTCAGGCCGCGCTCAATCAGAACCGGCTCCTGCATCATGCGCGTCCCCTGATGCATGCCTTCGCGCATCGCTCGGGGTTCACGGTGCAATTGGGGGTTGTGGACCGCGGCGACACCGTCTACCTGGCCAAGGTGAACGGACGCACATCGGCTCGACCCCGAAGGCCGTCGGCCAACGCGTGCCGGCCCACTCGACCGCCCTCGGCAAGGTCATCATGGCGTACTCGGCGGTCTCGTCGCAGCACCGTCCGGACCGTGACCGGATTGCCTCCGGGACAGCACCTTCCGCACGGAGCCGCTTCGAGGACGAGCTCGCCAGGTGCGTGATCGTGGCGCCGCGTTCGACCGCGCCGAGGCGTTCCCCGGCATAGCCTGTGTCGGGGTGTCGATCGGTCCGCCCGATCACATGTACGGGAATCTCGCCGGGCTGTCCGTGTGCGCCCCCGTCAGCGTGCTGGATCACCACAAGATGATCGGGCCGCTACGTGTTCTGGCCGGCGACATCTGGCAGCGCTGTGTCGCGTCGGATCTTTCGACGCACTAGCCGACGGCGGTGGGCGCGGAACACATGTGTTCCGCGCCCACCGCTGTGATGTCGAGAGTATGGCGAGGGCCGAGGGTACGGATCAGCCTCGCTGCACGAACTCCACGAGATAGCCGTCCGGGTCGCGAACCGTGCCGATCACCATCCCGTAGGCCTCGAGTTCCGTTGCCGGTGTCTCCTCGACGCCACCGTGCCTACATGCGTGGGCCATCCTCTCCCTGACGTCGTCGGTGTTCAGCACGATCTTGACGAACATGTTGCCGTGTTCGTGTGGGGTCTCCCCCTCGATGCCGGTCGGCACGACGAGTTCGAGGCCCGCGGCACCGGCCCGGACGATCGACGCGCGGAATGTAGGGGTGTCCAGATCCTTGTCGTGCGCGAATCCGCATCCCCGGGTGTAGAACTCGGCAGATCTTTCCAGGTCGGCGACTCTCAGCGCAGTGAGCGAGAGCAACGTCGGCGCACCCGACTCCTGCACGGTCATCGCGTCTGGGACCCACCGTTGAAGTCCAGTGTCTGACCGGTGATTCCGCCCGCCTCGTTCGAGGCCAGGTAGGCGCAGAATGCGCCGACCTCGATGGGATCGCCCAGGCGGCCGATCGGGATCGTCCGGAGGATCTGCTCGATCATCTCCGCACTCATCTTCTCCTCGAGGTTCTTCTGATGCCCCAGTGCCACGATGTTCGCCGTCACGCCGTACTGCCCGGTCTCGGCCGCCAGGTGCCGGATGAACCTTCGATTCCGCTCTTACCCGTTGCGTACATCGATTGATTGATGTTCTGACCCGTGCGTGCAGAACCCGACGAGATCTGGACGACCCGTCCCCAGCCGGCCTCGCACATCCCGTCGAGGGCGACCTTGATGCAGTTCATCGCGCCGTAGATGTTGAGATCGATCGGAGCGCGCCATTCCTCGGGCGACAACTCGCGGAACGGTTTGATGACGCGTCCTTCCGCGATGCCCGCATTGTTGACGACGATGTCGACGTGTCCGCCGAGTGTCTCCTCCGCCGCCCGTACGCATTCGAGCGTGGCGTCGTAGTCGGTGACGTCGAAGGCCGATGCGACCGCCGTGTTCCCCTCCTCGACGATCGCCGCGGCGACCTTCTCGGCGCGGTCCGGGAACAGATCGTTGACGATGACCGAGGCCCCCTGCCGCGCAAGGACCTTCGCGATTCCCTCACCGACGCTCTGACCGGCACCGCTGACGAGCGCGATGCGTCCGGCAAGACTGAACACAGGTACTCCTTCCCGTCGAACATGATTCGACGAATCGTGATGTGAGCCAGTGCACAACAGAGAACCATTTATTGTCAACAGATATTGGATCCAATAATCGCTACGCATCTGTTACGGTCTCCGCATGACCCAGATCTCATCCGATCCTGAGCTGGGCGGCGGCCCGACGGAGCCGATTCTCTGTTCCGTCGCAGACGGTCTCGCCCGCATCACCTTGAACAATCCTCGTCGCAAGAACGCGATCACCCTGGACATGGCAGCCGAGATCTCGGCGTTCTGCGACCGCGTCGAACGGGATACGACCATCGGTGCCGTGGTCGTCGACGCGAACGGAAGCTATTTCTGCAGCGGCGCCGACACTCGCGACCTCGCATCCTCATCCACCGATCCCGCTTCTCCCGAAGCGGTACAACGCACGTCGGCGGTCTACAACGCTTCGTACGCATCGGGTCGCTCCCGGTACCGACCGTCGCCGTGGTGACCGGTGGCGCTGTCGGGGCAGGTCTGAACCTCGCCATGGCCGCCGACATCATGGTGGTGACACCCGAGACCGTCCTCGACAGCGGCTTCTCCGCTCGGAACATCCATCCGGGTGGCGGCCACATCTCCCTGCTGGGACGTGCGATGGGTTGGTCCGGCGCGATCGCCCTCGCAGCGTGCGGACAGTCCCTGAGCGGATCCGACGCCGTGGCACGAGGACTCGCCTACATCGCTGTGGCCGCCGAGGACATACCGGCGACCGTCGAGCAGCTCACCCGCACGGCCGCCGCCGATCCCGAACTGACGCGACGCATCATGACGAGCGCGCGCCTCGAACTCGGCCCACCCGCCGTGAGCTGGGAATCGGCGCTGGAGATCGAACGCGGCGTGCAGATGTGGTCGATGGCCCGGAAGGGCCACGCATCGTGGTCGTCGCGAGGACCGGGCCGCTCGTGACCGCCACCGGAACCGAGCACCTCGAGGACATCGACTCCGGCTCGGGCACCTCCGCGCCGAGGTACGGGCCTTCTTGTCCCAGGAGATCACCCCGGGCCGGTTCGTTCCCGACACGGACAGCTGGATGACCGGGTTCGACCCCGACTTCAGCGCTCGTGTGGCCGGACGAGGCTGGCTCGGCATGACGGTCCCCACGGAGTACGGCGGGCACGGACGCAGTCCGCTCGAACGCTTCGTCGTCAGCGAGGAGATGCTCGCGCACGGCGCCCCCGTCGCGGCGCACTGGATCGCCGACCGCCAGATGGCACCGAGCATCCTCGCCAACGGATCGGAAGAGCAGAAGCAGCGGTACCTTCCGGAGATCGCCTCGGGCCGAGCCTTCTTCGCCATCGGTATGAGCGAACCCGACGCAGGCTCGGATCTGGCTTCGGTGCGTACCCGCGCCGTCGACAACGGCAATTCGTGGACGATCACCGGCACCAAGGTCTGGACCACCGGAGCCCACCTCGCGCACGCGATGGTGCTGCTCGCCCGCACCGACGGACAACCGGGCGACCGCCACAGCGGCCTGTCCCAGTTCGTCGTCGACCTCCCCCACCCCGACATCGAGATCCGTCCCCTGCGGAGCATCGACGGACAGGCACATTTCAACGAGGTCGTCTTCCACGGCGCGCAGGTGCCGGCATCGGCCCTCCTCGGCAAGCGCGGAAACGGCTGGACCCAGGTCATGGGTGAACTCGCGTTCGAGCGATCCGGTCCCGAGCGCTATCTGAGCACGATGCCCCTGCTGCGCGCATGGGCGGCCCACCTCGCGGAAAACGGGGCGACTCCCGCACAGAGACAGACCCTGGGCACTCTCACAGCCAGGGCGTGGCTCTGCGCCGGATGTCCTTGCGGGTCGCGGCCGAGCTCACGGCCGGCCGCAGGCCCGACATCCTCGCAGCGATGGTGAAGGATCTCGGGTCGACCTTCGAGGGCGATCTGGTCGAAGCCGTGCGGGCTTCGAGCAACCTCGTCGCCCGGCGCGACGGAGCCGATCCGCTGGCGCGCATGCTGGCCCACAGTGTTCTGCACACACCCGTGTTCACCCTCAGGGGTGGCACCAACGAGATCCTGCGCGGGATCATCGCGCGCGGATCGGGGGTTCGATGAGCGAGTTCACCACCGAGCTGGCGGAGACCACCGCGGCGATCATCGAGCACGTGGGGGTCGATCCGGCCACGCCTGCGGACGGCATGCACGGTGCGCTCTGGACGCAGCTCGTGGACGGCGGCTTCGTCACCGTCGGCGTACCGGAAGCCGCCGGTGGGGGTGGCGCGACACTCGGCGACGCACTCGCAGTCGTGACGACCGCAGCGCGGCACGGCGCAGTGGTGCCCCTCGTCGAGCACGGCATCCTCGCAGCCTGGCTCGCCGCCACAGCCGGACACGAGTTGACCGCGGAGATCGCGACCGCGGCACGAGGTGACGAGCGATGCTCGATCCACCGCCGGGGCGACACCCTCCTGTTCGACGGCACGGTGACGGATGTCCCTACGCGGCCGACGCGGACACCCTCGTCGTGATCCTCCCTCCGGAGAACGGCGCGGACGGTTCCTCGGTCGCCGTCGTGTCGATGTCCGGAAACGGCGCCGACGTCTCGGCAGAAACCGACCTGACCGGTGTTTCCTACGCCGACATCGTCTTCCGGGACGCACCGGTCGTCTTCCACGGAAGTTCACCGGTTCCCCTCACCGAGTTCCGGCACCGTGCGCTCTCGCCTACGCGGCCGCGACGGCGGCTGCAGCTACGGCAGTACGGGACCACACCGTTCGCTATGCATCCGAGCGCCTCCAGTTCGGGCGCCCGATCGCGAAATTCCAGGCCGTCCAGCAACAGCTGGCACAGCTCGCCGCCCGGACCACGATGATGGAGATCGCCGTCGACTCCGCGATCGCCACGCACGACGACCCGGAGATCGGCCCGCTCACGACAGCAGCCGCGAAAGTGGTGACCGCGATGTCCGCGCACTCCGTCGCTGCCGCCGGCCATCAGATCCACGGTGCCATCGGCACGACCTCCGAACACCACCTCGGCCGCTTCACCACCGCGTTGTGGAGCGGGCGCGACCGATTCGGCTCCGAGCAACTCTGGGCGGAGGACCTCGCGAGCCGGATCCTCGACGACGGCATCGACGTCTGGGACGTCGTCACCGGAACACGAACAGAGCACGACAGCGCATCGACGGCGTACAGGAGCCCGGCATGAACGTCTCCACCTCCCCCGGTCACACGCCCACATCGACGGCCGATTCCGCGATCGACGGTCGTGCCGCGTGGCGGGCGGCCGATCGCAGCACCGGAGTCGGCGCGCTCGCCGGACTCCGGGTACTCGACCTCAGCAGGTCCTCGCCGGGCCGTACACGGCCCAGACCCTCGCCGACCACGGCGCCGAGGTGATCAAGGTGGAGGCACCGTCCGGCGACGAGACACGCGGATGGGGACCACCTTTCGACGATTCCGGCGAGAGCAGTGCGTACTACGCGGGTCTCAACCACAGCAAGGACAACATCTGTCTCGATCTCCGGACCGACGCGGGCCGCGAAGTACTGTCGCATCTGCTGCGTGGCGCCGACGTGGTGATCGAGAACTTCAAGGCCGGCACCATGGCTCGTTGGGGGTTCGACTACGAGACCGTGCTCGCCGAGGAGAATCGCCGGCTCGTCTACTGCAGGGTGACCGGGTTCGGTGTGGACGGGCCGATGGGCGGACTACCCGGATACGACGCGGTGCTGCAGTCCTTCGGTGGCCTGATGAGCGTCAACGGCTATCCCGACGGCAATCCCTTGCGTGTCGGAGTTCCGATCGTCGACATCGTCGCGTCCCACATGGCGGTCAGCGGCATCCTGCTCGCGCTGAGGGAGCGGGACAGCAGCGGCCGCGGTCAACTCGTGGACATCACCCTGCTCGACTCGGTGATCTCGCTGCTGCACCCCCACGCATCGAACTGGGTCTCGAGCGGAAGGTGCCCCAGCGCACCGGCGACTACCACCCGACGGTCGTGCCGTATCAGGTCTTCGCTGCCCTCGACGGTGACTTCTTCATCAGTGCCGCCAACGACCGGCAGTTCCGCTCCCTGGTGACCGTCCTGGGCAGGCCGGATCTCGCCGACGACCCGCGATTCGTCTCCAACGGCGTGCGGTCGCAGAATCGCGACGAACTCGCGACCCTGCTCGGCGGTCTCGTCGCCGGATGGCGACGAGACGATCTCGCGGTCGAACTCGAACGCGCCGGTGTCGCGGCCAGCCCGGTCAACACCGTCGACCAGGCCCTCACTGCGCCCCAGACCGTTCACCGCGGGCTCTTCCTCGACACCGTCGACTATCGTGGCCTGGGTGTGCCGATAAAGCTCGGGCGGACGGCCACACGGACACCCAGGACGGCGGTTCCGCTCGGAACCGACACCGAAGCGGTGCTGTGTTCGATGGGATACAGCGCAGACACTGTCGCCGCTCTACGGGCCACCGGCGCGCTGGGCCGTTCACGAACGACGCATGCGGGGACGACCCGGAAGGACGACGCAGGAGAGGACCGAGGTGAGCCCACGAGCGATGCGGACCGGTGACGACGTCACCGAGCCCGGTCCCCCGGCAACCGTTCGCGGCGCCGACTGGGTCGCCACCGAGATCGAGCGGATGATCGTCACCGGTGATCTGCTCCCCGGCCAACCGGTCCGTCAGGAGCAGATGGCGGAACGACTAGGAGTCAGCCGGCTCCCGATCCGGGAAGGACTACGCCAACTCGCCTCGCAGGGCTCATCGAACATCGCCGCAACGCCGGGTACACCGTCGTCCGGCTCGAGCAGTCCGAGTTCGACCAGATCTACCTGATGCGCGATGCCCTCGAACGGGAGGTTCTTGCCTCCCTCCCCGCCCTGGATGCCGACGCGCTCGCCGAGGTCCGCAGGCTGGGCGAGCGCGTCGCCGAGGCGGCAGAACGTGGAGACCTGCTGGAGATGCGCCTGGCGAACCAGGACTTCCACTTCGCCATGTTCGACCGCTCGCCGCTCGGTCTGGTCGTCTCGGAGATCCGCCGATTGTGGCGACTCGCGATGCCGTATCACGCGGCGTATCTCTTCGATGCCGAAGTGCGCCGACGTGTGATCGCGGAACACGATGCGATGATCGACGCGCTCGCCGACCACGACAACGAGCGTCTGATCGGCCTGATGAACGAGCATCGCCGCGGCGGTGAAGCCGGCACGAGCATGCTTCTGCGGAACACCGCTCGCGGAGGTTCGTGACTCGGCACCCCACGGGTGACGGCCGGCCCGGGGCAATCACGCCGGGCCGGCCGATCGGGTCACCTCATGCCGTTCGAACGCCCCCAACAGCTTCTTCAACGGAACCGTCTCGTCCGAGAGCAGTTCCCGGGACGGCCGGTGCCCACGTGCGAGCGCGGACCGCAGTGCGACGAAGTCGGCGGGCGCGTTGACGCATTCGGCGGCGAGCAGGCGGTCGTCCTCGAAATAGAGTGCGACGCGGCGCCGAGGCTTGCTCGGATCGGTACGGACCAGCACCTCCGTGTGCCCGCCGATCATTCCGGCGATCTGCAGTTTCCACGGCCCCTGGTCGGACCAGAACCACGGCACGGGCCGTTCGACTGCCTCACTTCCGAGCAACGTCGCAGCTGCCACGTTCGCCTGCTCGGTGGCGTTGTCGACGGATTCGAGACGTACCCGGGTTCCCTCACCCGTCGTCTGCACGGTGCAATCACCGATGGCGAGGATTCTCCCGTCCGAGGTCACACAACGCTCGTCGACCAGGACGCCACGATCGCAGGCGAGGCCGAGTTGTTCTGCGAGTTCGGTGCGCGGTTCCGCACCGACCCCTACGAGGACCGTCGCTGCGGCGATCTCGCGACCGTCGTCGAGACGGACCGCACGTACCCGATCACCGTCGAGTGGGATCTCGACGGGTTTCGCATCGAGACGACGTCCACGCCCATCTCCCGGTGCGCCGCGAGCAGGAACTCGGCCGTTCCTGCTCCGACAGCACGACCCATCAGCTGCCGGCCCGCCTCCACCACCGTGACAGCGACACCCAGTCCCCGGAGTGTGGCGGCGACCTCGAGTCCGACGAAACCACCGCCGATGACCACCACCGGTCCGGCAGTGACACGTTCCGCCAGTCGGTGTGCATGGTCGAGTCCACGCAACACCAGGACATCCCGGTGGTCGGAACCGGGAATCGCCAATCGTCGTGCCCGAGCGCCGGTGGCGAGCACGAGCCGATCGAAGGCGCGCGTCCCGACGGACCCGTCGGAGCGCTCCAGGTGCAGCGTGACGCCGTCGGCGTCACGTTCGACCCTGCGGACGGTTGTACCCAGCAACACTTCGATCTCGTTGTCCGAGTAGTGATCTGACGCACGTAGCATCAGCCGGTCCGGCGTCGACTCCCCCTTCAGCCATGCCTTCGACAAGGGCGGCCTGTGGTAGGGCGGATGCGTCTCGTCGCCGATCAACGTCAGAGGTCCGGTGTACCCGCCGGACCTGAGCCATCGGCAGGTGCACCGCCGCGTGCGAGGCACCGACGACCGCCACACTGCGTGGTGGTGCGCCGGTGCCGGTCGGATCTCCGGTCATCTCACGCCTGTTCATCGGGGATCGTCACGTGCAGGTCGACCCCCTCGCGGAGAATCAACTGGCACGACAGTCGTGACGAGTCCTCACGATCACTCGCGGTGCAGTCCAGCATGTCGTCCTCGTCCTCCGAAGGAGCATCGAAATGATGCCGGTCCTCTTCGGCGAGGTAGACATGACAGGTCGCGCACGACAGCGAACCGCCGCACTGTCCGACGATCCCGGACACACCGTTGCGGACGGCTGTCGACATCACGGAATCGCCGGGCACACCGTCGATCACGCGTTCCGTCCCGTCCGGTTGGACATAGAACACCTTGGGCATGTCGGGTCCCTACCAGATGACGGGGAGATCGACGATGGGCTGTGTGAGGTTGTCGTTGTCCACCACTGCCTCACCAGCGAGCCTGAGGCCCGGGAGCCGCTTGAACAACTCGGTGATCGCGACCTGCATCTCCATCCGCGCCAGTGGTGCTCCGAGGCAGTGGTGCAGGCCGTAACTCAACGTCAGGTGCGGGTTGTCCTTTCGACGTACGTCGAAGGTACCGGGGTCCGAGACTGCGACCGCGTCGTGATTGACCGAAGCGGGATCCACCAGCACGGCCTCCCCCTCGGCAATGACCTGGCCGTCGATCTCCACGTCCTCGGTGGCGACGAACGGAACGAGCCCCCCGCCTCCTGCAACGGTGTCGTAGATGGACATACGGCCGTTGCGGAGGATCTCCTCGACCGCAGTGGGTGCCACGGCGTCGACATCCTCGAGGAGGACCGCCAGCTGGTCTGGGTTCTTCAGGAGCGACAGGACACCGGAGCAGATGAAATTCGCCGTGTTGTCGAAGCCTGCCACGATGAGGATCATCGCGATGGGAAGGATCTCCCCGTCGGTGAGCGAATCGTCCTTGTCCGGCGCATTGGCCAGATCGCTGAGGAGGTCCTCCCGGGGATTCTTGCGCCGATCCTCGATCAGAGCACTCAGGTACATGAAGAGTTCGGTCATGTTCTGCACGACCTCGTCCTCGGGCATGTTCGCCACCGCGAGCGTGGCAGCGCTCCACTTCTGGAACTTCGGACGATCCTCCGGCGGAACGCCCAGCAGGTTGGACAGCATCTGGATCGGCAACGCCACGGCGTAGTCGCTGACCAGATTCGCCGGCGCACCCTTGTCCACCATCTCGTCGATGAGCTCGTTCGCGAACTCGACCGCAGATTCCCGCATGGCGCGCACGCGCTTCGGGGAGATGGACTTCTGTACGAGTTTGCGAAGTTTGGTGTGGTGCGGCGGATCCTCGAACTGGATCGTCGACTTCAGGAAGTCCGGGAACTCCACGAAGTAGGGCACGGCCCGCTCACCGGTCCGGAAGGGCTTCCGAACGAAGCGGGGATCGCTGAGCATGTCGCGGGCTGCAGCGTTCCGGTGGATGACCCAGACGTCACCGCCGATCGGCATCGTCATCTTCGTCATGGGCCGCTCGGCCGAGATGGCGACGTACCGCTGGACGGCATCCTGCGGAGGGACGGCCGCGAACGGGTAGGAGGTGTCGACCACCCGGCCGGTGGGAGTCGTGGACGTTTCCGTTGAGCTCACTGTAATTCTCCTGGGGCTGAACCGATGTCGGGAGATTCCGCTCAGGACGAAGCGGGAACCTCGGCGGGGGCGACGACCTGCGGCGCAGCGTCGGCGGTGATCGCCATGATCTCCTCGAACCGCTCGGCCACCGTGTCGACCGTAAGATCGGGGTCGTGGATGCCCACCGTGTTGACCAGAGCGAGACGGTTGACGATGCCGCCGGCGACGTTGAACACCTCACCGGTGACGGTGCAGTCCGGGTGGACCAGGTATGCAGCGACCGGAGCGACATGCTCGGGGCGCAACTGGGTGCGCATGTACTCCATCACCTCGGGCGACAGGGTGTCCGCAGACGCCTCGGCCATCCGGGTGCCGGCGCCGGGAGCGATGGCGTTGACCTTCACCCCCGAGGCGAGACCTTCGACCGCCAGGTTCCGGGTGAGGCCGAACAGTGCGCCCTTCGATCCGCCGTAGTGCGACATGTCCGGATTACCGAGCATCGCTTGGGAAATGGTGTTGACCACGCGACCGGCAGGCGACTTCAGCAGGTGCGGCCAGGCCGCACGGCACAGCCGGAGCGCACCGAAATAGTGGACGTCGAGATGACGTTGGTACTCCTCGTAGGGAACTTCGTCGAACGGTGCGGTACGCACGATGCCCGCGTTGTTGATGACGGCGTCGAGCCGGCCGAATTCCGCCAGGGCGATGTCGACGAGGGGTGGCGCCTCCTCCGTCGAGACGTCGGCCGCACATGCCACGCACGTCCACCCGCCGCGGTGATCACCGCGGCGACCTCCGCTGCCGGGTCGTCGCCGTCGACGCCGGAGCCGTCGATGGTGGCACCCAGGTCACCGACCACCACTGCGGCACCACGCGCGGCCAGCAGTTCGGCGTGGGCGCGGCCGATTCCGCGACCTGCTCCGGTGATGACGACCACGCGGTCGTTGAAATCCAATGTCATGATGTGTCCTCGGATGTGGTGGGAAGTGTCGGAGTCAGGGACGGGTGTCGCCGCCGCTCACGGAAACGTCTGCTGCCAGATGGTTCCCAGTGCTTCCCGAGCGGACTTCTCGAAGTCGAAGACCTCGACACCGACGGTCATGTAGAGCGTGGTGCGGTCGGGGCCACCGAGCAGGCAGGCCGAGGCGACGCCGTTCTCGAGCGGGACCGGAACGGCGTCCGTCATGCCGTCCTCGGTGAAGCGGGCCACGTAACCGCTGCCGGGCATCGCCGCCCACACGCCGCCCTCGGTGTCGAGTCCGATTCCGTCGGGAAGGAACGGGCAGGCGGCGAACGGACGAGGATTGGACAGTGATCCATCGGCGGCGCGGTCGATGACCGTCAGTCTCTGCGCCGTCACCTCTGCGGTGTAGACCTTCGTTCCGTCCGCGCTGATGGTAATGCCGTTGGCGCACATGAGCGGTCCGACCTCATCGGCCGTGGACACGGTCCCGTCGGGCTCGACGACGATGATCGGGGACGCCACCGGCTCGGCACCGGCGAACAGGTCGAATCCGAGCTGGGTGACGTATGCGCGGCCCTCCGCGTCGACGACCATGTCGTTGATGGGGGCCGGCGCGAGTGCGGAGACATCGGCGAGTACCTCGAGGTCGTCGGGCCCCTTCCCGCCGTGGACGAGGACGAGCTTCTCACGCATGGAGGTGACGATCAGCCGGCCGTCCGGGAGCCATCCGAAACCGCCGAGGTGGATCGGAACGTCGGTCCCTGCACGACGGCCCGACGCGTCCACGACGACCGTCGCGTTGCCGTCGGCGTCGAGGGTTTTCAGTGTCGAGGTGTACATGTCGGTGAACCAGAGGCGCCGTCGTGCCAGCGCGGGCACTCGGGCCACGAGAACCCGCTCGCGATCTTGCGGGGTTCGACGATGCGCGCCTTCGCCTCTGCGACAGCGGCGGCGGTGTCGGCAACTACGTTGGTCATGTCGTGCCTTCCAGTGAGAGGGACCGGGCGCAAATGTCCACGGTGGTTCTGCCAACGCGACGAGGACGACCCGGGAGAGGGCCGTGAACTACGTCACAACTACGTTCACGAGGGACATTAGGTCCCGGAAAATCCCGCATACGGGGTGCATCCCGCTGAGCGGTCAGCTTCCTTTCGCGGGCGTGCCGAGCACGCTCTTCATCTGCCCGGCGACGAGATTCGTCGTCCACCGGGGCACAAGGCGGACGAGCCGATCGAGGATGTTCGCGTCCTGGCCGATGACCACGCGGAAGCTGCCCTTCTCCATTCCGGAGACGATCAGCTCCGCTGTCTGCTCGGGTGTCGTGGCACGCACCTTGCGACCACCCGCATCGATCATCTTCACGCCCGAGTTGCCGCTGAGATTCGTACTGATGTTGCCCGGGAAAACGGTCGTGACCACCACGCCGGTATCCGAGAGTTCCTGGTACAGACCCTCGCTGAACTGTTTGACCGCTCCCTTGGAGGCGCCGTAGACCGTCTGGCCTGCGAACGGGACGAGACCGGCCAGACTGGCGATGTTCACCAGCGAGGCCTCCGGGCGCTGCCGGAGCTCGGGCACGAATGCCAGGCACATGTTGACCACGCCCCAGAGATTGACCTGCAGAACGCGTTCGATCTCGCTCCGTTCGAGTTCGAGGACCGGGACGAACCGGTGGATGACGCCGGCAACGTTGACGAGACCGTCTATCCGTCCATGTTCGGCGAGGACGGCTGCGGGCAACGCATCCACCGCCACCCGATCCGTGACGTCCACGACGTGCAGCGAGACCTTCGCGTTCCGGTCACCGGTGAGTGCCTGCGTCTCGCGCAACCACTCCTCTTTCAGATCGACGAGCGCGACCCGGGCTCCCCGTTCGAGCAACGTCAACGCTGTCTGCCGTCCGATACCGTTTCCGGCTCCCGTGACGACGACGACCTTCCCGTCCAACCGCATGCGACACCTCTCCCTGTCCGGTGGCGCACCGCGCGACACCACCCGTCTCTTCGTCTACCGGGCAGACGTCCTCGGATGTTCGGAGCCGACCGCACAGCGGGAGACCGAATGTGGTTCGTCCTCGGATCACGTGTCCGCGGTGGCCCGGCTCTCCTTGCCGTTGTGCTGCACGGAGCCGGTGTGTTCCACGGAGTCGTTGTGCTGCACGGACCCAGATAGGCGTGTTCGATCCGGCCGGGATCGGCAGCGAGCGATGCCGCGTCCTCCGACAGCACCACCGACCGTGCACCAGTACGGCGGCACGGTCGGCGACATCGAGCGCAAGGCGCACATGCTGTTCGACGAGGAGCACGGACATCTCCCGCTCCTCCACCAACCGCCGTAGCACCGAAAGGATCTCGTCGACGATCACGGGGCCAGGCCCATACTCAGTTCGTCGATCAGCAGAACCTTGGGCCGCTGGAGGATCGCCCGGGCGATCGCCAGCATCTGCTGCTCGCCACCCGACAGGCGACCCGCGGCGACACGGAGCCGCTTCTCCAATGCGGGAAAGTATTCGAGCATCTCGTCGACGGCGCCGGAACGGCGACGGCGATCGTGTACCGCGAGCCGGACATTGTCGGTCGTGCTCAGTTCTCGGAAGAGTGCCCGGTCGTCGGGGACGAGGACCATTCCCGAACGCACGGCATCACGCGGCCGGCCCGGAACCACATCGAGTCCGTCCACGACCACGTCGCCACCGAACCGGGGTAGCAACCCGGCGAGGGAGAGCAAGAGCGTGGTCTTGCCGGCTCCGTTCGGTCCGAGCAGGCAGGTGATCGTTCCCTTCTCCACGCGTAGGTCGACGTCCCGGACGCAGGGACGCTGCGGTAGGTAGCCCGTCGAGAGTTTTCGAATCGTCAGTCCGCTCACGAGAGCGCCTCCTGGGGATCGAGGGCCGGTGCGGCCGCAGATGCGGGAACCGTGTCGTGCCCGGTCTCCGCCGGAGCAGGCGGCAGGCCCAGATACGCGCTGATCACAGCTTCGTCGGCCCGGACTTCCTCCGGTGTACCGCATGCGATCACCCGCCCCAGATCCAGGACGACGACGCGGTCGCAGATCGTGAGGACGAGTTCCATGTCGTGATCGACGAGCAGGATCGACGTACCGGCGTCGCGAGCGGCGCGGAGCCGGTCGCCGAGCCAGCGGCTCTCGGAGCTGTCGAGGCCTGCGGCCGGTTCGTCGAGCAGCGCCACTTTCGGCGACGAGACCAGCACGCGGGCCACCGACACCAACTGACGCCTGCCTTGGGACAGGGTCGACACCTCGGCATCCGCGACATCCCCGAGACCCACCGTGTCGAGGACCTGCGCACCCGCTCCGAAACCGCTACCGCGGAGGACTCGTGTCCTCTCGCCGCACCGACGGTCACGTTCTCGACGACCGACAGGTCGTCGTACAGTTCGACGTCCTGGAAACTGCGGCCGAGCCCTCTCCTGCTGAGGCGGTAGGGCCGCAGATCGCTGACGTCCTCCCCGTCCAGGACGATGGCACCGGTCGCCGGAGCGAAGCCGGTGACGGCGTCGATGACGGTGGTCTTTCCCGCACCGTTCGGCCCGATGAGCCCGACGATCTCTCCGGCGCGGACATCGAAGGAGACCCCGGACACCGCGTGCACCGCACCGTATTTCACATCGAGGTTCTGCACGGACAGGAGCGGGCCACCCGTCTTCGACGCCGGCACCTGCGCGGCCACCGGTTCGACCTCGCTGGCGTCCGCTGTTCCGTCGAGGGACGTCCTCCGCCTCGACGGCCAGGGGATCCGTGGCAGCTTCCCGGCGATACCGTCCGGATTGACCATGATCGTGACGATGAGCAGAATTCCGCTGATCACCGCGTAGTAGTCACCGATGTGCAGGAACCGGTCGACGAGCAGGAACAGCAGTCCGCCGGGCGCAATGATCCCGGCCAGCACTGCACCCGTGATCGACGTGATGCCGGCGATGTACATGATCGCGAACAGGGTGATTCCGAGGAACACCGTGAAGGGTTCCGGTGTCGCCAACGTCTGTTGATACGCCATGAGCGATCCGGCGAGTCCGGCAAGAAAGGCGCCGATGGCGAATGCCGCCAACTTCGTTCGGGGGACGTCGATTCCGGATGCCGCGGCAGACCGCTCGTTCGCCCGGACCGCGAGCATGTCGGTCCCCAGACGGCTGCGCCGTAGCCATGCCACCCCGAGCGCCGCTGCGACGAGCACCGCCAGGCACATCAGGGCGAAGGCGAGTCGTGGATAGCCCTCCCCCGCACCGATCCCCAGATCGAATCCGAACAACCGAGGCTGTCGACGGGAGCACCTGCGACACCGCCGTTGAGTTGCGGGTTGCGGAACCAGAACGCTTCCAGGAAGACCGCCAGCGCCAGCGTGACCACCGTGAGGGGCAGACCGCGCACCCGGAGGGCCGGCAGCCCGATCACGATACCGATCACCATCGCGAACAGCGCACCGACCAGCGGCGCGAACGGGAACGGGATCCCGAGATGCGTGTTGAGGACACTGATCGAGTAGGCACCCACTCCTGCGAGCGTGAGCTGCGCCAGCGACACCTGCCCGGTATAGCCGGTGACCACCACCTGGGACAGTGCGATCACGGCGAAGATGATGCTGCTGATGATCGCGGCGCGATAACTGCCCCCGGTGACGAGCAGCGCGACGACGGCGATCGCGACGGCCACGAGCGCGGGAGCGAGGATCCGCTCGGGACGAGGCGCGTGACCGAGCCTTTGGCGGACGACACTGCCGCGATCGGGCAGCGGCCGTCCTTTGAAGACGAGGAAGACGAGGATCAGCAACAGCGGGATGGCCTCCGCCGCACCTGCTCGCGGGAACCAGTCGAAGGTGGCCTGCAGGTTCGTGGTCTCCGCTTGCAGCGCCCCGATCACGATTCCTGCAACCACGGTCAGCCAGATCGACCGGAAGTTCCCGACGAGGGTCGCCGCGAGGGCGGGAACGATGAACATCGAGTACGCAACGGGATTCAGGCCACGATCGGCGCTATGAGGATGCCACCGAGCCGGCCACCACGGACGACAGCGCCCAGTTGCTGAACGCGATCCGATCCGGTGAAAGACCCGTCAGGTAGGCACCCTTCTCCGACTCGGCCGCCGCCTCCGTCGCGATTCCGAAGCGACTGAACCGGAACACCAGTGTGGCCACCACAGCTATCGCGATGATCGTGGCAGCCAGCCAGATCCGGTCGGTCGGCGCCTGCCGGGCGCCGATGGCGATGCTGTCCAGAGCGAAGATCGGTTCCACAGCCACGATCTCGGTCCCCACACGCAGGGCGATCAATGCCGGCAGCACGATCATCAGACCGATGGACGCCACGGCCTTGGCGATCACCGGTGCGTCACGGAGCGGCCGGAAGATCAGAGCATAGAAGATCAGGCCGAGCAGCGCCGCGATCACGAGCGACAGGGCCATCGCCGGGGCGACCCCGAGCGGTCCACCGAGATCGACCGTTCGGGCAGCCCCGGAATCGGGACCATCAGCTCACCCGTACGCAACAACGCATACGTGTAGGCGGTGTAGAGGGCCACGGCACCGGTGGCGAAGTTGACGACGCCGGAACTCTTGAACGTCATCACGAGTGCCAGCCCGATGGCTGCGTACACGGCTCCGTTGCCGAGACCCAGTACGAGATAGGCGAGATGGTCGGTCATGTCGTGTCCTTGTGGGATTCGGCCGGTCCGTCAGCCCGTGACCGTGAGGTCGACGGGAATACCCTGATCGTCGATCTCACCGATCAGCATCTGCGACGAGCAGATCGACGGCATCATCGGGAATGCGGTTCCGTTGCAGGTGAAGGTGATTCCTCCGCCGGCGGGCATCTCGACGTTCTCACTGGTCCGAAGTGCCTCACGGATGGATGCCGCGTCGACCTCCCCGGTGATGCCGTCCGTTGCGCCGGCAAGAGCCATCACGGTCTGGTAGCCGGTCGAGCCGTATCCCGTCGGGGACAGGTCAGGGGCGTACTCGGCGAGAATCGACCGGAACAGTACGGTGTCCGGCCGGTCCGACAGCGCATCGGTCGCGGTGATTCCGATGTTGCCCTTGACGTTGTCGATACCGATCGCCTTGACCACGTTCTCGTCCAGGCAGGTCGGGATCAGCACCTTCTTCACGGTCGGCGCTGTCGTCTGCACGGCCTTCAGCACCGAAGTGCAGGTGGCGGCGTCGCCGATGAAGCTGACCCCATCGGGGTTGTCCGCCAGCCCGGCTGTCACCACGGGGGTCGGATCCGGAATGCCCAGAGCGACCGGAACCACGTCCAGCCGAACTCCGAATCCCTCGAAGATGGGCTTGCCCATCTGGTCGATCATCGCCGCGATTCCACCGCCGTCACTGGCGAACATCGTGAACGTCGACATCCCTTCCTGCTGCGCTGCCGTCGCGGCCGCGGTCAGTGTTCCGGGAAGGCCTGCGGACAACGATGCAACCTCGGGTGAGGTCAGTTCGATCGGTGCGACACCGTTGAGCGTGACGTACGGGATACCTGCACCGATGACGATCGGAACGATCGCCGGGCCCATCGATGTACCGGGCGACAGCACGGCCGCCACCTGCTGTTCGACGAACTGGTTCGCGCAGGCCGTCGCCGACGTGGGCTCCTCCTGCTGCTTGCAGACGACGAGTTCGACCGGCCGGCCCGCGAGTCCGCCACCGTTGTTGTTGAGGTACTCGACCGCGGCCTCGGCTCCCTCACGCATCTCCGGCAGCGATACAGCGGCACCCCCTTCGGTCGAGACGAAGCCGATCTTCACCGGTTCGCCGGTCGCCGGGTCGCTCGGCAGGGCGGAGGTGGACGAGACCGCCGCCGCTGTGTCGTCCTGCGGTTCGTCGCTTGCACATGCTGCGAGGCCGAACATTCCGGCGAGCAGCAATGCGCTCGTTCCCGCAACCGTCCGGAACTGTCGATTCCGACCGCTCGAATTCATAACGCGGACTCCTTCAGAGGATGGTGATGTCCGACCGGACGAGATGCCGGACACATTACTTCTCGCCCAGTGATCTGCATCACCCCCGACGTGGGCGCTGAATTATGTGCGCACGCTCGAGGTCGGTGGACGGTGGTCTCCCGTTCAACGGGAGGAGCATCCGGGCGGTCCGTTCAGCGGGAGATGCGAGTTCTGTTGCCGACGTCTGCCGTCATTCTCCACTCGGGAGTTCCTCGCCCCGCTCGTCGCGTGCAACTTCTGCTTCATCACCGGGACCGGTCCGACAAGGAGATCCATGAGCAAGCCCACGCGTTTCGCTTTCACGAAGATATTCGTCGACGACATCGAGACCGAAGCAGCTTTCTATACAGCAGTTTTCGGCATGAGGGAGAAGAACCGACTCACCGTGGGGCGAGGGAAGGACGCCGTGGAGGAGGTCATTCTCACCAGCGGCCGGGGCGACGACTCGTCGCTGATCGTGTGGCGGTACGTCGAACGAGCCACTCCCCCGGCGGGAGAGGCCGTGCTCGGCTTCGACGTGGCCGACGTGGCCGCCACCGTGCGTGCGGTCGAGGAGGCCGGCGGGACCGTCGACACACCGATCGAGAAGATGTCCGACCTCGGGTTCGCCGTCGCCTTCGTCAAGGATCCCGAGGGACACCTCATCGAGATCACCCAGAAGTTGTAGACAGCCGACCACCCGAGCCAGGGTGCATCCACGCTGCCGGCACGGCGACTCGGCAACGAACACATGCCTCGGCGCCACTCTCCCGTGTCCAGCGCGGGCAGGACACGGGAGAGCGAGCTCTCATCGCACTTCGAGAGGAGCTTCCGCCGGATAGCGGCCGGGTGCCATCTTGTAGAACTCGGTCAATGCCGCCACGAACGCCATGTCGTTCATCGGATCGCCCGGCTCGTCGACGGCATGACCCTTGGCACGCATGTCGTCGATCAGGATGCCGAAGACCTTGTCGGGGGTCAGGTCGTCGGTATGGTCCTGGTAGCGGCGGACGTCGTCGATGTCGTCGAACAGCAGAGCCGTGTAGTGGACGAGCAGCCGCATGTCGGCCTCGCCGAAACGGCGGATCTCCTCGTCTCCGTTGCGGACCGACCACTCCGCGTCCCCGACGGCGTGCAATCGGGTGGTCATGTCCAACTCGGGATAGTCACGCTGATCCCTTGCCCCGTTGGATTCTCTGCGGTGGTACATCCGGGAGTTGTCCGTGAGGAATGCGGTGTTCCAGAACGGGGCCGCGATCCGAGCAGGGTCCTCGTCCGGTCCGTCCGGCCAGTACGTGAAACCCCCGTCGATATCGGACCGGTTGAAATACGTGAGGACCTGGGCCGACTTGACCTCCCACGAGTCGAAGAGGCCGGATTTCGACATGATCGCCAACAGCCAGATCGGCGTGTTGAACAAGCCCATGCCGCGGAACACAGCAGTGTCGAAGTGTCCCGGATCGTAGCTGTGCGAGGGCCCGCACAGGTTGAAGAGCAGGTCGTGCACCATGCCGTACTTCGCTCCGTGGAGCGACCGTGCGGTGTCGAGAAGCTTACGCCCGAAGTAGATGTCGTGTAGTTCGGGATAGAAGACCACGCCGTCGTTGCCGAGGAATCCCCGGAACACCGGTGCGACGAAGTCCGACAATGTCGCGTCCGCTTTACGATCCTTCCCACCGGAGATCGCGAGATACTCCTCGGTGGACGAGAAATGATGAGCAAGGATGAGACGCCACGGGCCGTTCTTCCGGATCACGGAGAAGATCGTCTCGATCTCCTCCGGTGTGTAGAAGTTCTCGATCACGGACGGTGGCGCCACGGGAATCATCGGATGACGCTCGAGGGTGGTCATTGGGGCTCCTCTCTGCCGCGGCATCAGCCCCGGCGGAACGGTGATCCGCGTGACAGTAAGCACTTTCGATCACATCGATTCGGGCGGATTCCGAAGAGCGGGAGGGTTTCCCGTCGAGATCGCCTGCCTTCTACCCACGTGCAGCGGCGGCACCTGCCCGACGGCCGAAGAAGCTGCCGTCGCCGAGGCTGGCACCACTCGCGTAACCGCCGGCACAGACGCCTGCGGTGCACCGCCCGGCCGCGAAGAGACCCGGTATCGGCTCTCCCGAGATGTGCAGCACGCGGGAGTCCGTGTCCGTCTTCAATCCGCCCAGGGGGAACCCGCTCGTCATACCCCTCAGGTCGAATGCGGCGATCGGCGTTCCGATCGGCCGCACCCATTTCTCGTTCTTGGAGAACAACGGGTCGGATCCGTCCTCGGCATGCATGTTGTAGACACTCAGCGTGGAGGTCAGCGTTCCGGCGGGGAGACCCATCTCCGCCTCGAGCTCTGCGGCCGTTTCACATACCCATGTCGGTTGCGGACCGGCCGACGCTCCTCCCAGCACCTCGTCGTACGCGCGTTGATCGAGGATCAGGAAGGCTTCGTTGTTCTGATGGAAGAGCATCGCCTGCCCGATCCGCCCCGGATAGGTGTCTTCCGTGATGAACCGCTGTCCGTGCGCGTTGACGATGATTCCGCGCACCATGAGCTGAGGTGACGTGTGGACGGCGACCTCGGCAGCATCCATGTGCGCCGTCGCAGCACCGAGCGCTTGTCCGATCCGGATCGCCCGACCGTCGTGAGCGTCGATCGCGGATCCGGGCCGCCCGAGGAGGGCCGGCACGTGATCGCGCACCATCTCCTCGTCGAATGCGAAGCTCCCCATTGCGAGCACGACACCGCGGTGGGCGCGGATGGTGATCGTCGTGCCGTACCTGCGCGCGACCACACCCACGACCCGACCGTCGTCGTTCACGACCACCGTCCGGATCCGAATGTCGTACTCTGCTTTCACACCCAGCTTCTCGGCTGTCTCGGCGAGGGGCTTCATCAACATGTACCCGCCCCCGCGCTCACCGGTCTTCTTGTTGTCCATCTTCGGTAGATGTCCACGCGGAGCCGGAGGAATCACGCCCGCGAACGGTGCTGCGTTCTCGCCTCCGGAGTACATCAGCCCTTCGTCGTGCGCCGGCTCCCAGCCGGGCTCGCCCCAGAACTCCTCCTTGAACGGAACCCCGGCTTCGACCAGCCAGTTGTAGTGGTCGACACTGCCCTCGCAGTACGCGTCGACCTTTGCTTCGTCCACGGCGGGGCCCAGCGCAGCTTCATGAATGCCTTCATGTTCTCGACCGTGTCGTCGAAGCCGCACGCCTTCTGCAACGGTGTTCCGCCGCCGAGGTAGATGAATCCACCTGCCATCGATGCTGCGCCGCCCCAGCCGCCGGACCGCTCGAGGACGAGGACGTCGGCGCCGGCACGCGCAGCCTCGACAGCAGCACTGACACCGGCAATTCCGTAGCCGGCGACAACGACGTCTGCGGAGAGATCCCACGTCGAGATCTCGGATTCGGGTACGGGACGCACGGAATCGTCGGACATCGTGTTCTCCTCGAAGTAGCGGAAGGGCACTCGGCCGCACGGTCCCACTCTTCCGGCGCAAATGGGACGAAGTCTCCCGCTCAGCGGTCGATGGGCGCCGCATCCACGGCGGTGCCGCCGACACTCGTCCCGAATCGGTTCGATCGGCGTGAACCGACGAAGAACGAACGTTTCACCGCATCGGGCGGTGAAACCACCCTCGTCTCAGGAGGACAACGGATGTCCGATCCCTCGACCCCGCCCGCCGATGATCGCCGCGACAGCGCAGTGGTGACCAGGTCCACGACCTTCGTCATCGCTGCCCTGGTCCTGGCGGAATGCGTGAGTGCCTTCGAAGCCGGGATGATCTTCATCGCCCTGCCACGGTTCGGCGAGATCTTCGATGCACCGGCCTCGACGACCGGATGGGCGGTGACCGCCTACATGCTCGTCGCCGCGACGACAGCGCTCGTGGGTGGCCGCCTCGGCGACATGTACGGCCGCAAGAAGGTCCTGATCATCGCGATGATGGTGTCGACACTCGGCTCCGTCATCAGCGTCTTCGGCGATTCGATGGGCGCGATCATCCTCGCCGAGGTGTGCAGGGCGCCGCCGGCGCGATCCTGCCGCTCTGCTACGGACTTGCACGAGAAGCACTCCCGCCGAGCAAGGTGGCCCTCGCTGTGGGATACATCAGCGGCGCGGCCCTGCTGGCCGGATCGGGTGGCTATTTCGTCGCGGGAGTACTGCTCGATGTGGCCGACTGGCACATGATCTTCGTCTTCGCCGCCGTGCTCGCCGTCGTGGCGTCCGTGGTCGCAGCGTTCGCCCTACCCGGCACCCACACGCGCACGGACCTCCCCCGGTTCGACTATCTGGGTGCTGCGCTGCTGACCCCGGGCCTGGTGGCCCTCCTCTACGGCATCACCCAGGGACCGACCTGGGGTTGGGGTAGTTTCGGCGTACTCGCCTCATCATCGGGGGGCTCGTCGTCCTGAGTGTGTGGACCGTGTGGGAGTTGCGTCTGGCAGAGCCCCTCGTGAATCTCCGGGCGCTCGCGACCAAGCGGATGACGCTGAATCTGATCGCCGTGGCGGTGCTGGCTCTCGGCCCGGTCGGAGCCGTCCAGATCGTCACTCCCATGATCCTGCAGGCTCCGACCTCCATGCCCGTCGGACTCGGTGTGTCGGCAACCGTGGCAGGTCTCATCGGCGGCATCGGCGCCATCGTCGGATTCGCGGCGTCTCCGATAGCGGGGGTGGTCGCAGGGCGCTGGGGTGGCCGGACCGCGTTCTTCATCGGAGCCGTCCTGTTCGCCGTGGCCAACCTCCTGATTCTCGTGGGTCACAAGTCGCTGCCCGTCATGATCGCCGTCTTCGTCGTTGCCGCAGTGGCAACAGCGTTCGCCTACACCGGCTACCCGAAGATCGTCATCGAATCCGTGCCGGAGGACGTCACCAGCGTCACGACCGGAGTGCTGGCCACAGCCCGACAGGCGTTCTCCGCCATCAGCGTTGCGATCGTGTCGGTCATGCTCTCGCTGTGGACCGTGCCGGACACCACCATGCCGACATCGGCGTCGCTCGACCTGGCGGTCGGCTGGTTCGTGTTGTGCTCGCTGATCGTGGCGGCGATCTGTTTGTTCATCGGCCGGCCGCAACAGGCGCCTGCCGTCGACTCGCCTGTGAGCGACGGCCGGGACGACGCCGACATGTCCGGCGCCGCAGTCTGAAAGCGCACCCGGTGTGGGCCCGTTCGTTCCTCCGGGAAAACCCTCCCGCGAAGCGGGATACGGTCGTCCTGGAACTTCCCTACGACCGTAGGTTCTCGATATGACAGACGAGAATATCTTCGTGGTCGACCGTGTGATCACGAAACCGGGATGTGCACGTACGTTCGTCGACAGATACATCGCCGAATACGTACCGGGGGGACGTGGACGAGGAATGACGCTCGACCGGATCCTCGTCAGTCCTCCGCTCTGGTCCGACGACGAAACCAACGTGGTCACCATCATGTGGTCGGTCGACGGCGTGAAGTCGTGGTGGAACATGACCCGACAGGGACGACGAGACCCCGAACTCGGACGGTGGTGGTCGGATATGGATCAGTACATCACCGAGCGCTCGCGGACGATGGCCGCCCAGGCCGCGACATCGAAGGACTTGCCGATGTTTAACGTGGTCAGAGTCGTGCACTTCGACGAGTCCGCAAGCATTGCGGGCTGCGCCGAATACGTCGACACCGTTCGGATCACCGCCAAGGAACTCGACACGGTCGGACACTTCGTGGCTCCCACCCTCCCCGGCGTGATCAACGGCGGCAATGTCCTTGTGCACCTCCGTTTTCCCTCCGCAGAGATCGCCGCTCGCCACATCGGCGATTTCGACGTCACCCTCCGTACACCTCCCGCGATGTATGTGGACGGAGTCGGTTATCCGACCGCCTCGGCGCACAGACGCCCGGACGAGCCGCACACGGTCTACCGGGCGCTTCTGGTGCGGGTCGATCCCGACGCCTCGGTCGAAGCCGTCGAGGAGTTCGAAGGTGACCTGTTGAAGATGCCGGGGTACATCCCCTCGATCGTCGCCTGGCGCCTGAGCCGGGTAGCGGATTCGGTGGGCCGTACCGAATGGACGCACGTGTGGGAGCAGGAGTTCACCGATCACGACGCTCTCATGGGCCAGTACCTGAATCATCCGGTCCACTGGAGTATCGTCGACCGCTGGTTCGACCCGGAGTGTCCGGAAGTGATTGTCCGCGAACGGGTGTGCCATACCTTCTGCGCCGTCGACGACATCGCCATCGAGTGAGAACGACGACGTCCTCGGACCATCGGTGATGGTCCGAGGACTCGTCTTCAGCAGGGTGCGGTCACTCGAACAGCGAGCGCATCATCTTCCAGATCTCCTGCCGTGCAGGCTCCGTCAGCGACAGCGACGGGAACGTCAGGAATCCGTGGAAGAGACCGTCGAATCGTCGATGCCGTACTTCCACACCGGCGTCCGCGAGTCGTTGCGCGTAATCGTCACCGGACGAGCACGGTGGATCGAGTTCGGCGGTGATCACGACAGCCTGCGGCAGTCCTGCAAGCGATTCGGTCCGTGTCGGGATCACCCGAGGATCGTCCCTGCCGTCCGGGGCGTACTGCTCCCAGTACCACTTCATCGCCTTGGTGGTGTTGTAGTACCCCGACCCGTACTTCCGGTACGACTCCGTGTCGAAGTCGTCGTCGATGACCGGATAGAACAGCGCCTGGCCGAACACTGCAGGCCCCCCACCGTCGCGCGCTGCGAGGGCGACGGTCGCGGCGAGGTTCCCCCCGGCACTGTCACCTGCGAGCACGATGCGCGTGGGATCTCCCCCGTACGTCGTGATGTTGCCGGCCGCCCATTCGAGTGCCGCGTACATGTCCTCGTGCGCTGCCGGCGCACGATGTTCCGGTGCGAGTCGGTAGTCGACGGACACGACGACGACGCCGACGCCCTCCGCCATCGAACGGCAGAACTCGTCGTGACTGTCGAGATCGCAGAACACGAAGCCACCACCGTGGGCGAAGACCACCACCGGAATCGCGTCCTCGGAACTCTCGGGCCGATAGACACGGAGCGCGAGGTCTCCACCGGGCCCGTCGATGGTGATGTCGTGGACGTCCCGCATGGCGGCAGGTGCTGAAGAGGTGCACGACGACTGCGGATCAGGTCACGGAGTTCCGGGGGCGGAACCGTGGTGACATCCGGAAAGCCCGCATCCAGGGCTTTCAGCATGGACTCGACTTCAGGATGCAATGACATGTGGGTCTCCTCGATGTGGTGCGTCCGGCCACGCTAAGACCGGGGGCGACGGGTCCGGAACCCGATCTCCCGGCCAGCGGTCGACCGAAATACGTCACTTCAGTGGGACGAAGCCTTCGCTCGGACGGACCCGGCCACGAGGATGAGGAGCAGTCCACACCCGACGGTCACCGATCGACGGTGACCGGAGACCCGGAGGAAGCGACATCATGACCACCGCGCACGGTGCCACGTCCGCACCCGACGACGTCTACGACCCCGACGTGAGGAAGCTGGTCGAGGCGATCCGCGCGCGAGGCGTCGGTTCCTTGCGGGACACCGGGGTCGAAGCAGCCCGCCACTCCCTCGAGTCGATCGTCCGGCCGCCCGGCCCCGACATGCGCTCCGTGCAGTCCAGGGAACTCACCGGACCCCACGGCACCGTTCCCGTGCGCATCTACCGCCCTCGTTCGGTGCCGGATCGACACGCACCCGCACTGGTCTGGTTCCACGGCGGCGGCATGATCATGGGCACCCTCGATTCGTTCGACCGGCTCGCGCGCGAGGTCGCCGAATCGACGCGGGCCGTGGTGATCAACGTCGACTACCGACTCGCCCCCGAACACCGATATCCCGTGGCCCACGACGAAGCCTGGGCAGCACTCCGATGGGCACACGACAACGCTCACGATCTGGGTCTGGATCCGGACCGTATCGGGGTGGGCGGCGACAGCGCCGGCGGCGGGTTGGCCGCGGCCACAGCTCTCCGGGCCCGCAACGAAGGCGGGCCCCGGATCGCTCAGCAGGTACTGGTGTACCCCGGTCTCGAGCGCCGATGTGATCGACCGTCCATGCGCCGCTTCGGCGACAGTCCCTTTCTCAGGGCCGAGGACATCGACTGGATGAAATCGCTGTATCTGGGCGATGATCCGGCAGAGGACGACGAGTACGGAACCCCGGTGCTGGCGACCGATCTGAGCGGGCTCCCTCCTGCGGTGGTGATCTGCGGTTATGCCGATCCCCTCCGGGACGGTGTGGAGGACTACGGACGACGCCTGCAGGAAGCGGGGGTGCCGACGGCCGTCATCCGCTATCCGGGGGTCGGGCACGGATTCTTCATGCAGACCCACGCACTGGCACGGGCCAGGGCCGCGATGACGGAGGTCGGCGCCCTGGTCGCCGCACGGTTCGCTCCGATCGCCTGATCCCGGAAACCCTCCCGGTGAGCAGACCATGACCGTCCCGGAGCCGTGAAACTCCTCGTAGTTTGTCCGCGAGCGCGCAACCCGGTTCGCTCGTAGATGCCGAGGGAGGCAGCAATGTCCCGAGAACCCGGATCCCAGGTGGAACACGACGAGATCGAACACGCGGACGTGGTGGTGGTCGGGATGGGTGCCGCCGGTTGCGCCGCCGCTCTGGCCGCCCACGACGCGGGTGCCCGAGTGGTCGTACTGGAGAAGACCGGTCCCGGCGAGGCCGGCGGGAACACGCGGGTGTCGGGCGGCGGCTGGTTCCATCACGACGATCCCGAACGCGCTGCTGTGTATCTGCGCGCGCTGTGCGGCGACGATCGGCCCCTGCCCGAGCCCGTCGTCCGAGCGTGGTCCCACGGAACCCGAGAGGTGTCCGCATGGGTCGAATCGCTCGGTGTCGAGGTGGGGCCGCACGGTCACTTCAACGCGGCCGGAGCGGAGTATCCCGAGCTGCCCGGGAGCGACTGCTACGGAGGATTGCGTTGTGTCGAGGGGACACTCGGCCAGGGTCGACTCTTCGCGGTCCTGGAGAAGGCGTTGCACGATCGCGGCATCGACGTGCGGTACGAGACGCCCGTTGCGCGCCTGACGACCGACGCGCTCACAGGTTCGGTGACCGGCGTCGTCACCGCCGGCGGTGAACGGATCGACGCCGGGCGCGGCGTCGTGCTCGCCACCGGTGCTTCGAAGGCGACCCCGAACTGGTACGCACTCACCTCGGACTCGAGGACGTGCCGGTGTGGGGAAGCACGGCCGCGACCGGTGACGGCCTCCGTATGGCACAGGAGGTCGGGGCGGATCTGTGGCACATGGACAACATGATGGCGGTCAACGGCATCACCGACCGGCCTCCCGCCACGGCTACTTCGCGATGTTCGTTCATTCGCGTGGCGTGATCTGGGTCGACGACACGGGCCGCCGATTCGTGGACGAGTTCGTCCCGTCGGGGCACGGACAGGCGCTGATCGACGGGCGGTACGTTCTGCATCCGCATCGCCCCATGTGGGTCGTGTTCGACGAGAAGACGAGGTCGGCCGGTCCGATCAGCGGCTCGGCCGACATCCTCCCGGTCGGATGGAACGTGTTGATGAACGGTTATCGGTGGAGCTCCGACAACATGACGGAGATCGAAGCCGGCTGGATACGACGCGGCGACACGCTGGAAGAGCTTGCCGTGGTGACAGGACTGCCCGCAGATGCTCTCGCAGAAAGCATCTCGGAGTACAACGCTGCATGCGCTGCGGGGGTGGACGAGCGCTTCGGGCGTTCCACCGCCACGCTGGTGCCACTTCTCGACCCCCCCCTTCTACGCCTACCGCAGCGGACCGATGCTGGCGTGGACCAACGGTGGGCCTCGTCGTGACGAACACGCCCGTGTCCTCGCCACGGACGGCACGGTCATCGAGGGACTCTATGCCGCAGGCACGGTGAGCTCGACATTCAGTTGGGCCAAGGACGGCGGTTTCCACATTGCCGATGCGTTCGTGTTCGGCCGCATCGCCGGCGAACACGCCGCCCGTCGTATCGGCTGAGTCCGGAGACCGGGACGGTTCGTGCGTCCTGCGCCCGCCGCGCGCAGACTGCCCGGAGACGACGTTGCGAAGGAGTGTCCTGTCATGGCCCCTGTGCCGAACCGAGATCCGAAGGTGCGGATCGGAATCACCAGTCCGATCGTCACGCGACTTCCGGGTGCGTGCAACGAATGGGAAGCAACCGCCGGGATCGACGAACTGGCACGGATCGCGGTGACCGCCGACCGTTTGGGATTTCATCACCTCACCTGCAGCGAACACGTGGCCGTGCCGGTGCCTGTGGCCGAAGTCCGTGGCGGAACGTACTGGGATCCGTCGGCGACACTCGGCTACCTGGCGGGACGGACCGAACGGATCCGGCTCGCCACGCAGGTACTGGTGCTCGGCTATCACCATCCGTTGGAGATCGCGAAGCGCTACGGCACTCTCGATACCGTCAGCGCAGGTCGGCTGATATTGGGCCTCGGCGTCGGCACGCTACGAGAGGAGTTCGATCTGCTCGATGCCCCCTTCACCGATCGTGGTGCGCGGGCGGACGATTCCCTGGCAGCGCTGCGTGCCGCACTCTCCGAGCGCGTACCGTCCTATCGCGGAAAGTATTTCGAGTTCTCCGACATGGTCGTGGAACCGAACGCGGTACAACCGCGGGTGCCGCTGTGGATCGGCGGGCGCACACCACGCTCCTTGCGACGGGCGTGCGAACTGGCAGACGGCTGAGTTCCTTTCGGCCTGTCGTTCGACGACGTGCAAGCGATGCTCGCCGAGCGACAGGTGCAGTCCGGATTCGAGGTCGTGCTGCCGGCTGCCGGTCTGGATCCGATCGGCGACCCGGACCGGACGAGAAGGAGGCTCGATCGCGCCGTGTCGGCAGGTGCGACGATCATCGGCGCCGGCGTGACCGCCGAGTCGGCCGACCACTACTGCGAGCAGCTCGAGGCTCTCACGGAGCTGTACGGGGAGGCGTTCGGGAACGCCGCGGATCTCCCGCTGCGCGGGAGCGCGACCCCATATCCACCACGACGCGAATAACGTCGACGAAGTCGCCCCTTGACCATCATCAGATCCGAGGAACAGCTATGACCGTGTCCGAAGCAGACGCCCGCACGCAGCGCATCCGCACCACCGTGCACGCCTATCTCGATGCCGTCGCCGCCGGCGTGGCCGCCGACATCGCCGCCCTGTACGCCGACGACGCTACCCTCGAGGATCCTGCCGGCAGCGAGCCTCGCGTGGGCCGGGCAGCGATCGCCGAGTTCTACAAGGGTGTCGAGGCCACCGAGAACACCACCGAACTGCTCACGCTCCGGGTCAGCGGGTCGACCGCGGCCTTCCACTTCCGAGTCGTCACGAAGGCGGGCGATCAGACCTACGAGATCGAACCCATCGACATCATGACGTTCGACGACGAGGGACGAATCACCAGCATGCGGGCGGTCTGGGCACCGAGCGACATGCGTGTTCGCTGACCGATCGGCGGGACACGGTTCGCACGCCGCACCACAGGTGACGGACACTGGAACGAACCGACCGATAGGAGCTTCTCGATGACAGCGGAACACGCGGTGCTGGATCCTCGGCGGATCCGCGACGTGATGGGCAACTTCTGCACGGGTGTCACGGTGATCACCGCGCTCGACGGCGACGAACCGCTGGGATTCGCATGCCAGTCGTTCGTGTCGGTCTCGCTGGACCCGCCGCTCATCTCGTTCTGTCCCGCCCGCACGTCGACGACCTGGCCCAAGATCCGCGAGGTCGGCACCCTGGCCATCAACGTCCTGTCGGAGAGCCAGCGCACCCTGTGCGGTGCGTTCGCGGTGAGCGGCGGCAACAAGTTCCGCGGGGTGCGGTGGGAGCCGGGCGACAACGGCGCTCCGGCGCTCGAGGGAGCCCTCGCGCGGGTCGAGGCGACCGTGGAGACCGAGTACGAGGCCGGCGACCACACGATCGTGCTGGCCAGGGTCACGGGGCTGACGTCGCTGCACTCCCGCGGTCCGCTCCTGTTCTTCCAGGGCACCTACGGCGGTTTCGAACGGCGGTGATGCAGCACCCGGGGTGAGGGAATAGACGGTCACCGGTCGAGGTTGCTCCGAAGGTGTGCCCGGCGGCCGATACCGGGCCCCGACGCGAAGGATTACCGGTGACCGTTCCCCTCTCCATCCTCGACCTCGCACACATCGGCAAGGGTGAGACCGCCCGTGAGAGCTTCGACGCCAGCGTGAAGATGGCCCAGCTCGCCGAGCAGTGGGGTTACCGGCGAATCTGGTACGCCGAACACCACAACATGCCGACGATCGCCTCGTCGGCGACGAGCGTGCTCATCGCGCACGTGGCCGCGCACACCTCGTCGATCCGTCTCGGCGCCGGCGGCATCATGCTGCCGAACCACTCTCCGCTGACCATCGCCGAACAGTTCGCACCCTCGCCACCCTGCATCCCGGTCGCATCGACCTCGGTCTCGGCCGCGCCCCCGGCAGCGACCAGAAGACCATGCGGGCGCTGCGCCGCGACCCGACGTCGGCCGACAGCTTCCCGCAGGACGTCCTCGAACTGCAGGCCTATCTGAAGGGCGAGTCGCGGATCCCGGGAGTCGACGCGATCCCCGGTAAGGGCACCGACGTTCCGCTGTACATCCTGGGCTCGTCGTTGTTCGGCGCGAAACTCGCTGCCCTGCTCGGTCTTCCGTACGCCTTCGCGTCGCACTTCGCGCCGCAGGCCCTCGAGGACGCGGTGCGGCTGTACCGCCGCGAGTTCCAGCCCTCCCCCGACCACCCGGAGCCGCACGTCATCGCGGGTGTCGGCGTGATCGCCGCCGACACCGCCGAGGAGGCGCAGTCGCTGTTCGAGGCGACCAAGCGGGCCCGGGTCGTCCAGATGGTCGGACGCGGGCGCACGTTCAGCGAGGAGGAGATCGACATGCTGCTCGACTCTCCCGCCGGCATGCAGGTGCTCGAGATGCTCCGGTACACCGCCGTGGGCACGCCGCAGGAGGTGCGCGACTACCTCGACCGGTTCACCGAGCGCGCGCAGGCCGACGAGCTGATCGTCGTGTCGTCGGCTCCCGGACGCGACGCGTGGCTGCGCTCGCTCGAGCTTGTTGCGCAGGTCAGCGACCTCGTCCCGGCCTGATCGCCGAACACCGGCGGATCGGGCTACCGACGGGTACACTTTGGCGGCCGGCCAGGCACGGCTGAGAACCACGAGTCGTCAACCGCCAGGAGCACGATGAAGTACCGCACCCGCGCTGTTGCAGCGGCAGTGCTGACCGCCGCAGCGGCGATCACTGCACCGGCCGCCGCGACAGCCGATTCCCTTCCCACCGACGGGCCCACCATCTCGGTGACGATCCGCAACGACACCGACGCACCGATGGTGCTCACGTCGACCGAGAACCCCTACGGCAGATGGGTGGACGAGCCGGCCGCGGTGGTCCCGGCCCGTTCCACCGAGACGGTCTCGGCGAGCAGCGCCGACCGGCGCGGGTTCGGCATCCAGATCGACTACACGATGCCCGGCGACGCGACCGTGGCGCTCATGGCCAACAACTACGGCACCGGCGTCGCGAACGGCGACGGCACCCACATCGAGGGTGTCAACCGACACGGCTTCGCGGTCGCGGCGATGGTGGAGGACGGATATCCGTTCATGACAGCGAACTTCGTCGTCACCCGGCCTGAGACGACGAACCGGGCCCGAAGGGATACCTGCGTATCCTCCCGGGCCCGGTTCGTATGTGCGTCGGCGTCGCGCCTCTGTGTCAGCGTCCCGCCGCGTCCATCACGGACAGGTGCGCGAACAGCGCGCTCGCGCCGATCGGGTTGCCGCCGCCGGGGGTAGACGGTGCCGCTCGGTGCGGCCATCGTGTTGCCCGCCGCGTACAGGCCGGGGATCGGGGCGCCCTCGCTGTCGAGCACCCGCCCGACGGTGTCGGTCCGCAGACCACCCTTGGTGCCGAGGTCGGAGATGCCGAACTGCGCCGCGTGGAAGGGGCCCTGTTCGATGGGGACCAGCGCGGAACCACCGCCGGTGAAGGCGAGATCGTAAGGTTCGTCCCCGCGACCGAAGTCCTCGTCGACTCCCTTCGCGGCCAGCTCGTTCCACCGCGCGACGGTCGCCTTCAGGGATTCGGCGGGCACACCGATCTGCTCGGCGAGTTCCTCGAGGGTGTCGGCGGTCTTCCACAGTCCCGCGTCGACGTACTTCTCGGTCTCGACGAGCGGCACGTTCGTCGCCCCGACAGGAGGGACCTCACCGTTCCGGTCGTCGTAGATCATCCAGAACGGCACTGTCATCTCGCCGCGCTCCATGCGGGCGATGACGTCGCGGCCCAGACGGTCGTAGGGTGCGTACTCGTTGGTGAACCGCGCACCGTCCTGGTCGACAAAGATGCCGCCCGTGAAGCACAGCGCGAACGCCGAGCGTCCGTCCGGGTGGGTCAGTCCCGGCGACCACCAGGCCTGATCCATTCAGGTCCACGTCGGCGCCGACGCGATGCCCGCCTCGTGGGCCTTGCGAGATTCGACCACGG
>LATQ01000451.1 GCA_001017865.1 Rhodococcus sp. IITR03
CGAGCAGGTCGCGCGCCCGGGCGGCCGCGCCGCCGCGTCACGACACGAGGCGGTAGCCGGTGGTCGAGGTGTCGAGGTACATGTCGACGAGCAGGCACTGAGACCCGCCCGATCATGTCGCACCGAGGCCGCGTGCCGGCAGTTCGACGAGGTGGGCAGATCCATGAGTTCGCCGACGACGACCGCCGCGGCCTCACGCGGTCCGTCCCGGGCCACGAACCGATGGCTGTCGCGAGACCGGACCACACCTCGCGGCCGGTGGCAGGTGCGGTCACCGGTCCCCTGCCGTGATGGTGCCGCTGCCGAGGACGATGTCGCCCGCGGCGTCGGGCCGGTACAGCACGGCGGCCTGACCGGCGGCGACACCGGTGAGCGGTTCGCGCAGCGAGATCTCGATGCCCTGACCCACCGCTTCGGCGACGGCCGGGGCCAGGCCACCGTGGGCGCGGACCTGGACGACGCACTCGATCGGTCCGACAGGAGCGGTGCCGGAGGTCCACACGGCGCGTTCGGCCCGGATCGACTCGACCTTCAGCTGTTCGGCGCTGCCGACCCGGACGGTGCCGCTCTCCGGTTCGATCGCGGTGACGTAGCGGGGGCGGCCGTCCGGTCCGGGCCCGGCGATACCGAGTCCCTTGCGCTGGCCGATGGTGAAACCGTGCACGCCCTCGTGCTGCGCGAGCACCTCACCCGAACGGTCGTCCACGACGGCGCCGGGACGCACACCGATCCGGGCCCCGAGGAAGGCGCGGGTGTCGCCCGACGGGATGAAGCAGATGTCGTGACTGTCGGGCTTGTTCGCCACCGCGAGTCCGCGTTCGGCGGCCTCCTCGCGGATCCGGCTCTTGGGGGTGTCGCCGACGGGGAACACCGCGCGCGACAACTGCTCCGCGGTGAGCACGGCGAGCACGTACGACTGGTCCTTGTCGGCGTCGACGGCGCGACGCAGCACCCCGTCGTTCAACTGCGCGTAGTGACCGGTGGCGACGGCGTCGAAGCCGAGCGCGACGGCACGGTCGGCGAGCGCCGAGAACTTGATCTTCTCGTTGCAGCGCAGGCACGGGTTCGGGGTCTCGCCGGCGGCATAGGACGCGACGAAGTCGTCGATCACGTCCTCCTTGAAGCGGTCTGCGAAATCCCAGACGTAGAAGGGAATTCCGAGCACGTCGGCGGCGCGGCGGGCGTCGCCGGCGTCCTCCTTCGAGCAGCATCCGCGCGAGCCGGTGCGCAGTGTGCCCGGCGCGGTCGACAACGCGAGATGCACTCCCACGACGTCATGTCCGGCCTCGACCATGCGGGCGGCGGCGACCGCCGAGTCCACACCGCCGCTCATTGCCGCAAGAATCCTCATCTCCGGTCACCTCCTCGTCCACCGGCGCTCGCCAGTCCGGCGGCGCGAGCCCTGTCCACCACGGAAGGGAGAGTTTCGATCAGTTTGTCGATGTCATTGCGGGTTGTGGTGTGCCCCAACGAGAATCGGAGCGAACCGCGTGCCGTGATCGGGTCCGCCCCCATCGCGACGAGTACGTGACTCGCCCGCGCGACCCCGGCGGTGCACGCCGAACCGGTCGAGCATTCGATACCGGCCGCGTCGAGCAACATCAGCAGCGAGTCCCTTCGCATCCGGGGAAGGTGAAGTGCGCGTTGTTGGGCAGTCGTCCGGCCTCGCGAGGACCGTTGAGGATGGCGTCGGGGATCGCCGCCTCGACACCCGCGACGAGAAGATCGCGCAGGCGCGCGAGTTCGGCGGTGCGGCCGGGCAGATCCGAGGTGACCTCGCGCAGCGCGGCGGCCATCGCCACGATGGACGCGGTGTCCTGCGTCCCGGACCGCACGTCGCGTTCGTGGCCCCCACCGTGGGCGAGCGGCACGCACGGTACCTGCCTGCCGAGCAGCAGCGCTCCCACTCCCTGCGGACCACCGAACTTGTGAGCGGCCAGGGTCAGTGCCGCCAGTCCGCTCGCGGTGAAGTCGACCGGGAGATGCGCGACCGCCTGCACGGCGTCGCTGTGCATCGGGACGTCGAACTCGGCGGCGACCGCAGCGAGTTCGGTGATCGGCATGACGGTGCCGACCTCGTTGTTCGCCCACATCACGGACACGAGGGCTACCTCGTCGGCGTGGCGCGAGAGTTCCTCGCGGAGCGTGGTGGGATCGACGCAGCCGGACCCGTCCACCGGAAGCCACGTCACCTGGCGTCCTCGTGCTCGACGAGCCATTCGACGGCGTCGAGCACGGCGTGGTGTTCGACCGCACTCGCGAGGATCCGGCGACGCGGGAGTCCTGGGCGCGGCGGCCCCAATAGATGCCCTTGACGGCCAGATTGTCACCCTCGGTGCCACCGGAGACGAAGATCACCTCGGAGGGTCGGGCGCCGAGGGCGGCCGCAATCGACTCCCGCGATTCCTCGACGCGCCGGCGCGCTGCGCGCCCCGATCCGTGCAGGGAGGATGCGTTTCCGACGGTGGTGAGGACCGACGTCATCGCCTCGACGGCCGCAGGAAGCATCGGCGTCGTCGCGGCGTGATCGAGGTAGACGGTCGTGGAGGTACCGGAGGGACCGGCGGCGGGCGAGGTCATGACCGATCCAGGATAGCGGGTCGGCGCAGGTGCCCGCCGCGCTCAGGGGGTCGCCCGTCAGGCGGCGTCCACCGTCCGTGCCGCTCCACCGGCCGGTG
>LATQ01000539.1 GCA_001017865.1 Rhodococcus sp. IITR03
GTGAAGGTCGCCGCCGAGCACGATCACCGCGGACGCGCCGACGGCGGCGCCGGAGGACACCCCGATCACGCCGGGTTCGGCGAGGGGATTGGCGAAGATGCCCTGCAACAGCGCTCCGGAACAGCCGAGGGCGGCACCGACGAGCATCGCGAGCACCACGCGCGGGAAGCGCACCTCCCACAGGGTCACCTCCCCGGCGGGTGCGCGGGCACCGGGCCGAGGTCCAGCCCGATGCGGTGCAGCAGACTGCCGACCACCTCGGCGGGACTCGTGGGCACCTGACCAGGCACGCCGACGCGACGGCCAGGGCGAGCAGGGCGACGACGAGACCGACGAGGACGACGGTGGTGCGTCCCCGTCCGGCCTTCCGCAGTGCCGTCCGGGCAGTCCGGTGGCCTCGGTGACTTCTTCGCTCACGGACATCCGGCGATCACGACCGGTCCGGCGGGTAGAACGCCTCCACCAGAGCGGCCAGGACCTTGCCGGTCTGCGGGCCGAAGCTGAGCAGTCGAATCGTCCATGTCCACGATGGTGCCCGTCTTCCCGGCCGGGGTCTGCGCGACGCCCGGGAGCTGCGCAAGCCCGTCCGGTCCGCCCACCGAGTCGAGACTGTGCGTCATCACCAGGATGATGTCGGGCGCCGAGGCGATCATCGCCTCGCTGGTGATCGGCACGAACTGTGAGTCCAGGCCGGCGAGGATGCCGGCGTCGCGACCACCGGCAGCTGCGACGAGCGCATCGCCCGAGCCGGGGCCTCCGAGCATCTTGATCGCCGAACCGCGCAGATAGAGGAAAGCGACGGTGGGTTCGGGATGATCGGCGGGGATCGAGTCCTTTGCCGCGGCGATCTCGTCGAGCGTCCGCTGCGCGAGCGCCGCACCGGCCTCGGGGACGCCGAGCGCGACCGCGACCGCTCGATGTCGTCGGCGACGGTGTCGAGGGAGCGTTCCGGGTCGACGAACACCACCGGCACACCGGTCGCGCGGACCTGTTCCTGCACCGCCAGCGGACCGATGGAGGTGTCGGTGAGCACGACGGTCGGATTCAGCGCGAGGATCGCCTCGGCGTTGAGACCGTGCCCACCGGGGGTGACGTTGGGGACGTCCTCGATCGCAGGGAAGGACGCGGTGGAGCGGCCGACGAGCTTGTCGCCGAGACCGAGCGAGTACACGGTCTGCGCGAGGGTGCCGGAGCGGTCGGCCACCACGATCCGGGAGATGTCGGTGATCGTGGTCTCGACCCCGTCCACGCCACGCACCGTGGCCGGCAGCACGGGTGCCGGGTCGGTGGTGATCGGCTCGGGTTCGGAGTCGACGACGGCGGTGCGCGGACCGGTCGCGACGTCGGTGGCGGTCGTGCCGTCGGTGGTCGGCGCACTGCACGCCGCGACGACGAGGACACCGAGCACCGCGATCAGCGCGACCGGGAGGCGGAGGAAGGAACGGAACATCGGTCAGGCACGCACCCGGTAACGATCGATATCGCGTGCGAGGTCGGCGAACAGGGCACCGTTGAGCCGTACACGAGGTTCGCCTCGTCGATGACGGCCTGCTGCTGGTCGCCGTCGAGCGGTGCGGCGTCGAGCTTCGCGCGGTAGGCGTCCTTGAACGGCTTGGTCTTCGGGATCCCGTCGAAGATGTAGAAGCGCAAACCGTCGCGCTCGTAGCCGTAGGCGCGTTCGAGCATGCGGCGGATGATCTGGCCGCCGGACAGGTCGCCGAGATAACGCAGATAGTGGTGCGCGAGGAAGGCTTCCGGGGACACTGCCGCGACCTGCTGGAGCCGGTCGACGTAGGCGACGGTCGCAGGCAGCGGCGCGATGCGGTCGCGCCAGTCGGAGCCGACGAGGAAGTCGAGGTCGGCTTCGAGCGCGGCTGTGCGGAGCAGTTCGTCGCTGAGGAAGGGGCCGGCGATCGGGTCGTCGGCGTAGCCGCGGCCGATCCGCTCGAGGCTGTCGTAGACGAACCACGTCTGCGCGATGAGCGCGGCGTGGGCTTCGGTCGACAGCGTGCCGCCGAGCAGTTCCGCGACGAACACCGAGTTCTCGGTGTCGCTGTGCGCCTGCTGGGTCTCGAGCCGGATGCGCTCGGCGAATCCGACGACTTCGGTCGTGGCCATCGACCGACCTCCCCTCACATTGCCTGTACCGAATGTACTCGGCAGGCTAGCCTAACCTTCCGGAAAAGGGCAGGGTGCGGGCGGTGTCGCCGAGATCACGCGCTCACGTCGTCGAGTGCCGCGGCGATCGCCGGCGGCAACGCCAACTCCTCCGCGACCAGCACTCCGGTCAGCTGCGCGAGATCCCGGGCACCCACGAGCGTCGAGGCCACGTGTGGTCGGTCGCGCACCCACGCCAGCGCGACGGCCAGCGGCGAGGTGCCCAGACCGTCGGCAGCCGTGCGTACCGCGTCGACGACGCGCACGCCGCGGATTCGGTGAGATAGCGGCGCACCTTCTCGGTGTGCACGTCGTCGCGCCCCCCGGGAATCCACCGGCACCCCCGACCGGTACTTACCGGTGAGCACACCGCCGGCGAGCGGCACGGCCGCGAACACACCCACGCCGTGGTGGGCCGCGGCGGGGATCGAACTCCTCCTCGACGCCGCGGGCGAGCAGGGAGTACGTCGACTGCGTGCTGATCAGCGGAGCCGGGCGCCGGGCGGCCGG
>LATQ01000502.1 GCA_001017865.1 Rhodococcus sp. IITR03
CCGGTCGCCGCCGCGGCGGGCTGAGGTCGTGGTGCGGTCGGTCGGTAGACTCGGCTCGTGGCGAGAGGGATGCCCGATCGTGCGGCCCGGGCAGCGCGTGGAGTGCCCGCCGTGCGGGTCGTGACGATGCTGGCGTTGTGCTGGGCCCGGATGTGGGGCGGCACCGTGACATTCGATCACGAGTACGGCCTCTACGTCGCCACCGGAATGCGTGGTGGGTTCGCGCGCGGCGGCACCACCGTCGGCGGGGTCTTCCTCACCCGGAAGGCCCGCCGCGCCGGTTGTTGCGACACGAGGCGATCCACGTCGACCAGTGGGCGCGGTACGGCACCGGCTTCGCGGTGCGCTATCTGTGGGAGGAACTCCGCAACCCGGGGTCCCGCAACAGGTTCGAGATCGAGGCGGGACTCGCCGACGGCGGCTACCGCGCGGAGCGCGGGATCACCCGTCCAGACGAACCGTGATCTTCTCGCTCGCGACGCGGCGCTCGGTGGCCTCCGGGTCGGGATTGCTCACCTGCACCAGCGACGCCCGGGCCGCGAGCACCGCGAGCAGTCCGGCGACGAGATCGTCGGGCTGCGACCAGGACCGGGACGACAACACGCGGTCGCCGTTGCCGATACCCGCCGCCGACGCAGACTTCGTGGCGGCGGCGAGCACGTCCGACTGCGAACGTCCGGCGAGCACCGCGTCGCCCGCACCGGAGGATCGGAACTGGTCGCCGTGCATCCGCACGTCCGTCGCATAGTCCGTGATCCCGGGCGGCAGGTCGCGCACGGGGGCACCGAAGGCGTCGAGCGACAACGCCGCGACCTCGGCGACCGTGTCGACCTCGTCCAGCCGGTCGGGGGTGACGAGAGCGAGATCGGCATCGGGGTC
The DNA here is from genome assembly GCA_001017865.1 of Rhodococcus sp. IITR03. Next base: position 880 of record LATQ01000502.1, read on the forward strand.
GGCCTCGAGCACGACCTCGGTTCCGGCCCACCACGCGCCGAGCAACACTGCTGCGCTCTGCCAATGCGCGGGCAGCAGCACCGCGACGCGACCGCCGGGAAGAACGCCGAACTGATCGCGGATCATGTTGGCCGTCTTGGCGGCCCAGTTGGCGAGGGTGAGCGCCGACAGTTCGATCCGCGCGCCGGTCGCGTCGTCGTACCAGGTGATCCGCGGACCCGCCGGATCTTCGGCGAGGATCGGGTCGAGCAGTGCGTCGGTCAGGGTGGTCACGATGTCCTTCTTCTCGGATTCTGTTCGCGCGACTGTCAGTTCACGCAGCGCGGGCCGTCGGAGCCCGCTCGATGGGCGGTGCGGCGGGAGCCGGGGTGGCGGTGCCACCGGCCGGGCTCACCCCGATGTCGGAGGCGGATGCGGCGGTGGACGAACCGGAGTACGACGACGAGCCCGGGCCGGTGTAGTCGCCGGCGAGCACGACCCGCACGGTGCCGGCGGGGAGCGAGGGATCGGACTCGGTGGCGAGACCACCGAGCGCCGCGGCCACCGCGCGGGTCTCGTCGGAGTCCTCGTCGGCACCGAAGACCGTCGACGTGCCCACCCCTGAACCGGTGTAGTTGCCCACCTCGCCTTCGACGTAGCCCTCCTCGGACAGGGCCGCGGAGACCTGGGAGGCCAGGCCGGACACGGATCCGGCGTTCGCGACGTCGACCGTGACGGTCGACGCGTCGATGTCGGGAGCGGGCACCGGGGTCGAGGTGGTCTCGCTGCCGTCCGGCTCGCGGCCGATCAGCTCGGCGACGAAGGAGCGCACCTCGTCCGGATCGACCTGCACCACCGACTCGCCGTAGTCGGTCATCGCGTTGATGTCCTGCACCGGAATCGTCGAGAAGGTCACGTCGCCACCGGCGAGGCCCTGCAACTGGGTCGCGAGCGCCATGATGTCCCAATCGGAGTCGAGCACCACCGAACGCTGCACCGCGGCGGTCAGCTGACTCACCTTCGACGGGTTGGACAACGTCTTCGCGCTGAGCACCTTCTGTGCCAGCGACGCCATGAACACCTGCTGCCGCACGATCCGGTCGAGATCGCCGCGCGGCAGGTCGTGCCGCTGGCGGACGAAGCTCAGTGCGTCCGAACCCTGCAGGGTCTGCTCACCGGCATCGAAACGGGCACCCGAGAGCGGCTCGTCGACCGGTGCGTTCAGGCACACGTCGACACCGCCGACGGCGTCGGTGAGCAGCACGAAGCCGAGGAGTCCGACCTCGGCGTAGTGGTCCACCGTCACACCCGTCAGGTCGGCGACCGATTCGATGAGCGCCTCCCGGCCCGCCTGGGTCGATTCCTTCTCGAGTTCGGCCTCGGTCGCGTCGCGTCCGCTTCGACGAGCTCGGCGCGCCGGTTCGCCTTCGTGGCGCCGTAGGCCGCGTTGATCTTCGACATCCCGATCTCGGGCACCTCGACGTAGGTGTCGCGGGGGATCGACATCGCGGTGGCAGACCGGCCGTCGTTCGGCACGCGGATCAGGATGATCGTGTCGGTGTTGTTCGCCACTTCCTCACCCGCGCGCAACGCGTCGAGCTCGCGCTGGGAGAGGGGATTGCCGTGCGCATCGGTGCGACTGTCCGTGCCCACCAGCAGGATGTCGACGGCGCCGTCCTCGCCGTCGCCGAGGGCCAGGCCGCGGACCGAGCCAGTGACGACTGCAGGGCATCGACGCTGCGCCACGCCACACCGGTGACGACCAGCACCAGGGC
>LATQ01000454.1 GCA_001017865.1 Rhodococcus sp. IITR03
GCACCGGAACGATCACCGCGTGCGCGGACGCGGTCGCCCACCGCCAGCTGCCGGCGTGGCTGGAGTTGCCGGTGTCGGCAACCAGCAGGTCGTAGTGGCGTCCGAGGATCGACGCCACTGTGGCGGCGTCGTCGTAGGTCAACGGCGTGGAAGTGCCGGTCGGGCCGGCGACCATGTACGAGCCGCACGGTTGGCGGGTCAGGTAGCGGGTGAGCGTGGACGGGCGCACCTGATGCGCCGTGTCGCGCAGATCGGTAGCAAGGGTCGCCGCGTCCTGTCCCGCGGGCCGGGGGACGGCCACGCGGTCGGTGAAGCTGCCGCCGATCTCGCCGAGGTCCAGGCACGCGATCGTGGCGGGACCGCGGTGTTCGGCGATGGTTTCGGCCAGGCCGATGGCCATCGGGTTTTTCCGACGCCGCCTTTGATGTTGGCGACGGTCACGAGCGCGCCCTCCGGCAGGAGGCGGCCGATCGATGTCTGCGCGCCGCGCAACCTCATCTCACGTGAATCCGGCTTCGGTGCGAGCCGCAGCCCGAACATCGCATTGACGCGTCCGCGAACACCGCTGCGGGCAGGTGCACCGGCCGCGGGATCCACACGGGGTGCGGACAGCGCAGACAGTGCATCGAACGACGCGCTGAGCGGCTCTGTGACCGATCGCGTAGCCCGTGCGGACTTCGGTCCCGGACTGGGTGCCGGCGCGAGCTCTGCGGGCCCCTGGGAGGCCTTGGAACATTCCGTGCGAGCGTCTCGAAGGTCATCGGGTCGGCCGTCACGGTCACCGGTCCGGCCGGTATCGCAGTAACCGGTTCCGCCGCTGCCGGTTCGGGTTCGATCGCCACCACCGGAATGGGCACGCTCGGAGCGCTCTCGGTGAGCTTGCCGTCGAGACCGACCGTGAGAAACCGCGTGTCCTTGCCGGTCCGGTAGATGACCTCGACGGCGGACTGCTGCTTGACCGCCAGCGTGCACACGAATTCGTGCACGACAGCAGCCAGAGCCTTGTCCTCGGTCGCGGTCAGGTCCATCGGCGGTACATCGGCACCGGTGAGCGTCGCGCGTGCTGTGGTCGCGGAGGTCGCTTCGATCTCGACGGTCGGCGCCATCGTTAGTTGATCCCGCCGAAGGCCCCGGCGCCGGCCAGCGCGGTGTCCATCTCGTCGACGACCGCCTCGGTCTGTGCCAGCTCGTCGAGGGCTTTGTCGCGGGCCTTGCCGTCGGGCAGTGCTTCGATCACCACGCGGCGCTTGGTGGCGGCGTCGCGGATCTCGGCGAGGCGTTCGCGCGTGAGTTCCTGGCGTTCGTCGAGCTTGGCCAGCCACACCGGCGAAGTCGCTTTGAAGTAGTCACGTAGCGCTTTGATCACCGGATCGTTGGCGCCCTTGGACACGAACGGTCCTCGCAGCGCAGCAACGTCCTCGGCAGTGGGCGTGATCGACTGGGAAATACGACGGGTCATCGGGCAGTCCTTCCAGGTGGTGGTTGCTGGGACGATTCAAGGGGTGACGGACGGTGAGGCCGGGGCGCTTCGGACGCGGCTGTTCAGTGGCAATTCGGCGCTCGCGCAGTGCGATGTCGGAGCATCACGCGGGCTGGTCGACGAGGTCGGGTTCGGGCAGGATGACGACACCGGTCGCGTCGAAGGTGATGCGGGTTGTCACGCGGCCGGCGCCGACGGTCAGGACGGTCTCGACGACCTCGCCCTTAGGCCGCGGCGCACGTCGACCGCCGAGGCGGTGACCGGCACCAATTCGCCGTCCTCGTTGTCGATGAGCACGGTCTGCCCGGCGGTCACGCTTGACGCCGGGATGACATCGGCGAAGTCGTCATCCTCGGGCTCCGGTTGCGGTGCGAGTCCAGTGCCGGGTTTGGTCATCGACACCGCACTGCTCTGCCCCGTCTCTGCGCCGCCGATGACGATGGTTCGGGGACGCTGCCGTGGCTGCGTGCACGCCGTGCGAGGGCGCGTTCGGATTCGATGAAGTCGGCCAGCTCCGGCGAGTAGCAGGTGAACTGCGGCGCCTCCGCTGGTATCAGGCCGTCGATGATCGCTTTTTCGCTCTGTGACAGTTGGTTCCACTTGTTCGGATGCCTATCGACGTTCGGGGTCCACCACATTTGCGCATCGACCGGTGACCCGTCGTCACCGAGGGCGATCCCGCGGCCTTTGACCGAGGTATCGACCTCACGGCCGACGGTGGAGTCGCCCCACATCATCAGCGCGCCGTCCTGCGAGAGATTGCCGAGCGAAATGCGGGTGCCGAAGTTGTCGCGCGCATTACCGGAGCGCCGCCGAACAGGGACGCATCCGGGCGCTGCACTCCGAGCAACAATCGGATGCCGGCCGAACGCGCGAGCACCGCCAGATCCGCCCACGCGCCGAGCGGATCGAGTTCTTTGAGCTGCATCTTGGTTTCGTCGTCGCCGGTCTTGGCCAGGCGCTGCCACTTACCGGAGAGGATGAAGAACTCGTCGAGCACCGCGATCATCAACGGCAGCTGTGAGCCTTCGATCTTCATCTGATGGATGTAGGCGTTGCGCGCCATCATCTCGGTGTGCAGGGCGCGCACGAACATCGCCGCGCGCAGCGCGTCGTAGATGATCGCCCCGCACCCCGGATAGCCCTCGAG
>LATQ01000503.1 GCA_001017865.1 Rhodococcus sp. IITR03
CGCATCGCGGCCGGGATCGTGCGGTCCGGGCGGCGGGGCGGCAGGTCGGCGGAGGATCCGGGCGATCTCGGGGTGCAACGGCATGGCCGGTCGTCTCCTTCGGGCGATGAACGGGTGGGGTGGGGATCTACTGGGCGGGCTGCTGCGCGGCGGGCTTCTGGCCCGGGAAGACGTCCTGGACTCGTCCTCGGTCCAGCCCTGGCGGGAGATGCGCTGCAGTTCGTCGGTGACCGGCTTGCGCTGCGCCTGGAAAGCGGCGAGCGCCGCGGCGACGGTGTCGGTGTCGCGCAGGCAGTCGGCGAGCACCCCGGCGTCGAGGATCGCCGAGTTCGCGCCCTGGCCCTGGTGGTGCAGCATCGAGTGGGCGGCGTCGCCGATGAGCACCACCGAGTTGCTGTGCCAGCGCTCGATCGGGTCGATGTCGTAGACACCGCGGATGTTGACGATGTCCATGTCGAGGCCGGCGGTGATGTCGACGATGCGCTGATCGAACCCGGCGACGGTGGCGAGCATGTCGTCCTTGCTCACCTGCGGCGCCCAGTCGGGGTCCGGGCACAGGGCGGTGATGTCGAAGGACACCTGGCCGCGGTGGCGCAGCGGCAGCAGGTACACCTTGGTGCCCTTGCCGATGTACATGCGCAGGTTGTCGTCGGTGACCATGCCGTGCGCGTCGGTGATGTCGATGACGGCGCGGTAGGCACGTTCGCCGGAGAATACCGGTTCGGCGTCGGAGAACAGCTGCTCACGGACCACGGACTTGATGCCGTCGGCGCCGATGACCAGATCGGCGTCGACGCGGGTTCCGTTGGTGAAGGTCAGGGTGCTGCGGTCGCCGTGGTCCTCGATGCGCTCGAGCCGGTGGCCGAGTTTGACCATGCCGTCGGGCAGGGAGGCGATGAGGGTGTCGATGAAGTCGCCGCGGTGGATCAGGTGGGTGTGTTTCTGGTCGCCGTGCGCCGGCCAGGTGTCCTTCATGATCGGCTCGCCCGTGGCGGTGAGGATCTCGAAGTAGTCGCTCGGGGAGCTGACCTTCGCGATGTCGTCGAAGATGCCCCACTCGCGGAAGCGGGCCATGCTCGACGGGCGCAGGCCGATGCCGGCGCCGACCTCGCGGATCTCGGGGGCCTGTTCGTAAACGGTGACGTTCGCGCCGAGCAACGACAGGGCCCGGGCGGCGGCCGCACCGGCATAGCCCGCGCCGACGACGGCGATGGTGAGGTTGGTCGGATCCGAGGTCTGCATGTGAGTGTCTCTTTCGGAGGGCGCGGGGGTGCGCCGGGAGATTCGGGTCAGGGTTGCGCGATGGTGAGGAAGTCGGCGGGGTTCTCGACGAACAGCTTGGTGATGGTGGCCTCGTCGAGTCCGGCCTCGCGCAGGTCCGGGATGAGGTCCTCGAACAGGTAGTTCACGGTGTGTCCCTTGACGCCCGGCCAGCCGAGTGGGCTGCAGTTGGCGTCGACGCCGGCCAGGGCCTGATCGAGGTGGCCGGCGTTCAGGAAGCGCAGGAAGTGGGCGAGGCGCTCTTTGCGGGGGCGGGCCCAGAACGGCGGGTCCTCGAGTTCGGTTTCGTAGCCGAAGGTGTCGAAGCCGACCCGGCCGCCCTGCTGCGCGATCCAGGTGTCGCGGGTCTTGTCGGCGTTGACGCCGTCGTCGGCGTGCCCGAACAGCACCCGGTGCAGCGGCAGGCCCTCCTCGGTGAAGATGGCGATGGCGTTCTCGGCGTCGATCGCGAGGTGGGTGAGGATCGGTACGCCGGTGGCGAGTGCGGCGCGGGCGGCGGCGCGGTAGATGCGCTTGTCGAGTTCGGTCATCTTCCCGCCGCGGGAGACCCCGACCTTGATGACGCCGGCGCGGCTGCCGGTGTCGCCGATGCCGACGGTGATCTCGTGCACGAACTGGCGCATCAGGTAGTCGACGGAGGCGCGTTCGAAGAACGGCAGGGCGGTGTCGCCGCCGACGAAACCGGTGCAGGCGACGATGTGCACACCGGTCTTCGCCGAGAGGGACTTGTAGTAGTCGATGTCGCGGCCGTTGCAGATGCCGGTGACGTCGACGAAGGTGCCGCCGCCGTACTCGTGGAACTTGCGCAGCTCGGGACGGTCTCCTCGTAGCGGACCTCGGGGCTCTTCCACCAGCGGGTGTCCAGCTCGGAGCCGGGCATGCCGTATCCGATGTGCTCGTGGACGGCGACGATGCCCAGTTCCTCGGGCGCGATCGGGCCCAGGACGGTGTTGACTCTCGACACAGCAATTCCCCTTCGGACGAAGACTTCTCGGTGATGGGTGGTCGGCGGCGGCTCAGCGCGCGGCCAGCAGGTCCTGCGGGTTGGCGAGGAGGATCTGCTGCACGACGTCGTCGGTGAGACCGGCGGCGGTCAGCTGCGGCACGAAACCGGTGAGCACCGTCTCGTAGGGCAGATCGTTCGCCGGATGCCCCTTGGCGACGCCGGTAGCGCTCGACGACAGCAGGATCCGGTGTCCGAGACCGGCGTCGACGAGATCGCGGACCAGGGCCACGCGCTCGGCGTCGGAGATGTGGGTCTCGTCGTCGGTCCCGACGTGGTCGAGTGCGAGGTAGGCGCCGCGACGGGCAATCTTCTCCGGCGCGCCGGCGGCGACGG
>LATQ01000092.1 GCA_001017865.1 Rhodococcus sp. IITR03
GCACTCGGGCGCATGCATGCGCGACCGTCGGGTCGGCGAGGAGGACTTCGCGGCGCTGCTGCGGCGCGCCGATGTCGCGGCGGGTCGCCGACGCCGTGTCCCAGCAGGCCCTCGATGCCGTGCGGGGTGTGCCCGAACTCCTCGAGGCCGACTTCGGCCTGTCGGTGCCCGAGTCGGTGCGCGAGCGTGCCGAGCGGGCGTCCAAGCTGTTCACCGGCGGGCGTTTCCGGGCCTTCAGCCGTCCGACCTGTGCCCCGACAACATCGTGGTCGGCGACGAGGGTGTGCAGTTCCTCGACTACGAATGGGGCGGCTTCCGCGACGCGACCCTCGACATCGCGTACGCACTCAGCTCCTTCCCGCTGTGCCTGTGCTCGGTGCCGCTGTCCGTCGATCGCATCCGTGCGATGGCCGACGCGTGGCGCGCCGAGGTCGTCGCCATGTGGCCGCAGCTGGCCTACGACGAGGTACTCGAGGAGCGGCTGCTCGACGCCCTGCTCGCGTGCATCTGGCTGAGCACGCACCTGTTCCTGCCCGAGGACCATGCGCGGATCGCCTCGGTACGCGAACACGGACTGTCGGTGCCGCGCATCCCGGCGCTCCGCGCCGCTGGTCGCTGCTCGCCGAGTTCGCCACCGCGACAGGCCACGACGACGTCGCCGCACACGCCCGCGACGTGCTCGCTCACCTCGAGGACCGCGCCGCCGGTTAGAGCGGTCGATCGGGCAGGCGCCGACCGGCGTCTACACCAGCGGAGCGGCGGGCTCGATCTTCGTCGCGCCGTCGGCCACCCGGTATCCCGCGACGCGGTGCGCGGCCGCGTTCGGATCCGTGCGCTCGCCGATGAAGAACCACTCCATCTGCGTCGCGCCTGGAGTCACGTCGAGTACCCCGTAACCGTGCGAATCGAGTTCGACGAACCGCACGTGCCGGTTGGTCGCGGTCGCCGTCGCCTCCAGCGCGGGCGACAGGCTCCGCGGGGGCACACCCAGCAACTCGTCGATGTTCGCCGACGTCACCGACGGAACCACGAACTCCGTGGCGACTGTGCCGGCACCCGGATAGTCGGCGGCGTCCACCGGGACGTCCATCGCCCACGAGGTGTGGATGTCGCCCGTGAGGAAGACGACGTTGCGCAGTCCCGCCGCCGTGATGGTGTCGATCAACCGTCGACGGTCGGCGGTGTAACCGTCCCACTGGTCGGTGTTGAAGGGCAGACCTCCGGCCGGCACTCCGACGAGTTCGGTCAGTGCTCCGGTAGTCCGCGGATCGAGGGGCGGCAACACGATCGGCGAGAACATCACCGAATTGCCGATCAACTGCCACCGGGTGGGGGAGCTCGCCAGGCCGGCGGTGAGCCACTCCATCTGGTCCCGTCCGGTCATCGTGCGACCCGGATCGTCGACCTGCCGTCCGGCTCCGAGGACCTGCTCGGAGCGATAACTCCGCAGATCCAGCATCGACAGTTCGGCGAGCCGTCCGTACCGCAGGCGCCGGTAGAGCCGTCCGCCGTTCGGGCGAACCGGCATCCACTCGTCGTAGGCCTGCACCGATGCGGCCTTGCGGGGCGCCCAGTCGCCCTCGACGAGGGGATCGTGATTCTCCGCCCCACCCGCCCAGGCGTTGTTCGCCGACTCGTGGTCGTCCCAGATCACGATCCACGGCACCTTCGCGTGCAACGCCTGCAGGTTCGGATCGGTCTTGTACTGCGCGTGCCGGATCCGGTAGTCGGCGAGACTCACGATCTCGTGGGCGGGCTCGTGCGTCCGGACGCCCCGGCCACCGGCGACGGGGAACTTCCCGGCCGCGTACTCGTACAGATAGTCGCCGAGGTGCACCACGCGTCGAGATCGTCGCGTGCGGCCAGGTGGCGGTAGGAGGAGAAGAAGCCGCCCTCCCAATCGGCGCACGACACGACCCCGAAGCGCAGGTGTGCGACCGCAGCATCGTGCGAGGCGCGGTGAACGTCCTGCCGGTCGGGGAGACGGCACCGCCGGCGCGGAATCGATAGAAGTAGGTCGTGCCCGGTGTGAGCCCGCGGGCGTCGACCTTGACCGTGTGGTCGGAGACGGAACTCGCCGTCACCGTCCCACTCGCGACCACGGCGTCGAAGCTGCTGCTGCGGGCGAGTTCCCAGGTGACCGGGACGTCCGGTCCCGCACCCGAGCCGGGCGTCGCCTCCGGCGAGGGTGTCACCCGCGTCCACAGGATCACCGCGTCGGGCAACGGATCTCCCGATGCCACGCCGTGCGCGAAGACGGCGGGAGATGCCTGCGCGTGCTGCGAGGTCGAGGCGAAGGCCGCAACACCGGCGGCGAGAATCGACGACCGGAGCACGGCGCGGCGGGACACATGATCGGCGGTCGGTGTCGTGGGCACGACCAAGATCCGACCACACGGTCGGTCATCCGTCCATGCGAACGACGAACACCGCCGCCGATCGGGCGTCGGCGCGAGCTTGTAGCGTCGGATGCGTGAGTGATCTTTTCGGGGCGAACGACCTGTCTGCCGAACCGGACGCCCTGTTCGAGGCGCCACGCGAACCGGAACCCGAGGCGAACCGCAGGTCCGCCGGCAACCCGTCGCGGCCGGCGGGGCGAAACGCGCCG
>LATQ01000504.1 GCA_001017865.1 Rhodococcus sp. IITR03
GGTCCTCGAGCCAGGTGCGGTACTCGGTGAAGTCGGCGCCGACGGCGCCGACGAGCACCGGCGTTCCGCCGAGCACACCCATCGCGAAGGCGATGTTGCCGCCCACTCCGCCGCGCCGGACGACGAGGTCGTCGACGAGGAAGCTCAGCGAGATGTGCGCGAGCTGGTCGGCGAGCAGCTGCTCGGCGAACCGGCCGGGGAAGCGCATGAGGTGGTCGGTGGCGATGGAGCCGGTCACGGCGATGGTCACGTGGCTGAGCCTTTCCGCGGATGTCGATGGTGTGGCTGCTCACACGGAGAGCCGTAGCGGTCCCACGGTACTACCGCGGAAACGACGGAACCCCGGCGCCGTGAAGCGCCGGGGTTCCGAAGTGCGTCCTCAGCTCAGTTGAACGAGTCGCCGCAGGCGCATGACCCCGTGGCATTCGGGTTGTCGATGGTGAAGCCCTGCTTCTCGATGGTGTCGACGAAGTCGATCGACGCACCCTCGACGTACGGCGCGCTCATCCGGTCGACGGCGAGCGTCACACCGGCGAATTCCTTCGTGAGGTCTCCGTCCAGCGTGCGGTCGTCGAAGAACAGCTGGTACCGCAGACCGGCACAGCCTCCGGGCTGCACGGCGATACGCAGTGCGAGGTCGTCGCGGCCCTCCTGATCGAGCAGTGCCTTCGCCTTCGCAGCGGCGGCCTCGGTCAGGATGACGCCGTGAGTATCGGTCTCTTGCTGCACAGTCATGGGCGCTCCCTGTCGTTCGTGTCGAAACCCGATGGTTCAACGGTACCGCGCCGGAATCTATTCCTCGTGGACGAGTCGCGCCGAGCGTGGTATGGCACGCGGAATTTCCCGCTTCTCTCCACTATCCCATAGCCTGGTGGTGTGAAGTTGCTACGCCGCGGTGGTTCCGACGACTCCGCCGATCACCAGGTTCCTGCGACCGAGGACTCCCCGGCCGCGACTCCCGACGATTCCGCGTCCGCGAAGGCGACGACCGGTAAGGGCGTCCGACGCCGAAACGCGCGACGCGAGAACCGTCGCCGCGGTCCCGTCGCCCCCGCTCCCCTGACTGCGAAGGAAGCACGCGAGCGCCGTAAGGCCGCGCGCAAGTCGCAGAGCAAGGAGGAGCGCAAGGCGGCCGCCGCGCAGCGTCGCGCCGACGCGTCCGAGCGTCGCAACCGGATGCTCGCGGGCGAGGAGAAGTACCTGCTCCCCCGCGATCGCGGCCGGTGCGCGCCTACGTGCGCGACATCGTCGACAGCCGGCGCAATCTCGTCGGCCTGTTCATGCCGCTCGCGCTCGTGCTCATCATGTCGATGTTCCTCGGGCCGGTGGTGCAGCAGTACGTCACGCTCGCGATGTTCGTGATGATGTTCCTGATGATCATCGAGGGCATCTACCTCGGGCGCATGGTCAACAGGAAGGTGCGCGAGCGCTTCCCGGATTCGACGGACGGTGGCTTCGGCCTCGGCTGGTACGCCTTCGTGCGCGCCTCCCAGATCAAGAAGCTGCGTGCACCGCTCCCCCGGGTCGCCCGGCGACGCCGTCTGACCGTCCGGCGACCCTCAGTTGTGAGGCGCCCCGCACACCACCGGCGGTAGCTGCCGATCTCGCCGCGGCCTGCATGTCCTGCGACATGCGGTGCCGCGGCCGAGTCGTCTGTGCGGGGCGTTCCCAGTGAAGCCGCCAGGGTGCACGCCGGACCCAGGCCGGCGCGGGAGCAGTCCGCCGGCGGAGCACCTCGAGACCGATGATCAGGGTGGACAGGACCACGACGGTGACGGTGAGTTCGATCATGTCTCCATCCTCCGACCGAACCCGATCGCCGAAAAGTGGCAGTGATGACGCATAGCGTCGAATTTCTGCCAGACCGGGCGGTTGATAGCGTTCTCGCGTGAAGATCCGTCCGAGAGGTGACCTGTGACCAGCGGTTCCGATTCCCCCGCCGACGTCGAGTTCCCGCGCGTCGACCTACCCGACCTCGAAGCACGCGTCGCCGCCGAGGAACGCCAGCGAGATCTGACGAAACCCGCCGGCTCACTCGGACGGCTCGAGGAACTCGGGTGCTGGGTCGCCGCCTGCCAGGGCGAGGTCCCGCCCCATCCCTTCCGCCGACCGCGGGTCGTGGTCTTCGCAGGTGACCACGGCGTCGCACGCAACGGGGTCTCGGCCTATCCGCCGGAGGTCACCGCGCAGATGGTCGCGAACCTGTCCGCAGGGGGCGCCGCCGTGAACGTGCTCGCCGCCGCCGCAGGCGCAGGAGTGCGGGTCGTCGACATGGCAGTCGAGAGCGACACCTCCCCCGAGGTGTCCGAGTTCAAGATCCGTCGCTCGAGCGGCAGCATCGACCGCGAGGACGCACTGACACACGACGAGACGGTCCGCGCGATCGAGGCCGGCCGTGCGCTCGCCGACCGCGAGGTCGACGAAGGTGCCGATCTGCTCGTCGCGGGCGATATGGGAATCGGGAACACCACTCCTGCAACCGTTCTCATCGCCACCCTTACCGCCACCGAACCCGTGGCCGCGGTCGGCCGCGGCACCGGCGTCGACGACGCGGGGTGGATGCGCAAGGTCACCGCGATCCGCGACGCCATGTGGCGGG
>LATQ01000446.1 GCA_001017865.1 Rhodococcus sp. IITR03
ATCTGGTCGCAGTTCGCGCGCCGCTCTTACGCGTGGACGTGTGGTTCGCCAACGCCGGGGTCGAGACCGGAGGGGCCGAGAGCGAGGCGGCCTGGCAGCTGTCCTGGGACGTCAACGTCATGGGTCACGTCCGCGCCGCCCGGGCACTGCTGCCGGAGTGGCTCGAGCGGGGCACCGGCCGGTTCGTGGTGACGGCGTCGGCAGCAGGACTGCTGACCATGCTCGGTTCCCCGGCGTATTCGGTGAGCAAGCACGCTGCCGTCGCCCACGCGGAATGGCTCTCGGCGACCTACGGGGACAAGGGCGTGATCGTCCAGTGCGTGTGCCCGCAGGGCGTCGCGACGGATCTGCTGCCCACCGACGCGGCAGGCCGGGTGATCTTCGAGAGCGGGGTGCTCACCCCGGACGAGGTCGCCGACCATATCGTCGGAGCCCTCGGCGACGACCGGTTCCTGATCCTTCCGCACCCCGAGGTGGCGGAGTACTACCGGCGGCGAGCATCGGACCCGGATCGGTGGCTACGCGCGATGCGACGAGTGCAGGACCGCATCGAGGTCGTCGCGCGAGAGGAGCGGATCCACCCCCTCCGGACGACCGGGTGAGAAGGTAGCACTTCCGGGGCGGAGACCGGTCGTGGTCGCTGTGCTTCGCGAGTCGGGTTGCCGCAGCCGTGGCTGTCGATAGCGTGGTCGACATGAGTGCTCTGCCGAGATCGTGGATACAGTTGCGGGTCGCAGCGGGCGTATACCGATTCCGGGAGAGCCTGTTCGCGCTGCCCGCGCTGGTCGTCGTCGCCGGAGCCGTGCTCGCGGAGGTGAGCGGCTACATCGATCGGGCCTTCGGCCCCTTTCCGTGGGGCATGAAGATGAACAGCAATGCCGCGATCTGGCTGCTGAGTACCGTGCGGGTGCCACGATCACCACCGCCGGTGTCGTCTTCTCGTTGACCGTCGTGAGCCTGCAGTTGGCGAGCAGCCAGTTCTCACCGCGGGTGATGCGGTCCTTCATTCGGGATCGGGCCAGCCAGACGGTGATCGGGATGCTGGTGGCGACCTTCGTCTACTGCGTGCTGACGCTGCGCCACATCGGCGCGGACGACGCCGCACCCGCCCCGACACTGTCGACCACCCTCGCCGTGGTCCTCGCGGTGTCGACCGTGGTGCTCATCATCGCCTATCTCAACCGGCTGGCCCACGGTCTGCAGGTCGGGGAGGTGGTGCGCAGCATCGCCTCGGAGGCCGAGAAGGTCATCGCGAACACGAGCCGGAGTGCGCACCGCGAGATCCACGTCGACCGGGTGCCGGAGCCGGATTTCACCGAGGGGGCGACGGTGCACGCCCCGCGCGACGGCTGGGTGACCCAGGCGCCGGCCGAGCTCGTTCTCGCCGGGGTACCGCCGGGTGCGGTCGTGCGGATGGAGACGCGTCCCGGCGCGTACATCCACTGCGGGGAACCGCTGCTGCGGATCCATCCGAAGCCGGAACGGGCGGTGGTCCTGCGGCGGCTCGAGGCGGCCGTGGAGATCTCGAATGCGCGCACCATGCAACAGGACGTGGACTTCGCGCTGCGGCAACTCGTCGACATCGCGCTGCGCGCCCTCAGTCAGGCGATCAACGACCCGACGACCGCCACCGAGGTGGTGCTCCGGCTCGGCAGTCTGCTGCGCACCCTGCTGGTCACCGACAGTCCGGTGCCGGCGATCGAGGGGGCGGACGGCCGGATTCTGCTGCGTCCGTGGATCCTGTCGCCCGACGAGTACATCGAGCACGCCTTCGAACAGATCCGGCAGGCCGGTTCGGCGCAGCTGTACGTGGCCACGGCGCTCGCCCGGGTTCTGCGCATGCTCATCGATCATCTCTCCGAGCAGCGGCGCACCGAGTCGGTACCGGCCTTGCAACACCAGTTGCGGCTGCTCGTCGACGCGGTGGTCGACCGGCCCGAGTTCCGTCCGGAGGACCTCGAACGTTTCCGTGCCGTCGCCGAGGGATCCGCGGATCCCGCGGAGCATCGGACGGATTGATCGACCTGGGGTGTAGGACGATCGGAGACGGCTATCCGACTGTCACAGGAAGCGGGCCGAGCGGGAGGACGACGACATGGCGACCCACTTCTCCGTCGGTGACCACGTCCGATGGAACTCCGAGGCCGGATACGTCGAGGGTGTGATCATCGCGAAGCACACGGAGGACGTGGAGTTCAAGGGACGCACGCGGCGGTGCAGCGAGGACGAGCCGCAGTACGAGATCCGGAGCGACAAGACCGATCACGTCGCGATGCACAAGGGCAGTGCGCTGAAGAAGACCTGACGGTGGAGATCCCGGCGTCAGGTGATCAGCGCCTGCCCGACGCCGCACACCGCGACCGCCCACAGCACCGAGGTGGACGTGCCGATGATGAACTGTTCGGAAGCATTCGGTTCGCGTAGTTCGGGATAACGGGCGAGACCCTTCACCGCCATGATGACGGCGATCCCTTCGGGCCATCCGGCGAGGACGGAGGCGGTGACCGCTCCGCGTTCGAGCACGCCGATGACGCGTCCCGCCGCGGAAGCGGGCCCGGGGAGG
>LATQ01000505.1 GCA_001017865.1 Rhodococcus sp. IITR03
CCGCCCAGGCCACCCGCACGGCGCGTCGCGCGGACGGTCCGCTGCGGGTCCAGGTGGATCCGCCGCGTATCGGCTGAACCGGCCGAGGTGAGCGGGTGCGGATCGCCACCGCCCGGCTAGGCCGCTTTCGGAATCGGTTGCGACGGAATCGATGCGGCGTCCGTGCCCTTCCACAGGGCCGCGAAGTCGTGGCGATGGCGTATGCCGAGGATGTGCAGCAGGACGAAGCGCGGTACGGGCGGTACGAGATGCACGACGTGATCGCGCGAGGAGTCGTCGAGACCGTCGATGAGCCAGTTCCCTTCCTTGCCGAGCTGCTGCATCCCTTTCGGTTTGATGTTGAACTCGTCGTCCCACGCCCGCCACTGCGCATCGGTGATACTGGTCGAGACCAGCGGCATCATCTCCCGCTCCTCGCGTTCGAGATGGGGTAGTAGCACCTCGGACAGGCGGGACAGTGCTGCACCGAGTGCCTCCCCGGAACCGGGGCGGTCGGCGCGGAAATCCCGGGCGGCGTCCTCGACGGCGGCGATCGCAGGCTCGATGGTGCGGTGGTCGGCGTTCATTCTCTCCACGAGCGGCGCCGCGTCGGGATTGCACTGCACCACGCGCGGATAGAGCCCACGGTCCTCGGACTCGTGGTGATGGTGCAGGAAATCCATCATCCACAACACGTGATCGGCGAGAGCCACTCGGTGAGTCTCCTGCCATGTCTTCGTCGAGGTGGCGACCTCGATGCGGAGGAGGTCGCGGCGGAGGGCGGAATGCACGATTCCCATGATTCGGGTATCGGCAGGTCCGTCGGGATCGGTGATCATGACGACTCCCGTGAATCGACGAGCAACGAGACCTGCGGAGCGCAGGCGGGGATCTGCGAGGACGGTGCGGGGCACCGTGTTCGCACCGTGGAGTTTCCGTCGACGGAGGCTGTTCCCAGTGTCGATCCGGCACGGACCGAGCGCAAGACCGCCCGCTGCTGTCCTACATATGTACGACAGCGACACGCGTTGCCGGAGATATTATTTGTCACAGTAACGGAGCCGGTGATTGTGACCGATCTCTTCCGTAGGTGCCGGGGAGGCACAGGAGGAGAGGGCGGACGAATGGGTGCCGGGCGGAGTGTCGGTGGTGTCGTCGGAGCGTGTGTCGTCGCGATGCTGACTGTGGGTACGGCGGCACTGACTGCGGGCGCAGCGGCGGCGCAGCCGCTCCCGTCCGACGACGGACCGATCCTCGGTCTCGGGGAGGGGTCGTACAGCAGCGTGCCCGTCCCGGCGGGACCGGTGGCCACCGGGCACGCCGAAGCGGCCGAATACGCCGAGAACAACCCCGATGTCGCCCCCGCCGGTAGCAACGACTTCGCGTGTGTTCCGTCCGAGGAGCACCCTCGTCCGGTGGTGCTCGCGCACGGCACCGATTCCAACGCCTACTCCGACTTCGCTGCTCTCTCACCGCTGCTCGCCGCGTCAGGCTGGTGCGTGTTCGCCCTGAACTACGGGTTCGCCGACGGTGCCGAGGACTACGGCACGGGCGACATCCGGGTCTCCGCAGCACAGTTCGGTGAGTTCGTCACCGAGGTTCTCGACGCCACCGGTGCGGTGGAGGTCGATGTCGTCGGTTACTCGCAGGGAGCCACCGTGGCCCGCTACTACATCAACGAGCTCGGAGGTGCCGAGGTCGTCGACCGGTGGGTCGGGATCGCGTCGCCGAGCTACGGCGGCACCTTCTACGGCATCGGGGCCGCCTTCGCCGCGCTGCCCGGAGCGACCGACATCGTCGAGGGCGAGTTCTCCGTCGCCCTCGTGCAGCAGCTTCAGGGGTCGGAACTGCTCACCGAGCTCAACACACCCACCGACACCGTGCCCGGTGTGCGCTACACGACCATCGGCAGCGAGGTCGACGAGGTCATCCAGCCCGCCGGCAATGTCGCACTCCATGGTGAGGGCGCCGTCAACCACGTGATCCAGGAGCTGTGCCCGCAGGATCTGACCGGTCACTTCAACATGGTCTACGACCCGTTCTCGCTGCAGCTCGCGCGGCATGCACTCGATCCCGACCGGTACGCGATCGGGGAGTGCACCCCTGTCGCGCTCGGCACCGGCATCCCCGAACTGATCCTCCAGTCCAACACCTGAACGCAGACACCCGAGTTCCGAGACCTGAGCTCCACGCTCTCCGGTGTCGGCCTCCGCGAGGTGACCGCCCGGCGCGGTGATGCAGGTCGCACGACGTCGACTCCCTAGACTGTGAGAGGTCATCGCCGTCGAGAACTGGAGCAGCATCCGTGACATCCCCGCACAGTCCACACGCAGCGCCTCCCACCTCCTGCCCGGCGGTGCTCTGACATGCGCGTGGTCTTCGCGGGAACGCCGGAACCCGCCGTCCCGTCGCTGCTCCGCCTCATCGAGTCGTCGCGCCACGAGGTCGTCGCGGTGGTCACCGCCCCGACACCACCGCCGGTCGCGGCCGGAAGGTCGTGCGATCCGCTGTGGGGCAGATCGCCGACGAACACGGCATCGAGTCCTCACGCCGCGCTCGCCGCGCGACCCCATTCGTCGCG
>LATQ01000175.1 GCA_001017865.1 Rhodococcus sp. IITR03
GGCCCTGTTCGCTGCGGCGCTCGGGGCGGCGTCCCGCTCGTACCGATCAACTATCGCTCGGCGCGGAGCAGGGTGCGGCGTTGCTGTCCCACCATCCGACGCCCTGGTGATCGCGGACGACGCCGGCGACGCACCGGGGGTGCTCTCTCCCGTGACCTGGCTCGACCGGCTCGGACGGTCGGAGGCCGTGGAAGCCGACGATCCGGACCCGGACGCACCCGCCGTGGTGATCTACACCTCCGGCACCACGTCGGCTCCGAAAGGTGTTCTGCTGCATCACCACAACCTCGTGTCGTATGTGCTCGGATCCGTCGAGTTCGCCTCGGCCGAGGGCACCGACGCCGCGTTGGTGAGCGTCCCGCCCTATCACATCGCCGCGGTGGCGAACGTCCTCACGAATCTCTACGCAGGTCGCCGGACGGTAGTGCTCGAGCAGTTCACCGCCGCCGAATGGCTCGACACCGTTCGTGGGGAGGGCATCACCAATGCTCTCGTCGTCCCCACGATGCTCGCGCGCATCCTCGATTCCGGTGCCGACACCTCGGTGCCGACGTTGCGCTCCCTGGCCAGTGGTGGTGCGCCGATGCCCCGCCGAGTGGTCGAACGGGCCCTCGAGACCTGGCCGCAGGTCGACTTCGTCAACGCCTACGGACTCACCGAGACCAGCTCGACGATCACCGTCCTCGGCCCCGACGACCACCGGGCGGCGATGACCGGCACCGACGAGCGGATCCGCGCCCGCCTCGGATCGGTGGGCCGGCCGGTCCCCGGCATCGACCTCGAGATCCGCGACGCCGACGACCGCGTCGTCGAAGCCGGCGTGCCCGGACGGATCTGGGTTCGCGGAGAACAGGTCTCGGCCGAATACGCGGGAATCGGCAAGCTCGTCGACGACCGCGGATTCTTCGACACACGTGACACCGGATTCGTCGACGAGGACGGCTATCTGTTCATCGGTGGGCGCAGCGACGACACCATCATCCGCGGTGCCGAGAACATCGCCCCGGCCGAGATCGAGGACGTGATCCTGCGTCATCCCGCCGTCACCGACACCGCGGTCGTGGGGGTACCCGACGACGAATGGGGACAACGCATCGAGGCCGTGGTGGTGTTGCGCCCCGACGAGTCGGTCGATGCGGAGGAGCTACGCGCGTTCGTGCGCGAGACGCTGCGCGGGTCGAAGACGCCCGACCGCATCGTCTACTGGGACGAGCTGCCGCGCACGGAGACGGGAAAGCTGGTGCGCCGGCATGTCGTCGAACGTCTGGCCGGCGACGGAGTGTCCGGCCGAACATGAGGTTCGCCAGGTCTTTACATGTATAACTAGGTTGCCCTACTGTGGGTGGCACGGGCCGCTCGCGTCGAGCGTCGTCCCCTATACGGAGGTAGTCGATGACCACGTCGGAGAAGACCGAGAAGCCTTCGGAGATCTACACCTTCCGCGATGAAGACATTGCACGGGCGAGAGATCTCGTCGGCGTCTACCACGCCATGACGCAGCGAGAGCAGTACACACGCGCCTCACCCGACATCATGCGGAACTTCGCGCGTAGCTACGGCGACGACAATCCGCTGTTCACCGACGAGGAATACGGTGCCGCGACCCGGTGGGGAGGCCAGATCGCGCCCCCGATGGTCAACATCGCCGTCCGCAAGGAACTGCTGGCAGACCCCGTGCCCCGAGAGCAGCGCCGACCCTCCTTCCGAGGGATCCACGTGTTCGTCTCCGGCACCACGACCCACTGGTACCGGCCGGTCCTCGACGGCGACACCCTGTACGGCTTCCACGGCACCGAGAAGGTCGAGGAGAAGCAATCCGAGTTCGCCGGGCGTTCGCTCATCATCACCGGCCTCCAGGTGCAGTTCAACCAGCGCGCCGAGGTGGTCCAGACCCAGCGGGTCATCACCATCCACACCGAGCGCCACGAGTCGAAGAAGCGCAAGAAGTACGACTCGATCGAACCGGCCTCCTACACCCCCGACGACATCGCGAGGATCGACGAGATCTACGCGCAGGAGCAGGTGCGCGGCACGAACACCCGTTACTGGGAGGACGTCGAGGTCGGGGAGAGTCTCGGCACGATGGCCAAGGGGCCGTTGACCACCACCGACATGGTCGTCTTCCACTCCGGCGGATACGGTTTCGCCCCGTACACCCCGTGCGCGAGCCGCCTCGCCTACAAGAACCGCCAACGCATCGCACCGTTCTACATCCCGAACGAGCAGGGTGTGCCCGACGTCGCGCAGCGGATCCACTGGGACAGCAGCTACGCCCGCTCCATCGGCCTGCCGGCCGCCTACGACTACGGCATGATGCGCGACTGCTGGCTGAGCCACTATCTCACCGACTGGATGGGCGACGACGCCTGGCTCGAATCGATGTCGAGTCAGATGCGCAAGTTCAACTACCTCGGCGACACCCACACCTTCACCGGTGAGGTCGTCGGCAAGCGCACCGAGGGCGGGCGTCACCTCGTCGACGTCGAACTGCGCGGCACCAGCCAGCGCGGTGAGGTCACCTTGTCCCGCCACCGCCACCATCGCACTCCCGTCGCGCGTC
>LATQ01000507.1 GCA_001017865.1 Rhodococcus sp. IITR03
AGCACGGCGCCGACGCCGGTCTCGCGCACGACGGCGACGCCGACCGCTGCCTCGCCGTCGACGCGACCGGCACGGTGGTCGACGGCGACGCGATCATGGCGATCCTCGCCCTCGGCATGCACGAAGCCGGTGAACTTCCCGACGACACCCTCGTCGCCACGGTGATGAGCAATCTCGGTCTGCATCTCGCGATGCGGGCGGCGGGAATCCAGGTGCGCACCGTCGGTGTGGGTGACCGCTACGTGCTCGAGGAGCTCCGCCGCGGTGGCTACGGCCTCGGCGGTGAGCAGTCCGGTCACATCGTCCTGCCCGCGCACGGTACGACCGGCGACGGCGTGCTCACGGGTCTGCGCCTGATGGAGCGGATCGCCACGACGGGTCTGCCGCTCGCGAAGCTCGCCTCGGTGATGACATCGCTTCCGCAGGTCCTCGTGAACGTGCGGGTCCACGACAAGGTCGCCGTCGCGAACGATCCTGCGGTGGCGGACGCGGTCGCGGAGGCCGAGCGCGAACTCGGTGAGACCGGCCGGGTGCTGCTGCGTCCGTCGGGCACCGAGCAGCTTGTGCGCGTCATGGTCGAAGCCGCCGACGACGATCACGCCCGGGCGGTCGCCGACCGTCTCGCGGGAGTCGTCGCCGCCGTCTGACCTGCGCGGTCCCTGCACATCGCCGCCGCCTTCCGCTCGCAGTGCCGCTGCGGTGGAACCGGATCGCCCCGCGCTGCGTCCTAACCCTTCGAGAGGGTTCGGTGGGCGAAGGGCGGACATGGACACACAGCAGCACGACACGGCAGCGCAGCACGACACAGCTACACAGCACGGCACGATCAGGTTCGACGACGAGGCGGTGCGCGCCGTCGCGGCACGACTCGCGGAGGTCGCCGAGGACGCCGACGCCGGGATCCGTCGCGGCTTCGGTGGTCTCGTCTTCGACGGCGGCGGTGCCGGATCGACGCATCGGGCGGCCGGCGTCCGCGTCGAGACCGGCTATCGCAGGATGCGTGCTGCGTGTGAGAGCTGGGCGGCGACCGTGCAGGCGCATGCCGACGCGTTGCGCGTCGTGGCGGACACCTACCGGCACCAGGACGACGCGACCGTCATCGCCCTCACCGCTGTGACCGGTGCCGACCTCGACAGTGCCGGGTTCGGCGACGCAGGGACCCGGCAGCCGTGAGGACCTCGCCCGAGAGCGCAGGCGACATCCTCGACGCGGGAGCGCCCGGCCTGGCCCGTCTGATCGACCTCGTGCAGTCCCTGCACACTCTCGGGCTCGAGTCCGGCTGTTGCGTCGCAGACGTCCGGGCACGTTACGACGAGGAACGTGCTCTCTCGTTGCCCGCCCTCGCCGACGACGCCGCCACGACGCGCTCGCTCGCGACCTCGCTCGGTCGTCGGACCGACGAACAGCGTCGCCTCCTGCAGCAACTCGACGAGTCGTGGGACGGATCCGCCGCCGACCGGGCTCGCGCCGAGCTGACGACCACCGTCCGTGCCGGAGTGGCGTTGTGTGCGTCGCTGACCGATCTCGCGGTCGCTCTGGAGTCGGCCGCCACCGCGATCGCCGCGGCGTTGCGTGAGAAGGCCCGCGTTGTCGGGGATCTCGCGGAACGCGCGTCGACGGTCGCACGAGGGACGAGATCGACACGATCGTCGCCGGAGCGAGCGGCGGCCCGCACGGACCGAGCCAGAGGAGCATGCCCGCTGGTTCGGCGACCCGCCCGGTAGCAACGTGGGCGACCCGCCCGGTAGCAACGTGGGCGACCCTGCCGCCGAGTGCCGGAGATGGGTCGAAGAACGTCTGGTCCCGGCCGTCCGGGCGCCGTCGCGTGGTGCTCGGGGCGTGTGAGGAGGCCGGCCACCGGATCGCCGGCACTGTCACCGACCTGGCGACGACCACCGAACGCGTTGCCGAGGGCGCCGGGGTGGCCGTGGGCGCGTCCGGTGCAGGGACGGTGGCTCCCGTCGTCGACGACGACGGACGATGCGGCACGGACCGAGCGACCCGCCGAATCAAGGTGCACTGCTGACGGTTCCCGGGATCCGCCCGGGCGAACGCAGACGCGAACATGCCTCAGGACCGGTCGAGGACGACCACCGGCAGGACGAGAACGACGCGGGCGATGCGGGAGTCGTGCTCGCGGAAGCCGGACCGCTGTGACGCGAACGACGGTGCGTCAGCGCCCGAGGAGCAGGTTGACCTGCGTGCGAGATCGCGATCGACGACGTCGGGGTCGGAGATCACCGTGGAGCCGGGCAGCTCGGTGGTGAGGTCGGAGAAGATCGCGTACGTCTTGTCGCCCGTGAGACGGTGCAGCAGGAAGCCGGTGAGCAGCGCACGAGTGCGTTCCTGGGTGCGACGCTCGGCACCACCGACGCGAGAGCTCCGAACAGGCGGCGCCCCTCGACGAGTCCTTCGTCGTTCGCCTTGTCGACGACCCGCAGCTGCACGTCGTCGCTGCCCCAACCCTGGGCGAGCCCGCGACGGCGTCGCTGGTCATCGACCCGATGCTCTTCTCACGACGAGGACGAGGCCGGTGCCCCGCACGCGTTC
>LATQ01000508.1 GCA_001017865.1 Rhodococcus sp. IITR03
GGGAACCAGAAGTAGATGCCGGCGTAGGTCGCGAACACGATGGTGCCGAAGAGCACGTAGTGGAAGTGCGCCACCACGAAGTACGAGTCGTGCAGGTGGAAGTCCAGCGGCGGGCTCGCGAGGATCACCCCGCTGAGCCCACCGAAGAGGAAGGTCACGATGAAGCCGACCGCGAACAACATCGGCGTCTCGAAAGTGATCTGGCCCTTCCACATCGTGCCGATCCAGTTGAAGAACTTCACACCGGTGGGAATGGCGATGAGAAACGACATGAACGAGAAGAACGGCAACAGCACCGCACCGGTGGCGAACATGTGATGTGCCCACACCGCCATCGACAGCGCCGCGATCGTAATGGTCGCAAAGACCAACCCTGATAACCGAAGACCGGTTTGCGGGAGAAGACCGGCAAGATCTCGGTGATGATGCCGAAGAACGGCAACGCCACGATGTACACCTCGGGGTGGCCGAAGAACCAGAACAGGTGCTGCCACAGGATCGCGCCGCCGGTACCGGGATCGTAGACGTGCGCCCCCAACTGCCGGTCGGCCAGCAGACCCATCAGCGCCGCGGTGAGGATCGGGAAGGCCAGCAGCACCAGCAGACTCGTGATCAGCACATTCCAGGTGAAGATCGGCATCCGGAACATCGTCATGCCCGGGGCGCGCATACACACCACGGTGGTGACCATGTTGACCGCCGCGAGGATCGTGCCGAGCCCGGACAACGCCAGGCCCATGATCCACAGGTTCGCTCCCATGCCCGGCGAATGCGCGACACCACTGAGGGGTGCGTAGGCGGTCCACCCGAAATCCGCGGCGCCGCCGGGGGTGACGAATCCGGCGACGGTGATGAGCCACCGAACAGATACGTCCAATAGCTGAACGCGTTCAACCGCGGGAACGCCACATCGGGGGCGCCGATCTGCAGCGGCAGGATGTAGTTGGCGAAGCGAAGACGATCGGGGTGGCGTACAGCAGCAGCATGATCGTGCCGTGCATGGTGAACAACTGGTTGTACTGCTCGTTCGACAGGAACTGCAACCCCGGCACGGCGAGTTCGCCGCGCAGCAGCATCGCCAGCACCCCACCGAGCAGGAAGAACCCGAAGGCGGTGCACAGATAGAACACCCCCCCGAGCGCTTCGGGTCCGTAGTGGTCGCCGCCGCCACGATCGCGGCACCCTTGCGCCGAAACGGGAAGGATAGGGCGCTCCGGCCGTGCTCGCCGAACCGCGGTCGCGGTCATCAGCGAGGGCCTCGATGAGCCGACAGACCCGAGTAAGGGAGGTTGACCTCGCCGCGCCATGCGCCGCTCGTCGAACCGCGGACCTCGATGCAATCCTTGAACCGTTCCAGATCCTTGGCAATGCGCCGCGCGAGGATTCCGGTCTTGTCGGCCACCGTCTCAGTGACAGTCACTGGATCGATGTCCATTCGGGCCGTGACTCGACAGTGGGTGTCGTCGAGCCGGTGGAAGGTAATGATTCCGGCATGGCGAACAGTCCCGTCGGACCTCCATGCGATGCGCTGATCGGGATGTTGCTCGGTGATAGTGGCTGTGAACGTGCGAGCTGTCATCCGAGCCGGATTGTCCATCGCAAGTGGGTCTCATCGAGCTGTTCTACGGCGTCGACGCCGTCCATGAACTGCGGCAAGCGCTCAAAGTGGGTCCATTGGTTGTAGGCCACCGAGACGGGTACGGCTACGTCGACGGACTGCGTGATCTCACTCATGACTTCGGGTGTCCTTTCTCGGAGTCCCTATGCACGACCGCAGCGAGGATCTGCGCGGTGTGCAGCGGCGCACTGCCCGGCAGTAGATCGCGCACCTGGGTGCGGCAACTGAATCCGTCCGCCACCAACAAGGTGCCCGGCTCCGCGCGGCGGACCGCGGGCAGCAACTTGTCCTCGGCACACGCCACGGACACCTCGTAGTGTCCTTGCTCGAATCCGAAGTTCCCTGCGAGACCGCAGCATCCGGCGTCGAGCACGTCGACGTCGACACCGACGTTCTCCAGGGCGGCCTGTTCGGCGGAGTATTTCAGCACGGCATGTTGGTGACAATGCGGTTGCATCAACGCCGACGCGTGCAGCTGCGGCGGATGCCAGTCCGGAGCCCGCGCGTGCAGCAGCTCACCGAGGGTCACGGTCTGGTCGGCCAGACGCTGCGCGTCCTGGTCGCCGTACAGCAGCTGCGGCAGATCCGCGCGGAACACCGCCGCACAACTCGGTTCGAGCACCACGATCGGGGTGCCCGCGCGCAGGTGCGGGGCAAGGATCGCGAGGGTGCGCCGTAGAACGCGTTTCGCGGTAGACAGTTGGCCGGTGGAGATCCAGGTCAAACCGCAACACGCACCGCGATCGGGCAGCCGCACCGAAAAACCGGCGTGTTCGAGGACAGTGACGGCATCGCGGGCGATCTGCGGATCGAAGTGGTCGGTGAACGTGTCCGGCCACAGCAGCACCGTGCCGCGCTCGCCGCCCCCGGCCGGCGCCTCCCGCGTGGCGAACCAGCGGCGGAAACGCTGGTCGGCAAAGCGTGGCAG
>LATQ01000162.1 GCA_001017865.1 Rhodococcus sp. IITR03
GCCCCCGCCGACGGCGACTCTCCCGCCGGCACCCGAACCGACCACACCGGGACTGCCGCTCGACCGGATCCCGGGCGGACTCGGCGAGGTCATGGGCGACGCGGCGCGGTCGTGGGCACGATCACCGCCAACGACGGTGGCAGCATCACCCTCGGCGTCATCGGTGGTTCGACGGTCACCGTCGTCCTCACCCCCGACACCGAGATCATCACCCTGACCGGCAATACCGCCGACAGCCTCGAGGTCGGAGCGACCGCCGTGGCGACCGGCAGTGCCGTCGAGCAGGGACGGATGACCGCCGAGACCGTCGTCAGCGCGTCCCTCCCATCCTTCGGTGGTTCGGGCCGCTGACCCGCTAGGCTGACTCGACGATGACTGTCATGTGGTTCTCTCTGGCCGCGGTCGCACTGCTGGGTGCGGTCGCGCTGCTCTACGTCGACCGGACGCGGCGGGAACAGTCGGGTCGTATCCGGGAGATCTGGGCCAAGGCGCAGGGCTACAAGTACACCTCCGCCGAGGACCACCTGCCGTCCACCTGGCACCGCGCGGCGCTCGCCAAGCAGGAATATCTCGGCGCGATCGACATCGTCCGTGGGGTTCGCCGCGGCGAGGAGTTCGTCCTGTTCGACATCGAGGAGACCGCGACGATCATCGCGGTCCGGCGCAAGGTCGGCTCCGACGTCGACATCGATCTGCGGCTCAAGTCGACGCCTCCGCCGAAGGACCCCGACATGAACCTGCTCGGTTCGATCGGCCCGCGCATCGTCTTCGCCACCGACCTCGAGATCGCGCGACGCGTGTGCGACCAGCGGATGGTCGCGTTCACCGAGTCCATCCCCGACCACGTGCAGATGCTGTGGAGCGAAGGCGAGTGGACGCTCGGCTCGATCCCCGTCGGCAGCTCCGGACGCGAATGGGACTCGGCCATCGAGACCGTCGCGCGTTTGTCGGGCATCCTCCACGTGCTGCCGCCCGTCGTCGAACCCGAGGAACTCGACCGGGGTTCGCAGGATCCGGGTCGGCCCTCCGCTCGCCACTGAGCGAGGATTTCCGAGAGGTGGTCGCGCACGCTGCGTGTCGTTAGTGTGGCGGCCATGACTTCCGCCCGCCCCGTCGCGCTCGTGACCGGCCCCACCTCGGGAATCGGTGCGGGTTTCGCCCGCACACTCGCGAGTCGCGGTTACGACCTCGTGCTCGTCGCCCGCACCCGTCCCGCCCTCGACGAACTCGCCGCCGAGCTGAAGCAGAAGTTCGGGGCGGCATCGGAGATCATCGTCGCCGACCTGGCGGCCGCCGACGGTCGCGATCTCGTCGTCGAGCGCCTCGGTCGCGGTGTCGACATGCTCGTCAACAACGCCGGATTCGGCACGACCGGCGAGTTCTGGACCGCCGATCCGGCCCTGCTGCAGGCGCAGCTCGACGTCAACGTCACCTCGGTTGTCGCGTTCACCCGCGCCGCGCTCCCGTCGATGATCGAGGCGGGCAGGGGCGACATCGTCAACGTCGCGAGCGTGGCCGGTCTGCTGCCCGGGCGCGGTTCCACCTACTCCGGCAGCAAGGCCTATGTCGTGTCGTTCACCGAAGGGCTGGCCGGTGGTCTCGCCGGCACGGGCGTGCGGGTGCAGGCACTGTGCCCCGGCTTCGTGCGCACCGAATTCCATCGGCGTGCCGGGATCGACATGTCGTCCACCCCGAACCTGATGTGGCTCGACGTCGACGAGGTGGTGCGCACCTCGCTCGCCGACCTCGACAAGGGCAAGGTCCGCAGCATCCCCGGGCTGCAGTACAAGGTGCTCGCCACGGCGGGACGACTGGTGCCGCAGAACCTCGTGCGGAAGCTGACCAATACCTTCGGCAACGGTCGCGGCCGCACCTGATCGGTTGCGGCCGCGACAGCACCCGATCACCACGGACGAACTGACGGCGGGCGTTGCCAGATCACGGTACGGATACACCGTGTAGGACACGCCGGTGCAGTCTTCGACGCGATTTGTGCGCTCGGTACATTTCTGCGCGTGACGTCTGTGGCTGTGGTGCTCTGTGTTGCTGTCGTGGTTGCGGTGGTGCTCTGGTTGCGCGCAGGCGTGCGCCGTCTTCGGACGTTGCAGCAACGCCAGCGGGAGAGCCTGCGTCTGCTCCTCCACGAACTCGACGACCGCTACGATCTCGTGCCCGCGCTCATCGCGGCGTCGGCCGGTGCCGGTGTCGAACGTGAGCGCATCCGGCCCGTCGTCGGCGCCCGGTCGCTCGCCATCGGCATGCGCGACCAGCGTCTCGGCCTCACCGAACGCGCCGGCGCCGAGAACGCGCTGTCCGCGACGCTCCACGAGCTGATCGGTGGACTCGAAGGGGTCAACCACTGGCCGTTCATCCGGGTTGCCCGGAAACTGCAGACCCGCGAGCAGCGCATCGCCGGCGCCGTCCGCGTGCACAACGACCTCGGCGGCGCCTGAACACCGCGGTCGGCCGATTCCCCACCTCGCTGTTCGCGAAGCTCGCGGCCGTCGGACCGGTCGTGCTGTTCGAGCGCCGCGCCGTCGCCA
>LATQ01000471.1 GCA_001017865.1 Rhodococcus sp. IITR03
ACCAGATCGCGCAGCGCCCGGGCGAGATCGCCGCCGCCGCGGCGCCCCACCACGATGCGGTCCTCGAGCCCGTCCGCGGCCATATCGAGCAACATCGTGAGGTTCATGGAAGCCCCTGGTGCAGTTGTGATTCGGTGGTCGAGTCTCGGGTCAGTCGGAGGCCGGAAGCGGCTTCGCCGTCTTCAACGACAGCGGAACGCCGTCGACGGCGAGAGCGCCGGTGCCGGGTGTGGTGCACAGCAGTTCCACCGTGCCCTCGGCGTCGGTGTACCGCTTCCCCAGCGCGGTGGGCCGTGATGCGCGTCGTCGATGGCCGCGCCGTCGCCGGTTCCCTTCTTTCCCGGCACCATCTCGGCGCCTCCGCAGGTGAGTGCGACCTCGTCGCCGGGCGCTCGGACGACGACCACCGCGGTGCCGTCGACGGTGCTGGCCCAGGATCGACCTACTTCGAGTTTCACGATTCCTCCGATCGAGCGGTACTGCGCTGTGGCTTCCCAAAGTAGCGTGCGTCACATAGTTTAGATAGTGCTACAAGTGAACCGACCCGTGCACGCCGAGGAGACCTCCCATGCCCCTTCCCCTGACCGACGATCACCGCGCCGTTGCAGAGGCCGTCCGATCGTTCCTCGGCGGCCACGACGCCGGCAGCCTCGCCCGGCAGGTCACCGACGACCCGACCGCCGATACCGGAAAGCTGTGGAAGCAACTCGCCGACCTCGGATGGCTCGGCCTGCACCTTCCCGGTGAATTCGGAGGATCGGACGCCGGCCTGCCCGAGGTGGCGGTGGTGGCCGAGGAACTCGGGCGGCTCGTCGTTCCCGTCCCCTACCTCGCGAGTGTCGCCGTCTCCGCCGCGCTCGCCGCGAAGGGCGACGACGAACTGCGCTCCACCTGGCTCCCGAAGTTCGCGGACGGCTCGGTGCTCCCCGGTCTCGGCCTGTCCGGATCCCTGACGAGCGGTGACACGGTCAGCGGTGACGTCGACCTCGTCGTGGTGGTGCGGGCGCCACGCTCCTCGCCCTCGTCGCAGGTGACGACCTCGTTCTCGTCGATCCCGGCCACGCCTCGGTGTCGGTGACGCCCACCGGCGACCTCGACCCCACCTCCAAGACGGCGAAGGTCGCCCTCCGCGAGACACCCGTCCTGGCCGTCGTCCCGGGCGCCGGTCCCCACGCGAACCACGTCGCCCGCACACTGGCCGCTGCGGAAGCATCCGGCGGCGCCCGCGCGACCCTCGAGGCCGCCCTGGCCTACGCGAAGGTGCGCGAACAGTTCGGCCGCCAGATCGGTTCGTTCCAGGCGATCAAGCACCATCTCGCCGACATGCTCGCAACGAGCGAACTCGCGACCGGCGTGGCCTGGGACGCAGCACGCGCCGGGGCCGACGGTGAGCAGGCGCGACTCGCACTCGACGTCGCACGGGTCATCGCGTTCGACTCGTACATCGCCAATGCCCAGAAGAGCATCCAGATCCACGGCGGTATCGGTTTCACGTGGGAGCACGACTGCCATCTGTTCCTGCGCCGTGCCCACGCCCTGCGGGTCCTGTTCGGCGAACCGACCGCCGCGCTCGACTCGCTCGCCGAATCGGGCACCTCCGGGTCGCGCCGTCACTATGCCGTCGACCTTCCTCCCGAGGCGGAGGACCACCGCGTCGCCGCCCGCGACTTCGTCGCGAAGTACACCGCGACCGCCGAATCCGAGCGACGTGCACTGCTCGTCGACTCCGGCTACCTCATGCCGCACTGGCCGCCGCCGTTCGGTCGTGGGGCATCCCCGGTAGAGCAGCTCGTGATCGACGAGGAGTTCACCGACGTCGAACCGCACGGTCTCGGCATCGGCGCGTGGATCCTGCTCACCCTCACCCAGCACGGCACACCGGAGCAGATCGAACGGTGGATCCGTCCCGGTCTGCTCGGTGAGCAGGTCTGGTGCCAGTTGTTCTCCGAGCCCGGTGCCGGTTCCGACGCGGCTGCCGTGTCGACGCGCGGGATGAAGGTCGACGGCGGGTGGCGCGTCACCGGCCAGAAGGTGTGGACGTCGAACGCGCAGAATTCGACGCGCGGTCTCGCGACCATCCGCACCAACGCGACGTGCCGAAGCACAAGGGCATCACCACGATGGTCATCGACCTCACCGCGCCTGGCGTGACCGTCCGCCCGCTGCGCGAGATCAGCGGCGACTCCGCCTTCAACGAGGTGTTCTTCGAGGACGTCTTCGTCCCGGACGAGGACGTAGTGGGTGCCGTCGACAACGGCTGGACCGTGGCCCGCGCGACGCTCGGGAACGAACGCGTCTCGATCGGCGGTGGCAAGACCGACGAGACCTATTCGGCGTTCGCGCTGCTCGACCTCGCCGCGAAGCACGCGCCCGGCGACGTCTCGGTCACGCGCCGGATCGCGTCACTGATCGCCCGCGAACAGGCTTTCGCGGTCCTCAATCTGAGGCAGGTCGTGCGGGCCGTCGCCGGTGGCGATTTCGGTCCGGAGGGCAGCGTGACGAAGATGCTCATCGCCGAACACACCCAGCACGTGGGCGAACTCGCGATGCACATCGCCGGTCCCGCAGCGTTCCTCGGGGACGAACCGGTGTGGACCCACTACTACCTGCTGGGCCGTGCGATGACGATTGCCGGCGGCACGTCGGAGATCAACCGCAACGTCATCGCCGAGCGGTTGCTGGGCCTACCTCGCGAGCACATCGCCAACTAGATCGCCGAAAGCAGCGGACCCGGCATCCTGCACCGGGTCCGCTGCTTCGTCCGTCACCCCGTCGATCCGCCCGCTCGGCTCGACCGCGCCAGCACCTCTCCCACCGCGCGGTCCCGCAGCACCTCCGGGCGGGCGATACGCGCCTCGTCGGCGACCGCGCGACGGAGCAGCAAGTGGGCGGGATGTTCCCACGTGAAGCCGATTCCGCCGTGGATCTGGATGCAGCCCTCGGCGTTGGATACAGCGGACCGCAGCGCCGCCGCGGTCGCCAGGTGCACCGCCGCGGCCTCCTCGGGTTCCTGCGGTGAACGGTCGGCGGCCGCCAGCACCAGTCCCCGCGCGCCTTCGGCTGCGACGAGCATGTCGGCGCAGCGATGCGAGATCGCCTGATACGAACCGATGGGACGGCCGAACTGTTCACGTTGGCCCGCCCAGTCCACCGCCATCGCCAGAGCCCGGTTCGCGACACCCACCGCATCAGCAGCGACCAGCAGTTCCGCGACACGGAAGGACGATTCGAGTGCGGCATCGGCGTCCACCCCCGATACGAGCACGGTCGCCGCGGCGTCCTCGAAGGAGACGATCCCCACGGTCCCGGTCGGATCGAGCGACGTCTGCACGGTGACGGATGCATCGGCCCGGTCGAGGGTGAGCAGGACGTGTTCGCCTGTCGCATCGTCCGTCGCGAGGACGACGAGTACCTCGGCGACGGGTGCACCCGCGACCCGTTCCACGCGGCCGGTCAGCCTGCCGTCCCGGAGGACGGGAAGATCGGCGGTGTCCCACCCACGATCTCCGACGGGCACGACGAACGCTGCAGGTGAACCACCGATGATCCGTCGCGCGTCCTCCTCGGCGCCGGCCGCGACGAGGACCTCCAATGCGATCGCGGTGGGGACGAGGGCGACCGGTCCGAGATGGAAGGCCACCTCCTCGACCGCCGCGCAGAGCATCCGCAGCGACCTGCCGTCACCACCGAGATGCTCGGGAGAAGACAGACCCGGAAGACCGAATTCCACGAGCGTGGACCACAATCCGGCGTCGTATTCGCCTGCGGAGTCGACGCCCACGAGCAGCGAGACGGTATCGACGCGGGCGAACAGGATGTCGCGCAGAGCCTCCCGTAGATTCGCCTCGTCCTCCGGTGGGGGCGTGAGGGGGCGCCCCGGCACCACGGCCGGTCCGCGGGTGCCCTCCCCCCGGTGCGAAGGCAGACCGAGAACGTTCTCTGCGATCGTATTGCGTTGGATCTCGGAGGTTCCGGCACCGATGGTCGCGGCGCGGGACATGAGATATCCGTACGTCCAGCGCCCCTTCTCCACCACACCTTCCGAACGGGTGCCGAGAACGGCGGCCGAGCCGGTCAATCGCAGCGCGAGCCGGTGCATGTGCTGCTCGAACTCGGCCTTCACCAACCGGTTGACCGACGCCACCCCACCCGGATCGCGTCCTGCGAGAACGGCATCCAGCGCGCGTGCGCTGTTCGCGGCGATCTGACGCACCCCGGTCTCGACGGTGGCGAGTTCCTGCCGAATCAGCGGATCGTGTGCATAGCCGTGGCCGACGGCCAGGCGGAAGACCTTGTCGACGGTCGAGCGGTAGCGGAACTCGTCGGCGAGGAAGGCGGTGGCGCGCTCGTGTCCGAGCGAGGTCCGCATGATCGACCAGCCCTGCCCCTCCTCCCCCACCCGGTTGTCGACCGGCACCTCGACGTCGTCGAAGAAGACCTGGGCGAAGTGGTGCCCACCCGCGGCGTCGCGCAGGGGTCGCACCTCGATGCCGGGCGAGTTCATCGGAATGAGCAGGTAGGTGATGCCCGACGTGCTCCGTCCGGACGGACCGGTGCGCACGAGCGTGAAGATCCAGTCGGCGTGGTCGGCCATCGTCGTCCAGATCTTGCTGCCCGTCACCCGGTAGACGTCGCCGGCGCGGACGGCACGCGTGGACAGCGACGCGAGGTCGCTGCCGGCGCCGGTTCGGAGAATCCTTGGCACCAGAACTCTTCCGCGCGCAGCAGCGGCTCGAGGAAACGTTTCTTCTGTTCGGCGGTGCCGTGGACGATAATCGTGGGCGCGACGATGAACGACAGCGGGCACGGATGCTTGGGTGCACCGGCATCGGTGATCGCGCGGTAGTAGTCGAGTTGATCCTCGAGCGAGAGTGCCATACCGCCGACCTCTTCGGGCCAGCCCGGCGCCGCCAGAGAATGGTCGACGAGTTCGGACTGCCACGCGATCGCGGCCTCGAACCGTGCGCGGGACGTCTCGGGACGGGAGCGCCGCCGGAAGTCGTCGAGCAGAGCGGACAGTCGGGGACGCCAGTCGCTACGAGCGTCGGACTCGAGCGTCACCGTGGGCTTGCCTTCCTCCACGTCACCTCCCGGGTGATGGTGCTGTAGGTGCCGGAACCCGACTGCGGCTCAGTCGGTTGTCGGAATCCGGCTGTTGCTCAGTCGGACTGCGCGCGGCGCTTCGCGTATCGGGCACCGATGTCCGCGCCGTCCGCGCGGTAGGTGGCCGCCGCTTCGGATTCGAGGGCGAGGGCGTGCGCGAGCGACGTGCCCGCACCCTCCTTGAGGGACCGGAGCATCCGCCGGATCGCACTGGGATGCCCCCCGGCGATCCGTTGCGCGACGGCCACGCTGCGGTCCAGGAGTTCGTCGTGCGGAACGACCTCGTTCGCGAGGCCGATGCGCGCGGCGGTCGCGCCGTCGATGGGCTCCCCGGACAGGATGAACTGGATCGCGGCGGGTAGACCGATCATCCGCGGCAAGACGGCACTACCGCCCCAGCCGTTGAGCAGACCGATCTGCGCGTGGGTGTCGGCGAACTCGGCGCGTTCGGAGGCGATGATGAACGAACAGTTCACGGCGAGTTCGTAACCGCCCGTGTAGCAGGGGCCGTTGACCGCCGCGATGACCGGTTTCGAGATGCCACGGAGCACGTGTGTCGGAGTGGGCCCTTCGGCGGCGGGAGGCGGACCCGACAACGCCTCGGGCAGATCCACACCCGCACTGAAGGACGTGCCCGCACCCGTGAGGACGACGACGTTCACCTCGTCGTCGGCGTCGGCGCGCCACAGTTCCTTCTTCAGCGCCTTCCGCATGGCGCGGTTGATCGCGTTGCGGCGGTCGGGACGGTTGAGGGTGAGGATCGTGACGGCACCGTCGCGTTCGACGAGCACCGGCGCGTCGTCCTCCCGCACGTCTCGGCGGTCTCGGCCTGTCGTGTCATCGGTTTCTCCTCAGGGGACGGGAACGGAGTCGACGACGATGTCTGCGGTCAGGGAGCGCAGCTTCGCCTCGGCCTCGGCGGCGATCCGCTGCACGAGCTCACCGGCCGGCGGGATGTCGCGGATGAGACCCTGAGACTGCCCCACCGTCCAGATGCCGGCCTCCGGGTCTCCGTCCTCGTAGACGGTGCGTCCCCGCGATCCGGCGACGAGGTCCTTGACGTCCTTGAACCGCCCGCCCTTGCCGAGAATGTCCACGACCTCCTCGCTCACCGAGTTCCGCGCGGTCCGCATGGTGTTGCGCAGTTGCCGGAAAATGAGCTGGGTGTCGAGTTCGCTCGCGTCGACGATCTGCTGCT
Source organism: Rhodococcus sp. IITR03 (assembly GCA_001017865.1). The sequence continues at coordinate 6,302 of LATQ01000471.1, forward strand.
TGATGCGTTCGTGGATGGGACTCTCCTGCGTGCACATGAAGCGGGTGCCCATGTTGATGCCGTCGGCACCGAGGGTGAGAGCGGCGGCGAGTCCGCGACCGTCGGCGAACCCACCCGACGCGATGAACGGGATGTCGAGGGCGTCGCGCAGGCGGGGATCAGGACGAGCCGGGGACGTCGTCCTCGCCAGGATGACCGGCCGCCTCGAAACCGTCGATACTCACCGCATCAGCGCCGATCCGCTGAGCTTTGAGGGCGTGCCGCACGCTCGTGCACTTGTGAATGATCTTGATGCCGTGCTCTTTCAGATGCTCGACATGCTTGGTCGGATCGGAGCCCGCGGTCTCGACGATCGTCACGCCGGAGTCGATGATCGCCTGCCGGTACTCGGCGTAGGGAGCTGATTGATCGACAACGTGAGGGTGAGGTTGACGCCGAACGGCTTGTCGGTCAGTGCGCGGCACCGCTCGATCTCCGTGACCAGGTCTTCCGGAGTGGGCTGGGTCAGCGCGGTGATGATCCCGAGCCCGCCGCCTTCGGAGACGGCCGCGGCGAGTTCGGCGCGGCCGACCCACATCATGCCGCCCTGGACGATCGGGTGTTCGATTCCGAATTCCGCTGTGAACCGCGTGTTCAGCATGGATGCTCCTGTCCGAGGCCGCCGGGCGATACATAGGTAACATAGTTCACTATGTAAGCATCAGCAATAGTCGTGGACTCGCCGCCTCGACCCACGGCGACCGGTTACCTGTGAGTACGATGAGGCCGGAACTTTCACCAAGTAGTCGAAGTGATCTCGGAGCAGGAGGCCGTTCCCGTGACCGACGAAGTGTTGGCGACCGGATTCGACGCGCGTTCGGGAGTCGGATTCGACACTCGCGCGGGCGGTGGCCGGGCCATTCGCACCCCCAAGACCGCAGAACTCGTCGCCCGGAAGCTCCGCCGCATGATCGTCGACGGTGAGCTGAAGGACGGCGACCACCTGCCCCACGAGGCGTCGCTCATGGAGCACTTCTCGGTGAGCCGGCCGACGTTGCGCGAGGCGGTTCGCGTCCTCGAGGCCGAACGGCTCGTCGAGGTGCGACGCGGTTCGCGCTCGGGCGCACGGATCTGCGTGCCGGGCCCCGAGGTGGTAGCGCGACCGGCGTCCCTGCTGCTCGAACTCGCCGGCGCGACCGTCGCGGATGTCTACGTCGCACGTGAGGCCGTCGAGCCCGCCGCTGCGCGACTGCTCGCGGAGAACGGCAGCGAAGAGGCCTTCGACGAACTCGAACGTCTGGTGGACGAGACGATTCCGTCGTCCTTCGCCGACGGCACCTTCGGCCAGGCCGCGGCGATGTTCCATCTGCGGATGGTCCAGCTCGCCGGCAACTCGTCACTGTCGCTCATCGCGGGCATGCTGCACGAGATCTACGAGCGGCACACCATGAACGTCACGCGCGAGAGCATGCAGCGCGACGCGGAGAAGTACGAGGACCACTACAAGGTGTTCGTCCGCTCGCAGCGCAAGCTCATCCGGCTGCTGCGCGCCCGCGACGGCGAAGGCGCCTTCACGCACTGGCAGAAGCACATGGCCGCCGCGCGCGAACTCGTCGTCGGCGGACGCGAGGACGTCGAGGTGCGCGACATCCTCGACTGACCGGACCCGTTGCCGCCGTTCAGTTCTCGATCTGCATGGCGACGGCCCGCACCGGTGCGCCGTCGATACCGGCGAACGGGATCGGCAACAGCGAGACGAGCGGATCCGGGAAGTCGACCGCTTCGAGGTTACGCAGGTTCTCGCAGATGATCGCGCCCGCGTCGGCGAGCACGTGGTGCGCCGCGAGCGCCTCGTCGGCCGTGGGATCCACGCTCGGCGCGTCGATTCCGATTGCGCGGACGCCGCGGTCGAGCAACCACCGGCAGGCCTCGACGCTCAGGGCCGGGTGCTCGAAATAGCGTTCGGTGCCGAAATACTGCGACCAGCCGGTGAGGACGAGCGCGATATCGCCGGAGCCGATCGCGGGCTCACCCCACATGTCGGGGGTGACGAGCGCACCGGCGTCGACGCGGGCGCGCACGTCGAGCACCACCCCGCGTCCGACGAAGTTCTCCGGGGCACCGCATCGATCGCGGCGCCACCGCTGCGCACGTGTCGCGGCGCGTCGACGTGGGTGCCGGTCTGCGATCCCATGTCGATGCGCATCAGGTCGAAACCGTCGGCCTCGACGGTGGCGTGCGGCGTGAAGGTCGGTGCCGGATCTCCGGGATAGACCTGGATGTCCGGGGAGACGACGTGGGTCAGGTCGACGATCCGCCGTACACGCATGACATCACTCCTGTTCGGGTCAGCCGAAATCGACCTGCCGATGCGCATTCGCGAGCGCGGTGACCACACCGGTGCCGAACGCCCCGAGGCGGTCGAACAACACCGCCGTCCCGACCGCGATGCCCTCGCTGCTGATGTGGTTGTCGGCCTCGATACCGACCTCCGGCCCCTCCGGCAGGCGGGACAGCGCCAGGGTGACATCGGAATTGATGTAGCCGACACCCTTGTCCGACCAGTTGGTCACGAACGACGTGCCCTCACCGACGGTCGCGGTGTTGACGAACGGCGACAGTTCCTCACCGACGATGATCGGCAGCTGCCGCGACCACAGCCGCTTGCGATCGGAGTTCTGGTGCTCCGACCGCACCCGTGTCCATCCCGGACCGTCACTGCCGTACCAGGACGAGTACTCGAGCGGTCCGGGCTGCGTCTCCAGGGAACCGGGAGGGGGCGTCGGGGACTCGCCACGCAGCCATACCGATCCGGGCGGCGGGGCCGACTTGCGGAGGAAGGTGAGCGTCGCGCGCGCCGACACCTCGCCACCCTGCATCAGGTTCGCGTCGGCGACGCGGATGCGGTTGCCGTCGCGCACCCGGGTGGTGGTGAAGGTGATCGGCTCGTTGCGGACCGGCCTGAAGAGATCGAGCGTGAACCGGGACGGGACGAAACCCTCGACGGCATGGTGGATCTCGAGCTCGCGTGCGACCAGACCGCTCACACACGGCCCGTTGAGCATCGTGTCCGACCACGGGCTGGTCGCGTACTTCGTGGGCAGGTAGACACCGTCGTCCTCGGTGAAGTAACCGCGGTTCTTGCGCTCGTGCATTCGGGAATTCTCCCAGCACCGGCCGCGGCGCGCTCATCGGGATGCCCCAAGATGGGATCGTGCACGTACACGAACCCGATGTTCCGGCCGCCCGTACCCGCCTGATCGTCGACGTCGACACCGGCATCGACGACGCTCTCGCCCTGCTCTATCTCGTCGCGAGTCCGGAAGCCGAGATCGTCGCCGCCCTGTGCACGGCGGGGAACGTGCCGGTGGACCAGGTCACCGCCAACACGCTGTCGTGGCTCGAGGTGTGCGGCCGGTCCGATATCGAAGTGGCTGCCGGATCGCAGGTTCCGCTGGTCGCGCCGCTGATGACCACCGAGGACACCCACGGTCCACAGGGGATCGGGTACGCAGAGCTTCCCGCTGCGTCGCGATCGCGGTCGTCGCGATCGGCCGCGCAGGCGTGGGTCGATCTCACCCGCGAGCACCCGGGAGAGCTCACCGGGCTCGTCACCGGTCCGCTCACCAACCTCGCCCTCGCCCTGCGCATCGATCCGGAACTGCCGTCGCGGTTGCGTCGCCTCGTGATCATGGGTGGGTGTTTCCACCATCCCGGTAATACGACTCCGACCTCGGAATGGAACGTCGCGGTGGATCCGGAGGCCGCCAAGGTCGTGTTCGACGCGTTCTCGATCGCGCCTCCGGACCGGCGGCCGATCGTGTGCCCGCTCGATGTCACGGAGTCGATCGAGATGCATCCCGAGCATGTCGCGCGGATCGGGGACGTCGTCGGTGTGCCCCGCTCCGGGGAACTCTCCCCGGATGCTCCGCGCGGTACGCGGTCGACGGCCGATGTCCCTCTCGTCCGCCACATCTCCGATGCACTGCGGTTCTACATGGAATTTCATCGTGACCAGGGCCTGGGCTTCCTCGCGCACGTGCACGACCCGTTCGCCGCGGCGGTCACGCTGGGCACGGTTTCCTACACCTCCCGGCCCGCGACGGTCGACGTCGAGCTCGACGGACGGCTCACCCGGGGCACGACGGTCGCCGATCTGTCCGGTATGTGGCAAAGGACGCCGAACGCGGATATCGTGGCGGGCACCCGTCCGGCAGAGTTCTTCGATCATTTCGTCGAGCGGGTGGGATCGTACATTCGCGACTTGAACCTACCCCCGAGTAAGAACTAGCGTCGACAGCGCACAGTTCGGGGACAAGGAGATAAACGTGGCACAGAAAGTGCGCGTCCAATATTTCGACGATATCGACGGCCAACCGATCATGGACGGCCTGGCGCAGTCGTTCCGCATCACGGTCGACGACGACGAGTACGAAATCGACCTGCGGCCGGCGAACGCAGACAAGTTCCTGGCGGTACTCCGCCCGTGGCTGCACGAGAAGGCACCTGAGAAGCCCGCATCGAGCACCCGCACCATCACGCCGAAGCAGACGGTGACAAAGGCCCGCACACGGACGGCGGGGACCCACAAGGTGATTCCGCCCACCCGGTCGCCGGAGCAACTGGCCGCGATCCGACACTGGCCCGTAACAAGGGCTACGACGTCAGCTCGCGCGGCCGGATCCCGCGGCACATCCTCGAGCGGTTCGAAGCCGCTCACTCCTGAGCATCACCCCGCCGCCTTCCGCGGCGGGCCATGAACGCCACCGACGACCGGTGCCGCCTCGTCACGCGACGAGATGGTGCCGGTCGTCGCGTCGGATGGTCACCGCAGCGACGATCACGCCCACGACCACGCCGATGACGGTGTCGCGACCCGGTTGGCGGCGAGACCCGGACCCGCGTGCTGCCCGAGGCCGGTGAGCAGCAACGCCATCGTCGTCACCCCGACCGAGGCGAGCCCGTAGTTCCGGGTCACCGTGAGTTCGGTGAGCGTCTGGAACAGCACGGCGGCCGCGACCACCGGCCAGTAGCCCAGGTCGAGCGCGAGCAGCACGGCAGCGATCAGTGCGCCGCCGACATTGCCGATCAAACGCTGGATGCCACGCTGAACGGTGTTGCGGTAGTTCAATCCCTGCAGCGCCGCCATGGCACCCATCGCAGCCCACAGCGGATGGTCGAGCCCGATCAGTGCGGCGAACGACGCGGCGAGCAACGACGCCACGAAGATCCGGGCCGCTCCGATCAGCACGAGACGGTCGAGCAGACGACTGCATCCTTCGCGGACGAAGCCGGGCGGCGTCGGCAGCACCGGCCGACCCTCGGCATCGACACGCGGAATCTCGATGTCGCGCCGCGCCTTCCGAAGTTCCTTCTCGAACCGGGCGAAGTCGTCGCGGCGTGCGCGGGAGGTGTCGTGCGACCCGCTGTCGAGAACCGTCTCGGCCGCGTCGAGCAGTGCGACCAGTTCGTGGACATGGGCGTCCGAACGTCGCGGGGCGTTCAGTGCAACGGTCTCGCGTGCCTTCCGGATGCTCTGCCGCGCGGCGGGAACGGCGTCCGCACCGCGGATTTCGACGGCGGAGACCGCCGCGAGGGCGCGCGCGACCGCGAGGCGAGCGGGCGTGTGGGGGATGGGAGAGAGCGGGCAGCATCGCGATGACATATCCGAGCAGCGCACCGATGGTCGCCGCGACGGTGACCAGGCCCGCGTCACCCCATCCGTCGGAGAAGCCGGCGCGCCGGCGGCGGCGAAGATGAGGATCACCGGGCCGGGGCCCATGAGCGAGAAGGCCGTGAACACCCAGTACGCGACGGCCGAGCCCACCGAGAGCGCGACGATCTGCACCCACAGTGGGGCGCCCATCGCGCCGAGTGCAGCCCCGAAGGCGGTGTAACCGGCGATGCCGAGACCTACCCACGGAAGGCGCACCGCGAGACGCGGATACGGCTCGTATCGCAGGAAGGCACTGGTGAGTGCGCCGAGAGCGGCGAAGCCGGCGACCTGTCCGTAACCGAGCAGACCGCCGCCGACGAGAGCGAGCATGGTCGCGAATCCCACGCGCAGCGCCACGGCCACGGTCGGGTCGCCACGCCGCACTTCGAGGGCGTCCTTCCACGCGCTCGCCGAGAGCGGATGCGCGAGCGCTCCCCGGGTGTGACGGAGCTGGGGACGGTCGTCGAGTCGGCGGTCGAGCATCCGTCCACCATATTACTTCACTAGTAAAATATCTATGAAATTGTTCGTCCGATGCCGTTAGACTTGCCACATGCCCTCCGAGACACCCCAGCCCGATTACGTCGATCGCGTACGTCTCGGATGGACCGCTCACTACCCCGACCTCGACCTCCGCCCCATCGACGTGATCGGCCGCATCACCCGCATCGGCTCGCTCGCGCTCACCTACTTCGATCGGGAACTCGAAGCGAGCGGCATCAGCCGCAGCGAATTCGAGGTCCTCAGCGCGCTCGCCCGCAGCGACCATCCGTTACGCGCCAGCGAGGTCACCTCGATCACGGGTATCTCCGGCGCGTCGACCACGAAGCACACCGAGCGACTCGCCAAACTCGGTCTCGTCGAACGCAAACGACTCGAACGCGACGGCCGCGTCGTGCTGCTCACCCTCACCGACGACGGGCGCGCACTCGTCGAGAAGGAATTCCCGCGACGCCTGGCGCGCGAGCGGCAGATGCTCGACGGGCTCGACGACGACGAGGTGCAGGTCCTGTCCGACCTGTTGCGCAAGGTCGTCCGCAACGTCGAGAACCATTATCCGGCCTGACCCCCGGAACAGCTCAGGGCATCTCCTGCGTCTCGGCCCGTTCGATCTCGCTCACGGCGCGACGCAGATACGCTTCGGGAGCCACGCGGCGCGCAGCGACGAGATCGGCGACGACGAGCAGGCCCGCGGCCAGATACTGCTCGGGGCGGATCCTCGGGCGTTCGGCGTCGGGATCGGACACGCCGAGCGCACCCGTGAGCACGGCGACGACGGCCTCGGGGTTCGAGCGACGGCAACCATCGCAGCCCGGAGCGGGCGGAGCGTTCGAGCACGGCCTGCACGTCCTCACCGGCGAGGCCGTCGGGATGCAGTTCCTCGAGCAACTCCCGGACCATGCCCGCGTGCACGGCCGTGACCTGCTCGTAGGGCAGGTCGACGAGCACCGCGACCGCCTCGTCGAAGGGCTCGGCCGACTCGCTGCGGCAGCGGCGAGCGCATCGGGGTGGCCGTCGCGATCTCCCGCGGCGTTCTCGGCCAGTGGTCGGGCCACACAGCGATCTCCTGTCCTTCCTCCGGACGCCCGGGTCACAGGCGTTCCTGCAACGCGAGCGCGTCGTGCGGTGCACAGCCTTTCATGTCGTTGTCGAAGTACACGTAGACGTCCCTGCCGTCGCCGAGCCACCGGCGGATCCGCTCGGCCCACACGTCGAGGACCTCGGGGGTGTACCCGCTCGCGTACAACTCCTTGTCGCCGTGCATCCGCACGTAGACGAAATCGCTCGTGACGTCGGTGAGGAACGGGAACTTGCCGGCCGTGTCGGCGACGACGAGCCCGATATCGTGCGCGCGCAGCAACTCCACGGCCTCCGGGCTCGCGAGGTCGGGGTGCCGCACCTCGACGGCGTGCCGCAGCGGACGCTCGGCATCCACCTCCACCCACACCCGGTCGTCGGCGAGTTTGTCGGTGTGCCGGCGGGCGAGTTCGCCGGCGGCCGTAGTCGTGCGGGGCAACCGGTCGAAGAAGTCCGCGAACCTGTCCTCCTCGAAACCGAGGGTCGGCGGGAGCTGCCACAGCACCGGACCGAGTTTCGGGCCGAGCGCGAGTACGCCGGAGGCGAAGAAATTGGCGAGGGCGTCGTCGACACCCGCGAGCCGCTTCATGTGGGTGACGAACCGCCCGCCCTTGACGGCATAGACGAAGTCGTCGGGTGCGGCGTCCCGCCACGCGAGATAACTGCTCGGGCGCTGCAGCGAGTAGAACGAGCCGTTGATCTCGATCGACCCGAACCGCTGGGCGGCGTATTCGAGTTCCCGGCGCTGGACGAGTCCTTCCGGATAGAAGTCTCCGCGCCAGCCCGGATAGCGCCATCCCGATATCCCGATCCTCGCCCCGGCCACGTTTCCGAGCGTAACCTCGGCTTCGATTCGGCACGCGAAGCAGCACAACCGCGCTTATCCTCGGGCTACAAGATCACATCACACGCCAGGAGCCGTCATGTCCACGAGCTCGGTTTCTTCCAACGATCCGTTCCGATCACTACTGAAGCAGATCTGGTGGGTGGTGCTGCTGCGCGGCATCCTCGCGGTCCTCTTCGGTGTCGTCGCGCTCGTCTGGCCCGGCATCACCGTGTGGGCGCTGGTGGTCGTCTTCGCGGCCTACGCGATCATCGACGGCATCGTGCTGGTCGTTCAATCGATCCGCGACAAGCCCGAGGGCTGGGGTTGGTGGCTCGCCATGGGCGTCGTCTCCGTCCTCGCCGGTCTCGTCGCGCTGTTCTGGCCCGGCATCACCGCACTCGCACTGCTGTACGTGATCGCGTTCTACGCCATCCTGTTCGGCATCACCGGCATCGTCGGTGGTGTCCGCTTCCGGAAGGTGCCCGAGTCCGGATGGGTGTGGTCGGTGCTCGCGGGCGTCGTCGCCGTCCTGTTCGGCATCGTGCTGCTGATCTTCCCCGGCGAGGGCATCCTGAGCCTGATCGTCCTGCTCGGCATCTACGCGATCCTGTTCGGCGTGCTGCTCGTCATCCTGGCGTTCCAGGCACGCAGCGCGGCGAAGAAGGCCGGCGTCATCTGACAGCCGGCCTTCTCCCCGATCGATCTCAGGCGTTGCGCAGACGACCCCACGCGTGCCAGCGGTCGATCTCGATCCACGCGTTGACGCGCTTGCCGTCGCGCGCGTGGTACGGCTTGCCCGTGTAGTGGCGAGCGATCCGATCGATGTCCTCCAGGGACGGATCGTCGGCGAGTTCGACGACTCGCCCCTGGAGGCTCACGTGCGTGACCCAGTCCTGCGGATCCATCGCCGACAGGCTCACCCGCGGATCGTTCCGCAGGTATTCGAGGCGCTTGCGGGTCGAATCCATGTTGACGAGGATGCGGCCGTCCTCGAAGACGTACCAGGTCGGAACGGACACCGGATGACCGTCCGGGCGCAGTGAGCTGATCGTGGCGTAATTGGGCTGGGCGAGGAATTCGGCGACGGCCTCGGGTACGGGTCGTTTCGGCACGGCAGTCCCTTTCGATGCGGCGGACAGGGTCTCGATATCGAGCCTAGGCCGCGATTCCCGGCGAAACCGTCCCCGGTGACGCGGGATGGACCGACCATGGAGGTCGGGATCCTCGAAAGGAGACGATCATGCCGCGATATCTCTGGCAGGTGAACTACACCGCGGACGGCGCACGCGGGCTGCTCACGGACGGTGGTACGTCCCGACGCGACGCCATCGTCCGGATGGTCGAAAGTGTGGGTGGGACGGTCGATTCGGTGCACTTCGCGCTCGGTGGTCACGATCTGTACGTGCTCGGCGAGGTGCCCGACGAGATCGCGGCCGCGACACTCGAGCTCCGCACGATCGCCTCCGGTGCCGCGCGCTCCACGCCGATAGCCCTGCTCACCCCCGAACAGGTCGACGAGGCCGCGCGCCGCGACGCGAGTTACCGGACGCCGGGGAGCTCGGGCAACTGACCGCTCGCCTCCCGCGACGAGCTGCTGGGTATCGTCTGCTCATCCTGTTGCTTTCTCGAAGAAAGTGAATTCGTGATGAGTGTGCGCCCGGCCCAGCGCAGCGACCGCCGCCCGGCCCGGATCCACCCGGCATGGTGGGTCGCCGCGGTGGCCTTCCTCGCGTTGTTCGGCGCCGCAGGCTTCCGGGCGCACCCGGCGCGCTCATGGTGCCGCTGCACGACGAGTTCGGCTGGTCGACGAGCGTCATGTCGCTCGCGGTGAGCATCAACCTCGTCCTGTTCGGACTCGTCGCACCGTTCGCCGCCGCCTGATGGACCGGTTCGGCATGCGCCGGGTGATCTCGTCGGCGTTGTTCCTGGTGGCGCTCGGTGCTGCCGGCAGTGTCGCCATGACCGCCTCGTGGCAGTTGCTCGTGTTCTGGGGACTGCTCATCGGTACCGGCACGGGGTCGATGGCCCTGGTCCTGGCGGCGACCATCGCCGACCGATGGTTCGTCGAGCGTCGCGGGCTGGTGATGGGCATCCTCACTGCGGGTTCCGCGACCGGCCAACTGGTGATCCTGCCACCCGTCGCCGCGCTCGCAGAGAACGTCGGGTGGCGGCAGGCATCGCTCGTGATCGCCGCGGCGGCGATTGTCGTCGTCCCGCTGGTGTGGGCGGTGATCCGCGATCATCCCGACGAGCGCGGTGTCCTGCCCTACGGTGCCGACCCCGAGACCTACCTGGCGCCGACGCGAGCGACCGGCGGTGCCGTCACCCGCGCTCTCGAAGGCTGGCCTTCGCGGTGCGTCACCGGGCGTTCTGGGCGCTGGCGATCGCCTTCGCCATCTGCGGGGCCACCACCAACGGACTCGTCGGCATCCACTTCATCCCGTCGGCCCACGACCACGGCATGCCCACGACCACCGCAGCGAGCCTCATGGCCGCCGTGGGGATCTTCGACATCGTCGGCACCATCGCCTCCGGATGGCTGACCGACAAGTTCGACCCCCGCAAGCTGCTGGCCTTCTACTACACCTTCCGCGGCGTGGGTCTGCTCCTGCTGCCCTGGCTGTTGCAGGAGTCCGTGCACCCCAGCATGATCCTGTTCGTCGTGGTCTACGGTCTGGACTGGGTCGCCACCGTGCCGCCGACCGCGATGCTGTGCCGCCGGATCTTCGGCGACCGCGGAACCATCGTGTTCGGCTGGGTGTTCGCGTCCCACCAGATCGGTGCCGCGGCAGCCGCTTTCGGAGCCGGGGTCATCCGCGACAGCCTCGGAACCTACACCTACGCGTGGTGGGCCGGAGCGACCCTGTGCGCGGTCGCCGCCTCGCTGTCGATCCTCACCAGAGGCAGTGTCGCCGTGAAATGTCGCAATTGAACGAATCGGCTGTTTCCGCCTGCGCGGAGCTGTCACACTTTCGGCATGCTGATCGGACGAAAGGCTCCGGCGCTGATCTGTGCCGTCGGAATCCTGTGCGCCTGTTCGCCATCGGGTGACGATCCGACCGCCCAGGCACAGCCGACGAACAGCGCCGAGACCGATGCGATCGTGCAGATCGTCGACGAAGCCATGACCGACCGGCACCTGCGCGCCGTCCTCGTGCGGGTCTCGCAAGGCGGCGAGGAGATCGTCACCCGTGCCTTCGGAGAGTCGATGACGGGTGTTCCGGCGACCACCGACATGCACTTCCGCAACGGTGCCGTCGCCATCTCGTACGTCGCGACCGTGCTGTTGCAGCTCGTCGACGAGGGCGTGGCGGGTCTCGACGACAGGGTGTCGCAGTGGCTGCCCGATCTCGCGCACGCCGACCGCGTCACCCTCGGTCAGCTGGCGCAGATGACGTCGGGTTATCCGGATTACGTGCTCGGCAACGACGAGTTCGCCGACGCGAGCTACGCGGATCCGTTCCGCGCGTGGACCCCGGACGAACTCCTCGCGTACGCGACGTCGAAACCGTTGCTCTACGAGCCCGGCACCAACTGGAACTACGCCCACACCAACTACGTGATCCTGGGCTCGGCGCTCGAGGAGATCACCGGCCGGCCGATGGACGAACTCGTTCGGGAACGAGTGCTCGAACCCCTGGGATTGGACGGCACCACGGCCTCGCAGACGGCCGCGATGCCCGACCCGGTACTGCACGCCTTCTCCTCCGAACGGCGCGAGTTCCTGGGTGTTCCCGCGGGCACCCCCTTCTACGAGGAGAGCACCTTCTGGAACCCGTCGTGGACCATCACCTCCGGAGCCGTGCAGACCAGCACCATCTTCGACCTGCACGACACCGCCGTGGCGATCGGCACCGGTGAACTACTGTCGGAAGAGTCGTATGCGGCCATGGTCTCGACCGATCTGCGCGGTCGCACCCATGCGCAGCCCGACTGTTCGACCTGTTTCGAGCAGTCGGAGGCGTACACCTACGGGCTCGGTGTGGTGATCACCGGGGACTGGCTGATGCAGAACCCGATGTTCGGTGGTTACTCCGCCGTCGAGGCGTATCTGCCCGAGCAGGAGGTGGCGATCGCGCTCGCCGTGACCTACGAACCGGAGGCCTTCGACGACACCGGCGGATACGTGAACGAGGCAGACGCCCTGTTCCGCAGGATCGCGGCGGAGGTCGCCCCCGATCACGCACCGCCGACGCACGAGCGCCCGGCCGCAACTGAGCCGGCCGGGCGCATCGGGGTGCGTCGCGGGGTTGGTCAGGTGTTTCGGAAGTCGCGTTCGGAACCCGCCCACTCGCCGGCCCACTCGCGCAGTTCCACGGCGCGGATCTTCGATCCGTTGCCACCGACAGTGGTGGGCATCCGTTCGATGACGTGGATCGCCGTGGGCACCTTGAAGGCCGCGAGGGTCTCGCGGCACCAGGCCCGAAGGGTCTCCGAGGTCGTGTCCGCGGGTGCGTCGTCGGTGGGGACGACGAAACCGATCGCCTCGGTGTAGCCGCCGTCGCCGGTGATACCGACGACCTTGGCCGTGGCCACGCCGGGATGCTCCGCCAGACGAGTCTCGATCTCGGCGGGGTCGACGAGGAAGCCGCGCAGGCGCAGGACGTCGCCCATCCGGCAGATGTAGCGGAAGCCTCCGTCGCCGAGGTCGACGCGAGGTCGCCGCTGCGGAACCAGCCGTCGGCCGTGAACGCGCGCGCGGCGGCGTCGGGGTTCCCGAGATAAGCGTCGCACGACGTTCGGGCCGCGGACAGCAGTTCGCCCTGCTCACCGGCCGGGGAGGACCTCG
>LATQ01000513.1 GCA_001017865.1 Rhodococcus sp. IITR03
GTTGCGGCGGTGGTAGCCGCGGGCGAGTGCCCGGCCGGCCACGTAGAGCTCGCCCGCCATGCCGGCGGCGACGGGCCGCAGACGCGAGTCGAGCACGAGAGCGGTCATGCCCACGATGGGTTCGCCGATGGTGATCGGACGTCCGGGTTCCATCTCGCCGAAGGTCGACACGATGGTCGCCTCGGTCGGGCCGTACGCGTTGACGTAGGTGGTGCGCTGCGACCACTCGGCCAGCAGTTCCGGCGTCGTCACGTCGCCACCGACGGAGAGCACCTCGAAGCTGTCGATGCCCGTGGAGTCCATCGTGCCGAGCACCGCCGGCGTGATGATCGTGTGGGTCACGCGTTCGGTCTTCAGCAGCTCGGCGAGATCCGGACCGCCGATGATTCCGGCGGGCACGATCACGAGCGTCGCGCCGAATGCGAAGGCCGCCATCCACTCGAGCACCGACGGGTCGAAGCTCGGCGAGCAGATCTGCAGGAACCGCGATTCGGAGGTCACCCCGTACAGATCGGTGACCATGTCCTTCAGGCCCGCCAGGCCCGTGTGGGTGACGACGACGCCCTTGGCTTGCCGGTCGACCCCGAGGTGTAGATCAGGTAGGCCGGGTGGTGGACCCGGATCGGCGCACCCGGTCGCGTCGGTGATCGGTGCGGCGGAGCGGGATTCGACGTCCGCGGCGAACGCCGGGTCGTCGAGCAGCAGCCATTCCGCGTCGTCGGGCAGTCCGCCGACGAACTCGGACGACGTGATACCCAGGGGGGCCCCGGAGTCGTCGAGCATGTAGCGCACGCGGTCGGCCGGATAGGTCGGGTCGACGGGGACGTGCGCCGCACCGGACTTGGCCACGGCCATGACGGTGACCGTCATGTCGTACGAGCGCGGGAACGACACGGCCACGAAGTTCTCCGGGCCGATGCCGCGATCGATCAGCACCCGCGCGAGCTTCGACGAGGTCTCGTCGAGTTCGCGGTAGGTGATCGACCGTCCTTCGTACCGCACCGCGACGGCGTCGGGATCCATCGCGACGCCGCGCGTGAGGAACTCGGCGAGGGTGCTCGGTTCGGTGATGACGTCGTGTCCGCGCATCGCCGTGAGCTGGGCGAACTCGTCATCGGCGAGCAGCGGCAGGTCGCCGACCGGTGCGCGGTCGTCCGTGAGGATGCCGCCGACCAGTCGCGTGAACCGTTCGGCGAAACGCTGGATCGTGCTCTCGTCGAAGAGCGCACTGGCATACGAGAACTCGGCGGACAGGCCGGCGGGCGCGCCGGATCCGTCGATGTGTTCGCGCAGGGTCAGGCCCAGGTCGAACTTCGCGGTGTCGACCTCGAACGGGACGCCGGAGACGGTGAGCTCGGGCAGTTCCAGGGCGGTCTCGGGCAGGTTCTCGAACGACAGGACCACCTGGAACAGCGGGTGGCGTGCCGTCGACCGTTCGGGGTTGAGGATCTCCACGAGCCGCTCGAACGGGATGTCGGCATGGGCGAACGCCTCGAGGTCGGCCTCGCGCACCCGTGCGAGCAGGTCGGAGAAGCCCTCACCCGTGTCCACCCGGCTGCGCAGCACGAGGGTGTTGACGAACATGCCGATCAGGTCGTCGACCTCGGCCTCACCGCGACCCGCGATAGGCGTGCCGATCGCGACGTCGTCGGTGTCGGCCATCCGTGCGAGGAACACCGCGAGCGCGGTGTGCACAACCATGAACATCGTCGTGCCGGTCCGCCGCGCGAGCGCCGCGAGACCGCGGTGCATGTCGGCGTCGAGTAGGAAGTCGACCTTGCCGCCGGCGAAGGACTGCACCGCGGGACGCGGCCGGTCCATCGGCAGGTTCAGCTCGTCCGGGAGCCGGCGAGGGTGCGTTTCCAGAAGTCGGCCTGCGCCGCGAGCAGGCTCGCGGCATCGTCCTCGTCGCCGAGCACGTCGCGCTGCCAGATCGCGAAGTCGGCGTACTGCACGGGCAGCGGTGCCAGCCGGGAGCCTCACCCTCGGCGCGGGACATGTAGGCCGTCATGACGTCGCGGGTCAGCGGCGAGATGGACCAGCCGTCGGCGCTGATGTGGTGGACGACGAAGACGAGCACGTGATCGCGCTCGGAGAGCTCGAACAGTCGTGCGCGCAGCGGGATCTCGGTGGTGACGTCGAACCCGCGGGAGACGACCGTCGTCACCTTCTGCAGCAGGTCGTCCTCGGTGGCCGATTCGACGTCGATGTCGGGCGCGGCTTCCGCGACCGGGAGGATCAGCTGGTAGGGCTGTCCGTCGATCTCGGGATAGATGGTGCGGAGCACCTCGTGCCGGGCGAGGAGGTCCTGGACCGCTGCCTGCAGCGCACCGAGGTCGAGTGCCCCGGTCAGGCGGACCGCGACCGGGATGTTGTTGACCGACGACTCGGTGTCGAAGCGGTTGAGGAACCACATGCGCTGCTGCGCGAGCGACAGCGGCACACGTTCGGGCCGCGGCTGCGGCACCAGCGGCGGACGTGCCGCCGCACCGGTGTGCCTGCTCGGC
>LATQ01000514.1 GCA_001017865.1 Rhodococcus sp. IITR03
CGCACCGCCGCGGTCTCCTCACGCGCGCGGCGGCCGCCTGTCGCGGCAGAGCGCGTGGAAGGTGCTGCAGACCGCCGCCGAACGCGCCGGAGTCGACGTCGGGGTGTCCCCACACACGCTGCGGCACTCCTTCGCGACGCACCTGCTCGACGGTGGCGCCGACGTACGCGTGGTACAGGAGTTACTGGGGCATGCTTCTGTGACGACCACGCAGATATACACCCTGGTCACCGCCGGTGCCCTCCGCGAAGTATGGGCGCAGGCGCATCCGCGGGCACGATGACCGACTCCCCAGGGGACGCGTGTCCGTGCGGTGATCCTGCCGCCGAAGCGGTAGCGTTCTGGGGACGAGCCGCCGGGCCACCCGGCGGGTCGAGGAGAGAACATCTGGGTCGCAAGACAGGGGGAGTACCGAACGTGGGCACACCTCGGCCACCCGCCACGTACATGGAGCCGGAGCACCTCCGGTCGCACACCGTCCCGGTCGACGCACACGGCCGCGAGGACACCGACAGAACGTCCACCACCGAGCCGACCACGACCTCCGGAACCGCCGCCGAGCCCGATCTCGGACCGACCGGCCGGCCACGCCGTCCCGTCCCGGAACCGGTGCCGTTGTCCACCCACGGACCGGCCCGCATCATCGCGATGTGCAACCAGAAGGGCGGGGTCGGCAAGACCACCTCGACCATCAACCTCGGGGCGTCCCTCGCCGAGTACGGGCGTCGCGTCCTGCTCGTCGACCTCGATCCGCAGGGCGCACTGTCCGCCGGACTCGGTGTCGCCCACCACGATCTCGATCTCACCGTGCACAACCTGCTCGTCGAACCGCGGGTGTCCACCGACGACGTGCTCGTGCGCACCCACGTCGAGGGCCTCGACCTGCTGCCGAGCAACATCGACCTGTCGGCGGCCGAGATCCAGCTCGTCTCCGAGGTCGGCCGCGAACAGGCCCTGGGCCGCGCCCTGTACCCGATGCTCGACCGCTACGACTACATCCTCGTCGACTGCCAGCCGTCGCTGGGGCTGCTCACCGTCAACGCGCTCGCCTGCGCCGACTCGGTGCTCATCCCCATGGAATGCGAGTTCTTCAGCCTGCGCGGCCTGGCACTGCTCAACGACACCGTCGCCAAGGTCCGCGACCGGCTCAACCCGAAGCTCGCCGTCGCCGGCATCCTCGTCACCATGTTCGACCAGCGCACCCTGCACGGTCGTGAGGTGATGTCGCGGGTCGTGGAGGTCTTCGGCGATCTCGTCTACGACGCCGTCATCAACCGCACCGTCAAGTTCCCGGAGACCAGCGTCGCCGGCGAACCCATCACCCGCTGGCGCCCACCTCCGCCGGCGCCGAGTCGTACCGCGCCCTCGCGCGGGAAGTGATCCACCGGAGCGGTCGCTGAGCCCCGTGCACGCTCCCGTCCAGGACTCGGCGGACACCGGCACGGCACCCGGTGGGGAGGTCGACGCGGTGGTCCTCGAGGAACCCCCCGAACCGGCCGGCTCGCAGGTCGAGGAGACCACCTCGGGCTTTCATGTGCGCCTGCGCAACTTCGAGGGCCCGTTCGACCTGCTGCTCACCCTCATCTCGCAGCGTCGCCTCGACGTCACCGAGGTGGCCCTCCACGAGGTCACCGACGACTTCATCGCCTACACCCGCAAACTCGGTCCCGAACTCGGCCTCGACCAGACCACCGAGTTCTTGGTCGTCGCCGCGACCCTGCTCGACCTCAAGGCCGCCCGGCTGCTGCCCGCCGGCGAGGTCGACGACCCCGAGGACCTCGCCCTGCTCGAGGCCCGCGACCTGCTGTTCGCGCGTCTGCTGCAGTACCGGGCCTACAAGCAGATCGCCGAACAGTTCGCCGCCCTCGAGGCCGCCGCCCTGCGCCGCTATCCGCGCGCGGTGTCCCTCGAGGAGTGCTACGAGAATCTCGTACCGGAGGTCGTGCTCGGTGTCGACGCGCACCGCTTCGCCGAGATCGCGGCCGCGGCGTTCCGGCCGAAACCACCACCGACCGTCGGTCTCGACCACCTGCACACCCCGAAGGTGTCGGTTCCCGAACAGGCCGCCCACATCCTCGGTCTGCTGCGTGCCCGCGGCGCCGGCGTCTGGGTCGGATTCGACGAACTCGTCGCCGACTGCGATCTCGGACTGCTCGTCGTGGCCCGGTTCCTCGCGCTGCTCGAGCTCTACCGCGAACGTGCCGTCACCTTCGAACAACCCGACCCGCTCGGACATCTGCAGGTCGCGTGGACGGGGGAGACCGACGGGGAGGCCATCGATTTCGAGGAGGACTACGGGTGAGCGACGACACCGTCGCGCGGGAGCACGCGGACGACAGCGCTGCACCGGAGCGCGCATGGGACGGTGAACTTCTCGAGATCGCCGACGACGAACTCACCGCGGCACTCGAGGCGCTGTTGCTCGTCGTCGACACCCCCGCGCCGACCGAGCAGCTCGCGACCGCCATCGGGGGTCACCGCCGACCGCGCCGAGGCCGCGCT
>LATQ01000365.1 GCA_001017865.1 Rhodococcus sp. IITR03
ACCAGCCCGCCCCGCGCCGAGCTTGATCCCCCGAACCACCGGGTCACCACCACCGCGACCGTTCTCGAGATCCGGTGGTGCAGGACCTGCAGCATCGGGATGCCGGCCGTGCCGCCCGGCTCCCCGTCGTCGCTCGACCGCTCGGCACGCGCCGCCGGGGCGTCACCCACCACGAACGCCCAGCAATGGTGTCGGGCATCGGGATACAGTCGGCGTTGTTCGTCGACGAAGGCGAGCGCGGCGTCGGCCGTGTCGACACGACGAACCGCCGCGAGGAAACGCGAGTGCTTCACCTCCGTCTCGACCACGACGTCGGGCCCGGGGCGAGAGTGTGCGGCATGGACCCCATTCTCTCGGGTAGTCCCTAGGCTGTTGACTGCAGGACGAGTGACCGACACACACCGATCGACGGCAGGAGAATCGATGACATTCCCCGCAGGCGCATCCGCCAGAGCAAGGTGGTGCCGTTGCTGCTGCCACTCGCGGTGGCCGTGCTCGGTGCCGTGAACTTCCTGCTCGGCCTCACACCCTTCGTGAACATCACCTTCGGCTCGCAGGTGGCGCTCACGTCCTTCGATTTCGGCTTCGCCGTCGTGCCGCTGGCCTTCCTGCTCTTCGGCGGTGTGAGCGCGGCACTGTCGCTGCTCCCCGGCCAGGACCTGCGTGCCGTGGCCGTCGCGGCGTCGGGCGTCGGTTTCGTGACATCCCTGTTCCAGCTGTTCCATCTGCCCGAGGACACCGGGATCGCGTGGGGCGGCGTGACGATCCTCGTCCTCGGTTTCCTGCAGTTCGCGCTGGCGCTCGTCGCGCTGCTGTTCGGCCTCGGCATCCTCGTGTCCGGCCGGTCGGGTGAGCGGAGTTCCTTCGGGTCGCAGCAGGGCGCCGGGCAGTACCAGGGATTCGGGTCCGGTGCGGGAACCGGTCAGCCGCAGGCTCCGGTTCGCCGCAGGGATACGGTTCGCCGCAGGGTTACGGCCCGCAGGGATACGGCCAGCCCTACGGCTCGCAGCAGGGAGTCACCGGAGGGCAGTCCAGTTCGGTGCGCCGCATCCCGGCCATCAGGCGTATCCCGGACAGCAGACGTCGGGGAGTACTCCGGCGCGCAGCAGTATTCGGGGTCGCAGCAGTACGGCGGGTCCCAGCAGTATCCGGGCGCTCAGCAGTACGGCGGGCAGCAGTACAGCGGTTCCCAGCAGTTCCCCGGTTCCCAGCAGTTCCCCGGTTCCCAGCAGTTCCCGGGTGCTCAGCAGTACGGCGGGGGAGCGCAGTATCCCGGTGCCCAGCAGTACGGCGGACAGCAGTACCCCGGTGCGCAGCCGACCCAGCAGTACCCGATCCAGGAACCGCACGGCGCTCAGGACTCGACGGACCACACCGACACGCGGGCGGACGGCACAGCCACGCGGGCGGACGGCACAGTCACACGGGCGGACGGCACAGTGTCCGATGACGACACGACGGGCACGGAACGTCGCGGAGGAGACCGGGACCACTGCGACCGGCGACCAGGACGCCACGCAGGCGTTCCGCGCACCGGACGACCAGCGGTGATCGGCGCGCCTGACACCACGATCGCCGTGTCGGTGACACTCTCGAACCGATGACTTCGACGCTCGGCCGGTCCACCCGGCACGTTCCCACCGACGACGACAGCCTGGACCCGGAGCGGTTCCGCATCCTGCTCGGTACTGCGGCCCGCGTTCCGGCGGTGACGCTCGCCGTCGTGGCCACCATCGTGGTGACGACGATGGTCGTCGCCAACAGCGATCTCACCGGCATCTACGCCGCGATCGCCGGCACGTGGCTCGCACTGCACCAGGTGACGCTCACGATCGACGGCACGTCGCTCGGCGTGCTGCCGCTGCTGCCCACCGCGGTTCTGGTGTGGCAGGCGGCGCGGGGATGCGCGTCCGCGGCCGACGCGCTCGTCGAGAACAGTGGTATGCCCTCGATCGTCAGGACGTCTCGCGCATCACCGTCGCCGTCCTCGCCGGCCCGCTGCTCGTGACCGCGGCGTCGCTGATCGTGCTGCAGGATGCGGCGAGCGTGCTGCCGGTGACGCCTCCGAATGCAGCTGCCGCGCTCACGTGGGTTACCGGCATCTACCTCGTCGCGGCCTCATCGGCATCGGCTCCCGTGTGTGGAAGCCGCTGGTGCGGTACTACTCGGCGCCCGATTGGCTCGTGCTCGCCTTCCGTCCGGCGCTGCGGGTGCTGCTGGGGATGTTCGCCCTCGGCGGGGTGGTGGTCGTCGCGGGACTGCTGTGGTCGTGGAACGTCGTCGGTGAACTGCTCGCGCGCGGGGACCACTGGACCGGTGTGCTGGGTCTGACGGTGATGTCGATCCTGTACCTGCCCAACGTCATCATCGGTGCCGCTGCCGTCCTGGCCGGCAGCACCGTGCACTTCGGCGACATCCATCTGAGCCTGGTTCGAGGCGACGGCGGCGACTCCCGGCGCTGCCCGGTGAGTCGCGGCGGTCCCTGGGCCGCGACGCG
>LATQ01000515.1 GCA_001017865.1 Rhodococcus sp. IITR03
AGTGCACTGTCTCTTCGTGGCACTCGGCATGTCGAGGTACGCCAACGGTCCGGGCGTCGCGTAAGACGTGCGCAGGCCAGATCCACGCCGAGCTCCGAGCGGATCGCGTTGACGAGCCGGATCGCGGCCAGCGAATGCCCACCGAGCGCGAAGAAGTCGTCGTCGATGCCGACCTCGTCGAGTCCCAGCGCATCGGCGAACAGTGTCGCGATCGTCGCTTCGAGTTCGGTGCGCGGCTGCCGTTCGGATCCGGTGTCGAACTCCGGTGCCGGCAGGGCACTGCGATCGAGTTTGCCGTTGAAACTCGTCGGAACCGCGTCGATCACGAGAACCCGTGCGGGCAGCAGGTAATCGGGCACACGTCCGACGAGTGCCTCACGGACCGCCACCGGATCCACCGCGACACCCGCTGCAGGAACGACATATCCGACGAGCACCGAATCGCCTGTGCCGGTCGAACCGGCAGAGCCGGCGGGACCGGGCTTGACCGCCGCTACGGCACGGGCGACACCGTCGACGGCGTCGAGAGCCGCTTCGAGTTCGCCGAGTTCGATGCGCAGACCGCGCAGCTTGATCTGGTCGTCGCCGCGGCCGAGATATTCGAGGTCATCGCGGGCGTCCCACCGCGCGAGGTCGCCGGTGCGTAGAGCCGGTCGCCGGGATCACCGTAGGGGTCGGCGACGAACCGCTGGGCGGTGAGCGCCGGCGTCGCAGGTAGCCCTGCGCGACCTGCACTCCCCCGATGTACAGCTCACCCGGGGTGCCGGCCGGCACGGGGCGCAGATACCGGTCGAGCACGTACAGGCACACGTTCGCGCCCGGCCGTCCGATGACGGAACCGCGGGTGGGCGAACCGATCCGGGCCTCCGGGTCGGTGTCGAGGGTCACCTCGACCGCGGCTTCGGTCGGGCCGTACAGGTTGTGGATCTTCACCTGCGGCAGCACCTTCGCCGCGCGTTCGACGGTGCGCGGCGACAGTGCTTCACCGCTGCACACGATGCGCCGCAGGTTCGCGACGTCCGCGGTGGCGGGCACGGCGAGGGTCTCCTCGAGCATCGACGGCACGAAATGGGCGACGGTGATGTTCCCGTCGCGCAGCAGGTCGCCGATTCGACGGGATCGCGGTGCGCGTCGGGTCCGCCGACGACGACGCTCGCACCGTCGACGAACGGCGCGAACAACTCCCACACCGACACGTCGAAGGTCGCGGGCGTGCGCAGCAGGACCCGGTCGTCGGGCGAGACGGGCAGTTCGCGGCGCACCCATTCCAAACGGTTCGCCACGGCGCGGTGCGACACGGCGACGCCCTTGGGCAGACCCGTCGACCCCGAGGTGTAGATGACGTAGAGCGGGTGGTCGAGGGTGAGCGGCGCGACTCGGTCGGTGTCGGTGACCGGCTCCGGGCTACGGGCGTCGATGCGGGCACGGACCTCGGCGTCGTCGAGGTCGAGTCGCGGAGGGTCACCGGGCAAGGCGATATCGCTGCGCGTCAGCACGACTCGCGGACGTGCGTCACCGAGCAGGTACTCGATGCGCGCGTCGGGCAGTGTCGTGTCGATCGGCTGGTAGGCCGCACCGGACTTCACGACGGCGTGGATTGCGACGACCTGCTCCACGGAGCGGGGCACCGCGACCGCGACGATCGCGTCCGGGCCGGCACCGAGCGCGACGAGTTCGCGCGCGAGGCGGTTCGAGGCGGCGTTCGAGCAGCAGCTCGGTGAGGGTGTGGTCGGCTGCGACGAGAGCCGGCCGTTCGGCGTACTCGGCGGCGCTGCGCGCGAGCACCTCGCTCAGCGGGACGAGAGCGAAGTCGACGCGCTCGCCGGTGCCCACGGCGAGCTGTCCCGCGGTCTCATCGGCGTCGAGGATCGCGACGTCGCCGATCCGGGTCTCGGGTGCGCTCGCGACCCGCTCGAGCAGCGTGAGCAGCGCAGCGAGCAACGTGTCGGCCGTGGTGGCGTCGAACAGGTCGGTCGCGTACTCCACCGACACGGCGACCTCACCGGTGTCCGGGGCGTCGACGAAGGTGAGATTGAGGTCGAACTTGGCGCGGACGTTGCTCAGCGGCTCCCAGCGGGTGGGCACACCGAGCAGGTCGGGCAGCTTCGCGGGGCGCTGCAGGTAGCTCATCATCACCTGGAACAGCGGGTTCCGTCCCTCGACGCGCGGCGGTGCGAGTCGCTCGACGAGCTGCTGGAAGGGCACCTCCTGGTGCGCCATCGCCGCGAGGTCGGTCTCGCGCACCCGGTCGAGGAGTTCGGCGAAGGTGAGTTCGCCGGACAGGTCGGTGCGCAGCACGAGGGTGTTGACGAAGAAGCCGACGAGTTCGTCGAGGACGGTGTCGGACCGGCCCGAGACCGGGGTACCGACGACGATGTCGTCGCCCCCGCCGAGCCGCGAGAGCAGTGCCGCGACGGCCGCGTGCAGCGCCATGAACATCGTGCCGCCGTGGGCATCCGCGACTGCACGCAGGCGGGGCGGCGATGTCGCG
>LATQ01000338.1 GCA_001017865.1 Rhodococcus sp. IITR03
ACGGTGCGCGACCGCCTCGCGCAGGTGAGTTCTGCGGTGCTTCCCGCCGACCGGGCCGGCTTGCTGCCCGGTCTCGTGGTGGGCGACACGACGGCGCTGACCGACGAGGTGCGCGAGGACTTCCGGGTTGCCGGATTGACGCACCTGACGGCCGTGTCCGGAGCCAACGTCAGCATCGTTCTCGGAGCGGTACTGCTCCTCGTGCGCGCGGTGGGACTCGGCCCGCGTTCCGGCGCCGTCCTCGCCGCAACGGCTCTCGTCGCCTTCGTCGTCGTGGTCCGTCCGTCGGCGAGTGTGGTGCGCGCGGCGGCGATGGGATCGATCGGGCTGCTGGCGTTCGTGACGGGCCGTGAGCGACAGGCACTTCCCGCCCTGTGCACCGCGGTGGGCGTGCTGCTCGTGCTCATGCCCGACCTCGCAGTCGATGTCGGGTTCGCGCTGTCGGTGTCCGCGACGGCGGCGCTCATCGTCGCCGCGCCGCCCGTCGTGACCCGACTCGTCGATCGCGGGTGGCCGCGTCCCGTCGCGGAGGTCACGGCGATGTCGCTGGTCGCGTTCGTGGCGACCGCACCTCTCGTCGCGGGGGTGAGCGGGACGGTGAGCGTCGTGTCGGTCGCGGCCAATGTCCTCGTGGCCCCGGTACTTGCGCCACTGACGGTCCTCGGCTCACTCGTCGCGGTGGCCGCCTCCGTCGTCCCGTGGCCGGGGGAGGTGCTCGCGCGCGGCACCGGGCCTTTCCTGTGGTGGCTGATCACGGTGGCCGATCGGGCGGCGTCGTTGCCGTCGGCCGAGTTCGAGGTGCCGGACGGACCGGTGGGAGCACTCGTCGCGGCCGTGCTGGTCGCTGTGGTGTGGTCGGTGGCTCGTCACCGGCGGGTGCGGATCACGGCTCTCGTGATCGCGGTGGCGGTCGCGGCGGTGTGGCTTCCGGTGCGGATGCTGCGACCGGGCTGGCCCGGAGCCGAATGGTTCTCGTCGCATGCGATGTCGGCCAGGGCGATGCACTGTCCTGGCGACGGGGGACGGACGCGCGGTCGTCGTCGACACCGGCCCCGAACCGGAACCCGTCGATCGGTGCCTGCGCCGGTTGCGGATTCGCCGCGTCGCACTGCTCGTCGTGTCGCACCTGCACGCCGACCACGTGGGCGGAGTCCGCGGTGTCCTCGAAGGGCGCTCGGTCGAGACGGTCGTAGTCGGGCCGGGCGCTGCCGGTGACGGTGCGGCGGACGTGCTCGGTCCGGCAACCGAGATCGGTGTCCCCGTGCGGGAAGTGGGCGCCGGCGCGGTTCTGCGTGCAGGCGATCTCGACATCCGGGTGGTGGGTCCGGCCGGACGCGGGACGGGCGGTTCCGAGAACGACGACTCGCTCGTGTTGACGGTCGATACCGTCGTCGGTCGGGTTCTGTTGCCGGGCGACGCGGAGGAGGCCGCGCTCGACGCACTCGTGCGGTCGGGCACCGATGTGCGTGCGGACGTGCTGAAGGTGCCGCATCACGCTCGCGCACCACACCCGCACGGTTCCTCGCCGCCGTGCGGCCGAGCGTCGCCCTCGTCAGCGCCGGACGCGACAACCTGTTCGGGCATCCCCATCCCGAGATCGTCTCCACCCTGAGCGGGATGGGAGCGCGGGTGCTGCGCACCGACCTGCACGGCGACGTCGCAGTCGTCCGTGCCGGTTCCGGGGCGCTCGCGGTGGTGTCGGACGTGCGTGGCACGATCGAACCGTGAGCGACGCGTCCCTGCATCTGGTCCTCGGTGAGGAAGAACTGCTCGTCGACCGTGCCGTCGCGCAGATCGTGTCCGATGTCCGCACGCGCAGCGGAACTCCCGGCGACCTCCCCGTCTCCCGGCTCCGCGCCGGCGACGCGGGTGTGCCCGAACTCGCCGAGCTGCTGAGCCCGTCGCTGTTCGCGGAAGAACGCATCGTGATCCTCGAATCCACGGCCGACGCCGGGAAGGACGCCGCGGCGCTGATCCTCGACGTCGCAGCCGATCCGCCTCCGGGCGTGACACTGGTGATCCTCCACAGCGGCGGCGGTCGCACCAAGGCGATGGTGCCCGCGCTGCGCAAGTGTGGCGCCGAGGAACACATGTGCGCTGCTCCCGCGAAGGCGGGGGAGAAGGCCGCGTGGGTGCGCACGTTCGTCCACAAGGAGTTCCAGGCCGCGGACGTACGGGTCTCGGGCGACGTCGAACAACTCGTCATCGAAGCGGTGGGATCCGACCTGCGCGAACTCGCCGCTGCGTGCAGCCAGCTCGTGGCCGACACCGGCGGCAAGATCGACGCTGCGGCCGTGCGGCGCTACTACTCGGGCAAGGCCGAGGTGTCGGGATTCGACGTGGCCGAGAAGGCCGTGGCCGGCGACACGGCCGGTGCGCTCGAAGCGCTGCGGTGGGCGATGCACCGCGGTGTCGCCCACGTGCTGCTCGCCGATGCCCTCGCCGACGCCGTGCACACCGTCGCCCGGGTCGGCTCC
>LATQ01000286.1 GCA_001017865.1 Rhodococcus sp. IITR03
ACGCCCTGCGCGACGACATCGTCGGCTCCGCCGCCGAGGTCCCACCGCCGAGACGGGAGACGTCGAGACGGCGCTCAAGCGCTTCGAGGAACATCGCCGCGGCGCGCACCGCGACGGCCCGGCCGGTGTGCAGTGGTGGGCGCGGCAGGCCGCCGAATGGATCGGGGAGGCCGCGGGGCAGCGCCTCGACCCCGAAAGTTGGTATCCCGGCCGGCCGCTGCTCGTCACCGCGAACGACCACGACATGCAGATCTACAACGGCGACACCGGCGTGGTCGTGCGGCGCGGCGACGAACTCGTCGCGGCGTTCGCACGCGGCGAGACGCCCTTCGAACTGCGCCCGAGCCAGCTGCCGGCGGTGAGCACCGTCTACGCGATGACGATCCACCGCAGCCAGGGCAGTCAGTACGGAACCGTCTCGGTGGTGCTGCCCGACTCAGGATCGGCGCTGCTCACCCGTGAACTGCTGTACACCGCGATCACGCGTGCGCGGTCGCACGTACGGATCATCGGGACCGAGGACGCGGTACGCGCCGGCGTGGCACGGCAGGTGCTCCGAGCGAGCGGGCTCCGGCGGGAGATCCGCGTGTAGCCGGTCGTCGACCTCCGGGCTCGACCGGATGAGGACGAGTCCGGTTCTATCGTCGCGAGACCGTCTCCGCCGGCGAACGGGACGTGGCATGCTCGAATCGGCGCGCACGACAGACGACGAACGAGCCGAGCGATGGACTGGTTGGACGCGGACGGGTACACGATCGGGCGGCTGCTGGTCACCCGTGGACTCGCGGTGCTGTACGCCGTGGCCTTCCTCGCGGCCCTGTTGCAGTTCCGAGCGCTGATCGGCGAACGCGGCATCCTTCCCGCCCCGCGGTTCCTGGCCCTCACGTCGTTCCGGCAGTCGCCGAGCCTGTTCCACTGGAGATACTCCGACGGTCTGTTCACCGCGGTCGCCGCGGTGGGTCTCGTGCTGGCGGTGGTGACGGTGCTCGGTGTCACCGAGCAGTTGCCGCTCGTGGTCTGCATGCTCGTGTGGTTCGTGATGTGGTTGCTGTACCTGTCGATCGTCAACGTGGGTCAGGTCTGGTACTCGTTCGGCTGGGAGTCCCTGCTGCTCGAGGCCGGCGTGCTCGCGATCTTCCTGGGCAACGCCGATACCGCGCCGCCGCTGCTCGTGCTGATCCTGCTGCGCTGGTTGCTGTTCCGGCTCGAGTTCGGTGCCGGACTGATCAAGATGCGCGGCGACCGGTGCTGGCGCGACCTGACGTGCCTCTACTACCACCATGAGACCCAGCCGATGCCCGGCCCGCTCAGCCGGTACTTCCACCTGATCCCGCGGCCACTGCACAAGGTGGAGGTGGCGGGTAACCATTTCACCCAGCTCGTGGTGCCGTTCGGATTGTTCCTGCCGCAGCCGGTCGCCGGGATCGCCGCACTGATCATGATCGTCACACAGTTGTGGCTGGTGACGAGCGGCAACTTCGCGTGGCTGAACTGGATCACCATCGTCATCGCGCTCTCGGTGGTGCCCGACAGTTTCTACGGGCTGCTGATCGACTCCACCACGACCTACGGTCCGACACCCATCGCGTTCACCGTCGCCGTGCTGGCGCTGGCCGTGCTGGTCGCGGTGCTCAGCTATTGGCCGGTGGCGAACATGATGTCGCATCGGCAGGCGATGAACGCCTCGTTCAACAAATGGCACTTCGTGAACACCTACGGCGCGTTCGGCACCGTCACACGTACCCGACGAGAAGTGATCGTCGAGGGCACCACCGATGCGGTCGTGACACCAGCGACGGAGTGGCGCGAGTACGAGTTCAAGGGCAAACCGGGCGACGTGTATCGCAGGCCGCGTCAGTACGCGCCGTACCACCTGCGTCTGGACTGGTTGATGTGGTTCGCGGGGATCTCCCGCGACTACGCCGCGGGGTGGTTCCCGCGGTTCGCGGGAAAACTGCTGGAGAACGATCCGGCCACCGTGAAACTGCTCCGGCACAACCCGTTCCCGGACGAACCGCCCCGTCTGGTGCGTGCCCGCCTGTTCCGCTACCGCTTCGCCACGCACGCCGAACGACGCGGGACGGGCCAGTGGTGGATGCGGGACGAGATCGGCGATTTCATGATGCCGATGGCGCGCGACGACCTGCCCTGACCACCCTCCTTGATCACCGCTGTCACCACACCTCGCCACCGGTCTCCGACACGGTGAATCCGTGGGTGTCCGTCTCACACGTGACCCCGGTCTTCTCGTCGACGGTACACGTGAACGGATCGACGGTGAGAGTGCTGCCGTGGGGCAGCGTCTTCGGGGCACCCCCGAAATCCGTGAATGCGATGTCGCCGATACTCACCCACTCCCCGGGGCCGTCGCCTTCGAGCATCAGGCGTTCGCGGGCACCAGCACGTCGGGCGCGCCGCTGCCGGGGACTCGGGGTGCACTCGGCGGCATCGTGCCCTGGCAGCCGGTCAGGGG
>LATQ01000371.1 GCA_001017865.1 Rhodococcus sp. IITR03
GTCTGCGGACCTTTCACCGACCGGCGTCGTCCGCCCCTCTGTCCCTCCACCACCGCGCCCCACTCGCGCGATCCCCGTCTTCCCACCGCCTCCCACCTCGGCCCCGACCGCAGTGTTTTCCCTGGTCGCCGATTGCTCGCGCCTCGCTCCGCCGGTGGGGCGGATCGTCGGGGTGCAGACAGCGGTGGATCCGTCGTCGTCACGCGAGCGCGTGTCCCCATTTTCCGCCACCTGCTCTGAGCTGGGAATGTGACGACAACACGCGTGACCGGGCGGCAGTAATCCGTTTCCGGTGGGGCAAAGTGGGGTAATGTGGGGCGCGGCGGGACAAGGTGTCCTGTCGCGCGAAGCATCCGTCCGGCAGCGGGGAGGCGCCGAGTGTTCCTCGGTACCTACACCCCGAAGTTGGACGACAAGGGCCGGCTCACGCTGCCGGCGAAGTACCGAGACGAGCTGGCGGGAGGGTTGATGATCACGAAGGGGCAGGATCACAGCCTCACCGTGTTCCCTCGCGACGAGTTCGCCGCTCTGGCCGAACGCGCCGCGAGTGCCTCACGGAGCAACCCTCAGGCACGTGCGTTCCTGCGGAGTCTCGCATCGGGGACGGAGGAGCAGCGACCCGACTCACAAGGCCGGATCACGCTGTCGTCGGCCCACCGCAAGTACGCCGGTCTCACCAAGGACTGCGTGGTGATCGGTTCGGTCAGGTACCTCGAGATCTGGGACGCGACGGCATGGGAGACCTACCTCGCCGAGCACGAAGAAGACTTCTCGGAAGCGAGAGACGAAGCACTACGCGACATCTTGTAACCACGGCTCGGGCTGCGCGGCGAGTGCCGCGAGGCCTCTGCCCGATGTGCCGGCCCTGACGCACTTCCCCAGCGCCAGGTACGGACCGGAGGCCCTGACGCACTTCCCCGGCGTCAGGTCTCTTCGGACTCGGACAGAGACCTCGAGGCATTCGCCGTCTTCCGTATCCACCCCCGTGGCGGCGAGCACGGTATCGAGACGAGCGACAGGCAGGCACGAGGCACACCACCGTCCACCCGACGAGTACCCCACAGACCGTAAGCGGCCCGAGCAGGATTCCGGAGGACACATGGTGGACGGCGAGCGCGAATCCGTCGATGGTACGGATGAGGCCACCGGTGCCGATGTGACATCTGCGGCGGAATTCGGCCACGTGCCCGTCATGCTCCAGCGCGCCGTCGACCTTCTCGGTCCGGCCATCGAGAGCGTCGGTCCCGACGGCGAGGGCGCGGTCTACGTCGACGCGACACTCGGTCTCGGTGGGCACTCCGAACACTTCCTGACGATCTACCGAAGCTGCGGCTCGTCGGCCTCGACCGCGATACCGACGCACTGGCGATCGCCCGCGAGCGACTCGCACGGTTCTCCGACCGCACCGACTTCGTCCACACCCGCTACGACGGGATCGCCGACGCGCTCGAGAGCGTCGGCCTCGACCGGTACGGCTCGGTCCACGCCGCCCTGTTCGATCTCGGCGTGTCCTCGATGCAACTCGACGAGGCGGAGCGCGGCTTCGCCTATTCCAAGGACGCCCCGCTCGACATGCGGATGGATGCCACCACCGGCATCACCGCGGCCGATGTCCTCAACACCTACAGTCACGGCGACCTCGCCCGCATCCTGAGCACCTACGGCGAGGAGCGTTTCGCCGGCAAGATCGCCTCCGAGATCGTGCGGACCCGGGCCAAGACCCCGTTCCGGACGAGCGGCGAACTCGTCGAACTGCTGTACCGCACGATCCCGGCCGCGACCCGCCGTACCGGTGGTCACCCGGCCAAGCGCACCTTCCAGGCGTTGCGGGTCGAGGTCAACGCGGAGCTCGACTCGTTGCGCAACGCGATCCCCGACGCTCTCGACGCTCTCGCGGTGGACGGCCGGATCGTCTTCATGTCCTACCAGTCGCTCGAGGACAAGGTCGTCAAGCAGGAACTGACTCCGCGTGCGAAGTCCCGCAGTCCCGAAGGGCTTCCGGTCGAACTGCCCGGGATGGGACCGGAACTGCGCATCCTCACCCGCGGTGCGGAGCGGGCGACGGACGACGAGATCGAGGCCAACCCACGTTCGGCGCCCGTCCGCCTGCGTGCTGCAGAACGAATCGCCAGGAGGTAACCGATGACCGTACAGGTGGCACCCCCGCAGCGCCGGAACCCGGGGCGATCGACCGCAGCGCAGCGTGCCTATCAGCGACGGTCGCAGCGCGCAGCGCAGCTCGGGGTCGAACAGGTGCAGACCCGCGGGCGCACGACGGGTACCGGACGTGTCCGCACCCGGATCCCGTTCGTCGCCACCATCATCGGGCTCCTGGGCGTGGGCATGGCCGTGACGCTGTTGCTGACCACCCGGGCGACCGAGGACTCCTACGAGCTCAGCGCGGCGCGGTCCCTCAACGAGGAGCTCGCCCAGAAACGCGCGGTGCTCCAGCGCGACGTCGCCACGGCC
>LATQ01000517.1 GCA_001017865.1 Rhodococcus sp. IITR03
GCAGGTTCCGGCTCCGCGGCGCCACCCGGCAGGCCGGTGCCCACTCCGCCGACGTCGGTGATGGTCCAGTCCGACGCGCGGTCCATCGTCACCGTGTAGGTCGCGGTGGCGGCGACGCCGTCGGGTGTCTGCTTGCTCTTCGAGATCATGTCGACGAAGACCTGGACGACGAAGGTATCGCCGTCGTTGCTCGCCACCTCGGCCGCGAGCAACCGGGCGTCGGCGGTGTACTCCATCTGCGTCAGCCACGGAGCCACGACGTCCACGGCGCCTTCGAGTTTCGGTGCGAGTTGTTCGCTGACGCCGTCGGTCAGCGCCGTCCGCCAGGCGTCGAGATCACGGAAGTCGACCTCCGAGACGCTCAGCGCGTAGTCGGAGGCGACGGCCTCGGCCTCGGCCTCGGTGTCGAGTCGGCTCTGCAGGGCTTGCAGTTGCTCGGACGAGTCGTCCGTCGCCCACAGCACCCCGAAGGTGACCGCGGCGACGACGGCGAGCACCGTCACGACCGCGAGGGCACGGACCGACGACCACCACGGACCGCGGCTTCCCGCCTCGGCGGCAGTCGGCGTGGAGGTGGCCGGTTCCTGTTCGGTGACCCCGATGTTCGAGGGCCCGGTGTTCGAAGGTCCGGTGTTCGAGGGGCCGGTGTTCGACATGACGATTTCTTCCTTCTTCATCGGGGTACGTTCACGGTGAATCGGACGCTGTCGCCCGGCATGGTCGCGATGGCCTGTTCGAGCAGGGTACCGAGATCCATTCGGCCCACCACGGAACCGGTGGCCTGGGTGACCGGGCGGAGCGCGACACCGATCGCGCCGAGTTCGGGTGCGAACCTCCTGAGGAAGTCGGCGAGTTCGATCTCCTCCTCGCGCCACGAGCCGAGGATCTCCTCACCCTTCAGTACCGAGGACCCCTCGAAGAGGTACTCGTACGAGACACCGAGGGTCTCACCGAACTGGTCCAGCATGGGAGGCGCCGCGACCATCGCGGGTCGCACCCAGTCCACATCGCCCATCATCCACATCAGGTCGCTCAGTACCGTTTCCAGCGATCCCTCGTGCCGGGTCAGGGTCGACAGCAGCAGCTCGGCGCCACGACCCGCCGCGGGCATGGTCTCCTCGAGACCCGCAACCGATTCGGTGAACGTCGCGACGAGCTCGTTCAGCGACTCGGCGTCGGTCTGTTCGAGCAGCTCCGAGGTGGTGGCGAGGAGATCGGGTACCGAGGTGGGCAGCTCGACGATCTCGGTCAGGTGGGCGCGTCCTCGAGATAGGGCCCCTGGGTCGAGGCCGGGAGGAACGAGAACACCGGTTCGCCCAGCGACGACAGGTTCTCGACGCGCATGGTGCTGTCGACGGGGATGCGGTGTTCGGCTTCGTAAGAGATGTTCATGCGGACGAAACCGTCGAGGTTTTCCATGCCGTCGACCCGTCCGATGTTCACCCCGCGGTAGACGACGCTCGATCCGGTGCGCAGTCCTGCCGCGTCGCGCATGTCCACCACGGCGTGCACGCGGCGCTGGGTCGGATCGATCTGCAGCACACCGACGACGAGATACCAGGTTCCCAGGATCATCACGAGGGCCAGGGCGAGTGCGGACATCCAGGCCGGAATTCGGGTCACGGGATCGCTCCGATCATGCGCAGGAGAACCAGTCCGTCGGCCGCCGGACTCCCCTCGTTACCGGCGATGGTCACCTCACGGATGTCGATGCCGGGTTCGAGCAGGAAGGGGACGAGCTTCTCGTCGACGAGCTCCACGAGTTCTGCTGCGTTGCCGCGCAGTTCGGTGGCGTTCGGCGACGGTTCGCGCAGCAGCGGAGTGAGGATCTCGAGGTTGTCGTTGATGTGCGGGAGGCGGGGGATCAACCATTCCAGGCCCGTGACCATGGTGTTCACGTCGATGACGATGTTGAGCACGGCCTCCATGAAGTAAGGCACCCGGTCGAGACGCCGACGTGCGGTGTCGGAGAACAGGAACCCGACGTCGTCGCGTGCGGCATCGAGACGCTGGGACAGGTCCTCCGTCGCGACGACGATGCGATCGATCTGGTCGATGTTCGCGGCGGCCTCGCTCAGATCGTTGGAGATGACCGCTGACAACTCACGGGTCTCCTGCGTGTCCTCGGGCAGCACGTCGTTCAGCCGCGCAAGCGAATCCTGCAGGCGGGTCAGGCTTCCGCCGTTGACGAACATCGCGATGCGTTCGAGCATGTCCTCGATCTGCGGACCCGGATCCGTGTCCTGCAACGGGATCGTGTCGCCGTCCTGTAAGGGTGCGCCGCTGCCGTCCTTCGGGGGGAGCAGAGCGATGTAGATGTCGCCGAGCACGGTGTTCTGCCGCAGTTCGGCGTGAGTGCCCGCGGGCACGACCACCGACTCGCGCACGTCGATCCGGCAACGGCGCTGTGCGGCTCGAGATCGATCCGCCCGAAGGTGCCCGACCGAGATGCCTTCGGAGCGGACGTC
>LATQ01000372.1 GCA_001017865.1 Rhodococcus sp. IITR03
CATGGATCTCATCCTTCCGTGTGATGAGACCCTCCAACAGACCCGGTACGCGACAGATTCCGACCGATGGACTCGGCCGGGCAAGTCTGCGGGTACGAGCGCGACGACGAACTACAACGGGAGCGGTTTGCTCTACGTCTTCACCTCGTCAACGGATTTTGACCCTGAGACCACCTACACCAAGTTCGGCGCGTACGCGCTCTTGAATCACGACGACGACCACGAAGCCGCTGCACGTGAACTGGTCTCACGAGGATTCGGTGACCCGCTAAAGACCGAAGCCGACACTCGCGAACAGCAGATTGTCAGGTTGGCTATTCAGCGGGAGATGAACCTTGAAGCCGACGAGATGGCGCGACGCAACCGCGCATCCCGAGACATGCGCATCCCGATCACGCGGACAATGCTGGACGCGCTGGAAGCCCCTCTGCCCGAGCCGGCTCAGCTGGTCGAGGGATTGGTCATTGGTGAAGGCGTGACCCTGCTCAGCGCCCAGAACAAGACGGGTAAGTCCACCGTCGGTGTGAACGTGGTGCGGGCCGTGCTCTACGGAGAGGACCTGTTCGGCCGCTTCCCGACTCACTTTCCCGCGGATGCAGGGGTGGGTGTGTGGAATGCCGAAGTCTCGGCAAGTACGTACGAGCGGTGGATGATCGAACGCGGCCTGGACGACCAGCACGCTAAGCGGTTGGCCTTTCTCCACATGAGCGGTTACCCGGTTGACCTTTTGTTGCCGGTCTGGCGCGACTACGCGGTGAATTGGCTCCGGGAACACAAGGTGAAGCTCTGGCTTCTGGACCCATTCTCCAAGATCTTTCGCGGCGACGAGAACTCAGCCACAGAGGTCAACGCCTGGTGGATGGCTCTGCGCGAGATTATGACCGAAGCCGAGGTGCCCGCGGCTTTCGTCATTCATCACGCGGGCCATTCCGCGGACGACGGTCGCGCTCGCGCTCGTGGATCAAGCGCCATTGAGGGCGACCCTGAGGTGGTGCTGTCGTATCGGCACGGGGGTAAGGCGGGGGAGTTCCCTCCCGATAACAAGCGGTACCTCTCAGGAGTCGGTCGCATCGACAACATCCCGGCCGTCACGCTGGACTACGACTCCGTTGCCCGACGGCTATACGTGGACGAGGCCAGCAAGGGTATTGAGACCGACCGACAGATCAACGACGACCTGAAGATCGCCCTCATCGTCTGGGACTTGCTCAAGGGGAAGGACGACGATGCGTGGGTGCCCAAGCAACCCGTCAAGGACGCCGCTCAGGGGATGAGCGACAGCAAAGTCATTAAGGCCCTAGACCGCTGTCATGCGCGCGGATGGGTTGAGATCACGAGAACGCCGAACGGAAAGCCAGACGAGATCCGGCGTGGGCGAACCCGTCCGTTGCGGGCAGTGTCCTTCAAAGCGGCCGTGGACGACGGTTCGAAGTGACCGAGACACGTGTTGACCCGGGTACCCATGCAACCCATGCCGACCCATGCGGGACCCATGCGGCATGGGGTGCGTGGCACCCCCAACCCACCCATGCGCGCCCCTTTAGGGGCGCAGGGGTGGTGGGGTGGCACGGTGCCGCGCATAGCCCGGTGGGGCTGCTGTATGTGGCATGGTTCAAGCCTCGTAATAGTCGCAGAAATCGTTCACCGTTATCGAGATTGCTTGGAGAGAAGACATGGAACTAACGGTTGAGTTTCCCGAGATCGGGACACGGGGCCGCCGCCGTGAGGAACGAGCGGTGGAAGGCGCAGTGTTGGCGTACCGAGCCGTGGTGGAATGCCTTACAGCGGGCAAGGTGCCGAATGTGAAGACGATCAGCGAACACGCGGGTGTCTCGGCAACGGACCGTAATCCCTATAAGCGAGTGTTTTTCTTCCACCTGGGCCGGGAGCTGTGCGTGGAAGCGGGACTACTGGACGTGAAGCCTTGTGGACTCTCCAAGGTGTATTCGCTTGCGGGCAAGATGCTTACCGACGCAGAGGTCATGGTGGCGGTGGCCAATGTCATCACGCCGGAAGCGGTGGCGCTCCCGGAGAGCAATCGGAAGCGAATCCAACGAGAGGGCCAAAAGTGATCGAGTGCAACCGAGTACGTGATACCGAATTCAACTGGGACCGTTGCTGACTCGTTGCTGGCGGTGGCGGAATGTGTGCGTCTCTGCCCAGCGGGACGCCGTTCACACGGGGTGCCCGGTGAAGCGGGACTGGGGCTGGGTCTACGAGGAGCTGCGCGACCTCCAGCGTGCCGACGCCGCCGACCTCCGCCGTGAGGCCGAGGAAGAAGCCGCTCCCTTCGTCCCGAGGCTGAGTCGCCCGCCCCGGCTGACGAGGTGGTGGACTTGGGCCTCATCCCCTATGAAGACGCGCTGGAGCGCGTCCGGCGTACCAGCCACCACCGCCCCGGCGCGCACACCGCACCCGCCGCACATAGGGCCGCTGCGCCCGCCCAGCCATCGCCACATCGGAGCAGTAGGGCTGCTGGGCGGCACGGGCTGGGGCGCGGCAAAAGTCAACCAGCGGAGGCGTTGACCTGCTGTTACGCACTGGTATCGAACATACGTTCGAGGTAGGTTGTGGGGTGCAGGGGTGCAGGCAACATCGCGCCCCATGCACCCCCCAACGGCAAGGGAGACAACGGGTATGAGAGTCATCGGGTACGTGCGAGTGAGTACCAAAGATCAGGGTGTGAGCGGCCTCGGCTTGGAGGCTCAGCGGGAATCGTTGGAGCAGTGGTGTTCCCAGCGTGGGCACGAGCTACTCACCGTCACGACGGACGTAATCAGCGGGGCCAAGACGGACGCCATGTACGGGCGTGAGGTAGCCATCGCCGCAGTGGAGAACGGGGTTGCTCAGGCGTTGTTGGTGCGGGCGCTGGACCGCGTCACCCGCGACCAGCTGGACGCCGCCCAACTGATGAAGCGCGCCGAACGTTACGGCTGGCGGCTGATGGACTGTGAAGGTGCAGATAGCGGTGAACCCAGCCAGCGCTTCGCGGCGGACATCCGCCTGGCGATGGCCGCTGAAGAACGGCGCAAGATCGGTACCCGCACCCGCGAGGCCCTGGACACCAAACGGAAGCGGGGAGAGCCGGGGCTGGTCAGCACCAGCGCGCAGCGCCGCATCCAGATCCTGCGCTCAGAGGGACTCGGGGCGAAGGCGATAGCCGCACGCCTCACCGAAGAAGGTATCCCCACTGCCACTGGAGGCGATACGTGGCATTACTCGTCGGTGCGGCGTGTGCTGCGCCGCCTGGCTGAAGAGAAGGCGGTGGCCTGACGATGGCCCACGTGCAGAAGCGCACCACCAGCACCGGCCAGACCCGCTACGTGGTCAAGTACCGGACACCGGACGGCAAGCAACGCAGCAAGGGCGGCTTCACCACGAAGAAGGACGCCGAGACCTACGCCAACGAGGTGGATTACACCCAGCGACGTGGCTCCGCCTGGGACCACCGCGCCGGAGCGATGACGTTCGGTGCTGCGGCGGAAGAGTGGTTGGCTTCCCGGCACGACCTCAAGCCGCGCACCCGCGCCGAGTATGAGAACCTACTGCGCCCCAAGACTCGCGGCCCCATCGCTGCACGCGAGCTGTCCATTGCGGCTACGTTCGCTGGCTACCCGCTGAACGCCATCACCCGGCAGCAGATCAGCGAGTGGGTGCAGCGCATGGTGGCCGCAGGCAAGAAGCCGTCCACGGTTCGTCACGCGTACTTCGTCGTAAGGATGGTGCTGGCGCAGGCCGTGGTGGACGGACGCCTCACCGACAACCCAGCCGACTACGTGAAGCTCCCCAGCGAGCACAGCACCAACGGGGGAGCGCCCGGCGTCGTGGACGACCCGGACCAGTTTCTCACAGCGGAGCAAGTGCAGGCACTCACAGCGGCGACGCCCTGGCCGTACAACGTCTACGTGCACGTGGCGGCGTGGGCTGGCCTGCGCGCGGCTGAGTTGGCGGGGTTGCAGGTGGGCGACGTAGATCTGCCCGTGCGGTCGCTGAACCCCAACGCGCGCCCAAAGTCTGGAACCCTGCGGGTGGAGCGGACCGTCATCACTATTGACGGCCAGCTCGTGTACGACACCCCGAAGACGCGGGGGAGCCGGCGTCGCGTCCCGCTGACGCCCGCGACCGCGGACCTGCTGCGCGATTACCTGGCACTGCACCCCCGCCGCGATGAACCCACCGCACCGCTGTTCCCGGCTGGCACCCTTGTCGCGCAGAAGCCCACCGGCAAGAAGGCCACCGACGCCACCGGTAAACGCATCGTCCCCCAAGCGGAGGACGCACTGGCCGCGCTCACCGTGGACGAAGCCCAAGCGCGGCTGAGCCTGGACTGGCACGCCCTGCTCCGTCACCAGACGTTCTATAAAGCGGTGTACCGTCCTGCCGTGCTACGGGCTAACCGGTTCACGCCCAGCGTTGCGCTACCGCCCGCGCTCAAGTTTCACGCGCTGCGGCACACCTACGCCAGTCTGTGCGTAGCTGCGGGCATCCCACCGCTGGAGATCGCGCGGTTCATGGGCCACGCCAAGGTCACCACCACGCTCAGCGTCTACGCGCACCTGTTCGCCGACGACCACGCCGATGCGATGGCCGCACTGGGGGCAATGGGACAGCCGGTCGCGGCTGGCGGGAACGTGGTGCCGCTCAATCGGGCTGGTGCGACCTAAGCGACCGAGAGCATGCTCCCGGCGTAGCCCGCGACCGTACCGAAGACGAGAAATCCCACGCCGGTCCACCGCCGCCGTTTGCTGATGGAGTACTGCGCGCTGACAAAGTCCGTCAGGGCTTCCCGCTCGATCCGTGTACGCGGGCCGAGCTGGTCTGCGAAAAGCTCGCGTGTTGCGGTAGGGAAGCTCGGCCCGCGAATGACTCCACCCCCGATGCCGGGGTACGTGCGCCCGTTCTGCATTTCTAAATGGCGGAGGTGCTCCTCCTAGCTTCCTTGGCTTCGTCCAGCTTCCCTTTGAACGCGTCCATGTTCCGCTGAGACTGCGTCACGTCCATCACCACGAGCGCAGCACCCGCAAGCTGGAACAGGAGAGCCAACGTGTAGAGCGCATACACCACCAGATTCATGAGCGCAGCTCTCAGGTTCCACCGACACCGAATCTTCAATGCGCTCATTCCCTACGAGCCCTTTGGGCGCATTCAATCGACGCACTCGGTGAAAGTGGCCGCTCTCGCCCCCCGGTCGCGGACGCGGGAACGTGGTTCGGATGGCGTTCGGGGCGGGCTTGAGTCATCGCGTAGGAGAGAACTGTTGTTCACGATTGAGGTCTGGGAGTATCAGCGTCATGCAGACGATCGCGTACTTCAACCACAAGGGTGGCGTCGGTAAGACCACCACGCTCTTCAACACCGCTATCGAGATGGCGCGCTTGGGTAAGCGAGTGCTCATGGTGGATCTGGACGCTCAGGCCAACCTGACTGCGATCAGTATCTCTGACGAGCGGCTCGACGCTTTGTACGACCCGGACGAAGATGCATTGACGGTTGCCCACGCGTTTGCGCCACTGGTCAGTGGCGCCGGGGACCTTGAGGTTCCCCAAGCGGTTGATGTTCGCGACGGAAAAGTATGGCTTGCGCCAGGCGACATTCGTTTGTCTGAATTCGAGGCGATCTTGCCGGGCGCATGGACCGAGGCTCTGGCAGGAAACGAGCGCGGATTCCGTGTCACCAGCGCGCCATATCGCCTAATCCAGGAAATGGGCGAGATTGTGGATGCAGATTTCGCATTCGTCGATCTTGGGCCGAACGTTGGGGCCTTGAACCGCGCTGTGCTGTTAGCAAGTGATTACTTGATTGTGCCGCTAGCAGCGGACCTTTTCTCGCTCCGAGCTCTTCCCAGTGTAGGGGCGAGCTTGGCGCAGTGGGTCGAGCAGTGGGGAACGGCGAAGAGCATGGCTCCTCGTCTCCGGTTCGCCATTCCCGCTGGATTGCCGAAGCTGTTGGGCTGTGTATCCCAGCAGTTCAATATCTATCGAGGCGAGGCCACCACGGCATTCTCATCGTGGATTGATCGGATGCCTGACGGCATCGATGAGGGCCTGATCGCTCCACTGAAGGGGACGAGTGACGGGCGCGGAGGGTCGCTCGCGGACCCAGCAGCAGAGTTCGGGGCGCGCGTGGGGCATATGAAGAACTTCCACAGTCTCGTGCCCCACGCGCAGACGTTGCGCAAGGCGATCTTTGAATTGACGGCAGACGACGTCGTTCGTGGGGGGCAGGTAACTCGCGCGAGGAACAGTGAGGAGCAGTTCCGGGAACTCTGTGAGGCCATTCTGGAACGCGCCCTGTAGGTGCGCTGAGTTTCGTACCTCAGCCACGCCGCGCGCTGGAGGAGGTACCACGGAGGTACGGGGACCCGAAGAACGGCGAAAGCCCCGACCAGAAAACGATCTGGCCGGGGCTTTCGCTGGAGCCGATGACGGGAATCGAACCCGCGTATTCAGCTTGGGAAGCTGATGTTCTACCATTGAACTACATCGGCACGCTGGCTTTTGCCGATTCTCACCGACTCCGGCCCGAGCTTTCGGAGCAAACTGTAGCAGACTCTCCGGGTCGATCGCGGGACCCCTAGACCAGGGATCGGCCCGTCCGGATCCGCCACCGCATGTCGGCCAGCAGCACGCGGTAGGGCAGCTCCCGCACCGCGACCGGCAGCCTCTTGTTCACCACACCCAGAGCTCGCATGACGCGGTCGAAGCGACGCTGGTCGCGCGGCGTCCACGGCAGCAACATCTGCTCGCGGAACAGCTGCGGCAGGAAGCCGGCGGTGAAGAAGAGATTGAGCTTGCCGAACAGGGCCGGGACGGGCTGGGGCAGGAACTCGATCCGGGCGATCGACAGCAGGTGCTCGCGGATCGTGTCGTCGATCTTCACCTTGTGGAGGTTGTCCTCCCAGTACTGCTCGAACGCCGCCCGGTCCTTCGGCCACATGTGCTGTGGCACCTGCAGCGTCGTACCGAAGGTCGCGCCGTTCTGATAGAAGTACTCGATCGCGTCGTCGGGGATCGGCCCGTACAGCGCGCGGTGCACGTCCTCGAATCCGCGGTAGATGCACGACGCCACCCACAGCTGCAGTTCCGGATCCATCGCGTTGTACTCGACCGGGCTCGACTCGGTGGAACGGACCTGCGCGTGCGCCTTGTTGACGCCGCGACGGAACAAGCGCTTCTCGTCGTCGGTGCCCCGCGCCGCGACGGCCAGGTAGGTGAGGGTGGTGCGGGTGCGCTTGATCGGGTGGTCGAACAGCCGTCCCGACTCCACGCGGGATTCGTAGACGCCGTAGCCGACGCCGGGCCACGACAGCTGCATGATGATGTTCGCTGCTCCGGCGGCCAGGCCGAGCCCGTCCATCGTGTCGTCCAGGCCGACGGGCTTGTCGACGGTCGTCGTCATCGGAATTCCCTCCATCGTTCGAAGTGACCACGACTGTACTCAGATGCGCGCCGACGGTAAAGACCGGAGGTTGCGCGGAACGGAGACCGGACGCTGCGAAGATAGGGGCATGGCAACTGGACGGCTCTACGGTGGACGCGCAGGCGAGGAACGACAGGCCGATCGGCGAGCGCAGCTGATCGAGGCCGGTCTCGATCTCCTCGGAGCTGCCGACGGGGAAGCCACGCTGTCGGTGCGCGGTGTCTGCAAGCGCGCCGGTCTGGCATCGCGCTACTTCTACGAGAGCTTCGCCGACCGCGACGAGCTCACCGGTGCCGTCTACGACCACGTCGTCCAG
This sequence comes from Rhodococcus sp. IITR03, assembly GCA_001017865.1. The sequence goes on from LATQ01000372.1 coordinate 7,736, forward strand.
CGCATCGCCGAGAGCACGCTCGCCGCTGTGACCTCGGCACCCGCCGACAACGACCGCGCGATCGTGCGGGCCTGCGTCGAGAACATCGTCCGCGAGATCGACGAGGATCCGCGGCTCGGCCGCATGCTGTTCTCCGTCAGCCAGGCCAACACGCAGCTCGCGAAGCGGCGCCTCGACTCGACCCGCATGTTCGCCGGTCTGGTCACCGCTCAGGCCGAGAACATCTACGCCATCACCCCGAGCCCCCGGCTCGATCTCGCGGCGCACTACGTCGTCGGCGGACTCGCCCAGGCGTTGACGGCCTGGCTCGACGGCACCGTGCCGCTGAGTCACGACGACGTCGTCGAGGAGTGCACCGAACTGCTGCTCACGATGTCGGCCCAACTGCGGCGCGACTCGGCCACGTAGAAACCCGCGACGGGAGATTGTTAACCTCTACTCGTGCTGCTCTCCGATCGCGATATCCGCGCTCAGATCGCCTCCGGGCATCTGGGCATCGACCCGTTCGATCCGGAGCTCGTGCAGCCCTCGAGTGTCGACGTCAAACTCGACAGCCTGTTCCGCGTCTTCAACAACACGCGCTACACGCACATCGACCCGGCGAAGCAGCAGGACGAACTGACGTCGCTGGTGCAGGTGCCGAGGGTGAGCCGTTCGTGCTGCATCCCGGCGAGTTCGTGCTCGGGTCGACGATGGAGCGGTGCACCCTGCCGGCCGATCTCGCCGGTCGCCTCGAAGGCAAGTCGTCGCTGGGCCGGCTCGGTCTGCTCACGCACTCGACGGCCGGGTTCATCGACCCGGGCTTCGACGGGCACATCACCCTCGAGCTGTCCAACGTCGCGAACCTGCCGATCACGCTGTGGCCCGGCATGAAGATCGGTCAGCTGTGCCTGTTCCGGCTGACGAGCCCCGCCGAGCACCCCTACGGCAGCGCGAAGGTCGGGTCCAAGTACCAGGGCCAGCGCGGGCCTACGCCGTCGAAGGCGTACCTGAACTTCGTGCACAAGCACCCCGACGCGCGTCCCAGTTAGTTCTTCCCGTCCCGCGATGCTTTCCGGGACGGCAGCTGCGGGTCCACAATGATCCTCATCCGCACGGAGGAGGGGACCGTGGCGCTGCATGCGAATGACCTCGACGAGGTGCTCGGGATCCTCGACGGCATCGTCGACGAGACCGCGAAGCGCGGTGATCCGCGGGGATGCTTCGCGGCCGTCTATCGGCAGATGACCTTGGCGGTGAAGGCCGGCGTCTTCGCGGACAAGGATCGCATGAACCGCATCGACACCCTGTTCGCGAACCGCTATTTCGAAGCCTACGAAGCGACCGCACCGACCAGAGCGTGGCAGATCGCGTTCGACGCCGCGGAGCACGACCGGTTGATCGTGCTGCAACACCTGCTGCTGGGGATCAACGCGCACATCAATCTCGATCTCGCCGTCGTCGTGGGTGAGAACCTGTCGGGTGACGAACTGGACGCCTTCCGCACCGACTACGACAAGATCAACGACATCATCGCGGGGGTGATGCCGAAGGTGCGCGACGCCATCGAGTCGTTCTCGCCCTGATCAAGATCCTCGAACCGGTCGGCGCGGTGCATCCGGTCCTCGACTTCGCCTTCGACCGCGCGCGGGAGACCGCATGGGTGTGGGCCGAGATGCTGTCGCAGATGGATGCGAACCTGCGCCCCGCCGCGATAGACGTCCTCGACCGGAACGTCGCCGTGCTCGGCAGGGTCATCGCACGCCCCGACCCGCTGACGGCGGCCCTCGTCGGCCTCGTCCACAACACCGAGAGCAAGGACATGCGCCGGATCATCCGGACGCTCGACAACCTCTGACGACCCGATGTCCCGGGTGCCTGCGTACACGGCTCCGTGGCGGTTAATCTCTGGACGTGCGCGTCGCTGCGGTCGCCACCATTTTGCTCCTCCTGCTCGCGGCCTGTGCGCAGGACACTTCGTCGCGCCCCTCGCCTCCCGAGGATCTCCCGATGGTCCGCGCCGACGGCGACCGTTTCGTTCTCGACGACCGGCCGTGGTGGCCCGCCGGGCTCAACGCCTACCAGCTCGGCACCCGCTGGGAGGTCAACCACGGATGCGGTGCGAGGTGGATCTCGACGAGTTCTTCGGCGCACTGGCACCGCGCTCGGTGGTGCGTTTCGACGCCTTCCAGTCCCACGCCGTGCACCGGATCGGCGGCACGCTCGACTTCACCGCGCTCGATGCCGTCTTCGACGCCGCCGAGCGGCACAGGGTGTACCTGATCCCGGTTCTCGCCCCGCAGGACAGCGATTGCGACGCGGGCGGATACAAGCAGGCGGACTGGTACGACACCGGTTGGCGCGACCCGCTGCCGGGTCATGTGCTCGCCTACGACGATTGGGTCGCGACGGCCGTCGAACGGTGGGGGTCGTCGTCGGTGGTGGCGATGTGGGAGTTGATCGGCGAACCCGAGACCGCGACCTGCACCGACGACGAGTGCACCCTCGAACGACGCGAGTGCCTGCCCGGCGGTGCCCGGCTGCTCCGCGATTGGATAGACGAAGCAGGCGCCATCGTCCGTGAGCACGACCCGGACCGGCTCGTCACCGTCGGGACCATCGGAGGCGACCAGTGCGGTTCGGCCGGTGACGATTTCACGACCATCGCCGGCGCCGAGCAACTCGACGTGGTGCAGTACCACGACTACGACGACGCGCAGTTCCTCGAGCAGCGGCTCGACGGGTTGTCGAAGCCGATGCTCGTCGCCGAACTCGGTGTCCGGGCCGGTTCGTGCCGTGGGGTGAACGAGCGTGCCGACATCGTCGACCGCACGCTCACGCAGTACCGCGAACTCGGGGCCGACGGCGCACTGATGTGGTCGTTCGTCCCTGATCCGCGGCCGGACGAGTGCACCTACGACATCGGCCCGGACGACCCGGTCCACTACGTCCTACGGCGCCACCACCACTCAGGCTGAAGCACGGTCGAGTACCCGGAAGAGGCGCCAATCGGGCTGGTCGGCACCGTCGTTGGGGATCTCCAGTTCGAGCACCGCGATGTCGCTGCCGGTCTCGTAGATGGTGGGGTAACGGCGGTTGACGGCATCCGATGTTCCCCGGCCCTCGTTGGGGACGGTCAGGATGTACTCGACCCCGGAGGCGGAGGGACGGTTGAGTACGGCGGTGAAGTCGGAGTCCGAAGGGATGACGAACGTCTCGGGGCGTTCGGTGGCCGAGTAGATCGCGAACCCGTAGACCGTGTCCATCAGCACCGAGCCCGGCGGCAGGTCCATCGCGTCGAGATATTCGGCGATGCGTCGTTCGGTGGAGAACGCCGCGATCACCCGTCGCTGCTGCTCACGTACCTCGGACGGATCGTCGTTGTCCGGAAACAGGACCGTGCGCAGCGCGTGCTGTTCCTGCGACAGGGTAGGCGAGCCCATCGCGACGAACGTGACGGGCAGACTGCACACGAGGAGCACCGCACCCAACGGTGCCGCGCCGCTGCGGTCCTCCGTCCTCGGAACGGCGTGCGGTCCGGGACGTCGTGCCGTGAGCAGTCCGCGTCGCGGTGCCAGCTGCACGACCCATACCGCGAGCAGCGGGATCGCGCAGATGTAGAAGCGCAGGAACGGGAAGGTCATTCCGCGCGCATAGGACAGCGCGGCGAATCCCAGGACCGCGCCGAAGACGACGAACGGCACGAGCGGTTCGAGGTCGCGTCGCCGCCACGCGAGCACCGCCACGACCGGGATCAGCAGCGGAAGCGCCGGTCCGAGCACGACGGTCTCGGCGAGCGAGAAGGCGATCGCACCGAGTCCGCCCGACGAGCCGCCACCGCTCTGCTCGAGGATGGCGGCGTTGCCGTAGGCCGAGGTGAACTGCGCGAGCCATTCACCGGTGACGAGCCAGCTCGTCACGACGAACGCGACGAAGGCCAGTATGAGGGGAGCGGCGACGAGGATCGCGTCCATGATCGCCGGCTGCCATCCCGAGCCGGGAGCGTAGCGACGCGACCGGTACCGGACGAGCAGCGCGACGAAGACCGTCACCGCCCCACCGACGGCCAGCGCGTCGTACCGCGCGAGATACGCCAGCGCGAGGGCGATTCCGGCCAGTGCCAGGTCGTGGATGTCGTCGGTGCTGCACCAGCGGATCAGACGACGTGTGGCCCAGCACAACGCGAACAGGAACGGCGCCTCGCTCATCCCGTTCGCGCCGTAGTAGACGATCATCGGGTTCAGGCGAACACCGCCGTCACCGTCCACACGAACCACGGCGGCAGCCGCGGTCGCACGCGATGCGGTGGATCTGCACCGCCGCGCCGGCCATGAACGGCGCCGACACGAGCACCGCCGTGACCGCATAGGCCGACAGCCCCGGGAACCACGCCGACAGTCCCGTGAGCGGCACCTGGACGAGTGCGGTGAGCGGCGTGAACACGAAGCCGATGGCGGCGAGGTGCGGGTCGCGGCTGAGTAGCACCGACCGCGCAGCGCTCACCCGGCTGAGCGAATCACCCTGGTAGTACTGCACGTCCAGCGCGAGCCACAGTCCCACCATCAGATGGATCAGGCAGGCGGTCCAGAACACCCACGTGCTGCGGGCCCTCACGACGACAACCCGTGGAAGGTCTTCTCCCAGTAGGAAGGATTACGGATGAGCTGGTAGGTGCCCTTGATCGCCGCGATCGACATGAGGACCCAGTAGAACGGCACGGTCAGGCACGGCCACCACAGGTTCGCGTGTCCCGTCTCGCGGCACGCCACGAAGTTCATGTACATCACGGCGACGTTGCCGAACACGAGTGAGATCAGCGCGGGGAAGTAGGCGTACCAGGGGAAGATCTCCTCGATCAGTTCCGCCTGGCCGAGCAGCCACGCCAGCGTCGTCATCCAGAACACCATGTTCAGGCACGCGATGATCGGCGTGCCTGCCAGCAGGGTCGTGAACCGCAGCATCCCCGCGGTGCCGATCACCCGCCACAACCGGACGGGCCGACGCATGTGGACCAGCCAGGTCTGCAGATAACCCTTGTACCAACGGGATCGCTGCCGCACCCAATTGATCGGATCACTGTTCGCCTCCTCAAGCGTGGTCGAGTCGAGAACCGCGGTGGAATAACCGGATTCGGCGATCCGCACGCCGAGATCGGCATCCTCGGTGACGTTGTACGGATCCCACGCGCCGATCTCGTCGAACACCGACCGGCGGATGTGGTTCGACGTGCCTCCCAGCGGGATCGGCGAGTGCGACTTCATCAGTCCGGGCAGGATGAAGTTGAACCACAGTGCGTAGTCGGCGGTGAACCAGCCGGTCAGCAGATTCTGGGTTCCGTTGTGGAAGGCCAGTTTCGCCTGCACACACGCCACGTCGTCGCCGAGACGGTCGAAGACGACGACCACCCGGCGCAGCTGCAACGGCTCGGGCAGATCCTCGGCGTCGAAGATCGTGACGATCTCACCGGTCGTGAAGTGCAGACCGTAGTTGCACGCCTTCGGTTTCGTGCGCGGGTCGGCGGCCGGGACGAGCAGGATCTCGACGCTCTCACCGAGCCCGGCCTTCTCCGCGGCCTCGATCGTGACGGTGTCGTCCTCCTCGAGCAGCAACAGCACCTGGAGCTTGTCGGCCGGATAGTCGAGCGCGGCCATCGCGGCGAGCAGGTCGCCGACCACCTCGGGTTCGTTGTAGGCGGGCACGAGCACCGTGTACGGCGGTAGCCGGTCGTCGGTGAGGGCGAGTGCTTCCTCGTCGTCGACGATGAACTGCGCGTCGCGCGCCATGCCGCGGGTGAACAGCAGCAGCCGGTCGGCGAGGGTCGCGATGTACCGAAGGTGCACAGCACGGTGAAGACGATCAGGGTCGGTTTCGTCGCCACGACGAGCGCGAGCACGAAAGCCGCGGCGAGCGCGAATCCGAGATATTTCTGCCAAGGCACGAACGCGACCGACGCCGACGAGACGGGGCTGCGTTCGCGGAGTCCGTGCACCGCCTCGTGGAGGGCTGCGGTCCGGTAGGCGTCGAACTCCGCGGTGCCCTCGGGCGGAACATCGTGTCCGGAGCCGACGTTCACTCGCCCTGCCATTGTGCCTCCACGAGTTCGCGACCCACATCGATCAGCATGGAACGGTCCTTGTACTCGGGTTCGGTGTCCTCGACGGTGCCGTTACCGCGCAGCAACACCCGCAGCAGCGTGCGGACGTTGGCGACGGAGTTCGGCTCGGGCTGCGGGAACGGCGCGTCCAGTTCGTGGTTGTCCACCGTCAGCAGGCTCACCCGCTGGGCGACGGTGTCGCTGCGGGTCCATACGAAGCTGAGCAGGCTCCATGTCAGGAGCAGGTTGTCGTCGACGACGGTGAAGTACTCGGCGGTCACCCCGCGCCCCAGGTCGACGTATTCCTTGGGGCTCACGCGCGACCTGCCGAGTTCGTACATCGACTCGGTGGGGTAGACCGCGAATGCGTTCGGGCTGCGCACCTGCAGGGTCTGCACCGCGACGGTGCGCGGACGCAGCAGACGGTCCCAATCGGGATTCGGTTCCTCCGCACGGATCATCTGGCGGCGCAGCACCGATCCCTGTCGGAAGTAGGCGCGGGGCCAGTCGTAGTCGACGGACGACAACTGCACCCACCCGGCCGGACGATCTGCGTGGCGGTGCCCGAATAGGGCGGCCCTTCCGACACGGGGGTCAGCCGCTGGTCGGGCAGTGGCACGAGCGCCGCGAGCAGCGCGGCCACCACAATGCACAGGGCTCCTCGCGCGGCTTGGGGAATCGACACCGGATTCGGTGGCAGCGTGCGCGGGGCGAGCCCGCGGTAGGTCCACAGATAGCTCCCGCCCCGACGATCACCGTCGCGATCACCGTCGGCACGTACTGGGACACGGCGATGGGCGCGTCCGGCCATCGCTGGTCGATCAGGATGAGCACCATCAGGCCGGTCACGAATGTCGCGGACCCGTAGAAGAATCCGCGGGCCCGGGTGCGCCGCGTCGCGAGTCCGATGGCTGTGGCGGCGAGGACGAGCGTGACCTGTCCCGCGGCAAGCTTCGTACCCCCGAACTCGACGAGCACGATCCGGTAGAGCACGGGTGAGCTCAGGAAGAGCATCGCCCAGGCCTGCCAGTACGCCGAGGTCACGCGCAGACCGAACATCGCCACGCACGCCCCGCACACGAACACCCACGCGGCGAGCACGTCCAGATGCATCACCTGATAGTTCGTCGCGTAGCGCGGCATCAGCAGCCCCTTGATCGCGAGCGCGATCAGCAGCAGGAGCACCGATGTGATGATGTCGGTCTGCCGGTCGTGGATCGGCAGTTCGTTCTTCCGCTGCCGCGTGATGCCGATCGCGACGATCGCAACGAGCGGTGGCACGATGAGGACGTAGCCGCCGGTGGTTCCCGTGCGGATCTCGTCGATCAACTGCAGCCAGGTGGAGTGGAAGGCGATCACGGTCGCAGCGACGATCACGATCCACCGATTGGTGGTGTGCAGCATCGCGTTCGTGAAGAACCGCTCGGTGAACGACGGTTGCTCCACTGTCGCGGTCATGGTGTTCACCGCGACTGCGGACGGTGCCGGGTACGCGACCACACCGCGGCGCCCGCCGCGCCGACGACGAGCAGGACGACACCCGCGACGACCACCGCGGTCACCGTGCTGTCCGATCCCGATGACGGTGCGTCGAGATCGTCGTCCTGGGGCCGGGGATCGATGAGCGAGATCGGATCGCGGTCGGGAGCGGTGAACAGCACGTTGCCCTCGAGTTCGAACCAGCGATCGGGCTCGGTGGAGAGCCAGTCGAGCGTCCGATCGAGTTCCTCGGGAGCAGCGGTCGACGTGGCGACCAGCACGGTGCGTCCGTCGTCCCGCACGACCTGCAGCGAGGCGAAGTTCACCTCGGTGCCGAAGGTGAGGCTGGTGCTCTCGCCCTCGGCGTTGCGGACCTCGAACCGGCGGTCCTCGGTGCGGACGAGCGGCAGCTGCGACTGCAGACCTTCGGGAGGAGACCGTTCGCGTCCACGATCACTGCCGGTCCCGACGAGGCGAGTGCGTCGTCGATCGTCACCCATTCGGGGTCGAGCGGACGGCTGGTGAGTGACTGGAGTCCGGCGACGAGTTCGACGGCGCGGGAGACGTCGACGAGGCTGCGATCGGAGGTCGCGACGTCGACCCTCGGCATCAGAGTCTGGGGCAGCGACGGGAAGCCGGCGGGGAGTGGCGGATCCGCGAGCGTGCTGAAGACACGACTGTCACCGTCGATACGGAGGGTGACGGGTTGCTGGAGACCGCACGGCTCCTGGGCACCGGTGGTACGGAGTTCGACGCTGATGTCGGTGAGCCGCCCGAGGGCCGAGTTCGGAACCGTGACGACACGGTCGATGACACCGCTCGCGTCGGCCGCCCACGAATCGAGCGTGACGTCGCCGGCGGAGACGGTGATCGACCCGCCCTGGATGGCGGGGAGCGGGGTGTAGGAGCCCTGCAGTCGATGCTCACATCGCGCACCGGCCGCCCGAATTCGGTCTGGTCGAGGAAGAGGTGCACGTCGGCGATCCCGAGGCCGCTCGTCTCTAGGTCGGACACCCGCAGGTCGTACAGGGTGGCCGAGTCGGACGGGAGGATGGGCCGGGTCTCGAACGCGCCGACGGCGACGTCGGAGCCGACGGCGAAGCCGGACAGGGCGCTGGTGATCAGGCGCCCCTGGTCGAGGAGCGTCTCCGCGTCGCCGCGGATGTACAGGGCGGGCGGCCCGTCGGGCACCGGCACGACCTCCGCACCCGTCTGGTCGCCCTCGCTGACGACGATCTGCCGGACGAACGGGGTGTCGGCTGCCGGGGGTACGCCGTTCGCCGGGAGTTCACGTACGTCCACGGGCACCTGCCGCCCGGAATACCGGGCGCCCACGGTCGCTGCGAGGTCGAGGACGACGCTCGCTTCGGCGTCCGTGGGATCCTCGGCCAGGTACAACTCGAGGCGGTCGAGGACCGGCGGGAGGTAGTCGGCGACCGCCTGCGGCGCCGCGGGTGTGCCCGCGTACCGGACCACACCGTCGCGCAGACGTACCGAACCCAGCGTCCAGTCGTCGGGGCAGATGTTGTCGACGGCGACCAGGTGCAGATCGAGCGAGATCACCGAGGCGTCGTTCTCGACCTTCGCGCCGGCGAGCGGGATCGACAGCGGCACGATATCGCCACCGGGCGGCAGTTCCACGCGTGTGAGCAGACGCCCGTCCGAGGTGACGTCGATCCATCCCCGCGCGACGTTCGTGGGCAGTTCGGCGGTGGTGTCGAGGAACGCGGGGGTATTTCCGGCAGGGACCGGAAAAGTGAGCGTGACGACATCGGAATTGCCGCGGAATTCGATGTTCGGCCCGAGTCCGAGATTGCGGGTCGGGAATGCGACCTCGCCCGGAGGCGTCGGTTCCGTCGACTCGAGATCCTGCGCTGCGGCGGTAATCGGGTTCGCACACAACGTCATCGAGGTGGCAAGAGCCAGCAGGAGGGTGCGACGGGAACGGCGACCGGTTCGGAGGTATGTCACTCGAGCAGCGTATTGCGTCCGATCACGAGAATATTGCAGACGCGGCGACAATTCGGTGTGATGTTGCGCTGTTGTAACGGAACGCGGACCGGCCTCGATTATGGCCGATGACCCCGAGTCGGGCGAACCAGGAGGGTAGGTGCCGAGAAGGTCGTGCCGATGCTTGTCGGCGGGCCACGGTGAACGCGTTGTGGGCGACGGGCGTCACATTGTGAGGCGTCCTCGAGTATTGCTTTTGCAACCATGTTGTGATCTCCGATGTTTGGTGTTCTCGGCGGATTCGCGCACACTGTGAGCCATGTGGGTGTGGATCGCATCGGCGCTGGCGGCGTGGTTGGGCCTCTCGGCTCTCGGCGCGCTCGCGGTCGGTCGGTTCCTGTTCGTCTCGGAAAGGGAGGAGCAACTTGTCGAGATGCAACGGGAGCAGCGTGATTCTGCGAACCCTCCCGTCGCTTCCTGACACGCCGGACGTCCGCCTGCGCGATACTCGCGAGTAACAATTTCTCGTGTCTAGACTCGGTTCCGCGTCGTCCTCCTGTCCCCCCATGTGAGGACGGCCGCACGGTCGGTTACCCCCCATCACCGGTCCGTGCAGAAGCCCCGGCCGATCCACCACCACGATTGCCGGGGCTTCATCCATCTCCGGCGGAGATATCCTGTCGCTCATGACCGAGCAGGCTCCGCGCGTCGCGATCACCTACTGCACACAGTGCAAATGGTTGCTGCGCGCCGGATGGATGGCGCAGGAATTGCTGAACACCTTCGGTACCGCGCTCGGCGAGGTTGCGCTCGTTCCCGGCACCGGTGGGGTGTTCCGCATCGTCGTCGACGACACGGTCGTGTGGGACCGCAAGGAGGACAAGGGTTTTCCCGAGATCGCCACACTCAAGCAGCGGGTGCGCGATCTCGTGGAGCCGGATCGTGATCTCGGGCATGTGGATCGGGTCGCCCGGGCCGACTCCCCACCTCGTCGCGACAGCAACGACATCTAGCGGTAACGTTCTCGCATATGTGCCCGCGTTCTACGCGCGTCGGGCACGGTCGACGGCGTGCCGTTCACGAAAGCGGTCGCCGACATCGAAATACGGGGAGGAAAATCGATGAATTCTGTTGCGAAGAAGGCTGCCGTCGCGGCCTCGGGTGCCGCACTGCTGGCCCTGGTCGTTCCGGGCGTCTCGTCGGCTGCGGGTCCGAGCGTCTCGGCGAAGGCGGAGAACGGCGCCATCGTCGTCGACTTCGATCTGACGCGTGCCGACGTCGACCGCGGCGTCACCTGCGTCACCTACGTCCTGAAGCCGGGCACCGTCGACACGGCCGATCCGTCGGGCCGCATCGACGCGCAGCCCGCCGGCACGAGCTTCTCGGTGACCAACACCAGCACCTCGAGCGCGCTGTACATCAAGGACGGCGCACCCTCGCAGGCCGGTCCGGAGTCGATCACCGACGGCACCTACAACGTCTTCTGGGGCTGCCAGGACGCCTCGGGTGCGCAGTACGAGAACATCTTCGACGCGTCCGGTCGCCCCTTCACAGGTGGCATCTCCGTGACGGTCGGCGGCGGCGAGTCCGCACCGCAGGGCGAGGCGGCTCCGCAGGCACAGTCCGCAGCCGCAGGCCGAGTCCGCGCCCGCACC
>LATQ01000519.1 GCA_001017865.1 Rhodococcus sp. IITR03
TGCCGGCTGGAGCGTTACAGCCAGCCCAGCACGGCGAGCGACATCGCGATCGTGCGTCGGGCAACCGCGCGCGCAGGCCGCGATCCGCGGTGACCACGACCGTCACCCCCGGATCCACCACGGCCGTCGCGGTGGAGGCCAGCCGGGCCAGTTCGTCGTCGCCGCTGCGTCCGCGCTGTGCACCGGGATCCGGACGTCGTCGATCGTCGCGTCGCGGGCATGCCCTTCGAGGACCGCTTCGACGCGGGGGACCCAACCGAACGTCCCGTCGGGAAATTCGACCGTGCGGGGCAGGACCGCGGCGAGGTCGGCGAGCCAGGGCGCTCGGTGGCGCCGGGGCGGTCGCGCCACCATCCGGTGGGGCCGCTCGCACCGAGCACGTTCGCGGTGTCGAGCAGCATGCGTACCGGTGAGGTGCGCAGCGACGGCCACGCCTCGGCGAAGCCGCTGTGCAGCGCCATCGCCTCAACCTCCGGTTCGGGCACCCAGCGCAGTTCGGTGCTCTCCTGGTTGAGGCTGGTCACGAGCGTTTCGGTGGCGTCGGCGACGACGGTGGTGTAGGTCCATCCGCCCGCGAGACCGGAGGTGACACGTTCGGCGCGCACCGTCACGGCCGCGACATCGATGCCGGCCTCCTCGTGGGCCTCCCGCACGGCGGCGTCGACGGTGCTCTCGTGCGAGTCGCGGGCTCCACCGGGAAGTGCCAGGTGCCACCCTGGTGCGACCAGGCCGCCCGATGCTGCAGGAGAACCGCGGGGCGACCGTCCGCGAGCGGAGCGCGCAGCAGCAGACCTGCGGCACCGTGTCGTCCCCAGCGCTTCTCACCGTCCGGTCCGACCGCCCAGCCGTCACCGTCTCCACGCATTGCGTCCGCCTCTCCGACCCGCCCTCGTCCGGGCCTGTGCCCGGTACCGGATCCCCGCCGTCCGTGGACGGCAACAATACCGCCGGGCTGCTTATATGCTCCCCTCAGACCGCTCGACACGAGGAAGGGAGTGCCCGGTGGACGTACGGATCACCCCTCCCTTCGCTCCTGTCGAGAGCCACATCCGCGACGACGCCGATACGGACACTCCGGACGCCCGGTTCGACGACGCCCGTGCCCTGCTGCGATCCACGCCGGTCCGGTTGGTGGTCCTGGGGGTGGTGCTCACCGTGCTGCTCGTCGCCTCGGCAGCGGTCTCCGCAACGATGGTGTCCGGCAGGCAGGCCACCCACGATCGTCTCCTCGCGTCCATCGAGCCGCTGGCCAGCGCGGCCCAGAATCTCTACAGCGCGCTGTCGGTGGCCGACGCCGCCGCCGTGACGGGCTTCATCTCGGGCGGACTCGAACCGGAGGCGGTGCGCAGTCGCTACATCCAGGCGACCGACGAAGCCGCGGAATATCTCGTCATCGCGGCGACCGGACTGACCGACGCCGACCGCGAGACCGCACACAATCTGACGGAGATCGGGCGGCTGCTGCCCGTCTACACGGGCCTCATCGAGACGGCTCGCACCAACAACCGCACCGGGCATCCGGTGGGCGCCGCATATCTCGGCGAGGCCTCGCACCTGATGCAGACCGAACTGCTCCCCGCCGCGCAGGAACTGCACACGCGCGGCGTCGCCGCCGTCGAGGACACCCAGCGCGACGCGGTGCGACCACCCTGGCTCGCGATCGGGCTGCTCCTCGTCACGGTCGCTGCCCTGTGCGTGGCGCACGTCGTCGTGAGCCGCCGCTCTCGTCGCACCCTCAATCCCGGAATCCTCGTCGCGATCGGCGCGACCGGTGCGCTGCTGTGCTGGTTGCTCGTCGCCGGCCTGGCCTCGTCGAGTGCCACCGAACGCGCCATCGAGCGCGGTGCGGCACCGCTCGCCGATCTCACCGAGGGACGGATCCTCGCCCAGCAGTCGCGTACCGCCGAGACCCTGCTGATCGCCCGGCGCGACACGACCGGCGCGTACGACGACACCTCGGGACCAACATGTCGCGACTCGGCGACATCCTCGACGAGTACGCTCGCGATTCCGCCCTCGAGGCCGGCGCCGAGGCGGTGGAGACCGCCCGGTCGGCGCACGAGGCCTGGATCAACTCGCATGCACGCATGGTCGACGCCCTCGTCCGCGGCGACTACGCAGCGGCCTCGGTCCTCGCGGTCGGCGCAGGTCCCGGTGAGTCCACCGCGCGGTTCGTCGCTCTCGATGCCGCTCTGACGGAAGGAATCGACGACACCCGCACCGAACTGCGCGACAACGAGTTCCGCGCCTCCCGCACCCTCGCCGGCCTCGCACCGATGTCCGTGGTGCTGCTGACGGTGGCGCTGGTCGGCGTGTGGGTCGGCCTCCGGCCCCGGTTGAAGGAGTACCAGTGAGAAAGCGCGTTCTCGTTGCGAGCTGTGCGTCGTCGCGCACTCCCGGCGGTCGGCGCGACCGGATCCCACGACGCGCCGCCGACCGCGAGCC
>LATQ01000224.1 GCA_001017865.1 Rhodococcus sp. IITR03
GCTCGAGGCTGCGCAGGGCCTGGGAGACGGTGTGGGCGACGCCGAGCTCGGCGGCCGCGCCGTTGATGCCGTCGTTCTCCACGACGGCGAGGAAGTATTCGACCTGACGGAACTCCATGTCGTCACGCTTCCCAGGAGGTGCCGGTGGTGGTCGCCACGAATGCGGCGGCAGCGGGGGACAGATCGCCGGGGCGCATCACCAACCCGACGGGACGCCGGAACGGCGGGTCCAGCGGCCGGATGACCGCACCGGGGATCTGCTTCTCGCGACGCGACGCGGAACGACCGTCCCGGCGGTGCCGCGCTCGACGAACTGCCACAGGGCGGCCTGGTTGGCGCAGTCGACGACGACGTTCTGCTCGCCGAGCAGCTCACCGGTGCGCGCGGCGCTTGCCCGGGAGCCGAGGTCGAGGACCAGCGGGAAGTCGCGGACCTGGGCCCGGGTGACCGGGTCGGGCACGTCGGCGGCGAGGTCGGGATGCAGGGCGAGCACCATCTCCTGCTCGAGGACCGGGACGGTGATCATGCCGGCGTGCTCGACCGACAGGTCGGTGATGCCGATCTCCGCCTCGCCGCGGCGCAGCGCCGCGTGGACCCCGGGAGGCCCTTCGGCGTCGTTCACCCGCACGGTCAGGTTGGGGTAGCGCTGACGGAAGCGCTGGACGAACTCGATGACGGGGTGGATCGAGAACGTCGCGAAGGTGACGATCTCGACGCGACCGGCCTCGAGGTCGCGCACCGCCGCGACCTTCTGTTTCGCCCGCTCGACGTCGGCCAGGATGCGGCGCGCGGCGACCTCGAGGACACGACCGTCCTCGGTGAGGGTGAGCCGTCGGCCGGTGCGGTCGAACAGGGTCGTGCCGAGCCGTCGTTCGAGGGTGCGGATGGCCTGCGATAACGATGGCTGCGAAATATAGAGTGCCTGAGCAGCTTTCGTGATTCCGCCGTGGTCGACGACGGCCACGAAATAGGTCACGAGGTGCAGGTCCACCCGATTATCGTAGGTGACGCCCCGAATCGTCCCGCACGTAACCGTCAGGAAGGGGTGTCGACCGGGCGTGGTACCTGCCATCCGCCGGTGAACGACGGCTCGCGTTTCTCGACGAAGGCGCGCATCGCGTCGGGCGCGTCGGTGGCGTGATTGACCGCCTGCGAACGCGCCTCGTTCTCGAGTGCCTCGCGGAGCGTGAGCGACGAACCTGCTCGAGCATCCGCGCCGACATGCTCACCGCGACCGGTGGGGCGGCGGCCAGTCGCGCGGCCGTTCGGCGGCGCGACCGGCGAGGGCGTCGGGCTCGACGAGCTCGGTCACCAGCCCGAGGCCGTACGCTTCCTCGGCGCTCACGATGTCGGCGAGCATGACCAGACGCTTCGCCTGGTGCAATCCGACGAGGCGCGGCAGGATCCACGATCCGCCGAAGTCGACCGACAGTCCGCGCCGCGCGAAGATCTGGCTGAACTTCGCCGTCCGGGAGGCGACGACCACGTCGCACAGCAGCGCCATGTTCCATCCGGCGCCCACCGCATACCCCTCGACCTGCGCGACCAGCGGTTTGGAGAACTCGGCGACGGCGAGCGCCGTCGCGTTGATCTCCCGCATGCGGTCGAGGGGATGGGTGGAGTCGCGCCGTTCCATGTCGCGCCGGTGCAGAAGTCGCCACCGGCGCCGGTGAGGATCACGCGCGGACGGAGTCGTCGTGCTGGAGCGCACCGAACGTCTCACGCAACGATCGCCATGCATCGAGCGTCATCGCGTTCTTGCGCTCCGGTCGACTCAGCGTGATCGTGGCGACCGAGCCGTCCTGCGCGACCAGCACGTCCGACATTCCTACTCGCCCTTCCAGACCGGTGCGCGCTTCTCGGCGAACGCCCGAGCGCCTTCCTTGGCGTCGGCCGACGCGAAGACCGGGTCGATGAACTTGCGCTGCGCGACGAAGGAGGCATCGGGGTCGGTGTAGTTGGCGGCCATCGCGACGACCTGCTTGGTGGCCTTGACGGCGAGGGGGCCGTTCGCCGCGACGCGGGCGGCGAGTTCCTTTGCCACGGTGAGTGCCTCACCGGGCTCGGTGACGCGGTTGACCAGACCGTGCTGGTGGGCGACCTCGGCGGTGAGCGGGTCACCGGTGATGGCCAGCTCCATCGCGAGCGGGTAGGGCAGGATCTTCGGCAGGCGCAGCAGGCCACCGGCCGCCGCGGCGAGTCCGCGCTTGACCTCGGGGATACCGAACTTCGCTTCGCGCGACGCGACGATCAGGTCGGCGGACAGGGCGAGTTCGCATCCACCGGCCAGAGCCCAGCCTTCGACGGCGGCGATGAGCGGCTTGCTCGGCGGTGCCTCGGTGAGGCCACCGAATCCGCGGCCGGGGATCGACGGCTTCTCCCCGCGCGCGAACGCCTTCAGGTCCATTCCGGCGCAGAACGTTCCGCCCGCGCCGGTGAGGATGCCG
>LATQ01000520.1 GCA_001017865.1 Rhodococcus sp. IITR03
CGACGGTCCGCTCGCCGGGGTCGCGCTCGCAGCGGCCCTCGAATCCGATCCCCGCCACCGGCTTTCGGATCTGCTCGACCAGGCCCTGCAGGCGGGACTGCGTCCCGAGTCGATCCGTGGCCTCGCAGAGACCGGACACGAGATCGCGGCGCGGCTGGGACTCGAACTGCCGCGCGGCGACGAACCGTCCTGAACCGGAGCCGTCTGCTCGATCAGGCCCTGCGCTCGATCAGCGTCGAGCGGCGTGCAGACGGTCGCCGAGGGACCGGGTGAACTCCCACGCATCGGAGACGATCTCGTCGAGATCGGTGTGCTGGGGGTTCCATCCGAGCTCGGAGATCGCGCGGCTGCTCGAGGCGATGAGCACGGCCGGATCACCGGCGCGGCGCGGCGCGTCGACCGCAGCGATCGGCAGGCCCGTGACCCGCTCGCACGCCGAGATGACCTCGCGGACGGTGAAACCCTCTCCGCTGCCGAGGTTGTAGATGCCGTGGCGGCCGGGCTCGGACTTCGTCAGTGCCAGTACGTGGCGTCGGCGAG
This sequence comes from Rhodococcus sp. IITR03, assembly GCA_001017865.1. The sequence continues at coordinate 541 of LATQ01000520.1, forward strand.
ATCCTTCACGTGGATGTAGTCGCGCACCGCGGTGCCGTCCTTGGTCGGCCAATCGGTGCCGAAGACCGAGATGTGATCGCGCACACCGAGAGCGACCTGCAGCACGAGTGGGATCAGATGCGTCTCGACGACGCGGTTCTCCCCGGCACCGCCGTAGGCGCCGGCGACGTTGAAGTACCGCAGGCTCGTCGCCGCGAGACCGTGGGCGTGCGCGTACGACGAGATCGCGTGATCGATGGCGAGCTTCGACGCACCGTACGGGTTGGTGGGGCGGGTGGGTGCGTCCTCGGTGATCGGCACGCTCTCGGGTTCGCCGTAGGTCGCGGCGGTGGAGGAGAACACCAACCGCGGGGTACCCGAGCGGCGGACGGCCTCGAGCAGGGCGAGGGTGGTCACCACGTTGCCCTGCCAGTACTTCTCGGGGAACTCCACCGACTCGCCGACCAGCGACTGTGCACCGAAGTGGAGGACGCCGTCGAAACGGGATCCGGAGAGCAGTTCGTCGGCGACGGCCGCGATGTCGCCCTCGACGAACTCGGCACCGGTGGGGACCGCCTCGGCGTTCCCGGTGGACAGGTCGTCGACGACCACGACGTCGTTGCCCTGTTCGAGCAACACGGTCGTGCACACGCTGCCCACATAGCCGGCGCCGCCGGTCACCAGAAGTCTCACGCTGGACATCCCCTTTTCGCACGCCCGTACCGGACATGCGAAAAGGGGTCTGGATCAGACCTGCTTCACCTGCACGGCGTGGGCCATCTCGTCGGAAAGCTCGAAGCTGTCGTGACCGGCCACGGTGATGGACACCGAGCCCGGTCGCGTCTCGACTGTAACCCGCGCGTCGGGGACCACACCGGCCTCACGCAGCCGCGCGATGACCTCGGGGTCGGACTGGACGTACTCCGCGAGCCGGCGCACCACGACCGCGGTCGGTTTGCCGTGCGGGATCTCCGTCAGCCGCACCAGCTTCTCGTCGAGGACCGCCGTGCGGTCGAGGCCGAGCTGAGCCAGTCCTGGAATGGGGTTGCCGTAGGGGGAGGTGGTCGGGTTGTTGAGCACCTCCACGAGACGGCGCTCGACCTCCTCGCTCATCACGTGTTCCCAGCGGCACGCCTCGGCGTGCACGTTCTCCCAGTCGAGACCGATCACGTCCACGAGAAGCCGTTCCGCGAGCCGGTGCTTGCGCATGACCGAGACCGCGAGATCGCGGCCCTTCTCGGTGAGCTGCAGGTGGCGTCGCGCGACCCGGAGCAGGCCGTCGCGTTCCATGCGGGCCACGGTCTGGCTGACCGTCGGTCCGCTCTGTTCGAGGCGCTCGGCGATACGCGCGCGCAACGGCACCACGCCTTCCTCTTCCAAGTCGTAGATGGTCCGGAGATACATCTCCGTTGTATCGACCAGGTCCTTCACTCTCACACCCCTTCGTCTGGCCGATTCTAACCGTGCGAACAGGACGGTGGGGGCGCCCTCCGAGGCTCGCATGTCCGTGGGTGGACCAGTAGCGTCTGTGTCCATGACCACGAGCTCCACCGCGGCGGGCGGTACGACACAGCTGAGCGGCGATCGGATAGTGGTGTGGAGCCCCGACTACCTCGATTACCGGTGGGGTCCGACACATCCGATGAATCCCACGCGTCTCGATCTCACGATGGCGCTGTCCCGCAGTCTCGGTCTCCTCGAAGGCGTCGAGACGGTCCGCCCGTCCCCTGCGGACGACACCGATCTGCTGCGCATCCACACCTCGTCCTACGTCGACGCGGTCAAGCGCGCGGGCTCCGCCCCCGAGGGAGCGGCACCCCCGGCCGACGCCCCCCACGGTCTCGGCACCGAGGACAACCCGATCTTCCCCCGCATGCACGAAGGCCAGCGTGACGCTCGCCGACGTGCACAACGCCGAGCTGATCATCCTGCA
>LATQ01000559.1 GCA_001017865.1 Rhodococcus sp. IITR03
GTGATAATCGACCTCGGGACACGTCGAGCACGCGCAGTCGGCGGGCAGGCTGCCGCGGGTCGCGGCGGTCGCGAGCGCGAGTTGCGGTGCGGCGGTGGTGAGGACGTGGGCGGTGCGCTGGGCCGGTTGGTCGGGATCGACCGGCACGTAACGCCCCACCGGCGGCGAGCACGGCGTAGATCGCGACCAGCTGGTCGTAGGAGCGCGGAACGGCCACGGCGACACGCGTTTCCGCAGCGATACCCTCCGCCAGGAGCCGACGGGCGACACGATGCACATCGGACGCGAACTCGGCGTAGGTCGACACCGACCCGTCGACGACGACGGCCGGCGCATCGGGCGTCCGCGCGACCTGCTGTTCGAACAGCGCGACGACGTCCCCGGCGGGCACCGGGTGCGCGGTGCGGTTCCAGGAGTCGAGGACCCGCTCGCGTTCGCCGGGCAGGAACACGTCGACGGCGCCGACGGCCTCGTCGGGGCGCTCGGCGACGAACGTCAGGATCTGCGTGAAGCGGCGGGCGAGTTCGGCGACGGTCGCGGCATCGAAGACGTCGGTGCGGTAGCGCAGGCTCAGTCGCAGGTGCGGTTCGAGCAGCGCCATGAGCGAGAGCGGGTAGTGCGTGGCGTCGCGGGCGTCGACGTCAGTGACGCGCATGCCGGCGATGTCGGTGGTCTCGTCGAATCCGGCGCGGTCGACGGGATACGACTCGAAGACGGTCAGCGTGTCGAAGAGGGTGCCTGTGCCGATGCGGTCCTGGATGGCGCCGAGGCCGACGAACTGCTGGTCGAGCAAGGCGGTCTGCTCGCCCTGCAGCCGGAGCACGAGGTCGGCGACCGTTTCGGTGTCGTCGATCCGCACCCGCACGGGCAGGGTGTTGATGAACAGGCCGAGCATGTTCTCGACATCGGGCAGGTCGGCGGGCCGGCCGGAGACGGTCGCGCCGAACACGGCGTCGCGGGCACCCCAGTGCCGGGCGAGCAGCAGGCCCCAGGCGGTCTGGACGATGGTGTTGAGGGTCGCGCCGGTGCGGCGCGACAGCGTCCGAGGGCGTCGATGTCGTCGGCGTCGAGAGGTCGATGTCGATGGTGGATGAGCGCGTCGTCGACGGTGTCCGGTGGCCCGGGTGCGACCAGCGTGGGTTCGTCGAGGTCGGCGAAGGCCTCCGCCCATGCGTCGAGGGCGCGGTCGGTGTCCTGCCGGTCGAGCCAGGCAGGTAGTCGCGGTAGGACGCGGGAGTGGGCAGTGCCGCCTGACCGCCGGCGGCGTAGCGACGAGGAGTTCGCGCACGAGCAGCGGCATCGACCAGCCGTCGAGCACGATGTGGTGGTTGGTGAGCGCGAGGACGGCGCGCTGCTCGGGGAGCCGGACGAGGACGGCGCGCAGCAGCGGCGGATGCGCGAGATCGAAGCGGGCGAAGCGTTCGGTGTCGAGGAGCGCCTGCAGGTCGCTGTGCGGGTCGGATGATCCGGTGAGATCGACTTCGCGCCACGGCATCTCGACCTGATCCAGAACGAGCTGGACCGGGTTTCCGGTGTCGTCGTGCACGAAGGCCGTGCGCAGAGCAGCGTGCCGTGCGAGCAGCGACGCGAAGGCCGCCTGCCAGCGACCGGCATCGACGTCTCCGGCGAGATCGAGGCGCAGTTGTGCGGTGTAGACGTCGACCGCGTCGACGGACAGCGCGGCGTGGAAGGCCAGACCGGTCTGCAGCGGCGAGAGCGGCCAGATGTCGGTGAGTCGCCCGAAGCGGTTCTCCCACTGCTCGATCTGCTGCTGGTGGGTGTGCACGAGCGGCACGTCGGATGGGGTGAGACCGCCGGCGTCGGGTCGCTGCGTGTGCGCGGCGAGGCCGACGAGTGCGTCCTTCCACCGCTCGGCGAGCGCGCCGACCGTCTCGGCGGAGATCACCCGCGGCACATAGGTGAACGACGCGGTGAGGTGCGCACCGTCGGGACCGTCGACGACCATCGCGTTGATGTCGACGGCGACCGACGCGGCCATCTGCGACGTGCGGTTGGGGTCGAGGGCGAGATCGAGCGGCACCCAGCCGATCTCGCGGATCTCGTCGGCGATGTGGCCGGAGGTGAGGCGGCCGAGATAGTTGAACGACACCTGCGCGGTGGGCAGGTCGGCGAGGACCGGCGACGTCTGCGGGTCGAGGTGTCGCAGGATGCCGTATCCGACACCGTTGTTCGGGACGGCAGCGAGTCGTTCCTTGACGGCCTTGACCGCGGAGGCGCTCACACGTCCCCCGGCGAAGGCGTCGGTGAGATCGAGGTCGTCGGCGAGGTCGAGACGCACGGGATACGCGCTGGTGAACCAGCCGACGGTGCGGGCGAGGTCGACGGTGCCGGTGGCGTCGAGGTCGCGGCCGTGCCCTTCGAGGGCGAGCAGCAGCGAGCGCTGCCGTCCTGGGCGGCGGCGAGC
>LATQ01000565.1 GCA_001017865.1 Rhodococcus sp. IITR03
GGGCGACGAGCAGGCCGAGGCCGCGCCGCCGCGACCGGCGGCGAGCGCTCCGGTCTCCGCGACCTCCGTGTCGGTGTTCTCGCCTCAGGCACACCCGATTCGCCCGCCACCGCGTCGCAGGCGATCGACGGTGATCCGTCCACCTCGTGGAGCACCGATGCCTACTTCGATCCGTTCCCGTCGCTGAAGAACGGTGTCGGGCTTCTGTTCACGCTCGCCGACGCGTCGGAGCTGTCCGCGGTGAAGGTCACCACCGACACTCCTGGCACGGTCGTCGAGGTGCGCAGCGCACCGTCCGAGTCGACGTCGCTCGATCAGACGCAGGTGATCGGTTCGGGCACACTGGCTTCCGGCGAGACCACGATCCCGGTCGAGGCGGACGGCCAGACCTCGCACGTGCTGGTGTGGATCACCGATCTGAGCTCGAGTGGCGGAAGCAACAAGAGTTCCCTCTCCGAAGTGGAATTCGAAGCCGCACGCTGACCGCGGACAGCCGGGCGGAATCGTCCGGATCGGCTACCATCCGCGCGTGCGAATTTTCGGGGGGATCGCAAAAATCGCCGTGCCCGACGGGGGTGTCGACGACGGCGGGAGTGTGTCGGACGGGGTGGCGTCCGATGGGGTGGTGTCGGATACCGAGCTGCTCGCAGCACACGTCGCAGGCGATCGGCATGCCTTCTCCGCCTTGCTGGCACGCCACCACGACCATCTGTGGCAGGTCGCGCGGCGGACGAGTTACTCGAACGAGGACGCGGCCGACGCGCTGCAGGAGGCACTGCTCTCGGCGCACCGCAGGGCCTCGGGTTTCCGGGAGGACGCCGCGGTCCGCAGCTGGTTGCACTCGATCGTCGTCAACGCGTGCCTCGATCGCATCCGCCGCAATCGTGTCCGCGTGACCGTCCCACTGTTCGAGGACGATTCGCACGACCTGCGTACCCCGCGCGATCCCATCCACGACACCGAGATCGCCCTCGACATCGAATCCGCCCTGTTCGCACTGCCACCCGGCCAGCGGGCGGCCGTCGTCGCGGTGGATGTGGAAGGTTACTCCGTCCGGGAGGCGGCGCAACGACTCGGTGTTCCGGAGGGAACGGTGAAGAGCCGCTGTGCCCGCGCGCGGAGCAGGCTCGCAGTTCTTCTCGACGACCTTCGCTCCGAGGGGAACCGATCGTGACCCTCCTCCGTCTTACTCTGGTGAGGGATGCCGAGCCGCGGAGGAGAGTCGCGCATGAACGAGGACGAGGTGCGTCCGCCGTACTCTGCGGAGTTGCTCGCCGATCTGCATGCCGGGGCGCTCGACGAGGAGCTCGCCGCCCGGTTGTGGCCGCGCGTGCGCCGCGATCCCGAGGCCGTCGCGTATCTGGCGCGGCTCGATGCGACGCAGGCGCGGTTGTCGGCCCTGCGCGACGCTCCACCGAAATCGATCGCCCGAGATCGCCGCACGTATCGGAGCCGCACTCGCGGAGGGTCGGTCCGACCGGTCCGACGTCCGGGCCGTGCCGTCCCCCGATCGCACGGCGTCGCCGGTGGGCGGTGGCCGGTGCCGCGGTCGCGGCCGCAGTGGCGGTGATGCTCGTGGTGGTCGTGCGTGGGACGGCTTTCGGTGGCGACGACCCGACCGGTGTTCCCGTCGCGGCAGCGGAGGACGAGGCCCTGCTCGAACCCTCCACCCTGCGGGCGATGATCGGCGATACCGATCCCGGTCTCCTCGGCGGAGCAGATCGTCTCCGGGAATGCCTGGACGCGAACGGTTTCGAGGGACGATCCCCGATCGGCTCACGCGCCGTACGGTACGCCGACGACGATGCCGTCCTCGTCCTGATGAGCGGGCCGGACACACCGGCGCTGACCGCACTGGTGGTCGGAACAGACTGCGACGCAGACGATCCCGCAACACTGGCCCGGAAGACGATCGGCTGACCCTCCGTCGCTCGGGGTTCGTCGCTACGCCACGGTCGACAACAGTTCCAGGATCCGTGCGCGCAGCGCGGGTGTGTCGTCCTCCGCGGCGATGAGGCCGGCGAACAACGCCGACCCCGCTGCCATCACGAGCACCGCCTTGGCGTCGATCTCGACGTCCGAACCGTCGCCGTCGGCGAACAGGGCGGTACTGGGTCCGCTGAATGTGCGCCAGAGCGTGTTGCGGAGGTCGTCGTGGTCCCGCAGTGCCGCGAGGAGGCCCGGGAGCGCAGCGCGGACCTCCGGCCGGGAGAACAACTCGATGCTCCCGGTGACCACCCATTCGACCCAGCCCTTGCGATCGATGCCGTCATAGGGCGTCAGATCGGGTGCGGACCCGAGCAGTGCGTCGAGCACCAGGTGGGCCTTGGTCGGCCACCGACGCGTGAGTGCGGCGCGGCGACGCCGCGGCGGCGATGCCGAGCGCTGAGAGCTGACGAAGCAGTGACGGAAGCAC
>LATQ01000304.1 GCA_001017865.1 Rhodococcus sp. IITR03
CGCGCGGGGGCGCGGCCGCCGCCGAGCGCTTCGAGGAAGTTCTCGCCGTGCCGGTACCGGCCCCACGCGGCGGGATCGATCTCCGGAACAGGCGGTGGTTCCGGTGTGCGCGGTGTCTCGGCTTCGACACGTGCGTGTCGCGGAGGTACCGCCAGACGCAGCACGTCGGCCCGGGTCCCGGCATAGCGGGTCGCGACTTCCTCTGCCAGAGCAGCGATCTCGGGCGTGAGGACCTGTTCGGACGAGACGACCCGGTCGAGCCGGCCGAGCTTGCCGGTGTGATCGCTCGTCGCGGCGCGTGCGAGCAGGAAACCGTCGACCAGACGTCCGGCGAAGCGGACGCGGACGCGGACGCCCGGGCGGGCGTCCGCGTCCAGGTCGCGCGGGATCAGGTAGTCGAACTCCCGGTCGAGGTGCGGAACCGGTAGCAGCGGGAGAACCCGCGCGACCGGATCGACCTCGGCGGCGTCGAAATCAGCAGCCACCCGGGCCCGATCGGAATCTACAGACCGGCGGCCGCGCGCAGCTTGTCGGCGCGGTCGGTGTTCTCCCACGGCAGCTCGATGTCGGTACGGCCGAAGTGGCCGTACGCAGCGGTCTGCGCGTAGATCGGGCGCAGCAGGTCCAGGTCGCGGATGATCGCGCCCGGACGCAGGTCGAAGACCTCACCGATGGCCTGCTGGATGCGGGCCGGGTCGGTCTTCTCGGTGCCGAAGGTCTCGACGAACAGACCCACCGGAGCCGCCTTGCCGATCGCGTAGGCGACCTGCACCTCGATGCGGTCGGCGAGACCGGCGGCGAGGCGGTCTTGGCGACCCAGCGCATCGCGTAGGCGGCCGAACGGTCGACCTTCGACGGGTCCTTGCCGGAGAACGCGCCACCACCGTGACGGGCCATGCCACCGTAGGTGTCGACGATGATCTTGCGGCCGGTGAGGCCGGCGTCGCCCATCGGGCCGCCGAGGACGAACGATCCGGACGGGTTGACCAGCAGACGCACGTCGGCCGTGTCGAGGTCGGCCAGGTTCGGGTCGGCGAGCACCGCATCGACGACGTGGGTGCGCAGATCCGGCGTGAGCAGGTTGTTCAGATCGATATCGGCGGCGTGCTGCGTCGAGATGACGATCGTGTCGAGACGGACGGGCTTGTCGCCGTCGTACTCGATGGTGACCTGGGTCTTGCCGTCGGGACGCAGGTACGGCAGGACCGCAGACTTGCGGACCTCGGTGAGCCGGCGCGACAGGCGATGTGCGAGGGAGATCGGCAACGGCATGAGTTCGGGCGTGTCGGAGCACGCGTAGCCGAACATCAGGCCCTGGTCGCCGGCGCCCTGGCGGGCGACCTCGTCGTCGGTGAGCACACCGCTGCGCGCCTCGTGCGAGACGTCGACGCCGCCGGCGATCTCGGGCGACTGCGCGCCGATCGCGATGTTGACACCGCAGGAGTTGCCGTCGAAGCCTTTCGACGACGAGTCGTAGCCGATCTCGAGCACCCGATCGCGGACGATCTTGGGGATGTCGCGTACGCCGAGGTGGTGACCTCACCGACACGTGCACCTGGCCCGTGGTGACGAGGGTTTCCACAGCTACCCGGGCACGAGGATCCTCGGTGAGGAGCGCGTCGAGAACCGAGTCGCTGATCGCGTCACAGATCTTGTCCGGATGCCCTTCGGTCACGGACTCACTGGTGAAAAGACGACCGCCGGTCTTGCTCACGAAACTCCCTCTCGACTGTGCGCCAAGCGCTGGACGGACAAACCGTATGGAGCATGCGCTCCCCGATCGGGCCGGAGAGACCCGATCGCAGTGCCGACGCTACTGCTCCGCAGGCGTCGGCGCGAGTATTGAAATCACCCGATTCTGCTGCGTTCCGCCAGCAGAGGTCCCAGTGCGTCGAGCACGCGGCTGGCCATGAGGGCCTTCGAGCCGTGGGCGAGGGCGGTTTCCGAACCGTCCGCGGACAGCAACCAGCCGTTGTTGTCGTCGACCTCGAACGCCTTGCCTTCGCCGACGGCGTTGACGACGAGCAGATCGCATCCCTTGCGGGCGAGCTTCTCGCGGGCGTAGGTGAGCACGTCGCCGTGTTCGTCGCCGGTCTCCGCCGCGAACCCGACGATGACCGTCTCGGCGGACAGGCCGCCTTCGGCACGCGCCCGAACGAGACCGGCGAGGATGTCGTCGTTCTTCGTCAGCGCGATGGAGTCGGGCTCGCCCTCACCCTTCTTGATCTTGCTGGTCGCGAAGGTGGAGGGCCGGAAATCGGCGACGGCCGCGGACATGATGACCGCGTCCGCACCCGAGGCGTGCTTGGCGACGGCGTCCTGCATCTGCGCGGCCGTCTGGACCCGCACGACATCGACCGCGGCCGGGTCGTCGAGCCCCGCGATGCTGCCGGCGACGAGCGTGACGTCGG
>LATQ01000610.1 GCA_001017865.1 Rhodococcus sp. IITR03
CGGCCGGCGACCCTGCGCGGTCAGGGCATCGGCTTCCTGGTGGTGCGCAACGACCTCGATCCCGACACCTCCCCCGCCGCGCGACCGGCACTCGTGCATCGCGCACTCGACGGTTCGCCGGGAATCGAGCGGGTCGCCGAGTTCGGTGACGACATCGTGTTCGACAACCCCGACGACTTCGTCACCGACGCCGACCTGCGACCTGCCTATCCGGCCGTGGAGATCTACCGCGTCGCCGAACCCGCCGCGGCGCCCGTCGGTCCCTACGTCGTGGACGTCGCCGACGTGCCGGTCGTGCAGGGAGGCCCCGAAGCGCTGCTGCCCGCAACACCGCGCAGCCCGAGTTCGTCGGTCCCACACTCCTCGCCGCCGACGCGGCCCGCGCGGGTCTGCCGTCGACGAGGTGACGGTCACCGACACCCCGACGGACCGCGAGACGGATTACGGGCAGGTCGACCATCATTCGTCGACGATCCGCGCGGCCGACGACGACCCGCGCCGCACCCACAACGCCGTCCCCGACTATCCGGTGCCCGACACCGAACTCGTCCGCGCCGAATGGGAAGCGCCCAACGTCCGTGTCGAGCGCGGCGTCGGATGCCACCCAGCTCGGCGGCACGTCGGTCGCGAGCAGCCCGGCCGCGGTGGTCGACGGCGATCCGACGACCGGCTGGCACAGCAACGGTCTCGAATCGGCGATCGGCCAGTGGCTGCAGCTCGACCTCGACCGGCCGATCGAAGCGGGTCTGCTGCACCTGACGACGAGTTCCGGAGCCCTCGGCGATCCCGTCAAGTGGCTCGAGGTGTCCACCGACCGGGGCAGCACGGCGGTGCGCGTCGACGAACCGGGACGCGAACAGACGGTCGCGCTGCCGCTGGGCACCACCTCGTGGATCCGCATCACGTCCGTGCACACCGCACGCGGCACGGTCGGCAACCAGTTCGGTCTCACCGAGGTGGTCGTCGAGGACTTCACCGACCGGAACGAACCGCGCCCGATCGACATCCGTCGCCGCATCGTGGTGCCGGGCCCGGCCGAGGACGCCGCGGTGCGCGGATGGCAGCTCGGACAGGAATTCCCCGGCCGCGGCAGCTGTGTCGACACCGACGACCGCGTGCGCTGCGCCGGGGCTCGCCACCTCCGCCGAGGAACCCGGCGTGTTCACCCGCACCCTGGACGTGCCGCAGGAGACCTGGTCCGTCCGGAACTGCTCCTGCGCGGGCGTCCCGGGCCGGCGCTCGAGGATCTCGTGGACCGCTCGGATCGGGTCGTCGCGCGCGGTGACGCCGACGTTGTCGACCTGCAGGGCTCGGCGTTCGCCCTCACCGACGGTGATCCGCGGACGTCGTGGACCGCGGAGGAGAGCTCGCTCGAAGCAGGTGCGCCGCGGCCGTCGCTCACGCTGGAACTGCCCGAGGAACAACGCGTCACGGGATTGGACATCAGGCGGCGCTGGGAGCGCTGCCGGTCGCGCCGTCGCGGGTCGCGGTGAATCTCGGCAACGGACCGCAGGTGCGCGAACTCGACGGTGACGACACGACCGTCGACCTGACCCCGCACGTCACGGACCGGATCGAACTCACCGTGGTGCGCTGGCGCGACACCCTCGATCGCACCGTGCTGGGTTTCTCGAAACTCACCCCGCCCGGGCTCGCCGAGGTGTCGGTGCTCGGCGACGACGGGCCGATCGGGGCACAGGGATCCGTCTACGACGAGACGGTGACCGTCGACTGCGAGCGCGGACCCGTCGTGGAGATCGACGGACGCAGCTACCGCACGTCGCTCACCGCGCGGGTCGCCGATCTCGCGGCGGGCGCGGAGGTTCCCGCGACGCTGTGCGACACCGACGTCGTCGGCACGACCGGGCCGGGTCGACATCGACGTCGATCCCGGTGCGGCCTTCGTCGTCTCGGGTCTACGGCTCGACGTCCCCGGTTCCGATGCGCCCGTCGCGGAGCCGACGGAACTCGACAAGGGCCGCTGGACGGAGAACCTGCGCGAGGTGACGGTCCCGGCGGGCGACGAGGACCGGCTCGTGGTGGTGCCCGAGAGCACCAACGTCGGCTGGGTCGCCCGCACCCCGGACGGTGCCGTGGCGACGCCGGTCGTCGTGGACGGCTGGCAGCAGGCTGGATCGTGCCGGCCGGACCGGAGCAGACGCTGACCCTCGAGTTCGCGACCGACCGCTGGTACCGGCTCGGGATCTTCGGCGGGTTGCTGTTGCTCGTCCCGTTGTTCGCGGCGGCCGTGTGGCCGCGGCGGCGCGTCGACGATCCGGGTCCGATGCCGCGCACCTGGGGTTCGTCTGCTCTCGCGCTGACCGGTGTGCTGGTCGCGGCGACGCTCCTCGCGGGATGGGTCGGTGCGGCCGTCGCGGTCGCCGGCGCGGTGGGGATCGGTGCGCTC
>LATQ01000239.1 GCA_001017865.1 Rhodococcus sp. IITR03
GAGGTGGCCGTCGGATCGGCGAGCACGCGCAGGGTCGTCGCACGATCCGCGGCGCTGATGCCGGTGGTGACGCCTCGCGCGGCGTCGACCGTGACGGTGTAGGCGGTCTGCGTCGGATCCTGGTTGTCGGCGACCATCGCCGGCAGGTCCAGGGCGTCGGCGCGGGCACCGGTCATCGGGGCGCACAACAGACCCGAGGTGTGCCGGACGGTCCACGCGATCCACTCCGGGGTCGCGTGCTGCGCGGAGAGGATGACGTCGCCTCGTTCTCCCGGTCGGCGGCGTCCGAGACCAGGACCGGCTTGCCCGCCCGCAACGCCTCGAGCGCCGCCTCGATGCGGCTCACGACGCCACCAGACGCCGGAACGAACTGCGGTGGAAGACGATCGGTTCCGTCGCGTGATCGGCTTCGTCGCAGAACAGTTCGTGCACACGCAGCACGACGATCGCGTGATCGCCGGCCGGCACCTGCTGTTCGATCGACACGTCCATCCGCACACCGCAGCCGTCGATGAACAACGCTCCGCTGTCACGGGTCTCGGTCTCGATGCCCGCGAAGCGATCGCCGTTCTTCGCTGCGAGCACCCGGGCCGCGATGTCGTGCTCGGACGACAGGACGCTGATGCCCAGGCGCGGTTGCGCTTCGAGCTTCGGCCAGGTGGTCGAGCTGTTCTGGACGCAGAACGCCACCAGCGGCGGGTCGAGCGAGACGGGAACGAAAGTGCTTGCAGCCATGCCGATCCGCTCACTGCCGGTGTCGGCGCAGATCGCGACGACACCCGAGGGGACGTGGGCGAACGCGCGGCGCAGGGTGGCGCCGTCGAGGGCGAGGGTGGTCATCGTGCCTCCGTCCGGATGGTGGATCGCAGCACCGGCGCCCAGCGCTCGGCGTACTCGGCGATCCGGGTGTCGGTGGTGTAGGTGGAATCGATCAGGTACAGCCCCGCGGCGGGCAGGTGGCGCCGAGTTCGACGAGCACGGGCTTGAGCAGCAGGTCGGGCGCCATCGCATGGGCCGGGCCGGCGCCGAGCATGAGCGGCACCGCCGTGACGTCGCGCAGACCGTCGCCGGTCGCGAACTGGTCGAGGAACAACTTCAGGATGCCGGTGTAGGTGGCCTTGAAGGTCGGGCTGGCGAAGACCACGAGGTCGGAGGAGGCGACGGTCTCGACCGCCTCCTTCACCGCGTCGTCGCCCCAGCCGAGCAGGCCCGGACCGAGAGTGACGACGTCGACCACGTGATCGGGGGCCTCCCCGGTGAGCGCGGTGGCCAGCACGGTGGCGGCGTCGAGCGTACGGGAGCCGGGTTTCGGGTTACCGGCAACGACAGTGACCTTCATGTGGATCTCCTTTCGGGCGAGACTTTCCGCCCGTCACCGGATATTCGACCCGACGGGTATGTCGGGAGTGCGACCGGAATGTGGCGTACATATTGCGCCGTTGCACATCGCCCCCGCAGACCGTTCACCTGCGGAAGCTGTGCGACGCGGCGGTGATACCGCGGAAAACTCGATCTATCCGCCGGTGGGGACCGACCGGGCGAGGCGCTCCCGGAACGTGCCCTCTGCATATTCGTTGCGGGCGAGTCCGCGGCGCTGGAGTTCGGGGACCAGACCGTCGAGCACCTCGTCGAGGTAACGCCGGGTGATGAGGCCTCCCCCACCGTGGAAGAGCAGGAACCCGTCGCCGCCGACGATCTCCATCGCTTCCTCCATGCGGTCCGCGACCGTCGCCGGCGTTCCGACCAGGTCGAGGGAGGTCGATTCGCCGGTGCTTCCGAGGACCTGCCGGAGCGAGGATCCCTCGGTCAGCCGCTTCATCGTGTCGAGGATGCTCTGTGCCCCGTTGGTGGTGGCGTCCGCGGGAATCGGTGCATCGAGATCGTAGGTCGAGAAGTCGATCTCGGAGATGTTGGACAGCTGGACGATCCGCCGCAGGAAGTTGTCCGACTCCGGTGAGTACATGCGGTCGCGTTTCGCAACCGCTTCGGCGTCGGTCTCCCCCAGGATCGGTGTGACCATGTAGAGCACCCGGCACCGGTCCGGATCGCCGCCGCTGCGTTCGATCCGTTCCCGGATGCCGTCCCGGTACTTCTTCATGGCGTCGAGGCCCACCGGGACGGAGACGATCAGGTCGGCCCATTCGGCTGCGAAATCCATGCCCGCGGGTGATCCGCCGGCCTGGCACAGGACCGGCCGTTCCTGCCGACTCATGGGGGCGGACGGGCCGTTCACCCGGTAGTAGCGGCCGTCGAAGTCGATTCCATCGGTACCCGACCACATCGCGGAGGTCACGCGGAGGTACTCGTCGGCGCGGAGGTAGCGCTCGTCGTGTTCCCACAGCTTCTCCAGCCCGACGTTCCGCGCCGCGAGGTCCTCGAACGAGGTGACGATGTTCCACCCGTTCCGGCCGTCGGACAGTTCGTCGAGCGTCGCCTGCATCCGCGCCAGCCGATCCGGTGGGTACAGGCTCGTGCTCATGGTGGTCACCACGCCGAGGCGGCTGGTCTCCTGGGAGATGGCCGCCGCCAGCGGAAGCGGATCGTGTTTGGGGGCCTTCACGGTGGCCTTGAACTCCGCGACCATGTCACCGCCGAAGTTCTCCGGAACGACGCTCGAATCCTCGAGCATGACGAAGTCGAGGCAACTGCGCTCGAGGGCCTTGGCCATGTCCACGTAGAAGCTGCCGTCGGTCCATGCCCGCGGATTCGGCCCTGCCCAGGACCGGTTCCATCCGGTGGGCATGTAGTTGACGAACCATCCGAGCGTCATCGGCTCGTTCATACCGGTACCTCCTGTTCGGCGTGATACGGGACGAACTCGAAATCGGATGCGCTCAGACCGAATCGGTCGCGGAGGAGACCACCCCTCGGAGTGGGCACGAGCGCCGGGAGCGTCTCGTGCAGCACCTGCCCGAGCAGACGGCCGTCGGTGACGCCGCAGAAGGCGTAGCCGTCGGCCGAGGTCACCGGGGGTGCGGCCGCGGCGTCCCCCGCGACTTTCAACAACACCCGATCCGCGCTCGCCCGCGCTGCGGGAATGTCTTCCTCGGATCCGACGACGAGAACGTCGGCGACGTCCGATTCTGCTGCGTTCGGCCGATATTCGGCGAAGCGCACCGCGCGTCCCTGTGGTGGGCGGGGCGCGTTCAGCGGACCGCGGGTGGAGAAGTAGGGGCCGTGATAGTTCGTGACGTGGACGCAGTCGGCATCCACGTACCGCCCGGAGGGCACGTCCGCGACGAGAGCGTCGGGCTCCCACGAGTTGCCGAGCGCAGCGGTCGCGGCGAGATAATCGGCGAGCGCGTCCTGCCGTTCCGCCGCGGTCGCGGTGCCGGCCGACCAGCGTTCACTGTCGTCGGAACAGGTGGTGCCGGTGTCGCGACCGGAGACGAACCATCCCGCGCGCCGCGGGTCAGGGCATCGAGCGTGCCCAGGGCTCGGGCTGTGAGGAAGGGCGGCCGGCTCCACGGCGAGATCTCCGCGACGAGACCGATCCGCGACGCACGCCGTGAGGCAGCCGCAGCGAGCAACAACGCCTCCGGGCAGTCCGCCTCGCCGGGAAGGACCACCGCATCGGCACCGGCGAGATCGAGGTGGAGGACGGTGCGGAGCATCGTCGCAGCGTTGCCGGGTTCGAGGAACCACACGGCTATCGGCTGGTGGGCATTCGACCTCCTCGGAGACGTCGGTGAGGAATTCGATGTAGTGCTCGAGGACCGTGGCGGGATCCTGGTCGAGGATGTATCCGCCGCCCTCGAGAGGGACGTACCGTGCGTGTGGGATCGCCCGCCTCGTTTCCGGGACGTAGGGATGGAGCACGTCGGAGGTGCCACACAGCAGGAGCGCCGGGGCCGCGACGGCCTCCAGCAGAGCACCGACATCGGTGGAGAAAACCGCGAGATACGCTTCGTGCCAACGCACTCCGGCCCGGAGCTTGTCCACCGCCTCGCGATGCCGGAGCGCGACGTCCGGCGCAAACGCGAGGTCCGCATCGATCGTTCCGACCTGTTCCCAGGCCGTCAGCAGATGTGCACCGTCGGCGGCCGGCGTCATCGCCGTGACCCCGGCGTGCCACCGGGCACGGTCCGCCGGCGACATGGCCACCGCCCCGACCATCGCCAGACTCGCGGTCCGGTCGGGGTGACGCGCTGCGATCGTCGCTGCGATGGCGGCGCCGGTGTGATGCCCCAGCAGGTGCGCGTGCAGGACACCGAGGGAGTCGAGCAGCGCGATCATATCGTCGGCCCACCACTGCAGGGCGTACTGCTCACGTGGGGCGAAGGACATCCCGAAGCCGGAGTGTCCGGGGCGATCAGCGTGTAGCGCTCGCCGTGACCGGCCTCGAGGAACTTCGCGGCGAACGCCTCGTACATCTCCGACGACGAGGCCGTCTGGTGCAGCAGGAGCACGACCTCGGGGCCCGACCCCGCCGTGCGGGCGTGAACCTGCCCGCACGGCGTGTCGACATAGATGCGATACATCATCAGCTGAACGAGCGAAGATTCTCGCGCAGCGTGGAGTGGGCGTAGTCGGTGCGCAGCAGACCGCGGCGCTGCAGCGCGGGAGCGACACCGTCGGTCATCTCGGCGATCGACCGGCGGCTGATGGGCTGTCCGTAGATGAGGAAACCGTCGCCACCGACCTCCTGCATGAACTCGTCCATCTGTGCGGCGATCGAATCCGGAGTACCGACCATCTCGGTGGTCTGGACGCGCATTCCGCTGAAGCCCTCGCGGATGGTGCGGCCGCCGAGCTGCTTGCGCCAAACCTCGAGCTGGCTCTGGTGCCCGTTGGTCGAGACGTCGTCCGGAATCGGCTGATCCGGGTCGAACTGGGAGAAGTCGATCTCCATGGTCGCCGCGAAGTGCGCCATCTGGACCTCGAAGTTGTGTTCCTTGCGGGCGTACCAGGCGGCGTTCTTCTCCTTGGCCTCCTGTTCCGTCTCACCGACGATCGGGTACACCACCGAGAACACCTTGATGTCGTCGGGATTGCGGCCGAACTTGGCCGCCCGGGCGCGGATGTCGGCGCGGTACTCCTTCGCCCCTTCGACGCCGTGCGGGATGGTGAGGATGATGTCGGCGTGCTTGGCGGCGAAGTCGCGGCCCCGCGGCGATCCGCCGGCCTGGCAGAAGACCGGACGCCCACCCGGTCCCGGAGGAACGTTCAACGGTCCGCGCGATTTGTAGAAGCGACCTTCGTGGTGGATCGGATGGACCTTCTTGTAGTCGGCGTAGTAGCCGCTCTCCGGGTCGGCGAGGATGGCACCGTCCTCCCACGATCCCCACAGCTTCATCGCGACGTCGACGAACTCCTCGGCCATCTCGTACCGGAGATCGTGTTCCGGCAGTTTGTCGAGGCCGTAGTTCTGGGCGGCGAGGTCCTCGCTGGAGGTCACGATGTTCCAGCCCACTCGGCCACCGGTGAGGTTGTTGAGCGTCGCGAACTGCCGTGCCAGCTGGTAGGGGTGGTAGAAGGTCGTCGAGGCGGTGGCGATGATGCCGATGTGCTCGGTGGCGGCGGCGAGCATCGAGGCTGCCACGACCGGGTCCATCTTCGGTGCGTAGCGGGCGTGCTTGAGTTCGATCTCGGCGGTGCCGCGGTAGATGTCGCTCACCATGAGCGAGTCCTCGATCATGAGGAAGTCGAAGCCGGCCCGCTCGAGGTTCCGGACCATGTCGACGTAGAAGCGACCGTTGAAGTAGTTGGTGGTGGCGTCGATGCCGCTGTACGGCGACTTCCATTCGGGGGCAGCGAGGTTGCCGAACCAGCCGAGACGGAACGGATCTGCAGTCATGTTCGTGGTCCTTCTCTTCGTCGAACGCGGTCCCGCTGTCGCGGGACCCGGAGTCTGTGCCGTCGGGATCCGACGGCGGGGTCAGTGGGTTGCCAGGAGTGCGTCGTCCGCCGGGGACTCGCACGCTTCGAGCAGTTGCTGCTCGGTCAATTGCGGGCCGGACAGTTCGTCGATCAGGCGGCCGTGGTGGAGCACCAGCACCCGATGGCACACGGCCGCGAGGAGTTCGTGTTCACCGGAGAACACCACCACCGCCGCGCCCTTCGTCGCTGCTGCCATCGCGTCGGCGAGCAGGTCCTTGGCCGAGCCGGGATCCACACCCTGGGTCGGTTCGTCCAGGAGCAGGACCTTGGGGTCCAGTTGCAGCCATTTCGCGAACACGACCTTCTGCTGGTTGCCGCCGCTGAAGGCGGACATCGGCAGTTCGGGCCGGTTCGGGTGGACGTTCACCTCGGTCATCAGCCGGGCGGCACGCTCCCGCATCGCGTAGGTGTCCAGCCTTTCCAGCGCCGGTGCCGGTGCACCACGGGAGAATCACGTTCTCCTCGGCGGTGCCTTCCACCCAGCATCCGTCACGCAACCGGTTCCCCGGGACGAGGGTCATCCCGTGGTCGATCGCCTGCCGCGGATCACTCGCGCGCAGTTCGGCTCCGTCCACCGCGACGTTCCGGCGGTGGGCCTCTCGTCCCCGGCCAGGAGCATCGGCAGTTCTTCCTGCCCCATGCCGCAAGGCCGGTGACGCGACGACCTCGCCGGCGCGGACCGTGAGATCGACGTCCGTGACGCGCCGGCCGGTGAGTCCCCGCACCGTCAGGCGCGGGGCGCGAACTCCACGCTCGGAGG
The DNA here is from genome assembly GCA_001017865.1 of Rhodococcus sp. IITR03. The sequence goes on from LATQ01000239.1 coordinate 6,641, forward strand.
GGCCGGGTAGAAGTCGTCCATGCGCCGGCCGAGCATGTGGCGACGAGTTCGGAGCGGCTCGTGTCCTCGATCGTGACCTCGACGACGTCGCGGCCGGCGCGCATCACCGTCGCGCGGTCGCACACCTCCATGACCTCGGCGAGCCGATGGCTGATGAAGATCACGCCGGCACCGGTGTCCGCGACGCGGCGCATGAGCGCGAGCAGCCGGGACGCCTCGGGACGGGGCAGAGCAGCGGTCGGCTCGTCGAGGATGAACAGCTGCTCGTCGGTGTTGCCGTCCATCAGACGCATGGCCCGGACCACCGCGAGCAGGGCGCGCTCGGCGGGCTGAGGGTCGACACCTGGCGTCGAGCGGGAAGTCGAATCCGAGCCGGTTCATCAGTTCCCGGTAGACGGCCTTCTCCCGTCCGACCCGCACCGGGGCCAGCAGGCGAGCACCGTACCTGGCGTTCGCTCCCAGGTTCTCGAGCACGGTCATGTCGTCGACCAGCCCGATGTCCTGGTGGATGACGGCGATGCCGTGTTCGTGCGGAGCATCCACCGGCAGGGTCAGGGTACGGCCGAACACCTCGACCGAACCCTCGTCCGGTGTCACCACCCCGGTCAGCGACTTCACCAGTGTGCTCTTGCCGCAACCGTTCTGGCCGAGCAGAGCGTGGACCTCGCCGGGGCGGACGTGCAGGTTCAGGCCGTCGAGCGCGACCGCGCCACCGTAGGACTTGCGCAGGCCGACCACGTTGAGTGCCGTCATGTCCGGGCTCCTGCCCGGCGCTTGCCGACCAGCTTGGCGGCAGTGACGGACACGATGAGCGCGAGTCCGTAGAAGACGTTGGTCACCCAGGTCTGCGCGCCGAGCAACTGGAGTGCGGTGATGCCGACGGTCAGCAGGTAGAGGGCAGCGACGGTGCCCCACGCGTTGAACCGGCCCACGGTGATCGCGGTCGCGCCGAGGAAGGCCGCCGCAAAGGGCTGCAGCATGTACTGGGCGCCGACGCTCGGGTCGACCGCTCCGAAGTATCCGGCGAAGCAGATGCCGATGAAGGCCGCGATCAGGCCGGACACGATGTACGCCGAGGTCCGGATGCGGTCGACGGAGATGCCGGCCAACCGTGCCGCGGCGCGGTTGCCCCCGATGAAGACCGTGTACCGGCCGAGCGGCGTGCGCTGGTAGACGTACCAGAGCACCACCACGAGCACCCAGGCGTACCAGGTGATCATCGGCAGGCCGAGCAATTGCGAGCGGGAGAAGTTCACGAAACCGTCGGGGACGCCGGCCACGATCCGGCTGTCGGTGATCAGGTACGCGAAACCTGCCAGCGCCGTGTACGAGCCGAGTGTGGCGACGAACGAGTCGACACCCACCCGCACCACGATGAGTGCATTGATGGCTCCGACCAGCGCACCGAGGGCCAGGGCGGTGAGGATCGCGACGTAGGCCGGATAGCCGTTCTTCGTCATCACGGCCACGATCGCCGCTGTCGCCACCATCGTCTGCGAGATGGAGAGGTCGAAGTCTCCGAGCCGGAGCACGATCGTCGCGGTCAGAGCGAGCAGGAGCACCAGGGACTGGGCGTTGAGCATCGTGGTGAACAACGATGCCGTGCGGAACTGAGGGAGGGTAGCGACACACAGCAGGACGAGCAGTCCGAGTGCGCCGACGAGGGCCCAGCGTTCGAACGCCCCGTCGAAGCGGGAAGAATTCTTCGTCACGGGGGATACCGTCTCCGTGAGCGTCGTGTCGGGGGTCGTGGCGGAAGTCGTCATGGGATCTCCTGTTCGGCCGGTTACTGAGCCGAGGACCACGCGGACACGAATGCCGCCTGGTAGTCCGTATATTCGGGCGCGATCGACTCGACGCTCGCATCACCCACGTTGTCGGCGTCGACGACGCGGGTCGGGATCACGTAGCCCGGAGCGCTCTCACCGAGGATCGCGCGGGCGAGGTCGTCGACGGCCAGCCAGCCGATCCAGCCGGCGGGCGGGGTCGCGATGTCCATGTCCTGGCCGGAACCGCCCGCGATCGCGTCGAGGTTCGGCTGCAGACCGTCGCGGCTGAGCACCTTGGCCTTGGAATTGGCCGCGGCCAGCACGGGGTCCACGTAGTCACGGCGCTGTCCCACACGGGGAAGATGTAGTCGATGTCGGGTTGGCGCTGCAGCGTGGTCTGCAGCTGGCTGCCACATCGGTCGCCACATTGGCGACGTCGACGTCGATGATCGTCACGGTGCAGTCGGGGCATTCCGCCTCGATCTGCGACTTCGCACCCTGGGCGAGGTAGTCCCACACGGTGACCGAGGTGGACGAGATGATCGCCAGGTTCCCGGCGCAGCCGCTGTCGGCCATGACCCAGTCGGCGGCCATCGCCCCGTCGGCGCTGAAATCCGCGGTGAGGTTGCCGTACATGCCCGACGGGACCGCGTCGTCCGGATCGGAGTTGAGGGTGTTCTGCACCGGGATGCCGGCGGCTTCGGCGGAGGCCAGTGCCGACGACACCACGCTCGGATCGATACCGACCAGGATGATGCCTGCCGCCCTCTGCGCGACGGCCTGTTCGATGCCTTCGTTGAAGCGGTTGGTCATGCCCTGACCGTCGAAGCGGACCACCTTCATCCCGGCGGCCTCGGCGGCTTCCTCGACACCTTCGACCATGTCCACTGAGAACTGGTTCATCGTCACGGTGATGAACCAGATGGTGTCACCTTGGAGCGCGGCGAGGTCCAGGGGTGCGGTCGGGGCGATCAGCTCGGACGGGGCGGTCGCGGCGGCGAGACGCGCCTGCACGCCGTCGACACATTCCTGCGCCGAGGCGGAGAGGGTCCTGTCCGAAGTGTCGTCCGATCCGACGTCGGTGGCCGCCGTGCAGGCGGACAGTGCGAGCGACGCACCGAGGAAGAGGGCCCCGACGGCCGTATGCTTGAGCGATTTCATGCGTTCTCCGGTTCCAGCTACACGCCCGTGATGCAGTGCATCGGCCGGGCACGGGATCGAGTTCACGGCGACACCACAACTCGTTCGCCTCAGTGACGACGCTCAGTCAACGCGGCATCGATTTCGCCGCCTGGTCGACGCATTTGCGCGTCGATTTCGCCGTGTAACCCTCTCGGGCGCTGCATCCGGTGAGCGATTCGTGCAGGTCGACGGGGTCGGCCGGTCCGAGCTCGATCCGGCATCCGGTCAATACGCCGAGAGCGCTCCCCTATTCGCCGGGGCCGCACTCCCCCGGAAAGCGGAAATGCCCGCATTCCTTCCGGAATGCGGGCACGTCCTCCCGAGTCGATCGTCAGGTGCGCGTCACTGCCTCCACCCGTTCGGGTGCCGTGCCGAGCGGGAAGGACACGCGATCGGCCCGGTAGTACGAGAAGGTGTACTCCTGCACGGTCCCCTCCACATCGCGCAGGAGCTGTTCGCGCATGAGTACGGGGGAACCCTCGCGCAGGCCGAGTACGCGGGCGGTGTCCGTGTCGCAGGCGACGGCGTCGATCACGGTGTCCACCTTGCCCAACGGGACGCCGTAGACCAGTGCGAAGGCGTCGGCGAGACTCGGGCAGCGTTGCCACACCTTGGGCTGCTCGTACCGCTCGCGGTAGTAGGCCATTCGCACCCCCAACGGTTCCACGCCGGAACTCGTCACGTGTTCGAAGACGTGCTCGACGAGTCCCACACGGGTGTCGTGGGTTCCGAGACGCGTCCTGATGGACGGCCCCGACGGCACCACGCGATTGTCGGTCTGCCGCACCGCGAAACCGGGCGGGGTGTGCCACGGCAGGATGTCGTCGACGGGGACCTGGAAATACTCCTGCCGCACACGGGTTCCCGTACGCCGGCGCCGTTCCACCAGTCCGTCGGCCGCGAGTTGCTGGAGTGCCTCCCGGACCCGGGCCCGCGGAATACCCATGGTCTTGACGAGGCGGTCCTCGACGAGTTGTTCGTCGTCGACGAGAAAACCCGACCGGATCAACGATCGGATCAAGCCGTATGCGCGGCGTGTCTGATTCGTCGAACCTCGCACTGATGAATCGTCGCGACGCATGTCCTGCTGCACTGTGCCTCCTGGAACACCGACCGGACTCCACGCCGGTCATGGGTCGTTTATATCCCATCGGCGTTTCGAAATCGTTACGAGGACAATCCCACTCGACTCCGATGTCTCTCAGCGCAGGGGGTGGTGTCGCTCCGGGTCCTGCCCGCCGGTCGCGTGCAGGTGCGGAGAAGCAACCGCGGCGGTCGACGGGCGCCCGTGGACGAAGGTGACACGGTCGGCGCGGTAGTGATCGAATGCGATCTGGATGGGGCGCTCGTGGGAGTCGTAGAAGGTCTGGTTGCGTACGACGACCGCGGAACCCTCGGCGATCCCGAGGATCCGGGCGGTGCGCGCGTCGGCGGTCGTCGCTCCGATCGAGGTGTCGATCCGGGACACGGTGCGTCCGAAGAACCGGGCGGCGACCTCGCTCATCGCCGCGCGCCCGTCGTAGCTCACCGCTTCGAAGGACGCCCGGAAGTACGCCGTGCGGATACCGATCACGGTGCCGTGCAGCACGAACGTGTTCTCCACCATCCGCAGGCGACGATCCGAGGTCGACAGCCGGGTCCTGAGCAGTGAGGTGCTGGGAACCGTGCGCTGTTCGGTGATGACGATGTCCATCTCGTCCGGCGGTCCGTCGGCGAGACGGATGTCCTCCAACGCGATCCGCACTCCCGTGTTCACCACGATCGTGCCGCTGCGCGGATGCCGTTCGACGACTCCCTCGTCCGCCAGTTTCCGGAGTGCCTCACGGACGGCGGTGCGGCTCGCGTCGAGGTGGGCGATCAACTGGTCCTCGACGAGCACCTGGTCCTCGGCGTAGATGCGTGGTGCACCGAGGCCAGCAGCATGTCGTGCACGCGCCGCGAGAGGGTGTTGCGGTTGCCGGCCGAGCCACCCACCGCGCGGGGATGCGTGGCTCGCTCTCTCATGATGACGTTCTCTCTCATACTTCTCGGTCTCCGGAAATTACGGGCCGGTGGACAGCGGAGGTGCCGAAACCGGTCGAGGACCGCATCGGGTGGATGCGGTCCTCGACCGGTGCCACCGGATCAGAACTCGTGGATGTTCTCGTTCAAGGTCGTGTAGGTGTATCCGTCGCGGATCGCTCCGCGACGCTTCAGTGCGGGGGCGAGTCCGTCGGCGATCTCCGCGATGCTGTGGCGGGTCATCGGCGAGTACAGCAGGAAGCCGTCACCCCCGACCTCGTCCATGATCTCCTCCATCTTCGCGGCCACGGTGTCTGGGCTGCCGACGAGACCGAGGTCGGTGATCTGGAACGACTCGGCCGCGACCTGCCGCAGGGTCTTGCCCTCGGTGTCCTGGAAGAGGTTGGCGATCGAGGAGCGCTCACCGTTGCCCTTGGACAGGTCGATGTCGGCGACCGGAGTGTCGAGGTCGATCGCACCGAAGTCGATGCGCCCGCCGCTCGTGTAGCTCATGTTCCAGAGGTTGTACTCCACCGCGGCATCGGTGTACCGGTACCGGCGCAGCGCCTCGGCCTTCTCCCGCGCCTCGGCGTCCGTGGGGGCAACGATCGGGGTGGCGAGGAACAGCAGTTTGATGTCGCTCGGCTTGCGGCCGTGGGTGATCATCCTGCGGTGGATGTCGTCCCGGTAGGCCTTCATGTCCTCGACGGTCTTGCACATCGCCATCTGCGTGTCGCCGTGGCGGGCGGCGAGCTCGCGGCCCGGCACCGAACCGCCGGCCGAGACGACGGGAATGTCGCGCTGCGGGCCGGGGATCGTGTTGAGGGGGCCGCGCGAACGGAAGTATTTGCCCTCGAAGTTGATGGGGTGGACCTTGGTGTGGTCGGCGTAGATGCCGTTCACGTCGTCGGCGACCACGGCGTCGACATCCCAGGAGTGCTGGAGCTGCTTGACGACGTCGACCCACTCCTCGGCCATCCGGTACCGCTCGTCGTGGTCGAAATGTTGCGCGAAGCCGAAGTTCTGGGCCACGCGGTCGGTCACCGAGGTGACGACGTTCATGCCCACCCGGCCCTCGGTGAGGTGGTCGAGCGTGGTGTAGAGGCGGGCGGCGAGATAGGGGTGGTACTGGATCGTCGAGACGGTGGGAACGATGCCGATGTGCTTGGTGCGCTGGGTCATCAGCGGCACGAGGGGCATCGGATCGTTCTTCGGTGCCATGAAGCCCCGTCGGAGCGACACCTCCGCGGAACCGTTGTAGCTGTCCTCGACCATCGCGGTGTCCTCGATGAGGATGTAGTCGAAGCAGGCGCGCTCGAGCGAGGCCGCGAGATCGACGTACAGGTCCGGCTTCATCCAGTCCCGCATGTTCGCGCCGGTGTACACACCGTCGCCGCCGGCCGGGTTCCAGGCTGGATGCCGAAGCCGCTTCCGAGAAACCATCCGAGATGAAACATGTCTTCCGCCTTTTCTTTCCGAAACTGGGTGACCGCATGTTCGCGGTGGCGTGTGAAGTGTCGTCGGCGAGCGGCGGCGATTCGGTTCCGTAGCGGTAACGCGCGCGTTGCGCGAGTCCTCGGAGCGGGGTTCCGGAGCGTTCGTCCTGATACGGGACGAGTGCCCCGCCGTGTTGCGCAAGCGTGACAGCCGCGCAACACGACGAGGCACTCGCATTCGACGATCTCGCGGCCCGCCTCAGCGTGTGGAGCGTGACGCCGTGCGACGTCGTACCGCCCCGGACAGCGCGACCGCGACCACCAGTGCGCCACCGTAGAACAACTGCTGGACGAAGCTGGCGACACCGAGCATCTGCAGTCCGACCACCCCGGCGACGAGGAAGTACACCGCGACCAGCGTGCCGAAGGCGTTGAAGCGCCCAGGGACGATCGCAGTGGCACCGAGGAAGGCAGCTGCGAAGGCGGGCAGCATGAACGACTGGCCCGAGGACGGGTCGGCACCACCGAGCATGCCGGCGTAGACGATGCCGGCCAGAGCCGCGACGAGCGCGGAGGTGACGAGCGCACCCCGCGGATGCGGTCGACGTGCAGGCCGCTGAGCCGGGCCACCTGGCGCCGCGCCCGACGAAGAGCAGGCGGCGTCCGATCGGGGTGTACTGGAAGACCACCGCCATGATCAGCACCAGGGCGAGGGCGTAGTAGAACTGCAGCGACACCCCGAAGATACGGGTGCCGATGGTAGCGTCGACGAGCGCGGAGTCGACGCCGGTGACCGAGGTCGAGTCGGAGATCCACTGCACCACACCGAGGACGACGGTTCCGCTGCCGAGGGTCGCGATGAACGAATCGATCTGCAATCGCACGACCAGCAGTGCGTTGATCAGGCCGACGACGAGGCACGCGAGCACGGCGACGGCGATGGCCGACAGCAGCGACCAGCCGTGTTGCACGTTCAGTACCGCGATCGTCATGGCTGCCAGCGACATCGTCGACACGGCCGACAGGTCGAACTCGCCCGCGGTGAGCGGAACGATGAGCCCCAGGGCCAGGACGAGCAGGACGGCCTGGGAGCCGAGGATGTTCTGCAGGTTGTTGGCGGTCGGGTAGGTCTCGGGTCGCAGGGCACTGAACACGACGATGACGGCGATCAGTGCCAGGACGAGCGCGTACTTCTCGAACAGCGGACCGAGAGAGCGACGGGGGCGCGCGGGATCCGGTTCGGTAGATGCGGTTTTCGCGGTGGTGCTCTTGTCGATGGTGACGGACATCAGGCGATCACTTCCTGTCGGGTCAGACCGAGAACACTGTCCGAGATGTGATGCTTGGAGAGGTTGTCGCCGGTGAGTTCGGCGACGACGTGCCCGTGGGAGAAGACGAGGACACGGTCGCACAGGACCGACAACTGCTCGTAGTCGGAGCTGGCGACGACGATGCCCGCTCCCCCACGCGCGGTCTCCCGCAACATCTCGAAGATGCGGCGCGGGCACCGATGTCCACACCCTGGGTGGGTTCGGCGAGGAGCACCAGTACCGGGTCGGTCTGGAGCCACTTGCCGAGCAGAGCCTTCTGCTGGTTGCCGCCGGACAGCGACCCGTAGACGGCCTGCGGGTCCCGTGGCCGGACGTCGCAGTGCTCGGCGAGCGCGGTCGCGATGTCCTTCAGCGCTCGCGGTTTGACGAAGCCTGTACCGAGCACGGCAGGGTGACGTTCTCGGCGACGGTCAGTTCGGGTGCGCTGCCTTCGACCTTGCGGTCCGGCGGCACGTAGACGACCTTGCGGGCCAGCGCGTCGATCGGTGTCATCGCGGGCAGTTCCACGCTGTCGTCGCCGACCGTCAGCCGCCCGCCACGAGCCTGCCGCGCCCCGTACAGGGCGGGCAGCACGTCGTCGTAGCCCGAACCGGCGATGCCGGTGAGTCCGACGACCTCCCCGGGCCGGACGTCGAACCCGACGCCGTCGACGGTGGTGGTCTCGAGGTCCTCGATCCGGGCGAGGGCCGGAACGTCCTCGAAGTAGCGGACGGGCCCGGCGACACGCGGGTCGGCGGAGTCGAGACTGCGTCCGACGATGAGGTCGATGAGCGAGGTCGCGGTGAGGTCGCGGGTGCGGTGCGTGCCCTGCGACACCCCGTCGCGCAGCACGGTGACGCGGTCGGTGTGGTCGAGCACCTCGTCGAGATCGTGGGAGACGAACAGGACGGCGGCTTTCTTGTCGGCGACGATCTCGCGGACGACGGCGAACAGCAGGTCGGTGCCCTCGCGGGGCAGGAAGACCGTGGGCTCGTCGAGCACGAGCAGGGTGCGGCGCTCCCCCAGTTCCTCGGTCGCCCGCAGGATCGCGAGGAGGGCGCGTTCGGTCTCGTTCAGGCTCGACACCGGTGCCTCGGGGTCGATGTGGAGTCCGAAGCGCTCGAACAGTGTTCGGGCGGTGCGCTTCTCGCGACGCCACGAGATCCACGGCCTCGATGCGGCCACGACCGGTCCGACGCGGAGGTTCTCGACCACCGACAGATCGGGCACGAGGGCGAGGTCCTGGTGGACGAAGCTGATGCCGAGGTCGCGGAATCCGCCGGCCGGGACCGGCAGTGTCACGTCCCTGCCGCGCACCTGCAGCGCGGCACCGGGATCGGGAGCATGGAAGCCGGCGAGGACCTTGATGAGCGTGGACTTGCCGGAACCGTTCTCCCCCAGCAGACCGTGCACCTCACCGGCGTGGATCGTCAGGCCGACCTTCTTCAGCACCGTGTGCTCACCGAAGGTCTTGGACAGACCGACGATGTTGACGATGGGATCAGGACTGCTCACTGGCCCCCACAGTGCTTCGTAACCGGTGACGTAGGCCGTGCCGTAGCCCTTGTCGGGCTGCGGCGGGGTGCCGGTCTCGTCGATGTTCTCGGCAGTGATGAGCTTGAGCGGGGTTTCCTGTGCGCCGTTGGGGACGGGGTCGTAGCCGAGCAGGAGGCGACCGGCCTGGTCCATCGTCGCCCACGCGAGCCACGGGATGGATTCACCGACGTTCATGGTGACGATGCCGTCGTCCTGCTGGATCTTGAGGACTGCGGGGGTGCCGTTCACCGAAGAGATCTCGACCTGGCCGGTCTTACCCGCGGCCTTGATGCCCGACTGGGCGTAGAGCGACATCGAGTCGTAGATGGGCAGAATGAAGTTGATGTTCGGGTCGGCAGAGAGTGCGGACTGCACCTCGGACTGGATCTTGGTGGCCCACTCCGTGACCGGGACGTTGACGATCTTGTAGGTGCACTGCGGGCAGTATTGCGCGATCTCGTCCTCCATCGCGGCCACCTCGGCCTTGGCCGGGGGAACCTCGTTGGAGGTGATGATCAGCGCGTTGCCCTCGCCTTCGGTGCGGTCGATCATCCAGTCGACGGTGAGCCGGTTGGCCTCGGACAGCGGGGCGTCGGTGGTGGCGTCGATCAGTCCTTCGAGGTCGGCGGGTACCGGTTCGCCGCGCAGGATGGTGTGGGTGAGCAGAACGGGAATTCCGGCAGCATCGGCTTTCTCGAGCGCCGGCTTGATGAGGGACGCGTCGACACCCTGCGACAGGATGATGAGGTCGACCTTCTGGTTCACGGCCTGTTCGACACCGGTCGCCCACTGGGCGGGCTGACCCTGGTTCGTGTACTCGATCCAGGTGGCTCCGTAGCGTTCCGCGACCTTCTTCGATTCCTCGTCGACGGCGACGTTGTACGGATTCTCGCTGTTGGTGGGGATCGCGAAGATCGTCTTGCCGGCGATGTCCTTCATCGGGAACGGCTCGGCTTCGAGCGTGAACTCCGGGTCCGCCTCGTACAGGGCGAGCTGAGCGCGGGCGTACTCGATTCCGGCGGTGACGTCGCGTCGGACACGTCGCCGCCACCCGAGCCGCCGCTGCTGCATGAGGTGAGACCGAAGACAGCCGAGAAGGCGAGCGCGGCGATCGCGGCGCGGCCGGGAAGGGAATGACGCATGGATTCTCCTGGGGGATGAGGAGTGTGCCGAAGAAGAAGCGGCCGCGTCGTTGCGGGACCGGCTGGTGAAGGCGATGACTTCGAATGTATCCGCAGCGTGTTGCGTGCGGCGACATCCTTGGTTCGATCGTGTTAATTGCGTGCGGAAATCGTCTTCAGGTACTCCCGTGCCCGGGCGAGCGGCCACACCTCCGCCATCTTCTGCTGCATGTCGAACAGGTTCGACGAATGGATCGCCGGATCACGATCCCCCACAGCGTCTTCCACGACGATCGGAACGAAACCGTGCTGCATCGCATCCAGCGTCGTCGCGCGGACGCAACCGCTGGTGGACAACCCGGCGATGAGCACGGTGTCCACGCCGAGTGACGTGAGGTGCGAATTGAGAGTGGTCCCGAAGAACGCACTCGGATACTTCTTCGTCACCAACATTTCCGCGCACGTCGGTTCGAGACCCTCGATCAACTCTCCGTACGGACTGCCTTCGCAGAACGCGACGAGAGTGCCCGACTTCTTGAAGAACACCCCGGCGTCGGCACCGTCGGCACGCAGACGAACCTCGGTGATCACCACCGGGATTCCGGCTTCGCGCGCAGAAGTGAGCAGGGTGCGCATCGCCTCGACGTTCTCCTCGACCCTGCGTACAACGGGCAGTCGGGATCGATGTAGGCACGGGCGGGATCGACGACGACCAGTGCGGGACGGGTTCCGGGCTGGAGCTCCTGCCCGAAACCGGCGCGGGCGTAGTCGGCGGCCTGTTCTGCACGATCGACGATGGTCATGCGGACTCCTTCAGTGGGGTGACGGATTCGAGGGTGTGGACGGTCGCGGCCGGATTGCGGCGCGGAAAGGCGAGACACACGCCGACGCCGAGCAGGGCGACGACGGCGAGAGCGATGCCGACCGCTCGCACGTTGTCGACGAACCGCGCCACCTCCGCACTGCCGAGCGTGCCGAGGGTCCCGCCATAGGCAGCCTGGCGGGCAGCGGCGCTGAGTCCGGCAGTGGCGAAGACGAGCGCCAGCGCGGTGCTGAGCAGGTAGCCGACGTTCTGCAGGGTCGAGCGCAGCCCGTTGGCGATGCCGCGGCGGTCCGCGGGGGCGGTGAGCATCAATGCGCTGGTGCTCGGTGTCATGAACAGGCCGGTGCCGCAACCGAGTACGAACAGGAAGGGCGCGGTCGCCCCGAGCGAGCCGCCGTCCGGCGACAACAACAGTGCCACTCCGAGCAGACCGACGGCGTTGAGTCCCATGCCGGTCGCGGTGAGGGTACGGGGACTGAAGCGCAGCATCAAGGATCCTGCGGCTGCTGCTGCGACGACGGTGCCGATCGCGACCGGCATCACCAGCGCACCCGCGGCGACCGCGGAGATTCCGCCCACCGCCTGCCCGTACAGCGACACGAGCAGCGTCACGGCGTAGGTGGCGACCGCATTGACGAGGACCGCGGCGAGAACGAGTGCGATACCCCGGTTGCGGAACAACGACAGGTCGACGAGCGGATGGGTCCGCCGGATCTGCACCGCGACGAACGCCACGGCGAGCCCGAGACTTGCCGTGCCGCACGCCCAGGGCAGCCAGGGCGTCGAACCGACCCCCGGGGTGAGAGCCAGGACGACGGCGGCGAGCAGCGCGGTGGACAGTACCGCGCCGGAGACATCGAAGGGTTCCCGGGTCACCGCCCTGGAGGGACTGCGCGGAATCACCGCGATCGACGCGGCGATCGCGAGCAGCCCCACGGGTAGCACCACGACGAACAGCCCGCGCCACCCGAAGACTGCGGTGCCGGCACCGCCGATCACCGGTCCGACCACCGCGCGACGCCGCGCGACTACGCATGCCGCG
>LATQ01000521.1 GCA_001017865.1 Rhodococcus sp. IITR03
GGCGTGCGTGCCACCTCGACGGCGATCACCTGCACGAGCGCGACGAGCGCGCGGCCGTACCGGGGGGCCGCCTCGTCGAGGCGGAGCAACGCCGAGCTCGCCTCGCCGATGCGCACTCGTAGACGTGCCTGTGCCATGTCGGTATCGGCGCCGGGATTCGTCACAGGTACACCTGCGCATTCATCATGATCGTCTCGGTGAGGATTCTCAGTGCGTCGTACTGACCGGTGTTGCCGTACTTGCGCTTGAGCGTGCCGTAGGGCACGAACTCGGCGGACGCCGCGATCTGATTGGCCTCGGGCACCCAGGCGGGAACGACGTTCGCGATCCGGGGATCGCGCTGGAGCTGTTCGATGATCGTGCGGTGCAGATTCGAGGCACTGCGGTACTTCGTGATGACGAGGCCGATCTCCGCACCGTGTGGCCGGTCGCTTCGCGAATTCCTGGATCTTGGTCTGCAGCGGCGGAATTCCGTAGGTGGACAGGATGTCGGGAATCGTCGGGATGAGATAACCGTCGGCGAGACGCAACCCGTTGAGGGTGAGGATCCCGAGATTCGGCGGGCAGTCGACGAGGATGTAGTCGTACCGGTCGGCGATGGGCCGGACAGCGGAGAGCAGTACCTCGACGGGACGGTGCGAGCCGGGATCGGCGTACTGCTGGTGGGTGAGACCCTCCTGGATGTCCATGAGATCCAGCGACGACGCGAGCAGGTCGAGATCACGGACCGCTCGCACGGGCGAGACGTTCTTCTGGACGGCCTTCTCGATCTCGAACGCGTCGACGTGGGACGTGATCGCCTTACGGAAGAGCGTCGCGAGGGTCAGACCGAGTTCGTTCAGTTCCTGCCAGCGCTCCTCCCCCACCATCATCGTGGTGAGGTTGGTCTGCGGGTCGAGATCGATCATGAGCACCCGCTGCCCGAACTCCGCCGCCATGAATTCGCCCAGAGCGGCCGTCGTCGTGGTCTTGCCGACGCCACCTTTCAGGTTGATCGTCGCGATTACCCGTGCCACCCCACACCTCTTCGGGAAAGAAATTCATTACTCGATATCGCGAGCAAAACTACCCGAAGGCGGACATACGAGGCAGCAGCCGGGTGGCAGCTGCCGGATCAGCGGCCCCTCGACTCGACCGCGAGACGGGGCATGCCGGCAAGTTCGTCGGGCGTGACGTACGAATCGGAGGTCGCGAAACCGCTCAGGTACAGCGGCGGCTCGCGGTCGGCGACCGCGCGCACGATCTGCCCTCCGAGACGAAGACGATGAGCCCTTCGGCATCGGATCCCGGCATGTTCCGCCAGGTGACTCCGGGGGTGTGCATCACGCGGTTGAGTTCGCTCATCAGCACCGGGACGCGGAAGTAGTACATCCGGTCCCACGACTCGACACCCGCTGCGGCCGCGACCTCCCCGAGCGTGCGGGACTGTCCGGAGACGAGCACCGATTCGAACTCGGCCTCGAGCTGCGGGTCGTCGACGACGGACACGCTCGTCGCCCCCGAACAACCCGAGACCCCCAGCGCCGCAGCGACAGCCAGCGCAAAACCCGTACGCACGAACCGCGACGCCACCGCGCCCCCCCTGTGTATCGACCCCCGATAGGACGCGAGGAAGCTACCACCGGTTCGGACAAATGCACCAGTGAAGACGGTCACTTTCCACGAGTTCGGGGATACGACCCGAAGCGCAGCCGAATCGATGTGACAGATGACAGTAACTCCGAGTTACTCCTTTGCGGTGAGCTCGGCGATGTCCGTCCACAGAGCACTGCGGAGCGCGACCATCGGTTCGGCTGCAGCGCCGAGCTGGTCGCCGACGAAATCGGTGTTCTCGGCAGACAACTCGCGCGCGCCCGACCTGCCGATCAGATCGTCGATCCGCTGATCGAGACTCGCGGTCCGCTGCGCGATGTGTGTGAGATGCAGACGGTCCTCCGCCCGCGTGAGCAGGTCGCCGATGCGCGCGAGCGCGGTGACGCGCGCAAGGATCTGATCCCATACCGGTTCGAGCGCTGCCACACGGGATTCGAGACCGGACCGCGCCTCGGGTGCCGATCGGATCGCGGACTGCAACTCGTCGAGCAGGTCCCGCAGGCGACGGTGTCCACCGCGATCTGGGTGAGTTCCTCGGCGAGGTCGAGCTGGGCTCGCTGAACTTCGAAGTACTCCGAACGCCACGCCGCCGACGCCTCGATGCGGTCGTACAGGGACCCGGCGAGGAAGAGCAGGGTGTCGTAGCGGTCGACGAAGCGGTCGTCACCGGGGCACCTCGCGTCCGAGCCGCTCGGCGACGCGACGACCCGCGTCGCGAGCGGAGTGCGCTCGGACCAGCGACCCACTCGGTCGACGGCGACACGAGCACCATCTCG
>LATQ01000167.1 GCA_001017865.1 Rhodococcus sp. IITR03
TGGGTGCGGCGGGCGACCTGCACGGAGCGGACCTGTCGACGGAGGCGCGCGACATCCTGCTCGACGTCCTCGCCGCTGCGCTCGCGGGCCACCGCACCACCGACGGTCCGATGCATGTGGACGATCCCGATCTCGGGTTGTCGCTGACGGCGGAGCCCGGCGCCGACACCGTGGTGCACTCCCCCGACGGCGATCTCACCGTGCACGGCTTCTCGCTGCGCATGTCGGTCACGACATCGCTCGACCACAGTGCGGTGGCGCCGTGAGCACCTCGTACGCGAGCGCGGTGTCCGGGGACGTCTCCGGTCGGCGGGACGCCGCACGGGCGCTGCTGCAACAGCCGATCGTCACCGCCGCGACCGATCGGGAGACCTTCGGCCTCGTTCGGTGTCACGCCCCGGCCCTGAAGTCGATGTTCGCCGACCGCCTCGGATACCGGCTCGTCGTCGAACCGACCTTCGCCCGCCTGATCAAGGCACCGCTCGGTCCCACGTCACCGCACCGCACTCTCCGCCACGCCGACGGTTCCGAGTTCGGCGCGATCACCTATGCGTGTCTCGCGCTGGTGTGCGCGGCACTGATCGAACCCGGGACCGGCGAGAGGGTGTCCGTCGACGACCTGCTCGAGCAGGTACGCGCCGACGCGTGCGAGACCGGGATCGTGTTCGGCGACCCGGTGTCCGAGGAGCGGAACTTCGCCGCGGCCCTGCGCGTCCTCGAGGAATGGGGCGTGATCACCGAGTCCGCTCGCGGGGACGAGGCGAGTGGCGACGAGGCGACCGGCGACGGGCCGCATCTCGACGTCCACCGCGACCTGCTCCCCCACCTGCTCGACACTCCCCTACACGGGATGCCCGGTCCCGCAGCGGCACTCGCACGTCACGAGCACGAACCCGCCGCCCGCCGCCTGTACCGCAGGCTCGTCGAGGATCCGTTCGTCGCGCGTGACGAACTGGACGACGAGGCGGCGGCAATCCTCGCCCGCGACCGGCACGAGCTCGCCCGGATGCTGGAGGACGACTTCGGTCTCGTACTCGAGGTGCGTGCCGAGGGTGCGCTCGCGTACGACCCGGCCGGCATGCTCACCGACGAGGCGTTCCCGGGGTCCGGCACCCTGAAACACGCCTGCCTGCTGCTCCTGACCGAACTCACCGAGCGGTTCGGTGCCTCGGCGGCGACCACGCTGCACGTCGACGTCCACACGCTCGACTCGGTTCTCGCCGACCTCGCCGCCGCACGTTCCCGCACCTGGAAGAGCATCTACGTCCGCGATCTCGCCCTCCTGCGCCGGGACGTGGTTGCACTGCTCGTCCCCGGCTCGGGCTGGCGCGCCCGCACGAGAACGGACTCGAACTGACCGCACCCGCCGCCCGCTACCGCCCCGTCCCCGCCGAAAGCAAGTGTCGATGACCCACTCGTCCGATCCCTCCGCCCTCGACGAGATTCCTCCACCCCGTTTCCCGGATCGCTGGCGTCTCCACCGCGCCGGCATCGTGAACGTCTGGCACTACCTGGACGTCGAGTTCGTCCTGTCCGGTGGGCGGATGATCCTGCGCGGCACCAACGGATCGGGGAAATCCCGCGCCCTCGAGATGTTGCTGCCCTTCCTGCTCGACGCCGACCGCAGGCGCATGGACGCGACGGGCGCCGCGAAGGTCGATCTGGACGAACTCATGCGCACCGGGGCATCGGACACCACCGACCGTGTCGGATATCTGTGGCTCGAACTGGCGCGCCCCGGCGGACATCTCACCGTCGGAGCACAGATCCGGCACCGCGCCGACGCCCGTCGCAGCGACGTGCACTTCTTCACGACACCCCTCCGTGTCGGCACCGACCTGCACCTCGTCGACGACGCGCCCGTATCCCGCTCTCGCGGGAGCGACTCGCCGAGCTCGTCGGTACCGACACCCTCACCCGTGATCCGGAGCGGCATCGCGAGGCCGTGCGGAGCTGGTGTTCGGGCTGCACGGGGAGACCGGACGCGAACGCTACGACGGCCTGCTGCAACTGCTGCACACCCTGCGCTCACCCGATGTCGGCCACCGCATCGACGAGGGCCGCCTCCCACAGATCCTGTCGGACGCGCTTCCACCGCTGACCGAGAACATGCTCGCCGAAGCGGGAGGCCGTCTCGACCTGCTCGGTGACACCCGCCAGGAGCAGGTCCGTCTCGAAGCGGCGCACGCACATGTTCTGCGTTTCCACGAGGTGTACCGGAAGTACGCGGCGGATCTGCTGCGCGCCGACGCCGAGACCGCCCGCGACCTCGCGCAGCGGGTCATCGAGACGCGACGCGCACTCACCTCCGCGGAAGCCGAGGCGGCCGACCTCGACACGCAGGCCGCCGC
>LATQ01000447.1 GCA_001017865.1 Rhodococcus sp. IITR03
GGCGGGACGACGGCGTCGCGCGACGGCGCTGCTCGCGCATCGCGCCGGGATCGACGTGTTCGCCACGGGCGGGCTCGGCGGCGTGCACCGGGGAGCTACGTCGACCTTCGACGAGAGCGCGGATCTCGTTGCGCTGGCGACACTTCCGATCGTGGTGGTGTGCGGCGGCGTCAAATCCGTCCTCGACATCCCGGCGACGCTCGAACGGCTCGAGACGCTCGGGGTGATCGTGGTCGGCTACCGGACCACCCGCTTTCCCGGCTTCTACGTGCGCGACAGCGGCTGCGATGTCGACGAGGTGGAGTCGGCGCAGCGGGCCGCGGAGGTGGCCCGGGCTCGGGACGGGCTCGGTCTGCGGTCGGCGGTGCTCGTCGGGAATCCGGTGGCGGCCGAGGCGCAGATCGATCCGGAACTGCACGACCGCGTGCTCACCGAGCCGAACGCGCAGCTGCAGAGGCCGGGACGCGCGGGAAGGCGATCACCCCGTTCCTGCTCGACCACATGCACCGGGCCACCGAGGGACGCTCGCTCGAGACGAATGTCGCGGTCTATCGCGGGAACGTCGCGGTCGCTGCGGAGATCGCGCACGCGCTGGCGTCCTGATTCCTCACTGCAGGAGGAAGGCGGCGGTGGACGACGGCAGGGGAGTGCTGCGTCGGCGGTAGATCTCGGCGGGCCGGCCCGTGCCCTCCCTCCGCAGTTCGCCGGTGGGTTCGAGACCGTGCAGGAGATGCCTGCGGAATGTGTCCTTGGGATAGCTGCGGGCATAGACGGTTTCGTACAGAAGTCGCAGGTCGAGCACGGTGAACTGCTCGCCGAGGAAGTTGCCGGGGTCGACCTCGGCGGAGTACCGGCGTCGCAGGTCGGCGACGGCCAGGTCGACGATCTCGGCATGGTCGAAGGCGAGATCGCTGGTCTCGGTGGTCGGCACGAGATGCGCCTCGGCGGGGATCTCGGCGACCGGCACCGCGGCGCCGTGGGCCATCGACAGCACCCACCCGCGGGTCGTCGCGCTCGGGATCGTCGAGCATGGCCAGCTGGTAGAAGTCCACGCCCGTGAGCCCGGCCTTGTCGCGCAGGCGCGTTCGGCGGCCTCGGCGAGTCGCTCACCGGGGTGCAGGAAGGTGCCCGGCAGGGCGAAGTTGCCGTCGGGACGTTCGACGACCAGCACCTTCAGTGCCTCGTCGACGGTGAGGACCGCGACGTCCACGGCCACCGAGGGGCGCGGGTAATCGGTGAGCGACCTGCCGGTCGAGTCGGTCGGTGTGCCCATGGTGGACATTCAATCATTGATGCGCTAACTTTAGCGCAAACTTGAGCGAATAGGGGGGTTCATGAAAACGACCGCAGCACAGAACGACCGGGCCGCCGGAGTCCTGCTCGCCACCGCAGCAGGAGACGCACTCGGGGCGGGATACGAATTCACCTATCCGACGGACGCCACGCCCATCGACATGATCGGCGGCGGACTCGGGCCGTTCGCGCCCGGTGAGTGGACCGACGACACCTCCATGGCCCTCGCCATCGCCGAGTCTCGGCGACCGGCGTCGACATCGGTGAGGGCGCCGGACTCGACGCGGTCGCGGCGCAGTTCCTCCGCTGGTACGCCACGAACCCCAAGGACATCGGCAACCAGACGCGTGCCGTCCTGCGCGAGGCGGGTCCCACCGCCGCCACCATGACGGCGCGCGCCCGCAGCCTCCCGGGACGTACCGGCGGCAACGGATCGCTCATGCGCACCGCACCCGTCGGGCTCGCCTACCTCGACGACGCCGAGCGGTGCCTGGCCGCGGCACATGCGATCAGCAGCCTCACCCACGCGGACGAGCAGGCCTCCGAGGCATGCCGGCTGTGGTCGTTCGCAATCCGTCACGCCGTCCTCCACGGCACCTTCGACGGCGTGCGGGTCGCGCTGACCCACCTGCCGCGACCCGCCGCACAGCGGTGGACGGCGCTGCTCGACGAGGCCGAGACCGCGCCGAGTCCGCGCGTGTTCGACAACAACGGCTGGGTCGTCCATGCCCTGCAGGCCGCGTGGTGGGCAATCACGCACGCCCGCACCGACGGCCCCGGACACCTGCCGGAGGCACTCGAACTCGCCGTGCGTGCCGGCAACGACACCGACACGGTCGCAGCCATCGCGGGCGGACTGCTCGGCGCCCGGTGGGGTGCGTCCGCGGTGCCCGAGCGGTGGCGTCGCATGCTGCACGGATGGCCCGGTTACCGTGCGGACGACCTCGAGCGGCTCGGGCTGCTCACGCGCGGAAGGGCTCCGGGGAAGGCGGGGTGACACGGCTTCCTCCGGGAAGGCGGGGTGACATGGCTTCCTCCGGGAAGGTGGGGGTGACACTG
>LATQ01000401.1 GCA_001017865.1 Rhodococcus sp. IITR03
ATGCACCGCGGTGTCGCCCACGTGCTGCTCGCCGATGCCCTCGCCGACGCCGTGCACACCATCGCCCGGGTCGCTCCGCCGGTCGCGGCGACCCGTTCTCCTCGCGTCGTCGCTCGGTATGCCGCCGTGGAAGGTGAAGAAGGCCCAGGCACAGGCGCGCACATGGGCGCCGGCGTCGATCGGGACCGCGCTCACGGTGGTCGCTGCGCTCAACGCCGACGTCAAGGGAGCGGCCGCCGATCCGGACTACGCTCTCGAGCACGCCGTGCGGGTCATCTCCGAACTGGCGGCCTGAGCCGTCCGCGCCGATCCCGCTTCAGGGGCGGCGTCATGTCTGCCGTTCAATGCCACGAAGGCCGTCCCCGGCGGGGGACGGCCTCGTGAAGCAGAGCCTGCGTCTACTACCTCGGAGCGATGAACTCAGAGCTTGTTGGCAAGCTTCGCGAGAGCAGACTTCTTGTTGGCGGCCTGGTTGGGTGGATGACACCCTTGCTGGCAGCCTTGTCGAGCTGACGGCTGGTGGCGACGAGGAGTTCGTTGACCTTGTCCTTGTCGCCGGCGGCCGCAGCCTCGCGGAACGAACGGATCGCCGTACGAAGCGACGACTTCACCGACTGATTCCGGAGTCGGTTGCGCTCGTTGGTGCGAATCCGCTTCACCTGGGACTTGATGTTGGCCACGCGTAAAATCCTGTCGTCTTGCTGGTAGCTGGTAGGAAAGCTCTGGGTGCATCTGAGCACCGATGGACAAGGTTACCAAGAACGGATCGCAAAGCCCAAACCGGCCGTCGAATCACCCTTCTCACCGGCCTGATCGTTTCGGCCAGGACGACGCGCACCTGACTGTTGTTGTTGCGTGCCGCCGCGGGAGGGCATCTACATGGGCGGACACGCCACGGCGCACGATGTCGTTGTCGAGGTCACGGCGCTTGCGTAATCTCCCTCACAGCGCGAACGGCGAGTTCGCGGCTGCGGTGCATCGACTCGAAGTGTTCTACCACCAGGTTCCGCCTGCGTGCGGGACCGCGAACATCGAGGTGACCCATGGAACCCCCACGCGATCCCGAGTCCCGAATCGACGAAGATCTCGCACGCCAGACATCCCTGGAAATCAGAGACCCCGGTGAGTTCTCCGATCTGCGGAAATACGTAGCGGAGGCGATCGGAACCTTCCTCCTGGTGTTCTCCGCGGTGGGTACCGCGGTGTTCGCCGGAACCTATGTCGGCCAGCTCGGCGTCGCATTGGCGTTCGGCCTGACCCTGCTGTTCCTCGTGTACACCATCGGCCCGATCTCCGGGTGTCACGTGAACCCGGCGGTGACGCTCGGGCAGCTCATCGTCGGTCATGTGACCCCGGTGCGCGCCGTGGGTTACTGGATCGCGCAGGTCGTCGGCGGTCTGATCGCCGGTCTGACGCTCTACGCGGTGGCGTCGTCGCTTCCGAGCTACGACCGTGCCGCCGACGGGCTCGGGGCGAACGGCTGGGGCGCGCACAGCCCCTCGGCGGTGCACGGCCCGCTCGGCGGTGTGCTCGAGAACGGCTACGGTATCGGCGCGATGATCGTCGTCGAGGTCCTGCTCACGGCCGTGCTGGTGTTCGTGGTGCTGGGCGCGACCGATCAGGTCGCCGACGCACCGATCGCCGGCATCGCCATCGGCTTCACCCTCGCCGTGATCCACCTGATCTCGATCCCGATCGACAACACGTCGGTCAATCCCGCCCGCAGCCTCGCCGTCGCCTTCTACCAGGACGGTGCGCTGGGGCAGCTGTGGGCGTTCATCGTGTTCCCGCTCATCGGCGGCGCGCTCGGAGCCTCGTCTACACCTTCCTCTTCGGACGGCGGTACGGGCTCCGGGCCTCCTGAGATCCTGCGTTCGGGGCGCGGCCCGGTTCAGCTCCAGCCGAAATCGGTGCGGAGCCGGGCCGCGACTGATCGAAGCGTGCGCGGGGAAGGACCGCGCCCTCGCGGCGGATGCCGTCCTCGGGGACGTCGAGCACGCGATCGAGGCGCACCCAGCTCGGGCGGTTCTCCGCGTCCCACGGTCCGGAGCCGATTCCGAGCCAGTCGCGGTGACCGTCGCGGTCGGAGTTCGACGACAGCATCAGTCCGAGCAGCGTCGAGTCGTCGCGGCCCACGACGAGCACCGGGCGGTCCTTGCCCTGCGTCGGATCTTCTTCGTAGGCCACCCAGGTCCACACGATCTCGCCCGGATCGGCGCGACCGTCGAGGTCGGGGGAGTACTCGAGGCGGCGGGCACGCTGCGCCGTCGCGTGGTGCGCGACGCCACCGGGCGACCGGGGGCCGGACGCTTCGTACCGGACGGGGTCTTCGCAGCACCCGGCTTCGGCGC
>LATQ01000402.1 GCA_001017865.1 Rhodococcus sp. IITR03
GGCGCAGCATGCGGGTCCGCTGGTTGGGTTCGGGCGAGACCGGCCGCGCGGCCGCGGCGCCGAGCCACCCCCGGTCGTCGACCCCGACGAGCAGTTCCAGAGCGACGAGATCCGGCCAGTTGGTCATGCACGAACGATATGCCGTACCCGCTACTCATATCCATTCGATATGACCTCATGTCCGATCGGCGGCTGGTGCGGACACCGCTGCGACGGAAGAGTCGAGGCATGCTCACCGTCCACGCGCCCGCATCCCGGCCCACCGTCGTCCCGGGGCTCCTGGTGGCCGCGGCAGGCGCGGTCGTCGCGTTGGGAACGACGCACCTGATCCCCGGGGCGAGTCCGCTGCTCGTCGCGATCGTCCTGGGTGTGGTCGTGGCGAACGTCGGTCTGCCCGCCCCGGTGGTCGAGGTTCTGGAGCCGGGCCTGGGTATGGCGGCGAAGCGTCTCCTCCGAGTGGGCGTCGCCCTGCTCGGCGTGCAACTCGCGGTCTCCGATCTCGTCGGCCTCGGGTGGGGCACAGCGGTCGTCGCGGCGGCCGTCGTCGTCGCGGGCATCTGCGGGTCGCTCGCCTTCGGCCGGTGGCTCGGGGTGGGCTGGACCCAGCGCCTGCTCATCGCGTGCGGTTTCTCGATCTGCGGAGCTGCGGCCGCGGCGGCGGTCGACGGTGTGATCGATTCGCGCAAACGCGAACTCGTCACCACCGTCGCATTGGTGGTCGTCTTCGGCACCGCGATGATCCCGCTCGTTCCGCTCGCCGCGGGCATGCTCGGGCTGACTCCCGGGACCGCCGGTCTGTGGGCGGGTGCGGCGATCCACGAGGTCGCCAGGTGGTCGCGACCGGCACCGCCCTCGAAGCCACCGCCGGTGGGGTGCTCGCCGCGGCGGTGACGGTCAAGCTCGCGCGGGTGGCACTGCTGGCCCCGGTCGTGGCGATCGTCGGGGTGATCGCCCGACGCGCGGTGACGGTCGCCGAGACGAGCGCACTCCCCCGATCGTGCCGGTCTTCCTGCTCGGCTTCCTCGCGTGCGTCGCACTGCGCTCGACCGGACTGCTCGATCCGATCGTGGTGGAGACTACGGGGACGGTGCAGCGCGCGTTGCTGACCGTCGCCATGTTCGCCCTGGGCGCCGGGGTGCGCCGGGAAGTCCTCCGCGGCGTCGGATGGCGCCCGATCGCACTCGCGGCAGCGGCGACCGTCTGGGTCGCCGCGATAGCGCTGATCGGCGTGTCGTCACTCGGCGGGCAGTGAGTATCGGCGGGCAGTGAGGATCAGCGGGCGGTGACGATCAGCGGGCAGTGACGATCAGTACGGCCGACGAGATCGCGAGCACCACGACCGTGGCGGAGACCGAGACGTTGCGCCACCAGAAATAGGGCGCGCGACCCGCGACCAGACCGCGCACCCGCGCGCGGTGACCGATCCGGGAGCGAGCAGCACCGCGAGCACACACGAGGCAGATCAGCCGATCGTCGCGACCACGGCACCCGGGCCGGGCACGAACCGCATGAATCCGAGCACCACCGCACCGAGCACCGAGGCGGTGCGCAACCACGCCAGACTCGTCCGTTCGGGCTGCAGACCTGCGTCGCCGTGCCGCAGATCGTCCCCGCTCACGATGCCGCTCGTCTCACCGGGCGATCGCGACGGCGAGCACGACCCCCGAGACCCCCAGGGCCAGGGCGAGGAAGTAGGCCACCCACGGCACCGGGAGTGCGCGTCCGGTGCGCATCGCGTGCTCGACGCGGTGCCAGCGGATCAGCGCGAACACCGTGAGCACGGCGGCGAATCCGAGCAACGCACACGCCAGCACCGTGCGGAGCCCCTCCGACACGATGCCGCCCGCGAAGGTCTCCAGCGCGACCGCCGCGGCGATGACGCCGAGCGCGGTCCGCACCCACGCCAGGAAGGTGCGCTCGTTGGCCAGCGTGAAACGAGGGTCCGGGTCCGTACCGTCACGCAGCGCCTTCGGGCGCCAGCCTCCGCTGGTCTCCACGGAGCGGACTCTATCCCGGACCGATCAGCCCACGACGAGATCGGACCCGCGCGCCGCCACGGACGGGTCTTCAGCGGCCGCTTCGCAGGTCCTTCGACCGGGGCGCCGTCGAGGTCGTACCGGCTGCCGTGGCACGGGCAGATGATGCGCTCACCCTCGACACCGCTGAGATTGCAGCCCTGATGGGTGCAGATCGCGATGAACGCGCGGAAGTCGCCCTCTGCGGGCTGAGTGACGACGAGCCTCTTCGATTCGAGCATGACGCCCCCGCCGACCGGCACGTCCGCGACGGCGGCGACGACCTCCGCGTCGGGTCCGGGAGCGCCGTCGTGGTCGGTGCGTGCCC
>LATQ01000522.1 GCA_001017865.1 Rhodococcus sp. IITR03
ACGATGGTGCATTATGCCGCACAGAAGATCCCAGCCATAAGAGACATGCTCTAAGGCAAGATGCTCGTCGCGAAGGACTTGCCAGATTCGGTCCCAGCGGCACGTATTCGAATGCCTGGATATCGCGCCGACCAGTCGTTGATGAGAGTGAGCCCGAAGACATGGTCGTCCGTCTCCGCCAACGACACTCGACCGAAGGAACCGGAGAGCCGAGAACGAAGCCCATCTCGGCCTCGATGTCGAGACGCCGCGACGGACCGAATGTGGGCACGCCGTCCGGCTCCGGCCGTAGACCGTGCGGCCGGCGAGTATCCGTGCCCCTGGCAACGATCGTTCCGGCGCGACCGTGATACCCGACGGGAAGATGCTTCCAATTTGGCAACAACGGCGGCTGCTCGGGTCAGAAGATGTATCCCAGGTTGGTGGCATGGAGTTCGTTGCGGTAGAAATCGACGTAATCTGCGACTGTGAAAGGCAAGTGAAGCGTCGTTTCGGACAGTGGGTGCTGCGGCAGCAATGCGCTCGCTTGCGGCTGCCGACGCCAATGCCGTCTGCAGCTCAGCCCGCAACCGGTCCCACTGGGCACGGTTCGAGCGAAGCAAGGCATCCAGATTGCCGTGGTCGACCAGCTCTATCATTGCCTGATCGTTCGTGACCACATCCGCGAGTGCCACGACGGGATCGCCCACTCGTACGCCGAGACCCTGATCCGGCTGCACCCGAGTTTCGCTGCGGTCAATCTCGAGGACATCTCGGCGCCGCGCTGCTTCGAGATCGAGAAGCGGGTCATCGAGGTCCTGGACTGTCCGGTGATGCACGACGACCAGCACGGCACCGCGATCGTGGCGCTGGCCGCGCTCAAGGGTGCCGTGAAGGTGCAGCAACCGGGCACCACCGCGTTGCGGGTGGTGATCTCCGGTGCACGTGCGGCCGGTGTCGCGTACGCGAACATCCGGCTCGCCGCGGGCATTGCCGATGTGACGGTACTGGACTCGAAGGGCATCGTCTCCTCTGACCGCGGTGATCTGAACGAGATCAAGACCGACCTGGCGGCGCGGACGAACCCTGCCAAGCGCAGCGGTGGCCTGGTCGAGGCGCTCGACGGCGCCGACGTGTTCCTCGGCGTGTCGGCAGGCACGGTGCCAGCGGAGATCATCGCGACGGTGGCGGACGACGCGATCATCTTCGCGATGTCGAACCCGGATCCGGAGAGCCACCCGGACGTCGCGCGTAAGCACGCCGTGATCGTCGCCACTGGCCGCTCGGACTTCCCGAACCAGATCAACAACGTTCTCGCGTTCCTCGGTGTGTTCAAGGATGCGCTCGACGCCGGTGTCCGGCAGATCACCGAGGGGATGAAGCTCGCTGCGGCGGAGGCGATCCTGTCGGTGGTGGCGGACGTGTTTGTCGGTGGACAAGATCGTGCCCAGTCCGTTGGATCCACGGGTGGCTCCGGCGGTTGCCGAGGCTGTTGCGGCGGCGAAGGCCGAGGGCCTCACCGCCTGACTGGTGGCGGAACGGGAGTGGGGCGTGCGCCATCTGGCGCAACGCCCCACTCGCACGTCATCAGTGGACGGAGAACACACTCTTTCCACCGACACAGACCCGTGCATCGAATCTCGATGCATCGGTCTGAGATCTCCATTCCAGCAGTCGCCGACTCATCAGGAAGAGCTGGAAAGCGCTCGTACACCGGGGCCGGTAGTGGCCGTGACCGCAGCGCAGGCCACACCGCGCACCTCTTCGAGATCCGAAGCACTCGACACCGCTGCAATGTACGCGTCGGGGCGCACCAGCCAGACGTCGTCATCGGCCGGTTCGAGATTGTCGACGATCACGCCTTCGACGTCGATATCACCAATTCGATACACCCGCACCGGTACCCGGACAACCTCGACCATTTCCTGGCGCACACGATCGAGGTTGACGGAAGTGCCACATAATGCCGTGAGGCCGTCCCGGCACAGCGCACGGAGATGGGTTGCACCACCGTCAACTGCCACGGGCGCGTCAGGGATCAGTACACCAGGAGCGGGCCGGGGAAGTTTGCCCTTCTCGGGCCGGCCCTCGCACGGGCGCCGCTCGCTGCGAGTCGTCAGCGGCGAATCGGCATACCAGAACGGTTCCGACAGGCGCCCGGAATCCACCTGAGCTTTCGTCGAGGGGTCTGTGAGGGCGCAATCGAGGATCCGTGCGCGACGTTCCCGTTGGCTCTCGTTCTGGGGGACAAGAAAGTCCATCGTGGAAGAGGTTACGTCGATGTTCTCGATCGCAGCGGCACGCCTCTCGAGGTCGTAGGTCTCGAGCAGGGACTCGTCGGACCAGCCTCGCATGACG
>LATQ01000414.1 GCA_001017865.1 Rhodococcus sp. IITR03
GGCCGTCGTGGCAGCCGGGGCGATTACCGTCGGACAGCTCACCGCAGACCACAGCGCCGCCGAGCCGGCCGCGTCGCCGGAGGTTGCGGACCCGGCGTTCGGCCCGGTCGACGACAACGGTCTGCCGGTGCTCAATCTGCCAGAGGACACCGAGCCGGCCGCTGCCCCCGCCGATCCGGAGGTCAGCGATGAATGCCGCGCCGATCGCGGTGATCAGCGCAGTGGGGCGGGCGTGATCGCCGCGTTCAACTACGCGTACTACAACCGCCGCGATGGGGTCGCCGCCCGCGCCTTGGCCACCCCGACCTCGACGGTCACGCCGGCCCCGGAGTTGCAGACCTTCATCGACAAGCTCCCGCAGGGCACCAACTACTGCCTGCGCACCGTCGAGCTGTCGGACGGGGTGTTCCTCGTCGACCTGTCGGTCATGCGACCCGGTGTGCCGGTCGAACGTGGCACTCAGACCGTGACCACCGCGAAGATCGACGGCCGCTGGTACGTCGACGTGTTCACGTGACCGGCGCCCGCCGCCGACACTGCTGCCCCGAAAGGACCACCCGGAGATGTTTGTGACCGACCAGCTGCGCGCGCGGCGCTCGCGGGGGCGGTCCTCGCGAGCGGACTTGCCGTGTTGACCGGATGTGGCGGCCAGCCGCGCGACGCTGCGGCAGTGTCCACCTCGTTCAGTGGCCGGGTCGTCACCGGTACCAGCACCGATCTGGCAGCATCGTCCTCGGCTGGGGGGATACGCACTCGGACACCGAGATCACCACGCCTCGACCGGACGAGGTCACCGCCCGCTGCACCGGCCGCGGCGATGACCTGGCCGTCGAGATCACTGCTGCGCACGGGTGGACGATCCGCGCTGCGTACGGTTCGCCGGTACTGACGGTGGGCAACACCGACCAGCAGCTCCCGGCCGCCGCGATCGACACCACCACCGCGTTGATCGCTGCGCCCGAGCCGGTGGACTGGTCCGAACCCGATCAGCTCGACATCGCCGCGGCCGTCGAAGGACCGGACGAGTGGAGCAGCGAGCACAGCGGCCGGGTGTATGTCTCGGTGCACGTGGACTGCCGCTGACCGGTGTCACATCACGTCCCTGGTGGACGTTGCCCGGCGTATGTCTACAACCGAGGGTCGCACTACGTGAACAGCGGTTATAAGATTTCCTATACACTTAACCATGGGATTGTGGATGGTGTCCGGCGAAGGAGGTGCAGCATGACGACGATGATGAATCCCGACGAGCAACTCGTCGCGGAGCTGGGCCGGGAGAAGGCCCGGGAAACGGCCGCGCATATCGCCTATCTGCGGCGACTGCGTCAGCTTCACGATCGAGGGTTCACCCAGGTGCGCCTGGCCAAGATCGTCGGCGTGAGCCAGCCGACGATCAGCGACATGCTGCGCCGCGCCCGCATCGACGCTCCCGATGTGCGGCCCGGTACCCACGGGGGGACCGCCTACGAGATCGCTGCCCGATACGCCGCCGGTGAGATCCCGCGCGTCCGCATGATGCGCGAGTTGACCGGATGGGAGTACGAACGCCCCGCCGACCCGAATCCGTTCGAGTGGGCCGAGGACGGAAACCCTGTGGTGGAGGGAAGTTTCACTATGCAGGTCGGGCGTGCCGTGCGCGATGGGTTTCTCACAGACGAGGACTACGACGGGCTCCTCGAGGCGCTGGCAGACCGCTGAACTGTGTTGATTCCCACCGACATCGACGCTCGCCGCGCCTATCTCACATCCCTGTCGACCGGAGATGGCCCGCTTCGGCCGGACGCACCTCATGCCACGGTCAACAACCGCCGCTGGTTCCGGCGGATCGACGGCGCCCCGGTGCCCCTCAGCGCGCGCCGACGACTACATGAGCAGATTCTCGAGCAGTGGCGCGCCGCGAACCCGCATGTGTCCGTGAGCGCTCGGCCATCGTGATGGCCGGACCACCCGGGGCGGGTAAGTCCTCGACTCACGATCGGCTCTTTCACGGCCGCGATCGGCGTCGTTGGCGTGAACTCGATGCCGACGTGTTCAAGCGTTACCTCCTCGAAGCAGCTCTCGACGAGGGAACCGTGGACGAGTTGCTGCCTCCGGAGCTGCGGGCAGCGGCAGAGGAGGACAGCGGCTTCTACCCGTTCGAGCTGTCCGCGCTGGTCCATCGTGAATCGACCGACTTTCTGTTCGCGGCTGCCCAGCGTGACGCTGTCGCTGATGGGGAGAATCTGATCATCGATGGCACGCTGGCGTGGAAGGCTCACGCCGAGCGGCTGCTCGACCATTTGCAGCAGGCCGGGTACGCAATCCACGTCGTCGATGTCGAAGCCCCACAACATGTCGCCGCCGAGCGAATCGTGACCCGCTGGCGTCAGGGGTTGCTACGCGCATTGAACGATCCTGCCGACCCCGCCGCACGTCTCGGCGGACGATGGGTGCCGGCCACGGCGGTCGAGGCGCTGTTCACCGAGTTCCGCGAACCCGATCATCTGCCGTTGTACGGCCGCTCGGTCACGCAGGTCAACGCACTCGAAGTGAGTCAGACCCATGCCGCGGTCACTTGCCTCGACCTGTATCGCACCGACGATGCGAGCAGCGGCGCTGAGCACGTCGAACGTCGTGAGCGCTCGGCTGAAGACGGCGAGCTACAGGTGACATGGACAGCGACCCCGACACCGGCCGAATGATTCAGGCTCCCGATGTCGGTCTCGGGCGCATAGCCGTCGCGAATTCTGCAGCGCGCCGCGGGAACTGATACTGAAGGCGGGGCGGTACCGCTGGCAGTGCATGATGGTGTGCCGCTGCGAATCCCTGGGATTCGGTTCGGACGGTCTTTGGGCTCGGTGATCTTGCGTTTGGCCGACGGGGCTCGTGTCGAACGCGCGGACGTGCTCGACATCGAACTGACCGCCGTCGCGTGGGAACTGCTCACTGCCCGACTTCTCCCGCCACCCGCCCGCGCCCCTTGTTTCAGAAGATCTGCGATGGCTGGCGCCGTCGCACTGCCGGTCCAGGAAGCCGCCGACCGGTTCGGTATCAGCCGGCAGACCGTGCTCAACGTGCTCACCACGCAGAAGCTCCCGGGCTTGGCGTGTCGGCGGTATTTCCGATCGTGCGATTCCTCCGCCGAGGCCCATACGCGGCGCAGCGTCTGACGCTCACCCGGTTGGTCGATCACACCTGCCTCGAGGACAATTCGCATCCCCGGGACCGCTGTGGAGCCCGGAGTGTTGCGAGGCCACCGCCTCGACTAACCCCGAGAAGGGAAACGGTCGTCATGTCCACCTCCGCGCTCGTCACACCAGGGGATGCCCGGTCCCCGGTACTGATCCACGTCCCGCACTCCTCGCGCATCATCCCGCCCGAGATCCGCGCGGACCTGTTGCTCACCGACGTCGAATTGGCAGCCGAAATCGACGAAGCCACCGACACCGCCACCGACGAGATCGCCGCTGCCGCGCTGCGCCACACCGGCCTGCGGCCAACGACTGTGGTCAATACTCTTTCGCGCCTGGTAATCGACCCCGAACGGTTCCCCGATGCCGGCGAGCCGGCCAACGCTGTCGGACGCGGCGCGGTGTATACCCGTACCTGCGCCGGCGTGCCGCTGCGCACCGAACCGTATCCCCGCGCCGCCGCCCTGCTCGATACCTATTTCCGTCCCTACGCCGACGCGGTCACCGCCGCCGTCGACGACCGCCTGCACGTGTGCGGACGCGTGGTGATCCTCGATCTGCATTCCTATCCCGCCGCCCCGTCGGGCTTCGAGGACCCGGCCGCCGAACGTCCGGCACTGTGCATCGGAACCGACCCCGTGCACACCCCGCCCTGGCTGATTGACGCCGTCCACTGCGCATTCGCGTCCCTGCCCGAAATCACTCGTATCGCCGAGAACACCCCCTACGCAGGCACCTACGTGCCGCTGCGTCACTACGGCCGCGACGAACGCGTGGTCTCGGTGATGATCGAACTACGCCGCGATGTCTACCTCACCGACCCCCGCACCCCCGACGACGCGCGCGTCGACCAGCTCGGCTGCGCCCTCGCCGTCCTCATCGACGCGATCACCGCGCAGGTGGCCGTCGATGTGTAAACCCAAACCCGGCCCACGCTGCACCCCACACATGCGCGCCCGGCTCGGCAAGGCTGCCGTACGCGTCGACACTGCCCGCGCCCGTCTGATCGAGAATCCGGATCATGCGCGGCTGCACCACCGCCTGGCCGTCGCCGAAGCCGACCACGCGCAGACCCTCGCGTTGTACGACGCCACACCCGGCGGCCAGAACGAACTCCGCGCGGCAATCGAGAAGACCGGTGACCCGAACCACTGCGCCGCGCTGACTGCGCGACTGGACGCGGCGCAGCAACTTCGAGCCGAACAGACCACCGCCCTGCAGCGGGCACTCGAGACAACGGACAATAGCCACGAGGAGAGGATCGACCATGTACGACGAACCGATGACCCAACAACGCCGAGAAGCGTTCTGGAAGACATTCGGATGGAGCCCGGAACTTCCGGAGGACCAGCGCAAAAAAATCGAGGACTACTGGAGCGACCCGGAGATCGAGGAGGCCGAAGCCCTCGGCTTTTGATCAACGACCGGCAGATCACCACGACCGCCACGCACACGCTGCCGGACGCGATGCGGGTATCCCTTCACTCGCGCGGACTGTCCGCTCCACCGCTGTACGAACTGGCCCCGGCCGATTCCGGGATCTATCGCGAGCAGATGCTCGAGCTCACCCGCAAGAATCCGCACGCCGCGTCGGTGTCCGTCTACGACGAGGACGAATACCGCCACATGCGCCTGTTGGTGACCGACGACGGCAAGGCCGGTGTCGCCCTCAAAGACGACGAGGTCGTCTCCGCGTTCGCACACAAGGACTGCGCGCATCCCCGCGCGGCCCGCGCGATGCTCCGGCACGCCACCGCGCTCGGCGGCCGTCGCCTCGACTGTTTCGACACGGTTCTTCCCAAGTTCTATGCCGACGCCGGTTTCGTACCGGTGGCGCGGCTGACGTGGAATGACGACTACGCCCCGGACGGCTGGGACTACGACACCTTCCGCCGGTTCAACGACGGCCGTCCCGATGTGGTGTTCATGGCCTATGACTCCGATCGCGTCGGCGGGGACTACACGCCCGGGGCGGGGGAGTACGTCGACGACTACGACGAGGGGATCGCTCGCGCCCGGCACTACCGACCGAACTGGCGGCACTGATCGTACCGTCAGCTTTCCTGAACGGGCACATCCTTACGCCGAGTGGATGGCTTGCCGATAGTGGCTTTTATCTCAAGGTGAGGGTGGCGTGGTCGCCGTCCGGTTTCGGTGTTCCGCAGGAGTGAGCCGAACATGCCGGACTGGGCAGTGGAGGAAAGCGGACGGAGTACCCCCTATAGCCCATACATCCCCTATGGCTATAGGGGCCGAGGCTGTAGGTCGCGGTACGGCGGCGTCCGTTGGCGCTATATCGGGCGCACTGCCGGAAGAGGGAGTGCGGGCACATCCCGGTGCTCGACGCATTCGACTCCCTGCCGGATCGTGGTCACTCGAAGGGGCGAGACGGCCGCGACCTCTCCAACCCGTGATCAAGGGGCGTCTTCTTCTGCGCCGACCGGTGCTCGGGTAACGGCGAATGCAGCGAGACCGTCGATCCCCTCCCGTAGTGAGCGTGCAGTCCGACCTGCCGGTAACGCATCCTGTCGGACACGGATCGACAGGCCCTCACACCGCGCATCGCGGCGGATGTCCTCGAACAGTTGCACCCGAGACTCCAACCCGAACCCTCACGGCCGGCGGTGTGATCGTCTCGATCATCGCGCCCACGCCCGTCACCGGGATTCACACCGACGAAAACAGCCACCCCAGGCGTGTCGTGATGGGGCCACTTCGAGCCGTCACACCCTCACCGGGATAAGGGTCGGCTGGGTCCAACTCGAGCCGCCCGACCGGGGCCACTTCAGACTGCCAGAGCCAGAAGGAACTCTCGGACATCTGTGTCTACAGTGCGTCCTGACGCGGCCTCACCTTCCATGGCGATAAGTACGGGGTCACCTGGAGAGCAATCGATAGCTCGTCCAATTGCGTCACAAGCGGCTCTGCTCTCGCCCTCCGACTGCAGAAGCTGTGCAACGCAGAGCCACAGTGAAGAGTCCAGGCGCGCTGGAAGCGCGACAGGTCGATTCTTCTTGAGCTCTTCGTACCGGTCCTCCGCCAGTTCACACCACTCGTCCATTGTCCAGCCTGGGTCCAATTCCAGCAAAACTGAGATCGCGAACGAGTACATGCTTGGACGTTGCAACTCGACTACTGCGGCATTCAGGGTCGCATCAGGCGACTGCTGATGTACCTCAGGCGGCGTTAAACGGTGCCAGAGTAGGTAGATCGCGAGCATTGGTTCGCGGATGTCAGGCGACCGCTGACGTGTGAGCAACTGCTCTATGCGTGTTAGCGCGGGACGCATGTCGAACTTGATCTGGGTTCGTCCCGACAACGCTTCAACGATATGCCCGAGGAACTCTCCGGCACGGGTCGCGCAGCGCTCGGTGTCATGGCTTCGGCGTTGCCAAGTAGAACTCCGACGCCAGCTGCGCCTGATGACGTTGGAAGATGGTCTCGCCACTGATATCCATTGTCGAGGACAGTGGAACCGCGTTCGATGTAGGTACGGACAACGTGCCTCGCCAGGCTGTTTAACCCCGCATGAGTGAGCATCAGAGATGCGCCAGGCACGGTGACGGTATGAGCGCCGCCGACAAGTAACCATGTGCCGATGTCGAGTTCGTGGAGCTCGTGCATGTTCTTCGAGCGTGCGTCGTAGGCTTTGGCCACCACCTGCCGAAGGGATGTCCTTCTGACCGGACGGCTAGCTACACAGGCTTCCTCGCGAAAAAACGAGGGGCGGACATGACTGAGCACGAACTCGACATACCGGTTCTTTATGCCGGCACGCTCGGAGTCGAGCACGGCCGCTCGTATACGTTCGCGATCTTCTGGAGATAGCGAGTCCAGAGCTGGATCAAGGATGCGGCGCTTGCGTGGATCAAGGCGGTCCCATTCTGACGCAGTGGCGTCGAACCCGGCCGAAAGCGACTCGAGCGCTGCGACGTAGTCCGTGTACGCGAGTGTTGGGTCATCTGCTACCCGTTCGCTCGCAGTCACGATTCGACGCATGGCTCTTATGGCCTTCTCGTACACCCCTCGGTTCAGCCTGAGTAGCGACGTCATGAACGATCGCAGATCGTTGAGATCGACTTCGTGCAAAACTAATTGAGGCGTGAAGGTTCGGGGCAGGATGTCCGACGGGGTCGGCGCGTGAGGCGTCCCCGAGGGGGCAGTGATTAGCCTGACGGCCTTTCGATGAACTGGAGTGAACGTCGCGTCCAGCGCGAACGACAAGACGATGGCGAGATCGTCAGCAATGCTGTCACCACCAGTGGAGACCATAAATTCGTCTGTGCCATCAGGTCTAACTGCCTCGAGGCGCTCCGTGAAGTAAACGAGAACCGTGTTGACCGAATCCCGTGCGGTAGCCGGCGTAAAATGACCGACTGGCAGGTCAACATGTTGATGCAGCGGGAAGTTGGCATTGGTGAAGAGTGTACGGCGGTGCTCGGTCTCGTTGAACGGCACTGCTCTGAAGTACATTCCGGTGATTACTTGGAGCACTACGCCAGGATCTCATGCACTCGGGGCACGCAGCGAGAATTCCCGCCTCCGTTCTAGACGTCTTTCGAAGGCTCGCCGCAGTGAAAGAGGCCACCCCGAGTTCAGTTGACAAGTCAACTACTCGGGGCGGTCCCGTATCCGACTAGGTAGGTGCCCACCGGGACGATGGAGGCGAGTGAGTTTAGTCGAAATCGGATTGGTTGCTTGTCCGAGCGCGACTGTCTTTGCGGAGGTTCGCCGGGGTAAGGGTTGCGGACGAGAAGTGCGCAGACCAATGCCCGGGACGCTCGCGGCTCTCGCGCTTCGATGCGCGAAGCGTGCGGATGGCGACGACGGCGGCACCCACCCCCGCGTTCGCAGCCCCCTGTAGTTGCGCCGGCTTCAGGGTGGCCCAGGTCCCCGACCGCACTCTTGAGCGTGGACGTCGTCGGCGGTGTGGAATGACAGTGACATAGCTGCGGTGTTCCGCGCATCCGCCGTTACGGTCCCCGGAACGAACCCTGTTACCGTCTGGGGCAAGGTGTCCCGACGGTGAAGATGTTGCTGCGACGACTTCAGTCGCTTCAAATGACCAGGTCGTTTGGAATCACATACCCGCGCGACCGACGATCGGTGTCGGTGTAGTGTGCTATACGACGATTTGAATCGAACAGATATTCGAACTTGGTGGTGAGGCATGGCGGACAGATCGTCGATTGAATGGACCGAGGCCACGTGGAACCCGGTTACTGGGTGCGATCGGGTCTCTGCTGGCTGTGATCACTGCTACGCGATGACACTAGCCAAGCGACTCAAGGCCATGGGTGCCGCTAAGTACCAAAATGACGGGAATCCCAAGACTTCCGGCCCTGGTTTCGGTGTGACGATTCACCCAGGGGCGCTCGACCAGCCGCGTCGATGGCGCAACCCTAGGGTCGTGTTCGTCAACAGCATGTCGGACCTGTTCCACGCCAAGGTGCCGATCTCATTCGTCCGTGACGTGTTCGACGTCATGCGCGAGACGCCACAGCACACCTATCAGGTTCTCACAAAGCGGTCTCTTCGACTGCTGCGAGTCGCAGAGAAACTCGACTGGCCTGTCAATGTCTGGATGGGTGTCTCGGTTGAGAACGCTGACGCGCTCGACCGAGTCGACCACCTCCGGCAGGTGCCATCGGCTGTCCGCTTCCTGTCCTGCGAACCTCTCCTGGGTCCACTCGACGGGATTGTCCTGGACGGTATTGATTGGGTGATTGTGGGAGGCGAGTCGGGTACCAGCTACCGGCCCATGGAACTCTCGTGGGCACGAGGAATCCGCGACGCCTGCACCGAAGCGGAGGTGTCGTTCTTCTTCAAGCAGTGGGGGGGCCGGACGCCCAAGGCGCTCGGTCGCGAGCTCGACGGCCAAGTTTGGAACGAGATGCCTCCAATTGCGAACTAGGGATCAATGACGATGTTCTCGATCTTCTTGACGCCGACACCGTTACTACTGATCCGGCGTTCCTTGTAAAGGAGCTGCACGGCCTTTCGGGCGGTAGTCTCCCGCACTAGTCCGTAGTAGTTTCCGAAGACATCGAAGGCGTGGTCGCCAAGCTTGAACTGGCCACGCTCGGACAAAATTTGAGCAATATTCTCTGCGATCGTCGCGACCGCTCCGGTCTCGATATCCTCGATATGGGGATACAGATCGAGGCCACCATCAACCTCGGCTGCTCTCCTCCACCAAGCTTCGATTGCTCGAGCGGCCTTGTCTGCAAAGTTCCAGACGCCGCCACCGTGTCGGGTTGCGAAGACAAGGTGGTAGATCGGTTTCCTACCGGGGCGCCTATGGACCGGAATGGAGACTACATGGCAATTGGTGCGGGCTCCGAGTCGCTTCATGTACTCGGCCACAACACTGTTCACGCTCTCCGTAGTGACACCGTGCTCGAAGTAGTTGTGCCACCAGGTGCCGCCTAAGGCGCGATCCAATGTCGCGATCGTCTTAACACTGCCGTTCTCCGACGCGATATGCCCTCCGATCCTGCGGACGGCCTCGATGCTGAAGTTGAGGAGTAATTCCGTGGGAGGCCAGCTACGGTCAGTCCTGTTCAGACACTGGACTACCTGCTCGAACGGGACGCTCACTCCGCACGGGTCGAGGTAGATGAAGGCAGGAAGCCCCTCAGCGTGCTGGATTGCCTCGGGGAGAAAGTCCTCTGCTCGGCCGTTCCTAGTTTCGGCGATGATGCCTTTGCGGCGATATGTGGATGCCAATTCCTCAAGGTGAGTGAAGGATTCGGGGTCCTTCTCGCAGAGGAAGAGGTCAATCTGGCGGCCGCTTTGACCGAACCGCTGCCCGGCCGCGAACTCCAGCATCCTTCCGGACGATCCGTCGGACCCAGATTCGTACTGTCCGCGGCCGGCGTAACCGTCGATGTACACGGCGCGGCGTCCGCGACTCGAAACACGGATGAGAACTAGTGGGAGGTATGCGTTGAAGAGGGTGAACTTCAGGACTCCTGGAAGCCGTTCGTCCTTCCAGTAGTTGTCGTTCGCTCCAGTTGCCATTCGTTTCGCACATCCTTCTACGGGCAGCATCGTGGTCGTCGAGGTATCTGAAGACGGACCTGAAGCGCTAACGCCATACCCATCCTGGTGATGGAGGCACGGGTTCGCACAGGCTTCGGGACGTCTGGCCAAAGACATTCCAAGGCCCTGCTGGAGTCCGCTCCGGCAGGGCCTCGGCGTTTCCGGACCGACTGGTGTCGATCTAAACGGAGAGCTTAAGCGGGACAAGCGCCAGTTGTCGCTCCGCCTGTGCGCATATTTATGGATGACCTGAGCCGTAGCTGGCGCCTCGCCCTCCGCTCCCTACGAGCCGGTCGGCCACGTCGTCGAGGACGCAGCGGACTGATCGGGTTGGGGCGTTCGTCGACCAAGGAGCTCCTGTCACAGATCGCCGTAGGTCTTCTCTCGTAGGAGGGTGTGCACCGTGGCGGCGTACTCGCGGCGAAGATCCGTGTCGGCGGTGTCGAGTAGCTCGGTGAGTTCCGGCTGCCGGGTCCGGTCGGTCAGCGTGTCCCAGGACGGTGCCGCCGTGTTGTGCCGGTGACGAACATCGTGGATCACCGGTGCAGCGTGTCCGGCCGCGACGAGGGCGTCGTCGTAGGCGACGGGGTTAGAAGCGGTCGTTGCTGCGACGTCGTGGTGTGGTTTTGTGTCGCCGTCGACTTCGAACGGTTCTTGCGGAACGTCCTCGCAGGCCGCCTCATTTTAGGACGGTAATTGTCCTGTATTGGCGGCAGACTCGGGTCATGAGCGAAATCTTTGCGGCTGCGGGTGAGCCGGATCGGGCCGATATCACCGATTATGGCGATCCCGATGCGCCGTGGAATCAGGTGTGGGACGGGCAGGGCGGCATCGCCGATTGGAACGATGATGTGATCAGGGAGTTCCGAGAGAATTCGGGCAAGGTGGGTGGTGCTTACGCGGGTGGGGATCTCATTCTGCTCACTACCAGGGGAGCCAGGAGCGGGAGGCGGCATACGGTTCCGTTGGCGCCTCTGTACCGGGGCGACGTCATGTTCGTGAGCTCGTTCATGGAGGACAGGTACCCGGCCTGGTGGTACAACATCAAGGTGAATCCGCAGGTCATGGTCGAGCTCCGGGACAAGACCTACCGGGGGACCGGCAGGGTGCTCGAAGGTGCGGAGTACGACGAGTTTGCGAGCTGGGTGCTGGTCGACAACCCTCTGCTGGCGGATTTCCAGTCCAAGACAGACCGGCCTGTGCCGCTGGTCGTGCTGACTCTCGATGGTGAGGTCTGAGCGCTTCCTGTGATCTGCCGGTCTCGGTGCGTCGAATGGTGTGCACCGGGCTGCGCGGCAGAATCAGGCTGCTGGGGGTCGCACTGTGTGGTGCGTGCTGCGCGTCCCGCAGTCCGAACCTGCCAGCACCGCTGCTCGAGTCATCGCCTGGCTGCACTACTCGTTCTCTCCGAGCCCTGGGGAAATGCTGTGGCCTGCACCGGTATAAGGGTGCAGGCGACAGTCGTGTGCGGAGCGAGGAGGACTAGTTGCTGCTGCCGAGCAGAGGGTTGGGGACCGGTTCGTTGGCGGGTGACGGGATGGCCGGGTTTTCGGCCGGCACGGTGACCACTGGCGCCGCCTGTTCGACGGTGAACGATTCGTACGGGAACAGTGCCAGAGTTTCTTCGATACCGGGATAGCCGGAGACCCGCATGGCGGTCGCGTCGGCATTTCCGCACGACGCCAAGGCGACGTAGGAGCCGGCGGGAACATCGATCACGGTGTGCACGGTGACCCCGGGTTGGATGTCGCTGTGGGCGAAGAGCGACTGTCCAGCAGACAGCACGTCGCTGATCGGAGGCAGAATCCCGCCCGGCGCGGGTGCGAGCGACGTCGCGCAGGTCAGGACACCGCCGGTGTTGTTGGTGATCGTATTGGTCACGCTGTGGCCGTCGACTCCGAAGGCGTAGGTGACTTCGCTCGCGTCGGCGGCCGCGGCGAGGCCGGGGACGGCCACAGTCAGGGGAACGGCTGCGGCGGTGACGAGGGCGGCGCGGAGATTGATCGCATAGAGGGTTCCTTGTGATCGGATGATGGGGGCAACGTTTCTGATCTTGGTGGTTGGGTGCGCGCCTGGCATGTTTTCGGCGGAATCTGTCCGGTTTCGCGCACCGCGTGTGGCCCGGCTGCTCGGTACGGTGCGGGCATGACTCACGCCGACATCGACCCGAGGGACAACCCGGAGTACCTGACCCTGTCCCCAGGCGGGGAAGGAAGGTGGGGTGAGCGTGCGCGTGCTCCAGGAACTCATTGCCGAGCGCAGGATCGGCGACAGGGTAGCGCGCACCAAGCGTGGCCATGCCTATCTGCACCGCGATCATGTGCCGAGCTGGTCGCAGGTCGAATCGCTGTTGGTCGAGATGTACCGGCACCAGCTCGATCGGGTGAAGAAGGCTATGAAGGACCTCGAGATGGAGGACGAGGCGGTGCGGTTCGACCTGAACGAGGCGCTGGCAGATTCGGGCGGGCCGCTCGGTGACGATCTGATCGCTGCCGGTACGTACAGCCGGGACAACCGGAAGACGCTGGCGGGTGCGGTGAGCAACCTCAATAAGGAGGTGATGGTCCTGACCGACATCAAACATCGTCTCGCAGAGGTGCGCCGTATGGTGTGAGACTGCTTGCGGGCATCGGGCTTGACGATCTCGCTGCTGAGGACGTGCTATTCGACCTGTTCCGGGAACACCTGTGCGGTGACCCAGGGCCAGGGACGGCCGGGGATTCTGTCCGGTCAGCGCTGCCGATTCTTTAGCGTCGACAGCAGCACGAACTTCGTGTCCATCAGATCGAACGCTGCCTTGCTGTCGCCGGCTACGAGCAGTCCGGCATTCCCGGCTGTGCAGCGCTGCGATCGCTGTCTCGAACTCGTCGTCGGTCATCGCGTTGGCCGCGTCCTTGATCATCCGTGCTATCCACTCGGCCACCGACGTACCTGGAGGAGAGTGGCCGTACCGTCGCCCGGATCCTCGGTCGATGGGTGTGCTGTGCTGAAGGGCCGTGACACCCGTCATGAGACCAAGGACGAGCCTAATTCATCTGTGGCCGCGATAGAACCAATCATGGCCATTGGAGATCGACTTGTGCCTTATCGGCTGGTCATTCACGGTGTAAGTCGTTCCAGTGCTCCTGGTAGGTGAGCGTCCATCCAGTCGGTAATGAAGGGCGGGTAGGTTTCTCTGCCGCCGTCTTTCCATGCAGTGACGAAGTGCTCTACGGTTTCGTCGACGATGTCGAGGACATCTGCTTTGCCGACGCCTAGTTTCCCTTGTAGTCGGTCGAAAGCGCTGCGTTTGATGCGTTTTAGGGACTTCTCGTTAGCGAGGCTAAGCGCGAATTCGTCGGTGCCATATTCGTCGGCGTACGGTCCTGTGGATACCAGGTCGTAGGCGGGGCTGAGGGTTGGTATGCGTCCGTCGCGGTAGATCAGTGACCAGTTCTTCAGGTGTGCGTCGCCATTGCAAACTAGGAGATTGAAGGTCAGACGCCGCACGAATTCGCGCAGTGCCGGAAGGTCATGCTTGCGGTAGACGAGGCCGGCAACGGTCTCGAATTTGCCGTCGAACTTTTGGTTGTCGTAGAAGCCGCGTACCTGGGCGAAGTCCTCGATGTGGATTCGTTGTCCTCCAGGTCCTCGGTCGAAACGTGCGATGGCGAAGGCATACGTTTCTCCGTTCGGCCAGATGGAGTCCCGTAAGGGCGGGAGCTCGTCGCGGTGTACGAGGGAAAGCTCGGGGACCTCGATGCCGACGCGACGCGCAAGCTCCATCGTCGCGAACTCGTTGGATGGAAGCTGGGGATAGCCGGGGTCCGGGAACTTGACGATCCAGTCTCCGTCGGTGTTTGTCCCGGGAATGGTGAGGCGGTCGTTCTGCTTATGCAGGGACATCTTGAGACCCACGCCTGCGAGTGAGAATCGCCATGGGCTATCTGGGCAGCGGACGTCGGGGGCTGCCCCATCGTCTTTGACAGAAGATCGGGATCGAAGTATTCGTCCGACGTCGCGGGCAGCACCTGGACGGCCCCTGGCAGGTCGTGACCGATCCCTAAAAGCAGCTCCAACTCATGGACTACTTTGACTTTCTGATCACGTGCAATGTAGTCACGCAGCCTTCCTTCGGGAAGAAGGTTGGAGAACCAGTGAGGGAGTCTGGCCGTTGCGTGCGGCGACGCTCGAGGTTTGTCCTCGAACCACAAACCAAGCACGTTCCGATGCGGGTCTTCCCAGTAGCCCTCTTCGAAGACGAACCGTGCAACATTGCCACGCTGAAGTAACGTGCCGATCCGCTTGCCTTGCAGGTGAACAGGGTGTGCGGCCTCGATCACTGAAGTTCCTGCTCTGAAGGGTCCGTCAACGGGGCAGCTTCGTCGTCTTCGTCTTCGTCGAAGTTGAAGTCGGACAATGGGGGTGTTACTTCGAATCCGAACCCTGTCTTGTCGTCCAGGAATTCGCGTAGATAGTTCCGCAAGTGAATAGCGCGTCGTTCGAGGAACCCGATGTGATCGTTTTGGGTGAGGGCAGCAACCATGTCCTCGTCGAGTAGAAGACTGTCGAGCAGCCTATTGTCGGCAGGTCCACCATCAGGCCGCGTCGCATTGAGAACGGGAGTCAGCTCATCGCGGTCGACGACGGCGATCACTCGGTTCGCCGCGGAGGAAGCGTGGTCACCGAGCAAGCGCCGGGGAACGATTTCCAGGGCGACTGGTGCTGCCGAGTTTTCACCCAACAGATAGGCCGCCAGGTCACTGGGTTCAAGCAGTTCTCCTGTTTTGGGATCGATCGGGTTTCGAGCCCACATTGCTGCGAGGATCACTTTCCCAGATGAGTGATTGGTACGGAACCGATCAAGTCTCGGTATAGGTACTGCTGACGAGGGGTAGGTGGCGTCGATCAGCTCTGTACGGAGCCGCTCTCTTCGTGGGGTTCGACAAGGGCAGCCAGGGTACGAATGTTCCCGGTCGATCCTGTGTAGCCGAGGGTGGAGGCTGCCGCTGTGGATCGCCAGAACCACCGCGACAGCAACTCGAGGTTCCGGGGGGATGGGTGGGGGAACAGTGCGAAGAACCGTGCCAGGACCATCAAGTGGAAGCGGTACGGCACGAACGTGATGTGGGGAATGCCGGCGCGTTCCTGGAGGAAGCGGATTACACCCTCCAACGCGAGTTCCGTCCGTTCGTAGGCATCGGCCTGTGACTCGTCTGCGAATGGTGTGGCTGCGGAGCGTTCCGCGCCGAACTCGTTGTGTGCGTCACGCGTAATGTCTGGGTGTCGGCGAACCAGGATTGCCTGATAGACGATTTCGTCGTCGAGCCTCCCGAAGTCGGTTGCTCGGTCGAGTCGGTCAGCGATCGCCCCGATGGAGATGGGACGATCGGATTCTGAGTCGGTCGCGCTGTGAATCGCATCGAAGATTTCGGAACCGCGTAGCCTTTTTCCAGCGGAATTGATCCGATCGAACACTTCCCGGAGTTCGTACTCGTCCGCATGTTCGATCACAGCGGCTGGGACCTCGACGTCTCGGAGGAGTGCGGTCAGTTCTTGGATCTGCGTAGCGTGCGCGCTGGCGTCCGGATTGGCCTGTAGCCAGGCAAAAGCACGGCTGAGATCGAACAGGTCAGGAAGGGGAATGCCGAATGCGGCCCGGGGATCGCGGGCAGAGACGAAGCGACGTTGTTCGAGGGAGTAGACGATCCGAAAGCGCTCATCGGTGGCACTGGCCTCGGGGCTGACAGCGTTCACAAGGCTGATGATGCGTTGCTGTCCGTCCACAACCCACAGCGCGTCAGGCACGTCAGGTGCGTCGACCCGGATTGCTCCAATCTGGACGACGGCGGCAGGTGCGGGGCGCTTCCAGAGCAACAAGCTTCCAAAGGGATATCCGCGAAGGATGCTGTCGAACAAGGCGAGGACATTCTCAGAGCCCCACCGAAACGAACGCTGGAACTCGGGAACGCGGATCTTTCCGTCCCGGACGTGTGTGACCAGGTCTTGGATCTTAAGTTTGTCGTTCCGTGACCGGGTCGGTTGCTCGGACATGTGTGTACGTTCCTAACGTCGACGCAAGTGGAAGATTAGCGTCTAGGTAGCTTCGGATGGTGAGGGGTCTGGGCACTGATCTGGGGTGATGGCATGTCCCTGTCGGCTCCGGTTGAAGTCTGAGCAGGTTCAGTAGTATCGGCTGCCGGCCTTGCCGAAGTCTTCGGCGTAGGCGCTGATCGCCTTGTCGGCTCTTTCCGAGTCTCCGCCGAACAGGCCCGATTTCAGGGGTTCC
The DNA here is from genome assembly GCA_001017865.1 of Rhodococcus sp. IITR03. The sequence continues at coordinate 16,483 of LATQ01000414.1, forward strand.
CATGCAGTGCCATCAGCGGCCTTCTGCTGGGCGATCTCGGCCACCGGGTTGGCGGCATACCCGCGTCGGCTGCGCCAGGCGGACCGTCCGAACCAGCTGGAATGGGCAGCCCAGGCTTGAAGGTGGGGATCGTCTCCGGCGAACTGGAGTGCCTGGTCTTGGGAGATGATCCCCATCATGGCCTCGGCGCGCTCGAAGTCGTTGGTGTAGGTCGTGTGGTCGGGGAACTGCTCGTCGAACATCGGGCGAAGAATGTGGTGAAGCCATTCCGCGACAGGTGTGAGGAACTTCGTGGCCCGGCCTCAGTGAATGCAGCGAGCGCCGCCACAGAGTCCTCGCCGCTGATGGCTGAACGGGCGACGACCTGGGGGACGAGTCAACCGTGAACGGATGCCAGGGGTATGTCACTTCGATGAGCGGGGTCCGTCGGCCGGTGTGCTTGTCAGGGATGGTGGGGTCGACGAGGAGTGTTTTGAGGTTGTCCCAGCGAGGTTGACCGGTGCATGCGAGTCCTGCGGTGAATATCGCGACCATCGCCGGGGTCTCTCGCAGGCTAGGAGCGCGTCCAGCCCGCCCTTGATGTGGGTGGATTCGGCGCAGATGGTCCGTAGTGCGTTGGTCCACGGTGTGAGGGCAGTGGCGTCAGGGGCCCATCGGGCGGCGACCTGGAGGGACCAGCAGAAGGGTTCGACCAGCTTCCAGTAGTTGGTCGCGACGGTGGCCAGGTGGGCGGTGCGCTCGTTGTTGTCAGAGCCTCGATCTTCTGGGTGGGAAACCGATTCTCATCGCGCATCGCGTTGAGGATGGTCTTCGTCTCCTGGGCGATGAGGTCGTCGAGTTCAATCCTGCGGGCGGGGTTCAGGATCATCTCTTTGGTCAGTCGACGGAGAAGTGCGGGACGGTCGCTGTCGGCTGCTTCCTCGACGGCTGCTCGGGTGGTGGCGGGGTCGGGGTTGTTGGTGCCCATTGCGCGGTTGGTGGCAGTGACGAGCGCGACGGCCTCGGTTGGGTATTGGTCGCCGAAGAGGCTGACGTACTGGAGGTCGCTGAGGACTCGGCCTGCGCCGAGGTCCCAGTCCGGGATCGGTCCGTCGTCGAATCGGACCGGAATAAGCCAGGTTACTCCGGGTGCCATTTGCCGGAACTCCTCGACAGCGAGTGTGAGTTCTTCGTTCATGACGCTTCTGGTCCGTGCGCGGGAGTTGGCGGAGAAGCACGCGAGGAAGACCAGCGCTCCGGACCGGATTGCTTCTCGGATCTTCGATTTCCAGTTGTCGCCGGGAGCGAGTGCTGTCCGATCTCTCCAGTAGGGGATGTCGGCCGCCGAGAGAACCTTGCAGAGCTGGTCGACCTGCTCGGCGTCCTCTTTGACGTAGGAGATGAACACGTGCTTACCCTCGGCTGATGTCACGCGAAGATCGTATCTGTCCTGTGAACTGGGGTGATGTCAGATCCCGTCCCTGAGCGTGAAGGGTCGCGGTGCGGGTGTGGGCGTAGGGGGGTGTGCAGTCTGGGTTCTGGTTGCGGTGTGGTGTCGGTGGTGGTGGGTAGTTTCTGGTTATGACGTGGGTGATGGCATGTCCCGGTGTGGTGCCGGCGGGTGTGGTGGGGTCGGTGTCGGGGTGTGTGGGGTGGTGGTGGCGCGGTGAAGTGCTGTTTTCGGTGTGTTTTTGAAATGTGTTGTGGCGCAGCACTTATTATTAATCCTGTTGATGTACACGGTTTTACCGTTCTAATGCGCATAGTTGTTTGGTTATATCGGTTTATAGGCTTTCCGCATAACAGAATTGGGGATCGTGCGTGTTGGCTCCCGTCCGGCGCCGTCTTTGGGTGTGCGGTATGATGGGAGCATGATGTCGGGACGGGGAGTCAGCAGCGTGGCGGTGGTGTGCGCGGCGCGCGCAGCGCGTCCCGGCCTGTCGATGCTCTCCGGTGTGGCATGTAAGGTGACAATGAAAAACATTGGTGCACATGAAATCACGCTTTCGAACGGAGCGCAGCGACGCGGGCGACGGCAACGAGGACTGCGACGCGCTCGGCACCCTCGTCGC
>LATQ01000523.1 GCA_001017865.1 Rhodococcus sp. IITR03
GGTCCAGGCCGGCGACGACGAGGCGGTCGGCGGGCAGTTCCTCGCCGAGCGCGACATCGAGGTCGGCGAGGGCGTCGGCGCGGAACAGGCTCTCCTCGGTGGCGGTCATGCCGTCGGGATTCGCGGCGGTGGCGACCAGGCCGGCGGGGCTGCGGCGTTCGACGCGCGGCACGACCATGCCCTCGGTGATCTCCTTCGTGAACAGGTCGGCGAACTTGTCCGCGGGCCACGGGGTGGGCGGGTTGGTCTGCGGGGTCAGGAAGTAGCCGCCGAGCAGGGTCTCCGGGCCCAGGCCGGTGGAGGCGACGATGTGCACCCCGCCGCGCGGGAGAGGTTCTCGTACATCGGCACGTCGCGGCCGTGGAACATGCCGGTGGCGTCGACGACGGTGCCGCCGCCGGCGGCGCGGAAGGCGCGGAGTTTGGCGAGCAGCGTCGCGAAGATCTCGGCGCGGTCGAAGTCGATGTCGTAGGCGTGCTCGGCGCCGGGCAGCACCGACAGCAGGGCCTCGTGGACCGCGACGACACCGAGGTCGTCGGCGGGGACGGGGCCGAGGACGGTGTGGACGGTGCGGGGCGCGGCGCCTGTCATCGGCACTTTCCTTTCGTCGACGTCGCCGGGAACGCGACGTGGTGACAGTCACAGCACGGATTCGGATTACAGACTGTCAAGTGAAATTGCTGAACGATGTGTGACTGTACTCGCCGGTAACTGCTGCGTCGAGGATAGGATTTCCGCCATGTCGCTCCGTGCCGCCCAGAAGCAGATGACCTACGAGCTGTTCCTCACCAAGCGCTCGACCTGTTCGGCACCAAGGCTACGCCGCGACCACCATCGACGACATCGCCACCGCCGCCGGATCCACGAGAACCACCTTCTACCTGCACTTCTCGTCGAAGGCCGACGTGATGAGCGCGCTGCTGACGAAGGTCGACTCGATCCTCACCGCCGCCGACGACCCGTCGCTGACCGAGGTCGTCGCCTCCGGCTCACGCACCCTGATCCGGCAGTGGCTCGACCGCAAACTCACCCAGTGGGACGAGATGAAGCCGTACATGACCGCCTCCTACCAGGCGGCCCACGAACCGGACGTCGCGGCGACGACCGAGCAATGGTTCGAAGGCGCGGTCACCGACATGACCGCCGGTCTCGACCGGGCCGACCGACTCGACCCGGACCGCCGCCGCATCCGCTGCGTGCTGGCCTTCGGGCAGCTCGAACACATGTCGCGCCGCTACTTCTCGGTCGGCTGGCGCACCCCGCGCGAGATCTGCCTCGACGAACTCATCGACTCGTGGTGCCACCTGCTCGACGCGCAGAACGACTGAACGGCGGGCGCGGTCACTCGCCGAGGTTCGCGCCGCTGGTGGCCTCGACGAGGATCGCCCGCAACCAGGAGATGAACGCAGTGTCGGCCAGGCGCGGATTCCACACCATGTCGATCCCCAACGGCGGCACCGGCAACGGGAACTCCTCGATCCGCAGCGGCAACTGACGGCGCATCTGTGCCGCGACCCGCCAGGTGTGGATCGCGACCCCACCGGCACGCGCCACCAACTGCGGCACCATCAAGAAATCCGACACCAGACCGCCGATCCGATAGGGCACCCCGGCCGCATCCAGCGCCGCATAGGGGGTGATGCGGTGCCGCGCGTCGTAGGCGGTGTGCGGCACCGATTCGAGCAACTCCAGTGCCCCGGCGTCGGGAGCGGTGTCCGGGTGGGCGACGACCACCCACCGGTTCTCGTAGAGCCGCTCGCGCGGATAGGGCGCGGCGAACGCCTCCGATACGAGCACCACGTCCACCCCGTCGTCGGTGAAGTCCGCCGGCTGCGGCTCGACGAAGGTGCGGAGGCGCACCGACGCGTGCGGGGCCCGCTCGCCGATCGCGCGCATCAGCTCCGCCCCGACCACGAAGGCGGTGCTGGTGGTCATCGCCAAGGTGATGGTGCGCGTGTCGCGGGCCGGGTCGAAACCGGGGAAGTTCACCACCCGCGCGGTCTGCCGCAGCACCTCCCGCAGCGGCGCGATCAGCTCGACGGCGCGCGGGGTGAGCATCAGCCCGCTCCCCTGCCGCACCACCAACTCGTCATCGAGCAACCGGCGCATCCGGCCCAGCGCATGACTCATCGCCGGTTGCGTCAGGACCCGCGCGGCGGCGCGGGTCACCGAACGTTCCTCGAGCACCGCCAGCAGCGGCACCAGCAGGTTGAGGTTCACCGCGGCCAGCCGCGCGAGGTCGGGATCGGCCGGATGCTCCGAAGGGCGGGTCACCCCCACGAACCTACCGAGCGCCTTCGCGGGGGTCGGCAGTTCCCCCGGTGACCGCG
>LATQ01000526.1 GCA_001017865.1 Rhodococcus sp. IITR03
CGCCCGGGGTGAGGCCCTAATCGGCGCTCGGGCGCGGCGTGCGCAGATCCGCGGCGGACGCCACCGGCCAGTGCAGCGGATCGGGGCCGAGCGTGCGGAGCTGCTCCACCTGTTCGCGGCACCACACCGACACCTCACGGCGTCCCTCGACGACGTCCTCGGAGAACTCCGTCCAGTCGACCCATTCGGTGTCGTGCACCTCCGACGGCTCAGGAGTGGGCGCCGGCCCGTCGTAGAGCACGCGGAAGACGGGGCAGATCTCGTTCTCGACGATGCCGTTGTCCATCACCGCGCGGTAGCGGAAGGACGGCAGGACGACCTCGATGTCGTGCACGTCGAGCCCGAGTTCCTGACGCAGCCGGCGGCGCACGGCCGCGGTGAGCGGTTCGTCGGGCGCCGGATGACCGCAGCAGCTGTTCGTCAGGACACCGGGGAAGGTCGACTTGTCCAGGCGCGCCGGGTGAGCAGAACGTTGCCGTGGGGGTCGAAGACGTACGACGAGAAGGCGAGGTGCAGCGGGGTGTCGGTGGTGTGCACCGTGGCTTTCGGTTCGATCCCGACCGCGCGGCCTGCGTCGTCGAGCAGCACGACCTGTTCCATGTGTTGTCCTGTTCTGTATTCGTGTCCGAATGCCGGCTCGGCCGGGCGGGCCTCACCGGCCGAGCGGCGCGGTGGGCGTCCCCAGTCTCGACCGTGAACGCAGCGTGGTCCAACCGGCCGAGGCCAGCCGCGGTGCCGCCACCGACAGGCGCCGGCGCCGCGACACGCGTGCGCGCTGGTGGAGTACCCGGTATCCGCTCTCCTCCACCGCCCGCAGGATGTCGCCGTAGAGGACGAAGGCGGTCCGCATCGCGGGGCGCACCGTGGGGTCGAGGAGGTCGATGCCCGGTTCGGCCACACGGTAGAGCGAGCGGGTGTGCGCGATCAGGTGCGCGAGGGCGCGTTCGAGCCGTATGTCGCGCTGCCCGGTCCGGCGGCAGTGCCACAGCAGGTCCTCGTCCACGTCGAAGGCGGCGAGGATGTCGGTGGGCAGGTAGATGCGGTCGCGGTCGAGGTCCTCACCCATGTCGCGGATGAAGTTGGTGAGCTGGAAGGCCTCACCGAGCGCGGCGGCGGGGGCCTCGGCCCGTTCGCGTGCGGCCTCGATGCCGAGGATGGGCAGCATCTGCAGCCCGATGACGGCGGCCGAGCCGTACATGTACTCCGACAGTTCGTCCATCGTGCGGTACCGCGACCGGAACAGTTCGGTGCCGGGGATGTCCATCCGCATCGACCGCAGGAAGGCGTAGTAGTACTCGTGCGGGATGTCGTACCGCTGCGTGGTGTCGACGAGGGCCCGCAGCACGAGACCGAATTCGTCGTAGGTCGGCGGCCTGCCCCCGAGCGCGTCGGACAGACGGCGTTCGAGCGCGTCGAGAACAGGTGCCGCGTCGACCGGTTTCACGTCGACGATGTCGTCGACCATCCGCGCGAAACCGTAGAGGGCGTGCACCCCGGCCCGTTTGGACGCCGGGAAGATGCGGGTCGCGAGGAAGTAGGTCTTGCCGTGTCGCCGGTTGAGCTCACGGCACAGCTGATACGCCTCGTGCAGATCGGGATCGATCCCGTCGAGTTCACGCATGAGCAACCGCACCTGTTTCCATCGGAATCGACATCGTCGTGGATCCGGCAGTCACACCACCGGAGATACGTTCTGCGGCAAGACGTCCGGAGATGAGCACGGTCGGGACGCCGACACCCGGCGTGGTGCCCGACCCGGCGAGGACGAGATTGTCGACGCCGTGCACGAGGTTCGGGCGACGGAAGGGCCCGGTCTGCCGGAACAGGTGTGCCGCCGAGAAGGGGCTGCCGTCGAGCATGCCCTTGTCGGCCCAGGTCTGCGGGGTGTCGAGGTGGTCGACCCGCATGGAACTCGCGAGTCCCCGATAACCGCGCCGCTCGAGGACCTGCTGGATCTCCCGCATGTACGGCCGGCCGAGTCGTCCCCAATCGAGCGGTGCGGCAGCGAGATTCGGGCACGGAGCCAGCACCGAGACGGGTTCGCACTCGACACCGCCGCGCACGACCCGCAGGGACGGATCGGTCACGGCGGGTCGCGTGATGAGCAGGGACGGATCGGCCATCAACCGGCCGCGGCCCCGCGGCGCGGTGATCCGCGCGAAGGTTTCCGCCCACTCGGCACCGAAATCGATGGTGTGGTGGGAATCAGGCCAGTCCTGCGTCACGTCGGTGGGCACCGTGCCGTGGAAGACGACGGCCGAGGGCGACGCGACGGTGGGCGCTGCAGGCGCGGCGGCGCGGTC
>LATQ01000382.1 GCA_001017865.1 Rhodococcus sp. IITR03
CACCGACCGTCGGCGCGTCGGCGGCGCCGACCTCCGCGATCGGTCGTACCCACAGATTGTCTTCGGCCATGGTTGACTCCCCGGAGTGTGGCCGTGCCGAGTGCAGGGGCGCTTTGTCTCGTGCACGGCAGGATGTGTTTCACGGTAGGCCGCTGGGGGCGGTCTTCGGATCGAATCGCGGGGTGAAAGGACGTCGGTCCGCAATCGACGACAGGGGTCCAACGACTCTTCCCCGAGCGCGTAGGGCGGTGACGCTGGAGTCGACGGAAGGAACGAGCATGCACGCGCGGCACATCATGAGCATCCCCGTCACCACGGTCGGCCCGACGACGTCGATCGACGACTGCCTGCGCATCGCCGACGAATCCGGCTTCACCGCCCTGCCTGTCGTCGAGGACGAACACCTGGTCGGCATCGTCTCCGAAGGTGATCTGCTGCGCGAGAAGTTCCACAACCATCCTCGAACGGAGGGCACCGCAGCCGATGCCATGACCAGCCCGGTGGGGGCGATGACCCCAGAGACCGAGGTCAGTGCTCTCGCCTCCGCGATGCTGCGCTCCGGTCTGCGCGCAATCCCGATCGTCGAGAACGGCAAGATCGTCGGGATCGTGACACGGCGCGATCTGCTGTCGTTGCTGACGATGGATGACACCCGCATCCTGCACGAGGTTCAGCACCGTCTCGACGTCTACGCAGGACCACATCGCTGGACGGCGACGGTCACCGACGGCCGCGTCGACGTTTCCGGCGCAGACGCCGAGGAGTCCGAACGTCGGGTCGTTGCCGCGCTCGCCGAGACGGTCCCCGGTGTGACCGGTGTACGTGTCGGCTGACGCCATGACCCCCGGCGCAGACAACCACACGCACGGTCCGCGAAAGGTGATCGGATCGAAGCAGATAGAGCGTATCGGTCCAGGTGATCTGACCGAGCTCGTCTCGGATGTCGGACCGGTACCACTGCACGTCGGTGCGGTACTTTTCCTCGCCGAGACCGACATCGACACCCCGGATCCGGCGACGGTGCGGTCCGTCCTCGCCGAGCGACTCGTCCGGATCGGGCGGTTGCGGCAACGTTTGATCGAACCGGGCTGCGGGCTCGGACGTCCCTACTGGTTCGACGATGCGCACTTCGACCTCGAAGCCCACCTGTCGCAGGTGCGGTGCCCGGCTCCCGGCGACCGGGAGGCCGTCCTGTCGCTGGCGGTGGACGCGCTCACCCGGCTATTGCCTCGAACGCGGCCGTTGTGGCGTGCGATCGTCGTCACCGACATCGCGGATCCCCACGGCCGGGTGGCGGTGGTGATGGTGCTGCACCACGTGCTGGCCGACGGGATCGGAGGTCTGGCGATTCTGGCGCACCTCGTCGATGGCCCGCACACCACCGCACCCACCGACGACCCTGTCTCGATTTCCGAGCGGCCCCGGAATCGGGAATTGTTCGTCGACAACCTCACCGAACGTCTGCGGATGCTGCGCCATCTTCCATGGACCCTCGCCCGTATTCCGGCAGCGTGGGCCGAACTCGGGCGCGGCACCGGTGGACGTGCACCTCGCTGTTCGTTCAATGCCCCCACCGGTGCTCGCCGTGCGGTCAGCACGGCCGAGATGGAGTTGGAGACCTCCGCCGGGTGGGGCGATGCGGGGCGGCGACGGTCAACGATGTGCTGCTGGTGGCCGTCAGCGGCGCCCTGGCCACGGTCCTGCGCAGGCGCGGGGAGCGCCCGTCGGAGTTGGTGATCTCGGTACCGGTGTCCGCTCGTAGCGCTGCCGCCGGTGGCCAGTTGGGCAATCAGGTCGGGGTCATGCCCGTGCGGGTACCGCTGGTCGGGACACCGACACAGCGTCTGGTGGCCGTGGCCCACAGGACCCGACTGCAGAAGGCGACCGTGCGCGGTGGGTCAGCCGCGGTGATGGGTCCGTGGTTCCGGGCCCTGGCCGCCACCGGGATGTTCCGGTGGTTCATCGACCGGCAGCGGCTGGTCAATTCGTTCCTGTCCGACCTGCCGGGCCCACCCACGCCGCTGACGATCGCCCACGCGCCGGTCACCTCGATCGTGCCGCTGATCGTCAGCACCGGAAACATCGCTGTCGCCTTCGTGGCACTGTCCTATGCGGGCACACTGACGGTGACGATCATGGTCGATCCGGATCTCGTCCCCGACCTCGAAGAGCTCACCACGGCTCTGCACGAACAGTTCCACCACCTCGCCGACGCCGCAGACCCAACAGCACCGTAACCAGCAGATTGTCGCGTACCGGGTCTGTTGGAGGGTCTCATCACACGGAAGGATGAGATCCATG
>LATQ01000197.1 GCA_001017865.1 Rhodococcus sp. IITR03
CTCGGCGACGCCGGCCTCGGCCGCCTCGGTGAGCCACCGGAGGAAGGTCTCCTGCGGCGTCGCGGCCGGTTCGAACGGCGGCGCGGACGCCGTGAGGGTGGGTAGGGCTCGGATCCAGCCACGGACATCGGGAAACTCACTGCGACGCGCGATCTCGCTCATCGCCGCATGGTACCGAGCCGGAGTTCACTCCCGAGGGGGCGGCAGCTTGCCGGTCAACGGGCCGACGAGCATCCAGCGATGCCCGAAGGGATCGAGGAGGGTGGCGTTGCGATGGCCGTGGGCCTCGTTGATCCACCTCTCGACCGAACCGCCGGCCAGACGGGCGCGGGTGAGCACCGTGTCGGTGTCGGCCACCTCGAGCATCAGGCTCACCGAGACCGCCCCCTCCTGCGGCGCGGTGAGTCCGAGTTCGGGGAATTCGTCTGCGAGATAGACCATTCCGCTGGGGAACCGCAGTTCGGCGTGCCCGACGCGACCGTCGTCCATGACGACCGGATCGGCGGTCAGCGAGGCTCCGAAGACCCGGGTGTACCACTCGATCGCCTCGTGGGCCCGCGGCACCGTCAGGTAGGGCAGCGCCCCTGAGCGGGGAAAATCGGCGGCGCCTCCCGAACGGGGGAAATCGGCGGAGCCTTCCGGGACCATCGTGTCGTTTCCGCTCAGGACGCTTTCGGTTGCTGCAGCAGCGCCCATCGATTGGTCGTCAACCGTACCGAGGCCGCGTCGCCCATGCATGTGACCGTCTCCCAGTTCCGCTGGTAACCGGTGCGGCTGATACGCAGCATCCGTCGTCGTCGAGACTGTATCGATCGTGGTAGTAGGCCGATCCGCGCAACAACATCCCGTCCTCGGGGATGATCACGGTGTCGGACAGCAACCACACCCCGGTGGCGGTGCGGCCGTCGTCGGCGATGTCGATCTCGGGATGGGAACACGTGTGCTCCGTGATCAAGCGCGTTCCCAGCGTGTTCTCGAGGAAACCTATGAAGGCGTCGCGCGAGTCGAAAACGAGATGCTCCCCGTAGACGGCGTGTGCGTCGGGGGTGAGGGTCTTCGCCAGTTCGTCCCAGTCCTTCGTGTCGAGCGCTCGCGCATAACGGTATTTGAGCCGCGTGATCTCCGCTACCGCCTGCACATCCATCGTCGGCCTCCCATTGGCGCCCCCCTGCGAGTATTCGCATTCCAGGCTAGCCCGGACGACCGGCGCAAGCGGCCGGAATCACACTGTTACCAGGCGGCATTCGATCGCGATTCGGTCACGGGAGACCGTACCGGTCACGACTCGGGACGGCGCAACGCGCGGATCGTCGCGTCGACGACGAGTTCGGCGTAGTCGTCGTCGACGCTCTGGTCCGGTGTCGTCAACGCGAACAGGGCGTGACTGAGCACGGTGCCGGTGACCATCTCGAGCAGCAACGTCGCCGAGGTGTCGGCGGGGAGTTCGCCGCGCTCGACGGCGCGGTGCACGATCGTGCGTGCCGCGAGTACGCGGCTGCGGTTGAGGGTGTGGATCAGCCGGGCGAGCAGTTCGGGATTGGCGCGGGCGTCGAGCGCGACGCGCAGGCTCACCAGACCGGGGGTGGTCCGGTAACCGCGCAACAGCTGCCGGGCGAGTTCGACGAGATCTGATCGGAGCGCGCCGGTGTCGATCGGCACGGGCAGTGGGCTGCGCGCTTCGAGGGCCTGGACCAGCAGGTCGTCCTTGCTCGACCAGCGCGGTAGAGGGGGCGCGGCCCACCCGCGCGCGTCGCCCGACCGCGTCGAGCGTGAAGCCACGCCAGCTCGTCTCGGAATACACCTCGAGCACGGCGTCGAACACGCGGTCCTCGAGGTCGGCGTCGCGGGGTCGGCCGCGGCGGCGCGGGGCGGGTACTTCGGTCACATCGGGCAAGTGTGCCAGACCACTCCTCAATTTACAGACTGAAATAGTCCGTATTAAGCTGGCGGCGTCCTCCTCCCCGAGCAGACCGAAGGAACGCCATGACCGACCCCACTCGGGTGCCCGTCGTGATCGGCGTCGGCGACCTGCGCTCCGGCCGTGCCGGTGCGCCCGCCGACCCGCGTGAACCGCTCGACCTCATCCACGAGGCCACCCTCGCTGCGATCGCCGACTCCGGCGCCGATCTCGCCACGCGGATCGACACCATCCACGCGATCAAGACCGCGAGCTGGAACTACGACGACCTGCCGGGCCTGCTCGCCGAACGTCTCGCGCGCGGCGCCCGAACACACGTCGACCACGCCGATCGGCGGCCACTGGCCGGCGGCCTGCTCGACCGCATCG
>LATQ01000158.1 GCA_001017865.1 Rhodococcus sp. IITR03
ATCCGTTCCACCCCGATCGTCCCGCAGTCGCTGGAGGGCGGCGCCGTCGGCGACGTCGCGTCGTCAACGGCAGGATCTGGCCCGAGGCCCGGGTCGCGCGCGGGCTCTACCGGGTCCGGCTGCTCAACGCGGCGTCGTTCAGCATCTGGGACCTGCACTTCTCCAACGGCATGCCGTTCTGGGTGATCGGCATGGAAGGTGGCCTGCTCGATGCGCCGGTTCCCACGACCCGCGTGCGACTGTCGCCCGGCGAACGCGTGGACCTGCTCGTCGACTTCGCGCAGCTCGACGCGGACGCCACCGTCGAATTGCGCAACTCCGAACCCGCCGCACCGCAGGCCGCGCAGATCGGTGCCGTGCTCATGCCGCTGTTCATGCGCTTCCGAGCCGAATCCGGCCGCGGGTTCACCGGTCCGGTCCCGGACCGCCTGCGCGGCGGCCCCGGTCTTCCACCCGCGGTCGGGCCGATCCCGGTGCCGCAGAACGTACGGAACGTATCGCTGAGCCAGCCTCGGAGGTGCGGATCCCGCCGTCGATCATGTCGCTGAACAACCTGATGTACCACAGCACCGACATCGAGATGCCGCGTCAGGGCACCGTCGAGCAGTGGAACATCGTCAACGCGACGCCCGACCCGCACCCGATCCACCTGCATCTGGTGCACTTCCGCGTTCTGGGACGGCAGGCGATCAACACCCTCGCGATGTGTGCGCGGCAGCCGCAACCGCCCATCGGGCTCAAGTGGACGCCCGATCCCGACCCGTACGTCGTCGAACCGATGCGGGGACCGGAGCCGTGGGAGACCGGCTACAAGGACACGGTCGTCTGCGATCCGAACTCGGTGACCCGCATCATCGCGTACTTCCCGACCGCCGACGAACTCGGCTTCGACCCCGACGCGACGTTCTCGCGCGCGGTGCACACCTTCGATCCGCACCGCGCCGGCCACGGCAAACACGGTGACCACGCCGACCACGGCGACACTGCCGGCGGCGACCTGCAGGGATATGTGTGGCACTGCCACATCCTCGACCACGAAGACCACGACATGATGCTCAAATACCGGACGGTGACATGACTTCCACCAGTTCCACCACGACCCGAGACCACTTCCAGCGCATCCCGTACGAACCGGCGAACGACGGTCGCGTCGAGATGCACTCCGGCTCAGCCGCCACTACCCGACGCTGCACGGCAACCTCGTCGCGCAACCCGGGTACTCGAAGGACGTCGGTGTGGTCATGTGCCACCCGGCCTCGAACTTCCTGAGCCACTTCCTGCTCCGCGCCTTCGCCGAAGCAGGCGTCCCCGCAATGGGACTCAACACCCGCTACTCGTCCAACGAACCGGCACTCATCATGGAGCGGGCCGCCTTCGACCTCGGCACCGGAGTGCGGTGGATGACCGACGAACTCGGCTTCGAGAAGGTCGTACTCCTCGGGTTCAGCGGCGGCGGGTCGCTCGCGTCGTTCTACCAGTCGCAGGCGCAGAACTCGACCGTGACGACCACACCCGCGGGCGACCCGGCACCGTTCGCCGAGGCGAACCTGCGACCGGCCGACGCCTGATGCTCGTCGGCGCGCACCCCGGCCGAGCACGCGTTCTCCGGCACTGGATCGACGGCGCGGTCACCGACGAATCCGACCCCTACGCCACCGATCCCGATCTCGACCTCTACGCCCCCGGGCGCACAGCGCCACTCGATTCCGAATGGGTGCAGAGGTACCGCGACGCGCAGCTCGCCCGCATGCGCCGCATCGACGCGTGGGCGCTCGAGCAACTCGCCGACCTCGAACGCACCGGCGCCTCCGATCGCGGCTTCGTCGTACACCGCACCGTCGCGGATCCGCGCTTCGTCGACCTGAGCCTCGACCCGAGCGACCGCGCACTCGGCTCCATGTACGGAGATCCGAAGGCGGCCAACACCGCCGCCGGTGGACTGGCCCGCTTCGTCACGGTGCGCAGCTGGCTCAGCACGTGGAGCGTCGACCACACCCACGCCGACGCACTCACCGACCTCCGCAACGTCACCAGCCCGACGATGGTGATGAGCCTGCTCGGCGACCAGGCGGCCTTCGCCGAGGATTCCCGGCTGATGTACGGCGCGCTCGCGGGCAGCCACAACGAACTGATCGAGATGCGGAACCTCAACCACTATCTCGTGGATCAACCGGACGGTCTCTCCGACGTCGTCGGACGACTGGTCGAGTGGATCCGCCGAACGGTACTCGAGGAGGTATCGGCATGACCCGAATACTCGCCGGTCCCGGACGCACCGCACAGGACCGATGCCCGAGCGCCTTCCCCTACTGGCAGGCGCTGGAGAAGCCCGGGGTGAAGCGCACCCGCAACCTCGTCCGATGGCTCACCGGCTTCGACTTCCTGCCCACCGACGAACAGGCCCGGGCCCTGTGCAACGACCTGTTCAGCGGCGACCCCACGGCGGAGCGCTTCGTCGACGAGGTCTACCACGGTGAACTCGGGCCGAAGAAGACCCGCGAGATGCTCGACAAGGCCCTCGTCGACGGCATCGACTCGCTCGACGACGTGCCCGACGCGATGAAGGCCCTGTTCGAGGAGTTCGAGACCGTGCCCGACTGGGTGCAGCCCGAACTCGTCGAGCAGGGTGCCGCGATCTGGCGTCGCTGGGGCACGATGCTGTTCAGCTTCGCGGGCGCCGAGACCCTCGAGATCTACACCGAGGCAGCCGTCGCGACACCGCTGTCGCTCGCCGGAGGTTATGCCGGCGACAACGCCCTGCGCCGCTTCCTCGAGACCTGCCGGTTCTGGATCGACGTATCCGAACCCGGCGCGCTGCTCGCCCCGGGTTCGAAAGGGCGGGCCACCGCGCTGAAGGTCCGCGTGATGCACGTGTCCGTGCGCTCACGCGTCGCGAAGCACCCCGAATGGGACATCGCCAAGTGGGGACTGCCGATCAGCCAGACCTACATGCTGCTCACCCTCATCGCCGGCAGCCTCACCCCGGGTCTGGCCCTGTGGACCCTCGGCTACCACACCACCCCGCGAGAGATCCGCGCGCTCATCCACTTCCAGAAGTACATGGGCTACCTGCTCGGGGTGCGTATGCAGTGGTACCCCGAGACCATCGCCGACAGCATCCGCGCGCTCATGAGCACCGTGATCTCCCGCTCGTACGACTCGGGTGAGCACGGCAAGGAACTCATCGAGTCCTACCCGCAGGCGTTCGCCCCGCGCGACGGGCACCGCGGCCTGAAGAGACTGCGGGAGCACTACAACTTCCGCATCAACTCGGTGTACTCGGCGATGTTCATGGGGCCGGGCACCCGACGCAAGTACTCGATGCCGAAAGTGCTTCCCTGGATGATCATCCGATCGTCCGCTTCCCGCTCATCACCGCGATGGAACTCACCCGGCGGTTCGTCCCCGCGCGGCCGCGTGCACGAGAAGATCATGTGCGCTCATCGCGAGAACTGGTACCGCGCCAGATGGAGGGGCGCGAAGCGCAATTCGACGCCAGCGGAGCACTCCGTCGCTGATCGGCCCGGACAGTCCCGCCCCACTAGACCTCGTACGGAGAGAACTCGATGACCCTGCACATCGTCGAAGCATGGAACGGCCCCGGACGCCGCGACGGTGAGATCACCGCCGTGGAGGCCGCCGACAACGGCGCCCACCCGTCCACCGACAAGCACGCCTTCGAACACTGGTACTTCGACGCCCATCTCGACGACGGACGGATCGTCGTGGCGATGATCCAGACCCGGGAACTGGTGCACCGCAAGCCCGGTGTGGAGATCCACGTCTACAGCGCGGACGGCAAGCGACGCGAGGCGAGCCGGTCGTACACCGACGCCGACCTCTCGGTGTCCACCGAACGGTGCGACGTGCGCGTCGGCGAGAGCTTCGCGAAGCTGACCGGCGAGGAGGACGGGTTGCCCGTCTACCACGTGTCGGTGTCCGAAGGCGACCTCGCCTTCGACCTGACCTTCACCGCCGAGGTCCCGCCGTGGATGCCCGGTGGCGGCCGGACCAGCTACAACGAACGCGAATTCTTTGCGTGGGTCGTCGGCGCGCGCGAGCGCGAGTCGCGGGGACGGTCACGGTGGACGGGCAGACCACCGAGGTCACCGGTCGCGGCTACCACGACCACAACTGGGGCGTCGGCGACATGAAGCGCCTCATCGACAAGTGGTACTGGGGCCGGCTGTACACCGAGGACTTCACCCTCGTCTACGCGATGGTGCACACCCAGAAGAAGTACGGATCGCACTGGTCGCAGCCGGTGATGGTCGCGCAGGGGCGCGAGGTGATCCTCAGCAACGGCGAGGTGGAACTGACGGAGGGGCCGATCGTGCACAACGCGGTCGCCGACCGCACCTACCCGGCGTGGATCCGTCTCCGCATCCCGGGCTCGCTCGACGTCAAGCTCACCGTCCGCGAGATCGTGCACGCCCACAACCTGCTCGAGGACGTTCCGCTCGCGTCGAGCAGGTTGCTCAAGCCTCTCGTCAACCGGCTCGTCGGTCATCCCGGTTACTTCCGCTTCCGGTCGGATTTCACGATGACGGTGACCGTCGACGGAACCGATCACGAGCGTTCGGGTTCGACGCTGCACGAGATGGTCGCGTTGACATGAGCGAGCGCGCGGACGTCGGTGTGGAGCCCGGCTTCGCGGGCATCGAGTATCTGCACGGCTTCGGCAACGAGCACCACAGCGAGGCCGTTCCGGGTGTGCTTCCGTGGGGACAGAATTCGCCCCAGCGGGTCGCGTACGGGCTCTACGCCGAACAGCACTCGGCCACCGCGTTCACCGAGCCCCGCGAGATCAATCGCCGCACATGGACATACCGGATCATGCCGTCCGCCGCGCACGGCCCCTTCGAGCGGATCGACGACGCCGGCTGGGTGTCGGCACCGACGCCGGGGGAGTGCTCACCCCGAACCGGTTGCGTTGGGATCCGCAGCCGGAACCGGCACCGGGCACGGACGTCCTCGACGGCGTGACGACCTACGCAGTCAACGGGGACGTCCGCGCCCGCACGGGCATCGCCGTCCATCTGTACGCGGCGTCGCAGTCGATGACCGACCGTTACTTCGTCGACGCCGACGGAGAACTGCTGTTCGTCCCGCAGGACGGCGCGCTGCTGCTGTGCACCGAGCTGGGACGGCTGCTCGTCGAACCCGGTGAGATCGCGGTGATCGGACGAGGTCTGCGGTTCCGCGTGGACCTGCTGGGGGAGAAGGCGACCGGTTACCTGCTCGAGAACTACGGGGCCGCCCTGACCCTGCCGGAACTCGGCCCCATCGGCGCGAACGGTCTCGCCCACGCCCGCGACTTCCTGTACCCGACGGCCTGGTACGAGGACCGTTCGGACACGGTGCAACTCGTGCAGAAGTTCGGTGGGCACCTGTGGGCCACCGAACTCGACCACTCGCCCCTCGACGTCGTCGCCTGGCACGGCACGCACGGTGCCTACAAGTACGATCTGGCCGCTTCAACGCGATGACCACGGCCGGCTGGGACCATCCCGATCCGTCGATCTTCACCGTGCTCACCTCGCCCACCCCGATTCCGGGGCAGGCCAACGTCGACTTCTGTGTCTTCCCCGACCGCTGGGTGGTCGGGGAGCACACCTTCCGGCCGCCGCACTTCCACCGCAACGTCATGACCGAGTTCATGGGACTCGTTCGTGGACAGCACGACTCGAAGGCGGAAGGATTCGTCCCCGGCGGCGCCTCGCTCCACAACCAGTGGGGCGCCCACGGACCCGACGTCGAGACCTTCGATCTCGCGACGTCGGCCGAACTGAAGCCGGTCAAGCTCGTGAACACCCTGTCGTTCATGTTCGAGACGAGACTCGCCCTCTCCGTCACCGACGCGGCCCACCGCGCAGCGCATCGCCAGCCGAACTACGACTCCTCGTGGTCCGGCCTCACCCGACGCTTCACCCCACCTTCTCCCCAGGAGTCGTGATGACCGAACTGTCCACCCCCGCACCCGTCGTCGTACCCGACCCGCAGCTGCGGATCGGCGGCCGGGCCGTGCCCGCCCGTTCGGGTGCCCACTTCTCGTCGATCACCGGCGACGGAAGAGGTCGTCGCCGAGGTCGCGGCGGGTGGGGCCGCCGACATCGACGCGGCCGTCCTCGCCGCGCGCGACACCTTCGATCCGGTGCCTGGTCGCGGATGGCCGGTGCCGAACGCGGCCGGATCCTCTCCCCGTGCCGCCGACCTCATCGAGCAGCACGCCCCCGAACTGTCGGCGCTCGAGACCGCGGAGATGGGCAAGCTCTACGCCGACACCGTCGCCGGGGACATCCCCGCCGCCGCGGCGTCGTTCCGGCACTACGCCGGCTGGGCCGACAAGATCGCCGGTGAGGCGATGATCCTGCCCGATGTGGGTCCGCAGCACCGCTTCGGATTCACCCTGCGCCAGCCCCTCGGTGTGGTCGGTGCGATCACCCCGTGGAACAACCCGACGGTCGTCGCGGCCTGGAAGATCGCCCCGGCCCTGGCCGCCGGATGCTCGGTGGTCGTCAAGCCCGCCGAGGACGCCTCGCTGTCGACCCTGAAGCTCGCCGACCTGCTCGCCGAGGCCGGAGTACCGGACGGCGTGTTCAACGTCGTGCCAGGTCTCGGTCCCGAAGCCGGTGCTGCGCTGGCCGCCCACGAGGGCATCGACAAGATCACCTTCACCGGCAGCCCGGCGGTCGGGAAGACCATCACCTCGCTCGCCGGCGAGAAGTTCCGGAAGGTGACCCTCGAACTCGGTGGCAAGGCCCCGCAGCTGATCTTCCCCGACGCCGACCTCGAGGCGTCGCTGCCGTGGATCGCGATGGGCAACTTCTACCACCAGGGCCAGGTGTGTGCGGCCGGCACGCGCGTGATCGTGCACGAGTCGATCGCCGATCAGGTCGTCGAGGGACTCGTCGAGTTCGCCCGCGGAGCGGTGATCGGTGATCCCTTCGACGCGTCGACGACGCAGGGCACCATCGTCAACCGCAAGCAGCTCGACCGCATCCTCGGCTACATCGAGAAGGGCAAGAACGAAGGTGCTCAGCTGCTGACCGGCGGGTCGCGGGTGGGGGAGCGCGGTTTCTTCGTGGAGCCGACCGTCTTCCGCGGCACCAACGACCTCACCATCGCCCGCGAGGAAATCTTCGGCCCCGTCGCCACGGTCATCACCTTCGAAACCACCGAGGAGGCCGTGCAGCTGGCGAACGCCACGAAGTACGGTCTCAACGCGTTCGTCTTCAGCCAGAACCTGTCGACCGTGCACAGCGTGATCCCGCAGTTGCGTGTGGGCACGGTGTGGGTCAACGGCTGGGGTGTCCCCGATCCGGCACTACCCTGGGGTGGACGTGACGCGAGCGGCATCGGGCGTGAACTGGGCCGCAGCGGGCTCGAAGCGTTCACCGAGGAGAAGACGGTTCACCTCGGTTACTGACCAGAGGACGGAAGAGGCAGTGACACAAGCCGAGTCGACACAAGGCGAGTCGCAGGCAGCGGGAGCGCTCGCGGACATCAGGGTGCTCGAACTGGGAACCTTGATCGCCGGTCCGTATGCAGGACGTCTGCTCGGCGACATGGGTGCCGACGTCATCAAGATCGAGGATCCGAAGCGTCCCGACCCGCTCCGCACCTGGGGACAGGGTGAGCGGGACGGGCATCGCTACTTCTGGACGGTGCACGCGCGCAACAAGCGTTGCGTCACCCTCGATCTGCGGGCACCCGACGGGCAGGAACTGTTCCGGCGTCTCGTCGCCGAGTCCGACGTGGTGGTCGAGAACTTCCGTCCCGGCACGCTCGAGAAGTGGGGGCTCGGCTACGACGTGCTCTCCGAGATCAATCCGGGCATCGTGTTGGCCCGCGTCTCCGGTTACGGGCAGACCGGCCCCAAGGCCGGGCAGGCCGGTTACGCGTCGGTGGCCGAGGCGGAGAGCGGGTTGCGGCACCTCAACGGATATCCCGGCCAGGCACCCCCGCGACTCGCGCTGTCCCTCGGCGACTCCCTCGCCGGGATGTTCGCCGTGCAGGGCATCCTCGCCGCGTTGCTCGGCCGCGAACGGACCGGACGCGGGCAGGTCGTCGACGTGGCGCTCACCGAGGCGTGCCTCGCGATCCAGGAATCGGTGATCCCCGACTACGACGTCGCAGGGGTCGTCCGCGGCCCCTCCGGTACCCGCCTCGAGGCATTGCCCCGTCGAACCTGTACCGGACGTCCGACGACATGTGGATCGTCATCGCCGCCAACCAGGACACGGTCTTCCGTCGCCTGTGCGCGGCGATGGAGCGCCTCGAGCTCGCCGACGACCCGCGCTTCGCCGACCATCTCGCGCGTGGCGTGAACCAGGACGAGCTCGACGCCCTCATCGGTGAGTGGGCGGCGACGTGGACGCTCGACGACCTGCTGGCGCATCTGTCGTCGTCGGGTGTGGTGTCCGGGCCGGTGAACACGGTCGCGGAGGTCGTCGCCGATCCGCAGTTCCAGGCACGGGACATGATCGTCCCGCATCACGACGAGCGCACCGGCGCAGACGTACTCGGCCCGGGTGTGGTGCCGACGCTCACCGGGACGCCGGGTTCGGTGCGTCGCGCCGGCCCGCCCGTCGCGGGATACGACAATGCGGCGGTCTACGGCGAGATCCTCGGACTGAGCGACATCGAGCAGAAGGAACTCCGCGAGCGGGGAATCATCTAGCACGGCATCATCCGAGGTACGCAACGCGAGGTGAAGGCTCGCAACATCGGCAGTCACTGCCGATGTTGCGAGCCTTCATCCGTTGTTGCGTGCCTTCCGCACAGGGCCATCTCGCACTAAGGTAGAACACGTTACAGTCTTCTACGTTTCTCTCGAGGAGTGCCGAATGCACACGCCCATCTGCGACGAACTCGGCATCGAGTTCCCGATCTTCGCATTCACCCACTGCCGCGACGTTGTCGTCGCCGTCGCCAAGCCGGCGGCTTCGGCGTCCTCGGCGCCGTCGGGTTCACGCCGGAAGAGCTCGAAATCGAGCTGAACTGGATCGACGAGCACATCGGCGACCGCCCGTACGGTGTCGACATCGTCATCCCCAACAAGTACGAAGGTATGGACGCGAACCTCTCCGCCGAGGAACTCACGAAGATGCTGCAGTCGATGGTGCCGCAGGAGACCCTCGAATTCGGCCGTAAGATCCTCACCGACCACGGCGTCCCGCTGCCCGAAGGCGACGATAACGCGTTGCAGCTTCTCGGTTGGACCGAGGCCACCGCGACCCCGCAGGTGGAGGTGGCACTGCAGCATCCGAAGGTCACGCTCATCGCCAACGCGCTCGGCACCCCGCCGGCCGACATGATCGAGCACATCCACAAGGCCGGTCGCAAGGTCGCGGCGCTGTGCGGTTCGCCGAAACAGGCCCGCAAGCACGCCGACGCCGGTGTCGACATCATCATCGCCCAGGGCGGCGAAGGTGGTGGGCACTGCGGTGAGGTCGGCTCGATCGTGCTGTGGCCGCAGGTCGTCAAGGAGGTCGCACCGGTCCCGGTGCTGGCCGCCGGCGGTATCGGCAGCGGCCAGCAGATCGCTGCGGCACTCGCGCTCGGCGCCAGGCGCGTGGACCGGTTCGCAGTGCTCATGGTCGAGGAGGCCGAGAACACTCCGGTGCAGCAGGAGGCCTACATCAAGGCGAGCAGCCGCGACACCGTCCGCAGCCGCTCGTTCACCGGTAAGCCCTGCCGCATGCTCCGCAACGACTGGACCGAGGCGTGGGAGCAGGAGGGCAACCCGAAGCCCCTCGGAATGCCGTTGCAGTACATGGTGTCCGGCATGGCCGTCGCCGCCACCCACAAGTACCCCGACGAGTCCGTCGACGTCGCGTTCAACCCGGTCGGTCAGGTCGTCGGGCAGTTCACGAAGGTCGACAAGACCTCCACCGTCATCGAACGCTGGGTGCAGGAGTACCTCGAGGCGACCGGCACGCTGGAGAAGCTGAACGAGGCCGCGAGCGTCTGATCCGCTCGGATTCGTCTCACGGGGAGGGACGAGGGTGCTCGAGGTTCGGTCCGGGTGCGATCCGGATCGGACCTCGAGCCGTCTCCACGTCCACCGGCTCGCCCTTCTGCGTGATCACCACGTGCTCGCTGCGTTCGAGTTCGGCGGCTACCGAGCGGGCGATGTCCATCAGGTCGCGCCACGCCCCTCCGCCGGCGACCGCGCGGCGTCACTGGGGCAGATGGTGGACGGATTCCGTTCCCGGAGCAGCGCGCAGATCGTGGCCGCGAGTCGCTCGCGGGCCGCGTCGTCGTCGCGCGGCTCCCACCACGGATGTCCGCGTTCGCCGAGTGCGACCTTGGCGTCCTGGACACGATGCCGCGCGGCGTCTCCCTCGCTCTTCACGAGACGGCGGGCCCGCATCAGCTCCGCCACCAGCTGTTTCCGCAGAGGTTCGGGAATCGCGGGATCGGTGGCACGCCAACGTCGCCCCTTGACCACCACATATCTGCCGTCGGGCGTGCGCTCGGTCTCGCCGGATGACCCGTCGGTGTCCATCGGCCCCGCCCGTCGCTCAGTTCGGCGGCGACAGAAGCCCTTCCAGGCTCGTCGCCGAATAACCACCGTCGCGGCACAACTGTACCGTGGGGGCACGGCGCCCCGGGTACTCGATGCACGGCATGTTCCGTGCCCCGCGCACCGCGATGGGGGAGTCCGCCGGCAGCTTGCAGTACAGATCGGGCGGGGTGTCGGGCACGTCGAACTCGGTGGGTGAGCGCCGCTGTTCCGGCGGCAGGAAGCCGGTGATGCACGGCGGCGGGTCGTTGAAGGTCGCGGTGAAGTAGGTGTTCTGCGAGGGGTTGTCGACATTGGGCAGACCCGCCGACTGGGTCGACGCCATGATCGACGGGAACAGCACCAGCATCTGTTCGAGCGACGGCCGGTACACCGCGGCGACCTGCTCGACGGTGACCAGATTGGCGAGCAGCAGGGGGAGGGTCGGTTCGGCCTCCTCGAACAGCGCCTGCACCTGCGCGGCGGCAGGGGCCGTCACGCCGAGGAGGGTGCGCACGTCGCTGTCGGAGTCGCGCAACTGTGCGGTGGTGCCCGCCAGGGAGGACGCCCATCGGGCGATCGCATCCGACGACGCGACCTGCGTGTCGAGCAACGGACCGACCTGATCGATCAGTGCCGCGGTGCTGTCCGCGCTCGCAGCGGCCTCGGCGCTCACCGCCGCGCCGGCCTCGACGAGGATCCGCAGGGCGTCGTAATCGGCCACCGCCGTGTGGGTCTCGTCGAGCAGCAGGGCGAAGGCGGTCGGGTCCCACGGACTGCAGCGTGGCGTCGAGCTGGTCGAGCGCACCGCCGATCGGTTCGGGCACGGAGATGCGATCGCGGGGAACGATCGACCCCGCGGTCAGATACGGGCCGTCCTCGCCGTCGGGCAGGAACTCGACGTACTGCTCGCCGATCGCCGACATGCTGCGGATCTGCGCCGCCGAATCGGCCGGCACCGGAACATCCGAGTCGAGCGAGAGAACCGCCTCGGCGCCGCTCGTGGTCATGGTCAGTGACGTCACCCGGCCGATCTCGATGCCGCGGTAGGTGACGTTCGCCGAGGGATACAGACCCCCGGCGTCGGCGAGGTCGAGACGCACCTCGTAGCGTCCCACCCCGAACAGGGCGGGCACCTCGACGATGAACAGCGCGACGATCAGCACCGCCGCGATCCCGACCGAGAAGAACACCGCCAGTTTGCGGCGCAGCACCGCAGCCGGGCTCATCGGGTCGGCTCCGACACTGGCGGGACGAGCAGCGACACCAGATCCGGCACGGGTCGCCCGCCGCCGGTGAGTGCGTTCTCGAAGGGCGTGCCGAGCAGCAGTGCGTTCTCGAGGGTCGGCAGGGTGAGGTCGAGGATGACCGTGCCGTTCGCGTAGTCGCCGCGCACCGCGTTGCGGTAGGTGTCGATGGGGAACGGGAAGGTCAGCAGGTAGCGCAGCGACTCGGTGAGCGAGTCGCCCGCCGACGCGAGCGAGGCCAGCACCGGTTCGAGATCACGCAGGTTCGCGACGACGTCGTCGCCGCTCGCCTCGACGACCTCGTTCGCGACGCGCCCGAACTGCCCGAGCGCATCGGCGGCGCGGGTCAGGTCGTCGCGCTGGGTGGACAACACCTCCATGGCGGGCGCGAGATCGTCCGTCGCCGCCGCGATCTCGGTGTTGTGCTCGGCGACCTCGACGGCGAGTGCGTCGAGCGATTCCATCGCGCTCACGATCTGCTCCTTCTGGCCGTCCAGCCCGGCGAGCACCGCGTCGAGGCGGGTGAGCAGGGCCCGCACCGACTCCTGCCGTCCGTCCATCGCCCGGTTGAGTTCGCGGGTGATCTCCTGGCTTGGGCGAGGCCACCGCCGCTGAGCACCAGCGACAGCGACGACAGGGTCTGCTCGGTGGTGGGGAACGCACCCGCCGCTCGAGGGGGATGACGTCGCCGTCCCCGAGCCGGCCACGGGCGGGTTCGGCGAGCGGGGGAGAGAGTTCGACGTGGGCGGACCCGAGCAGGCTCGTCTGCCCGATCTTCGCGACCGTGTTCTCCGGAAGCACCGTGCTGCCGTCGACCATCACCGTCACGAGCGCATGTCCGTCGCCGAGCCGCAGGTCGGCGACCCGCCCGACGGTGACGTCGCCGACGCGGACCCGTGAATTGCGTTCGAGGGTCGTGACGTCGGGCATCTCGATGGTCACGGCGAACGCGTCGTCGCCGCGACCGTGCGTGCCGGGAAGGGGCAGGCTGTTCAGGCCGCGCCACTCGCACCCGGCGGTCAGGGCCAGGCAGGCGAGGACACCGACCGCGCGCAGGACTCGTGTTCTCACGGCGCCCCGGGGAGAGCAGATCGGCCAGTGAGGCCGGCGACGGCGCACCGGGCGCCGGCATCAACTCGGGCTCGGTGTAGACGAGCTGGTCGGGCAATGCACCCACGCCGCGCGTCGGGTTGAGGCGCACGGGTGGGTAGTCCATCGCGAGCAGCGGCAGGATCGGGCCGAGATACTGCACGCACAACTCCGACGCGGTGTGCGCGTCGACCTGCTCGGCCGCGGCGAGCGCAGAGCAGACGAACTGGGCAGGATTGGCGAAGTTGGTCAGCGACAACGCCGAGACCACCGTGTTGTGCGCGGGCTGATAGATGCCCTGCAGGTTCGACAACGCCGTCGGTGCGACGTGCAGTACCTGCGCGATCCCGTCGCGCTGCGCCGCCAGGGTCTCGGTCAGTGCGGCCGTGCGATCGACGGTCGTGTCGACGCGTTCGCGGTTGTCGCGGACGAACCGCTCGACGTCGACGAGGACGGCATCGAGTCCCGCCAGTGCGGCGCCCATGTCGTCGCGGTTCGCGTCGAGGATCTCGGTGACGGACGCGAGCCGGTCGTGGAAGGAGACGATCTGGTCGCCGCTCATCGACAGCGCCTCGACGAAGACCTGCAGGTTGCCGAGGGTGCCGAACAGGTCGTGCCGGCCGTCGGAGATCGTGCGCATCGCCGTTGCGAGCTGCTGCAGGCTGTCGCGCAGGGCGGGGCCGTGTCCCTCGGCGTTGGCGGCCGCGACGTCGAGGACCTCACCGAGTGCCCCCTGCGGGTCGGTGTCGTCGGGCCCCAGTTCGGTCGTCAGTCGCGTCAGTTGTTCGGTGATCTCGTCCCATTCGACCGGGACCGCGGTGCGTTCGACGGGAATCGTTGCTCCCACCGGCAGTTCCGGTCCTCCCGTGTGCGGTGGGGTGAGCTGGACGAAGCGGGCGGAAACCAGAGTGGGGGCGACGATCGCGGCCTGTGCGTCGGCGGGGATGCGGCGCTCGGAGTCGATGTCGAAGCGCACGAGGACGCGATCGCCGCGCGGTTCGATCTTCGTCACACGCCCGACCTCGACCCCCATGATGCGCACGTCGTCACCCACGTACAGGCCACGGCTCGAGGTGAATTCGGCCGCGTATTCGTCGGCCGACCGCCACGGCGCGACGGTGAACGACACCACCGCGACGACGGCGAGAAGCAGGATCGGGACACCCCACGAGATCAGGGGACGCAGTCGCGTCACGGTGTACCTCCCGGCGGCGTGATGCCGGCCTTCTCGAGCGCGGCGGTCAGGGCCGGCTCGATGATCTGCATGGGCAACAGGTTCTGGATGTACGAGTTGAAGAACGGACCGGACGCGACGGCCTCGCCGAGTTCGGTCGCGTACGGGCCCAGCCGCTCGATGGCCAGGGCGATGTTGTCGCGGTTGCGTTCGAGGATCCCGAGGACGGCGTTCAGCTTGCCAGGGTGGGTTCGAGCTGGGCCTCGTTGTCGGCGACGAGATTCGAGATCTGGACCGACAACGCATCGACGTTCGCGAACAGGGTGTCGAGAGCGGCTCGGCGGCGGTGCAGTTCGCCGAGGATGCGGTCGGCGTCGACGATCAGCGCGTCGATCGCGTCGCTGCGCTCGGCGAGGACCGCGGTGACCTGTTCGGCGTGCGCGAGGAGCGCCCGCAGGGATTCGTCCCGCGACGCGACGGTCTCGGACAGTCGCCGCACACCGTCGAGCGCCGCGCCGACGTCGTCGGGCGTCTCGCGCAGGGTGTCGGACAGTACTTCCATCGACTCGCGCAGTTGCTCGGTGTCGATCGCAGCGGCGGTATCGGTGAGATCGCCGAGGGCGTCGGTCAACTGGTAGGGCGCGACGGTGCGGTCGAGGTCGATGGTGGCGCCGTCCTCGAGTCGTCCCGGACCGGCGGGGCGCACGCGCAGGTTGCGTGCCCGAGCGCGGTGGCGGTGGCGATCTCGACGGTGGTGTCGGTTCCGAGGACGACCGCCCGGTCGACGGTGAACGTGACGGCCACGGCGTCGTGTCGATGTCGATGTCGGTCACCCTCCCGGCGTCCTTGCCCGCGACCTGCACGGTGTCGCCGGTGTTCAGGCCACCGGCGTCGACGAATCTCGCCCGGTAGGTCGTGCCGCCGTCGAGGAACGGCAGGGAGCGGATGTTCAGGCGCCGAGCACGAGCACGACGAGCACGATCGTGCCGACGACGCCGACACGCACGGGATTCATCTCGCGGAACTGGGTCATGCCGGAGCGCACCTGCCCGTCGTCTGCCCGAACAGCGGTGAGGTGACCTTGTTGCCGGACAGGTCGTTGATCTCGATGAGCATGCCGCACAGGTAGTAGTTGAAGAATCCGCCGTAGGCGCCGAGTCGCGTGAGGGCCTTGTAGGCGTCGGGCAGTTCGGTCGTCAGTTGTTCGACGGTGTCGCTGCGCGAGTCGACCTGCGCGGCGACGTTGCCTGTTTCGCGGATCGTGCCGGCGAGTGAGGTGCGGGACTGCGCGAGCAGATCGGTGAGCGACCCGCCGATCGCATCGATGTGGGTGACGGCGTCGCCGACCAGCGTGGCGTCCTGTGCGAGTCGCGCGGCCACCTCGTGGGCGCGCACCAGTGCGGTGTCGAAGGTGTCGCGGTGCGCGGCGAGATTCGCGAGGACCGAGTCGAGGTTCGTGATCACCTGCCCGACGAGGACGTCGCGGTCGGCGATGTGCGAGGTGAGCGAAGCCGCTTGGGCGAGGACGGATTCGACGGTGCCGCCCTGGCCCTGCAGCACGGTGATGAGATCGGCCGACAACCGGTTGACCTGTTCGGGTTCGAGCGCGCGGAACAACGGTGTGAAGCTGCCGATGAGCACGTCCAGATCGAGTGCCGGCCGGGTCCGGTCGGTGCCGATCGTCTCGTCGGCCGCTATGGGTGTGGGATCGCCGGCACCGTCGGACAATTCGAGGTACCGGTCGCCGACGAGGTTGAGATAACGCACGGTGGCGATGCTCGCGCGGGTCGGGGTGTACGACGAGTCGACCTCGAAGGCCACGTCGATGCGGTTGTTCTCGGCGAACTCCACGGCGGTGACCCTGCCGACCTCGACCCCGGAGACGCGGACGAACTGGCCCTCCTCGAGACCGGAGACGTCGTCGAAGAGCGCGTGGTAGCGCGTGTGTTCACCGAACCGGACCTGGCCGAAGACGACGAACAGTCCGGCCAGGATCAGAACCATGACGAGGGCGTAGATGCCCGCGGCGATCGCGGTGCGTGTCATCCGGCGCCTCCGGTGAGCAGTTCGAACAGCGAGTCGGGGACGAAGACCGGTGAGGTGTTGCCGGCCTCGAACGGATTGGCGCCGGTGTTCGCTACGACGTACGGGGCGGGGGTCTCGTCGACCGTCACGATGGGCAGGGGACCGCAGCGTGGCCCGCCGGTGGCCTCGACGACCGGAAGATTGCGCGGATATTCGTACGGGTCGGTGCCGAGCAGGAAGGTCGACTTCAGCATCATCGACGAGCCGTTGCCACCCGAGGCCGGTTCGGCGAGCTGCCGGGCACGGTCGGCGCCTGCAGGAAGCAGGGGAGGACCGGCGAGTACTCCTCGAGGAGAGAAGCCGTGGGGCGCAGGAGATCGAGCACGTCGACGATCTGCTCGCTGTTCGGCTCGACCACACGGCGACCGGCGTCACCCATGCCGATCGCGGCGAGCAGGACGCGGTCGAGGTCGTCGGCGCGGTCGACGAGGGTCGTGCCGGTGACGGCGAGATTGTCGAACGACGCCACGATCCCGTCGGTGGCTCCGGCGTAGATGTCGGCGGTCGCCTCGGCGGCGGCGAGATCGCGTCGCAGTGTCTCGGTGCGTGGTTCGATCCGGGTGAGGACGCGTCGGTGTCGACGAGCGCGCGGCCGAGCGACTCGCCCTGTCCGCGCAACGCCGACGACAGCGCACCGAGCGTGCGGTTCAGCTTCGCCGGATCGACCGCGTGCAGGACGTCGGACAACGATTCGAAGACGGTGTTCGTCTCCACGGTCACGCTCGATGCGCGCAGCACCGTGCCCTCGGCCAGTCCGACCGGGCCGGGCGACGGTGGGTCGGTGAGGGTGACGTACTTGGCGCCGAAGACCGTCGTCGCGCGATGTCGGCGCCGGGGTCGGCGGGCAGCCGGGCGGCGGCGTCCGGATCCAGGCGCTGTCGATCACCGCGCCCGGACGGCGTCTGCTGCACCGCCGTGACGCTGCCGACGTGCACCCCGTGCGCCTTGACCATGGCGCCGTCCTCGAGCATCAGACCGGAGCGGCCGCTCTCGACGGTCACCTTCACGCCGGGCGTGAACGAGCCGCGGAAACCGTGGTAGACGAACACGAGAACGAGCGCGGAGACGACGACGAAGCACGTCGCAGCGACCTTCGGCAACCAGGTGGGCACGCTCCTCACCCCGCCAGATGCAGCTGGCGGCTGCTGCCGTAGAGGACCAGGGAGATCAGCAGGGTCACCGTCACCACCGCGATGAGCGACATCCGCACCGCGCGACCCGTCGCGACACCGACGCCGGACGGTCCGCCCGTGGCGGTGTAGCCGTAGTAGCTGTGCACGGTCATGACGACCACGGCCATGGTGATCGCCTGCCCGAACGACCACAGCACGTCGGTCGGGCGCAGGAAGGTCGCGAAATAGTGGTCGTAGACGCCGGGCGACTGGCCGAGCACCACGACGGTCGCGATGCGGCTCGACAGGAACGACGCCAGCACCGACAGCGAGTACAGGGGCACGACGGCGATCAGGCCCGCCAGGATGCGTGTGCCGACGAGATACGGCACCGACTTGATGGCCATGACCTCGAGCGCGTCGATCTCCTCGCTGATCCGCATCGCGCCGAGTTGAGCGGTGGTCCCGGCACCGATGGTCGCGGCGAGACCGACACCGGCCGTCACAGGTGCGACGACCCGGACGTTGACGTAGGCGGACAGGAATCCGGTGAGCGCTTCGACACCGATGTTGCCGAGTGAGGTGAAACCCTGCACGGCGACGGTCGCGCCGGCGAACAGGGTGAGGAAACCCATGATGGCGACGCTGCCGCCCACCATCGCGAGCACGCCGGTGCCGAGGCCGATCTCCGAGACCACACGCAGGGTCTCGCGCGGATAGTGCCGGGCCGCCCGCACCGTCGAGAACAACGCGCCGACGAGGAAGACGACCTGGCGTCCCAGAGTGTCGATGCTGCGTGAGATCCCGTGGCCGAGGCGGCGCACCACCTGCGCAGTCCGACCGGTGGCCGCCCCCGTGATACTCATCGCCCCATCACCGCGA
Organism: Rhodococcus sp. IITR03; assembly: GCA_001017865.1. Next base: position 18,100 of record LATQ01000158.1, read on the forward strand.
TACCGATCGAGGTGAGCAGCATGTTGGCAAGGAACAACGCGACGAACGCGAAGACCACCGTCTCGTTGACGGCCTCGCCGACGCTCTTCGGGCCGCCGCTGACCGAGAGCCCGCGATGGCACGCGATCAGACCGGCGAGCAGACCGAAGACCGCCGCCTTGATCTCCGAGAGCAGCAGCTCACCGGGACCGACGAGCAGCGTGACCCCCGCGGCGTAGGCGCCGGGATCGACGTTCTGGAGTGTCACCGAGAAGAAGAACCCGCCGATCAGACCGATCGCGCACACCGCCCCGTTGAGCGTGACCGCGACGGCGGTCGACGCCAGTGCGCGCGGCAACACGAGCCGGGCGGCGGGTCGATGCCGAGCACCTCAGCCGCGGCGATCTCGTCGCGGACGGTGGCGGGGGCC
>LATQ01000528.1 GCA_001017865.1 Rhodococcus sp. IITR03
AGCCGCGCGCGAGTTGGTCTCCGCGCACGTACAGTTCGCCGATCGCGCCGGGCAGTGCGGGGCGCAGCGACGAGTCGAGCACGTCCACGGCGAGACCGGGCAGCGGCGTTCCGATGCCGGTCGCGGTGGCGTCGCCGAAGGTGACGTGCACCGTGGTCTCGGTGATGCCGAACATGTTGACCGCCCGCACATGCGGATGACGTTCGGCCCACGGGCGCACGCGCGCGGGGTCGAGGGCTTCGCCGCCGAAGATCAGCAGCCGCAGGTCCTCGAGCGGCGCGTGGTCGGTGGCGGCGAGCTGGTAGAAGGCCGTGGGGGTCTGATTGAGCACGGTCACCCGGTTGCTCGTGAGCACATCCACGAAGGCCGCCGGGTCGCGCACGGTGAGATGGTCGACCACGACGACGGAAGCACCGGTGCCGAGCGGTGCCCACATCTCCCAGACGGAGAAGTCGAAGGCCGGCGAGTGGAACAGCGTCCACACGTCGTCGGCGCGCAGTCCGAATTCGTCGACGGTCGCGGCGAGCAGCGACAGCACGTTGCGGTGCGTCACCTGCACGCCCTTGGGGGTTCCGGTGGAACCGGAGGTGTAGACGATGTAGGCGCCGAGATCCGCGACGAGCGGGAAGTCGAACAGGGCGCCGTCGTCGAGGCGACCGGCGACCTCCGGGTCGTCGAGTCGCAGCGTCGGCACGCGGACGTCGGTGAAGTCGCTGTCGGTGACGACCAGCGTGGGTTGCGCGTCGTCGAACAGGGCCTGCAGGCGCGTCGCGGGATGCGTGACGTCGACGGGCAGGTAGATGCCGCCGGCGCGGGAGACGGCGAGGATCGCGACGACGAGGTCGGGGGTGCGCGGCAGTGCGACGGCGACGACGTCCTCGGCGGTGACGCCGTGTTCGCGGAGGAGTTTGGCGAGCGCGCCCGAGCGCGACCACAGCGCGCCGTAGCTGAGGGAGTACCCGTCCCCCACCACGGCGACGCCGCCGGATCGTCGGCCACGCGTTGCGCGACCAGCTCGGGCAGCGACTCTGCCGGAAGTTGTTGCGCGACGCCGACGGGGGTGAGGTCGGCGTCGCCCAACTCGATACCGCCGACCGACACAGCCGGGTCGGCGGTAACGGCATCGAGGATACGCACGAACCACGACTGCCACTGCACAATCGTGTGCGAATCCACAAGTTCGTCCGCGTACGTAAGGATCGTCTCCAAACCGGCGGGCACACCGGTTTCGGAACGGCGTTCGCGGACGGTCAGTTCGAGGTCGACGCGGGCCGTGCCCACCGGGATCTCGCGGATCGTCCTGGAGCTGCCGGGCAACGTGAACTCGTCGAGCGAGAACGACTCGTACGCCAGGATGACCTGGAACAACGGGTGGTGCGCGTCGGTGCCGGCACCCACCGCGTCGACGATGCGGTCGAACGGCACGTCGGCGTGGGCGAAGGCGTCGAGGTCGGCGCGACGGGTGTCGGCGAGCAGGTCGGCGAAGGTGCGGCGCGGATGCACCCGCAACCGCAGCGGCACGGTGCCGACGAACATGCCCACCACATCGTCGACCGCGGCGTCGCTGCGTCCGGAGACCGGCGTGCCGATGGTGACGTCGTCGGTGGCGGCGAGCGCCGACAGCAGCGTCGCGAAGCTGCGTGCATCACCATGAACGGCGTGACGTCGTGGGCGCGGGCGAGCTTGTCGATCGCGGCGTGCAGTTCGGCGGGGATCGTGAAGCTCGCGCGACCCGCGGTACCGGTGGTCGCCGCGGTGCGGGGACGGTCGGTGGGCAACGCGAGCAGCGGCGGAGCGTCGTCGAGGGTGACTGCTTCCAGAAGGCGAGCTGTCGGGCCGCGAGGCTGTCGGGGTCGGTCTCGTCGCCGAGCACGGCCCGGTGCCAGCGCGCATAGTCGCGGTAGGTGACCGCCGGTGCCGGCAGGTCCGGCGTCTCCCCGTCGCGGTGGGCACGGTAGGCGGCGACGGCGTCGCGGCCGAGCGGCAGCAGCGACAGGCCGTCGGCGGCGATGTGGTCGATCACCACGGCGAGCACGTAGCCGGAGTCCGTCCGGTACAGCCGGGTGCGGATCGGCGGATCGACGGTGAGATCGAAACGTGCGCGAGCGAATTCGGTCAGCTTCGCATCGAGGTCGGTGCCGGCGTCGACGGGTTCGAGGTCGAGCGTCACCGACGGCAGCACGTGCTGGCGCGGGCCGAACGGGCTGTCGGGGAAGACCGTGCGCAGCGAGTCGTGGCGGGCCAGCACG
>LATQ01000233.1 GCA_001017865.1 Rhodococcus sp. IITR03
CGGTCGAGCAGGATGCGTTGTTCCGCTCGCGCCACCGTCCGTCTCGTCTGCGCCGCGGCGTCGGGCGCGACCGACACGGAGGTGATACCGCGCCGGACGAGATGTTCCGCGAGTTCGGTGCTCGTCGACACGGCCTGACCGCACAGCGACGTCGTCAGTCCCGCGGCCGAGGCCCGCTCGATGATGTGATCGATCGCGTCGAGCACCGCGGGGTCGAGGGTGTCGAACAGGTCCTTGCACACCTCCGAGTCCCGGTCCACCCCGAGCATCAACTGCGTGAGGTCATTGGTTCCGATGGACACACCGTGGATGCCGAGCTTCGCGTATTCCGGCAACCAGTAGACGACCGACGGGACCTCGGCCATGATCCAGCGCAGCATACGCTGGTCGGAGCCGAGCGGATGCCGGTCGAGTTGGGCGAGGCAGTCCCGCAGTTCCCAGCGGGTGCGCACGAACGGATCATCAGGTGCACGTTCGGGTGCGCGCTCCGAACCCGGTGCAGCACATCGAGATCCAGGGAGAACAGTTCCGGATCCCGAATGTACCGGAAGCATCCGCGGTAGCCGATCATCGGGTTCTCTTCGTGGGGTTCGACCTCACCGCCCTCGAGGTCGGCGAATTCGTTGCTGCGCAGGTCGATCGCGCGGTACACGACCGGACGCGGTGCGAACGCCGCCGCGATCCGCGCGAGGCCACCCGCCATCTTCTCCACATATTCGTTGCGACGGCCCTGCGCGATCATGTGCGAGGGATGTTCCCCCGCGAGCGCTTCGGTGATCATGAACTCGGCGCGCAGCAGACCGACGCCGTCGACATCGGTCGCGGCGACCGCCTCCGCGGCGTCGGGGGTGGCGAGATTGACGTAGACCGCTGTGGCCGTCACAGTCTCGGCGGAGAGAGTCGATGTCGCCGGCGCGGAGGTCGTCGCCGCGGGCCGCTCGGCGGTGTGGACCGCCCCGTCGAACACCACACCGGCGTTGCCGTCCACGGTGATCAGCTGCCCGTCGTGCAGATCGGTGGTGGCGGTACGTGCACCGACCACCACGGGCTTGCCCAGTTCGCGTCCGACGATGGCCGCGTGGCAGGTGATGCCGCCGCCGTCGGTGACGATGCCGCCGGCGCGTCGCAGGATCGGCAGCCAGTCCGGCCGGGTCATCGGTGCACGATGATCTCGCCGTCGCTCAAGCGCTTCCCGTCGACGAGTTCGTGCAGCACCCGCACGCGGCCGGTCGCCGTCCCGGGGCCCGCGCCGAGACCGGTCAGCAACGGTCGTGCCTCGCCGTCGCCGGTCGAGGCGGCAGCCGCCGGTTGGTCGAGTGTGGTGATGGGGCGGGTCTGCACGATCCACAACTCGTCGTCGGCGAACGCGAACTCGAGGTCCTGGGGATGCCCGTAGTGTTCTTCGACTCCGGCGGCCAGCCGTGCGACGCGCAGGAGTTGCTCGTCGTCGAGGACCCGGGTGCGGCGCTCGGGGTCGACGGCGACGCGGCTGTCCCCGCTGTCGGTGGAGGTGATGCGGAATTCCTGATGACCGAGGTGCACGTCGAGCACCTCGAAGCCGTCCTTCGCCACGACGTACGTGTCGGGTTCGACCTGCCGCCGACGACGACCTCACCGAGACCGAGCGCTGCTTCGACGACGATCCGATCGAGTTCGCCCGTGCGCGGGTCGGCCGTGAACGCCACGCCCGACGACTCGGACTTCACCATCACCTGGACCACCACGGCGATGGACGGTTCGTCGGTCACCCCGCGCAGCCCTCGGTAGGTGCGGGCGCGTTCGGACCACAACGAGGCCCAGCACGCCTGCACCGCGCGGATCACCGCGTCGGCGCCGATGATGTTCGTGTACGACTCGTGGATACCGGCGAACGAGGTATCCGCGGCGTCCTCCGCGGGCGCGGACGACCGCACCGCGACCGGCACATCGGGACCGAGGCTCTCGTAGGCGGAGACGATCGCCGCGCGCATCCCGGCCGGCACGGTCGAATCCGTCACCAGGGCGGCGAGCTCGGCGGAGGTGCGTATCAGGGTGGCGTCGTCGATGTCGGGGGCAGGTGCCGCCTCGGCTGCCAGCCGGGATCGGACGCCGGCTGCGTCCATCGCGTCGAGATACGCACCGGCGGTGACGGCGAAGGCCGGCGGTACCGGAAAGCCTGCGCAGGTGAGTTCTCCGAGGTTGGCGGACTTGCCACCGACCGTCGGCGCGTCGGCGGCGCCGACCTCCGCGATCGGTCGTACCCACAG
>LATQ01000529.1 GCA_001017865.1 Rhodococcus sp. IITR03
GGCTCCCGCGTCGGTGGACTGCCGTGGCGTGGCGCACGAGCGCCGGCGCCGCAGCGCGACTGCCCGTCGCGCGTGCCACCAACCTCACCCGCACGCTCAAGGACTGGCAGTCCCGCGGTGTCCGCGTCGTCGGTCTCGATGCCGGTGGCGACACCAGCCTCGACGATTTCGACGGTACCGATCCCGTCGTCGTAGTCGTGGGGTCGGAGGGCAAGGGGCTCTCACGCCTGGTGCGGGAGACCTGCGACGCTGTTCTCTCCATTCCGATGGCCGGAGACGTCGAGTCGCTCAACGCCTCCGTCGCGGCGGGCGTGGTGCTCGCCGACATCGCGCGGCAGCGCCGCGTTTGACAAGACTGCACCGCAGTCGGGTCTGACAAGACTGCACCGCAGTCGGGTCTGACAAGACTGCACCGCAGTCGGGCCTGATCGAGTCGGTCCGATTCGCGGTCGCGAGGGCCTAGTCTGTCCTCGTGGTCGCATCCCTGCCGTTCCGTACGAAGGTGTTCGCCTTCCTCGAACGCTTCGCCAACAAGTCCATCGCCGACGCCTCCGTCGACGAGATCCCGGCACGTCGTGCTGCACGCGCGAAGCTGCTGTCGTCCCCGGTCGGCCGGTTGATCTCGGGCCGGACGCATCCCGGCGTGCGGATCGAGGACCGATGGGTCGATCTCGAGCACGAGGTGATCGACGATCTCGCCACCGAGGGCTCCCCGGTCCGGACCCGTCTGCGGATCTACCGGCCCTCGGCGCGGACGAACGGTCCGCTGCCGGTCGTGCTTCTGTTCCACGGCGGCGGGTGGGTGCTCGGCAATCCGGAGCAGAACGAGTGGTGGGCGAGCCACACCGCCGCGCGGACCCCGAGCGTCGTGGTGTCGGTGGACTACCGGCTCGCCCCCGAACACCCCTATCCGGCAGCGGTCCTGGACTGCTGGGCGGCGTTCCGGTGGGTCCTCGCACACGCTGCGGAGCTCGGCGGTGATCCGTCGCGCGTCGTGGTCGCCGGCGACAGTGCCGGAGGTAACCTCGCTGCGGTCGTCGCCGATGTGGCCGGACGCTCGGGTGGTCCGTTGCCGGTCGGCCAGGTGCTGATCTATCCGGCGACGGAGATGGAGGAGGAGTTCCCGTCGGAGCGGCAGTTCGCGAACGCTCCCGTGCTCACCTCCCGCGGTATGCGGCGTTCGTGCGCCTTTATCTGGCCGGCGCCGATCCGTATGCGCCGACCGCGGCTCCGCTGCGCGGCACGCTCGCCGGTGCCGCAGTACCGGCCCTCGTCCAGATTGCGGGGCACGACCCGTTGCGCGACAACGCCGTTCGATACGCCGAAGCATTGCGGGCCAAGGGCGGCGACGTCACGGAGATCGACTATCCCGACACCGTGCACGGCTATCTCAGCCTGCCCGGCATCTCGCCACCCGCGCCACGGGCACTCGACGAGGCGATCACCTTCGTACGGCGGGTGACGGCCGCCGACCCGACCGACGAGGACGACGCATCCGTGCGGTCGCGCGCCTGACGGTCACCCGGCTGCGGTCACCTCGCAACGATCAGCGCACCGGCACGAACCGCACCCGCTGTCCGGGACGCAGTTGCGCCGCGACCGGCTGATCGGCGGCGACCGCCACCGCGGCCACCGGATAGCCGCCCGTGACGGGATGGTCGACGAGGAACAGCACCGGATGCCGTCCGGCGGTATCTGCAGCGAGCCGGGAACCATGCCCTCGCTGGGCATCTCCTCGTGCCGTGCCCGGTGCAGTCGGCCGGGACCGTGGAACCTGATGCCCACCCGGTCGAGTTCCGGTGTCACCGTCCATGTCTCGTGGAACAGCGCCCGCAGTGATCCGGGCGTGAACCAGTCGTCGCGCGGACCGGGTCGTACCCGGATCTCCACGGGGTCGTCCATCGGCGGCGGCGGTGGGAACTGCTCCTCGTCGGGCAGGTGACCCGACATCGCCCCGACGAGCAGACTGTCGCCGGCGCGAACGGGTGACGGTCCGGTGTGCGACAGGGTGTCGGTGGATCTGCTGCCGAGCACCTCCGGCACGTCGATGCCGCCGCGTACCGCGAGGTAGGTCCGCAGGCCTTCGTTCGGGATGCCGATCCGCAGCACGTCGTCGTTGCGGAGGGTGATGCGCGCCCAGTCGCCGACCGGCCGGTCGCACACGGTCACGTCGGCGTGGGCGCCGGTCACGGCCACGATCGTCTCGCGACGCTGCGGACGGCGAGACCACA
>LATQ01000530.1 GCA_001017865.1 Rhodococcus sp. IITR03
CATCCCAGAACATGATCCGATCCGCCGCACCGGTCGCATACGGCAGGTGCCGCAGATTCTCATCGACCAGTTCCAGGGGATGGTCCACGCGCGTGGGCATGGCAGTGACGAGGCGCATCACCAGATAGCCCTTGCTGGGGTACCAATCAGTGGTCCAGTTGCGGCCGGACTCGTGCTCCCCCGCCAAGGAAGCGAGCGCTTCCTCGACTTTCATTTGGAAGCCGGGTGAGCCGGTATTCATCGACTTGTCGAAGGTGATCCGATAGCCGGTCTCGACGGCGTTCTCATCGATCGTTTCGACGGTGACCTTGGGGTCGGAGAAGATCGACGCCGCATCGAGCGCGTCCTGAAGAGCCTTCTGCCGTTCGCTGCGGGTGTCCGGCGCGATCGCGGTGCGCGTGAGGACCAGGCGGTCGCGGTGCGCGTCATGCCGCACCGCCATCGCCCACGAGTCGCTGCCACCGAATGCCGACTCGACCGCTCGGGAGAATTCCTCGAACTGCTTGGGTCGGATCACCGCACCGCGCGGCAGCGTGATCGTCGCGCGGCGCATCGTGCGCCGACCAGCGGACAGCGGAACAGTGACCTTCGTGGCAGGTGACCGGTGCTCTGCCGGACCATCGATTCGAGCATCTGCGACCACCGGCGGCCGCGGTGACGGGCAAGGTCGAGACCGATCAGCGGTGCGGTCGCTACCGCCAGCGGCCACCGGCAGTCGTGCAGCTGGGTCAGCGCATCCAGCGCCGCGGCGTTGTCGGCAACCGAAGCGATGAAGTGCGGGCTGGAGAAGGCGGCTGCGGCAGGGACCGCGGTGAACGGTGAGAACGGCGCGAAGCGCGAGACTCCGGGGGGGCGGCCATCGTCGCCGATCCGGGGGCCGCGAGCGTCGCCACTGTCTCCGACCGTGTCGCGCCACACAGCGACCAACCAGTCTTTGAGTGGGTCTGGAGTTCCGCTCACTGCCTGTGCCTTTCGCTCGTGTCGACGTCGCTGACGATGTGGCTGCTGTTCGGTGGGTGCGAGCAGAGTTACAGAGGGGTGCTGTTTTCACCAACAGGGTGGACACCTTCCGCCCCTTCGAGCGGTGGCATGTCGTGTCGGGACGCGGCCGCCGATTGACGTGCTGTCCAACATGTTCGGCAGACGCTTGAGGCGCGTACGTCCCCTGTTCGTTCGATCGCTGCATCGAGCGCTCTTCCACTCGGCTGCGCACCGCTGTTCGGAGCGCTCGAATCAGCGGTCGAAAACCTGTGTGCGCATCGCTGTGCCGAGCGCTCGACATGGCGGTCGTCGATGCACGTGCGTCGCGCTCTGTCGAGCGCTCGCTGGAGCGGTCGCGCGCCGCGCGGAAGAGTGCTCGATTGTGCGAGTCGCCCCGCCTTCACGATCGCTCCGATGAGCGGGCACGACAGCGTTGGACGTCACCGCCGCTGCGCGTGTGTACGACCGGTGCATCGAGCGCTCGAAATGGCGTTCGACGTGGGCGGTCGCGAATAGCGTTGGCGCTCGGCGGAATTCTGAGTTACACTCCCCCAAGGAACGCCGGGGGGGGAGTGACCCCGGAGGGGTAGGCGCTACGAGCGCTTTTTCGAGCGGTCGAATCCACCGCTCACATCGATCCCCCAATCCACCGCTGATTTCATGTGCTCACACGAGCGCTCTTTCCCCGTGCGCGTACGTCTGACCCGCGCCGCCCTTCTCCCTGGCTCAATCACCGCCGGGCGACCACCACTGCCGCATCGCGCGAGAGCGGCGCTGGGATAGGCGTACTGGGTACCCATATGAGAGCTATAACTGCTACCGCCCCATAGGCATCGACGAGCGCACCGTTGCGTGGACGCTGAGAGCGAGCTCGTGGACACTGCTACGGCCCACCGCCGGATGCGTCATGTCTGCACCGCATTTCGGGGGCGCTCGACGGTGCGTGTCCGTCTCGTTCGATCTTCTTGTCGACCTCTGCGGATACACGCGATAGGTGCGGTCACCCTGTTGGGGAAAAACGTCTCGCCGTTTTACGGTCTCGCCCATCCCAACTCGGGTGTATCGACCGAACCATCAATGGAGCGCTCATGTCTCTCGCGTCAAGCTTGGCCGATCTGGCGATCACGACCGTCCCGCGCGGTGACGTGCTGGCCCAGACCACCGAGGTCAGCACCACGGGGGTGCGCGCCTGGATCGAAGACAACATCGTCTTCACGATCCTCGTGCTCATCG
>LATQ01000533.1 GCA_001017865.1 Rhodococcus sp. IITR03
CGAGCCGACCAGCTCGCCGCGATGCTCGAAGCCTGGGAGGCCGAGCAGATCGCGGTGGGCCCCGGCCGGACCCTCGCCGACCTGTTCGACGATCAGGCCCGCACGACGCCACGGCATGCGCGCTCGTCGACGCGAACGGCGAACTCACCTACGGGGACTTCGCCGACCGGGTCCGACGCCTCGCGCGGATGCTGATCGAACACGGCGTCGGTCCCGAGACGGTCGTCGCGCTCCCGATCCGACGTTCGATCGACCTCGTCGTCGCGATGTACGCGGTCGTCGAGGCCGGCGGCGCGTATCTGCCGCTCGACCCCGACCACCCGCGCGAACGCGTCGAGTACATCCTCGGATCCGCCGACCCCGCCTGCATCCTCACCACGAGCCGCGACCGCCTCGACCTGCCCGGCGACCGGCCGACCATCGAGGTCGACACCGTCGACCTCGCCGCCTACAGCGGCAAGGAGATCCGCAACGCCGACCGTCTCGCCCCGCTGCGCGCGACCAACGCCGCCTACGTGATCTACACGTCCGGGTCGACGGGACGGCCGAAGGGCGTCGTCGTGCCGCACGAGGCGATCGTCAACCAGCTCGTCTGGAAGCGGAAGGAATACCGCCTCGGTGTGGGCGACGCCGTCCTGCTCAAGACCGCAGCGACCTTCGACCTGTCTGTGTGGGAGTTCTGGTCGTCGCTGACCTCCGGCGCGAAACTCGTCGTCGCCGCACCCGACGGCCACCGCGATCCGGCCTACCTCAACGACCTGATCCGCCGCGAGCACGTGACGACCCTGCACGTCGTGCCCTCGATGCTCGACGCGCTGCTCGACGACGCCGACGGAGAACTGCCCGACTCGCTGCGACGAGTGCTCGCGATCGGTGAGGTGCTTCCCGTCGACACGGCCGAACGCACCCTCGAACGGTCGCACACCGACCTCGTCAACCTGTACGGGCCGACGGAGGCGGCGGTCTCGGTGACCGCGCACCGCGTCACCGAGACGGGGGAGAGCTCGGTTCCGATCGGCGGCCCGATCCCCAACACGCAGGTCTTCGTCCTCGACGAGCGGCTGCACCCGGTGCCCCCGGGAGTGGCCGGGGAGCTCTACCTCGCCGGAACCCAGCTCGCGCGCGGCTACTCCGGCCGTCCGGAGCTGACCGCCGAGCGGTTCGTCGCCAACCCCTTCGGCGACACCGGCACACGCCTGTACCGGACCGGCGACCTCGTGCGCTGGCGGTTCGACGACGATCAGCTGTCGGGCACGCTCGAATACCTCGATCGCGCCGACTTCCAGGTGAAGGTGCGCGGCTTCCGCATCGAGCTCGGGGAGATCGAATCCGCGCTGCGGGCACTGTCGCAGATCCGCGACGCGGTGGTGACGGTGCAGCACGGCGACCGGATCGTCGCCTTCGTCGTCCCCACCGGCGGAGCCCCCGACATCACCGCGATCCGCGGCGCGCTGGCGCGGACGCTGCGTCCTACATGGTCCCGCAGCTTCGTGATCCTCGACGCCTCCCGCTCAACGTCAACGGCAAGGTCGACCGCAAGGCCCTCCCGGAGGCGGAGGTCGTCACGGCGCCCTACCGCGCCCCGCGCACCGGCACGGAGGCGACGGTCGCGTCGGTCTACGCCGAAGTGCTCGGCAGCGACGACCCGGTCGGTCTCGACGACGACTTCTTCGGCATCGGCGGCAACTCGCTCAGCGCGGTCAAGGTCGCCGCGCGCCTGCGCGACCGGCTCGACGCCCACGTCGAGCTGCCGTGGTTGTTCCTGCACCCGGGTGTGGAGGAACTCGCCGCCCGGATCGACTCGCACAGCACGTCCGAGACGGACACGCTCGGGAGTGCCGGTCTCGACCCGCTGCTGCCGCTGCGTTCCGGTGGGGGCGGTGCACCGGTGTTCTGCATCCACCCGTCACCGGCCTCGCGTGGGGCTTCGCCGGCCTCGTGCCGTACCTCGGCGACCGTCCCGTCTACGGTCTGCAGTCGCCCGCTCTCGGCGAGGCGGGCGACCTGCCCGGCGACATCGACGCCTGGGCGGACGAGTACGTCCGGCTCATCCGGCAGGCGCACCCGCACGGCCCCTACCATCTCGTCGGATGGTCCATGGGCGGCATCCTGGCCCACGCCGTCGCGGTCCGGCTGCGACGGGCGGGGGAGCAGGTCCCGACCCTCGCGATCCTCGACGCTACCCCGAGACCGGGGCCGCGCGGCCG
>LATQ01000144.1 GCA_001017865.1 Rhodococcus sp. IITR03
AGCCGCCGTGCCCGCGGCGCTCGCACTGCTCGACCGCGCGGACGCCGTGTCGGCCTCCGGTCCCGTCGACTACCTCGTCGGACGCAACCGCGACGGTGGGATCGTCGGACTGCGCATCGCCGGTGGCAGCGCGATGCTGCCGCGCGTGACCTCCACCGGATGCTCCCTCGGCGGACTCGTCGCGGCCTATCTCGCGGTTGCGGAGACCCCTCTCGTCGGCCTCGCGGCGGCCCACGCGCACGTCGCCGTGGCGTCCGAGATCGCCGAGGAGAACTCCACCGGCCCCGGTTCGTTCGCCGTCGCCTATCTCGACGCCCTGTTCGCCGTGGACGCCGACACGCTGCGCGCCCGCGCCCGCGTCGAACCGTTCGAACTCCCCTCGAAGGACACGAAGTAATGCCCATCAAGACCTTCTGGTATCTCACCCAGCCGACGGCGACTACCCCTGGAGCTGGCGGGTTGTACCCGGTGGACGGGCAGCGGCAGATCGAGCTCGCGAAGACCATCGACGACGGCGGCTTCGAAGGTGCGCTCGTCGCGACCTGGCCGAACGACCCCTTCATCTCGGCGACCTGGGCTGCGGCGCACACCAGCCGGATGAAGTTCCTCGTCGCGATCTACGCGAACATGACGCCCGCGCGACTGCTCGCCGAGAAGGCCCTCACCTTCGACGCGTTCAGCGGTGGTCGCCTGATGATCAACTCGGTCAACGGCCGGGAGAACATCCTCACCAAGTACGACATGAACGTCGAGCACGACCGTCGGTACGAGCTCGGCGAGAAGTACTGGGCGGAGTTCCGGCGTATCTATGCCGAGGGCACCGCGTCGAACTTCCCGAACACCCCGCTGCGCATCGATGCTCCCGCAGACCACTCGGTGCCGCTGTGGGGAACGGGCGACTCACCCGCCGGTCTGCAGAACGCCGGCAAGGTGCTCGACGCCTACCTGATCATGCTGCGCGAGACCTCGTTCGTCGCGGAGAAGTTCACCGCCGCACGCGAATCCGCTGCAGCAGAGGGCCGCGAGTACACCGACTTCGGCGCCTGTCCGGCGTCATCGTGCGTCCGAACCGGGAGGAGGCACTCGAGCGGTTCCGGTCGCTGTTCGAGAAGGCCGGCATCGAGCAGATCCAGGACGTGCTCGACAACGCGGTTCGGCGCCGCACGCACGGCAAGCAGGATCTGAAGACCTTCACCGCGCGCGACGCGCAGCGGCAGGGCTGGGTCGACACCATCAATGCCGGCAAGCTGCCCGAACCCGAGGACCTGTATCTCGGCGACGGCCTCTACGCGGGCATCACCGCGTGGTCACCGCTGGACATCTTCGCCACGGGATCGTCGGCCGTCTACTATGTCGGCGACCCGGACGAGATCACCGGCCACGTGCGCACCCTGCGCGACGCGACCGGACTGACCTCCCTCATCCTCGCCGGATGGCCGCTCATCGACGAGGCGAAGAACGTTGCCGAACATCTGATTCCGCGTTTCGACAAGCTCTGACGGTAACGCCGGCGGGATCGGTCAGGGGGTGTCGACGAGACGGAACCCCGAGCCGATCCCGTCGCGCGCGTCGATCTCGGCAAGGATCCGGTCGGCCCGCTGGTAGGCGGCGAACCTCGTGTCGGGAACCTGCCGGTCGTCGGAGACCGCGGTCTGTGGGAACCGATAGCCCACCGACAGTCCCATCCATTCGCCCGTCTCGGCACGCACGAGCGGCCCGCCGGAGTCGCCCGGCCGCATGAGCAGCGGCGACGACATCAGGTTCCCGTCCACCCGCACATCGCCGGTCGCGCAGGCCACCGACGTGCTTCGCCCTGCCGCGCACTGTGTTCCGACCGGCACCTCGCCCTCGCCGAACGCCGCGACCGATTCGAGCACGACACGCTCTCCCCGATCGTTGGGTACCGACGTGTTCGATCCCCGCACGCGGGTCTCGTCGAGCAGGACCACCGCGTAGTCGGCGATCTCGTCGGTGGGGAATCCCAGCTGATCGACCGAACCCGTACTCGCGACGTCCGTTTCGGTTCCGACCGGCCCTCGGTGCTGCTCGTCGACCTTCCAGACGGGCGACGATCCCGTCCGGTAGCAGTGCCCCGCCGTGATCGCGACGAGACGACCCGCGTCGTCGTGCCCGACCGCCGCCACGGAACACCAACCCGGTGTCGGCTCCGCGGAGAACACGATCCCGTCGCCGGGCCGAGGA
>LATQ01000497.1 GCA_001017865.1 Rhodococcus sp. IITR03
CGACGCGCGGCCCGGCCTTGTACCGTCGCGCGCAGCACCTGCCGCATGTGCGCCTCGCGTCGCGCGGTGTGGTCGTCGATCCCGACATCTTCGCGCAGCGCCCGGCATCGCGTCGGTGATCTCGTCGAAGGCCTGTGCGGTGGCGTGCTCGACCACCGCATCCCACCACTGCTCGAAATCGGCGTAGCCGCCGGCGCGGGCGAGCATGCCGAGCACATCCGTCGGTCGCGCGGTAGCCGAGCCTCGCGTTCGGCGGCGAGCGACATCGCCGCCGGAAGATCGCAGAACCGCACGTCGGCGTCGTGCAGGTACGCCCACCGCAGGGCCTGCCACTCGGGCGAGAAGGCCGCGAACGGCCAGAACGCGGCCTGCGCCGGTTCGTCGCGGGCGTAGGCCAGCAATGCGACCGGCGGAACCATGTCGTCGGCCGCGGCGAGCGCGAGCACCGGATCGGCGTCCGACGGACCCTCGATGAGGACGGTGTCGGGTTCGAACTCCGCGAGTGCCTGCAGGACCGCGCGCGCCGAACCCGGCCCGTGGTGCCGGATTCCGAAGACCCGGATCTCCGCGGGCGCAGCCGCGCGGTCGAAGAGAACGTCGGTCACCCGGTGATCTCCCGGCACGCCCGGTAGAAATCGGTCCAGTCGCCGCGTTCCCGGACGACGGCCTCGAGATATTCGTTCCAGACCACGCGATCGGAGACGGGGTCCTTGACCACCGATCCGAGGATTCCGGCCGCGACGTCGGAGGGCCGCAGCACCCCGTCGCCGAAGTGCGCTGACAGGGCCAGACCGCCCGTGACCACCGAGATCGCCTCGGCGGTGGACAACGTGCCCGACGGGGACTTCAGCTTGGTCCGGCCATCGGTCGTGACACCGCTGCGCAGCTCCCGGAACACCGTGACGACGCGGCGGATCTCCTCCGCGGCCGCGGGCACGGCCGGCAGTTCGAGTGCGGCGCCGAGTTGTTCGACGCGGCGGGTGACGATCGAGACCTCGTCCTCCTCGCTCGCCGGCAACGGCAACACGACGGTGTTGAACCGTCGACGCAGCGCGGACGACAGGTCGTTGACCCCGCGGTCGCGGTCGTTGGCGGTGGCAATGACGTTGAACCCCTTCGTCGCCTGCACCTCGATGCCGAGTTCGGGGACGGGAAGCATCTTTTCCGACAGGATGGTGATCAGCGCGTCCTGCACGTCGGCGGGGATGCGGGTGAGTTCCTCGATACGGCCACGGCCCGTCGCGCATCGCGGTCATGACCGGGGAGGCGACCAGCGCGGCGGCGCTCGGCCCTTCGGCGAGCAGCCGCGCGTAGTTCCAGCCGTACCGCACCGACTCTTCGGTCGTGCCCGCCGTTCCCTGTACGAGCCGGGTCGACGAACCGCTGATCGCGGCGGCGAGATGCTCCGACACCCAGGTCTTCGCGGTACCCGGCACACCGAGCAGCAGCAGTGCCCGGTCGGTTGCCAGGGTCGCGACGGCGACCTCCATCAATCGGCGCGGGCCGACGTACTTCGGGGTGATGACGGTGCCGTCGGACAGTTCGCCGCCGAGCAGGTAGGTCACCACGGCCCACGGCGACAGCTGCCACGACGGCGGGCGCGGCCGGTCGTCGAGTCGCGCGAGTGCTGCGAGTTCGTCCGCGTACTGCTGTTCGGCGTGCGGGCGCAGCAGGTCGGTGCCGGACCCGGCAGTGTCGGATACGTCGGGCCCGGCGGTGTCGGATGCGCCGGATTCGTCGGGCCCGCCGGTCTCGAACGTGCCGGTATCGGACGCCTCGGCCTCATCGGTGCCGACAACTGCGGGGGTCGACTCGAAGTCGGTCAACTCAGCTCCTCGTGGATCGTCTTGCGGAGGGTCAGGGTGTCGGCTGCGCTCGCGAACAGGTGCAGGCGACCGAGATCGTCGGTGCGGTTCGCGGCGTCGGCCAGCAGGTCGGCCAACTCGAAGGGTGCCCGGTGGGCGAGCAACGTCAGGACGTCGCGCACCACGCGGGCGGTCGTCAGCTTCGTGTACAGCGCGGTGAGCACCTTCTCGGCGACATCGCGGCGGCCACGGCGCCGGGAGCGCGGTCGAGCAGCGTGTCGTCGAGAACCGCGGACGGCGACACATCGCGCAGGTGCGTGAGCAGGATGTCGCGGGGCACGACCTGCGCGACGCGCTCGACGGTTGCGTCGCGGTCGTACGCAGCGAAC
>LATQ01000258.1 GCA_001017865.1 Rhodococcus sp. IITR03
CGCCGTCGAGGCCGACTCGTCGGGTGCGGCCCGCACACCGCTCGTCGCCGGGCGCCGCCCCGAACGGGTTCCGCTGTCGCTCGCGCAGCAACGCATGTGGTTCCTCAACCGTTTCGACCCGGAGTCCGCGGTCAACAACATCCCGGTGGCCGTGCACCTGTCCGGTGCGCTCGACGTCGCTGCGCTCGGGACCGCGCTGCGCGACGTCGTCGCACGGCACGAATCGCTCCGCACCGTCTATCCCGACGTCGACGGCTACGGCTACCAGAAGGTGCTGCCGGTCTCGGAGGTGCCGGTCGAGTTGACCGTCACCCGCATCGACGCAGACCGCCTGCCTGCCGAACTGCGCACTCGCGGCGACCACCTTCGACGTCGTGCGCGACGTGCCGATGGTGGTGCGGCTGTTCGAGACCGGACCCGACTCGCACGTGCTCGTCGCGGTCCTGCACCACATCGCCGCCGACGGTTTCTCGATGGTGCCGCTGACCCGCGACATCATGATCGCCTACGCGGCCCGGGCGCAGGGCGAGGCTCCGGCCTGGACCCCGCTCGAGATCCAGTACGCCGACTTCACCCTCTGGCAGCGCGAGGTGCTCGGCGCGGAAGACGATCCGGAGTCGGTGCTGGCCCGCCAGATCGGCTACTGGACCGACACCCTCGCCGACCTGCCGGAGAGCCTCGGCCTGCCCACGGACCGGCCGCGTCCGGCGGTCGCGTCGTACCGCGGTGCCGTCACCCGGCTGACGATCGATCCCGAACTGCGCGCCGCGGTGGAACGTCTCGCGCAGCAGCGGCGCACGACCGAATTCATGGTCGTGCACGCGGTGCTCGCGACGCTGCTCGCGCGTCTGAGCTCATCCGACGACATCGCGATCGGCACGCCGATCGCCGGTCGCGGCGAACGCTCCCTCGACGACCTGATCGGAATGTTCGTCAACACCCTCGTCCTGCGGACCCGGGTGGACGTCACCGCCACTTTCGACGAGTTGCTGGCCCACGTCCGCGAGGTCGACCTCGGCGCGTTCGCCCACGCCGAGATCCCGTTCGAGCGTCTCGTCGACGTCCTCGCCCCGGTCCGCACCCAGGCGCACAACCCCCTGTTCCAGGTGATGCTGGCCTTCCAGAATCTCGGACAGGTGTCGCTGCAGCTGCCGGAACTGTCGGTGACGAACGTGCCCCTCGACAACGGACTGTCCAAGTTCGACCTCGTCGTGACGGTCCTCGACGCCGACACCGAGGGCGCATCGTCCGACGGGTGGGTCGTCGAACTCTCCTACGCGACCGACCTGTTCGACGCCGAGACGATCGACGTTCTCGGTGAGCGGTTCGTCCGTCTGCTCGCCGCCGCGACGGAGACTCCCGGCACCGGGATCGACGAACTGCCGCTGCTCACCGCCGGCGAACGCGACGCCGTCGACGCCGCCGCACACGGTGCCCGTACCGATCTCGGCACGACCGCGACCCTGCCCGCGCTGCTCGATGCGCAGGTCGAGCGCACACCCGATGTCCTCGCCGTCGTGCCCGGCACCGACGCGGTCGGGACGCCGCTGACCTACCGCGAGTTCGGGGAGCGGGTCAACGCGTTCGCACGCCATCTCGTCGAGTCGGGCGTCGGCCCGGAGACCCGGGTGGGTGTGGCGATCGGCCGGTCCGTCGACATGCTCGTCGCCGTCCACGCGGTGATCGCCGCCGGCGGCGCCTACGTGCCGCTCGACCTCGAACAGCCCGCCGACCGCATCGCGTACGTCCTCGAATCTTCCGCTCCCTCACTGGTTCTCGTCGCATCCTGGGACGAGCTCCGGGACCGGACAGGTTTCGGGGACATCCCGATCGTCGAGATCGACGCCGTCGACCTCTCCGGCCGTGACGGCTCGCCCGTCCGCGACGACGAGCGGATCCGTCCGTTGCGGGCCGAGCACCTCGCCTACGTCCTGTACACCTCCGGTTCCACCGGCCGCCCCAAGGGCGTCGCCGTGCCGCACGGCGCGGTGGTCAACCAGTTGTCGTGGATGCAGGACGAATTCGCCCTCTCCGCCGACGATCGTGTGCTCCTCAAGACGCCGGTCACCTTCGACGCATCGGTCTGGGAGCTCTTCCTGCCGCTGCACGCCGGCGCACGCACGGTCGTCGCGCGCCGGGCCTGCACCGCGAACCCGCCGGAATGGCCGCCGAGATCGCCCGGGGCC
>LATQ01000531.1 GCA_001017865.1 Rhodococcus sp. IITR03
CGGCGTCGGCGGCGTTCTGGCGAGCTCGGTCAGCACCACCGACGCGGTACCCCGCGCGGACTGGTCGGCCTCGGTGGCCGCGTCCTCCCGGAGACGGGTGGGCGACGACGACCAGGCCGCGATGATCCCTTCGCGTAACGCCGCGGTCCCGAACGGATCCGCGGGGTCCGGCCGGGTCACGTCAGTCGGTCTGTTCCGGCTCGGACGGGGACGACTCGACAGCAGGCTCGTCCGTGGACTCTGCAGGCGCAGGGGTGGCCGGTCCGAGCTCGACGACTTCTACTGCCGAATCGTCGAACGCCTCGTAGATCGGCGAACCGGCGCCGGTGGGCAGGCTCGTGTCGGAATGCGCGCCGCATCCGTACTCGGCGTGCACGACGTGACCGTCGGCGGCGAACTCGTTGCCGCAGACGCCGAAGGCCGCACGCAGCGATCCGACGAGCGGAAGATAGAAACCGCACAGGCGGCACGAGGACGGAGCGGCCTTCGCCATCTCCGAGTCGGGGCCGTAGTCGCTGTCGAACCAGCGCTGCGCTGCCTCGAGGCGACCCTCCAGGCTCATGACCTGCTTGCGGCCCAGCCCGATCTCGAGGGCGGTCTCGTCGACCTCGGGATCGCCGGACTGCATGTAGCCGGGAACCAGCCGCACATCGTCGGGAGCGGGAGCCAGCAGGTCGCCGGGACCCAGATCGCCGGGACGGATCCGCTCGCTCCACGGCACCCACTCGGGTGCGACGAGCGCGTCGGGACCGGGCAGGAGCACGAGTTCGCTCACCGTCACGCGATCCGAATCCGGGGCGGCGGCCACGACGACGGCCCACTGCCAACCGCGGTAGCCCGGCAGCTCCGAGGCGAAACGATGGGTGGCCGAGCACTCGTCCTCGCGCGTCACGCCCAGATAGGCGCCGACTCCACCGTCCCCGAGTTCGTCGAGTGCGGCCCGAGCGAGGTCGACGGCGTCGGCGAGCACGGAACGCACCGCCGGATCGACCACGGGGTTCGTTCCTCGGGAAGTGGAAGCAGAGGCAACACTCACGGCCTCCATTCTGCCTGACCTGTCTGCTCCGGCGCCTGCGGGTCGCGGAAGGTCGTACAGGCACCGCTCACGCGCGAGGTGCAGGATGGGCGCGTGCCTCGTCTTCTTCTCTCGGCCGCGGTCGCGACGGTCGTCTGCGTCACCACCGCCGGATGCGGCGACGATCTCGTCGCCGAACCCGGTCCACCTGCCACCGAACTCGGTGTGGAGGTCGTCGCCACGCACCCCCACGATCCGGAAGCGTTCACCCAGGGCCTCGAGATCGACGAAGGCGAACTGCTCGAAGGCACCGGCCGGGCCGGGCGCTCGTGGGTGTCGGCCCGGGAGGTCGACCTCGACGGCGGGACCGTCACCCTCGCCGAGACCGAGCGCACCCGCGAACCCGTCCTCGACGATCTTTTCGGTGAGGGCATCACCGTGGTCGGCGACGAGTTGTGGCAACTGACCTGGAAGGACGGCACGGCTGTCGTCCGCGATCGCGACACCCTGCTCGAGAAGCGCCGGGTCGACTACGACGGCGAGGGCTGGGGGCTGTGCGCGCAACCCGACCGTCTGGTGATGAGCGACGGCTCGGCCGAGCTGATCTTCCGCGACCCCGCCACCTTCGACGAAGTCGGACGCGTCACCGTCCACCGGGACGGACGTGCCGTGTCGAAGCTCAACGAACTCGAGTGCACCGAGGACGGCAGGGTCTGGGCGAACGTGTGGCAGACGGACGAGATCGTGCTGATCGACCCGGCCTCGGGCCGGGTGGAGGCCCGGGTCGACGCGGCTCCGCTGCGCGATCGGCTGCCCGAGGGGGCCGATGTGGACGTCCTCAACGGCATCGCACACATCCCCGGGGACGATCGGTTCCTGGTGACGGGCAAGTACTGGCCGACGCTGTTCGAAGTGCGTTTCGTGGAGTGATCCGGGTGGCATACCGATCGCGACACGCGTCACTCGGGCCACGTGCCGCCCTTGTGTTACAGCCTCTATCGCGTGGGGAAGAATCGAAGACGTGACCGAACCGGACGAGCGACCCGCCCCCGAGGGAGCGGACGGCCGTGTCCCGGGTTCGCAGCATCCGGGGTACAGCAACTATCCGCCTCCGCGCCGCGTCTCGGGCCGTCGCACTCCCTGCCGCCCGCATCCCGTCGCACTCCGCGC
>LATQ01000278.1 GCA_001017865.1 Rhodococcus sp. IITR03
GCGGACCGCGCCCGCCGGGGTCGTCGTCGGAACTCTGCCGCCGACACCGACGAACATCCGGTCGCCGCGCAGTGCCGGCGCGAGACGGCCGAGCCGTCGGCTCAACAGCCGTGCCACGTCGACGTCGTTGCCGATCGCCGGGGCGACCACCCTGTTCGCCGCGTCGACGGACGTGACGGCGCCGTCGAGAACATCCTCGACGAGACCGCGCAGGACGTCCGGCGAGATCCGACCCTCGGCTTCGGCCATCACCGCGACCCGCGAGTCCGCAGCACGCACGGTCGTGGCCCGGTCGGTGATCTCCCATGCCACCCGGCGCCGTTCGTCGCGCCGGATCCGATCGAGAGCGACCACCGAGGCGAGCTCGGAGAACGCCTCGACGCACTCCGGTCCGCTCTCATCGTGCCGGATCACCAGGAACCACGCGTCGATCCGGTCCGTCAGTCCGCGTCCCACCGGCAGGACGGTGAGGTCGCCCGCGAGCCGCAGTGGAAAGCGGTCGGCGGTCAGCGCTGCTGCGGTGATCCGGTCGAGTTCGGTCTCGTCGAGCTCGGCACCTCCTGCGACCGTCACGCCCGTGGAGGTGATCAGCGCCGATTCCACCACGAATTGCTGCGCGAGTCCGTCGAGCAGCTCCCCCCACACTTCGACCGTCGGGCGACGGCGGCGAGCCATTGCCGCTGCCGCGCCAGCCCCGTCTGCAGACGATCCATCCGGGCCCCGGCCATCCGCCCGGTCATGTATTCGATGACCCGGCTGAACGGCACCTCGTCGGGCACGACCAGCAGCGGCATGCGGTGTCGTGCACACGCCTCGACCACGTCGTCGGGTACCCGGCCGTGCAGGGCCTCGCCGGCCGCCATCGCCGTCACCCCCGCTCCGACGAGCCGTTTGACGAACAGGTCGGAGTCCTCGGCGGAGCGCCGCCACACCAGGCCGGTGAACACGAGCGAGCCTGCGCTGACATAGCGTGTGGGGTCGGGCATGTCGGTGGTGCACGCGCGCAGCACCGGACGGCTCAGGGCCTCCGCGTCGCCGTGCAGTACACCGATTCCGAGCCCCGGCGCCTCCACCACATCTCGAAGAAGCACGATGTTCACCTCCTGGTGACGGTCTTGGACGATCGCACAGTACGAGCCGCGGATTTCCGAGGTGTTTCGTGCGTGCTGCCGCAGAGGTACATCTGTTCGCCGCAGTTGACTGAAGACTCCCGACGATCCGAGGAGTCGACTATGCACGCGCATCCCACCACCCGGCCGCTCGTCATCCGCGGCGCACATGTGGTGAGCATGGACGCCGCCCGCGCCGAACACCGCGACGGATATGTCGTCGTCTCCGGCAACCGGATCGTCGCGGTCGGGTCGGGCGAACCGACCGGCTACGACGACGCGCAGATCGTCGACGGCACCGGGTGCGTGCTCACCCCCGGCCTGATCAACACCCACCACCACCTGTACCAATGGATCACGCGTGGGCTCGCCGCCGACCACACGCTGTTCGAATGGCTCACCACCCTCTATCCCGTCTGGGGTGGCATCGACGCCGACGCCGTGCACGTCGCGGCCAAGGGCGCACTCGCGCATCTGGTGCGCACCGGCTGCACGACCAGCACCGACCACCACTACGTCGTGCCCCGCGAGGGCGGTGACGTCTTCGGCGCGGAGATCGCCGCAGCGGCCGAGGTCGGTATCCGCTTCCATCCCTGCCGCGGGTCCATGGACCTCGGTGCGAGCGCCGGGGGTCTGCCGCCCGATCACATCGTCGAGGACATCGACGCGATCCTCGAGGCAGCCGCGAGACCGTCGAGCGCTGGCACGATCCGTCGTTCGATTCGATGCTGCGGGTCGCGCTCGCGCCGTGCTCGCCCTTCTCGGTGACCGGCGAGCTGCTGAAGCAGTCCGCGCTGCTCGCCCGCGACCTCGGGGTGCGGCTGCACACCCATCTCGCCGAGACCCTCGACGAGGAGGACTTCTGCCTCGAGAAGTTCGGATGCAAGCCCGTGCAGTACATGGAGTCGCTGGGCTGGACCGGCCCCGACGTCTGGTACGCGCACGCGGTGCACCTCGACGACCGTGACATCGGTGTGCTCGCCGCGTCGGGTACGGGTGCGGCCACTGCCCACCTCGAACGCCGGCTCGGTGCCGGCATCGCCCGC
>LATQ01000141.1 GCA_001017865.1 Rhodococcus sp. IITR03
CGGCGCAGACGAGACGGACGGTGGCGCGAGCGGAACAACGCATCCTGCTCGACCGTGCCCGGAGCGACGGGACGTGACCGGCGGGGATCAGCGCCGACTGTAGGTCGCGCACTACGGGACGACCATCACGGGGCAGGTCACCGTGTGCAGCAGCGCCCATGTGGTGGATCCCAGCATCAGGCTCGGAAACCCGCCTCGACCGCGACGGCCGAGAACGAGCAACTGCGCATCGGCAGCGTGCGACGCAAGATAGTGGGAGGCTGGTCCAGCACCACCACCGGGTACACCCGCACATCCGGGAACGCCTCGCCGTGCCCGGCGAGACTCTCCGACAACAACGCCCGCTCCTTGTTCTCCACGCTGTCCCAGTCGATCCGGAATCGGAACGGGCCGCGCACATCGAGGTCCGACCACGCGTGGACGGCCACCACGTCGGTGCCGCGCAGCGAAGCCTCCTCGAACGCTGCGGACACCGCGCGCACACTGTGCTCCGAACCGTCGACGCCGACGACCACAGGACCGGAGATGTCGTTGACGTCGACGTGCGGCAGTTTGCGGACCACCACGGCAGGGGCGTGCGTGTGCGTCACCACCGCTCGGCTGACCGAACCGAATCGCTCCCAGCCGAACCGGTTGTCTCCGGCTCCGACCACCACCATCGACGCCGACTTCGACCGGTCCACCAGCTCGAGCGACGGGGAACCGGTGCACAGGTGGGTCTCGATGTCCAGGTCACCATCGGGCGCGCGCGGGCGCGCGTATTCGGCGGCGTCGAGGAGCATGTCGCGTCCCTCGGACTCCTCCTGCTCGAAGAATCCTGCGGGCATGCCGATCGGGACACCGAAGGTGTTGCGGACCGACACTATGGTGACCAACGACAACGGGAGCCGGCGACGTTCCGCTTCGCGAGCTGCCCAGCCACGGCCTGCAGGGACGCTCTCGATCCGTCCACTCCGGCGACGATGGGGTGGTGTGCTGTCATCACGATCACCTCGCTGCCTGTCCGAGCTGCGGGCACGGCCGTTTCGGGACACTGCTGTTTCCGGGATCCTGCCGTTTCGGGACCCTGCCAGTACACGCTCGGACCGGTCGGTCGCACAAGAGTCGACGGTCCCGACCTGCCCGCAGGAAGAGACCGAAGACTCTCGTGTGCCGCGCACGCCGCTCCTCACACTGGAGACTGCACCCGGCGCCGTCACCCACTGCCGAAAGGCTCCGCCATGTCCGTCCTGATCGGCTACGCGACCGCCCGAGGGTCGACGCGGGAAATCGCCGAACGCATCGCTGCGGGACTGGAAAGCCGCGGTGCCGTGGAACTCCGCGCGCTCGGCGATATCGCGTCGGTGCGAACGTACGAGGCGCTGGTCGTCGGAAGTGCGATCCACAACGGCCAGTGGCTCCCCGAGGCTTCCGATGCGATCCATCGGCTATGCGCCGAGCCGGTAGGACGACCGGTGTGGGCGTTCTCCGTCTCGTCGGTCGGAGCGACCAGCACGATCCTCTCGCCCCGGGTGGCCGCATATCTGCGGCGGGTCACCCCGGAACCTCGGGCGGTGCAGAACCTCCGTTCGGTCGCGACGTGCGTGATCACCGTTTCTTCGCCGGTGTCATCGCTTCGGGCGACTGGGCCGGAATCGGGCGGATCGTCTTCCGGCTGATGGGCGGACACTACGGCGATGTCCGGGACTGGGTCGACGTCGACGTGTGGACGGAACGGATCCGGGAAGGTCTCGTCGAAACACCGCGTGATCAGGTTGATCGCGTGCGTCCGAGTTCGGAGGGTCCCCTCGGGATCGGTGATGAAACCGGCGGCGCGTTGGACGACGAAGAACCACCCCAGGACGAATGCTCCGATCGCGGCGGTTCGATCATTTTTTCGGCGTCGATCGAGCACTGCCGGGTGTCGATCGAGTACTGCCGGGTGTCGATCGAGTACTCCCTCGGCCGATCGAGCGATCATCGGAGGCCGAAGGACGGTCTCTCCTCGTGCCGTCGCGCGACGATGTCGTCGAACGCGTCGATCAGCCCCTCGGGATACCAGCGGGGATTCGTGTCGGCGGTGGTGGCGACGAGCAGCAACTGGTGCTCGCGTGCGTCCGCGGCGACCCGGGCGAGCCGGGTGCGCCCGTCGGGTCGTCGAGCGCTGCGACGGTA
>LATQ01000231.1 GCA_001017865.1 Rhodococcus sp. IITR03
GCCCCGAACAGCCACGTTGTCGCGCCGGCGCGTTGATGGTGCGGCATGACCGTTCAAATCTCGTACATCGACGCATCTGGCGAGCGCATCGTCCTCGGTCGTCTCGGCTCATTCATCGAAGCCGCTGAGGCCGTCACCGACCACGCAGAGATCCTCGAGCTGCAACACGGTAAGGCTCTACTCGTCGAGCCGGTCGGTCCGATCGTGACCGAATTCGCGGACGGCACGGTCCTGCGCTACAGCCTCGAGGTTGTCGATCAGGACGACCCCCTTCTGACCTGACCAGGGGTACGCACTTTCGCGTACCCCTCGGCAACCGTGTCGCTCATCGACACACCTGCTTCGTCTGTTGCCGTGATGAGTGAGGTAACTGCTCACTCCAATCCGCCGCACCCGACCTGTTGGCGTCGTGCTGGTGTCCGCTTGGCGGAGACCAGCACGGCCCTGCACGCCGCGGTCCGCGAGCCTCTGCAACCCTCGTCGTTCCTCTCCCGCTGCCCGACGTAAACCAGCAGCCGCCGGTGTTCCACTATCCCCACAACCGGGTGGGGCGCTTCCACGCCGATGTCAGGCCTGGCGTCGTGGGAGTCCAGCACAGCCACGCCCGTATTCGGTGACGTGGCTACAGGTGTTGGCCTGACGCGATACGGGGACGTGGTTCGTGGGAAATTTCCGGGGTGGGGTCATCGACACCGGCACCCTTGGGTGCTCCTTGCGGTGAAACACAGCCCGCGGAGCGGCCCGCTTCGAGGTCGTTACTCCCCCAAGCTCCCGGCACCGGGAAACTTCCCCCAGTCGGAGAACGTTTCCCACCATCGGGAACCGCAACCCACTGGGTTGCGGCTCATCTCAATCACTTTGTCGACGCAGACAAATTCGCTAGTCACGGCTTCGTCGCGGAGATATTGACGTACCAGAGGCCACCGACTCGATCTGCAACGAACGAAGGCGCCACCCAGGGGGTAGCGCCTTCGCAGAGTATGTATTGAACGGTCAAGCCGTTCAGTTTTTCATCGTCGCTGTGAGCCCGAAGCTCTGGCCACGAAGAGCGACTGTGAGCCCGAAGCTCTGGCCGCGCCACTAAGTTACCTCTAGCGATCAACCCGCGCAAGGGATACAACCCGCGCTACGAAGTCAGGGTGAGGACATTCACTCTGTTGGTGCGTTGATCGGTCACAAACGAAGACACCCCAAACGCCGACGCCAGTCGCCGTGCCACTGTCGCCTTGTGATTCCCTGAGTTCGGATCCTTTGAAACTCGCTGGTGGGCGACGGCCCCAGCCACGAGATCGGCGAGCTGCAGGCCATGACTACTACGTGAGTCAGCGCATACGACAGAGACAAAACCGATGCTCTTCAGTCGCTGATTAGCCATGCTCCGGACGGTCTCATCAAAGGCGCTCTCCACGGGGGTCGACCGCTGGTCTATGACAGCCACCCCCAACTCTCGGGCATTCAGTGAGCCCACCAGCAACTTCGCTGTGACCCGTGCATGGGTGATCCACTCTGCCTCACTTGAGGAAAACGGACTTGAAGCCGCGGTTCTATCAACTACCGTCGCCAGCAAGCGAGCATCCGACTCTTCCAACGCATCGATAATGGCGTTGTACATGGGCAGGCGACCCCGGGTGATAGTGCTGAACTTCAACTCATCCTTGTGCTCCGTGTACCGATCACGAATCGCGGCGATGGAACGCAACAGTTTGCCGGGTTTACGCAGTTTCACCGCACCCACTACAAAGAACGAACCGCCGCTTGCTTTCGAGGTGCTCTCGTCCACAAAGAAGGTCGAACAGGGGTAGCTGGTGGGAATGTGAACCCGCTCGTGCTGCGTCGCCATCGAACTCCTGAAGTCGGTCCGCCAAGTCCCGCTCACTCGCGGCAAGAAGGCACAATCGGCGGAAGCATAACCGAGTACTCCGACGTCATGGATGCCACCTGTTGGCGTCGCGCCCTAGAGATGCTTTCCGCTTACCTCTTGTCGTGATGGCCGCGGCGGCGATGCTCAGCCGATGCAGCAGCCGGCAATCTCAGCGCTCCCTGTATCGCACGTAGAGCGACGAAAACCCACCCGGTACACCGAGGGTAGGGCAGAAACGACGCAACCCCCGTCACGAGGACGGGGGTTGCGTCGGGAATCGACGATCTACAAACACAGTCTATCCAACCGACACCCCATACCGGGCCGCCAGAAACTCACGGCGCGCAAGCAACACATCCCCCAACCGAGCAGGGACACCCGCGGCCGCGATCATCGCCCGGATCTCCGACTCATCGAGAGCCATGATCCGGCGCACCGCGTCAGCCTCCTCCTCCGCGGTCAGGCCCGCGTAGAGCTTCGCGCCAGCCGGTGAGATATCCGGATCTCGCATCGTCTCGAGCTCCCACACCTCGGCGGTGAGGTTGCGGCGTTCACCACGGGCACGGAAATCCAACGCACCCCCGACGTCCACACGGAATGCAGTGCCCGCCTCGTCGATGAGGATGTTCCCTGGCTCCGGGGCATCCCAGTTCGCCAACCACGCATCCACCACAAAGTGCCGGCGAACCTCCACAGTCGACTCCGACCACGGCTGCGCGTCGATCACCGCGGACATGTACCGCGTCCCATCCGGGGACAACTGCGCCTCGGGTACCGGCACACCGGCGAGGGCGTACAGCTGGTTCGCGGCGTAC
This sequence comes from Rhodococcus sp. IITR03, assembly GCA_001017865.1. The sequence continues at coordinate 2,677 of LATQ01000231.1, forward strand.
TCATTGCGGGCGTGCGCGATCGTCGGCGGGGTCTTCACGAACCACTCACGGCCCGACCGAGGATCGATCACCACCCGCCCAGACGGTGCAGCCACTCGAGGACGCACAATCTCTCGATCGGTCGGGATGTGCTCGACGATCGGCAGCCCACGAACGTCAGCGACCCACTCGATTTCCTCCACCGGGTCACGGTCGAAGTACCCGAGGAACCTCTCCGGAGGGATGGTGCACTTCCACACCGTGCCACCGGTGTTGCGTTTGCCGGTCTCCCACTCCTGCACATACCAACGTGCTCGTTCGGGGGTGTCCGTCCACGACAACCCCGCCCGATACTCCGGAGGCGCACCCCGATACAGGGTCAGCGGTTCGGTCGGGCGTTTCGACTCGTCCACCATCCCGTTCACGTCGCCGTAGGTGACGAACCCCAGGGTGCGGAACATGGAAATCCACTTGTCGGGGCGCACCCGTAGCGTGGGAACTTCCACCTTCCGCCACGCCAAAGTCAGCGCGCCGGCGAACCACTGCGCCGTGCCGTAGATCCGCTCGTCGAACATCCGCTCCACCATCAAAGGCACATGCTTGGAGGGACATTCGCAGCGAGGCGACGGAACCGAGGGTCACGGGTCCGAGCAGCATGGAGAGCAGCGTTCAAGGCGTCGAAGTTCTCCGGGGTGCGGGCTTTCTTCTTGCGCTTACGGGAAACAGGCACGAGCAGTCCTCTCAGAATCGATTCGGGAGAGCGCGAGAGCCGAATCCCCAGACTCGTAGGAAACCCGCGCAGCAACGCCTATGGGTGTCCGGCCTACCCCCGTCGAGGAGGGGGTGGGTGGTCACTGGTCGTGTCCGTGAAGGACCCGCCGCCGGACGGCGTGGTTGTCGACGATCAGGCCACCACACCACCCGGCCACGGATTGGTGCGCGCCCACTCGCGTCGAGCAGCGCACCAGGCGTGCACTCGTTCGGCTGTGGTGCCCGACCAGTCACCGGTGTCGAACGTCCACAGCATCGGCGGCACCTGCCCGGCCTCGTCGATCCGCCGGCGCCTCACGCCGTACCCCGAATCCCGTACACCCCTCGAGGTGCACGCACCGGACGAGAGGCATCCTCGACAGGGATGTTCAAGGCAGCGAGCAGACGAGCCAACACGATGCGCTGCTGCCTGAGTTCGGAGACGGCAGGATGCACGCGCCTGCCTGCGGTGAGTTCTGCATCGGGCCGTCATCCTTCACCACAGCCTGCAACTGTTCGATCTGGTCGACGGTTCGCACCGCTTCCCGCAGGACAGCAACTTCGTGGGTGTCGAGCTCGTACTCATCGAGCACCGCGTTCCACAGGCGGCGACCCACAGCGGTGCATCCGGGTGGGGGTTTGGGCTTCATCGGGTCTCCATAGGTCGGGGCGTTTGGCCGGCGGGGGGATAGATCCTCAACGCCGAGGGGAAGCGGAGCGGGGTGGGGCGAGGAGGTGGCCCCTGGGGGCGTCGCTGCTGTGCGGTCACCATTGCTGTGAGGTTGGGAGCGGCAGGCTTGTGGTGGGGACTTGGAAGGGTTCGCCGTATGCCTTGCCGCCCTTGGCGAGGTTGCAGGGCCGGCACGACAGCACGAGGTTGTTGGGGTCGTGTGCGAGGTCGGGGCGTTCCACGTATGGGATGAGGTGGTCGATCTCGATTGCGCCGGGTTCACCACGCTTGGCTTTCGGGTCCAACGCTGTTCCGCAGTGGTGGCATTGGTGTGTGCGACTGCTGATGAGGCGTGTCCTGATGCGCTTCCATCGTGTGGTTGCGGTGCGTGGTGTTGTGGGGCGCGGCATGGTGTCTCCCGTTGTGGTGGGTGGCGTCGGTCCAGGAGGGGAAGCCGACGCCCACCCGTTCCCCGCACGGATGCAAGGCGTGCGGGAAGTGTGTTAGACCATCTCGTCTTCGGGGTCGATCTCGACCCGCACCGAGCCTGCGTACCGGCCTTCACCGCGCATGTACTTCACTTCGATGGGTGCGGGTCGGCGGTAGGGCTTGAAGGTGTCGGGGTGTGCTGCTCGGATGGTTGCTCCGAGTCGTGCGATCGCTCCCCACTTGCCGGTGCGTCCGGTGTTGGTTTCCCAGGCTTCCCACAGGCGCCTGCGGTGGTGTCCTGTGGTGTCGACTGTGAGGGGTAGCAGTGCGTCGTTGTCGTGGGCGCGGAGGCCGGCGAGTACTGCTGCTGCTCGGAGTGCGGTGAGTTGCTGGTCGAGTTCGACGGCGTGGATTGCGGCGTCGGTCCAGGCTTTGCGGGCCTTCTCGGACTGGGTCACCATCTGCTCGGCGGGCAGGTCGGGGTCTGCTGCGTTCACGGCTTTGGTGAACGCAGTGGCGGTGGCGGTGAACTTGTCGGCGAGGGTGCGGTAGTTCGCATCGGCGACAGGCTCGTAGGCGGCACGGAGAGCGAGCAGAACAGGGGCTTTCAGCTCTTTGGTGAGGTCTGCTTGTTCGACGGTTCCGCAGCGTTCGGCGAGGGCCAGTGCCGTAGCTGTGTCAGGTCGCTGGTGTCGTCGGGTGTGGTGATCGCGTCGGCGAGCACGGTGCTGATGTCGTGGCCGATGGCGAGGTACCGCTTCCAGCGTTCGTTGACGGCGGTGTAGGTGTCGGGCACGGTGCCGCCGGCGGCTGCGACGGTGTCGATATGTTCGCGGAGGAGGTCCAAAGGGTGCTGTCCGAGCATGATGGTGTGTCCTTAGAGTTCGCGGCTGCGGTTGAGTTTCGCGCCGATGATGCGGGCGAGTCCTTCGTCGTCGTTGAGGGCGACGGGTTGCTCGTTCGGGTCGGGTTCGGGGGCGCGGTTGAGTTCGCGGTGGATGAGGTCGCGCACGTTGGCGGGGCCGGGGTCGGTTCCGCGGGCTTCGGAGATGGTGCGGCGTAGCTCGTCGTCGGTCATGGCGGCGAGCATGTCCAGCAACTCGTGCCGGGTGGGGCTCATGCGGCCCGTCCTTTCAGGTGTTCGGTGACGGCTGCGCGGGGGATCAGCCAGCGGCCTGCGTGGAGGCGTCCGTCGAGTTGGGGTGCGAGGCGGCGTGCTTGGCGTTCGCTGCATCCGAGCATTCGTGCCGTCTCCTGTATGTCGAGCAGTTCGGTTGAAGTGTGTTGTGCGCGTGTGGGTTCGGTGTCCGTTGTTCCGGGTTCGGTCACGGCTGCTGCGAGTTCGGTGAGTTCTCGGGGGACGGGGTAGCCGTTGCGGTGCCGTGCTGCGATGGCGACTCGTACGGCGTAGCGCACGGTGGTGAGGGCGTCTCCGGTGAGCAGGATGACACCGGGGGCGAGGTGCTGCACGGTCATGCTCGGCCCTGCCTCAGTTTTTCGGCGGCGTCGACGAGTTGGTCTGCGAGGGCGAGTGCTTCGGACGGGCGCATGGCGATGGCGACTCCGCTGAACTCGAAGAGCACCGGGAAAGGTTGTCCGGGGTTGGCGGTCACTTTCGCCTTGCTGCGGTGGACGACGAGTCTCATGCTGCGGGGGTGTCCTTTCGTCCGGGGCGGCCGGGCAGGCCGTGGACCTTGCCGCCCCACATTCCGAGGGGGTGTTCCTGTTCGCTTGCTGCGGTTCGGCACAGGCCCTGGACCGGGCAGCGGGTGCATTCGGTTCGTGCCCATGCCAGTCGTGCCGATCGCTCCTCGGCGCTCTCGTCGTCGATCTCGGCATCGAACAGGGGGTGCCGGCCGCTGCATCGGGCACCGGTGAGGCGGTCGTCGACGAGGCTTGCGATGGGGTCGGGGATCTGCGGAAGCCGTGAGGCTCGTCGGGTCATGCGGCTGCGCTCCTCGCGTTGTCGTGCGCTTCATCTCGGATGGAGCAGATGGTTTTTCCGGCTGCGGGGAAGAGGAAGGGTTGTCCACATACGACGCAGCGAGCAGTGTTGTCCCCTTGTCCGGGGGCTGTCCCCACTGTCCCGTTGTCCCATTCCCCTTCGGTTCGTCCCTTTCGTCTTCCGATTGGGACATTGGGACAGTGGGGACAGGGGTGCTAGGGGGTCCGTACAGTCCGCGGCCGATCTTCCGTAGCCGCTCCGCATCCGCCAGACGCGCCAAGTATCGGCGTGCATCCGGAATCCCGAGAGCATCCGCCACTTCCTTCGGTGAGACACCACCGGGATAGCCGCTGACGTACCGGATGATTTCGGCGCTACGGTCCCCGATCCCGTCCGTGGACTTCCGTTCCGCAAGAGCCGCGGCGGCAGCCTTGAGGCTTCCTCCATCGAGCGTCCAGGCACCGTCTCGTGATGTGATCGCATACTCGGCTTCGATCACATCGCGGCCGGTCACAGCGAGGGATGCCTGATCGTCGTGGCGTTTGCGGGCGAGCACGAGGATGAAGTCAGCGGCGCCGGCGATGCCCTGTGTCCCGGACACCGCATCGACGAAATCGCTCGATTCGGCCTTGCGGGTGTGGTGCACGGCGAGCACGGTCGAACCGGGTACCGCATCCGCGAGTGCCTTGAGTTTGCCGGCGACTCTGTAATCGCGCTGATAGTCCGACTCCCCCGCGGCCTTCGGCGGCATCACCTTGCCGAGCGTGTCGAGCACGACGAGGGGTGCGTCATGCCGATGCTGCTCCAACCACTCCCCGACCAGCATGGGAACTTCGTGGGCCTGGGCGTCGATGATGACGTCGAGTTGTCCCGGGATTGGGACACTGTCCCCTAGCAGGATTCGGCACCGTGATTGCAGCGTCGGTATCCGTCCTCGAGCGCGAGGTACAGCACCGGGCCGCGACGAACCGAGATGCATCCGAGTGCCCGACCACCGTCTGCTTTCGCCAGGGCCGCACCGAGCACGAACCAGCTCTTGCCGGCCTTCGGTGGGGCGACGATCAATCCGAACCCTTCGGGGATCACTCCATCGATGGCCCAGTTCAACGGCGGGAACTGTTGCGCGTCGAGCCAAGCTCCCGACCGCAGTCGACTTGCCAGCAGTGAGTGGGAAGAGTCGTCGAACGGTGGAACGTCGAGGTATGGATCTACGCTCATGCTGCCCCCGTCCCGCGGTGCTGGCGACGGCTGGTCTGGGCGTGGTCGCGTCGTCCGGCGTCGTATCCGAGTCGGTACGCTTCGGCGCCCCAGTCGATGAGGGAATCGACGCGATCACCGGATTCGGCGTAGGCCACACGTTCGTCAGGTCCACGTTCGGCGGCCAGATGCCCTGTAGGGCGAGTGTGGCGACCACGGCCCACTTCACCCCGTCGCCTGCGTTCTCCCATGCCTGCGAGCCGATGAGGGCAGTTGCCGGAGGTTGCCATTTCCGTCGTCGCGGATCTTGAGGATGTGCGGCATCACAAAGTCTGCGAGCACCGCCGAGGACGGGATCGGGCGTGTAAGGCCGGGATCGGTCCCGAGCACCGCATTCAGCAGCTCGTTTTCGTGGGTGCTCATCGACGCACCCCCTCACGGGCGGCGCACTTCGGACCCATGTGGGCTTGGAGTGACTTCGGGGATACGAGAGGGTGCCCACAGGCGGTGCAGCGCACTGCGACCCAGTAGCCGGCGCTCTGCACGATCTCGAGGGCCGCTGCGATCTCGCGGTCCGTGGGCGTAGGCACGTGGTAGCGGGGATCTTCGCTAGAATCGGTGTATCCCGCCGCCATTTGGGATTTCGGATGCGCCTCGTTGCCCGCGGGGCGCATTCTGCTGTTCGAGGTCATGCAGACGCACCCCCAGCCGCAGCCATTGGGCGCATCATTGCCTCGATCTCGTCGAGGTCCACACGGATCATCCGGGGGCCGAACCGGTATCCGGTGATACGGCCCGCTGAGATGTAACGGCGGATTGTCTTGCTGCAGACGCCGTATTCCTCAGCGGCCTGCGGTATCGAAACCAGTCGACGCTTCGACTTATTCACTGGCACGGTCTCTCCCAAAGCGAAACGGAAGAACACGAGCGCACAAGTCACCTCCCTGTGAGGTGCTGTGCTGCTCGACGTTCTTCCGCCTGGGAAACCTGCGCCGTTCGCCTTATTGCGCGGTGGGACCTAGACCTCCTGGGTCCGTATCGGTACTCCGCCGCATATTCGGGCTAGCGTGCTGTGTTCGGTTGTCAATCACTGTCCACTTAATCGGTCAGCAAGACCATTAAAGCACACGTCTTTTCACACCCTGCTCGCTAAGCGTCATCGCGAGTCGCTAGCTGTGACAGCCGTTCCGCGATCTGAGCGTCACGTCCTGCTGCAGCGTGCTGGTAGCGCATCGCCATGTTCGGGGTCGAGTGCCCCAAACGTGCCATGAGTTCTTTTGTGGTCGCGCCGGCCTGCGCTGCGAGAACTGCGCCCTGGTGCCGGAGGTCGTGCAGGCGGAGATCCGGGCGGTCGATCTTCTTTGCGGCCTGTTCGAAGTGGTATCGCAACGTCCACTCCCCTAGCCGGTCCCCGTCCGTCGATGTGAACAGCAGCGCATTCTTCCCACGGCTCACATGCTCGGCGAGGTGATCCACCACCGCAGTACGGACGTGTGGGGGTACGGCAACGTCTCGGACGCCTGCGGTCGACTTCGGCGCACCGACGTGTGGTTGCCCTTTCACGAACACGACAGCCCGGCGGATCCGCACCACACTGCCGTCCGCAGTTACGTCGCTACGGCGTAGCTCGAGCAGTTCCCCTCGACGGAGACCACACCAGGCTCCGAGTTTCACGAGCAACCGGAGGTGATCCGGCATCGCGTAGGCGAGCGCGTCGAGTTCGGAGAGGGACAACAACCGGATTTCATGGGCACGTTCGGTGCGTCCAGCTCGAGGGATACGGCACGGGTTTGTGGGGATGAGTCCGTCGTCGACTGCCGTAGCGAAGATGGTCCTCAGTAGCGCGTAGACACGGGCGTTACGTGTCTTCCCCGTCGATGTCCTGTTCGGACCGGGGGTGTCGCGGAGATCGGCGAACCATACGCGGATCTGGTCTGGAGTCACCCCGTCGAGCGGGAGTGCTCCAAGGGTCGGTTCGATGTGTTGTTCGAACATGCGTCGGTAGAGGTGCCTGGTGGACTCTTTGAGGTGTCGATGAGTGATCCACCGATCGGCGTAATCCCCGAGGGTAAGCACGGGTGCCGGCGGTTCGTCGAGGTCCCGTTCGATCGGTGGGGTCCACACGTCCAGGTCGATGAGGCGCCGTTCGGCGTTCAACCATCCGATTGCGTCGTCCTCGGCGGCGAACGTGCGAGGTGCTTTGTAGAGCAGTCCGTCCGGTGCGGTGTAGTTCGCCTGCCAGCGCCCAGAGGGGAGCTTGCGGAGACCCCCAAACGATCGCTTCTTCCGACGCGCCATATCGCCCCTCGTGCAGAATATGTGCAGAACCAGCGTCATCCTATGACACGTTGCGTCCACAACTGTCCACATGTAGATTCACGTATGACCAGCGGATGCGGTACAAGTTCCCTGGTCAACGATCGCAGAAGATCGGCATTCACGACAGGTTCGAATCCTGCCGGGGGCACAGATCGGGTTCCGCCGCATCCGGGAGCACTGGCGGACCCACTTCCTCGAACATCACGGGCATCTTCCCGCCCACGCATCACGGTTCGATCTAGTCGGCCATCCACCGTCCGCGCGACAGTTAGCATCCACAACGATGCCGCTCGACGACGACGGAAATCGAGGACCCCACATGAACATTCGGCCTCGTGCCCGACATCTCGCCGTGATCGTCTCGGCGGCGGTCCTCGGATTGTTCGTCCTCCCGCCCCCGCGGTCGCCGGGGGCGTCTCGGGCCTCGTCGAAGGACCCGCTCATCCCGTCGGGGCGGGCAACGCCCGCACGTACGTCACCGTCGACGAGGAGGGCACGCCGGCCACCATCGGGGTGCGACTCGATGCGGCCGCCCTCGACGACCTACCCAGTGCCTGATGCCGGTCACCGAGGCTACGTGCTCGAGTTGCCCGAGGAGGCGGCCGCCACCGCGTTCGACCACGTCACGGTCGACTGGAACTCGCACGGCCACGATCCCCAGCACGGCTTCGACGTCCCGCACTTCGACGTCCACTTCTATCTCCTGGATCGGCCCACGGTGGAGTCGATCCATCCCTTCGCCCCCGGCTACATCCCGGCCGCGGTCCGCGTGCCCGACCCGCGTTACATACCGGAGGGGTACGCACCGTCCGGGGATCCGCTGACGTCGACCGTCGCGGGCATGGGACTGCACTGGGTGGACACCACCGAGGCGGAGCACGATCCGGCGGCGGGACACCACCTCACCGAGACCGTGCTCTACGGCACGTGGGACGGACGGCAGGCGTTCATCGAACCCATGCTGAGCCGCGAGTGGCTCGCGACGCGGCCCGCGCACCACGAGGAACTCCGCCTGCCCGAGGCGTACCAGCGCGGAGGCCTCTACCCCACCACCTACTCCGTGTGGTGGGACGAGGCGTCGCAGACGTATACGGTCGAACTCGGCGGGCTCACGATGCGCGAGGCGTCGTAGACCGGTCGGCCGAACGGGGACTCAGTCCAGCGGGGAGACACGGATGAGGTTCCCGTCCGGGTCCGACACCACGAACGTCCGCCCGAACACCTCGTCGTGCGGCGCCTCCACGACCGTCGCCCCCTTTCCTACCCACTCGTCGTGGATCGCATCGACTGCGGCGGCCGATCCCGGCACCATCAGGCCCACCTCCGAGAACCGCGGCGCGTTCGCATCCATCGTCTCCGCGTGACCCGACCACAGTGCGAACAGCACTCCCGGCGTCACTTCGAAGGACACGTAGCGCGGGGTCGCCAGTTGCGGGATCATGCCGAACAGCTCGCTGTAGAAGCGGGTCGCGCGGTCGACGTCGGTCACGTAGATCAGGAACAGATTGGGCGACGACACGGTCATCGACATCTCCTTCCGGTAGGCGGTGAAGGCTTCGAGGACTACCGTGACACCGAAACCCGACAGTTCCTGTCGTGTTTTCGGAAAGAGATCGGACAGTCGATGAACCGGCCGCAGCGGTTGCTGAGCATGCTGGTCGTCCTGCAGGCCCGCAGACGGGTCACGGCCGCCGAACTCGCGGAGGAATTCGGCGTCTCCGAGCGCACCGTGCTGCGCGATGTGGAAACGCTTGCTGCCGCGGATCTTCCGGTGGTCGCCGAACGCGGCAGGTACGGCGGCATCGTGATGCTCCCCGGCCGGCAGACCGACCTGAACCGGCTCAACGCGTCCGAGGTGGACGTCCTGCGGCGCCCTGGGGGTCGACATGGGCCGGGCCCGGCAACTCGGTGTCGACGCCGCCGCGCGGGACGCCGTCCACAAGCTCACCGCACGCGCCCGGCGCACGCCCCCACCGCACGCGAGAACCGAACTGCTGCCGCTGACGGAGGTGGTCACCGTCGACAACCGGGATGGTTCGCCACCGAGACCGTGGGCCGACGTCGCGGCGCTCACTCGTGACCTGCGGCGCGGCCGGCAACTCGCCATCACGTACCGCTCGAGCGGGCACCGCGACGAACGTGAGATCGTCGTCGATCCCTACGGTGTGCTCTCCCGCGCGGCCGTTGGTATCTCGTGGCCGACGATCAGGGACGACCACGACTGTTCGCGCTGACCCGCCTGAATGCGTGGACAGTGCTCGACCGGCCTCGACACCTGTCCCCCGGCCGGACCTGCCCGCCCTGGCACGCGAACTCGGCGACGCGCTCGAACGACGCGAGGACGTCGTCGTCACCGCCGATCTCGCGACGAACCGCCTCGACCTCGCCCGGCGCATCCTCGGTGCCGCCTGCGCGGGAGCAGCGCGGGGCCGCGACCGGACGTCTCGCGGATCACGGTGGCCTACGACTCGATCGACGGTGTGCGGCAACTGCTGCAGTTCGGCGAGCACATCGAGATCGTCGGGCCTCCCGAGGCACGGGACCTCGTGGCGGGACTGGCCGAGTCGCTCCTCCGCCGTCATACCGCGCATCGCCGCGGCGAGTGAACTCCCGTCGAGCCGAACCCTGTCCCGACCGGACCCGGCTTCCTATCGTGGGGAGATGTTCGACGCCCACCTGCACATCATCGATCCGCGTTTCCCTCTCGTCGAGAACGACGGCTATCTGCCGAACCGTTCACCGTCGACGACTATCTCGCGCGGGTCGCGCATTTGGGTGTCACCGGCGGCGCGGTGGTGTCGGGCTCGTTCCAGGCCTTCGACCACAGCTATCTCCTCGACGCGCTCGACCGGCTCGGGCCCACTTTCGTCGGCGTCGTACAACTTCCGGCCACCGCCTCGGACGACGAGATCGTGCGGCTCGACGCGGCGGGAGTGCGCGCCGTGCGGTTCAACGTCAGACGTGGCGGATCGGCGACGCTGTCCGACCTCGACCGCCTCGCCCGGCGGGTCCACGATCTCGTCGGCTGGCACGCCGAGTTGTACATCGATTCGCGCGATCTGGCCGAACTGCACACGACGCTCTCCGCACTGCCCGCCGTCTCCGTCGACCACCTGGGCCTGTCGCAGGAGGGCCTGCCGTCTCTGTTGCGGCTGGTGGAGAGCGGTATCCACGTGAAGGCAACGGGGTTCGGACGCGTCGACCTGCCCGTGGCCGACACGCTGCGCGCCGTTTCCGATGTGAATCCCGGTGCACTCGTGTTCGGCACCGACCTGCCGTCGACACGGGCACCGCGACCGTTCCGGGACAGCGACATCACCCTCGTCGAGGACGTCCTCGGCGACGAGCTCGCCGACGCGGTGCTGCGCCGCAATGCTTCCGAGCTGTATCGGATCGAGACCGAAACCGCTCCTGGGACTTCGGTGTCTCGATAGACTCACGCTCGTCATCGGTGCGCGGGACGCGCCGCGGTGTTCCTCGCTGTGGTCGGCTCCCGGACGTGACCTTCCCTTTCCGAGGAGCAGCACCATGCCTGCACTGCGAATTCCACGTCGAGTTCTCGCCCTGGCGGCACCCGTCGCCGCCGCAATCGCATTCACCGGTGTGGCCACCGCTGCACCCCCTCAGCCCCTGGGCACGGCGATCACCATCGGCTGCATCAACCAGGCAGCCTGGCGTCGTTCACCTCGGTCACGGCGCAACCCGGACCGGACGAGGGCATCCCCGGCGGCCACGTCCTGTTCTCCACGCGGGAGGCCCTGTGGCCGGTCCCGGCAGCCGGACAGGTCAGCGTCGCATGGCTCAACCGCAACAACGGCCGCACCGGCCTCGTCGATCTGGGCGGTGCGTACCCGAACCTGTCGACACTGGTCGACACCGGTCCGGGTGAGGTCGTGGCGACGGTGTTCGGTTCGGTGAATCTCGGCAGTGGACCGCTGTGCAACTCGACCCCCGCAGTCGGCGGTGTCGTGGTTCCGTGATCTCCGGACGAGACATCCGGCACCTCTGTGCCGGATGCCCCGTCACCGAGGCGAATACATGATGATGGCGACGCCGGCGAGGCACACGAGCGCGCCCGCGACATCCCACTGGTCCGGCCGGAAGCCGTCCATCACCATGCCCCACACCAGGGAACCCGCCACGAACACACCGCCGTACGCGGCGAGGATGCGACCGAAGTTCGCGTCGGGCTGGAGTGTGGCGACGAAACCGTAAGCGCCGAGAGCGATCACGCCCAGCCCCATCCAGATCCAGCCGCGGTGTTCGCGCACGCCCTGCCACACCAGCCACGCACCACCGATCTCGAACAGGGCGGCAACGGCGAACAGCAGCAACGACTTCAGCACGGTCACGGAAGGTGACTCTAGCCCTGCGGCGCCTTGCCCAGTTCGATGCGGCGCACGGAGTCCCCCCGCACGAGGATCGTCACGAGGGCCCGGCGTCCCGGGGGCAGGACCCGTACCGTGACGGAACCGTGTGACACCGAGTCGAGTTCGTCGGCGACCGCACGTCGGAGGCGCGCCTGCTCGTCCGGGGGCATCACCGTCCAGGCCGTGATCGTCGAGCATCACCACGTCCACGCCTCTCGTCGAGCGCGGCGTCGGCCGCCTCGACGACCTGGGGGATCCTGCAGGGCCGGTGCTCGAAGCCCGTCCGCAGACCGTGCTCGAGCAGCACACCGGCGCGTTCGCTCCCCCGCCTCGAGTACCTCCCGGTCGCGATGCGTTCGAGGAGGGGCCGGGCCAGGGAGTCGAGCCGGTCGAGTTGCGCGTCGCGTTCCTCGAGCGCTGCAGCCGAGGCGGCCTGTTCGGCGCTGCGCTGCAACGACATCGCACGCAGCAGTAGATGGATCCGGCGAGTGGTCGCAGGGTGAAGGCGAAGAAGGTGGACATGAGGACCGGGGCGGCGTTGACGAGCGACAGCGACAGGCCGGGGCCGATCCCCTGTCCGGTGGCGTAGGTCCAGAAGGTCGCGGTCGCGATCATGCAGGCCAACCCGATCCACGCCGCGAGGGTGCGTCCGCGCACGCACATGAAGGTGAAGACGACCGTGGACATCCCGAGCGGCCAGGTCGCGATGCCTCCCGGGGAGGGCACCGGCAGCACCGAGAAGACGAGCGCCGACGAGACCGTCCCGGTGGCGGCGAGCAGGATCGTCGCCGGCATCGGCAGCGGGTCGCCTGGGACGGTGATGAGGGTGAACGCCGCGAACGTGCACACGAGCACGGCGAGGGCGGGAGGCCAGCTCGCGGACGTGTGCTCCGCGCCGAATGCCGCCAGCACGAGGCAGACCAGGGCGTAGAGGCTCACGAGTACACGTGCGGCCGTGGTGCGCATCCCCAGCAGGTCGCGCACGTCGCGGGTCGATTCGGTGGTCGTCACGGTGCGCGACGCTCGGCCGGATCGCACCAGAACAACGTCACCGTCGTACCTCCGGGGCCGGAGGTGATCTGCGAGTCGCCTCCGGCCAGGCCGCGCATGCGTCCGTGGATGCTCGCGCGGATGCCCATCCGGTAGGGATCGACCTGGGCGGGGTCGAATCCGTGGCCGTCGTCGCGGACGACCACCCGGACCGATCCGGGTCCGAGGTCGACGTGCACGGCCCGCTGTGTGCCCGGGCCGGCGTGGCGGACACTGTTCCGCACGGCCTCGGCCAGTGCGGCTCCGACCGCCTGATCACGTCGGCCGGGTAGTACGGCCCGGCATCGGCACTCGTCGCGGTCGTGAACTCGACGTCCTCGTCCACCTCGGAGGCCGCCGAACGGAACTGGGCCGCCACCCGGTCGGCGTCGAAGCTGCTCTCGGTGTCGTCGCCGCGCCGCAGGGAGTCGAACATCTCCAGCGCACGACGGGCCTGGGCTGCGACGGGGCCGTCGGATGCGCCGCGACCCGAGGCGAGCAGGGTGGACATCACCTGGTCGTGGACGAGCGCGTCGAACCGCTCGCGTTCGACCGTCCTGGCCGCGCGCCGCGACAACGGATCGCTCGGTGGCCGCGACGGTGGAATCGAGGACGTCGCCCGTGCGGAAGGCGACGATCGCCGCAGCGGCGAAGACCCCGCAGAACATGAGTGCGAACGCGAGTTCCGGGACGAAGCGGTACCCCGTCGTGGTGTTCACCAGCAGATAGTTGGTGGCCTGCACGACGAACACCACCACCGTGAGGTAGGCGAGCGCCGTCCGCGGCCGCCACGCTGCCGCGGCGGACAGTCCTGCCACTCCGGGGAAGAGCGCCTGCCAGGCCGTGTTCGTGGAAACCTCACCCGTCCAGGCCGGGAACCACAGGACCGCCACGACCAGGAAGGCGACGGCGTTGGCGGCTGCGAGTCGCCCGATCCACCGGACATCGCTCAGGAAGGTCGCCACCCCGAGCGCAATCCCGGTGCCGAAGATCGCGAGCAGTGCCGTCGGCAACCACCACCATGCCGTGAGGTGGGCCTGCGACACCGCTGTGGGGACGACGAACAGCAGGTAGAACACATAGCCCGCGCTGATGAACCGGCCGAAGACCCGGTGGATCCGGTCGGCCGCGCTCGTCGGATCCGTCGTGTGTCCACCCTGTGTGGTGCAGGCCGACGGGTCACAGCTCGTCGATGGAGACCACACCGTCCTGCAGAGCGCGGGCGAGCAGTGCCGTCTTCGTGGTCGCCGTACGCCCGACGCGGGCGTACTTCTCGCGGATGCGGACGATGTGGGTGCTGACCGTTGCTGCAGTGACGAACAGGCTCGCAGCCGCCTCGGACTTGGACTCGCAGAGCAGCCAGGCCCGCAGGATCTCGATCTCGCGAGCCGAGAGTGCGGGCTTCTGAGGCGCAGGCTTCTGTGCCGGGGAATGTTCGAGCATCGTCGTCATAGCGCGTCCCTACCGAGATGAATACATGGGATCGAACCGAGTCCCCCGACGAACTCCGTTTCGAGTGCCTACAACGTAACGGTTGAAACCGACAACTACCCAGACAGATTTTTCTCTGCCCAAGAAAATATGGGCATCGGTGTTTCGCCTAATTACCGGTGCGCCGGCCGTCGTGCCCGATCTCGATTCGGCGCACATCCTCGCCCTTCACAAGCATCGTCACCATCGCCGCGCGGGCCGGCGGCAACACACGCACGGTCACCGACCCTTCGCTCACCGAATCGAGCGCGTCCACCACCTCCCGGTAGACGGCGCGCCGGACCTCGGGAGATGCCGAGTCCATGGCGTGGTCGTCGAGCATGACGATCTCGACGCCGCGCCTGCGGGCCGCAGCGGCAGCCCGGTCGACCTCGGGTACCTGGAGTACGGGCGCACGCAGACCGTCGCGCAGTCGTGCCTCGACGAGTCCGCACTCGATCCGTTCGTTCTCGTCGAGGGGTTCGCCCGAGACGATCCGCTTGAGCAACGGCCGCGCCGACGCATCGAGCTGCCGAGACGAGCGTCGCGTTCCTCCAGGCCGCGGCAGCTGCGGACTCCGCTGCGATCCGCTGCATCGACCGGGCGCGCAGCAGGTAGATCGACCGCGCCAGGGGGCGGATCGTGTAGGCGCAGACGGTGCCCATGAGCACCGGTCCGGCACTCGTGATCGTCAGGCCGAGCCCGTAGCCCATCCCTGGGCCCGTGAGATGCGACCACAGCGCGGCGACGACGAGCATGAGGAGCATCCCGCACCAGGCGAACGCCGTGCGTCCCCGCACGCACATGAACACGAGGATCGTCGTGGACATCCCGAACGGCCACAGCTCGATGGGGTGCGGTGCCGGATCGGCGGGCACCACCCACAGCACCGACGCCGACGCGATCGCGCCCGAGAACGTCATCGCCAGTGCGGGTCGCACCGGTAGTGGGTCCCCCTCGACCACGACGAGCGCGTAGGCGGCGGCCACACACACGATCACAGCGATCGCGACGGGCCAGCGGACCTCGGCACGGGGCGCGGTGTTCATGGCGAGCACCACGCAGGTCACCGCGTACAGGACGGCGAAGGCCGCGCGGGCCGGCTGTGCATCCGCAGCAGATCGGAGACGGTCGAGTTCGCAGTGTTCATGCGGCCGGATCCCGCCAGTACAACAACACCCGGGTCCCGGCCCCCGGCGCGGACTGCACGACCGCCCGTCCACCGGACAGTCGGCGCATACGTCCGCGGATGCTCACTTCGAGACCGAGCCGGTGCGGGTCGACGGCGTCGGGTTCAAAACCTCTGCCGTCGTCCACGACCTGCACGGAGATCCATCTCGGTGCCACGTCGACCTCGACCGTGCGGGACGCGTCCTTACCCGCGTGCCGCACGCTGTTGCGTACCGCCTCGGCGAGGGCAGCGGCGGTCGCGCGTGCGGGTTCGGGTGGGAACGCAACGTCGCCGGATCCCGGGGCGACACGGCCGGTGAAGACGACGTCCTCGTCGGCCTCGGTCGCCGCCGAT
>LATQ01000203.1 GCA_001017865.1 Rhodococcus sp. IITR03
TTCCGGGCGAGCGCGGCCGAGACGGCGGACCGGATGTTCATCGTCCGCGGAAGATCGGGTCGCGGCGCTCGGCACGAGCGAGCCTGGCCTCCTGGGCGTCTCGCTGAGCCACGCCGCGGCGAGTGCGGCGGTCTGCTCGGGCGTGGCCTCGTCGCGGGTGCCGTCGTCGTTGAGGAACAACTTCATCGCGTTCAGCGACAGCGGCGCGAGCTTCGCGATCTCGTGCGCCCATGCCTGCGCGTCGGCGAGGTCGCCGATGCGATTGGCGAGCCACGCGCGAGAGCTTCCTCGGCGTGGACGGGTTCGGCGGCGAGGAAGACCGCGCGTGCCGGACCGCCGCCGATGAGCGAGGCGAGTCGCCGGACCGTCCACCGATCCACCGAGATGCCCAGGCGCGCAGCAGGAACCGAGAAACGTGCAGTGGGCGCCACGACCCTCAGATCCGCCGCGAGCGTCAGCTGGGTGCCGGCACCGATGGCCGGGCCGTTGACGGCCGCGACCACCGGGATCGGGGCCTCGACGATGGTGCGCAGCATCTCGGCGAGGCTGTCGGTGAACCCTTCGGCGTAGACGTCGCCGGAGAGATCGGCCCCGGCGCAGAAGCTCGTGCCCCGCCCGGTGATCACCACGACACGCGCGTCGTCCGCCACGGCCTTGTCCACCGCTTCGCGGATCTCCACGCACAGTTGTGTGTTGAGCGCGTTACGACGCTCCTCGCGTTGCAGTTCCACGGTCACGACGTCGCCGTCGCGGCTGATCCCGATCATGTGTCGCCCCATCCCTTCGTCACCGGACACACCGCATCATTCCATCAGCGACGGGCGGCATGTCCCGAAGACGGGATCAGCGCAGGGCGGCCTCGTAGTTCGCCCGCTCCTCGTGCTCGACTCGTCGCGTGAGGTCGGCCGAATCGTCCGCAAGGTAGGCGGTGGCACCGAGGGCCATGATCAACGCACCGGAGATCCACGCGGTCCATGCGGCGCCGTCGCCCGCGAACTGCCGACCCACGGCGAGACCAGCATGGCCAGACCCACCACCGACAGGGCCAGTGATCCTTCGTGGGATCGCGCGCGATCAGCGACCACAGCGCATAGATGCTTGCCAGCGCACCGAATCCCAGGGTGCTCCGCGGCCGAGTGCGGTGGTCTCGGTCCAGAACGAGGACGACATGGTGAGCAGGCCGAGGAACAGCGCGATTCCTCCCGGCCACGACGTGCGAGCAGACAATTCCGAGCCTCCTGATTCATCGATACGCTACATGTTGTGTAGCTACACCCAGTGTAGCGGCATTTCGGTGGGCATGCTTCGATGGAGACTCGACTCACCACACAGAAGGCCGGAGACGATGGAACCCGCGACGACATCCCCACCCGAACAGCGGATCGCCGACGCCGTGCTCGCACTGCTGCGCACGAAGGGGCCCAAAGCCGTCACGATCGAGGCCGTCGCGAACCTCGCGGGCATGGCTCGGACCACGATCTACCGCCGGTACCGGGACCGCAGTGAAATGTTGAAGGCGGTGATGGAACCCCTCACCCGGCCGACGGCACCGGCACCGGAGGCCACGGCCGAAGAGCTCCTGCGGTGGGTGGTGGAGCAGTCCCGCCTCTCCGTCGACGAGGGCATCGGGCTCGGGGGGCTCGCGGCGCTCGTCACCGAACAGGAACCGTGGTTCACCGAGCTGATGCGGTCACTGTTGATGCGCCACCGGCAGGTGCTCGCCGAGACGATCCGACGCCACTGCGACGACGGAACCGTCTGCGCCGATCTCGATGTGGAGACCTTCCTGGACTGCGTGGTCGGGGCCTACTTCGCCGAGCAGGCGCGCCGCGGCGAGGTGGACGAGGACTGGCCCGCTCGCATCACGCGGACCCTGCTACCGACCTTCGCCGCCTGATCGGGTTCAGGTGGATCCGAGCCCGCCGAGCTGGGGTGGAACCACCGAAATCAGTGAAACCAGTCGAGAATTCGGCCCCGCGACCAGCAGCGCGCCACCGCATCCACCCGTTGCTCGGCACCCTCGTACAGCGCGATGCCGACGATGCTGTGGCCGGAGGCCGGACGATCACCGAGCGTCGGGACCGACGGCGCGACACCGACACCCTCGGCCGACACCCACGCGACCGTCCGCTTCCCGGCAGCCTCGCGAAGGC
>LATQ01000228.1 GCA_001017865.1 Rhodococcus sp. IITR03
GACCGCCTGGACCTGCGCAGCCGTGTTCACCGTCGGCTCGCTGTGGTCGACCGTGACGTTCGCGCGCAGCTGGTCGGACAACCCGACGGGCGACTACCTCGGGGCGGCGAAGGCCGCGCTCACGGCCCGGCCCGACGAGCCCGTGCTCGATCACCCGGTGTCGGTGTGGATCCTGCTGCCGGTCACCTACCCGCACAACCTGGTGGGGTCCGTCTTCTCCGCACTGCCCGGCCGGTCCGACATCCGCGACCACGCGACCGACCTGTGGGTCCTCGACGATCTCGGACACCGCACTCCCGCCGACCTGCTACCGCTGCGCTTCGTCCCGCCCGGCCCCGAGCCCGACTGCGTCATCGCGTCACCACCGACGCCGTCACGGCCGTGCCGCTCGACTCCCCTGCGGGCGACTGGGAGTGGACGGTGCAGGTGAACTACCGGGCCTCCGCCGACGGCACGATCGACCTCGGGTTCCCCGGCCACGCATCCGTCACCGTGCCCGTCACCGAAGGACTCGGGACGGTGTACGTCCGCGTCTCCGGGGACGGGTCGGCGTTGCAGGCGCGCTCGTCCACTCCCGGCACCACCGTGTGCCTCGGTGCCGGATCGCTCGGGGTGGTCGTGCCGCGGGGGTGACGGCGGGTCGGAGGCGGCTCAGCGGTCGTCGACGAACCGCACGTCGTGTGTCTCGACCTCTGGTGCCGCGAAGTTCAGCAGTCGCATGCCCTCGGCCTCGAGCGCCGACCGAGCGGACACCGTGACCGTCCGCCACAGCGTCATCTCCACGGCGGCGGTAGTCCGGTCGGTGATCACGCGCGCACTGCCCGCGACAGTGCCCCCGACGAGCAGCAGGGGTGCGATGATCCCGTTCTCCGCCATGATGCGCTTGCGGTGCTCCTCCGAGACGAACCGGGTGCGATCGGCGTGCGAGAGGAGCACGTTGTCGAACGGCGCGAGGATCCGTACGGGAGCAGGGGCCGAGGGGTCGGGTCGCGGCGCGTCGGGCAGGTCGAACAGTTCCGTTCCGCGTTCGTCCCGGAACACGACGAGTTGTGGGCGGAGGCGGTCGACGATCTCGGCGAGCCGGGTCAGGCCGCACCAGGTCTGCACGTCCTTGACACTTGCGGGACCGAAGGCGGCCAGGTACCGCAGGATCAACCGATCTGGCCGGGGAGCGCGGGCGGCGGGCCCACATACTCGTCGAGGTGCGCCAGGCGAGGTTGCCCGATCGTCCCCACAGTCCGCGCGGCGGCACCTGCACGAGCGGAAGCAGGCACCGCACCGCGTGTGCCAGCGCGGCCGGATCCTGGTCGGGGAACCGTTCGGCGAGCAACGGTCGCAACTCGGCCTGACTCATCGGAGTGCCCGCCAGCAGAGCCCGGCGACCGACACGAGCGCCGACCGGTCGAGACCCTCGAGGCCGATGCGGTGGGCCTTGTTCGCGTCGACGCCCCGGTCGAGCACCGGCTGCACCCACGGGCGCAGCGCGTGCGCATCGGCGCCGGAGACCGCGAACACGGTGCCGCGCATCAACGCGATCCGGACGACCGCCCGCGACTCCAGCAGATCCGACAACGCGTCGGGCCGGAAGCTCCGGATGCGGGTCCACAGCGCGAAATACGGGGCGAGCGGCGCCTGGGCCTGCAACCCGAGCAGGTGCTCGATCATCGACAAGGCATCCGTGCTGCTCCGCCGCAGCAGGTGCTGGCGGGCCAGCGTGGCGCGTCCGAGCGCACGGTCGGTGAGGACCCGAGCGGTCACAGACGTGCTTGCGCCCGGCGCGGGTCGCTCAGGTCGATGCCCGCTTCCTCCCACGCCTCGCGCAGCGCCTCGGTTCCCTTCAGCCGCTTCCAGGCCGCCTCGGTACCGGTGATCGGACGGGCCTCGAAGAAATGGACCGGATCGGACGGCTCGGGCAACTCCAGCGACGGCACGTCGGCCGTCTCGAGCAACACCGCGGTGAACGGAGCGCCCGGCCACAGCGGCTCCCCGAGATCGAGCAGGGCGTCGTCGGTGAGGACCACGCCCTCCACGGCGGGCAGCGCCGCGAGCACCGCGAGGGTGCGGTGGACGCCGGCGGTGACGCCCTCGTCGTCGCGCAGGCTGAGAACCAGTTCGGCCGCGCCGCGCGTCGGGTGGCCACCATGTC
>LATQ01000317.1 GCA_001017865.1 Rhodococcus sp. IITR03
GGCCTGGCCCGGCGGCGTCGCGAGAGCGGGCGCGGCCGCCATCGCCGTGGCCACGAACGACTGTGCGATGCCGGTCAATTCGATGTTGCCGCGTTTCGACGGTCGCCGTGGCGGCGCGGGTGAACGTCGCCGATCCGGTCGCCGCGGTCGGCCAGTTCGAGGGCCGACTGCTGCGCGCGCACACCGTGACCTGCGGCCTCGTCGGCCGTCACCCCCTCCCACGACTCCGGAAGTGCGTGCAGCGCACTGCGTCCGAGCATCATGCGGTCTCCAGCAGACGCGACCCCTGCTGCAGGATCGCCGACGGATCGAGCGAGTCGAGGATGCCGGTGCCGAACATCGAGCAGAGTTCGGTGAGCGGCCGCACGATCGTCTCGAGATCGGGCAGCACCGGTACCGGGATCGACTCGAGCAGCTCGACGATCGAATTCGCCTCGAGGACGGGCAGACCCGGCTCGGGAAGAACGGATTCCGGCAGTACCGGAAGCGGTGCGTCGAGGACCGGTCCGATCGGAGACGCGCGGAGAGCGTCGAGAACGGTCGGTGACGCGGCGGGTGTTGCGATGTCGATGACCGATCCCTGCATCACAGTCCTCCCGCAGCGTCGGCCAGCGCCGACGCAGTTCCGGTGTCGGTCGTTTCGTAACCGGTGGCCGCCTCGTGTGCTGCGATGCCGTTGGACGCGTAGGCCCACGACAGTTGCGTGACGGCACGGGTGTGCTCGGACTGGGCCGCGGCGAACACCGCGAGGAACTCTCCGCCGATGAGTCCCAGAGCCGGGCTCAACGCGGAGATGTTGGCCTGCAGATCGAACGTCCCCGCCTGCGCCACTTGCTCGGCCGCACGAAGATTCGTACCCCCGAACGCTCGAATACCGTCGGGCACCACCCGGATTCCGGCACCGGGAAACAGACCGCTCATCGAACCCCCCATCGAAGATCAGTGTGGCGAGCACTGTAACTCGAGCGCACCGGGCGAGCCACCGAGCCCTCGGCCACCTGTGGATGAACCGGTGGGGACGCCGATGCATTCGTTGCACAGCGAGTGCGCTCCATCCGATCGGCCACGTCGTCGAGTGATCTGTTGACAGCGAATCGCACACATGTTCGACTGGAGGCATGCGGTGGGCGGGTCAGACTGTGGATGCGGACGACGGAGCTCTGCCGGGTCTCGAACGGGCCGGCCTCGTCCGTAGTGTCCGCACACCGGAGTTCGAGGGCGTCACCTTCCACGAGGTGCTGTGCAAGAGCGCGCTGAACAGGACGCCGGAGGCCTCCCGGTTGCCGTTCCGGTACACCGTCAACACCTTCCGGGGCTGCACCCATGCCTGCCGGTACTGCTTCGCCCGACCCACGCACGAGTACCTCGATCTCGACGCCGGGCACGACTTCGACTCGCAACTGGTCGTCAAGACCAACGTCGCCGCCGTCCTGCGCCGCGAACTCGCGCGACGATCCTGGACCCGGGAACACGTGGCGCTCGGTACCAACACCGATCCCTACCAACGGGCAGAGGGGCGCTACCGGCTGATGCCCGGAGTCATCCGGCGTTCGCCGAATCCGGCACCCCCTTCTCCATTCTCACGAAGGGCACGCTGCTGCGCCGCGATCTCCCGCTGCTGTCGCTGGCGGCCGGTCAGGTCGACGTCTCGGTCGCGGTGTCGCTCCCGATCGGCGATCCCGAACTGGCCGCGCACATCGAACCGGGCACGCCGTCGCCGAAGGCCCGTCTCGATCTCGTGAAGGCGATCGTCGACGCCGGATTGTCGTGCCACGTCATGGTCGCTCCGGTGCTGCCCTTCCTCACCGACTCGCGACAGCACCTCGACACGCTGTTCGGCTCCCTCGCCGCGGCCGGCGCGTCGGGGGTCACCGCGATACCGCTGCACCTGCGCGGCTCGACCGCGGGTGGTTCCTGTCGTGGCTCGCGCAGGAGCATCCTGCTCTCATGCGACGCTATCGCCGCCTCTACGGACGGGGCGCCTACGTTGCTCCGGAGTACTCGCAGTGGTTGGACGAGCGGGTCGCGCCCTGCTCGAACGTCACCGCCTCGGGGTCCGGGCGTCCGCTCGGCGCGAGGAGAAGGGTGCGCTGCGCACCGACGAACACGCCCCGAACCGAGGCGGCGCTCACCTTGTTCTGA
>LATQ01000346.1 GCA_001017865.1 Rhodococcus sp. IITR03
CAGCAACTCGTGCGGCGCTCGCGCGGGGCCGGGGTCCGCGGCGCCACCCGACGACTGGTACGGCACGGCCGATCCCAGCACGGCCGACCCGCTGTGGGATCCCGACGACGACGCGGTGCGGTTGTCGCCGTCCACGGTCGAGCAGCTCACGACCTGCCCGCTGCGGTGGATGTTCGAGCGGCACGGCGGTTCCGACGGCGAGAACAGCCACGCCGTCACCGGCACGCTCGTCCATACCCTCGTCCAGGCGCTCGCCGGACGGATCCCGCCCGACCGCATCGATCAGGCCCTCGAGAAGGCATGGGACTCGGTCGATCTGGCGCCGAATGGTATGCCCGCCGCGAGCTCGAACGCACCCGTCGCATGCTCGACACCTTCTCGACGTGGCTGCAGGGCACGCGCGGAGAGCTCACCGAGATCGGCGTCGAGATCAAGGTCGACGGCATCCTCGAACCCGATTCCGACGACAAGCCCCGCGTGCGGCTCCGCGGTCGCATCGATCGGCTCGAACGCGACGCCGAGGGCCGTCCGGTCGTCATCGACGTCAAGACCGCGAAGAACCCGGTGTCGAAGGACGCCGCGCGCGATCATGCCCAGCTCGCCGCCTACCAGGTCGCCGCGGCGGCCGGCGCGATCGAGGGTGAACCGGCATCGGAGCCCGGTGGCGCGCGCCTGGTCTTCGTGGCCAAACCCCACAACAAGGAAGGCGCGACGCAGCGCGTGCAGCCGCCCCTCGACGAGGACGGTCTCGCCCAGTGGCGGGAGATCATCCACGACGCAGCGGCCGCGACCCGCGGCCCCCGTTTCGTCGCGAGGGTCAACGACGGGTGCCGGCACTGCCCGGTGCTGTCGAGCTGCCCGGCACACGACGAAGGCAGGCAGGTGACAGGGGAATGAGTGCTCCACGGGTGAGCGCGAAGCGCCTCGCGGAGGCACTGGGACAGTTGCCGCCGACGACCGAGCAGGCCGCCGTCATCGAGCCCCGCCCGGCCCGATGCTGGTCGTCGCCGGAGCCGGTGCCGGCAAGACCGAGACCATGGCTGCGCGGGTGGTGTGGCTCGTCGCCAACGGTCTCGTCGAACCAGAGCAGGTGCTGGGCCTGACCTTCACGCGTAAGGCCGCGCAGCAGCTCACGGCCCGTATCCGG
Organism: Rhodococcus sp. IITR03; assembly: GCA_001017865.1. Next base: position 1,148 of record LATQ01000346.1, read on the forward strand.
GCGCGCCTGGCCAAGCTCGCCGGATCGGCGCTCCTGCGCGACCTCGACCCGAGCGGTGGGTTGCGCGCGCGGATCCTCGGCAGCGAACCCGAAGTGAGCACGTACCACGCGTACGCCGGTCGCCTGCTCACCGAGCACGGTCTGTTGCTGCCCATCGAACCGTCGGCGACCCTGCTGTCCGAGACCGAGCTGTGGCAGGTCGCGCACCGCGTGGTCAGCTCGTGGGACGGCGAACTCGACACCGACCGCAATCCTGCATCGGTGACCGAGGCCGTGCTCGCCCTGTCCGGCCAGCTCGCCGAGCACCTCGTCGAGCCGGATCTGCTGCGCGACGCCCACGTCGAACTCGAACAGCTCGTGCACACCCTCCCGCCCGGTCCGGGGCAGCGCGGAGCACCGTCGAAGACGCTGCTCGGCTACCTCGAGACCCAGCACGCGCGGTTGCAGTTGCTTCCGCTCGTCGAACGGCTGTCCGAGACATTGCGCCGCGAAGGCGCCCTCGACTTCGGCAGCCAGATGTCGCTCGCCGCGCGGGTCGCCCGCGATCACCGCGAGGTGGGAGCCGGTGAGCGGGAACGATTCCGGGCTGTGCTGCTCGACGAGTACCAGGACACCGGGCACGCCCAGCGCGTGTTGCTCGCTGCCCTGTTCGGCGGTGGCGCCGATCCCGGTCTCGCGGTCACCGCGGTCGGCGATCCCATGCAGTCCATCTACGGCTGGCGCGGTGCGTCGGCCGCCAACCTGCCGCGGTTCGCGACCGACTTCCCGGCGGCCGACGGCGAGCCGGCACCCACCCGCGAACTGCTCACCAGCTGGCGCAATCCGCCGCAGGCCCTCGAACTGGCGAACGTCTCGTCCGAGCCCCTGCGCGATCGCGGGGTGTCGGTCAGCCGGTTGCGTCCCCGCCCCGACGCGACCGCCGGCGACGTCCGCCTTGCACTGCCACTCCGACGTCGCGGTCGAACGCGACTGGGTCGCCGACCGGAT
>LATQ01000535.1 GCA_001017865.1 Rhodococcus sp. IITR03
CGGGGCATCGGGCTGGCCCGATGCTGCGCTACGCCAACGTCCAGGCCGGGCCGGCCCTCGCGCCGCTCGGGCAGCCGCAGGTGCTCGTGCGGAGCGGCGGAGACCGCATCGGCGACTACCTGCTCGACATCCACGTCGAACGGGGAATCGACGGCGCCGCGGTGCATCTCACCGCCGACGAGGCGCTCGACCCCGATCTCGTGGTCCGGCTTGCCGAGGCATGGCGCGCGGCGTTCGACGACCTGCTCGGCGCGGCCGAACGCAGCCGCGGGAAGAACCTCTCTCACCCCGTCCGATCTCGGACACGTCACGCTCACGCAGAACGAGATCGACCGCGTCGCACGGATCGCGCCGGCGCGGATCGAGGACATCTGGCCCCTGTCGCCGCTGCAGCGCGGCCTGTATTTCCAGTCGGTCTTCGACTCGTCGAAGGACATCTACACCGCCCAGTTCTCGCTCGACTTCGGCCACCGCCTCGACGTCGCGCGCCTGCGCCGCGCCGCCGCACGCCTGCTCGCCGAGAATCCCACCGTGCGTGCCGGTTTCACCGACGACGGCCTGATCGATCCGGTGCAGTTCATTGCCGCCGCGGATCTCGAGGTGCCGTTCACCGAGGTCGACCTCACCGACCTCGCCCCCGCCGAACAGCAGGCCCGCGCCGAGAAACTGATCGAGGAGGATCGGCTGCAGCCGTTCGACCTCGCGTCCCCGCCGCTGTGGCGCATGCTGCTGCTGCATCTCGACGGCATCGACCGTCTCGTCGTCAACCGCGAATTCATCCTCTGGGACGGCTGGTCCGGCGCGCTGTTCGTCGACGAACTTCTCGCCCGCTACGCCGGTGACGAGATCGCCGCGCCCGAAGCAGGTTTCACCGACTACCTGCAGTGGCTCGCCGCCCGCGACCGCGCCGCCGCCGAGCAGGCTGGCGCGACGAGTTCGCCGATTTCGACAAGCCCACCCTGCTCGCCGGATCCACCCGCGACCGCGCCGCCATCGTGCCGCTGCGCATCGAGTCGTACATCGACGAGACGCTCACCGCGGCACTGCGTGACCGGGCCCGCAGTACGGGCGTCACCCTCAACGCGTTGATGAACGCCGTCGTCGGCCTGCTCCTCGCCGCCGAATCCGGCAGCACCGACGTCGTGTTCGGCTCCACCGTCGCCGGGCGGCCCACCGAGATCGTCGGACTCGACCGCGTGATCGGCATGTTCCTCAACACCGTCCCGGTGCGGGTGCGTCTGTCGGGTGCCGAGACCGTCGCGGAGCTGCTGCGCCGCATGCAGGACGAGTACGCCGACCGCATGGAGTTCGAATATCTCGGGCTCGGCGACATCCTCCGCGCCGTCGGCCATTCCGAACTGTTCGACACCCTGTTCGTGTTGCAGAATTTCAAGGACGCCGACGAGATGGCCCGGCAGTCCGCGCGGCACGACATCGTCGCCGAGGACAGCCTCGACCACACCCACTACCCCCTCGCGATCGTCGTGTCGCCGGGGCAGACCATGCACGTCAAGATCGACTACCGGCCCGACGACGTCGTCGACGGAGCGCGTGCCCGGGCCCTGCACGACCGCTTCGTGGCGCTGCTCGGCTTCGTCGCCCGCGGCGTCGATCTGCCGGTCGCGTCCGTGCCGGCACTGACGGCCGCCGAGCATGCTGTCACCGAAGCCCGGCTGCGCGCCGAGATCCCCGAGGTCGAGGACGCTCACCGGCGGCCGAGATGCTCTCGCGCGCGCCGCGACCGACGCCGACCGCATCGCCCTCGTCTCCGGTGAGCAGAGCTGCACCTACGGCGAACTCTCCGGACGCGTCGAAGCGCTCGCCCGCACCCTCATCGACGGGGGAGCGGGACCCGAGACCATCGTGTGCCTCGGCCTGCCCCGCAGCATCGACACCGTCGTCGCGCTCTTCGCGATCCTGCGCACCGGTGCCGCCTATCTGCCGCTCGAACTCGACCAGCCCGACGAACGGTTGCGTACCGTCATCGACGACGCGCAACCGGCGCTGTTCCTCACCACCACCGCAGTGCAGGATCGTCTCGGCCTGCCCGCCGACCGCAGCATCCGCCTCGACGAGCCCTCACGGCGGATGCCGCGCCGCTGACCGGACGCCGAACGTCGGCGCGTTCGC
>LATQ01000403.1 GCA_001017865.1 Rhodococcus sp. IITR03
GGTGACCGGCAATCACTACGAGGCACCTCCGGGGACGACACTCCCGAGTCGCGGACCTCCCGGTTCCCGGCACCAATGGTCGCCGGATCGAACGCATCGACTACGCCGGGCGCGGCTTCGACGCCATCCCCGGCCTGACCCTCACGCTCGTCTCCGACCCGATTCGAGTGCAGGTGCGGACGCAGTAACGACCGGCGAGACCTTACGTTTCGAGTGCCGGCGCCCAACGTCAAGCAGGCGGTGGTGCTCAAGGCGCTCGCCTGGCACAGCTGCCCCGCCGCCAAGGACATCGCCGACCTGTGCACTCTTTGTCGATCACCCACGAACACCGAGACCGATTCCCCGACTGGACACTGCACACCGCCCGCAAGGATGCAGTCTGGGCGCGGCACGAGCTGGTCGCCATGCTCGACCGCGGTCAGCGCATGACGGGCTGACCATCGCCCCGGCCCGCCTGTCCGGCCTCATCCGCCGCTACGTCGCCGACCTCCACGCACCACGGCCATCTGCCCATACCGGCACCGCGCAGCAGATCGCTCGTGAAACCAGCGGACAGGAAGCATCGCTCTCCGCTCTGCGTGCCGCCATGTCCGGTCACCCACACCGACCGAAGCCCGGCACACCCGGTGTAGTACGACCCCGACCCAGCCGGACCCACCCGATCCCAGCCCCCATGCCGGCCCGACCTTGAGCTGTGAGCCCGGGCAATCCTTGTTCGAGAGGAACCCCGGACTTTGCACACTGCCTGACCGGCCGATCCGTGGTGCATGCGTAGCTTGCGATGCATGCATCTCACGCACTGTACGCATGCGTGAGATACAGATTCATGACGTCCTGGGTCCAGCCACTGGCGCAGCTCACGCGGTCAGGCCTACGACAAATCCTCGCGGGAATAGCCTGAGGCACGGTCGCGTTGCACTGGCCGGATCGGGTGCGTTTTCGTGTCCCCCGGGCTCAACCTTTTGCCTTCACGGAGTTCCGTTCGGCTGGAGCTGTGCTGCGCCTTTCGCCGAGAGGCGACCGAACGCACCCGATCCTTCTTCTCCCACTCCGTGCCAGTACGCTGCAACGGGGAGACCCTTGTCCACTTGCCGGGGCTCGGCGTTCCCTTAGCTGAAAGTCTCCGAGAGAAATGTGGTGTTTGGCAATCCACACTTCACTCGGAGGCCTACCGCATCAGGTTGGCGCGCGTACGCTCAGCTCTTGGTGAGGCACCACGAAGCGGGTTACCGATCCGCGATACCCGCCAGTGCGCTCACATACTCCACGGCGCGGGTGGCGTCGAAGGACCGGGCGATCTGGAGCTTTTCCGCTTCGAGGGAACCTTCCGCGTGAGTGGCGAGGACGGACTGATAGCCGCCGTAGTCACGCGCGGTCAGATCGGCGATGAAATGCAGAATCCGCAGACGTTGCTCGGCCGGTACCGCCGCGGCGTAGTACTTTTCGAGCACGGCGCGGATCTGCGGGTTGTCCCAGTCTTCACCGCCGGGGCCGGTGGCGAGCAGGCCGCCGGATAGGTCGGTGAGGATCGCGGTGGCGTTGTGGAAGCCGTGTGCGAAGTGGTACTTGGCCATGTTCACCGCGAGCGGGTCGGGTTGCTGCACGCCGTGCTCACCGGGACGAGATCGGATCGCCGCCAGTTCGGCGAGCCCGCGCACGGTTTCGCTCCAGGTGATCAGTTCGGTGAGTTTGCTCTTGACGTGCCCGGCCTTGCTGATGCCGTTGGCTTCGGCGATCAGTGTCGCTGCTCCGATGATGATGTCGAGCAGGGGAAGCTTGTAGTTGATGGCGGTGAAGCGGTGGTAGTCGACGAACGCCAACGCCAACGGCCCGGCCCGCTCCGGCCGGCGGTTGAGGAACACCCGGTCCTTGGGAACGCGCACGTTGTCGAACACGGTCAACGATTCGAGCAGCTTGTGCTGGGTCGAGAGGGGGAACTCGAAGCTGTTGCGCTGCCCGGCCGCATAGGGTGAGACATACAGTTCCAAGCCTGGGGTGTCGACGGGGACGGCGAAGGACACGGCGTAGTCGGCGTCGCCTGAGCCCATGGCGCGGGTGGGCAGCACGATCAGCTCGTCGGCGTTGGCCGAGAACGAGGTGTGGGTCTTGGCGCCGCGGACGGTGATG
>LATQ01000214.1 GCA_001017865.1 Rhodococcus sp. IITR03
CGATCCGACGGCACGGCACGCTCGGTGCGGGCAGCGCGCGCCGGTCGACCTTGCCGCCCGGCGTGAGCGGCAGTGCCTCAAGCACGGTGATCGACGACGGACGCAGATAGGTGGGCAGTTCGTCGGCGAGGCGGACGGTGAGGTCGGCGGGGTCGACGTCGCCCACGACGTAGGCGGCGATGTGCTCGCCGTGCACGGTGACGGTCGCGGCCTGCACCTCGTCGAAGGCGACGAGCGCGGCTTCGATCTCGCCGAGTTCGATGCGGTAGCCGCGGATCTTCACCTGCTGGTCGGCGCGGCCGAGGAATTCGAGGTGGCCGTCGGTGGTCCAGCGGGCGCGGTCGCCCGTGCGGTACATGCGCCCACCGAACGGTGAGGCGACGAAGCGTTCGGCGGTCAGGGCCGGTGCGCCGAGGTAGCCGCGCGCGACGCCCGGTCCCCCGAGATACAACTCGCCGATCACGTCGGCGGGCACGGGATGCAGGCGGGAGTCGAGGATGACGGCTGGTCGTGGCCGTCGATCGGTCGCCGATCGGCACGCCCGCGCCGGCTGCAGCGGATCGCTGAGCGTCGCGAGGATCGTGGTCTCGGTGGGCCCGTAGGCGTTGAGCATGGTGCGGCCGGTGGACCAACGGTCGGCCACGGCCTGCGGCAGCGCTTCGCCCCCGGCATCGAGAACCTGCAGGTCGGACAAGCCGTTTTCGGGGGTGACGGCGAGGATCGCGGGTGCGGTGATCGCGTGGGTGACTGATTCGCTGCGCAGCAGGGTTGCCAGCGCCGGTCCGCCGACGGCGTCGGGCGGGCAGATCACCAGGGTTGCGCCGGCATCGAAGGCGAGGAGCAGTTCCTGCAGCGACGCGTCGAAGGACGGCGACGCGAGGTGCAGCACCCGCGATGTCTCGTCGCCGTAGCGCTCGCGCAGCGTCGACACGAGCGCCGACACACCGCGGTGGCCCACCGCGACGGCCTCGGGGTGCGGTGGAACCGGAGGTGTGGATGACCCACGCCGTGTTGTCGACGTGCAGCGGCCGCAGGCGATGCTCGGCAGTGAAGGTCTCGCCGGAACCGTCGGTGGGCGGCGCGATGCGGGTGACGTGCTCGGGCAGCGCCGGGTGGTCATGGGCGACGGCGATCCGCACGTCGCGCAGCACCTGCTCGAGCGGCGGGCGGGAAGTTCGGGGTCGAGCGGGGTGTAGGCGGCACCGGTCTTGGCGACGGCCCACAGTGCGACCACCGAATCGATCGAGCGAGGCAGCAGCACCGCGACGCGCTCTTCGGGTCCGGCACCGGCCGCGACCAGCGCATGAGCGAGCGCGTCGGAGCGAGCGTCGAGTTCGCGGTAGGTGATGCTGTCGTTTCCGTCCACGACGGTGACGGCGTCGCTGGCGGCGTGGCGGGTGAGGACGTCGGGCAGCAGTTCCGGCTCCGGCGCGGTGCGTCCGCGGGCGGGAGCCAGACCGTCGAGTTCGGTTGGGTCGGCGAGGGCGAGATCGCCCACCGCGACACCCGCGTTCTGCACGAACTCCTTCAGGAATCCGCGGAAACGGCTGTGCAGCGACGAGAGGTGCTCATCGCTGTAGAGATTGGGGTTGGCCTCGAAGTCGACGCGCATCGTGCGGCCGGCGACGCCCGGGTAGACGTTGACGGCGAGATCGTCGATCGGGCCGCTGGACTGGTGGTGGTACTCCCCCGTCACGTCGCCGAACGCGATCTCGGGATGGAACATCATCAGGTTGACGGTGGGGCCGAACGGGCTCGCCGCCTCGTCGCGGGATCGGCCGAGACTGCGAAGATCCGCGAGCATGTCTTCGTACCGGTAGCGCTGGTGGCGCAGAGTGCTGCTCAGTTCCACCTGCACGTCGCGGATGAGTTCGACCGGTGTTGCTGCGGGATCCACACACAGGCGCATCGGCACGACGTTGGCGAGAACACCAGCGGATCGACGCAGCGCGGCGGTGGTGCGGGCGGAGACGGGCAGACTGAGCACGACGTCAACCACGCCCGTCGTCCGGGCGAGAAACGCGCCGAACGCCGCGAGGACGATCGGCACGTCGGTGGAGTTCGCGTCGTGGGCGAGCGCCGAGACCGCAGCAGCGGTATCGGCGTCGAGTTCGGAGTTCGCCCGCCGTGCCGGCACCCCGAGAGGTGCTTCGTGATCGACGAACGACACGGATTCGGGCAGGTCGGCGAGGCGCTCGAGCCAGTGCTGCCGGTCCGTGTCCTGACGCTTCGAGCCCACATAGGCGGCCTCGACATCGAGAATGTCCGCGATGGGCATCGCCTTGAGCGGCGGCGCCTCGGAGCCGGAGACCCACGCCGAATACAACTCGGCGGCGCGGTTGAGCATGTTGACCGCGCCCTGGCCGTCGAGCGCGATGTGGTGGACGTAGCTCGACAGGAAATAGCGGTCGTCGCTGATTTGCAGCACCGTCGTGAAGATCGACCGATCGTGCAGCAGATCCAACGGGCTCGTGTAGCGCTTGGTCATCCACTCGGATGCCGCTTGCTCTGGGTCTGTCTCGGAACGGAAGTCGATGTACGGAACATCGTCGTCGAACGCGACGTCAACATATTGGTACGGCACGCCATCGACGTTGGTGAAGAACAAGAAACCCGACTCGACATCGCGCGCAGCCTGCACACACGCATCACGCAAGAGCTCGATGTCGAGTTCGCCGATAAGCTCTACGTACTGCGCGGTGGTGAAAGGTACGTCTGGATGCAGCAACTGCGCATACCAGAGACCCCGCTGACTCGGGGACAGCGGAAGTAGATGCACCACGCTCCCCTCGTCCTCCCGACACAATTCAGGACATGGGAAGTGCAGAACCCTCCCCTGTCGTGCGATCGTGGACGAAGCCTCCCAACTCCACTGTCACGATCACCGTGCAGAAGTTTACTTACAGTCACTGTTACCCACCACTTGAACGATCGGCCAGATCGAAATCGGGTTATCGTCTCGAGCGGAAACCACGAAGGGGGCACAAGCGGCGTGAACGATGTTACCGGTGAGTCAGTTTCGCCCGAACCGGGTCGACGCAAGGTGCGCAGGCGCCTGTCGGACGAGGAGATCGCAGCTCAGCGCAGGAAGCGCCGGCGCGTGCAGATCGGCTGCGGCGTAGGCGCACTCGCCGTCGTCGGATTCATCGGCTGGCTGGGTTACGAAGGCATGCAGGCGAAGTCGAACCTCGAGAAGGCACAGGACTTCGCGATGCAGGCGAAAGACGCACTGCTCGCAGGCGATAGCGACAGGGCCCGCATCGTCGCGGGCGACGCCGATCGTTATGCCCAGGACGCCCAGGGTTCGGTCGACTCGGTGCCGTGGCGTGTTGCCGGCACCATTCCATTCTTGGGAAGCCCGTTCGATTCCACTCGCCAGATGACCACTATTGTGAGCGGTCTCACAGAGCAGGTTCTCCTCCCCGCGGTCGACGCAGGTAGTGCAGTCTCTCCTGATCAATTGATTTTGGACGGCGCACGCATCAATCTCGCCGCTCTTCGCGACGCCACACCCGTCCTCGGGACGACGTCCGCGGCCATCAGCAACCTCAACGAGCAGGCTCAGAACGTCGACAGCACGTGGCTCGGTCTGATCGACGACGCGCGGTCGATCTGCAGGAGCAGGTGTCTGAGTTGTCCGGCCTGCTGAACAACACGTCGCTCGCTGCGCAGATCGCGCCAGCCATGCTGGGCGCAGACGGTCCGCGCAGTTACTTCGTCGGTTTCCAGACGAACGCAGAGGCACGCGGTACAGGCGGCCTACTCGGCGGTTTCACGGTGATCCGAGCAAACGATGGCGCTGTCTCCGTCGACGACGTCACGAGCAACCGGGAATTCCGATTCGACTACGACCCGATCGACCTCGGTCCCGATTTCCAGCGTGCGTACGGCCACAGCCGGCCTACGCAGGACTTCCGCAACAGCAATGTGAGTCCGCACTTCCCGTATGCGGGCCAGATCTGGCAGTCGATGTGGCAGCAGGAGACCGGTGAACGGGTTGATGGCGCAATTGCGACCGACCCTGTGGCACTGAGTTATGTTCTCGACGTAGTCGGGGACGTCACTCTGCCTGGTGGGGAGAAGGTCACTGCCGACAACGTGGTCGAGCTGACCGAATCAACGGCCTATTCGCGCTTCGGCGACGATCAGGCAGCTCGGAAGCGCTATCTCGAGACGGTTGCAAAGACTGTCGTACAGAAGCTCACCGGAAGCATTTCACGTCCTCAAGCCCTCCTGGAAGCGTTGGGGCGCGCAGCAGGCGAAGGCCGACTCGCTGTCTGGAGTTCAGTCCCGGACGAGCAGGCGGTGCTGGAAACGACTCCATTGGGTCACGTCGTTCCTGATGACGCAGCGCCATACGCAGAAGTGGTAGTCAACAATCTCGGCGGGAACAAACTCGACTACTACTTGAGTCGGGAGATCGAATACACCGCAGAGTCATGCGAGGGAGAGACCCGCAACTCGAAAGTGGCGGTACGACTGACCAATAGCGTTCCTCCCGGAAACTACACCGACTACGTCGCCGGCATGTTCGATAATCCCGTCGGGGCTCCGGTCGGCACGAATCTCACCGATCTCGGATTATTGGCGACTCAAGGTGCAAAGTTGAACAAGGTCACCGTCGACGGGCGTCCAGCGTTCGCCTACACCGCAGCAGAAAGGGGGCACCCCATGTTCAACGTACAAGCGTCTATTCCCCCTGGTGAGACTGTTGAAGTGGTCTACGAGCTGACCGAGCCCACCGCAAGTGGGAGCGCTCGCATCCCTGTTCAACCGCTGATCGACGATCCCCGCGTGGTGGCGGACGTACCGGTGTGCGGGTAAATCCTGTTTGATCTCTCCAGAAATACTTATGGCCACGAGACTGATCTCGTGGCCATAAGTATCTGAGCCGTCAGGTCCGAATGGACTCGACATTCTCTCGATACCACGCAATTGTCGAAGCGATGCCCGATCTCAAATCGATCTTCGGCTCCCAACCCGACGAGCGCAGTTTCGAGACATCCAGTAGTTTCCGCGGGGTACCGTCCGGCTTGGTGGTATCCCACTCGATCGTTCCCGTGTATCCGACTTCCTCGGCGACGATCTGAGAGATCTCTTTGATCGTGTGGTCCTCGCCAGTGCCCACATTCACCTGATCGGGACCGTCGTAATTCTCCATCAGGTGCAAGCAAGCCGCAGCCATGTCGTCCACATGCAGAAACTCCCGCAACGGTGAACCAGTGCCCCAGTTCGTCACACTCTTCGAGCCATCACGTCGCGCCTCATCGAATCGCCTGATCAGAGCAGGAAGAACATGGGAGCCTTCGGTGAGAAGTTGTCACCGGGACCGTACAAATTCGTCGGCATCGCGGAGATCCAAGGAAGACCGTACTGACGTCGGACCGCCTGGACATGCAAGATACCCGCGATCTTGGCGATCGCGTATGCATCGTTCGTCGGTTCCAGATGGCCAGTGAGAAGGTACTCCTCTTTGATCGGCTGTGGCGCAAGCTTGGGGTAGATGCATGACGAGCCGAGAAACAACAGCCGCTGAGTACCGAACTCGCGAGCCGCGTCCAACACATTCACCTGAATGCGGAGGTTCTCCGAGAGGAAATCCACGGGATACGTGTTGTTCGCAAGGATGCCACCAACCTTCGCAGCAGCAAGCACCACGTTGACCGGACGCTGCTCGGCGAAAAAGGCGAACACAGCGTGCCGGTCCCGAAGATCAAGCTCCGAGGAGGACCGCCCGATCAGGCGCTCGAACCCTTCCGCCTCAAGAAGCCGCCAAATTGCCCCACCTACAAGTCCGCGATGTCCTGCGACATAGATGGAATCTGTGCGATCGAGCGGGTGAGGAACGAACGCGTCACTCATCAGAGGATCTCCCAATCGGGGTGAGCCGGCTTATCGATCCAGGCTCGCCCTTCGTGCGTCAGAGCTTCGATGTCCGCATCGACCATGATCCGTGCGAGCTCCGGTGTATGAACCCGAGCCTTCCAACCCAGTTTTTCATGAGCCTTCGACGCATCACCGATCAGCGAATCAACCTCAGTCGGCCGGAGATACCGCTCGTCGAACTTGACGTGATCTTCCCAATTCAGGCCGGCATGCTCGAACGCAACCTGCAGGAAGTCCTTCACAGAGTAGGCCTCGCCTGTTGCCAGTACGAAGTCATCAGGCTCATCGACCTGAAGCATGCGCCACATGCCTTCCACGTACTCCGGGGCGTATCCCCAGTCTCGCACGGCGTCGAGATTTCCCATGTACAGGTGCTTTTCGACACCAGCCTTGATTCGGGCAACCGCACGCGTGATCTTGCGAGTCACAAACGTCTCACCACGACGCGGCGACTCGTGATTGAACAGGATTCCGTTGACCGCGAACATGCCGTATGCCTCGCGATAATTCCGCGTCACCCAATAGGAGTACACTTTTGCAGCACCGTACGGCGAACGCGGATAGAACGGGGTTTCCTCATTCTGAGGCGGAGGAGTAGCACCGAACATCTCCGAGCTTGAGGCCTGGTAGTACCGGCAGTTGACCCCGGCCAACCGAACAGCTTCCAGAAGGCGGATGGAGCCGATTCCCGTTGTATTACCGGTGTGTTCGGGTTCATCAAAACTCACCCTGACATGCGACTGAGCACCAAGGTTGTAAACTTCGTCGGGGTTGATCTGTGAGAGCAATGTAACAAGTCGTGCACCGTCGCTCAGGTCCCCATAGTGCAAGAACAACTTTGCATTGGGTTCATGTGGATCGACATATAAATGGTCGATACGCGAGGTATTGAACGACGACGACCTACGAATGAGTCCATGTACCTCGTACCCCTTTCGCAGAAGAAATTCAGCGAGATACGATCCGTCTTGACCTGTGATACCAGTGATCAGCGCAGTCTTCATTTTCTCCTCTTTTCCGTTCATCATCGACTTTACAAATAATCTCTAGGTAGTCGGTGCCATCCGAGTAATCATGCAACCCCTATCGAGAGAATTCGCTTCACCGACGGTCCCGCTGCCCGATGTTCAGCCGCCGTACAGCAGTCTTCCTCCGAATACTGGCAGGCCTCAATCAGGCCCGTTGCAAGCAAAGCGGGGTCTCGCTGCTCCGTTGCAATACCGTTGGAACCAACCTCGAGCGCACCGTCCGGATCCGCGCCTTTCGTCGCCACCACAGGTAACCCAGTACCGCCAGCCTCGACCAGCACGCGGGGAGAGCCCTCGTAGTGCGATGTCATCAGAAGACAATCGGACTCACTCATGACTTTCGCAACCGTCGCCCGATCCTGGCTTCCAAGTAGGTGCACTGATTCGGACACCCCTAACTCTGCAGCATGACCGATCACGCCATCGCGCATCGATCCGTCACCGACCATCACCAACTCAGCACTCGGAACACGTTTTAAGAGCTGCGAGATCGTATCGACCGCCAGCAAGGGATCCTTCTGGGACTCCAATCGTCCTACCCAGCACACACGAAGTGCACGTTTCCCATCCCACTTAACCCGATTGGCGCGCTGATAGACCTGCGGATCGAACCACGTCTGTGCAACATAAACATCGGGCCGTGCTTGAACCAGTCGCGTTCCATCCGTGCGATTGAAGACCACGATACCTGCCGCACGCCGAAGAACGCGTTTCTCAAGGGCCCGATAAACCGAACCGAGTCCCTTCCACGAGGAATCCGAATGTGCACCGGTCAGGCCGTTCGAATCATTATGGATGAACTGGATGAACCTGCTACGCCGAAGGTAGGAGAGAAGAAATCCCGTTTCCACCCTATGCGCCTGCAAAAGGACTCGCGGGATCCTGCGATTATACCGCACAACTCCCCACAGCAGGCGCATCGAATGCGGGACACGAACACGGCTACCTGATGTCTCACTCCGATCGAAGCGAGCAACAGGCATGAATTCCACATCCCGGCCAGCAAGTTCAACCTTCGTCCACACACCGACCTTATGTGCTTTATTGAGCGTGATGCCCACCAATCCGAATCGAAAGTCATCACCGTACTTGATAAGGTCGTGGATACACGTGTCGATACCACCCGGTACGAGATTCTCAGGATCTACATGTTCAACAATGATCCGATCTAAGGCTGCGGGCAGGCCGCTTATTTCACTCATCGATTAACCCTTAATTCACCCAACGGATCCATCACTCGCTGACATCGCAGCCAACTGACAACGGCGTACACCCTCGTTGCGAATTCTCCTGTACGAATACAGCAAACATGGGACGACGTGTAGGAACGCAAGAACCACCACTGTCGCAAGGACCGGGCCGATTGCACCGTGCTTCGAAGCAAAATAGATCGATAGAACGAGGCTTGCAATCGCCGTCACGACCGTCGTTACCGCCTGAAACCGGAGACCTGAAACGTCCGTTAAATACATACCCGCAGGCTGCTGAATCGCCTGACAAATCACTACACCCGCAAATGCAAAATAGAGCGAGTGCGGGATATCCACTATTCCACTCGTCGCCCACCTCGCTATGACGGGACCAAAAATAACCAAACCAAGTGCGCCACCGATACCCAAGAAAGTACTCAGTAGAACCGCCTGATTGAACAACCTGCTGACGTCCCGTCCAGAATGACGAGCTTCCGCAAAATCACCCCACAACGATCGTCCAGCCACTTGCACAATTGAAAGAACCGGAAGAAAGACCATCGCAGCACCCGAATAGATCGCCACCTGCTCAAGCGACGAGGTCCATCCGAGAACGATTCGGTCCGACTGAAAAGTGAACGGCAGGGCGATCGAGACTACTACCATTGGTACCGCCGTTGACCAAATTGCAGTATTCTGGTCTCGTTCAGACGATTTGTTATAAGCACGCGCCGCACGAATTGCCGGCGACCGCAAAGCAACCCAATTCAATAAAAAGTTTGTCACTAATACGCCCACTGTGGAAACCGCTATCAAGACAGCCGGTTCCGCCCGAGCCACGAACAAGATTGTCACGGCGGCGAGGTTTACCACCGAGGTCGCTCCCTGGACCAGGACGACGAAGGCATTCCGTCTAATACCAAGAAGAATGCGTGCGCCTAACGACAAAGGTACCGAAACCGCGACCAAAAGAACAGCAGTTGCAATCGACCAGTTGAGTTCTCGGCTCGACTCAATATTGAGCACAGTAGTCCATAAACCGAACGCCCCTAACGCAAGACTCGCGGCGCCAAGTGACGCGCCCACCGACATCAAAATCCGTTGGGCTTTTCGGAGCACGGAATTAAAAGAGCCGGGATGACCGGGCAACCCCGCTGCGGCATTAGTCACAGCCGACCCAATCCCAAGATCCATCATCGGAATAAGAAATGGCAATGCAGCCGCAAGAGAGAATACAGCATACGCTTCCGGACCATATTCGGAGGTTATCAGTCGCGTAATAAGGAGCGCAGCGCCGCCCGATAAGGCAGTACGAAAGCGCGCGCACCTGCGGACTTCACGATACGCGCAAGCGGCCCGCTACCGATACTGTTCATACGCAGTCAGTTACCCGATTCAGTCAACGCAGAACGAATAAAGGTGAAGTTGCCGAACACGTACCGCTTCCATAACCTGCGCGGCTCAGAGGCGAAACGGTATATCCACTCAATGCCGAACTTCTGAAAAAATGCCGGCGCCTCCGAAATAGTCCCCGCAACAAAATCAAATGCTGCACCGACACCCACGCACGGACGTTGAACCATTTTGCATAATGCGGCCGTACAAAAATCTTGTTTGGGAGTCCCTAGCGCCACCCATACAATATCGGGGTCGGCAGCGTTAACCCGCTTCGACACATCGTCTAGAAATGAAGAATCCACGGGCAAACTGGGGAGAATACATGCCCGCGATAGCAATTCCTGGATACTGATTACAGGCCGCTCTGTAAAGGTCTTCCAAAGTCTCGTCGGTTGCACCAAGAAAAAAGTGCTTCAGATCGTTAGAGCGGCCCCGATCGAGAACATTGCGGAACAGCGACGGTCCACGGACATGACCCGCGATAACGCTACCGCGCGATCTTGCTTTCATTGCCCATACCACCGGTCGACCATCCGGGAAATTGACTCCTTCGTCGTTCAACACCTCGCGTAGGACCGGTCATTTGACGCCACTGCCACACAATAAGCGTTCGATAAGCGAACCGATATCGACTTACGCTCTAAACCCCATCGAATTACGTCACCGCACGCTTTGTCTGCGGTGGTCGCGATAAAGGGAACTTTTCCCACCCGGACATAACTGTCGTCAATTATGGCATTATTGTCGCTGTTCATCGAGTATCACCTAACCTTCGAACGCTCAGAATTGGAGATTGTGCGTTTGGCAATCGAACTGGTGAATTACTCACTCCGGTCCGCCAACTCGACCGTAAGAGGGACGATTTCGGTTCTCTCACCATTGTTGTACACGTCGCGAAGCACCCGGAGTACGCGGTTTCCGCTAGACTCCAAGGTAAATCTCGAAAGCCATGCAGACTCCGCCCCGCTCATAGTGAGGTCAGCAGCTGCCAAAACCGCCTCCGCGTAGTCATTCACAGAGTCGCCTGCGCAAAGCTCTCCGGTCAAACCCGGGACAATTGCGTCAGAAGAACCCAGGCAACGCGAAGACACGACGGAAGGAATTCCCACCGACGCGGCTTCGACAAGGACATTGCCAAACCCCTCTGCCAGAGACGCCAATAATACGACAGAATTTGGTGGACATTCTTCGAACCAGGCTTCTACCCACCCATGAAACTTGACTGATACCGAACAAACCTGTGCGAGCTGTTGAATTTCTGATTCCAAGGGCCCGACGCCGAAGAAATGAACTTCGACGTGCTCGACATTCTTGCCAAGTTCGGAAGCAACCAGAACGGCTATATGAGGCCGCTTCTGCTCAACTAGTCGGGCAGGGACGACAAGGTTGAGCGCATTTTGAGAAGCTAACGTATCTCTCGAACGTTTAATGCTTGAGTGCGCGGATCGCACGTCCACCTTCGCTGTGGCGGGATTCGGCACTACATAGATGTTTTTTGGTTCTATCCGGTATAAAGCTGCCGCCTCTGCTGCAACCGTATGAGAAATCGCGATATAGCATCGGCAAAGGGGTAGCAGATCTTTGCGATTGCCTGAATAGCACGGAACTTGAATCCGAAAATCTTGCGTAGAGGAACTTCGACATTGCGACCGCTGATCACAACACGTGCACGCCCACGGATTCTGCCAACCTGCGAAATTAACGCCAATAAATTGAAGTATGGCATCAATCCTAGAATGATATCGAGACGCGAGGACGCCGCATATCGACGGACCGCGAGAAGTCGGCGGATGAACCCCTTGTCAAGAATGGAGTGCACCTGAACTCCCTCAGGACGGAGCAGAGGGTCGACGGGCCCACACACAACAAGTCGTATGTCGACTCCCGAAGCGTTTAACCACCTGGCCCATTCGCGAGCGACGAACTCGGCGCCCCCACCGCCGAGACTTGGGACGAGTATGGCGACTCTCATGATGCTGTGCTTTCATCCACGGTTTGAGAGATGTTCTGCGCTCGCAGTTCACTGCTGCGGCCGCGGTGGTTAGGAAACCAGATCGGCACGATGTAGGACGAATCCCGCTCAGCGATCACCCGCGCGGGAACCCCAGCGACCGTAACACCAGATGGAACATCCCGATTCACGACAGCGTTAGCTCCAATTACCGCACGGTCCCCCACTGTGATGTCACCGTAGATGACGGCGCCGGGACCGATGTAAACATAGTCACCGATCGTCGGGACTCCTCCACCTGCAGTTCCAATATTTGTCGCAGAATGGATCCGACAGTACTTTCCGATTCGCGCTTTGGCGTTGACGACGATACTTCCGTAGTGCGCAATCGACAGCCCCATGTCGGATACACCCGGGGGGAAGGAAATTCCGGTCCGAATTGAAAATCGCTGGAGGCGATAGCGGGCGTAGAACAAAAAGAGTCGATTGAGGGGACCGCTCTTTGAGTTTAGATACTCAACCCGTCGCATCAATCGTTGGTAGTAGACCTCAGGCTTACGAAGCGGCGAGGTGACTCCCCAGCGCTTGAGGTTGTGCGCCTTCAGGTCTTCGTCCAAGAATCGACGGTAGTCGGCTTTACTTCGGATCGGATTCCATCTTGTTACCATTAGCTTGTCCGACTCCTGGTTCTTGCTTGGTGTCCGCACGTACGGGGATTGCCGATTTTTATCGGTTCGTATACTGCCGCAATCGGCCTGCTTGGGCCCGGGCTGTCCAGAACGTCGCAAGCGCAATTGTAAAGCCAGCATCTAGTACACGCGAACCTCCGACCAGCAGCCCATTTGCCTGGCGTATCCGGGCATAGCGCCGAGCGGTATCCGCCGGCTTGCTCGCACCATGCGCACCTTCGATCAGATAGTTGGTAATTACCGTATCAATGACATTTGGCGAGCCCTGCTTCCCCAGCCGTACGGCCATCTCTTGGTCCGCAGAGAAGCCAAAGTCGGACCGGAATCCGCCCATCGTTTCAATTCTCGACCTTTTTACAAACGTGGCAGGGTGGGGAGTGAACGCCAGTCCCATCGAAAGCTTTTTCAACGAAAACGGAGAAAAGCTATATTCCCGAATTCGTTCATACTTGCCGTTAACGTATCGGATTTGTCCATACGCCCAGTCCCAGCGACTTTCACGGTAACTTTGTGCCACAATATTGAGAACAGAACCAGCTGCGAGCTCATCGCCACCGTTCAGGAACTGAACGATGTCGCCCGAGGCGAGGGTCGTGCCCTTATTCATCGCGTCGTAGATTCCGTTGTCCGGCTCGCTAATGAACGAGACCCGGTAGTTCGGCTTGTAAGCAGCGAGCCAGTCGAGCGTCCCGTCGGTCGAGGCTCCATCGACGATGACGTGTTCGATTTTTTTATAAGTTTGGCGCTGAATACTCTCGGCGGTGGTAATTAGTCCTTGAAGGTTATTTCTGACAACGGTGACGATAGATATGCAAGGAAGCTGGTCTTCCATAATGGTCCTTTAGCGGTGATGACGGGTTGTCCTAGGCTCGGTAGACGCTCTGCGCCCATTCCCAATGACGCTCAAGTCCACTTCGTAGGTTGACGTTCGGCTCCCACCCCACTGAGGATGATATCGACGTAATATCACCACCAGTACGCTTTACATCGCCGACCACGGAGGTTACGTACTCGACATTCAATGGGGATCCTGTAATTTCCTCGATCACCTTAAGGACGTCGTTAACCGAAGCGTTTGAACCTCCGGCGACATTGTAAATTGATCCCGGAGCCTCTGCCGATTGCGAGCACATCAGATTAGCGTTTACAATGTCGTCCACGTAGGTGAAATCTCGAACCTGGGTGCCGTCCCCGAAGATTGAGATGGTAGAACGATCGATTGCCGCACGAAGAAATCGCGTGAACGCCATATCCGGCCGTTGACTCGGCCCGTATACTGTGAAGTATCGAAGCGAAGTGATCGGAATCCCAAAATTCTTTGCGTACAACGAGCATAAATGTTCAGCCGCCAGTTTGCTGACCCCATAAGGACTCACAGGACGCGGAAGATCCGTTTCCTTTGTTGGATAAGTTTCCGCGTCTCCATAGACCGACGAAGACGATGCGTACACGAGTCGCTTTAGATTCTTCGCTGCCCGCGCAGCTTCAAGCAAACGCTGCGTTGCATTTATGTTCATCTCTGTATAATGCAGAAAGTCATTACCCCAAGACTTCCTTACACCAGGCTGACCCGATTGATGAAATATGACCTCCGCATCGGACAGTAGAGCGCCTAGATCAACGGTCCGAAGGTCTGCCTCCACCAGATTAAATTTGTTGTTCTTATCGATAATTGTATCAATATTTCGACGTTTAATATCAGTGTTGTAATAGTCAGTAAAGCAGTCCACGCCGACTACGTCATAGCCTTCATCTAGTAGACGCTTCACTAGGGTGTGACCAATAAAGCCGGCTGCACCGGTGACGATTGCTTTCACAGTTCTCCTATCACGCAGTATGTCAACTAACGGGGTGCTCGGGCGGACCTACGCGCATGCTCTGCAAGTACGGAAGGAACTCACGGTCCAGTGCACGCTCTGACCGTTCACGAATGTCCAAGCCGTGGACATCGGCCTGACTAGGCCACTTTGAAATTCGTGACATAAGTTCGTCATACGTAGTGATGAAACGCGCCGGATTACCCGCAACCACAGATCCAGAGGGAACAGACTTGGTAACTACCGAGCCAGCGCCGATGACACTTCTGTCGCCAACTTTTACTCCCGGCATTATGATGCTGCGATTGCCGATGAAGACGTCGCTACCAACCGATATCCTTGCGTACCGGTACCGGCGTCCACGTTCGTCTCGGTAAAGCCAGCCTGATCCATCATGCGTGAGAAACTGGACACCGCTGCTCACAGTCACTCTGTCACCAATCGACACGAGCCACGGTTCCGAACCGGCCTCGAGTGAGAGGATCCTGCAATCGGCGCCGACTTTCATGCCAAGGGCGCGTGCTGCGACGTCACCACCCTTGAGCCGTTTGATTAGTTGGATTTTGAGGGTGCGTACCACGCTCACGTCGGCTCCTAGATGCTGCTGGGAGTTGGCTGTTTGTAACCGAGGGTGTAATCCACGAATTCTACGGGCGCCAACGCCTCGATAGTCCCAGCCTGCTGTCCTCCAACGAACTGGATTCAAACAGTTTCGTCCATCCAGTACGCGCTTCTCTCGAACCTGCTTCGCCAGCAAGTCCGGATCGATTTCCCGGAACTCTTTCCACTCGGTGAGGACCAACACCACGTCCGCACCTGCACATGCGTCTACTGCGCTTGTTGCATAATTCAGCGTCGGAAAAAGTGCTCTGGAGTTCTCGATGGCACGCGGGTCGTAAACTGTAACGGCCGCGCCTTGCAACTGGATCTGGCCGGCGACGTTCAGCGCTGGGGAGTCTCGCACGTCATCGGAGTCCGGCTTGAATGCGGCTCCAAGGACGGCCACTCGTGTTCCCAAGAGGGAGCCGCCTACAGCCTCTCGTGCGTGTTCGACCATCTGGGTACGACGTCGCATATTGATGTTGTCGACTTCGCGAAGGAAAGTGAGCGCCTGGTCGGCTCCCAACTCGCCAGCACGTGCCATGAACGCCCGAATGTCTTTCGGAAGACACCCGCCACCAAATCCGATGCCTGCGTTGAGGAACCGTCGTCCGATTCGCGCGTCTCGACCGATCGCGTCGGCTAGGACAGCTACATCTGCTCCTGCGGCGTCACATACCTCAGCCATTGCATTGATGAAGGAAATTTTTGTAGCGAGAAACGCGTTTGCCGCGGTCTTGACCAGTTCGGCAGTCGGGAGATCTGTAACGAGGAAGGGGATTTCCTCGTCAAGAAGCTGGGCGTACACCTCACGTGCAACTGATTCCGCACGTCCAGGTCGTTTGGGATCGACTCCAAGGACTAGGCGGTCAGGGTGCAGCGTGTCCTCAACCGCGTATCCTTCCCGCAAGAACTCGGGGTTCCAAGCTACCTCGACCTCGTCGCCTGCGGGTGCGAGTCGACGTGCGAGTTCGCCCAGTCGCTGAGCAGTACCAACCGGAACAGTAGACTTTCCGTATATCACTGCTGGCTTAGCAAGCAGAGGCGCGAGTTGTTCGACCACAGCGTCTACATACGTCAGATCGGCTGCGTACTCACCCTTCTTTTGGGGCGTGCCTACCCCGATGAAGTGCACATCTGCATGTTCGGCGGCGTCCTTGTAAGAAGACGTAAAACGGAGGCGCCCCGACGCAAGATTGCGCTTCAGGACTTCTTCAAGACCGGGCTCATAAAAGGGAACCTCGCCCGCCTCCAACTTGGAGATTTTTGCCGCGTCCACATCTACGCCGACGACGTCGTGACCGAGTTCCGCCATGCAGGCTGCATGGGTTGCCCCCAGATACCCGGTTCCAAATACGGCTATACGACTGCTCAATTTGCTGCGCTCCCAGAACGTAGTACTCGGTCAGACTTGCGGATCGGTGTAAGGCGGCGCGGCATGAACAGCACACGCAGGACGAAACCTTTGCTCACCGAGATGAGGCCGCGACGTCGATGCCGCGGCGGGCAGATCTCCGCCCGTGGCGAACAGGCGGGGTAGGCCGTACTCGCTTCGACAGCTAGAGGTACGTACGCGTGATGGTCGACCTGACGTCATTCCGGCTCCTCCCCGAACCAAACAGTGCCGGGTGGTCGCAGCCTTCCGTATGGCCACCGCTCTGTGAGTTCCTCCCCAGGCACACGCAGAGCGATCGACCCACCCGTCTTCAGGCATCTATATTCGAGCATTCAGCGAGATTTTGCATCTCCTGGGGGTGCGGGCACACCCCGGATGCTCCGCAAAGGCTTCTAACCAAGCTCGTGCGTGCATTGAACCAGATCGGAGAAGGTACAGCTCATCGGGCCGTAACGAGGCCGGGCGCCGACTGCAGAACCCGAATTTCAGGACCGTCTAAGTTCTTAGTGATGAAGGACACGTTTAAGCGGGGGGTTCCAGAGGTGGGGGCCAGAGTAGCTGAAAGGCTAGGGAGGCCGATCACCAGTTGACCGATGGTCGGCACCCCGAGTCCCTCCGCGATGATCGTGTCACGGTCAGATCGAGCTGCTCAATGTAGGGCATCCGCCTCGCAGAGGCGCATTAGTCCTGCCCGCGATGAGCCTGTGGTCGATATGCGTGCCGGCCAGGTGGCCCGTAGACTCCCATCTCACAGACGCTCGTTCGCTCGTGCTGAAGGCTGACTGCAGAGATTTACAGGCCCTTCTTGGGACATTCTTGCGAAGCTTACAGCTATTCGTCTGCTGCGCTCAGCTAGGAGACAGGGGAGACTTTGCATCCGAGATCACAATTCCACGAAGTGTTCCGCACTGCCGTCGTACCAGCAGCGGGTATGGGCACTCGGTTCCTCCCGGCGACAAAGACGGTACCCAAAGAGTTACTACCCGTAGTCGATACACCTGGCATAGAACTTGTCGCGACGGAAGCTGCCCAATCTGGCGCCTGTCGACTCCTCATCGTGACGTCCCCCGGAAAGGACGGAGTTGTAGCGCACTTCGTCGACGACTTCGACCTTGAGGAACACCTGAAGACGAAGGGCAAGCTCAAGCTGCTCGAGAAAGTGCGCCGGGCGCCCAGTCTGCTCACGGTTGAATCGGTTGTCCAAGAGAAGCCACTCGGTCTGGGTCATGCTGTCGGCTGCGCGGAAGCCGTGCTGGATCCGGACGAAGATGCGATCGCAGTTCTTCTGCCAGACGACCTCGTGCAACCGAGCGGCATCCTCGAAACGATGGCTCGTGTCCGAGCCAAGCGTGGGGGAACCGTGCTATGCGCCATCGACGTTCCGAAAAGCCAAGTGAGCTCGTACGGCGTATTCGAGGTCGAGGAAGTACCCAACGTCGCAAATCCGGATGTTCTGCGAGTTCGCGGCATGGTTGAAAAGCCGGCGCTTGCCGATGCCCCGTCCACACTTGCTGCCGCTGGCCGGTACTTGTTGGACCGCGAGATCTTTGATGCCCTACGTCGGATCAAGCCTGGGGCCGGGGGAGAACTCCAACTGACCGACGCGATTGCGCTGCTGATCGAAGAAGGTCATCCAGTCCACGTCGTCGTACATCGAGGCACCCGCCATGATCTCGGTAACCCGGGTGGTTACCTCCGCGCAGCAGTCGATGCGGCACTCGACAGCGAGGAGTACGGCGATGGACTCCGGAAGTGGCTTCAAGAGCGGCTGAATCTGGAGACTTCCGGCGCCAACTGAACAAGGGGCGATCAAGTCACATCGGTGGACTTAAGTCCCCACTTCGATGTGCCTCATGGCACGGACTCTGGTTAAACTCTCAAGTGTGTTGCCTCCCCGCAACATCCGTTTCCCCTCCCCGGGAATCGGCTGCACCTGAGGCCCGCTGGCTCCTCCCCTCTGCCAGCGGGCCTCACTGCGTTTCGCGTCGGTGCAGCTACTTCTGCGATCCGCCCAGTACGTTCTCCGGGACATAGACCGACTGATACGTCGGGGTCGAATCACGGGCTTGATTCACCGCCACGCCTCCGACAAACAACGCAACCGCTGCTACCAACGCCACGAGCGCGGTGATCAGCCACAAATCAGGGCCGTTCCTTTCCTTGAACACAACCCGCTTCGTAGCTGGGCGACCGGCCGACGATCGCAACCGGTCCTCACCGTCGACCCCGAGCTCGACAGACGCACGGGCGTGGCGGCGTAACGTACGGTCATCGACGCGCCGGAACTGGATCGTATCGGCCGCGTGGTCGACCAATGGACGCTCACTCATGGAACCCCAATCGGAGATGCACTGACACTGCATCTTCGCGGTGCCCGATTCTTCCGTTACGTCATTTTTTTAAATCGCTCACATCTTTCATCCGAACGAGGGACAATCTGCGCCTTCCTGAGACGCGTCGTCCATGGCGGAGACCGTTGACGACCCTTCGGTCCCGATGCCAAGATGAGCAACCACACCCGAACGGGTGTGCGAACAACTCAAAACAGATGGCCCGCCGCGACTGGCATCGCGACGGGCCGGATGTCCGACTGAAGAGGAGTCGAACATGCATCAGCATACCCATTCGCAGGTGGTCCAGTGAGCATCGAAGCGATCACCTGGCGCTCGAACGCGCCGACATTCCGTACCCCACTCCTCCCGGTATGCCCTCGGCACCGGCCCTGACAGTGGTGCTACTCGGCCTGGCCAATCATGCGTCCCGACATGGTGCGGACGCGTATCCCTCCGTGCGGACGCTCGCCGGGTACGCCCGCATCAGCGAACGCCAGGTGCAGCGTTGCCTGAAGGCGCTCGCCGCTCTCGGCCTCATTGCCAAAGGCGATCAAGAGCGGATTGCGGCGACGATTCCTCGCGAAGACCGTCGCCCCGTCCTGTACAACCTGTCGATAAAGCGGGGTGACACGTCGTCACCCCGCAGCTCTGAACGAGGTGACAAGACGAAGCGCCGCGGGGTGACAGGAACGACCGACCGGGGTGACACCCCGGTCACCCGAACCGTTCTTGAACCAAGAGATGAACCTGCTGCACTTCCCCACCCGACAAAACGCACCCACGATGCAACTTGTGAGCAGCAGCCATTTCCCATCGACCGATTGGCCACGGCGTGCCGCCGAGCTGGCCTGTCTGCACGGTTCGACACCCTGACGCCGGCGAAGCGCACCCTCGTCGAGCAATCGATCGACACTCACGGCGTAGATGCTCTCGTCCGTGCCGCGCTCGAACGTCATCGACCGTGGGACCAGCTCGCTCCGCAGCGGCCTGGATCCCGATCTGGCAGTCGCTGCAACCACCCCGTCCGAAACTCCCGCCACGATGCGGTCGGTGCGATGAGTACGGCTGGTTGCCCGACGACGAACTCGGACGTGCAGTGCGGTGTCCATGCCGCCAAGTGGCGTCGCACAGGATTACCACTCCTCCCCGGGAGACGATGCCCTTGGCAGCGTGAGCGCGCTTGCCGCCGTCGGCGGTGCATCGGCGCCGTAGTTGCCTCATAGCAACATATTCCGATTCATTGGACGGTTCTGCGCGAGACACTGCGGTGTCGCGAATCGGACATCGCCGATTCCTTCTCTCGGTACCATGAGCCCGTATTTCGTGGAGACGAGCGGCGGTATGCCGCGGAGGATGTGAGGCAACTGGCACCCGAGAAGATCCAGCGTCATCCGATAGCAGTGTGCGTAGTTGGGACCGGCGCGATCGGACAGACGGTGATCGACGCTCTGCATGCCGGCTCGGTGCCGGACGTAAGCCTCACGGCCGTGTTGAACTCACGAAGCAGCCCTGAGGAAGCCGCTGCTGCGTTCGACGCTGCTGACATCGTGGTCGAAGCTGCCACGGTCGATGCAGCCCGGACAGTGCTGCCCGAAGTGGTGAAGCGTGGTAAGGACATCATCGTCTGTTCGTGTGGCGTCTTCGCCGAGCGCAACTTCGAGGTGGAATCGTTCGGCTCCGGACCAGGCCGTGTACTGCTCCCGACGGGTGCGATCGGCGGTTTCGATGTTCTGGCCGCAGCGACACGAGCAGGAACAGTTGACGCCCGCCTGACCCACACGACGATCAAGCGACCCAGTGCTCTCGGGATCGAAGAAAGTCTGGAGGTCGAACGGGAGGTGTTCCGAGGATCGTCCAGGGAAGCAGCGCTGACTTTCCCTCGAACCTCGAATTCGTCGGTGGCCCTCGCGCTCGCGACGCTCGGGCTCGATCGGGTCGAGGTGGTGGTCGTTGCCGACCCGGATGCCACCAGTACACGCCACGTCGTCGAGTGGGAGTCATCGCTCGGCCGGTACGAGTTGACGTTCGAGAACGCGATCGACCGGCGTCGAGTGGACGGACGTCTTCGATCACTGCCTGGTCGGTGATCGAGGTTCTTGCTGCGCTACCGCTCGGGATCGGTCCCGGCGCGGTCGTGCTCGGGCCTCTCCATAGGTCGTAGCCGACGCCGGCCCGACGCTTCGAGGACGATTGGTCGCTTTCGCGTGTTTGGACCAGAATTTCGGGACGAAAGTCCCAGGTGCCCGGGCGGAATCGTAACCACTTCTGTCACATTCATGTTTCCTGATAGTTGCCCGGGTAGCGGAGGGTGAACGAGTCCTGTACACAGTGTGAAACACCACATTTCAGAGGTGAAGGTGTAACTCCCTACCGGGAGTGGCAATTCGGTTTCACCTGACCTACTCGCACCCTGGAGCAGCCTGTGACGACATCCCCGCTTTCCGACCGACCGGCACGGGTACTTTTCCTCGGCACTCCCTCCAGCGCTGTCGCACTCGACCGGTGGACTGAGCTGCAGGAGCGACTCGATCTTGCAGGCATCGAGACCACCCCCGCTTTCGAAGGCGAGGTGGACTACGCGATCCTCACCGAGGACATCCTCGACGGCTACTGCACCGCCGCCGAAGCACTCACTCTTCAGAAGCTCCGCGCTCGAGGGATCACGTGCGCAAGCACATGCGCCGGACCCGAGCAGATCCTGGCAGCGCTCGCGGAATCTTCCGCCGACGTTGCTTCGGTTGTGCCGATTTCAGCGGCCAGGGGACGCACCCACAGACGGGTTGTACGCAGCGCGGTCTGATCGTTAGGAACGAGTCGTGCGCGTCGGGTAACATCCACCGACGCGCACGATTCGTTTGTTGCGACTCGCCCTTCGAGACGGCATCTGTCCATTGACGTAGATGGCCGCCCTTACTTAGCTCGATTGCCGTGACAGTTTGGTACGACAGGGTGTCGATGATTGTCGAGTCTGACTTCAGCTGTCCTAACGCCGGTTGCAGGGTTCGGCCGACGACAAACCTCACGCTGCCAGTGCGCAGACTCCCCCGAATGAGCGCACTGGTACGAGCCATATCGACACTTATGCCCCGGTCAGGGACTACGTCACGCCGGACACGGTGCAGCCGGTCGTCGACGCAGCGATCGAGGCAGCACGGCCATCACCGACATCGCGACATCTGCTGCCCTAGCAGCGGCGGCAGACCCCGGCGGCACGGTGGTGCTCGACTCCGGCCCGGCACGTTGGGACGGCAGCCGTCCACTCACCCCGTCGCCCACGATCACCTGCAAGGGGCACTCGTGGATCTACAGCGATAACGGACTCCTCGAGGCAGCCATCGCCGATGTCCTCGGCGTGACTGTCCGCAACCTCGGCATCGGCGGGCAGACCTCCACCGAGGTCGCGATCCGAACCGGTGGCATCATCCCACTGCTCACTCTCGCCGGGAATCAGATCCCGGCCGATACGACTGCGGTGTCGGTGACGGCGATCCAGCCGTCGGGGGATTACCGCACCAACGGGTCCTCGTCGTACACCTACCCCGGCACCCTCGCCGGGGTAGCGGGCACGCTCACCGAGACGTTGCAGGCGCAGGGCAGTAATCCGGTGTGGACGTTCACCCGCACCTCTGCCGGTGATGCGGTGACGGTGCTGCCGAACACCCCGTTCCTGGTCACCGGCGATGCGCACGAGGACAAGACCACCGTCATCATGTGCGCGCAGAACAACCTCTACACCGTCGACGCGACGATGCGGTCGGTGATGCGCGACATCGAGGCGATGATCGGCACCCTGACCCCGGTCGTGAAGCGGTACCTGATCGTCGGCGAGTTCACCTTCCCTACCGACGGGGACAACGCGACCGGCGGCCCGCTGGCCCGACGGAACAAGATACTGGCGATCAACAGCGAGCGCGCCGCGAAGTGGCCGAACAACTTCTACGATCTGCGCCGCGACTTCATCGACATCGGCATGCAGGTCGGTGGGCTGGTCCCGAATGCCGACGACATCTCGAAGATCAACCACGACACCACTCCGCTCGGCATTCTCAAGTCCGAAGCCGACACGCATCCGAACGCGACTGGCTACGCGGTGGTCGGCAAGCTCATCGCCAAGCAGCTCGTCGCCCGCGGCTGGGCCACCTATGCGGGCAGCACCCCGCCGGCGGCCCCGGCGATCACCGCGACCGGCAGTGCGGGGTCGGCGACGATCAACGTCACCGTACCGAACAACGGCGGTTCGGCGATCACCGACTACGTGGTGCAGTTCCGGCAGGCAGGCACGACCCGGTGGTTCACCCACTTCGACGGGATCTCCACGGCGACGAGCATCCCGGTCTCGGGTCTGACGGCTGGGTCGTGGGAGTTCCGGGTCACCGCGATCAACGCGATCGGCCCGTCCGATCCGTCCGCTGTCGTCTCGGCCACCGTGACCGGGTCTGCGGACACTACACCTCCGACGGCTCCGACCTCGGTCACCGCGACCGCCGGTGACGGGCAGGCGACGATCACGTTCTCCGGTGCGACGGACAATGTCGCGGTCACCCAGTATCGGGTGTACTCGAACGCCGACGCCTACACCACGCCTATCGCGACCGGCGCGGGCAGCCCGATCACGGTCACCGTCCCGAACGGCGTCCCGGTGCGGTTCCAGGTCTCGGCCGGGGACGCGGGCAACAACTGGTCGCCCCCGGTCGGCGTCGTCGAACGAGGTCACCCCGACCGCGGCGGTGCCGGTGACGGTCATCGCGTCGGACTCGTTCAACCGCGCAGACGGCGCAGTGGGATCCCCCGACTACGCGTACGGCGGCAGCGGAAAATCGTGGAGTCCGCAGGGTTCGATCAGCATCATCGGCAACCAGCTCGGCACTACCGCAGCCGGCACGGTGTACTGCCTGATGCCGCACACCGACGCGGACCAGGCGGTCGAGGCGAAGATCGGTGCGCTCGGTACATCGAACCTGCAGATCCTTCTGCGGCGGGTGGACTCCAACAACTTCTACCGAGTCCTGATTTCTCCGCAGGGCGGTGGATCGATCAACAAGACCGCAGGGGGAACAAACACGTAGCTGAGTTCGAACTTCCCGACGGGGACGTTCGCGGCCGGCGATGTGGTGAAGTTCAGGGCGTCGGGTTCGACGCTGTCCCTGTTCAAGAACGGGCAGCTGGTGGAGTCCGTGACGGACGACAGCATCACCACGTCGGTGCATATCGCGCCCGGTGTCGCGGATATCACGGGCCGGTGGGACGACTTCAAACTGACCACCGCGTAGTCGTCGCGCGGAAAATTTGCACGCTCAGTGCATGAATGTGATGCGCTGCCGGAGATGTTCACCCACCGTATTGTGGGCGGGTGATCATTGCGATTCTGGCTGCATCCGCCCTATTCACGGCGGTGCTCCTCCGTAGCAGTTCACGCGGGGGGCACTGCCGTGGGACATGGGTGCGACATTTGTATTCGTCCTCGGCTGGTCCTCGCAGCTCCCGTTCTTGTACACCCGCCTTACGACGGAGACTGGATATCGGCGCAATTTGTGGGGAGAGCTGACGGAGGTCTCGGCGAGACCGCCGGAGATTGCAGTAATGGCCTCCAATGCCGTCGTTGTTCTCATCGCTCTCGCCATGCTCTGGAGGGGGATCCGAGAACCTGCGACGCGGACGGTGTCGGTCTTCGGGGTCGCCGCAATGCTCACCTTGATCGTCGCCATGTCGATCGAGCCGGCCGGATGGGTCAACTTCGCGACAGGCCAACCCGCGGTTCTGCTAATCCTGCTCGCGGCCGCAACGTTCGCAGCGCCATCCCGCCGTGGGGCGATCACCGGCGGCGCGGTCTTCGCGCTTTCCTTCGCCGTCGTGGGTGGGCTCCTCGCCGTTGTACGTCCAGAGCGAGTGTTCATGGAGTGCAGCGCGAAGTGCTCCGTAATCGGAGAGATCTACACAGGGGCATCGACGCACGGGAACACGGTCGGTTTGATCACCGCTGCAGGGCTGCCGTTCGTATGGCTTGCATTCACTGGCAAGGTCCGACTGTGGATGGTCCTGTACTTGGCGCTGAACCTCGCTGCGAGCGGTAGCCGCACCGCCATGGCCGCCGCCGGAGTGACCCTGGTTGCGCTGATCATCACCCAGCCTGCGGCAGAAGGCGACGGAGCCCGCGGACGAAACCTACCGGTGCTGACCCTCGGAACGATCGTCGCGATCGTCGTCGCACTGATCCTCCCGTTCACGGTCACGGAGGACAGGTTCGCTACCGGGCGAGGATATCTCTGGCGACTCGCCCTCGAACAATTCGAAGAGACGCCGTTTATCGGTGCCGGACTGACCTCATGGAATCGCTTCTATCAAGATGGTGAGTTCGGCGCGGCAGCCGCGTACTCCACTCACAATCAATGGGTTGAAATGCTGCTACTCGGCGGCGTTGTAGCGTGCGTGATTTTCTTGATCGGGTTCCTCAGCATGCTCGCCATCGGTGATCGGAGCCGCAAGTTCCTCGTCGCGCCTGTACTCCTGTCGGTGTGCATCCTCGGTATCGCGGAGCGACCGCTGTCGATCGGCGTTGTGAACTCGATGACATGGGTGCTGATCGCGCTTGTAGTGGTGTCGTCCTCCATACGCGTCAGGACTCCATCAGCCAGCCCGTCGCTCCAAGCACGACCCACGTCGACCCGATCGCTAGTCCCCACCACCACAGGGTCTCGGTGGAGAGAATGAGCCCGAGCAGGCTGGCAGTGACCAGGATGACCCCCGCTACACAGGAGGCGATTCGAAGCTGCATGTTGTGTGAGCTTTCCTTGTAGCACTGCGACCGGCAACTCGACGCGCTACCCGCCCCGTAACGCATCCTTACGGGGCAGGTTCTACGCAGCGCGGTCTGATACTCCAGAACGAGTCGTGCGCGTCGGTGCAGATCCACCGACGCGCACGATCCGTTCCGGGCCACTCTACGGCGACGGCATCCCACCGTTGACGTGGATCGTCGCGCCCACTACATAACTGGACTCAGGCGACGCCAAGAACACGTAGGCGGGCGCCAACTCGGTCGGCTGCCCCGCACGTCCGAGTGGTGTGTTCTGCCGAACTCGGGTAG
This sequence comes from Rhodococcus sp. IITR03, assembly GCA_001017865.1. The sequence continues at coordinate 25,373 of LATQ01000214.1, forward strand.
CTCTTCCTTCGGCTGACCATCCGACGGCTGCAACGGCGTCCAGATCGGTCCGGGCGCAACCGCGTTCACGCGGATGCCTTCTCCGCCAGTTGGGTCGCCATGTTCTTCGTGAAGTTGTTGATCGCGGCCTTCGTCGACGAGTAGTCGATCAACGCCGGCGACGGCTGGTACGCCACAATCGACGTGGTGTTGATGATCGTCGAACCCGGCTGCAGGTGCTTCAATGCCGCACGCGTGGTGCGGAACATCGCGAGGATGTTCACCTGGAAGGTCTGCTCGAGCTGATCGTCGGGCAGGTCGTCGAGTCCCTCGACCGCGATCTGCTTGCCGGCATTGTTGACCAGGATGTCCAACCCGCCGAGCTGTTCGACCGCCTGGTTCACGACCTCGGAGCAGAACGAGGCATCCGTCAGATCACCCGGGAGAGTGACTGCCTTACGGCCGCTCTCGCTGATGATGCGGGCGACGTTCTTCGCGTCGGGCTCCTCATCCGGCAGGTACGAGATCGCGACGTCGGCGCCCTCTCGCGCGAACGCGATGGCCGTAGCGGCGCCGATGCCCGAATCTCCACCGGTGATCAGTGCCTTACGTCCTTCGAGCCGGCCCGTGCTCGATACGAGAACTCGCCGATGTCGGCCTTGGGCACCATGTCGGCGTCGAGTCCCGGCTCGGCTGATCCTGCTTGGGAGGTGAGATGGAGGGGTAGCGAGTGGTCGGATCCTGAAACTTCAGTTGATCGGTCTTAGTGGTGTGTACGTCTTCCTCAGGCATGAAATACCGTCCTGTACATCGGTGGAGTCGTCGAACTACGCAGATCTCGTTGACAGTCGACTTCCCGCCGGACCCGCCTCGCAAACGCCCCCGGATGCCCGAAGACCGTCGAGGCAGCTATCACCGGCTCAACCGGCATCCTCCCATCGCGTATCACCGTCTTCGGGAAACGGTGGCGGGACCTCGCGCTGGTCACGAGCCCGAATGATTCGCCCCAAGATCACGGCCACGGCGATCGACACGACAACCCAACCGAGGAGTACGAACACAATCCACTGCACAAGTCGGACAACGGTCCAACTTCGTGTTTCATAACCTGACGAGCCGGATATCACCCGATGAATTCACCCTGCCGCTCGAGACATAGACCTACCCCGGCCAGAGGAAGTGTGCCCACAGACAACAGAAGCCCCGCCGGAAGGCCATGCGAGTAACCTTCCGGCGGGGTTCGATGTCACCGTGCAGGGGACGGCGACAGCCTGAGACACTACCGCGAAGTTGATCTTGGGGCGAGGACTGTTTCGCCCGAAGATCAGTACGCGCCTTCGCTGGCGACGACCGCCTTCACGGTCTTCATGATGATCAGAACGTCGGAGACCATGGACCAGTTCTCTACGTACGACAAGTCCAGACGCACCGACTCGTCCCACGACAGGTCCGACCGGCCACTGACCTGCCACAGGCCCGTCACACCCGGACGCACCAGCAGACGACGCTTGACCCGACCGTCGTAGCTCTCCACCTCGCGACGCAGCGGCGGGCGCGGACCCACCACGCTCATCTCGCCGCGCACGACGTTGATGAACTGCGGCAATTCGTCGAGGCTGAAGCGACGCAGGACCCGGCCCACACGGGTGACGCGCGGGTCCTCCTTCATCTTGAAGAGCAGGCCGGCGCCCTCGTTCTGATCGAGCAATTGGTCGACCAGCTTGTCGGCGTTCTGCACCATCGAGCGGAACTTGATCATTCCGAACGGAGTTCCGTCGAGTCCGATGCGCTCGGACCTGTAGAAGATCGGGCCGCCGTCCTCGAGCTTGATCAGTAGCGCTACGACAGCGAAGACCGGTGCCAGGCACAGCAGCGCGGCGAGCGAGAACGCGAGGTCGAACAGACGCTTCCCGCTGCGCTTCGCACCGTGATAGCTCGGCTTCTCCACATGGATCAGCGGCAAGCCGGCCACCGGGCGCATCTCGATGCGCGGACCCGCGACGTCGACGACGCGGTCGCGACCACCAGATCGGCGCGCTCGGGTTCGAGCTGCCACAGCAGGTCGCGGATGCCCTCGTGACCGAGAGTCTCGGTGGCGGTCACCGCGACGGTATCGGCACCCGAGGCACGCAACGCTTCGACGACGGTGTTCTCGTCGCCGTGGATCGGGATCTGCCGTCCGTCCACATCGATGCTCTCGCCCGGCACACCGGAATAGCGCGGCACGCACACACCCACCACGCGATAACCCTCACCGCTACGACGCTGGAACGTGCTGGCCATGTGACGAACTGCGCGAGCACCGCCCACTACCAGCACCGACGTCGTGAACTCACCCTTCCGGCGCCGACGTGCGACGGCCCTCCGCCAGACCCACCGGAAGAACAGCAGACCGGCGAGACCGACGGGCAGAGCGATGGCGAGATAACCGCGGGCGAGCTCCATCCGGAAGATGAGCGCACGATGGCTACGAGGCCGAAAAGATTGAGCGTCGCCGAAACGACACGCTGATATTCCTCGAAACCGGCGCCGATCACCCGTCTGGAGCGAGTACGGAACAGTGAAAGAAACGCGATCCATGCGGCGCCGAGCGCAACGGAGATCAGCGTGTAACTCAGCGTTCCGACGCCGTCCATGGTGACGAGCGAATCCTGTCCGAACCGCACCACATGCGCGAGCGCGACAGCCAGCACGACGACCAGAGCGTCGGTGACGAACAGAGTGTTGACGTAGGACTTCTGCCAGCCCCACCTGGTGGACATCCGATTACCGGCCGGAGCGCGGTACCGGCATCGACACGTGAAATGCTGTGCACAGCATCATAGTCCGCGGGACGAACTGTGGTCATGACGGAAGAACCTCATAATGTGTCTCCTCCCCGAGACGCTTCGACGCTCGAGCACCTCCCTGCACTCGGACGCCGACAACCCCGTATATCGAAGCCGCGTCCTCCGTAGCGGCCCCGATACGTTATGCGATTGAGATCGTCTCACAGAACTGTTGCGTGCGCGCGACAACAAAAGAGAGTTATCGAGAAACTCATTCGTTGGTAGCGTGCTCGGGGTCGAGATCGAGGCGCCGGAGCGTCTGAGCGTTGAGCGCAACGACGATCGTCGACGCCGACATGAGCACCGCAGCCACGGCCGGCGAGATCGCGACACCGGCGAAAGCGAGCACACCGGCTGCCAACGGAACGGCGACGACGTTGTATCCGGTTGCCCACAGCAGGTTCTGCCACATCTTGCGGTAACTCGCGTGCGAGAGTTCGACGATCGACAGCACCGCTCGCGGATCGTTCGCGGCGAGGACGACGCCGGCCGACTCGATCGCGACGTCCGTGCCGGCTCCGATCGCGATACCGACGTCGGCTCGCGCGAGGCAGGGCGCGTCGTTGACGCCGTCGCCGACCATCGCGACGGTGTGCCCGCGCTCCTGCAATTCAGCGACCTTCGCGTCCTTGTTCTCCGGCAGCACTTCGGCGAACACTTCGTCGATGCCCAGATCGGCAGCTACGGCGTCGGCCACCTGCTGGGCATCACCGGTGATCATCGCGACCGTCACGCCGCGCGCATGCAGCGCGTCGACGGCCTGGCGGGATTCGTCGCGCACGGTGTCCTCGAGCGCCACTGCCCCGAGTACCCGCCCGTCGGAGGCGACGTGCAGCACCGATGCGCCACGTCGTACCCATCCGTCGGTGACAGCAGCGACGTCGTCGGGCACCGACAGTTGCAGGGAGCTCAGCATGGACGGTCCGCCGATCGTCACCTCCACTCCGTCGACGAGTCCACGCACGCCTCGGCCGGGCAACGAGCGGAAGTCCGTCACTGCCGTTCGCTCGGCGGACGGCACGCGGGCATGGGCGGCGGCGACGATGGCTCGCGCGACCGGGTGCTCGCTGTCGGCTTCGACCGCTGCTGCCAGGGCGAGCAGATGATCCTCGTCCGTTCCCGCCGTCGCGACGACACCGGTGACCTCGTGCCTGCCCTGCGTGAGGGTGCCGGTCTTGTCGAACAGCACCGCGTCGACGGTGCGCATGCGTTCGAGCGCCAACCGATCCTTGACGAGCACACCCGCCCGAGCTGCGCGCTCGGTCGAGATGGCGATCACCAGCGGGATCGCCAAACCTAACGCGTGAGGGCAGGCGATGACGAGAACGGTGACGGTACGGACCACGGCTTCGTCGAGATTGCCGAGCAACGTCCACACGAGGAAGGTGAGAGCACCCGCGATCGCGGCGAAGTAGAAGAGGAAGGCTGCGGCACGATCCGCCAACGCTTGCGCGCGGGACGAGGATGCCTGGGCATCGGCGACCATGCGTTGGATACCGGCCAAGGCGGTGTCCTCCCCCACCGCCGTGATCCGCACCCGCAGCGCGCTGTCGGTGGCGACGGTGCCCGCGACCACCGCCGTGTCGCCGACGTCGCGGGTGACCGTCTTGGATTCGCCGGTGACCATCGACTCGTCGACCTCGGCGGTGCCGTCGATGACCGTGCCGTCGGCGGGCACACGTGCGCCCGCGCGCACGAGCACCACGTCGTCGAGAGCCACGTCGTGCAGCGGCACCTCGACCACACCGTCGTCGGTGACCTTCTCGGCGGTGTCGGGCAGCATCGCGGCCAGCGCTTCGAGTGCCCCGGAGGCCGAACCCAGCGCCCGCATCTCGAGCCAGTGGCCGAGCAGCATGATGACGATCAGCAGCGCCAGTTCCCACCAGAAGTCCAGGTCGAAACCGCCGACCTCGAGAGTCGTGGCCCACGACGCGACGAAGGCGACCGTGATCGCCATGGCGATGAGCAGCATCATCCCGGTTTGCGGGAACGTAGTTCGGCCCAGCCGCCGGTCAGGAACGGCACGCCGCCATAGAAGAAGATGACGGTGCCCAGCACCGGTGGGATCCACTCGACGCCCGGAACATCCGGAAGGTGATAACCGAAGAGTTCGGCGACCATGTGGCTGAAGACGACGACCGGTACCGACAGGATCAGGCTGACCCAGAACCGTCGCCGGAACATCTCGCCGTGCGCGCCGTGCCCCGCGTGACGATCGTGGCCGGCGTGCTCGTGGGTGTGTTCGTGCACCTGCTGGGACATCGACAGCTCCTGACTCGGCCGGCGGGACGAACCCGCGACGCGGATCGGCTACAGAGTGGTCAACAACTGACGCATCGTGTCGATTTCCTTCTGCTGGGTGTCGGCGATGGTGCGGGCCAGCTCGACGGTCTCGGGGTACTGCCCGTCCTCGATCTCGTCCTGCGCCATCTCGATCGCTCCCTCGTGGTGGACGATCATCTGCTCCAGATACAGGCGGGCCGCGTCGACACCCTGCGCGTCGGACAGTGCCTGCATGTCCTGCTCGCTCATCATCCCGTCCATGTGCGGCATGTCGTCCATGTGCGGCATGCCGGGCATGTCGAGTCTGTCCATCCGGGGAGTGTCCTCCCTGTGCATGGGCGGCATGCCCCACTCGTCGAGCCACGCCTCGAACTGCTCGATCTCGGGTTGTTGCTCTGCCTTGATCTGCTCGGCCAGCGCCCTCACCGGCTCCGGGATGCCGTCCTTTGCCAGCAGCATGTCGCTCATCTCGATGGCCTGCGCATGGTGCGGGATCATCATGCGCGAGAACATCACATCGTCCTGGTCGAACCGCGCGGAGTTCGCCTCGGCGGATGTCGGAGCCGAAGTGGCGGTCGCCGTGGTTGCTTCGTTGCCACTGGAATCACTGCACGCAGACGTCGTGAATGCCACTGCCAGCGCGATCGCACCGGCGGCCAGAGCCTTCTTGTTCATGGCATCCACCCTCGCGTGTGCGCTCCCGGGTTCCGGTGGAGATCTCATGAAGATTTGCTCAAGAAGTGCGGGCACATCGTCAGCACCACGGCGGGTGACGATGATGGATCCCATGCCTTCCTCTGTTCGCCCGACGGGACCATCCGGCGGATCCACACCCGCCCCGAGCTCGACCGGCCGGATGCGAGCCATGGTCGTCGAGGACGAGGAGTCGTTGGCGAAGCTCGTGGGTTCGTATCTCGAACGCGACGGCTTCGACGTGACGATCACCGGCGACGGATCCGAGGCCGTGACCCTCGCGCGGCAGGTCGACCCCGACATCCTGGTGCTCGACCTCGGCCTCCCCGGACTCGACGGTGTCGAGGTGTGCCGGCAGCTGCGAACCTTCTCCGACGCGTACGTCGTGATGCTCACCGCGCGCACCGAGGAAGTCGACACCCTGATCGGTCTGTCCGTCGGGGCAGACGACTACCTGACGAAGCCGTTCAGCCCGCGCGAACTGATGGCCCGCATCCAAGCGATGCTGCGGCGTCCTCGGACCACCGCGCGGGTCGTAGCGTCCGCGAGTCGGCAGACCCGGACGTTCGGGGAGCTGTCCATCGATGTCGACGGACGGGAGGTCGCCGTGCGCGGCACACCGGTCGCGCTCACCCGCACCGAGTTCGACATCCTCGCTGCCCTGGCGCAGGACCCAGGAGTCGTGTTCACCCGGGCGCAGCTCATCGCGGCGGTGTGGGGGCAGAATTGGGTCGGCGACGACCACCTCGTGGACGTGCACATCGGCCATCTGCGTCGCAAACTCGGCGACGATGCGAACCAGGGACGTTTCGTGCGCACCGTCCGCGGCGTCGGCTACCGGATGGGTACAGGACGATGACGTCCCGCTCCCCCACCGCGACGAGTTTCGGCACCCGCCTGTTCCTCGCGCTCGTCGCCGTCGTCGTCGGATGTGCCGTCAGCGCATGGCTGGTCGCGTCCGCGCTCGCGCCCGGGATATTCCACGACCATCTCGGACAAGCGGGCATCGATCACGATTCGAGCCAGGCCGCCCACGTCGAAGAAGCCTTCACCTGGGCCATCGTCCTCGCGTGGGGTCTGGCAGTCGCGATCGCGGTGCTGTTGGCCTCGGCGGTCAGTTGGTACATCGCGCGACGGATCCAGCGTTCGCTCGACACGGTGACCACCTCCACCGCGCAGATCGCCGGAGGTCGTTACGACACCCGCGTCCCCAGCCCCGAGCTCGGCCACGAATTCGACGAACTGGCAACCAGTTTCAACGAGCTGGCACGACGCCTCGAAGCCACCGAAATCACAAGGCGCAGAATGCTCGCCGACCTCGGGCACGAAATGCGCACACCCATCGCCACACTCGACTCCTATCTGGAAGCACTCGAGGACGGCGTCCGCACTCTCGACGACGACACCCGGCAGATTCTGCGAGCCGCCACCCACCGGCTGAACCGCCTGGCACAGGACATCACCGCGGTCTCCCGGGCGGAAGAGCACCTCACCCGCATCCATCGGGTGCCCACTACCACCGGCACCCTCGTCGCCACGGCGGTCGACGCGGTGCGCGAGCAGTACGACGGCAAAGGCGTGACGTTGCAGGCCGAAGTCGTCGAATCTGCGCCGGTGACGGTCGATCCCGACCGGCTCGGACAGGCGCTGGCGAACCTGCTGGACAACGCCCTACGGCACACACCGGCAGGAGGAAACGTCACCGTCGCCACTCGCATCCTGGGCCGCGGCCGAACGGAGATCACCGTGACCGACACGGGCGCCGGCATCGCGCCCGATCACCTCGACCACCTCTTCGACCGGTTCTACCGCGCGGACACCGCCCGCGACCGGAATCACGGCGGCAGCGGCATCGGCCTGACGATCGCGCGGGCACTCGTCGAAGCCCACGCCGGTCGCATCCACGCGCACAGTGAGGGACCGGGCTGCGGAGCCCGGTTCACTCTGGAACTGCCGACGGCAAGTCAGGCGTAATTGGACAGGACGAACTCGGTCAGCCCCTTCCGGACCGCTTCGACCGCATGCTTCTGCCCGCGCTTCAGCACGAAGCCGGGAACCGGAACCTTCGGTTCGAGCGACATGGTGACGTGCACCCGGGTGCCGCGCGCGATCTGTTCGAGGGCGTACTCCCCGTCCTGGCTGCGCTGCATCGCGCTGTCGACGAGCGTCCACGACGTCGAACTCTCCGTCCACGAATGCTCGATGGTCTGGGTGTCGGAGAAGCCGAGCAGCGACAGGGTCATGCGGATCCGGAGCGGCCGGCCGTCGTCATCCCGGGTGAGCACCTCGACGCTCTTGTGCGCCGACGACCACTCGGGAATGCGCTCGACATCCTTCAGGGCGCGCATCACCTGCTCGGGTGTGGCCTCGATGTCGAATCGATCGGAGACGCTGGCCGCCATGTCGGGTCCTCCTCGTCGGAAACGCGGTACATCCACCAGATGACCCCGGATGCCCCACGCCGAAACCCCGCCGACGGTGCCGGCGGGGTTCGGGCCGTGCTGTCGATCAGCTGTCGACGCGCACCTCGTCGCCGGTGATGAGGAAGGTCATCAGTCGGTGCCGACGGTCAGCGGGCCGTCGTAGTTCTCCCGGGTGCGTTCGACGAGCGTCTCCTCGGAGATCCCGGGGACGCGGCCGGGGATGCCGTTGACGATGTGGCTGTACACGGCCATCTTCGGCTGGGTCTGCTCGAAGATGTCGCCTGCCTGCTGCGGGTTCGTATGGTGCGCGTACACGCTGGGCAGCGCAGACGGATCCTCGAAATCGGCAACCTCGTGCACCAGCACGTCGACGCCTTCACCGAACTTCAGGACGTTCTCGGTGGGAACGGTGTCGCCGCTGATGAGCACCGACTTGCCCGCGTAGTCGACGCGATAGCCGACCGCCGGCTGGATGGCACCGACCGGATCGTGCTCCACGGTGAACATGGTGACGGTGACGCCGTCCTGATCGAAGACGACGCCGTCTTCCGCGAACTCGTGCGATTCGATCGGCGTGGTCGCGGGATCCACTTCCTTGTCCGCGACGCGCACGTCGATGTCGTTGCGGTAGGTGCTCTGCATTCCGTCGCCGATGTTCCGGACGCCGACGGGCCCGTAGAGCTGGAAGGCGCCCTCGCGCCCACCGAGCGCCGGGACGTAGCTGCTCATCCAGAGGTCGGACAGGCCGTTGATGTGGTCGGAGTGGAAGTGGGTGAGGAAGACGGCGTCGACCTGACCGACCGGAACGCCGGCCTGCGTCAGGCGCACCGTGGCTCCGCGTCCCGCATCGAAGACGAGGTTCAAGCCGTTGGCCTGGACCAGCGTGGACATGCCGTAGCGCTCGGTGCTCGGCACCGGGCTGCCCGTGCCGAGCAGCGTCACGCGCATCTCCCCTCGGCGGGAGCTTCGGAGGCCGGGTGAGCGGAGTCCGTGGGCGAACCATCCGACGCCGTCGTTTCCTGGGCTGCGGGTGTCTCCTGAGCTGCAGATTCACCGGAGCTGCAGCCCGTGAGTGCGAGCGCGAGAACACCCGACACCACTACTGCCGCCGTGCGGATCCGGCCGAATTCGAATGAGCGTCGTGACACCGAAGGTTCCTTCCAAGGGAACGAGAGATTTTGTACGCACTGCGTACCTAGTGAACGCTGTGCGTACATACTGTGCGGGTCATCACAGCGGAAAGTCAAATCACGGTTGGGTGTCGGAGATCGAGAACGGCCCCGGAGTCGAAACCCCGAGGCCGTTCCGATCGAGCTGCGGTCAGTTCTGCATGAGGACCTGCTGGCTCTTCACCAGCGGATACGACGCCAGTTCGCTCCCGTCGAGGTCCTCTTTGTGCATGTCGACACCGGTGATCTGACTGTTCTCGTAGGTGCGGTAGTAGTAGATGCCCCTGTGGGTGTTACAGCACGACGAGTAGATGGTGATCTCGTACTTGTCGTCGAGCCGAACACATCCCCGCTGCTGTTCCACGGAACCGAGGATGTGGAAGAACTGGCTGATCGCCTCGGACTCCGAGTCGCCCGATACCGAATTCACCTTGGTGAAGGCGGCCTTGACGAAGCGCGACATCGACGACAGGTCTCCCGGCAACCCCACAGCACCGAGGCCGCGACTGTAGGTATCGAAGGGGATCTCCTTCGAGAAGCGCGGCTCGGGTGGATCGACCGACAGACTCATGTAGTTGTTGATGTTGAACAACTGGATGTCGAAGGTCGGATTGTTCGTGAGGACCTGGATCGGGTTGTCGTGGACCTTCAAGCCCTCGGCGACGGATTCGACGGTAATGGACTCGTCCCGGTCGGAAATGATCCAGTGCAGCGGGGACGGCGGGAACTCCTCACTGAACGCAATGTCGACGATGCGCACGTCCGCAAGCGCGTCCCGCACCTGCGCGACGGTCTCGAACTGTCCGAGCACCCAGGGGATGAACTCGAACGACGCGACGTTCGTCCCGTCCTCCGAAACGGGCTTGTAGTCGGCATTGTCGGGGAAGTTCAGCCCCGCCATGCTCAAGCCCTTCTCGTTGGTCGCGTCGTAGTAGAGCGGATAACCCTCGGCTACCGTCGCCATGCCGATCATGGCGTGATGCGTCTTCAGTGGCGGCACCTTACGGAACTCGAACGGGAAGTTCCGTGGCGTGACCGTCACCGCTTCCCGGTAGGAATATTCGAGGTCGAGATTCCGGCCGAAATAGTGGTCCTTGGCGGTGTAGTTGGCGGCTGTGCACATGCGGCTACCTCCGAACTGTTTCGTCCCACGGTATCGGAATATGCGTGGACGCATGGCGGTTCGGCCGGTCCCATACGAGAGCGGCCCCCGGAGCCGAACTCCGAGGCCGTTCTCTTCGCGCTTGCTCAGTAGGCGCCGTCGCTGGCGAGCACTGCCTTGACGGTCTTACCGATGATCAACACATCCGAGACCATCGACCAGTTCTCCACGTACGACAGATCCAGTCGCACCGACTCGTCCCACGACAGATCCGAGCGACCACTGACCTGCCAGAGCCCGGTCACACCCGGACGCACCAGCAGGCGACGCTTGACCCGACCGTCGTAGGCCTCCACCTCACGCCGCAACGGCGGACGCGGACCCACCACACTCATCTCGCCACGAATGACGTTGAGGAACTGCGGCAACTCGTCGATGCTGAACCGGCGCATGATCTTGCCGATACGGGTGACGCGCGGGTCGTCCTTCATCTTGAACAGCGGGCCCGCGCCCTCGTTCTGCGCCAACAGGGTGTCGACCATCTTGTCGGCGTTGGTCACCATCGACCGGAACTTGATCATCCCGAACGGCGTGCCGTCGATGCCGATGCGCTCGGCCTTGTAGAAGATCGGACCCCGATCCTCGAGCTTGATGAGCAGCGCGACGACCGCGAACACCGGAGCCAAGGCCACCAGCGCCGCACCGGCGAACACCAGATCGAAGATCCGCTTCCCCGAGCGCTTCGCCCCGTGATAGCTGGGCTTTTCGACATGGATGAGCGGCAGACCGGCCACCGGGCGCATCTCGATCCGCGGACCCGCGACATCGACCACACCGGTGGCGACGACCAGGTCGGTGTCGAGCGGCTCGAGCTGCCAGACCAGATCGTGCAAACCCTCGCTGCCCAAAGTTTCGGTGGCAGTGACCACCACCGTGTCCGCCCCCGACAGCTTGAGTGCCTCGACGACCGAATGCTCGTCGCCGTAGATAGTGATCTCCCGGCCGTCGACATCGATCACATCCCCCGCGGCACCCGAATAACGCGGCACGCACACACCGACGACGCGATAACCCTCGCCGTCCTTGCGGGAGAAGGTGCGGGTCATGTGCCGCACCGCCCGCGCACCACCCACAACGAGTACCGACGTCTGAAAGTCGCCCCGAGCACGCTTGCGCGCGATCACCTTCCGCCACACCCACCGAGTGAGCAGCAAGCCCGCGAGCCGACCGGCAACGCAATGGCAAGGAATCCGCGCGCGATCTGCTCGTTGGTGATGAGCGCGATGATGGCGATGGTGCCGAACATGGCGAGCGTCGCCGAAATGACTCGCTGATACTCGTCGTAGCCGGCACCGATCACGCGACGCGACCGAGTGCGGAACAGGCTCAATGCGCCCAACCACGCGACGATGATGGTCGCGGACGTCATCGAGTACTCGAGTGCTGCGCCCTCCCCGGCCAGCAAGAGTTCCTCGTATCCGAACCGCACCCACTGCGCCAACAGCACGGACAGCACAACGACGAGCGCGTCCGTGACGTAGAGCCGCTTGACGTAGACGTCCTGCCATTTCCACCGATTGACGCCGGTGCCGGGCGACGCGTCCGCGGGGGCACGGTTCTGCGCACCCCGCGGAGCGTCGAACGGGTCGACCCCTCGATCATCGACCGTCGTCATCCCGCAGTCCTCCCCATAAGTGGTGTCTCCTCCCCGAGACAAAACTTTCCCGACGAGTCCAGCCCCGGCGCTGGAACCGGACTCGAGCGAGCGTTACCCGAACTATCTCTGAGAAATAGCTGAGCGTTACGTGTGAACTGAAGTCTTGTCGCAGATCAGCCGGGAAATCCAGCCCCATCGTCCGAGACGATCGTGGGGTTGCGTCCTGTGTTCGGTTGAATCTCTTGGGCTTCGAGCGCATCTACTGCGTGTAGCCTCGAGCGTCCGAAAAACAGAAAGTGATTACAATCACTTTTACGTAACGCTCTCGTTCAGGTTCAGGAGCCGATCAGATCTTCCCTCATCTGCGCCGAACCGGTCGAGAGGAAGTACGGGATCGTGTTCAGGAGACAGTCGAGGGCAAGTGGGGTGAAGCGGCACCCCGAGTAGGGATCGCCGACGACGGGCACCGTGCGGGCCGAGGCAGGGCCGGCGAACCCAACCACCAAGACCAAGGTAGCGAATACTGTTACTGCGAGTTTACGAAACATCAAGAGTCCTCCTATGGTTGGTGAGGACATCATGCGGCTCATCTGTGAGGTGCGCTCACCAACCGAAGACGCGACGCGCTGACGCGCCGAACCGAGAGCCGCCTACTGCGACCCCGGGACGCCGATGACCACCGACGTTCACAGTGACGCGAACGCCCCCGCAATAACTACGAAGTACAGAACCACCACCACAACGAACCCGACCACCGACCACAGTGCGAACTTCTTTGCATCCTCGGCGGCCTTCCGGGCCTCGGCATGCCGCCCTTGCATCCAGAGCGAGTTGACCTGGGTCGCCTTGACGATCGACACGATGCCCAACGGAAGACAGCAGAACAACGTCGCCAGGATTCCCCACACAAGGTTGTTGTCGGGCGCCGGCTGAAACTGACTTTGCCAGTTCGGGCCTCCAGGCGGAGGTGGCGGGGGTCCGGGATACGGATTCTGGCTCACTGCAATCCTCGATTCGCAACACGACATACGATCGGACCGACACTAGGTTGCAAGGAGCAACTTCCGCAGTCGTCTGATCGGTTGACGAGGCGATATGTCTGCGGTCGGAACAGTCCACCCAGATCGTGCGAGGACACGACGCCAGACGCGTATCAGAGCAGCCCGTGCCATAGGGCACTCGGATGCCAGCGAATCCTCTCACGTCACCGCCCTCCACGGTCAGCAATAGGCCGATGTGGCGTCGTCTGCGTGGAGGACATTCATCGCCAGGATCGGCCGTTACTCTTCTCGTCGAGAACCGGCCAGCGGAAAGACTTCACCTGCTTCGGCCGGTCGGCCGAAGCCTGACGGCCGCCGCGTCGGCTTTTTCCGAATCCCCTTACATCGATACTGTTTCCAGCCCACGATTCCGCACAGAAGGCAGAGGTGCGATGCGCCATAGAAGCGTGAGCGCTACAGCGGTAATTGCACTCTGCAGCGCGACGATGTTCGCAACGAGCTGCGCGCCTCGACAAACACCGCCGAGCTCGGATCTCCCCCATGAGGATAAAAATTCCTCAACAAATTTCACATCCGTCTCCCCGCCGAGCACTCCGTCCTCTGCGCAGTCGTTGCCCTCCTCAACTGCTCGATCGACGCCGCCGACCAAGAAGCCGCTCTTCACTCGCGTCGGTCAGATTCCCGAAGACGCAGACCTCATAGGAAACGAAGACGGCGTATTCGCCGTCAACAATCGGTGGGATGCGAGGTCCGTCACTTCTTACAGCCTGACCGGTGAAATCCGGGGCACGTTGAACTATGAATTGTCCGCAGGAGTTGCGGTAGAAGCAGGGTGTACCACTTTCCTACTCGAGCACAAACCCTTCCCGAGGGTTGCAATGCTCTCCAACGTCCAGAAACCTCCTACCGGAATCCAACCCGGTAAAGTCGAATACTTTGTAAGCGTCTACGACGGAGAGGACATGCGGCAAGTATGGAAGAAGAAGGTTTTCGAAGAAGAAGGCGATAGCTCCTACGTCAGTTGCAACGACGGTGAACTGCCGATGTCCGTCACCGAGGACGGAAAGTGGATCGTGGTACCCACTTCGAACGGCTTGTCGTTCATCCTCGATGCCGAAACCGGAGGCAATCGGACCGTCGAGTCCCGAGCAGCCGCCGCCGGAAACTATCTGGTAGCAACGCAGGATTGGTACGAACAAATCACCACCCTCGATCCTGCGACTCTAGCGCCTTTGCACCACTCCTCATCGACCACTGAATCGTCATCGCCGAAGGTCACCGATATATTGGACGACTTCTTCGATGGTAGCGGTCGAACCATCGACGGTCGTCGCGTTCTGTCGCGCGACGGAAACAACCTACTGGACTTGGCGAACGGCACGGCTTCAACCGGTCCAATTTTTCACGGCAGTCTGAGCAGTCGAATTCCCGTTGTCACCGAATCGATCTCGAACCGGGTCTACATAAACACGTTCACGCCGAATAGCGAAGACTACTCTCCTGGCTTCGGAACGACAGCGTACGACCTTTCCTCGAACGAGGCCTTGTGGATGCAACCACATATCGAGGATATTTGTGGTGCATCACCCGACTCCGTGCTCGTGCGAGCAGGCTCCCAGCTGGCGGTACTCTCCGCCGAGAACGGTGAACAAATTTCTTACACTGCAGCGCTGTCGAGCTGCGATCCCGTGTTTGGGGAGTTCATGTATGTGTCCGATGACAATCAAGGCACGATCGGAATCTATCGCGTTCTCGAATAAAACGACTTCGACCTCGGATGCCATCGGGTGACACCGAACAGGCGAAGTCGATTCGAGAGCGCACCATGTCATCCAGCATGTCGTGCAAACAGAGGACACATCGACGATCCTCTCTGACTTAGCCTTTCGGAGTGCACGAGGCGAACGACGGGGTGGCAGCCCGATGACACTCATTCCCCCACCACCTGTATATCGATCCTCCTCGGATCTCCCCACTGGAACAGCCGACACCAGGTCTACCCGTACGGTCACGCCGTGCTCAGGTGGTGAAGGCCCTCTCGACACTGATCGTCGCCGCACTCGGCGCGACGACCGGGGCATGGCTGGGCGTCACCGCATCTACACGCATTTCCGTCGTGAATACCGAGTATCTCCAAGTCGCCAGCGCACCTCGCATCGGTGACATCGCGGTCGCGCGCAACGGCGACCTCTACCTGATCCATAGCGACGAGCAGGGGCAACGCGTTTGGCGGCACCCGGCGGGAGGTAGCGAACCGGAAGCCTCCCCCTCTTCGGCAACGACACGTCCGGTGGGTCGCGATCTGTAGCGGTCGACGCCGAGGACGCGGTGTACTTCACCACCCGAGACGGCAATCGCGTGCTGAAACTGGAATCCGGCAGGTCGACTGCGGAGGAACTCCCCTTTCCCGGCGTCACGCCCAATGACGTAGCGGTCGGCCCGGACGGCACGGTGGTCGTCGCCGACGCCGGCGTGTACGCACTCTCTCCGGAGGCAGTTGCACCCGTTCGCCTACCGTTTCCGGACTTCTACGGCGTGTCGGAGGTAGATGTGGACTCCGATGGTGACGTCTACGCAGTCGAGTTCTTCTACGGTCAGTCCGAGGCCGATCGTCTCTGGAAGCTATACTCCGCCAGCAGCTCCGGAGCAGCGGTCACACTACTCACGCCTGGGAACATAGCGATTCGGGATATAGCCGTGGTCGATAGCGCTCGCGTTCATGTCCTCGCCAAGCCTGATTCGACTGACGTCCAGGGCAACGTATTGATCGAAGTCACCGACGAATTCACGGATCGAGTCGAAGTTCCCCTCGATGGCCTGTCGCTGGAAGCATCGCTCTCGACGCCGTCGGCAATACTTATGTGGTGAACGCCGGAAGCGATACGAGTGGCGTGTTTCGAATTCCGGCAGACGTCGCACGAATCACCACCCCAGCGCGAGGTGACGTCCCAGGTCTCGAGTTGGACGACGGTTCCGGAGACGCGGTGGCGAACGCCTACGACGGCACCGTCTACGGTCCTTCCGACATCTCGACGGTGCTGGTCGATCGAAAGGGTTCGAATCTTGCACTCGAGATCCTTTGGGCGCAGGGAGTGGACCTCTCTGCTGCGTCGTTGTCCCTCGAAATCGATGTCGACCCAGCAACTCCAACCGAAAATGGCTGCCTGCTGCCTGGAGCTGATTTCACTGTATCCGTGGATCGATCGACCAGCGACCTGGTACGCATCCCGCCTGGCTGTGACGGCACCTTCGAGAGCATTGCAACGTTGCGTACCACCGAGTCCGGTCAACGATCGACGATCGAGATTCCGATGGACGAGCTAGGCCTGCAGTCCGGTGACGAGATCGCCG
Source organism: Rhodococcus sp. IITR03 (assembly GCA_001017865.1). The sequence goes on from LATQ01000214.1 coordinate 41,859, forward strand.
TCCAGGCAATATCGTCCACGGTCATCGACGAGCGCAGCAGCACGACCATCCAGGACTTTGCTCCTGACGATCAGCGTGGCATGCGCGTGGTCGTCCCATAGAAAGCTGCTGTTATCAGCGCCGAAAGGACCATTCGATGTCGGGCACTCCCCCCGCCGCCACCCACTACGCAATCACCTGCGCCGCCACCACCGCCCAGTGCTCCCCCCGCCCCCTCCGAGTGCGCCGCCG
>LATQ01000091.1 GCA_001017865.1 Rhodococcus sp. IITR03
GCTGCGGGCATCGCGGTCATCGCCGAGGTCAAGCGTGCCAGCCCTCGAAGGGTGCTCTCGCCGACATCGCCGATCCCGCCGAGCTCGCTGCAGCGTACGAGTCCGGAGCGCTCGCGCCATCAGCGTTCTCACGGAGGAACGCCGATTCCACGGCAGCCTCGCCGATCTCGACGCAGTCCGTCGCGCTGTCCGCATTCCCGTGCTGCGCAAGGACTTCGTGGTCGGTCCCTACCAGATCCACGAGGCGCGGGCACACGGAGCCGACATCGTGCTCCTCATCGTCGCGGCCCTCGAGCAGACCGTGCTGACGGCGCTGATCGACCGCGTCGAGTCGCTCGGCATGACCGCGCTGGTCGAGGCGCACACCGAAGAGGAGGCCGACCGCGCCCTCGAAGCCGGTGCCACCGTCATCGGGATCAACGCCCGCAACCTCAAGACCCTCGAGGTCGACAAGACGACCTTCTCGCGCATCGCGCCGGGCCTGCCCAGCAACGTGCTCAAGATCGCCGAGTCGGGTGTTCGCGGCCCGGCCGATCTGCTCGCGTACGCGGGCGCGGGCGCGACGCGGTGCTCGTCGGAGAGGGACTGGTGACCAGTGGGGATCCGCGCCAGGCAGTCGCCGAACTGGTGACGGTGGGCACGCATCCGTCGTGCCCCAAGCCGGCACGCTGACCGTCCCGGCCGGTCCGGACCCCCACGTGATCCGCGTCGCGTGGTGGGGCAGACTGGACGCGTGACTGCAGACGATTCCGCACTTTCCGCCAAGGGCCGAGGCTTCCTTCGATGAGCGAAGCCCTCGCCACTCCGACCGCGCACGAACCCGACGTCCGCGGCCATTTCGGAGTCTTCGGTGGCCGCTATGTGCCCGAGGCGCTCATGGCGGTGATCGAGGAGGTCACCGCTGCCTACGAGAAGGAACGCGTCGATCCCGGCTTCCTGGCCGAACTCGACCGCCTGCAGCGCGACTACACCGGACGCCCGTCTCCGGTCTACGAGGCCACCCGCCTGAGCGAACACGCCGGCGGAGCGCGCATCTTCCTCAAGCGCGAGGATCTCAACCACACCGGCTCACACAAGATCAACAACGTGCTCGGGCAGGTACTGCTCGCCAAGCGCATGGGTAAGACCCGCGTGATCGCCGAGACCGGCGCCGGCCAGCACGGCGTCGCCACCGCCACCGCGTGCGCGCTGCTCGGTCTCGAGTGCCGCGTCTACATGGGCGAGGTCGACACCGAACGGCAGGCCCTCAACGTCGCGCGCATGCGTCTGCTCGGCTCCGAGGTCATCGCCGCCAAGACCGGATCGCGCACCCTCAAGGACGCGATCAACGAGGCGATGCGCGACTGGGTCACCAACGCCGACAACACCTACTACTGCTTCGGCACCGCCGCCGGCCCGCATCCCTTCCCGGCGATGGTCCGCGACTTCCAGCGCATCATCGGCCTCGAAGCGCGCGCCCAGATCCGCGAGCTCACCGGTCGTCTGCCCGATGCCGTCGTCGCCTGCGTCGGTGGCGGATCGAACGCGATCGGCATCTTCCACCCGTTCATCGACGACCCGTCCGTCAAGCTCGTCGGCTGCGAGGCCGGGGGAGACGGGGTGGAGACCGGACGGCACGCCGCCACCATCGGCGGCGGCACCCACGGTGCCCTGCACGGCGCGTTCTCGTATCTGCTGCAGAACGAGGACGGCCAGACCATCGAATCGCATTCGATCTCCGCCGGTCTCGACTATCCCGGCGTCGGCCCCGAACATGCCTGGCTCGCCGACACCGGCCGGGCCGAGTACCGCGCCGTCACCGACAGCGAGGCCATGGAGGCCTTCGCGCTGCTGTGCCGCACCGAGGGCATCATCCCCGCCATCGAGTCGGCACACGCCGTCGCCGGTGCCGTCAGGCTCGGCCCCGAGCTCGGCAAGGGCGCCATCGTCCTGGTCAACCTCTCCGGCCGCGGGGACAAGGACGTCGACACCGCCGCCAAGTGGTTCGGCTACCTGCCGACCGACGAGTCCGCCGACCGGACCGGCACCGAAGGAGCAGCCCAGTGAGCGCCCCGCACGAACGCCTGACCGAGATCTTCGCGACCTGCCGCGCCGAGAACCGCGCCGCACTGGTCGGCTACCTGCCGGTCGGCTATCCCACCGTCGAGCGTTCCGTCGAGGCGATGAAGACCCTCGTCGAGGGCGGCTGCGATCTCATCGAGGTCGGCATCCCCTACAGCGACCCGGTCATGGACGGCACCACCATCCAGAACGCGGCGTTCGAGGCGATCGCCAACGCGTCCGGGTTCGCGACGTCTTCCCGGCCGTCGAGGCGATCACCGCCGCCGGTGGCGCCGCGGTCGTGATGACCTACTGGAACCTCGTGCTCAAGTACGGCGTCGAGAACTTCGCCCGTGACCTCGCGGCCGCGGGTGGACTCGGCATCATCACCCCCGACCTCGTCCCGGACGAAGCGGAGGAATGGATCGCCGCGGCCGACAAGTACGGACTCGGCAGGATCTTCCTGGTCGCACCGTCGTCGACCAACGAGCGCCTCGCGACCACCCTCGACAAGTGCCGCGGCTTCGTCTACGCCACCTCGACCATGGGTGTCACCGGCGCCCGCGACAGCGTCGACAACCGCGCACCGGAGATCGTCGCCCGGGTGCGCACGCACTCCGAGATCCCGGTCGGTGTCGGTCTCGGTGTGCGCAACGGTGCCCAGGCCGCGGAGATCGCGGGCTACGCAGACGGCGTGATCGTCGGCTCCGCGCTGGTCTCCGCCGTGGCCGAGGGACACGACGCGTTGCTCGCACTGACTCGGGATCTCGCGAAGGGCGTTCGCTCCGCTAACGTGCACTCGTGACATCCACTGCCTCTGTTCTGGCCTATCTGCCGAGTCCGCCGCAGGGCGTCTGGTATCTCGGACCCTTCGCCCTCCGCGCCTACGCCCTGTGCATCATCGTCGGGATCGTCGTGGCGATCTGGTGGGGCGACCGCCGCTGGGTCGCACGCGGCGGACAGGCCGGCACCGTCCTCGACATCGCCGTGTGGGCGGTGCCCTTCGGCCTGATCGGTGGGCGGCTCTACCACGTCGCCACCGACTGGCAGAAGTACTTCGGAGACGGCAACGACCCCGTCGACGCCTGAAGATCTGGGAGGGCGGCCTCGGCATCTGGGGTGCGGTCGCTTCGGTGCGCTCGGTGCGTGGATCGGGTGCCGTCGGCGGGGGATCCCGCTGCCGGCCTTCGGGGACGCCCTCGCCCCGGCGATCCTGCTGGCGCAGGCCATCGGACGCCTCGGCAACTGGTTCAACCAGGAACTCTACGGTCGCGAGACCACGGTGGCGTGGGGACTCGAGATCTACGAACGGCGCAACGACGCGGGGCAGGTCGCGCCCGGGTTGGTCGACGGCGTGTCCACCGGCGAGGTGGCCTTCGTCGTGCACCCGACCTTCCTCTACGAGCTGCTGTGGAACCTCGCCGTCGTGCTGCTGCTGGTGTTCGTCGACCGGAAGTTCACGATCGGCCACGGACGCCTGTTCGCCCTCTACGTGGCCGGGTACTGCGCGGGCCGGTTCTGGATCGAGCTCATGCGCACCGACGCGGCGACCCAGATCGCGGGTATCCGGATCAACTCGTTCACCTCGGGCATCGTGTTCGTGCTCGCGGTCGCCTACTTCGTCCTCGCCCGCAAGGCCGCGAGGACCCCGCGTCGCTGAACCCCGCCGCCGCGGCGCCGGGGGAGAGCCGGCCGCACAGGGCGAGGGCGGGACGGGCGTCGAGTCGGACAGCTCGTCGTCCGCCGCCGGTAGAGTCGACGAAGCGACGTCCGGAGACAGCAAAGGGGATCACTCGTGACCACACAGGACCCGGGAACTTCGGGAGCATCCGATTCGGAGCCTGCCAAGCCGGAGCCCGACACGACGGAGCCTGCCAAGCCCGACCTGACCAAGGGGAGCGAGTCCGCCTCCGGCGCCGACACGCCGGAGCGGTCCTCGGAGAGCGAGCACACCCCGCCTCCCGATCTCGGACGCGCGTTCGATTACGACGCCACCGCGCAGGCCTCGTTGTCCGCTCAACCGCCCACCCTCGACTCCCTCGGTGGTTCCACCGGCACTCCGGGACCGGGATGGGACACCTACTCGGGTGTCGGCAACGGACCGGGTTGGGGGACCACGCCCAGCTACCCGCCACCGGCCGAGCACGAGTCCGACTATCCGTCCCCGGGCGACTACCCTTACGGCGAGCATCAGGCCGGCACGAGACCGGCACCGGACCGGTCTACGGGACACCCGATCCGCACTACCCGATCGGGTCCCCGCAGCAGGACCGTCGCAGGGCCGGTACACCGGTCCGCAGGGATCGCAGCAGCCGGGTTACGGTCCCCCTCCGCAGGGCGGACAGGGTTACGGTCCGCCTCCGCAGAGCGGGCAGGGATACGGTCCGCCGCCCGGCTACGGGGTGATGCCCGCCTACGGCTACCCCGACCCGTCGAACCCGTACGGTCGCGACGCCGCAGCGCCCTTCGGGCGCGATCCCTACACCGGCGAGCCGTACTCCGACAAGAGCAAGGTCACCGCAGGTGTGCTGGAGATCCTGCTCGGCGCCTTCGGTGCCGGACGTTTCTATCTCGACCAGCCGGGTACGGCGGTCGCGCAGATCGCCGTCACGTGGCTCACCTGCGGTATCGGGGGCATCTGGCCGCTGATCGACGGCATCCTCATGCTCACCGGCAAGGTCCGCGACAAGAACGGACGCCAGCTCCGTCCGTGACATCCCGACGTCTCCGTCCCATCGGCACCCCGGCGACACGCACCGGGGTGCTGGGATGGAGGGTCGCAGGCTCGGAGGCTAGGCTCGAAGCGTGACCCGACGCACCAAGATCGTTTGCACTATGGGGCCGGCCACCGCCGACCCCGATGTCCTGCGGAATCTCGTCGACGCCGGAATGGACGTCGCCCGCCTGAATTTCAGCCACGGTGAACACGCCGACCACGAGGGCCACTACAACCGGGTCCGCGCTGCGTCGGAGGCCTCCGGGCACGCCGTCGGCATCCTCGCCGATCTCCAGGGGCCGAAGATCCGGCTCGGACGATTCGCCGAGGACCGCACCGTGTGGGAACACGGTGAAGTGGTCCGCATCACCGTCGACGACGTGGTCGGAGACCACGACCGCGTCTCGACCACCTACAAGGAACTCGCCCAGGACGCCGTCGCCGGCGACCGGTTGCTCGTCGACGACGGCAAGGTCGGTCTCGTCGTCGAGGCGGTCGAGGGCAACGACGTCGTCTGCCGCGTCATCGAGGGCGGACCTGTCAGCAACAACAAGGGTGTCTCCCTGCCGGGGATGAACGTCTCCGTTCCGGCCATGTCGGAGAAGGACATCGAGGATCTCGAGTTCGCCCTGCGCCTCGGTGTCGACTTCATCGCCCTGTCGTTCGTGCGGTCACCGGCCGACGTCGAACTCGTTCACGAGGTCATGGACCGCGTCGGGCGGCACGTGCCGGTGATCGCCAAGCTCGAGAAGCCCGAGGCCGTCGAGAATCTCGAGGCCGTGGTCCTCGCCTTCGACGCGGTCATGGTGGCGCGCGGCGACCTCGGCGTCGAACTTCCGCTCGAGGAAGTACCACTCGTGCAGAAGCGCGCGATCCAGATCGCACGCGAGAACGCCAAGCCCGTCATCGTCGCGACGCAGATGCTCGAATCGATGATCGAGAACTCGCGTCCCACCCGCGCCGAGGCCTCCGACGTGGCCAACGCCGTGCTCGACGGCACCGACGCCGTGATGCTCTCGGGTGAGACCTCCGTCGGCAAGTTCCCCGTCGAAACGGTCCGCACGATGGCGCGCATCATCGGCGCCGTCGAGTCGGATTCGACGGAAGTACCTGCGCTGACGCACGTTCCGCGCACCAAGCGCGGTGTCATCTCGTACGCCGCCCGCGACATCGGCGAGCGTCTCGACGCCAAGGCGCTCGTCGCGTTCACCCAGTCGGGCGACACCGTGCGACGACTCGCGCGGCTGCACACCCCGCTGCCGCTGCTCGCGTTCACGCCCGTCCCGCACATCCGTAACCAGCTGGCGCTGACGTGGGGCACCGAGACCTTCTCGGTCGAGCCGGTCGACACCACCGACCAGATGGTCGAACAGGTCGACGCGGCGTTGCTGTCGCTGGGCCGGTACCAGCGCGGCGACCTCGTGGTGATCGTCGCCGGAGCGCCTCCGGGACGCTCGGGTTCGACCAACCTCATCCACGTGCACCGGTTGGGTGAGAAAGACACCCGGTGACACTGTCGGACACAACGGATCTCGACGTTCTCCTCGGACTGCTCGACCTGGAGCAGGTCGAGGAGAACGTCTTCCGTGGCGGTCATCCCGCACAGGTCGGCAGCCGCACCTTCGGCGGTCAACTCGTCGCGCAGGCGCTCATCGCGGCCGGGCGCACCGTCGGTGATCGACCCGTGCACGCGATCAACGCCCATTTCATCCGGGGCGGCGACGTCAAGCGGCCCATCGACTACCACGTCGTCACCCACCGCGACGGCCGCGACTTCGCGAACAGGATGGTCACCGCGTACCAGGACGACCAGGAACTGTTCGTCATGCTCGCCGCCTTCCAGCGGTGGGGCAAGGGCCTCGAGCACTCGGTGACCGTTCCCGATGTTCCGCTGCCCGAAGCACTTCCGCCGATCGGCGAACGTCTGCGTGGCTTCGAGGAGCAGTTGCCGCATTTCGTCGGCGCACTCAAACCGATCGACATGCGGTACGCCAACGACCCCGCTTGGGTGTTGCGGGGAACGGGGGAGAAGCTCGGCCACAACCGCGTGTGGATGCGCGCCGACGGGCAACTACCCGACGCTCCGCTGCTCCACGTCGCCACGATGGCCTACGCGTCCGACACGACCGTCCTCGACTCGATCCTCACCACGCACGGCCTCTCGTGGGGACTCGACCGGATCGTAGCTGCGACGGTCAACCATTCGATCTGGTTCCACCGTCCGCTCCGCTTCGACGAATGGCACCTGTACGCCACGGAATCCCCGGTGGCGGCCGGTTCTCGCGGGATGGCGACGGGCCGCTACTTCACCATCGAGGGCGAACTCGTCGCCACCGTCGTGCAGGAAGGGCTCATCCGTCACTTCCCGCCGCGTCGTCCGTCGGGGAGCTGATCGGCCGATCGGTCGAGGGCGGCCGACAACGCGCGCATGCCCTCCACGATCCGCGCCAGGTTCTCGGATCCGGTCTCCTCGCACAGTGCCCGCGCGGCGTCGGTGTGGGCGGGGCCGATGGCACGGATCGCGTCGCGGCCGGCCGGTGTCATCGCGACGAGCTTGGCGCGACGGTGCGCCGGATTGGGGCGGTACTCCGCCAGGCCCTTGTCGACGAGGAGATCGGCGATGCGCTGCACGCTCTGCCGGGTGATGCCCATCTCGCGGGCGATCGCGACACCGGCAGCGAGCGGGGGAGACCGCGCCGAGGACCTGCCACCAGGCCGCGGTCAGGCCCACCGGACGCGCCAGGGTCTCGGCCAGCGCGAGAAACTGGCCGTTGAGCCGGAAGGCCGTCAGTGCGGCCGCGCTGAGCAGTTCGGCCTCGGCCGGGTGCTGCTCGGCCGCGTTCGGTTCTGTCACGAGCCGGAGGACATGAGCTCGTAGTAGCCGCGCGGGTCGCGCTCGCCGTAGAGGGCGTACCAGGCGTCGAGCACGCGCGGTTCGTTAGATGTCGAGGCGGGCGAGGATCGCGCGGGCGAAGTCGACGGGGGCGATGCCGCTCGCGGTGATGAGATCGCCGTCCGTGACCGCAGGTTCGTCCCGATACAGATCGCGCCCCCGTAGCCGATGCCCTGCAGGAATTCGAGAGCGTTGCTCGTGTGCGGTCGCTCGTCGAGCAGGCCGACTGCCGCGAGCGCCCCGGTCGCGCCGCAGATCGCAGCCACCGGAACGCCGGCGTCGAGGAACTGCCGGGTCTTGTCGACGAAGGGGGCGTAGGCGTCGGTCGGCCAGATGTCGTTGCCCGCGAGGATCAGCATCGCGCTGTTCTCCGGCGTCACGTCCGCGAGCACGGTGTCGGGAGGATGCGGAGTCCGCCCTTCGTCGTGACCGGTTCCGGCGTGGCTCCGACCGTGCGGACGCGATACCGGCCGGGACTGCGCTGCCATTCCGGATCTGCGATGTGCGGCGTGACGTATCCGATCTCCCAGTCCGCCAGGGTGTCGTACACGGCGACGTGAACTGTTTCGGTCATGACAGCATACTGGCAAAAAAGCAGCATGCTGTCAATGGTGTCGAATCGTCGATCCAGGGTGATTTGCCGGGTGGTCGCGGAGGCGATTAGCCTTGATCAGGACCACGTCGTGGCACTGTCGTCGAAGGTCGCATGCGACCTCATCGGAGGAGAACATGGGCAACACCCACACGCAGACTGTGAGCACACGCGCTCGACGCGCCGTGGCTCCTGCGTGTTGTCGTTGCCGCTGATCGCCCCCTGTCCGGGGCTTCTCGCACTGCTCTCACGATTCCCCTGAGTCCGCTGTGACCGACGATCCGGCGGTGACCGGGAATTCCTCGCATCCGATGCGGTTCGAAAGGCACATCATGTCCGATTCGGCGGTATTGCCCGTCATCGATCTGTCCGATCTCGACGGCGACGAAACAACGCGCAACGCCCTGCTCGATCGTCTCCGGGAGGCCACCCACGAGATCGGGTTCTTCCATCTCGCCGGTCACGGGATCGATCCCGCGCTCGCCGACGAACTCGTCGCGGCGGCCCGCGAGTTCTTCGCCCTCCCCGAGGCGGACAAGCTCGCGATCGAGAACATCCGCTCACCCCACTTCCGCGGCTACACCCGTGTCGGCGGCGAACGCACCCAGGCTACGTCGACTGGCGCGAACAACTCGACATCGGCCCGGAACGCGACGCCGTCGCCGAGATCGACCCCGACCGCCCCTGGGAGGTGCTGCACGGCCCCAATCTGTGGCCCGAGCAGGTCCCCCGACTGCGTGAACTGGCCCTGCGCTGGATCGACGAGGCCGGCGACGTCAGGGCGCCGACTGCTCGGCGCATGGGCCGAGTCCCTCGCGCCCCCGCCGATCACTTCGAGGATGCCTTCGCCGATCCCGACCCGCTGCTGAAGATCGCACGGTATCCCGGCCACGACCGCTCGGTCACCGATCAGGGAGTCGGCAGCCACAAGGACGTCGGCGCGCTGACGTTGCTCTACCCCGAACCCGGCAGCACCGGATTCCAGGTCGAAGGCGACGGCCGGTGGGTCGACATCGACCCGCTCCCAGGGCATTTCATCGTCAACATCGGCGAACTCCTCGAGGTCGCCACCGGCGGTTACCTCCAGGCGACCGTCCACCGCGTGCTGCCGCCCCCGGCGGGCACCGACCGCGTGTCGCTGCCCTTCTTCCTCAATCCCGGTCTCGACCGCGAACTCCCACCGGTGGAGCTGCCCGCGGACCTCGCCGCGGTCGCCCGTGGCGTGGGCCCCGACGCGCACGGCGGCACGCTGCACGCCGTCTACGGCCTCAACGCACTCAAGTCCCGCCTCCGGGCACACCCGAACGTGGCGGAGCGTTTTCACGCGGATCTCCTCGCCCGCTTCGCCGCACCCCGATAATCGATCTGTCCGTCCCGCATGTCCAACGTCCCCGCATTTCCAACGGAAGGTATCCACCCGATGTCACTGCGTCGTATCGTCGTCGCGTCCGCCGCGCTCACCCTCGCTGCGGGCCTCGCGGCCTGCTCGTCGTCCGAAGGGGACGACACCACCCTCCGGATCTCGGCGTCGTCCACCCCGCACGTCGAGATCCTCGACCAGATCGTGAGCACCGGGGCGCTGGGCGACTACGAACTCGACATCGTCGAGATCACCGGTGAGGTCGATCCCAACGAACTGCTCGAGGCCGGCGACGTCGACGCGAACTTCTTCCAGCACGAGCCCTACCTGACGGACTGGCAGAAACAGAAGGGTGTCGACGACCTCGTCGCCGTCGCCGACGTGCATCTCGAGCCCATCGGCTCTACTCGAACAAGATCGCCTCGCTCGACGAGTTGAAGGACGGCGACACCGTCGCCGTGCCGCGCGACACCACCAACTACGCCCGCGCGCTGTACCTGCTCGAATCGGCCGGTCTGCTCGAGATGGACGTGCCGTTCGAGGAGGCCGACCTGTCGGTGGTCACCGAATCGAACATCACCGCCAACCCGAAGAACCTCAACCTGGTCGGCATCGAGCGTCCGCAGCTCGCCCGTCAGCTCGACGACGCACAGATCACCGCCGCCGTGATCAATTCCAACTACGCGCTCGAAGCCGGACTGAACCCGGCCGAGGACGCCATCGTCACCGAAGAGGTCGAGGACAACCCCTTCTCCAACCTGCTCGTCGTGCGGGCCGAGAACGAGAACGACCCGGCCGTGACCGCCCTGGCCGAGGCCCTCGAGTCGCCCGAGACGGCTGCCTGGATCGAGGAGACCTACTCCGGCGCCGTGCTGCCGGTCCACCCGACGAACTGATGATCGTCGTCGAGAACCTCGTCAAGACCTTCCCCGGAGCCGGACGCTCCGGGGAGGTCGCGGCGCTGCGAGGGGTGTCGCTCGAGATCCCGGACGGCGAGATCTACGGCATCGTGGGTCCGTCCGGATCCGGCAAGTCCACGCTGCTGCGCTGCCTGAACCTGCTCGAGCGGCCCACCTCGGGACGGATCCTGCTCGGTAAGGACGACCTGTCGACCCTGTCCGGTGCGGAACTGCGCGCGGCCCGTCGACGGATCGGGACGGTCTTCCAGCAGTTCAACCTGCTGCACTCGCGCACCGTGATCCGGAACGTCGAGTTCCCCCTCGAAGTGGCCGGGATCGGCAAGGAACAGCGCCGCACGCGGGCGCTCGAGCTGCTCGATCTCGTCGGCCTGGCCGGCAAGGGGGAGAGCTACCCCTCGCAGTTGTCCGGTGGTCAGCAGCAGCGCGTGGGCATCGCTCGCGCACTCGCCGCAGAACCCGAGGTGCTGCTGTGCGACGAGGCGACGAGCGCCCTGGACCCGGACACCACCGATCAGGTCCTCGATCTGGTCGCCGAGGTGAACAGACGACTCGGTGTCACGGTCGTGGTGATCACCCACGAACTTGGGGTGCTGCGCCGGATCTGCAGCTCGGCTGCTCGGCTCGATGCCGGACAGGTGGTCGAGACGGGCCGGATCGTCGATCTCGTCGCCGATCCCGAGTCGGCGCTCGGGCACGCGCTCGTCCCGGTCGGCACCGACCCGTCGACGGTTCGGGTGCCGACACGGCTCTGGTCACCGCGATCGGTGATGCCGCGCACGGTCCGTGCTCGCGGAGATGATCCGCGCGATCGACGCGACATCGCTGTGGTCGGTGGCCGGGTCGAACAGGTCGGCAGCGTCACCGTGGGCCGGATGCGCCTGCGGTTCACGGCGGGCACCGAGCGGGCACTCATCGAGGGCTTCGTGGCCGAACGCCCGTATCTGAGCCTGGCGTGGGGGACGGAAGCCGAACTGGAGGGACTCACGGAATGACGGTGCAGGCGCGATGAACAAACTGCAGTGGTACGACGCCTTCCCGGAGGTGTGGGAAGCCACCCTCGAGACGCTCTACATGGTTGCGGTGTCCTTCGTGCTCACCGTCGTCGGTGGTGTGTTGGTCGGGATCGTGTTGCAGTTGACGTCACCGTCCGGGCTGTGGCCCCGCAGGACGCTCAACACCGTCCTCGGCGTGATCGTCAACCTGTTCCGGTCGCTTCCCTTCCTCATCCTGCTGATCGCGCTGATCGGGTTCACCCGCTTCATCGTGGGTACCGCGATCGGGCCGACCGCGGCGATCGTGCCGTTGACCATCGGTGCCATCCCGTTCTTCGGCCGGATCGTCGAATCCGCTCTGCGGGAGGTGCCGCGGGGCCGGGTCGAGGCGGCCCAAGCGATGGGAGCCACCAACGCGCAGATCGTGCGCAAGGTGCTGTTGCCCGAAGCGCTGTCCCCGCTGATCGCCGGTGCCACCCTCACCCTCGTGCTGCTGGTGGGCTATTCGGCATGGCCGGTGTCATCGGTGGTGGCGGTCTCGGCGACTTCGCGATCGTCTACGGCTACCAGCGGTTCAACACGCCGGTGCTGTTGCTCGCGGTGGTCGTCCTCATCGTGATGGTGCAGATCATGCAGTCGATCGGTGATCTGATGGTCCGCAGGCTCGCGCACCGGCGGTGACGCCCGAGAGCCGGGCGCACCACCGGTGCGTCCGGCTCAGCGGTCGAGCTTCGCGATCGCCTCGTCGACGAGCGGGACGTAGCGGTCGATCGACCACGGCACGGTGAGCGGATTGATCATCGACGATCCCGTGACGAACGGCTGTTCCTCCGGCGCGACGAGCGACCCGCGCGCAATCGCCGGAATCTGCTGGTAGACGGGCTGCGATTCGATCTCCGCGCGGTTCGCCGGGTCGGAATAGAACGTGAAGATCAGATCCGAGTCCTTCAGCAGTCCGGCGTTCTCGAGCCCGATGACCGCCGAGTCGGTGCCCTCGGTCTCCTCGAGAGTGTTCGCGACCGGGTCGACCGTCAGCCCGAGTCCGCGAACCATCGCCACGCGCTGCTCGTCGGGCATGAACACGCCCAGCGTGCCGGGGCCGGTGTTGTAGATATAGGAGAACGTCACGCCGGCGTATTCGGGGTGCGCGGCCGCGGTGCGTTCGAAGGTGTCCTCGATCCCGGTGATCAGATCCAGTGATTCGTCGTGCTTGCCGAGCGCGGTGCCGATGGTCTCGATCTGGTCCTGCCAGGTGATCGTCCACGGCAGTTCGGGATAGGCGACGGTCGGAGCGATCGCCGACAGCAGGTCGTACTGCTCCTGCGTGATCCCGGACCACGGCGCGAGGATGACATCCGGGGCGAGTCGGGCGATCGCTTCGACGTCCACCTCGGTGCCGCCGGTGAACTGCTCGGGCAGCGGCTCGCCGCGTTCGGTCAGTTCCTCGTGGATCCAGGCAGGTATCCCGTTTCGTCGCTGCCCCAGGGATATTCCTCCATCCCACCGGGGTGACGCCGAGGGCGATCGCCGTCTCGGCCGAGCCCATCCCGAGCGTCACGACCCTCTGGGGCTGCGCGTCGATCTCGGCGGTGCCCAGTGCGTGCTCGATCGCAACGGGTTCGAAGTCGCCTGTCGGAGAGCCGTTCGAGTCGTCGCCACTGCCGGACGAGCACGCGGTGAGCGCGATGGCGGCGGCGACGAGTACGACTACCGCGCGCGGCCCGCGGCGCTGGGATCGGAATTTCATGAGTACCTCTCAGTGATGGGGGCCATGTCGAGAGGTGAGCCTAACCTTCCGGCCGGGCGGTGGGTTACCGACAGATTTCGGGGCGGTCCCCAACTTCGTGATGTCCCACAAACAGATCACGAGACGGATGTCACATTTGATAGTATTCTGTTATCGAAACCGCTCACGGCCCGAGCGGGAGAGGGGACGGCCGCACTCGGCCACCGCGGGGGTTCGCTCATCACCGACGATTCGTCGACCGGGAACGATGAGTGGATGCGGGGGTACGGGATGCGTCGTTCCGGGGAGGAACGGAGATGCTCATGGTTGCATCCACGGACAAGAGGTCCGATTCGGTGCCACGCTCGAATCGGCGGATTCTCGCGATCATCGCGCTCACGGGAATGCTCACGATCGGATTCCTGGCTGCGGTGTTCACCGGGTCGTATCTGATCGGTGCCGCATTCGCCATGCTCACCGGCGCATGCATCGTACTGGCGCACCTGATGATCGCGCCCGCCTCGATCATCCACGACGACGAGGCGGAGGCGGCCATCCGTCCCGAGATCCGCGAGCGGTGGCATCCGCTCGGTAGCGGATCCTGAGCTCGTCCCGGCCCGCCGATGTCGCGGCGCCACCGCGACACGCGGGTTCCCCGGACGAGCGGGTGTGCTCGGTTAGCATCTTGCCCGTGACCGACTCGCTGCGCATCCTCGTCTACAGCGACGATGCGACCGTGCGGCAACAGGTTCGTGATGCCCTCGGTACCCGCCTGCACCCGGATCTGCCTCCCCTCGACTACGTCGAGGTCGCGACACCGCCGGTCGTCGTCGAACGCATGCACGCCGGCGACATCGCACTCGCCGTGCTCGACGGTGAGGCCGCCCCCGCCGGCGGCATGGGTCTCGCGAAGCAACTCGAGGACGAACTCGACTCGTGCCCACCGATCATCGTGTTGATCGCCCGGGCCGACGACGAATGGCTGGCCCGCTGGTCGGCGCGAGGTGGCGCTGCGTCATCCCGTCGACCCGATCCGGCTCGGCCGCCAGGTCCTCGCTCTGCTCACCCCTCGCTCCCGCCCCTCCTGACCCTTCCGGCGCGCGACCGTCCGGCCGCGAACTCGTATGCGGGGCCGGAGAATCTACTCTCCTTCCGGTTGTGGAGCAGCCCGACACGCCGCCCCGAATCGAGGGCGTGAAATCGCGACAAGTCCGACGCGAACAGCACTAGTGTGTGCCGTAACTCACAACCCGGAGCCGGGGTGGAACCGCCCGGTGCACGGCGGGGGTGGGTTCGCGGGCGACGAGCAGACCCGCGGCCGGATTCGCGCGAGCAACCGGAGGTCGCATGAACGCTTACGTACCGATCCTGGTACTCGGTGGCATCGCGCTTGCCTTCGCCGTCTTCTCCGTCGCGGTGGCGAGCCTCGCGGGCCCGAGCCGGTACAACCGCGCCAAGCTCGATGCGTACGAGTGCGGTATCGACCCCACACCCCAGCCGGTGGGAGGTGGCCGCTTCCCGGTGAAGTACTACCTCACCGCGATGCTGTTCATCATCTTCGACATCGAGATCGTCTTCCTGTACCCGTGGGCGGTCCATTTCGACGCACTCGGCGTCTTCGGTCTGGCAGCGATGGCGCTGTTCATGTTCAACGTCTTCGTCGCCTACGCCTACGAGTGGAAACGAGGAGGCCTGACATGGGACTGACGACCCGCATGCACAGCGGGATGTCCTGCATACGAAGGGGTTCCGCGAGCGGACGGCCGGGCATCGGGTGCCGGTCCGATTCCGGGGGAGGTGAGGACGATGGGCATCGAGGAGAAGGTCCCCAGCGGTTTCCTGCTCAGTACCGTCGAGACCCTCGCCGGTTTCGCACGGAAGGGCTCGTTGTGGCCGGCGTCCTTCGGGCTCGCGTGCTGCGCCATCGAGATGATGGCAACCGCCGGCGGCCGCTACGACATCGCTCGCTTCGGCATGGAGCCTTCCGGGCCTCGCCGCGACAGGCCGACGTGATGATCGTCGCCGGCCGCGTCAGCCAGAAGATGGCCCCCGCACTGCGCCGCGTCTACGACCAGATGGTCGAACCGAAGTGGGTGCTGGCGATGGGCGTGTGCGCCTCGTCGGGCGGGATGTTCAACAACTACGCGATCGTCCAGGGGGTCGACCACGTCGTCCCCGTCGACATCTACCTCCCGGGCTGCCCGCCCCGGCCCGAGATGCTCCTGCACGCCATCCTCGCCCTGCACGAGAAGATCGCGCAGATGCCCCTGGGTGTGAACCGGGTCGAGGCGATCCGCGCCGCCGAGGAAGCAGCCCTGGCCCAACGCCCCCTCATCGAACTGACGGTGCCGCCGCGATGACCGATCTCGAACGGACAGGATCCGACCACGACGACCGCGCCGACGAGGTGATCGCTGTGCGGCGCGGCATGTTCGGTGTGCGCGGATCCGGCGACACGAGCGGCTACGGCCGTCTCGTGCGCCGGGTGACGCTGCCCGGCAGCACCGAACGTCCCTACGGGGGTACCTCGACGACCTCGTCGACACGCTCGAGGACGTCCTCGACGAGCGGTCCGGCGACACCGGGACGGGCTACGCGCAGGCGGTCGAGAAGGTCGTCGTGCACCGGCACCAGCTGACCGTCTTCGTCCGCCGCGAACATCTGCCGCTCGTGGCCCGCACCCTGCGCGACCATGCGGACCTCCGATTCGAGCTGTGCCTCGGGGTCAGCGGGGTGCACTATCCGCAGGAGACGGGCCGCGAACTGCACGCGGTGTATCCGCTCGTCTCGATCACCCACAACCGCCGGATGCGGCTCGAGGTGGCGATCCCCGACAGCGACCCGCACGTCCCGTCGCTCTACCGCATCTACCCGACGAACGACTGGCACGAGCGCGAGACCTACGACTTCTTCGGGATCGTCTTCGACGGGCACCCCGCGCTCACCCGCATCGAGATGCCCGACGACTGGCGCGGACATCCCCAACGCAAGGACTACCCTCTCGGCGGAATCCCGGTGGAGTACAAGGCGCCCGGATCCCACCACCCGACGAACGGAGGGCGTACACGTGACGAGCGAACCCGCGACCGAGACCGTCTTCGACGCCGTCGGACGCGACTGGGACGACATCACCGCTGCCGTACGCGACAGCGGTGAGGACCACATCGTCGTCAACATGGGACCCCAGCACCCGTCCACCCACGGAGTACTGCGCCTGATCCTCGAGATCGACGGCGAGACCGTCACCGAGGCCCGCTGCGGAATCGGCTATCTCCACACCGGAATCGAGAAGAACCTCGAATTCCGCAACTGGACCCAGGGCGTCACCTTCGTCACCCGCATGGACTACCTCGCCCCGTTCCACAACGAGACGGCCTACTGCCTCGGCGTCGAGAAACTGCTCGGCATCGAGGATCTCGTCCCCGACCGCGCGCAGGTCGTGCGGGTGATGCTCATGGAACTCAACCGCATCTCCTCACACCTGGTGGCGCTGGCCACCGGCGGCATGGAACTCGGTGCGACCACGCCCATGCTGTTCGGCTTCCGCGAACGCGAACTGATCCTCGACGTCTTCGAGACGATCACCGGACTGCGGATGAACCACTCCTACATCCGGCCCGGCGGACTGTCCCAGGACCTGCCCGACGAGGCCGTGCCGATGATCCGCGACCTGCTCGCCCTGCTGCCCGGCCGCCTCGCCGACCTCGAAGCCCTGTTCACCGACAACCCCATCTTCATCTCGCGTACCCGCGACATCGGCTGCCTCGATCTCACCGGTTGCATGGCCCTCGGCGTCACCGGACCGATCCTGCGATCCACCGGCCTGCCCTACGACCTGCGTCGCGCCGAACCCTACTGTGGCTACGAGACCTACGAGTTCGACGTCGTCACCGCCGAGGGATCCGACTGCTACGCCCGCTATCTCGTCCGGATCGGGGAAATGCGCGAATCGTTGAAGATCGTCGAACAGTGCCTCGACCGGCTCCGTCCCGGACCGGTGATGGTGCAGGACGGCAAGATCGCCTGGCCGTCGAAACTGCAGCTCGGACCGGACGGACTCGGCAACTCGCCCGACCACATCCGTCACATCATGGCGAGTCGATGGAGGGCCTGATCCACCACTTCAAGCTCGTCACCGAGGCATCCGCGTCCCGGCGGGACAGGTCTACATCGGCGTCGAATCGCCACGCGGCGAACTCGGCGTCCACATGGTCAGCGACGGCGGCACACGCCCCTACCGCGTGCACTACCGCGACCCGTCGTTCACGAATCTGCAGGCCGTCGCGGCGATGTGCGAAGGCGGCATGGTCTCCGACGTGATCGCCGCCGTCGCCAGCATCGACCCGGTGATGGGGGGAGTGGACCGATGAGCACCGAATTCGTGCGCGCCGCGGGTGCGGAGACCACCGGCACCGCGGCCACGAGCGAGACCACCGCCGCCGTGCCGATGACCGAACCGGCCGGACGCGAACCCGTCCTCGTCCCGCTCGGGCCGCGACCCGACGAGGACACCTCTCTCACCCCACCCGACGCACCGCGCCGCTATCCCGACGACGTGCGTGCCCGCCTCGACGCCGACGCCGACCGGATCGTCGCGCGCTACCCGCAGCCCGATCGGCGCTGCTGCCGCTGCTGCACCTCGTGCAGGGGGAGGACGGGTACATCACGCCGGCCGGCATCGAGTTCTGCGCCCGGCGGCTCGGACTCACCGGCGCCGAGGTCGCCGCCGTCCTCGACTTCTACA
>LATQ01000536.1 GCA_001017865.1 Rhodococcus sp. IITR03
CGGACGCCGAGCGGGTCGGCGTGCCGCGGCGGCACGCAGTCGCGGGCCGCGGGACGGCACTGGGCCAGGTCATCGCGTCGGCAGCAGCACTGGCGGATGTGGGACGGGTGGTCGTCGGCGGGGGCTTCGCGCAATCGGGCGGGCACCTGTGGCGGCCGATGCTCGCGTCGGCGGCCCGGCACGCCCGCCTGCGGTTCGTACAGGACCTGCAGATCGTCCCCGCCGAACTCGGCGCACTGGGCACCCTCACCGGCGCATCGATCGTCGCCGCAGGTCACGACTGGATAACCTGACCCGGCACACCGGGCTTTCCGGCCTACCCTGAGGACCACATCGGAGTCCCGGCGGAAACCGGTGACGGGCCGCCGGGATGCTCTGCGAGCAGATCGGCGGTACCGGATGCGGATTGCTGACATTTTGCGGAACAAGGGCTCGGCGGTGCACACGGTCGGGCCCGGCACCACGGTGTGCGAGCTCATCGGCGACTTCGCACGATTCAACATCGGCGCAATGGTGGTGTGCGAGGGCAAGAGCGTCGCCGGGATCGTCACCGAACGCGACGTCGTGCGAGCCCTGCACGAACGCGGACCGTCGATCCTCGCCGCCCCGGCACACGAACTGATGTCCCGGACGGTGACGACCTGCCTGCCCACCGATTCGGTCGACAGTCTCGCCGAGACCATGACCGAACAACGGATCCGGCACCTGCCGGTCGTGGTGGACGCTCAGCTGGTCGGGATCGTCAGTATCGGCGACGTGGTCAAGAGCCGCATCGACGAACTACAGACCGAACGCGACCAGCTCGCCTCGTACATCCACGATGGTGGCTGACTTGTCGTTCCACGACGGTGGCTGAGAACTGATCAGTTCTCGCCGGTCGCTGCGTCGTCGGGAGCCGTATCGTCCGTGGCACTGTCTTCGGTGACGCTCGGGCGGTCGAGGATGCTCACGCTCATGCCGTACGGCAGGAACCGCACCGAGCGTCGCGGGTCGGTGTTGCCCTTGAGCGTGCGCAGCGCGTCGAGTTCGGTGCGATGGACCTGGTCGACGCGGGCCACGCCGTCGTCGTCGGTGGTGTAGACGACCCAGACGCCGTCGCCCTTCTCACCGGTGGTCTCGGGCCGCGGCTGCGTGCGCGTCGGCGCCACCGGCGGTTCGAGGAACGAGAAGATGCGGTCCTTCAGTTCCCGCAGTTCCTCACCGGCTTCCCGTACCACGCGGTCGAGATCTTCGGGGTCGAACCCGAACGGATTGTTCTCCGCCATGACATGTCTCCTGACCGTTGGGCACCCTCCAGTGTGGTGACGGTCGCCGATTCGCGCCACCCGACTCCTCCCCCGCCCTACTGTGCAGCCGAGGGAGGAAGGAGACGTCCATGGTGAACGACACGGATCTGCAACATCTGAGGCGGTGCGTCGAACTCGCGGAGGAGGCAGTCGCGGCAGGTGACGAGCCGTTCGGGTCGGTGCTCGTCGACGCGGACGGCGAGGTCCTGGCCGAGGACCGCAACCGCGTCGCCGACGGCGACAGCACCCGGCATCCCGAGTTCACCCTCGCGCGGTGGGCGGCCGAACATCTCGAACCGGACCGGCGCGCCACCGCCACCGTCTACACCTCCGGTGAGCACTGCCCGATGTGCGCGGCCGCGCACGGCTGGGTGGGCCTGGGGCGGATCGTCTACGCGGCGTCCTCCGAGCAACTGGCCCGGTGGCTCGGCGAGATGGGTGTGCCGCCGGCGCCGGTCCGTCCGCTGCGATCCGCGAGGTAGTGCCCGATGCCGTCGTCGACGGGCCCGTTCCCGAGCTCGAGCAGGCGATTCGGCTCCTGCACCGTCGCTGCCACCTCGGGGAGTGAGCCTTCCCGTCCCATCCGGTCTGGTCACCCCCTGGTCAATAGTTGTAACGTGTTCTAGTGTTCGAGGTCACACGAATACGGCCGATACACGAGCACAGCCAGGTGAGGAAGCGACATGACCGACTACGACAAGTTGTTCATCGGCGGCGAGTGGGTGGCACCGTCGACCGACGAGAGACTCGAGGTGTTCTCCCCCGCTACCGAGGAGCGCGTCGGCTCCGTGCCGGTCGCGGGACCGAGGACGTCGACGGCCGCGTCGCCGAGCCCGG
>LATQ01000537.1 GCA_001017865.1 Rhodococcus sp. IITR03
GGTCCGCGCGCCTGATCCGCGACGGCGTGATCGGCGACGGCGACATCGGTGCCCGGTGCGAACTGCTGCGCGGTGCGCGGGTGTGGCCCGGGGTGAAGATCCCCGACGGCGGCATCCGATTCAGTACCGACGTGTGAGTCGAGAGGACGAAGTGCGCTTCGAACGGTATGTGGCCCTCGGTGATTCGTTCACCGAGGCGTCGGCGACCCGGATCCGGCGCGTCCCAACGGGCTGCGCGGCTGGGCCGATCTCGTCGCCGGTGAGCTGGCGCGGCACTCGGAGAACTTCGCGTACGCGAACCTCGCCATCCGGGGCCGGTTGCTGCGACCGATCATCGACGAGCAGCTCGAGACCGCCGTGGCGATGCGTCCCGATCTCGTGACGATCTACGCCGGCGGCAACAACCTCATGCGTCCGAAGCTCGACCTCGATGCGCTCGCGGCCGAGTACGACGAGGCGATCGGCAAGCTCGCCGCGACCGGCGCCCGCATCCTGATGTGGACGGCCTACGACGGCAGCTGGGCGCCGGTCTTCGGAATGCTGCGCGGCCGCTGGGCCGTGTACAACGAACTCGTCCGGGCGATCGCCGACCGGCACGGGGCGACCATCGTCGACTTCTGGCGGTTCGACGAGTACCGCGATCTACGCATGTGGGACTTCGACCGGCTCCACATGTCCGCGGCCGGCCACCACAACATGGCGATCCGCGTGCTCGACCTGCTGGGCGTCGCACACGGTCTCGGACCGGTGGAGTTCGACGAGGCGCCCGTCCTCACGCGGGCCCAGGAACGCGCCGCAGACCGTGCGTGGATGCGCGAGTTCCTCGTCCCCTGGGTGGGCCGGGCGGCTGCGCGGGGTGTCCTCCGGCGACGGCATCACCCCGAAATACCCCGAACTCGGCCCTGTCCGGTTCTGACCTCACGGCCGTCCGACCTCACGCTCGTCCCGGCGACCGCCGGGACGAGCGTGGTCGTTTCAGGCCCGTCGGGCCGCGTCGTTTCAGGCCCGTCGAGCCGCGGCGAGCCGGACCATGTGCGCGATCGTCTCGTGCTCGGCCTCCGGCGGTAGCGCGTCGACGGGCCACCACTGCAGGTCGGTGGATTCGTCGCTGCGCACCGGCCGGGCACCGACGGGTGCGGTCACCAGAAACCGCAGGTCGAGGTGACGGGTGGGCACGCCGAGGGAGCACGTGATCGGATGCGTGTGCGCCGACAGCAGTTCCGGATCGATCACCAGATCGGCGATGCCGGATTCCTCGGTGGCCTCGCGCAGGGCCGCGTCGACGACCGTCTCGTCCGACGGCTCGCAGTGACCGCCGAGCTGGATCCACCGCCCCACCCGCGGATGCAGGGTGAGCAACACGTTGCGGTGGTCGACGTCGAGCACGATCGACGACGCCGTGATGGGCACGTGGTCGCGCAGGCACCCGTCGGGCGCCGAATCGAGGAACGCCAGCATCGTGTGCCGCAGCGATTCGGCGTCCTCGGAGTCGGTGCGCCAGGCGGTGAGCCGGTCGATCGCCGAGGCGTGCAGGGAACGCGCCGACACGGCTACAGCTCCACGAGCGCGTCGCCCGGGTCCGCGGGTTCGCGCGGCTCCGGTTCGATGAGCGGGTAACCGACGGCGACCGCCCCGAGCGGCGACCACTCGGCAGGAAGCCCGAGTTCCTCGCGGACCACCTCGGGAGCGAAGATCGTCGAACCGATCCAGCAGCTTCCGAGCCGCGGGTGGCGAGGGACACGAGCAGACCCTGAACCGCGGCGCCGGCGGCGACGGTGAACATCGTCGCCTCCGCCGCGGTGCGACGCGCATCCGGATAGTGGTGTGCGCCGTCGGGCACCCAGAAGGGGACGATCACCTCGGGTGCGTCGTAGAGGATCGCGCCGCGGGAGAGTCGGCGTTCGACGGCCACCGGGTCGAGTCCGTCGCCGTGGAGATCCTCGGCCCACCTGTCGCGCATGCGGTCGAGGAGCCGGCGCCGCACCTGCTCGGTGCGCACCCACACGAACCGCACCGGGCGGGTGTGATGGGGTGCGGGTGCGGTGAGGGCCTCGGCGAACGCCTCGCGCAGATCCTCGGTTCGACGGGTTCGGAGGCGAACTGCCGCACGGACCGGC
>LATQ01000284.1 GCA_001017865.1 Rhodococcus sp. IITR03
GAGCGCGAAGATCGCCGAGTTCCGGGAGAGGGTCACCGCGCCGTCGAGTGCACATGATCGGCGGGTGCAGCGCAACAAGGCCCGTGCCGTCGCTCGCTGGGCGCACACGGTGCACTCGGTCGACAGTCTCCGTCTCGTGCAGGCCTTTCGAGAAGGGGTTGCGAGCGCCCTCGACGCCGGCGAACGGCACCGCCCGCTGCGGGCGCTGTTGCAGGTCAGCCTCGACGGCGACCGGGGAGCGCGGCGGCGTGGTCGCCGAGGATCTTCCCGCCCTCGCCGAGGCGGTCGCCGCGTCCGAGGTCCTCGAACTCGGAGGCCTGATGGGAGTGCCGCCGCTCGGGTGGGAGCCCGAGCGGGCATTCGAGCAGCTGCACGACATGCATGCACGGTTGCTGCAGGACCACCCGGCTGCGGTGGAGCTGTCCGCCGGCATGTCCGGTGACCTCGAGCACGCGGTTCGATGGGGTTCGACGTGCGTGCGTGTCGGAACGGCGGTCTTGGGGTATCGACCGTTAGCCTGAATGACATCCGCCGCGCGAGGGAAAGGCGATCGATGAGCACACTCCACAAGTTCAAGGCGTACTTCGATGGTGCCGCTCGAGGATTACGAGGACGAGTACCTCGACGATCCGGCGAGCGGACGCCGCGACCGTGATCGCGACTACGGCGAGGCGCCCTACGGCGGCTACGCGCCGTCGCACCGCGACGAGTACGCCCCGTCGCACCGCGAGGAACCGGTTCGCGAGTTCGAGCACGACGAGTTCGACCGTACGAGCCGGCACCGCGTCCTCGGTCGAACCCATCACGGCCCGCAGCCCCCCGTCCGGCGCCCACCCCCGGCCCGCGCGGTCCCCAGCCGTGCACCACTGACGGCGGAGAGCCGGCTCGAGCGCGCCGAGCCCCGGCGTGGTGCGCTCTTCGACGAGGGAGGTCCGTTGTCCAAGATCACCACGTTGCGCCCCCGCGACTACAGCGAGGCGCGCACGATCGGTGAGCGTTTCCGCGACGGAACGCCGGTCATCATGGACCTCGTCGAGATGAGCAATGCCGACGCCAAGCGACTCGTCGACTTCGCGGCCGGGCTCGCCTTCGCGCTGCGCGGTTCGTTCGACAAGGTGGCCACGAAGGTCTTCCTGCTCTCGCCCGCCGACATCGACGTCTCCGCCGAGGAACGGCGGCGTATCGCCGAGACCGGCTTCTACAACCAGCAGTAGTCGACGCGCGCTGCGCGGACGTGCACACGGCATGTCCGTCGTGGCATGCCCGTCGCCGTCCCTCGAGCGTTCCGACACGCCCGGCCATGATGCAGATCACTGCAGGCCGGGCGTTTCGGTTTTGATCGACCCGTCCTCGTCGGGCATTGTGGCAGGTGGCCGTTTTCGAGGTGCTGTGGTTCCTGCTGTTCATCTTCTGGCTTCTGCTGATCGGACGGATCATCGTCGAGTTCATCAGAACCTTCGCGCGGGAGTGGAAGCCGTCCGGCTTCGTGGTCGTCGTTCTCGAGGCGATCTTCACGGTCACGGATCCGCCGGTGAAGCTGCTGCGGAGACTGATTCCGCCGCTCAATCTCGGTGGTGTACGGCTCGATCTGTCCATCATGGTCTTGCTGTTCATCGTGTATTTCCTCATGGCATTCCTGCCCAGGGGCGGCGCAGCATGAGGCCTGCGTCCGACGTCGTGTCGGGCCGTCCCGGAGCTGCCGTGTGCCACAATGGAGTGCCGTATACAGTGGGTTTTGATACGCGTAACCCACTGTCGATTACTCAGAACGCCTGCTTGACCGCTTACTCGACGCGTGAAGGGATCCTTCCATGCCGCTGACACCAGCTGATGTGCACAATGTCGCGTTCAGCAAGCCTCCGATCGGGAAGCGTGGTTACAACGAGGACGAGGTCGACGCCTTCCTCGATCTCGTCGAGCAGGAGTTGACGAACCTCATCGAGGAGAACGCCGACCTGCGTCAGCGGGTCGCCGAACTCGACCAGGAGCTCGCCGAAGCCAAGAAGCGCCGCGCAGCGCGTCGTCGTCCGCGCCGGCGGCCCCGTCCAAACCCGAACCCGCACGTGCGTCGAGACACCCAAGCCGGAACCCGCTCCGGCGCCGGCCGTCCG
>LATQ01000252.1 GCA_001017865.1 Rhodococcus sp. IITR03
GGACCCGACTGCCCGGGCCGACGGAGGTCTCCCCCACGAGTCGGCCGGCGCGAACACCACCACCGATCCCCCGGTGTCCATGGATCGTCCACCGACCGTCACGTGCTCGAGCCGTGCCGGAATGCGTACCCGGGGTGTGTCGTCGAAGGCCGCGGCCCGGATGCGTCGTGGGTCGTCGGTGGGGACGAGAACGACGCCGGCCCACGCTCCCCTCTCCGCTGCGGAGGCGATCGGGTGCTGGTCGGCGGCCCACATCCGGAGCCCGGCGGCCGGCCCGAATCCCGCGACGACGGCCAGTGCGGCGAGGAGGATCCGCGCACCTCCGCGAGGGATACGACCGGCCCCGACGAGACGGACCGTCACGGCGCATCCGACGACGGCCGCGACCGCCACGGCGGTGACGATCCGCCATCCCGTGTACAACCCGAGAAGCGTCACGGCCCACGCGGCCAGTGCGCACGGCACCAACCGGGCATCGACAACCGTTGCGGTGTCGGACCCGTCGTTCCGGACGGTCACACCGTCACCAGTTCACGCAGCCTGGCCAGGCGCGCCGGTCCGATCCCGTCGACCTCACCGAGTTGTTCGACGTCCGTGAACGGGCCGTTGGTGTCACGCCACGAGACGATCGCCGCGGCCGTCACAGGGCCGACTCCCGGCAGCGCGTCGAGCGCGGTCTCGTCGGCGGTGTTGAGGTTGACCAGCCCGCCTGCCTCCGGTGGAGCATCGCCCGGTGCCTGCGCCCCGACGATTCCACTGGCCTGCGGAACAGGTTGGGGCGGGGCGATTCCCACGACGATCTGGTCACCGTCGGCGACCCGCCGGGCCAGATTGAGGCCGATGAGGTCGGCACCGTCGAGGGCACCGCCGGCAGCGTCGAGCGCGTCGGCCACACGGGATCCCGCCGGCAACCGCACGAGTCCGGGCCGTGTCACCGCACCCACGACGCTGACGACGAACTCGGCGGAATCCGGCTGTGCCGTGTCCGTCTCCTTCGTGGCGGACGGCTCTGCGGTGTCCACGACTTCGACCCTCGGCAGCGGCGGTACCGGTTCGGGGACCGGCCGGTCGCGCCACACGACGACGAGGGCTACTGCGGCGGCGAGCACTCCGATCGCGGCGAGAGCAGCGGTCCCTCGTCGTCCCGTGTCCCATCGCGCAGCAGCCAGCCGATCGACGAAGCGTTCCCGGCCGGGACGCTGTGGACGGGTTCGTCGCCGTCGTCGGGGTCCGCCCAGGGGTGGTCGTTCGTCGGCGTGTCGTCGGTCCAGGGCGGTTCCGCAGGCATCGCCGAGGAACGTGTGATCGCGCCGAGGCGGGTGCGCGCGAGATCACGGTGGTCACTGCTCGCCATGCCGCGACGCTAACCGCGTCCGCGACCGCCGGATTCGGTATCGGCGCCGATCCGCCCGGGGTTGTGGATGACCTCTACCCCTGTGGATGAATGCCCGGATCGGGCCTCCACCGGCATGGTTCGGGCCGGGAGGTGGTGTAGGTGGTCAGTCCTCGGAGACACCGGTCGCCGCGGACGCGACGACCACACCGACCGCGCCCGGTCCGACGTGCGCGCCGAGAACCGCGTCGAGTTCGGACACGACGATCTCGGTACCTTCCGGAAGACGCTGCGCGAGCTGATCGGCGAGGCTGCGCGCCCGTTCGGGTGCCCCGCGGTGGTGCACCGCGACGAGCGGTTCGTCGCCGACATCGGTTGCGGCTCCGTCGACGAGCTTGGCCATCGCCTTGGTCATCGTGCGGGTCTTCTCCCGCAGGACGAGCTTGCCGTCGGAGATGTGCAGCACGGGTTTCATCGCGAGCGCGGTACCCAACAGCGCGGTGGCCGTGCCGATCCGGCCACCGCGGCGCAGGTGGTCGAGCCGGTCGACGACGAGCAGGGTCCGGGCGGACGCCGCGACCTCCACGGCCCGCTCGTACACCCTCACCAGATCGGCTCCGGCCCGGGCGGCGCGCACCGCTTCGAGGACGGCGAAACCCGAACCCATCGCGGTGTTCCGCGAATCGACGAGCCGGATCCGGTCTCCCAGCGATTCGGCGGCGTGCCGGGCGGCGTCCCACGTCCCGGACAG
>LATQ01000538.1 GCA_001017865.1 Rhodococcus sp. IITR03
GTCGGTGACCGTCGCATCGTCGGTCACGGTCGAGGACGGCGAGGTCCCCGGCGTGGTGGACGCCTCGGCGGTCTCGGCCTTCGCCGTCTCCTCGACGATCATGAGCACCGCGGCCTGGTCGACCTTCTTCGGATCGACCTTCTTGCCCTCCTTGGCCTCGCGGGCCAGGTGCTCGAGCCAAGCGGCGGCGTACTCGACGGTGGACGTGCCTTGCCGTCGATGTCGTCGTCCCAGTAGTCGAAGTGGTGACCGTAGTGGTCTCGGGTCTCTTCGTTGTAGCCGAAGGTCTGGTCGTACGGGTCGGCGAGCACCACCGCGAGGGTGTTCTCGTTGCTCCGGATGAACCGACGACCTCCTTGACGATCTTCTCCGGCAGGTACGCGAGGTTCGACAGACGCTCTGCGGGGATGGGCGCCTCGGCACCGTCCTCACCACCGGTGGCGCCGGAGTCGGCGTCGGCAGCCACAGGCGTGGTGGGGCGGGCGGCGGCGGGATCGTAGCTCGGGTCGGAGACCTTGATCAGCACCTCGAGGAAGGTCTCGTCGGACCGCATCCAGTCCGGATTCGCCGAGATGGTCGGCGAGGGCGAGCAGCGCGACCCGGCCGACGACCTGGCCAGGTCGGCGCCGGTCGCGGGGGTGAGACCCTCGCGTTCCAGGCGTCGCCGTTGACCTGACGGCCCACGTTCGCGAGCAGTTCGATCAGCGCGATGTTCTGGGGTGCCGAGCACGTGAAGTCGCCCTCGGAGCAGAACGACGCGACCTTGCCGGCGAGATGACCGAAACCGCCGTTCGTGTCGGGGAGGACGCCGCGGCCCGGGACGGGGTCGCCGCCCGGCTGGTAGGGGCGATCGAAGCCGTCGGGGTTCGCGCCGTTCTCCGCGCCGGGGAAGAAGCCTTCTCCGGCCTCGCGGCCTGCGTCGGAGAGGATGACCACGCCGCTGACGGCACCGGGATCGATGATGTCCCAGGAACCGTCCTCGCCCTGCTCCTGCGCACCGATCTCCATCGCGGCACGGCGCGCGACGTCGGCGCCCTCGCTGAAGCCGACGATGGCGAACTGGGTGTCCGGGCAGGACCGCCGGATGGCCTTCATGACCTCGATGGTGTTCTCGGCACCCTTGTTCACGGCGTTCTCGTAGCTGGCGAGGTCGGCCGGGTACTCGATGTAGATGGCCGCGTAGCCTTCGCCGTCCGCGTGTTCCCCCATCGGGGCGTTGATCACCGGATCCACCACATGCTGCTGTAGGCGTCCTGCTGGCCGGCAGGAAGGCGGTTGCCGTTCTCGTCGACGAGCATCTTCGACTCGTCGCGAGGGATGTCGCCGCGACCACCGATGCCCAGGCTGACCATGTCGTGACATTCGGTGGTCTTCGCCAGGCCGGCGAGATACGGGTCGGCAACGGTGGGGGTGTCCTGTTGCGGAAGCACGATCGCGGCCGCTGCCACGACTCCGAGCGCGGTGGGGGCGAAGACGCCGGCGAGAATCCGCCGACGCGACAGCGACTTTCGAAGTGCCATGGGCCTCTACCAATCCGTTTCTGACCGAGGAATTGCCGGCCCGCCGAAGTGCGGCGGGTCGTAACGGATTTCGTGAAGGTCGCTCGCGGCGTTACATCGACACGAGTTTCCCGAGGTGGCGACGGAGAAATGCCGCCCGAGCGTCGAGTCGCAAAATCCAAGGGAAATGCGTTAATCGGACAATTCGAGTTCGCCGCTCAGCGCCTGGCCGTTCGGCCGGGTCGGGCCCGCCGAACGATCAGGAGCAGAGCGCCGCGGGAGTGGCTAGGGTCGGAATCACCGGAAGTCGGAAACACCGGACACTGCCGGTCGCATCACGAAACGGAGACACCATGTCGCAAACAGTCCGCGGAGTCGTCGCTCGCTCGAAGGGAGCGCCCGTCGAGGTCGTGCCCATCGTGATCCCCGATCCCGGACCCGGTGAGGTCGTCGTCGCGATCGCCGCGTGCGGCGTGTGCCACACCGATCTGCACTACCGCGAGGGCGGCATCAACGACGAATTCCCGTTCCTGCTCGGCCACGAGGCCGCCGGTGTCGTCGAGTCCGTCGGTAACC
>LATQ01000541.1 GCA_001017865.1 Rhodococcus sp. IITR03
GCGCCGGTCGCGGCCGCCGGCGGACGATCACCGCCGGGTGGGCGATCGTCGCGGTCGCCGTCCTGGCATCGGCCGCGTATATCGACTTCGCGCCCGCGACCCTGCTCGACGGGCTCGATTCGACGGCCGGCCTGATCGACCGCATGCTGCCGCCGCGGCTCGACGATCCGGGCCGCATCGGTGTCCTCGCCCTCGAGACGCTGCTCATGGCGGTGCTCGGCACCGTCCTCGCGGCGGTCGCCTCGATCCCGCTCGCATTCCTCGCGGCACGCAACACGACACCGCATCCGGTGCTGTATCGCATCGCCCGCGCCGTCATCACGTTCTGCCGCGCCATGCCCGACCTGCTGTTCGCGGTCCTGTTCGTCCGCGCACTCGGAATCGGCGTGCTCCCCGGTGTTCTCGCGCTCGCGCTCCATTCGATCGGCATGCTCGGCAAGTTGTTCGCCGACGCGATCGAACAGACCGACGCCGGGCCGCGGGAAGCCGTGCGCAGCACGGGCGTCGGGTACGTCCGTGAGATGATCAACGCGGTTCTGCCGCAGGTCGTTCCGTCCTGGACCGCGAACTTCGTCTACCGCATCGACATCAACCTCCGAACCTCCGTCGTCCTCGGTTTCGTCGGTGCCGGCGGCATCGGGTTCGCGCTGCAGGACGCACTGCGCGGACTGGTCTATCCACGAGCGCTCGGAATCGTGTGCGTGATCCTGGTGATCATCGCCGCGATGGAGGTCGTCGCCATCCTCGTCCGGCGCGCCCTGCTCACCCCCTCCGCGAACGGTCCCGGACGCGAACGCGTCTCACGTATCGTCTTCTCGGCCACCGTCGTCGGAGCCACGGTACTCGCCCTGATCACCCTCCGTATCGACCGCGCGAGCTGTTCACGTGGATCGGTCCGTCCCTCGAGGTCTTCACGCGTCTCGTGCCACCGGACTTCGCCGCGGTGGGATGGGATCTCGCCGACGCGGTGCTGCAGACCTCGGCGATCGGTGCGGTCGCGACCGCCGTGGGCGCGGCGCTGTCGTTACCCTTCGGAATCCTGGCTGCGGGCAACGTGTCGCCGCATCCCACCGTCTACGCATCCGCACGCGCCGTGATCCTCGTCGTGCGGGCCGTCCCCGAACTCGTCCTCGCGGTGATCTTCGTGGCCGCTATCGGACTCGGCCCCGTCGCCGGTGCATGCGCGCTCGCCGTCGGATCCGTCGGATTCCTCGGCAAACTCGTCGCCGACGCCGTCGAGGAGATCGACTCCGGTCCGCTCGACGCGGTCCGCGCCGTCGGTGGCGGATGGTGGAAGACCTTGTTCGCCGCGGTGATTCCCCAGGTGGTTCCGTCCGTCGTCGGTTCGACGCTGTACCTGCTCGACGTCAACATCCGCACCTCGACCGTTCTCGGTGTCGTCGGTGCGGGAGGCGTGGGATTCCTTCTCTTCGAAGCGGTCCGGACGCTGAATTTCGAATTCGCCGGTGCGATCGTGGTCATCGTGTTCGCCGTCGTGTACGTCATCGAAAGGGTGTCGGGATGGATCCGCTCGAAGGTCGTGTGAGCCGCACGGCGGTGTGGACGGGAGCGGACATCGAGATGCGAGAGGTACCGGTACCGGCCCTGCGTGACGGCGACGTGCTCGTCCGTGTCCGGCTCGCCACGGTGTGCGGGAGCGATCTGCACACCGTGTCCGGACGACGCTGCGGCCCGGCGCCGTCGGTTCTCGGACACGAAGGGGTCGGGGAGATCGTTGCGGTCGGCCCGCATGCCACCTCGGACGTGGGGGAGCGGGTCGTGTGGAGCGTGACGCGCGTGTGCCACGACTGCGACCGCTGCCGATCCGGGCGCACGGCCAAGTGCAGATCGGTGACGAAGGTCGGTCACGAACCGTTCGCCGGGCCGTGGCCGTTGTCGGGAACGTACTCCGAGTACATCGTCCTGCCCGCGGGCACGGAACTCGTGCCGTCCCGGACCTGCTGCCCGACGTCGTCGCAGCTCCCGCCGCGTGCGCGACTGCCACTGCCGCCGCGGTGATCGATGC
>LATQ01000542.1 GCA_001017865.1 Rhodococcus sp. IITR03
TGCGGAGCTGCGCGACCGTGTGCCCGGGCCCCTGCTGCTCGGCGGCGTCTCCTACGGCGGCCGGCAGACGTCGATGCTCGCGGCCGACGAACCCGGCATCGCCGACGCCTCGTCCTGCTGTCCTATCCCCTCCATCCGCCGGGCAAGCCGGAGAAGCTGCGCACCGAGCACCTGCCGAAGATCTCGGTGCCCACGGTGTTCGTCCACGGCGACCGCGACCCCTTCGGTACCTTCGACGAACTGCGGGAGGCACTCGATCTTCTGCCCGCGGCCACGACCCTCGTCGAGGTCACCGGGGCCGCACACGACCTGAGCCGCGCGAAGACGGATCCCTCGGAATCCGCCGTGTCCGCCGCGCTGCACCTGCTGGAAGAGAAGAACTCATGATCGAACCCACCGACGTCGCCATCGACACGCTGCTCGCCGAGCTCCGCGACCGGCTCGACGACTCCGTCGACGCCCCGACGACCCTGCGCGGACTGCTCGAAGCGGTGCTCGTCGTGGGATCGGGTCTCGAACTCGATTCCATGCTCCAGCGCATCGTCACCGCGGCGACCGCCCTTCTCGACGCCCGCTACGGCGCGCTCGGCGTGCGCGCCGCCGACGGTGGTCTGTCGGAGTTCGTGTACGTGGGCATCAACCCGACGCAACGCGAGGTGATGGGCCACCTGCCCGAGGGCCGGGGCATCCTCGGTCTGCTCATCAACGATCCCCGGCCGGTCCGCCTCGCCGACCTGTCGAAGCATCCCGCCTCCATCGGATTCCCGCCCAACCACCCGCCCATGAAGAGCTTCCTCGGAACTCCGATCATGGTGCGCGGCAAGGTCTTCGGCAGCATCTACCTCACCGAGAAGCTGGGCGCACCCGAGTTCACCGAGGAGGACGAGGTGATCCTCAAGGTCCTCGCGATGTCCGCCGGTGTGGCCGTCGAGAACGCGCGCCTGTTCGAGGGCTCCCTCGCCCGCGAGAGATGGCTCACCGCAATGGCATCCATCAACTCGCGGTTGCTGATGGGTGGGTCGGTGGACGAGACGCTGTCGATGCTCACCGGCCAGGTCCGCGAACTCGCCCGGTGTGCGGGTGCCTATGTGGTGCTCGTCGAGGGTCATCAGGCCGCCTGCAGGCCGCGTCCCCCGCGATCCCGTGCGGGAAGGACAAGCGTTTCGATCTCACCGGATCGCCTGTGCTCAAAGCACTCAAGAGCAGGCAGCCGATGCATCTCGATACGCTCGAGGGACTGCCGCCGACGGAGCAGGGCGACAAGGGCCACGCGGTGGTGCTGCCACTGTCGGCGACGTCGACCGTCACGGGCGTGCTCGTCGCGACCCGCGAGGCCGGTACCGAACCGTGGGACGACGAGGACGTGGCCCGCTTCGAATCCATGGCGAACCTCGCCGCCGTGGCCCTCGAGTTCGCCGAACAGCAACGCAAGAAGCGGTTGCTCGACGTACTGGCCGATCGTGACCGTATCGCACAGGACCTGCACGACAACGTCATCCAGCGCCTGTTCGCCACCGGCATGAGTCTGCAGAGTGCGACAGCGGAAGGTGTGGGTACCGAACGTGTCGTGGAGGTGATCCGCCACGCGATCGAGCAGCTCGACCGGACGGTGCGCGAGATCCGCACGACCATCTTCGATCTGCACACCACCGGCGCGGCGGCGTCGAACAGTCTGCGCCGGAGACTGCTGGATGTCGTGGGCGACTGAGCATCCACTCCTCGGTGGCACCCAACGTGCAGTTCGTCGGCCCCATCGACACGTTGGTGCCGATGCGGATCCACCCGCACGCCGAGGCCGTGCTCCGCGAGGGGCTGAGCAACGCGCTGCGCCATTCCCAGTCCGACAACATCTCGGTGTCGGTCTCGGTTCAGGACGACTTCCGGATCGAGATCCTCGACGACGGCACGGGTCTGCCCGACACGCCTCGCCGCAGCGGGCTGGCGAACCTCGAGCGCGCGCCGTGCAGTGCGGCGGTCGTGCGGAGATCGTCCGGCCCAC
>LATQ01000180.1 GCA_001017865.1 Rhodococcus sp. IITR03
GCGGCACCACCGCCGTCGGCGCCCTCGCCCGCCGCGTGCCCACCGTGCCGTCCAGCCTCGACGGCGACACCGTCATGGAACGGGTGCGCTCGGACGGCATGCAGGTCGCGCTCGTCGTCGACGAATACGGCGGCACCGCCGGACTGATCACCATGGAGGACCTCGTCGAGGAGATCGTCGGTGATGTCCGCGACGAACACGACGAGACCGAACTCGACGCCCACCGCGAGGGGGACGGCTGGTCGTGCACGGGTCTGCTGCGCACCGACGAGCTCGCCCAGCTCACCGGCTACCGCGCCCCCGACGGCGACTACGAGACCCTCGCCGGACTGATCCTCACCGAACTCGGCCGCATCCCCGAGGTCGACGACGAGATCCAGCTGCCGCTGCGCCGCGGCGAACGCGACCTCACCTGGTACGCGCGCATCCTCGAGATGGACGGGCACCGCATC
The DNA here is from genome assembly GCA_001017865.1 of Rhodococcus sp. IITR03. The sequence continues at coordinate 453 of LATQ01000180.1, forward strand.
GACCGGGTGCTGCTCGTCCCCGGCGCCGCCCCCGACCCCGAGAACCCGACGGCGACAGCGATGGGGACAGGGGCGACAGCGACGCGACGCCCCCGCTGCCGACGAGGGTGGTGAACGTCGATGAGCGACTGGTTCGCGATCGTCCTCGCCGTGCTGCTGCTCGCCGGCAACGCCTTCTTCGTCGGCGCCGAGTTCTCCCTCATCACCGTCCGCCGCGACCGGCTCGAGACACTGCTCGCCCAGGGCAAGACCCGCGCCCGCACCGTCATCCACGCCGGCGAACACCTCTCGCTCATGCTCGCCGGCTCCCAGCTCGGCATCACGATCTGCTCGATCCTGCTCGGCCGCGTCGCCGAACCGGCCATCGCGCACCTGATCGAGGTGCCGCTGCATGCGGCCGGGGTGCCCGACGCGCTGCTGCACCCCATCGCGTTCACCATCGGGCTCACGATCGTGGTGGTGCTGCACATCCTGCTCGGCGAGATGGTGCCGAAGAACATCGCCATCGCCGGCCCGGAACGCGCCGCGATGCTGCTCGTGCCGATCCACCTGCTGTTCATGCGACCCGCCCGGCCGGTCATCGCGTTCTACAACCTGTGCGCCAACGCCACCCTGCGCGCGGCGCACATCGACCCGAAGGACGAACTCGACACCTCCGTCTCCGCCGTGGAGCTCACCGAGATGATCGGTGAATCCCGCTCCGAGGGGCTGCTCGACGCGGAGGAACACAAGCGCCTCACCCGTGCTCTGGCCACCGGCAACCGCACCGTCGCCGACGTGATGATCCCGCTCGCCCGGGTGCGCACCGTCCCGCACACCGGCGCGGGCCCGACCCTCGCGACGTCGAGCACGCGGTCACCACCACCGGCTTCTCCCGGTATCCCACGCGCCGACCCGACGGCACGATCACCGGCTATGTGCACATCAAGGACGTGCTCGATCTGGTGCGGGAACAGTCCACCGGTCCCGAGACCGTCATCCCTACCGCGGTGATCCGGAAGCTGCCGGCCATCGGGATCGGCGACGGTCTCGACGAGGCGCTGGCCGCGCTGCGCCGCAACAACGCGCATCTGGCCGGGGTGACCGACACCACCGGAACGCTGCGGGGCATCGTCGCGCTCGAGGACCTCGTGGAAGAGTTCGTCGGGACGGTCCGCGACGCCACCCACCGGGTCGCGGATCCGCTGGGCAACCGCCCCCGCACGACCGCACCCCGATCGACCGAACGAGAACCATGACCCGCTCCCCGTCCGTGACCGACCGCCCGGCGATCCTGGCCGAGACCGAATGGACCGCGCGGCGCGACGCCCACCACGCCGTCGTGGACGAGCTGCTCGCCGGGCATCTCGAACGACGCGCCACCGGGCGCGGCCACCCGGTGCACGACTTCCTGTTCACCTACTACAGCCTGCGGCCGAGCCAGCTGCGGCGCTGGCATCCCGGTTACGGCACCGTGCTGCTCGGCGCGGCCGCGGTGCGCGGCTACCGCGACCATCCGGGCTACGAGCGGGTCACCGTCGACGGGCAGCCGGGGGTGCGG
>LATQ01000544.1 GCA_001017865.1 Rhodococcus sp. IITR03
AGCGGGCCCGCCACCACCACGACGACCCCGACGGCCACCGAGAGCCTGGGCACGATCACGCACCGGCCCGTCCCGTCGCGGCGCAATTCGATGGGCGTGGCGTCGGTGCGTATCGCCGCGCGACTCGCACAGAACGAACTGACCTCCCGCGACTCCCGCAGCACCGGAGCGCACGGCGACCCGCGTAGCACCGGATCGCACGGCGACCCGATAGCGGACAACGACGAACTGCTCACGCTGCTCGGCGAGTACCTGCTGGCCGGCGGGCTCGAGAAGCCCGAGATCCACGCGACCCTCGGTGGGCAGCCCATCGTCGTCGACCTGCAGGTACCGCAGCGTCACGCCCGGTAGACGAGCAGGTCGCGGGGCTATCCGTCGCCGAACAGTGCGGCGATCGCCGCCGGATCGACGTCCTCGAGCGTCGCGGGCGACCACTGCGGGTCGCGGGTCTTGTCGACGAGCACGGCGCGCACACCTTCCATGAAGTCCGGCGTCGCGGCGACGCGCACGGCGACGTCGAGTTCGCGGGCGAAGCATTCCTCGAGGGTGCTCTCGGCACCGCGCCGCATGAGTTCGGCCGTGGCCCACACGCTCGTCGGCGACACCGACCGCAGAGCGGTGCGGGTCTGCTCGGCCCACTCGGCGTCGATGTCGGTGAGGCCGTCGAGGCGGGTCACCATGTCGAGCACCGTGCCGTCGCCGAACACCGTCTCGATATCGGGGAAACGGTGCGCCAGGGAGGATTCGGGGGCCGGTTCGACGAACTCGTCGAGGGCGTCGCGCCACCGGCCGGCGCGGATGCGGTCGGCGAAGTCGTCGATGCGGGAGCTGGGCACGTAGTGCGTGGCCAGGCCGACGGCCAGCGCGTCGCCGGCGTCGATGCGGGCACCGGTGAGTGCGAGATACATCCCCACCGCGTCGCACCGTGCGGTGGTGCCGCGCAGGCGCGGAAGGAAGTGGCTCGACCGATATCGGGGACGAACCCGATGGCGGTCTCGGGCATGGCCATCGTGGTCTTCTCGGTGGTGACGCGCACCGCGCCGTGCACCGAGATACCGAGGCCACCACCCATCGTGACGCCGTCGAGGAGCGCAAGGTAGGGCTTCGGGTAGGTGGCGACCAGTTCGTCGAGGCGGTACTCGTCGGCGAAGTACTCCCGGACGGTGTCGAAGCGTCCCTCGAGGCCACCTCGCGCACCGGCTTGACGTCGCCACCGGCGCAGAACGCGCGGTCGGACGTGCTGGTGACGAGCACGGCCGTGACGGCCGGGTCGTCGCGCCAGGCGAGAAGCGACGAACGGACGTCGCGGATCATCGACCGGTCGAGCGCGTTGAGCGCACCGGGACGGTCGAGTTGCACTTCGCCGACTCCGTTGGCGACGCGTGTGCGGATGAAGGACTCGTTCACGGGCGGGAGCTACCGGTCGCAAGGGACGGATCCTTCTCACGCGACACGTCACGGATGAAGTTCCTCGGTGACCCACCGATCCCCCACCCGCCGGTAGCGATACCGCAGGTGCCGCCTGCCCGGGTCCGCCTGCCAGAACTCCACGGCCTCGGCGGCGACGCACCACGCCGTCCAGTGCGGCGAGACGAGGTCCGGATCGTGTTCGAGCGCGGTCAGGCGTTCCCGTACGAGGTCGTCGTACTCGCCGGGATCGGTGAGGACCTCGCTCTGGTGTCCCGTGGACGCGACCGCCCGGGCGAAGATCGACCGTTCCCGGAAGTCGCGGGCACACACCTCGGGTGGGCCGACCAGGACGGGCCCGCGCACGCGGATCTGCCGACCGAGTTCGCGCCAGTACACGGTGAGCGCGGCGGCCGGTGTCGTGTCGAGCTGGCGGCCCTTCGGGGAACGGTCGTCGCCGGAGAACCACCAGCCGTCGTCGGTGACGTCCTTGATCAGCAGCGTGCGCGCGTCGGGCGTCCCGGATGGGTCGACGGTCGCCAGGGTCGCGGCGTGCGGCACGGCGACGCCCTTGGGGCGGCCG
>LATQ01000247.1 GCA_001017865.1 Rhodococcus sp. IITR03
AGCACCCACGGCAGCGGGGAGGATCTGCCGCCGCGCCCGGGCCCGACCTGCCGGCGCAGCCCGACGCCGCCGGGACGACGGAGGCTGCCCGACCCTCGGACTCCGCGACCACCACGCTCGACGAGGACGACGTCGAGGAACGTGAGGACGCGCTCGCAGCGCAACTCGAGGCTCCGAGCAACCTCTCGGGAGCGTGCGATCCGGGTCTCGAACCCGATCTGCTGGCAGCGCTGAACGGCACCACCGACCCGGCGAAGGTCGTCGCCGACGCGCAGGCCAGGCTGTGGGATCTCGCGGTGAACCTGCCGATCCTGCAGGACCGGGCCGTCGTCGCCGCCGGTCCGGGCGTCGAGAACGTCTCGCTGACAGCCGCTGTCGCCACCGGTATTCTCGGCGACGCCCATCTGTGGGGAAGGACCACACCGTGACCGATGCTCCGGGAACTCTCCCCGACGTTGCGGATCGACGACTTCTGCTCGTCCACGCCCATCCCGACGACGAGACCCTCACGACCGGCGGCACCATCGCCCGGTACGTCGCCGAGGGCGCCGAGGTCACCGTCGTGACCTGCACGCTCGGCGAGGAGGGCGAAGTGATCGGCGACGAGTGGGCCCAGCTCACCGCCGACCGCGCCGATCAGCTCGGCGGATACCGCATCCTCGAACTCACCCGGGCGCTCGACGCGCTCGGCGTCGACCGACCGCGTTTCCTCGGCGGTGCCGGGCACTGGCGCGACTCCGGGATGGCGGGCACACCGTCCGCCGACAATCCCCGCGCCTGGGTCAACGCCGACCACGATGAGGCGGTCGAAGCGCTCGTCGCCGTGATCCGCGAGACGCGTCCGCACGTGGTCGTCACCTACGACCCGTTCGGTGGCTACGGGCATCCCGACCACATCGCGGTGCACGAACGGGTGACCGCGGCCGTCGAAGCGGCCGGCACCGAGGACTATCCGTCCGCCGGGGCGGCGTGGACCCCCGCGAAGGTGTACTGGACCGTCGCCGAACGATCCGCGCTCGAACGCGGCATCGCCGCCATGGGCACGCTGCCCGAGGGCTGGCGCCGACCGGATGCCGGCGAACTGCCGAGCGTGCCCGACGACGAGGTCACCACCGTCGTCGACGTCCGCTCGGTTCTCGACGCGAAGCGGACCGCGATGGCCGCGCACGCGACCCAGGTGCTGGTCGCGGAGGACGGCGAGCAGTTCGTGCTCTCCAACCTCGTCGCCCAGCCCGTCTTCGACCAGGAGCACTTCGTGCTCGTGCGCGGGCAGCTCGGCCTGACCGACTCCACGGGACGAGAGGACGACCTCTTCTCCGGCATCGGCTAGTGTGATCTGAGTCATCAACGAGGCTGTAGGTGGTTCGCGTCACCCGGCCTCGCGCATCACGCAGGCACACCGTGCAGGGGGTTGTCGATGTACAACTGGTCCGTCCAGAACCAGATCGTCGCGTTCGTGGATTCGTTGAGGCCGTACGCCGACGAGATCCGGGCCGACTACTGGCACGCCCTGTACTCCTTCGCCGACCAGCAGAGCGCGCTGCTCACCATGCTCGGATACCCGCCGGTTCCCTGACGTCCCGTGCGTGGGTCGCGGATGGTTCCGCGGACCCCGGTTGCGCTCGGCGCGTCCGGTAGCGCACCATCGAAGCATGACGGTCGATCCAGCAACCGCTGCACCCCTCGCGTCACCGGCGGACATCCAGCCCCGCCGGGGGCTCGTCGCGCTGCTCGTGCTCGACGGTGCGCTGTGCGCCCTGTTGTCGGTCTTCTATCTCGGCGTGTACATCGCGGGGTGCCCTTCCCGATCACCATCCTGCTGGCCGGCGTCGTCAACCTGCTCCTCGTGATGGCGGTTCGCGCCGAGACCGGATCCCTGCGCAGCGCGGCTCTGCGCTGCTGGCCTGGGCCGTCGTCTTCCTCGTCTGCCTCGTGGGCGGGCCGGGCGGCGACCAGCTCGCGCTCGGC
>LATQ01000236.1 GCA_001017865.1 Rhodococcus sp. IITR03
GGCGAGCGCGACGTCGTCGTCCGTCGCCGCGGCCGTCCGGGCGAGTGCCTGGAGGGGATAGACCTGGTCGGCGAAGGACCCGATGTGCCGGCGCAGTCTGCTGCCCGTGCCCACGGGAATCATGTGGGGAAGAGACCACCGGGACCCTGCGCGGCGAGGATCCGTCGCTTCAGCGTCTGCACGAGACCACCGGAATCGAATTGTGTGCGCGCGGCGAGTGCGGCAGTGAGGGCCCAGGACGCGTCGACCGTCGCCAGGGGGCTGCCGCTCTCGCACCGGCCCCGGAGTTCTTCGTAGAGCGCGGAATCGACCGAGCCGGTGATCTCGGCGCAGGCCCACACCGCGAGCGCGAGGGCGCCGGTGTCACGGTGGCCGCGGGCCCGGATCCCCGTCCGACGGGGCGAGCTCGGCGGCCGTGTCCCCGTGGAGCACACTGCGCTGCACGTGTTCGGGCAGCAGGTGCAGTCCGAGGGCGGCGATCGAGGTGTAGCGCGTGCTCCGCCCCTCGAGCCGGAGTTCGGTACCGAACGATGTCCTCGTGCCGCGTGCGGTCTGGGGGAAGCCGTCCCCGTCGTACATCCGGGTGAGCCCGCGTACGGCGAGATCGGTCAACTGGATGACGCGTACGGCCGTCTCCGGTCGGGTGCCGCTCCGGGGCGGTACGTGGTCGCTACCGCTCTGCGGCGGTACAGGGTCGCTGCCGCTCTGCGGGGGTGCGTGATCTTTGTGCAGTCCTGCCGCAATCTTCATGGGGACTCCTTCGCGGGACGAATGCCGTGTCCGTGGAGTGGATGAAAGTCTGTGAATGGCGGAAATAACTGATGCAAGGATAGCTACTGAGCTAGAAAAAGTCCTAGAGTTTGTTTAAGCCTTGTTGGCGGACTTCGGATGTGTTTTAGTGGGAACCACGATCGAAATTTCGGACCCATCGACATTCCTCTGCGGGGTCTGCCGTCAGCCTGGCTCCGTCGCCGAAGACAAGGTGTTGATCATGAAAGTGCTTCTGTCTCCCGTCGTTTGCGCACCCGGCCGCAGCACCGAGGGGGTGTGGGAGTCGTGATCGAACTGATGCCGCGCAACGTCCGCGAGGTCGCGCTGTTCGGCGCCCACTGCGACGACATCGCCATGGGGGTCGGCGGAACACTGCTGACCCTGTCGGCGGCGTGCCCGAACCTGCGCGTGCGTGCCTTCGTCCTCTCCGGCGGCGACACCCCGCGCGAGATCGAGGAGAACCACGCGCTGCGGGCCCTGTGTCCCGGAGCGGACGTGATGGTCCGCGTGCTGGACATCCCGGACGGGCGTGCCCCGGGGTACTGGGAGGGGATCAAGATCGCACTCCAGTCCTTCCGCTACCACACCGAACCCGACGTGGTGTTCGCTCCGCAGCGCGCCGACGCGCATCAGGACCATCGGTTGCTCGCCGAGATGGTGCCGACGGTCTTCCGCGACCACCTGGTCCTCGGCTACGAGATCCTCAAGTGGGAGGCGGACACGCCGGCCACCTCCGTGTACCACCCGCTCACCAGGGATGTCGCGGCGGAGAAGGCGCGTGTGCTGCTCAAGCACTATCCGTCGCAGACCGATCACGACTGGTTCGACGAGGAGTCGTTCCTGGGCCTGTCCCGTCTCCGCGGGGTGCAGTGCCGGTACCCGCACGCCGAGGCGTTCGTCCTGGAGAAGGCGGTCGTCCGATTCGGCGGGCAGGGCGCCTGAGCATTCACCACAACACGTCGGCCGGGTTCTCCGAGGAGGGGAGCCCGGCCAACAGGTCCTTCCAGCTGCCGGCAGCGGCGTCACGTGCGCTGATCGTCGTCACCGGCAGTGGCCAGACGATGCCGAGATCCGCGTCGTCGTGTGCCACCGCGAGATCCTCACGCGGATCGTGCGGCCGGTCGATGCGGTAACAGACGTCGGTGACGTCGGCCAGCGCCTGGAAACCGTGCAGGAATCCCGGCGGTACGAACAGGTGGGCGAACTCGACGTCGTCGAGCAGGAATGCCTGTGAGCGGCCGAAAGTGGGCGATCCGGGACGGATGTCGACCAGCACGTCGTGGATCGCTCCATGTGCACAGCGCACCAGTTTCGCCTCCCCGTCCCCGGAGCGACCGTGCATGCCGCGCACGACGCCCCGGACCGAGCGGGACTGCGAGTCCTGCACGAAATCGGATGCCCGGACGGCCGGCGAATCGGGACGGCTCCGGAGGTAGGCGTCGAATTCGGTCGCGTCGAACGTGCGGGTGAACAGGCCTCGCTCGTCATGGAACGGTTCGGGGCGGAGAACGAGAACACCGGCCAGGTCGGTGGTGTCGATACGCATCGCAGGTCTCCCTCGTGTCTACGGGATGGGAAGGTGCGTCAGACCGGCGCGTTCAGACGGACGGCCACCCGCCCGGCCGCGCTGGTCAATCGTTGTTTCGCCGGGTACAACATCCGGACCGGGCCGGGAGCCACCGTGACGGACGCGAGCGCGACAGCGGCACGCAGGGAACGCCGGTGGGTGAAGGCGTCACGGGCCGCGATCCGGGCGGCGGGCAGATCGTTGCGGAGGAAGGCGGACCGGGCCCGACGCAGTGCCTGGTCGTAGCGGAGCCTGCGCACCGTCTCGTCCAGGGCCTCGTGCTCCTCGGGGGTCGTCGCCAACGCCGCGCCCGCCTGGAACGACCGGATCAGCTGCCGTTCGAAGGTCGAGACGGTGGCCTCGTCCCGCGAATCGGAGTCGCCGCGCAGGCGGTACCGGGCGAGCCGGTCGGGCAGCATCTGCACCTCGAAGCGGTCGGCGAGGCGGAGCCAGACGATCACCGATTCGTCGACGTCCTCGATGCCCGACGCGTAGGCGTTCACCGCGGACCACGCCTCACGGCGGATCGCCGCCGTGTAGTAGGGGACCTCGCCGCCGAGGACGTCGAGCAGTGAGAGGCGTCCGCGCCCCCGCCGGTTCCCGCCGGCCCCGATCGACCGCATGTACCCGGTGGGCAGCAGTCCCTCGGCATCGGTGAACAGGTGGGCGTCCACCGCCACGGCGTCGATCTCCGGCCGGGCGTCGAGCACGGCACCGACCCGCGTGCAGAAGCCCGGCATCAGGTGGTCGTCGCTGTCGAGGACGCACAGGTACCGTCCGCGCGCCGCCTTCGCCGCCGCGGCGATCCCGCCCGCGTAGCCGCGATTCTCCTGGCGCACCAGAATGATCCGCGGGTCGTTCAGATACCGTCCGACCACGCGGGCCATGTCGTCCGACATGCCGTTGTCGACGATCACGTGTTCCCAGTCGTCCCGTTTCTGCGCGAAGACGGATTCGATCGTCTCGGCGACGTAGTCCTCGGTGCGGTAGGCGGTGGTGAGGAAGCTGAAGGTCGGTTCCATGTTCGAACTCCTCGGAGAAGCTGTGGGGATCAGGCGGGTGATCAGGAAACGGGGTCGGCGACGTCCTCGCGCCGCACGTGTCCGGGCGGGTCGCCGCTCGGCAGGACGGTGTGGAGGTGGGCGCCGTCCTCGTCGTGCCACCGGACTGTGATCGCGTCGTCGCCCAGGGCGACGGCGAGTCCCGACACCGCCGGTTCTCCGGCGCTGCCCGGCGTCAATGTCGTCGCCAGCGCGACCGGAGTCTGCGCGTGCACGACACTGCCGACGAGCCATGCGGGGACGCGGGATTCGAGCCGGTGCGACCACCAGCCAGATTCGTGTCGGTGTCGCCGCGGATCTCGCTGCGGATCGGTTCTCCGGAGGACGCGGCGTAGGCGAGCTGCAGGGCGGGTGCGTCCTCTCGGAGGGCGAGATGGCCGCACCCGGCGGGTCGGACGTCGAGGGAGGGGTGCAGTGGCCAGGCTGTGCGGAACTCGTGGTGGCCGGCACCGGTGAACAGGTCCACCACCACCGCGGTGACACGGTCGGGCGGTGCGATGAGCCACCTGCGGTGTACGACGGGTTCGTCGAGTCGGAGGTAGCGTCGTGCTCGGCGTCCACGAAGCCGGCTGCGGTGTCCAAGGAATGCGTGTGCACCCGTGCGTGCTGCCGCCAGAGGAAGGCGCCGCCGATGACGGATTGGTCGAGTCCGTCCACCGAGGCGGTCGGGTGGGCTCGCGTGCCCGATGTGCGGACCGCCAGTCGGGATGGCCGTAGTAGCTCGTCACACCCGGATGTCCCACGAGTTCGTGGCCGTCGGCACTCAGGGTGACCGCGAGTGCGTCGGCGTGGCCGTGCGCCGCGATCGACAGGTACCCGAGGGGGCCGACGTCCATCGTGATCCGGCGTCGCCCGGATCGCAGCACCACGAGGCCGCCGTCGGGCGCGTGGAAGCTGCCGAAGGGTTCGCCACGAAGCACGTCCTCGGTGGCTTTCGTGGGGGCGTCGAGCCATCCGGCGGCCGGCGATCGAGTGCCGGCCCGTATCGCATCGGGTATGCCGAGGGCGGCCCCCACGAGACCGAGATGATCGCGGACGGTGCGCACGGGCGACGCGTCGAAGCGCAGGGCGAACCCTTCGTCGTCGTCCCCGTAGCGCGGTGCCGGGTCGTGGTCTCCGACCACCGCCGCGAGGTACCGGGCGCTGCGCGTGATCGCGTTCGTGAGCAGGACGGGCGCGTATCCGTCGCGTCGCCGGAGCATCTCGGCGACGAGGAGCAGCAGTTCGGCGGTGAACATCTGATAGCCCACGGCCTGTTCGGCACCGCTGCCGTCGGGCAGGATCTGCCGGTCGGCCTCCGCGCACAACGCGGTGACGGCATCACGCTCCCATCGCGGAGAGGGCCGTAGATCGGGGAACAACAGCGCCACGGTGGCGAGGCCCGCGAGTTCACCGATCAGGTGATTGTTCGCCGAGCTGTACAACGAGCGTTCGGCCCAGCACCGGCGGGCGCTCTCCGCGAGCATGCACACGACGGCGCGGAAACGGGCGACGGTGAGACGCGGACTGTGCCGCAGCCCCTGCAGCGCGACGGCCACCGAGATCGCGCGGATGCCCGCCTCGAACGCTCCGCGCCAGGCGATGCCGCGTCCGGGGGGATTGGCGGCGATCCACGAGTCCAGCTGGTCGAACGCCTCGGCGGCGTAGCGATCGTCGCCGGTCAGGAGCCAGGCCTGCGCCATCCACGGAAGGTGCTGCAGCCGGTTCAGTTCCCAGATCCACTTCGGGTCGCCGGCCGCGGTGCGGTGATCGATGCGGTGACCGGGCAGCGCCGGCCAGTCGATCCCGCCGATGGGGTCGTGATTCCAGTCGATCTCGGGGCCGAGTGCCGCCTCCGGATAGCCGAAGTAGGCGAAGCGGTGATCGAGAACCCGATCCGCGGCGACGAGCGTGGCGGTGGCGATCTCGGTTCCGGCGAGGGCGTCGGCCTGTTCGTGGCCGAGGAGCACGGGACGGCCCTCGGCTGCACGGAAACGGTCGAGGGTGCCACACCAGTCGAGGTCGGGTCCGACGAGCTGCGCGTCGGTGAACGATCGGGACGGAAGTCGTTGTCCGACCACGCGGCGGACCCGCCATTCGATCTCGGCGGGTTCCATCGCGCGCAGCCGATGTGCGTACCAGGTGAGTCGTTGCACGGGACCTCCGTTACGAGGTGGTTGCACGGGACCTCCGTTACGAGGTGATCGACAGGGGATCGCTACGGTGCGAATCCCCACCGTAGCAAAATCGAAGTCTGTAGATTGCCGCTTAATCAGACTACAGGTATGTTTAGCGCGAGCGCATCCGAACCGAAGGTGGGCCCATGGCACCTCCGAAGAAACTCGTCGCCGTCCAGCACCGCGTGCGGCGTATGCATCCACTCGCCGCCCCGATGAGCCGTGAACTCCGCAGGATCGCCGCGGCGGGCCCCGACGAGATCCGCGCCTTCCAGGAAGGTCGGCTCCGTGCGATGACGCGATGGGCGGCCGTCGCCTCGCCGTTCTACCGGCAGTGGTTCCGCCGCGAGAAGGTGGACCCGCGTGAGATCCGCACCCTCGACGACCTGCGGCGCCTGCCCGTCCTCCGCCGCAACGACCTGATGGACCGTCCCGAGACGTTCCGGGCCTATCCCGCGCGCGCGATGTGGGAGGCCCATTCGAGCGGAACGTCGGGCCGGGCCGTCACCGTCTACCGGACCCCGGGCTCGTCGGTCTACGAGATGCGGGTGCTCGAGCGGCAGTGGAGTTGGTTCGGCCTGCCGCGTGCCCTTCGCCGGGTGACGCTGGGCGGCAGCGACTTCGCCGCCGACCGTCCCGGAAACCCGACCGAGATCGTCCCCGGCGCACGACAGCTGCTGGTGTCGAGTTACCGGCTCACCCCCGACGATCTGCCACGATCGTGTGGGACATCCGCAGGTTCGGTCCCGACGCGATCGACGGCTGGCCGTCGAGCATCTGTCTGCTCGCGGAACTGCTGTACGAGCAGGGGGAGCAACTCCCGGTCCGCGCCGTCCTCACGTCCTCCGAGACGATGCGGTCCGCCCAGCGCGCCTGATCCGCGAGGTCTTCCGAGGCCCGATCGTCGATCACTACGGTCAGACGGAGCGCGTCGCGATGGCGGGCACGTGCGAGGCGGGCACGATGCACATCTTTCCCGACTACGGCATCGTCGAACTCGAACCCGTCCCCGGTGTCCCGGACAAATGGGAGATCATCGGAACACCCTTGCACAACTGGGGTTTCCCGATCTTCCGTTACCGGACGGGCGATCTGGTCGGACCGGCACCGGAAGACGGGTGCGCGTGCGGCCGGGCATTCCCCACCCTCGGAGCGCTCGACGGTCGGTCGAGGACGCGTTCACCGCCGCGGACGGCAGGCCGCTTCCGTTGCCGTCCACCGTGATCGACGACGTCACCGGTGTCCGAGAAGCGCAGATCGCGCAACTTGCTCCCGGGCGGTTCGAGATCCGGATGGTTCCGGGCGTGGGCTTCGACGCCGAGCGTGTCGAGCAACAGTACAGACGCAATGTCGAGCGGTTGTTCGGCCCGGGACAGGAACTCCGCGTGGTGACCCTGGATGCCGTGCCGCGCACCGCCTCCGGAAAACTCAAGACGGCCGTGGTGGAGGGCGGGGGAGACCGTGCCGTTCCGGCGGCCGTGGCCGAGGCCTTCGCCGGCTATCGCCTGGGTCCGGGAGAGTGAGGCGTCATCCCGTGTACAGGAGAACGGGACGCCGCCGCGGACCCGGAGGATCCCGGCACCGCTACCGATCCGGAGGATCGAAGGGCCGTACGGTGTCCCGCATCCTGCTCGTCGTGCTGGTGACGACGTCGTCGCTGTCCTGCGCGGCGCCCACCGCGCGCGACACCACCGCGGATGCGGCGTCGACAGCGATGTCCCTGCCGGGTATGCCCGCGACCGGTGAGCCGACCTTCCCGAGAACCGCCACCTACTATCTCGACCAGGATCGCCTCCCTCCGATGGAGGAGCTCGCCCGATACGATCTCGTGGTTCTCGATCACGAATGGGCGCATCGTGTTCCGGAGTCGTACTTCGACGGGCTCCGGTCACGGAACCCGCGTGTCCGTCTGCTCGCGTACATGAACCTCGTCGACCTTCCGGGAGCGTTGGGATCGCCGGGATACTGGCCGATCGGTACGCCCTGTGGCAGTTCGACGGCCCGAACAGCAGCGCCTTCCCGGAGGAATGGCTCGCCGCCACGGCATCGGGAGAGCCGGTCAGCGAATGGCCCCGGACGACGATGACCAACCTCACCGACGTGGCGCCGCGGGTCGACGGCAGGATCTATGCCGAGTACGCCGCGGAGTGGGTCGCCGATCAGGTCTGGTCGACCGGGATCTGGGACGGTGTCCTCCTCGACGTCTGGGGGGATCGGATCTACTCCGCCGATGCGGACGCGTGGGATATCGACGGCGACGGTGTGGACGAACCGGATTCGCAGATCTACGGCCCCGACGGGCCGTGGGCGCGGGGACTCACCGTGGCGGAGCGGATCATGCGGGAGCGCATGCCCGACGCGATCATCGTCGCGAACGGCGATCGCAGCCCGGTCGACGGCCTGCTCGACGGGCGGGCCTGGGAGAGCTTCGCGGATCCGATGGTCGAGCGCGATCCGGGCATGGACCTCGACCGCTATCTCGAGACGAGTGCCGGAGGGGGACATCGATCACCGGGAGTGTGGATGACGATCGATCGCCTGGGAACGGGCCGGAGTGTGGCCGACACCTATCGACGAGCGCGCTTCTTTCTCACGGCCACGCTCCTGGGAGACGGTTACTGGGCGCCGATGCTCCTGCACTACGGCAGTACCGCCTACTACGACGAGATGGACGGGGCGGGACTCGGCCCCGGTTATCTGGGCCTGCCCGTCTCCGAGGCCGGCCTGCAGGGCGACGCGGGACGGACCGTCCTCCGCCGGGACTTCGAGAACGGGATCGTCCTGGTGAACAGCGGGGACAACGCCGAACACGTGTATCTCGAGCGTCCCTACCGTCACCTGCAGGGGACGCAGGACCCGAGCATCAACGACGGAAGCGTCACAGACGAGGTGGTGCTCGAACCGCTGGACGGCCTCATCCTCCTGCGGACGGACTGACCCGGTCGAGCTGACCGTCGATTCGACCTACCCCTCGGTTCGACCTGCCCGTCAGTTCGGTGAGCAGGGCCTCGAACGACCGTGCGGTCCGGGAGATCCGGTACTCGCGTTCCGCGCGTTCGCGGCCGTTCGCGCCGAGGCGGCGCGCGAGTGACCGGTCGGCGGCCAGCACGCACAGTCGTTCCGCGAGTGCCGCGGCGTCTCCGACCGGGACGAGGAAGCCGTCGGTCCCGTCGGTGACCATGTCGGGCAGACAGCCGCATTCGGTGGCCACCACCGGAAGACCGGCGGCCATGGCCTCGATGACGGTGATGGGTGCGCCTTCGTGGACGGACGACAGCGCCGACACGTCCAGTCCCGGCAACAGTGCCCGGACGTCGCGGCGCACACCCGTGAACACGGTCCGGCCGGAGATACCGAGATCGCCGGCGAGCGAGCGTAGTTCGGATTCTCTCTCGCCACCTCCGATGACCAGCAGTCGCAGTTCGGGACGGGTGTGTGCGGCGATTCGTACCGCTTCGAACAGCACCTGGTGTGCCTTCTGATGGCTCAGCCGCGCGACGATACCGACGGCGAAGGCGTCGGGGGACAGCCCGAGTGCCGTGCGTGCCCGGTCGCGGTCCTCCTCGGTGGGGGGATCGCCGAGGTCGATCCCGTTGGTGATGACCACTTCTCGTGTGCGCGACCACGGCCGGCGGGCGACTCCCTCCTCGCGGCGCAGATAGTCGCCCTGGCGCGGTCCCAGCAGCACGAGGGCGTCGGAGAGGAAGAGGGTGGACACGGCCCACCGGGGAAGGCACCGCTTGCCGATGCTCGTCAGATCCATGTCGTGTGCGGCAACGAGATTCGCGGGTGTCCGGGCGAGTCGCGCGGCCGGCCTGCCGAGTGCCAGGGCAGCGTGGTGGTGGTGTGTCACGAGCACGGCGTCGGTGCGGTCGGTACGCAGCATGCGCACGAGCCGCGTCAACCGGCGCGGGTCGTAACGGCCGGATCGGGGGACGACCTCCACCTCGAATCCCGCGCGCCGGTACTCCTCGGCGAGCGGGCCGGCTTCGCGCAGGCACACCAGACGGGGGCGCACGACCGACGGATCGAGGTGCCGGAACACCTCGAGCATGAGGACCTCGACGCCCCCGACGAACGTCTGGTCCAGCACGAGCGTGAGGCGGACGGGATCCGTCCGATCGGCTCGCTCCGCCGGCCGTGCGGGTCGCACGATTCGAGACCGTGCGGGTCGCACGATTCCGGACCGTGCGGCTTCCACGAGGGCGGTCTGGGCGCCCTCGACACTTCGGAGGAGTGTGAACTCCGATTCCACGCGTTCCCGCGCGGCTCGCCCCATCTTGCGGGCGAGTTCGGGATCGTCGAGCAGTTCGAGCATCCCGTCGGCGAGTGCTCGTTCGTCGCGGGCAGGCACGAGTCGGCCGGTGACCCCGTCGACCAGCATCTCGGGGACGCCGCCGACGGCCGTGCACACCGCGGGGCGGCCGGAGGCATGGCTTCGAGCAGGGCCATGGGGAAGCACTCGATGCTGTACGACGACAGGACGACGAGATCCAGTGCGTGGAGGATGCGGGGGATGTCGCTGCGCGCACCGGTGAAGACGACATTCGCGCGCAGACCGGCGGCGTCGGAGATCGCTTCGAGGTCCTCGCGGCACGGACCGTCGCCGATGACGAGGAAACGGACATCGGGTCGCAGGTCGACGACCCGCCGTGCGGCGCGGAGAAAACAGGCGTGGTCCTTCTCCGGACGCAGTGCCGCCACGATCCCGACGGTGGGAGCATCCGCGGGCACGCCGAGTTCGGGCAGCACGCTGCGATCGTCGGTGGTGTCGTACAGCGACGGATCGACCCCGTTGTACACGACGGTGATCTTCTCGGGTGGGTAGCCGAGATCGTCGGTCATGAATGCGCGCTGGGCTTCGGCCACACCGAAATAGGAGTCCGTGAGCGGATCGAGCACCGGTCGATCTGTCGCCGGAGCCGGCCGCGGGGTTCGGGATCACCGCAGTGGTGGACCCACACCACGACGTGCGGAACCCGGGCGAGGAAGGCCGCAACCCGTCCCAGCGTCTCGGCGTTGTATCCCCGCGTGATCACGATGTCGGGACGGAACCGGCGCATCTCCCGCACCAGATCGACCAGGGCGCGCACCATCTGCCGCTTGGTCCTGCGCAGCGCCGTTGCGGGAATCGACGATTCGACCAGGTCGGAGAACAGCGCGCCGGGTTCTCCGATGCAGACGGCACACGAGGTGAAGCGCCGGGGGTCGAGTCGTGGGAGCAGGGTGGTGACGTGCCGTTCGGCGCCGCCCACACCGAGATCCGGCACGACATACATCAGTCGCAGCGGACGGGACATCTGCCGACCTCTCTGTAGAGGATGTCGAAACGCCGTGACACGACGTCGACGTCGAATTCCGTGCACACCCGGCGCCAGGCGCCGGCGCCGAGACGGGCCCGCTCCGCGTCGTCGGTGACGACCTTCCGGAGGGCGGCGGCGAGGGCGTCGGGATCATCGGGTGGGACGAGGATTCCCGAATCGGCGTCGACGAGATCAGGTATCCCGCCGACCGGACTGGCCACCACACACAATCCGGCCGCCATGCTTCGAGGATCGCCATCGGTTGACCTTCGTTCCGGGACGGCAGCACGAGGATCCGGCTGTCCCGGAGCAGTCCGGAAACCTTCTCGGGTGCCGTCCATCCCGCGATGGTGACGGTGTCGTCGATACCGAGTTCGGCGACCTGCTGTGCGGCCGCGTCCACGGCACCGTCACCCGCGATCGTCAGATGCGCGCCGGAGACCGCTCCTTCGTGCGCGAGTCGCGCCCATGCCTCGAGCAGGACGAAGGTGCCCTTGCGTTCACCGACCTCGCGAGGAAGAGCACGTTCACGGGTCGCCCGTCCGGCAGTTGGGAAACGGGCGTCCGGGGCCGGACGGCATTGGGCACGACGACGATCCGGGCGCGGGGCGCTATCTCCTGCAGGCGGCACGCCCACCCTCCCGAGTGCGATCACCGCGTCGGCTCGGTGAGGGTCGCACGGATGACGGCCCGGGCGGGCTTGGGGCACAGGGAGTAGAAGCGGTGGAACTCGGCGCCGTGGACGTGGAGGATCACCGGGATGCGGGCGGCGCGTGCGATCCATGCCAGCGTGGCCTTCCGGACGAAGCTTCCGTACGAGGCGGTGTGGAGGTGTACGACGTCGGGTCGCCTCCGGATCACCGTGTAGGTGAACGAGACCAGCCCGACGGCGAAGGCGACGATCCGGAGGGGGATCGAACCGTTGCGATGGGTGCCGATGTGTTCGATGTGCCAGTCGCTCCACAGATCGGTTCCCTGCATCGTGCGGACGAACGAGGCGACACCGCCTCGGGTCGATGTGCTGGTGGAGACCCACAGCGCCCGTGGGGCATTCATGACGAGACCTCCTCCGGGGATCTCTCGGGATCCCGCTTCCGCGGGACGAACCGGTCGGACCATCCGATCGCCACACCGGCGATGAGCAGTGCCATCGCATTGGTGACATCGAAATTGCGGAGTTCGGCGGTGAACCCGGTGACGAGCAGGCACAGCACGGCGAGGACGGCCGCGATCGCGAGCGGTTGCCCGGTGAGCCGACCCGGTGGCAACCTGCGGTAGGCGCGGACGAGTTGGACGACGAGCAGCACGAGCACCGTGATCCACAACAGACCACCGACGATGCCGAGTTCGGCGAAGATCCCCAGTTCCGTGAAGTGGCGTCGATACCGAATCCGCCCTCCCACGGGATGCTCGGTCCCCACGCCCGGTGGAAGAAGGTGTTGACGGACACGAAACGCGCGACACCCCACCCGGTGAGCGGTTCCTCGCGGATCGCCCAGAAGGCCGTCGCCATAGCGTTGAGCCGGTCGTGGATCTCGCTCGTCGAACCCACGCCGCCGGCCTTCCGGTCGGCGCTGGTGAAGGTCGACCAGTTCATCGCGACCGCGACCACCATCGCCGTGGCCGTCAGGGCGAAGGCGCGGCGGAAGCCGCGGGCGCACAGCAGTCCGACGAGGACGACGATCCCGAACGCCAGCCACACCGCGCGTGTGTAGGTGAGGAAGACGCCGTAGGCGCAGGCCACGGCGATCACGGCGGCGAGGCGCCGGAGCCAGACGGGTTCGGATCTCTGCGAGGCCAGGACGACCGTGACGATGAATCCGAAGATGAGGATCGTCCGTTGCCGACGGGCTGATTGGTGACACCCACCGCGCGGCCCGGCCAGTGCTCGTTCTCGAGCATGTAGCGCGGCCACACCAGAGCGGTCGGGCCTTTGAGCTGGAAGATGCTCATCATCGCCGAGAACGCCGCGATGGCGGTGACGGTCCAGAGCATGCCCCGCACCGCACGCTCCCGGTCGAAACTCAGGCGTCCCATGACGAAGACGGCGAACGGGATGACCGTGCCGATGATGATGAAGCGGGACACCGAGGTGGGTTGACTCGTCAGGGGAACCACCGCGGGGAAGCGGTGCGAGGCGAACATCGACCAGAAGTTCCACAGGACGAACAGGCCCATGAAGATCTCGAGCATGCCCAGCTGCCGGATGCGATCGGGGCGCACGGTGATCCAGAGCCCGAACGACCCCAGCGCGACCGCGAAGAGGAAGACGAACAGATCGACGGGCAGCATGGGGATCTCGGGTGTGGGGAGCCGGAAGAACATTGCGACGATCAGCACGAGCACCGCGGTGGCCGGGTGGTAGACCGCCGCGGCGATGACGGCCAGTCCCACCGCCCCGGGCAGGATCAGCGCAAGCAGTTCGCCCGGGAGGACGAATGCGGCCAGGGCCGCGGCGACGAGCAGGCAGGCCCGCAGCCGTGGCGGCCGTGAGCGCCGCGCGTCCGAACCGGGCTCCCGACGATCGGATGCCCGGCCGGACGGTTCCTGCGGTGGTCATGGTGTTGCACCCGGCTTGCCGGACAGCAGTGTCGCGGCGTCCCGGTCGGGATGGTGGCCGTTGGACGAGATCGCCGTCGTGTCGGGGCCGAGGCTGTCGATCCGTTCGTAGCGCACCGTGGCGAGGGACTCGCCCCGCTTGTCGCGGCGGAAGAGACGGCGGACGAGCGAGCGTCCGGTGCGGGGGTCGACGAGGACCGCGCCGAGCAGTTCGGCGTCGGCGAGCAGTTCGACAGCCTCGCGGGTGGGACCGACCCGTCCCGAGCGCCGATCCAGGACGAGCACGGTGCGGTCGCTCACGACACACGCAGAGTGGGCGAAGGGGTCCTCGGTGAGCGGCGGGACTCGACGATCACGAGGTCGGCATCGGCCGGAGCCGTCGCAGGAGGTGGGTGAACCGTTCGCGGTTGAGCGGGGCGTCCGGGTCGTCGAGGAGATCCCGGACGAGTGCCGTGCGTACCGTGACGGCATCGTCGGCCGCGGTGCGTTCCTGCACCGTGACGGTGTGCATGTCGGCGTGGAGCAGGACGACGCGCTCGCCCTCACCGGCCCAGAATTCGGCGATCGCCCGTGCCACCTGGCCGGTCGCCGGTGTCCGGGTGGGCGAGGCGACGGCCAGGGTCCCCGGCCGCGGTACCTGGCGATGTCCGGCGCGGGTCGCGAGGCGGACGAAGCCGAGATGCCGGGCGCGGCCCTTGCGCCGGCTTCCCCCGCGAGGGATCTCGACGACCGGATTCACTCCCGTCCTCGTGTGCACGTCGTGGGAGGTGCCGAGGGTGGGGGAGAATAAGGCGGCGAGAACTGCGGCGACGGAGCCGAGGACGAGGCCGCCGAGGAGTCCGACCAGCACGTTGCGGGACATGCTCGGTTCGGACATCGCGATGCCGGCGTCGGGCTGCAGGATCTGGAGCTGGTTGGTCGAGTCGCCCTGCAACTGCTGGATCAGCGTCTCGAGCTCGATGATCCGCTGGGTGGTGTAGGCGGGATCCGCACCTTCGGTGAGCAGTCTGCGCCGCTCGTCCAGCTGGCTGCGGAGTGCATCGAGGGAGGCGTCCTTCTCGGCCCGCCGCACCGCGTCGACGTCCCACCGGAAGTTCGTGGCCAGGGCCAGGGCGGCGTCCTTGGCTCCCACATCGGTACCGGCCGTTGCCTCGACGAAGATCATCGAGCTCGCGGCGGCGGTGCGTGCCTCGAAGGTCGTGCCCGGCGGGAGGTCGGTCGAATCCCGAAGTCGCGCTTGGTAGGCGGGATCATTGAACAGATCGATGTAGCCCCGCACCATGACGGCGTCCTCCTCGGGGACACGTCCCGGCGAGGAGACGATCAGCACCGTCCGGCCGGTGTAGCTCGGCTCGGCGGTGTAGGTGCTCACGGCCGACGCGATCACGGCTCCGAGCGTGATGAGAAGGACGAGGGGCCAGAAGTGGCGGATGCGCTGAAGTTGGATCCCGACGGTCGTCGCCGTGTCGAGCGTATCGGCGTCGGTCGTGGTGTTCGTGTGTGTCATGGGGTACCCCAGGTCCTCGGGAGACGACGCTTCAAAACAATCTCAGAGTATCTTTTTACAGGATAGAGCAGAGTTCTAGTTTGTTAAATCCCAAGTTTGGTGGATTATGGATTCGAACCGTACCCATGAGCCTGATTCTGAGTATGCTTCGCTACACCGCACCGCCGGGGACTCCCGGACCCTCTCTCATCGAGGATCGGATCATCGGATGATCGACAATCATTTCGGACTGCACTCGGACGAACCGGCGCGCGGCCGGTCCGCATTCTCATCGAGAGCAGCGAGTACTGGCTTCGCAACAACGGCGACCTGGCGATGCTCGAGGTCACGATCACGCGCCTGCGTCGCAGATGGCCCGACGCGCAGATCGGCGTGCTCACCGACGTCCCGCTCCTGCTCCGCGCCTACCACCCGACGGCGAAGGGGATCACCGTCCTCTCGACCGACCCCTGGGCCGAGCCGACGGTCGCCGAGGACTTCTTCGCTGCACTGGGACCGCACATCGTCGGCCCGATCGCCCTCGGCATGGTCCGCTTCCGGGTGTGGTTCCCGCAGAAGGCACGCGGACTGCGCCGGCGGCTCGAGCGGCTCGTCCGCACGCGTCTCCCGTCCGAACAGGCCGTGGAAGCGCCCGTCTCCGCCAGTGAGGCGGCCGCTCGCCGGCCGGTGCACCCGGGCAGCGCGGCCGCCGTCGAGAAGGCCTCCCTCCTGCTCGTGCTCGGAGGCGGCTACATCACCGATTCCGATGCCGCCCAGGCCCACCGTGTCTTCACCCTCATCGAGCACGCCTGCGACCACGGTGTTCCCGTCACCATGGTCGGCCAGGGCCTCGGACCGCTCGACGACCCCCTCCTGCAGAAACGCGCGGCCGAGGTGATGCCGCGCGTCGACTTCGTCTCCCTGCGGGAGAACCTTCGCGGCCCGGCCATCCTCGAACGGGCCGGTGTGCCGGACGATCGAATCCTCGTCACCGGCGACGACGCGATCGAACTCGCCTACACCGAATGCGACACCGGCCCCGGAACCGACATCGGCGTGTGCCTGCGTCTCGCCGCCTACGCACCCGTCTCGGAGATCGCCCGCGACACCGTCCGCAGGGTCGTGCAGGCCGTGGCCACCGAGTACTCCTCGACGCTGGTGCCGCTGATCATCGCGGAATACCGCTCCCAGGACCGTCGTTCGACATTGCCCATCGTGCGCGGAGCGGACTCGGTGGCCGAACCGCCACCCCGGTACACCTCACCTGGACAGCTCGTCGAACAGGTGTCGAGGTGCCGCGTCCTCGTGACCGGCGCCTACCACCTCGCGGTGTTCGCGCTCTCGCGGGGAATCCCCGTGGTCGCCCTGTCGTCGACCCGCTACTACGACGACAAGTTCCGCGGCCTCGAGGACATGTTCGGCGGTGGCCTCACCCTGCTGCACCTCGACGATCCCGCGCTCGGAACCAAACTCGCAGATGCGATGCGCACCTCCTGGCAACAGGCGGACGAGGTCCGCGGTCGTCTGCGTGCCGTGCCCGGGAGCAGATCCGCCTGGGACACGTGGCCTTCGAACACGTCTTCGCGCTCGCCGAACGGGCGCGGGTCGAGAACCACTGAGACCACTGGGATCACCGAGCAGTACAGGTCGGAAGGATGTCGCCGGAGTGAGCAGCACGACCCCCGAAGAGACGGACCTGCGGGCCGGACGGTGGAGACCGGCCCCTCCGGGCGGTCGCTGATGTCCTCGATCGGACGGGTGGCCGGCGCGTCGACCGTCGCCTTGCTCTTCTGCGAACTGGTCTCGCTCGCTCAGACCGTCGCCCTCGCACGCCTGCTCACCCCGGCCGAGATCGGCATCTTCGTCGCGGGAACGGTTCTCACGACCTTCTTCGGCACATTCGTCGAAGGCGGACTGCGGTCGGGACTCATCCAGCGCGACACCGACGTCGCCGACGCGGCCGAGACCGTCTTCCGCGTGACCCTGCTGGCCGGGATCGTCATGAGCATCGGCGCGCTCGTGGCCGCACCCGTGATCGCGGCGATCTTCGACAACACCACCGCGGGGCTGGTCGCCGCCGCGACTTCCGGAGTACTGCTGGTCTATTCGGTCGCCAACGTGCCGGAAGCCATGCTGCAACGCGAGTTCAGCGTCAAGAGGCGGCTGATCGTCGGTCCCGCCGTCGCCGTCAGCTACGCAACGGTCGCGGTGTCGACGGCCGCTCTCGGCTGGGGTGTGTGGAGCATGGTGGCCGGCACCTACGTCTCGTACATCACCCTGGTGGTGTCGGTCTGGTCGATCACCAGCTGGCGGCCGGGTCGCGGTCGCGCCTCGTTCGCCTCTGGCGCGAACTCGCCCGATACGGAGCACCTCTCGTGTTCGGAATGATCGGCTCGCGCGTACAGGCGGCGACGGAGGCGGTGGTGGTCGGCCGAGGACTCAGCGCCTCCGACCTCGGCTTCTTCCGGTACGGCCAGCGGATCGCCCGGATCCCGGCGATGGCGATCATCGAGATCGGCTCGGTCGCACTGTTTCCTGCCTTTTCACGGATCGCCAAGGACCCAGGCAGGCTCGTCTCGGCCTATCTGCGCGCCCTGCAGTGGGCGACCATCGGTGCCGCCGCGTGTTCCGGATTGATGATCGCCGCCGGCACACCCGCCGTCGTCGTCGTGCTGGGGGAGCCGTGGCGCGGAGCCGGACCGGTGGTCGTCGCCCTGGCCGTCTCAGCCTCGGCAAGGCGTTCATCTGCGTGAGCGAGGAGATGGC
>LATQ01000277.1 GCA_001017865.1 Rhodococcus sp. IITR03
GCTGCTCGCCGAGGGTCACGCTGGCCGGATGGATCGCGGCGACGCGCGGTCGGGGGCGCTGCGCAGGAAGTCGTCGAGCAGTTCGACGAACCGGTCGTGGTGGGTGCGCAGTTCGTCCTCGTCGTAGCGGTGGGGGTTGCCGCGGAAGTCGAGGAAGGTCCGGGCCGGGTCGCCGCTCTGATAGATGTTGACCAACAGGTCCTCGACGGGACCGGAGGTCATGATGTGGAATTCGCCGCGGATGGCGCCGAGCACGATCTCCTGCCGGAACAGCATGACGTTGACCATCGGCCCGGCATAGCGATACGGATCGCCGGCCGCGCCGGTCTCGCGGCGGATGTCCTCGAGGCTGAACCGCTGGTGCCGCAGCGCCCCGGTGAGTTCGAGCTGCACCCGCCGCACCAGATCGGTGCGGGTGTCGCCCGGTTCGAGGAAGATGTGCAGCGGCGCGGTGTTGACGAGCATGCCGCCGGAGCGGCGGGCCATCGCGGTGGTGCGGGCGAAGACCGGCAGGTTGATCATCACGTCGTCGCGGCCGGTCATCCGCGCCAGATAGCACGCGAATGCCGCGATCACCGCCGCCGTCGACGACAGTCCCGGCTCGTCGTCCACTGCGGTCAGCGCGTCGACGAGCTCGTCGGGGAGGGTGTGGCTCGACAGCAGCGACACCGCCGCGGTGGGGGCGTCGCGTTGCGCGAGGGTCGAGCCGTCCTCGAGTCCGGCGACCCGCTCGATCCAGTAGTCGCGGTCGGTGCGGTAGCGCTCGGAGGTGCGGTAGTCGCGGTCCCAGTCGTACAGGCGCGCAGGTCGGCGGCCTTGGACGGCTCCGCCTCGCGGCCTTCGATCGCCGCGGTGTACAGCGCGGCGATGCGGTTGACCATGGTCATCGCCGCGAATCCGTCGAGGGCGACGTGGTGGATGCGGGCGTACCAGAGGAACCGGTCGTCGGCGACCTGCAGGATCGTCATGTTCACCAGCAGGTCGTGCGCCAGATCCACCGGGGTGGCGTAGTCGGCGGTCATCCACTCGTGCGCCGCCGCCATCGGATCGGGTGCGCCGCGGAAGTCGAGCAGCCGGATCTCGTTGCGGTCCTCGACGGTGGGGTCGACGTACTGGACGGGTTCGCCGTCGACGTCGACGACCCGCAGATAGGCGGACTGGAACTCGGCGCCGGCGCGATATCCGCAGCGACGCAGCAGATCCAGGTCCGGGGTGCCGCGCAGATCCACATACTGCGCGATGCACACGGGTACCTCGGGTGCGAGCTGCTGCGCGAACCAGATGGCCCGTTGCGCGGACGACAACGGGAAAGCGCCGGCCGGTATCTGCGGACGACGGTGTCGCAGCGACATGTCCCCTCCGAAAGCGATGTTGTTGGCCGTGATCGGCGTGTGTCCCCCGACATCGCGTGCAGGGGCCGACCCCGGTGCCGCTGGGCGTGCGGCGCCGCGATCGGACCCCCGTTCGATCGTGTGATCCCGTGTGACCGGGACCACACAACAAGCTAGACCACCTGTGCGACCGGTACGACCGGATTGCGGCGACGACCGCACCCCCACCGGCCGATGCGCCCCACAGGCCGTGCCCGTGCCGCGGCAGGACCGGTACGGAACCACGGGTGACCTCGGAAATCGTTCCCCCGCAGGGGATCAGTCGCGTTTCGATAACGTTTTCCCGACGGCCGGGAGGAATGCCCTGTTCGTGACCGGAGTGACGAATGAGGTCGGCGTCGAAGCAGGATCGGGCTCGCCGGAAACGCTCCGAAACCGGATAGGTGTCCTTATTCTCGAAGCGGCCGTCACCTTCGTGCCTCCGTGCCGCGACCGGTGCGTGACCGGATCGCGACCGGATCGTCTCGTCCCGCCTGCTCGACCCGATTCGAAGGAGCCCGAGATGTTGCGTCGCCGATCCGCCCGCTCGTCACGCCTCTGCTCGCCGCCGCTGCTCGCGGCCCCCGCCCAGGCC
>LATQ01000546.1 GCA_001017865.1 Rhodococcus sp. IITR03
CGAAGGTGCCGAGTCGGTGCACGGCGGCGCGCGCGTACAGGGCACCCATGGCCTGCTGCATCACCGGGGCGGGCAGCGGACGCAACAGCAGGCGCGACAGTTCGACCGGCATGCTCGCACCCCGAGTCCACCACCGGGGGATCCCGGCGAGACCCGGCATGTCGGCGAGCACCACGCGGCCGACCCGGGACGGGTGGACCGACGCGAACACCAGCGCGGTCACCGCACCGAGCGAGTTCCCCACCAGCGACACCGGTTCGGGAACGTCGTCGACGAGGTCGGCCAGGACGTCGACGTAGTGGTCGAGCACGGGTGTCTCCCAGTGCTGCGCGCTGCGCCCGAAACCGGGCAGGTCGACCGTGAGCACCCGGTGCCGCTCGGCGATCGCCGGCGCGACCTTGCACCACGTACCGCCGTGATCGGAGAAGCCGTGCAGCAGGACGACGGTGCGCGGTCCCGCACCGGACTCCCGTACGAACATCTTCCCGCCGGTCGGCACGGTCAGTCCTTCGGGACCGGAACACCGGCGTCGAGCGCCGGTGTCTCTCCGCTCGCCGGGAGAACGGGACGGGCGGCGGGCCACGTGGCCGGAGGCGGACCGAAGGCGTCGCGGGCGTTCTGGATAGTGCGCTTGCCCAGCGCACGGTTGCCGACGCCACCGATCGCGGCACCGATGCCGCGGGGACGAGCTTGCCGATCAGCAGCGGACTGCGCTTGGCGAAGTACCGGCGGATGAACTTCTTGACCAGGGAATTGTTCAGCGTCTTCAGCTGGGTGCCTCCCGCGCCGGTGGTCAGGGCCTTGGGCCAGTTCCGCAGCGACGCGCCGGTCGCGGTCGCGACGATCTCCCGGCCGGCGTCACCGAGGGAGACGGCGAGCACCAGCGCGCGGCGCTGCTCGTGGTTGTGGGGTTCGATCCCGTGCACCGACGCGATGGCCAGGGTGAGCAGCGCGGACGCCTCGAAGAAGAAAGCCGTCTCGGCGCCGACCGCGCCGATGGCCGCGAGTGTCCCGATGCCGGGGAAGGCAGCGGTCGCGCGCGCCGCGGACCCGCTGCCGGTGACGGTCAGCAGGAACTGCTTCTCGAGCCGCTCGATGATCTGCGCCGGGGACTCGTCGGGGTGCGAGCGCCGCATGAGATCGACGTACTTGGCCACCGCAGGGCCCTGCAGCCTCGCGCCGTTGTCCAGCATCTTGACGATAAAGGCCTCTGCGACGCCTGCCTTGTTGCTCATCGTGCCCCTGTTCTCCGGTGCTCTTGTCTTCCGGACTGCTCTCACTACGCTGGTGCCATGACCGGTCCGCAGTCGGTGTGTCGGACGGCGCCAGGCGGCGTCCGACACCCCTGCTGACACCCTACGTACGGTCGTACGAGGGGTATCGGCTCGACGGTTTCCCGCCGGGGACCCATCTGGGTATGCCCTCTCCGGAGGTCACCGTAATCCTCACGATCTCCGAACCCGTCGAACTCTCGCGGGGCGACGGACGGTGCCCGGAACGTTTCGACACGCTCGCCGGAGGGTTGTCGACGCAACCGGTGCCCATCGTCCACCACGGACGGCAGCACGGGATCCAACTCGCGCTCACCCCCGCGGTGCCCGCGCCCTGCTCGGTGCGCCCGCCGCCGCGCTCGGTCCGTGGGCCGTCGATCTCGAGGACGTCATCGGCGCCGACGGCCGGGAGTTGTTCGACCGGATCTCCGCGGCCGAATCGTGGGACGAGCGGTTCGCCGTCCTCGACCGGATTCTCACCCGCCGCCTGGTCTCCGCACGGTCGACGAGCCCGGACGGGCACCTCGTCCACGCCTGGCACCTGCTCGTGACGGACCCGGCCCGCCCGGTCGGTGCCGTCGCGGACGAACTCGGATGGAGCAGGCGACACCTACGAACCGGTGCGCTCCGAGTTCGGACTGTCTCCCCGAGGGACGTGGCCCGGGTGGCGCGCTTCGACCGGTCG
>LATQ01000142.1 GCA_001017865.1 Rhodococcus sp. IITR03
CGAATGCCGGCACGTGCGAGCCACGACCGCACCCGTGCGAGCTCGCACGACCGGCGCGTCCGGCATCGCCACGACCACCGCGGCGCAGCGCGTCGCGATCGTCGAGCAGGTCGCGTACCGCGGTGATCCCCGACAGCAGCCGATCGAACAGCGCGACAAGACACCCGTGCGGGGGTCCGGACCGGTGGCCGCCGCCACCCGGCTGTGCTGCGGCAGATCCGTTCCAGCGAATCGGAGACCGTCCGCGGCGCGGTGAGGGTGCGCAGGCGTCGGCGGAGGCCGGGGCGTCGACGACGACGAGAACCCACCGTCCGCTGTCCGCGAGGCGCGCGACCTCGGCGAGCACGAGCAGTTCCTCGACGCGGGAAGCCCGGTCAGTTCGTCGGGCTCGGGCAGGTCGAACTGATCGGCGTGCTCGTGGGTCCCGACGAGCGCCGCCATCGAGGCGAGGACCGCGTAGCGCGTGCGGAGCAGCTGCAGCGAGTCGATCTCCACCATGTCGAGGTTCTCCTCGACGGTGCGGATGTCCGTCGCGCCGGCGTCCCGGTTCGTGGCCGGAGGCAGGTCGAGTACGTCGCGAGGGAGTGCGCCCGGTCGATGGACACGACGAGCACCGGCTCTCCCGCACGGGCGGTCGCGAGCGCTCGGCGCGGCAAGGGTCGTCTTCCCGGCGCCGCCCTTTCCGAGGAACCATCGCACGCGGGCCGGGGCGTGCCGGACGTTCAGCCTCCACCCGCTTCTTGAGTTCCTTCAGCGCGGTGTCGGTGATGACCTTCTCCGCCTTGCGCTTGAACAGACCGATCATCGGGATCGTGAGATCCACGGTGAGCTGGTAGTCGACGACCGTGGTGCCGTCGGGGGCCTCGGTCAGCACGTACGAGCCGGACTGCGCCTTCTGGATCTCACCGCTCTCGAGTTCCCAGCTCACGGCTCGGTTGTCGGGCGCCCACTTGTACCGCAGGACGTAGGTGTCCTTGACGATGCCGGCGTCGAGGACGAAGCGCACGCGTTCGGCCCTGCCGTCGGGACGATGTTCCACGACCTCCACGGTCTTCGCCGCCGACACCCACGTCGGATAGGCATCGAAATCTGCGATGACCTCCATGACACGCTCGGCCGGCGCGTCGATGGTGATCGACCTCTTCGTCTTCTCGGCCATGTGGTGACGGCTCCCTTTCTCGGTCCCTCGGGTGTGCACCGATCAGTCCCGCCCCGAGGTCTATCACACACCGTGGGAACAACGGTATCGGGACGACGGTCCTTCGGTGGCTTCAGTGTCGCGGCGGTTCACCGGCCGGACGACCGGCCTCGAGACGCTGCTTGACCTCGAAGGTCATCACCTTCCCCTGGACCCGGCGCGTACGGTTCATTCCCGCGAGGTCGAGACCCGCCACCCGCTCGGGCGCGACACCCGCCGGCTCGCAGTGCAGGAAGTAGTGGATCACCGCGCCGTCGAGAACCGGCTCGATCCACACCTCCATCGTCCCGTCGAGCGGACCCGACACCGTCCACCGGATGCCCTTCTCGGCCCGGTCCTCCCGCACGGTCAGTACGAGATCGGGCCACCATGCACGCCACCGATCGAGGGCCGCGACCTCCTCGGCGATGCGCTCCGGGGGCGCCGCTACGAAGGTCTGGTCCGCCACCTGAATGCTGCTCACGCAGGACAGCTTCACATATCGCGTCGGCGGCCCGTCCGGTCACCCCGCCGACGGCGTCACCGTCTCGTTCGGGGGCGCCGAGGCGTCGAGATAACCGCGCAATCTGGCGCCCAGGACGTCCCATCTCCAATCGGTGGAGACCCACTCGCGACCGGCCGCGCCCATCGCGGCGGCACGATCGGGATCGGCGAGGACACCGGACACCGCGGTCGCGACGGCCGTGACGGAGGTGCCGTCGACGACGTAACCGGTGCGGACCGTCGTGCACCGTCTCCGG
>LATQ01000160.1 GCA_001017865.1 Rhodococcus sp. IITR03
CGCCGCGCTTGCCAGCAGCAGCGCCGCACCCGACGACGGTCGTGCGAGATGCGGGCGTCCGTGACGCAGCCACGCGTCGAGCGCCTCGGCCGCGGGACCGCCGTAAGGGACGATCCGTTCCTTGTCGCCCTTGCCGAGAACCCGGACGACCCGCCGCTCGGCGTCGACGTCGTCGATATCGACGGCGCACAGCTCACCGACCCTGATTCCGGTGGCATAGAGCAACTCGACGATCGCCCGGTCACGCAGTGCGACGGGATCGCGTTCACGCGCACCGGATTTCGCGGCCTCCATGATCTCCAGTGCCTGGTCGTCGCGGAGCACGGCGGGCAGTGACCGATGCGGACGTGGCGAGACGAGACGCGCGCCGGGTCGCGTCGAGCCGCCGGGTGCGCACGAGCCATGCCGTGAAGACGCGTGCCGACGAGGTGCGTGCCGACGAGCGTGGTGCGGGCCGCTCCCGCCGCCACCATCCGGCGAGCCAGGACCGCATCAGATCGAGATCGAGGTCGGTGATGCGCGCGTCGGGATCCCGGTCCGCAAGATGCTGCAACAGCGAGCGGATGTCGGTGCGATAGGCGCGGATCGTGTGTTCCGAACGGTTGCCTTCGAGGCGGAGGTGGTCGACGAAGTCCCCGAGGTGCACGTCCAGCGTCGCCGGGAGCATGTCGGATTCGTTGCCTCGCATGGGTCTACCGTGCGGCACGACCGGCTCGGGTGCAACGACCCGCGCCGACTAAGGTGCTTTCGTGAACAAAACGATCCCGGTACCGATGTTGTGCGCCCTGGCGTTGCTGTCGGCGATCGCGCCGCTCGCCACGGACATGTACCTCCCGGGACTTCCCGTCATGGCGGAGAGCCTGGGCAGTTCGACCGTGGCGTCCAGCTCACACTCACGACGTTCATGGCGGGTCTCGGGCTCGGCCAGCTGCTCGTGGGTCCCCTCTCGGACGGCTGGGGCCGGCGACGACTGATCCTCGCCGGCACGATCGTCCTGGCGGTGAGCAGCGCGATCTGCGCGATGGCACCCACCGTCGAGATCCTGATCGCGGCGCGTCTGGTCCAGGGATTCAGCGGCGGAACAGGCATCGTCCTCGCGCGTGCGGTCATCGCCGACCGGGCGCGAGGCAATCAGGCCGCCAAGCTGTTCAGCCTGATGATGATCATCGGCGGCATCGCGCCCGTCGCCGCTCCCCTACTCGGTGGCGTGCTGCTGGGGCCGATCGGGTGGCGCGGCATCTTCTGGGTGCTCACCGGCCTGGCCGTTCTGATGGCCGTCGGCGCCTTCGCGTTCGTCCCGGAGACCCTGCCGCCGGAGAAGCGGCACGGCGGCGGTCTGAAGACGATGGCCGGCAACTTCGGGTACGTCCTCCGGCAGCGACGCTTCGTCGGTTACGCCGCCGCCATGGCCCTGGGATTCGGCGCGATGTTCTCGTACATCTCTGCCTCGCCGTTCGTCACCCAGAACATCCTCGGTCTGAGCCCGGGCCAGTTCTCGATGGTGTTCGCCGTGAACTCGGCCGGTCTCGTGCTGGCCAACGCCGTCAACACCCGCCTCATCGGCCGGTTCGAGGTGCGGACGCTGCTGCTCTTCGGTGTGACCACCATGTTCACGGCAGGGGCGCTGCTGTTGCTGACGATGGTCGTCGTCGGCTACGTCGCAGTGCTGATCCTGCCGCTGCTGTTCGTCGCGATCAGCATGATGGGCCTGACGCTGGGCAACGCCACCGCGCTGGCCCAGTCACAGGTCCCGAAGGCGGCCGGTACGGGCTCCGCCGTGATCGGTGCCTCTCAGTTCGGTCTCGCTGCCGTGGTCTCCCCGCTCGTCGGGCTCGGCGGCGAAGGCACCGGTATCCCGATGGCCGTCGCCATCGTGGTCTGCTCGGGACTCGCGCTCACCTCCGCGGCGTGCTGGCGCGCGACTCG
>LATQ01000547.1 GCA_001017865.1 Rhodococcus sp. IITR03
GAGCGCCGGCCCCGCGCCCAGGGCGGTACCGGCGACCTGCGCCGAGGCGATGCGTTCGGCTTCGGTGGTATCGAGGCCGACCGAGCGCCACGCATCGGTGACCTGAGCTTCGATCACGGCGGTGGTGTTGTTGGTGCGTTCGGCGTCGATGTCGGAGACCCAGTTGGGCTGGTCGAACATTACGCGGCCCATGCGCATCGTGTCCTTGGGTGCCTGGATCGGCACGGTCGGTTCGAGCACCGGGGTCGGGGCGTGCAGTCGGCTCCAGTCCACAGCCGGCGTCGCCTCGTCCGTGTCGGCGTAGCCGCTGTAGCCGCCGCCCCCGGAGTAGTCGGTCGAGTAGTCACTCGAGTAATCGGTGGAGTAATCCACGACGATCACCCCGCCACCGGTCTGCGGGTCGTAGGCGCGCGTTCCTTGGTTGTACTGCGCCGGCGGCGCCACCCAGAAGCTGCTATCGGCCTTCGGCTCCGCGGCGCTCGGCGCAGGCGTCTCGGCCGCGGTGGTGCCGCCGGTCTGCGCGACCGCTGGTCGACACCTTCCTGCGTGGTGCCGCCGGTCACCCCGCCCTGGATCGCGCGGGCGACGTCGGACCTGCCACCATCGCGGACATCCCGAACGCAGCGGAGGCCACCGCCAGCGCCGTCGCGGTGGTCCTTGCCGACCGACGGCGACGGCGCCTGTGCGCGGCGCGCGGCGCGGTTTCCGATAGTGGTGTCGATGCTCATCTGTACCTCTCGGTGAAAGTAGGTGAAGAAAACAGGGCCCACCGCGCAGCGGGGGCAACGACTCAACCAGCAGCACCACTGCCGATCCGGGTGACGGTCGCCGCGAGCACGGTCAACGCATCGCAGGTCTCGCGCCGCAGCTGGGAGAGCACGATCCGTTCCCCGGACGCGAAGGCCGGCTCGAAGGGCATCCGGCACACCGACACCCCGAGCGCGGTGAACGCCTCGACGGCCTCGGTCTCGACCATCGGCGCATCCCCCGGCCCGTCGGTGATCACGACAACGGTGCGCGCGAGCACATCCGGGCGGACCGCGGAGATCGCAGTGAGGGTGCGCTGCGCGGCCACCGCGGCGTCGCGACGCAGCGGAACGGGCACAACAACCGTGTGCGCGGCGGTGATCGCCCACCGCCAGCTGCCAGAGTGGCTGGAGTTTCCGGTGTCCGCGAGCATCAGGTCGTAGTGCCGTTCGAGGATCGCCCCGAGCGTGGCGGCATCGTCGAAGCTCAACGGCGCCTCGGCCCCTGCCGGTCCTGCCAAGGCGTAGGAGCCGTTCGGCTGGCGGGTCAGGTAGCGCGCGAGAGTGGACGGGCGCACCTGGTGCGGCGCCTGGCCGAGATCCGCGAGCAAGCTCACCGCGTCGTGTCCTGCGGCCGGGGGGACCGCGACCCGATCGGAGAAACTGCCGCCGATCTCGCCGAGGTCCAGGCACGCGGCCGTGGCGGGGCCGCGGTACTCGGCAATCGTCTCGGCCAGAGCGATCGACATCGGGGTCTTGCCGACGCCGCCTTTGAGGTTGACGAAGGTGATCACCGCGCTCTCCGGCAGCGGGCCGGCGATCGTTGCCTGTGCCTCGCGCAGCCGCATCTCGAGCGAGTCCGCCTTCGGGGCCAACGCGAGGCCGAGCATCGCATTCAGACGGCCCTCATCCCGATCCGGGCGGCAGGCTCGCCGCCGGATTCACACCCGGTGCCGACAGCGCCGGTAACGCCCCGATCGGGCCTGTGGCCGCGTCTGCGGGGCGGACAGGCCCCGTGGTGGGGGTTGCTGCTCGCGCGGGCCGTGCAGTCGCCTGAACAGGCTGTGCGGGCGCCTCGTAGGGGATCGATTCGGCGGCCACAGTCACCGGCGCGGCCGGCGCCGGGGAGACAGGCTCCGCGGGCGCCGGTTCCGGATCGGTCACCGCGACCGGGATGG
>LATQ01000548.1 GCA_001017865.1 Rhodococcus sp. IITR03
ACGACCGGGATCTGTTCGGTCTCGGCACTGGTCGACGACGGGCGGCCCGGCACGATGCGGGTGAGGGTGCTCGCCGGCTGCGAGTTCGCAGGCTTCGCGGCGGCCATCGCCCCGCCCTTGGCGAGGACGAGTTCGGGCTCGTGCGGCACCACCAGCGGCAGTCCGAGCCACGAGCGCAGCACCTCCTGCACGAGCGGGATGTGCGCGCCGCCGCCGAGCAGAACCACGGCCTCGGGGTTGCGACCGGCACGGGAGATCACCTGGTGCACGAACTGCGCCGACGACTCGACGCACTGCGCGATGAGCGGATCGAAGGTCTCGCGTGACATGAGCACGACCCCTGCCGCGCCCGGCACGGCCACGGTCTCGCTCTGCGAGAGCTTCTCCTTGGCCTCGCGGCACTGGGCCGACAGTTCGTCGTCGGTGGCGGGGTCGTCGGGGCGCCACACACCGTTGGTGTCGAGTTGGTGGTCGCGGATCACGTTGTCGAAGACGCGGCCGCCGATGCTGTCGGTGCGTTCGGCGAGCACCTCGCGGGAGACGAGGTCGACGACGGTGACGGTGAGCCCGGCGTCGCCGAGGTCGTAGAAGACGGCGGTGTTGCTGCCGAGTTCGCCGGTGGCCTGCAGATAGGTGACGGCGGCCTCGGGTTCGGAGACGAGCAGGTAGCGGTCGATGTGTTCGACGGTCATCGCCGCACGCAGCGCTCGGCCTGGGCCTGGTCGCGGTAGACCAGTCCGACCCGCTCGACCGGATCGCCCGCGACACCGGTCTGGAAGAGGACCCCGAGAGTGCCTGCCGCCAGCCGCGCCGGATCGTCCTTACCGGTTTCGACCACCTGGAACTGGAACCCCGCCGTCGGGGTCGTTCGATCCACCGGCCGCACCACCCGAACGGCGCTCTCCCCCACGGTCACACCGAGAATAGAACTCATCAGCCGCCTTCGACGTTGGATGCGCCAGCCGCGTCAGCTTCCCCCGGCGCCCGAAATCACCGACGATGGTACAGAACGTTACCGATCGGTCACGAGGCCGTTCGGATGACGTACACCGGGACAGAGCACTCCACAGATGTCTCCTGAGCGTCCGGGAGACGTCTCCCATAGGATCGCCGAATGCGGATTCTCTATGTGTGTACCGGAAACATCTGCCGATCACCCACCGCAGAAAGGCTGACCACCGCCTACGCGGCCGAGGCCGGTCGCGACGACCTCTCGGCGCACAGCGCCGGCACCCGGGCGATGGTCGGCTACGGCATGGAACCCACCGCGGCACTCGTGTTGCAGCAGCTCGGAGGCGATCCGGACGGATTCGCCGCGCGTCGGATCACCCCGCAGATCGCGGAGGACTCCGACATGATCATCACGATGAGCGAGCGGCACCGCGCCAAGGTGATCCAGCTGGCACCGCGCAGGATGCGGGTGACGTTCACGCTGCGCGAGGCGGCCCGGCTTCAGAACGCCACCGGTGCGCGGACCATCGCAGAACTGACGACGGCCCGGGCGCAGATGTCTGCACCCGGGCCGGAGGACATCGTCGACCCGATCGGCCGTGACGAGGAGACGTTCGTCACGGTCGGATCCGAGATCGCCGATCTGTTGCTACCTCTCCTCGCCACTCTCCGAGCCTGAGTCGTTCACCGGGCGCCGCGGTGCGTGCACCACGGGTCGCGACAGCGGCTCGGCTGCGGAGTACGCCTGCGGCGCCTGGTAGGGCTCGCTGCCGTACCGCTCCGATGCCGGCTGCGGCGCCGGCGGGAACTGCTCCGCAGCGCGGTAGTGGTAGCGTCGTTGCTCGGTGCCGGGTAGGCCTGCGTGGCCGGCGGCTCGACGTGACGGTGACCGTTCTGCGGCCGGGCCGGTCCCTCGACGGGTGCCTGCGCCTGCGGAGCCGGCTGGGCGGCC
>LATQ01000178.1 GCA_001017865.1 Rhodococcus sp. IITR03
CTGTGCGGAACGGTCCCCGTCCTTCGCCGAGGCCGCGCCGTTCGCCGAGTCGCCGCCGGGTTCGTCCGCGCGCATGTGCTCGAGCGCGATCCGCGCGAACACCTGCTGCTCGGTCGCCGCCATCTCGTTGCGGCCGGTGGAGAAGAACGCCTGCGCCCACGACAGCAGCGTCGACAGCTTCGACGAGAACCCCACCAGATACAGCAGGTGGATGAACAACCACGCCACCCAGCCGAGGAACCCGCTGATCTCGAGTTTGCCGACCTTCGCGACCGCACTGAACCGCGAGATCGTCGCCATGCTGCCCTTGTCGAAATACTTGAACGGTTCCCGATGGCTGGGGTCGGCGCCGTCGAGGGAGGCGATGATCTGCCGGGCCGCGTACTTGCCGCCCTGCATCGCCACCTGCGCCAGCCCGGGCAGCTTGTTCAGCGACATCATGTCGCCGATGACGAACACGTTCGGATGCCCCGGCAGCGTCAGATCCGGCAGCACCTCCACCCGGCCCGCCCGGTCGACCTGCGCGCCGGACTGTTCGGCGAGCTGCTTGCCGAGCGGGCTGGCCGACACGCCCGCCGACCACACCTTGCACTGCGACTCGATGCGCCGCTGCGAACCGTCCTTCTCCTTGACGACGAGACCGTCGGCGTCGACGTCGGTGACCATCGCGCCGAGCTGGATCTCCACCCCGAGCCGTTCGAGGGTGTTGCGGGCCTTGCGGCTGAGTTTGCCGCCGTAGACCGGCAGCACGTCGGAGGCGCCGTCGAGCAGCACCACCCGCGCCTCGGTCGGATCGATGTTGCGGAAGGTGCCCTTGAGGGTGCGGCGCGACAGCTCGGCGATCTGCCCGGCCAGTTCCACCCCGGTCGGGCCGGCGCCGACCACCACGAAGGTCAGCAGCCGGGCGCGTTCCTCGTGATCGTGGGACAGTTCGGCCTGCTCGAACGCCCCGAGGATCCGGCCGCGCAGCTCGAGGGCGTCGTCGATGGTCTTCATGCCCGGCGCGTACTCGGCGAACTGGTCGTTGCCGAAATAGGATTGGCCGGCGCCCGCGGCGACGATGAGGCTGTCGAATTCGGTGGTGGTGTAGCGCTCGAGGAACCGGGAGGTCACCGTCCGGTTCTCCAGGTCGATCTTCTCGACGTCCCCGAGCAGCACCTGCGCGTTCTTCTGTTTGCGCAGCACCATGCGGGTCGCGGGGGCGATGTCGCCGACCGACAGGATGCCCGTGGCCACCTGGTACAGCAACGGCTGGAACAAGTGATGGGTGGTGCGCGCCACGACCGTGACGTCCACATCGGCACGAGCCAGGGCCTGGGTCCCGAACAGCCCACCGAAACCGGATCCGATCACGACCACACGATGACGGCGGGGTTCGGTCTGCTCGACGCTCATGGATGCTCCTTCACGTTGCCGGATGGATCGATCCCCAGTCTTGCAGTTGCCGCGCCCGCCCACAGCGCAACCGACGAGCTAACCCGGCCCGTCGCCGAGCGACTCGCGACCCGACCCGAGCAACCCGTAGACGGGGTTGTGCCGCGCGGCGTGCCGCACCGCATCGTTGGTCGCCGAGGTGTACACCTGCACGGTCTGCAACGACCGGTGCCCGAGCAGCTGCTGCAACTCGACCATCGTCGCGCCGCTGTCGGCCAGGCTCGTCGCGAAGGTGTGCCGCAACGCGTGGGCGAGCGCACCGCGTTTGCGTTCGGACTCGATACCGGCGCGGCGGTAGATGCGCCGCACCCGGTACTGCAACGTGCCGCGGGTGATGCGTTTGCCGTCCGCGCCGACGAACAGCGGATCGGCCGGGTCGTGCCGCTCCCACACGGGCAACTCGTCGCGGTCGCGGGTGCGGCGCGCGCGCGGGAACGGGCAGACGGCGATTGATCGCCGGTACTGCC
>LATQ01000437.1 GCA_001017865.1 Rhodococcus sp. IITR03
AGTCGCCGACCAAGCCTCGACTTCTTCGCGCGACGAGGCCGCCGCGGGACGCTGCCCGCCGACACGCTGCTTCCGCTGCAGTCGGGTGTCGGCAACGTCGCCAACGCCGTGCTCGCCGGTCTCGACAGCGGACCGTACCGGGGGCTGACGTGCTACTCGGAGGTCATCCAGGACGGCATGCTCGACCTCGTCAAGCACGGCACCGTCCGGTTCGCCTCGGCGACTGCCCTCGCACTGTCCGAAGCGGGGCTGAACGACTTCGTCGAGAACATCGACTTCTACCGCGACCACATCATGTTGCGGCCGCAGGAGATCAGCAACCACCCCGAGATCGTGCGCCGACTCGGCATCATCGCCATGAACGGCATGCTCGAGGCCGACGTCTACGGCAACGTCAACTCCACCACGTGATGGGCACCCGCATCATGAACGGCATCGGTGGCT
Source organism: Rhodococcus sp. IITR03 (assembly GCA_001017865.1). The sequence continues at coordinate 445 of LATQ01000437.1, forward strand.
CCGGCGACTTCGCGCGCAACGGCTACCTGTCGATGTTCCTGAGCCCGTCGACGGCCCGCGACGGCGCGATCTCGTCGATCGTCCCGATGGTGCCGCACGTCGACCACACCGAGCACGACGTGCAGGTCATCGTGACCGAACAGGGTCTCGCCGATCTGCGCGCCTGTCTCCCCGTCGTCGGTCGCGGGTCGTCGTGGAGCGCTGCGCGCATCCCGACTACCGCGCCGAACTGCTCGACTACATCGAGCGCGCAGAAGCCGCCCCCGGAGCAGGTCACACCCCGCACCTGCTCGGTGAGGCGTTCTCCTTCCACGAGCGCTACCAGCGCACGGGGACCATGCACGCGTCCTGATCGGCGCGGCGACGAACACGGTCGGCCCCGGCACCACACCACGGTGCCGGGCGACCTTCGTTCGTGGGTCGTAGTGAAGACGGCGGGGGCGAATCCCGCTCAGCGGATCGGCGCCGGATCGATCTGCTGCTGCGGGAGTGTGGTCGAGATCGTCGCTGTGATGTCCTGCAGCGGGGTCGGCCCGGATCCGTCGGGCACGGTCAAGGCCACGTAGACCGGCCGGTCGACGGCGAACCACGTGCTCGCCGGGATACCCTGCTCGGCTCCCGACACCTCGAACCACTGCACGTCGTCGATCACCTGCAGCGCCGCCGCCTGGTCGAACTGGTCGGGCCGGTCGAGACCGCAGCGCAGGACGACCTCCTCGCCGTCGTCCGACTGCCAGGCCGCCGCACCCACCGGTGCCGGATCGGCCAGTTCGGCGCGCGTGTAGTCGCCGAGCTCCTCCGGCAGCGCGTCGAGCAACTGCGAGCAGGATTCGGATTCTGCTTCCGGAGCAGGCACGGGACCGAGGCCGACAGGCGTGTTCACAGGTGACTGCGACACGATCACGGCCGCCACCACCACGCCGACCAGCAGAGCGACGGGCAGTGCGATCGCCGTGGCGATCAGAGCGGGACTGCGTCGCGTCCCGTCCGATCCGGGTGCCTCGGCGGGGGCGTCGTCGGAAGGTTCGCGATCGGAAGCAGAGGTGTCGTTCATCGTGTCCAGCATCCGGCTCGGGGACAGGGGGCGGTAGCGTGATCGAACGTAGCAGGGCACGTGCCGGCTCTCTCCCACCGCCGACCGAGAAAGAGGCGACCGTCACCGTGACGAACCCGACCGGACCCACCGTCGCCGACATCGGCGAATTTCCCGTGATCGAACGGGCGGTGAGAGCACGGCGGCAACCCGACAGCACACTCGTCGGGCCGGGGCACGACGCAGCGGTCGTGACAGCCGCCGACGGGCGCATCGCGATCTCGACCGACATGCTCGTCGAAGGACGGCACTTCCGGTTCGACTGGTCCGCCCCGCAGGAGGTCGGACGCAAGGCCGTCGCCCAGAACGGAGCCGATGTCGCCGCGGTCGGCGCACGCCCCACCGCCTTCGTCGTCGGCCTC
>LATQ01000287.1 GCA_001017865.1 Rhodococcus sp. IITR03
CTCGCGGCTGCCGCGGCGCTCCTGCCGCCACCAGGATCAGCGCGGACGCCGCCGGGGGCGGGGCCGAGGTGACCAGGGAGACCTGCGCGCCCTCGACCTGGCTCGTGGAGGTGCCGCGGATCTGCCGCACCCCTTCGACGACGTGGTTCATTCCGTGGATGTATCCCTCGGACATGTGTCCTCCGCTGGTGTTGATCGGTATCGCTCCACCGAGGTCGATCTGGCCCTCGGCGAGGAAGTCGCCGGTGTCGCCGCGCTTGCAGAACCCGTAGTCCTCGAGCTGGATGAGGGCCGTGATCGAGTAGCAGTCGTAGATCTGCGCGACGTCGACGTCCGCGGGACCGAGACCGGCCCGGTTGTAGAGCGTGTCCTGGCATTCCCGTGACGGCAGGGCGGTGATGTCCTCGCGCATGAGTGTCGGGTACATCAGGCCCGGCTGGGGGTGACGGCAGGTCGACATCGCGACCGACCGGATGAGCGCCGGCGTCTGCCGCAGGTCCTTGGCGCGTTCGGCGGTGGTGACGACGACCGCTGCGGCACCGTCGGTTTCGAGGCAGTAGTCGAACAGGCGCAGGGGCGACGACAGCATCCGTGAGTCGAAGTAGTCGTCGAGCGTCATCGTCCGGTCGTACATCTGGGCGGCCGGATTCGCATTGGCGCGCTTGCGGGTCACCAGCGCGATCTGCGCGAGTTGCTCGGAGGTCAGGCCGGTCTCGGTCATGTAGCGCTGAGCCATGAGCGCGAAGTACTGGCCGGACGACAGCAGCCCGTACGGGCCGAAGAACTCCTCGAAGGTCTCGTTGCCGCCCACCTCGGGGGTGACGACAGGAGACAGGCCGAACCGACGGCCCGATCGACCGTTGAGCGAACGGAACACGACGACGGTGGTCGCCTGTCCGCTCATGATGGCGGCGACGGCCTGGGCGACCATCGCGGCCGGCCCCGAACCACCCGGGCCGGCCTCGCCCCAGTAGGTCAGGTGCGGGACGCCGAGTCCGTCGGCGAGCGCCGCACACGAGACGAGATCCATATCGTTGCGGACGACGCCGTCGACGTCGTCCGGGGTCAGTCCGGCGTCCTCGAGGGCCGCCGCGGCGGCCTCGACGGCGAGCGCTGTGACGGAGACACCGGAATCCTTGGAGAACGCGGTTGTTCCGATTCCTGCAATGGCGCAGGCATCCCTGCGCCAGGTCGGGTCGGTGGACATGTGTGGGTCACCTCTGTGTCGTGCCCGCCGCAGCGGGCGGGGAGTCAGTTCGCGGTCAGTCCGCCGTCGGCGCGATCGCCGCGCCGGTCACGAAGGAGGCGTCGTCGGACAGCAGGAAGGCCACCACCGACGCCATCTCGGCCGGGTCCGCCGAGCGTCCGAGCGCGGTGTTCTCCACCACCCGACTGCGGTCGCCTCGGGCTCGGGGCCCTGCAGCGCCTGCGAGTTCACCCGCAGACCCGTCCGCACCAGTCCGGGGCACAGGCAGTTGGCCGGATGTTCCGGTCCGCGTACCCCATGGCAACCGACCGGGTGAGCTGCAGGACGCCTCCCTTGGACGCGTCGTAACCGGGGGTGTTCAGGTTGGTCGCCACCAGCGACGCGACCGAGCCGACGGTCACGATCGAGCCCCCGCCGGCCTGGAGCAAGTGGGGCAGGGTGGCCCGCAACGGTAGGAAGGTACCGGTGAGGTTCACGCGCAGGATGCGTTCCCAATGGGCGAGTTCCATCTCGTGGAGCATCGCCGTCCCGTTGATGCCGGCGCAGGTCACCACGCCGTCGAGACCTCCGAACTCGTCCGCCGCGGCAGCCACGGCGTCCGCGACGGAGGTCTCGTCGCCGACGTCGCACCGCAGCCCCAGCTCGGTGCGCCGGTCTCCGCGACCGAAGCGGACACGACCTCC
>LATQ01000550.1 GCA_001017865.1 Rhodococcus sp. IITR03
GCGCCCCCGTCGCTCCGCCGTCAGCGCCACCGTCGTGAACGCCCGGGACGCCGACTGCGCCGCCGTCCGCCGGGCCTTCCTGGCCTTCGTCCTTGTTCGGATCCTGCTGTGGGTCGGTCATGATTCCTCCCGAGGTCAAAAGGCTTGGGAACAGCGGCGTTACCGGCTCCCGGAGCCTGCAGCGGTGTATCGTTCGGCCGTTCTCAGCTTATCCGGGCGCATCGGTGGCCACGTTCGATTCCGAGATCATCGAACCGTTGTGCCACGCGTTGTACCCGCGCACTCGCCGGCGCGGCGTCGCGTAGAAGAAAGCCGAGGCGTTGCTCGCCGATAATCGGGTACAGGAGAGTATGGCTGACGAGAATCCCGACGCGTCCGAGTTCGACCCGCAGAACCCCGATCCCGCGAACACTCCTGGTCTCGAACCCGGGGGCGGGGTGGCGCCCGGAGATACTCCGCCCGCCGAGACCTCTGTGGGCGGTCCGCAGCACGAACCGCCACAGCGCCGCAGTGCCGGCGCCCTCGTCGCCATCGTGATCGCAGTGGTCGTGGCCCTGATGGTGGCCGGCGGTCTGCTCGTTCGAGCAATCGGGTTGTTCTGAACAGTCGACCGAACGAAGGTCAGAGAGGTACCGGAAGAACGAATTGCCTTGCGGTAGTTGAAGAGGTCGGGGCGGGTCGCATCACGACGACGTCACGCCGCCGTATCGGTCGATTCGATGCGACGGCGGGTTCGGCGCGCCCCACGTTCCGAGCCAGATCGTCTTCACATTGACCAGCATCCGTCTCGACTCGGCTTCGGAGGGCCTGAGCGATCGGTCCTTGAAGAACGCCATGACGATCATGTCGGTCAGCGTCGTGACGAGACCCTCGTGGTCGTCCGACAGCGGAGTGATCTCCCCGGCGTCGGCGTCCCTGCTCATCTGCGCTGCCAGTTGGTCGTTGAGATCGGTGACCAGCGACGTCCACCGAGCTCTGAGCTTGTCGTCGTAGTTGACGGCTGAAGGCCCGCGACCATCACGCGGTCGCGCTCGACCCAGGCGCGATAGGACGTGCCGAAGAGTCGGTCGAAATAGTCGGCGTGGGACTCGCCGGCGCGGCGGTGATAACCACCGATGCTGTCGGACCAGTCGTCCCATGCCCTTCCGACCAGTTCGCCGAGTACCTCGTCCTTGGACTCGAAATAGAAGTAGAAGTTCGGTCGCTTGATTCCCGCAGCTTCGGTGATGTCCTTGACCGAGATGTCCACGGCCGACATCTCGCGCAGGCACCGCTCGAACGCGTCGAGAATGGATTGCCGCTGGACCTCGCCGCGCGGAATCCGCCGACGTCGCCCGACATCCTGGTCGGGTAGCCGTGCTCCGGCATCCCCGCCGCTCACCGCTGACGGGGATTTGGTCGACTCCATGGCTCGCATCCTAGTGTCGCGTTGCGGTCGGATCGGGCAGGCAGGACCGGCCCCGGGGGTAGCGTCGGGCACGTCGCGTTCCGAGGAGGGTTCCATGGGCAAGGTGGTCATGTACGCCTCGGTTTCGGTGGACGGCTTCATCGCGGACGAGAACGATCAGCCCGGACCGTTGTTCGACTGGTTGACCAGTGGCGACGTTCCGTTGGACGACAGTGGCTTCGTGAAGGTGTCCCGAACCTCCTACGACTACATCCGGCCGTACTGGGACGAGATCGGGGTGACGATCGCCGGTCGGCACGTCTTCGACATGACCGACGGCTGGGACGGAGAACTGCCGGCCGGGGTCGACCACGTGGTCGTCGTTTCGCGTCGCCCGAGGCCCGAGGGATGGCACCCCGAGGCGCCGTTCCACTTCGTCGACGGCATCGAGCGGGCCGTGGCACGCGCAGGAACTCGCGGCGACCGCACCCGATA
>LATQ01000552.1 GCA_001017865.1 Rhodococcus sp. IITR03
CGTTCGAGGCCGTCCATCACGAGCATGCGCAGTTGCCGGTCGAAGTCGATGATCGACCGCGCATGGTCCAAGGTGGTGCCCGGTCTATAACCGCTGAGCACGCGCGTACGTGTGCGACCATCGCCACTCAAGTACGACTCGGACTTCCGAAACGGGTAGAGTTAGCCGGTGAGCCGGTAGTAGCCGACCGCCTTCAGAAGTGCAGCCGCACGGTCTCGGTCGCCCACCTCGACTCCGCTGCTCGCCAACTGCTCGGCCTGTTGCTCGAGAGATAGCCAGGGCTTCGTGTACTCCACCATGAGGTTCCTAAAATAGAAAATCAGCCGCGCCTTGCGGCAACGGGCTGATCATGATGTGAGCCATGCTAGCACACGGGCACCCGGAGGATCATTCGTAGCGACCGCTGCCCGAGTCACCGCCGACACCGATACCGGCATGAGACCGTCGCCGCGGCCGACGCCACCTTCCACACCGCACTGCTCGCCCGGGGCTATCGACTTGTGACCGGCAACCGCTACCAGGCGCCCTCCGGTGACGACACTCCCCTGTCCGTAGACCCGTCGATTCCCGACATCGGCGGTCTCCGGCTCGAACGCATCGACAACGCCGCGTGCGGTTTCGATGCCATCCCCGGCCTGATTCAGGTTCAGGTGCGTGCACGGCTGACGACCGGCGAGACCGTGCGTTTCGAGGGGCCGGTGCCCGGCAATCGAGCAGGCGATGGTGCTCGAGGCACTCACCTGGCGCCACCGCCTCGCCACCAAGGACATCGCCGACCCGTGCACCCTGCTGACAATCACCCATCAACACCGAGACCGGCTGTCCGACTGAAAATTGCACTCTGCCCGCACAGCGCTCGCAAAGACACAGCCCGAGCGCTGCACGAGCTGGTCACCATGCTCGACCGCGGTCAGCGCATCGACGGGATGGCCATCGCCCCGGCGCGTCTGTCCGGCCTCTCCGCCGCTACGTCGCCGACCCTCACGCGAGCCGACCACCTGCCGATAGCGGCACCGCTACGCCCGGCAGGTCGCTCGTGATGCCGGCGGCAGAAGGCGTTGCTCTCCGCTCTGCGCGCCGCCGTGTCCGGTCACCCACACCACGCGAAGCCCGGCACACCGGCGGTAGTACAACCGCGGCCACCTGGGGAGCCACCCGACCCCAGTCGCCAGTCCCCAGGCCGGGGCCCGACCCGGAGCTGTGAGCCAGGCATTCCTCGTTCGTGAAGAACCCCGGACCTTGCACGCTGTTTGACTGGCCGATCCACTGGTCGGGCCGGGAGGCCTGCTGAGCCAGCTCACGAAGAGCGCTGGGGCGGCGGTGACCCCACCCGCCGACTGCGGCCGAGGAGATCCTCGCCATTTCCGGGAAACAGCGAAGACGTCACACCGTTTCCCGGGGAAACACCCGCCGCGATCTTGGCGCTGTTCCCTGCCAAATGCCGGCTTGCCTCGGTAAGGGGCTTCGGGGGCATGTCGACGAGCCGGAAACGCCGGTACCGCGCTCGGCCCGCTGGTTCACGCCGCCGAGACCGCGCGTGCGGCGGGTGGTGGGATGCACCCTGCACCGAGGCGCCAGCCGTAACCTCCGGCGCGTGGACGGCGAACACCGCCCGGTACCCGAAGCAGTGCCGTCGGGGGGTGGTCAGGCCGTGAACTTGGCGAGGGAGGCGGCGATCGAGGCGACGTCGTGAGCGCCGGTGGCGGTGTCGTTCATCAGGCCTCGGCGGAGTCCACGTCGAAGCCGCGTTGCAGGCGGATGCCGTTGTATCCGAGGAACAGCCATGTCGCGGCCCAGGCGGTCCGCTTGTTGCCGTCGACGAGGGCGTGGTTTCGGGCGATCGAATGGAGCAACGCGGCTGCCTTCTCGA
>LATQ01000553.1 GCA_001017865.1 Rhodococcus sp. IITR03
GCTGCGGGCCCGGTGGAGCGACCCGGGATTGTCCGGAGGGGCAATCCTCGCCGTGATCGAGGGCGCGACGACGCGGCCGCGGACTCGGACCGACGATGGAGCGACGGCACCGCCCGCCCGCTCGAAGGCATCTTCTTCGCCGTCAAGGACATCATCGACGTGGCCGGGGCGCCGTCACCGCCGGCTCGCGCACCACCGGCGACCGCATCGCGGCGACCGACGCGACCGTCGTAGCCCGCCTCCGCGCGGCCGGAGCCATCCCCGTTCTCATGACCGCCACCACCGAGTTCGCCTGCGGTGCACCGCACAACGCACGCTACGGTACCGTGACCAACCCGTGGGACCGGAGCCGGTGGACGGGAGGCTCGTCGAGCGGTTCGGCCGGCGCCCTCGCTGCGCGGCTCGTCCCGCTCGCCCTCGGCACCGACACCGGTGGATCCATCCGGGTGCCCAGCGCCCTGTGCAACCTCACGGGCATCAAGCCACCTACGGACTCGTGCCGCGCACCGGCGTCGCGTCGCTGTCGTGGACCCTCGACCACATCGGTCCCATGGCACGTTCTGCCGCGGACCTGCGGATCGTCCTGGAAGTGCTTGCAGGGCCCGACGGGTACGACCCTGCCGCCGTCCCGGACGAGACGGCCCGGCAGGTACGGGATGGGCTCGCCGCCACCGGCACCACCGGGCCCGTCTCGCTGGCCGGCGTACGTCTCGGCGTACCTACTGCCTGGTTCACCGAATTGTGTGACGCCGGCGTACTCGCCGCCTGGGAAACCGTCGTGGACACCTTCCGCGAGCGCGGCGCGGAGATCGTGCCCGTCGACATCCCCGATGCACACCGCCTCCACGACGACGTCACGATCGTCATGACCTGCGAGCTGGCCTCCAATCAGGAGGGCTCCCTGGAGAAGTTCGCGCTGTACGACATCGGTACCCAGGTGCGGATCGCGCGTGGACTGGTGCCCTCTGCGGTGGACTACCTGCGGTCGGTGCGCCGGCGCACTCTCGCCCAGCGGGAGACGGTCCGCGCCTTCGACGCCGCGGGTATCGACGTGCTCGTCACGCCGGGTATCGGCGCCACGGCGGCGCGGTTGTCGGACGTGACGATGGAGATCGACGGGGCGCGGTACCCGATGCAGTCGATCGTCGGCCGCAACACCGGCCTGTTCGACTATCTCGGCCTGCCCGCCGTCATGGCGCCCGCCGGCTTCTCCGACGGAATGCCGGTCGGCGTGCAATTGGTGGGACGGCCGTGGGCGGACGACACGTGCCTGCGCTTGGCGCAGGTCTTGCAGTCCGTCACCGACGTCCACGACCGCCGTGCCGATGGATAGCCGTGCTGATGGATAGCACGGCCCCGCAGCGTCATTCGCATCCGTGGCGGGTGTTCTCGGCGACGAGCATCGGGGTCGTCGCGGTATTCCTCAGCCTGAGCGGGTTGACCGTCGCACTGCCCACGGTCGCACGCGAATTCGATGCCTCCGGCGCCCAGTCGACGTGGATCCTGCTCGGCTACATGCTCGTCACGACCGCCTGATCCTGGTGTTCGGCCGGCTCGCCGACATCATCGGACGACGACCGCTCTACCTCGCGGGACTGATCACCTTCACCGTCGCGACCGGCCTGTGCATGCTGGCGCCGTCGGCCGGATGGCTCGTCGCGGCTCGGGTGCTCCAAGGGCCGGGGCCGCAGCCATCGTCACGAACAACACGGCGCTGCTCACCGACACCTTCCCGCCGCAGACCCTCGGCCGGGCGCTGGGCTGGAACGCGACGGTCGCGGCCGTCGCGCAGGTGGTCGGACCGGTGATCGGCGTGCGGCACGCAGTCTCGGGTGGCGCGGGGTCTGGTTCGGTCGTGG
>LATQ01000301.1 GCA_001017865.1 Rhodococcus sp. IITR03
AGGCACGGGGTCCACCCGATCGCGAAGACCGGCGCCGCCAGTCGGGGGCTCCGCGAGGTCGAGGATTCGCGAGCCGGGCCGGGCCCGACGCGTGTCGCGCTGCAGGGCCGGGATGAGACCGATGAAGACCAGGCCCATCACGATGGTGACGACACCGCCGATCCGCATGAGCAGTTCTCGGTTCACGGCGAGCGCGGAGATCGCCCCGAACACCGAGGCCGTCGCGAGGACGAACACGACGGTGAATCCGAGGACGAACAGCCCGGCGGCACCGGCCACCCGGAGGCGGCCGTCGCTGCGGACGGTCGTGGTGCGGGCACCGGCCTGCTCGGCGGTGACGGCGGGGGCCTCGGCTCCCACCACTCCGGCGAGATAGGACAGATAGCCGGGAACGAGCGGCACGACGCACGGCGATGCGAAGGAGACGAGACCGGCGAGCAGGCACGCACCCATCGCCAGCAGCAGCGGACCCGAGAGGGCCGCGTTCTGGAAGGTCTCCCCGACACCCGACGCAAGGATCACTGTTACTGCTCCGAATCCGGTTCCGCCGCGACCCGCTCGACGACCGGTTGCAGGTCGTCGGCGAGCAGTTCGGTCAGATAGACCGCAGCCACGCGGTGCTCCCGGTCGAGGACGACCGTCGTCGGCACGACCGAGGTCGGGTAGTTCCGGCCGAGGGCGAGCAGCGAACGCATCGGCGGGTCGTAGATCGACGGGTAGCCGATCTGCTGGTCGGTGACGAAGTCCTGGGCCTTGTCGCGTTGGTTGTCGCGGACGTTGATGCCGAGGAACTGCACACCGAGGTCCTTGGTGGCCTCGTAGACCTTTTCGAGATCGTCGGCTTCGCTGCGGCAGGGGGCGCACCACTGGCCCCACACGTTGAGCACGACGACCTGGCCTCGTAGTCGTCGAGGGAGATGGTCTCGCCCTCGTTCATGAGGTCTTCGCCGGTGAGTTCACCGAGGGTGCCCCGGTCGGCCGGGGGGTCGTAGAAGATGCGGGTCTGCCCGCCGGGCGAGACGAAGTCGAACGTTCCCCCGGTGGCGACGGCGTCGTCCCCGGTGGCGCAGGAGGTGAGAAGGACGGCACCGCAGATCGCGGCGACCGTCGCCCGGAACACCTTTCTCATGCGCCGTGGACGTTCGGGTCGGAGGCGCGGCCGGCTCGGAGTAGACCAGGTCGACGAGGGTGTCGCCCTCGTAGACCAGGGAGGTCAGCGAGGCGAGGCTGCACTGGCGGCGACGCGGGTCGTGCCACAGTCGCTCGCCCTCGAGGAAGCGGCGCAGCGTCCACACCGGGAGCTGGTGGCTCACGCACACCGCTTCCCGTCCCACTGCGGCCACGCGGGCCGCGTTGACGGCGGCGAGCATGCGGTGGGCGATCTGCAGGTAGGGCTCGCCCCAGGAGGGGGTGAACGGATCGCGCAGTTTCCACCAGTGGCGCGGGCGGCTGAGCGCACCGTCACCGACCGAGACCTTCAGGCCCTCGAAGTCGTTGGCCGCCTCGATGAGGTTCTCGTCGGTGCGGATCTGCAGCCCGTGCTTCTCCGCGATCGGAGCGGCCGTCTGCTGGGCCCGTTCGAGCGGGGACGCGACCACGTGAGCGATGTCGTGGTCGGCGAGTGACGCCGCGACCGCCCGTGCCTGGGCCTCACCGGTCACCGACAGCTTGAAGCCGGACAGGCGACCGTAGAGGATTCCGGAGGGGTTGTGGACCTCTCCGTGGCGGAGCACGTGCACGATCGTGCGGGTCTCGGACGGGGCGGCGTCGGTCACGTCGATGTTCCTCGAGGGGTGTGGGAGGGGCGGGTCGGGCTGGGCAGGCAGAAGAGCGGTGTTGACGGCG
>LATQ01000556.1 GCA_001017865.1 Rhodococcus sp. IITR03
TGGTGAGCACGTAGACGATCGCGGTGAACACGGCCCGATCATCGATCGCTGCCCGGCCGCTACCCTGTGGCCGGGGCGAGAAGCCAGATAGTAGCGGTTCGACGATCTCCCACAACGCATCCGGCACCAGTCGTAAAGACAACGCATCGACCACGATGGTGCATTATGCCGCACAGAAGACTTCATCCATAAGAGACACGCTCTAAGTCGGTCCCTCCCGCTTGCGGGGGCGAAGTCGCAGATCCAGGCGCTGGACCGGTCGCAGCCGGTGCTGCCGATGATGCCCGGCGTGCCGCAGCGGATGACCTCCGGCTACGTGCGCGGCCGGCACCACCACCTTGTTCGCCGCCCTCGACCTCGCGTCGGGGAAGGTGATCGGGTCGCTGTATCCCGCCACCGTGCCGACGAGTTCACAAAGTTCCTCATGACCTTGGACAAGCAGACCCCACCGGCTCTGGATCTGCATCTGGTGCTCGACAACTACGCCACCCACAAGACGCCGGCGATCAAGACTTGGCTGCTGGCACATTCACGCTTCCATCTGCACTTCACCCCGACCGGATCGTCCCGGCACAATCTCGTCGAGCGGTGGTTCGCCGAGTTGACCAACAAGCAGATCCGTCGCGGGGTATACAAGTCGATTCAGGTTTTGGATAAGGACATTCGGTCCTGGATCGCACAGTGGAACACCGACCCGAAGCCCTACGTGTGGACCAAGACCGCGGACGAGATCGTCGAACGTCTCGCGTCATATTTGAACAGAATTCTTGACTTAGAGCTTGTCTCATGTGGACGGGGCGCTGCGGCGCAAGAGGTGCCATTGGTCAACTATTGCGCAGTGTTTCACGGCGATGGTGTTCGTCCTACCGCGGCCAGCATCTGCTTGACGCAGGCTCTCGCATGAAGGTCCCCTTATCGGCACTCCAGGTCCCGAGGCGCAACAGTTCCTGTCGGCATCTCCTGCACATTGCTGACCAGTGGTCGGTCACCAATGCGTAGGAGATGCAGCAACAGAGCGACCAAATCGAATATTGGTGTTATGGAGCAAAATTGACTAGTGTATTGATGTCAACAGTGGGATGTGGCCCCAAGGGAGGATGGCCATACCTGTTGATAGCTTGCCCTTGGCGCACCCGCCGCAGGCGACATCTCCACCAGCGGTGTGCGTGCAGCATGGGCGAGGTGGCGTGTCCCCCTGTGTGGGCACGGGCAGATCCCGAGACCCCCTGCATTCGGGCTGCCTGAGCGCTGCTTCGATGATCAAGGGATCATCGAAGCAGCGCTTTCCGTCCTTGTGCAGGACGTCGTCCTCCTTGGGATTGGATAATGTCTCAGGCCGGGAGTTTTTTGAAGCAGGTCAGCGCAGCGGCGAGTTGGAGAAAGGAAGCGAAGTTCTCACCGTGACGCTCGTAACGCATCGTCAGCCGGCGATAGCCGCTCAGCCACGCCAGGGTGCGTTCGATCTTCCACCGGTAACGCCCGAGGCGTTCGCTGCTGTCGGCACCGCGGCGGGCGATCCGCGGAACGATGCCCCGTGCCCGCAGCCACCGGCGCGCACGGGGTAGTCGTAGCCTTTGTCTGCGCGCAGTCGGCCGGGCTTGCGGCGGCGCGGCCCCCGATGCGAGCGCACCGCTGGAATCGCGGTGATCATCGCTGCAGCATCACGCTGTCATGGGTGTTTGCCGAGGTCACCGCCGTGACGAGGAGGATGCCGTCGGCGTCGGACAAGATGTGGATCTTCGACCCCTTCTTGTCCCGATCGACCGGACTAGGACCGGTCAGAGATCCCCCTAATGAGAGTCAGCGGGTCACGATCATACGGCAGACTCGTCACCGGT
>LATQ01000245.1 GCA_001017865.1 Rhodococcus sp. IITR03
CCTCGGCGTCGCGCTGGCACGGCCGCGCACGCCTACGGGTGGCCGGTCGCGCAGGCGGATCGCGCGCCATCGCCGCAGCGATGGCGTCACTGATCGAGAAGAACGGCGGCACCGTCGAAACCGGGGTACGCGTGGAGTCCCTCGACGAACTCGGCGACCCCGATCTGGTGCTCCTCGACACCTCACCCGCCGACGTCGTACGGATCGTCGGCGACAGGCTGCCCCGCCGCACCGCCCGCGCCTACCGTCGGTACAAGCACGGTCCGGGGGCGTTCAAGGTCGAGTACGCCGTCGAGGGCACCGTGCCCTGGCAGCACGAACCGTCCCGCCGCGCCGGCACCGTCCACGTCTGCGGTTCGTACGCCGAGACGGCGGCAGCCGAACGCCAGGTGAACCGGGGGATCATGCCCGATCGCCCCTACGTCCTGGTCGGCCAACAGTTCCTCGCCGACCCGTCGCGATCCGCAGGGAACCTGAACCCGCTCTACGCCTACGCGCACGTCCCGCACGGGTACACCGGCGACGCGACGGAGTCGATCACCGCACAGATCGAACGGTTCGCTCCAGGCTTCCGCGACACGATCCGTGCCGTGCACGTGCGGACGACGACCGAGATGTCGGTCCACAACGCGAACTACGTGGGTGGGGACATCGTCACCGGAGCCAACAGTGCGGTGCAACTCGTGCTCCGGCCCCGCCCGGCACTGGACCCGTACGCGACCGGCGTTCCCGGGGTGTACCTGTGCTCGGCGGCGACTCCGCCGGGTGCCGGGGCGCACGGCATGTGCGGCTACCACGCCGCCCGGTCGGCGCTGGCGCATCTGCAGACATGAGGTGATCTTCCGGGGTGAATGTGCGGTGACGGGCGCGCGCGGCGCGCGAAACTTCGCACACGGAAATAACATTCTCCCGACATGCACTCCCCTCGGTGCTGAAGGAGCCCCCGTGACCGCAACCACCCCCCACCCTGCCCAGAACGCGCCGCGTGAAGACGACGGCTACTTCGGCCCCGGCTCCGTCTCGTGGAGGGTGTACGCCGACCCGTCCTCTCGCGTCGCGGGCATGGCGGGTCTGCTGCTGCAGGCACTCAACCCGGGATGATGCGGCTGTTCGAGCACGCGTCGGCCGCGTACGTCGATCCGAAGGGGCGGGACGAGCGCACCGGCCGCTATCTCGACACGGTCATGTTCGGTGACAAGGCCCATGCGGATGCCGCCGCTGCTCGTGCGCCGCATGCACGCGCACGCCGTCTGGGACGACCCGCACACCGGCACCACGCTGCGCGCCGACGAGCCCGCGTGGATCGACTGGACGCACAACGCCCTCGCGTTCGCGCTGCTGCGCGGTGCGGAAGCCTTCGGCCTCGACCTGACCCCGGCCGAGCAGGACAAGTTCGTCGTCGAACAGCACATCGCCGCAGAACTCGTCGGCGCGGACCCGGCCCGCCTGCCCGCCACCCGGGCCGACCTCGAGGCGTACGTCGACGAGCAGCGCCACTGGTTGTCGCTGTCGCTCGCGGCCGCCGAGGTGACGCACGCGCTCCGCAAGCCGAACCTGTGGGGCAATCCGGTGAAGGTGTTCACCTTCGTCGTCGTGCAGGACGGCATGCTGTCGCTGCTGCCGGAGTGGGCGCGCCTGATGTACGGAATCGAGGGGCGCCCGATGAACCTGCGCGCCGCGGCACGCACCACCAAGCGGCTCGTCGGCATCGCTCGTAAGAACGAGTCGTACGACAAGATGGTCGCCGAGATCACCACGCGCATCGACGAGACTCCCTACCGCAAGGTGCGTGCGCGCAAGGCCTGACCCTGTCTCAGAAGGAGGGATTCGGCCGGACGAACCGTTCGTCGATGTCGGCGATCGATCGGGCGCCGGTCAATGCCATGGTGAGGTCGAACTCGGCGATCACGTTGCGGATCACCTCCTCGACACCCTGTCGACCTGCGATCGCCAATCCGTACATGTAGGGCCGGCCGAGCAGCACGGCGTCCGCGCCGAGCGCGAGCGCAACGAAGACGTCGGCACCGCTTCGGATCCCGCTGTCCAGCAGCACGGTCGGCTCCCGGCCGATCGCGGCACGGATGTCGAGCAGGGCATCGAGCGAGGCGATCGATCCGTCGACCTGGCGTCCACCGTGGTTCGACACGACGAGGGCGTCGACTCCGAGATCCACGGCGCGACGCGCATCGTCGGGATGCAGAATTCCCTTGAGCACGATGGGAAGTCGCGTCCGATCACGCAACGTTGCCAGATGCTCCCAGCTCAGTCCCGGATTGGAGTAGATGTCGAGGAAGGTCTCCGCGGCGGCGCGCGGCACGGGGGAGCGGAGGTTGTCGAGGAGTCGACCCGGATGGTTGCGGGTCATCGACAGCAGCGTGCGGATCGCGCCGAGTGTGACATCGGGTCGCTCCGTCACCATTTCGCGGGCGGCGTCGATCCGCTCCCGGACGATGTCGAGGAAGCGGGGATCCGAGGTGTACTGTGCGATGCCCTCGCCACGTGCGAACGGCAGCGACCCGAGATTCAGGTCCTGCGGACGCCACCCCAGCATCGTCGTGTCGAGGGTGACGACGACGGCTTCGGCGCCGGCTGCTTCGGCCCGTCGCAGCAGGCTGTCGACGAGATCCTCGTCGGAACTCCAGTACAGCTGGAACCAGCGGGACGCAGAGCCCATCGCGCCGGCACAGTCCTCCATGGAATTGCAGCCTTGGTTGGAGAAGATGTACGGCACGCCGGTCGCGGCAGCCGCCCGCGCGATCGCCAGGTCGCTGTCGGCAGCCATCAACGCTCCCGCCCCATCGGGCCAGCAGCAGCGGCGAGGAGAGCGACGTGCCCGCCACGGTCGTACGCAGGTCGCGTTCGGTGATGCCGTGGGCCATGCGCGGGACGATCGCCCACCGGTCGAACGCGCGCCGATTGTTGCGCATGGTGCGTCCCTCACCGGCACCGCCCGCGACATACGCCCAGGCCCGCTTCGAACTCGCACGTCGGGCGGCGCGTTCGAGGTCGCCGAAGGACGTCGGAACGGCCGGACGCCGGCCCAACGCTCCATTGCGGTACACGACCCCCTGACGTTCCCGGCCGGGGCCGGCGGGTGCAGATGCGGCAGTTTCGGTCACGAGTGAGTTCCCCTCTCGAGCGGTGGCGCTTGTCGATCCTTCCTCACGAACCCGGTCGAGTGAACCGGTTACCGGTGTCGAATTCGGAATCGGTGCGGTGGATCCGACGGCGGGCGTACCGTCGGATCCATGACCGAGGACGGCCAGGTTGCCCCGTGGGACGACATCTACCGGGGCGTCGCCGAAGGTTTTCGGGCCCCGTACCGTGGAACATCGGCGAACCCCAGCCCGAGATCGCCCGATTGATCGACGAGGCAGATTCCGCAGCGACGTGCTGGACGCAGGCTGCGGACATGCCGAGACCTCCCTCCACCTGGCGGCACAGGCTACACGGTGGTCGGTCTCGACCTGTCACCGACCGCCATCGAGGCCGCTCGAGACGCGGCAACGGAGCGGGGTCTGACGACCGCGACCTTTCAGGTCGCCGACATCACTTCGTTCACGGGTTTCGACGGCCGGTTCGCGACGATCGTCGACAGCACCCTGTTCCATTCGCTGCCCGTGGACCGGCGCCGCGCCTACCTGAGCGCCGTCACTCGTGCCGCTGCTCCGAGTGCGTTCTTCTTCGTCCTTGCCTTCTCGAAGGACGCCTTCCCTGAAGAGGGCCAGGGACCCAATCCGGTGACGGACGACGAGTTGCGCGACGCGGTTGCAGAGTTCTGGACCGTCGACGACGTGCGGCCGGCGTTCATCCACGCATTTCTCGGCGACGAGGATGCTGCCGCGTGGCAGCGTGACGACAAGGGCCGCTCGAAGCTCCCGGCCTGGTTGCTGTCGGCCCACCGCGGTTGAGGGTGCACGCGGACATTCGATTGCAGTGCCGGGGTGCGAAGTTCACCATCGGATCTGTCGGAGCGGACCACCCGCGCCTCGTCATGATCCAGGAGTCACCGTGCACCCGGATGTCCTACCCGGAACCGATCCGCTGGTCGAGTACGGCTGGTCCGAGCAGATCGCGGAACGGTTCGCGAACAACGATATCCAGGGAACTCCCGGCCGGATCGTGCGGGTCGGTCACCGTCTGTGCGGTGCTGCCGCGTACCGGCGCGATTCGTCGTGCCGACGCGTCGGGACGTTCGGGAGAGCAGGTTCTCCCCGCGAACGTCGACACCGTTCCGCCTTCCCCCGAGATCGACGAGCTCGCTCAGTACTGCCGCTTTACGGACTGTTCGCACGAGACCGAGCCGGGATGTGCGGTCCACGCCGCCGTCGACTGTGGCGACCTCGATGCCCGGCGAGTGGAGAGTCATCGCAAACTGCGGCGTGAGAACGAGTGGATCGCGGCCCGGTCCGATGCCCGGTTGCGGCACGAGCGGACCCGCGAGATCAAGGTGATGAGCCGCGCGATCCGGGCGTATTACCGCGACCGCTGAAGTTCTCGGCGCGGCATACAGGGCGGTCGGTACCAGTCAGTGCAGTTCGCGCGATGAACCGGGGCTTGCTACCGCAACACGCCGCGTCGACCCCGTTTCGGCGCGCTGATCATGGACGCCCCTGACCGAACGGTCGGGTCTTCGACCTGCGCGAACATACCGGTCGGTACTTCCGATTCGGGTCCGTTGCACCGTGAAGGCGGATGGACTCTTCTGCTCACGGCAGCGCGTTATCGAGGTGTGTCGTCGGACACGAAATGATTACGACCCGGCTCGGGGGTGTACACCTTCTCGGTCGAATCGAACTGGTCTGTTCTCGAGGGGGCGACCCATCGCGGCCTCGATTCGATCATCTGTGGGGCGAACCTTCGGCGCGTGCGTTCGTGTCATCGAAGGTGTTGCTACGCAGGGAATCCGATGAGAGCACGTCGATCCTCCGTGGACGAGGGGCAGGATCGGCCAGGTGCCGTTGCGGCAGGTTCTTATCGGACCGGCCGAATGCTGGGGCGGCAATGATCGACTTTCGAATATGGCGTGGCTCACTTGCGTCGGTTCAGATGGCGTCGGCACTATCGCTTGAAAACCGCTCGACCTGCGACGTTACCTGGTTGTGACCTGATGGTCGCGTGTTGGCCTCCGTGCGGCGGTAACGATCCCGCCGGTGATGCCGCGGCCCCGTTCGAAGGCCGAACCCAGCTTCGGCGAATCTTGGAGCACGACCCTTGTCCGTTTCATCATTGCGCCGTTTCCGTGCCGCGGTCGCCGCGGCGGCCGTCCTCACCGCCGCGCTCGCGTCGGTACCTCCGCCGCCCATGCCGACACCGCACCCACCGCCCCCACCCAGACCCGTTTCCAGGAGCCCCGCGACCTGCTCCGGGCGCTCGACTTCGACGCCCTGGCCGCCGACGGCTGGACCGTCACGGACGACGAGGAAGAGGTCGACTCCGCAGAGGCGACCGAGGTGGTCGAACTCGTCGCCGAGACGACGCCCGCGCCGCCCCCCGCCGTCACACCCGAGGAGCTGACCCGCATCGTGCCGGGCATCCCGGCGGAGAAGGTCGAGCAGTACATCGCGCCGCTGAACGACGCGATGGCGCGCAGCGGCATCGACAACCCGGTCCGTCAGGCGGCGTTCCTCGCCCAGCTGGCCGTCGAATCGGACTCCTTCCGCACCTTCGAGGAGTACGCGTCCGGTCGCGCCTACGAGGGTCGCGCCGATCTCGGCAACACCCATCCCGGCGACGGTGAGCGCTACAAGGGTCGCGGCGCGATCCAGATCACGGGCCGCCACAACTACGAGAAGGTCAGCGAGCACATCGGCGTCGACTTCGTCGCGCACCCCGAGCTGCTCGCTGCGCCGGAGAACGCCTTCACCACCGCTGCCTGGTACTGGACGTCGCGCAACCTCAACGAGGTCGCGGACACCGCGGGGATCGTCCGGGTGTCCGAGCTCGTCAACGGCGGTCACCACGCCCTCGGACGCCGCATCGACGACTTCAAGCGTGGCCTGGACGTGCTGCTCCAGCCGTAAGCCCGCCACGGTCGCACCGGGCCGATGAGTTCGGGGTGCGTCGACGGTCTATCGGAGCATGAGAAAACTGATCTACGACTTCGGCGTGTCCCTCGACGGTTACATCAACGACCGCGACGGCAACATCGACTGGACCGACCCCGACGACGAACTGCACCAATTCCACAACGACCGGTTCCGTCAGCTCGAGCTCTCGCTGCACGGCCGGCGGATGTACGAGCTGATGGCCGAGTACTGGCCGCACCTGCCGAGGACGCCTCGCCCATCGAACGCGACTTCGCCGAGCTCTGGACGACCACACCCAAGGTCGTCTTCTCCCGCACCCTCACCGAGGTCCACTGGAACAGTCGCCTCGTCAGCGACGACGCGGTGGAGGAGGTGCGCAGGCTCAAGACCGAGGGCGACGGCGTCATGGAGGTCGGTGGGGCAAATCTCGCCGCGTCGCTGATCCCGCACGGTCTCATCGACGAGTACCAGGTGTTCGTCTCACCCGTCCTGCTCGGTGGAGGCACACCGATGTTCCCGCCCCTGGAGAAGCGCGTCGATCTGCGCCTGGTCGAGACACGACAGTTCACCACCGCCGTGATGCTGCGTTATCTCGCCGAGTGAAAGTCCGCCGGCCGCCGGCTCAGAAGAGCTCCGGCGTCACCGGCGGCACGTCGTCGAGGAACGCCGTCACCATCGGCACCAGCACGTCCGCCTCTCCGGAGATGCCGAGGTGTGACATCGCGGGGAGGATCACCAGGCGTGCCCGGGGAACCTTCTGCAGCATCCCCGTCGCTGCTGCTTCCTCGTCGCCACCGCCGAGCAACCGGAACATCGTCACCGCGTGTTCCGGTTTCACGCCGTCCGCGTCGCCGACGATCACCATCGCGTTCGCAGTGATCGACCGCATCTGTTCGTCCGTGATCTGCTGGTCCTCGATGTTGAGGACCTTCATCTTGTCGACGTAGGCGGCGAACGCCGCGGGATCGGGCGTGTGCTCCGTGAACGACTTCTCGACCGAGGAACCGGCGAACACCTCGGCATCGAGATGTCCGACGCCCTCGAGCACCGACGCGTACCAACCGTCCTGCCGGTAGGTGGCCGACAACGTGACGAGCTTTCCGAGAAGGTCCGGATGGCGGAGCGCTACCTGCAACGCCACCCCGCCGCCCTGCGAATAGCCCATCACGTCCGCACGCTCGACGTTCAGAGCCCGCAGCAACTCCGCCGCATCGTCGCCGAACTGCACGTACGACATCGGACGATCGGTGTCCGGGGTGCGGCCGTGCCCCTGCTGATCGAAGACGATCACCGGGCGCCGTTCGGCGAAGGCGGTCACCCAGGACGGCATCGACTCGGTGCTCATGAACGCGCCGGGAATCAGCAGCAAGGGCAGCGGAGCGGACCCGCCGAGTTCGCCGTGCACCTCGAAGTACAGGCTCAGACCGTTGATGGGTAGATGTCCGCTGCGCGAGGGTGTCGAGTCCGCCATGTCACCCGGCCTTCACTGCGCGCCGGTGCCGGGACCGTAGAGCCGCGCCACGTCCGGGGAATCGAGCCACCCCGAATAGGTCGGCGACTGCGGCCAGCCCTCGGGCGAGTCCTGCCATTCCTCCTGACGGCCCCACGGAAGAAGGTCGATCAGCGCGAAGGTGTAGCTGAGCTGTTCGGTGCCGCGGCCGGTGGTGTGCCAGGTGCGGTAGACCTTGTCGCCGTCGCGCAGGAACACGTTGACCGCGAACCCGCCACCGGGAGGTGCGTCGACGTCGGCGCCGAACGAACTCTCCGACGACGAGTACCACTCCATCGTGTTGCCCACCTTCGCCTTGTAGGCGAGGGCTTCGTCGATCGGCCCGTTGGTGACGACGACCATGCGGCGTCGTAGTTGTCGAGGATGCCGAGCCGGGTCCACTGCGTCGTGAGACTCGTGCATCCGCCGCACTGCCATTCGGCACCGTCGGACCACATGTGGTGATAGGTGATGAGCTGCGAGCGGCCCTGGAACACATCGACGAGCCGGATCGGGCCGTCGGCGCCGACCAGCGTGTAGTCGGGCAGTTCGACCATCGGCAGCCGGCGGCGCTGCGCTGCGATGGCGTCTAGTTCGCGAGTGGCGGCCTTCTCCCGTCGCCGTAGGTCGTCGAGCGCCGACCGCCATGTCTGCTCGTCGACGATCGGAGGAAGGGTGCGGGTGGTCTGCTGGGTCATGACATCTCCCGGAGTCGGACGGATCCGTTCACGAATGTTGACCGGGGCGGGAGCGGGAATCATCGCGGACGCGGCCACGAGTCCGAACGCCGGAGTGAGCACGGCCCCGTACCGGCCGGTATGTAGTGTCGTCGCGTGTCTCCTGATCCGTCTGTGACCGACCTGATCGACGGCGCGTGCAAGGTGCTGCGCGCCTACAAGCACGACGAGGTCGCCGACCGCGCCGAACGCAAACTGGCCGACACCGGCCGGCCGACGTCGATCGTGGTGGTGGGGGAGATCAAGCGCGGCAAGAGTCTGCTGGTCAGTGCTCTCATCGGCCGCAACGGCGCCGCTCTCGACGACGTCGAGCACTCGACCGCCGTCGCAACCCGTTTCGTCACCGCCACCGACGATTTCCCGGAGGCACCGCCGAATTGGTGTTCCCCGACGGGCGCCGGCGCATCGACCGCGACGAGCTGGGGGAGTGGATCACCACCGGTGGCCGCTACGTCCAGGACCCGACCGTCGAGGTGCTGCCGGTCGCGGCGGTCGTGGCGATCGCGTCCGAGAAGCTCTCGAACGCGTCGGTCGTCGACACTCCCGGCATCGGCGGCCTCGACCCCCGGCACGCCGCGATGGCCGCTCACTCCGCCGATCGGGCCGCCGTGCTCGTGCTGGTGTGCGATGCGTCGACCCCGCTGACAGAACCGGAGATGCGGTTCCTGCGCGAGAGCGCTGCCGGGGTGGAGAACGTGCTGGTCGTGGTCACCAAGACCGACAAGAACCTCACCCGCTGGGAACAGATCGTCGCGGAGAACCGCCGCGCCGTCGCGGAACACGTCGGTCGCGACATCCCCGTCGTCGCGGTGTCGAGCGTGCGTGCCCTGGCCGCGACCGCGCTACCGCTCTCCCCGGTGCGCGAGCGCAGCCTCGTCTGCTCCGGCTCCCAGGACTGTGGGGATGCTCGACGAGCGGGTCGCCGCCGCACGGCACCGCCCCGAAGCCGACGCGCTGCGCGTCGCCCTCGACGGGTTGCGACGCATCGAAACCGGAATCAGCGACGAACTCTCCGTCGTGCGCCACGGCGAATCCGCGACCCCGGACCTGACCGCCGAGATGGAACGGCTCGAGGGCCTCGAGGACGAGGCGCAGCAATGGGAACAGCACCTGCAGCGCGACCTCACCCTCGCACGGCAACGGGCGATCACCCGCCTCGACGAGGAGATCGCCCGCGTGCGCGAGGACTGGACGACACGCATCAACAAGTCGTCGATGCAGGTGCTGCGGCGCTCCCCGCAGGTGTTCACCGCCCAGATCCAGACCGACCTGCTCGACGCGATGGCCACCACCGCGCAGGTCTTCCTCGACGACCTCGAGAAGATCGTCACCGACCTCTTCGACGACCCGCAGCAGTGGGAGCACATCCGCGAGATCACCCTCGAGGCGCTGCAGACCGATCCATTGGTGACCGGGGAGGTGGGCTCGAAACGCCAAGGGCTGCTGGATCCGAGCGTGCTGACGATGGGCATGATCGGCACCACCATGCTCGGCGCGGTGATCGGGGCCGGTGCCATCGCCGGCGTCGCCTGGGTGGCGATCAATCTCGGGTTCAAGGCGATGCGCACCGGCAAGACGAACCTGCTGACCTGGCTGCGCGAGACCCTCGCGACCGTGCGGACCGTCACGACCCGCATGCTCGAGGCCGCGATGGCCACCACCCGCCCGGAGATCGTGCTGCGTCGCCGCAAACACCTCCAGGACCGGATCACCGAGTTGCAGAAGCGTATCGACGAGGCCAAGCGCGCCGCGCGGGCGGACGCCGCGACCCGCACCGCGAACATCGAACGACTGGAGAAGAACCTGCGCATCACCCGCGCCCGCATCACCCCGATGGAGACGGCTCTGAGGAGGTGCCGCATGAGTGCCCCGCATACCCCACCGCAAGCCGCGCCCGATCCGATGCACCAGCGCATCGACGCGGCCCTGCACCAACTCGCCGCGCTGAGCGGCGATCTCGTCGCCCACGCCAACCGCATCGGCGCGATCCTGTGGTCGCCGCCGCGTATCGTCGTCGTCGGGCGGCTCAAGGCCGGCAAATCCACCCTGGTGAACGCGTTGATCGGGGCGCCGGTCGCCGAGACCGCGGCGCTCGAGGCCACCAATGTCGTCACCGTCTACGAGAACGGTGCGCCCTCCCGCGCCGACGTGGTGTCCACCGATGGCACCCGCCGACCCGTGCCGCTGGCACTCGGCACCACCGTCGACCTCGGCGTCCCGCCGGAGCAGGTCGCGTACGTGCACCGCTACCTGCCTCCCATGCGCTGAGCACCATCACCCTCGTCGACACCCCCGGTCTGGCGACACTGACTGTCACCAATGCCGCCGCAACCGAGCGCGCCTGATCGACGGATTCGAGCAGACCCGCTCGGCGTCCGTCGACGCCGACGCGGCGGTGTTCCTGTTCGACTCGATGCCGCGCACCGACGAGGTCGAATTTCTGCAGCGCCTCGGCTTCACTCCGCTGAACACACTCGGAGTGCTGTCGCGCGCAGACGGTTTCGGCCGTGGGGTGCTCGGCAACCGCGATCCGCTCGGACACGCCGCCGAACACGCGAACGTGCTCGCGCGGCGGTTGGCGGGACAGGTCGGCACGGTGGTGCCGGTCGCCGGGTTGCTCGCGCAGACCTCCCACACCGGTGCGTTCACCGACGCCGACGCCCGCGCGCTCGCGGCGCTCGACCACTGGCCCCGTTGGCGCTGTCGATCTGCTCGACACGGATCCGGGCGGCGCTGCCGGTGCCACGCGACCAGGTGTGGCGACTGCTGGAGCTGATCGGGGAGTACGGGCTCGTGCACGCCCGCGCGCAGGCAACGGGTGGGGCGCACCAGGTCAACCAGTGGTTGTCCGGGGTGTCCGGCGTCCATCCGCTGCGAGCGGTGCTCGAACAGTCGTTGCGTCGCTTCGCGGTGCTGCACCGCGCCGGCCGGATCCTCGCCGAACTCGACGCCCTCGTCTATTCGCATCCGGCGCGCGACGCCATCCGGCAGATCGTCTCGGCGCTGCGCACTGACCCGGCGCTGGTGCCGGTGGAGTTGTTGCGGGCGTTGCGATCTCTGCTGCAGGCCGACCCGAGCGTGCCAGCGGTCGACGAACTGGTCCAGGTGCTGCGCGGCGGCACGATCACCGAGGCGTTGGGGCTGGAGTCGACGGCGTCACCCGAGCAGATCCGAGCGATGGCGCAACAGAAGCTTGTCGCGGTGCAGGCGCAGACGGTGTCGACGCGGTCTGCGGCGGAGGACACGGCGCTGACAGCGCTTGCGCACGCTTACACGGTGATCGTCCGCGGACACTGACCCGGTCGGCGGGTTACGCGCCGAGATCGGGCTCGTCGACGTTGTCGGTGAAGCCGAACGAGGCTGCCTCGTCGTCGGATGAAGCCTCGCCGTTGTCGTCGTCGACAAGGCCGGGGTCGGTTCCACCTGCGCTGTCGAGGTCGGCATCGGGGTCGAGGGCAGGATCGAGGTCGACAGAGTCGACGGTGACCGTCTCCGGAACGATCTCGTCGTCGTCCGGGACCAACGAGATATCGACCGCGGCAGTGCCGGGGTCGGTGGCGATGTCGAGCGCGCGCTCCCAGACCTGATCGGGCAGTTCCGGTAGGCCGGCGAGCACATCGATACCGAGCAGCTCCCCCAGTGAGGGCAGCGGATCGGTCTCATCGCTTGTCATGGGCTCTTCCTTCTTCCCCCGTTGTCCGTCGTCGTCAGGTTGGAGTCGTGCGGGCCCCGGAATGTTCCTGCCACGTCCCAATCTACCGGTCAGGGATCGAGACCGGCGGGATCGAGGCGGGTGGGATCGAGCAGTTCGACGAGTTGTGCTCGCCCCCGGTTGATGCGGGTCTTGACCGTCGCGACCGGCACGTTCTGATGCTCGGCGATCTCGGCGTAACTCATCTGGGCGTACTCGCGGAGCACCACCGCGACGCGGAACTGTTCCGGGAGTTGAGCAAGCGCGTGACGCACCGCATCGGTGTCGACGACGTGATCGGCCGGTCCCGGCACCGTGGAGGCCCGACCGAGGTCGATCTCGTCGTCGGGGATCTCACGGCGCTTGCGCACGATCGCCAGCGCGGCATTGCTCGCGATGCGGTAGAGCCAGGAGCCGAAGCGGGAGGTGCCCCGGAACTTGTCGAGGTTCTGCCAGGCGGCGATCAGGGCGTCCTGCAGGGCGTCCTCGGCGTCGTGGCGGTTGCCGGTGATCTGCACACATACCGCCCACACCTGGGTGCGGGACGGTTCCACCAGTGCGGCGAACGCGGCGCGGTCGCCGGACCGGCACCGCTCGATCAACTCGGTCTCGTTCATGGCACCCCCATCTGTACGCGGAGTAACCTACCCGGCCGCGTCGCGCAGCGTCCGGTGACCGTCATCGGTGGCGCGCACCGACGTTCACCGGACCGCGAGGGAGGTCAGTTCTCACCCAGGCCCATTTCCTCGGCGCGGACGAACTTGACGTACTGCGTCGCGACGCGCTGTGGCACGGTGCGCAGGGTGTCGGAATCGGGGTTCTCGTTGCCGATCGAGCGGAAGCCGGACAGTTCGGCCATGTAGCGGCCGTAGGTCATCAGGCACGCGGCGCTCGGCCCTCGGCGACGTCTCCCGACCAGCAGGTGGTGTTCGGAAGTCCCTGCGTCAGCGAGGGATCCTCGACGAGGTCCGGATAGGCCTCCGCCGTGTGTGCTGCGAACGCGTCCTTCAGGACCTCGGCCTCGTCGGGGCCGGCGGTGCGATAGACGACGCTGTTGACCTTCGCGACACGATCGGTGCCGGTCTGCTCGAACACCACCGGTGTCGGCCGGAGCGGAGTCGTAGTGCAACCAGCCGTCGGGTCCGTAGACCGCCATGTCGGAGTTACGCGAGTACTCGCTGTCGACGAATCCCACGGCTCGGGCCATCACCTTGTCCAGATCGATCGGCAGCGAGGCGATCTCGTCGGTGGGGGTGGCCGGGAACCGGTCGAGCAGTTCGATCTGCCGCTGCACGCCGCGGGTCGCGGCATCGGTGATCCACTCGGTCCCACTGCTGTCGTCGCCGCTGTAGGTGTAGACGACGAACATGCGCGTGTGGTGAGCGTGCTCAGGGAGATGGTGTCCAGTTCCGGCCAGGAGTGGGTGGTGGCCAGCGTGTCGGGTAGCTCCGGCAGCGATATCGGGGTTTCCGGACCGGTGGCGAACGGGCCGTCCGCGGGCGCGAGCTTGTACTCGTACAGGGCCTGTGCGGCGCCGGAGGCGTCCTCGGTGGTGGGGAAGCGCCAGACACTGACACCGAATTCGCGGCTGTCGTCGTCGGTGCTCCGGAAGCTGGTGAAGGCGTTGATGATCGAGAATTCTTTCAGGATCTCGTTCTCGCTGCCGGAGAAGATGTTGCCCGTGCCGCCGAGGAACACGCCGTTGGTCGATCCGCCGACGGAGAGAGCCGGGTCGACGGTGTGCGGGTGGACGACGAACTCGGCGAGTCGCTGGCCTTCCACCGCCGGACCGAAATCCTCGGCCGCCATGCCCAGCGCAACGAAATCGCGCGGCTGGGTGTTGTAGTCACCGGTATCCAGCGAGTCGAGATCTACACCGGCAGAGGTCTGTTCGGTCGTGGTCTCGTCGACGACGGTGGCGTCGCTGTCGGAGGAGCAGCCGGCTACGGTGACGACGGTGACGGCCGCCAGGGCCAGGGCGAGACGGCCGGTTCGAGGGATGTGCATGAGAAGAGGACTCCTGAAGAGGAAGGTATGGGAGGTAAGGCAGGTCAGGCGTTCCAACCGAGTTCGGCGAGCAGTGCTTCGCCGCGCTCCGTCGTCGTCGAGAACTGCGCGACGAGTCCGGTGGACTTGTCGATGACGGTGAAGTACGAGTTGCCGCCCGGTGGGTGGTCGTAGTCGGCGATACGCGTGCCGTCCGCCGAGACGATCCTGGTGTTGTCGCTCTTGGCGTCGCGGAGCCGGATGAAGTTCGAGCGTGCGTACTGATCGTCCCGGTACGCCGACACGGATTCGTAGTCGCTGGGTTCCATGCCCAGCGCCTTCCCGAGGTTGGAGTTGGGGCTGATCTGGCACCGCACCTGCATGGCACCTTCCGAGGAGAAGCCGGACTTCTCGCACGAACTCGACCCGGTGAGCAACTTGGTCGGCAGCAGTTCGACCACCTCGTCGGTGCTCTCGCTGCGATAGACCGAAGCCGACGTCGCCGGGGGCGGTGCTCCGGTGTCCGACCTGTCCTCGGCCACAGCGGGGGCGGCTGCGGCGCCGGCCGTCGCTCCGTCGTCCGCGTCCCCACGGGTGAGTCCGAAGACCGCCCCTGCGGCGATCGAGCACCGCCAGCACGGCGGCCCCGGCGATGAGCAGGGGCCGAGACGGTCGTGACCGCTCGGATGTCCGCTCGTCGGTGCCGGGTTCGATTGTGCTGCAGGGGTACCCGGGCGGGGAGCGCCGGGTCGCGGTGCTGCGGGGCGGGGAGTGTCCGGCCGCAGCACCTCGGTGTCGAGGTCGGCGGCGGGTTCGGTGGTGCGTCCGCCGGCGACGAACCCTGCCGCGCCCTTGGCCACGACGGTCTTCGGGTCGTCGAGGGTGGCGATGGATCCGAGTTCGGACAGCCGCCGATGCACGTACGGAATCCGTGAGGAGCCGCCGGTCAGATACAGCGCCTGCAGCCCCGACCGGTCCACCCCGGCATCGCGCAGCACCTGGGCGGCGAGCTGCACGCCTCGGGTGATCTGCGGTTCGATGAGCTGCTCGAACTCGTCGCGGGTGATGGTGAAGGTCAGATCCGCGCCGTTGCCGGTGACCCGGATCGTCGCCGAGGGATGCTCGGAGAGAAGTTCCTTGGCGCGGCGGATCTGATCGTCGAGGGTGCGACGGGCATCGAGCCCGTCCGGGGTGCGCAACCACGCCGCCAGATCCGGATCGTCGTCGCGCAGGCGTTCGTCGACCCAGCGGGCGACGGTGGCGTCGAGGTTCTTGCCGCCGAGGGTGTTGTCGCCGCCGGCCCGGATCACCTCGAAGGTCCATTCGCTCGTCGCGGTGAGTACGGCGATGTCGAGGGTGCCGCCGCCGAAGTCGAACACCGCGATCGTCGAGCCCTTGACGATCTTCGCGTCGTGCTGACGTGAATAGTAGAACGCGGCGGCGCGGGGTTCGGAGATCAGCGAGACGCTGCCGCCGAGACCGGCCAGGGACGCGGCGTGCCGCAGCACGTCGAGTTCGCGCTGGGACCAGGCCTCGGGGTGGGTGAGCACGACCTCCGCCGGAGGGTGGTTGTTGTGCCGGGGCAGCGCCTGGTTGTAGACGGTGCGCAGGACCGAGGCGATGGTGTGGGCGACGGGGACGTCCTGGCCGCGGACCATCACCGACCGACGGCCACGTGGGTCTTGGGGTAGGCGACGAACCGGCCGGGTCCACGGTGGCCTGGTTGATGGCCACGTCGCCGGTGGTGATCGCCCCGGTGTGGTCGACGTACACCGAGGACGGCATGAGGTTGGACGTGTGGGTCAGCGGCAGTGATTCGACCCGGTCCGGCCGATCCGGTGCGCCGCCGACGTGTTGGACGTGCCGAAATCGACCGCCAGAACCCAGCTCATCTCGATCGTGCCTCTCGAATGCGAACCCATAAAACCTGCATGGACGGTGCGATGACCGTCGCGGACTCTATAGCGGCGACCGGTCGTCGCCCGGTGGCGGGTGTCACGACGCCCCCGGAGCCGGGCACCGCGCCGGCGGAACCTGCACCCGCACCTCGACATAGCGCAGGATCTGCCCTCGTGACACCAGCCGGGCCGGATCATCGTGGCGACCAGGTTCTCCTCCGCCGGTGCCGCTGCCGGCGTCACCGCCACTGCGCGGTGACGGCTCGGATCGAACCGTGTCCCGGGCTCGACGGCCAGACGTTCGACGCCCAGCTCGGCGAGTCGTGCGGTCGCGGCGGCGCGCTCGGTCCCGTCCGCTGCGACGTCCGCCGCCGCGATCAGTTCGTCGATCCGCTCACGGATCTGCGGTGACATCACCTGCTTGCCCTTCATCTCGGATCGGTCGGAGTGGGTGTCAGACCAGATCGGAACCGGCGTCGGTCGACTCGGAGCCGTTGTCGAAAGCCGAGCCGTCGACGTAGTCGTCGGCGATGCCGTCGCCGTCGTAGTCCACCGCACCGGAGTGCAGGTCCACCACCACATCGACCTCGCCGTCACCGTCCTCGTCGAAGACGGCCAGATCGAGCCGGCCGTCACCGTCGAGGTCACCGGCGGCGGCGTCGATGTAGCCGTCGCCGTCGCGGTCGAACTCGATCAGGTCGGCGTTGCCGTCGCCGTCGGAGTCGCTGATCTGCGCGTCGGTCCGGCCGTCGCCGTCGTAGTCCACCAGCGACAGGTCGACCTGACCGTCGCCGTCCACGTCGACGTCGGCGACGCGGCTGCCGTCACCGAGGGTGTACTCGTCGAGCACGACCGGCTCGGTGGAGGCGGAGCCGGAGGTCACGCTCGAGGTGGACTCGGCGTTCTCCGCGGCGGCGCGATCGGAAGCCGAGGAGGCCGATCCGGCGGAGCTCGACGCGCCCGAGTTGCTCGCCGAGCCGTAGGACGAGTCCGAGCTCGAGGAGCCGGAGCTGTCGTACCGCTCGTAGGACTCGTAGCTCGTCGATCCCGACTGGTCGGCCGAGGACGAACCGTAGGAGGAGTTGCCGTCGTAGGAAGACTGCGAGCCGTACGACGAGTCCGCACGGTCGCTGGCGGTGGACTGCGATGCGGCGCGGTCGGCGTTCGAGGAGCTGCTGCCGGGGAAGGAGTTGGTAGCCATGGTCGGTGCCTCTTTCGGTGTCTCGGTGACTGACACAGGTAAGAGGGACGTGGAGGCGGAAAGGTTCCCGTCGAATCGAAAAAATTTCCGAGATTCCTGATCGGCGGTGGAAACGCCAGGTCACGGAGCTGCAACGGTCGGTGATCGTATCGGTCGCGAAACGCCGAACGGTGCGGCCGCATCAGCGACCGCACCGTTCGAAGGGGTTCCGAGAGGACCGTTACGCGCTCTGACGGACCGGCGTGTGACGACCCATCGCGGCGAGGGCGGCGCCGAGCAGCGCGGTGGCGGCGAGCCCGGCCAGTGCCGCGAGGAATTCGGTGCCGCTGAGCGTGCCGTAGTGGCGAGTCCGGGGAAGACCGG
>LATQ01000364.1 GCA_001017865.1 Rhodococcus sp. IITR03
CCCGTCGGGCGGCGATGGCGCTCGTCGTCGCGGCATCCGCTCCGGCTCCCGGCCCTGGTTCGGACTCCGGCGCCGAGCACACACGCCGTCGGCGCGACTGCTGGCATCCGCGCCCATGGTGCGCCTCGGGGCGATCGCCTACGCGCTGTACCTCTGGCACTGGCCGATCCTCATCGGTTACCTGATCGTGCGCGGGCACCCGTCCGTCGGCCTGGTGGGCGGACTCGTCGTGATCGCCCTGTCGCTGCTGCTCGCCGAGGCGTCGACCCGGTGGTTCGAGGACCCCATCCGCCGCGTCGAACCCCCTCGGCCGTCCCGCACCGCGCTCGTGGGTCTCGTGACGGTCCTGGCCGTCGCTCTCGTCGGGGCCGCGAACCTCTGGCACACCCACGTCGACCGTTCGACGGAGACCCTCGAAGGCGTCACCGCCCTACCGACGGAGCTGTATCCCGGCGCTGCGGTGTTCGATCCCGCAGTCTCCACCGAGCCGCAACCGGTGCAACCGCCGCTGCTCGTCGCCCATCGCGACCTGCCTCCCGCGACGCTCGACAACTGCATCGCCCAGCACACCAATCGCACACCGTTGACCTGTACCTACGGCGACCCGCTCGCGACGCGACGCATGGTGATCGTCGGGGGGTCGCACTCGGAGCACTGGCTCGCCGCGCTCGACGCGCTCGGCATCGAACACGGTTTCCGCCTCGACACCTATCTCAAGGTCGGGTGCCCGCTCTCCGATCCCCTCGCCCCGCTCGTCGAGGAGTCCCCGACCGTCGAGTGCGACACGTGGTCGACCGCCGTGCTCGCGGAACTGCGCGCAGATCCGCCCGACTACGTGTTCACCACGTCGACGCGCACCAAGGACCAGGGCGAGGGACCGGGCGACTTCGTTCCGTTCTGGTACGTCGATCTGTGGGAGACGCTCGCCGACTACGGCATCCCGGTGGTGGCGATCCGCGACAACCCGTGGTTGTTCCGCGGCGATCTCGCCTATCGGGCCGCGGACTGCCTCGCCGGGGGCGGCACCGCGGAAACGTGCGGGGTGCCGCGCGAGGAGGCACTGGACCCGATCGACCCGGCCGTCGCCGCATCCGCGCACCTGCCACCGTGTCGCTGCTCGACCTGTCCGACAAGTTCTGCCGGCAGGATCTGTGCCGGGCGGTGGAGGGAAACATCCTCATCTACCGTGACGAGAACCACCTCACCACGACCTACGTCCGGACGTGACGCCCGAGCTCGGCCGACAACTCGGTCCCGCCACCGGTTGGTGGTGACGCGCTCATCCGGTGCCGCGAGCGCCGGAAGACTACTGTTGGCGTGCATGGAGCCCATCGAAGCGAGCGCTGGCGACGAGATGCCCGAGACCCTGGAAGTATGGCCGGGATCCCCGTATCCCCTCGGCGCGACCTACGACGGGGCGGGCACGAATTTCGCACTGTTCTCCGAGATCGCCGAGAAGGTCGAGCTGTGCCTCATCTCCCGCGACGGGAGCGAGACCCGCATCCCGCTCGAGGAGGTGGACGGTTACGTCTGGCACGCCTACCTTCCGACGGTCTCCCCCGGTCAGCGTTACGGTTACCGCGTGCACGGTCCGTTCGATCCGGAGAACGGTCACCGGTGCGATCCGAGCAAGCTGCTCCTCGACCCGTACGGGAAGGCGTTCGACGGGTCGTTCGACGGCGACCCG
This sequence comes from Rhodococcus sp. IITR03, assembly GCA_001017865.1. Next base: position 1,688 of record LATQ01000364.1, read on the forward strand.
TCGCTGTTCTCGTATCCGCTGCCCGGCGCCGAGCCCGAGGCCGACAGCGCCGGCACCGAGGACACCGACACCGGCGACCGCCGCGTCCACCGACGAGCCGAGCCCGAGGCGATCGCGACGGGGCAGACCTCCGACGG
>LATQ01000411.1 GCA_001017865.1 Rhodococcus sp. IITR03
CCCGGACTCACCCTGCGTGAGGTGTTGTTCGACCGCCGCGTCCAACCCCCGCGCACTCGCGACCTTTCGGGTGCCGTCGTGATCGGCATGGTCGGCGGACTCGTCGTCGCGCTCGCGACGCCGACAACGGTTCGCTGACCAGTCGCGGAGTGACGCTGAGCCAGTCGGTCCCGACGAGGAACTGCGACTGGCGCGGTCGCGCGTGTCGCCGACACCGTGCTGCCTGCGGTCGTCTCCATCCAGACCACCGTCGGTGGCGACGCCGGCACCGGCTCGGGCGTGGTGATCGACGGCGCCGGCTACATCGTCACCAACAACCATGTCATCTCGATGGCCGCCGGAAATCCCGACGCGAAGGTGCAGGTCACCTTCGACGACGGCACGAAGGTGCCCGCCTCGATCGTCGGACGCGACATCAAGACCGACCTGGCCGTGCTCGCCGTCGAGAACGTCGACAACCTGGTCGTCGCCGAACTGGGCCGCTCCGAGGACGTCCAGGTGGGCGAGGACGTCGTCGCGGTCGGTTCGCCGCTCGGCCTGAGCAAGACCGTCACCCGCGGCATCGTCAGTGCGCTGCACCGGCCCATGCGGCTCAGCGGCAGGGCACCGACACCGACGCGGTGATCGACGCCGTCCAGACCGACGCTCGATCAACCCCGGCAACTCCGGCGGCCCCTCATCGACATGGAGGGTCGCGTGATCGGCATCAACTCCGCGATCAAGTCGGAGACCGGCGGTTCGGTGGGTCTGGGCTTCGCGATCCCCATCGACGACGTCACCGAGGTGGCGCAGGAGCTGATCCGCACCGGCGAGATGCGGCACCCGGACATCGGCGTGAACGCACGCTCGGTCGTCAACGACGTCGCGAGCGGCGCGGAGGTCGCCAACGTCCGTCAGGACAGCCCGGCCCAGCGCGCAGGCATTGTCGAGGGCGACGTCATCGTCAAGGTCGGCGACCGCGAGGTCACCAGCGCCGACGAGCTCGTCGTGGCTGTCCAGCAGCAGGAGATCGACGAGCCGATCACCGTCCAGCTCGTGCGCAACGGCCGCCTCGTCGACGTCGAGGTCACCCCCGTCTCCGACTGAACGGTCCCTGTCTCGGACCGAACGTCCCAGCCGCGTGATGTGAGCTTCCGCGTAGGTGCTGCGATCCGGACGAGACCACGTACTGGATGCGTGTTCGGCAACATCGGTTGGGGCGAGTTCCTGGTACTCATCGTGGCGGCCTCGTGGTTCTCGGCCCGGAGCGCCTGCCCGGCGCCGTCTCGTGGGTGGCCAAGTCGCTGCGTCAGGTACGCGACTACGCCACGGGTGCGCGCGACCAGCTCAAGGAGGAACTCGGACCGGAGTTCGACGACCTGCGGCAACCCCTGTCCGAGCTGAACCAGCTGCGCGGCATGACACCGCGGGCCGTGATCACCAAGCATCTGCTCGACGGCGACGACTCGGTCCTCACCGGCAACTTCGACAAGCCGTCCTCGGCGGCCCCGGGAACGCCCACCAACGGCGCGAGCCGGCCGAACCTGTCGAAGCCGCTCGCCCCGGACGAGAAGCCGCCGATCGATCCCGACGCCACCTGACAGCTTTCCTACGATCGAGCCCCCGCCGTGAAGCACGGCGGGGGGCTCGATCGATATCGGGGTTCTTACAGGTGACGCGTGGTGTCGATTCCCAGCGACATACCGGCCAGCCCGCGCTTGCGCACCGCCAACTTGTCGCTGACTTCCTTCAGCGCCACCGCGGGCGCCGAGTCGGGCGCCGCGAGGACGATCGGGGTACCGGAGTCGGCCGGGCTCGCGCACGGCCGGGTCGAGCGGG
>LATQ01000367.1 GCA_001017865.1 Rhodococcus sp. IITR03
GCGCGCGACCAGCGCGCGGATCGCCTGCTCGGTGACGGCTCCCAGCCCTTGCCGCGGTGCGAGGCCGGCTGGCCCGGCGCGACGGTGAGGACCCGGTTGAGCAACAGGACACCGTGCTCGGTCCACGGCGACAGGTCGCCCGTGGAGGGCTGCGGCAGACCGAGATCGTCGGTGTACTCGCGATAGATGTTGGCGAGACTGCGCGGGATGGGACGGACGTCCGGAGCCACCGAGAAGCTCAGTCCCACAGCGTGACCCGGAGTGGGATAGGGATCCTGCCCGACGATCAGGACGCGGACGGATTCGAACGGCTGCGTGAAGGCACGCAGCACGTTCGGACCGGACGGCAGATAACTGCGGCCCGCGGCGAGTTCGGCGCGGAGGAACTGCCCCATCGCGGTGATGTCACCTGCGACGGGTTCGAGTGCTCGCGCCCAACCCGCCTCGACGAGTTCGGACAGGGGCCGACCGGAACGGGGCTCGTCCGCTCCCCCGGCCGCGGACTGTGTGTCGACGGTGTCGGCCACCTGTCACTCCTGGTCGATGCGGCGGAGGGCGGTCCGGTAGTAGGCGGCGTTCGCCGCATACATCTCGGCGTTGGCGTCGAAGTTGTTCTCGGGGATCTCGTAGCCTCGCGGACCTTCGCGGGGATACCCATCGCCATGCGGCGGGGCGGCAGTTCGAAGCGCGGCGGGATCAGGCGCCGGCGGCGACCTGCGCGCCGGCACCGATGACCGATCCGTTGAGGACGAGCGAACCCGAGCCGATCAGCGCGCCGTCACCGATCGTGGAGCCTCGATGTGCGCGTTGTGCCCGACGACGCACCGCGCGCCGATGACGGTGGCCTCGATCGCGGTGCAGTGGATGATCGTGCCGTCCTGGATGTTGGTCTTCTCCCCCACGGTGATCGTGCCGTAGTCCCCGCGCAGCACCGCCGAGGGCCACACGGAGGCACCGGCACCGAGGGTGACGTTGCCGATCACGACCGCGTCGGGATGAACCACGCGTCGGGATGGATATCGGGGACACGCTCGCCGAGTGCGTAGACAGCCATGACTGCAGAACCTATCTCGAGCGAACCCCACCCGGAGTGAGCGGCCTAGAGACCAGCGCCCGCCGCGAAGCTCTCCCAGCCTCCGGATCCGTCGTGGCGCTGCCCGTCGACCGTGACGCCGGAGCCTTCCAGGACCACGCCGATCGGCCGCCATCCGTCCGGCAGGACGACCTCGCGAGGGAAGCAGGCCGCGAGGGCATGATCCTCGCCGCCGGTGAGGATCCATTCCCACGGGTCGGCCGCCAGTACCCGACCGGCCTCGCGGAGTTGCGTGTCGGGAGCGAGCGCACCGGAGTCGAGGTCGATCGCGACCTCCGAGGCCGTGCAGATGTGCCCGAGATCGGCGACGAGACCGTCGGAGATGTCGGTGCAGGCGTGGGCGCCGGCTGCGGCCGCTGCAGGACCTGCTGCATAGGGCGGAGTGGGCACACGATGCGCCGCGACGAGTTCGGGGAAGTCCCGGTTGCCGGCCAGCAGCAGGGCCAGACCCGCCGCGGAGCGACCGGTGCGACCGGCGAGGGCGACGACGTCGCCGGGGCAGGCGGTGGAGCGGAGCAGTGGTGGCCGTCCGTCGAGTTCGCCGAGCACGGTGACCGAGACGATCACCTGATCGGCCTGCACGAGGTCGCCTCCCACGACTCCGGCGCCGATCTCCTCGGCGGCTTCGCCGATGCCGGCCGAGATGCCGTCGAGCACGGCGACGGGTGTGTGGGGTGGGCATCCGAGGCCGACGACGAGGGCGGTGGGGCACGA
>LATQ01000157.1 GCA_001017865.1 Rhodococcus sp. IITR03
CAACTCGCCGCCACCGACCCCGACAGCGGAGCGGGAAATGGTCATCAGAGCGCGCAATAACGCGCACCTCTGACCAATTCGCGCTCCGGAGCACTGACCCGGCGTCTCCCGCCGTGCAGCCCGGCTGCAGCGACGGGGTGCAGTCCGAGGCCCGCGGACCGCGCCGCCACCGACCCTGACAGCGAAGCGCGAAATGGTCACCCGCGCGCGCACTAACGCGCACCGATGACCATTCCGCGCTCCTATGACTGCACAGAGCCGCGTACTACCCCTGTGGGCGGCGGTGGCCCCAGTAGTGGGCGGAGCCGTATCGGGTGGGGAGCCAGTTCTCGTCGTCGATGAGAATTCCGCCGACGCCGTACTCGATGCCGAAACCCGAAGGCTGCGGACGTAGAACGAGATCATCTTGTCGTTCGTGTGCTTGCCGAGGGTGGAGAGGATCGGGATGTCGCTGTCCTCCACCTTGTCCCACTGGCGACCCAGCAGATCGAGGTCGTCGATCTCGAACATCAGGTGCCCGATGCCTGATTCCGGTGCGGCGCATGGGCGAACGCGAACGAGTGATGGCGCGGGTTGCAGTGCAGGAAGGTGCCCACCGAGCCCGGCATGTCGATGTGGTCGCTGAGCCGGAAACCGAGGATGTCGCGGAACAGACGGTCGTAGACCTTCGCATCACCGTGCAGCGCCTGGAAGGCGTGCCCGAAACCGAGGTCGCTCGCGACGAACTTCGCGCCCGTCGGTGAGACGAACTTGTCGATGGCGTTGCGCAGACCCCAGAACAACTCGTGGTCGAGGACGTCCTCGGGGTCGCGGAAGCGGACGAGGTCCATGACCTGCCGCTCCTCGATCACCGAGGAGTCCACCGACTCGACGTGGTAGCCGGCATCGACGAGGCGCTTGGACAACTCCTCGAGGCTTCCGGTCCACCGACGTCCCAGCCGAGCGCGGTGACGCCCGGTTCGTCGGAGCGGCGCACGTCGAGGCGGTAGGCGTACTCGTCCATCCGCATCAGCATCCGGTCGTCGTCGCGGTGGGCGACCTGCAGGCCGAGGAGTTCGGAACCGAAGGCGACCCACTCGTCGAGGTCCTTCGCGCGGACGACCGCATATCCCAGTGCCCTGACTCGAGCGTTCATCATTTCTCCTTGGTCGATGGGGTGCGCGCGGCGAGAGCTTCGGCGGTGTCGGCGGCGACGGATCGCAGATCGTCGATCCAACGCAGCACCTGGTCACCGGACGCGGCGCGCGGAAGCCGGGACAGTCGCAGTGCGATGCGGGTGCGTCCCTCGGGGTCGGGGACGGGGACGACGACCGAGTGCAGGTCGTACGTGCCGTCGGGTTCGATGTCGGGTTCGTACAGCGACGCCGTGCCGGAGATCATCTGCTTCATCCGACGGTCGTGCTCGGGTAGGACATCACACCCCGAGTAGTCGTTCATCACCGACACGCGAGCGAGTTCCGTCTCGGGCATGAGCGACATCGAGTAGCCGCGTTCACGAACCTTCTCGAGATTCGAGACGAAAGCTGCTGTGTCGTCGTTCCTTCCGGCCCGGCCGAGCCACTGCTGCACTTCGTCGTCGGAGGCCTGGCTGTGGAAGACGGTGCCGAGCGGCGGGATCAGGGGGATCCGCTGTCCGATCTCCACAGCGTCGGGATCACCGGAGTGGTTCTCGGTCATCACGAAGACCGCTTCGTCGCCGACGCGGGCGAGCACACCGCAGTCCGCGCCGACGCCGGCGGCGAGCGCCTCGAGTCCGTCGCGGGCCGCCTCTGCCACTGCGCACGCCCGGATGAGCTCCGGGTCGGC
>LATQ01000385.1 GCA_001017865.1 Rhodococcus sp. IITR03
CGAGCGGAGCGCCCGGAGCGGGGACAGGAGGATGGAGTTTCGCGAGCCATCGCGCGAGGCGCGGTGCCGTGCCGGCGACCAGCAACGCCACCACCACCGTTCCGGCTCCGAGGGCGCGCGCATCGAGATCGGTGGTCGATGCGAGGGTGGCCGTCACGACGACACCCGCGGCGGTCGCGCGACCGCCGTGCACGGTGCGAGGCCGATGCGGGTGACACGTACGGCGAGCACTGCGACCGCACCGGTCAGTGCCGCGGCGAGGACGAGACGCGGCGCCGGCGATTCGCCGGGAACGAGCAGCGCACCGGCCGTCGCTGCGAGCGGGAAGGTGCACCACAGCAGCGCGGTCGCGGTCCGTCGATCGTCGTGGAGCCGGGCGAGGATGCCTGCGGCGAGCAGCACCAGGAGAGGCAGTGCGGCGCACACGGCTCCGAGGGTGAGACGCTCGCGCCGTCGGGCAGGAACAGCAACGGTACGCAGCCCGCGGCGAGGGCGACCGGACCCAGGACGGCCGCGATGAGACCCGACGGGCCCGCACCCCACGGCGTCGTGGTCCGGTCCGAGGCCGCGACGCTGTACATGACGTCGTCGAACAACGGTGGAGGAGCGGGGGATCCGGCATCCTCCAGGACGAGGATCTCCCGTCGCGGACGCCGTGCTCGTCGAGACTCAGCACACCGGACAGCGGGGCCCGACCGATCCGGGCGAGTGCCCAGCCGTCGGGTTCCGAGCGTTCGGGTGTCGCGTCGAAGTCGTTGTCGGGCCGGTGGCCGGCGACGAGATCCACGATCCCCGGGAGCAGCAGCGCCACCGGAACGTCGAGGGGCAGCGCGAGATCGACCTCGGTGTGGCGGGCGAGCACGGTGATCCGGCACAGATCCGGGGCGCCCACCTGCCCCGGGGTCTCGGATCGCGCACGCACAGATGTCATCGGCCTCGGTTCCCCCCGTCACTGCAGTCCGAACGACGCAGACCATACGACATCGTCCCGACCGGTGTCGTGCCCGAGTTGTCCGTCGAGGGACCGACGGGCGAGCAGGAGCACGGAAGGTCGCCGCCATGGGTTAGTCTTCCACGACCGTGGGGCCGTAGGGGGCGGCCGACGGCGTTCCGGGGGGTGACGAACGTGAGTACCGTGCGTTTCGTGCGCAGAGCACGGCGGGAGGCACCGCGCGTTCCCAGCGGCGAGGTGAGTGTCCAACCGCCACCGGACATCCCCCGGGCCACGCCCGGCAATCTGGTGACCAGACTGCTCCCGCTCGTGATGGTCGCGGCGATGATCGGGATGGTCGCGCTGATGTTCACCACCGGCGCCGCACGCAGCCCCATGGCGATGATCTTCCCCCTCATGATGGTCGTGTCCCTGGTGGGCATGCTCGCCAACAGTGGTCGCAGCGGGGGAACGAAGACCGCCGAGGCGAACGAGGACCGCAAGGACTATCTGCGCTATCTCGACCAGCTCCGGCGCGAGGTCACCGAGACGGCGCACGAACAACGTCGGGCGCTCGAATGGTCGCATCCCGACCCGGCCCTGCTGTGGACCCTCGCCGGCACCGTCCGGATGTGGGAGCGACGCAGCACCGATCCCGACTTCGGCCACCTCAGGGTGGGGCGCGGCGGGCAGCGACTCGCGACCCGGCTCGTGCCTCCGGACACCGGACCGGTCGAGGATCTCGAACCCGTCGCCGCCCTCTCGCTGCGCACGTTCGTGCGTGCGCACTCGGTGGTGCAGGCGCTGCCCACGGCCGTGTCGCTGCGGGGTTTCGCCGCGATCGGCATCGAGGCGATCGCGGCGCG
>LATQ01000110.1 GCA_001017865.1 Rhodococcus sp. IITR03
TGGCATGAGTATCGACCCGGCACTTCCGCTCGTGGCGGGCTCGCAACACCAGAGCGGCCTCGTGCGAGCCTTCGCCGACAGCGCTCCGGACCGGTGGGGGCGGAACCTGATCGAAAAGGGCGAGCGAGCCCGCGCCCGCGAGGAGAGCAGAGCTCCGCGCCGCCTGGACGACCTCGACTTCCTGCTCGGGGTCAGCGACGATACCCGCCAGGGCGCACTGCGCTTCAAACTCCCCGGGGAAGGAGCATTCCTCGGAAAACCCTCGAGCGTACCTCGACTGGTATCGCTGCCCGAGTTGCTGCACGCGGCCGACAAGATCGCCTCCGATGAGGATCCTGCACAGGCGATCAAACAGCTCCTCGACACGGGCACGACAGGCCTCGGCGGCGCACGCCCGAAGCGTCGGTTCGACTCGAGGACGGAGCACTGGCGATCGCGAAGTTCCCCCACGGCAGCGACCAGTGGGACGTGATGGCGTGGGAAGCCACGACACTCGATCTGATGGACAGCGCCGGAATCCGCACCCCCCACAGAACGCTCACCCACGTCGGAGAACGCAGCGTCCTGATCCTGCGCAGGTTCGATCGCACGGACGAGGGGCACCGCATCGGATACATCAGCGCGATGACGGCCCTCGGCGCATCCGACGGCGAACACCGCGACTACGCCGACATCGCTGAGGCGATCCGGGACCTCTCCCGCTCCCCCAGGGCGGACCACCACGAACTCTTCGACCGCGCCGTCGCCAGCGTGGCACTGGGCAACACCGACGACCACCTGCGCAACCACGGCTTCCTCGCAGACCACGGCTCGTGGACCATCAGCCCCGCGTTCGACGTCAACCCGACCCCGGACCCGTGGCAGGCAAGGTCGACCTCGATCATGGGGCCGACACACAGCCCGAAGAAGCCGAAGCCCTACTGGCTCTCGCGGAGGACTGCAGCCTGAACGCCGCACAAGCCCGCGCGAAGATGCGCCGCGTCGCTGAAGCACTGTCCAACTGGCGCGACGCCGCGCGCAACAACGGCGTCCACACACAGGAGATCACCATGATGGCCGAATCGATCCAGCCGCGGCTCGAAGCCGTGCTCGCGGCTGCGGCCACCGGGGCAAGCACATGAGCGGACCGACCGCACGGATCTCCTCGACGAGACCGAGACGATCGAGCAGTTCCATACTGCGCCCGCCAGGTCCGTCCTCGGGGAACTGAGTCGTCTGCGGGCTCTCTCGACGAGCGTGCTGCGGACTCCGTCCAGGCTCAGTTCGACGACGAGGATCATTCCCACCGGCCCGCGCCAGAGATCACCACCGTGCGACGAGTCAACATGTCCGGCAGTGTCTTCGCCCCGGATGCCCCGAGAATCTGAACGAACTTCCCCTGCCACCCTCCGACGCGCTCGGGGAAAAGGGCGGCCTCGAGGGCCTGCGCACCGAGCTCTCGAACGCTTCCGAGCCAAGGCCGCTCCAGAACCCGGCCCCGTGCTACGCCAGCACGCGACGCGCACCACCGATGCGCGCCTGGCGGTCCCGACCACTCTGGTGGCTGCTCGATCCCCAGCGCGCAGATAGTCGAGTCGGCCACTTCCCTGCGCAGAACAGGCAGAAGGTAGAAGCCATCCCGAACACCGACGTCTCCGGCCATCAGGATCACACGCAGATGCCGGTAAACGATGCATCCGAACACCGCGTCCGGGACACTGCCGGTGTGAACGACACACCGCAAGCAGGACCAGCAGCGGCCGAGATGCTCATCGCACGCAATCCCGACCCGCAATCCC
>LATQ01000557.1 GCA_001017865.1 Rhodococcus sp. IITR03
TGGCGGAGATCGCCGTGCGTCCGCGCCGCTCACCCACCGCCGCGAGCCCGTGGCCAGTTCACCGCGCTCGCCGGGGCCGAGCGCGTTCAGTCGCCACGCCCCGCCCTCGGTGAACCACTCCGAGACCACGTGGGTGCGGATCGACGCGACACCGGCAGGTGTGCCAGGTCGTCGACGACCATCCGGGTCTCTGCTCGTAGGTCGCGGTCGCGGCGGTGACGAGCAGGTCGGCGCCCGCCGACGGCACCTCGACGGTCACCGCGTGCGGACGCCCCGTCATCACCTCGGTCACCGACCTCCTCGCGCCGGGCACCACGGTGATCTCGAGCAGTGCGGTGGTCACCTGCGCGAGGATGCGCGGCCCCGGGGTGATCGTGGTCCACGCCAGACGTTCGTGTTCGAGGCGACGCCAGTGCCGGGCCACCGTGGCGGCATCGAGACCGAGCGGCCCGGCCAGCGCATCCCACGTCGAACGCGGGGACCACTGGAGCGCATTGATTATTCTCAGGTCGATTTCATCGATCGATCGCGCAGTTCCGTACTCGAAATCGTCCATTTCGTCATTATCCTGCAAAATCCGTGCCGAATTCGCGCGGCCTGCCAGCCTACGACACATGGAGACGGAACAGAAGTATGCGCTGATCGGGGCGGGGCCCTCGGGGCTCGCCGGGGCCCGCGCGCTCTCCCGGCACGGCATCGACTTCGTCGGCTTCGAATCCCACAGCGCCGTCGGGGGGTTGTGGGACATCACCAATCCGGTGAGCACGGTCTACGAGTCGGCGCATCTGATCTCCTCGAAGACGACCACCGAGTTCACCGAGTTCCCCATGCCGCCGCAGACACCGGACTATCCGGGCACGCGGAACTCGCCCGGTACTTCCGCGACTACGCCGACGTCTTCGGCCTGCGTGAGCGCTACCGCTTCGACACGACCGTGACCCGCGTCGAACCGGACGGCGACCGGTGGCGGGTGACCGCGACCGGCCGGGACGGCACCGCGACCACCGAGCTCTACCGCGGTGTCGTGGTCGCCAACGGCACCCTCGCGACCCCGAACCACCCGCAGATCCCCGGCGAGTTCGACGGTGAGCTCCTGCACACCAGTGCCTACAAGGACCCGACGATCTTCCGCGGCAAGCGGGTCCTGATCGTCGCGCCGGCAACAGCGGCTGCGATATCGCCGTCGACGCCGTCCATCACGCCCGGTCGGTGGACCTGAGCGTGCGCCGCGGCTATCACTTCGTGCCCAAGTATCTGTTCGGGCGTCCCGCCGACACCCTCACCCGCGGCGCCGCTGCCGGCGCCGATCAAGCAGCGCCTCGACGCGCTGGTGCTGCGCCAGTTCACCGGCGACCCCACCCGCTTCGGGCTGCCCGCACCCGACCACCGTCTCTACGAATCGCACCCGGTCGTCAACTCGCTGATCCTGCACCACCTCGGCCACGGGGACGTGCAGGTGCGGCCCGACATCGAGCGCTACGACGGCGCCGAGGTCCGGTTCCGGGACGGTTCGGCCGCCGGCTACGACATGATCGTGCACGCCACCGGCTACGTCCTCGACTATCCGTTCCTGGACCGGGACCTGCTCGACTGGCGCGCCCACGCACCGGACCTCCTGCTGAACATGATCAGCCGCCGGTTCGCGAACCTGTTCGTGCTCGGCATGGTCGAGTCGTCCGGGCTCGGCTGGCAGGGCCGTTACGAACAGGCCGAGCTCGTCGCCGCCGCGATCGGTCTCGCCGATACCGATCCGGCGGCGCGGCGCGATGGCGCG
>LATQ01000221.1 GCA_001017865.1 Rhodococcus sp. IITR03
GCGGTCGTGCTCGCACTGTCCGGCCGTCGTCGACGCGGTCGTCGTCAACGGCGTCGTCCCCGCGGTGGGTGGTTCGGGTGCGGCCGCGCGGCTGCTGGCCGATCAACGGGTCGCGCACGAGGCGATCGTCGCCGAGATCGGGGCGGCCGTCACCGACGTTCCCGTGATCGTGTGCGAGCGTCGTGCCGCGGAGCCGGTAGGGTTGGCAGGTCTGGAGGAGCTCGCCACGGCGCTCCGCCGCGACGCACCCGTTCCCTCGTCGGAGACCGACGAGCCGGTCCGGGTGCAGCACGAATCGGGAACGGGGGTGGAGTCGGTGTACGCGATGCGCATGTACCTGCCGCTCGCCGATCCCGCGTCCCTGACACTCGGGCGGATCGGCGACGATCTCGTCGTCGGCGCCGAGGCATGCGACGCCGGGTACGACTCGCCTCGGGGCTGCGGCGGTGCACCGTCTCCGATGCCGAGTTCGACGGAACCGATCTGGTGGTGCGCTTCGTACCGGATCCGGCGGTGTGGCCGCTGTGAGGGACGATCACGAAGCCTGATCTCCGAGTTGTTGCTGCTCGCCGACGCCGTGCTCGACCGTGTCGAGGGCACGGTGCAGCAGTTCGTCGCCGCGACGACCGGCGACGCGTCCGGCTGATACCGCGCCCGGTTCGACGGCGCCGGGTGACGCCGAGGCCGCAACCACCCCGAGTGGGTGGTGCCCGCTCTGCGCCGCCGCAGCCCTGGTTCGCGGCGAGAACCACGAACTGGTCAGCAGGCTGGCGTCGAAACTGGCGGCGTTGATCGCGCTGCTGCGGGAGTTCCTCGCACAGTTCCTGCCCTCGACCGGCGGCGTCCCGCCCGAGCCGACGCCCGATCCGCCGACGCGGGATCGTCCGGCCTTCGAGCCGATCTCCGTCAACCTCCGCACGTGAACACACACGACCCCGGGCTCACGGTCGGGATCGACATCGGGGGCACGAGCATCCGCGCGGCGGCCGTCGACCGTAACGGCGACGTCGTCGACAGTGTGCGCACGCAGACGCCGTCCTCCGCGGTCGCCTCGAGAACGCGCTGCACCGGCTCGTCGAGCATCTGCGCGATCGCAACGACATCGCAGCGGTCGGGCTGGGGGTCGCGGGGTTCCTCACCGAGGACCGCACCACCGTGCGGTTCGCGCCGCATCTGCTGGCGCGATACGCCGCTCGCCGAGACGCTCACCGAACGCTTCGGGTTGCCGGTCGTCCTCGAACACGACGCCAATGCCGCGGCCTGGGCCGAGTACCGCTTCGGCGCCGCCGCGGGCAGCACGATCGCGGTGATGGTCGCGCTCGGAACGGGCATCGGCGCCGCCCTGCTGCTCGACGGCAGGATCTATCGCGGTGCCTACGGTGTGGCGCCCGAACTCGGTCACCTGCAGGTCGTGCCCGACGGGCGGCCCTGCCCGTGCGGCAAGCAGGGATGCTGGGAAAGATATTGCAGCGGAACAGGTCTCGTGGACACGACCGTCGAGATGCTCGCGGCCGAACCCGGGCGGTCCGTTCTCGCGGGCGAAATCGCCTCGGATCCCGGATCGCTCACCGGCCGGCGGATCGCCGGCGCGGCCCACGACGGCGACCCCGTCGCCCTCGCGGCCTTCGACGATTTCGCCCGCAGACTCGGGCTCGACTGCGCTCGTCGACCGACGTCTACGACCCGGGCTCGGTCGTCGTCGGGGGGACGGGGTCTCCGGTTCCGCGCCGCTGCTTCC
>LATQ01000560.1 GCA_001017865.1 Rhodococcus sp. IITR03
CCTGTGCGGGAACGACCGTGCGCGCGGACGTCGTGGCGGGCCAGCACGGTAGCGGCGGCCGCGCGCACGGCGTCGAGATCCGTGTCGGCGTCGAGGCCGAGCGCGAAGGCGATGTGGTCGCCGCCGTCGATGTCGTCGGCCACGTCGAACCGGTTGAGCAGCCACATGCGCTGCTGCGCCGGTGCGAGCGGTGCGTCGCTGTCGTCGTCGACGTGGACGAGCGGCAGGTGCTCGCCGGCGGGTTCCTCGGCGAGCAGGTTCGCGAGTTCGGTGACGGTGGGGTGTTCGAAGATGTCGCGCACACCCACCCGGCGACCCGCGACTCCCCGCAGGCGCGCGGCGAGCTGGGTCGCGAGCAGCGAGTTGCCGCCGACGGCGAAGAAATCGTCGGATCCGGCGACGCTCGGCAGATCCAGCAGGTCGGCGACGACACCGGCGACGAGTTCTTCGGTGGCGCTGCGATATCCGTCGGTGCGGGTCGTGGTGACCACCGGCTCGGGCAACGCGGCGCGGTCGATCTTGCCGGTGCTGGTGAGCGGGAACGCGTCGAGCACGGTGACGGTCGCGGGCACCATGTGCCGGGGCAGCCGCTCGGCGGCCCATTCGCGGATCTCGTGCGGGTCGAGGCGGCCGTTGCGACTGTGCACGTAGGTGGCGAGGGTGTCGCCGCGCACCACGGTCACGGCGGTGCCGACACCCGGGTGGGTCTGCAGGGTCGCGTCGATCTCGCCGAGTTCGATGCGGAAGCCGCGGATCTTGACCTGGTGGTCGCTGCGGCCGACGAATTCGAGGCACGGTCGTCGTCGTGTCCCGTCCAGCGCACGAGATCGCCTGTGCGGTAGAGGCGCCCTGTGCCGAACGGGTTGGCGACGAACCGGTCGGCGGTGAGTGCGGGTGCGTCGAGGTATCCGCGGGCGACGCCCTGTCCCCCGAGATACAGCTCGCCGGTCACACCCTCGGGCACGGGCCGCAGGCGTTCGCTCAGCACCACCGCGGTGACGCCGACGAGGCCGGTACCGATGGTGAGCCGGTCGCCGGGTGCGAAGGGTTCGCTCGACGTGGCGAGCACTGTCGTCTCGGTGGGGCCGTAGACGTTGAGCAGGGTGCGGCCGGGCGCCCAGCGTTCGGCGGTCTCGACGGGCCATGCCTCGCCGCCGATCGCGATGGTGCGCAGGGCGTCGAGTCCGGTGGGGTCGAGCTGGGTGGGCACCGAGGGCGTCGAGAACCAGTGGGTGATGCCTTCGGTGCGAAGCAGTTCCACGAGTTCGTCGCCACCGAACAGGTCTGCGGGTGCGACCACCAGCGTGCCACCGGAGGTGAGCGCCAGGACGTATTCGAGCACCGCACCGTCGAAGGCGGGGGTGGCGAAGTGCAGCACCCGTGCGTCGGTTGCGGTGTCCGAGATGGTGGGCAGGTCGAAGCGTTCGACGAACGACTGTGCGAGCGGGCCGAGTCCGCGATGCGAGACCACCACGCCCTTGGGCCGGCCGGTGGAGCCCGAGGTGTAGAGACGTAAGCCGTGTTGTCGACATGCAGCGGCCGCACACGATCGGCGTCGGCGATCGGGCGGGTGTCACCCTCGACGGTGAAGGCGATCGGCTCGACCCCGTCGGGCAACGCGACGTCGCCGTCGACGATCGCGTACCGCGCACCGGATGCGCCGAGCAACTGGGCGATGCGCGCAGCGGGCTGGGCTGGGGTCGACGGGCACGAAGGCC
>LATQ01000328.1 GCA_001017865.1 Rhodococcus sp. IITR03
CGGATCTCCGAGACGCGGATCGCCGCGCTCGCGATCGGCTTGAGCGCGACGACCGAGGTGGGGGACACCTGGACGACACGACCGTCGGCGGTGCGCACCGAGACCACCGGTTCGACGGAGACGAGTTCACCGATGACGTCGGTCATCGGGTGGCTGTAGCCGGCGGGCAGGCGGTACCGCAGCACCACCCGGGTGCCGAGGGGTACGGAGGGGGCCGGACGGTCGGTCGTCATCGACGGTTCGCCGGTCGCCTCGTCAGTCGTCCTCGTCGTCGTGGCCGAACGGGTCCTCCACCGAACCGGGGAGCCAGGTCAGACCCGGGACACCCCAGCCGGCACGCTTGATGGTCTTCTTCGCGGCGCGGGCGTTGCGCCCGATCAGGACGTCGACGTACAGGAAGCCGTCGAGGTGCCCGACCTCGTGCTGCAGCATGCGAGCGAAGAATCCGTGGCCCTCGATCTCGACGGGCTCACCGTTCTCGTCGGTACCGGTGACCTTCGCCCAGTCGGCGCGACCGGTGGGGAAGTTCTCGCCGGGCACGGACAGGCAGCCCTCGAGATCGTCCTCGGGGTCGGGCATCGTCTCGGGGATTTCCGAGGTCTCGAGGATCGGGTTGACGACGACGCCACGCCGGCGCGCGACCTTGCCGGACTCGTCGCGGTCGGGGCAGTCGTAGACGAACAGCCGCTTGTCGACACCGACCTGGTTGGCGGCGAGGCCGACGCCGTTGGCCGCGTCCATCGTCTCGAACATGTCGGCGATCAGCTGAGCGAGTTCGGCGGGTGACTCGGTCACCGGCCGGGTCGGGTTGTGCAGGACGGGGTCGCCGACGATGACGATGGGAAGAATGGCCATGGTGACACAGGATAATGGGATCGACTCGCGGCGTTCTCGAACCGGTATGTGTCCCCACCCCGTGATTGAATGACTTCCGCCGAGACGCAAGGACTCTTCGTCACGGTGTGATCCAGCCAGTCGAGGAGGGAAATGGACGGCGCAGCAGCGCACGGCAACGACCGGTCCGATCTCGTGTCCCCGCAGGGCGACGGCGCATCCGCGCAGGAGCCACCGGCGACGAGGCGAACGGCCTGAGCCGTCGCGATCTCGACATCCTGGCGTTCGAACGGCAGTGGTGGAAGTACGCCGGTGCCAAGGAGGACGCCATCAAGGAACTCTTCGGTCTCTCCGCCACCCGCTACTACCAGGTGCTCAATGCTCTGGTGGATCGTCCCGAGGCGCTCGCCGCCGATCCGATGCTGGTCAAGCGGCTGCGGCGGTTGCGTGCGAGCCGTCAGAAGGCCCGCGCGGCCCGCCGGCTCGGTTTCGACACCCGCTAGACGGGCGGCTTCCGGGCCGGATACTGCAATGTCGACACGCGCGGCCGGTCGGCAGCGCTGCGTGTGCTCGGGCAACTATGGTCGAGGTCGTGAGCAGAACCCCCGAGATCCCCAGCCGCGCGCCCGCACCCTCGGGACCGCCTCTGCGTGCGTTCGCGATGGTCCTGATCTCCCTGGGCATCCTGTTCGCAGGTCTGGGTTTCGCTTCGCTCGGTGATTCCGACGACGAACCCGCTCCCACGGCGGCACCCACCACGACGACCGCCGCAGCGCCGAGCGCACCGTCGCCGCGCTCGGCCCGCAGACCGGTTCGCCAACGTGAGCTGGGAGAGCGGGCCCGACGGATCAGTCTTCCTGC
>LATQ01000154.1 GCA_001017865.1 Rhodococcus sp. IITR03
CACGGTCACCGGCGCGGCGGCGCCGGGGGAGACAGGCTCCGCGGGCGCCGGTTCCGGATCGGTCACCGCGACCGGGATGGGCACGCTCGGGGCGTTCTCGGTGAGCTTGCCGTCGGGGCCGACCGTGAGGAAGCGAGTGTCCTTGCCCGTCCGATAGACGACCTCGACGGCCGCCTGCTGCTCCACTGCGATCGTGCGCACGAACTCGTGCACGACAACCGCCAGGTTCTTGTCATCGGTTGCAGCCAGTTCCATCGGCGGCACGTCGGCACCGGCGAGCTGTGCGCGCGCTGTCGTCGCGGAGGTCGCCTCGATGTCCACGGTCGGCGTCATCGTCAGTTCCCGCCGAAGGCACCAGCGCCGGCCAGCGCGGTGTCCATGTCCTCGACGACGGCCTCGGTCTGCTCCAACTCGGCCAACGCCTGCTCGCGGGCCTTGCCCTCGGGCAGCGCTTCGATGACCGCGCGGCGCTTGATGCCGGCCTCGCGGATCTCGGCGAGGCGTTCGCGGGTCAGTTCCTGCTTCTCGTCGAGCTTGGGCAGCCACGCAGGCACCGATGCTTGAAGTACTCGCGCAGTGCGGCGATGACCGGGTCGTTGGCGCCCTTGGCGATGAACGGTCCACGCAGCGCAGCGACATCCTCGGCGGTGGGGGTGATCGACTGGGAGATACGGCGGGTCATGGAGTGCCTTTCGGGGAGTGATTTCGGTGTGATTCGGTAGCGGGTGGACTATCGGGACGAGAGCTGCTGTGCGGGTCGGGCATCGGCTCGATGCGGCGAGGTCACAGGGTCATGCGGGCGCTCCTACCGAGTCGGGATCGGGCAGTGCCACGACGCCGGTCGCGTCGAAGGTGATGCGGGTGGTGACGCGGCCGGTGCCCACGATCAGAACGGTCGAGGTGACCTCGCCCTTCTTGTTGCGGCGCACCTCGACGTCGTCGACGGTGACCGGCACCAGCTCGCCGCCGGAGTCGTCGAGAAGCACCGTCTGACCGGCCTGCACACTCGACGCCGGAATGGCATCGGCGAAGTCGTCGTCGTCTGCCTCCCGTTCCGGTGCCGACTCGCGCTCTTCCTTGACCATCGACACCGCGGCATCGTCGGGACGACCCGCCCCGATGACGATCGGCTCGGGCACGCTGCCGTGCTGCGCGCACGCTTCGCCAGCGCCCGTTCGGATTCGATGAACTCGGCCAGCTCCGGCGAGTAGCAGGTGAACTGCGGCGCCTCCGCCGGGATCAGACCGTCGATGATCGCCTTTTCGCTCTCCGAGAGCTGGTTCCACTTGTTCGGATGCCTATCGACGTTCGGGGTCCACCACATCTGCGCATCGACCGGCGACCCGTCGTCACCGAGGGCGATCCCGCGACCCTTGACCGAGGTATCGACCTCCCGCCCGACGGTGGAGTCGCCCCACATCATCAGCGCACCGTCCTGCGAGAGATTGCCGAGCGAAATGCGGGTGCCGAAGTTGTCGCGCGCATTACCCGAGCGCCGCCGAACAACGACGCATCCGGGCGCTGCACCCCGAGCAACAATCGGATGCCGGCCGAACGGGCGAGCACCGCCAGATCCGCCCACGCACCGAGCGGATCGAGTTCTTTGAGCTGCGCCTTGGTTTCGTCGTCGCCCGTTTTGGCCAGGCGCTGCCACTTACCGGAGAGGATGAAGAACTCGTCGAGCACCGCGA
>LATQ01000561.1 GCA_001017865.1 Rhodococcus sp. IITR03
CGGCCTCGCGGAATGCCTCGACCCAGCCGTCGTCGCCGGCTGAATGCCGAGCGAGTCGGTCGCGGCGGCGCTGTTCGTAGCGGGTCCGCGCCGCATGACCGGCGCGGGTGAGTTCGGAGGTGCTGCGGTCGGCCAGCTGCTCCCGGGCCGTCCCCAGCACCTCGAGCGTCTCGTCCAGCGCGACCAGCAGGGCCTCGGCGTTGCCCTCACACATCGCGTCCACCAGGCCGGTGCCGTCGCCGCGACCCGCGTGCCGTCCCGGAACGAGCCGGCAGCGAGACCGAGCGCGAGATCGCCACCTCCGGCGCCCGACAGCCAATGCTTCGGCAAGGAGATGGGGGAGGTGGGAGACCCGCGCGACCGCCGCGTCGTGCTCCCGGGACTCGGCGGGCACGACGACGGAGCCACAGTCGAGCGCGAGGTCGGCGACCTGCCGCCACACCTCGGGATCGGTGCCGTCGTCGACGGTCACCACCCACACCGCATCGCGGAACAGGTCGGCGGTCCCAGCGGTCCAGCCGGACTCCGCCGTACCCGCCATGGGGTGTCCACCCACGAAACGTCGCGACAGGCCGTGAGCGGCGACGACAGCGGCCACTTCCGCCTTGATGCTCACCACGTCGGTGAGTGCGACGTCGGGGGCGTGCTCGGCCACCGCCTCGAGGATGCTGCCCACCGCCGGCATCGGCACCGCGATCACCACCAGGCGTCGGTGTCGGCGGCGCGACGCAGCGTGGCCGAGAGGTCGGTGGACGCGTCGAAGCCGTCGGCGACGGCGGCCTCCACGGCCTGCGACGACCTGTTGTAACCCCACGCCTGCCTTCCGGTCGCCGCGGCGGCACGCAGCAGCGAACCACCGATCAGACCGAGGCCGAGGACACAGACGGGCGGGGAAGAGACGGCTGAGGACACCTCATCAGGTTGGCATATCCCGTGCTGGGCTTCATTCACCGGACGTGGCCGACTACCGTTGCGCCCATGGCTGCACAGCGTGTAGGGAACAAGAGCCCTTCCGTGACCCAGAGCGGGAACACCGCCGGGAATTCGAGCGACGACCTCGACGGCTTCGCCGTCGCCGTGACGCGGGAGGAAGGTCGTTGGAAGTGCCGGGCGTTGTCCGGTGCCGCACTGACGAGTCTCGATACCGCAGTGACCGAGTTGCGGGAGCTGAGAAGCTCCGGCGCAGTGTTCGGTCTGCTGAACGTGGACGACGAGTTCTTCATCATCGTGCGTCCCGCACCTGCGGGAACGAGGTTGCTGCTGTCCGACGCGACGATGGCCGTCGACTACGACATCGCCGCCGACGTCTCGATGCGCTGAACATCGAGATCCCCGACATCGATCCCGACGAACTCGACGACATCGAGCCGTGGGAGGAGGGCGACCTCGGCATCCTGGCCGACATGGGCCTGCCCGAGCCGGTGCTCTCGGTGATCCTGTCGGAGACCGACCTGTATCCCGACGAGCAGCTCGACGAGATCGCGCAGCGGCTCGGTTTCGACGACGTCCTGGGTAACACCCTGGACAAGCTCCGTTAGATGGGGCTGCGCGACGACGAGGCATTGATCCGGGTCGCGCTGGAGGCCGCCGCTGCCGCGCCCGCCGGTGATGTACCGGTGCGCGGTGGTGTTCGGGCCGGACGGCAACCGAGATCGGCGCGGGCGCGAACTC
>LATQ01000562.1 GCA_001017865.1 Rhodococcus sp. IITR03
CGCGCTGCCCACCCCCGACGTCACGCCGGCGGGGGAGCGGCACCGCACGGACCGGTCGAAGAACTCGTCGCGGACGTGTGCGCCGAACTGCTCGGCATCGCCCCCGGCACCCTCGGCGCCGACGACGACTTCTTCCACCTCGGCGGCAACTCGCTGCTCGCCACGCGCCTCGCCGGTCGCCTGTCGGACGTGCTCGACACCGACGTCACCGTGCGCGACGTCTTCGAGAACCGCACCGTCGCAGCGCTCGCCGCCTTCGCCGACGAGCACGGTGAGACTCGTTCGCGCCGTGCGCCTCTCGTCGCCGACCCCGACGCACCCGCTCCGCTGTCGGCGGCGCAGCAGCGCCTGTGGTTCATCAACCGCTTCGACCCTGTGTCCCCGAGCTACAACCTGCCCTTCGCGGTGCGGCTCGACGGGACGCTCGACGTCGACGCCCTCACCGCCGCCGTGACCGACGTGCTCGAACGGCACCGCACGCTGCGCACCGTCTACCCGGCCGTCGACGAGTACACCGTGCTGCCCGCCGCGCGTCCCGACCTCGACCCGGTGGCCGTGCCGGAGGACGCCCTCGACGAGTTCGTCCGCGACTACGCCACCACCGGATTCGACCTCGCCGTCGAACCCCCCGCCCGCATGCGGCTGTACCGGACGGCACCCGACCGGCACGTGCTGCTCGTCGTCCTGCACCACATCGCGGCCGACGGCTGGTCGCTCACGCCGCTGCTGCGCGACATCGCCGTCGCCTACGATGCCCACCTCACCGGCGCGACCCCCGAGCTGCCGGCGCTGCCTGTCCAGTACACCGACTACGCGCGGTGGCAGCGCAGCGTCGCCGACGAGCAGATCCCGTACTGGCTGAGCGAACTCGCCGACCTGCCCGACGAGGTGACCCTGCCCGGCGACCGGCCGCGACCCGCACAGCCCACCGGACACGGCGCCGCCCATACCGTCTCGCTCGACGCCGACCTCGTCCGCGGACTGCACACGCTGGCCCGTGAGGGTCGCGCGAGTGTTCATGGTGCTGCACGCCGCCCTCGCGGCTCTGCTCGCGCGGCAACGGTGCCGGTCGCGACGTCCCCATCGGCACCGCCGTCTCCGGTCGCGGCGACCGCAGCTCGACGACGTCGTCGGCATGTTCGCCGGCACCCTCGTGTTGCGCACCGACGTCGACCCCGACGCCACCTTCACCGACCTGCTCACGCAGGTGCACCGCCGCGACCTCGCCGCCTACAGCAACCCGGACGCACCGTTCGAGACGCTCGTCGAGAAGCTGCAGCCCGCCCGCAGCGAAGCGCGGCACCCGCTGTTCCAGATCGCGTTGTCGCAGGCACGACCCGTCGCGTCGACCTTCGCGCTGCCCGGCCTCAACGTCACCGCCGCGCCCGTCGACACCGAAACGGTCAACGTCGACGTGCAGGTCACCGTCATCGAACAGCAGGACGGCATCGACCTCGAATTCTTCTACAGCACAGACCTGTACGACGCCGACACCGTCGCCGCCTATGCCGGACGCCTGCGCACGATCCTGAGCGCGGCCGTCGCGGATCCGAATGTGCGGGTCGGAGAGATCGACCTGCACGACGACGCCGACCTGCCCACCGTCGGCGCTGTGCCGGGTGCGCCGCGCCGTCGCTGCGCCAGTTGGCTCGCGCAGGGGCGCGGCT
>LATQ01000564.1 GCA_001017865.1 Rhodococcus sp. IITR03
CCTACGCTGCGTGCTCGCGCGGGCCGGGCACGCATGGCTCTCGGTGCTGCGCGGTGAGGTCGACGCGACGCGTATCCGCGAGGCAGCCGAGTCCCTCGCGTCCGTGGGTCTTCCGTGGGACGGCGCGAAGCTCGCGGGAAAAGCAGCGCTGCGGACGGACGACACCACCGTCGCCACCGGATTACTGCAGGTCGCGCGGACGATCCGGCAGGACGGTCCGGCCGGTCGCGCCCCGGTGGACATCGCCCCCGACGCTCCCCCGGGCGGTCCGGACGAATCCCCCCTCGGTGCACGGGAGAAGCCGGGTGCACTGTCGGAGCGCGAGGCGCAGGTGGCCGACCTGGTTGTTTCGGGCCTCACCTACCGAGAGGTAGGAAACCACCTGTACATTTCCGCGAAGACCGTGGAACATCATGTCGCCCGTATCCGGCGCCGACTCGGTGCCGGTTCCCGCTCGGAGCTCCTGTCACTGCTCCGGGCCATGGGGCACGGCGCAGATGTACCCCGTCACACACACTCCGACCGGAATGGAGGCAAGCCGGCATGTCCGTAGGCGTAGGCCTGAGGGTGGGGACCACCGTGTCGTCGGTTGCGGTCACCTCACCGACGCCGGGACGGCCGGACCCCGCACCGATCGAGCGGTTCACCGCCGTCCACCTGCACTCCGACGGCACCGCGACACTGGGCGACCACGACGTCGTCGACGGGCACACCAGTTCCTTCACCGGCTTCGTCGATCGTCTCGGCCACTCCGGTGGTGTCCGCGCCAACGACGGTTCGCTCTCCCGCGCCGAAGACCTCGTCGCCACGGCCATGGAATGCCTCCTCGCCGACGCAGCCTCTCTCATCGGCGACACCCCGTACACCGCAGTGGCGACGTACCCCACCGACTGGCCGAGTTCGACGGTCGCGGTACTGCGCAACGCCCTCGACTACGTCGGGTTGCGTCATGTCTCGCTCGTCTCCGACGCCGAGGCCGCCGCGGCATGGTTCGAATCGCAGGTCGCGCACCAGACCGGGCGGCTCGTCGCGGTCTACCACATCGACCCGCAGCTCGACCGTCACGCTCGTGCGCTCGGGAGTCGCGGCGGGTAAGGCCTTCCGATTCCCCGAGGACGACGCTCCGTCGGTCGCTGCGCAGCTCTCGTCGGCGCTCGGCGCGTTCGGCTGGCTCGTGAGCAACCTCGACGCCATCGTCGTCACGATCGACGAAGCGGTCGACCCGAGCGCGGCGCAACTCGTCGCACAGTCGGTGAAGACCGGACTCGGCGTGCGGTGCGCCCTGGCGCCCGAGCCGCACCAGACGATGGTGCGTGGCGCCGCTCTCGCGGCGGCCGCCGGCTCGGTCGACCTCCTCGGCTCCACGCAGATCCTGCCCACCGCCAAGCTCGCCGAACCGCGACGCAGCGAACTCGACCCCGAGATCACCGCCGTGATCTCGAAGATCACGGCGACTCCCCCTTCGGGTGCCACGCCCGCTGCGGCCGCGACGCCCGCGGCGAACACGTCGAAGGCGACGGTCGCCGCCGTCGCGGCCGGGGAAGTCGCCGACGAGAAGCCCTCGGGTCGTTCGTCGAAGGTCACGGCCATCGCGGCGGCTGCGGCGATCGCGCTGCTCGTGGCATCGGCGCGTTGGTGTTCGGGCTGCGGGGACTCCCCGAC
>LATQ01000329.1 GCA_001017865.1 Rhodococcus sp. IITR03
GAGGCCGCGACGACGGCGCTCGCCGCCGCCGGACCGGCCGCCTGCATGAGCGTCGGCCGGAGCACGCCCTCGACACCGTTGGCGGCGAGCAGGTCCTGTGGCGGGACGATGGACGGCAACAGTGCCGAATAGGCCGGGAACTGGACGCCGTTGGCGAGCCCGAGTGCGAAACCCACGACGGTGAGATGCCAGAAGGCGATCGATCCGTTCACGGCGAGCGCAGCCGTCACCGCGACCAGCACCGCCCGGGCGATGTACGTCGCGAGGAGCAGGGTGCGCTGCGGGATCCGATCGGCGAGCACGCCCCCGAGAAGTGCGACGAGGAGCATGCCCACGGCCGGTCCCACTGCGACCGAGGACAGTTCGGCCGGGCCGCCACCCATCTCGACGACCTGCCACACCACCGCGATGAGCCAGGTGCCCACGGACAGCAGTCCCGCCGCGAGCGCCAGGATCAGCAGGCGGTACTGCGGGTGGGCGAACGGCCGCACGGGCCCGCGCGCCAGGCGCGCACGCCGGTGCGTCGGTGATGCGGTGTGGTTGCTCATCGCGTTCCCCCGGTCGTCGGACGGTCCGATGAGATCTTGCGACCTCGAGGCGACTCGAGGTCAAGTGTCTTCGCCCCTCGGGCGACCGATCAACCGATTTTCCGTGGACGTCGCCTCAGCGTGCGGGTCCGGATTCGAGAACGATGTATGCGGAACGTCTTTCGCCGTTCTCGATGGTCCACTCGATCGACACGACGTCGCCGGGGCGGTGACGGAGCAGACGTTCCTCGAGTTCCCCGGTCGACGAGACGCGCTCACCGTCGAACGACACCACGATGTCGCCGGCGTCGAGACCGGCGTGGTAGGCGGGACTGTCGTAGGACACCCACAGCACCTCGGCCCCGAGATCCTGCCCGTCCCTGCGGGCGGTGGTGACGCTCGCGCCCAGCCGAGGTGTGGGGCCCACGTGCACCGACCCGTCGCTCACTCCCGTCCGAACCTGTTCGACGACCGTGATCGCCTCGGTGATGGGCACGGCGTACGCCTCGGGGGTCGTATCGGGCGAGGTGTCGGTGTTCCGCTGCACCGCACCCGCGGTGTTGATCCCCACCACGTCCGTACTCGTCGACGAGCGGCCCGCCGGAATCGCCCGGCCGGATCGGGGCGTCGGTGCGGATCATCCCCGTGAGGCGGTGACGCGAACCGTCCGTGGCGTCGCGGACCACCACATTGCGGTCGAACTCGACGATGGTGCCGGGGGTCGCCACGACGACCCCACCACCCTCGGAGTTACCGAAGGCCGTCACCCGGCTGCCCACCGGCGGCAGGTCCTCGGCGATCGCGGCGGCCGGAAGATCGCTCGCGGTGCCGAGTCGCAGGACGGCGAGATCGCGTTCGCGGTCGTAGCGAGGACCTCCGCGTCGTAGATCAGGCCGTTCGCACCGCTCACCGCGCTGATGTCGGTGGCTCCGCTCACCACATGATGATTCGTGACGACCGTGCCGTCGGGAGTGATCACGATCCCGGTGCCCGTCATGCCCGTCCAGCCCGCGCTCGCGTCGATCGTCACGACGACCGGCAGTGCGGGCGGTGAGTTCGTCGGCGGTCAGCGGCGTCGGGGGAGGGGCGACCGGCGCCGGTGGTGGGGGAGGGAGCGCCACGTCGACCAGGG
>LATQ01000475.1 GCA_001017865.1 Rhodococcus sp. IITR03
GCCGCCGGGTGCGGTAGCGGTCGAGCAGACCGGCGACGGTCTTGCCGCCGAACCGGTCGAGCGCGGCGCGCTGCTCGTCGGGACGCAGCAGCCGCAGCTGGTCGTTCTGGCCGTGCACGGTCAGCAACGGCCCGGTGAACTCGGACAGCACCCCCACCGGCACGCTGCGTCCGCCGAGGTGGGCGCGGGAGCGGCGTCGCTGCCGACGGCGCGCACGGCGATGATGCTGCCGTCCTCGTCGCGCTGGGCACCGGTGGACTCGAGCAGTTCGGCGATCTGCTGTTCGATGTGGCTGGGCGCGGTTCGATCTCGAAGCGGCCTTCGACCACGGCGCGGTTGGCGCCGACCCGCACCCGGGAGGGGTCGGCGCGCACCCCGGAGAGCAGGTGCAGGCTCGTGACGACCATCGTCTTGCCGGCACCGGTCTCGCCGGTGAGCACCGTCAGTCCCCCGTGGAAGCGCGCGTACGCCTCGGAGATCACACCCAGGTTGTCGATCCGGATCTCTGCGAGCATCTCAGAGTTTCCTTCCCCGCCAGCCCTTCACCGGGAGTTCGAACTTGCGCACCATCCGATCCGCGAACGGCGCCGAATCCAGCCGCACCCACCGGACCGGATCGCATCCTCGCACCACCTCGAGCCGGGCCCCGGCCGGGACGTCGATGACGCGGCGACCGTCGCAGAAGACCACCCCGTCGTGGCCACCCGCAGGTCTCGACGGCGATGATCGACTCGGGGCTGGTCACCAGCGGGCGCGCGAACAGAGCGTGTGCATTGCTCGGGATCACCAGCAGCGCTTCGAGTTCGGGCCACACGATCGGTCCGCCGGCCGAGAAGGCGTAGGCCGTCGAACCCGTCGGGGTTGCGACGAGAACTCCGTCGCAGCCGAACGACGAGACGGGACGGCCGTCGACCTCGAGCACCACCTCGAGGACCCCGAGCCGCGACTTGTTCTCGAGACTCGCCTCGTTGAGCGCCCACCCGCGGTCGAGGACCTCGTCGTCCATGCGCACCGTCACGTCGAGGGTCATGCGCTGTTCGACGCGGTACTCGCGGCGCACCACCTGCATGAGCGCTTCCTCGAGGTGTTCGGCCTCGGACTCGGCGAGGAAACCGATGCGGCCGAGGTTGATACCGAGGACGGGCACCGCCGAGTACTGCGCGAGTTCGGCCGCCCGCAGGAAACTGCCGTCGCCGCCGAGGACGATCACCATCTCGCATCCGGCGGCCGCCTCCGGCCCCGGTTCGACGACGCTGATGAAACTGCCCGGCAGGGCGAGGACGCCGAGTCCGTTGCTCACCGACTCGTCGTCGAGGGTGCGCAGACCGATGCCGGCCTCACCGAGGATCTTCGCGACCCGCAGCGCGGTGCCGGCGATCTCGTCGCGCCCCGAATGGGAGACCAGCAGGATCTCCCGGCCCGATCGCACCGCGTCGGCCGCGGCGGTCTCTTCGCTCACTGTGGTCCTTCCTGAACCGCACGCTCGATCAGTTCGATCACCGCCGGGTCGAGTTCCTCCCGTCCCGGCTCTCCGGCCCGCAGCCACAGGAAGTACTCGACGTTCCCGGACGGCCCGGCAACGGGCTCGCCACCGCTCCGAGGGTGCGCAGCCCCTGCCGCTGCGCTCTCGCGCGACGTCGAG
>LATQ01000567.1 GCA_001017865.1 Rhodococcus sp. IITR03
CCCGAGGAGTGCGGCCCGCTGCGGGAAGGCGGAGGAACGCGAATCCGCGCGATCGTCGGCGTGGACTCGGTGGAGTTCCTCGGCCACCGCGACGGCACATCGTCGCCGGCCTCGATCTGCGACGCGACATCGCGGCGAGCATCCGCAGACACCGACCGAGATGGTGGTGACCGGGAACTTCGGGCTCACCTGGTTCCCCGGCATCCTCAACAGCGCGGACC
The DNA here is from genome assembly GCA_001017865.1 of Rhodococcus sp. IITR03. The sequence continues at coordinate 222 of LATQ01000567.1, forward strand.
ACCGTGCGGTCGGGCTGGCCGTGCTCGATGCCGTTGCCGACGCTGCCAACGAGTGGATCTTCCCGGAACTCGCGGAGGCCGGTCTCGAAGCCTGGTCCGGGGTGCGGTGGGTGGCGGTCAACACGACGTCTCCGACCCACGGGGTGGACGTCACCGACACCGTCGAGGTGGCGGTCGAGTCGCTCTCGGCGCACCGCCGCTATCTCGAGGCCCTCGACGACAGGAGCGCCGAGGAGCAGGCCCGCGAGCAGGTGGAGCGATCGTCCGCACCGCTGCCCGGCTTTCCGGCCGCTCGGGCCGCCGGATTCGAGCTGTACACCTTCGCGGGATAGGGGACGTCCCACGACGGTGTTGTGACATCTGTCCCGCGTGCGCGGGAGGCCCGATCCCGCGTGCGCGGGATGTGGCAGGCTGTGCGCGTGCGAGTGGCGGTGGTGGCCGGGCCCGATGCGGGTCATGCGATTCCGGCGATCGCGTTGTCGCTGCGGCTCGCGGATGCCGGGCACGACGCGGTCGTCCTCACGGGCGAACGATGGCTCGGCCTCGAGCTGCCCGGTGTGACGTTCGCGGAATTGAAGGGGCTCGCACCCCGGCTCGGGGACGACGACGGCGACGCGGGGGCGAAGATCCACGCCCGTGCCGCCCACATCGCGAACGAGATGCTCCCGGATCTCGGAGCCCTGCTACCCGACCTCGTCGTGGCGGACGTGCTCACCGCCGGCGGAGGGATGGCCGCCGAGCGACTGGGGATCCCGTGGGTCGAGCTCTCGCCGCATCCGTTGTACCTGCCCTCGCGCGGGCTTCCACCGATCGGGAGCGGTCTCGATGTGGGCACGGGTGTGCGGGGCCGGTTGAGGGACGCCGCGTTGCGTGCGATGACCGCGAGATCGCTGCGGCAGGGGGAGCGCGAGCTTCTGCCGCACGTGTCGGAATCGGTCTGCCGGCGCGCGATCCCGGGCCCCGGGCCCGGCTGATCGCCACCCTGCCGGCACTCGAGGTGCCCCGTCCCGACTGGCCCGGGCACGCGCATGTCGTCGGTCCACTGCTGTGGGAACCCACCGCGGAGATCCTCGATCCGCCGCCGGGTGACGGACCTGTCGTGTTGGTCGCGCCGTCGACCGCGGTCACCGGCGTGACCGGGATGGTCGAGACGGTCTGCGACGCACTCGACGGGGCCGGGATGCGGGTCGCCGCGACGATGCTCGACCCCCCGCAGCAGTCGCTGCCGAGCTGGGCCGTCTCGGGTCGCGGCCGGCAGGACGTCCTGCTCCGGCAGGCCGATGTCGTCGTGTGCGGGGGTGGGCAGCGGGATGCTCGGCCAAGACGCTGAGTGCGGGGGTTCCGGCGGGTGATCGTGCCGGGGTGGCGACCGAGTGGGATCTGCGAACCGCGCCGCAGCGGCAGGGGA
>LATQ01000362.1 GCA_001017865.1 Rhodococcus sp. IITR03
GCGGTGCACCTCGGGCAGACCGAATTCCGGCGTCTCGGAGGCGACGACGAGATCGCGGCGGCGAGGGCGAGTTCGGTGCCACCACCGAGCGCGGTGCCGTTGACCGCGGCGATGACGGGCTTGGAGATGTGATGCTTGACGACACCGGCGAAGCCCCAGTGGGCGGTCTCGGGAGGGGTGACCCCGTCCGGTCCCTTGGTGCCGAGGGCCTTGAGGTCGGCGCCGCCGCAGAAGACGGCGTCGCCGGCGCCGGTGAGCACCACGACACGCACGTCGCGGTCCTCTTCGGCGCGGTCCCAGGCCTCACCGAGTGCCTGGTGCACATCGGCATCGATGCTGTTGGCCGCCTTGGGGCGGTTGATGGTGACGAGCAGGACGTGCTCGCGCTTCTCGACGAGAACGACGGGTTCGCTCACGACCGGTACTCCTCGGGGGACAGGTGCTCGATGCGGGTGACGGTGAGAGTGCCGCCGTTGTCGGTGACGTGGACGGTCTCGCCGACGATGTCTGCGCCGGCGGCGAGGACCGCGGCGCCGGTGGCGTCGGTCTGACCGGAGACGCGCCGGCCGTCGGGGGTGAGCGACGAGGAAGCCGATCGAGCGGGTTGCCGTCGCGACCGAATTCGGCCGTGGCGGTGACGATCTGGACCTCGCCGCTGTAATCGGTGGCGGCCTCGGGCGCGACGGCTCGAGCAGCACGTGCTCCGGGTCGCCGACGTAGCCGTCGGTGTGCGGCGCGCAGCCGAGGACCACGACGTGCTGGTAGGTCAGGTAGCCACCGTTGCCGTGCACGAGGCGAGCTCGCCGTCCTGACGCAGACGCTTGGCGACCGACACCACCGAGTGCAGGGTGTAGCTGTTGAGCGGGCCACCGAAGAAGGAATGGCCACCGGTCACCGACGGGACGGTGTCGCGGGGGAGACCGAGCTGCTCGATGAGCAGCTTCGGCACCACCGGGAAGCAGCTGTAGCGTCGATGATGTCGAAGTCGCCGGGGCGCAGATCGGTCGCCGACAGCGTGCGGCGCAGCGCGTCGTCGAGTGCGGCCGAGCGCCCGAAATCGCCGCGGGCGAGCACATCCGAGGGCTCGGTCGCGCCGGCGCCGCCCCACACGTAGAGCAGCTGGTCGTCGGGGACACCGAGTTCGCGGGCCACGGCGAGCGAGGTGACGACGACGGCCGCGGCCTGGTCGACGAACGGCATCGCGTTGACCAGCAGTGGGTACGGATCGGTGACGAGGCGGTTCTTACCGGCGACGGTGCGGATGTCGTCGGCGGTGCGGCGCTCGGGGTTCCAGGACGCCGGGTTCTCGGCGGCGAACTGCGAGAAGGCGGCGTACAACGTCGCCGACCAGTCGAGCGACTTCTCGCGCGAGTGCCCGAGATCGTGGCTGAGCCGGTTCTCGAACAGCGGGTAGACCCGCGTGGGGACGATCATGCCGGCGCGCTGCATGGCGGGGCTGCCGAGATCCTCGTTGCTGATCGGCGCGGGGCGCCCGGGGCGGTGGTCCATCCGAGCGTGACCGGATCCGTTCCGACCTTGTACGAGTTGGTCGCCGAGGCCTGCGCCTCGCCGCCGACGAGCAGCGCGACGGTGCTGGTGCCCGCGGCGATGTCGTGGCCGATGCGGTTCGA
>LATQ01000416.1 GCA_001017865.1 Rhodococcus sp. IITR03
GGCGACGCGCGATCTCGCGGCGGTCCGGCGGCGATCGCCCCGCGGCCACGTGCGCACGACGACCGCGACGAGCACCGTGGCCAGAACGGCGCTGGTCATCGCATGTCCGGACGGGAACGATTCGGTGTGCAGGGCTAGGAGCCGTTCGGGTTCCGGTGGCCGGACGCGGCCGAACAGATTCTTGAGCAACACCATCACCGGCCAGCCCGTGAGGACCGCTCCGGCGACGAGGACGGCGTCGGACAGACGATCGGCCGCACCAGCAGCAGCGTCGTCACCGCGGCGATCAGGCTCGTCGCGACTCCCCCGCCCGTGTGGTGAGTGCGGTCACCGCGGTGGTCAGCCCGGCTCGCGGAGCGACACCATCCAGTCGAGCACCGCGGCATCGAGCGTCACGGTTCGGTTCTCACGTCCGGAGCCGTGAGCGCGGTGAGTGCCGCGGCCAGGCCGATCGGTGTGCTGTGGACGGTGCCGGCCGCGTCGACCCACCACGGGACCTCGACCTCACCGGTCAGGGCTCCTGAGCAGCGGACGACGAGTCGGTCGTGCAGCGCGAGCACCCCGCGCGGAAGCGGCACCCCGGCGACGATTCCGGCCAGGACCGCGGCCGGTTCGCGCTCCCACGTCGAACTCCTCCCCTGCTCGACGGGTTCGGCGTCGACCACCGCGGACGCCACGGCGATGTCGAGCACGTCCGCGAGCGCGTGGGCGGTTCTCCGGCCACCCGTGACGAGGCGGTCGTGCGGGATCGCGGCCGCGAACCACGGACGGTCGGGTACGAGAGCGTCGGCTGCGTCGACGACGACACCGACAGCTGCGCACCCCGTCGGGCAGGGTCACCGACTCGGGGTCGAGACCACCCGACGAGAAGGCCGCGGCGAGCGCGTCGTGCGCGGCGACGATCGCGGCCGGTCCCGGCGACCTGCTGTCGTCCGCGAGCCGGTCGAGCAGTGTCTGTGCCAGTTCGATGTCGTCGATCCGCGTTCCGGCGAGGGCGCTGCGGAAGACCGACGCGTCGGGATGGGTGCAGGGGTCGAGCAGCCCTTCGAAGAGGGTGTCGTCGGCGAACCGGTAGTGCCCAGAGGCCGGCCGTCGAGCGACGCGCGGGTGCGCAGGTACACGCCGTGTATCCGGCGGGGTCGGTGATCGCTTCGGCCGTCGCGGGTTCGGCAGCCAGCAGGGTCAACGCCCGCGACCAGCGGCGATCGTCGACGAGATCGAGGTCGCGCACGGCGACGAGCACCTCGGGCATCGTCGTCGAGCCGCTCCCACCACAGGTGCTCGTCGGGCAGGTCGTGGTCGGTCCGGTCGGCAGTTCCGCACGCAGGACCGTGAAACCCCAGCCCACACCGATCGCCCGCAGGGCTTCGGCCCCGTACCGGTCGACGACGGTCGGGTCGACGGTGCCGAAGGGTGCGTCCTCGACCAGCACTTCCGCGAGCGGTGCACCGGGAAGCAGGAGTTCGTCGGCGGGGACAAGATCGCCGTGGGTGTCGGGCAGCAGCAGCGCCCCGAGTTCACGGGGCACGGCCGCGGGCGACACGAGCGGCACCAATCGCAGCACGACGTGCGAGCTCGCGGCCGGGAGTCGCGTCCGGTCGATCGCCGACCGAGCCTCG
>LATQ01000267.1 GCA_001017865.1 Rhodococcus sp. IITR03
CCCGCGCTGGTGGACGTCGCGCACTGGCGAGCGAGTACCCGTGGTGCGCGCAGGCCCGCGGACGTCCTCGACGCGGCGTTCGCCGACCGGGACGGCTGGCAGGCGCGGTCAGCGAGTTGCGCACCGATCCCTGGACGACCGCGGCGGGCGCGGTACGGTAATCAGCTACGACACGTCCCGCGTGGCCGCCGACTCCCGGCCCACCGACACACCATCGAAAGCAGGAACCACCCGAGTGAACGTCGAACCCACCGTGCAGGCCAAGCTGCTGTCCCTCGCCGCCGTGGACGCAGAGCTGAACCGCCTCGCGCATCGCCGTCGGACACTGCCCGAACAGCAGGAGGTGGACCGCCTGCAGACCGAGCGCAACGCGCGCAAGGACGCCGCGGTGGCCGTCGAGATCATCCTCGACGACCTCGACCGGGACATCCGGAAGCTCGAGGGCGAGATCGAGGCCGTGCGCATGCGCGCCGACCGCGACCGGTCGATGCTCCAGAGCGGCTCGGTGGGATCGAAGCAGCTCACCGAACTGCAGCACGAGCTCACCAGCCTCGAGCGTCGCCAGGCGGCACTCGAGGACGACCTGCTCGAGGTCATGGAGCGTCGCGAGGCGTCGAAGGCCGACCACGACCATGCCGGTGCGCAGGTCTCGCAGGTCGACGACCAGCTCGGCGACGCCGTCCGGGCCCGCGACGAGGCGCTCGCCGACATCGAGGTGGCCGAGCAGCGGTGCCGCAGCGACCGCGAGGCATTGCTCGCCGTCTTCCCCGCGGAACTGGTGACGGTGTACGAGAAGCAGCGCGAGAAGTCCGGCATCGGCGCCGCATTGTTGCAGGCCCGCCGCTGCGGCGCGTGCCGTCTCGAACTCGACCGCGGTGAGATCGCCCGGATCGCGGCCGCACCCGCCGATCTGCTCGTCCGGTGCCCGGAGTGCGACGCGATCCTGGTCCGCACCAAGGAATCCGGACTGTGACGACGGTCGTCGTCGAAGCGGACGGCGGTTCCCGCGGGAATCCCGGACCGGCCGGTTACGGTGCCGTGGTCTTCGATGTCGACCATCGGACCGTCCTCGCCGAACGCCAGGCGAGCATCGGGCGCGCGACGAACAACGTCGCCGAGTACAAGGGCCTGATCGCCGGTCTCACCGCCGCCGCGAGCTCGGCGCCGACGAGGTGCACGTCCGCATGGATTCCAAGCTCGTCGTCGAACAGATGAGCGGACGGTGGCAGGTCAAGCATGCCGACATGATCCCGCTGGCCGCGCAGGCGCGGGAGCTCGCCGGCCGGTTCCGCACCGTCGACTTCACGTGGATCCCGCGTGCGGAGAACGCCTACGCCGACCGGCTGGCCAACGCCGCGATGGACGCGGCCGCCGAAGCGTTGCTGGACGTCGCATCCGACACCGTGCACGTCCGGTCCAGGTGAACGCGCGGACCGAGAACGTCACCACTCCGCCGGTCGTGCCGGTGCCAGACCCGGCTGTTCCGGCCTCGCCCGGCTGGACCGGTGCGGTCGGAACACCGACCGTCTGCTGCTGCTGCGTCACGGGCAGACCTCGCTGTCGGTCGAGCGTCGCTACTCGGGGCGGGGCAACCCGGAGCTGACCGAATTG
>LATQ01000568.1 GCA_001017865.1 Rhodococcus sp. IITR03
CCGCCGCTACGCGCGGGACTCGCGACCCGGATCAACGAGCGGGCGCAGGACCCGGCGCTGTTCGGTGAACTGGCGCACTGGGCGCAGGTCCTTGCCCCGGGCGCCGCGCTGAGCACCGCGGTGCTCCCCGTCGGCGATCCGGTCGAGATCGCCGCAGTCGAGGTCACCGCCGGTCCGTCCGGTGAACAGGACCCCGCTGTCGCGGCGGTGACCGCGCTGGCAGTCGCCGTCGCACGCGTCCGCGAGGCCGCGCCGGCACAGTTGCTGGTCGAGATCGAACGCGACGCACGTGGATTCTCCGACGGCGAGCCGGACTGCACCCGGACCTCGGGCCGTTCGCCGTCGGTGTGCCCGTGCGGGTTCCCGTCGCCGACGATCCGGACGCGGTGTCGGCCGGCGTGTCTGCCGCGTTGGGCGCCGTGCCCGGTGACGGTTCGGGATATGCGTTCTGTACATCTCAACGCCCAGGCCGCACCGGCCTTCGTGGCGCTGGCCCGGCCCGACGTCCTCGTCCGGTCGACACGGTGCCGACCGACCGGCGGATCCCGTCCGGGCACGCCCTCGAGCTGTCGGTGCGATTCGAGGACAAGGCGGACGGTCGTATATTCACGGCCACGATGCGGTCGGACGGACGAATTCCTTCGGAAGAAATCCGAGCGCTTTCCGAGGCCTGGACGACGGCGATGAACGCGCCGGTGGGAGCAGGTTTCAGCACCCCCTCGGGCGCCTAGTATGGTTAGCCTAACCATCAGCTAGTCGGTATGCGCCCGCGGCTCGTCGCGGCATCCGTGGGAGAGAGAAATTCGATGCAGTCGGTGTATCCCGTCACGCGCGCGCAGCGGACCATCTATTTCGGTCATCAGCTCGACGCCACCGGGCACCTCTACAACACCGGCATGTACACCGAGACCATCGGCGACGACATCGACATCGACCGGATGATCACGGCGATCCACTCGGTGCTCGACGTCGCGGAGACCCTGCACGTCAACTTCCACATCGACGCCGACGGCAACGTCGTCCAGGTCCCGCGCGCGACCCGCGAATGGGACCTGCCCGTCATCGACTTCCGCGGCGAGGACGACCCGGCGGCGGCGTCCGACCGCTGGATGCGCGAGACGATGAGCGAACCGCAGGATCTCGCCCGCGACCTGCTGTTCCGATTCGCCATCCACCGCCTGGCCGACGACACGGTGCGGCTGTACCAGCAGTACCACCACATCGTGAACGACGGCTACGGCATCGGCCTGGCGACCACCGCGATGACCAAGGCGTACGTCGAGGGAAAGGGACCCGACCGCGCCACGGAGTGGACCCTCGAACGATACGTGCACGTCGACGAGGAGTACGTCGCGAGCGAACAGCGCGAACTCGACCGCCGCTACTGGCTCGACGAACTCGCCGACCTCCCGCAGGTGACGCGCCTGCTCGGCTCGGGTCGCCTGTCGAGTCCCGGCGAACTCGTCGCCTGGTCGCACATCGACGCCCACCGCGGCCGGCTCGAGCGGTACGCCAAGGCCCATGGCACCCGGCCCGCCACCGTGCTCATCGCCCTCCTCGGTGCATATCTGGCGGCACCCGCCGTCGCGACCGTCGGGTGG
>LATQ01000438.1 GCA_001017865.1 Rhodococcus sp. IITR03
CGCATCCCGACCTTCGCGATGAAGTCGGCGTCCGTGCCCGCGCGACTCGCCGTGGTGCTGCTGGTGCTGGTCGCGGTGGCGGCGGCCGCGCTGGTCACCTATCCGTTCATCCTCATGCTCGTGCTGGTCGCGGTCTACCTCGCGCACATCCCCTTCGCGGATGCGTTCGCGGCGCTGGGTCGCGGCCCGGCCCGAGACCTGGGACATCAAGCCCTCGGAGCGGCGCGCATTGCGTGCCCGCAACCGCGCGCAGCGTCCGCGTCGTGTCGCGGCCCGGCGTGTCGCCACATCGGCGAGATCTCAGGCGCGACTCGGGCTGCGCCGTCCGCGAGGGCGATGACATGCACGTCCCGCGAGGACGCTAGTCACGTTCTAGGCTCGGCGGGGTGACGACCCCACAACTCTCACTCACCGTCCGGCTCAACACCTCCGCCGCCGACTCGCGGCGCGGTGTCGTGCGTCTGCACCCCGAGGCGCTGGCCGCGCTGGGCCTACGGGAATGGGACGCGGTCGCGCTGGTGGGAGCGCGTCGCACCGCGGTCGTGGCGGGTCTCGCCCCGGCCGGCACCCCGACCGGCACGATCCTGCTCGACGACGTGGTGCTGTCGAACACGGGCCTGAAGGAGGACGCGACGGTCGTCGTCGCGCCCGTGACGGTCTACGGCGCGCGCACGGTAACGGTCACCGGCTCCACGCTCGCGCGGCAGTCGATCCCGGAGACCACCCTGCGTCAGGCGCTGCTCGGAAGGTCCTCACCGTCGGCGACGCGGTGTCCCTGCTCCCCCGCGATCTCGGACCGGGCACGAGCAACGCCGAGACGACGCGGGCGCTGTCGCGGACGTTCGCGATCGCGTGGACCACCGAACTGCTCACCGTCTCGTCGGTCGATCCGGCCGGACCGGTGAGCGTGCAGCCGAACACCGCCGTCGTGTGGGGTGGTGGCCCGGGTGCGCTGCCGTCTTCCGTGCCGTCCGCCTCCGGATTCGTCTCGTCGGGCTTCGTCGCCTCCTCCCCCGCGACCGCCCCGCCCGACTCGGCCCCCGCCATGCCTCCGGCACCACCGGTCGAGGATCTCGTGGGTGTGCAGCCCCAGGTCGCGAAGCTCTCCGAATGGCTCACCCTCTCGCTCGACGAACCCGAACTGCTGCGCACCCTCGGCGCGTCGCCGCATCTCGGAGTGCTCGTCACCGGCCCCGCGGCGTCGGTAAGGCGACCTTCGTGCGCTCGGTGGTTGCGGACCGGCGTCTGGTGGAGGTCGACGGGCCGGGCGTGGGTGCACTCGCCGCCGACGAACGGTTGCGCCGGATCTCCGCGGCGGCCGAAGCGGTGCGCGGCGGTGGCGTCCTGCTGCTCACCGACGTCGATGCCGTGCTGCCGCCGACACCGAACCCGTCGCGACGTTGATCCTCGACGAGCTGCGACGGGTGGTCGACACCGAGGGCGCGGTGCTGATCGCGACCACCGCGCATCCCGACGACGTCGACTCCCGGTTGCGCGCCCCGGAGATCTGCGACCGCGAACTGTCCCTGCCGCTGCCCGACGGCGCGACCCGCCGGGCCCTGCTGCTCGACGTGCTGCTGAGCTCGT
>LATQ01000450.1 GCA_001017865.1 Rhodococcus sp. IITR03
GTGATCCGTCGCCGCCGCGCCCTGCGCGCGGCGCCGAACCGGAGCCGCTCGTGCCCCTGTACCTGCGCCGCCCCGACGCGGTGGAGACCGCGAACCGCCGAGCATGACCAGTACACCCGAGGAGAACACGGCCGCGGAGAACGCGGTCGTCATCGACGCGCTACGTCCGGAGGACGCACCACGCTGCGCCGAACTCGAACAGATCCTGTTCCCCGGCGACGACCCGTGGAGCGCCGATGCCTTCCGTTCGGAGTTGGCTTCGCCTCACAATCGCTACTTCGCGGCACGCGATCCGCAGGGCCGGCTGATCGGTTACGCGGGACTCGCGCGACTCGGTACGGCCATCGAACCCGAATCCGAGGTGCACACCATCGGCGTGGACCCGCCGCGCGCGCCGGGGGATCGGCGGAGCCTCCTGGGGGAGTTGCTGGCCGTCGCCGACCGCTGGGGAGGACCGGTCTTCCTCGAGGTGCGCACCGACAACGACGCGGCGATCGCCCTGTACCGGCGCGAGGGCTTCGAGATCGTCGGAACCAGGAAGCGTTACTACCAGCCGAGCGGCGCGGACGCGTACACGATGCGTCGTCCGGATCCGCGAGAGGAGTCACCGGCGTGAGCACCACCAGCCCCGATTCGAGCTGCCCGAGCGCCCCGTCGTGATGGGCATCGAGAGTTCGTGCGACGAGACCGGTGTCGGCATCGTCCGCTGGGTGGGTGACGGCACCCTCGAGCTGATGGCCGACGCCGTGGCGTCGAGCGTGGACGAGCACGCCCGCTTCGGCGGTGTGGTGCCGGAGATCGCATCCCGCGCCCATCTCGAGGCCATGGGGCCGACGATGCGGCGCGCCCTCGACGAGGCCGGGATCGAGAAGCCGGACGCGGTGTGCGTGACCATCGGTCCGGGACTCGCGGGAGCACTGCTCGTCGGTGTCGCCGCCGCCAAGGCCTACGCGGCAGCGTGGAACGTGCCGTTCTTCGCGATCAACCACCTCGCGGGCCATGTCGCGGTCGACACCCTCGAGCACGGACCGATGCCGCCCTGCGTGGCGCTGCTCGTCTCCGGTGGTCACACCCACCTGCTGCACGTCGAACATCTCGGCAAGCCATCGTCGAACTCGGCACCACCGTCGACGACGCCGCGGGGAGGCCTTCGACAAGGTCGCGCGACTGCTGGGGCTCGGTTATCCCGGCGGTCCCGAGGTCGACAGGCTGGCCCGCCAGGGCGACCCCACCGCAGTCGTGTTCCCGCGGGGCATGACCGGTCCGCGCGACGCGCGTCACGACTTCTCGTTCTCCGGTCTCAAGACCGCGGTGGCCCGCTTCGTCGAAGCGAAGGAACGTGCGGGCGAACCGGTGCCGGTCGCCGATGTTGCTGCGGGTTTCCAGGAGGCGGTGGCGGACGTGCTCACCATGAAAGCCGTGCGGGCCGCCCAGGATCTCGGTGTCGACACGCTCGTCCTCGGTGGTGGAGCGACCGCCAACAGCCGGTTGCGCGCGCTCGCCGAGGAACGGTGCGCTGCCGCGGGTATCACCCTGCGTGTGCCGCGACCGAAGCTGTGCACCGACAACGGTGCTCATGATCGCGTCGCT
>LATQ01000357.1 GCA_001017865.1 Rhodococcus sp. IITR03
GCTGGCGAACGCTCCACCGGCGAACTGCCCCCTCGCGTGGCTCCGCAGGTGCGGCCGGTCGCCGACGGTGTGCGGCGGGTCCTGTACGCCAAGCGCCCGTCCGCGGGGTCGACCTGTTCCACAGCCTCGACGTCGACCTGCCCGTCCTGTGTTCCGGTGTCACTGTCTCGACGTTCCACGATGTCGCCGTCTTCGACACCCCGTGGACGTTCGGCAAGCACTTCGCCGCCGGTAAGCGTGCACTGTTGCGGGATGCCATGCGACGGGCCGACATACTCGTCGCGGTCTCGAACTTCACCGCTGAACGTCTCCACGCGCTGTGCGGCCGCGAGGCCGTGGTCACCCCGCTCGCCCCCGCGGCGTGGGCGAAACCTCCCACTCCCGAGGAGGTGCGCAACATCTGCAGGACCTACCGGCTGCCCGAACGGTTCGTCCTGCAGGTCGGCACCGTCGAACCCCGCAAGGACGTCGCGCTCGTCGCCGACGCGTGCCGCATCCTCGACGTCCCACTGGTGCTGGCCGGAACCGGATCCACCGGCCCCTACGCACCGGCCGGTTCGATCGGTCTCGGTTACGTTCCACTGCGCACCTCCCCGCGCTGTACGCTGCGGCCATCGCTGTCGCCTACGCCTCGCGCTACGAGGGTTTCGGGTTGCCGCCGCTCGAGGCGATGGCGTGTGGCGGGGCGGTGGTGACAAGCGCCGTCGGTGCGCTGTCCGACGTCGTCGACGACGGAGCCCTGCTCGTCACCGAACACACCGTGACGTCGTGGACCGCGGCCCTGCGCGTCGTCGTCCACGACCGCGACACCTCGGAGGCGCTGCGCACCCGAGGACGCGAGGTCGCCGCGACCTCGACATGGACGCGCACCGCCGAACTCACGCGCGAGGCCTACCGCACCACGGGTCTGAGAATCTGACATGTCTGCGCGTCGGTAGACATTCGCCGACCGACCCCATGGCCGACCGGCGGCCCGAGCGTCCGAACCGGGGGTCTGTTCCTCTGCACCCAGACCGTGGCGATCGTGATGCTGGGTGCTGCGGTGGCTGTGTGAATGTCGCTCTTCGCGGAACGCTACGATCTTCCCTGGCCCGTCACCGCTGCTCTCTCGGCTGTCTGTGTTCTGGCCGGAACCCATGTCCTACCCATCACCGACGAGCTCGGCCTCACCGGTCTCGTCAAGTCCCGTTGAGGTTGCAGTGTCCCTTTCGCGGTCGATGCCGCGTCGCGTGTCGCGGTCCATGCCGCTCCGCGCCGTTCTCACCCTTGTCGGTGTGTTCGCTCTGTCGTGTACCCAGAGCACTGAGCACGCGACTGCCGAACAGATCTGACCGCCGACAGTCTCGGGGTCGCGACGGGAGCGGGTCTCGACTCCCTGGACGCCGACGACCTCGACGCGTACATGTCGACGGTCGCCGACAGCGGCGCCGGATGGATCCGGTTCGACATGGACTGGTCGATCATCGAACCCGCGCGCGGCCGCTTCGACTGGAGGGCACCGACCGGGTCGTCGCCGCGGCCGACGCACACGACCTGCAAGTCGCTGGGCCTGCTCACCCACACTCCGCACTGGCGCGGACGCGGAGCC
>LATQ01000368.1 GCA_001017865.1 Rhodococcus sp. IITR03
GGCCGGGAGGTCGCCGTCCGGGTCGAGGACGTCGGGATCGGTGTCCTCGACGCCGCGACGAGCGGTCGGCGAGCCAGTCCTCGACCGTCACGGTGCGGCTCCGAGCCGGGCGAGCAGTGGATGCGCGGCGTCGGGATGGACGAGGCGCACCCACGGCATCGACAGCGGGCCGAGATCCTGCAGTTGCGTTGCGAGAACGGCCGTGCGCGGGCCGGTGACGGTCCGTCCGTCCGACAGCGGAACCGGCAGGGATGCGAGTTCCTCGGCCGCGACCGCGTCGACGACGAGCGGAGTGAGCGCCTCGTACAAGCGGTTCCACCACTTCGGCTCGCGTTCGTGCCCGGAGAGCAGTTCGGCCAGTCGCGCGAGACCGAGCCGATGCACGCCGGCGGCGGACAGCGCGGACGCATGTCGCGGCCCGCACAGCTCGGGGATCACGAGCCCCGGGACGACCTCGCCGAGGACGTCGGCGAGCTCGTCGGTGAGCCCGGGAAGTGCGACGGCCCGGTCGGGCACCAGATCGGCGCTGCGGTCGGCGGCGGGAAGCCACGCGTCGGCGGCCAACTCGTCGAGGATCGCTTCGCGGATGCGTCCGTCGACCTCGCTGCGCGCGAAACCGGCAGGGGCACGAGTCGAGTCGCTGCTCGGCGGGCAGAGCCGCAACGAACCGCGCGTATCCGCGGGCGACGTTCTCGACGTGGCGCCGGGAAGCACGCGCCGCCGATCGGGTTGCATGGCGACGTCGGCGACGACGATCGCAGGGAGCGACAGCTCCTCGTCGGAGCGGGTGGGGGCACGCAGGACATCGCTGCGGATCGGTCGACCCGCCCGTCGACGACGGGCACCAGCCATCGCGCCGATGCTCCGGTGAACTCCCACCAGGCGCGATCGCCGATCCGCACCTCCCACAGACCGTTGTCGAGTTCGCGCCGGTGACGGGTGAATTCGTCGTCGGTGACGACGAGGGTGTGGAGGCCGGGGAGTTCGAGCAGGATGTCGTGGGCCTCGGAACGGAAGGCGTCGAGCAGTGCGACCGGGTCCACACCGGGGCGCAGGGTCAGCACGACCTCGGTGTCGCTGCCGGTCGCGGCGGTGTCTCCGTCGGCCACACGAGGCGCAGCGCCGGGACACCGGACTCCGGCTCGGCAGGTTCCGCTCGGCGAGCACCGCGCGGGTGCGCTCGGCCGAGAAGTGGAGCGAACCGGTGCGCGAACGCACCTCGATGTCGTCGGAGACCGACAGCACCGCCGTGAAGCCGACACCGAACCGCCCCACGGTGGATCCGGCGCCGGTCTTGTTCGACGAGCGCAGTGCGGTCAGCGCGTGGACACCGCCCTCGTCGAGCGGCTCACCGATGTTCGCGACGTGGAGACGGCCGTCGGCGAACCAGACCCGCAGCTCACCCGGTACACCGGCACGCGCGGCGGCGTCGGCGGCGTTCTGGGCGAGCTCGGTCAGCACACGGTCGCGGTACCCCGCGCGGACGTGGTCGGCCTCGGTGGCGCGTCCTCCCGGAGACGGGTGGGCGACGACGACCAGGCCGCGATGATCCTTCGCGTAACGCCGCGGTCCGAACGATCGGGCG
>LATQ01000573.1 GCA_001017865.1 Rhodococcus sp. IITR03
CGGCGAGCGAGCACGCGACCGATTGCAGACCGGCGCCCGACGACGCTGTCCACCGCCCGCGCACCGGGACTGTGGATGCCGCTGCGCGCGGCACGTCCGAGCACCATGCCCGCCACCTCGCCGATCACCACCAGCACCACGATCAGAGCGATCCCGGCGAGGATGCGCATGCGCGCGTCGTCGATGTGCACGAGCACGTGCGGGGCGATGAGGATGCCCGCGACCGCACCGAGCAGCACGCCCAGGAAGGCCAGCGCCGAGGCGACGGCTCCCTGCCGGAGTCCGGAGGATGCGGCGATCAGGACGATCACCACGATGATCAGATCGATCCAGCCCGATCCGGTCATGATTCGACCACCCCCGTCTCCAGTTCGGCGAGTACGACGTCGAGGTCACGGACATCGTGGTGATCCCACTCGATCTCCCACCCCGACACCGCGAACAGACCCGCGAGCACACCCGCGGTGAAACCCCAGACCAGCATCCCGTCCACCTGGAATGCCGGGCCTGATAGCCCAGCCGGTGCCGGACCTGGAAACGGTTGTCGGGGTCGAGCAACTCGTGCAGCGACACCCGGACCACGCGGGTCGCCTCCTGCGGGTCGACCACGCCGACGGGGCTCGGGGTCTCCCAGTAGGCGACCACGGGGGTCACGTCGAAGCCGGAAGGCGGGATGAACAGTTCGGGGAGCACAGCGAGCGGCCGGATTCCGGACGGATCCAGGCCGGTCTCCTCCTCCGCTTCGCGCAGGGCGGTGTGGATGGCGCCGTAGTCCTCGGGATCGGCGGCGCCTCCGGGAAAGGCCACCTGTCCGCTGTGCTGCCGCAACGTCGCGGCGCGCTGGGTGAGCAGGACGTCGGCGTCGGCGGGAAGTCCGCCGCGGGCGATCGGATCGGCCTCCGGCGACCCGCCGAACAGCACCAGCACCGAGGCCTGCCGCACCCGCGCGTCGCGCGGCGGCGCGGCGGTTCAGGATCGGGTTGAGACCGTGCGGGTCGGTCGGCGACACCGAGGCGACACGCCGGAGCCATTCGGGGATCACGCGGCCACCCCCAGATGCTCCTCGACGACCGAAGCGACCTCGTCGGCCGACCGGAACGGGATCGGGAGCACCGCGGCGACCGATCCGTCCGCGCGGAGCAGCACCGTCACGGGAAGGACGGCGGGCGCGCCGACCGCGGCCTGCACGCGACCCGAGCCGTCCTGCACACCCGGCAGATGCACGCCGTAATCGGCGAGCCTGCCGAGTGCGTTCGACTCGTTCGGGTCGGTGTGGACGGTGACGACGGTGACCTCCTCGCCCACCCGGGCGGCGTAGTCCTGGAGAACCGGCAGTTCCTCGGCGCAGGGAGCGCACCACCACGCCCACAGGTTCACCACGGCGGGCTTTCCGGCGAGTGCGGTCGCGAGGTCGACGGAGGATCCGTCGCCCACGCACTCGAAGACCAGCCCGGCGAGCGGACCGGCAGGAGCGGGCGAGGACACGCCCGGCTGCGGACACGGATCCAGCGCGGCGGTCTCGCGCAGCGGGGCGAGGGACTGCGCGTCGTCCTGGGGTCGGCGATCC
>LATQ01000480.1 GCA_001017865.1 Rhodococcus sp. IITR03
CGAGGCGTCGGACCGGTCGCGAAGTCCCCGTAGGTGAGTTCGCCGTTCGCGTCGACGAGCGCGCATGCCGTGGCGTCGTGCGGGCTGATCGTCGAACAGGTCGGCGAGGGTCCGGCCGGGGCCCGACCGCGATCTGCTCGGCTCCCAGGCTTCGAGCATCGCGGCGAGCTGTCGGGCTCGTGCAGGTCGATGTCGCCGACGACGACGTCGGCGTCCTCGGCGACGGAGCGCAGGATGCGCAGGTAGCGGTTGACCATGCGCCGGATCGAGGCTTCCTCGAACAGGTCGGTGGCGTAACCGAATTCGATGTCGAATCCACCCGGTCCGCCGTCGATGCCCTTGTCGACGATCGTCACGTGCAGGTCGAAGCGGACCGACGAGGACGACGCGTCGAGCGCCTCCACACGCAGGCCCGGCAGCTCGAGCGTGTCGATGGTGAAGTTGTGGTACGACAACCCGACCTGGAAGAGGGGGTGCCGGGACGGCGACCGAACGGGGTCGAGCACCTCGACGAGCCGTTCGAACGGGATGTCGGCGTGGTCGAAGGCATCGATGTCGACGGTGCGGGCCTGCTCGAGCAGATCGGCGAAGGTGCCGCCGAGATCGACCTCGGTGCGCAGCGCGAGCATGTTGACGAACATGCCCACGACACCGTCGAGTTCGGGCGCCGAACGCCGGCGACGGGGGTCCCGATCACGACGTCGTGGGTGTTCGACAGGCGTGCGAGGAGTGCGGCGAGTGCGGCGTGCACGACCATGAACGGGGGTGGTTCCCGCCCGGCGGGCGAGGCCGGTGATCGCCTCGTGGACGTCGTCCTCGAGTTCGACGCGCACGGCACCGCCGCCCGCGCCGAGGATCGCAGGTCGCACGTGGTCGGTGGCGAGATCGAGATGCTCGGGGACACCGGCGAGCGCGCCCGTCCAGTACGCGAGCTGACGGCCCGCGATCGATTCGGGGTCGTCGTCGGTGCCGAGGACCTCCCGTTGCCACAGCGTGTAGTCGGCGTACTGCACCGGCAGGGGCACCCAGTCGGGCGCGTGCCCACCGACACGTGCGGTGTACGCGGTGACGAGGTCGCGCACGAGCGGCGCGAGCGAGGTGCGTCGCCGGCGATGTGGTGCAGGACGAGGACGAGCACGTGCTCGTCGGGGTGCGGTCGCGAACAGGTGCGCACGCACCGGAACCTCGGCCGTGACGTCGAATCCGCGGCCCGCGACGCGCGCGAGATGCTCCGGCAACTCGCCGGCGGGCACCTGCTCGACCGGAACGTCGACGACGCGTGCTCCCGGTTCGAGGATGCGCTGCTCACCCACACCGTCGATCTCGGGGTAGACGGTACGGAGGGTCTCGTGACGCTCGACGAGGTCGGCGAACGCCGCGCGCATCGCGTCGACGTCGAGCCCACCGGTCAGACGCACCGCGAGAGGGATGTTGTACAGGGCGGATTCGGGATCGAGGCGGTTGAGGAACCACATGCGCTGCTGCGCGTAGGACAGCGGCAGGTGTGCGGGTCGCGGGCCGGCGACGAGCGGTACCGCGCGATCGGAGCCGGCGCGTCCGAGGTG
>LATQ01000576.1 GCA_001017865.1 Rhodococcus sp. IITR03
ACGGCGCGCTGCGGAAGCGGGCTATCTGCGCGCCGCCAGCGCCCGCAGCACGGTCGCCGTGCCTGCTCGCCGGGGCTCCGAGAACACCGGGTTCCGGATGCCGATCGGTCCGGCGATCGATCTGAGCAATGCCTCGCTGCCCGCGCCGGCAGCGGAGATCGAGGCGGCGTATGCGGCGGCGCTGCGGTCGATGTCGACCTATCTCGACTCGCACGGCATGGAACCGATCGGGGTGTCGGTGCTGCGCGAGGTCATTGCCCGTCGCTACCGCGAGCATGGACTGCCCACCTCGCCCGACCAGATCATGGTCACCTCCGGGGCGCAGCACGCGATGCGCCTGCTGCTCGGTGTGCTCGACGACCCCGGCGACCGGGTGGTCGTCGACCACCCCACCTATCCCAATGCGCTCGAAGCGATCCGCCGCTACGGCGCCCGCCCGGTGCCGGTTCCGGTGCGCCCGGAGAACGGCCCGCACGGCGGCTGGGATCTCGACGGTGTGGCCAGCGCCGTCCGGCAGACCGCGGCGCGCACCGCCTTCCTCGTCCCCGACTTCCACAATCCCACCGGCCTGTGCCTCGACGAGGACGGCCGCGCCGAACTGGCCCGCATCATGCGCGACACGCGGACCACGCTCGTCGTCGACGAGTCGATGGTCGATCTCTGGCTCGACGCCCCGCCGCCGCCTCCCGTCGCAGCCATGCCTGCCGGCGCGTCGGTGGTGACGGTCGGCTCGACGGCGAAATCGCTGTGGGGGTGGCCTGCGGGTGGGATGGATCCGCGCCGACCGCGACACGATCGTCCGGCTGGCCGGAGCGCGGACCGCAGTCGACCTGGCACGCCCGTCATGGAACAGCTCGCGCGCACATCTGCTCTCCGACGTCGACGAACTGCTCGAACGTCGCCGCGCCGCGTTGAGGGAACGGCGTCGTGCGCTGTGCGACGCCTTGGATCGGCGGTTGCCCGACTGGGAGTACACGCCGGGTCAGGGCGGGATGTCGCTGTGGGCGAGGATGCCCGAACCGGTGTCGACCTCGCTGGCTGCGGCCGCGCGTCCCACGGTGTGCTGCTCTCCGCCGGTCCGCGCTTCGGTGTGCAGGGCGCGTTCGAGCACTTCGTGCGCCTGCCGTACACGCAGGACGTCGAGGTCCTCGACGATGCCGTCGAGGCCATGGCCGCCGCCTACGACCAGGTGGCCTCCGGGCGCACACCCGACGAGGCGCGGCTCGTCGTCTGATTCTGTCCGTCAGGACATCTCGATGAGCTCGCGCAGCGCCGCCGACACCTCGCGGGGACGTTCGAGGGGGCCGCAGTGCCCGCTGTCGAAGGTGCGCAGTTCGAGCAGGTTCGGCAGGCGCTCGGCGATCCACTCCGATCGGCCCGGCGGTGAGATGCGGTCGTGGCTGCCCGCGATCACCAGGGTGGGCGCGGTGATCGCGGAGGGGTCGACGGTGTCGATCATGTTCACCAGCAGCCGGCCGTAGCCGCCGCGACCGCGTGCGAGGTGTGGCCGAGCATGCGGTCGACGTCCGCGGTGATCGTCGCGGCCGCACCCGTCCCGACGG
>LATQ01000232.1 GCA_001017865.1 Rhodococcus sp. IITR03
GCGGCGGAGAGCAGGCGGCGACGGCCACGGCGGTGCTCGTGGCGCCGTCCGACCCGATCGCCGACCCCGACGCCGAGGCGGAGAAGGAACGCCGCGGTACCGCGAAGGCGTTCGCGATGCTTGTGCCGCTCGCCTACCTCGCATTCATCGTCTACCTGATGCTGGGCAAGTTCACCGAGGTCGTGCCGCCGCTGCAGGGTGGTGACGCCGCCGCGATCGTGGGTGGGATCGCAGCGCTGATCCTCTTCGCTGCCGCAGCGTCGACCGACCGCGGAGGTTTCCTCGAGACCACCTCCGACCATCTCGTCGACGGCCTGGTCTTCGCCTTCAAGGCCATGGGCTGCGTCCTCCCGATCGCCGGCTTCTTCTTCATCGGCAATCCGGAGTTTGCGGGACCGATCCTCGGCATCTCCGCCGACGCCGCGGGCCCGGCGATCCTGTTCGACCTGGTAACCACGGTGCAGTCGCACCTCCCGCAGAACGCCTTCATCACGTCCTTCGGCATCCTGCTCATCGGCCTCGTCGCGGGGCTCGACGGGTCCGGATTCAGCGGGCTTCCCCTCACCGGTGCGCTGTCGGGTGCTCTCGGACCAGCCGTCGACGTCGACCCCTCGACGCTCGCGGCGATCGGTCAGATGGGTAACATCTGGGCCGGTGGCGGCGTCATCATCGCGTGGTCCTCGCTGGTCGCGGTGGCCGGTTTCGCCCGGGTGCCCGTGCTCGATCTCGCCCGCAAATGCTTCCTGCCGGTGATGGCGGGGCTGATCCTCTCGACCGTCTTCGCAGTCCTGGTGTTCTGACGACGGCGCGTGTTCCGACGAAGCGACCGGGTCCCTGCTTCAGGGGCCCGGTCGTTCCGGCAGGGTCAGGATCCGGTAGCCGAGTTCGTGGAGTCGGCGATGTTCGGTCCAGCGTTCCCGGGTCCACGCCGGCTCGGTGTGCGCGGCGATGACGGCCGCGGTGGTGGAGGCGTGCAGGTCGAACTCGAGGTCGCGGCGCAGTTCGGGCAGTTCGCGCGCGTCCGTCGACGCGGCGATCCTCGTGACGGCGTCGCGGACGCGGCCGTCGGCGAAGTCGAGGACACGGCGGTGGGCCCGGGGAAGTACGCCCCACAGCACCGCGAGCGCGACGAGGACGCCGACGACGGTTTCGAGGAACCGGTCGCGCGCGACCGTCACCAGATCGCCGGGGCGCCCAACCCGCCGAGGACGACGACGAGCGGGGTGATGAAGACCATCGCCAGGCCGTAGTTCCGCACCAGGAACATCTCCGTGCCGGCCATCACCGCGGCCAGCACCACGACGAGGACGACCCCACCGGGATGGAAGGGCGTCAGGCAGGCCACCAGGACGAGCCCGAGCACGGTGCCGAGGAAGCGGTGCGCCGCCCGGTAGGAGCCGAGGATCCGATCCGGTCCCTGATGCAGGATCATCGCGGCCGTGATGACCGCCCAGTCGGGGCGTCCGACGCCCAGCGCGATGGCGATCGTCCCGGCGAGAGTCCCGCGACGAGCAGGCGCACGGCGATCGTCGCCGACCGGCTGCGGCCGGTGCGCGGCGC
>LATQ01000107.1 GCA_001017865.1 Rhodococcus sp. IITR03
GGCGCCGCAGCGAGATCGCGAGCGGCCGGGGCCCGCCGCGCGGTGAGCATCGGGGGCGGCATGCATCACGCGATGGCCGACTGGGCCGCGGGATTCTGCGTCTACAACGACGCCGCCATCGCGATCTCGTGGCTGCTCGACCACGGCTACGACCGCATCGCCTACATCGACGTCGACGCCCACCACGGCGACGGCGTGCAGCACGCCTTCCTCGGCGATCCCCGCGTCCTGACCATCTCCCTGCACCAGCATCCCGCGACGCTGTGGCCCAACACCGGGTGGTCCAGCGAGGTCGGTTCGGGTCCGGCCGAGGGCACCGCGATCAATCTGCCGGTGCTGCCGGGCACCGTGGACGCGCTGTGGTTGCGCGCCTTCCACGCCGTCGTACCGGGCGCGGTCGCGGCGTTCCGCCCCCAGATCCTCATCAGTCAGTGCGGTGCCGACAGCACCGTGAAGATCCCTTGGCCGACCTGTCCCTGACCGTCGACGGCCAGCGCGCGTCGTATCTCGCGATGCGCGATCTCGCCGATCGCTACTGTGAGGGCCGTTGGCTCGCCGTGGGCGGCGGCGGCTACGGTCTCGTGCGAGTGGTGCCGCGCGCGTGGACCCACCTGATCGCCGCAGCGCTGGACCGCGAGATCGACCTGAGCACCCCGATCCCGGCGGACTGGAGCGAGCGCGTCGGCGCTCTCGCGCCGAGCGTCGAATTGCCCACCGTCATGGGGGAGGGCTCCGACGTCTCCTACCTGCCGTGGGACGGTCCCGGCGGCACCCCGGAGACGGGAATCGCGTCCCTGGACCGTGCACTGACCCGCATCGATTCGGCGATCATCGCCACGAGGCGGGCGGCCTTCCCGCTGCTCGGCCTGGACCCGGAGGACCCCCGTGACTGACCGGCAGAATCCCGCGGCGGGCACCGACACCGCGTCTGCGGCGGCGCCGCACCCGCACACGGCGTCGGGACGACGGGGGAGACCGACCCCGCGCGCGAGGCGGCGCTGGCGCGCGCCCGCGACTATCCGCGGCATTGGGTCGCCGACGTGCTGGCCTCGGACGGTGGTGTCGTGCACCTGCGGCCGATCGTCCCCGAGGACGCCGACGGGATCGTCGCCTTCCACGCCAAGCTGTCCGAACGAACCCGCTATCTGCGGTACTTCGGTCCGTACCCGACGATCTCGAAGAAGGACCTGTTCAACTTCACGGTCGTCGACCACAAGTCGCGAGTGGCGTTCGTCGCGGTGCTCGGTGACGAGATCATCGCCGTCGGGCGGTACGAGGGACTCTCGCACGAGGGCGACGGCCTCTCCGCCGAGGTGGCCTTCACCGTCGCCGACGCCCACCAGGACGCGGTCTCGGCCCGATCCTGCTCGAACATCTCGCCGGCGCGGCCGCAGAGAACGGACTGCACACCTTCGTCGCCGAGGTCCTCGCCGAGAACCGGCACATGATCACGGTCTTCCGGGAGGCCGGCTACCAGGTCAGCCGCAGCTCGAAGGGGGAGTCGTCCGGCTCGAGTTCGCGATCGACCCCACCGAGCCCTCGTCTCGGTCC
>LATQ01000103.1 GCA_001017865.1 Rhodococcus sp. IITR03
GGCCGTGATCCTCTGCGCGTTCACCCGGCCCCGGCCGCGGACGTGGACACCGGCACAGTGGCGGGCGGTGGTGACACTGGGCGCGAGTCTCGCGCTGATGAACACGGCGTTCTACGGGGCGTTGACGCGACTGCCGCTCGCCGCGACCGTCACCATCGAATTCCTCGGCCCTCTCGGGCTGGCCGCGATCCTGTCCCGACGTGTGCGCGACGCTCTGTGGGTGGTGCTCGCGCTGAGCGGGGTGGTCCTGCTCGGCGTCGGCGACGGTGCCGGGTTGTCCACCGGTCTCGATCCGCTCGGAGTCGCCTTCGCGCTGGTCGCCGCATCGGGGTGGGCCTGGTACATCGTCGCCGGCTCACGTATGGCGACGACCCTGCCCGGGTCTGCAGGGCTGGCCGGGGCCACGACGATCGCGGCCGTCGTCGTCCTGCCGTTCGGCGCGGCGACGGCCGGCACCGAACTCCTCCGGCCCGACCTCGTGCTCGCAGGACTCGCCGTGGCGCTGCTGTCGTCGGCGATCCCGTACACCCTCGAGATCCGTGCCCTGCGCGACCTGCCGAAGAAGGTGTTCGCGATCCTCATCGCGCTCGAGCCCGCCGCCGCAGCGCTCGCCGGAGCTCTGGTGCTGGGGCAGGTCGTCGAACCTCTCGCCCTCGCGGGTATCGCACTCGTGGTGGTCGCCGGGGCTGGTGCGTTGCAGCACTCGCGCGCGTGACCCGGCGCCGGACGTAGGACCGGTCAGCGGGTACGGGTGATCAGTCGGACCAACTCCCCCGCCGGACCGGACAACGCCCGCGGCGGCCTCCAGACCGCGCGGAGCACACGCTGTAGGTCGAGTCCGTCCACCGCGACCGCGACGAGCCGACCGGACTCCAGGTACTCCTCCACCGCGAGGGTGCTCAGCACCGCCGGGCCCGTGCCCCCGAGCACGCTCGTGCGGACCGCGGCTCCGCTCCCGAGTTCGAGCAGCGGTGCGGCCGGTCGTACTCCTGCAACGCGAGGTCGAGGGTGCGGCGGGTACCGGACCCTCCTCACGGACGACCAGTGGTGTCGCCGCGAGTTCGGCCACGGTGAGCGGGCGCCGCCGCCGCGCCCAGGGATGCTGCGGCGGGACGACCACGACCAAGCGGTCGCGTGCCACCGCGACACTGTGCAGTCCCTCCGGAACCGTCGGCCCCTCGACGAACCCGACGTCGCATCCGCCCTCGGCGACGACATCACACACCCGCATCGAGTTGTGGACCTGCAACTGGATCTGGACGTCGTCGCGGAGCGTGCGGAAGGCGCCGAGCCACCGCGGGATGAGGTGTTCGGCGACCGTCATCGACGCCGCGACCACCAGTTCGGGTTGCTGCTCGACACGCAGTGCTGCAGCGGCGTCGAGGAGGCGTTCCGCATCGGCCAGGACCTCCCGCGCCCAGTGCGCGACCACCGTGCCTCCGGGGTGAGCACCGAACCCGTCCGGCCCCGCCGCACGAGGACCGCGCCGAGTTGCCGTTCGAGCCGGCGCAGCATGCGGGTCGCGTTGGGTTGGGCGAG
>LATQ01000307.1 GCA_001017865.1 Rhodococcus sp. IITR03
CTCGCGCGTGCCTCGCGGAGGCCGACGGCGGTCGTCTCGAACTGCAGCGACGCGGCCGGCACTGTTCGCGCTGTTCCTCGGCGCGCCCCGCGATCGGGACACCTATACGCCGACCGGCACGCGCGAACCCCGCTAGACCTTCTTCCCCTCAGGAGCGGTCGAGCTGCTCGCTGGGCTCGCCCAGGGGAGCGTCCGGGACCATCTCCTCCGGGAAGACGAACTTCTTGAAGCAGTAGAAGCGGAAGATCATCTGCAGCAGGTTGCCGATGATGTACGCGCTGACGAAGTCGGCGATGTTCTCCGTCGCGAGGCTCACCTCGGGTACGCGCAGGTCGAAGACGTAACTCGAGATCCACAACGGGATGAACGAGAGCACGACGCCGATACCGCTGACGAAGAAGAACAGGAACGCCTCGTGGGCGCGCTCGCGACCGCCGCGATTCCGGAAGGACCATTCGCGGTTGAGGATGTACGAGCAGATCACCGCGACGACACCGGCGATGATCTTGGCGGTCACCGGCTTCTCGGACAGAACTGTGAGCTTGAGCGTGTAGAAGATCGCCGAGTCGATCACGAAGGTGGTGCCGCCGACGATGGCGAATTTGATCAATTCGCGATGCCGGAGCAACAGCCCCCGGAAAGGCTGGGGAACTCTGCTCAACGCTTCATCGACGATTGTCACTTGGAGAAGTGTACGAAACGAAGAGGTGAATTTCCGAAACCCGACCACACATGTCGGCATCCCCACACCGCCGCGCGGGTCGGTGAGAGGTCCCTCGACGCTCGGCGGGGGAGCAGCGGAACGACGTCACGACATGCTGTGACACCATGGACAGCCGTGACAGGCAGACCTGAATCGTCCCCCAGATCCGACACGCCCCGCACTCTGACGACGGGCATGCCGGTCGTCACGATGATCGGTGGTGGACAGCTCGCGCGGATGACCCATCAGGCGGCGATCGCGCTCGGTCAGACACTCCGCGTCCTCGCCGGGAGCGCCGACGAACCCGCCGCGCAGGTCAGCCCGAACGTGGTGCTCGGCAGCCACGACGACCTCGACGCCCTCCGCCGCGCGCGACCGGTGCGCACGCACTCACGTTCGACCACGAGGGTGTTCCGACCGAACATCTCGAGGTCCTGCAGCGCGAAGGCGTCGCCGTGCTGCCGCCCCCGCAGGCCCTGATCTACGCCCAGGACAAGATCGCGATGCGCAAGCGGCTCGGTGAGCTCGGCGCACCGATGCCGAAGTTCGCGGAGATCACCTCCGTCGAGGACGCCCGCGCCGCCCTCGACGCGCTCGGCGATCCGTACGTGCTCAAGGCTGCACGCGGCGGTTACGACGGCCGCGGCGTGTGGATCCTCGACGACCACGCCGAACTCGAAAGGGTCGTCGCCGATCAGCTCGCCGCCGGTGTCCCGCTCCTCGCCGAGGAGAAGGTCGAGTGGACGCGCGAGCTGTCGGCGATGGTCGCGCGGTCCCCGTTCGGCCAGGGCGCGTCGTGCCGGTCGTCGAGACCGTCCAGCGCGAC
>LATQ01000148.1 GCA_001017865.1 Rhodococcus sp. IITR03
CACGCGTCGCGCCCGCGCGGCGCGAACTCGCCGCCAACTGGCTGCGCCGGGTCGGCTTCGACGATCCGGATCGGGTGCTGAACTCCTATCCGCACGAACTCAGTGGCGGGATGCGGCAGCGCGTCGTGCTCGCGCTGGCCGGCCTGGCCGAGCCCGCGCTGCTCGTCGCCGACGAGCCGACCACCGCGCTCGATACGATCGTGCAGCGGCAGGTGCTCGACCTGCTCCGCGACGTGGCCTCCTCCACCGGCGCGTCGCTGCTGCTCATCACCCACGACTTCGACGTGGTGGAGCACCTCGCGGATTCGGTGGTGGTGCTGCGCAACGGCGCCGTCGTGGAGTCCGGAACACGCGACGAGGTCCTGTCCTCGCCCCGCGATCCCTACACGAAGCAGCTGCTCGCCGCCGTTCCCCGCCTGGGGAAGCGACACACCCTGCCGCACTGGCGCGGTGCCCGCTCGCTGTCGGGCGGTGCGGTCACCCAGGCGGTGACGGAACCCGTTGCGGTGATATCCGATCCGGTTCCCCCGATGCTGAAACTCGAGAACGTCACGCGCAGTTTCACCGTCGGCGGCTGGGGCACCGGAACACGCCGTTCGGAGTTCGTCGCCGTCGACGATGTGTCGCTCGAGGTGCGGTCCGGCGAGATCTACGGGTTGATCGGTGCATCCGGATCGGGCAAGTCCACGCTGGCCCGGCTCATGGGAGGTCTGCTGGATGTGACTTCCGGAACCGTGCACTTCCGAGGGAATCCGCTCTCGGGCAACGACCGTGACACGCTCCGCGCCGTCCGCCCGCGCCTGCAGTATGTCTTCCAGGATCCCGTCGGTTCGCTCAATCCCGCCGTGCGGTGGGTGAGCAGATTGCCCGTCCGCTACGGCGTTTCAGGACCGTGGCTGATAAGAGCGGTATGCCGGACGTGGTGGCAGAGGTCCTCGAACTCGTCGGTCTGCCGGCCGCATTCGCCGACCGCTATCCGCATTCGCTGTCCGGAGGCCAGGCTCAGAGGGTCTGCCTGGCACGGGCACTGGCCCTGTCGCCGGATCTGCTGATCCTTGACGAACCGACTTCCGCCCTCGACGTGTCAACTCAGGCAGGGGTCGTCGACCTCGTTCTCGATCTGCGGGAGCGACTCGATCTCACGTGCGTGTTCATCGGGCACGGACTGGGTCTCGTCGAGTGGATGTGCGACCGCATCGGGGTGATGTCGCGAGGCCGCCTCGTCGACACGTTCCCCACGGAAGATCTCTACGACACCGACAGGGCGCCGGAGGTTCACGACCTGCTGCGCGCCGATCTCGGTTCAGGAAAGGTACTCGACAAGTCATGACGTCACATCCGGCCCGTCGGCCGATCGTCGCAGTCGGTCTCACCGGAGAGGAGGCGCTGCGCATCCTCGACGACGCGGCGGTCTGCGAGCGCTGGGCCGCCACCGGCGCCACCTTCGGGTGATCGGCATCGACGGCATCGCCACAACCCGTAGTCCGAGGGTGGGACGGACGGGCCCGCGCCCCAC
>LATQ01000577.1 GCA_001017865.1 Rhodococcus sp. IITR03
CGTCGTCGGGCCACTCGCGGGCCACCGGCGCCTCGGCGGACCTGCGTACCAGGCGCGCGGCCGGGCGACGGACGCGATCGGGGGATCTGCGGTTCGGACATGCGCGAGACGGTGGCAGGCAGGTCGGTGACCTGCGCCCGTGGTGGGTGCAGGTGGGGGGTGCCGGTATCGACGTCGAGCATGACCCCATCCCACCAGACGGGTACGACAGCGTCCGGGAGCACACCGCGTGGTCCCGACTGGGATAGTGGTCGGCGTGAGTGCCACGGAGCTTCTGCACACCCATCTGTTCGGGCCGGACGACGGGCCGGAGGTCCTCGCCCTGCACGGACTCACCGGTCACGGTCGACGCTGGCGGAACCTCGCCGAACGGCACCTGCCCCACCTGCGGTTCGTCGCTCCGGACCTGCGGGGACACGGCCGGTCGCCGTGGACTCCCCCGTGGTCGTTCGAGGCGCACGTCGCCGATCTGACGGCGGTGCTGGACGCGCACACCACCGGTCCCGTCACCGTGGTGGGCCATTCCTTCGGGGGTGCCCTCGCGCTGCATCTCGCCGCCGCGGTGCCCGACCGGGTGCGGCGCTGGTGCTCCTCGATCCGGCGATCGGTCTCCCGGCCGACCGGATGCTCGAGATCGCCGACCTCACCCTCCACAATCCCGACTACACGGACGAGGCCGAGGCCCGGGCCGAGAAGGTCCACGGCGACTGGGGCGAGGTGGCACCCGAACTGCTCGACGAGGAGATCGCCGAGCACCTCGTCGAACTCGACTCGGGGCGCGTCAACTGGCGGATCTGCGTACCGGCGCTGGTGACCTCGTGGGGCGAACTGGCCCGCGGACCCGTCCTGCCGCCGGCCGGTATCCCGACGATCTTCGTACGGGCCGGGAAGGTGCAGCCCCCGTACACCACGGCGAATTTCCGTCGCGACCTCGCGGAACGACTCGGCGACGACCTGACCCTGCTCGAATTCGACTGCGACCACATGATCGACCAGGCCCGTCCCGCCGAGACCGCCGAACTCGTGGCCCGGATGGTGTAGCCGGTGGTCACCACGGACGAGCAGATCGAGCGGGTCCGCGAACTCGTGGCCTCCGTGCCCGCGGGCCGGGTCGTGACCTACGGCGACATCGCCGGTGCCGCGGGCCTGTCGAGTGCACGCACCGTCGGCTGGATCATGCGGACCGATTCCGCGGACCTGCCGTGGCACCGCGTGGTCCCCGCCTCCGGGCGACCGGCCGCGCACCTCGCACGCCGGCAACTCGCACGCCTCGAACTCGAAGGTGTCCCGATCTCCGGCGACCGGATCGATCTCACCCGGGCACGGCACCGGTTCCCGCCGGACTCAGGCGATCACGAGCGGAGCGGATGAGGCAGCATGAAGACATGAGCACGCTCACCCACGTCGAAGCCGTGATCGTCGCGGGAGGCCGCGCGCGACCCGCATGGGAGGCGTCGACAAGCCGCTCTGACCGTCGGCGGCGCACGATGCTGGACACCGCCCTCTGAAA
>LATQ01000605.1 GCA_001017865.1 Rhodococcus sp. IITR03
GCCGACGCGTACGCGGACGCCTGGAGATCGCCGAGCAACTCGACGCGTGGGACGCCGACCGCCGGGTCGACACCGCCCTCGAAGCGCTCGGCGCCGTCACCGACCGTTCGCGACCTTTGGCGGAGATGTCGGTCGGGCAGCGCTACCGTGTGCGCCTGGCCGCACTGCTCGGCGCCGAACACGATTTCCTGCTGCTCGACGAGCCGACCAACCATCTCGACGCGTCGGGACTCGACTATCTCACCGAACGCCTGCAGCAGACCCGCAGCGGCGTGATCCTCGTCAGCCACGACCGCGCCCTGCTGACCGATGTCGCCACGTCGATCCTCGACCTGAACCCGAGCCGCGACGGTCGTCCGCGCCTGTACGGCGGGGGATATGCCGGCTTCCGGACGGGACGCGAGGCCGAATACGCCCGCTGGGTCAGCGAATACGCCCGGGAGCAGGCCGAGCGGGCCCGGCTGGAGTCCGATCTCGAATCCGCGCAGGATCGGCTCGTCACCGGCTGGCGGCCGGAGAAGGGCACCGGCAAGCACCAGCGTGCCACCCGTGCGCCGGCGCTCGTGCAGTCGGTGCACCGCCGTCAGGAAGCGCTGGACGACCACGCGGTGGCGTACCGGTACCGCCGCTGCAGTTCTCGATGCCGGCGCTCGGTGCGGAGGCCGACGGGATCGACCCGGACACACCGTTGGTGCGCGTCGAGGACGTCATGGTGCGCGGCCGGCTCGACCGTCCGGTCAGCCTGGCCGTCCTCGCCGGTTCGCGGCTCGTCATCACCGGACCCAACGGCGCCGGCAAGTCGACGCTGCTCGCAGTGCTCGCCGGTGAGGTCGAACCGACGGCGGGAACCCGCGAGAGCGATTCCGTCGTGCGGATCGGGCGGCTCGCCCAGGAGTCGCCGGCACCGTCGGCGGCGCGGGTACAGCAGGTCTACGACGCGCACGTCGGCGAACTGATCGTCGCCGGGCTCGTCCCCGACCAGGGAGCCGTCGAGCTCGACGAACTCGGACTGTTCACCGAACGCGACCTCGGCAAGCGGGTCCGCGACCTGTCGATGGGCCAGCAACGACGCCTCGACCTGGCGATGGTGCTCGCCGCGCGACCGCACGTACTGCTGCTCGACGAGCCCACCAACCACCTGTCGATCACGTTGGTGGATGAGTTGACCGACGCCTGGGGGCGACCGACGCTGCGGTCGCCGTGGCCACCCACGACCGGCAGATGCGACGCGACATCGCCCACTGGCCGCACCTGGCTCTGGGCTCGCCCCGAAGGAGTGCACCCGAAAGGGACCGAAGACATGAGCGTCCGGGTGCCGCGGAGTTGTTCACCGCAGGGACCACCGCAGCGACGCGCGAAGTGGTCATCGGAGCGCGGAATTGCGCGCTCCGATGACCACTTCGCGCTCTGATTCCTGGCCGTCGGTCAGCTCTGCGACTCTGTGGAGACGGCGGCGGGCACCGGCTCTGACGAGCGTCCGCCGAGCGTGCCGGGCGGCAGCGCGAACAGTGCCACCGCGGCGAGCACGACAACCCCGGCCACTCCGAAGTAGAGCTGTTCGGGCGTCCATCCCGCATCGAGGAGCACACCGGCCGCGGTCGGTGCGAGGATGGCACCCGCTCGGCCGATACCGATGGCGGAACCGACGCCGGTGGCCCGCACCTGCGGTCCGTAGAGGGACGGCGCGAGGGTGTACAGACCGGCGATGCACCCGTTGATGAGTCCGCCGATCAGGATGCCGAGCGCGAACGCCAGCATCAGGGTCGAGATCGACATGATGAAGACGGTCATGGTCGCGGCGGCGGCGATGGTGAAGGTGAGCAGGACCGATCGGGTGGCCCATCGGCTGGCGAACACTCCGAAGAGCACCGACCCGACGGTGCCGCCGAGGGTGAGCATCATGCCCGCCGTGGCGCTCTGGTCCTTCGTGAGACCGGCGGTCTCCAGCAGCGACGGCGTCCACGAGTTGACGAAGTAGAAGCCGAACATGGTGGCGAAGAAGGCCGCCCAGAGCAGCACCGTCGAACGGGTGTTGCTCCCGGAGAACAGATCCGAGATCCGTCCTGCCCGCGGTGCCGCCTTGTCACCGGAGCGGGTGAGCTCGGAGACGGGGCTCTGGCCGATGCGTCGCGCGATGCTGTTGACCCGGTCGAGATCGCCTGCGCGTCCCCGGCTGGTGAGGAAATCGAGGGATTCGGGCAGCAGGAAGACGAGGAGAGCGAGCACCAGGCCGGTGAGGCCGGCGCCGGTGACGAAGACTGCGCGCCAACCGTATTCGCTCTGCAGACCGACGGCGGCCATACCACCGATCGTGGCACCGACGCCGTATCCGGCGGTGTAGATGCTGATGGCCAGACCACGCCAGCGGGCCGACGAGTATTCGCTCGCGATCACGGTGGTGCAGGCGAGGACGCCGCCGATGCCGAGTCCGGTGATGACCCGCCAGATGCCGAGTTCCCACGCCGATCCGCGCTCGCGGACAGGCCCATGCCGGCGGTGGCGAGCGCGACCGACATGAGGATCAGGGGCCGTCGGCCGATCCGGTCCGCCATCGGGGCGAGAGCGAGAGCACCGACGGCCATGCCGATCAGACCCGCGCTGAGCAGCACGCCGAGTTCCGATCCGCCGAGGCCGAAGTCGCTGCCGATGCTCTTGGCGGTGAACGCCAGGGCCATGACGTCGAACCCGTCGAGGATGTTCAGCACGACGCACAGGGCGACGACCATCCATTGGTAGGGATGCATCGGCGAGGCGTCGATGCGTGCGCGAAGATCCATCGTGTTTCCTCGTGGTGTGAAATGCGCGGTGGTCAGGGAAGGTCGAGCGTGACGACACCCGTCGTCGATCGGGGCGACGCCGAATCGCGCACCACGCGGGACACGCAGGCGCACATCCGACGCGAGGAGCGCTTCTGCTCCTCGCTGAAGAAGACATCGCGGTGGTCGACGCGACCGTCGAGCGAGGCGACGGAGACCTCGCACAGGCCGCATTCGCCCTTGCGGCAGTCGAACATCATGTCGACACCGGCACGCCGAAGGGCGTCGAGCATCGATTCGTCGGAGCCGACGGTGGTGGTGACGTCGAGTTCGGGCACGGTGACCGTGAACTCCTCGGCATCGAACCATCCACTGTTGCCGAAGGTCTCGTAGCGGAGATTCGGCATCGGCAGGTCGCGGTCGTGCCACCGGCGCCGCACGGCGTCCATGAGGCGGATCGGGCCGCACATGTACAGCTCGGTGCCGTGATCGACGCCGTCGACGAGCGCGGCGACGTCCAATCCCGTTCCCTCGTCGTCGATGTGGACGTCGAGACGGTCGCCGTGGAGGGCTTCGAGTTCGGACAGGAAGGCCATCGCGGAGCGACTGCGACCGACATACACGAAGCGGTAGTCGGCACCGAGGCGGCGGAGCACGGCCCCCATCGCGCGGACCGCGGTGATGCCGATGCCACCGGCGAGCAGGACATATCGCGGTGCGCCGACCCGCAGCGGGAAGTTCTGGAGAGGCTCGGTGATCTCGAGTTCGTCGCCGGGGCGCAGCGAGTGCATGTACTCGGAACCACCGCGCGAGGTGGGGGAGCGGTGGACGCCGAGTGTGAGGCGACCGTCCGGACCACCCGCGGCGAGGGAGTACGAACGCGTGTCGCCCGAGGGGAGACGCACGTCGATGTGGGCGCCGGGTTCGACGCGGTGGGCGGTGTCGGCCGCGAGGGTGATCTCGGCGATCGAATCGGCGGCCCGCTCGGCACTCACGACTCGGGCTCGCTGCCAACGGATCTGGTTGTTGCTCATGTCAGTGGGCTCCCTCGGGAACGGCGGTGGTCGAGGTGAGGTTCCGCTCCGCTTCGACCATGCGCTGGATCAGGCGTCGCACCCACATACCGCCGGCGTCGATGTTGAGGTTGTAGAACTCGTGATCCGGGTTCGCCTCGATGGCCTTCTGCTGCGCGGTGATCATCGCCTCGTCCTCACCGAACACGCCGTGCACACCGTCGCGCAGCTGCGTGGTGATGAGCTGGCTGTCGAGACGGTAGTTGCGCATGAACGCCCAGAAATACAGGGCAGTGCGCTCGTCGACGGGCGAGATCGTGTTCATGACGAAGCCGTTGACGCCCTGGCTGCGGTCGCCTCGGGGGCACCGGTTCCGGCCTTGGCCACACCGACATCGATGCGGATCGTGGACGGTGCCTGGAACTCGATGATCTGCCAGCGGTCGACCTTGCCCTCGAAGCCGGGGAACTTGTCGCGCATGTTCTTCAGCCAGAACGGCGGTGCGTCGATGTCGTGCATCCAGCGGGTGACCGTGACGGTGCGGTCGTCGTGGGTGACGACGAAGTCGGACTCGCTCAGTTCGTCCTGGCCGATGGACGACGAGTGTACGAACTCCTCGTGGGTGAGGTCCATGAGGTTGTCGAGGACGAGCTGGTAGTTGGCCTGCACGTCGATCGTGCGTCCGTCGCCCGCCCAGTCGGGGGAGTCCATCTGGAACATGTCCGGGACGAGATCGGGATCGGCCTGCGTCGGATCGCCCGGCCAGACCCACACGAAGCGGTGCCGCTCGACGACGGGATAGGACGCCACCATCGCGGACGGATTGATCGTCTGCTGGGCGGGCATGTGCGTGCAGCGACCTGCGGAGTTGTACTGCAGACCGTGGTAGGGGCACTGGATGCCCTCGCTACCGATGAGCTTGCCCATCGACAGTGGCGCCAGGCGGTGCCAGCAGGCGTCGGCGAGGGCGACGGGACGGCCTTCTTCGGTGCGGTAGAGGGCCATCGGCTTGCCGGCGATGGTGCGGGCGAGGATCTCGCGGCGACCCACCTCGTGATCCCAGGCGACGACGTACCAGGCGTCGAGCGGGTAGGCCATGTTCTTCGCGGTCGCCCCGGTGGGGCCGAGATCGGTCATGTCGGATCCTCCGAACACTGAAGGTGAAATAACTATCTACATAGATAGTTGGTGAGCTGGAGCACAGACTATCTATCGATATAGTTATTCGCAAGGGTGGAATACTCGCCCGGGGAAAGGTGGTGGTCCATGAGCCTGCGATACGCGCTGCTCGCATTGCTCACCGCCGAGCCTCTGACCGGCTACGACGCGGCGAAACGGTTCGGCGGGTCGGTCGGGCACGTCTGGCATGCACCCGACTCGCAGATCTACCCCGAACTACGCCGGATGGAGCGCGAGGGCCTCGTCGAGGGCGAACAGGTGCGCTGGGGTCCCAACAGCACCAAGACCCGGTACTCGATCACCGAGGAGGCATCCGGGCCTTCCGCGAGTGGATGTCCACCCCGCTGGACTACGCCCCGGTGCGCGACGCCGCCCACATGCGCGCGGCCTACTTCGAATGGGCCGACCCGCGCAGTGCTCGCGAGTGCCTGCAACGGCACATCGACCACTACACCGAACAGATCGCCCAGTGGACCACGGTGCGCGACGCGATCCTCGACCTCAGCAACGCGACCATCGCGAGACGCGTGCAGAAGTATCCGGCCGAGGACCACGAGCGGATCATCGCGTTCAAGGCGTTCGCGTACGACGGTCTCATCGGCCGGGGCGAGGCCGAGATCGCGTGGGCACGCCAGGGCCTCGAACTCCTCGACAAGCTGTCGCCGCGTAACTGAGTCGCCCGGGACCGCAGCGACGCGCGAACTGGTCAGCGGAGCGCGGAATTGCGCGCACCGATGACCGTTTCGCGCTCCGACGTCGGTGGTCTGATCACGGCGTGCTGTCCGTCGGCGGCACGATCGAATGCGCGAGCGCCCGCATGAGGAACTCGAGTTCGGGATTGGGCGTCGCGTTGCTCCGCACCACCCCGCACACCGGCACCTGCAGCCGGTGGTGGATCTCGCGCATGAATTTCAGCCCCTTGCGGGGTGTGTCGGCCGCGGTGCCGGCGTAGAGCACGGTCCACGCCCTCGGGTTGGTGAGCACCTCGAGAGTCGCGGTGTGGTCGCTCGCGATCGGAGGCCCGAGGCGCACGCGACGACCGACCTCGACGAAGGCGTCCTCGACCACGCGGTGCAACAACACCTGGTTGCCGCGCGGCGGCAGCAGCAGCGGGTAGTGGGCGAGGTCGCCGAGATCGACGGTGGAGAAAGCCGACAGCGGGTGCTCGCTCGACGTGACGATGACGAGCTCTTCGATGCCGAGACGGATCGTCTCGAGCCCCGGGCGGTCGACGTCGCCGCGGATGAGCGCGAGATCGGCATCCCCGGACGCGACGGCGTTGACGCGGTCGGTGAAGTCCTTGATGACGAACTCCACGTCGATCTTGGGGTGACGCTCGCGGACGCTCGAGATGGCGTCGAGGCTCTGCGACGCGAAGCTCATGTTCGCCGTGATGCGGATGCTCTCCCGCGGTTCGTGGCCCACTTCCAGGGCCTTCGCTTCGAGACTGAGCACTTCGGCGGCGATCGGCATCAGGCGTTGGCCGGCCGAGGTGAGCTTGACCGAGCGGGTCGTACGGTCGAACAGGGTGGTGCCCAGTTCGTGCTCGAGCTTCGCGATCTGATGGCTGATCGCCGACTGCGAGATGAAGCAGCGCTGGGCAGCACGGGAGAAGCTGCCCTCCTCGCCGACGGCGAAGAAGTAGCGCAACTGACGGAAATCCATGTCTCCTCCCGGGAACGTGTCATCTGGATTTATGAGCGAAACAGATAACAGTTTTTCGAATATCCCAGGTTAGTGGAGACCGAGGGTCCTTCGTACCTACTTGGGAGTCATACATCAACGGAGATGACAAGTACGTGGAGGTTTACGACAGCATGGACGATGCGGACACAGTGACCCTGGTCGATCGGACAGATGTAGTCATCGTGGGTTCCGGCTTCGGAGCATTGGCCACCGCCAAGAAGCTCGCCAAGGCCGGCACGCCCTTCGTTCTCATCTCGGAGACCACCGAGCATCTTTTCCAGCCTCTGCTCTACCAGGTTGCGACCGGTGTCCTCTCGCCCGGTGAGATCGCCCCCTCCGTGCGTGCGATCCTGGCCGAGTACCCCAATGCCGACGTCCGCCTGGGCCGCGTCGTGGACGTGCTCCCCGAGGAGAACACGGTCGTCTACGAGGCCGGCGGCCAGCGTCTCCGCCTCGGCTTCAAGTACCTCGTCGCCGCGACCGGCGCGCGCCAGGCGTATTTCGGACGCGACGAGTTCGCGGACCTGACGTACGCGCTGAAGACGGTCGAGGACGCCGAGAAGCTGCGTCGCCAGATCGTGCGCTGCTTCGAGGAAGCACACGTCACCACCGATGCGGAGCGTCGGAAGAATCTTCTCAGCTTCATCGTCGTGGGTGCCGGCCCGACGGGCGTCGAACTCGCGGGACAGATCAAGGAACTCGCGCAGCGCTACTTCGCCGAGAACATCGGCAACATCCGCGCCGACGACGTCACCGTCACGCTCGTCGAGGGCGCCGACAAGGTGCTGCCCCCGTTCGGCGGCAAGCTCAGCGAGTACTCCAAGGAGTCGCTCGAGAAGAGCGGCGTCGACGTCGTCCTCGGGACGATGGTCACCGACATCGACGAGCACGGTGCCATGCTCACCACGCCCACGACCGAGGAGACCCGCCGCCTCACCGCGGAGACCATCATCTGGTCGGCCGGAATCCAGGCCAACGACTTCGCCGACGTGCTCGCCGAGCGCACCGGCTGCGAGACGGTCCGCGGCGGACGCCTGCTCGTCGACCCCGACTTCACCGTCGGCCGCAGCGACAACATCTTCGCCATCGGCGACATGGTCACCCTCGACAACCTGCCGGCGCAGTCGCCGTTCGCCATGCAGGGTGGCCGCCACGTCGCGAAGATGATCACCGGCAAGGTCGCGATGGGCACCCCGTTCCAGTACAAGGACAAGGGCAGCATGGCGATCATCAACCGGTTCCGCGCCATCACGCGGGTCGGGAAGATCGAGCTCACCGGCTTCATCGCCTGGGTGCTGTGGCTCGCCGTCCACCTCGTCTACCTGGTCGGATTCCGCAACCGGTACATCGCGGTCATGTCCTGGTGCGGTTCCTTCCTCGGACACCGTCGCCCGCACTTCTACTACGCGCAGGACACCGTCCCGGTGCCCGCTGTGGAGAAGGAGTCGGCAGCGAAGGACGAGCCGGAGAGCGACAAGGAACCCGTGCGGACGTCCGCATAACTACAGACCCCCGAAAGGCTCCGACCGCCCGGTCGGGGCCTTTCGTCGTTCGCGCGCCGAACCGGGATCGACGCGGCATGTTGCGGTAGCGAGTCCCGATTCACCGCGCGCACTGCTGCGACCGGCGGGTGAAAGCCGGGGTGATTTCCGGGATGTCCTGCAAGCCAGAGACGTTCGAGTGGTGTAGATCCGCCGACCTGCGGCTAGCGTGTGCAGCGCATCCCGAGGAGTGACCCATGAACGATGACAGCGGCCCCCGCGTCGCGACGACACGCGTCGGCTGCGATGTCGTCACCGTCCGCGACATCGCGTCGAGCATCGACCGGTTCGGCGACCGCTACCTGCAGCGCGTGTTCACCCCGCACGAGCTGGAGATGTGCACCGGATCGGGTCGCGCCCAACGCCTCGCGGCACGCTTCGCCGCGAAGGAGGCCGTCATGAAGGTCCTGCGTCCGCGTGAGCACGCAGTTCCCTGGCGGGCCATCGAGATCCGCCGCGCGGACTGGGGCGGATGCACTGTCGTACTGGCCGGTAACGCGGCCACCCTGGCGCGAGATGAACAGGTGACCGACATTCAGGTCTCGATTTCCCACGAGCTCGAATACGCCATCGCGACGGTCGTGGCGACCCGCGTCGACGAAGCAGAAACTGGCGAACATCCATGACGGAACAGGTGATCCGCAAGGGTCCTCGGTGAGCACGCGAAGCTGTCGGTCGACAGCACGGCGCTCGATCCCGCCGCCGACCTCTACGAGCTCGGCCTGACATCGCACGCCAGCGTGAACGTGATGCTCGCCCTCGAGGACGCCTTCGACGTCGAATTCCCCGACGAACTGCTGCGCAAGAGCACCTTCGCGAGCGTCGGCGCCATCAGGTCGGCGTTGACGGAACTGGGCGTCGCGTGACGTCCCCGTCCGCGCCCCTCACCGTCGCGGAGCATGCCGGGCTGTCGCTGCTCGCCCGTGCCGAACTCGTCGGACGCGAGAGCGCCGGCCCCGCGGCCGCCGAGGTGGATCGTGAAGGACGCTTTCCGCACGAGGCCGTCGACGCGCTGCGCGCCCACAAGCTGCTGAACTGCGCCGTCCCTGTCGATCAGGCGGGGAGGGAGCGTCCCTCGGTGAGCTGTGCGCCGTCGCCCGCATCCTCGGCCGGTACTGCGCCTCCACCGCGATGATCTTCGCAATGCACCAGACGCAGATCCTGTCGCTGGTGCATCACTCCACCCCGGGTGTGGCGGCCTTCGTCGCCGAAGCGGTGGCGAATGACTACCTGATCGCTTCGGCGACCACCGAACTCGGCACCGGCGGCGACGTGCGCAGCAGCGTCTGCGCCGTGGCCCGCGACGGCGACACCGTCACCCTGACGAAGAACGCACCGGTCATCTCGTACGGCGAATACGCCGACGCGATCCTGGTGACCGCGCGTCGCACCGCCGACAGCCCGCCCAGCGACCAGGTGCTCGTCGTATGCCGACGCGACGACGTGAACCTCGAACCCACCGGCAGCTGGGACACCCTCGGACTCCGCGGCACCTGCAGTCCCGGATTCGTCCTCACTGCCACGACGTCCGCCGATCTCGTCGTCGGCACGGCCTACGCCGAGATCTCGTCGCGCACCATGCTTCCCGTCTCGCACAGTGTGTGGTCGGCGGTGTGGCTCGGAATCGCCGACGCGGCGATGGAGAAGGCCCGCTCGTTCGTGCGGTCGGCGGCCCGCCGCAGCCCGGGGGTCACCCCGCCCGGTGCGCTGCGACTCGCCGAAGCAGCCGCCGTGCACCAGCAGTTCTCCGATCTCGTCGCCGGGTCCGCCG
The DNA here is from genome assembly GCA_001017865.1 of Rhodococcus sp. IITR03. The sequence continues at coordinate 9,947 of LATQ01000605.1, forward strand.
CCCGGTTCGACGCAGCCGCGTCGGCGCAGGAGGAATCGATGTCGAGCATGGGTTTCTCGCTCGCCATGAACAACCTCAAGGTCACCGCGTCCACGCTCGTCGTGGATCTGGTGAACCGCGCGATGCTCATCTGCGGGATCGCCGGATACCGCGAGGATTCGCAGTACTCGCTCGGCCGCCACCTGCGCGACGCGCACGGCGCCGCCGTGATGGTCAACAACGACCGCATCATGAACAACTCGGCCCAGTTGTCGATCGCCTACCGGGGGACGCTGTGACAAGTACAGCCATTACCAGCGCCGCAACCGACGAGCTGTCCGAACTCGAGCGCGCCCGCCTCGACTTCCAGCAGCAGCTGCTCGAGGCCGAACTGCTCGTGGAGACCGGTGTTCCCGGCCTCTACGGACGCTCGGGTGTCTTCGAGGACATCGTCGACGGCATCGACCGCGTGGTGGTCGCGGCGGGTCCGGGCCGGGCGGCCACGCGCCTGCGTTTCCCTCCGGTCTTTCCGCGGACGAGCTTCGAGCGCACCGACTACATCGCCTCCTTCCCGCACCTGACCGGAGCGGTGAACACCTTCGCGGGCAGCAACGCCGAGCACGCCGAACTGCTCGCCGCGCGGTCGCGGGGAGAGGCGTGGGATCCGTGGCTCGAACCCGCCGACACCGTGCTCGTCTCCGCCGCATGTCATCCCGCTTACTCGCGGTACACCGGCACGCTGCGCGAGGGTGGCGAACTGCTCGACGTCCTCGGTTACTGCTTCCGGCACGAACCTGCCGTCGACCCCGCTCGCATGCAGGCCTTCCGCATGCACGAGTTCGTGCGCATCGGCACCGAGAACGATGCTGCGCAGCATCGTGATTTCTGGGTGGAGCGAGGACTCGAGGTGCTCGGCTCTCTGGGTCTCGACGCGACCGCCGTGCCCGCCAACGATCCTTTCTTCGGACGGGCCGGGCGCATGCTGGCCGTCAACCAGCGCACCGAGAACCTCAAGACCGAGCTGACCGTCCGGCTCTACGGCGACCTCGACGACGGCACCGCCGTGGTCTCGTGCAACTGCCATCGCGAGCACTTCGGCGAGACCTTCGAGATCCGCACCGCCGACGGCGAAGTCGCGCACAGCGCGTGCGTCGGATTCGGCATGGAGCGGATCGCCCTGGCACTGCTGCGGACCCACGGGCTCGACGTCGACCGCTGGCCCGCTTCGGTACGCGACAGGCTGTTCCCGTGAGCGATCGGCTCATCGACGTCCGCGTCGACGGGTACTCACCGCACTTCGTGCACGCTGCCGACCGGATCTGGACCGAGACCAACTGCTATGTCGACCTGTGGGTCGAGGTGCTGCATTCGCTCGGCCACGATCCGGTCCCCGCGGCCGCGTGCGCGTTCTCGGCGCGGTTCGACGGCGCCCAGTGGACCTTCCTCAAGTTCCGTCCCGAGGACCTGTTGGCGCTGTACGGGATCGACGTCGCGGAGATGAACGTCTGGCGCCGTCCGGTGGATCACCTCGAGGACAACGCCGCCGCCGGTCTGTTGTCGACGATCGAGGTGGACGCCTTCTGGCTGCCCGACACCGAGGGCACCGGATACCGGGAGAGTCGTTCGAAGACGACGATCGTGCCCAACGTCATCGACCGCGACACCGAGACGCTCGAGTACTTCCACAACAGCGGCTATCACGTCCTCACCGGTGAGGACTTCCGCGGAGTGTTCGGCCTCGACGAACCGGTGCCCACCTGGCCTCCCTATCTCGAACAGGTGCGCCTCGACGCGGCCCAACCGCAGCGTGATGCCTTCGACACGATGGTGTTCCGGCATCTGCGCATGCGTGCGGACTCGAATCCGGTGCGCGAACTCGGGAAGCGGGTGCTCGCCGACATCGACTCGATCCGCACCGGCGGGATGGACGTCTTCCATCCGTGGACGTTCGGGGTGCTCCGCCAGTGCGGTGCCACGGCCGAACTCGCCGCGGACGTGAGCGTCTACATGGACCGTCGCGGATATCCCGGTGCGGCCGCCGCAGCCGACGGATTCCGCGCGGTCGCCGAGGGTGCCAAGAGCGTGCAGTTCCGGATGGCGCGTGCGGCACGTGGCCGCAGCGTCGATCCCGGCGACCAGTTGACGGCGATGGCCGACGCTGGGAGGACGCCATGGCGACCGTCGTCCGCGCCGCCGGGGTGCGGTGACGGGACTCGACTCGTATGGATCTCCTGCACGATGCGCGATGGCGGTGTCTCCCTATCGCTCCTGGGTCGGTCGAGCATCCCGGCGACCTTCCGGAGGACGATTGTTGGTTGCCGGTCCGCATACCCGGGACGGCGGCAGGCGCGATTCGGGAGACCGACGGAGTCGCGGCGGCCCGGGCGTCGTCACCCGACAGCGACGACTGGTGGTTCGTCACCGACGTCGAGGTGTCCGGCGACGGACCGTGGCATCTGACCTTCGACGGGCTCGCGACCCTCGCGGAGGTATGGGTCGACGGGACATGCGTCGCGACGTCGGAATCGATGTTCGCGCCGCTGACCGTCGTCCTCGACCGCCTGCCGTCGACTACGCGGATCGCGATCGGTGTGCCTCGCTCGAGGCTGCACTCCGCAAGCGTCGGCCGCGCGGACGGTGGCGCTCGTCGCTCGTATCGGCCCAGGGATTGCGGTGGTTCCGCACCACGATGCTCGGGCGCGCCCCGGTCTACGCGGGAGCTCCGGCACCGGTCGGACCGTGGCGCCCTGTTCGTCTCGTCGATTCCGGCGAACCCGTCGTGCTGGGACGCGGGATACGAACGCGTGTACGCGGATCCGACGGGATCGTCGACGTCGATCTCGTGCTGGCAGGAGCCGTCGTCTCCGAGGTCGCTGTGGAGATCGGCGGGGCGGCGGCGCACGCCCGGCCCGAATACGGGCCCGACGGGACAGCGCGCGTGCGGATGCAGGTGACGCTCCCCGAGGTGCAGCGGTGGTGGCCGCATACCTACGGCGACCCGAACCTGTACGCGGCACACATCCTCTTGGACGGGCATCGGATGGAACCGGGCACTATCGGTTTCCGATCGGTGGAGCAAATTTCGGGCGACGGATTCGGCCTGCGGATCAACGACGTCGACATCTTCTGCCGCGGACTGGTGTGGACACCGACCGACCCGATCACCTTGAACGACTCGGCCGGAACCCGGCGCATCCTCGAACGCTGCGTGTCGGCGGGCGTGGACACGATCCGCATCCCCGGCACGATGGTCTACGAGGACGACGAGTTCTACTCGGCGTGTGCCGAACTGGGCATCATGGTGTGGCAGGACGTCATGCTCGCCACGACCGATCCACCCGACGACCCGCACTTCCGCTCGCTGCTCGAGGACGAGGTCCGTGCACTGGCGCGCCGATGGGGCGGAAACCCGGCACCCGTCGTGATGTGCGGAGGCAGCGAGACCGAGCAGCAACCGGCCATGCTCGGTCTGACGGAGACATCCATCCCGGCACTCGACGACTGGTTGCCTGCGATCGTCGACCGCGAGTTACCGGGCACGGTGTGGGTGTCGTCGTCACCGTCCGCACCCCCGGGTAGCGACGCACTGTCGATCGCGGTGGGTTCGGGTGTGGCGCACTACTTCGGTGTCGGGGGTTACCGTCGTCCTCTCGCCGATGTGCGCGCTGCCGGCGTGCGCTTCGCCGCCGAATGCCTCGCTTTCTCGATTCCACCCTCCGACACGGCGATCGAGACTGCGTTCGGCAGTGTGAATGTCGCCGGTCACCATCCGCGGTGGAAGTCGGTTGTGCCGCGCGACAACGGCGCGTCGTGGGACTTCGAGGACGTACGAGACCACTATGTGCGCACGCTCTTCGGGGTCGACCCCGCCGAGGTGCGGTGGTCCGACCCCGCGCGGTATCTCGCGCTCGGGCGGGTGGCGATCTGCGAAGCGTTCACCGAGGTGCTGCAGTACTGGCGACGGTCCGGATCAGGATGTTGCGGTGCCCTGATCCTGTCCGCCCGCGACCTGCAGCCGGGTGCCGGATGGGGCGTGCTCGACGCCGACGGGAACCCGAAGGCTCCGTGGTGGGTGCTGGCCCGGGTGTTCGCGCCCGTCACCGTCCTCCTCACCGACGACGGCCTCGACGGCCTGCGTGTGGACGCCATCAACGACACCGCCGACGTTCTCGACGTCACGCTGCAGTTGCAGGCCCACACCCCCTCGGGTGCGGTACCGGTGGACGTGTCCGTGCCGCTGCATCTCGCCCCGCACGAGACCCGGGTGATCTCGTGGGCATCGGTGACGGGCGGTTTCACCGATGTCAATTTTGCGTATCGATTCGGGCCGCGCACTTTCGACACGGCGACCGCCCGGTTGGTGGATCACGCCGGTGCGGTGCTGGCGGAGTCGGTGCATCTCGTGGGCGGTCCGGCACGGCCCGTCGAGCGCGGAATCGGTCTCACGGCGACCGCTCGACCCGTCCCGGACGGGTGGAGCGTGGAGGTGCGAACCGAGGGTGCGGCGCAGTACGTGCACCTCGACGTCAACGGCGGTGACCTGGAGGATTCCTGGTTCCACCTGCCTCCCGGAGGTTCTCGCACGATCACCGTGCGGGCCTGTGATCCGGCCGCGACGCCGATCGGTCGGGTGGGGGCATCGAACTCGGCCACGAGCGTGCCGATCCGGGTGCTTCCCGCCTCCGACGGCCACGAGGTCGAGGGGTAGCTTCCCGAGGCTCCCGGCGGGGCGGTGTGTGGCGCGCCGAAATCGACAGGTGCATATCGGGCATCGACGGGGTATATGTATCTCCCAAGGGTCGCTCACCCGATTTGCACCTTCTGTACGGTGCCGGTGGCACCTCTCCCCGCCTTCCGAGAGGAGATCGACATGGCGATCCGCTCCACGTCGCAGATGGGTGCCTCGCGCACCGCTTCGTCCACTCGCCGTCCTGCCCGGACAGAGCAGGACGGACCGTCCTTCACCGAGGTCATCCACTCGCAGCTGTTCTCGAACTACCAGGTGCCTCGCGGACAGGTACAGCGCAGCGCCTGACCGAGAGACTCTCCGGCCCGACATCGTGCCTGCCGGAGTGCCCGCGCGCAGCGTTCAGGACACCTGCGCGTGCGGCACACTGTCGGCATGAGTGAAGCCACCACGAGTCAGAGCACCCGCATCGTTCTCGCGTCGCGTCCGGAGGGGGCGCCCACCGCCGACAACTTCCGTTTCGAGACGGTGGATCTGCCGGAGGTCGGCGACGGCCAGATCCACCTGCGCGTCGTCTACCTGTCCCTCGACCCGTACATGCGCGGTCGGATGAGCACCGCGAAGTCGTATGCCGCGCACGTCGAACTCGGGGACGTGATGGTCGCCGGAACGGTGTGCCAGGTCGTCGAATCGCGGTACGACGGTCTCGAGCCGGGCGATTACGTCCTGGCCGGAGCCGGCTGGCAGTCGCACGCCGTCCTCGACGGCTCCACCGTGCGCAAGCTCGATCCGCAGGCCGCGCCGATCTCCACCGCGGTGGGCGTGCTCGGAATGCCCGGCTTCACAGCCTATTCCGGACTCCTGAAGATCGGGCAGCCGAAGGAGGGCGAGACCGTTGTGGTCGCTGCCGCCACCGGGCCGGTGGGATCGGCCGTGGGCAGATCGCGAAGCTGAAGGCGCCCGCGCGGTCGGTATCGCCGGCGGACCGGAGAAGTGCCGCGCACTGATCGAGGAGTTCGGTTTCGACGCGGCGATCGACCACCGCGACCCGAACTTCCCCGACAAGCTGGCGGAGGCGGTGCCCGACGGCATCGACGTGTACTTCGAGAACGTCGGCGGCCCCGTCCAGGAAGCGGTGTGGCCCTTGCTCAACACCTATGCGCGGATCCCGGTGTGCGGCCTGGTCGCGCAGTACAACGGCGCGGATCTGAACCGCACGGACCGCCTTCCGGGACTGTTCAATTCGATCCTCACCAAGAGCCTCACGATCCGCGGTTTCATCCAGAGCGAGTTCGTGAAGGAGATGTACGGCGACTTCCTACGTGAGGCCTCTGCATGGGTCCGCGATGGAAAGCTCAAGTATCGCGAGGACATCGTCGACGGACTCGAGAACGCCCCGGAGGCGTTCATCGGCATGCTCGAAGGAAGAACTTCGGAAGATGCTCGTGCGGGTCGCGCCGGAGTGACGGACACCGGTCCACCCTCCGGCGCCGGCCGCGTCAGCGTCGGGGGATTCCGGTGGACCACAAGGCCCACAGGATGAGCACCGGTTGGAAGAACAAGCGGATCAGGCGCTTACGGTCGGTGTCGAGACCGAAGGCGCTGCGCTTGCCGAGATACTGGGCGATGTTGCCCGGGAAGACGGCGGCGAAGAACAGTGCGGCCAGGCGGCCGACACGGACGCGGTCGCGGTTCGCCACGGCGAGTCCGGCGCCGAGCATGATCTCGACACCGCCGGATGCCATGACCACGCCGTCCTTGTCCATCGGCACCCAATCGGGCACCTGGGCCTGGAAGTCCCTGCGGGCCCAGAAGAGATGGCTCAGCCCGGCGAAGACGAGTGAGGCGGCCAGCAGATAACGCGCGAGGGTCCGGGCTCGTGTCGTGGGCGGAGCAGGGGCTTCGGTCGGTGGAGTTATCTGTACATCGCTCATGATCACGAGCGTACGGACTGTACGGTGCTCGCGACGGGGGATCGCGTCGCGAGCACCGTAGGTCACATCAGGTGATGCGTTCGACGGCGTCGGTCGCCGTCAGGCGACGCGTTCGAACGCCGTCACTCGCCGTCAGGCGATGCGCTCGAACACAGCGGCGAGCCCCTGGCCGCCGCCGATGCACATTGTCTCGAGCCCGTAGCGACCCTCACGGCGGCCGAGTTCGCGCAGCAGCGTGGCGAGGATGCGTGCGCCGGTCGCGCCCACCGGGTGTCCGAGCGAGATGCCGGAGCCGTTGGGATTCAGGCGCGGGTCGTCGGCTCGATGCCCCACGAGCGGGTGACAGCCAGGGCCTGCGCGGCGAACGCCTCGTTGAGTTCGATGACGTCCATGTCGGCGAGCGTCAGTCCGAGTCGGCCGAGGGCCTTTTCGCTGGCGGGCACCGGCCGATGCCATGGTGCGCGGGGGCACACCGGCCACCGCCCAGCTTGCGAGGCGGGCGAGCGG
>LATQ01000579.1 GCA_001017865.1 Rhodococcus sp. IITR03
CAACGCGGGGATCGGAGTAACAGATGTCCGACCTCATCACCCTCCCCGTAGGACGAACCCGACAAGGCCACCGCGCGTTCTCCATGGCCTACAAGATCGAGTTCTTGCGCCGATGGGACACCTGCGTCGAACGCGGAGCCAAGACCCGACTGCTGCGCGAGAACAATCTCGCCGAAGGCACCGTCCGCCGCTGGCTGCAGGCCCGCGATGAGGGACACTTGCAGAAGTCGATGGTCGAAGCAGCAGACAAAGCGAGGGACCGATTGGACAGTCGAGACCGCGCGGAGCTTGCCAAACTCCGCCGCGAAAACGAACGCCTCCGCGACAAGGTCGCCCAGAGCGACGCCGCCGTGGAGATCCTGGGAAAAGCATTCGAGCTCTTGCAGGGGATCCACAAGACCTCGACCGACGAGACCACCGAGATCCCGCCGGCATTGATGAGCGCACGCGAGTACGCGCTGTGGCTCGAGCGCAGAACATTGTCCTGACCGACATCGTCACCGAATTGACCGAGGCGGGAACGTCCGTCACCCGGGGGTGCGCGCTCGTGGGAATCGCTCGGTCGAGCTACTACCGGCGGGCCCACCACTACCGGCACTATCAGCCGGTCACCGATCCGATCCCGCAGCGACAGCGGCAGCAACCAGCGGCGCTGTCGCCAGCCGAAAAGGACACCATCATCGCGTTGATCCTCGCCGAGGAGAACGCGGATCAGTCTGTGTGTCAAATCTATTGGCGTTCATTCGACGACGGATTGGTGGACTGCTCGGAGGTCACATTCTATCGGGTGGCCCGGGCCGAGAAGCTCACCGGGGACCGGCGCCGCAGCCGCACCGGAGGACCGTCGACGTCGCGGCGCACACCGGTCGTCGAGGCCCTCGACGTCGGGGACCTGTGGTCGTGGGACATCACCACGCTCAAGGGGCCCCGCACGCAGGACCTGTTTCGGTTGTATCTGGCGATCGATGTGTACTCACGGTTTCCGGTGGCGTGGCGTATCGAGTACCACGAGGACAAGGCAAAAGCGGTGGAAATGTTCACCGAAGCGTTCACCGCGTTCGGGGCGCCGGGCGTGCTGCACGCCGACAACGGGGCATCGATGCGGTCGGGGTTGTTGCTCGATGCCCTCGCCGGGGCGGGGGTCGTGTCGTCGTTCTCTCGTCCACGGGTCAGTGACGACAATCCGTTCTCGGAGTCTCTGTTCAAGACCATCAAGTACGACCTGACCTGTCCGGATCGTTTCGATGATATCGATCATGCTCGGCGGTGGACCGAGGACTTCATGAACCGGTATGCGCTCGAGCACCGGCACGGCGGCTGGGACGTTATACGCCGGTGTCGGTGTTTCTCGGCAGTGCCGCCGAGGAACACCGACGTCGGCAGGAGCGTCTCGACCGGATCCACGAAAAGTATCCGCAGCGGTTCCGTCGTCGACCGGCAGCGCCGGCGTTACCGCAACCGACGGGAATCAACACACCTGTTCTGTCTCAGACAGGTTGACAACTTCCG
>LATQ01000498.1 GCA_001017865.1 Rhodococcus sp. IITR03
GGCCGCCGTGGTGCCACCCGGCGAGGTGACCGCGGCGCGCAGGTCGCAGCGTTGTCCCCCGAACGCGCGAGCATCGCGGCCGAGCCGGTCATCGTCTGCACCACCAGATCGGTGGCCACCGCCCGCGTCAGGCCGAGCGAGACACCCGCGTCGATCATCGCCTCCGCGACGAGGAAGAAGTAGGCGGGGCCGGATCCGGAGACCGCGGTGACCGCGTCGATCTGCGATTCCGGGACCACCGAGACCGTTCCCACGCTCGCGAGGATCTCGCGGACCGTGTCGAGATGCTGCTGCTTGACGTACCGACCGGCGGACAGCACGCTCGCGCCCTCCCCGACGAGCATCGGGGTGTTCGGCATCACGCGCACGACGGGGAAGCCGGCCGGGAGCTTGGTCTCGTAGCGGACCGTCGGGATGCCCGCGGCCAGCGACACCAGGATCTGCTCGTCGTCGTTCCCGGCGTCGACCGCCGCGAGAGCGGTGACGACGACGTCGACGTCGTTGGGCTTGACGGCCACGACCACCACGTCGGCGCCTTCCGCGGCGTCGGCGGTGCTGTCGGTGACCCGGATCGAGTAGGCCCGGGACAGTTCCTCACGCCGTTCCTCGAACTTCTCGGCGACCACGAGATCCTTGGTCGCGAAGCCGTTCTTCAGCAGACCCGAGACCAGCGCCTCGCCGATCCTGCCGCCACCGATCACTGCGATTCTCGTCATGGGGACAGCCTGCCACGACCGCCCGTGCGGCCTACACCACGGTCACCGCCTGTCGGAACCTGCCGCGCTCGGGCGCATCAGCGCGGCATCATGGCCAGCTGACGCGATTGCACGACCACCTGACCGGTCGAGTCGACGACGGTGTGGTCCTCCTCGAACCAGGTGTTGCCGAGCACGCTGCTCTCCGCGATGACCCGCAGCCATCCCGGAGCCGGAACCCGCCGCAGATAGGCGGTGAGCTGCACCGTCGGCGCCCAGCCGAATCGGCCGAGGTTCATCGCGACGGGAGCCGACACGTCGCCGCACATGAGCGCGAACAGCACCGAGGTGCCGACGTCGGCCTCGTCGCCCGGCGACGGCCGCGTCCACATCGACACGAGCGGTTCACCCTGCTGCCCGTCGAGGAAACGCGCGGTCGAGGCGTCGATCCGGAGCCGGGAGGTGGCGGCGAACTTCACGATCTGCCCATGGGGTGCTCGGGGGTGACGAGCACCGACTCGGCCGGCGGGTCGACGGGCATGGTGGTCGCGCGGTGCGGCACCGTGTGGAAGGGCTCCTCGGAGTCCGGCGTACCGAGGGTGACACTCGCCCGCACCGCCACACGTCCGGCCTGGGACAGTTCGACGTCCACAAGGGTGATCTGCTTGCCCTGCTTGCGCAGGAGGGTGGTGAGTTCGACGTCACCGGGGTCGGGCGCGGCGACGAACGAGGCACTCACGCGAGCGGCTGGGTGAGCGGGGTACGCCGCGTCGAGCACCGACCTGCGCGCGCGGACGCGCGTAGGCGA
>LATQ01000509.1 GCA_001017865.1 Rhodococcus sp. IITR03
GGCTCCCTCTTGAGGTGGCATCCCGACCGGTTCGATGTCGCCGAGGCCACGGCTGTGATCGCCGCGGCGATGGCCGCGCCGGTTCGCGTGCCCGACGAACTCGCCGCGCTGCGCACTCGACTCGAGCACCGCGGTGACCCGGCGCTGACACACCTGCTGGAACGGGCAGCTACTCACCCGGTGGTCGAGGTCGATGACTCGGAGGCCGCGCAACTTGTCGAGTCGTATCTCGAACTGCTCGACGCGATCGGCGACGGGTTGCAGCTCGCCGCCGCCGGCTACCTGCCACCGGCAGTGGTCGAGCAACTCGCCGCCCGGACGGCGCCGACTACGGCCCACGCTCCGACGACCGCGTCAACGGCGTTGGGCGGCTACCGGCATCGGGACTTCGATACCCGGTTGACACCCTCGATGTGGCGATCCCCAAGTTGCGGCAGGGTTCGTATTTCCCGGACTGGCTGTTGCAGCGGCGCAAACGGGCCGAACGAGCTCTGACCACTGTGGTGGCGACCTGCTGTCTGCTCGGGGTGTCCACCCCGAAGGATGGGGAAACTCGTCGCCACCCTTGGGATCACGTCGTTGTCGAAGTCGCAGGTCAGCGTCATGGCGAAAGAGTTGGACGAGCAGGTCGAGGCGTTCCGCAGCCGGCCACTCGACGCCGGTCCCTACACGTTCGTCGCCGTCGACGCGCTGGTGCTCGAGGTCCGGGAGAACGGGCGCGTGGTCAATGTCCACACGCTGGTGGCGGTCGGGGTCAATGCCGAGGTCTACCGCGAGATACCCGGTGTCGATATCACCTCCGCCGAGGACGGTGCCGGCTGGCTGAGCTTTTTCCGCGGCCTGGTCGCCGGGGCCTGTCCGGGGTGCAGTTGGTGACCTCCGGCGCGGATTCGGTTCATGCCCAATACGATCGGGTGATCGACGCGCTGAAGGATAAGCTGCCGAAGGTCGCGCAGCATCTTGACGCTGCGCGAGTGGACCTGCTGGCGTTCACTGCGTTTGAAGAAGCAGATCTGGAGACAGATCTGGTCGGACAATCCGCAGGAGCGGTTGAACAAGGAGATCCGGCGTCGCACCGATGTGGTCGGGATCTTCCCGACCGGACCGCATTGATCCGACTGGTCGGGGCCGTGCTCGCCGAACAGCACGACGAGTGGATCGAAGGGCGTCGCTATCTCGGACTCGACGTCCTCGCCCGTTCCCGCAGCAACACGCCCGCTCAGTCCGTCACTGAACCGACGGAGGAGGTGACGCCCGCCTTGACCGCATAACCCGACGAGGAATCCCGCGACGACCTCGCACACCACGTCCCGGGACTTGACCCACCTCTTCCTACCTCAGTCCCAACTGCTCGGGTTGATTACTGAGGCGGTGGGACAGGCAGGTCTGCGCGGGTCGACACCCCCCATAGGTACCGCATTCGGTACCAGAACAGGTACCATGATGGGTATGCCCGGACTCAACATCCAGTTCACCGACGACGAGCAGGCACTGATCCG
>LATQ01000580.1 GCA_001017865.1 Rhodococcus sp. IITR03
CGGCACCACGTGGGTCGTCGACGCGGGTGCCGGGTGCCGGTGCGGTCGCGGATCCAGCCGGCCACCAGAGCGGTCAACGCGAGCGCGGGATCGGGTTCGCCGGCGGCCTCGGGACCGAGCTGGACCGTGACGTCGACACCGAAGCCGAGGAAGGACCGCGCGCGGTGGGGGGAACGGTCTGCTCGGCCGTCTCGGCTCCCACGACCACCCATTCCGTGGCACCGGACAGGCTACGACCGACCTCGAGAACCGCCTCGCGCAGATCGTCGGTCTCGGACGCGGCGAGACCGGTCAGCTCGGGCACGAGCAGCGGTGGGGACGGCACGAACGCCGCGGCGGTCAACACATCGGCAACCGTAGTCCACCGGACCCGGCGCCCTGCATCGACACGACCTGTTTCAATAGTGGGCGGACACGATCGCGGAGCCCCGGGATCGACCGGCGGTAGACCCATGCGACCAGGCAGCCGTGCCGCGCGGCAGAGATGAGGTATCGATGAGCGACCCGAACGCACAGGACCGAACCGGCGAGTCGACGCAGGAGCGGACCCCGCGTCCCGGTCCCGCCACACCCCGAGCCCATGCTGCGACGCCCGGCCCTGCGGCCGAGAGAACGGCAGTTCCACCGCAGCACCCCCGAAGCCGCATCCCGTCGCGGCCCAGACGCACCCCCACGTCCCGGCGGTGCCCGCGAGCGATCCGAGTCGGTTCGGACGCGTCGACGAGGACGGCACCGCATGGGTCCGCACGAGCGAGGGCGAGCGGTGCATCGGATCGTGGCAGGCAGGCGACGCCGCCGAGGGCCTCGCGCACTTCGGACGCCGTTACGACGATCTCGCCACCGAGGTGGCGATCCTCGAGACCCGGTTGACCTCCGGCACCGCCGACGTGAAGAAGACCCGCGCGGCCGCCGAGGCACTGGCCGAGTCGCTGCCGACCGCCGCCGTCATCGGTGATCTCGATGCGCTCGCCACCCGGCTCACCGCGATCATCGAGCACTCCGAGGAGGCCGCGGCTCTCGCCAAGCAGGAGAAGGAGCGTCGGCGCGCCGAGAGCACGGCCCGCAAGGAGGCCCTCGCGGCCGAGGCCGAGACGATCGCCGCCGAATCCACCAGTGGAAGGCTGCGGGCGACCGGCTGCGCGAGATCCTCGAGGAGTGGAAGACCATCCGCGGGGTCGACCGGAAGGTCGACGACGTGTTGTGGCGTCGCTATTCGAAGGCACGCGAGGGGTTCAACCGGCGTCGCGGGGCCCACTTCGCCGAACTCGACCGCGAGCGCGCCGCGGCGAAGAGCCGCAAGGAAGAACTCGTCGCCCGGGCGGAGGAGCTGCAGAACTCCACCGACTGGGGTGCCACCGCCGCGGCTCCGCGACCTGCTCGAGGACGAGGAAGGCGGCCGGACGGGCACCGAAGGACGCCGACGACCAGCTGTGGAAGCGGTTCAAGGCGCCAGGACGTCTTCTTCGCCGCACTGCAACGCCGAC
>LATQ01000433.1 GCA_001017865.1 Rhodococcus sp. IITR03
GATCGGCGGCGCGGCGCGCTCGCTCGCGCGGGCGATGCTCGCGCAGGCGTGCACCTTCCACGGTCCCGACACGCTGCAGGTCGCCGTCGTGTGCGGGCCCGACACCGCCGCGGAATGGGAATGGATCAAGTGGCTGCCGCACGCACAGAACCCCGTCCTGCGCGACGGTGCGGGCAGTGCACGCACGGTGTTCGGTTCGCTGTTCGAACTCGAGACCGATCTCGCGGCGGTCCTCGCCGGTCGCAGCAGATTCGTCCGGAACGCCCCGGCCACCGAGGGGGCCGTGCATCTCGTCGTGGTCGTCGACGGCGGGGTCACGGGATCGGGTTCGGGGGTGCTCGACGACGGTCTCGACGCGATGACCGTGCTCGACCTCTCCGGTTACGCCACGCGGCTCAGCGCGACGCGCGGCCTGCGCCTGGTGGTCGAGGACGGACGGGTCGGGGTCGCCACCGGCACCGATGTCGACATCTTCGCCGATGCGACGGCATCGGGACTCCGCAGACACAGACGCTGGCCAGACTCCTCGCGCCGTACCGGGTGACGAGCGGGGCGATGGACGAGAGCGCCGGCGACGACCGGCCGTCGAACTGGCAGGAGCTCCTGGGACTCGGGGACGTGGCCCGCTTCGACCCCGCGCAGGCATGGGCGCCGCGCCGCGGACGAGACCGCCTGCGGGTACCGATCGGTGTCGGCATCGACGGTGCGCCCGTCGAACTCGACCTCAAGGAGGCCGCCGAGAACGGGATGGGACCGCACGGATTGTGCATCGGCGCAACCGGTTCGGGAAAGAGCGAATTCCTGCGGACGCTGGTCCTCGGTCTCGTGGCGACGCACCCACCGGAGGCGCTCAACCTGGTCCTCGTGGACTTCAAGGGCGGCGCGACCTTCCTCGGTCTGGACCGGATCTCGCACGTCGCGGCGGTGATCACCAACCTCGCCGACGAGATCGCGATGGTCGACCGCATGAAGGACGCCCTCGAAGGCGAGATGAACCGCCGTCAGGAACTACTCCGGACCGCAGGCAATTTCGCCAACGTCGGCGACTACGAGAAGGCCAGGGCTGCAGGTGCACCGCTCGACCCGCTGCCCGCGCTGTTCATCGTGGTCGACGAGTTCTCCGAACTGCTCTCTCAACAGCCCGAATTCGCCGACCTCTTCGCGGCGATCGGACGTCTGGGCCGGTCGCTGCACATGCACCTGCTGCTCGCCAGCCAACGACTCGACGAGGGGCGTCTCCGCGGTCTCGACAGCCACCTGTCGTACCGCATCGGCCTGAAGACCTTCTCCGCCAACGAATCGCGGAGCGTCCTCGGTGTTCCCGACGCTACCATCTGCCGTCGACACCCGGCGCCGGATATCTGCGGACCGATTCCGCCGACATCCAGCGTTTCTCCGCGGCGTACGTCTCGGGACCGTACGAGCCCGGCCGCCCCACCCGGCGCACCCGATCGGCGGTGCCGGCCGGCACGTCCCG
>LATQ01000314.1 GCA_001017865.1 Rhodococcus sp. IITR03
GAGAGCCGACGCGCGGTCGCGGCGGGCCCGGCGCGGGCTCCTCGTTGAGGACGATGTTCGCGCCGCCGTTGCGCCACCACACGACGGGCTTGCTGCGGTGCCGGCCGGCGACGTGGAATCCGAGTCCGGTGAGCAGTGCCGGGTAATCGGAGCGGTCGGGGTCGGCGAATTCGACGAACGCCGCGTCGGTCCGCGCCGGAAGCGGCGGTGCGACCGTCACCTTCTCGCGTGCGGGTCCGGTGACCCGCGTACCGAGCCGGTCCTCGAGGAACAGCAGCGACCGCATCGCGTCGCGCGCGGTCACATGCGGATCCGCTTCGCGCACCACGTCGCTGAAGACCTCGAGCGAGAGCGGCCCGTCGTAGCCGGCGTCGAGCACGGCCGCGACCACCCCGGAGACGTCGAGCATGCCTTGCCCCGGGAAGCACCGGAAGTGGCGGCTCCATTCGAGGACGTTCATGTCGAGCACCGGGCGTCGGCGACCTGCAGGAAGCCGATGCGTTCGCCGGGGATACCGGCCAGGGCGCGTCCGTCATCGCCGCGTGCGAGCATGTGGAAGGTGTCCACGGCCAGCGTCACGGCCGGGTGGTCGGCGCGTTCGACGAGATTCCACGCCTGCCCGACCCGGTTGACGTGACGTCCCCAGGCGAGGGCCTCGTAGGCGAAGGTGACCCCGTGCGAGGCGGCGAGATCACCGACGGCGCGCAACTGTTCGGCGGACAGTCCCGGATCGTCGATCGCGGTCGGCAGCGCGTTCGAGCACGCCAGGAAGGTCGTCGCGCCGAGCTCGTTCATCACCTCGAGCTTGCGGCGGACACGGTGCAGGACGTCGGGGAACCGCCGCGGGTCGACGCCCTCGATGTCGCGGATCGGCTGGAACAGGTCGATCGACAGACCGAGATCGGCGCAGCGCCTCGCCACCTCGGCGGGTGACAGCGGCGACGCGATCAGGTCGTTGTCGAAGATCTCGATCCCGTCGAATCCTGCAGCGGCGATCGCGTCGAGTTTGTCGGCGAGAACACCGGAGAGCGAGACGGTGGCGATTCCGCGGCGCATCAGCTGGTCAGCTCCTCGAAGTGTCGGACCATTCGTTCGGCGTCGGGTTCGACGCCCGTGAAGTACTCGAAGGCACCCACGGCCTGGAAGACGGCCATGCCGCCACCGGGTACCACGCGGCATCCGCGGGAGCGGGCGAGGTGGATCAGTTCGGTCTCGAGCGGGAAGTACACGACGTCGGAGACCCACAGGTCCTCGCGGACGAGCTCGGCGGGGACGGGCAGCCCGGGGTGGCCGGTCATGCCTGTGGGGTCGCGTTGACCAGACCCTGCGCCGAGGCCAGCGCCCCGGCGAGATCGGTGGTCGCGCGGACCCGGTCGTCGCCGAAGCGCTTGGCCAGGCGGGTCGCGCAGGCCTGCGCCTTCTCGACGCACGTCGACGATGGACGACGTGCGCGGAGCCCTGTTC
>LATQ01000581.1 GCA_001017865.1 Rhodococcus sp. IITR03
GGGAACGGTCGCGACGGCACCGTGCGCGGGCGCGGTCGACGGCGGCGGCGAGGCCTTCGACGGTGGGATCGTCGAACAGCGCGCGGATCCCGATGGCGGCGTCGAACGTCTCGTTGACGCGGGCGATCAATCGGGTTGCGCCGAGCGAATTCCCGCCGAGCTGGAAGAAGTTCGACGACGCACCCACCTGCTCGACTTCGAGCAACTCGCCCATGATGCGGGCGACGGCGGCCTCGGTGTCGGTGCGCGGCGCGATGTAGACGGCGGAGGCGTCGACGTCCGGTTCCGGCAGGGCCACCCGGTCGATCTTGCCGTGCGCGGTGACGGGCAGGTCGTCGAGCAGCACGAGCACCGACGGCACCATGTGCCGGGGCACGCGGTCGGCGACAGTGGCGAGGACCGCGTTCTCGTCCGGCCGCTCACCGGTGGCAACGGCGTAGCCGGCGAGATAGTCGCCGTGCCGGCCGGTGCGCAGCGTGACGACGGCCTGCGCGATGCCGGGATGCGCGAGCAGCGCGCTCTCGATCTCGCCGAGTTCGACGCGCTGACCGTTGAGTTTGACCTGGAAGTCGGTGCGGCCGAGATATTCGAGTTCGCCGTCGCGGTTCCATCGCACGCGGTCGCCGGTGCGGTACATCCGATCGCCGGAGTTCCCGAAGGCGTTCGCGACGAAGCGGTCGGCGGTGACGGCGGGACCGGCCTGGTAGCCCCGCGCGACCTGCGAGCCCACCACGTACAGCTCGCCCGGCACCCCGACGGGGACCGGACGCAGCGCGGCGTCGAGGACGAGGAAACGGGTGTTCCACACGGGCCGGCCGAGCGGCACCTGCTCGGCATCGTCGCGACGAGCGGTGCGATACGCAACCTGCACCGTCGTCTCCGTCGGGCCGTAGAGGTTGTGGACCTCGGCTCCGAGCACCTCGCGGACGCGGGAGGCAGTCGTGGCCCGGAGTGCTTCACCGCCGGAGAACACTGCGCGCAGCGACGAGGCGTCGATCCCGGTGTGCTGTGCCTCGGCGACGAACAGGTCGAGCACCGACGGCACGAACTGCGCGATGGTGACGCGCTCGCGGTGGACGACGGACGCGAGGTAGGCAGGGTCGGCGTGCCCGTCACGGTCGGCGATCACCAGCCGCGACCCGCTCTGCAGCGGCAGGAACAACTCCCACACCGACGCGTCGAACGTGAAGGGCGTCTTGTAGAGCACGGTGTCGGCGGCGTCCGGCGCGAAAGCCGCGCGCATCCAGGCGAGCTGGTTGTGCAGGGCGCCGTGCGTCACCGCGACACCCTTGGGCCGGCCCGTCGAACCGGAGGTGAAGAGCACGTAGCGAGGTTGCCGGGGCGGAGGGCGGGTCGTTCGCCGTCGGTCAGTGGGTCGCCGGAGTATCCGTCGACGTCGGACACGTCGAGCACGCGCAGGTCGGCGGGCAGGCTGCCGCGGGTCTCGGCGGTCGGCGAGC
>LATQ01000582.1 GCA_001017865.1 Rhodococcus sp. IITR03
CCGGCACCCGGTGCGACCGACAGGACCTCGATCCGCACGACGCTCGGCACGACCCTGTCGGCGACTGCCTGCACGCTGCCTCGGGAGCGGCGGCGATCGTCTGTGTCTCGGGCGCGGGGCGTCGAGGGAGTTGGACGACCGGTCCGGACGAGTCGCGCATCGACCACGCGCCGACCGCGCCACCGATGCCGCCGCTCACCAGCGCCAGTGCGATGGCACCGACGACGAGGGCGGAACGGCCGGGCATGCGATTCGATGCCGTGTGATTCGGTGCTGGGTGATTCGATCCCGGCGCCGGCGGCGGAGGTGCCGGCTGCTGGGCGGCCTGCGCGTAGGGGTCGGTGTATCCACCTGGGCCGTACGGATGGGGTTGCGGTTGCGGTGCTCCCGCGCCGCGGGTGGGGTCCTCACTCATTCGTCACTTCGCCTTCGTCCGCCGGGGCCACCGGACGCATACGGGTCGACGTCGGCGTGCGGTGGCCGATCATGCGGGGTGCGTCGAGCACCTCCGCGCTTCTTCGTCCAGCATGGACCGGGCAGCTGAGAGTCGCCTCAGAAGTACCCGCGATTTTGCTGTCGAATTCATCCGATCTCGGTGGGGTGCGTCTCTCCGTCGAGGGTCGGTGTGCCGGGCAACACGATGCGGATCAGCGCGCCACCACGATCCGACCGTTCGACGGCGATCGTCCGCCGTGCTTCGTGACCATCTGTCGCACGATGGCCAGTCCCAGCCCGGATCCCGGCATCGACCGCGCGGTCGTCGCCCGGTAGAACCGCTCGAACACCAGCTCGCGTTCCTCCTCCGGGATCCCCGGGCCGGCGTCGTCGACGGTCAGTTCCATCAGGCCACTGGCGATCTGCCGCATGTTCACGACGACGTCCTCCCCCGCCGGGCTCCACTTGGCCGCGTTGTCGAGGACGTTGACCACCGCGCGGGTGAGTCCGGCCTGGTCGCCGAAGACGAACCACTGCTCGGTGGTCGCCCGGAACTCGATGTCGGTACGCCGTCGACGCGCGCGTTCGAGACTGCGGTCCACCACCTCGGCGACGTCGACGACCTCGAAGACCGTCTCCGGCGCCTCCTCACGGGCGAGGTCGACGAGATCACCGACGAGCGTCGACAACTCCTCGATCTGGCCGATGACGTCGGCCCGCAACTCGGCCATGTCCTCGTCGGGCAGGCTCGGTGCACCGGGACGGCTCGCCGCGATGAGCAGTTCCATGTTGGTCCGCAGTGAGGTCAGCGGTGTCTTCAGTTCGTGACCGGCGTCGGCGACCAGCCGGCTCTGCCGTTCCCGCGACTCGGCGAGCGCGCGCAGCATCATGTTGAAGCTCTCGGTGAGACGGGCGAGCTCGTCGTGGCCGGTCACCCGGATGGGCCGCAGGTCGTCGGTGCGGGCGACCGCGTCGGCGGCGGCGTGAGCCGGGCGACGGGGACGCAGACCGGTGCGGCCGAC
>LATQ01000583.1 GCA_001017865.1 Rhodococcus sp. IITR03
GGTCCCTGTCCGCGCCCACCCTCGGCCGGGGCCGAGGCCGCGGTGCGGCGTTCGTCGAGCTCATGGTCGACGATCCTGCGAAGGGACGCGTGCTCCTCCTCGCTCCGTTGCGCGAACCCGCAATCAGTCGGCGCGGTATCGAACTCGCGCCGGCCTTCGTCGCGCTGGTCCGCGACCAACTGCCGCCGCGCGGCGACGAGGGGGGAGCGCCACATGGTGGCCGTGGGTGTCGTCGGCGCCTCACCAGCCTGTTCATGGGGTATCTCGAAGGCGACCTCGCGGTCTCGCGAGAGACCCTCGTCCGGCACTGCGTCGCGCTCGTCGAGGACGCCGGCAGGGCGGCGTGCCTGCAGGGCGATCAGGCCGGGGATCCTTCCGGGCGCGGCTGACATCGCGGGCACCGGTAGACCACCCGTTCGGGATCGGTCGCGGTGCCGATCTCGCCGAACCGGATCGGAGTCCGGCAGCGTCTGCACGGCTTCCCGCGACGCCCGTACACCCACAGATTGCGGCCCGGACGGCGGTCGCCGGTGGTGATACGGGTCGTCCTGTCACGGTTCGCGACCAGCAACCGATGCGCGAGGTCGACCCACGCCGCGGGATCCCCGGCCTGCGCGACCGGCGTCCACGGATCGACGCCCCTCAGGAAGCACAGTTCGGAGCGGTACACGTTCCCGACGCCGGCCATGATGCGCTGATCGAGCAGGGCCACCCCGATCGGGCGGTCCGGGTCGCGCACGAGATTCGCCGCCGCACGCTCGGGATCCCAATCGGGACCGAGCAGATCCGGCCCGAGATGGCCCACGGCGTCGTCCTCCCGATCGCGGGCGAGCACCTCGACGATGCCGAGTTCGAAACCCACCGCCTGCACGTCCTCGGTGCCGAGCACGATACGCGCCTTGTATCCGGGCTTGCGCCACCGTGTTCCGCGCGGGTAGACGTGCCATTCGCCTTCCATCTTCAGGTGCGAATGGATCGAGACGTCGGCCACGCGGACGAGCAGGTGCTTGCCCCGCGAGACCACTTCGTCGACCGTGCACCCGGTGAAATCGGCGGTGGCGAAACGCGGCACGCGGAAGTCCGTCTCGGTGAGCACCTTTCCCTCCAGTGCCGTTCGGAGGCGGTGCGCGGCGCGGAACACGGTGTCTCCCTCGGGCACGTCAGAACCTCAACCGGTAGCCGCGCGGCGTCGCCGAGAATCCCGCTTCGGCAAGATATCCGGCGAACTCGTGCCCGTGGATCGTCTCACCGTCGACCTTCTCGACGACGATCTTGTCGACACCTCCCCGTTTGACGGTCGCGGCGAGCGACGCACATGCACTGCGCAACCGGCCCGGATCATCGTCGAAGGTGAGCAGCGTGCGTCCGCCGCGTTCGACGAACAGCACGAGCGCCCCCGTCGACGAGCACACGACGTCCACCGGCCTTGCGGCCGCGGTGCCGCGGCGCCGTCGTGT
>LATQ01000275.1 GCA_001017865.1 Rhodococcus sp. IITR03
ACCCGCCGTGGGCGATGCGCCACCGGCCGACCCGACGCCACCGGCGCCCGGTAGGCCACCTCCGACACCTGCACCCGCTCCGGAGGACGGTGAGCCATACGACTGACCGGTCGGGCTTCCCGGGGCGCCGCTCGCTGCTGGGGAGGTGGATGCAGGAGTGGTCGCCGCAGGATCGTTCGAGACCGTCCTACCTGCCGAATCCGAACCTTCCGGCCGGCCGTCCATGCTTTCGCCGGGCGTCGAAGCGTCCGTACGGTTCTCCGCTTCCGTGGCGGTCTGCCCAGCCGGACGTTCTCCGTCCCCGCCCGGGATTGCCGTCGGGTCGCCGGCGGTCCGGCGCCGCCGACACCCGGTGTGCCGTAGCCTGAGGAACGAATGTCTCGGTGGCACGGCTCGTGGTGGCGGCATACGGGGAGGGCAGGACCGGAACCGCCGTGCCGGAATCGCGGTAGTACGGCTTGTAGAGGGCTTCCATCACCCGCACGGCCTGGGCGCGAACGGCCTCTTCCTGCCGGGCGGCGGCAGCACCCGCGACGGGATCGAGCGCGTACAGGACCGACGACGTGTTCACCGTGGGTGGAGGCACGGACGCTCGCACCCGCTCGCCGACGTCGGCGGCGATGCGGAGTTTCTCGGACGTCGCGCGTGCAGCATCGGACAACTGTTGGGCGGATTCGCCGAATCGCACCGTCGCGTCCATCGCGGCCTCGGCCGCCGGACCCTCCCAGTGCTGGCCGATGAGCTTGCGGATCATCAGCGTTCCCCACGCGACGGTGAGGCTGAAACCCTTTCCGAGTTCGGCCCATTCGGTGGCCAGGGTTGTCATCGCGACGGGATTGATGCTCTGGGCGAGCCGGTGGATGTCGGCATGCTCCATGCCGTGGAAGTTCTCGAACGCCGCGATGTATTCGGGATCGACTCCCGCGTCGATGCGCGCGGCGAGCGTGTCGTAGTTGGACTGCCGTCGGGAGACGGAATCGGGGACCGGGGCGTCGACCCCGAGCGACACCAGTAGTCGGTCGACGACGTTGTCATTCGTGGACATGGACGACAGCTCCCCCTCGATGCTCTCGCGTCTCGAGGAGCCGACGGCGGCGCAATATCCCCCTGCCCACGTAGATCCCCCCGATCCGATGGTGGCGACGATGCTAACGCACGGCACCGACCAGGCGCAGGGCAAGATCGGCATACAGGTCGCTGATCGTCGCGGCGTCGTCGTAGCGGCCCGAGGGATACCAGCGACAGACGTCGACGCAGAGCGACATCAGGCGAGAGTGACACCTTCGGCGTCCGGGAGGGTGAACTCGCCCGAGACGTGGCCGGCGTCCACGACACCCCGCACGACCTGCGTGATCTGCCGTCGTAGTCCGACGATCGTGCGGTAGTGGTCGCGGTCGAGCGCGGCCAGTTCGTACTGGATCACTCGGCTCCACCGGTGGTTCTGCGCTTGCCAGGCGGCGAAGCGTCCGATGACGGAGGCGAGCCGGTCGGACGGTTCGGAATCGGGGCGGTCGGCATTCTCGAGGACCTGCAGGGCGAGGGCGTGGCCTCGTAGGCGATGGCGAAGAGCAGCTCTTCCTTGGACGCGTAGTGCGGATACATCGCGGCGGGACTCATACCGAGTCGCGCCGCGATCCGGCGGGTCGTGGTGCCGCCGTAGCCGTGCTCCGCGAACTCCTCTATCGCGGCCGTGCGGATGCGAGCAGCGGCCTTGGATCCGCCGACGACGTCGTCCCATGCATCACTCACGAGGCACTTCCGTTCTGTCCGGTTGTGTTGACAAGCCCGCTACGGCATCGCACGATAAGCGAGCGCTTAGAAATAAGCCAGTGCTTATCGACTTGGTAACGGTGGGTGCGGCGCGGGGTCCTCTCCGTGCTGCAACGCCTGCGGCCACATAGGATCCGCCGAAGAGAGGAATAGGACCTGGCTCTGAAAGGTAGTGCTGTCCAATCAAATTGGATACAGGCTGTTTGGTGGATGAGAAGGCGGTCGGCTATACAGTTCCTGTAGGCCCCGTCACAGCGAGGAGATGACGTATGTCCGTGCTCGACCGCTTCCGTCTCGACGGCCGCGTTGCCATCGTCACCGGTGCCTCTTCGGGCCTCGGTGTCGCATTCGCCCGAGGGCTGGCCGAAGCAGGAGCCGACGTCGTGCTCGCCGCACGCCGCGTCGACCGCCTCGAGAAGACCGCCGAGCTGGTCCGGGAGGCCGGACGGCAGGCCGTCACGGTCGAGACCGACATCGCCGATCCCGAACAGGCGCAGCGCATGGTCGACCGGGCGGTCGAGCAACTCGGCCGGGTGGACATCCTCATCAACAATGCCGGTATCGGCACCGCCGTCCCCGCCACCAAGGAGACTCCCGAGCAGTTCCGGCAGGTCATCGACATCAACCTGAACGGATCCTATTGGGCGGCACAGGCCGTCGGCCGTGTGATGCAACCCGGTAGCTCGATCGTCAACATCTCGTCGGTCCTCGGTCTCACCACGGCCGGCCTGCCGCAGGCCGCGTACTCGGCCAGCAAGGCGGGCGTCATCGGCCTCACGCGCGACCTGGCCCAGCAGTGGGGAGCGCGCAAGGGAATCCGCGTCAACGCCATCGCACCCGGCTTCTTCCACACGGAGATGACGGACGAGTACCAGCCCGGCTACCTCGACTCGATGAAGCAGCGAATCATCCTCGGCCGGACCGGGGATGCCGAGGAGATCGCGGCCACCGCGGTCTGGCTGGCGTCCGACGCCGCCGCCTACGTCACCGGTCAGACAATCGCCGTGGACGGCGGACTCACCATCACCTGACGGCACCACCCATCCCCCTACGGAGGAACGCTATGAGCACACAGCCCCGCACTGCCATCGTCACCGGAGCCGCACGCGGCATCGGCGCAGCCGTCGCCAAGCGGCTCGCCGGCGACGGCTACCAGTCGCCGTCCTCGACCTCGACGAATCCGCCTGCAAGGACACCGTTTCGGCCATCGAGTCCGCCGGCGGCAAGGCGCTCGCCGTGGGCGCCGATGTCTCCGACGAGAAGTCCGTCGCCGCTGCCGTCGAGAAGGTCGCCACCGAGCTCGGCGAACCCACCGTCCTGATCAACAACGCCGGCATCACCCGCGACAACCTGCTGTTCAAGATGACGGTCGAGGACTGGGACTCCGTCATGAACGTGCACCTGCGCGGCGCCTTCCTCATGACGCGTGCCGTCCAGAGCTACATGGTCGACGCCAAGTTCGGTCGCATCGTCAACCTCTCCAGCACGTCGGCTCTCGGCAACCGTGGCCAGGTCAACTACTCCGCTGCAAAGGCCGGCATGCAGGGCTTCACGAAGACCCTCGCGATCGAGCTGGGCAAGTTCGGCGTCACCGCCAATGCCATCGCGCCGGGCTTCATCGCCACCGAGATGACCGCCGCGACCGCCGAGCGTCTCGGCCTGTCGTTCGACGACTTCAAGTCGAACATCGCGTCCAACATCCCGGTCGGCCGTATCGGCGAGGTCGACGACATCGCCCACACCGCATCGTTCCTCGCGTCCGAGGGTGCGGGCTTCGTGTCCGGGCAGGTCATCTACGTGGCCGGTGGCCCGAAGGCCTGATCCTCTTCCATACGTCCGCGGCGCGCGTCCCATCCGGGACTGCGGCGCCGCGGTCGTTCTCAGTGGATCGAGCCGAGCGGTCCGACCGTGTCGGTCGCCCCGGTTAACCTCTCCGCATGAGTGAGAAGGTCAAGGGACCCGAGTCGTATTTTCCGTCGATCGAGCAGAAGTACGGACGCCCGATCGAGGAGTGGAAGAACATGATCCGCGCGTCGGATCTCGCCAAGCACATGGAGCTCGTGAACTGGTTGAAGCAGGAACACGGGATGGGCCACGGGCACGCCAACGCTCTCGTCGCGCACACTCTGAAGGAACAGAAGTCCGAGTGACGAGAGCGTCCGGCTACGCCAACCGTGGGGGTGCGGTGCGGTAGGTCGCGGGGGTGGCGCTGAGCCGGATCGGGTTGGCGATCTGACGAAGCGGAGCGTCCCGGTCGGGATCGTCGATCGACACAACCGGTGAGAGGCCGAGTCGTTCGGCGAGCGCGACCGCGTCGGCGATGTCGTTGAGCGGACCGCACGGCACCCGCGCTGCGGTCAGAGCGTCGAACCACGCGTCGGCGGTGTCCGTCGACAGCAGTTCGTCGATGATCTTCGTCAGCTCCTCCCGGTTCGCGACGCGGGCGGTGTTCGTGATGAACCGCTCGTCGGTGGCGAGTTCGGGAGCGCCGAGAACCTCGACCAGCGAAGCGAATTGACGGTCGTTGCCCACGGCGAGGACGAACGGCCGGTCGGCCGTGTGGAACACCTCGTAGGGCGCGATGCTCGGATGACGATTGCCCATCGCCTTCGGCACCACACCCGCTGCGACGTAGCCCGACGACTGGTTCGCCAACGCCGACAACAGGGACGACAACAGGTTCACCTCGACGCGCTGGCCTCACGGGTGCGGTCGCGGTGCCGCAGCGCGGCGAGGATGCCGAGCGCAGCGTGCATTCCGGTGATGACGTCGACCACGGCGACACCGACCTTGGTGGGTGTCGCCGGGTCGGGCCCGGTGATGCTCATCAGACCGCCGACGGCCTGGATGAGCAGGTCGTAGCCGGGCAGATTGTTGTGCCCACCGAAGCCGGTGATCGAGGTGTAGACGATGCCGGGGTTGAGTTCCCGGACCTGCTCGTATCCGAGCCCGAGCCGAGTCATCGTGCCGGGCAGGAAGTTCTCGACGACGACATCGGCACGGGCGACGAGATCGCGTGCCTGCCCGAGCCCTTCGTCGGTGGTCAGGTCGATGGCCACCGACTTCTTGTTGCGGTTGACGCCGAGGAAGTAGGTCGACTCGTCGCCGACCCAGGGCGGGCCCCAGTGCCGGGTGTCGTCCCCGAAGCCGGGTCGTTCGATCTTGACGACCTCCGCCCCGAGGTCGGCGAGCAGCATGGTGGCGTAGGGGCCGGCGAGCACGCGACCGAAGTCGGCGATCACCAGCCCTCGAGCGCACCGGGAAGGGTGGTCACCGGAAAGCCGCCTCGCCGGTCAGCGCCTTGCCGATGGTCAGCTGGTGGACCTCGGAGGTGCCCTCGTAGGTCAGCACCGATTCGAGGTTGTTGGCGTGACGGATGACGGGGTACTCGAGCGTGATGCCGTTGGCGCCGAGGATGGTCCGGCACTCGCGGGCAATCGCGATGGCCTCGCGCACGTTGTTGAGCTTGCCGAGGCTGACCTGCTCCGGGGCGATCTCGCCGCGGTCCTTGATGCGGCCGAGGTGGTAGGCGAGCAGGTGGCCCTTGCCGACCTCGAGTGCCATGTCGGCGATCTTGGCCTGGGTGAGCTGGTAGCCGGCGAGCGGCTTGTCGAACACCTCGCGGGACTGCGAGTACTCGATGGCGGTCTCGAGGCAGTCGCGGGCGGCGCCGATGGCACCGAAGACGATGCCGAAGCGGGCCTCACCGAGGGAGGTCAGCGGTCCGCGCAGACCCTTGGCCTTCGGCATCATCGCCGAGGCGGGCAGACGCACGCCGTCGAGGACGAGCTCCGAGGTGACCGAGGCGCGCAGCGACAGCTTGGAGTGGATCTCCGGGGCGGAGAAACCGGGGGTGTCGGTGGGGACGACGAAGCGCGGATGCCTTGGCGCCTTCTTCGAGGTCGGTCTGCGCCCAGACGACGGCGACGTCGGCGATCGAGCCGTTGGTGATCCACATCTTGGTGCCGTTGAGGATCCAGTCGTCACCGTCGCGCTTGGCGTTGGTGCGCATCCCGGCGGGGTTGGAGCCGAAGTCGGGCTCGGTCAGGCCGAAGCAGCCGATGGCCTCGCCGGCGGCCATGCGGGGGAGCCATTCCTGCTTCTGCTCTTCGCTGCCCCAGTGGTGGATGGAGAACATCGCCAGCGAGCCCTGCACGGACACGAGGCTGCGGATGCCGGAGTCGACGGCCTCGAGTTCGAGGCAGGCCAGGCCGTAGGCGGTGGCGCTCATGCCGGCGCAGCCGTAGCCGTCGAGGTGCATGCCGAGCACGCCCAGCTGTCCGAGTTCCTTGGCGAGCTCGCGCGCCGGGAGCTTCGCTTCCTCGAACCACTGGGCCACGTGCGGGCGGATGTGCTCGTTGCCGAACTTGCGGACGGTGTCGCGGATGTCGATTTCCTCCTGCTCGAGCAGGGAGTCGAGGGCGAACAGCTGGGTGAGCGACTGAGCGTGGGACATGGCCTTCTCCGGTGGTCGAGGAAACGTTTGTCAGAACGATTGCGAGAACGTTTGCACGATCGATTGCATGGCCTACGCTAAAGGCATGCTCCGGGCGCGTCAACCCGGAACACGAACTCGATGCCGTACAAGCAGGAGAGCCGCATGCCCCGTCCCGACCGCGCCCCGACGCTCAAGGAGATCGCCGAGCGTGCCGGTGTCCACGTCTCGACGGCATCCCGGGTGCTGCGCCAGCCCGAACCGGTCGACGGCTGGTCGGACTCGGCACTGCGGGTGCGGGAGGTCGCGGCCGAACTGGGATATCGCCCCAATCTGTGGGCGGCGAGCCTGCGGACCCGCAAGACCACGACCCTCGGTGTCGTCATGCCGCGACTCACCGACGGCGTGGTCGCCACGACCTACCAGGGCATCGAGGAAGCCGCCACGAAAGCGGGCTACTCGGTACTGCTGTCGAGCCCACCCGACGATCTCGAGGCGCAACGTCGCGCCATTGCGCTGCTCGTGGGGCGACAGGTCGACGGCCTGCTGCTGAGCAGCATGCACCTCCCGGGCCGCCCGTTCGTCGAGTCGCTGGCACTCGGATCGCTGCCCATCCTCGCGGTCACCCGGCACGCCGATGCCGGGTTGCCGTTCGTAGTGGGCGACGACTACCGAGGAGGAGTGCTGGCCGCCCGGCACCTGCTCGACCGCGGCTACGACGATCTGGCGATCATCGCCGGCCCCGACCACGCCAGCACCGCCCGCGACCGGCGCGACGGCTTCGTCGACACCCTGAAGGAAGCGTCGGTGGCCCTGCCGCCCGAGCGGATCGTGCGGTCGAGCTTCGACGTCGCCGGGGGTGTCGAGGCCGCGCGTGCGCTGCTGGATCGCCCCGATCGTCCCCGCGCGATCTTCGCGGTCAGCGACACCATTGCCATCGGCATCCTCGGTGTCGCCCGCGACCTGGGTCTGTCCATCCCCGGCGATCTCGCCGTCGTCGGTTACAACGACATCCCTGTCGTCGCGCAGCTGCCGGTTCCGCTCACCACCGTGCGATCGCCCGCGCACGATATCGGGGTGACGGCCATCGAGCGTCTGCTCGAACTCGTGCGCACCGGGGAGACGGAATCGACGAAGCTGCCCGTCGAACTCGTCGCGCGCGGATCGAGCTGAGCGACCTCACCCGTTGCCGTTGCCGCGACCGCTGTTGCCATTGTTGCCGTTGCCGCGACCGTTGTTCCCGTTGCCGTTGTTCCCATTTCCATCACCGCCGTTGCCGTTGCCGTTGTTGTTGCCGGGTCCGCTGTTCCCACGGGACTCGGATTCGGACCTCGTGGGCCCGGCATCCGCCGGCGGTGCGACAGGAACGGTCTCCGGAGCGGGTACGACGGGCGGAACCACGGGGGTCTCGTCCGCTGTGCGAGCCGGGACGACCGTGGATTCGGGAGTCACAGGGAGCTCGGTGGTGGCCGGTACCCGTTCGGGCGTCGATGCGGACGTGCCCGGCGTCCGGGTCTCCGGTGTGGCCGCCGGCGGGGAGTCGCCCCGCCCGAATCCGAGCGCGAGACCGCCACGGCGAGCGCTCCGACCAGCGTCAGACCCGCCGCGACAAGAACTCCACGGGAACGGTCCGTGCCTACGGTGGTCGTCGGGTCGACAGCCATACCTGCCGGCAGCCGGGTCGTCGCAGTGCGGTATCCGTCGGAGTTCTGCAATGCCGAGAGCATCTCGTGCGCACTGCGGAACCGGTCGGAAGGCTCTCGTGCCATGGCCCGCTCGATCACTGCGACGAGCCCAGGATGGGCGTCCGGTCGGAGTTCGGTGAGCGGCTGCGGCCGGTCGTGCGTGATGGCCCGTGCCAGCGCGAGGATGTTGTCCTCGGCGAACGGCCTCCGCCCGCACAGGGACTCGTAGCCGACGATCCCGACCGCGTACAGATCGTCCGTCACGGACGCGGGGTGTCCGGTGATGCGGTCCGGGCTCAGATAGGCGACGGTCCCCACGAGTTCACCGGTGCGGGTGAGGTCGTCGCCGACGCTCTTCGCGATACCGAAGTCGGCGACCTTGATCTCACCGTTCTCCGCGACGAGCACGTTCGCCGGTTTGATGTCCCGGTGAAGGATCCCCGCACCGTGCGCGGCGACGAGTGCCTCGAGAATTCCGGCGAGCACCGTGCGCACCCGATCGTCGGGTAGGGGTCCGCGGGCGATGTCGTCGGCGAGGGTCCGCCCGGGAAGCCGTTCCATAACGATGTAGGGACGTCCGTCGTGTTCACCCGTGTCGTACACGGCGACGATGCGAGGGTGGTTCAGGCCGCGGCGGCCCGGGCCTCGACTTCGAAACGACGTCGTACGTCCGGTCTGCTACCCACCTCCCGTCCGAGCAGTTTGACGGCGACGGGCCGGTGGAGGCGAGTGTCCCAACCGTCGTGGATCTCGCCGCTGCCGCCCACGCCGAGCAGACCGCTCAGCTCGTAGCGGCCGTCGAGAACTTTGTGGACGGTCACAGGTCGACGGTAGCCGTTCGAAGGGGGGAGTAAACAAAATGCGCTGGTGGGAGGACGGGCATCCGGGCTTCATCCGTTATCTTCACCCGATGCTCGTAACGCGTTTGTAATTCGTGCCGATCTCATGCCCGGGAGAACCACGCTGCCGGAGGGTCTGGATGAAGACGATTGTGCGAGCCGGGATCGTCGCCGGCATGGCAGCTGCATCGATGGTGTGGCCGGTGTCCGCGATGAGCGACCCGGGTAGCGAGCAGGGCATCCGCTACGTCGCGCTCGGCGACTCGCGTGCCGCCGGACCCTACCTCGACGCAGCGGCGATGCTCAGCGGATGTGCCCGCGCGGATGCGGGATATCCGAACCTCGTCGCGGGTTCGCTGCAGACCGTCAGTATCGTCAACGTCGCGTGTTCGGGAGCACGCACCGAGCACATCACGTCCGTCCCGCAGCAGACGTCGACCGGATCGGTCCCGCCGCAGATCGATTCGCTCACTCCGGACACGAATCTCGTCACGCTGAGCATCGGCGGCAACGATGTCGGCTGGGCGGGGCTCGTCTCGGCCTGCTACACCGAGCTTCCGGGCGGCGACGCGCACTGCCGCACCGATCCGGGCACCACGTCGCGCATGGACGCCGCCCTGAGCGCGCTCGGACCGAAGGTCACCGCGACACTCACAGCCGTCCAGCAACGCGCACCGCGCGCACGGGTCCTGCTGGTCGGGCACGGTGGCGTCTTCGGCAACCGGGGTTGCTGGCCCAACATCCCCACCAGCGATGCCGACGCCTCCTTCGTGACGAACTTCTTCGTGCGGATGAACCGAGTGCTCGCCCGGTCCGCCGGCGAGGCCGGTGCCGAGTTCGTCGACGTCATGGCCGGCTCGGAAGGACACGACGCGTGTGCGCCCTCCGAGCAGCGCTTCTACGAAGGACGGCAGTCGCTGTCGCTGGCGAAGGCGCTGCATCCCACCGCCGCGGGGATGCGGCACATGGCGCAGCGGGTGACGAACGTCTGGTACCAGCGGGGCTAGAAACCGACGACCAGCGGCGTTTCGTTCGCGACACTCGCCGGACACGACGGCGAAAAAGTGGAATGCTGCACTCCACTGCGTGCTCACATCCGTCGAACCGGTCCTGCGCGGGAGGCCCCGATGACGATCTACCGACAACAGCTCGGCGGAACCGGTTACGAGTTCGACGGCCTCGTCGACCTGCTCGGCAAAGCTCCCCGCGCCGCTCGGGCGATGAACTCGCGGGCTGCGCGGCCACCTCGGACGCCGAACGCGCCGCGGCACAGCTCGCCCTCGCCGACCTCCCGCTGACCGCCTTCCTCACCGAGGCGGTCGTCCCGTACGAGACCGACGAGTCACCAGCTGATCGTCGACACCCACGACGCGACGGCCTTCGCGCCGGTCTCGCACATGACCGTCGGGGAACTGCGCGACCACCTCCTGGAGGTCGCGGCCCGACCGGACTCCGCCGACGTGCTCGCAGCACTCGCGCCGGGACTCACCTCGGAGATGGTCGCGGCGACCAGCAAGATCATGCGCAACCAGGACCTCATCGCGGTCTCCCGCGCTGCGACGGTGACCAGCGCGTTCCGCACGACCATCGGGTTGCCCGGCCGGCTCGCGACGCGCCTGCAGCCGAACCATCCCGTCGACGATCCGCGTGGGGTCGCCGCGTCCGTCCTCGACGGTCTGCTGATGGGGTGCGGCGACGCGGTGGTCGGCATCAATCCGGCGAGCGACTCACCGCACGCCGTGTCCGACCTGCTGCACCTGCTCGACGAGATCCGGCAGCGATTCGAGATCCCCACGCAATCGTGCGTGCTCACCCACGTCACCACCACCATCGATCTGATCGAGAAGGACGCACCCGTCGACCTGGTGTTCCAGTCCGTCGCCGGCACCGAGGGTGCCAACCGCAGCTTCGGTGTGGACCTCGCAGTACTGCGGGAGGCAACGAGGCCGGCAGGTCGCTGCGACGGGGGACCGTCGGCAGCAACGTCATGTACTTCGAGACCGGGCAGGGTTCGGCGTTGTCGTCGGGAACCCATGTCGGCACCGGAGGCAGGCCGGTCGATCAGCAGACGCTCGAAGCGCGTGCGTACGCCGTTGCGCGCGAGTTCGATCCGCTGCTCGTCAACACGGTCGTGGGGTTCATCGGACCGGAATACCTGTACGACGGCAAGCAGATCATCCGCGCGGGTCTCGAAGACCAGTTCTGCGGCAAACTTCTCGGCCTGCCGATGGGTGTGGACGTCTGCTACACCAACCATGCCGAGGCCGACCAGGACGACATGGACACCCTGCTGACCCTGTTGGCCGTTGCCGGAACAGCTTTCGTCATCACCGTGCCCGGCGCCGACGACGTGATGCTCGGCTACCAGTCGCTGTCGTTCCACGACGTGCTGTACGTGCGGGAGGCCGCCGATCTGCGGCCGGCACCGGAATTCGAGGACTGGCTACGCAGGCAGGGCATGGCGGACGACGTCGGTCGCATCCTGCCGGTGGACGTCGGCACGTCCCCGCTGCGCGCGCTCGGAGGTGCCTGTGAGGGACCTGTGGGACGAACTGCGTCGGCACACCCAGGCCCGGATCGGACTGGGCCGCACCGGGAACAGCATCCCGACACGTCGTCATCTGGAGTTCGTGACGGCCCATGCCGAGGCGCGCGACGCCGTGCATGTCCCGCTCGACGTGACCGCGATGGTGCGGCGGACGAAAGAACTCGGCCTCGGCGACCCGTTGGTCGTGGAAAGCGCAGCGCAAGATCGCAGTACGTATCTGCGCCGTCCCGACCTCGGCCGACAGCTCGCCGAGGGAACCACGCTGCCACGAACGGACGCCGACCTCGGCATCGCGCTGTGCGACGGGTTGTCGTCCACTGCTCTCGACGCCCACGGACCCGATCTTCTCGCGGCCATCGTCGCTGCCCTGCCGGGGCTGACGGTGGCGCCGCCGGTCATCGCGACGCAGGCGCGTGTCGCGCTGGGAGACCATATCGGTGAACGACTCGGCGTCACGACGATGCTCGTGATCATCGGCGAACGCCCCGGCCTCTCGGTGGCCGACAGCGTCGGCGTGTACTTGACTCACCACCCGAGGCCGGGACGCAGTGACGCCGAACGCAACTGCGTGTCGAACATCCACCGCCCGGCGGGATGACCTACGACCACGCGGCGCGCGTCGTCGCGGCCTCGTGAACGGCGCGCGACAGTTGGGTGCGTCGGGGGTCGCGTTGAAGGACACCTCGCGGGATCCCGCACTCACCGACCCCGACAGCGGAGCGCGAATCGGTCATCGGAGCGCGTAAGAGCGCGCTCCGATGACCATTTCGCGCTCTGTTGTGACGAGGACCTGCTGATTACTGCGCGGTGTAGCCGCCGTCCACGAGGAATTCCCCACCGGTGATGAACGACGCTTCGTCGCTCGCCAGGAACGCGACGAGACCGGCCACTTCGGCCGAGGTGCCGAGCCTACCCAATGGTGTCAGCGCGGCCATCCGTTCCCGGCCTGATCGCCGAGGGTGGGGGTGTCGATGAAACCCGGGTGCACCGAGTTCACACGGACACCGGCCGACGCCCAGGCGACGGCCGTGTTCTTCGACAGCGTCCGCACCGCGCCCTTCGCGGCCGCATAGGCCGGAGCGGATCCGAAGCCTCCGACAACGCCGAACATCGAACTGACGTTGACGACCGAACCGTAGCCGGACGCTTTCAGAGCGGAACTCGCCGCACGCTGGCCGAGGAAGACACTGGTCTGCGTCACCGCGATGACCCGGGCGTAGAGCTCCGTGTCGGTGTCTTCGATCAGGTCCGGATGAGCGATTCCGGCGTTGTTCACCAGGATCCCGAGGCCTCCGAAGGTGTCGACCGTCTCGGCGATCGTCTCCTGCCACTCCGCTTCGGAGGAGACGTCCAGGTGCCGGTAGACGGCTCGACCACCACCGTCCACGATCGACTGCGCCACAGCGGTGCCGAGGTCGTCCTGGATATCGGCGACGACCACGGCCCCGCCTTCAGCAGCGATGCGTTCGGCGACCGCACGACCGATTCCGCTCGCGGCGCCGGTCACCAGCGCCACCTTGTTCTCGAACCGACTCATCGACCCGCTCCCTTCTCTGAGTTCCGCACGTGGGATGTCAGACTCCGAGAGCGACCCGACCGGCGGTGGCTCCACCGTCGACGATCAGATCGTGCCCGGTGACGTAGTTCGCGTCGTCCGAGGCGAGGTACAGAATTCCCGTGGCCATCTGGGAGGGGTTGGCGGCGTATCCGATGGGCTGGAGTTTGTCGAGGACGTCGACGATGCCCTCCACGTCCGGCACCATGCCGCTCAGCATGGTGCCGGGCGAGATCGTGTTCACGCGAACACCTTTGGGCGCGAGTTCGAGCGCGCATGCCTTGGACATCGCGACCACGGCCGCCTTCGTGCCACAGTAGACGGCCATGCCCTCGGTGGGCAGGTAACCGCCGTTCGAGGCAGTGTTGACGATAACGCCGGATCCCTGCTCCGCCATGACGCGACCTGCCGCTCGAGTGCCGTAGAAGATGCCGGCGAAGTTCACTGCCACCACGCGCTCGAAGTCGTCGTTCGTCGTGTCGAGAAGCGGGCCGGCGGCGTGGACACCGGCGTTGTTGCACATCACGTCGAGTCGTCCGTACCGGGCGACGGTCCCGCTGACGAGAGCGTCGACCTCGGCGGGGTTGCCGACGTCGGTGCGGACGAAGTCGGCGCCGATCTCCTGCGCTGCGGCCTCACCCGCCTCCTGGCTGATGTCCGCTATGACCACGCGAGCGCCTTCGGCGGTCATCAGTTCGGCGGTCGCCCGGCCGAGACCGGAGGAGGCGCCGGTGATGATGACGATCTTGTCCTGCATACGGTGTGCCATGTCGGCCTTTCGGATGGTGGTGCCGGGAAATGGGGGTCAGGCGGTGGGCGAACCGAGGGTGCGCTCGGCGTGGAGCGCCTCGCTGCGCTTCTTCAGTGCGACGGCGGTGTCGTCGAACGCGCGCTTCACCCACACACCGCTGTCGGCCATGATCTGGTGTGCTTCCTCGCCGAGGAAGGCGTCGGTGGAGTAGTAGCGGCACCGGTTCTCGTCGATCGGTTCGATGACCTGATCGCGTCGAGCGGCCTGTGCAGATGTCTCGGTGGGGCGGAGCTCCCACGACAGTAGGCGTTCGGGCACCACGGCACAGACGTATTCGGTGTACGGGAAAGTTTCGGTGGCTCCCGAGTAGTCGGCCAGTGTCATATTCACGGGCGCACCGATTTCCAGTGTCGATTGCGCCGCGATGCAGAAGGGATTCCAGTTCGGGTAGTTGTCGAGATCGGTGAGGACCTCCCAGACGACATGCGCCGGAGCGTCGATCTTGACTGTGACAGAGCGAACCGTGGTCGCGGAATCGTATTCGGGGATGGACAGTTCGGTCATAGTTCCTCCATGGTCAGCGGATGAGGTTCCCAGGTCGACCGGAATCTGAGCTCCGGTGATGTGACGAGCTTCGTCGGACAGCAACCAGGCGACGGTTCCGGCGATGTCCTCTGCGTCGGTCGCCTCGTCCGGCAGGGCGTTCATGAAGATCGGACCGAGGGTGGCGGCATGGTCGGCGATCATCTGCTGCATCTCGACGGGCTGCATGTCGGTGGTCACCCCGGCGGGGTGCACGGTGTTGACGCGGATGCGGTGCTGTCCAAGTTCGTTGGCCAGCGTCTTGCACAGGCCGACGACCCCGTGCTTGCTGGCCGAGTATGCGGCGACGAACGGCAGTCCGCGCAGACCCGCCACCGAGCTCGTCATGACGATTGCGCCACCCCGGCCCTGCTCGAGCAGGATCGGCACGGCCGCCTTGACGGTGTGGAAGACCCCGGTCAGGTTGATGTCGATGGTCTCCTTCCACTGCTCGAGGGCGTGCTCCCAGGTGGCGGCGGCGGTGCAGACACCGGCATTGGCGACGACGATGTCGAGGCCGCCGAGTTCGGCGACGCCTCCGAGAGTGCCTGCTGGAGCGCGTCGAAGTCGCGGACGTCGACCTCGCGGGCGACGATGCGCCGGCCGAGCGCTTCGACCTCCTTGACGGTGACGGCCAGATCGTCGGGGGTGGCGCCGGGATAGGCGGGGTATTCGAGGGACTTGCAGATGTCGACCGCGATGATGTCGGCGCCTTCGCTCGCGAGCCGGACGGCTTCGGCGCGACCTGGCCGCGGGCGGCTCCGGTGATGAATGCGATCTTGCCTTCGAAGCGGCGTGTGCTCGTCATGATGTTCCGTTCGGAGAGGGAATGGTCGGGGTCAGGCGAAGGACGCGTGTCCACCGTTCAAGACGGCACCGCCGTCGGTGGTGACGTCGAAGCGCGCGCCGGTGGCGTCGCCCCAGGCGCGGACCTGCGCGGTGTCGCCGGGGAAGACGGGTGCCGCGAACCGGCCGGACAGGGTCTTCAGGTCGGCCGGGTAGGCGCCGAGCATGTCTGCGAGAGGCAGGGTGGTCGCAGCGAGGGTGCACAGGCCGTGCAGGATCGGACGTGGTTGCCCGATGCGTGCTGCGGCGTCGGGATCGATGTGGATGTGGTGCCGGTCGCCGGTGAGGCGGTAGAGCGCGGCCTGATCGGGATCGGTCGTCAAAGTGCCGACGACGGTCGGGTCCCCCTCGGGTGCGGACGGTGCCGACGGACCGCGATCACCGCCGAATCCACCTGCGCCGGGGGCGAACAGCGACCATGTGGCCACGAAGTAGTCGCTCGCGACGACCACTTCGAAGACCGCGGCACGGCCCTTGTCCCAGACCTCGCCGACCCGTGCCGACATCGAGATCTCGCCGGACCGGGGCAGGGGAGCGAGCACGTCGAGACTCTGCGAGCCGTGGAGCGCCGTCTTCGTGTCGAACGCCCCGAGTGTGCCCAGCGCATCGGGTGCCCACTGTGCGAGGGTCAGGGCGAAGGTGGGCAGGACGCGGAGCCGGTCCTCGAAGACCAGGTCGAGGTCGGTGGTGTGGGCGCCGACCGCCAGCGCGTACAGGACGGCGTCGCGCTCGTCGTAGCCGACCACTCGGTGCCCAGGTCGAGGCCACGCCACCGGGTGGGGGTCGACGTCGTTTCGGTCATCGATGGAGATCCCTTCTGGTGTTGACGTCGCGCGTGTGGCGTATCTGCCGCGTCACACGCGCGCCGGGGTGAATCGCGGATAGTCGAGGTAACCCTCGGCGCCCCCGCCGTAGTAGGTGTTCGGGTCCGGTGCCGTCAGCGGCCACCCGTTCTGCAGGCGTGCGACGAGGTCGGGGTTCGCGATGAACGGTTGCCCGAAAGCGGCGAGGTCGATCAGGTCCCGCTCGAACAGTTCGTCGGCGTACTCCTGCGTCATTCCGCCGGCAACGATGATCGTTCCCCGGAACCGGGCACGGAAGGCCGTGAGGAAGTCGATGTCGAGAAGCCGACCGCCGGCAGGACGCTGATCGATGAGGTGGATGTAGGCGAGGTTGCGGCGCGACAGTTCCGAGGCAAGGTACAGATAGGTCTCTGCGGCCTCGGGATAGGCGGGCATGTCGAACAGTTCGCTGAAGGGGGAGAGCCGGATCCCGACCCGGGCGGAGCCGAGTACCTCGATCACGGCGTCGACCGTCTCGAGCAGGAACCGGGCGCGATCGGTGTAGGAGCCGCCGTACCGGTCGGATCGGGTGTTGGTCGCGGGGTTGAGGAACTGTTCGAACAGGTAGCCGTTGGCGCCGTGCAACTCGACACCGTCGAAGCCAGCGACCTTGGCATTGGTTGCCGCGCTTGCGAAGTCGTCGATCACGCGACCGACTTCCTCGGTGCTCAGCGGGCGGGGATCACCGACGTCGACGAAGCCGACGTTCCCGTCGTCGTCGAACGCGAAGATCTTGCTCTCCGGAGCGGGCACGGCGCCTGCGCTGACGGGTTGTCCGCCTTCCGGTTGGAGGGAGGCGTGCGACAACCGGCCGACGTGCCAGAGCTGGGCGAAGATCCGTCCGCGCTCGCTGTGGACGCGTCGGTGACCGTGCGCCATCCGGCGACCTGCGCCGGCGACCAGATTCCCGGGACGTACACGTAGCCTTGCGCTTCCGGGGAGATCGGTGTGCCTTCGGTGACGATCAGTCCGGCGGTCGCCCGCTGGCGGTAGTACTCCGCCGTCTCCGCGGTCGGGATGGTGTCGATGCACCGTGCCCGCGTCATGGGCGCCATCACGAGACGATTGTCGAGGACGAGTCCGCCGAGCCGATGGGTGTCGAACAACCGAGTCAACGCTGTCTCTTTTCTGGAGGAGGTCTACGACTCTTGTTCACGGCCGCGGCGCGGAACTCGATCGGGTCGTGGTGCCCGGAGATCGAAACGCGACGGATTGTTCACGAAAAACAATGGAGTGAAACAGATTTCACTTGCATGGGCCGTGATGGAGATCACTGTAGTCTTTGGCTGCGACAGCGTCAACACATCCGGCCCGTCGAGTGAACGGGTCAGAACTCGATCTCGATCGGGCCCGAGTCGGGACGTGCCTGGCATCCGAGGATGTACCCCTCGGCGATATCCGATGGATCGAGGATGTCCGACTTCTCCATCACGACCTTTCCCGAAACCACTGTGCACGCGCACGATCCGCACTCACCCGATCGGCAGGAGAACGGCACGTCGACCCCGCGGTCGAGCAGCACGTCGACGAGGGTGTTGCCGCTCGGCCACTCGAACCGATGCGACTCACTGTCCAGGTGCACGACCGTCTCTACCGCAGAAGCTGGATCGTCGTCGACGAGCGGCGCGGGTGCTTCGAAGGGGTCGCCCGAAAGCGAGACGAACACTTCCTGATGGAAGCGCTCCGCGGGAACATCCGCCGCTCGCACCCCGTCGGCGACGCCGTCCATGAAGGGGGCGGGGCCACAGACGAACACCTCGCGAGAGGTGTGCTCCGCCGCCAGTGCCGCGAACCTCTCACGAGAAGGGATGCCGTGCACGTCGTCGAACCAGTAATGGATCGTCAGACGGTCGTCGAACTTCGCGGCGTAGTCCTCGAGTTCGCGGTGGAAGATCACCGAATCGCGGTCACGATTGGCGTAGAAGAGAGCGACCGACCGGTCGGACCGGAGCAGGGCCGTCTTCAGGATCGAGATGATCGGCGTGATGCCACTCCCTGCCGCGAACAGCAGGAAATCGCTCGTGAAATCCGCCGGCGTGAAGCGGCCCGAGGGTGGCAGGACGGTGAGGGAGTTTCCCGGTCCGACGTTGTCGCACAACCAGTTCGAACCGTAACCGCCGGCGGTTCGTTTGACGGTGACCTTCAACTCGTCGTCGATGCCGGGAGCGCTCGACAGCGAATACGACCGGGCGACATGTCCGGTGCGGTCGCTCGGTATCCGGACGGTCAGGAACTGGCCGGGCCGGTACACGAACAATTCACGAGAGTTCTTCGGCGTGCGCAGGACGATCGACTTCGAATCCGGGGTCTCTTCGATGACGTCGATGACGGTCAGTTCGTATCCGACACCGACGGTCTGCAAGGTGCTCACTCTCGGTCGCCTGCGCTCTCCGTTGACTACGTTGTTCTCGTGAATTCGACTGTATGATCCGGAAACCCGGATTCAGGACAGGGGTACGCGCTGCTTCTTCTCGAACCCCGTGTACCCCTCGTCCGCAGCGCGGGTGCACCAGTCGGAATAGCGTTGGAAACCACCGACGTACATCAGCAGGGCCCGCGGCTTGCCGGGGATGTTCGCACCCGTGTACCAGGAGTCGGTGCGGGAGTGCATCGTGCGCGAGGCAGCGGTCTCGACTTCGGCCGCCCACTCGCTCTCCTGCGCCGGAGTGGCGCCGAAGCGGGAGATCTCGTTCGCCTCGAGATGATCGATGGTCCGCAGGATCCAATCGACTTGCCACTCACCCGTGGTGATCATCTGCGCCAGGACGGAGGGGCTACCGGGGCCGTGCACCATGAACAGGTTCGGGAAACCGGCCGTCATCAGGCCGAAGACGGTCCTCGGTCCGTCGGCCCAGTGATCGGCGAGTCGCGCTCCGTCGACGCCGGTCACGTTCATCCGCAGCATCGAACCGGTCATCGCGTCGAAGCCGGTGGCGAAGATGATCACGTCGAGGTCGTATTCGGACTCGCTGGTGCGAAGACCCGACTCGGTGACCTCCTCGATGGGGTGGGTCCGTACGTCGACCAGGCTCACGTTGTCGCGGTTGAAGGTCTCGTAGTAGCCGGAATCGATGCAGATCCGCTTGCCGCCGATCGGGTAGGTCTTCGGGCACAGGAGTTCTGCGGTCTCCGGGTCGTGGACCATGGACCGGATCTTGTTGCGCACGAACTCGGCGAGGATCTCGTTCGCCTTCGGATCGCTGGAGGTGTCGGTGAACGTCCGGATGAACTCGAGTCCGTTCCGGGCGTTCCACGCCCGCTCCATGACCTCTTCGCGCTCTTCTTCGGTGTAGTCGAAGATCGAACGCTGTTCGGCGACGTTGCTCATGAGCACCGCGCCGTGGGTGCCGAGGATCTGCTTGCGTCGCTCGGGATAGTTGGCCTTCCACTCCTGCTGGTATTCCGGATCCAGTTTCCGGTTGCGCGAGGGAAGGCTGAAGTTCGGGGTCCGCTGGAAGACCGTGAGGTGCTCGGCGACCGCAGCGACCTCGGGGGTGATCTGGATGCCCGTGGAACCGGTACCGATCAGACCGACCCGCTTGCCGGCGAGGTCGACGCCCTCCGCGGGCCACCGCGAGGTGTGGTACGCCTCGCCGCGGAAGCGATCCAGTCCGGGCCAGTCCGGGACGTTCGAGACGTCGAGGCTGCCGGTCGCGGCGATCACGTGCCGGGTGACGAAGCGGTCACCGGAAGCGGTACCGACATGCCATTCGTCCGCGGACTCGTCGAAGGTCAGTTCGTCGACGCGGGTCTCGAAGCGGATGTCCTCACGCAGTCCGAAGCGGTCGGCGACGTGGTTCGCGTATGCCTCAAGGTCCGGTTGCGGCGAGAAGTGTTCCGACCACGACCATTCCTGTTGGAGATCGTCGTCGAAGGAGTACGAGTACTGCATGGATTCGATGTCCACGCGGGCGCCGGGGTAGCGGTTCCAGTACCAGGTGCCGCCCACGCCGTCGCCTGCCTCCAGGCACACGACCCGGCGGCCTGCTGACGGAGACGGTGAAGCGCATACATTCCGCTGAAGCCGCGCCGATGACGACGACGTCGAAGCGTTCGGCGGCACGGCCGGCTTCCGGGGTCGAGGTGGACATGTTCCTCCAAGGATCGGATCTGCTGCAGCGGCGCGAGGCGGCCTGCTGAGGAATTCGGGGGTGGAGACTGCTACCCGAGCAGGGAGCCGCCATCCGCGACGATGTCGGTGCCGTTGACGAAGGACGCGTCGTCCGAGGCGAGGAAGACCACGACGTTGGCGGTCTCCTGCGGGTCGGCCTGGCGCTTGAGGCCGGTCGGGGCTTCGGTGGAACCGGTGGTCGGCGACATGTCGGTGCGAAGGTTGCCGGGCAGCACCGCATTCACCCGGATCTTCGACGGTTCGAGCTCGATCGCTGCGGTCCGCGTCAGTCCACGCAGCGCCCACTTCGACATGCTGTACGAGCCGTGCCCGGCATAGGACGTCGTTCCGGCGAGCGACGAGACGTTCACGATCGAACCGCCACCGCGGCCGCGCATAGCGGGGGCGACGGCCTGGATACCGAGGAACGGTCCGCGCAGGTTGACGGCGAGGACCTTGTCGAGGTCGGCGACGGTCTCGTCCTCTAGGAGCTGCTTGCGGTAGATCGCCGCGTTGTTGACGAGGACGTCGAGGCCGCCGAAGGTCGAGGTCGCCAGGGCGACAGTGGCGGCCCAGTCCTCCGGGGAGGTCACGTCGAGGTGAGTGTGGACGACGGAGTCTCCGAGGTCGTCGGCGACGGTTTTCGCCAGGTCGTCGAGGACGTCACCGATCACGACCGAGCAGCCTTCGCGCGCGAGTGTCCGGACGATCCGTTCGCCCTGTCCGCGTGCGCCACCGGTGACGATCGCGACCTTTCCTTCGAAGCGGTGCGGCATGATTCTCCGATTCCGGGATGC
Source organism: Rhodococcus sp. IITR03 (assembly GCA_001017865.1). The sequence goes on from LATQ01000275.1 coordinate 20,762, forward strand.
TCGTGGGTCAACTGGTCAGTGCTCGCCGGATGGCGGCGGTGTAGTCGGCGTCGATCCGCTGGGAGATCGCAGCCTGCGGGAACACTCCGGACGATCCGTGGAAGGTTCCGGGGTAGAGGTGCAGTTCGGTGGCCACGCCTGCCTGCGTCAACCGCTGGGCGTAGTCGATCCCCTCGTCGCGGAGCGGATCGAAGGAGGTGACCGCGATGTACGCCGGGGGCAACCCGCTGAGGTCGGTGGCCGCGCGGGGGCGGCGTATGCCGAGGTGGCGGTCCGGTCGGCGTCGGCTCCCAGGTAGTGGCGCCAGCTGTCGATTCCGTTCTGCCGGTTCCACAACGGGGAATCGATGTATTCGGTGGCAGAGGTCGTGAGCAGGCGGTCGTCGAGGACGGGGGAATCCAGCGCCTGGAAGATCACTGCGGGTCCACCGGTCTCGCGGGTCTTGAGCGCGACTGCCGCGGCGAGTCCGGCGCCGGCGCTGATTCCGGCGAGGACGATCCGGGCCGGGTCGATCCCCAGGTCGTTGTCGCCGGCGACCCAGGTCAGGGCGTCGAAGGCGTCGTCGAACGGTGTGGGGAAGGCGTGTTCCGGAGCGAGTCGATAGTTGACGGAGACCACCACCGCGTCCAGGCTCGCGGCGAGGGCCGATGGAACCCGGACGTCGGTTGTGGCGTCGCCGAAGACGAACCCGCCGCCGTGGAAGTAGACGACGCACGGGAGTGGTTGCGCGGTGCGCTCTTCCGGTTCGAACACGACGAGGCCGATGTCGGAGCCGTCGGCTGCGGGTGCGGTTCGGTGGTGCACTGCGACGCCTGCGGGTACGGCCGTCATCGGATCTTCGGTCCTCATGGACCGGATGACTGCGCGCGCCTTCTCGGCGTCGGCGACGTCGAGTTCGGGGAGGAATCCCATCATCGGCCGGTATTCGGGATCGACGGCGTAGGACATCGATTCCTCTCCTTGTGCGCTAGGAACGAGTGCTCCGGTCGACCGCGACCGGAACTGTGTGACGTGACTGCGATCACTGCGGCTGAGAGAACTGTAGCCATTGGCTACTTTCTCGTCAACCATCAATCGTGATGTTTCCCGGAGCAGGCTCGCTTCGACTCAGAAACCCGACATGTCGTAGGGGTATTTGTTGGTGGCTCCGCCGTCCACGACCATCACCTGGCCGGTGATCGTCCGGGCGAGGTCGCTCACGAGGAAGGTCAGGGCGCTCGCGACGTCGGCCGGCAGCGTCAACCGCTGGAGCGGAATCTGGGTGCGGGTGTTCTCAAGTGCCTCGGAGTCGAGCACTGCCGAGATCCGCGGTGTGACGACGAATCCGGGGGCCACCGCATTGACGCGAACACCGAACGGCCCCAATTCGATCGATGCGGACCTGACCAGTGAGCCGAGCGCCGCCTTGTAGACGCCGTAGGCGGCGTGCACCGGAGAGCTGCCGATACCGGAGACCGACGAGACGAACGTGACGGACCCTTCGCCGCGGTCACGCAGCCGGCGACCGAAATGCCGCAGCGTGAGCACCGCGTGACGCAGGACGATGGACTCCTCCCAGCTCCAGTCCTCGTCGCTGATGTCGAGAAGAGAGCCGTAGCGCGCCATGCCGATGACATCGACGACGCCGTCGAGCTCACCCGCCCGGTCGGCCAACGCTGCCATGTCGGAGTTGTCGGTGGCATCGACCTGCTCCGAGGTGGCCCGGGAACCGATCTCGGCGCACACCGCGTCGGCGCGGTCCCGGTCCACGTCGACGACGATCACCTCGGCACCGAGCTGGGCGAGGGCGTGGGAGACCTGTCGTCCCATGCCCTGCCCGCCACCGAGTACGAGGTAGCGGCGTTGTGGGAGATCGAATCGACTGCGGTAATCGATGATCCGGTCGCTCTCGGCGGGACCGTGCGGCGGCGCGGAATCCTGGGACATGGGTACTCCGATCGGGAGAACGGGAGGCCTCGGGGCCGTGGTGTCATGGGCGTGGCCCGATGCGTGCGGGTGCATCGGGGCCACGATCGGTACGTGTCAGACCATCTTCGGAGCCGGGGAAGGCTCCTCGACCGGCTCCGCGTCGACGGATTCGGTGTCGCCCGTGATGAGCGAGGCCTCGGGTGCTGCGCTGCTGTTGCTGTTCGGCATGGTGGCAATCACCACGATGCCCAGAAGTGCTGCAGCGCCGACGACGCCGGAGGCGGCGTAGGGATTGCCCGTGATCGCGGTGAACTTCCCTGCGAGATAGGGGCCGAGGCCTCCACCGATCGCCGAGCCGAGACCGAATCCGATGGCAGCGCCTGTGTAGCGGACCGCGGCGGGGAATGCCGACGTGAGCGTCGCGTAGACGGGGACGGCGGATGCGCCGGCCAGGCCGACGAGGAGCATGTGCCCGCCGGCGGTGACGATCAGGTTTCCGCCGGTGGCCTTCATGAAGTACATGATCGGGAACATCGAGACCAGGATGATGCCCAGGCCGATGACCATGGTGTTCCTGCGGCCGGCCCTGTCGATCAGGAAGCCTGCACCGAAACCGATGACCACGGCGAAGGTCGATCCGGCGGTGGCGATCCAGGCGGTGACTCCCGGGGTCATATCCACCTGCTGCTGCAGGAACAACGGCATGTACGCCGGAACTACATACCCGATCGCGAGGACCGAGGTGCTGAGTGCGATCACCCGGAGCAGGGTCGCGGGGTACCGCGTGACGACCGAACGCACGGGGGAGGACTGGACCTTGTGCGCACCGGCGAGTTCCTGGAAATCGGGCGATTCTTCCAGGCGCTTGCGCAGATACAGCACGTACAGCATCAACGGCAGCGACATGAGGAGCGGAATCCGCCAGCCCCAGTTCGCCATCGTCTCTTCGGACGTCAGGGTGGTGGTGAGTGCGACGGCCAGGGGAGCGAGAGCGCCACCGAATGCGAATCCCACCGGGGTCATCGCGCTCAGGATGCCGTAGTTCTTGGCGGAGGCGTGCTCGGCGACGAAGGTGGCCGAACCCATCTGCTCGCCGCCGGCGAAGAAGCCCTGCAACATGCGGGTGAGTACGAGCAGGACCGGGGCCATGATTCCGACGGTGGCGTGAGTCGGCAACAGACCCATGAGAATGGTTGCCCCGCCCATGCCGGAGATCGTGACGATCAAGGCGAAGCGGCGACCGTATCGGTCACCGATCCGACCGAAGACGATGCCGCCGATGGGGCGTGCGAGGAATCCGGTGCCGAGAACCGCGAGGGAGCTCAGGACTCCGGCCGCGGGGTTGTCGCTGGGAAAGAACAGAGGCGACAGGTAGGCGATGAGGAAGGTGAAGACCATGAAGTCGTAGGCTTCGACGGCAGTTCCGAAGAAGCCTGCGAGCGACGCCCTGCGGGCCACGCTCGGTGACGGCGCGATCTCGGGTGAGTTCATATCGATCCTGTTCGGTTGTGTCCGGTGTGCTCACCGGGGAAAGTTCGGTTCCGATTCACACTCGACGTGTTCCGGCCTCGTCCAGGCCGCTGCCGGGCACGTAGCCGAGCAGCGTCCGGGACTCCGACACGAACGGAGTGGTGACGCGGTCGGAGATCTGCCAGGCGGCAGCCGATCCGGACCGCACGTATTCGACGTCGTAGTAACCCACGAGCCGCTGCGACGGTGATCCCGGAGCGTCGAACGAGCCGAACCATTCCATGTGGATTCGGCTCGTGGCGCGATCGCCGTCGATGGTGATCTGCGGGAGGTGCATCAGATGGATACCGGTGAACGGAGCGTCCTCGCAGAATGCGCGGAGGGATTGCCGGCCCTGGACGAACGTACCCTTCGACAGTTCCGGACCCCCATCGCGTGACCGGTAGATCCCGTCCGGCGTGAACAGTGACGACCAGGTCGCTCCGTCTCGATCGTCGAAGGAACGCGCGTAGAGGCCCTCCAGCTCCAGGATCGCCAGGCGATCCTCCATCGCCCGGATCCTGTACTCGCTGTCCGTGGCGCTTCCGTGCAACGTCGTGGGTGGCACTTCATCCTCCTGAACTGGGGCAACAGCGGCAAGATTCGACATGCGCACGAAACGATCCATGACCAAGGTCGAGCCGGGACGCAGTCGGCGGAACGGTGGTCGGCACGACATTTGGGCGGTCCTCGCAGCGTTCGCCGACGCGACCGCACCCGGCACCCGACGACCGTCTGCGGTCGTGAGGAACCACCACCGGCCCAGTGACTGCCGTCACAGTAGCCATTGGCTACGCTTGCGTCAATATGTGTCGGCATGTTGTTCCGCCGAGCGGGATGACAGGGTGTCGGAGATTCGCAAAGATGGGGTGTGACATCGGAACACCGCTCGGTCGCCGTCTGTACCGGCAAGCGGGATTCGTCACGCGAATCCCGCTGTCGCTGATCATGATAGGGTCTGCGCCATAATGGAGCACCTCAGTGAGACCGCCGCTTTCGCCGACGACGTCTGGACCACGCCGCAGGTGGCGAGCTTCCTGGGTATCAGTCGTCAGGCGATCAACAAGCGTGTCCGGAGCCGGAAGATGCTCGGATATGCAGGCGACGGGGTGACGCTCTTTCCCGTGTGGCAGTTCGACACCGAGACCCACACGATCCATCCCGAGATCCCCGAGTTCCTCGCGGTCTTCGACGAGGACATCGAACCTGCTGCCATCGCCCTGTGGGCGATCACGAAGGTCGACGGATTCGATCGGACCCCGGCCGAGTTGCTGCTCGATCCCGAGACCAGGGACGACGCGCTGCGGTTGGCCGGCACCTGCACGACCGACTCGATCGAGGAACATCCCGCACTGCAGGCCGAGCCCGACCCCGAGATCGTGGAGAAGAAGGTCGCCGAGTGGAGGCCCACCCGCCCGGGAGCGTCCGGAGCGCAGGAGTCCATCCTTCTCGCCGCCGCGGACCTCTTCGCGCGCAAGGGCCTGCGAAGGTGACGCTCCGGGAGGTCGCGGCCGCGGCGGACGTGTCGTACGGATTGATCCATCGGTTCTACCGCACCAAGGAAAACCTTTTGGTGGCGGTGATGGAGCTGCTGGTCAGCTATGGCGGCGAGCGTCTGTCCAGCGAGGAGGACGCTTACGCCGCCATCGACAACTCCTTCGGCGCGGATATCGACTCAGGTCAGTTCGGCCGGATGCTGATGTGGTCGATCTTCGAAGGAATCGCCCCGGATCGTCTGCTCGGCGGCGCCCGTTCAGGCGGTTATCTGTCGCAGATAGACGCGTTGTGGAAGAACCCGGTCGAGCCGCAGGTGCGGCCCGAGTTCGATTCGAGCGTGCTGGCCGCGTTGATCGGTCTCGTCGCCTCGGTCTGGGATTTGTACGAGCCGTACCTCACCGAACTCGCCGACCATCCGTGGCGTAGTCGGGAAGATGTTCGGCAGGAAGTCACCGAGCTGCTCAAGCTTCTCGTCTACGCATCCCGGCCCAACAGGTAGGACGCTCCGCGCATCGATGTGAATCGGAACAGGCGGAAGACCCGCGAGGTCTTCCGCCTGTTCTTGTCGTGGGGGTATCAGGACGGCATCAGCAGCACGCCGCGGTCGAGCCTCCCGGCGCGGGCATCGTCCACGAGGGACTCGAAATTCTCCAGCTCGTAGGTCTTGGTGACGAGCTCGTCGAGGAGGAGCCGGCCGGACAGGTACATTTCCACATACTTCGGGATGTCCGCGCCCGGGCGTGAGGAGCCGTAGCGGCAGCCCAGCACCGAGCGGTCCATGTAGAAGGTGGTGGCCGGGACCGACAACTTGGCCTCGGGTCCGGCGACACCGAGCATGATCAGCTGCCCGCCCCAGTTGAGCATCTCCATCGCCTGGCTGGTGATGGCCTCACCGCCGACGCAGTCGAAGACGTGGGCGGCGCCGCCGTCGGTGAGCTCACGGATCGCGGCGACGGTGTCGCCGGCGGTCGCGTCGACGAAGTGGGTGGCACCGAACAGGCTGGTCTTCGCCTTCTTGTCGGGGTTCGTGTCGATGGCGACGATCGTCGTGGCCCCGGCGATGCAGGCGGCCTGGATGACGTTGAGGCCGATGCCACCGGCACCGATGACGACCACCGAGTCGCCGGGAGCGACACGGGCACGGTTGAACACCGCCCCGGCGCCGGTGAGCACCGCGCAACCGATCAGGCATGCCGTCGACAGCGGGACCTCCTTCGAGATCGGCACTGCCTGTCCGGCCTTGACGACGATGCGCTCGGTGAAGGTCGACAGCGCTGCGTAGTTGTGGATCGGGGTGCCGTCGAGTTCGAAGGGGGTCTCTCGATTGCCGAACGAGGCGCGGCACATCGTGGGGCGCCCGGAGGTGCATGCGGTGCACTGACCGCAGGTCGCGAGCGTCGACAGCACGACGTGGTCGCCGATGGCGGGCGTGCTCACGCCAGGCCCGACGGCCTCGACGATGCCGGCGCCTCGTGTCCGAGGATGACGGGTGTGGGAAAGGGGATCTTGCCGTTGACGACGCTCAAGTCGCTCTGGCACAGGCCGCTCGCGACGATGCGGACCTGGACTTCACCGGGGCCGGGGTCGCGGACGGTGACACCGTCGACCAGCTTGTTGACGGTGCCGTCGAAGACGATCGCTTTCAATTCTCGACCTCGCTGTCAATGGAACCCAACCGGGGCGGTACGCGGAAGCGCAGCGGGATGCGGTGGGAAACGAAGGGGTGGTGGGAAATCCGGGGCACCGCGGTGGCACCTGTATCGATGTCGGTGATGCTATGGCCGACGGGTCCGGCCGTCAAGCATGGCGTCAACGCCGCCTCCAACTGGTGAAACGACGCAAATTCCTCGACTTGTTGACGCACGCGTAGCCAATGGCTACAGTGATGCCAGTCACGACACGTGGTTGCAGTGACCTCGGTGATCGAGCAAAGGAAATGTGCTCGGACGCCGGATGAACAGGTGTGCCCACCCATGCCCGTCCATTGCGATCCGTGAACACCCTCGTCGTGGAAAGTCTTCTGCTCAGGTGCCGAAAGCGCTTCTGTTGCAACATTTCAGGAGGATGAAATGTCACCCATGGCCTTATCGATGAAGCCGACGGGGTGGTTCCAGATCGGTTGGTCCACCGACATCGAGGTCGGCGACGTCAAGCCGATGCGGTACTTCGGCCACGACCTCGTCGCCTACCGCACCGAGAGCGGCCGTCTGGTGGTTCTCGACGCGTACTGCGAGCACCTCGGCGCCACATGGGCCATGGTGGCACGGTGGCCGGCGACGACATCCGATGCCCCTTCCACGGATGGCAGTGGAGCCGGAAGGTCGCAACACCTGCATCCCGTACCAGAAAGCCACGAACCGGGTTCGCAGGATCGGTACCTGGTCCACCGCCGAACACGACGGAATCATGTACCTCTGGCACGACGCCGAGGGCCGCGACCCGCAGTACGACGTTCCCAGCATCTTCGACCTGTTCCCGACCTGCGGTACGGCGGACGACTACCACGAGCTCGGGGAAGCCGGTCGCTTCCAGAGCGACGAACTGCCGATCCACCCGCAGTACGCCGCCGAGAACGGTGTCGACTTCGCGCACTTCAAGTACGTCCACCGTGCCGACGAAATCCCGACCGTCGTCCACCGCGAGTTCGGCGACACCGACTTCAAGACCGAACTGGCCCTGAACTTCAAGCGCCGCGGCGCAGACGGTTTGTACGAACTCGTCGAAGGTCGTACCCGCGCTTCGCTCCTCGGCCTCGGGCTCGGCTTCTCCCATGCCGACGGTGTCGGCTCCATCTGCTCGCTGACCGCGGTCACTCCCGTCGACGACGAGCACTCGATCGTGCGGTTCTCCGCGTGGGCGAGCAAGGAGGACGGCGAGGACGAGACCCGAGTGGCCAAGCGACAGCGGAACGCCGTCGGACAGCTGAAGGCCGACATCGCCATCTGGGAGCACCAGCGCTACACCGAGCCCCCCGGTCTCGCGACCGCCGAGGCTGCGGCTTCCGCGACATCCGTCAGTGGGCCCGCCGCTTCTATCCCGAGGTCACCTCGGCAGCGGTGCCGCCGAGCAGACCGCGGGCACCGACGAATTCCAGGCAGGAAACGCTTCATGAGACCGACCCTGACAGAAGAACACGAGGCCTGGCGCGCCGAGATCCGGGATTTCCTCGACGCCGAGCTGCCGAAGGAACACGCCTTCAACCCCGAGTTCGACGACGCGCCCGAACAATGGGCCATCGCCGTCGAATTCAGCAAGAAAATCGCCGCCAAGGGATGGATCGGCCTGACCTGGCCGAAGGAGTACGGCGGCAAGGGGTTGACCCCGATCTTCAATCAGATCTTCCTCGAGGAGCTGTACGCGGCCGACGCCCCTCTGATCAACTCTGTCGGCATCTTCCTTGCCGCCGGCACCATCCTGGTGGGTGGCACCGAGGAACAGAAGAAGCGGCTGCTGCCCGACATCGCCAACATGCGCACCCTCTGGGCCGAGGGCCTGACCGAACCAGGTGCCGGTTCCGACCTCGGCTCCCTGCGGACCAAGGCCGTCAAGGACGGCGACGACTGGGTCATCACCGGCGAGAAGGCATTCACCTCCTGGGGACCGATGTCGGACGTGCTGTACGTGGCCGCCCGCACCGACCCCGAGGCGAGCCTGAGCGCCGGCGTCAGCATCTTCGTCGTCGACCTGAACAGCCCCGGCGTCACCCTGCACCCGATGCGCAACTACGGCGGCGGCGTCCAGTCCAGCACCTTCCTCGACCACGTTCGCGTGCCGGCGTCCTCGCTGATCGGTGAGGAGGGCAAGGGCTGGCAGTACATCATGCGTGCCTTCTACGCGTCGGGAACCGTCGAACCGATCTACGCGATGCAGGAAGCGCGGCTGCGCGACCTGCTCGAGTACTGCAAGGCGATCCCCGGCAAGCTCGACGACCCGCACGTGAAGGCCGACCTGGCCGAACTCGCCGGCATCGTCCAGACCCAGCGTCTGCTCGCCTACGAGATCATCGGCGACAACGCGCACGGTCGCCAGACCCATGGGGCGGTGGCGTCCAGCAGGTCGCCGCCAAGGAGTACGAACCGTTGTTCGCGCAGATCTACGACCGGGTGCTCGGCCCGACCAGCCAGCTGCGGTCGGGATCGTCGTACGCCCCCCTCAACGGAAAGCCCGAGGCGTGGTACCGGCAGTCCTTCGCCAACCACGCCGGAGGAACGTCCCAACTCAAGCGGATGGTGCTCGCGACGCGGGGCCTCGGCCTGCCCCGATAGGAGCTGAAGATGGAATTGGCATGGGGCGAGGACTTCGCTGCCCTCGCAGATGTGAGCAAGTCGGTGTTCGCGCGGTACTCGCCGCTCGAGGACCGATCCAACACGGTTCCGTTCGCGGACCAGGTCGTGCAGTTCGCCGAACTCGGCTGGCTGCAGCTCGGTGACCCGACCGGCGCCGACGCCGACAGCCCGTCGCTCGCGACGATCGCCGGCATCTTCGTCGAGGCGGGACGGACGCTGGCCGCCACTCCGCTGCTCGAACTGACGATGTCCCGCGACACCGCGCTGGTGATCGGCACCGACGAGGCGACTGGCCTCGCCAAGCGCATCGGCAACGGTGAGGTCGTGGTGGTCCCGGTATTCCCGTCTCCCGAGTGGGGTTCGGCGGTGACCTACGAGAACGGCACGCTCGACGGGGTCGCGCTGGCCGTGGACCACGCGGGCGACGCCGACAGCTTCCTCGTGTACGCACCCGGTGCGGAAAGCGTTGTGGCCGTGGTGGAGGCGAGCTTCGCAACCGCTGTCGAGGCGATGCCGAACATGGGCGGGTACCGATGTTCGCGGTGACCTTCGACAAGGTGCCGGTGGCCGACGGTGCCGTGCTGGCCCGCGGCGCCGACGCCGACCGTGCCGTCGAGGTCGCCGCAGCGCGCAGCGGTGTTGCGCGCGGCACAGCTCTACGGCGCCGGACTGAAGCTGCTCGACATCACCGTGCTGTACGCGCAGCAGCGGCACCAGTTCGGTGGTCCGATCGGACGCTTCCAGGCGGTGCAGTACCTGTGCACCGACCTCGCGATTGCTGCGCACTTCACCTCGGTGCACGCCCGGTCGGCAGCTACCGCCCTCGACGCCGGTCTCGATGTGCAGCCGCACATCGGTCTGATGCGCAAGCAGGCGGCGAGGGCCGCGCAGGAGATCGTCCACTCGGCGCACGAGGTCCACGCCGGCATCGGATACATGATCGAGTCGAACGTGCACCTGTTCACCGACGCCGCCAAGCGCTGGCAGTTCGATTTCGGTTCTGCCGCACGCAACGACGCGGATATCGTCGATGCTCTCGACCGCATCTACACCGGGACCGGCCGATGAGCTACATCGACTACCGCGTCGACGACGCCGTCGCCGTCATCAGCCTGAACCGTCCGGACCAGCACAACGCGCAGGACGCATCGCTGTTGCAGGACCTCGACGCCCGCTGGCAGGAGGCCGCCCGCGACGACGACGTCAAGGTGATCGTCGTGCGTGCCAACGGCGACAACTTCTCCGCCGGCCACGACCTGAAGACCGTGGCCCCAGGTACTTCAAGGAGGGTAAGACGACCCTCGAGAGCGCCTACGGGTGGGAGACCGAACACTACCTCGGTTTCTCCCGCAAGTGGCGCGACGTGCCGAAGCCGTCGATCGCGGCGGTCCAGGGTGCCTGCGTCGCAGGGGCTCTCAACGTCATCTGGCCCTGCGACTGATCGTCGCGGCCGACAACACCTATTTCAGCGACCCCGTCGTGAAGTTCGGTGTCGGTGGCGTCGAATACCACGTGCACACTTGGGAACTCGGTGCCCGTCGCGCCAAGGAGATGCTGTTCACCGCCCGGAAGCTCACCGCGGCCGAGGCGTTCGACGCCGGCATGGTGAACCGCGTCGTCCCGCTCGACGAACTCGACACGCAGACCATGGACCTCGCGCGGGAGATCGCGCAGATGGACCCGTGGGGACTGGCCACCGCCAAGCGTGCCGTCAATCAGACCCTCGACATCATGGGTCAGCAGGCAGCCCTGCAGTCGGCCTTCGACATCCACTGGCACGGGCACGCGAATGCCTGTTGCGCACCGGATATCCGCTCCTGACGCCCGGCCCGCTTTCCTCGAAGACGAAGGAGGAGAACTCGTGAACTCGGACATCGCGCCGAACGACGCGGTCTCCCTGTGGGATCTGCTGGCCCTGCGGGCCGAGACCACCGGCGACGCCGTCGCCTCATCGACGAGCACGATCGCCGCATGACCTTCGCCGAGGTCGTCTCCGTGGCCGAACGCGTCGCGGCCGGCCTGCTGGCCCGCGGGATCGAACCCGGCTCCACGGTGAGCTGGCAGCTGCCACCGCATCGAGACCGTCGTGCTCAGCCTGGCGCTGTCGCGTCTCGGCGTGACCCAGAACCCGATCATCCCGCTCTACCGGGCACGCGAGGTCGGGGCGATGGTCGCCCAGTGCGAGTCGGAATGGCTGATCACCCTGGGAGAGTTCCGCGGCTTCGACCACGGCGCCATGGCCGAGGAGCTGCGTGCGGCGAGCGGTGACCGCCTGAACCTGCTGATCGTCTCCTCCGAGCTGCCCGACGGCGACCCGGCCGGCCTTCCCCCCGCGCCGGTCGGCCGGGACGAGGTGCGCTGGATCTACACGACCTCCGGAACGACGTCGGCGCCCAAGGGTGTCTGCCACACGGACGGCACACTCATCGCAGGCGGCGTCTCCCTGGCCGATGCGATCGGTGCTTCGGCCGAGGACGTCGGCACCATCTTCTTCCCGTACGCGCACATCGGCGGCCCCGACCTGCTGATCGCCTCGCTGACCACCGGCATGTCACTGACGCTCATGGAGGTCTACGAGCCGCGTGCCGCCGTGGACCTGATGCGTCGTGCGGGCGTGACCATCACCGGTGGCTCGACCCCGCACTACGCCTTGCTGCTCGAGGAGCAGCGGAAGAACCCGGGCGCTCGCGTGGTTCCGACCCTGCGCATGCTGACCGGCGGCGGAGCGCCCATGCCGGAGAAGCTGTTCCGCGACGTGCTCGCCGAGATGGGCATCCCGATCCTGCACGCCTACGGCATGACCGAGTGCCCGATGATCACCTCGGCGCGGATGAGCGACAGCATCGAGCAACTGGCCACCACCTCCGGTCGTCCCGTGCTCGGTTGCGAGGTGCAGATCCGCACCGAGGAGGATGACGTGCTGCCCACCGGTGAGGTGGGCCGGGTGTGGCTGCGCGGCCCGATGTTGTTCAAGGAGTACCGCGCCGACGGCGAGATCATCCGTCCCTTCGACGCCGGCGGCTGGATGTTCACCGGCGACACCGGCAAACTCGAGGCGGAGGGTCATCTGGTCCTCGTCGGTCGGGAGAAGGACCTGATCATCCGCAAGGGCGAATCGATCAGCCCCACCGAGATCGAAGAGGTGCTCGCGGCGCATTCCGCGGTCGCGGACGTCGCCGTCATCGGCCTGCCCGACGACCGGTCGGGTGAGCGCATCTGCGCTGTACTGCAACTGCACGACGGTGCAGCCGATCTCGACGTCGACGACATCCGTACGTACTGCCGGGAGGCCGGTATCTCGCCGGCGAAGTTCCCCGAGGACGTCGTGATCGTCTCGGAGATGCCGAAGACCCCGACGATGAAGATCCGCAAGCAGCACCTCCGGCAGTCCGTCATCGACCAGCGGGCACTGTCCGGCGCGGCCGTCGACTGACACGGCCCCCGTGCCCGCCCCCGAATCCGAGAATTGGAAGTTCCCATGCCAGGACGTAGCTTCATAGAGCGCGCCGTCGAGTGCGCCGACACCAATGCGTTGCGGATGGCGCTGTACCAGGCGACCCGCGACGCGGAGATCGCCGCGATCACCCCCGAACGCGTCTTCGGCCCGACGACGGACGCGATCGTGTTCTCCGACGAGGACACCGCGCTCATCCGGCGAAGGCCGTCGAATACCTGCTCTCGGAGCCGGACGAGTCGGCGCTGCCGGTCCCGTCGCGGGACGAGATCGTCGAGCTGCTCGAGATGGCGGAAGCCCGCACTCTCGGACCCGACGATCTGATCATGCGGCACAAGCTCCCGGCCTTCTCCGATCTGCCCTATCAGGCACAATGGCACGGGAGAAGGTGATTCCGGAGGCTACCACGTCGCGATCGTCGGTGCCGGCTTCGCCGGTATCGCCATGGGTGTGCAGCTGGCGAATCTCGGCGTCCCGTTCACGATCTACGAGCGTCGCGTCGAGGTCGGCGGGGTGTGGAGCATCAACACCTATCCCGACGTACGCGTCGACACGGTGAGCTTCACCTACGAGTACGCCTTCGAGAAGAAGTACCCGTGGACCGAGTATTTCGCCCGACAGTCCGACGTGCGCGCGTACATCGACCACGTGGCGCACAAGTACGGTGTGTACGAGCACATCCGGTTCGGCTCCGACATCACCCAAGCCCGCTTCGACGAACCGACGCAGCGCTGGACACTGACCGTGCAGGGCGAGGAGTCCGTCACCGAGGTCGAGGCGAACGTTGTCGTCGCCGCCAGCGGTGTGTTCGCGACGCCGCGTGAACTCTCGGTGGAGGGAGTCTCCGACTTCACCGGTCAGATCGTGCACACCGCCCGGTGGAACGAGGACGTCGAGTACGCCGGCAAGAAGGTCGCCGTGATCGGCAACGGCTCGACGGGTGTGCAGTTGCTGTCGAAGATCGCCGAGAAGGCCGAATCCGTGACGGTGTATCAGCGCACACCGCAGTGGATCTCGCCGCGAACCAATTACGGCGTGCCGATCTCCGACGAACTGCAGTGGCTGATCCAGAAGATGCCGTTCTATTGGAACTGGAACAAGTACGTCGCCGGCCTGGCCACCATCGACCTGCGCAACGTGCTCATGCCGGACGCGGAGTGGATCGCGAACGGGGGGCAGATCAGCAAGCGCAACGACATGCTGCGCGAGATCCTGGTCGGCTACATTTCGGCACAGGTCGACGGCCGACAGGATCTCATCGACAAGCTGGTCCCGGACTACCCGCCGATGACGAGACGTCCGGTGGTCGACAACAACTGGTACGCCTCTCTGACCAGAAACAACGTCGAACTCGTCACGACCCCTATCGCGCGGATGACCGACACGGCGATCGTCACCTCCGACGGGGAGGCCCGCGAGACGGAACTCGTCATCGCCGCGGTCGGTTTCCAGACCGAGAAGTACATCTGGCCGACACAGTACTTCGGCCTCGGAGGTGTGACCCTCGAGGACGTGTGGACCGCGCAGGGTGCGCAGGCGCACCTCGGCATGACGGTGCCCGGCTTCCCGAACATGTTCATGCTGTACGGCCCCAACTCGCAGCCGGTGGCCAGCGGTGCGGGTCTGCCGGTGTGGTTCGAGGTCTGGACCGGCTACATCGCCGAGTGCATCGTGGGGATGCTCGAGAAGGGCCGGGCGTCGATGGTCATCCGCAAGGACGCCTTCGACGAGTACAACGAGCAGTTGCACGAAGAGGCCAAGAAGCTCATCTACCTGATGCCGAACTCGGCGATGGAGAAGAACTACTACGTCAACGAGTTCGGTCGGCTGCAGATGAACGCGCCGTGGAACGGCGAGAAGTACTACGAGCTGTGCGAGAAGCCGGACGAGTCGCACTACGACTTCACCGACGCGCAGTAACGCACTCTCCTCCGAAGTGAAGTTCACTCTGGAGTATCCCGGCGACGTCGCGGGTGCGGAGCCCTGCTTCCGCGAGGGCGCCGTGCTCGCCCGGATCGCCAGGGGCGCAGAGGATCACGGTTTCGAGGCACTGTGTCTCGCCGATCATCCGGCACCGTCTGCGAAGTGGTTCGACGCCGGCGGACACGACAGCTTCGAGCCTGCGGTTGCGCTGGCGTATGCGGCTGCGGCCACCACGTCGCTGAAGTTGATGACCAACCTCTACGTGTTGCCCTTCCGCAATCCGTATCTCGCCGCCAAGGCGTTGACGACCTTGGATCTGCTGTCCGGGGGACGCCTGGTCGTCGGGGTAGGGGCGGGATACCTGCGGTCGGAGTTCGCAGCACTGGGCGTGAACTTCGACGACCGCGCCGCACTGTTCGACGAAGCGATCGACGCCCTGCGCCGTATCTGGATGTCGCCGTCCACGCCGGTGACCGGCGACGGTTTCGGCGGGACGGGACAGATGCGTCTGTACGGTCCTGTGCAGCAACCGCATCCACGCTGTGGATCGGTGGGAACAGTCGTGCGGCGATCCGGCGGGTGGTGACGGCGGGGGAGGGGTGGTGCCCGGTCGTCGGGTCCGAGGAGATGACCTCCTCCGTTCGGACGGCATCGATGACGGGCGTCGACGGCCTGCGTCGCGCCGTGGGGCGCGTGCGGGACGAACTGCTCCGTGCCGGCCGGGACCCGGCGCAGATCTCGATCCAGGTGGAGGCTCCACCGGTCGATGTCACCGACTCCCACTCCGTGATGCGGTTCGTCGAACGCGCCGACGAACTGGCGAAGGTCGGTGTCACGCACCTGTGTGTGCATGCCGACGCCAGATCGGTCGAAGCCGCGTCGGAATTCGTCGCGGGATTCGGAGAGCAGATCCTCCGGCCGCTGGCGGGTTGACGCCGGTCGTCCCCCCCCGGCAGGTCCGACGTGCTCACACCGATCCGACATTGTCAACGGAAAGATTCCACCGCACGAAACCGTCGGGTTCCTAAATGCTCACCTGCCGTCGCGATTTCGCGGGCCCGCCCGCCGAGGTGATCGGTATTTTCCGGACCGGATCGAAGGCAATCGAAAATTCGGCGGAGTTGTTGACGCAAACGTAGCCGATGGCTACAGTGAGTCCGGTCACAAGTCGTACGGATAGATGTCGTCGTTCACGAATCCGATTCGCTCGTCGTCCGGCATATCCCGAAAACGACCGACAACCACCCCTGCACCTCGTTACCGAGGACCTGATGTTGAGGAGTCGATGTTGAGCACGCGTAAGTCGAACTGGGGCCGTTGGGGCGAAGCGGACGAGCTGGGCGCCTCAACCACCTCACGCCGGAGCGGGTCCTCGCCGCCCTCCGCCTGCCCAAGACGGGCAAGCCTTGCAGTCTCAGCATTCCGATCCAGCGATCGGGCGTGCCGAACCTCGAATACCGCGGCATCCCGCAGCGCCTCACCCTCACCAACCATCAGGACGAGGCGATGGCCCTCGCCAACGGTGGTGTCCCCGGCGTCGGTGCCAACGAGGACCAGCTCGTCATGCCGTCGCACACCTCGACGCACATGGACGCGCTGTGCCATGTGTACTCCGAGAACAAGATCTACAACGGCTACCCCGCCGACCAGGTCACCCCGTACTCGGGTGCGGCCAAGTGCAGCATCGACAAGGTCGGCGGCATCGCCGGCCGCGGCGTCCTCATCGACGTCGCGGCGTCGAAGGGTGTCGACCTGCTCGAGCCCGGCTACGTCATCACCGTCGACGACCTGCAGAAGGCGTTGGACGACCAGGGTGTCGAACTGCAGACCGGCGACCTGGTGCTCATCCGCACCGGATGGCTCGAGGACTACCTGGTCAACCAGGGCGAGATGATGCCGCAGCCGGGCATCGGCCTCGAAGCTGCCGCCTTCCTCGCCGAGAAGGACGTCGCGCTGGTCGGTTCCGACAACGCCGCGATCGAGCCCATCCCCTTCGACCAGAACGTCTACCTCGGTGGACACATCATCCTGCTCGTCGAGCACGGCATCTACCTGGTCGAGAACATGAACCTCGCGGAACTCGCCGCAGACCGGTGCTACGAGTTCCTGCTGACCATCGGCGCGCTGAAGATCACCGGCGGCACGGCGAGCCCGGTCACCCCCGTCGCCGTCGGCTGACCGAACCCCCTCACACGAACAGGACCCCCGGATGACTGCGAACACCGAAGCTGCCGTACACACCTACCGCACCTCCCACGTCGGACTGTGTGTCTCCGATCTCGCCAAGAGTCTTCGCTTCTACTGCGACGGACTGGGTTTCACCAAGATCATGGAATACGACATCGACGAGCAGATCCCCGAAGTGGATGCACCGTGCAGCCTCACCTCGTCCTTCCTGGAGAAAGACGGCCTGCGCATCGAACTGCTGTCCTACCGGCAGCCCGGCGTGATCGGCACCCCGCCCACCCGGCGTAACCATCTGGCATGACCCACCTGTCGTTCTTCGCGGACGACATCGACGCCGCAGCCGACGCGCTGTGCGAATTCGGCGGCACCCTGGTGCCGGAGACCCGCGCCGGTCTGAGCGATCCGACCGCACCGCAGTTCGTGTTCGTCGCCGACCCCGACGGCAACCGCGTCGAGCTCATGCACATCCCTGCCGGTACCCCCTGGTGACCGGACCTGCGCCGGATCACGGCTTCCCCTCGATACATCGCTGAATGCGTCACGGCCGACGAACCTCCTCCATCGCCGGACCGCACATCCCGACGTAGTCACGACCAAAGGACTTTCATGACCGCCCCCGACACCACACGCGATCCACACCTCTGGGAACCCAAGCGCAAGGTCGACGACCTCGAATGGTTCCGCAATAAGTACGCCGAAGAGCGCGACAAGCGCCTGCCGCTCACCGGCGCGGACAAGGTCCAGGCCATCGATTTCGAAGGCAAGTTCGCCTCCTTCGATGCCGACCCCTACGTCGACGGACCGCGCACCACGGCCCCCGAGACCGCCGAGCTCGACATGCTCGTCATAGGCGCCGGATTCATGGGTATCAGCACTGCCATCGAGCTGAAGAAGATCGGCGTCACGAACTTCAAGATTCTCGATGTCGCAGGTGATTTCGGCGGCGCCTGGTACTGGAATCGCTATCCGGGCGTGCGCTGCGACGTCGAGTCGTACATCTACCTGCCGTACCTCGAGGAGACGGGCTACGTCCCCACCGAGCGGTACACCCGCGGCAGTGAGATCTTCGAGTACACCAAGTCGCTGTGCCGGCAGTTCGGTCTGTACGAGCACGCCCTGTTCCAGACCCGGGTCACCGAGATGGAATGGGACGAGGACACCGCGCGGTGGACGGTGCGTACGGACGGCGGCGACGAATTCCGCGCGCGCTTCGTCTCCACCCAGAGCGGCTTGTTCAGCCGCCCCCAGTTGCCCCGCATCCCCGGCATCGAGACCTTCGCCGGCCACAGCTTCCACACCAGCCGCTGGGACTACGAATACACCGGCGGCGACATCACCGGAAACCTGACCGGGCTCCGCGACAAGCGCGTTGCCATCATCGGCACCGGCGCCACCGGCATCCAGGCCATCCCGCACCTGGCCGAGCATGCCAGGTCGCTGGTCGTCTTCCAGCGCACGCCCACTCAGATCGCACCCCGCGAGAACGCACCGACCGATGTCGAATGGTTCAAGGCCCTGCCGGCGGGGTGGCAGAAGGAGCGTCGTGTCTCCTTCGACAAGTGCGCGATGGACCGCGCCACGGCCGACTGCGACGTCGACGACGGCTGGATCAAGTTCGCGAAGTACCAGCTGCGCGCCATCTACGAGGCCGGGGGTATGGAACCGACCCTCGAGCAGTACATGGACGCGATGGAGCGCTCGGACTACGAGTGGAACGAGATGCTCCGCGACCGGGTCGACGCCATCGTCAAGGATCCGGCGAAGGCCGAGAAGCTGAAGACCTACTACCGCACCATGTGCAAGCGACCGGGCTTCAGCGACGACTTCCTCCCGGTCTTCAACAAGGACTCGGTCGACATCGTCGACACTGCCGAGACCCCGATCGACCGCATCACCGAGAAGGGGATCGTAGTCGGCGACCGCGAATACGAAGTCGACCTCATCATCTACGCGACAGGCTTCCAGCAGGCCCGAGCCTGGACCGACAAGGCCGGTTACGACGTGCTCGGCCGCAACGGCAACCGGCTGTCGAAGAAGTTCGCCGACGGTGTCAGCACCTACCACGGCTTCCTGAGCAAGGATCTCCCGAACCTGTTCTTCCTGGGCTTCACCCAGTCCACCCAGGTCTCGAACATCTCCAACCTCATCGACAATCAGGCCCGGCACATGGTCTACATGGTCGGGAAGTGCCTGAACGAGGACATCCGGGCCATCGAGCCGACCGTCGAGGCCGAGGCCGGCTGGAACGCGACCATCGCCGAACACGCGGAGATGCGCCGGGACTGGAACGCGACCTGCACCCCCGGCCAGTACAACAACGAAGGCCGTCTCGACGACAAGCGCAGCACCCTTGTCGGCGGCCTGTACGGTCCCGGCTACGAGTACTTCGATCTGCTGCGCAAGTGGCGCGAGGACGACAGGTTCGACGGCATCGAGATCACCCGCTGAATCCTCGGCACACCGGCAGAAATCGCGCAGACCGCGGGCAGCCGACCTTTCCGGCTGCCCGCGTGTCCGGTTCACGAAAGTAGGAGAAAGTAATGACGTTGACTCCGGTGCGACTCGGTTACGCACTGTTCACCATGGTGGATCCGTCGCGCGGCCACGAAGTCGAGTACAACCGCTGGTACGAACGCGACCACCGTTACTCGGGCTGCATGGTCGGTCCGGGTTGGTTCGCCGGTAGCCGCTGGGTCGCCACGAAGGCTCTGAAGGACCTGCGCTTCCCCGAGACCGGACCGGTTGCGACCAGGACCGAGGACGGTTCGTATCTGGCGATCTACTGGGTTCACGAGCCCGATGCGGAGGTCGCCGACGCCTGGGCCCAGAAGCAGGTCGGTGAACTCTACGCTGCCGGACGCGGTTTCGCCGAGCGTGAGCACGTCCACACCGGCCAGTACCTGCCGGACTCGACCATCTCGCACACGAGGACGGTGTCCCGCTCGAGCTCGCACACGATCATCACTACGGCGGACTCGTCACCGTCATGATCGAGCCGGCCGAGGGCGTCGACCGCGCGTCCGCGCTGGACACCATCAATAGCGGTCCGGTCGACAAGCTCCTCGCCACCGGTGCCGTCGATCTCGTGAGCAACTGGCGTATGAAGCCTGGCCCGCCGACCACAACGTACCGATGAAGATGGGCAACGACGGCGGATCCACCGAGCGCATCCTGCAGATGTGCTTCCTCGAGGGCAATCCCGCCGAGAGCTGGCAGCACATCGTCGACTACGCCGAGAACATCGAGAACTCGGGTGCCGGTCACGTCACCTTCGCCTCGCCGTTCATCCCGACCGTGTCGGTACGGACAAGTACACCGACGAATTGTGGTGAGATCCGTGTTGAGCGGTGAGAAGATCCTGGTGACCGGCGTGACCGGTCAGATCGCGTTCCCGATCGCGAAGACACTCGCGGCCGAGAACGAGGTGTGGGGACTGGCGCGGTACAGCCGTCCCGACGACCGGCAGCGGGTGATCGACGTGGGAATCGTCCCGGTCACCTGCGATCTCGGCAACGGTGAGTTCGACGGTGTACCGGACGATTTCACGTACGTCGTGCATCTGGCAGCGAGCCTGGCTCCGGGATGGGACTACGACGCCGCGATCCGCGCCAACGCGGAAGGCACCGGACTTCTCCTGCAGCACTGCCGATCCGCCAAGGGCGCCCTCGTGATGTCGACCCATTCGGTCTACCGCCCGCAGGACGACCCGATGTACGTGTTCACCGAGCAGTCGCCGCTGGGGGAGTGCAACAGCACCCACACCCCGACCTACTCGATGTCGAAGATCAGCCAGGAGGCCACCGCGCGCTTCGCCGCACGCGCCTTCGGCATCCCGGTGACGATCGCTCGGATGAACGCCTCGTACGGCCCCAACGGGGGACTGCCGGCCATGCACGTCGACGCCATCGCCGACGGCCGGCCGATCACCACCCGCTGGGATCCGTGCATGTACAGCCCGATCTACGAGGACGACATCAACACCCAGGTCGGTGCTCTGCTCGAGGCGGCGTCCACACCTGCGCTCATCGTCAACTGGGGAGGCGACGAACCGGTGAGCGTGCAGGAGTGGGCGGCGTACGCAGGCGAGTTGATGGGGGTGGAGCCCGTCGTCGACGTGGCTCCGATCGAGGGAAGCTGCGCGGATCCATCGCGGACACCACGCTGCGTGCCTCCATCACCGGGCCGTGCACGGTGGATTGGCGTGAGGGCATCCGTCGCACCATCGCCGCTCGCCATCCGGACAAGCTCGTCGAGACCGCCCGCTCGTGAGCATCCTTTCGTAGAACACCACTGTTTGTAGACACCACAGGGGAGATGACATGCCGACAGTGCACGATGCGCTGCCCGCCGAGCGGACCGGTACGCCGGCGAGCCCGCAGCTGCTGGAACGCCGCGCGATGTTCGCCGCGACCGAGATCGACCCCGCGCTCGGGGTCACGGCGGGCGATGCGGAATTCGCGGGTGTGCCGTGCGGACGTCCGGGCCGGCGACCGGGCACCATCTCTATCTGCACGGGGGCGGATACCGGCGTGGGCACCATACCGGATG
>LATQ01000330.1 GCA_001017865.1 Rhodococcus sp. IITR03
CGCGGGCGTTGCGCGCCGGCGCTCGCGGCGGGCAACACCGTGGTGCTCAAGCCGTCCGAGAACACTTCGGCGTCGAGCGTGCGCCTCGCGGAACTCGCGAGTGCGGTGGGCTTCCCACCCGGCGTCCTCGGCATCGTGCTGGGCACCGGTGGGGAGGCCGGTGCCGCTCTCGTCCACCACCCCCGACGTGGCAAGGTGGCCTTCACCGGATCGGTGCCGACGGGACGTGTCATCGGCGGGATCGCCGCCGACCGGATCGTGCCCGTCACCCTCGAGCTCGGAGGCAAGTCGGCGAACATCGTGTTCGCCGATGCGGATCTCGATGCTGCCGTGGCCGGCGCGGTGCAGGCGTTCACCGCCAACGCCGGCCAGGTGTGCTCGGCCGGGACACGATTGCTCGTGCAGCGGGAGGTGCACGACGAGGTCGTCCGCCGCGTGGTCGATCGCGTGTCGGAACTGCGTGTCGGCGTCGACATCGGTCCGATCATCACCCGGGCCCAGTTCGAGAAGGTGCAGCAGTACTTCGGGATCGCGGAGGCGGAGGGTGTGCGCCTCGAGGCGGGCGGGAAGGTCTCCGCCGTGGCCGAGGAGACCGGCGGCTTCTTCGTCGAACCCACCGTCTATACCGGGGTGGACAACTCGATGCGGATCGCGCGGGAGGAGATCTTCGGACCGGTACTCGTCGTCGTCCCCTTCGGCACCGCCGACGACGCCGTGGAGATCGCGAACGATTCCGACTACGGACTCGTCGCCGGGGTGTGGACCCGCGACGTCTCCCGCGCACTCGCCGTGAGCGGACGTCTGCGCACCGGGCAGGTGTTCGTCAACACCTGGTCCACCGGTTCCGTGCAGACCCCCTTCGGGGGATGGAAGAACAGTGGCTACGGGCGCGAGAAAGGCGTCGAGGCGCTGCACCATTACGGTCAGGTCAAATGCGTGACCGTCAAACTCGATTCGTCGCGGATGTGAAAGGCCAACGATGACAACACAGGTCGCGCTCGACGATGCCGTGCAGGCGGCGCACCGGACGGTCCTCGACTCCGGCTCGCGGTACGTCGCGACGTTCTCGGCGACGAGTACGTCGACGCCGCGCTGTCGCGCAACGCCGGCACCGACGGTGAGGGACTGCAGGAGTACGTCAGCGAATTCGTCTGGGGCGGCGTGTGGACCCGGGACGGTCTCGAGCGCCGCGACCGGTCGCTCGTGACCATCTCGCTGCTGATCGCCCTCGGACAGCACAACGAACTCGCCACCCACGTCCGCACCGGGATCCGGAACGGATTGTCGCGGAAGGAGATCTCCGAGACGGTGGTGCACGCGACGGCGTATGTCGGATGCCCCGCGGGCATCGCCGCGATGCGCGTCGTGCAGCAGGTCCTCGTCGAGGAACTCGGCCCGCTGCAGGCCGACGAGACGACGGAGGAGGACGCATGAGCGACCGGAGTGCGCCGGTGACCCTCAGAACCGTGGGCCATATCGGTCTCGGCGCGATGGGACGCCCCATCGCCCGGAACTTCGTCCGCGGCGGCCGGAACCTGATCGTGCGCGACGCCGATCCCGCCGCTCAACAGCGGTTCGTCGACGAGCACCCCACCGCCGTCGGTGCAGGCGGTACCGAGGACTTCGCCGACTGCGACGTCGTCGTCCTCATGTTGCCCACGAGCGACATCGTCGACTCCGTCGTGCTGTCCGAGGACGGTCTGCTGCAGCACCTGCGACCGGGCTCGGTCATCGTCGACATGGGCTCGAGCGTGCCGACCCGCACGCAACGTCTCGCCGAGATCGCAGCGGAGAAGGGCGTGCGCGTCGTCGACGCCCCCGTGAGCGGTGGTGTCGCGCGCGCCGAGCAGGGCACCCTCGCCGTGATGGCCGGTGGCGACGCCACCGTGGTCGCCGGGGTGACTCCGCTGCTGCAGGAGACGGGCAGCGAGATCATCCGGGTCGGACCCGTCGGATCGGGTCATGCCGCCAAGGCACTGAACAACCTCCTCGCGGCGAACAACGTGCTCGTCGCCGCGGAGGCCCTGCTGGTGGGGAAGAAGTTCGGGATCGACCCGGCGACCCTGCTCTCGGTCTTCAACGCCGGCAGCGGCCGCAACCAGGCCACCGAGACGAAGTACGAGAAGTTCGTGCTCTCCCGCACCTTCGATTCGGGGTTCGCGGCGGCGCTGATGCGCAAGGACGTCGGGATCGCACTCGACCTCGCCCACGACCAGGGCATCAGCCCGTGCTCGGGGAAGCGATCGGGCAGATGTGGAACGCCGCCGTCGAAGCACTGGAGCCGGGCGTGGATCAGATGGCAGTCGTGCGGCATCTCGAGCAGGTGTACGGGGTGTCGCTCGACGAGCAGTAGGGCTCGCGTCAGTGGGAGGACGATACGTCGTGAGGCACCCTCGAGGAGGGTGCCTCACCCTTTCGGGCACGGGACCGGACGTGGTTGACCGCGAGCCCGGCGAACACGATCACGCTGCCGCACGCCCCGAGGGCGAACGCGAGCGTGATGCCTCCGTCGGTCGGATGCAGGTCGGCGCCCATGTGTGCGGCGAGGACGGCTCCGGACAGGGCACTGCCGAAGGCACCACCGACGGTGCGGAGGACCTGGTTGAAACTGACGGCGCTGCCGAGTTCGGTGTCGGCCACGCTGCGTGCGATGAGTGCGGGCATCGCGGCGTAGGTCGTGCCCATGCCGATGCCGAACAGGAACATCCCGACGAGGATCTCCCACAGCCGGTCGTGTTCGAACCACAGCAGGAAGGCCGAGACCGTCATGACCCCGGCACCGAGGGGGAGCAGCGTGGGAAGCTGATGCGGCGCGCGAGTGCCCGCACGATACGGTTGGCGCCGAAGCTACCCACCGACAGCGGGAGCATGACGAAGCCGGCCCAGAACAGCGGCAGGGCGATGCCGTAGCCCGTGGAGGTGGGTGACTGCGCGACGAGGCTGCTCACCGACAACCCGATGTACATCGCGGCACCGAGGCCGATGGCGGTGCCGTTGGCGAGCAGCACGTCCTTGTTGCGGACCACCCGCAGATTCACGAGCGGATTCGGGATGCGCAGTTCGACGAATGCCACCCGGCCAGCAGAACGGCGGCGGCGAGGAAGCAGGAGAGGTCCATGCCGAGGACCAGCCCCAGTTCGAGCCTTCGCTGACCGCGACGAGCAGGGCCGCGAGCCCCGTACCGAGGAGGAGGGCGCCGAGGCTGTCGAACCTCGTGCGCAGACCACGCTCGTCCGGTCCGTTCGGGACGATGCGCCACACCACGATCGAGGCGGTCACGAGGAAGACGGCGGCGAATGCGAAGGCCGCGCGGAAACCGGCGGCACTGGCCAGGATGCCGGTGAGCGGGTAGCCGATTCCGAGTCCGGTGGAGACGGTGACCGACAGGCTGGAGATACCTACACGCACCGTGTCCTCCGCCAGGTATCGGCGGGCGAGGGCGATGGTCACGGGCACGATGCCGTAGGACAGTCCCTGCAGCGCTCGTCCGATGAGGAAGACGGTGAAGTTCGGGGCGCACGCCGCCAGGACGGAGCCCACCAGGATGGTCGCCAGGGACACGAGCAGCAGTCGCTTCTTGTGCGGACCGTCGCTGAGCCGCCCCATGATCGGGGTGGCGACGGCGCCGACGAGCAGGTTGATGGTGAGCATCCACTGCGCGGAGCTGACGGAGACCGACAGTTCCTCGGCGATGGTCGGCACGAGCAGCATACCCAGCGAGCTGACAATTGCACTGGTCAGTGCGGTGTAGACGAGGGCGGGTAGCAGCAGGGATCGGGCGGTGCGCTCACTCAACGGCGGCACCGCCGGTCAGTTTCCGCAGGAGTGGGACGGCGGCGCCGAGCAGGTGTTGTTCGTCGTCGGTCAGCTGCTCGGCGATGGCTTGCTCGAGCCACGCATTGCCGATCGAGCGTTCGTGGGCGAGCCGCTGCCGGCCGGCGTCGGTGAGTTCGATCCACACCCGACGCCGGTCGCGGTCGTCGGGAGTGCGAGTGATGAGCCCGAGGCTCTCGATCTCGCGGACGGCGGTGGCGATCGCCTGCGGCTGATCTTCGCGGCGGTCGCGAGTTCCGCGGACGTGGCGCGGCCGTGCTCGGCGAGGTGGACGAGGACGTCGAGTTTGCCCGTGGAAAGCGTCTTGTGTGCGTTGAGCTGTCTCCACAGCGGCCGCAGGGATTCCCTGAGGGACTGGGCGAGGGTTCCTTCGATCGTGTCCACCCGGCCGAATATACAACCGGATTTATCAACCTGGTTGATTAACCGGGCGAATCACCCGGTGAGACCCGTCACCGGAGCACCGTGCCGCCGTCCACGTTGACCACCTGGCCGTTGATCCACGAGCCGTCGTCGGACATCAGGTAGGCGACCATGCTCGAGATGTCCGCGGCCTCGCCGAGTCGGGTGCTGCGCGTGCGCGCGAGCATGCCTGCCAGCAGTTCCGGTGCCGCTCCGTTCCGGATCTCGTCGGTGAGGATCAGTCCCGGGGTCACCGCGTTGGCCCGGATACCCTCCCGGCCCCATCGCGACGCGACGTGCCGTGCGAGCGCGTTGATGCCCGCCTTCGTCGCCGAATAGGCCGGACGTTGCGGGTCGCCGGTGAACGAGGCGATGGACGAGGTGTAGACGATCGCTCCGCCGCCGCGCTCGAGCAGCTTCGGGACGCTGTGGCGGGTGACGAGCATGTGGCCGCGCAGATTCACCGCGACCGTGCGGTCCCAGATCTCGAGGTCGATGTCGACGACGTCGGTGTCCTTCGTGACGGCACCCATGTCGCCGGCATTGATGTGGACGGCGTCGAGCCCGCCGTACGTCTCGACCGTCGTCGCGACGAGCTCCCGCACGGAGTCGTCGTCGGAGATGTCGAACTCGACCGCGACGGCCGTGCCGCCGGTCTCCGTGATGGACGCCGCGGTGCTCTGTGCACCGGCGTGGTTCAGGTCACCGACGACCACCCGGGCGCCCTCGCGGGCGAGGCGACGGGCGGAATCGGCGCCGAGACCCGTTGCGGCACCGGCGACCAGCACGATCTTGTCCTTCAGACCTTCCATGGAATGCCCTTTCGCTTCGACGGGATGCCCCGGGGTGAGCGTTTGCGTATCCCGGCGGACGGAAACTCGGTGTACACCAGGTGCATCTGTCCGCACCGGTGGGCAACCGCGGGATGCGACGGCGCGGACGGCGTCCCGTGCAGTGGAGCAGGACCACCACCCGGGACGCCTCGCCGGACCGCCTACCGGGTGTGTGCGTCGATGGCCGTGTCGAGGACCCCGAGGTCTCCTCCGAGCTCCGACACGGCGGCCCGCACCACCGCCACGTCCTTGGTGAGGAATTCGCCTACGGCACTGCGGAATTCCGACACCGATCCACGCATCGCGATGTTCCCCATGACCTTGCACGACGAACTGCCGTGGGGGAGAGCGGAGAACAGCGCCGCCTCGTCGACCCCGAGCTGCCGGCCGAGTTCGGCCGCTTCGGCGAGCAACCCGATCTCGGCCGCGAACAGGGCGTTGTTGACCAGCTTCACCTTCTGCCCGCTGCCGGGTGCGCCGACGTGCAGGACTGGATCGCCGTAGCTCTTCAGCACAGGCGTCACCGCGGCGACGGACTCGTCCGCTCCACCGAGGAACAGCGTCAGGCACCGGCGGCGATGTCGTGCGGGCCACCGCTCACGGCGGCGTCGATCACCGCGACCCCGAACGGCTCGGCCGCGGAAGCCAGTGTCTCCACGGTGCGCGGGCTGATCGTGGTGTGGACGACGAGGGTCGAACCCTTCGGCATACGCCCCAGCACGCCGTCGTCGAGGCACACCTGGCGTACCTGCTCGTCGGTGAACACGCAGACGACGACGAGCTCGGCGTCGGTGCCGACAGCGGTGATGCCACCGACCGCGGTCGCGCCGGTCTTCTCCGCGGCCACCCGGGCGTCGTCGTGCCGCGCGAGCACGTGCACCTCGTGTCCGTCGGCCACCAGACGTTCGACCATCGGCAGCCCCATACGTCCGGCGCCGACGAAGTGCACGCGGCTCATCGCGGGTGCCCCATCCGCTCGAGGCTCGCATCGGCAGTGGTGAAGGTGATGCCCTCCACCGCCCCGGCTGCTGCGGCGAGACCCGCCACGAGGCTCACGTCCTTCTTCAGCAGCTCACCGGCGTGGCCGCCGATCCGGGCGAGGCTGCCCCCGGCGGACACGACGCGTCCGAGCGCGAAGCTGTTCGCCGAGCCGTGTGAGACGACCTCACCGAGCGGGTGGGATCGACGCCGAGTTCCGCGCCGAGCGCCAGGGTGTTCTCGGCCAGCGCCAGGTTTGCCGTGAACAACAGGTTGTTGAGGAGCTTGGCGACCAGGCCCGCTCCGAGCTCCCCGAGGTGCACCACCGGATCGCCGTAGGTGGAGAACACCGGCCGGCACCGTTCCACGACGTCGCTCTCACCACCGACCATGACGAGCAAAGTTCCTGCAGCAGCTCCCATTCCGCCGCCGCTGACCGGGGCGTCGACGAGCGACACGCCGCGTTCGCGCGCGGCCGCGGCGAGTTCGCGGCAGGTGTCCGGATGGATCGTGCTGTGGACGGCGATGATGCCGCCCTCGTTCATGCCCTCGAGGACACCGTTCTTACCGGTGATCACCTGGCGGACGTCGTCGTCGTTCACCACGCACAGGCAGACGAGGTCGCTGACCGCGCCGAGTTCGGCGGGTGACTCCGCGTACTTCGCCGCCGTATCGGCATAGGGAGCAAGAGATTCCGGCGTCGGGCCCAGAGCGTCGTCTCGTATCCCGACTCGACGATCCGGCGTGCCATCGGCCCGCCCTGGCTTCCGAGTCCGATGAATCCGACACGCATCACAGTGCCTCCGATCGGGATGGGACGTCATAGGCCGGTACCTCCTGGTATGCGATGCACTCGTCGACGAATGCGAACACCGTCCGGTGGTAGGCCGGCCCGGCGAAACCGATGCTGAGATTGTGTCCACCGCCCGGATGGAGATGCAGGGTCACGCCCGGCGCCGCCGTGAACATCGCAGCGACGTCCTCGAGCGCATGCGGATCGTTGCGCCAGACCTTCTCGTGCTCGGCGGCGGTGAAGTGCACGGGCACGCGGACCTGCGCGGCGAGGGCGGGGAAGTCGACGGTCGGCCAGCCGGCCGTCACGTCGGCCTCGTAGTCGGGTGTGCGTGCGGCGATCACGGCGCCACCGACGATGTCGGGCGGGTACAACTCGGCGGGTGTCCACAGCAGCTCGCCGACCCCGCGAGCGTTCGCGTACCGTTCGCGCGTACCGAGGATGCCGGCGGCCAGAGCATGGTGTTCGCGACCCGTGCCGGACAGCTCGATGCCGAGTACCTCGTCGTGCCGGTTCTCGACGGCCATGCGCGTCGTCAGCTCGCTTCCGACCGAGTGCCCCCACAGGAACAGGCCGGCGCCACGGGGTGCCGTGCCGAGCAGCGCGTCGACGGCGCGGTAGGCCAGGTCGACGCGACGCTCGGGGTCGCCGAGCTCGTCGCGGTGCGGCCGCGACTCGCCGTAGCCGGGACGATCCGGGGCGATCACGGTGAAACCGTACGTGACGGCCTCGCGCATCATCGACAGTTCGGGATGACCGGGACAGTCCCAGTAGGCCGCGCGGGCGGCACCGCCGTGCAGTGCCACGATCACGGCGCGCGGTTCGGGAGCCTCGGCGACCAGCGCCGACATCGGGATGCCCTCGACATCGACGACGCGGGCTACGGGTGAGACGTCTCCCGCGTCGTCGACGTGAGCCTCCTCGATCGGTGAGGACTGTGCGCGGACGGTACTCATGCGTCGCTCCGCAGCAGCATCGCGCTGCCGGGAGTGAGCCCGCCACTGCTGACCACGGCCACGCGGGCGTCGCGCACCTGGCGGTCTCCTGCCGTGCCGCGCAGCTGCGTGACCGCTTCGTGCACGAGACCCATGCCGTGAGTGCGTCCGTGCGAGAGCTGGCCGCCGTGGGTGTTGAGGGGGAGGATGCCGTCGCGTGCGATGTTCTTCCCGCCGTCGAGGAAGTCCTTCGCCTCGCCGATCCCGCAGAAGCCGAGCGCCTCGATCCACGACAGGGCGTTGAAGGTGAAGCCGTCGTAGAGCTGGGCGACGTCGACGTCGTCGGGTCGCAGCGACGTGCGGGTCCACAGGTGCGCGGCCGGGCCGAGGACCTGCGGTTCGTGGGTGAGGGTGCTCTGATCCCATTCGATGCGTTCGACGATCTGCGTTCCCACTGCCTCGACGCGAATGGCGGGCTTGGCGAGGTCGGCGACGGTGTCGACGGCCGAAACGATGACGGCGACCGCACCGTCGCACGGCACGTCGCAGTCGTAGAGACCGAAGGGAGTGGTGACGAGACGTGCCGAAAGATAGTCGTCCATCGTCATCGGGTCGCGGTAGATGGCGGTGGGATTGATCGCGGCGTTGGCCCGCTGATTCAGTGCGATCCAGCCGAGGGTTTCGCGACTCGCGCCGTAGCGATGGAAGTAGCGTTGCGCGTTCTGCGCGAGAGTGTGGGCGGCGGAGGTGCCGCCGAAAGGCACCATCCAGCTGGGCGTGCGTCCGCCGGGCGGACTGATGTCGCCGGCCTTGACGTATTCGCCGTAGGTGGATTCCCACAGCGTGCGGTAGCAGAGCACGTGGCGGGCGAGCCCGGCGGAAACCGCGAGCATCGCAGCGATCACCGACACTGGGGCCGGGTGTTTCGAGGCCACCGTTGAACCAGGTCGGTCGTAGGCCGAGTGCGGCTTCGACGGCACCGATACCGCCCTCGCCGAAACCGACGACGGGCGGCCCCGGGGTAGGTGGACAGTCCGTCGATGTCGTCGAGCGTCAACCCTGCATCGGCGACGGCACGTTCGCATGCCTGCACGGTCAGCTCGATGGGGTCGACCATCAACCTGCGACCCAGGTCGGACGCGCCGATACCGGTGATCGCGACCTTGTCCTCGAACTTGTCCTGCGTCGCGGGCGGGCGGATATGGAAGCGGATCTGTTCGGGTTCGATCTCGTCCACCGGCAGCGGGGCAGGCTCTCCCTGCTCCGCCGTCGGACGGAAGAGCGGAAGCCACACGTCGCCGTCCTGGTGGAAGACGACCTCCATGCGCATGCCCAGTACGAGCTCGTCGGGCTCGCATTCGATCGCGTTCGTCGTCAGGTGCACCCGAGGATCGTCCTCGAGTGCGACCTGCGCGATGACGAACGGCGGTTTCAGTCCTGGCAGACCGAAACGGTGGTTGACCGTGAACCCGATGAGGTCGCGAAGCCGGAGACGACGCGCACTCCCATCTGCCGACCCCGGCAGTAACGGCAGATCGGTTGCGGAGGGTGGATGAGAGCCGAGCACGACTCGCATTCGCGGATCCGCAACCGGCCGTCTTCACCGGATTTCCAGAAGAACTTGTTCTGAGGCGTCAGCTGGGGCAGGGGACGTCCGGATCTCTTCGTCGCCCCATCCCGGTTTTCACGGTCGACCACCGTCGAGTCAGCCAATTGAGCCGTTTCCTTACTTCTGTGCCGTGATCGGAGCGGCGAGCTCCTGCTCGTCGATCTGGACCTGCAGCTTCTCCAGCGTCTCATCGAGCCGGCGCCGAGGCGCTTGCCGGTGTGAACGTCGCTGGGAGATGCCGCATGCCCTGGATGACGCCGATGGAGTCGTAGTGCACCGTCGTCTCCGGATCGCACTTGTAGTCGGGCATCCGGTCGAGCACGGCGAGGAGCATGCGCTTGAACACGGTACGTGCCAGGTTCGAGCCGATGCACCGGTGAACTCCCAGGCCGAAGCTGAAGTGGCGGTTACCCTTTCGCTCCATATCGATCGAGTTCGGATCGTCGAACAGTGCCGGGTCGCGGTTGGCCATCGCCCACGACAGCCACAGGCGCTCGCCTTCCTTGAACTGCGTCCCCTTGAACTCGCAGTCGGCGGAGAACGTGCGACCGTCGCCCGGCGACGGGGTGAAGTACCGCAGGAACTCCTCGGTGGCGCTGTCGAGCAGGCTGTCGCGTTCCCGGCTGAGACGTTCGCGCTCGTCGGGTTCTGGCTCAGCCACTCGAGTGCGTGCGAGGTCAGCGCCGTGGTGGTGTCGAAGCCGCCACCGATCAGCAGGCTGAGATGCAGAAGCTCCATGTCGTCGGGCTTCTCACCGAGCACCTCGACGTCGGCGATCGCGTTGATCAAGCCGGGGCGGGGCTTCTCGCGGATCTCGAACAGGTTCGTGATCAGGTCGATGCCCATGTTGCGGTGCAGTTCGCCGACGCGGGCGATGTCCGGGGAGTCCGGCGGGGTGTAGATCGCGGCGTGGACCGGCTCGCAGTACACCTCCCACTTCTTGATGGGGACACCGAGCATGGCGAGGGTGATGACGGCCGGCACGATGTTCGCGAGATCGTCGACGAAGTCGATCCGTCCGCTCTCGATCTTCTCGTCGAGGCTCGCACGCACGACCTCGTCGATGACGGGGATCCACTTCTTGATCGCTGCGGGCGAGAGGTAGGGGTTGAGCAGGGCGCGGAACTCCCGGTGCTCGGGGTCGTCCATCTCCAGGATTCCGCCGCGCACGCCGGAAGCGCGTTCGGCTGTCGGAATCATGATGCCCTTGTAGCCTTTTCGGACACCTTTGATGTCGTGGTCGTTGGAGACGTTCGGGGATCGGACGAGGTTGAACACCTCGTCGCTGCCCGCGGCGACCCAGTGGCCGCCGTGGGTGTCCGACCAGGCCATCGGGCATTTCGACTGCATCTCTTCCGTGATCGGAAGGAAGTTGTCGCGGTAGTCGGGTGCGTGCCGGTCGAACTGGTAGACCGGAGTGCGGTGGGATGTGTCGGCAACGACGTCGTCGACGCTCATGACTGTCCTCTCTGACGCTTCGATCGGGGCTGTCGAAACGTTGGTGGTCAGGAGATCTGAATGGCCTGCTCAGGGCAGGACCGGGCGGCTTCGCGCACGGCCTCCTCCAGATGGGCGGGAACGTCTTCGACGACGGCGGTGGCGTGCCCGTCGATGTCACTGAGTTCGAAGACGTCCGGTGCTGCCATGGCGCACAGGGTGTGGCCCTGGCAGCGCTCGGGGTCGACTTTCACCTTCACGATGTTCCTCCCGGTAGAGGGTGTGAGTTTGTTCGGGCTGTAAACGTCCTCGCATACGCCGGGCCCGTCCGCGACGGGACGGTCAGATATGGAAGTCGTACCACTTGAGATAGCCGCCGCCGTCGACGCGCATCTGCATGCCGGTGACGTAGCGCGACTCGTCGGAGGCGAGGAAGAGCACCATGTTGCTCGAATCCTCGGGTTCGATATACGGAATCGACATCGCCTGCTGCACACCGAAAGCGGGCTCTGCATCCTGCCGGGTGGGCTTGTCGAGGTCGGGACGGAAGGACCGGTACATCGGTTCGCTCTGCAACATGTCGGTATTGCAGTTGGTGGGGTGCAGTGTGTTGGCGCGGATACCACGCGGAGCCAGATGTGTAGCGAGGGTGTGGATGTACTGTGCCAGTGCGCGCTTGGAGAACACGTAGGCGACGCCGCCGAGGTCCTTGCCGGGCTGGTCGACCTTCGAGACGTCCATGAGTGCGGCGGTGGAGCCGGTCGCGATGATCGATGCGCCTTCGGACAGGTGCGGAAGCGCGGCCTGTACGGCGTTCATGGTGCCGACGAGATTGGTGTTGACCACGTCGGTCCACGCCTGGGTCTGTGGTTCGCCCTTCATGCCGGCGACGCCGGCCTGGGCGACGACGATGTCGAGCTTGCCGAGCTCGGCGATGCCCTGTTCCACGGCGGCGTTCATCTGCGCGGCGTCGCGCACGTCGGCCTCGATGGCGACGATGCGTCGGCCTTCCTTCTCGACCAGGCGCACCGTTTCCTCGAGGTCCTCGGGCGTCGCCATCGCGTAGCCCATGGAGTCGATGTTCTTGCAGATGTCGACCGCGATGATGTCGGCACCTTCGGAGGCGAGCTTGACCGCGTGGCTGCGGCCCTGACCGCGGGCTGCACCGGTGATGAAAGCGACCTTGCCTTCTACACGTCCCACTGGATTGTCCTTTCGGTTCGGGTTCGGCAGATGGGGATGTCTCAGGTGTTGCGCCCACCGTTGACCCCGAGGATCTGACCGGTGATGTATCCGGCTTCTTCGGAGATCAGGAAGGAACACGCGGCGGCGATGTCCTCGGGCTGCCCGACGCGGCGGACCGGGGTGCGCTGGATGTGTTCGTCGATGGTGCCGCCGAGCAGACCCTTCTCGGCGGAGCGGTGCAGCATGGGGGTCTCGACGAAGCCCGGCGGTACGGCGTTGACGGTGATGCCGGACGGACCGTATTCCAGCGCAAGTGATTTGGTGAGTCCGTTGACGCCGGCCTTGGACGAGACGTAGGCGGTCATGAACTGCTGACCCGACTGCGCGCTCGACGACGAGATGTTGACGATGCGTCCCCAGCCGGCCTCGAGCATGTCGGGCAGGGCGGCCTGCACGCAGTGGAAGACGCCGCCGAGGTTGACGTCGACAACCTTCTGCCAGGTCGCGTAGTCGATGTTGTGGAAGCGCTTGTAGAGCTCGAGACCCGCGCCGTTGACGAGAATCGTGACGGGGCCGAGCTGCTCGCGGATCCGGGTGAAGGCGTCGTCGACCTGTGCGCGGTCGGAGACGTCGACCTTGTACTCGAGCTCCTCACCGGAGGGGTTGAGATCGAGCACCGCGACCTGGTGGCCGTCCTTGCGCAGGCGTTCGGCGATTGCCTTGCCGATTCCGGAGCTTCCGCCCGTGACGACCGCTGTCTTCACTGCCACGGTTCGTCACCGACGATCGTGGTGCGGCGCATGAGGCGCTCGGACGACGGGTCGTAGGGCAGTGCCGGTGCAGCATGCCGGTGTTGTCCCAGACGACGAGATCGCCCACGGCCCATTCGTGGGAGTAGGAGAAGCGTTCCTGGGTGGTCCAGGCGAGCAGTTCGTCGAGGAGTTCGCGGCTCTCCTCGGGGCGCATGCCGACGATGTGGTCTGCGGTGGCACCGATGACGAGGGACCGACGACCGTCGCGGCGTTCCCACACCAGCGACGATTCACGCGGCGCGAGGGCGCGCCAGCGCGCCACCTGCTCTTCGGTCGGATCGGGGTAGACGAGCCGCTGGGCGGCTTCGAAGCTGTGGACGACACGCAGGCCTTCGTACCGCTTCTTCTCGTGGTCGGGAAGATTCTCGTAGGCGGCGTAGGTGCTGGCGAATTCCGTTCCGCCACCGACCATTGCGACGTGGCGGGCGGTGAGCGTGGTGGCCTTCGCCGGCACCTCGTTGGTGGTGTCGTCGATGTGCCAGTGGAACGTGCCTTTGAGGTATTCGGCCGACGGCGTCTTGGCGGGGTCGAGCGAGACGGTGAAGATCTCCTGCCCGGGGGCGGGCATGACGACCTTGCCGAGCTTGCGGCTGAAGGCGAGCTGGGCCTCGTCGTCGAGGTGAATACCGCGAACAAGAAGTACGCCACGCCATTTGAGTGCTTCGAGCAGCTGGGCGACCACACGCTCGTCGTCGAGGCTGTCCAGGCCAGTGACTTCCACACCGAGTGACGGGCTGAGGGCTGTAGTGCTGATCACAAGAATCTCCCTTCCGGTTGCGAGAACCATACTCTCGCGCGATTGAGCGCCGCAAGACCCGGAGAATTCGCCCATGCATGCCGTCGTTACGTGGCGGAGGTCACTTTCGGGGCTATCCTGCCGCGCTGCCCCTTGCTAGAGTTCTCGAAAGTCGAACAGATTAATTCTCTGATCTGAGAATGTGATTTCCGGACGATACGAGGAGATGGGATGTCAGTGCAGGAGAACGGAGCCACCGCGGTGGCCGACACCGCGACCACCGAAGTGACGAAGCGGCTGCTGATCGACGGGAAGCTCGTCACCGCCGAGCGCACGTTCGCGTCCTACAACCCGGCGACCGGCGAACTGGTGGGACATGCTCCCGACGCAGGCGTCGAGGAAGCCGAAGCCGCCATCCGCGCAGCGCGACGCGCATTCGACACGACCACCTGGTCGACCGACGTCGAGTTCCGGATCAAGTGCCTCGATCAGCTCTACCAGGCCCTGCGCGACAACATCGAGGAACTGCGCGAACTGACGATCGCCGAGGTAGGCGCCCCGCGGATTCTCACCTACGGCAACCAGCTCGACGCGCCGATCGAGATCGTGAAGTACTACGCCGACCTGCTGCGCACCACCGAGTTCACCGAAGACCTCGGCGAGGTCGATTTCCGAGGACAGCCGCACCGTCGCTGGGTGGAGAAGGAGGCTGCCGGCGTCGTCGCCGCGATCGTCGCCTACAACTACCCGACCCAGCTGGCGATGGCGAAGCTCCCCGCGGCGCTCGCCGCAGGCTGCACGATCGTGCTCAAGGGCGCACCCGACACTCCGCTCGTCACCCAGCTCTCGCCGAGGTCATCGCCGAGCACACCGACATCCCGGCCGCGTCGTCAACATCATCTCGTCGTCGCAGGTCGCACCGGGCGAGCTCATGACCACCCATCCGGACGTCGACGTCGTCACCTTCACCGGTTCGACCCCCGTGGGCAAGAAGATCATGGCCGCCGCCGCCGACTCGCTCAAGAAGGTCTTCCTCGAGCTCGGAGGCAAGTCGGCCCTCATCGTGCTCGAGGACGCCGACTTCGCGACCGCCGCACAGTTCGCCGCCTTCAGCATCTGCTCGCACGCCGGACAGGGATGCGCGCTGACGACGCGTCTGCTCGTCCCCCGCGACAAGCACGACGAGATCGTCGCGCAGGTCGCCGGGATGATGCAGAACGTGCCCTACGGCGATCCGTCGAACCCGAAGATCTACATGGGCCCGGTCATCAGCGAGAAGCAACGCGAGAAGATCCACGGCATGGTCGAGCGCGCCGTGGCGGACGGCGCGACCCTCGTCACCGGTGGCGAGAAGGTCGATCCGGGCTGGTTTTACAAGCCCACCCTGCTCGCGAACGTCGACCCCGACAGCGAGATCGCACAGGAGGAGGTCTTCGGACCGGTCCTCGCCGTCATCCCGTTCGACGGCGACGACGATGCCGTGCGGATCGCCAACAACTCCAAGTACGGCCTGTCCGGTGGTGTGCTCACCGCCGACGAGGAGCGCGGCATCGCGATCGGACGCCGGATCCGCACCGGCACCTTCTCCGTCAACGGCGGCAACTACTTCAGCCCCGACGTCCCGTTCGGCGGTTACAAGCAGTCCGGCATCGGCCGTGAGATGGGCAGGGCCGGACTCGAGGAGTTCCAGCAGCTCAAGGCGTTCTCGAAGGTGGTGACGTCGTGAAGCCACTCGACGGCGTCCGCGTCGTCGAGGTCGCGATGTACGGTTTCGTTCCCTCTGCGGGTGCGGTGCTCGCGGAGTGGGGCGCCGACGTCGTCAAGATCGAGCACGCGGTGACGGGCGACCCGCAGCGGGGTCTGCGGCAGACGGGAACCCTTCGTGTCGAAGGTGATCCGAATCCGAATGTCGAGCACGCCAATCGCGGCAAGCGCAGCCTCGGCCTGGACATCTCGATTCCCGAGGCCGTGAGGTGCTGCTCGAGCTCGTGCGCACCGCCGACGTCTTCCTCACCAGTTTCCTGCCAAGGTGCGGACCAAGCTGCAGATCGACGTCGACGACATCCGTGCGGTCAACCCGAAGATCGTCTACGCGCGGGGGAGTGCGCTCGGCCCGCGCGGCGTCGAGTCCGGCAAGGGCGGATACGACATGACGGCCTTCTGGCGCGCGCCGGTGTCGCCGCGACGCTCACCCCGCCCGGCATCGAGGGGATGATCGCACCTCCCGGACCCGCCTTCGGCGACACGATCTCGGGCACGAACCTCGCCGGCGGTATCGCGGCGGCGTTGTTCAAGCGTGAACGCACGGGCGAACCCTCGGTGGTCGACGTCTCGCTGCTCAGCAGCGGGGTGTGGGCGATGGGCCACACCATCGCACTGTCCGCGCATCTCGGGCAGCACATGGAAGCGCCGAAGGCCGGTGGCCACGGCGCCCCGACGAACCCGCTCTCGGGTGTCTACGGCACCGCGGACGGACGCTACATCTCGTTCGTGATGCTGCAGCCGGCGAGGTTCTGGCCGATGTGTGCACGCACATCGACCGCACCGACCTCATCGACGATCCGCGTTTCGCGGACGCACAGTCGATCGCTGCGAACACCGTCGAGGCCGTCGAGATCCTGCGCGAGGTCATCGGCAGCCGCCCGCTCGCGGAATGGGTCCAGCGGTTCGGCACGCTCGCCGGGCCGTGGGCACCGGTCCAGGACTCGCTGCAGGTCGTGAGCGACCCGCAGGTCCGCGACAACGAATATCTGGTCAAGGCAGGGGAACTCGAGCTCGTCGCCAATCCGGTGCAGTTCGACGTGACGCCGCCGCAGACCGGACCGGCACCCGAGTTCGCCGCCCAGACCGAGGAGATCCTGCAGGAGCTCGGTCTGGACTGGGAGCGCATCATCGAGCTCAAGACAGCGGGCGCAGTCACCTAGTCGGGGGCTGCACCCGGTTCAGGGAGGGCCAATGCCTTACATCGCATCGATCGGAACGTACCTGCCGTGCTGGGGTACTCCCGACGCCAGGATCGCCGGTGACGACGAGGACGCCGTCACCCTCGCCGTCGAGGCGGGCCGCGCCGCGCTCGAAGCGGGCGGATCCGTCGAGTACGTCGTCCTCGTCGGCCGGGATCTGCCGCTGACCGAGAGCAGCAACGCCGCGGTCCTGCTCGCAGGACTCGGACTCGATCCCGAACTCGAGGTGATCGAGCGACTCGGGGGCGCGCCGGCGACGCTGGACGCCCTCGGCTCGGCGCGACCACGGACACTGGTCATCGGGGTCGACCTGAACTCGGCCGGTGCGGCGGCAGCCCTCACCTCCGATCACGGGCTGCAGGTGCGTACCGCCGCACGCGTGTCGCGCAGCCTGCCCGTACGTACGCGGAACGCCTCCGGCGACATCCACGACTACGGGGACCTGAGACTGCTCAGGAAGCGGGATATCTCGCCTCGCTCGCGACGGCCTGGGTGGACACCCCGGCCGTCGTGGCGGGAGTCCCGGCGCAGCACG
>LATQ01000555.1 GCA_001017865.1 Rhodococcus sp. IITR03
TGCCCGTGGCTCGGTGGCGCCTCCCGCCGCACGGCCGCGCGCCGCGGTCAGGCGTTGCTCGACGCCTTCGTCGCCGCGGGCTATCCCGTCCGAGGCCTTGCCGGATTAGGGCAGCCTTCCCTATAATCGAATTCGTTCCGACTGCCGGACCGCAGCGGAGTCCTGAGGGCTGCAGTGACTCCCGGTCCCTTCCCGCGGCGGGCCTCACATCCATGTGGGGCCCGCCGTCGTGTGTCCGGAGCCCTGCGCCGTCGACGCACAGCGCAACCGGTCGATCGCAGGCGCGGCGGTGGCGAACCCGGAGGATGCTGGAGGAATCCGCGCCGCGACCTGGGAAGCACCGAGAGATGACCACTCTGTGGATGATCGAAGACCTCGAACCGTGGCCCGATCAGCCTGCTCCCGGGCAGGTGTGTGAACCGACCACCTCCTGGACCACCCCCGGCGCGAGCGACTGCATCCGCGACCTCGTCCGGCACGTGCCCGCCCGCGTCGAGCAGATCACCGTCGACGATCGGGTCGAACTGCTCGCCCATCTCGGTCACGGCTTCACCACCGTGCTCCCCCCGCAGCTCGACGCACTCGGCGACGTCGTGCTCACGGGGCATCTGGTGTGGGACCGCTATCTGTGGACGCTGTACCGCACCCGACCGCACGGGCGCGCCTGGTCGCCGAACGTCACCCGGTGATCCAGCGGACCCTCAGGATCCCGACCGCGGACGCGGGCTGGTACGGCGTCGAGTACGAGGCGCGCGGACCGTGCACCGGTTCGGGCCGATCCCCGACGGTTACTCGATCGTCGCCTACGCGCTGCGGGTGACTCTGCAGTGACCACCCCGGGTGCCGCCGTCGGAGGTGGGCCGGCCGAAAACCGCCATGTCCTACCATCGTTCGACGGCCACCTGTCCCGGCGGCCGGTCGACCCACGCACGAACAAGGGAAGCCCGTATGAGCGACCAGTCCACCTCCGCCCCGGCCCAGCACGACGTGCAGGCGATCAACACCGTCAACGACACCGGCTTCAACACCGCCCTCGGCCTCGAGTTCGTCGAACTCGGCCCGATCTCGCCCGGGCCCGGTGGACGATCACCCCCACGCAGCACCAGCCCTACGGCATCGTGCACGGCGGGGTGTACTGCGCGGTGATCGAGACCGTCGCCAGCGTCGCCGGCGCAACTGGCTGGGGGACAAGGGCAACGTCGTCGGGGTCAACAACAACACCGACTTCCTCCGCGCGACCCGCGAAGGGGTCCTCACCGCGACCGGCACCCCGGTGCACCGCGGCCGCACCCAGCAGCTGTGGCGGGTGGAGATCGTCGACGAACAGGACCGCCTCGTCGCGCAGGGACAGGTGCGCCTGGCGAACATCACGACGCGGACCTGCATCGGGCACTGACCCTGCAGCCGGGCGGCTCCGGCCGGGACACCACACCCCGGCCGGAGCACCGACGGTCAG
>LATQ01000569.1 GCA_001017865.1 Rhodococcus sp. IITR03
GGTGCCCGTACCTTGGCGTTCGTCCGGTCGCGTCACGGCGCCGAGCTCACGGCCATGGGTGCACGCCGGCTTCTCGCCGAGGCGGCACCGGATCTCGTCGACCGGGTGGCGGCCTACCGCGCGGGCTACCTCGCCGAGGATCGGCGCGATCTCGAGGCCGCTCTCTCCGACGGCCGTCTGCTCGGCGTCGCCAGCACCAACGCCCTCGAACTCGGAGTGGACATCGCCGGTCTGGACGCGGTGATCGTCGCCGGATTCCCGGGCACGGTCGCGTCCTTCCGGCAGCAGGGCGGTCGCGCCGGCCGCGCGGGCAGGGTTCGCTCGTCGTGCTGGTCGCGCGGGACGATCCGCTCGACACCTATCTCGTGCACCATCCGCAGGCACTGCTCGACCGGCCGGTCGAGGCGACGGTCACCGATCCGAACAATCCGTACGTGCTCGGACCCCAACTCCTCTGCGCTGCATCGGAACTGCCGCTCAACGATGCCGAGGTCGAGGAGTTCGGCGCGCTCGACGTCCTCACGGGCCTCGCGGAGCAGGGACTGATCCGGCGCCGCCCGCACGGCTGGTTCGTCACCCCGGGAACGCAACCCCACGGCGATGTCGAGATCCGCGGCGGGATCGGCCACCAGGTCTCGATCGTCGAGGGCGACACCGGTCGCATGCTCGGCACCGTCGATGCCGCCCGCGCCCCCGCGACCGTTCACCCCGGAGCGGTGCACCTGCACCAGGGCGAAACCTTCGTCGTCGACGAGTTGTATCTCGACGACGGCATCGCCCTCGTGCACGCCGAGGACCCGGAATGGTCGACGAGCGCACGCGAGATCACCGACATCTGCTGCATCTCCGTCGACGAATACCGCGAGTTCGGGCCCGTCACGGTCGCGTCCGTGGGGGTCGAGGTGACGCATCGCGTGGTCGGCTATCTGCGCCGCCTGCCGTCCGGGGAGGTGCTCGACCAGATCCCCCTCGACATGCCGGAGCACACGCTCGACACCCGCGCGGTGATGTACACGATCGACCCCGACCTGCTCGACCGGATCGGGGTGACCCCCGATCGCGTACCCGGCGCACTCCACGCCGCCGAGCATGCCGCGATCGGTCTGCTCCCCCTGCTCGCGACGTGCGATCGCGGCGACATCGGCGGTGTCTCCACCGACCTGCACCCCGACACCGGGCTGCCCACCGTCTTCGTCTACGACGGACAGCCCGGCGGTGCCGGATTCGCCGAACGCGGATACCACCGGATCACCAAATGGCTCACCGCGACCCGCGATGCGGTCGCGGCGTGCGAGTGCGCCGCCGGATGCCCGTCGTGCGTGTACTCCCCCAAGTGCGGGAACGGCAACGATCCTCTCGACAAGGCCGGCGCGGTCGCCGTCCTCGATGCGTCCTCGCTGCGATCGGGGGGTGACGCCGGTTCAGGCCACCGGCGCGCCTCCGGCCTCGGC
>LATQ01000339.1 GCA_001017865.1 Rhodococcus sp. IITR03
ATGGCCCTCCTGCTCGTCGAGCACGGACTGTCGAGCGCGCCCCACGCAGCGCTCCGTCGACGCAGCGCCCAGCGCGCCCGCCGAGACCCCCGCGCCGGCCATCCAGAACGTTGTCCCGCAGCTTCCGGAGACCCCCCGCTGTCCCCGCCGAGGTCCAGGCATCCTGGCCGGCTTCGAGCAGGGCGTCACCGCACTCCAGGAGGCCGGTGTCGAGCTCGACCCGAACATCCTGGACGCCGTTCGCGCGGTGCTCCCGCAGTAACACCCCGAACATCCCGGAAGGCCCGCACCGTTCACGGTGCGGGGCCCTTCCGCATGTGCGAACGACCTTCGTTCATCCCTCACACACGACGACGCCCGGCCCCACGAAGGGACCGGACGTCGTAAGGAAAAGCCTGTTCGGTGATCCGCGATCGGATCAGCGGTTGATCACCGTCTTCGGATGCGTGTAGGGCAGGTCCTCGACCGGCAACGGGAACACGGTGTCCTCACCGTAGGGGGAGAGCGGACCGGAACGCGTGGACGACAGTTCGGTGACAGCGTGCTCACCGTCGGCCAGCTCGGGCCATCCGTGGTCGACGTAATGCTTTTTCGAAGAGGTAGCCATGCGCTCATTTTGGCAGGTGAGTTCGGGGCCTGCTACCGCAGGTCTCTAATCTGGAGGGGATGTCCCCGACCACGCCCGCTCCCGACACCGCCTCGGACTCCCTCGCCCGCTGGCTGGCAGGTCGACGCGACACGGATCTGGCTGCCACGCTGCGCGCCCGTCCCGATCTCGTGGTGCCGCCACCGGCGAGCATGAACGTGCTCGCGAGCCGAGCGCAGCAACGCGCTCGGTGTTCCGCGCGCCGACGAACTCGACACCGCCGCTTCGGGATCATCGAGGTGCTGGCCCGTCTCGGAGCGGTGGAAACCCCCGTCTCCCGCGCCGCCGTGCTCGACGAGGTCTCCGGCCGCATCAGTGCGAGGAATCTCGACCGGATCCTGTCCACCCTGCGCTCGCTGCTGCTCGTGTGGGGGTCCGCCGACGAACTGCGCCTCGTTGCCGCCGCCGTGGACGCCGTTCCGTGGCGCGTCGGACGCACCGGCGACGTCACCGGACCGTCCCGGCAGGAACTCGACGACCTCCTCGCGGCTCTTCCACCCGAGCAGCGCAGCATCCTCGACACCCTGTCGCGCACGTCCCCGATCGGGCGGACCCGCGACGCCGCACCGGACACTCCCGCCGACCGGCCGGTGCAGAAACTGCTCGCCGCCGGACTGCTCTTCCGTATCGACGACGAGACCGTCGAACTCCCCCACCGGGTGGGCCAGGCGCTGCGTGACGACGCCCCCTTCGATCCGGCAGCGCTCGCTCCCCGCGCGCACCGAAACCACCCGCTCGACAGCCGACGTCAACGCGACCGCA
>LATQ01000311.1 GCA_001017865.1 Rhodococcus sp. IITR03
ACAACAACACTAGGTGATCGATGGTCGATCTCCTACCCGGTCGATGGTGGAGCTGCGGGAATCGAACCCGGGTCCTCCGCCGCCTCGCGAGGGCTTCTCCGTGTGCAGTTCGCTATGTCTCTACTCGGATCTCCCGTTCTCGCGAACAAGACGAGATGACGATCCCAGTCGCTGTTTGTTGTCCCGTACGACTCCGCGACCGAGCCGGACGGTAGAGCTCTCTAGTCGATGCCAGGATCCGGTCGAGAGCAAACCCGGGCTGACAGAGACGCGCTCGCTTAGGCAGCGAGGGCGTACTCGCGCTGAGTGGACTCGGCGCTTAATTGGTTGCAGCGACGCTTACGGTGGTCTCTTGCCTGCACCGACACGCTTCCCCTTGCTCAACGTACGCAGTCGAAACCGTTCAGCCCCGTACGAACCTGCGACCTTCGCAGGACTACCTACTGTAACGACCCGAGGGCCCGATGTCATTCCCATTTCCGGAAACGATTCGCGGCGGGGTCATGAGCTGCTCACACCGCCACTCACCAGCCGCGGAACCGCGTCGGGGTCACCCGGACGGGCACGAAGTTCCGTGCCTCGTGTTCTTCCCCATCCCGGAGGATCAGCCGGGCAGGCTGACGAGTGCGACGGCGAGGCCGGCTGCGAGCAGGCCGAGCAGTTTCACCCGGCTCACCCGCTCACCGAGCACGATGACGGCGAGCAGCACCGTCACCGCCGGATACAGCGCCGCGATCACGCTCACCAACGACAGCAGGCC
The DNA here is from genome assembly GCA_001017865.1 of Rhodococcus sp. IITR03. The sequence goes on from LATQ01000311.1 coordinate 761, forward strand.
GTGCTGGTAGGCGAACAGCAGTGCACCGTTCGCGATCACGTCGATCGCACCGATGCCGATCAGGATCGGCAGGAGCGACCGGATCGGCCACACCACGGTGCGCCACGAGAAGGCGATCACGAGCCAGACCACGAGGGTGGCGGTCGCGCGCGAGGCGGCGAGCGGCCACAGTCCGGTGCCGGTCTCGACCTGACCGAGGCCGATGAACGATAACGCGAAGGCGATGCCCGATCCGACCGTCCACCACGCGATCCTCGACGTGAAGCGCGGGTGTCCGACACCGGTGACGGTCTCGTCGGATTCGCGGCTGACCAGCCCCACCGCGATCACCGCGACGACGATGCCGAGATAGGCGAGCAGACCGGGCCGGTCCCCCGTCGCGATGCCGACGAACACGGGGATCCCGGCCACGACGACGGCGGTGACCGGTGAGACGACCGACATCGGCCCGTTCGCCAGCGCGAGATAGAACCACCAGACGGCGATGCCGCCGGCCACGCCCGCCGCGCACCCACGCGAGGGAGGCCGCGGTGAGGTCGCCCACCGACGACCGACGCGGCGATCAGGGACACGACGAGCGAGACCGGGTAGGTGACGGCGACGACGCGAGCGCGCTCGCGCGCGGGAGCGGCACCCCGG
>LATQ01000585.1 GCA_001017865.1 Rhodococcus sp. IITR03
ACCGCCGCCGGGGACCGCGAACGCCGCGACGGCATTCATCGCGGGAAGGACCGCCAGATGCGTGTAGGCGGCCACGGCGACTGCCCACCGGCGATGACGGGACGCGTGCGCCGCCATGCCAGTGGCACCGTCATGGCGAGCGCGATGGCCGTCCCCGGAAGGCCGTAGTCGTCGACGGTCCCGGTCAGCCCTACGAAGACGAGCAGACCGGCAAGCGTCGCATCGATCGCCCATATGTGGGCACGACTCCAGCGATGCCACCGCTCGACGAGAGGCATCTCGGGCTCCGTCAGCCGAGCAGTTTCTGCCGCAGCGCCTCGTCCTTCTCGAGCACCATCTGCTCGAGACCCGCCTGGAACTTCTCCATCTGCTCGCGCAGCGCCGGGTCGGAGGCACCGAGGATGCGCGCGGCGAGCAGACCCGCGTTGCGGGCGCGCCGATCGAGACGGTGGCGACGGGGACACCGGCGGGCATCTGCACGATCGACAGCAGTGAATCCATGCCGTCGAGGTACTTGAGCGGCACCGGGACACCGATGACCGGCAGCGGGGTCGCCGAGGCGACCATGCCGGGCAGGTGGGCGGCGCCCCCGGCGCCCGCGATGATGACCTTGATCCCGCGACCGGCGGCGTCCTTGGCGTAGTCGAGCATCCGCTGCGGCGTGCGGTGCGCCGAGACGACACCCACCTCGAAGCGGATCCCGAACTCGACCAGCGCCTCGGCCGCGGCCTGCATGGTCGGCCAGTCCGAGTCGCTGCCCATGATCAGGCCGACCTGCGCACCCTGTGCCACGTCACTCACCGCTTTCTCCCGTGTGTTCGTTCCAACCGTCGGTCCACACCGCGTGCGAGAGCCAGTGCGCCGCGCGTTCCGCGCGTTCGCGCACGGCGGCGACGTACTCCGGATCGTCGATCGATCCGGACGGCGCACCGAGCACGTTGACGTGGCCGATCTTGCGGTCCTTGCGCTCGCCCTTGCCGTAGAGGTGCACGTGCACGTCGGGCATCCGGGCGAACAGGTGGTGCAGCCGCTCGTCCATGCTCATCGCCGGCGCCTCGGGCGCGCCGAGCACGTTCGCCATCACCGTCACCGGCGCGATCGGGCTCGTATCGCCGAGCGGGTAGTCGAGCACGGCGCGCAGGTGCTGTTCGAACTGGCCGGTGCGGGCACCGTCCATGCCCCAGTGACCGGAGTTGTGCGGACGCATCGCCAGTTCGTTGACGATCAGCTCACCGGAGCGCGTCTCGAACAGCTCGACCGCCATCACACCGACGACGCCGAGCTCTCCGGCGATGCGCAGCGCGAGCTGCTCGGCGGCGGTGGCGACGTCCTCGGGCAGGTTCGGGGCGGGTGCGATGACGACGGCGCACTGGCCGTCGCGCTGGACGGTCTCGA
>LATQ01000290.1 GCA_001017865.1 Rhodococcus sp. IITR03
CGCGGCGTGCCGCCCCGCCCGGTCCGGGGACCGCGGCGGGCGGCGAGCGCGTCGGCGACGGCACCGGTGACGAACCCGTAGACGCTCTTGTGGAGGACGTCGATCGCCAGTTCGGAACGGGGCCACGTCTGCGGCGGTGCTCCCACGCCGGTCGCATTCTCGAGGATCTGGTCGTTGGTCAGACGGACGACGGTGAACTTCGACGAGGCGAGTGGCCCCCGCAGGCCCACCTCGGCCATGACCGAACGCAGGACGCCGAGGGCGATGCCCTGCCCGAAATGCATCGCCCAGTTCAGGGCGGTCGAGTGCTGCCCGGCCGATTCGGAGGCGCCCGTCAACCGTGCGAGTACGCGGCCCGGCACGTGGGAGTTCGGTCGCCCGGTGACGGCCTGCTCGATCTTCTCCCCGACGGTCATGGCGGTCACGCCGGCCGCACCGGCGACCAGCCCTTCCCACAGTGCGTTTCTCAGCATGGTCGCTCGGGTACCCGCCGCGGGATCGGAACAACCCGCATTCCCGGACGGAGCACTTCGGGCGACACGGTGAAGGAGCGTCCTTCGGGCGGCACGGTGAGGGAGCGATGACCGGAGCGACACGACCCCGAGACACCCGCGGCGGAATCTCGGTGCGGCACTCCGCCATCAGCGGTGCCCTCCTCGGTGTGGCGCTCATGGCCGCGATCGACGAGATCGTCTTCCACCAGATTCTCGGCTGGCACCATTTCTACGACCGCTCCACACCCGCGGTCGGTCTCGCCTCCGACGGTCTGCTGCACACGGCCGAGTTACTCGTTCTCGTAGCGGGATTCGCGTTGCTCGCCGACGTGCGTCGCAGGCACGCCCTGGCGGTACGGCACTTCTGGGCGGCGCTCCTCATGGGAGCGGGCGCGTTCCAGTTGTTCGACGGACTGGTGAACCACAAGGTGTTCCGCGTCCACCAGATCCGCTACGACGTCGACGTGTGGCCCTACGACCTGGCCTGGATCGCAGGGGCTCTCGTGTTCCTCGTCGCCGGTGCGATCCTGTGGTGGTCGGCGCGACGGAACGTGCGCACCACCGGGCTCTCGGACGGATAGGAGCCGTCGGTGCACGATCATCCGACGCACACGGGACCGGGAGCACTCGCCCTCGTCGTCCTGCTGGTGGCGGCTCTGGGGGTCGCGCTGTACCTCGGGGCGGCCGTGCGGCTGCGTCGCCGTGGCGACGCGTGGCCGTGGTGGCGTCATGCGAGTGTCGCCGCGGGTGCCGGCGTCGTCGGTGCCACGGCGGTAGTTCCTCTGCCCGGTGGGCCGTTCACCGCCACATGGCCGATCCTGCTCGTCGGCATGGTCGGGCCGCCCTGCTGATCGTGCTGGGCGGCCGGTGACCCCTGTTGCTGAGGACCGTCCCGGTG
>LATQ01000264.1 GCA_001017865.1 Rhodococcus sp. IITR03
GTTCGGCGTCGCGGCTCGCGCGCACGGCGCGCCCTGCTCACCGACCGGTCGCGCCACCGCGGTGCGGCCCTGGTCGATCGCGTTCTCCGCGAACGAGATCTCCTCCCGCGCCAGCGAGACGTTGTCCACCACCGGGGTCAGGGCGCCGCGGGGAACTCCGAGTGCAGCTGTCCGAGGATTCGCTCGGCCTCCGGAATGCGGGCCTGCAGCGCGATCGCGCGCTGCGTGAGTCCGTCCAGCCGGGCCGGGGCGTCGAGCAGCAGGTTGCGCATCTTGTCGAATGCCTCGACCTGCGCGTCGAGTTCGCGGTTCGCCTGCCCGCACGAGGAGACGAGCTGCACGAGCATGTCGCGCTGCTGTTCGGGCGTCTCGGGGATGTCGTCGTCGAGGCGCTGACGGATCTCGAAGGCGTTCGCCAACGCGACCTGTGCCTGCCGGTGTGCGCGGTCGAAGGGAGCCACCGCCGAATCCCCGAACTCGCCCCGGGCGAGCTCGAGCGCCTCGGCGCTGGACCGCACCGCGTTGTCGGTGTCCACCAGCAGGGTCTGCGCGTACTGGTCGAGACCCTCGATCGGCAGACCGCGCAGGGCCGTGGTGTCGGCCGGATCGATCTGCGCGGCCTGTGCGGCACCGGCCTCGGCGCGCTTCTTCTTCGACCGCCGGTTGTAGGCGTAGACACCGGCACCGCCGGCCGCTATGACACCGCCGCCGACGAGCAGCGTCGTCACCGGAGCAGCCGACGGCGTAAGGGCGTTGCTCAACCCGTCGGCCGCGCCCACGGCGGCGCCCGCCCAATCGCTGTTGCGCAGGGCCGGCACGACGTCGGACGAGCTGATCCGGTCGCGTTCGCTCTCGGAGATCTCCGATCCCGTCGGTGTCCACAGCGCGAACTCGCGGTCGTCGGTCGCGACGGCCAGCAGCGCGGTGTCGGGACCGAAGTTGCTCGCCTGCGCGGTGGCCTGCGCCCAACTGTCGTAGTCGCGCCCGTCGAAGCTCGACACGTAGGTCACCCACAGCTGCAGACCGTGCTCGTCGTAGAGGGTGTTCGTCGCTTCCTGGATCCGTGCGACGTCGGCGTCGTCGAGCAGCCCGCGGTGTCGGTGATCGGCTGGGGGAGCCGCGAGGGTGGCTCCGCGGAGGCCGCCGCGGGAAGGAGCAACCACGCGGCCACTGCCAGCAGGGCGGGGACGAATGCGAGCGCGGACCGTGCAGGTCGCCGGAGCTGTGCTGCAGGTCGCGGGAGCTGTGCTGCAGGTCGCTGGAGCGGTGCGGCCGATACGTGTGCCATGGAATCGAATCTAGTGGCTGCGGGGTGAGGACGGGTCGGCGCGTCGTCCGGTCGACGCGTTCTCGTTCGCCTGGCAGAATCAGGGGGTGAGCACCGCATAGTG
>LATQ01000586.1 GCA_001017865.1 Rhodococcus sp. IITR03
ATGCCCCAGTAGCGGCCTTTGAGTGTGGGGTTGCCCACAGCATCGCGTGCTGCTGCCCGCGCAGATAGTCCGACCATGACAACGCACCGGGAACGTCCGGGATCGGTTCGGCCCACGCGTCGTGTGCTTGCGCCCATTGGCGCACGGGCCACGGGGTGCGCACCAGCCGGCGGTGCAGACCGGTGACGCCGGCGTCGGCGAGGTTGGCCAGCACCAGCGCTTCGTTTTGGATGTAGCGGCGCTGCCGGGCTACCGGCGCATGTTCCACGGTCCGGGCTCTTGGACGAACCATGCGGTCGACTGGGTGCGGGTGCGGGTGATGTTGCCTTCCACGCCGACCAGCTGCAGACGCACCGCCTTGCGTGCGCGCTCGGCGCGCTTGGCGGCGGCCTTGGACTGGCGGGTGAACTCGGCGTCGGTGCCGGTTGTCTTGCCGCGCTTCGTGCGTTCACGTGTGCGTTTGCTGTCCGTCCGGTCCGCCTCGACAGCGATGGGCGCGGCGCTCACCTCGGTGGGGGAGGCGATGCTGCTGTCGGGGACCTGGGACCACGCCAATTCCGGCTCGGCGGCCGCGCAGGTGCAGGCGACGGGGGAGCGGTCCTACTCGCGGCCATCGCTGCGGCCCAGGACGGGGGCAGCGCGCCGGGCGGCACGACTGCCGGTTCGGGCTCGTCGAAGTTCGGATCGAACAGCGACGCGATGTCGTTGTCGGGCTGCAAAGTCATCGGGAGAGGTTCCCTTCGTTCGACACGGTGTCCTGCGCGCTACGCGGGGTGTGGAAGGCGGCAGGGATGCGGAGCACGACGGTCTGGCCGACCTTGGGCGGGCGCGGGGCGTTCAGGTCGTTCCATGCGGCTTTGAGCACCGACCGCAGTGGGCGATCGGCGTTGACGTATTTCGTGACCTTCGAGGTGAGCACGACACCGAGCGCGAGGATGATCACGATCGACTGGAAGTTGATCGGGACATGCACGATCGCGCGGGCGATGATGAAGATCGCCACGGGGATGACGAAGCCGATTCCGACCGCTCCGTAGCGCACTCGGAACGGCAGTGTGAAGCCGGTCGGGCCGAGATAGTGCCGGTCCACGCGGTGCAGCATGTCGTCGTTGTCGATCACGAACGCTCTCCCTTCCCCTGGACTGATGTGGGTGCTCACGCGGTGGTCAGACCTGGATACCGATCAGGCCGAGGATCCAGTTGCCGATCCCGGTCGCCGCGTTGGGGTTCGTCGCGACGCCCAGATACGCCATGCCTGCCAGCGACAGGCCGCCGACGGTGACGACCTTCGACAAGTTGCCGCGCAGACCACCCATCAACACCACGCACGCGATGAGCACGAGGATCGTGAAGACGATGTTGTCTTCGATCCAGGCGCGCACCC
>LATQ01000225.1 GCA_001017865.1 Rhodococcus sp. IITR03
GTCTCCGCGACCGAAGCGACACGACCTCCGCGGCCTCGCCCCCGGGCGTCGGTCACCGCGACCGCTGCGCCCTCGGCGGCGAGTCGCTTCGCCACGGCCTCACCGATGCCGCTTCCACCGCCGGTCACGAAGATCCGGCGACCTTCGAGTCTGCGCGGCACCTGGCGGTCTCGGGCCGGGCCTCGTTGTCCAGCGCGGTCACAGTCGCACTCCCGCGTCGACCGGCAGCGCCACACCGGTGATGAATCGTGCTTCGTCCGAGGCGAGGAACAACACGGCGTTGCTCATGTCCTCGGGCGCCACCCAGCCGATGCCCATCGGATTGCGGTCCTTCGAGCGCTCCCACAGGTCGTCCGGTCCCGGATTCTCGAGATCGGGCCCGAAGATCCGGAAGGTCGCATCGTTGTGCAGCATCGGCGTCTCCACGGCGCTCGGATTGACCGTGTTGACGCGGATGCCGTGGGGGCCGAGTTCGGTGGCCAGAGTCCGCATGAGGCCGACGACACCGCTCTTCGACGCGTTGTAGTGACCGATGTTGGCCGAGCCGAGCATCGCCTGGATCGAGCTGGTCATGACGATCGATCCACCGCGGCCGGCGCGGATCATCTCCGGGACGACGGCTCGAACGGTGTGGAACACCCCGGTGAGGTTGACGTCGAGCATGTCCTGCCACTCTGCGTCACTCAACTCCCAGGTGGGCCGGAAGCCCACGATGCCCGCGTTGGCGCAGACGATGTCGATGTGCCCGAACGTTCCGATCGCGTCCGCAACCGCAGCGTCGAGCTGCGTCTGGTCCCGGACGTCGGCGACGCGGGACAGGACCCGACGGCCGGTCGCGGCGACGAGCGCCTCGGTCTCCTTCAGGTCGTCCCCGGTGGCAAGCGGGTACGGCACCGAGTCGATCGACCTGCACACGTCGAGGAGGACGACGTCCGCCCCTTCCTCGGCGAGACGCACGGCGTGCGCGCGCCCTTGGCCACGGGCCGCGCCGGTGATCAGTGCGACCTTTCCTTCAACTCTTCCCATGGGGGTGACTCCTTCTCCGGCGATCCCGGAACTACTGGTTGAACAGACGGCCGAAGCGGGCCTTGAGTTCTTCGAGTGCTTCCGGCGTCATGGCGTCCGTATTCTGAGGGGCAACCTTGTCGACGGTGGTGACCGCCGAACCGATGCCGGGCAGAACGGAGGCATTGCGGAACGAGACCGCTTCCTGACCCGCCGGGGTGACCATGTAGTTGGCCAGGACCTGGGCTGCATTGGGATGAACGGCGTCGGCGAGGATCGCGGTGTACATGGGTGCGCCCCACACGACGTCTCCGAAGGCCGAGTCGACAGGGGCGCCGGTCTGCTGCTCGCTCTTCTGGTCCTGCACGAATGCGGCGGCGGCGATCTCACCGGAGGCGAGGGCCTGCGCCAACGGCAGCGCGCTGGGGTAGATCCGCGGACGCTGCTGGGCCAACTTCTCGAGATAGCCCTCACCTCCGACCTGCTCGAGATAGTTGTCGTAGAAATCCACGTGGGCGGTCGACGTGGGAAGGACGATGCCGATCCTGCCGTCGCCGAGCGCCGGATCCAGGAGATCGCCGTAGCTGTCGACGCCGTCCGGGTAGCGCTGGGTGTTCCAGCCGAAGGTCAGGACCGACGCATTGGAGACGAAGTAACCCGTGTCGTCCTTCAGGGTCGTGACGTCGTACTCACTGGCGGAGTCGGTGAAGGCCGGGCCGACGGGCTCGGCGAACTCCCCCTCCGCGCCGAGGCTCACGGCCCACGGCACACTCGCCTGCGTGACCACGTCGGCGACCCGGTTGCCGGTCTCGGTCTCCGCACCGATCTTCTGGTGCAGATTCGCGTCGACGTCACGGACGACGTTCAGGCGGATGCCGTAGTCGGCCTCGAAGCGGCGGCCCAGTTCGGCGAGAGCGTCCGCGGCGTTCGACGAATAGATCGTGACCTCGCCCTCCGCCTTGGCCGCCTCGATCACCTGTTGCCAGGCATCGTCGCCGGCCGGGCCGGTCGCTCCGATCGATTCCGAGGTGATGCGGTCGTCCCCACCGTTTCCACCGCAGGCCGCGAGGGTCGCGGCGAGCGCGGCGGCGGTCAGGGTCGACAGGAAGGTGCGCCGGGTACGGCGCGGTGCTCGGATGAAGTCCATGGGAGGCTCCTGGTCGTCGGCCCGTGGGCCGCGGATCGGGTCAGGGGGTGGAGGTGCGGCCGCGTCGACGGGGATCACGGCACCGGTGGTGTAGGTGGAACCGGGCCCCGCGAGATACAGTGCGGCGCCGACGATCTCGTCCGGATTTCCGGCACGCCGGAGCGGCATCGCCCCGAAGAGTTCGTTGGCCGAGTCCATGTCCCAGGCCTTGCTGATGTCGGTGAGGAACGCACCGGCCATGATCGTGTTGACCCGCACGCTGGGGCCGTATGCCTGCGCGAAGCCCTTGGTCAGGGTGTTCAGTCCCGCCTTGGCGGCCGCGTACGGCAGATCGGTGGTCATCGGCCGCTCGGAGGCGATGGAGCTGATGTTGATGATCGATCCCCCGGAACCCGCCGCCATCCGAGGACCGACGAGGGCGGTCAGACGGAAGGCACCCTTGAGATTGACCCCGATCACCTTGTCGAACAGTTCCTCGGTCACCTGGTCGAGGCTGGGGTACAGAGGCGCCATGCCGGCGTTGTTCACCAGGACGTCCAGGTGGCCGAACTCGTCGTAGACCCGGTCGACGACCGGTTCGTGGGCGTCCCAGTCGCCGACGTGCAGTGCGAGGGGCAGAGCCTTGCGTCCGGTGGTCTCGGCGACCTCCGCGGCGAGTTTCTCGCAACTGTCGACCTTGCGGCTGACGATGACGACGTCGGCACCGGCGTTCGCAAAGGCGAGAACCATCTCGCGGCCCAGGCCGCGGCTGCCACCGGTGACGAGCGCTACCTTTCCTTCGAGAGGACGGGGATGCGTGGTCATGCGGGCTCCTGTCGATGAGGTCGGCGTCGAAAGCGCCGAAAGAGTGAGAAGGTGCGGCGGGACACCGGCGTCGCCGCAGCGACGTCGGGACGGTCCCGACGGAGTCAGGTCGAGGGGACGAGAGGGACGAGGGCCTTGCCGGTCGCGGCGCCGTCGAGCATCCCGACGAAGGCATCCCATGCACCGCCGATGCCACCGGCGAACTCGGTGTGGACGGGCGGATCCGTCCGCTCCGGACGAGCGAGGCCATCTCGTCCTCGAAGGCGTCGCGTGCGTCGAGATGGTCGGCCAGCAGGAAGCCTTCCATCCGGGCGCGACGCCAGATCAGTTTGAGCAGGTTGTTCGGTCCGGGCACGGGTGTGGCGGAGTTGTAGACGCTGATCATCCCGCACAGAGCGATCCGGGCGTGGTCGGCGAGCACGCGGATGGCCGCTTCGAGCTGTTCGCCTCCGACATTGTCGAAATACACGTCGAGCGCGGTGGCACCGACCTCGGCCATAGCGCTGCGCAGCAGGTCCTTCGCCGGCCCCTCGTGATGATCGAACGCCGCGTCGGCACCGAGTCCCCTGACGAGCGAAACCTTCTCGGGAGATCCGGCGCTCGCGATCACCACGCACCGCGCAGTTTCGCCAGCTGGACCGCGGTGGATCCGACTGCACCGGCCGCGGACGACACGAACACCACGTCGCCGCTGCGCACCTGCGCGATCCGATCGATTCCCACCCAGGCGGTCATACCCGGGATGCCGAGGACACTCAGGTGCAGAGCGGCGGGGAGATCGTCGTGCCGAAGCCTGCGACAGTCGGAGACATCGACGAAACTTTCGGTCCGCCAACCGTACTCGTGGAGAACCAGTGATCCGACCGGCAACTCGGGTCGATCGGACCAGGACACGAGCCCGACAGTGGGGGCAAGCATCGGCTCCCCGAGTGCGTAGGGCTCCGCGTAGGTCGCCTCACCGCCCATCCTGCCCCGCATGTAGGCTCGACGGACATGACGAGGTTCCGCACGCGGATCTGCCCCGAGGCGGGTTCGCCGAGAGCGGTTCCGACCAACTCGACGTCGGTGTCACGGGGACGGCCGCTCGGGCGCGCCCGGAGGATCCACTCGCGTCGGACGAGTTCGGTGTCCACGATGTCGGTCACAAGGATGCCCGTTCTCTTCGTGATGCGGACGGCAGCGCGATCATCCCGCGAGTCCGGCCGTGACCTGCTCGACGAGATCGCGGCGCACCAGCTTGCCGGTGGGGGTACGGGGCAGGTCGTCGACGAACACGACGTCGTCGGGGGTCCTCGAACCGCGCAGACGTTCACGGCACCACGTGCGGATCGCATCGGCCTCGTCATGGTTGTCGACAGCCGGGACGATCACCGCGCAGATCCGTTCGCCCCATTCGTCGTCGGGAGTACCGATCACGGCCACCTCACGCACCTGCGGGTGGCGCGCCAGCACGTCCTCGATCTCGGCCGGCGCGATGTTCTCCCCGCCCCGGATGATCGTGTCGTCCGCGCGACCACCGATGTAGAGATAGCCGTCCTCGATCCGGGCGCGATCCCTGGTCGGGAACCAGCCTCCGCGTCCAGAACCGAACCGTTGCCCATGTACTCGCCGCTGACCTGCGCCCCGCGCACCCACAGCAGACCCGTCTGCCCGTCGGGCAGCACGCGTTCGCCGTCCTCGGATCGGATCTGCGCTTCGATGCCGGGCACGATCCGCCCGGTCGAGGAGAGACGCCCTCGCAGTTCGGGTTTCGCGAAGGCTTCCCGATGGTCCTCGGGTCCGAGCACCGCGATCGTCGAACTGGTCTCCGTCAGCCCGTAGGCGTTGACGAATCCGGTGTCACCGAACGCCGCGAGCGCACGTTCGAGGACCGGCTGGGGCATCCTCGCGCCCCCGTAGGCGAGCGACTCGAGAGTCGGAACCTCGGCCGGCGCACCGTCGAGGTGGTCGACGATGCGGGCGAGCATCGTGGGCACCACCATCGCGCTGGTGACGCCTTCGGTGCGGACGAGGTCGAGCCAGCCTGTGGCGTGAAGTCGGGCAGGTACACCATGCGGCGACCCGAGTAGACGTTGCTCAGAACGGCACCGAGACCTGCGATGTGATAGGGCGGCGTGCTGACCAGCGTGGCCTGTTGCTCTGCCGCCGAACCGAATTCGACGGTGTTGAGGAGGTAGGACAGCAGGTGCCGGTGTCGGAGCAGGACCCCTTTCGGAGCCGAGGTGGTTCCGGAGGTGAACAGCACGATCGCTGTCCCCTCGTCTTCCGAGCGGTCGCCCGCGAGAGGTGCCGTCCCCTCCGCGAGACCGAGAAATTCATCGGTCGAGACGATTCGGTGCGCACACCCGTCGAGCTTGCCGACATAGTCGGCGTCAGCCACGACGATCGGTTCGTCCAACCTGTCGATCAATTCGAGCAATTGCGCCGCGGGAAGCCGGTAGTTCAAGGGCGCCAGGGGAATACCGGCACGACCGGCGGCGAACATGAGCGCGGGAAGGACCGGACCGTTCACTCCGACGAAGACGACGTGCCGGGCTCCGAGCTCACCGAGCAATCCCGCACCGCGCGAAGCGAGTTCGTCGAGCCGGCGGTAGGTGACACCGTTCGAACGAGGACCCATCGCGATCCGATCGGGGGTGGCGGCGGACGCCATGTCGAGGACCATCCCGATACCCATATGACCACCTGTCTTCAGAAGCTCTGCCGTACGAGAGAAGAGACGAATCGACCGGCGCTCGCGATCACCGGGTGCCGAACCGTCGGTCGCGAGACCGTGTGATGCACACCATAGCAATTATGCCTATATTTGTGAAGGTATCGACCCGGAATTTTCTGGCAGCCCTCTCACCAGGCGAAATGCGAGACATGCCCGACCCCCGGTACGACCTCACAGACCGGCATCGAGCCGCATGGCATACTTGACGCCACAACTGAACAGCCACCGAACCGCGGCGGGAGAGTCCCGCACACGGCGGGCGCCGAAGGAGCAACCTCCCCGGGAATCTCTCAGGCCCCCAGACCGCCACGGCGAGGCTCCTCTGGAAAGCAACTCTTCCGGGTTCACCGAAGGTGTAAGCGGCTCCGTCCGCGAAAGCTCTCAGGTCCGATGACAGAGCGGGGAACGACAACACCCGCTGGTGCTCGTTTCGTGCACCCTGGACCCGAGGTAGACGTGTGACCGTTTCCCTGGGCGCGCTTTCGCGCGCCGATAATTCACTGTCCGCGCCCCCGCGCGCCGATGATGCGTTGCTCGAGCAGCGCGCCGATATTGCACCGCGACCGAGTCGCGTGCCTGTTCTCCCTCCCTCCCCCCGCCCCGAAGTCGCCGCCGCGTACGAACCGGCGACTCGGGATCGCCGCGATCGTGCTGTCCGCGACCGCGATGGGCGCCGCAGGGTTGTTCGGCCGCAAGGCCACTCCCGAAGGCGCGGTGCTCGGTGAGGCACTGACGCTCGGACGGATGGCAGTCGGAGCACTCGGCATGCTCGTCCTGATCGCGCTGTCCCGCCGCCTCGGACAGTTGCGCCGGACCCGCCTGTCCTGGTCGGTCGTCAGTGGCGGTGCGCTCCTCGGACTGTCCCTCGCGACCTATCTGTCCGCCACGGTGTTGACCGACCTGTCCCGTGCCGTGGTTCTCCATTACCTCGGCCCCGTCGTTGCGACGGCCCTCGCCCGGGTGTTCCTGAAGGAGAGGGTCGGTCGCCTCGACGCCCTGTCGATCGGCACGGCGTTCGCCGGGATGTTGCTCGCCGCCGGCCTGGTGGGCGGTGAGTCGTCCGGGGGTGAGCACGAGACGCTGGGTACCGTGCTGGGCGCTGCCTCGGGAGTCTTCTACGGCGGGCCCTGCTGTGCTACCGCTATCGCACCGACATGCCGTCCGACGTCCGTCCCTGTGGAACTTCGTCTTCGGCGCCGTCGCGGCAGGTGGGATGGTCGCGGTGACCGACCGACATGTCGGGGATGACCGCGACGCACTGGTTGTGGGCCGGTGGGTTCTTCGTCGTCTGCGGTCTGTTCGCGCTGGGGCTGCTCGTCGTCGCGGGCAAGCACCTTCGTGCCGCGGAACTGTCCGGGCTGTCCTACCTCGAAGTCGTGGTCGCGCTGATGATCGGCATGGTCGCCTTCGGAGAGTCCGTGACCGTGCTCGCCGCCGCGGGCGCCGGTCTCATCATGGTGGCGATGGCACTGCCGATGCTCGGCCGCCGATGACACTGCCGATGCTCGGCCGCCGATGACGAGTGGGAGGCGCGCCGACGGCGGCGCCCTCCCACTCGAATCGGTTTCCGTTACTGCTGTTGCGGCGGCTCGGCCGGCTGCTCGGATGCGTCGTTCGTCATCCAGCGCTGCGCCGGCGGCGTTGCGGGCAACGCCGACTGTCCTTCACCGGAACCCCCCTGTGTCCCCTCCGTGGCGAGACCCGTCCGAACTGCGGGGTCGACCGGCTTGCGCGCGACCGCCTCGCTTCGGCGACGGCCTGGGCCACCTCGGGGTCGCGCTTGGTCGCGAACCAATCCTCGACCTCGGCACTGTCGTCCTCGGGCCGTTGCAGTTCCTCGTCGACAGGACTCGGCTCGAAGCGGAAGACGCCGTCCTCGCCGGGCGCGCCGAGCGTCCGCGCGAATCCTTCGAGCGCCTTGCCGAAGTCGCTCGGCACCACCCACATCTTGTTCGCATCGCCCTGGGCCATCTGCGGCAGGGTCTGCAGGTACTGGTAGGCGAGCAGCTCCGGAGTGGGCTTGCCGGCCTTGATCGCGGCGAACACCTTCTCGATGGACTTCGCCTCGCCCTGAGCCTCGAGGTAGCGCGCCGCGCGATCACCCTGCGCGCGCAGGATCCGCGACTGCCGGTCGGCCTCGGCTTCGAGGATCGCGGCCTGCTTCGCACCTTCGGCGGAGAGGATGCGCGACTGCTTGTCGCCCTCGGCGGTCTTGATCGCGGATTCGCGGTGACCCTCGGCCGTGAGGATCATCGCGCGCTTCTCACGGTCGGCCTTCATCTGCTTCTCCATCGATTCCTGGATCGACGGCGGCGGATCGATGCTCTTGAGTTCGACCCGGGCGACACGCAGGCCCCATCGGCCGGTCGCTTCGTCGAGCACACCGCGGAGCTGGCCGTTGATGGAGTCGCGCGAGGTGAGCGTCTCCTCGAGGGTCATTCCACCGACGACGTTGCGGAGTGTGGTGACGGTGAGCTGCTCGACCGCGGCGATGTAGTTGCTGATCTCGTAGACGGCCGCCTGCGGGTTCGTCACCTGGAAGTACACGACCGTGTCGATGCTCAGCGTCAGGTTGTCCTGGGTGATGACCGGCTGCGGCGGGAACGAGACGACACGTTCGCGTAGATCGACCTTCGCGCGGATGCGGTCGACGAAGGGCACCAGGAAGGTGAGCTGACCCGACGCCGTCCGGTAGTACCGGCCGAGACGTTCGATGACCGCGGCCTCCGCTTGCGGTACCAGCGATACCGATTTGGCCACGACCACCACGACCAGTGCCACCACTACGGCGAGCACGATCAGAGCTCCATCCTCAGACACCCCTCCACACGACGGCAGTCGCACCGTCTATCTGCATCACTGTCACTGTCGTTCCCGGCTCGTATACCTCGGTGGCGTCCAGCGGCCTGGCGGTCCACACCTCACCGTCGATCTTGACGCGCCCGGAATGCTCCCCCACCTGCTCGAGGACCAAGGCGTGCTTGCCCGGGAGAGCGTCGATCCCGGTCGGCAGAGCGGGCGGCTGGGAGTACCGCCGCCTCAGCATCGGCCGGACACCGAGCAGCAGAACCAGCGAGGTCACGGCGAAGATCACCGCGTCGATCCAGACGGCAGATCGGTCACCGCGGAGACACCGCCGGTGACGAGCGCTGCACCGCCGAGCATGAGCAGCGCGAAATCGCCCGTGAGCGCTTCGCCGGCCGCCAACGCCACTCCGGCGATCAACCAAATCAATGCGGCCACGATCACCATCGAACCACAAATCGGACATCCTGGCAGACGCCTGGTGGAGGAAACGGTCTCGGCTCCTCGTCTTGGATGCTGTTTCCCGCAGGGGAGATCTCAGGGCCGGAGATTCTGTATTTTTCTTTTTTCCGTCCCGACCGGACTCCCGCCTCACTCCATAAGTGAAGTTAGCCGAAACACATCCTTTTGCCGTTGTGAGATCGGTGATACCGTCCCCGAACTATGGGTATCACCCCCGTGCGTTCGCTCCTCGTGGGAGCGTTGATCGGCCAGAGCGCCGACGCCGATCCGACCGACACCGCAATCCTTGCGGCCACCATCCGCTGTCTGAGCCATCACGGCCTCGAGCGGACGACCGTGGCCGACGTCGCGGCGGAGGCCGGCGTCGGCCGCGCGACGGTCTTCCGGCGGTTCGACACCAAGGAGGAACTGCTCGGTCGCGCGTTCGCGTGGGAGCTCGATCAGCTCGTCACGCGGTTCCACGCCGCCATCGACGACATCGAGGACCCGTACGAGCGCGCGGTCGAATGGATCGTCGAAGCGGTCCGTACCGTTCGCCACCACCCGGTCGCACGACGATTCGTCGACGACGGAGCCGCCCTCCCCCTCCTGCACGATCCGCAGATCACCGCCGCGCTGCTCACGTCGGTCCGCCACGAACTCGACCTCACCGCACAACGGGCGGGGATCACGTTCGACACGGCCACCGCCGCGGAGATCGTCTCGCGATTCTTCGCGAGCGTGTGGCTCGCACCCGATCTGGCAGCGCCACCGCAACCGACGACGGGGTACGACGGGTGGCCCGGACCATGCTGTCCTTCCTGATCGTGCCCTCGACGCCCTCCACCGACAGCTGATGTCCGCATCCGTTCCCCAGCCATCGAACCCGAGGAGTCCGGCAATGGAAGTCACTCCCGCACAGCGTGTTCGCGCAAACATCGAGGACGACGTACCCGTCGCCGACCGCACCTTCGTCCGGTTGCTGGCAGATCGCCGCATCTGGCCGATGTTCCTGTTCCGGGCGCTCTCCCTCCAGGCACCCACCCCACCGTCATGGTTGCGCTCGAACAACATTCGAAGTCGTTCACCGAGCCGTCGGTACGCGCGGAGAACACCCTCGCGTACACCTACCGCATCTACTTCGGCGAGAACGTCGCCGATTCGGCACGCGAACTGCGGGAGATGCACCGCCCCATCACCGGACTCGACTACGAAGGCCGGAGATACCACGCGTGGAACCGCGACGTGTGGACGTGGGTCCACCTCACCACCATCGAATCGCTCATCTACGCGATCGAGGTCTGCTTCGGTCCGCAACCCGCACCGGAGGTGGAGGCCTTCTACCGGGAGAGCTGCCGGCTCGGCATGCTGTTCGGCGTCCGTGAGCAGGACATGCCGGACGACGTGGCAGCTCTTCGCGCCTACGTCGACCGAGGGGTCGCCGACAAGCTCGCGATGTCGCCCGGAACCCGGCGGATGCAGCAACTCGTCGACGAACAGGACGTGATCGCAACCCTCGAGCCGAAACTCGCCGCACTCCCCCGGCCCCTTCCCGCCGTCCTCGAGAAGTTGACGGGGCGGCCGGTGAAGACGTTGATGTTCGGCGCATTCCCCGAATCCGTCCGCCGGATCTGGGGAGTGCCGTGGAGCGCGGCCCGCGAACGTGAGTTCCGAGCGATCCTCGCACTCATGCGCGTCGGCTCCCGGCTGGTTCCCGAGCGCCTGCGCATGATCCCGGAAGCCCGCGCCGCGCTGGGGATCTGACCCACCGGTCCTCACCGCCGTACACGCGTCCGCTCGTAGCGGACGCGAGCCGATGCTGCAGTCGTCGGCCGTCCTGCAAGTACCCGACTCGGGTATCCGGTTGCTTCCGTGCCCGGTTCCACCCAGTACCAATCGATTCAGTGTCAGTTCATCAGGGGGCTCGATGAAGACCTCGCGACCCGCGGACGCAGACGTCCGGGGCGAGCGGCCGTTCGGAGGTGCCGTGGTCACACGCACCGCCGACTCCACACGCACATTCGGACGCACGCTCCGTCTGGCGTTCCGCTCCACCGCATACCTGATCGTCGACATCGCACGCGGTCGTTTCCCGATGCGGGAAGCAATCGTTCAGGGATGGTTCTTCATCTCCGTCTCGGCCGTGCCCGCAGTTCTGGTGGCGCTGCCGCTCGGCGTCGTCATCGCCGTCCAGGTCGGCAGCATGACCGACAACGTCGGCGCCAACTCCATGGCCGGCGCGGTGGGCGGCATGGGAGTGATGCAGCAGATCGCGCCCCTGGCCGCGGCCCTGCTCATCGGTGGTGCCGGTGGTTCGGCCATCTCGGCCGACCTCGCCTCGCGCACCATCCGGGAGGAGATCGACGCGCTGCGCACCCTCGGCATCGACCCCCAGCGCAGGTTGGTCTCCCCCCGCATCCTGGCGATGGTCGTCGTCGCCCGATGTTGTCGGTGCTGATCATCCTCATGAGCATCCTTGCGAGCTTCGCCGTGGCCTCGCTCGGCCAGGGGTCGCCCCCGGCTCGTACTGGTTGTCGTTCGGCAGTTTCGCCTCGACCACCGACCTGATCGTCTGCCTGTTCAAGGCCGCGGTCTTCGGTTATGTGGTGGCGATCATCTCCAGCCAACGGGGCCTCGAAGCCAAGGGTGGCCCGAAGGGCGTCGCGGACAGCGTCAATGCGGCCGTGGTGCTCAGCATCATCGCCTGCATGGTCGTCAACCTCTTCATCACCCAGGTGTCCTGATGTTCGTCCCCATGAGGTTCCTCTGATGAGCGCCATACGCAGCGGATCCGTTGCCACGCCGTCGCCCTATCGTCCCCGCGGTCTGCGGTGGACGCGCCACGCCGGCCGGGCGTGGAACCCGATCGAATCCCTCGGGCTCTACCTGCACTTCGTCGTCGTCTCGTTCCGCGGCATCGGCCACGCCCTGCGCTGCAACCGCCGCCAGACCGTCGCCATCTTCACCGACCTGACATGGGGCAACGGCCGCGCGGTCATCGTCGGCGGAGGCGTCGCACCGGTACTGGCCATCCTCGGCATCGTCGCCGGGGCGATGGTCGGTCTCGTCGGCTTCTCCGCACTCGACATGCTCGGGATGGGACCGCTGACCGGCGCCATGTCGGCCCTGGCGAATCCACGCGAGCTCGCTCCCCTCATTGCGGCGATCGGATTCGCCGCCCAGGCCGGCTGCCGCATCACCGCCGAGGTCGGCGCCATGCGGATCTCGGAGGAGATCGACGCGCTCGAAGCCCAGGCCATCGACTCGATCCCCTACGTCGTCTCCACCCGGCTCATCGCCGCCGTCGCGCGTCGCCCGTCCTATCTGATCGCGCTCGCGCTCGGATTCGCCGCCACCGGCGCGACCGTCACCGTGGTGCAGGGTCAGGGGTCGGGCGCCTACGACCACTACTTCCACATGTTCACCGAGCCGATCGACCTGATCTACTCGCTGGTCAAGGTGATCGTGTTCGTCCTGGTCGTGACGCTCGTGCACGCCTACCAGGGCTATCACGCGAGCGGTGGTCCCGAGGGGGTCGGGATCGCCTCGGGCAGGGCCATCCGGGCGAGCCTCGTGCTGATCGTGACCACCGACATGGTGCTCACGCTCGTCATGTGGGGCCTCGACGCGACGATCAGCTTCTCGGGGTGAGGAATCAGTGAGCGCAGCACAGTATTCGGGCTTCGGCCCCAGTCGCCGCGGACTGCGGATCCGCGGGCTCGCCGTCGTGGTCGCCGCCGCACTCGTCGTCACCGTGGCCTGGTGGGCGTCGCAGCCCGACCGCTCCGGTGAGGTGCAGTTCGCCGTCACCGCATCGAATCTCGGCGACGGAGTCTCCACCGACACCGCCGTGCGTCTGCGGGGCATGTCGATCGGATCGGTGATCGAGGTCGAACCGCAGGGGCCGCAGCAACAGATCGTCACGCTCGGTGTCGACGAGGAGCACGTCGACGAGCTGTCGACGGCGATGCACACCCGTTTCGTCTCGTCGAACATCTTCGGCTCCACCGCACTCGAACTCATCCCGATGCCGGGCGGCGAGCCGATCCGAGCCGGCAGCACTCTCGCCCTCGGCGATGTCGGGGACTACACCGTCACCACCGTGCTGCGCGATTCCGGTCGTCTCCTGCTCGACGTGGTCACCCCACAGCTGTCGGACTCGATCGACAGTGCCGCCGAACTGACCCAGCAGATGGCGCCGCTGCTCGCCTCGTCGCTGCTCGTGATGCGCAACATCGCCCGCACCCAGAACGAGCCGCTCAGTGAGCTGCTGCCGAAATTCGCGGATGTCTCCGAAGGTGTCGCGGCGTTCACCCCGTCGGCACTGAACACTCTGTCGGCCATCGCGTCCGTCGAGGAACTCGAGGACGATTTCCGCACGCAGCAGGCAAGCGAGACGATCACCGAGGTCTCGCATCTGGTGCTCGCACTCTCGGGTGAGATCGTCGGCGCGCTCGGCCCCACTTCGTCTGCCGTCGACATGCTGCTCGACATCCTGATCCCGCTGAACCAGAGCCTGGGAGGGGTCACCCCCGATCAGGTCGACAGGCTCGTCGACGGCGCAGACGGTGCCCTGCAGCACCAGGCGACCGGGTGGTCCTGGGGGTGGACGTGCTCGTCGACACCTTCCCGGCCTTCCGGGTTCCGCTCGAAACCACCGGGGGTACCCGATGAGAACTCCACGCCAGGCAGCCGTCCGGCTCGCCCTGCTCGCCGGCGTCGTCGTCCTGATCATCGTGCTGATCGTGCAGGCGATCGAACGTCCCGTCGGCGGATCGACCGTCGCCTACAAGGCCCAGTTCGGTGACGTCTTCGGCCTCAAGGAGAACGCCGACGTGCGCCTGCGGGGCGTACAGATCGGCAAGGTCACCGACATCTCGGTGTCCGACGGCAACCGTGCGCTCGTCGACTTCACGGTGCTCGAGGAGTACCGTCTGCGCGAGTCGGACCGGCTGCTCGTGAAGTTCCAGAACCTCACGGGCCAGCGCTATCTCGAACTCGATCGCAGCGAGGAGAGTGGCCAGGAGGTCGACCCGTCGGGGCTGGTCGTGAACACCGTCGACTCGTTCGACATCACCACGGTGTTCAACGGGCTCAAACCGCTTCTGCGCGAGGCCGATCCGGCCGTCTACAATCGGCTCGCCACGAATGTGGCCGCGTTGATCGAGGGCAGCGAGTCCAGTCCGACCCCGGTGATGCGCGACATCGCCGAACTCGCGAGCTACGCCGAGGACCGCAGCGCGCTGATGAGCACCCTGCTCGACAACTTCACGGCCCTCAACGAGCAACTCGAAGGCCGGTCCGAGAATCTCGAGAACATCCTCGAGGTCTTCCATTCGATCTTCACACCGCTGGTGACACGTATGACCGAGTTCCTGTCCCTGACCAAGCTCGGTGCACTCGAGATGGCGGAGGTCGACCGCACGGTGAACCTGCTCTCCCAGCTCGGTCTCGGCGCGCCCGCCGAGCACGAGGGATTCCTCGAACGCAACGATGATTTCATCGTCCGCGTGGACCAGGTGATCCCGGATCCACAGACGGCCATCGACACCCTGTCGGTGCTGCCGGGGATCTTCGAGGGCATCAATTCCCTGGTGCCGCGCGTGGACGAGTCCCGACAGTGCAGCAACGGCGCGGTGCAGTTGCCGATCGAGGCCGACATTCTGCTCCAGGGCCGTCCCCTGACCATCTGCAACGGAGGTGCCTGATGCGCACCCGTCTGTTCGGACGACTCGACTTCGGCGCCGAGGACGCCGATCCCCGCACCCAGATGTGGTGGGCGCTGTCGGGTCTGATCGTCCTCGCCCTCGTCGCGGGAATCGTCCTCGTGCTCTATCTGCGACCGGTCGGTTCGACGACCTACCGGCTCGAACTACCGGAATCGGCGGGGCTCGCTGCCGGCGACGACGTGCGCATCGCGGGTGTGCCGGTCGGGTCGGTCACCGGTCTGCACCTCGCCGACGACCACGTCGACGTCGAGTTCACCGTGGACTCCGAGCATTTCGTCGGCGACCAGACCTCCGTGTCGGTGCGGATGCTCACTCCCATCGGGGGCCTGTACCTCGCGGTGCACCCGGCCGGCCGCAGCCGCTCACCGAACCGATCCCCGAGAACCGCGCAGCACTGCCGTTCCTGGTGAACGACATGTTCGAGGAGGCCACCGAGGTGGTGGAAGAACTCGACACGCAGGCACTGCGCACCGCCCTGGACAAGACCGCTGCGCTGCTCGGCGAATCCCCGGATTCGGTGCGGATCACGGTCACCGATCTCGAAGCCGTCATGGACGTCATCGCGAATCAGAAGGACCAGATCGAAAGCCTGCTCGAGCTGTCCAACGAATATCTCCGCACCGCCAACGACAACAAGGAACTCGCGCTCGAGATCATCCGCGGCTACGCGATCCTCGGCCCCAAGATCGTCGAGGCCCATCAGGACGTGAAGATCTTCGCCGACGGGCTCTCCGGGCTCGCCGGGCTGCTGTTCGACTTCCTCAGCGGCCCGTACCAGGAAAAGGTCGAACCGATCATCCCGCATCTCGTCGAAGCCGCCGACAGCAGTGCGGAACTGTCGGCCTCCGTCGAGTCGATGACGGAATCCCTCCGTGCCACCCTCACGGGACTCGCGGCCGTCGCCGGTCCCGAAGGCCAGGCCCTTGTCGACCAGAGCGGACTGACGGTCCAGCGACCCGACGTCTGTCTCCCGATGCCGGGAACACGGTGCTGACGTGCGAACACTGACGACGACTACACGACGACTCGTTCCCGCGGTGACGGTCGTGGCGCTGGCCGTAGCCGGCGCGACCGCCTTCTCCGCGACCTCGGGGGACGACACCTCGATCTGCGCGTACTTCGAGGACTCCTACGGCCTCTACCCCGGTTCCCCGGTCACCATCCGCGGGATCTCGGTCGGGACCGTGGACCGGATCGAACCCGACGGTGCGCGCGTGCGCGTCGACATGACCGTCGGTGACCGCGAGCTTCCCGCCGAGACCGGCGCGGTGATCACCAACGCGTCCATCCTCACCGACCGCAGACTCGAACTCGTCGACGCCGATCCCGGCCGGGACCGACCCTGTCGCGGGAGACGTGCATCGACACGGCGCACACCCGCACCCCGGTCAGCGTGTCGGACGCGCTCGGATCGTTCTCCGAACTCGTGCGGCAGATGACCGAGCGCGGACCCGACGGGACCGCGCCGCTCGAAACCGCATTGAAGGACGCCGGACGCGAGTTCGAGGACCTGGGACCGACACTCAACCGCGAACTGCGCGACCTCGCGGACCTGCTCTCCTCCCCCGACAACTTCATGGACCAGCTGGGACAGATCCTCGACAACTCGGCCGAGATGACGACCCTGCTCACCGGCGACTGGGAGAACGTCAAGTCCACCATCCAGACGTTCGCCCCGGGCCTGGCGGGCATCGAGCAGATGCTCGTCGTGGCGAAGATCCTCGTCGAGAAGCTGTCACTGGCCGTCGGACCTCTCGACCGGCTGTTCAACGAGCACTTCCCGTACCTGATGAACGCCCTGAACTCGACGCTGCCCACGCTGACGATGCTGCGCACCCAGGCGGAGAGCTCGAGTGAGCTGCTCGCCACCATTCCCGGCACGATCACGATGCTCGAGACCATGGTGCAGTCCCACCCGGGGTCGGTCGCCGTCGAACTCGATCCCGCCCGCGCCGAGGTGCCGACCCCCGATGCCGCGCTGACGTGCACAGCACTCGAGCAGATCGCACCCGACAGCTGCACCGTGGTGTCGTCCCGCTCGGTGTCGGTGCCGCTGCCTCAGCTGGTCCTGTCGACGATCGGAGCAACGCCGTGACCCGTTCGTTCTCCCGGTCCCGCCTTCTCATCGGTGCGGTCCTCACCGCGCTGGTGGCATTGTGCGGATGCAGTTTCGACCCCAGCGACCACGCGCTGCCCGGCTCCGGGGTGCGCGGACCGACCTACCGGCTGAACCTCGAATTCGAATCGCTGCTGAGCCTGCCGG
>LATQ01000238.1 GCA_001017865.1 Rhodococcus sp. IITR03
GCTGCGAGCTGTTCGGCGTCGCCCGGGGGCACCAGCAGACCGGCGTCCCCGACGACCTCGGGGATGGCCCCGGCGCGGCTCGCGACGAGCGGTGTTCCGCACGACATCGCCTCGACGGCCGGCAACGAGAATCCCTCGTACAGCGACGGCACCGCCGCGACCTCGGCGGAGGCGAGCAGGTCGGCGAGTTCGGTGTCGTCGATCCCGGAGACGGTGCGCACGACGTCGCCGATCGCGAGTTCGTCGATGAGCTTCTCGGTGGCGCCGCCCGGGGCGAGCTTCGAGACGAGGACCAGTTCGATCTCGCGTTCGGTCCGCAGCTTCGCGACCGCCTCGAGCAGGGTGGGAACACCCTTGAGCGGGGCGTCGGCACTCGCGACGCAGACGATCCGGCCGGGAACGCGCTCGTCCTTCCGCGGCGCGAACACCTCCGTGTTCACGCCGAGCGGGATCGTGTGGATGCGTTCGGATTCGATCCCGAAGGCCGTGCGGATGTCGTCGGCCGAGTTCTCCGACACCGTGAGCAGCGTGGGAATCTGCCGGGCCACCTTCTCCTGCATGCGCAGGAATCCGTACCAGCGCCGGAGCGTGATCCTACGGCGGAGGGTGGTCGCGGAGGCGAGATCGAGTTCGCGGTCGCGTGTGATCGGATGGTGGATCGTCGCAACGAGGGGAAGGTCCTCGGCGATGCGCAGCAACCCGGACGCGAGCGACTGGTTGTCGTGCACGACGTCGAAGTCGCCGAGGCGGTCGCGCAACAGTCGTGCGGCGCGCAGACCGAAGGTGCGCGGTTCGGGGAAACCGGCGGTCCACATGGTGGCGACCTCGAGGACGTCGATCCAGTCGCGGTACTCACCCGGTTTCGGGGTGCGGAACGGATCGTCGTCGCGATAGAGATCGAGACTGGGCACCTTCGTGAGCGTCACGCCGGGGTCGAGCTCGGGGTACGGCTGCCCGGAGAACACCTCGACGGTGTGTCCCTGGGCGACGAGTTCGCGACTGAGATGGCGAACGTAGACCCCCTGACCCCCACAATGCGGCTTGCTCCGGTACGACAACAGAGCTATGCGCACATTCCACCTCGGGGTTCGCTCGGAGGGCCAGGTCGCTCGGACAGATGTCCACTAGTTGTGTAGGGCACACACTAGAACATGTTTTGTGTCCTCACGATAGCGAGCCGGACCGCACCCGGTGCGGATCGGCGATGCGAGTGGGACGGCGAGCAGACACCGCCTGCGAACGGCTGACGACGACGAAGCCCCGGTATCGATGTGATACCGGGGCTTCGCCTGGAGCGACCCTGACGGGACTCGAACCCGCGACCTCCGCCGTGACAGGGCGGCGCGCTAACCAACTGCGCCACAGGGCCAT
>LATQ01000588.1 GCA_001017865.1 Rhodococcus sp. IITR03
CCTCGCGCTCGGCGCCGCACCCTCGGCGCAGTCGGCACCACCGCCGACACCCTCGCCGCGCTCGGCGCCCGCCCCGACACCGAGGCCCCCATCCACGCCGTGCCGGTCGTCGAACAGCAACTGCACCGCGCCCTCACCGACGGGCAGGTCCGCGGCCTCACCGGCCACCTGCCGATCGGCGTCGCACCCGTCGTCGACTTCCCCACCGCCGTCGTCGACGCCCCCTGGGTCGACGAGACCCTCGCCCCGCGCCGCCGCGGAGTTCACCGACTACGCGCGTCGCCCCGAACAGACCGGCATCCTCACCGCCCACCGGCTTCCGCACCGCCGACGCCGTCCCCGAACCCGCCGGGGAACTGCCGCTGCCCCGCGTCGACACCGTCCTCGCCCCCGCCGACCCCACCGTCGACGACGTCCTCGTCGCACTGCGTCTCGCCCCGGTGTCCCCGCGCAAGGTCACGATGGTCGTCGACACCTCCACCTCCATGGGCACCCCGCCGGCGACGACACCCGCCTCACCGCCACCGCGGGGGCCTGCGCGAGGCCATGCGCCGAGCCTCCATCAACTCGGTGATGGGCATGTACGTCTTCGCCGACACCCCCAGCGGGCACCGCGTCGCCGTCATCCGCGACGGCCTCACCGAGTCCAAGCGCGCGGCGATGTCCTCGGTCCTCGACGACATCGACCTCGTCGACCGCGAACCGGTCTACGCCACCCTCACCGCCGCCTACCGCGACGCCGTCGACAACTACGACCCGGGCCGACCGAACTCCGTGCTCGTCGTCGTCGACAGCGACGACCCCGACGAGACGGCCGCCCGCGACCTGCGCGCGGCGATCGACGAACTCGCGTCCCCTGCCACCCCTGTGCGGATCGACGTCGTCATCCTCGGCGACCGCACCGACCCCGTCCTCGAGCAAGCCGCCGAGGCCACCGACGGCAACCTCACCGTCGTCGACACCACCGACCCGGCCGATCTCACCGACCTCCTCCGAAAGCTGACGTCCTGACCGTGCTCCGACTTCTCGTCATGGGGGTCTTCCTCGCCCTCCTCACCTACCTGCTGCATCGACGACTCGTCCGGGCACCCGGCCTGCCGCGTCCTGCCGCCCTCGCCGCCGACCTCGTCCTGGCGGCGATGTTCGTCCTCACGCTCGGTGCCTCCGGGGTGGGCACGGCGCTCGACCCCGCCTGGGCCCGCCCCATCGGATTCCTCGGCTGGAGCTGGATGGCGGTGGTGCTGTACCTGATGCTCGGGCTCCTGCTCGTCGGAGCGGGACTGCTCGTCGCCCGCCTCGTCTGGCGCGGACGCCCCGGGCCGACCACCGACGTGACCCCGCGACGGGGTCTTCGCATCGCGACC
>LATQ01000590.1 GCA_001017865.1 Rhodococcus sp. IITR03
CGGCGGCGAGCACCCCTCGGCGTGGTCGAGGGGGAGCGCCGGTGATGCCGGCCGCGGCGTTGGTCACCAGTGAGACCGGCGAGCACCCGAGCTCCGGCCGCGCGTGCCGCGATGGTCTCGTGGACCGTGGACATGCCGACGAGGTCGGCGCCGAGGGTGCGCAGCATCCGGATCTCCGCCGGGGTCTCGTAGTGCGGCCCGGGCAGACCGGCGTAGACCCTTCGCGCAGCGACGGATCGATCTCGCGGGCGAGTGCACGAAGATCCGGCGAGTAGGCGTCGACGAGGTCCACGAACTGGGCGCCCACCAGCGGCGAGCGACCGGTGAGATTGAGGTGGTCCGAGATGAGAACCGGCTGCCCCACGGAGAACTCGGGGTCGATACCACCCGCCGCATTGGTGAGGACGACGGTGCGGGCACCCGCTGAGACTGCCGTGCGTGAGGATGACGACGCCGGCGAGGTCGTGCCCTCGTAAGCATGGATGCGGCCGGCGAGGACGAGGACGGCGTTGTCGCCGGCGCGCACCGAGTGGATGTTCCCGGCATGCCCTGCCGCCGTCGGCGGTGCGAAGCCGGGCAGCTCGCTCATCGGGATCGTGGCGACGGGATGCCGAAACTCTCGACCGCGGCCCGCCAGCCGGACCCGAGGACGACGGCGACGAGTCGTTCGGCGACCCCCGTCCGTTCGGCGAGAGCGGCGGCTGCGGCGTCGGCGGCCGCGGCGGGGTCGAAGACGTGATCGGGTTCTCCCATGGCATCGGACCCTAATCGCTCCCGACATGTTACTCACGGGTAAGTAGCGCGGTATGCTGACGCGCATGCCTTACCTCGAACGTGACGGCGACGTCTTCGTCCTGCATCTCGGTGACCGTGACGCGGAGGTCTCCGAGAACCGTTTCCACCCCGACCGTCTGGTCGCGATCCACTCCCTCCTCGACGAAGTGGAGGCACACGACGGGCCCGCTGCCCTCGTGACCGCGGCGACCGGCAAGTTCTGGAGCAACGGACTCGACATCGACTGGTCGGCGCGAACCTGCCGGATCTGCCGGGCTATCTGGACTCCGTCCACGACCTCTACGTGCGGCTGCTCACCTTCCCCGCGGCGACGGTCGCGGCCGTGCAGGGACACGCCTTCGGTGCCGGCGCGATGCTCGCGCTCGTGCACGACTTCCGGGTGATGCGCGCCGATCGCGGCTACTGGTGCCTGCCCGAGGTGCAGCTGAACATGCCGTTCACCGTCGGGATGTCCGCGCTGATCCGTTCCCGCCTGCCGATCCAGACGGCGGTCGAGGCCATCACCACCGGTCGTCGCTACGGCGGTGAGGACGCCGTGGCCGCGGGCAGTCGCCGAGGCA
>LATQ01000591.1 GCA_001017865.1 Rhodococcus sp. IITR03
GGCGCGATCCCGGCCGCCTCGCTCCCGGTGGCCGAGCCGGCCCTCTCCGAGCGCGAACACACCCGCGCCGAACACAAGGACCGCATCGCCGCCGCCGCCACGTCCTTCCTCCCGCCGTCCGGCGGAAGCGTGCTCTTCGACGCCGGCACCACGACCGGCAGGATCGTCGGAGCGCTGCCGCCCGAGGTCGACCTCACCGTCGTCACCAACTCGGTGCCGATCGCCGCGCGCCTCGCCGCGATGAGCACCGTGCAACTGCACCTGCTCGGCGGTCGCGTTCCGCGGTGGTCACGCAGGCCGCGGTGGGCGCCGAGGCTCTCCGCACCTTGTCGACGGTGCACGTCGACGTGGCGTTCATCGGCACCAACGCGCTGAGCATCGACCACGGCCTGTCCACCCCCGACGCCGACGAGGCCGCGGTCAAGCGCGCGATGGTGCGCACCGCCGACCGGGTCGTCGTGGTCGCCGATTCGTCGAAGGTCGGTCGGCGCAATCTGCTGAGCTTCGCGTCGCTCGAACCGATCGACGTCCTGGTCACCGACACCGATCTCGACGACACCGACCGCCGGCAACTCATCGAACACGGAATCGAGGTGGTGACGGCATGATCGTCACGCTCACGGCCAACCCCAGTCTCGATCGCACGGTCGGGCTGACGGGCCCGCTCGAGCGCGGGAGGGTGCATCGCACCGAGCGATCCACCGTCGATCCGGGCGGCAAGGGGATCAACGTCGCCCGTGTGCTGCACGCCGCCGACGACCGAGGTCGTCGCCGTTCTCCCGGCCAACGCCGGCGATCCTCTGCTCGCCGCGCTGGACGAGCAGGGCATCGCCCATCGGGCCGTGCCCACCTCCGGGCCGACGCGCAACAACATCACGGTCGCCGAACCCGACGGCACCACCACCAAGCTCAACGAACCCGGAACCCCCTGCACCGGACGCACACTCGGCGAGTTGCGCGCAGTCCTGCTGGAATGCGCGCAGGGAGCCGCGTGGACCGTCCTGTCCGGTTCTCTTCCTCCCGGTGTGCCCGAGTCGTGGTATGCCGATCTCGTGGGTGCCCTGCGCGGTCTCGGATGCCGCATCGCGGTCGACACCTCCGAGCGGCCACTGCTCGCCCTCGCCGAGCGGTTCCCCGCGGCGGCCCCCGACGTGATCAAGCCGAACTCCGACGAACTGGCCCAGCTCACCGGCGCCGACGCCCACGAACTCGAATCCGGCGCCGCCGCAGGAGACGTCGGCGCGTGGTCGACGCGGGACGGGTGCTGGTGGAACGTGGTGTCGGCGCGGTGCTCGCGACACTCGGCGGTGCGGGCGCGCAGTGCTGGTCACGGCCACCCGGCGCG
>LATQ01000417.1 GCA_001017865.1 Rhodococcus sp. IITR03
CGAGGGCGGCGATCAGCCCGGCGTGCGGGCCGGGACCGAGTCGCGAGAACCGGGCCTCGGCCGCCGAACGGGCCTTCGGTGTCGGTGGCCGGGGTGCCCCACCGGGCTGCTGCGGGTGGTCCGGGTAATGCGCCGGATCGATACTCGGATTCCCCGGTGTCGAAAGGCGATGCCGCGCAACCTCACTCAACCCGCGTCGGTCACCGGCCCAGTCGGGGATCCGGGGCAGCGCCGACAGGTCGGCGACGATCACCAGGTCGGTGCCGGCGGCCGCACCCACACTTCGGCGCCGACCAGGCCGGGTGGGGTCGAATAGCGCACCGACCGAACCGGATCGTCTGATCGGTGCCGACGCTGCGGGTGGTGCCCAACGCCAGGGTGTGCGGGGTCGACGGCAGGGTGTGCAGGCGGACGCGTTCCTCTGCCAGCGCCTCGGTGGGGATGCGGGCGCTTTCGCGGTGCCGACGGGCGTTGACGGTGGCGCAGAACCGGTCGCAGGCGGCCTCGAGGTCGGCGAACGAGGCGTAGTCCGGCAGCAGGTTCGCGTCCGTCGGCACCAGGTCCGCTTTGGCGATCTTGACGGTTGCTTCGCTGCCGCCCTTCGATTCCGGGTCGAAGGGCACGCAGGTGTGCACGGCCATGCCGTAGTGCCGGCCGGTCTCGACGATCTGCGGGTGCCGCACCGGAATCCCGGCGACGTGATCGATGCTCACCGTGCGGGGATTGTCTGTCAACGCGTAGGTCGGTGCCCCACCGAAGCGACGCAGCGTGGCGTCGAGGCACGCGATCAACGTCGGCAAACTCTGGTCCCATACGGGGATCACCACCCGGTAGCGTGACCACGCCAGCCAGGCGCAGAACAACAGCGTCGAACGCAGGATCCCGCCCGGGCCGGGCACTTTCGGGCCCTGACCCCAGTCGAATTGCATCCACAGTCCCGGTTCGGTGATCCAGGGTCGGTAGGTGCGGCGGTGTCCGGCCTGCCATGCTGCTTTCGCCTCGGCGACGGCGCGTCGGGTGGTGCGTTCGGTGCCGTCGAAGCCGAGGGCGAGGAGGCGTTCGTGGACGATGTCGGCGCGGACCTTGCCTTTGCTGCGCTCGACCCATTGCTCGATCTGGTAGGTGCTCGTCGATGATGCGGGTCGTCGCGACGGGCCGGTCACCGGCATCCCCGCGTCCCGGGCGGCAACGTAGCGTCGGACGGTTTTCGGATCGACGCCGGCCAGTTGCGCTGCGGAGTGCGCGTTGCCGGTGGTGTCGTAGGCCTCGAGTATTTCCATGATGTCCCTGTCAGACTTCTTCATGCGTCCCTCCGGTGGGAGTCGCTCGGTGGTGGTCGAAGAC
>LATQ01000145.1 GCA_001017865.1 Rhodococcus sp. IITR03
CGCGGTGCGACGGTCTACGGGGTACCGATGGGCGACGCGGCCAAGGCCGCGCTCGTGCCCATCGCGCACAAACTGCGCGCCGCGGGTGTCCGCGTCGACCTCGCCTACGGTGGCCGCGGCCTCAAAGGCGCCATGAAGGCGGCCGACAAGTCCGGTGCCGTCGTCGCCCTCGTGCTCGGCGACCGCGAACTCGAGGCGGGCGAGATCGTCGTCAAGGATCTACGCAACGGCGAGCAGCACAGCGTTGCACTCACGGACGTCGTCGCCCGTGTGGGTGAGGTCGTTGCCGGCGCATGACGACCGGGACGGTGCCGCCGTCCCGCTCGATCTGATCCCGTCCCGGCTGCTCCGGCCACGCGCCCGCAGGATCGCGCTGCTCGCACTCGCCGTCGGCGTCGTCCTCGGAGTCTCGTCTCGGATCGTCGCGCCCGGCTGGGTCGCGCTGCTCGTCGGGGCCGTCTTCGTGGTGCCGCCGGCCGTCGGTGCGTTCCTGGCGACGAGTTCGGCACCTACTTGCTGCGCGGCACCGTCGTCACGCTGTCGGGGGCGTTCCGGTCGCGCAGTGTCGATCTCGCGCGACTCGCCGGGGTCGAACTGATCGTCCGGGTGGGTGGCGTGTCGCAGGCCGTCGTGCGCGTCAACGACGGCGAGCACAATCTCGTCTCGGTCCCGCTCGCCCTGTACACCGACGGCGGCGGTCGCGAACTCGACGTGCTGGCCCTGCGAAAGCTCGCCGATGCGCTCGCCACCAGCGAGATCGCACCGGCGGCAGCCATCTCGTCGGTGCTCGTCGAACAGTTGCGGGCCGAGGCCCGCGACGCCGCGCTCGGGGAACGCCCGCTCTACCGGGCGATCGAACTCGCGCGCGGCGCCGGCCGGGTGCCGCAGACGACGCTGACCGACCACGAGGTTGCCTCGCTCGTGGACTGACGGCCCGTCGATCGTCGGCCGGCGCTCACCGTTCGTCGTGCGAACCGATCACCGCGGGAACGACCAACGGCAGTTCGCCGACGACCTCGGTGCCCTCCGCGGTGGCACTCAGCAGACGGGTGGGGGAGCGGTGCTCCTCGTCGTCGGATCCGCGAGCGGACGTCGCGGGGACCATCCCACCGGTCGAGGGTGCCCTTCCCATCGCGCTCGCGCCGGTCGTGACCGGCGTACCCCCGCCCGAGCCCGGAGCGGTCGGAATCGGTGCGGCGGCAGGCACACCCACAGTTCCGAACGCGGCCCCCGCGGTGCCGTGACCGGTGACCACTCCGGCCGACACCGTTCCGGCCGATCCCGCGACCGCCGCGCCGACGGTCGGAACCGCCGCGTGTGCGGTGGGCACGGTCGCCGCGTA
>LATQ01000222.1 GCA_001017865.1 Rhodococcus sp. IITR03
CCGAGGCTGCCGGTGGCGCCGGCGAGCGCGGCGACCGTGAGAGCGCGACGTTCGGCGTAGCAGGCGAGGGCGTAGAACAACGCCGCTGCGGCACCGGCGAGGATCTTCGTCGGCAGCTGTGTGAGGTCGGGGAGTGCCTCGTAACTGATGAGAGGGAGTTCGGCGCCGAACACCGACGCGACCCGCAGGGTCGTTGCGACGCCCGCGATGATGCCGCCCGTCATCATCAGCACTTCGAAGAAACGCGCCGACGCCGTGATGGGGGCACCGGTGATGGCGTCCTGCACCGAACCCACGAGCGACAGACCGGACAGCAGCACCGTCACGCCGGCCGCGATGATCAGTCCCGGTGACACTTCGATCCCGATCGTCTCCCGTATCCCGTACAGCGTGATCGCCGGGGCCGTCGCGACGATGCCGCCCACCAGATGCTGGAAGAAGAACGGCAACCCGGCCGCGTTCAGTTTGCGGTTGACGCGGTCGATCACGAACGTCGAACCGAAGGCGACGAGGGCGACCAGCGCGTCGCCGCCGAGGAGCACGGAGATCGAGGCCGCCATTGCCGACCACGCGATCGTCGCCACCCAGCGGTTGTACGGATGCGCCTTGGTGGTGATGGCGAGCAGTTCTTCGTGCGCCTGCGCCGGGGAGATCGCGTCGCGGCGGATGCGGCGGGTCAGACGGTCGACGGCCGCGAGTCGCGTGAAGTCCATCGAGCGGTAGTGCACCACCCGCATCGTGCTCGACGGCGGCATGGTCGGTCCGCGATAGGCGGACAGCACGATCGAGTTGTAGGTGACGTCGACGTCGCACTGCGCCAGACCGTAGGTGGCGGCGACGAACCGCACCTGTTCGGCGGTGTCGATCGCGCCGGTGCCCGAGGCGAGCAGAACCTCGCCGACACGCACGGCGACGTCGAGCGCCTCGGCGACCACTGCATCGTCGGTCAGATCGATCGGCTGCAGTGGCGCGGGCGCCTCGGTGACGCGTCGATGGTCGCGCGGCGGGTACCGAGAACCCGATCGAGGAAGGTCGTCGAGCGGCTCATCTCCGCGGCCTCCGGTACGGCTGGGGGAAACGGGGAGGGTGGGCATGCAATCCACCGTAACGAAGGCGGGTGGGTGCGCGCCGGGAGTGTGACGCGCTATATGATGGCGTCGCTCACGCGTCGTCCGCGACCGTCGAGTTCTGTGCCTCCTTAGCTCAGTGGTAGAGCACTCGCCTTGTAAGCGAGCGGTCGTCAGTTCAATCCTGACAGGGGGCTCCAGTAGGGCCCGTCGCGTACCGCGCGGGCCTGTTTCATCCGGTGCTGCTGTGAACCGCTGCGAAGACCACGAATACGGCGAACAGTGCCGCAGCGCCCAGACAGGCACCGATCAGAGCTTCGCGACGGTGCGTCGCCGTACCCTTGTCGACCCGTTCGAGACCGATCCATCCGCACACCACTGCGACCAGACCTGCCGGGATCGCGACGAAGTCGCCGATGACGGGTACGAAGGCGAAGACGAGCGCGACGATCCCCGAGATCAGTGCCGTGTTCCCGGCGCCGTTGCGGGGCGGGACCGGGGTGAAGCGGTCTGCGGTCATCGTCCCTCGATCCGGGAGGCACACATGCACGGGCGGGTGTTCGCCCGGACCGGATCCCTGTCCCGTCGAAGGCGAGAAGGACAACTTACATCGGAAGATAGGGCTCCGGAGGATTGCCGGGCCGTTGCCGTCCTGCTCCGGCCGGTGGTGTTCACCGAGGCGGAGTGCTCGGCGGTCGGACAGGTCGATCACCGGCGCGATCGTGCGCGGCGCCTCGTGAAGGTCGCGGGCCGCGGCGACGCGGCCGAATACGAGGGCGACCACCGAGGATGCCGTGAACCATCCGAGCAGCGGCCAACCGATCCATGTCATATCCGGAGAACGGTTCGGGCACACCGAGCGTTAACGGATCCGGTGCAGTTCACCCGGCATTTCACCCCTCACATGTCACTGCAGGGGCGTGTGAATACGGAAGTGACGAATTGGATCGGATATCAGGACTTCGAGGATTCGAATGCGTCCATATCGACGAATATCAGCCGTCCGTCGTCGAGTGCCACAGCCCAGCGGCGCACGGGCGCCAGTCGCGACCCAGCTTGTCGCCCACGGCTTCCTGTGCAGGACCGAAGTCTTCGACGATCGTGCCGGGACAGGCCTTGTCGCCCGCGACACCCGCGCGTACGACGACCTTCGAGCCCACAGCAGGCTTCGGGGGAGTATTCGACGATCCGGCCATAACTCGAATCATGCCATCAGTGGAAAGAAATGACCGGGCAAACACGGATTATCCGCATCGGACGAATGTGGAGATTCGGGCGAAACATCCCTTTTGCGTTGTTCTTTCCTGTGGAAACGACTTCGCCCACGCCTTGCGGCGTGGGCGAAGAGGTTCTCGAATCGGAGAAACAATGGTCGGTCAGCGCAGTGCGAGCTTCTCGCGCGCCTGATCGACGAACTCGGAATCGACCATGAGGTCGTAGCGCGAGGCCTCGATGCTCTTTCTCGAGACGAAGTCGCGGCGTCCCCCGGTGCTCCAGTGGGTGAAGAAGCCGAGTGATCCGCCCCATACCGCGCCGAAGACGACAGCGGCGAGGATCACGGTGGCCATGCCGGTGGCGGGCAGGAGCAGTGCCAGGAGCAGACCGAAGAGCAAGCCCGTCCAGACGCCTGCGGCGGCGCCGCGAAGGGCGGCCTTGCCGTTGGTCATGCGGCCTTCGATGTGTTCGACGGTGGTGACTCCCTGGCCCACGACCCGCAGGTATTCGACGGGAAAGCCTTCGTCGGACAGGTGGTCGATGGCCCGCTCGACGGCGTCGTAGGTGCGATAGCTCTCGAGGACGGTTTCGGAGTCGGTGTAGTGCCGGGTGTCGGTGTGTAGATATCTGTCATGCGTTCCCCTTCGTCGACGATTGGAACGATACGCTCATCGTAGCGTATCGTTTCGTAGTGTTTGATTCGGGGTCGCCTTTTCGGGGAGACTCGGGAATCCTGCGGGTGTATGCCCGCGCGAGGAGGATGTAGACATGGTGGGCGAGGTCGAGACGGAGTCCGTGGCCCTGACGTCGCGGCGCCCCGTCAAGGAGCGTGCCGGGACCGACGCACGCATCGTGAAGGCCGCGCTCGAGATCCTGCGCCTTCACGGACCCAACCGCGTCACCGTCGAGGCGGTCGCGGCGCTGTCGGGCGTCGCGAAGACGACGATCTACCGGCGCTACGCGAACCGCGAGGAGATCCTCGACGCGGCATTGCACTCGCAGGTCGCCTCACCGTGCGTTCCAGACGGGTTGTGCGTCTACGACCGCGTCAAGTGGACCCTCGAGCTGATCCGTCGCGGACTGTCGAACGAGGTGGGCATGGGCAGTGTCGGCGCACTGCTCACCGACCAGGAACCCGAGTTCACCGAGCCGATCCGCGAGATCATCAATGCCCGGAGCGAGGTCGTCGCCGACGTGCTCCGCACCGCCATCGAGTCCGGCGCGGTCCGCAAGGACATCGACGTCGACACCGCCGTCTCGATGCTCGTCGGCGCGTATCTCGGCGCTATCTGCGTCACGGCGAGGTGGGGGAGTCCTGGGCTGATGAGGTGGTCCACATCGTCTGCCCCGAACTGGAACCGGACACGAAGGGACAGTGATCGTAGGTCCGCACCCGCGGTCGATCGGTCGTAGGCTCGACCCGTGACCGAGTCGAGTCGATGCGTGGTGGCGGTCGTGGGATCGCTGAACCTCGACCTGACGGTCGTCGTGGCACGTGCTCCCGAAGAGGGCGAGACGGTACTCGGCCGGCATCTGCGCACCTATCCGGGAGGCAAGGGCGCGAACCAGGCCATCGGTGCTGCCCGGCTGGCTCCCACCGCCATCGTCGGCGCGGTGGGCAGCGATCATGCCGCCGACGTGCTGCGCGGCGTGCAACAGAGGGCCGGGGTCGACACCTCCCATCTGCGCACCACACCGGGGCCGACCGGTCGGGCCGTCATCATCGTCTCCGACGACGGGCAGAACCGGATCGTCGTCGTTCCCGAGGCCAATTCGCTGCTGAAGGCCGAGGACGTGACCACCGCACTCGATGCCCTCGATCCCGCGGTGGTGCTCACCCAACTCGAACTGCTCCCCGCGGTGACCTGGGCCGCCGCCCAGTGGGCGCGCGATCACGACCGCCGGTTCGTGCTCAACCCGAGCCCGGTGATCGACCTGGACGAACACGTCCTCGCCGGTGCCGATCCGCTCGTGCTCAACGAGCAGGAAGCCCTGCACTACGCGGGTCTTCCCGCAGGGACCCCCTTCGACGAGATCGTGACCCGCCTGCTCGAACAGGTGCACACCGTGGTGATCACCCGGGGTGGGGAGGACGTCGTGGTCGGAACCGAGGACGCGATCGAACATCTGCGGGTCCCGCAGGTCGACGTCGTCGACACGACGGGGCCGGCGATCATTTCGCCGGCACGCTCGCCGCATTGCTCGGCACGGATGATCTGTTCGCGGCAGCCCGCCGGGCCTCGGCCGACGCTGCCCGACTGGTCGCATCCCCGTCGCTCCGATCGCTGAAGCGGCGGAACCGCGTCAGGGCGGCGGAAGCAGTTCGCCCTTGCCGCTGCGCAGCCAACGCCCGGGAAGGCGGCCGGCGAGGTCGCCGAGCGGACCGACGGCCCCGCGCAGCAGCTCGACCGTTTCCTGCAGCATGTCGATGCTCGCGTTCATCTGCGAGATGCCGGGCGTGAGATGCGCGAGTGTCTCCGAGAGCGAGACGATCTGATCGAGCGGACCGCCCTCGGCGAGCAGTCGTTCGAGGGCGCCCTGTTCGGAGAGCAGGACGTCGAGGACGCCGCCCTGGGCGAGAGCCCGCTCGACGACCCCGCCGGGCCGGATCGCCACCGTCGACGATGCCGCCCGGTGCGGTGAGCCGCTCCACCGCCCCGTCCTGGGCGAGCAGCCGCTCGAGCGGGCCGTCGTGCGCGGTGAGGCGATCGAGCAGACCCCCTTCCGACACGAGGCGGTCGAGGGCACCGTCGTCGGCGAGGATCCGGTCGAGGGGACCACCCGGTGCGGTGAGCCGGTCGACGGGTCCGCCCGGTTCGAGCAACCGATCGAGCAGGCCACCCGGCTCGGTGAGCCGATCCACGGGACCACCCGGCGCGAGCAACCGGTCGAGGGGACCACCGGGACGCAGCGCGTGACCGAGTCCGCGGTCCTCCGACGTGAGCTTCGAGATCTGCTGCAGCAGACCCACCGAACTGCGGGTGTCGGGCAGGC
Source organism: Rhodococcus sp. IITR03 (assembly GCA_001017865.1). Next base: position 5,277 of record LATQ01000222.1, read on the forward strand.
CGACCGCGCCGAGTGCGGATTAGGTGGTGGGCGACACCGCGACCCGCACTGTGCCGACGACCGTCTCGGCGACGCTCAGGCGGCCTCGGCGGCGGTCAGACCCACACGCACCGGCATCACGAGTACGGACCCGAGGTTCATGGAACCGACTGTAACGGTCAGTGCTCCAGAACGTCGGTGTCCGAGAAGGTCGGTGTCCGAGAAGGTCGGTGTCCGAGAAGGTCGGTGTCCGAGAAGGTCAGTGCACGAGTTTGAGGCCGACGACGCACAGCACGATGCCCGCGATCAGTGCGAGCTTCAGCAGCGAGGCGGCCTCGGTGCCGGTGACCATCGCATATCCGACCGTGAGAGCGGCGCCGATACCCACCCAGATCGCGTAGGACGTCCCGACCGGCAGGGTGCGCAGGGCATACGCGAGCCCGGCCATGCTCAGGACGAGAGCGACGACGAACACCAGTGTCGGGGTGAGCCGGCTGAAACCGGCAGATCTGCCGAGGGCCGTGGCCCACACGGCTTCGAGCACACCGGAGAGGACGAGAACGATCCAGGCCATGACGTACAACGCTCCTGCACCGTCTTGTCGCTGGCCGGGTACGGTGCGCTCGTCCGGGAGGCCGACCGGCGGCCACCTCTGTCGAGGTTAGGAATCCCGGGCGAGTATTGGCAAATTGCTCAGGACACGCGCAGCAGCTGTGATTCCTGCGCAATCACCGTGCACGAGCATCCGCCGTGCAGTTCGGTGCAGTCGAGAACGAGGGTGTGCCGCACGATCTCGAAGTCGACGCAGTCGGGTTCGGTGCAGTCGACCCGAGTATCGGCGTGGATCACGAGGGTGCCGTGGCAGTGGTCGAGATCGTGGTTGCACTGTGAGCACGTCATGCACCACTTGATAGCACTGCCGTCGGACAGGTTCTCCGAGGCGGGTCGTCGTGCCGTCCGGTTCGTCCGGTGCGCGGGCCCCGACGTCCCACGACTATCGTGAGCACGCGCAACAAGCAGGTATGCCGACTCGGGGAGGAGTCACACATGGGGATCACGGACGTGGTCGGGAAGGCCGCGCGGAACGCGTGGTCTTTGTTCGTCGCCGACGGAATCGCGCCGCCCCATCGCACTCCCTCGGTGGTCGTCGGGGACGGTCGCCACCGGACGCTGCGTCGCTTCGGCCCGGAGAACGCCGGTCCGCCGGTGCTGCTCGTGACCCCGCTCGCCGCGTCGCCCACCTGCTTCGACCTGATGCCCGGCCGCAGTCTCGTCGAGCACCTGCTCGAGCTCGGCCGCAGCGTCTTCCTCGTCGAATACGGCGAGATGACCTCCGACGACCGCGACCTCGGCCTCGAGTTCTGGATCGACGACGTCATCCCCGAAGCGATCGCCCGCACGTCCGAACTGTGCGGGAACCGCGAGGTGGACGTCGTAGCGTGGAGCATCGGCGGCACGCTGGCGATGCTCACCGCCGCGGCGCATCCCGACCTGCCGATGCGGTCGCTGACGGCATTCGGCAGTCCACTCGACTATTCCGCGATCCCGCTGATGGCGCTGCCCCGGCTCGTCGGCCGGTTCGTCGCCGAGCCCGCACTCGGCCTGCTCGACGCCGTCTTCGGTGGCGTACCCGCACCCATCGTCCGCACGGCCTACCGTCTCACCGCGATCGAACGCGAGATCCAGCGTCCGTGGTTCGTTGCGACGCACCTCGCCGACGCGGAGACGCTCGCGCGGATGGAACGCGTCGACCGGTTCCAGGACGAGATCCACGGCTACGCGGGACGCGTGTTCCACCAGCTCGCGACGAGCGTGACCATCGACAACGAACTCGCCACCGGACGTCTGCACCTCGGCGACCGGGTCGTCGACCTCGCCGACGTCACGGTGCCGGTGCTCGCGTTCGGCGGCGAGGACGACGTGCTCGCCCTGTCCCGGCGGTCGAGCCCGTCACGAGGCTGCTCGTCGGCACGCAGGTGCGCTTCGTCCGCGTCCCGGGAACGCACCTCGGCATGCTCACCGGCAGCGCCGCGCGCGATACCTCGTGGGCCGAACTGGACGCCTTCCTCCGCGAACCGTGTGCGGACAGCAACGCGCCGGCCGCCACGCTTCCCGTCGAACAGGAAGTCGTGACGACCGGCGCGTGATTGCCGGGCCGGTGTGTACTGCCGGCTAATGCGTTCCGGCGGTCTCGGGGACCGGCACCTCCACCGCATCCGCCTCGGGCTCCGGGGCCCGTCGGACGAACAGCGAGCCGACGACCGCGATCACCGCGATCACCGCGCCCCACGTGAAAGCGCCGTGGACACCGTCCGCGAGCGCAGCGGCGGGATCGCCCGCGCTCTCGGCGCCCGCGACGCTCGTGCGGGTCAGCACCGTGATGAACAACGCCGTACCGGCAGCGCCGGCGACCTGCTGCATCGTGCTGACGATGGCACTGCCGTGGGAGTACAGCCGCCGCGGCAGTGCTCCGAGCGCCGAGGTCAGCAGCGGCGAGAACATCAACGCGAGGCCGATGTTGAGCAGCACGTGCCACGCGATGACCGTGCCGATCGTGGTGGTGGCATCGAAGGTCGTCATGCCCCACATCGCGACGCAGGCGATGATCGCGCCCGGTGCGACGAGCGGCCGCGGACCGAACCGGTCGAACAGGCGTCCGACGATGTAGCCGAGCAGACCCATGACCAGGCCACCGGGCAGCAGCATCAGGCCGGTGGTCAGCGTCGACTGACCCAGCACGCTCTGCAGGTAGATCGGCAGCAGGATGAGGGTGCCGAACAGCGACATCATGCTCACGGACACGAGTGCGACCGCGAGCGAGAACGCCGGGGTGCGGAACGCGCGCATGTCCAGCAGAGCGCTGTCGCCGAGGCGGATCTGACGCAGGACGAAGGCCGTCAGCGACGCGATGCCGACGACCAGCGGCAGCCACGGCGGCATGAGCGGATCGCCCTCGGCAGCCTCACCGAGACTGCTCAGGCCGAAGACGAGACCGCTGAACCCGAGGCCGACAACACCACCGACGGCGCGTCGAGCGGAACCGCGACCGGTTCGGTGACGTTGCGGATCCAGCTCAGGCCGAGTGCCGTCGCGACGACGGCGATCGGCAGCACCAGCCAGAACATCCACCGCCAGCTCAGCTGGTCGAGCACGACGCCACCGATGGTCGGGCCGACCGCGGGCGCGACCGCGATGACGATCGAGATCACGCCCATCGTGCGTCCGCGACGATCGGCGGGAACCAGGTTGAGCACCGTCGTGAACAGCAACGGCAACATCACCGCGGTGCCCACGGCCTGGACGACACGACCCAGCACGAGGACCGAGAAGATCGGTGCGCTCGCGGCGATCAGGGTGCCGAGCAGGAAGCTGCCCATCGCGATCGCGAAGACCGTGCGCAGCGACAGCCGGGTGAGCAGGTAACCCGTGATCGGGATGACGACGGCCATGGTCAGCATGAACGCCGTGGTGAGCCATTGGGCGGTGGCTGCGCCGACGTCGAACTCGACCATCAGCTTCGGCAGCGCGACGCTCATGATCGTCTCGTTGAGGATGACGACGAATGCGGCCCCGACGAGAACGGCGATCAGCAGACCGGCGCGCGGTGCGGCAGCGGCCTGCGGCTCGGTCGTACCGCCGGGGCTGGGGAACTCGGTGGAGTAGCTGGGGAACTCGGTGGAGTAGAAGACACGAGGAACTCAACGGGATACCGGTCGGAATTGTTCCGCCGATATCCCGCCCGCCGGAGATCAGTCCGGGACGTGCTCGCCGTGACCCTGCTCGCGCAGCGCGTCCTTGATCTTCTGCTGCGCGCGGTCGAGCGATTCGGGGGAGGGATCCTTCTCGGCCGTCGCGAAATCGAAGTCGCCGAGGGAGTAGGCCGGGAAGACGTGCAGGTGCAGGTGGGGGACCTCCAGGCCGGCGATCATCAGCCGGCGCGCGGGGCGTCGAAGGCGGCAGTGACGGCGCGGCCGAGGATGCGGGCGACGTCGTTCACCTTCGCCCACAGGTCGTCGTCCACGCTCTGCCAGTGGTCGACCTCCTGCCGCGGCACGACCAGCACGTGCCCCTCGGTGAAGGGGTTGATGGTCAGGAACGAGACGACGTCGTCGTCCTGCCAGACGAAACGGCCCGGCAGTTCACCGGCGATGATCTTGCTGAACACGGAAGTCATACCGGGAGGATAAGGGACACCGTGTTCACCGGAGCTGTTCCCCGACATCGGCCGCCGCGACGGTGAGGACCAACAGCGGCACGACCTTCTCCGGCGCGATCCGGTAGCGGTTGCGGCTCTCCTGTTCGACCACGCGCGCAGCCGACAGGGCACGGAGATGGTGGTAGAGCCGACCGGTCGACGTGAGGTCGGTGGCCTCCTGCAGTTCGGTGGCGGTGGCGGGACCGCGCAGCAGGGTCCGCACGATCGCCAGTCGCGCCGGGTTGCCAGGGCGTCGAGGACGGCGGCGACGGGAACGGGATCGAGTGCGAGGGATGCGCCCGCGTCGTACTCGATGTTCCAGCGGACGTTCCCGTGCAGGGAGACCGCGCCCCGTAGGTCACGGACCCGGTGCCCGCCGCCACGTCCGCCGCGGGACCGTCCCCGGTGCCCGGGCGGGTCGCGTCGCCCTCGAGGATCCGCACACGGCGTTCGAGATCCGCGAGACGGGCCTCGTACTCGTCGTTCACGTCGCCGTCGCTCACATCGCGCAGCGTATCCGCTCGAGAAAATCGGGATCGTTCGCTGCCGCGGCGAGCATCTCCTGGTGGGCGAACGATTCGAGGGCTCCCGCATAGTCACTGTCCGACATGCCGGACGCGAGCATCACCGTGGTCGCGATCGTGCCGTCGTCGCGGCGGAAGGTGACCGCGTCGGTGAGGATGCCGGGCAGGCTGCCGCCCTTGAATCCGACTCCCTCGAATCCCGGAACCGTGGACGGTTGCCATTCGAGGTGGGTGCGCGCGAGGTCGCTGCCGGCACCGAACGAACCGTCGGCGATCGCGCGATGCAGGGCGCTGAGTTCGGCGGCCGAGCCGGTGTTGTCGAAGCGCTGGACGCGGTCGACCCGGGCGAACAGATCCTCCGGCAAGGGGCGCTGCACCGCTTCGACGCGGTAGGCGGGGTCGGAGGCGTAGCGGCGCGCGGCGTCCCAGACCGCCGACGAGTCGTCGAGCGTCGGGTCGAGCAGCGCGAGCGTGTTGCCGAGCATCGTCGGCGGTGTGAAGTCGTCCCAGCCGCCCTGGGCGGCGGCCTCGCGCAGGCGTCGTCGCCGAGCCGGTCGCGCAGGTAGTCGGGGACCGCGTTGTCGCTCTCCTGGATCATCGCCGACACCATCTCGTCGAGGGTGACGGTGTCCTCCGGGTCGTTCACACCGAGCCGTTCGAGAGCCCGGGGGTGTGCGCCGCCGTCGGTGTCGGGGAGATGCCAGCGTTCCCAGTCGGCGAGCGGTACGCGCTCGTCGGGGAGAGTTCACCGGCTGCGACGGCGCGGGCGTAGGCGGCGAGATGCACGACCTTCACGGCCGACGCGAGCGGTTGCCGTTCGTCGGGTCGTTGTTCGAAGGTCCCGCCGTTGCCGTCGTCGACCGCGATGGCGACCGTGTCGAAGTTCTCGGCGAGGTAGCCGATCCAGCCTTCGGCGGTGGTCACGTCGGCGGCGGGGGTGGGCGCGCATTCACCGGTCGGTGCGGAGGTCCCGGCGCCGGAAGGTGCGGCGACGTCGGGTTCCGACGGTCCGGTCTGTCCGCATCCGGCGAGCGCGATCACGACGCTCGTCGCGGCGAGGGTGGTTCCGATCCTGTTCGGCATGGCGATATCCGTCCGTGTCGAGGTTGTTAGTTCGTAATTTCGAACTTACGAAATAACGATAGACCGGTCGGGTGGGCGTGTCGAGAGCTCACCGCGACTCCGACGGTCGCGGGCGGTCGTATCGTCGGCTCATGGGAGGTGACGGGAGTGCGCGGGAAGCGCCGCTGCGCGTGCTCGTGGACGAACTCGTCACACACGTCCTTGTGGGACTCCCTGCGGATCGGCGCACGATGGTCGGTCTGTGCGGGCCGCCGGGCGCCGGAGTCGCGCCGCGGCGCTGCTCGTCTACGCCCTCCGGTGCGCGGGGGTCTCCACCGGGCAGGTGCCGATGGACGGCTACCACCTGTCCAACCGGCAACTCGACACCTTCGGCGCGCGGGACCGGAAGGGAGCGCCCGACACCTTCGACGTCGCCGGCTTCCGCGACATGCTGAGCCGGGTGCGGCAGTGCCGCGGCGAAACGATCTACGCCCCGGATTTCTCCCGGCCGCTCGACGAACCGATCGCGGCGGTGCACGCCGTGCCGGCCGACGCGCGGGTGATCGTCACCGAGGGCAACTACCTGATGTTCGAGACCGGAGGATGGGAACACATCCGCCCACTGCTCGACCTCGTCATCTACATCGACGCACCCCGCCGCACGCTCACCCGACGTCTCGTGCGCCGGCACCGCCACCACGGACGGGACGACGACGGAGCACGCGAATGGGTGCGGACCGTCGATCTGCCCAATGCGGAAGCCGTCCAGCGCACGCGCTCCCGCGCCGATCTCGTGTGGAGACCGGTCCCGTAGTCTGTCCTGCGTGCGCGTACTCGTTATCGGCTCCGGTGCCCGTGAACATGCTCTTGCTCTCGCCCTGTCCCGCGACCCCGGCGTGACCGCCGTGCTGGCCGCGCCGGCAACCCCGGTATCGCGAACGTCGCCGAGCTGTTCCCCGTCGACGCGCTTCCGCCGACAGCGTCGTCGCCCTCGCCACCGAGCAGAAGGCCGACCTCGTCGTCATCGGACCCGAGGTTCCGCTCGTCCTCGGTGTCGCCGACGCCGTCCGCGCCGCGGGTATCCCCTGCTTCGGGCCGTCGGCCGCTGCCGCACGCATCGAGGGATCGAAGGCATTCGCGAAGGACGTCATGGCCGCCGCCGGTGTGCGCACCGCCCACAGCGAGGTCGTCGACACTCCCGCGACCTCGACGAAGCGCTCGACCGGTTCGGACCGACCTGGGTGGTCAAGGACGACGGTCTCGCTGCCGGTAAGGGCGTCGTCGTCACCACCGAGCGCGCCGCCGCCCGCGACCACGCCGCCGAGATCCTCGAGAACGGGCACCCCGTCCTGCTGGAGTCCTTCCTCGACGGCCCCGAGGTCTCGCTGTTCTGCCTCGTCGACGGCGAGACGGTCGTGCCGCTGCTCCCGGCGCAGGACCACAAGCGCGTCGGCGAGGGCGACACCGGCCCCAACACCGGCGGCATGGGCGCCTACACTCCGCTGCCGTGGCTGCCGAGGCAGCGTCGAGCGGATCGTCTCCGAGGTCGTCGAGCCCGTCGCGGCCGAGATGGTGCGCCGCGGATGCGGTTTCTCCGGACTGCTCTACGCGGGTCTGGCGATGGGTGCCGGGGGCCCGGCCGTGGTCGAGTTCAACTGCCGTTTCGGCGACCCGGAGACCCAGGCCGTGCTCGCCCTGCTCGAGTCCCCGCTGGGCGAGGCCCTGAACGCGGTCGCCACCGGTACGCTCGCCGAGCTCCCGCCGCTGCGCTGGAAGGACGGCGCCGCGGTGACAGTGGTGCTCGCCGCCGAGTACTACCCGTCCACTCCGCGCACCGGCGACGTGATCACCGGCGCCGAGGGCGACACGGTGCTGCACGCCGGCACCAGCGCCGCGAGGACGGCGCGCTGGTCTCCGCAGGTGGACGCGTGCTCAACGTGATCGGTGTGGGTGCCGATCTCGCATCCGCGCGCGAGGCTGCCTATGATCGGCTCACCGATGTGAAGCTGCCGGGCGGTCACTTCCGCCGCGACATCGGTCTGGCGGCCGTCGAGGGCCGGATCTCGGTCTAGCGTCTCACCCTCGTCCTTCACCTTGCACCTACCGGGTGTATGTTGCACACTCGGTGCATCTTTGATGCCGCCAGGGGTGACTGCATGGTTTCTCGAAGACGAACGCCGACGCTGGACCCGACACCGCTACGGCACCACCACGTCGTCGTCCACGGGTTGCCGGACGACGTCCTCGTCGAGCGCGACGTGCCCATCCGGACGGGCGACGGCACCGTACTGAGAGCCGACGTCTACCGCCCTGCCGGCTCCGGTGCGCAGGAGCGCTGCCCCGTGCTGGTCACCGTCACCCCCTACGGCAAGGACGCCGGTGTCGACCGTTATCCCGTCGACTTCGACGAACTCGCCGAATCCGGCAACCACGTCGGCGATCTCGAGATCAGCGACTGCACCTCCTTCGAAGCGCCCGACCCCGCCTACTGGGTTCCTCGCGGTTACGTCCTCGTCGTCGCGGACATGCGCGGTTACCACGCCAGCGGCGGACGTCCCCGACTGCTGCTCGGCCGGGCCGCGCTCGACTGCGCCTCCGTCGTGGAATGGGCCGGCGATCAGGAGTGGAGCAACGGCCGGGTCGGCCTCGCCGGTGCCGACTATCTCGCCACGCTGCAGTGGTACACCGCCGCGCTCGATCCGCCCGGTCTCGCGGCCATCGCGCCCTGGGAGGGGGTGAGCGATCCCTGCCGCGACATCCTTACCCAGGGCGGCATCCCCGAGACCCGTTACAGCGCGTTCTGGTACAGCGCGATGAACACGGGGGCCCGCTGCGGTGCCGCCTCTCTCCGGCGGTTCACCCCGTGGCTGCTGCGCCGGTTCCCCGACTTCTTCCGCCACGTCGCTCCGCCGCCCCGGCTCGAGGACATCACCGTGCCCGCCCTGGTCGGGGTCTCGTGGTCCGATCAGGTCCGCGGGCCCGCGGTTCGGTCGAGGGCTACCGCCGCATCGGGTCGGAGCACAAGTGGCTCTACACCCACGGCCGGAAGATGTGGCAGACCTTCTACGGCAACGAGGCCCTCGACTACCAGCGACGATTCTTCGACCGCTTCCTCAAGGAGGAGGACAACGGCTTCGAGGACACCCCGCGCATCCGCCTCGAGACCCGCCACGACCTGCGGACCTATTCCGAACGCCTCGAGTCCGAGTGGCCGGTCCCCGACACCCGTTACGTCGCACTCCACCTCGACCACGCGAACGCCGACCTGAGCACCACCCCGTGCGAGAGCCGCCAGTTCCGCCGCACCTTCCCCGTCGCGGGCGACGAACTCGTCTTCACCCACACCTTCGACGAGGACACCGAGATCACCGGCCACGCGGCGCTACGTCTGTGGGTGCAGGCGAAGGACGCCAACGACATGGACCTGTTCGTCGGGCTGGCCAAGCGCGACGAGCACGGCCGCGACGTGTGGTTCGAAGGCCACGGCGGCTACGAGAAGGGATTCGTCGCCCACGGATGGATGCGGGTCTCGCGGCGGGCGCTGGACCCGGAGGCCTCCACCGCCTACCGGCCCGTCCACGACCGGACGAAGTACTGGCCGTTGCTGCCCGAGCAGATCGTGCCGGTCGACATCGAGATCATGCCGCACAGCACCTTCTTCGAGGCCGGATCGAGCCTCGTGCTCGTCATCGCCGGCCACGACCTCGACGAGAACCCGCGCGTCGGGCACGACCGCACCATCAACAAGGCTTCCACATCGTGCACGCCGGCGGACAGTTCGACTCCCATCTGCTGTTGCCCATCGTGCCGCAGCCGGAGCCGGAAGCCGACGAGGCGGCCACCGACGCGGAGGTCGCGCCCGTGAAGGTCGTCGATCGTCAGGACTATCCGATCGCGTGGGGCGCCCTCACCCGACTTCAGCGCGTCCGGCTCTGACGAACGACGCGGGCGTACTACCGTCGTCGACGTGCGCCCCGAATCCCAACGCTCCGGTATCGAGACGTTCCATGTCATGGATGTGTGGAAGGCGGCCGCCGAGCGGCAGCGCTCCCACGGCGACGTCCTGAGTCTCGCCGCCGGACAACCGTCGACCCCCGCACCCGCTCCCGTGCTCCGCGCCGCCAACCTCGCGATCGACACCGAACTGCTGGGTTACACGGAGACCTTCGGCATCCTGCCGCTACGCGAGGAGATCGCGGCGTACCACCGCCACAAGTACGGCATCGACGTCGACGCGGACGACGTCGTCGTCACCACCGGCTCGTCCGCGCCTTCACCCTGGTGTTCCTCGCGGCCTTCGACGTCGGCGACACCGTGGTCGTCGCCCGCCCGGGCTACCCGGCCTACCGCAACACCCTCGCCGCGCTCGGCTGTCGCGTCGTCGAACTCGACTGCGGCCCACAGACCCGCTACCAGCCACCGTCGCGATGCTCGAGGAACTCGACGCTCCGCCCGCGGGAATCGTCGTCGCCAGCCCCGCCAACCCGACCGGCACGATGATCGAACCGTCCGAACTCGCGGCGCTCGCACGCTGGTGCGACGAGCACGGCAGCCTGCTCGTCTCCGACGAGATCTATCACGGCATCGAATTCGATACGCCCGGCTCACCCGCGACCTCCACGGCCTGGGCGACCTCCCGCGAATCCGTAGTGATCGGCTCGGTGTCGAAGTACTTCTCGATGACCGGCTGGCGGCTCGGCTGGATGCTCGCCCCCGAGAGGATGCGGCCGGCCCTGCAGCGACTCGCGTCGAACATGACGGTGTGCCCGCCGTCGATCTCCCAGTTCGCGGCGATCGAGGCGTTCGGCACCGAGGCCCGCACCGAACTCGACGGGCACGTCTCCCGCTACGCCGTGAACCGGGAACTGCTGCTCGAAGGACTGCCGGACCTCGGCATCACGAAACTCGCACCGGCCGACGGAGCGTTCTACGTGTACGCCGATATCGGGCATCTTCTCGACGGGGAGAACTCGACAGCGTGGTGCGCCCGGCTGCTGCACGACACCGGTCTCGCGCTCGCACCGGGCGTCGACTTCGACACCGTGCGCGGCGACGGCACCGTGCGACTGTCGTTCGCGGGATCGACCGCCGACATCACCGCGGCGCTCGACCGGCTGGCGGGATGGCTGCCCGTCTCGTGATCACCGCCCGTCGGCGATGATCCGCGCGATGTTCCGTTCGGCCAGCGCCGCGATGGTCAGCGACGGGTTCGCGGTGCCGGTGCTGCCCGGGATCAGCGCACCGTCGACGACGTAGAGACCGGGATGGCCGTGCACGCGGCCGTAATCGTCGGTCGCCTCGCCGAGCACCGCACCGCCGAGCGGATGCGCAGTGAAGGTCGCGTTGACGTCCTCGGCCATCGGCGATGCGCCCGGGATCGTGCCACCGGCCTGTGCCATCGCGTTGTGCACGGCCCGCAGGGCGTCGACGCTCTCGCGTTCGCCACCGGCCGGCCAGTTCACAACCGCTCGATCGGCACCGGGGTCGTACGCGAAGTCGGCGCGGGTGGGGTCGAGGGTCATGCCGAGGGAGGCGAGCATCCCGACGTCCTTCGCGGTGCCCGCGACGAACCAGTTCTCGAGGCTCAGCGGCAGACCGGACTCGTCGACGATCCGCGACGCCGACGGCGCGCCCTGGTCGCCGCCGAAACCTTCGGTGAGCGCGAACGAGCGGACGAGCACCGCGTCGCCGTTGGTGCCCCATCCCCGGCGACACGCTCGTCGAGTTCGGCAGCAAACCGGTGTGCCGGGCCTTGACGAGCAGTTCGGT
>LATQ01000223.1 GCA_001017865.1 Rhodococcus sp. IITR03
GGTCGCGTTGCCGCGCGGCACCGACTGATCGTCGCGCTGCTCGCCGTGCTGCACAGCGGCGCCGCCTATCTGCCCATCGACGTGGCGTTCCCGCCGGACCGGCTCGCGTACATGTTCGACGACGCGGCCCCGGTGTGCCTGCTCACCACCGCCGAACACGCCACCGCCCTGCCCCCGCACACCCCACCGGTCGTGGACCTGCACGACCCGGCGGTGCGCACCCGACTTTCCGAGATGCCCGGTGGCGGTGACGGATTGCCGCGCGTGCACCCGGATGCGGCGGCGTACGTCATCTACACCTCCGGGTCCACCGGCCGCCCCAAGGGCGTGATGGTGCCGCACCGCACCGTCGTCACCCTGCTCACCGACACCACCGAGATGTTCGGTGTCGACGCCTCCGATGTGTGGACGTTGTTCCACTCCTACGCCTTCGACTTCTCGGTGTGGGAACTGTGGGGCGCGCTCGCCCACGGTGGCCGGCTCGTCGTCGTCGACTACCACACCGCCCGCAACCCGCAGGAGTTCCTGGCGTTGCTGCGCCGCGAACGCGTCACCGTGCTCAACCAGACCCCGACGGCGTTCTACCAGCTCATCGACGCCGACCGTGCCGCCGGCACCGACCTGCCGGCGCTGCGCCGGGTGATCTTCGGTGGGGAAGCCCTCGACTTCGGGCAGCTCGACCGCTGGTACCGGCGCCACGACGACACCGCCCCGACGCTGGTGAACATGTACGGCATCACCGAGACCACCGTGCACGTCACCGCCCGCACCATCACCCGCGACCTCGCCGCCACCGCCGCGGCGAGCCTGATCGGCCAACCACTTCCGTCGCTGCGCCTGCACATCCTCGACAACCGGCTGCATCCGGTGCCCACCGGGGTGATCGGCGAACTGTACGTCTCCGGCGCCCAACTCTCCCGCGGCTATCTGCACCGCCCGGATCTGACCGCCACCCGGTTCGTCGCCGACCCGCACGGCGCCGCCGGCGACCGGCTCTACCGCACCGGGACCTGGCGCGCCGCACCCGCGACGGCGAGATCGAATATCTCGGCCGCGCCGACTTCCAGGTGCAGCTGCGCGGATTCCGCATCGAACTCGGCGAGATCGAAGCGGCGCTGCTGCGCGCCCCCGGTGTCGGCCGCGCCGTGGTCGTCGTCCACACCGACGACGCCGCCGGCACCGGGCGTCTCGTCGGCTACGTGGTGCCCGAGACCGGCCACGATCTCGACGTCGACGTGGTGCTCGACCACGCCGCCGGGGAACTCGCCGCGTACATGCTGCCGTCCACCCTGGTGGTGCTCGACGACGCTGCCGGTCACCGCGACCGGCAAACTCGACC
>LATQ01000594.1 GCA_001017865.1 Rhodococcus sp. IITR03
CACGGGCAGACTCGCTGTCGGTCGACGCGTCGCTACGTCGGGCGGCAACCCGGAGCTGACCGAACTCGGTCGCGAGCAGGCGGTCGCCGCGGCTCGGCGGCTCGGTGCCCGCGGTGGGATCACCGCCGTGCTGTCGTCACCGCTGGGGCGCGCGCGGGAGACGGCCGCCGCAGCGGCGGACGCCCTCGATCTCCCGGTCACGGTGCACGACGGGCTCATCGAGACGGATTTCGGCGACTGGGAGGGTCTCACCTTCGCCGAGGCCGCGCGTCGCGACCCCGAACTGCACCGGCGCTGGCTCGGCGACACCTCCGTGCGGCCCCCGAACGGCGAGAGCTTCGACCAGGTGGCCAAGCGTATTGCCTCGGTGCGCGACGACCTGCTGACCGACTACGCCGGCACGACCGTGCTGGTCGTCTCGCACGTCACGCCCATCAAGACGTTCCTGCAGATGGCGCTCGAATCGGTCCATCGCTGCTGTACCGCCTGCACCTGGATCTCGCGTCGCTCAGCATCGCCGAGTTCTACGCGGACGGTGGGTCGTCGGTGCGGCTCGTCAACGACACCTCGCACCTGTGAACCGGTAGCGGCCGCAAACGAAAAGTGGCCGCGCAGACATGTCGGGGGGTTGCCTGCGCGGCCACTCATCAGGTTTATCTGTCGGCCGACCGACGGTGTTACACGGTTGCCGGAAATTTTTTCCGGCGGGATGTCAGGCGGTGCAGCCGGGCTGGGATTCCCGGCCGGAGAATCGCTGAGCGAGCCAGTCGAGGCCTTCGACGACGGCCGGGAACATGCCGATCAGGTGGCCGGTTCCGGTCTTCGTCAGGACGGGTCCGACGTCGTAGCGGCGGTAGGTGACGTCGCGCCGGCCGAGCACCACTTGTCGACCATCGTGTCGACACCCTGGACGAGCACGAAGTCGTCGCCGGTGCTCTGCGCGACGAAGACCGGCATCGACGGGGTGCGGTTGCCGAGTTGCTGCTCGGCGACCAGCGACGCCCACGGCTCGTCGCCGAGGTGCTCGGCGATGGGCCGTCCGTCGACCGTGTACGCCGAGGTCTGCCCGAACGGGTTCAGTGTGAACGCGTCGAAGACGCAGGCCGTCTCGGCGCGACGCAGGATGTCGAGTCCGGCAGGATCGAACGCCGCCAGTAGCGACGGGGCGTGCTCGGGATAGGCCGAGATGAAACCGTCGACGACCCAGCCGACCCCGCCGGAGAGCAGGGAGCCGTCGCCGGCCACGGCGAGATCGCCCAGGTCGGCGGGTGGTGAGCCGGCCACGGCGCCGACCACCGACAGTTCGGGGGCGTGGTCGTCGCGGCGAGTTCGGC
>LATQ01000545.1 GCA_001017865.1 Rhodococcus sp. IITR03
CGCCGACGCCGCAGCCCGGGAACGTGCGGCGGAACTGGCCAACGGCCGTCGCCCCCACACGCTGATCGAGGAGTCTCCGTCGACCGGCGACAGCGACGTCGCCGCACCGGGTGAGGTCACCACCGAATCCGGAGCGCCGGAGGACAGTGACACCGCTGCGAGTCGCACCGATACCAGTGGCACCGACACGGCTGCACCGGACTACACCGACGACGCCACGGTCCCGGATTACGGCGACCGTGGAAGCGTCCTGGACGACGTCCTCGAGGACACGGACAGCGGAACGGTCCCGGATGACACCGACGGTGGAACCGTCCCGGATGACACCGACGGTGGAACCGTCCCGGATGACACCGACGGTGGAACCGTCCCGGACGGCACCGACAGCGGCACGATCCCCGACGAAGACGAGGACAGCGGCAGCGACGGTGGGATCGACTGGGAGAACCCGGATCCGGCGACCCCCGTTGTGGAGACCCCCGGATCGGGGACCGGGGGATCGGGTTCCCGCCCCTCCACACCGAATTCGACGCCCAGCACCCCGTCGCGTCCGTCCGTCACCGGTCCCGCTGCGGTGGAGATCGTCATCGACCGCGCGATGTCCCAGATCGGCGTCCCGTACGCGTGGGGTGGTGGCAACGAGAACGGCCCGACCCGCGGTATCCGCGACGGTGGCGTCGCCGATGTCCACGGCGACTACGCCAAGGTCGGCTTCGACTGTTCGGGACTGATGATCTACGCGTTCGCGGGCATCGGTATCTCGCTCCCGCACTACACCGGCTACCAGTACACGGCCGGCACGCAGGTCCCGTCGTCGCAGATGAGGCGGGGCGACATGATCTTCTACGGGCCCAACGCCAGCCAGCACGTCGCGCTGTATCTCGGCGACGGCAGATGCTCGAGGCGCCGCAGTCGGGATCGTTCGTGAAGATCTCGCCGGTACGCTGGGGCGGCATGACACCGTACGTGGTGCGCATGGTGTCGTGAGGGCGAGGTTTGCCGCGGCCCTCGTACCACCGAGGACGGGTGCCATCCGGTCGTTTCCGGGTGCCGTCTCCCGGTCGGTGCAGGGGCGACGACACACCGAGCCGGCACCTGCAATAGTGGTGCAGCAGGTGTTTCCAGCGGAGCGACGTAGGCGAAAGCGGTGGATTGTTGGTGACCTCACGCGAGGGTGGGACGTCCGGTTCGGCAACGCCGGGCGACCAGGGCGGTAACGACGGACGCAAGAACAACCAGGCTGCGGCGGGTGCCGCGTCGGCGCCGAAGGCGGCGGGCGCGAACGGTCCTGCTCCGCAGGGGTCCGGCGTGAACGCTCAGCCGGCTCCGCAGGGG
>LATQ01000595.1 GCA_001017865.1 Rhodococcus sp. IITR03
AGTTGCTGCGAATCGGTCGCGCGGGTCGCCCAGGGGATGTCGGCGGAGACCGTCGCCGCATCGAGCGCCTCCACCTGGCGTCGCAGCGCGGCGGCATCACCTGGATGACCTTGGCCAAGTCGCCCGCACGAGATCTCGCGATCCCGGTGATGGAGTCTGCGCCGCGGTGAGAAGTCCCACCGCGAGCGCGACCGCTTCGTCGTCGTCGAGGGCCAGCGGTGGCAACGACGCGCCCGGCGCGAGCTGGTACCCGCCGCCGACCCCACGATCGGACCGCACCGGATAACCGAGATCGCGGAGACGTTCGATGTCGCGGCGCAGGTTCGCAGCGAGACTCCCATCCGGTCGGCGAGTTCGGCGCCGAGCCAGTAGCGGTGGGTCTGCAACAGCGACAGAAGCCGCAGGGTGCGGGAGCTCGTGTCGGACATGACCTCATTCTTCCGCACCTGCAGACCTATAAGTGACAGAAACTGGCACCAATGGCTCGTAGCGTAGTTCTTGCCGGACCACGACGACGAGGAGCACCCGATGACCGAGACCACCACCACCCGGAACGCCACCCCGACCCTCGACCAGGAACGCCGCGATCTGCTGTCGAGCCTCGCCCACGCGCGGCACTTCCTGCGGTTCACGGCTCGCGATCTCACCACTGAACAGGCGTCGCAACGAACGACGGTGAGCGCCTTGACGATCGGCGGACTCATCAAGCACGTCACCGAAGTCGAGCGGGGATGGGCGGATTTCCTCGTGGTCGGAGCCGACTACATGGAGAAGGATTTCACCGAGTGGACCGAAGAGGATTTCGCCGAACGCGACAAGGACTTCCAGCTGCAGCCCGGTGAGACCCTCGAAGGTGCGCTGCGCGCCTACGACGAGGTGGCGGCCCGAACCGACGAGCTGGTGCGCACGCTGCCGTCGCTGGACGTCGTGCACGAACTTCCCAAGGCGCCGTGGAACACCGAGGACGCCTGGTCGGTGCGTCGCGCCCTACTGCACATCGTCGCCGAGACGACGCAGCACGCCGGCCACGCCGACATCATCCGCGAGTCCCTCGACGGAGCGAAGTCGATGGGGTGAACCTGCGGTCGCGCTAGTGCCGGCCGGTGTCGCGCATCAACTCGGCGAGCTCCGTGCGGTCGGAGACGTCGAGTTTGGTGCACGCCCGGTAGATGTGCCCCTCGACGGTGCGGACCGACACCACGAGCCGCTCGGCGATCTGCCGGTTGGACAACCCGGCGGTGACCATGGCGGCGATCTCCCGTTCCCGGCTCGTGAGGGGGAGCGGGCGGGCCGCTTCGTCCAGCGCCGGCGACGAGGCGTGGATCGGCATC
>LATQ01000596.1 GCA_001017865.1 Rhodococcus sp. IITR03
CTTCCGCGCGCTGTCCTCGACGGACGCTCCAGCCCGTGCCCGTCGGGGTGGCCGGGGAACTGTATGTCGCCGGGCCGGGTCTGGCCCGCGGCTACCACGACCGGCCCGCGCTGACCGCCGCCCGGTTCGTGCCCGACCCCACCGGTTCGGGGGAGCGGATGTACCGCACGGGGACTGGTGCGGTGGACCGCCGATCATCGCCTCGACTACGTCGGCCGCACCGACTTCCAGGTCAAGATCCGCGGCTTCCGCGTCGAACTCGGCGAGATCGACGCGCACTGGCCGCGCACCCGCAGGTGGTCTTCGCCCACACCCTCGGCCACACCGCCCCGTCCGGTCAGGCGGTGCCGGTGTCCTACCTCCGCCTCGCCCCGGACGCCGATGTCACCGCCGCCGAGGTGAAAACCTTTGTCGCGCAGCATCTTCCGCCGCACATGGTGCCGGCGGTGATCACCGTGCTCGACGACATCCCGCTCACCCCGGCCGGCAAACTCGACCGCGCCGCGCTGCCCGCCCCCGTTTCACCGCCCCGGCCGGGACTACCGGGCACCGAGTACCGACCTCGACACGCTCGTCACCGACCTGTTCGCCGAGCATCTCGGTCTCGACCGGGTCGGGGTCGACGACGACTTCTTCGATCTCGGGGGCACCTCGCTGCTGGCCACCCGGCTGCTGCCGGCACTCGGGGAACGACTCGGGCGGCGGGTGCCGATCGCGTCGATCTTCACGCACCCGACCCCGGCGGAACTCGCCGCGCACCTGAGCAGCGGCGAGTCCGAGGCGAGCAGCGACATCGACGAGGCGTTCGGGGTGCTCGTGCCGCTGCGCCCCGGCACCGGCACCGCACTGTTCTGCATCCATCCCGCCGCGGGACTGGCCTGGCCGTACAGCACCCTCGCGCACCGGCTCGACGACGACCGGCCCGTCTACGGACTGCAGTTGCCGGCGCTGTCCGGTGGTCCGCGGCACGACACCATCACCGCGCTGGCCCGCCACTACGTGCGGGAGATCCGCCGGGTGCAGCCGCACGGCCCGTATCACCTGCTGGCTGGTCGCTCGGCGGGGCGGGTGTCGCGCACGCCGTCGCCGTGGAACTGCGCCGCGCCGGGAGATCGTCGACACTCTCGCACTGCTCGACAGCCACCTGCTGGTCGGGGCGTCCCCGGCCGTCGGCACCCGCGACATGCTGCGCGATCTCGGTCTTCCCGTCGACGACGGTGAGCCGAGCTTCGAGCACGCCGCCGCGGTGCTCGACGAGGCGTTCGGCGGGGCACCGGATTGACCGCCGCCCACCTCGAACGGTTGCACGCCGGCTCGACCGACACCGCCG
>LATQ01000115.1 GCA_001017865.1 Rhodococcus sp. IITR03
CGTCGGGCACCCCGCGTCGCAGAGTCGACGGCGGGCCGAGGACGACGGCAGGACGAACAGCGCCGCCGCGAGACACAGGAGCGTCGCGTTCACGGCGCGTCCCGTCGACGCAGGATCCGCTCGAGGGTGTCCATGCCGTGCTCGTCGCCCCTGTCGTGTCCATGCGGGCGTGACGATCACGCCCGCGACCGGGTCCCGCTCGACCACGCCGATCCCCACGAGACGTCGCACTCCGTCGCTGCCGCGGTGGACGTGCAGAATCACCTGCACCGCTGCGACGAGCTGGCTGTGCAGCGCCGCCCGGTCGAGTCCGCCGAGCGCGGCAAGGGCCTCGAGCCGCGCGGGCACTTCGTCGGGCGAATTGGCGTGCACGGTCCCGGCACCACCGTCGTGACCCGTGTTCAGCGCGGTGAGAAGATCGACGACCTCGGCACCCCTCACCTCACCGATGACGATGCGGTCCGGTCGCATCCGCAGCGCCTGCCGCACGAGATCGCGGACGGTGACCTCACCGACGCCCTCCACATTGGGTGCCCGTGCCACGAGGCGCACCACGTGCGGGTGGGCCGGGACCAGTTCGGCGGCGTCCTCGACGCAGACGATGCGTTCGGTCGGGTCCACCGCGCCGAGCAGCGCCGCGAGCATCGTCGTCTTCCCCGCACCCGTACCGCCGACGACGAGGAAGGCCAGACGCGCGCGAACGATGCGCAGCAGCAACCGGTAGGCGGCCCCGGAGACCGCACCGCGATCCCGCAGTGCTTCGAGTCCCTGGGTCGCGGGTCGCAGGACCCGCAGCGACAGGCACGTCCCGGCCTGCGCGACCGGAGAGAGGACCGCGTGCAGTCGGACACCGAACTCACCGTGCCCGGGCAACCTGCCGTCGACCCACATCTGGCGTCGTCGAGTCGACGCCCGGCGAACAGTGCCAGTCGCTGAGCGAGTCGTCGGACCGCGGCCTCGTCGGGGAAGGTGACCTCGGTCAGGTGCAGCCCGTTGCCGCGATCCACCCAGACCCGGTCGGGTGCGGTGACGAGCACGTCGGTCACCGCCGGGTCTGCCAGCAGAGCCTCGAGCGGGCCCGCTCCGGTCAGTTCGGTCTGCAGATGCCGCAGTGCCGCAAGCAGATCGGAGTCTCCGAGCACTCCCCCGGATTCAGCGCGCAGGGCCGCGGCGACGCGGGCCGGAGTGAGCTCCCCCGTCTCGTCGGCCAGACGGTCGCGGACCCGCGAGAGGAGATCGTCCCCGAGGATCCCGGTCATGCCGCACGTCCCGGGCCGGCGCGGTCGGCCTCCACGGCCGCCAGCACGTCGTGCGCCGCACCGAGCAAC
>LATQ01000597.1 GCA_001017865.1 Rhodococcus sp. IITR03
TGTCGCGTACCGGGTCTGTTGGAGGGTCTCATCACACGGAAGGATGAGATCCATGGGAGCACCGCGAAAGTACCCGGAGGAGCTGAAGGAACGAGCGACGCGGCTGGCAGTCGAGGCACGCCGCGATCCAGGATCGAAGACAGGAGCGATCAAGCGGATCGCCGAGCAGTTGGGCATCCATCCCGAGGCCCTGCGCACCTGGTTCGTCAGGCCGAGATCGACGGTGGTGTCCGCCCCGGCACCACGACGGACGAGGCGAAACGGATCGCCGAACTCGAACGCGAGAACCGAGAACTGCGCCGTGCCAACGAGATCCTGAAGACGGCGTCGGCGTTTTTCGCGGCAGCGGAGCTCGACCGCAAACTCAAGTGATCGTCGACTACATCGACGCCCACAAGGCCGGTCACGGGGTCGAGCCGATCTGCAGAGTCCTCACTCGGACCGGTGTGCAGATCGCCCCGTCGACGTACTACGCAGCAAAGACCCGTCCACCCTCAGCGCGGGCGGTCCGCGACGCGGAACTGATCGAAGAAATCCACCGGGTCCACGCCGAGAACTACGCCGTCTACGGTGCCCGCAAGGTCCATGCGGAGCTGCAGCGGCAGGGTGTCCGGGTGGCCCGGTGCACCGTCGAGCGCCTGATGCGCGCCGAAGGGTTACGCGGCATCGCCCGGTCGAAGAACCCCCGGACCACGATCGCCGCAGCGGACACCGACAAGCCTGCTGACCTGGTCAACCGCGGATTCACCGCCTCAGCACCGGACCAGCTGTGGGTCGCCGATATAACTTATGTCCGCACGTTCGCCGGATGGACGTATGCCGCGTTCGTCATCGACGTCTTCTCACGCCGCATCGTGGGATGGCAGTTGTCGACGAGTCTGCGCACCGATCTCGCACTCGATGCATTGGAGATGGGCATCTGGACCCGCGAGCATGCAGGTCAGGGCCTGTCGCAGTTGATACATCACTCCGACCGCGGAGCTCAATATCGAGCTATCCGCTACACCCAGCGCCTTGCCGAGGCCGGCGCGGTCGCTTCGGTGGGCAGCCGCGGCGATTCGTATGACAACGCCCTCGCCGAGGCGTTCAACTCGCTGTTCAAGGCCGAGCTGGTCCGTAACAAGGGACCGTGGCGCTCTATCGATGACCTCGAAATTGCGGTGGCCGAGTACATCGATTGGTTCAATCACCGGAGGTTGCACGGTGAGATCGGGATGATCTCGCCCGTCGAAGCCGAACAGTCCTACTACGATTCACATAGTCCCGCCGGAACAACCGAGCGGGTCGTCGAGAGCCTCTACTGAAGCCGGGGCGCAACA
>LATQ01000407.1 GCA_001017865.1 Rhodococcus sp. IITR03
CGAGATCGTGCGGCGCGGCGATGGCCTTCGACGCCGATCCGGCCGGTTTCACCGCGCGGTGGGCGGATCGGGATGCCGAGTGGTCGCGCCGCGTCGTCTCCGCACGCGAACTCGTCCCGCAGGTCGTGCTGAGCGACGATGCGCTGGTCTCGATCGCCGAGGTGTGCGCGGCGTTCGACGTGGACGGCATGCGCGCCGACCTGGTCACCGCCCGCACAGCGATCGCACACGCCGCCTGGCACGGCCGCCTCGAGGTGACACGCGAGGACATCGCGGCAGCAGCCCGGCTCGCGCTTCCGCACCGTCGGCGCCGCAACCCGTTCGACGCCCCCACCAGCAGCGACGACCTGCTCGACGACCTGCTCGGCGGAGACGACCCCGATCCCGGCCCCGACGACGATCCCGGTGGCGGCGAAAGCGCACCCGACGACTCGGCAGCGGAGACGTCCTCCGGCTCGGGCGACAGGTTGTCCACCACCCTGGCGTCGGCATCGGATCCGTTTCGCGCCAAGGTGTTCTCCGTCGATCGGGTCGGGCGCGGGGCGGCCGGCCGTCGGTCGCGGGCGGTCACCACGATCGGCCGCACAGTGGGCAGTCGCCGCGGCGACACCGGTCCGGTTCACCTCCCCGCCACGATCCGCGCGACCATCCTCACCGATCAGGGTCTGCAGCTGCGCCGCAAGATCATCGAAGGCCGCGAGACCAATCTCGTCCTGCTCTGTGTCGACGCCTCCGGGTCGATGGCCGCACGCAACCGGATGGTGCAGGTCAAGACCGCCGTCCTGTCGCTGCTGCTCGACGCCTACCGCCGTCGCGACATCGTCGGCCTCGTGACCTTCCGCGGCACGGGCGCGACCCTCGCACTCCCGCCGACGAATTCGGTGGACGTGGCCGCCGCACGACTACGAGAACTCCCCGCCGGTGGGCGGACCCCGCTGGCCGAAGGTCTGATCGAAGCGGCCGAAACCGTTCGACGCCATTCGCTCCGGGATCCACGTCGGCGTGCCCTGCTCGTCGTGGTCACCGACGGTCGTGCCACCGCCGGGCGGGACGCTGTGCAGCGTTCGCTCGACGCCGCAGACGTCATTGCTGCACAGGGAATCTCCTCGGTGGTGGTGGATTCCGAGACGGGACGGTTCCGGATGGGTCTCGCGGCCCGTCTCGCCGAACGCCTCGGCGCCGAATACGTGCCCGTCGGTGAGGTCGATGCCGACGCCTCGCGGGAATCGTTCGGGAGAGGGCCGCCTGATGCCGAAGGGACAGCCCACCGTCGTACCCGACGACGGTCTCACGACCCGCCAGCGCCGCAACCGGCCGCTGCTGATGGTCAACACCGGTGACGGAAAAGGGAAGTCCACGGCCGCATTCGGTCTCGCGCTGCGGGGCTGGAACCAGGCTGGTCGGTCGCCGTCTTCCAGTTCGTCAAGTCCGCCAAGTGGCGCCTCGGCGAGCAGACCGCCTTCGAGACCCTCGCCGACCTGCACGACGAGCGCGGCACCGGCGGGCCGATCGAGTGGCACAAGATGGGATCCGGCTGGTCGTGGTCGCGCAAGGAGGGCACCGAGGAGGACCACGCCGCCGACGCCCTCGCCGGATGGCGCGAGATCCAGCGACGCCTCGCCGCGGAGCAGCACGGCCTGTACGTGCTGGACGAGTTCACCTATCCGATCGCCTGGGGGTGGGTCGACATCGACGAGGTCGTCGATACGCTGACCTCTCGGCCGGGACGCCAGCACGTCATGATCACGGGGCGGCGGGCGCACCCGAAGCTCGTCGAGGTCGCCGACCTGGTGACGGAGATGACGAAGGTCAAGCATCCGATGGATGCGGGTCAGAAGGGCCAGCGAGGGATCGAGTGGTGAGAGTTCCACGTGTAGTCGTCGCCGCACCGGCATCCGGGCACGGGAAGACCACCGTCGCCACGGGTCTCATGGCGGCGCTGCGCCGCGCCGGCCATGTCGTGTCGGGCCACAAGATCGGTCCCGACTACATCGATCCCGGCTACCACTCCCTCGCCACCGGCCGACCCGGCCGCAACCTCGACCCGCATCTCGTCGGCGAGGACCTCGTCGCTCCCCTGTTCCTGCACGGTGCCGCCGGCGCGGACATCGCCGTGATCGAAGGTGTCATGGGGTTGTACGACGGGATGATCGGCACCGACGGATACGCGTCCACCGCCCACACCGCGGCCCTGCTGTCCGCACCGGTGATCCTCGTCGTCGACGTCTCGCACGCCTCCCGGTCGATCGCGGCGATCGTGCACGGCATGGCGTCCTACGACCGCGGCACGCGGATCGCCGGCGTGATCCTGAACAAGGCCGGATCGCAGCGACATTCGGACGAGGTGATCCGCGCACTCGAACCGACCGGCATCCCGGTGATCGGCGTGCTCGGTCGCGACGACGGCATCACCGTTCCGTCGCGCCATCTCGGCCTGGTGCCCGCCGAGGAACGCGACGAGGCGACCGCACAGGTGGATCGGCTCGCGCGCGGATCGCCGAGCGCATCGACCTCACCGAGATCCTCGGTATCGCCTCGGCAGCACCCGACCTGTCGGCAACGCCGTGGTCACCGGCACATCCACCGCGGACGGACCGGTGATCGCTGTCGCCGGAGGTCGTGCCTTCACCTTCCGCTACACCGAGACCGAGGAACTCCTGCGCGCACACGGATGCCGACCGGTGTCGTTCGATCCTCTGCGCGACGAACGGTTGCCTGCCGGCACCGCGGGGATCTATCTCGGCGGCGGGTTCCCCGAGGTGCACGCCACCGACCTCGCCGCGAACCTCCCCCTGCGCACGCACCTGCGCGCCGCGATCGCGGCGGGAGTTCCGACCGTCGCCGAGTGCGCCGGTCTGCTCTATCTGGGGCGGGAGGTCGACGGGCACGAGATGGTCGGCGCCCTCGACACCTCGGCACGGATGACGCCGCGCCTGACCCTCGGCTACCGCACCGCGATCGCACCGCAGGACACCCTGCTCGCCCCCGCCGGCACCCGCGTCACCGGCCACGAATTCCACCGCCCGCGATCACCCCCCGCTCGTCTCCCGCGTGGCTGCTCGACGGCCGGCCGGACGGCGTCGCGACCGCGACGGTGCACGCGTCGTACCTGCACACGCACTGGGCCGGACATCCCGATCTCGCACGACGTTTCACGGACGCCGCACGGGCGGCGGAGCCCGCACCCGAACCCACCTCGGCACCGGCACGTCGTCGAACACACGAACCCGACCTGCACCATCACGGCGACCGCGACGCGACCGAGGGCTGGTCGACCTCGCCGTCAACGTCTCGCGCCGACCGCGCCCGGTATGGCTCGACGACGCCCTGCGTGCCTCGCTGGACGAGCTCGCCCGGTATCCCGACCCGAGCGATGCACGCGCCGCCCTCGCCGATCGTCACGGCCGCAGCAACGACGAGGTCCTCCCGACGGCGGGGGGTGCCGAGGCGTTCACATTGATCGCCCGGGCGCGGGCATGGCGGCAGCCGGTAGTAGTGCACCCGCAGTTCACCGAACCGGAGGCGGCACTGCTGGCCGCCGGACATCGCGTCTCACGGGTCGTGTTGCGCCGCGACGACGGGTTCGTCCTCGATCCGAGTGCGGTCCCGGAGGATGCCGACCTGGTGATCGTCGGCAATCCGACGAATCCCACCTCGGTCCTGCACTCGGCGGACACGCTTCTGGCACTGACCCGACCGGGGCGGGTGGTCGTGGTCGACGAGGCGTTCATGGACGCCGTTCCCGGCGAAACCGAATCGTTGACGGGACACCTCGTTCCGGGACTCGTGGTGCTGCGGTCGCTCACCAAGACGTGGGCGATCCCGGGCCTGCGCGCGGGATACGTGGTCGGCGACGCCGCAGTGCTCGTGGATCTCGCCGCGCAGCAGCCGCCCTGGTCGGTGTCCACTCCCGCAGCGGCCGCGATGATCGCGTGCGCATCCGACGATGCAGTACGCGAGACCGACGTGATCGCGCGGGAGATCGCCGCTGACAGGGAGGTTCTCGTCGACGCCCTCACCGACCTCGGAATCCGCCTGGTCTCCCCCTCGACGGCCCCGTTCGTGCTGGCGTCCGTTCCCGAAGGAACTCGGAATCGATTGCGGGAGAAGGGTTTCGCACTGCGTCGCGGCGACACCTTCCCCGGTCTCGGCGACGACTGGGTGCGGATCGCGGTGCGCGACGCGGCGACCACGGCGGCGCTCGTCGAGACGTGGAGAACGATCCTGTGAAGCAGAGGCACTCGGACTGGTGCTCGGCTACGCCGCCGACCAATTCTTCGGCGACCCGCAGCGGTGGCATCCCGTGAGCGGCTTCGGGAAGTTGGCGCGCGCCGCCGAGGGCCGGCTGTACGCCGACCACCGCGTCGCGGGGTGGTGTTCACCTCACTGCTGGTCGGCTCCGCCGGCGCGTTGGGATACGTCGCCGACCGCGCGACCCGCGATCGTCCGGTGCTGTCGGTGACCGTCACGGCGCTGGCCACCTGGACCGTGCTCGGTGGTCGTTCCCTCGGATTCGAGGCCCGCACGATCGACGCCCAGCTCCGCGACGGCGATCTCGCCGCGGCGCGGGCAACAGGTGACCCACCTGGTGGGCCGCGACCGTCGCACTCGACGAGAACGGGATCGCGCGCGCCACCATCGAATCGGTCGCCGAGAACACCTCCGACCGCCGTCGTCGCCCCGCTGTGGTGGGGTGCGGTCCTCGGTCCGGCCGGCCTGCTCGGCTACCGGGCCGCGAACACCCTCGACGCGCGCGTCGGTCACCGCACGCCGCGACTCGAACGGTTCGGCTGGGCCTCGGCCCGGTTCGACGACCTGCTCAATCTCGTCCCCGCTCGCCTCACCGCCCTGTTGGCTGTCGCACTCGGTGACGACGGCCGGGGCGCGGTCCGGGCGTGGCACCGGGACGCGCGTAAGCATCCGAGCCCGAATGCCGGTCCGGTCGAGGCGGCGTTCGCCGGTGCTCTCGGGATCCGGCTCGGCGGCACGAACGTCTATCACGGGGTGGTCGAGGATCGCGGCACGCTCGGCGACGGACCCACGCCGGTCCCGGAAGATATCGGCCGGACCGCGCGACTCGCCTCGAAGGTCGGACTCGGAGCCGTGGCGACGGCTGTCGCCGTCGCGGTCGCACGTCGTCGATAATCTGCTCGGCATTTCGCCACCTCGACGGACAATTCCGTTCCGAAGGTGAAATTTCGGGGTGAATCCGTGTTCATTCTGTCCGAATACGTAACTCCGGTTACTGTTCGTGCGATTCGTACATCGGAAAAAGAAGTACGGAACCGTTGAGCAGGGGGAAGCCGACGTGGAGGTGTCGAGATTTTTCCTTACTGTCGCGGTCGCCTGTTCTCGGAATTGTCCGATGCCCCACGTCTGGTGATCCTCCGCGGCCACCGATTCTCGGGGAAGACGACACTTCTGCGGACATGGCTCATGACCGATCCCGAACCTCGTCGCGTCATTGCGTACGTCGGTCCGTCCACGGCGGATTCTGCCGCCGACCGTTATTGGGCGCGGATATTCGATTCCGTACGCCGTTGCATCGACACCGAAGCCTCGCGCACGAGCCGGGGATTCGACGCCCTCCGCACCGCCCTGTCGACCGCGGACACACCCGTCACCCTCGTCCTCGACGGCACGCGACTCGACGAGGACGTCGCCGAGGGCATCGGCACCCTGCTCGCCGACGAACCGACCCTGCGCATCGTCGTCGCGACGCGCACCACGAGTTCCGCCGGTGCGGACATGCCCTCCGACACGAGGATCCTCACCTCCGCCGACCTCGCCTTCACCGTCGACGAAACAGCCGCGTACCTGCGTGATGCCGGTGTTCCGCAGGAGCGGTGGGTCGTGGAGCGGATCGTTCACCGCACCGGAGGGCTACCGGCCGTGATCGGCCGTCTCCCCGCAGCCCTGTGCTCCGCACCGCTCCCCGGAGCGACCGAGCTCGAGCGCCTCGTGGACGCGGTGACCGACTCGGTGACAGCGCGGACGATCAAGAACGAACCACTCCTCGCACACCTGCTCCGACCGGTTCTGATGTCGGCGATGACCGACTCGCTGACCTGCGCGTCCCTCGCAGAGTCGGGCGTGGACGCCCCGACCTTTCTCACCACCCTCGAATCCCTCGGCCTGGTCGAACCCGTGCCCGGGAACTCGGCCCGGGTGTACCCGGACGCCGTCCGCCGGTCGTTGTTGCGACGGGCCGTGAACGACCTGCCGGCAGAACCGACGAGGACCTACCTCGTGGTACCGGGGAGCCCCGATCGCGGATCGGACGGCGCTGCGAAGCTCGGGCAGGTCGTCACCCTACGGAGGGAGGGACGGTTCGCCGAGGCGGCGTCGATCTGCGATGAGCTCGCGTCGAGAGTGGCGTCCTCGTCGACGGCACCCGGAACGACGGTCGTCTCCGACGCTGCCTTCTGTTTCCAGGCCGGGCTGACCTACTTCTTCGCGGTGCGTCCGCACGAAGCGATGGGCATGCTGCGCCGCGCCCGTTCCGTCGGGGCCGGGACACCCGTCGGCGAAGACGCCGCCGCCGTACTCGGCTCATGCACGCCCTACGCGGAGAAGGGCCGGAGGCACGCGCGGCGCTCTCCACCGATCGGACGCCTCGCCGGCACCACCGCGACAGCGCACGACTCGCGCACACAACCGAGCAGATCGCGGCGGCACTGCTCGCGATCGACCGACTCGAAACCGACGTGGCGCTCGACATCCTCGTCGACATCGAGCGTCCACGGCCCCGAACGAGTTCTGGGCCCTCGTCCTCTACGCACAGGCTCCCTCGCGCTGCTCACCCACACTCCGATGGACGGGCTGCGGCGCATCAAGCAGAGATCCGGAAGCACCCGGAGCTCCACGCGGGGTACAACGCTGTGCTCGTCAACGCGATACGCGCCGATCTCGAACTGGCGCTGGGCGATTTCGACCGGGCGCGGAATCTCGTCGCCGATTCCACCCACTTGTTCACCGCGCCCGTCCATGCCCGCATGCGTCTGCTGACGGGCGATCCGGCCGGCAGCGAAGCGCTCGTGCACCACTACGGGACCGATCCGATCTGCACGCCCCGCCAGGCGATGGAACTGGCTGTGCTCGGTGCCGCTGCCGCGTGCGCGCTCGGACGTGACAGCGAGGCCCGTCCTCACCTCGACCGGGCGATCGCGCTGTCGCAGCAGACCGGACTGTTGCGACCGTTCACCATGGTCTCGCCGTTGATGGCGCGTCATCTCGGCTCGCTGGGAGTCGCCCTGCCGACCGCCTCGGAGCCGACGGCGCTCGACACGGCCACCTATCCGAAGTCGAAACCGGTGGTGCGACTGACGCCGCGCGAACGTGCGGTCCTCGACGGGTTGATCGCGGGTCGCTCGGCACGCACCATTGCGAAGGCCGAATTCGTCAGCGTGAACACGGTGAAGACGCAATTGCGGTCGCTGTACCGGAAGCTCGGTGTGAACTCCGGGAAGGACGCGGTGATCGCCGCCCGGCACCTCGTGCTCGACTGACGCCCGGGTCCGGCCGTCTCAGGGTGTGTGTTCGACCGTGGTCATGTGGTGGTAGCCGATACGTACCAGTTCCGACAGCACGTCGGTGTCCACGGTCGACAACCTGTCACGGAATCTCCCGCAGGTCCTCGATGCGATGGTCGAACTCCCCCTCGGTGTCGTCGACCGCGTCCTCGACGCGGCCGTTCTCGAGCGGCCGGTACACGAAGACCGTGTTCAGTCCGACCTCGCGGGCGGCCCGCAGATCGTAGGGATGCGACGCGACCATCGCGGCCCGGGAGGGATCGACCCCCAGATACCGGCAGGTGCGCTCGTACAGGAAACGTTCGGGCTTGAAGGCGCCGAACAGTTCGGCCGTGAGGATGGCGTCGGCCTCGAGCTGCTGGTCACGGAAGAGCGTGATCATCGTGGCCATGTCCGTGTTGGACAGTGTCGCCACCACTGCCTGCGAACGGAGTTCGTTCAGCCCGGGCCGCACGTCCGGCCACGCCTCGAGGCGTTGCCAGGCCCGCGCCGTCTCGACGCGCACGTCCTCGGGAAGGTCGACCCCGAACTGCTCGCACACGTCGCCGAGTCCGTCGACGTAGGAGTCCTGCACGCGATACCACTTCTCCACCGACTGGTCGAGACGGAGGATGCGTTCGTAGTAGTCGCTCCTCCAGGCCCGCACCAGGTCGCCCACGGTCGCCGGATCTGCATAGGTACCGAGTGCCTCGGCCACCGCCCGGGTGACCGGGGTGTAGAAGTCCATCAGCGTGCCCTGCACGTCGAAGATGTACGCGTCGTATCGACTCACGCCCAGGAGCATGCCCGATCGTGCCGTCCCGAAACGGAGTTGCAGAACCCGCCCACCGATGTGGCCCGCGTCGCATACTGGGACCGAAGCGTCGCCGCGCTCCGGGGGTGCACCATGGACGACCTGGCGGAATTCCGTCACGATCTCGATCGCATCGAACACCGCGTCGCCGGTGAGGTGGTCGTCGGCGCTCGCGGGTCCGGATCCTGGCCGGGTGCGTCGCGCTGCTGGTCGTGGGTCTGCTGCTTCCCCAGGCCACCTCCGTGACGTCCCTGACGGCCCTTGTGCGCTG
The DNA here is from genome assembly GCA_001017865.1 of Rhodococcus sp. IITR03. The sequence goes on from LATQ01000407.1 coordinate 8,597, forward strand.
GGATTCCGAGGCCGCCACGCTTCCGCTCCGCGTCTTCGATGTCTTCGTGGTGGTGTTCGGCATCCTCGTACCGCTCGTCGCATTGCTCCGACGGAGATGGGATGCCGCGGCGATCGCGATGCTCGGTTCGGGCGCGGCGTCGATGGTGGGATTGTTCGCGGTCTGGTCGCAGGCGGGAATGGTCGCCCACACCTCTCACGCACCGCACGTCGGCCTGTATCTGTGCTGGGGCGCGGTGATGGCATCCACCGCGGTGTGGCTGCCGGTCGTGCTCTCCACCGCTCCCCTGCGCAGCGCTCCTCCGGTCACCTCCGGAGTTCTGACTCCCCGGGACGATCACTGACCGCACCGTTCGCCGACCGACAGTGGCGCGCGTCACGCTTGCAGTGCAACACTGTAATCAGTGCAACACGCACAGGTTGATCGGTGCGACACGCACCAGGTCGCGTCCCGAGGAGGACATCATGCGACATTCACACATCCACGGATTCGGACGACCGGGCGGCTGGCAACAGGCCGACTTCCCCGACGCGAGCGATGCCGCCGAGTGGTTCGCCGGCAGACTCCCCGACGACTGGTTCACCGGACCGCCCGACATCGAGATCGACAGAGAGGAAATCTTCGTCGTCGGACCCCTCGGGGTGCCCGACGGCACGAGCGACACCGAGATCGACGGACGCATCGCTCGATTCCGCGAGACCACGCGCGCCGACCGGATGCGCATCGCCGACGAGGCCGAGGCCCGCTACGGCCGCAAGGTGGCCTGGGGCGTGAAGGCCGGCGACCGGACCGAACTGTTCACCCACCTCGCCGTCCCGGTCATGACGCGACTGCGCCAACCCGAACGGAAGGTGCTCGACACCCTCGTCGACGCGGGTGTCGCGCGGTCCCGTTCGGACGCGCTGAAGTGGACCGTCAGGCTCGTGGGGCAGCACTCGGAGCAGTGGCTCCGGGAACTGCGCGAGGCGATGAAGAAGGTCGACGATCTGCGTTCCGAAGGTCCGCAGGTCTGATCGCCGCGCTCCGGAGGACCCATTCCCGCGCTGCCGCCACGGTCTCCACCGTGGTGACACCGCGAGGTGCGGGCGGGCGGCGTACGACGATCACGCGCACGCCCAGTTCGTCGGCGGCGTCGAGTTTGCCGCGGGTGAGCGAGCCACCCGAATCCTTCGTGACGAGGGTGTCGATCCCGTTGTCGAGCAGCAGTTTCCGTTCGTCAGTCGCTGGGTAGGGGCCGCGTCCGAGCAGCACCGACCAGCCCGGTGGCAACTCGGTCGTCAGCGGGTCGACGACGCGGACGAGCACGTCGTGCGCGGCGAGCGGCCCGACGAAGCGGTCGAGGGTCTGCCGTCCGGTGCTGAGGAAGATCTTCCGGCCGGTCGCGGCGACGTGCGCGGCGACGTCGTGGTCGTCGACCCACGTCCACCGGCCGTGCTCGTCGTGCCAACCGGGTCGTTGCAGGCGCACCAGCGGAACGTGCGCGGCGGTGCATGCCGTCGCGGCGTTCGCGCTGATGCCCGCGGCGAACGGATGGGTGGCGTCGACGACGGCTCGGATACCGCGCTCGGTCAGGTACCGGGCGAGACCGTCCGCGCCACCGAACCCTCCGATGCGCACCGGACCGACGGGCAGGCGGGGATTGCGGACCGGCCTGCCAGGGAGGATTCGAACGCGATGTCCGTGCCGTCCAATGCCACGGCGAGGGAACGGGCTTCCCCCGTTCCACCGAGGATGAGGACCGTCACCGAAGGGTTCCCCTCAGCACGGGCAGGGTTCGCTCGTCGGAGAGCATGGCGAGCAGAGCGTCCATGTCGAGATGTTCGTCGACGAGGTCCGCGAGCGCCTCGATGCGGGCCTCGCGTGCTGCCGGGAAACTCACTTCCCCCGTGCGGATCTCGCGGCCCACTGCCGCAGCGACCTCGCGCAACCATGCCCGCCGCACCGCGTCCCCTTCGAGGGCGCCGTGCCACATGGTGCCGAACATCGAGCCCACACGGGTGCCACCGAGGAAGTCGGTGCCACCGTCGACGGTGACGCGTCCGTGGTGGATCTCGTAGCCGGAGGCGGCCGCCTCCAACGCCGTGCCCCTCGGTAATCGGAGAACCTTCTCGTGTGCGAATTCGGTTCGGACGGGGAGTAATCCGAGACCCGGCTCGCTCGCACCGGGGACACCTTCGACACCGTGCGGGTCGTCGATGTGCGTGCCGAGCATCTGGAATCCGCCGCAGATACCGAGGACCGGTCCATCCCGGCGGGCGTGGTCGACGATCGCGGTGTCGAGTCCTCGCGAGCGCAGCCACGCGAGATCCGCGAGTGTGGCGCGTGTTCCGGGCACGATCACGACGTCGGCACCGGCGAGCGCTCGCGGGTCGTCGACGAAGCGGACCCGCACGTCCGGTTCGAGGCACAACGCGTCGACATCGGTGAAGTTGCTGACCCGCGGCAGCATCACGACGGCGATGCTCAGTGCGCCGTCACCGTCGTGTGCGGGGCGGGAGGTGAGGGCGAGCGAATCCTCGGAGTCGAGCCACAGCTCGCGTTGCCACGGCAGCACGCCGAGCACCGGGCGGCCGGTGACCCGTTCGAGCGAGTCGAGTCCGGGTTTCAGGAGCGAGACGTCGCCGCGGAACTTGTTGATCACGAAGCCGCGGATCAACTGCTGATCCGCGGCGTCGAGCAGGGCCAGCGTCCCGTACATCGCGGCGAACACGCCACCGCGGTCGATGTCGCCGACGACGACGGTCGGGATCGAACCATGTTGCGCCAGGCCCATGTTCACGTAGTCGTGGTCGCGCAGATTGATCTCGGCCGCGCTTCCGGCACCTTCGCACACCACCACGTCGAACCGGCGACGGAGGTCGTCGAAGCGCCGAACGCCGCGTCGGCGAGATGCTGTCGCCCACCGGCGAACTCACCCGCCTCCAGCGATCCGGCGGGGCGCCCGAGAACCACGACGTGGCTGCGCCGGTCGCTGCCGGGTTTGAGCAGCACCGGGTTCATCGCGGCCTCGGGGATCGCACGGGCGGCCACCGCCTGGATCCACTGGGCGCGCCCGATCTCCGCGCCCTCGCTCGTCACCATCGAGTTGTTCGACATGTTCTGCGCCTTGAACGGCGCGACCTTCAGGCCGCGCCGCGCCAAGGATCGGCAGATCCCGGTGACGACCACGGATTTCCCTGCATCCGAGGTCGTTCCGGCGACGAGCAGACCCGAACCCATGTCGTCAGGCCGGGATCGTCACGCGACGGGAGGCGCGTTCGGTGAGGTAGGCGAAGACCACACCGAGCACCGCCCACAGGGTGAGCTGCACGGTGAACGACGCGACCCGGAACTCCCACAGCAGCGTCGCGGGGAAGCCCTCCCCCACCTCGTCGATTCTCGGCAAGGCGAGATATCCGAGACCCACCACGACGAGGAAGGCGACCGCTGGGCCTGCGATGCGGACGGTGTGCAGGTCCTGGGCGGCCAGCGCCTTCGCCACCGCGACGGCCACGGCGATCGCGACGAGTCCGAGAGCGACCGAGGCGAGCCACAGCAAAGTGCGTTGATCGATCGTCTCGGGATCACCGACGGCCGGCGGATTCGCCGGATACTTCACGAACGGGACGGCCTCGACGGCGAGCCACGCTCCGGCCGCCCCGAGCAATCCGAGCTTCCAGCCCGGCATGTCGGTGAGGCGACGCGCGAAGTGCAACACCGACGCGTAGAGGGCGCCGAGCGCGAGACCCGCGAGGGTCGTCGCGAGGAACAGTCCGGCCTTCTGACCGGTACGGTCGACGAGCGCATCCTCGCCGTGACTGTGACCGTGGGATTCCCCGGTGGTCGCAGCGTGGTCGTGATCGTGCGAATGCGCTTCGCCGGCAGCTTCTTCGAGCGCGATCGCGGATTCGATGTGGGGTTCGCCGACGACGAAGGCGACACCGCCGGCGAGCAGACCCGCGACGAGTCCGGCGAGCAGGCCCCTCAGCAGCAGGTGGAGGTAGGTTCCGGGCATCGTGGTCCCCGTTCTCAATGGCACGGAAGACCGAGGAGGTGCCGGCCGTCGTGCATCAGTTCGTGCATGAACATGCCGGTGCGCGAGATCGCGCCCTGATCGAATCCGACCAGGTAGAGAACGAGAAATGCCGCGACGATCACTGCAGCGAGAGCGACTGCGAGTGCGGCGGAGCCGAGCGACTCGTCGGGGGTATGGACAACAGCCATGACAATCCTCCTGGGATTTCGCGTCCCATTCGATTCCGTCATGTGCCGCGGGAGTTTTCTGGCTTCCGGAGATTTCGAGATCTCCGGTTACAGTGGCGCGACCGCTCCGGTTTCCCACCGGATTGCCTACACCTCGGCACATCTTTACCGACGCACCTTCGCACCGTGCGGTCTGCGATGTCAAGCGGAGAGGACGTACCTGCCGTGACCCGATTGTTCTTCGTCGCACACGCTTCCACGCGTGCGACGGAACAGGCCCGATTTCCGTGCGACGAGTCGGTCTCCGAACGAGGCCGCCGCGAACTCGGACGCGTCGCGGTGCCGGTCGTCGACCGGTGGGTGTGTGCGCCCGAGCGACGCGCGGTCGACACGGTCCACGCCTTCGGCGTCCCCGCCGAGATCGACTCCGCTCTGCGCGAGCTCGACTACGGCAGGTGGTGCGGGGCGGGGTTGGACGAGCTGCCCGAGAGCGACCTGGCGATGTGGCTGACCGAGCCGGCTTCGGCACCGCACGGCGGCGAGTCCGTCGAGGACCTCATCCGCCGGATCGGCACCTGGCTGGCCGCCCAGGACGACAGCTACGAACGTGTCGGGGTGGTGACACACCCGGCGGTCGTGCGGGCCGCGACGGTGTGCGCTCTCGACGCTCCGGCGTCGTCGTTCCGGAGGGTCGACGTGGGACCGCTGGACGTCGTCCGGCTCTACGGCGGGCCGGGTCGGTGGACGTTGCGGCCGAACCGATCCGCGCGGTGAGCTACCAGGTGACGTCCTTCTCGCACTGCTTGCCGTCGACCGTCGACTCCACCTGGACGGTGGCGTGCTCGAGCCCGTGCGACGACAGCGCGGTGCGCGCCGAGTCGAGGATCCACTGCGGGTCGTGGTCGCTGACGAGATGCACGGTCGCCACGTCCATTCCGGTGGTCAGCGTCCACACGTGCAGGTCGTGCACGCCGCACACGCCGGGCAGCGCGAGCAGGTCGGTGCGCAGGAGGTCGACGTCGAGATGTGCGGGCGAGGTCTGCGTGAGGATGCGCAGCGACTCCGCGGCCAGTCGCAGGGCGCGCGGCACGACCCACAGGGAGATGAGCACACCGACGACGACGTCGGCCAGGCTCCAGCCGAAGATCATGACGAGTGCGCCCGCGATGAGGACGCCGACGGATCCGACGGCGTCGGCGAGCACCTCCATGTAGCGCCGCGCACCGCGATGCTGTCCTTCGCGTCGGCCCGCAGCATGAGCATCACGACGATGTTGGCGGCCAGTCCCGCGAGGGCGGTGACGATCATGGGCAGGCCGGGAAGTTCGGGGGCGTCGCCGATGCGGTCGATCGCCTCGTAGAACACCCAGCCGGCGACGCCGAGCAGCAGCACCGCGTTGACCATCGCGGTGAGGACCTCGCGCGGTGCCAGCCGAAGGTGCGCGACGCCGCGCTGCTCCCTCGCCGGGCGAGGATGAGGGCGACCATGCCCATGGACACCCCGACGACGTCGGTGAGCATGTGGCCCGCGTCGGCGAGCAGGGCGAGGGAGCCGATCAGGAGACCGACGAGAGCCTCGAGGACGAAGAACGCTCCGAGGATGCCCAGCGCGAAGGCCATGCGCCGGATGACGGCGCGCGTGGGACCGGCGCCCTGACCGTGACCGTGGCCGACGCCGTGTGAGTGCCCGTGACCCGAACCCATCGAACTCCCTCTCCGAACCTCGGGCCATCGTATGCACGAATGTGCATATGTTCAACGGCTACGTGCCCGGCGAGATCGGAGGGACTTATTCGTCCGGGTCGTAGGCCGGATGTTCGACGGTGGGAGGAAGAGTCGCGATCGCGGTGATCCGCTTGAGTCCGGCGGTCCGCAGCAGGTCGACGATCAGCGACCTCATCTGCGCGAACACCACCGTCGCCGACACTCCTGCCCCGGCGATGAGTTCGGGATCCATCTTCTTGGCGATGCTGCGCAGGACACGCGCGGCCTCGGCCTGGTCGGGCTGCTCCCCCGGCTCGGCCAGAACCATCTCGCGAAGGACGTCCACCGCGTCGGCTACCTCGACGAAACGGTGCACCAATCGCGAGTCGAGGATCTCGTCGTCGCGGACGAGAGTCAGGGAACGTCGCGCGAGCACGCGGATGTTGCGCATCGCGTGATCGATCGGGTCGGCGGCAGCGTCAGGACCGCGAGACGCTTGCGGCTGTTCCAGTACAGCGGCGAGACTCGGCTGATCTCTCTGCCGCCCTTGAGGTTGGACCGCATCGCGTCGATCGCGGGCTGGGTGGCGCGGGCCTGTCGCAGCGCTTCCTCGATCGGTTTCGCATTGTTCTCCACGAGACCGGACTCCACCTTGCGCAATACCTCGCTCGCGGTGGCGAGGATCTCGGCGGCGTTGCGGCGCGCCCGCCGCACGGGATGCGTGGGAATGAGCGCAACCACTGCAATCCCTGTGAGCCCGCCGATGAGAGCGTCGACCATACGGTCGACACCCCCCGTGCCGCCGGGCGGCAGAAGGGTGGCGACGAGCACCGCGGAATTACCCGCCTGCATCGAGAAGATCGGGCCGCTGTCGAGCGCCACAGCGGTACCCATCGCCATGATCACGACCAGTGCGATCTGCCACGGTCCGCTGCCGATCAGCGAGACGAGCAGGTCGCCCACGCCGATCCCGACGGTCACACCGCAGACGAGTTCGACGGAACGCCGCAACCGGGCGCCGAGACCGAGCCCGAGGGAGACGACTGCCGCGATGGGCGCGAAGAAGGGCTGCTGGTGCCCGACCAGGTCCTTCGCGACCCACCACGCCAGACCCGCCGCCAGCGCGCACTGCACGATCGGCAGCGCCGATGAGCGCAGCCGTTCGAACGAGTCGGTCAGGCGATTACGAGCTCCCTGACGGGTGGGTCGGCGCCGGGTCGCCGCGGACAGTCTGTTCGACACAGACATGTACGGGCGTCTATTCGACGCCGAGTTCTTCCGCTGCCCGCGGGTCGCAGTCCTCGAGCAGGTCCAGGCAGCGGGCGTGCTCGTCCGACTCACCGATGGTCCGGGCTGCCGGCGAGCACGGCGACGCAGCGCAGGAAACCGCGGTTGGGTTCGTGGCTGTAGGGCACGGGACCGAAGCCCTTCCAGCCGTTGCGGCGCAGCTGGTCGAGGCCGCGGTGGTATCCGGTGCGTGCGTAGGCGTAGGCTGGATCGTCTCGCCACGGTCGAGTGCGGCCTCGGCGAGATACGCCCATGCGATCGAGGCGGTGGGATGGTCGGCTGCGACCTTCGCCGGGTCCTCGTTGTTCAGCAGGGCCGACTCCGCGTCGTCGTCGCCGGGGAGAAGGGTGGGCTGCGGTCCGAGAAGATCACCGAAAGACGTCATGGGGTCATTGTGCCCTTCCGTGGCGAAGGCTCGATAGAGTCCCCGGGTAACCGCAGGCCGTCGAGCGAGGTGCAGCACGTTGTCGGACCCGAAGAACGAAGAGTCACCCGAGCAGACTTCGACGACCCCTTCTGTCGGAACACCGGACGAGAGTACGGAGAACGAACCCGCCCTCGAGCCGGCTGAGCAGGTCTCCGAGGAACCGGAGCAGGTCTCCGAGGAACCCGAGGAGCCGACCACCGATGCGGCGTCCTCGGATGAGGACGCGAGCAGCGACGCGCCGGAACAGGCTGCAGACGAGAACGTCGCGACGGACGAGACCGTGGCGCTTCCAGTCGCCGAACCCGAGACCGCGAGTCCCGCCCGGACCCCGAATCCGGGCCCGCGTCCGATGCCACCTCCGCCGCCGATGCGCCCACGGTGCAGATCCCGGTCCGCAGCCACGTGCCGAAGGCGCCGAGCAGCGCATCGCTCCGCGCGGTGAGGAACCGACGGTTCAGCGAGCCGTCCGCGTCGCCGTCCAGCCACGCCCACGCGCATCCCGCCGGCCCGCGACAAGAGTCGCGGACGGTGGCTGATCGCTGGCTGCGGGCCGTGCTGGTGGTCGTGG
>LATQ01000259.1 GCA_001017865.1 Rhodococcus sp. IITR03
CGCGACCGTGCTCGGCGTGCAGCACTGCGCGGCCCTGCGCCGCCTGGCCGACAAGACACAGGTCGTCGGCCCCCGCGACGGCGACACCCCGCGCACCCGTCTGACACACTCGATGGAGGTCGCACAGATCGGCCGCAGCATCGCCGAAGGACTCGGCGCCGACCCCGATCTCGTCGACCTCGCCGGCCTCGCCCACGACATCGGCACCCGCCCTACGGGCACAACGGCGAGCGGGCACTCGACGCGGTCGCGGAGTCCTGCGGCGGATTCGAGGGCAACGCGCAAAACCTGCGCATCCTCACCTGCCTCGAACCGAAGATCCTCTATCCCGACGGCTCGAGCGCCGGCCTCAACCTCACCCGGGCCTCGCTCGACGCGACGCTCAAGTACCCGTGGACGCGTCCGCGCCCGGCGCGAAGTTCGGCTCGTACGACGACGACGCCGAGGTCCTCCACTGGATCCGCGAAGGAGCACCCGAGCGCCGCAAGTGCCTCGAGGCGCAGATCATGGATTGGTCCGACGACGTCGCGTACTCGGTGCACGACCTCGAGGACGGCGTGATCGACGGTCGCATCGACCTGCGGATGCTCGACGAACCCGACGATGTCGCCGGACTCATCGAGGTGGGTATGCGCGAGTTCTCGGGTCTCGACCCGGCCGAGCTGACCGAGGCGGCCAAGCGGTTGTCCTCCATGCCGGTGGTTCGCGCCGTCGGCACTTTCGACGGCACCCTCGCCTGCTCGGTTGCGCTCAAAAAGCTGACCAGCGAGCTGGTGGGCCGCTTCGCCAACGCGGCGATCCTCGGGACTCGGGAGGCGACGGAGGGGCGACGCGTCACCCGGTACGACGCCGACCTCATGGTCCCGCCGATCGTGGTCTCGGAGGTCGCGTTGCTCAAGACGATGGCGCTGCAGTTCGTCATGTCCGACCGCGCCCACCGCAGCCGCCAGGAATCGCAACGCGAACGCATCCACCGCGTCGCCGAGTGGCTGCTGCGCACCGCGCCGGTCGGTCTCGACCCGTTCTTCGTCGCCGCCTGGAAGGCTGCGCCCGACGATGCTGCGAAGGTGCGGGTCGTGGTCGATCAGATCGCCTCGTGCACCGAATCGCGCCTCGAACGGATCGACCGCGACAGCCTCGCCGCGCAGGCGAGCTGGGGCTGACACCGACGTTTGCACCCCTTCACGGACACAAGCACGAGGTCGGCGTTGGTTGTCAGGATGGTCGTGAGACATCCTGACAACCAACGCGGGGATCGGAGTAACAGATGTCCGACCTCATCACCCTCCCCGTAGGACG
>LATQ01000598.1 GCA_001017865.1 Rhodococcus sp. IITR03
GACGGTCAGCGATGCCTCGGCGGTGAACACGTCGACGCCGGTCTCCGCGCGCAGTGCCTCCGCGAATCCGGGCCAGCGGTCGAGCGAGGCCGCACCCAGGGACAGCACGTGATCCTCACCGGGCCAACCCTCGGACAGCGGGGCCAGCATCCCGCCGGCCACCCACGAGGCGCCGCTACCGGGATTCGGGTCGTGCACGGTCACGATGTGCCCCGAGCGGGCTGCGCGCCATGCGATCGACAGCCCGATCACTCCGCCACCCACGACGGCCACAGTTGCCATTGGTCCACCTCACTCCCTGCGCCGGCATGATCCGGGTCAGGTCATAACGGTCGGGGCCGGCAGGCCCCCTCTCAGCCCCGCGAACCTCGGGACTCCCGTGTCGTCACACTTTCTGCCTAGAGGCTACCGTCTTGGTCGTGACCACCTATCGCGGCAACCATCCCGACCCGCGCGGCCGCCTCGCGACCGCCCGGTTGTACCTGTGCACCGACGCTCGCCGGGACACCGGCGACCTCGCACGGTTCGTCGAGGAGGCCCTCGCCGGTGGGGTCGACATCGTCCAGTTGCGCGACAAGGACTCGGCCGGTGAGAAGAAGTTCGGACGCCTCGAGCACGCGAGGAACTCGCCGCCCTCGAGATCATCGGCGAGGCGTGTGCACGCCACGGTGCGCTCCTCGCCGTGAACGACCGCGCCGACATCGCGCTCGCGGCGGGCGCCGACATCCTGCATCTCGGTCAGGGCGACCTGCCGGTGCGGCACGCACGGCAGATCCTCGGCGACGAGATCGTCATCGCCGCTCGACGTCGAGTCGGGCGCAGGCCGCGCTCGCCGACATCGAGGAGGGCGTCGACTACTTCGCGTCCGGGCCGGTGTGGGACACCCCGACCAAGCCGGGACGCACCGCGGCGGGGCTGGAGGTGACGCGCGAGGTCGCGCAGTCGCAGCCGGCACGACCGTGGTTCGCGATCGGCGGCATCGATCTCGAGCGGCTCCCCGAGGTGCTCGACGCCGGGGCCACGCGGGTCGCGGTGGTCCGAGCGATCACGAAGGCCTCCGATCCACGGGCAGCCGCGGCAGCACTGAAGGCCGCACTGCCGGCCTGAAAGGCGGCGGAAGACCGCACGCCGGCCTGAAAGGCGGGTAAGACCGCACTTGCCGGCTGGAGGCGTTACAGCCAGCCCAGCACGGCCGAGGGCGACATCGCGATCGTGCCTCGGGCAACCGCGCGCGCAGGCCGCGATCCGCGGTGACCACGACCGTCACCCCGGATCCACCCACGGACCGTC
>LATQ01000484.1 GCA_001017865.1 Rhodococcus sp. IITR03
GCCGCGCGGCCGCGTCCAGCCCGGCGCCGACTCGCTGCTCCGCACCCGCCTGACCCTCGAGGAATGCGCTCGCGGCGTCACCAAGACGGTCACGGTCGACACCGCGATCCTGTGCGACGCGTGCACCGGTTCCGGCACCCACGGCGACTCGAAGCCCGTGCGCTGCGAGACCTGCGGCGGTGCCGGCGAGGTCCAGTCCGTCCAGCGTTCCTTCCTCGGCCAGGTCATGACCTCCCGACCGTGCCCCACCTGTCGCGGTGTCGGCGAGACGATCCCGGATCCCTGCCGCAAGTGCGGCGGCGACGGCCGCGTGCGTGCCCGCCGCGAGATCACCGTCAAGGTGCCCGCCGGTGTCGGCAACGGGATGCGCATCCGACTCGCAGCCCAGGCGAGGTCGGCCCCGGCGGCGGACCCGCCGGCGATCTCTACGTCGAGGTGCTCGAACAGCAGCACGAGGTCTTCGTGCGCGACGGCGACGACCTGCACTGCACCATCCGCGTGCCCATGGTCGACGCTGCGCTCGGCACCAAGGTGACGGTCGAGACCATCCTCGACGGCCCCACCGAGATCACCATCGATCCCGGCACCCAGCCCGGTTCGGTCTCGGTGCTGCGCGGCCACGGCATGCCGAAGCTGCGCTCGGGTACGCGCGGCGACCTGCACGCGCATCTCGAGGTCGTGGTGCCGAGCAAGCTCGATCACAAGCAGACGAAGCTGCTCGAGGACCTGCGCCGGCACAGCGACCGGGAGCACGTCGAGGTCGTGACCACGGGTTCGCAGAACACCGGCGGCCTGTTCTCGCGCCTGCGCGACGCGTTCAGCGCCCGCTAGGTCGCTCGGGTGGCCGCGACACTGTTCTACCTCGACCCGCTGCCCGACGAGGGGCAGACGGCCGTTCTCGACGGCAAGGAGGGCCGGCACGCCGCGACGGTGCGCCGTATCGCGGTCGGCGAGCGGCTCGTGTTGTCCGACGGTGCCGGTGAGGTCGCCGACGTCGAGGTCACGGCGGTCGCGAAGGACCGGCTCGAAGCGCTCGTGCTCGATCGTCGCGTCGTCGATCCGCCCCGTCCGAGCGTGACCGTCGTGCAGGCGCTGCCGAAATCCGACCGGTCCGAACTCGCCGTCGAACTGGCCACCGAGGCCGGCGCCGACGAGTTCGTGCCGTGGCAGTCGGCGCGCTGCGTCGCACGGTGGGATGCCAAGGCGGACAAGGGTGTTGCCAAGTGGCAGGCGGTCGCGACGTCCGCGGCGAAGCAGTCGCGGCGCGCGCACGTTGCCGACGGTCGCCG
>LATQ01000439.1 GCA_001017865.1 Rhodococcus sp. IITR03
TGCCGCTTCGCCACGACCTCGGGCCGCGCCGCCGTCGGTGGTGGTCTGCGTGCCTGCGGCGGATCTCGTCGAGGTCGGCACGGTCGGCGTCGAGGTCGACCGCGGCGATGTCGTCCGTCGCGGTGTCCGCGTCGAGCACGCGGACCACCGCGAGCACCGTGCCCGGGTCGACGGTGCGGCCCGGCTCGACGAGCACACGTTCGACCACGGCGCTGCCGAGTGCCCGGATCTCGTGCTGCATCTTCATCGCATCGAGCACGGCGAGCGGCGCACCGGCCGGAAGGGTGTCGCCTGCGCGGGCGACCTCCACGACCGTGCCGACCATCTCGGCGTGCACCGCGTGTTCGTCGGCGCGCAGATCCGTGTACTCCACCGGCGCGGTCGTGGCGGTGTCGACGAAATCCGCGAGCCGCTCCCCCAGCCACGTGGTGTGGACGTTGCCGGACCGGAACTCCTTGTCGTCCAGGATCTTCTGCAGGAGATCGCGGTTGGTGTCCACACCGTCGACGACGAACTCGCCGAGTGCCGTCGACGCCTTGCGCAGCACGGCCGCGCGGTCGCCGGAGCGCACGTACGCGACGACCTTGGCGAGCAGGGAGTCGTAACGTCCGGTCACCTCGAGGCCGGGTCGGCCGTGGGTGTCGACGCGGATGCCCGGTCCGCTGGGAGGCGTGAACGCGGTGAGCGTCCCGGCGGTGGGCAGGGCGATGCCGTCGGCGCGCGGTGTCTCGGCGTTGACGCGCACCTGCACCGCGATGCCCTGCGCCACCGCAGGACGGCCGTCGATCCCGTTGCCGTCGAAGGTGATTCCTGCGGGGAGGCCGAGTTCGTCGAATCCGGCCCCACGAGCGATCGCGATCTGGGTCGCGACGAGATCGACGCCCGTCACCTCCTCGGTGACGGTGTGTTCCACCTGGATCCGGGGGTTGACCTCGAGAAACACGAAACCGGCATCGTGGACGAGGAATTCGACGGTGGACAGCCCGTGGCATCCGACGTTCCCGATCAGCCGGACGGCCGCGCCGTGCAGCGCCTCCCGCAGGCGTCGGGCAGGTCGGGCGCGGGTGCGATCTCCACGAGTTTCTGGTGCCGGCGCTGCACGCTGCAGTCGCGGTCGCCCAACGCGACGGCGCGGGTACCCGACCCCGACTCGGCAGCCACGACCTGCACCTCGACGTCCGGCACGCTCGACGAGCGCCTCGGCGTACAGCCGGTCGTCGTCGAAAGCGGCGTGCGCTTCGGCGGCGGCGAGCCGGAGCGCCTCGTCGAGATCGGCGGCATCGCGGACC
>LATQ01000574.1 GCA_001017865.1 Rhodococcus sp. IITR03
CAGGTCGTGTGGGCGCTCGTCGCGCCGGTGGGCGCGGGACTGGCACATCGCCCGCCGTCGGCGGCGACCGTCGTGCTCGGTGGACTCCACGTCGCGGTGGTGCCGGTCTGGCGATACCGCGTCCATCGCTGGGAGATGGACGAGACCGCGGTCTACACGCGTTCGGGCTGGTGGACGCAGGAACACCGCATCGCACCGATCTCCCGGATCCAGACCGTCGACACCGAGCGGGGTCCGCTCGACCGGTGGCTCGACCTGACCACCGTCACCGTCACCACCGCCTCAGCGGCGGGTGCGGTGGAGATCGTCGGGCTCGACAGCCGGGTCGCCGACGAGACCGTCGCCCGTCTGACCACGCTCGCCGCAAGCTCGGAGGCGGACGCGACATGAACGAGGCCGTCGCACCCGGGACCGGGACGGACGAGGAGGTGCCGTGGTCGCGCCTCGATCGCCGGATGCTGCTGATCCACCCGATCGAGGAGATCCTGCGCCTGCTGCCCGTCCTCGCCGGCTCGTTCGTCATCGGGACCACCAGCGGCAATCCCGTGTGGGGCCTCGCAGCGACGGGCGTGCTCGTGCTGGTCGGTCTGCTGCGCTGGTTCACCACCACCTACCGCGTGGGACCGCAGCACGTCGAACTCCGCCGCGGCCTGCTGCAACGACGCGAGTTGTCGATCCCCCGCAGCCGCATCCGGTCGGTGGACGTCGAGCAACGCCTCCTGCATCGCGTGCTGGGCCTCGCGGTCGTGAAGATCGGCACGGGCCAGAGCGGGGGCGCCGATCGCAACCGGTTCGAACTCAACGGCCTCCCGATCGCAGCAGTCCCCGAGCTCCGTGCCGTTCTCCTGAGGGGCGGGCAGCAGGACGACATGCCGGCCGAGACGACCTCGACTGCGGCCGTCACCGAGCGTCAGCTGGCACGATTCGACCCGGCCTGGGTGCGCTACGCGCCGTTCTCCACGACGGGACTGCTCGCGTCGCGGCCATCGCCGGTGCCGCCTTCCAGTTCGGGCTCGGCCGGTGGATCGCCGAATCGCAGGTCGTCCGCCGCGCGGTGGAGACCGCGGAGGACCTGGCTGGTGGTCGCGCTCGTGATCCTCGTGCTGGTCGTCGTGCTCGTCGCCAGCCCGGCCGCGTGCGTGCGGTATCTGCTGCTCTACGGCGATCTGCGGGTGACCGACGACCACCGGGTCCTGCGCATCGCGCACGGCCTGCTCACCACCCGTCACACCACCCTCGACCGGGCGCGGCTGCGCGGGTCGCGCGTGCACGAACCGCTGGCGCTGCG
>LATQ01000353.1 GCA_001017865.1 Rhodococcus sp. IITR03
CGGGCCACCCCCGACCAGTTGCGCGTCTTCGGCGACAAGCACACGCCCGTGAGGCCGCCCGCGCGGTGGCGCGCCCCTCGTCCCCGGTAACGGCCTGCTCGATTCGCTCGACGACGCGCTCGCCGCGGCCGAGGACATCGGCTATCCCGTGATGCTCAAGGCCGTCGGCGGGGGCGGCGGTATCGGGATGCAGGCCTGCCACAGCGCCGACGACCTGCGTGGGGCGTACGAACGCGTCATCCGTCTCGCCACGGCGAACTTCTCGTCCTCCGGTGTCTTCCTCGAACGGTTCGTCCCCCGCGCCCGGCACGTGGAGGTGCAGGTCTTCGGCGACGGGCACGGCCGGACGATCAGCCTCGGCACCCGCGACTGTTCGTTGCAGCGCCGGAACCAGAAGGTCGTCGAGGAAGCGCCCGCGCCGAACCTCCCCGACCACATCGTCGAGCAGATGCTCTCGTGTTCACGCGCTCTCGCGTCGTCGGTGCGGTACCGATCGGCGGGCACGGTCGAGTTCGTCTACGACGTCGACCGCGGCGAGGTGTCCTTCCTCGAGATGAACACCCGACTGCAGGTCGAGCATCCGGTCACCGAGGAGGTCACGGGCGTCGACCTCGTCGAGTGGATGCTGCGTCTCGCGCGCGGCGACGACAGCATGCTGGGCGGCCTGCCCGATTCCGGACCCGAGATCACCGGGCACGCCGTGGAAGCCCGTGTGTACGCGGAGGATCCGGGACGCGACCACCGGCCGAGCGCGGGTCTGCTCACCCACGTCGAGTTCCCCGCCCACACCCGTATCGAGACGTGGGTGGACACGGGCACCGAGGTCGGCACCTTCTACGACCCGATGCTCGCGAAGGTGATCGTGCGTGGCGAGTCGCGGCGCACAGCATTCGCCGGGTTGGCGGAGGCACTCGACGACACCCGGATCCACGGCGTGCAGACGAACCTGTCGCAGTTGCGCAGAATCTGCTCCGAAGCAACGGTTCTCGACGCGGAGCATGTCACCACGACGCTGGCGGACATCCCCCTGCCGGACGTCGCATCGACGTGCTGCGCGCCGGCACGATGACGACCGTCCAGGACTTCCCGGGGCGGATCGGACTGTGGGAGGTCGGGATTCCGCCGTCCGGCCCGATGGACGATCTCTCCTTCCGCGCCGCGAACGTCGCCGTCGGCAACCCCGAGGGCGCACCCGGTCTCGAATGCACCTGCTCGGCCCGCGCCTCGAGTTCTCCGATCCGACGATCGTGTGTGTCACGGGCGCCCCGCCGGAGGTCACCGTCGACGG
>LATQ01000599.1 GCA_001017865.1 Rhodococcus sp. IITR03
GGTCCTGTTCGACGAGCGCGGCTCGGCGGTCTCGGCGAGGTGACCGGAGGTCGCGTGGAGGACGAGGGGGCCGGGGGCTGCGGCGAGCGCGGCCCAGTCGACCTCTCCGCGCACGTCGACCTCGGTGTGGCACGAGCCGAGCGCCATACCGGCGTAGCTCGGCACCGACGACCCGGCGGGCAGGCCCGGCAGGACCTCGAAGACCACCTGGGTGCGGGCGACGGCGTTGACCTCGGCGATCACCGAGTCGGTGGTGAGGGGGTCGCCGGCGACGAGGCGCACCACGTCGCGTCCGGCCTTCGCCTCGGCGACGAGCGTCTTGGCGACCTCGGCGGGCTCGCCGAGCGCGGGACGGACCTCGGCGACGGGCTCACCGGTCTCCGGGTCGGTGCCGTGGTTCGACCCGACGAGGGCCACGACACCCTTGTCGACATCGGGGTCGGTGAAGGCGATCGTGGCGCCCGCCAGCACGTCACGCGCGCGCACGGTGAGCAGCGCAGGATCGCCCGGACCCGATCCCACGAACAGGATGCGCCCGGGGTTGTGCTTACGGACTCGGCTCATCGGTCATTCTCCAGTGCGGTCAAATCAGCGGTAAGGGCAAATCGGGTGACGGTGACGGCTGGGTCAATCATCGGCAGGTCTCGTCTCGGGGACGACGCCGTGCTCGACCATGAGCTCGCGCGCACCGAGGTCGAGCAGTTCGCGGGCGATACGGCGACCGAGTTCCTCGGCCCTCTCCGGCGCCCCCACCGCGCTCGCTCGCAGCACATCCGATCCGTCCAGGGCGGCGGCGCATCCGCGCACCGACAGTTCCTCGATCACCCGGCCGTCGTCGTCGAGCGATTCGACGACCTCGGCGATCGCCCCCACCGGTGCGGTGCATCCGGCTTCGAGTTCGGCGAGCAGCGAACGCTCCGCGACGACGGCGGCGCGGCTCGGCGCATGGTCGAGTCCGGCGAGCAGCTCGATCATCTCGGGATCGTCCGACCGGCACTCGACGGCGAGCGCACCCTGCGACGGCGCGGGCAGCATCTGCACCGGTTCGAGGGACTCGGTGACGCGGTCCAGGCGTCCGATGCGCGACAGTCCGGCACGCGCGATGACGATCGCGTCGAGTTCGCCGGAGTCGACCTTGCCGATGCGGGTGTCGATGTTGCCGCGCAGCGGTTCGATCTGCAGTCCCAGACCGAGCGCGGCGAGTTGTGCCCGCCGGCGCGGCGCCGAGGTACCGACCTTCGAGCCGGGCGGCAGCTCGCCGAGGACGAGTCCGTCGCGGGCG
>LATQ01000600.1 GCA_001017865.1 Rhodococcus sp. IITR03
CGTCGGCGCCGCACGACTGCTGGACACCGCCTCGACGCGGTCGAGGGTGCGCGCGGTGACGGTGGTGGTCCGCACCGCGACGATCTCGACCCCCACGTGCTGCAGATCCAGGAGACACCGCCCGGCGCGGGTCCGGTCGCGGCACTGGCAGCGGCGGATCCGGTCGCCGATCTCGTGGTCACTCTCGCCGCCGACCTTCCGTTCGTCACCCCGAAGACCGTCGCGGCCCTGTTGAAGTCCCTGAACGAGGATGTGGCGGCCGAGGCCGCCTTCGCGGTGGACGACACCGGACGGGTGCAGTTCCTGCTCGCCGCGTGGCGGACACCGGCGCTGGCCGCGCGTCTGGACTCACTCGGTGGAGACGTCGCGAACCGGCCCATGAAAGCGTTGTTGCCCGAGCGGTACGTCACCGTCCCGGTCTCCGAAGCGACCGACTGCGACACCCCCGCCGATCTGGAGGCGGCGCGCGCCGGATCCGCGACCGCCCGTGTGGCCCCCGACCCCGACCACGCGCGGAGAATCCTACGAGAAGCATTGTCACCGTTGCCTTCCCGCACCGTTCCGGTCGAGGAGGCGCAAGGCGCCACGTTGGCGGCACCGCTCGTCGCGGCGGAGGCGCTGCCTCGCGTCCGGACCTCGGCCATGGACGGTTACGCGGTGGCGGGCGACGGACCGTGGTTGCTGCGCAACGAGATCCGCTACGCCGGTGACGGGGGCTCGCTCACGCTCGGCGACGGAGAGGCCGCCCGGATCGCGACGGGCGCCCACCTGCCGGCCGGCGCGACCGCTGTCGTGCGCGACGAGTTCGTCCGTGTGGAGGGCGGTTTCGTCACCCGTCTGCCCGATGCACCCGTGCGCGACGACGCGCGTCGCCGCGGGGAGGACTGGGAGTCGGGGACGGTCCTTGCCGAGGCCGGCACCGCCGTGAGCCCGGCGGTCGTCTCCGCAGCCGCCAGCGGTGAGGTCACCGAGCTTCGGGTGCGCGGTCCGCTGCGTGTGCACATCGCGCTTACCGGCGACGAGATCCGTCGCACCGGTCCTCTCCGCGAGGGGCAGACGCGCGACTCGCTGGGTCCGATACTTCCCGACTTCGTCCGCTGGTGCGGCGCTACGGTGGTCGGCGAAGGACATCTCCGTGACACCGCGGACGGATTCGACGCGTTGTTCACGGGCACCGACGCCGATGCGATCGTCATCGTCGGCGCGACGGGTGGTGGCGCCGCCGACCAGTTGCGCGGTGCGCTGGCGCGGGCCCGCGCGCAGGTGGTC
>LATQ01000601.1 GCA_001017865.1 Rhodococcus sp. IITR03
GTGCGGTGCCTTCCCCCTGCCGGTTCCGAGCGCACGCTCGTCGGGCGCGCCGGTCTCGTCGTCTCCCGCGAGGAACTCCTCGCTGCCCTGCCCGGTGGGGGTGGCGACACCCACGCCGTCGAAACCGCGGTCGCCCGGGTGCGCTCGGCTCTCGGCGCACCGGCGATCGTGCAGACCGTCGTCAAGCGTGGCTACCGCCTCGCCGTCGACCCGGAAGGAATGCATCCATGACCGGTACACACACCGACCCGGCATTGCTGCTCGTCGCGCACGGCACCCGCAATCCGCGCGGTGTCGACATGATCGCGGCCTCGCCGATGCCGTCTCCTCCCGCGTCGGCCCCACCGTGTCGCCTTCGTCGACGTCCTCGGCCCGTCGCCCTCGGAGGTCCTGCGCGACACCGACCGTCCGACCGTGCTCGTCCCCGCCTTCCTCGCCTCCGGCTATCACGTGCACACCGACGTTCCGCGCGAGGTCGCGGCCGGTGGGAACGACGCGGTGACGATCACCCGCCGCTCCCGACCCTGCTCTCGCCCGTGTTCTCGTCGAGCGGTTGCGGCAGGCAGGCTGGGTCGAGGGCGACGACGTCGTGCTTGCGGCAGCCGGCTCCTCCGACCCTCGCGCCCGCCGCGACGTCCACGTGACGGCCCGCATGGTTTCGTCGCTCGTGCGGACCCCGGTGCGGGTCGGGTGGATCGCCACCGGCGAACCGCGGGTCGCGACAGTCGTGGACGAGGTCCGTGCCGGCGGCGCGCGTCGGGTGTTCGTCGCGTCCTATCTTCTCGCCGACGGCCTTTTCCACCGTCGCCTGTCGGAGGTCGGCGCGACGGCGTCGCCGCGCCGATCGGTGTCGCCGAACCGTCGTCGACCTCGTGGCCCGGCGCTACCGCTCCGCAGTCGACGCGTTGCGCCTCGCTCCTGTGGGAGCGGCTCGCCACTGCGACTGAATCAGCGGGGGAGCGGCAACAATTCGACGCGATCGCCGTCCACCGCTCCCGGCGGCACCACGGCGATCGCGCTGCGTCCGATGAGACCGGCGAGATGCGCCGTGCGAATCGTGTTGTCGCACAACCATCGTCCCTGCCCGTCCTGACGGGCGGGCAGCAACCGCGTGATGTCGCCGACGACCTCCGAGCATTCGCCAGTGGAGCGGTCACAGGAGTCGCCGGGGTACGGAGGGTGCGGCCGTCGGCGATCGCAGGCAGCATCACCAGCAGCGTCGCCACCGCCGCCACCGGATTCCCGGGCAGTCCCAGCCACTGCACGG
>LATQ01000603.1 GCA_001017865.1 Rhodococcus sp. IITR03
ATGTCGTGCCGGGCGACGACCGCGGCGAGCGCGGCCCGCAGGTCGTCGTAGGTCAGATCCGCGGGAGTGGAGACGAGGACGGCCTGCGCGAAGGTGGAATAGTCGCCGCGCCCGAGCATCTCGTGCACGATGGGCGTGATCGGGATGTCGCCCACGCCTCCGCCGGGCAGTTCGTCGAGGACGAGTGCGGTGGGGACGGCGGTCGCGACCCGCGCGAGGGCCGCGATGGTCTTGTGTTCGAAGATCTGCCGGGCGGTGATGTGCAGTCCGGGCGGCCTTGGCGCGGGCGGCGAACTGCATCGCGACGATGCTGTCGGCGCCGAGGGCGAACAGCGAGTCGTCGACGCCGATGCGCTCGACGTCGAGCAGTCCGGTGGCGACCTCGGCGAGGAGGCGTTCGGATTCGGTTTCGGGGGCGCGGAACTCGGTGGTGGCGAACTGCGGTGCCGGGAGGGCGGCGCGGTCGAGTTTGCCGGCGGGGGTCACCGGGATCTCTGTGAGTTCGACGACGGCGGCGGGCACCATGTGCGACGGGAGGACGCGGGCGACGCCGTCGAGCAACGCCTGCATATCGAAGGTCGCGCCGGATTCCATACGTACGTACGACACGGGCACGACGGAGCTGCCGCTGTCGTGCACGACGGTCGTCGCGAAGTCGACGCCGTCCTGATCGAGCAGGGCGTTGCCGATCTCGCCCAGTTCGATGCGGAAGCCGCGGATCTTCACCTGGAAGTCGGAGCGGCCCACGAAGTCGAGCTGGTGATCGGGCGTCCACCGCACCTCGTCGCCGGTGCGGTACAGGCGCCTGCCGGGCTCGAAAGGGTTGGCCACGAACCGATCCGCGGTCTGCCCGGGACGGCGATGGTAACCACGCGCCAGTGCAGGTCCGCCGAGATACAGCTCGCCGACGAAGCCGACGGGCACAGGCCGCAGGCGACGGTCGAGCACGACGCGACGACACCGTCGAGGGGACGGCCGATGGTGATCGGGTCGCCGGGGGTCAAGGGGTCGCCGGCGGTGACGACGATGGTGGTCTCGGTGGGCCCGTAACTGTTGGTGAACCGGCAGGTGGGAGCGAAGCGTTCGACAAGGTCGGCGGTGCACACGTCGCCGCCGACGACGACGGCCTCGAGGTCCGGCAGTCCCGCGGGGTCGACGGTGTTGAGGACGGTGGGCGCCGAGACGATGTGCGTGACCCGGTGGGTGCGCAGGACGTCGACGAGCTCGTCGCCGCCGAGGACGTGCGGGCGGCGCACGACCGATGGCG
>LATQ01000607.1 GCA_001017865.1 Rhodococcus sp. IITR03
GCGGCAGATTGCGCGCCGGTGTCTCGAGCAGGCCCGTATCGCCGGGATCCGCCCGAACGCGCGTCCCAGCCGGCCCGCGCCCGCGGGTGGTAGCGGTACCGCCACGGCACGAGTTTCGTGCCCAGTCCGATCGCGCGACCGACGAGAGCGTGCAGTGCCGCCTCCGGTCGGCTCCACCGGTAGCCGAGCAGCTCGCGTACCGGTGGGTCGTACAGCCCGACGGTGAGCCACAGGAAACCGGCCGTCACCGGTGGGCGGATCAGTTTCCAGACCCCTTCGGGGAACCACCGCAGGAAGGGCGGGCGGTCGAGATTCGACAGGTCGAGCACGTCGCGAGTGGCCTTGTTGTCCTCGAGCACGGTGCGGCACATGTGGTCCCAGTACTCGAGGAAGTCCTCCCAGGATGCGGGGACCGAGTGCATCGGCATGCCGTACAGCCGGTACCACTGCACGTGCTCGTCGAACAGGCGGTGCTTCTGTTCGAGGGTGAGCGGGCCGTCGAACCACTCGATGGAGACGACGAGGCTGTAGAAGAAGGTCGCGTGCGCCCAGTAGAAGGTGTCGGGATCGAGCGCGTGGTACCTGCGGCCCTTCTTGTCGAGGCCTTTGATGGTGTTGTGGTAGCCGCGCACCTTCGCTGCGGTCTCCGGGGCGCGGGGTCCGTCGAAGACGACGCCGTAGATCGGGTACAGCGATCGGTAGAGCCGTTCCCAGCGTTCGTCGAAGAACTGCGAGTGTTCCTCGACCCCGGCGCCGAGGCCGGGATGCATGTTCTGCATCGATCCGGCCCACGGCCCGAAGAGCATGCCGCGCCACCCGCCGAAATACCGCCAGGTCAGCGAATCGGGACCCAGGGGTTCCGGTGGTTCCGGCCGTGCAGGGCGCGGTGCCGCGAAGTGCGACGACTCGGCGGTGCCCGGCCCGACGGAACCCTGACTACGCATGTTGTCAGAGTAGGATTCGGCGGGCATGCAGTCAACGACGGGAAGCGACAGGGTGGACACCACGCGCCGCAGCTGGGCGGGCGTCGGCATCGACGAACGCCGTCGGCTGCGCAGGGAACGCCTCCTCACGGTGGGCGTCGACCTGCTCGGAGCCCCCGACGGCGCGGCGGCGAACGTCCGGGCCGTGTGCCGGGCCGCCGAACTCACCGAACGGTACTTCTACGAGAGCTTCACGACCGCGACACCTTCGTCCGCGAGGTCTACGCCACGTCGCCGACCGCGCCCGCGACGCGCTGACCGAGGCGGTCCTGTCC
>LATQ01000608.1 GCA_001017865.1 Rhodococcus sp. IITR03
TGCCGTCTCCCGACCGCGCAACCCGTCGCCGATCCGTGCTCCGAGGCGCGACCGGCATCGTGGCCGGCCCACGCGTCCGATCCCGTCGACCCGGTGCCGACGCCCGAGACTCCTACCGAGATACCCTGCGGCAGCGCACCTCCCACCGCTCCGTGACCGGCCGGTGATCGGGCGCGCCGCTCAGACTCGTAGTGCCCGGCCGGCGCGCGTCAGCGCCTCCGCATCGGACGCGACAACGACCTCGGCGAACCGCTCGCGGTAGTCGCCGAGATCGTCGCCGACCGAACCGACCACCGCGACCACCGGAACGTCGCCGCAGCGCGCGAGGAGCACTGAGACGATCTTGCCTGCCCGCGACTGGCCGTCGAGCCGTCCCTCGCCGACCACCACGAGATCGGCGGTGCGCACGGCGTCGTCGAAGCCCACTGCGTCGAGCACGAAGTCGGCTCCCGACCGCAGTTCGGCACCGAACCGCGACCACATCCCACCGGAGAAACCACCGGCCGCACCCGAGCCGTCGACCTCCCGCGGTCGCGAGGGAGTGTCAGCGCGGTCTCCTCGAGGCGGCGCGTGAGCAGCGCGACGGCCGCCGCGTCGGCGCCCTTCTGCGGCCCGAAGATCCGTGCCGCATCGGTATAACGGGTCGTCACGTCGGACAGCACGGTCACGCGGGCCTCGCCGAGCCACCCCGCTCGTCGATCGCGGCGATCGCACCCGCACCACCGTCGGTCGTCGCCGATCCACCGGCCGCGACGACGATGTGCCGTGCTCCGCGCCGGACCGCTTCGGCCATGACCATCCCGGTGCCGTAGGTATCGGCGATGACCGCGTCGCGCGGACCGTCGTGCGGGGTGGTGATGCCACTCGCGGTCGCCAGTTCGACGACCGCCGTGCCGTCCGACGACATCCCCAGCAGCCCGCGGCACGGTGCTCGCCACGGATTCACGGCCTCGACCTCGATCCGGGCGAGACCGAGCGGCCCGGCGAGTGCGTCGAGTGTGCCCTCACCGCCGTCCGCGACGGGCATCCGGATCGCGGTGTGCCCGGCGCTCTCCACACCGGAGGCGATCGCGTCGGCGATCGCCCGGCGGTGTAGGTGCTTGAAGCTGTCGGGGGCGATCAGGATGCGGGTCACCGGAGCACCCAGTCGAAGCTCGGCCTCGGAGCGGGCGCTGCCGGGCACGCGACCGGTTCGTTCGTCCGAGTTCGGCGACGTATGTCCTC
>LATQ01000609.1 GCA_001017865.1 Rhodococcus sp. IITR03
CGTCGTGGTCGCCGCCGGGCTCGTCGCCCTGACCGTCACCGACCGGCACGTGCCGTTCGCTGTGATCGCCACGGTGGTCGTGGTGCTGGTCGCGGGGGCGTGCGCGCTGGCGCAGGACGCTACCGGGGTCTCGGCCACGCCGTCGTCGACGGGCATCTCGTCGCCCGCAGCGGCTCGATCGATCGGCAGCGCATCTGCCTCGACGCGGACGGTGTGATCGGCTGGACGGTGCGGCAGACCTTCTTCCAGCGCCGTGCGGGTCTCGCAACCGTCGTCGCGGCGACCCCGGCGGGTGCGGGACGCTACGAGGTGATCGACATCCCCGTGGACGAGGCGTGGGCGCTTGTCCAAGAGGTCACACCGGGTATGGGAGAAGCATGGATCGACCGATGAAACCCTCTTCCGGCAAAGGCCCCCTGCACGGCACTCCCCCGGCGACGCTGGCCGAACTCGACGACGCACTCGTCGACTGCCACGCGTGTCCGCGGCTGGTCGCATGGCGTGAGCAGGTCGCGCGGGAGAAACGAGCGGCCTTCCGCGACGAGGAATACTGGGGCCGGCCCGTCCCCGGCTTCGGCCCGCCGATGCGTCGCTGCTGATCGTCGGCTGGCGCCCGCCGCGCACGGCGGGAACCGCACGGGACGGATGTTCACAGGAGACCGGTCGGGTGACGTGCTGTACGCGGCCCTGTACGACGCGGGACTCGCGTCGCAACCGACCGCGACGCACATCGGCGACGGCCTCGAGCTGTTCGGCACGCGCATCACGTCGCCGGTGCACTGCGCGCCACCGGCCAATCGCCCCACGGTCGTCGAACGCGACACCTGCCGGCACTGGCTCGAACAGGAACTGGACCTGCTCTCCCCACGTTGCGGTCGGTCGTCGTGCTCGGCGGATTCGGGTGGCAGGCGCTGCTACCGGTCCTGTCGGCCGCGGGGTGGACGATCCCGGTTCCCCGCCCGAAGTTCGGGCACGGCGCGCATGCGCTGCTGGCCTCCACCGAGGCACGGGAGCACCCGCTGCACCTGTTCGGTTGCTATCACGTCAGCCAGCAGAACACCTTCACCGGCCGGTTGACGAAAGAGATGGTGACCGAGGTGCTCAGGGACGCGGCGCGGGCTGCGTCCCTCCCACTGCCCGGGTGATCTCCTTGATGCGGGCCGAGAACAGGTACCCGCCGGCGGGGGCGAGCGCGGCCACGGGCAGCAGCAGGGGTCCGCCAG
>LATQ01000383.1 GCA_001017865.1 Rhodococcus sp. IITR03
GACGGAGGTCGAGGGCGGCCGACTCCCCGGCGGCGTCCGCTCCAGTTGTCCGTTCCCGCTCGGGAGCGGTCGCGGCGTCCGCCGGATGCAACCGGTTCACCGCACCGCCGACCTGTCCGGGAGCAGGATCCGCGCCGGGACGCTCGCGTCCACGAGAATGGCGTGTCCTCCCCCGCGCGACGGCGCCGACGACTGGGTGCGGACGCTGTTCGCGGGCACACCCCGGTGGACTCTCGACGGGGAGGTGCTCACCCTGACCACCAGCGCGGTGACCGTCACCCTCACCGAACGTACGGACGGGGGCTGAGATCGTTCGAGGGCGAATCGTTCAGTAACGCTCGACGAGCCAGCGGGCGAGTTCCTGCGCACTGCGGTCGACCTGCTGCGGCCAGTCGAGCGCCGAATCGTCGGCCCGGTCGCTCACGTGCTTGACGAGCCGGCACCGCGCACCCATGCGGCGGGCGGCATAGGCGACCGCGAAACCCTCCATGTCGACGAGATCGGCGCGCGCGGACAGCGCGTCGCGGATCTCGGCGTCCGAGACGAACGAATCACCGGTGGCGAGCACGCTGCCGTCACCGTCGTCGATCTGCACGACGTCCTGCACGGGGTGACCGAGGCTCTTCAGGATCTCGCTGCTGATGTCGTGGTTGATCGCGGCGGACGGCAGGAACAGTCCCGAGTGGTGGGTGTGCAATGCGCCGGCGGTGCCGATGTTCACGACGAGCGGCCGCGCGTCGGCCGGATACCCCGCGAGCGCCGCGGTGACGACGACCGCCGCGTCGACCTTCCCGATCCCGGTGATCACCGTCTCGTAGCGTTCCGGGACGTGCGCCGCCTCGGCGCGGGTTGCGGATACGACGAGGATCCCGTTCACGTACTGCCTCCGAGTTCGAGGGTCGCGAGTGCCGCCCGGTGCAGCTCCCGCCCGTACCCGGCACCGTATCCCGCGGCGTGCACCGCCAGTGGATGCAGCTGGTGCACGGGCACCCGCTGCTCCCATCCGGCACGCAGCGGATGTGCCGACTCGTAGCCGTCGACGACCCCGCCCAGGTACGGGCAACCGAAGAGCGCGAGCATCGCCAGATCCGTCTCGCGGTGGCCACCGTGCGCGGCCGGATCGATCAGGACGACGCCGCGCGGCGACCACAGCACGTTGCCGTTCCACAGGTCTCCGTGCAGGCGCGCGGGCGGATCCTCGTCGCGAACGGCGCCGGCG
>LATQ01000166.1 GCA_001017865.1 Rhodococcus sp. IITR03
GCCCGCGCCTCGTAGGACGCAGTGGAGACCACGCCGCGCGCGGTGGGCGCCGCGACCGCCCACCACCACCGGCCGGCCCGCCAGTTCCGGATTACGCAGCACCTCGACCGCGGCAATGAACTGGTCGAGGTCGACGTGGAGGACCCACTGGTCGATGCCGGGCGTGCCCATGCCGACAACCGTAAGTCGACGGGCGACGATGCACTCGGCGATTCGGGAGCTGGACAGGTTGACGCGCCGAAGCGGGGTTCGCCGCTGCTGCAGCAGGGGCGAACCCCGGTTCGTGTAGCGAGGATGTCGCTCAGTTCTGCGCCGCGGGCAGCATGTGGCCCATCCGCCGCCGCTTCGTCTCGAGATACCGCACGTTCGCCGGTGCGACGCCGACGTGCAGCGGCTCCCGCCCTGCGACGACGATGCCGTTGTCCTCGAGTCCGGCGATCTTGGCGGGGTTGTTGGTGAGCAGCCGCACCGAGCCGATGCCGAGATCGTGGAGTATCGCCGCGGCACCGCCGTATTCGCGTCCGTCGGCCGGTTCGTCGAGTTCGAGGTTGGCTGCGACCGTGTCGAAGCCGCCGTCCTGTAGTCGGTAGGCCGCGAGCTTCTTGAGCAGGCCGATCCCTCGGCCTCGTGGCCGCGCAGGTACACGAGGACACCGCCTTCCTGGGCGATCCGTTCCAGGGCGGTATCCAACTGCGGACCGCACTCGCAGCGTTGCGACGCGAACGACTCGCCCGTCAGGCACTCCGAATGCACCCGGACCAGCGGGGCGTCACCCAGCGGTCCGGCGATGAGCGCCATGTGATCGGCGCCGGTGTGGCGGTCGAGATAGCCGACGGCACGGAAGGTTCCGAAGCGGGTCGGCATCGATACCTCGTCGGCTCTCACGACCCGTCCGGACGGCACCACCGGTGACGGAAACGGATGCGCCGCGCGGTAGCGGATCAACTCCTCGATCGTGAGCACCGGAAGGTCGTACTGCGCGCCCAGCGCTTCGATCTCCGGCATGCGCATCATCGATCCGTCGTCGGAGACGAGCTCGGCGATCACACCGACCTGCGGCAGACCCGCGAGTGCACACAGGTCGACGGCGGCTTCGGTGTGACCGGGACGCTCGAGCACTCCACCCGGGCGGCCCGCAACGGCAGGATGTGGCCGGGGCGGATCAGATCGCGCGAGGTGGCCGTCGGATCGGCGAGCACGCGCAGGGTCGTC
>LATQ01000335.1 GCA_001017865.1 Rhodococcus sp. IITR03
CGGGGCGCTCAAGGGGCGGCCTCCGGATCGGCCGAGCGTGCGGATCTCGGACGGTCCCGCAGCCGGGGTGACCGTGGCGGCGCTGATGGTCGCCAACCCTGTCGGTTCGGTGTTCGACCCCTGACCGGCCTGCCCTGGGGCGTCGACGCCGTCGGCGAGCCGAGGAACTCGGACTGTCGTCGCCGTCGGCGTCGGATCTCGCCGCGGCCCGCGCGCTCGGCGACAAGGGCACCGTCCTCAACACCACGATCGGTGTGGTCGCCACCGACGCACCGCTGTCGAAGGCGGCGTGCCGTCGCGTCGCGGTCACCGGGCACGACGGCCTCGGCCGCGCGATCCGTCCCGCGCACTCACCGCTCGACGGCGACACGATCTTCGCCCTCTCGACCGGCACCGCCGACATCTCCGACGCACTCCGCGACGCCCCGTCGATCCCGGCCTTCGCCGCCGAACTGCCGATCCTCGCCGCGGTGTGCGAGGCCGCGGCGGTGGTGGTCGAACGCGCGATCGTCGACGCGATCCTGTCCGCGACCTCCGTGGCCGACATCCCCGCCTATCGCGACGTGCTGCCCTCGGTCTTCGGCCGCTGACCGGTACGTGACGGCAGAATGGTGCCATGACCATTCCCAGCGGTACCGGCGCCGACACCCGAAGCCGGCCGATCTGGCAACGTGCCGGACTGTGGATCGGTGGGTTCGTCGCGATGCTCTACGGCATCGAGACCGTCGATGCGGTGCTTCCCGCCGATCTCGACGCGGCCGGTGTCGAACCCCGCACCGCCGACGGGCTGTGGGGCGTGCTGTTCGCGCCGATCCTGCACGCCGACTGGGCCCACCTCACCGCCAACACCGTGCCCGCGCTCGTCCTCGGCTTCCTGGTGCTGCTCTCCGGCATCGGGCGCGGCCTGGCCGCGACCGCGATCATCTGGGTCGTCGCAGGAGTGGGGACGTGGCTGATCGCGGGCTCGGGCGAGACCCACATCGGAGCGTCGAGCCTGATCTTCGGGTGGCTCACCTATCTGATCGTGCGCGGTGTGTTCACCCGCAAGGCCGGGCAGATCCTGCTGGGAGTCGTGGTGCTGTTCCTCTACGGCGGCATGCTGTGGGGCGTGCTGCCGAGCGAACCGTGGATCTCCTGGGAAGGGCACTTCTTCGGTGCGGTCGGCGGCGTCCTCGCGGCGTGGGCGCTGTCCGCGGACGCGCGTCGGC
>LATQ01000611.1 GCA_001017865.1 Rhodococcus sp. IITR03
CGGATCGCGCGCTCGGCTGGTCGTCCACGGCGGCACGTGCGCGCAGGTGAGGACGTCGCCGCCGGGTCGAGAATTGGCGCAAGCTGTTCGAACGGCAGGAGGACAAGGGCGGGTTCGGGGTGCCGATCCTCGTCGAGAACACCGCGGGCGGCGACTTCGCGATGGCCCGCTACATCGACGCGATCGGGCGGCTGTGGGACGCCATCGGCGACTACGGTCCCGGCTTCTGCCTCGACACCTGCCACGCCTGGGCGGCCGGGAGGATCTCGTCGGTGTCGTCGAACGGGTGCGGGCGGTCACCGGCCGGATCGACCTGGTGCACCTGAACAATTCGCGTGACGAGTTCGATTCGGCCCGCGACCGGCACGCCAATCTCGCCGACGGCAGATCGACCCGCAGTTGCTCGCGGAGATCGCGGTGCAGGCCGACGCACCGATCGTGCTCGAGACCCCGGCGGAGGGACTCGCCGAGGACATCGCCTTCCTGCGGGAGCACTCGACCTGACGACGCACTCCGCTCTACGTTTGCGTCGTGCGCGGACCGATGCACCGTGTCGACGGCGCGCTTCTGTCTCCGACCGAAGCGCACGCCGCGAAGCTGCGGTCACATGCCGGGCAGGTCGCCGGTCAGATAGTGCTGCACGGTGGGGGCGACGATCTCGACGAGCTGCTCCGACGGCATCGACGCGAGCGGTTCGAGTCCGATGATGTAGCGCACCAGCATGATCCCGGTCATCTGGGTGGCCACCAGCTCGGCCCGCAGTCTGCCGGTGCCGACCGGACGATCGATGCGCTCGAACAACGGCGCGAGCGCGACCTCCAGCAGGAACGAGCGGATCAGACCGCTGTCACCGCCTGCGATCTGCGCACGGAACATCGCCACGGCCGCGTCGCGGTGCGGCGAATCCCACACACCCAGAAGGGCGGTCACGAGAGCACGGCCGAGATCCTCGGGTGCGGCCGCGTAGACGGGGGCGAGGACGTCGCGCGGATCGACCGGCAGCGCGATGGACGCGGTGAACAGCTGCAACTTGGTGCCGAAGTAGTGGTGCACGAGCGCCGGGTCCACCCCGGCACCGGCTGCGACCGCACGCACCGTCGTCTTGTCGAAGCCGTTGGCGGCGAACAGTTCCCGGGCACTCGCGAGGATGTCGTCGCGCGCGCCCGAATTGCCGGGGCGACGGCCGGGGCGCCGCGCCCCAGCCTC
>LATQ01000227.1 GCA_001017865.1 Rhodococcus sp. IITR03
CGCACGGCAGCCGCGACGATCTCGT
Organism: Rhodococcus sp. IITR03; assembly: GCA_001017865.1. The sequence goes on from LATQ01000227.1 coordinate 26, forward strand.
CGGCGCGCCGCTGTGGCAGCTCGTCCGGTTCCGCGACGACGTGTCGGCGCACGACGCCGCCGGTATCGAAGCGGCATTGCAGGCCGCGAACCTGCTCGACGGTGGATCACCGACGGTGCCTGCGACCTGCCGGACATCGAGTCGGAGCAGTTGTTGGTGCCGCTCGCGCCCGAGCACCGCCCCAGCGGCCCCACGCTCACGGATGTGCTCGTTCCCGAATCCGACACGGCCGTGCCCGAGGAACGGGTCGCCGCGGTGCTGTCGTCGATCGCGTGGGCCACCGATCCCCGTCCGGACGCGCGGGTGTCGGTCGATGCGCACGGCGGGTTCCGTCAGGGAGTGCAGCTCGGTCGCCACGTCAAGGAGCAGGCCGAGTTCATCGGAGCCACCGCCCGCGCCCGGCGCCGGCAGCGTCGCATCGTCGAACTCGAGACGACCATCGCCGAGTGCCGCGCCGACGTGGAGTCGCTGCGCGAGCAGGACCGCGAGATCGGCGACCGGATCACGGCACTCGACGAGGCCGCGAAGTCGTTGCCGCGCACCGGATCCGTGCTCGCGGCGCTGCGCAAGGTCACCGAATGCGCCGGCGCGTTGCGGACCGCATCCGAATCCGCGGCTGCCGCCGATCGCGACCTGGACAGGCGATCGCCGCGGTCGCCACCAAGGAGCAGCACCTGCGCTCGACCGCCGGCCGGCACCGGGCGCCGCTCACCGCGACGGAACTCGACAGTCTCGACGCGGCCGTGCGGCACTTCCGTTCGCAGGGCCAGGCCCTGCAGCGCGCCCTGCGCGAGCAGGTCACCTGTGGTGATCGCCTCCGCGACACCGAGGTTCGGCTCGACGAGGCGCGGGTCTCCGCCGAGAATGCGGCCGAGCTCGCGGCGGAGAACGCCGAGACGCTGGCCAACGAGCAGCAGAAGCTCGAGACGCTCCGCGAGTCGATCGGGGCGAGCGCCGACCGGATCGATGCCCAGCTCGACGAGGCCCGGCGCCGGATCGAGGTGGCGAAGACCGCCGAGCGGACCGCACGTAAGGCCCACGAATCGGCGCTCGAACGGATCGGCAAGGCCGAGGCCGCCCATACGGGCGCCGAGCAGACGCTGCGGTCGGCGCGACACCGAGGCCCGCGCCGACGCCGATGCCCTGGGGCCCTTCGCCCGG
>LATQ01000347.1 GCA_001017865.1 Rhodococcus sp. IITR03
AGATGCGCGAGGCGCAACCGCTGCGCAGCCCGAGCGACCCGCTCGCCCAGCTTCCGCCCGACGCCCTGGCCGCGGCAGGAGGTGCGGCAGTTCTCGGCGACGGGCCACTCGCGATCCCCGAACTCGTCTTCTACGCCTACCGCGCGGCCGAGATGCAGCTGGCCATCGACTCCCCCGAGTGCGGCCTGCCGTGGAACCTGCTCGCGGCCGTCGGGCGCCTGAGCTCCGGACACGCCGACGGAGGACGCACCGACATCCTGGGCACGCTGACCACGCCGGTCGTCACCCCGGAGGGACTGCTCGGGCCGATGCGCCTGGCCCCCGCGGTGTGGGAGCAGTATTCCGCCGACGGCAACGCGGACGGCACCGCCGATCCGCAGAACATCTTCGACGCGACCCTGGCCGCCGGTGCCGGATGTGTGCGGAGGGCGGAAACCTGCGCGAGCCGGACGGTGAGGCGCGGGCGGTGGCGTCGGTCGATCCGTCACCGGACTATCTGGCGAACGTCCGGCACTGGTCCGGTGCGTATTCGAAGGCCGCCGAGGTGGCTCCCGCCGATCTCGCTCCGATTCCGGCGCGGCCGGTTCCGAACGCGCGGATGGTCGCGGCTCCGCGCCGGCTCCGGCGGTCACCGCGCCCGCCCCGGAGTCGACACCTCAGCCGACCGACACTCCGGCCCAGCAAGCGCCCGCCGACACTCCGGCCCAGCAGGCACCCGAACAGAACATCCCGGCTCCGCCGCCGATGCCGGAGTTGCCCGAACTCCCCTGTCTGGTGCCCGCCTTCTGCGAGTAACTCCCGGCACGCACGCGAGATGACGACACGCGCGACACGCGTGTCGTCATCTTTTTCTTTCACCCCACCCGACCCATCGGACCAGCACGGATGGGCCACAGCAGTACGCCTGCACCCCCGTTACATCACGTTTGAGTAACGGAAAAGCATCGAATGCTGTAGCCTCGGCCCGGCACGTAACGAAGGTGTCTCGTTCCGAGGCACCCGAGGGAGGGTTATCCATTGGGCCGCCACGCCAAACCGTCGGATTCGAAGCTTCGGCGAAATTCCGTCATCGCGATGACCGGACTCGTTCCGGTCGGACTGGTCGCCGCAGCCGCGACCACCGCGGGTGCGTCGCGCGAGCGCTGATGGAGCAGCTCACCACGAGACCGGCCGAC
>LATQ01000220.1 GCA_001017865.1 Rhodococcus sp. IITR03
GACCGCACCGCGACGCGCGCGCCGAGGGCGGGCACCGACTGCCGCGCGCGACCTGCGTCGCGACGAGCGAGTTGCCGCCGAGTCGAAGAAGTGGTCGTTCGCGTCGACCCGCTCGACGCCGAGGACGTCGGCGTAGACGTTCGCGACGATCTCCTCGATCGGGGTGCGGGGAGCGCGGAACTCGCGGACCTCGAAGACGGGTTCCGGCAGGGCCTTGCGATCGAGCTTACCGCTGGTGTTGAGCGGGAACGCGTCGAGCACGACGACCGCCGACGGCACCATGTACGACGGCAGGACGCTGCGCACCGCGTCGAGCAGCACCGCCTTGTCGACGGTGTGCTCGGGTGCCGGCACGACGTAGGCGACCAGCTGCTCACCGGTCGGTGTCGGCACGACGAGCGCGACGGCCTGGCTCACCTCGGCGCAGCGAGCAGCGCCGTCTCGATCTCGCCGAGTTCGATGCGCTGACCGCGGAACTTGACCTGGAAGTCGGTGCGTCCGAGATAGTCCAGGACGAGGGCACCGTCGGCGGTGCGGCGCCACCGCACGAGGTCGCCGGTGCGGTACATCCTGCTTCCCCGCACCCCGAGGGGGCTCGCGACGAACCGGTCGGACGTGAGGTCGGGGCGCTTCTCGTAGCCGCGCGCGAGTTGCACGCCGCCGAGATACAGCTCGCCCGGCGTTCCCACGGGGGTGGGACGCAGACGCGAATCCAGCACGTACACCTGCACGTTCGCTTCGGGAACACCGATCGGCACGGAATGGTCGCCGTCCTCGGCGGGCCAGTAGGTCGCCGAGACCGCGGCTCGGTGGGGCCGTAGAGGTTGTGGACCGCCGCGTCACCGAGACGCCGGAAGGCCGTCACGGTCTCCGGCGGCAGGGCCTCGCCGATGACGAAGACGTGGCGCAGGCCGGCGCAGCTGCCCGCCGGGGCGTGGGCGGCGAAGACGGTGAGCATGGACGGGACGAAGTCCGTGAGCGTGACGCCGTACCGGACGATCGCGTCGGCCACGTAGGCCGGGTCGCGGTGACCGTCGTGGGTCGCGACGACGAGCGTTCCGCCGGTGCACAGCGGCAGGAAGTAGCCCCACAGCGACACGTCGAAGGTCGTGGCGGTCTTCTGCAGGTACACGTCGTCGGCCGAGATGTCGTACTCCGCGGCCATCCACTCGAGCTGGTTGACGATCGCCTCGTGCGGGACGGACACACCCTTCGGGCGTCCGGTGGATCCGGACGTGAAGATGACGTAGGCCGGCGAGGCGGCCTGGACGGTGCCTCGCAGTTCGTCCTCGCGCACGGGCTCGGCCGGATGGTCGGACAGAGCCGGGTCGTCGACGACGATCGTGTCGACACCGGCGGGAAGGTCCCCGGCGTCGGCGGTGGTGCTCAGTACGCACACCGGTCGTGCGGTGTCGAGGATGTGGCCGATCCGGTCGGCCGGGTGATCGGGGTCGAGCGGCACGTAGGCGCCACCCGCCGTGACGACCGCGTACATGGCGACGACGAGATCGATCGAACGCCGGATGCCCAGTGCAACGAGCGATTCGGGTCCGACACCGACCGAGATCAGGTGACGGGCGAGTCGGTTGACCCGCGCGTCGAACGCCGCATAGGTGAGCGCGTCGTCGCCGAAGACGACCGCGGTGGCGTCCGGAGTCGAGGCGACCTGCGTGCGGTAACGCGAGAGCAGGGTCTGCGGGGTGACCGGACGTTCGGTGGCGTTCACCTCGACGGTGAGCGTCTGCCGCTCCGGCGCGGCCAGCAGGTCGACGTCGCCGACGACCGTGTCGACGTCGCCGGTGAGCGCTTCGAGAACCGTCACGAGGCGGGCGGCGAGCGACCGCACCGTCGTCTCGTCGAAAAGATCGGTGGCGTAGGTGAACTGGGCACCAATACCGGCCGGGCGTCCCTCGACCTCCCGCGGTCCGACGGTGAGTTGCAGGTCGAACTTGGCGATGCTGCCACCGAGATCCACCGGCTCGACATCCAGTCCGGGCAGGGCGAGTTCGGGCTGCTCCATGTTCTGGAAGAACAGGGCCACCTGGAAGAGCGGATGGTGACCGGCCGAACGAACGGGGTCGAGGACCTCCACGAGCCGCTCGAAGGGCAGGTCGGCGTGGGCGAACGCGTCGATGTCCGAGGCGCGGACCTCGCGCAGGACGTCGGCGAACGTCCGCTCGGCAGTGACGGTGGTCCGCAGCACGAGCGTGTTGACGAACATGCCGATCAGATCGTCGAGCGCCTGCTCGCCGCGGCCCGCGACGGGAGTGCCGATTGCGATGTCGCTCGCACCCGAGATCCGGGACAGGAGAACGGCGAAAGCGGCGTGGACGACCATGAACGGCGAACATCCCGCGGCCCGGCCGAGTTCGACGACGGCCTCGTGCAGAGCCGGCTCGATCTCGAACTCGACGGTGGCACCGCGACCCGACGCCTCGACCGGACGGGGCCGGTCGGTGGGCAGTTCGAGACGATCCGGCAGATCGGCGAGAACGGAAGTCCAGTAGGCGATCTCCTTCGAGACCGTCGATTCCGGATCGTCCTCGTCGCCGAGGACGGCCCGCTGCCACAGCGTGTAGTCCGCGTACTGCACGGCCAGCGGTTCCCAACCGGGCGCCGAGCCCGACGTGCGGGCGAGATAGGCGGTGACCAGGTCGCGCACGAACGGCTCGATGGAGGTGCCGTCGGCGGCGATGTGGTGGACGACGATGATCAGGACGTGTTCGTCCTCCACGGACGCGGCCTCGACGCGTCGCGCGAGATGCGCAGCAGTTCGAGGCGCAGCGGGACCTCGGCGGTGACGTCGAAGCCGGTCGTCACCGCGCGCACCACGCGGTCGTGCACCTCGGTCTCCGTGACGTCCTCGGCACGCAGCGCCGGTGTCGCCTGCGAGGCGGGCAGGATCAGCTGGCTGCCCACACCGTCGTTGTCCGGGTAGACGGTGCGGAGCGTCTCGTGGCGTTCGACGAGGTCGGCGACCGCGGCGCCGAGCGCATCGGTGTCGAGTGTCCCGCGCAGCCGCAGCGCGACGGGGATGTTGTTCGCGGCCGAGGCGGTGTCGAACCGGCTCAGGAACCACATGCGCTGCTGCGCGAGGGAGAGGGGGATCGTCTCGGGGCGCGGCCGGCCACGAGGGGATCCGGTCGTCACCGGTGAGGGGTTCGACCAGCGCCGCGAGCTGCGCGACCGTCGAACCCTCGAAGAGCAGACGGGCGGGCACCCGCACGCCGAGGCGTTCGCTCAGCCGCGCCGCCACCCGCGTGGCGACCAGCGAGTTGCCGCCGAGATCGAAGAAGTCGTCGTCGAGTCCGACCCGGTCCACACCGAGGACATCGGCGAAGACATCGGCGACGGCCTTCTCGGAAGCGGTGACGGGAGCGCGGAATTCGGCGACGGTCGTTCCCACCTCGGGAAGCGCCGCGCGGTCGACCTTGCCGGAGGGGGTCAGCGGGATGCGGTCGAGGGGCACGACCGCGGCGGGGACCATGTACGTCGGGAGCACGCCGGCGACGTGTTCGACGAGGCTGCCCGGATCGAGCGGGTCGTCGGTGCCGTGCACGTAGGAGACGAGTTGGGTCTCGCCGGCAGGGGTCTCGCGGCCGACGGTGAGGGCGAAGTCGACCCCTGGGTGCGACGCGAGTGCGGCGTCGATCTCCCGAGTTCGATGCGGAATCCGCGGACCTTGACCTGGAAGTCGTTACGGCCCACGTAGACGATGCCCGACGAGGCGTCTCGGGTCCGCGCACGACGTCGCCGGTGCGGTACATCCGCGCACCTCCCGGCGCTGCGACGAATCGCGCTGCGGTGAGCCCTGGGCGACCGAGATACCCGCGGGCCACCCCCGGCCCTGCTGTGTAGAGTTCGCCCGCGACACCGACGGGGACGAGGTGGAGTCGCGAATCGAGCACGGTCTCCGTGACATTGCCGATCGGAGGTCCGATCGTCACCCGGTCGCCCGGGGTGAGGGGTTCGGAGATGTTCGAGACGATGGTCGTCTCGGTGGGTCCGTAGACGTTGTGGAAGCGGCGGCCCGGCGCCCATCGCGTCACGAGTTCGGGCGGGCACGCCTCGCCGCCCACCGCGACGGTGCCGAGTACCTCGAGACCGGCCGGGTCCACCGAGGCCAGCGCAGCGGGTGTGACGAATGCGTGTGTGACCCCGTGCTTCCGCACGACATCCGCGAACTCCGACCCGCCGAAGACGGTCAGCGGGGCGACGACCATCGTCGACGACGCACCCACCGCCAGCAGGAGTTCCAGCACGGAGGCGTCGAAACTCGGTGACGCGAAATGCAATGTGCGCGACTGCGACGAGAGTCCGTAGCGCTCCACCTGTTCGGCGCAGAAGTTGGCGAGCCCCGAATGCGTCACCACGACGCCCTTGGGGCGACCGGTGGAGCCGGAGGTGTAGATGACGTACGCCGCGTTCTCCGCACGGACGACACCGCGTCGCTCGTCGAAGAAGACGGGCTCCGAGGACATCCCGGCCGATTCGTCGCGCACCTCGGCCGTGTCGAGCACGAGTGCGGGTACCTCACCGGGCAGCGTGCCGGCGTGTTCCTCGGTGGTCAGGACGAGCCCGGCCCCCGAATCGTCCAGCATGTAGGCGATGCGATCGGCGGGATAGGTGGGGTCGACGGGCACGAACGCCGCGCCGGTCTTCGCCACCGCCCATGTCGCGAGGACGGATTCGAGCGAGCGCGTGAGGAACGGCGCCACGCGGTCCTCGGGACCGATTCCGCGCGAGATCAGAAGACGTGCAAGGCGTGACGATGCTGCGTCGAGTTCGCGGTAGGTGAGAGCGCCGGATTCGGAGACGACGGCGATACCGTCCGGATTCCGTTCGACGGCGACGGCAAGCAGATGGGGCAACGATGCGGTCGGTGCGCTGCGGCGCAATCTCCGAGGCCTGCTCGACGTGCGGATCCCGGAAACGGATCCCTCGTCCGAGTGGGCCGAGTCGAAGTCCATCGCATTCGTCGTCATACCACTCCCCGCTTCGCGCCGGGGGACGGTACGGCTGATCAACGCACGCCGAAACAGGCACGCGTCCTAGCGCATCGACGTGATCAGGCCCCCGACAGCCGGATCACGTTCGCCGAACTACACGAGTTTTGCACAGTAGTACAGACGCTGCCACTTCAATCGCCGACACGGAGTGTCGAGTCGCGCTCGTAGGCTTCACAATTCGGACATACGCGGCGGTTGCACCAGGCGGCGAGGAGCGGTCCGACGGTGCGACACGCATGCTCTCCCGTCATCGCCCAGTGGGACACGTCGATGTCGTGGCGATGTACCCGTCCGGTGACGAACTCGGTCCAGTCCCGCCGGGAATCGTCTTCCGGCGACGACGAACTCCGCGACCCCACGAAGAGCAGGTCGCCGTCGAAGCGTTCCGGCAGATGCCGTTCGAGGACGTCGAACGAGTGGCCGATACCGGCGAGGAACAACTCGACGGACGGGAAGACGTCGCCACCGTGTTCGACACGCTCGAGAATCGATGTGATATCCCCGACATGCGGCGTCGCGCGGTCGCCGTTGTCGAGACCGCTCAGCGCCGCGAGGGCCACCGACTGCGGATCGACGGACTCCGGCAGCGGGGCCGGGACGTGCGCGTCGAGCAGGACGAGGGAGCCGACGGAGCTCCCGCGTCGTTGCAGTTGCACGGCCATCTCGTGCGCGATCACTCCGCCCATCGACCACCCCACGAGGTGGTAGGGACCGTCGGGTTGTGCGCGCCGGATCTCGTCCACGTACAGGGCCGCCCACTCCCGGATCGATCCGGGAAGCTCCTCGGTGCCCGACAGCGCGGGAGACTGCAGTCCGTAGACCGGACGACCGGCCTCGACGAACTCGGCGAGCCGCGAGAATCCCCAGGCGAGGCCGACGACGGGGTGGACGAAGAAGACCGGCTCACCGGTGGCGGGTCCCGTGCGCAGGGGGAACACGACGTCGAACGCCGTGGACGCCGACTCCTCACCCTCGCGCTCGCTACGTTCGATTCGTTCCGCCAGCTCGGCGACGACGGGGTAGGCGAACAGCCACTCGAGAGGCACGGGACGCTCCAGCGCCGCCGCGAGTTCGCTGACCGCCCGGACCGCGACCAACGAGGTACCGCCCGAGCGGAAGAAGTCGTCGTCACGTCCGACCGACTCGATGCCGAGGACCTTCCCGAACACCTTCGCAACGGCGGATTCGACGGCGGTGGCGGGCGGACGGTGCTCGGCCGGCGCGGCCGGGACGAGTGGGAGGGCGTTCCGGTCGAGTTTGCCGGTGCTCCCCTTCGGCAGGCAGTCGATCGCGCGGATGTCGGCCGGGACCATGTAGTTCGGTAACCGTTCGCCGAGTGAGGTCCGCAGGGCGGCGGTGTCCGGTGCGGTGCCGTCCGAGGTGACCACGAAGGCCACCACGCGGTCGCCACGATGTGCGTCCTGCTGCACCGTTGCCGCCGCGGCAGCGACGCCGGGGCATGCCCGGAGTGCGTCCTCGATCTCACCGAGCTCGATCCGGAACCCACGGATCTTCACCTGGAGATCCCGACGACCGACGTAATCGAGTTCGGGTCCGCGTGCGGTCGTCACCCAGCGCACCAGGTCCCCGGTCCGGTAGAGACGCCCTCCGCTGCCGAAGGGGTCGGCGACGAACCGGCCGGCGGTCTCACCTGCCCGCGCGACGTAGCCGCGCGCGAGTTGCTCGCCGGACAGGTACAACTCCCCGACCGCGCCGAGCGGGACCGCACCGAGACGGTCATCGAGCACGTGGACGCCCGTGTTCCACACCGGTGTCCCGATCGGCACGCCGTGGACGTCGGCGTCGGTCACCGGGTGATCGGTCACCGAGACGGCCGCTTCCGTCGGCCCGTAGAGATTCACCAGTTCGGCGTCGCTGCGGGCCGCGAACTCCCGCGCGGTCGCGGCGGGCAGGGACTCGCCGATGGACAGCACACGCCGAAGCGTCGACGGGAGTCGGTCCTCGACCCCCGACAGGAGCATGCCGAGCATCGTCGGGACCCCGTGGAAGGTGGTGACCCGTTCGCGTTCGAGCAGGGCGATCATGACGCGAGGGTCGGGGTGGCGTCCCCGGTCGGCGATCACCAGCCGGCCACCGCACGTCGACCAGCCCCAGAACTCCCAGACCGACAGGTCGAAGGTCGCCGGGGTGTGCAGGACCGACACGTCGTCGGGTCCGAGGTCGAACCGCTCCCGCAGCCAACGCATCTGATTGGTGACCGCACGATGGGTGACCGCAACACCCTTGGGGACCCCCGTCGAACCGGAGGTGAACAGGACGTACGCGATGTTCTCCGGTCGCAGCGGGGCGAGCCGCTCGGCATCGGTCACCGGCGCCGCAGACAGTCTCGCGTGGGTGGGATCGTCGACCTCGATCACCGCAGCACCGTCGAGATCGACGTCGCGGACGCCCGCCCCACCCGCACGCACGACGACGGCGGGTTCGGCGGCCGCGACGATCTGCGCGATGCTCGGCAGGGAGGGGTCGAGCGGAACGTAGCTCCGCCGGCGACGGATACCGCGTACATCGCGACGACCAGCTCGACGGATTGTCCGATCATGAGGCCGACCCGGGTCTCGGGGCCGACACCGGCCGCGATCAGCGCACGCGCACACCGGTTCACACGCTCGTCGAATTCCCTGTAGGACACCGACGTTCCCTCGTGGACGAGGGCGATCGCATCGGGGCGACGATCGGCGTGCGCCCGGAACGGATCGGGAAGGACGGATGCGTCCGGACTGCAGTGCTCTCCCCTGCCGATGTCGAGCAGCCGGGCCCGCTCGTCCTCTCCGATCATGTCGCATCGCCGACGGGACGTGACGGGCAGTCCACGAGTGCGGCGAGCACGCGCGTGAACATGGACGAGAACGAGCGGGCGGTCTCCTCGTCGAACAGGTCGGCCGCGTACGTGAGCCGACCCGTCAACCCGCCGCACCGCCCGTCTTGGTCGACGCGTTCGCCGACGAGCAGATGCAGGTCGAACTGCGAGATACGGGTGTCGGGGACCAGACTCTCGACGGACAGGCCGGGAAGGTCGAGCCGGGACGGTGCGAGGTTCTGGAACGACAGGCCCACCTGGAAGAGCGGGTGCCGGGCCAAAGAGCGGGCTGGATCGAGCGCCTCGACGAGCCGCTCGAACGGCAGGTCGGCGTGGTCGAAGGCCTCCAGCACCGTCGCGCGACTGCGGTCGAGGAGTTCGTCGAAGGATTCGGCGGGGTCCACGACGGTCCGGAAGACGAGGGTGTTGACGAACATGCCGATGAGGTCGTCGAGCAGCGGATCGGTGCGCCCGGCGACGGGGGTGCCGATCGCGATGTCGCGCGTCGCCGACAGCCGGGCGAGCATCACCGCGAAGGCGGCCTGGGCGACCATGAACGGGGTCGCACCGTGACGCGCGGCGAGTTCGCGCAACTGCTCGTGGACGTGGGCGTCGACCTCGACGTCGACACTGCCCCCGCGGTGCGACTGCACGGTCGGCCGGGGACGGTCGGTGGCAGATCGAGCTGGTCGGGCAACCCGTCGAGGGCGCGCCGCCAGTAGTCGAGTTGCCGCGCGGCGACCGATTCCGGGTCGGATGCATCACCGAGCGCATCCCGTTGCCACAGTGCGTAATCCGCGTACTGGACGGCCAGCGGCGGCAACTCCGCCGTGGTCCCGGTCGCGCGGGCGGCATAGAAGGCGGCGAGGTCGCGGGTCAGCGGCGCGAGCGACGCTCCGTCGGCGGCGATGTGGTGGACGACCACGACGAGCACGTGTTCCGTTGCGTCACGGCCGCTTTCGACACTGCCGCTGCACCGCAGCAGTCGGGCCAGAACCGGAACCTCACGGGTGACGTCGAACCGGGTCGAGAGGACTGCGTCGACCTCGGACTGCAGGGCGTCGAGTTCGACCTCGACCGGCAGGAGCTCCGGCAGGAACGCCTCGACCGGAAGGACCTCCTGCACCGGGACACCGTCGATCTCGGGATAGACGGTGCGGAGCGATTCGTGCCGAGCGACGAGATCGCGCACCGCCGCCTGCATCGCCTCGGCATCGAGATCTCCGGTAAGCCGGACGACGATCGGAATATTGTATGCCGCAGAAGAATCGAATCGTCCGAGGAACCACATGCGTTGCTGCGCCATCGACAACGGCACCCGCTCCGGACGCTGCCGCGCCGCCAACACCACACTCTCGGCACCGGCCCCGGTATCGGCGGTGTCGAGACGGCCGCCAACTCCTGCACCGACGACGCCTCGAACACCACCGGCACCGCCACCCGATACCCCAACCGCGCCGACAACCGCGCCACCAACCGCGTCGCCGCCAACGAATTACCACCGAGATCGACGAACGAATCATCCAACCCGACCCGCTCGACCCCCAGCACCTGCGCGACCTCCGCGGCCACGGCCACCTCCACCGGCGTCCGCGGAGCCCGATACTCGGCCACCTCGAACACCGGCGCCGGCAACGCCGCCCGATCGACCTTCCCCACCGGCGTCAACGGCACCTCGTCGAGCACCGTCACCGACGACGGCACCATATAACCGGGCAACACCTCCCCCACCGACGCCCGCACCTGCGCCGGATCGAGCACCACCCCCACCTCGGGCACCACATACGACACCAACGCCGACTCCCCCGACGCCAACGCCGCCCCCACCGTCACCGCGAAACCGACCCCCGGCACCGACGACAACACCGCATCGATCTCCCCCAGCTCGATCCGGAACCCCCGGATCTTGACCTGGAAATCACTACGCCCCACATACTCGAACACCCCATCACCGCCGCGACGCACCAGATCCCCCGTCCGATACATCCGAGCCCCCGGAGTGAACGGATCGGCCACGAACCGCGCCGCGGTCAACCCGAACCGACCGTGATAACCCCGCGCCACCTGCGCCCCGGCCACATACAACTCACCGACCACACCCTCGGGCACCGGACGCAACCGCTCATCGAGCACGAACGCCCCCACCCCCGCGATCGCCGACCCGATCACCACCGGCGCATCGGACACCAACTCCGCCGACGAGGTCGCCAGAATCGTCGTCTCCGTCGGACCATAGGCATTGAAGAACCGCCGCCGACCCGGCACCGACCACCGCCGCACCAGATCCGGAGTGAACGACTCCCCCGCCACCACCACCACACGCAGATCGTCCAAGCCCGCAGGATCCATCGACCCCAACGCACCCGGCGTCATGAACACATGCGACACCGACTGCGAGGCAATCACATCCGCCAGATCCGGACCACCACCGACCCCCGCCGGCGCCACCACCACCGTCGCCCCCGCCGAGAACCCCACCCCCAACTCGAGCAACGACACATCGAAACTCGGCGAACACACATGCAACACCCGCGACGAAGCATCGACCCCGAAATGCTCACGCTCGGCCGACACCACCCCACCGACACCGGCATGCGAGACCACCACACCCTTCGGCCGCCCCGTCGACCCCGAGGTATAGATCATCCACGCCGCATCCGACAGCTCGAGCGAACGCACCCGATCCGCATACGACACCGGACGCGACGACAACTGCCCCACCTGCGCAGCCACCGACACCTCGTCGACCGCCACCACCGGCACCGACCCCGCCGCCTCAGCCACCACCTGCGCCACCGACGCCACCGTCAACGCCAACACCGCACCCGAATCGGCCACCATGAACTGCACCCGCTCGGCCGGATAACCCGGATCCACCGGCACGAAAGTCGCCCCCGACTTCGCCACCGCCCACAACACCACCACCGACTCGAGCGACCGCGGCACCGCCACCACCACCGCATCCCCCGGCCCCACCCCACGACCGATCAACCACCGCGCCCACCGCGACGACACCGCATCGAGCTCCCGATACGACAACGACCGAGAACCCTCCACCACCGCCACCGCATCACCGGCGGACTCCACCGCCGACACCAACAACTGCGGCAACAACACACCACGACGACCACGGGTCATACGCGGAGCACGAGGGCGAGCACGGTCCTGGCTCCGTGCCTCATGCGGTGGGTTCCCCCATCCGTGTGCGCGTCCCCGAGCGTGCTCGGCCCCCGACAAGACCTCTGTGCAACACGGAACAGCTCTCCTTCCGGCCGTGGACGCCCCGAACGAACTCGGCCGGTAAGTAAAGTTACCTTTCCGCAATCATTCCTGCAGGACCCAGGGGGAACGCAGGTCGGAAAGTTTGCCGGCGAGTCCGGCGGAGAGCTCCACGCCGTCGTGCGCAGGCCCGTCCGTGACGACGACCGCCACGAGGTCCTCGGTGTCGGGCAGAGCGGCGAGTTCGTCGGCCGGAACGAAGCCGTGGGTCACCCACTCCTCGTCGACGAGGATGCCCGGGTCATGGTCGGGACCGGCGGGAACGACGACGGCACCGGTGATCGCCGCGGCCAGGACGGCGAAGACCGTCCACTGGTCGAGGCGGGAACCGGCGAGAAGGACCCGCGACTCGTAGGTCAGATCGAGGTCCTTCCGGCCGCGCCGCAGCGCCGCGACGACCGCACCGTGGGTGAGATCGAGTTCACTCGTCCGGACGGCCGTGTCGTCGGGGCCGAGGACACCGGAACGGTCGGTGTACGCGATCGAGCGGGTCGGCTGCTCGGCGACGAGGGCGAGCGTCTCCGGATCGTCGACGAACGTCCCCGCGACCGACGACCGCAGATCGTCGCTGCGTGCGAGGGTGGTCAGCACGTGGTCGGCAGTGACCGTGGGGTCGACCGTGACGGCGGCTCCCGTCTTGACGGCGGCCCACACCGCAACGATCAGGTCGGGACCGACCGGAAGGTCGACGGCGACGGTGCGACCCGGACCCGCTCCGCGGGAGATGAGGTACCGGGCCCACTGCGACGACCGGCGCTCGACGTCGACGAAGCCGAGTTCGGTGTCGCCCACCACCACGGCGGGCGCCTCGGGATCGGACTCGACCGCGATCTGCAACTCCTGGACGACGGTCCGGTCGACCGTCTCGAGAGCGGTTTCCCGCACCGGAGCGGCGACCGGGGTGGTTGCCGCCTCGCGCTCGGTCTCGGTCCGGACCTCGATGTCGCCGACCACCGAACCGGGATCCGCGGCAACGGCGTCGAGGACCGTCACGAAGCGTTGCGCGAGTGCCTGCGCGTCGTCTCGTCGAAGAGATCGACGGCGTAGGTGAGCGCGATCCGCATGCCGTCGTCGTCGGCGAGCGGCTCCACGGTCACCTGCAGGTCGAATTTCGCGGCGAGCACCCCCGAATCGAGTGCTTCCACCGTGAGCTCGGGCAGTTCGAGCCGGGCGGGTTCGAGGTTCTGGAACGAGAGCATCGTCTGAAAGACGGGATGACGTGCCGGCGACCGGGTGGCGACGACCTCGTCGACGATGCGCTCGAACGGGATGTCGGCGTGCGCGAACGCTTCGAGATCGGCGGTGCGTGCCTGTTCGAGAATGTCGGCGAAATGCGCGCCCGGATCGACGTCCGTGCGCAGGGCGAGTGTGTTCACGAACATGCCGACGATGTCGTCGAGCACCCGCGAGCCGCGTCCCGCGACGGCGGTTCCCACGACGACGTCCCGCGAACCGCTCATCCGCGCGAGCAGCACGGCGAGCGCGGCGTGGACGACCATGAACAACGACGCACGGTTCTCGGTCGCCAGCGCCTCGAGCCGCTGCCGGGTCGACCGCGTCGACCTCGGTGAAGACCGTGGCCCCGCGCAGGCTCGGTACCGCGGGGCGCGGCCGGTCCGTGGGCAGGTCGAGCAGGTCCGGTACCCCGGCCAGCTGCTGCTTCCAGTAGGCGAGCTGCCTGCCCGCCGGCGAATCGGGGTTCTCGCGTCGCCGAAGGTCTCCTGCTGCCACGCCGCGAAGTCCGCGTACTGCACCTCGAGCGGCGGGGCGGTCGGGTCGCGAACCGGACAGCCGGGCGACGTAGGCCTCCATGAGGTCGCGGGCCAACGGCACGAGCGAGGCGCCGTCGGCCGAGATGTGGTGCACCACGAGCGCGAGGACATGATCGTCGGAGACGACCGAACCTGCACTACCGCCGGCGGAGATCGAGACGAGGCGACCACGTACGGGCGGCTCGGAGGACACGTCGAATCCCTGCGAGGCGACCTCGACCACGGCCTCGAAAGCTCCTGCTCGGAGGCCACGCGGACCACCTCGAGCGGCGGCATCGACTCCGCATCCAGGATCTTCTGGAACGGGCCCTGCTCGTCCTGCGTGTAGACGGTGCGCAACGTCTCGTGCCGCTCGACGACGTCGCGTACCGCCGCGGTCAGCGCATCGATGTCGAGTGCGCCCCGCAGCCGGATGGCGAGCGGGATGTTGTAGGTCGCGGAGCCCGGGTCGAGCTGGTTGAGCACCCACATGCGCTGCTGCGCGAGCGAGAGGGGGATGCGATCGGGACGCGGCCGTGCGACGAGCTCCGGCACGGCCCGATCGGACCCGCCGGCGTCGACGCGCGCCGCCGCCAGACCCGCGACGGTGGGATCCTCGAACAGTTCCCGGATGGCCAGGCTCGCTCCGGTCGCCTCGTTGATGCGCGCGACGACCCGCGTCGCGACGAGGGAGTTACCGCCGAGGTCGAAGAACGAGTCGTCGGCGCCGACGCGTTCGATGCCCAGTACCTCGCTCCAGACCTGCGCGACGATCCGTTCGGATTCGGTGGCGGGTTCGCGGAAACGATCGGCGTCGATGTCGATGCGGGGCACGGGGAGAGCGCGACGGTCGAGCTTGCCGTTCACCGTGAGCGGGAGTTCGTCGAGCACGGTCACCACATCGGGAACCATGTACCCCGTGAGGAATTCGGACGCGTGCGCGCGCACCGCGGCCGCGTCGACGGTCTCACCGGTGCGGGCGACGACGTAACCGACGAGACGTTCGCCGAGTCCGTCGTCCCGGACCATGGCGACGGCCTGTGCGACACCCGGAGCCTGCAGCAGCTGCGACTCGATCTCGCCCAGTTCGATGCGGAAGCCGCGGAGCTGGACCTGCGAGTCGCTGCGACCCGCGTATTCGAGGATGCCTTCACCGTTCCACCGCGCGATGTCGCCGGTGCGGTAGAGGCGACCTCGACCGAAGGGGTTCGCGACGAAGCGCGCGACCGTCAGGTCGGGACGTCCGAGATATCCGCGGGATAGCTGGTCGCCGGAGATGTACAGCTCGCCCGGCACGCCGGCGGGCACGGGATGCAGGCGCCGGTCGAGGACGTAGGCGTCCAGTCCGGGAAGCGACCGTCCGATCGCGCTGGCGGCACCGGCCTTCGCGAGGGCGCGGTCGATGGGCTGGTACGACACGTGCACCGTGGTCTCGGTGATGCCGTACATGTTCACCAGTTGTGGGCCGGCGGGGTGACGATCGAACCAGTCCGCGAGCCGGGCGGGGTCGAGTGCCTCACCGCCGAAGACGACGTAGCGCAGCGCGAGCGGTGCCGTGTCGGCCGCGAGAGTGCGATCGGCCTCGTCGAACTGGTAGAACGCCGACGGCGTCTGGTTGAGCACCGTGACGCCCTCGCGGCGCACGAGCTGCGCGAACAGCTCGGGTGACCGGGAGGTGAGGTAGTCGACGACGACGAGCCGGCCCCCGTACAGCAGCGGTCCCCACAGCTCCCACACCGAGAAGTCGAAGGCGTAGGAGTGGAACAGCGTCCACACGTCGTCCGGGCCGAAGCCGAAGCGGGGCTCGGCGTTGGCGAACAGGGTCAGCACGTTCCGGTGGGTGACGGCGACGCCCTTGGGGTGACCGGTGGAACCGGAGGTGAAGATGACATACGCGAGATCGTCCGGCTGCGGCGACGCGATCCGGTCGGCGTCGGTGAGCGGATCGGCCGAGACCGAGGCGTCGTCTTGTGCGGCGGCGACGTCGAGCATCTCGATTCCGCTGCCGCGCAACGCCTCCGCTCCGGGCTCGTCTCCGAGTGCATCCGAGGTGAGGATCACGCGGGGTCGCGCCTGGTCGAGGATGTACCGCACACGGTCCTGCGGGTGAGCGGTGTCGATCGGCAGGTAGGCGCCGCCGGAGAGCACGACCGCGGTAAGAGCGACCACGAGGTCCTCGGTCCGCGGCAGGGCCACCGCGACGAGAGTGCCCGGTCCGACGCCTGCGCCGACGAGCCGGCGTGCGATCCGGTTCGCGCGGGCCGCCGGCTCGCGTACGTGAGGGTCGTCTCCCCGTGGGTCACCGCGGCATTCGCGGCGTGCGCGCGGACGGCCGCGTCGAAACGGGCAGCCAGCGTGGCCGGTTCGGCGACCGGGACGGACTCGCCGAGCGTGTTCCACTCGGTGAGGATGCGGTCGAGTTCGCCGTCGGTGACGAGCGGCACGTCGCCGACCGCGACGCGCGGATCGGTGGTGACCGCCTCGAGGATCCGCGAGAACCGTTCTCCGACAGCGGCGACGGTCTGATGATCGAACAGTTCGGTGGCGTAGTTGAATTCCACCACGAGGCCGGAAGGATCGCCGGCGGCGTCGACGACATCCGCGACGGTGACCTGCAGATCGAACTTGGCGACCTGCGCGTCGAAGTCGATACCGGAGACGGTCAGCTCGGGCAGTTCCAGCTGCGAGACCGGCATGTTCTGGAAGGTGAGCATCACCTGGAAGAGCGGGTGGCGCGCCTGCGAACGAGGCGGATCGAGCACCTCGACGAGCCGCTCGAACGGCACGTCGGCATGGGTGAACGCCTCGAGGTCGGCCGTGCGCACCGAGTCGAGGAAATCACCGAAGGACGCATCGGGTTCGACGGGTGTACGCAGCACCAGGGTGTTGACGAACATGCCCACCAGATCGTCGAGCGCGGCGTCGCCGCGGCCGGCGACGGGAGTGCCGATAGTGATGTCGTCGTCACCGCCGAGCCGGGCGAGAAGCACGGCGAGCGCGGCGTGGACGACCATGAATTCCGTTGCGCCGCTGCGGCGGGCGAGATCGGCGATCGCTGCGCGGACCCGCTCGCCGAGGGTGAGGCGGTGCGAGGCACCCCGATAGCTCGCGACGGCGGCCGGGGACGATCGGACGGCAGCGTCGCCTCTTCGGGCAGATCCGCGAGGGTCCGCGTCCAGAAGTCCGTCTCGCGCGCCATGAGCGACTCGGGGTCGGACTCCTCGCCGAGGACCTCGCGCTGCCAGAGTGTGTAGTCCGCGTACTGCACCTCGAGCGGTGCCCATCCGGGTTCTCCGCCCGCGACACGCGCGGCGTAGGCCGTCACCACGTCGCGGGTCAGCGGTCCCATCGAGTAGCCGTCGGCGGAGATGTGGTGCACCACGACGACGAGCACGTGCTCGTCCGGGGCCACGGACAACAGGCGCACTCGGATCGGAACCTGTTGCGTCACATCGAAACCGGTAGTGACCGCTTCGGCGACCCGGGCCGGGACCTCGTGGGCCCCGACGGTCTCGGGACGGACCTCGACGACCGCGTCCGCGGCAGGCAGCACCTGCTGGTAGCCGACACCGTCGATCTCGGGGTAGACGGTGCGGAGCGATTCGTGACGTTCCACCACGTCGGAGACCGCCGCCTGCAGCGCATCGGCGTCCAGACGTCCCGAAAGACGAATGGCCACAGGGATGTTGTTCACGGCGGAATGCGGTTCGAGCCGGTTGAGGAACCACATGCGTTGCTGCGCCAACGACAACGGCACCCGCTCCGGACGCTGCCGCGCCGCCAACACCACACTCTCGGCA
>LATQ01000612.1 GCA_001017865.1 Rhodococcus sp. IITR03
GCGTCGGAGCAGCCGGCGTCCTCGCGAGTGGGTGGCGCGACGGGCGCGGCGAACTGTTCGAGGCGGAGGTGCCGGGTGCTGCGGGCCGAGGAGATCTCGCTCCGAACGAACTGCTCGAGGCGATCCGGAACTGCCGAGCCGGGACGTCCTCGTGCTGCCCAACGGTGCGCTCCACCCCGTGCAGGACGTCGTCGCCGTGGCGCCGGCGCGCGGGCGGGACGACCGCGACGTGATGTTCCTGCCGTCCTCCTCCGTGGTCCAGGGACTGGCCTCGTTGGCCGTGCACGATCCGATGCGCGCCACCGTCGACGACGCCTTCGCGATGTCGGAGGCGGCGTCGTGCGTGCGCTGGGGATCGCTGCGGTACGCGAACGAACGTGCGCTGACCTGGGTCGGAACGTGCGAGCCCGGCGACAGTCTCGGACTGGCCGGCCATGATGTCGTAGTGATCGAGCATGATCTGGTGACAGCGGGAGCGTCGTTGCTCGACAGGATTCTCGCCGCGGGCGGCGAGCTCGTGACGATGCTGGTCGGCGCCGACGCCCCCGACGGACTCGTCGAGCAACTGGCCGCTCACCTCGATCGCCGTCACCCGGAGATCGACGTGGTGGTCTACCAGGGCGGTCAGCGCAGCGACCTGCTGCAGCTCGGCGTCGAGTAGCCGGTGCGCCGCGAGGCCACCGCAGGAGTAGCGGAAGGGACGGCAGTGGCGACACTCGCGGACCGGCTCGATCATGTCCTCGGCCGCAAGACGGCGGACGCCTTGCACGACGCGTTCGGGATGACCACCGTCGAGGATCTGCTGAGGCACTATCCGCACCGCTACGCCACCCAGGGTGCGAGCTCGGCGAGAGTCGGCCCGCGGAGGGCCAGCACATCACGATCATCGCGCGGGTCGAGTCGGCGCAGGAGGTGCCGATGAAGTCCCGCGCCGGCAAGCGCCTCGCGGTGCGGTTGCGCTCCGATCGCCACAGCATCGACGTCACCTTCTTCAACCCGCACCGGGTCAAGCACAACATCAAGCCCGGCGTGCGCGCGATGTTCTCGGGCACCGTGAAGTACTTCCGCGACAAGTGGAGCCTGACCCATCCGAGCTATCTCGTGCTGCCCCCGAGCCGCGCGACGCCGAGGATCTGTTCTCGGCGACCCCGCACGGGTGCGGG
>LATQ01000575.1 GCA_001017865.1 Rhodococcus sp. IITR03
CGATGTGGCCGGCACGCGGAGATGTTCTGCGGCCGAGGGCGACCGGCGCGAGCAGCACGGTGGCGGCGAGGGGAGCGTCAGTACCGACCCGGTCGGGCCGAGCCATTCGAACAGGTCGGCACTGCGGTCGAGCATGCACGATGCGCGGCGATGCTCGCGGAGATCCGGGTGGCGGCGCGCAGGTCGTCGACGTCCGCCGTGTCGGCGCGGTCGAGCAACCGGTCGGTGATCTGTTCGGCTCGCTCGAGATCCCCTGCTGCGAAGGCGACTTCGGCTCGTCGCACCGCAAGGGTCGCTGGATCGGCTCCCGCGGGTACAGCAGCGTCGAGGAGCTCGGCGGCTTCACGCGGTGGCGCGTCGGCCGCGAAGGCGACGAGCCGATCGGCGAGGTGCGGGTCGGTGAGACCGATCGTCGCGAGACCGCGGGCGAGATGCGGCGTCAGCGTTCCGGCATCGATGCGGGTCGCGAGGAGACGACGCGCGACGGCGAACAGGTTGTGCCTCCCCAGGACGCCGGCGGGCACACCGCTCGCCCCGGTGGTGAGGCTCGCGGCATCCGTGCCGAGCAGGCCACTCGCACGAGCGGCATCGACGAGGTCGAGGGCACGCTCGACAGGGATGTCGAGTACGGCGACGAGTTCGCCGGGATCGAGCGCGGCACCGAGATCGACGAGCGCCAGGCCGCGGTGAGATCGAGATCCGCGAGGAGCTGCCGGCGGATCGCCTCCTCGACGACCCGCCGGACATCACCCTCCGTTCGCACGGCCTCGAAGGCGGTGTCGACGAGATGCGGTACGCCGCCCGTGAGGCGGTGCAGGGCACGGACCTGGGGCGGTGCGAGCGGAGCTCGAACGACGCCGCGCCGACCGGCAATTTCGCGAGGCGTCCACGAACCAGTTCCACCACGGCCCCGTGTCCCGCGAACGCTGCGGTCAGCGAACGCATCTCGGCTCGGTGCGGTCGGGCTTCGGTGGCCACGACGATCCCCGTCGGTGCATCCCGGATGTGGTCGACGAGCTCCTGCAGTTCCGTGGCGGTCATGCGGTGTGCGTCGTCGACGATGCGGGTGTCGGCGAGATCGGTTCGGAGCGAGGCGAGTACGGCGGACTTCCCGGTTCCGGTGCCGCCGACGAGCAGCAGTCGCGGGGAAGCGGCCGCGG
>LATQ01000614.1 GCA_001017865.1 Rhodococcus sp. IITR03
ACCACCTTCGCGACGCCGGCGGCGGCCAGGACGGCGCTGAGCGCCGCGAACCCTGCCCCCTCCCCCTGCAGCAGACCCTGTTCGGCGGCGAGGAGGACGAGCAGCGGCGCGGTGACGAGCGACCCGAACGCGCCCCCGATACTCGTGTCCAGCGCCCAGGCCACGACGGGCACGAGGAGCATCGCGACGACGAAGGCGAGCACGGCGCAGCGGTAACCGAGACGACGCAGCGCCGCGGCGCCGGTTCCGTGCACGGCCTCCCGGGCGACGACCGTCTGCAACGCCAGTGCCGGCACCGGCGAGGACGAGCTGCGCGGCGAGCAGGCTCGCGAATTCGCCGTATCCGGCGGGACCGAGCCAGCGTCCCGCCGGCAGGTGCAACAGATAGGACGCGAGGTTCGCGGTCATCGCGCCGACCGTCACCAGTGTCATGCCGGCGACGGCGGTTCCTGTCGCCGAACCACGGGTGGTCTCGGCACCCTCCGACGCGGGTCGGGGTGTTCGCGGCATCCGCTCATCCTCCCATCCGGAACGACACCGTATTCTGCCGCCATGTCCCGCCCGGAGTCGTCCCGCATGTCCACGACGGCGGCTCTCCCGGCGGTCTGGTCCCTCGTCCTGGCGGTCGCGGTGCTCGGTCCGTTCCTCGTCGCCCCCGGCTACCTGCTCTTCCGTGACGCGGTGAGCACTCCCCGATCGTTCCTCACCGATTCCGCCCTCGGTCTGTCCGACGCCGCCGCCCGCGCGGTGCCGCAGGATGCCCTGCTGGCGTGGGTGAGCACCGTCGTCGACGGTGGTGTCGCGGTCACGGCGCTGCTCGTCGCGTCGTTGTGGGCCGCGGGATGGGGCGCGGCACGGCTGGTCGCGGTGGTGCTGCCGGCGAGTGGAACCGGCGCCGGCTCGTCGCGCGGCAACGGTCGCGATCTGGAATCCCTATGTCGCCGAGCGGCTGCTGCAGGGGCACTGGAGTCTGCTCGCCGGGTACGCCGCGCTGCCGTGGACGATCTGTGCGGCCGTCGCGATCCGGCGACGGAGACGCGGCGGGTGGGTGTCGCTCGCGGTCTGCCTGGCCGCTGCGGGCTGACCCCGACCGGTGCCCTGCTGGCGATCGTGACGTCCTGCGCCGTCCTCGTCGCTCCGGGTGGACGGACGCG
>LATQ01000615.1 GCA_001017865.1 Rhodococcus sp. IITR03
GTCTTCGCCGCGCTGCCCGGCGCCCGCATCCACGGCGCCTCCTTCGCAGGAACCGCACTCGAGCGCGGGGCGGTCGCCGTGCTGACCGACGAGGCCGGTCGCGATCTCGTCGCCGAGGCCACCTCGGATCCGGTTGCGGTCCTCGTCCATCCCGAGCCGCGTGCGGCGCTGGGGGCGGCGTCGGCCACCGTCTACGGACACCCCTCCCGGAGCATGCAGGTCATCGGCATCACGGGCACGTCCGGCAAGACCACGACGTCCTATCTCGTCGAGGCCGGCCTGGTCGCGGCCGGACGCGTCGTGGGTCTCGTCGGCACGGTGGAGACCCGGATCGAGGGGATCCGCGTGCCGAGCACCCTCACGACCCCCGAGGCGCCGCAGCTGCACGCCCTGTTCGCCGTCATGCGCGAACGCGGTGTCGACACGGTCGTGATGGAGGTCTCCAGCCACGCCCTCGCGCTCGGTCGCGTGGACGCCACCGAGTTCGCAGTCGGCGGGTTCACCAACCTCTCCCAGGACCATCTCGACTTCCACAAGGACCTCGACGACTACTTCGGCGCGAAGGCCCGGCTGTTCGCCGAGGACTCGCCGGTCCGGGCCCACCGAGCGGTGGTGTGCACCGACGACGCGGGGGACGCCGCATGGCCGAGGTCGCATCGGCCGGCCGCGACGACGCGACCGCCGTCCGCACAGTCACCACACGTGCCGACCGTGCACAGGTGACGACCGTGCACAGGTGACGCCGGCGGCGCCGGTGCCGTCGCTGCCGACTGGACGGTCACCGACGAGGTCCCCGACGAGACGGGCGTGCAGCAGTTCACCCTGACCGGTCCGGACGGGATCGCCCGCCGCGCCACCGTCGGCCTGCCGGGCCGCTACAACGTCACCAACGCCGCTCTCGCCGTGGCGCTCTGCGCCGAGGTGGGTGCCGACATCGACGCCACGATCCGCGGTATCGCCGATGTCGCGGTGCGGCCGGGTCGAACGGGTCGAGCGCGGACAGGACTTCCTCGCCGTCGTCGACTACGCCCACAAGCCCGCCGCGCTCGAAGCGGTCATCGGAACCTGCGCGCCGCGACCGAGGGACGAATCGCCGTCGTCGTCGGTGCGGCGGCGACCGCGACCGGACGAAGCGGCCGATCATGGGCGAG
>LATQ01000616.1 GCA_001017865.1 Rhodococcus sp. IITR03
CCTTCGGCGACGTCGGATGCGGTGAGCGCGCCGTCCACGGGCCCGCCGATCCGGGCCGCCGCGGCCTGCAGGGTGATCAGCAGATTGTTTCCGGTGTCCCCGTCGGGCACCGGGAAGACGTTGAGCGAGTTGATCTCCGCTCGGCGCTGTTCGAGCGCTTCCACACCGAACTCGACCCACCGGCGCAGCGCCCGCCCGTCCACCGTGTCCTCGGCTCCGAGCAACGATTCCACCCCCTTCGCCTCGTCCTACGGGCATCGTCCACCTCTACGATCGGTACCGTTGCGCACGGTGCCGAGCCCTGGCGAACAGGTTAGCCGCGACCCGGCGCACCGTCCGGTTTGGCCAACCGCCCTCGAGTTCGCTAAGCTTGCCGGGTTGCCTCGCACGGGCGGCTCGTTCCCCGTGTTCGCAAGGCGAAACAACAGACAGAAGATCTATCCACTAGACACAAGGAGTTCGCGACATGGCTGCCGTCTGCGACGTATGCGCCAAGGGCCCCGGCTTCGGGAAGTCGGTCTCGCACTCGCACCGGCGTACCAACCGTCGCTGGAACCCGAACATCCAGAGCGTGCGCGCTCAGGTTGCACCGGGCAACACCCGCAAGATGAACGTGTGCACCTCCTGCCTCAAGGCCGGCAAGGTCGTCCGCGGCTGATTCCCGGTCGAGTCGTAGCGAAGGCCCCCTGCGCTGATTGCGCAGGGGGCCTTCGCCGTTCGATCCCTCGGCCGGATATCGTGCGGGAATGACCGAGAACCAAGTTTCCTTCCCCGACAGCGACTCTCTCCGTTCACTGGTGAGTGTGGAGGACCGCGTCCTGCGGATCGCCGTGGCGACCTCCGAACACGGCACCTCCCTGTCCCCCGCAGATGGAGCAGGGCATCGCGGCCCTGCGCGCGGCAGGCACCGAGATCGGCGCCGTGCTGCTCGTCGGTGAGGGTGCGAACTTCTGCGCGGGCGGCAACGTCCACGGATTCGCCGCGGCCGAGGACCGCGGCGCCCACCTGCTCGAGATCGCGAACCTCTTCCACGACTTCGTGCGCGAACTGGAGAAGGCGGCCGTGCCGGTCGTCGCCGCCGTGCACGGCTGGGCCGCAGCGCCGGCATGAGCCTGGCGTTGCTCGCCGACATCGCACTC
>LATQ01000618.1 GCA_001017865.1 Rhodococcus sp. IITR03
ATGCCCCAGTAGCGGCCTTTGAGGGTGGGGTTGCCCACAGCATCGCGTGCTGCTGACCGCGCAGGTAGTCCGACCACGACAACGCACCGGGAACATCCGGGATCGGTTCGGCCCACCCGTCGTGGGCGTGCGCCCATGCGCGCACCGGCCACGGGGTGCGCACCAGCCGGCGATGCAGACCGGTCACGCCGGCTTCGGCGAGGTTCGCCAGTATTAGCGCCTCGTTTTGGATGTAGCGGCGCTGGCGGCCGACCGGGCGCATGTTCCACGGCCCCGGGGGCTGAACGAACCACGCGGTGGACTGGGTGCGGGTACGGGTGATGTTGCCTTCCACCCCGACCAGCTGCAGACGCACCGCCTTGCGCGCGCGCTCGGCGCGTGTGGCCGCCGCCTTCGACTGGCGGGTGAACTCCGCGTCGGTGCCGGTCTTCGTGCCGCGCTTCGGGCGTCCACGCGTGCGCTTGCCAGCCGATACATCTGCGTCGACTGCAGTGGTCGGCGCGGCCTCTGCAGCGGGTGCGCGGTGATGCTGCTGTCGGGCACCTGGGACCACGCCAACGGCGACGCAGGGGAAACGGTCGACGTGGTGGGGGAGTCGGTGCGATGGGCGGCGATCGCGGCGGCCCACGACGGCGGCAACGCACCCGGCGGCACCACGGCCGGTTCGGGTGCGTCGAAGTTCGGGTCGAACAGCGCGGCGATGTCGGTGTCAGGCTGCGAACGCATCGGTGGAGTTCCCTTCGTTCGACATAGCGGCGCCGGTACTGCGCGCGGTGTGGAAGGCCGCGGGGATGCGGAGCACGACGGTCTGCCCCGGCTTGGGTGGGCGCGGCGCGGTCAGGTCGTTCCACGCCGCGGTGATCACCGAGCGCAAGGGGCGGTCGGCGTTGACGTACTTCGTGACCTTCGCGGTGATCACCACACCGATCCCGACGATCAGCACCAGGGACTGGAAACCGAGTGGCACGTGCACGATCGCGCGTGCGACGACGAACACCGTGGCGGTGATGACGGCGCCGAGCCCGACCGCCCCGTAGCGCAGCCGGACAGGCAGCGTGAAGCCGGTCGGGCCGAGATAGTGGCGGTCCACGCGGTGCAGCATGTCGTCGTTGTCGATCACGAACGCTCTCCCTTCCC
>LATQ01000209.1 GCA_001017865.1 Rhodococcus sp. IITR03
CCTGCTCGGCGGTGGTGAGCGCCGGCAGCGTGGTGATCGGGCGGCCGGGTCGCCGGTCAGGGCGTCGAGCACGGCGGTGATGCGTGCGGCGATCGCGGTGACGGCGTCGCCGTCGAAGACCTCCGGCAGGTACTTCATGCGCAGGTGCACCGCGGTGTCGGTGTGCACGACCACCGACAGGGGGTAGTGCGCGGCGTCGCGGCCGGTGATGTCGGCGACCCGCATGCCACCGAGGTCGGTGTCGCGGTCGAGGCCGGCGCGTTCGACCGGATACGACTCGAAGACGGTGAGGGTGTCGAACCGCACCGCGGCCCCGAGATGCCGGTCGAGGTGCCCAGGTCGAGATGGTGGTGATCGAGCAGCGCGACCTGTTCGGCCTGCACCCGGTCGACGAGCCGCCGACGGTGTCGCCGGGCCGCACGGTGATGCGCACCGGGACGGTGTTGATGAACAACCCGACCATCGCCTCGATGCCGGGGATCTGCGGCGGCCGCCCGGAGACGGTCGCGCCGAACACCACATCGGTGCGGCCGGTGAGCGCGCCGAGCACCACACCCCAGGCGGTCTGCACCAGGGTGTTGACGGTGACGCCGCGGGCGGTGGCGGTGTCGTGCAGCCGCACCGACAGGCCGGTGTCCAGGTCCAGGTCGAGGTCCTCGGAGATCCCGGCGGTGGTGCCGGGCCGGTGCTGCGGGGCGAGCAGGGTCGGCTCGTCCACCCCCGCGAGGGCGCGGCGGTAGCGTCGAGGGAGGCCTGCGGGTCACGGTCGGCGAGCCAGGTGAGGTAGCTGCCGTAGTGCGGTGCCGGCGGCAGTGCCCGCTGGTCCGCGTCGGTGGCGTAGAGCATCAGCAGTTCCCGGATCAGCACCGGGGTGGACCAGCCGTCGAGCAGCAGATGATGATTCGTCAATGCCAGCAGGTGCGCCGGGCGGTGTGCACGACGGTCGCGCGCAGCAGCGGCGCGGTCTCGGTGTCGAAGCGGGTGCGCCGATCGAGGGCGAGCAGCTGCGCGGGCGGCGTCGGTCGGGGTCGGGGTCGTCACTGGTGTCGGCGACGGTGAACGGCACCTTCCACGTGGTGGGGATGAACTGCACGCTGCCCGTCCCGGCGGCGGGAACGCCGCGCGCAGCGCCGG
>LATQ01000341.1 GCA_001017865.1 Rhodococcus sp. IITR03
GACGGCGTCGAGGTCGGCGCCCGCGAAGGCCGCGACGAGCCGCGCGACGGCCTCCTCGTGTTCGGCCGGTGAACTCGGCGGTGGAACGGCCGAGACCGTGCGGCGAGCGCGGGAGGCAGCTGGCGCGCGGTCGAGGTGGCGACGCCGAGGATGCGGGCGATGTCGTCGAACGGGATGTCGAACGCGTCGTGGAGCACGAACGCGACGCGCTGGGCCGGTGTCAGGTTGTCGAGGACGACGAGCGCGGCCAGCCGGTTGTCCTCGTCGCGCACGATCTCGTCGAGCGGGTCCGGGGGGAGCGGGGGGAGCCGAGGGGCGCCACGACGGGTTCGGGTAGCCACTGGCCACGTAGGTCTCGCGGCGCACCGCGGCCGAGCGCAGTCTGTCGAGGCACAACCGTCCCACGACGGTCGTCAGCCAGGCACGCAGGTCGCGCACCTCGGAGACGTCCGCGCCCGCGAGTCGCAGCCATGCGTCCTGCACGGCGTCCTCGGCGTCGGCGATGCTGCCGGTGAGTCGGTACGCCACCGACAGCAGGTGGGTGCGGTTCTCCTCGAATGTCTTCTGGGTGCTCTCGTCGAGCATGGGGACGATGCTAGACGCGATCGGCCCCGGGGCGAAGGGGTGTCGATCGCCCGTACGGATGCCATCGGACGCTTATTCTCGTCCTCGAACGGAAGGGGCGCCGTGGACAAATACGACATCAAGCGTGAGTACCGCGAGCTGTACTCGTGCTCGACCGAGGATTTCGTCGAGGTGCACGTCCCCGAGTTCGGTTACCTCGCCGTGGACGGCAAGGGTGATCCGAACGGTTCCGAGGAGTACGCCGATGCCGTCGAGGCCCTCTACGCGGTGGCGTACACCCTGAAATTCACCTCCAAGAAGGAACTCGGCCGGGATTTCGTCGTCGGACCTCTCGAAGGTCTGTGGTGGAGCGAGGACATGACCACCTTCCTCACGCGGGACAAGAACTCCTGGTCGTGGCGCATGCTCATCGCGCAGCCTCCCTGGATCACCGACGACATGGTGGACGACGCGATCGAGGCTGCGGGCGACAAGCCGGGGCGAAGAAGAAGCCGCTCCCGTCCCTGTCGCGTGTGCAGCCGTTCCGGATGACGGAGGGCAGGGCACTGCAGATCCTGCACATCGGACCGTACGACGACGAAGGCCCCGTCCTGCATCACCTGCACACGCAGGTGATGCCCGAACGAGGGGTGACGTTCGCCGGCGACCACCACGAGATCTACCTGTCCGACCCTCGTCGCGCGGCCCCGGAGAAGCTGAAAGCCATTCTGCGTCAGCCTGTCGCAGGAATACAGGAGCGATGATGGCCGTCACCAGCGCAGGTCTGATGTTCTACCGCGTCGACGACACAGGTCTGCTCAGCGTGTGGCTCGTCCACCCCGGCGGCCCGTTCTGGAAGGGGAAGGACGAAGCGGCCTGGTCGGTGCCGAAGGGGGAGTACGGCCCGGAGGAGGACCCCAGGGAGGTCGCCCTGCGCGAGTTCACCGAGGAGTGCGGGATCGAACCGCCGGACGTGCCGCTGTCGTTGCTCGGTCGCTACCGGCAGTCGTCCGGAAAGATCGTCAGCATCTACGCGGGGGAGACGACGGACGAGTTGGAATTCGCCGAAAGCAACACGTGCGAGGTCGAATGGCCGCCGAAGTCCGGTAAGCGGATCACGATCCCGGAGGTCGACGATGCGCGCTGGATCGTCGCGGCGGACGCCGAGACGAAACTGCACAAGGGGCAGCGGCCGGTGCTGGAAGCACTGCGTACGCGATTGGACGAAGAAGGCCGGTACTATCGCGTCGAACCGTAGTCCGGCAGCACCATCGGAACGAGGAACTGCCGGGCGATCGAGGCGAGAGCCTCGTCGTCGTCGATGTCGACGACCTGGCTCGGTGTGGTGAGGAACGACGCGAGATGCGGACGAGCATCTCGGCCACGAGGTCGGTGTTCAGATCGGCGGCGACCGTTCCGGCGCGTTGTTCACGCTGCAACTGCCCCGCGACGAACCGGCGGACGGCGGCGAGCATCGTTCCGTCGTCGCCCCCGATCGCACCTGCGAACAGCACCGGTTCGGTCTCGAGCAGATTGCCGATCAGCCTGTTGGTGCGGATGACACGCAGCGCGCTGACGAATCCGAGGACCACCCGGTCCGCCACGGTGTCGGCCTGGGCGATGTCCTCGAGGAAACGCAGGAAGTAGCGGCGGAACTCGCGAAGGATGACCTCGTCGACGAGGGCGTCCTTCGATTCGAACTTGCGGTACAAGGTGATTCGCGACAGCTTCGCACGGCGGGCGATCTCCTCCATCGAGGAGCGTTGGATGCCGGTGCGGCAGAACTGTTCGTAGGCGGCATCGAGCAGGCGCACGCGGGTCTCGTCGATCTCGGTACCCATGACGGATTCGTCCGGAAGGAGAAGTGCGTCCTGAAAAGCACGTTCCAGCAACGACGCCGATTCGGCAGGGGGCGGTGGAGAGGCGGGTGAGACCGCTCGGAAAATCGGCGACGCAGAATCCACATGTCCTCCTCGAAGTGCAGAGTTTACCGTTCCGGTCCTGTCGCCGACCATCCCGAGCAGTGACATTTCACGATTCATTGTGACCCGAGCCACGGTGTGGTTCCATGTTACAGAGAAACTCCGGATGTTTCATTGCTACATCCACGAGTCGTAGGGGAGCGACAGTATGGATAATCCGAGCAGGCGCGACGTTCTGAAAACCGGTGGCCTCCTTGGCGCGCTGGGGGCGTTCGCGGTGGCGACACCGGCCCAGGCCCGACCCTGGAGGTGGTCGCCGGCAGGGTCGATACCGGGTACGGGGAGCGGTGCCGATCCGCGACAGGTATGGGACGCCGAGGCCGACCCGCTCGTCGCCTCGTTGCTCGAGCGCGGCGACGTACCGAGGGTCAACGAGCTGCTGCGCACCTGGAAGAAGAACTCCCAGCCGTTGCCCGAAGGGCTTCCGAACGACCTGCGCGATTTCATGGAACACGCCCGGCAGCTTCCGTCCTGGGCCGATCCGGCGAAACTCGAGACGGCCGTCCGGTTCAACGAGAAGCGCGGGCTGTATCTCGGTGTCCTGTACGGATTCGTGAGCGGGATGATGAGCACGGTCATCCCGAAGGAAGCACTGGCCGTCTACTATTCCAAGGGCGGCGCCAACATGAAGGGCCGCATCTCGAAGACGGCGAAACTCGGGTACGACATCGGTTCTCGCAACGCGTATCTGGCGACGGTGAAATGATCGTCACGTCCGTCAAGACCAGGCTCGTCCATGCCGCCGTGCGCCATCTGCTCCCGCAATCGTCGCACTGGTCCAACATGGCGCCCGAGGATGTGCCGATCAGCCAGCACGACATGATGGTCACCTGGCACAGCCTGCCCACCAGCGTGATGCGCACGTTGAAGGAGTGGAAGGTTCCGATCCCGGCTGCGGAGGCCGACGGATTTCTCCACTCGTGGCAGGTCAGCGCGCACATGCTCGGTATCGAGGATCAGTACATCCCGGCCACCTGGGACGACGCCGAATCCCAGGCGCAGGAAGCGCTCGATCCGATCCTCGCGCCCACGCCCGAGGGTGTGAAGCTCGCCGATATGCTGCTCGACCTCGGTAAGGGTCTCGACTTCACGCTCCTGACCCGCCCCATCCTCGGGGCGCTGACACGGTTCGCGCTCGGCGACGAGATCGCCGACTGGCTCAACATTCCACGCGAACCCGTCTGGGGCACACTGCTCGACGTCGCGTGGGGTCCGTTCATCGCGGTACGCGAAGGCCTGCTGCCGCTTCCGCTGGCGCCGGAT
Organism: Rhodococcus sp. IITR03; assembly: GCA_001017865.1. The sequence continues at coordinate 3,810 of LATQ01000341.1, forward strand.
GCCTACTGGACGTTCGACGAACTGCTGCGCCAGTTCGTCCTGCTGTACATGTCGGAACTGCGCCCGATCAGCATCGAGATCCCCGAATACAACAATCCCAACTATCCCTGACCCGTTCGGGGCGAGGGCCGGCACAGTCGCCGTGCCGGCCCTCGTGGTGTCGCTTCAGTTCTGTGCCGTATCCGCCTTCAAGGAATCGATGGCGGCCTGCAAAGCGGTGGTGGCGTCGTCGGCGACCTCCGCGAGTCCCGGCTGATCGGCGACCTGCACCATCATCTGTGGGTTCATCGCGTCGACCACCACGGTGTCGGGATCCTCGGGGTCGGTGCGGACCACGACGTTGCAGGGGAGCAAGAGCCCGATCTGCCGATCGACCGTCACCGCCCGGTGGGCGAGCGGCGGATTGCATGCACCGAGGATCATGTAATCCTCCAGCTCCTCACCGAGCTTGGCCTTCAGGGTGGCCTTCATGTCGATCTCGGTGAGAATGCCGAATCCCTGCCCGGCCAGTGCCTTGCGGGTGCGTTCGACCGCATCGTCGAACGAGGTATGCAGGGTGGTCGAGAGTGCGAGTGTCATGGGTGTCCTGCTTTCTCTCGGATGGGAGGTGTCAAGCCAGGGCGAGGAAGAGCTTCTCGAGTTCGGCCTCGGACATCGGCTCCTTGCCGTCCTGGGCCGTCTCGGTGAGGCATTCCCGCAAACCGCTCGCCACAATCTTGAATCCGGCGCGGTCCAGAGCGCGGGAGACCGCGGCGAGCTGGGTTACGACATCCTTGCAGTCACGACCCTGTTCGATCATCGCGATCACTCCGCCGAGCTGACCCTGCGCGCGGCGCAGCCGGTTGAGTACCAGTGCGATGCTGTCTTCGTCGCCGACCATGGAGGCGTCCTTTCCTAGTTCTGTAGACCAGTGTACCCCCGGGGTATCTGGTCGGAGTGTGAGTTGTGCGACCGATGCTCAGGCGGTGGGGCCGCGCCGGACCTCTCGGCCCGCAGTCACCCACGCTCTCGTTCCGCCGGCAACGGATACCGCGGGCCGTCCGGCCGATTCGAGGATCTCGCTCCGCGCTTGCTCCGGTTTCCCGATGCACAGATGACGTAGACGGTCTCTCCCGGAGATACCTCGCCCACACGGGCGGACAGTTCGGGGAGGGGAATCAATTGGGCGCCGGGAACGTGGCCCTGGATGTACTCGTAGTCCTCGCGGACATCGAGCACCGGAGCTCCGGACTCCCACGCCTGGATCAGAGCGGCAGTGTCGACTTCGTGCATGGTGAACTCCTCGGTTCGGGTCTGTCGAGAATGGGTGAGTACTTCCGACTCTTCCGCTCAGCCCGCCGCCACGGCGGCGCGAGGGCGCCCTCCGAGTCGTTGCAGCGGGCAGTGCTCCCTGCGGTTGCAGGCGTAGGTGGCGCCGGCGGCAACGACGGTGAGTGCCGCCGCGGCGATGCCGACGCCGGGGTGGATCTCCTGGGCGAGGATGACGGAGGACATGATCAGGACGAACCAGCCGAAGCTCTTGCGCAGGGTGTCCGGATCGACCAGTGAGGTCAGGCGGCCGCCGATGAGGCTGCCCACGACGGCGGCACCGGTGACCATCGCCGCCAGACGCCAGTCGATCTGCACTGTGGACAGGTAGCCGCCGAGTCCGGCGAAGGACTTCATGGCGATCACGATCAGCGAGGTACCGACGGCGACCGGCATCGGCAGGCCGCCGAGCAGTGCCAGAGCCGGGACGACGAGGAAGCCGCCGCCGGCGCCGACGAGGCCGGTGACCAGACCGACGACCACACCGTCGAGCAGGATCTTGCCGACGGGCATCGCGCGCTCGCCCTCGTCGGCCGCGGCTTTGTTCTTGCGGCCGCGGAGCATCGCGATCGCCGTGGCGATCATCATCACGGCGAAGCCGAGCAGCAGGACGGTGCCCGGGATGAAGCGTGAGAGCAGACCACCGCCGTAGGCGCCGACCATGCCTGCCAGGCCGAACAGGATTCCGGTGCGCCACTGCACGCGGCCGGCACGTGCGTGGGAGATCGCGCCGACCGCGCTGGTGACACCCACGACCAGCAGCGAAGTGGCAATCGCTTCCTTGGCGTCCATGCCTGCGACGTAAGCGAGTAGCGGGACGGTGAGAATCGAGCCCCCGCCACCGAGCAGTCCGAGGGTGACACCGACGAGCACTGCCAGAGCTACGGTCAACGCGATCATGATCAGTTCCTCTCGGCGCGTTCTGTATTCGACCGGACCAGCTGCGCGACGATGCTCTGGGCATCACACGAGGCGCCGCGGTTGTAGGGCAGCTTGGACAGCAGCATGCCCATCGCGCAGGTGTTCGACAGTGCGGCGAAGGTCAACCCACCGCCGATTCCGGCGGCGAGCCACTTGAGCTTCGGCACGGCGATGCTGCCGAGAACCGAGGTCAGCACGAGCGAACCGGCGACGAGCCGGACCTGGCGTTCGAGATCCCAGCGTTCGGCGCCGCGGTTGACGGGCAGGCCGGCCGATTCCCAGCCGAGCATGCCGCCGGCGAGGATGTGGAGGTTGAACAATCCTGCGTCGCGCAGGGTCTCTTCGGCTTGACCGGCACGCTGTCCGGATCTGCATACCAGCACGACGTTCTCGTCGAAATGGGCACAGAACTCGTCGCGGTGCTCGCGCAACAGGTCCAGGGGGACGTTGTAGGCGCCGGGAATGTGCACGGATTCGAACTCGCCCGGAGTCCGGACGTCGATGATCCGCACGTTCTTGCCGGAGTCGATCGACGCGTGCAAGGAGTTCGGGTCGACGGTGACAGCAGACTCGATCATGAATGGCCTTTCGATCAGGGAATCGGATGGGGCTGATAGAAGTGCCCCAGGGGGTATTCTTCGACTATCGTACACATACCCCGGGGGTATATGCAAGGAGTGAGTGTTGTCGTGTGAACTCAGGCGAGGCCGAGGAACAACCCCTCGAGTTCCTTCTCGGTGATGCGGTCGTCGCAGGCGGCGTCCTGTTCGTCGAGGATGCATCGGCGGAGCCGTTCCGAGATGATCTTGAATCCGGCGCGATGCAGCGCGTGGGATGTCGCTGCGAGCTGGATGACCACCTCGCGCAGATCGCGGTCGGTTTCGAGCATCGTGATAACCGCGGTGAGCTGGCCTTGTGCTCGGCGCAGGCGTCGCAGGGCGGCGGTATCGGCTTCCGGATTCTCCATCGGTAACTCCCTGCTCGATCCTGCGCTGCCGGGAAATCGAACCCGGATACCCCAGGGGGTACTTGACATACCCTAGGGGTATATGCCACGATGTCTACATCGCCGGAACATCACCCGGATCCAGCAACGGAGGAATCCATGATTCTCGAGCAGTACTACATCGAGTGCCTCTCCCACGCGTCCTACCTCATCGGCGACGAGAGCGCCGGCAGGGCGGTCGTGGTCGACCCCCGCCGCGACATCACCGAATACCTGTCCGACGCAAAGAAGTACGGGCTGACCATCGAAGGTGTGATCAACACCCACTTCCACGCCGACTTCGTCTCCGGCCACCTCGAACTGGTCGACGCCACAGGTGCGTGGATCGGATTCGGTGAAGCCGCCGAGACCGACTACCCGATCCGGCGGTTGCGCGACGGCGAGAAGCTCTCCCTCGGCGAGGTCGAACTCGAAATCCTGTCCACCCCGGGCCACACCTGGGAATCGATCTCGGTGCTGGTGCGCGAACACCCCGGCGCCGTCCCGACCGCGGTGCTCACCGGCGACTCCCTGTTCATCGGCGACGTCGGACGCCCGGACCTGGTCAACCTCGGCGACGGCTCGACCGGCGATCTGGCCCGGGCGATGTACCGCACCGTGCACGAGAAGCTGCTGACGCTGCCCGACGAGGTCGTCGTCATGCCTGCTCACGGTGCCGGTTCGTCGTGTGGAAAGAACCTGTCGACCGATCTGACCTCGACCATCGGCGAGCAGCGCGCCACGAATCCGTCCGTGCAGCCCATGAGCGAGGACGACTTCGTCGCCCTGGTCACCGAAGGGCAGCCGGCCGCCCCGTCGTACTTCTCGGTCGACGCCGCGATGAACAAGCGGATGCATCCGCTCCTGGTGCAGGACCGCACGATTCCCGAGTTGACGCCGGAGCAGGTGAAGGCCGAACTCGTCGCCGGCACGCGTGTTCTCGATGCGAGAAGCGTCGACGATTTCGCCGCTGGGCATCTGCGCGGCTCGGTCAACGTCGGATTCGACGGGCGTTTCGCCGAGACCGGCGGCATGGTCGCCGAGGTCGGCGAGAAGATCGTGCTGATCACCTATCCCGGTGAGGAGCAGGACGCCGCGGTGCGCCTGGCGCGAATCGGATCCGATGGTGCGGCAGGTTATCTGAACGTCGATCGCGACGGTGTCTTCCCCGCCGAACTGAGGGATCTGATCGAGACCGCCCGACGCACGACGGTCGAGGAACTCGACCGCTTGCTCGCCGACGATGCGGTCACCCTCGTCGACATCCGCAACCCCGGTGAACGCGAATCCGGCGCTATTCCCGGATCGGTTCCTATTCCGTTGGCGCAGTTGCGCGCCCGCCTGGACCAGGTTCCCGCCGGCAAGCCGATCGTGGTGCACTGTGCCGGTGGATGGCGTTCGAGCGTGGCGGCTTCGCTGCTGCGGGCCCAGGGCTTCGAGAACGTCACGGACCTGCTCGGCGGCTACAACGCGTGGGCCGAATCTCACGTCCCTGCCTGATCATTCCGGCCCGGAGAAAGGAACGGAAACGATGACGACGAAGAACCTCACGATGGCGGACTTCGAATCCACCATCGTCGGCAACGATATCGTGCTCGTCGACTTCTGGGCGTCGTGGTGCGGCCCGTGCCGTGCCTTCGCCCCTGTCTTCGACAAGTCGTCGCAGGTACACCCCGAGATCGTGCATGCCAAGGTCGACACCGAGGCCGAGCAGCAGCTCGCCGCCATGGCGAACATCCGCTCGATTCCGACGATCATGGCATTCCGAGAAGGTGTGCTCGTCTACTCACAGCCCGGCGCGTTGCCGGCACCGGCTCTCGAGGACCTGATCACCCGGATCGAGGCCCTCGATATGACCGAGATCCACGACCAGGTTGCCGAACAACGCGCAGCCTCCCGCTCCTGACCCTTCGCCGGGTCCGTAGCGAACTCTCATCGAGGAGGACTCTCATGTGTTACCCCGTCGCCTGCCCGAACTGCGGAAAGACCGGATGGGGCGGATGCGGACAGCATGTCGACGCCGTCTTGCGTTCCGTGCCCGCCGCCGATCGCTGCACCTGCGGTCAGGACACCGTCCCGGCCCGCGCCGAGCGTCGAAGCGTGCGTTCGCTCTTCCGTCGCTGACCTCGGTCACAACCATGGAGACGGTGTCCGAACCGGAACCGGCCGTAGCCGTCGGTCCCGACCCGGAGGCCGGGACGTGAGCCCCAGGCCACGCCCCGGCCTCCGGTGCTGGGCCTGCGGGCCAACGCCGCGCAGTTCACCCTGTTGGTGGTGGTCAACGCCCTGGTGGGAGGCATGGTCGGTCAGCAACAGGCCGTGCTGCCGCTGCTTGCCGAGAACGAATTCGGGCTGAGCGGTTACACATTCATTTTCACCTACGTGACCGCCTTCGGGATCACCAAGCCGCCGCGAACTACTTTGCCGGGACCTTCTCCGACCGCTACGGACGCAAACCCGTGCTGCTGGTGGGATGGTTGTTCGCCCTGCCGGTACCTCTCATGCTGATTCTCGCCACCGACTGGTGGTGGGTGGTAGCCGCGAACGTACTGTTGGGTATCAACCAGGGGCTCACCTGGTCGACGACCGTGGTGATGAAGATCGATCTGGTCGGTCCGGCCCGGCGCGGTCTGGCCATGGGACTCAACGAAGCTGCAGGTTACGGCGCTGTCGCCGTGACATCACTGTTCGCCGGTCACCTGGCCGAGCAATTCGGTCTGCGCCCGGCACCCTTCCTGTTGGGGCTCGCGTACACAGCCCTGGCGTTGGTGTTGTCGGGTTTCTTCGTGAAGGAAACTCGGGATCACGCACTGCTCGACGCCGGGCACCATGTGGCCCGCGCCGACGGGATCCACGATCACCTTCACGCCGACCTGACCGACCGTGAGATCGTGGCCCAGACCAGTCTTCGGGAACCCGCTCTGTCCTCGGCGAGTCAGGCGGGACTGGTCAACAACCTCAATTTCGGTCTCTCAGGGGGATTGTTTCCCCTGTTGTTCGCCACCGCGGATCTCGCCGTTGCACAGATCGGCCTGCTGTTCGCCCTTTATCCAGGAGTGTGGGGCGCGGGACAATTGGTCACCGGAGCCCTTTCGGACCGGATCGGCCGGAAGCACCTGATCACCGCGGGAATGGCCACACAGGCCGCCGCCCTGGCGGTCATCGCGCTGAGCGACGCATTCGCGGGCTGGGCGACCGGCACCGTACTGCTGGGCGCGGGCACCGCCATGGTCTATCCCACCCTGCTGGCCGTGATCGGCGACGTCGCCACCCGGTCTGGCGAGGCAGGGCCGTCGGCGTCTACCGCGTCTGGCGCGATCTCGGCTACGCGGTCGGGGCAGTCCTCGGCGGGATCGTCGCCGACCTGATGGGTCTGCACGCCGCCGTCGGAGTCGCTGCGGCCGTCAGCGCAACCTCCGCGCTGATCGTCGCTCTCCGGATGTACGAAACACACCGGCCGGTCGCCGCTGCTCGGTAGCAGTCAAGGCGAGCCGGGCTCGTCCGGTGACGAGTCGACAGAGATCTCGGGCCTCGGACCGGTGGGGGCGGAGGCCGCGATACCGGCACGATCGAGGGCGTCCTCGGCGAGTGCGCGCCCCAGCGCGATCATCTCGGCCGCCTTGTGGAAGTCGAGACTTCGGCACGCGGTGCGCGGGACCTCCACGAGGATGTCGGGCGGATAGGCCGCCAGCTGGAACCGGGACAGCGCCGACTGCATGATGTCGAGCGACCGGTTCATCACCGCGACGCGTCCGAACTTCGGGATGAGCGCATCGTCGGCGTCGACGTCGCCAGTGTCCTCGGTGTCCTCCTCCGGCGGCTCGTCGTTCGCCGCATTGGTCGAGAACCGGTTGACCACCGACCGCACGATGTCGGTGTCGAGCATCTGGTTGGCGCTGCGCCGGAAACGTGCCTTCCATTCCTCGATGGGCCGTGCCTCGGAGCTGGCGTTCTCGGGTGATCGTGCCGAGCCCTGCTCCTCCCCACCGAGGCTGACTCCGATCGTGAGGTCGGCGGGCATGCCGACCGTCGGTGCGATCGGTAGGGGCGACAGGGTGCCGCCGTCGGTGAGGACGCGGCCGTTGAGTATCACCGGCGTGATGACACCGGGTATCGCGATGGACGCCCGGATCGCAGCGTGGACGGGACCTCGCTGGAACCAGACGGCGCGACCTGCTGCGAGGTCGGTGGCTACTGCGGTGAACGGAATCGGGAGTTCCTCGATCACCGCATCGCCGAGGATCTCCCGCATCTTGGACAGGATTCGTTCGGCGCGGATCGCGCCGGGGGCCGAGACCGACAGGTCGAGAAGGCGCACCACATCCATCTGGGACAGACCCGTGGCCCATTCGGTGTACGGGTCCATCGCGCCTGCCGCGTAGACGCCACCGACCAGCGCGCCCATCGAAGCGCCTGAGACTCCGACAATTTCGAGGCCACGTTCCTCGATCGCCCGGATGGCGCCGATATGGGCGTATCCGCGGGCACCGCCACTGCCGAGGGCGAGTGCCACGCGTGTCCGTCCGGCCATGGGTCCGATGGTACGCAGCACCCTCACCGATATCCGACGGGAGCGCAGTCGTCGTGTCGCGCACAGCGCCGGAGTTCGGAAGAATGTTCGGCGGTCGCACTGCACACTGGAGCCTGTGGGTGGATGGACGACATCGCGCCCCGTACCTATCAGCGAAGGAGCCGCATGCGTTTCGGATTGTTCGTCCCCCAAGGTTGGCGACTGGACCTCGTCGGCATCGACCCCTCCGACCAGTGCAGGTGATGCGCGATCTCGCGCTCCGCGCCGATCGCGGACCGTGGGAATCGATCTGGGTGTACGACCACTTCCACACCGTCCCTGCACCCACCGATGAGGCCACCCACGAGGCATGGAGCCTCGTGTCGGCCTTCGCCGCCGTCACCGAGCGCGTGCGCATCGGTCAGATGTGTACGGCCATGGCCTACCGCAACCCCGCCTATCTCGCGAAGGCCGCGGCCACCGCCGACATCATCTCCGGTGGGCGCATCGAGATGGGGATCGGTGGCGGATGGTACGAACACGAATGGCGTGCATACGGTTACGGCTTCCCGTCGCCGGGTGAGCGGCTGCGCCGACTCGACGAGGGCGTGCAGATCTTCCGACAGGCGTGGACCACGGGTTCCGCGACGTTCTCGGGTAGGCATTACACCGTCGACGGAGCCATCGTCCGTCCGCTTCCGCTGCAGGACGGCGGTATTCCGCTGTGGATCGCCGGCGGCGGCGAGAAGGTGACCCTGAAGATCGCCGCGAAGTACGCGCAGTACACCAACTTCGACGGCACACCCGAAGGGTTCGCGCGCAAGTCGGAGATCCTGCGCGAGCACTGCGCCGAGGTCGGCACCGACTTCGACGCCATCGTGCGATCGGCCAACTACAACGTGGCGATCGGCCGCACCGAAGCGAGGTGCAGGACCGGCTCGAGGCACTGCGGGCCCGTCTCGAACCGATCGTCGGAGCGGAGAAGGCCGACGGGGCGCTCGACGCCTTCCGGGGGATGCCCGCCGTCGGCACCCCCGAGCAGATCGTCGAGAACCTCGCTGCGCTGAAGAAGCAGGGGCTCGAGTACGCGATCTTCTACGTTCCCGAAGCCGCCTACGACACCTCGGGGCTGGAACTGCTCGAGAAGGAAGTGCTCCCGCACCTCGTGTGATGCCCACTGCCCCTGAGGCCTAGAGGGGCCAGCCCTCCACAGGTCCGGGTGGGTCGTCGGCGGACAGTCCGGCGACCACACGTCCCGCGGCACGCCCCGCTGGAGCAGGCCGTTGCGGGCGATGCCCTCGTACCGGAACCCGACCCGTCGTGCGACGGCGGCGGAGGCATGGTTGCCGACGAAGGCACGCCACGCGACCCGCGGGACGTTCATGCCGTCCGGCGCGAACGCGAAACCGCATGCCAGGCGCACCGCGGCGGTCGCGAGTCCGTGGCGCCGCGTCGTCGGTGCGATCCAGTACCCGATCTCCGGGTCCGAGCCCTCACGCGGAACGAATCCGACCATGCCGCGCAATACTCCGTCCGCGGCGGTGCGCACGGCCCAGTCGGGCCATCCCTGGGCCCACTTGGCCGGAACGACGTCCTCGACGAAGTGCAGCGCGTCCGCTCGGGCGTAGGGGGAGGGCACGGTGGTCCACCGGGCGATCAGCGGATCCCGGCACGCCGGGGTGATGGCGTCGACGTCGGCCGGACCCGGTGGCGAGAGCACCACCGCGCCGTCGGTCAGCGTGCGTACGTCCATGTCACCGCAGTCCTGTGTCACCGCATCTCGGGCGGCAGTTCCTTGCTCGCCAGTTCGAGGCGACGCTCGTCGGTGGCGTCGATCTGGTCCACCATCTTCAGCTTGTCCTTCAGCACGCGCCACTCCACCTCGGGGATCTGCGCGACCGCGTCGGCAATGATCTTCTGATCACGGGTACCCAGGCGATCGGCATGGGGCCCACCATCTGCCAGACCCCCGAGTCGTTGCGGGTCGTGCGGTCGGACAGGACCGCGGCACACGGCACCCGCTCACCGATCGCGATCCGGTGACCCGGCACCGCCTCCACGTTGCGGGTGACCAGGCGAAGTGCCGACCGGACGTCTCGGGCTTGGCGATGTCGACCAGCGCGAGCAGCGTCAGCCCGCGGGCACGCTTGGCGGCGACGACGGCCGGGACGAGCGGGCTGTCGCGGTAGAGCTGCTCGATGGTCCCCACCTTGCGCGGCGCCCACAATGCCACCCACACCGACGTCGCTGCCGCGATCGCCAGCACGGCGGCGACGATGTACGCCCAGGCCTCGCCGAGCAGGAACAGACCCACCGCACCCGCGACACACACCAGGCCGACGAATATCGCCGACCACCGCAGACGACGGACATCCGCGAGGGTCTGGTTCACGGTCTTGGCATGGGGCAGGTCCACAGGGAAGTCGAAGCGGCGCACGCCACCAGCTTATGGGAGCCCTTCGGCCGACCACTGCCGGTCTCCGGCGGCGAGCCCGGCCGCGGCGGGCTCGAGCAGAATGCGCACAACGGCGCTTTCGCGCGCAACGGTGACTCGGTGAGGGACGTGGCCACACACTCTGCTGTAGCAGAGATCACACAATCCTCACGGCTTCGAGCCGGACCCCGCACGAACCTCCGGTCGCACCCGCGACCCGTGGTCGACGTGTGCCCGGACCGGCCCTGATCACGTCAGAAAGTGGGCACCGCCATGCTCGTCGTCCTCGCTTCCTGATGGTCGCCACGTTCATGTACCTGATCATGTCGAAACGGGCCACCCCGGTCGTCGGCCTGATCCTGATCCCGGTCGCGTTCGGCTGATCGCCGGAGCCGGCACCGACATCGGCGACATGATCGTCGACGGCGTCGAAAGTCTCGCCCCCACAGCGGCGCTGCTGTTCTTCGCGATCATCTTCTTCGGCATCATGATCGACGTCGGCCTGTTCGATCCGCTCGTGCGGCTCATCCTGCGGCTCGTGCGCGACGACCCGGCACGACTGGTGATCGGAACCGCAGTGCTGGCGATGGTCGTCTCCCTCGACGGGGACGGGTCCACGACGTTCATCATCACCACCTCCGCACTGTTGCCGCTCTACCTGAAACTGAAGGTCAGCCCCGTCGTCCTCACCGTCGTCGCGGGCCTGGCGAATGCCACGATGAACATCATCGTGGGCGGCGCGGACGGTCCGTGCGGCCAGCGCGCTCGGGTTGTCCCCGTCCGACGTGTTCGTCCCGATGATCCCGTCGCTCGTCGTGGGACTCGTGGTCGTGCTGGGCTTCGCTGCTCATCTGGCTTCGTCGAACGTCGCCGCCTCGGGAAGCTCACGTGGAAGCCCGACCTGATGCCGCTCGGCGCCGGTCCGTCCGGAGTGGGTACGACGGTCGGAAAGGACACCGATGCCACCGACGGGGAGGTCGGTCGGTTGGCTGCCGGACTCGACCCCGACCGTCCGACCCTGCGTCCGCGTCTGCTGCCCTTCAACGCGATCCTCACGGTGGCGCTGCTCGTCGTCCTCGGTCTCGACATCCTGCCGATCCCCGTGCTGTTCATGATCGCCGCCGGTATCGCGCTGGCCGTGAACTTCCCGCGCGTCGTCGACCAGTCCGCCGCGATCGCACGCCATTCGTCGAGCATCGTGTCGGTCGTCGCGATGGTGTTCGCCGCGGCCGTCCTGACGGGCGTGTTCCAGGGCACCGGGATGGTCGAGTCGATGGCGTTGTGGCTCACCGGCGTCGTCCCCGACTCGCTCGGCCCGTTCCTCGCCGTCATCACCGGTCTGCTCAGCATCCCGATGACCTTCTTCATGACCAACGACGCCTTCTACTTCGGGGTGCTCCCCGTCCTGGCGGAGACGGCAGCGCAGTACGGCATCGAACCGGTCGAGATGGCGCGCGCATCGATCACCGGACAGCCCGTCCACATGCAGAGCCCGCTGGTCCCGGCGATCCTGCTGCTGGTGACCCTCGCCGGGGTGCCGTTGGCCGACCACCACCGCAAGGTGCTGTGGCGCGCGGGAGTGGTGTCGGTCGTGATGCTCGTCGTCGGGGTGGTACTCGGGCAGATTCCGTTCGGGTGAGATCGGCTCCGAGCCACACTGGACGGATGGGACGAACGGGAGCGACGCCGTGAAACTTCGCACCCAGGTACTTCTGCTCCAGTCCGCGGTGGTGGCGGTGGCGCTCGGCATCGGATTCACGGTGTTCGCCACCACCACCGAGGACCGAGTCACCGACGAGCACGGTCAGCGCGCGCTCGCGATCGCACGGTCGGTGTCCGCGGACCCGACCGTGCGGGACGAGGTCGCACGCTATTCGGCCGCCGACGACGGGGTGGTCTCCCCGGACAACCCGGAACTCGCATCCGGTGCGGTGCAGCAGGCCGCCGAGGCGGTCCGCACCGCCACCGGAGCGTTGTTCGTCGTGGTCACCGACGACCAGGGGCTCCGGCTCGCGCATCCCGATCCGGAGCAGCTCGGCCGGAGGGTGAGCACCGATCCCACCGAGGCACTCGCCGGACGCGAGGTCGTGACCAGCGAGTCGGGCACGCTCGGCGATTCCGTGCGGGCCAAGGTGCCGGTGACCGATCCCGCCTCGGGCAGAGTGGTCGGGGAGGTGAGCGTCGGCATCGCCACCGACCGGGTGCGCGCCGACCTGCGCAGCGACCTCGCCGATGCCGTCCTGATCGCGCTCGCGGCACTCGGGTGCGGTGCTGTCGGATCGTTGCTGCTCGCCAACCGCTGGAAGCGGCTCACTCTGGGACTCGAACCCGAACAGCTCACCGAGCTGGTCCGCGAACAGGAGGTCGTGCTGCACGGGATCTCCGACGGGGTCGTCGGCACCGACGCCCGCGGCAACGTCACCGTCGTCAACGCCGAGGCGCGTCGCCTGCTCGATCTCGACGACGGGATCGGCCGCAACGTCGGTCCCGACGACGGAATCGGCAACAGTGTCGACACCCTCGGCATGACCCCGCGGCTGCTCGACGTGCTGCGCTCCGCGGACGGCATCCCGGTCGCGGCGACCACGGCGACCGGGTCGTCGTCGGCGTCTCAGC
>LATQ01000337.1 GCA_001017865.1 Rhodococcus sp. IITR03
CCCGATGGACGCCTCCGCCGGCATTTCCTTAAACAAGCGATCATGCGCAGATCTCAATCAGCGGTCCGAGGTGTCCAGACAGGTCGGGTGGCCAGTCCTTTCAAGCCCCACTCGAGAGTGGGCAAACCTTATGCAGCCTCGCCCGGCCCGCCCGGGTTACAGCTCAACGTAACTCTCACGAAGTAACTGCACCTACGAACTTAAGGATCGTCATGAGCAACGCTGTCATCGTCGACGTCGTCCGTACCGCTGTCGGTAAGGGCAAGCCGGGTGGCGCCCTGTCCGGCACCCACCCCGTCGAACTCCTCGCCCACGTCCTGCGTTCGCTCGTCGAGCGCAACGGCATCGACCCCGCGCAGGTCGACGACGTGATCGGCGGCTGCGTCGCCCAGGTCGGCGAGCAGTCCCTCAACATCTCGCGCACCGCGTTGCTCGCCGCCGGCTTCCCCGATTCGGTGCCCGCGACCACCATCGACCGCCAGTGCGGGTCGAGCCAGCAGGCCGCGCACTTCGCCGCGCAGGGTGTCATCGCCGGCGCCTACGACATGGTCATCGCGTGCGGTGTCGAGTCGATGAGCCGCATCCCGATGGGCACCGCCACCCTCGGCAAGGACACCCACGGCCCGAGCATCCGTGCCCGCTACCCCGAGGGCCTGGTCAATCAGGCATCTCGGCCGAACTCATCGCCGCGAAGTGGAAGTTCGACCGCGACGCCCTCGACGCCTACTCCGCGCAGTCGCACCAGCGTGCCGCTGCCGCCTACGAGGCCGGATACTTCGACAAGGAGATCGTCCCGATCACCGTCGAGAACGCCGCGGGCGAGCAGGTGCAGCACACCGTCGACGAGACGCTGCGTGCCTCCACCACCGCCGAGGGCCTCGCCGGCCTCAAGCCTCCTTCTACACCGAGGAGTACGCCGCCCGGTTCCCCGAGCACAGTGGTCATCACCCCCGGCAACTCGTCGCCGCTCACCGACGGTGCGTCGGCCGCGCTCATCATGAGCGAGGAGATGGCGACCAAACTGGGCCTGACCCCGCGCGCCGCTTCCACTCGTTCTCCTCGCGCGCGACGACCCGTCTTCACGTGTCACCCGCCCCGATCCCGGCCGACGGCCAGAACGTGCGCTCCGATCC
>LATQ01000619.1 GCA_001017865.1 Rhodococcus sp. IITR03
CGTCCTACGAGGCGCGGGCGCACGGGGGTGGGGGTCGGGGGATGCCGCTGCGGTCGCCGCACGCAAGATCCCCGACGCGGTCTTCCTCCCTGTCGACGCCGATACCTACAACGAGGTATCGCAGGTCGTGATGGACACCCTCCGCGGCTTCGGCACGGTCGTCGACGTGCTCGGATGGGACGAGGCGTTCATGGGCGTGCAGACCCACGATCCGGAGGCGTTCGCGCGCGAGGTGCAGGCCGCCGTGCTCGACGCAACCGGGCTGCACTGTTCCGTCGGGGTCGGCGACAACGTCCTGCGCGCGAAGATCGCGACGGGATTCGGGAAGCCTCGCGGGATCTTCCGGTTGACGCGCGACAACTGGTTCGCGGTGATGGGGGAGCGCTCACCCGACTCGTTGTGGGGCATCGGCGCGCGCACGGTGAAGAAACTCGACGACATGGGTATCCGCACGGTCCGCGAGCTGGCGCGTGCCCCGGTCGACGAGATGGCAGCGCGGTTCGGACCCAAGATCGGTCCGTGGCTCGTCGGCCTCGGCGCCGGTGCGGGCTCGACGGAGGTGTCGGCGGAACCATGGGTGGCGCGGTCGCGCAGTCGGGAGACGACCTTCCAGCACAACGTCGGCGACTGGAACGTGATCACCGAGTACGTGCACGACCTCGCGGCGCGGGCCGTCGACGATGTCCGCGGTGAGGGACGGGAGGGAGTACGGGTCGCGCTGAAGATCCGCTACGCGCCGTTCGTCACCCACACCGCGAGCGTCGCTCTTCCGTCGCCCACCACGGACCTCGCGACCGTCACGGATGCGGCCGTCGGACTGCTCGACCGCTTCGATCACGAGCGGGAAGTGCGGCTCGTCGGAGTGCGGGTGGAGATGACGCCACCGGAGAACGTGCGGTCGCCCTAGCGACTGGCAGACTAGGCCCGGTGCGATCGGTGACCAGGACACGGGGACCTCTACGACCACCGGAGGCCGCCGCAGCGGCAGTCTTCGGAACGTTGACGGCTGTGCTGTCGGTCGTCGCGGGACTGATACCCGTCGGTGTCGCCCAAGTGTTGGTCGCGCTGCCCGTCGCCTTCCTCGCGGCCACCGGCCGCCTCCGCGCGATCGTCGCCGCGACCG
>LATQ01000234.1 GCA_001017865.1 Rhodococcus sp. IITR03
GGTGAGGAAGGTCGTCTCCAGTGCGGCGGCGGCGAGCAGCGTCGCGGCGGGGTCTCCGGCGAGTTCGCCCGCAGCGTCGGCCGTGTGCAGCGCGTCGAACTCCGGCGCGGAGCGTGCCGTGCCGAGAAGTGCTGCGGTCGTAAGCGATTCGGGCAGGGCGGTCACCAGGTCATCACCTGTCCTTCGGTGAACAGTGAGACGGGAGCGAGAGCGGTTCCGTCCCAGTCGCCGCAGACCGTGACGGGACGACCTCCCGCGACGGCGTGCAGCCGCCAGCGGCTGTCGTCGTCACCGGCCAGCGGCAGTGCCCGTCCGACGGTCGACGACGTACCAGCCGTCCTCGCTGTCGGTGGGGGTGACCGCGTCGAGCAGGACGGGCCAGGTGCGCAACCACGGATCTGCTCCGCGCATGCGGGCGTATTCGTCCAGCGCAGCGTCGAGTCCGGTGGCGGGCAGGGTCGTGAACGGCTCCGTCTCCCCGTGCTGTCGGCCGAGCACGGCTCGCAGTGGGGCCGCGCCGGGGTAGAAGTGCAGATCGGCGTCGACCAGCGAACCGGGGAAGGGGAGCGGCGTGGTGAAACGTGCTGTGCCGTGAGCGAAGTCGAGCAGGATCGCCCAGCGTCCGCTCGACCGCCCCCGAAGCCACGTCTTGCGGGTGAACATCCGGCTCTCCTCGGTGACGCGCACGGCGAGGACCTGCCAGCGGTCGCGCACAGCCGGTTCGGCGCGGACCTCCTCGCTACGGGTGCTGAAACCGAGATGGGTCTGCAGCGAACGCAGGAGCGGCCTCGGCAGATCGTCGCGCTGTCGGTACGCCACGGTCATCAGGTGCAGGCGCGCGTACTCGGCGAGCAGCCTGGCAGGCCAATCGGTTTCGTCGTTCACGACGGTGGCCAGGGTGCGCAGTGCCGACGCCGCGCCGGGAGCCTGGGCGTCGACCATGCGGGCGGCGATCGTCTCGTAGGTGTCGTAGCGTGATCCACCGCCCCGAGGCCGTGCCGGATGCGGTCGGTCACGCCAGCGGTCGAGGTCGTCGAGTTCCTGCCGCGACCCGCTCGGCGCGGCGCTGGGCGGTCACCGGATCGGGCGCTTGACCGGCTCGTCCACCGGGGCGGGAACGGTGT
>LATQ01000623.1 GCA_001017865.1 Rhodococcus sp. IITR03
TGCGGGGTGAAGCCGATGTGGGCCTGCACGGGGATGCCGGCGGCGTGATCGCGGCGATCTGCGGAGCCATCCGCTCGCCGCCCTCGAGCTTCACCGCGTGGGCGCCGCCCTCCTTCATGAACCGTACGGCCGTGGCGAGGGCCTGATCGGGCGAGGCCTCGTACGAGCCGAACGGCAGGTCGGCGACGACGAGCGCGTGCGGAGCACCGCGCACGACGCCGCGGACGAGGGGGAGGAGTTCGTCGACGGTCACGGGCACCGTGGTGTCGTAGCCGTAGACGACGTTGGCTGCGGAATCGCCCACGAGCAGGACGGGGATACCGGCCTCCTCGAAGATGCGGGCGGAGGAGTAGTCGTAGGCCGTCAACTCTGCCCAGCGGCGGCCTTCGGCTTCATCGCCTGCAGGTGATGGACTCGTGTCTTGCGCTTGGGGGTGTCGGCAGGGGCTGCAGCGGAGGCCGCGCCGCCGTATACGGACGTCACGTTGTCGGACATCACTGTCCCTTTCTTCCTCGAGGCCCTCGGGGTCCCCGGGTCGGGTGATGACTGTCTCAGTCTGCCACTCGGCCCGGAGAGCGCGAAGGCCGCGCAGCGGTGCGATTCGTCACACCGCACGACCGCTCGGAGGGAGTGCAGGTCGTGTCGCTGCAGGCCGGCCGAAGCGTGGCACGATCGGATCGTGCCCCACCCTGCTCGCGCGCGCATCCGTCGTCTGTCCGTCCTGGCGCTCGTGGCCGCTGCCGCGGCGACCGCGTGCGGTGACACGGTGCAGGAACAACGACAGCCGTCGGCGGTCGGAGTGGTTCCGGGACTCGAGCGGTTCTACGAGCAGGACGTCGACTGGGAGTCGTGCGGGCCGTACGGCGCCGACGGGCCGATGATGGTGCGGCAGGGTGTCGAGTGCGCACGCATCGAGGTTCCCCTCGACTACGAGGACCCGAACGGTGAGGTGATCACCCTCGCGGTGTCGCGACTGCCGCCGGTGGCGACCGGATCGGTTCCCTGCTGGTCAACCCCGGTGGCCGGGCGCTCGGGACTGTCCACCGCGCTCGCGGCCGACGCACCGGTCCTCGCGACCGCCTTCCGACGTGTGGCTTCGACCCGCGGTATCGGACGTC
>LATQ01000624.1 GCA_001017865.1 Rhodococcus sp. IITR03
GCCGTCGCGGTCGCCCGCACCCTGCGCGCGTTGAACCGGGATCCGGTGCAGTGGGCCGACGAACCGGTCCACCGGGACGCGGTGTGGGTCTCGCCGTACGAGATCGACCCGTTCACCGTCCCCGCGGCCGAGCGCATCGCCGTGCTCGAGGACCGTTCGCGGCGACTACAGGACGCCGACGGCGTCGACCACGTCGCCGCGAATCTGATCCTGGTCAAGGAACAGACCTTCTACGCCGATCTCGCCGGATCGACGATCACCCAGCAGCGGGTGCGGATCCACTCCGACCTCGACGCGACCCGCGTCGACCGTCGGGCCGGCACCTTCGAGTCGATGCGCACCCTCGCCCCACCGACCGGCCGCGGCTGGGAATATGTCGCTTCCGATCGGTGGTGGGACTGGAGCCGTGAGCTCGCCGAGCTGCCCGAGCAGCTCGCGGAGAAAACGCAGGCCCCGTCGGTGACCGCGGGCCGCACCGATCTGGTGATCGACCCGACGAATCTGTGGCTGACGATCCACGAATCGGTCGGGCACGCCACCGAATACGACCGGGCCATCGGCTACGAGGCCGCCTATGCCGGCACCTCCTTCGCCACCCCCGACCTGCTCGGCAGCCTGCGCTACGGCAGCGACGCCATGCACGTCACCGCCGACCGCACCGAACCGCACGGCATGGCCACCGTCGGCTACGACGACGACGGGGTCGCCGCCCAGTCCTGGGATCTCGTGAAGGACGGGGTGCTCGTCGGCTACCAACTCGACCGGGCGTTCGCCCCGAAGCTCGGGGTGGCCCGCTCGAACGGCTGCGCCTACGCCGATTCCGCCCATCACGTGCCGATCCAGCGGATGGCGAACGTGTCGCTGCAACCCGACCCGAGCGTCGATCGCAGCACCGCCGATCTGATCGCCGGGGTCGACGACGGGCTGTACATCGTCGGTGATCGCAGCTGGTCGATCGACATGCAGCGGCACAACTTCCAGTTCACCGGGCAGCGGTTCTACCGGATCCGCGGCGGCCGGCTCGCCGGTCAGGTGCGCGATGTGGCCTATCAGGCGTCGACCACCGAGTTCTGGGGGTGCGCTCGAGGCGGTTCGGCGGGGGCGTCGAC
>LATQ01000625.1 GCA_001017865.1 Rhodococcus sp. IITR03
CTGCCTCGACGGCGCCGAACCGGCTCCGGCCACGCACACTCACCGAGATGTTGCGCGCCACCGCCGCCGCCCATCCCGACCGGGAAGCCCTGCGCGGCGAGGGCGAATCGCTCACCTACCGCGAACTCGACGAGCAGTCCGACGCCCTCGCCGAGGAGCTACGGGCCGACGGCGCGCGGGACGGGAAGATCGTGCGCATCGACGCACCGCGCAGCGTCGACTACATCCGCACCCTGTGGGCCATCACCAAGACCGGTGCGGCCTTCACGCATTCGCGGCAGGTGGGGGAGACGTGCCTGCCGGCACCGCCTACGTCGTATCCACCTCAGGGTCCACCGGCACCCCGAAGCGGGTCGCGGTGACGCACCGCGGACTCGCCCCGCTCGCCGCCGAAGTGGCCGAGCGTTACCGGGTCGAGCCCGGAGACCGCGTGCTGCACGGATATTCACCCGAGTTCGACGCGGCACTGCTCGAACTGCTGCTCGCGCACACCACCGGCGCGACGCTCGTCGTCGCACCCCCGGACGTCTACGCCGGGCAGGACCTGCACCGCTACCTCGCCGAACAGCGCATCACCCATTACCTGTCCACCCCCACGGTGCTCGGCACCCTCGATCCCGAGGGACTGCCCGACCTGAAGGTCGTCGCCTCGGGTGGCGAATCGCTGTCGCCGTCGCTCGCCGCGCGCTGGGCCGACGGCCGCGTGATGCTCGACGCGTACGGGCCGACCGAGGCACAATCGTCGCGACCCTCGTCGACATCGAACCCGGCACCCGACCGAGCATCGGCAAGCCCGTGCCCGGCACCGTCGCCCACGTGCTCGATGCGCGCCTGCGTCCCGTGCCCGCCGAGACCCGCCGGCGAGCTGTACCTCGCGGGTGAAGGCCTCGCCGCCGGATATCTCGACGACCCGGCCCGCACCGCCGAACGCTTCGTCGCCGGCCCCCGGCGGTGCCCGCATGTACCGCACGGGTGACCGCGTCCACCGCCGCGTCGATGACACCCTCGCTATCTCGGCCGCACCGACCGCCAGCTCAAGGTACGCGGCGTGCGCATCGAACCGGCGAACTCGAGCGACGCTGCTCGCCAGCCCGCATCCGGCAGCGC
>LATQ01000602.1 GCA_001017865.1 Rhodococcus sp. IITR03
CGCGGTAGGTGACCTTTCGGTCGCCGTCGACGACCGCGACGGCATCCGGGGCGGCGGCAACAGCGGTGTCGAGCAGCTGCGGCCACAGCACCGCCGGTTCGGCCTCGGGTCCGATCGCGGGCACCAGGGCGGTGTGTTCGGCGGCGGTGAGCAGGTCGAGATCACCGACGGGGCGGTGCGGGTCGGCGGCGATCGCGTGCAGCAGCCGGCCGAACCGGTCGGCGAAGCCCCGCACCGTCTCGGCGTCGAACAGGTCGGTGGCGTAGACGAAAGCGGCGTCGAGACCACCCTCGGTGTTCTCCCCGACGAGCAGTTCGAGGTCGAAGTTGCACACCGTCGGGTCGAGGGCGACGCCCTGCACGCTCAGGTGCGGCAGCTCCACCGCGGGCAGCTCGGCGGTGTGGAATTCGATCGAGACCTGGAACAGCGGCGAGTGCGCGGTCGAGCGGGCCGGGGCGAGGGCGTCGACGACCCGGTCGAAGGGCAGATCGCGTGTGCGAAGGCATCGAGGTCGCTGTCGGTGACGGCGGCGAGCAGCTCGGTGAACGACGCGTGTGCGGGCACCGCGGTGCGCAGCACGACGGTGTTGACGAACATGCCCACCAGATCGTCGAGGGCACGGTGCCCGCGACCGGCGACCGGGGAGCCGACGGCGATGTCGTCGCTGCCGGACAGCCGCGCGAGCAGCACCGCGAACGCTGCGTGCACGGTCATGAACACGGTGCTGTGCCGGGCGGCGGCGAGTTGCTGCAGCCGGGCGAGCAGATCGGCGTCGACGGTGAAACGGGTGATGTCGCGCGGAAGGACTGCTGCGCGGCCGGGGCCGGTCGGTGGGCAGCGGCAGCACCTCCGGCAGCCCCGCGAGGCGTTGCTGCCAGTAGGTGGTCTGGTCGGCGGCGAGGGTGCCGGGGCCGTCCGGGTCACCGAGCCGGTCGAGCTGCCACAGGGTGTAGTCGGCGTACTGCACCGGCAGCGGCCCGAACGCCGGGGTCTCCCCGCGGCTGCGGGCCGCGGTAGGCGATCATCAGGTCGCGGGCGAGCGGACCGGCGAACCGCCGTCGGCGGCGATGTGAGTGCACCACCACGCACGCGAGATCGGTGGTCA
>LATQ01000626.1 GCA_001017865.1 Rhodococcus sp. IITR03
AGGCGCGTGGTGTGGTGTTCACGCCGCGTGACGTCTTCGAGCGTCGTTCGGTGGCCGGCCTCGCCGAGGTCGCCACGCGGGCGGAGAGTTCCGGCCCCATCCGTCTGACCGAGCTGCCCGGCGGCGGTGTCGGCGAGGTGCCGCTCACGCCGATCATGCGCGACGTGCTCGGCTGGCCCGGCGGCTTCGACCGGTTCTCGCAGCTCGTGTCCGTCACGCTGCCGCAGGGCATCGACCGGGACGTGCTGACCCGCACCATCGGCGCGGTGATCGACCACCACGACGCGCTGCGCTCGATCCTCGAACGCGGTGCCGACGGCACGCATGTCCTGCGGGTCCGCGCGACCGGCACGGTCGAACCGGAGGGATCCTCGACCGCGTCGAACTGTCCCCGGACGTCGACGACGCCGAGCTGACGGAGATCGCCAACCGCGAGATCGACGCGGCCCTCGGCCGTCTCGATCCGTCGAGCGGTTCCGTGATCCGCTTCCTGTGGTTCGACCTCGGCGACACCCGCCCGGGCATCCTCACGGTCGTTGCCCACCACCTCGTGGTGGACGGCGTGTCGTGGCGCATCCTGCTGCCGGACCTCGGGCTGGCCTGGGGCCGGATCGTCTCCGGTCAGGAGCCGCAGCTCGAGGCGGTCGGGACGTCGCTGCGTCGCTGGGCCCACGGCCTCGTCGAAGCGGCTCCGTCGCGACGAAGCGAACTGCCGCTGTGGGAACGGATCCTCGAGGGACCGGATCCGGACCTGGGGGCCCGCCCGTTCGATCCCGCCGTCGACACGATGGCGACGGTGCAGCGACTGGAGATCTCCGTCCCGGCGGCCGACACCGATGCGTTGCTGACGTCGGTGCCGTCCCTGTTCCGCGGCGGTGTCGCCGACGGTCTGGTGGCCGCGCTCGGATTGGCGATGGTGCGCTGGCGCCGCGATCGTGGTGTCGAATCTTCGTCCGCCCTCGTGAAGTTCGAGGGGCACGGTCGTGAGGAGGCTGTGGTTCCGGGTGCCGACCTGTCGCGGACGGTCGGCTGGTTCACCAGTGCCTACCCGGTGCGGGTCGACCTCGCCGGTGTGGACGTCGACGACGCCTTCGCCG
>LATQ01000524.1 GCA_001017865.1 Rhodococcus sp. IITR03
GGCGTCACGCGCGCTCGTGCAGCGCGTCCACGCGAGGCGCCCTCGACCCGGACGCCGGTTCTCACCCTACAGTCCGAACACCCTGTTTCCCGTCAGGTGAGGGCGATGTCGGAGTCGGAGTCGTCACGCGCCTCCGGGCGCAGCCGCAGCAGGACGAGTCCCGTCACCGACGCGACGATGAGCGAGGCCACCAGCCCGTTCACGTGCAGCGCCCACACGGCGATCACCGCTCCGGCCAGTCCCCCCAGCAGAGCGATCCAGAGCAGTACTTTTCCCAGGACCGAAGCCATTTCCCCGCACCTTCCGGCAAGTCACGATCAGAACGGTGAGGATAGTGTCATCTGTCACAGTCCTCGCGAAAGTCCATCGGTGTGTCGACGGATCGTGCCCGCACGGTGACCGGGGCATACTGGTGCGGTTCGAGACGGTGGGGTCGGCAGGAACACGACGGGGAGGCGGAAACTGTGGCGGGACCGACGAGTGACCGAGCGCGCACGGACGTGATCCTGCGGGACGTGACGCTGCGCGACGGACTGCAACTGACCGGCAAGCTGCTCCCGACCGAACGCAAGGTGGAGATCGTCCGGGCGCTGCTCGCCGCGGGCGTGCCCGAACTCGAGATCGGGTCCCTGGCCCGCGCCGACCTCGTGCCGCCGATGGCGAACACCCTCGACCTCGTGGCGGCGCTGACCGAGGAGGAACTCGACCGCTGCTGGATCTGGGTCGCCACACCGCGCCACGTCGAGAAGGCGATCGCGGCCGGTGCCCGCCGGTTCCAGTACTGCTTCTCGGTCTCCGACGCCCACAACCGCGCCAACATCGGCCGCGACACCGAGGACAGCATCGCCGCGATGCCGGCGGCGATCGAACGCGCCCACGCGTCGGCGGCAGCATCCAGTTGTGCCTGGCCACTTCGTTCACGTGCCCGTTCGACGGCCGGTCGACCCCGACCGCGTCGTGGAGATCGCGTGCGACCCGCGCACCGACGGAGCCGCCGACATCGTCGTCGCCGACACCGGGCCAGGCCGTGCCCGGCCAGGTGTCGTCGCTGGTCGCGCGCTGGCGCGAATCCCCGACCGACGGATCTCTACACG
>LATQ01000549.1 GCA_001017865.1 Rhodococcus sp. IITR03
GGACCGCTCGTCGGCACCGGCATCGCCCGTCGCGCTGCCCCGTGGGCACCGTCGGCCTGATCCACCGCGTTCGGGCCTCGCCGCCAAGTTCGGCCTGTCCGTCGTGAACACTCCCGGGACGGTCGACGCGGGCTACCGTGGAGAGATCAAGGTGTGTCTGATCAACCACGACACCGAGCGCGCCGTCGAACTCCGCCGAGGCGACCGCATCGCGCAGCTGCTCGTCCAGCGTGTCGAACTCGTCGATTTCGTCGAAGTGGACGAGCTCGACGACACGGCGCGGGGCAGCGGCGGATACGGATCGAGCGGCGGGCACGCCGGCCTCGTGAAGGAGGGTTCCTGACATGTTCGGACGACGCCGCAAGGACCGCGGGTCGAACGTCGAGGCGACCGACGCCGCATCCGCCGGCGACCTCGGCGCGTACGACGAGCCCGCCGACGAGGAGTACGACGAGTACGCCACCGGAAGTGCGGCCGATTCCGGCCCGTACGACATCGACGAGGTCGACGAGGAGACGGTGACCGCCTCCCGTCTCGACCTCGGATCCGTGCTCGTACCGCTCCCGGCCGGTGGTCAGATCCAGGTCGAGATGGCTCCGAACGGGACGCCGCAGAACGTCCACCTCGTGACCCAGTTCGGGCGCATCACGGTCTCCGCGTACGCCGCACCGAAGTCGCCGGGACAGTGGCGTGAGGTCGCCGCCGAGCTCGCGGAGACGCTGCGCAACGACAAGGCCGAGGTCAGCATCGAATCGGGGCCGTGGGGTCGCGAACTGCACGGCAGGACCGCGAACGCGGATCTCCGGTTCATCGGTGTCGACGGCTTCCGCTGGATGATCCGCTGCGTCGTCGCGGCGCCCTCGGGGAACGCCGGAGCCGACTCCGAACTCGTTCGGATCGCACGGTCGGTGATCTCCGGCACCGTCGTCCGCCGCGGATCCGAGCCCCATCCGGTCCGTACACCGCTGCCGATCGTGCTTCCCGAGGCGCTCACCCGCCAGCTCGTCGCGGCGCAGCAGCAGCAACAGCAGGCGGCGCGCAGCAGCAACAGCAGGGCACGGCGCAGCAACAACAGGGCGCGGCCCCG
>LATQ01000592.1 GCA_001017865.1 Rhodococcus sp. IITR03
GTGGCGGCCGTCGCGGCGGCGACCCCGTCCTCGGATCGTCCGCAGCGCTGGCCGCCGGCTTCGCCGGTCCGCGCCTGTCCGGCCTGATCATGCGAGTGGTAGACGTGCTGTTCGCCTTCCCAGTGATCCTTGTGGCGATCGCGCTCGCCGCGCTGCTCAGTCCCGGTGCTGGTGTCGTGGTCTTCGCGATCGGCTTCGCCGTCATCCCTTACATCACACGCGTGGTGTTCGCCGAGGTCAAGCAGCAACGTGGACGTGAGTACGTCGAGGCCGCGGTCTCGCTCGGAGCGGGACGCTGGTCGCTGACGGTGCGGGAGGTCCTGCCCAACGTCGTGGGTCCGATCGTTGTCTACGCGACGAGCCTCGTGGGGGCGATGGTCGTATTCTCCGCCAGCCTCAGTGCCGTGGGGATCGGCGTCCAGCCGCCCGCGTCGGACTGGGGCCAGATGATCGCGTCCGGCGCCAAAGTGGTCATCTCCGGCCACCTCTACGTCGCGCTGATCCCGGGCCTGACGGTCCTGCTCGTCGCGCTGGCCTTCAACTGGATCGGCGACGGACTCAACGATGTCTTCGATCCCCGGTCCCGGCGAGGAGCCCGGCGATGAGCACACTCCACGACCCTGGCCTGCCGGTTGCGCCCGGCCCGGATACGTCCGAGCGGATCCTCTCGGTCACCGATCTGCGCATCGCCTTTCCCGGCGACCCGCACGACGAGCCGACGGTCCGCGACGTGTCCTTCGACATCACGCCGGGGCAGGTTCTCGCCCTGGTCGGGGAGTCCGGCTCGGGCAAGAGCCTGACGGCCTCTGCGCTGCTCGGCCTGCTGCCGCCGGGGGCGAACCTTACCGGCGGATCGATCCTGTTCCGGAGCGAGTCCGGTGAGGTCGTCGACCTCGCGGGACTGAGCGAGAAGCGGCTCGACACCTTCCGGGGTTCCGGCATCGGGATGGTCTTCCAGAATCCGCTGAGTTCGCTCGATCCGTCCTTCCGTGTCGGCAGTCAGCTCGACGAGGTGCTCGTGCGGCACCGTCCGCGCACGCGTCGCGCCGCGCGGCGCGAACTCGCCGCCAACTGGCTGCGCCGG
>LATQ01000606.1 GCA_001017865.1 Rhodococcus sp. IITR03
CCGGCGGGCGGCATCGACATCGCCGGAGTCCGCGCCGCGAACGACGTGCGGCTGCGCACGCGGCTGAGGAATCTGGCGCGCGAGTACGTGCTGTCGCGACCCAAGGCGTTCCTCGAACTCCGGTTCCCGCGCGACCCGGCGGTGGAGACCCCACCGGACGACCGGCTCGCCGAGATCCTGGCCGGTCTCGAGCACGGTGCGGTGGCCGCCCCACCGTCTGCTTCCTAGGCTCGTGATCATGCGCCCCACAGCTCTCGTCACCGGAGGGGGTCGCGGTCTCGGCGCCGCGATCGCCCACGAACTCGCTCCCACCCACGATCTGCTCCTCGGCGGCCGACGTCGCGAGTCGCTCGATGCGATCCTCGAGGAACTGCCCGACGCCACACCGTGGCCCGTGGACCTGCTCGATCACGACGCCGTCGCCGCGGCCGCCGCCGACATCGACCGGCTCGACGTCCTCGTCCACAACGCCGGTGTCGCCGAACTGGGCACGATCGCCGACAGCGAGCCCCGGCAGTGGCGCGAGACGTTCGAGGCGAACGTCGTCGCCGTCGTCGCCCTGACGCAGGTGTTGCTGCCGGCCCTACGGGCCGCGAACGGCCACGTGGTGCTCATCAACTCGGGGGCGGGTCTGCGTGTTCGCCCCGGCTGGGGTGCCTATGCCGCGAGCAAGTTCGCACTGCGGGCGTTCGGCGACGCGCTGCGCGAGGAGGAACCCGCGCTGCGGGTCACCTCGATCCACCCGGGCCGGATCGACACCGACATGCAGCGCGCGATCGTCGCGTCGGAAGGTCGTGAGTATGACCCGTCGCAGTTCCTCAGCCCGGCACAGTGGCGCGTGCGGTGCGGCAGGTCGTCGAGGCGCCGGTCGACGCCCACCCCACCGAGGTCGTTCTGCGTCCTCGCTGACAACTCGAAAGAGCTGACGGCTCGGAACGGCCGACGACTCAGAAGGGCAGCGGAATCACCACCGGGGGAGCGCCCGGGATCTGGATCTGGATCTGCGGAGGCGGCGGCGCAGGAGCTCGCGGCGCCGGCGGAGGTGCCGGTGCCGGAGCCGGAGCGGGTTC
>LATQ01000510.1 GCA_001017865.1 Rhodococcus sp. IITR03
ACCGACACCCGCCCGCGCCGCGCGGCGGCACGAACCGGACACCTTCGACGGGGACGCGTTGTTCTTCACCGCGGCCCGCTCGGAGGCCCCGGTTCCGGCGGTGGCGGCCTGGCACAACGTGATCGCCGGGGAGATCCACCAGTACCGGCTCGACTGCGACCACCACGAGATGGTGAGCGCCCGCGCGGTGGAGACGATCATCGCGGTGCTGTCGGCGCGGCTGACCGAGAGCGACGCGACACTGCGCCGGTGGGGGCGGATCGAAGTGCAGGCCGCCGGACGCAACGGGAACCGCCGCAACTGACCCACGTCATGCACGCAATGCATGATCCGAGATGCACATTATGAGTTGGATTAATTTTCGGGGGGGCGATTCACTGAGGCATGACCAGCAGCCCTCCCACCGCCGACGTCGACCTGTTCGCCGACGACGTCCTCGTCGACCCCTACCCGACCTTCGCGCAACTGCGCGAACTCGGACCCGTGGTGTACCTGCCGCACCACGACGTCTACGCCCTGACCCGCTACGACGTCATCCGCGGCGCCCTCGCGGACACCGCGACGTTCTCCTCCCGCGCCATCGCCTTCAACCCCGCCGCCAACGACGCCTCCAGGGCACCTCCCTGGCCTCGGACCCGCCCGTCCACACCGAGCTGCGCGCCACCCTCACCGAGAATCTCTCGCCGCGCGCGCTGCGCGGACTCAAGATCACCATCGAGACCAAGGCCGACACGCTCGTCGCCGACCTCGTCGCCACGGGCTCCTTCGAGGCGATCGACGCCCTCGCCCGCGCCTTCCCGCTCGAGGTCGTCGCCGACTCATCGGCTTCACCGGCGAGGTACGCGCGAACATGCTGCGCTGGGGGCAGGCCGCCATGGAGGTCCTCGGCCCGATGAACCAGCGCACCGCCGAGAACTTCCCCATCGCCGGGGAGCTCTACGCGTGGTGCTCGCAGGTGCAGGCCGAGGATCTGACCCCCGGCTCGGTCGGGCGCGGCATCTTCGACGCCGAGGCGCGCGGCGCATCCCACCGGCAGCGCCGGGGCACATCATCACCAGTACCTCGGGC
>LATQ01000627.1 GCA_001017865.1 Rhodococcus sp. IITR03
TGCCGAACCGGGCGGTCAGCGGCACCAGATGCAGCGCCGGCATCGCCTCGGCCACCGCGAACGCCCCTGCGGTCGCCACGAGTTCACGCACGAGCGCGTACGGGTCCTGCCCGTCCACCCAATCCCGCACCGGCAGACCGAGTTCACCGATGGCGGAGTCGTTCAGCGACGCCAGTTCCAGCCGCGGCACCACCACGGTGGCCCCGGAACCGTCGGTGGGGATCACCAGGCAGGTCAGGCGCTCGAACGACTCGGCGCGGGAGCCGGTGAGATACCGCAGGTCCGGTCCGGGGGTGATGAGCAGCGCATCGAGCCGGCGGCGGCACCGAGTTCGGCGGCGCGGGCCAGGCGGGCCGCGTAACGGTCGGCGGGGAATCGGGTGGCGGCAGTGGTCATGTCTTCGAGACTAGTGGCCGCGGCCGGATGGCAGGATGTGGTCCGTGACCGCACCGGAGAACCCCACGCCCGCACCGGACCCCACGTTGATGCTGCTCGACGGCGCGAGCCTGTGGTTCCGCGCCTTCCACGCCATCCCGGAGAAGGTCACCGCCCCCGACGGCAGCCCGGTCAACGCGGTGCGCGGCTTCGTGGACATGGTGGCCTCGCTGATCCGCACCCACCGTCCCACCCGGCTGGTGGTGTGCCTGGATCTGGATTGGCGCCCGGCCTTCCGGGTCGCGGCGATCCCGAGTTACAAGGCGCACCGGGTCGCCGCCGGGTCCGACGGCACCGTCGAGGAGGTCCCGCCTGCGCTGCTGCCGCAGTGCCGGTGATTCTCGAGGTGCTCGCCGCCGCCGGCATCGCCACCGGCGGCGCAGCGGGTTTCGAGGCCGACGACGTGCTCGGCACCCTCGCCGCCCGCGAAACCACCGATCGGGTGATCGTGGTCAGCGGCGACCGCGACCTGCTGCAGGTCGTCACCGACAGTCCGGTGCCGGTGCGGGTGCTCTACGCCGGGCGTGGCCTGGCCAAGGCCGAGTTGTTCGATCCGGCGCTGGTCGCCGAACGCTACGGGGTGCCGCCGAGCGGGCCGGCGCCGCCCTACGCCGAACTCGCGGCGCTGCG
>LATQ01000566.1 GCA_001017865.1 Rhodococcus sp. IITR03
GGGCGACGTGCACCATGCGTACGCGGCCCGCGTCGATTCGCCGACGCCGGACCGCCGGCGCGGTCTACCAGCTGACCTGTTCGCCCGTGCACAACCACGTCCCGGCAGCCGTCCGACTCGCCTTCCGCGCTGCGTGGAGCCGCGTGGCGGAGCGCGTCGTGCGACTGCTCCTCGGCCGGGTGACGGCCGTTCCCGAGGTGTCGTTCTCGTGGTCGAAGATGACAGGTCCGAGCTTCGGGAACCAGATCGCCACCCTGCGGACGCGAGGACGTGCCGCGCGCCTGACGATCGAGCGGAGCGTCGAGACCGCGTCGGGTCCGCATCTGTTCGAGACTGTCGCGGAAGTACCCCTGACTACCGAGGATCGGCCGCCTGAGGTCGCGTCCGCCCGCGCGGAGGAACAGCCGTCGAGGTGAGCGCGGAGGGGTGGCACCCACCGGCGTCCCATTCGGCATTTCCACGATTTCCGTACGGTCCGAAATACTGCCTCGTGTCCTTCGACCCTGCTTCGCGCATATTCCCGTGACGCTCGGGGTACCTGTGTCAGGGTTTGGAAACACAGCCGACCACGGGAGGAACCACATGCTCGTCCGGAGAATTGCGCGGCCCATGCTCGCGTCCATCTTCATCGCCGGGGGTATCGACGCCCTGCGGAAGCCCGAGCCGAAAGCAGGTGCCGCGCAGCCCGGGCTCGATCAGGCTGTGAACGCCTTGCCGGCGTCGATCACCGACCGGCTCCCCAGCAATCCCGAGACTCTCGTCCAGATCAACGCCGCAGTGCAGATCGGCGCCGGGACCCTGTTCGCACTCGGCAAGGCGCCTCGCCTGTCCGCTCTCGCCTGATCGGCAGCCTTGTGCCGACAACCGTTGCGGGACACGACTTCTGGAACGTCGAAGACCCCGATGCCCGCGCCCAGCAACGCACCCAGCTCATCAAGAACGTGAGCCTGATGGGTGGTCTGCTCATCGCCGCCGTGGACACCGAGGCAAGCCGTCGCTCGGCTGGCGGAGCCGTCGCGCCCGCGCGTGCCGCGCAGAAGTCGGTGGCCGCCGCGCTGCCGAGCC
>LATQ01000444.1 GCA_001017865.1 Rhodococcus sp. IITR03
CCGCGACGCGCCGCGCGTACCGGCGATCGACGCTCCGACGTTCGCCGCACCGTTCAGCGCTGCGGTCAGTTCGGCGGCGGTCCCGGCGAACAGACCGCTGTCCGCAACGAGCGGGGCGACGGCGACGATGTCGGCGTGGCACACGTTGTCCAGTCCGGCTTCGGCGAGGACGGCCTCGGGGTTGCTGCAGTACCGGGCGAGTTCCTTCTCGTCGCGGAACAGGCCGAGGATGAAGTCGAGTACGGCGTTGGTGGCCATCACGTGTCTCCTGAGTCGTCGGGATCTGGGAACGACGCTACGAATCCGCGGGTCATGGGCACAGGGGGTGCGGCCCCCTGTCTGCCGTCGCCCGTTAGGGGATCGGGGTGCGGGGGCATCGGGGCCGTTAGGGGATCGTCCCCACGATCGGGCAGGTGGGCGGAGTGGGAGCTAACAGGTGACGGGGTGGGAACGACAGGCTCATCGAGACCGAACGATGGAACGAGAACGCGGACCGATGTCCGCCCAGAACCCGGGAGCGTGCATGTACTCAGGACTCGGCGTCACGATCGGGGCGGCCAACTCGGTGGCCCTCACCGTGCTCGACCAGCCCCGATCCGGCGATCCCAGCGTTCTGTCGATTCCTACCGAACTCCACCTCCCCGAGGGCGGGGCCCCCGTCCTCGGGGCCGGTACCCCGATCCCCGGCACGCAGGTGTTCTCCGGCTATGCGGCCCGGGTCGGCGATCCGGTCGGCATCCTCGCCGACGACGGCTCCACCTACCTCGGTGAGGATCTCGTCGCGTCGACCGTGGCCTGCCTGCAGTACCGCACCGGTACCTCCGATGTGCCGACGATGCTGGCGCATCCCGCCGCGTGGTCGGCGCACACCGTCGAGGCCCTGCAGGCGGCACTCGTCCGCGCCGAAGTGACCGCACGGACGATCCCCGAACCGATCGCGGCGGTGCGCTGGCTCGACGCCACCCACGGGCCGCTGGGCGACGACGTGACGGTGGTCTACGACCTCGGTGCGCGCTGCCTCGACGCCGCCGTCGCGCTCGCGCCACCCGACGCTGCTGG
>LATQ01000525.1 GCA_001017865.1 Rhodococcus sp. IITR03
CCTGCACCATCCGTGCCGAATTCGGGATGCAGACGTCGGCGCCGGCGTCCACCGGGTGGCCGGTCCGCTCGCCGCGACGCGCTCCTCGTCGTTCTCCTCGGCCGGTCCGGTCTCCTCGGTCGTCCGGTCGAGTTCGGGGAACAGGGTGTCCTGCGCGATAGCGGACAGACCCGCATAGCCCACCCGACGAGCCGGACGGGGCCGATCTCGAGGGGATCGAGCGCGAGGCGCTGGGCGGCGGCGGTGAGCACCTGCATGTCCTCGGTGGCGTAGGCAGGGTCGACGACCGGGTGAGCACCGACATGTCGGCCTTGCGCAGCTTGAGCACCACCGTGCGGGCGGCACGCCCGTCCTTGCGCAGGCGTGTGTGCGCGGCGGTCGCGGACGCGGCGATCGCCCGCCGCAGTCCGGGCATCGCGACGATGTCCGTGGGAAAGGTGGTCTCGGCGCTGACCTGTTTCGCCTCGGCGCGCTCCGCGACGGGCCGGTCGTCGAATCCGTTGGCGAGCCGGTGCAGTCCCGGCCCGATGGTGCCGCCGAGGATCGACGCCGCCTCGGCGACGGGCAGCGCCGCGAGATCTCCGATGGTCTCGATGCCGAGTCGCCGCAACCGGTCCTCGGCCACCGGACCGATCCCCCACAGTTTGCGCACCGGCAGGCTGTGCAGCAACGGGAGTTCGCCTTCGGGCCGGACGACGAGCAGCCCGTCCGGTTTCGCGAGACCGGACCCGATCTTCGCGATCTGCTTACCCGATCCGGCGCCGATGGAGGCGACGAGACCTGTTTTCTCCCTGACGTGTTCGCGTAACTCGGAACAGAAGCGTTCGACCTCGTCGGCGTCGGCGCCGGCGAGTTCGAGAGGTTCGGCGAACGCCTCGTCGAGCGAGAGGGTCTCGAGGATCGGGATCCGGGCGCGCAGGGTGTCGAAGACGAGTCCGCTCAGTTCGCGGTAGAGGATTCCGCGCGGAGGCAGCACGACCGCCGCCGGCCCGACGAGGCGCCGTGCCCGGCTCATCGGCATGGCGGAGCGCGCACCGTAGACGCGGGCTC
>LATQ01000628.1 GCA_001017865.1 Rhodococcus sp. IITR03
CACGATGGTGCATTATGCCGCACAGAAGATCCCAGCCATAAGAGACATGCTCTAAGCCTGAATCCACCGACCGAGCGGAAACGTAGATTTTTGAGGTGATCCGCGATGGGGTGACGGTGGCAGGCAGAGGGTATCCGCTGGTCTACCCAGCTTTTCCACTGCGAGTGAAGTCGGCCGACAGCGTCGGAGCGGGGCGGTCAGACGGCTGCGGAGGGCGGATAGCCGATCGTGTTGCGCCACAACTGCAACCAGCGAGATGCATACGGCCAGTGGGCGGGCAGGTGCAGAATCGGTCGCCGTTGCGGGCGGGTCAAGCGAGCCGGAACGGCAATGATCCGCCGCCGCAGAGTCGCTCCGCGGGCGCGGTCGTACCGTCCTCCGGCGAGAATTCCGGTGGCGCGCAGTAAATTATGGGTGATCGCAGCACACAGAACCCAAGCGGAATTTGCGCCGAACGAGCCGGACGGCATGTGTGCGAGCGGACCATCGATCAGATCGACGAACACCGTTTCGATGCTCGCGTGTCTGCGGTGAGCGATGTCCGCGTCGACGATGGGCAGAGCCGAGTTGGTGAAAAACGGGTGGTACCGCCACACCGGAAACAACGCGTCGGGGTAGCGGGCGTCCTTGACACGGCGCACCACCAGGCGGGCGGTAGTCCGGTCTTTCGTGGACGCGAAGGCGGTGTAGGTGATCTCGGCGACCTCGGCGTCGGAGATCCAGGCTCCGGTGTCCGGGTCGCGGACCGCATTCGGGTATTGCACCGGCGTCCACGCGTCGTCGGGTACTGACGTGATCGCCTTCTTCACCGCGGCGTTCTTCGTCATCACCAGGGAGAACTCGGCGCCGGCGCGCCGGCAGGCGCGCACGACCTTGCGGGTGCCGTAGGCCGAGTCGCCGCGCACCAGGATCTTCCTGCCGCACCGGCGGCGCGGGCGGTGGCGATCGCTCCGGCAACCATGTGCGGCGCTTGCCGGATCCGGTCTTGCGGAGCGTAGGCGCATCCCGGCGATCACCTGGCACTGTCGTCGTGCTGAGCACG
>LATQ01000630.1 GCA_001017865.1 Rhodococcus sp. IITR03
GCAGCGTCGATGGCCGACCTCACCGCGACATCGGGCGACGATCCGGCCGGCTCCTCCCGGCGCTGGGTGGGCAAACCGGCGGGCGCGCAGGCCGGCGCCATGCTCGCCTACCTGTCGTCCGCGGTGCTCGGACAGTACGACCCGTTCTCTCGTTCGCTACTGCTCGTCGCGCCCAATGTCGTCGCGGTCGAACGCGCCCTGAAGGTGCCGCCCGCCGACTTCCGGCTGTGGGTGTGCCTGCACGAGGTGACCCACCGCGTGCAGTTCGCACAGGCACCGTGGATGGCCGAGCTGATGCGCGAGGCCGCCGCCGACCTCGCCACCGCGGTCGAGGAACCGATGGGCGACGTCGCGACCCGCGTGGTGTCGGCGGTGAAGGACTGCGCACTCCCGGCGACAAGCCGATGTCGGAGCGGGGCATGCTCGGTGTCGTGCGGGCGCTGCAAGCACAGTCTCAGCGCGAGTCGTTCGACCGGATCCTCGCGCTCGGAACACTGCTCGAAGGACACGCCGATCATGTGATGGACGGTGTCGGCCCGGCCGTGGTCCCGTCGGTCGCGCGGATCCGGCGCGCGTTCGACAACCGGCGGCACCGCAACAGCAGCCCGGTGCATCGCCTCATCCGGCTCGTCCTCGGCATGGACGCAAGATGGCCCAGTACGTGCACGGCAAGAAGTTCGTCGACGCCGTCGTCGCCAAGGTCGGCATGGACGACTTCAACGCCGTGTGGTCCGGTCCGGACGCCTGCCCACCTGACCGAGATCGACCATCCCGACGCGTGGATCGCGCGGGTGCTGAGCTGATCGTGGCTTCACCGTCGGCCGATCGTCCGCTGCTGCCCGAGGCCCCGGCGATCCACGAGGTGCGACTCGCCGTGCGGGCCTGGCTGGGCGCGCACCCGACCGCTGCGGTGACCGACAGCGCTGTCGGGTGGGGCCGATTCCGCAGCCCTGACCGCCGCGGCCGTTGCGGAGACGACGCGGTGCACGTCGTGATCGTCGATCATCGTCTCACCCGGTTCCGAGTCGTCGCCGC
>LATQ01000217.1 GCA_001017865.1 Rhodococcus sp. IITR03
TGCTGCTCGATCTCGACGGCATCGTCGTCGAAGCGGTGCAGCGCGTCGACGACGGCAGCCGGATCGTCCGAATCGGCACCGACCCCCGATGGGCCGCAGTGTGCCCACAATGCGGGCAGAAGTCGACCCGATCGAAGGGCTGGGTCACCACCCATCCCCGCGACGTGCAGATCGGTCCGGACCGTCCCGTTCTGGAGTGGTCGAAGCGGAAGTGGTTGTGCACCAACATCTCATGCGATCGGAAAGTGTTCACCGAATCGGTGCCGGGCATCCCGGCCCGAGCCCGCATCACCCCGCGGGCGAAGACGATGATGGCCGCCGCCGTCCTCGACGAGGATCGTTCCGTGGCCGCCGTCGCCACCGAGTACCGGTGCGGATGGCACACCGTTCATGATCGGGTCATCGTCGTCGCCGACACCGCCCTCGACGACGAACCGGAGCCGTGCGTGTGCTCGGCATCGACGAGACCCGCCGTGGGAAGGCCAAGTGGGAGACCTGCCCCGACACCGGCGCCCGGCGGTGGGTGGACCGCTGGGACACCGGCCTCGTCGACATCGCCGGCCACCAGGCCTGCTCGCCCAGGTCAACGGCCGCACCTCGACGGCGGTGATCGACTGGCTCGATGCCAGGGACGAGGCATGGAAGGCGCAGATCACCCACGTCACCATCGACCTGTCCGGCGTGTACGCCAAGGCGGTACGGGAGGCTTTGCCCCACGCCGAGCTCGTCGTCGACCGGTTCCACCTGGTCAAGAAGGCCAACGAGATCGTCGATGCGGTGCGCCGACGGGTCACCCAGACACAGCGGGGCCGGCGCGGCCGCAAGAGCGATGTCGAGTGGATCAACCGTCGTCGGCTGCTGCGCGGCGCCGAGACCCTCACCATCGAGCAGCGCACCGAACTGTTCACCAAGCTGCTGACCGCCGACCCGAGCGAGGAGATCGCCGCCGCCTGGATCGCCAAGGAGCTACTACGCGACCTGCTGGCCTGCACCACCCGTGGTGGGCTGCGGTACGAGACCCGCGCCGCGTTGTATCGGTTCTACAAGTTCTGTGCCGCCTGCCCGATCCCGGAGGTCACCGCGCTCGCGCGCACCGTGGAGACCTGGCAGGACCCCATCATCCGGGCGATCGAGACCGGCCTGACCAACGCACGCAGCGAAGGCTACAACCGGATCGTCAAGCACGTCGGCCGGATCGCGTTCGG
The DNA here is from genome assembly GCA_001017865.1 of Rhodococcus sp. IITR03. The sequence goes on from LATQ01000217.1 coordinate 1,206, forward strand.
ATTCCGCAATCCCGACAATCAACGCCGCCGGGTACGGTGGGCGTGCACCCGCCGCTCCCGGCGGAGCACACCCAGCCGGCATCAATGCCACTGCTAACCGCGAAGAGCCGGATAGGGAGTGTCCTGGGTGAGCTCTGGGTCGCGCACGAGCCATGGCGCTCTCGAGTCGTTCGTGACTTGCGGGTGAGCTGACCCAGACCTCGAGGCGCTTCAGGGTGTCTGCGAGCAGGGTGTGGTCGTAGATCGCGTGTTGCCCACGCGCACCCGTAGGTGCGTCGCGCCGAGAAAACTCGAGGTTCGTCGCGCGGCAACCTGGGCCCACAGGGACCGGGACGGGGTGAGCACGTGATTGGGACGTAGGGCAGCTTCGAGTGGGTCGGTGTCGACCTGAGTGGGGGAGGGGTCCGGTACACGCAGCTGCGCACGGATGCTGCCTGCTTCCGCGAAGGAGTCTTCACCGCGCTGGATCTGTCACCGGGTCGGATTCGTGAGCATCTCGAGTCGTAGAGAGTGCTCTACTGGTGGTTCGTGAGGGGGTTCTCGATAACCCTTCGCTACCGGCGGGTGAGGTTTCGCAAGGTACAGGTAATGCCACCGCTACGTTGTCTGTAGTCCTTGGAGGAGTATCGCCGCAGCCGCACTGCGCGATCTCGACGCAATATCGCTGGCATTCATAGCACGCGCACGTAGTGACGCCTTGATGACCGCGACGGTTTCTCCACTGCGTTGTTTTGTTCCAGGCATCAGGAGCAGTCGACGCTGAGCCGACTGGCGGGGAGGCCGACTCGAGCGAGGACCGACTCACGGGGTCCGATTCCCCGTGGCCCGGGGGAGCGAGAGGTGTGGTTCAGAGCCGCTACTTCGCGGTCGTCGAAATGCGATCATGGGCGTGCGAAACGAAGCGAAAGCCAGTTGGTCGCTTCGAACGGCATTGTTATTCGGTGGTACGAACGACCCCGACGAACAGCTGTGCAAACCGAATTGCGGGTTCGCCCCTCCTGTGACGAGGGGGTTACCGCGGAGGTGTTGCACCGAACGCTTTCGTGGCCGACGCGATTCCGGAGGGTTCACGCGTCGCACCTTTGGGTTCGAAGTCCGTTGTCGTGCTTGCTGACTCGTGGAGCATCATGAGGGGACGAGAGGGGACCGTAGGGAACCGAGGGACGAGGCATCGGTCGCATGGTCACTCCGGTGCTGGGTGTCGTACCCGATGGGGAGTGCGGAGTGCGCCATCGATGCGATCCGGGCCGCGATCCCTGTCTTGTGTGGTGACGGGTCTGTTCGATGGTTTTGCGGACCACGGTGCTGTAATGGCCCGAGGTGGAGCGTGCCGGCCGCACGAAGAGCATGTGTACTGATTCATCTGGTGTCGCATTCGGGTGACGAACCGTGACGGGTAAAGGATTGCGGAACGCTCGGTTGCTCGCGCTGATGAGTTTCAGGGCGCCGGATCGTCGCAGGCGTGCGATAATTTCCGAGTAGACTTGATCATGTCGGTGATGTTGGCTTCGGAGTTGGTTTGCCTTTGATCACAAGAGGCTACTTAGAGTCCGATCGGATGCATTCGAAGAGGAGATCAACCTGTGGCGCGTAGAACAATCGTTGAGACTTTCGACGACATCGATGGAACTGCATTGGAGGATGGCGGAGAAACCATCAGCTTCGCTGTCGATGGGGTCGAGTACACCATCGACCTGAACAAGAAGAACGCTCGCGACTTCCGGAAGAAGATCGACTACTACGTCGAGCATGCAACCCGTGTCGGAGGACGTAAGAGGAGAGCCGGATCGGCTCGGCCATCCGATCCGAATTCTCCAAGCTCCAAGGAAATTCGAGAGTGGGCAGTTGAAGAAGGCTTCGAGGTTCCCGCTCGAGGACGTCTGCCTCAGTCCCTCGTCGACGAGTACGTCGCTGCTCACTGACAACTAGCTCACTGCAGAGGCATCAGATTATCGACTCGAACCGGCTTGGCCCACAGTAAGTTGGGGCAATTGTGGTGGGCTGAAATCCGGGCGGTCGAGTCAATGCGCGCCGGTTGAGTGCCGCGGTACTTCTGGAGCACGCCCGACAATGAGAAAGTAAGGCGGAATGCGTGGCCGTCTTCGGATGGCGAGAACCGGACGACGACGCTCGAGTGCCTGCCGGACCCGATCGGCAGGGCACTTCCGTATCTCTTGTCGCGGACAGAATGTCAGGGGAATGAAAAGGGCGCGGTGAGGTGCTCTCGTCGAGAGTATCGATGTCCGTCGATGCCCCTCGATGTCGTTGCTATCCACTCAGCTATTTCGGCGGCTGCTGCCCCGACCTGTTGGGGGGTACGGCAGAGCGTAGGCCTTCTGGTGACTTGCGAGTACGCAACCGCCCGCGCAGTCTCATCGAGTGTGTTCTCTCCGGTATATCGCTCTGACACAGGTGGTACAGCGCTATATCGAGTACAACCGCTGTACTGTCGCTGAACAGGATTTCTTTACGGACAACGTCTTCCATCGCTGTCGATAGGCTGACCGGTAGTGGACTGCTCGCCTTATCCAGGCCGTGCCGAAGGGACACGAAGTCGAATTGGACGCAATCGGTTTCGACGGACCAGCGCAGCCTCCTGCGTGCATCGACAGTAGGTACCGCACAATGGTGCTCGAAAGCGTCGGCGACCGTGAAAAGTGCGTCAGCGGACAAGTTTTCAGTACATACGTCATTGGAGATGATGAGTAGGCGGGGGAGCGGCTGTACCGTAGGATTCGTCTATCACGCGATGGTGAACTACCTGACGATGAGCACTCTGTCCTGTTGCTTCTTGTAGCGGTCCCTGGGCGCCGTGTGTGAGGACCACGAACAGCGGAACGATGGTTTGTCAGCGCTCCGCGCTGACGACGTATCGAGTGGGAATCGGCGTAGATGGGGTAGATGGGGCCAGTGCTTCCGCCGCCGCCTCCATCGCGCAGCTTCGTGCGGCAGGTCTGCTGCCGAAGGAAGTACTCGAGTGGCAGTCAAGCGAGATCGTGTGGCGCATACACCGTACGACCGGCTCGCATGTTCTCCCGTGGAATGCGTTGCGTGAGTTCGGGCCGATTCTGCGGTTCGATCAGCATCCGCTCCCGCGTGGGGACCATCCCGGCTACGGCGTTCGGTACGGCGCTTCGAGCCCCAAGGTGCATTGGCGGAAGCGTTTCAATCGGCGCGGGTGATCGATCGCCATCGTGGTGACCCTTATCTGACCGGTGTGCGCTTCACCCGCGTTCTGCGGTTGCTCGACATGTCCGGTATCGGTGGAGGGGCATGGGCCACTCGGGTGGGAGGCAACCATGCTCTTGATTCCGCGCCGCACCGTCTCTCGCAGCACTGGGCCCGCACTATCCATCGCGCGCACATTGATCTCGACGGGATCATCTATCGCGGCCGGTTTACTGGCAGCACGTCCGTTGCGGTTGTCGAACGTGCTTCTGATGCGTTTCCGCAGCGTCCTGTGCTGTCGCTTCCCTTGTCTCATCCTGGTCTGGCTGATGCCGTTGATGCTGCGGCGTACGAACTCGGCTATGTCGTTGTGTGATCCGGTTGTGGGGCATAGACATCGCGTACACCCATGTTGAACGTGGGAGGCTACCGATGTCGGGGAGGCGTGGGCGGGGTGGCGGACAGTGACGAGCAGAGCCACTGGTCGTTCCGAGCAGGACGGTCCGCTCGGCAGTGCTGGGCCGGCAGGCTGAGTCGATCCGGAGTGCCTGTGGGCTCAGCGGTGTCGGGGCCTTCGAAAGGGTGGAACGCGGGCAAGGGCAATGCGTCGCCCGTGTGCCGGGCGACGTCGGCAGATCTGATGTCGAGTTGCGTGCCGGCTGCAGAGGGAGGTGGGCTGGTCTCGGCGTCCGAAGCTGAGTGGTACGTCGCCGTCCTCCGACTTCGTGGGAGCCAATGGGGGTCCTCGGGCGTCTTTGTAGAGCTCGAGACACAACGCTTTCGAACGCGCGATTTCTGCAAGAGGTCGGTGGCGACGGGCCGTCGACGGTTAGGGGCCTTCATTGCGAGTCCCTATGGTCTGTCTGCTGGTAACGGAGGGGTCGAGGTTGCGACCTACGGTTTGTGAACCTTCACCAGGCGCCGGCCGCCGTTGCTTCTTCAGCCCTTGCGTGTGCAGTGGTTGCCGTTCTGTTCCGGGAGTCCAGCGTTGCCGTCGTGTTCGTGGGTGCGGCAACGTCCTGATCGTTGTCAGCGCGATACTCGGGATTACCCGGTTTCCTGCTGACGACCGTGTGCTTCGGTGCGAGGTGTGTCGGCAACCTCTCGCCGGTGACGAGCATGGCGGGTTGTGCTCGGCCGCCTGTGCGGCGGAATATCGCGACGTGCTGGACAGACAAGAGGAGGAAGACCACTGGTGGCGCGCCATCGCATAGCTGGTTGGTTGTCGCCGGTGCGGGTGTGCGTCTCGTGCGCTCGCTGGATGGGTTCTTCGGACCGACGTTGTCAGGGCACCTGATCAGAGAGTTCGCAAGGTCCGGCGCAGTCATCGGGATGAGAAGTGGTGGTTCGAGTGGTGGTTCCGCCGCTTGACGGTCGGTTCGATGCTCGCTCACATCAGGTCGCTGCGGAGCGTGATGATCGGTTCGTCGCCCAATCCATGAGGCAGCTCCGTGCCCGCTCGAGTGCAATCGCGCCTTCGGACATGGCCACCTGGGGTAAGACGATCGAGGCACCGATGCCGCTTTTCGGGTTCGAGAGAGCAACTGTCTGTGTTGTCGACTGATAACGGTCTCTGCAGTTCGTGCGCGCCGTGCTCGGGCGTCGTGCACGTACCTGAAGGTCGGCCGATGGTGCCGCTCACGGGGCGAATCTGGGCTTAGGGACACGGTTCACCGTGTTGGGGAAATCAGGCGTGTGGGTGAACGTAGGCGCACACATGTCCTTTCGGCCATCAGAGGTATCCATGCCTGTCCGACATTCGAGGTCCCGCCGCACCGCTGCGTTGATCGTCACCACGATCGTCGGCGGAAGCTGCACGCTGTTGACCGTTCCCGCGGTCGCCCAGGCAGGGACGACTGATTGTGCGTCGACGTTCAACCTGTTCATCCCCGGGACGTGGGAGACCGACGAGCATGCAGACCCTGTTGTGCCGGTGGGCATGCTCGCTCCTGTGGCGCACGCGCTGAACGATGCTCACGGTGACGCGGTCGAGGTATACACGCTGCCTACATGGCGCGTGCGTTCGACAACGGCCATACCTACGCGGACAGTAAGGCGGACGCGGTGTCGCGGGCCGCGCGGGTGCTCGAGGATGTTGCACAGGCTTGTCCGGGTGCGAAGTTCACGCTGACGGGTTACTCGCAGGGTGCCGATGCGGCGGGTGATCTCGCCTCGGATATCGGCAACGGTAGGGGACCGATCGATGCGAGTCGTGTGCTTGCTGTCGGTCTGCTGGCCGATCCGGGAGCCGGGACACCAGGGGCCGCGACGGTGGGGCCGCGGACGTCCGGACATGGCATCGCTGATCCACGGCCTCGAGGAATGGGGCTCTGTCAGGTCGGGTGGCATCGATCTGTGATCCCGGTGATCTGTACTGCTCGATCGACAAAGGGACGAATCCGCTGATCGGTTCGCTCGGCTCGATCCTGAGCAAGACCCCCAGCGCCGGTGACTTCACCGCGTCCGGCGGCAGCGCCCACCTTGCCGGCGCACTGACCGCGGACTTCTCCGAGGCGGATCTGCCGACATTAGGCACCGACGTCACGAGCCTCGGCCAGCAGCTCACCGCACCAAGCGTCGATCTCGCGCAGGTCGCCGCGACTGCGCAGTCGATCGCATCGACTCTTGCTCCACTGGCCGACCTTCTTACCTCCGGGGCGACGAACTCGGCAGCGATCGGTCAACTCGGTGCTGCACCGGTCGGTACCGCCGAACATCATGCCTACGACGTGCTCACCCGGCTGGTGAATCGGACCTTGCAGGTGCCGTCGACGCTGCGGTCGAGATCGCCGACACGGCACGCATTCTCGCCGGGAACGAGTCACCATCTGCCGATGTCAGCTCCCGAGATGCGTACTCTCACGGAGCATGCCGACGCGCTGACCGGGCAGATCGGCCCGGTGGCATCCGCCCCTGCTGAGGTGCTTGAGTCGGCGAGCAGCGTGTTGTCGGTGCTCAAACCGACGGTGGTGATCGATCAGGTTCTGAATGTCGTGACCGGTGTGAGCTCGCTCGATATGCCCGGCATCTTGCACAACTTGGCCGTGCTGCCGCAGAAGGTTGCCGCGCTCGACGCTCACGGGGCTCACCAGGTGGCTGGGGAGTTGAACAATCAGTTCTCGCCCCTGGTGGAGATGGTGGCAGCGGTGGACTTGCGGTGGGTGGCGCAGGTGCTGGCCGTGATCCCGGATCCGTCCGGCGCGACGCAGATCGCGGCGTTGGTTGCGTCGATCCTGTCGAATGTCGACGTCATCAGGCTGGCCACGATCGTCGGTCAGATCCAGGAGATCGCGTGGTCGGCAGTGGAAAAGGTGCTTCCCCCTCCCGGTGTCGCGCCCGATCCGGTCGGGGCCGCTGTGGCAATGACCGGTTTGCTGCCCGTCGGCTTGGACCTGGCATCGGTAGCGGCCGACATGCTCTCGGGCACGTCGACCAAGACGGCTCCCGACCTGCTGGACAGGACCACTCACGCTGCGTCGACGACTATCTCGAACCTGGATGCAAATGTGGACTTGCGGCAGCTGTCGGATTCACTTGTTGAGCTCTCGCAGTCCCGAGGTGCCGATGATCTGGCTTTGCTGGTCAGCGAAGGGCTCAGTGCGGCAAGCTTCTTCACCTCCAACGCCCATACCGACTACAACACTCTCGTGGTCGACAATGCGGGCCGCAGTGCCATCCGATGGCTGTCGGATTGGCTCAATCTCCAGATCGGACGTGCCATATGAATCCCCGCGCCCATAATCCATCCACCCGTTGGATCTGGTGCGGCCGTTGTCGGCACCGGGGATATCTGACCCGCGGAGACGCGAAGACGGTCCGCAAACGTCACCGAGGAGAAAAGGGCATGGCGGTGTTCACCTGCCCCCACATCGACGGGTTGTTCCACCTCGGGCACCGCCCGAATGCCTGAGCACCGGGGAGATCGACCGGGATCGCCTTCGCTCACAAGCTGTGCGAGCAATGGGGAGCTGACGGCGGGAGCGCATCCATGTCCGTTGCGTGCAGGGATGGCAGGTCACCGTCACTACGCGAGATGAGGAATGGTACCGGGTGCTGCGCGTCGATCAGTTGGCGGAGACGACTCGCCCACGAGCCATGGTCGACAACCCCGGAGACGATCCGCTTGCCGCTCGTTTCTGTCCTCGCCTACTGGGGCGGTGTGGTCTCCGAGTAGCTGAGGTGTGGGCATCGCCATATCGGTCGACCGTCCTCGCCGCCCGGAGGCGGGGGCGCCTGGTATGCAGCGGCATCTCTGTAGGCTCCCGCTCCGGGAGGCCGGAGGGTCGGCTCGGTCCGTTCGCGTCGAGGAATGTCGTCTCCCGTCCCGTCCGAGTACGCCGACACGCTGGAGAGCATCAAACGCTCAAATTCCTCGCCATCGACGGGGACACCGCCGAGCGCCAGCTCGAAGATCGGCTCGTCGAGCGCATCATCGACACGCTGCGTGAGCTCGGTCCCGGGTTCGCATTTGTCGGCCCGTCAGGTCCACTTCGATGTCGAGGGCAACGACTTCTTCGTCGATTTGTTGTTCTTCCACGTCGAACAGCTCCGGTACGTGGTCATCGAGCTCGAGACCACCGAGTTCGACCCGCGCGATGCCGGCCAACTCGGCTTCTACGTCGCCCCGGTCGAGGATCGGCTGCGCAGACCGCAGCACCAGCCACCGTCGGGATGCTTCTCGTCGCAGACAAGAACGAGTCCGTCGTCCGATACGCCCGGGCCGGTACCACGCAGCCGATCGCGGTATCGCGCTACGATCTCTCGCCCGCCGAGCAGGCTGCGTTCCCCGCCGAGGACGCTCTCACACGGGCGGTTGCGCTCGAACTCGACGACCATACGCCGGAGTGACGAAACACCGTCCACCTTCTGCTCTTCGCTTGGGTTGACGATATGCAGATAGGGGAAGGGCTGCTACGCAGTGCCAAGGAATTGACACGCAGTGCTGGATCAGGTGGGAACCCACAACCAGGGCCACGATCAATTACCGAAGGTATGTTCGAATTCTCGGCGACCGCTTTCGACCCTGGCCGTACCGCGTCGCGGAGCCCCAGATATCTGTGATCGTACGGATCGCCTCGGCGTCGACGGGTGCCGCGCCCACGATCTGCCACTGGCGAGTACGCACGGGGGTCTCGCTCTGGACCTGCAAGATGCCGGGGGCCTTGACGGCGTGGGCCAGGGGTGAAGACAGGTGGTTGACTCTGCGAGGTCTTGTTCGAGCGTCGCCGACATCGACCATCGCGTTGGTGCGCGCCTCGGGTCGAACGCATCGAGTGAGTTGCTCTCGGGCTCGGACGAATTTGCTGCTGCGAGATTGTGATCGGCGATCGGAACGAAGCATGCATCCGGTGGCCGAGTCTCGTCGTGTGGCCGCGGACTCGAGGGCGTGACGGCGAGCCGGGACTCATTCGATCACTGATCGAGCAGTCGTCGATCCGGTTCGAGTAGAGGATTTTCGCCGGGGTCTTGTCGATGGAGAACGCCGCGCGGGCATGCGCTTTCGTGTTTGCCGACGCCGCCACGCCTGGTGGTTCCCGATCGCCGAACGGTCCTTGTGTCGACTCCATGCTCATGCAAAGGGCAAGGGTTGCAAGTGAGACCAGGAAGGAAACAATGCTCTGCTGTTCCTCGCGATCATTCTCGAGGCGACGGTCGACGTTGCGGTCGAGATGGGTCCCGAGGCGGACATGAGGGGTGCCGAGCGGGCTCCGGAAGCAAGCAACCAAGCAACGCCCCGTCTCTACGCGAAGAACTACGTCAGTTCCGGAGAGTTGCGCCGGTCTCATCCCAGTCAGGCAAGGCCGGAACTCGGGTGGCGAGGGCGGTATCGGCAACGATCAGGAGGACGGCGATCGCGCGAGCCAAGGGACGGATCACGAGAGTGGAAAACAAAGGAACGTTCTTTCTTGTTTGTACGCCGTCAGGGGAGTGGAGGACGTCCCGTCGGGGGGCGGTCTGCCGATTGATCGGGCCACCGCTCTCGTGCCGGAAACGACCGCCGAGCGGTTCGACCAGGCGACGGTAACTGTAATCTAGGGTTCAACCATAGTTATGCTACTCAGTGCCAAAAATCAAGCCGAGTGTGCTCGAGGACAGCTGCGCGTTGCCTGGGGTTCCCGGATTGGTTCGGCCGCAGCACGTCGGTGAACCGGCGGAGATCGAAGTCTGGTCGAACGCACTGCGGGTACCACGCTCGCCGCACCTGCGTGGCAGGGCCGTAGCCGGCCTTCGAGCTGTGCTTGTAGTGGAACCGGACACCATTCCTCCTGCCGAGCAACCGCATTCGGCGCCACTATGGTGGATCTCGAGCCTCTGGACTCTCACGCATCCGGGTAGGCGGCCCTCAGATCCGTCTTCGGGCTCGGATCGGCTCGGCGGCTCTGCATGCAGGATCGGCGTCAGGACTGTGGCGGTGTTCTGGTAGGTCGTGTCCGAGGTACATATGTGGTGGCATCGAGATACCGGCTGGGTCCGCACGTCGGCGACGCTGCCAGCCGACCGGAGTCGGGAGCGGCTGCAGCACTCCTCTCCAGCGGAGCCCTCGGCGTCGCGGCTTGCAGATGGTGACCGGTGTCTGCGTCGGGGTCGGCATGTGTGGGTTGCGTACCGAGCATCAATGCTACGAGGGGCACCGCCAGCACGAGTGTGCCGAGGACGAATGTGGGTAGCAGCAGCGACATGACCGTCCATCCATGCGGTGCCGGGGCGTGTGTGCTGATGGTCGCGGCTGCACCGGCCATGCCGATGTAGTGCACTGCGGCCACCGCACCGCCCATGACCACTGCTGCCGATGCACGCGCGAAGCCGCTGGTGGGGTGGGAGGTCAACCACAACGCGATGGTGGCCGCGACGATGCCGATGATGATCGAGACCGCTACGAAGCTGGATGCGTGGTCCACTTTGCCTTGGATGCGGATCGTGGCCATGCCGCTGTAGTGCATCACGCTTACGGCCGCACCGATCACCATTCCACCAATCATCGATCGGAAGACGCGCAAATGCCCCTTCGGGACCACGGGTGAGTTCATCAGCCAGAGGCCGAGTCCCGTTGCGGCCATAGCAACCACTGCGGAGAACACCGTCAATGGGGGGTTGTAGAGGATCAGTGTGCCTGGCACTGCAAAACCCATCATGGCGATGAAATGGGTGAGCCAGACGCCCACACCGCCGATCGCCGCAGCCGCCATGACCATCCAAGCCCTGCCGAGGGATCCACGAGAGCGGGTTGCCTGACGGGCGCACAGGAGACCGACGTAAGACCCGGTGATCGAAGTGAGATAGGCGAGTCCGAGAACCCACTTTCCCAGAGCGAAGTGATGCAGCTCGTGCGACATGTTTTCCTACTCGTTGGCACAACCGTCGACCGCGGCCTGGAATGCCGAACCGGGCCGAAGCAGGCTGCATCCTCAGCCCCCGAGCAGCGCAGAGAACATTATCGAGTCCCGTGATCGCACCGTCCACAGGGTCGTGAGCGATTCCCCACAACCGGCATGATTACTTGAACAAAGTAAAGATAGTAGCAACGGCGTGAAAGGAGAGTGGTCTCGCGCTTTGCGATGACGTGAGAACGCTCGGCGACGCGCGGTTTACCGCGGTAAACCGCATCCGGAAGGAGTGGGACCTGCCACCCGGCGTCTGGCGGGGTAGAAGACCCCGGATGCTGCCGGCAGGGGGATGGGAGGCAGGGCATCCGGGAGGGTCGAGTCCTCGACCCGGGATGCACGATCCGTCGACAGGGGGATGACGGATCGTGGTGGTGGAGGGAGGTCGCATTATCGGTCGCGGCGCTCGTCATCTATGTTTACGGTACTCGGTACCTAAAATCAAGAGTTGGGCAGAAAAAAGGGGGAAGATAATGGTCGCCGGCAGGCGCGGACGTCCGCAGGTGTCCTCTCGCGCACAGGTTGAGGCCGCCGCGTTCGAGTTGTTCTTCGACCGGGGTTATAGCGAGACGTCGATCATGGATATCGTGGCAGTCGCGGGGATCAGCAAGACCACGTTCTTTCGGTACTTCCCCAACAAAGCAGCGCTGATGTGGTCTCCCTTCGAAGAAGGCACCCGCGACCTGCAATCCGCGTTGGAAACCGTGCACGATGATGTACCGGTCATGGAAGCGATCCGGGTCGGGGTGCTGGAGTCGGTGGCGGCCCAGCTCGACGACGAAGGTATCTGGAGAGCCCGGTTTCGGATCCTCGATAGCTCACGGGAGTTGCAGGCAGAGGGCGCACAACGGTGGTTGGCGTGGGCCGAGGTCGTGGCGAGGTTCGTTGCGTCCCGTGTCGGTGTTCGTCCGACGACGGTGGTGCCGGCGAGTGTCGGGGGTGCGGTGCAGTCCGTTGTGCTCGGCGCCCTGCGCGACAGTGTGGAGTTTCCTGAGGTCGGCAGTGATCTACTGTCCGTGCTCGATACGTCGCTGTCCTCGCTGGGGCAGAATCTGCAGAAGTGGATCGATGAAAAATAGATGAGTAAGGGGGTGGTGCGCATCCGCTACTCGCGTGAGGGCAACACGACCACCGGGGACGTCGAACCTGTGATGGTCGCTTTCACGAATGGCCATCGGTACCTGATCGGGTGGCGCCGGCTTCACAACGATATGCGGTGGCTCCTGGTGCCCTGTATCGAGCGCGCCAGCGCCACCAGGGTTGCCTGCAGCGGCTATGACGTCGACGAGATCGGCATCCCTTCGGGAACAGACAGACCCGCGAATAACTAAGGGCGAGTGAGTATTCGATCGGATTCTCCGGTCTGCGCAGTCGTTGTGACCGAGGCGGGTTGGCGTCGACGATGCCCGTTCCGTGTGCCGACCGATGAGTGGATCACCGGTTGGGCAGCTTCGGAGGATTCACGCGTCGAGTCCAGCAGCACCGGGCCGAGTGCGGCCGTGAGTGATGGCGGTGCCTGTGCGGGTGTGACCGATACCGGTGGGACGTGTCAGCTCCAGCGGGGAGGAATCAGGTCACGGCGTAGCCGGCCGACGCAACGGATCCCAGGAGTGTCGCCGGCGAATCGACCCCCGGATTGTGGGCATCCGCGGCGAGGGTCCGTGTCCGAATTCTATTGTCGAGAAGGTAGTTCCGCAACGTGATCGGAGCTCTGTCAGGAGGGAACCGGTGCGGGTGAATCACCGTTTACCGCGTAGGGCACCATCGATGTGAATACTCGATTCGACAATGTTGGTGAGGGACTCATGGATCCGATTGCTACCCGGTGCGAATTTCGCGGCGATGGTGTCGTACTTGCCGCGGATCGGTGGGATCCGCCCCCTCGGGGCGACAACGGAGTGGATATCGACCGTAAGGGGGTGGTGTTGTTGCTGCACGGCGGAGGGCAGACCCGGCACTCCTGGCGCAACACCGGCCGTAACCTGGCGGCGGACGGCTGGTCCGCCATCGCTGTGGACGCGCGCGGCCACGGGGACAGTCAATGGGCACCGGACGGGGACTACGGCATCGACGCGTTGGTCGCCGATCTGACGGCGATCATCGGCGAGCTGGGGGAGAAGCCGGTACTGGTCGGGGCGTCGATGGGGGGTATGACCTCGTTGATCGGGCAGGGCGAGAACCCCGAACTCGCTCGCGGGGTGGTCCTGGTCGATATCGCGCCGAAGGTCGAAACCGAGGGCACCGACGAAATCGCAGCGTTCATGCGCAGTGGACTCGACGGGTTCGACAGCCTCGATGATGCGGCCGCGGCGATCGCGGCGTACACCCCGAACCGGGTTCGTAAGTCCAATCCGCAGGGGTTGCGCAAGAACCTCCGTTTGCGTGACGGCCGCTGGTTTTGGCATTGGGATCCGGCGTTTCTTCGCCACGGTGACGAGCCACTCGTCAGGCCGATTCGATCATGCGGTACGAACGTGCGCGGGATGCTGCGGCGGCGATCACGGTGCCCACCATGCTTGTTCGGGGCAAGCAATCGAATGTGGTCAGCGAAGAAGGTGCGAAGGAACTGCTCGGCCTGATCCCGACCGCCACGTTGATCGATGTCAGTGGGGCCGGTCATATGGTCGCTGGTGACGACAATGACGTTTTCAGCGGCGGATTGAAGGAGTTCCTCGACGACCGTGTTGTCACTGCTCGGCCCTGAAGCACTCGCGACCTGGAGGTCACCGACAGTAGGGCTCGAATGTCTAGCCGCATGGACCGGAACCACGCAGAAGTGTTGCCGCGACAGCACCGCCGGTCAGGCATGTCGAACGGGTCGGAAACAGGACGACTGGTCTGATAAGTCGGATTCGTCGTTATCGATGACAGCGTCGATGGCGTCGGTGGCCGCGGGTAGGTCTGTTCGAGGCGGTGGTAGGCCGGGTGTGTATTGCAGAAGGGTCGGTGAAGCGGCGATCGCCTCCGGCCGGGGCCACGGTGGAATGACCGGCGGCGATTTCACCAGTTCCTTACCGAAGGTTGTGCCGTGCCGGCCACAGGCTGCCCGTGACCGAGTCCATCGGTCAAAGCCCCGAGTGCTTCGGTGACGCTCGGGGCGCGACGTCCTCATCGTCGCCGATCGATTCCTCAACGACGTCCCGAATCATTTTGGGCCGTGGTCAATGCGCACTGGTAAGGGAGCGGATCGGCCTACGCCCCCCTGCGACGTTGGCCGATCCGCTGCTGTATCGACTGCCGATGACACACATGTACCGGGAGTCGGTCCAGGGGGAGTAAAGCAATGTCGATGGAACAGCGTGCGGCGCCCCTGCACGGCACCGATCGATGGAGTGCGAGCGTGACAGACGCAGTGTTCGGCGGCACTGTCGAAGTTGGCGGGGCTCAGCTCGTGGGAGGAAGGAAGACCCCGCGGAAGTGCTGATGAGTGTGACTGCGTGGATTCTCCAGCGTGAAGGCGGCACCGATCCTGCCCCTGAACAGTCTCAGAAGTCGGATCACGAGGTACCTCGTTTCTGCGTGTCTTCGGGTCGGAAATCGATGCGATTACCCGACTGCAGGTGTCGAGCATTCACACGTAAAAGGGGACGGTCGCCGCAACTCGGTTGTGGCGGATTCAGTTGTACCCCAACCGGATACTTTTCGCTATACCGGGGCCATGCCCCACTGGATTCTCGTATGCAATGTCACGGTCCCGCCGGTTCTGGGCCCTCGAGGATTCGGATGCCCACCGCGGGACCGGATTCCATGAATCGACAACCTCCATTGTCGCATCGAGAAGATCGTGGTGACGCAGGATCGCCGCTTCTACATAGAAATTCGTGTGGTGGTAGCAGGATGCATCGATACATGCTGTATGTCTTCAGTGGCCTTATATGCACACCGAATCCCTGTGAGAAGGGCGACGGCAGATCCTGCCAGGAGATCCAGGAGCCGACGGATGCGATCGCGCGGATCACCTCAAGGGCGATCTGCGGCTCGGATCTGTACCTGTACGAGGTGCTCGCCCCGTTCATGGACAAGGGCGACATCATCGGCCACGAGCCGATGCGCATCGTGGAGGAAGTCGGTTCGGCCGCCACCCACATCGAGGCAGGGGACCGAATGGTGATCCCCTTCAACGTTCCTGCGGCCACTGCTTGATGTGCACCCGGGGTCTGCAGTCCAGTGCGAGGTCACCCAGGTGCGCGAGTACAACAACAATGCCCAGTTCCTCGGTTACTCGCGCCTGTACGGCTCGGTGCCCGGCGGACAGGCCGAGTACCTGCGTGTGCCGCCTGCGGACTACGGGCCGATCGAGGTGCCGCAGATCGGGGAGGACGAACGCTACCTCTACCTTTCGGATGTGCTGCCGACCGCCTGGCAGGCGGTGCAGTACGCCGCGCCGCCGCAGGGCGGATCGCTGGCGGTGCTGGGCCTGGGACCGGTCGGGCAGATGTCTGCCCGAATCGGCCGCTATCTGGCTACGAGGTGTTCGCGGTGGACCCGGTTCCAGAGCGTCGGACCATGGCCGAACGCCATGGCATCCACACGTTGGACTCCGCGGGCGAGGTGGCCGAGCGGGTGAAGGATCTCACCGGCGGCCGTGGCCCGAATGCTGTGGTCGATGCGGTCGGGATGGAAGCCCACAGTTCCCCCATCGCGTGGGCGACCACCAGGTGGTGGGTGCGCTGCCGTCCCCGCTGGGGCGTAAGGCGATGGAGATGGCCGGGGTGGATCGGCTCGATGCGCTGTA
>LATQ01000631.1 GCA_001017865.1 Rhodococcus sp. IITR03
GCCGCCCCGGACGATCGTCCGGGGCGGCACACGCCGTTACGGACCCGACGACGCCCTCCCGACGGGACGGTGGTTCCGCGAATTCGGTTGCGGCCCCGCCACGAATCGATCAATCGTCGGTATCGGCCGGACGGTGCGTGCAATCATGATCGCACGCCGATCGATCATGATCGGCACGCTCGATCCACGACCTTCGCGCCGGTGTTCCGGCGGGTCGCTTGCAAGGGGGTGAGTGTCCGTGACCGACCGTCACCACACTGCGGCGGACGCACCGCCGACCCGGGCCGCCGCCGAACTGGCCGATCTGCGCGCCGAACTCGACGACATCGACCGGGCCCTGCTCGACGGGGTCCGCGCCCGACTCGAGGTGTGCGGACGCGTCGCCGAACTCAAGCAACGCCACGGCCTCGACGTCATGCAACCCGGCCGCATGGAGGTCGTGCACCGCCGCGCCCAGGACTACGCGCACCGGCACGGCCTGTCCGGCGACTTCGTGCGCTCGCTGTACACCCTGCTCATCGACGAGGCCTGCCGGGTCGAGGACCGCATCGTCTCCGGCAACGACGCCGCGGAGCGGGTCGGCTCCGGTCGCCGCGGCGACGGCACGAACTGAGGCCCGTCGTGTCCGCGCCCCGACCGATCCGCACGCTGTTGATCGACAACTACGACTCGTTCACCTACAACCTCTACGACCTGATCACCCGCGTCAACGGCCTCCCGCCGCGGGTGCTCACCAATGATCGCAGCTGGGACGAGCTCGTCGCCGAACCGTTCGACAACATCGTCATCTCCCCCCGGACCGGCCGGCCCGACCGGGCCCGGGACTTCGGGATCAGCGCCCGCGCCTCACCGACGCCGGGGTACCGCTGCTCGGGGTGTGCCTGGGCCATCAGGACTGTGCCAACTGTTCGGCAGCGCCGTGATCCCGCCCCCGAACCGGTGCACGGCCGCACCAGCCGATCCTGCACGACGGCACCGGCCTGTTCGCCCGGCTGCCGTCGCCGTTCGAGGCGGTGCGCTACCACTCGCTGA
>LATQ01000534.1 GCA_001017865.1 Rhodococcus sp. IITR03
CTTCACCTCGCGGGCGGTGCCGTCGACGCCGGTCCGCCCGCCCCGGTCACGGAGCCGCTCCCGGTTCTTCCCGCGGGCGACGGTCGGAGCGTGCTCGAGGTGGTCGTCGACCGGATCCGGGGGCACGGAACACCGGCGCACGAGGTGTGGCTTCCTCCGCTCGACGACTCCCCGTCGCTCGACATGCTGTTGCCCAGGTCGGTGCTCACCGGCGACGTGCCGCGTCACGCAGTCCTGCGCACCGTCGTCGGTGTCGTCGACCGGCCGTTCGAGCAACGCCGCGACCCGCTGGTGGTCGATCTGTCCGGGTCGGCCGGCAATGTCGTGGTGGTCGGCGGCCCGCAGTCCGGAAAGTCCACACTGCTGCGCAGCCTCGTCCTGTCGATGGCCCTCACGCACACCGCCGAACAGGTGCAGTTCTACGGTCTCGATTTCGGTGGTGGCACGTTGTCCGGTCTGGCCGGCCTGCCGCACGTCGGTTCCGTCGCGGGGCGGCACGACACCGACCGGGTGCGCCGCACGGTCGCGGAGATGATGTCGCTGCTGCGTCGTCGCGAACGGTCCTTCGCCGAGAACGGTATCGAGTCCATGGCCCAGCTGCGGCGGATGCGCGCCGACGCGGTCGCACCGGCCACCGACGATCCGTTCGGCGACGTCTTCCTCGTCGTCGACGGCTGGCCCAGCATCCGGCAGGACTTCGAGGCGCTGGAACAGACGATCGGGATCCTGGCCGCTCAGGGCCTGTCCTACGGCATCCACGTGGTGCTCAGCGCCCCGCGTTGGGGTGACGTGAGGCCCGCCATGCGCGACCTGCTGGGTACACGGCTCGAACTCCGCCTCGGCGACCCGTCCGACTCCGAGTACGGCCGAAAGAGAGCGGCGATGGTGCCGGAAGGGCGGCCGGGACGCGGTATCGACCGCGACGGCCTGCACATCCTGGGGGCGCTGCCCCGGGTGGACGGAAGCTCCGATCCGGCCGATCTCGCGGTCGGGGTCGCGGCGGCGGTCGAGGCGTCCGTGGCTGCCACGCC
>LATQ01000308.1 GCA_001017865.1 Rhodococcus sp. IITR03
AACGCGCGCGCACCTGGCGCTGCGCCGAGCCCGCTCACCCCCGAGGCACGGCCGATCGTGTGCGATGGCAGCTCGACGGATGGCTCACCGGCCGCAACACCAACCGGCCCACGGCGGGAATCGTGCTGCTGCGCCTCGAACCGGTCGAGGTCGTGGCCGCCGGTGCGCTGCAACTCGGGTTGTGGGGCGGTGTCGGCGACGAGGACGAACGGGCACGTCGGGCGCTCGTCCGGGTGCAGGGCCTGCTCGGTGGGGACGCCGTCCGGATCGGCGTGCTCGGTGGTGGCCGGGGACCCGCCGAACGGATCGTCCTCGTGCCCGTCGGCGACGAGGCGATCCCGCACTCCGACCCGGACGCACCGTGGCCGGGCCGGCTCCCGCCCCCCGCTCCCGCGCTGGTGTTGCACACACCTCCCGCGATCCGGCTGGACGACGACGTGGGGAATCCGGTCTCGGTGACCGAGCGCGGACTGCTCAGCGGGTCACCTGCTCGGCTGCGATGGGGAAGTCGCAGCTGGACGGTGATCGGATGGGCCGGTCCGTGGCCGGTGGACGAGTACTGGTGGGACCCGGCCGTCGCCCGGTGCGCCGCCCGTCTGCAGGTGCTGCTCGAGGAATCACGGCCCTGCTGGTGTTCTTCGGTGCCGACGGCTGGCGGGTGGAGGGCGTCTACGACTGAGTAGGCTCGAGCATCATGAGATCTCCGGTCCTCACCGCCGCGCCGAACGGGGTCGCCCTCGCATATCGCGAGTTCGCACCGTCCGCTGCCGCCGCCCGTTCCGTGCCCGTCCTGCTGGTGCACGGGATGGGCGGCGACGGGCGCACGTGGACCCGGTTCGCCGGAGCCTGGTGAAGGCGGGCCGACGGGTGATCACCGTCGACCTGCGCGGACACGGACGCAGCGGCCGGGCCGCCTCGTACCGTTTCGGCGAGTTCGCCGCGACGTCGCCGGTCTGTGTGCCACCTCGGTGTCGAGACCGTCGATGACTCGTCGGGCACTTCGCTCGGCGGGCACGTGGGAGTCGCTGCGGA
>LATQ01000593.1 GCA_001017865.1 Rhodococcus sp. IITR03
TGGGCGCGACTGGCCCGCACCGGCCGGTTCGAACCGGCCGGTGCGGACATCGACTACGAGGAACGGGTCGGGCGTCTCACGCTGCCCGTCCTGTCGATCACGATCGAAGACGACGACCTCACCCCGGTCGCGTCGGCGCAGCACCTGCTCGAGAAGCTGCCCTCCGCCGACGTCGCCCGGTGGCACAACCCGCGGGCACTGGGCCACAACGGATGGATCCGCGACAACGACGACACCGTAGCGACGATCGTGGCCTGGCTACGCGACCGCTGATCCTGCGCGGGCAGCAGCGGCGAGCCGGACGTGCGCGTTGGGGGAGCCGTATCCGGTGTAGCCGCCGCGCCGTTCGAGGAGTTCGACCTGGAAACCGCCCTGCACCGGGAGTGTGTAGGCGTGCAGGAATTCGCCGCCGTCGTCGTTGCGGTCGTAGAGCAGTCCGTTGTCCTGCAGGACGGTGAGCAGGTCGGGGTCGAGCACGAACCGCGCGTCGAGATCGGCGTAGTAGTTCGCGGGCGGCCGGAGGAACTCCACGCCGCGCGCACGTGCGTGCCGTACCGCGTCGACGACGTCGGCCGTGGCGAAGGCCAGCTGGGTCACGCCGTGCGGCTGTGGCGCAGCACCGGTCTCGGAGACGTTCAGCGCGACCCGCAGGTCACCCTTCTCCGCGCGCAGTGCGCGGATGCGCAGGCGGCCCTGCGGCTGGATGTACTCCTCGGGGTCCTCCGGCCGCAGTCCGAACAGAGTGCGGAAGAACGACAGCTCCTGGTTCAGATCGTCCGCCGCGACCGTCACGTCGACGTGGTCGAGACCGAGCCACCCCTCGTCGGCCACGGAAGTGCCCGCGGCATCGTCGGACACGAAGTCGTTGTGCCAGTCGTCGGGCTGCCCCGGCTCGGCGCTGACGAAGACGTGCAGTCCGGAGGGGGAGGTGATGCCCGGCAGGCCTGCTTCGCCCTCCCCTCGGGTGCGGTCGACCGCGGGCCACAGCAGGCTCGCGGCGCGTTCGGCCACCGCGGCGACGTCGGGGGCG
>LATQ01000511.1 GCA_001017865.1 Rhodococcus sp. IITR03
GGTCGACGCGATGCGGCCGGCGCGCTGGCGTGCGGCGCGAGCATGGGTGAGCGCGGCACGGGGATCGTCGTCGAGCAGGCGACCGGCCATCACCAGATGCCGGGCGACGGAGTTCGCGTTCGACTTGTCCAGGCTCAGCAGATCGCGGCGGATCGTCGGGTCGAGCTCGGACGCCTCGACGTCCTCAGGGATGTCCGGCTCGTCCGGACGTGCGTCGCGACGCTGCGGCGCGATGCCTTCGCGCCCGCGGCCCGGACCGAATCCACCTTCACCGCCACGACGACGGGGTGCTCCCTCGCCACGACGGTCGCCGGTCTGGGGGTCACGGCGGTCGCCGGAATAGCCTCGCCGGTCGCCACCACCCCGCTGGTCACTGCCTCCGCGCTGGTCGCCACCACGACGATCGTCGCGGTTACCGTAGGTGCGCTCACCGCGGGGACGGTCCGAACTGACGGGGACGGTCACCGTACTGCCGACCACGGTCGTCGCCGCGGCTGGACCGATCATCGCTGCGGCGGGGCCGATCATCGCTGCGGCGGGGGCGGTCGTCGCCGCCGGAACGTTCGCGGTAGGGACGGTCGCTGCGACCGGAGCGAGTGTCGTCGCGGCCGCGATCCCGGCGGTCTCCGCCCTGGAAGGAACGGCGGTCGTCGCCACGCTGGGAACGCTGGTCGTCACTTCGTTGGGGTCGCCGGTCGTCGCCACGCGTCGTCGTCGTCACCGCGCTGCGGACGGTTCGTCGCGTCCGACGACGTCCGGCGGATCCGTAGCCACCCTGCCGGCGGTCGTCCCGCGTCCACGTTCGTCGCGGTCGCGGGGTGCGCGCTCGCCGCGGCTGTCGTCGGCGCGTTCCTCGCGCTCGTTCTTGCGGCCCGACCACGGAGTGGATCCTCCACTCCTGAAGGACCGACGTTCACCGTTACCGTCGGACACAGAAAAATCCTCTCATGAAAACACGAAAGGGGACCCAAACGAGTGGGTCCCCTTTCGGAACGGGTGTTCGGCGGTGTCCTACTCTCCCACACCCTGT
>LATQ01000570.1 GCA_001017865.1 Rhodococcus sp. IITR03
CTGCTCGAGGCCGAGCCATTCCTCCGCGTCCGGGCCGTCGGTGACGAGGGCGGTGTCGTCGCGGTGGATGCGCTGGGTGACGAGCAGGCAGAAGTCGAGGGCCGGGCCGGTGACCGACTGCGCCGCGTCCTCCGGACCCCATTCCCAGCTGTCCCCGCCGGGGGCGGTGAGCACCACACGGAACGGCTCGGCCGGAGGCTTCCGGTCGCGGATGACGTACGCGAAGTCGCGCGTCCGCACACCCAGGTGCGCGATGTTCTTCAGGCGCGCGGTGGGCGTGCGGGTGACGCCGAGGGCGTCTGCGACGTCTCCCCCGTGCGCCCAGGTCTCCATGAGCCGGGCGGTTGCCATCGACGCCGGGGACATCGGCGGCCCGAACCACAGGATCTTCGTACCGCGCGGGAGCTCGGCGAGCGCGTCGGCGAGTTCGCGTCGGGTGTCACGCCAGTCGGCGAGCAACTCCGCGGGCGGCCGCCCCGCCTGTTCCTCGGCACCGACGTCGACGAATCCCAGCGGGTCGCCGAATGCCGCTTCGACCATCTTCACGAAGGCGTCCGGGTCGCGCACGGCGGTGAGCGCCGCCCGGTCGGTCCACAGCAGGTGACCGATCTGGTGAGCGATGGTCCAGCCTCCGCCGGGGTGGGCAGTGCCCAACTCCCATCGGGCAGGTTCGCGACGAGAGCGTCGAGATCGTCGCCCTCCGCGCGGAGATCGTCGAGCACGGTGCGCAGATCGGACATGCGGCAAGCGTCACACGTCACAGCCCCAAAATCAAGCACTGGTGATTGTTTTTGCGGCAGGCGTCGTCCGGGCCCGTCGGACAGACTGACGGGATGGCCGACGATTCCCGCACGCACACCGTCGGGCCTGTCGTCGCGGTCCTCACCGCGGTGCTGTCGATGCAGTTCGGGGCGGCCTTCGCCGCGACGCTGTTCGACCGGGCGGGCGCCTCGGCACGGTGACCCTGCGCCTGCTGTTCGCGGCGTGATCCTCTGGCGCGTTCACCCGGCCCCGGGGACATAAG
>LATQ01000633.1 GCA_001017865.1 Rhodococcus sp. IITR03
GCCGAGGACGAGCGTCGCGGCGACGAGCGCGTCGCGCGGGTCCTCCCGCTCGGGGACGGCCGCGACGACGAGGCGCGGATCCTGGAAGGTCGGCAGGTCCTTGTAGGAGTGCACGGCGACGTCGACCTCACCTGCGAGCAGCGCCTCGCGCAGCTCGGCTGTGAACACGCCGACACCGATGCGCTGCACCGGGCCGGGCGTCACGTCGCCCTTGGTGGTGATGATGACGAGCTCTGCCGGGCGACCGGCGGCGATGAGTGCGTCGCGCACGGTACCGGCCTGGGTCGTGGCGAGCACGCTGCCGCGGGTACCGATCCGCAGGGGACGATCCTGCCGAGCAACGTCGTCGCGGGAAACCGATGCGGCTTCGGTGCTCATGCGGTGCCGTCCTTTCGTGAGGCCTGGAGTTCGGTGGTGACAGCGGGATCCAGTGCGGCGGACAGATCCCCCGAGAGGGTGGGATCGGTCAGCGTGCTCAGTTCCAAATCCTTGGTGGGTGTCGCGACCGCTTCGGCCGAACCCGGGCTCAGCTCGAAGAGTTCGCGCAGAGCCTCGGCGTACTGGTCGCCTCCCGGCGTCGACGCGAGTTGCTTGACGCGCACCGTCGGTGCGTGGAGGAGCTTGTCGACGACCCGGCGCACGGTGCGGGCGACCTCGCCGCGCTGACCGTCGTCGAGATCGGGCAGTCGCGATTCGAGGCGCATCAGTTCGCCCTCGACCACCTCGGCGGCGCGCTGACGCAGTGCCGTCACGGTGGGGGTGACCTCGGCGAGTCGCTGCGCGGTGAGGTACTGCGACAGTTCGGCGGCGACGATCTTGCGGGCGGCCTCCGCGTCGGTCGCGGCGGCGCGGCCGACGGATCGCGCTGCAGCGACTCCATGTCGAAGACCTGCACGCCGGGAAGACCGGCCACGGCGGTGTCGACGTCGCTGCGGCAGACCGAGATCGCAGATCGCCGAGGGGGCGTTCGCCGCGGCCGGGCTGCGCGAGTGCGTGGTGCCGTCGGCGAGGGTGACG
>LATQ01000629.1 GCA_001017865.1 Rhodococcus sp. IITR03
CGCCACGGGTCGGCGTCGGCTCCGCGGTCGCGGACCCACACCGCCGGACGGTTGGCGACGAGCGAGAGGTTGCCGGTCGCGTCGGCGTAGGAGATGCCGTGCCGGTCGAGCTGGCGGCGCACCGGATCGGACAGATAGTGGGCGCACACGAAGCCGCGGTCGGACTCGGACAGGTCGGCGGCGATGCGGCGACGTCGCCGGAGAGCACACCGCGGGAGGCGACCACGGAGAAGGACACGGTGTCGCCGTCGGGGGCGGAGACGAGCATCCGGGTGGGCGCCTCGGGGGAGCGGGGACGGTCGCTCGACAGCGACCAGCCGAGCGGCAGGCACGCCTCGAGTCGGGCGGTGGCGCGGCGGTAGATGTCGATGTACCGCTCGGGGCGGGGACCGACGGTGTTCTCGGGGGCGGGAACCGACTGTGTCACATCCACCACTGTAGTCACTCTGTGCATGACGGAAAAGAGAAATAAACGAATTCTCATAGGACGGAACAACGCCCCTCCCGCACCACAAACGATGACGCGACATGCGCTAGTTTCGTGACCATGACCGACATCACCGGGCGCATCGCGTTCGTTCAGGCGACCTGGCACCGCAACATCGTCGACCAGGCACGTACAGGCTTCACCGACGAGATCACCCGCCTCGCGTCTCACAGGACGCCCTGGACTTCTTCGAGGTCCCCGGCGCCTTCGAGATCCCGCTACACGCCAAGCGACTCGCGAAGACCGGGCGCTACGACGCGATCGTCGCGGCCGGGCTGGTCGTCGACGGCGGCATCTACCGGCACGACTTCGTCGCCACCGCGGTGATCGACGGCCTGATGCGGGTCCAGCTCGACACCGATGTGCCGGTCTTCTCCGTGGTGCTCACCCCGCACAACTTCCACGAGCACGACGAGCACGTCGAGTACTTCACGCGGCACTTCGTCAAGAAGGGCGCCGAGGCGGCTCGCGCCGTCGACGCCACGGTGCGCTCGCTGCGCGCGCTGCGACCGGAGCCTGAGCCCCGACCG
>LATQ01000135.1 GCA_001017865.1 Rhodococcus sp. IITR03
TGGGCCGCGGACTTCTCCGTCGTCACGACGCTGGCCCGCACCGACCGGACGCGCGTGGGACCTCGCGCACCGCTACGGCATGCGCGACGCGTGCCGGGGCGTGCACGCGTGCGACCTGCCGGTGCTCGCCCTCGACAGCGATCCCGACGCACGCAAGATCGTCACCGAGGCGTGCCTCGACGCCCTGTACGAGGACGGTTCCGACGCATCGTGCTCGGCTGCGCCGGGATGGCCGACCTGTGTGCGCACATCTCCGCGGAGATCGGCGTGCCGGTGGTGGACGGTGTCGCGGCCGCGACGCTGACCGTACAGTCGCTGGTCACGATGGGGCTGGCGACCGGCAAGCGAGAAGAGTTCGCGACTCCCCCGCCGAAGCGCTATGCGGGACTCCTCGAGGGGTTCACGACGGGCGGGTGAAGCCCCGCCCCCTACGATCGGGACGTGCCATCCATCCACCATGCCCCGCTGAGGAAGACCGACCCCGAGAGCCTGTACCGGATCGTCGCTCTGCGGACCGACGTGTTCGTTTTCGAGCAGGGCATCACCAGCGAACCGGAACTCGACGGCCGCGATCTCGACCCGACCACCGAACTGTTCTGGACGCGGGAGGGGGACGACGTTCTCGCGACGCTGCGCGTGCTCCACGACGACGGGGACATCGCCCACATCGGCCGTGTCGCCACCGCCCGGCACGCACGCGGGCGCGGCCTCGCGCGGAGCTGATCGAGGTGGCGCTCGGGACCTGTCCGGGGGTGGTCGACATCTCGGCGCAGGCGTACCTGGAGCACTGGTACGCGCGATTCGGGTTCGTGCGCACCGGAGCGAACTACCTCGAGGCCGGGATCGACCACGTGCCGATGCGCCGCACCCCGTGACCACACGGCGCCCGTCGGGCTGCGGTCACGGGGTGCGGGCGACGACGCGTATCAGCCGATCTCGACATGGACTCCGGTGAGTTTCTCCGACAACTCCCACAGCCGCGTCGCGGTCTCGCGGTCGCGGGCGGCGACGCCCCACGCCGGCGACACCGGGCGCTCCGTAGAGCAGGAGACGCGGACCGATGTAGCCGCCCGCGATGCCCGGATCGGAAGCGGCGAGCACGACCGATTCGGCTCCCTGGTCCGGGGTGCGCTGCAGGATCGTCTTGCCGAAACCGAACAACCGGTCGAACCACGTCCCCGTGTGACTGCCCACCTCGGTCGCCGCGTAGCCCGGATGGGCCGCGACGGCGCGCAGCGGTGAGCGGACCGCGGCGAGTCGTCGTTCGAGCTCGAGCGCGAACAGCAGGTTCGCGAGCTTCGACTGTGCGTACGCCGCGGCGCGGTTGTACGGGCGGCGTTCCCAGTTGAGGTCGTCGAGATCGATCCGGCCGATCAGATGGGCGGCACTCGACACCGTGACGACGCGACCGGTGATGCGCGGCAACAGCAGTCCGGTCAGGGCGAAGTGTCCGAGATGGTTCGTTCCCATCTGCATCTCGAACCCGTCGGCGGTGCGACGCAGCGGCACCGCCATGACCCCGGCGTTGTTGACCAGGATGTCGATCCGCCGATCGGCGAAGGCGTCCGCGAAAGCACGGATCGCCGAGAGGTCGGCGAGATCGAGCGACATCATCTCGGCCCGGGGGCCGATCTCGTCGGCGATGCGCTTGCCCCGGTCGACGTTGCGACCGGTGAGGACGACGGTGGCACCGGCAGCCCCGAGGGCCCGGGCCGTCGCTTCACCCACCCCGCTGGTGGCCCCCGTCACGACGACGGTGCGGCCGGCCAGCGATGTGGTGGCGTCAGGCGCCAATCGAGGACTTGAGCATCGGGAGCATCGCCCACAGCTCGTCCTGCCAGTAGCCCCACGAGTGGGTACCGACGATCGGGAACGAGAAGTGTGCGGTGTCGATCCCCAAGGTCAGCAGGCGCACCTGGAAGGCACGGTTCTGCGTGCGGGCGAGCGCTTCGAGACCCATGGCGTTGGTCGTGTTGAAGCTGCCCACCAGCGAGCTCGGCCGGTCGTACTGGCCGGGCAGGCCGCTCGCCGCGGAGATCCACATCGGCAGGCCGCGCAGCTGCGGCGCCGCGACGAACGGGTCGTGACGCAGCCACGCCGGGTTCCAGGGCGGTCCCCACATCGCGTCGGCGTTGTATCCGCCGGCGTCGAGCATGGCGAGACGGATGGCTTCGCGCATACCCGGAGCCGAGAGGTTGAGGTAACCCGAGAGCGAGCCGGCGAACTTGAACTGGTCGCGGTGGTAGGCGGCCAGGATCAGCGCCGCGTTACCGCCCATCGACAGGCCGACCACCGCGTTGTTGTTGCGGTCGATGCCGTAGGCGTTCGCGAGATGGTCGGGGAGGTTCTGGGTGAGGAAGGACTCCCACTTGTAGGTGTAGGGCTGGCCGTTGAAATTGCTCGGCGCGTACCAGTCGGCGTAGAAGCTCGACTGTCCACCCACCGGCATGATCACGTTGACGCCGTGATCGGCGAGCCACGCCGCGTTGGTCTCGTGTTCCCAGCCGCTCACGTCGTCGGTGGCGCGCAGACCGTCGAGCAGATAGACGGCCTTGTTGCTGCCGTTGTTCGCTCGCCAGATGCGCACCTTGATCGCCCCGACCCCACCCGGTGCGGCGACCATGTCCTCGTGGAAGCGTTCGTACGGGTCGGCCGCAGCCGTGCCGGCACCGAGCCCGCTGAACGCGAGTGCCAGCGGAAGCACCAGTGCCGCCACCAGCAGCCGTACGAGAGCGCGTCCCCCCCGCCGACGGGTTCCGGTCTTCGCCGAAATCGTCACAACAAGCTCCCCTTGCACTCCAGTAACATTCTTCACTTCCGTCCCAGGGTATCGACGGTGCAGAAACCTTAAGCAGGCTTGCACACAATCGTTATCGTGGAAAGTCCGGCAGCGTTATCGTCGGGCCCTCGGCATTCGCATTCCGTTCGCACCGCTAGCCTGACGATCCGTGCCCGAAGCTCCCCTCCCCGTTCGCGACGGCCTGAACCCCACCCGCCTGCGACTGCCGGAAAACCCCAGTTGGGAGACCATAGCGGAGTTCCTGCTCGCGCGCTTCCCGAGCGATGCGACGCGCATCGCGGAGAAGATCGAATGCGGCGAAGTGGTCGTACAGGACGGCACAGCGATCACACATTCGACCCCGTACGTCCCGCGCGAATTCGTGTATCTCTACCGTGATCCGCCCGCCGAACAGCGCGTCCCCTTCGAGATCGACGTCCTCCACCGCGACGAGAACCTGCTCGTAGTGGACAAACCGCACTTCCTGGCGACCACCCCGCGCGCTCGTGGGTGACGGAGACCGCCGTCGTCCGGTTGCGCAAGGAACTGGATCTGCCCGAGCTGTCCCCCGTCCATCGTCTCGATCGGCTCACGGCGGGCGTTCTGGTGTTCACCGTCCGGCGCGAGGCACGACGCGCGTACCAGATGTTGTTCGACCGGCGTCTCGTCGAGAAGGAGTACGAGGCGATCGCCCCGGCGGCGCCGCATCTCGACTTCCCTCGCGAGGTCCGCAGCCGCATCGTCAAGGAACGCGGAGTGCTGCAGGCACGCGAGGTCGACGGTCCCGTCAACGCCGTCACCCGGATCGACGTCACAGGCACGGCCGGCGGCCGTGCGCGTTACCGATTGCGTCCCGAGACCGGCCGGACGCACCAACTCCGGGTACACATGAACTCCCTGGGAATCCCCATCCTCGGCGACAACCTCTATCCGGAGGTGTACGAGGTTGGGCCGCAGGACTATTCGAATCCGCTGCAGCTTCTGGCCAGGTCCCTGTCGTTCCACGATCCGATCACAGGTCGGCCGACCCGCTTCGTAAGCCGACGAAACCTGGCAGCATGGAGTAACAGCACACCAGGACCCCGCTGACCGGCGAGTTCTCGTCTTGGAGGTTCCATGGAAATCGGCAGCATCTCGCGTACCTATGACGGGCGGGTGGCCCTGCGGTTCGAACGCTCGTTCCCCCACTCGCCGGAGAGAGTGTGGCGGGTCCTGACCGATCCGCACCATCTCCGCGCCTGGTTCCCTGCCGACGTCGAGTTCGAGCTCACACCCGGCGCCACACTCGAATTCCGCTCGACGCAGGAACAGACCCGACGTTTCGGCCTGCCGGAAGGGCACACCACCATGGCAGTGTCCTCACGGTGCGGCCCGCACGGATCCTGGAATACCTCTGGGACACCGACGTTCTGCACTGGGAACTCACTCCGGACGGCTCCGGCGGGTGCTGGCTCACCCTCACCCACACCACCGACGACGAGGAGGACGCCCTCGCACACGGCGCCGCCTGGCACGCCGGATTCGAGGTGGTCGAGGCCCAGTTGGAGGAACGTCCGGTCGACTGGTCGATCTGGGACCGCGCAGCCGAACTGAGCACGCACTATCAGGGAAGCTCGGGCTGATCGCCCGGCTCGGGATCCGGGCCGACCGCCCGGGTGGAATATCCGCCTAGCGGCGCGCCCCACGTCGCGCAGGAGCCGAACCGACGCCGTCGAGATCGTGTTCCCGGGCGGTCGTGCGCGCCACGATGCGCGCACCCCAGGCACCGATCGCGTCCCAGTCCCGGAAGTCACCGGAAGGGGCACCGACCATCCTGACAACCATCCGTTCGCCGGTGCCGAGCACCGCCGGATCCAACTTCCCCGGAAGGTGCGATGTTCGACGGCCTCGACGCGTTCGGCGACGGCGCACGCGTCGTAGCACGTGTTCACCGACCTCCCGCCCGAGGCGACGGGACCCGACGAGAACAGGTAGACGTCGCGTTCGCGCAGTTCGGCCGCGTGCCGGTCGGAGAACTCCCGCGCGCTGCGCAGCCAGCGACTGCGGTAGACGGCACTGCCGAGCACCACGACGTCGTACGCGTCGACCTCGTCGACGTGCTCGGGCGCGTTCACGTCGACCTGCGCGCCGTGGTGGCGCATCGACGCGGCCAGCGCTGTCGCGATCTCCGCGGTCGAACCGTGCCGACTGGCCACCGAAACAAGAACCTTCATCACTACCTCCGGACCCGCGTCGAACCATGATCACCCCGGAACCGGGCCTTGACCAGGGCCGAAGTGCCCTTTGCCCGGTATCGGCAGATCACAGTCGGACGAACCCCCTCATATCGGACCGCGTGGCAAGGTGGACTCGACATAGACGGAGAAGGAGTAGATGCATGCCCAGCACATCGCCGGCGACCGTCGCGGAGGAGGCGGAACGCA
The DNA here is from genome assembly GCA_001017865.1 of Rhodococcus sp. IITR03. Next base: position 5,203 of record LATQ01000135.1, read on the forward strand.
AGTATTCCGCCCCCGGCGACCGGCCGCTTCCGGACTTGACGGGACTGCCGTCCGTCGATGCGATCGACGTCGACCGGTTCGAACTGTCGGCCCAGTACTACGACACCGCCGAGCTGAGCCTGCTGCGCTCGAAGATCACGCTCCGGAGGCGCGAGGGCGGCGACGACGCGGGATGGCATCTCAAACTGCCGTCCGGTATCGACACCCGCACCGAACTGCACTTCCCTCTCGGTGACGACTCGGCCGAGGACGTTCCCGCAGACCTCGAGTCCTTGTTGCGCGGCATCCGGCGCGGCGCCCCGCTGAGCCTGGCCGCTCTGCTCGTGACCCGACGACATCGGCACCGACTCCGGTCGTCCGACGGCGGCCTCGTCGCGGAGGTGGTGGTCGACGATGTCGACGCCGTGCGCGGAGCCGACGGATCGGAGATCCGCTGGAAGGAGATCGAGGTCGAGTGGAATTCCACCCTCGGCGACAAGGCGGTCGGCCGATTCCTCACGGCGCTCGAGGAACGCTTCGCGGCCGTCGGCATCACCCGTTCGGAGAGCCCGTCGAAGCTCCACCGCGTGCTCGGCGACCTGATCCCCACCCGCCCGTCGATCGCGAAGGGTTGCTCCCGGTACGCGACTATCTCTCGAGCGAACTGCACACCCTGGAGCTGTCGGACATCGCGGTCCGTCGCGACACGCCCGACGCGGTGCACAGCATGCGCAAGGCCGCGCGGCGTCTGCGCAGCGCACTGCAGACCTATTCCGACGAGATCGTCGTCGATCACGATCTCGTCGACGAACTCCGTTGGCTCGGAAGACGTCTCAGCCCTCACGCGATCTCGAGGTCCAATGGGAGCGGCTCGCGGATCGCGTGGCCGAGATCCCCGTGGACTCGCACCGGGAAGCGACGAGAGCCCGTATCGACGAGTACTTCTCGGCACGGTCGGAGGCCGCCCGCCTCGAAGCCGTCGACACCCTGGACTCGGATCGGTACGTCGGGCTGCTCACCCGCCTCGACGCGGCGATCATCGACCTCGCGCCCGCCACCGAAGCGGCGGGGGCACGGCCGAAGGTGGCACGGAAGGAACTGTTGCGCGCGGTCGCAGCGCTGTCGAAGAAGGTCTCGCGCCGCGTCGACAGGGTCGGCGACGCCGAGGACCCGGCGGAGCGCGACGCGCTGATGCACCGGGCACGCAAGGGCGCCAAACGGATGCGGTACGCCATCGAGGTGATCGCGCCGCTGCATCCGAAGCGTTCCGGACGGATCCTCGACCGGTTCGACGACTTCCAGGATCTGCTCGGTGAATTCCAGACTCCGTCGTGGCGCGGGAACATCTCCTGGACATGCTCTCCGAGCAGGGGCACACCGCCGAGACCAGTTTCGGGCTCGGGATCCTGTTCCGCATCGAGACCGAGCTCGGCGACGCGCAGGCCGCGCATCTGGACGGCGGCTGGAAGAAGGCCTTCCGCTCCGCCCGTCGATTGTGGACCTGATCGAGGTCCGAAGGCCCTGGCCCGGGCACCCCGGATCGGAGATCATGAAGATCGTCGACACCGGGCCACAGCCGCGTCGTGGCGGTAACGTGGCCTCGAGCCGACCGGCGCACGGGAAGCCGCGCGCCGCAACGAGAAGGAGATATCGATGAGCACACCGAGCACCCGCAAGGCAGTCGTCGCAGGCGTCGACGGCTCCGAAACGGCTGTAGCGGCAGCGCGGTGGGCCGGAGCCGTCGCGTCGCGTATCGGAGCACCCCTCCACCTCGTGCACTCGATGCCCCCGGAAGGCATCTTCTACAGCGAGGCCGCGGTGCTGGTGCAGTCGCAGATGATCCAGCAGCTCGAGGAGGACGGCAAGAAGCTCCTCGCCGACGCCGCCGAACGAGTCCGCGCAGATCACCCCGATCTCGAGATCAGCAGGTTCATCGGTCCCGGACCGCAGCCAAGTCGCTGCTCGAGGCCGCCGAGGACGCACGCCTGGTCGTCATGGGCGCCACCGGCGCGGGTGCGCTGGAGAACTTCCTGCTCGGCTCCACCGTTCTGCGCGTCGCGAACCATTCCCCCTGCCCGGTGGTCGTGTGGCGCGGCAACACCGATTCTCCGCTGCCCGATTCCCGGCCGATCGTCGTCGGTGTGGACGGCAGCGAATTGTCCGCTGCCGCAGTCACACACGCGTTCGATCTCGCGTCGGCCCTCGGGGTTCCGCTCCGGGCAGTGCACTCCTGGCTCGGTGACGCCGCGCTCGGTGTCGGCGCCACGGCCGCACTGGTCGACTGGGATGCCGTGGAGACCTCGGAGACCGCGGTTCTCGCCGAGACGCTGGCCGGCTGGAGCGATCGCCATCCCGAGGTCACCGTCGAGCGTGTGATCGACCGGGGCCCGGCCTCGAAGGTCCTGCTCGCGCACCTCGACGACGCCCAGCTCGTCGCGGTCGGAAGCCACGGGCGTGGCCAGTTCCGCGCCGCCCTGCTCGGATCCACGAGCCAGAACCTGCTGCACAAGGCTCCGTGCCCGGTACTCATCGCCCGCAAGGTCTAGAACCGACCGTTCCGGGCCGACGGGGATCGCTTCGACGAAGCGATCCCCGTTCGCTGTTCCCGGGGCGCGATCACCAGGCGCCGGACCGAGCATGCTCTCCAGCCGCGCCGCGTCGACGGTCTCGACACCCGTATCGATCGCCACCGCCTCCGGCCACGGATCCCGCCGACGGAGTTGCTGTTCGAGCACAGCAGGGGTCGCATCGGAGGCATCGTCGCCGCGATCGGCGCGGGATGCCATCCGCTGCAACAGGATTCCCTTGTCCGCACGGCACTCGATCTCGATCACGTCCACTGCGGCGCCGTCCGCGACCTTACGGGCCGCGTCGCGCTGCCCGGACGACAACCAGGTCGCGTCCAGCACGACGGATCGCCCGCGGGCAAGAGCGGTCTCGGCGCGGCGCAGCAGTTCCCCGTAGGTCGCCTCCGAATGCGCCGGTGCGTACAGACCGGCATCCGTACCGTCGCCGGTGCGGTCGGTGGGTTGCAGACCCGCCAACTCCTTGCGGACGACGTCGCTGCGCAGTACATCCGCTCCGAGATACGCACCGACCGTGCGCGACAGTGTCGTCTTGCCGGTCGCGGAGACACCACCGACGAGCACCATGCGCACACGTCCCCGGTCGAGATGTCCCTCGAGCAGCTCGACGAAACCGGTCGCCGTCTCCCGCGCCGCTGCATCACCCTGCTCGTAGCGCAGAGCGGTCACCTTCGCGCGCACCAAGCTCGATAGGCGATGTAGTGGTGCACGAGCGAGGAGGGCGGGTGATCGCCCGAGACCTCGCCGTACTGTTCGAGCAACCGCCGTGCCGCGGACTCGGCACCGAGACGTTCGAGATCCATTGCGAGGAAGGCAAGATCGAGTACTGCGTCGCCGTAGCGCAACTCGTCGTCGAACTCGAGGCAGTCGATGATGCGCGGACCGTCGTCGAGACAGAAGATGTCGTCGGCGAGCAGGTCGCCGTGTCCGTCCACGGCCCGGCCCGCCGCGATGCGTTCGTCGAACAGCACCGTCCGACCGGCGAGGTAACGGTGCACGGACTCCCGGATCCGCGTCAACGCCCCGGCACGATCCGCCCCCACCTCCAGCCGGCCGAGATGGTCGAGACTGAGATCCCACAACTCGGCGACGAAATCCGCGGAGGCACACCGGTCGATCTCGGGACCGTGCGGCGAGGAGGCGTGCAGTGCGGCGACCTGCCGTGCCACCTCGTCGATCACCGCCGACACGTCCTCACCTCGACGGACCGCCGCGGCCAGGCGCCGGTCGTCGGGCAGCCTCACCATCTCGACGAGGTGCTCGCACAGCTGTCCGTCCGGGCCGTGGACGTCCGCGACACCCAGGTAGACGTCCGGTGCGAGACGCCGGTTGAGCTCCACCTCCCGGTGGCAGATCCGTTCGCGGGCCTCACGCGTGCGGTTGTCGAGGAAACCCAGGTCGAGCGGCTTCTTCAGCTTGTGCACGCGGTTGCCGACGAAGAAGACCACCGACGAATGCGTCTCCCTCACCCCCGCGTAGCCGACACCCTCCGGTCCGGCACCTGTGGTCACTGCGCCCTCCCTGCCGTCGGCGGATCCCACCGAGTCGTCTCGTCCACCACATTGTCGTTCAGACACTCCCCCGGCGCATCCGCACAGCGCCGACCGGTGCATCCGCACAGCGCCCACCGGTGCATCCGCACAGTGTGCGCGTTCTCGTCCGGATCGCCCGAACGAACCGTCCGCGACAGGTAGCTTTCACACCGGGGCGACTTCTGGACGGGGTGAGATGAGGAACGATCAACCGAGCCGGGTACGAGGAGACGACACCGTGCGGGCGGACGACGGACCCACGGTGGCGGTTGTCGCGTACACGACGGCTCTCGAGCGGACGATGATCGAGGAGTGGCTGCGCTCGGACGAGCTTCCCGCCGAGTACCGCACGCCGACCCACCCCGAGTCGCTCGACCTCGACTCACGGGTGCTCACCGAGGAGCTCGTGACCCGCACCGACGATCCGCTGATCCTGCCCGTGCGGGTCGTGTGGCTCCCGGCAGAGCGCGACGGTGCGCGGCGTGTCCGGTTCTCCGACGTCCTCGCCCTCACGAACCCACGCAATCCGAATCTGCTGCTGCAGAAATGGCTCGTGCGCAAGGGCGCCGACCGCTACCGGATCGTCGTCGCGCAACCGGCCCGCCTGTCCGAACTGCGGGATGCGCTCAGGGTGGAGGGCAGTGACGGCGACGACGGGGCACTCGCACGGTACGTGACCCGTCGCGCCGTCGTCGCGCTCGAACGCGCCGAGCGAGCGGTGATCGGCGACCGCTACAAGGTCCCGCGGCTCGTCGCCGCCCAGATCATGGACTCGCCGATCTTCCGGCGCCGTCTCGACGAGATCGCCGCCGAGCACGGCCTCTCGCGCGCCGAGGTCGAGGCGCGGGCACGCAGTTCGCTCGACGAACTCGTGGCCGTGCAGTCACGACTGGTCACCGACCTGTTCACGCAGGCGATGCGGCCGCTGCACTCGTCGGCATGGACCGTGCACGCCGACGAGGCCGGTCTGCGCGCACTGCGCGAGTCCAACCGCCGGTACTCCCTGGTCTTCCTCCCCTCGCACCGGTCCTACGCCGATGCCTTCGTGCTGGGCGACATCCTGGCGGCGAACGACTTTCCCGGCAACCACATCATGGGCGGAGCCAACCTCACCTTCTGGCCGATCGGTCCCGTCGCCCGCCGCACCGGCACGGTGTTCATCCGGCGCAGCTTCGCCGACGACGACGTCTACAAGGCCGCACTTGAGGAGTACTTCGCGTTTCTGCTGAGCAAGCGGTTCAACCTCGAGTGGTATTTCGAGGGTGGCCGGACCCGGACCGGCAAGCTCCGGGTCCCGCGCTACGGGCTGCTCAGCTACGTGGCCAACGCGATCCGCGGCGGACGGGTCGAGGACGCGATGCTGGTGCCGGTCTCGATCACCTACGAAGGGCTCGCCGAGGTCGCGGCGGTCGCCGCCGAACAGACCGGCGCGACGAAGAAACCCGAAGGCCTGGGATGGCTCGTGCGCTACGCCCGCAATCAGCGCAAGCGGGCCGGGAACGTGTACGTGCGGTTCGGCGATCCCGTGTCGATGCGCGAACTGCTGGTCGCCGGCGGGGATCCGGACCTGACCGCACCGGCGCTGGCAGCCGACCCGTCCGCGGCGCCGACGGATTCCGAGGAGATACGGGCGCTGCGCCGCAAGGCGCTGCAGAAGGTCGCCTTCGAAGTCGCGGTCGGCATCAACTGCAACACTCCGGTGACGGTGAACTGCCTGGTCACCCTGGCCCTGCTCGGTGTGCGCGACCGTTCGCTGACGCTCGAGGAGGTGCGGGCCGTGATCGCACCTGTCCGCCGCTATCTCGATCGCCGCGGTGTCCCGCAGGGCGGCCTCCACATCCTCGACGTCGAGGGTGGTCTCGAGGACGTGCTCTCGTCGCTCTCCCACGCGGGCGTGGTGACCACCTACGCCGGCGGGAGGAACCGGTCTACTCGATCCAGCCGGGTCAGCATCTCGTCGCGGCGTTCTACCGCAACAGCGGTGTGCACTGGTTCGTCAACCGGTCGATCATGGAGCTGGCCATCCTCTACGCGCACGCCAATCCCGGCGACGATCCTGCGCGGGTGGCGTGGGAGGAGGTGAAGAACCTGCGCGACCTGCTGAAGTTCGAGTTCTTCTTCCCCGACCGCGACACCTTCGAGGCCCAGATGCGCGACGAGCTGGCCTGGCTCGTCCCGTCCTGGGGCGACACGCTGCCGACGAAGGACGAAGCCCTGACCGGTCTCGTCGAGACCGGCTTCTTCATGTCGCACCGCACGCTGCGGTCGTTCTTCGACGCGCAGCTCGTCGTCGCCGAGCGCCTCGCCGTCCGGGACCCGGAGCTCGAGGTCGACCGCGCCGCCTTCCTGTCGGAGTGTGTCGCGGTGGGTCGGCAGATGCTGCTGCAGCGCCGCCTGTACGGGCCGGAATCGGTGTCGTCGGAGTTGTTCGCGTCCGCGCTCGAGCTGGCGCGCAATCGAGGACTGCTCGACCACGACGAGGACCCCGAGATCGTCCGCGAGCGCAGGAAGGCCTTCGCAACGGAGCTGTCGGAGTTGGCCCAGCGGGTCGCGCTGGCCGAGTCGCTCGACGTGTCGAACAGAAAGGTGGAACGGTGAACCTCGAGCAGGCCCTCGAACGGGTGCGCACGGGTCCACAGGGACCCGAAGTGGCGGCCTTCTTCGATTTCGACGGCACCATCGTGCACGGCTTCTCCGGTGTCCACTTCTTCCGCGACCGGGTGCTCGCCGGGAAGGTCTCCGCATCCGAACTGGCCGCGACGATGATCAACGGAATCCGCGGGACGGAGACCGAGGAGGACTTCGAACGCTTCGTCGCGATCGCCTTCAAGGCGTGGCGCGGTCACACCGAGGACGAGCTCTACGAGATCGGCCGCCGGTTGTTCATGACGACGATCGCGGGACACCTGTATCCGGAGGCGTGGCAACTCATCGGCGCGCACCAGAACGCGGGCCACACGGTGGTGATCGCCTCGTCGGCGTCCCGCTACCAGATCCAGGCCGCCGGGGACGCGCTGGGCGTCGAGCACATCCTGTTCACCCCGCTCGAGGTCGAGAACGGTGTGCTCACCGGGCGGGTCGACGGGAAATCGTTGTGGCGCAGCGGCAAAGCGGAGGCGGCACGCAATTTCGTCGAGACACACGGCATCGACGCCGAGGCCAGCTACACCTATTCCAACGGTGGTGAGGACGTGGATTTCCTGGCCGTCGCCGGCAACCCCACCGCCACGAATCCCGATCGCACTCTCACCCGCGTCGCCATCGAACGCGAGTGGCCGATCATGCGGTTCCGGCCGCGCGCACGCCGGCGCCCGCGAACTCGTCCGCACCGCCGCCGCCTACGGCGGAATGTTCGGCTCGGTGTGGACGGGTCTCGGACTCGGCCTGATCAACCGCAGCCGCAAGACCGCGCTGGACTCGATCATCAGCATCGGCACCGAGGTTTCCCTGGCCCTGGCCGGAGTGGACGTACGCATCGTGGGGGAAGCGAATGCGTGGGCCGCCCGGCCGGCGGTGTTCATCTTCAACCACCAGAGTCAGCTCGACCCGGTGGTGCTGGCCAAGGTCCTGAGGCAGGATTTCACGGGTGTGACGAAGAAGGAGATGGCCAACGACCCGCTGTTCGGGCCGCTCCTGCGGTTCGTCGGCGCCACTTTCGTCGACCGCACGAACACCGAACGGGCGGTAGCGGCGCTCGGACCCGTCGTCGACACCCTCCGCGAGGGGACGTCGATCGTCATCGCCCCCGAGGCACGCGCTCGCTGACCCCGGCGATCGGCAGGTTCAAGAAGGGCGCCTTCCACATCGCGATGCAGGCCGGTGTGCCGATCGTGCCGGTCGTGATCCGCAACGCCGGCGAGATCCTGTGGAAGCACTCGACCCTGCTGCGGTCGGGCACCGTCGACGTGGCGGTGCTCGAACCGATCGACGTGAGCGAGTGGTCGCGGGAGAACCTCGACGAGCACATCGCCGAGGTCGAGGACCTCTACCGCCGCACGCTGTCGAGCTGGCCCACCGAATAGATGACGAACGAGACCGTGACACCCGAGGAGCCGGACGACGACGGAGCCGACGAGAGCCCGAACGGTGAGAACGGGCCGCTCACCCCGAAGCGACGCCGGTATCTCAAATGGATCGTCGGCGCGCTGCTCGTCGTGGTGCTCACCGTCGAGATCGTGCTCGTGTGGCCGGAGCTGTCCGACAGCGTCCGCGGCCTCGGACACCTGTACTGGTGGTGGGTCCTCGCGGCGGTGTGCGCGTCGATGGCGGAGATGTCGACCTTCGCACGGGTGCAGCGGGCGCTGCTGTCCGCGGCGGGTGTGAAGGTCTCACAACGGCAATCGCTTTCGGTGGCACTCGCGGCGAACTCCATGAGCGTGACCCTCCCGGGCGGACCGGTGGTCGGGACGACCTTCACCTACCGGCAGATGCGTCACTGGGGTGCCTCGCCGGTGGTGTCGACCTGGCAGCTGGTCATGGCCGGTCTCCTGCAGGCTGCCGGACTCGCCCTGCTGGGCCTCGTCGGCGCTCTGCTCGTCGGCGCCAGCAACAACCCGTTCTCACTGATCTTCTCGATCGGCGGCCTGTTGCTGCTGGTCGTGCTCATCCAGTACGCGGCGGGCAATCCGGGTTCGTTCGAATCGATCGGACTGATCGCCCTGAGGAGCCTGAACCGGCTGCGGAAGAAGCCCGAACAAGCGGGGGCGCGGGCGTGGCGGAAGATCGTCGGCCAGTTGAGCGCGGTGCAACTCGACCGTCCGCATGCGGCCCGTGCGTTCGGGTGGTCGGTGAGCAACTGGGTGTGCGACGGTGCGTGCCTGGCGTTCGCCGCGTACGCCGTCGGTGCGCGCCGAGCTGGCAGGGATCGCGGTGGCCTACGCGGCCGGGACCGCCACCAGCCGTGCCATCCCGCTACTCCCCGCCGGTCTGGGTGTCATGGACGCCGTGCTGGTCCCGGCGCTCACCGCCTCCGGCATGACCGGCGCGCAGGCCCTGTCGGCGGTGGTCGTCTACCGGTTGATCAGTTTCGTGCTCGTCGCTGCGATCGGCTGGATCGTTTTCGCATTCCGCTATCGGAACGTCGGCGAGGAGGAGGACGAGGACGAGACTCCCCCGGACCTGCGGCTCTGGGACGACGACTGAAGGCGCCGACCCGAAAAGATCGCCCGCGCGCCGGTCGGGGCGCTAGCGTTGTCCTCCATCCGAATGAATGGAGGGACGAGGTCCGTGGCACAGCACGAGGTCACACGTAAACGGGAGGTCTGGTCGGGCCGGTCGGTGTTCATCATGGCCGCAATCGGCTCGGCGGTCGGACTCGGCAACATCTGGCGCTTCCCGTACATCGCTTACGAGAACGGTGGTGGCGCATTCCTGATCCCGTATCTGGTCGCGCTGCTGACCGCGGGTATCCCCCTTCTCCTGGTCGACTACGCGATCGGGCACAAGTTCCGCGGCTCGCCGCCGCTGGCCTTCCGCAGACTGCGCCGCGGCGCGAGTTCATCGGCTGGTGGCAGGTGCTGGTGTGCTTCGTCATCGGCGTGTACTACGCGGTGATCGTGGCTTGGGCCGCACGGTACACCTTCTTCTCGATCACCGAGGCCTGGGGCGACGATCCCGAAGGCTTCTTCATGAGTTCGTTCCTGAACCAGGACACCGATGCGACCTTCGGCCTGAGCTTCGTGCCGGGCGTCGCGTGGACGCTGCTGCTGGTCTGGATCGCGACGCTCGCGGTGCTCGCTCTCGGCGTCCAGCGCGGTATCGGCAACGCCAACCGGTTCTTCGTGCCGTTGCTGGTCCTGCTGTTCGGTGCGCTCGTCGTCCGGTCGCTGACCCTCGACGGCGCGACCACCGGTCTCGATGCGTTCTTCACCCCGAACTGGTCGGCGTTGACCGACACCGGGGTGTGGATCGCGGCGTACGCGCAGATCTTCTTCTCGCTGTCCGTCGCCTTCGGCATCATGGTGACCTATGCGTCGTACCTCAAGCGCAAGACGAACCTCACCGGTTCGGGTCTCGTGGTCGGGTTCTCGAACTCGAGCTTCGAGGTGCTCGCCGGCATCGGTGTCTTCTCCGCTCTCGGCTTCATGGCCCAGGCGCAGGGTGTCGAGGTCGGTGAGGTGGTCGCCGGCGGTATCGGTCTCGCCTTCATCGCCTTCCCGACGATCGTCTCGGAGATGCCCGGCGGCCCGCTCTTCGGCGTGCTGTTCTTCGGCTCGCTGGTCTTCGCCGGATTCACGTCGATGATCAGCATCATCCAGGTGACCGTTTCGGCCTTCCAGGACAAGACGGGCCTCGGCCGGGTGCCCGCCGTTCTCGCCATCGGTGGTGTGTCGGCGATCGTGTCGCTGCTGCTCTTCCCCACCACCACCGGCCTGAACACCCTCGACGTGGTGGACCGCTTCGCGAACCAGTTCGGCATCGTGGGTGTCGCCTTCGTGGCGCTCGTGGTGGTCGCGTGGATCTATCGTCGTCTGCCCGAACTCCGCGACCACCTCAACTCGGTGTCGTCGTTCAAGGTCGGCACGGGCTGGATGGTGTTCACGGGCATCATCACCCCGCTCGTCCTCGGCTACATGCTGTTCAGCGAGATCCGCGACCGTGTCCGCGACGGCTACGGCGGTCTTCCCGACAGCCTGGTCACGGCTTTCGGGTGGAGCGTGCAGGCCGGCGTGATCATCCTCGCCGTCCTCCTGACGTTCATCCCGTGGCGCAGGGGAATCGACGAGGAATACGAGCTGGACGAAAACCGTCCGCTCGCGTCCGCCCAGGCGCCTGCTTCGTCCGGCGATCCCTCGCCCGGACCCGACTCGTCCACCGGAGGTACCCGATGAGCACAGCGGCCGTCGCATGATGATTCTCGCCCTCGTCACGCTGTGGGGCGGTCTCCTGCTGAGCATCCTGCATCTGCGAAAGCATCCGGACGATCCGGACTGATCATCTGCACAACCGACCCACATGGGTGTCGGTTCGGTAACACCACGGGGCGGCGCTCTGGCCGGAGCGCCGCCCTTGTGGTCTCCTGGAACGGTCGTACTCTAAACCTCTACTTTAGAGTTAGGTAGAGCCCGTCCGGGTGTCACGACCCACAGGAGGAGAACCCCACATGAGCCGCAGACACCGCAATCGGATGCGTCGCATCTCGCCGCGCCAGCCTGACCGTCGCCGCAGCCTGCAGCTTCCGGCCGTCGCCGT
>LATQ01000429.1 GCA_001017865.1 Rhodococcus sp. IITR03
GTGGGCCACGAGGTCGTCCACGGCGGCGGTCGAGGGGGCGAGGGTGAGATCGCAGCCGCGGTGCAGGCGACGAGTCCACCGCCAGGACGCACGCGCCGCGAGGCCGAGCCCGTAGCTGGAGGCGAATCCGGCCACGTCCGTCTGATAGATCGCGACCGTCGGAACGTCGAGGCGTCCCGCGGCGGCGAGACCGCCGGCACCGAGCACGAACGGGGACGCGAGGTGCACCACGTCCGGCGCGAAGGTGCGCAGCACCGGAAGGAGTTCCGGTCCTGGCACGCCCACCGGGAGGGAGCTGATCCTCGGTACGCGCACCGCCGGTACACGGTGGACGGGTGTCCCGCGATGGTCGGACGGAGCGGGTGGCCGGCCTGCGATCGTGTCGGGTGCGACGACCAGCGCGTCGTGTCCGGTGCGGTCGAGGTGCTCGAGGACGCGGAGCACCGAGTTGGTGACGCCGTTGACGTTCGGGAGGAAGGATTCCGCGACGATGGCTACTCGCACGCCGACAGCGTGGCGAGCCTGCGAGTCGAGCAGGTGCGAGCCCGGTGACCGAGGGACGAAGTCGCGACGAACGTTTCGTTCGTCACATCTGCAGCTGTCGATCCTTCACGTCGGGAGCGACAGCGGGTGCGGCGGTCGCCCTCCGCCGCAGCCACATCAGCACCGGCGTGGCGATCAGCCATGTGACGACGATCACGACCCGGTGGGGATCAGGGCGACGCGGGCGTCGCGACCGGTCACACGAACGAGATCGGGATCACTCCGGGCGTACTCCACGGCGATCCGCTGCCCGGCGGTCAACCCCGTCGGATACAGAACACCGAGCTCGGGATTGTGCGTCACACCATCGGGAGTGACGAAACTCACGGCGGACCGCAGGGAGCCGGCCGAGAGCACCTCGCGACGGCCGTGCCCGTGTCGGAGCGGATGGTGAGGTCGTTGCGGAGGGCGCCGAGGAACAGGATCACCGCGAGGGCGGAGATCGCCGCCGCGACGATGACAACCGCG
>LATQ01000635.1 GCA_001017865.1 Rhodococcus sp. IITR03
CGCGCAATTGCTCGCCACTTCCGCGACGCCACCCCACCGCGCAACCCGATCACCGTCACCGCCCCCGCCGAACCGGAACCGACACCCGAACCGGCCTCGCGGTACGTGCTCGCCAGTCGCCGGCTGCCGCTGCACCCCGACCCGTCCGCCGTCTACGAGGCGCTCTTCGCCGCCGGCCCGCACGGTTTCTGGCTCGACGGCAGCGCCGCGCTGGACCCGCAGTCGCGGTTCACCGTCCTCGGCAACGGCGCCGGACCACGTGCCGACTATCTGACCTACCGGTCGGTGAGGGCATCGTGCGCGAACACCGCGCCGACGGCACCGTCGAAGAACACCGCCGCCCCGTCTTCGACCATCTCACCGCCCGGCTCGCCGAGCGCCGCGTCGCCGCCCGCGACGACCTGCCGTTCGGGTTCGCGCTCGGCTATGTCGGCTATCTCGGCTACGAACTCAAGGCCGACGCCGGCGCGCAGCTCGTGCACACCTCCCCCTACGCCGACGCCGCGCTGGTCTTCGCCGACCGCGCAGTCGTCGTCGACCACGACGGGTGCTGCTGCTATCTGCTGGCCCTGACCGAGGCCACCGACGATCCCGAGACGCTCGCCTGGTTCGACGCGACCGCCGCGATCCTGTCGGCGCTGCCCGAACCGGCGACCGACGAGCAGATCCCGGTGCCGCTGATCGGCGCGGACGGTGGGTTGCAGCTGCGGCTGCGGCACTCCCCGCAGCGCTATCTCGATCTGATCGCCCAGTGCCAGAACGAGATCCGCAGCGGCGAGACCTACGAAGTGTGCCTGACGAACACCGTCACCGTCGACGGCGGCATCGACCCGCTGAGCACCTACCGGGTGCTGCGCCGCATCAGCCCTACCCCCTACAGCGCGCTGCTCGACTTCCCCGAGGTCGCGGTGCTCAGCGCCTCCCCGGAACGTTCCTGCGGATCGACGCCGACGGCACCGTCGAATCGAAACCGATCAAGGACCCGCCCGCGCGGCCCGCACCCCCG
>LATQ01000636.1 GCA_001017865.1 Rhodococcus sp. IITR03
CGGGAGAGCAGGGTGTCGCGGGGGCCGGCGAGATCGGCGGCGCCCGCCGGTGCGGTTTTGCGGGCCGAGGACACCGAAGGCCCCGACCCCGCTGCCGAAGCAACGGGATCAGGCCTCGAGTGCCGGACCCTGGGGGTCAGAGCGCATCCGAACCTCGTTCTCCGGTGCGGACCCGGACCACGGCTTCCACGGGCGTGACCCACACCTTGCCGTCGCCGATCTTGCCGGTACGGGAGGCCTCGACGATGGTCTCGACGACCTTGTCTACAGCGGAGTCGTCGACGACGACCTCGACGCGGACCTTCGGCACGAAGTCGACGGAGTACTCGGCTCCGCGGTAGACCTCGGTGTGGCCCTTCTGGCGGCCGTACCCCTGCACCTCGCTGACTGTCATTCCGAGCACACCGGCCTGCTCCAGGCCTGCCTTGACGTCCTCGAGCGTGAACGGCTTGATGATCGCCGTGATCAGCTTCATATCCTCATCCTTCCCAGAGCCCGCTGGCCGCTGTCATCCCTGCTCGCTGTCGTGGTCTTCTTATCACTTGAGAGCCGGCGCGAAGTCGTATGCGGATTCCGCATGTTCGGCTTCGTCGATACCGCGGGCCTCTTCCTCGTCGCTCACACGCCAGCCCATGGGCTTGAGTGCGAAGGCGATCACTGCGGTGACGACGGCGGTGAACACCAGGCGACGACTGCGATGACGATCTGGATGACGAGCTGCTTGTAATCGCCACCGTAGAACAATCCGGTCTCGGTGCCGAGGAAGCCGATGGCGACCGTGCCCCACAGGCCGGACACGAGGTGGACACCCACGACGTCGAGCGAGTCGTCGTAACCGAACTTGTACTTCAGGCCCACGGCGAGGGCGGACAGGACACCGGCGATGACGCCGAGGGCGATCGATCCGACCGGGCTCAGCGAGCCGGCAGCCGGGGTGATGGCGACCAGCCGGCGACGGCACCGGACGCGGCACCGAGGCTGGTGGCCTTGCCGTCACGGATGCGCTC
>LATQ01000639.1 GCA_001017865.1 Rhodococcus sp. IITR03
AGTGGGTGATCGCCGGCGCCATCGCGTGGCCATGGCCCGCAGAAGATAGGCGTCGAGCACGAGTTCGGGCGGCCGGGTGCGGTCGCACACCGCGCGCAGCGCACCGACGGTGAGTGCGTGCAGGCGCGGCACGGGCGCGCGTTCCTCACCGGCGAGGCGTTCGGCGGTCTCGAGGATCGCGCACGCGGTGGTGTAGCGGGGGTAGTCGTCGACGATGCCCACCGCGAAGGCGTCGAGGGTCTGCACCTGGGTGATGACGTCGAGACTGCGGCCCGGGTGGAGCTGGACGTCGATGTGGGCGAACGGTTCGAGCCGTGCGCCGAACTTCGAGCGTGTCCGGCGCACGCCCTTCGCGACGGCCCGCACGAGTCCGTGCCGGCGCGTCAGCAGGGTGACGATGCGGTCGGCCTCGCCCAGCTTGTGCTGGCGCAGTACCACCGCGTTGTCCCGATAAAGCCTCACTCCCCGAGTCTGTCATGTCGCGGTGACAGGGGACGACCCGCGAAGGGACTCGACACCCAGAACTGGAACGCGTTATTGTTCGTTCGAACGAACGGGGGAACGAATGGACGCTCGAACCGACCTGCGCGACCTGAAGGCGACCGTCGAGGCACTCGACCGCGGCGAGACCACCTCCACGGATCTCGTCCGTGCGAGCCTCGGCCGGATCGACGAGTCGCAACCGCACCTGAACGCCTTCCGCGTGGTGCGCCGCACGGCCGCACTCGACGAGGCCCGCGAGGCCGACCGGCGCCGCGCGAACGGCGAGCGTCTCCCCCTGCTGGGCGTCCCCATCGCGATCAAGGACGACACCGACATCGTCGGTGAGACGACGATGTTCGGCTGCGCCGGCACCTTCACCCCCGAAGGACACCGACGCGAGGTCGTGCGCCGCCTGCGGCCGCCGGCGCGGTGATCGTCGGCAAGACCCACTCCCCCGAACTCGGCCAGTGCCGCTCACCGGCGGCGACGCCTTCGGGCACACCCGCAGCGCGTGCGAC
>LATQ01000490.1 GCA_001017865.1 Rhodococcus sp. IITR03
TCGTCTCCCGTCCACCATTTCAGGCCGGGCGACAAGGCGTGCGGGGCGATGGCGTTGACGCGGATGCCGTCGGTCCCCCATTCCGTTGCCGCGGCGCGGGTGAGCGAGCGCAGCGCCTCCTTGGTCGAGGCGTAGCCGCCGTAGCCGCTCATGTCCCAGCGCACCGCCGCGGAGGTGACCATGTTGACGATCGACCCGCCGCCGCGTTCCTTCATGATCGGGTGGACGAGCTGCATGGCGTGCAACGCCGCGAGCGGACCCGAGCGGTACGCCTTCTCCAGCACGGCCGGCTTCAGGTCGAGCAGCGGCCCGAGCGGATTGAAGCTCGCATTGTTGACGAGGATGTCGACACCGCCGAAGGCCCCGACCGTCCGGTCCACCGCAGCTGCGATCGCCTCCGGATCGGCGATGTCGCACACGACCGGCTCGGCGGTGCCACCGAAGGCACGGATCTGCTCGACGGTGTCGATCAGCTTCGCCTCGGTCCGGCCGGCGACCGCGATGGCCACGCCTTCGCGGGCCAGCGCGAACGCGACCCCCTGACCGATCCCCTGACCTGCGCCGGTGATCAGCGCGACCCTGCCGTCGAGTTTCCCGCCTTCGAGTGTGCCCATGCGAGGAGTCGAGCAGATTCCGGGCACGTCCGGGTATTGCGTCCCGGTCGGCGGGACACTGCCCTAACCTGTGGCACATGCGGATAGGTGCGCACGTCCGGCAGGACGACGATCCCATCGGTCAGGGCGAGCATCTCGGTGCCGATCTGGTGCAGGTGTTCCTGTCGGACCCGCAGAAGTGGACGAAGCCCGGTGAGCATCCGCGCACCGAGGAGATCCTCTCGTCGGACGTCGACGTGGTGGTGCACTCGCCGTACGTCATCAACGTGGCGAGCCTGAACAACAGGGTGCGGATGCCGTCGCGCAAGGCCGTCGCCGACCACGCCGAGGCGGCCCGCGGACGTCCGGATCGGCATCACCGACCGCGACCATTACAATGAGGCGGA
>LATQ01000640.1 GCA_001017865.1 Rhodococcus sp. IITR03
TCGGTGGACCAGGGCGAGAAGGCGTGACGTCACGGCCGCGGCGGCACCGGCCACACCCCAGCGTCGCGTCCGCCCCTCACCGAGAACGCGCCGCGGCCGGGGGCACGAGGTAGGCGAGGAGATACAACGCGACCACCGCGGCCGCCCCGACCGGGGATCCGAACGCCGACCACAACCAGCGGTGTAACCGCCGATCAGCGGGCGGGGCCCGTCGTACATCCGGCACGACGCCAGCCCGCCCGCGGCCGCGACCGTCGTAGGCAGTCCGGCGCGACGCAGTGTCCGGGCCAGGTCCAGATCCTCCGTGGGACTCACCGCGACCGCCGCGTGCCCGCCGATCGCCGCGTAGGCGCGCGCGTCGAAGACGAGGAACTGTCCGCACGCGACCGCCATCGACGGCCGACGGGCGCGGTGCGAGACCGCGACGGGCAGCACCGAGAACCACGACCAGAACAGCAGTGGCTGCACGAGCCGTTCGAGCGCCGACCCGGTGAGCTGGTACGGGAATGGTGAGACGAGCGCGGCATCCTGGTGGCGCAGCAGAGCGACGGCGGCGGTCGGCGAGCGCGTCGAGCGCGCGGACGTCCGCATCGACGAACACGACGACGCCGCTGTCGGCTGCCGATCCGGCGTGGGCGACGGCCGCGGCACACGCGGCCGCCTTCCCGGTCCATCCCTCGGGCGGCGGTTGCGTCGACCGGACACCGTGATGCGCTCGTCGCCCTCGGCGGCGGCCGAGGCCAGATCGGCGGTGCCGTCGGACGAGTCGTCGTCGAGGATCACCACGCGCAGGGCGCGCAGTCCTCTCTGGTCCCGCAGGTCGGAGACGATCGCGCCGATGCGGGGAGCCTCGTCTCGGGCGGGGACGACGACCGTGACCTGCTCGTCGACCACCGAACCCGGCACGAGACGGGGGAGCGTGACGCGGTTCGCGACGGCGACGGCCGCGCCGTAGGAGGCGGTTCGAGAGTGCCTTCCGGCGACGAGCCG
>LATQ01000642.1 GCA_001017865.1 Rhodococcus sp. IITR03
GACGATGGCGCTCGGCGCGACCGCGCGGCAGCGCCGGATCCGGAGCAGCTGTCGCTGCTTCCGTTCCCGGCCGTCGCGCAGGAGCCGTCCCCCGAACCAGCCCACCGCGATACCCGCCACATGCCGAGCACCGCCGGCCAACCCTCCAACGCGGCCTGCGTGGCGTCGGTCGTGTCGAGCTGCCCCGCGAGACCGGCCAGGAACAGCGCGGTGATAGTGCCGGTGACCCCGAGACCGATCGCGAGCATGTAGCGGCGCATGAGCAGTTGCGCCTGCGCGAGCGCGGCGATCGCGCAGCATCCGCCCCCGACGAGCACGATCAGCAGGGCGGCGGTCCACGCCGAGGTCATAGGCGAGCCGAACGCATCGGGTGTCGTGCCCGACCAGTGCGTGGCGATCTCCCCGGGCAATCGTGGGATCCACGAGCGGGTGAGCACGAGTACGGCCACGGCACACAGCAACGGAACGACCAGTCCGAGCAGCGCACCCACGGGGTCGACCTGACGCGTCGTCATGGGGTCAGCCTAGGGTGCGGGCCTCCACCGGCGCCGTCCTCGTTCCGCTCTCGTCGAACCATCCGTCGGGTCGCAGGTCGCCACCGAACCGGGGCATGTACTCGGTACACGCGAGTCGCGAGACGAGGCTGCGCCGACTGTTCACACCGGTCTTGGTGAAGATGTTCTTCAGGTGGTCCTGCACCGTGTACGGGCTGATGAACAATCGGCTTGCGATCTCGTTACGGGACCGTCCGGCGAGCACTTCGACGAGCACTTCCGATTCGCGTGGCGTGAGGCCGTAGGCGGCGGTCACCAGGGTGACGATCTCGGGTAGACGTGCGCGCTCGAAGGTCATGACGACGCGACCGGTCCCGTCCAAGATCGCGGCGCGCAGCACCACCCATTCGCCGTCGAGGGTGCGCAGGGCGCACCGTCGCGGGGGGTGGGGGCGTGTCCTGCGGACCTGGCGGGCGACACGTGTGCCCGGACCC
>LATQ01000204.1 GCA_001017865.1 Rhodococcus sp. IITR03
CGTCGGCGGCTCGGCGCGCATCGCGGTGAGGATGGTGCGGATGTCGTCGGTGAGCAGCGGGGTGCGCCGCGCCGGCGGGGTGGCCCGGTCGCGTCGGATGCCACGCAGCAGATCCCGAACCGATTCGTGCCCACCGGGTTTCGGCAGGTCTGCCAGGGCGTGCATCTTGTTGATGGTCGACACCCACCGCGACAGCGTCGACGGCGCGTACGCCCAGCGTCCGTCGGGGCGCACTTCGGCGGCCTTCTCGGTGAGGAACCAGCTCAGTTGCTCGGCGGTGGCCGGCATCGGACTGTGCCCGGTGCGTTCGCACCAGCGGGTGAAGATCGTCCAGTCGCCGATCTGGCGGCGCGGGTGTTCTCCGAGGTCGCCTTCTCCCGCAGTCGCCGCATCGCGGTGGCGACCGTGTCCGGTACCGCGGGCACCTCGGGACGGGGCAGATCCGGGCTGGTCACGGCGTGTTGATCCTCTGGACACGCAGGTCGCGGGCGAGATGGTCGCGTTGTTCGATCACCAGGCGCCGCAGCGCGGCCGGAGCGTCGGTGTGGGCCTCGAGCCAGGTGTCGACGGGTTCGAGACTGTCGGCCGCGGGAAACAACCCGACGACGATCCGGCGGGCGATCTCGATGCTGCGGCTCGTCCAGGTCTCGCGGAGCACCGCGAAGTAGTCGGTGTCGTAGGCGGAGATCAGGTCGCGGCGCGCCCCGGCGCGGAACCCGGCGATGGTCGCGTCGAGGTGGTCGTTGGTGAGGGTGTGGTCGGCGAGGATCGTCGCCCACGCGTGCGCCTTGACCTCGGCGCGGGGGCGGGAGGCGAGTGCGCGCAGGTGCGCGGTGCGTCCCGAGGCGGTGTCGTCGTGCGCAATTCCTCGTCGAGGTCGGCCTCGTCGGCGTCGCCGGTGGTGGTCAGTGCCGCCACCAGCTCACCGCAGGTCGGGGTCGAGACGTAGGCCCTCCGGCGGTGCGACGTTGCGCCACAGGATCG
>LATQ01000495.1 GCA_001017865.1 Rhodococcus sp. IITR03
CGGTGTGCCGGGCCTTGACGAGCAGTTCGGTGGTGCCGATCGATCCGGCGCGGAGGACGAGCGGTCGCACGTGATCGTGGTGGTGCGCAGCACCGCCCCCGTCGGGTCGACGGCCTGCACGTCGAGCCGGTAGCGGCCGTCGCCGTCCTGACCGATCGCAAGCACCCGGTGACCGTGGCACACCAGGGTGCGCCCGGTGGCCTCTGCCGCCGGGATGTAGTTCTGCGTGAGATCGAACTTCGCGCCGTTCGAGTTGCCGAGATTGCTCTCGCCCGCGACGGCCGACCGGCGGACCGAGCCGGCGAGTTCGGCGCGCACGACGTCCCAGTCCCAGATGCCGTCGATGCGGTGCGGGCTGTAACCGGCGGCGCGCGCGTCGTCGTCCCACCGCCGCGAATGCGTGAACTCGGCGGCGTTGTAGATGTCGTCGGGCATCGGGTCGAGGCGCAGCATCGAGCGCACCTTCGGGTACCAGGTGGACGTCATCTCGTCGTAGGACAGACGTCCGCCGAAGACGTGCTCGAAGAAGTGCCGTTCGGGAGCGATCATCACCCCGGTGAACACGATCGATCCGCCGCCCACCGCGGCGCCGCGCCACACCGACATGTTCGGGTAGTCGACCACGTCGAGGACGCCGGCGAAGTCGTCGCACACCACCGGGATGCCCGTCGGCCCGGTGAAATGGGTGCGGTGGTGGTAGCCGCGACCATCGGCGAGCAGGTCGGTCGTGAAGATCTCGCGGTGCGGGTCGCGGGGCCAGCGCATGCCGCGCTCGAGCATCGTGACCCGGTTGCCGGCCTCGGCCAGGCGCAGCGCGGCGACGCTCGCACCGAAACCGGAGCCCACCACGACGACCTCGGAATGCGCCGGCGGGGCGGGCGGCGGAACGAACAGTTCGGGCACGAGACGGCGGTACTCGTCGACCCCGACGGGCAGCGCATCCGCACGCGGGAGGCCGAGACCGGACAGGCCCGGGGCCGCG
>LATQ01000643.1 GCA_001017865.1 Rhodococcus sp. IITR03
TCGCTCGGCGTCGAGTTCGACCTTCACCCGGTCGTCGCCCTGCAGGCCGGGATGGCGCGGGGTCTGCGGGGCGAGCAGCGTCGGCTCCTCGAAGCCGGCGAAGGTCTGCGCCCACGCCTCGCGGGAGGACTCGCGGTCGCGGGCGGTGACCCATTCGAGGAAGGAGCGGTACGAGCGCACCCGCGGCAGCAGGGACACCTCTCCCCTGGTCGCGTACAGGGCCATGAGGTCCTGCATGAGCAGCGGCATCGACCAGCCGTCGACCAGGACGTGGTGGGTGGTCACGCCGAGCTGGTAGCGGCCGTCGCCGAGGTGCACGAGGACGAACCGCATGAGCGGTCCGGTGTCCATGACGAAGCGGCGTGCCTCCTCGTCCTTCCAGAACGGCACCGTGGCGGTGACACCGTCCGCGGCGACCTCGGCGGACATGTCGACGGTGCGCCACGGCACCTGCACGTCGTCGAGGACGAGCTGCACCGAGTCGCCGTCGGCGTCGGTCACGAAGACCGTCCGCAGGTTGGCGTGCCGGTCGAGCAGTGCCTGCGCGGCGCGGTGGAGCCGCTCGGGATCCACCGCGCCCTCGAGATCGAGGACCGCCTGCATCGTGTAGACGTCGACGTCGTCCTCGCCGGTCATCAACGCGTGGAAGAGCAGACCGGACTGCAGCGGCGACAGCGGCCACACGTCCGCCAGCGACGGGTAGCGCACGTGCCAACGGTCGAGATCGGCCTGGGTGACCGACACGAGCGGCACGTCGGAGGGCGTGAGCCACCGGCGGCGGGGTCGGCGGCGTGCGTGACGAGTGCCGCGAGGGCGGCCCGCCAGTGCTGCACGAACTCGTCGACGTCCTCGCGGTCGAGCAGACCGTGGGGAAGGCGATGTTCGCGCCGAGCTGCGGCGTCCGCGCCGTCGTTGACGATTCGCGGTGATGTCGATCGCCGTGCTCGCGGCCATGTCGGGCGTCGAGGGCGGCGT
>LATQ01000491.1 GCA_001017865.1 Rhodococcus sp. IITR03
AGCCCGGGTACCGCCGCACCCGCCGGGCTCGCGGGTGCACCGCGAGACCGGCAGGCTCCTCTCCACCTCCGACGACGTGCGCGGCGTGGCACGCGAGTCGCTCCGGTGTGTCGCGGACGGACTCGCCCGAATCGAGGAGCTGCTGGTGGACGACGGGAGCGTGCTCGACCGGGACGAACTGGCCGCCCACGTCACCGCCCTGTTCTCGCACCACCGGTCGTTCACCGACAGCGTCGCCGACTTCTATGCGCACCTCGCCGAGATCCTGAGGCGTCTCGAGCACTCCGGCCGTCTCGGACACTCCTCCGAGCACGAACGCGCCGGGGTGGTCGACGACTACGCCGAGACCAAGAACCTGCTCCTCGACTACGTCGACGTCATCGGTTCGGACGTCGAGCGTCTCGCCCCTCTCGTCGCCGGCAGGCTCGACCGGATCAGGCCGCGTCTGGACTCCCTGATCGCCGCGTTGCGCGAGTCCGGCCTGCCGAACACCGTGCCTACCAACACAGTGCCTACCAACACAGTGCCCGGCCGGTCGCCCGGTCGCAGTCGCACCGACTGGAACGAACTGGCGCAGTGGTACGCCGAGGACGCCGGCCCGCGCCGCATGCGCGAGGCAGCGGCGGCGGCGCTGAACCGGCTGCTCGTGCGCACTCGGCGGATCACCACGAGCACGTCGGGCTTCTCGCACCGCGCAGATCTCCTGCGCCTGGCCCGGTGGTTCACCGAATCGTCCGACGAACAGGCCCACCGGTTGTTCGCCGCGACCTTCGGTGCCTTCCCGAGCCGGCACCTGCTGCTCGGCCCCGACGATACCGACCCGCGAGTGGGTGCGGGCACGTCGTGGTGGCGGGCCGATCCCGTCGTCGTGCCCGTGTCGTTGCGCGAACGCGGCGACCACACGTCTCGCGGGGCCGTCGGCCGACTCCCCGATTCGCTGCCCGGCGGTCCCGGGCCGACGAACTCGCCC
>LATQ01000563.1 GCA_001017865.1 Rhodococcus sp. IITR03
CGACGGAAGTCGGACGAGGGCAGCGGGCGCGGCCGGCGGTCTCGTCGGCCTGGTCGAGGGCGTCGACCATGAGGCTGGCGACGAGTTCGTCGCGGCCGTGCACCGGCAGGTAGCGGTGGGCGCGGTCGTCGCGTTGCTGGATGACGAGGTTCTTCTTGGCGAGGCGCTGCAGGACCGTCATGACGGTGGTGTACGCGAGGTTGCGTCGAGCCGAGAGGCTTCGTGGACCTGCCGGACGGTCTGTGGTTCGGGGGTGGACCACAGGTGATCCATCACTGCGCGTTCGAGTTCGCCGAGTGCTGCCATGGGTCGATTCTACGGATTTCTCCGACGAATGTGCGTACTACCCCTGGTCGTAGGGTCTGACCTGCGGTGAGACCCTCGTCACCCCTTGTGAGGACCTCCGGCGGCGCCGTAGACGTGGCGGGTGCCGATGGGCACGATCAGCGGCCGGTCGGACACCGGATCGTCGATGACCGAGCGTCGAGATCGAACACTTCGCGCAGCAGTTCCACGGAGATCACCTCCGAGGGCACCCCGGAGGCGACGACGCGGCCGTCCTTCATCACCACCAGATGGTCGCTGTAGCGCACGGCCAGGTTCAGGTCGTGCAGCACCATCACCACGGTGCGGCCGAGTTCGCTGTGCAGCCGGTCGACGAGGTCGAGGACCTCCACCGAGTGCGCCAGGTCGAGATAGGTGGTCGGTTCGTCGAGCAGCAGGATGTCGGTGCCCTGCGCGAGCGCCATGGAGATCCAGGCGCGTTGCCGTTGCCCGCCGGACAGTTCGTCGATGGGCCGGTCGGCGAGGTCGGCGATGCCGGTGCGTTCGAGGGCGAGGGCGACCTCGTCCTCGTCGTCGGAGGACCACTGCCGGAACCACGACTGGTGCGGGTGCGGCCGCGGGAGACCAGATCGGCGACGGTGAGCCTTCGGGGGCGACGGGGGCCTGCGGCAGCATGCCGAGCACC
>LATQ01000187.1 GCA_001017865.1 Rhodococcus sp. IITR03
GTGGTCTGCGGCACGCAGAACGCGTCGCCGCCGCCGTCTCCCGCGCCTCGCCCACGACGGTACGTGAGGTGCTCGCCCCGGTGTTCCTGCCGGCCGGCGTGTTCGATACCTGGAAGCTCGACGCCGACGACCCGCGACGGGTGACCACCAAGGTGCTCAACCCCCTCGAGTCCGACCGTCCGGAGCTGGCCACCACTCTGCTGCCGGGTCTGCTCGAGATCCTCGGCCGCAACGTCTCGCGCGGACAGCGCGACCTGTCGCTCTACGCGATCGCGCAGGTCGTGCAGCCCACCTCCGAGACGAAGCCGGTCGATCTGCTGCCGGTCGACCGTCGTCCCACCGACGACGAGATCGCCCTGCTCGAAGGGTCGCTGCCGAAGCAGCCCGTCCACGTCGGTGGTGTGCTCGCCGGGTTGCGTGAACCGGCCGGTCCGTGGGGCACGGGCCGCCGCCGCCGATGCCTTCGACGCCTTCGCCGCCGTGGAGACCGTGGCACGTGCCGCCGGGGTGCGCCTCGAGCGCCGCGCCGCCCAGTACCTGCCGTGGCATCCCGGCCGCTGCGCCGAACTGCTCGTCGACGGGGTCGTCGTCGGCCACGCCGGCGAACTGCACCCCGCGGTGATCGAACGGGCCGGCCTGCCGCCCGCACGGCCTTCGAACTCGACCTCGACGCGTTGCCGATCGTGGAATCGCTTCCGGCGCCGGTGGTCTCGCCGTTCCCGGCGGTCCTGCAGGACG
This sequence comes from Rhodococcus sp. IITR03, assembly GCA_001017865.1. The sequence goes on from LATQ01000187.1 coordinate 739, forward strand.
TCGCGGTCGTGGTCGACGCGGACGTGCCGGCCACCGACGTCGAGAGCGCCCTGCGCTCGGGTGGCGGCGACCTGCTCGAGGACATCCGCCTGTTCGACGTCTACCAGGCGCCAGCTGGGGGAGAACCGCAAGTCCCTCGCATTCGCGCTGCGTTTCCGCGCTCCCGATCGCCACCCTCACCGAGACGAGGCCAGCGCCGCCCGCGAGGCGGCGGTCGCCGCCGCGGCCACCGC
>LATQ01000171.1 GCA_001017865.1 Rhodococcus sp. IITR03
GGCGCGCGATGGCCAGTCCGAGGCCGCGCGCCGCTCCGGTGACGACGATCGTGCGGTCGTCGAGGGTGCCACGCTCAGTCCCGGGAGATGCCGAAGACGGCGGAGGTCTCCGGGTAGGTCGGGACCTGCGGCTTCTGCGTGCCGATGATGACGCAGAACAGGGCGTCGGTGGTGCCGGTGTTCTTGAGGCTGCGCGGCACACCGGCAGGAACGACGATCATGTCGCGGTACCCGAGTGTGCGCTTCTCGACGACGCCGTCGCGGTGGATGCCGACCTCGACCTCGCCTTCGAGGACGAAGAACGCTTCCTCGGCGTCGTGGTGGGTGTGCTCGGGGCCTTCGGCACCGGCGGGCAGCAGCATGTTGGAGAAGGTGAAGCCGCGCGACGGGATGGTGCGGTTGTCGTTCTCGTGGTTGCCGGTGGCACCGGAACCGACGTAGCGGATCTGGCGCGGCGGAACCGGTCGCCGGCCTTGGCCTGGAATCCGAGGGTGTCCCAGTCCTCGTGGCGGGTGCCGCGGGTGAGGATGAGCGAGTCCGTGAATTCCTTCAGGTCCGAGGTGGTGTAGTCGAGTGCCATGGTGATGCTCCGTTCCGGGATAGATGCGGGGGGTCAGACGTGCGCGGGGGTGTGTTCGCGCAGGCGTTCGGTGATGTGGACGAAGGATTCGGTCCACGCGTTGAAGGCGTCGGGGCGTTCCTGGTTGGCGAGGTGCCCGGCGCCGCGGAGGGTCACGAAGACCGCGCCGGGGATGCCGCCGGCGAGTACTTGACTCGCGGGGACACCGGTGACGGTGTCGGCGTCGCCGCACAACACGAGAGTGGGGACGTCGATGTGCGCGAGGTCGCCGGTGTGGTCGGTCGCGGCCATCGACTCGGCGGCGTGGCCGTAGCCGGGTAGCCGGACCGAGCCGGCCATGATGTCCGTTGCGCGGTCGACGAGGTCGCGGGTGCCTCGGGTGAGAGCAGGCG
>LATQ01000644.1 GCA_001017865.1 Rhodococcus sp. IITR03
GCGAGGTCGGCGCGGTCGCGAGGTGCGCGTCATCTCGCCCGCCGGTGCGCCGCGTCGGGATAGTCGACGCGCAGCTGTTCCACCGCCAGGTCGATCCGGGTGAGTTCGGCGCGGATCTCGTCGAGACGCACCGCCGTGCCGCGGTCGCGGCTCCCGGGCAGGCCTGCCGATGCAGTGCGGGGTCTCGGCGGTGTGGCGCCCACGCAGAACGCCGTTGTGCCAGCGGCCGTCCCGCGAGACCGAAGCCACGGCGGTGGCGTCCTCGAATCCGATCGTGTTGAGGACCGCCTCGATCGCCGGGCGCGGCACGTCGGCCTCGGGGTCCGGGCGCAGGACCGTCGACAGGGACTGCGCCGGTGGTTCGCCGCGCGGCGAGACGAGGACCTGGCCGCCCAGCGCACGCAAGCGACCCTCGCCGTCGACCGTGGCGGTGAGGAAACCCGCGGAGAGCAACGCAGCCTCGATCCCGGCACGGTCGTCGTCCCCGAGCGTGTCGACGAACTTGACCGCCCGCCACAGGGGGACACCGTCGGTGCGCACGTGCCAGGGTGCCTGTTCGGGTCCCTCGCCGATCGCGTCGAGTGCCGCCTGTTCCCGGACGAGATCCTCGCGCGTGTCCGCGCCTCACGTTCCCGGGCTCGCGCTCGGCCGGCGCGCCGGCGAGGTCGCTCAGAGCGGACCGAGCGGCAGCGGCGGGCAGCGAATCAAGCTCGGCGAGCGTCGAATCGAGGTCGACGCCTCGGAGTCCGTCTCGGTGGGGCCGACGGGGAGGAGTCGATCAGTGCGTCGAGTCGCGTGGACAATCCGCGCATCAGGACGACCCGATCCCGCTCGAGTTCCGGCAGCAGAGCCGTCGTGCGGTCGGCGGTGATCCACTCGCGCCATCGGTGCTGCAGACCCGCGGCGGCCGCACCGACACCGGCATCGTCCGCGGCTGGCTCGACGGCACGCTGCTCGGCATCGAGGGG
>LATQ01000237.1 GCA_001017865.1 Rhodococcus sp. IITR03
CCCGATGGACGCCTCCGCCGGCATTTCCTTAAACAAGCGATCATGCGCAGATCTCAATCAGCGGTCCGAGGTGTCCAGACAGGTCGGGTGGCCAGTCCTTTCAAGCCCCACTCGAGAGTGGGCAAACCTTATGCAGCCTCGCCCGGCCCGCCCGGGTTACAGCTCAACGTAACTCTCACGAAGTAACTGCACCTACGAACTTAAGGAACCTCGATGACCGGCTTCAGCTCCCTACTGGCTGCCGTCCCGACCGGCCTCTGGATCGACGGCACTACTCGCGAGTCCTGTTCCGGTAGATGTTTCGACATTGTGAATCCTGCGACGGGCACCGTCTTGACGACCGTAGCCAACGGCAGCGTCGCCGACGCAAGACACGCGCTCGCATCGGCTGCCGAGGTTCAGCCGGCATGGGCTGCGACCGCCCCTCGCGAACGGTCGGAGATCCTTCGCAGAGCCTGGGAACTCGTCATGGAGCGGTCCGAAGAGTTCGCCCGGCTGATCACACTCGAAATGGGCAAACCGTTGGCGGAGAGTCGCGGCGAGGTGGTGTACGGAGCAGAGTTCCTCCGGTGGTTCGCAGAGGAAGCTGTTCGAATCGGCGGTCGTACCGCGACCGCACCGTCTGGAAACGGCCACATCGCGGTGATCAAGGAACCTGCGGTCCAGCCCTGGCCATCACGCCCTGGAACTTTCCGCTCGCGATGGGGACACGCAAGATCGGCCCGGCGCTCGCGGCTGGATGCACCATCATCGTCAAACCGGCCGAGGACACTCCCCTCACCATGTTGCTGCTCGCACACGTCTTTGCTGAAGCCGGTCTTCCTCGTGGTGTTCTGTCTGTACTACCGACTCTCGATGCCCCAGACGTCGTCGGCACTCTGATGAAGGACCGTCGACTGCGAAAGGTCTCCTTCACCGGATCCACCGCCGTCGGGAAGAAGATCATCGAACAATCCGCAGATCAGATACTGAAGAGCTCCATGGAACTTGGCGGCAATGCCCCGTTCATCGTCTTCGATGACGCCGACATCGACGCCGCAGTCGACGGTGCGATGGCCGCCAAGATGCGTAACGGTGGTGAAGCCTGTACTGCCGCCAATCGACTGCTCGTACACAATTCGATCCGGGAAGAGTTCACTCGTGCTCTGTGCGATCGGATCGCCGCGACAACAGTGGGTCCCGGTTACGAAGACGACGTCACGCTTGGTCCGTTGATCAATGCCAAGCAACGCAACGCGGTTGCAGCACTGGTCGATGAAGCCGTTGCTGCCGGAGCACGCGTGCGCACGGGCGGGACACCCATCGACGGTCCCGGCTACTTCTACCAACCGACCGTCATCGACAATGTACCTGCCGGTGCACGCATCCTCAGTGAAGAGATCTTCGGTCCGGTTGCGGTCATCACAGGCTTCGACACCGAGGCCGAAGTAGTCGCGAGCGCAAACGACACCGACTACGGATTGGCTGCCTACTTCTACACGCAGAACCTCGATCGAGCGTCCCGAGTCGCTCGCGCCCTCGAATTCGGGATGGTCGGCGTGAACCGGGGCATTATTTCCGATCCAGCGGCTCCCTTCGGCGGCATCAAGCAGTCCGGGTTGGGCAGCGAGGGCGGCAGCGAAGGAATCGAAGAGTACCTCAACACCAAGTACATCGCTCTGACCCCCTGACAGTTGTTCATGGCAACTGTCCTGCAGAAATCGGAGATTCCAGACTCGTCCGCACAGCATCGATAATCCACAACATCCACTGATTCGAATAAATACTGGAGATCGACAACAACGATGTCATTCGACTTCGAGGAACCCGATGCAGCCCGGGAAGCGCGAACCGAGCTGGCACGCCTTGCCCGATCATGGCTACTCGTCCCCCCTACCGATCTCGCTCGGTTGCATACCGCGGTCGCTACCAGTCCGGACTGCCTTGTCCTCGATCTCGAGGATGGAGTGCCTACAGGGAGAAAACATCTGCACGGACAGTTGCGGCGCAGTGGCTTCGCGACAGAGTCGGTTGGGTCCGAGTCAACGACGCTTCGACCCGTGAACTTGCACTCGACCTGGAAATACTCCGCGATTCCCCGGGCCTTACCGGAATTGTTCTTGCGAAAACCGAGAGTCCGCAAGACATCGACATCGTGTCTGCCGCACTCCCCCATGTCCCGATCGTCGCTATGGTCGAAACTGCTTCCTCGCTTCGTCAGGCCGACCGTATCGCTGAATGCTCACCGGTCGTGCGCTTGGCCTTCGGCATCAGAGACTTCTGCAGCGACCTCGACATCGATGGGACACCAGAAGGCCTGGCGTATGCCCGCTCGACCCTCGTCATCGCCAGCAAGACGGCGGAAATCGCAGCGCCTATCGACGGCCCGACCGCTGCGGATGATCGGGATACCGTCGCAGCCGACATCGACACAGCCAAAAAGTTCGGCATGACCGGAAAATTGTCGGTTCGGGCGCGTCACGTCGACACGATCAACGAGAAATTCTCCCCGTCGGCCCATTCAGTCTCACAAGCGCATGCCACTATCGCCGAACTCGGCCCCTGCGGGAGAACATCGAGACGGGAGCCGATCGGCCGCGCTTCATCTCAGCCACTGCCGTGCTCTCCAGATCTCGGTACTTCGGCCGCTTGGAGGCGACCAAATCCGCCTCTCTTGCCCAGTAGTCGGCGCGTTCACGCTGCTCTGATCGGCACCGCCAACGCTGCAAGGGTCTCGGGTGCGGTGTACCTGCCCGGGTCAAGAACCCGCAAGGCATCATCGAGAAGACTGATTACCGCGCGGAGATGGTGGACAACGCCGCCGCGCGAGGTCGACGCCGAGCGAATGCGGGATGGTCCGGACGCGTTCCAGCACGTGTGCAGCGACCGCCGATCCCGGAAGCAGAATCGACCGGGCCGACGATCACGACCGCTCCCCCGAGACGGCCGCCTGCCGTGACACGGTGAGGGGAACGGCAACCCGCACCGTGTCACGGCCGGCGTCGAGACCACCCGGGCAACTACTCCTCGGTGCCTCGAAGCTGAGCGAGTCACAAGTGCAGGTCACCCCCGATTCGGCAGCGAGGTGGGCGATGTCGTCACCGCCTCGCCCGCCGGCACCCGATCACTGCTACAGCGAACCCCGCTCACACATGGGCACTTTCGTTGAGCACGAGTGGATACCGCCGCTGAATCTCATTCCCCTCGTGCTCGAACCCGGACGTCGCCGGCACCGCGAAACCGCACATCGATGCCGACTCCGTCCTCGACCACCTTCGTCATCGCGACACAACGCCACCCGGCAGAGCAAGTGCGGGCGTGCGTCACGCCGCTGAGGGCGTTGCGTCCGTGTCCTCCCGTCACCTGGACTCAACGCCCCTGCGACCTCAGTTGTCCTGTGTCACACGCTTACTTTCGGAGGACAGGACAGTAGGGGCGTCCAAATACACCGTGCTGCCGGCGGCCCTGAACTGGTCGGACATATGTTGCATCCCGGCGACGGCGGCCTGGTCGGCGGCGTCACCGAACCTGGTCCGGATGTCTTGGGAGATACGCATCGAGCAGAACTTCGGCCCACACATCGAGCAGAAGTGCGCCGTCTTGGCCGGTTCAGCCGGAAGCGTCTCGTCATGGAACTGCTCGGCCGTATCCGGATCCAGCGACAGAGCGAACTGATCCCGCCACCGAAACTCGAAACGCGCCTTCGACAACGCGTCGTCACGCTCGACGGCACCGGGATGGCCCTTGGCGATGTCGGCAGCATGAGCGGCGATCTTGTACGTGATGACCCCGGTCTTCACGTCGTCCCGATTCGGCAGTCCCAGATGCTCCTTCGGGGTGACGTAACACAGCATCGCGGTGCCATGGCGGGCGATCTCGGTGGCCCGATCGCGGAGGTGATGTGGTCGTAGCCCGGAGTAATGTCGGTCACCAGCGGCCCCAGGGTGTAGAAAGGCGCTCCATGACATAACTTCTGCTGACGCTCCACATTTTCCCGTACCCGATGGATCGGGATGTGGCCAGGGCCTTCGACCATCACCTGAACGTCGTGAGCCCAGGCACGGGTGGTCAGTTCGGCAAGGGTGTCCAGTTCAGCGTACTGCGCGGCGTCGTTGGCGTCGGCGATCGACCCCGGTCGCAGCCCGTCCCCGAGGGAAAATGCCACGTCGTAGCGGGCGAAGATCTCACACAGTTCGTCGAAGTGGGTGTAGAGAAAATTTTCCTCGTGATGGGCGAGGCACCAACCGGCCATGATGGACCACCTCGGGAGACGATGCCGGTGAGCCGCTCGGCCGTGAGCGGTACGTAGCGCAGCAGCACTCCGGCGTGGATGGTCATGTAGTCCACACCCTGCTCACACTGCTCGATCACGGTGTCGCGGAAGATCTCCCACGTCAGCGCATCGGCCTGGCCGGCGACCTTCTCCAGAGCCTGGTAGATCGGCACCGTGCCGATCGGCACCGGGGAGTTGCGAATGATCCACTCTCGGGTGGTGTGGATATCTTCGCCGGTGGACAGGTCCATCACAGTGTCCGCGCCCCAACGGGTGGCCCAGCGCATCTTGTCGACTTCGTCGACGATGGAGCTGGTCACCGCTGAGTTGCCGATGTTGGCATTGATCTTCACCAGGAAGGACTTGCCGATGATCATCGGCTCGGACTCGGGGTGGTTGACGTTGGCGGGGATGATCGCCCGACCCGCCGCCACCTCCGAGCGCACCAGTTCCACGTCGCAGTTCTCCCGCAGCGCCACGAACCGCATTTCCTGGGTGATGATCCCCGCCCGGGCATAGTGCATCTGCGTGACCGTCCGGCCTGTCTTCGCTCGCACCGGGACAGGTCGGGGCCCCTTCCACTCCCGGGACGCCTCTCCACGCCGCACCGCCGAGCGGCCATCGTCGAGCAGATCCCGTTCTCGCCCCGGGTAGTGCTCGACGTCGCCGCGAGCAGCGATCCAGTCGGCGCGCGTCGGCGGGAGCCCGACCAGCGGATCGCTATCGGGACCTGCAGTGCGGTAGACCTGCAGCGGCGGGTTCGGCACCCCGCCGGGAGAGTCGTTCAAGCGGATCTCTGTGACAGGTACACGCAGGTCGTGTTCCTCGTCGTGGACATAGCTCAGGGCATGCGAATTGGGTGCACTCATCGGAATCGTTCCTACTTCCTTCGCCGGCATTACCCGGGCAGGTTCGACGGTCGCAGGCTGCCTCAGCCCGATCTCAGCCCCTGCAATAGGGCTCCCGTGGGGACGGCACAGACCCTAACACCCGGCTTCTCCCGCTGCAGATGTAGCTGGTCCGGTCGTCGGAGCGGTGCGAAGTCGGCCCGTCCTGTACGAGCTACGAGGAGGTACTCTTCTATATGTCATTGACTGTTGACTCGAGGAGATCGGGATCTTGTCCGCACAGCTGGCCTTCGATGCCCTCGCCGACCCTGTACGGCGAGCCATTCTCACTGTGCTGGCAGAGCGTGACGAGTGCAGCGTCAACGAACTGGTCGACCAGATCGACAGCGTGGGACGCACCGGCGTCTCGAACCACCTCCGGATCCTGCGGCACGCGGGCCTGGTCACCGAACGTAAGGCCGGACGCTTCCGTTTCTACTCGATCGACCCGGCCGGTCCCGCACGCGATGTCATTGCAATGTTGCAGGAATTGTTCCGAGGAGCCCTGTCAGATGCCGTCGAGGCCGCAGACCGCACCGCTGCCACCGACACAACCTTGCGACGTGCATAGCTTCCAGGAAACACGGTGACCCAGCTCGTACTGCACGCCGAAGAGTGGACCGCATCCCCACCCTCGGTGGCCTACAGCCTTTTCGGAGCAGGCGACGAGGCGGGATGGCTCTTCGGCGCGGTATGCGATCGGGTCGAACCCGGCGCTGCCGTGCGTATGGCGGTCCACCTCAGCGGTTCCGGCGCAGAACCGGTCGAAATCCTCGGCCGTATTGCTGCCGCACGTCCGCATGCGTACCTCGATATCGTGCACGACCAGCCTGGCGAGGGCGTATCAAACTCCGTTTCGAAGCCGCAAACGGTGGTACGAGAGTTCGGCTCATCGCCGAACTCGACCAGCCCGGATTGGAATGGTTGATGCGGCGTCGAGGGTTCCCTACCTCTCGAAACGCCTCTTCCCATCCCCGTCTGGGATTGTTGACGTCGAAATCCGGACCCGGCAGCCTCTTCGCCACCTCGATTGACAACGCCGCCATGCTGGCACTGGAGGAAATCAATGCCGAGGGCGGCATCCACGGCAGTCCAGTCGAGTTGATCGTGGGTGATGACGCCACAGACCCGCAGACCGGCGTCATGGAAGCGCGACGACTCGTCCAGGCAGGCTGCCGGACCATTCTGGTCGCCGCCACATCGGCTACCTACACTGCCGTTGCCGAGGCGCTCAGTGATGCACCCGTGCTGCTGGTACAGCCGGTCATGAACGAAGGAGGGCGCGGCGATCGTCTCCGCCTCCAGCTCGGCGAGCGGCCGGGCGACCAGTTGGCAGCAGCCGTGAAACCACTCATGCGGATGGAGGGGGTGCGACGATGGTTTCTGGCCGGCGACGACTATTGTTGGCCCCGTACGACACACGGCCTGGCACGCCAACTGTTGCCTCGGTACGGCGCCAGAGTCGTCGGGGAAAAGTTCGCGTCTCTGGGAACTCGTGACTTCGCCCGATCATCGAATCGATCCAGCAATCGGGTGCCGACATCGTACTGTCGACATTCGTCGGAGCTGATGCTGTTGCGTTCGAACGGCAATGCTATGCAATGGGATTGCGGGATCAGTGCATCACTCTGGCGCCCGCCTTGGAAGAGTCCACGCTGACGTACATCGGCGACGAAGCGGCCCGTGGCCTCTACTCCGTCTCGGGGTACTTCCAAGGATTACAAACGGAAGGTAACGCCTCGCTCCTGAAGAGGTACCGGGCGCAATTCGGTCCTTGGGCACCGCCGCTGTCGACGTTGAGCGAGTCGGTGTTCGAGGCAGTTCACATATGGTGGCAAGCGGCCCGGAAATCCGAGGATAGCGAGCGGATCGCCGCGGCAATGCGTCACGGCGAGTTTCAGCTACCGCGGGGCACCGTCACCTTGAGCGAGGACCGACTCAGGCAGCAGCTCCATTTGACGAAAGCGACCGGCACAGAACTGTATCCTGCCCTCGGATGAGTTGAGACCTCGCTTGCTGGTACCGAAGACCAGGCATATGTCTGGTCATATCGACGTGCTCGCTCCGTCTGCAGTTTCGTTCCCGGCCGGACGGATGCGCAACCACCGAGCGCAACTCGGGGTCGTCTGTGCATCAGCGTCGCCAGGATTGCTTCCGGCTACGCTCGGGTCCAGCGTTACCGCCATTCGACGCGATGTCGATCCCGGTCAAGGCGACAATGACAGCTGCCAGATCCTCCTCTGTGGGATCGGGACCGGTCGCGGAGGTCGAGGCTTTCTGCGAGATCTGCTTCCCTCTCGGGGGTCGTTCTGACTTCATTCTTCGCCTTCCTTTGTGAACGTCTCTCTGCGACACTTCCGGCCACAGTCAGCATCTTTTGAGATAGCTCCGAATGCAGACGGTTCACGATTCGTTCCGGGGGCTCGACGAACGTCTTCCAGTCTCCGAAACAAACAGCAGTGTGGTCGAATTTGTGGCCGTCAGCGCGGTTGAGCCACAGAGTGAATGCGCGGCAATCGAACTCAGATTATCGGGCCATTGCCCCACTGTCCACAGCGCGTGAGCGCGATACACGTGGCAATAAAGAATGACTACCAGTACGCTCGTGCCGACACAGGCGAGTGCGGCGCTCTATTGCAGGCAACCCACACACCGGATAGGTCTCCACGATCGTACCTCCAGACGGATGGTGGGGATGTTCACTTTCTCTCTGGAGCTCCCTGGAGCACTCGCGCCGACGCATCCACGCTCGGACAGCCCACGGTGCGGATCACCCCTGTTCGTCGGTAACAGAACAGTAACATGTCATCAGTCATGACGTGTTGACGCATTAGACGAGGGCACATAGGGTTGGTGACTCACGGCACAAGGAGAGCATTTCATGGATGGAATCCACGACCTCGGTGGCCGCGCCGGCCTGGGTCCGATCAAGCCCGAATCCGATGAACCTGTTTTCCATTCCGATTGGGAGCGGTCGGTTTTGACGATGTTCCCGGCGATGGCGCTGGCCGGCGCGTTCAATCTCGACCAGTTCCGGGGCGCGATGGAGCAGATCCCCCCGCACGACTACCTGACCTCGCAATACTACGAGCACTGGATGCACGCGATGATCCACCACGGCATCGAGGCGGGCATCTTCGATTCCGACGAACTCGACCGCCGCACCCAGTACTACATGGACCATCCGGACGACACGACCCCCACGCGGCAGGATCCGCAACTGGTGGAGACGATCTCGCAACTGATCACCCACGGAGCCGATTACCGACGCCCGACCGACACCGAGGCCGCATTCGCCGTAGGCGACAAAGTCATCGTGCGGTCGGACGCCTCACCGAACACCCACACCCGCCGCGCCGGATACGTCCGCGGTCGTGTCGGCGAAGTCGTGGCGACCCACGGCGCGTATGTCTTTCCGGACACCAACGCACTCGGCGCCGGCGAAAGCCCGAACACCTGTACACCGTGCGGTTCTCGGCGACCGAGTTGTGGGGTGAACCTGCCGCCCCGAACGTCGTCAATCACATCGACGTGTTCGAACCGTATCTGCTACCGGCCTGACCAGGTCATCCGGTCCACCCAGCGAGACGTCCCTTCACCACAGACAGAAACGAGCCCACCCCGATGACCGCCCACAATCCCGTCCAGCACGTTGCCACGATCGAACGAGGAGATCGCCGCACGCGTGAAGGCCATGGAGGCCATCCTCGTCGACAAGGGCCTGATCTCCACCGACGCCATCGACCACATGTCCTCGGTCTACGAGAACGAGGTCGGTCCTCAACTCGGCGCCAAGATCGTCGCCCGCGCCTGGTCGATCCCGAGTTCAAGCAGCGCCTGCTCACCGACGCCACCAGCGCCTGCCGTGAAATGGGCGTCGGCGGCATGCAGGGCGAAGAAATGGTCGTGCTGGAAAACACCGGCACGGTCCACAACATGGTCGTATGTACCTTGTGCTCGTGCTATCCGTGGCCGGTTCTCGGCCTGCCACCCAACTGGTACAAGTACCCCGCCTACCGCGCCCGCGCTGTCCGCGACCCCCGAGGTGTGCTGGCCGAATTCGGATATACCCCCGACCCTGACGTCGAGATCCGGATATGGGACTCGAGTGCCGAACTTCGCTACTGGGTCCTGCCGCAACGCCCAGCCGGCACCGAGAACTTCACCGAAGAACAACTCGCCGACCTCGTCACCCGCGACTCGCTCATCGGCGTATCCGTCCCCACCACACCCAGCAAGGCCTGACATGCCCCGACTCAACGAACAACCCCACCCGGGTCTCGAAGCCAACCTCGGCGACCTGGTACAGAATCTGCCGTTCAACGAACGAATCCCCCGCCGCTCCGGCGAGGTCGCCTTCGATCAGGCCTGGGAGATCCGCGCCTTCAGCATTGCCACCGCATTGCATGGCCAGGGCCGATTCGAATGGGACGAATTCCAGTCCCGCCTGATCGAGTCGATCAAACAGTGGGAAGCCGAACACGCCACCACCGAGCAGTGGAGTTACTACGAGCGTTGGATGCTCGCACTCGAAGAGCTGCTGCACGACAAGGGATTTGTCGCAGGCGAGGAACTCGCGCACCGTACCGAGCAGGTGCTGGCAACGCCCGCCGGCGCCCATCACCAGCACGCCGTGCGTGATCCCATCGCCGTGCACGCCATCGGCACACCCACCACTGACTCCGACGGGTAGCCGGAACCTCGTCGCCGCGAACCCAGCGGGTTCACCAACGTCGAGTCGCTCCCGGAAGCGCGCCCCGTGTAACGACGACTGTTGGTGCGAACCCCGAACGCCGCGACATCAGTATCTTCCCGGTCTTCAGACCCGGCTCCACCGCGGACCTACGGAGCGTCACCGGTACCGCGGCTCGAATCGGGCCGGATCATCCCCGCACCGCACCCGCGGCACCCCGAACATTTCAGTCTCAGGCGTATCCGAAAAACGCTGCGAATCATCTGAAGGACAAGCGTTTGACCAGCACCACCATTACACCGCACCACATAGGTGGTGCCTGGACTCGAACCGAGCGTCGACGGTTGGCGTCCGTTGTCGGTGCCATCGTGATCCTGCACGTCTTGGGCGTGGCGCTGTACTTGGGATACTCGGGCAACCCGGCAGCGGCCGGGGGCCTCGCCGGATCCGGTGTGCTCGCCTACGTGCTCGGCGTTCGTCACGCATTCGACGCCGACCACATCGCGGCAATCGACGACACGACACGCCTGATGCTGCTACGGGGACGCCGTCCCGTCGGAGTCGGATTCTTCTTCGCGATGGGACACTCGACCGTCGTCGTTGTCCTTGCCCTCGTCGTGGCACTGGGCGCGAGTGCCCTGACCACGACCGAACTCGAAGGAGTACAGAAAATCGGCGGGTTGGTCGCCACCGTCGTCGCCGTCACCTTCCTGTTGATCGTTGCAGGACTCAACAGTGTGGTCCTGCGCAATCTGCTTTGCCTGTCCCGACAGGTACGCGCCGGATCGGACATCACCGGCGATCTCGAGAGCAGACTCAGTGAGCGCGGGCTGTTCACCCGCCTACTGGGCAACCGCTGGCGCGGACTGGTTCGATCGTCCTGGCACATGTACCCCGTCGGCCTGTTGATGGGACTGGGGCTCGAGACCGCCTCCGAGGTCACCCTGCTCACCCTCACCGCCTCGGCAGCCACCGGGGGCACATTGTCGATAGCCGCTGTGCTCAGCCTCCCGTTACTCTTCGCCGCGGGGATGAGCACGTTCGACACAGCGGACTCCTTGTTCATGACCCGCGCATACTCGTGGTCGTACCAGGACCCCCAGCGTCGACTGAACTTCAACATTGCGACGACCGGCGCCACCGTGATCATCGGCCTCTTCGTAGCCGGCATCTACGTATGTGCACTACTGGCACACCTGCCCATGTTCGCTGCGCTGTCCCCGATCGGTGACATCTCCGAAAACTTCGAATTCCTCGGCTACGCCGTCGCAGCCGCCTTCATCCTCACCTGGACAGGCGCGTTGCTGTTCAATCACCTGAAACCTCAACGGAACTGAAGGCGCCCACGATCACATCAGCCACCGAGATACCCATAACGCTGACGGACACTTACGACACAGCGCACCGAGCGATCCCTCCCTCCCCCACTCGATGATGCTGTACACATATTCGAAGGGAACCTCATGTCTTCGTTGACTCCCCCCAATTCCAACCAAATGTCGGCCCTGAACAACCACTTCCGATTCGGACTGACGACGCCGGAACTCGAAGAGTTCGCACCGGCCCTCGAAGCGACGCTCGCGTCCTCCGAAACCGTCGAACGCCTCTACGAGCGCACCGCGCCCGAGCCGCCTCAGCGGTCATGGACCTCACCCACGGCGGACGAGAACCCGCTGAGCGCCTGGTACGTCACCACCTCGATCAGCGAAACCGACGAAGGCCCCCTCGCCGGGCGAACGGTCGCCGTGAAAGACAACGTCGCAGTCGCCGGCGTGCCGATGATGAACGGCTCCCGAACCGTCGAGGGCTTCACCCCACGCTACGACGCCACCGTCGTACGCCGCCTGCTCGACGCCGGCGCAACCATCACCGGCAAAGCGGTGTGCGAAGATCTCTGCTTCTCCGGCGCCAGCTTCACTTCCCACCCCCAGCCGGTCCGCAACCCCTGGGACGAAAGCCGCATCACCGGCGGCTCGTCCAGCGGCAGCGGCGCCCTGGTCGCCAGCGGCAGGTGGATATGGCAGTCGGCGGCGACCAGGGCGGTTCGATCCGCATCCCCGCCGCGTTCTGCGGCATCGTCGGACACAAACCCACCCACGGACTGGTCCCCTATACGGGAGCATTTCCCATCGAGCGAACCATCGACCACCTCGGTCCGATGACGCGCACGGTCAGCGACGCCGCCGCAATGCTCACCGTCCTCGCCGGCACCGACGGCCTCGATCCCCGACAGACCCACCGGATCGAACCGGTGGACTACCTCGCGGCGCTGGCCGAACCCGCATCGGGTCTGCGCGTGGGTGTGGTCACCGAAGGCTTCGACACCCCTGTCTCCGACGCTGCCGTCGACAATGCCGTCCGCACCGCCATCGACGTACTGCGCTCGTCCGGACTTACCGTCGAAGAAGTCTCGATCCCCTGGCACCTCGATGCAATGGCCGTCTGGAACGTGATCGCCACCGAGGGAGCGGCCTACCAGATGCTCGACGGCAATGCCTACGGCATGAACACTGATGGCTTCTACGATCCCGAACTGATCGCCCACTTCTCCCGTCAACGACTCGAGCACGGTCACCAACTGTCGAAGACAGTCAAACTCGTCGGGATGTCCGGGCGCTACACACTGGAAGTAGGCGGCGGCAAGTACTACGCCATGGCCCGCCAACTCGTCCCCGAAGTCCGCGCCGCCTACGACGCCGCCTTGGCGCGGTACGACGTGCTGGTGATGCCCACCCTCCCCTACACCGCCACCAAGATCCCGACCACGGACATTCCGTTGGCCGACTATCTGGACACCGCACTGTCGATGATCATCAACACCGCACCATTCGACGTCACCGGTCACCCCGCCTGCAGTGTCCCCGCTGACCTGGTCCACGGGCTTCCCACCGGAATGATGATCATCGGCAGGCATTTCGACGACGCGACAGTGCTGCGCGTCGCCCATCTCTACGAACATGCAGTGGGCAACTATCCTGTCCCGCCGGCTGCAGCCGGCACCCTGACATAACCCATTCGCCCGACCGTACGAGACCACACGCTGCGAACTCGTACGGTCGGGCGGAACCGGTGACTGTCGGACACCTCCCTCCTCGACCCGGACGCGCATTCGGGGAGTGAGGACACCCAGCTCACCGTACGCCCTTGCTCTGGACGGACTTTCCCGAGAAAGGGCGCCATTGCCGAACGAAGGACTCCGCATGCAATCTTGCGAAGAACGCGTAGAGAACAGCATCCTGATGCTGCGCCCGATCGGCGTGCTGCGCGGCGCCTCGTCCGCTCGGCTGCGGCAGCGCCTGGACCGAGCCCTGGCCGACAATACCGATGTCGTCGTCGATCTCGGGAGCGTGCCCAGTGTAGATTCCACCGGTCTCGGTGTGATGATCCATGCCACCACGACGGCCCGGACGCACTGTCGTTCCCTGACATTCGCCGCGCCCAGCGCCCGGGTGAAGGCGATGATCGAACGGACCCGCTTACAGTCGGTAATCACACTGTCGTCGTCGGTCGAGGCTGCTATGGAACGCATCCGATGATCCGCCACGCTCGAGCAGACACAGACACAGACACCGACACAGACACAGACACACACCGCTGCAGATCCGCCGGACCACGGCCACCTCTGCACTCCATCCAAATCATGGAACCTTGAGCGAAACCCATGTTCTCGAAAGACGCCTCTGGGCAGTTCACGTCGACAACTGTCACCGGTGCACCCGCGCCGACGCAGCTTGCCGATCGCGCGCGTTCGGCCGACGCAACGGTCGCTACCCCCACGCTCACCCGTCGAGTCGGGAAGGCTGGAAACCTGGGACAGGCACCGATATGACCTGGATACGACTCGTCTGCATGTCGGCGATACTCCTGGTCGTCACCCTCGCAAGCGCGTGCACCATCCCGGACCGGTGCAGCATCGCCAGGTGAGGACACAGGTGCGCCGACCTCCACCCCGTGGGTCTCGTATGCTCATCCGCTGCGGGTGACCACCACCGGCGGTATTTTGCACCTCGACGGTCAACCCTGGTGGCCCACCGGCTTCAATGCCTATCAACTGGCTACGGATTGGACGGTCAACGCCGGTTGCGGAGCGATGGTGGATCTGGACTCCTACTTCTCGTCTCGCCAACCGGGGACAGTGACCCGATTCAACGCCTTTCAGAATCTGGCCGTGGACAAGCGCAACGGCAAGCTGAACTTCGAACCGATCGATGCGGTGTTCGCGGCCGCCGAACGGCACCGACAGTTACTCATCCCGGTGCTCGCCGCCCAGGACGGCGCCTGTGAGGACGAGCAATACAAAACGCGCGAGTGGTATCTCGGCGGATGGAAAGAACCCACCGACATGCCGCTGAGCTACAACGAGTGGGTTGCTGCCGCCGTCGATCGCTGGGCCGGATCACCTTCGATCGCTGCATGGGAACTACTCGGCGAACCCGAGGTCGGCGTCTGCACCACCCCCGACTGCGACCTGCACCAACGTCGGTGCCCGGAAGACTCGTCGCAGGTGCTGCGCGACTGGGTCGATGCGGCCGGGGCGGTGGCTCGTGCGCACGATCAGAGACACCTGCTCACGCTCGGTCTACTCGGGGGCGAGCAGTGCGGTCTCGCCGACGGTGGTTATGCCTGGTCGCTGCCTCGCCCTATCTCGACGTGGTTCAGTACCACGACTACGACGATGCGTCATTCCTCCCACTGCGACTCGAACAAACCGAAAAACCTGTGCTCGTTGCCGAGTTCGGGATCCGCGCTGGAAGCTGCCTACCCCTGACCGAACGCGCCACCCGCGTCGGTGCCCAGATCGATCGGTATCACACGATGGCACTGCCGGGGCGCTGTTGTGGGCCTTCGTACCGGATCCTCGACCACAGGAATGCACGTACGACATCGGCCCCTTCGACCCCATCCACGGCTTGCCCAGATGAGATAGGGACGCGCCCTGGGCCGGCGCGTCGGGGTGACAGTCGTCTCGGAGGCCACGGAACCGATTGCTCGGGCCAGCTTCCGCCACACTCACCCATGGTGAAGGTGATGAGTACCTGTCGTCCGCGGATGCCGGTATTCTGTGTCCGGGCTCGACGCCCCACCGCGTGACGTTGTCTTCCCTCATTGCACGAATCGAACGCGATTCCGAAATTGTTTGTGCACTAGTACTTCTGATTGAAGTCGATTAGGTCGTATCGGGAGGCACCGTCGGTGCCCGCTGAGATTGTCGAGGCGGACACCGACGGCTCCCGTACCTGTCGCCGACAGGGGGCGGCGACGGTTCGTCGCAGAGCGACGAAACGGGGTTCTCGTTCTCGGTACTGCGCAGCGACTCGGACGTAGTCGCGTAGCAACTCGGAACAGCAGGGGCGAGGTTCCAAGCACGGAGAACAGAATGTTGAAACAAGGCCCCGTCCTCCCCGATAGGGCGACTCGCTCCAACACCAAAAGACTAGCGAAAAACTCGCCGTAACAGCAAATTACATGGCTTTTCATCCGTCCCGACAATGCATCGTCGGAGCACCCGACCATGGGCACCGGTGACATCCTGTCCCGTTCCCATCTCCCGACAGACCGGATCTTCTTGTCAACGCCGCCGACGAACGACTCCACCCCCCTGAGGCCGGCGCCGAGCACACTCCCACAACCGTGGGTTCCGGTCGGACAGATACGGACGAGTTCCGAACGCCCGGATCAATGCCACACAGCCGACTCCACTGTCCCCGAACCCTGCCCGGCCACGAAACCCACTGGTAGCTAGGCAACTCGTGGTCACGCGCAGGAACCTGTGATATACACATACAGTTCACGGAGCATTGATGGTCGACAGCAGGGGCCACACTGCCAACCAACAGCTTTCGTGACGCACCAGCGTCGTTCCAGGGGAACACGGCGCGAACGGACGCGCGCAGACGCACGGCCTCGCCGACGATGCCAACGCACACCTCCCACTGTTCACTTCCGCCGACTCCGCCGGACCGATCGACTGGAATGGCATCGGCCGAAACGGCCCTGGTCCTGCAGAGGAGATGGAACGCTGCACGATGAATAGCATCGTGTTCCGCCACCGTGCGGATCGACAGGCCCTCAAGACGCCGGTGAACACACTGGACAAGGTGCGCCCGCACCGAAGACATGTCCAGAAGTTCCCGGTGTAGCGTTCTGGGACACTCCGAACCGGTGTCACCTCGTTTGCATAGAGTCCGTTCTCGCCGTGAGGTCTTCGGAGGTGGATGTGTGGTAACCGACCGGTTCCGTGAGCAAGCAGAAGAACACGGTTCCGATAGCTGTGAGAATCTCATACCGAAAATGCGGCCGGAGATCGAACAGTCCTGGCGCCGCTGCCTCGCAATGGGAGTGACACCCGACAGTTCTCCACTGCGCTATATCGACGACGCACCCACCGATCCGAAGCTTGTGCGTGCGGCGCGGCCGGTCCTGGATCGGTTGGCCGATCAACTCGC
>LATQ01000646.1 GCA_001017865.1 Rhodococcus sp. IITR03
CGATGCGGGGACGGCCGCTTCGCACGCACGGCCTCGAACGCCCAGCTGCCGGCCGGACGCGCGCCGGCGTCCCGCAGGGCGGTGAAGATCACGGTGAGCGACTCGCGGCGCGCACCAGGAGGTCGAAGGAGTGCTCGGTGGGCCACGGCATGCGGCGGACGAAGCCACCGGAGGGCAGGGCGAGCGGCGGCGTAGGGCTCGGACGGCAGCGCGTCGATCCCGGAGCGCGGCGAGCACGGTGGGGCTGCCGGCGTCGGGTCCGAGGAGCTCAGGACCGCGAGTTCGTTGCCGTCGCGGGGTTCGGCCTTCGCCCAGAACACCATCTTCTTCAGGAAGGCCAGCAGGTCGGGTCCGCGGTCGGCTTCGGTGTCGATCCACGTCACGCCGTCGAGGTCGGTCTGCACGAAGTGGTGTTCGACGCGGCCGTTCGCGTCGAGGCTCAGGTTCTCGGCGGAGGTGCCGTCCGGGAGCGACGCGATGTGCTGGCTGGAGATGGTGTGCAGCCAGCTCAGGCGTTCGTCGCCGGGGATGGCGATGACGAAACGGGTGGAACGGTCGACCACGGCGGCCGACGTGGCGGCGGCACGTTGCTCGCCGAGCGGGTCGCCGTAATGCCAGGGGAGTCCGGCATCGGGCCCGCCGGAAGGCGAGGCGACTGCGCCGGGAAGTGCGAGAAGGGCGCTTTCGGACACGATCGGAGACTCGGTCACGACACCAGTCTATGGGGAACCGGCCGCCGGGTCTGCCAGTGGCTAGGCTGAGCGCATGGCTGAGCGGGTGCTGGTGACGCTGGACGGCGAGGTGAGGGATGCGGACGCACCCCTTCTGCACGCCGACGATTTCGGTGTTCTTCGTGGCGACGGGGTGTTCGAGACGTTGCTCGTGCGAGGCACATGGTGTGCTCGAACTGCATCTTGCCCCGGCTCGCGGCGTCCGCGGCCGCCCGCGCAGTTGCCCGAACCCTGACC
>LATQ01000647.1 GCA_001017865.1 Rhodococcus sp. IITR03
GACCGCGGCCATCCCGCGGTCGCGGATCGTGACGGCACGGTGCGCGACGCATCGGCGCCGCCCGCGGAGGTGCCCACCACGATCGTCGTGGGCGATGCGTCGCGTCGACCCGAAGCGGACGCATCGATGCGCTACGTGACGGGAGAGTTCCGGGTGGTCGAACTCGCCGGTGTCGCCAACGTGCCCGCCGAGGCGCCCACCGACTTCGCGTCCGCGATCGCGCTGCGCACCGGAAGCTGGTGAGACGCGTGTGGCCTGCGGCCCGGAGAGGGCAGCAGGCCACACGGCGCTGGTGAAGGTGCTCGGAGACCCCGAAGTTCAGAGACCCAGCAGGGCGTTCTCGACGAGCTCGGGCAGCGCGGGGTGGATCCAGTACTGGCCGGTCGCCATCTCCCGCGCGGGCAGACCGAACGACATGGCCTGGATGAGCGGCTGGATGACCGTCGACGCCTGCGCCCCGATGATGTGGCGCCGAGCAGCAGACCCGTCGACCGGTCGGCGATCAGCTTGCAGAAGCCTCGGTGTCCTCCATGGCCCAGCCGTAGGCGACATTCCCGTAGTCCTGGATCTTGACCGAGATGTCGTATCCCGCCTCCCGGGCCTCGGCCTCGGTGAGACCGACCGACGCGATCTGCGGATCGGTGAACACCGCGGAGGGGACGTAGCGGTGGTCCGTCCGCTGCAGACCCGTGGTGTCGTCGCTCCACGCGTCGTGCAGCAGGTTGTGCTGGACGACCCGCGCCTCGTGGTTGGCCACGTGCTTGAGCTGGTAGGGCGACGACACGTCGCCGAGGGCGAACACACCCGCAGCGGACGTGCGCTGGAACTCGTCGACCACGATCCGGCCCTTCGCATCGAGTTCGATGCCGGCCGCGCGGCGTCGAGCAGGTCCCGTTGGGCTGCCGACCGTCGCGACGCCGACGTCGCCGCTCACGACGTGGCGTCGGCGAGTTCGACGGCACG
>LATQ01000648.1 GCA_001017865.1 Rhodococcus sp. IITR03
CCGCCGATCTCGCGGCCGCCGAGCGACACCCTGCTCTCCGGCGGCCCCCGCAGCCGCCGCCTCGACACCGTGGCCCTGCGTCACGCCCTCGTGGACCTGCATGAATTCTGGTTGACGACGAAGGCTCCGAACTCGGCATCAAGCGCGAGGGAGGCTTCGCCATCGTCGCCGTCGGGGGTCTCGGACGCCGCGAGATGCTCCCGTACTCCGATCTCGATCTCATCCTCCTCCACGACGACATGGCGCCGTCCGTCGTGTCGAAGGTCGCCGACGAGCTCTGGTACCCGCTGTGGGACGCGCACATCAAACTCGACCACAGTGTCCGGACGGTGCCCCAGGCCCTCCAGGTGTTCTCGTCCGATCTGACGGCCGCACTGGGAATGCTCGAGGCGCGGCACATCGCGGGCGACGCCCAGCTGAGCAATCTGCTCATCGGCGGTGTGCGACGTCAGTGGCGCACCGGCATCCGGTCCCGCTTCGACGAACTCATCGAGATGACCGAGGTGCGGTGGCAGCGCAGCGGCAGATCGCCCACCGGGCCGAACCCGACCTCAAGAGCGGTCGCGGCGGGTTGCGGGACGTGCAGTTGCTCAATGCCCTGTCCGTTGCGCAGCTCACCGACGGCATGCCGGGACTCGGACCCGACGTCCCGGGGGGTGGTCTCGCGGCCGCCCACCGGCGACTGCTCGACGTACGCACCGAGCTGCACCGCGTCGCCGGCCGCTCCCGCGATCAGCTGCGCGCGCAGGACGCCGACGAGATCGCCGCGGCGCTGCGGATCGGCGACCGTTTCGATCTCGCGCGGGTGCTCACCGAATCGGCCCGCACGATCAGCTACTCCGTCGACGTCGGCCTGCGCACGGCGGCCAATTCGCTGCCGCGCAAGGGCCTGTCGCGACTGCGTCGCGGACCGGTGCGGCGACCCTCGACGAAGGGGTCGTCGAGCACGGGGGAGAGTGCCTC
>LATQ01000095.1 GCA_001017865.1 Rhodococcus sp. IITR03
GCGACCGGGCACCGGCGGTTCGTAGAGGACGAGTCCGGGCACGTCGACTCCCGAGGCGACCGCCGCGAGGGCGCACAGTGCGCCGTAGGAGTGCCCGACGAGCGAGGCGTCCGGTCCGGCGGCGTCGAGAACCGCGGCGATGTCGGCGATCTCGGTGTCGATCGAGTACGCGTCGGCGTCGCCGCTGAGCCCGCGCCCGCGCCGGTCCACGAGATGGACGGTGAAGCGGTCCGCCAGGACGGAGGCCACGCGCGACCATTCGTCCCCGGTCGCGATGCTGCCGTGCACGACGACGAGACCCGGTCCCTGCCCGAGCCTGCGGAATCCGATCGTCGTTCCGTCCCGGGACTCGATGTGGACGACCACGTCACCTGCCTTTCGTCGGGGTCTGCCGGACCGTCCGAGCCTACGACCCGAGTCGACCGACATGGCGACTTGAACGGTGTTCAAGTATGGTCACCGCTCATGACCGCACATCCCGCCCTGGCGTGGCTCGACGACACCGCGGCGGCGCGACGCGCAGCGGGTCTGCACCGCGACCCCGTCGTCCGCACCCCCGGCTCGACCGTCGTCGACCTCGCCTCCAACGACTATCTCGGCCTGACCGGCCATCCCGAGGTCCTCGCGGGAGCCACCGCTGCCCTGCGGCGATGGGGAGCCGGCGCCACCGGATCGCGGCTGGTCACCGGTACCACCGCCGAACACGAACTCCTCGAACACGAACTCGCCGACTTCGTCGGGGCCGACAGCGGCCTGGTGTTCTCGAGCGGATACGCCGCGAACCTCGGTGCCGTCGCCGCCCTGGGTGGCAAGGACGCACTGATCGTCTCGGACGCCGGCGGTCACGCCTCGCTCGTCGATGCGTGCCGGCTGTCCCGCTCGAGGATCGTCGTCACCCCGCACAACGACGTCGACGCGGTCGCGCCACTGCGCCTCGCGACCCGCACCGGAGGCCC
>LATQ01000195.1 GCA_001017865.1 Rhodococcus sp. IITR03
CGGGCAGGTTCCGGGATCGAGGGCAGCGTGCCGGTGGCCAGGACCACGGCGTGCCGGGCCTGCAGGCGACGCTCCCCGTCCGGACCGGTGACGGTGACGGTGCGTTCGCCGTCGAGGCGGCCGTGGCCGCGCACGACGTCGATGCCTGCGCCCTCGGCCCACTCCACCTGGGAGCTGTCGTCGCGATTGTGGGTGAAGCTGTCGCGCCGGGCGAGCACCGCCGGTACCTCGACGCCGTGGGCGCTGATCTTGTCGCGACGCCGGGCATGTTGCGGGCGGTGGCGAGCACCTGGGTGGGGCGCAGCAGGGCTTTGCTGGGCATGCATGCCCAGTAGGAACATTCGCCGCCGACGAGTTCGTGTTCGACGAGCACCGCGGTGCGGTCGCTGCCGGCGATGGCGTACTGGGCGGCGTTCTCCCCGGCCGGGCCCGCACCGAGGACGATCACGTCATAGCTGTCGGATTCCGCTGTCGGACCGCTCATCCGTCCACGATAGGCGCGGCCGAACCGTCGGCGGGCCGGATCCGCGGCGACGGTCCGGTTCGCGAAGTCCGCCCGTTCGCGCAGGTCGGGGACGAATCAGCGCAGGTGCGGGGAGTCGGCGTCGAAGATCAACCCCATGGGGGCGAGCACCCGCACCACCTGCTCGGCGGTCCACTCGTCGAGATCGCACAGCAGCACCGACCGCAGGGGGTGACGATCACCGGACGTTCGACGGCGGCAAGGAATTCCGCCAGTCGCGCGGGGAGGATCCCGCCGGGCAGCCGCCGGCGAGGGTGACCGCCCCGTCGGGCTGGTCGAGCCACCCGATCGGTGGCCGCGGCTGCTCCGGTACCGGTTCCGGGTCACCGGTGGGGTCGCTCGGTGGGGTGAGCAGCGCCTCGGGCGGCGTCGTCCGGGGCGACGCGCACCCCGGTGTCGGTGCCGTCACGGTGATCACCGCGAAGCGACC
>LATQ01000295.1 GCA_001017865.1 Rhodococcus sp. IITR03
CAGGCCGCCCGCGCGGTAGCCGGTCCCGAGTCGCTCGTCGACGGCTCGGTCGCGGGTCCGGAATCCGCCGCACGCCTGGTGGCGGGCCCGGAGTTCACTGCCCGTTCCGTGGCAGGGCCGGAATCGACCGACGGGGTGTCGGCCGGTTCGGGTTCGTCGGACATGGCCGTCACTCCCGGTAGTTCGGTGTCGGGGGTGACGGAGTGGGACCGAGCACCCGCAGGTACTTCTCGTACAGCGCCGTCCACGTCCCGTCGGAACGGATCCTTTCGAGGGTGGCGTTGACGAACCGTACGAGCTCGTCGCTGCCAGCCGGATTCCGATTCCGTACGGCTCCGATCCCAGGGAGGGGCCGACGAGTTCGAGATAGGGGTCCTGCGAGGCGAGTCCGGCGAGGATCGTGTCGTCGGTGCTCACGGCGTCGACCTGCTGTTGCTGGAGAACGACGAGGCAGTCGGCCCACGACGGCACGGTGAGGATCGACGCCGACGGCTGCACCTCCCGCATCCGGAGCAGCGAGGTCGTGCCCTCGACGATGCACACGCGCCGGCCGGCGAGATCGGCGGCGGAGCGGATGTCGGATCCCCGGACGACGAGCACACGCTGCTGGGCCCGGAAGTACTCGGTGGAGAAGTCGACCTTCTCGCGACGGGCGCACGTGATGCTCATGGTCTTCGCGACGATGTCGACGGTGGAGTCCTGCAGCGCCTTCTCACGCTCGGCCGACGACAGGATGCGGTAGTCGACGAGAGCGGGATCGCCCAGGAGGTCGCGGGCGATCTCGCGCGCGATGTCGACGTCGAAACCGGTGATGCGCCCGGTCGCGGTGTCGCGGTAGCTCATGAGGTTGCTGCCGGTGTCGAGACCGACGATCAGCCGGCCGCGCGTGCGATCCGATCGATCGCAGGCCCGGTGGCATCCGGTCCGGGGGAGGGATGCGGTGGGATCGCC
>LATQ01000649.1 GCA_001017865.1 Rhodococcus sp. IITR03
GACGGGGCCGGTCGGCGACGGTGAGGAGGCGTGCTCACGCCGGATCTGCGACGCACACTGCGCGGGTCGCCGGGTAGATCGGGACGGTGGCACCGGCCCGCGCACGCGAGTTCGCGAGGTCGGCGACGACGGTCCGATAACAGGTCGTCGCGCAGATCGCGACCCGCGATCCGGCTTCCACACCCCGGCCGATCAGTCCCGCCGCGAGGTCGAAGACCTCCCGTCGTACGTCCGTCCACGTCGAAGGTCGCCACCGTTCACCGTCCGGACGCAGGTAGGCGACGGAGTCGGGGGAGCGGGACACCCGGTCGAGCAGCAGACCGGGCACGGTCGCGGGGAACCCGTCGCGACCGTCGATCGCGGTCGCGGTGCCCGTCGTCGAGCGGGGGTCCGCCACTGTTCGCAGCACCTCCCACGGACGAGGAATCGAAGTCGCCCCAGTGGTCGGAATGTTACCGCCGGTCGGGGTCCGAGGGGCCGAAGTGGCGCAGTACGCGATGCACGCGTCGGCTGGGGCCGGGGCTCCTCCGGGAGGGCGCAGGTGGACGCCGATATCGTGGGCACGTGAGTCCCGCTGCCCGTCGCCCTGAGGTCCTGATCGCCGAGCTGCGCGACGTCCTCACCGGTCCGCTCGCGGAGATCGCGCAGCGATTCTCCACCTATGTCGACGACCTCGCTCCGCACAGCGCCCTGGTGATCTTCACGAGGGAATGCACCGGCCGGCCGCGGAAGGTGGCCGGCGACCCGTCGATCGTCGACCGGGTGACCATCGCCGAGCTGGATCGGGTGCGGAACGAACTCGCCGCGGGGGAGATCCGCCGCGGCAGCTTCCGTCTCGCCGGTCGCGATCGTGAGGTGTGCGCGATCCTCGACGGCACCGACACGCTCCTGGTGCTCGTGCGCGCGGGGGCCGGGCCGCCTCCGCGGCCTCGATCTCGTGCGGGCGGCG
>LATQ01000481.1 GCA_001017865.1 Rhodococcus sp. IITR03
CAGGCCCGGCCCACGACCACGGTCGGCCCGGCGCATTCGGCCGGCGCGCAGCGCGATCACACCGAGGACCGCACCGAGGTCATCCCGCGCCAGACCGATCCGAACGCGCAGCAGCGCGACTGGACGACCGATCAGACGCAGGAGATCCCGCGCACCGATCTGCGGAAGCCTCCGACGCAGGAGTGATCGTCCGGTAGACGAATCGAGCCGCCCCTCACCGATCCCGGTGGGGGGCGGTGTCGTTCGTGGGTGACTCATCGGTGGGCGGGATCGCCGCGTCGTCCGTGGACGACCGGGTCGCTGCAGCACCGCGCAGAGCGAGCACCGCGACCACCGCGGCCGTCGCGGCACCACACCGACGGCGACGGCGATGAACTGCCGCAGGGTCGACGCCACCAACGAACATCAGCACCGCCTCGAGGGCGAGTCCCGCCCACGCGACGAGCGCGAGATGCGTGCGGCTCCCCGGCGATCGCCGACAGCAGCGCGCCCTGCAGGACGGCGAGACACGCGCCCTGCAACGCGAACAGCCACAGCAGCGACTGCACCGGCCCGTAGGCGTCGCCGACCAGCATCGGACGATCGGTGCGCAGATCGCCGCGCCGGCGACGAGCACGGCGCCCGATCGCGACGAGGACGGTGAGCGCCGACCGCACCGCGGCCGCCGACTGCGCGGGGTTCGCCATTCGCGGATAGAGCACCACACCGACCGCCTGCGGCAACCAGAAGGCGACCTTCGTCGCCACCGCCCCCAAGGCGTAGAGGCCCGCCGAATCGGGGTCGAGCAGCATGCGGGCGAGCAGCAGGTCGAGCGACGTGAGCGCGATGAGGGCCAGCTGCACCTGGGAGGCACGCAGCACCGCGCCGGCGGTCGGGACCGGTTCCGTCCTTCCACCGACGTGCGGCCCACGAGCACGCTCGCGGCCAGCGCGACCACACCCGTGCCG
>LATQ01000638.1 GCA_001017865.1 Rhodococcus sp. IITR03
ACCGAGCCGCTGCGCCGACGAGGCCTGCGCGGCGATCGCCAGCGAGTCCAGGGTGAGGGTCACGAAGTTCCACAGTTGCAGCACGACCTGATGACCGGCCACCGCGGCCGCACCGAAGCGCGACGCCACCGCCGCCGCGGACAGGAAACAGGCCTGGAACGCGAGGCTGCGGGCGATCAGATCGCGTCCGAGCCGCAACTGCGCCCCGATCACGGCGGGTCGAGGCCGAAGCGGAACCCCGGACCGCAGCAGCGCCACCACGAACAGGACGGCCGTCACGGACTGCCCGATCACATTGGCGACGGCGGAACCGACCAGCTCCCACCGGGGAGCACCCAGCAGACCGTGGACCAGAACCGGGCACAGCACTGCCGACAGGACGAGACCGACAATGACGAATCGCAGCGGCCGGATCGTGTCCTGGACGCCGCGCATCCAGCCGTTCCCGGCCAGGCCGACGAGGATCAAGGGTGCCCCGAACAGCGCGACCCGCAGCCACGAGACGGCGGCGTCGGCGATCTCGCATCGCCGGCGAGCAGCCGCGCGACGGGACCGGCCAGTGCCTGGCCGACGAGCAGGATCGCCAGTCCGACGATCATCGCGAGCCAGGTCGCCTGCACGCCCTCGCCGACGGCGTCGTCGTGCCGGTCCGCGCCGTGGAAACGCGCCGCGCGCGCGGTGGTGCCGTACGACAGGAAGGTGAGCTGGGTGCTCACCTGCGCGAGGATCAACCTCCGATCGCGAGACCGGCCAGGGGCAGCGCCCCGAGCCGGCCGACGACAGCGATGTCGAACAGCAGGTAGAGCGGTTCCGCCGCGAGCACCCCGAGGGCGGGAAGGGCGAGCCCGAGGATCCGCCGTCCGGTGACGTCCGAGGCACGTGAGCCGCCGGGCGTATCGGAGGCGCGTGAGCCGGCGGGCGTCTCCGAGGCGCGTGAGCCGCCGGGCGTATCG
>LATQ01000460.1 GCA_001017865.1 Rhodococcus sp. IITR03
CGGTTGACGGTCGCGGCCGACACCGCTCCCCGACTGGCGACGCGGAGAAGCAGGGTGCCTGCGCAGCCGGCATCCGCTGGGGGAGCGGCATCCGTGCCAGCGGGACGACGGTCTGCGCGACGCGGCGCCGCACCTTCGTCAGGCTCTGCGGTCCGCGCAGGAACTGCACGTTGTCGAAGATTTCGCCCGGTGTGGTGTTGACCAGGCCCGCGGCCGACACCCGTGCGTCGACGTCGCGCGGATACCGCTCGGCCCAGGCCATCACGGCGATGCCGCCCATGGAGTGCCCGGCGACCACGACGGGCCGGCCGTCGGGTGCGGCCGCGCCCAGCACGGCGTGGAGATCGTCGGCGAGATGGTCCATCGTGTACGCCCGGGCAGGGGCGGCCTGGCTGCGTCCGTGACCGCGGTGATCGAAGGCGACCACCCGGTAGTCGCCGCTCAGGTCACGAATCTGGTTGCGCCAGAATCCGAGTTCGCACAGAATGCCGTGCGTCAGGACGATCGTCGGAGCGTCGGCGGGCCCGCAGGCTCGGTGTGGATGCGGGTGCCGTCCTTGCTGCGGACGTCGAGCACCTCCGGGACACGCCCCGGGACCGCGGTACGCGCTCGTGCTCGTGCCGTGGCCGCCGATCGATGGATCGCGGCTCCCACCCCGTCACTCATGACGGTGTTGATAGCACACCGATCCCGGCGCGATCGGTGGCTTTCCCGCAGATGGGACGGGCCCGGAACCGTATCGGTGGAACACCGTTACGATCCCGGGCCCCGAACCGGGGGGATCAGACCCAGAGGGTGTCGATGTCGGTGGCCTCGGCCGCCGGACCGACCGGCTCGCCGGCAGGGGTGCGGGAGAAGCGCGGCGCCGGTGCGTGCTGCACGACGCCGTCGATCTCGATCAGCGACCCGCGTGCGCCCGAGATGCTCGTTCTTCTCCGCCTCG
>LATQ01000443.1 GCA_001017865.1 Rhodococcus sp. IITR03
CAGTGCGACGCGCGTCGGCGCGGCAGTAATCCGTCGACCACCGGGGTGTCGGGGGTCAGGACGGCCGCGTCGCACGGAAAGCGCTCTCCGTCGCGGGTGCGGACACCGTCGACCCGACCGCCGGACAGATCGAGCGAGGTCACCTCCCGCCCGAGTTCGAGTCGTCCGCCGGCCTCGACGAACGCCGCGGCCATCGCGCGGGCGACCGACCGCATACCACCGTCCACCGCGTACACGCCCAGCGAGGTGTCCATGTGCGCGATGGCCCCGTAGACGGCGAGGGCCCGCGCCGGAGCGACCCCCGCGTACAGCGCCTGGAAGGTGAAGACGCGGCGCAGGCGCGGGTCGGTGATCCTACGGTTCACCTGCGCGCCGAGCCTGCCGAACCCACCCAGCCGGAGCAGGCGCGCCAGGTCGCGCAGCGCCGCCGGGGACGACACCAGGTCGAGCGGCGAGTCGAAACTCGCGTCCATGAAGCGGTCGAACTCGGCGTCGAAGATGTCGGCGAGCCACGCGCGCAACCGCAGATAGCGGCGCGCCTCCTCCGCACCGCACACCCGCGAGATCTCCGCGACCATGGCGTCGGGGTCGGAGTGCACGTCGATCGAGGTGCCGTCGGCGAACCGTGCGTGATATGCGGGGGACAGTCGCCGGGTGTGCAGCGCCGGCCGGACGGAATTCCGGTCGCGCCCACCGCGGCGAGCGCGTCGTCGATCAACTCGGGCATCGTCAGCACCGTGGCGCCGTTGTCGATCTCGTAGCCCGGGCCGTGATAGCTGCCGACCCGGCCACCGACGTCATCGGCGCGTTCGAGCACCGTCACGTCCCTACCGGCGCCGCGCAGGTACAGCGCCGCCGACAGACCGGCGAGACCGGCACCGACCACGACGACCCGGTCGGCGCCGGGAACCGTCCGCACCGTCCTCACGCCACCCGTCGC
>LATQ01000613.1 GCA_001017865.1 Rhodococcus sp. IITR03
GACGACCTGACCGACGAGTGCGCCGCCGTGCGGGCAGCGGGCGCGACGGCGGTGCACCCGGTCGAGTTCGACGCCGACGCCCTCGACACCCACACCGCAGTGCTCGACCGGATCGCCGCCTTCGGGCCGATCGATGTGGCGGTGCTGGCCTTCGGGATCCTCGGCGACCAGGCCCGCGCGGAAACCGATACCGCGCACGCGGTATCGATCGTGCACACCGACTACCTCGCGCAGGTCGCGTTGCTCACCGACCTGACGCAGCGGCTGCGCGCGCAGGGATCGGGTCGGCTGGTGGTGTTCTCTTCGGTCGCCGGGTGGCGGGTGCGTCGCGCGAACTACGTCTACGGCTCCGCGAAGGCCGGCCTCGACGGTTTCGCGTCCGGCCTGGCGGATGCCGTGCACGGCAGCGGAATCTCGCTGCTGCTGGTGCGCCCCGGTTTCGTGATCGGCCGGATGACGGAAGGTATGAGCCCGGCACCGCTGTCGAGCACCCCACCGCAGGTCGCCGACGCGACGGTGCGGGCGTTGCACCGCGGGCGCGGGGAGGTGTGGGTGCCGGCGGTGCTGCGGCCGGTGTTCTTCGGGATGCGACTGCTGCGCGCGCAGATCTGGCGGCGGCTGCCCCGCTGACCGCCGGCGTGCAGTTCTCGTCGTCGCGGTTCGGCGTGTCGCGACGACAACTGCACGTGCGAGAGGCGGTCAGCTGCGGCGGGATTCGAGCAGCCGCAACCAGATCTCACTGATGGTGGGATAGGACGGCACCGCATGCCACAGCGCATCCAGCGGCACCTTCCCGACCACGGCGACGGTAGCGGCGTGGACGAGTTCGGCGACCTCCTGGCCGACGAAGGTCGCGCCGACGAGGGTGTCGGTGGCGCGGTCCACGACGAGCGCGGCGTGGACGTAGTCGTCGCGGGCCAATGAGGCGCCGGCGACGTC
>LATQ01000201.1 GCA_001017865.1 Rhodococcus sp. IITR03
CTCGACCGCCACGACCCAGCCCGCCCGTCTCCGCGGCCGTGCGGGCTCCCAGGTGCTCGGGACCGTCGACGATGTCGCCCCCGACTGGATGCGCGCGATCCCCAACGAGTTCTCGGCGCTGCTCGACACCTCGGGTCTGCCCGAGGTGATCGGGCCGTTCGGGCGCACCCCGATCGCCGAGGTGGAGGCACCCGACGGTGGTCTCCTCGAAGGATCGGTCCCGGCCCGGCTGCAGACGAGCGTGCTGCGCATCAACGGCGTCGCACCCAGCTGCCAGAAGGCGCTCGAAGGATCCGGTTTCGTCGTGGCCCCCGAACGGGTGATGACGAACGCGCACGTCGTGGCCGGAACCGCGGCGGTGACCGTCGATACGGAGAGCGGCCCGCTCGACGCGACCGTCGTGCTCTTCGATCCGGAGGTGGACGTCGCGATCCTCGCGGTGCCGGGACTGACCGCGCAGCCGCTGGGGTTCGCCCCGGAGCCGGCGGAGTCGGGTGACGACGCGATCGTGCTCGGCTACCCGGGCGGTGGCCCGTACACGGCGAGCGCTGCGCGGATCCGCGAGACGCTCGACCTGCAGGGCCCGGACATCTACCGCGGAGGAACCGTCGAACGCGAGGTGTACACGGTGCGCGGCACGATCCGGCAGGGCAATTCGGGTGGTCCGCTGGTCGATCCGTCCGGCAGCGTCCTCGGGATGGTCTTCGGCGCGGCGGTCGACGACACCGACACCGGTTTCGTTCTCACCGGCGCGGAGGTGAGCCGGCAGTTGGAGATGGCCGGAGTGAATCAGCCGGTCGCGACCGGCGCCTGCATCGTCTGACGCCTGCCCGTCCGGTGGACGGGCAGGTCAGCCGAGTCCGCGGACGAAGTCGCGAGCAGTCCCGTCACCCGCTTTCGGGTTTCTCCTGGTGGGCGTAGTG
>LATQ01000320.1 GCA_001017865.1 Rhodococcus sp. IITR03
GCGACCACAGCGGTCCGGCGCGCCGGAGACGACCTCGCCGACGACGGTGAAGCGGGCCGGGGTCAGCAGCGACGCGCCGTAGACGGTGCCGAAGCGGCGTAGGGCGATGCGCTCGGCGTCGAGGCCGTTCTGCAGAGTGATCGCCGGCAGCGCCGAGGCGGTGACGTCGGACCGATCCGAGAGGGGTTGCCAGGCCCATTGGCGCACAGCGCCTTCGAGGTCCTGCACCTTGGGGGTGAAGACGAGGACGTCGTCGGAAGTGAGGGCCACCGCGGCGGGTGAGTCGGCGGTGACGAGCGGGACGGTGGTCGCGGTGCCGCGGCGGTGGTAGGTCAGGCCGTGGGCGGCGATGTGGGCGATCTGGGCGCCGCGTCCGACCAGCACGTAGGGAATGTGGTGCTGTTCGAACTGGGCGGCGAGGGTGGCGCCGACGGCACCGGCCCCCACGACGACGTAGCGGGTCATGTTGTCTCCGTTGTTGTGATGATCAGCGGCCGGTGGTGAGCGAGGCCTTGGCCTGCCGCCCGAACAGTGCTATGACGGTGTCTTCCTGGGGGAAGTGGACGCGGGACGAGTACACGTCCCGCAGGTGCCGCTCGAGCGGGTTGGAGCGGCTCAGGCCGGGATTGCCGATGAGCCCGACCATGGTCTGCACACTGGTGATGGCGGCACGGTTGGCGAGCGTCTTGGCACCCCAGGACAGTTCCTTCGACACCGGGAGTCCGCGGTCGGCCTGGTCGGCGAGGGAACGCAGCAGGGCTTCGCTGGTGGTGAGCTGCAGGTCGATCTCCCCGAGTGCCGCCTCGAAGCGCGGCAGGTCGAGCAGTGAGGTGCCGAGGTTCGCGGGGCGGCGGGCGTCGAGGAAGCGGATGAACCACTTCCGCGCGCGCGGGCGACACCGAGATAGATCGCGGGCAGGGCGG
>LATQ01000462.1 GCA_001017865.1 Rhodococcus sp. IITR03
GGCGGTGAGCCGGCGACGGGACGCAGACCGGTGCGGCCGACCGTCGCACCCCAACGGCGGCGGCGAGCACCACCCCCGCACCCGCCGACGATGAACAGCACACTCGCCAGGCGGTTGAGGATCTCGACCGTGGGACGCAGTCGCTGCGCGATCACGACCGTGCTGCCGTCGGGCATGCGCTGGGCCAGTACGCGCTGCTGGGCGACGGTGCGCAGCGACGACTCACGGTCGCCCTCGGCCACCGCCAGTTCGGATTCGCCGATGGGGACCGACGAGCCCGGCGGCACGTACCTGCCGAGATCCGGATAGATCAGGGCGACGCTGATGTCGGAGCTGTAGAGCTGGGCCCCGCCGATATAGCGCGGGTCGTAGGTGATGAGGGTGCTCGACTCGACGAGCGCGGCGGCCCGCGCCCGCAACTGGGTGTCGACCTCCGAGTACAACGCCCGCGAGACCACGGCGTAGGCCGCGATGGAGGTGACGGCGACGGCGAGCGCCACCGCGCCGGCCGCGAGGAGCGTGACGCGGGTGCGCAGCGGCACCGAGCGGGTCAGAAGAAGAGGTGGTCGCATCAGGTCGCTCACGGCGGGGTTTCGCGCAGCACGTACCCGACGCCGCGCACCGTGTGGATCAGGCGCGGTTCTCCACCGGCCTCGGTCTTGCGTCGCAGGTACCCCACGTAGACCTCGAGGCGTTGCCGGAGGTCGGGAAGTCGTAACCCCACACCTCCTCGAGGATGCGGCTGCGCGTGAGCACCCTCCGCGGGTTCGCCATGAGCATCTCCATCAGGGAGAACTCGGTGCGGGTGAGGCTGATCTGCCGGTCGCCGCGGGTGACCTCGCGGGTCGCGGGGTCGAGGCTGAGGTCGGCGAACCGCAGCACCTCGTCGGCGGACGAGTCCGGGTCGGGCGCGGCACGA
>LATQ01000499.1 GCA_001017865.1 Rhodococcus sp. IITR03
CGGTGCGGTTTGCGACCGGCGGCCGGCTGGGCGGGATTGCGGCCTGCAGCCGACTGGGCCGGATTGCGGCCTGCAGCCGACTGACCGGGAGTGGCCCGGCGATCGGAGCGGGGTGAGTCGGTGCGCTCCCCCGAACGGGGAGCCCCTGCGCGCCCGAACGGGGAGCGTCTGTACGTCCGCTGGAGCGAGGCGCTTCGGTGCGTCCTCCGGAACGCGGTGCTTCGGTGCGTCCTCCGGAACGCGGTGCGTCCGCGCGTCCCGAGCGGGATCCCCCGGTGTTGCGCGTGTTCGCGCTGCGGGGATTGTTTCTTCTACGGTCCGGTGTGCCATCACGGCGAGCGGGTGTATTCACTTGGTTCCTGTCAGTTCTCTGGATCGAACTCCGCGGGCGAGAGAGTCTCGGGACGCGCGTTCCTACCCATTCTCTCAAATCGTGGGTCCGACTCGAGACTGTCGGCGATGTCGTCGATCACATCGACATCGGGCAGAAGCGGCGCAACGGGCGGCAGATCCTGCAGAGATGCCAGGCCGAGGCGTTCGAGGAACAGCTCCGTGGTGACGTAGAGCGTGCCGCCGGTCTCCGGATCGGTGCCCGCCTCGGCGATCAGATCCCGCGCGAGCAGGGTGCGCATCACCCCGTCGACGTTGACGCCACGCACGGCGCGGACACGGCTGCGCGTGACCGGTTGCCGGTAGGCGATCACGGCGAGCGTCTCGAGTGCGGCGCGGGTGAGCTTGGTGCGCGCGCCACCCTGCAGCAGCTTCTCGACGTAGGGCGCGAAATCGCGGCGCGTGTAGAAGCGCCAGCCGTCACCGGCGAACCGCAGGTCGATGCCGGATCCGCGCGCGGTGAGGTCCTGTGCGAGACGCCGCAGCGCGGCCTCGGCGCGGTCGGCGGTGACCCCGATGG
>LATQ01000196.1 GCA_001017865.1 Rhodococcus sp. IITR03
TGAGCCGGCTCAGGCGGGTGTCGGGGCAGGGCCGGTGCCGTTCGATGGCGGAGGGCGTCAGCGCCGAGGGTGGGGCGCCGTGCTGCAGGTGTGGTCCCCAGGTGCTGACGGTGTGTTCGGTGGGGCGGAACACCGCGATCTCGACGTCGTCGACCGGACCGGTGGGGGTGGTCGGCCGGGGGACCGGCACGTAGTAGGCGGCGTCGCTCACTCGGGATTCTCCTGCTGCTCGATGCGGTGGGCGCGCCCGGTGTCGACTGGAGCGATGGTGTCGATCGGGTCGACTGGATCGACTGCGTCGCAACGCCGTCGACGGGATACGGCGGTGGGGTACCGCCGAACGCCGGGCACACTGCCCGATGATCGCACCACCGGCAGCCGGGACCGGGGTCGGGGCGGAAGTCGCCGCTGGCGCGCAACTGCCGGATCGTCACCCACATCGCGCGCACGATCCGTTCGAAGCGGCACAGTTCCTCGGGGTCGGGCCGGTAGTTCAGCACTTGACCGTCGCCGAGGTACAGCAGCCGCAGCGAGGCCGGGACGACGCCGCGCTGCCGCCACAGGATCAGCGCGTAGAACTTCAACTGGAACAGCGCCGCCCGCTCGCCGCGCGGGGACGGGGCGCGGCCGGTCTTGTAGTCGACGACGTGCACCGCCCCGGTGGCGTCGACGTCGAGGCGGTCGATGATGCCGCGCAGTGGAACGTCGCCGTCGAGGGTCGTCTCCACTCGCAGTTCGCAGCCGCCGGTGGTGACGGTGGTGGGGTCCTCGACGGTGAAGTAGGTGCTCAGCAGCGCGGCGGCCTCGGCGAGGAACCCCGGCGTCGCGGTGTTCCACGCCGAGATCGGGGGTGGCGGCGAGGACCCGGGCCAGGGCGTCGGGCAGCAGGGTCTGCGCG
>LATQ01000650.1 GCA_001017865.1 Rhodococcus sp. IITR03
CGTCGCGGCGCTGTGGTGGGCCGCGCACCGCCCGAACCGGCGCTGGTGGCGCTTCACCCTGTGGTGCTGCCGCTGTGCGTCGTCGCGGTGACCTGGTGGATGGTGCCGCTGCTGCTGCTCGGCCGCGTCAGCCCGCCCTTCCTCGACTTCATCGAATCGTCCGGTGTCACCACCGAATGGACGTCGCTCGCCGAGGTGCTGCGCGGCACCAGCAGCTGGACGCCCTTCGTCTCCCCCGAACGCATCGCGGGAGCCGTGCTCGTCACGCAACCGGCCGCCGTCCTCGTCACCGGCGCTCTGGCCGCGGCCGGTCTCGCCGGCCTCGCGATGCGGTCGATGCCTGCGCGCGGTCGATTCACCCTGATCCTCGTGGTGGGTCTCGTCGGCATGGGCGTCGGTTACGTCGGCCGGCTCGACTCGCCGTTCGCCGAGCAGGTCCGGTTGTTCCTCGACACCGCCGGTGCGCCGCTGCGCAACGTCCACAAGCTCGAACCGCTCGTGCGACTGCCGATCGTGCTCGGGATCGCGCACCTGTTGCGCGCCGTGCCACTGCCCGGATCGGTGCCGTGGTCGCGTGCCCGTAACGCCTTCGCGCATCCCGAACGCAATCCGATGGTCGCGGTGACGACGCTGATCCTCGTCGCGATGACGCTCGCGACCTCACTCGCGTGGACCGGGCGGCTCGCTCCGCGCGGCGCCTACGACGAGGTCCCCGAGCACTGGCACGCCGCGGCGGCCTGGCTCGAGGACAACACGAGCGAGCGCGGCGAACGCGCCTCATCGTTCCCGGCGCGCCGTTCGGCAGCCAGATGTGGGGGCTCACCCGCGACGAACCGATGCAAGCACTCGCGTCGACGCCGTGGGCCGTGCCGCGACCACCGTCCCGCTCGTG
>LATQ01000620.1 GCA_001017865.1 Rhodococcus sp. IITR03
CTTGTTTCGTCATCGGCGCCAGGTCGGCCGCCGTGCTGTATTCGGATCTCCACGCCTGCGGCTCCGGAACCGTGTCGTCCTGTGCATTATCCGTCGCGCGCCGCACCCATGCTCGTCGACCCCACCGCCCCCACCGCGCGTCTGGCCGAGATGCTCGCCGACGTGCGCGTGGGAGTCGGTGAAGCGCCGACACTTCCGGCGACCGTGCGGTGGCTCGAGGTGACCTCCGACGACGAGGAACCGCTCGCCGACGTCGTCGATCCCGCACCCGACGCCCCCGCCTACTTCGTCTTCACCTCCGGCACCACCGGACACCCCAAGGCCGTCACCGTCACCCAGCGCGCCGCGAGCGCGTTCGCCGAGGACATCGGCGAATACCTCGCCGCCTTCCCGGGCGATCGCGTCCTGCACGTCGCGGCACCGTCGTTCGACGCCGCGATGCTCGAGATGCTCACCGCGGCATCTCGGCGCGACGCTCGTGGTGGCCGACGCCGACAGCTACGGTGCGCTGCCCTCGGCGACCTGCTCGACAGTGCCGCGATCACCCACGCGGTGATGACGCCGTCGACGCTCGCGACCGTGCCGGTGCGCGACCTGCCGGCCCTGCGCACCCTCGTGCTCGGCGGCGACCGGCTCACCCGCGAGATCGTCGATCGCTGGGGAGACGGGCGCACCCTCGTCAACAGCTACGGCCCGGCCGAGGCCACGATGTTCGTCACCAACTCGCAGCCCCTGCGACCCGGCGACGACATCGTCATCGGCACCCCCGTCCGCGGCGTCACCGTCGAGGTCCTCGACGAGCGGTTGCGTCCCGTGCCCGCCGGTGTGGTCGGCGAACTGTACGTCTCGGGACCGCGACTCGCGTCGGGATCGCGGCGCTGTCGGG
>LATQ01000406.1 GCA_001017865.1 Rhodococcus sp. IITR03
TGCTGAAGATGATGCTCTCCCCCGCACGCCTCGAGCACGAGTGGACCGAAACCGTCCTGCAGACCGCAGCGAACACCATCGGCGGCGGACGGCACCACAACCTACGCGAAGTCCTCGACGCCATCGCCGCCCTCGGCCACGACGACGAGAACCCTGATCTGCGCACCTGCGCGCGCAGCGTGCATCAAGAGCTGTCGATGATGGCCGACCTCGCCGAAGCCCGCGTGCTCTTCCCCGAACGCGGCACCACCGTCGAGCCGGAGGACATCGTCGACAACACCACTCGACTGACGGTGTTGACGATGCCCGGATTGCAGCTCCCACCCACCGGCACCGATCCGTCGCAGTGGACCCCGCAGCAACGCATGGCCGGCCCGCTCATGCACATGGCGGCGTGGCTGGCGAACCGCCTCGTCTACGAACTGCCGCGCTTCGAGCGCAAGGTGCTCTTCCTCGATGAGAACAAGTACCTCGAACAGACCGGCGCCGGCCGCACCCTGAACCTGCGCATCGCGCGTGACTCGCGCAAGTACAAAGTCCGCGCCCTGGTGTGCTCCCAGCTGCCCGATGACTATCTCGGCGTCGACGGCAGCGACGACAAGTCCGCGCTGACCTACGAGGTGATCATCGGCGATCTCGGCGGCAACACCCACGCCATCGACGGCGCCCTCAAACTACTCAACCTCCCCTCGGGAGAAGGCTACGAAGCGCTGCTGGCCGACCTCGGTGGCGGCGGAGAAGACACCCTCGACGAGGACACCGACACCGACCACCTCGATCAGGCCCGACGGTTCATCGTGAAGATGGCCGACGACATCGAACTGATCCGCTCGGACTGGACCCACTTCGTCCACCTCGCCCACGTATTCGCCGCACTCGATTCCCG
>LATQ01000098.1 GCA_001017865.1 Rhodococcus sp. IITR03
ACGGTTTCGGTCCACTCGTGCTCGAGGCGTGCGGGGGAGAGCATCATCTTCAGCACCGACACCGCCACCGAGATCCGCTCGGCCTGCGCCGCTCGTAGGTCGGCTTCGTATTGGGCGCGGGCGGCGGCGACCGGGTCGGCATCGTCGGCGTAGTCCGGGTTCGTTGGGTTGTAGGCGGGGTCGTCGCGGCGCGGATCGACGATCACCCGGTACGGATTCAAGGAGCCGGGGCGGGAGGTGCGCCCGGTCAACGCTTGGACGTCGGCGACGCCGCGGAATTCGGGGAGCTGCGCGAGTTTCTTGAGCGGCCCGGAGGGGTCGAGTACCACCCCGTAGGCCCCGGCGCGCACTGCTTGGTAGACGAGCATTCCGGCGAGGAATGTCTTGCCCGAGCCGGGTACAGCGACGATCGGGGTCAGGCCGGACTTGTGTTTCTTCTCGTGCGCGGCGAACAGGTCCCACACCGCCGGGCGAGGTGCGATCGAGGCGGTCTCGCCGATCACCACGCCGGTGCGGTCCCCGATACGGTCACCGACGGCGGCCATGCCGGCGGAGACGGCTTCGACGCTCATGCGCCGGCAGTGCGCGATGTTGGCGAGCGGTTCGCCCGGGAGGAATTCGCGCAGCAACTGGTACTGGCCGTGTTCTTGTTCGAGGCGGATGCGCGGGGCGTACATCTCCTGCAGCATCGACACCTTCGCCTTGGCGTCCTCGGGTGTGGAGCCGACGACGAGGACCCGGTACCAGCCCTCGGTGCGCACCGATAGCCCGGAGTGGTCGTCTTCGATGTCGGAGATCACCCGCTGCGCGAGCGCGTGCTGTTCGGCCAACTCTTGCGGTGGGACCTGGTCGTGTTCGACGGTGTAGTGGTCGAACTGCG
>LATQ01000150.1 GCA_001017865.1 Rhodococcus sp. IITR03
CGCGACAACACCGCGGCGTGATCGCCGCGATCTCCGTATCGGGCCCCATCGACCGCAGGCCGCCGACCGGGCGCCCGCTGGGCAGCCGACCTCCTCGCCGCCGCAGAAGCGCTCCAGAAGCGTCTCTGAGGCCGACCGCATGACCGTGTCCCTCCCGTGTGGAGCCCAGGAGGGACACGGGCGGGACGGGAGGAAGACAGCCGTGCGGCCCCACGCTGTGCCAGAGTGCTTCGCATGGGAACCAACCGCCGCGCAGACATCACGATGACGGACTCGGAGATCGACGAGTTCCTCCGCCGCAGCCGGGTCGCGAACCTGGCGACCCTCGGACCGACGGGCACCCCGCACCTCGTCGCCATGTGGTACGCCGTGCTCGACGGGGAGATCTGGTTCGAGACGAAGGCGAAATCACAGAAGGTCGTCAACCTCCGGCGCGACGATCGCGTGACCGTCCTCGTCGAGGCCGGCGACACCTACGACCAGTTGCGCGGCGTCTCGATCGAGGGGCGCGCGGAGATCCTGGACGACCACGACCGCCTGTTCGAGGTGTGCCGCGATGTGTGGGAGCGGTATACCGCCCCGTACACCGACGAAGCGCGCCCCGCGGTGGAGCAGATGATGCACAAGCGGGTGGCCGTCCGGGTGGTGCCCGCGCGGGTGCGTTCGTGGGATCACCGCAAGCTCGGGATGCCCGCCATGGAGATCGGCGGCACGACGGCCGCCTATCTTCCGTCCGCTGCGCACTGACCGCACATACGCGAAAGGCTCTCCGATCGATGATCGGAGAGCCTTCGTTGTTGTACCCCCGATGGGATTCGAACCCACGCTACCGCCGTGAGAGGGCGGCGTCCTAGGCCGCTAGACGACGGGGGCCT
>LATQ01000651.1 GCA_001017865.1 Rhodococcus sp. IITR03
GTCTGCTCGCTCGGCGACCTGGTCCTGCGCTCGCTGAATCTCGTGGACTGCGTCAACCCGCCCACCGGCTCGGCCGGCGTGGCCACCGGTTCGGCCGACTCCGCGGGGTCGTCGACCGGCTCGTCGGCGTGGGCATCACCGGTTACGGAGCGATGATCGGCTGACCGGACGAACGAATCCGGGCCGGCACCCTGAGATGCCGGCCCGGATTCGGAGAGTTATCGGTATCAGCCGATGACGTTCACGCCGGTGGCCTGCGGGCCTTCTGGCCCTGGCCGATCTCGAAGCTCACGCGCTGGTTCTCCTCGAGGGTGCGGAAGCCGCGGCCCTGGATCTCGGAGAAGTGCACGAAGACGTCAGCGGAGCCGTCCGAGGGAGCGATGAAGCCGAAGCCCTTTTCGCCGTGAACCACTTCACAGTACCTTCAGCCATGTTGCTGTCCTTCACTTGCAGGCAGAACGGATGTAGACGTTCTGTCTCGTCGGGAGTCGGTTTCGGCTCCCGGGTCTGTCACTACACGGCTGAAACGATTCCATCGTGGCTATCGCCTCCGCTCGCAACCAGAAATGTGCGAGGGGTAAACCACGAACACACTACCTAACGACCGAGGACAACTTAACCACACATCGCAGCCCGCCGCCAGGAGGAGTGACCGGGATCACTGCACGCTTGCAAGCCTCACGAAGGCGGCGGCGTCGAGCTTCTCCCCGCGGTCGACGGCTCGATACCGGCGGCCAGCAGGCGCCTCTCGGCCTCCGTTGGCGAGCCGCCCATCCACTCAGCGCTGCGCGCAACGTCTTTCGCCGTGAGCGAAGGCCGCGTCGACGACGGCGAAGACCCGGGCGCGCGTCTGCGCGTCGGTGGGCCACGGG
>LATQ01000361.1 GCA_001017865.1 Rhodococcus sp. IITR03
GTCGAGCAGTGCGATCACCGCGGGCACGGCGGCTGCGGCCTCGTCGGCGCTGTCGACGCCGCGCGTGTCACCACCCAGACCGGCCAGCGCGATGATCTCGGAGGCGTTGCCGCGGATCGCGGTGGGACGGAACTTCAGCAGGTCGGCGGCGAGCGAGGTGCGCCACGCCAGTCCGCCCACTCCCACGGGGTCGAGGACCCACGGGGTGCCGGCGTCGTGCGCGGCCTCGGCCGCGCGGGTGAAGGCCACCGAGGTCTCGTCGAAGGGGGTGCCGAGGTTGACGAGCACTCCACCGGCGATGCGCGCGAAATCACCTGCCTCGTGGGCGTTGTCGATGTGCGCGTTGCTGGCGCCCGCGGCGAGCAGCACGTTGGTGAGGAAGTTGGCCGAGACGATGTTGGTCAGCGAGTGCACCAGCGGCGTCTGCGCGCGCAGGGCGTCGAGGGTGACGGCGAGATCGTCGACGGTGGGGGTCGTGGTCACGGAAGATCCTGTCGGGAAGGAGGGGAGGGGACGAAACGGGTCAGGATCGCGGACATCGCATCATGCGTCGCCCTTCCCTTCTCCGAGTGTCCGCATGGGGAGTGCGGGGTCGGCCGTCCACTCCTCGAGGGATCCGTCGTAGACGGCGATGTCGTCGTGGCCCGTCCGGACCAGTGCGAGCGCCACCAGGCACGCCGAGACGCCGCCGCCGCAGTAGAGGATCAGAGGCCGGGAGGTATCGGCGAGGGCTTGGTCGGCCGACTCGGCGATCCGCTCGGTGCTCCGCAGGACGCCGTCGGCGAGCAGGCTCTTGGCCGGTAGGTTCCGGCTCCGCTGATGTGCCCGCGGCGCGCGTAACGAGTGGTGGCGGTGGCTGCGAACTGCTC
>LATQ01000356.1 GCA_001017865.1 Rhodococcus sp. IITR03
ATCGCCACGGTGCGGTCCGTCCTCGCCGGCCACCGCCGGGCGGCCGCGCATCACGACCCGGGACACCCTTCTCGCCGGAACGACCGCCGCAATGATCTTCGGTGCTCAGATGGTCAACTACCCCATCGCCGGCGGCATCAGCGGCCATCTCATCGGCGGCGCTCTCGCGACCGCGCTCCTCGGGCCCCGGCTCGCCCTTCTCGCGATGACCGCCGTGGTCGGCGTGCAGGCATTGCTGTTCGGGGACGGCGGGATCAACGCCCTCGGGGTGAACGTGCTGCTGATGGCGGTGCTGCCTGTCCTCGTCACCGCCGCCGTCCGTACCGGCGCGAGCGACTCGGCCTCGGGAAGCTGACGCGGACCACCGCCGCCGTCGGCGCCGGTCTGTCCGTGCCGGTGAGTGCCGCGGTTCTCGGCGTCCGCGTACTCGGTGACCGCCGGAACCGGCGCCGCAGCAGCGTTCATCGGCAATCTGACGGCGGTCCACCTCGCCATCGGTCTAGGTGAAGCTCTCATCACCGCCGCTGTGCTGAGCGCGTGATGGCGTTCGCGCCCGGCGTCGCCGCGTGGGACGCACGGTCCTCCGTCACTCCTGTTGCCGTCCGACGTGGTCTCGCCGCGATCGGCGGTCTGGGCGTGGTCAGCGCCTGTGCGCTGGCGCTCGTCGCGTCCGGAAGCCCGGACGGTCTCGAGCACATCGTCGGTGCCTATTCGCTGCCGGTCGGTGACGCCACTTTCGCCGGTCTTCCCGGACTCGCCGACTACGGCACGCTCAGCGGCACCGAATTCCTCGCGGCACTGGCCGGGCATCGCCGGCCACCGCGCTGCTCGCCGCCGCCCCTCGCCGCGATGGGTCG
>LATQ01000343.1 GCA_001017865.1 Rhodococcus sp. IITR03
GCTCGAGCGACGGGGCGAGTGCTCTGGCGACCCTCGACGTGTGGGACGGCCATCTCGCGGCCCACGGAGCCGAGCTGCTCGCCGCGCGCATCGCGTTGCTGCACGAACTGGCCCCGCACGTGTCCGAGGCGTACCGGTCGATCGCGCCCGAGTCCCGTCCGGCGAGCCTGCGTTATCGCAGCAGCCTGGCCGACGCACTGCCGCCCGAGTTCTCCGACCCGGCCCGGACGCCGGCGTCGGACGATCGGGAGTTTCTCGAGACCGTCTTCCTCCACCGCCTCGCGGAGGTGCGGTCGAAGGAGATCGAACGCGGCGTCTGCCTCGTCGGACCCCACCGCGACGATCTCGACCTGATGCTCGGTGCCGAGCCCGCGAAAGGCTATGCGAGCCACGGCGAGTCGTGGTCGTTCGCGCTCGCCCTGCGGCTCGGCGCGTTCGCCCTGTTGCGCACCGACGGCACCGATCCCGTTCTCATGCTCGACGACGTCTTCGCCGAACTCGACCGACGGCGCCGCTCCGCCCTCGCCGAGGTCGCCACGACGGCCGAACAGGTGCTGATCACGGCGGCCGTGCCGGAGGACGTGCCGGCCGAACTGAACGGCGCCCGATTCCCCGTGCATGCCGAGGACACCGAAGAAGGTCGTATCTCTGTGCTGGGATCGGTGCAACGGGAGACGGACCCGATCACCGGGGAGGTCGGATGAACGACGAACAGGCAGGTCACGAACGCGGTGCCGGGCCGGAGCGCAGCGCGGACGAGCCGGAGCTGAAGGGCATCGATCTGGCCCGCCGCGCGCTCGAGGAGGCTCGAGCTGCCGCCAAGGCGAGCGGTAAGGCCGTCGGCCAGGGACGCG
>LATQ01000114.1 GCA_001017865.1 Rhodococcus sp. IITR03
GCCCACCGTTGTGCCGCCACGGCTGGAAATGATCCGACACCGTCGCCGAATCCATCCCGTGCGCCTCGGCGAGCACCCCCAGCTCGACCAGCTCGCGCGGGCCGAACTGCTCCGCCGACGCCTTGTATCCCAACTTCAGCATTACCGTGCAACCTCCGAACAACG
The DNA here is from genome assembly GCA_001017865.1 of Rhodococcus sp. IITR03. The sequence goes on from LATQ01000114.1 coordinate 166, forward strand.
TGGTGCCAGCGAAACGATCACGCACAATCGCGCAAATCCTGCACGAAATCATGCACACTGAGCGCAGACAGTGTCAATATCCACGCAAAGGTGTGTCGCCCGTGCGTTATGGTCGTGCACCGACCCCGACCACGGCGTCCGAGTACCCAGAAATTCGAGTGCCCAGAGCCCTAGGAGCAACCGTGTCCGCGACCGCACGGCGACGTGAGATCTTCCACCGAATCCTCGCCGACGGATATGTCGATGCGAAGACCCTCTCGGCCGATCTCGGCGTCGATGCGTCCACGATCCGTCGCGATCTCGATTCGCTCGCCCGCGAAGGGAAGGTCGAGCGCACACACGGGGGCGCCCGAGCGGTCGAGGGCGCGGGTCACGAGGTGCCGTACGCCCTCAAGAAGGACGTGCGCCGCGAGGAGAAGACGGCGATCGCGGCGGTAGCGGCCGCCATGGTGTCCGACGGCGACAGCGTGGTGCTCGACAGCGGATCCACGACCTACGAGGTGGCCGTGGCACTGCGCCACAAGGCGTCGCTGACGGTCCTCACGAACGACCTGCGTATCGCGAAGTATGTTGCGGCATTTCCCGACGTCCGGCTTCTCGTGTCCGGAGGCGAGCTCCTCGGTTCGGTGTACACCCTGGTCGGCGACCATGCCGTGCAGTTCCTCTCGGACTACTCCGCCGACTGGGCGTTCCTCGGTGCCGACGCCGTGCACCCCACCGCCGGCATCACCAACACCAACACGCTGGAGATCCCGATCAAGCGGGCGATGATCCGGTCGGCCGAGAGGACGATCGTCGTGACGGATCATTCGAAGTTCGGAGAGCGCGCACTCGCCCGCGTGGCGACTCTCGACGAGATCACCTCCATCGTCACCGACGACGGTCTCGACGAGGAGCATCGCGCAGCCTACGGCGACCGGCTCGTCATCGCTCCGAAGTCTTGACATACAACCATTCGGTTGTACATTTGGAGATGTGAGCGGAGACGACGAGGACCGGGCCGACGCCCTGTTCCACGCGCTCTCCGACCGGACCCGGCGCGACATCATGCGACGCGTCCTGGCCGGGGAACACTCGGTGTCCGCTCTCGCAGCGAACTACGACATGTCCTTCGCTGCAGTGCAGAAACACGTCGCCGTGCTGGAGAAGGCCGGCCTGCTCGTGAAGCGACGCAGCGGTCGCGAACAGTTGGCCAGTGGTGACGTGACGGCAGTGCGGTCGGTGGCGTCCATGCTCACCGAGCTGGAGCAGGTCTGGCGCGGACGCATCGCGCGCATCGACGAACTCATCGCATCCGAATCCTTCGAGGAAGGCTGAGAAATGCCTGTAACCGACGTCCGGCACGACCCCGACAAGCTGACTCTGACCATCACAGCCGAGTTCGCCGCCCCGGTGGCCCGCATCTGGCAGGTCTACGCCGATCCCCGTCAGCTGGGGAAGGTCTGGGGACCCCCGACCTTCCCCGCGACGGTGGTCGACCACAATCTGAAGCCCGGCACCCGTACCACCTACTTCATGACCGGTCCCGATGGCGAGAAGTACGCCGGCTACTGGGACATCACGGCCGTCGACGAACCGGCGAGTTTCTCGTTCCTCGACGGTTTCGCAGAGCCGGACTTCACCCCGAAACCGGAACTGCCCGTCTCCGACAACGTCTTCACCTTCGCCGAGCACGAAGGCGGCACGCGCGCAACCTATGTCAGTACCTACCAGAGCGCCGAGGCGCTCCAGCAGGTACTGGACATGGGGGCGGTCGAGGGCGCCTCGTCCGCCATCAACCAGATCGACGAACTGGTGGCTGCCTAGCAGCACCGAAAGGCCGACGATTCAGTTGCCCAACGGAATCGAAGATTCCAGTCGCCCAACGGAATCAGAGATTCCAGTCACCGAGACCGTCCCAGCCGTTGAGGGTTCCGCCGGCGGTGTTCTGCACGATCACCGGGTCGCCCTTCTTGGCGTTCTCGTAGAACCACTTGCCGTCCTCGGTGCTCACATTGAGGCAACCGTGGCTGACGTTGGTGTTGCCCTGCGCGCCGACCGACCACGGAGCGGCGTGGAGGAAGATGCCGCTGTTGGACATCCGCGTCGCGTACTCGACGTAGGTGCGGTACCCCTCGGGGCTGTCGACCGGAACTCCGTAGGTCGATGAATCCATGTACATGTCGCGGTACTTCTCACCGACGATGTACGTGCCGTTGGGAGTGTCGTGGCCGGGCTTACCGAAGGACGTCGGCATGGTGCGGACGACCTCCCCGTTGCGGGTCACGGTAATGGTCTTGGTGTTGTTGTCGGCGACCGTCACCAGAGCGTCGCCGATGGTGAACGACGACTGTGTGTCGCCGGCCTTCACGGTCACCGCGGTGTTCGCGGGCCAGAACTCGAACGGCTTCCAGCGGACCTGCGTGTTCGACGCCCAGTAGAAGGCCGTCGACGGGCGGCTGCGTGGTGATGCGGATGGCGCGTTCGGCGGCTGCACGATCTCCGACGGCCTCGTTGAAGCGGATGATGATCGGCTGCGCGACACCCACCGTCTCCCCGTTCGACGGATTGACGGACGGAGCGGAGAACGGGGCGGCCGGCTCGGGAGCGAGCTGGGGCGGAAGCTGCGGCGGCGTCACTCCGGGCGGCGTGAGGCCTTCGATCAGCTCCTGGACGCTCGGCACCTCCGGCCCACCGGGCCACAACGGTGCCGCGCTCGCAGGACCGGCGGTGGCGAGTGCCACGGCGCTGCGCCCACAAGAGCAGCACCGACCCGCGCAGATCGGCGGCCCGTGCGGCGACGGTTCGACAAAGCTCGCTTTTCGAACATTCCACAACCCATCGTTCAGCGGTGCGCCGCGCCTTATTTCCCCTGCGCGGCGTGCTCGTACCCGTTCATTAGATACAGGACGGTTACGGACGGGCAATTCGAATGCGGGCCGTCCCGGCGTTTCCCCAGGCCAGCGAACCGGGTGGTCTCTTACGAATGCAGACGGCCACGGCGCGGGTGAACGGATATCACCGCGCCGCGGACCGGCGGTCACACCATTTCCGGGACGTCCAGGTGTGCGATGGCGAGCTCGAATTCACCGGTATCGAGCACCCTGCGCCTGCCGCCCGAATCACCTCGGAGCCGATGTCGTCGCGGTGCGCTCTGGTGCGGTCCATCGCTTCGGCACTGTCGAACGTCAACGAGGTCACCCCGCGACCACTGGCACGGTCGAGCATCAGGCTGGCGCTGCAGAACCCCTCGAGTTCCTCCATCCTGGGGAGCGCGGCCATCTTCCACATGTCCACACCGCGATCCACCTGGTCGGGATCGATGTCGGCCCAGGTGACGCTGCAGCAGGACCCGCGGGTCGCATGGTGGTCGCGGTGCATGACCGCGATCTCCCAATTGGCCACGTCCGTGGTGGCGTGGAACATCCGGGCCGCCTCGTCCCGGAGCATGCGTGCCATGCCTTCGCTGGAGCGCAGCGCGTCCCCGTCCCGCCAGGAACTGGTGGCGATGCATCGGCCCGAGCCGCGGTCGATCAGCAGGGACAGTCCCATGCAACCGTCGATGTCCGCCAGGGCAGGCATCACGATGTCGCGTACGTGCTTGATCCCGGCGTCGATGTACGACGGATGAGCATGAATTGTGGTGGAGCGTGCAAACACGATCGGCACCCCTCTCCTCAGGGCGGCGCCGACACGGCGTCGCCGGTCGTTTCGGCGCGACCCCCCACCCGAAACCACCCGTGTTCACACTGCTCCCCTACTCGGCCGTAGGCAATAGACGACCGGTCTGCGTCTGCCATCCTCGAAGGGTGGCGGCGTCGAGCGGTATCGACCGCATCGGTCCCGGCGACCTGACCGAACTCGTCTCGGACGTGGGACGGGCACCTCTGAATGTCGGTGCTGCGATCTTCTTCGCCGATGAGAACCTGCGTGATCCGACGACACTGATGGCGGTGCTCACCGAACGACTCGTCGGGATCCGCCGGCTACGGCAATGCCTGATCGAGCCGGCGCTCGGGCTCGGACGTCCCTACTGGATCGACGACGACCACTTCGACGTCGATGCCCACTTCTCACAGGTGCACTGCCCCGCTCCCGGCGACAGGGACGCCGCACTGACGCTCGCCGTGGACGCGGTCATCCGTCCGCTGTCTCGATCCCGACCGTTGTGGCGCGCGGTTCTCGTCACCGACATCGCGGACCCGAACGGGCACACGGCGTTGGTGATGGTGCTGCACCACGTCCTGGCCGACGGGATCGGTGGTCTGGCGATCCTGGCGCATCTCGTCGACGGCGTGGACAGCTCACCGCCCCTGCGCGAACAGCGCAGATCCGGGCAACCGAGTGCGCGAGAACTTCTCTACGACAACGTGATCGGTCGTCTGCACATGCTCCGTCGGGCACCGCGGGCCATCGCACGCCTTCCTACTGCGTGGGCGGAACTCGGGCGAGGTGCCGGCGGACGTGCCCCGCGCTGCTCGCTCAACGCGCCCACCGGTGTTCGTCGTGCGGTCGGGACCGTCGAGGTGAAGCTGGACACCGTCCGCCGAGCGGGACGTCGATGGGACGCGACGGTCGACGACGTGCTGCTGGTCGCGGTCGGTGGTGCCCTCGGCACGATTCTGCACAGGCGCGGCGAGTTCCCGCCCGAGCTGGTGATCTCGGTACCGATCTCCGCCCGCACCGCCGACACGAGTGGGCAGCTGGGTAACCGCGTCGGTGTCATGCCCGTCCGGGTACCGCTGGACGGGACCCCGGGGGACCGGCTGGTAGCCGTCTCCCGCGCCACCCGGCTACAGAAGGCGAACGTGCGAGGGTTGTCCGCCGAGCTGCTGGGTCCGGTCTTCCGCGCGCTCGCGGCCGCGGGGATGTTCCGTCGGTTCGTGGACCGGCAGCGCCGGGTCAATTCTTTCCTGTCCGACCTGCCGGGACCGCCGTCGACGATCACCGTGGCCGGCGCACCCGTCACGTCGATCGTGCCGTTGATCGTCAGCACGGGAAACGTCGCTGTCGCCTTCGCCGCACTGTCGTATGCCGGCACGCTGACGGTGGTGGTCGTCGTCGATCCCGACGTCGCCCCCGAGGTCCGCGAGGTCGCAGAGGCCGTGCGAGAACAGTTCCGCTCGATCGTCGCCTCCGCACAGTGACCGCGGGTCGCTCCGATGTGACGGTCGGGAACCGAGGAGCGGAGTACCTTTGCTGTGCATGTCGGAGGAGATCGCCGAGATCCGCACCCTCGCCGATGCCCGGAAGGTGTTGGCATCGCAACCGTTCAGCGTCCTGATCGGAGCTCGTCTGACCGAATACGAGCGCGGCCGGGCCGTACTGGAGATACCTCTCAGGGAGGAACTGCTCCAGCAGTTCGGTTTCGCGCACGGCGGGGTTCTGGCCTATGCGGCCGACAATGCGCTCACGTTCGCCGCAGGCACGGCCCTCGGACCCTCGATCGTGACGACCGGCATGAGCCTCGACTACCTGCGGCCTGCCGGGGGCACGCTTCTACGCGCGGTCGCCACCGTCGTCAGCACCAGTCGCAGGAAGGCGTTGTGTCGTTGTGAGATCTACGCCCTCGCGGAGGACGGCGTGGAGAAACTGTGTGCCGCCGCGCAAGGAAGCGCTCGCGTGATCGACCTGAACGGATGAGCGACGGAACCACCGCATGAAGGTCAGTCGGTTTGGGGTCCGAGTTCGACGATTCGGGCGGCGATCGTCGCCACCGGCACATTCGATTCCTGCGACAAGGCGACCATCATCGCGAAAGCACGATCGGCGTCCACGGCGAAACGTTCCATGAGCATGCCCTTGGCCTGGCCTATGAGATCCCGGGATGCGATTGCCGAGTGCAACTGCATCTGCCGACGACTCGAGACGAAAGCGATCGCGGCGTGGGCTGCGAGCACCTCCCCGATGTGAATCGCCGCCTCGTCGAAGGCATGTGCTTCGGCGGAGAACAGGTTCAGCGCTCCGGCCTGCATGTCGTGGGTATAGAGCCGGAACGACACGACGCTGCGTACCCCGGCTTCGACGGCTGCAGGCGTGAACATGGGCCAGCGCGACTCGGTGGCCAGATCGTCACTGCGGGTGAACACCGTGTCGACAGCGGAATCGACGCACGGCCCTTCTCCGACCCGGGCCTGCAATGCATCGATCTGTGGCGGCAACTGTGACGTCGCTGCGTGCGATTCGAACTTTCCGCGGCCGGTGATGACGAGGACGTCGGCACTGTCGGTGCCGGGAATCAGTTCCACAGCGGCGGTCGTGATCCGTTGCAGAGTCGTGTCGAGATCCGTACCCGCACCGTCGAAGGACCGCGCGAGCTCGGCCATCGTGCGGCTCAGACGGTCGGGGTTCAGGTCGGACATGAGGCACACCTTCCGAAAGGTCGGTGCGCTCGTCGGCGGCACCGATGGCAGTACAAGCATCGGCACCGTCACAGCGACACCGAGGTACGGGACCACCAGCCTATCCGCGTGATCGGTCCGGACAAGGGGCCCAGCGGCACATGCAGAGACGCTCGAGACCTCGGTCCGTCGTTCAGGCCAGTCCGAAGATCCTGGCCAGACGCATATCGGAGTCGTACAGGCGTCGGTGTCGAAGGTGGAGGCGGAGCTGAGCACCTCGTTCGCGCCGGTGGAGGCGATCAGCTTCTCGAGCCCCTCGGCCACCTGATCCTCGGTTCCGGCCAGCGAACCCTTCGCGGTCTCGTCGACGATGCGGCGGCGACGCTCGGTCATCGGCTGCCGGCGGATCTCCTCGACCGGGGACAGCGGCGGAAACGCACCCGCTTCGCGCGAGACGGCCATCGCCCAGGCCTCCGGAAGCTGCAACTCCCGAACTTCCGCTTCTGTATCGGCGATGAGGATGTCGAGGCCGACGACCACATAGGCTCCGCGCCGGGTGTGCCCGGGCGGAAGTCGGCGCGATAACGATCGAACGGTCCCGATCCCTGCCGCAGAAGAGGCCCGGCGACGACGACGGGCAACCCCAGACGCGCTGCCAGTCGCATACCCTGCCCCGTGCCGAGGACGAAGATCGGAGGCGGCTCGGACAGTCGAGGGCGCACTGTCAGTTCGGCGGTGCCGTGCAGATAGCCGCGCAGTTCCTCGATGTCGGCGGCGAAGTCGTCCGCGTCGGCCGTGTGAGTACGCAGCGCATCGCGCACGGGTGCGGTGAATCCGAGGGAACGACCGACACCCAGATCGATTCGTCCGGGGTGCATCGCTTCGAGCATCGCGAACTGTTCGGCGACGACGATCGGTTGGTGATTGGGCAGCATCACCCCACCCGAGCCCACCCGGATCCGCTCGTCCGATCCGCGATCGCACCGATGAGCAGCGGCGGAGCACCCGACGCGATGCCCGGGACGGCATGGTGTTCGGCCACCCAGAAGCGGTGTAACCGGCTGCTCGGCGAGTTCGGCGCGACGCAGGGTCTGCCGCAATGCGGCAGCGTCCGGCTGCCCCTCCGGGTCCGGGAGCGGTCCAGCAACGACAACGCCACCTGCACGGTCGTCTCAACACCACAACCGTCGCGGATCTTCCCTGCGGGTCAGGGATCCTCGGGCCCCCAGGCGCGACCGGCTGCGATCCAGTCCCCGTGGAAGTGGAGTTGCCCGTGCTCCGACGCTTCTGCGCCGCGGCGACACCGTGCGCATCGGCGACGTACAGCAGGAGGTTGGCAATGGCGTTTCCGACAGCGACGACCTGGTCGCGGGCATCGCTCGCTCGGATCGCCACCTCGGCGAGTGCGCGCCCGGCACCGATGGCCCCCGCCAGGGACTGGTGCTGGAGCTGGGTGCAGCCGGGACGACCGCAGGACAGACACAGGTCCGATACGTGATCACCCGTCGGAGTCCTCATGTCATTTCCTGCCGAAACATAAAGCCAATTATGTCCGATTTCGTTTCGGTGCCGAATGGGAGGTGCCGACGTACTCGACAATGCCACTCCGAGCGGCAAGGTCGAACTGTTCACGGCCGCGGGTTCTTCCGGGTCCACCGCGGCCGGTCGCTGCGGGTGGCCGCCGTGCAGCGACGACACGGGACGACTCCGTGCTCGCCCAGTTCCGCCAGGTACAACGCGTCGCTCCACGGCACGTGCGGAAAGCGATCGAGGCGGGCGCGGGAGAGCGGCACCCCGCACAGGGTCTGGTTGGTGCCGGGCGTCCATGCGTGGGTGTCGCCGGACGGGTAGCGGATCCCGTCGGTATCGGTCCATCGGCCGACGCAGCGACTGCCGGGCTGGTGTGCTGAGCCATGGGTCCGGGTTCCCGCTACCGGGAGGGATTACTCGATACGGGATGCTGCGAGCATCTCCTCGATCGAGACGAACTTCAGGCGCGAGCGTCCCGCCGCCGAACCGCGGGCCTTCTCCTGCTTGTCGATCTGCAGCCAGCCCCGGTAGTCGATGTGCTCCGGGCGCCGCTCGGCCACCAAGGTGGCGAGCTTCTCCCGATCGGCGACCGGCTCGGGCAGCTTGCCCTCGACGAAATCGTCGAGGATCTTCTCGACGGTTTCGGCCGAGCACTGCTTGTTGGTGCCGATCACCCCGCTGGGACCGCGCTTGATCCAGCCGGCGGTGTAGACACCGGGCACCGGCGCCCCGGTCTCGGCGTCGATCACCCGGCCGCAGTCGTTCGGGATGACCCCGCGCCGCTCATCGAAGGGCAGCCCGGCCGGCGCGGTGCCGCGGTAGCCGATCGAGCGCAGCACCAATCCCGCTTCGAGGGTTTCGGTCTGCCCGGTCGGGCGGGCCTCGAGACGGCCGTCGACCTCGACGAGTTCGTTGCGTTCGAGCGTGATCGACTCGACACACCGTCGCCGGAGATCTCCACCGGCGAGGCGAGATAGCGCAGCACGATCCGCTTGTTGCCCTCGGTGGGGGTGCGCTGCGCGAAGCCCTCGACCTGCCGCACCTTCAGCGCCAGACGGGGTTCGACCTCCGGATCGTCGATCAGCGCGCGGCTGACCGGGTCGAGTTCGACCTCGACCGGATCGACGACCACATCGACACCCGGCAACGAGCCGAGCGCGAGCAGTTCCGGTTGGTGTAGGCGGCCTGCGCCGGACCGCGCCGACCCACCACCACGACCTCCCGGATGTTCGACGTGCGCAGCGCCTCGAGCGCGTGCTCGGCGATGTCGGTGCGCGCGAGATCCTCCGGGTCCATCACCAGCGCCCGCGCGACGTCCAAGGCGACGTTGCCGTTGCCGATGATCACCGCACGCTCGGCCGACAGGTCGAAGGTGCGGTCGGCGAAATCCGGGTGCCCGTTGTACCAGGCGACGAACTCGGTGGCGGCGTGGCTGCCCGCGAGGTCCTCCCCGGGGATGTTCAGTGTGCGATCACTCGCGGCGCCGACGGCGTAGATCACCGCGTGATGGTGCGCGAGCAGTTCCTCGTGGGTGATGTGGGTGCCGACCTCGACGTTGAAATAGCACTGGGTGTTCTTGTGGCCGATGGCGCTGCGGAAGACGTCCCCGATCCCCTTGGTGCTCTGGTGATCGGGGGCCACACCGGCACGCACCAGCCCGTAGGGGGTGGGCAGGCGATCGAAGATGTCGACCTGCACCGCCGAGTGCGTCACCAGATCCATCGCGGCATAGCACGCGGCCGGACCGGATCCGACGATCGCGACCCGCAAGGTGCCCAGCTCGGCGGGCAGCTTGCGACGGGTCCGCAGCTCGGGCCAGTCCGGCCCGATCGGATACCGCCGGTAGTACTCGGCGTTGATCTCCAGATAGGCTCCTGCGCCGGGGTCAGTTCGTTGTCGGCGGCGATCGCGTCGACCGGGCACTCGTCGACACACGCCCCGCAGTCGATGCACGTGTCCGGATCGATGTACAGCATCTCCGTCGTCGCGAAGGGAGCCTCGTCGGGCGTGGGGTGGATGCAGTTGACCGGGCAGACCTCGACACACGAGACGTCGTTGCAACACGCCTGGGTGATTACATAAGCCACAGTTCTACCTGCCTACAGTGCCGATCTCGGACAACGAACGGGCCTCAGACTAGTACACGTTCCAGTTCCGGTCGAGAACCGCATTCTCGAAATAATATCATCGTATTTCCAACTGTCGAGACGCGTCAGATGTCCGTTTCGGTGCTCGACTCGATGCGGAAACCGATCTTGAGAGTGACCTGCGTATGGGCCACCCGGCCGTCGTCGATGTGGCCCCGGATGTTGACCGTCTCGAACCACTCGAGATGCCGCGTGGTCTCCGCTGCTCGCGCCACCGCTTTCGCGATCGCGTCGTCGACTCCCGTCGTCGACGATCCGACGACCTCGATCACCCGGTAGACATGGCTCATGGCTGAACTCCTCGAATCGGCGATGCTCCGATTCGGATCGTCCCGCCCCCGAGCGACCCCCGTCCCCGGAACCACGAAAATGACAGGAAGATTCAGGCACGACGCGCCAGCGACCGGGCGAGTTCGCCCAGACGCGCCAGACGCAGGTCCCCGAGCGGGATCGCGCCGGCACCGAGCCGGTTGGTGACGAAGGCGAGCGACAATCCGGTGTCGAGATCGGCGTACGCCCCCGAGCCACCCACTCCGTAGTGCCCGAGAGCACCGCGCGGGCGCTGGATGCTCGCGAAGATGGGCTGGTGGTAGCCGAGCCGCCACGCCATCGGCACACCGAGCACGTAGTCCCGGCTGCGCACGCGCACGCGCGACATCTCGTCGATCGTGGTGGCGTCGAGGAACTTCACGCCGTCGATCGTCCCGCCGGCCGCGATCGCCCCGTACATACGCGCGAGCGAGCGGGCGGTGAACACACCGTTCCAGCCCGGCATCACCGAGTCGTGCACGGCCGGGTCGCGACGAGCCGGTCGAAGCCGTCGGGCATTGCAGCTTCGGCGAGACCGCGGGTCGGTTCGAGTCGCGACAGCACCGCGGCGCTCGCACCCCAGTGCAGTCCGACCGGGGCGAGTCGCGGGAACAGCTTCGCGATGCGGCCCCGTTCGTCGTGCGGCACGCGGTACCAGAAATCGGGATCGCCGAGCGGCCGGGCGATCTCCCGTTCCACGACCTCCACGAAGGGCAGGCCGGTCACCCGTTGCACGAGTTCGGCAACGAGCCATCCGTAGGTGACGGCATGGTAGCCCGATCCGCGCCGACGTCGGCGATCCGGCGCCGCCTGCTCGAGTGCTGCGACGGTCGCCTCGTAGTCGAGGATCCCGCGCGTCCCGGGAACCAGGCCGCGCACGCGGTGCAGGCCGGATCGGTGGGTCATGACATCCGCGACGGTGATGTCTTCCTTGCCGTTCGCGGCGAACTCCGGCCAGTACTGCGCGACGGGCGCGAAGTAGTCGATCGCTCCGCGCTCGGCCAGACGGTGCACGACGGTCGACGCCACGCCCTTGCCGGTCGAGAACGACAACGCCATGGTGTCGCGGCTCCACCGCTTGTCGGGGGCCGACCAGCCGGACCAGATGTCGAGGACCTTTTCGCCGTGGAGATAGGCGGTGAGTGCGCCCCCGCCGTCCCGGGGACGCTTGTACAGCGAGAAGAAGGCGTCGGCCAGGCGCAGGAATCGCGGATCGACGACCATCTCGGTGGCGCCGCCGCCGGACCGGCCGGGCGTCGATCTGCCCGGGAACGTGCACCGGTGCGAACGACGCTGTCGCCCCGGCAGGTTCGAAGACTGCTCCGGTCGTCATGTGCGACAGGCTACGACGACACGGAACGTAAAGGAAGGGTTTACGTACAGTCTGTTTGTCGACGCTCCCCGGCGAGACGCGCCGAATCTACGGCAGGGGCAACGGCGGCGTCTGCGCGCCAGGAGTGAAGTACCGGAAGTCGCCCAGCACGACGCACCCGCGTCCGGCCTCGAGTTCGAACGCGGCCGCCGCGGTGCCCTCGCACAACACCGGATCGTCGGCGTCGCACATAGGCCTGCGACTGCGGACCCGCAGCGACGACCGCCGTGCCGGGACTTTCGAGGACACCGAGCGCCAGGGCCTGCGCGCCCACACCGATCGCGAACAGCCGGCCCGACGTGCTCTCTCCGGCGCCGACACCGCCGTCGAATCCGGCAGCCACCACCTGTGCGGCGCTGCGGGCATCGGCGAATCCCACGCCCCGCTCGCCGTAACTCCACGCCTCGGCGGTGCCGTCGGTGGACGCGCCGCACGCTTCGTCGCCGTCGATCTGTACGACCTCGGCCGGGGCGCCCGGCGGTGCCGTGCACGTCGTGGCCGCGGACGCGGTCTGAGGAAGCAGGAAACCGACACCGATGGCAGCAGCGAATGCTGCCCCGACGCCGAGAACCCGACCGGACGCCCACGAGCGAATCACGACATCGACCTTTCCGAACCTCACGCGACTGTTTTCTCGGACAGTTTATGGACTCGCGCTTCGGGAGGTCTCATAGTCGAGGTCACGACAGGGACGCGATTCCCCGAACGTTCCGGTTCACGTGTCCTTCGCCCGGTCGGTGTCGCGGGACGGTTGGACGCGTTTCGGCTCCCCCGGCATCTTCGGGTGATTCGGCGGATACGGCAGGTCGCCGAGACCGTTCGCCGCGTCCCGCTCCGCCATCTCGAGCAGGACGTCCAGCGAGTGCGCGTGCGCGTCCAGATCCGCCATCGGATCGCCGCGCTTCGCCAGCAGATCCGGCACGGTGGCGATCGTGAAGTCGTCGGGTTCGGCGTCGACCAGCTCGTCCCAGGTCAGCGGGGTCGAGACGGTCGCGATCGGGGTGCGGCGGACCGAGTAGGCCGAGGCGATCGTCTTGTCGCGCGCATTCTGGTTGTAGTCGAGGAAGAGCCGCTCCCCACGCTCCTCCTTCCACCACGCCGTCGTCGCCCGCCCGTCGCTGCGCCGCTCGATCTCACGCATCAGCGCGATCCCGGCGCGACGGACTCCGACGAAATCCCATTCGGGCACGATCCGCAGATAGATATGGAGCCCCCGCCCACCGGACGTCTTGGGATATCCGGTGAGCCCCAGTTCGTCGAGGAGCGGGCGCACGACCTCCAGCGCCACGGCCGCGCGTCGCCGAAGTCGGTTCCCGGTTGCGGGTCGAGGTCGATGCGCAGTTCGTCGGGACGGTCGGTGTCGCCGCACCGCACCGGCCACGGATGGAAGGTCACGCACCCGAGGTTCGCCGCCCACACCACGTCGGCGGCCGAACACACACGCAGCGCATCGGCGGTGCGCCCCGACGGGAAGGTGATCTCGCAGGTCGCCACGTGGTCGGGTCGCTTGACCGGTGCCCGCTTCTGATAGATCTCCTCCCCCTCGATGCCGTCGGGAAAGCGCTGCAGATGCGTCGGCCGGTCGCGCAGGGCCGTCAGGATCGGTGCGTCGAACTCGGTGGCGACCCTGCGGTAGTACTCCACGAGGTGCCGCTTCGTGCCACCTGCGGCGCCGAGCTGCGGGAAGTAGATCTTGTCGGGGTTCGACAACCGCACGGGCGTGCCGTCGACGTCCAGCTCTTCCGCGGGCGAACGCTTCGTGGCCATGTCAGTCCTCCGTCCGGTCGAGCACATCCGACAGGTCGTAGCGCACCGGCACCTCCAGCTGGTCGAACGTGCAGCTCTCGGGGTCGCGGTCGGGACGCCACCGCAGGAACTTCGCAGCGTGCCGGAACCGCATCCCCGCTCCCGACACACCTTCCATCTGGTCGTACGCGACCTCCACGACACGTTCGGGACGCAACGGCACCCAGCTGCGGTCCACCGCCGAACGCCACCGCGTCGGTTCACCCTGCTCGACGACGTCGTCCCCGAGTCGCAGCGGTTGCAGTTCGACGAGCAGTTCCTCGCGTCGCTCCCGCGTGAACGCCGAGCTCCGCCGACCATCGCGAGTCCACCGTCGTGGTAGAGCCCGAGCAGCAGCGACCCGACGCCCTCGACGCTCTTGTGCATGCGGTAACCCATGAGGACGCAGTCGGCGGTGCGGGCGTGCTTGAGTTTGAGCATCTCCGCTTGTCGGGCACATAGAACCCGTCGAGTCGCTTGGCGATCACACCGTCGAGGCCGGCGCCTTCGAACTCCTCGAACCATCGGCGGGCGGTATCGGTGTCGGTCGTGGCCACCGTGACGTGGCAGCTCTTACCCCCGCCGATCTCGGATCGCAGCCGCGCGCGCCGCTCGGCGAACGGAGTCTCCATGAGGTCCTCGTCGCCGAGAGCGAGCAGATCGAAGCCGACGAACACGGCCGGTGTCTGCTCGGCGAGCATCGTGACCCGGCTGGCGGCCGGGTGGATCCGTTCGGACAGCGCCTGCCAGTCGAGTCGGGTGCGGCCGTCGTGTTCGCGCGGGACGACGATCTCCCGTCGACCACACACCTGCGGGGCAGTTCGGCACGCGCGGCGTCGGCGAGCTCCGGGAAGTAGCGCACGAGGTCCTTGCCCCCGCGCGAGCCGAGAACCACCTCGTCGCCGTCGCGGAAGACGATCGCCCGGAAGCCGTCCCACTTGTTCGTAGGACCACTCGTCGGGACCGCTCTCGGGTTGGGAGGGGACGGTGGAGGAGACCTTGGCGAGCATCGGGGCGAGCGGCGGCACCACAGGCAGTCCATGCGGCACATCGTTCCACCCCGTACGGTACCGGCAGCACTTCCGTAGGCTCTTCGACCATGAACATTCTCCGAGGGGCGGCCGGTGCCGCGATGGCGTTGGCGGCAGCAGGGGTGCTCGGAGGATGCGCGACCCAGGTCGAAGGGCAGGCCGTGCCCGCCGCGAACGCCCTGGACACGTCCACGGCGCCGTCCTTTTCCCTACCCACCACGACCCGTCGGCGTCGTCGTCGACCGAATTGAGCGTCGACGTCGCAGCCGGCGAATGCGTCGCGCTCGGCGGCACCGTCGACGACGCGACCATCGACTACGCGGTGTGCGGCAGCCCGAGCTCGAATTACAAGGTCGTCGACGTCGTCGATGCCACCGCCATGTGCCCCGGTGACATCGACCAGACCTACTACGAGTCGTTCGGCGGTGTCGAGGTCGGCGCGCTGTGTCTCGACATCGACTGGGTGGTGGGCGACTGCATCGACCTCGGTGGCGAGGACCCGCAGCGCATCGACTGCGGTGAGCCCGCCGTCCAGGGCGAGGAGGTCACCGAGATCCTGCTCGACACCTCCGACGTGAACGACTGCTCGACGTCCGAGGGTGGCTTCGTGTACCGGGAACGCAACTTCGTGGTCTGCACCGACACCATCTGAGGTTCCCTCCTCGTGCGGATGCCCGTCGCCACCGCGACGGAGAGCATGTCGGTGCCTCCCGCAACAATGCGTTCGACAGATCATCATCCGACGGACGCGAGGACAGAACATGACGCACTGGCCGGACAGACCGATCTGCGCGTTCGATCTCGAGACCACCGACCGGGATCCCCGCAACGCCCGCATCGTCACGGCCTGCGTCGCGACCTTCGACGGCGACCGCATCGACACACGCTCGTGGCTGCTCGATCCGGGTATCGCGATACCCGAGGAGACCACCGCGATCCACGGCATCACCACCGCCCACGCCCGCGCCGAAGGACTCGACTATCTCGAGGGATACAAGCAGATCCGGCAGGCCGTGAGCGACGCGTGGGCGCGCGGCCACATCGTCGTCGCGTTCAACGCCAGCTACGACCTGACGGTTCTCGACGCCGAAGGACGCCGGCTCGGCCTGACGGGCCTCGACATCGGCACGGTCGTCGACCCGTACGTCATCGACCGGGAGATGGACCGCAGCCGTCCCGGCAGACGCACGCTGCAGGCGGTGTGCGAGGCGTACGGGGTGCCGCTGCCGAATCCGCACGAGGCCGAGGCGACGCGCTCGCCGCCGGCCACCTGACCCGCGCGCTCGTGGCGAGATTCCCGAGCTCGCCGAACTCGACACTCATGGACGATCAGCCGCCTGGCACGCGAACGCAACGAGCT
>LATQ01000512.1 GCA_001017865.1 Rhodococcus sp. IITR03
GTGATCGGGGTGTTCCCTCCCGGCGCCGCCGTCGGCGCGACCGCGGTGATCGTGCTCGGCGGCGCGCCTTCACCGCCGGCTGGGCGCTGGCCGGTGCCGCACTCGTCTCCGGTCTGATCACCACTGTGCTGGTCTACGTGCTGTCCCGATCGAACGGACGCACGGAGGTGGTCACGGTGATCCTCACCGGCGTCGCCGTCAACGCCGTCGCCGGCGGGCTCATCGCGTTCTTCACCTTCGTCGCCAGCCCCGCCGCCCGCGACCAGATCGTGTTCTGGCAGCTTGGCAGTCTCAGGGGCGCCACCTGGGACATCGTCGCGGTGGTCGCGCCGCTGACCCTCGCCGGTGTGCTCGTCGCGGTCCTGCTCGCCCCGAAACTCGACCTGCTGGCGCTCGGCGAGAGCGTCGCCCGGCATCTGGGTGTGGACGTCGAACGCGTCCGGCAGCTGTCGATCCTGGCGGTCGCCGTGCTGGTCAGCGGCGCCACCGCCTTCACCGGCATCATCATGTTCGTCGGCCTGGTCGTGCCGCACCTGATGCGCCTGGCGCTCGGCCCCGCCCACCGGGTGCTCGTCGTGGGCGAGTTGCGAAAGCCGGCGCGGTCGTCCTGCTCGCCGCCGACCTCGGGGCGCGCACGCTGGTCGAGAATGCCGACCTGCCGCTCGGCATGATCACCGCCCTCATCGGCGGTCCGGTCTTCTTCCTGATGCTGCGCCGCACCCGCGCGAAGCAGGGCGGGTGGGCATGAGGCTGTTCCCCCGCTCCCTGGGATCCCCGGCGGCCACCATCCCGGCCCGCTCGGTGCCCGGCACCGCGACGATGCGCGCGGTGGGCGTGCGACTACG
>LATQ01000496.1 GCA_001017865.1 Rhodococcus sp. IITR03
GTCCCCGGCGCACGTTCCGGGGATCCCTGACCGCTGTCCGGCCGCACCGTCGCGCCGGCTGGATGATGACGCCCGCGCCCTCGGAGCCACGACCCGGACGATGGTCGCGCCACCGAGATCGAGTCCGACACCGCCGCGACGGCATCGCGCTCGGACTGATCTCCATCGGCGTGATCATCGCCGGCACGGTGTGGTTCGGCGTCGGC
Source organism: Rhodococcus sp. IITR03 (assembly GCA_001017865.1). The sequence continues at coordinate 207 of LATQ01000496.1, forward strand.
GGCCGGTGGGGGAGGTGGTCGAGACGGCCGTCCGCGCCGTCACCGGCGGTGCGAGCGCGGTCCTTCCGCTCGTCGCGGTCGGCGTCGCGGTGACGCTCATGCGCACCGAACCGCATCCCGAGATCCGTCCCCGGCTCGTCGTCGGCGGACTGCTCGTCGGTCTGCCCGCGTTGGGTCTGTGGCACATCGCCTCCGGTTCGCCCACCGACGCGGAGGGCCGCTCGGAAGGGGCCGGTTTCGTCGGTGCCGCCGTGGGTGGACCGCTCACCTCCGGACTCACCGTGTGGCTGTCCGTGCCGCTGATGCTCCTCGCGGCGGGCTTCGGGATCCTGCTGCTCACCGGCACCACGGTGCGGGAGCTGCCCGAACTGTTCCGCGACTACTTCGGCCTCGGCTACCGCGCCGACGACGAGTACGGCGACTACGACGACCACTACGACGACGATTACGGCTACGACGAGCCGCCGATGTTCGACGCCGACGGCTACCCGATCGACGAGCCGCCCGCGCCCAAGCGGTCCCGTCGCCGGCGTACCCCGGTGGAGAACTACCCGCCCGACGAGTTCGACGGCGACGCGAAGACCGAGGTGCTCCCGCTGTGGGACGACCGCGCACCCGAACCGGAGGCGCCGCCTC
>LATQ01000121.1 GCA_001017865.1 Rhodococcus sp. IITR03
GCCGGGGTGAAGAAGGCGGGGGATGCCCGCGCCCCCGGCGCGCAGGCGCTCGGCGAGCGTGCTGCGGGGTGAGCTCGACTTCGAGTTCGCCGGCGAGGTACTGGCGTGCGAACTCCTTGTTGGAGCCGACGTACGACGAGATGGTGCGGCGGATGCGGCCCTTCTCGAGCAGCAGACCGAGCCCGAAGCCGTCGGTACCGCAGTTGTTGCTGACGGTCTCGAGGTCGGTGGCGCCCTGTTCGAGCAACGCGTTGATGAGGATCTCGGGGATGCCGACCAGGCCGAACCCTCCGACGGCGATCGTGACGCCGTCGGGGATGTCGGCTACGGCCTCGGCGGCGGAGGCAACGACTTTGTCCATGTGTGCCACGATACCCTCAGGTGTACGTCATGTGAACTCCCGTCCGCAATGCGAACAAATTCGCGTAGGATCGTTGCGAGCGCAGAACGGCCGCATTAGCCTGTTCGCATAGCGTCCATCCGTCCACATAGCGAACGTTTCGGATCGGAGGTCCGTGTCTCCCTCATCCCCCGACGCCGGATATCGGGGCCCCCTGTTCGATCCCGTCTTCGGCGCGGACGAACTCGGCGTCGCCCTGTCGGATCGCGCATGGATCGGCGCCCTGCTCGACGTGGAGGTCGCACTGACCCGAGCGGCCGCCGCACTCGGCCGCGTCGAGAACACCCACGCCGACGCCGTCGCGACAGCCGCGGCTTCCCTCGCCGAGGAACTCGATCCCGCCGACCTGGGTCGACGCTCCGCGGCGGGCGGCAACGCCGTCATCCCACTGGTCTCCCTGCTGCGCGAGCGCGCCGACGCCCCCGCGGCGGACCGTGCACG
>LATQ01000456.1 GCA_001017865.1 Rhodococcus sp. IITR03
ATCCTCACCGCCGCCCCCGATCTGCTGGCGTTGCCCACCGACCGGCGCGCCCGCCGCAGCAGTCCTTCCTGCTGCGTCGACGTCGACGTCGAGATCGCCCCGGAGCTGTACGGGCGGATCCGGCAGCTCGCCCACGCCCACACCGCCACCGAGTTCATGGTCGTGCACGCCGCCCTGGCGGTGCTGCTGGCCCGGCTGTCCGGCGGCGACGACATCGTCGTCGGCACCCCCGTCGCCGGGCGCAGCCACCGCCACCTCGACGACCTGGTCGGCATGTTCGTCAACACCGTCGCGCTGCGCACCGCGGTGCCCGCCGAACTGTCCTTCGCCGAGTTCCTCACCGCGGTGCGCGACACCGACCTGGCGGCCTTCGCACACACCGACCTGCCGTTCGACCGGCTCGTCGACGCCGTGGTGCCGGCCCGCTCGGCGGCCTATTCGCCGCTGTTCCAGGTGATGCTCGCCTTCGCCGACACCACCGGCGCGCACCTGACGCTGCCCGGCCTGGACGTCGACATCGCCGAGATCGACACGCACACCACCAAGTTCGATCTGCACCTGCAGCTCGGTGCGGTCGCCGACGGCGACGGCCGCACCCACGCGCTGCGCGGCGCGTTGTCCTACGCCACCGACCTGTTCGACCCCGCCACCGCCGCCGCGATCGGGCAGCGCCTCGTGCGGCTGCTCGAGACGGTCACCGCCGATCCGGCGGTGCCGGTCGCGACGTCGATCTGCTCACCGCCGACGAACGCCGCACCGTGCTCGACACGTGGAACGCCACCGCCGCCGACGCCGGTCCCGCCACCACCCTCGGGGCACTGTCGCGCGCAGGTCGCCGCG
>LATQ01000463.1 GCA_001017865.1 Rhodococcus sp. IITR03
ACGCACGAGGGGGCCACCGCCCACGGAGTCGGGCAGCGAGGTCGCGCACACGCTCGGCGACGTCGCGGTCACCGGGTTCGAGCACGGCGACGCGGTAGGCGTCGCGGACAGGCGGGTCGCGAAACGACGGTAGACGGCGGCGGTTTCCCCGCGACCGGGCAACACGACGAGGTGCCGCGCGGGGCGATGCTCTCCGGCTCGTGCCAGCGGACGACGTCGGTGGCGGGTGCGGAGGTGGCGGTGGTGGTCACGAAGAGGCCTTTCAGTGAGCGGAGAGCGGGCTGCCGGCACGCCGGGCCGCAACGAGGACGTCGGAGGTGGTGCGGGTGAGCGGCTTCTCGCCGGCGAGTTCGGAGGCGCCGAGCACCGCCTGGACCGCGGCGTTGACGGGGGTCTCGACGCCGTGGAGACGGCCGAGCAGCACGATCTCCCCGTTGAGGTAGTCGACCTCCGAGGAGGCACCGCGGGCGAAGCTCTGCCAGGTGGACTGCTGGCCCGGCCGGATCCCCGAATCGGGGGCCATCGTGAACTCCGAGAGGTCCTCGGTGCGTTCGGCGACGGTGTCGGCGATCCGGATGCCGGCGGCGGCGAGCACCGCCCGGGTTTCGGCGACGAGCTCATCCTCGATGCACGCGCGTTCCTCGTCGTCCCCGGCGAGGACCTCGACGGCGTTGCGGACGTTGTGGATGATCTTGGCGGCCTTCCAAGGCAGCACCTCGTCGGTGAGCTGCACGATGTACTCGGCAGCGCGCAGGTCGTCGGCGATCGCGGCGAGCCGGTCGTCGGTGCCGTGCGGGATGCGGCCGACGGTGAGCACCACCGACGGGGCCGGCGGC
>LATQ01000430.1 GCA_001017865.1 Rhodococcus sp. IITR03
ATCCGAATGCGACGAACGACCACCCCCGGCGGTCTCGACCGTCTCGCTCACGCCTGAGAGGCCGGCTCGCACTGACCGTCGCACACACCACCCACCGCGGGCACGCGCAGAACTCGCGCGTTCGGCGCACGCGACGGGATGGACGTCGTCGTCGCGCACGGGGGCGACGGCACCGTCAACGAGATCGTCAACGGTCTGCTCGGCCCCTCCCCCGACCGATCCGCCGATCCGTCACTTCCGCGACTCGCGGTGGTGCCGGCGGCTCGGCGAACGTGTTCGCGCGGTCCCTGGGGTTGTCCGCCGATCCGCTCGAGGCCACCGGGCAGGTGCTCGAGTCGTTGCAGGAGGGCAGGACCAGCCGGATCGGCCTCGGCCACTGCGACGGACGGTGGTTCACCTTCAACGCGGGCCTCGGCCTCGACGCCAGGTGTGCGAGGCCATCGACCTGAGCCGCGCCGAGGGCAAGAAAGTGACGACGACGCGCTATGTGTGGCATGCGGTGGCCCGGTTCTTCGCGTCGAAGCGGGCCGAGCCGACGCTCACGCTCGAGATGCCGGATCCGAACCTGTGTCGGGGGTGCACTACGCGTTCGTGTCGAACTCGAGTCCCTGGACCTATCTCGAGTCCCGGCCGGTGCACACGAATCCCGGCACATCGTTCGACACCGGGTTGGGTGTGTTTGCCATGACGACGACCCGGGTATTTCCGAGCCTGCGGGTGGTGAGGCAACTCCTGGCCGCCCGTGGCGAGCCGGCGTCGCGCATCTGGTGCGTGCGGACGATGTCGCGCACGTGCGCGCCGGCCGTCGCGGCCCGATGGGGAC
>LATQ01000147.1 GCA_001017865.1 Rhodococcus sp. IITR03
CACCGGTCACCTTCGACCCCTGCTACGACATCCCCGACGACGTCATGAACGCGGCGGGGTATGACGCGAATGAGAAGAAGCCGGCGGACATGCCGATGGGATCGCATACCTTCCTCGGTTGCCGCTACTCCGGAACCGTCCATATCCCTGGAGTACTTGCCCGCTACGGTTTGATCATCATGGCCGGCAACGTGACACTCGAAGAAGAACTCGAAAAGAACGGCGCTGTTGCAACAGCGACCACTATCAATGGACGCCGAGCGTTGCGAGAGGTGGGAGCGAACGGCAACGACGAGTGCACGTACGTCCTCGAAGCCGACTTCGGCATCATCCTGTTCAACCGGCTGTACCACAAGGATCACGCTGGGCCTGTGCCAGTGGACGAATGGTGCGCCGGCCTCGATGAATTCGTCGAGACGATCGAGCCTCTTGTCGGCGCATAACCGATCAGAAAGGACGAACAGCGTTCATGTCCGACTTCACGCGACTCGAACCGCATGTTACCGAAGAAATCGTCAGGATCTGCGAAGAGATGCTCCGTGAGTTCAGGGAAGCCAAGGAGATCACGTCACAGCTGAGCAACCCCCAAGCTTCGGCGACTTCGACTCCGCTCAACAACTCACTGCTGGCTACCGTCGCAAAGCCGCAGGCACACCGGAGTCGGCCAGAGAACGCGTCGAGCAGTTCATCGACGCCCTCACCCAACTCCGCGACGCCTTCGCAACCGGCGGAGAAGCCTTCCTCGACACCGAATCCGACTGGGCACGACAACTCGCCGCCACCGACCCCGACAGCGGAGCGGGAAATGGTCATCAGAGCGCGC
>LATQ01000653.1 GCA_001017865.1 Rhodococcus sp. IITR03
GGACCCGAGCCGTGGACCCGCACCCGCCGCGTCGCGCCGGACCGACCGACGACGCGGGGACCTGCCTGACCGCGCCCGTCGCAGTGAGCTCGTCGAGCACCTGCCGGACCCATCCGGACGGAAGACCACGCTCCGCCACGACGTCCAGCACTTCGTCGAGGGTGAGCCGGCCGTCGAGCAGCCGGACGAGAACGCCGAGGTCGAAGCTGTCCATGCCCTCGGGTGGCAGGACGACGGTCGCGGTGTCGGGACCCCAGCCGAGCTGGATCGAGCCGTCGGACCGTTCGAGCACGGCCAGTTCCGGATCGAGCCGGAGAACCGCCGCCTCGGGCGGCACGGGATTCGTGGTCGTCTCGCGCGATGCGGTGATCATGGAGACAGACTGACAGCACCCGCGCCCGTGGACGGCTCACGAGGAGCAGTTGTCCACAGGCGCGGGCACCGTTATCGGGTCGTTCTAGGAGGTGCTGTCGTCCCCGGGACGATCCTCGTCGGATCCCTCCTCGGCGGCGCGATCCCGTTCGGCCTGCTCGCGTTCCATGGTCGCCTGCAGCTGGGCGATCGGATCGTCGAGCTCCGGTACCGCCGCCGATCACACGGTCGACGAAGGCTGCCGGGTTGTCGAGATCCGACGAGTCCGGCAGCAGGTCGGGGTGCGCCCACACGTGGTCGCGGGCCTCGGTGCCGGCGTCGGTGGTGAGACGTCGCACAGCGCGGCGGCCTCGCGCACCTTCCGGGGCCGCAGTTCGAGGCCGACGAGCGTGGCGAAGGTCTGTTCCGCCGGTCCGCCCGTGGCGCGGCGACGGCGCAGGGTCTCGG
>LATQ01000249.1 GCA_001017865.1 Rhodococcus sp. IITR03
GGCATCGCCGAGCAGGCCGTCACGGTGACCGAGACGTGCTCGCCGCGGCGGCCGAGCGGGCCGCGGCGCTCACCGCCACCCGCGGACCGAATCTGTCGGGCATCAAGCGCGGTCTGCATGCACCGTTGATCTCGGCGCTGGAGATCCGGACCGACCCGTCGAACTTCCGGCTGGCTGATCGCCCCGCCGCGAAGTCGACGAACCGGTCGCACGCGCGATCGATCGGGACGCGGTGAGCATGACAGACTGGACTCCGTGACGACCGACTACGCCGCGGCGATCGAGCTGCTTCCGACACCCTCGTCGGCCTGTCGCATTCCATCCACGCCGAACCGGAACTTGCGTTCGAGGAACACCGGAGCGCCGCGAAGATCGTCGAGGTGCTGCGTGCTCACGATTTCGAGGTCACCACCGGCATCGCCGACCTGCCCACCGCCTTCGACGCGCGGTTCGGCAGCGGCGAACTCGTCCTCGCGTTCTGCGCCGAGTACGACGCGCCGCCCATCGGGCACGCGTGCGGCCACAACATCATCGGGCGTCGGCCGTGGGTGCCGGGATCGGCCTCGCCGCGCTCGCCGACGAACTCGACGTGACCGTCCGCGTCATCGGAACCCCCGCGGAGGAGACCGGCGGCGGCAAGGTCCTCATGCTCGAACGCGGCGTCTTCGACGGTGTCGGTGCGGCGATGATGGTGCACCCCGGCCCGTTCGACATCACCGGGCGACTCCTCGCCCTCGCGACATCGCCGTCGAGTACGACGGCCGCGAGGCCGCACGCCTCCGCGCCCCGAGTACGGCTCAACGCCGCCGACGCGGCGAC
>LATQ01000654.1 GCA_001017865.1 Rhodococcus sp. IITR03
CTCGGTGCTATCTGCCCGGGCCACCCGCCGTCGCGACGTGGTGATCAGCCTGCCCACGACCGCGCGTGGCACCCGCGAACTGCGCACCGTACCCGCGATGGTCGCCAGCGTCCTGCCCCTGCGTTTCGACGTCCCCGACGACGCGCGTCTGGCCGACGTCGCCGAGGTGATCGACGGCAAACTGCTCGGCCTGCTCAAGCACGGCCGGTACCGCGGTGAGGATCTCGGTCGCGAACTCGCCGAGATCGACCCGGACTGGCGGCCCCCGACCGTCGGTGTGAACATCATGCCCGCAGCTGCCTCGCGGTACTCGGTCGGCCGGGAATCGCAGGCGCACATGCTGTCCTCCGGGCCGGTCGGCGAACTCGAATTCATCCTCGTGCTCGAGAAGGCCGGGCACCCGATCGAGATCGGACTGCGCGGTCACGCCGACGACGCACCGCTCGCGCAGCGCTGCCCGCCGATCTCGACGACTTCCTCGCCGCGATCCTCGACGACCTCGACGCGCCGCTCGGCACCTTCGACGTCGCCCCGGCACCGTCGCTCGCCGAGAGCTCCGAGCCGATCGGATCGGCGTTGCCGCCGGGCACGAAGACACCATTGCGGGGCCGCTCGCGCTCATGCCGGCCACCGCGCGACGCCGCGACGCCGGAGTTTCAGTGGATGCCGGCCTGCGCGAATACCGCATCCCGGCAGCGGAGGATCTCACCGAGGACGCCGTGGTCGCCGCCGTCGCCGCCGTGGTCGCGCACCACCCGGCGCTGCGGACGACTCTCACCGCACCGGCCCCCGATGTGGCTGCTGTTCGGTGAACGA
>LATQ01000655.1 GCA_001017865.1 Rhodococcus sp. IITR03
GCGCGCTCTGATGACCATTTCCCGCTCCGCTGTCGGGGTCGGTGGCGGCGAGTTGGCGGGCCCAGTCGGATTCGGTGTCGAGGAAGGCTTCTCCGCCGGTTGCGAAAGCGTCGCGGAGTTGGGTAAGCACTTCTATGAATTGCTCGACGCGCTCTTTGGCCGACTCGGGCATTCCAGCTGCCTTGCGGCGATATCCGGCGGCGAGCTGCTGTGCGGAATCGAAATCGCCGAAACCGCCCGTGAATGAGAGTTTCTCGGTGACTCTTGCAGAGCTACGGAATTCTTCAAGCATTACTTCGCATATGCGCACGATCTCGGCTATGACTTCTGGTTCCAGCCTCGTTGCTTCGGACACGTCTACTCCCCGCAGTATTCAGTCTTGGATGAATGGTTCCAATGCCAGGGCCAGATCCAGAGCGCCCGCACACCATTCATCTTGCGGGACTGCACCGGGGTGATCCTTGTGATAGATGCGACTCAGGCCCACGATTCCGAAGCTCGTCTGTAAGACGTATCGGCACGTGTCTCGCGCGTTCGGGTCGACTTCGACGAGTGCGGACCGCCCGTTTACCTGTACTGCTTCGGCGACGTGTCCGTTCTTTGCCAGTTCTTCATCGAGGGTGACGTTCCCAGCCAGCACGAGCAGGTCGTAACGAGCCAGGACCCCGGGGACGCTGACAGTTCCTTCATAAGCGCAGCCGAGGAATGTGTACGTCCCCATCGGCATGTCCGCGAGCTCCTTCTTCCCCGCGTCGTACCCGGCCGCGTTCATGACGTCGTCGGGGATGTCGTAGCAGGGGTCGAAGGTGACCGGTG
>LATQ01000657.1 GCA_001017865.1 Rhodococcus sp. IITR03
GAGCAGATCGGTTCCGGACGCGACGGGCGCACGTGACGAGGGCCGCGGTCACCGCCCGGTGGCGCAGCAGCGCGGCCTCGACCTCGCCCGGTTCGATGCGGAAGCCGCGCAGGCTCAACTGGTGGTCGGCGCGCGAGACGAAGTCGAGCTCTCCGGAGGAACTGCGCCGCACCAGGTCTCCGGTGCGGAACAACCGGGCGCCGCTTCCGGTGGGGTCGGCAACGAACCGCGCCGCGGTCAGGTCCGGGCGGCCGAGATAGCCGCGGGCTGACTGCACTCCCCCGACATAGAGTTCGCCGGTCACCCCGTCCGGGACGGGACGCAGATGCCGGTCGAGGATGCGCGCGGTCACGCCGTCGACGGGGGCACCGATGCGGACGCGGTCGACGCCGGGATCCGGCGCCGTCCAGATCGTGACGTCGCACGGCGACCTCCGACGAACCGTACGAGTTGATCACCCGCGCGCCCGGCAGCGCCGCGATCACGCTCGTGCCGAGGGGTTCTCCGCTGAGGAACCAACGTGTCCGACGAGTTCCGCGGCCTCGGGGCTCAGGGCCACGAGGGCCTCGGCGAGGCTCGGCACGGCGGTGAGCATCCGGACGCGGTGCCGGGCGACGAGATCGGCGAGGGCCCCGGCGTCGCGGGAGGCCGTATCGTCCGCGAGAACCATGGTCGCGCCGGAGAGCAGGCCGGCGAACAGTTCGGTGGATCCGTCGATGAAGCTCAGCGAGCTCTTGGCCAGCCGCACGTCGTTGCCGGCCGGGCGGACGCGTGCCGCTGCAGGCCAGACGGCTCGCCAGCGCCGCAGCGGTTCCC
>LATQ01000090.1 GCA_001017865.1 Rhodococcus sp. IITR03
GGAGTCGTCGTCCCCGGCGCGGGCCCGACGAATGCTCCACCGGCAGGCTCGTCGCCCGAACCTGCGGCGGTGAGCGGCGGGCTCGCCGGCACGGATTCGTTGGGCTGCGACTCGGCTGCCTCAGCGGTCGCCGCGGAGGAGGACGTGGAGGAGGCCGCCGCTTCGGGTCCGAGCTTCTTCGACAGGCAGTCCGCGAACTGTTCGAGGATCTTCCCACCGACATCCGAGATCATCCTCGTCCGAACTGGGCGGGCTTGCCGGTGATCTTCATGTCGGTGTTCACGATGCCGTCGGTGCGGTCGCCGTCGCCGGTGAGGGTGACGGTGATGGTCGCGGCCACCGTGCCGTTGCCCCGGGTGTCCTTCGCATTGGCTTCGATGACCGCCCGGCGGGCGCTCTCGTCCTTCTCGACGTACACGCCGGTGCCCTTGAACGTGAGCGCCACCGGTCCGAGCTTCACCTTGACGGTCCCGGTGAACGTGTCGCCGTCGACCCCGGTGAGCGTCGCGCCCGGCATGCACGGCGCAACCTTCTCCGGATTCAGCAGGGCGGTCCACACCTCGTCGACCGGGGCGGGAACGGACAGTGTGTGTTCGAGTTGCATGAGGTCCTTAAGTTCGTAGGTGCAGTTACTTCGTGAGAGTTACGTTGAGCTGTAACCCGGGCGGGCCGGGCGAGGCTGCATAAGGTTTGCCCACTCTCGAGTGGGGCTTGAAAGGACTGGCCACCCGACCTGTCTGGACACCTCGGACCGCTGATTGAGATCTGCGCATGATCGCTTGTTTAAGGAAATGCCGGCGGAGGCGTCCATCGGG
>LATQ01000089.1 GCA_001017865.1 Rhodococcus sp. IITR03
CGCGCCCGGGTCCGCCTCGCCGGGCGCGGCGCCCCATGCGTCGGTCCAGTCGCGCCGCTCACCGTGCGTCTCGGCCAGATGCTGCGTCGATCCGACAACGTCCTCGCGGAGACGATCGGACGGGAGGTCGCGGTCGCGACCGGCAACGAGCACTCGTTCGAGGGCACGACGAAGGCTGTGACCGGTACCCTGCAGCAAGCGGGTCTGGACGTCACCGGAGTGACGTTGCGCGACGTCAGCGGGCTCTCGGTCGAGAACCGGATCCCCGCTCGCACGCTCGATCGCGTGATCTCGGAGGCGGCCGGACCGGACAGGACGGAGCTGCGGCCCATGCTCGACTATCTTCCCGTCGCCGGAGCGACCGGCACGCTCGCCGATCGCTACGGCACCACGACCCGTGCCGGAGCCGGATGGGTGCGGGCGAAGACCGGCACGCTCACCGAGGTCAACGGACTCGCCGGATACGTCGTCGACTCCGACGGCCGCGTGCTGTCGTTCGCGCTGCTCTCCAACGGCAGGTCCCCGAGCGAGGCCCGGCCCGCCCTCGACGCCGTGGCGTCGGTACTCCGTGAGTGCGGTTGCCGATGACCGGCAAGGAGCGGGCACTCGGCGACGCGATCGACTGGTCGTTCGCGGCCGGGGTCGGCGTGCGCCTCACCCGCTCCGAACCCGCGATGTCGCGGTACACCCGCGACGCGGTGCAGGACGAGTTGTTCTCGGCCGCCGCGCGCGCCGAGGGACCGGTGCGCGAGCACACACGTCTCGACGACGGAACCGAGCCGCCGCCCGCGCAGGTCGTCGACCGGCCGGGG
>LATQ01000634.1 GCA_001017865.1 Rhodococcus sp. IITR03
GGTCGCGGCACTGCGGTCCCTGCCGCCGCGCACGACGCCACCACCTTCATGGCCGTGCACGCCGCCGTCGCCGTGTGGCTCGCCGCCTGGACCTCCGGGCACGACATCGCCATCGGCACCGGAACGGCCGGTCGCGACCATCCCGACCTCGACGCGCTCGTCGGCATGTTCGTCGGCACCGTCACCCTGCGGACGAATGTCGACCCGGCGCAGCCGTTCACGTCGCTGCTCGCGCAGGCCCGCGACACCGACCTCGACGCCTTCGCGCACGCCACCGTGCCGTTCGACTACGTCGTCGACGCCCTCGGTTTCTCGCCCTTCCACGTGATGCTCGCCTACGACAACGTGGACGTGCCCGACCTCGAACTGCCCGGCCTCACCGTGCGACCGCAGGAGATCGCCTCGTCGCAGGCACGATTCGACCTCGAGATCTCGCTGCGCGAACTGCGCGACGGATCGCTCACCGGCCGCCTCGTCTACGACACGAAACTGTTCGACGACGACACCATCGCCCGCTGGGTGACCCGCCTGAGCGGAGTGCTCGAGCAGGTCGCGCAGCATCCGTCGCTGCCCGTCGGCGACCTCGACCTCGGCACCCTTTCCGTCGAACCGGCCGAACCCGGCCCGGAGGCGACCTTCGCTGAGGTCATCGACCGGTCGCCAACCTGCGTGACCGAACCCGGTGGACAGGCCGTCGAGATCCGCACCGCGGCACGCCCGCTCGCGTGGACGCTGATCGAGCGGGGCATCGGCACGGAAGACCGTGTGGCCGTCGTGCTCTCGCGGTCGACACGTTCGGTGCTCGCCGCCGCGGG
>LATQ01000088.1 GCA_001017865.1 Rhodococcus sp. IITR03
CGTCCCCGACCCGCTCGGCGATCTGATCGCCCGGCACGCCCGTACCCACGCCCGTTCACCACCGCGCAGCCGCCGCCCGGTTCGGACTGGCACGGCGGTCGTCGAATCCGTCCTCGGCCGGCTCGCGTCCGAGAAGCGCGTCACGGCAGGCGAATTCCGCCCGGGTGCGAGCGGATCGGAATGGTGCGACACGGAGGTGCTCCGAAGGCTGCGGCGCCGGTCGCTCGCCGCCGCCCGGCAGGACGTCGAACCCGTCAGCACCACGACCCTCGGACGATTCCTGCCCGACTGGCACCACCTCGCACCGGCCCGGGCACGAGCGCGCTCTACGGCATCGACGGTGTTCTCACCGTCGTCGAACAACTCGCCGGGGTACCGGTGCCCGCGAGCGCCCTCGAACCGCTGATCCTCGCTCCCCGCGTGCGCGACTACACCCCGACGATGCTCGACGAACTCACCACGACCGGCGAGGTCCTGTGGTCGGGCACCGGATCCATCTCCGGGAAGGACGGCTGGGTGGCGCTGCATCCGGCCGATCTGGCTCCGGTGAGCCTGACCCCTGTCGACGACATCGAGCTCGACGGTGCACCGGGCGATCCTCGACTCGCTCTCGGGCGGCGGCGCGTACTTCTTCCGGCAACTCGTCGACGCCGTCACCGCCCTCCACACCACGGCGAGCGACACGACGGTCGCCGACGCCTGTGGGAGCTGGTGTGGAGCGGGCACGTCGCGGGCGACACCCTCGCCCCGCTGCGTGCCTGATCGGCGACACCTCCCCGCGCCAAGCCCGCCCACCGCACCCCCGCG
>LATQ01000248.1 GCA_001017865.1 Rhodococcus sp. IITR03
GGGTGCGACGTCGAGCCGCGCCGCCGATCCGACATCGCGATCGCGCCGCAGCCTTCGTGTGATGTCACTCCACCGGTGAGGTGTCTCCGGAGACCGCACGGGCCAGTCTCGCGAATCCGTCGTGGTCGACGAGATCCTCGACGAGCACGACCTTGCCGCGGGCATCGGCGAGCGGAACCCGCCAGTTCGGATACTCGTCGACGGTGCCCGGCTGGTTCTGGCTGCGTCGCTCACCGGTCGCATCCGCCAACGAAACACCCAGCAGCGCAGACGGACTCGCCGCGATCAGCCGGTGCAGTGCCTCGACCTGGCGATCGACGTCGGTCTCGCCTTCGTCGAGCAGACCCCGTTCGACCGCGAGCGCCAGAACGGAGTCGCGTTCGGCGGCCGCATCGGTCAGTTCGGCGTCGAGGTCGCCCTCGAGCAGACCGAGCTCCGACCGCAGCCGGATGTGGTCGCCCGCCAGATATCCCGCCGTGGGCGCGAGGTCGTGTGTGGTCACCGAGGTCAGGCACAGGGGGCGGTAGGTCTCCGGCCGCGCGGGGAGTCCTCGTCGCGTTCGAACCACAGGATCGACGTCCCGGCGATGCCGCGCTCGGCAAGATACTCCTGCACCCACTCCTCGAAGACCCCGAGGTCCTCACCCACGACCACGGCGCCGGCGCGATGCGCCTCGAGCGCCAGGATGCCGACGAGTGCCTCGTGGTCGCTGCGGACGTACGCGCCGTCGGCAGGCGACATCCCCTCCGGCACCCACCAGGTGCGGAACAGTCCCAGGATGTGATCGGCCCGGACACCGCCCGCGTGCCGCAACGCCGAGCGCACCACATCGCGGAAGGGGATGTATCCCAGCTCCGCAAGACGATCCGGCCGCCACGGCGGCTGATTCCAGTTCTGACCGTTGCGGTTGAAGTCGTCGGCGGGGGCGCCCACCGTGACGCCCGACGCCAGCGCGTCGCCCAGTGTCCAGGCGTCGGCGCCGTGCGGGCCGACACCCACCGCGAGGTCGTGCACGATGCCGATATCGGAACCGGCTGCGAGCGAAGCGGTTTGGGCGTTCGCGAGCTGCTCGTCGCACAACCACTGCAGCCACCGGTGGAAGTCGATCCGCGAGGCCAGTCGCTCGCGCAACCGGGCGACCTTCGGGTCGTCGGGGCTCGGGGCGCGCGACGCCCACCGGTCGGCGCGGTCGCCGAACTTCTCGTACTGCGCCGTACAGCGCGAAGTCGTCGAGCGCCTGCCCACCCTCGGCGCAGAACGCCTCGTACCGTGCGCGTCGAGCGGGGCCGAGTGGCACCCGGTACACGCGCTCGAGGACGTCGAGTTTCGCGCGGAAGGTCGCATCCCGGTCGAGACGCCGTGCCTTCCGGTTCGCCTTCGCCGCGCGCTGCGCGTGCTCGTCGAGTTCCTTGCGGTGTTTCGCGGGGAGGTAGGCCAACTCCGGGATGTCCTCGATACGCAGGTACAGCGGGTCGACGAAACGCCGCGACGACGGCAGGTAGGGCGACGGTTCGTGCGGCGGCACGGGCTCGGCCGCGTGCACGGGGTTGATCAGGACGAAGTCGCCGCCGTAACCGGCCGTGATCGCCGCCAGATCGGCCAGGTCGGCGAAATCACCGATGCCCCACGACCGGCGGCTGCGCACCGAATAGATCTGGGCCGCAAGACCCCAGCGCTTCTTCTCGAGCAGCCGGTCGGCGGTGGACAACCGGCGCGGGGTCACGACCAGGACCGCGGTGGTCTCGATGTCGTTGCTGCGGGCGTGCACGACATGCCAGCCGAGGGGCAGTCGAGGAACGGCGAAGGTCGCGCGGCCCACGAGCCGGCCGTCGACGGTCCGCGGGTCCACCCACACGTCGAGCTGCTCGACGTCGACCTCCGCCCCGTCCTCGGCAACGACCCACACCGACACCGGGTCGCCGTGCGGCACGTGCACCGGGAACGTCCGGTCGTCGCCCTCGACGACCACGAGCGCGGGCGGGAGCATGCAGCGCCACGGGCGGTCGTCGAAGTCGGCGATCGATGCCACGACCTCGTCGTCCGTCCGGCCGGGACGTCGAGCGCGGCGAGTACGCGCCGCAACGTCTCGTCGGAGACATCGTGGTCGCGTCCACCCCATCCCGTGTAGGTGGTGGTGATGCCGTGCTTTCCGGCCAGTTCGCGCAGCTTCGCCGAGGACGTCACGGTCCTGAATCATGCCAGCAAAACGACTCGGGGGCAGCGCGCGGAACATATGGTCGACAGCGTGACCGCTCTCGACATCGCGCACGGCGACATCACCACCATCGCGGTGGATGCGATCGTCAACGCCGCGAACTCCTCCCTGCTCGGGGGCGGAGGAGTGGACGGTGCGATCCACCGGGCGGGCGGCCCGGAGATCCTCGCGGCCTGCCGCGAACTCCGCGCGACCTCGCTACCCGACGGACTCGAACCGGGCCGTGCGGTGGCGACTCCCGCGGGGCGTCTCCCGGCGCGATGGGTGATCCACACCGTGGGCCCGGTGTGGTCGGCGCACGAGGACCGATCCGGGATCCTGCGTTCGGCGTACCGCAACAGTCTGCTCGTCGCGCAGGACCTCGGCGCCCGCACGGTGTCGTCCCCGCTCGTCTCGGCCGGCGTCTACGGCTGGCCGCTCGACGACGCCGCCCTGCAGGCCGTCACCACCATCCGGGAGACGCAGACGGATGTGGAGACCGTCGTACTCGTCGGCTTCGACAACGCCGCTGTCGACGCGCTCCGTCGCGCCGTGTCCCGAGCGGGATCAGCTCAGGAGTAATCACCGAAGCCGTCGAAGAGGGTCGGTTCGTCGGGGTTGTCGAACAGTGCGGGCTGCTCGGGCGACGCCTCACGGCCGGCGCTCGATCTCGATGCGCGCGATCCGGCCGAGTCGGTGCCCTCGCCCTGTTCGAGGAACTGCAGGGCCTCCGCGAGCGAGCGGCTCGTCGCCTCCCATTCGAGTGCCCGAGCCCGTGCCTCCCGAGCACCGTCGGTGTTGAGCGCTGCCTCGCGGGTCTGCGACTCGCCGTCCCACCACACCTGCAGTTCGGTGCTGATGGTGAGGAACCGCCGCAACTGTTCGGGATTGCGATCGCCGATCGCCGCGACGGTGCTCGCGGCGACATCGGTCGCGCCGTCGAGATGGAAGTCGCGCACCGCGAGCAGGGCCACCGGCAGATCGTCCTCGGCGTCGGGTAACTGCGAGACGTCGCCCCAGGCGGATCGGTCGCACCGCCCGTCGCCCCGTCGAATCCCTGATCGCGCAGCAGCGAGCCACCGATGTGGGTGGCGAACGAACTGTCGACGGTGTCGAGGAACTGAGTGATGGTCTCGAGCGATCCGAGCAGGTGCGCCGGGGCGAACGGCGCGGCCGGAACACGGTCGACGATCGCGAGGCGGTCGTCGACCAGCACGAACTTCAGGTGCGGCCACCGGCGGTTGAGGTCGACGCAGATCTCGGCGGCCCGCGTGCGTCCGGTGATGGAATGGACGATCGGTGCGAACAGGTCGACGGTGCCGCCTCCGGGGCCGACACCGACGAACACCAGCACTCCGGCGATCCGCAGGACGAGATCGCCGTCCTCGTCCCAGGCGGCAGATCGTCGATCCGCTCGTGCAGGGTGGATTCGATCAGTTCGCGCACATGGTCGTCGCCGGTGGGGACGACCGCGAGCGGGACCTCCGGGGCCTGGGTGCGGTCCGCCTGGGGTGTCTCGGGCACGAGGAACGAGGTGAGCTCGGTGACCGAGCGCTCCGTTCCGAACGTCTCGGCCCGCAGGAAGAGGGGGTGGGGAACACCCCACACCGAACGAAGTGCACGCACGGCGATGACGGCGAGCTGATCGGCCCAGCTGCCAGGACGATCGATCCAGAACGCCGGGGATCCGCCGTCCTCCGGATCGTCCGGTCCGCGGGAGGGCGCCTGCAGCCCGAGTTCGAGGAGCATCTGCTCGTCGACCGGGGTGAGGTGCCGGTCGGGGGCGAGGTGTGCGTTGGACGGGACCTCGCAGCGGACGAGCCGGTCTCCCCACGCGTAGAACTGCACGCACGGCCCGGCAGGGCCACCGGCCTCGTCGGTGAAGGGTTCGAGGACCAGGCCGTCGCCGTCGCACATGGCCGCGACATGGTCGGCCAGGCGCGTGCGGAACTCGCGCCAGGCCGCGTCGACGTCCTGGTCGAACCGGGTCTGCGCGTCGGCCATGATCGGACCCCCTTCTCTGTGCGGTCGAGCCGAGAGAAAGACTAGTCGCCGGCACCGACAGGCATTCCTCCGCTGGGTCGCACGAGCGACGGCTTGCCCAAGCGCACGGTTCTCGGCCTGCGACGGCCCGCCGAGGTGTTCCGATCCCGGTGAACGAAACCGTGTCGATCCGTCCGGAGGTGCCCGACCATCGACGCATGATCGACGCCATCATCCGTCTCGTCCGGACCCTGCCGGCCCGCATCCCCGCAGGACGGTCGGCCGATCCGTCCGTGTGGCCCGTCGTCGTACCGGCCGGAACACCCGAATGCACCACGGATGCCGTGGCGGACTATGCGATCCGGGTCTCGATATGACCGTGCTCGCCGGGGCGGGCTCGAGGGCAATGGCGTCGGGAGCGGGTCTCACCGCAGTTCACGCACGAAGCGGCCGATTTCGGCGAGCGCGCGGCCGCTCTCCGGGACGATCCCCGCCGCGGCCTGGAAGACGTGCACCTGTTTCTCCCACACCTGGAGTTCGGTGGAGACGCCGGCGAGTTGCAGCCGCCGGGCCATCAGCTCGGCGTCGACGTAGGTCATCTCCTCGGATCCGGTCTGGATGAGTGCGGGAGGCATCTCGGACAGGTCGAGATCGACGGGGGAGGCGACCGGCTCGGCGCCTTCGCCACCGAGGCGCTCGGCGCGATCGACGAGGGTCGACAGGACGCCGACGGCGCGTCGTGGGGAAGACGGCGCACCGGTGCGAATTGGGGATGGTCGAGCTTGCCCCGCGGGTCGAGATCGGTGAGGGGTGACAGGGCGACGGTGCCGGCCGGACGGCCCGATGCCGAGGCGTACGGCTTCGTGGGCGACGGCGAAGGTGAGGAAGCCACCCGCGGAGTCCCCGGCGATCACGACACGCTCGACCGGGTAGCCGTGTGCCACGAGCCAGCGCAATCCGTCGAGCCCGTCCTCGACCGCGCGCCGGATCGGATGGTGGGGCAGCATGCGGTAACCGACCGCCAGAACCGGCGCGCCGGTTGCGGCGGAGATGCGGGAGACCAGATGGCGGTGCGTGGTGAGCCCGCAGCACAGGAATGCGCCACCGTGCAGGTACAGGACGGCGGTGCTGTCGATATTGGCCCGGACGGCGGTGCCGTCCGTACCGACCTGTGCGGCCGGGGGTGCGGCACCCGGAGCCACAGCAGTTCCGCCGGGCACGTCGGGAGATCGACCGCCGGCGGTGTGTGCCGGGTACCGGCACGAGTGGGAACGCGAGGCGGTCGATCACCGACGCCGGCCAGGGGAGGGTCGGCGCGTACGACCACGCCTCGATGAACGGCCGCACGGTACGACGCACGGAGAAGGACAGGGCACGGGACTGAGTGCTCACCCCCGCGAACTCGCGCGTCGTGGCGCGGTGCGCGGGCAGAGGGAGCAACTCGGCGTGGGCGACGCTCACGACCGGCACCTCCTCGGTCTGCCCGGAGTCGTGGTCGGACCCGGTCGGGGTGGCTGCACGGACTTCGGATTTACGAGGATACGCCCGTTCATCCAGGTCGCGAGGGTTCGCGGAGCAATCGTTGTGGTCCTGGTCTCAGGGTGATGATTCCGGGTGAAGGTGGGTTCTCGGCGATGTACCTTCTGTCAGGTACCGGCAGTGCAAAAAGTTTTCCGGACCTTCTACACATTCCGTACTTTTCGGGCCACACTGACTGTATGTTTCGACTGCGGCGCGCGGCCCGGCGTCGCTCCTGGGGGACGAACGAAGGCGAGATGTTGCGTAAATTCGACGTTGCAAGCATGAGTGCCGACGAGATCACCGCGGAGAACCTGCCCCGGATGGTGGCGGACGCCGCGGCATGCGAGCCCGACCGGATCGCCGTGGCGCACGGCGTGGACACCACCACCTACGCCCGGCTGCACGACGAGGTCGTCAAGCTCGATGCGGCCATGGGGATCCTGCTCGGAAAGGCCTCGCTCGTGCCCATCGCGCTCGCGACCGTCTTCCCGGCGCTCGCCGACTCGGCGCGCGGCGACCTGCGCGACGTACTCGACGCACTCGTGATCGATCTCGTCGACTGTGTGGCCCCCGAACCTCTCTCCGCAGCCGGCTGACAACCGACCCGGCATCCACCATCATCGAATCGGTAGGTCGACGAACGAAGTGAACGGTACTGCACGGCGGTACCGACCGGGGTGGGAGGCCACGTGGAGGACGACACGCTCACCGTCGCCTGCAAATACGGCGAGGTCCGCGGATATCGCGACGGCGGGGTCTACGTCTGGAAGGGCATCCCGTACGCGGCCCCGACCGGTTCCCGGCGGTTCCGGTCGCCGTTACCACCGGAACCGTGGGACGGCGTCCTCGACGGCGCACGATTCGGACCGATCGCTCCGCAGAGTCGGCAGAGTCCGATCGGGATCGAACCCGAGATGACGTTGAGCGAGGACTGTCTCTCGCTCAACATCTGGCGCCGCCGCCCGACGGCCGCCGCCGCCCCGTCATGGTCTGGATCCACGGGGGCGCCTACATCATCGGATACTCGGGTCAGAAGATCTACGACGGCCGAATCCTGTGCGAGAGCGGCGATGTCGTGGTCGTCACGATCAACTACCGGCTCGGTGCGCTCGGTTTCCTCGATCTGTCGTCGTTCTCCACACCCGATGCCACCTTCGAATCCAACGTCGGTCTCCGGGACCAGATCGCCGCCCTCGAGTGGGTGCGCGACTGCATCGCCGACTTCGGGGGCGATCCGGACTGCGTCACGCTCTTCGGGGAATCGTCCGGTGCGGGGTCGGTCACCACACTCATGACGGTCCCGAAGGCCGAAGGCTTCTTCCATCGCGCGATCGCCCAGTCGCCGCCCGCCACCTCGGTGTACGGCAGCGAACGTGCCGCGACGGTCGCGCAGCGCTTCCTCGAGATCCTCGACCTACCGCCGTCCCGAGCCGCCGAACTGCTCACGATGTCGACCGACACACTGGTCGAGGCGTCGGAAGTGCTCGTCGCCGAGACCCCCACGAAGGTGCCGGGAACGCTCGCCATGACCCCGGTCGTCGATCGCGACCTGGTGCCGAAGTATCCGGTCGCTGCCTTCCAGAAGGGGCTGTCGCACCGGATCCCGCTGATCATCGGCTCGAACAAGGACGAGCCGTCGATCTTCCGCTTCATGAAGTCGCCGTTGATGCCCGTGAACGATACGGCCGTGCAAGCGATGTTCAAGCGCTGGCCGACGACCGGACGGATCTGCCTCCCGAGCGTCTCGCCGAGATCGTCGCGGCGTATCCCGACCTGCCCAAACCCGCCGGAGCGATGCACTCTCGCGCGATGCCGGTTTCCGGATGCCGGTGCTGTGGGTCGCCGAAGCGCACAGCGCGCATTCGCCGACCTGGGTGTACCGCTTCGACCACGCCACCCCGATGCTCAAGGCTGCGCGGATCGGTGCCGGGCACGCAACCGAATTACCTTACGTATTCGGTAATTTCGGCACCCTCGGTCGGGATCCGACCTTCTGGCTCGGCGGCCGCAGGTCCGCCGGGGAGGTCTCCGGGCGTGTGCAGCGGCGCTGGCTCGCGTTCGCGCACCACGGCGTGCCGGCGGCGCTGGACGGCTCGAAGCACTGGCCGCAGTACGAGGTGGAGGAACGTTCGACCCTGCTCATCGACTCCACGGACAGGGTCGAGTCGGATCCGGACGGCGAGATGCGCCGGGTCTGGGGCAGTCAGGTCATGGCCTTCACCTGAGCGCACCCCGAAGCGCCGAGCACATCTGCAAGTACCGGCGGTACACCCTTCGATGACACATTCCGTGCGTTGATCCGGTTGAACACGTGTGCAACGCTTGAAACGTGCGTTCAACCGTCGCCGGTGAAGACCTCACCACCCGTGCACGGATCCGCGACGCCGCGATCCGGTGCATCGCCGCGTACGGCGTCGGCGTGCCACTACGCACCATCGCCGCAGAGTGCGGCGTCAGCGCTTCGCTGATCGTGCATCACTTCGGATCCCGCGCCGGATTGAAGGAACACTGCGACCGGTACGTGCTCGACGGGATCCGGCAGGCGAAGAGTGCCGTCCTCGACCCGCAGGCCGGGCCGGCCGCGCTGAACGACCAGATGGAGCACATCGAGAACTACGCGACCACGGTCGCTATCTCTTCCGCACCCTCCGGGCCGGCGGTGCACCCGCCGCCGACTTCCTCGACCGACTCGTCGCCGACACCGAGGCATATCTCGAAGAGGCGGTGGCTGCCGGAACCGTGCGGCCCAGCCGGTTCCCCTCCGAACGAGCACGCGCCCTCATCTCGTTCAGCGTCGGCGCCGTGCTCATGGACCTTCCGGGTCCGGACGAGTATCTCGATCTCGAGACGTTTCCTGCCAGGCTGCGTTCCTACACCGAGCGCCTCATGCTGCCGATGCTCGAGCTCTACACCGAGCCGTTGCTGACGGACTCGACGCTCCTCGAGGCATTTCTGGCAGCACGGAAGGCACCCCCCGACTCCTGACGGAGGAAAGATGGACACCCAGATCATCGAAATCCGCGACGTCGTCAAGACATTCGGAACCACGAGAGCCCTCGACGGCTTCTCGATGACCGTCGAACGCGGTACCGTCGCCGGATTCCTCGGACCGAACGGCGCCGGCAAGTCCACAGCGATCCGCGTGCTGCTCGGAATGCTGCGTGCCGATTCCGGCACCGTCCGCGTCCTCGGACTCGACCCGTGGACCGACGCCGTCGCGATCCACCGCCGGCTCGCGTACGTGCCCGGCGACACGAACCTGTGGCCCACCCTCACCGGTGGCGAGATCATCGACGTCCTCACCCGCATCCGCGGGGGCGAGGTCCGCACGCGTCGTCGCGCCGAACTCCTCGAGCGGTTCGAACTCGATCCGACGAAGAAGGCCCGCACCTATTCGAAGGGCAACCGGC
The DNA here is from genome assembly GCA_001017865.1 of Rhodococcus sp. IITR03. Next base: position 9,109 of record LATQ01000248.1, read on the forward strand.
AGAAGGTCGCACTCGTCGCCGCACTCGCATCGGACGCCGAGCTCTACCTGCTCGACGAACCCACCTCGGGTCTCGACCCGCTCATGGAGGCGGTGTTCACCGAGAGGTGCGAGGGCTCCGCGACCGCGGCGCGACCGTCCTGTTGTCCAGCCACATCCTCGCCGAGGTCGAGAAGCTCTGCGACACGGTGACGATCATCCGGGCCGGGCGCGACGTCGAGACCGGCACCCTCGCGCAGTTGCGGCACCTGACGCGCTCGTCCGTGCGGGCCACCACGAGTGCCCCTGCCGAGCGACTGGGCGGCTCTCCGGGGTCCACGACCTCTACGCCGACGACGCCGGCTCGCGTTCGACGTCGACAACACCGCCCTCGCCCCGGTCCTGCAGGAACTCGCCGGACTCGGCGTCGAGAACCTCACCATCACGCCCCCGTCGCTCGAAGAGCTGTTCATGCGGCACTACGGCGACACCTTCGACACCGGTGACGGGAACGGCGCCGGTGCGGTGGAGGAGGTGTCCTCACGATGACCACGACGACACCGACAGCTGTACCGACCCCGAGCGGTACCTCCGCGACGTCCGCGGCACCGTTCACCGGGCTCGGCACCCTGCTGCGGCTCTACCTGCGGCTGGACCGCGTGCGCATCACCGTCTGGACCCTCGCGCTCGCCTTCACGGTGTGGTCGACCGTCCTCAGCCTGGCCGCGGTCTATCCCGACGAGGCCTCCCGTCAGGCCCGTGCTGCCCTGCTGGAGAATCCGGCTGCCGTACTCATGACGGGCCCGGCCTACGGGATCGACAACTACACGCTCGGGGCGATGACCGCGAACGAACTGAGCCTGACCGTCTTCGTCGCGACCGCGATCATGAGCATCCTGCTCGTCGTGCGGCACACCCGGGCGCAGGAGGAATCCGGCCGGCTCGAACTTCTGCGGGCGCTGCCCGTCGGGGCCTATGCTCCGCCGGCGGCCGCCTGATGCTGGTCTCGGTCGCGAACCTCATCGTGGGCACCGGTATCACCGTCGCGCTCATCGCAGGCGGGCTCGATGTCGTCGGCTCGGTCGCCTTCGGTGTGGCCTCCGCCGTCACCGGGGTGCTCTTCGGTGCGGTCGCGGCAGTGACCGCCCAGTTCGGCGAACACTCCCGCTCGGCCACGGGTACCGCGCTCGCAGTGCTCGCTGCGGCCTTCTTCGTCCGCGGCGCGGCGACATCATCGAGTCGACCGGCTCGTGGCTGTCGTGGCTCTCGCCGATCGCCTGGGCCCAGCAGACCCGGCTCTACGTCGACGAGCGGTGGTGGCCGCTGTTGTTGTCCGTCGCCACGACGGTCGTGCTGCTCACCGTCGCCGTCGCACTGTCGCGCGCCGCGACCTCGGAGCCGGACTGCGGGCACCGAAACCCGGACCCGCCGAGGCAAATTCCGCGTTGCTCGGTCCGGTCGGTCTGATCCGCCGCCTGCTGCGCGGAGCCTTCGTGGGCTGGCTGACGGGACTGGTCCTGTTCGGCGTCGCGATGGGCGCTCTCGCCAGCTCCGTCGAGGACCTCATTGACGAGATGCCGCAGGTGCTGGACATGGTCGGCGTGGACCCCGACGCCCTCACCGCCTCATTCTCCGGGATGATGCTGATGTTCCTCGCTCTCGGCGCCACCGCCTTCGGTGTGTCCGGCGTGATGCGGATGCGCAGCGAGGAGGACGGTGGACGTTCCGGTCTCGTGATCGTCACCGGAACGGCGCGCAGCGCATGGCTGTTCGCGGCACTCGGCGTGATCGTCGTCCAGTTGGTCGTGGCGCTGCTCGTCTCCGGTGCTGCGACCGGACTGGGGGTCGCGCTCGCGGTGGGCGACTGGGGGTGGATGCCGCGGATGATCGCGGCGTCCCTGGCCTACGCGCCGGCTGCGATCCTCGTGGTCGCCGTGGCGTTCGCGCTGCTGGGCTGCGTGCCGCGTGCCACCGGCTCGTGTGGGTGCTCGTGGTGTGGATGGTGTTCGTCGCGTGGCTCGGCGAGATGCTGAACCTCCCCGACGAACTCGTCGCACTGTCGCCGTTCTCGCATGTCCCGCTGGTGCCCGCAGAGGGGGTGACGGTGATGCCGCTGATCGTCCCGGCGGTTGCGGCGGTGCTGCTCGTCGCAGCGGCGATCGTCGGTTTCCGCCGCCGCGACGTGCAGGTGTGACGGATCAGTTGCGGTATTCGGGATGTTCGGAGACGAACTTCTCGACGTACGAGCAGGACGTACCGATCTTCAGTCCCTGCTTCCTGGTCTCGTCGAGGGCGTGCTTCACCACGATCCCGGCGAGGCCCTTGCCGCGGAACTGCGGGTCGGTGACGGTGTGGTCGAAGTCCCGCAGGTCGCCGTGCTGCGTGTAGTCGGCGTAGGCCGCGAGGTCGTCGCGAGATAGAGCGCGAAACGGGCCTTGTCGGCGTCGTGCTCGATCCGGGGTTCGGTGCCGTCGATGTTCTGCGTCATGATCTCACCGTACTCGGGGCGTGACCGGGAGGAGTGTCGACGACGATCGCGTCGTCGTCGGTCAACGCCACGTGTTCGACGTCGTGCTCGCGCAGGTAGCGCAGGGTCTGCCGTATCCCGTCGTCGGCCAGCATCGAGTCACCGGCGTGCGGCACGATCGCGTGTTCGACCCAGCCGAGTCCGTCCCACACCACCGGGACACCGCAGGTCGCGGCGACCTCGTCGGGGTCGTCGGAGAACTCGATGCCGCGCAGCGACGGTGTGGCGACACAGGCCCCGGCGCTGTAGCCCCCGTACACGAGACGGTTGTCGCTCACCAGATCCGTGAGCACGGTATCGCCTCCGCTGCGGGCCAATTGCGCTCGCAGGACGAAAGTGTTGCCGCCGCGCACCCACACGGACGTGAAGTCCGACAGGCGCCGCCGGAGCGAGTCGGGATCGTCGAGGTGATCACGTAGATCCACCTCCTCCGGTTCGAAGCCGAGCGACCGCAGCGGGCCCATCTCGCTCGTGACCGCCGCCGTGCGGGCCGAGGCGGGCCACGCGTCGGCGGCGTTCGCGATCACCGCGATCCGGCCCGGCGTCGTCAACCGGACGAAGGCGTCCGGATCGGTGCCGAACCGGTAGGAGGACAGGAACAGCCGCACGACGTCAGATCGTGAACGCGAGGTTGTCGACGATGCGGCGTCCGACCTCGGTGTCGCCGCCGAGGGAGATCTCCTCGATCCGGTCCTCGGCGCGCACGCGTCCACCGGCGAGCCGAACGAACAACCCGGAGTCCATCGCGATCGTGGTCGTGACCGGTTCGGACAGGGCCGGCACCTCGGTGGCCCGTCCGTGCACCTCGATGTGGATGGTGCGCGCGAGGGGACCGGTGAGTTCGAGCGTGATGCGCGCTCCCTCGGGGGCCTTGCCGCGCTTGCCGACGATGAACGGAACCGCACCGAAGACCTCCGCGGATCCGAGTTCGGCACGCGGGCCGCCCTCGCTGCCCGTCCTGCCGAGCGCGTCGCAGATGTCGAGTTCGTGGAGCCAGCAGTCGAACACGCGGATCCGCATGAAGCGCCCGTACGGTGCCGGCCCGACGGGAGTGTTCGACTGTTTCCCGAAGTCCTCCTGGGTCATCGCGCCGAGTTGCTCCGTGCGCAGGGCGACGATCTCGCGGTACCGCTCGAGCACGTCCGCGCCGGGGACGGGACGCAACGACTCCACCCACAACTCGTTGAAGGCCGCGATGTCGTTGCGCACGTGTCGAACGAGCGCACGTCGCGTTCGACGCGCGGAGCTCGATGCCCGCGAGCATCGACTCGGTGCCGATGAGATGCGCAGTGATGTCCTTGACGGTCCATCCCGGCAGGCAGGTGGCGGTCGTCCACTCGTCCTCGGTCAGTCCCGCCAGCAGGTCGTCGAGCACGGCGAACTGCTCGAGCAGCAGCGGCCGGATCGTGTCGATCGGGAACTCGGCAGCGGAGGTGTCGGGGGTGGTGTCGGGCTGTGATGTCACTGGTGCTCCTCGGCGGTGAGACGTTCGAGACCGGCGCGGATGATCGCCGCGGTGGTCTCGGGGTCGTGGGGGCGACGGCGGACCAGACCGATACCCATCCGGACACGATCGCCGTTCCAGCGGGGCAGGAGGTGCAGATGGGTGTGGAAGACGGTCTGGAAGGCTGCTCGTCCGTCGTTCAGGACGAGATTGGTTCCGTCGGTGGCGAGTTCGGAACGGGCCATCGCCCGGGCGATCCGTTGTCCGGCACGGAAGACTGCCGCACCCGACGCCGGATCGAGCTCCTCGAGGCGTGCGGTGTGCACGCGGGGGATCACGAGGGTGTGCCCGCGCGCGATCGGTCGGATGTCGAGGAAGGCCACGACCTCGTCGTCCTCGTACACCCGTGTCGCCGGACCGCTGCCGTCGGCTATGGCGCAGAACACACAGGAACTCACCGGGTCACCTTAACGCGGTGTGTCGGCCCCGATCTCCAGTGTGTCGACGAGGGCGGGGAGACCGACGGCAGCAGTGGTGCGCCAGGCATGGTCGACCTGATCGCTCAGATCGGTCTCGCGTGGATCGATCTGCACCACCGGTACGCCGTGACTGCGTGCGAGCGACGGCAGGCCGCCGCCGGGTAGACGACACCCGAGGTGCCGACGACGAGCAGCAGGTCGGCATCACGCAGGGACTCGGTCGCGGTCTCCCACGGTTCCTGCGGCAACATCTCGCCGAACCACACGACGCCCGGCCGCCCGTCGCCTCCGCATGCGGGGCACGACGGCGGATCGAGACGAGCGACGGGATCCTCCGGCGGATCGGGAAGGTCGACGGCGCGCTCGCACCTGCTGCAGCGTGGGGCGAACAGGCTTCCGTGCAGATGGGTGACCTCGGAGCTTCCGGCCCGCTCGTGGAGGTCGTCGACGTTCTGCGTCACGATCTGCACGTGGGCCGCCCGTGCCCAGTCGGCGAGCGCCAGGTGTCCGGCATTGGGCTGCACCCGGCGGACGAGCGCGACCCGCCACTGGTACCAGGCCCAGACCGTAGCCGGATCGTCCGCCCACGCCTCCGGTGTGGCGAGCGCGGTGGCGTCGAAGTTCTCCCACAACCCGGTCTGCGCGTCGCGGAAGGTGGGGACACCGCTCTCGGCGGACATCCCGGCACCGGTGAGGACGGCGACGCGGCGGGCCGAGCGGGCGAGGTCGAGGACGGGGGCCGGCACGTTCATGTGGCCAGGTTAGGTGCTCGGGTCAGGAGGGATCCGGGATCGGGTGCTCCCTGCCGCATCGCGGGCACGGCTCCTCCTCGGAGGTGAGCATCGCTCCGCAGTCGGGGCAGAGGAGATGGAGCCAGCAGACCGGGTCGCCGCCGAGGTCGTCGTCGTGGTCCTTCTCGCGGTCGTGACTCATGAGAGCCCCTTACGCCGCCTGCCGGACGAGCGCAAAGATGTCGTTCGGCGACGCGGTATCTGAATCGATTCCGAAGTGTTCTGAATCGGTACACACCGTCGATCGGTACACGCGGAACGAATCTGTTTGCACACCGCCTTCTTTCGCTTCGGAGGCCGTTTCCCGGCCCGTTCCCGGGACCGTTTCCGATCGTCCTCCACGCTCTTGCTCACCGGAGGAAAATGGCATTTGTGAGGTGAGCTGCCTCACAAACTTGCGCCATCTTGCTGTTCGGACTCGATTCAGATGATTTCACCAGGTTGCGAGGTCACGGGAGGGCACGGTAGGTCTGCTTAAGCCTTTCAGTGCATGACGGGCCGTCACATGGCCTTCGATAACGCATCTTTCGCCGCCGATCGCGGCACGACGCGCACTTTCATCGACGCAGGAGTCAAGAATTGAGTACCGAAGGATCGAACACGGGGAGCGGAGCGCACCGCCGTCCGACCGTCGGCGTGGTTCGTGAGACGAACGACGGGGAACGGCGGGTCGCGCTCGTACCGAAGATCGTGCCCTCCTTGATCGGCAAGGGGCTCGACGTCGTCGTCGAGTCCGGTGCCGGCCAGGGCGCGCTCATTCCGGATGCGGCTTACAAGGAAGCCGGCGCGACCGTCGGCGACGCCTGGTCCGCCGACATCGTCGTCAAGGTCGCTCCGCCGAGCGACGCCGAGATCGCACGCCTGAAGTCCGGTCAGCGCCTGATCGGCTTCCTCGCCCCGCGCAACGCCGACAACCAGATCGGCTCCCTGACGCAGGCCGGTGTCGAGGCGTACGCCGTCGAGGCCATTCCTCGTATCTCCCGCGCGCAGGTCATGGATGCCCTGTCGTCGCAGGCGAACGTCGCCGGTTACAAGGCCGTGCTGGTCGCGGCGAGCGAATCCACGCGCTTCTTCCCGATGCTCACCACCGCCGCAGGCACCGTGAAGCCGGCGACCGTGCTGGTGCCGGTGTGGGCGTCGCGGGTCTGCAGGCGCTCGCCACGGCGAAGCGTCTCGGTGGCCGCACCACCGGATACGACGTGCGTCCCGAGGTCGCCGACCAGGTCCGGTCGGTCGGTGCCCAGTGGCTCGACCTCGGCATCGACGCCGCCGGTGAGGGTGGCTACGCACGCGAGCTCACCGAGGCCGAGCGGGCCCAGCAGCAGCAGGCGCTCGAAGACGCCATCAAGGGCTTCGACGTCGTCGTCACCACGCTCGTGCCGGGCCGCCCGGCGCCGCGCCTGGTGACCGCCGCCGCGGTCGAAGGGATGAAGCCGGGTTGTGATCGTCGACCTCGCCGGCG
>LATQ01000087.1 GCA_001017865.1 Rhodococcus sp. IITR03
CGACTGCGCTCCCGGTGCCGCGCTGCCGGCGCTCGGCGACGACGCGGCCGGCACGATCGTCACGGCCGTTCTCACCCTGGAGAATTCGTACCTGGCGGTGCAGGGACCACCCGGCACCGGCAAGACGTACACCGGGGCCCGGGTGGTGGCGGCGCTCGTGAACGAGCACGGTTGGCGGGTCGGCGTGGTCGCGCAGTCGCATTCGGTGGTCGAGAACATGCTGGCCGGCATCGTCGCCGCGGGAGTGTCGCCGGAACGGGTCGCCAAGCGAAATGCCAGAGCCCCGAACCGACGTGGACCGCCTTCCCGGACGCGAAGACCCTTGCGGCCCATATCGGTACCTCCACCACCGGTTACGTGGTGGGTGGAACGGCCTGGGACTTCACGAATCCGAACTGCATCGAGCCCGGCAGCCTCGACCTGCTGGTGGTCGACGAGGCCGGTCAGTTCTGCCTCGCCAACACCATCGCCGTGGCCACGGCGGCGTCGAATCTGCTGCTGCTCGGCGATCCCCGCCAACTGCCGCAGGTCTCGCAGGGCACCCACCGAGCCCGTGGACGAGTCCGCCCTCGGATGGCTCGCCGAAGGCACGGGGCGTTGCCCGCCGATCGTGGCTACTTCCTTCCGGTGACCTGGCGGATGCACCCGGATCTGTGCGCGCGGGTGTCCGAGCTGTCCTACGAGGGACGCCTGCGGTCGAAGTCCGAGATCACCACGCGTCGCGCGCTCGACGGCGTCCCGCCCGGCGTCCGGCTCGTGGAGGTCGCGCACGAGGGCAACGCGACCTGCTCGGCCGAGAGA
>LATQ01000086.1 GCA_001017865.1 Rhodococcus sp. IITR03
CACCGTCAACCCGACCGCCAACGGAGCGGGCACGTGGCCGAGTGCGCGGCGCTCGGCGCCCGGACGATCGTCGTCGACAAGCCTCGTCGACGACCGCCGCTGCGCTGCGAGAGTTCGCCCTGGTGGTCACGAGTCCCGGATTCCCGCCCGACGCCCCGCTGCTCTCGCGCGCGGCCGGCGCGGCGATCCCCATCTGGGGCGACATCGAACTGTCCTGGCGCATCGACCGCGCCGAGGTCTACGGACCGGCCCGTCGGTGGCTGGTGGTCACCGGGACGAACGGCAAGACCACCACGACCATGATGCTGCACGCGATCCTCGAGCCGCCGGTCTCGGCAGCGTCGCGTGCGGCAACATCGGTCTTCCCGTGCTCGACGCCCTGCGCCGCGACGAGCCACGGGCCGACGTCCTCGCCGTCGAGTTGTCATCCTTCCAACTGCACTGGGCGCCCTCGGTTCGGCCCGAGGCCGGCGTCGTGCTCAACATCGCCGAGGACCATCTCGACTGGCACGGCGGCATCGAGAACTACATCGAGGCCAAACTCGGTGCCCTCACCGGCGCTGTCGGGGTCATCGGTCTCGACGACCCGATCGCCGGTGGTCTCGGCGACCGGTCCCGTGCCGTGGTCACCGTGGGCTTCACCCTGGGCTATCCGCAGGAAGGCGAACTCGGGATCAGCGGCGAACTGCTCGTGGATCGGGCGTTCGCCGATTCCGCTGTGCTCGCCCGGGTGGACGACGTGACGCCGCCCGGCCCCGCCCGGCACTGGTCCGACGCACTCGCGGCGGCGCCCTCTCCCGT
>LATQ01000085.1 GCA_001017865.1 Rhodococcus sp. IITR03
TGAGACCGCGGGCGTGATCGAAGTCGAACTCTTCCAACGATTTGCGGGCCGGGAACCGCGCCGATCGGATCCGCGATTCACCGCCGTGGCTTTCCCGTGCCGAGACCTCCCGCTGCAGGCATGCGACGAGGAACTCTTCGTGGGTCCAGTTCTCGGACCGGGCCCGCTCGATCAGCCGTGCGGCCGCATCGCGCAGGGTCGGTGCCTTCAAGGCGCGGGTGAGAAAACTCAATTCCGCGGTCAGGTCCCGCTCCGAGGCTGTGGTGTTGGTCGTCATCACGCCACCGTTCCGTCGTAGTCGTCGATGCCCAGGGCGGTGTCGTAGTCGCTCAGGGCCCGGATCTGCACCTCGGTCTCGGCCGGCCGGTGCACCACGCTCATGCGGTCTCGACGCAGGGCCGCAGCCGCTTTGACGTGCTCGGGATCGGAGATGGTCTGGTGTTTGGCCCACGCCCGGGTGTGGTCGGCGACGACGGTGCCCTCGCAGCGGACCTGCACCCGTGCCAGGTCGGCGGCCACCTCGATGCGCCGGCCGATCACCGCCGGATGCACCGAATAGTCGTTGGCGTCGAGCCGGATGTAGTGATCACGGGCCAACCGGGTCGAAAACCGCCATCCGGTGGTCGGAGGCACCGGCGGAAGGGTGAGCATCGCGTGCCGGTCGGCGTCGATCCGGTCGGCCGGGGCGCATCCGAGCACCCGTTTGCGGCGGGTGTTGGCCACCGCCAACCAGGCCGACAACTGCCGGTTGAAGTCGTCCGGACCGGTGAACGAGCGCCCCGGCAGAAAGGACGTTTCCAG
>LATQ01000084.1 GCA_001017865.1 Rhodococcus sp. IITR03
CGAGCGGGCCGGCGCCGCCTACGCCCGAACTCGCGGCGCTGCGCGGCGACCGCAACGGACTCCCGGGCGTCAAGGGTGTCGGGGAGAAGACCGCCGCGTCGTTGCTGCAGCAGTACGGCTCCCTCGACGCGGTGCGCGCGGCGGCGCTCGACGAGTCGACGTCGCTGGCGAAGGGCATGCGGGTCAAACTCGCCGCCGCGGCGGACTATCTGGATGCGGCGCTGCCGGTGGTGCGGGTCGCCACCGACGCGGACGTGGATCTGTCCCGCTCGGATGTGTTGCCGGCGGCACCGGCCGATCCGGAGCAGCTCACCGCGCTGGCGCAGCGGTGGGGTCTGGAACGGCCGGTGTCCGCGCTGGTCGCGGCCCTGGCCGACCGCTGACCGCCCCCCGGTCAGTTGGGGCGGCCCACCTCGTAGGTGCCGTTGTCGTCGGTGACGGTGACGGTCACCTCCCGGAACTGGCCGTCCACGGTGACCGCGCACGTGAAGCTGTGTCCGGCCTCGACCTTCTGGTCACCGGGGCACTGCACGTCGCCGACCTGCCCGGCCCCGTACGACTCGGTGAGCACCTTCGCGATGCCGGCCTGGGTGGATTCGGTGTCGAGGACCTTCCCGCCGAACATCGTCGCGGCGAGGATCCCGATGATGGCGAGCACCACGACGAGTCCGACGCCGCCGAGGATCCACGGCAGCGTCGACTTCCCTGTCTGCGGGCCGTTCTGCGGGCCGTTCTGCGGCGGTGTGCCGGCTGCTGCCAGGTGTTCGCGGGCGCTCCCCAGGACTGCGCCCCGGCGGG
>LATQ01000083.1 GCA_001017865.1 Rhodococcus sp. IITR03
ACCGCCGCGGAGTTGCCCGCGACCGTCCCGGTGGCGGTGGTCTCGGCGAATCGTGTCGTCGCCTGCTCGGCCTCGGCGCGGTCCGCGGGTGTCCGGCGCGGTCTGAGACGACGTGAGGCGCAGGCCCGCTGCCCGGAACTGCATGTGGCCCGCTCGGATCCCGACCTGGAAGCGCGGACGTTCGAGGCGGTGGTGGCCGCGATCGATGCGGTGGCCCCGGGCGTGGAGGTGCTGCGCCCGGGTCTGGTGATCCTCGCCGCGCGCGGTGTGATCCGGTGGTTCGGCTCGGAGGAGGCCGCCGCGGAGGCCTGATCGACGCGGTCGCGGCGACCGGCGTGGAATGCCAGGTCGGTGTCGCCGACGAGTTGTCCACCGCGGTCCTCGCCGCGCGCCGGAACGCGCTGGTCCCGACGGGGAGGGGCGCCGAGTTCCTGGCGCCGCTGCCCGTCTCGTATCTCGCGGTGGAACCGGCGCTGGCGGCTCCTCGGCGGGCCGACACGGTGGATCTGTTGCGCCGTCTCGGTATCCGCACCATCGGAGCGTTCGCCGCGTTGTCCTCGATCGATGTGGCGTCACGCTTCGACGCGGACGTCGTGGCTGCGCACCGGAGCGCACGGGGCCTGCCGGAACGTCCCCCGTCGGGACGGCCGATCCCTCCGGACCTGACGGTCGAACAGGCCCTGCGACCCGCCGGTGGAACGGGTCGACGCCGCGGCCTTCGCCGGTCGCGCACTGGCCGAACTGCTCCACACCCGGCTCGCCGCAGCGGGAGTCGCGTGCACGCGACTGCTCGTGACG
>LATQ01000082.1 GCA_001017865.1 Rhodococcus sp. IITR03
GCGGCGCACCGCCCCGACCGCCTTGCCGGCGGTGCGGGCGAGCTCCGGATCGTCCGCGCAGGTGCGGATCTGGTCGAGCAGATCGATCAGCTGCCGGCACCACCGCACGAAATCTCCGGGCGAGAGTTCCTTGCCGGCGGCCTCCGCGGCGACGAGCGCCTCGGTCAGCGACGCGGTGGACGCCCAGGTGTAGGCGGCGGTGACGAAACCGAGATCCGGTTCGCGGGTCGGGGCGAGCCGGTGCCGGATCTCGTCGGCCCGCAAGCCGTCGCAGATCCGGGTGGTCTCGGCCAGCGCGTGCCGGATCGGGCCGGTCGGCCCGACGACGGTGACCGGCTCGTCGGTGCGCGATTCGTAGATCACCGCGGAGGCGACCGCCGCGAGTTCGGCGGCGGACAGTCCCGCCCAGGCACGGCGCCGCACGCATTCGGCGACCAGCAGATCCGATTCGGTGTAGATGCGGGCGAGCCGCTCCCCCGCCTCGGTGGTCGCCGGATCGTCACCCTCGGTGAGATAGCCGCGTTCGGTGAGCAGCGCGACGATCCGCTCGAAGGTGCGCGCCAGCGAATCCGTCGCCGCGGCGGCCTTGCGGCGCTGCTGCCGGGTGTCGCGCAGCAACCGGTGGTAGCGCTCCCCGACCCGCGCCAGCGAATCCAGATCGGGATGCTTGCGGGCCGGATGATGCTTGAGTTGCCGGCGCAACGCGTCGATCTCGCGGGTGTCGCCCTTGGACTTGCTGCGCTTGGGGCGGCGCGGCGGCACGAGGCCCTTCGACCGCAACGCCGACGCGATGTC
>LATQ01000081.1 GCA_001017865.1 Rhodococcus sp. IITR03
GGCTGCGCGTGCGGCGCCGGGCCACCGGCGTCCCTGCCGGGGAACCGACAGCATCGCCGTCCGCAGCGGGGCGGGTGTGGGCAGCGGCAGGTCGACGACCCGATGATCTCCGCTCGCTTCCGCCACGTCGTATCACCTTAGGAACCGACGGGGCACTGCTCACCGTCGGCAGGCGCGCATGAGGCGCAGGTCACTGGGCTGATGCGCCGCATTCTCCGACGGAATATTCGACCCGGAATTCCGCGGCGTTCGAATTGCGAACGTATCGAATTCGCCGGTGGAAAATGCGTCGACTCGCATATTTCTCGTAAATAGGATAGAAGAGGGGAGCGCCTGTTTCGAAGTCGGGGGAAATTCGCCCGGCCCCGTGAAAGGACATTCCATGACACTCAATGTTGTGCTGTTGTTACTGGTACTGGCTGCGGCCTTCGCGTCCGTCGCCGCTCTTCATTCGGCGGACGAGCGCCGCACCCGAAATCCCTGAGTGAATTCGGGGCGACGCGGATCCGGCAGCCACGGAAATGTCCGCGTCGACATCCTCCGGTCGTAGGGGAGGTTGTGCGCGTTTTCGTCGGGAGAATCGCACACAACCTCCCCTCGGTTGTGGTAGGCACACGGTGCCTGCCCGGGAGAGCGCGAACTGTGATCCCGGAAGGTCGGGACAGCCGTCCCTTCCACCCGGGACACCGGGCACCGGATCGTTCCTTCCACGACGCGCAGGGCGTCGCACCGATCCGAAGGGACTCTCAATGATCCTGTCAAGCCGCCACCGCGGTAACCGGCACATTCGGTTGC
>LATQ01000080.1 GCA_001017865.1 Rhodococcus sp. IITR03
TGACACCGGCGATGGCGGCCGCGGCGAGTTCGCCGACGGAGTGGCCGGCGACGATCGTGTCGGCGGGCACGAGGCCGCGACGGTCGAGATCCTCGAAGGCGAGCAGGGCGGAGGCCACCACGAGCGGCTGGGTCACCGCGGTGTCGGTGATCTCCTCGGCGGTGGCAGTGGTGCCGAGACGCGCGAGATCGAGTCCCGCCGTCTGCGACCACCGGTCGATGCGGTCGCGCGCTCCGGACTGCTCGAGCCACGGGGCGAGCATTCCGGGTGTCTGAGACCCTGGCCGGGGGCAAGCAGCGAAATCACGATCACCAGGGAACACCGCGAGCGGGTGCCTGCGAGATGTCGGTAGCGATGAAAGGTTGCCCCTCGATTTGTAGGGTTCCCACAAATCTGCACGTCGGTGCTCGCTATCGGAGGAAAGGCCGGGGACGTTACGTGTCCGATTCGCGAATTGTGAATCGAGTGGCAGGTGGTGCAGGCGATCTCAATTCGTTATGGCTTCGTGCCAGGCGACCTACCGTGGCAGCGATTCGGAGCACGTACGCATCGCGAGGATTTGTGGGATCCGACCCGTGACTTCTGTGATCCGCTTCAATCGATACCGCACGGTATTTGGATGAACAAACAGCTTCCGGGCGCAAGTCTCGACAGCACCCCCACTGTCGAGGTATGCGTCCAGCGTGTCTGCGAGGGACGGCCCGGCGGCAGCGAGCGGGGCGACGACGAAGTCCTCGAGCGCGGCGATCGCGCCGGATCACCGAGCAGCGCGCGTACGGGCAACAGCTCGG
>LATQ01000079.1 GCA_001017865.1 Rhodococcus sp. IITR03
CCGACGGCGTGGTCCGGCGCCTGGACGTGCCCACCGCGGGCACCGTCGAACCGGTCGGAGTGCTGCGACGCAGTGCCGACGCGTCGTCCGCCGCGGTCGAGGACTTCGTGACCATCCTGCGCGACATCCCGGTCGACGGGACATGGCAGGATTTCCCCCATGGCTGACCAGACTTCCGACCTTCCCGCCACCGAGCTGTGGGTCGAGCGCACCGGCACGCGCCGCTACACCGGCCGCAGCTCCCGCGGCGCCGAGGTGCTCATCGGCTCGGAGAGCGTCGAGGGCGTCTTCACCCCGGGCGAGCTGCTCAAGATCGCGCTCGCCGCGTGCTCCGGCATGGCTTCGGACTTCCCGCTGTCCCGCCGGCTCGGCGACGACTACGACGCGACGATCCGCGTCTCCGGTGCCGCCGACCGCGAGAACGAGGTCTACCCGCACCTCGAGGAGGAGATGGTCCTCGACCTGTCGGAGCTCGACGCGACGCACGGGACCGTCTCATCGCCCTCGTAGAACGGTCCGTCGACAAGGTGTGCACGGTGGGCCGCACCCTCAAGGCGGGCACCGAGGTCTCGCTGACGATCACCCCGAGGACTGATCGATGAGCGCCCCCGCAGACGTCGAACGGCTCACGGCGTGGGTGCACGGCCGCGTCCAGGGGGTCGGTTTCCGCTGGTTCACGCGTGCCCGCGCACTCGAACTCGGGCTCGTCGGGCACGCGACGAATCACGGACGTCGCGTGATGGTCGTCGCCGACAAGGCCCGGTCCGCGCTCGAACAGCTCCTCGCGTGGTTGCG
>LATQ01000078.1 GCA_001017865.1 Rhodococcus sp. IITR03
AGGGCTCGCGCGCGGCGCCTTCGCCGGGGCACGGGGCAACTCCGGGGATCATCCTGGCGCAGGTACTGCGCGGTCTTCGCCGACGCGATCGCGGGACTGACGACGATCGGCGCCCGGGACCTTGCCGCCGCCTTCTCCAACGCCGCGACGCTTGTGACCGGAGCGCTCAGTGCACCCGCGAAGGCACCATCGTCAGCGTCCTCGAAGCTGCGGCCGACGGCGCGACCCGCGTCGCCTCGGAGACGGATGCGACCGTGTGCGATGTCGCCGTCGCGAGTGCCGATGCCGCCGCCGACGCGCTGCAGCGCACCACCATCAGCTCGACGTCCTCGCCGAGGCCGGGGTCGTCGACGCCGGCGGCTCGGCCTGCTCGTGCTGCTCGACTGCCTGGTGGAGGTCGCGACCGGAACACGTCCCGATCGCCGGATGGTGCTCGCCGGAGCCTCGCGGCCCGTGGTCGAACCCGAGATCGTCGACGAACGTCACGACAGCGACCATCAGGAATACGAGGTGATGTATCTCGTCGGGAACTCCGACGACGCGCGCATGCACGCCCTGCGGTCGTCTCTCGACGCGCTCGGCGACTCGGTCGCGATCGTCGCCGGGGGATCGGGGTGCTGGTCCGTGCACGTGCACTGCTGCGATCCCGGAGCCGCCGTGGAGGCCGGTCTCGCGGCGGGTTCGCTGAGCCGCATCGACATCACGTGCTTCGCGCTCGAGTCCGCGCGTCGCGGGTGCGGCGACGGCGTGTGGCGCTCGGCACGGCTCCCGCCCCGGTCCGTGGTA
>LATQ01000077.1 GCA_001017865.1 Rhodococcus sp. IITR03
CTCGACACCTCCGGAGCGGTGGTGCTGTCGCGGCGATGCGACAACGACGAAGCAACGATCCGTGCGGTGATCACCGAGATCGACGCACTCGCCGAGACGGTGTCGTGGACGGTGGATCTGACCACCGCCTACGTCACCTTGTTGCTGACTGTGCTGGCCGACGCCGGGAAACCGGTGCGCTACCTGTCCGGACGTTCGGTGTGGCAGGCATCGTCGGTCTACCGCGGCGGCGAAGCCAAGACCGACGCCCGCGACGCCCGAGTGATCGCCGATCAGTCCCGGATGCGGTCGGACCTGCCCGTTCTGCGTCCCGACGACGAGTTGATCCGTGAGCTGCAGATGCTCACCGGCCACCGCACCGATCTGGTCGCCGACCGTACCCGGACCATCAACCGGCTGCGTCAGCAACTCGTCGCGATCTGCCCGGGCTCGAACGCGTCGCGCAGATCTCCTCGGACCGGGGATGGGTGGTGCTGCTGGCCCGCTACCAGCGACCGAAAGCGATCCGCCGCGTCGGTGCGGCCCGACTGGCCACGATGCTCACCGGGGCCGGGGTGCGCCACGCCGAATCGATCGCCCGGGCCGCAGTCACCGCCGCGAAGGCGCAGACCGTGCGGTTGCCGGGGGAAGATGTCGCTGCCGAACTGGTCGCCGAATTGGCGCAGGCGGTGATCGACCTCGACACACGTATCAACGCCGTGGACGCGGAGATCGAGGCCCGATTTCGTCGGCACCCTCTGGCCGAGGTGATCCTGAGCTTGCCGGGTATGGGATTCCGGCTCG
>LATQ01000076.1 GCA_001017865.1 Rhodococcus sp. IITR03
CCGATAGGCGACCGAATCGACCCACCGAACCACTCGCCACCCCGACCACCCGCCGCGCCCGTCTCGCCTCCTTCGGCTCCTGCGCAGCCGAGCCGACGTTCTTGCCTTGCTTCGCCCGCGCGCACGCGACCCCGGCCGCCTACCATCTGCCGTTCGCGCTGCACCTCGACGGCGCCCTCGACCTGCCGGCGCTGCAGGCCGCGGTGGTGGACGTCCTCGACCGGCACGAAACCCTCCGCACGCTGTTCCGCCTCGAACTCGACGGCCCGGTGCAGGACGTGCTGCCGCTCGACCGTGCCGTCACCGGTCTCGCGCTCGAACCTGAAGCAGCCGACGGCGACGTCGAAGCCCTCATCACCGAGTGGGCGGCCGAACCGTTCGACCTCACCGCGCAGATCCCGTTCCGCGTCCGCCTGCTGCGACTCGCCGACGACAAGCACGTGCTCGCCGTCGTCGCCCACCACATCGCGCTCGACGGTGCGTCGTTCGTGCCGCTCAACCGCCGACGTCGCCACCGCCTACCTCGCCCGCACGGCCGGGGGAGGCGCCCGCGTGGACGCCGCTGCCGCTGCACTACCGGCACTACGCGCAGTGGCATCTCGATCGCCTCGCGAGTCCGACAGCGCCCGACACTCGCGCCGGTCGCGAGATCGACTACTGGACACGCGCACTCGACGGTCTCGCCGACGCCGCGAGCTGCCCACCGACCGTCCCCGCAACGGTGGCTTCGGTCCCGCTGCGGCCGTGGACTTCACGGTGCCGGGCGTGCAGTCGCGGCACT
>LATQ01000554.1 GCA_001017865.1 Rhodococcus sp. IITR03
CGCGCGGCCGCGGGCCCGGATCGGCGAGATCGGCGCGGGTGACGGCGACGACCGCGTGACGAACGCCGAGCGCGTCGAGCGCTGCGAGGTGTTCGGCCGCCTGCGGCATCCACGGATCGTCGGCGGCCACCACGAACAGCGCGGCGGGGACCGATCCCACTCCGGAGAGCATCGTCGTGAGGAATCGCTCGTGTCCGGGGACGTCGACGAAGGCGACCTCCCCCACCTCGGACCAGGACGTCCAGCAGTAGCCGAGCTCGATGGTCAGTCCTCGTCGCCGTTCCTCGGCGAGCCGGTCCGGATTTGCACCGGTGAGCGCCTCGACCAGCGTCGACTTGCCGTGATCGACGTGACCGGCGGTCGCGACGACGTGCATCAGGATCCTTCGCGAGTAGCCACGCGTGTCACGGCGTCGATCAACTCGCCGTCCTCGGCGGGGTCGACCGCGAGCAGGTCGAGCAGCAACCGGCCGCGTTCGACGCGGCCGACGACGGGGTGCTCGCCGAGCCGCAACGGGAGTGCGAAATGTTCGGGCAGGGCGATCGCGACGCTCGGCAGGACGACGTCCGGGGCGCCGCCGCCCCCGACGACGCCGTCGGAGTCGACCACCTCGGGGTCGCACTCCGGTGGCAACGCCACGCAGATCGCCTGTGCGCGGGCACGGAGATCCTCCGGGCGGGAGGCCAGCGCCGCCGCCACGGGTGGCATCGGTCCCGTCAGGTCGCTTCGAGAGCGGCAGGGTGAGCTTGTCGACGCGCAGCGCCCGCGCACGGGTC
>LATQ01000587.1 GCA_001017865.1 Rhodococcus sp. IITR03
CGCCGTGACGCGACCGGACGAACGCCAGGGTTCGGCACCTTCGACGACGAGGTCGGCGAGAAGACGCGCGGCTCGGTCCCGGCGGCCGCCGCACCGGAGCGCCGTGTTCGCCGTGAGTTCGCGGCAGCAGGGGCGGCTCCCACATCGCGACGGTGCGGGGTCCGTGCGGCGAACCGTCCTCGGTGACCTCGCGGCAGGGTGCTCCGATGAGCCGGGACGCCGCTGCCCCCGGTTCCGCGGTCGTCGCGGAGGCGAGGACGAAGACGGGATCGGCGCCGTACCGGCGGGCGACGCGCCGGAGCCGACGCAGGATCAGTGCGACGTGCGAGCCGAACACACCCCGATAGGAGTGGCATTCGTCGACGACGACGTACCGCAGGCGTCGCCACAGCCGGGCCCATCGTGCGTGGGCGGGCAACAGCGACAGGTGCAGCATGTCGGGATTGGTGAAGATCCAGCGCGAGTGCCGGCGCGTCCACTGCCGGATCTCGGTGGAGGTGTCGCCGTCGTAGGCGCACGCGCACACGGTCGACAGGCCGTCGATGTCGGAGGTCAGTTCGGTGACCGCGCGCAGCTGGTCGGCGCCGAGGGCTTGGTGGGCGACAGGTACAGGGCGGTGGCCTGCGGGTCGTCGGCGAGCGCGCTCAGGACGGGCAGCTGGTAGGCGACCGACTTGCCCGACGCGGTGCCGGTGGACACCACCACGTTCTCCCCGCCGGCCGCGATGCTCGGCGGCGCTCGCCTGGTGGTGCCAGGGAGCTCGACGCCGTGTTCGCGGA
>LATQ01000075.1 GCA_001017865.1 Rhodococcus sp. IITR03
CAGCGCGATGCTCCCGGGCCTGTCCACCGCGCGCGACCGTGCCGCCGACGCACTTGACGCCGCCACCGAACTCGCTTCGCGCCGAACCGAACTCGAGCGACTCGAAACCCGGGTGCTGCAACTGCACTCCGAATTCAACGACGCGCGCGACGCGCACCTCGACATCCGGCAGCGCCGGATCGACGGGATGGCCGCCGAACTCGCGGCACGTCTCACCGACGGCGACCGTGCGCGGTCTGCGGGTCCACCGAGCATCCCGAGCCTGCCGGCCGACGCCCGACACCGCGACGAAGGCCGACGAGGAACGCGCCCACGCCGCCGAGCAACGCGCCGCCGCCGCGCTGAGCGAAGCACGCGAGGCCGTCACCGAACTCTCCGGGATCGTGGCCGTCCTCCGGCAGCGTTGCGGCGATGCCGAACTCGCGGAGCTCACCACCGCCCACGCCGAGGCGGTCCGCGTCCACGACGAGGCCGCCACCGTCGCCGGTCGGCTCGACACCTGCGCGCGGCGGTCGAGGATCTGCGCAAGCTCGACACGGTGCTGGCCGAACAGGAGAAGCGGCTCGACGCCGAACTGTCCGAGCTCGCCCGCGAGGACGCGGTCCGCGCAGCCGAGATCACGGAGATCCGCGAGCGCATCGTCGAGGCCGTCGCGACCTCGACCTGCTCGCCCGCGACGGAAGACGGTCGCGGCACTGTCCGCCGCGGCCACTGCACTGCTCGATGCTCGCACCGCAGCCTCCAGGCGCGCACGGCCGCCGATGAACGCGCCGCC
>LATQ01000074.1 GCA_001017865.1 Rhodococcus sp. IITR03
GGCGGCGGCGCGGTGGACGGCCGGCAGCGGCGACACGCGTGGCGCGAGTGCACCCGGGACACCCGACACCGCGACACTCACCCCGGCGGAATCGACGACGATCCCGAGGACCGGATCGCAGTGGCGTTCACGACGTCCGGTTCCACCGGTGTGCCCAAACTCGCCGCGCACCGCGGCAACGCGGTCGTCCGTCACGGACGCGCCGATGCCGCGATCATGAAGATCGTCGAGGGCGACGTGGCGCTGTGCGTGCTCCCCGTTTCGGGCGTCTTCGGTTTCAGTACCGCGATGGCCGCGCTCGCCGGTGGGGGAGCGCTGCTCATGGAGACGGTCTTCGATCCGGGCGCGGTCCTGCGCCGGATGCGGGAGGTCGGGGTCACGCACGCGGTGGGCGCCGACGACCTGTTCGGCCGTCTCTACGACGCCTGGCACGATGGCGAACGCGTCGACCTGTCGGCACTGCGCTGGGTCGGTATCGCCGACTTCCTCGGCCGCTCCCACGAGATCGCCCGATGGCTGCGCGACGAATTCGGCACCCACACCTCCGGTGTGTTCGGTTCGTCGGAGGTGTTCGCTCTCGCGATGCTGTGGAATGCCGACGATCCGGAATCGGTGCGTTGGAACGGTGGCGGCCGCGCGGTCGACACGGCGATCGAACTGCGGGTCGCCGACCCCTACGACGATCGGGTCCTCCCGGCCGGTGAGCAGGGCGAACTGCAGTGTCGCCAGCACGTCGTCGACGTCATCTCGGGAACCCCCGACGCCGCCGCG
>LATQ01000113.1 GCA_001017865.1 Rhodococcus sp. IITR03
CTACGACAACCGCGGCGCCGGCGCCCTCCACCATCCCTTCGCGAGTGGCGCACTACCGGCTCGATCACCTCGCCGCCGACCTGCACGCCGTCATCGACGCCCTCGCCCCGAACGAACCGGTCCACCTGCTCGGCCACGACTGGGGCGCGGTGCTGTGCTGGGAAGCGGTGTGCGAACCCGACGCCGGCGATCGCATCGCCTCCTACACCTCGATCTCCGGCCCCAATCTCGACCATCTCGGCCTGTGGATGCGCCGTCGTCTGCGTCGGATGCGCCCACTCGGCCCCGCCGAACAGGCTCTCGCCTCCGCCTACACCCTCGCCTTCCAGATCCCCGGTCTGCCGAATCCGGTGCTGCGCGGCAGGCTCGCCCGCCACTGGCCGGCCTTCGTCGGCTTCTTCGACCGCACCGACCTGCTGCGATCGCACCGGTCGCCCCGACCCTCGCCGACGACATGGTGCACGGACTGTCCCTGTACCGGGCGAACATCCGTGCGCGGCTCGCCCGACCCCGCGAGCGGCGCACGGACGTCCCGGTCCAGCTGATCCAGAACCTGCGCGACCGTGCGGTACGCCCCGTGAGCTACGAGGACACCTCCCGCTGGGTCACCGACCTGCGCATCCACCCGCTCGACGCCGGGCACTGGTCGCCGCGTTCCCATCCCCGCGACGTCGCCGACGCCACCGCCCGGTTCGTGCAGCAGATCGAAGCGGCGCGCACCTGACCGCCGGCTCGACGAGTTCGTGGACCTCAACCGGACCACTCCGCGC
>LATQ01000094.1 GCA_001017865.1 Rhodococcus sp. IITR03
GCCGCCCCGGCCCTGCTTCACGACCACGAGTCCCTGCGCCTCGAGCAGCCTCAGCGCTTCGCGCAGGGTGGTCCGGGCGACGCCGTAGTTCGCCATCATCGTGACCTCGGAGGGCAGCACATCTCCCGGCTCGACGCCGTCCTCGATCATCGCCTCGACGATCTCGCGGGCGAGCACCTCGGCGAGTTTGAGCGGACGCATGCGAGGCGGCAGCGGCTTGAGCAACGTCCGGTTGCCCCGCTGCACGCGCTCACCTTCGACTCCGGTCGCGTGTTTCATGGGTCCACTCCTCGCCTCGAATTTCCTGGGTGCCCACCCAACGTCTCACGCGTTGAGCGCGACCTGTTCCAGGAGGTCCGTGAAATTCTTCTCGGCGTCGGCACGGCGGTGGCACGTGCTCGCTGGGAACCTCGCGCGGCTCGTACTCGCGCATCAGCAGCCGGGCACGGTGACCTTGTGCACCTCGTCCGGGCCGTCGTACAGGCGGGCTGCGCGGGCGCGGCGGTACATGTATTCGAGGGGCAGGTCGGACGAGTAGCCCAGAGCGCCGTGGATCTGGATCGCCCGGTCGAGGACGTCGTAGAGCACCCGGCCGCCCCAGAACTTGATCAATCCGATGTCGAGGCGGGCATCGCTGTAGGGCCGGCCCTCGTCGTGGAGGCGATCCATCCGCCAGGCCGCCTGCAGGGTGAGCAGACGCGCCGCCTGCATCGCCGCATACGATTCTGCGACCCAGTCCTGGATCATCTGCTTGTCGCTGAGCAGCGAGCCGTGGGCCGTGCGGCTCACCGCACGCTCGCACAGCATGTCGAAGGCCCGCTGGCTCTGGCCCAGCCAGCGCATCGCGTGGTGGATCCGGCCGGGTCCGAGGCGGCCCTGGGCCAGGGCGAATCCGCCACCGCGTTCACCGATCAGGTTTTCGCGGGGCACTCGGACGTCGCGGTAGATCACCTCGGCGTGTCCGCCGTAGTCGTCGTCGCGGACGTCCGGCTCGGCCATGGTCGGGATGTTGCGGACGACGTCCACGCCTGCCGTGCCGCGGCACCAGGATCATCGAGAATGCCTTGTGCGGACGGATGTCCTCGCCGAACTCGGTCCGGACCATCACGATGTGGAAGTCCGCCAGCGCCGCATTGGTGATGAACCACTTGTGGCCGTTGATCACCCACTCGTCGCGTCGAGGTGGGCGGTGGCCGCCATCAGTTTGGGGTCGGCGCCGGCTCCGGGTTCGGTCATCGAGTAGCAGGAGGTCAGCTCGCCGGCCAGCAGGGGCTCGAGGTAGTCCTTGCGCTGCTGTTCGGTGGCTCCGAGGGCCAGCAGTTCCGTGTTTCCGGAGTCGGGGGCGTTGTTGCCGAAGATGTGCGGAGCGAGGTGGGACCGGCCGAGGATCTCGTGCATGAGGCCGAGTTTGACCTGGCCGAAGCCGGCACCGCCCAGCGACGGCGGCAGGTGGGCGGCGAACAGGCCTGATCCTTGACCTGCTGCTTGAGCGGCTGGATCAGGCGGAGGTAGTCGGCTCGCCCTTCGCGGCCGCGGAAACGCTCACCGAGCGTCTCGAGGGGAAGGATTTCCTTGTCGACGAACTCTCGCATCCAAGCGAGCTTCTCTTCGAAATCCGGATCGGTCGAGAAATCCCAGGCCATAGCGCGCGGTCCTCATCGGTACGGGTGGCTGAGCGCCACAAGCAAATTCATGCCGTCCCGCTCGACGGCTGAAAACAAACGTACACAAAACCTCCAAACATGTCTATGTTAGATAGAACCTCTTCTCCATGCGCCTTACCCGACCCATCCGGAGGCCCGAGCATGAATCTGACGACGATCCTGGACATGGCCAACGCCAGCCATCCCGACCGCAACGCCCTCGGCTCGTGGTACGGCGGTACCACCTACCTCGAACTGGGCGAGAAAGCCGCGCACGGCAGCCGCGTGCTCACCGACCTCGATGCAGGCACCGTGGTCTTCCTCGGGATCAACGGGCCGATCCTGCCTGTCCTGACCTTCTCCGCCGCCTGGGCGGGAATACCGATCGCCCCCCTCAACTACCGACTCCCCGGCGACCAGCTCCTCGCCCTCGTCGGACGACTCGAACGCCCCGTGGTCGTCGCCGACAACGACTATCTGCCCACCTTCGCCGGGAGTAGCATCACCGCGATGTCCGTCGACGAGTTCGAATCCCGGCTCGCCGCCACCGAACCTTCGGCCGCCCCCGCGGAAGTCGACGAGGATGCCGTCGCTGTCGTCCTCTTCACCAGCGGAACCACCTCGGCCCCCAAGGGCGTGCTGCTCAAGCACTCCAACCTGGTCTCCTACGTGCTGCAGACCGTCGATCTCGGCAGCGCCGAGGCGACCGACGCCGCCCTCGTGAGCACTCCCCCGTACCACATCGCCGGTATGGGAACGATCCTCACGAACGTCTATGCGGGCCGGCGCATGGTCTACCTGGCCGACTTCTCCCCCGCCGGATGGCTCGACCTGGTCCGCACCGAACGGATCACCAGCGCCATGGTCGTCCCGACCATGCTCGCGCGCATCGTCGAACACCTCGACGGAGCCCCCGCCGACACCCCCGACCTTCGTTCCGTCGCCTACGGCGGGGCCCGGATGCCGCTGCCCGTCCTCGAGCGCGCGCTGACCGCCTTCCCCGACACCGGTTTCGTCAACGCCTACGGCCTGACCGAAACCAGTTCGACGATCGCGCTTCTCGGACCCGACGATCACCGCGCCGCGATGGCCGACGACGACCCGTCCGCCCGGGCACGGCTGACCTCGGTCGGACGTCCCGTGCCCGGAATCGAAGTCCTGATCCGGGACGAGAACGGAAACGCCACCGCCCCCGGCGACACCGGTCTGCTCTGGGTCCGCGGTGCCCAGGTGTCCGGTCACTACCTGGAACAGGGCTCCGTGCTCGACGACGAAGGCTGGTTCCCCACCAACGACCGGGCTCGCCTCGACGAGGCCGGGTACCTGTTCATCGAAGGACGAGCCGACGACACGATCATCCGCGGGGGCGAGAACATCGCACCCGCAGAAGTCGAGGATGCCGTCCTCACGCACCCGGAGGTCTCCGAGGTCGCCGTGGTGGGCCTGCCCGACGACGAGTGGGGCGAACGCATCGTCGCCGCGGTGATCCGCACCCCCGGCAGCGACCTCGGTGCCGACGAGGTGCGCAGCTGGGCACGCAAGCAGGTGCGCGGATCCCGCACCCCGGATGACGTCGTCTTCGTCGACGACCTGCCGCGGACCCCGACCGGCAAGGTCGTCCGGCGACAGTTGATCGCCGAACTGACCGAGATGTCCACCGCCACGGCAGGAGCACTGTGATGTCCGGTCCGCTCAGCGGCGTGCGGGTCGTCGAACTCGCCGGTCTCGGACCCGCCCCGTTCGCAGCATGATGCTCGCCGATCTCGGGGCCGAGGTCGTCCGCGTGGACCGGCCCGGCCGGCAACCGCACCGCCCGCACACCGACGTGCTCAACCGCAACCGCAGCCACATCGTGCTGGACCTGAAGAAACCGGAGGGCGTGACCGCCCTGCTCGACCTCGTCGACCGGGCCGATGTCCTGCTCGAAGGCTACCGGCCGGGAGTGGCCGAACGACTGGGCTTCGGGCCGGACGTCTGCCTCGACCGCAACCCCCGGCTGATCTTCGGCCGGATGACCGGATGGGGACAGAGCGGACCGCTGGCCCACACCGCCGGACACGACATCGACTACATCGCACGCACCGGGGCACTGCACGCCGTCGGCCGAGCAGATGGACCACCACAGATCCCGCTCAACAGCATCGGCGACTTCGGCGGCGGCGGAATGCTGCTGGCGTACGGCGTCGTCACCGCCCTGTTCGAGCGAACGAACTCCGGCCTCGGACAGGTGGTCGACGCCGCGATCGTCGACGGAGTCGCAGCGCTGATGGCGATGCAGTACGGCTTCATCGCCGACGACTACTGGCGCGACGAGCGAGGCGTGAACACTCTCGACTCCGGTGCTCCCTACTACGACGTCTACGAAACCTCCGACGGACGCTGGTTCGCGGTCGGCGCCGTCGAAGCCCAGTTCTACGCGCAGCTTCTCGACGCTCTCGAACTCACCGGGCTACCCGACCGCACCGACCGTGCGAACTGGCCGGTAATCCGCGAAGCCTTCGCGAAGCGCTTCGCCGAACGCACCCGCGACGAATGGACGAAGGTCTTCGAGAGCGTCGACGCATGCGGTGCACCGGTGTTGTCCCTGCTCGAAGCACCCCACGACCCGCACAACATCGCACGGGAGGTGTACCTGGACATCGACGGCGTCGTGCAAGGTGCACCGGCACCGCGGTTCTCCCGTACCCGCCCGTCCGCGGTCCGTCCGGCGGGCTCACCGGGGCGGGACACCCGGGCAGTCCTCGAAGCCTGGGGCGTAACGGATCCGGAGAAACTGATCGCGTCCGGAGCGGCGGTCGACGACTCGGCGTGACGGTTTGCGGTGCACATCACACCGCGATCCCATTGGACGGCATTTCGCCATTCCCCCTCGAACACCTCGCTGAATAGATTGCAGATCAACAGATCAGGCGACGCCGAAGCGAGGTGCTCGAGGCGATGGACACGACAACGTCCGCAGATTCGGCCGTGGTGGAGATACGCACTCTCCGAAAGAGTTTCCAGCGCAGGGACGGTGCCACGATCACGCCGGTCGACGACATCTCACTCGAGGTTCGTGCCGGTGAGTTCGTGGTGCTGCTCGGCCCGAGCGGGTGCGGCAAGACCACCCTGTTGCGCTGCGTCGCGGGGCTCGAACAACCCGACAGCGGCGAGATCGAGATCGGCGGAAAAACGGTATTCTCCTCCGCCCGCGGCATTCTCACCCCGCCCGAGCGGCGCTCGGTCAGCGTCGTCTTCCAGAGCTACGCGCTGTGGCCCCACCTGACGGTGTTCAAGAACGTCGCCTATCCCCTGCGTCGGCGTCGTCTCGGCACCGCCGCCGTCGCCGAGCGCGTCGCGCAGATGCTCGAACTGGTCGGCGTCGGACATCTGGCGCAGCAGTATCCGGGTCAGCTCAGCGGCGGTCAGCAACAGCGGGTCGCACTGGCCCGGGCGCTGGTGGCCGGCAACGACCTCGTCCTCTTCGACGAACCCCTGTCGAACGTCGATGCCAAGGTGCGCGACCAGCTTCGCGGCGACCTGCTGGAGATGCAGCAGGAACTCGGCTTCGCCGCCCTGTACGTCACCCACGATCAGACCGAGGCGATGGAACTCGGGCATCGCATCGCCACGCTCCGGGACGGCGTGGTCGAGCAGCTCGCGCCACCGCGCGAGGTCTACCTGCGACCGGCCAACCGTTACGTCGCCAACTTCGTCGGCCGGACCAACGAGTTCGACGGGCCCGTCACGCAGGTCTCCGGCGAGACCATCGAGTTCAAGTCCGCGATCGGACCGATGGTCGGCATGTCGAGCCGCGAATTCCCCGTCGGCGCACACGTGCTCGGGGTCGTTCGGCCCGAGGCGATCCGGATCACGGACACCGCCCCGGCCGCCGGGACCAACGTCCATTCCGGCACTGTGCGTTCAGTCGTCTTCGGGGGCGCTCAGGTGCGGATCCAGATCGACCTGGACGGCGCTCGATCGAGGTGTGGCGTCCGAGTGACACCCCCGCCCCCGAACTCGGTTCCACCGTGTGGATCGACTTCGACGCCGGAAATTGCTGGCTCATGGACGGCACCGAACTGAGTCCGGCTGTCGGACAGGACGACCGGTGAGCGCCCCGTCGCCGGTTGCAGATCGTCCCGCTCCCCTATCCGGGACGGAACCCGAGACGACCGCACCGCAGCGGTATGCCCGCTGGGCACAGCAGGTTCGGCACCGGCCATTGCACGCGATCACCGCCGCGGTCACTCTCGTGCTGTGCGCCCTGTTGCTGTATCCGCTGGTCATCATGATCTGGCGGACCTTCGTACTCGACGGCGACGTGATCGGCTTCGACGAGTTCGAACGCGTCTTCACCGACCCCCGGACGCGATCGGCGATCGTCAACACCGCGATCATTCTGTTCACCGCGGGCCCGCTGGCCCTGGTCGTCGGTGGAATGCTCGCATGGTTGAACGAACGCACCGATGCGCGATTCGGTATCGTCGGCGAACTCCTGCCCATCGCCTCGCTGCTGGTGCCGCCGATCGCCGGATCGATCGCGTGGACCTTTCTGCTGTCGCCGAACAGCGGGTTCGCCAACGTACTCATCCGCGACGGCCTGTCCGTTCTCGGTATCCAACTCGAGGACGGTCCGTTCGACGTCTTCAGCTGGTACGGAGTGATTCTCGCGTACACGGCCTACATGGTTCCGTACGCCTACCTGCCGCTGGCGGCATCGCTTCGTTCCCTCGACCCGGCGCTGGAAGAGGCCGCCCGCATGGCGGGTTCGTCTCCGCTCCGGACCTTCGTCACGGTGACGCTGCCCGCCGTCAAACCGGCCGCGCTGTCCGCGGTCTTCCTCGTGACGGTCGTCGGTCTCGGAATCTATTCGGTTCCGAGCATCCTCGGCACCAGATCCGGTATCGACGTGGTGTCCACCCGCATCGTGCAGGCGATGAAGTTCTCCTATCCACCCGACACGCGCACTGCCCTGCTGCTCGGCCTTGCGATGCTCGTGGTGATCGGTGTCGTCTGGATTCTCCAGTCCCGCAGTGCCCGCAGCAGCAACTTCGCGCGGATCTCGTCGCGTGGACAGTCCGATGCTGTCGTGACACTCGGCCGGTGGCGTCCGGTCGCTCGCATCGGCATGCTCGGCTACCTGCTGATGATGTCGGTGGTGCCGTTGTCTGCGATCCTGTTCGTCTCGCTGCAGCGTTACTGGACCCCGGACGTGAAGTGGGACGAACTCGGCCTGCACAACTATCGCGCTCTCCTCGCGAGCAGCGGGCCCGCCGGCGAAGCGCTGCGCAACAGCCTGTGGCTCGGCGTGGTGGGTAGCGTCATCGGTGTTCTCGCAGCTGTTTTCGCTGCGCTGTACCTGCACCGCAGTACGGCGTGGCAGGCGCGGGTGGCCGACGGCGTCCTCAAACTGCCCGGCAACATGTCGCACATCGTTCTGGCCGTCGCATTCGTCCTCGCCTTCGCCGGTGACCCCTTCCGGCTCGGGAACACTCGCTGGCTGCTGCTGATCGCTTTCATCGCGGTGTACCTCTACCAGGCCGTGTTGCAATCGTCCGACGCGTTGTCCCGGGTCGGCAACGACCTGATGGATGCCTCGTACACCTCCGGCCACGGGGAAGGCCGCACTCTGCGTTGGGTGACGCTGCCGCTGATGGCGCCCGGGCTCGTCTCCGCCGGGATCCTGTTCTTCGTCCACATCATCGGGGATGTCAACGCTGCCGCAATCCTGGCCGGGTCCCGTAATCCCGTCGTCGGTTCGACGCTCGTCGACCTCTACGAAGGCGGCGATCACGCTCAACTCGCAGCGCTCGCAGGCATTCTCAGCCTGATCTCGGTGCTGTTCGTGCTCACCGCCCTGTCGCTCGCCCGGTTCCTCGGCCGCCGCCGATAACTCCACGCGGCCCACATCTCAGAGAGGTACAGTCCCATGCCTTCATCGATCCGACGCCGACTCCACCTCGTCGGCGCCCTCAGCACCATCGCCCTGCTTCTCGCTGCCTGCGGTGAGAGCACAGGGGAGGGCCCCACCGAAGCGATGGACTCCTTCGACGCGATCGTCGAGGCAGCGCAGGAGGAAGGCAGCGTGGTCGTCTACAGCGCCTACAACGCCGAGCTCACCCAGAGCCTGGCCGACGCGTTCGAAGACGAGTACTCCATCACCGTGCAGGTCGTCCGCCAAGCGAGCGCCGACCTCAACGCCCGGTTCGCCGCCGAATCCGAAGCCGGATCGCTCGGCGCCGACGTCCTGTGGCAACCCGACCCGGTGTTCGCCGGAGACGTCGCCGAGAAGGGGTGGCTGGCACCGCTGGATCCCGCGCAGATCCCCAATCTGGAACGGGTCGATGCGGCCGAGCAGACCGAGTACACCGTGCCGGTGCTGGAGCAGCCGTGGGGCATCGCCTACAACACCGACCTGGTCACAGGGACCCCTCCGACTTCGTGGGAGGACCTGATCACCGGTGACGCCATCGCACGCGGATTGCTGGTCGCTGCACCGCAGAACAGCGTCGCCACCGCCGGTGTCTACAACTTCTGGCTCGACACCTTCGGCGAGGAGTTCTTCACCGAACTCCAGCAGACCCAGAACTACTCCATGGGTGATTCGGTCAGCAACGCCATTCAGCAGGTCGCGGCGGGCGAGGTGGGCGCATTCGTGCCTGCTCCGCTGAGCACGGTGTCGACGGTGCAGAAGGCGGGGGCGCCCGTCGAGGTCGTCGTCCCGGACAACACCACCGGCTTCGCGATGCTTGCTCCATCAGCGGCACCGCCCCCAATCCGAACGCGGCCCGGTTGTTCGTCGAGTTCCTCCTCTCCGATTCCGGACAGGCGATCGCGGTGGGTGATCTCGCGGTGCCGGTCGTCGAATCGGTGACCACCGGAGTGTCGCGTCCGGCCGAGTACGTTCCCACCGACAACGTGGCGACCAGTTCCCGCCTGGACGAGATCGTCGAGCTGGTCACGCCGTGACGGTGGGATCGATCACCTTCGGGGTGAAGCTTCCCAATCTCAGCCCACTCGCGTCGCGCGACGCGATCCTGACGACGGGAACGACCGCCGAGCGACTCGGATTCGACGCGGTGTGGGCCAGCGACCACGTCGTCTTCACCCCGACCACCGAACACGATCACCCGGATCGGCGTTTCCCCGTCGGGTTCGACACGCCGGCCGTGGATCCGCTGATCGCGCTGTCGCTGGTGGCCGGCGCCACCGAGCGGGTCGAACTCGGCACGTCCGTCCTGGTGCTGGCCAACCGTAATCCGGTGGTGGTGGCCAAGTCCTGGGCGTCGCTCGATCTACTCGCTCCGGGACGTGTGGTGGCCGGTATCGGTACCGGCTGGCAGGAGAACGAGTTCCAGGCTCTCGGTGCGGGTGAGAGGTTCCGTCGGCGTGGCTCGGCAACCGCGGAGTTCATCGACATTCTGCGGACCTGCTGGAGCGACCCTTCGGACGGATTCAGCGGTGAGTTCTACTCGTTCGGTCCACTGTTCTTCGAACCACGTCCCACGAAGGAGATCCCTATCCTGCTGGCAGGTCGCACCTCGCGCGGGTTGCGCCGCGTCGCGAGCCACGGCGACGGCTTCCACGGCACGAACCTGAGCCCGGAGGCAGCGCGGGAAGCGATCACGCGCATCGAGGAATACGCGGTGGAGTATGGGCGCGAACATCTCTCGCGCCGGTACACCACGCTGTGCGAACTCGACCTTCGCGACCGCCCGGTCCGTCCGGACGAGGATTACGACGGCATCCACCTGGTGGGTACACCCGAGCAGGTCGCCGAACGCGTCCGGGCGTTCGCCGCCGCAGGCATCGCACACCTGGCCTACGGGTGCGGGCGCTGTCCGGCAGTACCCGCAAGGAGGTTTCGAACGAGCTGTCGGTCTCCGCCGGAACGGAGCAGCTCGAACGGTTCGAGGCCGAGGTCACGCCGCTCCTCGCGTGAGCTTCCGGCTTCGGCCGAGTCATCGGATCCCGATACGCACCGAGAGTGATCGCTACTGGCGACCCGTCTGCCACTTCATTCCCATCGCGGTATCGGTGCCCAGTGTGCAGCGGTGCGCCATCCGGTACCGAGCTACGGGCGACAGTTCGAACCGTTCGGAAGCGAGGTGGTGAAGAGCAGTCGTGCTGCGCGGGTGATCGTATGGCGGATGTCGGTGATGTTGGCAGGATCGGTCGTCAGGTCGAGCAAGCAGGTGGTCAGGACGTGACCGAGGACCAAGGCTCGATCGTGGTCGTCGGTCCAGTCGGGGTCGGCGAGGGCGGCGCGGACCAATTCGGTGAACAGGGGGCGCCAGACCCTGATGCCGGGTCCGTCGCCGGAGTGCACAGAGTTCATCCCGGCTTGCAGCAGATTGCGGTCTTCGGCGGCCCAGTCGATGAATTGGGAGAACGCAGCAGCAATCCGGTCGGCGGACTCGGCGCCGGGATCGACCGGTAATCGGGCGAGGCGCTCGAGGGTGCCCAGGGCCCAGTCCGCCATGAGGTACTGGATCAGGCCGTCTTTGGACCCGAAGTAGCGGTAGACGGTGACCGGAGTGGTACCGGCCTGGGCCGCGACCTCGCGGATCGTGACGCCTTGTAGCCGTGCTGGGAGGCCATCATGCGGGCGGCCGCGGCGATCTCGGCGCGGCGCGCCGCCGTTCGGCGGGCCCGAAATCGCGAATCACGCGCAACGAGTCACGGGACTCACGCAGCAGGGAAGCAGTGTCATCGACCACCACTGGAGGGTATCGCAAGACCGGAACACGTTGTATAACACGTTATACAACGTGCGAAAGGACGGTGCCGCCGATGACCACTGCCGATGTGTTCTCTGCCGATGTGTTCTCTGCCGAGGCATTGCAGGACCCCTATCCGCTGTTCGAGCGATTGCGTAACGCCGGGGATGTGCATTTTCTGGCTGATCAGCAGGTGTATGTGGTGCTCGGGTTCGATGCGATCCGCACCGTGCTGGCCGATCCGCACACCTATTCGAGCAATCTGGTCGCGGTGTTGTCGGCGGCGTCGGGGTCAGCGACCGTGTCGGTGGCCGAGGCCGGGGCCGGGGTGGATGTGCTGGCGACCGCGGATCCGCCCGCGCATACGGCGCAGCGGGCGCTGGTGATGTCGCGGTTCAGCCGCGGGCGGTGCGAGACGACCGAGCTGATCGATGCTGCGGTCGCTCCGGCGGTCGCCGGGCTGGTTGCTTCCGGCGGCGGTGACTGGATGACCACGGTCGCCCACCGGGTCCCGGTGCAGGTGATCGGTGAGCTGATCGGGCTCCCGCGCAAGGACCATCAGCGCCTCGCAGCCTGGTCGGACGCTGCGATCGACTTGGTGTCCGGTGTCGCCAGTCCCGAACGCGCGGGGCAGGCCGCGCTCGCGGTGCTCGAATTCGCCGGCTATCTGGGCGAGTGCCTCGACCAGGCCGGCCCGGACGCGGACGCGGGGGGTATTGGGCAGCGTCGCCGCGGCGGTCGCGGCGGGAACCCTGACCCGTGATCAGGGAGCGATGCTGCTGGTGCAGCTGGTCACCGCGGGCGCGGAATCGACCACGAGCCTGCTCGGCACCGCGTACGGCTGCTGGCCGACGACCCGCAACTGCAAGCCACCCTGCGCGCCGAACCCGACCGGATCGGTGCGCTGGTCGAGGAAGCCGTGCGCATCGAGAGTCCGTTCCGCGGCCATTTCCGCGTCACCACCGCCCCCACCCGCCTCGCCGGTGTCCGCCTCGAACCAGGCGCACGACTGATGTTGATGTGGGGCGCCTCCAACCGCGATCCACGCATCTTCGACCGCCCCGACCAGGTCGACCTCGACCGTGTCCAGCCGAAACTGCACCACAGCTTCGGCCGCGGCATCCACTTCTGCCTCGGCGCCCACCTTGCCCGCAAAGAAACCACCCAAGCCGTACGCGCACTGCTCGCCGCGACCTCCACCATCTCGCTCGACGGCACCGAACCCGTCTACGTCCCCAACCTGATGGTGCGTCGCCTGGCGCACC
Organism: Rhodococcus sp. IITR03; assembly: GCA_001017865.1. Next base: position 11,611 of record LATQ01000094.1, read on the forward strand.
TGCACCTGTCGCTCACCCCGGTCGACTCCAGGCCGGGTTCGTCCTGATCCGGCTGCATTTCGGAGCACACCGACTGCGCGGACACCCGGGTGGCGTGGTCGATCTCCCTCGCGGTGAGCCGTCGGTCGAGCACGCCCGCAGGGACCGTGTACGTCTTCGCGAGCAAAGGGGGTGCACCTTCCACCCGGCCTGGTACTACAACCTCACCACCGCCGGTCGAGCGGAGGTCGAGATCGGCACCGAGACCTTCGAAGTCACGGTAGAAGAGATCACCGGCGCCGAACGCGACCGTATCTATGCCGAACAGGCTCGCCGCTACACCGGCTTCGCCGAGTACGAGGAGAAGACCCGCGGGGTGCGCACCATTCCGGTCCTCGCTCTCCACCGAAACTGACATTCCGGTTCGACAATCGACATCCCGCCCGAGAGAACCGGACGCACACACCTCGGTGTCTTCGACCCCGCTGAGCGGGGTCGGAACCACCGAGATCCCGCCGGCACGCGCCGACGGGATCTCCGTGACCGGCCACCCGGGCCGGGACGACTTCTGGGGTAGGCCTACTTACGCCCCGCCTGCACTGCATGCCCCACCCGAACGCGCGGTCGAGGTCGGACTGGCTGCCGTCGATGTACTGCACGAGACGCTCGACGGTGATGCCCTGCCCGGTGTTCTGCAGCATCGCGATCGCGCAGATCCGCGCGCCGTTGTTCGGCGAGTCCAGACGCACCTCGATCTGCGGCCCCGACGGCGGGGTCAGGGTGACGACGCCGTCCACCGGCAGCCCAGTTCGGCGCGCCCTCGTAGATCATCGCGAAGATCAGCACACGCTTGAACAGTTCGGGGCGTTCGAGGTTGACGGACATGTTCTCGCCGCCGGTGTTCGAGCCGGTGCGGTCGTCACCGTCGAGGTGGATGTACGGCGGGGTGTTCAGCGCGCCGAAGCTGTTGCCGAGCGCCTGGATGACACCTTTCGATCCGTCGGCGAGTTCGAAGAGGCAACCGAGGTCGAGGTCCACACCACCGCTCGCGCCGGTGAGCTTGGCGAGGAAGCCCTTCTTCTGCTCACCGCGCGACCAGTTGAGGTTCACCCGCGTGACGCCCTGCCCGGACCCGGCCTTCGACAGGCTCACGGTGGGCGATTCCTTGGTGAGGTTGATCTTGCTCAGGTTGACGCCGCCGGCGTTCTGCTCGGGCTTCTTGTTGTAGTCGATGGCCATGTCGAGCCTTTCGTCGGAGTTGCTGCGCGCGGTTGCGCACGGGATGGGAAAGCGATGGGAGCCCCCGATCCGAGGTGTCGGATCGAGGGCTCCCATCGGCATGTGGTTCGAACTGTCGAGGATCAGGGGATGCTGGTCTTCACAGCATCTTCGCCTTCCCTCGCCGCGATCTTGCGGTTGCGGTAGATGCTCGAGGCGAATGCCGCACCGATCAGGCGACACCGACGAGGCCGGTGATGACCTCGGGGACGTGGGTGCCGATCGAGTACAGCAGGATCAGTGCCAGCGCACCGATGGCCCAGTGAGCACCGTGCTCGAGGTACACGTAGTCGGACAGCGTGCCCTTGCGCACCAGGAAGATGGTGATCGAGCGGACGAACATCGCGCCGATGAAGCCGAGGCCCAGGGCGATGATGATCGGGTCGGACGTGATGGCGAAGGCGCCGATGACACCGTCGAACGAGAACGACGCGTCGAGCACCTCGAGGTAGAGGAACAGGAAGAAGCCGGCCTTACCGGTGGCCTTCGCGAGGCCGCTCGGTCCGCCGCTGGGCTCTTCGCCTTCCTCGGGGATGTGGAACATCTCGCCGAGCCCGTTGACCGCGATGTAGGTGATCATGCCGAGCGCGCCGGCGATCATGACGGTCGAGACCTTGTCCTCGGGTGCGATGACGGTGGCCGTGATGAGCAGCAGCGCGGTGGCGACGACGACCTCGAGCTGTTCGAGCTTGCCGGCTTGGCGAGGGGACGTTCGAGCCATTCCAGCCACTTGATCTCGCGCTCTTCGAGGATGAAGTGCAGGAAGAGCATCAGCAGGAACATGCCGCCGAACGCCGCGATCTGCGGATGCGCGTCGGTGATGAGGGTCTCGTAGCTGGGGCTGCCGTCCGGGAAGTAGGCAGCTCCGTCGGCCGGCGGATTGAGCGCCAGATTCAACGCCTCGATCGGTCCGAGTCCGGACGCCACCCACACGATCGCGAGGGGGAACACCAGACGCATACCGAAGACGGCGATGAGGATGCCGATGGTGAGGAAGATCTTCTGCCAGAACTCGCTCATCCGCCGCAGCACGGTCGCGTTGATGACCGCGTTGTCGAACGACAGCGAGACTTCGAGGATGCCGAGGATCACGCAGAGGAACAGAGCTTGCGGGCCGCCGTAGAGGAAGGCGACCACGAGGGAGACGACGGTGACCGCGAAGGATGCACCGAATATTCGCAGAACCACGAAGCGTGGCCTTTCTAATCGGAATCAGGGCGTTGCAGGGTGGTTACTGCACGGAGGTTCCGGCTTCGGTACTGCGACCGAAGCCGGAACCCGGAAGAAACGAACTAGACGTTGACGCCGTAATCGCGGGCGATACCCGCGAGACCGGACGCGTAACCCTGGCCGATGGCGCGGAACTTCCACTCCGCACCGTTGCGGTACAGCTCGCCGAAGACCATGGCGGTCTCGGTCGAGGCGTCCTCGGACAGGTCGTAACGAGCGAGTTCGTTGCCGTTCGCGCGGTCGACGACGCGGATGTACGCGTTGCGGACCTGGCCGAACGACTGGCTGCGGGAATCGGCATCGTAGATCGAGACCGGGAAGAAGATGCTCTCGATGTTCGCCGGGGTGGCGGCGAGGTCGACGTTGATGACCTCGTCGTCGCCTTCGCCCTCACCCGTGCGGTTGTCGCCGGCGTGCTCGATGGCACCGTCGGGCGACTTGAGGTTGTTGAAGAAGACGAAGTGCTGGTCGGAGACGACCTTCTTGTCGGCCCCGGTGGCGATGGCGCTGGCATCGAGGTCGAAGTCGGTGCCGGTGGTGGTGCGAACGTCCCAGCCCAGGCCGACGGCCACTGCCGTCAGGTTCGGAGCTTCCTTGGTGAGGGAGACGTTTCCGCCCTTGGTCAAGCTGACGCCCATGCGGGGTCCTTTCGATCGTTCCAACGGTCGACGTACCGGTATAGGGCACGCCCGGTGTGCGTTTCTCCCCACACTAGTTGTTGCCGTGGGGTACGCCCATATCCACTATGCCCGGTCCCGCGCCTCACTTCCGTGACCCGCACGAACCACGGTTCCGACCGGCGGAAAGGTGACGGATCGGCCCGGTGGACGTGCGCCCAGTACCATTCGGTTCTGTGGCGACCCGATGGACGCGCCGCCTGTTCGGCGGGGGAAACACGGAAGATCCCGCGGCTCGTCGTGCACACGATGCGATGGTCGCGGCGTTCCTCGACATGGACAAGCGCCAGTCCGTCATCGAGGCCGGTGTGGCCGCGTCGTACGAGCTCGAACCCGAACGGCACCTGCTGCGTCAGTGGGATCCCATCCGTCAGGCGTGTTATCGCGCCGGTGAGACGTATCTCCAACTGGCAGTGACGGATCCGGAACAACCGCTCGCACCTGCTCCGGCCTACGAGCAGGCGCTGCGGCAGATAACCGAAGCAACACGAACACTTGATGAATTCTTCGGAAACAACCGGGGGCACCTCGAGCACATGACGGCCGTGGCGAACACGGTGCCCGAGTTGGCGCACCGGATGCGTACCGAAGCGCGCAACACCCTCGCCGCGACACAGACCCCGGATTTTGTTGCCTTTGCGAACTATCCGTCGGTTCGATCCGCCACCGAAGCGCTCGAGAAGGCCCTGAACAGCCTCGATGCGGCGCACGGCGTAGGCGCGACCCGCACGGCGGCCTCCGAGTCGAAGAGGCGACCACCGCTCTGCTCGAACGCCCTCGCCGCAGCACC
>LATQ01000073.1 GCA_001017865.1 Rhodococcus sp. IITR03
GCAGCCGCGCCTGCCGCGACCAGTCGCGGCCGAAGACCGGCAGCTCCTCGACCTGCAGTCGGTTCTCCCAGGCGGCCTCCGCCGACGCCAGCACGATGCGTGCCGCGGCGTTGCGGGCGCGGATGTCGTCGCCGTCGACGACGGGCAGTGTCGTGGCGACCATCGCGAGGTAGCGGGCCAGGATCCCGTTGAACAGTCCCCCGTCGCCGCCTCCCCCGCCGGTGACGACGCTGCGTTCGGTGAGGTGATCGTCGACCGCGGCGACGAGCGCGTGGACCCTGCGGCGGTGCCGGGGGTCGTCGAGCTGCAGGGCGAGTTCGGTCTCGAGGCCGAGCGTCACCCCCTGGCAGTAGCTGTAGATCGCGCGTTCGTGCACGCCGTCGCGGATGCCGTCCAGGACGAGACCCGTTTCGGGGTCGAGCAGCACGTCGTGGATCCAGTCGGCCATCTCCTCGGCGCGGTAGACCTTGCCGGTGCGGGCGAGCAGCAGTGCCGCCGGGCCGTTCGCGGGGGCGTTGAAGAAGTTGTCCCGCCGACGCCACGGGATGCCGCCTCCGCGCTCGGGTTGCCACGCGTCGACGAGCTCGTCGACGAGGGTCGCGATCGCGCCGCGGTGGTCGACGTAGAGATGTCGTTCGGCCCGTTCGAGCGACAGGCCGAGCCACGCCATGTCGTCGTAGTAGTTGTTGGTCCAGCCGGTGAGGTTGCGGATGCGGTGGGTGCGCGCGAGCCGCACGACACGGCGCCGGCGGCGCGGGGTGGCGTCGCG
>LATQ01000193.1 GCA_001017865.1 Rhodococcus sp. IITR03
GCCCTGCCCGAACCCGCCGCCGGCGAAGGCAGCGAACGCGCACGGAGACCGAAGCGCTCGTCGCCCGCATCATCGGCGACGTCCTCGGCGACGGCCACCGCCGTGGGACGCACCGACGACTTCTTCGCCGTCGGCGGCAACTCGCTGCTCGCCACCGTCCTCGTCGGCCGCCTGCGCGACGAGACCGGCACCGACGTACCGCTGCGCACCGTCTTCGCGAACCCCACCGTCGACGCACTCGCCGCCGCCCTCGACGCCGGTGGTTTCGACACCGACGCCGGACCCGTCGCCGTGTCGCCGCGACCGGAACGGATCCCGCTCAGCCGCGCCCAGCGTCGCCTGTGGGGACTGAGTTCGCTTGCCCCCGATGCCTACCGGCTGCGCAGCGAGGTCAACCTGAGCGGACCGCTCGACCTCGGTGCCCTGCAGGCCGCGCTCGGCGACGTCGCGCTGCGCCACGAGATCCTGCGCACCGACTACATCGTCGACGGCGACGGCGTGTACCAGCAGGTGCACGAAGCGCCGCGCAGCGACCGGTGGCGCGTGCGACTCGAACGCACCGGCCCAGACCAGCACGTGCTGCACCTCGACGTCGACCATTCGATCGCCGACGGCACGTCGCTGCGGCCGTTGCTGCGCGACCTCACCATCGCCTATCTCGCCCGCGTGAACGGCGCGGCACCGCAGTGGGAACCGCTGCCGCTGCAGTACGCCGACTACGCCCTGTGGGAAGCCGAACGCGGCATCCCCCGAGCTCGACCCCG
>LATQ01000349.1 GCA_001017865.1 Rhodococcus sp. IITR03
GGTGCGCAGCACGAGGGTGTTGACGAACATGCCCACCAGATCGTCGAGCGCCGCGTCGCCACGACCGGCCACCGGGGTGCCGATCGCGATGTCGTCGGTGCCCGACAGACGCGCCAGCAGCACCGCCAGTGCCGCGTGCACGACCATGAACTCGGTGGTGGAGGTGCGCCGGGCGAGATCGCGGACGGCGGAACGGAGTTCGGAGTCCAGGACGAACCGGTGCGAGGCACCGCGGTAGCTCGCAACCGCCGGTCGCGGACGGTCCGCCGGCAGGTCGAGCTGCTCGGGCAGACCCGCGAGGGTCTCCCGCCAGAACGCGACCTGCGAGGAGATGATCGACTCCGGATCGTCCTCCGAGCCGAGCACCTCCCGCTGCCAGATGGCGAAGTCGGCGTACTGCACCGCGAGCGGCTCCCACTGCGGGGCGTCGCCCGAGACGCGTGCGGCGTAGGCCGTCACGACGTCGCGGGTCAGCGGACCCATCGAGAAACCGTCGGACGCGATGTGGTGCACGACCAGCACCAGCACGTGCTCGGCCGCGGTCCCGGTCTCGGTGACGGCGAACAGCCGGGCCCGGAAGGGACCTGCGTCGTCACGTCGAAGCCGGTGCCGACGATCTCGGTGGCCCGGGCGATCAGATCGGACTCGGCCACCGGGACCGGCGTCAGGTCGGGCACCACCTCGTCCACCGGCAGCACCTGCTGGTAGCCCACACCGTCGACGTCCGGTAGATCGTCCGCAGCGACTCGTGCCGGCCGAGCTCAGCG
>LATQ01000072.1 GCA_001017865.1 Rhodococcus sp. IITR03
CGCGAGCGCGACGGGTTCGCCCGCGCGGACGGAGCCGAGCAGGTCGGTGAAGGCGGGGAAGGACGCGGCGTCGATCCGTTCGACGAAGACGTCGATGATGCCGCCGCAGGTCAGGCCGACGGAGAACGCGTCGTCGTCGGAGACCCCGTAACGCTGCAGCACCGGCTGCCGCTGTCGATGACCGACCGGCCGAGTTCGTAGACGTCGCCTTCGACGCATCCGCCCGAGACGCTGCCGGTGACGGTGCGTCTGCGCGACCAGCATCGATGCACCCGGTCCCCGGGGCGCCGAACGGAAGGTCGAGACCACGGTGCCCACCGCGACGGCCTCTCCGTGCCGGTACCGCCGGTCGAGCTCGTCCAGAATTTCACGCACGCCGAACCTCCTCGAGAAGTTCTTCCAGTGTCGCGAGGCTGTGTCCCGCGAGCAGACGATCGATGTGCGGCAGGGCCGCGGAGATACCCGACTGGATCGGTTCGTATCCGGCGCCGCCGGCGTGCGGGTTCACCCACAGCACGCGGTGCGCGAGGCGATGCAGCTGCGCCATGCGTTCCCCGAGTAGCGAGGCGTCGCCGCGCTCCCAGCCGTCGGAGAAGATCACGACCACCGCGCCGCGCGCGAAACCCCTTCGCCCCCAACGGTCCAGGAACGCACCGAGCGTGTCGCCGAGACGTGTCCCACCCGCCCAGTCGGGAACTGCACGCGAGGCCCCGGCGAGCGCGATCTGCGGGGTCGCGGGACGCAGCGCCCCGCGACA
>LATQ01000071.1 GCA_001017865.1 Rhodococcus sp. IITR03
CGGACGATCGTCCGGGGCGGCACACGTGCGAGTTTCGGCGGCGGGGTGTCAGGCGCGCGGCGATGGCCTTGAGCAGGTCCAGCGCTCCTTGAGCAGGGTCCTCGAGTTCCTCGATGGAGCGACGCTCGAGCAGCATGTCCCAGTGGGTGCGCGGCGGCTTGACCTTCTTCGGCTCCGGTGCGGCGCCTCGACGAGGGTGCCTCGAGGCCGTTCTTGCAGATCCAGGTGCCGGGGATCTCCGCGTCGTCCGCGAACGGCACGTCGTATTCCTCGCCGTTGTCGCAGCGGTAGCGCGCGATTCGCCGCGGCGCCAGATCGTGGTCGCGGTCGGTTTCGTAGCTCACCGCCCCGAGTCGGCTGCCTCGCAGTACACGATCTGCATGGTGGTGTCCTTCCTTGTGTGCTCCGCCCGGGTGACGATGCCGTGCGGCATCGACGCCGAGCTCGACGTCCACTGTGCTCAACGTCGGCGGAGCCGATTCCGTTCCCGCGGCCCACCGAGGAGCCGAAGGACAAGTCTACCGACCCGCCGCATCGCCACGCGCACGGTGCCCGCACCGGCCGCGCCTCCGGTGTTCCCACCGCCCCGCCGGGGTGCGGGCGGGCAGTACAGTGACGCTCGTGACCGGACGTGACACGCGAGCGAGCACGTGCTGTGGTGCGGGCGCCCGGTACCGGAGATCGGCACCGGCCGGCGACGCCGGTACTGCCGCCAGTCGTGCCGGCAGATTCGCCGAGCAGCCGCAGCAGCGCCGC
>LATQ01000070.1 GCA_001017865.1 Rhodococcus sp. IITR03
ACGGCCACCGCCTGCCTCGATCCCGGACCTGCCCGGGCTGCGCGACGCGCTGCGTGGACCTCCCGGGACGCGACGAACCTGCTCGAGATCCCCCGCCGGGTGCTGGTCGTCGGCGGCGGTGTCGTCGCCTGTGAAACCGCCTCCTGGCTGCGGCAACTCGGCGTCGAGGAACTCACCCTCGCGGTGCGCGGCGATCGCCTGCTGCGCGCGTGGAGCCGTTCGCCGCCGAACGCGTTCGCCACCCGCATGGCCGACAAGGGCCTGGACGTGCGGTACCGCACCGAGATCCGCACGGTGCAGCGCCCCGATGTGAAGGACACCGGTGTCGGCTGCATCCACGGTGGTCCTGCCACCGTCGAACTGTCCGACGGCAGCACCCTCGAGGTCGACGAGATCGTCGTCGCCGCCGGTCGCCATCCAACCGTGGACGGGCTCGGCCTCGACAGCGTCGGCCTGGCCGACGGGAAGGTGACGGTCGCCGATGACCTCACCGTCGACGGGGTGAACGGGCAGTGGTTGTATGCGGTCGGGGACATCGCCGGTCGCGCCGCCCTGACCCACATGGGCAAATACCAGGCGCGGGTGTGCGGGGACGTCATCGCCGCCCGCGCGAGAACCGCCCCACCGACGGGTCACGATTCCGGCGAGCGCCGACCACGGGCAGGTCCACAGGTGATCTTCACCGTCCCGGGAGATCGCCGCGGTCGGCCGCACCGCCGACCAGGCCGCCGCCGACGGACTCGACGCGAGGTCCTC
>LATQ01000069.1 GCA_001017865.1 Rhodococcus sp. IITR03
CGTACGAGCGTGCCGCGGCCCGGCGGCATCGGCGACGGACGGACCGCGCCGACGAGCGCTCCCTCGTCGCGGCTACCGCTCATGATCAGACCCGGAGTCGACAACTCCCGCAGGCGTCCGAGGATCGGTTCGTACATCGCGCGTCCGGCACCACCCGAGCGACGCGCGACCACCAGGTGCAGACCGACGTCGCGTCCTGCGGGAGATAGTCGACCAACGGCAGCAGCGGGTTCTGGCCCGAGGTGGCGACCATGTCGTAGTCGTCGATCACCACGAAGACTTCGGGTCCGGTCCACCACGATCGATCGCGCAGCTGTTGTTGCGTCGTGTCGGGGCCCGGCAACCGGCGCTCGAAGATTCCGGCGAGTTCGCGGACCATGGCCGCGAAGACCGTCGCCGACGGGGCATATCCCCCAGATGGTCGCCGCCGACGACGCCGAGCAGCGTGCGGCGGTAGTCGCCGACGATGATCCTGGTCTGCGCACCGCTGCCGGCTTCGACCAGTCCGCGGCACAGCCCTCGCAGCAGATTGGTCTTGCCGCATTCCGAGTCGCCGAAGATCAACAGGTGCGGATGGTCGGTGAAATCCACCGATACGGGCGCGAGTTCGGATTCGTCGATGCCGATCGGGACGGAGAGCCGGGTCGCCGGGGACGCGTCGGCCGGTGGCGGCCACCCTGCGGGCAGAGCTGCGAGGAGGTCGGATCGGTCGATGCGTTCGGGCAGCATGCGCACCGGCGGCGCCGAACGCCCGG
>LATQ01000321.1 GCA_001017865.1 Rhodococcus sp. IITR03
GCAGCCGGTGCGCAACGGGCGTGGGCCGCGACGAAGCCTGCCGACCGGGCTGCCGTGCTGCGTCCCGGCGACCTGTTCGCCGAGCACGCCGGGGAGATCGAGGAGTGGCTGGTCCGCGAGTCGGGTGGCACCCGGCTCAAGGCCGGCCGGGAGCTCGCGGCAGCGCGAGCGGAATGCTATGAGGCGGCCGGTCTTCCGACGCATCCGTCGGGAGAGGTGTTGGCCACCGACAGTGACCGCTGGTCGTTCTCGCGTCGCCGTCCCGCGGGCGTGGTGTCGGTGATCGCTCCGTTCAACTTCCCGCTGACGCTGTCGATCCGTTCCGTCGCACCGGCGCTCGCGCTCGGCAACAGCGTGCTGCTCAAGCCCGATCCGCGTACGTCCGTGAGCGGTGGGGTCGTTCTCGCGCGGATCTTCGAGGAGGCCGGTCTCCCCGAGGGTGTGCTCCACGTGCTCACCGGTGGCGCCGACGTCGGGGAGGCCGTGGTCTCCGCACCGGAGGTCGCCGTCATCTCGTTCACCGGTTCCACCGCGCCGGGCGCCGGGTCGGGGAGGCCGCATCGCGCCTGCTCAAGCGGGCCCACCTCGAGCTCGGAGGCAACAACGCGCTGATCGTGCTGCCCGGAGCGGACCTCGACCGCGCGCCTCCGCCGGACCTCGGGTCGTTCCTGCACCAGGGCAGATCTGCATGGCGACCGCCGCCACATCGTCCATCGCGACATCTACGACGAGTACGTGGCGAAGT
>LATQ01000068.1 GCA_001017865.1 Rhodococcus sp. IITR03
TCACGGTCCGCAGCACGGTCGGCGCGGGCGACTCGTCGCTCGCCGGATATCTGCTCGCCGAGCAGGCCGGTCACACCCCGACGAGTGCCTGCGTCTCGCCGTGGCGTACGGGACCGCAGCCGTCACGCTCCCCGGAACAGCCCTGCCCACACCCGATTCCGTCGATCCATCCCGAGTGCACGTCACCGACGTCCACCGCCGACCCCGACCGCTCCCCTCCCACTCCTAAGGAACGTCATGTCCGACACCACCTCCGGCTCCGCAGGCGGTTCCTCGATCATCGGCACGGAACTCGTCTCGCTCGATGCCGACCTGGGATCCGACAAGAACTCCGTCATCGCCGCGCTCGCCGAGCGTCTCGCAGCGAACGGTCGCGCGTCCGACGCCGACGCACTCACCGCGGCGTCTCGAACGGGAGGCCAAGTCCGCCACGGGTCTTCCCGGCGGGATCGCGATCCCGCACGCACGCAGCGAAGCAGTGACCACACCGTCGCTCGGTTTCGCCCGGTTGTCCCCGAAGGCCGACTTCGGTGCGCCCGACGGACCCGCCGACCTCGTCTTCCTCATCGCCGCGCCCGAAGGTGCGGGCGGCGACCACATGAAGCTGCTCACCGCTCTCGCTCGTGCACTCGTGCGCCCGGACTTCGTCGCGTCGCTGCGCGCGGCCGCGTCCGCGGACGAGGTCATCGCGCTGGTCGAGGACGTCCTCCCGCCCCGACCGGCGCCGTCGAGCAGCGGCTGCGGCG
>LATQ01000211.1 GCA_001017865.1 Rhodococcus sp. IITR03
CGGTCTGCTCGCACGCGTGGACGGAGGCCGGCCTGCTTCTCGGCGAGACCGCGTCGCCGATCGCGAGGGTCCGGTGCCGGGACGTACGCACAGCACCTCGACTCCCCCACCCTCGTAGCGCTTGCCGATCAGAAGACCCTGGTCCGTCGCCCCGCCGGCGGCCGGCGCCGCATCGGCGGACATCGGTTCTCCTCCGCACAGCAGGGGTCCGGTCACCGTGCCGTCGACTCGGACGACCACGACTTCGGCACCGCACACGGGGCTCTTGAGACGTTCTCCGACCTTCATGTTTCTTTCCTCTCGTGTCCGGGACCGGTTCGGGTCTCCGGAAGGTTCGTCGGGCACCGGAGGTGGCGCTGCCGACGGCGGCGGGTATTGGTGGGTTCTACTGGCTGGAGCCGAACAACTGCGCGAACTCGGCGCGGAAGGCCTCGGTCTCGTCGGCGGTGACGATCCGGCTGTTGACCCAGATGTCGTCCGCGGACGTCGCGGCCGTGGTGATGTCGGGCAGCACGGAGCCGGCGCGGTCGGCGACGGCTTCCTGACCGGCCTTGGTCACCAGGAAGTTCGCGAACAACTGTGCGGCATTGGGGTGCGGTGCGGTCGCCGGGACCCCGGTGAGGAAGGGTGCCCCGAAGACCGGCGAGGGCAGACCGGAGTCGACCGGAGCACCGGCTTCCTTCTCCGCGGTGAGCGGCATGGTGTAGATGGCCGCGGCAATCTCACCGGAGGTCAGTGCCTGGGCCATCGCCTGGGCGCCCGGATAGGTGCGGGGCTTCTGACCGGCGAGCTTCTCGACGTAGTCGGGTGAGACCGTGTCCCCCAGGAAATCGTAGAAGTCCACGATGGCGGACGACACCGGCAGCATCACGCCGATCTTCCCGTCCGCGAGGGAGGGGTCGAGCAGGTCCTCGTATCCGTCGACGCCGTCCGGTACCCGGGAGGTGTTCCAGCCGTAGGTGAGGACCGCGGCCGACGAAAGGAAGATCCGGTCGTCGTCCCGCAGGAACTTCTCGCGGTCGAACTCGGCGGCGTCGAAGGCGGGGCCGGTGACCGGGACGAAGTAGTCCTCGGCCAGCCGCGTGTCCACCCAGGGCCGGGAGGCGGTGGCGATGACATCGGCCGTGTGGCGACCGGTTTCCGCCTCCGCAGCCAGCTTGGTCTGGAGGTTGGCGTCGTTGTCGCGGACGATCTCCACCCCGATGCCGTACACCGACTCGAATCGGGCCGCGAGTTCCTGGAGGTTGTCCGTCGGTTGCCCGGTGAGATAGGTGACCGAGCCTTCCTCCTTCGCGGCCTCGATGAGTTCCTCCCAGGCGCTGTCCCCGGCCGGACCGAGATCCTCCGCGGACACCTCCGTGGTACCGGACCCGCACGCAGCAGCAGCGAACGTCACTGCAGAGATGCCGATTCCGGCAAGCGAGCGACGAAGCGACGGAAATCTCATGGCAGACCTTTCGATTTTCTGAAGAGTCGAGCGACCATGCGCCGGGGGACGCAAGGGCGATGCGGTGGGACGGCCGGGATGCTCAGCTTCCGGAAGCGACCCGACCGTGGACGCGATGTCGCGCCTCGCGCCAGGTCAGGCCACGGTCTGCCCGAGCCTCCGCGGGGAGCCCGAGAAGTCGTTCCGCGACGATGTTGCGCTGGATCTGATCCGACCCGCCGGCGATGCTGTAACCGGGGGCGCCGAGAACGTGCGCATTCCATTCGTAGGTACCGGGAATGCCTGTGTCGGCGATGAGGTTGCGTCCCAAGACCGTTCGTGCTGCGTCGGAGACCGCGGCGAGCTTGTCGACCCATTGGATCTTGCGGACGGATCCGATCGCCGAGGGCGCGGCCCCGCCGTCGCGGGCCTGACGGTCCCGCAGCAGGTCCACCGCGGCGAGTTGCTGGCGCAGGTACACCCGGGCCAGTTGCTCGCGCACACGCGGGTCCTCGTCGCGCCCGAGGCGCCGGGCCGTGGCCACGAGTTGATCGAACTGCCCGCCGACATTCGCGGTATTGGAGCCGCCTTCGCGTTCGAAGGCGAGTGTGGTCAGAGCGACGGACCACCCCTTGCCCACCTCCCCGAGACGAAGACTGTCGGGGATGCGGACCCGGTCGAGGAAGACCTCGTTGAAGCTGCTGCCCCCGGACATCTGCCGGATCGGGCGGATCTCGACACCGGGAGCGTCGAGAGGGATCAGGAATGCGGTCATGCCCTGATGCTTGGGCTGGTCGGGATCGGTGCGGGCGATGAGTTCGCCCCATTCGGCGAACTGCGCTCCCGACGTCCAGACCTTCTGCCCCGAGACGATCCAGTCATCACCGTCCCGGACCGCGCGTGTTCCGAGATTTGCGAGGTCGGAGCCGGCATCGGGCTCGGAGAACAGTTGGCAGGCAAGCAGTTCGCCACGAAGCATCCGTGGCAGGAACTGCTGCTTCTGCTCGTCGGTACCGAGGAGCCTGATGGTGGGGGCGATGAGGTGCAGGGTGACCGAGACGAGCTCGTGCGGCGGGAGCGGGCACAGTTCGTTCTCGATGCGCGCGAAGGCTTCCGCGACATCGGTTCCGGTCTCCGTGCCGCCGTATTCGCTCGGCCATCCGAGCGCACCGTAGCCGGCGTCGAACTTCTCGCGCTGCCAGGTGCGGTGGCGGTCGAGGAGCGCCCGCTCCTCGTCTTCGGGGAGATCGTGGAAGACCGAGACGTCGTACTCGTCGTCGCGGACGGTGAACGACAGTCGGGCCAGGGTGTCGGTCATCCAGGTGCGGGCGCGGGTCTCGAATTCCGAGAGGGACATGAATACTCCACTGGCTGAGATCGTCCGGGTGGGGCGATCGGGCTGTTGGTCGGTCCGCGGCCGGTGGCAGAAGCTACCCGCTCGGCATCCATTAGGAACATACGCATATTAACGGAGATTTAGGTCACAGTCCAGTGATGCGAGAGATGCGTGTCACCCCGCCGGAGGACCGGGACCGGCCGCGAACCGCCGGTGCCGGTCCGCTCAAAGGTATGGACCGGCACCTGGTACTCGAGGACGTCAGTCCAGGTTGTAGAGCGCGGCAGCGTTGTCGTGCAGGATCTTTCGCGCGTCCGCCTCGGAGAGATGCGCGAAGTTGCGACGCAGGTAGTCGTCCGGCCGCACGGCATCGCTCGCCGGTCCCGGGGACATCGAGGTCGGGTGCGGGTAGTCCGTCTCGTAGAGCACGTTGTCGGCACCGAGCTGCTCGATCGCGCTGCGCGCCGAATCCTGCTCGAACCAGAAGCAGCCGTAGATCTGCCGCTTGAAGTACTCGCTGGCAGAAGCTCGTAGTTCGGGTGCTCCTTGTGCACGCCACTGTTCCGCCACTGCCAGTCCATGCCTTCGAGCGCGAACGGCATCCAGCCGATACCCGACTCCACGGAGACGAACTTCAGCTCGGGGAACCGGTCGCAGATGCCACCGAAGATGAGCTGCGAGATCGTGCGGGCATTGTCCATGAAGAACGAAATGCCCATCATGCCGTAGTTGGCCGCCACACCGTTGCTCTCGTGCCCGAAGCCGCTCAGATCGACCTCGCCCGAGGCGATGTGGAAGTTGATCGGCAGCTTCTTCTCCTGCGCGGAGGCCCACAGCCGGTCCCAGTACGGGTCGGTCAGTACCGGCAATCCGAATGCGGCCGGGTTCTGCGTGAACACCAGGCCCTTGTGCCCGGCAGCCGCGACCCGCTCGACCTCGGCGATGGTCGCCTCCATGTCCCAGAAGGGCAGGATGCCCACCGGGACGTAGCGGCCGGGTGCGAACTGAGCCCATTCGGTGAGGTAGTCGTTGTAGGCGCGGACACACTCGAGCTGCAGATCGTTGGATCCGTTGGACTGCAGTGTCTTCTGACTGAAGACCGCGACGTTCGGGTACAGGATCTGTGCGTGGATGCCGTAATCGTCCATCAGCGCCAGACGCTTGGCGGGATCCCACGAACGCGGATCGGTGTCGGCGAAGCGCGGCGGGCAGCTCGGTGGGTATTCGTGCCAGCCGGCCATCGCGGGCGCACCGACGGCGCTCATGCGGGTACCGGAGACGAACCACGCCTCGTCGCCGCGCTGTTCGTCCCACCGCACGTGGGGAACGAGATCGCCCCACTTCTTCGACATCCGGGACGTCCACAGGTCCGGCGGTTCGACGACATGGGTATCGGTATCGATGATCTTGATATCGCGAAGGTCGTACACGAGAACTCCTCCTTGTGGAGATCGGGAAGTGGAAATTCGGGTGCGCACGTGCGCGGAAGGGCGGCGACGTCCGGTCGCAGCGAGAAGGTTCTGCGATTGCCTGAAAGAGGCCTACTTGATCGCGCCGGCGATCTTGAGTTCGACGATGCGGTCCCAGTCCAGACCGTGCTCGAGCAGCACCTCGTCGGTGTGCTCGCCGTGATGCGGGGCTCGCGTCAGTGTCGGGGCCTCCCCGCCGAAGGAGGTCGGTGCCGTCACCATGTCCAGGGTCCGCCCGTCCTCGTATTCGACGGTGCGGACGAAGCCGTTCGCCAGGGCCTGCGGATCGGACAGCACGTCGATCGGCTTGCGGAAGACATCCCACTGCCCTTCCTGCTTGCCCAGGATGTCGGTCCACTCCGCGAGAGTGCGCTGCTCGAAGATCTCCGTCAGGATCGCCGTGCACTCACGGGAATTGCGGGCGCGGTCCTCGAAGGTCGCGAACCGCGGGTCGTCGATCAGGTGGGACAGGCCGATCGCCTCGCACAGACCGGGCCAGAACTTCTGGCTCTGCAGCAGCGCGAGATGGATGTAGCGCCCGTCGCTGGTGCGGTAGATGTTGGAGACGGGATTGACCGGGTTGTGGCGGTCGGGATACGGCAACTCGTCGGTACCGACCATCTGGCAGCCCGCAATCGTCGCCTGCATCGCCCAGGCACCGACCGAGAACAGCGACGTGTCGACGACGATCCCCTCACCGGTGCGTTCGCGGTGGAGCAGACCCGCCGCGATACCGCCGGCCAGGGCCATACCGCTCTGGGAGTCACCGAAGGCCGGACCGGGCATGTTGGCGGGCCAGTCCAGATCGTCCGGGGCGATGGATCCGGCAGCACCAGAGCGCGCCCAGTAGGTGATGCCGTCGAAACCACCCTTGTCGCTGTCCGGGCCGGCGACGCCTGAGCGGTGCCGCGGGCATACACGATCCGCGGATTGCGTGCGAAGATGTCGTCGACGTCGATACCCAGCTTGGCGCGCGCGTCCGGCAGGAAGTTCGTCATGAAGACGTCGGCGGATTCGACGAGCTTCATGAGCACCTCGCGCCCTCGGGGTGGGCGATGTCCAGTGCGACGGCGCGCTTTCCGCGGTTGTTGATCTCGAACAGGCTCGCGAGGCCCGTCGACCTGGGCGGGGACGCCCCAGGCCGCGGTGGAGCGGGTGGGGTCGCCGAAATCCGAGTGCTCGATCTTGACGACGTCGGCTCCCCAATCGGAGAGGATCGCGGCCGCCGAGGGGACGAACGCGTACAGCGCCACCTCTACGACCTTGATCCCGTTCATCACCGTGGTCATCGAGTGTTCTCCTTCGTCGTCTCACGGCCACGAGAGGCCGCGTACAGCATGGGAAGTGAGCGCCGAGCGACTCCGTGAGATGCGGGTCGGAAATTCGGCGGAAGCTCGAACGCGAGCTGAAAACACCGTAACTATAGCAATGTTTTGTGCGTTGTACATCACAATTTTTTCGAGAGGTCGCGAGGCGACGCCACGCAGGGCGGGTCAGTAGAGCGACTCACCCCCGTCCACCACGAGGTTCGTGCCGGTGACGAACGCCGAATCCGGACTCGCGAGATACAGTGCGGCAGCGGCCATGTCCGCCGGGGTGCCGGCCCGGCCCATGGGGACCGTCGCGGCGCGCTCGTCGAACAGGTTGTTGCGGTCCTGGGCGAGAGGGGTCGCAGTGATGCCGGGCGACAGCGCGTTCACGCGCACTCCCGTGGGCGCGAGCTCGTAGGCGGCGAGGCGGACGAGCTGGTTCAGGCCCGCCTTCGAGGTGCCGTAGGGAACGAGCGAGGGCCGGGCACCGAGCGCGCGGATCGAGGAGACGACGACGATGGACCGGTTCTCGTCCACACACTCGACCATGGATCGCGCCGCCGCCTGCACACAGAGGAACGTCCCCGTCAGATTCAGGTCGATGCAGTCCTGCCATTGCCGCGGCGTGAGCTCGAGGAAGGGCACCACACTCCCACTCCCGGCATTGGCAACGAGTACATTGAGCGGCCCGTTCCGATCCTCCGCGGTCTCGAACATCGCGGCGATGGAGTCCGCGTCGCTGATGTCCGCGACGACGCCGGAGACCCGGTCCGCGGCCTGGCACCGCATCTGCAGTCTCTCGACCGCCGCGTCGAGCACTTCGGGCCGACGTGCCGCGAGGGAGACCGTCGCTCCGGCATCGAGCAGACGCTCGGCGATGCCGTAGCCGATGCCCTCGCTCCCTCCGGTCACGAGGCGTGTTGCCCGACGAGAGCGCCCGTGCCAGTGTAGTTCGCAGAATCTCCGGGTATACGTGTGTTCTGGGTCATAGAGAGTGGTATAACATCAACTAACCGAAACATACATATATTTCTGGGTAGCCCTCAACACCGGGCTTCCTCCCTATACTCGGCCGCACGCTCACCCCGCTCGGACGAGTGCGGGCCCCTGCAGAGACGACGAGGACACCATGACCCGCAACTTCACGAGTTCGCAGTCGGACACCGCCGCGCGACGACGCGCGGTAGCCATGACTCGCACCGAGAAGGTCTCGCGCACAGTGCACGCATGGTCGCCAAGGAGATCGCCGACCGGCAGCTCGCTCCCGGTTCGGCCCTCGAAGCCGAGTCCGAGATGGCTCGCCGGTTCGGCGTCGGCCGCGCCTCCGTCCGCGAGGGGCTGCGACTGCTCGAGGCCCAGGGCCTGGTGACGGTCCGGCAGGGCCTCGGCGGTGGCCCCATCGTCTCCGAACCCACGGGGAGCGAATTCGGCGACACACTGTCGATGTACCTGCAGGCCAAAGGCGTTCGATTCCGGGAGGTCGCCGCGGCCGCACTGGAGATGGAGGGCCTCGCAGCCGCGATGCTCGCCGACCGTGTCGCTGCCGGCGAGGACGTCGATCTCGATGCCTGGCCGGGAAACAGATCGTGCCTGAGATGACCGACGACGAGGTCGTCGACACCGCGGTCGGCTTCCACCAGACACTGCGGGAGATGTCCGGCAACTACGTGCTCACCCTCACCGGCTCGGCGCTCGCGCACATCTACACCTTCCGCATGCTCGAGGCACACCCCGACGTCTGGGACGACGAGGAACGCGAGGGCTTCGAAGGTCCGCACCAAGCGATCCACAATGCCATCGCCGCCGGGGACTCGGAACACGCCCGCCGCCTGGCCCGCGAACACATGCGTGAGGTCATCGATCGCCTCTCCGCTCTCAATCCCCGGATGCTGGACGAACGCGTGGACTGGCGCTGAGCCCTCCCCTTCGGCGACGACCTGCATTCGGGCATCCGCCCGCGACCTGAACATCGATCACCCACGGCCTGGCGTGCCCACGTGGCCGCCGGATCGCCGACGCAGGTCGCCGTACCGAACCGGAGCTCCGCGTGTCGTCGAAAGCTGTTTCCGATACGAGTCCGCGCCCACGCACCGCGCTCCCCCGCGCAGCGTGGGCGATCTCGTTCGCCACCGTCGGTGTCTTCATGGGCATCGGCGTCGTGAGTCCGATCCTTCCGTCCCTGGCCGACGAACTGGGTGGGTCCCCCGCTCAGGTCTCCTTGCTGTTCACCAGCTACATGGCGGTGATGGGTCTGGCGATGGTCGTCACGGCTGGATCTCGAGCCGCACGGGGGTGCGCGCCACCCTCCTGGTCGGCCTGGCCTGATCGCGGCAGCGCGGTGGGCTCGAGTGCATCGTGGGCACTGGACGATCATCGGTTTGCGCGCGGGCTGGGGACTCGGCAACGCACTGTTCGTCGCAACGGCCCTGGCCGCGATCGTGGCCGCGATGCCGGGACGGCGCTCACGCGCGATCACCTACTACGAGGCCGCGGTGGGAGCCGGCATCGCCACCGGTCCGCTCGTCGGTGGTCTCCTCGGGCAGATCTCGTGGCGGGCCGCCTTTCTCGGGTCCGCGCTCCTGGTCGCCCTGTCCTTCGTCCTGTTGGCGGTCGTACTTCCCCGCACCCCGCGTGCCGCCGAACCGACTTCGCTCGTCGCGCCGTTCCGAGCCCTCGCCCATCGCGGTCTGTTCTCGGTCGCGGCGGTGTCGCTGCTCTACCATCTCGGTCTCTTCACGGTGTTCTCCTACGCACCGTTCGTGCTCGGGTTCTCGCCCGCACAAACGGGTTTCGTGTTCTCCGGCTGGGGTGTCTGTCTGGTCTTCGCGTCGGTCGTGGCCGCACCCCGTCTGCGGGGATCGGTCGGTGCCGTGCCGACCGTTGCGGCGTCGCTGGCCCTGTTCGCGACGACGATCGCGCTCGTCGCGGTCTTCACCGAGGACAGAGTTGTCGTGACGGTCTGCATCGTCGTCTCCGGGCTGTTCGTCGGCGTGCTCAACGCTCTGGTGACCGAGATCGGCATGCACGCCTCCCCCGTGGACGGCGCCACAGCTGCGGCGAGCTACAGTTTCGTCCGTTTCGGCGGGGGCGCCTGCGCTCCGTGGCTGGCCGGATGGCTCGGGGAGGCCACCACTCCGTCCGTGCCGTTCGCCGCGGCGGCGGGCGCGACCGCACTCGGACTGGGCGCCCTCGCATTCGGCCGTAAGAGCCTGCCTCCGCGCCCTCGACGTGGTGGTTCCGGCGAGGACAGCCCCGATCATCCGCCCGTAGCGAGCTCCTCTACGATCCGGGGGTGACGTGGGCCACTCCACGCGCTATGCTCTTTAATATCCCAAATATGACGATGTTTTGGTCGTCCATTCCTTCTTCTGCCTACGGCACGAAAGGCCTCGTCATGAGCGAACTTTCCCTCGGATCCGGTTCCGTCGTCGTCACCGGCGGAACCGGTGGTCTCGGCACCGCAGTCACCGAACGCTCCTCGCCTCCGGCGCCCGGGTGTCGTCCCGTGGTACGACGAGGCCGAAGCCGACCGGTTGACACCCCACCCCGATCTCGTCCTCGTCAAGGCCGACCTGTCCGACGAGAACGACGTCGAGCGGGTGCTCGGCCTCGCCACCGCCGACGAGTCCCGCGCCCTGACCGGCCTGGTCAACCTCGTCGGGGGCTTCCACTCGGGTAGCCGCGTCCACGAGACACCCGTGGAGGTGCTCGACGCCCAGCTCTCCCTCAACCTGCGGATCGCCTATCTCGTCACCCAGGCCGCGCTGCCCGAACTCATCCGACGCGGTGGCGGATCGGTCGTGTGCATCGGGTCGGCCGCCGCGACCCGCCCGTTCCCGGGAGCCGCCGGCTACATCGCCTCCAAAGCCGCTGTCGCGGCGCTGGTCCAGAGCATGGCGGTCGAGTACGCACCCGACGCCATACGCGTCAACGGTCTCGTGCCGTCGATGATCGACACCCCCGCCAATCGCAGCGCGATGCCGAACGCCGACACCTCGTCGTGGGCCCGCCCGGCCGACATCGCCGACGTCATCACCTTCCTGTTGAGCGACGCGTCCCGCTCGGTGACCGGCGCGCTGATCCCCGTCACCGGAACCGCATCCGATCGCTGATCCCGGCCACCGGATACAGGAGGACCCCGCGGGCGATTCCGCGGGGTCCTCTTCTGCATCTGGCTCACCGGCGAATCGGGTTCACCGATGGAGCGCCGGAGATCGCACACCGAGCCGGTCCGCGAGGGCCGCGAGATTCTCGCGTCGCTCCGCGACGGTGGCGCCCTTCCAACCCGCATCCGCCCACACGACCAGATCGTCCAGTCCACGATCCCGGTAGCGTTCGAGATCGGCCGCCGTCGTCGCCTCGGTGACCTCGACCCGCACGTAGCACGGGAACTCGGCGTTCCCACAGGTTTCCGTGCGATGCCGACGCAGGACACCGACCAGCTCCACCGCTTCCTCGAAGGTCGGCGTGCCCGACGAGATCCAGGCGTCACCGAGACGCGCCGCACGATCCAGTGCACGAGGACCGTTGCCCCCGTACACGACCGGCACGGACACTGCTCGCGGGTGCAACCGCACCTCGTCGAACCGGTAGTGGCTGCCTCGTGGGAGAACGACTCGCCGGCCCACGCCTTCCGCAGGATCTCCACGCATTCGTCGGTGCGCGAGAACCTCCCCGCGAAGGGCACGTCGAGGGCGGCGAACTCCTCGGCGAGCCATCCCGCACCGACACCGAACAACAACCGCCCACCGCTCAGTTCCTGCAGGGTGATCGTGGTACGCGCAGTGTGCAAGGGATGACGCAGCGCCGTGACGTGGACGGCCGTACCGAGTTTCAACCGCTCGGTCACCGCCGCGATCGCCGCGTGCACCGCGAGCGGATCGGTGAGTTCGGTGGTGTCGTCGACGATCGGTCCCGAATGGTGCTGGCGGGTTCCGGTCGAGGGATGGTCGCTCGTGTACGAGGTCGGGTGCAGCACGTGCTCCCCCAGCCACAACGCGTCGAATCCGAGTTCGTCGGCGGTGCGGGCCAGTTCGAGCGCGTCGAGCGGCGTGATTCCGTAGGTGCACAATCCGATGGTGGGCATGTCTTCTCCTCGTGGTCGGGAACGGAGACGGGGCACGCCCGGGGCGGTTCGCACCACCGGACGTGCCCCGTGCGGACAGGATCTCTGCTCAGGCAGGCAACAGCCCGAGCGCTCGGCGCGCGAGCGGCGCGACGAGCTCCCCTCGCTGTCCCATCCGCGGATCGGTGGTCTCTCCACGGACGAACCGCGCATAGAGCTGCTGCAGGATGACCACGGTCTTCCAGCAGCCGAAGGCCTCGTACCAGTCGATGCGCGACAGGTCGAGATCGCTGCCCGAGGCGTAGCGCTCGACGATCTCCGCCCGCGACGGCAGATCGAGCGCGTGCATACCGGGAACGACGATGAACGCCGCGTCCGAGTCGGGAGCCACGGCCCGGTCCGGCCAGTAGTTGAGCAGGTGCCCAGGTCCACGAGCACATCACCGGTCGTGGCCATGTCCCAGTCGAACACCGACTTGACCCGGTCGGGGTCGCCGTGCGGGAACTGGCAGTTGTCGACCTTGTAGTCGTTGTGCACGATTCCGGCCCGCTGACTCGCAGGAACGTCGGCCCGGATCCGACGGCCGACCTCCTCGACGAGATCGGCGACCTCACGGTCGGAGACGTACTCGGCGACGGCATCCCACCGGGACGACCACCCGGCGACCTGCCGTTCCAGGTATCCCTCCGGCCGCGAGATCGGCGAGATCGCACGATGCCGGATCGACGGCATGCAGGTCGGCGAGCCCGTCGACCACGGCGAAGCGATCCGCCGACCGGCGTCCGGGTACTGTGCCATCGACTCCGGGATCTCGTCCCACACCACGATTCCGTCGCGGTACTCGGAGACGAAGAACTCGGCGCCCACGACAGAGGTGTCGGCACAGTGCAGCAGCGCACGCGGAGCCCGGTCGTACGCGCGGTACAGACGGGAGAGCACCCGATGCTCACGCGCCATGTCGTGCGCGCCGCGCGCGATCTGCCCGAAAGGAGGACGGCGCACGACCAGCAGGCGGTCACCGAAGGCGATCCGGTAGGTCAGGTTCGCCGAACCACGCGGGAACTGCAGCACCGAGAACTCTCCGTCGAGACCGTCGAGGTTCGACCGCAGGTAGGCCTCGAGCGCGTCCCAGTCGAGTTCCTCCCCGGGACGGACGGGCGCGATCTCGACCCGCGGTTCCTCCGCGCCCTCGACGCGCGACTCTTCGGCGACGCCCGTCATCACTGCACCCCCAGCGCCGGCAACCCGAACTTGGCCTCTGCTGCAGCATCCAGTGCGAGCAGATGGGTCGTCGGGAACAGCCCCTCGGCCGGCGTCGCCGTCTTCAGCAACTGCTTGGCGATCTGCTGCTTGTGCAGCTCGGTCGCGCCGTCCGCCAGGCCCATGTGGTAGCTCTCCAGAAGCCACTTGCCGAACGGCATCTCGGTGGAGATACCGAGCGAACCGTGCAGCTGGATCGCGCGGGAGACGACATTGTTGAGAACCTTCGGCATCACCATCTTCACGGCGGAGATGTCGGCGATGACCTTCTTGTAGTCGTCGAGCCGATCGATCTTCCACGCGGTCCGCAGCACGAGAAGGCGGAACTGCTCGAGTTCGACCCACGACTCGGCGATCATGTCCTGCACCAACTGCATGTCGGCGAGCGAACGGCCGCGCGTCTGCCGCGACACGGCACGTTCGAGCATCATGTCCAGCGACGCCTTGACCAGGCCGACCGTGCGCATGGCATGGTGAATCCGTCCGCCGCCCAGACGCGTCTGTGCGACCGCGAAGCCCTCGCCCTCCTCCCCCAGCAGGTGATCGGCCGGGACCCGGACATCGGTGTACCGGATGTAGGCGTGCGTGCCTCGGACTCCTGATGACCCCAGACACCGACGTTCCGGACGATCTCGATACCCGGCGTGTCCATCGGGACGACGAACATCGACGCCCGCTTCGTCCGGGGAGCCTCGGGATCGGTCACGGCCATCACGATGAGGAACGACGAGAACCGTGCGTGCGAGGAGAACCACTTCTCACCGTTGATGACGTAGTAGTCGCCCTCGCGCACCGCGCGGGTGACGAAGCTGGTCGGATCGGACCCGCCCTGGGGTTCGGTCATCGAGTAGCAGGATGCGATCTCGCCGTCGATGAGCGGCTGCAGGTAGCGTTCCTTCAACTCCGGTGTGCCGTAGTGCGCGAGGATCTCGGCGTTACCGGAATCCGGCGCCTGGCAGCCGAACACCACCGGACCGCTGTGGGTGGCACCCAGGATCTCGTTGAGCAGTGCGAGTTTGAGCTGCCCGTAGCCCGGACCTCCGAGCTTCGGGCCGAGATGGCAGGCCCACAGGCCCTTCTCCCGCACGATCTGCTGCAGCGGACGGATGAGTTTGTTGCGCGTCGGATCGGTCACGTCCCAGGCGTGTTCGATCACGCGGTCGACGGGGGCCACTTCCTCGTTCACGAAGGTCTGCACCCAGTCCAGCTTCTCCTGGAACTCCGGGTCCGTTTCGAAATCCCATGCCATGTCGATCGTCTCCTACCGTGTGATGAAAAGTTCTCGTCGGCGATCCGGTCGCCGATTCAGCGTGTGAGGACGGTGCACGCGCTGATCCCCGGCGCCCCGTACACATGGGTGAATCCGACCTTGGGGTCGCCCGGCACCTGCCTGTCCCCCGCCGCACCGCGCAGCTGGACGACGTTCTCGTAGACCTGACGCAGACCGGTCGCGCCGATCGGTTCCCCGTTCGCGAGGCATCCGCCGTCGGTGTTGACCGGTATCGCTCCACCGATCTCGGTGGCGCCGGAGCGGATGAGTGTCTCCTGCTCCCCGTGCTTGCACAGTCCCGTCTCCGCCAGATGCATGATCTCCGCACCGGCCTCGGTGTCCTGGATCTGCGCCACGTCGATGTCGCTCGGGTCGATCCCCGCCGCTTCGAAGGCCGCGCGGGAGGCGGTCACCGTCGGACCGTCGGCACGTTCGGGCGAGGTCCACGGACTGAACACCTCGAACGAACCGAACAGCCGCGAGCGCAGTTCGGCAGCCTCGAGGAAGACCGGCGTGTCGGTGTAGCGGTGGGCCCGGTCGCGCGCGGGCGAGCACGAGCGCGACCCCGCCCTCTGCCGGGGAGCAGAACATGTACTGGGTGAGCGGGTCGTTGACCATCGTCGACCCGGCGATCTCCTCCTCGCTGAGCGGAGTTCGCCGCCAGGCATGCGGGGCGAGCGAACCGTTGCGGAACGCCTTGGCCGCCACCGTGGCCAGCAGCGATTTCGGCAGTCCGTGCTCGACGAGGTACCGCTGGATCTTCATGGCGAAGAACTGGGTGGTGACCATCATCCCGGTCTCGCCGTACCAGCGACCCAGCCCGTTGTCCTCGGGACGCGGTTGAATGCTCCACGAGGATGCTTGTCGAAGCCGACGACGAGACCGAGATCGGACTCGCCGGAACGGATTCGGCTGACCGCCGAGGTCAGGGCGCTGCCGCCGGTGGCGCATCCGTTGGACACGTTGACGAAGGGCAGACCGGTCAGGCCCAGGGTGGACACGAGGGTGTCGGCGTTGCCGGCGGAATCGCTGCCTCCGTAGGCGAACTGGATGTCCTCGAACTCGACTCCGGCGTCGGCCATCGCCTGCCGGGCCGCGTAGGCGCCCTGGTCCAGGCCGCTCACGCCCTCGGTGCGACCGAACCTGTGGATGCCGATACCGACGATCGCGACCTTCATGCCGTCTCCTCCTTGCTCGGTGCGAATGCGAAGGTGACGACCTCGGTGCCGTCGTCGTCGACGTGGTTGACGATGCTGCACAACCGCATCGGCATCCCGATCTCCAGCGATTCCGGGTCGTTCACGGTGAGGCGGGACTCGACGATCACGTCACCGAGGTCGATGTAGCCGACCCCGAAAGGGGTGAACGGTTCGGTGTGCAGGAACGGTTTCTTCGGAGCGAAGGACTGCACGGTGTACGACCAGAGCACGCCGTCCTCGGCAAGGCCTCGGGGTTCATCTCCGCGGCCGCAGCGGGGGCAGCTGGGCTGCATCGGAAAGGTGACGGTCGCGCAACGGGAGCAGCGGGCGCCGCGCAGTGCGACGTTCGGGTCGTCGTCGACGAACAGGACCGGATCGATCGGGCGGGTGGGCGTCGTGGTCATTCGCCCTCCCCGGTGCCGTCGTTCGCGCGCTCGGTGTCGATCTCCCAGACGGCAGTACCACGGGGTTTCCGGCCGCGTCCTCGCCGAGGTCCTCGAAGGTGCAGCGGACCGGAGTCCCGGCGGTGACGTCCGCGCGACCGGGCAGGTTGCCGATCAGGCGCACGCCGGCCTGCTCTCCGTCGAGGTCGACGACGATCACGGTGTACGGGACCGGGAACAGCGGATGCACCTGATGTTCGACGATGGTGTGGCTGTACACGGTGCCCGTGTGGGGCGCCGGCTGCCACGACACCTCGGTGCTCGCGCAGTACACGCAGCGCGGTCGCGGCAGGTGGATGCGTCGCCCGCAATCCTCGCAGGTGAGGATCTCGATGCGGCGCTCGGCAGCGGCGGAGAAGAAGCCTGCGCTGCCCCGTTCGGTGACGAGGGGACGGAGCCGGTCGGTGGTCGCCGCGCTCGCGGCTGCCGCGGCGCTCATGCCGCCACAGGATCAGCGCG
>LATQ01000226.1 GCA_001017865.1 Rhodococcus sp. IITR03
CGTACCGCCTACGGGTGGTTGCAGCCGCGACTGTCGCCGCTCGGTCGCCGGTGGCGCTCCCGCCCCGGGTCAGTGTCGAGTACCTCGAAACGATCAGGGACGCACTGGCGTACATGCGACCCGACCTGCCCGTCATCGGCACCCTGCCGTCGGTGCACCGCAGCGAGCAGTACCGGTCGGTGCATGCCGGCCGGCTCCCCGCGGCACGCGCGATCACCCACTGGGCGGCCGAGAAGTCGGTTCCCCTCGTCGATCTCGCCGAAGCGGTGCGGGAGAACGTCTTCTCCGACGACGCAACCCCGACGGGATCCACTGGGGTTGGGAAGGACACCGCCGCGTCGCCGCCGCTGTCGGTGACGCTGTCCGGATCGTGCATCGGGATGCGGAAGTCCCGGTGGAGGGCCTACGGTAGGCGTCGTGTCCGTCGTCGTCGTCACAGATTCGTCGAGTTGTATCGACCCCGAACTGGTCCGTCGGTACGACATCCGAGTGGTGCCACTGCACATCATCGTGGGCGGACGCGACCTTCGCGAGGGCGTCGACGAGTTGCCGGAGGACCTGTCGACCGTGACCACCTCCGGCCCCTCGCCCGCCGAACTGACCGACGCCTACACCGAGGCGCTCGAGGCCAGCGGGGGAGACGGCGTCGTCGCCGTGCACCTCTCGCGTGTGCTGTCCGGGACGTGGGACGCCGCCCGGCACGCCGCCGAATCGCTGGGCGACGATCCGGCTCGCGT
>LATQ01000067.1 GCA_001017865.1 Rhodococcus sp. IITR03
ACCGCCCGAAGACTCGCGACCCGCTGCGCGACGTGGCGAACCGGGCGGCCCGCCTCGCCGAGGGCGACTTCCGTCCGGTGGCCCGGCGGCACGGCATCCCCGAACTCGATCGCGTCTCCGACGTGCTGGATTCGGCCGCCGTCGAGATCTCGCACCGCCTGCAGCGCGAGCACGCGCTCGTCGGCGACGTCTCGCACCAGCTCCGCTCCCGGATGACGGCGATCCGGCTGCGGCTCGACGAGCTGTCCACCCACGACGATCCTGCCGTGGTGGAGGAGGCCGAGGCGGCCATGGCGCAGGTGGACCGGCTGACCACCGCGATCGACGGTCTCGTGCGCCAGTCCCGCGACAGCAGTGCCGACCAGCGCACCGACGTCTCGGTGGTCGGCGAACTCACCGGTGTCGTCGCCGACTGGCGCGGTCCCTACGAGGAGGCGGGACGGGAACTGGTGCTGCGCGGCGATCCGTCCTTGCGGGCGGCGGTGACCGGTTCGCGGTTGCGTGAGGCGGTGGCGGTGCTCGTCGACAACGCGCTCGTGCACGGAGGCGGCACGTGCACGGTCTCGGTGCGGCAGGTTGCGACCCGCGGCGACGTCACGGTGTGCGTCGAGGTGGCCGACGAGGGAGAGGGCGTCAGCGACGAGTCGCCCGCCGTACGTCTCGACCGTGGCTTCTCCGGCGGCGGGTCGACCGGGGTGGGACTGGCGCTCGCGCGTGCCCTCGCGGAGGCCGAC
>LATQ01000120.1 GCA_001017865.1 Rhodococcus sp. IITR03
GCACCCGGTCGCCGGCGCACGACGATCGCCCGGGTCGACGATAGACCGAGGGACCGGACCCGGCAGGCCTCGGCTCGCGTGGCGGCGCGGACGTGCGGAGCGTCGGCGTCGTCCGCGGCGTGGACGGCGACGGTGTCGAGTCCGAGGTCCCCGGCCGTGCGGACGACACGCAACGCGATCTCACCCCGGTTGGCTACGAGCAGCATCGACGATCCTTCCCTCGGCAGCGGTTGTATCCACTCCTACTCCGGTCGGCACCCGCACCGCAGACCGTCGTCTCACGCAACGACCACGGGACGGTGACGCAGGGCGCGACCGAGACCGAGCGCCATCAGCACGGACGTGATCGAGCCGTCGCCATGATCGCGGCGAGCACGACCACCTGGAACCGTCCGGCCTCCACCGGCGACAACCCGCCGAAGATCGCGCCGACGAACGCCCCGGGCAGAGTCACCAGACCGGTCGTCTTCGTCTGGTCGGTCGACGGGATCATCGCCGCGTGCACGGCGAAGCGTGCAGGTGAGAGTGTCGCCTGCCGCATGGTCGCGCCGAGTGCGAGCCAACCCTCCACCTCGGGCCAGTGGTCGTCGACGGTTTCGTGGAAGCGGCGACCGGCGAGGGCCGCGACGGTCATGGTGTTGCCGATGATGATGCCGCCGAGCGCGAGCGCGTAGCGCGGGGTGGCCTCCACCGCGCCGGTCGCGAAGACGATGCCCGCCGCGACGAGTACG
>LATQ01000424.1 GCA_001017865.1 Rhodococcus sp. IITR03
CCCGGTGACCACCACGGCTCCGGTCCCCACCCCGTCGGAGACCACGACTCCGGCCACGGGCGAGACCACCACGGGCGCCGGGTCGACCACCTCCTCCGGAACGCCCACGACGACCGTCGCCCCCGACGACGACCACGTCGCCGGCACCGGCCGCCTGACCGTCCTCGACGGGCCACCCGGACGACCGAGAACTCGGCGTCAGCCCGCGGCGCGGACCCCGGCCTCTGCACCGAGAGCCGCGGCCTCACCGCGAGTGCTGACGCCGAGTTTTCGTAGTACGCCGGCCACGTGGAACTTCACCGTCGACTCGCTCACGCCGAGGCGTTCGGCAATGACGCGGTTGCGCCGTCCGGCCACGAGATGTTCGAGGACCTCGATCTCCCGGGGCGCGAGCGCGGCGAGCGCATCGAGCGCGGGGCCGTCCGTCGCGGCGATCGGCAGGTCGAGCGGGAAGCTCACCGCGATCCGTGTCCCCCAACCGGGCGTCGACTCGGATTCGATTCCACACCGAGGGTTTCGACGCGGTCGCGGAGCTGGCGTTCGAGTTCGACGACGTCGATCTCGCCGTGGCCGTCGTCGCGCACGTCCACCAGCAGTCGAGTCGTCGCAGGTCCACGCGACGCGCACCCGCGTCCGCGTCGGCCTGACCGGACATCGCCAGTACCGCGCCCCGGGCGATCGCGCGGGCGCGTGTGCGACCTCGCCGGCAGTCCCGTCCACCCACCGGCGGAG
>LATQ01000641.1 GCA_001017865.1 Rhodococcus sp. IITR03
CGCCAGCCCTCCGGCAGGTCGAGGTGCAGCGGACCGGCGTCGATCCGCGTCGACGGGGAGGGACCGGTGTCGGCGGCCGACTCCGGCTCACGAGCGTCGGTCGGTGTCTCCTCTGCAGCAACGACTTCCGGTGGATCCGGAATCTCCGCGTCTCCGCCTTCTCCGGTGAGTAGCAGCCAAAGGAAGATCGCAGCGGCGAGCAGGAACGGAACCGCCGCCCCGGCGACGACCAGGGTGCGCACCGTGCCGGCCCGCCCGGCACGAGGGGGGATCCGGCGTGCGCGCACCTCGCTCACCACGGCACACGTCCTGTCGGGTACGTCGGTCGTCGGAGCGACGGCCGGGGCACTCGTGGTCGTTCCGGTTCCGGCCGGTGGCGTTGGAGGGCCGGTCACGGCGCCGAGCATCTCCGAGGCCGCGATGGGCACCACCCGCCGGCCCGCACCCACGAGATCGGTTGCAAGGGCGAACGATTCGACACCGTACGGTTCGCCCGGACCGCCGGTCACCACCACGACTTCCGGCCCTGCCCCGCCACACACCGAGGTCAGCAGGACCTCGAGTCGCGTCGCGGCGTCCGGGGAGTGCACGGACAGACCCGGATCGCGCGCGAGGCGTTCGACGGTCGGCCCGTCAGGTCCAGGCGGAGCGATGCTCACGGCGGTGGCTCCCCCGGCCGCGAATTCGAGCACCGCGCACCGCTCGTGCGGCGCAGGAGTTGAG
>LATQ01000518.1 GCA_001017865.1 Rhodococcus sp. IITR03
GGGAATTCAGTGATCCTATGCTGCCGAGAAAAGCCTCTAGTGAGTTGGTACACGGCCCGTACCCCAAACCGACACAGGTGGTCAGGTAGAGAATACCGAGGCGATCGAGAGAACTGTGGTTAAGGAACTCGGCAAAATGCCCCCGTAACTTCGGGAGAAGGGGGACCACGCCCGGTGACGATCCTAGCGGTCCGAGCTGGGGGTGGTCGCAGAGACCAGAGAGAAGCGACTGTTTACTAAAAACACAGGTCCGTGCGAAGTCGTAAGACGATGTATACGGACTGACGCCTGCCCGGTGCTGGAAGGTTAAGAGGACCGGTTAGCCATTTCGGTGGCGAAGCTGAGAATTTAAGCCCCAGTAAACGGCGGTGGTAACTATAACCATCCTAAGGTAGCGAAATTCCTTGTCGGGTAAGTTCCGACCTGCACGAATGGCGTAACGACTTCTCTGCTGTCTCGACCACAGACTCGGCGAAATTGCATTACGAGTAAAGATGCTCGTTACGCGCGGCAGGACGAAAAGACCCCGGGACCTTCACTATAGCTTGGTATTGGTGTTCGGTTCGGTTTGTGTAGGATAGGTGGGAGACTGTGAAGCTCATACGCCAGTATGGGTGGAGTCGTTGTTGAAATACCACTCTGATCGTATTGGACCTCTAACCTCGGACCATGATCTGGTTCAGGGACAGTGCCTGGTGGGTAGTTTAACTGGGGCGGTTGC
>LATQ01000405.1 GCA_001017865.1 Rhodococcus sp. IITR03
CGATCATCGACTTCGACCGGCAACTGCGCATGCTCGTGATGGACGGCCTCGAACGCATCGAAGTCGCGGTACGGATGCAGATCCGCTATGTGCTCGGCCGCACTTCACCCTTCGCGCATACCGACCCAGCCAACTTCACAGAAACGTTCACGAGCGAAGGTACCGATCCCGCCTCCGGAGAGCCGACACCAAGCTCTTACTGATCGTTTCAGAATGAGGTCCGCAGTCGCCTCAAACAGATGATGCTGCATGCCAGTTCGAGCAGTCCCTGATGGATGTCGGCTCGTGCCTCGGAACGTGTTCGTAGGCGCTTGAATTGGTGCAGCCAAGCGAAGGTCCGCTCGACGACCCAGCGAACCTTGCCGAGACCGGAACCATGCGCGGCACCTCGGCGGGCGATCATCGGTGTGATCCCTCTTTCACGGAGGAGGTTGCGGTACTTGTCGTAGTCGTAGCCGCGGTCGGCGAACAACCTGCGGGGACGGTTCCGCGGCCGGCCGCGGCGGCCTCGGATTGGTGGGATCGCCTCCACGAGCGGCATCAACTGTGTGACGTCGTGCCGGTTTCCGCCGGTCAGGGACACTGCCAGCGGTGTGCCATGCCGATCGACGGTCACATGATGCTTGCTGCCGATGCGGGCCCGATCGACCGGCGAGGGGCCAGTGTGATCCCCCTAATGAGAGTCAGCGGGTCACGATCATACGGCAGACTCGTCACCGGT
>LATQ01000375.1 GCA_001017865.1 Rhodococcus sp. IITR03
ATGCTGTGCATGCCGCACTGACGGTGCTGCCTGGCCCGCTGTCCGGCAGCACGACATCGCCGTCGGCACCCCCCGTCGCCGGTGCGTCACCGCGCCCTCGACGACCTGGTCGGCATGTTCGTCAACACCGTGGTGCTGCGCGCCCGGGTCGACGACGACGAGCCGTTCACCGCGCTGCTCGACCGCATCCGCACCGGCGACCTGACCGCCTTCGGGCACACCGAGGTGCCGTTCGAGCGGCTCGTGGAGGTCCTCGACCCGCCCCGCTCGACCGCCTACACCCCGCTGTTCCAGGTGCTGCTCGAATTCCAGGACACCGAACGCCCCGAGATCGAACTACCCGATCTGTCGGTGCGGGTCCTCGATCTCGATCCGATGCTGGCGCTGTTCGACCTGCAGTTGTCGATCGCCGAGACCACCGACGCGGACGGCCCCGCCGGTATCCGCGCGTCGTTCACCTACGCCACCGACCTGTTCGATCCCGCCACCGTCGCCTCGTTCGCCGACCGGTTCGTGCGCATCGTCGAGGCGGTCACCGCCGTCCCCGACATCGCGGTCGGCAGCATCGACATCGTCACCGACCGGGAACTGGCCGATCTGACCCCGGCGCGGGGCCTGCCGCCGGTCTCCCCGCAACTGTGGCCGGAACTGCTCACCTCGATCGCCGCGATCCTGCCCGACGCGGTCGCCCTGCGCTTCGCCGACCGGCAGGTCACC
>LATQ01000066.1 GCA_001017865.1 Rhodococcus sp. IITR03
GACATTCGGGTCGGGCGTGGCCGGCGCGGCGGTCTGCACGGTCCGTCGGAGCATGCGTGTTGGCGGCCGAGCCGGGGAGCACGGTCGCGCCGGAGCAGGATCGGCATGCCCGGAAGCGGCGCCGTCGACGGTGCGGGTCGGCGCCGCGGCGTCGGGGTCCACCACGGGTGCGTCCGCACCGCGGATCGTCTCGGAGCTGGAACCCGGTAGCGGGGAGATCGAGCGTGTCGCAGATCTCGCCGAGCGCGTCGGCCATCACTTGCGCGTCGGCGTAGCGTTCCGACGGTTCGCGTTCGGTGGCCCGGCGGACGAAGGCGTCCAGTTCGGGCGGAACCCCGTCGATGGCCGAACTCGGGTCCGGCACGTCCTTCTCCACGCGCTGGTACGCGACCGACAGGGACGTGTCGCCGGTGAAGGGGGTGCGGCCGGTCAGCATCTCGTACACGAGTACACCGGCGGAGTAGACGTCGCTGCGCGCGTCGGCGCTGCCGACGGTCACCTGCTCCGGGGACAGGTACGCCGCGGTGCCGAGGATCACGCTGCGCGAGGTGGTGGTCGCGGCGGCGACCGCCCGGACGAGCCGAAGTCGGCGATCTTCACCTCACCGTTGCCGGAGATGAGGATGTTCTCGGGCTTGATGTCGCGGTGCACGAGACCGGCGTGGGCGACGGCAGGCTCCGAGGACCGGCGCAGCACGGCGGCCGCGGCGTG
>LATQ01000118.1 GCA_001017865.1 Rhodococcus sp. IITR03
CTGCTGCGGTCGTGCTGCTGCGCGGCCCGTGGTCGCCGCACCCGCCGTGCTCGCCCCTACCTCGTCGACCGACCGGCTGGTGTGGGGACGTGCACCCCCGGCCATCTCGCGGAGAGGACCACCGCTCGCCACGGCTGTGCTGTGACGATCGATCCTCCAACCACGAGAAAGACCACATATGTTCGAGTTCTCCCGTCGCGCCCTCGTGGGCGCGACAGCAACCGCTGCGCTGATGGTCGCGGGCGCCGGCATCGCTTCGGCCACGTCACCGTCGTCGCACCCGGAGCCGAGCAGGGCGGCTACACCGTCCTGACCTTCCGGGTCCCCACCGAGTCCGAGACCGCCGGCACGACGGCACTCACCGTCGAGCTTCCGGCCTGCGCTCGGCGCGCACCGAGCCGCTGCCCGGCTGGACGGCGACCGTCGAGAAGGATCCCGAGTCGCAGCTCGCGACCTCCGTGACGTGGACCGCCGAGCCGGACGTGCAGGTCGGGCCGGGGCAGTTCCAGCAGTTCGTCCTGTCCGTCGGGCCGCTGCCCGAGGAGGACCAGGTCGCCTTCCCCGCAATCCAGACCTACAGCGACGGCGAGGTCGTGGCGTGGGACGAGATCACGACGCGACGACGAGGAGCCCGAGCGTCCCGCCCCCAGCCTGACGCTCGCGGCGAGCAGCGGTGACGGGCACGGCGCAGCGGCGACGCGCGACGTCACC
>LATQ01000001.1:0-2062 GCA_001017865.1 Rhodococcus sp. IITR03
CGTCATGCGAGGCTGGTCCGACGAGTCCCTGCTCGAGACCTACGACCTCGAGAGGAGGGCGGCAGCTCGGGAGAACCTCGACGTGACATCAGCGACGATGGATTTCCTCGTTCCCCAAGACGAACGACAACTCGAGTCCCGGCGTCGACTGCTCGAAGGAGCCCGGACTGACATCGCTGCTCGCGCACAGGTCGACTCTGGCCGTCTGGCGGAGCCTTCTGGTACGTCGACTCCCCGCTAACAGTCCCCCACCTCGGTTATCCTTTCGTCGGTCGACCGGAAAGAGGACACCAACCCATGCCAGGGCCCGGTGTGCTCCTTCCGGACCTCCCCCTCACCCTCGGGGACGGCACGCGAAGCCGGTTGAGGGCGATTGCGCGAGATGGACTCCTTCTTCTTCACGGCGAGGATACTGATGTACGCGAACTCCAGAGCCTCGCGTCGAGTGTGGTACGAGCACCAGTCGGCATACGACCGATGGCCGCCGTGGACATCGCCGGGCTCGATGCCGAACGGTTCGCGGCGAGTTCACGAGAGGTATGGATCGTACGTCCCGATGCCTACGTTGCCGCGGTAGCCGACTGGAGCGACAAGAAGACCGTCGAGGCAGCGATGCGCGCTGCTATCTCCGCGTAGCGCGCTGTGGCGCCCGTTCGGATGCGCACAGATGATCTCCGAACGGGCGCCACCACGAGCAGAAGCGTCGTGAGCCTGGGGCCGCACATACCATCCCTCCGCCACTCAGTGCGCCCAGCCACGTCCACGACTGGGGCCCTTCCGTTGTTATGCCGTCCCGAGTCGGTCGGCGCGGGTGTAGATGTTCATGGTTGTGTCGCGAACGAAACCGACCAGGGTCAGTCCCGCGTCGTGCGCGAGGTCAACAGCGAGAGAGGACGGCGCAGACACTGGGGACTGTCGGGATAACGGTTGAACCGGCTATGGCCGACACGCCGAGCTTGCTTGGCGAGAAGGCACCATCATGACCGAAACACTCGATCCCATGGATCAGCCGAAGATCGATCCCCAGCAGCTGGCGCAGCAGTTGCTCGCCCAAGCCAAAGCCGACGGCGTCGAGCTGGTCGGTCCGAACGGACTACTGAACCAACTCACCGCCACGGTGCTCGAAACCGCTCTCGAAGCGGAAATGGACGAGCACCTCGGATACGAGAAACACCAGGTAGAAGGGCGAAACAGCGGCAACTCCCGCAACGGTCGGCGCAGCAAGACCGTGCTGACCGAGATCGGCCCGGTGCAGATCCAGGTCCCGCGAGACACCGATGCCTCCTTCGATCCGCAGATCGTCAAGAAACGCCAACGGCGCCTGACCGGGGTCGACGAGATCATCTTGTCGCTGTCGGCGAAAGGGCTGACCACCGGTGAAATCGCTGCGCACTTCGACGACGTCTACGGCGCGACAGTGTCGAAGGAAACGATCAGCAAGATCACCGACAAGGTCCTT
This sequence comes from Rhodococcus sp. IITR03, assembly GCA_001017865.1. Next base: position 1,460 of record LATQ01000001.1, read on the forward strand.
GCCGAGATGGCCGAATGGTCCGTCCGCCCGCTCGACCCGGTGTATCCGGTGCTGTTCATAGACGCCATCCACGTCAAGATCCGCGATGGTCAAGTCGCCAATCGGCCGGTTTACGTGGCGGTGGGGGTCACCACCGCAGGGGAACGCGACATCCTCGGCTTGTGGGCCGGCGACGGTGGTGAGGGCGCGAAGTTCTGGTTGGCGGTGCTCACCGAGATCAAGAACCGCGGTGTCGAGGACGTGTGCATCGCCGTCTGCGACGGGCTCAAAGGTCTGCCCGAGGCGATCACCACCGTGTGGCCGCCCACGGTGGTGCAGACCTGCCTGATCCATCTGCTGCGCAACACCTTCCGGTATGCCGCCCGACAATACTGGGACGAGATGTCCCGGGATCTGCGGCCGGTCTACACCGCTCCGACCGAGGCGGCAGCGAAGGAGCGGTTCGTCGAGTTCGCCGACAAGTGGGGACGCGCTATCCGGCGATCGTCCGGATGTGGGAAAACAGCTGGTCGGAGTTTGTGCCGTTTCTCGACTACGACGTCGAGATTCGCCGGGTGATCTGCTCGACGGATGTAATCGTCAAGGGTTCTGCAGGTTTCGGTG
>LATQ01000001.1:2162-3064 GCA_001017865.1 Rhodococcus sp. IITR03
GCGAGACACCGACGCCTCGTTCGATCCGCAGATCGTCAAGAAACGCCAGCGGCGCTGACCGGGGTCGACGAGATCATCTTGTCGCTGTCGGCGAAAGGGCTGACCACCGGTGAGATCGCCGCCCACTTCGACGACGTCTACGGCGCGACGGTGTCGAAGGAGACGATCAGCAAGATCACCGACAAGGTGCTCGCCGAGATGACGGAGTGGTCCGTCCGGCCGCTCGACCCGGTGTATCCGGTGCTGTTCATCGACGCCATCCACGTCAAGATTCGCGACGGGCAGGTCACCAACCGGCCGGTCTATGTCGCGATCGGCGTGACCGTCGACGGGCACCGCGACATCCTGGGACTGTGGGCCGGTGACGGCGGCGAGGGTGCGAAGTTCTGGCTCGCCGTCCTGACCGAGATCAAGAACCGCGGCACCGGTGACGTGTGCATCGTGGTGTGTGACGGACTCAAAGGCTTGCCCGAGGCCATCACCACGGTGTGGGAGCAGGCGATCGTCCAGACGTGTGTGATCCATCTGCTGCGCAACACCTTCCGTTATGCGTCACGCAGGTACTGGGACGAGATGAGCCGGGATCTGCGGCCGGTCTACACGGCAGCTACCGAGGTCGCGGCCGGCGAGCGGTTCGACGAGTTCGCCGCGAAATGGGGTCCGCGCTATCCGGCGATCATCCGGTTGTGGCACAGCGCGTGGAGCGAATTCGTGCCGTTCCTCGATTACGACCCGGAGATCAGACGCGTGATCTGCAGTACCAACGCGATCGAGAGCATCAACGCGCGATACCGCCGGGCGACCCGGGCCCGCGGACATTTCCCCAACGAACAAGCCGCGTTGAAGTGTCTGTACTTGGCGACCCGGGCTCTGGACCGACCGGGAAGGGAAGAGCACGATGG
>LATQ01000001.1:3164-5545 GCA_001017865.1 Rhodococcus sp. IITR03
GGCGGCGAGCGCCTCGACGTCGAGAGGCCTCGAACAGGGCCCGCACGGGACCCGGACGTCGAGCGTGGACCCGAGGCGGGCGACGAGCTGCGTGGCGATCAGCGAGTTGCCGCCGAGCGCGAAGAAGTCGTCGTCGAGACCCACGCGGTCGACGCCGAGCACGTCGGCGAAGGTGCCCGCCACGATCTCCTCGACCGGCGTGCGCGGTGCGCGGAACTCGCGCACCTCGAAGGTCGGCGCGGGCAGCGCCTTGCGGTCGAGCTTGCCCGAGGTGTTGAGCGGGAACTCGTCGAGCACCACCACGGCGGCGGGCACCATGTACGACGGCAGGGAGCCGGAGACGAACTCGATCAGCGCACCGCTGTCGATCTCGTGGCCCGGCACCGGCACGACGTAGCCGGCGAGCTGGTCGCCGGTCTGGGTCTGGGCCACGAGGACCGCGGCCTGGTTGACCGATTCGTGTGCCAGCAGGGCGGTCTCGATCTCACCGAGCTCGATGCGCTGACCGCGGAACTTCACCTGGAAGTCGGTGCGGCCGATGTACTCGAGCTCGCCGTCGCCGTTCCACGTCACCAGGTCGCCGGTGCGGTACATCCGATCGCCCGGTGCACCGAACGGGTTGGCGACGAACCGGTCGGACGTGAGATCGGGTCGCCGGACGTAACCGCGCGCGAGCTGGACACCCGCGAGGTAGAGCTCACCCGGGACACCCACCGGAACCGGCCGCAGACGACCGTCGAGCACGTATGCGCGGACGTTCCACTCGGGTACACCGATCGGCACGACGTCGACCGGTCCCTCGGCGGGCGCCTGCCAGTAGGTGGCCGAGACCGCGGCCTCGGTCGGTCCGTAGAGGTTGTCGATGTCCGCGGAGCTGATCCGGCGCACACCGTCGATCGTCTCGGGCGGCAGGGCCTCACCGATGACGAAGATGTCGCGCAGTGTGCTGCACGAGGCGGCGTCGGCGTGCGCGGCGAAGACGGTGAGCATCGACGGCACGAAGTCGGTGATGGTCACCTTCTCGCGGGCGATGACCTCCGACAGGTAGGCCGGGTCGCGGTGGCCGTCGGGGGTGGCGATCACGAGTTTCGCGCCGACGCTCAGCGGCATGAAGAAGCCCCACAGCGACACGTCGAAGGTCGTCGCGGTCTTCTGGAAGTACACGTCCTCCGAGGTCATCTCGAATTCGTGCAGCATCCACTCCGTCTGATTGACGATCGCGCGGTGCGTCACGGCCACGCCCTTCGGCCGTCCGGTGGAACCGGAGGTGAAGATCGCGTAGGCGGTGTTGTCGGGACGCAGCGGCGAGAGCCGGTCCTCGTCGCGGATCGGTGTCGCCGGCACGTCCGCGAGGTCGAGACGGTCGATCTCCACCGCGTCGACGGCGATGCCCGACGGGATCTCGAACTCGTCGCGCGCCGTGGTCACGATGCACACCGGATCGGCGGTGTCGAGGATGTGGCGGATGCGGTCGGCCGGATGATCCGGGTCGATCGGCACCCAGGCGCCGCCGGCCCGCACGATCGCGTACATGCCCACGAGCAGTTCCGTGGAGCGGCGGACGGCGAGGCCGACCAGCGACTCCGGTCCCACGCCGTGGCCGATCAGGTGCCGGGCGAGACGGTTGACCCGCGCGTCGAACTCGGCGTAGGTCAGTTCCTCGCCTCGTAGGAGAGGGCGACCGCGTCCGGGGTGCGCGCCACCTGCGCGTCGAAACGCGTGGTCAGCAGCGCGGTCCCGTCGAGGTCGTGATCGGAGTCGTTCCACGCGTGGAGGATCCGGTCGAGTTCCTCGGAACCGAGCAGCGCGATGTCGCCGACCGGCATCTCCGGTTGCTGCGCCATCGCCTCGAGTGCGCGGACGAAACGCTCGACGAGCGTCTCGACCTGGGCGCGGTCGAACAGTGCTCGCTGGTAACGCAGTTCGACCTCGAGCGCGGACGCAGGTGCACGAACAGGCTCAGCGGGTAGTGGGTCGCGTCGTGGGTGCCCACACCCGTGACGGCCATGCCGTCGATGGAGGCGGACTGCTCGGCGAGGGCCTCCTCGTCGAGCGGGTACGACTCGAACACGGTGAGCGTATCGAAGGCGACCGACGGACTCGTCGCCCGCTGGATCTCGGTGAGTCCGAGATGGTGGTGACCGAGCAGTGCGGCCTGCTCGCCCTGCAGGCGTTCGAGGAACGCCGAGACGGGCTCGTCCGGATCGAAGGCGACCCGCACGGGCAGCGTGTTGATGAACAGGCCGACCATCGACTCCACACCGGGCAGGTCGGCGGGGCGACCCGAGACCGTAGCGCCGAAGACGACGTCCTCGGCACCGGTGAGGCGGCCGAGCAGCACGCCCCAGGCGGCCTGCACGAGCGTGTTCACCGTGACGCCG
>LATQ01000001.1:5645-13001 GCA_001017865.1 Rhodococcus sp. IITR03
GGCGCAGACAGCGTTCAGGGGTCGGGGTGCGCGCTCGGGCCGAGGCGCGCGTTCGGGACGGGGTGCACGTTCGGGACGCGGTGCCCGGCTGCGGCACCGTCCTGCGTCTCGCGAGGCTGCGTCTCCGAAGGGAAATCGGACGAAGAGGATGCGTTCACCGGAGAGGCCCCGTTCGAGCTGCCATCGTGTCGTGAACGCATGAAAAAGCCCATACCCTTCGCTTTCGATCCCAACGGTCGCGTCTGCGAACCGAGCAAGCATAGTCACCCGCCGGAAACGGGCGAACTTACTCGGTAGTAACCCCATGGGTTCATCTCTCCGACCACTCCCGACGTTACCGGCGCATCCCGCGGGGACTCGTCCGCCGAGGTGGTGGGGCCACCCGAAGCGGCCCCACCACATCGTCAGTCCAGGTCAGCGAGCCGGTACAGGCGGTGTGCCGCGCCCCACTCCTCGAGCAACCCGTCGGGGGCGTCATCCACCACGACGACGGCCGCGAGGTCCTCGAGCGACCCGGGTTCGAGCGTGCTCAGAGATGCCTCGGCAGGTGCACGTGGGTGACCCACTCGTTGTAGAGCACGCTGTCCAGTGCCGTACCCGACGACGCGCCTCGGGCACGACCACGACGACGGCACCGGTCGCCGTGACGACCAGCGGTTCGAGCGCCACCGCCTCGATCTCGACACCGCCCACCGCGAGGCTGCGCGACTCGTAGGTCAGCTCGTACCGATCCCGCAGCGTGCCGATCCTCTCGACCAGTTCGACGTTCGTGAACGTCCGCGAGGGCAGCACGAGTGCCGGGTCCGCCGAGCCGACCGGACGCAACCGGTCGGCGTAGGTCACCGGATCCGCCGGCTGCGCAGCCAGCTCGTCCCGCACACCGGGCTCGTCGACGACCAACCAGCTGTCCGCACCGTTCGCCGCGGTACCGGCGACCGTCAGTCCCAGAGCGGCTCCGGCGGGCAGCTGCCCGTCGACGCGGGTGGGATCGACCGGCACGATCGCGGCACCGGTCTTGACCACCGCCCACTGGGCGACCACGGACTCCACCGAGCGTGGGATCGCGACCGCGACGACATCGCCGGTGCCGAGGCCGCGGCCGATGAGAAGCCGAGCCAGGCGGGACGACCGTGCGTCGAGTTCCCGGTAGGCGATCTCCGTCCCCTCACCGCCGATCTCCGGATCGGCCGGGAGCGAGAGCGCCGGCGCCGCCGGATCCTCCTCGACCACCTCGGCGAAGACCGTGGCCAGCGTCCGCGCGCCGGTGTCCACGGCCGCGCTGGACGGTCCGGACTCGGCGACGATGCGGGCGAGTTCCTCCGCATCGACGAGGTCGATGTCGCCGACCACCGACTCCGGATCGGCGGCGAACGCGTCGAGCACGCGCACCAGCCGCTCCGAGATGTTCCTGACCTCCGACTCGGCGAAGAACCGCTCGAGGTACTTGAAGGTCAGGTCGATCTGCGTGTCGGCGACCGTCATGAGAGTGATCGGGTAGTGCGTGGCGTCCTTGACCCCCACCCCGGTGATCGTCATGCCGTCGATCGACCCCGCGGCGTCGGACAGTGCCTCGCGGTCGATCGGGTACGACTCGAACACCAGCAGTGAGTCGAAGCCGATCGGGTTCCCGATCCGCTGTTCGATCTCGGACAGTCCGACGTAGTGGTGGTCGAGCAGACCGGCCTGTTCGGACTGCAGGCGCTGCAGCAGCTGCGCCACCGACTCGTGCGGATCGACCGCACGCGCACCGGCAGGGTGTTGATGAACAGACCGACCATCGACTCGACGCCGGGCAGGTCGGCGGGGCGACCCGAGACCGTGGCACCGAACACGATGTCCGGGTTGCCGGTGATGCGGCCGAGCAGCACACCCCAGGCGGCCTGCACGAGCGTGTTCACCGTGACGCCGAGCTCCGTGGCCAGCATCGTCAGCCGGGCGGTGTGATCGGTGTCGACCAGGACGGAGACCTTCGAGATCGTCTCGTTGTCGGGATCGCGCTGGACCGGCGCGATCACCGTCGGCTCGGAGAGCCCCTGGAGTGTCTGTGCCCACGCGTCGAGCGAGGCGGCGTGGTCCTGCTCGGCGAGCCAAGCGAGGAAGTTCCGGTAGGAACGCACGCGCGGCAGCACCGTGCGGTCTCCGCGCAGCACGTACAGGGCCATGAGGTCCTGCATGAGCAGCGGCATCGACCAGCCGTCGAGGAGGATGTGGTGGCTCGTCACCGCCAGGTGGTAGCGATCCGCCCCGGACCTCACGAGCAGGAACCGCATGAGCGGTGCCGTCTCCATGTCGAAACGCCGGGCCTGCTCGTCGGCGAGCACGTCCGCGAGTTCGGCCTCTCGGACGTCGTCCGCGCGATCGGTGAGATCGACCGTTCGCCACGGCAGTTCGACCTCGTCGAGCACGAGCTGCAGCGACTGCCCTCGTCGTCGGTGACGAATGCCGTGCGGAGGTTCGGGTACCGGTCGAGCAGTGCCTGTCCCGCGTCCCGCAGACGGTCGGGATCCACCGTGCCTTCGAGGTCGAGGACCGCCTGCATCGTGTAGACGTCGACGCGCTCGTCGATCGTCATCGATGCGTGGAAGAGCAGACCGGTCTGCAGCGGCGACAGCGGCCACACGTCCGCCAGCGACGGGTAGCGCTGCTCCCACGTCTCGATCTCCTTCTGGTCGATGTCGACCAGCGGCAGATCGGACGGGGTCAGGCCACCTGCGGCCCGGCGGACGCGGCGTGCCGCGCGAGTGCGCTCAACGCCTCGAGCCAGTGCTGCGCGAGTTCGTCGACGTCGTCGCGGTCCAGCAGACCCGCCGGGAAGGCGATGTTCGCCCCGAGCTGTGGGCCGTCCGCACCGTCGGAGACCACGGCGTTGATGTCCACGCTCGCGTTGGCGGGCATGTCGGCGTCCTGGGTCACGTCGAGCTTGCCCAGCGCGTCGGTGGGCGCCCAGCCGATCTCGGCGAGCCCCTCCGGCACGTCCGCCGAGGAGACCCGGCCGAGGTAGTTGAAGCTGACCTGCGGTGAGCGTGCGATCTCGGCCAGGCGCGCCGACGATTCCGGATCGAGGTAACGCAGCAGACCGAAGCCCATGCCCTTGTCCGGATCCCGAGCAGCTGCTCCTTGACGGCCTTGACCGCCGAACCCATCGCGCACCGCCGGCGAAGGCGTCGTCGACGTCCACACCGGCGAGGTCGACCCGCACCGGGTAGGCGCTGGTGAACCAGCCGACCGTCCGAGACAGGTCGGCGCCCGGCACCACGGATTCCTCGCGGCCGTGCTCGAACTTCACGAGGGCGGAGGAGGATTCGATGCCGCGGTCGCGGCGCCAGCTCACGAGTGCCAGTCCGAGCGCGGCCACCAGACCGTCGGCGACACCGCCGCGGAACAGGGCCGGCACCGTGGTGAGCAGTGCATCGGTCTGCGCGGCGTCGAGATTCATCTCGATGCGTTCGACGGTGGAGGTGACGTCGACGGCGGGGTCGAAGGGACGCTCGCCGAGCAGCGGGTCCGGTCCCTCGAGGATCCGTTCCCACAGCGGCAGTTCCGACCGGCGCTGTGCCGCGGCATCCACGAGGCCGTGGGCCCAGCGGCGCAGCGACGTTCCGACGGCCTCGAGCCGCGGTTGCTCACCGGAGACGATCTGTCCCCAGGCCAGACCGAGGTCCGGCAGCAGGATGCGCCACGACACGCCGTCCATCACCAGGTGGTGGGCGACGACGAGGAGCACGCCGCGACGTTCGGCCGAGCCGAAGTCGAACCACACGAATCGCAGCACCGAGCCGGCGAACGGGTCGAGTGCTCCGAGCGCGGAATCGAGTTCGCGGGAGGCGATCTCGGTGAGCTCGGCGTCGTCGACGTCGGCCGCGACCTCGACTCGCGTCAGCAGGCATCCGGGTCCACGGTGCTCGCGGAGCGACCCGCAGGGTCACCTCTCCGTCGGCATCGCGTTCGAGGATCGAGCGCAGCGCGTCGTGGTGGTCGACGACCGCGCCGATGGTGCGGGTCAGCACGTCCCGGTCGATGTCGGCCGGGAGGGTCACGGCGACGGTCTGCGAGAAGCGGTCGAAGCCGCCGGGCCAGCCGAGGACCTCGCGCATGATCGGGGTGAGCGGCACGTCGCCGACACCGCCGCCGGGGAGTTCATCGAGTCGCACCGCCTGCGTCTCGTCGGGGCGGGTGGCGACCTCGGCGAGGCCCGCCACCGAACGACGCTCGAAGACGTCACGCGGCGTGAACACCACACCACGCGCCTTCGCCCGCGACACCAACTGGATCGACACGATGCTGTCGCCACCGAGCGCGAAGAACGACTCGTCGACACTCACCTTGTCCAGATGCAGAACCTCCGCGAAGACCTCCGCGATGATCTGCTCGACCTCACTCTCCGCAGCCCGGTACTCGCGCTCCTCGATCACCGGCTCCGGAAGAGCATCACGATCGAGCTTGCCCACCGGCGTCAGCGGCACCTCGTCGAGCACCACGATCGCCGACGGCACCATGTGCGGCGGCAACGACCGCGCCACGAACTCCGTCAACTCCGCGGTGTCGACCGTCCGGCCGCGGACGGGCAGCACGTACGACACCAGCACCGTGGCACCCGAGCCGGTCGTGCGGCCCAGGGTCGCCGCGAAGTCCACCGTCTCGTGTTCGGTCAGCGCCGCGTCGATCTCACCGAGTTCGATGCGGAAACCGCGCACCTTGACCTGGAAGTCGCTGCGGCCGACGAACTCGAGTTCGACGGGGCCGCCGTCGATCGAGCGCCAGCGCACCACGTCGCCGGTGCGGTACATGCAGGATCCGTCGGCGCTGTACGGGTTGGCGACGAATCGCTCCGAGGTCAGGCCGCTGCGACCGTGGTAGCCGCGTGCGAGTGCACCACCGGCCATGTACAGCTCACCGGCGACACCCTCGGGCACCGGCTGGAGCCGGGCGTCGAGGACGAGCGCGGAGACCCCGTGCGTGGGATTGCCGATGGTGATCGGCCGTCCCGGCTGCAGCTTGCCGAAGGACGAGATGATCGTCGTCTCGGTCGGGCCGTAGCCGTTGAAGTACTTCCGTCCCGGCGCCCACCGCGCGAGCAGTTCGGGCGTGGTGACGTCGCCGCCGACGGAGACCACCTCGAGGCTGTCGATGCCGGTCGGATCCATCGTGCCGAGCACCGCGGGCGTGATGATCGTGTGGGTCACGCGTTCGGTCTTCAGCAGTTCGGCGAGATCCGGCCCCCCGATGATCCCGGCGGGCACGATCACCAGCGTGGCGCCGCTGGAGAACGCCGCCATCCACTCGAGCACCGACGGGTCGAAGCTCGGCGAGCAGATGTGCAGGAAGCGGTGGCCGGTCCGCAGGTGGTAGAGATCCACCGCGGTGTCGACCACTCCCCCGAGTCCGGTGTGCGTGACGACGACACCCTTCGGTCGACCGGTCGAACCCGACGTGTAGATCACGTAGGCCGGCTGGTCGAGCCGGATCGGGCGCAGTCGCTCGGCGTCGGTGATCGGATCGGCCGACCGTGCCTCGAGTGCGGCGGCGGTCTCCGCCGAGTCGAGCACGAGCCAGTCGGCCTCGTCCGGCAGGCCGTCGATGTGCGTGCCGCCTGTGATGCCCAGTGCCGCACCGGAATCGGACAGCATGTAACGCACGCGGTCGGCCGGATAGGTCGGGTCGACCGGCAGGTGTGCGGCGCCGGTCTTCGCGATCGCCCACACGCTCAGCACCATCTCGTACGACCGCGGGTACGCGACCGCGACGATGTTCTCCGGTCCGACACCCCGCTCGATGAGCAGGCGTGCCAGTCGCGACGAGGTCTCGTCGAGTTCCCGGTAGGTGATCGAGCGACCCTCGTAGCGCACCGCCACGGCGTCGGGGTCCATCGCGACACCGGTCGTGAGGATGTCGGTGAGGCTTCCCCCGGCACTGACACGGTCGCCGTGGACGTGGGTGAGTCGGTCGAACTCGTCCGCGTCGAGGATCGCCAGGTCGCCGACGGGCGACTGCGGATCGTCCAACGCACCGGTGAGCAGCATCGAGAACCTGCGCGCGAACTCCTCGACGGTCCGCCGATCGAACAGGGCCGTCGCGTAGGAGAACTCGGCTCCGATGCCGGCGGGCTCGCCCGTCTCGTCGTACTGCTCGCGCAGCGTCAGGGACAGGTCGAACTTCGCGGTGTCGACGTCGAAGGGGACACCCGAAACCGTCAGGCCCGGGAGTTCGAGACCGGCCGACGGCAGGTTCTCGAACGACAGCGCCACCTGGAACAGCGGGTGGCGGGCGGTCGACGCTCCGGCGCGAGGATCTCCACGAGCCGTTCGAACGGGATGTCCGCGTGGGCGAACGCCTCGAGGTCGGTCTCCCGGACCCGGGCGAGCAGATCGGTGAAGCTCTCCCCGCCGTCCACCCGGCTGCGCAGCACGAGCGTGTTGACGAACATGCCGATCATGTCGTCGAGTTCGTGCTCGCCACGGCCCGCGATCGGGGTACCGATCGCGACGTCGTCGGTGTCCGCCATGCGGGCGAGGAACACCGCGAGCGCGGTGTGCATCACCATGAACATCGTCGTGCCGGTCCGGCGTGCGAGTTCGGCGACGGCGCGGTGCGTCTGCGCGTCGATCGTGAGTCCGACCGTGCCGCCGGCGAACGACTGCACCGGCGGGCGCGGACGGTCCATCGGCAGGTTCAGCTCGTCCGGAAGTCCGGCGAGGGCGTCCTGCCAGTACGCCGCCTGGGCGGACAGCACGCTCTCGGGATCGCCCTCGGAACCGAGCACCTGGCGCTGCCACACCGCGAAGTCGGCGTACTGCACCGGCAGCGGCGTCCAGCCCGGTTCCTCCCCGTGTGCACGGGAGAGATAGGCGGTCATGACGTCCCGGGTCAGCGGAGCCATCGACCAGCCGTCGGCACTGATGTGGTGGACGACGAAGACCAGCACGTGGTCGGTCTCGCTCAGCCGCAGCAGCGCCACCCGCAGCGGCAACTCCGCGGTGACGTCGAAACCGGTGGTGACGATCTCGCGGATCCGATCCGGCACGTCCGCCGGGTCGACGTCCTCGGCGACAACCTGCGGTGCCGCATCGGCCGTGAGCAGGACGAGCTGGTAAGGACGCCGTCGTCCTCCGGGTAGATCGTGCGCAGCACCTCGTGACGGTCGAGCATGTCGCGGACCGCCGCCTGCAGGGCCTCGACGTCGAGCGCACCGGTGAGCCGCACGGCGACCGGCAGGTTGTCGGCGGCCGACGAATTGTCGAAGCGGTTGAGGAACCACATGCGCTGCTGCGCAAGCGACAGCGGGATGCGGTCGGTGCGCGGCTGCGGCACGAGCGGGGCACGCCCGGTCGTACCGGCCTGCCGTTCGGCGTGCGCGGC
>LATQ01000001.1:13101-17939 GCA_001017865.1 Rhodococcus sp. IITR03
GCCGCACCCGACGAGTCGGCCTCGACGGCGGCGGCGAGGGCCTCGACGGTGGACGCTCGAAGATCGCGCGCAATGCCACTCGGCCACCGAGGGATTCGCCGATGCGGGAGACGGCCTGTGTTGCGATCAGCGAGTTGCCGCCGAGCGCGAAGAAGTCGTCGTCGAGACCGACGCGGTCGAGTCCGAGGACGTCGGCGAAGACCGACGCGACGATCTGTTCGACCGGGGTCGTCGGGGCGCGGAACTCCTTGACCTCGAAGACCGGGGCCGGCAGGGCCTTGCGGTCGAGCTTGCCCGACGATCCGAGCGGGAACTCGTCGAGCACGACGTAGACCGACGGCACCATGTAGGCCGGCAGCGAGCCGGCGAGACGACGCGAGACGGAGGTGGTGTCGAGCGACCGGCCGTCGGCGGCGACGAGATAGGCGACGAGGTGCTCACCGGAGTGGGCGTCCGAGCGCACGAGCACGACGGCCTGATCGACGTCGTCGAGCGCGAGCAGAGCCGTCTCGATCTCGCCGAGTTCGATGCGCAGACCGCGCAGCTTGACCTGGAAGTCGGTGCGGCCGATGTATTCGAGTTCGGCACGCGCCGTGCGTGCGTCGGAGGTCTCCCGGGCGACCACCGCACGAGATCGCCCGTGCGGTAGAGCCTCTCCCCCGCCCCGTACGGCGAGGCGACGAAGCGTTCCGCCGTCAGATCCGGCCGCGCCACGTAACCGCGCGCCAGCTGGACACCCGACAGGTAGAGCTCACCCGCGACACCGACCGGCACCGGATGCAGTCGGCCGTCGAGGACGTGGACGCCGGTGTTCCAGACCGGGACGCCGATCGGCACCGACACCGCGTCGGCCGCGGTGACCTCGTGGTAGGTCACGTCGACGGCCGCCTCGGTGGGGCCGTACAGGTTGTGCAGGCGAGCGCCCGGCAGGATCGACCGCAGGCGTGCGGCGACCGAGGCGGGCAGTGCCTCGCCCGAGGCGAAGACCATCCGCAACGATGAGGCCGAGGCCGCGGCGTTCTCGGCGACGAAGACCGCGAGCATGGACGGCACGAAGTGCGCGACCGTGACGCCGCGGTCGGCCATGACCCGGGCGAGATAGGCCGGGTCCCGATGACCGTCGGGCAGTGCGATCTCGAGTCGCGCACCGATCTGCAGGGGCCAGAAGAACTCCCACACCGACACGTCGAAGGTGAACGGCGTCTTCTGCAGGACCACGTCGTCGCGACCGAGGCCGTACTCGTCCTGCATCCACAGCAGGCGGTTGACGATCGCGCCGTGCGGCACCGCGACACCCTTGGGCCGTCCCGTCGAACCGGACGTGAAGATGACGTAGGCGGTGTTCGCCGGCGTGAGCGTGGCGATGCGATCGGCATCGGTGATCGGGCCGGACGGCAGGTCGGACACATCGAGCGTGTCGATCTCGATCGTGTGCGCGGCCGCGGTCGACCCGAAGGCGTCGCGGGTGGTGGTCAGCACCGCGACCGGCGCCGCCGTGTCGAGGATGTACGCGTTGCGGTCGGCGGCTGATCGGGGTCGAGCGGCAGGTAGGCGCCGCCGGCCTTGACGATCGCGTACATGCCGACGAGGAGGTCGAGGGATCGCCGCACCGCGAGTCCGACGGTCGACTCCGGTCCGACACCCTGCGAGATCAGATGGCGGGCAAGGCGGTTCACTCGCGCGTCGAAGTCCGCGTAGGTCAGCTGTTCGCCCTCGAAGGCCACGGCCACGGCGTCGGGATCCGTCGCCACCCGGGCGTCGAACAGGTCGACGAGAGTGGCCGGTTCCAGCTCGTGCGCGGTGTCGTTCCACGATTCGAGGACCGCGAGTCGCTCGTCGGCGTCGAGCAGGTCGATGTCGCCGACGACGACCTCGGGTTCGCGCACCACGGCCTCGAGGATGCGGACGAAGCGATCGGCGAATCCGCGCACCGTCGCGTGATCGAACAGGTCGGTCGCATAGGTGAACGCCGCTCCGAGACCGTTCGGCGTGCCGTCCTCCGCGAAGTCCTCGGTGAGGGTGAGCTGCAGGTCGAACCTGGCGACCGCCGTGTCGATGTCGAGCACGTCGAGGGTCAGGCCACGCAGTTCGACGTGCGCGGCGCGCAGGTTCTCGAACGAGAGCATCACCTGGAACAGCGGGTGCCGGGCGGTGGAGCGGGTCGGGTTGAGCACCTCGACGAGCCGCTCGAACGGCACGTCGGCGTGCCGAAGGCGCCGAGCGCCGCATCGCGTGCCCGTGCGAGATGCGCGGTGAACGGCCTGGCCGAATCGACATCCGTGCGCAGCACGAGGGTGTTGACGAACATGCCGATCAGGTCGTCGAGCGCCTGCTCGCCGCGGCCCGCGACCGGGGTGCCGATCGCGATGTCGTCCTGACCGGACATCCGCGCGAGCAGCACGCTCAGGGCCGCGTGCACCACCATGAACAGCGATGCGTTGCGGGTACGTGCCAGCGCCACGAGCTCGCGGTGCAGTTCCGGATCGATCGGGAAGTCCACGGTCGCACCGGAGTACGACTGCACGGCCGGCCGCGGACGGTCGGCGGGCAGATCGAGCTGATCGGGCGCACCGGCGAGGGTGCGACGCCAGTAGTCGAGCTGGCGGGAGATCAGCGACTGCGGATCGTCCTCGGACCCGAGCACCTGCCGCTGCCACAGCGTGTAGTCGGCGTACTGCACCGGCAGGGGTGCCCACGAGGGCTCCTCCCATTCGGTGCGGGCGGTGTAGGCGACCATGATGTCGCGCGCCATGGGGCCGGTGGACCAGCCGTCGGCCGAGATGTGGTGCACGACGAGAGCGAGCACGTGTTCCTGGTCGCCGAGTTCGAACAGTTCGGCGCGGATCGGCACGTCCGACGTCACGTCCAGGCCGGTGAAGACCAGGCGGCGCACGGAGGCCGGCAGCTCGTCGGGGGTGATCCGGGTCGGGGTCAGATCCGGCACGACCTCCGCCGCGGCACGGACGACCTGGTGCGGTCCGTTCGGCGAGTCGGGGAAGACGGTGCGCAACGACTCGTGCCGATCGATGACGTCCATGATCGACACCTGCAGTGCGGCGACGTCCAGTTCGCCGGTCAGGCGCAGCGCCATCGGGAGGTTGTAGGTGGACGACCGCGGATCGAAGCGGTTGAGGAACCACATGCGCTGCTGCGCAAGCGACAGCGGAACACGTTCGGGCCGCGACATCTTCGTCAGAGCGATGCGCGCTCCGCGACCTGCCTCCTGCTCGACGCGCACCGCCAGGGCGGCCACCGAACTGGATTCGAACAACGCCCGCACCGGCACCTGCGCGTCGAGGGCGACACCGAGCCGGGAGACGACCTGCGTGGCGAGCAGCGAGTTGCCGCCGAGCTCGAAGAAATCGTCGTCGAGACCCACGCCCTGGACGCCGAGCACCTCGGCGAAGACGTTCGCGACCGTCTCCTCGATGGGGGTGGTCGGGGCACGGAACTCGCGGTAGCTGATGCCGAGATCGGGTTCGGGCAGGGCACGGCGGTCGAGCTTGCCGACCGGGTTGAGCGGCACCTCGTCGAGCACGATGATCTGCGAGGGCACCATGTACGACGGCAGCGAGCGACCGACGTGATCGGCGAGTTCGGCAGGATCGATCTGCTCGTCCCCGTGCACGTATGCGACGAGTGCGGTCTGACCGGACGGCATCTCGTGTCCGACGGTGGTCGCGAAGGCGACCGAGGGGTGAGTCAGCAGCGCGGCGTCGATCTCCCCGAGTTCGATGCGGTAGCCGCGGACCTTGACCTGGAAGTCGGCGCGTCCGGCGAACTCGATGCGGCCCTGCTCGTCCCAGCGCACGATGTCGCCGGTGCGGTACATCCGGGTTCCGCTCGCGCCGAACGGGTTCGCCACGAACCGGTCGGCGGTGAGTGCCGGGCGTCGGTGGTAACCCCGGGCGAGCACGTCGCCCGCGAGATAGAGCTCACCCGCGACACCGGCGGGGACCGGGCGGAGCCGGCTGTCGAGGACCAGGGCGTGCACGCCCGCCACAGGCCGTCCGATGGTGATCGGCCCGGACGGTTCGAGCAGAGCGCGCGTCGAGACGATCGTGGTCTCGGTCGGTCCGTAGGCGTTGTAGAAGCGACGGCCGGGCGCCCAGCGGGAGACGAGGTCGGCCGTGGACACGTCGCCACCGACGTTCACGACGCGCAGAGCGTCGAGTCCGCTCGGGTCGACGGAACCGAGCACCGCCGGGGTGATGACGGTGTGGGTGACGCCGGTGCGTTCGATGAGCGCGCGCAGTTCGGCGCGCCGTAGACGGACGGCGGTGTCACGACGAGTTCGGCGCCGGTGGACCCGGCCAGCGTCCAGTCGAGGACCGTCGGGTCGAAGCTCGGCGAGCAGATGTGCAGGAGCTTCGATTCCTCTGTCACGCCGTACAGTTCGACGGTCTCGCGGACGAGACCGGCGAGGCCGCGGTGGGTGACGGCGACGCCCTTGGGCTTGCCCGTCGAACCGGAGGTGTAGATGACGTAGGCGGTGTGGTCGAGGCGCAGCGGCGCAGCGCGGTCGGCGTCGGTGAGCGGGCCGTCCGGGTAGGACGCGCACGCGTCGACGAACTCGGGGTCGTCGAGGCGGATCCACTCGGTAGCCGAGGGCAGACCGGTGGCGTACTCCCCCGTCGTCAGACCGAAGACGGCCGACGAGTCGTCGAGCATGTGGGTGACGCGTTCGGCCGGGTACTCCGGGTCGACGGGCGTGTAGGCGGCGCCGGTCTTGGCGACCGACCACACGGCGAGCACCATCTCCCACGACCGCGGGAAGGCCAGCGCGACGATGCCGTCGGGGCCGGGCACCGCGCTCGACGAGCCGCCGGGCGATGCGG
>LATQ01000001.1:18039-24439 GCA_001017865.1 Rhodococcus sp. IITR03
GCGTGTTGACGAACATGCCGATCAGGTCGTCGAGCTCGCGCTCGCCACGACCGGCCATCGGCGTGCCGATCGCGATGTCGTCGCTCGAGGACATGCGTGCGAGGAACACCGCGAGTGCGGTGTGCAGCACCATGAACATCGTGGTGTTCGTGCGCCGGCCGAGGTCGGCGAGGCGCCGGTGGAGTTCGGCCTCGACCGTGAAGTCGACGCGGCCGCCCCGGAACGACTGGACCGCGGGACGCGGCCGGTCGCTCGGGAGATCGAGCTGGTCGGGCAGGCCGGCGAGAGCGTGCTTCCAGTACTCGACCTGCTTGGCGGCCAGCGATTCGGGATCGTCCTCGTCGCCGAGCACCTCGCGCTGCCAGATGGCGAAGTCGGCGTACTGCACCGAGAGCGGCTCCCACGCGGGGGTGTCGCCCTGCGATCGCGCGACGTAGGCCGTCATGAGTCGCGCGTGAGCGGACCCATCGACGAGCCGTCGGCGGAGATGTGGTGGACCACGAACGCCAAGACGTAGTCGGATTCGCGGACCCGGAACAGTCGCGCGCTCAGCGGCACAGCCGTGGTGACGTCGAAGATCGTCGCCGCGAGTTCCTGGACGGCGGCGACGATGTCCGCCTCCGGCACGTCCACCGGGGTGAGGTCGGGAACCGCCTGCGCGGCCGGAACGATGACCTGGACGGGACCGTCCCCGGTCTCCGGATAGAAGGTGCGCAGCGATTCGTGACGGGCCACGAGGTCGCCGACGGCGGCCTGCAGCGCGTCGACATCGAGATCGCCGGTGAGCCGGATCGCGATCGGCACGTTGTAGGCCGACGATTCGGTGTCGAAGCGGTTGAGGAACCACATGCGCTGCTGCGCGAGCGACAGAGGCACGCGCTCGGGCCGCTCGACGGCTTCGAGAGGCCGGCGGTCGTCGCCGCGCTGCGACTCGACCGCACCGGCGAGCGATTCGACGGTGGTGTTCTCGAAGAGGGCGCGCACCGGAACCTTCGCACCGAGCGCGGCTCCGAGGCGGGAGCCACCTGGGTGGCGAGCAGCGAGTTGCCGCCGAGTTCGAAGAAGTCGTCGTCGAGGCCGACCCGTTCGACGCCGAGCACCTCGGCGAAGACCGCGGCGACGGCCTGCTCGGCCGGTGTGACGGGGGTCCGGAACTCGCGGGTCTCGAAGACCGGCTCGGGCAGGGCCCTGCGGTCGAGCTTGCCGTTGACGTTCAGCGGCAGCGCGTCGAGCGTCACGAACGCCGAGGGCACCATGTACGACGGCACCTGCGTCGCCAGGTCGCTCCTGACCGTCGCCGCGTCGAGGGTGTTGTTCTCGGCGGGAACGACGTACGCGACCAGCTGGGTGCCGACCCGCTCGTCCTCACGGGCGATCACCGCGACATCACGCACCGCATCCATCGCCCGCAGAGCGGACTCGATCTCACCGAGCTCGATGCGGAAACCACGCACCTTCACCTGGAAGTCCGTGCGCGACAGGTAATCCAACTGCCCGTCACGGGTCCACCGCACCAGATCGCCCGTACGGTACAAGCGTTCTCCGTCACCGAACGGCGAGGCGACGAACCGCTCCGCGCTCAGATCCGGCGCCGAAGTAACCGCGCGCCAACTGTGTGCCTGCGAGGTAGAGCTCACCGGCGACACCGGCCGGCACCGGATGCAGACGCTCGTCGAGCACGTAGACACGGGTGTTCCACTCGGGCACACCGATCGGCACCGACGCCCCCGAGGTATCGGTGACATCGCCGGCGGTGACGGACACCGCGGCCTCGGTCGGGCCGTACAGGTTCACCAACCGGGCGGCGTTGTGCTCGACGAACCGCTTCGCGGTGGCCGGCGGGAGGGCCTCACCGATAGCCAGTACCTGCCGCAGGGACGGCGTGAGGGTGCCACTGGCGTCGACCATCAATGCTTCGAGCATCGACGGCACCACGTGCAGCGTCGTGACCGACTGCTCCGTCAGCAACCGGTTCAGATAGGCCGGATCGCGATGACCGTCGGCCGACGCGATGACCACACGCCCACCGGACACCAGAGCCGACCAGAACTCCCACACCGACAGGTCGAACGTCGCCACCGTCTTCAACAACACCGCATCATCGGTACCGAGCTCGAAATGCTCACGCTTCCACAGCAACTGGTTGACGATCGCCGCATGCGGCACCGCCACACCCTTCGGCCGGCCCGTCGAACCCGACGTGAAGATCACATACGCCGTGTTCGACGCACGCAGCGGCGCGATGCGCTCGGTATCGGTCACCGGCGCCGCGGACAGCTCGGACAGATCCAGGCTGTCGAGGAACAGGGTGGAGACAGACTTCTCCCCCGGTGCCGTGAATTCGTCGCGTTCGGTCGACAGGATCACCACGGGAGCAGCGGTGTCGAGGATGTAGGCGTTGCGATCGTCCGGCTGATCCGGATCGACCGGCACGTAGACGCCACCGGCCTTGACCACCGCGTACATGCCGACCAGCAATTCGACCGAGCGGCGCATCGCCAGCGCCACCGTCGACTCCGGACCCACACCCAACGAGACCAGTTTGCGTGCAAGGCGATTCACCCGAGCATCGAACTCGGCATAGGTCAGCGACTCGCCCTCGAACACCAACGCCGTCGCATCCGGCACCCGCGAGACCTGCTCGTCGAACAGATCCACCAGGGTCGACGCCTGCTCGACCACGCGGTCGGTGGCGTTCCACGACTCGAGGATCTCGACCCGTTCGGATCCGTCGAGCATGTCGATGTCGCCGGCGGCCGTGGTCGGGTCGGCGACGATCGCCTCGACGACCCGCACGAAACGCTGCGCGAAGCCCTCGACGGTCGACTCGTCGAACAGATCGGTCGCGTACGTGAAGGTGGCGTCGATGACGTCGGGAGCACCGTCGTCGTCGTAGTGGTCGAACACCGTGAGCTGCAGGTCGGTCTTGGCGAGCTGCAGCTCGAAATCGGTGGAGCTCACCGTCAGACCGGGCAGTTCGAGCTGGGTGCGCGCCAGGTTCTGGAACGACAGACCCACCTGGAAGAGCGGGTTGCGGGCGGTCGAGCGCACCGGGTTCAGCACTTCCACCAGGCGTTCGAACGGCACGTCGGCATTCGCGAAGGCACCGAGGTCGGTCTCGCGGGTGCCTTCGAGGAGTCGCTCGAAGGACTGGGCCGGGTCGACATCGCTGCGGAAGACCAGCGTGTTGACGAACATGCCGATCAGGTCGTCGAGCTCGCGCTCGCCACGACCGGCGATCGGGGTGCCGATCGCGATGTCGCGGGTGCCCGAGAGGCGTGCCAGCAGAGTCGCGAAGGCCGCGTTGACGACCATGAACAGCGTCGCGTTCTTCGACCGCGCGAGGTCCTGCAGGCCGCGGTGCAGTTCGGGCGAGATCGTGAACTGCAACGATTCGCCGCGGAAGCTCTGACTCGGCGGACGCGGGCGGTCGGACGGGAGGTCGAGCTGGTCGGGCAGGCCGGCGAGGGCCTGCTTCCAGTACTCGACCTGCTTGGCGGCCAGCGATTCCGGATCGTCCTCGCTGCCGAGGACCTCGCGCTGCCACAGCGCGTAGTCGGCGTACTGCACCGGCAGCGGTTCCCATGCCGGGGCGTCGCCGTGCCGAGCGCGCCGCATAGGCCGTCATCAGGTCGCGGGTCAGCGGGCCGACCGACGCGCCGTCGGCCGACACGTGGTGCACGACCAGCGCGAGGATGTGCTCGTCGTCGCTGACGCGGAAGATGCGCACCGCGACGGGCACCTCGGAGGTCACGTCGAAGGTCGTCGACATGAAGGCGACGATCTCGGGTTCGAGTTCGGCCTCCGCAACCTCGCGCACGACGAGTTCGGGCAGCGCACCGTCGAGCGGGAGCACCACCTGGTGCGGGCCCTCCGGTGAGTCCGGGTAGATGGTGCGGAGCGATTCGTGCCGCGCAATGACGTCGCGTGCTGCCGCACGGAGCGCCTCGACGTCGAGGGTGCCGACGAGCCGCACGGCGATCGGGATGTTGTCGACCGCGGAGGACGCCGTGTCGAACTGGTTGAGGAACCAGTAGCGCTGCTGCGCGAGCGACAGCGGAACCCGATCGGGTCGTTCGGTGGCGACGAGGGGCCGGCGCGGACCGCCGGAGACCCCCCGTTCGAGGCGCGCTGCAAGCTCTTCCACGGTGGAGGCCTCGAACAGCAGGCGCAGCGGAACGGTGGCGTTCAGCGCGGCACCGATGCGGGAGACCACCTGGGTGGCGATGAGCGAGTTGCCGCCCAGCGCGAAGAAGTCGTCGTCGAGTCCGACGCGGTCGACACCGAGGACCTCGGAGTAGATCGACGCGACGACCTGCTCGGTGGACGTGGTGGGAGCGCGGAACTCCTTGACCTCGAAGACCGGTTCGGGCAGTGCTTTGCGGTCGAGCTTGCCGGACGCACCGAGCGGCATGGCGTCGAGGAGCACGTAGGTGGCGGGCACCATGTAGGCCGGCAACTGCGCGGACAGTGCCGCACCAGCCGCCACCTGGTCGAAGGTCGCACCGGCCTGCGGGACGACGTAGGCGACGAGCTGGTCCTGACGGACGAGCACGACGGCCTGGTCGACCTCGTCGAGGGCGAGCAGCGCGGTCTCGATCTCGCCGAGTTCGATGCGCAGACCGCGGAGCTTGACCTGGAAGTCGGTGCGGCCGATGTAGTCGAGTTCGCCGGCGCCTCCGTCCAGCGCACGAGGTCGCCGGTGCGGTACAGCCGCTCACCGTCGCCGAACGGGGACGCGACGAAACGTTCGGCCGTGAGGTCGGGGCGCTGCATGTACCGCGGGCGAGCTGGACGCCCGCGAGATAGAGCTCTCCCGCGACCCCCACGGGCACGGGCGCGAGACGCTCGTCGAGGACGTAGACGCGGGTGTTCCACACGGGGGCGCCGATCGGCACGGAGACTGTCGGCGTCGGTGGCCTCGTGGTAGGTCACGTCCACGGCCGCTCGGTGGGGCCGTAGAGGTTGTGCAGGCCGGCGTCGGACAGCAGTGCCCGCGTGCGTGCGGCCAGTGCGGGCGGGAGTGCCTCACCGGAGGCGAAGACGTGACGGAGCGAGGTGAGGTCGCCGGCCGATGCCTCGGCGACGAACACCGCGAGCATCGACGGCACGAAGTGCACGACGGTCACGCCGCGCCGTTCGATCACCGACGCCAGATACCGCGGGTCGCGGTGACCGTCGGGCACGGCGACCACCAGCCGGGCGCCGATCTGCAAGGGCCAGAAGAACTCCCACACCGACACGTCGAAGGTGAACGGGGTCTTCTGCAGCACCACGTCGGCGCCGGTGAGCGGGTATTCGTGCTGCATCCAGCGCAGGCGGTTGACGATCGCGCCGTGCGGCACCGCCACACCCTTCGGGCCGCCCGGTGGACCCGGACGTGAAGATGACGTAGGCGGTGTTCGACGCCCGCAGCGGAGACGTCCGCTCGGCGTCGATGACCGGCCCGGACGCCGTCGCGGACAGGTCGAGGGTGTCGACGAGCAGGCTCGGGACGGACCTCTCCCCCGGTACGCGGAATCCGTCGCGTTCGGTGCTCAGCACCACCACGGGCGCGGCGATGTCGAGGATGTACCCGTTGCGATCGTCGGGCTGATCCGGATCGATCGGCACGTAGGCACCACCGGCCGTGACGACCGCGTACATACCGACGAGCAGATCCAACGAGCGGCGCATCGCCAGACCCACCGACGTCGTCGGACCGACACCGAGCGAGATCAGGTGTCGCGCAAGACGGTTCACGCGCTCCGAGAAATCACCGTAGGTCAGCGACTCGCCCTCGAACTCTACCGCCCGCGCATCCGGCGACCGCCGGACCTGCTCGGCGAACAGATCCACGAGGGTCGAGGTGTCGTCGAGCGCGCGGTCGGTGTCGTTCCACTGCTCGAGGACCTGCACGCGTTCGGCGTCGTCGAGCAGGTCGACATCACCGATAGCGACGGAGAGATCACCGGTGACCGCATCGAGGAGATGGACGAAGCGCTCGGCGACGCGCTCGACGGTGCGGGTGTCGAACAGATCGGTGGCGTAGGTCAGGCCCACCGAGTACTCGGCGGCACCGGTCGCGGTCGGCGTCTCGGCGACGACGAACTGGAGGTCGAACTTGGCGGTCGCGATGTCGAGGTCGACGGCCTCGACGGTCAGCCGCGGAAGTTCGAGCGTGCCGGTCTCGAGGTTCTGGAACGACAACATCACCTGGAACAGCGGGTGACGTGCGGTGGAGCGCTCGGGGTTGAGCACCTCCACGAGTCGTTCGAACGGCAGGTCGGCGTGGCCGAACGCCTCGAGGTCGGCGCCGCGCACCCGGCCGAGCACCTGCTCGAACGACTCGCCGCCCTCGACCCTGGTGCGCAGCACGAGGGTGTTGACGAACATGCCCACCAGGTCGTCGAGCGCCGCG
>LATQ01000001.1:24539-26362 GCA_001017865.1 Rhodococcus sp. IITR03
CCCTAGGGCATCAGGTTCAGCGGCCGAGCAGTGCCCGCAGGCGCGCGAGGCGGCTGCGCAACCCCCACACGGTGACCCGGACGAGGGCTTCCTGCACGATGTTGCCGTTCATCTTCGACTCGCCGATCTCGCGTTCGGTGAACGTGATGGGCACCTCGCGACGGTGAACCCGGCCTGCAGGGTGCGCCACGCGAGATCGACCTGGAAGCAGTAGCCGTGCGAGGCGATCGCGTCGAGGTCGAGCTTCTCGAGCACCTCGCGGCGGTAGGCGCGGTAGCCGCCGGTGATGTCCTGGATCGACACCCCGAGCGCGAGGCGGGAGTAGATGTTGCCGCCGCGGGAGAGCACCTCGCGGTGCCACGGCCAGTTCACCACCGTGCCGCCGGGCACGTAGCGGGAGCCGAGCACCAGATCCGCGCCGGCGTCGACCTTCTCGAGCAGCAGGTGCAGCTGTTCGGGGGCGTGGCTGCCGTCGGCGTCCATCTCCACGAGCACCGTGTAGTCGTGCGCCAGACCCCACCGGAAACCGGCGATGTAGGCGGCGCCCAGACCGTTCTTCTCGGTGCGGTGCAACACCGCGATGCGCTCGTCGGCGGCGGCGAGGTCGTCGGCGAGGTCGCCGGTGTGCCGTCGGGGCTGCCGTCGTCGACGACGAGGACATGGGTGTGCGGCAGCGCAGCGTGCAGCCGGGTGATGATCCGACCGAGGTTCTCCCGCTCGTTGTAGGTCGGAATGATCACCAGGGTGCGGGCGCTGGGTGCGCTGTCGTTCCCGGCCGGCGTCGCCGCTGCCATCAGAGGTCCTCCTTGTCGAACCGGCCACCGGCCGGTGCTCCTGCTGCGCCGGTGCTGGTGCGAGCTGCCGCACCGGCCTTCTCCCGCCGTCCCCGCACCAGGCGAGAGCGGTGGCGGCCACGGCCGCGGCGCAGAGCAGAAGCTCCGGCGCACTCCGAGCCGACTAGCCAGCGTAACGTCTGCACGCACGGGCACCTGCGCCACCAGGCATCGGGCACGAACAACGGTGTGCTCTGCTGCACCCGACCGTCCGGATCGACGATCGCGCTGACCCCGCTGGTCGCCGCGACGATCACGGCCCGGCCGTGCTCGACGGCCCGCACCCGCGACATCGCCAGCTGCTGGTAGGTCATCTCGGTGTCGCCGAAGGTGGCGTTGTTCGTCGGCACCGCCAGCAGTTGCGCGCCGGCGGCGATCGAGTCGCGGAACGCCCGGTCGAAGGCCACCTCGTAGCAGGTCGCCACCCCGATGTCGATGCCGCCGGCGGTGACCATGCCGTCGCCGTCGCCGGGCACGAAATGGCCGGCGCGGTCGGCGTACTCGGAGAACAGGCGGAAGAACGACCGCCACGGCAGGTATTCGCCGAACGGCTGGATGATCTTCTTGTCGTGCCGCTCCCCCGGACCGGTCTGCGCGTCCCACACGATCACCGAATTGGTGGTGGTGCGGTCGCCGTTGACGAGCACCGCCCCGACGAGGATCGGCGCATCGATCGCGGCGGACGCGGCGGAGATGTCGCGGGCGGCATCGGCGTTGCGCAGCGGATCGATATCGGAAGCGTTCTCCGGCCAGATCACCACCTCGGGGGCCGGGGCCCGTCCGGCGGCGACGCCTCGGCGAGCGCGAGAGTGCGGGCGACGTGGTTGTCGAGCACCGCCTTGCGCTGGGCGTTGAAGTCCAGGCCCAGGCGCGGCACGCTGCCCTGGATCGCCGCGACCGTCACCGTCGACGACTCGTCGGTGGTGGTGCGCACCAGCGGCCACGCCGCCGCAGCGAGCAGCGGCCCCTCATCGTCACCGCGACCGGCAC
>LATQ01000001.1:26462-90355 GCA_001017865.1 Rhodococcus sp. IITR03
TGCGCGGGCTGGGTCGCGAGGTCGTCGACGTCGACGACAGTCGCCGGCTCCCCACGCCGGTGGGCACCGACGTCCTCGAGCGTCCCGCGACCGAGACGAAGTTCCGGCGCGCGCTGAGCGCAATCCGCGAGTTCTTCCGGCGACTGCGCCGACGCTGATCAGGAGTGCGGTCGATCAGGCAGCAGTCCCTGCCGTCGCGCCTCGACGACCGCCTCGTGCCGGCTGCGCACATCGAGTTTGTCCATGGCGTTACGCAGATAGGTCTTCACCGTCTCCACGCTCAGCGACAACCTGTCGGCGATCTCCGCGTTGCGGCAGCCAGTGCCACATGACTCAGCACGTCGTGCTCACGCGCGGTCAGATGCGTCCGCGGTTGCGATGCGCCGTCGCGCGCCCGGGTCAAGGTCTCCTCGACCGTCCGTACCTGTTCCCTGATCGACGGATCATCGGTCCGCGCCGCGATCGCCCGCAGCGCCACGAGGCTTTCCGTCAGCGCTTCGGAGACGGCGGCAGGCACGGTGGCGCCGTGCGAGGTCCGCGTGTTCCCGATCAGCGACACGCGACGGTCCACCTCGTCGCGGATTTCGATCTCCCGCGCGAGCTCCGCGGCCGACCGCACGACCTTCTCCGCCACGACGTCGCCGATAGGCCGATTGACCCTCAGCCCGCCGTAGATCGCCGCCCGGGTGCGTCCGCGCACCACCACCGGCACGGCGAGCAACGACTCGATTCCCTCCCGGCGACCTGCCGGTCGTAGTGGTGGGTGATGTGCGGGGAGGTGAAGTAGTCGGCGACCGCGCCGGGACGTTGTTCGACGACCACCCGACCGCCGAGTCCACGTTCGGCGGCGATCACCAGATTGCGCAGGGCACGACCGCGGGTTCCGACGAATCCGGACAGGACGACGTCCGAGCCTGCACCGCGCCACCGAAGAGCACCGGCAGTTCCGTCGTCGCCTTGAGGTCGCGCAGCGTGGCACGGAGGGTGTCGAGATCGTCGGGACGCAGCACACCCGGCACGGCGACATCCATCGATTGCTCCTGCTCTTCCCTCCGAACACCCACTTTCGAGTAGAGGGGCCAGTTCCACGATTCGTAACCTGCACATCGCCCGGTGTTGCGACGATCACAGAAGACGCCGGAATCCGAGTAGGCCACCCCCGGAGGTACCCGTGTCCATCGCCCCCGTCCGTCCCGGCTCGACCGGAGCCGCGAACTACAGCCAGATGAGCCCGCTGCGCTTCCTCGAACGGTCCGCGGCGGTGTTCCCGGATCGCACCGCGATCATCCACGGCGACCGCACATACACCTACGCCGAGTTCGCCGACGAGCGCAGCGGCTCGCGCGCGTGCTGCGCAGTCGCATCGAGCCGGGCGACAAGATCGCGTACCTGACTCCGAACGTGCCCGAGATGCTCATCGCACATTTCGCGGTTCCGCTCGCAGGCGGTGTGCTGGTCGCGCTGAACTCGCGCCTGGCCGGGCCGGAACTCGAGTACATCCTCGACCACTCCGAGACGAAGCTGCTGTTCGTCGACTCCGAATTGCTCGGATCGGTCGCAAACGTCCGCGACAACGTTCCCGGCGTCACCGAGATCATCGAGGTCCCCGACTCCACCGTGCCGGCTCCCGACGTCCCCGGCGGGTGGCCACCGCCCGGTACGACGAGTTCCTCGCGCAGGCCGACTCGCTCGATGCGACGCCGCTGCCGTGGAGCGTCGACGACGAGCTCGGCGTCATCACCCTCAACTACACCTCGGGCACGACCGGCAAACCCAAGGGCGTGATGTACACCCATCGGGGCGCGTACCTGAACTCGCTGGGCGAGACCTTCCACAACAGCTTCGACGGGCAGAGCAAGTACCTGTGGACGCTGCCGATGTTCCACTGCAACGGCTGGTGCACGCCGTGGGCGGTGACCGCCGCGGCGGGCACCCA
This sequence comes from Rhodococcus sp. IITR03, assembly GCA_001017865.1. Next base: position 28,399 of record LATQ01000001.1, read on the forward strand.
CATCTGCCTGCGGGCGGTGCGGGCCGACGCGATCTGGGAGGCCATCGACAACCTCGGCGTCACCAACCTGTGCGGTGCGCCCGCGGTGTGCTCGACCATCGCGAACGCCGAGCAGGCACATCCCCTCGACCGTCCGTTGCGGATCACCACGGCCGGTGCGCCGCCGTCACCGACGGTGATCGCCCAGCTCGAGCAGATCGGCATCACGGTCGTGCACGTCTACGGACTCACCGAGGTGTACGGCCCGTACACGATCTGCGAGTACCAGGACAGCTGGGACGACAAGCCCGCCGACGAACGTGCCGCACTGCTCTCCCGTCAGGGCGTGGGCATGTTGCAGGCCGAGACCGCGCGGGTCGTCGACGAGGACATGAACGATGTGCCTGCCGACGGCGAGACCATGGGCGAGATCGTGCTGCGCGGCAACAACGTCATGCTCGGCTACTACAAGGACCCGGACGCGACCGAGGAGGCGTTCCGCGGCGGCTGGTTCCACACCGGCGACCTCGGCGTGATGTACCCGGACGGATACATCCAGCTCAAGGACCGCGCGAAGGACATCATCATCTCCGGCGGCGAGAACATCTCGACGGTGGAGGTCGAGCAGGCGATCGTCAGCCACCCTGCGGTGCTCGACGTCGCGGTCGTCGGTGTTCCGGACGAGAAGTGGGGTGAGCGTCCCAAGGCGTTCGTGATCCTGAAGAAGGGCGAATCGGTCACGGCCGAGGAGATCATCGACTACACCCGCACGCTGCTCGCCGGCTACAAGGTGCCGCGCGACATCGTCTTCCCGCTGGAGCTGCCCCGCACCTCGACCGGGAAGATCCTGAAGTTCGAGCTGCGATCGGCCGAAGCCGCCGAGGGGTGAGCCGACCCCTCACGACTGCATTGGATACTCGACGCCATGACATCCGGTACCGGTAACAGCACCCGTCGCCTCGACTCGACGGGACCCGATCCCGCCCAGTTCCGGGTGCACGTCGTCACGCAGGCGATCCGCCTGTTCTCGGAGTTCGGCTACGAGTCGACCACCGTCGAGCAGATCGCCGCGGCAGCAGGGGTGTCGCGGCGGACCTTCTTCCGGCAGTTCCGGTCGAAGGAGGACGTGATCTTCGCCGATCACGAGTCGCTGCTCGAGCAGGTCGCCGAGTACCTCTCGCAAGATTTCGACGATCCGTGGGCGGCGGCCTGCGAGGGGGCCAAGCTCGTCTTCGGGCACTTCCGGGACCGGCGCGAACTGGCGGTGTGGCGGTATCGGGTGGTGCAGCGGGTGCCGGCGCTGCGGGAGCGCGAACTCGTCACCACCTACCGCTACGAGCGGTTGTTCACCGACTTCCTGCGCGCCGCCGTTCCCACGGAGAAGCCGGTGCGCACCGTCAGCTTCGCGGCGGCGATGACCGCCACGCACAACTTCGTGCTGCGCGCGATGATCCGCGGCGACGAGACCGCCACCGCCGAACGCCTCGAGCAGGAACTTCTCGAGCTCCGCCGCACGTACGGGGTGGTTCCGGTGCCCGAAGGCGCGACGAACGGGAAGGCCGCGCCGGCCCCGCCTGCGGTCGCGGTGGTGACCTATCCGGCTCATCTGACACCGGCCGAGATCGCCGAGCAGGTTCGGCTCCAGCTCGAAGACGCACGTCAACACCGTTGACCTGGCACTGAGTGCCGTGGTTACAATCGACTCATTCCGTCACGTCGCGAACCCTCGCCTCGCTATGCTCGAGGGAGCTACGCTCGCAAATCTGGCACCGCGTGCCGTTAGGAGTCCGCCGTCATGGCCCTCAATCCCGACTTCGATCTGTTCAAGCTCTCCGAGGAGCACGACGCCCTGCGCGAGGCCATCCGCGCGCTCGCCGAGAAGGAGATCGCGCCCTACGCCAAGGACGTCGACGAGAACTCCCGCTTCCCCCAGGAAGCCCTCGACGCCCTCAACAAGTCGGGCTTCAACGCCATCCACGTGCCCGAGCAGTTCGAAGGCCAGGGCGCCGACTCGATCGCCGCCTGCATCGTCATCGAAGAGGTCGCCCGAGTATGTGGCTCCTCCTCGTTGATCCCCGCCGTCAACAAGCTCGGCACCATGGGCCTGATCCTCCGCGGCTCCGACGAACTCAAGGCCAAGGTCCTCCCCGACATCGTCAACGGTGCGATGGCCTCCTACGCGCTGTCCGAGCGCGAGGCCGGCTCCGACGCCGCCTCCATGCGCACCCGCGCCAAGGCCGACGGCGACGACTGGATCCTCAACGGCTCCAAGTGCTGGATCACCAACGGTGGCAAGTCCACCTGGTACACCGTCATGGCCGTCACCGACCCGAGAAGGGCGCCAACGGCATCTCCTCCTTCATGGTCCACAAGGACGACGAGGCTTCGTCGTCGGACCGAAGGAGAAGAAGCTCGGCATCAAGGGCTCCCCCACCGCAGAGCTGTACTTCGAGAACTGCCGCATCCCCGGCGACCGCATCGTCGGCGAGCCGGGCACCGGCTTCAAGACCGCCCTCGCGACCCTCGACCACACCCGCCCCACCATCGGTGCGCAGGCCGTCGGCCTCGCCCAGGGTGCCCTCGACGCGGCGACCGCCTACGTCAAGGACCGCAAGCAGTTCGGCCGACCGATCTCCGACAACCAGGGTGTGCAGTTCATGCTCGCCGACATGGCGATGAAGGTCGAGGCCGCACGTCTGATGGTCTACACCTCCGCCGCTCGCGCCGAGCGCGGCGAGCCCAACCTCGGCTTCATCTCGGCCGCCGCGAAGTGCTTCGCGTCGGACGTCGCCATGGAGGTCACCACCGACGCCGTGCAGCTGTTCGGTGGCGCCGGCTACACCACCGACTTCCCGGTCGAGCGCATGATGCGCGACGCCAAGATCACGCAGATCTACGAGGGCACCAATCAGATCCAGCGCGTCGTCATGTCGCGCGCTCTGCTGCGCTGACACCGGTCGCGTAGGTTACCCCCGGAACATCACAGCGATCAGGAGTTACCGCAGTGGCAGTGGAAAAGGTAGGCGTGATCGGTGGCGGCACCATGGGTGCCGGTATCGCCGAGGTGTGCGCCAAGGCCGGTAGCGACGTCCTCGTCAAGGAGACCACCGAGGAGTTCGCCGCCGCGGCGCGCGAGCGTCTCGAGAAGTCGATCGGACGCGGCGTCAAGTCCGGCAAGATCACGCAGGAGGACGCCGACGCGGTCCTCGGACGGATCCGCGTCACCCTCGACCTGAACGAGTTCGCCGACCGCGACCTCGTCGTCGAGGCCGCCCCCGAGATCGAGTCGCTCAAGGTGGAGATCTTCTCCGAGCTCGACAAGATCGTGAAGCCCGAAGGCATCCTCGCCACCAACACGTCGTCGATCCCCGTCATCAAGATGGCGCAGGCGACGCAGCGGCCCGGCAAGGTCGTGGGCGTGCACTTCTTCAACCCGGTGCCGGTGATGCCGCTCGTCGAGATCATCTCGGCGCTCACCACCGACGAGGCCACCGCCGACACGGTGTTCGACTACGCGAAGAACACCCTCGGGAAGACGGCCGTGCGCGCGGGCGACCGTGCGGGCTTCATCGTCAACGCCCTGCTCATCCCGTACCTGTGCTCGGCAGTGCGCATGCTCGAGTCGGGCTACGCGACGAAGGAAGACATCGACGCCGCGATGAAGGGTGGCTGCGGCTACCCGATGGGTCCGCTGACCTCATCGACACCGTCGGCCTCGACATCACCCTCAACGCCGCGCAGTCGCTGTACGACGAGTTCGCCGAGCCGCACTACGCTCCCCCGGCACTGCTGCGTCGCATGGTCGACGCGGGTCGCCTGGGTCGCAAGACCGGCGAGGGCTTCTACAGCTACAAGTAGGCCTCACTCGGACGCCCCTGCCGTTCCTTCCCGGAACGGCGGGGGCGTCTGCGTATCCGCGCCCTCGATGCGGCAGCAGCCGGGAAGTACGCAACAACAGCTGCGGGTTCGCAACACGGCCGGTAACTGCCGGCGTTGCGAACCTTCGTCACGTGTTGCGTACCTCGTGTACGACCGATGTCTGTCGCCTTCTGCTATCGTCCCGACCCGGACGTATCGGGGGATTCTGTCGGGGGCAGTCGTGACGTTGCACGTAGATCCTGAAGCGCTGCGCACATTCGCAGCCTTCGTGGCGGACACCGCCGACGCGATCGACGACTGGGACGTCGGCGAACCGTATGCCGTGTCGCAATCAGCGCTTCCCGGAACAGAATTCGCGTCCGTCTGTGCACGAGCGTTCACCGCCACCGATCAGGCGTTGAGCAACGTGTGCAGTCGCCTGCGCGAGATCGTCGCCATCACCGACGGTGTCGAGAACGACTACGTCGTCGCAGAGGCGGACTTCGTGGCTGCACTCTCGGCGATGGATCAGCACGGATGAGACCGGGGGTCGCCGCCGTCCGGTCCTGGAATCCCGACGCTCTGCGAGTCACCGCCGACCACCTCGACGTGCTCGTCGACAAACTCGACGACCGCATGAAAGGTCTGCTCACCGAGCAGGATGTCCTCGCCGAGCGATGGTCCGGTGACGCCGCACGTGCCGCCGCCACGCGAGTGGTCCGGGAACGCTCATTGGGCAGCGCCATCGCCGAATCGCTACTGCAGGTCGCGGAGGCGTACCGCACCGGCGCGTGGCTCGTCGAAGGCGCCCGCCTGCACCTCGTGTCGGTGGTGACCGGCGCCGAACAGTCCGGGTTCACCGTGGACGACGACGGCACCGTCGACCCCTCCGACCAGATCCGCATCCTCTCGGCGATGCTGCCGGCCGAAGCCGTCGCCGAGGCCCGCGTCCGCCTCGAACACGAAGCAGCGGAACTGACCCACGCGGTCACCGGCGCTCTCGAACAGGCGTCGCGAGCCGCGACGGAAACGGCCGATCGCATCACCGCCGCCGTTGCGGTGCTCGAAGCAGCCAGGGATGCCGCTGTGCCGGGGAAGGTCGTGCAAACGGAGGATGGTGAGTTCTCCTGGTGGCCGGACTGGCCATCGACCATCGCAGCGTCGACCATCGGCGCAATGTCCGGAACTACCAAGGAACTCCTGACCGACGCGGCAGTGGCCTCGGGCGACGATGTCGCACGCAACATCGCGCGTGGAATGAACCCGACTGCCGCTGCAGTAGGCACCGTTCCTGCGATCGTCAACGACATCAAGGGAGGCATGGATCCCACCGAGGCGGTGGTGTCCGAGAGCGCCGGAACCGTTGTCGGCATGGTCGGTGCATTCCTGGCGTCGAAGGGAACTACCGCGGCCATCGGCGCTGCGACCGGTTCGGTCGTTCCGGGGGTCGGCACCGCCGCCGGCTTCGCTATCGGCCTTGTATTCGGGGGCTTTGCCACGTGGTACACATCCAAGAGGATCCAGGAGTTGTGGTGACAATCGAAGGCACGCCGGAAGACCGGAATCAGGTTCGCGCCGATGGATTCTCCGACGCGCCCTGTTGGCCACAACGTCTTCGAATCGGATGGTGCATAGCGGGTGTATGCGTTCTGGTCTTCGCTACGTGGAGTCTGGTTGACAGTTCTGCGAATATCCGCCACGAGGAATTGGTATCCACGATCGGTTCGCTGTTGTACGGAGCAGCAATGCTGCTCATGGGCGTGATCTGTGTCAGACTCGGCGGGATTCGACATGCCCTGTATTCGCCACGCATCAGAAGTTACAGGCATCCGGAATATGGCACGGGCATCGTTGTTCCTGGAGGACTTACGCCTCTAACTATTTTCATGGTCCTGCTCGTCGTGGTCGGCCTCGGATGCCTGGCCGTAGCGGCGCTGAACATCTACATCACCGACAAATCCGAGTTGCCTTACGGTCGCGACCCTCACGCCACTGCAATCTTCATGATCGTGGGTGGGGTCGTTGCCTGATCGCGTCGGGAGTGTTCGTATGGTTCCGGCTCCCAACAACAGTGGGGTTGTACCCGCAAGGAATCGAAAGAGTCGTACGCTCTCGCAAGCTCCGACGAAACAAAGCCACCGTGCAGTTCGTGCGTTGGGACGCTATCGAAGGCATCATCGGAACGGATATCGTGACCCGTTCCGGATCCGGCGACGTCCGCACTCCGATGATCCACATCCACACGACCGGACGGATTCCCCCCGAAGCCCGCATCCCCCACGACGAAGAACACACTCTCGCCATCGTCTGCACTTGGCTCATCGCAGAACCCAACGCACTCCTGGTCCTGGCCCGACGAATGCATGAACGTCCACACGACCGCACACTCCTCGCTCGGGAAGACGCGGCCGAACTTCTCAGACCACCGCCTTTGCGAGAACGATTCCGGATGGCACGCCACCAGGAGGCGTCTCGATGAACGCTTCGCTTCAGACGAGACTCTCCGACTACCTTGCAGCACACGAAGTCGAACTGAGCCCCTGCAACCCGGACGACCCGCGGCACCCGCAACCGGAACTCCAGGCGCCGGACGGCTGGATCACACTCCCCCGCGATGTCTTTCCGCACGCACATACGGTTCTCGCAGCTCCCGAGCACGTCGCGGATGAGTGGGCACCCAACGCCGTCCTCCTTCACGGCGCACTGTCGAGATGGCGGCCGACCGACGAACTCCTGGAGGTTGCGGGGCAGGAAGCTCGGGGACTGCCCGAGTGGAAGGAAACATTCCACGACACATCCGATTTCCGCGGGCACCGATCGGTGATCACCCAAGGTTCCTATCGAGTGGACGACGTCGAGTACACCGCCGTGACGCGATATCTCGTGATCGACCACGCGTACGACCGCTACCTCGCGCAATTGACAGCAACCGCACGCTCCGACAGCGCCGAGTCCCTTATCGCTCATCTGCATACAATCCATGAGGGACTGAGAATCCGGTGAGCGAGTTCATCGAAATTCCCTCTTCCGGGAAAGATTCAGCACCTGCTTGGCCACAACGTTTCCGTCCGGCTTCGTTCTGTGCCGGTGTGTTCTGCACTGGATTCGGCCTCGTCGCACTGTTCTGGACAGTGGACGACTGGCGAGCGGACGATCTCGGAGCGACTGCCTGGCGCTTTCTCTGACCGTAATGATGACAATCGTTGCGGCGGGAATGTTCGAGCGGGGCGGTTTCCACCGATCCGGTTTGCATCCGAGGATCCGGCAGTGCCGAGACGACGTTCACGGCCCCGGCATCGAGATTCCTTACGTGAGGATACTGCCCGTTCAGCTGTCCGTCGTGTTCTCCTGCATCACAGTATCGGGCGCTTTCATGATTCGTGCGTCGAACCGACCGGACGGAGCGAGCCTCCTTCTGAGACACGAGCTCCCGCATTCCGGCTCGTTCATCGCATGGACGACGTGTGCAACCGCGGTGGTGGGTGCCCTCCCCTTCGTGATCCACCCACGGGGATTCACCCGCCTCCATGCCGACGGTATTCGCCGCCGCACGACATGGCTCGTGCGGCGTGGCGTTTCGGACGTGTTCGTTCGATGGGACGAGATCCAGGAAGTGGCTGCCGATGTCTACACCGTCTCGGGCCGCGGGGCGTCTACGCACAATCCACTCATCCGTCTCCGCATACCCGGCTACGAACCGACTCCACCTCGCATGGGGCACGACAAGCCGGATTCGTTCACCGTGCCGGCGTACGTTCTCGTCAGCGAACCCAACGCGCTGGTCGGACTCATCGACCGTCTCCATCGGTGCCCCGACGATCGCCATCTCGTCACGACACCCGAGGCCCCAGAACTCCTTCGTCCCCTCCCGATGCGGGAACGCTTACGCATCGCGCAAAAGATTCCGCGCCAACAGTGGGAATGGTGATGGGTACGCAACACCGATGGTGGGTTCGCAACACCGCTGGTGACTGACCGCGTTGCGAGCCTTCACCCTGCGTTGCGTACCTCGGTCAGTTCCCGTTGTTCGGGCCGTGGACGCGGCGGTGCAGTGCTTCCATCCGCAGGTCCAGATCGCGCGCCGTCTCCGCGGCGAGGCGGAGTTCCTCGCGCAGTTCGTCCGGAACCTCGCGGTCGTGCTTGTAGTAGATCTTGTGCTCCAGGCTCGCCCAGAAGTCCATGGCGACGGTGCGGATCTGCAGTTCGACGTAGACGCGCTCGACCCGGTCGGACATGTACACCGGAATCTGAATGATGACGTGCACGCTGCTGTACCCGTTGGGTTTCGGGCGCGCGATGTAGTCCTCGATCTCGACGACCGTCACGTCGAGCTGGCTCGTGATCATGTCGATGATCTGGTAGACGTCCGACGTGAAGCTGCACGTGATGCGGATGCCGGCGATGTCGCGGACGGCCTCGCGGATGCCGCCGAGCGAAGCGGGCGCACCCTTCCGTTCCGCCTTGGCGAGGATGGACTCGGGGCTCTTCAACCGCGACTTCACGTGCTCGATCGGGTTGTACTCGCGGGCGTAGGTGAACTCCTCGCGCAGGATGTTGATCTTCGTCATCATCTCGTCGATGCCGAACTTGTACACCATGAGTGCGCGTCGCAGATCCTGCGCGAGATGCTCCACTGCGACCAGCGGTGCCTGCACGTCGTCCGGTGCCGGTAGCCCCGGTTCGGGTTCGTCCACCGTCGTCTTCACTCGATACCTCCTCGATGTTCTTCGGGATCGAGTCTGCCAGTTCCGGGAGGATCGACGTCCTCCACCTCTGTGACCTGCGGTTCTACCGAGGACCGTCCGGCAGGGCGTCCGCACCTACGCCGCTGATCTCGGTGATCGTCCAACCGTCCCGGTTGTCCATACCGAGCCGGTACGTCGCGGTCGAGACGATACCTCGGGAGCTGCGCGTTCGTGGTGCGAACACTCACGAAACAGTCCACGGTGAGCGTTCCGTTCTCGACGGAATAAAGTGGGGCGAGCACGGGCGCGGTGATGCCGTCGCAGATGGCGCCGGCTTTCTTCAGCCACGGAGCGAACACGGCAACCGCGCCGATCGGTACGGTCGGGACGGTCGATGTGAACGGAGAAATCGACGGCGCGGCGGACAGCATCGGTGTCACCGCAGCCGAGTACACGGGCCCGACCGCATCGGCTTGCTCTGCAGCCGAGACTGTTTCAACCTCGTCGTTTGCGGCTACCTCTTCTTCTGGTGATGCTGACCCTTCGGGCAGCATCGCTTCGATCTCGGCTTGCAGTCGTTCCGAGGTCTCGGTAACGATATGGTCGGCCGAAACCCTCCTGGACGGTGTGTGAAACGGCCGCGGCCTGCTCGGATTCGACCTGAGGATCGATTCCGAGGACGAGTGCACCTACCGCAGCGCCGAGAGTGACGACCAGCGACAACGGATCCACAGACATGACGGCTCACCTTTCGGAACGACAACTTCCTCACGCAGCAGTCACTTGCCGCGGCCGAGGAAAGGTTCCGTTCGCGCAGCTGCGCGCAACGGCAGAAGTGCGGAACTACTCAGCTTGTTGCAATGTCTCTTGTTTCACCGCATCGGGCGCGTCACGATCGGACCGACCCGCCACGGGAGATACCCGAGGCGTGTCAGGAAACGTTGGTCGCGACGTCGCCGACGATGCCCGGCAACAGGAGTTTGGTCAGCAGATCACGATTCGTCTCGCCCAGCGGGTCACCGAAGTCCATGCGCCCGACGAGGATCAGTTCGACCAGGGTGATCCACTTGCAGATCTCGGCGTCCGTGATGCCGTCGCGGATCTCGTCACGCTCGCGCGCCGCCGCGAGCAGCGGCGCCCACATCTCGAACGTGAGTCTCGCCGCCAGCTCCGAACTACCCTCGAGGGCGGAGCCACGATCGACATGTTCCGGGCTGACGATCAATCGGATCGCCGGGTCGCGTCGGCCCCGGTCCACCAGGTACAACAGACCGTCGACGACCTGATCTGCGAAGGAAGCGCGGTCGGCGACATAGACGTGCGTGTCGTCGAAGAGCCTGCGTGCCCTGGCCTCGATCAACGAGGTGATCAGGGTGTCGCGATCGCGGAAGTACCGGTATATCGTCGGACGGGAAACCCCCGTTTCCCTGGCGACGTCGTCTATCGTGGTCTTGGCCACCCCGAAGCGTTCGACCGTATTGTCGGCGGCTGCGAGAATCTGGCCCGAGCAGTCTCAGCATTGTCACTGAGGACGCTCTGACGCCGCGCCATGCATCCTCCCCTGCCGAAGTCTTTACCTGCAATTGACGAATTATAGTCGAGACCTTCCGACCACCCGTCGCACCTGAGCGTGCCGACGGGTGGGCCAGGAGTCACATCGCCGGAATGAACGTGATCGGTAGCCGCATGCATCCGCGAACCTGGTCGGCGTGCAGGACCGGCGGATCGTTCTCGACCAGGGCGGGCGTAGTCGGAAATTCTGCGGCGGAGTTCTTCCAGCGCCACCGACAGTTCGGTGCGCTCGCGATGCGATCCCGTACAGCGCCTTTCGATGTCCAGTTCCGTGTTCCGTTGCTGGACGCACGGCGTCGCCCGATGAAAGCTCTTGGGGGACAACTGGGTAACCCTGGTCGTTGCAATCGGTCAATCGAAATGAGGTGCGGTAACACATTCCGTCCGAAAAGACCTGCATGAGCGCGGAACTACAGCAGTGCGCACCTGTCCCGGACCGCTCCGTACGCCGGCGACAGAAGGTGAAGATCAACAACTTCGCCAGCGGCGGAACCGCACACCGGAAGCATCGCCGTATCGGCGCCGACGAGAGAAGACCTACGAACGCGCTCGCCGCGGCGACGGTGCGGCGTCGACGATGCACGGCAACAGGAAGTTGGTGAGCATGCGGCGGTTGTCGGGGTCGTCCTCGGAGTTGAAGTCCATACGTCCGACGAGGATGAGCTGCACCAGCGCAATCCACTGGCAGATCTCCTCGTCGGTGAGTCCCTCACGGATCTCGCCGCGCGCCCGGGCCTCCTCCAACAGAGGGGCCCACATCTCGTAGGTCAGCCGCGCGGCGAGACCGCTGCTGCCCACCAGAGCGGTCGCCATGTCCATGTGTTCGGGACTGACGATGAGCCGAACGATCGGGTCCTGGCGGCCACGATCGACGAGGAAGATCAAACCGTCCACGATCTGTTCGGCGAAGGTCTCCCGTTGACGCAGGAAGTCCCGAGCCTTGCCGAAGAGGCGGCGGGAACGGGCCTCGATCAACGCGATGATCAGAGAATCGCGGTCGCCGAAGTAGCGGTAGACCGTCGGCCGCGAGACGCCCGCTTCCTTCGCGATGTCGTCCATGGTGGTCTTGACGACGCCGTACCGCTGGAACATCGCCTCGGCAGCTGCCAGAATCTTGCCGCGTGCCGTTTCGGTGTCGTCGCCGAGGACACTCGACCGTCGTCGCGCCATACCGCAGCCCTGCCTTCTCGTTGGTCCCGATACGCCCGATGTTACAAGATCCGTCACTTGTCAACGCGTGCAAATCCGACGGGGCTGGTCATACGACGCTTGCGGCCCCTTCCCGGATGTCTTCCGAGAAGGGGCCGCAAGCGACAGAACACCGGCAGTCGTTACCTAGCTTTCGAACAGGTCCGGCAACCCGTCCGAGATCCGGTTCGGGAATTTCGGTTCGCGCTTGGCCAGGAACGCCTCGACGCCTTCACGCACGTCGTCGGATGTCCCACGAACGTGGATGCCGATCGACTCCGCTCGATGGGCGACCTCCGGACTCGATGCGCCGAGCATCTGCCACATCAACTGCCGGGTCAGGGCAGCCGAGACAGGCGCGGTGCCCGACACCAGCTCACGGGCGATCGCGATGGCCCGGTCGAGGACCTGCTCGGCGGGCAGCACCTCCCGAACGAGTCCCCGTTCCAGGGCCTCGGCGACCGGCACCATCTTTCCGCCGACGGTCCATTCGACGGCCGTGGAGATGCCGACGGCCCGTGGCAGGAACCAGGTCGAGCACGCCTCCGGCACCAGTCCCCGACGGGTGAACACGAATCCGAACTTCGCCGTGTCCGCTGCGATACGGATGTCGGCCGGCAACGTCATCGTCACACCGACGCCCGCGGCAGGGCCGTTGATTGCGGCGATCACCGGCTTCAGCGAACGGTAGATCCGCAGCGTAACCCGTCCACCGAGATCCGGCGGTGCGCCGCCCGTGTCGGGGTCGTCACCGAGAACGAAGGTGTCTCCGCCTGCGGCGAGATCGGCACCGGCGCAGAAACCACGGCCTGTCCCGGTGACGACCACAGCGCGTATCTCGTCGTCGGCGTCCGTCTCGTCGAACATCGCGATGAGCCGTTCGCCCATCTCGTCGGTGAATGCGTTGAGCCTGTCGGGGCGGTTCAGGCGCATCACGGCGATCTCGCCGTGACGCTCCAGAACTACCGAATCCTCGGTACCGTTCTCGGACAAAGCGGCTCCCTTTCCGGTCCTCCGAATCGAATGCTCAGCGGACCTTGTCGTATCGGTCGGCGACGTCCTTGTATTCGGATCGGATCGCCGTCTTCGACAGCTTGCCACTGGGGAGCCGAGGCAGGGGCTCGTCGCGGATCACGACATAGCGCGGGACCTTGTAGTCGGTCATGAGGCGATCGCAGTGTTCGATGATGGTTGCCTCGTCGACACCGTTTTCGACGGTCACGATCGCTGCGGGGGTTTCGCCGAACCGGTCGTCGGATGCCGCGATCACCGCGACCTCCTGGACACCGGGGATCTCGCCGATCACACGCTCGATCTCCACCGGCGAGATATTGATGCCACCGGTGATGATCAGGTCCTTGAGTCGGTCGACGAACTTGACGCGCCCTTCTTCGTCGCGGGTACCGAGGTCACCGCTGTGCAGCCAACCGTCCCGCAAAGCCAGGGAGGTCGATTCCGGGTCGTTCCAGTAGCCGGGGGTCACGCCCGGGCCGCGGAGCAGGATCTCGCCTTCCTCACCCGGATCGGCTTCGGTCCCGTCGTCGCGAACGACCTTGATTTCGGTGAAGATCGAGCCCGAACCGCAGGAATCCGGGTGATCGAACGCCTCGGCGACGAGCGTGGCCGTGGCGACACCGCCGGCTTCGGTCATGCCGTAGATCTGACGCAGCGCCACCCCCTTGTCCGCCCAGCGCTTCAGCAGTGCCGGGGCGACGGCAGCCCCGCCGACGATGGCGGTACGAAGCGACGACAGATCCGCCTTCTCGAATTCCGGAGACCTGGAGATCGCATCGAAGATGAGCGGCACACCGAAGATCGCCTGCACCTTGTGCTCGCCGAGAAGCCGTGCAGCGCGGTTCGGCTCGAGTTCCTTCTCGACTATCAGGTGCCGCCGAGAACGGTGGTCATGACCAGGCCCCACACGAGTCCCGGTGTGAAGACCAGCGGCAGCACCAGCAACGAGGTCGATCCGGGGCGGAAGCCTTCCTCGGTGAGGGTGGCTTCGAAGACGATGTTCAGCAATGTCCGGTTCGTGCAGACGACGCCCTTCGACATGCCGGTCGACCCACTGGTGAACAGCAGGGCGGTGGGCTCATCGGGTTCGAGGTCGATCCTGAAGTCGTCCCGTCCACCTTCGCGGAGCGGAGCGATGTCGGAAAACGCGAGCACCTCGAAGGTCCCCCCGAGCGCCGGCCGTCCTCGACGAGGGAAGTGAATTCGTCGGGCGCCACGACCATCGACAGACCTGCGTCGTCGGCCACCTTGCGAAGTTCTGCCGGCTTGTAGCGCGGGTTGAGGGGGACGAGCACCGCACCGGCCTTGAACACCGCGAGGGCGACCACCGGCCATGTCAGCGAGTTCGGGCCGAGCACACCGACTCGCTCACCCTTTGCGATGCCTCGCTCGACGATCGTGCGCGCGATGCGACCGGACCAGTCCTGAAGCTCGCGATAGGTGAGCGCTTCACCCGCGACGACGATCGCGGTCTGCTCACCCTTGGTCTTCGCCCACCAGTGCAGGGCCGAGCCGACAGTGGAAGCCATTTTGGTCCTTGCCTTCCTTGATCGAGAGAGATCTCGAATCCGTTTTTCCCAAAGAGTTTTCGGCGCGAGAGAATCGGAAGGTCCTCGTATCGCGTGTGGCTCAGGCTATAAGGAAGTCGATGAGACGTCAATCAAAATTTGTAGTTTGCCAAAATCTGGCACTGAGGGCCACGAGCCCGGCCGCCAGCGTGGTCGCACCGCCGACGGCGAATGCCGCGACATAGGCCTGCGCGGATGCCAGATCGCTACCCGCAACGGTTACCGTGGCGAGCAGCGAACCCACCAGAGCGCTGGCCAGCGAACTCCCGAAGGTTCTGGCAATCGCGTTGATACCGTTCGCAACACCGGTGTACTGCATCGGCACATGGTCGACGAGCATCGCGGGCAACGCCCCGTAGGCCGCGCTGACGAAGGTGTTCAACACCGCCACCGCGATGATCATCTGCCACGTGTGATCGTGGAAGAACATGACGAACCCGAATCCGCACACGCCGATGCCACACGCCACCGCCAGGACCCGGTCGGCGCGGAACCTCCGCACCAGGAATCCGCTCACCACGGCGGCCGTCACGCCGACGACCTGCCCCGGCATCAGATAGAACAGACTCGTTTCGAGAACGGAGGCACCGAACCCGTATCCCACCACGTGCGGATCGGCTTGAACGAACATCGCAATGGCCAGGAACTGCACGAACATCGCGATGCCGACCAGAAAAGCAGCGAGATGTGCCGGGGCGACGGATCGGCCGGTCAGCAGCGCCGGTGCTACCAGAGGAGCCTCGGATCGTTGTTCGTGTCGGTACCAGAGCAACAGCACGATCACACCGAAGAGCGCGCAACCGACCGTCGGCAGGGACAACCAACCCCATGCCCCACCCTGCGCAAGTGCCAGAAGAAGGCAGGAAAGACCGAGAGTCAACCCCACCGCTCCCCCGAAATCGGTTCCTCCTCCCGATCCCGAACCCGGAGATCGGGGAACGACGAACCACGCGACGACCGTCGCCAGGACGACGAGAACCACGAGCAGCCAGAAGATCTCGCGATAGTCGTCACCGTCCGTGTACAGCAGGCCCGCAGCGATCATCCCGAGGCCACCACCGACGCTCATCATCCCGGACATGATGCCCAGAGCCGTCGGAAGACGATGTGATCCGAGAGCACTGCGCAACACGGCCACACCGATCGGAAACAACGCGAACGAGACCCCTTGCAGCGCACGACCGGCGATGAGGACGGGCAGCGAGTCCCACGCGACGCACAACAGCGAGCCGACGAAAACCACTGCCAGGACCCCCAGGAGCACCGTTCGTGGTCCACGACGGTCTGCGAGTCTGCCCAGCAAGGGCGTGGACACCGTGGCGGCAAGAAGATTCGCGGTGATGATCCACCCCGCAGGCCCCACGCCGGCATCGAGTTGTTCCACGATGACCGGCATCAACGGCACCACTGCGGTCTGCATGATCGCCGTGATCATCACGACGAGACACATCGAGGGGATCAGCACCGCGGGCGATGCGGATCGCTGCCGCGTGGGGCTCGCCGTCGCGGTGTGCTCGGTGACCATCGTTCGCTACAGGTCCAGCGTGAGTCTGCTCGTGCAGCTGCGAGACACGCAGATCATCATGCAGTCGTTCACGGCTTGCTCGTCCTCCGTGAGGACCGAGTCGCGGTGATCGGGAACCCCCTCCACGACCGCGACCTCACACGTGCCGCACGTTCCCTCACGGCATGAGAACGGTGTGTCCACACCGGACCGCAGAACCGCATCCAGCAGAGTCTCGTCGGCCCCGACCGTGATCGTCGAACCGGACCTGTGAAGTTCGACCTCGAAGGTGTCGTCGAGGGCATCGACGGGAATCGCCTTCGCTGCGAATCTTTCGACGTGCAGGACCAGCCTTCGCGCTCGCGGCACAGGGCTTCGATCGCCTGCAACAGCGGCTCGGGGCCGCAGCAGTACACATGGGTTCCGTCGGGCATCGAGTCGAGAGCGGAAGCAAGATCGAGTAGACCGTACTCGTCCTGGGGGCGAAGGTCGATCCTGTCCTCGTACCGATCGGAGAGTTCGGCGGCGAACGCCATGCTCGCTCGGGAGCGGCCGCCGTAGAGCAGGCGCCATTGCGCGCCTGCGTCGTGCGCAGCACGCATCATCGGCAGCAGCGGCGTGATTCCGATCCCGCCCGCGACGAAAAGATAGGAGTCTGCGGCCTCGAACGTGAAGTTGTTCCGAGGTCCCGCGATACTCACGAGGTCGCCGACCTGCAGGGTGTCGTGTACCCACCGTGAACCGCCGCGGCCGTCCTCCTCCCGGAGGACCGCGATGGTCAGACAGGTGTCGTCTGCCGGGTCACCGCACAGCGAGTACTGCCGCACGGTCGACTCGTCGATGATGATGTCGATGTGCGATCCGGCCTCCCAGGCGGGGATCCTGCCTCCGTCCGGATCGGCGAGGCGCACCGCGACGACCCCGTCGGCGAGCACGTCTTTGCCGATCACCAGCATCTTGCTCTGCTCCACATCGGTGTCAGCGGTCATCGGTGTTCTCGCTTCCCTGGACTTCAACTACGATCTAATCTTATGTAATTAGTTTTAGGGCGCGCAAGGCGTACCCGCGAATCCACCCCCGAAAGGCACAGGAGAACTCGATGACCTCGATAGATACAGCAGGGACCGACGGTTCGATCCTCGACCTGTTCCGACTCGACGGGTCTGTCGCAGTCGTCACCGGGGCCGGTAGCGGCCTGGGCGCAGGATTCGCCCGGGCGCTCGCGGAAGCCGGCGCGGACGTCGTGATCGCCGCCCGCCGCCGCGAGAACCTCGAAGCCGTCGCGTCCACCGTCGAAGCCTCGGTCGCCGCTGCCTCGTCGCCCCCACCGACGTGACGGATCCCGAGCAGTGCAACGCTCTCGTCGAAGCGACGGTGGACGAGTTCGGGCGGGTGGACATTCTCGTCAACAACGCCGGGGTGACACACGCGGCTCCGGCGACGCGGGAGCGTCCCGAAGATTTCCGCAACGTTCTCGACGTGAACCTGCTCGGCGCATACTGGGTGGCACAAGCGTGCGGTCGCGTCATGAAACCCGGATCGAGCATCGTCAACGTCGCCAGCATGCTCGGGCTGGTCAAATCCGTTATGCCGCAGGCGCCTACGCGGCCAGCAAGGCCGGTCTCATCGGATTGACCCGCGATCTGTCGCACCAGTGGGCGCAGCGAAAAGGAATCCGCGTCAACGCGATCGCGCCGGGCTTCGTCGAGACCGACATGATTTCCGAGATGTCGTCGGATACGCTCGCGGAGTTCCTGCGTGGCAGTTCGCTCGGACGCACCGCCACCCAGCGCGAAATCGATGCTGCCGTCGTCTTCCTCGCCGGCCGAGGGTCGAGTTACATCACCGGATCGACACTGGCGGTCGACGGCGGCACCTCCGGGCACTGATCTCCGACCCGGACACGCCCCGACAACCGAGGACGACGAACCATGACCATTTCCGGCCGGCGAACCGAATTACGCGGCGACGGCGTGCTGCTCGCAGCAGATCTGTGGGAACCCGCGCACGACCGCAAGGGCACCGTTCTACTGCTGCACGGCGGCGGGCAGACGAGACACTCCTGGCAGCGCACCGGGGCCAGGCTCGCGGAACAAGGCTGGCGCGCGTACACGATCGACGCCCGCGGCCACGGCGACAGTGAGTGGCCGGATGACGGGGACTACAGCTACGAGGCGAACGCGCGGGACATTCGCGCGGTCGTCGACGATCTGGCGAATCACCGATTCTCGCGGGAGCGTCGATGGGCGGAATGGCCTCGCTCGTCGCCCAGGGAGACGATCCGGGACTTGCACGGGCTCTCGTGCTCGTCGATATCACTCCCAAGTCCGAACCCGAAGGTCTGGCCAAGATTACGGCGTTCATGGAAGCCGGGCTGTCGGGATTCGACACTCTGCACGACGCGCTCGACGCCGTCATCGCCTACAACCCGCACCGAACTCGGCCCCCGCGGATCGAGGGTCTGCGCAAGAACCTGAGGGAACGAGACGGTCGTTGGTACTGGCATTGGGACCCTCGGCTCCTCTCGCACCGAACCAACCTCCCGGAGAGTGCCGGCGAGCGCGAAGCACGTGCACGGGAAGCCGCACGCGCGGTCGGCGTTCCGACCCTTCTCATCCGCGGCTCCCAATCGGATGTGGTCAGTGACGAAGGCGCTCGCGACCTGCTCGAACTCATCCCCGGCGCGCGTCTCGTCGATGTGAGCGGCGCCGGGCACATGGTGGGGGGCGACGACAACGACGTGCTGAGCCGAGGCCTGCTCGAGTTCTTGAATGAGGTTGCCCTAACCGTGTGACCGTCCTCGAGACCGGAACAGATACCATTCAGTTCGACCGATCGGACAGATGCGTCCGGCAGCCGTACCTACCGAAAGCGAATGATGGCCCGACCGTCGAAGCCTCTCATCAGTCGCGCGTCCGCAGTGGCGGCGTCCATCGAGATCATCGACTCCGAGGGACTCGATGCATTCAGCCTGCCCCGGCTCGCGAAGCATCTCGGTGTCCGGGCACCGTCGCTCTACCACCACTTCGCCGACAAGTCGGAAATTCTCGAAGCGGTGGCGCGGCAGATCGCGGGTGCCGGCAATCTGCCGCGCCGTAAACCGGGGCCCGACTGGCCCGAGTACTTCGTGGCGTTGAGCCTGAACCTGCGACGATCGATTCTCAAGCACCGCAACGCCGCGCCGATCCTGCTTCAGTACCTACCGCGCGACCTGCTCATCGGAACATACGAGGACACTGCGCGGTTCCTCGACGACTCGGGTGTACCCGCGCACCTCCACGTGCAGATCCTCGACGGCATGGAACGGTTGACCCTGGGCGCTGTACTCACCGAGGCGATGCGCAAACCGAGCACGAAGAACACCATCTTCGAACGTCGATCCCGAGTCTCAGCCGCTGCTCGCGCATGCGCTTGCAGTGAACGAGAAGACCTCGCGCCAGTTGTTCGAGGAGATGATCCGGAGTTTCCTCCACGGAGTGGTGCGCAACACGTCCGTCGAGGTCGTCGAGCCCGCCCAGGCGACTGCGTCCGTTCGATAGCCTTTCCGGTCGATACGACCGGTGACGCCCCCGCCGATGGCGGGGGCGTCGCTGTTTTGCGCTACCGGTGACTCGACGTCACGGAACCGGCATGTGGACGGTCTTCACCTCGAAGAACTCCTCGAGTCCCTCGATGCCGCCTTCACGCCCCAGACCGGACTGCTTGTACCCACCGAACGGCAGGGTGAAGTCCATCGTGGCGCTGTTGACGCTGATGGTCCCGGTACGGATCCGGCGAGCGATCTCGAAGCCGTGGTCGATGTTTTCCGTGTACACCGCCCCGGAAAGTCCGTAGATCGAGTTGTTGGCGATCGCGATCGCGTCCTCTTCGTCTTCGTAGGTGATCACCGAGATGACCGGGCCGAAGACCTCTTCCTGCGCGATACGCGAATCGGGTGCCACGTCGTCGATCAGAGTGGGAGCGACGAAGAAGCCCTTCTCCAGACCCTCCGGACGACCACCGCCGACGACGACCTTCGCACCGTCCTCCTTCGCGATGTCGATGTAGCCGAGCACCCGGTCCTGCTGGCGCTTCGAGGTGAGCGGACCGAGGAAGTTGGTCGGCTCCCAGGGGTTTCCGACGGGAAGCGAACCGTACGCGGCCTTCAGTACCTCGACCACCTCGTCGTGGCGCTTGCGGGAGACGAGGACGCGGGTCAGCGCGATGCATGCCTGGCCGGACTGCATGCAGCCACCCATCGGGAGGCTCTGCACCACGTGTTCATGTCGGCGTCGTCGAGGATGATCGCCGCGGACTTGCCACCGAGCTCGAGCGAGACCCGCGCGATGCGCTCACTCGCCAACGCCATGATGCGGCGACCGGCGGCGGTACTGCCGGTGAAGGTCACGTGGTCCACCTCGGGGTTGGTCACCAGCGTTTCCGACACCTCCCGATCGGCGCACAGCACGCTCACGACGCCTTCGGGGATACGTCCTTCCTCGACCAGCTCGGCGACGACGTCGGCGAAGATCGACGGTGAGATCGGCGCTTCGGGAGCCGTCTTGAGCACGACGGAGCAACCGGCGGCGAGAGCCGGCGCGACCTTGAACGCCACCGTGCCGAGAGGCCCGTTCCACGGATGATGGCGGCGACGACGCCGGTGGGTTCCCGGAGGATCCGGGACACCCCTCCGTCCGCGCGGGGCCGTTCCTCGCTGGTCTCGAAGTTCCGTGCGACAGCCGCGACTGCGCGGAACAGACCACCGACCATCTGCTGGGTTGGGCGGCTGACGCTCACGGGCACCCCGACCTCGATCACGCCGAGGGCGGTCAGTTCGTCCACCCTCTGTTCGAGGCGGTCCGCGATCGTGTCGAGCACGTCGGCGCGCTCGGCCATCGTGCGCGATGCCCACTGACCTTCGTCGAACGATTTGCGGGCTGCGGCAACAGCTCTCGCGACGTCTTCGGCAGTTGCTGCGCGTACGCGCGCAGCGGTCTCCTCGCTGAACGAGTCGACGACCTCGATCCAGTCGTCACCGGTCGAGTCCACCCAGTGGCCCCCGATGAAGATCTGGTCGCGGTCGGCGATGGTCGGACGCGAATCAGCCGTGGTCTCGGTGGTCGTCATGTTCGGAGCTCCTTCGTTCAGCGGATGTTGTAGCCGGCGTCGACCGGGAAGGTGTTCAGGCCGATACTGGAGAGCCCGGCTGCGGAACTGGTGATGAAAGCGACCTCACCTTCGAGTCTCGCCATGTGAATGCCCCTATCGGGAGATGGTTTCCGATCACCTACCGCGCGTGTACCGGACGGGCGTCCACGCGCTCGTGTGAACCACACCACAGACCGTAGCCACCTACAGCCATTAGGTCAACACCTGACGGGATTCGTTTTTCGTATCGCGTAGCGCCTCAGAAGCTCGGTACGTCCGACCACTCACCGACCTGATAGCACGAATGCTCCTCTTCCTGCTCGAATCCCATCACGCGGCACATCCGGACGGCCCCGGCGTCACTCGGGTCGATGCGAAGGAGCGCGATCTGCGCCTTCGCCTCCCGAAGCGTCGCCAACGCGCCCGTCAGCAGCGCGGTCCCCAACCCCGCCTCCCGGGCCGACGCGGAGAGTACGAGTGCGCGAATCCATGCCGCCTTCAATTCGAGGTGCACGACCAGGGCCGGGTCGTACCACACGAATCCCACCGGTGAGCCCGAGGCGTCGGTCGCCACCAGCACCTCACCACTGCCCAACCGGACCTCGTCCACGAAACGTTCCCGCTGAGCCGGCACGAGCGAGGCCGATCCCAGCACCTGTTCGACGGCCTTCGACACCGCAGGATCGTCGAGCGGGCGCGCATCGGCGATCTCCGTTCCCACGGGCGGCTCGGCCCCGTCCAGCGGGCTCGAGAACGGGCCCGACAGGTGGCGGAAGAGGGTCCACTGCCGGCTCACGGCAGGAATCCCGAACCGGCGCGTGAGCCGCTCGGAGGCCGGTGGGTGCTGAACGCCCAGCACCGCAGCGCGGTCGCCCCGGTGCCTCCCCAACCGCCTTCCGCAGTCGTCTCCAGTCCCATCTCCTCGACGAGCACCGTCGCGATCCCGCGGGAGCGATACTTCGGATGCACGACGAACTGGACCGTCCCCAAACCCTCGCGATCCACCTCGAGGTGCAGATACGCAACGACCACGAGCGGCGCATCGTCCCGCCCGCTCAGGTCGCGCCGCGCCTTGATCGGCAGATGGAGAACCCGCACGCCGTCGCGATCGACCGCGTCGACATCACCCGTACGAATCTTCGAGAACCCAGCCTCCTCGTCGTACTCCGCGGCGGCTTCGACGAGTGCGAGCACCTCGTCCCGATCGCCGGATTCCAATGTGGAACACCACTGATACGAGATCATTCTTCTGCTCCTAGTCTGCCGACGGCTTCCCGTAAATCTAATGCCCATCGGTATCGCGCCGCAATCGTCGATGCACCCTCGGAATCGACATCCGGGGTTTACACTTAAATCTACTTCAGTTAGATTTAATGCAATCGATCCGAGCCAACCCGGAGGCAGCCATGACAGAGGTCGGAATTCCCCGCGAGGAACGCATTCGCCGCGCCCTCGACCATCTGCGCAACGACACCACCGACGAGTACGAACACGTCACGTGGTTCGAACCGGCCGAGTTCACCGATCCCGAACTCGCCAAGATCGAACGCGACCGCATCTTCGGCCGTGTGCCGTCCATCGCGATCCACGGCTCCGAGATTCCCCGCGCAGGCGACTTCGTCACCCTCCAACTGCCGCGCAACAACGTCATCGTCGTCCGCCAGCGTGACGGAAACGTCAAGACCCTGGTCAACCACTGTCGTCACCGCGGTGCCATGGTCGAGAAGGAAGAGAAGGGCCGCAGCCGTCTCTTCTCCTGCCCGTACCACCGCTGGTCCTACGACACCGACGGCACCCTGCGCACCATCACTCGTGAGAACACCTTCGGCGACGCCGACTGCGCCGAACGCAACCTCGTCCAGCTCCCGACCGAGGAGCGCCACGGATTCGTGTGGATCGTCGACAATGCCGACGCCACGATCGACGTAGCCGACTGGCTCGGTCCCGAGATGGACGAGATCATGGGGTCCTACGGCCTCGACAAGATGGTCACCACGCGGATCAAGCGGTTCGACGAGCCCATCAACTGGAAGCTCATGCAGGATGCCTTCCTCGACGGCTACCACATCCAGTACGCGCACCCGAACACCGCGGCCAAGCACATCCACACCAACGTCATGGCGTTCGAGGACTTCGGCAATCACTGCCGATTCCTCAACCTCCGCAAGACCATCGACCGCTGGATCGAAGAGGATCCGGGCGACCGCAGCCTCGCCGAACACGTGACCGAGAGCCACCTCGTCGGCCCCAACAGCACCTTGCTCAAGCAGCCCGACCACTTCCAGCTGCTCACGTTCCGACCCGACCGGAACGACCCGCAGCGCTGCCACATGGAGATCCGCCTCGTCGCGCCCGTGCTCGAGGAGAGCGGTCTGACCGAGGAGCGCTACAACCGCATCTGGGACAAGAACGTGGAGATCCTGGTGGCGGTCTTGCACAACGAGGACTTCCCCATTCTGCGCAACTCCCAGCAGGCGATGGCCAGCGCGAACGCCGGAAACATGCTCCTGGGTCAGAACGAGGTCGCCAACCAGGTGTTCCGTCGCTCGATCCAGTCGCTCCTCGCCGAGAACTGACCCCTCGACACCGTCAGGCGGGCGCCCACCGGCGCCCGCCCAAGGAGGCTTACATGGAGAGCGATCTCTTCGAACCCGACCACGAACTCTTCCGCACATCGGTCCGCGGCTTCGTCGAGAAGCACGTCGTTCCGAACCTCGAGAAGTGGGACGTCGATCGGCTGATCGACCGCGAAACCTGGCTCGCAGCCGGAAAATTGGGCCTGCTCGGACTGAGCGTCCCGGAAGAGTTCGGGGGGCCCGGCGAATCCGACTACCGCTTCCGAGTCGCAATCCAGGCCGAGATCGCTCGTGTCGGCGCATCCGCGCTCCAGTCGGGGTTCTCCACGAACGACGACATCGTCCTCAACTACCTGCTCCGGCATGCCGACGACGACCAGAAGCGACGTTGGCTTCCGGGGTTCGTCACGGGTGAGACGATCGGGGCGATCGCGATGAGCGAGCCCGCCGCCGGCAGCGACCTGCGGGGTATCACGACCTCTGCTGTGCGCGACGGAAATCACTGGGTGCTCAACGGATCCAAGACCTTCATCACCAGCGGCATCCTCGCGGACCTCGTCATCGTCTTCGCCAGGACGGACCCCGACGCCGGCTCCCGCGGCTTCTCCCTGTTCGTCGTCGAGGATGGAATGCCGGGATTCTCCCGTGGCCGCAAACTCGACAAGGTCGGTCTCCATGCCCAGGACACCGCCGAACTCTTCTTCGAGAACGTCCGGGTCCCCGAGGAGAATCTGCTCGGTGAACTCGGAATGGGCTTCGGCTATCTGATGCAGAGCCTGCCCCTGGAGCGGCTCGGTATCGGCATCGCTGCGCAGATGTCGGCCGAAGCGGTCATGGACTGGACCCTCGACTACGTCAAGGAACGCACCGCATTCGGGAAGCGCATCGGAGAGTTCCAGGGTCTCGGATTCACGCTCGCCGAACTGCAGACCGCGGTGGAAGTTTCCCGCACCTACATCGACCGGTGTGTGCGGGAGTACAACAAGGGCACACTCACCGCAGTGGACGCGTCGAAGGCCAAGTTGTGGGCCACCGAACTCCAGGGGCGGGTGATCGACGCCGGCGTCCAGTTCCACGGAGGCTACGGCTACATGATGGAGTATCCCGTCGCGAAGGCGTTCATCGACGCTCGCATCCAGCGGATCTACGGGGGCACCAACGAGATCATGAAGGAAATCATCCATCGCGACCTGTTGAAGTCCTGATCGTGCGATACGGCGGAGGGGCCCGGGGAACCGGGACCCCTCCGCCGTTCTGCCTTACCTCACGACTCGGGTGTGAAGGTCAGCGGCAGTCGCACACAGCCCCGCACGGAGGTGCCGTGCATAAGCGGAGGATCGTTCTCGACCAGGCATAATCGGGAATCCGCCGGTGAATTTCTTCCATGGCCGCTGTCAGTTCGATTCGTGCCAGATGCGATCCGAGGCACCGGTGCGGACCGGCACCGAAGGACAGGTGTCTGTTGGGCGCCCGATCGATCACGAACGCATCCGAGTTCTCGAACTCGGCCTCGTCGCGATTCGCGGAGCAGAGCAGCAACAACAATTGATCGTCCGCCTCGATGCGCACTCCACCGATCTCCACGTCCCGCGTCGCCCGCCGTCCCATACTCACCGCGGCTTCGATTCGCAGGATCTCCTCGACGGCGTCCGGGATCAGACCGGGGTCGTCGACGAGCGCCTGTCGTTGTGCCGGATTGTTCGCGAGATGCACCATCGCCCAGCCCAGAGATCCCTGTACGGTGTGCAATCCGGCGATCAGCAGCAGAAAGAACATGCGGCGAAGTTCGTCGTCGTCGAGGAGCCGCTCCACGCCGTCGACGTGGAGCGGTGTGTTCACGATCGTCGCTGTCACGCTGTCGGGGTCCTCACCACCGTTGCGCACACGATTCACGAAATCTCCGAAATACGCGAACACGTTGTTCGCCGCTTCGGCCCTCGCACGTGCCGATTCCTCTTCGCTTGCACCGGGAATACCTTGGAGGGCGATATCGGTCCATTCCGAGAACTGCTCTGCGTCCTCGAGCGGCCAGCCCATCAAGCTCAGGAACACACGGGTGGGTAGGGCATGCGCGAATTCGGCCACGAACTCGGCCTCGCCCTTTCCGGCGAATCCGTCGATGAGTTCGTTGACGATCGCACGGATCTTCGGCTCGAGGTCCTTCATCCGAGCCGGACCGAAAAGCGGTTGGAGGGCTTGGCGGTACTGGGTGTGCTCGGGCGGATCGATCTCGACCGGGATGAACTTGCCCTGTCCTGCGTCGACGAGATTGTTCGGGTAACTGGAGAACGTCTCGGCGTCACGAAGGATTCGGAAGATCTCGTCGTAGCGAGTGACGATCCAGTGGCCACCGTAGTGCGGGGACCAGACGATCGGACCGCGCGCCCGGAGCTCGGCCGCCTTCTCCTGGAAGACGTCGACCGGAAAGGCCAGTGTCGGATCGTAGACGTCGAAATCGACGACCAGATCGGCGGGGATGTTGCTGACTGTCATGGCGAATACCCTTCGAAAGCCGACCGGCGCGCCGAGATTCACCTGACGGTGGCTCGACGCGCCGGTCGGGAACCCGGAGGAAGGTCCGATCAGGAGGTCGGGGTGAACCTGATCGGCAGGCGGATACAGCCCCGCACCTGAGTGGCGTGCAGAATCGGCGGGTCGGACTCGACCAGTTCGTAGTCGGGGATCCGTCGGTGCAGTTCTTCCAAGGCGATCGACAACTCGAGCCGGGCGAGATGGGACCCCAGGCACCGGTGCGGTCCGGCACCGAAGGACAGGTGGCGATTGGGGGTGCGCGCAAGATCCAGGGAGTTCGGATCGTCGAACTCTTCGGAATCCCGGTTCGCGGAGCACAGCATCGCGATGATCTGGTCGCCCTCCTTGATCCGGACTCCCCCGAGTTCGACGTCGCGCGTGGCGCGCCGGCCCATGATCACCGCTGCTTCGATGCGAAGGATCTCCTCCACTGCACTCGGCAGTAGTCCCTCGTCCTCGATGAGCGCTGCTCGCTGGTCGGGGCGATTGACCAGGTGGATGATCGCCCACGCGAGTGACCCCTGCACCGTGTGCAGACCTGCGATGAGCAGGAGGAAGAACATGCGGGCGAGTTCTTCGTCGGTCAGCAGGCGCTTGCCGTCCGGAAGTTCGATCTCGGTGTGGATGAGCGTCGAGGTGACGTCGTCGCCGGGGTTCGCCCGTCGCTCTCCGATGATCTTGTGGAAATACCCGAACATCTGCTGTGCGGCCTCGGCCCGCGCGTTCGCCGACTCTTCCTCGCTCGCACCGGGTTTGCCCATCAGCGCGATGTCGGTGGCCTCGGTGAACATCGGTGCGTCCTCGAGCGGCCAGTCCATCAGTGCCAGGAACACTCGTGTCGGCAACTCGTGCGCGAATTCCGAGACGAACTCGGCCTCGCCCTTCCCGGCGAATCCGTCGATGAGTTCGTTGACCACCGAGCGGATGCGTTCCGTGAGCGCTTCATCCGATTCGGCGAGAAGAGCGGCTGAAGTGCCACGCGGTAGGCGGTGTGTTCAGGCGGATCGAGTTCGAGCGGCAGGAACTTGCCGTCTCCGGCATTGACGAGATTGTTCGGGTAGCTCGAGAAGGTCTCCGGGTCACGGAGAACTTCATGGACTTCCTTGTAGCGGGTGACGATCCAGTGGCCGCCGTACGCGGTGGAGTAGACCACCGGTCCCTTCGCCGCCAACTCGGCGACCTTTTCCTGGACGGTGTCCACCGGATGGGTCAGTGAAGGGTCGTAGATGTCGAAGTCGACGACGGGAGCCGAATGCTCCTCGGTGATAGTCATGCCGTACACCCCGTTCGCAGAGGATTGTTTCGAAGGATCAAGCCGATTCGAGGGTCAGCGCGCGCTCGGGGCACACCGCGACGGCCTCCTCGGCCGCCGCGATGTGCTCATCGAGTTCGAGTAGTTCGTGCAGAAGGACCGGGTAACCGGAGTCGTCGCAATCCACCACCTGGGGTGAACGTCCGTAACACAGTCCATGCCCGGCGCACGCCGACCGGTCCACGACGAGGCGGCGGGTGCGACCCGAGTCGTATTGTCGCGGTCGGTCACGACGGCTATCCCTCGCCGTGAGCCGAGGGGTCGTTGCCGTCCTCGGGGAACATCATCGCGACGCGGGAGAGCGTGCCACCGTCCGTGGTCGGCAAGGTGACGCCGTTGATGTAGGCGGAGTCGTCCGAAACCAGGAAGAGCGCAGCGCGTGCGTTGTCCTTCAGCGACGGCGGGCGATTCAGCTTGAGCGGAATCGGCGACACGCTCGGATCCCACGGTCCGGCGACCTCTTCGTAGGACTGCCCCACGACGGGAGTTCCGGCCGGTGCCAGGAAGTTCGGCGACATACCGTGCGTCGGAGCGATGGCATTGACCGGATGCCGTACTTGCCAGATCCAGGCTCAGGCCACGCACCATGCCGTTCACGCCGGCCTTCGTCGCCGAATATGCCGCAATGCTGTGGTACGCGACGAAGGATGCTGCCGACGAGGTTGCCAGGATGACCCCGCCACCATTGGCACGCAGGTGCGGAACGGCCGCCTTCGCTGTGTAGAAGACACCGGAGAGGTTCACCCCGACGACGTCCTGCCAGTCGGCATCGGTCAGGTCCTGGAACTCGACCTGCTCACCGCCGGCGACGGAAGGAACACCGCCTCGGGAGACGATACCCGCGTTGGCCCAGGCGATGTCGAGCTTCCCGAACGCGGAGACCGTTGCCTCGACGGCATCGATCACCTGCTTCTCCACCCGCACGTCCGCAGTGACCGCGATCGCGGTGCCGCCCTGCTTCTCGACCAGTTCGACCGTCCCCTTGGCGCGCTCCGCGTCGATATCGACGACGCGACCTTGGCGCCCTCGGCCGCGAACAGTTGCGATGCTTCGCGGCCCAGACCGGAGCCGGCACCGGTGATCAGGCGACTTTGCCTTCGAGTTTCATGGAAGTCTCCTCGGTTCAGAGATCTGAAGTGTGGTGGATGTCGTTTTCCGACAACATTTCTCGCCCCTGCCGGGCGAACAGCCGAATCGCTGGACGTTCCCGCTGCCGTTCAGCGGATGTGACACACACTACATACACGACACTTGATACGTCAATCGTTTTTTGTAAATCGCATAGCGGCGGCGATCCCGGGGATGCAGGTCGACGCCATCCGCCCCGCCCACCGCGAAGATCAGTACGAGATGAAGAGAATCTCGTCGCGCGAGTACTCCATACCGGGGTGCGATTCGCGCAGGTGCTCCTGAGCCCGGATCACGAGATCATCCTCGTCGACACCGGCGACGTGAGCACCACAGGGACAGTTCAATCGGGTCTTCGCTCTCATTGCGTCCAGCCCTTTCCAGGCGATCGAGGGACACCTACGGCGTCGCACGGGAGCGCGACGAGACATCCCCGAGGTGATATCGCCCGAACCGGGTGCGCACCGTGGTACACATCACACCGTAACTAATACACGTAGATTTACGCAAGACTCCGTTACACCGGAAACGCCCCTGGACCGCATCCGGTCCGATACGAGTTCGGCTTCCCGCCAGAGCAATTGCTGTAGCAAGGAAGTCGAATCGGTCCGTAGAGAGACGGAAGGCCCCCGAGGACGAACTCGGGGACCTTCCGGTGAAAGGTCAGACGCGGGCCGTGACCGACGACAGAGCGGGATCGTCCGCGGGCGGTTGCAACACGCCGTCGCTCACCAGAGCGTCGATCTCGGCGCCGTCCAACCCGAGCACGGTCTCGCAGATCTCACGTGTCTGCTGACCCGGTAGCGGTGCCGGTCGCAGCGGCCAATCCGGGATCGTGTCGAACCGTGCGACGCGCGTGGCCGTGGGCAGCGGATTCGGCAGCAACTCGTGTTCGAGTTCGGTATATGCCTCGCGAGCGACGAGCTGCGGGTTCGTGAGCAACTCGGGCAGACGAACCATCGCTCCCGCCGGAACACCCGCGGACTGCAAGGTTTCCATGGCCTCGGTCGGCGAGCGACGTGCAAGCCACTCCGCGAGAATCGCGTCCACCTCGCGCGGTTCGCCAGACGTGCCGCAACCGAAGCGAATCGAGGGTCGCCGGCAAGATCGGAACGATCGAGCACCTCGCACAGACGCTGCCACTGCGTGTCGTCCTGAACGATGACGGCGCACCACTCGTCGTCTCCGGCGCAGGCGAACACACCGGAGGGCGCTGCGTACGGATCCGAGTTTCCCGGCGCGAGATCGATCCCGGCTCGAGGTGTTCGGCGACCAGCTGGTTACCGAGTTGGACGATCGCGGTGTCGGCCTGGGCCACCTCGATTGCGGCGCCCTGCCCCGTCCGCAGACGATCGATCAGGACCGCCAGGACGGTGGTGGCCGTGACCTGCCCGGCGATGTGGTCCGGGTACACCGTCGAACCGTCACACAACCCGTCCGAAGTATCGGAGTACCGCCACAGAGCCGACACACCGCACGCGGCGCGGACCAGCGGCCCGTACCCGAGACGCGTGTTCCAGGGACCGACGCTGCCGAACGCGCTGCTCTCCGACACCACGATGCGCGGGTTGATCGCCCTCAGCTCTTCGTACGACAAGCCCATCGAGGCGAGGGTGCCGGGTTTGAAATTCGCCAGGACGACGTCGGCCTGTGCGGCGAGTTTCTTGAACACCGCAATGCCTTCGGCACTGCGGAGATTCAGCCCGAGACTGCGGCGGTTGCGGTGACCCCATGCCACCGATGCCGCGAGAGCGCCTTTTCGTCGCGACTGCCGTAGTCCGTCGGGAAAATCCGAATTCTCGATCTTGATGACGTCGGCACCGTTGTCGGCGAACTGGCGACCGAGTTCGGCACCGAACACCACGACGCCAGATCGAGAACTCGCAAGCCCTCGAACGGACGCGACCCGATGGCACGCGACGGCGACGGCGGCTGCGGA
Source organism: Rhodococcus sp. IITR03 (assembly GCA_001017865.1). The sequence continues at coordinate 58,381 of LATQ01000001.1, forward strand.
CGCGATCGGTCGGTGGCCGATCCGAACACCGCGTCGTCGTGCTCACCGAGCCGGGGGGCACGGAAGCGGAAACCGGCACGCTCACCGTTGATCTTGGCGTAGCCGGACGGGATCCGGGCCTCGAGCCCCGGCGCGATCTCCGTGTCGACGAAGGTCCCGGACGCTTCGAAATGATCGGTTCGCAGCACCTCCGAGACGGTGTTGAGCCCACCGATCGGGATGCCACGCGCAGCGCCCTCCGCCACGAGCTGGTCGCGGGTGTAGTCGGCGAACAGCGCGTCGATCAGCGGGTTGAGACGATCCGACGCCGCGAAGCGAGCGGGGATGGTGTCGTACTTCGGGTCCGCGAATTCTTCCGGCTCACCCAGCCATTCGAACATCGCCCGCCACTGGCGCCGGGCGAGCAGGCAGATGCGTACCTGACCGTCGGCGCACCGGTAGACCGGATAGAAGTTCGCCGCATCGGGTCGCCCGCGCGGGAAGTCCTCCGAGCGTCCGGCAGCCGCCGAACCCTGCACGCCGAATCCGGGGTCGAAACCGTGCACGATGACCTCGAACGCGGAGATGTCCACGGTCTGCCCCTGCCCGGTGTGCAGGCGGTCGTAGTAGGCGAGCAACGCCGACCACGCGGTGTGAACACCCACCGACTCGTCGACCAGACCGTTCGGCGGCAACAGCGGTGCCTCACCCGGCTCGCCGGAGCGGGACAACACCCCGCTGAGCGCGTACAGCACCTGCTCGGGTGCAGCCCAGTCCCGATACGGCCCGTCCTGACCGAACGGCGTGACCGAGACCGCGACGAGCTCGGGGTTGATCAGGCGCAGGTCGGTCGCGCCGACACCCCGCGACGCCAGATAACCGGGCGGCATGGATTCGATCAGGATGTCGGCCTGCCGCGCGAGCTCGCGCAGACGATCACGGCCCTCGTCGACCTCCAGGTCGGCGGTGACCCCCAGCTTGTTCGCGTTGCGCAGCGCGAACGGGATGCTCACTCCGCCGCGGATCGGCTCCGCCGATCGGGTCGGCGACCGCCGGGAAGTTCGATGCGCACGACCTCGGCACCGAGATCGGCGAGAAATCGGGTCGCGGTGTCACCGAATCCGTTCGTCAGGTCCAGTACGCGGACATTCTGCAGAGGTAGTGCCATCGTGTACTCCAAACCTTGTGTGCTCGCGATGAGGCCGAGCCGAAACCGATCAGCGGGTTCCGAAGTAGACGGACTTCGTGGCGAAGTACGGAGTCAGTCCCTCCGGGCCGAGTTCCCGGCCCAGACCCGAGGACTTGACGCCTCCGAACGGCGCGTCGAGGTCCAGCGCGTAGTAGTTCACTCCGACGGTTCCGCTGTGGATGCGTGCGGCGAGCTCGAGACCGTGCTGTTCGTCCGTGGTCCATACCGTGCCGCCGAGTCCGTACTCGGAGTCGTTTGCGATCGCGACCGCTTCGTCCTCCCCGTCGTACGGCGTGACGGTGAGCACCGGGCCGAAGATCTCCTCCTGCGCGATACGTGCCGAGTTGTCGACATCGGCGAACACGGTCGGTTCGACGAACCACCCGAGCGCCTGGGAAGCCGGTGTGCCTCCCCCGGTGGTGATCCGGTAGCCGTCGGCACGACCGGATTCGATGTAGCCCAGTACCCGGTCGCGCTGCGCGGCCGACACCAGCGGACCGACATGGGTGTTCTTGTCGAGTGGATCGCCGACGGTCAACGCCCGTACCGTCTCGGTGACCGCCTCGACCACCTCGTCGTAGCGCGAGCGCGGTGCGAGGATGCGGGTGCTCGCGTGGCATGTCTGGCCGTTGTTCACGAGCGACACCTCGAGGAGGTTTTTCGCGAACACGTCGAGGTCGGCCTGTTCGGTGACGAGGGCCGCGGACTTACCGCCGAGTTCCAGGGTCACCGGACGAAGCAAGCGTCCGCACACCTCACCGATCGCGCGACCCGCAGCGGTGGATCCCGTGAATGCGACCTTGTCGACGCCCGGGTGCTCCACGAGATATGCGCTGGTCTCCCGGCCTGCGGGCACAACATTGACGACCCCGGCCGCAGTCCTGCTTCCAGAGCGGCCTCGGCGAACGCGAACGCGTCGAGGGCGGTCTCGGGTGCGGGCTTGAGCACCACGGTGCATCCCGCGGCCAGTGCGGGCGCCAACTTCATCGCAGCGAGCGGCTGCGGGTAGTTCCACGGCGTGATGGCCGCGACGACACCGACCGGTTCGCGGCGCACGACGGTGCGACCACCGAAAGCGCTCGGGCGCACGTCCTCCGGGGTGGTGTCTCGGATCAGGCCTGCATAGTAGGAGAGCATTGCCGCAGGACCGAAGCCGTTCACTCCGTTCGACAGTGCGATCGGCATGCCGTTCTCACGGCTGACGAGCTGCGCGGTCTCGCGACCACGAGACTTCAGGGCCTTGGCGAAGGCGTCGAGGAGATCGGCGCGTTCGGTGTTCGTCAGCGCCCTCCAGGGGCCGGAAAGTGCACTGCGCGCAGCAGCCACCGCCGCGTCGATGTCCGGCTCCGACGCCAGCGCCGCGGTACCGATCACCTTTTCGGTTGCTGCCTCGACGACGTCCGTCGTGGCACCGGATTGCGGAGCCACCCATCGGCCACCGATGAAGAGCTCGTTACGGTTCAGGTCGTTCGTGTTGTTGTCCATGCCGTGCCTTCCGCGGGTCTACAGGGTGTCTTCGTGCCCGAACAGCACCGAGCTGACCAGTGGTGCCATGGGCCCGCCGATGAACAGCGAGGTCTTTGCGCCGACCACGGGGTTGGTCGAGGTTCCGCGAATCTGCCGAACCGCCTCGACAGCGAGGTTCAGACCGTTGATGAACGAGTCGGCGAGGTTGCCGCCACTGGTGTTGATCGGCAGTTTCCCGCTCGGCGCCGTGAGGTTGTCGACGGTCATGAACGTGCCGCGGCCTCACCGGGAGGGCAGAGTCCGTGGTCGATCAACGCAGCGACGGCCGGTCCGCTGAAGTTCTCGTAGACCTGGACGACGTCGACGTCGTCCGGCCCGAGACCGGCTGCCGACCAAAGCCTTTCGGCGACTCCTGGTTTGCCGTTGTTGGCCGGACCGAACCCGGCGCTCATGTACTGCTCGTCGAGATCGTTGTCGATCAGCTCGGAGTATCCGCCCGGGGCTCCTTGCGCCCCGGCCAGCAGATAGGCCGGATCGGGACGCAGCGACTTGGCCCGTTCCGCCGAGACGAGCACGAGCGCCACGGCGCCGTCGCTCTCACGCGAGCAGTCGAACAGGTGGAAGGGCTCCGCGATCAGGCGCGAGTTCTCGTACGTCTCCTCGTCGAGGGGTCGTCCGTATCCTTGCGCGGTCGGGTTGTTCTGCGCATGCCGGTACGACGCGAGGACGAGTGACCGCATCGCCGAGCGCGGCACACCGCCGTGTTCGAGCATCCGCTGCGTCCGCATCGCGCAGATCTGTGCGGGTGACCCGATTCCGTGCGCGAGGAAGTGACTGCCGTAGTGGTACTTCGCGTAACCCAGCCGGCCTGTGTCCTCCTGCGACATCGCCCGGTACACCACGACGCATTCGGCCTGTCCGGTGGCGATCGCCACGGCCGCGTTGGTGATGGCGGCTGCGACGCTGCCGCCTCCCCCACCCCACATCATGTTCGACCAGCGCAGTTCGTCGATCAACAGGCACCGCCGATGATGGCGCCGTCGTTGGGGCCACCCGCATAGGAGACGAAGCCGTCGATCTCACGAGGATCGATGCCCGCATCCGCACAGGCCTCGAGGATCACTTCCAAGGTCATGCGCTTCTCGCTGTGCGGGGCCTCGCCGCGGCGGTAGTGCTGTTCGGCGACTCCGACGACGGCGGCTGCCCCGCGCATGATGTCGGCCCTCATCGGTCTTCTCCTTCGGAAATCGCGCCGGCGCGACGCCAGCGCAGGAGCGGCCAGGCAGAACCGTCGACGCGCTCGAAGCTGCCGACCACACGGTCGCGATCGCGGGATCGGCTTCGATGTCGTCGTTGAGGATTCCCAGAACCCGGCGGCCACCGGCGTGCGGCAGTTCGACGAGCACGGTCACGTAGGGAGGTTGTTCGCGTACTCCTCCATGTACGGGTACCAACTGCGATTCCAGCTGTAGACGGTGCCGGCCGGTTCGACGGTCTCCCATCCGATGTCGAAGCTGTGGCAGTGCCCGCAGATCGCCTGCGGGCCCCAGATCCACGTGCGGCAGGATGTGCACCGTTGCAGTCGCAACTCGCCGGCGACGAGGCCGTCCCAGTACTGCTGGTCGAGTCCGTCGGGGGCGGGGCCACGGGGCCGACACGGGTTCGGTCGCGGTCATCGCTGTGCCCCCTCTTCGGGCGAGAAGTTCTCCAACCTCGCTGCCAGCCAACGGCCGTCGTGCAGCTCCCAGATGGAACGCAGCCCGATCGAACGGTCGCTCATGTCGTAGACGGTTTCGCCGATCATGAGGTCGCCGTCCGCGCGAACATTCTTGATCGCGTAGCTCTTCGGTGCTTCACGCGGAGTGTCCACGCCTTCGAAGACCTGCGGAAGGTTCTCTCGGACCATGTCGGCGAGTGCCGCCTTCATGTCTCCGCTCGCCACATGACCGACGTGTTGCTCGTACAGGGCACGGAAGTCCTCGACCGTCATTGCATACTCCTCGTTCGCCGGACGCCGCTCGCGCGCCCCATCACTTGCACTTAACCTTATTGCGTTAGATTACTGCCGTCAACGTCACACGAGACGGAACTGACCGTCGGACGTAATTTCGACGCGTTGACCTGCGATGTCGTCGTCCACGAGCCGTGTCAGATCGTCGCCGGCGACAGTCGTGGCGAGCGTGCGTTCTCCGGTCCCAGTGCGGGCGGCGAGGAAGCCGCGCTCCGGTTCACCGTCGCGGTTGTAGACGACCGTCCACGACTCCGCCGTGGCCGGCCCGTCGTACGAAACCAGTGCCGTCGTACGCGGCTCTGAGTCGACCTCGGCCTGCACGTCCATCCGCCGGAACCCATCGGCCGGAGGCTCGGTGGAGTACACCCCCATCGCATGCTTCGTGAGATAACCGCTGTTCGCGGTGACCAGCCCGAACGAGCCGGGGGTGTCGCGCAGTCGCGTCATCATCGTCGCGATCGAATGCCCGACATAGTTGTTCCACGGGCCACCACCGAAGGTCAGACCACCGGTGACGGTGAGCGGTCGCGCCGGATCGTCGAGCGCGAGCCCGAGTTCGTTCGCCGCGACCTGCACTGCCGACGGAAAACAGGAGTAGACGTCGACATACTCGACCCGGTCGAGTCCGATGCCTGCGAGTTCGAGTGCCCTCGCGCCCGCGATGCGGATCGCCGGCGAGCGGTCGAGCGCGGCCCGTTCGGCGATCGCAAAGGTATCGTGCGACTCGGTGCCGGAATGCGGAAATACCCAGCGTTCCCGCGGAATTCCCAAACGGGTCGCCGTTTCCACCGAGCACATCAGAAGAGCCGAACCCTGATCGACCATGTTGTTCGAGTTCAGCAACTTCGTATAGGGCGTCGAGATCATCCGGTTGTCGGGTGACGGCGTCGCGATCTCCTCGGCCGTGTACTCGCGTTGCACCCACGCGTTCGGATTCTTCGCCGCGACCGCACTGAAGCGCGCCCACAGTCCACCGATGAAGTCCTGGTGCTCCGCGAGCGAACGTCCCGCCGACACACGCAGCGCCTGCTCGAAGAGAGGGTAGACGTACGAAGGGCGGTCGAGGCCGATGCGGCGTTCGCTCTCCGCCGCCATGGGCACATCGGTGACCATGATCTCTGCGGTGGGAACCGACTCGTCCTGAACCGTCCAGTCCGGACGCAACTTCCGAGCCCGCATCTTCGTCCGGGTCCGCCAGGCTTCTGCGCCACCGATGAGCACCACATCGGCCCGACCTGCCGCGATGTCCTCGGCCGCACCGTTGACGAAGACCTGCGGGGTGCTGCCACCGTTGCCGGAATATCCGGTGTGCCGGACGGTTGCGCCGATGCGCTCACCGACGAGGGCACCCGGGTCGCGGTAGCGCCACGACAACAGGCCGACCACACGCACCGAATTGACGAGTTCGAGCAGTTTCGCCGCCCCGGCGTCGTCTGCCGCGACACGGGCTGCCCGCACGATCAGATCGACCGGTTCCACGCCTCCGTCACGCTCGTCGACCTGGCCACACCCGACCAGAATGGGCGTTCTCGGGTCCAGGTTCACGATTGCACCGCCTCCAGAATCCGTTCCCTGTTCTCGGGCTTCGGCCATCCACCAGGATGAGGGTGGTGAGACAGGTGGGCTTCCACTTGGTTTCGATTTCCTCGATGATCTTGTCGGCGGGGCCGACGAGGGCTACGTCCTCGACCATCTCGGTCGGCACGGCCTGCGCTGCGAGGTCGGGCCGTCCACTCAGATAGAGCTCCTGGATCTCGGCGCAGGCGTCACCCCAGCCATCCGCACGAACACATCGTTGTGGAAGTTGGCGCCCTTCGCGCCCATACCGCCCGCGTACAGCGCGACCGTCGGTTTCAGCCGCGCGGCGGCCTTCTCCACGTCGTCGTTCTCGACCAGCCAGCACACGTTCGCGATCTCGAAATCGTCCTGGGTGCGCCGCGCGCCTTCTCGCGCGAATCCGTCCGCGAGAGCGGCACGGTAGAACTCGTCGCTTTTGGGCGAGAACCACAGCGGGGTCCAGCCGTCGGCGATCTCCGCCGCCAGCGCCACGTTCTTCGGACCCTCGGCTCCCATGTAGATCGGAATGTCGCTGCGGAGCGGGTGGACGATCGACTTGAGCGGCTTCCCCAGACCCGTGCCGCCCTGGACGGGCAGCTGGTAATGCCGTCCCGAATAGGTGACCGGCTCTTCACGAGCCCACACCTTGCGCATGATCTCGATGTACTCGCGCGTTCGTTCGAGAGGTCGCGGATAGGGCTGCCCGTACCAACCCTCGACGACCTGCGGGCCGGACGCCCCGATTCCGAGAATCACGCGTCCCCCGCTCAGATGATCGAGGGTGAGGGCCGCCATCGCCAATGTGGTGGGCGGCCGCGCGGAGATCTGGCATACCGATGTCCCGAGCTTGATGTTCGATGTGCGGGCGCCCCACCAGGCCAGCGGAGTGAGCGCATCGGACCCGTACGTTTCTGCGGTCCAGAAGCTGTCGACTCCGAGTTCTTCTGCCTCGGTGAGGATTCGCTCGACGTGCCGGGGCGGGCCGGAGCCCCAGTAGCCGGCAGCAACTCCTACTTTCATACGAACCTCATCGTTTCCTGCGGTGTCCTCGGGTGGGCGGTCAGTGGTTCCGGAATTCGGGGGGCCGCTTCTCGAGGAACGAGACGACGGCCTCCTTGTGGTCGCGCGTGAGCGAGCTCAGGATCTGGGTGCGGTTCTCGAGATCGATCGCTGCTCGCATACTGGGTGTTTCGAGGTTCGACCACATGACCTCCTTGGTCATCCAGACCCCGAACGGGCTGTTCTGCGCGATCGCCTCGGCGGTGTCCAATGCGGTATCGAGCAGGGTGTCGGCGGGCTCCACGGACGAGACGAGCCCGATGCGTTCGGCCTCGGCTGCGTCGATGGACCGGCCGGTGAGCATGATCTGAGCTGCGCGGGAGAAGCCGATCATCCGGGGCAGCAGCCAACTCATTCCGATGTCGCAGTTGGACAGGCCCCGCCGAATGAATGCGGCGTGGAAGACCGCTTTTTCCGAGGCGATGCGGATATCCGCCATGAGCGCCAGCGACATACCGCCGCCGGCTGCCGCGCCGTCGACCGCCGCGATGATCGGGCGCGGGTACTACGGAATGCGTCGACCAGCCGGCGATGTGCTTCTGCACTCTCAAGCCGAGTTGGGCGCGACCTTCCCCTTCTGTCGTCCCTTCGGGTGTTCCGTATCCGCGCAGGTCCAGCCCTGCGCAGAAGGCCCGACCCTCGCCGGTGAGGACGATCGCGCGGGTTGTGGAGTCGTCTCGGACCTCGTCGAGGACCCCGTGCAGTGCCTCGATGAGGTCGACGTTCATCGCGTTGAGCTCGTTCGGGCGGTTGAGCCGGATCAAGAGAATTCCCGGCCGCGGACGTTCGGTCAGGATCGGTGTTTCATCGGCCATGTGACTCTCCCGGATGTGACGGACTCGACACACGCAGGCTAATGACTTTAGATTAAAAGCTCAAGGATCCACCACGACCGAAGGAGTCGACGATGACCGATCTCGAAGGCAAGGTTGCGGTGGTGACAGGAGCCGCCAGCGGTATCGGCGCGGCTACGGCGCGTGTCTTCGCTCAGCGCGGAGCCCACGTCGTCGTCGCGGACATCGACGAGAAACGGGGCCGGAACGTAGCCGCCGAACTCGGCCGGCGAGGCGTTTACCTGCATACCGACGTCCGCGAGGAGTCCGATGTGGCCGCAGCCGTCGCACTTGCCGTAGAGCAGTTCGGGCGACTGGACTGCATGATCAACAATGCGGGCCGCGTGGGCGCCTGGACTTTCCTCGAGGACACATCGCTCGAGGAATGGGAGGACGGCTTTGCGGTACTTTCACGCAGCGCATTTCTCGGAACGAAGCACGCCGCTCGCGTCATGCGCGACCAGGGCTCGGGCAGCATCGTCAACGTGTCGAGCGTTGCCGGTATCCGGACCGGTTTCGGCCCCCACCCCTACAGCGCAGCAAAGGCTGCCGTTCTCCAGCTCACGCGTACCGCGGCGGTGGAGCTCGCCGAGTTCCGCATACGCGTCAACGCGCTGATCCCCGGTGGTGTCGCCACACGGATCGTCGGCCACGGCGCCGGACTCGAGGACGAAGCGCTCGACCGCAGTGTCGACGCCGTTCGACGGAGCCTCACGAAGTTCCAGCCCATTCCGAGGGCCGGGGAACCCGACGACCTCGCCCATGCCGCAGCTTTCCTCGCCTCCGACGATTCCGAATTCGTCACCGGCCAGACGCTCGGAGTGGACGGGGGCCTCGCCCTGGGCAAGAAGTGGCCCTCGAACTACCGGGCGGAAGCACAGGCCGCTTCGACCCGTGTCATGGTCGAGGACAGTTGACCCGATGACCGAGCATCGGGTCCACACGTTCTGCCGTCTCTGCGAACCGGCGTGTGGACTCGTCGCCACGGTCCGGAACGGCGCGGTCGGCAACCTGCAAACCGACCCGGATCATCCGATACACAAGGGATTCTCGTGCCACAAGGGCGTGCATTTCCTCGAGATCCATCGCGACCCGGACCGGCTCGACCGCCCGCTCAGGCGCGTCAACCCGCGGAGCGAGGAGGTCGGTGAATTCGTCGCCGTCGACTGGGACGACGCCGTACGGGACATCGCAGACCGCCTGCGCGATATCCGGCAGCGTCACGGGCGCAATGCACTCGCCGTCTATCAGGGAAACCCCTCCGCGTTCAACGGCACCTACTACGCCAATGCAGCAGCGCTGGCGCGTGGCTTCGACACGAGGATGCGGTTCAGCGCGGGGACCCAGGACACATCCGCCAAGTACGCGGCCAGCGAGGCGATCTACGGAGCGTCGATGGCGCATCCGATCCCCGATCTGCTGCACACCGATTACTTCCTCTGCCTCGGTAGCAATCCTCTCGTCTCGCACATGACCCTGATGCACATCTCGAACCCCATGGCCAAGATCAGGCGATCAAGAAGCGCGGAGGGAAGACTCTGTTCGTCAATCCCCGGCGCATCGAGTCGTCCGGGCCGGATACGGGCGAGGTGTTGCTCATCAAACCCGATTCCGATTTCTACTTTCTCGCCGCGATCCTCCACGAGATCGTCTTCCGCATCGGATACGACCGCGCCGAAGTCGAGAAACACGCACGGAACATCGACGATCTGGTGGAGTTCGTCGGCAGATATTCCGCCGAACACGTGAGTGCGGCCACCGGGATAGCGGCCGACGACATCAGGCAGGTCGCCGACGACTTCTGCGCTGCACCTACCGCCGGCATCTACATGGCGACCGGAGTCAATCAGGGACGTCAGGGCGCCCTCGCGTACTGGATGCTCAACATGATCAGCTGTTCTCCGGCAATCTCGGGAGGCGCGGAGGAAACATCTACTCGCGCGGTATGAGCGACGTCGTACAGAACTCGAAGCGCAAACGGGAGGATCCCTTCTTCGAGGGCAGCCTGGGCGAGGTTCGCACCGTCAGCGGCGACCTTCCCGCGGCCAGACTCGCCGAGTACATCGAGAACGAGAAGGATCCGATCCGGGCCTGATCGTGATCTCCGGCAATCCACTGCTGTCGGTGAGCGGGGAAGAACGTATGCGGGCCGCGATGGCCGGCATGGAGTTGATCGTGACGATCGACCTGTATCGCACGGTGACCGGGGAGATCTCGGACTACGTACTTCCTGCCACGGATTGGCTCGAGCACGAGGATGTCAATTTCCTCAACACCATGGGCGTGACCATGGAACCGTACGTCCAGTACACCCCGGCCGTCGTACCGCCCAAGGGCGACCGCCGCGACGACTGGTGGATTCTCGCCCGCATCCAGCAGGAAATGGGAGTCCGGACGTTGCTCGACGATCCGGAACCGGCGCCGCTCGCCAACGCGGACGCCGCGATGCGCGAGGCCGGCCTCAGCATCGAACGGTTGAAGCAACTACCGTGCCAGACGGCGGTCCTGCCCGAGGCCGTCCCGTCACACGTCTTCACCATCGCCGTGCAACACGACGACGGCCTGATCGATTGCTGCCCTCCGGTGTTCCGGCGTGCGTACCGCACCGCAGAAGACATCCTGGACGAATTGTCCGGCGAGAGCGCCGATCAACTCAAGTTGATCACGCGTCGCACCCATTACATGCTCAACAGCTGGCTCCACAATTCTTCCGTCCTGAAACAGTCTTTGCATCAGGACAATCCACTGTGGATGCATCCCGACGATGCAACCCGGCGCGATCTGGCCGAGGGCGACGAAGTAAGGGTCTCGAATCGCTACGGTTCCGTGGACGCGACACTGGCATTCGACGAGGGCCTCAAGCCCGGAGTGGTCGCGATGACCCATGGATGGGGTCAGAAGACCGCACGCAGTCTTCGGACGGCAAGTCGACATCCGGGCACGAACGTGAACAGACTTTCCCCGGTGGGCGAGGCCGGGTACGACATCCTCAGCAACCAATCACACCTCACGGGGATCAACGTGGAAGTCACCCGTAGGGCACATCCCTTCACGTAGACAAACCTAACGTCTATAGCTTAATGTGGTGTACCTCACCGAATATCCGGGCATTCGCCCACCTCCTCCCCACACATGAGGTTCAGCATGACCGAACGTACGAACACGGCTGCAAGCTTCCACCGAATGCTTCCGCCGGACGATCCCCCGCAGAATCACGACGAGCAGGTCGAGCAGCTTCATCGGAACCCTGCTCGAGTACTACGATTTCAGCCTCTATGCGTCCGCTGCATCAGTGGTTTTCGCAAGCGTGTTCTTCTCGGGCTCGAGCGCCTTCCTCGGAACACTCCAAGCGGTAGCGACCTTCGCCGTCGGCTTCCTCGTCCGCCCGATCGGTGGAGTCATCCTCGGAAGTCTCGGAGATCGCATCGGGCGTAAGAAGATCCTGGTCTTCACGATGCTGCTGATGGGCGGCGCAACCCTCCTGGTCGGACTTCTGCCCAGCTACGCCCAGATCGGCTGGGTCGCACCGCTTCTCCTCGTGCTTCTGCGTGTTCTGCAAGGCATCGGCGCCAGTGGCGAATACGGCGGCGCAGCACTGGTCGCGGTCGAATTCGCCCCCTCCAAGAAGCGCGGCCTGCTCGGCTCGCTGCCCGGCATGGGCGCGGCGCTCGGTGGCGTGCTCGGCTCGCTGTCCCTGCTCCTGGTCTCCGCGGTGATGTCGCAAGAGAGCTTCCTCAGCTGGGGCTGGCGTATCCCGTTCCTGTTCAGCGTCGTCATCCTCGCCTACGGCCTCTGGCTGCGCCGGACGCTGCCGGAAACCCCGGCGTTCGAGAAGGCCCAGAAGACGGAAACACTGACGAAGACGCCGATCCGCGACGTTCTCCGGCAGCAGCCGGGCGCCTGATCGCCGTACTCGTGATGACCATCGGCCAGACCGGTATCGGCTACTTCTACATCGTCTTCATGGGCACCTTCGGCACCAACCAGCTCGGCTTCGGCGGCACGGAAGTGCTCGTCGGCCTGATCGCCGCCCAGCTCACCAACGCCGTCCTCATCCCGCTCTTCGGCTCGCTGTCGGACCGTGTCGGACGACAGCCGGTGATCATCTTCGGCTTCCTCTACAGCGCCGTCTTCGCGTGGGCCGGCATGGCCATGCTCTCGGGCATGGATACGCCACCGCTGATGTTCTGGCTGGTCATGGCGATGGGCAACGGTATCGGCGTTGCGGCGATCTTCGGTCCCATGGCGCATACGTCATCGAACTGTTCCGCACCCAGCACGCCTACACCGGACTCGGCCTGGGCCGTGAGGGTGGAAATGCCATCGGCGCGGCGGTCGTCCCCGTCATCGCCGTGGCGCTCGCGTTCGACGACACCACCGTGTGGCTCAGTCTCCTGATCTGTGTGGTCTCGCTGCTCGGCTTCGCAGGCACCGTTCTGGCCGGCCGCCGAACGGCATCCGACACCGAGGCAACCGAGGCCAAGACACCGGTCTCCGCATAGCACTCGGGATCCACACACGCATCGAGACCGGGGTTGTTTGCGAAAGTTCCCTACTTTTCGCAAACAACCCCGGTCTCGTTCGTGCGGAACGCCTTACGACCTGGGATCAGACCCCGACGGGGCCGCCACGCCAGACGCCGATCTCCTCACCGGAGACGTCGGCCGCGTGATCGGAGACGAGGAAGGACACCGTCGACGCGATGGACTCGGGAGGGATCGAAGGCCAGTGCTTGGTCAGCGCCTCGACTCCCGCTTCCCCACCGCTGGAGACGATGTCGGTCGCTACGAATCCCGGCATCACGCAGTTGACGGTGATCCCGCGCCGTGCGACCTCGAGTGCCATCGACTTCGTCATGCCGACCAGCCCGGCCTTCGCCGCGGCGTATGCGCTCATCCCAGGGGCGGGACGGCGACCACCGGAAGGGCTGTTGACGAACACCACTCGACCCCAGCCTGCTTCGTACATTGCGGGTAGGGCGAAGTGCGTGCAGTAGAACGCGCCGTTGAGGTTGACGGCGATGACTTCGTCGAAGTCCGCCGGAGACTGCTTCCTGGCCGCGCCGGCCTTGTTCATACCGGCGTTGTTCACGAGAACCGTCGGCGCCCCGAGCCGGGCGGTGGTGTCGGCTATGAGACGCTCGGCGTCCTCGACGACCGAGACGTCCGCCTGGATCGCAACTGCCTGCCCACCGTCGGCGACGATCTTCGCCGCGACCTCCTCGGCATCGCGGGCACTGCGTGAATAGTTCACTGCGACAGCAAATCCGTCTGCCGCGAGCCGATGCGAGACGGCCGCGCCGATACCTCGGCCGCCTCCCGTAACCACAGCCACCTTGTTCGACGTCATCGTCGGTGTCACCTGACCTTCTCGTAGTTGTCCGGCACATTCGCGAAGGCGTCACGCAGTTGACGCTTCGCGATCTTGCCACTGGGCATGCGGGGCAGCGGCTCGTCCATGAACACGACGTAGCGCGGCACCTTGTAGTCGGCGAGTTGCTCGTTGCAGAAATCCACGATCTCGGATTCCTTCATCTCGCTCGTCGCTCGCACCAGAGCCGCCGGCGTCTCGCCGAACTTGGCGTCGGGCACGCTGATCACCGCGACCTCCTCGACGCCCGGTATCCGGTTGATGACCGTTTCGATTTCGGCCGGGGAGATGTTCAGGCCACCCGAGATGATCATGTCCTTGAGCCTGTCGACGTAGGTGAGGTACCCGTTCTCGTCGAGCTTGCCGAGGTCGCCCGTGTAGAGCCAGCCGTCGCGGAGCGCCTCCTGCGTCGCGGCTTCGTTGCGCCAGTATCCGGGCATCATGCCGGGTCCGCGCAGCAGGATCTGACCGGTTTCGTTGGGCGGGAGATCGTTTCCGTCCGGGTCCACGACCCGGATCTTGGTGAAGATGCCGCCGTACCCGCACTTGTCGGGGTGTTCCGCGGCTTCGTCACGCGGCATCGCGGTTGCCGAGCCGCCGATCTCGGTCTGACCGTAGATCTGCCGCAGAGCCACCCCCTGGGCCTGCCACTTTCGGAGGAGGTCGACGGGGACCCGGGCCCCGCCGACATGAGCGGTGACCATGTGGCTCAGATCGGATTCGGTGAAACCGGGCGCTTGGCGATCTGCTCGAACAGAATCGGAGGGCCGGTCAGAGTGTTGGCCTTGTCCTCGTTCAGAACACGCAGAGCTTCGACGGGGTCGAATCCGGCTGGAGGAACAGTGTTCCGCCGTGCAGGACGACCCGCGAGATGCCCAGATGATCCCTGCCGCGGAGAACAACGGCAGTACGAGCAACGGCCGGAGTCCGTTCGGCTGGATGGGCTCCATGAGGTGCCACTCGTGCATCTCACCGGCGATCGTCGCGTGCGTGAAGATCACGCCCTTGGGGTTGCCGGTGGTGCCGCTCGTGAACACGATGGCGGTGGGATCGCCCATCTCCACGATCGGGGTGGGGAATCGTGTGTGAGCACCTTCCCGGAGCGGACGGACGTCTTTCTCGAACACCGCGATCGCGAAGGTGTTTCGCTCCTGCTGAACTTCTTCGAGGCGGGACAGCAGCGCTTCGTCGCAGACGACGACGGTCGGCTCGCAATCGTCCACGAGGGTGACGAGTTCACGGGCGAGCATGCGCTGGTTGAGACCGACGGCGATGGCCCCGACCTTCATGGCGGCGAGCGCAGCCACGGCCCATTCGAGACTGTTGACGCCGAGGAGGGCGACTCGGTCGCTCGCGTCACGCCCCGCGACGCGAGGTCGTGGGCCACGCCGTCGGCCCAGGTGGACAGTTCGGCGTAGGTCACGACATCACCGGCGAAGTCGATCGCGGGGAGGTCGGGCTTCGACCTGGCCCAGTAGGTCAGCGCGTCTACAACGGTGCCGCTCATGATGCCTCCATGGATATAGGTGATCGAGTGCGGACCTCCACACCGGTGAGGCGCAGGTCACATCCGCGCTGTTAAATCTAAAGCCTGTTGTTTATCGAGCAAGCCCGAAATGTCGCCGGCGTCCCGCGCGACCGCCAGCATCGCGTCGATCTCCACCAACTTGTGCCGCGCGCGCCCTGACGACGCCCCTCGAGTCGTTCGTGCCTGTCGATCCGCTTCCACCCGTCGAAGTCGATCGCCTCCGGGCAGCGCGACCTCACGACCTCCGCCAACTCGTCCGCGGTGCCGGCCGGATCACGAAGACGGTCCTGCGCAAAATCCGCGACGATGGTCTCGACGGTCTCCGCGGCGCAGTACCGGTTGGTGCCGATCACGCCGGTCGGTCCCCGTTTGATCCACCCCGCGACATACGCGCCCTGCACGGGACGACCCTCGGCAGGATCGATCACGCGACCCTCCACGTTCGGGACCGTCCCCCGTTCGTCGTCGAACGGCAGGCCGGGCACGCGGCTCCCCCGGTAGCCCACCGAACGCAGGACCATCGCTGTGTCGAGATCCTCCGCGGGCCCGTCTCCGGCGAAAGGCGCGATTCTCAGGCCCTCGACTCGGTCGTCCCCGAGAATCTCGACCGGCGAGCCGTGGAAGCGCAGGACGATTCGCCGGTGACCGGGCCGCGGCGTGCGCTGTGCGTACTCGGCCAGCGTCCGCAACTTGATCGGCGCATCGGCGGGAGCCTCGTACCCACCGTGCACGGTCACGTCGACCTCCGGCAGTGAGCCCAGCGCGAGAAGTTCCGGGGTCGTGAACGCGGCATGTTCGGGGCCGCGCCGGCCGAGCACGACCACCTCCTCGACGGCACTCTTGCGCAACGCGTTCAGCGCGTGCTCGGCAAGATCTCCGGGTACGAGATGCTCGGGGTCCCGCGCGAGGATGCGTGCCACGTCCAGAGCGACGTTGCCGTTGCCGACGACCACCACCCGTCGACCGGACAGATCGAACGTGCGGTCGGCGAATTCCGGATGCCCGTTGTACCAGGCGACGAATTCGCGGGCCGCGACGCTACCCGGCAGATCCTCCCCGGGAATTCCGAGTTTCCGGTCGTCGGATGCTCCGCTCGCGTGGACGACCGCATGGTGGTGAGCGAGCAGTTCCTCGATACCGATGTCCCGTCCGATCTCCACCCCGAAGAACGCCCGGAAACCTTCCCGGCCACCGGTGCGGGAGAACAGGCGGTCGACTGCCTTGGTGGTCTGATGGTCCGGGGCCACCCCGAAGCGGAGGAGCCCACCGGCGACCGGCAACCGTTCGAACATCGACACCTCGACGTCCACGTCGCGTCTCTTCAGCAACTCCTCCGCGGCATAGAACGCCGACGGGCCGGAACCGACGATCGCCACCCGCAGGGTCCCGGAGCGTTCGACGACCCGGGTGGGCTCCGGGGCCACCTCGGTGGGGCCGGACACGGACGGATTGCCGAGGAAGTACGCCGCGTTCAGATCCCTGTAGATCTCCGTTTCCGGAGTGAGATCGCTGTCGGGAACGATCGCGTCCACCGGGCACACGTCGGCGCAGGCTCCACAGTCGATGCACGTGTCGGGATCGATGTAGAGCATCTCGGTGCGCGCGTACTGCGCTTCGTCGGGTGTCGGGTGGATACAGTTCACCGGGCACACGGCGACACACGTGGCGTCGTTGCAGCAGGCCTGAGTGACTACGTACGTCATGAGTTCTCCGATCGATCGCGAAGCGCTGGATCCTGGTTCGGGAGACGGAAGCGGTCGCCGTAGCGGTCCGCGAGTCGGCCCGCGCGATCCGCGAAACTTCGGGCTCCACCCGGATACGAATGCCGGAACGACGCGACCCCACCCGTATGGGCGGGAAACCCGATGCCCAGAACGGATCCGGCGTCTGCGTCGCGTCGGAGGTGACGACGCCTTCGTCGAGGCACCGGCATGCCTCGACGACCTGAGCGAACAGCAGACGGTCGCGCATGTCGTCGACCGGGATGTCCTTCACCCGTCCGAATGCTTCGCGCAACCCGCTCCACAGCCCGAGCCGTGTGCCGTCGTCGTCGTAGTCGTAGAAACCGCGGCCCGCGGCTCGTCCGCCGCGGTCGTGAGCATCGATCATGTGGTCGCGCACCCTGTCCGCCTCGTGGGCCCGCCACGTGCCGCCGGACGATTCGACGGCGGCACGCTGCTCCCGTTGCACCGAACGGTTGAGGGTCAGCGAGATCTCGTCGAGAAGTTGCAGCGGGGGAACCGGATATCCCGCATCCTTCGCCGCATCTTCGACGAGGCCCGGGTCGATTCCGGCACCGACGGCGATCAGCGCTTCGTCGAGATATCGCTCCATGACGCGGCTCGTGAAGAACCCCCGGCTGTCGCGCACGACGATGGGTGTCTTTCCGAGCAGCCGCGCATACTCCAGAGCGGACGACAAGGTCTTTTCGGATGTGCGCGTACCGACGATCGTCTCCACCAGCCGCATCCGGTCGACCGGCGAGAAGAAGTGCATGCCGACGAACGTCTCCGGGCGCGACAACGTGGACGCGAGGGTCGTGATCGGCAGCGTCGACGTCGTCGATGCGAGCACGGTGCCGGGCTCGGTGACCGCTTCGATCGTCTGCAGAACCTGCTGTTTGACGGCGACGTTCTCGGCCACGGCTTCGACCACCAACGCGGAGGGGCCGAGGTCCGAGAGGCGTTCGGTGATCTCGATGCGATCGAGCAAAGCTCGTGACGAGGCAACGTCGGTGGTTCCCGAGTCGAGTGCACGCGCCTCACGTCGTTCGGCGTATTGCCGGCCCCGTCGTGCGCCTTGCAGGGTGCGTGCGACGAGCACGACTTCCGCCCCCGCCCGCGCACACGTGTAGGCGATGGCCGACCCCATCATTCCGGCTCCGACCACCCCGACCGTCGTGCCCTTCAAGGTGTCACTGCGCGCGTTCACCGGGGGCCTGCTTCCGCTCGCTCGACATCGACGGGTATGCCGTTGAAGATCGGGCGCCGGTGAGGGGTTCGACCACCGAATCATCTACCAGTGCATTGACATTGGAACCCGGGGCGGACGCGGCCTCGTGATTCCCAGCCCGTCCCCCTGGTGGCCCCAGCCGTGTGGCAGGCTCACGACCCCCGGGCGTACTTCCGCGGTGATACGCACTTCCGCGAGAATCGATCCCGTCTTCGACGTGATGCGTACTGTGTCGCCGTCCACCAGGCCACGTTCACGCGCGTCGGCGTCGTTGACGAACAATGCGCACTGTCCGCTGTCCGGTTGGGGCAGCGCGTTGTGGAGCCAGGAGTTCATGCCGCGACGTTGTCGCCGGTTGATCAGCAACAGTTCGGGCACCGGTTGTTCCAGGGCCGCGCGCACGCGGGGGATATCGACGGTCAGCCGGTCCGGCACGAGGTCGATCCGGCCGTTCGGTGTGCGCAGAACCTCCGGGATCCGCGGTTGCATCGGCCCGTAGTCGATACCTTCCGGGTGCCGTTCGAGCAGCTCGAGCGTGAGTCCGTCGGGCACGGCACCGAACCGGTCGCCGTAGGGGCCGCTGCGTAACCGGAGATCGAGGAGTCGCTCGGGGCCGGTACGTGCCGATACCGAAGCGGCCACGTGTTCGGGTTCGCACGCCGCCAGTTTCGCTGCCCGGCGGATCGCGGTGGCGGCCACCTCGTCGTCGAGTTCGGAGACGGGGCGTCCCGGTTCGCCACGGACGATCGCGGTGAGCCTGAGCAGGATCTGCCATTCCGGCATCTCCGGGACCGGGTTCGAGCAGCGGCGCCGAATACCGGGCCACGTTGCGGACCTGGAAGTGGGTCAGCGCGAGGTCGTGGTGTCCGCGCGTGGTCAGCGGAGGAGGAGGGAGAACGACGTCGGCGTAGCGGGTGGTCTCGTTGAGGTACCCGTCGATGCAGACCATGAACTCGAGGTCGGCCAGCGCCGTCTCGACGGCACGGCTGTTGGGCACCGACCGGGCCGGATTACCGGAGATGGTGATCAGTGCCCGGACCTGGCCGGGACCCGGGTGAGGATCTCCTCGGCGAAGCACACCGCGGGGATCTCCCCCATCGCCTCGGGCATATCGCGTACGCGTGAGCGCCAGCGGTCGAACACGAGGGGCGCCTTCGGATTTGCCGGCCACGTGGTGGGTCCACCTGCCGGCGGGGTCGGGAACATCGCCCCACCGGGCCGGTCGAGATTCCCCGTGACGATGTTGAGAACCTCGACCATCCAGTTCGCCACCGAACCGAATTCCTGGGTGCACGAACCCATCCGGGAATGCGCCACCGCCGCAGGAGCGGTGGCGAAATCACGTGCGACCTGCCGGATCAGCCCGGCGTCCAGACCGCACGTGTCGGCCACCGCTTCGGGCGTGAACGTCGCTGCGAGCCGAAGCACGTCCTCCACGCCGTCCACGTGATCGGCCAACCGCCCGAGTGCTGCAAGGTTTTCCTCCGCGATCACGGAGACGAGCGCGAGCAGGAACAGAGCGTCGGTACCCGGACGGATCGGCAGGTGCAGGTCGGCGACCTCGGCGGTGCGGGTTCGCGCCGGGTCCACCACGACCAGCGTGCCGCCACGCTCGCGCAGCGACTCCAGCGCTTGCCGATTCCCGCGCCGTGATGGTACTGCCGTTGGACACGAGCGGGTTGGATCCCAGAATCAGCAGGTACGACGTCCGGTCGATGTCCGGAATCGCCATCCCCAGCCGGTGCCGTAGAGCAGCGTGTTGGCGAAGTTCTTCGGGAGCGTGTCGATGCTCGCCGGTGAGTACACGTTCCGTGTTCCGATGGCCGCGATCAACGGCAGGGTGTACAGGGACGGGTCGAGGTGATGTGCGGCCGGATTCCCGGAATACACTGCGCAGCTGTTCGGATCACGCGCGACGATCGGCGGCAGCGTCTTTCGATCTCCGCGAACGCCTCGTCCCAGGAGGCCGTGCGGAAGCCGTCTCCGTCCCGTATCAGCGGAGTGCGCACGACGTCCGGATCGTTCTCCAGCGCAGCAAGACCCACTCCCTTGGCGCAGCTGTGTCCCGCGCTGAACACGTCGTCGGGATTCGCGCGCACCGATGTCACGGTGCGTCCGTCCAGTTCGAAGAGCAGCCCGCACGTCGCCTCGCAGAGCGGCAGATGCGTGGTTTCACCGTACGGGCCGAGGTCTCAGTGGGCACCGGCCACCTCCCGCTCGAGTGCTACCGGCACGGCGGTCATCGTCGGCATCACGTTGATGTGCTGCACGTCGTCGTAGCCGGTGAGATCGTTGACATTGCTGCCTTCCAGTCGTGGATCCGCGTCGGAGTCGGAACCGCCCCAGCAGTGGGTCATCGAGACGGTGCCGGGCGCCACGGTGCGATCGGCGTGCACCACCGCCCGTATCTGCCTCGACGCGAACGAACGCGCACGATGTCGCCGTGGGCCACGCCGAACCGTTCCAGATCCCGCGGATGGACGTGGGCAGGGTTGTAGCCGTAGCGCGCAAGACCGGGGATGCCTCGCCCGAGCGAGTTCATGAGCTCGCGGGCGCGGCGGACCGTCAGCGCGAGCGGAAATGCGGCGACGGAATCCCTTTCCTGCAGTGCCGCATCGATTTCCGAGGCCACGTCGTCGGGGCACAGAGCGAGACGATGGTGCGCTCCACCGTCGGTGGGTGGTTCGACGATCTTCTCCACCCGTGGCGCACGTACTCCGCGACGCGCCGAGATCAGCTCGTCGAACGGGATCCGGCCGCGCTCGGCGAACATCTCGAGCAGCTCCTCGGAGGTCGGGGGCACCACCGGATCCAGGACCCGCCCGGCGAACTTGGGCCGCTGTCCCGATGCGACGGTCAGCCGGTAGAAGAATTCCCAGTCCTCGACGACACCCGGGGGTGGCTCGACCAACCGCGGGGTGTACTGCGCGAACGGCTCGGAGAAGAAGAACTCCATGAGCAGCGTGTGGTCGGGGCGCTCGTACACCATGGTGGGGGCGATGACGTAGTCGGCGAGTCGCGCGGTGTCGGACATTCTCGTGTCGATACACACCAGCAGGTCGAGGTCCCGCAGGGCACGCTCGGCCTTCTCGCGGTCCGGGAGGGCCCGGACCGGGTTACCCCCCGACACCACGAGCGCCCGGATCCGGTCGGGGCCCGGCTCGAGGATCTCGTCGGCCAGAATTCCGGACGGCAGTTCGCCGTTCATCGTGCCGACTCCGCCGATCCGACTACGGAATCCCGATTCCCAGCTGCGATAGGGAGGACGAACTTCGGCCTTCAGCGGCACACTCCGTGCGAGCACGTTGCGCTCGGGTACGGTCTCACCTTCTCGAAGGTAACGTCCGCACACGACGTTCAGGCAGGCGACGAGGTGCTCCGCGACGTTCGAGTGCGGTCCCATGCACACGCCGGTTCCGGTCGTCGCCATTCCTCGGGCCCTCCGCGAACATCCGCGCCGCGCGGATCACGTCGGCGGCAGGAACACCGGTCGACGCCGCCGTCCGTTCCGGCGTCGCAGGTGCCACCCTCGCCGCGAGTATGTCGAGGTGTTCGACGAACCGGTCGCAGAACTCCCGGTCGTGAAGTCCTTCGGAGAGGATCACATTCAGCATTCCTGCGAACAGGGCGGCGTCGGTTCCGGGCCTGGGACGTAAGTGGAGATCGGCTCGCTCGGCGGTTTCCGTGAGACGCGGGTCGACGACGATCAGTTTCAGTCCGCGTTCCCGGGCACGCCGGATCGTCACGGAGGGATTTCCGGTGATCGCTCCGTCGCCGTCTCCACCGTTGAGGGAGACCATCGGTTGGTGCCGGCCAGCAACCACACGTCGGCGGTATCGAAGGTTTGCCGTCCGCCGAGGTACTGGCCCATGCGCGCTTGGACGATCCACTTCGCCGACTGGTCGATCGTCATCGTGGAGAAGAGTTTGTGCGATCCGGTGGTGCGGAACCAGGCGCGGGCCATCGGCCCGGTCAGCGCCGCGAAGTTCTGCTGGGTGCCCATGAAGAGTCCGAGAGCGTCGGCGCCGTGTTCGCCGGTGATCGCTGTGAGTTTCTCGGCGATCTCGGTGACGGCGTCGTCGATCGAGATCGGCTCGTAGTCACCCGAGGGGGTGCGGCGCACGGACGTGGTGAGGCGATCGGGGCCGTGGAGAAAGTCGCCGCCGCGGCGACCCTTCGGGCACGTGTAGCCGCCCGACAGCGGGTGCAATCCGTCGCCGGTGATTCCGAGGATCCGATTCCCCTCGACCTCCACGCGCACTCCGCAGGAGGCGGGGCACAGGCGGCAGTAGGACAACTTCACCGGCACTCGTCTTCTCCGTCCACTATTCGGTGAAGGGGTGGACCGGGGGGTGTGACCCGCGACACCGATGCCCCTAATCTAATTGCAGTAGGTAAAAGTTGCAAGGTGAGCCGTACGGGGGCGACCGAAAGCAGTCAGGGCTGCTCGCCACCGACAACTTCGGTGACGAGCAGCCCTGCACCGGAACACAATTATTCGGCAGACACCTTCGCCCGCGTTGCCGGCATGTCGCGAGCGACGGTCTACCGGCACTTCTCCGATCGGAATTCCTTGATCATGGAATCGATCGTTCGCCGCGCCCGGATCGGCATGACCCCCTCCCGCGAGAAGATCCGCTCGTATCCGACCTTCGGCGAACGCATCGTCGAAGGCATCTGCCGAAACGTCCGGCGCGGCCTGCGAGACCCGATGATCCACCGGCTGGTGTCCCCGGCGGAGGCCACCCTGGCCACCAGTCTGCTCTCCACATCCGGGCGCGCGGTCGAACTCACCCGCGAACTGTGGGAACCGATCCTGCTCGAAGCTCAGGAATCCGGCGAGATGCGAGCCGATGTCGACCTGACACTTCTGTGCGAGTGGATTTCGGAATTGGAGATGAACTACATCAGTTCGATCGGCGCCGGCGTGGGCTCGCTCGAGCAGTTGCGGGCAAAATTGGAGACGTTCTTCGTCCCGTCACTCCTCCCCGCACCCGCGGTTATCGATTGACCGGCCGTCAACACCATGATAGGCCTTTAGCGATCGATAAGTAGCTGCTGCCCGCAGCCATCCGAAAGGCCCCCATGTCCGATCAGACCACCCCATCCGAACCCGCGGCCCTGTACGAGAAGCGCGGCAACGTCGCACTCATCACCCTCAACCGCCCGCGCGCCCTCAACGCCGTGAACGGTGCATTGGCCACCGCAGTCGGCAACCACCTGGAAGCAGCCAACAACGACGACGATGTGCGAGTCGTCGTGATCACCGGAGCCGGTCGCGCCTTCTGCGCCGGTGCCGACCTCAAGGCCCTTGCAGCGGGCGAGGATACGTCGGCCGAAGGCCACCCCGAATGGGGCTTCGCCGGATACGTGCAGCACTGGAGCGCCAAGCCCACCATCGCGGCGGTCAACGGGTTCGCCCTCGGTGGCGGAACCGAACTCGTCCTTGCAAGCGATCTCGCCGTCGTCGACGAGGAGGCGAAGTTGGGCCTGCCCGAAGTCAAGCGCGGACTGTTCGCGGCCGCCGGCGGTGTGATCCGGATGCAGCAGCAGATCCCCCGCAAGGTCGCTCTCGAACTCGCACTGACCGGTGAACCCATCACCGCCGCGCAGGGCAAGGAGCTGGGCCTGGTGAACCGGGTTGCCCCTGCCGGCACCGCTTTGGAGGTCGCACTCGAACTGGCCGAGATCATTGCGGCGAACGCCCCTGTAGCCGTCCGCGAATCGAAGGCGATGATCCACCGGACCGCCAACAGTCCCGACTGGGAGGACGCAGCGTGGGACGCCAACCGCAACGCGTTGAAGGTCGTGTTCACGAGCGAGGACGCGATGGAAGGACCGCGCGCGTTCGCCGAGAAACGTCAGCCGGTCTGGAAGGGTCGCTGACGACCTCGACCGAGGGTCAGCGCTTGCCGCGACCGAACCGGTCGATCACGACGGCCCGCAGCGAACGCGCTTCGATGCCGGCCTCGCGGCGGGCGCGCCCTCGGGTCACGAGCACCCCGATAAGCGCGATCACCCAGATCGGGTACTGCGCGAACCACGCGACGCGGAAGGCGTCGAAGGTGTAGCCGCCGAGCCGGTCGAGCACGATGCCCATCGTCTGCACGACCAGCAGTGTCGCGAGAAAGCCGCCGATGTTGACGATGCCGTTGGCCGTGCCGAGGGCGGTCCCGGGATTGAAGGTACGGCATAGTCGAAGCCGATCATCGATCCCGGGCCGCCCACCGAGATGACGACGACGAGCACGACGAGCAGCCATACCGGTGCGGGTCCGGGGAGGGCGAGCACCGCCGACCACGTCACCGCGCTGGCCAGGATGATCATGAGCACGAGCCACGAGCGTCTGGTCGGGAAGCGTCCCGACAGCACGCCGAGTATCGGCCCGGCGGAGATGGCGGTGACCACCGAGACGGTCAGCATCGAACCGGCCGCCGCGGGTGACAGTCCCTGCGCGGAGACCAGATACGGCACGCCCCACATGAGCGCGAAGGTCGTCACCGAGAACTGCGTGCCCATGTGGGTGAAGAAGCCGAGTTTGGTGCCGGGGCGCCGCCACACCGTGCCGAGCCCGCCGATCACCTCGCGCAGCCCCGACGCGGTGGCCTCCCGCGCCTCACCGGGCGGGGTGTCGCGCACGATCGCGAACACCAGCACGCATGCGAACAGGCCGAGCGCCGCAGCACTGCCGTAGGCGGCCGTCCATCCGGTGCCGGTGAGCAGCAGGACGAACGGCACCGCCGACAGCACCTGACCGAGCTGGCCGAAGATGCCCGTCAGCTGCGAGACGACGGGCACCCGGCGCGGCGCGAACCACACCGGCACCAACCGCAGCACCGAGATGAACGTCAGGGCGTCACCGACCCCGACCAGCACTCGGGCCAGGTACGCGACCGGCAGCGACTCGGTGACGGCGAGGATCGCCTGACCGACGGCGAGGATCACGCGCCGGTCGCGATCATCCGTCGCGAGCCGAATCTGTCGAGCAGCACACCGGCCGGGATCTGCATCCCCGCGTAGACGATGAGCTGCAGGACGACGAAGCCGGACAGCACCGACGGCGAGATCTCGAAGCGTTCGGTGGCGGCGAGTCCGGAGACACCGAACGCCGTCCGATGGAGGACGGCGACGATGTAGGCGAAGACTCCGATACCCCAGACCAGCCATGCCCTCATGTCACAAGGACGATACGCGCCGGTCTGTTAACGGTGCTAATTACTCACGTCCGAGCGACACCCACGTCGGGTCGGCCGCACGAGGACCGGCGACCTTGTCGGCGAGCCGATCCAGCCGCGCGACCTGCTCGTCGGTGAGCGTCACGTCGAGTGCACCGGCGTTCTCGGTCACGCGACTCGCGTAGCGGGTGCCGGGGATCGACACCGACGGCAACCCGAACTCGCGACCCTTCGCATCCAGCCATGCCAGGGCGATCTGCGCGATCGTCGCGTCCGTTTCCTTCGCGACTGCCCGCACTTCCTCGCGCACCGCGAGGTTGGTCGGCAGGGCGTCGGCGTCGAAGCGCGGAAAGCGCTTGCGCAGGTCGTTCTCGGCGACCTGTCCGGGATCGAAGGCATCGGTGAGCAGTCCGCGGCTCACCGGCGAGTACGGCACGAAGCCGATGCCGAGTTCGGCGGCGGTGGGCACCACGTGCCGTTCGACGTCGCGCGAGACGATGCTCCACTCCGACTGGATCGCCGCGATCGGGTGGACGGCGTGCGCGCGACGCAGCTCGTCGCCGGTGGCCTCCGACAGTCCGATGTGCCGCACCTTGCCGGCCTGCACGAGTTCGGCGAGGGCACCGACCGTCTCCTCGACCGGCACCTCCGGATCGACACGGTGCAGGTAGTACAGGTCGACATGGTCGACGCCGAGACGCCCGAGCGATTCGTCGATGGCCTGCTTCGCGTACTCGGGACGGCCGTTGATGCGACGGTTGGCGGTGCCCTTACCGCCGACCGCACCGACGAGACCGAACTTCGTCGCCAGCTGGACCTCGTCCCGCCGCTCGGCGAGCAGCGTGCCGACCACCTTCTCGCTCGTGCCGTCGCCGTAGACGTTGGCGGTATCGATGAAGGTGATGCCCAGATCCACGGCGTGGTGCAGGGTCGCGAGCGCCTCGTCGAGATTCACCTCGCCGTAGGCGGGGGCGACGGACATCGCGCCGTAACCCTGGGCGCTGACGACGAGACCGGGCGCGAGCTGGACGGTGGGGACAGGCATGTACTTCTCCTCGACGACGACACGGTGCGACTCCCGATCGTCCCGCATCCCGCGCATGATCGCAGGAGTTGAAATCGCCGTGATCCGAGCAGCCCGCGCCCTAGGCTGAGATCCATGGCGACCGACTGGCTCTCCCTGCAACGAACCGCACGTCGCGAGTTCGACGACCGTGTCGCGCAGATCCGCGACTGGCACGCACCCACCCCGGACACCGAGTGGGACGTCACCGACCTGGTGTGGCACATGGTCGACGAACAGCGCTGGATCCAGCCGCTGCTCTCCGGCCGTTCCCTCGACGACGCGAAGGCCGCACTCGAACCGATCGGGGACGATCTCGCCGCCGAATGGGCACGCTTCGCCGATCAGGCGACCGCCGCCTGGGCGATGGCGTCACCGGCTCAGGAGGTCCACCTGTCCTACGGCACCGTCCCGTGCCTCGACTACATGAAGCAGCAGATCGCGGACATCACCGTGCACACCTGGGATCTCGCCCGGGCCATCGGTGCCGACGAGACTCTCGACGCCGAACTCGTCGACGCCGTGCTCGCCGACGTCGAACCGCAGAAGGACATGCTCGCCTCGAGCGGTCTGTTCGCCGATCCCGTCGCGGTTCCCGACGACGCGTCCCCACAGGACCGACTCATCGCCCTCACCGGCCGCGACCCCAGGAAGACGCCATGACGGACCGACCCGATATCAAGCCCCGCAGCCGCGACGTCACCGACGGCATGGAGAAGGCCGCCTCGCGCGGCATGCTCCGCGCGGTGGGTATGGGCGACGACGACTGGGCAAGCCGCAGATCGGCGTGGCATCGTCGTGGAACGAGATCACGCCCTGCAACCTCCCGCTCGAACGCCTCGCGCGGTCGGTGAAGGAGGGCGTGCACGCCGCGGGCGGTTATCCGCTCGAGTTCGGCACCATCTCCGTGTCCGACGGGATCTCGATGGGACACGAGGGCATGCACTTCTCGCTGGTGTCGCGGGAGGTCATCGCCGACAGCGTCGAGACGGTGATGCAGGCCGAGCGACTCGACGGCTCCGTGCTGCTCGCGGGGTGCGACAAGTCCCTGCCCGGGATGCTCATGGCCGCGGCCCGCCTCGATCTCGCCGCCGTCTTCCTGTATGCCGGGTCGATCCTGCCGGGCATCGCGAAACTGTCCGACGGCACCGAACGCGACGTGACGATCATCGACGCCTTCGAGGCGGTCGGTGCGTGCGCGCGCGGCCTGATGTCCGAGACCGACCTCGACGCGATCGAACGCGCCATCTGCCCGGCGAGGGTGCCTGCGGCGGCATGTACACCGCCAACACGATGGCCGCCTCGGCCGAAGCGCTCGGCATGTCGCTGCCGGGGAGCGCGTCACCACCCGCGACGGATCGTCGCCGCGACGGTTTCGCGCGGCGCAGCGGGCAGGCGGTGGTCGAGATGCTGAAGCGCGGCATCACCGCGTCCGACATCCTCACGAAGGAGGCGTTCGAGAACGCCATCTCGGTGGTCATGGCCTTCGGTGGGTCCACGAACGCCGTGCTCCACCTGCTCGCGATCGCGCACGAGGCGCAGGTGGATCTGAGCCTCGACGACTTCGTCCGGGTGGGCGCGCGGGTGCCGCACCTCGCCGACGTCAAACCGTTCGGCCGGCACGTGATGAAGGACGTCGACCACATCGGCGGCGTCCCGGTCATCATGAAGGCACTGCTCGACGCGGGTCTGCTGCACGGCGACTGCCTCACCGTCACGGGGAAGACCGTCGCGGAGAACCTCTCCGGCATCGCTCCCCCGGACCCCGACGGCAAGGTGCTGCGCGCCCTGAGCGACCCCATCCATCCCACCGGCGGTATCACGATCCTCCGCGGCAGCCTCGCTCCCGGCGGAGCGGTGGTGAAGTCCGCGGGCTTCGACGAGTCGGTCTTCGAGGGAACGGCGCGGGTCTTCGAACGCGAACGGGCCGCGATGGATGCGCTCGAAGACGGCACCATCACCGCCGGCGACGTGGTGGTCATCCGCTACGAGGGGCCCAAGGGTGGTCCGGGCATGCGCGAGATGCTTGCGATCACGGGCGCGATCAAGGGCGCCGGTCTCGGTAAGGACGTCCTGCTGCTCACCGACGGACGGTTCTCAGGTGGCACCACCGGGTTGTGTGTCGGGCACGTCGCCCCGGAGGCCGTCGACGGCGGTCCCATCGCGTTCGTCCGCGACGGCGACCGCATCCGTCTCGACGTCTCGAACGGCCTGCTCGACGTGCTGGTCGACGAGAAGGACATGGAAACGCGGCGGCAGGGCTGGGAGCCACTGCCGCCGCGCTACACCCGAGGTGTACTGGCGAAGTACACGAAGCTGGTCGGTTCCGCATCGAACGGTGCGGTGTGCGGATGAGGGTCGGGTGAACCCTCCGGCCGACGAAGGTCGGGGGAACCTCCGGCTTCCGGGGTGCTGCTAGATCGGACGGAAACCTGCGCCCGGCCCGCCCCGACCGTTGATGTCGGCCATGATCACGTCGATGTTCGTTCCGACCTCGGGACCGACGCACGGCGCGAGCAGGTAGGCGTTGACCATCGCGACGAGCGTCGTGCCCACCACGAGCGGTGCGCCCGAGTCGCCTTCGATGACGCACACCTGGGTCCACGTCTCCTGCGAGCCGAACACGTCGCCCCAGACGATGCCGCAGGTGTTGCCCGTGGTGCGACCTTCCTTGCAGGCGATGTTCGGGAAGCCCGCGGGGGCGCCGAGGCCCGTGATCGTCACGTCGCCGACGCGGTTGACGGGAACCACCTTGCCCCGGTCGAACTCGATGACGGCGTAGTCGAGCCGCTCGTTGGTCGACACGATGCGACCCACCGAACTGGCAGCGAGGTCGTATTCGGCCTTCACCGTCATGCCCGGAGAGCCGCAGTGCGCGGCGGTGAGACCCACCAGGCGACCGGCGGCGTCGTTGCCGATCGTGGTGAGTGTGCAGTCGAAGATGTCCTGCCCGTTGTCTCCGAGCGTGATTCCCGAACCGCCGCCGAGGGTGACCGGAGGCGCCGCGACGGCCACCCCGGAACCTGCTCCGACCAGCGCGACAGCGCTCGCGATTGCAACAACCAGTTTTCTGAACATGGGGGCCCTCCTGCGCTGCGCCGTCCGGCAGCCGTCGGGCTGAGCGTACTAGAGGTTTCCGCCGGATTTCCGGGTTGCGCCCAAGCTTTCCAGAGCTTGACGGGCCTCCTCGAGTTCGCGGCTGAGCTGCGCGACCCGGTCCTCGGCGGCGCGACGCGCCTCCTCGATCACCGACTGGACGGCCTCGGTGGCCGTGGGATCACCGAGTTCCTTCACCGCACGTTCGACGGCGTCGGGGGCGACCGGCACGGGCTTGCCGACCTTGCGGGTGCCGTGCGCGACCCCCACCGTCCACTCGTTCTCCGGGTCGATCGTGACGGTGATCGTGATCGACGGCGCCTTCTTCGCCTTGCGGGCGGGGGCCTTCGGCTTCGCCGGTGCCGGCGGCCGGGAGGCGGGAGCGTCGGACGAAGCGGAGGTCGTCTGGGTCACGGGCTTCTTCTCCTGGGCGCGGGGAACCGCAGCGGCCGCTGGGCTCTCGGACTTCGGGGTAGCAGGCTTCGGGGTAGCAGGCTTCGGGGTAGCAGGCTTGGATGCGGTAGCCCGCGGGGTCGCGGGTTGCACAGGTGCAGCCTTCGCAGGTGCAGCCTTCGCCGGAGCGGGCTTCGCACTACCGGACGTGCGCGCGGCCTTCGCCGGTGCGCGCTTGGTTCCGGCCGGCTCCCGGGTGGCGCGCAGTTCGTCGGTCTCGAACGGCAACTCGTCGTCGACGCCCTTCGGCCGCACCATCACGGTGCTGCCGCTGATCGACACCACCCGCGCCGACGTCCCCGGTCGATGCCGAGACTCGGGATGCCCTCGACGAGGTAGACGGTCGCGCGGCGCCCCTCGGCGAGAGCAGCACCGAGCTCTCCGAGTTGTTCCTCCGTCAGGTGGTCCGCGCGTCTGCGGGGCGACATGCGACGTCCTTTCTCGGTTCGCCGACGGGTCGGCAGGGCTTCGATGACGGTCACTGTCGCACATCCGTACGACACGCCTGCACACCTGTTCGACATGGCCTGCCGCGCACACGGGCCCCGCGCACGGTAAGGATGGATGCGTGACCCCGTCCGATCCGGCACCCGCATCAGGAACCGACGTGCTGTCCGTGATCCAGTCACAGCTGGAGAACGCGCTGCTCGGTGGTCCTCTTCGCTACACCCTGAACGAGGTGGCGGAGTTGTGCGGGCTCGCACCTGCGCGCGTGCGACGGCTGTGGCAGGCGCTCGGTCTGACCGTCGATCCCGATCCCGACGTCGTGATGTTCACCGACGGCGACGTCGAGGCCCTGCGCGCGACGGCCGCCATCACATCGCGAGCGGCGCGGTCGACGAACGCCTCGAGGTGCCCGCGGCCCGGTCGATCGGGCAGTCGATGTCACGGCTGACCGAATGGCAGCTGAATCTGCTCAACACCCACGTCTTCACGCAACTGGCCTCCGCCTACGAGGAAGCGGAGACTCCCCCGCAGGAAGAGGAGATCCGCGCGCTGGTCGACCACATCGTCGATCGCACGACCGAGCTCGCGGTGAGCCTGCAGAGCACATGTGGCGTCGGCACCTGGTGGCCACGACCGCCCGGGCCGCCGCGCGCCCGCAGGATTCCGGGGAGCTGCACGAGCTGGTCGTCGGCTTCGCCGACATGGTCGGCTACACCCGGCTGACCCGGCAGATCGACGCGGCCGCGCTGAGCGAGCTGCTCGACTACTTCGAATCGGAGGTCTCCGACGTCATTGCCCGGCACAACGGCTGGGTGATCAAGACCGTCGGCGACGAGGTGATGTTCGCGGCCGAACGTCCGGTCGACGCCGCGCGCATCGCCCTCGAACTGCAGGATTCGTTCGGGTCCCAGAAGGACTATCCGGACCTGCGGATCGGACTGGCGTGGGGTCAGGCGTTGCCGCGCTTCGGCGACCTGTTCGGTTCGGTCGTCAACATCGCGGCCCGCCTCACCGGTGCGGCGCGGCCGGGCACGATCCTCGTCGACGAGAATCTCGCCGACGCGCTCACCGACTGCGAAGAGTTCCGCTTCCAGACCGTGCGCACGCTGCGGCTGCGGGACTTCCAGCATTCGCGGCTGTACGTCCTGCGTCGCCCGCGGGAGGAGAAGAACAAGACTGCTGTGGGCGCGGACGGTCTGGGCGACGAGGACATGGGGCTCTAAAGGTCCGTCCGGCGGGCCCTGCGCGCGGCGATGAAGTCGTCGACGATGTGCTCGCACGCGCGCCGGTCGATGGGCGCGAGCGTCGCGAGGCGGTTGAAGACGATCGGCCCGAGCAACTGGACCAGAGCCAGGTCGTAGTCGAAGTCGCCGAGTTCGCGGCGGGCCTCGGAGGTGGCGAGCACACGGTCGAACGACGACCGGTAGCGGTCGACGAGGATCTCGCGCAGCGACTGCAGTTCGGGCCGCTCGCTGCGACCCGGTTCCTTCGTGAGTTCGCCGAGGCCCGGCCGAGTCCCATCCAGCACATTGCCGTCAACGGGATGGGCGCCTCCTCGATGATGCGTGCCTGGGCGGCGAGCAGTTCGACGAGGCGGCTGCGGAGATCGCCGTCCTCCGGGACCGGCGGCGCCGGTGGGAGGAGCCGCGCGAAGGCCGCGGCGACCAGCTCGGTTCCATTCGCGAAGTGCCGATAGAGGGTGGCCCGCGCGACGCCGGCAGAGGCGGTGACCGCATCGATCGTCACGGCGTCGGCACCGCCGGGTCGCGACGGAGGGTGGTGGCGGCGCTCGAGGC
>LATQ01000001.1:90455-91051 GCA_001017865.1 Rhodococcus sp. IITR03
GCACCTTCATCGAGTACGGCACGAAGGACCGCCGGAAGGACCGCGAATCCTACGCCGAGATGTGGCGGCGGTGGATCTACGACGACTACTACCGCAGTTATCTCATTCCGCTCGAGAAGTACGGGCTCACCATCCGCACGATCTCGTCGAGGAGGCGTGGAAGCGCATCACCGAGAAGAGCTACGTGCACGAGGTGGCACGCTTCTTCGCGACCGGCTGGCCGGTGAACTACTGGCGGATCGACGCGATGACCGACGCCGACTTCGAATGGTTCGAGGAGAAGTATCCCGGCTGGTACTCGAAGTTCGGCAAGTGGTGGGAGAACTACAACCGTCTCGCCCATCCCGGACGCAACAAGCCGATCGCCTTCGAGGACGTGGGATACCAGTACCCCCACCGGTGCTGGACGTGCATGGTGCCGTGCCTCGTCCGCGAGGACATGGTGGTCGAGAAGGTCGACGACCAGTGGCGCACCTACTGCTCGGAGCCGTGCTACTGGACCGATGCGGTCGCCTTCCGCGGCGAGTACGAGGGCCGCGAGACCCCGAACATGGGTCGCCTCACCGGTTTCCGTGAATGGGAGACGCTGCACCACG
>LATQ01000001.1:91151-91746 GCA_001017865.1 Rhodococcus sp. IITR03
GCACCTTCATCGAGTACGGCACGAAGGACCGTCGGAAGGACCGCGAATCCTACGCGAGATGTGGCGGCGGTGGATCTACGACGACTACTACCGCAGTTATCTCATTCCGCTCGAGAAGTACGGGCTCACCATCCCGCACGATCTCGTCGAGGAGGCGTGGAAGCGCATCACCGAGAAGAGCTATGTGCACGAGGTGGCACGGTTCTTCGCGACGGGCTGGCCGGTGAACTACTGGCGGATCGACGCGATGACCGACAAGGACTTCGAGTGGTTCGAGCACAAGTACCCCGGCTGGTATTCGAAGTACGGCAAGTGGTGGGAGAACTACAACCGCCTCGCCTACCCGGGGCGCAACAAGCCCATCGCGTTCGAGGAGGTCGGATACCAGTATCCGCACCGGTGCTGGACGTGCATGGTGCCGGCCTGATCCGTGAGGACATGGTGGTCGAGAAGGTCGACGACCAGTGGCGCACCTACTGCTCCGAGACCTGCTACTGGACCGACGCGGTTGCCTTCCGCGGCGAGTACGAGGGACGCGAAACCCCGAACATGGGTCGCCTCACCGGTTTCCGTGAATGGGAGACGCTGCACCACG
>LATQ01000001.1:91846-110979 GCA_001017865.1 Rhodococcus sp. IITR03
AATGGGAGACGCTGCACCACGACAAGGATCTCGCCGACATCGTCCAGGACCTCGGGTACGTCCGCGACGACGGGAAGACCCTCATCGGTCAGCCCCATCTCGATCTGGACGATCCGAAGAAGATGTGGACCCTGGACGACGTACGGGGCAACACCTTCCAGAGCCCGAACGTGCTGTTGAACCAGATGTCCGACGACGAGCGCGTAGCGCACATCGCCCAGTACCGCGCGGGTGCCACACCGCGATAACCCAGGACCGGTGGATGGCGCCGCGGCCACTTCGGCGCCATCCACCGCCTCATCGTTCATTTTACGAGCCCCAGGAGAGACCCCGTGGCCGACAAGCACGTAATCAACTTCGAACCCGTCAACATCGAGATGGAAATCGGCGAAGACGAGTACATCCTCGACGCCGCATTCCGGCAAGGCATCCACCTGATGCATGGTTGCCGCGAGGGACGCTGCTCGGCCTGCAAGTCGTTCGTCCTGGACGGCGATATTCAGATGGAGAACTACTCGACGTTTGCGTGCAACGAATCCGAGGTCGACGAAGGATGGTATTGCTCTGCCGCTCGACCGCGTACAGCGATTGCACGATCGAGTTGCTCAATTTCGACGAGGACGAACTGCTCGGCGGTGTCCCCATCCAGGACGTTCGCACCCGGGTGACCGGCATCGAGTCGATGACCAAGGACATCGTCTCGCTACGATTGCAACCCGTCGAACCCGCCGCCTACGACTTCAAGCCCGGCCAGTATGCGGACCTGAAGATCCCCGGGACCGAGGAGCATCGGTCCTTCTCGATGGCAACGACGCAATCGACACCCGGCCATATCGAATTTCTCATCAAGAAGTATCCGGGCGGAAAGTTCGCCGGGCTGCTCGAAAATGAGCTCTCGGTCGGTGACGAGATCGCCTTGACCGGTCCCTACGGGTCGTTCACTCTCAAGGACGGCCATGTCCTGCCGATCGTTTTGATCGGCGGCGGAGCCGGAATGGCCCCCGTCCTCTCGCTCCTGCGGCATATGAGCGAGACGGGCAACACCCGCTCGGTGCACTTCTACTACGGTGCCCGGACGCCCGCCGACCTGTTCTACGTCGACGAGATTCTCCGGCTCGGAGAAGGGCTCACGGATTTCACGTTCGTGGCGTGCCTGTCGGAATCGATGGTCCCGGAGCCGGCGGGGTCGATCGTCGTCGAAGAAGGCAACGTCACCGACGTCGTGAGCCGCCGCGAATCGGGCATCGACAAGACCGAGGTCTATCTCTGCGGGCCACCACCGATGGTCGACGCGGCGCTCGCTCTGCTCGAAGCCACCGGCACCCCGAGCGATCAGATTTTCTACGACAAGTTCACCAGTCCCGCCTTCGAATAGTCCACAAGGATTCACAGTCCTCTTTCCCCGACAGAACTGAGAAACGCGATGACCGCAACTTCCGAGCCCAAGCAGCGGAGCTTTCCGAAGATCGAGTTCACCGACTCCGAAGCCGGTGCGC
Source organism: Rhodococcus sp. IITR03 (assembly GCA_001017865.1). Next base: position 93,343 of record LATQ01000001.1, read on the forward strand.
TGGAGTTTCCCAGCTCCCGCAGCCGTACCTTCACCTACTACACGCCGGCCAAGAAGCGGTCGACGATGTACGAGGACGTGACCGTCGACGTTCAGCCCGACCCGGACCGTCACCTCTCCCAGGGCTGGATCTACGGATTCGGCAATGGACCGGGCGGATACCCGCAGGACTGGACCGTGGCGAAGTCGTCGAACTGGCATGCTTTCCTCGATCCGAACGAGGAGTGGGACCAGACGATCTTTCGCAACAACTCCAAGGTCGTCCACCAGGTCGAATTGTGTCTGTCCAACGCCAAACGCGCCCGAGTCTACGACGCCTGGAACACGCCCTGGCTGACGTTCATCGCCCGCAACCTGGGCGCGTGGATGCATGCCGAAAACGGGTTGGCGCTGCACGTGTTCACCTCCATCCAGCGTTCCGGGCCGACCAACATGATCAACACCGCCGTCGCAGTGAACGCGGCTCACAAGATGCGTTTCGCTCAGGACCTGGCGTTGTTCAACCTCGACTTGTCCGAGGCCACCGACAATTTCGACGGCGCCGTGCACAAAGAGGTGTGGCAGTCCGCCCCCGAGTGGCAACCGACCCGGGAGGTCGTCGAGCGGCTCACCGCCGTTCCGGACTGGTGTGAGCTACTGTTCGCTTCGAACATCGTTTTCGAGCAGCTGGTCGGTTCGCTGTTCCGCACCGAACTGGTCATGCAGATCGCCGCCGGCAACGGAGACTACATCACCCCCACCATCGTCGGCACCGGTGAGCACGATTACGACCGCGACCTCGCCTACACCCGCAACCTGTTCCAGTTGCTCACTCGCGACCCTGAGCACGGCGAGTCGAACAAGGAACTGTTCGGCTCCTGGCTCGCGACGTGGGTGCCCCGGTGCCTCGACGCCGCCCGCGCGCTGCAACCGATCTGGTCGCAGCCCGCCGACAAGGCCGTCACCTTCGCCGACAGCCTCGACGCCGCCACGGCGAAGTTCCGTTCCCTGCTCGAGGAGATCGGGCTCGACACCCCCAAGGAGTTGGACCAGTGAGCATGCACTTCGGATCGTCCACCGAGTTCTCCAACATGTGTGGCGTCACCTTGATGAACACCCCCATCGGCCGCGTCGTCGCAGAGGTGATGGGCGCCAAAGACGGTGTCGAGCTGACCGAGTACCCGTCGATGATCCGCGTCGACGGCCAGAAGTTGCTCGACTTCAACTACGAAGAACTCACCGACGCCTGGGTCAGGATTTCGACGGCTCGATCTTCGAAGAGATCAGCTCCACCCATTACGGGCGCATGGTCCACCTCGACGACAAGACCCTGCTGTTCGCCAGCCCCGAGGATGCCGCCGAATACATCGGATTCGACCTCACAGAGCACTAGCCCGCAACCGTCCGGGGCCACCGAGGTGGCCCCGGACAACCCACAGCCCCCCGGAACCAGGACCAAGCGAGGACGCGATGTATCAGAAGGACGGCCAGAAATACTTCATTGTGGACGGTCACGTACACGTCTGGGACGCCCGCGAGTCGAACCAGAAGAACGTACACGGCAAGCAGTTCATCGACTGCTTCTACGACTACCACAAGAACCTCAGCCCCCAAGGGGTCGTGTGGGACTACGACACCTACACGTACTACGGCAGCGAACGCTTCGAGCGTGACATCTTCGTAGAGGGATACGTCGACCACGCGATCTTTCAGGCCACCCTGCTCAGCGACTTCTACCACAACGGATTCGGCCGCACCGACGAAGCACTCGCCCTGGTCGCCAAGCACCCCGGCAAGCTGACCTACAATCACGCCTACGACCCTCGCCACGAGGAGGCCGGTCTTGAGCAGCTCCGCAAGGACGCCGACCGGATGAACCTGCAGGGCGTCAAGCTCTACACCGCCGAATGGCACGGCGACTCCCGCGGCTACAAACTCGATGACCCGTGGTCGCGTCGCTACCTCGAAGAGTGCATCAAGCTGGGGATCAAAAACATTCACGTCCACAAGGGCCCGACGATCCGTCCGCTCGATCGCGACGCCTTCGATGTCTCCGACGTCGACAAGGTCGCCACCGACTACCTGGACCTGCGTTTCGTCGTCGAGCACGTAGGTCTGCCACGACTCGAAGACTTCTGCTGGATCGCTACCCAGGAGTCGAACGTCTACGGCGGCCTGGCTGTGGCTCTGCCATTCATCCACACCCGCCCCCGCTACTTCGCCCAGATCATCGGCGAGTTGCTCTACTGGATCGGCGAGGACAAGATCCTGTTCGGTAGCGACTACGCGCTGTGGACCCGAAGTGGCTGATCGAGCAGTTCGTCGACTTCCAGATTCCCGAGGACATGCAAACCGAGTACGCACCGATCACCGTCGAGCAGAAGCAGAAGATCCTCGGCCTCAACGCCGCAGCACTGTACGACATCGACGTACCTGCAGACCTGCAACTGGCCGAGCCGGCCGGCCAGGAAGGTGTGGAGGTCGCGGCGGGGGCGCAGGCGACGGTGTCGTCATGACTGCCACCGTTGTATGCACCCAACACGACGTGCTGATGGCACTGTCGACGGTCACCGATCCCGAACTGGACGAACCGATCACAGACCTCGGCTTCGTTCGGTCGGTCATCCTCGACGACGACGGGGTCACCGTGCACCTGCGGCTGCCCACCGCGTTCTGCTCACCGAACTTCGCCTATCTCATGGCCTCCGACGCCCTCGACGCCCTGCGCCTGATCGAGGACATCGGTGAGGTGCGGGTACTGCTCGACGACCACCACGACAGCGACAAGATCAATACCGGCCTTGCAGCCGACGCCGGATATGTCGGAACGTTCGGTTCCGAGGCGGAGGAGAGTCTGCGCGAGTTGCGCCGAACGTTCCTGTCCAAGGCGCATGCCGCAGCGATGGAACGGTGCGTGGAGGCGCACCTGAAGAGCACCGACATGGGCGTGAACGAGATCTACCGACTGGTTCTCAGCGACCTCGCTCCAGGAAAGGCCAAGGCTGCGTTGCTGCGTCGCCGGATCGCCATCGGCTTGAGCATCTGCCCGGCCAGCCGGGTGTTTGTCGACGACGACGGCAAACGTATTCCGGCGGACTCGGTGCCGATGCGGCTGCGTTTCGCCAAGTCGGTGCGCATCTCGATGGAAGGCAATGCCCACTTCTGCCGCGGTCTACTCGCCACCCGCTATGCCGACAGCGAATCCGCGGGCGACACTCCGCAAATCATCAACCTCAGAACGACCAGGAGCCCGCGATGAAGGCCGTACAAGTGGTGGGATACCACACCAAGCTGCAGCTCACCGACATCCCCGAACCCACGATCGAAGGACCCCTCGATGTCATCGTGCGCATCGGCGGCGCGGGTGTATGCCGCACCGACCTGCATGTTCTCGAGGGGCAGTGGGAGGAGAAGTCCGGTGTCACACTGCCGTACACGATCGGTCACGAGAACGCCGGCTGGGTCCACGCCGTCGGTGATGCGGTCACCAATGTCACGGTCGGCGACAAGGTGATCCTGCACCCGCTCATCACGTGCGGGTTATGCAGTGCCTGCCGTTTCGGTGACGACGTCCACTGCCAGAACAGCAAATTCCCGGGCATCGATGTCAACGGCGGGTATGCCGAGTATCTACGTACCACCGCCCGCAGCGTGGTCCGGATCGACGACTCGCTCGAACCGGCCGACGTGGCCGCCCTCGCCGACGCCGGTCTGACCGCCTACCATGCCGTCGCCAAGGTCGCCAGGACGACCCGGCCCGGGGATGTGTGCGTGGTAATCGGTGCCGGGGGACTCGGCCACATCGGTATCCAAGTCCTCAAGGCCATCTCCGGCGTCACCGTAGTCGTCCTCGACCGCAACCCTGCCGCCGTCGACCTTGCAGTAAAAGTCGGCGCCGATCACGGCATCGTCGCAGACGGTAACCACATCCAGCAGGTGCTCGACCTGACCGGCGGTCACGGCGCCGAAGCCGTCGTCGACTTCGTCGGTGAAGGCGGCGCGACCGCGGAAGGCATCGCGATGCTGCGCCGCGCCGGGAACTACTACGTCGTCGGATACGGCGAGAACCTCGACGTCCCGACCATCGATGTGATCTCCACCGAGATCAACTTCATCGGAAACCTGGTTGGCTCCTACAACGATCTGCAGGAGCTCATGACCCTTGCCGCCCAGGGCAAGGTCACGTTGCACACCACCCGGTACCGGCTCGAGGACTTCCAGCAAGCCCTCGACGATCTCGATGCCGGGCGGGTCCGCGGCCGGGCGATTCTCGTCCCGTAACACGCCCGCACACTTCGCATAAGTCGGTACGAAAGGAAGCATCAGCCATGGCGAAAGAGCTGCGGTACAACACGGACGCCCGAGCCCGTCTCGAGCAGGGCGTCAACGCCCTCGCCGACGCGGTCAAAGTGACCCTCGGCCCCAAGGGCCGCAACGCGGTGCTCGAAAAGCTAACCGGGCCACCGACAATCACCAACGACGGTGTGACCATTGCCCGCGAAATCCAGCTCCGCGAACCCTTCGCCAACATGGGTGCCCAATTGGTCAAGGAGGTGGCGATGAAGACCAATGGCGTAGTCGGCGACGGCACCACCACCGCCACCGTGCTCGCTCAGGCCATGGTCCGCGAAGGTCTGCGCTCCGTTGATGCCGGCGCCAACCCCATGCGGGTGCGGCGCGGCATCGAGCGGGCTGTGTCCGTGGTCGTCGATTCCCTCCGCGAACAGGCCACCCAGATCGGGGGGCAGAGCGACCTGCAACGGATCGCGACCCTCGCCGCCAGCGATGACGAGGTGATCGGGCACGCCATCTCGACGGCCGTTGATTACGTCGGCAAGTCCGGGGTCGTCACGACCGAGGAGAACGACGCCCTCGGATTGTCGGTCAACATCGTCGATGGCATCGAATTCGACCACGGCTACATCTCCGGCTACATGGTCACCGACCCGGAGCGGATGGAAGCGGTGCACACCAATCCGTTGATCCTGCTGACCAACAAGAAGATCACGCAGGTTCAGGACATCATGCCGAGCATCGAGGTGGCCAAGCGCGCCGACCGGCCGCTGGTGGTGCTGGCCGAGGATGTCGACGGTCCGGCCCTGCAACTGCTCGTCGGCGGAAATATGCACAAGACGATGCAGTCGGTGGTCGTGCGCGCGCCCGGCTTCGGTCACCGCCGCATCGCCGAACTCGAAGACCTCGCGGTTGCACTGGGTGGGCACGTGATCGCCAAGGACACCGGCATCGAACTGTCCGAAATCAGCGTCGAACATCTCGGATCGTGTGACCGCATCACCGTGACCGAGAACGAGACCACAATCGTCGGCGGACACGGAGACCAGCGCCTTCTCGACGCGCGTATCGCCCAGCTCGAGGCCCAGCTCGAGCGTGCCAAGATCGAGGCGGACCAGGAAAGCCTCGAACTACGCATCGCCAGGCTCACCGGGCGGGTCGCCGTTATCCGCGTCGGTGGGGCGACCAGCGTCGAACTCAAGGAACGGATGCTGCGCGTCGAGGACGCGCTGGCCGCCACCCGCGCCGCGGTAGAGGCCGGAATCGTCTCCGGAGGTGGCACCGCTCTGGCGCAGTCGCATCGGGCATTGGTCGATCTCGACCTGGCCGGTGACGAGGCCATCGGATGCGACGTCGTGCGTCGCGCTCTTCCCGAACCGCTTCGCTGGATTGCAATCAACGCCGGGTTCGACGGCGACGAGGTCGTCGAGGTCGTCGCCGGCCTGCCGCTCGGGCACGGATTCAACGCACTCACCGGCGAATACGGGGACATGTTCGACGACGGAGTGATCGACCCGTTCAAGGTCACCCGCGCCGCACTCGAAAGCGCGGCTTCGATTGCGGCGCTGCTGATCACCACCGAAACCGCTGTCGTGGAGGAGGTCATGGGCAATCCCGGTGCCATCATGCACCCGGCTTCGGCGATCTCGCCGAAGGTATGGTCCGCCCGTCGAACATCTACTGAAAAGACCAGTGGTCATCGGCCTCGTTGGTCCTGCGAGGCCGATGACCCACTACCCCGCTCTGGCCGTTTACCGCCAGATGAAACTCCTCCCGACACTGACAAATGGAGTCCTCGTGATCTTTATCGTGGTGAAATTCAAGGTCCTTGACCAGCACCAGGACGACTGGCTGCTTCTCACCGAGGAATTCACCGACGCGACCCGATCCGAACCGGGCAATCTCTGGTTCGAGTGGCACCGCAGCGTCGACGACCCGGCGGAGTACGTGCTGATCGAGGCGTTCCGGGACGGGCAGGCCGGATCCGACCACGTCGCCGCCGACCACTTCCGCAAGGGACTGGACGCGATGCGCCCAGCACTGAGCGAGACACCCCGAATCATCCACACGGAAATACCGGGAGAGGACTGGTCGCGCATGGGCGAACTGGAAATCGATTCGTGATGCACCACGCACCACACCGGCCGGACAGACCCCGGCGGGTGCACCCGTGACGGACACACACCTGCGCGAAAGGACAAGTCATGACCTGGTGACGACCGGTCCCGTAGCGGATCTGGTTGCGGGTCTTGGCGATGCTGTAGTGACCGACGGCGACGCCATGATCGCCTACACCCGCGATCAGGCACTGCTCTCGCCCTCTGGTCAACCGATAGCAGTGGTTCGTGCCCGGACGGTCGACGATGTAGTGGCGACGCTGCAGACTGCCTACCGGTACACGATTCCGGTTGTCACGAGAGGTGCGGGGACCGGTCTTGCCGGTGGTGCCAATGCGCTCGAAGGATGCATCGTCCTGAGTACCGAGAAGATGAACCGCATTCTCGAACTCGACGAGCAGTCCCGTACCGCGACTGTCGAACCCGGGGTCATCAACGGCGACCTCGCTACCGCAGCAGCAGAGCGGGGATTGTGGTACGTGCCGACCCCGGCAGTCGCGCCATCTCCACGATCGGCGGGAACCTCGCCACCAATGCCGGTGGGCCCTGTTGCGCCAAATACGGGGTGACCGGCGATCACGTCGCCCGGATCAAAGCCGTGCTCCCCGACGGCCGCATCATCCACACCGGTGCCGTCACCCGCAAGAACGTCGCCGGTCTGAACCTCACGCAACTGCTGGTCGGGTCCGAGGGCACCCTTGCCGTCATCGTCGAGGCAACACTGCGGCTGCGCCGGACCCCGGCGCACACGGCCACCGTCGTCGCCGCCTTTGCCGATCCCGTCCAGGCGGTCGACGCAGTGCTGGCGATCCAGGCGGTGGCCGACCCGAGCCTGGTCGAACTCATGGACCGAACCACCATCACCGCCGTCAACGACATGACCCATATGGGCCTCGACGAGACAGCCGGCGCGCTGCTGCTGATCCAGTGCGACGGCGACGCCGCCGAGGCGGAAGCGCAGCGCAGCGCGGACGCATGCCGCGCCGCCGCGGCCAGCGAGTTGTACGTGAGCACCGACGCCGCTGAAGGTGACGCACTCATGCAGGCCCGCCGGGTGGCGCTGACCGCTCTGGAACGCCGCGGCAGCACCCTACTCGACGACCTGGCCGTGCCGGTTCCCCAACTACCACACATGCTCGATGCCATCAGTCGCATCGCCGACCGCCACCGCCTGCTCATCGGTACGTTCGGGCATGCCGCCGACGGGAACCTCCACCCCACGATCGTCTTCGACCCGGCCGACCCCGACGCCGCCGACCGGGCCTATCGGGCGTTCGACGAGATGGTGACGCGATGTCTGGCTCTGGGCGGATCGATCACGGGCGAACACGGCGTCGGTGATCTCAAACGCAGCTATCTCGAAACGATGGTAGGCACTGACGAGAGAGCGTTGATGTGTCAGATCAAGGCCGCGTTCGATCCAGCCGGGATACTCAATCCAGGGCGCGCGATGTGAGAGTCCCCCGAGCTCCCAGCATGGACCTGCACCCGTCTCGGTCGCGGATCGCGACACCTGTGCCGCCGTCGATACCGTTGACCATCCCCGACGAAAGGCCACGATGATGTCCGTGAACCCGTCCCCCGTCCCGCTCCCGAAATACCGTCGCGCCCCCGAACCTGGGCCGCTCCCGGTATCGAGCACGCTCACCGTGACCGACCTCCTGTGCACGCTGGAAGCCCTCACCGGGATTCGTCCCGGACCCGTCGCCCAGGATGCACAGCCGTTGGGTGACCCGTCCCGGTTCCACCCGCCGGAAGCGTCCTGAATCTGCCGCAATACCCTTGATAGGCCGCGCCTACGTCATCCTGCGAGATCCGTGCCTCGCCACCTCTGGAATGACTACCCGAAGCCCCCGCCCGCCGTTGTAGGGCACGTGAGCGCATCGTGGACGTCGGCCTTCCTGGGATCCACCCGCCATGTGTCTCATACTGAGACCCGTGTCACATTGAGACGCCGTACGCTTGCAAACGCATCCGTGGAAAAGAACAGGCGTAGACAAACCATGACCACCAAGGACCTACAGGTAGCACGTGAACGGTTTTTCGACGAGCAGGATCTCGACAGCTCCATTCGGCAGGACATCTACTCCTCTTGGCAGCGATCGAAGTCACTGAAGGTGGTACCTGATCAGCTCGATCTCCCATATGTCCGGGAGCCGAATCTCGACTGCCCCCTCGTCACGGCCGCCGGACCGGTCCTGAAGCAACTCGCCGACGGCTGATGGACGAGCCGGTCGGTGTCATACTGACCTCGGCTGATGGAGTGATCCTGACCAGGATCGCCGCCAGCCAGCGACTGAATCGCACGCTCGATGCCGTCAATCTAGCGCCGGGTTTCAGCTACTCGGAGGAATTCGCAGGTACCAACGGTATCGGCACTGCTCTCGCGACCCGACAACCAACCCTGGTCACCGGCGCCGAACACTACGTCGAATGTCTCGGGCAACTGGCCTGCGCCGGTGTCCCGATCACCCACCCGATTTCGGGTGCCCTCGTCGGGGCACTCGACCTCACCGGCTGGGTCGAAGACGGGGGTCCACTGCTGGCAACCCTCGCCAAATCCGCCACCGCCCAGATCGAGGGACGCCTCCTCGCACAGGCCAGTGCCGAGCAGACTGCGCTGCTGAATGCCTATCTGAAGGCGGGTCGGCGGGCGCCGCAGTTGGGGGTTCTCGCTCTCGGGGATGATCTGGTGCTGCTCAACCGTCGCCTACGCCTGGCATTGGACGCCCCTGACCACGCTGCACTTCTCGAGCACGCAGTCGATCTGACGGGGATGCCTGCCACCCATCGACACATCGTCGCCCTGCCGAGCGGACGGTCGGCGCGTCTGTCTTCTGTCGAGGACTTCGGATCCGGATCGCGCCGGCAGATGGCGTTGTTCTACGTGCATCTCCTCGACGCTCCCAGCTTCGCGGTCCCGGCAATCGAGAAATCAGACATTCTGTCCGGTATCACAGGTAGCAGCGCTCCTGGCGGCGCTGCTGCCAGCAGATCGCCCGCTGCGCTCGCGAACAACAGTGGGTCACGGTCGCCGGAGAACCGGGAAGCGGTCGCACTGCAGCACTCAAAGCAGTTGCTACCGCTCATATTCCGATTCGCACCCGAATCTTCGCGGCGACGGAGTTGTCGGGGGACACCCACGCCATGCAGGCCCTCAGGCAAGAACTCGAACAGGACCGCTTCAGCATCATCCTCCGCGACATCGATTTGCTCGACGAGGAGCATCAGAGGCTGTCGCCGACCTCATCCAGGGACGCGAACACGCCGGCTGGATCGCCGTGACGATCGGCGCTGCACCCGACACCACGGATCTCGACACGCTGATCCTGCCCTATTTCAGTCATACCGTCCCCGTGCCCGCGTTGCGCCACCGCATCGAGGATCTCCACGATCTGGTGCCGCACCTACTCCGCCAACTGAGCCACGGAGCGGAGCTCTCCCTCTCCCCTGCGGCGATGCGTCAACTGTGCAAGTACAGCTGGCCCGGAAATGTCAGCGAGCTACGGCAGGCCCTCCACGAGGTGGTGCTGCGACAACGCTCCGGCATCGCTGAAGTCGAGCAGCTGCCACCGATGTGCCGGGCGATGAGTCGACGCACGCTCACACAGATCGAAGCCCTGGAACGAGACGCGATCGTCCGCAGCTCGAGGCGAACCACGGTAACAAGAAAGCGGCCGCAACAGCGCTCGGCATCTCCCGTGCCACGATCTACCGAAAGATCAAAGAATACGGGATCGGCTTGTAAGACATTCCCGGTCCGACCGGCTGCTCACGGCGACGTGAGAATAACCTGTCATCGCTTATCGCGATCGGGTCCGCGCTTGGTAATCCTCCTGCGTCCGGGTTCCCTCATGTCCACAACTCACCAATCGACCGGAGCCCGTCCGACCGGCGGTCATCGTCGTAGTTCATCGCTTGGTAGCGCACTTGCGTGTCCGGAAATGAGACGTACACCACACAAATTCGGCCGGATCATGAAAGCGCAGAGGCAGCGCAGCCGGTACGAAACTCGATGGCTTCGTTGCCGACTGCTCACTGGCACTCAGCATTACCGAGGCAACCGAGAAGGCGATTTCCGATGACGACAAACCCGCGGACCCTGTACACACCGATTGCGCGGGAGAGCTCCGCCGGGGGGCGGGTCTGGCTGGTGGCTCCACTGTGCAACACGGCCGCCCCCACCGACCATCCTCCAGTACGCGATGACCTGATGCGCACCTGGCTGCCGGACGGCGACGCTACCTACCGCAGCTCCGACGGCCGCCACCGAGCCACCTGGGCGCAGCTGCATGCGCAATTCGATCTGGTGGAGGTGACGCCATGACCACCCCCTGACCGACACCATCTGCTCATCGGCAGTCGACCGACACCGCGATCGGCGACCCTCCGGTCTTGATCGATGTCCGGGCCGTCGGTTCTTCTGCGACACCACTGATTGCGGGGCACAAACTTTCGCCGAGCAGATCGCCGGGTTGATCGAACGGTAGAAGCGGCGAACACCGGCGGGGACAGCGACGATCGAAGCGATCGGCCTGGCTGCAGCAGGACGGGCCGGCACCCGATTCCAGCCGACTCGGTGTCCCCGTCAACCGGGACGCCCTGCTGCGAACAGTGCGGTCGATACCCGACTGATTCACCGGGGAGGTACCCATTCTCTGTATCGACGACTTCGCACTCCGCCGAGGCCACATCTACGGCACCGTCGTGATGGACATGAAGACGCGAACACCGATCGACCTGCTGCCCGACCGCACCGCCGCGACCTGGTTGCGTGGCCATCGGAGAGATCGAAGTACTCTGCCGAGATCGCCCGGGGCGTATGCCGAAGGCGTCCGCACCGATGCCTCGGACGCGATCCAGGTCGCCGGCCGCTGGCACCCGTGACACAACCTCGCGAGATCGCCACCGACATCACTGTCATCGAGATCGACTGTGGTACAGGTACCGAGATACCCGACGGCCGGCTGGTCACCCGCACCAGGGAACGGCACGCCACCGTGCAACAACTCGTCTCGAATTTCGATGACGCTCTCGGACCGCCGGGTTGACCCTCGACCACAACTCCGTGCCTGACGAAGGGCATGTGAACCGGATCAAAATACGCAAACGTCAGATGCACGGACGAGCCAATCTCGATCTGCTGCCGAAACGTGTCATCCACCTAGAATAGCGAAGCGCGGCGGTAGCTTCACGGAAGGTGCGGCAGATCCAATCACGCGACGGTCGACACGAGGCGCATTCGAAGAGCGGCTTGCCCGCAATGATGCCGTCGAGGATGCTCTGCGCTTGGCCCCTGACGACCACACCACCTGCCCGCTGCACCATCGGTGGATCCACCAATGTGTGGCGTCGCCGGCCCATGTCAACGCGGTGACTCGTCACCGTGGAGCATTTGCGCCGTCCCCCTGCCCGTGGTCGTCGACGAGACGGCGGGAACGGTGACCATCGGCGGCCTCGATGCGGGACGCAAGCAACGTGGCCACGACTCACCTGATCGCCGCGTGCGCGCCAGTCTCGCTGCCTCCCAGAACGAAGCACACCGAGTGTATGACGCCGATCTTGCGGCCTAACGCATGTGATCAGCGCCGACCACCCCCGCGCGTCCCCGAGCCCCACAACCCGCCTAACCCTCGCCGGCCGAAACGGTGCCGCAGGAACGACGTTCGGTGACCAATGAATTCGCAGAACAGGCGACTACGTGGCGGACGATATCCAATAGCGTGCCCACGAACTTCCCTGCATACCAGCGCCTTCTCAGGCCACGCCTACCTCGTGCGTCGTTCGCGACGACAGTGTTCGAGCTCCTTGCCGAAGGCGACGAGCAGGCAAACCATCAAGAGAGACTTGGAGCAACTCCGCGACGCCACATCAATCCGCCGCCACCCACTCGGATCCCTCTTCACCGATCGAGCCGGGCCACCTATCACGGACCCGGTCGATCGGGTGAAGATTAGGCCTGTTCGATCGGAAGGGAAAGGGGGGACGAAATGCTCACGATAACAGCATTTCTCGGCACCACTTCTCCTTTTCGGTTGCGCCGACTGGGGGCGCTGACACCGAATCCGGACCGGCCGCGCTACTCGGCCCTCAATGGTCTCCAGAGGAAACCGATTGCACCGAAAGAAGATCCCACCGATTCCGCCTCCAACACACGGTGGGAGTCTTCTGTCCACTTCCGCCGCCGGGGGCGTCTCAATATGACTCACAATCTTGATCGATTACAGAAAACCGGGGCATGGTCGGCCGGTGTCCTCGACAACGGATTTCGCTCGACAGCTGCGGCTCGCCGATTTGCGGGTGACCCAGCAGCGGCTTGCGGTAATGGAGGCGGTGCAGGCGAATCCGCACGCCGACACGGAGACGATCCTCGTGGCCGTACGCAGTGTTCTACCGCGGGTATCTCAGCAAGCGGTATACGACGTACTCCACGCGATGACCGCGGCAGTTGGTGCGACGCATCCAACCGGCCGGATCCGTGGCGCGCTACGAGTCGCGAGTCGGCGACAACCACCACCATGTGGTGTGTCGGTCCTGCGGGGCCATCACGAACGTCGACTGCGCCGTCGGCGACACGCCGTGTCTAACCACTTCGCAGGACAACGGATTTCTTGCCGACGGGGCGGAGGTCATCTTCTGGGGCCTGTGCCCCGCCTGCACCAGACCCCACCCCGCCCAGCTGATCAACGATCCAGCCTGAAGTACCGAACCACAGCCCGGATTCCCCCTTGGGAAGGAAAAGCAGTGACTGACACCCAAACCCTCGCGGCAGAGCACCCCCCGATCGCCGAGGCCAATACCGAACCCGCCCAGAGCGGCGGCTGCCCCGTGGCCCACGGTCGTCTCGCACACCCCACCGAAGGTGGGGGAAACCGTGACTGGTGGCCGAACCAGCTCAACCTGAAGATCCTGCAGAAGAACCCCGCCGTGCGCAATCCCATGGACGAGGATTTCGACTACGCCAAGGAATTCGCGTCCGTCGACCTCGACGCTCTGAAGAAGGACATCGAGGAGGTCATGACGACCTCACACGAGTCGTGGCCCGCCGACTTCGGGCACTACGGTCCACTTTTCGTCCGCATGGCATGGCACGCCGCGGGAACCTACCGCATCACTGACGGCCGCGGCGGTGCGGGAGCCGGCATGCAACGGTTCGCGCCGCTCAACAGCTGGCCCGACAACGCGAACCTCGACAAGGCTCGCCGTCTGCTGTGGCCGGTAAAGAAAAAGTACGGCAAGACGGTGTCGTGGGCCGACCTGATGGTCTTCGCCGGCAACGTTGCACTCGAGTCGATGGGCTTCACAACGTTCGGCTTCGGCGGAGGCCGGGTGGATCGGTGGGAACCGGAAGAGGACGTGTACTGGGGCCCGGAACTCACCTGGCTCGGCGACGACCGCTACACCGGCGACCGGGACCTCGACAAGCCCCTCGGAGCAGTCCAGATGGGATTGATCTACGTCAACCCCGAAGGCCCGAACGGCCACCCGGACCCGCTTGCCGCAGCCAAGGACATCCGTGAGACGTTCGCCCGGATGGCGATGAACGATGCCGAAACGGCCGCACTGATCGTCGGGGGACATACCTTCGGCAAGGCTCACGGCGCCGGTCCCGCCGATCACGTCGGCCCGGAGCCCGAAGCCGCACCGCTCGAGGAGCAAGGTCTGGGCTGGAAGAGCTCCTTCCGCAGCGGCAAAGGCAAGGACGCGATCACCAGTGGCCTCGAGGTGACCTGGACACCCACCCCAACCACGTGGGACAACAGCTTCCTGGAGACCCTGTACGGCTACGAGTGGGAGCTGAGCAAGAGTCCCGCCGGCGCCAACCAGTGGATCGCAAAGGACGGCGCCGGTGCAGGCACCGTGCCCGACGCCTTCGACCCCTCTGTGCGGCACGCCCCGACCATGCTGACCACCGACCTCTCCCTACGGATCGATCGGCCTACGAGAAGATCACCCGTCGCTGGCTCGACCACCCGGAGGAGCTCGCGGACGAGTTCGCCAAGGCCTGGTACAAGCTGACCCACCGTGACATGGGCCCGATCGCCCGTTACCTTGGCCCGCTGGTCCCGCAGGAGCCACTGCTGTGGCAGGACCCCATCCCGCCCGTGACTTACGACCTCATCGGTACAGACGACATCGCTGCCTTGAAGGGCCAGATCCTCGAATCCGGTTTGTCCGTCGGCCAGTTGGTGTCCACCGCATGGGCCGCCGCATCGTCGTTCCGCGGCAGCGATATGCGCGGCGGCGCCAACGGGGGTCGCATCCGCCTCGCGCCGCAGGCTAGCTGGGAGGTCAACAACCCCGACGAACTCGCACAGGTGGTACGCACCCTCGAGGCATCGCGGAATCGTTCAACTCTGCTCAGACCGGGAACACCCGGGTCTCGTTCGCCGATCTCGTTGTCCTCGGTGGAGTCGCTGGTGTCGAGCAGGCCACGAAGAACGCCGGACACGACATCGAGGTGCCCTTCACAGCGGGACGCACCGATGCCACCGAGGATCAGACCGACGTCGAATCCTTCTCCACCCTCGAGCCGAATGCCGACGGGTTCCGCAACTACCTCGGGAAGGCACACCAACTGCCCGCCGAGTACCTGCTGATCGACAAGGCGAACCTGCTGAACCTCAGCGCCCCCGAGCTGACGGTGCTCATCGGTGGCATGCGGGTGCTGGGTGCGAACCACGACCAGTCTTCACTGGGCGTGTTCACCTCCAACCCCGGGTCGCTGACCAACGACTTCTTCGTGAACCTGCTCGACCTGGAAACGCAGTGGGCGCCCACGTCTGGGAACTCCGGCACCTACGAGGGCCGCGACCTCACCACCGGTGAAGTGAAGTGGACCGGCAGCCGCGTCGACCTGCTGTTCGGGGCGAACTCGGAGCTTCGCGCTCTCGCCGAGGTATACGCCGCCGACGACGCGGAGACGAAGTTCGTGCAGGACTTCGTCTCCGCATGGGACAAGGTGATGAATCTCGATCGGTTCGACCTTCCCTGACCTCCTGCGTCACCGGGTGTGGCACCCCCACAGCTCAAGCCATGGGGTGCCACACCCAGCCGCGGTTCAGCCGAGAGGTCGGGGGTGATCCGGTAGTTGCGTGTCGACAATGGTGGTGTACCTGGCCGTCCAACATCTAAGAACGATCCGCAATGATCGTCGTTTGCATCGGCGAGTGGTGGGCCGTGCCGGCCACCGATAGTAGGTGCGTGCCCGGTTGATCAGTCGGCGGAGCACCGTCAGCATGGCCGCCAACCCGAGGTAGAAGCCGACGATGAGAGCCACCGGTGTCCGAAACCCGTGTCGACTCCCATCAAGACATCGACACCGCGCAGACCACCCAAGAGGTGACGCTTACACCCGTGACCAGCGGCCCTGGGCGCAACGCCTGCCCCGCAGAACTTCTGTACGCTTCTTACGTACAGAAGGTGCAAGGTGAAACGATGAGCTATACCGAATCCCGGGCACGCTACGCCGAGATCCTCGACGCAGTGACCAATGACCGCGAGGAAATCATCATCACTCGCGCAGGCCACGAGCCCGTGGTTATCGTCTCCCTCGAGGATTACGAGTCCCGGCGGGAGACCGCCCACCTAATGCGCTCCCCCACCAACGCTCGACGCCTCATGGATGCAATGGAGAGGCTCAAGGCCGGCCGTGACCAGTCGCACGGACTCCTCGACGCCGATTGACATGCTGTTGGTTTGGGACGAGAACGCCTGGCAGGACTGCCTGTGGTGGCGGGGCAGTAGTCCAGCACCATTACGTTCTTGCTGACCCTTTCTTCCCGGCGAGAACACGCCCGAGTCCGGCAGCCTTCTGCGTCGCCGCCCAGCGCCGCGAGGACGACATCGCCAGCGAGGCGGCCTTCATCGCCGCGGCCTCAGTCCGAACCGGGCGTGCTCGACCTTCTGGTGACGCAGCGCCACCAGCAGCGACGGGATGTCGATCTTGACCGGGCAGGCGTCGTAGCAGGCGCCGCACAGGCTCGACGCGAACGGCAGACTGGCGTTGGGGTCGTCGGGTTCGTCCATCCCCGGCCAACTGCGAGTTGAGGACGGCGCCGATCGGACCCGGATAGGTCGAGCCGTAGGCGTGACCCCCGGTGCGCTCGTAGACCGGGCACACGTTCAGGCAGGCCGAGCACCGGATGCAGTGCAGTGCTTCACGTCCGATCTCGTCGGCGAGCGCGGCGGGGCGACGGTTGTCGAACAGCACCAGGTGGAATTTTGCGGGCCGTCGCCGGGGGGTGACACACTGCCCGACACCGCGACCGGCACCGTCATGAACTTGTGTCGCAGGAATTTTCGTGCCGCAGCGGCGAGATGGCGGGGGTTGTCGTCGAGGTCGGGGTCGATGTCCGGCATCTCGCGCAGGAAGATCTCGCGGATCTCGGCGCGGTTGCGGTGGATGGCGGGTACGAGGATGTGTGAGGGCTTGTCGCGGCCGAGTTGGACGATGAGCTCGGCGAGGTCGGTCTCGTAGGCCGCGATCCCCTGTTCCTCTAGGTGCTCGTTGAGCCCGATCTCCTGGGTGGCCATCGATTTGACCTTGATGACCTCGTCGGATCCCGTCTTCCGGATCAGCTCGGTGACGATGGCGTTGGCTTCGGCGGCGTCGGCCGCCCAGTGCACCACGCCGCCGCGCGCGGTCACCGCCGCCTCGAGCTCGGCGAGCAGCTCCGGGAGCCGGTTGAGCACGTCGGTCTTGATGGCGGAGCCGGCGTCGGGGCAGCTGTGGCCATCCGCTGCTGCAAACGCCGGCCTACGCGGTATACACAGTTCGACGAGCGAGACTGCCCCTTGGGAGTCAGCACCCTGGAAACGGTTGTGCAGAGCCAGGAACGGATTGCGATCGAGTCGCACGGGCTTGACGTACCGCATCGGGACCCCAGACGCCTTCGACGCTGCGTAGGCGGCGGCCGCCCAGATGGCCACCGAAGCTCTGGAACGGAACCGGTCTTCTGCTCGTTCTTGAAAGTGTCAGACAACGGACGTGGCATCCCTGCTCCTGCACTGCGCACCACGTCACGACAAAGGAGAGTTGAACTAATGCTGGACTTCGAAGGACGCGTCGCGATCGTCACCGGGGCAGGACAAGGCATGGGAAAGAGTCACGCCATGACTCTCGCGGCACGAGGTGCCCGCGTCGTGGTCAATGACGTGGTCGAGTCGAGCGCCCAGGCTGTCGTAGACGAGATCGGGACCTGACCCTGATCTTGGACACGCGGAATCCAGCACGACCGCTGGGGAAG
>LATQ01000001.1:111079-117176 GCA_001017865.1 Rhodococcus sp. IITR03
AATGGGAGACGCTGCACCACGACAAGGATCTCGCCGACATCGTCCAGGACCTCGGTTACGTCCGCGACGACGGGAAGACCCTCATCGGCCAGCCGCACCTCGATCTCGACCCGAAGAAGATGTGGACCCTGGACGACGTGCGGGGCAACACCTTCCAGAGCCCGAACGTGCTGCTGAACCAGATGTCGGACGCGGAACGGGAAGCACACGTCGCGGAGTACCGCGCCGGTGCCACTCCGCTCTGACACACCCCGGTCCGGCCGGCGCGGTCACACCCCCTGCATCCGCGCCGGCCGGGTCCCCCTACCGAAGTACAGGAGGTTCCAGTGGCCGACACCCACCGCATCCACTTCGAACCCGTCGACATCGAAATGGACGTCGCCGAGGACGAGAAGATCCTCGACGCGGCCTTCCGGCAGGGCATCCACCTGATGCACGGATGTCGTGAGGGGCAATGCTCGGCCTGCAAGTCCTACGTCCTCGACGGCGACATCCAGATGGACCGCTACTCCACCTTCGCCTGCAACGACGCCGAGGTCGAGGAGGGATACGTCCTGCTCTGCCGCTCGCATTCGTTCAGCGACTGCACCATCGAACTGCTCAACTTCGACGAGGACGAATTGCTCGGCGGCGTGCCGATCCAGAACGTCCGGACCGAGGTGGTCTCGATCGAACCGGTCACCCGGGACATCGTCGCGCTCGAGGTCCGGCCGATCGAACCGGAGCTCTTCGAGTTCAAGGCCGGTCAGTACGCCGACATCACCATCCCCGGAACCGAGAATCACCGCTCGTTCTCCATGGCCACCACCCCGGCGACCACCGATCGGGTGCAGTTCCTCATCAAGAAGTATCCCGGCGGTGTCTTCTCGGGCCTGCTCGACGACGGTCTGCACGTGGGAGACGAACTGGCACTGACGGGTCCGTACGGATCGTCGACGCTCAAGGAGGGTCACGTGCTGCCCATCGTCTGCATCGGTGGCGGGGCCGGGATGGCGCCCATCCTGTCGCTGTTGCGGCACATGAGCGAGACCTCCGATCCGCGCCCGGTGCGCTTCTACTACGGCGCCCGCACCGCCGCCGACCTGTTCTACCTCGGCGAGATACGAGAATTCTCGAAAACCTTACGGGACTTCGTCTTCGTGCCATGCTTGTCGGAGAGCGCGGACTGCCTTCCCGACGATCTCACCGGGGTGGAGACGGGCATGGTTCCGGACGTGGTCGGTGCGCACGAGACCGAACTCCACCGGTGCGAGACGTATCTGTGCGGCCCGCCCCCGATGGTGGACGCCACCCTCGAGCTTCTCGAGAGCAGGAACGTCCCGAAGGACCAGATCTTCTACGACAAGTTCACCAGCCGACCTTCGAGTGATCGAAGCTCCCCACTTCGTCCCAGCGACAGGAGAATCCACAGATGACCGCCACTGCAGAGCCCCAGAGGCGCAGTTTCCCGCGCATCGAGTTCACCGATGCCGAGGCCGGCGCACTGGAGTTCCCGAGTTCGAAGAGCCGCACCTACAACTACTACAAGCCGGCGAAGCTGCGGGCGACGACCTACGAGGACGTCACCGTCGACGTGCAACCCGACCCCGAGCGGCACCTGAGCCAGGCTGGATCTACGGATTCGGCAACGGCCCCGGAGGCTACCCGAAGGAATGGACGGTCGCGAAATCATCGGACTGGCACCAGTTCCGGGATCCGAACGAGGAGTGGGACCAGTCGATCTACCGCAACAACGCGGCGGTCGTCCGGCAGGTGGACCTGTGCCTGAAGAACGCGAAGCGGGCACGCGCGTACGAGGTGTGGAACACCCCCTGGCTCACGTTCATCGCCCGGAACCTCGGTGCGTGGATGCACGCCGAGAACGGTCTCGGTCTGCACGTGTTCACGTCGATCCAGCGGTCGGGACCGACCAACATGATCAACACCGCGGTGGCGGTCAACGCGGCACACAAGCTGCGGTTCGCGCAGGACCTGGCGCTGTTCAATCTCGACCTCTCCGAATCCGGTGTGCCGTTCGACGGATCGGCCCACAAGGAGGTCTGGCAGTCCGCCCCCGAATGGCAGCCCACCCGCGAAGTGGTCGAACGCCTGACGGCGGTGGGCGACTGGTGCGAACTGCTCTTCGCCACCAACATCGTCTTCGAGCAGCTGGTGGGATCGCTCTTCCGGACCGAGTTGATCATGCAGATCGCCGCCCGCAACGGCGACTACATCACCCCGACGATCGTCGCACCGGCGAACACGACTACGACCGCGACCTCTCGTACACCCGGGCTCTGTACCGAATGCTCACGCGCGACGAGGAATTCGGTGAATCTAACAAGGAACTGTTCTCGTCGTGGATGAGCACGTGGGTGCCGCGGTGCATCGACGCGGCACGGGCGTTGCAGCCGATCTGGTCGCAGCCGTCCGACAAGGCGATCACCTTCGCCTCGAGCCTCGAAACCGCCCAGTCCAAGTTCCGGTCCCTGCTCGAGGAGATCGGCCTGGAAGCACCGAAGGAGTTGGACCAGTGAGCATGAATTTCGGATCCTCCACCGAATTCTCCAACAAGTGCGGAGTGACGCTCATGAACACTCCGATCGGCCGCGTCGTCGCCGACGTCATGGGTGCGAAGGAGGGAGTGGAACTGACGGAGTACCCGTCGATGATCCGCGTCGACGGCACCAGGTTGCTCGAGTTCGACTACGACGAGCTCACCGAGGCCCTCGGCAGCGAGTTCGACGGATCGATCTTCGAGGAGATCAGCTCGACCCACTACGGACGCATGGTGCATCTCGACGACAGGACATGTTGTTCGCCAGCCCCGAGGACGCCGCCGAGTACATCGGCTTCGACCTCACCGCGCCCTAGGAATCGAGGTACGACATGTATTCCAAGAACGACGAGAACTACTTCATCGTCGACGCTCACGTACACATCTGGGACGCACGGGCTTCCAACCTGAAGAACATCCACGGCCAGCAGTTCATCGACTGCTTCTACGACTACCACAGGAACCTCAGCCCGCAGGAGGAGGTGTGGGACTTCGACACCTACGCCTACTACGGCAGCGAGAGGTTCATGAAGGACCTGTTCGTCGACGGCTACGTCGACCACGCGATCTTCCAGGCGACGCTGCTGAGCGAGTTCTACAAGACCGGCTTCGGGCAGACCGAGGAGTGCCTCGCCCTCACCCGCAAGCATCCGGCAAGCTCACCTACAACCACGCCTACGATCCGCGTCACGAGGAGGCCGGCCTCGAACAGTTGCGGCGCGACGCGGAAAGCATGAACCTGCAGGGCGTCAAGCTCTACACGGCCGAATGGTTCGGCGACTCCCGCGGATACAAGCTCGACGACAAGTGGTCGCGCCGTTATCTCGAGGAATGTATCGAGCTGGGCATCAAGAACATCCACGTGCACAAGGGCCCGACCATCAGGCCGCTCGACCGTGATGCCTTCGATGTCGCCGACATCGACAAGGTTGCCACCGACTACACCGACCTGCGGTTCGTCGTCGAGCACGTCGGACTGCCCCGCCTCGAGGACTTCTGCTGGATCGCGACGCAGGAATCCAACGTGTACGGCGGTCTGGCCGTGGCGATCCCGTTCATCCACACCCGTCCGCGCTATTTCGCACAGATCATCGGTGAATTGATGTACTGGATCGGCGAGGACAAGATCCTGTTCTCGAGCGACTACGCGCTGTGGACGCCGCGGTGGCTGATCGAGAAGTTCGTGGACTTCCAGATCCCCGAGGACATGACCGAATACGCTCCGCTGACCACCGACCAGAAGAAGAAGATCCTCGGTCTCAACGCGGCAGCGCTGTACGACATCGATGTGCCCGCAGAGCTGCGGCTTCCCGAACCGGCCGGACAGGAAGGGGTCGAGGTCGCCGCGGGAGCGCAGGAAGCGGTGTCGTCATGACGGTCGGACCGGTGACGACCGGCGACGTCCTGCGGGCGTTGTCGGACGTCACCGACCCCGAACTGGACGAGCCCATCACCGATCTCGGGTTCGTCCGGTCGGTGGTCCTCGACGACGAGGGCGTCACCGTCCACCTGCGTCTGCCCACGGCCTTCTGCTCACCCAACTTCGCGTACCTGATGGCCTCGGACGCGCAGGACGTGCTCGAGGCCGTCGAAGGGATCGGGCAGGTGCGGGTGCTGCTCGACGACCACCACGACAGCCACAAGATCAACACCGGATTGGCGGCGAACGCCGGCTACCGCGGCACCTTCGGGGTCGAGGCCGTCGACAGTCTCGAGGATCTGCGGCACACCTTCCTGCGCAAGGCCCATCTCGCGGCGCTCGAACGCTGCGTCGAGGCGCTGCTCCGCACCACCGAGCTCACTCTCGACGACCTGCCGTCGCTCACCCTGAGCGACATCCCGCCCGGCCGGTACCGGTCGGCCCTGATCCGGCGACGCCTGGCGCTCGGCCTGACGCTGTGCTGCGGGACGGGTCTTCGTCGACGACGACGGCAGAGCGATTCCGGCCGAGAAGATTCCGATGCGACTGCGGTTCGCGAAGTCCGTGCGCATCTCCATGGAGGGCAACTCCCACTTCTGCCGGGGACTGCTCGCCACCCGCTACGCCGACGACGACGGGACCGCCGGCCCGCGGATCGTCGACGCCAGATCCACCTCGTCCGTTCCAGTCAGGAGGGTGTCATGAAGGCCGTCCAGGTCGTGGGTTACCACACGAAACTGCAGCTCACCGAGGTGCCGGAACCGAAGATCGAAGGTCCCCTCGACGTGATCGTCCGCATCGGCGGTGCCGGGGTGTGCCGCACCGACATCCACATCCTCGAAGGACAGTGGGCGGAGAAGAGCGGCGTCGAACTGCCGTACACGATCGGCCACGAGAACGCCGGATGGGTGCACGCCGTGGGGAATGCGGTCACGAACGTCGCGGTGGGCGACAAAGTGATCCTGCACCCGCTCATCACGTGTGGTCAGTGCCGCGCGTGCCGCTCCGGCGACGACGTGCACTGCGAGAACAACGCCTTCCCCGGTATCGACACCCACGGTGGCTACGCCGAATACCTGAAGACGACCTCCCGCAGCGTCGTCCGTATCGACGATTCGCTCGAACCCGCGGACGTCGCTGCTCTCGCCGATGCAGGCCTGACGGCCTACCACGCAGTCGCCAAGCAGCCAAGCTTCTTCACCCGGGCGACACCTGCGTGATGATCGGCGCGGGCGTCTCGGCCACATCGGCATCCAGGTGCTGAAGGCGATCTCGGCGGCCACACTCGTCGTCGTCGACCGCAATCCCGACGCCGTGGAACTCGCCGCCGAGATCGGCGCCGACCACGCGATCGTCGCCGACGGCACCCACATACAGCAGGTCCTCGATCTCACCGGCGGCAACGGAGCCGAGGCCGTCGTGGACTTCGTCGGCGAAGGCGGCGCCACCAAGGAAGGCGTGGCGATGCTGCGACGCGCCGGCAACTACTACGTCGTCGGCTACGGCGAGAACATCGACGTCCCCACCATCGACATCGTCTCGACGGAGATCAACTTCATCGGCAATCTCGTCGGCTCCTACAACGACCTGCAGGACCTGATGGTCCTTGCCGCGCAGGGCAAGGTCACGCTCCACACCACGAAGTACCCGCTCGACCAGTTCCAGCAGGCCATCGACGATCTCGATGCCGGTCGCGTCCGCGGTCGCGCGATCCTCGTTCCCTGATCCCGAACCGCATCGACGAAAGGAAACCGCCATGGCCAAGGATCTGCGGTTCGAACAGGAAGCCCGCACCCTGCTCGAATACGGCGTCAACGCGCTCGCCGACGCGGTGAAGGTGACGCTCGGCCCCAAGGGACGCAACGCCGTCCTGGAGAAGCTCACCGGCCCGCCGACCATCACCAACGACGGCGTCACCATCGCCCGGGAGATCCAGCTGCGCGACCCCTTCGCGAACATGGGGGCGCAGCTGGTCAAGGAAGTCGCGATGAAGACCAACGGGACGGTCGGCGACGGCACTACCACCGCCACCGTGCTCGCGCAGGCCATGGTCCGCGAAGGCTCCGGGCGGTCGAGGCGGGCGCCAACCCGATGCGTGTGCGTCGCGGCATCGAACGCACCGCGCCGTCGTCGTCGACGCC
>LATQ01000001.1:117276-140994 GCA_001017865.1 Rhodococcus sp. IITR03
AGCGAACCGAACCCGTCGACGGCCTCGGCGAGGAGGGTGTCCCAGTCGGCGGACTCGACGACGTTGGCACGCACGGCCCGGGCGACGTCGCGGCCACCGAGCTTCTCGGCGGCGGCGGTGGCGGCATCGAGGTCGAGGTCGCCGATCACGACGCGAGCGCCGGCGTCGACGAACTCCTGCGCGATGGCGAAGCCGATTCCCTGAGCGCCACCGGTGATCACGCAGTGCGGTTCTCCAACAGAGACATCTACGATTCCTTTCGGCGGGGCTCGGGACGGCCCCCAGACAAGTCGATGCTCCGAATATAACGGCGATCCGGCCCGCGGAACGGTCTCGATCCATCGACAATGCCTATACGGGAATGGCGCCATTCGTATTGGACACCTCCCGGCGGCCGCACGAAGGTTGTAGACATGACACTCTCCATCCCGGCCCCCGAGGTCGACGAAGACGACTTCCGCGAGATCCTCGCGCAGACCCGCGCGTTCGTGCGCAACGTGGTCGTGCCGCGCGAGCAGGAGATCGCCGAGACCAATGCGATTCCCGAGGACATCCGCCAGGCCGCGAAGGACATGGGCCTGTTCGGATACGCCATCCCGCAGGAGTGGGGCGGCCTCGGCCTGAATCTGCAGCAGGACGCGGAACTCGCGATGGAGCTGGGTTACACGACCCTGTCGCTGCGCTCGATGTTCGGCACCAACAACGGCATCGCCGGCCAGGTGCTCGTCAACTTCGGCACCGACGAGCAGAAGAAGCAGTGGCTCGAGGGCATCGCCTCCGGCGAGGTCGTCGCCTCCTTCGCCCTCACCGAGCCGGGCGCCGGCTCGAACCCGTCGGGTCTGCGCACCAAGGCCGTGCGCGACGGTGACGACTGGGTGATCACCGGCGAGAAGCGGTTCATCACCAACGCGCCGCTGGCGAACCTGTTCGTCGTGTTCGCCCGCACCCGTCCGGCGGACGAGAACGGCACCGGCATCGCGGTCTTCCTCGTCCCCGCCGACACTCCCGGCCTGACGGTGGGCAACAAGGACGCGAAGATGGGCCAGGAAGGCGCCTGGACCGCCGACGTGCACTTCGACGGGGTGCGTGTGCCGAACTCCGCTCTCGTCGGCGGCAGCGAGGACGTCGGCTACAAGGCGGCGATGGTCTCGCTCGCCCGTGGTCGCGTGCACATCGCCGCGCTGTCGGTCGGCCAGGCCCAGCGGGCGCTCGACGAATCGGTGGCCTATGCGGCCGCGGTGACCCAGGGCGGCACTCCCATCGGCAACTTCCAGTTGGTGCAGGCGATGATCGCCGATCAGCAGACCGGTGTGATGGCCGGCCGTGCCCTCGTCCGCGACGCCGCGAAGGCGTGGGTGGAGGAGACCGACCGCCGCATCGCACCGTCGGTCGCGAAGCTGTTCTGCACCGAGATGGTCGGCAAGGTCGCCGATCTCGCGGTGCAGATCCACGGTGGCAGCGGCTACATGCGCGAGGTCGCCGTCGAGCGGATCTACCGCGACGTGCGTCTGCTGCGTCTGTACGAGGGCACCAGTGAGATCCAGCGTCTGATCATCGGCGGCGGACTCGTCAAGCAGGAACAGAAGAAGAACTCCTGATCTTTGCGGCGTGGTTCCGGAACGGGTACATCCGGAACCGCGCCCGAAGCGATTCTCTCGAATCGCCTTCCATCGCATACGAAGAAACCCCCGGCATTCGATGCCGGGGGTTTCTCGTGTGCGGGTCAGGAGATCGTCAGGCGCGATCGCAGATCGGTCTTGAGGATCTTGCCCGCGGCGGAGGTCGGCAGTGCGTCGACCACCACCACTTCACGGATCTTCTTGTACGGCAGGACCCGTTCGGCGACGTACGCCTTCAGTTCCTCCGCGTCGGGCTCCTCGCCGGCGACGGGGACGACGAAGGCGACCGGCTCCTGACCGATCGCGCCCGCCTCCCGGCCGACGACCGCCGCGGTGGACACCTTCGGGTGGGTCACCAGGATCTCCTCGAGCTCACGCGGATACACGTTGTAGCCCTTGTAGATCAACATGTCCTTCGCCCGGTCGGCGATGTACACGAATCCGTCGGCATCGCGGTAGGCGATGTCACCGGTGGCGAGCAGCCGTCGACGTACTGCTCCGCAGTGATCTCGGGGTGTCCGAGATATCCGTCGGTGACCTGCGGTCCGCGGATCCACAGTTCACCACGCTCCCCCTCGGGAAGGACGACGCCCGGATCGATCTGCGACCGGATCTCGAGCTCGGTGTCGAAGACCGGAAGGCCGACGCTGCCGAGGCGGTACTCCGAGTCGACGACGAGCGGCATCGCCGTGACGACGCAGGTGCCCTCGGTGAGCCCGTAGCCCTCCGCGATACGTGCGTTGGGGAAGGCGCGCTCGAGATTCTCGAGGGTCACGTGGTCGATCGGCGCGGCACCGGACGCCACGACCCGCACGCTCGACAGATCCCGAACCTCCACATCGGGGTGTTCGGCGAGCGCGTGCCACATGGCCGGGCTGCCGGTGATGTAGCTGGCCTCGTACCGCTCGATCAGCTCGAGCATGCGCCCCGGGTCGAACCGTCCCGCGAGCACCTGGGTCAGGCCGCACGCGAGAAGGAACGACGTGTTGATCAGCGCGTGCGCGTGGAAGAGCGGGGACACCACGATCGTCGATCCGTGGCCCGGAACGACGCCGGCGATCTCCAGATCGTCGATCGGCTCGAGTAAGATCCGTCCGTCGACATCAGCGACCAGTTGATGCCCGGCCCGCCACGCGCACATCTGGGTGACGTTGCCGACGACGTTACGGTGCAGTACCCGAACGCCCTTCGAAATGCCGGTCGTGCCACCGGTGTACGCGATGTGCGCAATGTCGTCCGGGCCGGTCACGACCGGTTCGAATGTCGTGGGACGTTCCTCCAGAGCATCGGCGAAGTGCACCGCGCCCGCCGCGGTGACCGCCGCGTCGGAGACGACGGCGATCAACCGGACACTCGTCCCCTCCGCGGCCCGCAGCAGCGTGTCCGATTGGGCGGACTGCGTGACCGCAACCGCCGCGGAGGTCTCCTCGATCTGGCGGCGCAGGCCCGGCTCGGGCTGGAGCGGATTGACCAGCGTGACCGCCGCTCCGACGCGGAGCGCGCCGTAGTAGGCGATGTGGAACTCGACGCAGTTACCGAGGTGCAGGAGCACCACGTCGCGGGCCCGCACCCCGGCCTCGTGGAGCACGCCGGCGAACTGCGCCGAGCGTGCGTCGAGGTCGTTGTAGGTGAGCACCCGGTCGCCGTCGATCACCGCGGGACGGTCGCCGTACACGGCGGCGAGGCTCGGTGCCCACACCGCCATCGTCGTCGCCGGGTACGACAGCCTGCCCTGTGCGAGGTCGGAAGCCGAGGTCATGGTCGACGCCCGGCTCAACGCGGTGCCATACGGATGGCGCCGTCGAGGCGAATGGTCTCGCCGTTGATGTAGCCGTTCTCGAGGATGTTCGTGGCCAACTGACCGAACTCGTCGGGGCGGCCGAGACGCGACGGGTTGGGCACGGTCGCCTCGAGCGACTTTCGGACGTCCTCGCGCAGGCGGGCGAGCAGCGGGGTGTCCATGATGCCGGGGGCGATGGTGTTGACGCGGATGCCCTTGCTGGCGAGGTCGCGTGCGGCGACGATCGTCATGCCGACGATGCCGGCCTTGGACGCCGAGTAATTGATCTGCCCGATCTGACCCTCGAAGGCCGCGACGGAAGCCGTCATGACCACAGCGCCACGCTCGTCCTCGATGAGGTCGAGTTCGGCCATGCGCTCGGCACCGAGACGCAGCGCGTTGAACGAGCCGATGAGGTTGAGGCGGATCACGAACTCGAAGTCCTCGAGCGAACCGGCCTTGCCCTCCTTGTCGAGGACACGCATCTTGCGTCCGGCGCCGCGCAGTGCACGACACCGCGCAGGCCGCCGCGCTCGTGCGCGACGTCCAGTGCTGCCGCGAACTGCTCCGAATCGGTCACGTCGCCGGGAGCGAAGACGCGCCGTCGCCGAGTTCCTTGGCGATCTCCTCACCGTTCGAGCCGGGGAGGTCGATGAGGGTGACGTTGCCGCCGGCAGCCAGGACGCGACGTGCCGTGGCGAGGCCGAGACCGGACGCTCCGCCGGTGACGGCAACGGACAGACCCTTGAGTTCCATGGTGTTTCCTTCGAATTCGTAGCAGCTTGGGTGATGAGCAGGATCAGAGCAGTTCGAGGATGGTCGCGTTGGCCATGCCGCCGGCCTCGCACATCGACTGCAGGCCGTAACGGATGCCGTTGTCGCGCATGTGGTGCACGAGGCGGGTCATGAGGATCGCACCGGAGCCGCCGAGCGGGTGGCCGACACCGATCGCGCCGCCGAGCGGGTTGAGGCGGTCGGGCTTCGCGCCGGTCTCGACCTGCCATGCGAGCGGCACCGGTGCGAAGGCCTCGTTGATCTCGAAGGCGCCGATGTCGTCGATGGACAGACCGGAACGCTTGATGGCCTTCTCGGTGGCGGGGATGGGGCCGGTGAGCATGACGACCGGGTCGTCGGCAGCGACGACGGCGGTGTGGATGCGGGCGAGCGGAGTCCAGCCTGGGCCGCGGCATATTCGCTGGTGGTGATGAGCAGGGCGCCGGCACCGTCCGAGATCTGCGAGGAGTTGCCGGCGTGGATCACGCCGTCCTCCTTGAAGACGGTCTTGAGCTTGGCGAGCGACTCGACGGTGCCGCCGCGGCGGATGCCTCGTCGGTGGCGAAGTCGCCGACCGGGGCGATCTGACCGGTGAACGCGCCCGCGTCGGTGGCGGCCGCGGACAGCTCGTGCGAGCGCAGCGCGTACTCGTCGAGCCGGGTGCGGGAGAAGCCCCACTTCTCGGCGATCATCTCGGCGCCGATGCCCTGGCTGAAGCCGCCGACCTCGAAGCGGTCGAGCACGTTCTGCGGGAAGTGCTGGCCGTCCTTGCTGGCGCTGCCCATGGGCACGCGGCTCATGGACTCGACACCACCGGCGATCACGACGTCGTTCTGTCCGGAGATGACGGTCGCGGCGGCGAAGGACACCGCCTGCTGGCTCGATCCGCATGCCCGGTTGATGGTGGTGGCGGGAACGGTAACCGGCCATCCGGCCGCGAACACGGCGCTGCGCGAGACGATTCCGGCCTGGTCGCCGACCTGGCTCACGCAACCCCACTGGACGTCGTCGATCGTGGCGGGATCGAGTCCGGTTCGCTCGGCCAGTGCGGTCAGCACATGGGCGGACAGGTTGACGGGGTGGATCTCGGACAGTGCACCACCGCGACGTCCGATGGGGGAACGGACGGCGTCGACGATCACGGCATCGCGCATGCGAATCGGTCCTTTGCTGTTGCGGGTCACGGTTGCCGGGCAACCGTGGTGGGAGAAAAGACGACCGGCCGGGTGGTGGTCCTCACATTCGAGGAGACCATGCACCGCCGGTAGGGGAAAGTCTTTCCGCGGAAGCTTCCGTTAGGCGGAAGCTATGCCGAACTGGTCAGGCCGCGGCCGGATGAGCTTGCGGTCGCGTTCCGGGTTCGCCAGGAACAGAACCAGGATCGCAGCGAGCGCACCGAGTGCACCGATGACCTGGAAGGCCGTTGCGTAGCCCTCCGCCGCGGTCGCGGCGTTGTCGACGAGGACACCCGTGCCGTAGGGGGCGACGAGGCCGCCGACGGCCATCAAGGCGAGGAAGACACCCATCGTGCCGGCGGTCTGCTGCGGCGGGCACAGCTCGGAGATCGCGGCGTTGATCAGCGGGAACGCGATGGCACCGAAGCCGTAGCCGATGGAGACGACCGCGACGGCCAGGGCCGGCGTACCGATGGACGGGAGGAAGACCAGGATGGCACCGCAGATGAGCACGCCGACGGCGGGCACGATGATCCGGACGACCCGCGAACGGTAACCCTTGGCGCTGAGACGGTCGGTGACCGTACCCGAGCTGATCATGAGGAACAGACCGATGATGGACGGCAGGGCGAACATCGAGCCGGCCTGCAGGGCGCTGTAGCCGAGGCCGACCTCGAAGTAGGACGGCAGCCAGGTCAGGACGACGGTGGTGAGCGCGTAGACGACCATGATCAGGATCGCGCAGCTGATGAACGTGCGGGTGAGGAAGATCTTGCGCCACGGCACGGACGGTTCGGTCTGTGCAGCGGACGCGGAGGTCTCGGCGCCCTTGACGGCCTTGGTGGTGTAGGGGCCTTCCTTCCAGCCGAGGAGCCAGGAGCCCATCCAGACCGCTCCGAGGATCGACAGAGAGATCAGCGCGGCACGCCATCCCCACTCGACGGTGATGAAGGTCAGAACCGGGGCGAGGGCGATCTTCGCGACGGAGGCGGAACCGGCCAGGAAGGCGCCGGGCAGGCCACGCTTGGCCGGCGGGTGCCACGAGTACGCAGCGGTGTGCATGAGGGCCGAGCTCGGTCCTTCGGCGAGACCGAGCAGCATGCGGGTGACCACCAGCATCGCGAAGCTCGCGCTGACGACGAGCGGCAGCATCACCACCGACCAGATCAGGCCGAGGGCCAGCAGGGCCCAGCGGAGGGTCAGGTACTTGTTCAGCGGCCCGGCGAAGAATCCGCCGACGGTGAATGTGACGAAGAACAGCGATCCGACCAGGCCGATCTGGGAGGAGCTCATGCCGAGCTCACGCGCCAGGGGCTGGGCGATGATGCCGAGGACGGCTTTGTCGGCGTAGTTGACGACGTAGAGGAAGATGACCAGGCCGGTCATGCTCCACGCGCGGCCGGGAGTCACGAGAGGCGCGCGACCCGTTTCAGCCGGTCCGCCCGGAGAACCCAATTTTTCGTGCACGATTTCGCCTGTAGTCACTGAGAGTCCCTTCAGAACTCGGATGGGAGTCGACGGACGAATCCCCGTGGAATGCACCGCCGGTAAAAATGTCAAGCCTGATGTCCCAGCCATTGAACGTGAGCAAGCTCACGATTGGCAAAGTGCAGGAAGTGAACGAATCGATCACCAAAACCTATGACCCCTCACAAGCCGCTCCACTCGCGGTCTGTACCCACCGGTGATATTGGTCTGCGCTAACCGTGGGATAGCCGATCGGTGCTGTTCCCGGGCGCGAGAGCTGGGGCATGCTGACAGTGCATCCCCCGATTCGGGTCACCGCTGTACCCGACGAACCGCGACGAGAACAGGCGAGCAGCATGAACTCCACCGCTTCCACCGACGAGCTGCCCTCGTCCACTGCGCCCCTCGCGGGAGTGCGCGTTGTCGAGGTGTCCAGCTTCGTGGCCGCGCCCCTGTGCGGCATGACCCTGGCCGCTCTCGGCGCGACGTGATCCGTGTCGACCCGATCGGCCGCGCGCGACTACCGTCGCTGGCCGGTCACCGACGACAACGAGTCGATCTACTGGGCCGGCCTGAACAAGGGCAAGCGGTCGTTCGCAGCGGATTTCCGTAACCCGGACGCGCAGAACCTGATCCGCGACCTGATCATCGACGCGGGGGTGCTGGTCACCAACGCTGCCGGTCGCTCGTGGCTCGACTACGACGAGCTCGCCGCGATCCGCCCCGACCTGATCCACGTGCAGGTCCTCGGCCGCGCCGACGGCACGGGCGCCGTCGACTACACCGTCAACGCCGCCGCCGGCTTCCCGCAGGTCACCGGCGCCGAGAACGTCTCGACCCGGTCAACCACGTGCTGCCCGCCTGGGACGTCTCGTGCGGCCTGTACGCCGCGTTGTCGGTCGCCTCGGCCGTCTACCGCCGCGAGATCACCGGTGCAGGAACGAAAGTCGTACTCCCCCTCGAGGACGTCGCGTTCGCGACCGTCGGCAACCTCGGCTACATCGCCGAGGCCCAGCTCGGCCGCCCCGTCCGGGAGAAAGTCGGCAACTCCGTCTACGGCACATACGGCGCCGACTTCGCCACCAGTGACGGCGCACGCTTCATGCTCGTCGCGCTCACGCCGCGGCACTTCCGCGACCTCACCGAGCTCACCGGTACCGCCGAGGCCGTGGCCGCACTCGAATCCGCCCTGGGCGTCGACTTCCGCGACGAGGGCACCCGGTTCGAACACCGCCACGTGCTGAACAGCCTGTTCGGCGCCTGGTTCTCGCGCCACACCGCCGACGAGGTCGAGACGGCGCTCGGTGGTACCTCGGTCCTGCACGAGCGCTACCGCACCTTCGCCGAACTCGCCGCCGACCCGCGCGTGACCGACAACCCGATGTTCCACAAGCTCGACCAGCCGCGCATCGGCAGCTACCACGCCCCGAGCACCCCGATGTCCTTCGACGGCTGCTACCCCGAGGTCCGCCCCGCGCCGGCCAACGGCGACGACACCGCCGAGGTGCTCACCGAACATCTCGGGCTGACCGACGACGAGGTCGACGCCCTCGCAGCTTCCGGCACCATCCGCATCTCCCAGAAAGAGCCCGCATGACCCGCCTCGCCCAGACCCTCGGTCTGACGGAATTCCAGTCCGAGATCCTCGACACGGTCCGCACCTTCGTCGACCGCGAGATCATCCCGAACGCTCAGGAACTCGAGCACTCGGACACCTACCCGCAGGCCATCGTCGATCAGATGCGCGAGATGGGGCTGTTCGGACTGATGATCCCCGAGGAGTACGGCGGACTCGGCGAATCGCTGCTGACCTACGCGCTGTGCGTCGAGGAACTCGCCCGCGGCTGGATGAGCGTCTCCGGCGTCATCAACACGCACTTCATCGTCGCGTACATGATCCGCCAGCACGGCACCGAGGAGCAGAAACAGTACTACCTGCCGCGCATGGCCACCGGTGAGGTCCGCGGCGCGTTCTCGATGTCCGAGCCCGAACTCGGCTCCGACGTCGCCGCCATCCGCACCAAGGCCAAGCGCGACGCCGACGGAAACTACGTCATCAACGGCCAGAAGATGTGGCTGACCAACGGCGGCAGCTCCACCCTCGTCGCCGCCCTGGTCAAGACGGAGGAAGGCTCCGACAAGCCTCACAAGAACCTGACCACCTTCCTGGTGGAGAAGCCCGCCGGCTTCGGTGAGGTCGTCCCGGGTGTCACCATCCCCGGCAAGATCGACAAGATGGGGTACAAGGGCATCGACACCACCGAACTCGTCTTCGACAACTACAAGGCCTCGGCCGATTCGATCCTCGGCGGCGAGCCCGGTAAGGGCTTCTTCCAGATGATGGACGGCGTCGAGGTCGGCCGCGTCAACGTCTCGGCCCGCGCGTGCGGAGTCGCGATCCGCGCGTTCGAGCTCGCCGCCCGGTACGCCCAGCAGCGCACCACCTTCGGCAAGCCCATCGCCCAGCACCAGGCGATCTCGTTCTCCCTCGCGGAAATGGCCACCAAGGTCGAGGCCGCCCACCTGATGATGGTCAACGCCGCGCGCCTGAAGGACTCCGGCGAGCGCAACGACGTCGCCGCCGGTATGGCCAAGTACCTCACCAGCGAGTACTGCTCCGAGGTCACCCAGGCCAGCTTCCGCATCCACGGCGGCTACGGCTACTCGAAGGAGTACGAGATCGAGCGCCTCATGCGCGAGGCTCCTTTCCTGCTCATCGGTGAGGGCACCAGCGAGATCCAGAAGACGATCATCAGCAAGGGTGTGCTGCGTAGTTACGCGCTGTAAGGCCCACCCCCGCAATCACATTCATCCCTGGAAGGACAACGCGTGAAGCGCACGCTGTACAACGAGGATCACGAGGCGTTCCGGCAGACCGTCCGCGACTTCATCGCGAAGGAGGTCGTGCCCGTCTACCCGGAGTGGGAAGAGGCCGGCCATCCTCCGCGCGAGTTCTACAACCGCATGGGAGAACTCGGGCTCCTCGGTATCCAGGTTCCCGAAGAGTACGGCGGAGGCGGCGAGACGTCGCTGAAGTTCAACGTGATCCTCGCCGAAGAGGCGTCGGCGGCCGGTGTGTCGTTCGGTTCGTCGTCGGTGCACTCGAACCTGATCCTGCCGTACATCATGCAGAACGCCACCGAGGAGCAGAAGCAGCGCTGGCTCCCCGGGTTCGCCTCGGGTGAGCTGATGTTCGCCATCGCGATGACCGAGCCGGGCACCGGTTCCGACCTCGCCAACATCGCGACCACCGCGAAGCTCTCGGAGGACGGCAGCCACTACGTCCTCAACGGAGCAAAGACGTTCATCACCGGCGGTGCGCTCGCCGACCGCATCCTCGTCGTGGCCCGCACCTCGCCGTACAACCCCGAGGACCGTCGCGGTGGCCTGTCGATTCTGGTGGTGGACACCAGGAGCGAGGGCTTCGCGGTCGGGCGCAAGCTCCACAAGATCGGTCTCAAGGCCTCGGACACCGCCGAGCTGGCGTTCGACGACGTGAAGGTGCCGGTCGCCGATCTGCTCGGCAAGGAGGGCGAGGCGTTCTCGTACCTGACGCAGAACCTCGCGCAGGAGCGTCTCACCATCGCGTTCGGCGCTGCCGCCACCGCGGCCGCGGCGATCCAGCACGCCATCGCATACACCAAGGACCGCAAGGTCTTCGGCAAGCCGGTCGCCGCGTTCCAGAACACCAAGTTCGTGCTCGCCGAATGCTCCGCGGAGCTGCAGGCGCTGCAGATCATGGTCGACAACGCCATCGAGCTCAACGATCGCGGTGAGCTCACCGTGCCCGACGCCGCCCGCGCGAAGCTGTTCGCGACGGAAACCGCCGGCCGCATCATCGACAAGTGCCTGCAGCTGCACGGCGGCTACGGCTACATCACCGAGTACCCCATCGCCCGCCTCTACGCCGACACTCGCGTGACCCGCATCTACGGCGGCACCAGCGAGGTCATGAAGACGATCATCGCCAAGGATCTGGGCTGTAGATCTTCTGTCGTTCTTCGGTGGAGTGAACCCCGCTACCCGGGGTTCACTCCACCGAAGGCGTTTCCGACTATCGTTTCCCGCCATGCGGTTAGTCGTGAAGACCAAGAGGGTGATCGAAGCCCACCTGAGCAATTCGTCCGTCCGGGCTGTCGGGGTCGATGGTGGCGTACGAAGGCAGGTCGGCTTCAAGTCCGCCGGATTCGGTGGTGGCGAGGGTGTTCTCTCCGGGCTGCGGCAGCGCGCGACGGGTGAGGGGCTCTCGCTCATGGAGTGCAGCGGCACGGGCGTCGTCTACTTCGCGCATCAGGCGCAGGACGTGACGGTGCTGGAGCTGAACAACGAGACCCTGCAGGTCGAGTCCGAGCAACTGCTGGCACTGAGTGGGAACCTGAACACGAACGTGACGTTCGCGGGTCTGCGCGGCGGTATGAGCGGCCAGGGTCTGTTCACCACGACGGTGACGGGGACCGGGCAGGTCGCGCTGCTCTCGGCCGGGGGCCCGCTCATCCATCTCGAGGTGTCGCCGCAGTATCCCCTCGTCGTCGATCCCGACGCCTTCGTGTGCGCGAAGGGTCAGCTCACGCAGTCGTTCGTCACCGACGTGTCGTGGCGCTCGGCCATCGGTCAAGGTAGCGGCGAGGCGTTCTCCCTGAAGTGGGACGGCGTGGGCGTGGTCTCCATCCAGCCGGCGGAACGGTAGGAACAGATGAGCTTCACGAAGATCAACGGCAAGGTCGTGCGCGTCGACCTGCGGCAGTCCGGTTCCGTCGTGGCCCGCCGCGGCGCGATGCTGTTCTACACCGGCAACGTCCGGTTCTCCCCCCACGGCGTTCCCGGCGGCACGGGAGGCGCTCCCGGTCTCGGCGGTCTCGCCGGTATGGCGGGACGCATGCTGCAGGGTGAACACGAGGCCACGATGCTCGCGCAGGGCGACGGTGTCGTGCACTACGGCTTCCGCGGTCTCGAGACGCACATCGTCGACATGTCCGCGGGCGGTGAACTACGCGTGGAGGCGTCGCGCCTGCTCGCCCACACCACCGGTCTGCAGTCCACTGTCGTCTCGGTGGCCGCGGCCTCCGGTGGGGGCGGTGGCGGCGGGGGTCTGTTCGGGGCGCTACGCGGCGCCGCCACCGGCGCGATGACCGGCACCGGCATGTTCACCACGCAACTGACCGGCCAGGGTGCGGCGGTGCTGCTCGCCCATGGGGGCGTGTTCGAGCTTCAGGTGGGCGGCCCGACGCCGGTGGTCGTCGACCCGCAGGCGTTCGTAGCGTCCTACGGCCCGGTCCGCACCGAACTGAAATCGTCGATGAGCTGGCGGAACGTCGGTCGCACCGGCGGGGAGGCCATGCAACTCGAATGCAGCGGACAGGGCATCGTCTACGTGCAGGCATCGGAGGAGAAGCTGTGAGTACCGTTCTGAACCCGTCGAGCTTCGGCGGCAGCGACAACGTGCCGGGCAACCCCTATGCCTACTGCATCGACCTGCAGACGCTTGGTTCCTGTCGAAGGGCGCGATGATCGCGTACTACGGCCAGGTGCAGTTCTCGCGCTCACCCACGGACTGCAGGGACACCTGCTGCACATGGTGGCCCAGCAGTTCTCCGCTCCGCTCTATCTCGGCGACTACGTCGTGGCCGAGGGTTTCGGGAAGCTGATCATCGGCGACCGCGGATACGACATCAACTCGTACGACCTCGACGACGGCAACCTCACGATCCGGCAGGCCAATCTGCTGGCCTTCGAACCGGGCCTGTCGCTCAACCAGTCGATCGTCCCGGGTTTCCTCACCCTCATCGGTACGGGCCGTTTCCTCGCGTCGTCGAACGGGCCGGTGATGTTCGCCGAGCCGCCCCTGAGGGTCGACCCGGAGGCACTCGTCGGCTGGGCCGACTGCCCGTCCCCCAGTCACCACTACGACGAATCGTGGATCACCGGGTTCGTCTCGGCCGGGGCGCGGCGTTTCGGCGTGCAGTCGGGGGAGGAACGGCAGTTCGATTTCACCGGGGCGGGCACCGTCCTGATCCAGTCGAGCGAAAAGGTCCTCGACGATTCGTCGCTGGTGCGCACGATCGAGAACCAGATCCCGGGCCTCACCTCGCCCGGTCTGCACCGGATCAACCAGGTGGTATCGCAACACCTGCAACAGCAGTAGCTGCGGTAACACCCCCTGGGACGGACCTGTATAACACGGATCCGGCCCTCTCTTTGTGTGACTACGATCACAAGCTAGGCTAGCCTAAGCCGATGTAAGGTTTGGACAACCTAAGTGAGTGTTCCCTCAGTCGCAGAAAGGTGGCTCTGATGATCGTCTGCAGTTGCCACGCTCTTACCCACCACCACATCGAGGCAGAGGTGGCTGCGGGAGCACGCTGTACCCGCGAGGTGAGCGCCAAGTGCCGCGCCGGTACCGACTGCGGGAATTGTGTACGCAATATCTCGGCGATCATCCGGCAGGCCCGGCAGCGGAATGAGACCATCGAACTCGAGACCGCCGTGTAGCCAGCCCCTACCCGGCGGTAAACCTGATGGTTCACCCCGGGAGGTGCCATGAAGGGCGACAAGAAGGTCATCGAGTTGCTCAACGAACAACTCACCGCCGAGCTCACGGCGATCAACCAGTATTTCCTGCATTCGAAGATGCAGGAGAACCGCGGATGGTCGAAGCTCGCGAAGCACACGCGCGACGAGTCGTTCGACGAGATGCGTCACGCCGAGAGGCTTACCGATCGGATCCTCTACCTCGACGGACTCCCCAACTACCAGCGCCTCGGCGCACTACGTCTGGGGCAGTCCGCCAAGGAGATGCTCGAATCCGACCTGCAGGTCGAGATCGAGGCCCGCGATCGCCTCCGCAAGGGGTCGGAGTACATGCGCTCGGTCAGCGACATCACCTCGGCCAACATCTTCGAGGACATCCTCGCCGACGAGGAAGAACACATCGACTATCTCGAAACCCAGCTCGACCTGATCGAGCAGCTCGGCGAACCGCTGTATCTCGCCCAGCACATCTCACCGCCGGAATAACCCGGCACCGCAGAACGGGCCGCGGCATTGCGCCGCGGCCCGTTCTCTATGCTGTGGGACACACCCGCTTGTCGACGGTGAGAGGAAGACCATGAGCGATTCGTCCGTGACCGTGGTGCACAACGCCGAGAAGCAGAGATACGAAGTCCGCGACGACGACGCCGTCGTCGGGTACACGCAGTACCACCCCGACGACGACGGCCGCCTCGTCTTCGACCACACCGAGATCGACAAGGGCTACTCCGGTCAGGGACTCGGAGGCAAGCTCGTCGGTCACGCCCTCGACGACGTCCGCGAACGCGGCAAGCGCATCGTCGCGATCTGCTCGTACGTCGACAAGTTCATCGAGAAGCACCCGGACTACCGGGATCTGACCGACTAGACATGCACACGGGCGCGGCACGACCGGTGGGTCGTGCCGCGCCCGACGCGGCTGTTCCGGCTCGATGCGGCCGGGGATCAGTTCCCTGTGCGGTTGCGCAGGTCGAGTGCGACGTCGGTGATCATGTCCTCCTGTCCACCGACGAGGCCGCGACGACCGATCTCGACCAGGATGTCGCGGGTGTCGAGGCCGTAGATGCTCGCTGCGGTCTCGGCGTGACGCAGGAAGCTCGAGTACACGCCGGCGTAGCCGAGGGTGAGGGTTTCACGGTCGACCTGCACCGGACGGTCCTGCAGCGGACGCACCAGATCGTCGGCGGCGTCCTGCAGACCGAACAGGTCGCACGAGTGCTTCCAGCCCTTGAGGTCGGCGACCGCGACGAACGGTTCGATCGGGCAGTTGCCCGCACCGGCACCCTGGCCGGCGAGCGACGCGTCGACGCGGATCACGCCCTCCTCGACCGCCACGACGGAGTTCGCCACCGACAGCGACAGGTTCTGGTGGGCGTGGATACCGATCTGGGTGCTCTCGTTCAGCACGTCCCGGTATGCACGGATGCGCTCGCGGACACCGTCCATCGTGAGGCGGCCACCCGAGTCGGTGACGTACACGCAGTCGGCGCCGTAGGACTCCATGAGCTTCGCCTGCTGGGCCAGGGCGTCTGCGGAAGTCATGTGCGACATCATCAGGAAGCCCGACACGTCCATGCCCAGTTCCTTCGCCGCCGCGATGTGCTGCGCGGAGACGTCGGCCTCGGTGCAGTGCGTCGCGATGCGCACCGACCGCACACCGATCTCGTAGCGCGCTTCAGCTCGTGGACGGTTCCGATACCGGGCAGGAGCAGCGTCGTCAGGGTTGCCGAATTGATGGCTCCCGCTGCGGCTTCGAGCCACTCCCAGTCGGTGTTGCTGCCGGGACCGTAGGTCAGCGAGTGACCGGCGAGGCCGTCACCGTGCGACACCTCGATGGCGTCGACACCCGCACGGTCGAGTGCACCGGCGATCGCCGCGACGTTCTCGGGGGTGATGCGGTGACGGATGGCGTGCATGCCGTCGCGCAGGGTCACGTCCTGGATGTACAGCGCCGTTCCGTCGCTTGCGAATTCACGTGCCGTAGTGGTTGCCGCGGTCATGCCGTCACCTGATCCTTCTTGCGTGCCGCCACGGCGCGTGCGACCTGCAGCGCCGCGGAGGTCATGATGTCGAGATTGCCCGCGTACTCGGGCAGATAGTGCGCTGCGCCCTTGACCTCGAGGAACACCGCGACCTTCCACAGGGGGCCGGTGTGGTCGGTGAGCGTCTCCATGGGCTCGGTGACCTCGGTGAACTGCACCTCCTGCTTGAGGGCGTAACCGGGCACGTATTCCTGGACCTTCGCGACCATCGCCTCGACGGACGCGACGATCTCGTCCTTGCGGTCCTCGCCGACGAGCGCGAGCACGGTGTCGCGCATGATCATCGGCGGCTCGGCCGGGTTGAGGATGATGATCGCCTTGCCGCGCGTGGCGCCACCGATCTTCTCGATGGCCTGCGAGGTGGTCTCGGTGAACTCGTCGATGTTGGCGCGGGTGCCGGGGCCGGCCGACTTCGAGGAGATCGAGGCGACGATCTCGGCCCAGTGCACCTTGGTGACCTGGGAGATGGCCGCGACGATCGGGATGGTGGCCTGGCCACCGCAGGTGACCATGTTGACGTTCGG
The DNA here is from genome assembly GCA_001017865.1 of Rhodococcus sp. IITR03. The sequence goes on from LATQ01000001.1 coordinate 133,186, forward strand.
AGCGTCGAGGTGCTCGGTGAGGTTCACCGGCGGCACCGTGTACGGGCCGATCGCGGCCGGCGTCAGGTCGATGAGCATCTTCCCGTGCGGGCGCAGGACCTTCTCGTTGTACTCGTGGGCCTTCGCCGAGGTCGCGTCGAAGACGATCTCGATCTCGTCGAAGCGCGGGTGCTCGACGAGTCCTTCGACACCGTTCGAGATGGCGTCGATGCCGAGGCGCTTCGCCCGTGCGAGACCGTCGGATTCGGGATCGATACCGACGAGGGCGACGGTCTCGAGTTCGGCGTCGGCCAGTCGCTTGATCTTGATGAGCAGGTCGGTGCCGATGTTGCCCGACCCGATGATGGCAACCTTGGTGGTCATGAGTTCTCCTGTGCGGTGGAGCTTTCGGAAGAGAAACGCGCAGTGACGGTGCCGAGCGAGGAGATCTCGGCGCGGACCGTGACGCCGGGCGGCGCCGGAACCATCGGGCCGAGTGCCCCCGACAGCACGACCTGCCCTGCGCGCAGGGCTGGCCGAACTCGCGTGCCGTGCGCGCGAGCCACAGCAGGGCGTTCAGCGGATCGCCGAGGCAGGCTGCGCCGTTGCCTCGGAGACGAGTTCGTCGTCGACGTACATTCGCATGGTGGCGTCGATCGGCTCGAACTCGTCGAGGGTGAGCGTCTGCGAGCCGAGCACGTACAGGCCGCTGGATGCGTTGTCCGCGACCGTATCCGTGATCTTGATGTCCCAGCCGGCGACGCGGCTGTCGACGATCTCGAGAGCGGCGACCGCATGTCCCACGGCAGCGCGGACGGTCGCGAGATCGAGATCGTCCGAGTCGAGGTCGGCGGAGAGGACGAAGGCGATCTCGGCCTCGGCCTTCGGCTGCAGTAGGCGCTTGCTGGGCACCTCGTCGAGATCGGTGACGTCCATGTCGTCGAAGAGGACACCGAAGTCGGGGCGGTCGACACCGAGCTGCTGCTGCACCGCCGGGGAGGTCAGGCCGATCTTGCGTCCGACGATGCGGGCACCTTCGGCGAGCCGGCGGTCGGTGAGCTGCTGCTGCACCGCGTACGCCAGGTCGATGTCGGTCTCCCCGAGCAGGTCGCGGACCGGACCGCACGGGGTGGAGCTGCGTGTGGCTCGATGAGACGGTCGGCCGCCGCACCGGCGATGCGGGTGCGATCCGCCGCTGATGTGGTGTTGGAGCTGGTAGTCATCACGTCCTCGTCGTTCGATGGATTACGACCATCCTGGCGGCGAGGTCCGTACCCGCATAGGGGCGCGTTCCGGTGAGTGGAACGTGAGGCTCAGAGGTTGCGGATGGCTTCGCGCCGGGCGTGGGTGGCAGCGATGCCCGCGGCGGCGGCCTTCACCGCGCCCTCGTGCTTCTCCGGACGGAACCGGGTGACGGGACCGGTGACGCTCACCGCCGCGATGGGACGCTCGTCCGCGTCGAAGATCGGGGCGGCGACGCAGGCGAGGCCCACCGCGGACTCCTCGAACTCGAACGCCACACCGCGCTCGACCACGGTCGCGAGATTCGCCCCGAGCCGGCCGGGTGTCGTGATGGTCCGGGGAGTCTTGCGCGCCAACCCGGCCTCGACCACCCCGGCCAGCAGCTCGGGCGGGGAGAACGCGAGAAGGGCCTTGCCGATTCCGGTGCAGTACATGGGCATCCGTCCACCGATCCGGGACGGCGTGGAGGCGGGGCGATGTCCGCCGATCTTCGAGACGTAGACGACCTCCACCCCTTCGGGGACGCCGAGGTGCACGGTCTCGTGGGTGCGCTCGTACAGGTCTTCCATGAACGGGATCGCGACCTCGACCAGGCCGCGCTCGAGAGAGGCGCGCAGACCCAGTTCGAAGAGCTGACCGCTCAGGCGGTATCCCGCCGGATCCTTGTCGAGCAGCCGGACGCGACGAGATCGGTGACGATGCGGTGCAACGTCCCCTTCGGCAATCCGGTACGCCGGCCCAGTTCGGCGAGGGTGAGGACGTGGTCGTCGGCGGTGAACGCCCACAGCACGGTGACGACCTTGCCGAGCACCGTGTTGGTGTCCACCCCGTCGCCCGGCGGGCGGGCATGCACCGGCGACTCGCGCTGTCCTTCCACGTGGCTCAGGTTAGGACACCACGCACCGCACCCGGGACGGCGCCCGCGCTGGCATCCTGGATGTGTGACCGAGCGCAAGCGGTGGGACCTGACGTTCGAGACATGGATCGAACGTCAGATCCGCGTGGCGCAGGACCGGGGCGATTTCGACGATCTGCCCGGTTACGGCAAACCCATCCCCGACCACGGCGACGACGATCTGTGGTGGGTGAAGAGTTATCTGGCGCGTGAGGGCCTGTCGACGGAGGCGCTGCTGCCGCCCGAACTGCAGTTGCGGCGCGAGATCGAGCGGCTGCCCGGCACGGTCGGCTCGGCGCCCAGCGAGAAGGTGGTGCGCGACATCGTCTCCGATCTCAACCGGCGGATCGCCGACTGCCTGCGTTTCCCGAGCGGCCTGCCCGTACCGATCCACAAGGTCGACGCCGAGGAGATGGTGGAGGTGTGGAAGGTCGAGCGGGCACGTCGTCGCGAGGAGGCCCGCACGGCCCTGAACTCGACGCGACCCCGGCTCGAGACGGAGTCCGAGACCGGGGTCGCGCGGAGACGGTGGATCTTCCGGTGGCTCCGCAGGCGGAACCGGCCGGTCGTCAGAGAAGGGTGAGCGGTGCTCCGGTGGCGGCGCGCACCTGTTCCTCGGTGACGCCGGGGGCGCACTCGGTCAGGACGAGGCCGTCGGCGGTCACGTCGATCACCGCGAGGTTGGTGATGATGCGCTGCACCACGCCCTCACCGGTGAGCGGCAGCGAGCACTCCGAGACGATCTTCGGGTTGCCTGCTTGTCGGTGTGCTCCATGAGCACGATGACCTTGCGGGCGCCGTGGACGAGATCCATCGCCCCGCCCATGCCCTTGACCATCTTGCCGGGCACCATCCAGTTGGCCAGATCGCCGGTGGCCGAGACCTCCATGCCGCCGAGCACGGCGGTGTCGATGTGGCCGCCGCGGATCATGCCGAAGCTCAGCGCCGAGTCGAAGAAAGCAGCGCCGGGGTTGACCGTCACGGTCTCCTTGCCGGCGTTGATCAGATCCGGGTCGACCGCGTCGTCGGTGGGGTACGGCCCGGTGCCCAGGATGCCGTTCTCACTGTGCAGGGTCACGTGCACACCCTCGGGCAGGTAGTTGGGGATCAGCGTCGGCAGGCCGATACCGAGGTTGACGTACTCCCCCGGCGAGAGTTCCTGCGCGGCGCGCGCGGCCATCTGCGTGCGCGTCCAACCCTGTGTCTCGACAGCTGTGGTCATCTTCTACGCTCCCTTCGCGGCGCTGACGGTGCGCTTCTCGATCTGCTTGTCCTGGACACCGGTGTGCACGACCCGGTTCACGAAGATTCCCGGCAGGTGCACCTCACCCGGATCGATCTCGCCCGGCTCGACGAGTTCCTCGACCTGGGCGATGCACACGCGGCCGGCCATCGCGGCGAGCGGGTTGAAGTTCATCGCGGCCTTGTTGAACACCAGGTTGCCCTCGGTGTCGCCCTTGAGGGCGTGCACGAGCGAGAAGTCGGCGGTGATGGACTCCTCGAGCACGTACCGCTTGCCCCGGAACTCGCGGATCTCCTTCGCAGGGGATGCCACGGCGATCGAACCGTCGGCGTTGTACTTCCACGGCAGTCCGCCCTGCGAGATGGGCGTGCCGACGCCGGCGGGGGTGAAGAAGGCGGGGATGCCCGCACCACCGGCGCGGAGCTTCTCGGCGAGAGTGCCCTGCGGGGTCAGCTCCACCTCGAGCTCGCCGGAGAGGTACTGCCGGGCGAATTCCTTGTTCTCCCCGACGTACGATGCGGTGACCCGGCGGATGCGCTTGCTGCCCAGCAGGATTCCGAGGCCGTGGCCGTCGACGCCGCAGTTGTTGGAGAACACCTCGAGGTCGGTGGCCCCGGTGTCGGCGATGGCCTGGATCAGGATGTCGGGAATGCCGCACAGTCCGAATCCGCCCACCGCGAGCGTCGCACCGTCACGGATGTCGGCGACGGCCTCCGCCGCCGTCTCGAACACTTTCGTTGCCAACTCTCACCTCTCGGATTCCGGGGGAGCCGCCTGGGCTCCGCTGGACGAATCACGTCCACTGGATGAACGCGGTCACATTCTCGGCTTCTACTAAAGATCCTGCAGGTGGCGAACACAAGTGCCCGTCCGAATCTCTCTGAAATTGGTCGTTCATCGAACGGAGACGCCATATGCGTTCATTGAGTGGACGTAGAATCGAGCATGTCGTCCGATGCACGGGGTCAACTGGTCACGCGGATCGCCGCTCTGCTGCGCACCGTCTCGTCGCACGAACCGAAAGGGGTGACGACCTCGGAGGTCGCCCGCAGCACCGATCTCGCCCGGCCCACGGTGCACCGGCTGCTCAGCTCGCTCGCCGACGAGGGGCTCGTCGACCGGGATCCGGCGTCGGGACGCTGGGCCCTCGGACCCGAGCTCTACCTGCTGGGATCGCTTGCCTCGGTGCGCTACGACATCACCGATCTCGCGGGCGACGTGCTGCGCGATCTGGCGCGCGCGACCGGCGAGAGCGCCTTCCTCTCCGCGCGACGGGGCGACGAGACCGTGTGTCTGGCGATGGAGGAGGCAGCTTCCCGCTGCGTTCGCACGTGCTCCACATCGGGATCCGGTTCCCGCTCGGGGTGGCGTCGGCGGGGCTGGCGATCCTCGCGCACATGCCCGACCAGGAGATCGAGGCGTATCTGTCGCGGGCGGATCTCACGGAGAACTGGGGGCCGGACCATGCGCGACCCGCACTGGAGAAGCGCATCGAGGCGACACGGCTGGCCGGCTACGCCGTCAATCCGGCGCTGATCGTCGAGGGCAGTTGGGGGAATGGGCGCGCGGTGTTCGATCACCGCGGCGCCCCGACCTGGGCGTTGAGTCTGACCGGCGTGGAGAGCCGGTTCCGGCCCGATCGTGTGCCCGAACTCGGTGAGGCCCTGCTCGACAGCGCCCACCGTCTCACTCAGTTGTTGCGTCACCGTCCCCGGTGACGCGCGGTCATGCCGAGGCGGCAGCCGACGCGCGCTGCAGCACGCGCTCGGCGTGACGCAGCACCGGGGCGTCGACCATCTTCCCTTCGAAATCGAAGACGCCGCGCTCCGATTCGGCGGCCTCGAGGACACGTCGCGCCCACGCCTCCTCCTCGGGGGTGGGCGCGTACGCCCGGCGGACGACGTCGACCTGGCTCGGGTGGATCGACACCTTGATGTCGAATCCGACCGCCACGGCGTCGAGGGCCTCCTCGTGGAGACCGTCGGTGTCTTGATGTTCAGGTACACCGAGTCGAGCGCCCAGCGGGCGTGACCCTTCGCGGCGAGCAGGGTCACCGACCGGGCGTGTTGCGCGACCGCGCGGTACGTCCCGTCGGCGCGGCGGCTCGCGTTGCCACCGAGTCCGGCAACGAGATCCTCGGCACCCCACATCATTCCGAGTGTGTTCTCGCGACGGCGATGTCTTCGACCGCGAGCACCCCGAGGGGCGACTCGATGAGCGCGACCACCTCGAGCGGTGCGAGCGAGCGCACCTCGTCGCCGCTCTCGCATTTGGGCAGCATGACCCGCGTGTACGACGTGCGGCGCAGCGCCTCGAGATCGGCCTCGTGGTCGGCCGTGCCCACCGGGTTGACCCGCACCACGGTGCGTTCGGGGTCGAGCGGCGTGGCGATCAGTGCCTCACGGGCGGCCTGCTTGTCGGCCGGTGCGACGGCATCCTCGAGGTCGATGATCACCACGTCGGAACGTTCGGCGGCCTTGGCGTAGCGCTCCGGGCGATCGGCGGGACAGAAAAGCCATGCGGGGCCGGGGAGTTCCCAGGTCATGTCGTGGGCCTCTTCTGGACGAGGGTCTTGCGCACGGCGACGGCGACGACATCGCCGTGCTGGTTGCGACCGGTGTGCTCGAGGGTGACGATGCCCTCCCCCGGCCGGCTCTTCGACTCGCGCTTGTCGACGATCTTCGTCTCGGCGTAGAGCGTGTCGCCGTGGAAGAGCGGCTTGGGGAAGGAGATCTCGGAGAATCCGAGGTTCGCGACGATCGTGCCTGCGTGAGCTGGGCGACCGACAGTCCCACGATCGTCGAGAGCGTGAACATCGAATTGACCAGACGCTCACCGAAACTGGTCTCGGCGGCGTAGGCGGCGTCGAGGTGCAGCGCTTGCGTGTTCATCGTCTGCGTCGTGAACAGCGTGTTGTCGGCCTCGGTGATCGTGCGGCCGGGGCGGTGCTCGTAGATCGCGCCGAGTTCGAATTCCTCGAACCACAGGCCGCGCTGGACGATCCGCTTCTCCACGGTGGTGTCGGTTTCGCTCACAGTCCCAGCTCCCGTCCGATGAGCATGAGCTGCACCTCGGTGGTGCCCTCACCGATCTCGAGGATCTTGCTGTCGCGGTAGTGGCGCGCCACGGCGTATTCGTTCATGAAGCCGTAGCCGCCGTGGATCTGCGTCGCGTCACGCGCGTTGTCCATCGCGGCCTCGGACGCGACGAGCTTGGCGACCGCGGCCTGCTTCTTGAACGGCTTGCCGGCGAGCATCGCGGCGGCGGCGTCGTAGTAGGCGGTGCGTGCTGCGTGCGCACGCGCTCCATGCGGGCGATCTTGAAGGCGATGGCCTGGTTGTTGCCGATCGGGCTGCCGAATGCCTCGCGTTCCTTGGCGTACTTCACCGATTCGTCGACGCAGCCCTGCGCGGCGCCGGTCGACAGCGCGGCGATCGCGATGCGGCCCTCGTCGAGGATGCGCAGGAAGTTGGCGTAGCCGCGGCCCCGCTCGCCGAGGAGGTTCTCCTCGGGCACCCGCACGTCGGCGAAGGTGAGCGGATGCGTGTCGGAGGCGTTCCAGCCGACCTTGTTGTAGGCGGGTTCGGCGGTGAAGCCCGGCGTGGAGGTCGGCACGAGGATCGTGGAGATCTCCTTCTTGCCGTTCTCCCGCACACCGGTGACGGCGGTGACGGTCACCAGCGAGGTGATGTCGGTGCCGGAGTTGGTGATGAACTGCTTGTTGCCGCTGATGATCCACTCGCCGTTCTCGAGCTTGGCGGTGGTCTTCGTGCCTCCGGCGTCGCTGCCCGCACCCGGCTCGGTGAGACCGAAGGCGGCGAGGTTGCGACCGCTCGCGAGCTGCGGCAGCCACTCCTGTTTCTGCTTCTCGTTGCCGAAGCGGTAGATCGGCATCGCACCGAGCGAGACACCGGCCTCGAGAGTGATGGCGACGGACTGGTCGACCTTGCCGAGTTCCTCGAGTGCGAGGCACAGCGCGAAGTAGTCGCCGCCCATGCCGCCGTATTCCTCGGGGAACGGCAGGCCGAACAGGCCCATCTCGGCCATGCCCTGCACGACCTCGTAGGGGAACGAATGCTCGGCATCGTGCTTGGCCGCGACCGGCGCGACCACCGTGCGGGCGAAGTCCGCGACGGTCTTGCGCAGCTGCTCGTACTCGTCGGGAAGTTGGCCGGTGGCCAGGTATTCCGTCATGACTGTGCCTCTTCCGTGTCGGCGTGCGGGGTGACCCGCGCGAGAAGTTGATCGACCTTGACCTGCTCACCGGCGGCCGCGAACAGTTCGACGGTGCCGTCGATGGGGGCGGTGAGCGAATGTTCCATCTTCATGGCCTCGACGACGACGAGCGTCTGCCCGGCCGTGACGGTGTCGCCGGATGCGACGGACACCGCGATGACGGCGCCGGGCATCGGGCTGGTGATGTCGGCGTCGCCGGCGTGCGCGTCGTCGC
>LATQ01000001.1:141094-146239 GCA_001017865.1 Rhodococcus sp. IITR03
CATCTGCCACGATGGTGCATTATGCCGCACAGAAGATCCCCGCCATAAGAGACATGCTATTAACCAAGCGCGCACCCACTACCGCTGGCCGACCCGGCCAACCACTCGTCGACTCGAGTGAGCATCAATTGCCGGCCGCTCTTATCGACGCAAAGTACGACGCTCACCGATGAGCTCAAGTTAGAGGGCTCCGGCAAGCCACTCGTGGATGCGGAGTGCGGCACGCAGATCGGTGGTCGTTTCATCCGAGTACCCGCACAGTTCCAACGCTTTGTTGACGCGGTAGGTCACCGTGTTCTTCGATATGTGCTCTATTGCGGCGACCTTCGCCAAGCTGTGGTCCATATCGAGATAACGCCGGAGAGTGGAGCGAAGCTCAACCATGCGAGATTCCGGTTGCGCGAGGGGGCCGAGAAGTCGGGAGGCGAACCGCTGCGCTGCGTCCGGCTCCGCGAGCAGTAGCGCCTCGAGTGCCACGTCTTCGTGCGCAACGGTGCACGGCACCTGCCGGGCGCGAAGGCGGATCAATCGTTCGACCGCCTTGGCTTCGACATGACTTTGCCGGAAACCCTCCTCCCCGGCACCCGGCCCTCCGACGACCACGAAGGTGTCATCGAACTCCGGCAACGCGCTGCGCGAGCGGGAGCCGGGCGGGATGACCGCTCCCCATGCCCACACCGACTGAAGGCCTACCGGAAGCACCAGCGAGGCCGACAGTATGCCCCATTGCCGCAGCACCGTATCCACTACTGCGCGCAGATCCCGGGGTGAGTGTGGACCAGTCCAGGCAACGAGCGCGACATGCGGACCCGACAGCGGATACCCGAGCACCTTCTCGGCATGGACCCGATCGATGTCCTCGGCATTCAGGATCTGGTTCACCACATCGAATCGGGCTGCAGACACCCCCGCGGCCCAGACACTCTGTTCCTCGATAAAGGCCGAAGCAGCCACCGCAGTGAAGTCGTCGTGTACCTCGAAGAGCAACACAGAAATCCGCCGAAGTTCGGCACTGCTCTCTGCGGGTGGGAGCAGCAACCGTGCCGCATCGAGCAGCGCCGCAGCCAGCACGGCGTACCCTACCCGAATAGCACGCAGCAGATCATCGAGTTCCATACCTCGACGAGCGAAGTCCCGAGCAATCTCCCCCACTTCGGCGCTGGCCAGTGTGGTATCGGACTCGCCGAGACCGGCCACCAACATCAGTGCGCGCAGTGTGGTGGAGGTGGTGGCGCGACGCACTGCCTCCACGGCGGCTGCCTCGTCGGCGAGAACTGGAATCCTCTGAGCAATCCTGGCGGCGATGTCCTGGCCGACCTCGACCGACCAGCTCACCGCGCCGTCCCCGAGGGCATCCCTGATCCGCTCGGCATCCGGACTCAACCACTCGGCTTCGGGCTGCGGTGCACGCTCTCCAGAGAGCTCATGTGTCCAATGCGGCACTTAGGCATCCTTCCGATCCGCTCCTGCCCCGGTGAGCACATGATTCTATTGGGCTACAGACCAACTCTGTCCGGATTTCTTGGCTTCCAGACCGTAGCCGCGCAGGGCGACATCGGATGAAATTGTGGAACAAATCACGTGACAGAGGCCACAATATGAATACTACCCGGAAGCCCCGTCGCTTCCCTATAAAGCATGTTCCCGTGCCTGATCACGTCCGTTGCACGGAGCGACCCCGACTGGCGGTCCACTCGGAGTCCACCGAGGTCTCTCGCCGATGACCATGCTCAACTTCAAAGGAGACACCATGACCTCTACCCCCAAATTCGCTCATGTTGTGCTGCAAACCAGCCGTCTCGAGGAGATGCGGGACTGGTACTGCACCGTCCTCGACGCTCATGTGGTCTTCGAAGGACACGGACTGTGCTTTATTACCTTCGACGAGGAGCATCACCGTGTTGCTCTGCTCGGCGCCCCCGTCGAACTCGAGGCACGTAACCCGGGGCTGCCGGTATGCACCACTCCGCCTACACCTTCGACACTCTGGAGGACTTGCTCGATCGGTACGACATGCTCAAGGCGAAAGGTATCGAGCCGAAGGTTCCGATTCAGCACGGTGTGACTACCTCGCTGTACTACCAGGACCCGGACGGGAACTTCGTCGAATTGCAGATCGACAACTTCGCCACCCCCGACGAAGCGACCGAATACATGCGAGGGCCGGAGTACGGCACCAACCCCGTCGGCGTGTCGTTCGTCCCCGAATTGATGCGCGAAGCTCTCGCTGCGGGGGTGCCGGTTTCGGAGATCACCACCCACACTTGGCTCTCGAGACCAGTCCTGATCTGCCGGATCCGATGGTCGCGCTGACCAGCTGACCCAGCGGTCGCTACGGCTTCTGACACATTCTCGATCGTCTCTCGAAGGACTCGTCTCATGCGTGTGGCAAATCAATCCGGCAGGCTCGTACTCGTTGAGGACGGCCGTGCGGTCGATGTGGAAGCCGCCAGTTCTGGGCGTTTTTCCGCAGATCCGCAAGTGATCTTTGAGCGATGGGACGAATTCGTCTCGTGGGCGCGAGCCGTGGAGTTCTCCGAGTCCCGTTCGGTGATCGAATCGGAACTGCAGGCGCCGGTTCCCCGTCCGGGTCAGATCTTCGCCGTCGGCGTGAACTACGCCGATCACGTCGAAGAATCCGGTCTCGAACTTCCCGACACACCGTTCGTGTTCACGAAGTTCCCTGCATCCGTTGCCGGACCGTACGACACGATCGAGCATCCCGGCGGTCGGTGGACTTCGAGGTCGAACTCGTTGCGGTCATCGGCAAGGACGCCCGCCATGTCCCGGCGGAGCAGGGCTGGGAGTACGTCGCCGGCCTCACACTCGGGCAGGACCTCTCCGAACGTGATTTGCAGCTTTCCGGCCCTGTGCCGCAACAATTCTCCCTCGGAAAGTCGTTTGCCGGCTTCGCACCGATCGGCCCCGTGCTCGTCACGCCGGACGAGTTCACGGACCGGGACGATATCGAGGTGAGCACCATCCTGTCGGGCGAACTCATGCAAAAATCCCGCACCCGTCATTTGATCTTCCCGATCCCGGTTCTGGTGTCCTACCTGTCATCGATCGTGCCGTTGCGTCCCGGTGATCTGATCTTCACCGGCACCCCAGCGGGAATCGGATTCACCCGCGAGCCGAAGCGGCTCATCGGCATCGACGACGAACTCGTCAGTCGCGCGACGGAATCGGTGAGATGCGCCACCGGTTCGCCGCCACCGATCGCCCCCACCCCCTCACCACTTTGTCCAGGAGCACTCCCCCGTGTCTGACATCACAGTTCCCGTACTCATCGTCGGAGGCGGCGGATGCGGCCTGACCACCTCCATCCTATTGTCCGAGCACGGAATCGATCATCATCTAGTCGAGCGGCACACCGATACCTCCCCGCTGCCGAAGGCGCACTATCTCAACCAGCGCACCATGGAAGTCTTCCGACAGTATGGTGTCGCCGATTCGATCTACGAGGTCGGTACGCTACCGAGGAACATGGGCAAGACGCGGTGGGTGACCTCCCTCGGTGGCGACGGTGAACTCGATGGCAAAACCTTGTTCACCCTCGATTCCTTCGGAGGTGGCGGACTGGAGAACAAGTACGCCGAGGACAGCCCGTGCCTGTCGAGCAATTATCCGCAGGTGCGTCTTGAGCCGTTGCTGCGCCGGCACGCGGAGCAGCGGGCACCAGAGTCCATCCACTTCAATCGGGAACTGGTGTCCTTCACCCAAGATGACGACGGTGTCGATGCGGTGATCCTCGACCGGAAGACGCAGGAAACGTACACCGTCCGGGCACAGTACCTGGTCGCTGCGGACGGGGGGAAGACCGTCGGCCCGGAACTCGGGGTGACGATGGAGGGTCCGAGCGGGATCCTGGACATGGTCAGTACCCACTTCACCGCGGACTTGTCGCAGTACTGGGAAGACGACGTGCTGATCACCTGGCTGGTCAACCCGGAAGGCGCCGGCTCCTGGCACAGCGGCGCCATGGCCGCCATGGGTCCGACCTGGGGTAAGCACTCGGAAGAGTTCGTCATTCACTTCACCTTCCGTCCCGATGACCCGAATCGCTTCGATGAGGAAGCCATCGTTCCCCGACTGCGGGAGTTGCTCAAGCTGCCCGATCTCGAACCGCAGGTCCACAAGGTCAGTCACTGGATTCTCGAAGGCGTGCTTGCCGACAAGTACCAGCTCGGTCGGGTCTTCCTCGCCGGCGACGCCGCCCACCGCCACCCACCGACAACCGGCCTCGGTCTCAATACCGCGATCCAGGATGCCCACAACCTGGTGTGGAAACTTGCCGCGGTCCTGCAGGGAGACGCCGCACCGGCCCTGCTCGACACGTACGAACCCGAACGGCGTTTGGTGGGGATGCGCAACGTCGACTGGGCGATGTTCACCTTCCTCAACCACATGGTCATCGACGCCGGTATCGGTTTGAGTCCCGAGCAGCCGCTCGAATTGCGTACCCAGGTGTTCCGGGACTTGTTCTCGGATACCCCGATGGGGGAAACACGCCGGGCGCGGGCCTTCGAGGTGGCCAATACCCAGCGCACCGAATTCCAGGCCCACGACCTGGAAATCGGCTTCGCTTATCAGGACGGCGCGGTGATCCCGGACGGCAGCGAGGCGCCGCCTCGGGATCCCATGGGCAGTGTGTACTTTCCCACCAGCCGACCCGGGCACCGTCTTCCCCATGCATGGCTCGAACACCACGGACAGCGGGTCTCCACTCACGATCTCGCCGCGCCCGACACCACGTTCGTGCTCATCACCGGCGGTCAGGGCCAGGACTGGGTGAGCGCGGCGGATGCCGCCGAGAAGAAGTTCGGGATTCGGGTCAAGACCGTCACGATCGCCGACGGCGCCGAATACAATGACGCCACCGGCCGCTGGAACGAGCTTCGTCAGATCTCAGACGCCGGAGCGATCCTGGTGCGGCCGGACAACCATGTCGCCTGGCGCAGCGCCGATCGCGTTGCCGATCCAGCCGGTGAGCTGACTCGCGCTGTCGCCACCCTCCTGTCCCGCTGAGTCCACCCCGCCTTTGCCGGGCGATCGCTATATGTCAGCGGTCGCCCGGGCGATGCATCAACCCGAAAGGACTCTCAATGATCCTGTCAAGCCGCCACCGCGGTAACCGGCACATTC
>LATQ01000001.1:146339-150584 GCA_001017865.1 Rhodococcus sp. IITR03
CCCGATGGACGCCTCCGCCGGCATTTCCTTAAACAAGCGATCATGCGCAGATCTCAATCAGCGGTCCGAGGTGTCCAGACAGGTCGGGTGGCCAGTCCTTTCAAGCCCCACTCGAGAGTGGGCAAACCTTATGCAGCCTCGCCCGGCCCGCCCGGGTTACAGCTCAACGTAACTCTCACGAAGTAACTGCACCTACGAACTTAAGGAACCTCACCGATGTCCGGTCCCGAACCCGAACTGCTGTGGTCTCCCACCGCCGAACGGGCCACCGCCTGCCGGATGTCCCAGTACCAGCGTTGGCTCGCCGACAATAAGGATATTCACACCACCGATTACCCGTCCCTGTGGCAATGGTCGGTGACCGACCTCGATGGATTCTGGTCGTCGATCTGGGAGTATTTCGACGTCATATCCTCGGCCTCTGCCTCCAGTGCCCTGGCCGACCGAGATATGCCCGGGGCACGGTGGTTTCCCGGCACCCAACTGAACTGGGCGGAAAACATACTGCGACATACTTACGCCGACGGTCCGGCTATCGTCGCGCTCGACGAGAACGGCACCCGCACCGAACTCGGGCGCATCCAGCTGGTCTCTCAGGTCGCCAATCTTGCCGCGCAGCTGCGCGCACTGGGGGTGCGTCCCGGTGACCGTATCGCTGCGGTGCTGCCCAATATCGCACCGACCGTCGTCGCGGTACTCGCCGCCGCCAGCGTCGGCGCGGTATGGTCCTGTTGCGCACCTGACTTCGGAGTCAAAGGTCTGCTCGATCGGTTCGCACAGATCGAACCGACCGTACTCATCGGTGTCGACGGCTACCGGTTCAATCACAAGAGCATCGACCGCCGCTCCCAGCTCGACGAGTTGCGGTCGCAACTGCCCACGGTCGAGCACACCATCATGGTCCGCAATCTCGATCCGGCGGGACCGCTCCCCGAGAGTGTCCTCGACTTCGCAGAGTTGATCACCGGCGAGGCGCCCCCGCGGTACGAGCAGGTGCCGTTCGAGCACCCGCTGTGGATTCTCTACAGTTCCGGTACCACCGGGCTGCCCAAGGGCATCGTGCACTCGCACGGCGGCATCGTCCTCGAATCCCTCAAGGCCAACGCCCTGCACTACGACCTCGGTCCCGACGATCGGGTGTTCATCGCCGCCAGCACCGCCTGGGTGGTGTGGAACATGCTCGTCGATGCCATGATCACCGGCGCACGATCATCACCTACGACGGCAGCCCCACCGCTGACGGCCCGGACACCCTGTTCCGCATCTGCGATACCGAAAACGTCACCCGGTTCGGAACCGGCGCCGCCTATCTCACCGTGTGCGAGAAGGCCGGCGCCACCCCCGGCAGGGACTTCGATCTGAGCGCGCTGCGTTCGATCATGAGCACCGGCTCACCGCTGCCGGACTCGACCTGGCACTGGGTCTATCGGGACGTTGCCTCCGATGTGCATCTCGGATCCGACAGCGGCGGAACCGATGTGGCCACCGCGTTCGTCGGCGCCAACCCCCTGCAGCCGGTCTACACCGGGGAACTCCAAGGACCCTGCCTGGGCGTTGCCGTCGAAGCCTGGAACGCCGACGGACACCCCGTCACCGACGAAGTCGGGGAAATGGTGATCACCGCCCCGATGCCGTCGATGCCGATCCACTTCTGGAACGACCCGGACGGTGCCCGCTATCGCGAAGCGTACTTCGACACCTTCCCCGGAGTATGGCGTCACGGTGACTGGATCACCATCACCGACCGCGCACGTGCCACATTCACGGCCGATCCGATTCGACCATCAACCGCGGTGGTGTCCGTATGGGCTCGGCCGACATCTATCAGGCTCTCGACAGCCTTCCGGAGATCGTTGACGCGCTGGTGATCGGCGCAGAACTTCCCGACGGCGGCTACCACATGCCCCTGTTCGTGGTGCTGCGCGACGGCTGCGATCTCGACGACGCACTCACCGACAAGATCCGCACCACCATCCGCACCGAAGTGTCACCGCGTCACGTGCCCGACGAGATCGTCGACGTCCCCGCTGTGCCCATGACCCGGACCGGAAAGCGCCTCGAAGTGCCCATCAAAAAGCTCATCCAGGGGCCCGGCGGAGAGCGCACTCAACCGGGCCACCGTCGCCGACACCGACGCTCTGGACTGGTACATCGACTACGCCGACGCGTTCCACCGCGCCCGTCAGACACAGCACCAGTGAGGACGACCGTGACCGACACCGTAGACCAGCACGTACCCGACCAGCTCGAACCGGTCGACGAGAACGCACTCGCAGCATTGTTCACTGCCGCGCGAACCGCGAACACCTTCGCACCGACACCGGTGTCCGATCAACAGCTTACCGATATCTGGGAGTTGACGCGGTGGGCACCGACGGGGGCGAACACCCAGCCATTGCGAGTGGTATTCGTCCGCACCGAGTCCGGACGACAGAGGTTGGTGGCCACATGAACGACGGCAACAAGGCCAAGACCGCGTCGACTCCCGCCGCAGCGATCCTGGCCGTCGACACACGTTTCCACGAGTACATGGGCACGCTGTTGCCGTTCAAACCCGAACTCGGACAGCTCTATGCGACGAACGAAGCAGCCCGGTCGTCCACTGCACAGCTCAACGCTTCCTTGCAGGCCGGCTATTTCATCCTTGCCGTCCGAGCCCGCGGCCTGGCCGCCGGTCCGATGAGGGCTTCGACTCCGCCGCCCTCGACACCGACTTCTTCCCCGACGGCCAGTGGAAGTCGTTGCTAGTAGTCAATATCGGTTACCCGGGCCGAGACCCGTGGTTTGAGCGACTGCCCCGGCTCGATCACGCTGAATGCTTGCGGTGGGAGTAACGGTGTTTATCACCGCCTCGCACTACCTGGTCGCTACGAACGAACAGCAGGCGCCAAAGCACTTCCACCGCCAGCGGGATGCGTTGTCAACACTCTGTCCTCCACTCGTTTCCGGCTCAGTGTGCGAGCGTGTCGAGCAGTGGCCGGACCCGATAGTCCACCATCTCCCGCATCACCAGCGCCGTCGTGGTGCGTTTGACGCCTTTGATGTTCAGGATGTCCCCAGCGATGCGATACAGGTCGTCCGCGTCCTTGGCTGCCACATGCACGAGCAGATCCGCCACGCCACTGAGGCCGTGCACCTCGAGCACTTCCGGTATCGCATCGAGTGCGGCGCCGACGCGATCGAGTTTGCGTTGCGTGACATTGGTGAGCACATACGCCTGCAACGGATAACCCAGAATCGCCGGGTCGACCGGCGCTCGAACGAGCGCAGCGCGCCGGCCTCGTCGAGCTTGCTCAACCGCGCCTGAACGGTATTGCGGGACAGTCCGGTTCGTTCGGCTATCGCCATGACGGTGGCGCGCGGGTCGTCGGATAACGCGGTGAGGATTCGAGCGTCGATCCGGTCGGCCCGGTGTGTGCTTGGCAAAGTGCCAACCTCGCTTTCATCTGCACCTCAAATCGAAGTGCATATTGCTCATTTTCACAGTCCAGTATTGCGCAAACAGACACCCGCTGGTGGACTGTATGCACACCCCGCAGACCGGGAAAGCCTCCGCAGACAGAATCCGGCGAGCCTTCCCATTCCTCGAGCCTGCTCGGCCCGCGTCTCACCCTCTCGCCGGCCGAGCCGGCTCCCCAGCACCGGATGCAGTAGACCTGCCCGGCTTTCGCGTGGTTGTTTCGAAAGAGAGTTCCCCATGTCCCAGCCTGCCTCCTTCAACTCCGCCATCTCCCAGCCGACCGGATTCCCGGCGGTTTCGGAGGATCTCGCCGCACTCGAGGCGATCCGGCAACGGGTGCTGTGGCTGTCGACCTCGATGATCCACCACGCCAACCGCATCCGGCCCAACCCCACCGGCCTGAAGGTCGGCGGCCACCAGGCCTCGTGCGCCTCGATGGTCTCGATCATGACCTCGCTGTGGTTCGAGCATCTGCGCCCCGGAGACCGGGTGTCGGTCAAACCCCACGCCTCGCCGGTGCTGCACTCGATCAACTACCTGCTCGGCGAACTCGACGAGAAGTATCTGACCACCCTGCGCGAATTCGGCGGCCTGCAGTCGTACCCGAGCCGCTCGAAAGATCCCGACACCGTCGACTACTCCACCGGCTCGGTCGGCATCGGTGCCACCGCCCCGATCTGGGGCGCGATGGCCCGCCGCTACGTCGACACCCACCTCGCGCCACCGGCCGCGGCCGCCGAGTACTCCCCTCGTCGGCGACGCCGAACTCGACGAAGCAACCGTCT
>LATQ01000001.1:150684-156667 GCA_001017865.1 Rhodococcus sp. IITR03
GCTACCGCTCGCCCACCCACCTCCGGCGCCACCGGCCGCGCGCCAGTTACTCCCGTCGTCGGCGCGACGCCGAACTCGACGAAGGCGCCGTCTGGGAAGCCATCCTCGACCCCGGCATCGCCGACCTCGGCGAGGTGGTGTGGATCGTCGACCTCAACCGCCAGTCCCTCGACCGGGTCATCCCGAACATCGCCGCACGCCGCCTGGAGAAGATGTTCGACGCCGCCGGCTGGCAGGTCATCACCGTCAAGTTCGGCAAGCTCCTCGAAGAACTCTTCACCCGCCCCGGCGGCGACGCACTGCGCACCCGCATCCTCGACATGCCCAACCCCGAGTATCAGCGGCTGCTGCGCTGCACCGCCACCGAGATCCGCGACCGCCTGCCCGGCACCGGCCCCGACAGCGCCCGGATCACCGAACTCATCACCACCCTGGACGATGCGACGCTCACCGCAGCTGTCCGCAATCTCGGCGGCCACGACCTGCAGGCCCTCTCGCAGGCCTACCGCCAGATCGACGACACCCGCCCCACCGTGATCATCGCCTACACCATCAAGGCTACGGCCTGCCCACCGAAGGCCACCCACAGAACCACTCGGCCTGCTGACCGTGGACGAATACTCCCAGCTCGCTGAGACCCTCGGCATGGACGCCCACAACCCGTGGGGTCGTTTTACCGCCGATACCGGCGCGGTCGGCTGTGCCAAGCGACCGCCGACCGACTTCACCGAGAGCCGGTGCCGGCGCTGCCCGACGTGACCATTCCCACCGATATCGGCCGCACCCCGAAGGGCACCGCCACCACCCAGGCCGCGCTCGGCCGGGTGCTGCTGGACCTGACCCGTGAAGCCCCGGACGCCGCTCAGCGGGTGGTCACTGTCAGTCCCGACGTCAGCTCCACCACCAACCTCGGCGGTTGGGTGAACAAGGTCGGGGTGTGGTCGGCGGCCGAGCGGCACAACTGGTTCGCCGACGATCCCGAGACGATCATGCACTGGAACGAACGCCCCACCGGTCAGCACATGGAGCTGGGCATTGCCGAAACCAACCTGGTCGGGCTGATCGGGGAACTCGGCGCCACCTGGAGCCGCTGGGGCCAGCCCCTGCTGCCCATCGGCGTGCTCTACGACCCTTCGTCGAACGGGCGCTCGAGCCGTGGTCCTACGGCATCTACGCCGGCGGACAATCCATCCTCGTCGGCACCCCCTCCGGAGTCACCCTCGCCGCCGAAGGCGGAGCCCACCAGTCCATCAAGACCCCCTCGATCGGACTCGAACAACCCGGCTGCATCAGCTACGAACCGGCCTTCGCCATCGACGTCGAATGGACCCTACTGGCCTCCCTCGCGAAGTTGGGCCGCCCCGACGGCACCTCAGCCTATCTGCGGCTGTCCACCCGCCCGGTCGATCAGACCCTCGCCGCAGTGCCCACCGACCCGGCCGCCCGTGAACGCCGCCGCCGTCAGGTCGTCGCCGGCGGCTATCCGATCCGGCGCCGCAACGACGCGCAGGTGACCATCGTGGCGATGGGCGCGATGATCACCGAAGCCCTCGCCGCCGCCGACCGACTCGAGACCACCGGCGTGATGGCCGACGTGCTGTGCATCACCAGCCCCGGCCTGCTGTTCGACGCCTGGCAGGCCCGCCAGGGCCGCAGCGCGGGCGAAAATTGGATTCTCGATCAGCTCTTCCCCACCGACCGCGCCACCCCCATGGTCACCGTCCTCGACGGTCACCCCCACACCCTGGCCTTCCTCGCCGGCATCAACCGGGTGCGCAGCACCCACCTCGGGGTCTCGCGCTTCGGGCAGGTCGGCTCCCTCGACGATGTCTACCGCTACCACGGCATCGACACCGACAGCATCGTCACCGCCGCCCTCGACATCCTCCCCTGACCGGTTATCGGTCGAGCATCACCAGGAACTGAGAAACCGCTATGAGCACCGACTCACTCGCCGGCACCATCGTGCACATGCCGGCCCTCGGAGAAAGTGTCGACGAGGGCACCGTCACCCGCTGGCTCAAACAACCCGGTGATCACGTCACCGCCGAAGAGCCGTTGCTGGAGGTCGCCACCGACAAGGTCGACACCGAGATCCCCTCCCCGGTCACCGGTATCCTGCACCGCATACTCGCCGAGGAGAACGACGTCGTCACCGTCGGCGCCGAGTTGGCCGTCATTACCGATGCCGACACTGGTGCCGGATCGGTGAACGCGGCCCCTGCTCCTTCCGTACCGGCACCCGCTGCGCAACCTGCGTCCCCTCCCGCAGCGGTGTCCCCGGTTCCGGTGACGACCGCCCCTGCTGTTCGGTCGTCACCGGAACCGGACCCCACCCCTCCGGCCGCTGCACAACCCACACCCGATTCGGGTGGCACCGCGGTGGAGAAACTACCTAGGATCCGGCAGACCATCGCCCGGCGCATGGTCGAATCTCTCCAGATCGCAGCACAATTGACCTCGGTGGTGGAGGTCGATGTCACCGCCATCGCCGCTTTGCGGGCGGCACACAAGGATGACTTTCATGCGCGCACCGGCATCAAACTGTCGTTCCTGCCGTTCTTTGCCAAAGCCGCGATCGCAGCGTTGGCGCAGCACCGCATGCTCAATGCCTCGCTGAATCCGGCGGTCACCGAGGTGAGCTACTTCGCGCACTGCCACCTCGGCATGGCCGTCGACAGTGAACGCGGGTTGATGGTGCCCGTCATTCGCGATGCCCACCTCATGAGCATCGAACAACTTGCCCGCGCGATCGCCGACAAGGCCGAACGCGTCCGCACCGGCACAATCTCCCCTGACGAGTTGTCCGGCGGCACCTTCACCCTCACCAACACCGGCAGCCGCGGCGCACTGTTCGACACCCCGATCATCAACCAACCTCAGACCGGCATCCTCGGCACCGGGACCGTCGTCGAACGCCTTGTCCCCACCCGCCACGACGGTGGGCTGCGCATCGACGTGCGCTCGATGGCCTACCTGTCACTGAGCTACGACCACCGCATCGTCGACGGCGCCGACGCGGCCCGCTTCCTCACCACGGTCAAACACACCCTCGAACACGGATTCACCGCAGCCGACCTGTCGTAACACCCTGGCACCGTCGCCGGAGAGGAGACGCAATGACACCCGACGACCGGGCCATGGTCGACTTCGTGCTCCGATGGTCATCCTTCGACGACGGAGACGAATACATCCTGCCCGAGTTCGGCCTGACCCCCACCATGTTCTACCGCCGTGTCCTTGCCCTACTCGCAGTCCCCACAGACGAGCTCGACATCTCGACGTGTTCGTTGCTCCGAGAAATCTGTATGGCCAAGCTGCCCGGTCCGACGCGACGCGCACGTACCGGCACCACGAACACGACGAACCGAACCGCTTTTCCTCATCGTCCGGCGACCGCAAAGAAAACCTCGTGAACCCACCTACCGCCCTTATCCCGCTCGCCTCGGCCGACACCACCCCGGCCGGTCCCGCCGTAGAACCTGACCGCGCGACAACGAATCCGCCCTCTTCACCGGTCCCGGTGACCGGTGCACAATCGGTGGTGCGGTCCCTGGAAGCACTCGATGTCGAGCTCGTCTTCGGCATCCCCGGTGGAGCGATCCTGCCGGTCTACGATCCGCTGCTCGACTCCCCCCAAGTTCGGCACGTCCTCGTCCGCCACGAACAAGGCGGCGGCCACGCCGCCACCGGCTACGCCCAGGCCACCGGCAAGGTCGGCGTGTGCATGGCCACCTCCGGGCCCGGCGCAACGAACCTGGTCACCGCCCTGGCCGACGCCCAGATGGATTCGGTGCCCGTCGTCGCGATCACCGGACAGGTCGGACGTCCCCTCCTCGGCACCGATGCCTTCCAGGAAGTCGACATCTGCGGCATCACCATGCCGATCACCAAGCACAACATGCTCGTCACCGACCCGGCCGAGATCCCGAAGGCGCTCGCCGACGCCTTTCACATCGCTTCCACCGGGCGACCCGGCGTGGTGCTGGTCGACATCCCCAAAGACGTCCTGCAAGCCCGCACCACCTTCACCTGGCCTCCGGAACGCACACTGCCCGGATACCGCGTCGTCACCCGCCCGCACCACAGACCGATCCGGGCCGCCGCCGACCTGATTGCCGCAGCCGAACGTCCGGTGCTCTACGTCGGTGGCGGAGTCATCAAATCCGATGCAGCACCGCATCTTCGCGAGTTCGTCGAGCTGACCGGCATCCCCGTCGTGACCACCCTCATGGCGCGCGGGGCGTTCCCCGACAGTCACCGTCTGCATTACGGTATGCCCGGCATGCACGGCACCGTCGCCGCCGTGGCCGCCCTGCAACGCAGTGACCTGCTCATCGCGCTCGGCGCCCGCTTCGACGACCGGGTCACAGGCGAGCCCACCTCGTTTGCCCCTCAGGCCAAAGTCATTCACGTCGACATCGACCCCGCCGAGATCGGTAAGAACCGCTTCGTGGACGTCCCGGTCGTCGGAGACTGCAAGAACGTGCTCAACGCCCTGGTAAATCAGATCCGCATCAACAGCTCAGATGCTGCCGGTCTCGGTCTGGCCGACTGGTACGCTGAACTCGACCGGATACGCGACAATTACCCGCTCGGCTACACCCGCCCGGCCTCCGGCGCTCTCGCACCCGAACGAGTCATCGAAGCCATCGGGCAGGCCACCGGCCCCGACGCGATCTACGTCGCCGGAGTCGGACAACACCAAATGTGGGCCGCACACTTCATCACCTACGACACACCCCGGACCTGGCTCAACTCCGGCGGGCTCGGCACCATGGGCTACGCCGTTCCCGCCGCCCTCGGCGCCAAACTCGGCGCCCCCGACCGTGAAGTCTGGGCGATAGACGGCGACGGCTGCTTCCAGATGACCAACCAGGAACTGGCTACCGCCGCCATCGAAGGCGTCCCGATCAAGGTCGCCGTCATTAACAACGGCACACTCGGCATGGTCCGGCAGCTCCAGCACGTCCACTACCAAGGCCGTTACTCGAACGTCGATCTCGCCACCCACACCCGACGCATCCCCGACTTCGCCCTGCTTGCCGAAGCACTCGGCTGCGTCGCCCTGCGCTGCGAACGAGAGGACGATCTGGAGAAAACAATCGCCGCGGCTCGCGCCATCAACGATCGCCCCGTCGTCATTGATTTCGTCGTCGACGACACCGCGCTCGTGTGGCCGATGATTGCAGCCGGCGCCAGCAACAACCACATCATGCTCGCGGAAGGAATCCGGCCGTTATTCGACGAGTCCGATTAGCTTGATTTTTAACCTGCCTGACCGACCCCGGCTGGTTGCTGCGCGTCGATCCGGTCGCGTTTGCCCACGTGGTGATGGGGTGCGAGGCGAGCGTTTTTCGAGCCGGGCGGCCGTCCGGGACCGGGCCGGGAGGGTTTCGGCGCACCGGCCGGAGAGCCCATGGCCCGGTGGATGCGCGGAAACCGCGGCGGACCCGGGCCGGGGACAATCGTTGCGGCGGTGCAGGTTTCTCCCAGGGACGACGCAGGTCCTCGGCCAAGGGCCGGGCCAGGCGCAACTGGGTGTGCGCGACGAGCACGAGCAGGTCCACCGGTCGGCGGCCTCGGAGCTACGGATCTTCGGGCAGGTCCAGCCGAGAGTCTGTTTGAACAGTCGGAAGGTGTGTTCGAGATCGAAGCGCCTCAGAAACATCTGCCACAACCGGTCGACGTCCTCGGCGAGGACCACCTCCGGGTCCGAGCACCACAGCCACACCGGTCCGGGTGCCGGTTCCCGGGGAGATGCTCGACCTCGAGTCGGAGCACGGTGCCCTCCACGATCGGAGGTGGACCGGGGTGATCTGCCCACACACCTCGATGGGTAATCCTGGGGTGCAGCCGATTCCATACGGAAGTGGTGGCGGTGCCGTACCGGTCGGTGACGGTGCCCGTGGTGCTCGCAGGTTGCGGCCAGGTCGCCGGTCGGCGAACCGGAACTCGCGGCCGTGCCGCGGCGGGCGCCCGG
>LATQ01000001.1:156767-157677 GCA_001017865.1 Rhodococcus sp. IITR03
CAGGGCCGGCGCACTCGTCGGTCAGGTCGTCGGCGCGACGCGCGGCCAGGATCACGGTGCGGCCCGGCGCGAGTCGGGTGGCGTCCTCGACGCCGATCTCGCTGCGGAAGATGACGACGGTTCCTGCGCGCTGTGGTTCATGCGGCCAGTGTCCCGGGTCGATTTCCGGGAGGCAGTGTCGGTCTCAGCCCGGCAGCACCGTCAGCCCGTGCGGACGCAGATTCATCGACTCGCAGCCGTCCTCGGTGACGACGACGATGTCCTCGATCCGCGCACCCCACTCGCCGCGGAAGTAGATGCCCGGTTCGATGCTGAACGCCATGCCGGGCTGCAGGGTGTCGTCGTTACCGGAGACGATGTACGGCTCCTCGTGCACCGACAGGCCGATGCCGTGCCCGGTGCGGTGCACGAACGCCTCCCCGTAACCGGCGGCGGCGAGCAGGTTACGGGCGGGGCGGCGTCGACGTCCTCGGCGCGCACCCCGGGACGCACCGCGTCGACCGCGGTCTGTTGTGCCTTCTCGAGCACCGCGATCTTCGTCGCGATCTCCGGGTTCGGTTCGCCGATGCTGTAGGTGCGGGTCGAATCCGAGTAGTAGCCCGGCTCGACGGGACCACCGATGTCGATGACGACGATGTCGCCGGATTCGATGACCCGCTCGGACACCTCGTGGTGCGGGTCGGCGCCGTGCGGGCCGGAACCGACGATGACGAACGCCGCCGCGGTGTGCCCCTCTTCGAGGATCGCGGCGGTGATGTCCGCAGCCACCTCGCTTCGGTGCGCCCGGCGCGCAACCATTCACCATGCGGCATGCACCCGGTCGATGGCGGCACCGGCGCGGCGCAAGGCCTCGACCTCGTCGGCGTCCTTGACCATCCGCAGCTGCCGGATCACCGACGTCGCCCGCGCC
>LATQ01000001.1:157777-159759 GCA_001017865.1 Rhodococcus sp. IITR03
ATCCCGGCGGCACGCAGCTTGAGCACCGCGCCTGCGCGGCGGCGGTCAGCTCCGGCGATTCCCACAGTGCGGCGGCGACGGCCACGGCGGCGGTCTCCTCGCGGGTGAGGTCGATCTCGGGCAGTTCGTAGGCGTCGCGGTTGATGCGGTAGCCTCCACCGTCGACGACCGCGACGGCCGGCCCGTCTCCAGGGGCACCCCGAGATCGCGCAGTTCGTTCTTGTCCCGCTCGAACATGCGGCTGAACGCCTCGTCGCTCGCGCATTCGGAGTAACCGGCCACCGAGGCACGGATCTTCTCCGCGGTCACGAACTGTCGGGTGGACAGCAGCGCGATGACCAGGTTCACCAGCCGTTCGACTTTCGAGATCGCCACGCGCCAACCCTAGTGCCCGCGCGCCGCCGGCACCGCATCACCGTCCATCGGATCGGACCGGATGGTCCGCTCCGACGGGCGGCGGTGCTCACATGGAGGCGATGAGCCGTTCGACGCGTTCGTCCACCGACCGGAACGGGTCCTTGCACAACACCGTGCGCTGCGCCTGATCGTTGAGCTTCAGATGCACCCAGTCGACGGTGAAATCACGGCCTGCGGCCTGTGCGGCGGCGATGAAATCACCGCGCAGCTTCGCCCGGGTGGTCTGCGGCGGGGTGTTCACCGCGGCGTCGACGGACTCGTCGTCGGTGGCCCGCGCCGCCAGCCCCTTGCGTTGCAGCAGGTCGAACACGCCGCGGCCGCGCTTGATGTCGTGATAGGCCAGGTCGAGCTGGGCGATCTTCGGATCCGACAGCTCCATGTTGTAGCGGTCCTGGTAGCGCTGGAACAGCTTGCGCTTGATCACCCAGTCGATCTCGGTGTCGACCTTCGCAAAGTCCTGCGATTCGACGGCGTCGAGGACGCGGCCCCACAGGTCCACCACCTGCGCGACGTGCGGGTCGGGTTCGCGCTGGTGCAGATACTCCACGGCCCGCGCGTGGTATTCGCGCTGGATGTCCAGGCACTGGCCTGCCGGCCGCCGGCCAGGCGCACCGGGCGCCGGCCCGTCAGGTCGTGGGAGACCTCGCGGATGGCGCGAATCGGGTTGTCGAGCGCGAAGTCCCGGAACGGCACCCCGGCCTCGATCATCTCGAGCACCAACGCCGCCGATCCCACCTTGAGCATGGTGGTGGTCTCGGACATGTTCGAGTCCCCGACGATCACGTGCAGGCGCCGATATTTCTCGGCGTCGGCGTGCGGTTCGTCGCGGGTGTTGATGATCGGCCGCGACCGGGTGGTCGCCGACGAGACGCCTCCCAGATGTGCTCGGCGCGTTGCGACAGGCAGAAGGTGGCGGCCTTGGGGGTCTGCAGCACCTTCCCGGCGCCGCAGATCAGCTGCCGGGTCACCAGGAAGGGCAGCAGCACATCGGAGATGCGGGAGAACTCGCCGACGCGGGCGACGAGATAGTTCTCGTGGCAGCCGTAGGAGTTGCCCGCCGAGTCGGTGTTGTTCTTGAACAGGAAGATATCGCCGCCGATGCCTTCCTCGGCGAGACGCTGCTCGGCATCGATGAGCAGTTCCTCGAGGACCCGCTCGCCGGCATGGTCGTGCTCGACGAGCTGGAGCAGGTCGTCGCACTCGGCGGTGGCGTACTCGGGGTGCGAGCCGACATCGAGATACAGTCGCGCCCCGTTCCGCAGGAAGACGTTCGAGCTGCGCCCCCAGGACACCACCCGGCGGAACAGATAGCGGGCCACCTCGTCGGGCTCAACCGACGATGCCCGTGGAAGGTACACGTGACGCCGAACTCCGTCTCGATACCCATGATTCGTCGCTGCACACCTCGACAGTACCGCGCGAACCCGACCCCCATGGGTCGCAACGACATCTACGGTCGTGGTGTGATCGTTCGCGAGCGTTACCGCACCGCCGACCGGGCCTGTTCGAGCGCACCGGGCGCTGCGCCGTCCCCGCCGACCCGTTGCTGCGCGATCGTCGGGCGG
>LATQ01000001.1:159859-163249 GCA_001017865.1 Rhodococcus sp. IITR03
CTGCAGCGCGGTACCGCCACGCGACAACGCTCCGTCGAGCGGCAGACCCGGCTTGTACGACGAGCGCAGCGCGGTGACGATCGGTTCGGTGTTGCCGCCCATCACCACGAACTGCGACTCGTCGACGATCGACCGTCGTAGGTGATGCGGTACAGCTGCGGGCCGTCGTCGGTGTCGGCGCGCCCGACCTCGGCGACACAGATCTCCACCTCGTACGGCTTGGGCTGCTCGGTGAAGATGGTGCCGAGGGTCTGCGCGTAGGCGTTCGCCAGCGCCCGCCCGGTCACGTCCCGCCGGTCGTAGGAGTAGCCACGCATGTCGGCGTGCATGATCCCGGCGCGCCGCAGATTCTCGAACTCGTTGTACTTGCCGACGGCGGCGAAACCGACCCGGTCGTACAGTTCGCTGATCTTGTGCAGTGCCTTCGACGGATTCTCCGCCACCAGCAGCACACCATCGGCGTAGGTCAACGCGATCACCGACCGGCCCCGGGCGATGCCCTTACGGGCCAGCTCCGAGCGATCGCGCATGATCTGCTCGGCGGACGCATAGTACGGAAGTGTCACCGGGCATCTCCTGCGGTGCGGTCGGCCACGATGGTGCGGGCCAGCTCGGACAGGGTTTCCTCCGCGACGGCCACGGCGCCGGCCGCGGTGATCACCACCGCGGTCGGGTAGATCCCGCGGGTGGTGTCGGGACCACCGGTGGCGGTGTCGTCGTCGGCCGCGTCGTACAGCGCCTCGACGGCGGTGCGCAGCGCGCTCTGCTCGTCGGCGTCGGTGCGGTAGAGCTTCTTGAGCGACGAGCGGGCGAACAACGATCCGGAGCCGACCGCGTGGTAGCCGGCGCGTTCCTCGTAGCGGCCCCCGACCACGTCGTAGGACACGATCCGCCCGGCGCGGTGCGCGTCGGCGGCGTCGAGGTCGAAACCGACCAGCAACGGCACCACGGCCAGGCCCTGCATGGCCGCACCGAGATTGCCGCGCACCATCGACGAGAGCCGATTGGCCTTGCCGTCGAAGGTCAGCGGCACCCCTTCGATCTTCTCGTAGTGCTCGAGTTCGACCGCGAACAGTCGCACGAGCTCGATCGCCAGGCCCGCGGTGCCGGCGATGCCGGCCGCCGAATAGTTGTCGGTGACGAACACCTTGTCGACGTCGCGGGAGGCGATCAGGTTGCCCATGGTCGCGCGCCGGTCGCCGGCGATGAGCACACCCCCGTCGAAGGTCAGCGCCACGATGGTGGTGCCGTGCGGGGCGAGGTCCACGTGGTCACCTCGTTCGAACCGGAACCGGTTCTCCGGCAGCATCTCCGGGGCGTGCATCCGCAGGTGGTCGGAGAACGACGACAAGGGCGACGCGAGGTGCAGCTTCGGCTGCACCTCGCGGTAGGAAGAGAGGATCGTTCGGCTGTCACTGGCCACCTTTCTGCACATATGCCCGCACGAAGTCCTCTGCGTTCTCCTCGAGCACGTCGTCGATCTCGTCGAGAAGATCGTCGGTGTCCGAGGCGAGCTTCTCGCGACGCTCCTGACCGGCACCGCCGTCACCGACGACCTCGTCGTCGTCTCCGCCGCCACCGCGTGTGGTCTGCTCCTGTGCCATAGCCGCCGACCTCCTCCTGTACTCGGCGCGGAACCGTCACCGGTCGACGATCGGTGTGGTCACCGCTGCTTCGAACTCCTACCCTACCCAGCGAAACGGTCCACCGGTGGCGACACGCGTACTCGCGACCCGTGATCCGGTCACCGCCCACCGCAACAGGGGTGGTCAGTGGGTGAGCTGATCGACCAACTCCGCCGCCGACTGCGCCGTCTCGAGCAGCTCCCCGACATGCGCGCGGCTGCCGCGTAGCGGCTCGAGGGTCGGGATGCGCACCAGCGACTCGCGACCGAGATCGAAGATCACCGAATCCCAGCTCGCCGCCGCGATATCGGCACCGAAGCGGCGCAGGCACTCACCGCGGAAGTAGGCGCGGGTGTCCGACGGCGGGGTGTGCACCGCATCGAGGACCTGCTGCTCGGAGACCAGCCGCTGCATCGACCCGCGGGCGACGAGCCGGTTGTACAGACCCTTGTCCAGGCGCACATCCGAGTACTGCAGGTCGACCATGTGCAGGCGCGGCGCCGACCAGGACAGTCCCTCGCGGTTGCGGAAGCCCTCGAGCAGCCGCAGCTTGGCGGGCCAGTCCAGCAGGTCGGCGCATTCCATCGGGTCGCGTTCGAGCAGGTCGAGCACCATCGCCCACTTGTCGAGGATGTCGAGGATCCGCTTGTCCTCGGTGCCGTCGTGGAACTTCGCGACCCGCTCGTGATAGATCCGCTGCAGCGCCAGACCGGTCAGCTCCCGGCCGTCGGCGAGCGCGACGGTCTTGCGCAGCGACGGGTCGTGGCTGATGTGGTGCACCGCGGTGACCGGGCGGGCGAGCTGCAGATCCGACAGGTCGATGCCGGCCTCGATCAGGTCGAGCACCAGCGCGGTGGTGCCGACCTTGAGGTAGGTGGACATCTCCGCCAGATTCGCGTCGCCGATGATCACGTGCAGCCGCCGGTACTTGTCGGCGTCGGCGTGCGGTTCGTCGCGGGTGTTGATGATGCCGCGCTTGAGGGTGGTCTCGAGACCCACCTCGACCTCGATGTAGTCGGCGCGCTGCGAGAGCTGGAAACCGGGCTCGTCACCGGACTGGCCGATCCCGACCCGGCCGGAGCCGGTGATGACCTGCCGGGAGACGAAGAACGGGGTCAGGCCCGCGACCACCGCCGAGAACGGGGTCTCGCGGTCCATCAGGTAGTTCTCGTGGGTGCCGTAGGAGGCGCCCTTGCCGTCGACGTTGTTCTTGTACAGCTGCAGTCGCGGTGCGCCGGGCACACTCGACGCGTGCCGGGCGGCGGCCTCCATCACCGTTCCCCGGCCTTGTCCCAGATCACCGCGTCGAGAGGGTCGGCGACCTCCGGGGCGGAGTATTCGGGGTGGGCGTGGTCGACGTACAGGCGCGCACCGTTGGTGAGGATCATGTTCGCGGCACCGACCTCGTCGGCGTCGATGACCGGGGCCGGGCCGTTGAACCGGCCAGATCGAAGCCCCGCGCGTCGCGCAGGGGCGATTCGACCTCGTAGTCCCAGCGGGTGCGCCTCGCGCGCGGCACCCCTTCGGCGGCCGCATAGGCCAGCACCGCCTGCGTGGAGGTCAGGATCGGGTTCGCCGATGGCTCGTTGGGTGAGGAGATCCCGTACTCGACCTCGATACCGATGATCCGCTGCATGCCCTCGAGCCTAGGCGATCCGGACGCTCACGGTCGTGAACAGCCCCGCCACCGGTCAGCGGTGCGGCCGCGGGGTGCAGTCCAGATAGCCGTGCGCCCCGATCGCCTGCAGCGCCACCGCACCGGCAG
>LATQ01000001.1:163349-167335 GCA_001017865.1 Rhodococcus sp. IITR03
TGCGGTCGGTTCCGAGCGCGGGTCGCGCACCGGGATCGCCCTGCCCCGGGTGTGCACCACCGCCTCGCCGGCGGCACACACGTTGCGCACCCAGTCGGTATCGGCGCCGTAGGTCAACGCGATCCGCAGGTCATCACCGACGGTGAACAGCAGAACCGGGGTGCGGAACACCCGCCCCGAGCGGCGCCCGCGATGTTCGACCACCGCGGTGCCCGGCAACAGCTGAGCGAACGGGGTGGTGACCCGGTTGGTGACGATCTTGTTGAACCGGGCCATGGTGTGCGGCAACGGCATGGACGGTCCTCCCCCGAGAGCCGCGACGCGGACCTTCCGGAGGAGGGAAGGCCCGGCCGTCGCGGATCGATTGTCGTGGGTCGATTCCTACAGGTACTGGCCGGTGTTCGACTCGGTGTCGATCGCACGGCTCGCGCTGGCGTTCTTGCCGGTGACCAGGGTGCGGATGTACACGATCCGCTCGCCCTTCTTCCCCGAGATCCGCGCCCAGTCGTCCGGATTCGTGGTGTTGGGCAGGTCCTCGTTCTCGGCGAACTCGTCGACGATCGAGTCGAGCAGGTGCTGCACCCGCAGACCGGGCGCCCCGGTCTCGAGCACCGACTTGATCGCGTACTTCTTCGCCCGGTCGACGATGTTCTGGATCATCGCGCCGGAGTTGAAGTCCTTGAAGTACAGGACCTCCTTGTCGCCGTTGGCGTAGGTGACCTCGAGGAACCGATTGTCCTCGGACTCGGCGTACATCCGCTCGACGACCCGCTCGATCATCGCCCGCACGCACGCGACCCGATCGCCGCCGAACTCGGCGAGATCGTCGGCGTGCACCGGCAGGCTCTCGGTCAGGTACTTCGAGAAGATGTCCTGCGCGGCCTCCGCGTCCGGACGCTCGATCTTGATCTTCACGTCGAGGCGGCCGGGCCGCAGGATCGCCGGGTCGATCATGTCCTCACGGTTCGATGCACCGATGACGATGACGTTCTCGAGCCCTTCGACACCGTCGATCTCGGCGAGCAGCTGCGGCACCACCGTGTCTCCACATCGGAGGACACACCGGAACCGCGGGTGCGGAAGATCGAGTCCATCTCGTCGAAGAACACGATCACCGGCGTGCCTCGGACGCCTTCTCCCGGGCCCGCTGGAAGATCAACCGGATGTGCCGCTCGGTCTCACCGACGAACTTGTTCAGCAACTCCGGGCCCTTGATGTTGAGGAAGAACGACTTCGCTTCCTTCGAATCGTCGCCGCGGGCCTCGGCGATCTTCTTCGCCAGCGAGTTCGCGACCGCCTTCGCGATCAGGGTCTTACCGCAACCGGGCGGGCCGTACAGCAGCACACCCTTCGGCGGGCGCAGCGAGTACTCGCGGAACAGATCCTTGTGCAGGAACGGCAGCTCCACCGCATCGCGGATCTGCTCGATCTGCCGGCCCAGGCCACCGATGTCGCTGTAGCCGACGTCCGGGACCTCCTCGAGCACGAGATCCTCGACCTCGGCCTTGGGGATCCGTTCGAAGGCGTAGCCGGCCTTGCTGTCGACCAGCAGCGAATCACCCGGGCGCAGCGTGAACGAGTTCTCGTCGTCGACGAGCACATCGGTCCTGTCGTCGGCGGCGGCCGCGGCGAGCGGGGCCGCCAGCCACACGATGCGTTCCTCGTCGGCGTGCCCGACCACCAGCGCGCGGGTGCCGTCGTCGAGCACCTCCCGCAGGGTGGTGATCTCGCCGACGCGCTCGAACCCACCGACCTCCACGACGGTCAACGCCTCGTTCAACCGCACCGTCTGACCGGGCCGGAAGGTGTCGAGTTCGAGATTCGGGGACACCGCGACCCGCATCTTGCGGCCCGAGGTGAACACGTCGACGGTCTGATCGTCGAACGTCTCGAGCAGCACCCCGTAGCCGCTCGGCGGCTGGGCCAGCCGGTCGACCTCCTCGCGCAGCGTGATCAGCTGCTGGCGCGCATCCTTGAGGGTCTCGAGCAGTTTGCCGTTGCGGACCGTGAGGGACTCGAGCCGGGCTTCGAGGTCGCGTACCTGATCGGACGGTTCGCCGAGCCGACGACGCAAGGTCGCCACCTCTGCGCGCAACTCTTCGATTTCGCGTGCCGCCGCAACCGCATCCGGCTTCTCTGACGAGCTCATAGCGACTCCCTCCACTGTCGGTCATTCCACGCTACCGGGACATCGCCCCACATGGGGGAGGACACGAAACAGTCGTGTTCCGAACATGTGTCGCGTGTGGGACGCGCCATGGCACCGCACACCCGACACGCTGTTAGGCTGCCCTAAATATCGTGCGTCGACCGTTTCTCTCGAAAGGTACTCCTCCGTGACCCCACGTCCAGTTCGCACACTCTGCGCCGCCACCGCGATCGCCGCCCTCACCGCCCTGACCGGCTGCAGCTCCGACGACGCCGGCGACGACACCGCCACCACGACCAGCGCGACGACGACCACCAGCACCACCGTGACCGCCGCGGTCACCGTCGAGCAGCTGCAGGAACAGATCGACGTGTTCTTCGACCCGGCCGCCACCACCGAGGACCGCGCCGCGGTCGTGGAGAACGGCACCGCGCGCACCGCCGTGCTCGACCAGTTCACCGGAGTGCTCGCCGGCTACCCGCTCACCGGCACCGTCGGCGAGATCACCACGCTCAACGACGCCGACACCGTCACCGCGACCACCGAGGACCGCCGGCCCGCACGGCGGCGCCCCGATGCCGCTGACCTTCGAGCAGATCGACGGCACCTGGGTCATCGCCGACGAGAGCGCCTGCTCGATCCTGGCCATGGGCACGCTCAGCTGCGAATAACCCCCGCCGGTCGGCGTCGGCTCAGCCCTTGCTGGGCCGACGCTGCGGCTTCGGGGTCTCCACCCCGTCCTGCAGACGCCGGGCACTGACCAGGAACGCCGTGTGCCCCTGCATCCGATGCTCGGGACGTACCGCCAGCCCCACCACGTGCCACCCGCGCACCATCGACTCCCACGAGCGCGGCTCGGTCCAGCAGGTCTGCTCCCGCATCGCCTCGACCACCCGCGACAGCTGCGTCGTCGTCGCCACGTAGACGATGAGCACCCCGCCGGGTACCAGCGCCTTCTTCACCGTCTCGAGCACATCCCAGGGGGCGAGCATGTCCAGCACCACCCGGTCCACACGGCCGTACTTCTCGACGTCGTAGTCCGCCAGATCCCCGAGCACCGTCGTCCAGTTCGCCGGGCGCTCCCCGAAGAAGGTGTCGACATTGCGCTCGGCGTATTCGAGATGGTCCTCGCGCACCTCGTAGGAGATCACCCGGCCGCTCTCCCCGACCGCGCGCAGCAACGAACACGTCAGCGCACCGGAGCCGGCGCCGGCCTCGAGCACCGTCGCACCGGGGAAGATGTCGCCCTCCTGCACGATCTGCGCGGCGTCCTTCGGGTAGATCACCTGCGCACCGCGCGGCATCGACATCACATAGTCGACGAGCAGCGGACGCAACGCCAGATAGGGGGTGCCGTTGGTGGAGGTGACCACCACACCTTCGTCGGTGCCGATCAGGTCGTCGTGCAGGATCCCGCCGCGATGGGTGTGGAACTCCTTGCCCGGTTCGAGCACCACGGTGTACTTGCGGCCCTTGGCGTCGGTCAACTGCACCCGGTCCCCCACCTGGAAGGGTCCGCTGCGCCCGAGTCCGCCTACTGCCATCGCCGTGTCCACCTTCGTTCCAGCCCCGCACCCGGGATCGGGCACGCGGGTCCGACACCGTGTCGGACCCGCGTCCTAGCCTGCCAGGTGTGACCACAGCTGCGCCCACACCCCCCACCGACACAGTGCGGCCGGTCGCCCTGTCCCCCTCCCGGCCGCCGACTTCACCCGCTGCCCGCTGCTCTACCGCTTCAAGGCCGTCGACCGGCTCACCACACCCCCGACCCGCGCCCAGGCGCGCGGCACCGTCGTCCACGCCGCCCTCGAAGCGCTGTTCGGCCTCGACGGACCGG
>LATQ01000001.1:167435-174523 GCA_001017865.1 Rhodococcus sp. IITR03
CCATCGAACGGCACCGGCCCCGCCCCGACACCCGCCTGAGCCGGCTCACCGTCGAACTGCTCGGCCCCGTCCCGCTCACCGACCTCGAGGTGCGCACCCACATCGAACGACCCGTTCGCCGGCATCGACTGGTCGTCGCCGAATTGTGGGCCACCACCCCCGACGGCACCGACCGCGCGTCGCGCGCGGCACCGGCTGGCGCCTCGAAACCGTCGACCTGCCGCAGGTCGCGCATACCTCGGAGACCCCGCTGCCCGCCCCCGGTCACCTCGAAGCCAGTGCCCCGCACCCTGCCTGGAAGGGCGGCTACATCGGCACCGTCGACTGGCGCATCATCGTCCCCTTCGGCGCTCCCGGCCTGTCGTCGGCGTGGATGCGCAGCGAGATCGCCCTCGTCGAAGGCGAAACCCCCAGCGGACTCGACCGGTTGATGAGCGTCGCCGACGTCGCCAACGGTGTCGGCTCCAAACTCGACGCCCGCGAGTACACCTTCCTCAACACCGAACTGACCGTGCACCTGTTCCGCGCCCCCGAGTTCCGCGAACAGGACTGGGTGGGGATCGCCGCGGAGATGTCCGTCGGACCCGACGGGATCGGCATGACCGCCGGTCTGCTCTACGACGAGACCGGCGCGCTCGGCCGCATCACCCAGAACGTGCAGGTGCGGCCCCGCTGATCAGCGGGGCTGCACCGGAAGATGTCGGGAACGGTGCGCGTCTATTCGGGGGCGCGCATCGCCCGGCACGAGCGGATGTTCGACGCGAGGATCGCGCGGGCACCGATCTCGGCGAGCTGGTCCATCACCGCGTTGTGGCCCTTGCGCGGCACCATCGCCCGCACCGCCACCGAGTTCTCGTTCGCCAGCGGCGAGATCGTCGGCGACTCGAGACCGGGCGTGACCTGCACGGCCTGGTCGAGCAGGTGCTTGGGGCAGTCGTAGTCGATCATCACGTACTGCTGCGCGAAGACCACACCCTCGAGGCGGGCGATCAACTGGTTGCGGGCCCGATCCGAGCGATCCGAACCCTCCCGCTCGATCAGCACACCCTCCGAATCACACAGCGACTCGCCGAAGGCGACGAGATCGTGCTGCCGCAACGTCCGGCCCGAGCCGACCACATCGGCGATCGCGTCGGCGACGCCGAGCTGGATGGAGATCTCCACCGCACCGTCGAGCCGGATCACCTCGGCTCGATGCCGCGGGCGGCGAGATCACGACGCACCAGATTCGCGTACGAGGTGGCGATGCGCAGACCCTGCAGATCCTCGACCGACCAGTCGCGGCCCTTCGGCGCGGCGTACCGGAAACGCGAGGACCCGAAGCCCAGCGACAGCCGCTCGGTGACCGGAGCCCCCGAATCCATCGACAGATCGCGGCCGGTGATCCCCAGATCCAGCTCGCCGGAACCGACGTAGATCGCGATGTCCTTCGGCCGCAGGAAGAAGAACTCGACGTCGTTGACCGGGTCGATGACCGTCAGATCCCGCGAATCGGTGCGCCGACGGTAGCCGGCCTCCTGCAGGATCTCGGCGGCGGACTCGGACAGCGAACCTTTGTTGGGGACTGCGACGCGCAGCATGACGGATGGGGTCCTTTCGAACGACGAGCAGAAGCGAGGAAGGGATCTACAGGGCACGGACGGCGGCACCGACACAGCGGGCCACCGGCCGTCACAGATGCTTGTAGACGTCCTCGAGCTTCAGACCCCGCCCCACCATCAGCACCTGCACCCAGTACAGCAGCTGCGAAATCTCCTCGGACAGTTCCTCGTCGGACTGGTACTCGGCGGCGATCCACACCTCACCGGCCTCTTCGAGTACCTTCTTGCCCTGGAAATGCACGCCGGCGTCCAGGGCGGCGACGGTGCCGGAGCCTCGGGGCGGGTCGCGGCGCGTTCGGACAGCTCGGCGAACAGGGAATCGAAGGTCTTCACAGGGGTCGATTGTTTCATGCCCGCCACCGGCCCGCAGCCAGGACACCGACACCCGCTCAGAACTCGAGTTCGCGCCCGCTGACGAACCGCCGCGCCACCCCGCTGATCGGATCGGTGAACTCCAGCGACCGCGCCAGCAACCGCAGCGGATCGGTGAAATCGTCCGCGCGGCGCCGCCGGAACCGCGGATAGAAGTTGTCCCCCACGATCGGCACCCCCAACGACGCCAGATGCAGCCGCAACTGGTGGGTGCGACCGGTGCGCGGGAACAACCGGTAACGGGCCAGCTCCCCCCGCCGCTCGACCAGCTCGATGCGCGTCTCCGAATTCGGCTCGTCGGCGAACTGCTCGGCCGTCAACTCCCCGTGCCGCTTGACGATCCGGGTGCGCACCACCTGCGGGAACGACAGGTCGGGCCGATAACCGGCGACCGCCTCATATACCTTGCGCACCCGCTGCCGTTCGAACAGCTCCTGATAGGGCCGCCGCCACGCCGGGTCCGTCGTGCACAGCAGCACCCCGGCGGTCATCCGGTCGAGCCGGTGCACCGGCACCAGATGCGGCAACTCCAGCTCGCGCCGCAACCGCACCACCACCGACTCGCGAATGTGCGCGCCGCGCGGGATCGTCGCCAGAAAATGCGGCTTGTCGACGACGACGAGACCGTCCTCCCGATGCAGCACGTGCACCGGGAACGGCACCGGCACCTCCGGCGCCGGATCACGGTAGAAGTACACGAACCGCGTCGCTGATACGGCGTGCGCGCATCGATGCGGCGGCCGTGCTCGTCGACCAGCTCCCCCGCCGCCATGTGCGCCGCCCAGTCCTCCTCGGGATGGCCGGCCTGCAGGAACTCGACGATCGTGGCCGCGTCGACGTCGGCGGCATCCGGATGCGGTCGGGGCCGAGCCCGTCACGCACCGGCAGCGGTGCAGCACGCACCGGTCTACGCCTCCACGGGGCCCGGGACGCAGCCCTCGCACACCAGGGTCAACTCCCGGCCACGGAGGTCCGGATGATTCCGGTACCGCGAGGTCGCGTCCCGCACAGGCGCAGCGGCCGATCACCGTCGCCTCGGCGCTGAACTCGACGTTCATCCGCCCGTCGAAGACGTACAGCGAACCCTCCCACAGGCCCTCGTCGCCGAAGGTCTCGCCGTAACGGACGATGCCGCCGTCGAGCTGGTAGACCTCCTCGAACCCGCGGTTGCGCATCAACGCCGACAGCACCTCACAGCGCACCCCACCGGTGCAGTAGGTCACCACCGGGCGGCCCTTGAGATGGTCGTAGCGTCCGCTGTCGAGCTCGGCGACGAAATCGCGGGTCGTGGCGACGTCCGGCACGATCGCGTCCCGGAACCGGCCGATCTGCGCCTCGAAGCGGTTGCGGCCGTCGAAGAACACCACCTCGTCGCCGCGCTCGGCGACCAGCTCGTGCACGCCGTGCGGCGACAGATGGGTGCCGCCGTCGACGATGCCGTTCTCGTCGACCTTCACCTCGTCGGGCACCCCGAAGGTCACGATCTCCGGGCGCACCTTCACCGACAGGCGCGGAAAGTCGTCGCCGGTGCCGTCGGACCACTTGATGTCGGTGTCCTTGAACGCCGCATAGCCGCGCAACCCACGGACGTACTTCTTCACGTCGGCGATGTCACCGCCGACGGTGCCGTTGATGCCGTGCTCCGAGATGAGGATCCGCCCGGTCAACCCCAGCGACGACGCGAGGGTGTGCTGCCACAACCGGATCGCCTCCGGGTCGGGCAGCGGGGTGAACTTGTAGAACAGCACGATCTTCGGGACCGCCACCTCAGGGCACCCCCGCACCGTGCAGTTCGTGTAGGTCCTCGGCGCTCAACCCCTCGAGCGTGGACCGGAACACCCGCCGCTCCGAGCCGGGCACATCCACCAGCGACGGCACCACCAGCACCGTGCACCCGGCCGCATCCGCCGCGGCCGCCCCGGTCGGGGAATCCTCCACCGCCAGACACTGCACCGGATCCAGACCGAGCAACTCCGCGGCCCGCAGGTAGGGCGCCGGATCGGGTTTGCCGGCCGGCACCTCGTCACCGCACACCGAATGATCGAAATGCTCGCGGCCCAGGGTCTCGAGGGCCACCTCGCACAACGCTCGCTCGGTGTTGGTCACCAGCACCGACCCCAACCCGGCCTCGCGGACGGTGCACAGCGCCGCCTGCGCGCCGGGCCGCCACGACAACCCGTCGGCGAACAACCGGCCCATGTAGTCGGTCAGCCACGCCGCCGCAGCCGCCGCCTCGTCCGGGGTCGGTTCGAGACCCAGCCCGCGAAGGTGCGCAGCACCGCCAGATCCATCGGCCCACCGATCGTGGAGATGCGGGTCTCGTCGCTCATCGGCCCACCGAGATGCAACGACAACTCGTGCATCCCGATGTCCCACAAGCGTTCCGATTCGAGCAGGGTGCCGTCCATGTCCCACAGCACCGCCCGCAGCGCACCGGTCTGCACCGCGAGCGGCGCCTCCACCCGATCAGACATTGAAGTACTTCGCCTCCGGGTGGTGCAGCACGAACGCATCGGTGGACTGCTCGGGATGCAACTGCAACTCCTCCGACAGCTCCACCCCGATCCGCTCGGGTTCGAGCAGCTCGACCAGTTTGATGCGGTCCTCGAGATTCGGGCACGCGCCGTAACCGAACGCGAACCGGGCGCCGCGGTAGGCGAGCTTGAAGTACTCCGCGACCTCCTCAGGATCCTCGTCCGCCGCCGTGCCGCCCTCGGCGAACGCCAGCTCCTGCCGCACCCGCCGATGCCAGTACTCGGCCAGCGCCTCGGTCAGCTGCACACCGATGCCGTGCACCTCGAGATAGTCGCGGTACGAATTCGACGCGAACAGCTCGTTCGCGAAGTCCGCGATCGGCTGCCCCATCGTCACCAACTGGAACGGCCACACATCCACCTGACCCGACGCGAGCGCATCCTCCGCGACCGCACGAAATCGGCGATGCACAGGAACCGCGAACGCTGCTGCCGCGGGAAGGTGAACCGGTAACGCTCGGGAGCATCCGGACGCGGCTCGGCCAGCACCACCACGTCGTCACCCTCGGACACCGCCGGGAAGTAGCCGTACACCACCGCGGCGTGCTGCAGGATGCCCTCGGTCGCCAACCGGTCCAGCCAGTACCGCAACCGCGGCCGGCCCTCGATCTCCACGAGCTCCTCGTAGCTCGGGCCGTCGCCACCGCGCTGCCCGCGCAGGCCCCACTGCCCCAGGAACAGCGCACGCTCGTCGACCAGCGCCGCATAGTCCGCCAGCGGGATGCCCTTGATCACCCGGGTGCCCCAGAACGGCGGCGTCGGCACCGCAGATCCTTCGCGACATCACTGCGCTCGGGGATCTCCGCCGGCGTCTCCGCGGCCTTGCGCTTCTCCGCGATCCGCTTGCTGCGCTCGTGCCGCTCCTTGCGCTCGGCGGCCTTGCGCGCGGCCTCGATCGCCTCCGGGCTGTCCGGCGCCGGACCCTCACCACGCTTCTCGGCCATGACCCGGTCCATCAACGACAGACCCTCGAACGCATCGCGAGCGTAGGACACCTTGCCCTCGTAGACCTCCGCCAGATCGTTCTCGACGTAGCTGCGGGTCAGCGCCGCACCACCGAGCAACACCGGGAACTGCTCGGCGACCCCGCGAGCGTTGAGCTCCTCGAGATTCTCCTTCATCACCACCGTCGACTTCACGAGCAGACCCGACATGCCGATCACATCGGCGCGCTTGTCCACCGCCGCGTCGAGGATCGTCGCGATCGGCTGCTTGATGCCGAGGTTGACCACCTCGTAGCCGTTGTTCGACAGGATGATGTCCACGAGATTCTTGCCGATGTCGTGCACATCGCCCTTGACCGTCGCCAGCACGATCCGGCCCTTGCCCTCGTCGCCGGTCGACTCCATGTGCGGCTCCAGGAACGCCACCGCGGTCTTCATCACCTCGGCGGACTGCAGCACGAACGGCAACTGCATCTGACCCGACCCGAACAGGTCACCGACCGTCTTCATGCCCGACAGCAGCGTGTCGTTGATGATCGCCAGCGGCGGAGTGGTCTTCATCGCCTCGGTCAGATCGTCCTCGAGACCGTTGCGCTCCCCGTCGACGATGCGCCGCTCGAGCCGCTCGAACAACGGCAATGCCGCCAGCTCCTGCGCCCGCGACTCGCGTGCCGACGCCGCCGACACCCCCTCGAACAGCTCCATCAGCTTCTGCAGCGGGTCGTAACCCTCCCTGCGCCGGTCGTACACCAGATCCAGCGCCACCTGCCGCTGCTCCTCCGGGATCCGCGCCATCGGCAGGATCTTCGACGCGTGCACGATCGCCGTGTCCAGCCCCGCCTCGGTGCACTCGTTCAGAAACACCGAGTTCAGCACCTGCCGCGCCGCCGGATTCAGACCGAACGACACATTCGAGATACCCAGGGTGAAGTGCACCTCCGGATGCGCCTCGTGGATGCGGCGGATCGCCTCGATCGTCTCGATCGCATCGCGCCGCACCTCCTCCTGACCCGTCGAGATCGGGAAGGTCAACGCATCGACGATGATGTCCTGCGGCGACAACCCCCACTTACCGGTCAGATCCGCGATCAGCCGCTCGGCGATGCGCACCTTGTGCTCGGCGGTACGGGCCTGGCCCTCCTCGTCGATCGTCAACGCGACCACTGCCGCGCCGTGCTCGACGACATGCTCCATGATCCGCTCGAACCGCGAACCCGGACCGTCACCGTCCTCGTAGTTCACCGAGTTCACCGCGCAGCGACCACCGAGATGCTCGAGGCCCGCCTTGATCACGTCCGGCTCCGTCGAGTCGATCATGATCGGCAACGTCGACGACGTCGCGAACCGCGACGCCAGCACCGCCATGTCCGCCGCCCCGTCGCGCCCGACGTAGTCGACGTTCAAATCCAGCATGTGCGCACCGTCGCGGATCTGGTCCTTCGCGATGTCCAGGCACTTCTGCCAATCCGCGGCGAGCATCGCCTCACGGAACGCCTTCGACCCGTTCGTGTTGGTGCGCTCACCGATCATCAGGATCGACGCGTCCTGCTCGAACGGCACCGAGGTGTACAGCGACGACACACCCGGCTCCGGCTGCGCGGCGCGCGGCGCCGGCTGCACCCCCGCGCACCGCCTCG
>LATQ01000001.1:174623-177000 GCA_001017865.1 Rhodococcus sp. IITR03
GCGCACCGCCTCGGCGACCTGCCGGATGTGCGTCGGGGTCGTGCCGCAGCAGCCACCGACGAAGGTCAGCCCGTACTCGGAGACGAAACCGGCCAGGGCCTCGGCGAGCTCCTCCGGCTGCAGCGGGTACTCGGCGCCGTTCGCGCCCAGCACCGGCAGACCCGCATTCGGCATCACCGACACCGGGATCGTCGCGTGCTGCGACAGATACCGCAGGTGCTCGCTCATCTCCGCCGGACCGGTCGCGCAGTTCAACCCGATCAGGTCGATGCCGAGCGGCTCGAGGGCGGTCAGCGCGGCACCGATCTCGGAACCGAGCAGCATCGTGCCGGTGGTCTCCACCGTCACGTGGGTGACGATCGGGATCCGGCGACCGGCCTCCTCCATCGCCCGCTTGCTGCCGATGATCGCGGCCTTCGCCTGCAACAGGTCCTGGCAGGTCTCCACGAGGATCGCGTCGGCACCACCGTCGAGCATGCCCAGTGCCGCCTCACCGTAGGCGTCGCGCAGCACAGCGAACGGTGCGTGGCCGAGGGTGGGCAGCTTCGTACCCGGACCCATCGACCCGATCACCATGCGGGCCACGCCGTCGGCACCGGGGCCCATCTCGTCGGCGACTCGCGGGCGAGGCGGGTACGAGCTCGGACAGCTCACGGATGCGGTCGGCGATGTCGTAGTCGGCGAGGTTGGGCAGGTTGCAGCCGAAGGTGTTCGTCGAGACGACGTCGCGCCGGCCTCGAAGTACGCCCGGTGGATCCCCCGGATCACATCGGGACGAGATTCGTTGAGGATCTCGTTGCACCCCTCCAAACCGCGGAAGTCGTCGAGCGAGAGATCCGCGGCCTGCAACATGGTGCCCATCGCCCCGTCTCCGATGACAACGCGCTGGGTCAGCGCATCGAGCAGGACAGAATGAAGTGGGGTGGACATGCCCTTCAGACTAGTGGCGCCCGGATCGGGCCGGGTCGTAGGCTGGACGAGTGAGTACACCCGAGTATCCCGAGACCCCGGACCAGGACGTCCCCGTCCTGCGCGATCCGGTGCTCGTCGCCGCCTTCGAGGGGTGGAACGACGCCGGCGACGCCGCCAGCGGCGCCGTCGAACACCTCGAGCTGATCTGGGACGCCGAGCCCTTCGCCGAGCTGGACTCCGAGGAGTACTACGACTACCAGGTCAACCGGCCACAGGTCCGTCTCGTCGACGGCGTCACCCGCGAGATCGACTGGCCCACCACCCGACTGTCGCTGTGCTCCCCGCCCGGCAGCGACCGCGACGTCGTCCTGCTGCACGGCATCGAGCCGAGCATGCGCTGGCGCAGCTTCTGCGACGCCATCATCGAACTCGTCGACGAGTTCGAGGTCCACACCGTCGTCCTGCTCGGCGCACTGCTCGCCGACACCCCGCACACCCGCCCGGTACCGTGACCGGCACCGCCTACAGCTCCGAGGCTGCCGAACGCTTCAAGCTGCAGACCTCCCGCTATGAAGGACCCACCGGTATCACTGGCGTGCTGCAGGATGCCTTCGTGCGCGCGGGTATCCCCGCCGTGTCCTTCTGGGCGGCGATCCCCCACTACGTGTCCAACCCGCCGAACCCCAAGGCCACCGTGCGCTGCTGCGCCGCGTCGAGGACGTCCTCGACCTCGAGGTGCCACTCGGCGAACTCCCCCTCCTCGCCGAGGAATGGGAACAGACCGTCACCGACATGATCGAGGACGACGAGGAGATCGCCGAGTACGTGCGCACCCTCGAGGAGCGCGGCGACGCCGAAGCCGAGGAGGACATCTCCGAGGTCATCGCCAAGATCGACGGCGACGCCCTCGCCGCCGAGTTCGAACGCTATCTGCGGCGACGGGGTCCCGGCGGCTTCAACAGGTGAGGGATCTGCGCGAACCGCTGCAGCGCACGGCGCTGTACGCGGGGGGATTCCTCGGTCCCTTCGGCGGCAGTGTCGTCGTGTCGATGCTGCCGGAGATCGGCACCGACACCGGTGTGTCCACCGGCACCGCTGCGACAACCGTCACCGCCTATCTCGGTGTGTTCGCCGCCGCGATGCTGTTCTCCGGCACGCTCGGCGCACGGTGGGGACGCGTCCGCACCGTCCGCACCGCCTATCTCGTCTACGCGGCGGTCTCGATCGCCGCGGCGCTGGCACCGACCTTCTCGGTGCTCATCGGCACCCGCATGCTGCAGGGCGCGGCCAACGCGTTCACCACTCCACTGCTGCTCGCGGCGCTGGCGGTCATCACCCCGAAGGACAGGCTCGGCCGTGCGCTCGGCTTGTTCGGGGCGATGCAGGCCGCCGGCCAGACCGTCGCCCCGCTGATCGGCGGCTCGCCGCCGAGGTGAGCTGGCGATGGGCGTTCGTCGTGCTCGCC
>LATQ01000001.1:177100-181578 GCA_001017865.1 Rhodococcus sp. IITR03
GCTCGCAGCACGCCACAGCAGCGCGTCGAGCGGGTCGCGCTTGCCGGGGCGCTCCGGGTCGCCGCCGCGCTCGGCGAAGAACCGCATCATCGTGTCGTGGTCGTAGCCGGATTCGTAGCCGAACTGCTCGGTGGCGTCGGTCCGGAAGTAGACATCGGGGTACTCGGCGTCCTCGACGATGTAGGCGGCACCGGAGGCGACGAGCTTCTCGACGAGTTCGACGACCTCGTTCACCGATTCGACGGCACCGATGTAGTCGCGCGGCGGCAGCACGCGCAGGGCTTCCATGTCCTCGCGGAACAGGGCGGTCTCGCGCATGCCGAGAACGACCCAGTCCTCACCGTCGCGCTCGGCGCGTTCGAACAGCGGGTCGTCGACGTCGGTGACGTTCTGCACGTAGTGGACGTCGTGGCCGGCGTCGCGCCAGATGCGGTTGACCAGATCGAAGGTCAGGTAGGTGGCGGCGTGGCCGAGGTGCGTGGCGTCGTAGGGGGTGATGCCGCACACGTACATCGTCGCGGTGTCGCCCGGGGTGACCGGACGCACCGCTCGGTCCGCGGTGTCGAACAACCGCAACGGAGGCCCCTGACCGGGGACGGACGGGATCGCGACGTCGGACCAAGATTGCATGACTACGAGCCTAATGGAGTCGCGGGAGTGCTCCGCGCGGGCACCCGGGCGTGCGGTAGGCGAACGGCTGGGACGTCAGAAGGCGGGCCAGGGAATGCGCCGGTCGCCGCGCGGATGCGGCATCACGGGATGTTCGAGCAAGCGGGTGATCCTGCGCTGCAGGGCACGCACCTCGGTGG
Source organism: Rhodococcus sp. IITR03 (assembly GCA_001017865.1). The sequence continues at coordinate 177,910 of LATQ01000001.1, forward strand.
CGGTGACGTGCTCGCACAGCTCCTCGGCGAAGCCGCCGTCGAACCGGCGTAGCAGCTTGTCGAGATCGGCGAGGAGGACCGGATCGACCGGGTCGCCGCTCCACCCCCACAGCACGGTGCGCAGCTTGTCGTCCTGGTGCAGGCAGATGCCGTGATCGACGCCGTAGACGTGCCCGTCGCGACCTTCGAGGACGTGGCCGCCCTTGCGGTCGGCGTTGTTGAGGACGACGTCGAGCACCGCCATGCGCTGCAGGCGCGGATCGTCGGCGTGCACGAGCACCACCTCGGCGCGCCGTCCAGATCGCGGGCACGCAGGATCGGCAGCCACCCCTGCGCGACCGCACCGGCCGGACACAGGTCCACCAGATCCAGGCGTTCCGTTCCGCCCTGCGCGGTGTCGACCGTGTCGATCCAGCGCTGCACCATGCCGGGACCGTACGGGCCGTCGCGCAGCACGGTGAACGGGATGACGTCCCAGCCGAGTGCCTCGGAGATCAGGTACGAGGCGACCTCGCGTCCGGCGAGGGTGCCGTCGGGGAAGTCCCACAGCGGCCGCTCCCCGCGGACGGGTTTGTAGACGCACCGCACCTCGGTGTCGCCGAGCTGCGCGTCGCACACGAGGGTCGCGTTGCTCGCGTGCGCGATCTGCCCGACGACGTCGAGGTCGCCGTCGGTCAGCACGCTCCGCACGTCCGGCGTCGTCACGCGGTCAGCTTTCTTCCTCGCCGAACCACGCGGCCGGATCGAATCCGGGAGTGCGCAGGTAACCGTTGGTGCGGACGCAGATGTGTCCGTCGGCGCCGATCGGTTCGCCGCACAGCGGGCACGGCGCGCGCCCGGCCGAGACGACGAGTTCGGAGCGGGCCGCGAACTCGCGGGCCTGCACCGGGGTGAGGAACACCCGCACCGCGTCGGGGCCTTCCTCGGTGTCGTCGAGCACCACCGATTCGTCGAGTTCGGTGTCGGTGACCGCGAGCAGTTCGACCACCACCGAGCCGGCGTCGGCGTCCCAGCCCAGACCCATGGTGCCGACTCGGAACTCCGCTTCGATCGGTGTCACCAGCGGACTCACGTCGACCTCGGGATCGTCGGGAATCACCGTGCCGAAGCGGCGCTGCACCTCTTCGAGCAACAGTCCCATCCGGTCGGCCAGGATCTGCACCTGCTGCTTCTCCAGAAGCACGCTCACCACACGGGACTCGTGCACGGCCTGCAGGTAGAACACCCGGTCGCCCGGTTCACCGACGGTGCCGGCGATGAACCGATCAGGTGTTCGAAACACGTGTATCGCGCGGGCCATCACACCTCCTCGAGTCCCCACACTCTGCCATGACGGACACTGCCATTATCCGCGTGCCGTCTCCTGTCGGTGCCCCTGCGGTGGGTCGCCGGGTTCCTCGACCGCGCCGGGCACTTCGCCGCCGGGCACGGACTTCGGTTCGGACGGGCCGGCGAGTCCGGACAGGTCCGAACCGGTGTCGTTCACGCGCAGCACGAACGGCCGGGTGTCGGTGTAGCGGACGACGCTGATCGACGCCGGCTCGGCGACGATCCGCTGGAAGCTGTCGAGATGCGTCGCGAGCGCGTCGGCGAGGATCGACTTGATGACGTCGCCGTGGCTGCACGCGATCCACACGACGTCCTTGCCGTGCGTGTCGCGCAGGCGCCGGTCGTGTTCGCGGATCGCGGCCACTGCGCGGGACTGCACCTGCGCGAGCCCTTCACCGTCCGGGAAGACCGCCGCGGAAGCGTGCTGCTGCACGACCGCCCACAGAGGTTCCTCGACCAATTCCTTCAGTTCGCGTCCGGTCCACTGCCCGTAGTCGACCTCGGCGAGTCGCTCGTCGACGACCGGTTCGAGTCCGCGATCGGTCGCCAGCGGCTGCACCGTCTGCCGGCACCGCAGCAGCGGCGACCGCACGATCTCGGTGATCTCGAGACCGGCGAACCGGGTGACGAGATTCTTCGCCTGGACGTGGCCGACCTCGTCGAGTTCGACACCGGGGGAACGACCGGCCAACACGTGCGAGGTGTTCGCCGTCGACCGTCCGTGCCGCAGCAGGATGACCGTCATGCGCCCAGCCTAGAGGTACCGCCTGTCGGCAGCCTCTCAGGTGGCGGAGACCACGCCGGTCGCGAGCAGCCCCAGCACGATCACGCCGAGGATCACGCGGTAGCCGACGAACCAGTACATCGAGTGGTTGACGACGAAGCGCAGCAGCCATGCGATCGCGGCGTAACCGACCGCGAAGGCGATCACGGTCGCGACGAGCAACTGCGCTCCCGAGGCGTTGAGCCCCTCACCGGCCGGTTCGAAGGCGTCCGGCAGGCTGAACAGACCGGAGGCGACGACCGCAGGAATGGCGAGCAGGAACGAATACCGGGCGGCGGCCTCGCGGGTGAGACCGAGGAACAGACCGGCCGAGATGGTGCCGCCGGAGCGGGACACGCCGGGGATCAGGGCCAGCGCCTGCGCCGAACCCATGATCAGGCCGTCCTTGAGGGTGAGCTGACTCACGTCGCGCCGCTGCTTGCCGAAGTACTCGGCAGCGGCGATGACGATCGAGAACACGATGAGCATGGTGGCGACGAGCCACAGATTGCGGGCGACGGTGCGGATGTCGTCCTTGAACAGCACGCCGAGGATGCCGATCGGGATGGTGCCGAGGATGACGTACCAGCCCATCTTGTAATCGTGGTCGGCGCGGTGCTCCTTGTGGAACAGGCCGCGGAACCACGCGCGCAGGATGCGCCAGATGTCGCCGGCGAAGAACACCAGCACCGCGGCCTCGGTGCCAGCTGGGTGACCGCGGTGAAGGACGCGCCCGCGTCCTCCCCGAAGAAGATCTCCGACACGATCCGCAGGTGGCCGGACGAGGAGATCGGCAGGAACTCCGTGAGGCCCTGCACGATGCCGAGGACGATCGTCTGCAGCCAGGTCATCGATTCGCCGATCATGCGGCGGCTCCCGGCACGGAGGCTGCGGTGGGGACGGATCGGTGGTCGCGGATGCAGGGAGCAGTTCTCACTCGCCGAAGAGTACGTGGAACCCGACCGGTCGGCGCGCCGGACACTGCCACGCACCTGTCGCGCATTAGGGTGCAGTACCGGGGTCGTGGCCGAGCGCGGCGACGTCCCGTCGTGTCGGGAGGAAACGCGGACGGTTATGGAATACAGGACAGTCGGTGCGAGCGGCCTGCGGGTTTCACGGCTCGGCCTGGGCACCTTGACGTGGGGTCGCGGAACGGACGGCGACGAGGCCGCAGCCCAGTTGTCGGCCTTCGTCGATGTGGGCGGCACGCTCGTCGACACCTCCCCCGCCTACGGAGACGGGGTCGCGCAACGGATCCTCGCCGAACTGCTCGACGACGTGGTGCCCCGCGACCAGCTGGTGCTGTCGGGCAGCTCCGGCATCGACACCTCCACACTCGGTTCCGGCCGGGTGGACTGCTCCCGCTCGGGCCTGCTCAACCAACTCGACGCGACCCTGCGCGAACTCGGCACCGACCACCTCGACGTGTGGCAGGTCGCGACGTGGGATCCGCACACCCCCGTCGACGAGGTGATGGACGCCCTCGAATTCGCCGTCACCAGCGGGCGCGTGCGCTACGTCGGGGTGCGCGGCTATCCTCGCTGCAGCTCGCGACCGCCGCGGCGGCCGCCCCGGCG
>LATQ01000001.1:181678-184163 GCA_001017865.1 Rhodococcus sp. IITR03
GGGCTCCCCTGGGTCCGTCCGAGCGGGCTCCCTGGAGGTGCTGGGGCCGGCTGCGCACGCGTCGGTGATCGCCTCACCCTGGTCTCGGTGGGCGGCATCGAGACCCCGGAGCAGGCGTTCGAGCGCATCCTCGCCGGCGCGTCGCTGGTCCAGGGTTACACCGGCTTCATCTACGGCGGTCCGTTCTGGGCGCGGCGCATCAACCGCGGCATCGCCCGCAAGCTGCGCGCACACGGCTACCGCTCCATCGCCGACGCGGTGGGTGCCACCGCACGGGTCTGACCTGCAACGGACGGGGCCCGGGTCGTACTCGACCCGGCCCCGTCCGTCACGACCTGTCAGCGCACCTCGTAGGTGCCGGTCAGCAGACCGCGGGCGATGGCGTGCCCGAAGACGTTGAAGCCGAGGAAGGCCGGGCTCGACTCGGGCGTGACGCCCTCGAGCACCTCGACGTCGAGTGCGTGCACCGCGACGATGTAGCGGTGGTGGCCGTGGCCGGCCGGCGGAGCGGCACCGATGAACCCGTGGGCGCCGCCGTCGTGGCGCAGCGTCACGGCCTGCTCCGGAAGAGCATCCGAGTCGGCGCTACCCGCACCCGCCGGCAGCTCCGTGATCGAGGTGGGGATGTTCGCGACGGCCCAGTGCCAGAAACCCGACGCCGTGGGGGCGTCCGGATCGAACACCGTGACGACGAAGCTCTTCGTCTCGGCGGGGAAACCCGACCAGGACAGCTGCGGGGAGACGTCGCCGCCCCCGGGGATTCCGAACGCACCGCTGGCCTGCGGGAGTTTCCATTCCTCGCCCTCGGCGAAGTCCGCGCTGGTCACCTCGAAGGTGGGCAGCTCGGGCAGGAACTTGTACGGGTCGTAATCGAAAGCCATTCCGGTCCTTTCGTGACGGTTTCGTGTGTTCTAGGCGTGCATGAGGAAGTGTTCCATGACCCTGGTGCCGAAGCGCAGTGCGTCGACGGGGACACGCTCGTCGACACCGTGGAACAGCGCGGCGAAGTCCAGATCGGGCGGCAACTGCAGCGGCGCGAAACCGAAGCAGCGGATGCCGAGCTTGGCGAACGCCTTGGCGTCGGTGCCGGCCGAGAGCATGTACGGCACCGTCCGGCCGATCGGGTCGTGCGCGAGGATCGCGGCGTTCATCGCGTCGACGAGCTCGCCGTCGAAGGTGGTCTCGTACGGCTCGAGGCCGGTGATCCACTCGCGGGTGACGTTCGGGCCGATCAGCTCGTCGACGGTGCGTTCGAATTCGGCGAGCCGACCCGGCAGGATGCGGCAGTCGACGACGGCGTGCGCGGTACGCGGAATGACGTTGGCCTTGTACCCGGCGTCGAGCATCGTGGGGTTCGCGGTGTCGCGCAGGGTCGCGCCCACGATGCGGGCGATCGACCGAGCTTGGCGAGGGCACCTTCGAGATCGGGCGAGGCCGGATCGAAGTCCAGCCCGGTCTCCTCGCTCACGACGGAGAGGAACTCGGCGACGGAATCGTTGACAACCAGCGGGAAGGTGTGGGATCCGAGCCGTGCCACCGCGCGGGAGAGGACGGTGACGGCGTTGTCCTCGTGCAGGAACGAGCCGTGCCCGGCGACACCCGTGGCGGTCAGGCGCATCCAGCGCATGCCCTTCTCGGCCGTCTCGACCATGTACAGGCGACGTTCGGTGCCGTCGGGGCGCGGCACGGTCAGGGAGAACCCGCCGACCTCCCCCACGGCCTCGGTGACGCCCTCGAACAGGTCGGGCCGGTGCTCGACCAGCCACTGCGAACCGAACTTTCCTCCGGCCTCCTCGTCGGCGACGAACGCGAACACCAGATCGCGCGGGGGCACGATGTTCTCGACCTTGAAGTAGCGGGCGACGGCGATCATCATGCCGACCATGTCCTTCATGTCGACCGCGCCGCGTCCCCACACGTAACCGTTCTCGACGGCCCCGGAGAACGGGTGCACGCTCCAGTCCGCGGCCTCGGCCGGCACGACGTCGAGGTGGCCGTGAAGCATGAGGGCGCCGCGGCTCGGGTCGGAGCCGGGCAGACGCGCGAAGACGTTGCCGCGGCCCGGCGCTCCGGATTCGACGTAGGTCGTCTCGTAGCCGACCTCCTCGAGCACGGAGGCAACCCACTCGGCGCACTCGCGTTCGCCGCGGGTGGTTGTGGGTTCGCCGGTGTTCGAGGTGTCGAACCGGATGAGGCGGGAGACGAGGTCGACGACCTCCTCCTCCGCCCGGGACGGCTGGTGGGCGCTCGTGTCAATGGCCATGGCCGTATGTCTACCACCGCCCGCCCACCATCTCGACAGTTCGGATCGTCGCAGGTGGAGGTGGCGATTTGGGACCGCGGGCGCGGTGGGTTACTCTTTCACAGCACCCACGACGAGTGGGCGCGAGCATCAGGTCCGAGTGGCGGAATGGCAGACGCGCTAGCTTGAGGTGCTAGTGTCCTATTAACGGACGTGGGGGTTCAAGTCCCCCCTCGGACACTC
>LATQ01000001.1:184250-188290 GCA_001017865.1 Rhodococcus sp. IITR03
GGTCCGAGTGGCGGAATGGCAGACGCGCTAGCTTGAGGTGCTAGTGTCCTATTAACGGACGTGGGGGTTCAAGTCCCCCCTCGGACACTCCGAAACCCGAAGGCCCCGAACCGATATCGGTTCGGGGCCTTCGGTTCGTCCGGGGTCGGCGCGAGCGGATCGCTCAGTCCCGGCGGCCCTTGCGGAAGTACCGGATCGGGCCGAAGAAGTTCACCGCGATGGTCAGCGCCCAGCGCAACTTGCTGCCGTTGACCTTGTCGGCCGGTCGCCTCGCCAGATCGGCCCAGGCCGCGACGGCGAGCGACAACTGCACCACCGCGAGCAGGACACCAGCACCTGCTGGGGGCGGCTCAGTTCGGCGAACTTCTTCTTGGACAGGGGTGAGCTCGGGCTCATCGTTCCTCCGGTACCTGCACGGGAATTCGGACACGATCATCCTGCCCGATACGATCGGGCATACAGCAGCACACGGAAAAAGGCAGATGAACCCCCACAGCGACACCACCGCCGAGCCCGCTCCCGACGGCTTCACCCGTATCGACCCCGACGATCTGGCCACCTGTCTGCGGGTGCTCGACCAGGCAGCGGGTCTCGACGCCGAGCATCCCGACGCGATCACCGTCCAGCGGGCCGTGGGGCACATGTTCAAGAAGTTCAAGCGGTTGCGCCGCAACGAGGCCCGCAAGCAACGCGTCGACGCCGACCGTCAGGTGCTGTCCGCGACCGCCACCGCCTCCCCCACCCGCATCGACGACGAGACCGCCGGACTTCCGCTGGCGTCGGCGACTCGCGGCGCGAGCGCGGGAACGCTGCTGCGTCCGCGGCACTGCTACATCTGCAAGGACAAGTACACCCGGGTCGACGCCTTCTATCACCAGTTGTGCCCGACCTGCGCCGAGGAGAACCACGCCAAGCGCGACGCACGCACCGATCTGCGGGGTCGTCGCGCCCTGCTGACCGGCGGCCGCGCCAAGATCGGTATGTACATCGCGTTGCGGTTGCTGCGCGACGGCGCGCACACCACCGTCACCACGCGGTTCCCCAACGACGCGATTCGCCGCTTCACCGCGATGGAGGACAGCGGCGACTGGCTGCACCGGCTGCGCATCGTCGGCATCGACCTGCGTGATCCCGCCCAGGTGGTCGCCCTCGCCGACGACGTCGCCGCGCAGGCCGGGTGGACATCCTCATCAACAATGCCGTCGCAGACGGTGCGCGCTCCCCCGGCGCCTACTCGGCGCTGGCCGAGGCGGAGGCCGATCCGTTGCCCGCCGGACCGCGTCCCGAGGTCCTGACCTTCGGCAAGCCCTCGGACGCCCACCCGGCCGCCTGGCCGGGTCGCTGCCGGCCGAGTTGTCGGCGCATTCGCTGACCTCGCTGGCACTGGTGGCCGGGTCGGCGACACCCGAGCGGGTCGCGGCCGGGTCGCCGTCGACGCCGGCGGATTGCTGCCGGATCTCGTGCACACCAACAGCTGGGTGCAGACCGTCGGCGAGGTCGAGCCGCTGGAACTGCTCGAGGTGCAGCTGTGCAACTCGGTGGCGCCGTTCATCCTCGTCAACCGTCTGCGTCCGGCGCTCGCCGCGTCCCCGGCCCGCCGCAAATACGTCGTGAACGTCTCGGCGATGGAAGGGCAGTTCGCGGGTCGCCGCTACAAGGGCGCCGGGCATCCGCACACCAACATGGCCAAGGCCGCGCTGAACATGCTCACCCGCACCAGTGCCGAGGAGATGCTCAGCGACGGCATCCTCATGACCGCCGTCGACACCGGATGGATCACCGACGAACGGCCGCACCACACCAAGATGCGGCTGGCCGAGGAGGGCTTCCACGCGCCGCTCGATCTCGTGGACGGCGCGGCCCGCGTCTACGACCCGATCGTCCAGGGCGAGGCGGGCACGGACCTGTACGGATGCTTCCTCAAGGACTTCCGCCCGGCACCGTGGTGATCCGGACCCCGAAATTCGGGGAGACCGGTTCCACACCGTCGATCGTGGCCCGCCCTCCGGGCCGCGGCGATAATGGAGGACGTCCCCGCAGGCCCGCACGAGGAGAGTCATGACTGTCGCTGTCGTTCACGCCGATACCCCCGAAGGCCGGATCGCTCTGCAGGCCGCGGTGCGGGAGGCCGCCGACCGGCAGCAGTCGCTGGTGGTGCTCCACCCGCTCGACGAACCCGACGAGGTGGAAGGTGTGCGGGCACAGGTGAGCGAGGTGGCCGGTACCGACGGCTGGGAGTTGCTCTCGGCCGTCCACGACGGCGATCCGGTCGGCACGACCGTCGAACTGCTCGCGCGCAGCGGCGCCGAACGCGTGGTCATCGGCAGCCGCGGGCGCACCGCGACCGGCAAGTTCCTCGTCGAGCGGGCGGTGCAGCGCTGATCACCGAGTCGTCGGTGCCGGTGCTGGTCATCAAGGCCGGCTGAGCCGCCGCCCGCCCTCCGGCATCCCCGTTCGTTCCGCGGCCGTTCGTTCTACTCTGGGCACATGGCGTTCCGGGTGGTCGCCGACCTCACGGCCTTCGTGCATCTGCTGTTCGTGCTCTACGTTGCGTTCGGTGGTTTCCTCGCGTGGCGGTGGCCCCGCACGATCGTCGCGCACATCGTCGCGGTGGTGTGGGGAGCGGCCTCGGTGGCCGTGGGGTTCGACTGCCCGCTGACCGCGGTGGAGAACTGGGCACGCCGCGCGGCCGGCCAGGAAGGTCTGCCGCCGAGCGGATTCATCGATCACTACCTCACCGGGGTGATCTACCCGGAGTCCGCGCTCGGTGCGGTCCGTGCCCTCGCCGCGCTCGCCGTGCTGATCTCGTGGGTGGTGCTGTGGCGCCGGATTCGTGTGACGAAGGTCGCCCCCGAGACTTACTCCTGAGTAGGGTGGGGGCATGACTGTCTCCCGGGATCTCGACATCGTCGTCTACGGCGCCACCGGCTTCGTCGGGCGCCTCACCGCCGCCTATCTCGCCGAGAACCTCCCCGACGGCGTCGCCGTCGGACTCGCAGGACGTTCACGCACCAAACTCGAGAAGCTCGCCGCCGACCTCGGAACCGACTGGCGGCTGATCGAGGCGAACGCCGACGATCCCGCCTCGCTGACCGCGCTCGCCGAGTCCACCCGCGTGGTGATCACGACCGTCGGCCCCTACGCCACGTACGGGCTGCCGCTCGTGCAGGCGTGCGCCGAGGCCGGCACCGACTACGTCGACCTCACCGGCGAGGTGCTCTTCCACCGCGAGAGCATCGACCGCTTCGACGACGTGGCCCGGCGCACCGGCGCCGCATCGTCCACTCGTGCGGTTTCGACTCCGTCCCGTCCGACCTCGGCGTCCATGCGCTCTACCGCGCCGCGGAGGCCGACGGTAACCTGCCGCTCACCGACACGACCTTCGTGCTCGGCTCCTTCCGCGGCGGGGTGAGCGGCGGAACCATCGATTCGCTCCGGCAACAGCTCGACGCGATCCGCAAGGATTCCACCGCACGGAAGATCGCCGCGCGCCCGTACTCGCTGTCCCCCGATCGGACTCGGGAACCCGATCTCGGTCGCCAGAACGACTTCGCGTTCGTCGACGGCAAGTCCGTCGTCCCGGAGATCTCGGGACGGCTCGCTCCGTTCGTGATGGCCTCCTACAACACCCGCATCGTGCGACGCAGCAACGCGCTGCGCGACTGGGCCTACGGACGCCGGTTCCGCTACCGGGAGGTGATGAGTGTCGGCTCCTCGCCGCTCTCCCCCGTCCTCGCCGGGCTCGTCGGACTCGGTACGGGCGCCCTCGCCGCCGGCCTGTCGTTCCCGCCCACGCGGTTCGTCCTCGACAAGCTCCTGCCCGCGCCCGGTGAGGGACCGTCGGAGAAGACCCGCGAGAACGGTTACTTCACGGTGGATCTGTACGCCTCGACCGAGTCCGGCGCCCGCTACACCGCGCGATTCTCCGCGCAGGGCGACCCGGGTTACAAGGCCACAGCCGTGATGCTCGGCGAGTCCGCCCTTTCGCTCGCCCTCGGCGGCGCGGCCCTGCACGCCCGGTGGCGGTGTCCTCACCCCCC
>LATQ01000001.1:188390-191892 GCA_001017865.1 Rhodococcus sp. IITR03
CGGTGTCGAAGAACTCGTCGTGGACGACCTCGACGCCACCGGCGCGCAGACCGTCGGCGAGGCGGCGGGCGTGCCCGGCGACGCGGCGGGCGATGCCGGTGAGGCCTTCGGCGCCGTGGTACGAGACGTACATGGCCGCGAGCACGGCGAGGAGCACCTGGGCGGTGCAGATGTTGCTGGTGGCCTTCTCACGGCGGATGTGCTGCTCACGGGTCTGCAACGCGAGCCGGTAGGCCGGGTTGCCGTCCGCGTCCACCGAGACACCGACGAGGCGTCCCGGCAGGGTGCGGGTGTGGGCGCTACCGACGGCGAGGTAGCCGGCGTGCGGCCCACCGAAGCCCATCGGCACACCGAACCGCTGGGTGGTGCCGAAGCACGCGTCGGCGCCCTGCTCCCCGGGCGGGGTGATCAGGGTCATGGCCAGCAGGTCGGCACCGACGGCGACGAGCGCGCCGCGGTCGTGGGCGGCCGCGATGATCGGAGCGGCGTCGATGATGCGTCCCGAAGCGCCGGGCACTGCAGGATCACGCCGAAGAACTCGCCCTCGGGCAGTCCGTCGGCAGCGAGGTCGGCGGTGACGATCTCGATGCCGAGTGGTTCGGCGCGGGTCGCCAGCACCGCGGCGGTCTGCGCGAACAGGTCGACGTCGACGACCAGGCGCGGGCTCTTGGACTTGCGGTTCGCGCGGCGCAGCAGGGTCATCGCCTCGGCGGCGGCGGTGGCCTCGTCGAGCATCGACGAGTTCGCGATCTCCATGCCGGTCAGGTCGGCGACCATGGTCTGGAAGTTCAGCAGCGCCTCGAGGCGTCCCTGACTGATCTCCGGCTGGTAGGGGGTGTAGGCCGTGTACCAGGCGGGGTTCTCGATGATGTTGCGCAGCAGCACGGGCGGCGTGAGCGTGTCGTAGTAGCCGTGACCGATCATCGATGTCGCCACGGTGTTCTGCGACGCGAGTGCCTTCAGTTCGGCGAGTACGTCGTGCTCGGAGCGGGGCGCGTCGAGGACGTCGAGGCCGGTCGGCACGTTGTCTGCACGGTCGTCGAGGATGGCGGCCGGTACCGCGGCGGTGGCGAGGGCGTCGAGGGAATCGACTCCGACGACGTCGAGGATCCGGTTCAGGCCGGCGGTGTCGGGGCCGATGTGGCGATCGGCGAAGTTCGAGGTGACGGCATCTGTCATCGCAGCTCCCGGGCTGGTCGGCGAGGTCCACATGCGCGCGGTCGCGCGAGGTGGTTCCTCCCCCTCTGTCGTGAGCTCGCGGAGCGAGCGCCTGAGAGATTCGGCCGGCCAGAGCCTTTCCCCGTGGGCGGCGGGTGCTCCCGCCGCTTTCCAGAGACGTCGGAGCTCACGCGGTCCCGGTTGCCTGAGAGATTGACGGGGAGGTGCTGCTCCTTCGGCGCCGGCTCGGTGTCCGGGTCTCTCCCGCGTGATGGCGACGCATCTTCGAGTCTAGATCACGTCGCAGGGGTCGAAATACCGCAGGTGCGGAAAGCGCCGCAGGTGGTGGAGATGGATCAGCAGAGATGGATCGGCGGTGTCGTCGGCCGATGCGACATCAGTGGTGGGGTCAGCCGATGCGGCGGTTGATGCGTTCGCGGCGACGCGACGCGAGTTCGTCCTCGGGGCGTTCCTCGACGCCGCCGCCATCGGCGCGTTCGGCGGGAAAATCGGCAATGCTGCCGGTGAGTTCGCGCATCGCGCCGCTCACCGCGATCCCGAAGACACCTTGCCCGCCCTGCAGCAGGTCGACGACCTCTTCGGGCGACGTGCACTCGTAGACGGTGGTGCCATCGGAGAACAGGGTGATCTTCGCGAGGTCGCCCACCCCGCGGCTGCGGAGATGGTCGACGGCGACGCGGATGTTCTGCAACGAGACACCGGTGTCGAGCAGGCGCTTGACGATCTTGAGGACGAGGATGTCCTTGAACGAGTACAGCCGCTGGCTACCGGAGCCGGCGGCCCCGCGGATGGACGGTACGACCAGATTCGTGCGGGCCCAGTAGTCGAGCTGGCGGTAGCTGATTCCCGCGATCTGACAGGCGATGGGCACGCGGTAGCCGACGAGCTCGTCGGGTACCGAGTTGTCCGGAAACAGGCCCGGTTGGATCTCGTCGGTCTCGTTCGTCCGCGGCGCCGGATTCGAGCGATCGCCGGAATCGACGCCGAGTGGCTGTCCCTTCGTCCGATCTCGCACTACTGACTCCCTCTCGCGCGCCCAGTTCTGCCTCGCAACGATCGATTGGCGGATCCCCCCGACCACATCCGATCATCGAGCGCTCCCAGGCTCACCGAGTCATCCCTGGCGGATCAACTCAGCGTACGCTCCGGTGTTGGGCGTCGGGCTGCAACACGCCGACCGGAAGGCAACGTTCGACATTACTACCGTCACGGCCGACGCGCGCGCCAACGCTCGTCGCCGTGCGGACGGACGGCGCTCAGCCGTCCGTCGCCTTGAAATCGTCGGGCGAGACGGAGTCAAGGAACTCCTTGAACTTCTCGACCTCGTCCTCCCGTTCGTCGGGCATGACCAGTCCTGCCTCCGTGAGCACCGGTTCCTCGACGTGGACCGGCGCGCCGATGCGCAAGGCCACCGCGACCCCGTCGGAGGGCCGGCAGGACACGCGCATCCCTCCGTCGAAGACCAGATCCGCGTAGAACGTCCCTTCGCGCAGGTCGACGATGCGCACCTCGCGCAGGTTGTGACCGAACGCTCGAGGAGGTTCTTGATCAGGTCGTGGGTCAGCGGCCGCGCTGGTTCGACCCCCTGCTGTTCGAGGGCGATGGCGGTCGCTTCGTTCTGCCCGATCCAGATCGGCAGATACCGATCGCCGTCGACCTCCCGCAGCAGGAGGACAGGCTGGTTCTGCGGCTGTTCGATACGAATCCCTACTATCCGCATCTCGCTCATCGCGATGCCTCCGTCCTGCTGCTCGTCGGTGGTGGGACCACCCGACAGGTACTGCCTGGAATTCTAGTGTCCTCCAGCGCATCCGTCAGGTGCCGTACGTCACCACCCGACGGAGGGCCCGTGGTCGCACACGGCGATGAATTCGTCGCCTAACGGTCGAGGGCCCCCTGCACCGCCGCTTTCACCAGGCAGGTGTGCAATGTCAACGACAGTGCGGCCAGTTCGCGCACCATCTCCTCGGCGCGCTGCCGCGCCCCGGCGTCGCGGCCCTTCGCGATCGGACCCGACTATCTGCGCGACGAGCGCGGCCTCGCGGTCGGCGGCGAGCTTGAACGCCCGCAGGTGCCGAACCTCGAGGCCGAACTCCGCCATCGCTTTCGCCGTGCGGGCGAGCAGCACCGCGTCCTCGTCGAAGAAACCGGCCGGGCCCGGCTTGACCAGGCCCGCCCCCACCAGCTCGGTGAGGAAGGCCGCGTCGATCCCCGCACGGGTGCACAGATCGTCATGCTCAGGGATCTCGCGGTCGTGCGCAGATCCGTCCGGCGACACTCGCCGCGGGCGACCGCCGAGCGGGCGCGGCCGGTCGATCGGGTC
>LATQ01000001.1:191992-199198 GCA_001017865.1 Rhodococcus sp. IITR03
CGCGACGCACGCGCAACGGCTCCGAGCGCCCTGCCGCCCGGTCCGCGGCGGACGCGGCGTAGCCGGGGTCGAGATGATCCTCGAGGAGCGACTTCAGGAGCGAGGGCACCGGATTGCGCCGGATGCGTTCCCATGCGCGGCTCATCGGATCACCGCCCGGCCGGCACGATCCGTGCCGTCACGACGGCCTGCCCGAGGTACAGCAGGCCGGTCCACACGTACAGCACGGTCCCCCAGATCAGGCAGCCCAGCCGAGCGGGCCGGTGATCGGCTCCGAGGCGGGCACTGCGACGGCCCCGAGCATCAGCGGCAGTGCGCACATGAGCAGGAAGGTGGCGCCCTTGCCGAGGTACAGCACGTCCGGCGGGGGCAGTTCCCGGCGCCGGTAGACGGCCAGGGTCGGGGCCAGGACGAGTTCGCGGCCGACGAGGATCACCGCGATCCACCAGGGCACGATGTCGCGCGCCACGAGGGCGACGAGGGTGGCCACGATGTAGAGGCGGTCGACGGCGGGATCGAGAAGGGCGCCGAGTCGGGAGGTCTGGTCGAGCAACCGGGCGAGTTTGCCGTCGGCCCAGTCGGTGATACTGCTCGCGGCCAGCAGGATCAGCGCCCAGACATCGGCGTGGGCGACGAGGACGAGATAGAGGAAGACGGGCACACCCAGCAGTCGGACGAAGCTGAGGACGTTCGGCACGGTGAGGATGCGGTCCGATCCGCGCGCGTCGGCGGTTCCGGTCGCATCGGTCATGGTGGGCCGCTCCGTGTTCTCGTGAGGTCGTTCTCGTGGTGCCCCGCCGGAGTTCCGTTCGGGCACGGAGTCCAGCCTTCCACAGCCGCGCGACCGGAGATTCCGGGGTGTCAACGCCAGGCGAAGACCGGCTGCTCGAGACCGTCGATGCGCGTGGCCCGCCGGCGCAGTACGACCTCGCGGAACTGGTAGACCACCGCGGCGGTCGGTGCGTGCACGAGGTGACCGCGGAAGGGCCACTGGATCACCGGCTTGTCGGATTCGGGGATGGTGACGAAGCGCGGATCGACGTCGAGTTCGTCGGTGGTGACGGCGAAGAGCACGTCGACCTCGTCGGGGCTGGGCTTCAGATCGGTCACGGCGGTGTCCGACCACACGACGAACGGCGACATGACGTAACCGGAGCGCGTGATGTAGTCGTCGAGCCGGCCGAGCACGGCCTCGGGGCCGAGGTCGAGTCCGAGTTCCTCGTGCAACTCGCGCAAGGCGGCCTCCTCGGCCTGCTCCCCCTCGTCCAGACGCCCGCCCGGCAACGCGAACTGGCCGGGATGCGCCCGCAGACGCGTGGGGCGCCGCGTGAGGGGCATGACGGGGTTGCCGTTCCCGTCGTCGAGCACCGCCACGACGACGGCTGCGTGCCGGCGGCCGTCGAGCGGCAGTCGGCGCGAGTCGAACGCGTCCAGCGCGTCGCGGACGTTGTCTCGGTCGAGAGGATGAGCAGCGGGCATGGGTCGACAGTAGTTCGTCACAATCGCACCGGCGGTTCGGCGCATGTCTTGGCCGGTGTCGGTGGTGCCGATCCCGAGGAGAGGAATTCTGGATATTCTTGGTTTCCGTACCGTCCGGATTATCTGCGTGGGTGGGAGTTCTCCGTACACGGATCCCCACCCGCGGTCATAGTGGGAGCCGACGGAAAGGAGCTCGATGAACGACGTGCCCGCTGGCCTCGACCTCGATGCGCTCGATGCCTATCTGCAGACCTCCGCCCCCGACCTGTTCTCCGGTCCCCTCCGCGCGCGCCTGATCAGCGGCGGGCGCTCGAATCTCACCTACGAGGTGACCGACGGTGACCGGCGGCTGGTGCTGCGCCGTCCCCCACTCGGACACGTCCTCGCGACGGCACACGACATGGCTCGCGAGTACCGCGTCATCTCCGCGCTCGCCGGCACCGCGGTACCGGTCCCCCGCTCGTACCTGCTGTGCGAGGACGATTCGGTGCTCGGCGCGCCCTTCTACCTCATGGATCTGGTCGTGGGGACGCCCTATCGCACCGCGGAGGAACTCGAACCGCTCGGCGCCGAGCGCACGCGCGTGATCTCCGAGCGGATGGTCGACACCCTGGCCGCCCTGCACGCGGTGGACCCGGCCGCCGTGGGACTCGAGGACTTCGGCCGCCCCCAGGGCTTCCTCGAGCGGCAGGTGCGGCGCTGGACCACCCAGCTCGAGAACTCGCACAGCCGGGACCTCGACGGCGCCGACGAGCTTCACCGGCTGCTCGTCGACAATCTGCCGGGCGACGGCGAGGTGGGCATCGTGCACGGCGACTACCGGCTCGACAACGTCCTCGTCGACGACGACGACAAGGTGGTCGCGGTGCTGGACTGGGAGATGGCCACGATCGGCGATCCCCTCACCGATGTGGCGTTGCTGCTGGTCTACCAGCGGCTGGCGCGGGAGAACACGGAATTCCCCGTCTCGACGGTGTCCCGCGCTCCGGGCTTCCTCGGCGACGACGAACTGCTCGCGCGGTACGAGGCCGCCGGTGGACGCGACCTGTCGGACATGGCGTTCCACCTCGCCCTGGCCTACTACAAGCTCGCGGTGATCCTCGAAGGCATCTACTTCCGGTTCCGTCAGGGCAAGACGGTCGGCGACGGGTTCGAGGAACTCGGCCGCGGCGTCGAGCCGCTGTTGCACGCCGGTACCGATGCGCTGAAGAGTCGGAAGAGTTGATCGCGCGACCGTCGTCGTAGCCGCTCGGTACGCTCCGCTCATGCCGCATCCGGTGATGTTCGACGAGGCGGATCCCCTGCTCGCTCGTGTGCGCTCGCTCGCGCTGGCCCTGCCCGGCGCGAGCGAGAAGATCTCGCACGGCCGTCCGTTCTTCTCCACCCGGACGGCCTTCGCGGTCTACGGAGGCGGCGAGAAGGGCACCCGCGCACCGTTTCCCCGCTCCCTCATCGTCAAGCCCGACGAGGAGGAGCGCCGCGCGCTGCTCGAGGAACCCCACACCTATGTGCCGATGTATTTCGGGCCGTCCGGGTGGGTCGGGTACGACCTCTCCCGTCCGGAGGTGGACTGGGACGAGGTCGCCGAACTGCTCGACATGTCCTATCGGCAGACCGCGCCACCGAAACTGGTGCGCGAGCTCGACGCCCGCCTCGGCTGACGGGCGCCGAGCGGCGCGGGTTCAGCCTGCTGGTCGCCGATGCTGACCATCCACGACACGCCGAAGCGGTCGGTGCACACGCCGAACAGATCGCCCCAGGGGGCACGTTCGAGCGGCATGTCGACGCGACCGCTGTCGCTCAGCGCGTCCCACCAACCCCGGAGCACGCTCTCGTCGTCCCCGCTGAGCGACAGCGAGAAGTTCGTACCGGGCGTGTAGTCCATGCCGTTCGGGGTGTCCGAGGCCATGAGCACGAAGCCGCGGTCGGTGGTGAGCATCGAGTGCATCACCTTGTCGTCCTCGCTCGGATCCTGCGAGGCGTTCATGTCCGCGAACCTGCTCACCGTCAGTTCGCCGCCGAACACCGACCTGTAGAACTCCATGGCCTCGCGTGCGGAATCGCGGAATGCGAGATAGGGATTGAATCGTGTGGTCATCGTGGTCCTTTCGCGGGTGCCGCAGGGCACGGATGGTGCCGCACGGAGAGTGACCATCCGCCGACGCATTTCTCATCGTGGACGGTGCGCACCGGATCCGGGAGCGTTCGGCGCGATCCGTGTCAGGAGACCGCCACTGTGGCGCCGGCGTACTCGGGCCGGTCGATCAGGTCGGCCGGCACGCGCCCGACCGCACGTCGCGGGACCGCTCACGACGAGACGTCGCTGTCGGAAACCGTTGCCTCGTCGTCGTCACCGTCGGTGAGGTTCACCGGTTGCACGATGGTCCAGTCGAGGTCGCTGGAGCGCGCACGAGGCGTCCTGCCCGTGCACGGCACGTTCGATATCCGAGTCACGGACGGCGTCGCCCGTCACGACCGTGACGGGGTTGACGCCGGGGTCGGTGCGTACCGCTGCGCGTCGACGGCCGGATGAGTCCTCGGCAGAGACGAGAAAACCCCTTCCGACCGAAGCCGGAAGGGGTTTTCGCTGTCGGGCTGACAGGATTTGAACCTGCGACCACTTGACCCCCAGTCAAGTGCGCTACCAAGCTGCGCCACAGCCCGTCCGCGCTCTCTCCGAGCGCTCTCAGAGATTACAACAGGAACGGACCGAAACACTAATCGGCTGGTCAGCGCGTTTTCACGACCGGGCGTCGGGAGCTCACTTGCGGCGGTCGCGCTTCTCCCGCACGCGCACCGAGATCCGCACGGGACTGCCGTCGAAGTTGAACTCCTCACGCAGGCGACGTTCGAGGAAGCGGCGGTAGCCGGCCTCGAGGAAGCCCGTGGTGAACAGCACGAAGGTCGGCGGCCGAGTGGCCGCCTGAGTGGCGAACAGCACCCGGGGCAGGCGACCGCCGCGCATCGGCGGCGGGGTCGCGGCCACGACCTCCTTGAGCCAGGAGTTCAGGCGTCCGGTCGAGATGCGCTTGTCCCACGACTCGAGGGCGGTCTCCATGGCCGGGACGAGCTTCTGCACGGCGCGACCGGTCTTGGCGGAGATGTTCACCCGCGACGCCCACGGCACCCGCAACAGGTCGCGATCGATCTCGCGGCCGAGTTCGTAGCGGCGGTCCTCGTCGACGAGATCCCACTTGTTGAAGGCGATCACCAAGCGCGACCGGACTCGACGACCATCGTGATGACCCGCTGGTCCTGCTCGGTGATGGGCTGCGAGGCGTCGATGAGCAACACCGCCACCTCGGCCGCGTCGATCGCACCCCGCGTGCGCAGGGAGGCGTAGAACTCGGCGCCGGACGCGCTGTTGACGCGCTTGCGCAGACCGGCGGTGTCGACGAACCGCCACGGCTTGCCGCCGAGCTCGACGATCGAGTCCACCGGGTCGACCGTGGTGCCGGCGATGTCGTGCACCACCGACCGCTCGTCGCCGGCGAGCTTGTTGAGCAGGCTCGACTTGCCGACGTTCGGCTTGCCCACCAGCGCGACGCGGCGAGGCCCTTCCCCACCGGTGCCCTCGCGGGGCGTGGCCGGCAACTTGGCGAGCAGCTCGTCGAGCAGGGCGCCGGTGCCGCGGCCGTGGGTGGCCGACACCGAATAGGGCTGGCCGAGTCCGAGGGACACAATGTCGCGGCCTCGGATTCGACGCGGTCGTCGTCGACCTTGTTCGCCACGAGCAGCACCGGCGTCTTCGACCGGCGCAGCACCTTCGCGACGGCCTCGTCGACGCTGGTGGCGCCCACCGTGGCGTCGACGACGACGAGGATCGCGTCGGCAGTGCGCATCGCGACCTCCGCCTGCCGGGCCACGGACTGCTGCATGCCCTTCGCGTCGGGCTCCCATCCGCCGG
Source organism: Rhodococcus sp. IITR03 (assembly GCA_001017865.1). Next base: position 197,379 of record LATQ01000001.1, read on the forward strand.
TGTCCTGCACCATGAATCGGCGGCCGTTCCACGACGCTCGTACGAGACGCGGTCGCGGGTGACGCCCGGGACGTCCTCGACGACGGCTTCACGTCGGCCGATGATGCGGTTGACCAGGGTGGACTTGCCGACGTTCGGTCGGCCGACCACGGCGACGGTCGGGACCGGGACGAACTCCTCGAGGTCGCCGCCCTCGGCGAACTCGATGTCCCAGTCACCTTCTTCCGACCACGTGCCGTCGCCGTCGAACCCGGTGTAGTCGGTGCTCAGGTCGTCGCTCACAGCTTCGCTCCAGTCTGCTCGGCGACCACCGCGAGCAACGCGGCGATCACCTCGTCGATGTTCATGTCGCTGGTGTCCACGACGACCGCGTCGTCCGCCGCGCGCAGTGGGGACACCGCGCGGGTGGAGTCGAGGTGGTCGCGGCGCTGCACCGCGGCGAGGACCGCCTCGTAGTCGTCGCCGCGACCCTCGGCGATGTTCTGGTTGTTGCGCCGGTGCGCGCGGGCCTCCGCCGAAGCGGTGAGGAAGATCTTCACGTCCGCGTCGGGGAAGACGACCGTACCGATGTCGCGTCCTTCGATGACGACGCGGTGCTCGGCGCGGCCGAGCCGCTGCTGGGCCTCGACGAGCAGGTGCGCACCTCGGGCACGGCGGAGACCGCGGAGACCGCGGCCGTCACCTCGGCGCCGCGGATGATCTCGCGCACGTCGTCCCCGTCGAGGCGGATGTCCTCGACGGTGGGGTCGGTGCCGATCGACCACGGCAGGCCGGCGGTGACGCGGCGATCGCGGCCGGATCGGTCAGATCGGTGCCGCGGGCGCAGGGCGTGCAGCGTCGCGATGCGGTACATCGCGCCGGTGTCGAGATAGGCGGCACCGAGATGCTGCGCGAGACGCTTGGAGACGGTGGACTTGCCCGTGCCGGACGGGCCGTCCATCGCGACGATCAACGCGTCTCCCGGGGCGGTCACAGCTTCACCGCCTGGTACAGGCCTCCGACCTCGTTGCGGCCGAGGACACGGAGGGTGCCGGGACGCTGGTCGCCGAGCGCGACGGGACCGATGTTGGTGCGCACGAGCCGGATCACGGGGAAACCGACCGCGTCGAGCAGACGTCGCACGATGTGCTTGCGTCCCTCGTGCAGCACGAGCCGCACGAGCGACTGGCCTTCGTGGACCTCGAGCAGCGAGAACTCGTCGACGGAGGCGGGTCCGTCCTCGAGTTCGATGCCGGCCTTGAGCTGCTTGCCGACGCCGCGCGCGAGCACACCCTTGACGGTCGCCAGGTAGGTCTTGGGCACCTCGAAGGACGGGTGCATCAGCCGGTGCGCGAGTTCGCCGTCGTTGGTGAGCAGCAGCAGCCCTTCGGTGTCGGCGTCGAGACGACCGACGTGGAACAGGCGCTGCCCGGCGGCGACGCGTTCGGAGACGATGTCGCCGACGCAGGGACGGCCGAGATCGTCGGACATCGTGGACTGCCAGCCGCGGGGCTTGTTCAGCACGAGGTGCACGAGATCCTTGTTGATGACGACGCGGACGCCGTCGACCCGGATCACGGCGTTCTCCGGGTCCACGCGCAGGCCTTGTTCGACGACGATGTTGCCGTCGACCTCGACGCGACCTGCGGCGATGAGTTCCTCGGCAGCGCGGCGCGAGGCGACGCCGGCCTGGGCGAGCACCTTCTGCAGCCGCACGCCTTCACCGGCGGGCAGTTGGGCGTGGCCGGCTTCGCGGTGTTGGTGACGCGCGGGGCGGGCGTTGCTCACGGTCGGAACGACGCGCTGCGCGGCGCGCTTGGCGGCAGGCTTGGAGGCTTGCT
>LATQ01000001.1:199298-202014 GCA_001017865.1 Rhodococcus sp. IITR03
GGCGCGTCCGGTGTGCGGGTCGCGGTGGCCGTCGGCACGGTCGCGAACGCGAGGAGACCGGACACCGCGGTGGCGTTGACGATCTCCCGCGCAGCACCATCGCCACGGCCTCGTCGACCGGGACGCGGCGGACCTCGAGATCGGCCTCCTCGTGCTCGGGTTCGGGCCGGTCGACCTCGCTCAGGCCGCGGGCGGCGAAGACGCGCACCGCTTCGTCGGTGAATCCGGGTGAGAGCGCGATGTCGACGAGGAGTTCCCAGTCGGCGGCGGCCAGCCCGGTCTCCTCGGCGAGTTCGCGGCGGGCGGTGTCGAGGGGATCCTCCCCGGGGGCGTCGAGCAGGCCGGCGGGCAGTTCCCACAGTCGCCGGCCGAGCGGGTGCCGGTACTGGTGCACGAGCACCACCCGGTCCTGCTCGTCGACGGCCACCACCGCGACCGCGCCGTGGTGTTCGACCACTTCGCGTTCGGCGGTGTGCCCGTCGGGCATCGCCACGTCGTCGACGCGCAGCGACACGATGGCGCCCGTGTAGATCCGCCGGCTGTCCAGGGTGCGGAAGTCGTGTCGCTGCGCCATGTCGACTACTCGGCGTCGCCGGCGGTGGACGTCGACGCGGTCGAACCGACCGATTCCTCGGAGGTGCTGTCCTCGCCGTGGATGTCGACCGGGAGTCGCTCGGCCGCCTTGTACTGCAGTGCAGCGGCGACGAGTCCGGAGAACAGCGGGTGCGGGCGGGTGGGCCGGCTCTTGAGTTCCGGGTGCGCCTGGGTGGCGACGAAGAACGGATGCTGCTCGGCCGGGTACTCGACGAACTCGACGAGTCGCCCGTCCGGGGAGGTTCCGGAGAACACCAGACCGGACTTGGCGATCTTGTCGCGGTAGGCGTTGTTGACCTCGTAGCGGTGCCGGTGCCGTTCGGAGACCTGCTCGCTGCCGTAGGCCCTGGCCACGACCGAGCCCTTCTTCAGCGCGGCCGGGTAGGCGCCGAGACGCATGGTGCCGCCGAGATCGGCCTCACCGGCGACCGCCTGTTCCTGGTCCGCCATCGTGGAGATCACCGGGGCGGTGGTGTCGGGATCGAACTCGGTGGACGAGGCGTCCTCGATGCCGACCGACCGGGCGGCCTCGATGACGACGCACTGCAGGCCCAGGCACAGGCCGAGCAGCGGGATCCGGCGGGTGCGGGCGAAACGGATGGCGCCGAGCTTGCCTCGATGCCGCGGATGCCGAAGCCGCCGGGGATCAGGACGGCGTCGACGTCACCGAGGTGCTTCTCGGCACCGGCCTCGGTCTCGCACTCGTCGGAGGCGACCCAGCGGATCTTGACCTTCGCGTGGTGTGCGAAACCGCCGGCGCGCAGCGCCTCGGTGACCGACAGGTAGGCATCGGGCAGGTCGATGTACTTGCCGACGAGCGCGACCTCGACGGTCTCGCGGGGGTTGTGGACCCGCTCGAGCAGGTTGCCCCACACCGTCCAGTCGACGTCCCGGAAGGGCAGGCCGAGCTGGCGCACGACGTAGGCGTCGAGTCCCTCGCTGTGCAGCACCTTCGGGATGTCGTAGATGCTCGGCGCGTCGGGGCAGGAGATGCAGCCGGCGACGTCGACGTCGCACATCAGCGAGATCTTCGCCTTGAGCGAGGCCGGCACGTCGCGGTCGCAGCGCAGCACGAGCGCGTCGGGCTGGATACCGATGTTGCGCAGTGCGGCCACCGAGTGCTGGGTGGGCTTGGTCTTCAGCTCACCGGACGGCCCGAGATAGGGCACGAGCGAGACGTGCAGGAAGAAGCAGTTGTCGCGGCCGACCTCGTGGCGGACCTGGCGGGCGGCCTCGAGGAAGGGCTGCGACTCGATGTCGCCGACGGTGCCACCGATCTCGGTGATCACCACGTCCGGGGTCTGGCCCTCGGCGTCGGGTGCGGCCATCGCGAGGATGCGGCGCTTGATCTCGTCGGTGATGTGCGGGATGACCTGCACGGTGTCGCCGAGATATTCGCCGCGACGTTCCTTGGCGATGACCGTGGAGTACACCTGGCCGGTGGTGACGTTCGCGTCGGCGGACAGGTCGCGGTCGAGGAAGCGCTCGTAGTGGCCCACGTCGAGGTCGGTCTCGGCGCCGTCCTCGGTGACGAAGACCTCACCGTGCTGGAACGGATTCATCGTGCCGGGGTCGACATTGAGGTACGGGTCGAGCTTCTGCATCGTCACGCGCATGCCGCGTGCGGTGAGCAGAGTGCCCAGGCTCGACGCTGTGAGCCCCTTGCCGAGAGAGGACGCGACGCCCCCGCTGACGAAGATGTGCTTGGTAGGGGTACGCGAGTGGCGTGACTGTGGCAAAGAAGCTCCCGTGACGTCAGGTGCAGGACTTTTGGACTGATGCGATACAGCTGGGGCCTGCCGACCCACGGAACTTCACGGTAACACCTCCGTGGGCGGGCGCGTACCCGACTCGCGATTGCGGACCCCCGGTGCAATCGACGTCACAGGCGGCGACGCTCAGCGGGCCGGGGAGCCGACGGTGACGGCGGTGGCGCTCGGCCCCGTCCCGTACCGTCCGGTGCCCCCGTCGTACTGCTCGCGCAGCGCCAGAACCGTCGTCAGGCGCCCCGATTCGCGGTCGAGGTTGTCGACCGTGGACAGGCCGCGGCGAGTGCGGCGTCGGCCCGTACGACGGCGATCGGTCCGTTGCCCTCCGCCGCCCCCCGTGCGGCCGGCGAGCA
>LATQ01000001.1:202114-204373 GCA_001017865.1 Rhodococcus sp. IITR03
TCGACGACCCCGGTCGAAGCGCGCGACGAGCGACCCGCGGTTGCCGGCGCGTTCGGCGTTTCCGCTGTGGCCGCCGGTGACGACGAGGGCGCTCTGGGCCGGTTCGACCTGACCGTCCTCGTAGGTGATGAAACCACCGCTGCGCAGCGTGGTCAGAGCGAGGGCGCGTTCCTCGGGGGTGCTGCGCGGCTGTCCGGTTCCCGGATCGACGAGCAGCACCGCGCCGAGCAGATCCCCGGCGAGGCTGCCCGGGTCGACGGCGCCGGTCTGCAGTTCCACCCCGGCGGGCACGACGTTGGTGACGGTCGTGCGGAGCTGGTCGGTGCCGGAGGCGTCGACGAACGACTCGGTCAGCGCGATCCGCGCGGTGACCCGGCCGCCGGCGTCACCGACGGACCGGACGACGGCGTCGACGTCCTCGGGGGCGGCGTCCGGGGTGGTCACGAGGAGGACGGTGCGGTCGAGCAGTTCGTCGCGCACGATCCGCGGGCCGATGGTCGAGTCGAACCCGTCGGCGGCGAGCAGTTGGGCCTCGAGCCGGCTGCCGTGGTCCTCGGCCTCCTGGATCTCGCGGCGCAGCTCGGCCTTGTCGTCGCGCAGGCCGGAGACGACGCTGTCTGCCAGCAACCCGGAGCCGAGCACGATCCCGACCGCCAGACCGAGGAACACCGCCACCAGGGAGACGACGTGATGGCGCATCGAGATCACGCGCGCAGACCCCGAATCCACTCGACGGCGGAGTCCCACCACTGACGGGCGAGTTCGACGACGTCGCCACCGAGATTGGACACGGCGAGCGCGGCAATCACGGCGATGAGGCCGCGAAGACGAGCAGGGCGATCACGCCGCCCGAGACGCGACTGCGGTAGAGGGTGGCCACGGCCTTCGCGTCGACGAGTTTCGGTCCGACCTTCAGACGGGTCATCACCGCCGACGGATTGGTGTCGCGGCGACCGTGGTCGAAGAACTCGTCGAGCGAGACGGTGCTGCCGACGGTCACCACCAGCGCCGCGCCGTGATGCTCGACGAGCAGCAGCGCCAGGTCGGTGGGGGTGCCGACGGCGGGGAAGGTCATCGCGCCGATGCCGAGATCCTGGATCCGCTCGAGACCCGGGGCGTGGCCGTCCGGGTCCGCGGGCAGCACCACTTCGGCGCCGGACTTGAGGGTCGAGGTGCCGATCTCGTCGGGGTCGCCGACGATCAGGTCGGGGCGATAGCCGCCTTGGAGAGGGCGTCCGCGCCGGGGCCGACACCCACCAGGATCGGCGAGTACTCCTTGATGAACGGCTTGAGATCCTTGAGGTCCTGCACGTGCCCGGGCCGTCGGAGACGACGACGACGTGCCGGTCGCGCAGGTCCAGATCGATGTCGGGGATGCCGACGCCGTCGATGAGCAACGGGCTCTCCGAGCGGATGAACTCGATGGTGTTGCCCGAGAACGCTTCGAGGTGGTCGACGAGCCCGGTCCGCGCCTCGATCATGCGGTCGGAGATCTCGATGTCGGTCTGCTCGTCCCCCTCGATGAGCAGCTTCTCCCCCGCGTACACGCCGCCCTCGTGCACCCGGACCTTCGCGCCGTCCTTGATCTTCTTGAAGACCTCGGTGCCGACGTTGTCGACGAGCACGATGTCGTGCGCGACGATCACCTCGGGACCGAGATTCGGGTACCGGCCCGAGATCGACGGGGACGCGTTGATCACCGCGGTGACGCCCGCTTCGACGAGCGCGTCGGCGGTGACGCGGTCGAGGTCGATGGCATCGAGGACGACCACGTCACCGGGACCGATCCGGCGCAGCAGTTTCGCGGTGTTCCTGTCGACCCGGGCAATGCCACTCACTCCGGGCAACGTTTCGTTGTTACGGGACAGCAGCGCCGGCATCTTCATGCAAGAGATGATGCGCCGGTATACGAGTGAGGTTGTGGAGGCGCGCCGGTAGTCGTGTGAACATCGCTCCGGCGCCGGGCACGTCAGCCGGTGCGCTCGGCGTGGGCGACGGCCAGCAGTTCCTCGGCGTGCGCACGCCCGGTCTCGGTGTCGTCGAGACCGGCGAGCATGCGGGCCAGTTCGGTGACCCTCTCCTCCTCGCTGAGGTGCGCACCCCGCTGGCCTGGATCACCCGGCCGCCGGTCGCGACCTTGTCGACGACGAGATGGGTGTCGGCGACGCCGCGACCTGCGGCAGGTGCGTGACCACGATGACCTGGTGGGTGCGCGACAGGCGCGCGAGTCGCCGGCCGATCTCGAGGCGGCGCAGCCGG
>LATQ01000001.1:204473-206927 GCA_001017865.1 Rhodococcus sp. IITR03
CGCGACGTCGAGCACCGCCTCGTGCGCAGCGCCGGGTCGCGCACCACGCCGCCGCTGCCGACCGGTCCTTGCCCACCTCGAACTGCGGTTTGACCATCGGCAGCAGGTCGCCGCCCTGGGCGACGCAGGCCACGAACGCCGGCAACACCAACTTCAGCGAGATGAACGACAGATCCGCGACCACCAGGTCGACGCGCCCGCCGATCGTCTCCGCGTCGATGCTACGCACATTTGTTCGATCGATCACATGGACACGCTCGTCGGACTGCAGACGCCAGACCAGCTGGCCGTAGCCGACGTCCACCGCGACGACCTCCGCGGCACCCTCGTGCAGCAGCACATCGGTGAAACCGCCGGTCGACGCGCCGGCGTCGAGGCAGCGACGCCCCGACACCTGCAGCCCCTGCGGCGTGAACGCCTCGAGGGCGCCGAGGAGTTTGTGGGCGCCGCGGGACGCCCAGGAGACCTCGTCGCTCACCTCGGTGACGATCAACGGCGTGTTCGGTTCGACGGCGGTCGCCGGCTTGGAGGCCACCGTGCCGGCGATCAGCACCCGACCTGCAGCGATCAGTTCGCTGGCGTGCTCGCGTGAGCGCGCCAGACCACGCCGTACCAGTTCCGCGTCGACGCGTGCCCGGCGTGCCACGTCAGATCTTGTCCACGGTCGACAAGGCCTGCACGAGGACCTCGTGGGCTCGTTCGAGCAGGTCTGCCTGCTCGAGCAGCACGGACTGATCGGTGCTTGCGGCACCGGGGACGGATGCGCCCTCGCGGACACGCGCCAGCAACGCGTCGACCTCCTCGCGGACGTGTGCGGGATCGACGGTGGGGCGTGCGCCGGGAAGGTGTTCGCCCGGACGTGGAATCGGCGTGCTCATCGCCGTCCACGCTAGTCGATGGATGCGACCGGGCCACACCCTCCGGTGCGGATCAGACCGTCGCCGCCCACGCGTCCACGACGGACCGCGCACTCTCGTCCACCGGACGGACCTGCCCGAATCCGGGGTTGGCCCAGGCGATGTCGAGCAGACCCCGCAACGCCTCCATCGGATCGGCGGCCGACTGCGCGGCGGCGAGGTGAAGATCACCTCCGTCGACCGTGACCTCCCACGAGTCGTGCGGGGCGACGCGAAGCCGGTCGGCCGGCTCATCGAGCTCGCGAGCGAGGCCGCGACGTAGGTCGGGCGCTGCTCGGCCGGAGCCCGCAGCAGATCGTCGACGGTGCTGACCCCGGTCAGCACGAGCAGGGAATCCGCACCGACGGCGTTGGCGCCTTCGATGTCGGTGTCCAACCGGTCACCGATGACGAGAGGACGACGGGCACCGCCGCGACGGATCGCGTCCTCGAGCAGCGGAGCTGCGGGTTTGCCCGCCACGATCGGGTCGCGCCGGTGGCGTTGCGCACCGCCGCGACCATCGACCCGTTGCCGAGGACGAGTCCGCGCTCGGTCGGCAGGTCGAGTCGACGTTGGTGGCCACCCACAGGGCGCCTGCGCGGACGGCGAGCGTCGCCTCCGCCAGGATCGCCCAGCCTGTGTCCGGGGAATGCCCCTGCACCACCGCCACCGGATGCGCGTCCGCGGACCGAACCGGGGTGAGGCCGACACCGGCCACCTCCTCGGCCAGGGCCTCGGTGCCGACGACGAGCACCGGCGCACCGGCCGGGAACCGCTCGGCGAGCAGGCGCGCAGCGGACTGCGAGCTCGTCACCACCGACGAGTCGTCGGCCGGGAAGCCGAGTTCGCGCAGGTGCAGCGCGACTTCCGAGGGCCGGCGACTCGCGTTGTTCGTGACGTACAGAACGGTGTCGTCACCGGTGGCCAACGCTTCGCGAGCACCCGGGACGGGTTCGGCGCCCCGGTAGACCGTGCCGTCGAGGTCGAGCAGCAGGACGTCGTAGATCCGACGCAGGCTGTCGCCGGAAGCCGTACTGCCGGCGAGGTCGGTGCCGTCGGTCACGGCGCCTCTCCGGTGAGCTCCTCCACCCGCTCCTCGGCATCGGTGACGCCTTCGATGTCGGCGCTGCGGAATGCAGGAACCACTGCAGGCCTTCTTCGGTCCGCCCGGCGGCGACGAGAGCGTCGGCGTAGGCGTAGAAGAGACGGGCGGCCGGTGTACCGGTCCGCTCCGGATCGAGATCGGGCGTCTGCAGGGTGACGACGGCCTGGTCGTACTGACCGAGATCCATGCGGGCACCGGCGAGGACGATCCGCAGCTCTGTTGCTTCGTCGCCGGTCAGCTTGCGAGCTTCCTCGCTCCGACCCAGTTCGAGCGCTTTCTCGGGGCGACCGAGACCGCGTTCGCAGTCGGCCATGACGGCGAGCAGTCCGGTACCACCGGACATGCGACGTGCTGCGCGGAGTTCGGACAGCGCCTCCGCCCACTCACCGGCGTGGTAGGCAGTGATGCCGGCGGCCTCGCGGACACGCGATGCGGCCGGCGCGCTGGCGTGCG
>LATQ01000001.1:207027-208006 GCA_001017865.1 Rhodococcus sp. IITR03
CGCGCCTCGCGGCCGAGCTGCTCGGCCACCCGCACGCCCGCGGTGCCACCACGCGCGTCGCGCGAGGCGATGGATCCTTCGACGGTGAGCACTTCCCGCACCTGCGGGGTCAGCGCCGGATCGACACCGGCGAGCTCCTCGTCCGTGAGGTCCTCGAGACCGACCCCGCGGCCTTCGGCGACCCGCACGCATGCCCCGGCCGCCTCGTGGGCGACGCGGAACGGAACGCCCTGGCGAACCATCCACTCGGCGATGTCGGTCGCGAGGGTGAATCCGGCGGGTGCGAGCTCGGCCATGCGTTCGGTGTGGAAGGTCAGCGTCGAGACGAGGCCCGCGATCGCCGGGAGCAGCAGCTCGAGCTGTGCGACGGAGTCGAAGACCGGCTCCTTGTCCTCCTGCAGGTCGCGGTTGTAGGCCAGCGGCTGCGCCTTGAGCGTGGCCAGCAGACCGGTGAGGTTACCGATGAGACGACCGGCCTTACCGCGGGTGAGCTCGGAGACGTCCGGATTCTTCTTCTGGGGCATGATCGACGACCCGGTCGACCATTCGTCCGCGAGGGTGACGTACCCGAACTCGGGGGTGCTCCACAGGATGACCTCCTCCGCCATGCGGGAGAGGTCGACGGCGATCTGTGCGAACACGAACGCCGCTTCCGCCGCGAAGTCGCGGGAGCTGGTCGCGTCGATCGAGTTGTCCGCCGCCGAGTCGAAGCCAGATCGGCCGCGATCGCGTCGGGGTCGAGACCGAGCGACGATCCGGCCAGCGCGCCCGACCCGTACGGCGAGACCGCCGCGCGCTTGTCGAAGTCGCGCAACCGGTCGACGTCGCGGAGCAGCGGATGCGCGTGGGCGAGCAGGTGATGCGCGAGCAGCACGGGCTGCGCCGCCTGCAGGTGCGTCTTGCCGGGCATCACGGCATCGGGGTGCGCTGCGGCCTGGCCGGCGATGGCGTCGACCACGTCGAGGACACCATCGGCGAT
>LATQ01000001.1:208106-212455 GCA_001017865.1 Rhodococcus sp. IITR03
CACGTCGTACGGGGCGAGCGCCCAGTCGAAGTGTGTGGAACTTGCTCAGCGCCGCCATGGCGGCGCGGTCCGGATGCGAACCGGCCGCCCCACAGGGCACCTTCGTTGGTGCCGTGAGCTGTCATGACTACAGGCCCAGATCGCGCTTCGCGGCGACCTTCGACGACAGGCCGTGGATCTGCACGAAGCCCTTGGCGTTGGACTGGTCGAAGCTGTCGCCCTCGTCGTAGGTGGCGAGGTTGAAGTCGTACAGCGACTCGGGGCTGCGACGGCCGTTGACGGTGATGTGTCCGCCGTGGAGCACCATGCGGATGTCGCCGGTGACGCGCTCCTGGGTGTTCTTGATGAAGGCGTCGAGGGCGGTCTTCAGCGGCGAGTACCACAGGCCGTCGTACACCAGCTCGCTCCAGCGCTCCTCGACGCGACGCTTGTAGCGGCCGAGTTCGCGCTCGAGGGTGACGTGCTCGAGTTCCTGGTGGGCGGTGATGAGGCGATGGCGCCGGGGGCCTCGTAGATCTCGCGGCTCTTGATGCCGACGAGGCGGTCCTCGACCATGTCGAGGCGGCCCACACCCTGGCGCCCGCGCGACGGTTGAGTTCCTGGATGGCTTCGAGGACGGTGACGTGCTTGCGTCGATCGCGACGGGGCGGCCGGCCTCGAAGCTGATGATCAGCTCGTCGGGGGCCTGCCAGTGGGCGGTGGGGTCCTCGGTGTAGTCGTAGACGTCCTTGGTGGGGGCGTTCCACAGGTCCTCGAGGAAGCCGGTCTCGACGGCGCGGCCCCAGACGTTCTGGTCGATGGAGAACGGCGAACGCTTGGTGACGTTGATGGGCAGGCCGTGCTCCTCGGCGAAGGCGATGGCCTTCTCGCGGGTCCAGGCGTAGTCGCGGACCGGTGCGATGACCTGGAGGTCGGGGGCGAGGGCGCCGAAGCGACCTCGAAGCGGACCTGGTCGTTGCCCTTGCCGGTGCAGCCGTGGGAGACGACGGTGCCGCCGTGCTCGCGGGCGGCCTGCACGATGTGCTTGACGATCAGCGGGCGGCTGATGGCCGAGACGAGCGGGTAGCGGTCCATGTAGAGCGCGTTGGCCTGGACGGTGGGCAGGCAGTACTCGTTGGCGAACTCGTCCTTGGCGTCGACGACGATCGATTCGACGGCACCGCAGTCGAGGGCGCGCTGACGCACGACCTCCATGTCCTCGCCACCCTGGCCGAGGTCGATGGCCACGGCGACGACCTCCTTGCCGGTCTCCTTGCCGATCCAGCTGATGGCGACGGAGGTGTCCAGCCCGCCCGAATAGGCGAGTACGACGCGTTCGGCCATTGTCTTTGTGCTCCTTCGTATTTCGACGTGCGTCTATGAGTGGTAGGTCAGGCGAGTGATTCGATTTTCGCGGCCAGTTCGGCTCCCGTCGTCGGTTCGCGGGCGATGACCGCGATGGTGTCGTCGCCGGCGATCGTTCCGACCACCTCGGGTAATGATGCCCGATCGAGTGCACTGGCCAGATAGTGCGCCGCCCCGGGCGGGGTGCGCAGCACGGCGATGTTGCCGCTGGAGTCGGTGGACACCAGCAGTTCGCCGAGCAACCGGGACAGACGGTCGGTGCCTCCGGTCACACCGCGCACGGGGCTGCCGTCCTCCGGGACGACGTACACCCCGGCGCCGCCGTCGGCTGCGCGGAGCTTGACGGCACCGAGTTCCTCGAGGTCGCGGGACAGGGTGGCGGTGGACACCTCGATGCCGTCCTCGGCGAGGAGGGCGGCGAGTTCGGTGTGGCTGCGCACCGGGTGTGCGGCGAGCAGCTGCCGACGATGCGGGCTGCCGCGCCGCGCGCGTCGGCGCGGTCGCTGCGCTGTCCGCATGGTTCGCCGCGGTGCTCACGGTCAGCTCCGGCTCTGCTCGAGCAGCCACACGAGCAGGGCCTTCTGTGCGTGGAGGCGGTTCTCGGCCTCGTCCCACACCACCGACCGCGGTCCGTCGATGACCTCGGCGGTGATCTCCTTGCCGCGGTAGGCCGGCAGGCAGTGCAGCACGATCGCGTCGGTGTCGGCGAGGGAGACGAGGGCGTCGTTCAGCTGGAACGGCCGGAAGGGAGCCTCGCGGTCCTTGCCGTCGTCCTCCTGCCCCATCGACACCCAGGTGTCGGTGACGAGCACATCGGCGCCGGTGGCTCCGGAGGTGTCGTCGGTGACGGTGACGCTGCCCGCCGGTCTCCTCCGCCCGTGCGCGGCTCGCGGCAACGACCTGCGGGTCGGGGGTGAACCGGCCGGGGACGCGATGGTCACGTGCATGCCGGCGGTGACGCCGCCGAGCATCAGCGAGTGCGCCATGTTGTTGGCGCCGTCGCCGAAGTAGGTCATCCGCAAGCCCGCGGTGGCGCCCTTGTTCTCGCGGATGGTCTGCAGGTCGGCGAGGACCTGGCAGGGGTGGAAGGTGTCGGTGAGCGCGTTGACGACGGGCACGGTCGAGTGCTCGGCGAGCGTCTCGATGCGGTCCTGGCCGTAGGTGCGCCACACGACCGCTTCGGTGAACCGGGAGAACATCCGGGCGGTGTCCTCGACGGTCTCACCCTTGCCGATCTGGGTGGAGCCGGTGTCGACGACGATGGCGTGTCCGCCGAGCTGGGCGATGCCGGCGTCGAAGGAGAAGCGGGTGCGGGTGGAGGTCTTGTCGAAGAGCACGGCGACGCTGAGGGGCCCTTCGAGGGGGCGGCGGGACAGCGGTGCCTTCTTCAGTTCGGCGGCGAGTTCGAGCACCTCGGTCTGTTCGGCCGGGGTGAGGTCGTCGTCGCGCAGGAAATGGCGGAGCACGGTCGTCAGTTCCCTTCCCGGTCGGCGGTGTCGAGGACGGCGGGCAGCGCCGTCACGAAGCTCTCGGCCTGCTGTTCGGTGAGGATCAGCGGGGGCGCGAGGCGGATCACGTCGGGTGCGGCGGCATTGACGAGGAAACCGGCCTCTCGGGCGGCGGTCTCGACAGCCGGTGCCTTCTCGGCGGTGAGGACGACACCGAGGAGCAGCCCGGAGCCGCGCACGTGCGAGACGAGCGGGTGCCCGAGTTCCTCGATGCCGACGGCGAGGGTCTTGCCGACGGTGTTCACGTGGTCGAGCAGGTTCTGCTCGTCGATCGTGCGCAGCACCGCGAGGGCGCCGCGGCGCACACCGGGTTGCCTCCGAAGGTGGTGCCGTGCTTGCCGGGCTGGAACAGCTCGGCGGCCGGGCCGGTGGCGAGGACGGCGCCGATGGGCAGTCCGCCGCCGAGACCCTTGGCGAGGGTCATCACGTCGGGGGTGATGCCCGCTGCCTGGTGGGCGAAGAAGCTGCCGGTACGGGCGATGCCGGTCTGGACCTCGTCGAGCACGAGCAGTGCACCGCGTTCGGTGGTGATGCGACGCGCGCCGGCGAGATAACCCTCGGGCGGGACGACGACGCCGGACTCGCCATGATCGGTTCGAGGAAGACGGCGGCGGTGTTCTCGTCCACGGCGGCCTCGAGGGCGTCGAGATCGCCGTAGGGCACGAACTCGACGCGGCGGGCATCGGTTCGAAGGGGGCGCGCTTGTCGGGCTGGCCGGTCAGGGCGAGCGCGCCCATGGTGCGGCCGTGGAAGGCTTCTCGCACGCGACGATCTTCGGCCGTCCGGTGAGCCGGGCGATCTTGAAGGCCGCTTCGTTGGCCTCGGTGCCGGAATTGCAGAAGAAGGCGCGGCCCTCGTGACCGAAGCGGTCGAGGAGCTTCTCGGCGAGTTCGAGCACCGGCGGCGAGGCGTACAGGTTCGACACGTGGCCGAGCTGGTTCAGCTGCGCGGTGACGGCTCGATGATCGCCGGGTGGCGGTGGCCCAGGCTGTTGACGGCGATGCCGCCGAGCAGGTCGAGATACTGCTTGCCGTCGGCGTCGGTGAGCACGGCACCGTCGCCCTCGACCAGCGCGACCTTGGGCACGCCGTAGTTGTTCATCAGCGAACCCGCCCAGCGCTGCTGGAGGTCGGACGTGCCGGTCATGCGGGGCCTTCCTTCTCGGAGGACGGCACCACCATGGTGCCGATGCCTTCTTCGGTGAACAGTTCGAGGAGCACGGAGTGCGGTTGGCGCCCGTCGATGACGTGTGCGGTGGGCACTCCGCCCTGCACGGCGCGCAGGCACGCTCCATCTTCGGAACCATGCCGGAGTCGAGCGACGGCAGCAGCGCGGTGAGCGCGTCGGCGTCGATCCGCGAGGTGAGCGAGCTGCGGTCGGGCCAGTTCGTGTAGAGGCCTTCGACGTCGGTGAGCACGACCAGCTTCTCCGCGCGAGCGCTTCGGCGAGGGCGGCGCGGCGGTGTGGCGTTGATGTTGTGCACCACTCCGTCGCGGT
>LATQ01000001.1:212555-214964 GCA_001017865.1 Rhodococcus sp. IITR03
ACCGCGCCGGGGTGGACGGCTGGTGACGTCGCGCGACGAGGCCGATGTCGGTGGCCTCGCCGTGACGACGACCGTGCGGCGGGTCGCGGTGAACAGTCCGGCGTCCTCGCCGGAGGTGCCGACGGCGTAGGGCCCGTGGCTGTTGATCAGGCCGACGAGTTCGCGCCCGACCTGCCCGAAGAGCACCATCGCACGACGTCCATGACCTCGGGGGTGGTGACGCGGAAGCCGCCGCGGAATTCACCTTCCAGACCGAGTCGCTTCAGCATGGCGTTGATCTGCGGGCCGCCGCCGTGCACGACGACGGGGTGGATGCCGACGGTGCGCAGGAACGCCATGTCGGCGGCGAAGGCGGTCTTGAGGGTGTCGTCGATCATGCGTTGCCGCCGTACTTGACGACGACGATCTTGTCGCGGAACTTCTGCAGCCACGGCAGAGCCTCGGCGAGGACGAACGCCTTCTGGTGCGAGGTGAGGTCGGCGATCAGTGCGTCGGTCACGTCGTCTCCTGTGCTCGTTCCGGTCACGACGAGTACGCCGAGTTCTCTTCGACGTAGGCGTGCGAGAGGTCGGTGGTGCGGATGGACACCTGCGCGTCGCCGAGACCGAGGTCGATGTCGAGGGCGATGTCGGCGGCGGACAGGTCGACCTCGCGGGCGCCGGGGGGCACCGACACCGTCGATGCACACCGGATTGCCGTTGAACGACACGGAGATCTTGTCGGGGTCGAGGTCGATCGGGGCGATGCCGATGGCGGCGAGCACGCGGCCCCAGTTGGGGTCGGAGCCGAACAGGGCGGTCTTGACGAGGCTGTCGCGGGCCACGGTGCGGGCACCGATCAGGGCGTCGGCCTCACTGGCGGCGCCGCGGACGGTCACGGTGACCCGCTTGGTGACGCCTCGGCGTCGGCCATCATCTGCTCGGCGAGGTCGTCGCACACGGCGAGGACGGCGGCGTTCAGCTCGTCCTGGCTCGGGGTGATCCCGCTCGCGCCGGAGGCCAGCAGCAGCACGGTGTCGTTGGTGGAGGTCGCGCGTCGACGTCGAGGCGGTCGAAGGTGAGCCGGGACGCGTGGCGCAGCGCGGTGTCGAGCTGCTCGGCGGTCGCGACGGCGTCGGTGGTGACCACGCACAGCATCGTCGCCAGGGCGGGGGCGAGCATGCCTGCGCCCTTGGCCATGCCGCCGACATTCCACTTGTCGGCGTGGTGCAGGGCGGCCTGCTTGGGCACGGTGTCGGTGGTCATGATCGCGTACGCGGCGTCGGTGCCGCCGGAGATGCCCCCGGCGAGTTCGTGGACGATCTCCTGCACGCCGGAGAGCACCTTGTCCATGGGCAGACGGTCGCCGATCAGGCCGGTCGAGCACACGGCGACCTCACCTGCACCGGTCTCGGTGCCCCAGTTGCTCAGGCGTCGGCGACGGCCTCGGCGGTGGCGTGGGTGTCCTGGAAACCACCGGCGCCGGTGCACGCGTTGGCGCCGCCGGAGTTGAGGATCACCGCGCGCAGGCTGCCGGACTTCAGCACCTGCTGGGACCACAGGACGGGGGCGGCCTTGACCTTGTTGGTGGTGAACACACCGGCGGCGGTGAGTTCGGGGCCCTCGTTGACCACGAGCGCGAGGTCCTGCTTGCCGGAGATCTTGATGCCGGCGGGGATGCCTGCGGCCCGGAAGCCGGCGGGACTGGTGACACCCTGGGTGCGGATCAGGCGTCCCCCGGCGATCTCGGTGGCGCCGGTGTAGACGTCGTCTGCGTACTTGTTCTCGGTCACGGAGCCACTCCCACGGTGGACAGGCCGGCGGTCTCGGGCAGGCCGAGTGCCAGGTTCATCGATTGCACGGCGGCACCGGCGGTGCCTTGGTGAGATTGTCGAGCGCGGCGACGACGACGAGCAGTCCGGCGTCGGCGTCGACGGTGACGGCGATCTGGACGGCGTTCGAGCCGACCACCGCGCCGGTGGCGGGCAGCGCGCCTTCCGGCAGCAGCTGCACGAAGGGTTCGTCGGCGTAGGCCTTCTCGTAGACGGCGCGGGCCTCGGCGGCGGTCACCGTGGTCGGTGCGGTGCAGGTCGCGAGGATGCCGCGCGGCATGGGCGCGAGGACGGGGGTGAACGAGACCTTCACGTCGGTACCGGCGAGGGCGGAGAGGTTCTGCTTGATCTCCGGGGTGTGCCGGTGGGCGCCGCCGACGCCGTAGGCGCGGACCGAGCCCATGACCTCGGAGCCGAGCAGGTCGACCTTCGGGGACTTCCCGGCGCCGGAGGTGCCGGAGACGGCCACGACGTTCACGACGGGTTCGACGATGCCGGCGGCGACGGCCGGGGCGAGGGCGAGGGAGGCGGAGGTCGGGTAGCAACCGGGGACGCGATGCGGGTGGCGCCGACGGAGGCGTCGCGCTTGCCGGGCAGCT
>LATQ01000001.1:215064-217189 GCA_001017865.1 Rhodococcus sp. IITR03
CGACCTCGACCGCGCACCCGATCTGTGTGAGGCGGCGGGCGGCGGTGCCGTTCGGGTAGCTCACCCCGGCCATGCGGTCGGGCAGGTCGATGTCCATGCGGATCGTCGGGCTCTCGGTGGGCACGACGATGTCGGTGAGGGTCGATTCCACCTGTCCACCGGCGATCTCGACGAGCAGGCTCGCGGCCCGGTCGAGCGCGGCGGGGGCCAGAGCCGGGTCGACGGTGCGCTCGAAGCGCTTGCCGGCCTCGCTGCTGAGCTTGTGCCGGCGGTTGCCGCGGAAGACGGCGAGCGGATCCCAGGTGGCGGCCTCGAGCAGCACGTCGGTGGTGCTGTCGCCGACCTCGGTGGTGGCGCCGCCCATGATGCCGGCGAGGGAGATCACTCCGGAGTCGTCGGTGATGACGACGTCCTCGGGATCGAGGTCGCGCTCGACACCGTCGAGGGTGGTGAGCTTCTCCCCTGCCCGGGCGCGCCGCACGACCAGCTCACCCTGCAGGGTGGCGGCGTCGAAGGCGTGCAGCGGCTGACCGAGTTCGAGCATGACGTAGTTGGTCACGTCGACCGCGGGCGAGATCGGGCGGACACCGGCGGTGTGCAGGCGGCGCTGCATCCACCACGGGGTGACGGCCTTCGGGTCGATGCCGGTGACGCGCGCGCGGCGAACCGGGTGGCCTTCGTCTCGGGTTCGAGCCGGATCGGGTAGGCCTCGCCGGCGTCGGACGGCAGCGCCGGCACGGCCGCGGGATCGGCGAATTCGAGGTCGAAGCCGCACGCGAGTTCGCGGGTGAGTCCGCGGACGGAGAAGCAGTATCCGCGGTCGGGGGTGATGTTCAGTTCGATGACGGTGTCGCCGAGACCGAGCAGGTCGTTGGCGTCGGTGCCGGGTTCGGCGGTGCCGGGCTCGAGCACGAGGATGCCGGAGTGGTCCTTGCCGATGCCCAGCTCGGACAGCGAGCAGATCATGCCGTCGGAGACGTGCCCGTAGGTCTTGCGCGAGGCGATGGCGAAGTCGCCGGGGAGCACGGCGCCGGGCAGGGCGGCGACGATGAGGTCGCCCTCGGCGAAGTTGCGGGCACCGCACACGATGCCGCGCGGTTCGTCCTCACCGACGTCGACCTTGCAGAAGCGGATGGGCTTCTTGAACTCGGTGAGCTCGGTGATCTCCACGACCCGTCCGACGACGAGGTTGTCGATGCGGCCGAGGGTCTCGATGTCCTCGACCTCGAGTCCGACCCGGACGAATCCCGCGTCGAGTTCCTCGGCGGTGACGTTCCACTCCGGGGTGGCGCGCTGCAGGATCTCGGTCAGCCAGGACTGCGCTACTCGCACTTGTGCTCAGCTCTTTCGTTCGGTCGTCGGTCGGTGGAGTCGGTGTCGGGAGCGGGCTCTCAGCCCTGCACGCCGAACGGCAGGGTGAAGCGCACGTCGCCCTCGACGATGTCGCGCATGTCGGGGATGCCGTTGCGGAACTGCAGGGTGCGTTCGAGGCCCATACCGAACGCGAACCCGGTGTACACATCGGGTCGATGCCCGAGGCCCGGAGCACATTGGGGTTGACCATGCCGCAGCCGCCCCACTCGACCCAGCCGGCGCCGCCCTTCTTGTTCGGGAACCACACGTCCACCTCGGCGGACGGTTCGGTGAACGGGAAGTAGTTCGGGCGCATCCGGGTGCGGGTCTCCGGACCGAACAGCGCCCGCGCGAACGCGTCGAGGGTGCCGCGCAGGTGCGCCATGGTCAGGCCCTTGTCGACGGCGAGACCCTCGACCTGCGAGAAGACCGGGGTGTGGGTGGCGTCGAGTTCGTCGGTGCGGAAGGTGCGGCCGGGGCACACGACGTAGATCGGGATGTCGCGGTGCAGCATGGTGCGGACCTGCACGGGCGAGGTGTGGGTGCGCAGCACCTGCCGCGAACCCTCCGGGGCGATGTGGAAGGTGTCCTGCATCGTGCGCGCCGGATGGTCGGGCAGGAAGTTCAGGGCGTCGAAGTTGAAGTGCTCGGTCTCGACCTCGGGGCCTTCGGCGACCTCCCAGCCCATCGCGACGAAGACATCGGCGATCTCGTCGGAGATGATCGAGATCGGGTGGCGGGCGCGAGCGCGCGGCGGGTCGCGGGCAGGTGA
>LATQ01000001.1:217289-225904 GCA_001017865.1 Rhodococcus sp. IITR03
ACCGCGACGGGCACGCGATCAGCCGCGACCGCGGGGTCACCGCTTCGGCGAGCGGCACGTCGAGGGTGTCGCACACGGCGACGAGGCCGGGCGGGGTGACGGTGTCGGACAACCGGGCGGCGGCCCGCTCGGTGACGATCCCCACCCGCACACCCTTGTGGCGCGCTTCGTCGACAACCGTCGCGTACCGGCCCGCGGCCGCCTCGGTGACGAACAGTTCGTGCACGCGTGCAGCGGCGAGCGCCTCGGTGACGGAGTTCTCACCCTCGGCGAGGAACCGCCCGGTCTTGCGACGCTCGGCGGTCCGGAGCAGTTTCACAGCAGAAACGACCCGTGGTGTGCGCTCGGTGAGCGTGTCCACGGGTCGTTCCTGGATGTTGTCGTAGCTCAGGGCAGCACTCAGGCAGCCGGAGCGTTGACGTCGGCCGGCAGGGCAGCCTTGGCGACGGCCACGAGGCCGGCGAAGGCCTCGGCGTCGGAGACGGCGAGCTCGGCGAGGATCTTGCGGTCCACCTCGACACCCGCGGCCTTCAGGCCCTGGATGAAGCGGTTGTAGGTGATGTCGTTGGCGCGGGCAGCAGCGTTGATGCGGCTGATCCACAGCTTGCGGAAATCACCCTTGCGGGCGCGACGGTCGCGGTAGGCGTAGGTCAGCGAGTGAAGCTGCTGCTCCTTGGCCTTGCGGTACAGGCGCGAGCGCTGTCCGCGGTAGCCCTTCGAGGCCTCGAGAATCGAACGACGCTTCTTCTGGGCGTTGACGGCCCTCTTCACGCGTGCCACTGGTTATGTGTCCTGTCAGAGTTCGGGGGACGAACGAGGTGTCCCCGGATGGATCGGTCGGAGAGGCTCAGAGCCCGAGCATGCGCTTGACGCGCGGAGCGTCGGCATCGGCGACGACGGCCTTGCCGTCGAGGCGACGCGTCACCCGCGAGGACTTGTGCTCGAGCAGGTGGCGGCGACCCGCCTTCTGGCGCAGGACCTTTCCGCTACCGGACACCTTGAATCGCTTCGCGGTGCCGCTGTGGGTCTTCGACTTGGGCATGGAGTCCTCAGTTCTTGTCGTGTGCGTACATCGGTGCTCACGGACAGCACCGGATGTGCTGCCTGAGCGGGCTAGTTGCTGCTCTGGGCGTCGCCCGTCTCGGGAGCCGGCGCGGACTCCGTGGACGGGGCTGCGGGAGGCTGCCGGGCGCGGGGCGGACTTCGCCGGTGCGGCCTGCGCGGCTTCCTGAGCCTTCGCGCGGGTCTTCGCACCCTTGTGCGGGGCCAGCACCATCGTCATGTTCCGGCCGTCCTGCTTCGGACTGGTCTCGATGAAACCGAGTTCGGCCACATCGGCGCCGAGGCGCTGCAGCAACCGGAATCCGAGTTCGGGGCGCGACTGCTCGCGGCCGCGGAACATGATCGTGACCTTGACCTTCGAACCGGCTTCGAGGAAGCGCACGACGTTGCGCTTCTTGGTCTCGTAGTCGTGGTCGTCGATCTTCGGACGGAGCTTCTGCTCCTTGATCACGGTCTGCTGCTGGTTCTTGCGCGATTCGCGCGCCTTCTGCGCGGCTTCGTACTTGAACTTGCCGTAGTCCATGATCTTGCAGACCGGCGGCCGGGCGTCGGGTGCCACCTCGACGAGGTCGAGGTCGGCTTCGATTGCCAGGCGGAGGGCATCTTCAACACGCACGATTCCGACCTGTTCACCGCCGGGTCCGACGAGTCGGACTTCGGGAACTCGGATGCGTTCGTTGATGCGGGTCTCAGCGCTGATGGGGCCTCCTAGGTAGAGCGGTGTGGTCGGTCTGACCGCACCGCAGCACGTGGCCCTACTCCTCGACAAGAAGACCCCGCTGTGGCGCCGAGGCTCCACGCGGGGTCCGATACCGACCGGTCGACGGCCAACCGGCTCGCGCCGGGTGATCCGCACCGCCCGATGAAGGGCGGACGTCCGGGCTTCCGCACCCGGAGGACCGGACCCCTGAGCTGCATCGATGTGCCGCCAGAGGTGGGAGTCGGACTCCACTTTGCTGCCCACGGAGGATCACCGCGGGCGGTCGTGGGATCAAGTCTAACAAAAAGCCACGTCGACGACGAATCGGCGCGTCGGTGCCCCACCCGCGCGGTCGGCGACGAGCGGCGCGACCCTATGCTCGACGCTATGACGGATGCTCCCGAGACCCCCGATCAGGACGCTGCGGCAGAGGATGTGCGCGAGCTCGCCGACATCCCGGCCGTCGAGGTGATCAGCCGCGCAGCCGTGATGCTCATGAGTTCGGCTGCCGAGAAGCTCGGTCTCGCCGATGAGGATCCCGACAGCAGCGCACGACGCGACCTCGACGAGGCCCGCCGCGTGATCACGGCCCTCGCCGGCCTGATCACCTCGTCGGTGGAATATCTCGGTCCGCACGCCGGTCCGCTGCGTGAAGGACTGCAGGCGCTGCAGCGTGCCTTCCGCGAGGCGTCGGCCGTGCCCGACGAGCCCGGCAAGGGCCCGGGCGAGAAGTACACAGGCCCGGTCTACTGAGCCGAACCGGCACTTTTCGCCTGCGTCACGATCCACGGCCCAAGTTCACGATCGACGCGACCGAGCCGCCCACCGCTGAGGTGGGCGGCTCGACTCGTCAGCTCGCGGCGGCCACCTTCTTCTTGGTGGCCTTCGCCTTCGCCGCCGTCTTCGTGGCGGCCGTCTTCGTGGCAGCTTCGTGGTCGCTTGGTCGTCTTCGCCGCGCGCTTGCGTGCCGGCGCCGGGGTGGGCGCGGTGGTCCGTCCATCGAGGATCTCCGCGAGGAAGCGTCCGGTGTAGCTCTCCTCCACCGTGACCACCTCTTCCGGAGTGCCCTCCGCGACCACCGTGCCGCCCCCGGAACCGCCCTCGGGACCCATGTCGATGATCCAGTCGGCGGTCTTGATGACGTCGAGGTTGTGCTCGATGACGATCACGGTGTTGCCCTTGTCGACCAGACCGTTGATGACCCCGAGCAGCTTGCGGATGTCCTCGAAGTGCAGACCCGTGGTGGGCTCGTCGAGGATGTACGCGGTGCGCCCGTTGGAGCGCTTCTGCAGCTCTGCGGCGAGCTTGACGCGCTGTGCCTCACCACCGGACAGGGTCGTCGCCGGCTGGCCCAGGCGGACATAACCGAGACCGACCTCCACCAGCGTGTTGAGGTAGCGATGGATGGAAGTGACCGGCTTGAAGAACTCCGCGGCCTCCTCGATCGACATGTCGAGCACCTCGGCGATGGTCTTGCCCTTGTAGTGCACCTCGAGCGTCTCGCGGTTGTAGCGGGCGCGTGGCACACCTCGCACGGCACGTACACGTCGGGCAGGAAGTTCATCTCGATCTTCAGCGTGCCGTCGCCCGAGCACGCCTCGCAGCGGCCGCCCTTGACGTTGAAGGAGAACCGGCCCGGCTGGTAGCCGCGCACCTTCGCCTCGGTGGTGGACGCGAACAGACTGCGGATCTTGTCGAACACACCCGTGTAGGTGGCCGGGTTCGACCGCGGGGTGCGGCCGATCGGCGACTGGTCGACCTGGACGAGCTTGTCGAGCTGGTCGAGTCCGTTGATGCGGGTGTGCCGTCCGGGGACCTGCCGTGCGCCGTTGAGCTTGTTGGCCATCACGGTGGCGAGGATGTCGTTGACGAGCGTCGACTTCCCGGAGCCCGAGACACCGGTGATGCAGGTGAGAACGCCGAGCGGGAACGACACGTCGATCTCGCGCAGGTTGTTCTCGCGGGCGCCGAGGACGGTGACCTGCCGGCCCTTGTCGATCGGCCGCCGGAGCGCGGGGATCTCGATCTCCTCGCGTCCGGACAGATAGGCACCGGTGAGCGATTCGGGGTTGTCGAGCAGTTCCTTGTAGGTGCCGCTGTGGACGACCTTCCCGCCGTGCTCGCCCGCGCGCGGTCCGATGTCGACGACCCAGTCGGAGGCGCGGACGGTGTCCTCGTCGTGCTCGACGACGATGAGCGTGTTGCCGAGATCGCGCAGTCGCGTGAGGGTGTCGATGAGGCGACGGTTGTCGCGCTGGTGCAGACCGATGGACGGTTCGTCGAGCACGTACAGCACGCCGACGAGACCGGAACCGATCTGCGTGGCGAGACGGATGCGCTGGGCCTCACCACCGGAGAGGGTGCCCGCGGCGCGCGAGAGGGTGAGGTAGTCGAGTCCGACGTCGAGCAGGAAGCCGAGCCGGGCCTGGATCTCCTTGAGGACCTGCCCGGCGATCGCGGCCTCGCGCGCGCCGAGGACGAGGCTGTCGAGGAAGCGTGCGCACTCGGCGATCGACAAGTCGCTCACCTCGGCGATGGACATCGCTCCGAAGTCGCCCGCGCTGACCGTCACGGCCAGGATCTCGGGACGAAGGCGGGCACCGGCGCAGGCCGGGCACGGGATTTCCCGCATGTAGCCCTCGTAGCGTTCCTTGGCCTGCTCGGACTCGGACTGCTCGAGGCGGCGGTGCAGGAACGGCATGACGCCCTCGAACTCGGCGTAGTACGAGCGGACGCGGCCGTAGCGGTTCTTGTAGCGCACGTGCACCTGCTCGGTGCTGCCTTCCAGCACGGCCTTGCGCACCTTGGCGGGCAGTTTCCGCCACGGGGTGTCGATGTCGAATTCGAGGGCGTCGGCCAGGCCGGACAGCAGTCGGCCGAAATATTCGGCGCTCTGACCCATCGACCACGGCGCGATCGCGCCGTCGGCCAGGCTCAGATCCGGGTCGGGCACGACGAGATCGGGATCGACCTCCTTGCGCACGCCGAGACCCGCGCACTCGGGGCACGCGCCGTAGGGGGAGTTGAAGGAGAACGACCGAGGCTCGAGTTCGTCGATGGACAGCGGGTGCGCGTTCGGGCACGCCAGGTTCTCGGAGAACCGGCGTTCGCGGTCGGGGGCGTCCTCCTCGCGATCGACGAAGTCGAGCACGACGACACCCTCGGCGAGCCGCAGCGCGGTCTCGATGGAGTCGGTGAGGCGCTGCTGGGCGCTGGGCTTGACGGCGAGGCGGTCGACGACGACCTCGATGTCGTGCTTCTCCTGCTTCTTCAGCTTCGGTGGATCGGACAGGGGGTGGACGACCCCGTCGACGCGCACGCGGGAGTAGCCCTGGATGGTCAGCTGTTCGAAGAGGTCGACGAACTCGCCCTTGCGGGTGCGCACGACGGGCGCGAGGACCTGGAATCGGGCTCCGGCCTCCATCTCGAGCACCTGGTCGACGATCTGCTGCGGCGTCTGCCGGGAGATCTGCTCACCACAGACCGGGCAGTGCGGGGTGCCGGCCCGCGCGTAGAGCAGACGCAGGTAGTCGTAGACCTCGGTGATGGTGCCGACGGTGGACCGCGGGTTGCGGTTGGTGGACTTCTGGTCGATCGACACCGCGGGCGACAGGCCCTCGATGAAGTCGACGTCCGGCTTGTCCATCTGTCCGAGGAACTGGCGGGCGTAGGCCGACAACGACTCGACGTAGCGCCGCTGCCCCTCGGCGAAGATGGTGTCGAACGCGAGGCTCGACTTGCCCGAACCCGACAGTCCGGTGAAAACGATCAGACTGTCGCGCGGCAGGTCCAGGTCGACACCACGCAGGTTGTGTTCCCGGGCTCCACGCACGATCAGGCGGTCTGCCACGCCACATCCTTCCTGTAGACAAGGCCGGAGTTCGGCCCTCAGCCATGGTAGGCGCGGGTACCGACACGTTTCCGTGACGAACACTGCGCGCCCGGGGCTCACGCGCGTGCACGCGAAGGTAGGTTGGCTGCATGACGCAGCAGCCCGTGATCATCGAGGACACCTACTCCGGCGACGTCACTCCCGGCGGACCCGCGCAACGCCGAAGGATTCCCGGAGCGAGCATCGTCAAACTCGCCGTCGGCG
Organism: Rhodococcus sp. IITR03; assembly: GCA_001017865.1. The sequence continues at coordinate 223,148 of LATQ01000001.1, forward strand.
AGATGAACAACAACACCTATCTCGTCACCGACGACGCCACCGGCAAGTCCGTCTTCATCGACGCCGCAAACGAACCCGACCGTCTCGTGCAGTTCCTCCGCGACAATGCGCAGCAGCTCGAACTGATCGTCACCACCCATCAGCACTGGGATCACTGGCAGGGCCTCGAGCGGGTCGCCGCCGAGACCGGTGTGCCGACCGCCGCGCACGAGCTCGACGCCGGTCCCCTGCCGGTGAAGCCCGATCGGATCCTGGCCGAGGGTGACACCGTGCAGATCGGTGAGCTGAATCTCGAGGTGATCCACCTCTCAGGGCACACTCCGGGGTCGGTTGCGCTGGTCCTCACGGAACAGGGCACGGGTCGCACGCACATCTTCACCGGCGACTCGCTGTTCCCCGGCGGGTCGGCAAGACCCCGAACGACGACGCCTTCCGGTCGCTCCTCGGCGACGTGGAGTCCAAGATCTTCGACCGGTTCGACGACGAGACGATCTTCTACCCGGACACGGCAAGGACTCGACCCTCGGAGCCGAGCGTCCGCATCTCGGCGAGTGGCGCGAGCGAGGTTGGTGACTGTTCTGCACGCGGCACACGTCGTTCGGTGGTCGGCAGGTGCCGTCCGATGACCGCCCCCTCACCCGAAGCAGTCTGGCACGGCAGTTCGGACCATTTCGTTGGCGACGGCTCGTAACCGCGCACGCGCTGGCCGATGCCGCCCGTAAGGCGGATTGGTCGACCGTGTTCACTCCTCGACACCACCGCTTCGCACCTCGGCCCAACCTGTGGCGACCCGGCGGTCGGTCGCGGTACACGCCGCTCCATCAAGCTGCCTGGCACAACGCTCCGTTGACGGTGATCTTCGTCCGGTCGCTGAGGCAACTCACTCGGGTGCGTGTTCCGCACTCGGGCCCGACTCACCGTTCTCTCCATCGACCTGCTCGGCGTCGTTCGAGCGCTCGCCCACCGTGTCCGCGAAGGCCGTTCCCGAGACCATCCCGTTCGTGCCCGGCACGACCGTGGTCGGTCGTGCTCCCGGCTCGTACATGCGGTCGATCTCCTCGGCCTTCTCCTTCGCCTGTCTCTTCTCTTCGTCGTCGAGCCGATCCCAGCGGGTCGGATCCTCCGCGTCGGTCATGTCCGGGCCCCCTTCCAGCGCGGCACCGACCCGAGGGGGCCGATGCGGTTGCGTCCGTTCCAGGGTGCGCCCCGTCGCGGAGTCCCGGAGGACGAACGGGGATCGGAGTTCGCCGGAATCCTCCTGTGCGCCACTGCCGCGAGTACGCTCGAAAACCGGACGAGCTCGCACGAGCACGGAGGCCTGACACTGTGGCGGATCTCGTACTGGGGCCGGTGCTTCGGCACATCGGCGACACGGACGCCACGATCTGGTGGAGACGTCCGAGCCCTGCACGGTGCGCGTGCTCGGCAGTTCCGAACCCACATGGACGGTCGCGGGACACCACTACGCGCTCGTCACCGTCCGAGGCCTCGAACCCGGATCGGTGACGCCCTACGAGGTGGATCTCGACGGCCGGGTCGTGTGGCCGCCCGCCGGCGTTGCACCGCCCCTGATCAGGACCGCGGGAGACGACCCCGACGGCTTCGTGCTCGCCTTCGGATCGTGCCGGGTGGCGTCGGAGAGTGCGGAACCGACAGCCGTACTCGGGAAGGATGCCCTCGTCGCCTACGCGCAGCGTATGCGTTCCCTGCCGATCGACGAATGGCCCGACGCGCTGTTGCTGTTGGGAGATCAGGTCTACGCCGACGAGTTGTCGGAGGAGATGAAGCGACGGGTCGGTGAGCGTCACGATCTGGCGGAACCGCCCGGCGCCCAGGTACGCGACTTCGAGGAGTACACCTGGCTGTACAGCCGGTCGTGGTCCGAGGACAACGTCCGATGGCTGTTGTCGAACGTGCCGACCTCGATGATCTTCGACGATCACGACGTGCACGACGACTGGAACACCTCCTACTCGTGGCGCCGGGAGGTGGAGGCCTCCGCGTGGTGGGAGGAACGCATCGTCGGGGCGCTGGCGTCGTACTGGATCTATCAGCATCTCGGGAACCTCTCCCCCGCCGAACTGGACGAGGAGCCCCTCTACGATCGGGTGCGGAACTGCGCCGGGGACGCCGAACCGATCCTGCGTGCGTTCGCGTCCGGTGCCGACGAGGAAGCCGACGGCAGTCAAGGGGTGCGATGGTCGTACCGCCGCGATTTCGGACCGGTGCGTCTGTTGGTGATCGATTCGCGGTGCGGCCGGGTGCTCACCCCCGACCGGCGCGACATGGTGTCCGATCCGGAGTTCGACTGGATCGAGGAGCAGACCGACGGCAACTACGACCACCTGCTGATCGGCACGTCGCTGCCGTGGCTTCTCCCCCGCGCGATGCACGACCTCGAGGCGTGGGACGAGAAGCTTGCATCCGGTGCGCGCGGTGACCGATGGGCACGCTGGGCCGAGAAACTCCGCCGCGCCGCGGATCTCGAACACTGGTCGGCCTTCCGCGCCTCGTTCGAGCGACTCGCACGGCTGCTGCGGGACGTTGCCGCCGGAGATCGCGCCGGAACGTCCGGCCGTGCGCCCGCGACGATCTGCGTCCTCTCGGGCGACGTGCACCATGCGTACGCGGCCCGCGTCCGATTCGCGACGCCGACCGCCGGCGCGGTCTACCAGCTGACCTGTTCGCCCGTGCACAACCACGTCCCGGCAGCCGTCCGACTCGCCTTCCGCGCTGCGTGGAGCCGCGTGGCGGAGC
>LATQ01000001.1:226004-230508 GCA_001017865.1 Rhodococcus sp. IITR03
CCGCGAGCCTTCCTGTGCTCGACGCGAGCCGGATCGCCGCCCGACTCGCGAGCGCCGCAACGCGCGACGACTGCTCGGCTGGCGCCGAGAGCGCACCCCCAGAACTCGCCGGACCGGTCCCCGCAAGCGTGGCTCGAAGCTGTGGGACACCACGGTCGATCGCAGCTCGGAATGGGCCAAGCTCGCCGAGGAGCAGTCCGCGATCCTGAACGCTCGGGCTCACGTCGCCGCGGAGAAGGCCCGTCTGCGTGCCGAGGCCGCGCGCAAGCAGGGCACGAAGGCGGAGAAGAAGCTCGCGAAGAACCTGAAGGCGCTCGAGAAGAGCATCGAGAAGAAGAAGTAGTCCGGTACGGCACAGTGGTGCGGGCGTGCGTGAGAATCGCACGCCCGCACTGCTGTGATCAGGCTTTCTGCCCGTTTCCCTCCTGCGGCGACTAGACTTCTCGGGCACTTTCGTCGACGCGTCACCTCTGCGGCGGCGAGCGATTTCGTCATGTCTATCCCCGAGGAGTCCCTGTGCCGGTTGATGGCGCGTCCCATCCGGAGCTCGATCGCGAGCAGGCCTACGTGGCGATGCTCTACACGCATCTCGACGGTCTGCGCGAGTACGCGAAGACCCGGCTGGCCCGCGTGCTGCGCGAGACCGGAGGCACCCCTCAGGCGCGCAGCGAACGCGAGTCGTACACCCACATGTACACCGAGGACATCGCGAAGTACGACGCCGCCGAGCACGGCCTGTGCTTCGGCCGCATCGACGTGCGGGACGACGGGACGGACACCTCCGGACCCACGACGGAGGACGGCGCGGAGATCCGCTACATCGGCCGCCTCGGCATCCTCGACGAGGACAACGACTACGAGTCGCTGCTGCTCGACTGGCGCGCGCCGCAGGCGCGTCCGTTCTACCTCGCGACCCCCGCCGCGCCCGACGGTGTCGTGCTGCGTCGCCACATCCGCAGCCGCGGCCGCTCCGTCACCGCACTGCACGACGAGTACCTCGACCTCGACGCCGCCCTCGAGCACGCCGACACCCCGCCGGCCGGTGGCGTGGCCGGAGAATCCGCGCTGCTTGCCGCTCTGAACGCCGCGCGCACCGGGCAGATGCACGACATCGTGGCGACGATCCAGGCCGAGCAGGACGCGGTCATCCGGTCCGAGCATCGCAGTGTCCTCGTCGTCCAGGGCGGTCCGGGCACCGGCAAGACCGCGGTCGCGCTGCACCGCGCGGCCTACCTGCTCTACACCTACCGAAAGCAGCTGGCCAAGAGCGGCGTGCTCGTCGTGGGCCCGAACAGCCGCTTCCTCGACTACATCGGTCAGGTGCTGCCCTCGCTCGGTGAGACCGGCGTGCTGCTGTCGACGGTCGGGGATCTGTATCCGGGGGTCACGCCGACCGTCGAGGACGATCCCGTGGCCGGCGAGCTCAAGGGCTCCCTGGACATGGTGAAGGTGCTCGAGAAGGCCGTCCGCGACCGGCAGGAGGTGCCCCGCTCCCCCGTGCAGCTGAGCTTCGACACCTACGCGCTCACCCTCGACCGCAAGATGGTGACCCGCGCGCGGGGTCGCGCCCGGTCGTCCCGCCGACCCCACAACCTGGCCCGGCCGATCTTCGTGAACGGGGTCATCGACGCCCTGGCCGACCAGCTCGCCGGGATCATCGGATCCAATCCGCTCGGCGGCGCGAACCTGTTGAGCCGGGAGGACATCCACGACATCCGGTCCGAGATGCGTTCGGACCCCGACATCGTCGCTGCGATCGACGCGTTGTGGCCGGAACTGTCCCCGCAGCAGGTGCTCTCGGATCTGCTCGCCTCCCGCGACCGGATCGCGTCGGCGGCTCCGGCCCTGACCGACGAGCAGATCGACGCGCTGCACCGCCCCGACGCACCGGGGCATTTCAGCGCCGCCGACGCTCCCCCTGCTCGACGAGCTCGCCGAACTGCTCGGTGTGGACGACGCCGCCGAACGCGAACGCGCGAAGCGACGCTGGCGCAAGCAGATCGCCGACGCGCAGGGTGCACTCGACATCCTCACCGGTTCGGCACCGCAGGATCTCGAGGACGACCTCGATCCCGAACTGCTCATGGCGTACGACCTGATCGATGCCACCCAGCTCGCCGAACGACAGAACCACCGCCGCCACGAAACCACCGCGGAGCGGGCGGCCGGCGATCGCACCTGGACGTACGGCCACGTGATCGTCGACGAGGCGCAGGAGTTGTCGGCGATGGCGTGGCGAACGATCATGCGCCGCATCCCGAATCGCTGGATGACCCTGGTGGGCGACACCGCGCAGACCGGGGATCCGGCGGGAACCGAGTCGTGGCAGCAGATCCTCGAACCGTACGTCGCGAACCGGTGGAAGAAGACCGAACTGACGGTCAACTACCGCACGCCGGCGGAAATCATGCAGATCGCGCACGCAGTGCTCGCGGAGATCGATCCCGACCAGGTGCCACCGCAGTCGGTGCGCGAGTCCGGTTTCGAGCCGTGGGCGCAGCACGTCGACGCGGACGCGGTGCTCACCACCGTGCAGGCCGCTCTCGACGCCGAGACCGGCCCGGGCACGACGGCCGTGCTCGTTCCGGCGCGGCTCGTGGGTGCGTGGGAGCATCTCGCGTCCGAGTCGGTCACGGTCGCGACCGTCAAGGAGGTCAAGGGCCTCGAGTTCGACGCGGTGCTGCTCGTCGAACCGGCCGAGATCCTCACCGATTCCTCACGCGGGATGAACGACCTGTACGTGGCGCTGACCCGCGCCACCCAGCGTCTCGGGGTGGTGCACTCGGAGCCGTTACCGGACGTGCTGACCGGTCTCGCCGCACCGACACACTGCTGAGGCGACACGGTCGAGCCGACACGGTCGAGCCGACACGGTCGAGCCGACACCGTCGAGCCCACCCACGACCGGTCACCGGACGGTACCGTCCTTCGGGCAGGGAGACGGGACGGATCATCCGCGGAGGGAACGAACACGTGGCCTATCGGGCAGCGCACCACCGGATACGTCGAGCGGGGTGCGCGGCGTTCGCGGCGCTGAGCGGGTTCCTCGTCTCCGCCGCATGCGGATCGGTGACGCCGACCCAGGACGAAGCGCAAGCTGCGACATCCACGACGTCGATCGCCCCCACCTCGTCGACGCCGCCCGACGCGCGTTTTCTGCGGGTGAGGGAGGCACTGGACGCGTTCGGTCTGGTCGCCGACGTCAACGACGACACGGTGCTGGCGGTGGTGCGTGGGGTGTGCGACCAGTTGAGCGCGGGCGTGCCGGAGCACGACGTCCTCGTCACACTCCGGCCGATCGCCGCCTATGCCGCGGGCGCCTCGGGGTCGCGGATGTCGGCGGACGACGCCGCCGCGCGCTACCTCGAGACCGCCCGCGAAGAGTACTGCTGATCCGTCAGCGGACGGTGTGCACCACCAGTACGTCGCACAGGGCCTTGCGGGCGACGTCCGAGGGGACGGAGCCGAGCAGGCGCCCGGTCAGCGTGTTGAGGCCGCGGTTGCCGATGACGATGAGATCGGCGTCGACCTCCTCGACGAGCGTGAGGAGCGATTCGACGGGAGCGCCGACGATGGGTCGCTCGGTGATCTTGCGGGCACCGGCCACGGTCGCCTTCTCCCGTGCGGTGCGCAGGATCTCGTAGGTCGGTGCCGAGCCGGTGACCTGGTATGCCTCGTCGCGCAGCGCGTCGGCGGCCTGCGCGGTGTCCTTGGGGTCGGCCGGGTAGTAGGCGCAGGCGATCACCAGTTGGGCGCCGGCGTCGCCGGCCAGAGCAGCTGCCTTCTCCACGGCCCGATACGACGATTCGGAACCGTCGGTTCCGACGACTATGGTCCGGTAGGCGCTCATTCATCCTCCATCGAGTGTGTGGTCCATCGACGCGTGCCGTCGATGCCGTCGTCGACGGAGGACACGCACGCTCCCCCGCCATACGCTGCGTCGACAGTAGCGGGATGGGCGGCCCGGGTGGGACGTTTGGGTCTCATCCCACAATCGCGTTTGATGTTACCGCGCGTCACCGTAACGCGGGCCGAAGAGACCGGCGGGGAACACCTCGGCGTCGACGAAGGCGTCGCGCCACGGCAACGCGAGGTCGAGCAGACGCTCCACACCGTCGTCACCGAGCGCAATCCACGGCGCGACCGCGAGGTCGTCGGTGAGATCTTCGACGAGCTCACGCACCTCGAATCCTTCGCCGGTGAGCTCGCCACGCTTGTCGAGCAGCCCGCGCCCGCGCAGTTCCTTCTCGGCGTCCGCCCACTCGTCCCGCGACCAGCCACGCAGCTTCCGGGCCGGATCGGTGTCGAACCCGATACCGGTCGCCGTGTGGGTGACGAGCGCATCGAGACCCGCCAGTCCCGCGGTCTGCAGCGCCGCGACATGACCGTCGCCGCGATACTCGCGCAACAGCGTCAGGGCGTGCCACAGCCGCAGGTGCGCCACCTCGGGCCAGGCAGGTCGGCGTGGGCGGCGTAGAGCGGGCGCCCGTCGGGACCGGGGATC
>LATQ01000001.1:230608-237513 GCA_001017865.1 Rhodococcus sp. IITR03
CGGCGTGGGCGGCGTAGAGCGGGCGCCGTCGGGGACCGGGGGATCGCCCGCGCCGCGGTTGCCGCGAGCTCCGCAGCCTCGCTCATCTCCGCAGAATCGAGCACGTCCTGCCCGAGGACCCGCCGGTGGAGAGCGTCGAGTCCGCGCAACCGCGCCGCGATGATCGCGGCCGGTTCGGCGCTCTGCCACACGGCCGGGACGGCCGATGCCACCAGGCGGGGCGAGAAGCTGTAGAACGTCGCCGTCACCACCCCGGGGCCGACAGCACCAGAGGTGCCGCGCGTCCACCGAAGTACTGCGCAGCCGGTCCGTCGACACCCAGCGCGGCGAGTTCGCTCGCGATGTCCGGCGCGAAGTAGACGACCGCGTGCAGCAGTTCGAATGCGCGGGCAGCACGCCCGGCCGAAGTGGGATCCATGGGAAGCGACCCTACCGAGTCGCCGGCGCCGACCGGGGCGGGTGACTACTTCAGGCCCGCGGCGTCCATCCCGCGTAGTTCCTTCTTCAGATCGGAGATCTCGTCGCGGAGCCGTGCGGCCAACTCGAACTGCAGGTCGCGGGCGGCCTGCATCATCTGGTCGGTGAGCTGCTGCACGAGATCGGCGAGCTCGGCGCGCGGCATCGTCGAGGTGTCGCGACCTTCCACGACACCGGAGCTGACGGCCCGCCCGGACTCGCCCTGGGCTCGGCGACCACGCGAGGCGTTGCGGCCGGAGCCGCCCACCTCGACGGCCTCGGTGTCCTCGGCCTCCTGATAGACCTGGTCGAGGATGTCGGCGATCTTCTTGCGCAGCGGCTTCGGATCGAGACCGTGTTCGGTGTTGTAGGCGATCTGCTTCTCGCGACGCCGTTCGGTCTCCTCGATGGCCCGCGCCATCGAGTCGGTGATCTTGTCGGCGTACATGTGCACTTCGCCGGAGACGTTGCGGGCGCGCGGCCGATGGTCTGGATCAGCGAGGTCGTCGACCGCAGGAAGCCTTCCTTGTCGGCGTCGAGGATCGCCACCAGCGACACCTCGGGGAGGTCGAGACCCTCACGAAGCAGGTTGATGCCGACGAGCACGTCGTATTCACCCAGACGCAGCTGTCGCAGCAGTTCGACCGGCGCAGGGTGTCGATGTCGGAGTGCAGATAGCGCACCCGGATACCGAGTTCGAGCAGGTAGTCGGTGAGGTCCTCGGCCATCTTCTTGGTGAGCGTGGTGACGAGGACACGTTCGTCGCGCTCGGCGCGTTCGCGGATCTCGTGCACGAGATCGTCGATCTGACCCTTGGTGGGCTTGACGACGACCTGCGGGTCGACGAGGCCGGTGGGCGGATGACCTGCTCGACGAACTCGCCGCCGGTCTGCCCGAGCTCGTACGGGCCGGGGGTGGCCGACAGGTAGACCGTCTGCCCGATGCGGGCGGCGAACTCCTCCCAGGTCAGGGGCCGGTTGTCGACCGCCGACGGGAGACGGAAACCGAAGTCGACGAGGTTGCGCTTGCGCGACATGTCGCCCTCGTACATCGCGCCGATCTGCGGCACGGTGACGTGCGACTCGTCGATGACCAGGAGGAAGTCCTCCGGGAAGTAGTCGATGAGCGTCGCCGGCGCGGACCCGGCGGGGCGTCCGTCGATGTGACGGGAGTAGTTCTCGATGCCGGAGCAGAAGCCGACCTGCCGGATCATCTCGATGTCGTACTGGGTGCGCATGCGCAGACGCTGAGCCTCGAGCAGCTTGCCGCGGTTCTCCAGATCGGCCAGGCGCTCCTCGAGTTCGGCCTCGATGCTCGCGACGGCGCGTTCCATGCGCTCGGGGCCGGCCACGTAGTGGGTCGCCGGGAAGATGCGCAGGGAGTCGACCTTGCGCACGACATCGCCCGTGAGTGGGTGCAGGTAGTACAGCGCGTCGATCTCGTCGCCGAAGAACTCGATCCGCACGGCGAGTTCCTCGTAGGCGGGGATGATGTCGACGGTGTCGCCCTTGACGCGGAACGATCCGCGGGTGAACGCCATGTCGTTGCGGGCGTACTGGACGTCGACGAGCAGGCGCAGCAGCGCGTCGCGCGGCACTTCCACACCGACCTCGAGCTGGATGGACCGGTCGAGATAGGACTGCGGGGTACCGAGACCGTAGATGCACGAGACGGACGCGACCACCACGACGTCGCGGCGGGACAGCAGCGACGAGGTGGCGGAGTGCCGCAGCCGCTCGACGTCGTCGTTGATCGACGAGTCCTTCTCGATGTAGGTGTCGGTCTGCGCGATGTACGCCTCGGGCTGGTAGTAGTCGTAGTACGACACGAAGTACTCGACCGCGTTGTTGGGCAACATGTCTCGCAGCTCGTTGGCGAGCTGCGCGGCGAGGGTCTTGTTGGGCGCCATCACGAGGGTGGGTCGCTGGACGCGTTCGATGAGCCACGCGGTGGTGGCGGACTTGCCGGTACCGGTGGCACCGAGCAGGACGACGTCCTTCTCCCCGACTTCAGCCGACGCTCGAGCTCGTCGATGGCGGCGGGCTGATCGCCGGCCGGTTCGTACTCGCTGACGACCTCGAAGCGGGCCTCGGTGCGCTCGATCTCACCCACCGGCCGGAACTCGGAGTGTGCGACGACGGGATGTTCACTTGCGAACGCCATGGAATCCAGAGTAAGCGCTCCCACCGACACACATCGTGGTCCTGCGTGCGGCACGGTTCGCCCGCTAGCGTGCATCCCGTGCCCGCGACCCCGCATCCCGTGAAGACCGAGACGTTCGACGTCGCCGCGAAGACCAACATCGACCCGAAGGCTTCGTGCGCGCGGTCGACGAGTACCGCGTCGAGGAGTGGGGGCTGTACATGGCGCGACCGTCCGACCACCCGCAGTTCCATTATCTCGAATCGTGGTTGCTGCCGGACCTGCGCCTGCGGGCCTCGATCTTCCACTTCACCCCGGGCAACGAACGCGACCAGGACCGGTACGTCGACGTCGGCGAGTTCCGGCGCGACGGCGATGTCTGGTACTCCCACGACCACTATCTCGACCTGATCGTCCGCACCGGTCGCGACACCGCCGTCGAGGACATCGACGAACTGGTCGTCGCGGTCACCGCCGGCATGATCGACGCGGCCACGGCCGAGACCGCGATCGACACGGCGCTGCGGGCGGTGGACGGCATTGCCGCGCACGGTCACGATCTCGACGCGTGGCTCCGCGAGCGGGCGCGCCCGTCCGCTGGCGCTGAGCACTCGCTCTTCCGCGCCGGCACCGCGACCCCGAAGATCCGATCCTCAGATCCTCAGTGCAGGATCCCCTCCCGCAACGCGCGCAGGACCGCATTCGTGCGGTCCCGCGCGCCGAGTTTGAGCAAGATCGACGACACGTGGTTCTTCACCGTGCCCTCGGCGAGGAACAGCGCTTCGGCGATCGTGCGGTTGCCGAAGCCTTCCGCCATCAATCGCAGCACTTCGACTTCGCGTGCGGTCAAGTCCTGTACGCCGACGGTGTCGTCGGGCAGCGGGGCGGACCTGATGGCGCGCAGCAGCCGGTCGGTGATCGAGGGCGCGACGAGCGTGCCTCCCTCGTCGAGGGTCCGCACTGCACGGGTGAGCTGGTCCAAGGTCACGTCCTTGAGCAGATATCCGCGAGCACCGGCCCGCAGCGCCGCGAGGACGAGTTGGTCGTCGTCGAAGGTCGTGAGCACGAGCACAGGAATCTCGATGCCCTGCTCGCGCAGGCGGTCGAGTGTCCAGATGCCGTCGGCACCGGGCATACGCAGGTCGAGGAGCACCACGTCCGGGGATGTCACGACGATGACCTCGAGCGCGACCCGCCCATCGTCCGCTTCAGCGACCACCTCGAAGCCCGCCATCTCCAGCAGGGTGCGGATACCCTGCCGTACGAGGGTCTGATCGTCGACCACCACGAGACGGGTCACGGCGCAGGCACCCGGGCCGTCACGCGGAATCCCCGACTCCCGTCGACGGTCACTTCTCCGCCAAGCGCCTCGAATCGCTCGGACAGCCCTCGCAAGCCGTTCCCGATCACCGGCGTGCGGGCACCGGATCCGTCGTCGACGGCCGACATGGCCGTCCCCCTGCCGTCACCGGTCACGGCGACCCGGAGTTCGCGGGCGTCGGCGTGGCGGAGGGTGTTGGTGACGATCTCCTGCAACGCCCGCACGAAGGCGACGACTTCCTCGTCCCCCACCCGCACTTCGGGATCGACGGCGATCGACACGTCCAGGCCGGGGAGGTCGTGCGCCACCCGGTGCAGGGCGTCCGCGAGATCGCGTGGTTCGGCGCGCAACTCCCCACTGTGTTCCGGACGTCGGAGAGGAGTGCGCGCGCGACCCCGGCCGCACGCTCGACGTGCTCGTGTGCGCCGTCGCCGTCTCGATGGCGAGCGGCCTCGAGTTCGAGGGCGAGCACCGTGAGCTGGTGGCCGATCAGATCGTGGAGGTCGCGGGAGATCCGCAGGCGTTCGGCGGTGCGCGCCGATTCGGCCAGCAGCACCGTCGCGGCCCGTAGGTCGACGTGGGTTTCGGTGAGTTCCCGGCGCATGCGCTGTTCCCGGAGCAGCGACACCGATCCGAAGACGGTGGCGAACTGGATCAGCAGGTAGAAGCCGACCATCAGGGGGATCTCGCCGGCCGCACCCGGGATCGCGGCGGACGCGGCGAGCACGACCGTGTTCAGCGCGACGATCGTCAGCGCCACCTGCACCGGCACCAGATAGACGCTCACCGCGGCGGTGACGACCAGCAGGATCGGAAGCAGTCCCATCGCCGGGGCGGTCGCAACGACGGCCCACGACGATCCGACGGCGACCGCGAGTGCGAAACGGGCTCTCCGCGAGCGCTGTTCGATCACCGCTGCCCAGAACAACGCCGTCACGGTGACGACGAACAGCGCGGCCCACACGCCCCTGGGGATCCTCGGGTCGCGGCTCCGAACAACACCGGAAGTCCCACGGCCACCACGATCACGAGCATCGCCAGGCCCGACAGCTCGTCTGCAGTCCATCGACGCACATCACCACTGTAGGGCTCGGTGACCTCGTGGGGGCGTGCCGAAAGTCATGGGCGCCGATCCCGACTTTCGGCACGCGCGCCGCGGAAGCGTCCACTCGTAGCGTCGAGGACATGGACGGTCTCCAGAACGAGCAGGGCACACCGGCGATCGTCGCCGAGCACCTCTGCAAGCGCTACGGCAATACGGTCGCCGTACACGATGTGAGCGTGACGGTCGGCATCGGTGAGACCGTCGGAATCGTGGGTGTGAACGGCGCCGGAAAGACGACCACGGTCGAGACGATCGCCGGATTGCGGGCACCCGACGGCGGCAGGGTGCGCGTGCTCGGTCTCGATCCACTGCGGGATCGGACGGCGCTGCGGCAGGTGCTCGGCGTCCAACTGCAACGGGCGACCCTCCACACGCGCTGACCGCGCGGGAACTCGTCGACCTGTACCGCAGCTTCTACCCCGACCCTGTCCCGGCCGCGGAACTCCTGGACTCGGTCGAACTGTCCGATCGGGGCGACACGCGGTTCGAGAATCTCTCCGGCGGTCAGCAGCAACGATTGTCGGTGGCACTCGCTCTCGTCGGCAGGCCTCGCGTGGTCGTCCTCGACGAACTCACCACCGGTCTCGACCCGCGAGCGCGGCGCCGGATGTGGTCGGCGATCGAACGGTTGCGCGCCGACGGCGTCGCGGTTCTGCTGGTCAGCCACGCGATGGAGGAGATCGAGCATCTGTGCGACCGGGTCGTGCTGTTGGACCGCGGACGCGTCGTCGCGGTCGGCACGCCTGCGGGGATCGTCGAGAGCGCCGGGGCCGCCGACCTGGACGACGCCTTCGTCGCACTCACCGGCCGGGACCTCGGGGAGACGCGATGACCGCCTCGAGACTCACCGCCCGGGCGCCACGGCATGGCTGATGCTGGTCCGCTGCGAAGCGAAGATGGTGATGCGGGACACCGCCGGGCTCATCGTGCCGGTCGGGTTGCCGTTGCTGATCCTGGCGATGAGTGCGTCGACAGCGAGCACCGAGACGGTGGTGAACGAGCGCACGGTGCTCGAGGTGTTCGTCCTGCCTTGGTGATCGCGATCGTGGTCGCCACGATCGGTCTCGTCAACATGCCGAGTTTTCTCGCCTACTACCGGCTTTCGGGCATCCTACGGAGCTGTCCGTCACGCCCGCCTCACCCGCGATGATGCTCGTCGGCCAGGTCGTGGTCGGCGCCGTGCAGACGCTGCTCGGTGTCGGTGCGGCTCTGCTCGCGGCATTCTCGTTCTTCGGTGCTCGCCCTCCCGTCGATCCGTTCGCGGCGGTCGGAGTCTTCGCTCTGGTCATGGGAGCGATGTATGCCGTGGGGATGATCGTCGCGGCGATCGCGCCGACTCCCAACGCAGCGGTGGCGATCGGACTCGTCGTCTTCTTCGCCCTGGGAGCATGCGGCGGGTTGTTCGGCAGTCCCGATGCGCTACCCGATCCGGTCGCGCAGGTCGGGGGGTGGCTGCCCTTCGGGGCCTCCGTCGAGGCGTTGTCGGCGGCATGGGCCGGCACCGCGATCGCACCCGCGAACCTCATCGGTCTCGCCGCCGCGATCGGGGTGGGCGCGGCGTCGCCGCGACGGTCTTCCGGTGGGATCGTTCGTGACGGCGGGCCGACCGCGCAGGTGCCGCGCGTGATCTGCCGAGCAAGTTCTTTTGCAGCTCTGCCGATTCGGGTGCTCAGCGCGGCACCGGCCCCGAAGTCCTCGATCGCGGCGAACACCCCCGTGGGCACGACGAGCGCGCAGGTAGCTCAGCAGGGGACGACGATGCGGCGGGTCATCGGGCCTCCGCCCCTTCCGGCACGAGGTCGACGCGGGCCGGGATCACCTGCCGGTGCGCCGAGTCGGCTCCCTGCGCGGCGAGTCGTGCTGTGTGTGGGCGGTCGGAGC
>LATQ01000001.1:237613-240157 GCA_001017865.1 Rhodococcus sp. IITR03
TGGCGCGGGCCGCGACGACCGCCGCCGCCACGAGCGCCCCCTGCAGGCCGGCGACGAAGCCTCCGGTGACCCGCCGGGCAACAGCGATTCGGCGGACAGGAACACCTCGAGGACGATCCGTGTCGAGGTGTGTGGACCTCGGACACGGTGCCCCGCGTCGCTTGGGACGAACCGGGTGCACTTCTCGGACCGCTCGGGAGTCACCGACATCTCCCGTCGGAGCGGCCAGGGATCACACGCCGATCACGGCAGGGTCACGGGGCGGTCGCAGCACCGCTCGGGAACCGGACACACCCCCTCCTACCTGGGGCAAATGCGGAGAATTCGACGTCGTGTCCGATATCGTCGTTGCGAAGCGTCCGTCCCGGCTCGTCCGGAGCATTCGAGAAGGCAGGCCATGCGATCCTCCACCTCCACCACAGGTCGGCATCGCCTCGGCATGGAAAACGGTGTTCACTGCATCCTCATCCCCGAGGTCGCTGCCGCCCTCGCCGAGCACCGGCGGAACTGGTTCACCGCGCTGCTGACGAACGCGCGCCACAGCCACGCCGCGATGCGCAAGCGGGCGACGGCCCTGCCCGCACAGTGGGCCACTCCCGCCGTGGGGTGATCTCGCCCTGAGCTGAACGCCTGCTGTCCAGAACGAACGAAGACCGGCCCCCTCCGTTGCGGAGGAGGCCGGTCTCGTCGTGTTCCGGGAGCCGCTGCGCCCGAGCACCGATGCCGCTGTAGAACGCGGACGCCCGCACCGAATGGTGCGGGGCCGTCCGTGGAACCTGTGTCAGGCGTTGCCCGACAGCTTCTCGCGCAGAGCGGCGAGCTGGGCGTCGCTCGCGAGCGATCCGCCGCCGGTCTCCGGAGCAGCCTCGGCACCCGATTCGGACGAGTAGTTGCCACCGGACACGCCGGCCGCAGCCTCGGCAGCCTCGTCGGCAGCCATCTTCTCGATCTGAGCGGTGTGCATCTTGTGGCGACGCTCGGCCTCCGCGTAGCGGGACTCCCACTCCTCACGCTGCTTCTCGTAGCCCTCGAGCCATTCGTTGGTCTCGGGATCGAAGCCCTCGGGGAAGATGTAGTTGCCCTGCTCGTCGTAGCTGTCGGCCATGCCGTACTTCGACGGATCGAACTCGGCGGTGTAGTCCTCGTTCGCCTGCTTCAGCGACAGCGAGATACGACGACGCTCGAGGTCGATGTCGATGACCTTGACCATCGCGTCGTCGCCGACGGCAACGACCTGGTCCGGAACCTCGACGTGGCGCTCGGCCAGCTCGGAGATGTGGACGAGGCCCTCGATGCCCTCCTCGACGCGGACGAACGCGCCGAACGGAACGAGCTTGGTGACCTTGCCCGGCACGATCTGACCGATCGCGTGGGTGCGGGCGAACTGACGCCACGGATCTTCCTGCGTCGCCTTGAGCGACAGGGAGACACGCTCGCGGTCGAGATCGACGTCGAGAACCTCGACGGTGACCTCGGTGCCGACCTCGACGACCTCGGACGGGTGGTCGATGTGCTTCCAGGACAGCTCGGAGACGTGCACGAGGCCGTCGACACCGCCGAGATCGACGAAGGCGCCGAAGTTGACGATGGAGGACACGACGCCCTTGCGGACCTGGCCCTTCTGGAGCTGGTGCAGGAACTCGCTGCGGACCTCGGACTGGGTCTGCTCGAGCCATGCGCGGCGCGACAGGACCACGTTGTTGCGGTTCTTGTCGAGCTCGATGATCTTGGCCTCGATCTCCTTGCCGACGTACGGCTGGAGGTCGCGGACGCGACGCATCTCGACGAGCGACGCGGGCAGGAAGCCACGCAGGCCGATGTCGAGGATCAGGCCGCCCTTGACGACCTCGATGACGGTGCCCTTGACGGCCTCGTCCTTCTCCTTGAGCTCCTCGATCGTGCCCCAGGCGCGCTCGTACTGAGCACGCTTCTTGGACAGGATCAGACGGCCTTCCTTGTCCTCCTTGGTGAGAACAAGAGCCTCGACCTCATCGCCCACCGACACGACCTCGTTGGGGTCGACATCGTGCTTGATGGAGAGCTCGCGGGACGGGATGACGCCTTCGGTCTTGTAACCGATGTCGAGCAGCACCTCGTCGCGATCGACCTTGACGATGGTGCCCTCGACGATGTCGCCATCGTTGAAGTACTTGATCGTGGCGTCGATGGCGGCGAGGAAATCCTCGGCGGAGCCGATGTCGTTGACGGCTACCTGCGGCGAGGTGACGGTGGTGGAGGCCATGTGTTGAGTTGCTCCGGACGGGTTGATAGTCGGTTGGTCAAATTCGGTCGGGCACGTGAAACACCCACTGCGATACGGCGATGTGCGAGTCACGGCGAGTTCCTCGCTCGGCCTGAAGCCGCGCTGCGGACACTCGCGATCACCAGGCTACGCGTCTCGAGGGGACCCGGGCAAACCGATATCGGGACCGCTCCCCCGCACCCGATAGGCTCACACCCATGTCGGGCTCCGCGAACACCCCTTTTCCAGACCTTTCGGGCGCCCGGAGGCAACCGACGAGGAGGCCGCGCGGCACGCGGACG
>LATQ01000001.1:240257-243751 GCA_001017865.1 Rhodococcus sp. IITR03
GACATCTCCATGGGGATGCTGCAGCGCGGACGCGCGGCGATGGCCGCTTCCGGTCCGACGGTTCCGCTCGTGCAGGCCGGCGCCGAGAACCTGCCGTTCGCCGACGCGAGCTTCGACATCGTGTGCTCGGCGTTCGGCGCGGTGCCCTTCGTCGCCGATTCCGCCCGGGTGATGCGCGAGGTCGCGCGCGTACTGCGGCCCGGCGGACGGTGGGTGTTCTCCGTGAACCACCCGATGCGATGGATCTTCCCCGACGACCCGGGCGAACCGGGCCTGGTCGCGATGTTCCCGTACTTCGACCGGACCCCCTACGTCGAGGTCGACGCAACGGGACGGGCGACCTACGCCGAGCACCACCGCACCGTGGGCGACCGGGTGCGCGAGCTCGTCGCCGCCGGCCTCGAGGTCTACGACATCGTCGAACCCGAGTGGCCCGAGCATCTCGACCGTGAGTGGGGGCAGTGGAGCCCGCTGCGCGGTCGATCTTCCCGGGCACCGCCATCTTCTGCAGCCGCAAACCCCACTGACCCCGACTCACAACCCGCGCCGGATTCGGGTTTCGGTGTTCACAGCAGTCGGGACAGGAACTCCCGGGTCCGGCTCTCCTTCGGGTCGGCCAGCACCTGGCGGGGATCACCGGCCTCGACGACCACGCCGCCGTCCATGAACACGAGCTGATCGGCGACCTCCCGCGCGAAGCCCATCTCGTGCGTGACGACGACCATCGTCATGCCGCCGTCCGCGAGATCGCGCATCACCGCGAGCACCTCGCCGACGAGTTCGGGGTCGAGAGCCGAGGTGGGCTCGTCGAACAGCATGAGCTTGGGATCCATGGCGAGCGCACGGGCGATCGCCACGCGCTGCTGCTGGCCGCCCGACAGCTGCGCGGGATAGGCGTCGACCTTGTCGGCCAGCCCCACCCGCGCGAGCAGATCCCGGGCCTTGTCGACCGCCTCGTTGCGCTTGGTCTTCTTCACGAGCATCGGCGCCTCGATGACGTTCTCGAGCACGGTGCGGTGCGGGAACAGGTTGAAGTGCTGGAACACCATTCCGATGTCGCGGCGCTGTTTCGCCGCGGCCCGCGGATGCAGTTCGTACAGTTTCGAACCCCGCTCGGCGTAGCCGACGAGATCGCCGTCGACGTACAGGCGACCGGCGTCGACGCGTTCGAGGTGGTTGATGCACCGCAGGAAGGTCGACTTGCCCGATCCGGACGGGCCGATCAGGCAGGTCACCTGGCCGCGCCCGACCTCGAGCGAGATGCCCTTGAGCACCTTGACGGCGCCGAAACTCTTGCAGACCCGGTCGGCCCGCACCATCGGCGTGTCGACGGACGTCATATGCGTTCCTCCCCCGGTGCGCCGGGCTTCGGCGTCGGTTTGCCGGCCTCGGTGACCGGTGCGTTCTGTGCGTCGGCGAGTGCCTGCAGCTGGCGGGCGGTGAGCTGCCGGCTCAGACCCTTCGAGTAGTGCCGTTCGAGGTAGTACTGGCCGATCATGAGCAGGCTGGTGATCGCCAGGTACCAGGTCGCGGCGACGAGCAGTAGCGGGATCGGCTGGAAGTTCGCACCCGAGATGTCGCGGGCCCGGCCGTACAGCTCGAGGCTGTAGGGCACGGCGGCGACCAGCGAGGTGGTCTTGAGCATGCTGATCAGCTCGTTGCCGGTGGGCGGATGATCACCCGCATCGCCTGCGGCAGGACGGTGCGGCGGATGGTCTGCGACCACGACATGCCGAGCGCGGTCGACGCCTCCAGCTGCCCCTCGGGCACGGAGGTGATGCCGGCGCGCACGATCTCCGCCATGTAGGCCGCCTCGTTGAGTGCCAGACCGATCACGGCGAACAGGAACGCCGCGTTCAGGCCCTGCACGTCGATGTGGACGAACTGGTGGACGAACGGGATCCCGAGGTCGATCTGCTTGTAGATCGAGGGGAACAGTCCCCACAACACGAGCTGGACGTACACGGGGGTACCGCGGAAGACCCACAGGTACAGCCAGGCGACGGAGCGCAGCACGGGATTCGGGGACAGACGCATCACGGCGAGCACCACGCCGAGGACGACGGCGATGGCCATGGCGAGCACCGTCAGCTGGACGGTCTTCCAGGCGGCTGCGGTGATGCGGGCGTCGAACAGGTACTGGGCGTAGATGTCCCAGCGATAGGCCTCGTTGGTCGCCGCTCCCCAGGCGAACAACCCGAGCGCGATCAGGACGATCGCACCGGAGATCCATCGTCCGGGATGCCGCAGGGGTACTGCGCGTATCGGCTCCGGTTCGTCCGGTCGCGGTTCCGCGGATCTCGCGGACGTGGACTCGCTCATGGTTCCCTTTCTCAGCTCGTCGCGCCGTTGATCTGCGAGGCGGTGATCGCGCCGTCCTCCATGCCCCAGCGCGCGGTGATCTCGTCGTACGCACCGGAGTCGATGAGGTACTGCACCGCCTGCTGCAGTACGGGACCGAAGGGCGAACCCTTCGCGACGACGAATCCGTAGGGCGCGGCGTCGAAGACCTCACCGGCCGGTTCGAGTCGTCCCTCGCTGCGGGCGATGACGTACGCCGTGACCGGTGAGTCGGCGGACAGTGCGTCCACCCGGCCGAGGATCAGGCGTTGGCGGCCTCGTCCTGGCTGTCGTACTTGACCTTGTCGATGGGCGGCAGTCCGCGGGCGACGCACTCCTCGCTCTTGGCGGGGACCTCCTCGAGGTCCTCGATGGTGGTGGTCTGCACCGCCACGCGCAGTCCGCACGCGTTGTCGGGGTCGACGGATTCGCCGGTGCGCTGCGCCCACTGCACCCCGGCGCTGTAGTAGGTGACGAAGTCGACCGATTCCTCGCGTTCCTTCGTGTCGGTGAAGGACGACGAACCCATCTCGAAGGTGCCCGCCTGGACGGCCGGGATGATCCGGTCGAAGTCGGCTTCGTTGAGCACCGCCTCGAGTCCGAGTACGTCGCCGAGGGCCTGGACGAGTTCGACACCGAAGCCGACGATGGTGCCGTCGTCGTCCTTGAACTCGTTGGGGGCGTACGGGACGTTCACTCCGACCTCGAGGGTGCCGCCGTCGGCGATGTCGGGCGGCAACTGACTCGCGATGGCGTCGACCTTCTCGACGGTGACGCGATCGCCGGGCGGGACGGTCGATTCGGTGTTCACCACGCACCCGGTCGCGAGGGCGAGCACCGCTGCTCCCGCCGCCAGCCTGTTCAGGGTCCGGACACGACGACGCCCCCACGAGGTCGCGCGCGAGGCCGCGCGGCGGGTGTGCACTGCTCGATTCACAGTCGAACAGTATCCAACCCGGGAGGGTCCGAATGCAAACCCGAAGCTCAGGCCTCGAGGCGGGCGACGACGGCGGCGGTGAACTCGTCCGTCGACGCGGTGCCACCGAGATCGGCGGTCGCGACACCCGCCGCGGACGGTCGCGCGCACCGCGTCTCGATGCTGCGCGGCCGCGGAGAACTCGATGTCCGCGCGCGCCGCCGAGACGGTCGAGAAG
>LATQ01000001.1:243786-244665 GCA_001017865.1 Rhodococcus sp. IITR03
AGACGGTCGAGAAGCATGGCGGCGGAGAGGATCAGCGCGATCGGGTTGGGGCCCTGCCCGGCGATGTCCGGTGCGGCGCCGTGCGCGGCCTGGGCCATGGCCTTCGTGCGCGAGGCGTTGATCGACGCCGCGGTGCCGAGCGAGCCGGACAGTTCGGCGGCGAGGTCGGACAGGATGTCGCCGAACATGTTCTCCGTCACGATCACGTCGAACTCGGCGCCGCGGCGCACGAGCAACGCGGCCATCGCGTCGACGTGCTGGTCGTCGACGGTGACGCTCGGGTAGAGGCGACCCACTTCCTGGCACACGTCCCGGAAGAGGCCGGTCGTGCGGGAGAGCACGTTCGCCTTGTGCACGATGGTCACGCGTTTGCGGCGTCGCGACGCGAGATCGAAGGCGGTGTGCGCGATGCGTTCACAGGCCGCGCGGGTGATCACCCGACCGCGAGCGCGATGTCGGGTGTGGGCATGAACTCGCCGCTGCCGACGGCCATGTTCCGGTCGGCGTAGAAACCCTCGGTGTTCTCCCGGACGACGACGAGATCCATCTTCGGCGACACCGACGGCGCTCCCGGCAGTGCGCATGCGGGCCGGATGTTCGCGTACAGGTCGAAATGCTTGCGGATCCGTCCGCCGGGCGTGAGCTGACCCCGGAACTCCGGTGGGTACGAGGCGCTGTCGTGCGGGCCGAGGATCCACGCGTCGAGCTCGGCGAGGGTGTCGAGGTGACCTGCGGCAGCGGGCTGCCGTGTGTCTCGATCGCGGAGGCGCCGACGGGCAGCGGCACCAGTCGACCGCGACCCCGGCTACCGCGACGGCGGTGTCCGACGATCCTGCGGGTCGCCCGGCACGATCTCGGGACCGATGCCGTCCCCCTCGA
>LATQ01000001.1:244765-248456 GCA_001017865.1 Rhodococcus sp. IITR03
GCGGCGGTCCTGGGCGGCGCAGACGGCCGGAGCGGAGCTGACCGGGTCGAGTGCGGGTGTGCGGCGCTGGGACGGCGAGGCCAAGCGGGAGTGGCTGCTCTCCTGAGCGAGCGGCGGTGAGCGGTTCAGAAGCGGTAGTCGCCGAACTGCGTCACTTCCATATGGGTGTCGGGCGTGCGTCCGGTGAGGGCCAGCACGTCGAGCAGGAGGAAGACTGCCAGAAGTACGAGGACCAGCAGGATCATGCTTCGAGCCTGCCGCGCCGGGAACCGGCCCGACAGTGGCAGAGCCGTCGGAGAACATCGATTTTCTGCCACCGCGGTGTCACACTGGATGCCGTGTCCGGAACACCTGGAACCACCGGCCGGCTCGAGAAGGTGGTCGTCCCCGTCCTCCCCTACGTCGAGACCTTCGAACTCGGCGTGGCATGCGAGGTGTTCGGGTTCGACCGCTCCGACGACGGCCTGCCCACCTACGACTTCCACCTGGTCGCCGCGACCTCCGATCCGGTGCGCACCCGCTTCGCTACACCATCGAGGTGCCGCACACGCTCGATCTCCTCGACGACGCCGACCTGATCCTGCTGCCGGCGGTGAACAGCGAGGGCATCGCGCTCGACGACGAACGCCTCGAACCGTTGTTCGCGAAGTTGCGCGCCGCCGTCGACCGCGGTGCGCGTGTGGCGAGCATGTGCACCGGGGCGTTCATCCTCGGCGCGGCCGGGTTGCTCGACGGGCGTCGCTGCACGACCCACTGGATGCACGCCGACCGACTCGCCCGGACCTATCCGACGGCGCAGGTCGACCGGGACGTGCTCTACGTCGACGACCATCCGGTTCTCACGGCTGCAGGCACCGCGGCCGGCATCGATCTGTGCCTGCACATCGTCCGCTCCGCCCAGGGAGCCCAGGTCGCCAACACGATCGCCCGGCGCATGGTGGTGCCACCGCACCGCGACGGCGGACAGGCTCAGTACGTCGCGATGCCGCTGCCCGAATGCAAGGACGAATCGCTCGCACCGTTGCTCGACTGGATGAGCGAGCACCTCGATCAGGAACTTCCGGTGGCCGCACTGGCGCAGAAGGCGCACATGTCGGCGCGTACCTTCGCGCGGCGGTTCGTCGCCGAGGTCGGGGTCACGCCCGCGCGCTGGCTCCGCGACCAGCGGGTTCTGGCCGCGCAGCGCCTGCTCGAGGAGACCGACCTTCCGATCGACGTGGTGGCCGACCGCGTCGGTTTCGGTACCGCGGCGGTGCTGCGCCAGCATTTCCTGCGCCTGCGGCAGACCACGCCGCAGGCCTACCGACGGACCTTCCGGCGGTCCGTCGACCCGGTCGGCGTGGGACGCCACGAGCCGGTCGGCGTGTGACGCATCCCTCGATCGACACCTCCCGACGGCGCCCCCGGAGCAGGCACGTCACGTAGCGTGGCGGAAGGAACCCCGTTACGAGGCGTGGCGGAGGGAACGAACGGGAAGAAACAGCGGCGGCCGGATGTTGGACCCGTCGACACGCCCGACCGAAAGGATTTCCGTGGCAACCAAGGCTCTCACCCAGCAGGACTTCGACGAGGTCGTCACGAGCAACGACATCGTGCTCGTGGACTTCTGGGCCGACTGGTGCGGCCCCTGCAAGCAGTTCGCCCCCACCTTCGAGGCATCGTCGGACAAGCACCCCGACGTCGTGCACGCGAAGGTCGACACCGAGGCCGAGCAGGCCATCGCGGCAGCGGCGAACATCCGCTCGATCCCCACGATCATGGCGTTCCGCGAAGGCATCCTCGTCTACAACCAGGCCGGCGCTCTTCCGCCCGCCGCTCTCGAGGATCTCGTCTCGCAGGTCAAGAACCTCGACATGGACGATGTACGCAAGCAGATTGCGGAGGCTCGCGCCGAGCAGGGCTGACCCACTCGCGTCGACGGCGCCCGTCCCCGGCATTCCGGGGGGCGGGCGCCGTCGTCTGTACAGCTCCGTGTACTTGCGGTCGGTGTGCCTGCGACGTCAGTGCGCCGCGGCGTCCCAGCTGCGGCCGTAACCGACCGAGACCTCGAGCGGCACCGACAGTTCGATGACGGAGTCCATCTTGTCGCGCACGAGCGCCTCGACCTGTTCGCGCTCGGCCTCGACCACTTCGAGCACGAGTTCGTCGTGCACCTGCAGCAGCATCCGCGACCGCAGTCCGGCCTCGCTGAGCGCCTTCTGCACGTCGATCATCGCGACCTTGATGATGTCGGCGGCCGTGCCTGGATGGGGGCGTTGAGCGCGGCGCGCTCGGCGATCTCCCGGCGCTGCCGGTTGTCGCTGTTGAGGTCGGGCAGGTACCGGCGGCGACCGTAGAGGGTGGAGGTGTAGCCGACCTTGCGGGCCTCCTCGACCACGTTGTAGAGGTAGTCGCGCACGCCGCCGAAGCGGGTGAAATAGGCCTCCATCTGCTCGCGGGCCTCGTCGGTGGAGATCTTCAGCTGCTGGGCGAGCCCGTAGGCACTCAATCCGTAGGCGAGACCGTAGGACATCGCCTTGACCCGGCGCCGCAGCTCCGGGGTGACCTCCTCGAGCGACAGCCCGAACGCCCGCGACGCCACGAAGGTGTGCAGGTCCTCGCCCGTACGGAAGGCCTCGATGAGCCCTCGTCGGCGGACAGGTGCGCCATGATGCGCATCTCGATCTGGCTGTAGTCGGCGGTGAGCAGCACGTCGAAACCGTCGCCCACCACGAACCCGTCGCGGATCCGGCGACCGGCTTCCGTCCGCACCGGGATGTTCTGGAGGTTCGGCTCGGTCGACGAGAGCCGGCCCGTCGCCGCGACGGTCTGGTTGAAGGTGGTGTGGATGCGACCGTCGTCGGCGATGGACTTGATGAGCCCGTCGACGGTGGTCTTCATCTTGGTGTGCTCGCGGTGCGCGAGCAGATGTTCGAGGAAGGGGTGGCCCGTCTTGTCGAACAGGTTCTGCAGGGCATCGGCGTCGGTGGTGTAGCCGGTCTTGGTCTTCTTCGTCTTCGGCATCTCGAGCTCGTCGAACAGCACCACCTGCAGCTGCTTCGGCGAACCGAGGTTGATCTGCTTGCCGATCACCTCGTAGGCGGCGTTCGCGGCGGCGGCGACCTGGGCCGCGAACTCGGACTGCAGGTCGTGCAGGTGCGTCGAGTCGACGGCGATGCCGGTGGCCTCGAGATCGGCGAGGACCTCGAGCAGGGGCAGTTCCATCTCGGTGAGCAGGCGCACCGACTCGATCTCGCCGAGTTCGGTGTCGAGGGCCGCGGCGAGGTCGACGACGGCGCGCGCCGCGAGGATCTGAGCCTCGGCCGCCTGCGCGTCGGCGGCGTCCTCGTCGTCGAGCAGCGAGAGTTGTTGCGCGCCGGTGTCTTCGACCCGCAGCTCACGCTTGAGGTAGCGCAGCGACAGGTCGTCGAGCTTGAACGAGCGTTGCCCGGGCCGCACCAGATAGGCGGCGAGCGCGGTGTCGCTGGTGATGCCGGCGAGCGTCCAGCCGCGTCCGCGCAGCGCGTGGATGGCGAACTTCGCCTCGTGTACGGCCTTCTCCACGGTGGGGTTCGCGAGCCATGCGGCGAGGGCGTTCTCGTCCTCGGGCGTGAGCGCACCGTGCTCACATAGCGCCCTCACCGTCGGCCCCGGCGACGGCGATCGCGGTCGCGTCGCCCCCGTAAGGAGTGCCGGTGCCACCACGCGAGCC
>LATQ01000001.1:248556-259141 GCA_001017865.1 Rhodococcus sp. IITR03
GGCGTGTTCGGCGAGCCAGTCGCCGAGGGCACCCGGCTCGACGATCCCGGCCGCGCACCTCGAAGCCCTCATCGGCCTCGGGTTCGGCCGACGAGAGCGTCTCGAACAGCCGGTCGCGCAGCACCTTGAACTCGAGGTCGTCGAACAGGCGGTGGATACGGTCGCGGTCCCACGGTGCGAGGGCGAGCTGTTCGGGGGTGTACGGCACGGCCACGTCGCGCACCATCTCGGTGAGCTGGCGGTTGAGCAGCACGTTGGACAGGTTCTCGCGCAGCGCGTCGCCGGTCTTGCCGCGCACCTCGTCGACGCGGTCGACGAGTCCGCTCAGACTTCCGTACTCGCGGATCCATTTCGCGGCGGTCTTCTCGCCGACGCCGGGGATGCCGGGCAGGTTGTCGCTCGGGTCGCCGCGCAGCGCCGCGAAGTCCGGATACTGCTCGGGGGTGAGCCCGTACTTCTCCTCCACCGCCTCGGGGGTGAAGCGCGTCAGGTCGGAGACGCCGCGCCGCGGATACAGCACCGTGATGTCGCCGTTGACGAGCTGGAGCGCGTCGCGGTCGCCGGTCACCACGAGCACCCGGAAGCCTTGGGCGTGCGCCTGCGTCGCGAGCGTGGCGATGATGTCGTCGGCCTCGTAGCCTCGATCGCCATCACCGGGATCCCCATCGCGCCGAGGACGTCCTTGGTGAGGTCGATCTGACCCTTGAAGTCGTCGGGTGCGGCGCTGCGCTGGGCCTTGTAGGCGGCGAACAGTTCGGCGCGGAAGGTCTTGCGGCTGACGTCGAATGCCGCCGCGACGTGCGTGGGCTGCTCGTCGCGCAGCAGGTTGATGAGCATGGAGGTGAACCCGTAGACCGCGTTCGTGGTCTGCCCGCTGTGGGTCTTGAAGTTCTCGGCGGGCAGCGCGTAGAACGCGCGGAACGCGAGGGAATGGCCGTCGAGGAGCAGCAGGTCGGGCGGTCGTCGGAGGCCGCGGTGGACGTCGCGGAAGTGGATGCACGGGTCACGCGTGCCAGTCTAGGGACCGAGGACGACAGCGTCGGCCACACCGCCCGACCAGTGCCTCTCCGGTATGTGCGAACACTCGTTGTCCGAAGAAACGAGACCGAAACGTCCGGGTGATCCAATTTTTCCCGTGGACGTGCGATCCAGCCGCTAGAGTCCCCTGTCACGACACCGTAGTCCGGCGTCATCGCAGTTGACGATGATGCCCCGGGCGCAGTGCCGCGCTCGATGACAGCGCACCAACCGGGAGGACCTGCGTGGCCCCTACCTCGGGATGTCGGCGACGACCGACCTCGACCCTCCACCGATCGGTCCGCGCCGCACTCGTCACGCTCGCGAGTGTCCTGTTCGTCCTCGTCGGCGCCGGCCTCGCCTCCGCCCAGGATCCACCGGACCCACCCTCACCGCCCGCGAACACGGCACCGGCCGCACCCGACGAGGAATCCGCGGAGGGGGTGACCGTCCGCGGAACGCTCAACAATGCCGGTGAACGACTCGACGGTGTCGTCGTCCGTGCGACCACCGAGGGCGGCGAGGTGGTCGCGGAAACCGAATCGGCCGACGGCGGGCGCTGGGAGCTCACCGTTCCGCCGGGCACCTACGTCTTCGAGGTCGACACCGAGAGCCTGCCCGACGACGTCACCGTCCAGACTCGGTGACCCGCGACGTGGCGCCGGGGCGGGCGAACACCGTGATCTTCTCGTTCGGGGAAGCGCGCACCGGGTCGACGGTGGCGTGGGGCGAGACGCTGGTGCGCACCATCGTCGACGGTCTGCGGTTCGGTCTGGTCATCGCGATCGCCGGAGTGGGCCTGAGCCTCATCTTCGGCACGACGGGGCTGACGAACTTCGCCCACGGCGAGCTGGTGACCCTCGGCGCGGTCGCTGCTGGATCTTCAACGTCACCCTCGGTGTCCAGCTGATACCGGCGACGATCCTGGCGGTGATCGTCGGCATCGTCATCGGCCTGCTCAACAACGCACTCATCTGGCGCCGCTCCGGCGCCGCCGCACCGGCCTGATCGCCCAACTCGTGGTGTCGATCGGGCTCGCGATCTCGTTGCGCTATCTCATCCTGGCCTTCTACTCCGACCGCACCCAGCCGTTCGACGACTACCAGGCACAACAGCAGCTCGTGTGGGGGCCGATCGCGATCACCCCGGTCAATCTCGCATGCATCGTGATCAGCCTGGTGGTGCTCGTCGGCGTCGCCCTGCTGCTGCAGCGCACCCGGATCGGGAAGGCGATGCGCGCCGTGGCCGACAACCGCGACCTCGCGGCGTCGTCGGGAATCGACGTCGAACACGTCATCCGGTTCGTGTGGGGGCTCGGTGGTGGGCTCGCCGCGCTCGGTGGCGTGCTGTTCGGCCTGTCGGAGCTCGGTGGACGCGTGCAGTGGGAGATGGGATTCAAGCTGCTCCTGTTGATGTTCGCCGGCATCATCCTCGGCGGCCTCGGCACCGCCTACGGCGCGCTGGTCGGCTGCGTCGTGGTGGGTCTGCTGGTCCAGCTGTCCACCCTCGTCATCAATCCGGACCTGAAGTACATCGGCGGTCTGCTCGTCCTCATCGTCATCCTGGTCATCCGCCCCCAGGGCATCCTCGGCAGTCGGACAAGGATCGGGTGACCCATGGATATCGTTGCGGTACTCCAGGTTTCCTTCGCCCAGCTCATAGGCCCGTCGGCGATCTTCTACGCGCTGCTCGCGATCGGCCTGAACCTGCACTACGGCTACGCCGGTCTGCTGAACTTCGGCCAGATCGGGTTCGCGCTGCTGGGCGGTTACGGAGTGGGCATCATGACCGTCACCTACGACCAGCCGTTGTGGGTGGGCATCCTCGTCGGCCTCGCACTGGCAGGTCTGCTCGCGCTCGTCCTCGGCATCCCCACCCTGCGGTTGCGGGCCGACTATCTCGCCATCGCGACGATCGCCGCGGCGGAGATCCTGCGGCTGGTGTTCCGCTCGACCGCGTCCGACTCGGTGACCGGATCCACCCGCGGCCTGTGGGGATTCGCCGACCCGTTCACCTCGCTGAGCCCGTTCGATTCGAGTCGCCAGTACAACCTGCTCGGCATGCGGTTCTACGGCGACGACCTGTGGGCGATGGTCGTCGGTTGGACGCTCGTGCTGTTGCTGTGCGGACTGGTCTACCTCCTCTCCCACAGCCCGTGGGGGCGGGTCCTCGAGGCGGTGCGCGAGGACGAGGACGCCGCCCGCGCGCTCGGCAAGAACGTCTTCGCCTACAAGATGCAGGCCCTGGTGCTCGGCGGCATGATCGGCGGTCTCGGCGGCATCTTCAACGCCCTGCAGACCAAGTCGATCAACCCGACTTCTACTCGACCGCGCAGACCTTCTTCGCGTTCGGCGCACTGATCCTCGGGGGTGCGGGAACGGTCTTCGGACCGGTGCTCGGCGCCATGGTGTTCTGGTTCCTGCTCACCCTCCGGACGCCTTCCTCCGCCAGGCGATCGCCGGACCCGACCCGCTGCTCCCCCTCACCGAACAACAGGTCGGCGCGATGCGGTACGTGCTGCTCGGCATCCTCATCGCGGTGATGATGGTCTTCCGGCCACAAGGCATCCTGGGAAGCAAGCGGAAGGTGCAACTCGATGCCTGACACGATCCGACCCGACCCGACACCGCCGCGCACGGTCCTCGGCGCGGACGAACGCGCCGCACTGTTCGCCGGCGTCGACGCACTCCCGCGCCGCCAAACCCGACCCGATCCTCGTCGTCGACGATCTGTGCCGCACGTTCGGAGGCCTCAAGGCCGTGGACGTGGCCCACCTCGAGATCCAGCGCTCGTGCATCACCGGCCTGATCGGCCCGAACGGCGCGGGCAAGACCACACTGTTCAATCTCCTCACGGGCTTCGACCGGCCCGACACCGGCACCTGGGCGATGGACGGCGTCCCGCTCGGCCGGCTCCATCCCCATCAGGTGGCGCGGCGCGGGATCGTGCGCACCTTCCAGCTCACCAAGCGCTGTCGAAGATGACGGTCCTCGACAACGTCCGCCTCGGCGCCCGGCACCAGACGGGCGAGCGCATGGTCGGTGCACTGCTGCCGTGGACATGGCGCCGGCAGGAACGCGAGATCACCGAGCGCGCATACGAACTGCTCGACCGCTTCGGTCTGGCCACGAAGTCCGACGACTTCGCCGGTTCACTGTCCGGCGGTCAACGCAAACTGCTCGAGATGGCCCGTGCCTGATGACCGAACCGACCGTCGTCATGCTCGACGAGCCGATGGCCGGCGTCAATCCGGCGCTCACCCAGAATCTGCTGGGACACATCAAGACCCTGCGCGACGACGGGACGACGGTGGTGTTCGTCGAGCACGACATGGACGTCATCCGCGACATCTCCGACTGGGTGGTGGTGATGGCACAGGGTTCGGTGATCGCGGAGGCACCGCCGGACGCGCTGTCGTCCGATCCCGCCGTGGTCGACGCCTATCTCGGCAGTCACCACGACCAGGCACTCGAGTTCGACGACGAGGGCAATCCCGTGGGTGCGACCGCCGAACTCGCCGACGCCCTCGCCGACGCGGAAGCGCAGACCCTCGAGGCCGGAGGCGACCTGTCCGATCCCGATGCGACGTCGACGGACGCGACGGCCACGACACTGGAGAAGCCGTGAGCGACAACATCACTCCTGCGCCCACCGGGACGACGCCGGCGGAACGTGCCGCTACCCCGGAGGAACATGCCCGCCTCGCGACCGGCGCCCTCCTGCGCGCCGACGATCTCGTGGCCGGTTACTTCCCCGGGGTCGACATCCTGCGCGGCTGCAATTTCTACCTGCGCGACGGTGAGATCGTGGGCATCATCGGCCCGAACGGAGCCGGCAAGTCGACCCTGCTCAAGGCGTTGTTCGGTCTCATCCCCATCCGCAGCGGCACCGTCACGCTCGGCGGAGACGAGATCACTTCGGCACCCGCACACATCCTGGTGCGCAAGGGCATCGGCTATGTGCCACAGACGCAGAACGTGTTCCCCTCGTTGACCATCGAGGAGAACCTCGAGATGGGGATCTATCTGCGTCCGAAGGACTTCGAGAAGCAGTTCGAGCGGGTGGCGTCGTTGTTCCCGCTGCTGGCCGAGCGTCGGAAGGTCAAGGCGGGAGCGCTCTCCGGTGGCGAGCGGCAGATGGTCGCGATGGGCCGCGCGCTGATGATGGAACCGTCGGTACTGCTCCTCGACGAGCCGTCGGCGGGACTGTCGCCGATGTTCCAGGACGAGGTCTTCATCCGCTGCAAGAAGATCAACGCGGCGGGGGTGTCGATCATCATGGTCGAGCAGAACGCGCGTCGCTGCCTGCAGATCTGCGATCGCGGATACGTCCTCGACCAGGGCCGCAACGCGTACACCGACACCGGCAGCACTCTCATGCACGACCCGAAGGTCGTGGAACTGTATCTCGGTACGCTCGCGGGCAGCCGGGAGAAGCGGAAGGGGTGACCGCCCACCGGCGATCACCCCTTCGCTCACGACCTGCAGGTCACTCCCCCACCACGATGTAATCCTCGGTGGTCAGAGTGTTGTCGGGGCCGAACACGAGCCGGCCGTACGAGCCCACGCCGGGTTCGCCCGCGTCCACGAAGGTGAGTTCGCCGGTGGCACCGTCGTAGTCGATGTCCTCACCCGCACCGAGAAGGTCGAGGCACTGCTGGTAGCTGGTGCACTTCTCCCCGTCACGGTCACCGAGTTGATGTTCGCAGCGATGTCCACACCTGCCGTCGACCCCGCCTGTTCCGCGGCCAGCGCCGAGACGATCACGGCGTCGTAGGACTCACCGGCGTAGTTGAAGTCGATCAGACCCGGATCGACACCGAGCAGTCGCTGCTGGAACTCCTCACCGGTGTCGGTCAGCGGCGTGGTGCCGGCCATGCCGTCGAGCAGTCCTTCGGCGACGTTCTCGCCCAGCGCGTTCCCCATGTTGCCGTCGACACCGAAGACCGCCATGCCGTCGGACGGGCCGATGCCCACCTCGTGCATGCGGGTGATGATCTTCGCCGACTCCTCGAAGCCGATGAGCGCCACCGCGTCCGGTGCGAAGTTGGCCACCTGGTCGACCTCCGCGTTGAACGACTGCGCGTTGGGGTCGTAGATGATCTTCTGGATCTGATCCTCCGGGATACCGGCGTCGACGAGGTTGGTCACGGTGTTCTCCGCGAGACCGGTGCCGTACGGGTCGTTCAGCGCCAGGATCGACACGCGCTGCGCCCCGTCCTCGGCGATCAGCTGCGCGAGCGCCTGCGCCTGGAGCACGTCGGTCGGGGCGGTGCGGAAGTACAACCCGCGGTCGGCGTAGCAGACGAACTGATCGGAGGTGTTCGCCGGCGAGAACTGCACCACGCCGGCACTGACGATCTTGTCGATCACCTTGAGCGAGACCGAGGACGAGGCGGCACCGACGATCACCTGGGTGCCGTTGGCGAGATGTCGGTCCACGGTGGTGTTCGCGGTGTCGGTCGTCGTGTCCCCGGAATCGCCCGGGAACAGTTCGACCGGCTGGTCGAGAACACCGCCCGCGGCGTTGATCTCGTCGACGGCGAGCCGGACGGCAGCGAGCCTCGGGCGGTCCGAGGAAGGCGAGGCTGCCGGTCTCGGGAAGGATGGTGCCGATCTTCAGCGGTCCCGTGGCGGGAGTCGCCCCTGCTGTGGCCTGCTGCGGTTCGCAGTCGGTCTCGACGGTCGTCGCGGCCGCCGACCCCTCGTCACCGGCCGACGTACCGGATGCCGAATCGTCGCCGTCCGAACCACACCCGGCGAGGGCGAGCGTCGCAGCACCGAGTACCGCTACGGCGCGGACCAGAGTCCGTCTTGCCATTCAACTCTCCTTCGAACGCCTGACACCGCATCCGGCGGATTCCGGATGTGGTCGAAACATAGCGGTCGGAAGCACCCCGCGAACCGGGCCGAAATCCTTGTGATACGACCGTTATCTGCGGGGCGGAGATTTGATGTGGCGGTAACGCGTCGGGGCGCCGTGAGCACCCGAAACCGGTTCGCGCGGCTAGCCGGCGGTGTCGCTTCCGAGGGTCTCGAGGACGACCACCGCGACCTGCTTCATGGTGGTGCGGCGGTCCATCGCGGCGCGCTGGATCCAGCGGAACGCCTCCGGTTCGGTCATCGCATGCTTCTCCATGAGCAGCCCCTTGGCCCGGTCGACGAGCTTGCGGGTCTCGAATCGCTCGTTGAGTCCTTGCACCTCGCGCTCGAGTTCGCGCAGCTCGGAGAAGCGGCTGACGGCCACCTCGATAGCGGGCACGAGGTCGCTCTTGGAGAACGGCTTGACGAGATATGCCATGGCGCCTGCGTCGCGGGCGCGTTCGACGAGTTCGCGCTGACTGAAGGCTGTGAGAATAACCACAGGGGCGATGCGTCGTTGCGCGATCTCGGAGGCGGCGTCGATGCCGTCGCGGCGCGGCATCTTGACGTCCATGATCACCAGGTCGGGGCGGAGTTCCTCGGCGAGTTCGACGGCACGCTGTCCGTCGCCGGCCTCACCGACCACCTCGTAGCCCTCCTCGCGCAGCATTTCGACGAGATCGAGCCTGATCAGGGCCTCGTCTTCCGCTACGACGACCCGACGAGGAGTTGGTGTGCTGTCGTGCGGCGCGGAGGTCATGGTCGGGCCTTCCCCTCGGTACTGGCGGTCCCCGGTGCAGGGTGGAACGTAAGAAGGGTACCGGTGCGCGCCCGCTTCGCCCGATCCTCTACAGTGGTGTCCGCAACGCCCCCGTATCCCAATTGGCAGAGGAAACGGATTCAAAACCCGTCCAGTGTGAGTTCGAGTCTCACCGGGGGCACCACTTTTCGGCCCGCGCCACACGGTCGGAGCACGCGTTCCGCATCCCGCCGATTCCCGCTCCGCTGTCGTAATGTTCCGGCGTGAGTATCTGGGTTCCTGTCGTCGTTGCACTCGTCACCGGTGTGGTGTCGTGGGCAGTTGTGCGTCTGTCGCGCGAGCTGTCCCGCCGAAACCTCCGGACCCGGATCGCAGCCGATCTGGCCATCTACAACGGACTCGGCGACGAGTTCCGGAAGCGTCCCCTGCGGGAGAGCGTCGATGCCCGGCTGTGGCAGCTCGCGGCGCAGTCGATGCCGTTACCTCCGGGATCGCGCCCGAAGCCCCGGATCCGCCGGATCCTGGCCCTGATCGCAGTGGTGCTCGTCGCCGTCGGAGCGCTCGTCTTCCTCGAACTCGTCCTGGGCATCCGGGAGGGCGACTCGGCGCGGGTGGCTCTCGCGCTGGTGGCAGGTGCGCTGGTCGGATTCTCGATTCCCGGCCTGTCCGCCGATCCGGCGGAGTTGCAGGAGCGGCAGCTCATCCGGGCATTGCGGGAGCGGCGGGCCATGGAACAGCTGCAGAACGGGCAGAGCTCCTCCGCAGGTACTCCCCCGGACCTTGCGGAGACCGCGTAGCTACGATTCTCCGGGTGACCGGTTACGACGAGTTCGACATGTTCGGGGGCCTCGACCCCGCGTCCCTGCCGCTGCGCCAGCAGCAGATCCTGGCCGCGATCCGCGATTGGATCGTTGCGCAGGGATCGTCCCCGAGCACTCGGCAGATCGCCGAGTCGGTGGGTCTGCGGTCGACGTCGACGGTCTCGAGGCATCTGAAGAGCCTCGAGGACAAGGGTTTCCTCCGCCGCGGCGCCGCTGTGGCGCGCCAGCTCGATGTGCGCCCCTTCCTCGGCTCGTCCGGCGGTGAACGGGCGTCCGACGACACCGTGACGGTGCCGATCGTGGGCGACATCGCCGCGGGCGCACCGATTCTCGCCGAGGAGCACACCGACGACCTGCTCACCCTCCCCCCGCGATCTGGTCGGCTCCGGCACCGTTTTCGCGCTGCGCGTGCGCGGCGACTCGATGGTCGACGCGGCGATCTGCGACGGCGACACCGTGGTGGTGCGGCGGCAGCACGAGGCCCACTCCGGTCAGATCGTCGCGGCGATGATCGACGGCGAGGCGACGGTCAAGGTGTACCGGCGCCGAGACGGTCACGTCTACCTCGAACCCCGGAATTCCGCCTATCCCGTCCTCGACGGCGACGAGGCGGTGGTGTTGGGCACCGTCGTGTCCGTCATGCGCCGCATCTGATCCCTGCCGAGATCAGCGGCAGATCGGATCGGTGACGACCGGCGGTAGTCCGTCGAGGAGATCCTGCGCGGGCGGCCCGAGCAGCGGATCGCCGGCGAGCCAACCCAGCGGCGGGCAGTCCTGCAGGAGCGGACCGGTCTCCGGTCCGGGTCGAAAAGGACCGGTCTCCGGTCCGGGCGGCATTCCTTCGGTGAACGCGCCGAGGACGTGTTCGGAGAGCTGCCCTGCCGATCCGTAGGTCGACGCCGCGACGGAGAAAACGGGACCGAACGAGGCGGAGGCGTGGAACGAGCGGTCGTCGCTCCATCCCCACTTCGTCCCGATGACACCGGCGATCAGCGCCGTCCCGTAGTTCTGCGGATATCCGTCGGCCGCGGTGTCGTAGGCCCTGGCCATCGCAGCGAGCACCGGCGAACCGGGATCGGTGCGCTTCTTCGTCTCGAGATAGGTGACCATGTCGTGCGTCGACGTGGTGCCGACACCCCAGTAGCCGGGCACGTAGGTGTCGGTGAGCCCGAACTCCGCCGCGGTCGACGAGATCGCCTGCGGGTATTTCGCGTGCAGGCGGTCGGCGATCGCGTCGTTCGACGACCGGATCATCTCGGTCGCGTCGGCGTGGTCCGCGGGGTCGCCGTAGGTGAGGACGTACTCGGCCAGATACATCTTGACGATCGACACACCGGCACGGGACTCGTGTTCGTTCGCGGTGCCGGCGCGCACACCGGTCGGGGTATGCGCGAACGAGATCTGGGTACTGCTCGGAGCAGCGATCGCGCCGGTGTCGTCCACGATCGGCGCGGGTGCTGCGGAGGCGATGTGACCGCCGAGGGCGGTGAGGGTGGCTACGGCGAGGGCTGTCGCAATCGGGCGCATGCGGACGGTTACCCCGAACCGGACGCGCGTAACGGCCGCGACCTGCACCCGACCGTTCCTGTCGGTGCTCGCCACTACAGTTCGGCCGTCCGGGGATCGCTCCGGACCCAGCGACACGAAACGGATCCACCATGTCGATGCCCGCCACTCCGCCCACTCGTCGACCGTGCCGATCTTCCGTCCCGGTGCGTCCAGCTCGCGGACCGAGCGGCCGGGCCGTCGCGTGCCGGACGACGATCCCGTTCGGGCGCGACAACGACGGCACGCCCGTCTCGTGGGATCTGTCCGCCGGCCGACACCTGTTGATCCGACGCGACGAGCGCCGCTCGTCGCCCAGCGTGTCGCTCGACCTGATCGCGATGACGACCCTGACCGGCGGCACCCACGACCTGGTGGTCGTCGATCCGCATCGTCGGCATCGCTGGCTCGGCGGATCCGCCTCGCTCCCCACGGGGCCGTGCTGTTGGGCCACCACCGCCGAACAGATCACCGGCGTGGTCGCCGAACTCGACTCCCCGGTCGTCGGACCCCCGCGCGTGCTGCTCGTCGCCGATCTCGCCGCTACCGTCGCAGCGCTCGACGTCGAGGGCGCCGTCGAC
>LATQ01000001.1:259241-261473 GCA_001017865.1 Rhodococcus sp. IITR03
ACAATCGTCACCGCGCGTCGACTCACCGCGCGCATACGGCCACAACCCTGCGATCGTGCGGAGCAGGGTGGTCTTCCCGCTGCCCGACGCTCCGCGCACCAGTAACGCCTCGCCCGCATCGACACCCAGCGACAGGTCGGTGACGAGTGGGTCACCCGCTGGGGTCTCCACCGACAGATCCGCCAGTTCCAGCCGATCCTCCTGCGCCCGGACCGAGACCGAGGGCAGCTCGGCGGCCTGATGCGTGGTGTCGAGCAATCCGTTCAAGCGGATCGTGGTCGCGCGGAACGCCGCGAACTCGTCGTACGACTCGCGGAAGAACGACAGCGAGTCGTGCACCTGCCCGAACGCGTTGCTCGTCTGCATCACGTCGCCGAGGGTCACCTGGCCGGCGAACAGACGGGGCCCCTGCACGAGGAACGGGAAGATCACCGCGGTCTGGTTGACCGCCAGGTTGAAACCGTTGAACTTCAGCGTCCGGAACACGATGCGCCACCAGTTGCGGATCACCGCGGCGAACCGCGCGAGCAGCCCACCCCGCTCGACGCCCTCACCCCGGTAGAACGCGATCGATTCGCCGTACTCGCGCACCCGCACGAGCGCGTACCGGTAGGTCGCGCCGAGCTTCTCGTTCAGGAAGTTGAGCATGATCAGGGGACGGCCGATCCAGAAGGCGACCGCCGTGGTGACGAGCACGTAGACGATCACGAGAAAGACCATCGCGCGGGGGATCTCGGTGCCGAAGATCGTGATCGGTCCCGACAGATCCCACAGGATTCCCGTGAAACTGACGATCGACAGCACCGCCGTCACCGCCCCCATCGACAGCACCCGTGTGGTAGTGACGAAACTCGTGATGTCCACCTGGATGCGCTGATCCGGATTGTCGACCGGCGACGAGACGAACCGATCCTTGTAGAAGGACCCCGACTCGAGCCAGTCGTCCACGAGGCGTTCGTTCAGATGTGTCCGCCACCGGATGTCGAGGGTCTGCGCGAGCAGGTAGTCGACGAGCGCACGCACCACATGGATCGTCGCCAGGATCGCGAAGATCCGCATGAACCGCCAGAAGGCCGACTCGTCCAGATTCTGGATCGCCGTATAGAAGTCGTTGTACCAGTAGGAGAACAGCACGCTCATCCGCACGGCGAACACCGTCAGCAGCAACACGATCGCGGCGAGGGCGAGGCCGCCGGCGCCGTTGCGCGGGTCGAAGAAGGACGCGGCGATGCGCCACCACTGGCGACCCCAACGCGTGAACCGCACGAGCGCGGCGATCACGGCGACGAAGACCAGGGCAGTGATCGCAAACGCTTTCGCCGTCCACACGATGCTGTCGACGACGACGGTTCCCCAATCCAACATGTCGGCCTCCGACAGGCGTCAGTGGAGTCGCATCCCTACAGTCGCATCCCTACAAGGATCACCCCGCAGCCTGCAGTGGGAATGCGAAGTCGTGGAATCCGGTGGACCGAACCCGGATCTTTCACCCCTCGTCGTCACCGCGACTGCGCCGACGCCACTGCACCGCGGCCGCGAGCAACCGGACCCCGACCGCGAAGAAGATCAGGTTCGCAACCATTTGCACCGACACCACGGCGCGCGCAGGCTCGGACTCGGCGGAAATGTCCCCGAAGCCCACCGTGGCGAAAACCGTCAGACAGAAATAGATCGCATCGATCCGGGACAGCGATTCGGAGAAGTCGTCCGGGGCGACGACGGACATCCGCAGATAGACGGTCGCGAACAGCACGAGATGCAGGGACACGACGCTGATGAGCGCCTCGATCGCCTGCACCGCCGGATACTCCGCGGCGAGAATTCTGTGGACCTGCCACCCTCCGACGAGCAGGACCACTACGCCACCCCCGACGAGGAACAACACGTCGGACACGCCGGTGACCTGATCCAGGGGAACGACGAAATACACGCTGACCAGGACGAGCGCGGTGAGTGCGGGTCGCGCGACCGCAGACACGATCAACCGTCTCCGCTCCCGCGGATCGGGTGTGCGCGGAGGATCGGCCACGGTCGTCCCCGTCCCGGAATGATGACTTTTGCCCCTAGGGTATCGATCGGGCCGGGGGTGACGATGGGAAGATCGAGTATCCGCCCCCCTGCCCGAAAGGTCGACGCGGGGCGGGGAGTGTGGGGAGTCGTCGATGACCGAACACGAACTGTGGGTACGACCGATCGCGGAGGTCGGCGCCGCCGACGCGCCGACGGTCGGTT
>LATQ01000001.1:261573-262585 GCA_001017865.1 Rhodococcus sp. IITR03
TCCGGTGGTGGGGCCGGCGTCCGGCGTCTCCGCGGTCACCGTGCGTCACCGCCGTAGGTGGTGAGGGTGGACGCGGCGGCCACTGCGGCGAGGGCGGACATGGCCTTGTTGCGGGCCTCGGTGTCCTCGGCCTCCGGATCGGAGTCGGCGACGATGCCGCACCCGCCTGCACGTAGGCGACGCCGTCCTTGACGAGCGCGGAGCGGATCGCGATGGCGGTGTCGGCGTCGCCCGCGAAATCGAGATAGCCGACGATGCCGCCGTAGATGCCGCGGCGGGTGGGTTCGAGTTCCTCGATCAGTTCCATCGCGCGCACCTTCGGCGCCCCCGACAGGGTCCCGGCGGGGAAACACGCCGTGACGGCGTCGAGGGCGTGCTTGCCCTCCGCGAGTCGCCCGGTGACCGTGGAGACGAGGTGCATCACGTGGCTGTACCGCTCGATGTGGCGGTAGTCGTGCACCTCGACGGTGCCCGGCGTGCACACCCGGCCGAGATCGTTGCGGCCGAGATCGACGAGCATGAGGTGCTCGGCGTTCTCCTTCTCGTCGTGGACGAGGTCCTTCTCGAGCAGGATGTCCTCCTCCTCGTTCGCGCCGCGCCACCGGGTCCCGGCGATGGGATGGGTGGTGGCCACCCCGTCCGAGACCGTCACGAGCGCCTCCGGGCTCGATCCGACGATCGAGAACGCCGTCTCGCCGTCCGGGCCGGGGATGTGGAGCAGGAACATGTATGGGCTGGGGTTGGAGGCGCGGAGCATCCGGTAGACGTCGATCGGCTCTGCGTCGCAGTCGATCTCGAAACGCTGCGAGAGCACCACCTGGAAGGCCTCACCGGCCTCGATGTCGCCGATCAGTTTGCGGACGTCCGTGCAGAACGACTCGGTGGTGCGCTGACGGCGGTAGTCGGGTTCGGGCCGCGAGTAGGTCGCGACGGTGGCCGGCGCGGGCGCGGCGAGCGCCGCGGTCATCCGGTCGAGGCGCGCGACCGGCGTCGTCGCACACCACCCCGAACG
>LATQ01000001.1:262685-266156 GCA_001017865.1 Rhodococcus sp. IITR03
CGGCGTCGTCCCGCTCCCCCGCCGGGTTCGCCGACGACGGACGCTCCGCGGCACGCGCACCTCGTCGAAGTGGACCGCGGCGTAGCGCCGCGTGACGTCGATCGACTGCAGTGGTGTGACCGTCACTCCGTCCGTGTGGCGGGGCACGAGCACGTTCGTCACGTCCTGCCCGGTCCGACCGGTCACGAGCAGGAGCTCGGCGGTGGCACCGGCTTCGACGGGGCGTTTGGTGCCGGTGACGACCACCTCGTCGCCGTCGATCCGGATCTCGACGGGCGCGGTGGCGGTCCGGCTGCCGGCGTGCGGTTCGTCCAGGCACCAGGCTGCGGTGGCGCTGCCGGCGAGCAGCGCCACCAGCGCTTCCTCGTGGTCGTTCCCGTATCGGCCGAGCATCTCCGCGGCGACGTTCGTCGGACACAGCGGGCCGGGGGCGGCGTGACGCCCGAACTCATGCGCGACCAGCGTGAGATCGACGAGACCGAGACCGCTCAGCGATCCTCCGCCGTGGTCCTCGTCGACGAGCAGACCGGTCCATCCGAGTTCGGCTCCGGCGCGCCAGTAGTCGGCTGCGAAGCCGTCCGGATCGTCGCGGAGGCGGCGGATCCCGTCCGGCGGCACCTTCTCTGCGAGGAACCGTGCCGTGGTGTCGCGGAAGAACTCCTGATCCGGATTCGGATCCAACAGCATGCGTGCCCCTTCACCCCGTCGTCAGAACATAGCGCTCTCGATACAGAGAACACTATTCTCATCGGATGCGGAAGGGGTACGCGAGGACGGACTCGGGTGGACCGAGTCGGTTCAGCCGAGCGGAGTTCCGCCCACACCCCAATTCTCGCGGGGCACCTCGGTGATCGTCACCCACACCGACGACGGATTCTTGCCCGATGCCTCGGCGTACGCGCGGGTGACCGCGGCGATCACCTCGGCCTTCTGCTCGTCGGACAGGCCCGGCGTCTGACTGATCTGGATGAGAGGCATGCGGGCATTCTCGCAGCCCGTCGCACGGCCCGCCGATCGGTCCTGCCGTCCGCCCCACGAGATGTCGTGCGAACGGACGACCTCGGGTTACTCGGCGATCTGCGGTGCCTCGAGCAGGATGTCGGTGTCGAAGCAGGTGTGCGTGCCGGTGTGGCAGGCGGCGCCGACCTGGTCGACGACGAGCAGCACCGTGTCGCCGTCGCAGTCGAGGCGCACCTCGTGCACGTACTGGGTGTGCCCGGACGTCTCGCCCTTGACCCAGTACTGCTGCCGCGACCGCGAGTAGTAGGTGGCCTTGCGAGTCGCGAGGGTGCGGGCGAGCGCCTCGTCGTCCATCCACGCCATCATCAGCACGGCGCCGGTGGCCCGCTCCTGCACGACGGCGGCGAACAGGCCGTCGTCGTTGCGCTTGAGCCGGGCGGCGATCGCCGGATTCAGGATGCCGCTCATCGGACCGTGATCCCTTCCACGCGCATCGCGTCCTTGACCTGACCGATGGTCAGCTCCCGGAAGTGGAAGACGCTCGCGGCGAGCACCGCGTCGGCGCCGGCCTGCACGGCGGGTGCGAAGTGCTCGACGGCACCGGCACCACCGGAGGCGATGACGGCACGTGCACATCCTTGCGCACGGCCTCGATCATCTTCAGGTCGAAACCGTTCTTGGTGCCGTCGGCGTCCATCGAGTTGAGCAGGATCTCGCCGACGCCGAGTTCCTCGCCGCGCCGGGCCCACTCGACCGCGTCGATGCCCGTCCCGCGACGACCACCGTGCGTGGTGACCTCCCAGCCGCTCGGCGTGGGTTCCTGTCCTGCGGGCACGGTGCGCGCGTCGACCGACAGCACGATGCACTGCGACCCGAACCGCTCGGACATCTCGCGCAGCACCTCGGGCCGGGCGATGGCCGCGGTGTTCACCGAAACCTTGTCGGCGCCGGCGCGCAGCAGACGATCGACGTCCTCGACGGTGCGGACGCCGCCTCCGACCGTGAGCGGGATGAACACCTGCTCGGCGGTGCGCGTGACGACGTCGAGCATGGTGCCGCGGTCGCCGCTCGACGCCGTGACGTCGAGGAAGGTCAGTTCGTCGGCGCCCTGTTCGTTGTAGAGGGCGGCGAGCTCGACCGGATCACCCGCATCGCGCAGGTTCTCGAAGTTGACACCCTTGACCACCCGCCCCGCATCCACGTCGAGGCACGGGATGACCCGCACGGCCAGCGTCATGTTCGATCTCCTTCGGAACCCAACTGCTCGGCCACGGACTGTTCCGTCGCCGACTGCACAATCTCCAGTATCTCGCCGTGCACTCCGGGCGCTGCAGCGACCACCGATCCGACCCGATCCGCCAGGGCCGGCCCGCGAAGTCGGTGGCGATGCCCCCGGCGGCCCGCACGAGTGCGACACCGGCGGCGTTGTCCCAGGGGTGGTGGCCGAACACGACGGCACCGCCGATCGCGCCTCCCGCGGTGAACGCGAGGTCGGCGCCGGTGGAGCCGTGCATCCGCAACCGGGCGACGCGCCGGCTCAGCTCGGTGATGACGGCGAGACGCCGGGTGCCGGGCACCCGACCGCGACTGTCGATGTCGAAACTGCCGACCGCGATCATCACGTCCTCGAGCCGCGCCGGCTGCAGCGGTGCGGTGGGCTCGCCGTTCACGAGCAGCGGCCCGTCGGCGATTCCCGCGAAGCGCTGATTCGTCAGCGGCAGCCACGTGAGGCCGAGGATCGGTTCGCCGTCCTCGACGAGAGCGAGGAGGATCCCGGCCATCGGCAGCCCGGCGGAGTAGTTGATGGTGCCGTCGATCGGGTCGAGCAACCAGACGGTGCCCTCCCCCGCGGACGGGCCGCCGAACTCCTCACCGTGCACGGGGATACCGGTGCGCTCTGCGAGGGCACCGGAGATCCGCCGTTCGAGTTCGAGATCGAGATCGGTCGCGAAGTCGTTCGGTCCCTTGTCGACGGAGCGCGGCGCACCGTGCCCGGCGACGAACCGTTCCGCGACCTCGTCGAGTACACCGCTCGCGACGGCGAGCAGCCGGTTCAGGTCTGCGGGATCGGCCATGGGTCAGCGCGAGACGGCGTCGAGCGCCTCGGTCAGCGTGAATCGGCCCGCGTAGAGCGCCTTTCCGATGATGGCGCCTTCGACGCCTCGTCGGTGAGCGTCGCGATGGCACGCAGGTCGTCGACGGTCGAGACGCCGCCGGAGGCGACGACCGGAGAGTCGGTGGCCGCGCACACCTCGCGGAGCAGGTCGAGGTTGGGGCCCGAGAGGGTGCCGTCCTTGGTGACGTCGGTGACGACGTAGCGCGAGCAGCCGTCGCGTTCGAGGCGCTCGAGCACCTCCCACAGATCGCCGCCGTCGGAGACCCAGCCGCGGCCGCGCAGCCGCCACTGGCCGTCGAGAAGCTTGACGTCGAGCCCCACGCGATCCGGTCGCCGAACTCGCCGATGACGCGCGAGCACACTCGGGTTCTCGATCGCGGCGGTGCGTAGCTGCG
>LATQ01000001.1:266256-269304 GCA_001017865.1 Rhodococcus sp. IITR03
GGCCGCCGCCACGGTGATCATGCCGAAACCGATACCGCGCAGCGCGGAGATGCCGAGCACGGCGCCGGAGCATCGATACGAGGAACAGCAGCGACGGCGGCCCGAGGAACAGGCAGCCGGCCGCGAGCGTCGCGCGGTGACCGAACGCGCGCAGCAGTCGCGGCATCGCGAGCTGGGTGAGGACGGTGGTGAACATGAACACCGCTGTCACCGACCCGGCGAGCGTGTCGCTGCCGCCGGCCTCGGCGATCGCCCAGGGCACGACCGGCAGCAGCAACGAGAAGCCGCCGAAGGCCGCCGCGGACGTCGACCACGCCGGGATCAGACCACGAACGGTGAACAGTCCTTGTTGTTCCGCCACGTCAGAGCAGCCGGAAGACGCCCGCGGCGACGGCCAGCACGGTCAGAGCCAGCAGCACACCCGCGAACAACGTGTTGCGCGCCTTCCACATCGACCACGTTCCGCCCGCGGCGAATCCGGCCACGATGAAGCACAGGTAGGTGAGGACGACATCCATATGTCAGAGACTGCCCTTCGTCGACGGGATGCCGGTCACACGCGGTCGGGTTCGACGGCCTCACGCAGCGCGCGGGCGACCGCTTTGAACTCGGCCTCGGTGATGTGATGCGGGTCGCGGCCGTAGAGCACCCGCACGTGCAGTGCGATGCGGGCGTGGAAGGCGAACGACTCGAACACGTGCCGGTTGATCACCGTCGAGTAGGGCACGCCCGGATATCCCCCGATCACCGAGTGCACCATGTAGTCGGGCTCACCGGTGAACACGCAGTAGGGACGGCCGGAGACGTCGACCGAGGCGTGCGCGAGGGTCTCGTCCATCGGGATGAAGCAGTCGCCGAAGCGCCGGATGCCACGCTTGTCGCCGAGGGCCTGACCGAAGGCCTGGCCGAGGACGATGGCGGTGTCCTCGACGGTGTGGTGGGCCTCGATCTCGATGTCGCCCTGCGCCTGCACGGTGAGGTCGAACGAACCGTGCTGGCCGAGCGCGGTGAGCATGTGGTCGTAGAACGGGATCCCCGTGGAGATCTCGGTGCGACCGGTGCCGTCGAGGTCGATCTCGACGGTGATGCTCGATTCCTTGGTGGTGCGTTCGACGCGCGCGATGCGGTCGCTCATCGGGTTTCCTCGATTTCCGTGGCCGCGAGCTTCTCGCTCACTCGCAGCAACTCGTCGTTCTCGTGGGTCAGGCCGATCGTGGTGCGCAGGTAGCCGGGGATCCCGACGTCGCGGATGAGCACACCCTCGTCGAGATACCGCTGCCAGGTGGCAGGGGCGTCCGCGAAGTGGCCGAAGAGGATGAAGTTGGCGTCGGAGGGAATCACGTCGTAGCCGAAACTCAGTTCGGCGGCGACGCGGTCGCGCTGGGCGGCCAGTTCCGCAACCGACGCGAGAGTTTCGTCGGCGTGCCGCAGGGCCACGCGCGGCGGCCTGGGTGACGACCGACAGGTGGCAGGGCTGCGCACGAGCAGCAGCGCCTCGATCACCGCGGGGGCGGCGGCGAGATAACCGAGCCGTCCGCCGGCGAAGGCGAACGCCTTGCTCATCGTCCGCGAGACGACGATCTTCGTCGGGTACTCGTCGATCAGCGACAGAGCGCTCGGCTGCGAGGAGAACTCGACGTACGCCTCGTCGACGATCACGATGCCGGGGGCGGCGTCGAGGATCACCCGCAACTGGTCGAGCGGGATGCTGTGTCCCGTCGGGTTGTTGGGGCTGGTGACGAAGACGACGTCGGGCCGCCGCTCCCGCACGGCCGCGGCGGACGCCTCGACGTCGAGGGTGAAGTCGTCGCGCCGGTAGGTGGACAGCCACTCGGTCTGGGTGCCGTCGGCGATGATCGGGTGCATCGAGTACGACGGCACGAAGCCCATCGACGTGCGCCCGGGACCACCGAAGGCCTGCAGGAGCTGCTGCAGGATCTCGTTGGAACCGTTTGCGGCCCAGACGTTCTCGACACCCAGAGGAACGCCTGACGCGTTCGTGAGATAGGTGGCGAGGTCGGTGCGCAGCGCCACCGCGTCGCGGTCGGGATAGCGGTGCAGCTGCGTCGCCGCCTCACGCACGGCCTCGGCGACGTCGTCGACGAGCGCCTGCGTGGGCGGGTGGGGGTTCTCGTTGGTGTTGAGCTGGACGGGCACCGTCAGCTGCGGCGCACCGTAGGGCGACTTGCCCCGCAGGTTCTCGCGCAGCGGCAGATCGGCGAGGGTGATGCGGGAGCCGGGGATCTGGGTCACTTCAGCGCCTCGAATCGCAGACGGACGCTTCGCCGTGGGCGGGCAGGTCCTCGGCGTTCGCGAGGGTGATGACGTGACCGGAGACGTCCTTCAGGGCCGCCTCGGTGTACTCGACGACGTGGATGCCACGCAGGAAGGTCTGCACGCTCAGGCCCGACGAGTGCCGGGCGCAGCCGGCGGTGGGCAGCACGTGGTTCGACCCGGCGCAGTAGTCGCCGAGGGAGACCGGCGCCCACGGCCCGACGAAGATCGCGCCGGCCGAGCGGAC
The DNA here is from genome assembly GCA_001017865.1 of Rhodococcus sp. IITR03. Next base: position 268,778 of record LATQ01000001.1, read on the forward strand.
GCGCGCGGCGACCTCGGAGGCGTTCTCGGTCTGGATCTCCAGGTGCTCGGCGGCGTAGGCGTTGACGACCTTCAGGCCCTGGTCGATGTCATCGACGAGGACGATGCCGGACTGGCTGCCGGACAGCGCGGTGGTGACGCGCTCGCGGTGCTTGGTGAGCTCGAGCTGCGCGGCGAGGGCGGTGTCGACGGCGTCGGCGAGGTCGGTGCTGGTGGTGACGAGCACCGAAGCGGCCATGACGTCGTGCTCGGCCTGACTGATCAGGTCGGCGGCGACGTGCACCGCGTCGGCGGTGTGGTCGGCGAGGATCGCGATCTCGGTGGGACCGGCCTCGGCGTCGATGCCGACGACCGCGCGGCACAGCCGCTTGGCGGCGGTGACGTAGATGTTGCCGGGGCCGGTGATCATGTCGACCGGGGCGAGTTCGGCGCCGTCGGTGTCGGTGCCTGCGCGTAGGACAGCAGTGCGACGCCCTGGGCGCCGCCGACGGCCCACACCTCGTCGACGCCGAGCAGGCCGAGGCGGCG
>LATQ01000001.1:269404-274005 GCA_001017865.1 Rhodococcus sp. IITR03
CTGTCGGTGCTCGCCCACGCGCCCCCCGCGGCCGCGCCACGACGATCGACTTCTGGTACGGGGCGGCGCGGGCCGTCGGAGTGCCGACCACCGATCCGATCGGTGAGATCGAACGAGCGATGACACTGCTCGGCCTGCTCCACGATCCCGACGAAGTGGCGCGCTGGGAGGCCGAACGGCACTGGTTCACCTGGAAGCAGGAGATCCCTTCGGCCTTCCGCGAATGGATCATGCGGCACCTGTTCGTGGGCAACGAACTCGTCGCCGGCACACTGAAGGCCGAAGGACGCGTCGTCGACCTCTCGGCCGTCGAGTGCCCGGTCCACCTCATCGCCGGGTCCGCCGATCCGATCGCAACTCCCCGGCAGGTCACCGCGCTGGCCGAGCACGTGTCGACCCCGCCGGAGAGGATCACCACCACGATCGCCGATGCCGGCCACATCGGGCTGTTCATCGGCCGCCGTGCGCTCACGGAGGTGTGGACGCCGCACGCCCGTCGCGTCGCGGCGTCGGCGTGATCGTGCTGTCCCGGCCGCAGCGCGGTCGGGACAGCGATCAGGACGGGGTGTCGACCCCGAGGCGCGTACACGCCGCCTTGTAGAGGTCGACGACGGCCGTGCGGAGTCCTGCCCGGTCGGTCACCGGCTCGAGCCACGGGATACGCACGGTGTGATCGCGACCGTCGATGACGACGACCCACTCCCCCGCCTCGCGGTCGACGCCGGTCATCCGAGCCTCGACGGCACCGGGCTCGGCGAAGGCACGCACGATGAGCAGGCTGTCGGCCGCGTGGTCGTCGTTCATGTGGCAGTCACAGCCGCCACCACCTGGCTGTCGAAGTCGGTCACGGGCGCTCAGCGTAGCCAATCGGGGCGGGCGACGGGCGTGTCGGTCCCGGTCGCGACCCCGCCCTGTCCGTTCGGTGATGCGGCGCAACGATTCTCGAAACGACGCGGTCAGCCGTGTTCGGCGTCGCTCTCGCCGCTCACCTCGTCGTCGATCTCCACCCGGACGCCGAGGGCGGATTCCAGCGCCTCGAGTTCCTCGTCGAAGTGATCGAGCAGCCGGACGAGATCCGGGACCGTGCGACCGCAGGCCGTGAGACCGAAGGCGATCTCGTCGTCGGTGCTCGTGCACGTGATGTTCAGCGCCTGCCCGTCGACGGGCACCGACAGCGGATACAACGCGTCGACGCGCGCACCGTTCCAGTACAACGGCGCATCAGGCCCGGCACGTTCGAGACGATCACGTTGAACGGCGGCCGCGGCAGCGCCCGGTTGCCGGTGAGTACTCCCACCGCCAGGGGCGCCACACCCACCGCGCTCGTCGCGAGACGACCGAGCTTCGACATCGAGTTCATCGCGTGCTTGCCTCGATCATCGAACCGCGCACGCGCGCAAGACGTTCCACCGGGTCGGCGCACTGCGTCCCGAGTGTGCACATGAGGATGCCGATCTCGTTGCCCGACGAGCTCCCGCTCCGACGCAACGAGACCGGGACCATCGCCACCAGCGAATCCTCCGGCAGCGCATCGTGTTCGGAGAGATACGTCCGCAGCGCCCCACCGGACAGTTCGAGGACGACGTCGTTGAGTGTCGCGTCGGCGGCCTTGGCCACCATGCGCAGTCGTTCGATCGGCCAGGACCGTGCCGCGAATCTGCGCGATCCGGAGATCTGACGGTTGAGGATGGTGTTCGGAGCGCCCAGCGACAGCGAACCCCCGCGATTGTGCAGTGCCCGGTCGACGGTGCCGACGATCGCCGGGACCAGTGCCACCGCCTCGGACACCACGTTCACCGCGTCGTTCATCACGCCGGTCGCCGCACGGACGACTGCACCGGGGAATCCGATCGCGGTGCCCACGGCCGACCGGCTCGTCGACCGGGCGTCGGCGACCGCCCACGGGGCCGGCATGTCGGTGCGGTCCGGGTCGGTGCTGAGTGCGCGGCGGAGCAGGCGCATCGCACCGACCCGTCTGCGAGCGCGTGGTGGATCTTCACATACAGGGCGTAACGACCGTCGGCCAGACCCTCGATCAGATGCATCTCCCACAGCGGACGCGTGCGGTCGAGCAGCGAGGCGTGCAGGCGGGAGACGAGTTCCCACAGATCGTCCATCGTGCCCGGGGACGGCAGCGCGTTGAACCGCACGTGGTAGTCGATGGAGAAACGCGGATCGTCCTCCCACGCCCACTGACCGAGGGTGAACAGCGACCGGGTGGGCCGCTTGCACCACAGCGGCCCGGCAGGTTCCTCGCGGGAGAGCGCCTCGGCGAACATCGACCGCAGGTCGCTCGCATCCTCGCCTTCCGGCGGCTGGAACAGCAGCAGACCGCCGACGTGCATCGGATGATCGCGCGACTCGCCGAGCAGGAACATCGAGTCGGTCGGTGCCATCGGTAACCGCATCGCGTTCTGTCTTCCTCCCCCACCAAGCACCGGCCACCACCGGAGCCCGCCCCCACGTGACCGGTCCCGGCACGTCGATGTGCTGTCAGTTCTACCCCAGAAGGCGCGGGTGCGGGGACCGTCTCACCGACGAATCTTCCGATGACGCGTCCGATTCGTCCGGTCGGTGACGTGCGACCTACGCCCTACATGTCCAGGCCGAAGTCGAGCACCGTGACGGAGTGGGTGAGCGCACCCACCGCGAGGTAGTCGACGCCCGTGCGCGCGTAGTCGGCGGCGACGTCGAGGGACAGGCCGCCGGAGGATTCGAGTCGCGTCCGCGGCGCGTGGGTGTTGCGCCGCTGCACCGCGATCTGCGTCTGCCACAGCGGGAAGTTGTCGAGCAGGATCAACTCGACGTTCTCGGCGAGCACCTCGTCGAACTGCTCGAGGGTGTCGACCTCCACCTCGCACGCGATGTCGGGGGCGTGCTCGCGGACGGCTCGCAATGCGGCGACCACCGAACCGGCCGCCGCGACGTGGTTGTCCTTGATCAGCGCCTCGTCGCCGAGTCCCATGCGGTGGTTGACGCCGCCACCCATCCGCACCGCGTACTTCTGCAGCGCGCGCATTCCCGGCAGCGTCTTGCGGCTGTCGCGGATCTTCGCCTCGGTGCCCGTCACCGCATCGACCCAGTGCGAGGTCGCCGTCGCGATGCCCGACAGATGGCACAGGAGATTGAGCATCGTGCGTTCGGCGGTGAGCAGGCCGCGGTCGGCGCCTCGACGGTCAGGACCGAATCGCCGGGCAGCACCCGCTCCCCGTCGGACCTGCGGTCGAGCACGCGGTAGTGATCGGCCCCGATGACCTCGTCGAGGACGAGCAGCCCGACGTCGAGACCGGCGAGGGTGCCGGCCTGCCGCGCGACCACCGAGGCGGTGGCGACGCGTCGGCGGGCACGGTGGCGTCGGTGGTGACGTCCGGTCCGTAGCGCAGGTCCTCGTCGAGCGCCTTCCGGACCAGCTCGCAGGTCTCGGCGAGGTCGAGTCCGTCGGGCAGCGCGGTGGTCATCTCAGTTGACTCCTGTCAGTTCCGGTGTGGTGAAGGACAACTCGCCGTCGTCGAGGCGCAGTTCCAAGCTGTGTGCCTGCGCCGGGTCGGTGTCCGGATGGTCGCTGCGGGTGTGGCATCCCCGCGATCGGTGCGGCGCTGCGCCGCGAGCAGCAGGGCCGCGCGGTGACGGTGAGCGCCGCGTCCTCGAGCCGATCCCCGTCGGCACACGGCGTGGCAACGCTCGCGTCGTCGAGTTCGACTGCGGCAGCGGATAATCCGTCGGCGTCGCGCACGACCAGCGCGTGCCGGGTCATGAGTTGCTGCAGCACCGCACGATCGCAGACGGTCGCGGCGACGACGGGAACGCCGTCGGTCTCGACACGCGTTCCGGCCCGTTCGATCGCCGCTGCCACCCCGGCGCGCTCGCCGAGGACGAGCCTTCGAGAAGGCTGTTGGAGCGAGCCGGTTCGCGCCGTGCAGGCCGGTGCGTGCCACCTCACCGGCCGCGTACAGACCGGGGATGCGGGTGCGGCCGTGCACGTCGGTGACGACACCGCCGCACGAATAGTGGGCGGCGGGAGCGACCGGCAGCAGATCCCGGGCCGGATCGAGACCGGCCTCGGCGCACATCGCCGTGATGGTCGGAAAACGCGTGGCGAACCCGTCGAGGTGACGTGCGTCGAGGTAGACGTGGTCCTCGCCGAGCGCGGTGAGTCGCTCGGCGATGGCCCGCGAGACGACGTCGCGGGGCGCGAGGTCGCCGAGCGGGTGCACACCGTCGGTGATCGATCGGCCGCGGGAATCGACCAGTCGCGCTCCCTCACCGCGCACCGCTTCGCTGATGAGCGGCCGACGTCCGGTGCCTCCTTCCGCGAACAGCACGGTCGGGTGGAACTGGACGAATTCGAGGTCGGCGACGCCGCGCCGCGGCCAGGGCCAGCGCGATGCCGTCGGCCGTGGCGCCGGGCGGGTTCGAGCTGCACGCGTAGCGCTGCCCGAGCCACCGGTGGCGAGCAAGACGGCCGGGGTGTGGACGACGCCGTACCCGCGCTCGTCGAGGACGAGCAGTCCGGTGACACCCCGCGCGTCGGTGAGGACCCGGGCGGCAGCGCCTCCGACAGGACAGGCAGGCCGGCCGCGCCGAGGGCGCGCTGTGCCGCT
>LATQ01000001.1:274105-281584 GCA_001017865.1 Rhodococcus sp. IITR03
CGTGAGACCGGCGACGCCACCCCCGACGACCACCAGTCCGGCGTGGTCCTCCCACGCGACCGTGATGGCGGTGGTCACTCGCCGCTGCCCGGGTTGCCGATGGCGATCATGCGCTGCACCGACACGGGCCCGCTCGGCGACGTCGGCGGCGACGTGGACCTCGTCGCGTCCCTCCTGCAGGCAGCGGAGCAGGGCGGCGGGGGTGATCATCTTCATGTAGGGGCACGATGCGCGGTCGTTGACCGCCTGGAAGTCGATGCCGGGCGCAGCTTGCGGAGCTGGTGCAGCATGCCGACCTCGGTGGCGACGAGGACCTGCTTCGCGCCGGTCTCCCGCGCGGCGTCGATCATGCCGCCGGTGGACAGGATCCTGACCTTGTCGTCGGGCACGAAGCCCTCCCCGGCGAGGTAGAGCGCCGAGGTGGCGCAGCCGCACTCGGGGTGGACGAACAGGTCGGCGTCGGGGTGCGCCTTGGCCTGCGCGGCGAGCTCGTCGCCGTTGATACCGGCGTGCACGTGGCACTCCCCCGCCAGATGTGCATGTTCTCGCGGCCGGTCACGCGCTTGACGTGGGCGCCGAGGAACTGGTCGGGCAGGAACAGCACCTCACGGTCGGGTCGATGGACGCGACGACGTCGACGGCGTTCGACGAGGTGCAGCAGATGTCGGTCAGGCCTTTGACCTCGGCGGTCGTGTTGACGTACGAGACGACCACGGCGTCGGGGTGGTCGGCCTTCCACTCGCGCAGCTGGTCGGCGGTGATCGAATCGGCGAGCGAGCAGCCGGCGCGCTCGTCGGGGATGAGCACCGTCTTGTTCGGGCTGAGGATCTTCGCGGTCTCGGCCATGAAGTGCACGCCGCAGAAGACGATGGTGTCCTCCTCGGCCTCGGCGGCGATACGCGAGAGCGCGAGCGAGTCGCCGACGTGGTCGGCGACGTCCTGGATCGCGGGAAGCTGGTAGTTGTGCGCGAGCAGCGTGGCGTTGCGCTCACGGGCCAGCCGACGGACCTCCTCGGCCCATTCCGGCGTCGCCTCGACGCCCGTGTATCCGCCGGGGCCGTCGACGATGGTGGCGGCTCCCGCCCACTCGGTCGTGGTCATGGCCTAGCTCCTTCGAGGGTGTCATCCCGGCGGGTTGTACCGGAATTGCCGTGTTCGAGGTTTTCGACTTAGGATCGAAAACATGCCACATGGTAACACCCGTCACGAAGTGCTCATCGCCGTGTTCCAGGTTCGCCGCTTTCCGGACACCTCGGGAACCCTCCGCGAAGAACCCGAACTCGGGGTGCTGCTGTGGCAACGGGCCCTCGATCCGCAGGTCGGCACGTGGTCGCTCCCCGGCGGGCAGCTACGCAACGACGAGGACCTCACGACGTCGGCGAGGCGGCAACTCGCGGAGAAGGTCGACGTCCGCAAGGTCGCGCATCTCGAACAGCTGTCGGTCTTCTCCGACCCGGATCGGGTGCCGGGTCCACGCACGATCGCGGCGACCTATCTCGGCCTGATCCCCCTGACCTCGGATCCCCAGCTGCCGGCCGATACGGCCTGGCATCCGGTCTCGGACCTTCCCGAGATGTCCTTCGACCACGGGGTCATGGTGGCGAACGCCATGCACGCCTGGCCGCGAAGCTGTCGTACACGAACATCGCGTTCGGCCTCGCGCCGGCGGAGTTCTCCATGTCGACTCTGCGCGACATCTATTGCGCTGCACTGGGATACGAGGTGGACGCTACCAATCTTCAAAGAGTGCTGGCGCGCCGGAACGTACTCACCCGCACCGGCAACACCGCACCGTCCGGAAAAGCGGGAGGCCGCCCCCCGGCGCTCTACCGCTTCACCGATTCCCGGCTGCGCGTGACGGACGAATTCGCCGCCCTGCGACCGCCGGTGTGAACCTCCCCGAGGAGGTCAGAAGGGTCGACCATGATGACCTCGAGCAACTGCAGCGGCATCGTCAGGAAGGCCGACCCGACGAACAGCGCCGAGCGCAGCGGATCGCCTGCCAGATAGCCCTCGCTGATCCATTCCAGAATGTCGACCGAACCCATGCCGCCCCTCCCCGTTCGTCGTGCACAGATCGTCATGCGATTCCGATGTGTGTGTCGGACACGAGGAGTCGCGCGTTACATGCTCGCGGACCGAACGCCCTCGGCCGAGCGCGTCAGGCCGTCGAGGACGGTCTCGACCAGCGTGCGGACGTAGTCGTCCGACGGGGGTTCGCCCGTGGCCGACCACTTCTGGGCGACCGGTGCGAACAGCAAGTCCACGGCGACATCGAGATCGAGGTCGTCCGGCAGTTGCCCCGCATTCTGCGCGGCCCGGAGTCGGGCCTTCTTCATCTCCCGCATCGGTGTGTCGAGCCGGTGTTCGTATTCCGCTGCGAGTTCGGGGTCTTCGAGTACCGCCACGGTCAACGCGCGCAGCGGGACGGCGAACGTCGGATCACGCAGCTCCGCCACGGTGGCCTGCAGCACCGCGATGAGGTCCGCGCGCAGGTCGCCGCTGTCGGGTAGTGCGGCCTCGTCCCCGGCGTCGCCCTGCGTGCGCGCCAGGTACGCATCGAGGAGCACAGCTCCCTTCGACGGCCACCAGCGATAGATCGTCTGCTTCCCCACGCCGGCCCGGGCGGCGATCGCCTCGATACCGAGTTTCGAGTAGCCGACCTCGGCGACCAGTTCGAAAGCGGCATCGAGGATCGCTTTCCGCGAGGCAGGGTTCCGCCGGGAGTGTCCGGTTTCGGGGCGTGCGGGCATGAGACGACGATACCGCACCGAGACGAGACGTTGCGTCTTGACAGACAGTCCTCCGTGGATCATTCTCGAATGAACGAGACGGACCGTCTCGTCTCATCCAGGAGGTGTCCATTGAAGACCCAACCGACAATCCCATCCTCCGTCACCCCCGGCGTGCGTCCCCGCACCTGGTTGATCACCGGCGCGAGCCGCGGCCTGGGCAGGGAGTTCGTCCGTGCCGCGCTGTCGAGAGGTGACAACGTCGTGGCCGTCTCACGATCGATCGAATCGGCCGATCTCCCCCGGGATCCGGAGCGTCTCCTCCGACTCCCGGCCGACGTCACCGACCGCACGGCGGTGTTCGCCGCTTTCGGCAGGGCACGCGAACATTTCGGAGACCTCGACATCGTCGTCGACAACGCGGGCACCATGACCTACGGATTCGTCGAGGAGTTCACCGAGGAGCAGGCGCGTGCACAGTTCGAGACGAACTTCTTCGGAGCGATGTGGGTCAGCCAGGCCGCCATGGCGGCCTTCCGGAGCCGAGGACGCGGGCATCTCGTGCAGATCTCGAGCATCGGGGGCGTACTGAGCGGGGCCGGCACAGGGCTGTACAGCGCGAGCAAGTTCGCCCTCGAAGGACTCAGTGAAGCACTGGCCGTCGAGGCCGCGCATTTCGGCATCGACGTCACGATCGTCGAGCCGGGCGGCTACTGGACCGATCTCTACACCACCATGACGGTGAGCACTCCGCAATCGGACTACGACTCGCTGCGAGCCGAGATCGAGGAGCAGAGCGCGTCCACGAGCATCGACAGCACCCCACCCTGGCCGCGCGGGCACTCCTCGAGGTCGTCGATGCCGACCGACCGCCGCGACGCATCGTCCTGGGCAACGCCGTGCTGGATGCGGCCGTCGCCGCCACCCGGGAGAAGATCGACATCTGGCTCGAGTGGGAGTCGGTGAGCCGTGCCGCGGAGGATGCCGTACCGGCGCCGGAATCCGTGGGTGGGGAGCGATCCGCGATCTAGAATGGGCGGATCGCGTGTCCGGCGGACCCAGGTCAGGTGATCCCATGAACGTCGACGACATCTGGAACACGATCGACGAGCAGCGCGCACGAACCGCCGACCTGCTGGAACAACTGACCGACGACGAGTGGCGCCGGCCGTCGCTGTGCGAGGGCTGGACCGTGCGCGACGTCGCCGCGCACCTCACGCTGCAGCAGCTCACCGTGGTCGATTTCGTCCGCATGGTCGTGCGTCATCGCGGCGGGGTGAACACGATCATCCGCGAGTCCTCTCGCGACCGTGCCCGGCGACCGACACAGGAGTTGATCGCGGACCTTCGGGGAATGATCGGCTCCCGGCGGCACAACGTGGGCATCACCCCGCTCGAGGCCATGATCGATCTGCTCGTCCACGGCCAGGACATCGCGGTACCGCTGCAGCGCGACCTGCCGATGCCACCGGATGCCGCCGCGGCCGGCGCCACTCGGATGTGGTCCACCCGCGGCACCGGCAAGGCCCGGGTCTTCGCCGACGTCCCGCTCGGCGGATTCCGTTTCAGTGCAACCGATACCGAGTGGTCCTCCGGTTCCGGACCCGAGTGCGGGGACCGATCTCCGCGATCCTGTTGCTGCTCGCCGGCCGTCGTGCGGGGTTGTCCCGGTTGGAGGGCGACGGCGCCGAGGAACTACGCCGACGGGTGGCGCCCGCGTGATGGGACGATGGGTGCCATGAGTGCCGACTCCCGCGTCCTGTGGACCATCGGCCACTGGACGTGTCCGCAGTCCGTCCTGCTCGACACGCTGACCTCGGCCGACATCGAACTCGTCGTCGACGTACGGAAGATGCCCGGTTCGCGCCGCAGCCCGCAGTTCGACGCCGACGAGATGCCGTCCTGGCTCGACAGTGCCGGGATCGGCTATCTGCACCTCACCGAACTCGGTGGCAGGCGGCCGAAACAGAAGGGTATCGATCCGGCCCTCAACGCGGGCTGGAAGAACGCGAGTTTCAAGAACTACGCCGATTACACCCTCACCGACGACTTCGAGGCCGGATTGGAGCGCCTCACCGAACTGGCCGAGCACCGGCACGTCGCGATCATGTGCGGTGAGCCGATGCCGTGGCGCTGTCACCGACTGTTGATCGCGAACATCCTCGCCGCACGGGGATGGACCGTCGTGCATCTCGTCAACAACGCGAAGCCTCGACAGCACGAGCTGGGACAGTGGGGCGCGACGCCGTCGGTGGATTCCGACGGGGTCGTGACCTATCCGGGCGATCCCGACGACGATGGTAGAACCCGTCGGCCGTCGAATCGGGTCGGTGCTCAGCGCTGTTCGCTCATCACCGAATCGACGGTCCCGTGGCGCGAACACCGTGCCCACCACCCGTCCGGCGCGATCTGGACGATCATCCGCCGACCGCACCGAGCGCAGAACCGTGGCGGTTCGAGTCCGAGTTGCACTGCTGCGGAATGGGTCCGGACCGCCCCGTCGACGATCGCTTCGCCGGTGAACGGATCGAACATCAGATCGTCTCGCCGAGGGCCTTGATCGGCATCTTCAGTTCGCCGAGCAGATCGAGGTCGGTCTCCGCCGGTCGGCCGAGCGTGGTGAGGTAGTTGCCGACGATGACGGCGTTGATCCCGCCGAGGATCCCCTTTTGTGCGCCGAGATCGCCGAGCGTGATCTCGCGGCCGCCGGCGAACCGGAGGATGGTGCGCGGCAACGCCAATCGGAAGGCCGCCACGGCCTTGAGCGCCTCGGTGGCGGGCAGCACCTCGAGGTCACCGAAAGGGGTGCCGGGGCGCGGGTTGAGGAAGTTGAGCGGCACCTCGTCGGGCTCGAGCGCCGCGAGGTCGGCTGCGAATTCGGCTCGCTGCTCGACGGTTTCACCCATCCCGAGGATGCCTCCGCAGCACACCTCCATACCTGCCTCGCGGACCATGCGCAGCGTCTCGAAGCGCTCCTCCCAGGTGTGGGTGGTGACGACCTTCGGGAAGTGCGAGCGGGCGGTCTCGAGGTTGTGGTTGTAGCGGTGCACGCCCATCGCGACGAGCCGGTCGACCTGGTCCTGGGTGAGCATGCCGAGCGAGCACGCGATCTGGATGTCGACCTCGTTGCGGATCGCCTCGATACCGGCCGCGACCTGCGAGAGGAGGCGCTCGTCGGGTCCGCGTACGGCCGCGACGATGCAGAACTCGGTGGCTCCGGTCTTGGCGGTCTGCTTCGCGGCCTCGACGAGCGACGGGATGTCGAGCCGGGCGGCACGCACCGGCGAGGCGAACAGGCCGGACTGCGAGCAGAAGTGGCAGTCCTCGGGGCAGCCGCCGGTCTTGAGGCTGATGATCCCCTCGACCTCGACCTCCGGTCCGCACCATGCCATGCGCACGTCGTGGGCGACCGCCAGCAGGTCGTCGATGCGGTCGTCCGGCAGCTGCAGGACCTCGAGGGTCTGGTCACGGTCGAAGCCGATTCCGCGACCGAGCACCTGGTCGCGAGCGATTTCGAGGATGTCGGTGCGGGCGGGCGCCTGGGTCACTGCCGTCTCCTGGGGTGGCGAGAACTTGAACATCGTTCAATTGAACAGCGTTCAGGTTAGGTCGAAGCGTCCGATAGTGTCAAAGGCACGAATCCTTCGGTTCGGATCCCCCGTGGCGTGGTACCGCCGCGGGCAGCAGGAGAAGCGGGAGCGAAGAAGCAGTGCAGTTGCGACGCGGCGACGTCCTCGACGGCGCCATGGCGATCCTCGACGAGTACGGGCTCGGCGACCTGACGATGCGCAAGCTCGCGTCGTCGCTCGGCGTCCAGCCCGGCGCGTTGTACTGGCACTTCCCGAACAAGCAGACCCTGCTCGGCGCCATGGCCGACCGCATCCTCGACGGTGTCGACGAACCGCCCGCGAGCGACGCCTGGGACGAGGCCCTTTCAGAGCTCGCGCACCGTTTCCGTGCCGCACTGCTCGCCCACCGCGACGCGCCGAACTCGTCGCCTCGAGCTACGCCTCCCGGCTGACCACCTCGTCGGCCCGCGACGCCTTCGTCGGCACCGCGGAACGCGCGGGTCTGTCGCGGGCGTACGCCGAACTCACCGGCTACGCGCTGTTGCACTACGTGCTCGGCCACACCGTCGACGAGCAGTCCCGCGCGCAGCTCGAGGAACTCGGCGCGCTCACGCGCGCACCGCTGTCCCCCGAGGTCGCGACCGAGCAGCCGGCCGAGGCCGACGACGACCTGCTCGACGGCGACCCCGCCGTCCGGTTCGAATTCGGTCTGCGGTTGTTCGTCGACGGCATCCGCGCACGTCTGGAGACCCGTGCGACATCCTGATCCCACCGTTCCTGTCGGACCCGCCTCGTACCTTCGACGCTCGTGACCGCCCCCTGGACCCTCCAGCAGATCAACGCCGTCGCGCCGATCCGTCCTCGATGACGGCTGCGCGCGGCGTCGCCTCCGCATGGCTCGAGACCGGTCACGACATCACCGCCCTGTGGGGACTGTGCCGCGGACGCGGCACCACGCCGTACCGCACGGCGATCGACCCGAGCGCTCCCGCCTACACGTGCACGTGCCCGAGCCGGAAGCTGCCCTGCAAGCACGCCCTGTCACTGCTCGTGCGCTGGTCCGAGGGTGCCGTGCCGGCCGCGCAGCACCCGACTTCGTCACCGGATGGCTCGCCGCCCGCGTCGCGTCCACCACACTTCCCGCCCCGGTGGACGAGCCGGTCAAGGCGACCCCGATC
>LATQ01000001.1:281684-292001 GCA_001017865.1 Rhodococcus sp. IITR03
CCGGGCCCGCGCGATCGCGGTGGTGTGCGGGGCGATGCACGCGCCCGCACTGACCGGCCGACCTCGGACCGCCGCCCCCGACGCGCGTCTGCTCAAGGGCATGCCCAAGGTCAAGACCACTCTCACGTGGGTGCCGTGGAGCCACTCCCGGTTGTCGCTGTCGTCGGGCTACGGCGCCGGCATCACCTCGCCAGGCTGGTACCACCACCTGTTCACACAGCCCACGGACACGACCGCACGCTGGTTCACCCGCGTTGCCCGTGTCCTGCGCAAGGAGGATCTGCCGTCTCGAGCGCCCACGTCATCGAGGCGACGCGCCTCGCCGACACGCTCGCGGCACTGCGCGGTCGCGCGGTGGCCGGACTCGACGAGGTCGTCGAGGCGACCCGATCGGTGCTGTGCGACGGCGACGACGTCCTGCTCGACCTCGTCACACGGCGGCTCGTCGTCGGCGAGGCACTCGGTTCGGTCTCCGAGGACACCCCCACCGTCCCGCTCGACACCGACCTGCAGCGGAATGCGAAGTCGTTGCGTCTCAAGCGGTCCGCCGAAGCGAAGAACCTCGATCTGGACCTGCGCCGCGAGATCGACGTCGCGCGGTCGCGACTGCTGCACCGCCTGGCGCTGCTCGGGATCGACTGGGGCACGCCCACGGAGAGCGAGGTGCGCTCGACCGGCACGTTCCGCGAGACCTGGACGCTGCGGTGGGAACCCGAGTTGTCGGTGGCGATCGTCGAGGCGTCCCGGTGGGGCACGACGGTGGAATCCGCGGCGGGTGCCACGGTGGGCGACCGTGCCGCACGCTCCGGGATCGCGCTCGCCGACCTCACCGAACTCCTCGAACGGGCGTTGCTCGCCGACCTGCGGACCACGATCCCGTCGCTGGTGACGGCGATCGATGCGGCGGCCGCTCTCGATCACGATGTGCTGCACCTGATGAGCGCACTGCCGACCCTCGTGCGCACCGTCCGGTACGGCGATGTGCGAGGCACCGATCTGTCCTCCCTGGAACACGTCTGCGACGCCCTCCTCGCGCGGGTGTGCGCCGGTCTCCCGGCGGCGGTCACCGGCCTCGACCACGACGCCGCCGATGCGCTGCGCACCGCGATCGACGATGTGCACCTCGCTCTCGCACTGCGCGAGGACCCGAGCGCGACCGGTCGATGGCTCGACACACTGACGTCGGTGAGTGAGCGCGACGACGTCGACGGGCTGCTCGTCGGCCGCACCACCCGGATGCTGCGCGACACCGGCCGACTCGGCGAACACGACGCGGCCGTGCGGGTCGCGCGAGCGTTGTCGGTGGGGTCACCCGCACCCGCGAAGGCGCGCTGGATCGACGGTTTCCTCGGCGGGGGCGGGCTCCTGCTCGTCCACGACAGCGCACTGTTCGACCTCGTCGACGAATGGATCAGCGGCCTCACCGACGACGATTTCGTCGACGTCCTGCCCGTCCTCCGACGCACCTTCGGGTCGTTCGCCTTCGGTGAGCGACGCCTGCTCGGGCAGACGGTGCGAGGCGAACGCACCCGCCGCACGGAGCACCGCCGGCCGTGGATCGCGGCCGGATCGCCCTGACCGCCACCGCGTCGATCCTGGGAGTGTCTGCATGACAACCGAATCCGGCGACACCGAACGCCTGCGCCGCTGGCGGCTCGCACTCGGCGAGGCCGCGGAGGACTCCACAGGATCCCTGTCCTCGGCCGACGACAATGCTGTGGACGCCGCGCTCGCCGCGCTGTACGACAGCGCGCCCGGCGACGGCACGGCACCGCGCACCGCAGGTCTCGGCGCATCCGCACCCCGGGTGGCGCGCTGGCTCGGCGACATCCGCACCTACTTCCCGACATCCGTCGTCCAGGTGATGCAGCGCGACGCCGTGGATCGGCTCGGGTTGACCCGGCTGCTCCTCGAACCCGAGATGCTCGGGGCCGTCGAACCGGACGTGCACCTCGTGGGCACGTTGCTGAGCCTGAACCGCGTGATGCCGGAGACCACCAAGGCGACGGCACGGACGGTCGTCGAGAAGGTCGTGCGCGAGATCGAGGCTCGCATCGCGCAGCACACCCGCACCGCCGTCACGGGTGCGCTCGACCGGTCGTCGCGGACGTCGAATCCGAAACTGCGCGACATCGACTGGGATCGCACGATCCGCGCGAACCTGGCCCACTATCTGCCGGAGCATCGCACGGTGGTGCCCGAGAAGCTGGTGGGCTACGGGCGCCGCTCCCAGGCGGTGAAGCGCGACGTGGTGCTCGCGGTGGACCAGTCCGGTCGATGGCGTCGAGCGTGGTCTACGCGTCGGTGTTCGCGGCGGTCCTGGCGTCGATGCGGGCACTGCGGACCTCGCTGGTCGTCTTCGACACCGCGGTGGTGGATCTGACCGACAAGCTCGCCGATCCGGTGGACGTGCTGTTCGGCACCCAGCTCGGCGGCGGCACCGACATCAATCGGGCGATCGCCTACAGCAGGTCGCTCATCACGCGCCCGGCCGATTCGCTGTTCGTGCTCATCTCGGATCTGTACGAGGGCGGCATCCGCGCGAGATGCTCTCGCGCATCCGGGAGATGCTCGCCGCGGGTGTGCAGGTCGTGGTGTTGCTGGCGCTGTCCGACGACGGGGCGCCGTCCTTCGACCGCGACAACGCTGCGGCGCTCGCCGAACTCGGGGTTCCCGCCTTCGCGTGCACGCCCGACCGGTTCCCGGAACTGCTCGCCGTCGCGCTCGAGCGGGGTGACGTCGGACGCTGGTCGCAGTCCGGGTGAACGCCGGAGACCCGTACGGGGTGGCGATGACGGTGCGGCGATCCGGGGTTCAGTGGGCCGGTTCCCCAGGGGAGCCGACCGTGACGTCGCCGTCCTCCTCGGCGTACCGCTCGAGCAGCGCGATCTCGGTGGCGCGGGACGGGAACGCGAAGGCCACCAGGCCGCTCCGACCAGCACGATCGCAATCGCGGCCGTGTAGGCGCGGGTGTCGCCGTCGAGGAAGGCCGACCGGGCGGCCTCGATGATCTGCGGTGCGTACTGCGGATAGTGTTCGGCGATCCCGACCGCACCGGCGAACGACTTCTCCAGTGCGGTCTCGGTCTGCTCGTCGACCGCCGCGGCCTGCGGACTCGCCGCGATCGTCGCGGCGAGCGAGGCCGAGTACCCGGCCGTGAGAAGTGCGCCGAGGATCGACTGGACGATCGCGCCACCGAGATCGCGTTGCAGATCGGCCGTGCCGGAGGCCATCCCGGCACGGGCGACCGGCACCGAGCCGGTGAGCGAATGCGAGGCCGGGGTACCGGCGAGACCGACACCGGCTCCGAGGCACACGAAGCTCAGGGCGACCACCCAGTAGTGCGCGTCCTCATCCCACAGCATCAGTGCGACGACGAGCCCGGCCACGATCGCCACGTAACCGGACAGCAGCGTGAAGCGGGAGCCGCGCGACCCGACGAGTTTCGCCGATTGCGGCGCCACCAGCACCATCACGAATGCTGCGGGCAGCGCCGCCGATCCGGCCGCGAGCGTCGAGTAACCGAGCACGTTCTGCAGGTACTGCTGACTGATGTACATCGTGCCCATCAGGGTGCCGAACACGATGATGCCCGCGACGGCCGCGACCCAGAACACGCGACGCCGGGCGACCCGCAGGTCGAACAGGGGATTCGCCGCGCGCAGCTGGCGCATGACGAAGAGGACCACCGCGACGAGAGCGATCACGAGAGCGGACACCGCGATGGTCTCCATCCCGTCGACGGGCACGAAGTTGATGCCGAGGACGAGCGAGCCGACCAACACGATCGAGACCACGCCGCCGAGATGATCGACCGGATCGGTCGACTCGTTGACGTGGCTCGGCACGAACATCCAGGTCAGGGCGAAAGCGATCAGCGCGAGCGGGATCGTCACCAGGAAGACCGAACCCCAGAAGAACTGTTCGAGCAGGGTGCCGGCGACGAGCGGGCCGAGCGCGGTCAGGCCACCGCCGATCGACGACCACAATGCGATCGCGCGCGTGCGGGCTGCGCCCGACCACAGTGCGGTGATCAGGGCCAAGGTGGTGGGGAACGCCAGACCGGCGGAGACACCGCCGAGCACCCGCGCCGCGAACAGCACCTCGGTGCTCGGCGCGAACCCGGCGACCGCCGAGGCCGGAACCGACAACGCCATGCCGAGCAGCAGCATCGTCTTGCGTCCGTAACGGTCGCCGACGGCACCGAGGTAGAGCACCGACGCGGCGAGGCCGACGGAATAACCCACGGCGACGAGGTTGAGCTGGGTCTGGCTCGCGTCGAACGCCTTCCCGATCTCGGGCAGTGCCACGTTCGCGACGGCGAGGTTCAGGTTCGCCACGGCGGCGACGAGGATCAGCGAGGCCAGCACCGGCTTCGCGCGTGCCGGCCGACCGTCGTCAGGTGGGGTCACGGACACATAGTGCGCGCTCGAGCGGCTGCCCTGCGCGGTTTCCGGCGGGTTTTCACCTTCGGTCACCCACCGGGTTAGGATCGCCTCACTTGTTGATCGACAGACTCGAGGCCCGTCATGACACGCCGATCCGCTGCGTTGCTCCGTTCCGCCGCTCTGTTCACGGCCACCGCGATCGCGCTGACCGCGTGCGGGTCGTCCGACACGGAGTCCGACTCCGGTTCGCGCCGGCCGACGGCGCCTTCCCCGTCACCGTCGACACGAAGTTCGGGGAGGTCACCATCGAATCCGCCCCCGAACGCGTCGCGGCTCTGGCTGGGGCGACGCCGAAACTGCACTGGCCCTCGGCGTTCAGCCGGTGGCGGCGAGCGACTGGCTCGCCTTCGGCGGCGACGGCGTGGGGCCGTGGGCGCAGGGGCTGTACGACTCGCCGCCGGAGCTCATCGGCACGATCGAGCCGTCCTTCGAGATGCTCGCGGCGCAGGAGCCCGATCTGATTCTCGACACCAAGAGTTCCGGTGAGCCGGCCCGCTACGAGACGCTGTCGGGGATCGCCCCCACCGTCGCCGGCCCGGAAGGCAGCGACGCCTATCTGACGTCGCTCGACGACCAGGTGACCTCCGTGGCAGCGGCTCTCGGTGTCCCGGACAAGGGCGCCGAACTGCTGTCGCAGATCGATGCGGACTTCGAGCAGGCCGCCGCCGACAACCCGGAGTTCGCGGGCAAGACCGTCACCGTCGCTCCTACACGTCGGAGGGGTGGGGCGCCTACGTCGTCGGCGACTCGCGCGTCGACTTCATGACCGAGCTCGGCTTCGTGAACAATCCGCAGGTGCAGGCCGCGGCGACGGACGATTTCTTCATCACCGTCTCCGACGAGAACCTGAACATGCTCGATGCCGACCTGCTGATCGTGCTGCCGATCTACGTGCCGGCCGCCGAGGTGACCGACAACCCCGTCTTCCAGCAGATCCCGGCGGTGCGCGACGGCCGGTTCCTCGTGCTCGACAGCGATTCCGACATCTCTGCGGCGTTCTCGACGAACTCGGTGCTGTCGGTTCCGTTCGCGCTCGACGAGCTGGTTCCGCTGGTGGCCGAACGCGTGAACTGAGCCGGTTCCTGCGTCCGGTCCGGTCCCTGCTTTTTGCTCAGCGCCGGAACAGCTTGTTGCCGAGCCAGACGATCGGGTCGTAGCGGCGGCCGGCGACGCGTTCCTTCATCGGGATCAGCGCGTTGTCGGTGATGTGGATGTTCTCCGGGCACACCTCGGTGCAGCACTTGGTGATATTGCACATGCCCAGGCCGTGCTCGTCCTGCGCGACGTCGCGCCGGTCGGCGACGTCGAGCGGGTGCATCTCGAGTTCCGCGATGCGCATGAGATAGCGGGGACCGGCGAAGGCCTCCTTGTTCTCCTCGTGGTCGCGCACCACGTGGCAGACGTTCTGGCACAGATAGCATTCGATGCACTTGCGGAACTCCTGGGAGCGCTGCACATCGACCTGCTGCATCCGGTACTCCCCCGGCGCCAGATCGGGAGGCGGCGCGAAGGCCGGTATCTCGCGTGCCTTCCGGTAGTTGAACGAGACGTCGGTGACGAGATCGCGGATGATCGGGAAGGTGCGCATCGGGGTCACGGTGATCGTCGCGTCGGGATCGAACAGCGACATGCGGGTCATGCACGTCAGGCGCGGGCGGCCGTCGACCTCCGCCGAACACGATCCGCACTTGCCCGCCTTGCAGTTCCAGCGCACGGCGAGATCCGGTGCCTGGGTGGCCTGCAGGCGGTGCAGGATGTCGAGGACGACCTCGCCCTCGTTGACCTCGACGGTGTAGTCCCGCAGTTCCCCGCCGTCGGCGTCGCCCCGCCAGATCCTGAACGCCGCCTGGTAGCCCATCTCAACCCCTCCGTCCGGGATGGTCCGCGAGTTCCTCGTCGGTGTAATACTTCCCGAGTTCGTCGATGTCGAACAGCTCCAGCAGGTCGGGGCGCATCGGTTGCTGCTGTTCGGCGGTGACCGTCACGTCGGGGACGAACGGGTCGCCGCCGTCCAGGCGACAGGCGAGCAGGGTGCGACGCCATTCGGGGTCCATCGACGGATGGTCGTCGCGGGTGTGTCCCCCGCGGCTCTCGGTGCGCTGCAATGCCGCCCGCGCGACGCACTCGCACACGAGGAGCATGTTCCGCAGGTCCAGGGCGAGATGCCAGCCGGGTTGAACTGGCGGTGTCCCTCCACCGCGACGTTGCGGATCCGGGTGCGCAGCGTGTCGAGTTCGCGCAGGGCGCGTTCGATCTCGTCCGCGCGGCGGATGATGCCCACGAGATCCTGCATGACCTGCTGCAGATCGGTGTGCAGGGTGTACGGGTTCTCGGCGCGGTCGGCATCGGCCGGGTCGAACGGCGAGAGTGCCGCGCGGGCGGCGGTGTCGATGTCGGTTTCGGCGACGGTCGGGCGCGAGGTGAGGCCCTGCACGTAGTCGGCGGCGCCGAGACCGGCCCGGCGACCGAAGACCAGCAGATCGGACAGCGAGTTCCCACCCAGCCGGTTCGATCCGTGCATCCCACCGGAACATTCCCCGGCGGCGAACAGTCCCGGGACGGCGGCGGCGCCGGTGTCGGGATCGACTTCGATGCCGCCCATCACGTAGTGGCAGGTCGGGCCGACCTCCATGGCCTCGGCGGTGATGTCGACGTCGGCGAGTTCCTTGAACTGGTGGTGCATCGACGGCAGGCGGCGCATGATCTCGGAGGCCGGCATCCGCGAGGCGATGTCGAGGAAGACTCCGCCGTGCGGGGTGCCCCGACCCTCCTTGACCTCGGAGTTGATGGCGCGGGCGACCTCGTCGCGCGGGAGCAGGTCGGGCGTGCGGCGATTGTTCTCCTGGTCCTCGTACCAGCGGTCGGCCTCCTCCTCGGTCTCCGCGTACTGGCCTTTGAACACCGGCGGGATGTAGGAGAACATGAATCGTTCTCCCTCGGAGTTCTTCAGCACTCCGCCGTCGCCGCGCACACCCTCGGTGACGAGGATGCCCTTCACACTCGGCGGCCAGATCATTCCCGTCGGGTGGAACTGGACGAACTCCATGTTGATGAGGGTGGCGCCGGCGCGCAGGGCGAGGGCGTGCCCGTCGCCCGTGTACTCCCACGAGTTCGACGTGACCTTCCACGACTTGCCGATACCGCCGGTGGCGATGACGACCGCGGGCGCCTCGAACAGCACGAATCGTCCGGTCTCGCGCCAGTATCCGAACGCGCCGGCGATGCGTCCCTCCGCATCCTTCAGCAGTTCGGTGATGGTGCATTCGGCGAAGACCCGCACCCTGGCCTCGTAGTCCCCGTGCTGGGCGTGGTCCTCCTGCTGCAGCGACACGATCTTCTGCTGCATCGTGCGGATGAGTTCGAGTCCGGTGCGATCACCGACGTGCGCGAGTCGCGGATAGGTGTGGCCGCCGAAGTTGCGCTGGCTGATCCGTCCGTCGGGGGTGCGGTCGAACAGTGCTCCGTAGGTCTCCAGCTCCCACACGCGGTCGGGGGCCTCGCGGGCGTGCAGTTCGGCCATCCGCCAGTTGTTGAGGAACTTGCCGCCACGCATCGTGTCCTGGAAGTGCACCTGCCAGGAGTCGCGGGGGTTGGCGTTGCCCATCGCGGCGGCGCATCCGCCTTCGGCCATCACGGTGTGGGCCTTGCCGAACAGGGACTTGCACACCACGGCAACGGAGAAGCCGCGCTGCCGCGCCTCGATCACCGCGCGCAGCCCGGCGCCGCCTGCTCCGATCACGACGACGTCGACCTTGTGCCGTTCGACATCCACCATCCGTGTTCCCCCTCCTCCGGTGCGGCCGGTGTCGTGC
The DNA here is from genome assembly GCA_001017865.1 of Rhodococcus sp. IITR03. Next base: position 289,945 of record LATQ01000001.1, read on the forward strand.
CGTGCGCGTCAGCCGATGAACCGCAGATCGGCGATGGTGTCGCTCGCCACGAGCATGATGTAGAAGTCCGTGAGGATCAGAGTCCCCAGCGTGATCCACGCGAACTGCATGTGCCTGGCGTTGAGTTTCGAGACGAACGTCCAGATCCGGTAGCGCACGGGGTGTTTCGAGAAGTGCCGCAGCCGCCCGCCGGTGACGTGCCTGCACGAGTGGCACGACAGCGTGTAACCCCAGAGCAGCACGACGTTGATGAGCAGGATCAGGTTGCCGAGTCCGATGCCGAATCCGCTCGGGCTGTGGAAGGACAGGATGACGTCGTAGGTGTTGATCAGCGACACCACGAAACCGGCGTAGAAGAAGTAGCGGTGCGAGTTCTGCAGGATCAGCGGGAACCGCGTCTCGCCGGTGTAGTGCCGGTGCGGTTCGGCGACCGCGCACGCCGGCGGCGACAACCAGAACGATCGGTAGTAGGCCTTGCGGTAGTAATAGCAGGTCAGCCGGAAGCCGAGGAGGAACGGCAGCGACAGGAAGGCGAGCGGGATCCACATCGGGAGTTCGCCGACCCACGTGCCGAAATGGCGGGCGCCGTCCACGCAGGACGCGCTCACGCACGGCGAGTAGAACGGCGTCAGGTAGTGGTAGTCCTCGACGTAGTAGGCGCTGCGCACGAACGAGCGGATCGTCGCGTACACCACGAACACACCGAGACCGAGGACGGTGAGTGCGGGTGTCTGCCACCAGCGGTCGATCCGCAGCGTCCGCGCGGTGATCGTGCGCGGCCCTCGGAGCGGACGCCGGTGGCCGGCTCACCGCGCGCCGCCGGCGTCGCCTCGGAGGTGCTCACCGCGAGCCGTGCAGCCCGCCGAGACCTTCGTCGTCCGTATCCGTTCCGCGGAACAACGAGTCGTCGTACGGCGTATCGGGAATCGGGATGCGTTCACCGAGACTGTTGACGACCTCGCGCGGAGGATGTTCGGCGAAGTCGCGTATGTCGATGTCGAGACGTTCGACGTCGTTCGACAGCCTCTTCACCGGGGCTGCGTCCCCGTAGCGCGATCGTAGGGATCCGAGGCATTGGCGCAGGTGGGCGGCGGTGCGCTGAAGTTCCTGCAATTCGCTGATGGACATCAGTACCTCCGGGCCGAGCGGTCGACATGTCCCTTCCGTAGCGGGTATCGGCATGTCGCGCCGGCCGACACGATGGGAACAGGCCAGTTGCAGTGTGGCATCCATCACAGTACAGCGGAAGCTCCGCCCGCACGCCGTTTCGTCGGGAGCGGCAGATCCGACCACCGAGAGGCACGGGTGGCGAAGACGCGGGCGTCGAGAGCGCCGCTGCCGGCCGGGATCCTGCCCACGACAGGGACGCCGGTGACGTCGGGAAGGTCGTCGAGATTGCACCGTTCCGCCAGATCCGGTGCAGTAGGCCAGGATCCGATGATCACCCCCGACACTCGACCCTGAAGAGCGGAGCGCGGCCACGGTGAGCGCGGTGTGGTTGAGCGTGCCAGTCCCGCGGCGGCAACGATCACCGCCGGCGCTCCGAGCGCGGCCGCGACGTCGGCGAGGGTGAAGCCGCCCGCACCGAGCCGCACGAGCAGACCTCCCGCACCTTCGACCAAAGTGAGGTCGTACTCGGCGTCGAGCATCCGGACGGTGTCGACGATCTCCTCGAGGGTGAGCAGCGGGCGTCCGCTGCGCTGCGCGGCGGTGTCGGGTGCGAGCGGATCGGGATACCGCGCGAGTTCGACGAGCCGGACACGGTCCCCGGCCAGTCGCCGGATCTCCTGCAGGTCGCCCGGCCCGTCGTCCCTCACGCCTGTCTGGGCGGGTTTGCACACCGCGACCCGCAGTCCCGCGGCCACGGCGTTCGCGGCGAGTGCCGCGGTCGCGACGGTCTTGCCACATCGGTCGACGTGCCGGTGACGACGAGGATGCTCACGCCCGCTCCCCGACGACGTCGGCGAGCACCTCGTCGACGAGGGCGCGTTCGTCGTCGGTGAGGTTCGCGCGCGCCGTCAGGCGCAGCCGCGAGGTACCGGCCGGAACCGAGGGCG
>LATQ01000001.1:292101-294890 GCA_001017865.1 Rhodococcus sp. IITR03
GAGTCCGAACCAGGGCCGGAGCCGGAGCGGATGCCCGCGACGACGAGCGCCACTCGGCCGCCCCGACGGGGACGAGTGCCACGGCCCGGGGAAGAGGCGTTGCCGTCGAGGACGAAGCCGCACGCGAGCAGCACCGCGAGTCCGAGCGCACCGAGCACGATCCGCAGCGCGCGCGGAACCCGCAACCACGGCGACAGGCACATCAGCAGTCCGCCGAGGGTCAGCTCCCAGGCACGGGCGGCACTGTCGTAGTACAGCCACGACTGTGGCCGGTCGGCGAGCACCGCGTACGCCAGCGACGCCGCGGTGAGGACGGCCAGCAGCACCGTCAGGGGCAGGCGGACCGGCACCGACATCCGGCGCAGCAGCCACGCGGAGCCGAACACCACCACGAGCGCCGCGATGTAGAACTGGCCCTGCACGGCGATCGACCACAGGTGCTGGAGCGGGCTGACCATCGGATCCGCGGCCAGATAGTCGCTCGCCGTGCGGGCGAGGTACCAGTTCTGGAAGAAGAGCAGTGACGCCCCGGTCTGGTCGGCCACGTCGAGCCACCGCGTGAACGGCCGCAGCACCACCGTGGCGGCCGCGACGGCGGTGAGCACGACGACGAGCGGAGGCAGCAGACGACGGCCGATCCGCCGCAGGACGGGACGCGGATCGAGCGGGGCCGAGGAGTCGGCCGTCCTCAGGAGCGTGCCCACGAAGAAGAAGCCGGAGAGCGCCAGGAAGACGTCGACACCACCGGAGACGCGACCGAACCAGACGTGGAAGATCACCACGAGCGCGATCGCGAGACCGCGCAGTCCGTCGATGTCGGCACGGCGCGCGGGGCGCGTGCCTGTCGTCCGCGCACCACTCTCGAGTTCCGGTCCCGAGGTGTGGACGGACATGTGACGGATACCCCCGGTGTCTTACGTGTGCGGCTGTGCTGCGAACCGGGCGACGAGCGCACCGGCCGATTGCCGTGAGCGTCGTTCACGGCAACTCGGGCAGACTACGCGGCTGCAGGCGGCGACTTCCAACCGCCTACAGTCTGGGCGTGGGCAACTCTCCTCTCCCGGTCGAGCGGATCCGCACCCTCGACGCTCGGCACCTCTGGCACCCCTACGGCGCGTTTCCAGCGACCACCGAATCGTTGGTGGTCGACCGTGCCCACGGTACCCGGATCGTCCTCGCCGACGGTCGTGAGCTGGTCGACGGCATGAGTTCGTGGTGGGCCGCGGTGCACGGATACGGGCATCCCGTCCTCGACGCGGCGGTCCGCGATCAGTTGGACCGGATGAGCCACGTGATGTTCGGAGGCCTCACGCACGAGCCGGCCGCGCGTCTCGCGGAACTGCTCGTCGACATCACCCCCGACGGTCTCGACACGGTCTTCCTCGCCGACTCGGGTTCGGTGTCGGTGGAGGTGGCCGTGAAGATGGCGGTGCAGTACCAGCGTGCCGTCGGTAGACCGGGACGGCGTCGCCTGCTCACCTGGCGCGGCGGCTACCACGGCGACACCTTCGCCCCGATGAGCGTGTGCGACCCGGAGGGCGGCATGCACGCGCTGTGGACCGACATGCTCGCGCGACAGGTCTTCGCCCCCGCCCCACCGGCCCGTTTCGATCCCGACTACGTCGCGCAGCTCGAAGCGGTCCTGCTCGAGCACGTCGACGAGCTCGCCGCGATCGTCGTCGAGCCGGTCGTCCAGGGTGCCGGCGGCATGCGCTTCCACGACCCGCGGTATCTACGCGAGCTGCGCAGGATGTGCGACGAGCACGGACTGGTACTGATCTTCGACGAGATCGCGACAGGTTTCGGGCGCACCGGCGAACTCTTCGCCGCCGACCACGCGCAGGTGAGCCCGGACGTGATGTGCGTGGGCAAGGCACTCACCGGCGGATACATGACCCTCGCGGCGACACTGTGCACGCGGGCCGTCGCCGAGGCGATCAGCGCGGGGGAGGGCGGCGGTGTGATGCACGGCCCGACCTTCATGGCAACCCGCTCGCATGCGCCGTCGCCGTCGCGGCGGTCGAACTGCTGCTCTCCCGCGACTGGCGAGCCGAGGTGGCGGCCGTGAACGCGGGACTGACGGAGGGACTCGCGCCGGCACGCGAGTTGCCGGGGGTCGCGGACGTCCGCATCCTCGGAGGCATCGGCGTGATCGAACTCACCGATCCGGTGGACATGCGCGCGACGACCGACGCCGCCGTGGCGGCCGGGGTGTGGCTGCGGCCGTTCCGCAATCTCGTCTACGCGATGCCGCCCTACATCTGCTCGGCCGACGATCTCGCGGCGATCACCTCGGGGATGATCGCCGCCGTCGGCGCGAACACCCGGTGACCGAAGGGGTCAGCGGACGGCGGTGAGGAACTCCGCGATCGCGTCGGCCACCGCCGTCGGGGTGGTGACGTGCGCGAAGTGCTCGTGCCCCGCGAACTCGACCAGCCGGGTGTCGGGCATGACGGCCCGCAGGGCCTCGGTGGCCACGACGTGGTGCTGCGCGGTCCGCGAGCCTGCAGGAACAGGGTCGGGGTCGTGACCGAGGCGTACCCCGTGACGTCCGGCCCGTGACCGTCGATGACGCGCAGTTCGCGCACCCAGGTGGGTGCCAGTTCGGCCATCCGGGACCAGATCGGGGTTCCGCGTAGCCGATCGACCCCCGCGGCGGGGACGCGGAGGATGTCGATCATGGCGATGGTGAGCGCGCGGTCGAGGTCCCCGGCGTCCACTGCTGCCGCATACGGTGCGAGGGCGGCTCCGGCGAGCGGCCCGGCGACCACCGGCGTTCGTAGAGGACG
>LATQ01000001.1:294990-297975 GCA_001017865.1 Rhodococcus sp. IITR03
CACAGGACACCGACACCGGCGACGCCGCGTCCACCGACGATGCCGAGCCGAGGCGATCGCGACGGGGCAGACCTCCGACGCCGCCGCGGAGCTGCCCGGCCTGGATTCGCTGGGGCACACCATGACGACCGTGGTGATCAACCCGTTCTTCGATTGGGCGACGGATCGCCATCCCCGTCGCCCCTACAACGAGACGGTCATCTACGAGGCCCACGTCAAGGGCATGACGGCGACGCATCCGGACGTCCCCGAACACATGCGGGCACCTACGCCGGTCTCGCGCACCCGGCGATCATCGACCATCTCCTCGACCTCGGCGTCACCGCGATCGAACTGATGCCCGTGCACCAGTTCATGCACGACCAGGTGCTGATCGACCAGGGACTGCGGAACTACTGGGGGTACAACACCTTCGGGTTCTTCGCGCCGCACGCCGAGTACTCGTCGTCGACCAAGCCGAGCGCCGTGGTCGCCGAGTTCAAGGCGATGGTGCGGGCCTTCCACGAGGCGGGCATCGAGGTGATCCTCGACGTGGTCTACAACCACACCGCCGAGGGGAACCATCTCGGTCCCACCATCTGCTTCCGCGGCATCGACAACGCCGCCTACTACCGCCTCGTCGACGACGACAAGGGCTACTACATGGACTACACGGGAACGGGCAACAGCCTCAATGCCCGTCACCCGCACACCCTGCAGCTGATCATGGACTCGCTGCGCTACTGGGTGACCGAGATGCACGTCGACGGCTTCCGGTTCGATCTCGCGTCGACCCTGGCGCGCGAGCTGCACGACGTCGACCGGCTGTCGGCCTTCTTCGATCTCGTCCAGCAGGATCCGGTGGTCTCGCAGGTCAAGCTCATCGCCGAGCCGTGGGACGTCGGTGAGGGCGGCTACCAGGTGGGCAACTTCCCCGGTCAGTGGACGGAGTGGAACGGCAAGTACCGCGACACGGTCCGCGACTACTGGCGCGGCGAACCGGCCACCCTCGGCGAGTTTGCGTCGCGCCTGACCGGCTCGTCGGATCTGTACGAGGACACCGGCCGCCGTCCCGGCGCGTCGGTCAACTTCGTCACCGCCCACGACGGGTTCACCCTCGCGGATCTGGTGTCGTACAACGAGAAGCACAACGAGGCCAACGGCGAGGACAATCGCGACGGCGAGTCGCACAACCGGTCGTGGAACTGTGGGGTGGAAGGTCCCACGGACGATCCCGAGGTCCTCGCGCTGCGCGGGCGCCAGCAGCGCAACATGCTCGCGACGCTGATCCTGTCGCAGGGCACTCCGATGCTCGCCCACGGCGACGAGTTCGGTCGCACCCAGCAGGGCAACAACAACGTGTACTGCCAGGACAACGAACTGTCGTGGGTGGACTGGTCGCTCGCCGAGTCCAACGCCGACCTGGTCGCGTTCACCCGCAACGTGATCGCGCTGCGCACCGACCATCCGGTCTTCCGGCGTCGCAGGTTCTTCGAGGGCCGGCCGATCCGCAGCGGCGATCAGTCCCGCGACATCGCGTGGCGCACACCGGCCGGCGACGAGATGATGCCCGAGGACTGGGACAGCGGTTTCGGCAAGTCGCTCGCGGTCTTCCTCAACGGCGAGGGCATCCCCGAACCCGATCAGCGGGGGCAGCGCGTCGTCGACGACTCGTTCCTGATGTGCTTCAACGCCCATCACGAACCGATCGAGTTCGTCACCCCCGACGGCCCGCACGCCGAGGAGTGGACGGTCGCGCTCGACACCGACGTTCCCGACGGTCTGCGCGAGGAGATCGTCGTCGCCGGTAAGCCGGTCCGGGTGCAGGCACGCTCGGTGCTGGTGCTCCGGAAGACCCGGTGACCACCGGAGGTGCGGAGTCGGCAGGTGTGAGCGGCACCGGCGCGGGGAATACTGCGCCGGTGTTGTCCACCTACCGACTCCAGATGCGCGGCGACGAATGCACCTTCGCCGACGCCGTCGCCCAGCTCGACTATCTCGACGCCCTGGGTGTCTCGCACGTCTACCTCTCCCCCGTCCTCAGCGCGACGATCGGCTCCACCCACGGATACGACGTGGTCGACCCCGGTACTGTCTCCGAGTCGCTCGGGGGACGCGAGGGCCTGGAACGGCTGTCGCGGGAGGCACGCGCACGGGGCATGGGGCTGGTCGTCGACATCGTCCCCAACCATGTCGGGGTGGCCGACCCACGCCAGAACGCGTGGTGGTGGGACGTCCTGAAGCACGGCTCCGGATCCCGCTACGCGTCGTTCTTCGATCTCGACCTCGCCGATGACAACGGTGTGGACGGCCGGATCGCTCTGCCGGTGCTCGGATCGGACGACGCCGTGCAGGAACTGACCGTCGACCGCTCCGGCGACGAGCCGATGCTCGCCTACTACGACAAGCGATTCCCGATCGCTCCCGGGACCGACGAGGCACCGGTGAGGAGGTCCACGCGCGGCAGGCCTACCGGCTCGTGGCGTGGAACTCGGGGTTGATCGGATACCGCCGCTTCTTCACCGTCGACGATCTCGCCGCGGTGCGGGTGGAGGATCCCGCGGTGTTCGATGCGACGCACGAGCAGGTCGCGTCGTGGATCGCCGACGATCTGGTAGACGGGATCCGCGTCGACCATCCGGACGGTCTCGCCGATCCGGCCGGCTATCTCGCGCGCCTGCGCGAGGTGATCGGCCCCGATCGGTGGCTCGTGATCGAGAAGATCCTCGGCGACGCCGAACCGCTGGATGCGACGCTGCCGGTGGACGGCACCACCGGATACGACGCACTCGGCGAACTGTCGACGGTGTTCGTCGATCCGGCCGGCGAGACGGAGCTGAACGCCTGTCGCGCAGGTTCACCGGCGCCGAAGGCGACGCGCCGTGGCTGCACGCCCGCGAACACGACCTCAAACGATCGGTGCTCGGCAGCGGGCTCGCACCCGAGGTGCGCCGCCTCGTGCCGGTGCGATCCGACGCGAGACCGGCGAACACCGGGTGCGACGAC
>LATQ01000001.1:298075-304255 GCA_001017865.1 Rhodococcus sp. IITR03
ATCGCAGTCTCCGGCGCGCGCGCGCGCGTCGAAGGTGTCGCCGACACCGATGAGTTCGACGCTGTCGCCGCCGTGAACACGGATCCGGTCGCGCTTCTGCTTGGGAGTGCGGGTGGCACGTAGATGCGGCCCTGGATTCCCATCACCCGGCACGCGTAGGCGACGCCCTGCGCGTGGTTGCCGGCGCTGGCCGTGACGACGCCCGCGGCGCGCTCGGCCGCGTCGAGCTGCGCCATGGCGTTGTACGCCCCGCGGAGCTTGAAGGACCGCACACGGGTGAGGTCCTCACGCTTGAGGTAGACATTGGCTCCCACGAGGCCGAGAGCCGGGGGCTGTGCTCGAGCGGCGTCGGGGCGACCGCCTCCGAAATTCGCTCGGCAGCCGCATCGATGTCGGCCGCGCGGGGCACGGCGGTCACAGTCATCGGTTCTGCTGTTCGCGAAGTGGAGGTCACCCGTCAATGCTGCCACTCCCCCGATTCGCCCACCACGGCGGGACCCGCATCGAGGGGGTGGCAGCACAGTCCGTCCGAGCGTGCTCGGTCTACGAGCCCTCGACCGGCTCGAGAACGAAGACGGGAATCTCGCGATCGGTCTTCTCCTGGTACTCCGCGTAGGGCGGGAACGCCTCGACGGCACGTTCCCACCACTGCGCCTTCTCCTCACCGTGGACCTCGCGGGCTGTCATGTCCCACACCTCGGTGTGGTCCCTCACCTCGACGTGCGGATTCGCGACGATGTTGTGGTACCAGACGGGATGCTTCGGTGCACCGCCGAGCGAGGCGACGGCGGCATACCTGCTCGTGCTCGACTCGCATGAGAGGGATCTTGCGGAGCTTGCCGGACTTGGCGCCGACCGTGGTCAGGATGATGACCGGCCGCCCCTGGAGGGTGGTGCCGCGGGTTCCGCCCGACGACTCGTACTCCTCGACCTGCTTGGCGCTCCATTCGACGGGACTCGGTTCGTATTCTCCGTGCAGTGGCATACCGACCAGTCAACACAATCGTTGTGACAGTCGTCGCCCGATCGTCGAGTTCGGTGGCCCGAACTCTTCCCTGCGCCTATCCTGAAGAAAGGATTCCGCCCGGCCTACAGCCGCTCTGCCTACAGGAGGTGCACCGCGATGTCCGTGCTCGATACCCGGATACGACGCGAGCGCACCGACGGTGTGGACATCGCCGGCACGATCTGGCCCCTGTACAAGCTCGAAGCACTCGCTTCGGGCCTTCTCACCCTGCTCGTGGTCCTCGTCGTCACCACCAGCGCTCAGAGCGCCGTGCTCGGTGCCGCTGCGGTCACCGTCGTCGTGTGGTGGGTCCGCAGGATCCAGCAGCACGCACTCCGTTCCTAGCCGCACCGGCCGGCCCGGCTTCCCGCGCGGCGCTCACCGAAGGCTCGCGCGCGCGGCGGGAGCGCTAGGTGGCCAGGCAGCCCGGTCCGAGCAGGGCCTTGAGGTCGCCCATCAGCGCCGACGACGGTTCGACCCGCAGGCTGTCGTCGAGCTTGAGGACGGTGACCTTGCTGCCGGTGATGAGCCGCACGTGCACGTCGGACGAGCTGGATGGCGCGTGAGCACGTTCTTGAGGGCACCGACCTTGTCGGGGGTGCACAACCGGGTGGGCATCGACACCGACACCGGCTTCGCGACCCCGATCTGCGAGAGGTCGGGGACGACGAGATCGTTGGCGATCAGGGAGATCCGGTCGTCGCGGATCGACACCCGGGCCTTGACCAGCACCACCGAGTCCTCCACGACGTCCATGCCGTAGACGGCGTAGGACTGCGGGAAGAACAGCACCTCGATGCCACCGGTGAGGTCCTCGAGCTGCGCGGACGCCCAGGCGAGACCGTTCTTGTTGATGCGCCGGTTCACCGAGCGAGGATGCCACCGACGGTGACCTGGCTGCCGTCCTTGAGCGCGCCTTCGAGGATCGCGGGGATCTGGGTGTCGGCCTGCGACGCGAGGACGTGCTCGACGCCGTTGAGCGGGTGCCCGGAGACGTAGAGGCCGAGCATCTCCCGTTCGAGGGCGAGGCGGTGCTTGGTGTCCCATTCCTCCTCGGGGATGCGGACGTTGAACACCGCGGCGACGGACTCGTCGGCGTCGTCGCCGCCGAACAGGTCGAACTGGCCGATCGCCTCGGCCTTCTTCGTGCTCATCACCGCGTCGATCGCGTCGGCGTGGACGAGCATCAATCCCTTGCGCGGGTGTCCGAGCGAGTCGAATGCGCCTGCCTTGATGAGGGATTCGGTGACCTTCTTCGAACACGCGACGGTGTCGATCTTGTTGAGATAGTCGGAGAAGTCGGTGTAGCGGCCCTTCTCCTCCCGCCCCTTGATGATCGAGGCGACGACGTTCGTGCCGACGTTGCGGACGGCGCCGAGGCCGAACCGGATGTCCTCGCCCACCGACATGAAGTTGGTGTGCGACTCGTTGACGTCCGGCGGCAGCACGGTGATGCCCATCTTGCGGCAGTCGGACAGGTAGACCGCGGCCTTGTCCTTGTCGTCGCCCACGGAGGTGAGCAGACCGGCCATGTACTCGGCCGGGTAGTTCGCCTTGAGATAGGCGGTCCAGAACGAGACGAGACCGTAACCGGCGGCGTGCGACTTGTTGAACGCGTAGCCGGCGAAGGGCAGAACGGTGTCCCACAGCGCGGTGATCGCCGCCTGCGAGAAGCCGTTGTCCTTCATGCCCTGCGCGAAGCCGTCGTAGGCCTCGTCGAGGATCTCCTTCTTCTTCTTACCCATCGCGCGACGCAGCAGGTCTGCCTGTCCGAGCGAGTAACCGGCCACCTTCTGAGCGATCTGCATGATCTGCTCCTGGTAGACGATCAGGCCGTAGGTGTCGGCGAGGATCTCCTTCAGCGGCTCCTCGAGCTCGGGATGGATCGGCTTGACCTCTTGCCGCCCGTTCTTGCGGTCGGCGTAGTCATTGTGCGCGTTCATGCCCATCGGACCGGGGCGGTACAGCGCGAGCACGGCGACGATGTCCTCGAAGCCGGTGGGCTGCATGCGGCGCAGCAGGTCGCGCATGGCGCTGCCGTCGAGCTGGAACACGCCGAGCGTGTCGCCGCGCGCGAGCAGTTCGTAGGTCGCCGGATCCTCCAGCGGGAGGGTGTCGAGGTCGAGATCGATCCCGCGGTTGACCTTGATGTTCTCGATCGCGTCGCCGATGACGGTGAGGTTGCGCAGACCGAGGAAGTCCATCTTCAGCAGGCCGATGGCCTCGCAGGACGGATAGTCCCAGCCGGTGATGATCGCGCCGTCCTGCGCGCGCTTCCACAGCGGGATCGCGTCCATGAGCGGCTCGGACGACATGATCACCGCGCAGGCGTGGACGCCGGCGTTGCGGATCAGGCCCTCGAGACCGAGCGCGGTGTCGTAGATCTTCTTGATGTCCGGGTTGGACTCGATCAGCTGGCGGACCTCGGCGGCTTCCTTGTACCGCTCGTGGCTCGGGTCGGTGATACCCGAGACCGGGATGTCCTTCGCCATGATCGGCGGAGGCAGGGCCTTGGTGATCTGGTCGGCGATCGCGAATCCGGGCTGGCCGAACTGCACTCGCGCGGAGTCCTTGATCGCGGCCTTCGTCTTGATGGTGCCGAACGTGATGACCTGGGCGACCTTGTCGTTGCCCCACCGCTCGGTGGCGTAGCGCACCATCTCACCGCGGCGGCGATCGTCGAAGTCGATATCGATATCGGGCATCGACACGCGCTCGGGGTTGAGGAACCGCTCGAACAGCAGACCGTGCGGGATCGGGTCGATGTTGGTGATGCCCATCGTGTAGGCGACGAGCGAACCGGCGGCCGAACCACGGCCGGGGCCGACGCGGATGCCGACCTCGCGGGCGTGGTTGATGAGGTCGCCGACGACGAGGAAGTAAGCAGGGAAGCCCATCTGGTTGATGACGCTGATCTCGTACTCGGCGCGCTCGACGTACTCGCGGGGCGGGCCGGCGGGGAAGCGACGGTCGAGACCGCGCATGACCTCCTTGTGCAACCAGCTCGCCTGCGTCTCCCCTTCCGGCACCGGGAAGATCGGCATCCGGTCGCGGTGGGTCCACACGTCCTCGTAGGACTGCACCCGCTCGGCGATGAGCAGCGTGTTGTCGCACGCGCCCGGCACCTCGCGGTCCCACTGCTCGCGCATCTCCTGCGCCGACTTGAGGTAGTAGCCGTCGCCGTCGAACTTGAACCGGGTGGGATCGGAGAGAGTCTTACCGGTCTGGATGCACAGCAGCGCCTCGTGGTTCGCGGCCGCATCCTTGGTGACGTAGTGGCAGTCGTTGGTCACGAGCGGCGGGATGTCGAGCTTGCGGCCGATCTCGATCAGGCCCTCGCGCACCCGGCGCTCGATGGACAGGCCGTGGTCCATCAGCTCGAGGAAGAAGTTGTCCTTACCCCAGATCTCCTGCCACTTCGCGGCCGCCTCGAGGGCTTCACGCTCGTGGCCGAGGCGCAGGCGCGTCTGGATCTCACCCGACGGGCAGCCGGTCGTGGCGATGATGCCTCGTGATGGTGGGCGATGAGCTCTTCGTCCATACGAGCCCACTTGCCGAGCTGGCCCTCGATCGATGCGAGGGAGGACAGCTTGAACAGGTTCCGCAGGCCCGTGGAGTTCTCGGCGACCATCGTCATGTGGGTGTAGGCACCCGAGCCGGAGACGTCGTCGGACTTCTGGCCGGGATCGCCCCACTGCACACGCTTGGTGGAGAAGCGCGACTCCGGCGCGACGTACGCCTCGATACCGATGATCGGCTTGATGCCGAACTTCTTGGCGACGTTGTAGAACTCGCTGGCGCCGTACATGTTTCCGTGGTCGGTCATGCCCACGGCCGGCATCCCCAGCCGTTCGGCCTCCTTGAACAACGGTCCGACCTTCGCGGCACCGTCGAGCATCGAGTACTCGGTGTGGGTGTGCAGATGAACGAACGAGTCAGCCACGCGTGCCTCTCCCGGGATGTCTGTGGGCAGAGACGAGTCTAAGCCGCGCGAGGCTCCGCGGTGACCACGGCACGCTGACGACGGGCCCGCACGAGGCGTCCGTGCTGTACACCGCCAGTGCGATCCAGATCAGGACGAAACCGATCCACCGCGAGGCAGGCATGTCCTCCCCGAGCACGACCACACCCCACGTCATCTGCAGGCTCGGCGTGAGGTACTGCAGCATGCCGAGTGTCGCGAGCGGGACCCGCTGCGCGGCCGCGCCGAAGAGCAGCAGCGTACGGCGGTCACCAGCCCGCCGACACGAGCAGGGCGGTGTGATCGATGCCGTGCCCGAGGAAGGTGCCGGTGCCGGTCACCGCGAGGAAGATCACGTACCCGAGCGCGAACGGGGCCGCGACGATCCCCTCACCTGTCAGGGACGTGCGCGGATCGAGCGGCACGACCTTCTTGATCACCCCGTAGGACGCGAAGGACAACGCCAGGGTCAGGGCGATGATCGGCGGTCTGCCGTAGTCGACGGTGATGACCACCACCGCGCACACCGCGAGCACCAGCGCCGCGATCTGCGCCGGCCGCAGTCGTTCCCGGAAGAACAGGACACCGAACACCACGCTGACGAGCGGGTTGATGAAGTAGCCGAGTGCGGTCTCCACGACCCGGCCCGACACGACGCCGTAGATGTAGACGCCCCAGTTGACCGCGATCGCGGTGGACGCCGCGGCGACCAGGCCCCAGGTGCGGGCCGACAGGCCGCGCAGGGTGCCGAGGCGTCCCATGACGCCCAGCACGATCAGCATGAGCACGAGGGTCCACAGCACGCGGTGCGCGAGGATCTCGACGGCGCCGGCGGGTTCGAGCAGGCCGAAGTAGGCGGGGAACAGTCCCCACAATCCGTAGGCGCCCAGACCGCACAGCACCCCGGTGCGCACGATGTTCCGCTGCCCCGGGTCGTTCCGATCCCCCGAGTCGCTCACCGGATCACCCTACGGCGCCGCCGGTGCGCTGTCGTTCCTGGAGACTGTCGTTCCGAGACACTGTCGTTTCGAGACGGGATCCACCGCACCGTCACACCTCCCCGTCGTCCGGGCCGGGCACGACCGTCTCGACGTGGTGGGCAGCAGCGGGGTCACCGCGAAGCGTCCCGCGATCGCGTCGGCGGGCAGGACCTCCACGGCCCGCACGTCCGGGGCGTCGGCGACGGCCCGGGAACTGTGCGGGAGTACCCCGG
>LATQ01000001.1:304355-308894 GCA_001017865.1 Rhodococcus sp. IITR03
CCGGCGGGCACCGAGCCCGCCGACGAGGACCGGCCGGCCCCGCAGGGTCGGCCGGGTCAACTGCTCGGCGGACGCGAAGAACGCGTCGAGATCCAGGTGCAACACCCAGCGCCGACTCACGGAAGCGGGCACGTGTCGAGACTAGTGCGCCGCACCACACGTCCGGTGGGAGGCCGCAGGTCGGTGCTTCCGGAAGGACGCTCGGTCCTTCCGGAAGCACCGGCCCGGTCACGCCTTGACGATGGACGCGCGGTTCCTTCGCCGAGTTCGATCGCCTCGCCTTCGGGGGCGCCGAGCTCGAAGGTCGTGGCGAGGATCTCGCCGGCGATCAGATCCCGGTGGCGGTCGGCCCATTCGGCGCGTTCGGCCGGAACCTCGAACCGCACCGAGATGCGGTCGGAGACCTCCAGGCCGAGGTTGCGGCGCGCGTCCTGGAATTCGCGGATGCGGTCCTTGGCCCAGCCTCGGCCTCGAGTTCCTCGGTGACGGTCGTGTCGAGGACCACCAGGCCGTTGCCACCCGGCAGCGCGGCGGTGGATTCCGGCTCGGCCGCGACGAGACGGCTGGTGTACTCCTCGGGCAGCAGGGCGATGCCGGCCGCGGTGACCGTGCCGTCCTCCGCTTGCGCCCAGTCGCCCGCCTTGACGGCCTTGATGACCTTCTGCACGTCCTTGCCGAGACGGGGACCGGCGGCACGTGCGTTGACGACCACCTCGAACCGGCCGTGGGCCTCGACGTCGTCGGTGGTCACGACCCGCTTGACGTTGACCTCGTCCTTGATGAGGTCGACGAACGGATCGAGATGCGACGAGCCCGGCGTCGCGACCGTGACCTCGGGCAGCGGGAGTCGCACGCGCAGCTTCTGGGCCTTGCGCAGCGACAGCACGGCGAGCACACCCCGCGCACCTCGTCCATCGCGCGACGAGCGCGGGGATCCGAGGCAGGTCGTCGGACGCCGGCCAGTCCGCCAGGTGCACCGACCGGCCACCGGTCAGACCCCGCCAGATCACCTCGGACGCCATCGGCAGCAGCGGCGCGGCCAGGCGCGTGACGACCTCGAGCACCGTGTG
This sequence comes from Rhodococcus sp. IITR03, assembly GCA_001017865.1. The sequence goes on from LATQ01000001.1 coordinate 305,426, forward strand.
GAGGGTGTCGATCGCGTCGGTGTCCTCGTCCCAGAACCGGTTCCGCGAGCGGCGCACGTACCAGTTGGTCAGCGCGTCGCAGAAGGTGCGCAGCTCGTCGCACGCCCCGGCGATGTCGACGGCCTCGAGCGCCTCGGTGATGACGTCGCGGGTCTGCGCGAGCTTGGCGAGGATGTACCGGTCGAGCACGTTCGTCGAATCGGTCCGCCAGGTGCCAGGCTTCGACGCGTACAGCTGCAGGAAGCTCCACGCGTTCCACAACGGCAGCAGCGCCTGCCGCACACCCTCGCGGATGCCCTGTTCGGTGACGACGAGATTGCCGCCGCGCAGGATCGGCGAGGACATGAGGAACCAGCGCATCGCGTCGGAACCGTCGCGGGCGAAGACCTCGTTGACGTCGGGATAGTTGCCCTTCGACTTGCTCATCTTCAGGCCGTCGTCGCCGAGGACGATGCCGTGCGCGGCAACGCATTTGAAGGCAGGACGGTCGAACAGCGCGGTGGCCAGGACGTGCAGCGTGTAGAACCAGCCGCGGGTCTGCCCGTTGTACTCGACGATGAAGTCGCCCGGGTAGTGCGTGTCGAACCAGTCGCGGTTCTCGAAGGGATAGTGCACCTGGGCGAACGGCATCGAGCCGGACTCGAACCAGCAGTCGAGGACCTCGGGGACGCGACGCATGGTCGACTTCCCGGTCGGGTCGTCGGGATTCGGCCGGGTCAGTTCGTCGATCATCGGCCGGTGCAGGTCGGTGGGCCGCACGCCGAAGTCGCGTTCGAGTTCGTCGAGCGAACCGTAGACGTCGACGCGCGGGTACTCCGGGTCGTCCGAGATCCATACCGGGATCGGGCTGCCCCAGTAGCGGTTACGGCTGATGTTCCAGTCACGGGCACCTTCGAGCCACTTGCCGAACTGACCGTCGCGGATGTGCTCGGGCACCCACGTGATCTGCTGGTTGAGCTCGACCATGCGGTCGCGGAAACGGGTGACGGCGACGAACCACGACGGCACCGCCATGTAGATCAGCGGCTGACCCGACCGCCACGAGTGCGGGTAGGAGTGCTCGATGGTCTCGTGCCGCAACAGCTTTCCGGCGGCCTTGAGGTCCTTGATGATGACCGGGTTGGCGTCGAAGACCTGCAGGCCCTCGTACGGCGGCACCATCGAGGTGAACTTGCCGCCCGGATCGAGCGGCTGCACGAGCTCGATGCCGTTGCGCTGGCAGTACTCCATGTCCTCTTCACCGAAAGCCGGTGCGAGGTGGACGATTCCGGTACCGGACTCGGTGGTGACGTAGTCGGCGGCGATCACCCGGTGCGCGTTCTCACGGCCGGCGAAGAAGTCGAAGGGCGGCTCGTAGGCGAGACCGACGAGGTCGGTGCCGCGGTAACGGCCGAGCACGTCGGGTTCCTCGCCGAGTTCGCGGGCGTAGTGGCCGAGACGATCCTGCGCGAGCAGGTAGGTCTTGTCGTCGGCGCCACGCACGGCGACGTACTCGATCTCGGGGTGCACCGCGATCGCGAGGTTGGACGGCAGGGTCCACGGCGTGGTGGTCCAGATGAGCGCGCACGCGCCGTCGAGTTCGGAACCGGGTGCACGCAGCACCATGTCGACGGTGACCGCCGGGTCCTGACGCATCTTGTAGCGTCGTCGAGACGGGTCTCCTGGTTCGACAGCGGCGTCTGCTCGTACCAGCTGTAGGGCAGCACCCGGAAGCCTGGTAGATCAGGCCCTTCTCGTACAGCGACTTGAACGCCCACATGACCGACTCCATGAAGTCGAGGTCGAGGGTCTTGTAGTCGTTGTCGAAGTCGACCCAGCGGGCCTGACGGGTGACGTAGTCGCGCCACTCACCGGTGTAGCGCAGCACCGACTGCTTGCAGTAGGCGTTGAACTCGGCCAGGCCCATCGAATCGATCTCGGACTTGTCCTTGATGCCGAGCTGCTTCTCCGCTTCGAGCTCGGCGGGCAGGCCGTGGCAGTCTCAGCCGAAGCGGCGGTCGACCTTCTTCCCGAGCATGGTCTGGAAGCGCGGGACGACGTCCTTGACGTAGCCGGTGAGCAGGTGCCCGTAGTGCGGGAGGCCGTTCGCGAAGGGCGGGCCGTCGTAGAAGACGAACTCGTCAGCGCCGTCACGGTTGCGCAGCGACGCTCGAAGGTACCGTCGGAGGCCCACTGCGCGAGCACACGCTCTTCGAGCGCCGGGAAGTCGACACCCGAATCGCGCGGCAGGTCGTAGTCGACGCGCGGATATCCGGCAGTACTGCCGGCGGTTGCTGCGGTGGGATCCGGTGCAGCGTGGTTCTCGGTCACAGCGTGGCTCCTCCGTGCCTGGATACGTCTCGGCACGGGGACGATCGCCGTGCGCGTGCACGGCCACCGCGGTACCACCCCGCTTGCACGTCCCGAGGGACGGCCACTCGTTCGGGCTGTGACGGGCCCACCCGTCCGGTTCTACTGGGCGACCGGCAAGGTCGCCGTTCTTCCGGAGGCTCCCCGGTGATGGCCGGATCGACGCCGCCCGCGATCGCGGGATCGAGCTTCACGCTCGGTGATGCATATTGTAGGACGCTTCAGCGATCCGAAGAATTCCGGTCGCCGGGACGCCGGCGCGGTGCACGCCGACCGGGACGTCCGCCCGAGGCTCCGGCCTGCCCGACGGAACGGGGATCGGCCCACTCACCTTCGGCCGAACTCCGTCCGCCGAGTGCGCTCGCCAGCAGGAGCACCGCTCCCACGACGCACACCGCGATACAACCCCATGCCCAGAGCACCGAACCGGTCATCAACGCGATCACGAGAAGACCGAATCCGACAGCTGCGAGTACCAGCGTGACGACGAGCACGACGCTCCTCCTCTACCGAGGTACAGCACCAGGCCGTACAGCACCAGCCGGAGAGACCGTCGGTCAGCTGTTGCCCTTCGCGAAGGACGACGATCCGAACGACGACGACGAGTTGGACTGGTTGAACACTTCCTGTCCACCGTCCACCGGAACGGCGGAACCGCGCTGCTCGAGCTCTTCGAGCTGCGACTCCAGGTAGGACTTCAGGCGCACCCGGTATTCGCGCTCGAACGTCTTGAGCCGCTCGATACGCTCCTCCAGCACCGAACGCTGCTGGTTGATCGTGGCCATGATCTCGGTGTGCTTCTTCTCCGCGTCCGCCTGGAGCGCGTCGGCCTTCTCCTTGGCCTGACGCAACTGGGTCTCCGAACGGGTCCGTGCATCGGCGAGCATCGCGTCGGACTTCTGCCGCGCGTCGGCGATCATCGCCTCGCTGCGGGTGCGGGCGTCGGAGACGAGCTGCTCGGAGTTGGTCCGGGCGTTACGCACGAGCTCCTCGGCCTCGGCCTTGGCGTCGCCGGTGAGGCGGTCGGCCATCTCCTGCGCGAGTCCGAGGACCTTGGCGGCTGCATGCTCGCGTCGCCGCTCGACGGCGCAGCGGCGACCGGGGCGGGTGCCGGAGCCGG
>LATQ01000001.1:308994-310784 GCA_001017865.1 Rhodococcus sp. IITR03
CGACACCGATCGCGCCGCCGACGGCAGGCTGTTGCTGCTGCTGCGGCTGCTGCCCCTGGCCCGACTGCTGACCGGTTGCTGCTGGCCCACCTCGACGGGACGGCGGGCGGGCGTCCCGCCCTCGAAACCTGCGGCGATGACGGTCACGCGGACCTCGTCGCCGAGCGAGTCGTCGATGACCGTGCCGAAGATGATGTTGGCGTCGATGTGTGCGGCCTCCTGCACGAGCGAGGCAGCCTCGTTGATCTCGAACAGACCGAGATCGGAGCCGCCGGCGATCGACAGCAGCACGCCGCGCGCGCCTTCCATCGACGCCTCGAGCAGCGGCGAGTTGATCGCGGCCTCCGCGGCTTGATGGCACGACCCTCACCACGCGACGAGCCGATGCCCATCAAGGCCGAGCCGGCACCCGACATGACGCCCTTGACGTCGGCGAAGTCGACGTTGATCAGACCCGGGGTGGTGATGAGGTCGGTGATGCCCTGGACACCGTTGAGGAGCACCTCATCGGCGGAGCGGAAGGCGTCCATGAGGCTGACGGCGGCGTCGCCGAGCTGGAGGAGCCGGTCGTTGGGGATGACGATGAGCGTGTCGCAGGACTCGCGCAGCGTCTGGATTCCGGTGTCGGCCTGGCTGCCGCGGCGCTTGCCCTCGAACGAGAACGGACGCGTGACGACACCGACGGTGAGCGCGCCGAGCTTGCGGGCGATGCTCGCGACGACGGGAGCGCCGCCGGTACCGGTTCCACCACCCTCGCCTGCGGTCACGAAGACCATGTCGGCGCCCTTGAGCACCTCTTCGATCTCGTCCTTGTGATCCTCGGCGGCCTTGCGGCCGACCTCCGGGTCTGCGCCGGCGCCGAGTCCGCGGGTCAGTTCGCGGCCGACGTCGAGCTTGACGTCGGCATCCGACATGAGCAGGGCTTGCGCGTCGGTGTTGACGGCAATGAACTCGACTCCCTTGAGTCCCTGCTCGATCATGCGGTTGACCGCGTTCACGCCGCCACCGCCGATACCGACGACCTTGATTACGGCGAGGTAGTTGTGCGGGGGCGTCATGTGCTCTCGCCTTCCTGAAGTTCCGGGTGGTGCATGGTGTCCGGGTGGTGCTCGGGTCTGGGTGGTGCTGGGTCTGGCTCGATGTCGGTCACGTCCGCCGGCCGGGCGGACGGCTCCGCAGCGCGCTACCCCGACAAACCCTCAACCACAGCTTGAAGGTTATGTCAAGTAACGCGACTGTCCGAAACGCTATGGCACGGGTACCGGGATTAGCCAGTAGACGCGCCGGACACGCCGGACGAATTTCGTCGATCCCTCACCTCACCGTCGGCAGGTCGGGACTCGCCACGTCGAATCGCTCCCCCGGCTGTGTCAGCAGCGGGCCGACGACCGCCGCCTTCCGCTCGGAACGATCGGTTCCACCCCACACCACGACACGCCCGTCGGTGAGGACGATCGAGATGTCGGACGGGGAGGGCGCTTCGACCGTCTCCACCTGCACGCGCAGGTCGGGCGGCAACTTGTCGAGCACCTCCACGGCGGCGCGGGTCGCGGGATCACCGGTGCCCGGCGTCGGGGTGACGAGGCGGGGCGTGAACATCGGAGGCGGTTCGACCGCGAAGTCGACTCCCTCGATGTCGACCGAGTGGGTGCCGTCGGGGGCGTCGAAGAAGACCATCGCCTCGCGCTCGGTCACCGTCACCCGGACGGTGGAGGGATAGACCCGCTGGACCCGGGCCGACGCCGCGCGCGATCGCGCGACCGCGGGCGCCTGCGCGGCGTGCCGGACCT
>LATQ01000001.1:310884-312354 GCA_001017865.1 Rhodococcus sp. IITR03
GGCTGCCGTGCTGCGACCGTAGCGTCGCCGAGGATCGACCGGCCCGGTAGGCCTCCGGCTTGCGCAGACGGAGCAAGTCGCGCGAACCGGCCGTCCTGCCGGCGTGCAGCGCGGCGATCGCCTCGGGTTCGTGTCTGGCCGCGTTCGCGATCAGACCGAACATCAGCAGGGTGGTGGCAGTGGAAGTGCCACCGGCCGACACGAGCGGCAGCTGCAGGCCGGTCACGGGCAGCAGTCCCACGACGTAGCCGATGTTGATGAAGGCCTGGCCGATGATCCACGTGGTCGCCGTCGCGGTGAACAGGCGCAGGAAGGGGTCGGCCGAGCGCATCGCGATCCGGAGTCCGACATAGGCGAACAGACCGAACAGGCCGATGACGGCCACTCCGCCGAGGAAGCCGAGTTCCTCACCGATGATCGCGAAGATGAAGTCGTTGTGGGCGTTGGGCAGATAGCTCCACTTCGCGCGGCTCTGACCGAGCCCACGACCCCACAGGCCGCCGTCCGCGAGGGAGAACTTCGCCTGTCGCGCCTGGTAACCGGCACCCTGCGGGTCGTCGCCGGGGTTGAAGAAGGCCCGCACACGCTGCGAGCGGTAGCCGGCCGTCAGGGCCAGGATCACCGCGAGTGTGGCGGCCGTGCCGACGATCCCGAGGAACACCTTGAGCGGAAGTCCCGCGAACCACAGCAGGGCGATCACGATGATCACGATCGAGACGGTGGTGCCGAGGTCGGGCTGGAGCACGATCAGGCCGGTCACGAGCAGTGCGGCCGGGACGAGCGGGACGAGCATCTCGCGCAGCGTCGAGTTCTCGCCGCGCCGGGAGGCGAGCAGGTGCGCACCCCACACGGCAAGGGTGATCTTGGCGATCTCCGCCGGCTGCAGCGAGATACCGGCGACGACGAACCAGCCGGTGCGCTGCGAGACCGTACCGATGCCCGGTATGAGCACGAGCACGAGCAGTACGACCGAGAACGCGAACGCCGGGAAGGCGAAGCGTCGCATCAGACGGACCGGGATCTGCAGCGCGATGTAGAAGATCACCATGCCGAGGACGGCAAAGATCACCTGCGAGGTGAACAGTCCGTAGGCCGATCCCGCCGCGGCCACCGCGCCGACGCTCGACGACGACAGCACCATGACGAGTCCGAGCACGGTGAGCAGGACGGCGATCGTCACCACGAGGTGGAAGGACGCGAGCGGTCGCGCCATCCAGGCCCCGAAGCGCCCGCGTACTCCGACCACCGGTTCGTCGGTGGTCGCCCCTGTTCGGGTCGCTCCTGCCCGAGGGGTCACGGTTGCGTCCCGCCCCCGCGGAGTTCCTCGACCGCGGACGCGAAGCTACGGCCGCGTTCCGCGTAATCGGCGAACATGTCGAGCGATGCCGCGGCCGGCGCGAGCAGCACCGTCTCCCCCCGGCGAGGCGAGAGCGGCCGCTTCCCGGACCGCCACGCGCATCGCGGTGGGGC
>LATQ01000001.1:312454-315121 GCA_001017865.1 Rhodococcus sp. IITR03
GTCGGGCGGGAATCCGGGACTCGTGACCACCAGGGCCGAACTCCTCGCAGCGCAGCAGGGGTCGTCGACGAGGCTGTCGCGGTCGATCCGTCCGGGCGCGAGCGCCGCGCCACTCGGCCAGTGCCCGCTCGTTGCGGTCGGTGACGGTGACGTGGGCGCCGAGATCGGTGAGGGGTTCGATCGTCGCGCGGCCGGACACCCCTGCCCCGGCGACGAGCACCGCCCGTCCCCTGAGCCGTTCGAGTTCGTCGTTCACGGTCAGTCCCCGATCGCCGCGAGGTATTCGCTGTAGAAGAGGGCCAGACCGATCGCCGAGGCGATGGCGGCGAGCAACCAGAACCGGATGATCACCGTGGTCTCGGCCCATCCGCCGAGTTCGAAGTGGTGGTGGAAGGGTGCCATCCGGAACACCCGCCTGCGGCTGGACCGGAAGACGGCGACCTGGATGACCACCGAGGCGGCCTCCGCGACGAACAGCGCTCCGATGACCACCATGAGCAGCTCGGTGCGCGTCGTGATGGACAGACCGGCGAGCATGCCGCCGAGGGCGAGCGAGCCGGTGTCGCCCATGAAGATCTTGGCCGGTGCGGCGTTCCACCACAAGAAGCCGATGCAGGCGGCGGCGCCGGCGGCGCACAGCAATGCGAGGTCGAGCGGGTCACGGACGTCGTAGCACCCGGCGGTCGGCTCCACGGCGCACGCGTTGCGGTACTGCCAGAAGGTGATGATGACGTAGGCGCCGAGCACCAGCGCCATCGAACCGGCAGCGAGACCGTCGAGGCCGTCGGTGAGGTTCACCGCGTTCGACCATGCGCTGACCAGCAGATAGACGAACAGGATGAACACGATCGAGCCCATCGAGACCGTGGCGATGTCGCGCACGTAGGACAGATCGGTGCTGGCCGGGGTGAGGCCGTCCGCATTGCGGAACTGCAGCGCGAGGATGCCGAAGCCCACCGCGACGACGAGCTGGCCGACCAGCTTGGCCGTCTTGTTCAGGCCGAGATTGCGCTGCTTGCGGATCTTGATGAAGTCGTCGAGGAAGCCGACGCCGCCGAGCGCCGTCGTCAGGCCGAGGACGAGCAGACCCGAGGCCGTGGGACCTTCCGCGTCGTATCCCATGCCGATGAGATGCGACCCCCAGTAACCGGCCCACAGACCGGCGAGGATCGCGACGCCGCCCATGGTGGGAGTGCCGCGCTTGGACTGGTGGCTCTGCGGGCCCTCGACCCGGATCTCCTGCCCGAAGCCCTGCCGGGAGAACATCTTGATCAGGACGGGGGTGAGCAGGATCGAGACTGCGAGCGCGATGCCCGCCGCGAACAGGATCTGTCTCACCGGGCGTCCTCCGTCCCCACAGCAGCGTCGTCGTCTCCGGTACCGGGATCGTCCGCGAGGACGGCCTCGGCGACGGTCCACAGTCCCACGGACTGCGATGCCTTCACGAGCACGATGTCGCCCGGTTGCAGTTCGTCGCGCAACAACGCGATCGCGGCGTCGGCATCGGTACGTGGCTCGCTTCCTCACCCCACGATCCTTCCATCACGGCGCCTGGAACAGACCCCGGACCGGCCGGGTGGGGCACCGACGGCGATGATGCGGGTGACGTCGAGGCGCACGGCGAGGCGTCCGATGGCGTCGTGGGCGACGACGGCGTCGTCCCCGAGCTCGGCCATCTCCCCCAGCACCGCGAAGGTGCGCCGACGATCCGGACCGGACCGCGCCATGGTGACCAGGGCCTTCACGGCTGCGCGCATGGAATCGGGATTGGCGTTGTAGCGTCGTCGATGACGGTCACCCCGTCGGATCGGGTCTGCACCGCCATGCGGTGCGCCGAGACGGGACCCGCCGTCGCGAGCGCCTCGGCGGCCTGCTCGACCGTCGCACCGCATTCCACGGCGACGGCGATCGCCGACAGGCGTTGCCGATCTGGTGTTCGCCGTGCACGGCAAGGCGCACGGGCACGCGCCGCTCCTGTCCGTCGGCGCCGGGGACGACGGCGGTGAAGGAGGCACGCGCCTGGTCGTCGAGGTGGATGTCCTCGGCGCGGTATGCGGCACCGGACCCGGTCCCGACGGTCACCACGCGGCCGGTGGTGCGGGTCGCCATCTTCGACACGAGGGTGTCGTCGGCGTTGAGGATCGCCACTCCCCCCTCGGCGGCGCTGGGCAGCGCCTCGACGAGTTCGCCCTTCGTCTTGGCGATGACCTCCTGCGAGCCGAACTCGCCGAGGTGGGCGGTACCGACGTTGAGCACGACCCCGATCCGTGGCGGCGCAATGCGCGTCAGGGTCGCGATGTGGCCGGGACCCGCGCCGACTTCTCGAGGACGAGGAACCGGGTGGATTCGGTGGCGCGCAGGGCGGTCCAGGGGTGGCCGAGTTCGTTGTTGAACGAGCCGGGCGGGGCGACGACCTCCCCGAGCGGTGCGAGCACGGCGGCGATCATGTCCTTCGTGGACGTCTTGCCCGCCGAACCGGTGACACCGACGACGGTGAGACCGGCGTCGGTGAGCGTGTCCACCACGGTGCGGGCGAGCTTCGCGAGGCCGGCGAGCACGGCCGCACCGGATCCGTCGCTGTCGTGTTCGAGCGCGAGGGCGTTGGTCTCGGTCGGCGGGATCGGCGGCACCACGATGGCGGGCACGCCCACCGGGCCGTGCGGCCAG
>LATQ01000001.1:315221-317682 GCA_001017865.1 Rhodococcus sp. IITR03
GCAGGCGAAGACGTGCGCCGGGGCGGATGCCTGGCCGCGCAGGTCGATGCCGGTGACCGCGGCCGCACGGGCCGCATCATCTCCGGCGGCTGCATTGACGATCTCGACGCGCGCCCCGATGGCGTCGGCGAGAACCGAGATCTGCGTCATCGGTGGGTGCTCGGGTCTCCGCCCCTCCTCCGGAGGAGCCGGATCCGGACTCGATGGCACAGGCACCAGTTTCCTCTCGCTTCGCTGCAGCTCGTCTGCAGGCACTCGACGGATGTTCCCGGGTTCGTTCCCGATGCGGTCTCGGCGACGACCGTCGTGTCACGTTACCGACGTGTCAGCTACCGAGACACCACGGTCACCTCGTCAATCGACCTGGAGGATCAACTTGCTCTCCGGTTCGGCCGACAGCGGCACGCCGTCGCGCTGCAGCAACCACGACGCGATGTTGCGGAACAGCGGCGCGGCCGATTGGCCGCCGCTGCCATCGGAGCTGCGGGTCGGGGCGTCGAGCATGATGCCCACGACGTAGCGCGGATCGTCGGACGGTGCGATGCCGGCGAAGGTGATCCAGTAGTCGGAGTTCGAGTAGCACTTGCAGTTCTGGTCGATCTGCTGGGCGGTACCCGTCTTGCCCGAGATCTGATAGCCCTCGATGGCGGCGCCCGCACCGGTGCCCTGCTGGTTGCCGGTGTCGGACTGGACGACGGAGCGGAACATGTCGCGCACCGTCGCGGCGGTCTGCGGGCTCACCACCCGCACCGGATCGGGGCGGGGCGTCTCGGTGCGCGTGCGTCCGGCGCGACGGTCGCACGCACGACCCGCGGCGGGACACGCTCGCCGTCGTTCGCGATGGTCTGGTAGATCGCGGTCATCTGCAGCAGCGTCATCGACAGACCCTGGCCGATGGGGAGGTTCGCGAAGGTGCCGCCCGACCACTGCTCCGGCTGGGCAGCAGACCGCCGACTCGCCGGGCAGGCCGACATCGGTGCGCTGACCGAGACCGAACAGTCGCAGCATCTCGGCGAAGCGGTCCTCACCGATCCGCTCCGCGAGCATGAGGGTGCCGACGTTCGACGACTTCCCGAACACACCCGTCGTGGTGTACGGCACGACCCCGTGATCCCAGGCGTCCTTGACGGTCGCGCCGGCCATGGTGATCGTGCCGGGGACCTGCAGGACCTCGTCCGGGCGGGTCAGACCGTCCTCGATCGCCGCGGCCGCGGTGATGATCTTGTTCACGGATCCGGGCTCGAACGGCGAACTGACCGCGAGATTGCCCTGTTCGGCGTCGGGCGGGTTGTTCGCGACACCGATCGACGGGTCGAAGGTGCTGTCGTTCGACATGGCGAGCACTTCGCCGGTGTGCGCGTCGAGCACCACCGCGGAGGCGTTCTTCGCCCCGGACAGGTCCTTCGCGCGCTGCACCTCCTGCTGCACGTGGTACTGCAGGTCGTTGTCGATCGTGAGCTCGACGGAGGAACCGTCGACGGCGGGCTGACGGTCGCGCCAGCTGCCCGGGATGACGGCGCCGTCGGACCCGCGGTCGTAGGTGGACGAACCGTCGGTACCCGCCAGCACGGCGTCCATCGACGCTTCGAGCCCGATCAGGCCGTGTCCGTCCCAGCCGGTCGCGCCGACGAGATTGGCGGCGAGCGACCCGCCCGGATACAAACGGATGTCCTGACGCTCGGTGCCGACCTTGTCGTACTCGTCGACGATCTCCGCCGCGACCCCCGGATCGACGCCGCGGGCGAGGTAGACGAAGGTCTCGTCGCTCTCCAGCATCTCGAGCACGTCCTTCTCCGGCGCCGCAGCACCGAGCGCCTCGTGGACCGCCGACGCGACACCCTCGAGATATTCCGAGACCTCGGGCCGGGACGGATCCTTCGCGCGTTCCTCCTCGAGTTCCTTGCGCACCCGCACGGGTTGGAAGGTCAGCGCCTTCGCCTCCATGGTGTAGGCGAGCGGTTCGCCGTTGCGATCGGCGATGGTGCCGCGGGTCGCGGGTTCGACGAGTCGGGTGGTGCGCTGGCTGGCCGCTTCGGCGGACAGGGTGGGGGCCTGGACGAGCTGCACGGACAGCAACTGGGCGACGGCTACGCCCAGAACGCCGAACATGCCGATCCGGCCCCACTTGTTGCGGAACGCGAAACTCGTCCGGTCGCGCTGCTTGCGATCACGCGGCGCGGGCATTCGAGCCCGGCCGCCGCGCGTCGCCGGAGTGGAACGTCGCTGCGGTGCACGCCGAGGGGTGGAGCGGTTGTTCACCGAGGCCCGCCCTCGGGTTCCGTCGGCACGGCCTGGACAGGTGCTTCGGGCGCCGCCTCACGGGGCGCTTCGGATTGCGGCAGTTCGCTCACGGGTACCGATTGTCCTGCCGCGGGCGGTACAGGTACGGCACCCTCGACGTCCGGCGTGGCGGCCGCGGGAGCCTCCGCCGCGGGTGCGGGCACGGGAGCCGGTGCCGGTT
>LATQ01000001.1:317782-320067 GCA_001017865.1 Rhodococcus sp. IITR03
GGCCCGGGCATCGGCATGTCCTGCGCCTCGCACCGACTCGCTGCCCCGCTATCGCGGCTGGCGACGAGCCCGAACTGTCGACCTCCGGTCTGCAACTGCTCTCGCACGACCGCGCCACCTGCGCGCCGCGCACGGTGCCGCGATGGCGGGAGACCTGCCGCCGCGACCGGCAGTCCTCGCGATGAGCTTCTCCGCCCTCGACCCGGCGATCGCACCCGACGGCAAGCACCAGATCACGCTGTGGTCCCAGTGGCATCCGTACGCGCTGCGCGGCGGACGTCGCTGGGCGGACATCGCCGGCGCCGAGACCGACCGCATCCTCGCCGAGATGGAGACGCGCTCTCCCGGCTTCACCGCGAGCGTGGAGCACTGCCACGTGCAGACCCCTGCGGACATCGAGAGCGAACTCGGCCTGCTCGGCGGGAACGTCATGCACGTGGAGATGTCGCTGGACCAGATGTTCCTGTGGCGCCCGCTGCCGGAGCTGTCCGGTTACCGGGTGCCCGACGCGCCCGGCCCCGTCTACCTCACCGGCGGCCTCCACCCATCCCGGCGGTGGTGTCTCCGGTGCGAGCGGACGCAACGCCGCCCGGGTCGCCCTCCGCGACGCCAAGGAATCCTCGTCGACCGCGTCAAGGATGGGTGTCGCGGTGACCGACACCCGCGTCCCCGCACCGCCCCGGCCGGCCCGTCGGCGGACGATCCTTCCGATCGTCCCGGCCGTCGCCGCGGTCCTCGCCCAGATCGCCTACCCCCTCACTGCGGGTGATGCCCGGGACGCCGCGACCGTCGCGGTCGTCACGCTGCTCACCACCGCGTGCCTCGTCCATGCCGCGCTGAACCGCGGCCTCACCTTCGCCGTCGTCCTGTTCGTCAGCTCGGCCGGCATCGGATATCTGTCCGAGGTGGTCGGCACGATGACCGGCTATCCCTACGGCTGCTACAGCTATGTCACCGACCGGCTCGGACCGGCCGCCTTCGACGTCCCGCTGGTGGTGCCGCTGGCGTGGTCGGCGGGTCTGTACCCCGTCTGGTGCGTGGCCTCCCGCCTCGTCCGCAACGGTCCCGGCCGGATCGCGGCGGTCACCGTCGGCATGCTGGGCTGGGATCTCTACCTCGACCCCCAGATGGTGGCGGACGGTCACTGGTCGTGGTGCAACGCCGGCGGCCTACCTGGGATCGAGCACATCCCGCTCACCAACTACGCGGCTGGATCCTCGTCGCCGCGATCATGGCGACCGTGCTCGTGCTCGTCGATTCCCGGTCGGACCGTGCCGACACGCCCCGGCACGATGCCGTGCCGATCGCGCTGTTCCTGTGGACGTGGCTCGGTTCGGCGCTCGCCCACAGCGTCTTCCTCGACGCTCCCGAACTCCGCTACTCCGCGGTGTACGGACTGGTCGTCATGGGCGTACTGGGTGTTCCCCTGCTGGTCTCGCTCGTCCGGTCGTGGCGCGGACGCGTGTCCGGTCCCGGTCGGGACGAGGCACGACTCGCCGCGAGCGACCCGAACGACCGACGAGGATGACCGTGCCTGGCACCATGTTCTCCGTGCAGTCGTCCAACCTGTCCGTCCGCCGTCGTGTCGTCGCGGTCGTGGGGCTCGTGCTCCTCGGCCTCCCGCTCCTCACCGGCTGCCTGCGTGTGCAGGCGACGATGGGGATCTCCTCCGACGACCGTGTGTCGGGGCAGATCGTCGCCGCGACCATCCCCGCCGACGAGAACGATCCCGGTCCCGAGCTCACCGCCCCCTCGGCTCTGGCCGGGAAGGTGCGGGTGCAGGAGTACTCACAGGACGGCTACGTCGGGAGCCAGGTCTTCTTCAACGACCTCACCTTCGGCGACGTCCAGCAGCTCGCCACGATGTCCGATCAGAGCGCCGGCATGTTCCAGCTCAATCTGCAGCGCTCGGGCGATCTGGTCGCCCTGAACGGACGTGTGGATCTCGAATCCGCTCCCACCCAGGGCACCGACGTGCAGTTCACCATCGCGTTCCCCGCCCGGGTGGCGACCACCAACGGCACCCGCGAATCGGATTCGATCGTGACCTGGAAGCTTCCGGCCGGTGAGGTGAGCAGCTCCGCGCGGAGGTGCGCTACGCCGATCCCAACACGCGCGGTTTCGCGGGCTGGGCCGGGATCATGGCCGGCGCCGCCTTCGTCTCGCTGATCATCGGGGGCGTGGCCTGGTTCACCCCGTAATCCCCGCGCTCGCAGTGGTCGTCGGCGAACGGGACGTTGGTCCTGACCCCGCCTGTCGCGCGACCCCGGCCCCCCGGTCTCGCG
>LATQ01000001.1:320167-322434 GCA_001017865.1 Rhodococcus sp. IITR03
CGCGTTCTGCCCTGACCCCGAGCCGGGGGCGGGCCGGATGTCAGGCCGGCTGCACCGCGGCGGGAGCTTCGAGTTCGTAGCCGAGGCGGTCGAGCACCTCGCCGTCGCGCGGGCGAAGTTGAGCGTGATGAAGTGCAGGCACGGTGCGCCCTCGGAGATCAGCCGCTCGCACATCTCCGTGGCCACCTCGATGCCCACCTCGCGCACGGCCGCGCGGTTCTCCTCCGGGCCGTCGCCCGCCGCGCGCCGCAGCCGCTCCTCGAGAACGGGGGGCAGATGCGAACCCGACAGTTCGAGGCTGCGTCGCGCCGACCGCAGCGACGTGATGGGCATGATCTCGGGATGATCGGCTTGAGCCCCTGCTCGGCGTCGCACGCCACGACCCGGTCGCGCAGACGCAGGTAGTGCTCGACGTCGAAGAACATCTGGGTGATCGAGTACTCGGCGCCCGCGCGCAGTTTCTGCACGAGATAGCGGGTGTCGTGATCGAGGTCCGGGGACCGGTGATGTCCTTCGGGGAACGAGGCGACGCCCACGTGGAAGTCGCCGAGATCGCGCACCAGACGCACGAGTTCGTCGGCGTATTCGAGACCCTCGGGGTGCTTCTCCCACTCGCCGAGCGGGTTGCCCGGCGGGTCGCCGCGCAGGGCGAGGATGTTGGTGATGCCACGGTCGGCGTAGGCGCCGACCATCGCGCGCAGTTCGTCGATGCTGTGCCCGACGGCCGTGAGGTGCGCGACCGGCAGGAGGGTGGTCTCCTCGGCGAGACGTCCGGTGACCGGACCGTGCGGTCGCGGGTGGAGCCCCCGGCGCCGTAGGTCATCGATACGAAGGCCGGGCCGAGACGTTCGAACGTCCGCACGGCGCGCCACAGTCGTCCCTCGGCCTCGGCGTCGCGAGGCGGGGAGAACTCGACGGAGAACGGAATGCGGCCCGAACGCGCAGACCCGAGACGGTCCACGATCGACGGGTCCGAGAAATCCCGCCGTCCTCGGTTGCCCTGACGAAGTCGCTTGTCACCGGTCCAGCATAGGTGGCGCCCCCGGGGCGGTCGCTACCGGCGACGACTCGACTGTGCGGATAGGCTGGTCGCGGCACCTCCGGCTCACCCGCCTCCGAGGTGCCGTCACCCATCGACCTGGAGGTTTCGTCCTGTCTACCGGCGCCGATCACTTGTCTGCCGAGAAGCTCCCCCATCGGGTGGAGGACTCCCTCCGGCAGTTCTTCACCTCACGCTCCGACCTGGTCGACTCGGTGGGCGGTGGATACCGGCAGGCCGTCGACACGCTCGAGGCGTTCGTGCTGCGCGGCGGCAAGCGGGTGCGGCCGCGCTTCGCGTGGACGGGCTGGCTCGGCGCCGGTGGTGATCCGACCGGGGCGGACGCCGAGGCCGTCCTGCAGGCGTGCTCGGGCTCGAACCTCGTGCAGGCCGCGGCGCTCGTCCACGACGACATCATCGATGCCTCCACCACGCGCCGCGGGTTCCCCACCGTGCACGTGGAGTTCACCGAGCAGCACCGCAGCGCCGGTTGGCACGGTAAGGCGGAGCAGTTCGGCGAGTCGGTGGCGATCCTGCTGGGCGACCTCGCCTGGTGTGGGCGGACGACATGTTGCACTCGGCGGGGCTCGACCCCGCGACCGTCGCGCGCGTGGTCCCGGCCTGGGCCGCGATGCGCACCGAGGTGCTCGGCGGGCAGTATCTCGACATCGCCAACGAGGTGGCGGCGGACGAATCGGTGGAGGCCGCCACGCGGGTCAACCGGTTCAAGACCGCGGCGTACACGATCGAACGCCCGCTGCACATCGGCGCTGCCCTCGCCGGCGCCGACGACGACCTCATCGATGCCTACCGCCGCTTCGGCACCGACATCGGCCTGGCGTTCCAGCTGCGCGACGACCTGCTCGGTGTCTTCGGCGACCCCGAGGTCACCGGTAAGCCTCGGGCGACGACCTGCGCTCGGGCAAGAGGACGGTCCTGTACGCGCTGGCGCTCGAGACGGCCGACGCTTCCGATCCGGCCGCGGCCGAACTGCTGCGCACGACGATCGGGACCGATCTGTCCGACGCGCAGGTCGAGCAGCTCCGCTCGCTGCTCGTCGATCTCGGCGCGGTCGCCCGGATCGAGGACCGCATCACGGAACTGACCGACAGCGCGTTCGAGGCGCTCGAGTCGTCCGGCGCCACCGAGGAGGGCAAGGCCCTCCTGCGCGAGTCGGCGGTCGCGGCGACGCGACGGGGGCGTGAGGACGGTGCGGACGGTCCCCGGC
>LATQ01000001.1:322534-326720 GCA_001017865.1 Rhodococcus sp. IITR03
ACGGCGCGTCGCACGCTGGCCGCGCCGTCGGCCGTGGTGCTGCACGGGTCGATCCCCACCGGGGTGACCCGCGGCTGGGCGGCGCAACACCACCACGTGATCGATTTCGGCGGCGAGTGGGACCGCACCTTCGCGGAGATCACCCGCAACCGCGGACGCGGTCGGCCGATGTCGGATCCCTCGCTGCTCATCACACGACCGGCACTGTCCGATCCCGGCCTGCGGTTCACCCGTGAGGGCGTCGAGCACGAACCGTTGTCGGTGCTGGCGCCGTGCCCGAACCTCGACAGTGCTCCGCTCGCCTGGGCCGAGCTCGCGGTGCCCTATCGCAACGAACTGCTCGACGTCCTCGACCGCCGCGGATACGGCGGCATCACGGACGGTTTCCGCGTCGACCACATCGACACACCGGCCACCTGGCACGCTCGTGGCATGCAGGCGGGCAGCCCGTTCTCGAGCGCTCACGTCTTCCGGCAGACGGGACCGTTTCGGCGCCGCAACCTCGATCCGGCCGTTCCCGGCGTGGTGCTCGCGGGGTCGGCGACGGTGCCGGGCGTCGGTGTCCCCACCGTGCTGTTGTCCGGAAGGCTCGCCGCCGAACGGCTCGGTGTTCCGCGAAGGCGGTGACACCGGGCGCACCACGCTCCGCGTCTCCACTAAACTGTCCTCGTTCGCCAGCTATCTGCGCGCCGCGCATCCACACGTCCACGGGGGAGGAACCGTACCGATGTCGTCCCCTGCCTCGCCCGACGCCGAGCCGCAGACCTCGCCCGCGCCGGAGGGGACGGCCGCACCGAAGGGTGAGCGTCCGAAGCACGCATTCCTGAGGAGTCCCGCCGGCCACGCCGCGCTGCTCGGCGCGTGGGGCGCGGTGCTCATGACCTTCGGCAGTTTCGGGTCGGGCAGTGTCCGCCGCGTCGACCCGCTGCTCGAGGACATCTATCTGTCGTGGCTGCGCTTCGGCCACGGCCAGCTGCTCTCGCGGATCATCCTGTGGGTCGGTGTGCTCCTCATGATCGCGGCGTGGGTGCGCGTCGGCCGGGCGACCCTCGCCGGCCACGTCACGGTGCGCGATCTGTGGACGGTGCTGCCCGCGTGGACCGCTCCCCTGCTGGTCGCGACACCGATGTTCAGCCGCGACGCCTACTCCTACCTCGCGCAGGGCGCGCTGCTGCGCGACGGTTTCGATCCGTACGAGGTGGGCCCGGTCGTCAATCCGGCGTCCTGCTCGACAACGTCAGCAACGTGTGGACGACGACGACCACGCCCTACGGGCCCGTCCACCTGCTGCTCGGTGCGGGCATCACGTCCATCACCGACGACAACGTGGTGACGGGCACCTGGCTGTGGCGCCTGACCATGCTTCCCGGCCTGGCACTGATGGCGTGGGCCGTGCCGAAACTCGCCCGTCGCATGGGCGGGAATCCCGCGATCGCCCTGTGGCTCGCGGTGCTCAACCCGCTCGTGCTGATCCATCTCGTCGGCGGTGTGCACAACGAGTTGCTGATGGTCGGTCTCATGATCGCCGGCATCGTGCTCGTGCTCGAGGGCCGGCACCTCGGCGGCATCGCCCTGGTCTCGCTCGGCGCCGCGATCAAGGCCACCGCAGGATTGGCACTGCCCTTCCTGGTGTGGGTGTGGATGATCCACGAACGCGATCGTGCGCGCGCCGAAGGACGCGAACCGGCAGCGCCCGTCCGCCTGTTCGTCAAGGCCGCCGGTCTGGGACTGGTCGTCTTCGCCGCGGTCTTCGGCGGCACCTCGCTGCTCGCCGGTGTGGGCATCGGCTGGCTCACCGCCCTGTCGGGCTCGTCGAAGATCATCAACTGGTTGTCGCTGCCGACGATGATGGCGCACGCCGTCACGTGGGTCACCCCGTGGCGGCTCGGATCGGTCCTCGACATCACGCGCATGCTCTGCGCGATCGCCTGGTGGTGATCCTCGTGTGGGCGTGGTGGCGCTTCCGCCGCACCGAGCGCGACGCGATCTTCGGGATCGTCGTGGCGCTGACCGCGGTGACCCTGCTCTCCCCTGCCGCGCTGCCTGGTACTACTCCTGGCCGCTCGCCGTCGCCGCCGCCTTCGCGATGTCGCCCCGGGTGCTCATGGTGCTCGTCGCGCTGTCGACCTGGCTGATGTTGATCTTCAACCCCGACGTCGATCGGGATGTACAACATCGCGCACGTCGCACTCGCGGTGTTCGCCTCGATCGTCGCGGCCCGTTCGCTGGTCACCTACGACCCGCTGCGCCTGCGGTTACGACCGCGACCGGCATCGCCCGCCGGCGCTGCCCGGGACGACCGTGCCTGAGCGCCCCACGGGGATCGCGGCCGACGATCTCACCCGGGCCTACGCCTACTGCGCCGAGCTCACCGCCGAACACGGACGCACCTACAACCTCGCGACCCGGCTGCTGCCCGCCTCGCGGCGGCACGCCGTGCACGCGCTACGGCTTCGCCCGACACGTCGACGACATCGTCGACGTCACCGCCGTGGACGACCCGGAGGCCGCGATCCGCGGTGTCGACGACGCGCACACCCGCCTGCACTCAGCACTCGCGGGCGATCCCGGCCCGCTCGACGACACCGGTCTCGTGGTCCGCGCGCTCGCCGACACGATCCGGCAGTACCGCATCCCGACCGAGTACTTCGACGCTTTCATCCGCTCCATGCGCATGGACGTGCCCGGCACGCCCGAGTTCCGGCCCCGCTACGGACCATGGAGGACCTGCGCGAGTACATGTACGGCTCGGCGGCGGTGATCGGTCTCGAACTGCTGCCGATCCTCGACGTCGACGATCCGGCCGCCCCGCCCGCCGCGGCCGCGCTCGGGGAGGCGTTCCAGCTCACCAACTTCATCCGCGACGTGGGCGAGGACCTCGAACGCGGACGTCTCTACATCCCGCTCGAACTGTGGTCGGCGTTCGGGGTCGACATCGACCTGCTGCAGGATTGCCGGCGCAGCTGCGCGATGGATCCGAAGGTCCGGCGGGCACTCGCCCACGCGGTCGCGCTGACCCGCGCCGAATATCGCAAGGCCGAACCCGGACTGGCGGTACTCCCCGACCGGATCCGCCCGGGTATCCGCGCGGCCTTCACGCTCTACGGGCGGATTCTCGACGAGGTCGAACGCAGCGGGTTCCGGGTGCTCGACCGGCGCGCGACGGTTCCGCGCCGCACGCGCGCCGCCGTGATGCTCACCGAGTACGTCGCCGGTTCGCTGCTCCGGCAGCGGTGACGATCCATTACTCGGCGACCATCACGAACTCAGAAGGCGAGCGCCTGTGCCCGCCGCATGACCTCGCGCGCGGACTGCGTGTGCATCGCGGCCACGGGGCATCCACCGGGAAGAGAATCGTCCTCGGTGAAGAGCCACCGCAGGATCTCGTCGTCCTCGTAACCACCGTCGTGCAGCACCGCGATCAGGCCGGAAAGACCCTTGAGAACGTTTCCTTCCTCGTCGAGAAAGGCCTCGGGCAGGACCGGCACGCGGTCGCGCTTGAACGCCAGCAACTGCCGGTCGCGCACCATCTGGTGCACGCGGGAGGTGGCGACGCCGAGGCTCTTGGCCACGTCGACGAGCTGCACCACGGGCACGGAGCGGTCGAGAACGTCGTCGCAGTAAGGGATTGCACTCACCCCACCACGTTATCGCTGCGGCCGCGCGGGCAGCTACGCGGCTACCGTCCACAGGAGCTGGCTACGATCGACGGGGACGAAATCGCTCCGCACACGCGGAGCCGGACCTTCGTCACGTCGATACCTCGAAGGCCCGGGTACCGGCGTCCCACCATCACGCACGAGACACGGGGGTACACCGGGTGACCGCTGGAGGCGACCGACTGGTCGGCGTCGTGCTCGACCGGCGTTATCGCATCGAATCGCAGATCGCGCGGGGCGGCATGTCGACCGTCTACCGCGGCACCGACATGCGTCTCGACCGTCCCGTCGCCGTGAAGATCATGGATCCGCAGTTCGCCGCCGATCCCCAGTTCCTGGCACGGTTCGAGTTCGAGGCCAGATCCGTCGCGCGATTGACGCATCCCGGGCTCGTCGCGGTCTACGACCAGGGCCAGGACGGCGATCACGTCTTCCTCGTGATGGAGCTCGTCGAGGGCGGCACCCTGCGCGAGCTGCTGCGCGAACGCGGACCGATGCCGCCGCACGCCGCGGCCGCCGTGGCTGCG
>LATQ01000001.1:326820-330986 GCA_001017865.1 Rhodococcus sp. IITR03
CCGACCCGAATGCACCGGCCACACCCCCGCACCCGACCCGGGTCGCGACCCGCACCCATCCGCGTCCCGACACCGAACCGGTGGCGCCCCGGCCCGACTACGCCACCGACGTCGCCGTCAGCGCCGGTCCGCCGCCGGCTGGATCGCCGCGATCATCGTGCTCGCGTTGTTCATGGGGATCGCCGGGTGGTGGCTCGGCGCCGGCCGACTCACCGACGTCCCGACCGTGCTCGGACTCGACCGGGCCGCGGCCGTGTCCGCGATCGAGACGGCCGGGTTGTCCAGCGAGATCCGGGGCGAGTACTCCGACGACGTTCCCGTCGACACCGTCCTCGGCACCGACCCCACCGCGGGCTCACGCGTGCCCGACGGCGACACGATTGCGTTGCTCGTGTCGCTCGGCAGACCCACCGTCCCGTCCATTCCCGCGCCGGTGAGAGATCCGTCGTCGAGGACGAACTGCGGAGCCGCACCTTCGAACCGGTCGAGGGCGGTACCGCGTTCAGCACCACGGTGCCCGAGGGTGGAGTGGCCGCGCTCGACCCCGCGCCCGGCACCGTCCTGCCCGTGGGCGCGGAGGTCGCGCTCGTGATCAGCAAGGGATCGCCGCCCGTGACCCTGCCCGACCTGACCGGGCGCCCGTCGACGAGCGCGTCGCCATCCTGCGACGAGGCCGGCCTGACCGTCGGGGAGATCCGTGAGGTCTTCGACGCCGATGTCGACGAGGGGCGGGTCGTCGGCACCGACCCGGAGGAGGGTGAAGACGTCAGCGCCGGCGGAACCGTCACCCTCCTTGTATCCAATGCAGTGAAGGTGCCGTCGATGTTGGGACGCTCGGTGGGCTCGGCCCGCGACGAGCTCACCCGCCTCGGTTTCGAGGTCGAGGTGCGGCAACTCGGCGACTCCGACCGCTCGGTCGTGATCGGCCAGAATCCCGGGGCGGGCCGGAGAGCAGAACAGGGCAGCACGGTCACGCTGACCGCACTACCCTGATCCGACCGCCTGTTCCCTACCCGCGGAGCATCTCCGCCACGAGGAACGCGAGTTCGATCGACTGCTGCGTGTTCAGCCGCGGATCGCACGCCGTCTCGTAGCGACCGTGCAGGTCGAGATCGGAGATGTCCTGGGCACCGCCGAGGCACTCGGTGACGTCCTCACCGGTGAGCTCGACGTGGATGCCACCGGGATGCGTGCCGAGCGCGCGATGCACCTCGAAGAAGCCCTGCACTTCGTCGACGATGCGGTCGAAGTGACGGGTCTTGTAGCCGGTGGACGCCTCGTGGGTGTTGCCGTGCATCGGGTCGCACTGCCAGATCACCTTGTGCCCGGAGGCCTCGACGCGCTCGATGATGCCGGGCAGCAGATCGCGGACCTTCGAGTGACCCATCCGGGAGATCAGGGTCAGCCGGCCCGGTGTGTTGTGCGGATCCAGGCGCTCGACGTACTCGACGGCCATCTCCGGGGTGGTCGACGGACCGATCTTCAGACCGATCGGGTTCGACAGCAGCTCCGCGAACGCGATGTGCGCGCCGTCGAGCTGGCGGGTGCGATCGCCGATCCACAGGAAGTGGGCCGACAGGTCGTACAGGCGCGGCTTGTCGCCCGAGTTGTCGAGGCGCAGCATCGCGCGCTCGTAGTCGAGGACGAGGGCCTCGTGGCTGGCGTAGATCGTCGCCGCGCGCAGGTTCGGGTCGACGACACCGCAAGCGTCCATGAACCGCAGACCACGATCGATCTCGGAGGCGAGCGCCTCGTAGCGGGCACCGGCGGGCGAGGCCGAGACGAAGGCCCGGTTCCAGTCGTGCACGCGGTGCAGGTCGGCCTCACCGGCGGCGGTGACGGCACGCACGAGGTTCATCGCGGCGCTCGCGTTCGCGTAGGCGCGCACGAGGCGCGACGGATCGTGCCTGCGCACCTCGGCATCGGCGACCAGCGAGTTGACCATGTCGCCGCGGTAGGACGGCAGACCGAGCGCGTCGGTATCGGACGAACGCGGCTTGGCGTACTGGCCGGCGATCCGCGCGACCTTCACGACCGGCGTCGACGCACCGTAGGTCAGCACCACCGCCATCTGCAGCAGCGTGCGGATGTTGCCCTTGATGTGCGGCTCGGTGTTGTCCGCGAACGTCTCGGCGCAGTCGCCGCCCTGGAGGAGGAAGGCCTCACCGCGAGCGACGGCGGCGAGCTGGTTCTGCAGCTCCTCGACCTCGCGGGGCACGGTGATGGGAGGCACGCTCTCGAGCACGGTGCGCATCGCCGCGGCCTGTTCCTCGGGCCAGCTGGGCTGCTGCAGCGCCGGCTTTGCGAGCGCCGCGTCGAGGTTGGCACGCAGCTCCTCGGGCAACGGGGGGAGTTCGGGCAAGCGGTCGATCGGCACGTCGACAGTCCAGTTCACCCGTCCAGGATATGGCGTGACGGCCGGAAGCGGCGCAGCACCCCGTTACCCGCGTCACCGCGACCGACGAGCAGCCTCGATCGCTTCGAACTTCGCGAGGTTGTGGCGGGCGTCGGCGAGGGCGTCGTGGTTGTCGTCCGGCGCCGGGGGCAGGGGCGGGGAGCCCGAGTCCTCCCAGTACTGCCGGAGCTCGCGGGTGAAGCGGGGCAGGACGTCCGGGAGTTCGGGCATGGTGCCCCACAGCTGGACGAGCACGACGTGGTCGTAGGCCCCGATCCAGGCCCACAGTTCGGGCCGAATTCCCGGCCGGGGCACGAGGAACTTCAGCAGGTCGTCGCGGATCCTCGATCGCGACTTCCAGGCGGGGTGCGCCGGAGGCGGGAGCTTCGGGAGGACGTTGCGGCGCACCCAGGCTCCGGCCCGTGTCGGGTCGAACTCGGTCGACACCGCGTAGAACTCGCGGCCGTCCTCGCAGGCGACACCGATCGAGACGAGTTCGATCGTGCGGCCGTCCTCGATGAACTCGCAGTCGTAGAAGTAGCGCACCGGCTCACCCGGCACGCGTGTCGGGAACGCGGTCCGCGACGGAACCGTCCTGCGGCGAGGTCGCGGCACTGCCGTTCGTCGACGCGCCCGTGTCCCCGGCCGTGCCCGACTCGTTCGCCGAGCCCTTGTTCTTGAGGGAGGCGGCGTAGATGTCGACGTACTCCTGACCCGACAACTGCATGAGCGAGTACATGACTTCGTCGGTGACGGTGCGCTCCACGAACCTGTTTCCGCCCATGCCCTCGAACCGGGAGAAGTCGATGGGCTCGCCGATCCGGACGGTGATCTTCGCCGGTCGCCACATCTTCGACCGATGGGGTTCATCCGGTCGGTGCCGATCATGGCGACGGGGATCACCGGGACGCCGGTCTCCAGCGCCAGTCGCGCGAGGCCGGTCTTGCCCTTGTAGAGGCGTCCATCGGGTGAGCGGGTGCCTCGGGGTAGATGCCGAGCAGCTTGCCCTGGCCGAGCACCCGGACCCCGGCGTTGAGCGCATCCTGCGCGGCGTCGCGCCGGTGCGGTCGATGGGGACCTGCCCGACCGACGAGAAGAACCAGCGCTGGAAGGCGCCCTTGAGGCCGGTGCCGGTGAAGTACTCGCTCTTCGCGAGGAAGGTGATGCGCCGGCGTACCAGGAGGGAAGGTAGAACGAGTCGAGGACGGCCCGGTGGTTACTGGCCAGGATCGCCGGTCCGTGCGCCGGAATGTTCTCGCCGCCTTCGAACTTCGGACGTCCTATAAGCCACAGCAGCGGTCCCAGGAGGACGTACTTGAACAGCCAGTACCACATGGCATCCTTCCCGAATCCGATCATCCCCCACACGGATCGGTGCAGCACCGCCCGCCGGTCGACTCTACGACGATGCGACTGCCCCTCGCACATCGCCTCAGTGCCCGACCCCACCCTTTCCACGTCGACGTGACGATAATCTCACCTCCGGCGAATCTCACCTACAGTGAAATTCGACTACAGCGGTGGTCGTGAGGTTTCGATCGCGGATCGGGCGAGATCGGCGGCGCCGATGAGCCGGCGGCGTCGCCGAGCTGCGCGACCCGGACGCGCGCGAGGGGACGGTGGCCGGCGCCGGTGGTCACGGCCGCGTAGTGCTCACGCGCGGCGTCGAGGAACAGCGGCGCGGAACCGGAGACCCCTCCCCCGATGACGACGAGCTCGGGGTCGTAGACGTCGCGACGAGCGCCAGTCCGAGCCCGAGTCTGCGGGCGAA
>LATQ01000001.1:331086-333875 GCA_001017865.1 Rhodococcus sp. IITR03
CGGTCGAGGCGGTCTCGGGCGCTCCGCCGGTGGAACCGCCGCCGGTGCCACCGCCGCCGGTTCCGCCGCTCGTGAGCGCGAGATTGCCCCACCGGACCAGGCTGCGGCACCGGGCGGCGACGACCGTGATGTCGAGCGCCACGCCGCGCCGCGCACACGAGACCGCGATATCGTCGGTGGACAGATCGGCGAGCAGGAGGTCGGTGAAGCAGTCCATCACCGCGAGGTACTCGTCCGCTTCGTCGGCGACGAGATGACGGAACAGGTCGCGACCGATGTGTTCGCCCATCCGACCTCTTCTCCCGAGTGCTGACGCCGTACGGACAGACAGGCTAGCCCGGTGAACGCCGAGCGGGGTGGGCGAGTTCACCGGGTGCGCGCACGGGCTGTGAAGAGACAGACCGGGAATCGGCAGGACACCGCGCGGATTCGTGCCGTGCCTCACTCGCGTTTATAGTTGCCCTGTGCAACACAATCGGCAGGCCCGGCGGCCGTCCGCGGACGGCGTTGCCCGCGTATACGAGGAGTTCGTGCTTCTCGTGCGCTTCCTGACGTCCGGAGCACGAGCGCAGGACAACGGACTCTCGCTGGTCCAGCATTCGCTTCTCGGCTTCATCTCCCGAAATCCGGCTGCCGCGCCACCGACATATCCGAGGTCTTCGGTGTCCACCGCTCGACCGTGTCGCGCCAACTGCGTCACGCCGTCGATGCGGGCTGGGTCGAGGCGGGGACCGGTCCGGCACGTGCCGGACATCCTCTCCGGCTCACCGACCACGGAGCGACAGTTCTCGAAGGTGCGGTCGTGCGTCGTCTCGATGACGTCCGCGCCGGCCTCGAGGGCTGGGACGAGGACGAACTCGAACGCTTCGTGGATCTCCTGCGTCGCTTCCGTGCAGGAATCGATTCCGACGACCGGACTCCCGACCAGAACGATGGAGATTGCAGTGCGTGAGTACTCGACCCCGGCCCCGTTCACCATCGGTGACGACGAATCGGTCGTCCACACGGTGTTCACCCATGCGGAGAAGACTCCGCACCGCGTGATGTACTCCCGGCCGCAGGGTGACGACTGGGTCGCGGTCACCGCGCAGCAGTTCGCCGACCAGGTGAAGGCCGTCGCCAAGGGCCTGATCGCCAACGGTGTGCAGCCCGGTGATCGTGTCGCGCTGCTCTCGGCCACCCGCTACGAGTGGTCGCTGTTCGACTACGCGATCTGGACGGCCGGCGCGGTGTCGGTACCGATCTACGACTCCTCGTCCACCGAGCAGATCCGCTGGATCCTCCAGGACTCCGAGGCCGTCCTCGCCGTCGTCGAGACCGCGCGGCACGAGAAGCTCTTCGTCGACATGCCCGACACCCTCCGTCGCATCCTGCAGATCGAGGACGGCGCGGTGAACACGCTCGCGGCCGACGGCGCCGACGTCGACGACGCCGAGATCACCACGCGCCTGGCCGGAATCCGTTCCAGCGGCCTGGCCTCCCTCGTCTACACCTCGGGAACCACCGGGCGGCCCAAGGGCTGCATGCTCACCCACCGCAACTTCCTCGCCGAGGTCCGGTCGATCCTCACCTCGGACGTCGGTATCGTCGCCAAGCCCGGCAACCGCGGCCTGACCTTCCTGCCCCTCGCGCACGTGCTGGCGCGCGCGGTGTCGCTCGCGCTCTTCGAATCCGGCACGGCGCAGGCCCACTGGGCGGACTTCTCGACCGTCTCCGCGCAGTTCGCCCGGTACTCGCCGAACATCATCCTCGGTGTGCCGCGCGTCTTCGAGAAGGTGCGCGACGCGGCAGCGGGCAAGGCGGCGGCCGGTGGACCGGTCAAGGCGGCGATCTTCGATTTCGCGGAGCGCACCGCCATCGCCTACAGCGAGTCGCTCGACCAGGGCGGCCCCACCCTGACGCTGAAGCCAAGCGCGCCGTCGCCGACAAGCTGGTCTACTCCAAGCTGCGCGAGGCCATGGGCAACGAGTGCTGGTACGCGATCTCCGGCGGCGGTGCCCTGAGCCCCCGCCTCGGTCACTTCTTCCGCGGCGTCGGCGTGCCGATCTACGAGGGCTACGGCCTCACCGAGACCACGGCCGCACACAGCGTGAACACGCCCGGCGCGCAGAAGATCGGCACCGTCGGACGTCCCATGGGCGGGAACTCAGCGCGCATCGCGGACGACGGCGAGATCGAGCTGCGCGGCATGGTCGTCTTCGACGGCTACTGGCGCAACGACGAGGCCACCGAGGGAGCGTTCCACGACGGCTGGTTCCGCACCGGCGACCTCGGCTCGCTCGACGAGGACGGCTACCTGTCCATCACCGGGCGCAAGAAGGACCTCATCATCACCGCCGGCGGCAAGAACGTCTCGCCCGGGCCGATCGAGGACCGCATGCGTCGCACACCCTCGTCTCCCAGGCCGTCGTCGTCGGCGACGGACGCAGCTTCGTCACAGCCCTGGTGACCGTCGATTCGGACGTCTTCGAGAACTGGAAGACCGAGAACGGAAAGCCCGCCGGCGCGACGATCGCGGACCTGCGCCACGATCCCGCGCTACGCGACGCGGTGCAGACCATCGTCGACGACGCCAACACCCTCGTCTCGCACACCGAGGCGATCAAGAAGTTCGTCATCCTCGACCGCGATCTCACCGAGGAGTCCGGTGAGCTCACCCCGACGCTGAAGATCAAGCGCAACGTCGTCACCGAGCGTTTCGCCCACGAGATCGACGCCTGTACGCGAAGTGATGCCCTAGGGGTGCGTACTCGAGCCGCGGCCGCCGATCCCGACATCCGGATCGGCGG
>LATQ01000001.1:333975-341392 GCA_001017865.1 Rhodococcus sp. IITR03
GCCGCGCGGTACTGCGGCCGATGCCGTCGTCGACGCGATCGTCGCCGCAGCCGAGACTGTGCGGCCGTCACCCGGCCCGCTCCGGGGCGCGTCCCCGGAGGAGATCGGTCTGGTCGCTCGATGGCTCGACGGCGAAGACATCCGCATCGTCCGGGCGAGCCAGGGCTGGTGCGAACCGACACGGGGCGCAGGTCGGTGGAGCGCGTGGGCCGAGCTCGCACGCGACGCCCGCGCGGTCCGCAGGCTCCTCTCCGCCGACGAGCCGTACCGCTTAGGCTGATGCAATCCCCGAGGAAGGTTGAAGGAGACCACATGATCAACGCGATCGTCCTGATCGACGCCGAGGCGAACCGTATCCCCGAGACCGCGCAAGCGGTGGCCGACCTCGACGGTGTCGACACGGTGTACTCCTGCGCAGGCGACGTCGACCTCGTGGCCGTGGTCCGGGTCCGCGACCACGAGAAGATCGCGGACGTCGTCACCCGGGGCATCAACAAGATCGACGGCGTGACGAAGACCGTCACCCACATCGCGTTCCAGTCGTACTCGAGCGCCGACGTCGAGGCCGGCTTCTCGATCGGGAACTGACACCGCGCAGCACCACCGACGAACGACGGGCCCGCACCGATGCAGTGCGGGCCCGTCGTTCGGTGTCCTTACTCTTCCCCGGTCACTTCTGTCCGGAACCGGCACCCAGCCGCGTGGTGACCTCTGCCCACTGCTCGAGGACGGCCGTGGCCCGGCCGCTGTCGATCGCCTCTGCCGCCGTCTCGAGCCCGGCCGTGAGGGCGTCCTCGAGAACGCCGTCGACGCCCCGGAAGGCTGCGATCGCCCCGGCGGCGTTGAGGAGCACGGCGTCGCGCACCGGCCCCGTCTCCCCCGCCAGGACGGCCCGCGCGATCGCCGCGTTCTCCGTGGCGTCGCCTCCGCGGAGCGCCTCGAGCGGAACCCGTTCGATGCCCAGATCGCGCGGATCGAGCGTCACGACCCGGACCTCGCCGCCGTGGACGATGTGCACGCGCGAGGTCGTGGAGGTGGTCAGTTCGTCGAGACCGTCGTCGCCGCGGACGACGAGCGCCGAATTGCCGCGCTGCGCGAGCACACCGGCGACGGTCGGGACGAGCGGTTCGAAGGCGCATCCGATCAGACCGGCACTCGGGCGGGCCGGTTGGTGAGCGGGCCGAGGACGTTGAAGACCGTCGGGATGCCGATCTGCTTGCGCGGTGCGGCCGCGAAACGCAGCGCCGGGTGGTAGACCGGCGCGAAGCAGAATCCGATCCCGGCCTCGGCGACCGAGCGGGCCACCTCGTCGGGTCCGAGATCGATGTGCACCCCGAGCGCTTCGAGCACGTCGGCGCCGCCGCTCTTGGACGAGGCAGCGCGGTTGCCGTGCTTGACCACGCGGATACCCGCTGCGGCGACGACCAGCGAGGCCATCGTGGAGATGTTGACGGTGTTCGCCCGGTCGCCACCGGTGCCCACCACGTCGACCACGTCACCGTCGACCGGGACCAGCCGGGCGTAGTCGAGCATCGTGTCGGCGAGTGCCCGCACTTCCTCGGGTGTCTCGCCCTTCATCTTCAGAGCGACGCCGAAGGCCGCGATCTGGGCGGGGGTGGCGTTGTCGGAGAAGATCTCGCTCATCGCCCATCGCGCCTCGGCGGCGGACAGGTCCTGTCCGGCGGTGAGCACTCCCAGGACGGAGGGCCAGTTCTGCGTCACCTCGTCCGCGTCTCGCGTCGCGTTCATCGCACCTGCCCTCGCCGCATCTCGCTCCTCACCGGGCACCGGCGTGCCTCCGACCGGTCAGCTTAGCCAGCGGCATCCTCCGGTTGCAGAGCGTCCCATCCCAGGGCCGTTCCACCGAGCCGCTGGGCGAGCGAGGCCATGCGCGACTTCTCCTGCGCACAGTGCAGTGCATCGAGGACCTGGACACGCTGCAGGATCACCGGAGCACCCTCGACGACGGCGGCGGGCGGGACGTTGCCGCCGCCGGTTCCGGCCACGACGTAGCCGTCCTGGCCGGCCAGTTCCACCGCCCGGTCCACCGTGTCGGCGGGCAGGACGAGGTGATGCCGCAGAACCGCCTCGTCCTCGGCCTGCCACGCAGGCGTCGCCTCGGCGGCGCGCTCGAGCGCCGTCGAACACGCCTCCGCGTCGTCGAATGACGAGACGACAACGACCAGGTCGGCCCGCTTCGCGTCGAGTGGTTCGCTGCGCCGGCCGACCAGGGACCGCAGCCACCCCCGAAGACCCTTTCCGGTACTCATGTCACCACGATCGCACGTGACCTCCGCGACCCTCCGAAATGTCCCGTGTGGCACCCTTCCGAGCACCCGCCACCGAGTGCCCACCTGGAGAAATGCAGGGCTGGGACCTGCACGGACGCGCCGATTTCGGCCCCGATTGCCCAAGACGTACTACGACGGGTCATACTAGCCAGCGTGACGAGCGCAGTAGGGACTTCAGGATCTGCAATCACACAGCGCGTGCACTCGTTGAACCGGCCCAACCTGGTCAGCGTCGGCACCATCGTGTGGTTGTCCAGTGAGCTCATGTTTTTCGCAGGGCTCTTCGCCATGTACTTCGTGGCACGGGCACAGGCCCCGGAGGGCATGTGGCCGCCCCCGCCCACCCACTTGAACCTGTGGTTGGCGGTACCGATCACCATGGTGCTGATCGCTTCTTCCTTCACCTGCCAGCTGGGCGTCTTCGCCGCCGAGCGCGGCGACGTCTTCGGCCTGCGCCGGTGGTACATCGTCACCCTCGGCATGGGCACCTTCTTCGTGCTCGGCCAGGGCTACGAGTACATCACCCTGGTGAAGGACGGCACGACCATCCCGGGCAGCGTGTACGGCTCGGTGTTCTACATGACCACCGGTTTCCACGGCCTGCACGTCATCGGCGGCCTCATCGCTTTCGTGTTCCTGCTGTTCCGCACGAAGGTCAGCAAGTTCACGCCTGCGCAGGCCACTGCAGCCATCGTCGTTTCGTATTACTGGCACTTCGTCGACATCGTTTGGATCGCGCTGTTTGCCACGATTTATTTCATCCGTTAGCCAGCTGAACGCCCAGGCAGCCCCCTGACGTCCAGTCCGTCCCGACATAAAAAAAGGGATACAGATGAGTTCATCCCCACCTCTCGCCTCCGAGGGTGACATGCCCGGTCGATCCTCTGCAGCCGATGCTGCGAAGTCCCGCCGCCAGCGCAAGATGCGCCGGCGCGTCACCGGAGCGTTGGTCCTCGCGCTCGGTCTCCTCAGCGCAGGCTTCATCGCCTCCGCGCTGACACCTGCCCCGCAGGTGGCTACAGCGCAGGACGACCAGAGCGCTCTGATCCGCGAGGGTCAGCAGCTCTACGAGACCTCCTGCGTGACCTGTCACGGTGTCAACCTTCAGGGTGTCCAGGACCGCGGTCCCAGCCTGATCGGTGTCGGCGAGGCCGCCGTCTACTTCCAGGTCTCCTCGGGCCGCATGCCGATGATGCGCAACGAGGCCCAGGCCCTCCGCAAGGACCCGAAGTTCGACGCCGCGCAGACCGACGCCCTCGGCGCGTACATCCAGGCCAACGGTGGAGGCCCGACCGTCATCCGCGACGAGAACGGCGAAATCGCCCAGTCGTCGCTGCGCGGCAACGACATCGGACGCGGTTCGGAGCTCTTCCGCCAGAACTGCGCGTCCTGCCACAACTTCACCGGACGCGGCGGCGCGCTCTCGTCCGGCAAGTTCGCACCGAACCTGGATCCGGCCAACGAGCAGCAGATCTACACCGCGATGCTCACCGGCCCCCAGAACATGCCGAAGTTCTCCGACCGTCAGCTGACGGTCGAGGAGAAGCAGGACATCATCGCGTACATCAAGTCCGCCAGTGAGACGAGAGACCCGGGTGGCTACGGGCTCGGCGGCTTCGGCCCCGGTGCCGAAGGGCCGACCATGTGGGTCGTCGGCATGGTCGCCGTCGTCGGCGCTGCACTGTGGATCGGAGCAAGGTCATGAGTGGCGGCGAAACGCCGAACAAGCACACGGTCGAAGATCTCGACCGGATGAGCCGGGACGACCTCGTCACGCTCGGCACGAACCTCGACGGTGTCGACGTCGCGTTCCGCAAGGACCGCTGGCCCGTCGAAGGCACCCGTGCCGAGAAGCGGGCCGAGCGCAACGTCGCCTTCTGGTTCGCCCTCGCGGGCATCGCGGGTGTCGCGTTCATCGCGATCTACCTGTTCTGGCCGTGGGAGTACCAGGCATCGGCGACGAGAACTACGGCTGGTACAGCCTCTACACCCCGATGCTCGGCCTGACCCTGGGTCTGGCCATCCTCGGCATCGGTGTGGGCGCGGTGCAGTTCACCAAGAAGTTCATCCCGGAGGAGGTGTCGATCCAGGATCGGCACGACGGCGGCTCGCCCGAGGTCGATCGCAAGACGATCGTCGCCGAGCTCTCCGACTCGCTCGAGACGTCGACCCTGCCGCGTCGCAAGCTGATCAAGCGCACCGCGATCTTCGGTGGTGGCGCGCTCGGCCTCGGTCTGATCATGCCGCTCGGCGGCTGATCAAGAACCCGTGGGCCGAGGGTGACCAGTCGTCGCTGTGGGTGTCGGGCTGGACCCCGCGCTACCCCGGCGAGACCATCTACCTGCGTCGCGACACCGGCCGCCCCCAGGACATCGTCCTGGTGCGCCCGGAGGACCTCGACGCCGGCGGTATGGAGACGGTGTTCCCGTTCCGCGAGTCCGATCGCGGCGACGACCACGCTCTGCTGCAGGGCCTGCGCGGCATCCGCAACGCCGTCATGCTCATCCGTCTGCGCACCGAGGACACCGAGCGTGTCGTCAAGCGCAAGGGCCAGGAGAGCTTCAACTACGGCGACTACTTCGCGTACTCGAAGATCTGCACGCACCTCGGCTGCCGACCTCGCTCTACGAGCAGCAGACGCACCGCATCCTGTGCCCGTGCCACCAGTCGCAGTTCGATGCGCTGGAGTACGGCAAGCCGATTTTCGGTCCCGCTGCTCGCGCACTGCCGCAGCTTCCGATTACAGTGAACGAAGAGGGCTTCCTGGTCGCCAACGGTGACTTCATCGAGGCACTCGGCCCGGCATTCTGGGAGCGTCGCCCGTGAGTACTGCAACCCCGTCCCGCGCCGCACAGATCGGCGAGAATCTCGATTCTCGCTACCACCTGTCCGCGGGCATCCGCCGCCAGATCAACAAGGTGTTCCCCACCCACTGGTCCTTCCTCCTGGGTGAGATCGCGCTCTACAGCTTCGTCATCCTGTTGATCTCGGGTGTCTTCCTCACCCTGTTCTTCGACCCGTCGATGGCGCACGTCATCTACGACGCGTCTACACGCCGCTGCGCGGTGTGGGTATGTCCCGCGCCTACGAGACGACCCTGAACCTCTCCTTCGAGGTCCGCGGTGGTCTGTTCGTGCGACAGATTCACCACTGGGCAGCACTGATGTTCGCAGCGTCGATCGTCGTCCACCTGCTGCGCGTGTTCTTCACCGGTGCGTTCCGGCGTCCGCGCGAAGCCAACTGGGTGATCGGCTCGCTGCTGCTCATCCTGGCGATGTTCGAAGGCTTCTTCGGTTACTCGCTCCCCGACGACCTGCTCTCGGGCACCGGCCTCCGCGCCGCGTTCTCGGGCATCACGCTCTCGATCCCGATCATCGGTTCGTGGATGCACTGGGCGATCTTCGGTGGCGACTTCCCGGGTGAGCTGATCATCCGCGCTTCTACGTGCTGCACGTGCTGCTCGTCCCGGGCATCATCCTGGCCTTGATCGCCGCGCACCTCGCGCTGGTCTGGTACCAGAAGCACACGCAGTTCCCCGGCCCCGGCCGCACGGAGCAGAACGTCGTCGGCGTTCGTATCCTCCCGGTCTTCGCCGTCAAGTCGGGTGCGTTCTTCGCGATGACCTTCGCGGTGCTCGCCTGATGTCCGGCCTGCTGCAGATCAACCCGGTCTGGAACATCGGCCCGTACAACCCGTCGCAGGTGTCCGCCGGCTCGCAGCCCGACATCTACATGATGTGGACGGACGGCATGGCCCGTATCTGGCCGGCATGGGAGCTGTACCTGTTCAACCGGTACACGATCCCGCAGCCGTTCTGGATCGCGCTGATCATGGGCCTGGTGTTCGTCGTGCTCACGGTCTACCCGTGGATCGAGAAGAAGTTCACGAAGGACGACGCACACCACAACCTGCTCCAGCGTCCGCGCGACGTGCCGGTCCGCACCGGTATCGGGTTCATGGCCCTGGCGTTCTACGCCGTTGCCACGATCATGTGCATCAACGACATCATCGCGTTCAAGTTCGACATCTCGATCAACGCGACGACCTGGATGGGCCGTATCGGTCTCGTCCTGCTCCCGCCGCTCGCCTACTACATCGCGTACCGGTTCTGCCTGGGTCTGCAGCGCAGCGACCGCCAGGTACTCGAGCACGGCATCGAGACGGGCATCGTCCGTCGCCTGCCGACCGGCGAGTACATCGAGATCCACCAGCCGCTCGGCCCGGTGGACGAGCACGGCCATCCGATCCCACTGGAGTACCAGGCGGCCCCGGTTCCGAAGCGTATGAACCGCCTCGGCAGCGCCGGCAAGCCCGGTGCCGGCAGCTGGTGGAGCCCGGACCCGGCCGACGAGGCCGCCGCTCTCGAGGCTGCCCACCACGAGGCCGAGCTCGAGCTGCGGAACACGCTCCGCGAGTACCAGGAGCGCGTCCACGGCAACGGAGACGGCGCAGCCAGCTGCCCGACAAGTCGCAGCACTGATCCGCATCAGCGGCTCGTAACGGGCCCCGGACCATCACGGTCCGCCCCGTTCGTCGTTCGCGGGTCCTCCCCTCCCCCACCGGATATCGTCCGGAGCGTACGTCTTGACCTTGACACTGTGACAAGCGCTCGAATGGGTCGTGAAGGAGGTGCCTCCCATGCGCACACATCACGACCCTCCACCCGCCTCGTCGAGCCCTGTCCACCCGCCTCGTCGAGGCCCTGTCCGCCGACGACGCTCCGTGCGTCTGCGCGCCGCACTCGAGTCGGGTACGGCAGCCGAGTCCGGGACGGTGACGGCTCTCGTCGACCGTTGCGCGGTGGAGCCGGACTTCTTCGTCCGCGACATGCTGACCTGGGCGCTGTGCCGCCTGCCGGCCGGGGTGACGGTGCCGCGGCTGCTCGACGAGCTCGGTTCGGATGTCTCGCAGGCGCGCAGTCAGGCCCTGCACACGTTGTCGAAGATCGGCGATCCCGTCGCATGGCCGAAGGTCTCGGGGATGCTCCACGACGAGCACGACGAGGTGGCACGCAGCGCGTGGCGCGCGGCGGTCGCTCTCGTGCCACCGGGCTCGGAAAGCGGCCTCGCTGCGGCTCCTCGGCGTCGAACTGGCGCGGCGACCACGACCTGCAACTGAGCCGCGGT
>LATQ01000001.1:341492-346843 GCA_001017865.1 Rhodococcus sp. IITR03
CCGGCGCGTTGCGCTGGTCGCTCGCCGAGCGGCGGACGAGGTCGACGCTGCGCTGCCGGCGCTCGCGGAGGGCCTTCACTCCGCCGAAGTGCCGTGCGGCGACGGGCGATCGCGACACTCGCGGAACTCCGTGTGCCCGAATCGACGACGCTCCTGGAGAAGGCACTCGACGACGCCGATCTCGAGGCGCGCTCCACGGCAGCTCTGACGCTCGGGGCGCGAGGGGTGGACGCGGCCGTCCCCGTGCTCGTGGAGATGATCGTGAAGGGCCGGTCGGACGTCGAGGCCGCCGAAGTACTCGGCCTGCTCGCGGATCGGCCGCTGTCGTCCGCCGAGATCGTGCGGTCGCTGCAGCACGCGCTCGGCGGCTCGGACGATGCCGGTGTCCGGCTACGTCTCACGCAGGCACTCGCGGAGATCCCCGGGTCGCCGCCGAGGATGCTCTCGAGGCTCTGACCGGCGACCCGGATCGCACGGTCGCAGCGACCGCGAGGGTCGTCCTCACCACCCGCGGGGCTTCCTGAAGAACGAAACCTCGAGAACGCCACCGGAAACGACACGGGCGCGCACCCGAAGGTGCGGCGCCCGTGTGCGTCGAGAATGTCGGCTCAGTGCTTCTCGGGTCCGATGTGGTACTCGAACACCAGCCGGCTGCGGCGGCGATGATGAGTGCGACCGCGAGGACGATCATCCAGGGCTGGTAGAAGGCCAGCGCGATGGCGGCGAAAGCGGCCGCACCGGCGAGCAGGATCGGCCAGTAGCTACCCGCACTGAAGAAACCGAGGTCGCCCGCACCGTCGCTGATCTCGGCGTCCTCGTAATCCTCGGGACGGGTGTCGAGACGACGCGCGACGAAGCGGAAGTACGTTCCGACGATCAGGTCAGACCGGCGGAGAGGACGATGGCCGTGAGGCCGGCCCATTCGATGCCCTTGTCCGACAGCCCGGTGAACACGCCGTACACGATGGCGACGAGCACGAAGAACACCGTCACGACCTCGAAGAGCTTGGCTTCGATCTTCATATCAGCACTTGTCCTTGTCGGGTGGGGTGGCCGTCACTCGCCTGCGGCGACGGTCGCCGACCGGTCCGTGCGGTCGGTCTTGAACGGAGTCGTCGAGGTCGCGATCGGGCTCTGGCCGATGGCTTCGAGCGCACGAGCGTTCGACAGGCCTTCGCCGCCGTCCTCGACCGGCTTGCGGAGCTCGATGTAGCGGGCGAAGTCCTCCGGGCTGACGGCGCGGACCTCGAAGTTCATCATCGCGTGGTAGGTGCCGCACATCTCGGCGCAACGGCCGACGAACGCGCCCTCACGCTCGATCTCGGAGATCTGGAAGACCGGATCGGAGTTGTTCTCACGCGGGTTCGGGTTCACGTCGCGCTTGAACAGGAACTCCGGCACCCAGAAAGCGTGGATCACATCGGACGACGCGAGGTGGAACTCGATGCGCTTGCCGGTGGGAAGCACGAGCACCGGAATCTCTTCGCTGGTGCCGATCGTCTCGATCTTGTCGTAGTGGAGGTAGGACAGGTCCTCCGCCGGCTTGCCGTGGATGGGACCGGAGCCTCGTGCTCGCCGCCTTCTCCACCACCGTGCTCACCTTCGGTGCCCGGCTCGTACGGCTGCAGTGCGACCGCGTCCTGGGCGACCTCGTCGGTGCCCTCGTACCGGGCGGTGCCGTCCTGCAGATCGATGGTCCGGTAACCGAACTTCCAGTTCCACTGGAACGCCGTCACGTCGACGACGACGTTCGGGTTGTCCTCCTTCTCCAGGACGTAGTTCTGGACCACGACCGTGAAGTAGAAGAGGACACACACGGCGACGAACGGCGCCGCGGTGTAAGCCAGCTCGAGCGGCACGTTGTACGCCGTCTGACGCGGGAACTCCGGATCGTCCTTCCGACGCCGGTAGGCGATGATCACCCAGAAGGTGAGTCCCCACACGAGAATTCCCATGACGAGGGCGGCGACAACCGACCACGTCCACAGTTCACGCATACGCTCGGCCTGAGGAGTGATGCCCTCCGGCCAGCCGAAACGAAGGATTTCTTCGCTCGAGCACCCGGTCAGCACCAAGCTGCAATGCCGAGTGATGCTGCGAGCCCGAACCGCCGAAGGATCCGACCTTGCGCCACGTTCACGCCTTCCTGATCGCCGCAATTCCACTAGGGCACACCCGGAGGCCGGCCCAATTACTACGCAGCGTAGACCAAACCCGGGCGCTATCCATCGCCGGGGCACGAAGAAAGTGTCGGACTGGGCGTTTCGACCGGAAGACCCGGCTCGTGACGTCGGTTTTCTCCTGTCGGGCGAGTGATCGTCGGCGGCGTCCGGGCGCGGCTGCCCGGTGTCGACCGTCTGCGGCATACTTCGGTAGAACCAACGCCGGACCCCGAGTGGTAGTTCCCGGTGTCATGCGCGGTGCGGTGTCCCGCGCTGGGCACCCACCGGGGTTCCTCGCGACACCCCCGACCGGAATGAGGTAACCCACGCGTGTGCGGATTGCTCGGGTTTCTGACCACTGACGGCACCAGCGACGACGCCGTCGCGAAGGTGGGCTCCGCGATGCACTGCCTGCGCCATCGCGGCCCCGACGAGCACGGCACCTGGCACGACGCCGACCTCGTCTTCGGATTCAACCGGTTGTCGATCATCGACATCGCGCACTCGCACCAGCCTCTGCGCTGGGGCCCGCCGGAACAGCCCGACCGCTACGCGCTGACCTTCAACGGTGAGATCTACAACTATCTCGAACTGCGCAAGGAGCTCACCGAGACCTTCGGCACCTCCTTCGCGACCGAGGGCGACAGCGAGGCGATCGTCGCGGCCTACCACCACTGGGGAGTGCGCGCGGTCCAGCGCCTGCGGGGCATGTTCGCCTTCGCGATCTGGGACACGCACAGCCGCGAACTGTTCGTCGCTCGCGACCCGTTCGGCATCAAGCCGCTGTTCCTCGCGACCGGCACCGGCGGTACGGCCTTCGGCAGCGAGAAGAAGAGCCTGCTCGAGCTCGCCGACGTGATCGGCATCGACACCGAGCTCGATCCTCGTGCGATCGAGCACTACACGGTGCTGCAGTACGTTCCCGAGCCCGAGACGCTGCACCGGCGGATCCGGCGCCTCGAGTCGGGCTGCTACGCGCGTATCACGCCCGGCGCCGAGCCCGAGATCACCCGCTACTTCCACCCCACCTTCCCGGTCCGGCCGTTCGCGGCGGGACGCGAGCAGGACCGCTACCGCGAGATCGCCGAGGCCCTCGAGGACTCGGTGGCCAAGCACATGCGCGCCGACGTGACCGTCGGGTCGTTCCTCTCGGGTGGCATCGACTCCACGGCCATCGCCGCGCTGGCGATGCGCCACAACCCGAAGCTCATCACCTTCACCGCGGGTTTCGAGCGGGAGGCTACTCCGAGGTCGACGTCGCCGCGGAGTCGGCGGCGCGATCGGTGCCCGGCACGTGGTGCGGGTGGTCTCCCCCAGCGAGTTCGCCGCGGCGATCCCGGAGATCATCTGGTACCTCGACGACCCGGTGGCCGACCCGGCGCTCGTGCCGCTGTGTTCATCGCCCGGGAGGCCCGCAAGCACGTCAAGGTCGTGCTGTCCGGTGAGGGCGCCGACGAGCTGTTCGGCGGGTACACGATCTACCGCGAGCCGCTGTCGCTGCGTCCGTTCGAGTTCCTGCCGCCGGCGCTGC
Organism: Rhodococcus sp. IITR03; assembly: GCA_001017865.1. The sequence continues at coordinate 345,186 of LATQ01000001.1, forward strand.
GCCGGGCCGCCGGGAAGCTGTCGGAGCGCATCCCCGAGGCACCCGAGGCAAGAGCCTGCTGCACCGTGGCTCGATGACGCTCGAGGAGCGCTACTACGGCAACGCCCGCAGCTTCAACGACGCGCAGCTGCGCTCGGTGCTGCGCGACTTCCGTCCGGAATGGACGCACCAGGACGTCACCGCCCCGATCTACGCGCAGTCTGCCGGCTGGGATCCGGTGGCACGGATGCAGCATCTCGACCTGTTCACGTGGCTGCGCGGCGACATCCTCGTCAAGGCCGACAAGATGACGATGGCCAATTCGCTCGAGCTGCGCGTGCCGTTCCTGGACTCCGAGGTCTTCCGGGTGGCGTCGCAGGTTCCGCTGGACCAGAAGATCACGAAGCAGACGACGAAGTATGCGCTGCGGCAGGCGCTGGAGGCATCGTCCCGCCGCACGTGCTGCACCGCGCGAAGCTGGGCTTCCCGGTGCCGCTGCGGCACTGGCTGGCCGGCACGGAGCTGTTCGACTGGGCCGCACGGGTGATCGCCGAGTCGCAGACCGATCACCTGCTCGACAAGGCTGCGGTGGCGAAGATGCTCGACGAGCACCGGACCGGCCCGATCGATCACAGCCGTCGTCTGTGGACGGTGCTGTGCTTCATGGTCTGGCACGGCATCTTCGTGGAGAAGCGCATCGTGCCGCAGATCCAGGAGCCGGCCTACCCGGTCGAGATCTGATCACCCAACCCGTACGCGACGGCCGCGAACATCCCCAGGGATGCTCGCGGCCGTCGCCTTTCCAGGACGGGGTGTTCCGTCGTTCAGGCGCCGAGAACCGCGCCGATCTCGTCGGCGGCGGCGGTGCCGTAGGCGTCGGCGAGACGCTTGAGGGCGTCGGTGCGGTCGAAGGTCCACTCCTGCGTGCCGGTGGTTTCGAGGACGTGCACCGCGACCAGCGAGCCCAGCTGCGCGGCCCGTTCGATGCTCAGACCCGAGCGGTGTCCGAGCAGGAAGCCGGCGCGGAAGGCGTCGCCCACACCGGTGGGTCGACCTTGGCGCGCTCGGGCACCACACCGACCTGCACCTGGTTGCCGTCGCGGTCGACGATCTTTGCGCCGTCGCCGCCGAGGGTGGTGATACGCATGCCGACCTTCGCCTGCACCTCGTCCTCGGTGAGACCGGTCTTCTGCAGCAGCAGTCCCCACTCGTACTCGTTGGTGAACAGGTACTCGGCACCGTCGATGAGCTGCTCGGCCTGCTGCCCGTCCAGGCGGGCGAGCTGCTGGGACGGGTCGGCGACGAACGGGACGCCGAGCCGGCGGCACTCCTCGGTGTGCCGGATCATCGCGTCGGGATCGTTGGCGCCGACGAGCACGAGGTCGACGCCGTGCTTGCTCACCACGTCGGCGATGGAGATCTCGCGGGCCTCGGACATCGCACCGGGATAGAACGAGGCGATCTGTGCCATGTCCAGGTCGGTGGTGCACACGAAGCGGGCGGTGTGGGCGGTCTGCGAGATCCGCACCGACGAGCAGTCGACCCCGTGGTCCTCGAGCCAGGTGCGGTACTCGGTGAAGTCGGCGCCGACGGCGCCGACGAGCACCGGCCGTTCCGCCTAGAGCACACCCATCGCGAGGCGATGTTGCCGCCCACTCCGCCGCGCCGGGACGACGAGG
>LATQ01000001.1:346943-348908 GCA_001017865.1 Rhodococcus sp. IITR03
CGCGCCCGGCAGCGGCTTCGGCTCGCTCGTGGCAGGCACACAGGGCGTCGTGCCGATCGCGGTGTGGACGGTGGCGCGGTGGCACTGTCGCTCGTGTGCCTGCCCGGTCCGCTCTGGGCGGGACCGCTCGTCGTCACGGTGGTACTGGTCGTCGCGGTGCTCTTCGCCCGGCACTGCGTCGCGCGCTTCGGCGGCATGAACGGCGACGTGCTCGGCGCAGTCACCGAGGGCACGGCCGCCGCCGTCGCGGTGGCAGCGTCGGGGCTCCTCTAGATCGCACTGCGTCCGGAAACGACGAAGGGGTGCTGCCGGAATCGGCAGCACCCCTTCGTCGTCGTTCGTGGCTACGTCACTTGCGCAGCGTCGTCATCCACCGTGGGTGTCGGCGAAGGTACCGCGCTGGATGCCGGTCAGGGTGTCGCGCAGGGCCATCGTGATGGGGCCGGGCTCGCCGTCGGCGATGGTGAACTCGCCGTCCTTGTCCTTGACGCTGCCGACCGGCGTGATGACCGCGGCGGTACCGCACGCGAACACCTCGGTGATCTCACCGCTGCCGGCCTTCTCACGCCACTCGTCGGTGCTGATGCGCCGCTCCTCGACCGAGAGACCGGAGTCCTTGGCGAGGGTGAGCAGCGAGTCGCGGGTGATGCCGGGCAGCAGCGAGCCGGACAGCTCCGGGGTGACCAGACGCGCGTCGCAACCGACCCGTACACGAAGTACAGGTTCATGCCGCCCATCTCCTCGACGTACTTGCGCTCGATGGCGTCGAGCCAGACCACCTGGTCGCAGCCTTGCTCGGCGGCATGCGCCTGCGCGACGAGCGAAGCCGCGTAGTTGCCGGCGAACTTCGCGGCGCCCGTGCCACCCGGGGAGGCGCGCACGTACTCGCGGGAGAGCCACACGTTGACGGGCTTCACGCCGCGCGGGAAGTAGGCACCCGCCGGGGACGCGATGACGAGGAACTTGTACTCCTTCGCGGGCCGCACGCCGAGAGCCGGCTCGGTCGCGAACGCGAAGGGACGCAGGTAGAGCGAATCCTCGCCGCCGGCGGCGGGAACCCACTCGTTGTCGACCTCGACCAGCTCGGTGATCGCCTTCACGAACAGCTCCGGCGGCAGGTACGGCATCGCGAGCCGCTCCGCGGACCGGTTCATGCGCGCGGCATTGGCGGTCACGCGGAACGACGCGATGCTGCCGTCGGCCTGACGGTAGGCCTTGAGGCCCTCGAAGATCGCCTGCCGTAGTGCAGGACCATCGCGGCCGGGTCGAGCGGGATCGGCGCGTACGGCTCGACTTTCGCGTCGTGCCAGCCGATTCCGTCGGTGTAGGTGATCGACACCATGTGATCGGTGAAGTGCTGCCCGAATCCGGGATTCGACAGAACCTCCTGTCGCCGCTCCGCAGAGCTCGGTGAAGGATGCTGGACGCGGGCGAATTCGAGGACACCTGTCATGGGGGACAATGGTACAACCGCCCGCAGAACCGTTATCTGGTGTGGTCCTCGACGAACGGCGGAGCCACCACTTCGGCACGCAGCGATCGTCCGCGCACGTCCACGGCCACTTCGTCGCCCGGCTCGAGTCCGGCGGAGGTGTCGAGGAGCGCGAGGGCGATGCCGATCTTGAGGGTCGGAGAGAAGGTGCCCGAGGTGGTCCGCCCGACCTCGTCGCCGTCGCGTCGCACGGTCAGATCCTGACGCAGGACGCCGCGGTCGAGTGCCGCAGGCCCCACAGTTTCCGCGCCGGGCCCGCCTCCTTCTCGCGGAGCAAGGCGTCGCGCCCCCAGAACTGCGGCTTCTTCCAGCCCACGGCCCAGCCGACCCGCGCCTCGAGCGGGGAGATGTCGACGGAGAGCTCGTGCCCGTGCAGCGCGTAGCCCATCTCGGTGCGCAGGGTGTCGCGGGCGCCGAGACCGGCGGCCTGGCCGCCCCTGCGCACGGACGGCGTCGAGCAGGCTCGGACACGC
>LATQ01000001.1:349008-350058 GCA_001017865.1 Rhodococcus sp. IITR03
GCAGATGCGTGGCCGCCCTGCGCCGGACGGCGTCGAGCAGGGCGCGGAAGACGCGTTCGGCGTCGTCCCAGCGCGGCAGCACCTCGTAGCCGCGTTCACCGGTGTAGCCGCTGCGGCACACGCGCACCGGAGCACCCTCGTACTCGGCGTCGGCGAAGCATGTAGGCGATGTCGGTGGGCAGGCCGAGCGCCTCGAGGACCTCGCCGGACTTCGGTCCCTGGACGGCGAACACCGCGTGATCGCGATGCTGGTTCGTCACTGTGACGCCGGCCGGCGCCGCGGCGGCCAGTGCTTCGACGACCGCCGCGGTGTTGGCCGCATTCGGAACGAGGAAGAGCTCGTCGTCGGAGACGTGGTAGACGATCAGGTCGTCGACGACACCGCCGTTCTCGGTGCAGCACAGCGTGTACTGCGCCTTGCCGGGACCGATCCGGGTGAGGTCGTTGCTGAGCGTGGTGTTGAGGAACTCGGCGGCACCCGGTCCGGCGACGAGCGCCTTTCCCAGGTGGCTGACGTCGAACAGTCCCACGTTCTCGCGCACGGCCGTGTGCTCGGCGACCGTCCCGGCGTAGGAGACCGGCATCTCCCAGCCACCGAACGGAGCGAAGGTCGCACCGAGTTCGACGTGCACGGTGTGGATGGGGCCCTGCTTCAGTTCCTCGTCGCTCATGGCGTACGACGCTATCCCACCGCCATGGTGTCCGACAGCGACGCCGGGCGTCGTTGTCATTAGGGTCGATGGCATCGAGGCGATTCCCCTCGCACCGAACGACGCCGCAAGAGAACGACTCGCTCGTTCCCGACCCAGCTCCAAGGAGATGCCCTGTGAGTGCACCCACTCCCGATCTTCCCGAACTCGTTCTCGCCGGTTCGGTTTCCACACGAGCCGATGTCCTGGTGATCGGCGTGACCTCTTCCGACGGCACCCCCGAGATCCTCGCGGGCGACGCCCGATCGACGAGGCGGTCCTCGGCGAACTGCTCGACGCCCTGGTCGCCGTGGCGCGAAGGGCCGCGGCGAGGAGCTCACCCGCGTGCCGGCACCCGCCT
>LATQ01000001.1:350158-362742 GCA_001017865.1 Rhodococcus sp. IITR03
CTCACCCCTCTCGTCGCGATCGCCGTGGCCGTCGCGGACGGCCCGGAACTTCGTGAACACCCCGCCGAGCCACCTGTTCCCGGCCGAGTTCGCCGAGCGCGCGAAGGCACTCGGCGAGGCCGCCGGTCTGAAGGTCGAGATCCTCGACGAGAAGGCGCTCGAGAAGAAGGGCTTCGGCGGCATCGTCGGCGTCGGCAAGGGCTCGTCGCGTCCCCCGCGTCTCGTGCGCCTGTCCTACTCGTCGAAGAAGCGCAAGGCCCCGAAGGTCGCGCTCGTGGGCAAGGGCATCACTTTCGACACCGGCGGCATCTCCATCAAGCCCGCCGCCGGTATGGAGGCGATGACCTCCGACATGGCCGGCGCCGCCGCGGTCGTCGCGACCGTCGTGCTCGCCGCGAAACTCGGTGTCGCTGCCGACGTCACCGCGACCGTGCCGATGGCCGAGAACATGCCGTCGTCGACCGCGCAGCGTCCGGGTGACGTGCTGACCCAGTACGGCGGAACCACCGTCGAGGTCATCAACACCGACGCCGAGGGTCGCCTGATCCTCGCCGACGCATCGTGCGCGCATGCGAGGACGATCCCGACTACCTCATCGACACCGCGACCCTCACCGGCGCGCAGATGGTCGCCCTCGGCACCCGGACGCCGGGCGTCATGGGTCACGACGAGTTCCGCGACCGCGTGGCCGCGCTGTCCCAGGAGGTCGGTGAGAACGGCTGGGCGATGCCCTTCCCGAAGGAACTGCGCGGCGATCTCGAGTCCCGCGTGGCCGACCTCGCGAACGTCTCCCCCCACCGGTGGGCGGCATGCTCACGGCCGGCATCTTCCTGAAGGAGTTCGTCGCAGAGGGCGTGCAGTGGGCGCACATCGACGTCGCCGGCCCGGCCTTCAACACCGGCGGACCGTTCGGTTACGTCGGCAAGGGCGGCACCGGCGTGCCCGTGCGCACGATGCTCGCCGTGATCGAGGACGTCGCCGCCAACGGATGATCTCCCGCACCGGTCCTCTCCCGACGGGCCCCGCCCGGGACGAGGGAGAGGACCGGTGTGATCGGCAACAGCGGAACCCCCGGTGTGAGGTGATCCGCCCCTCCCCGAACATCACCGAAAGATAGGTGCAAGGATGGGAGGGGCCATGCCCCGCCGGTATCGGCCCGACCGAACACGTGAACCAGCAGGCACGGGGTTCCTGCCCCGCGCACAATGGTCAACGACCACACAATGGTCGGCGACCACGAGTCGGTACAACTCAACACACACGAACACAACCGTCGAGGAGTCAACAGACATGGCCTTCTCCGTCCAGATGCCAGCGCTTGGTGAGAGCGTCACCGAGGGAACTGTCACGCGATGGCTCAAGCAGGAAGGAGACACGGTCGAAGTCGACGAGCCCCTGCTCGAAGTCTCCACGGACAAGGTCGACACCGAGATCCCGTCGCCTGCAGCCGGCGTGCTGGTCAAGATCGTCGCCCAGGAGGACGACACGGTCGAGATCGGTGGCGAACTGGCCGTGATCGGTGACGCCGGTGAGGAAGCCGGCGGAGATTCCGCACCCGCTGCCGAAGAGGCACCGGCCGAAGAGGCTCCCGCCGAAGAGCCCGCCGCGGAGTCCGCCCCCGCGCAGCCCGCATCCTCGGGTGGCAGCGGCGAGGGCACCCCGGTCACCATGCCCGCACTGGGCGAGTCGGTCACCGAAGGCACCGTCACCCGCTGGCTCAAGGCCGTCGGCGACGAGGTCGCCGTGGACGAACCGCTCCTCGAGGTCTCCACCGACAAGGTCGACACCGAGATCCCCTCCCCGGTCGCCGGCATCCTCACCGAGATCACCGCGCAGGAGGACGAGACCGTCGAGGTCGGCGGACAGCTCGCCGTCATCGGCAGCGAGGCTCCCGCCCAGCAGTCCGCCCCGGCCCAGCAGTCCGCCCCGGCCGAGGAGAAGCCCGCGCCGAAGCAGGAGGCTCCGAAGCAGGAGACTCCGAAGCCCGCCGAGCAGAAGCCCGCCGCACAGCAGCAGGCCCCGAAGGTCGAGCAGGCCACCCCGGCTCCCGCACCGAAGCCGGTCGGAACCGCGGCGACGACCCCGAAGCCCGCACCTCAGGAGGAGTCCACCCCGAGCGGTGCGACCCCGTACGTCACCCCGCTCGTGCGCAAGCTCGCCTCGCAGCACGGCGTCGACCTGTCGACGGTCAAGCACCGGTGTCGGTGGCCGCATCCGCAAGCAGGACGTCCTCGCCGCCGCCGAGGGCGGCAAGGCCGCCGGTGGCGAGCAGCAGAAGCCTGCCGCTCCGGCCGGTCCGGCTCCGGGTGTCCGTCCCGAGCTCGCCAAGCTGCGCGGAACGACCCAGAAGGTCAACCGCATCCGCCAGATCACGGCGAAGAAGACCCTCGAGTCGCTGCAGACCACCGCGCAGCTCACCCAGACCTTCGAGGTCGACGTCACCAAGATCGCCCAGTTGCGGGCCCAGGCGAAGAAGACGTTCTCCGAGCGCGAGGCGTCAACCTCACCTTCCTGCCGTTCTTCGCCAAGGCCGTCGTCGAGGCGCTGCGCGCGCACCCGAACGTCAACGCCTCCTTCGACGACGGCAAGAAGGAGATCACCTACCACGCGGCCGAGCACCTCGGCATCGCGGTGGACACCGAGCAGGGTCTGCTCTCCCCGGTGATCCACAACGCCGGCGACCTGTCGCTGGCCGAGCTCGCCCGCGCGATCGCCGACATCGCCGAGCGTGCCCGCAAGGGTGGTCTCAAGCCCGACGAGCTGGCCGGTGGCACCTTCACCATCACCAACATCGGTAGCCAGGGCGCATTGTTCGACACCCCGATCCTCGTGCCGCCGCAGGCCGCGATGCTCGGAACCGGCGCGATCGTCAAGCGTCCGGTCGTGGTGATCGACGAGACCGGCAACGAGTCCATCGGCGTCCGCTCGATGTGCTACCTGCCGCTGACCTACGATCACCGCCTGATCGACGGTGCCGACGCGGGCCGCTTCCTCAAGACGATCAAGCATCGTCTCGAGGAGGGCGCGTTCGAGGCCGATCTGGGACTGTAGGTTCCCGGGATCCGGACTACCCGTCCGGACGACCTCCGACGGGGCATCACGCTGCGGTGATGCCCCCGTCGGCGTCCGCGCCACAGCGGGTGCCCTCCCCCTGCGGTGCGGCGTAGAGTTCAGGAACATGAGTGATCCCTCGTCTTCCGCCCGTTCCGATTCGGCTCCCGTCGCCGTCGTACGGCTGGGAACCCTCGGTTATCTCGAGGCCTGGGAGAGGCAGCGCGAACTCGCGAACGAGCGCGCCGACGGCATCGGCGCCGACACCCTGCTGCTGCTCGAACACCCGCCCGTCTATACGGCCGGGCGCCGCACCGAGGACGGCGATCGCCCCACCGACGGCACGCCCGTCATCGACGTCGACCGCGGCGGCAAGATCACCTGGCACGGCCCCGGACAGCTCGTGGGTTACCCCATCGTCAAGCTCGCCGAGCCGATCGACGTGGTCGGCTACGTGCGTCGCATCGAGCAGGGTCTGATCCGCGTCTGCACCGATATGGGCCTGACCTGCGGCCGTGTGGAGGGACGTTCCGGCGTCTGGCTCCCCGCCGAGCTGCGCGACGGGCACTGGCTCCCCGAACGCAAGATCGCCGCGATCGGTATCCGGGTGCAGCGTGGGGTCGCCATGCACGGCTTCGCTCTCAACTGCAATTCGGCTCTCGACGCGTTCGACTCGATCGTCCCGTGCGGCATCCGCGACGCCGGAGTCGCGTCGCTCACCGGCGAACTCGGCCGGGAGGTCACCGTCGACGACGTGATCCCGGCCGTCACCGAGGCCGTCATCGCTGCTCTCGACGGTCGAATCCCCGTGACCGAGTGCGACATCGAGCGGGTCACCTTCGAGCAGGCGGTCGGGACGTCCGGAATTCCCACCACCACCCCGGAATTCACGACGCACCGGTTCTGAGGGGCGGTCGCACCCGCCGGGTCCGGGCGGGACCGGCGGCGTACGATCGAGGGCGTGACTGTGGCCCCAGAAGGACGCAAGCTGCTGCGGATCGAGACCCGAAACGCGCAGACGCCGATCGAACGCAAACCCAACTGGATCAAGACCCGGGCGAAGATGGGCCCGGAGTACACCGACCTCAAGGGCCTGGTGCGACGCGAAGGTCTGCACACGGTCTGTGAGGAAGCCGGTTGTCCCAACATCTACGAGTGCTGGGAAGACCGCGAGGCGACATTCCTCATCGGTGGCGAGCAGTGCACCCGTCGCTGTGACTTCTGCCAGATCGACACCGGTAAGCCCGCCGCGCTCGACCGCGACGAGCCGCGCCGTGTCGCCGAGTCGGTCCGCTCGATGGGTCTGCGCTACTCCACGATCACCGGCGTCGCCCGCGACGATCTGCCGACGGCGGTGCATGGCTGTACGCCGAGACGGTGAAGCAGATCCACGCGCTCAATCCGGGCACCGGCGTCGAGAACCTCATCCCCGACTTCAACGGCAAGCCCGACCTGCTGCAGGAAGTCTTCGAGTCGCGTCCCGAGGTGCTCGCCCACAACGTCGAGACCGTGCCGCGGATCTTCAAGCGCATCCGTCCGGCCTTCCGCTACGAGCGGTCGCTCGATGTGATCCGGCAGGCCCGCGATTTCGGACTGGTCACCAAGTCCAACCTCATCCTCGGCATGGGCGAGACCCCCGAGGAGGTCACCGAAGCGCTGCACGACCTGCACGACGCCGGCTGCGACATCATCACGATCACCCAGTACCTGCGGCCCTCCCCGCTGCACCATCCGGTCGAGCGCTGGGTCAAGCCGCAGGAGTTCGTCGATCACTCCGAGACGGCCCGCGAGATCGGGTTCGCCGGTGTGATGGCCGGGCCGCTGGTGCGTTCGTCGTACCGCGCCGGTCGCCTGTACGCGCAGGCGATGGCTCACCACGGACGCGAACTTCCCGCCGACCAGGCGCATCTCGCCGAGGAGGGCACGGCGTCCCAGGAAGCCGGCGCCGTTCTCGCGCGCTTCGGCAACTGACCTCGCGCCGCTCGTCGCGGCAGGTCCTCAGGCGGCCCCGGTGGTGGTAAACGTGCCACCACCGGGGCCGTATCCTTGAGTACATGGCGAAGGGCAGCAAGACCGACAAGGAAGCGAAGGCTGCGGCGAAGGCCGCGCGCAAGCAGGCGTCGAAGGAGCGTCGAACCCAGCTGTGGCAGGCGTTCCAGATCCAGCGCAAGGAGGACAAGGCACTCCTGCCGTGGATGATCGGTGCCCTCGTCGGTTCGATCGTGGTGTTCTTCGTCGTCGGCCTGATCTTCGGCATCCAGTGGTTCCTGCTGCCGGTCGGTATCCTCGTCGGCGTCCTGTTGGCCTTCATCATCTTCGGGCGCCGCGTGCAGAAGAGCGTGTACGCGAAGGCCGACGGCCAGGCCGGTGCGGCCGCGTGGGCGCTCGACAACCTGCAGGGCGCGTGGCGCGTGAGTCAGGCGGTCGCGGGCACTACCCAGCTCGACGCCGTGCACCGCGTCATCGGACGTCCCGGCATCATCCTCGTCGGTGAGGGCAACCCCGGTCGCGTGAAGGGCCTGATGGCCCAGGAGAAGAAGCGGGTCGCGCGTCTCGTCGGCGACACCCCGATCTACGAGTTCGTCGTCGGCAACGAGGAGGGCCAGATTCCGCTCTCCCAGTTGCAGAAGCGTCTGAACAAGCTGCCTCGCAACATCGACACCAAGCGGATGGACACCATCGAGGGTCGCCTGTCCGCGCTGAGCACGAAGAAGTCCGGGCCGGCCATGCCCAAGGGTCCGCTTCCCGCCGGTGCGAAGATGCGCAGCGTGCAGCGCACCATGCGCCGCCGCTGATCTTCCGAAGTACGCCGGAGGCCGCCTCTCGTCCCGGGGACGAAGGCGGCCTCGGTGTATGCGGAGCAGTTTTCGGGTGATCGGCTCGAACGGACGCGTGCGCGGTCAGCGCGAACGGACGACCGCGGTGCCCGTGGCGCGATCCTGCAGGCCGCGACGTCGATGTCGGTGACGAGCGCCGGGGCGATGAACACCAGCAGCACCTGACGTGCGAGCGCGCGCACGATGCCGACCCGCACGGGGGCGTCCACTCGCACGACCTGCAGTCCGGCGACGAACTGGCCGGGGGTGAACGAGAACAGGCTCACGCATCCCACGCCCACCACGAACCAGATGATGAGGGTGTACGACGACAGCAGCGGCTCTCGAGCGGGTTGCCACCGACGAGGCCGGCGGCGATCGCCATGGACATGAACCAGTCGACCGCGAGGGCGAGGACCCGGCGGACGGTGGGCACCATGGAGCCGGGGCCGTGTTCGGGGAGGCCGAGCAGTTGCCCGGGATAGTCCTGCTCCTGCTGGAGACCTTTGGGAAGCGCCGCAGCAGGCCCGGAAAGCCAACTGCCGTCATGCGTGCCATGGCACCAGGATAAGCTCTCATGGGCGGACCAGCGTCGACCCGTGTTGGCCGCGGTGACTTATACCACCTTTTCGACCTCACAGCAGGACGAAAGCATGTGTAACACCCGCGAAACATAGGCTTGATGGACGGGCAACACCAGATCCATAACGTCTGATCCGACGCAGGCGCCCAGCACCCATGGCGCGCACCGACTGAAGGAGCACAAGCGTGGCGTTCACCACGGCCGAAGAGGTCATCAAGTACATCGCGGAAGAGAACGTCGAGTACGTCGATATCCGCTTCACGGACCTGCCCGGCATCGAACAGCACTTCTCGATCCCGGCGAAGGCGTTCAACGAGGACGTCTTCGAGGACGGCCTGGCATTCGACGGATCCTCCGTGCGGGGTTTCCAGTCCATCCACGAGTCGGACATGCTCCTGCTCCCCGATGTGACGACCGCCCGCATCGATCCCTTCCGTGCCGCCAAGACCCTGAACGTCAGCTTCTTCGTCCACGATCCGTTCACCCGTGAGTCCTACAGCCGCGACCCCCGCAACGTCGCGCGTAAGGCCGAGGAATACCTGATCAGCACCGGCATCGCCGACACCGCCTTCTTCGGTGCCGAGGCCGAGTTCTACATCTTCGACTCCGTCTCCTACGACTCGAAGATGAACGGCGCGTTCTACGAGCTCGATTCGATCTCCGGCTCGTGGAACACCGGCGCCGAGTACAACGCCGACGGCACCCCGAACCGCGGCTACAAGGTCCGCCCGAAGGTGGCTACTTCCCCGTCGCTCCGTACGACCACTACGTCGACCTGCGCGATGAGATCTCCACCAACCTGCAGCTCGCCGGCTTCGAGCTCGAGCGCGGCCACCACGAGGTGGGCACCGGCGGCCAGGCCGAGATCAACTACAAGTTCAACACGCTGCTCTCCGCAGCCGACGACCTGCAGCTGTTCAAGTACATCGTCAAGAACACGGCGTGGAAGAACGGCAAGACCGCCACCTTCATGCCGAAGCCGCTCTTCGGCGACAACGGCTCGGGCATGCACGTGCACCAGTCGCTGTGGAAGGACGGCAAGCCGCTGTTCCACGACGAGTCCGGCTACGCGGGTCTGTCCGACCTCGCCCGCTGGTACATCGGCGGCATCCTGCACCACGCGCCGTCGCTGCTCGCCTTCACGAACCCGACGATCAACTCGTACCACCGTCTGGTGCCGGGCTACGAGGCTCCGATCAACCTCGTGTACAGCCAGCGCAACCGTTCGGCCGCCGTGCGTATCCCGATCACGGGCAACAACCCGAAGGCCAAGCGTCTCGAGTTCCGCGCTCCCGACTCCTCGGGTAACCCCTACCTGAACTTCGCGGCGCAGATGATGGCCGGCCTCGACGGCATCAAGAACAAGATCGAGCCGCTCGCTCCGGTCGACAAGGACCTCTACGAGCTCCCGCCGGAGGAGGCCAAGAACATCCCGCAGGCCCCCACCAGCCTGTCGGCCGTGATCGACAACCTCGAGCGCGACCACGAGTACCTCACCGAGGGCGGCGTCTTCACCACCGACCTCATCGAGACCTGGATCTCGCTCAAGCGCGAGCAGGAGATCGCTCCGGTCAACCTGCGTCCGCACCCCTACGAGTTCCAGCTGTACTTCGACTGCTGAGTCGAGTCCGGTAAGCACTCTTCGAGAGGCCGTTCGTCCCTTCCGGGACGGGCGGCCTCTCGCCTTGTCTGCGCCCCTTCCGCTCCGGGATCCTCGCGCGCCGAACCGGGGTTCGCCCCTGCTGCAGCAGTAGCAAGCCCCGGTTCGGCGCGCGAGATGCGTTCGTTCGTCATCGAATCCGGCGAAATCGCGACCGATTCCAGAAAAGTGGTCCATAGTGGCACGTGCCTCGACGCGGGATTTCTCCGAGCGGTTACGCGCAGCCGGTCTTCGCGTGACCCGACAGCGTCTGGCGGTGCTCGATGCGGCGCACGAGCACCCGCACGCCGATGCCGATCGCATCTTCGACGCGGTCGGCGACGTCGTTCCCGGCATCGGCCGGCACACCGTGTACGACATCCTTCACGCGCTCTCGGCACACGGCCTGCTCCGGCGAATCCAGCCCGCAGGTTTCCACGCGCGGTACGAGGTGCGTGTCGGCGACAGTCATCACCACCTCGTCTGCCGGTCCTGTGCCGCGATCTCGGATGTCGACCACACCATCGGCGACTCGCGTTGCCTGTCACCGGTGGACGACGCAGGTTTCGACGTCGACGAGGCGGATGTCGTCTTCTGGGGCCTGTGCCGCGACTGTTCGAGCGACGATCCACGACAACAGCCTGAATCGGTCCGATCGACCTGATCCGGAAGGAAACCGCAGTGTCCGAAAGCGAAAACCCGGCAGTCCCCTCCCCCGAGCCGTCACCGCACCGGCCGAGGACCAATCAGGACTGGTGGCCGGACCAGCTGGATCTCACGGTGCTGCACCAGCATTCACCGCTGTCCAATCCGTTGGAACCCGACTTCGACTACTCGAAGGAAGTCGAGTCCCTCGACGTCGAGGCGCTCCGTCAGGATCTGATCGACCTGATGACGGATTCCCAGGATTGGTGGCCGGCCGACTTCGGTCACTACGGGGGTCTGTTCATCCGCATGAGCTGGCACTCGGCCGGCACCTACCGCATCGCCGACGGTCGCGGTGGCGGCGGCAAGGGTGCGCAGCGGTTCGCGCCGCTCAACAGCTGGCCCGACAACGTCAGCCTCGACAAGGCGCGTCGCCTCCTGTGGCCGATCAAGCAGAAGTACGGCCGCAAGCTCTCCTGGGCCGACCTGCTGGTCTTCGCCGGCAACTGCGCCTACGAGTCGATGGGGTTCAAGACATTCGGCTTCGCGTTCGGCCGCGAGGACATCTGGGAGCCCGACGAGGTCTTCTGGGGCCCGGAGGACACCTGGCTCGGCGACGAACGCTACGCCGGTGAGCGCGAACTCCAGGGCCCGCTGGGCGCCGTCCAGATGGGTTTGATCTACGTCAATCCCGAAGGCCCCAACGGCAACCCGGAGATCCTCGCGTCCGGACGCGACATCCGCGAGACGTTCGCCCGGATGGCGATGAACGACGTCGAGACGGCTGCGCTCATCGTCGGTGGTCATACCGTCGGCAAGACGCACGGTGCCGCTCCCGCCGACAATCTCGGTCCCGAACCCGAGGGTGCCCCGCTCGAACAGCAGGGTCTCGGCTGGAAGAACTCGCACGGCACCGGCGCCGGTGCCGACACGATCACCAGCGGCCTCGAGGTCACCTGGACGCCACTCCGACGAAGTGGGACAACACCTTCCTCGAGACGCTGTACGCCTACGAGTGGGAGAAGACCAAGAGCCCGCCGGGGCGTGGCAGTGGACGCCGAAGGGCGGTGCCGGCGCGGACACCGTGCCCGACGCCCACGACCCGGCGAAGAAGCACGCGCCGGGCATGCTCACCAGCGACCTCGCGCTGCGCTACGACCCGATCTACGGCGAGATCACCCGGCGCTGGCTCGACCATCCCGAGGAACTCGAGCAGGAGTTCGCCAAGGCGTGGTTCAAGCTGCTGCACCGCGACATGGGTCCGCTCTCGCGGTACCGCGGACCGTGGATCCCGGAACCGCAGATCTGGCAGGACCCGGTGCCGGACGTCGACCACGAGCTGATCGACGAGAGCGACATCGCCTCACTCAAGGCGAAGGTCCTCGACTCGGGAGCGACGATCCCGCAGCTCGTCGCCACCGCGTGGGCGTCGGCGCGAGCTTCCGCGGCACCGACAAGCGCGGCGGTGCGAACGGCGCACGCGTGCGGCTCGAGCCGCAGAAGGACTGGGAAGCCAACGAACCCGAGCAGCTCGCACAGGTACTGCAGATCCTCGAGGGTATCCAGCAGGACTTCAACGGCTCGGGCGGCAACAAGAAGGTCTCCCTGGCGGATCTGATCGTCCTCGCCGGTAACGCCGCGGTGGAGAAGGCCGCCAAGGATGCGGGACACGACATCACGGTTCCGTTCTTCCCCGGCCGCACCGATGCGAGCCAGGAGTGGACCGACGTCGAGTCGTTCGAGGTGCTCGAGCCGAAGCACGACGGTTTCCGCAACTACCTGCGCGGTGAAGAGAAGCTCCCGCCCGAGAAGCTGTTCCTCGAGCGCGCCAACCTGCTGACGCTGACCGCGCCCGAGACGACGGTGCTCGTCGGCGGTCTGCGTGCGCTCGGCGCGAATCACGGCGGCAGCAAGCACGGGGTCTTCACCGACCGCCCGCAGACCCTGACGAACGACTTCTTCGTCAATCTGCTCGACATGGGGACCGAGTGGAAGGTCTCGCAGAACAGCGAGGGCGTCTACGAAGGACGCGCTCGGGGATCGGACCAGGTCAAGTACACCGCAACCGCCGTCGACCTGGTCTTCGGGCACAACTCGCAGCTGCGGGCGCTCGCCGAGGTCTACGCGACCGACGATGCCGGCCCGAAGTTCGTCCGCGATTTCGTCGCGGCCTGGACGAAGGTGATGAACCTGGATCGTTTCGATCTGAAGAAGTGACCGCGCCGGCGGTCCACGACCGCGCCTGACGCACCGTCCCGGAGCCACCTGTCGTGTTCGGCGGGTGGCTCCGTCGTGTGCAGGGGGTCGTGCGCAGGTCCGCCGAGCCGAAACCGACTGGACAGCCGTACTGCACACGGGTGTACCGTGAGGACACAGCTTTGGTGATGTTCGTCACACCCGCTCGCGGGGGAGTGGATGCGACGTGGTCCGTATCCGAACGACACGTCTCCTCGGGAGGCCACCATGCGTAGATCCCTCGTTTCGGCAGCATGCGCCGCTGTCATGCTGTCCCCCGTCCCTCTGTCCGTCGCATTCGCAGGCACCGCAGCGGCCCAGACCGACATCTCCGTCGTCGGCATGTCGCAGGAGCAGGCACAGCAGGTGCTCTCCGACGCGGGAGTCCCCTACATCATCCTCAACCGGTCCGGCAGCACCATGCAGAACTGCAGGGTGACCGAGCAACGCGACCGTGGCTACGACGTCGAGGTCGAGTACGACTGGGACCACGAGAACAAGGAATGGGACAAGACCGAGGTCGAGGTCTGGCGAGGACTCGCACTCGTCGTCTTCTGCGACTGACGGTCCGTCAGTCCCAGAACACCCGCTCGACGACCGCCCGCGCACGACGCGTGACGCGTAGGTAGTGGTCGAGGAACTCCGACGCGTCCTCACCACGCCACCCCGTCACGCGGGCAACGGCTTCGAGCAGCCGCCCCGGCCCCGGGAGCTGGTCGGTCGGTTTGCCGCGGACGAGCACGAGACAGTTCCGCGCATCCGTCGCGGTGATCCATGCCGTGCGCAGGAGTTCGACGTCGGTCGCGCTGAGCAGTTCCGCCGCGCCGATGCCGTCGAGGGCCTCGAGCGTCGAGGTCGTGCGGAGCGCCGGGAGCCGGTAGGCGTGCTGGAGTTGCAGCAGCTGCACGGTCCATTCGATGTCGGCGAGGCCGCCCCGTCCGAGTTTGGTGTGGGTGGCCGGGTCGGCCCCGCGCGGCAGCCGCTCGGAGTCCACACGTGCTTGATGCGCCGGATCTCGCGGACGGCCTCCTGCGAGACCCCGCCCTCCGGATAGCGCACCTCGTCGATCATGTGCAGGAAGCGGGTGCCGAGTTCGCGGTCGCCCGCGACGGCGTGTGCACGCAGCAGCGCCTGCACCTCCCACACCTCGGCCCACTGCGTGTAGTACGCCCGGTAGGACGCGAACGTCCGGACGATCGGCCCGCTGCGACCTTCCGGACGCAGATCCAGATCGACCTCGAGCGGTGGTCGGTGCTCGGCGCGCCGAGGAGTCGCCGCACCTGCTCGGCGATGCTCGTGGCCCACTTGACCGCATCGGTCTCGTCGGCGTCCGGCAGCGGGTCGCACACGAACAGCACGTCCGCGTCGGATCCGTAGCCGAGTTCGCCGCCTCCCAGCCGGTCCCGATCACTGCGATACGCGCCGGCGCCGGTCCGCGGGACTGTTCCGAGCCCCGGATCACCGCGTCGAGCGCGGCTTCGAGGACACCCGCCCATACCGTGGACAACGCCCGGCACACTTGCGGCACGTCGAGCATGCCGAGGATGTCGGCACTCGCGACGCGCCGCGAGTTCGGCGCGGCGCAGCGAACGCGCGGCGGCGAATGGCGCGAGCG
>LATQ01000001.1:362842-364157 GCA_001017865.1 Rhodococcus sp. IITR03
AGCCACCGCAGGGCCTCGCGGTCCTCGGCGGTGGCAGTGGTGGTGGGTCCGCCTTGAGCCGCTGGAGCTGGAGCCGGTGTTCGAGCAGGCGGAGGAACTCGTAGGACGCCCGCATGTTCGCGGCGTCGTCGCGCCCGACATAACCGCCGTCGGCGAGCGCGCACAGCGCTTCGACGGTGTTGGGCACGCGCAGCGATTCGTCGACGCGACCGTGCACGAGTTGGAGCAACTGCACGGCGAACTCGACGTCGCGGAGGCTGCCGCGTCCGAGCTTGAGTTCGCGTTCGCGTAATTCCGGGGGCACCATCTCCTCGACCCGGCGGCGCATCGCCTGCACGTCGGGCACGAAGTCCTCGCGTTCGGAGGCGGTCCACACCATCGGGCTCAGGCGTCGATGTACCGGCGGCCGAGGTCGAGGTTCCCGGTCATCGGCCGTGCTTGAGCAGTGCCTGGAACTCCCAGGTCTTGGCCCACCGGTTGTAGTAGGCGACGTGGGATTCGAGGGTGCGGACGAGCTCGCCGCGTTTGCCCTCCGGTCGCAGCGCGGCGTCGACCTCGAAGAAGGCCGACGTGCCGATGCGCATCATCTCGCCGGCGATCCGGCTCGCGCGGGCGTCGGCGGGTTCGGCGACGAAGACGACGTCGACGTCGCTGACGTAGTTCAGCTCGCGCGCACCGCACTTGCCCATCGCGATGACGGCGAGGTCGATCGGGCACGGGCTCCGGGACGTCACCGTGGACACGGCCACCGCAAGGGCCGCGGTCAGCGCCGCGTCGGCGAGGTCGGCGAGCAGCGCCCCGACCTCGAGATAGGGCAGCACCGGTTCGTTCTCGACGACCGCCGCGAGATCGGCGGCGGCGATCAGCATCAGTTGGTCGCGGTAGGTGGTGCGCAGCGCCGCGACCGACGTGCGGGCCGATGAGCCGGCCCGGTGGATCAGCCGGCCGGGACGTCCGTCGGGCTCGGGTTCGGCGTCGACGCTGTCGAGCATCCGCGCCGTGAAGGTGTGCTTGTCGGGCAGCGCCGCGCTGCCCGCGAGCATCTTCCAGCGATCCGGGTTGCGACGATGTGGTCGCCGAGCGCCGACGACGCCCCGAACAGACCGAACAACCGGCCGCGCAGGCGCGTGTCGGAGCGCAGCGCCGAGTCGAGTTCGGCCCAGTCGTCACCGAGCGCGTCGGCCAGGCGCGCGAGGTGCGCAGGGCCAGGTCGGCGTTGGGGGCACCGGGACAGCGCCCACAGCAGTTCGACGCTGTCGGCGTCGTTCCATCCGAGTCGAGCGAGTCGCGCGGGGGCGGTCGGCTCGACGAGGCC
>LATQ01000001.1:364257-367053 GCA_001017865.1 Rhodococcus sp. IITR03
CGGGGCCAGGTCGGCGTGGGGCACGGGACAGGCGCCCACAGCAGTTCGACGCTGTCGGCGTCGTTCCATCCGAGTCGAGCGAGCTCGGCGGGGGCGGTCGGCTCGACGAGCCGAGCCGACCGGGGCCGGGAACTACCGAACGCGCGCTGGGCGGTCTCACCACGCTCCATCGTCGCTTACAACCCCAGGTACTGCTCGAGTTCGAAGGGGGTGACCTGGCTGCGGTAGTTCTCCCACTCCCGCCACTTGTTGCGCAGGAAGTAGTCGAAGACGTGCTCACCGAGGGTTTCGGCGACGAGTTCGGACTTCTCCATCTCGCGCAGCGCGATGTCGAGATCGGTAGGCAGTTCGCGGTAGCCCATGGCGCGACGCTCGGCGGAGGTCAGCGACCACACGTCGTCCTCTGCTTCGGGGGCGAGCTCGTAGCCCTTCTCGATGCCGCGCAGACCGGCCGCGAGCAGCACTGCGAAGGTCAGGTAGGGGTTGCACGCCGAGTCGGGGGTGCGGATCTCCACGCGACGCGACGATGCCTTGTTCGGCGTGTACATCGGGACGCGCACGAGCGCGGACCGGTTCGACGGGCCCCAGCACGCGGCCGTGGGTGCCTCTCCCCCGTGCACGAGACGCTTGTAGGAGTTGACCCACTGGTTGGTGACGGCGCTGATCTCGTTGGAGTGCTCGAGGACACCGGCGATGAACGCCTTGCCGGTCGCGAGAGCTGCAGCGGGTCGTCGGGGTCGTGGAAGGCGTTGGTCTCGCCCTCGAACAGCGACATGTGGGTGTGCATCGCGGAGCCGGCGTGGTCGCGGAAGGGCTTGGGCATGAAGGTGGCCCGCACGCCCTCCTGCATCGCGATCTCCTTGACCACGTAGCGGAAGGTCATGACGTTGTCGGCCATGGACAGCGCGTCGGCGTAGCGCAGGTCGATCTCCTGCTGGCCGGGCGCGGTCTCGTGGTGGCTGAACTCCACCGAGATGCCCATGGACTCGAGAGCGTCGATGGCGTGACGCCGGAAGTGCGGGGCCGAGCGGTGCACGGACTGGTCGAAGTAGCCGCCGATGTCGGCCGGGACCGGGGCGCTCCCCTCGGGGCCGTCCTCGACGAGGAAGAACTCGATCTCGGGGTGCACGTAGCAGCTGAAGCCGAGATCGGAGGCCTTGTTGAGCTGGCGGCGCAGCACGTGGCGGGGGTCGGCCAGCTGGGGGTGCCGCCGGGCGATTGGTGATGTCGCAGAACATCCGGGCCGAGTACTGGTGACCCCGATCGTCGACCCAGGGCAGCACCTGGAAAGTGGTGGCGTCGGGACGCGCGACCATGTCGGCTTCGGAGATCCGGGAGAAGCCTTCGATGGCCGAGCCGTCGAAACCGATGCCCTCCTCGAAGGCTCCTTCGAGTTCGGCCGGCGCGATCGCCACCGACTTGAGGGTGCCGACGACGTCGGTGAACCACAGGCGCACGAACCGAATGTCGCGCTCTTCGAGGGTGCGGAGCACGAACTCCTTCTGGCGATCCATACTCGCGAGACTAGGCACAATCCGTTAATTCCGTGTTACATCAGGTGCCACTTGCGGATGGCGTGTCGCTCACGTTCGTCGACGGTCAGCAGTGAGGATCGTTTTCCGGCACCGTCGAATCCACAAGATAGCTGGTCACAGCGGTGTCGACGCATGCGTTGCCGTCCAGGACGACGGTGTGCTGCGTGCCCTCGAAGCTCACCAGGACACCACCGAGCCGGGCTGCCAGTTCGACTCCCGCATCGTAGGGCGTCGCCGGATCACCGGTCGTCGAGACCACGAGCACGGGCGGCAGATCGCGGACATCGGGGGTGTGCGGCTCCCCCGTGGCCGGAACGGGCCAGAAGGCGCACACGTCCAGGGCCGCCGATCCGGTGCCGCGGCCGTCGTCGAGGAAGGGCGCCGCCGTGCGGAACCGCATGTCGAGTTCGCCCGCGAGGGCGCGGTCGGTCACCGGCGGGTCGTCGACGCACCGGACGGCGTTGAACGCGTCGGTGATGTTGCTGTAGGTGCCGTCCTCACCGCGACCCTCGTAGAGGTCGGCGAGTCGCAGCAGGGTGTCGCCCGTGCCGGTCGTCGCGAGCGACTCCAGCCCGCCGCGCAGTGAACCCCACAGGGTCGGCGAGTACAGGCCCTGCTGCACACCGGTGATGGCGTCGCGGTGGCTCACCCGCGCGGATCGGTGGTGGGTGCCGGAGCGTCGAGCAGAGGGTCGACGAGCGTACGGAACCGCTCCGCTGCCCGAGCCGGATCGCTGCCGAGCGGGCACCCGGCGTACTGCGCGCAGTACACCGCGAACTCGTCGAACGCCTTCTGGAAACCCTCGGCCTGCAGCACGATCTCCTCGACCGGGTCCTGCTCCGGATCGATCGCGCCGTCGAGCACCATCGCCCGCACCCGGCCAGGGAAGGCCTCGGCGTAGAGGGTGCCGAGCCGGGTTCCGTAGGAATAGCCGAGATAGGTCAATGCGTCGTCCCCGAGGACCCCGCGGAGGACGTCCATGTCCTGCACGACCTCTCGGGTGCCGAGGTGCGCGAGCAGATCCGTGCCGTTGCGTTCGGCGCACAACTCCGCGTACTCGCGATTGCGCTTCTCCGTCGCGGCGATGCCTCGGGGCTCGTGTCCCCGTCGTCCACAGCGCGGTCGGCGTCGAACTCGGCGTCGGTGAGGCAGCGGACCGCCGGTTCGGACGATCCGATACCGCGGGGGTCGAAGCCGACCACGTCGAAGCGGTCGCGAGGACGGTGCCGTCGGCGCGAGCGCGGTGGACAGTCCCGAGGCG
>LATQ01000001.1:367153-370054 GCA_001017865.1 Rhodococcus sp. IITR03
GAGGTGTTCATGCAGATCCGCTCCAGTCTCGTTCCCGCCGTGCGCCGTCGCACTGGCAGGTGTTCTCGCGCGTGGCGCGCCGGCCCAGGACCCGCGCCGACCGGCACGTCCACCGAGTCCCCGGTGACGACGGAGACGACATCGGCTGCGGGGTCGAGCCCCGCGGAGGCCGGAGCGGGTGGCTTCACCGAGGCGCAGGCCGCAGATCTGTGTGCACGCCTCGAGGGCCAGCTGTCGAACTGGCGCACCTACACCCCCTCGGTGGGGCGCGGTGGCCTCAACATCCTCGTCGGCGAATGGGGTGCGGCGAACGGTGTCGACCTCGTCGCGCTCGCGGGCGACCGGGGCCGCATCGACGCGGCGACCTCCGCGCAGTGCCCGGAGGTGCGCGAGGAGGCCGTGCAGGCACTCGAGATCCCCGATCTCGCGTCGGGCCTCGTCGGGTTCTGATCCGTGGAGCGACGCGAACTGTATCCGCCGATCGAGCCGCACGAGACGGGCATGCTCGACGTCGGTGACGGCCAGCAGCTGCACTGGGAGGTCAGCGGCAACCCGCAGGGCAAGCCCGTGGTCTTCCTCCACGGCGGTCCGGGTGGCGGCACCGCGCCGCAGCACCGGCGCTTCTTCGATCCGGGCGCCTACCGGATCGTGTTGTTCGACCAGCGTGGCTGCGGCCGGTCGCAGCCCCACGTGGCCGACGGCGCCGACCTGTCGGTCAACACCACCGACCATCTGGTCGCCGACATCGAGCGGCTGCGCACCTTCCTCGGTGTGGACCGGTGGATGGTCTTCGGCGGGTCGTGGGGCTCGACGCTCGCCCTTGCCTACGCCCAGCGGCACCCCGAGCACGTCACCGAACTCGTCCTGCGCGGGATCTTCCTGCTGCGCCGCAGCGAGATCGACTGGTACTACAACGGCGGTGCCGGGCAGCTGTTCCCCGAGGCGTGGGAGGGGTTCCGTGCTCCGCTCGACGCCGCCGAGCCGGGCGAGCATCCCGTGGACGTCTACCACCGCCTGCTGCACTCGGCCGATCCGGACGTCGCCCTGGACGCGGCGATCGCGTGGTCCACCTGGGAGGCGCCACGAGCTCGCTGCTGCCGAACCCGGATCGTGTCGCGGAGACCGCCGAACCCCGGTTCGCGTTGGCCTTCGCACGCATCGAGAACCACTACTTCCACCACCGCGGCTTCTTCGACGAGGGGGCACTCCTGCGCGACGCGCATCTGCTGCGCGACATCCCGGGCGTGATCGTGCAGGGTCGCTACGACGTGGTGTGCCCGGCGCGCAGCGCGCACGACCTGCACGAGGCGTGGCCGTCCTCCCGCCTGCACATCGTCGACGATGCGGGACACGCGGCGACCGAACCGGGGATCGTGCACCGGCTCGTCGAGGCCACCGACAGCTTCCGCTGACCCGGATCGGTCGGGCAGCCGCCGGCGCAGATAAGGCGGGCATCCGCCGGCGCGGATCAGGCGGGCAGCCGCCGGCGCGGATCAGGCGGGCAGCCGCCCGAAACCCACCACGGCGTCGTCCCCGGTCACGTCGAGTTCGTGGACGCGGATGCGGCCCATCTCGTTGCCGCCGACGGTGATCGCCGAATCACCGTCGACGGCGACGACGATGTTCGTGTGCTCGCGCTGACCGACGCCGATCCTGTTGTGGTACAGCACCACATCGCCGACCTCCGGCCGATAGCCCGTGCCCACCGGTTCGTAGCGGTCGGCCTGCTCGTAGAACTCACCGAGCGTGAACACGCCGGGGATCCGCCAGTGTCCCGAATGCGGATTGGACAGCGGCACACCGGCTTCCCGCATGATCCAGCTGACGAAGTCGGCGCACCACGGTTCGCGGACACCCTCCGAGTAGAACGTGCCGGGATTCTGCGCCTCGTGCTGTTCCTCGAGCAGTTCGACGATCCGCACCTGCGTCGGCGACAACGACGAGGTGTCGATCTCGGGGAATGCCGCACTGTCCCACGGGAACAGCCGGTTCGGCAGGATCCACCACACGAGCACCGCGATCACCGCACACAGTGCGAGCACGACGGCGAGGACGGCAGCGACCGGCCGTCGCCGCCGCGTCGTCTCACCGGTCATGGTCGAAGCGGATCTTGCGTGCCTGCGGGTCGGCGAGCGTGAGCCGCACCCGCACCGTGCTGCCCTCCTCCGGCGCCCCGCCACACGGGCCGATGACGGTCTCGGAGGCGACGAACACCTCCGCGTCGCGCCGGTCGGTGGCCTCCTTCAGGACCGTCGCCTCGAAGGTCTCCCCCACCCGCGGCGCGAGGACGACGGCCTCGGTCAGGTCGACGCACGCTCGGTTCACCTTGCCGGCGAGCGAATCGGTCGACGACATGATCTTCGGCATCGCGGCCAGTGCTGCGCGGACCTCGTCCGGGACGTCCCGACCCGACGACACCGCGAGGCACACCTCGGTGGCGTAGCGGTCGGACAACCGGCGCAGCGGCGCGGTGACGTGCGCGTAGGGCGCACCGATCGCGCCGTGCAGGATCGTCTCGGGCAGGTCGCCGTCGAAGGCCGCGTAGGACGCGCCGCGCAGCAATGTCGGCGCTTCGCTCATCAGCACGAGTGTCTTCGGGTCGTTGGCGTCGAGCGAGGCGAGGAAGGCACCGACACCGAGCCCCGACGGCCACGGCACGTCGAGCGACCGCGCGGTGCGGCGCAGAGCATCGACCGCAGCAGGGTCGGCGGGCGGGAGCGTACGCAGCAGGCCGACCCGTGCGTCGATCATCATCTGCGCAGCGCACATCCCGGTGAGCAGCGAGATCTCGGAGTTCCACTCGTCGGCCTCGGTGCGCGGCTCGATCTGCAGCGTCCAGCCGTCGCCGTGCTTCACGACCTCCTGCGCGGCAGGCGCAGTTCGATCGCCCCGCGGGCGAGC
>LATQ01000001.1:370154-372770 GCA_001017865.1 Rhodococcus sp. IITR03
CTCGCTACCGCCGCAGCGCCGCCGGGCGGACGGCGTCCGGCAGCAGGCTCGCGGTGCCTCGGACACCTCGCGCGGATGCAGCGGCACGGAGCCGTCGGCAGGTAGAAGGTCTGCCCGCGGCGGTGCGTCTCGACGTCCAGCGCACCACCCGGTTCGACGAGTGCGTACACGTCGGCGATCGCGTAGTGCAGCACGAAGCCGTCGTCGGTGCGTTCGAGATGCAGGGCCTGGTCGAGGTCCATCGAGCCGGGTGGGTCGATGGTCACGAGAGGCAGATCGGTGCGGTCCTCACGGACGTCCGCGTAGCGGTCGGTCGCGTGTCGCGCATCGGCGAGGGCCTCCGGCGGGAACTCGCCGACGAGGTCGAATTCGGCGCGCACATCGGCGAAGTCGATCGCGGGCGCAACGACGATGGGAGTGGTCACCACGATGCTCGTGAACTCCTGGTGGTTCGGGTGCTCGTCGTCGAATTCAGCCGTTCTTCCAGTCGTCGTCGGCGGCGTCGGCCGCCTTGTTCCGTTCTGCCGCGATCTCCAGCGCCCGCTGAGCGGTCTCCTTGTCCGGGTAGGGACCCATGCGGTTGAGGCGTGCGGATCCTTGCCCTGGGAGACCTTCCCGGTGCGCACGTCGTAGTACCAGCCGTCGTCGCTCATGGTCTCAGTGTGCCCGAATCGCGTCCGTCTGTACGGACAACCCGTCGGCAGGCGTGGCGCGGTACTGTCGGGCCGCACACCCGTGCTCGATGTCCGAACGAAGGAGCAAGCAATGTCCTACATCCTCTACGACGCGTTGCTGCCCTGGCTGGGTCCGGATGCGGCCTCGTACTGGGCGCACCTGCTGGTCATCGATCCGATCTGACCCGACCGGTAGCAACGCGGTGGGATCGGGAGACGCCGGGCGAACGAGCCGGCCTGTAAGCCGGATCCTGTCCCCCGCCGAAACGGGGTGGCGACCATCCATCTGGGCACACCGTCGCCGGGTACCTCGAGCGGTTCACCCGCAGGCTCGGGCGAGCAGCCCTCGAACACCTGCGCAGCCGCACCGCACGCGGTGCGACCTTCAACCTTGCTCCGGGCGGGGTTTACCTAGCCGCCCCGGTCACCCGGGGCGCTGGTGCGCTCTTACCGCACCCTTTCACCCTTACCTGCCGTACGGCAGGCGGTTTGCTTTCTGTGGCACTGTCCCGCGAGTCACCTCGGGTTGCCGTTAACAACCGCCCTGCTCTGTGGAGTCCGGACTTTCCTCGATTCAGGGCCTGGCACCGTGCGGTATCGGTTCCCTGCTCCGCGGCCGCCCGGCCGACTCGTTCGCTCGACCAGACTATCCCGCGGCGTATCGGCGCCGCCAACTACGGTGCACTCATGACGCGACTCGTGGCCCTGCTGCGCGGAATCAACGTCGGCGGCATCCGCATCCGAATGGCCGATCTGAAGGAGGTCTTCGGCGGCCTCGGATGCGAGAACGTCCGCACCGTCCTCGCATCCGGCAACGTGCTCTTCGACGCCGAGGACGACCCCGCCACCGCGAAAGCACGGATCGAGCCGCACTCACCGAGCGGTTCGGTTACGAGGCCTACACCTTCGTCGTCGAGCAGTCGTATCTCGCACGGGTCGTCGAGGCGTATCCCTTCGACGACGCACGCACCGACCGGCATTCGTACGTCGTGTTCGTCTCCGATCCCGCAGTGCTCGAATCGCTGGTCGCCCTCGCGGACGATCTCGATCCGGACCTCGAATGCGTCGACGCGGGTGAAGGTGTCCTCTACTGGCAGGTCGTGAAGGCTCGACCCTCGACAGTGCCGTGGGAAAGCAGTCGGGTTCGGCCCGGAACAAGGCGACGACGACCGTCCGGAACCTCAACACGCTGCGACGACTGGTGTGACGACCGTTGCATCTACCTACAGGCTGCAGGTAGCGTCCCTTCTCGACGTTCGTTCCGTTCGGAGGTCCAGGATGCGCAGACGCACCGGAGTATTCGCCTCGATCGCCGCGGCCGCACTCCTCGCGACCACACCGACGGTGGCGACCGCCGAGTCCGATACCGACTTCTACACGCCCCCTCCGGCCTTCGAGACGGCGCCGCTCGGCGACGTCCTGCGCACCGCACCGTCGGTCGCCGCCGTCGTCCCGAACACCCCGGCCGTCCTCGACGCGGCCGTCACCCGGGCGATGTACCGCAGCACGAACGCCACCGGAGGACCGGTCGCCACCGTCGGCACCGTGCTCGTCCCGTCGCAGCCGTGGACCGGTCCCGGACCCCGGCCCACCGTCGTGCTCGGTCCCGGCACGCAGGGCATGGGCGACCAGTGCGCACCGTCGAAGCTCATGACCTTCGGTCAGGAGTACGAGTACATCCACATCGGTCCGATGCTCGCGGCCGGTTACGCCGTCGCGGTCACCGACTACGAAGGACTCGGCACACCCGGCGTGCACCCCTATCTCAACCGCGAGTCGCAGGGACGCGCGATGCTCGACCTCGCACGCGCCACCCGGTCGCTCGGCGATCTCGGTCTCGACCCCGAGGGCCCGATCGCGTTCTGGGGATATTCGCAGGGCGGCATGGCGTCCGCCTCGGCCGCCGAACTCGCCGCGACGTACGCCCCCCGAACTGTCGGGT
>LATQ01000001.1:372870-381668 GCA_001017865.1 Rhodococcus sp. IITR03
CTCGGCAGGTCGGGCGAGCTCGATGATGTCGAAGGCCGGTTCCTCGTAGGGGTGCGCGTCGCGCAGGGAAGCGAGCACCGCCGCGCGCGACCGGCGCGGGGCGATGACCTCGATCCGGTCCTCGGGGACGCGCTCGAGGTCGCCGACCGAGCCGATGGCCGGGTCCGCGCCGTCGACCGGGCGGAACTGGCCGGTGCCCGTGGTCGACCAGCAGCATTCGCGGTAGTTGCCGAGGGCACCCGCGCCCGCCGCGAACAGTCCCGCGCGCACCGTGTCGGCGGCGTCGGACGGCACCATGACGACCCACTTGTCGGTCGCGGGTTCGGGCTTGGCCTCGAGCGGTCGCAGGCCGGTCAGGCCCAGCGCTCCGGCGAGGGCGTCCGAGACTCCGGGGTTCGCGCGGTCGGCGTTGGTGTGCGCGGCGAACAGGGCGCAACCGCCGCGGATGAGGCGGTGGATCAGCGCACCCTTGGGCGTGTGCGCGCCCACCGTGTCCACTCCGCGCAGCAACAGTGGGTGGTGCACGAGCAGCAGTTGCGCGCCCCACTCGAGCGCTTCGTCGACGACGGCCGCGGTCGCGTCGACGGCGAGCAGCACCTTGTGCACCGGCTCGTCGGGTCGCCGACGACGAGTCCCACCGAGTCCCAGCTCTCCGCCAGCGACGGCGGGTAGGCCGTCTCCAGAACGTCGATCACCTCACGCAGCGTCGCCGCCGTCACGTCCACCTCCAGCTGATCCGCTCTCTCCTACGCGCACGACCCTACGCGGCGGAAGACCGGACGAACGGGGAGAATGGCCCGGTGACCGTTCTCGCTGCCACCCAGCCGCTCGTGCTCCCCGCTCCCGTCGTCCTGTTCGATCTGGACGGCACGCTCACCGATTCCGCGACCGGGGTGATCAACGGGTTCCTCCACGCCGCCGAGACGACCGGTTTCGAGGCGCCCGACGGCGACCTGCAGTGGCTGCTCGGACCGCCCATGCGCGACACCCTGCAGAATCTCGGGCTCGACGAGGAGCAGGTCGCTGCGGGACTCGCGGCCTACCGGGACTACTACTCCGCCACCGGCTGGGCGGAGAACGCGGTCTTCGACGGCATCGAAGCGGTGCTCGATGCGTCCGGGAGGCAGGTAGTCGCCTGGCGGTCGCGACGTCGAAGTCCCAGACGTTCGCCGAGCGGATCCTCGACCACTTCGGTCTGACCGGATACTTCGAGTTCGTCGGTGGTGCGAGCGACGACGGCGCCCGGCGGCACAAGTGGGAGGTCGTCGCGCACAGCCTCACCGCTCTCGGGATCGATCCGCAGGATGCCGAAGCGGGCGGCACCACCGGTGTGGTGATGGTCGGCGACCGCGAGCACGACATCCACGGTGCAGGCCGGTTCGGCATCCCCACGGTCTTCGTCGAGTGGGGTTACGGGACCGAGACCGAGGGTCGTGCGGCGGCGCGGACGACCGCCTCGGTCGAGGAACTGCGCGAGGTACTCACGGGTGGACGCTGACGACCGCTTCCACGTGACCTTCGTGTGCACCGGCAACATCTGTCGGTCGCCGATGGCCGAGAAGATCTTCGCCGAGCACCTGCGGCGGGAGGGACTCGACGACCGGGTCCGGGTGAGCAGCGCCGGCACGCACGGCTGGCACGTCGGCTCCGAGGCGGATCCACGCACCGACGCGGTGCTGCAGCGGCACGGCTATCCCACCGGTCACCGCGCCGCCGAGCTCGGTGCCGAGCACCTGTCGGCCGACCTCGTCGTCGCCATGACCACCACCACGAGCGGGCGCTGGCGCAGCTCGGTGTCCCGTCCGATCGCCGTGTGCTGCTGCGTTCGTTCGATCCCGACGCCGACGACGATTCCGTGCCCGATCCGTACTACGGCTCCCTCGACGAGTTCGAGCAGGTCCGCGAGCAGATCGAAGCCGCCGTTCCGGGCCTGCTCGAGCGGGTGCGGCAGCAGTGAGACGCACCTCACCGGCTACCGTGGATCTGTGCGCCGATTGACATTTCTCCTACGCCCCGGCTGGTTGGTCCTGGCACTGGTGGTCGTCGCTTCGCCTACGCGTGCTTCACGGTCCTCGCGCCGTGGCAGCTCGGCAAGAACACGAACACCGAGGACCGCAACGGTCGCATCGCTGGGTCGATGGCACAGGATCCGGTTCCCGTCGGCGAACTGCTGGGCGGCGACGGTCCGACGATCGAGGACGAGTGGCGCCGTGTGCTCGCGCAGGGCTCCTATCTGCCCGAGTCGGATGTACTCGTGCGGTTGCGCAACGTCGAGTCGCGGCCGGCCTACGAGGTGCTGACCCCGTTCGTCCTCGATTCCGGCGGAACGATCCTGGTCAACCGCGGGTACGTGCGGCCCGTGCGCGGCACCGAGATCCCCGAGATTCCAGCCGCGCCGTCCGGCACCGTCACCCTCGACGCCCGCATCCGGATGTCCGAGGGAACGGTCGAGGACAAGGCCCCCTTCGTCGACGACGGCTACCAGCAGGTGTACTTCATCGACGCCCCGCAGGTCGCGTCCGTCACGGGTCTCGATCTTGAGGACGTCTACCTGCAGCTCGACGCCGACCAGCCCGGCGGTCTCGGCGTGATCCCGCTCCCCCAGCTCGATTCGGGCCCGTACCTGTCCTACGGCCTGCAGTGGCTGGCGTTCGGGATCATGGCCCCGCTGGGTCTGGGTTACTTCGTGTGGGCCGAGCTGCGGGAACGTAGGAAGTCCAAGGGTTCGCAAGACGGTGGTGACGCAGCCGAGGCCCCGGCGGAAGCGGCACCGCGCACCGCGAGCGAGAAGCTCGCCGATCGATACGGCCGGCCGCGGTGACCGAGCCGACCACCCTGCCCCGATTCGAGGAGCTCCCGATGTACGCGACCGTCGACGACTATCTGGCCGACAAGGATCCGGCCGCCGTCGATGTGTTCCGGCACGTGCGCGCGATGATCCTCGACCTCGGCGGCGACGTCACCGAGCACGTCCACGCGTCGGAGATCTCCTGGTCGCGGGGCCGCCCGTTCGCGGCGGCGTTCGTCTACGCCTCGCGTCTCGAGGTGGCCCTGGATCTGCCGCGGCGTATCCACCACGCGACGCTGCGTGAGGCGTTCCCGAAGAAGGGGACGGTGACGACGCACCGGCTGAGCGTCTCGTCGGTCGACGAACTCGACGACCACTTCGTGGAGTTGCTCGACGTGGCCTACCGCACCGCGGCGGAACCGCGCGACTGACGCCCCACGACTCCCTTCCGCACGAAGGAGACGACATGGACGAGGTCAGCGGCGCGATCCGGTTCCTGTCGGCGTTCACGGCCATCGAGAACCACTTCAAGTGGCAGCTGCAGACGGACGAGGAGCACATGAGCTTCGTCCGGATGGCCAAGGAGTACGCCCGGCGCCACCGCACCCAGGTCGATCTGCCCGCCCTCCGGGCCTTCGCAGACCTGCGCAACGCGCTCGTGCACCAGGACTACTACGGGGGCAAGCCGGTCGCCGATCCGGTCCCGGAGGTCGTCGAGGCGATCGAGAGACTGCGCGACAGGATCATCGATCCGCCGAAGGTGCTGCAGGTCCTGCCGAGACGGGCACCCGCCGTGTTCGAGACGGGCACACCACTGAATCGGGTGCTCGACGAGATCCGGCGCCACGACTACTCGCAGTTCCCGATCTACGAGGACGACACCTATCTCGGGCTGCTGACGACGAACTGCATCGCCCGCTGGCTCGCGCATCGTCTCGCGACGGACGAGATCGTCGAGGGCGAGACCGTCGGAGCGGCCCTGGAGTTCGCCGAACCGCACGAGCGGGCCGCGCACCTGCCCGAACCCTCACGGTGCCGCAGGCGATCAAGAAGCTGTCCCCGCCCGCCGGCGGGCAACTGCCGCCGACGGCGTTGATCGTCACGCACAGCGGCAGCGCGAAGGAACGGCCGCTCATGATCGTCGTCACCGACGACCTGCCGATGCTCGTCGCGGCGGTGAATGCGGGACATTAGATCCGTGTGGACCCGACCCCGCTGAGCGGGGCTCGATCCACCGGAATCGCACATGGGATTGTGGGCGCGGAGGGTTTCGAACCCCCGACCGCTGGTGTGTAAAACCAGAGCTCTACCACTGAGCTACACGCCCGAAAGACGGCGGCAGGTGCCGCCGACTTCGCATCAGGACTTTAGCGCGGCGAGCGCTCTGGCCCAAGCTCCCTGGTCACGGGCCTCTCCGGGCTGGTTCTCCTCCGCGAACTGCACGATGCCGTCCTGGTCGATGACGAACGTGCCGCGGTTGGCGAAACCGAACTTCTCGTTGAACACACCGTAGGCCTGCGCGACCTCGCCGTGCGGCCAGAAGTCGGACAGCAGCGGGAAGGTGTAGCCCTGCTCGGCCGCCCAGATCTTGTGGCTCGGCGACGGGCCGACCGACACCGCGAGGATGGCGGTGTCGTCGTTCTCGAAGGTGGGCAGGTCGTCGCGGACGGCGCACAGCTCGCCCTGGCAGACGCCGGTGAAGGCGAGCGGGTAGAAGACCAGAAGCACGTTCTTGCTGCCCCGGAAGCTCGACAGCGTCACTTCCTGGTTGTTCTGGTCCTTGAGGGTGAAATCGGGGGCTTCGGTGCCCACGGCGATCGGCATGCGTGTGGATCCTTACGTTCCGGGAGCCGGTTCAGCGGCGGGGACGGCCGGCCTTGGGCTGGACGAGGCGGCTGCCGATCCAGTCACCGAGGTTGGTGGCCGTGGTCTGGGTGAGGCCGGCCGTGGCGGCCGACTCGGCGATCTCGCTGGGCTCGACGTGATCGGGGCGCCCGGTCTTGGGGGTGAGCACCCATACGACGCCTTCGTCGGCGAGGGGGCCGATCGCGTCCATGAGGGCGTCGACCAGGTCGCCGTCGCTGTCGCGCCACCACAGCAGCACGACGTCGACGACCTCGTCGGAGTCCTCGTCGAGCAGCTCGGTACCGGTGACCTCTTCGATCGCAGCTCTCAACTCGTCGTCGGTGTCCTCGTCCCAACCGAGTTCCTGCACCACGTGGTCGTGAGTGATACCGAGCTTGGAGACATAGTTCTTGGCATCCGCCGCGGCGACCACGGTGGCTCCTCCTAAGGGTTGTGGTGCGCGAATCGGATCCGCGTACCGGCGTGACGATCAATTGGTCAAAGCGAACATCGTTGCGGGCCTCAACGCAACCCGAATCGCTGGGAAAAGCGGGAGAATCTTTCCAGAGGGACCCGTTGCACCGCCCCGCACCGTGTCCGATCCGTCCTGTTGGCCGGGCCAGGGCGTGATCCTTCGTCGCGGATGGGGGAAGATGAGGGGTGCATCATGTTCAGATGTCGATTGCGTCGGCTCCCACAAGAGCCGGCCGACGGAGAGGGCGCTCCACCTACGCGCCCACCACGATGAGGAGCAGACGTTGACAGACCTGATCCACGGATCCGACTCCCGAGAAGGCGCTGCACCGGGCGCGTCGGGACCGGATTCCTCGGCCAAGCCGGCATCGACCAAGGACAATCGTGTCCGGGTGATCCGCGAGGGCGTGGCCTCCTACCTGCCGGACATCGATCCGGCGGAGACCGAAGAGTGGCTCGAGTCGTTCGACGGGATGCTCGAGGCCGCGGGTCCCACCCGCGCGCGCTACCTGCTGCTTCGCATGCTCGAGCGTGCCAACGAGCGCAAGGTCTCGCTTCCCGCCCTGACCTCCACCGACTACGTCAACACCATCCCCACCGAGAGCGAACCGTGGTTCCCCGGTGACGAGGAGGTCGAGCGTCGCTTCCGCGCGTACATCCGGTGGAACGCGGCGATCATGGTCACCCGCGCGCAGCGCCCGGGTGTCGGCGTCGGTGGTCACATCTCCACCTACGCGTCGTCCGCCGCCCTGTACGAGGTCGGCTTCAACCACTTCTTCCGCGGCAAGGACCATCCCGGCGGCGGCGACCAGGTCTTCATCCAGGGCCACGCCTCCCCCGGTATCTACGCCCGAGCCTTCCTCGAGGGCCGCATCGGCACCGAGCAGCTCGACGGCTTCCGGCAGGAGCACAGCCACGCCTCGCTCGGTGGTGGCCTGCCGTCGTACCCGCACCCGCGCCTGCTCCCGACCTTCTGGGAGTTCCCGACCGTGTCCATGGGTCTGGGCCCGATGAACGCGATCTACCAGGCACGGTTCAACCACTACCTGCACGACCGCGGCATCAAGGACACCTCCGATCAGCACGTCTGGGCGTTTCTCGGCGACGGCGAGATGGACGAGCCGGAGTCGCGCGGTCTGGCGCACGTCGCGGCCACCGAGGGTCTCGACAACCTGACCTTCGTCGTCAACTGCAACCTGCAGCGTCTCGACGGCCCGGTGCGCGGCAACGGCAAGATCATTCAGGAGCTGGAGTCGTTCTTCCGCGGCGCCGGCTGGAACGTCATCAAGGTCGTGTGGGGCCGTGAGTGGGACGCCCTGCTGCACGCCGACAAGGACGGCGCGCTGGTCAATCTCATGAACGTCACTCCCGACGGCGACTACCAGACGTACAAGGCCAACGACGGCGCGTTCGTGCGCGAGCACTTCTTCGGCCGCGACCCGCGGACCAAGGAGCTGGTCAAGGACCTGTCCGACCAGGACATCTGGAACCTCAAGCGCGGCGGCCACGACTACCGCAAGATCTACGCGGCCTACAAGGCGGCGATGGAGCACAAGGGTCAGCCGACGGTGATCCTCGCGCACACCATCAAGGGCTACACGCTCGGTAAGCACTTCGAGGGCCGCAATGCGACCCACCAGATGAAGAAGCTCACCCTCGAGGACCTCAAGTACTTCCGCGACGTCCAGCGGATCCCGATCTCGGATGCCGAGCTCGAGAAGGATCCGAAGATGCCGCCGTACTACCACCCCGGCTTCGAGTCGCCCGAGATCCAGTACATGCTCGAGCGTCGCCGGGCCCTCGGCGGCTTCCTGCCGGAGCGCCGCACCGCCGCGAAGCCGTTGGCGCTGCCCGCGGAGAAGACCTACGACGTCGTCCGCAAGGGTTCGGGCAAGCAGGAGGTCGCCACCACCATGGCGACGGTCCGCGTGCTCAAGGAACTGTTGCGCGACAAGGAGATCGGCAAGCGCATCGTGCCGATCATCCCGGACGAGGCCCGCACCTTCGGTATGGACTCGTGGTTCCCGTCGCTGAAGATCTACAACCGCAACGGTCAGCTGTACACCTCGGTCGACGCCGATCTGATGCTCGCCTACAAGGAGAGCGAGGTCGGCCAGATCCTGCACGAGGGCATCAACGAGGCCGGTTCGACGGCGTCGTTCACGGCGGTCGGGACGTCCTACGCGACGCAGGGCGAGCCGATGATCCCCGTGTACATCTTCTACTCGATGTTCGGTTTCCAGCGCACGGGCGACGGCCTGTGGGCGGCGGCCGACCAGATGGCACGCGGTTTCGTCCTCGGCGCGACGGCCGGTCGCACGACGCTGACCGGTGAGGGCCTGCAGCACGCCGACGGGCACTCGCTGCTGCTCGCGTCGACCAACCCGGCCGCGGTCACCTACGACCCGGCGTTCTCCTACGAGATCGCCACATCTTCCGCGACGGTCTGCGGCGGATGTACGGCGGCACGGAGGGTGTCGACGGCTTCGGTGGCGAGGACGTCTTCTACTACATCACCATCTACAACGAGCCGTACTCGCAGCCGGCCGAGCCGGAGGACCTCGACATCGAGGGGCTGCTCAAGGGCATCTACCTGTACAAGCGGGGCCAGGAGTCGGGCCCGAAGGCGCAGATCCTGGTCTCGGGCGTGATGATGCCCGAGGCGCTGCGTGCGCAGGAGATCCTCGCCGACGAGTGGGGCGTGTCCGCGGATGTCTGGTCCGTCACCTCGTGGGGCGAGCTGCGTCGCGACGGCGTCGAGTGCGACCGGCAGGCGCTGCTGAATCCCGGTGAGGAAGCTCCGGTGCCGTACGTCGCGTCGGTGCTCAACGATGCGGCGGGTCCGTTCGTCGCGGTGTCCGACTGGATGCGCGCGGTGCCCGATCAGATCCGCAAGTGGGTTCCGGGCGACTACACGGTGCTCGCGCCGACGGCTTCGGCTTCTCCGACACCCGTGGCGCCGCCCGCCGCGTGTTCAACATCGACGCCGAGTCCACGGTGGTCGCGGTGCTCTCGGCGCTCGGCCGCGAGGGCGCGATCGATCGTGAGAGCCGTCGAGGCGGCCCGCACCTACAAGATCGACGACGTGACGGCCGCCCCGGTCTCGATGGCGGATCCGGCGTCGCCTGATCCCTCCGCCGGTCACGTCCGAGTGGCGTGACCGGCCGGCTCGCGGCCGCCGGGTACTTTCGTCCCATGGTCGACGAGCCGCAACCCCGCCGGATCGGGCAGGTACCGGGCGTTCACAGGGAGCGCCCGGTACCGCCGTCCCGTCCCGAGCGGGCACCGCTCCCCGACGCGCTGCTCCGTCGGGTCAAACAGTTCTCGGGGCGACTGTCCACCGAAGCGGTGCACGTCATGCAGGAGCAGTTGCCCTTCTTCGCCGATCTCGACGCGTCGCAACGGTCGACCGTGCAGCTGGTCATCCAGACATCGGTGGTCGACTTCCTCGAGTGGGTGCGCAATCCCGACAGCGACCTGCGGTTCAGCCTCGACGCCTTCCAGATGATCCCGCAGGATCTCGCCCGGCGGCTGACGCTGCGTCAGACGGTGGACATGGTCCGCGCGGCGATGGAGTTCTTCGAGCAGTGGCTGCCGGCCCTCGCCCGCAACGAGGAACAGCTCGTGGCGCTCACCGAGGCGATCCTGCGCTACGGGCGCGAGCTCGGTTTCGCCGCCGCGGCGGTCTACG
>LATQ01000001.1:381768-386994 GCA_001017865.1 Rhodococcus sp. IITR03
GGCCGTCGCCCTCGCCGCCGTCCGCGGAGCCGAGATGGCCCGCGCCTGCGCGCTCGAACCCACCGGAATGTCCGCCGTTCTCGCGGCGCCGAGGACGAGGTGCTCGCGCGCCTCGCCGAGTTGGATCTGACCCCCGCGAACATGAATGCGGCCGGTCAGATCGTCGCAGCCGGGCGCCTGAGGCGCGCGGGCGAGGAACTCGCTGCGAACCCGCCCGAGAAGGCCCGCGTCCGCGCCCTGCCGGTCGCCGGTGCTTCCACACCCGATTCATGGCACCCGCCAGGACGCCGTGGCTGCCGCCGCGGCGAAGATCACACCTTCGGATCCGACGCACACGCTGCTGTCGAACTACGACGGCAAGCCCGTCACCTCCGGAGCCGACGCCCTCGAACGTCTCGCAGCCCAGGTCACCCGGCCCGTCCGGTGGGACCTGTGCACCGCCTACCTGCGCGAGGCGCAGGTGAGCCGGATCGTCGAGCTTCCCCCCGCCGGCACGCTGGTGGGCATCGCCAAGCGCGAGATGCGCGGCACGCCCACCGTCGCCTCAAGACCCCCGCGGAGATCTCCGCTCTGGCCGAAAGTCTTCAACTCGGTTAGGTTGCTGCGCGCGCCGTCGCACAGCACGGGCACCTCACCGGGAACTCCCCGGACCCCCGGCCGGAAACATCCGGCCGGTTTCGAACGACATAGTCGACAGATCGAGAAGGGAGCCACATCGTGGCCGCCACCCAGGAAGAAATCATCGCCGGTCTCGCGAGATCATCGAAGAGGTCACCGGCATCGAGCCCTCCGAGGTGACCGTCGACAAGTCCTTCGTCGACGACCTCGACATCGACTCGCTGTCCATGGTCGAGATCGCCGTCCAGACCGAGGACAAGTACGGCGTGAAGATCCCCGACGAGGATCTCGCCGGTCTGCGCACCGTCGGTGACGCCGTGAACTACATCCAGAAGCTCGAGGCCGCAGGCGTTCAGGCCACGAACGACAACGAATGAGTTCTGCTGTGACCTCCCCTTCTCCTCGGGCACTCCGCAACGTCGTCGTCACCAGCCTCGCGGCTACGACGTCGATCGCCGGCGACGTGGACGCCACCTGGAAAGCACTGCTGGCCGGTGAGAGCGGGATCGGCACCATCGACGGCGGTTTCGTCGACGAGTTCGACCTCCCGGTGCGCATCGGCGGAACCCTGAAGGTCAGCCCCGACGAGGGACTGTCCCGCGTGGAACTCCGTCGCATGAGCTTCGTCGAGCGCCTCGCGCTCACCCTCGGGCGCACCGTCTGGCAGAACGCCGGCAGCCCCGAGGTCGACCAGGACCGTCTCGGTGTGGTCATCGGTACGGGCCTCGGTGGCGGCGAGTCGCTCATCGACGCCGTCGACAAGCTCCGTGTCGGCGGCTACCGCAAGGTCTCGCCCTTCGCGGTGCAGATGATCATGCCGAACGGACCGTCGGCCACCGTCGGGCTCGAACTCGGTGCCCGCGCCGGGGTCATCACCCCGGTCTCGGCGTGCTCGTCCGGATCCGAGGCGATCGCCAACGCGTACCGCATGATCGCCTTCGGCGACGCCGACATCGTCGTCACCGGTGGTGTCGAGGGTCAGCTGGACGCGGTCGCCACCGCGGGCTTCGCGATGATGCGGGCGCTGAGCACCCGCAACGAGGACCCGAAGGGCGCCTCGCGTCCGTTCGACAAGGACCGCGACGGTTTCGTCTTCGGCGAGGCCGGCGCACTGATGGTCCTCGAGAGCGAGGAGCACGCCAAGGCACGCGGAGCGACCATCCACGCTCGTATCCTCGGCGCCGGCATCACCTCCGACGGTTACCACATCGTCGCCCCCGACCCGGAAGGTACGGGAGCGGCTCGGGCCATGCGGCGGGCGATCGAGACCGCCGGGCTCACCAAGCCGACATCGGGCACGTCAACGCGCACGCGACGGCCACCCCGATCGGCGACGTGGCCGAAGCCAAGGCCATCAACGCGGCCGTGGCAACCACGCCGCGATCTACGCCCCCAAGTCCGCGCTCGGTCATTCGATCGGTGCGGTGGGTGCACTCGAAGCAGTACTCACGGTCCTGACTCTGCGTGACGGGGTCATCCCGCCCACGCTGAATCTCGAGAACCAGGATCCAGAGATCGATCTCGACGTGGTCAAGGGCGAACCACGTTCCGGCCGGATCGATTTCGCGCTGAACAACTCGTTCGGTTTCGGTGGGCACAACGTGGCGCTCGCATTCGGTCGCGCCTGACCGTCGACGCCGGTCCGCCCCATGCGGTGGAGGCTCCACCCGGAGCCTCCACCGCAGCCCACCACCACCGCGTCTGCCCGAGGAGCACCCGATGACCATCCTGGATCCAGCCACCCCGCGTGAGACGACGGTGGACCCGAGAGATCCGTTGGCCCGTCTCGAGAAACTGTTCGACCCGGGCAGCCTGGAACTGCTGCACACCCGCGACAAGTCGGGCGTCCTCGCCGCCGTCGGCGAGGTCGACGGCATCCGCACCGTCGCATACTGCTCCGATGCCACCGTCATGGGCGGAGCCATGGGCGTCGAGGGATGCAAGCACATCGTCTCCGCCATCGACCACGCCATCGACCACGAGATCCCCGTGGTCGGCATCTTCCACTCCGGTGGCGCGCGTCTGGCCGAGGGCGTCGAGGCCTCCACGCCGTCGGCCTGGTCTTCGAGGCCATGGTCCGCGCGTCCGGTCTGATCCCCCAGATCTCCGTCGTTCTCGGCTTCGCGGCCGGCGGTGCCGCCTACGGCCCGGCCCTGACCGACATCGTCATCATGCCCCCGAGGCCGTGTCTTCGTCACCGGACCGGACGTGGTCCGCAGCGTCACCGGTGAGCAGGTCGACATGGAGTCGCTCGGCGGCCCCGACACGCACACCAAGAAGTCCGGTGTCGCGCACATCGCCGCGCACGACGAGGCCGACGCCCTGCACCGCGCCCGCCGTCTGGTGTCGATGCTGGCCGAACAGGGTGAATTCGATGTCGCCGCAGCCGCGCTCGGCGACACCGACCTGCGGGCGTTGATGCCTGCGTCGCCGCGACGCGCATACGACGTGCGGCCGATCGTCCACCAGCTGGTCGACAACGTCGACGGCGAGTCCTCCTTCGAGGAACTGCAGGCCGGCTGGGCCCGCAGCATCGTCACCGGATTCGGCCGTCTCGGCGGCCGCACCGTTGGCGTCATCGCCAACAACCCGCTCCGTCTCGGCGGCTGCCTCAACTCCGAGAGCGCCGAGAAGTCAGCGCGTTTCGTGCGGATGTGCAATGCCTTCGGTGTTCCGCTCGTCGTCATCGTCGACGTGCCCGGTTACCTTCCGGCGTGAGCCAGGAGTGGGAGGCGTCGTGCGACGCGGCGCCAAGCTGCTCCACGCGTTCGCCGAGGCGAAGGTTCCCCGCGTCACGCTCGTGACGCGCAAGATCTACGGCGGCGCGTACATCGCGATGAACTCCCGGGCGCTCGGGGCCACCGCCGTCTACGCATGGCCGGAGTCCGAGGTCGCGTGATGGGCGCGAAAGCCGCTGTGGGCATCCTCCACAAGAAGGCCCTCGCCGCGGCTCCCGAGGAGGAGCGTGAGGCGCTGCACGATCGTCTCGCCGCCGAACACGAGGCGATCGCCGGTGGCGTCGGGCGCGCGATGGCGATCGGTGTGGTCGACGAGATGATCGATCCCGCCACCACGCGGAGCACCCTGGCCGCCGCGCTCGCCGCCGCACCCGCGGTTCGCGGACGGCACAAGAACATTCCGCTCTGATCCGGACACAGCACGAGAACACCGGCATCGCTCCTCGGAGCGGTGCCGGTGTTCCCGTATCAGGAAGATGTGGGGGTGCGTTCCGGTCGTGTCGGACCGCGGTCAGCCGACGTCCCGGCGGAGCCACGTCACCTGCGCGCCTTCGTCGCCGCTGCGGTACGGCTCGAGCTCTTCGTCCCATGCCGTTCCGAGCGCGCGGTGCAGTTCGCTCGTGACATCGGCGGAGGACAGCATGGCGCGCAGACGCATCTCTCCTACGACGATGTCGCCGTTGGCGCTGGTGCATCCGCGCCACAGACCCAGTCGGGGGACGTAGCTGAAGCGTTCGCCGTCGACGCCCTCGCTGGGGTTCTCGGTGATCTCGAAGCGGAGCATCGGCCACGACCGCAGCACGTCGGCCAGTCGCGCGCCGTGCCCACGGGCCCGACCCAGTCGAGCACGGTGCGCAGCAGCCCCGGTGCGGCGGGCTGGCCCGTCCACGCGAGATCGGGCCGCAGTCGAGGATGTCGGCCAGTGCCCACTCGATGTGCGGGCACACCGCCGCCGGTGAGGAGTGGACATAGATCACCCCCGCCGTGGCATCCGCAAATTGGTTGGATGCGCGCATACATTCACCTCCGGTTCGACCAGGACGTCTTCCCCAACGACCTTCGTCGGCCAAGGCTTCTCCATGCAGGCTGCGTACAAGTGTGCCCGTGTGGCGTGTGTTTCGCCAGCGAACCAGAGAGGTTTATGTGAATTCGGTGATGATCGCGTCTCCGACGGCAGGCCAGAGCGGTTTCGCCCAGTCTCCGAAGGCACGATCAGTAAGTACCACAGCGGCGACGGAAATTTCGGGATCTACCCAAATGAATGTGCCCGATTGACCGAAATGACCGAAAGTACGCGGTGAATTACCGGTGGCGGTCCAATGCGGGTTCTTTTCGCCCCGGATCTCGAATCCGAGACCCCAGTCGTTGGGCTTGAACATCCCGTATCCGGGCACGAGTCCGTTCAGACCGGGGAACTGCACGCTGGTCGCCTCGGTGAGGGTTTCGTACGAGACCAGAACGGGATCGAGCAGCTCGCGCGCGAACAGTGCGAGATCGGCGACCGACGACTGCGCCCCGTGACCGGCCGCCCCGGCAGGACGAGGACGGCATGCCCAGCGGCTCGAAGACCGCCTGCCGGAGGTATTCCGGGAACTCGATACCGGTTTCCGTCTCGACGAGTTCGGCGAGCACTTCGAAGCCCGCACTCGAGTAGATCCGCTTCCGCTCGGGTTCGGTCTGCACCGTGCGCTCACCGAACGCCAGACCCGAGGCGTGGGCGAGCAGATGCCGCACCGTCGACCCCTCGGGGCCCGCAGGCTGATCGAGCTCGATCGCGCCCTCCTCGACGGCCACGAGCGCGGCGTACGCCACGAGCGGCTTCGTCACGGACGCGAGGGGAAAAGACCTCGTCGAGGTCTCCCCCTGGACC
>LATQ01000001.1:387094-394754 GCA_001017865.1 Rhodococcus sp. IITR03
CGCGCGGCGCCCACGCGCCTGGAACGCCACGACCCGGCGCCGCCGTTCGGGGCCGGCCACATCGTCATGGCCGACCCCGAGGCAACGAATTCTGCCTCGACTGAAACGTCGCGTGGTCAGGCCGGTTCCGAGACCCAGTGGACGAGCTGCCAGATGATCCCGTTGGGATCGGCGAACTGGCAGTACCGCTCGCCCCACGGCTCGGTCTCCGGCTTGGTCACCACCGTCGCACCGGCTTCCGCGATGCGCGCGAACTCGGTGTCGACGTCGTCGACGACGAAGGCGATGAGCA
This sequence comes from Rhodococcus sp. IITR03, assembly GCA_001017865.1. Next base: position 387,387 of record LATQ01000001.1, read on the forward strand.
TGCCCTGACCGGCTGGTCCGGCGACGGATTCCGGCTTGAAGGTCGACAGCCCGGTACGCAGGAACACGATGTTGAATCCTGCATCCGGGTGAGTCAACGAGACGAATCCGTCCGCCGACATCTCCTCGGTGAAACCGAAGTGCCGGATCGCGAAATCGGCCGATGCGGCCGTGTCGGCGACGTTGAGCGACAGTGCTGTGGACGTGATTTTCATAGGACCTCCCCGGGGCAGAAACATTGTACGAAGTATAGAGTAATCCCGAGAACGAGTTTTCGGGAGGCATTTATGGCGCGCGACCTGATCGACCTGCTGTGGCGCGAGCATCCCGACGCGCCGACCGGAGGTTCCCGCGGCCCGAAAGCCAAGGTCACCACCACATCCGCGGTGGACGCGGCCGTCACCGTCGCCGACGCGGAGGGCCTCGACGCGGTGACGATCCGTCGCCTCGCGACCGATCTGGGTGTCTCCGCCATGGCCCTCTACACCCACGTCGGTCGCGCGACGACCTCCTCGTCCTCATGGTCGACCGGGTCCACGCCCGGCAACCCCGGCCGCCCTACGAGTCCCCGTCGTGGCGGGATCGGGTACGGCAGGTCGCCGAATCCGAACTCGAGCACTACGCCGCACACTGGTGGCTGCTGGACGTCAACGATCAGCGCACAGCCCTCGGCCCCGGCACGATCGCGAAGTACGACCACGAACTCCACGCTTTCGACGGGACATCCCTCGGCGACATCGATCGCGATGCTGCACTCACATTCGTCGCGGACTTCGTGCGCGGTGCGGCGCGAGCGCGACGTCCCGATCCGCACGCCGCCGACATCGCCGAGGCCTGGGTCAGGTGGAACGAGCGATTGGCGCACTATCTCGGTGACACCCACCCGCTCGCGCAGCGGGTGGGTGCGGTGGCCGGCGAAGCGATGAATGCCGCCTACAGCCCGGAGCACGCCTGGGAGTTCGGGCTGCGGCGCGTCCTCGACGGGCTCGAACCGCTCGTCTCGAATGGCGGGGTGCGACCCACGGGGGAATGATTTCCCCGAAGGTTCGTACGAGAGATTCGAGGTCTTCATGAAGCGATTCGCCGCGGGCGTGCTCGGTTGTGCCGCAATCGCCCTCGCAATGCCGGCCACGGCGTACGCAGATCCCGGCAGACCTACGCTCCCCACGGAGGACTACTCCGGGTGCCGTTTCGCGTCGATCTCCGCGGAATGCCGCTGGGAAACGCTCCTCGCCAGCTTGGCCGGCCTGTTACCGACCGGATCCGCGGAGGCCGGACCCGCCATCCGGTAAGAGCCGCCACGATTTCAGTGGATCCAACCCCGCTTTCCGGGGTCGGATCCACCCGAATCGCGTCACCCCTCGCGCACCTCTTCGAGCCTGCGGATCAGCGTCCCCGCGTCGAAAGGGCCGATGTGCCGGGTCAGATCCGAGCCGGTGACGCCGAGATAGAAGGTCGGCGTTCCGAACACCTCGCTGGTCTCGGCGTCGAGGTCATCGTCCTCGACACGGTGCCGGTGCCGTCCGAGGCGCAGGTCCTCGTCGAACCGGTCGATATCGAGACCCAACTGCTGTGCGTGTTCGTAGATCTCGTCGCGGGACAGGGCGTCGCTGTTGGCGAACAGATGGTCGTGCATGTCCCAGAACCGCCCCTGCGCCGCGGCGGCCTCGGCCGCTTCGGCGGCGAAACGCGCGTGCGGATGCGGCTCGTCGAGAGGCAGGTGCCGGAAGACGTACCGCAGGTCGTCGCCGAAGTGTTTGTGCACGTCGCGGATGCTGCCGGTGGCCTTGCTGCAGAACGGGCACTCGAAGTCGCCGTACTCGACGAGTGTGAGCGGAGCGTCGACCGGTCCCCGCACGTGGTCGCGGTCCGGGTCCACCGGACGCAGCAGCACGAGCCCGGCCGGTCCTTGCGGCGGATGCAGGCGGTCGGACAGCCGGAACAACGCCCAGCCCACTGCGGTGGCGAGAACCGCCGCGAGGAGTACGCCTATCCGGGCGTCGTTGGCTGCTTCGGGAGATTCGATTGCCAGATCCACGATGAACAGGGAGATCGTGAATCCGATGCCGGCGAGCGCGGCACCCCCACCGACACGCGAGAGGGTGAGTCCCGGCGGCAGGCTGCCCGGCCGCAGACTCGAGAAGACGGCGGTGGCCGCGGTGATGCCTACGAGTTTGCCGACGACCAGACCGAGGACGACCCCCCACGTGATCGGCGATCGGATGGCAATGCCGACGGTCTCGGCGGAGATCACCACACCCGCGTTGGCGAGGGCGAAGATCGGCACGACGAGGAACGCCGTGTACGGCTGGTAGAGCCGCAACAGCCGCTCGTTGACGGACACCGCGCGGAGCACCCCGAGTTGCGCGGCGCGCGCGTAGTCGGAGTTGGGCGATTGACGGAACGCCCGCGTGAGTTCGCCGGCGCGCTCCACTTCGCTGCGGCGCGGCGGATAGACGGGAAGGATCAACGCGATCAGCACACCGGCGAGGGTGGGGTGCACACCGGATTCGTAGAACGCCACCCATGTCCCTGCTGCGACCACGAAGTAGACGACGCCCCGCCACACCTCGAGTCGGCGGAACTGCAGGATCAGCAGTAGTCCGATCGCCGCGGGTATGAGGTAGACCGGCTGCAAGTTGTCGGTGTAGACGAAGGCGATGATGGCGAGGGCGCCGATGTCGTCGGCCACGGCCAGCGTGAGGATGAACACGCGCAATCGGGCCGGGCACCGAGGCCCGACCAACGCGAGCGCACCGAGCACGAAGGCGGTGTCGGTGGACACGACCACACCCCACGCTCCCGCGGCCTCCCCGCTGGGATTGAGCAGCAGGAACAGGCTGCGGATGCGCCAGACCCGCGATCGCGGCCACGAGCGGGACCGCGGCGCGCGTCCGGTCGGTGAGCTCCCCCATGGTGAGCTCGCGTTTGACCTCGAGGCCGACGACGAAGAAGAACAGCGTCATGACGGCGTCGTTGACCCAGTGTTTGAGATCGAGGTCGATGCCGTAGTCGCCGATGCTGATGCTGAGCGGCGTGTGCCAGAACGCCTCGTACGAGTCGCCGAGGTTGGCCCAGACCAGAGCGATCAGGTCGCCGCGAGTACGACGCCTGCCGCGAGCGTGTCGTCGTCCGTGCCGTCACGAACCCCTGCCAGCAGATCGGACGCCCGGCGGAGCGTCGTCGGTTTCTCGTCGACCGTCATGTGCTCCCTCGTTCCGCAGTCCGCTTCGAGCAACTCGGTGCCGGTGAGTACGCCGACGAAACCGCACAACGCCCGGCCCCGGGGCGATTATTTCCGGAACCGACCGTTCGGAACCGCATTGTCCGAACACAACAGTGCAACCGGATCTGCCGTCCAGGAGGCGGAATGCACCCCTCCGACTACCGTCCTCGTCCGAAACTAGACCGAATCGTTGTGCCAACAACCGACTTCGGCGGTTCGACAACCCGACCGTTACATTCCGCCGCTTCGTGTCACCTCCACGGACGATAGCCCTGCGCGTCCCCGCCGGGTATCGTCACGATCCACCGAAGCATCGGTTCCGAATAACCCTCGGCGAGAACAACTTTCCTAAGTTCTCTTACGGAGAGGAGGTGGATCCGTTGCTGCACAGGGGAACGATCCGAAGAACCCGATGGATGTTGATCACCGCAGCGGGAGCAGGGGTACTCGTCGCGGCGACGACACATCAGCCCGTCTCCGTGGACGGGACCGACCCGACGGTCGCGCATGCCCGGTCGTCGCACTCCTCGGTCCCGGCGTGTGCGCCGCCGGACGGCGCGCCCGCCTGGCGTCCGGACGAACTCGGCGACCACCCGGATCCACCGGCTGCGATCGGATCGGTGGCGAACGGGCGGATCGGAGGCGCCTTCCATCCGTCCACCACGGTTCGACTGATCGGCCTGGACGTGTGCGAGCAGTACATCGACCGCAGCATCGTCACCACGAACGAGGGTTGGTTCCTGTTCACCGGTCTCATGCCGGGTCGCTACACGCTGTTGGAAGACGACGGAACGGTGCTCACCGAGGTCGAGGTCTCCGTCGAGTCACCGGATCACTCCGGACTGGTGCTGGCTCCCGGCTAGGCCGTCAGCACGAGGAGGTAGCCGCCGCCGGCCGGCTCGATCCTGGTGTCGAACCGTACTCCCGGCTCGAGGCGCGACAAGCGGTCGAGGAGCCACTCGGAGGCTTCCTCCGCGTCCGACTTCTCGGGACACCGAGCGACGGCGACGCGACCACCCTTGCGCATGAGCTGCTCGACGACGCCGATGATGGGCGCCGGGTCGACGACGAACAGCCGGTCGGGCCACGGCACGACGGGTTTGACGGCACCCTTCTTGGTGTTGCAGGCGCGGTGCGCGAGCCGCTCGACTCCGCCCTTTCCCTTGCCACCCTTCTTGGCGGTGTTGATGCTGTCGATGCTGGGACCTCGCGGGTCGTTGACCGACATGTCGGGGTCCACGGGCTCGTCGCACAACCAGCAACGCCACGCCTCGCGCTCGCCGACTTCTCGAAGGGTGCTCATGGGGTCGAACGCTACCGTTCCGAGAAGGAGGAACATCTCGCGGCCACGAGCGGAGGATGTGGGGCGGGCGGGGCTCGAACCCGCGACCAGCGGATTATGAGTCCGCGGCTCTAACCGACTGAGCTACCGCCCCGTCGCGACGACACGCGTCGCACAGTGCCGCACTGCTCGCACGGCGCGATCGAATGCTACCCGGACACAGCGTGCAACACTCTGCCGGGTGCGGAGTAACAGAGATCACATCGGTGGATGTTCTGCCGCATAGGCGCCCCGGAAGCACAGAATCCTCCCACCCGTGACGGTGGAGATTCTGTAGGCGCTCCCCCGGCTGGACTCGAACCAGCAACCGTTCGATTAACAGTCGAATGCTCTGCCAATTGAGCTACAGGGGATTGTCCTGCGGCGCTCCGCGGTTTCCCCCGGTGCGTGAAAAACCATAGCGTCCCACCCACCGCAGCACCAAATCGCCTGCTTGTGGGCATGCTGCGGGGTCATCGGGCAGGATGGGGACGACGCAGTCACGGGTGGAAGGACAACACATTGATGGGTTTGCTGGTCGGGGTCGCTGCGGGATACGTACTCGGCACCCGAGCGGGTCGCGCGAGGTACGAACAGATCAGCAAGACGGCCAAGGCGGTGGCCGCGAGCCCGTCACGAAGAAGGCGATCGAGGTGGGCCGGCAGAAGCTCGCCGATTCGCTCAGTCCTCAGCCCAAGCTCGAGCCGATGAAGCCCATCGACGAGACGACGACAATCATGATCCCGCGGACCAGTTGAAGAAGTAGACGGTCAGCCGGCCAGGCCGTCACCGATGGCCTGGTCGAGCAGGCTCCGCCGGTACTGTTCGAGCGCCATGAGGTCGCCGAGCAAGGCGTGGAACTCCTCGGACTCGGTGGCCGGGGAGATCCGCTGCAGTTTGGACTTCAGTTCGGCCACCTGCTCGCCGACCCAGACCTCCTGCAGTCGGGCCAGCACGCCACCGATGTAGCGCGGCAGCCGGTCCTCTTCGGCGGGGACCGGTTCGACGGCGAGTTCCATCACGAGCGAATGCGCGACGGGGTCGGTCGCGGCCCTGCCGACGGCATCGACCCATTCGGCTCCCCCGAGCCCCGCTGCGGTTCCACCGGCGTCGGCGACGGCCTGCCGTACGGCCGCGTAGGCGGGGTCGGTGAAGGTTTCCGGCGGCAGGGAGTCGAAGACGGTCCCGGCGATGCCGGGATACTGCAGCGCGGCCTTCAGCGCGTCGCGCTGTGGCACAGCGTCGGATCGTTGGGGCGGGGGCGTCGCAGGGCCGACACGGGCTCCGCCGTGGCCGTTGCAGGCCGCGTCCTAGCTTCCGGTGCACGGACTCCCCGTCGCGCTTCCTCCTGCACGCGCCGGCGCACGGTGGGGATGTCGTCCCATCCGTCCAGTGCGCGAGTTGCACCGCATAGTTGTCGCGGATCGTGCGGTCCTTGATCCGGCCCACGACGGGGACACATCGGCGCAGGGCCTCGACGCGACCTTCGACGGTGTCGAGGTCGTGTTCGGCGAGAATCGATTTCACGACGAACTCGAACATCGGGGTGCGGCGGGCCACGAGGTCGCGCACCGCGCCGTCGCCCGACTGCTGCCGCAGCTCGCACGGGTCCATGCCCTTGGGGGCGATCGCGACGTAGGTCTTCGCGGCGGTCTTCTGGTCGCCCTCGAACGCCTTCATCGCCGCCGCGCGACCGGCGTCGTCGCCGTCGAAGGTGTAGATGACCTCACCGCGGAAGAAGCTGTCGTCCATGAGCAGGCGACGCAACAGCGCGAGATGTTCGTCACCGAAGGCCGTGCCGCACGCGGCGACCGCGGTCTTCACGCCGGCCAGATGCATGGCCATGACGTCGGTGTAGCCCTCGACGATCACGGCCTGGTGAGACTTGGCGATCTCGCGCTTGGCGAGATCGAGACCGAACAACACCTGAGATTTCTTGTACAGCACCGTTTCCGGTGTGTTCATGTACTTGGCGGTGATCTGGTCGTCGTCGTACAGACGGCGGGCACCGAAGCCGATGACGTCGCCCGCGAGATTGCGGATGGGCCACAGCAGCCGCCGGTGGAAACGGTCGATCGGGCCGCGCCGTCCCTGCCGGGACAGTCCCGCGGCCTCGAGTTCGGAGAAGTCGAAGCCCCGGCCGAGGAGGTGCTTGGTGAGCGCGTCCCAGCCGGCGGGTGCGTAGCCGCAGCCGAACGTCTCGGCGGCCGCCTGGTCGAAGTTGCGCTCGGTCAGGTAGTCGCGGGCGGCCTGGGCGTCGGGCGTGCGCAGTTGCTCGGCATAGAACTGCTGAGCGGCCGCGTTCGCCGCGACCAGCCGGGCACGCGTGCCCGGTCGCGCTGGACGGATGGACCGCCACCCTCGTAGTTCAGTGTGTAGCCGACACGCTCGGCGAGCTGCTCGACGGCCTCGACGAAGCTGACGTGTTCGATCTTCTGCAGGAACGAGTAGACGTCGCCGCCCTCACCGCAGCCGAAGCAGTGGTAGTGCCCGTGATTGGGCCGCACGTGGAAGGACGGGGACTTCTCGTCGTGGAAAGGGCACAGGCCCTTGAGCGAGTCGGCGCCCCCGCGCTTGAGTGCGACGTACTCGCCGACGATGTCCTCGATGCGCACGCGGTCGCGAATGGCCGCGATGTCTCTGTCTGAAATACGGCCGGCCACGAGACGAGTCTAAGCCGCGCGGCAGACTGCCCGGCACGACGGTCCGGCGCAACCCACACCGGCGAGTGCGTCAGCGCGTCCCGCGGACAGATGCACCGCGCCGACGGAAGTTGTCAACCTGTCTGAGACAGAACAGGTGTGTTGATTCCCGTCGGTTGC
>LATQ01000001.1:394854-395616 GCA_001017865.1 Rhodococcus sp. IITR03
GCGCAGTGCTGCAACGGCGCGCACGGTCGCGTGCGAAGGCGGTCCGCTCGGATGCCGCTCCCTCGGACCCGGCGAGCGCCGAGGTCTTGCGCGGCTCGGCGACGCGCCGTTCGAGATCGTGTTCGCTGTAGCCCTGCATCACACTGCCTTCCGTCACCGAAGACCCTACGTTCCGCCTCACTGCTGCGCCGTGTACGGGAAATCGGCGGAGAAGTGGGTGATCTGGTACCAGATCAACGCGCCGGTCTCGCGGGCGATGCCGTGCAGCTGCGACTCGCGGGTGAACACCGCCGGCCCCTGGCGGGTGGGAGCGGTCCAGGCGTCGAGACCGGCGTCGCGCGCCATGGTCCGGGTGCGCAGCGAATGCCACGGGTCGCTGACGAGCACGACCGACGACAGACCCAGATCCGACATCTCGCGGCTGACGGCCTCGACGCTGAGCAGTGTGTCCGAACCCTCCTCGACGGCGACGATCGACTCGGCGGGCACCCCGCGCGAGACGAGATAGTTCTTGCCCGCCGCGGCTTCGGTGAACAGGTCGCCCTCCTGCTTGCCGCCGACGGTGACGATCCGCGGCGACACTCCCGCTTCGTAGAGCTTGAGAGCCTGTTCGAGGCGTGCCTCGAAGACCGACGACGGTGTGCCCGAATACTGCGCGGCACCGAGCACGACGATGGCGTCGGCGGGGGTGCGGTCGTCGATCCGCGCGACCTGCCACACCGCAGCGCCGTGCCGCCGACGACGAGGACGGCGGCGAGCAGC
>LATQ01000001.1:395716-398543 GCA_001017865.1 Rhodococcus sp. IITR03
GCGGTTTTCGGTGGCGGCGGGCTTCGGCGGCGGTGGTTTCTGGGGGCGGCGGCTTCGGCGGATCGAGCGGAGGACGCTTCTAGACCATGCGCCCGATCGCAGCACGCGCACTGGGTGCCGGTCTCGGATCGACCGTCCGACTGTTGGATTCCGCCGCGTCGTCCGACGGAAAACCGTTCTCCGAACCCGACATCCTGCGCCCGCACGTCGACTCGCGCCGGTTCGGCTGGGTCCACTACGGCGTCATGATCCCGGATCTGCCGGAGCCGCACCGGTTCTTCTCGATGATGTCGCTGATCGGCGCGACCGGGTCGCTCGCCTTCGACAACGACCACGCGCTCGTGGCGCCGCCGCGCCGCAACGCCGCCGTGGTGACCGGCACGGCGGCGTCGCATCCCGCGCACTTCGGGAACTACGCCGCGGGCTACGATTTCGTGTCCTCCCCGGACGGGTCGCTCGTGAAATTCGGGGACGATCTGACCCTGACCGGACGCTACCCCCACTACGAACTCGTGGGCCGGCTCGGAACGGTCGATGTCGCGCTGACACTGACCAACACGGACACGGTCTCGTGGTTCTTCCGCAACCCGCTCTACAAGCACTTCGGGTTGCTCACCGAATACGAGGCACCTTCACCCACGAGGGTCGCAGCGTCACGGCCGAGGGTCTGTGCTCGTTCGAGTACGGCGCGATGCCGAGCCCGTATCTGATGCGGTCCACTCCCCTGCCGCCCGCGGCGAAGGCTCCGCTCGACCATTTCGTCTACCAGATCGTCGATCTCGACGCCGACACGCAGATCCTGTTGAGCCGCTACGCGATCGGTGCCCGACCCTTCATGACGACGGCGATCCTGCGCACCCGCAGCGGCTACGGAACCCGTTTCCGGGACGTGGACTTCGAGATACTCGAACTGCGCGACGAACCCGAGCCGACTCCCTACGGCCTCCCGATGCCGGTGCCGAGCCGGACCCGGTTCCTGGTGAAGGACACCGCCGGTCGTCCCTGGCTGGATCTCGAAGGGATCATGGACACCCCGTTCACCTACGGACTGGGCACCGGATTCGTCACCGGTTTCGCGTGGTCGGCGACCTGGCGGGGTGAGGAGATCTCCGGCCGCGGGTATCTCGAGTACATCGATCGGCGCTCGGCGACCTGACCGTTACGGAACACCCGGCTACGAAGCGACAGATGCCCTCCGGTCCCGATGGACCGGAGGGCATCTGCGTCGATCGGATCGGTCAGCAGCCGATCAGGCGCTGCGCGAGGTAGCCCTCGACCTGGTCGAGGCTCACACGCTCCTGCGCCATGGTGTCGCGCTCGCGGATCGTGACGGCCTGGTCCTCGAGGGTGTCGAAGTCGACCGTGATGCAGAACGGGGTGCCGATCTCGTCCTGGCGACGGTAGCGGCGGCCGATGGCGCCGGCGTCGTCGAACTCGATGTTCCAGTTCTGACGCAGCTTCGCGGCGAGGTCCTTGGCCTTCGGGCTCAGGTCGGCGTTACGGCTGAGCGGCAGCACGGCGGCCTTGACCGGTGCGAGGCGACGGTCGAGGCGCAGCACGGTGCGCTTGTCGACACCGCCCTTGGCGTTGGGTGCCTCGTCCTCGGTGTAGGCGTCGACGAGGAAGGCCATGAGCGAACGGGTCAGGCCGGCCGCCGGCTCGATGACGTACGGCGTGTAGCGCTCGTTGGTGGCCTGATCGAAGAAGCTCAGGTCGGTGCCGGAATGCTTCGAGTGCGTCGACAGGTCGAAGTCGGTGCGGTTCGCGACGCCCTCGAGCTCACCCCACTCGCTGCCCTGGAAGTGGAAGCGGTACTCGATGTCGACGGTGCGCTTCGAGTAGTGCGACAGCTTCTCGAGCGGGTGCTCGTACAGGCGCAGGTTGTCCTTGTTGATGCCAGATCGGTGTACCAGTTCATCCGGTAGTCGATCCAGTACTGGTGCCACTGCTCGTCTTCGCCGGGCTTGACGAAGAACTCCATCTCCATCTGCTCGAACTCGCGGGTGCGGAAGATGAAGTTGCCGGGCGTGATCTCGTTGCGGAAGCTCTTGCCGATCTGGCCGATGCCGAAGGGCGGCTTCTTGCGCGAGGTGGTGAGCACGTTCGCGAAGTTCACGAAGATGCCCTGCGCCGTCTCGGGGCGCAGGTAGTGCAGGCCTTCCTCACTCTCGATCGGGCCGAGGAAGGTCTTGAGCATCATGTTGAAGTCGCGGGGCTCGGTCCACTGGCCTTGGTGCCGCAGTCCGGGCAGACGATCTCGGTCATCGGCACGGCATCGGGGTCGTCGAGCTTGTTCTTCTCGCGTAAGCCTCCTGCAGGTGGTCCTGCCGGTGGCGCTTGTGACAGCTCAGGCATTCGACGAGCGGGTCGTTGAAGACACCGACGTGGCCGGAGGCGACCCAGACCTGACGCGGCAGGATCACCGACGAGTCGAGGCCGACGACGTCCTCGCGGCTGGTGACCATGTTGCGCCACCACTGCTTCTTGATGTTGTCCTTGAGCTCCACGCCGAGCGGCCCGTAATCCCACGCGGACCTGGTGCCGCCGTAGATCTCACCGCAGGGATAGACCAGGCCCCGGCGCTTGGCGAGGTTGGCGACGGTATCGATCTTGGATTTGGGTGCCACTCGGTTTCTCCATCTTCGATGCGGGTTTTCGCAGCATGCGTCGATCTGTAAGCCTATCGCTCCTCGTTCGCAGCTCGAATTCGCGCCGGTTGACATGCACAACTGTGCATATCAAAATGGAATCGATTTGCAATAAGGCCCGCCGACCGGCGGCCGTCCCCGCCCCGAGGAGCCCCGTGAGCATCGACGCGATCCACGCG
>LATQ01000001.1:398643-401402 GCA_001017865.1 Rhodococcus sp. IITR03
CCGAGGAGCCCCCGTGAGCATCGACGCGATCCACGCGAGTGCAGCACGGGCGAGCGCGCCCGCGGCCCGATCGGCAGCGACGCCCTGCCGTCCCCGGTCGATGTCTCCCCCGCCGCCCTGATTGCGGCCGGTGAGCTGCTGCGCGCACTGTCGGCACCCGTCCGCATCTCGATCGTGCTCGAACTGCGCGAGTCGGCCCGCTGCGTGCACGAGCTCGTCGGCGCCCTCGGCGTCACCCAGCCGCTCATCAGCCAGCATCTCCGCGTGCTCAAGACCGCCGGCGTCGTGCGCGGCGAACGCTCGGGACGCGAAGTGCTCTACCACCTGGCCGACGACCATCTCGCCCGCATCGTCGTCGACGCCGTCGCTCACGCCCAGGAAGGACGATCGCAGTGACCTCCACCCGCAAACCTCTCGTGGGGGTCCGCTCGACCCGTCAACGCAGCGCCATCGTCGACCTGCTCGACAACACCGAGGAATTCCGGTCCGCCCAGGACCTTCACGACGAGCTGCGCAAGCGCGGCGAGGGCATCGGCCTGACGACCGTCTACCGCACCCTGCAGTCGCTCGCCGAGGTCGGCAGCGTCGACGTGCTGCGCACCGACAGCGGCGAGTCGCTGTTCCGGCGGTGCTCCTCCGGGCACCACCACCATCTCGTGTGCCGCCACTGCGGCTTCACGGTCGAGGTGGACGGCCCGGAGGTCGAACGCTGGTCGCACGAGGTGGCCGAGTCGAACGGCTTCGTCGACGTCAGCCACACCGTCGAGATCTTCGGCAACTGCCGCGATTGCGCCCTCGCTCAGGCTGAACCGACCGCCCGCGGCCGTCAGCCGCAATCGCAGTCATCACAGCCGCAACCGTCGGCGAGCAGGTTCTCCTCGTCGTCCTCGGCCTCACCGTCGAAGACCGACGCTTCGCCACCGAGACGCTGCGCCAGTGCGCGTGCCTGCTCGACGACCGGCACGAGCGACGCGACGGCCCGCACGAGATGGATCGGGACGAGCGGCGACGCTGCGACCCGCAGTTCGACGGTGACCCGGTCCTTGTCGAGGACGAACTTCACCTCGGGGAACTCGACCTGCAGGTCGCCGAGGACCTCGGCGGCCCGGGTGCGACCCGTGATGCCCTCGACCAGGTAGGTGGTGAGCAGCACGAAGCCGCCCTCGGCGTCGACGGTCGCGTAGGTGAGCACATCGTCGATCCAGATCGGGATCTCGCCGTCCTCGTCGGGCTCGGGAGCTTCCTCGAGAATCTCCGACAGCGTCTCCACCACGGCAGCGCGCAGCGCGTCGTCGTCCTCGGTCGGGATCGCGACGGCGTGCGCCCCGTCTGCGGCGACGACCTCCTCGGTGGTGGTCTCGACGTCGATGTCGGTGGTGGTCACGAATTCTCCTTGGGGTCGGGGGGTGCCGGCGACGGCGCCGCGCGCGTCGGCGGCACCGTCGAGCACGAGCAGCAGCATGGTGGTCAGCGCCGTGTCGTCGAGACCGGTCGCGGGGAACGAGTACCGCAGCACGACGTCGGCGTCGGTCTCGCGTTCGATGAGGTGGACCGAGCCGAACTGCAGGGCGTCGGCGGCGGCCGCGACCCGACCGCGCACGGCGTCGTCGAGCGGAAGATCCCACGCGAGCACTCCGGTGATGGAGACCACGTCGAGTCCTTCGGTGAGCGTGACGACCTGCAGGGCGAACGGCACAGCGCCGTAGTCGAATCCGAACGAGCCGTCGCCGTCGGTGGCAGACGACGGGGTGCGGACGTCGACGAAGGGCGTCAGCGCGCCCGCGATCCGCTCGCGCAGCGACGTCACTTCACACCACCGAACCGCCGGTCGCGCGAGGCGTATTCGACGCACGCCGCCCACAGATCGCGTCGGTCGAAGTCGGGGAACATCGTGTCCTGGAAGACGAGTTCGGCGTAGGCCGACTGCCACAGCAGGAAGTTCGAGGTGCGCTGCTCGCCCGAGGGCCGCAGGAACAGATCGACGTCGGGCATGTCGGGCTCGTCGAGGTACCGCGCAATGGTCGACTCGGTGATGCGTTCGGGATCGAGTTCTCCTGCCGCGACCCGGCGGGCGATCTCCCGTGCGGCGTCGGCGATCTCGGCGCGACCGCCGTAGTTGACGCACATCGTGAGGGTCATGACGTCGTTGTCCTTCGTCAGTTCCTCGGCGATCTCGAGTTCCTTGATCACGCTGCGCCACAGGCGGGGACGGCGACCGGCCCACCGGACCCGCACCCCCATCTCGTGCATCTCGTCGCGACGGCGGCGGATCACGTCGCGGTTGAAGCCCATGAGGAAGCGGACCTCGTCGGGGCTGCGCTTCCAGTTCTCGGTGGAGAAGGCGTAGGCCGAGAGCCACTTGACGCCCATCTCGATGCATCCGCACACCGTGTCCATCAGCACGGCCTCGCCGCGTTCGTGGCCGGCGGTGCGCGGCAGACCGCGCTCCTGCGCCCATCGACCGTTGCCGTCCATCACGAGCGCCACGTGCTGTGGGATCAGCTCGGGTTGCAGCACGGGAGGTCGCGCGCCCGACGGATGCGGGTCGGGCGGCCGGATCACCCGCTCAGGCGATGGGGGCGTGGTACGTCGTCGAATCACGGTCCCCATCCTGCCGGACACCCCGGGCGACGTCATCAACCCGGTTCCCCGTCGCAGGTTCGGTTGACGACGCGCTCGACGAGGGGCAGCGAGCGCAGTTGCCGTTCGAGATGCCACTGCAGGTGCACCGCGACGAGGCCGCTGGCCTGGCGGCGCAA
>LATQ01000001.1:401502-413043 GCA_001017865.1 Rhodococcus sp. IITR03
CGGCCGTCGCGGCGGGACTCGTGCCGGCCGCCCTGGGATCCGATGGCGCCGGATCGGTCCGCATCCCCGCCTCGTGGTCGAATCTCGTCGGCATCAAGCGCAACGCGGCCGGATCTCCATGTGGCCCGACGCCGAATCCTTCAACGGACTCACCACGCACGGCCCACTCGCCCGCACGGTCGCCGACGCGGCCCTGCTCCTCGACGTCGTGTCCGGAAACCACCCCGCGACCGGCACACGTGCGCGCCGCTGACCGTCTCCGACGCCGTGGGACGAGATCCCGGCAGACTGAACATCGCTCTGTCGCTGAAGATCCCGTTCACCGCGACACCCACCCGCCTCGACGCCCGCGTCCGCACCCGCATCGCCGCACTCGCCGCGGTACTGCGTGATCTCGGCCACGAGGTGACCCTCGCCGATCCCGACTACGGAATGACGTTCGGCCTCGCCTTCCTCCCGCGATCCATGGCCGGTATCGAGGATTGGTTGTACCGCCTGCCCGACCCGTCCCTCGCCGACGTGCGCACCCGCGCCAACGCCCGCACCGGCCGGTACCTGCACGGCTATCCGTTGCGGGCGGCGCGCGCGATCGAACCGCGCCTGCACCGTCGGGTCGGCCGCATCTTCGACCGGTTCGACGTCGTGCTCGCCCCCACCACCGCCACCCCGCCGCTACCGGTGACGGCGATCGACGGCATCGGTGGCTGGGCGACCGACAAGGTCATCACCGGCGCATGCCCCTACGCGTGGCCGTGGAACGTGCTGGGCTGGCCCGCGATCAACGTCCCCGCGGGTTTCACCGAGGAGCGACTGCCGGTGGGTGCCCAGCTGCTCGGCCCGGCGAACTCCGAACCGCTGCTGGTGTCCCTCGCCTCCCAACTCGAATCGGTGCTGCGCTGGCACGAACACACCCCGGAGCACTGGTGGTGACCACACGCGACGACACCCGCTCGCGGATCGTCCACGCCACCCTGTATCTCGTCGGCACCGACGGGGTCGCCGGGGTGACGAACCGGCGCATCGCGGCGCGCGCCGAGGTCTCGCTCGGTTCGATCACCTACACTTCCCCACCCAGGCCGACCTGCTGCGCGCCGCGCTCGAGTTCTTCGTCGACGAGGAGACCGAGCGGCTGCGAGAGCTCGCCGAGCAGTATCGATCCCGGGTCCTGTCGCTGACGGAGGCCGCCGAACTCACCGAACGCGTCGCCCACGACCTGACCTTCACGGCCGAACGCATCGCCCCCTTCGAGCTCTACGTGCAGGCGGGGCGCGACGAGGAACTGCGGCGGGTCGCCGAACGCTGCTGGCGTGCGTACGACGCGTTGACCGTCTCCGTCCTTTCGGCGTTGGGAGTGCCGGATCCGGAGGCGATCGCCCCGACGGTCGTCGCGACCATCACCGGGCTACAACTGCGCCGCCTGTCGACGGGTACGGAGCCGGATCTGTCGGAGGCCGTCCTGCTGTTGCTGCACGGCGCGACAGCCACCCGTCGCTGAGTTCCCCTCGGTCACCGGCCCCGGCGTGACGACGCGTTCACATCCGCATCCGTGACGAAACACCCCCGTCACGAATTGTGCAGTGTGCACAGTTCTTTCCCGTCGCGAGTGGTCTGTCGGCCGATTGCCGAGTCCTGTCCGACTCTTCAAGATCGACATGTTCCGGCCGACGACGGCGGTGCCGCCCATCGATGTCGCGGCGCCCTTCGATCCGTCCACGGTCGTCGCCCGCCGCATGTTCACACGTCGAGGAGTCTCCCGTGACCGTCGCGCACATCGTCTTCCTGCTCGGACTGGTCGGCCTGATCGTCGCCATGGCACTACGCAAGAACGTCCTGATCCCGGCGGTCGTCGCCACTTTCGCCACCGCCCTCGCCTACGACGGCAACGTCGCCTCCGCCGTCATGGCGGTCTTCCGCGCCACCCTCACCGCCGGCGGAGCCCTCTTCGAGATCTTCGTCGTCATCGCCGCCGTGACATCGATGCTCGCGGCGATGCGCACCATCGGCGCCGACGAACTCATGGTGCGTCCCTTCGGACGCTGGATGATCAACGGCCGCGTCGCCTACATCGTGCTGTTCGTCGTCACCTACCTGCTGTCGCTGTTCTTCTGGCCCACACCCGCCCTCGCACTCATCGGTGCCGTGCTGCTCCCGGCGGCCATCAAGGCCGGGCTGCCGCCGCTCGGCGCCGCACTCGCCCTTGCGATCTCCGGGCAGGGCATGGCACTCGCCTCCGACTACGTCATCGGTCTCGCACCGTCGATCTCGGCGAGCGGCGCAGGTGTGCCGGCCGACGACATCGCCGACCGCGCGCTGGTCCTGTCCCTCATCGTGGGTCTGACCGCGGCCGTACTCGCCTGGTTCCTCACCATCCGCAAGGAGATCGTGCGCCACTCCGCGAATCTCGTGTCTGCGACGGACGATCCGGGCACCGGTGGCTCCGTTTCCGGAGGTCCGGCACCGCACCCGAACGGGGACCTCCCGACCCCCGAGAACGATCACACCGGGACCGACCACACCGCACCGGTGAGCACCGTGGCCGCCATCGACCTGCCCGGAACTCTCACCCCGGTCCTCACCCGCCCCACCCCGGCACGCGCCTGGGCTATCGGGGTTCCCGCGACCTTCGGTCTGGTGCTCGTCTACATGATGCTGGGGCGCTTCACCGATCTCGTGCCGTGGTCGGACGGCGCCGGTGCCTCGCTCGTCGGCGGCACCGCGCTCGTCCTCATGGCCGCCGTGACCCTGACGACGCGCCCGGCCGACACCCTCGAACACTGCGCCACCCATTTCGTCGACGGCCTGGTCTACGCGTTCAAGGCCATGGGAATCATCCTGCCGGTGGCCGGATTCGTGTATCTCGGCATCCCCGACTACTCCGGTTCGATCCTGGGACTCGAGGACGGCACCGGACCGGCCTTCCTGTTCGACACCGTCGAGAGCATCCAGACCTACATTCCCGACAACGGTCTCTTCGCCGCGTTCAGCATGCTCCTGATCGGCCTGCTCATCGGCCTGGACGGCTCCGGCTGGGCCGGTCTGCCGCTCACCGGTGGTATCGCCGCCGCCCTCGCCCCGCAGGCCGGCATGGACACCGCGACGCTCGCCGCCCTCGCGCAAAACGCCGCGACCTGGACCGGCGGCGGCACCCTCGTCATCTGTCGTCGCTGATCGTGGTCGCGGGCTTCTGCCGCGTTCCGGTCGGGGATCTCGTGCGACGACTCGCGATCCCGGTGGTGAGCGGACTGCTCGTCGCCACCGTCGCCGCGGTGGTGATCTGGTGATCACCGCATCCGCACCGAACACCTTCGAGGAGAGGACCCCCGTGGACGAATCCGGTTTCCGCTACGACCCCCAACGCTGCGCCCTGGTCGTCGTCGACATGCAGAACGACTTCTGTTCCACCGACGGCGCTCTCGCCGGCTGCGGCTTCGACGTCTCCGCCGCGGTCGCCATGACACCGCGGCTGGCGGAACTGATCGACCGCGCCCGCCGCAGGGACGTGCCCGTCGTCTGGGTCCGTACGGAGCACGACGAGACCACGGACACGCCCCAGTGGCTGGGCCGCGTCGGTACCGGTCCCGGCACGGCGCGGACCGCTCTGACCTGCCGGCCCGGTACTGCCGGAGCGGACTTCTACGGTGTCCGTCCGGAGCCGGGAGAACCGGTGATCGTCAAACATCGCTTCAGCGCGTTCGTCGGCACCGATCTCGACAGCGTCCTGCGGTCACGGGGCATCGAATCGTTGTTGTTCACCGGCGTCGCCACCGAGATCTGCGTCGAATCGAGCCTGCGCAGCGGCCTGTTCCACGAGTACTGGGTCTCGCTCGTCGAGGACTGCGCCGCGTCCTACAGTCCCGCCGCGCACGCCGCCTCGGTCGCGATGGTCGCACAGAACTTCGGGACCGTGGTGACCGCAGACGACCTCGCGTCGATGTGGGTCGCCCGGCCGATCACCGCGTCCACCCCGTAGGGGCTCGGCGTCAGAATCCCAGACGGCCCAGCTGTTTGGGATCTCGCTGCCAGTCCTTCGCGACCTTCACGTGCAGGTCGAGGTAGATCTTCACGCCGAGGAGCTTCTCGATCTGGGTGCGTGCGGCGGTGCCCACCTCGCGCAGCCGCGCACCCCCCTTGCCGATGACGATGCCCTTCTGGCTCGGCCGCTCGACGTAGAGCAGGGCGTGCACGTCGAGCATCTCGCCCTGCTTCTCGGTGCGACCCTCACGTTCGGTGATCTCCTCGATCACAACGGCGAGCGAGTGGGGCAGCTCGTCGCCGAGACCTTCGAGGGCGGCCTCGCGGATGAGCTCGGCCATCAGGGTCTCCTCCGGCTCGTCGGTGAGCTCGCCGTCGGGATAGAAGGCCGGTCCGGGCTCCATGTGCGAGACGAGGACGTCGACGAGGACCTCGACCTGCTCCCCCGAGGCCGCGGAGACCGGCACGACCTCGCAGTTCTCGCCGAGGAGTTTCGACACGGCGAGCAACTGCGCGGCGACCTGCTGTTTGCCCACCTTGTCGATCTTCGTGACGATGCCGATGACCGGGGTCTTCGGCGCCATGTGGCGCACCTGCTCGAGGATCCAGCGGTCGCCGGGGCCGATCTTCTCGTCGGCGGGGAAGCACATGCCGATCGCGTCGACCTCGGAGTAGGTGTCCTGCACCAGATCGTTCAGCCGCTGGCCGAGCAGGGTGCGCGGGCGGTGCAGTCCCGGGGTGTCCACCAGGATGAGCTGGGCGTTGTCGCGGTGGACGATGCCGCGGATGGTGTGACGGGTGGTCTGCGGGCGCGACGAGGTGATCGCGATCTTGCTGCCGACGAGTGCATTCGTGAGCGTCGACTTCCCGGTGTTGGGCCGGCCGACGAAACAGATGAAGCCGGAACGGAAGTCGGTGTCGGTCATGCATGCTCCTCGGTGGTGGCCGTATCGGTATCGGTGGGTTCTTCTTCGGGTGTCGCGCGCTGCACGAAGACGGTGCTCACACGCACCCGCCCGCGGACGTCCGGTCCGCCCTCGCCGCGGAGCAACAGGCCGTGGGTCCGTACCTCCGCACCCGGCAGAGGAACTCGGCCGAGTTCGTAGCCGAGGAGTCCGCCGACGGTGTCGACCTCGTCGTCCTCGATGTCGATGTCGAACAGTTCGCCGAGGTCCTCGACGGGAAGTCGCGCGGAGACGCGGTAGGTGTCGTCGCCGAGTTCCTCGACGTCGGGGATCTCCCCGGTGTCGTACTCGTCGGCGATCTCTCCGACGATCTCCTCGATGACGTCCTCGATCGTCACGAGGCCGGCGATGCCGCCGTATTCGTCGACGAGGACCGCCATGTGGTTGCGGTCGCGCTGCATGTCGGCGAGCAGGTCGTCGAGGCGCTTCGAATCCGGCACGAAGACCGCCGGTCGCATGACGTCGGCGACGGAGACGCTGCGCCCACCGTCGCGGTGGTAGTAGGTCTGCTGGACGAGATCCTTGAGGTAGACGACACCGCGAATGTCGTCGACGTTCTCGCCGATCACCGGGATCCGGGAGTGCCCGCTGCGGACGGCGAGCGAGGTGGCCTGACCGGCTGTCTTGGTCTCCTCGATCCACACCATCTCGGGGCGCGGAACCATGATCTCGCGGGCCGTGGTGTCGCCGAAGTCGAACACCGACTGGATCATCCGGCGTTCCTCGTCGGCCACGACTCCGCTTTCCTGAGCGAGGTCGACCAGTTCGCGCAGCTCGATCTCGTTGGAGAACGGACCGTTCCGGAAACCGCGACCGGGCGTGACCGCATTGCCGACGCTGATGAGGATCCGGCTGATCGGGCCGAGCAGGACACCGAGTATCCGCAGCGGTCCGGTGGCGGCGAGCGCGATCGGGTACGCGTGCTGGCGTCCGAGCGTGCGCGGACCGACACCGATGACGACGTAGTCGACGATGACCATCACCGCAGCGCCCACGACGAGCGCCCACGTGCGGTCGAGCACGGCGAGCAACGCACCGACGAGCACGACGGTGGCGGTGATCTCGCAGAGGATGCGCAGCAGCACCGTCAGATTGACGTAGCGGGGCCGATCGTCGAGCAGCCCGAGCAGGCGGCGCGCACTGGGACGGCCCTCTTTCGCGAGTTCCTCGGCGCGCGCCGCGGATACGGTGTTGAGCGCGGAATCGACGGCGGCGAACAGGCCTCCGAGCACCACCAGGACGACCGCCAGGACGACGAGGGGCACGGTACTCACGCGATCGTCACTCCCTCGATCGGTGTCGTCCGATCACGATGCTCGTACTGTCGCCGCTCATGATTCGGGGGTGTCGACGAAACCGGCCTTGCCCAGCAGCTTCCGGTCGCGGGCGGCGAGCCGCGCCTCGTGCTCGGCCCGGCGGATCTCCTCGTACCACTCGGCGAGGAGCTGGTTCTGCAGGCCGAACATCTCCTTCTCCTCCTCCGGTTCGGCGTGGTCGTAGCCGAGGAGGTGGAGCATGCCGTGCACGGTGAGCAGGGCGAGTTCGTGGGCCACCGGGTGACCGGCCTTCGCGGCCTGGTCGGCGGCGAACTGCGGACACAGCACGATGTCGCCGAGCATCGACGGTCCCGGTTCGGGAGCGTCGGGACGCCCGCCGGGTTCGAGTTCGTCCATGGGGAACGACATCACGTCGGTGGGGCCGGGCAGGTCCATCCACCGAACGTGCAGATCGGCCATGGTGTCGAGATCCACGAGCACCATCGACAACTCCGCCGCCGGATGCACATCCATCCGGGCGATCACGAAGCGGGCGACGTCGAGGAGTTCCTCCTCCGAGACGTCCATTCCCGATTCGTTCGAGATCTCGATGCTCATGACTGGAGTTCCTTCTGCACGACGGTATTCGGTTGATCTACAAGGATGTTCATCGACGCTGCACCCGCTGCGCGCGACGCTGGGCGCGGTTGCCGGGGATCCCGTCGCCGTCGCGGGTGGTGGCCTCGAAACGGCTGTAGGCGTCGACGATGTCGGAGACGAGCCGGTGCCGCACGACGTCGCTGCTGTCGAGACGCGCGATGTGGATGTCGTCGATGCCGTCGAGGATCTCGGTGGCAGCGGCGAGACCCGAACGGGCACCGCCGGGCAGGTCGATCTGCGTGATGTCGCCGGTCACGACGATCTTGGAGCCGAAGCCAGGCGCGTGAGGAACATCTTCATCTGCTCGGCGGTGGTGTTCTGCGCCTCGTCGAGGATGATGAAGGCATCGTTCAGGGTGCGACCACGCATATATGCGAGGGGCGCGACTTCGATGACCCCGGCCTGCATGAGCTTCGGGATCGCCTCGGGATCCATCATGTCGTGCAGCGCGTCGTGCAGCGGACGCAGATACGGGTCGATCTTCTCGTGCAGGGTGCCCGGCAGGAAGCCGAGCCGCTCCCCTGCCTCGACGGCGGGACGCGTGAGGATGATGCGGTTGACCTGCTTGGTCTGCAGGGCCTGCACGGCCTTCGCCATGGCGAGATAGGTCTTGCCCGTACCGGCCGGTCCGACACCGAAGACGATGGTGTGGGCGTCGATGGCGTCGACGTACCGCTTCTGGTTCAGGGTCTTGGGCCGGATCGTCTTCCCGCGCCGCGACAGGATGTCGAGGCTGAGCACGTCGGCCGGCGACTCGGAGAGCCCCTGGGTGAGCATGCCCACGGTGCGACGCACGGCGTCGGCGCGAGCGATTGTCCGCGACGGACGATGGTGACGAGCTCGGCGAGCGCACGTTCCGCGAGGGCGACGTCGGCGGGCGCTCCGGTCAGCGTGACGGTGTTGCCCCGCACGTGGATGTCCGCCGCCAGGAGGGCTTCGAGGGCGATCAGATTCTCGTCCGCGGCTCCGAGCAGGGGCGCTGCGGCCTCCGAGGGGAGGTCGAGGCTCGATTTGACCGTGGTCGGTTCGAATTCGGCGGGCTCGTGGGGTCGGTCTGGTTCACTCACGTGGACGGTACGTCCTGCTTTCGGTTCGGCTCCTGCACGACGGTCGTCGTGTTCGTGCCAGTCTAGCGCCGGACGAGGCGCACCCTCCCGCAACAGCGAGTTTCAGCGAGGTTCGGTTCCGCCTTCGCCTGAGGTGGCCTCCGCGAGCCACCGCCGTGCCTCGGCGAGGATCCCGGGTGCCCGGTCGGGTGAGACCCCGGCGAGCACGAGGTTGCCCAGGACGATCGTGTCGCCCGAGTCGTCCACCAGCCCGAGATTGGCCTGCTCGAGTGTGGCCATCGTCAGGCCTTCCATCATCCCCACGAGGACGGGCGCCGGCAGATAGTCGGAGAACTGGCTCTGCGCGAGGCCGCGTTCGACGTGTCCGAGGACACGCGAGCGCACCGGGGAGACGAGTTCGGCGATGCGCTGCTCTCCCATCTCCTTGCGCGCGAACGAGAGCAGCACGCGGTAGCGGTCGCCGATGGGCCAGGTCCGCAGCGCCACGACCGCGAGTGCGACCGCGGGATCGTCCGGTTCAGGATGGTCGAGAGCCTCGGCGAGTGCGGTCGAGGCGTCGTCGACGATCCCTCCGGAGGGCTTCCCGGTTGGGGAAGTGCGCATAGACGGTGCGGCGGACGACACCTGCGGCCTTGGCGACATCGTCCATGCTCGCGTCGGAGTCGGCGGCGAAGCACATCACCGCAGCGTCGAGTATGCGCATGCGGTTCGCATTGAATCGGGTTCGCGGTCGTGTGACCGAGTTCTCCACGTTCTCGTCCTCTTCCGCCGACTGTGATCTGTCTTTCATTTTAGTTGCACACAGATGTGCAGCTGCGTAACTTGCACACCACCGTGTAGATCGGGGCTCCGGTCCCGGCCCGTGTCGCACCCGAGGAGAACCCATGACCACTGCCGTCACCCCCGCAGGAGGGACCGCAGCGAAGGAACCCTACCGGCTGCGCTGGGCCGGACTGGCAGTGCTGTGCCTGAGCCTGCTCATCGTCGTGATGGCCAACACCTCGCTCATCGTCGCCGCACCCGGCATGCTGCGCGACCTGCAGCTCACCAGCGCCGACATGCAGTGGATCATCGACGGCTACACCGTCCCCTACGCCGCGCTGATGCTGCTGTTCGGCGTGCTCGGCGACCGGTACGGGCGACGCCGCGCGTTTGCTGGCCGGCCTGGTCGCCTTCGCCGCCGGCGCGGTCTACGGATCGTTCGCCGACAGCGCCGGCGACGTGATCGTCGCGCGCATCGTCATGGGTGTGGGCGCAGCCGTGATCATGCCCGCAACGCTGTCGCTGCTCGTCGCGATGTTCCCCGTGCACGAGCGTGCCCGTGCGATCGCGGCCTGGGCGGCTACGTCCGGACTCGCCATCGCGCTCGGTCCCCTGCTCGCCGGATGGCTCCTCGAATCGAACTCGTGGGGTTCGACCTTCCTCATCAACGTGCCGATCGCGGCGTTCGCCGCGATCGCGGCCTGATCCTCGTGCCGGCCTCGAAGGCGGACGATCTCACCCGCACCGACTGGTCGGCGGCGCCTGTCGGTCGCGGCTCTCGGCGGAATCGTCTACGCGATCATCGAGGGGTTCCACTTCGGTTGGGGCACCGGCGTGATCGCCACCTCGATCGGGTCGGTGATCGCCGCGGTGCTCTTCGTGGTGTGGGAACTTCGTCACCCCCGGCCGCTGCTGGACGTGCGCCGGGTCGCGGACCGGACCGTCGGCGGAGCCTGCGTGTCGGTGCTGTTGCTGTTCCTCGTCGCCTTCGGCGCCATCTACTTCGTCGCGCAGCAGTTCCAGTTCGTGCTCGGTTACGGCCCGCTCGAGACCGGCCTGCGTCTGCTTCCCCTCGCGGTGACGGTCTCGCTGGGTGCGGCGCTGAGCGGCCGGCTCGCACCCCGCCTCGGCGCGCGGATCCTCGTGGGCGCGGGCATGGTCGCTGCCGCGGCGGGCATCCTTACACTGACCGTCACGGACGCCGCGTCCGGTTTCACGCCCTTCCTGATCTCGTTGCTGCTGCTGGGGTTGGGCATCGGTCTGGCCACACCCCCGTCCACCGACCTGATCATGGGCGGTTTCCCCGACTCGGATCTCGGAGCTGCGGGCGGATTGAACGACACCGCAGTGGAATTCGGAGGTTCACTGGGCATCGCCGTGCTCGGTTCGATCCTCGCGACCACCTATCACCGCGAGATCTCCGGCTTCCTCGACGGATTGCCGCTCGCGGATCTGACGGGCCCGATGGCCGATCAGCCGCGATGGCGATCGAGGCGGCCGGCGATTCGGTGGGCGGGGCGGCGATCGTCGCGGAAGAACTCGCGGCGAACCCGTTCGCGGCGTCGTACGCACAACCGCTGCTCGACGCGTCGTCCGCAGCGTTCGCCGAGGCGATCTCGTCCGCGAGCCTCGTCGCCGGCATCGTCCTGCTCGTCGGCGCCGCGGCGGTCACCGCGCTACTCCCCCGCGGACTCCGCACCCGCGCCGGCAGCGAGGCCGAGATCGGCAACTGACCGGACGGTGAGCAGGTCGAGCGATCGCGCCCAGGCACGGGTGGTCCGGTTCAGGAAGGCGACGTGATCCTCGCCGTCGAACAGTTCCAGCGACACCGGGTCGCCCGCCGCGTCGGCCGCGTCGACGTAACGGTGCGCGACACTCACCGGCACCTGCTCGTCGGCGGTGCCGTGCAGCACCGCGACCGGCACACCGATCGGCGGCCGGTGCGTCGGTGAGGCAGACCGGTAACGCTCGGGTGCATCCGCGTAGGACGCACCGAAGAGCGCCTCGAACGCCTCCACGCGACGACCACGTTCCCCGGCGGTGACGAGATCGAGCGCACCCGCCTGCGAGACCACGAATTCCGGTCGCACCGATGTACTCTCACCCGCGAGCCACACCGCCAGCTGACCTCCCGCCGAGTGACCGACGAGCCTCACACGGTCGAGATCGACCTCGACACCGCCGCGCTGCGCGTGCGGAACGACCTCGCTGAAGATCGTGTAGTACGCCGCGACCACATCGGCGGACATCTCGTCCCACGCGCCACCGGCCTCGAGACGGCGGTACTCGACGTTCCACGCCACCACACCGCGACGCGCGAGTTCCACGGACAGCGCGGTACCGAGGGTGAGCTGGTAGCGGCCGTGCCACGAACCGCCGTGAACGACCATGACGACGGGAACGGGCCCCGTCACCGTCGCGGGGTCGGGCAGGAAGACGTGCCCGAACTGCTGCGAGTGGGTGCCGTAGGCGATCTTCGTACGAGCCAAGAGAGGAAATTCCTTCGCTACAGAGAATCGGGACCCGCAAGCGATCCCTCAGTGCAAGGGCCTGGTCCGCCACCGGTCGGTCATCACACCGATCGCGCCGAGGGCGACGGCCGCGGCGGTCGAGGTGCGCAGCACCGTGGGGCCGAGACCGACCGCCACCGCTCCCGCGTCGACGAGGGTCTCGACCTCCGCGTCGTCGAGTCCCCCTTCGGGACCGACGATCAGCGTCAGCGAATCGGCGTCGCGCACCGGCAGATCGGCAAAGGGGATCGTGGCGGATTCGTGGAGCACCGCGACGACGTCGCCGCGCTCGACGGCCGAGCGGACCCGGGCGACGACCGTCGGGTGTGCGGTGCGAACCCGGCGACGT
>LATQ01000001.1:413143-422970 GCA_001017865.1 Rhodococcus sp. IITR03
CCACCACCGAAGCCGGCGCCGCCGAAGCCGCCCGCACCGCCGCCACCGGGTTCGAGCGGTCGCCGCCGAGGTCGACGATGCGTCGCTTCTCGGGATCCGACAGCACCTCGTAGGCGGCCGAGATCTCCTGGAAACGCTTCTGCGCCGACTCGTCGGGGTTCACATCCGGGTGGTGCTCGCGCGCCAACTTGCGGTACGCCCGTTTGATCTCCTGGTCGGTCGCGTTCTTGGACACGCCGAGCGTCCCGTAGTAGTCCCGTGCCACGTTTGGTTCTCGTCCTTACGTCGTTCTACAGAGCAAAATGGACGGTGCTCAGCGTTCGCCGAGCACCTCACCGATATATCTCGCAACGGTGGCGACCGATGCGATGGTTCCCGGATAGTCCATCCGGGTGGGGCCGAGCACCCCCAGACCACCGAAGACCGTACCCGCGGCCCCGTAACCGGTGGACACGACCGAGGTGGTGCGCATCTCCTCGAACTGGGTCTCCTCACCGATGCGGACGGTGACCCGGCCGGCGTCCTGGCTGGACGCGAGCAGTTTGAGCACCACGACCTGCTCCTCGAGGGCTTCGAGGACCGTGCGCAACGAACCCGGCACTATCCCGTGGCCGTCGAAGTCGGCGGCGTTACGGGTGAGATTGGCGGTGCCTCCGAGCACGAGACGCTCCTCGGGGTGCTCGACGAGGGTCTCCACCAGCACGGTGGTGCACCGGATGAGCGCGTCGCGCAGATCGTCCGGTGCGTTGTCGGCGAGCTCGGTGACCGCGACGGAAGCCGCGGCGAGCCGCTTGCCCGTCAATGCCCCACCGAGCAGCTCACGCAGCCGCGACAGGCCGTCCTCGTCGATCACGTCGCCGAGTTCGACGATGCGCTGATCGACGCGGCCCGAGTCGGTGATGAGCACGAGCAGCAGCCGCGCCGGTGTCAGCCCGACCACCTCGAGATGTCGCACGGACGACGCCGAGAGCGTCGGGTACTGCACGACCGCGACCTGGCGGGTGAGCTGCGCGAGCAACCGCACCGCGCGGCGCAGCACGTCGTCCAGGTCGACGCCCGATTCGAGGAACTGCAGGATCGCGCGGCGCTCGGCCGACGAGAGCGGTTTGACCTCCGCGATCCTGTCGACGAACTGGCGGTAGCCTTGTCGGTGGGCACGCGTCCCGAGCTCGTGTGGGTCTGTGTGATGTATCCCTCTGCTTCGAGCACAGCCATGTCGTTACGGACCGTGGCGCTGGACACACCGAGGTTGTGCCGGTCGACGAGAGTCTTGGAGCCGATCGGCTCCTTGGTGGACACGTAATCCGCCACGATGGCGCGCAAGACCTTGAATCTCCGCTCCTCGGTACTCGACAACCCGCCACCTCCGTTTCCGCCGCCTGCAGGACTGCACCTCTCGGGGCCGTACCCTGCCAGTCTAATCGCGCGACGACCTCGAAGGTGTCGGGCACGTGTGCGACACCACCCCGAACCGGAGGCGACGCCGTCGGCGCGTCCCCCGTAATGTGTCCGCATGATCTTCAAGGGCGTCCGGGACGGCAAACCGTATCCCGATCACGGACTGTCTCTGCGCGACTGGTCGAGGATTCCGCCCCGCCAGGTGCGCCTCGACGAGATCGTCACGACGACGAAGGTGCTCGAACTCGACCGGCTGTTGTCGGAGGACTCGACCTTCTACGGCGATCTGTTCCCACACGCCGTCCAGTGGCAGGGCGTGCTGTACCTCGAGGACGGGCTCCACCGTGCCGTGCAGTCCGCGCTGCGGAACCGGCCGGTGCTGCACGTGCGTGTCTTCGAGTACGACGTGCTGATTCCCGGTGGCGTGCCCGACCCGGGGCCGAGGTTCGGGGCCCGTCTCCCGCATAGCCCGATCAGGGTGGATTCGCCCCGTTTCGACCGACGTCCGACGGACCGCCCGAGCTCTCGGACACCGACCGGGAAGGAATGGCATGGGCGAGACGTTCGGCCGCTACGAACTGCAGACCCGGCTCGGCCAGGGCGGGATGGGTCAGGTGTGGTGCGCATTCGACTCGGTCACCGATCGTCAGGTCGCGGTCAAGGTCCTGCCGCCGGAACTCGCCGACGACGCCGGATACCGCGCGCGTTTCGATCGTGAGGCCCGGGCCGTCTCCAAGCTCCGCCATCCGAACATCGTCCCGATCTACAATTTCGGTGAGATCGACGGACGGCTGTACATCGACATGGCCCTGCTCGAGGGCGAGGATCTCGGCACCGTCCTACGACGTGAAGGTTCCCTGCCGCTCGACCGCACCGTGCGCGTGATCGGCCAGGTCGCTGCGGCTCTCGACGCCGCACACGATGCGGGACTGGTGCACCGGGACGTCAAACCGGCCAACATCGTGCTGCACCCCAGCGGCCATACCTATCTGATCGACTTCGGGATCGCACATGCCGACGGTCAGACCGCGCTCACCCGCGAGGCCGGGGCGATCGGCACTCTCGCCTACATGGCCCCGGAACGCTTCGACGGCCGATCCGGGCCGGGTTCCGACATTTACGCGCTGACCTGCGTGTTGTTCCAGTGCCTCACCGGACGAGCACCGTTCGCCACCGACAGCACCGCCCAGCACGTCGCCTCCCATCTGACGAAACCGCCGCCGCGTCCGACCGACCTCGTGCCCGGCCTCCCCGCCGCGCTGGACGGCGTCGTCGCACGTGGGATGGCCAAGCGGGTCGAGGATCGGTATCGCCGGGCCGGTGAACTCGCCGAGGACCTGGCTCGGAGCACGATGGACCGACGGCCGCCGCGCGGGGCACCGGTCCCGCTCCGGAAGGTCGAGCCCGGACCGCCGCCCACGGCGGTGATCCCGCCGACCGCGGTGAACCCGTCGAGCTGGACGGGCCCGCCGACCTTCCCGAACCGACCCCCGATGGGGCCTCCTCCCCCACCTTCGGCGGCGTGCACCGCGCCGCGGTGCGGTCGTGGCACTCGCGGTCGCCGCCGCGGTGATCGCAGTGGGGGCGGTGCTCGCCTTCGTCCTCGGGGCGGGACACCGGCGACTCGCCGTCCGCCGGTGCCACGAGTCCACTCCCGGCGGAGACCTCGACACCCTCCACCGTTCCGTCCTCACCCGGATCGACGTCACCCGAACCGACCTCGTCGGAGTCACCGCCGAGTTTCGAGCGCATGGCGACCTTCGTGCGGGACTACTACGCGTTGCTCCCGGACGACACCGAACAGGCCTGGGCGTTGTTCGATCCCCACTACGCGGGAAAGGTCGGCCGGGCCGGCTTCGAGGAGTTCTGGCCGACGATCCGGTCCGTCTCGGTGGATGCCGTGGAGCCCCGCGATGCGTCGAGTGTGATCGTCACCCTGACGTTCGTCACCGTCGACGGCCGGACCGAATCCGAAAAGCGCTGGGTGTCCGTGGCCGAGAACCGCGGGCGGCTGTCGGTCTACGACTCGGAGCGAATCGGAGCAGCCTGACGCGGCCGGTCGATCGGAGCGGCGTGACGCGGCCGGCCGGTCAGTCGTCCGCGCCGAGCAGGATGGTGCGGACCACCGCGTCGGCGAGCAGCCTGCCCCGGGTCGGTCAGCACCAGATGTCGTCGCGCACCACGGCGAGACCGTCGGCGACCACCGTCTCCGCCGCTTCGCGCTCCCCGTCCTCGAGTTCCGACAACGGCAGGCCCGTGCGCAGCCGCACCGTGAGCATCACGAGTTCGGTGTGCCGGTCCTCGGCCGTGAGGTGTTCGCTGCCCCCGACGGGCAGGACTCCGTCGGCGAGGGTCGACGCGTAGCGGGCGGGATGCTTGACGTTCCACCAGCGAACACCGCCGACATGGCTGTGCGCGCCCGGCCCGGCGCCCCACCAGTCGCCGCCGTCCCAGTAGCCGAGGTTGTGGGCGCACCGCGCCGACGGATCGTCGGACTTCGCCCAGTTCGACACCTCGTACCAGGTCATCCCGGCGTCGGCGAGCCGCGCGTCGATCCGCTCGTACCGCGAGGCGAGCACGTCGTCGTCCGGGCCGGCAGCTCCCCGCGCCGGACCCGGCGAGCGAGGGCGGTGCCGTCCTCGACGATGAGCGCGTAAGCCGAGACGTGGTCGACACCCGCTTCGAGCACGGCGTCGAGGGAGGCGTCGAGATCGGTGTCGCGCTCGCCGGGAGTGCCGTAGATCAGATCGAGGTTGACGTGGCCGAAGCCGGCCGCGCGCGCTTCCTTCGCCGCCGCGACCGGACGTCCGGGCGTGTGGGTGCGGTCGAGGACCGCCAGCACGTGCGGCGCGGCGGACTGCATGCCGAGCGACACGCGGTGTATCCGGCCTCGCGGATCGACGAGAAGAACTCCGTGGAGGTCGACTCCGGGTTCGATTCGGTGGTCACCTCGGCGCCGGGAGCGAGCCCGAACGAGTCGCGGATCGCGTCGAGCACTTGCGCGAGACCGTCCGCGCCGAGCAGCGAGGGTGTTCCGCCGCCGACGAAGACCGTCTCGGCGGCGGGAGTCCGTCGTCCGGATTCGGACAGCAGCCGGGCACCGGCGTCGAGTTCGCGGCGCAGACCCTCGAGCCAGGACTGCGGCGAGGCCGCGCTGCCGAGTTCCCCGGCGGTGTAGGTGTTGAAGTCGCAGTAGCCGCAGCGGGTCGCACAGAAGGGCACGTGCACGTACACGCCGAACGGTCGTGTCCCCACGCCGGCGAGTGCCGAAGCGGGAAGTTCGAGACCGGCCGGACGACCCGCGATACCGATTTCCGTGCCGGTGCGTCGACCGATCTCAGTGCTGTTCACGCCCTCCAGTGTTCCAGAGACCCGAAGGCCGCTCCGCACGCGACGCCCCTACCTCGACATTTCCCGAAAATCGGGTGGAAATACCGCCCGCAATTCGGAATCGCCCCGGTGACATGGCACAATGGTCCGCATGACAGGACACGGAGTGCGACTCGTGGCGCGACGCCACGTCGACTTCAAGCGCGTCTGCGCATCCTGTTGTCTGCCTTGCGCCGCTTGTCTCTGCGCCGACTGTCTCTAGTCGGCACTCCCCGGCACATCCCAGATCCCGCCGGGTCGAAGCATGCGTGCACGAGGTCAGCCCCCTCCTGCGCTCGTCGATCCGGTTCCAGCGAATATCAGGAGACCCTGTATGTCGTCGACCACCGACGTCACCGCCCGCCGACGAGTCGGCCACTCCCGCCCGCCGCGCGCGTCCCGCCAAGCGTCGCGCCGAGGGCCAGTGGGCCCTCGGTTACCGGGAGCCGCTCAACGCCAACGAGCAGACGAAGAAGGACGACAACCCGCTCAACGTCCGCAAGCGCATCGAGAACATCTACGCGCAAACCGGTTTCGACGGAATCGACAAGAGCGATCTGCGTGGCCGCTTCCGCTGGTGGGGTCTGTACACCCAGCGCGAGCAGGGCTACGACGGCACCTACACCGGTGACGAGAACATCGACCTGCTCGAGGCCGAGTACTTCATGATGCGGGTGCGCTGCGACGCCGGCGCCCTGAATCTCGCGCAGCTGCGCACGATCGCCGGTATCTCCACCGAGTTCGGTCGCGACACCGCCGACCTGTCCGACCGCGAGAACGTCCAGTACCACTGGATCGAGGTCGAGAACGTCCCCGAGATCTGGCGTCGCTCGAATCGGTCGGCCTGAAGACCACCGAGGCGTGCGGCGACTGCCCGCGCGTCGTGCTCGGTTCGCCGCTCGCCGGTGAGTCCCTCGACGAGATCATCGACGGCACCCCGGCGATCGACGAGATCGTGCGCCGCTACATCGGCAACCCCGAGTACTCGAACCTGCCGCGCAAATTCAAGACCGCGATCTCCGGCCAGCAGGACGTCGTGCACGAGATCAACGACGTCGCCTTCATCGGCGTCGAGCACCCCGAGCACGGCCCCGGATTCGACCTGTGGGTCGGCGGCGGCCTGTCCACGAACCCGATGCTCGCGCAACGGGTCGGCGCGTGGGTGCCGCTCGAGGAGGTCGCCGATGTGTGGGAAGGCGTCGTCGCGATCTTCCGCGACTACGGCTACCGCCGGCTGCGGTCCAAGGCACGCCTGAAGTTCCTCATCAAGGACTGGGGCATCGAGAAGTTCCGCGAGGTGCTCGAGACCGAATACCTGAAGCGTCCGCTGATCGACGGCCCGGCCCCGACCGCACCGGAGCGTCCGATCGATCACGTCGGTGTCCAGAAGCTGCGCAACGGCCTCAACGCCGTGGGTGTCGCGCCGATCGCCGGTCGTGTCTCGGGCACGATCCTGTCGAAGGTCGCCGACGCCGCCGAACGTGCGGCTCGGACCGGATCCGGTTCACGCCGTACCAGAAGCTGATCGTGCTCGACGTGGCCGACGACAAGGTCGAGCAGCTCGTCACCGAGCTCGAGGCGCTGGGTCTGCCGGCCTCGCCGTCGCCGTGGCGCAAGAACCTCATGGCGTGCACGGGAATCGAGTTCTGCAAGCTGTCCTTCGTCGAGACGCGCAAGCGTTCGCAGGCCCTCGTGCCCGAGCTCGAGGAGCGTCTCGCCGACATCAACGCGCAGCTCGACGTCCCGGTGACGATCAACATCAACGGCTGCCCGAACTCGTGCGCGCGCTCCCAGATCGCCGACATCGGCTTCAAGGGGCAGCTCGTCGACGACGGTGAGGGCAACCAGGTCGAGGGCTTCCAGGTGCACCTCGGCGGTGCGCTGGGCTTCGACGCGAAGTTCGGACGCAAGCTGCGCCAGCACAAGGTCACCAGCGCGAGCTCGGCGACTACATCGAGCGGGTGGTGCGCACCTTCGTCAAGGAGCGCACGCCCGGCGAGCGCTTCGGCGAATGGGTCGTCCGCGCCGAGGAGGCAGACCTGCGATGACGGGCACTGCTGCAGCGGTCGACACGAAGACGGATCGGGAAGGGACGCGATGACGATCGATACGAACATCGACGAGCTCCGGAGTATTGCCGCGCAGGGGGCGGCAGAACTCGAGGGTGCGTCGGCGCAGGAACTCCTGCGGTGGACGGACGAGACCTTCGGTACCCCCACCACCGACGGTGGACGTAGCGGGTACATCGTCGCGTCCAACATGCAGGACGGTGTCCTGGTCCATCTGGCCGCGCAGCAGCGCCCCGGCGTGGACGTGCTGTTCCTCGACACCGGCTACCACTTCGCCGAGACGCTCGGCACGCGCGATGCGGTGGAGCAGGTGTACGGCGTGAACATCGTCGACGCCCGGACGCAGCAGTCCGTCGCGGAGCAGGACGCCCTGCTCGGCAAGGATCTGTTCGCTCGCGACCCGAACGAGTGCTGCCGTCTGCGCAAGGTGGTGCCGCTGAAGGAGAGCCTGAAGGCTACCGCGCCTGGGTGACCGGCATCCGCCGTGTCGAGGCGCCCACCCGCGCGAACGCACCGCTGATCTCGTTCGACGACGCGTTCGGACTGGTGAAGATCAATCCGATCGCGGCATGGTCCGACGAGGACATGCAGAACTACATCGACGAACACGGGATCCTCGTCAATCCCCTCGTCGACGAGGGCTACCCGTCCATCGGGTGCGCCCCGTGCACCACCAAACCACTTCCCGGAGCCGATCCGCGCAGCGGGCGCTGGGCCGGCCGAGCCAAGACCGAATGCGGGTTGCACGCCTCATGACACTCACCGATACGAATCCCACCGAGACCCGGACGCTGCTGGACGGCAACCGGTTCGACACCCTCGACGCCCTCGAGTCGGAAGCGATCCACGTCTTCCGCGAGGTCGCGGGCGAGTTCGAGCGCCCCGTCATCCTGTTCTCGGGAGGCAAGGACTCCACCGTCCTGCTGCACCTCGCGATCAAGGCGTTCTGGCCCGCGCCGCTGCCCTTCGCGCTGTTGCACGTCGACACCGGCCACAACCTCCCCGAGGTCCTCGAGTTCCGCGACCACGTCGTCGAGAAGTACAACCTGCGACTGCACGTCGCGAGCGTCGAGGACTACCTCGCCGACGGCCGGCTCACCGAGCGTCCCGACGGCATCCGCAACCCGCTGCAGACCGTGCCGCTGCTCGACGCGATCTCGGAGAACCGGTTCGACGCCGTCTTCGGCGGCGGCCGCCGCGACGAGGAGCGTTCGCGCGCCAAGGAGCGGATCTTCTCGCTGCGCAACGCATTCGGCCAGTGGGATCCGAAGCGTCAGCGTCCGGAGCTGTGGAATCTGTACAACGGGAAGCACGCACCGGGTGAGCACGTGCGGGTCTTCCCGCTGAGCAACTTCACCGAGCTCGACATCTGGCGCTACATCGCCCGCGAGAACGTCGAACTGGCGAGCATCTACTACGCGCACGAGCGTCCCGTCTACCGCCGCGACGGCATGTGGATGACCCCGGGTGTCTGGGGTGGTCCGGCCGAAGGCGAAGAGCTCGAGACGCGTTCGGTGCGCTACCGCACCGTCGGCGACGGATCGACCACCGGCGCGATCCTGTCCGAGGCCTCCACGAACGAGGAAATCCTCGCCGAGGTCGCGGCATCACGACTGACCGAGCGCGGCGCCACCCGCGGCGACGACCGGGTTTCCGAAGCGGCGATGGAAGACCGCAAGCGAGAGGGCTATTTCTGATCATGAGCGACCTTCACGAGCGGAGCGTGCAGAGCGACACGCAGCTGCTGCGCCTCGCCACCGCCGGTTCGGTCGACGACGGCAAGTCCACCCTGGTGGGCCGGCTGCTCTACGACACCAAGTCCGTGCTCGCCGACCAGATCGACGCCGTCACCCGCGCGTCGGTCGACCGCGGCCTCGACACCCCCGACCTGTCGCTGCTCGTCGACGGCCTGCGCGCCGAGCGTGAGCAGGGCATCACCATCGACGTGGCCTACCGCTACTTCGCGACGCCGAAGCGCAGCTTCGTCCTGGCCGACACGCCGGGTCACGTCCAGTACACCCGCAACACGGTGTCGGGTGCGTCCACCGCACAGCTCGTCGTCCTGCTGGTCGACGCGCGCAAGGGTGTCGTCTCGCAGACCCGTAAGCACGCCGCCGTGCTGGCCCTGCTCGGTGTGCCGAAGCTCGTCCTCGCGGTCAACAAGATCGACCTCGTCGAGGATCCGGCCTCGGTGTTCGCGCAGATCTCCGCCGAGTTCGGCGAACTGACGAGCTCGCTCGGCTGGGCCCCCGAGGACGTGCAGGAGATCCCGGTCTCCGCGCTGCACGGCGACAACGTGGCGGTGCGCAGCGAGAACACCCCCTACTACGACGGCCCGACCCTCATCGAGTACCTCGAGTCGGTCCCCGTCGACGCCGACGTGCACGGCCGGCACGAGACCGGTCTGCGCTTCCCGGTGCAGTACGTGATCCGTCCCCGCACCGCCGAGTTCCCCGACTACCGCGGCTACGCCGGTCAGGTCGCGGCGGGCTCCGTGCGCCCCGGCGACGAGGTCGTCGTGCTGCCGTCCGGTGTCCGCACCACCGTCGAGCGCATCGACAGTGCCGACGGCGCATTCGATGTCGCGCACGCCGGCCGGTCGGTGACCCTCGTGCTCGCCGACGACGTCGACGTCTCCCGCGGCGACATCATCGCCACCCCGGAGGCGGCACCCGAGCCGCTGTCGGAGTTCGAGGCCACCGTGTGCTGGCTCGCCGAGAAGCCGCTGCGTCCCGGCGCCCGGCTGCTGCTCAAGCACGGCACCCGCACCACGCAGGCCATCATGGGACGATCGACGAGCGGTTCGACGAGCAGAACCTCTCCTCCGTCCCGAGCCCGGACAGCATCGAGCTCAACGAGATCGCACGCATCACGGTGCGTGTGGCCGAGCCGATCGCCGCGGACGACTACCGCGTCAACCGCCGCAGCGGCAGCTTCCTGCTGATCGATCCGCCCGGGGGCACACACCCTCGCCGCGGTCTCGTGGGCGAC
>LATQ01000001.1:423070-428423 GCA_001017865.1 Rhodococcus sp. IITR03
CGCCGTCGCGCACGGCAGTCGC
Source organism: Rhodococcus sp. IITR03 (assembly GCA_001017865.1). Next base: position 423,093 of record LATQ01000001.1, read on the forward strand.
GACCGCGTTCGGCGCGGGCCGTGGCTGCCGCGCTCGACACCGTCCGGGCCGAGAACCCCGGTCTGGACGTGCGACTCGCGTTCCTGGACCTGAACACCCCGTCTGTCGGGCAGGTCCTCGACGCGCTCGCCGCGGACGGGCATCGGCAGGTCGCGGTGGTGCCGCTGCTGCTCGGCAGCGCCTTCCACGCGCGGGTCGATCTGCCGGCCCTGTTGCACGATGCGCAGCAACGTCATCCTTTGCTCGAGGTGCTGTGCTCGCCGATCCTCGGCGACGACGATCTCCTCGTCGACGCGGCTCGTGACCTGATCACGGCCACGGGGGTGTCCGTCGATGATCCGTCCGTCGGTGTCGCGGTGTGCGCGGTGGGATCGCGGCGCCCCGAAGCGAACCGCGCGACCGAGCTGGTCGTTCCCCGCATCCTCGCCGGGACGGCGTGGACGCAGGCCGCGGCGTGCTTCGCCACCACCGGCCCGTCCGTGGGGACGACCCTCATCGACCTCACCTCCCGCGGCGCCGCATCGTCGTGCTGACGCCGTGGATCCTCGCCCCCGGACTGCTCTGGGACCGCGCTTGCGCCGAGGCCGACAGCCTCGGGCACGTGCGGGTCGCGCAGACCTCACCCGGCACGATGCCGTCGCGCGGGTGATCACCCAGCGCTACACCGAGGCCGTGCACCGCCGGCGCGGACTGCGCGTCGCCTGAGTCGCGTCCGACTCTCCGCCCGAGTTCACGCACGATTCGCATTCCTCCGCTACAACGGAGTCACAGTCGTCGTTCGACGACATCGGTGATCCGGGAGGACCTCGCGTGCAGAACGAACTCCGTCGCTACATCGACCGGCTCCGCACGGAGGGCTATTCGGTGCGCGACGACCACGGTGAGGACCCCGATCTGATCGACATCGAGGGCCGGGCCGTCGACACCTGGCGGGAGAACTATCCGTACGACACCCGGATGGACCGCGCCACCTACGAGGTCGAGAAGTACCTCCTGCAGATCGAACTGCTGAAGTTCCAGTCGTGGGCCAAGGACAACGGGTCCAAGCACATCATCGTGTTCGAAGGTCGCGACGCCGCCGGCAAGGGCGGCACCATCAAGCGGTTCCAGGAGTACATCAACGTCCGGCACGCCCGGACCGTCGCGCTCAACAAGCCGTCCGACCGCGAGCAGGGCCAGTGTACATGCAGCGCTACATCCAGCACTTCCCCACCGCCGGTGAGCTCGTGCTGTTCGACCGCTCCTGGTACAACCGTGCCGGGGTCGAACGCGTCATGGGGTTCTGCAGCGACGACGAGTACGAACGCTTCATCACTCAGATCCCGATGTTCGAGCAGCTCATCGTCGACGCCGGGATCTCGCTGACCAAATTCTGGTTCTCGGTCACGCAGAACGAACAGCGCACGCGGTTCGCGATTCGCCAGCTCGACCCCGTCCGCCGCTGGAAGCTGTCGGAGATGGACCTCGAATCGCTCGACAAGTGGGACCAGTACACCGAGGCGAAGGAAGAGATGTTCCGTCGCACCGACACCGATCACGCCCCGTGGACGACGATCAAGTCGAACGACAAGAAGCGGGCCCGGATCAACGCGATGCGGTTCTTCCTGAACCAGTTCGAGTACGACGACAAGGACCGTCAGATCGTCTTCCCGGCCGACCCGAAGATCGTCCAGCGCGGCAAGGACGCCGTCGGCGACTAACTGCCGGGAGGTCGTGCTCCGGCGTGCCGAGGCGCGCAGGGCTGGCGCGCAGCCTGTGATCCGTACCACACTGGACGGTGACGCGAGGAGGCAGCATGGGCACAGCCAATGTCGGTCACGGAATCGTCGTCGGCATCGACGGATCGGACAGCGCACTCGATGCGGCCCGGTGGGCCGCGTGCGTCGCCCGACGTCTCGGCGAACCGATCGACTGGTGCACGTTCATCCCCCCACCTCCGACAACGGGACCGACCCGTCGGAGGCCGTTCTCACCGCCGCGGAAGCAGCCGTTCGTGGCGCAGTCGACCGGGTGGAGGTCCGGCGGTCCACCCGTCGGGCAAGCCGGATCGCGTGCTCACCGACCTGTCGCGCGAGGCACGGATGATCGTCCTCGGTCACACCACCACCACCGAATGGCAGTCGATGGTGCGGCGCTCCGACGTCGTGTCGGTCGCCAACCACGCCGAATGCCCGGTGGTGACGTGGCGCAGCGCGAGGGATTCCAGCCACCCGACGGCCGTCCGGTCGTCGTCGGCGTGGACGGCACCGAGGTCAGTGCGGAGGCGGTCGAGCACGCGTTCGCGACCGCAGCGGCGCTCGAGGCACCGCTCGTCGCGATCCACACGTGGACAGAGCAGTCCACGCTCACCTACGGCGAGGGATCACGGTTCACGGACTGGACTGCCTACGTCGAGCACCGGAGGAGGAGATGAAGTCGCATACCTCCGGGCACACCGAGCGGTTCCCCGACGTCGAGGTCTCCTACCGGGTCGAGCGGGGCAAGCCCGACATCGTCCTGCTCGAGGAATCCAAGAGCGCCCAGCTCGTGGTGGTGGGCAGCCACGGCCGGAGTCCGCTGGCCGCTGCGGTGGTCGGCTCGAGCAGCCAGGGACTCATCCACCACAGTTGCTGTCCGGTCATGATCTGCCGGGCCCACCACCGGTCGGAGACCGAGGCCCACTGAGCCGACCCGCGTGACCCTCGAGTCCCCCGCTCGGTTACTGCGCGGCGGTACCGAGCGGGGCGGTCTCCGACGCGGCGGGAGCGTGCGCGTAGACCGTGTCGCCCGCGACGAGACCCAGGTCGTGGCTTCGCCGCGGGTGATCTGCGTCGTGAACTGCTCACCGGTCGCGTCGTTGCGTAGTTCGACACGGACCTCGAAGCCCAGCCGGACCACACGCTCGACGGTCGCCCGCGTGACACCGACCGAACCGCCGGAGGTGTCGGAGAGCGCGGGTCGCCGGGCGAGCCGGATGTCGTGCGGCCGCACCAGCACGCCGTTGAGCTTGGACACCGTCCCGAGGAACGACATCACGAAGCTGTTCGCCGGGCGATCGTAGAGTTCCTCCGGCGTTCCGACCTGTTCGATGCGTCCGGCGTTCATCACCGCGATGCGGTCGGCGACGTCGAGCGCCTCTTCCTGGTCGTGCGTGACGAGCACGGTGGTCACGTGCACCTCGTCGTGCAGGCGGCGCAGCCAGGTCCGCAGGTCGGCGCGGACCTTCGCGTCCAGGGCGCCGAACGGTTCGTCGAGCAGCAGCACCTGCGGGTCGACGGCGAGGGCACGGGCGAGGGCCATGCGCTGACGCTGGCCGCCGGACAACTGCGCCGGATAGCGTCGCTGGAACCCCCCGAGCCCGACGATCTCGAGCAGGTCGTCGACCCGCTTCGTGATCTCGTCCTTGGGTCGCTTGCGGATCTTGAGTCCGAAGGCGACGTTCTCGCGCACCGTCATGTGCTTGAACGCGGCATAGTGCTGGAACACGAAACCGATGTCGCGCTTCTGCGGGGTGACGCCGGTGACGTCCTTGCCGGCGATGTGGACGGTGCCCGCGTCGAGGGTCTCGAGGCCGGCGATCGAACGCAGCAGTGTCGACTTCCCCGAACCGGACGGTCCGAGCAGGGCGGTGAGCGAGCCGGACGGGATGTCGATGCCGACGTCGTCGAGTGCGGCGAAGTCTCCGTAGTTCTTGCGCGCCCCGGTGACGGTGATCATTCGGTGCTCCTCTTCCGGTCGAGCAGGGTCATCAGCAGCAGGACGATCACCGCGATGGCCATGAGCAGGGTCGCGGCGCTGTAGGCGCCGAAGGTGTTGTGGTCGTCGATGTACCGGGCGTGCACGAGCAACGTCAGGGTCTGGGAGACGCCGGGGAAGCCGGACGAGACCATGATGACGGCGCCGAACTCGCCGAGGGCCCGGGCGACGGTGAGGACGATGCCGTAGGTCAGGCCCCAGCGGATCGCCGGCAGCGTGATCCGCCAGAAGGTCTGCCAGGTGTTCGCACCGAGGGTCGCGGCGGCCTGCTCCTGCTCCTCCCCGATCTCGCGCAGCACCGGTTCGACCTCGCGCACGACGAACGGCAGCGTCACGAAGATCGTCGCGAGCACCATGCCCGGCAGCCCGAAGATCACCTTGAAGCCGAGATCCTCGACGGCACCGAACCAGCCGTTGGCGCCCCACAGCATGATCAGGGCGACACCCACGACGATGGGCGAGACCGCGAAGGGCAGGTCGACGACGGCCTGCAGCAGTCCTCTCCCCGGGAATCTGCCGCGGACGAGGGCCAGCGCGACGACGATGCCGAAGATCACGTTCACGGGAACGACGATCGCGACGATCAGCAGCGACAGGTTCAGCGCCGAGATCGCGGCGGGAGTGCTGATCGACTCGGCGAACGCCACGATGCCGTTCTCGAAGGTGCGGTAGAGGATCACCCGATCGGGACGAGCAGCAGCACGAACAGATAGGCGAGCGCGACGAAGCGCAGCGACAGTCGGGATGCGACGGACGGTTTCACCGGTCGTCCTCCTCTCGGCGCAGCCCCCGGTTCGCGACCAGGCGCAGGACGAACAGCACGACGAAGGCGATCACCAGCAGCGCGACGGAGACCGCGGCGGCGTTGACCGGCCGGTCGATCTCGATCTGCTGTTGGATGTACTGCGACGCGACCTGGGTCTTGTACGGGATGTTGCCGCCGATGAGCACGATCGAGCCGTACTCACCGATGGCACGGGCGAACGCCAGGCCGGTGCCGCCGAGGACGGCCGGTGCGAGCACGGGCAGCACGACCGTGCGGAAGATCGTGAAGTTGCCGGCTCCGAGCGAGGCGGCGGCCTCCTCGACCTCACGGTCGGCCTCGATGAGCACCGGCTGCACCGAGCGCACCACGAACGGCAGCGTGACGAATGCCAGCGCCACCACCAGTCCCGGCTCGGTCGCGTTGAGCTGCACACCGATCGGGCTCTGCGGCCCGTACAGCGAGAGCAGCACGATGCTCGCGACGATCGTCGGCAGGGCGAAGGGGAGATCGATGAGGGCGTTGACGAACTTCTTCCCCGGGAACTCGTCGCGGACGAGCACCCAGGCGATCACCGTGCCCATCACCGCGTTGATCGCCGCGACGACCAGCGAGACGACGACGGTGATCCGCAGGGTCGCCAGGGCGGCCGGAGCGGTGATCGCATCGACGAAGGTCCCGAGACCGTCCGAGACGGAGTGGAAGGCCAGGGCCGCGAGGGGAAGCAGGACGATCAGGCTCAACCACAGGGTGGCGATGCCGATACCGAGGGGCCCGACGCGCCGGTGAACATCCGCGACGCCGTCGGGCGGGGGGCCGCGGCGGACGGTCCC
>LATQ01000001.1:428523-430809 GCA_001017865.1 Rhodococcus sp. IITR03
CGCCGGGCCCCGCGTCACCTCGCCCCGCGAGCCGCCCACCGGCCCGGCCACCCATGGGCGCACCCAGCAGAGGAACGGAGATTCCGAGTTCACGGGTGAGCCAGGTGTCGAGCACGCGAATCCTTCCGGTGGGCGTCGCAGCAGGGACGACTACTTCTTCGGCTTGTCGGACGAGGCCTCGGACGACAGCGCGGCGACGAACGCTTCCTGCGGCACGTCGACGCGGCCGATCGTCTTCATCCGCTTCTTGCCTTCCTTCTGCTTCTCGAGCAGCTTGCGCTTACGGCTGATGTCGCCGCCGTAGCACTTGGCGAGAACGTCCTTGCGGATCGCCCGGATGTTCTCGCGGGCGATGATCTTCGAGCCGATCGCGGCCTGGACGGGCACCTCGAACTGCTGCCGCGGGATGAGTTCCTTGAGCTTGGTCGTCATCTTGTTGCCGTAGGCGGCAGCGGCGTCCTTGTGGACGATCGCGCTGAACGCGTCGACGGCCTCGCCCTGCAACAGGATGTCGACCTTGACCAGCGCGGCCTCCTGCTCGCCGGCCTCCTCGTAGTCCATCGAGGCGTAGCCACGGGTGCGCGACTTCAGCGAGTCGAAGAAGTCGAAGATGATCTCGGCCATCGGCAGCGTGTACCGCAGCTCGACGCGGGTCTCGGACAGGTAGTCCATGCCGCCGAGCTCACCGCGCCGCGACTGGCACAGTTCCATGATCGAACCGATGAACTCGCTCGGCGCGATGATGGTGCACTTGACGATCGGTTCGTAGATCTCGCGCGCCTTGCCCTCGGGCCAGTCGGACGGGTTCGTCACGACGACTTCCTGGCCGCCTTCGAGCACGACGCGGTAGACGACGTTGGGAGCGGTGGAGATCAGGTCGAGGCCGAACTCGCGCTCGAGGCGCTCGCGGGTGATCTCCATGTGCAGCAGACCGAGGAAGCCGCAACGGAAGCCGAATCCGAGGGCGACGGACGTCTCGGGCTCGTAGGTGAGCGCAGCGTCGTTGAGCTGGAGCTTGTCGAGCGCGTCGCGCAGCACCGGGTAGTCGGAACCGTCGACCGGATACAGGCCGGAGTACACCATCGGGCGCGGTTCGCGGTAGCCGGTGAGCGGCTCCTCCGCACCGTTGCGGGCGGTGGTGACGGTGTCGCCGACCTTCGACTGGCGCACATCCTTCACGCCGGTGATGAGATAGCCCACCTCGCCGACGCCGAGACCGGCGGTGGCCTTGGGTTCGGGCGAGACGATGCCGACCTCGAGCAGTTCGTGGGTCGTGCCCGTCGACATCATCTTGATCTTCTCGCGGGGCACGATCTTGCCGTCGACCACACGCACGTACGTCACGACGCCGCGGTAGGTGTCGTAGACGGAGTCGAAGATCATGGCGCGGGCGGGCGCGTCGGCGTCACCGACCGGCGGCGGCACCTGGCGGATCACGGCGTCGATGAGTTCGGGGACGCCCTCGCCGGTCTTGCCGGAGACCCGGAGCACGTCGGACGGCTCGCAGCCGATGATGTTCGCGATCTCACCGGCGTAGCGGTCGGGGTCGGCCGCGGGCAGGTCGATCTTGTTGAGGACCGGGATGATCGTCAGGTCCTTGTCGAGCGCGAGGTAGAGGTTGGCGAGGGTCTGTGCCTCGATGCCCTGCGCGGCGTCGACGAGCAGGACCGCGCCCTCGCACGCCTCGAGCGCGCGGGAGACCTCGTAGGTGAAGTCGACGTGGCCCGGGGTGTCGATCAGGTGCATCACATAGTCTTCGCCGTCGAGCTTCCACGGCAGACGTACGTTCTGCGCCTTGATCGTGATGCCGCGCTCGCGTTCGATGTCCATGCGGTCGAGGTACTGGGCGCGCATCTGCCGCTCCTCGACCACCCCGGTGAGCTGCAGCATCCGGTCCGCGAGCGTCGACTTTCCGTGGTCGATGTGCGCGATGATGCAGAAGTTCCGGATCTTTGCGGGGTCCGTGAACGTGGTGTCGGCGAAGGTGCTGATGTCGTGCTCCTGACTCGGACTGGCAGCGGCCTGCAGACCGCGGTCACCCTGCAGAATATCCAAGTCGGGTGGCGGCCGGGACTTCGCCCGGGTCAGGTCCGGTTAAGCTCGGTTCCCGTGGCCGGTACATGGAAGAAGTTGGGCAGGCAGCTGGGTCGTCTCGCCGTCGAGCAGGGTCCGAAGATCTACCAGCAGTTGCAGCAGTCCGGGGCGCTCGACAAGGCGCGCGCCGCGCTGAACGCGGCCGGCCAGGCCGGCGCAGCGAGCGGAACCTCGGGGAGCGGTACCACCGCG
>LATQ01000001.1:430909-437213 GCA_001017865.1 Rhodococcus sp. IITR03
GGCGATGGCCCCGGCTGGTGGCGTCGGGGCGCCGTGAGCGCGGTGGCGCTGTCGGGACGGTCGGTCTCGACGACCGCGACGACGCGTTCCGGATCGATCCGGAAGTAGGGCTGGCCGATGCGGTCCTCGACGTCGGTGAGGTCGATCGGACGACGGTGCGGGGGAAGCGCGGTGCCGTAGTAGACGTCGTGCACGCCGTCCATGGCGGCGGGGATCCACGAGTTGACCTCGAGGATCACCTTCTCGGCGACGTCGAGCCAGGTCTTGTTGTTGCCGATGGACGTGGCGGGGATCAGCTCGCCCGTCTCCGTGATGCCGGAGATCTCGACGACGGCAACGTCGACGTGTCCGTAGTAGCCCTCCCAGACCTGCTGGGCGACGTGCGACAGGTGGATGTCGACGTAGTCCATGCGGCCTTCGTTGATCCGCCCGCGGCGGTGGGCTCTGCCTGGTACGGCATACGCAGCGCGATTCCGTCGACATCGGCGAGCATGCGCTCGGTGTCGGAGGCCACCGACGCCCCGGTGAGCAGATTGATCCGGAAGTCGCCGCCGGTCGCCCGCGTGCGCCGGATGTGTTCGGCGAGGGCCGGGGTCACGGCCTTCGGGGTACCTGCGCTGGCGAAGCCGCTGATGGCGACCGTGTCGCCGGGGCGGATCCACTGGACGGCGTCCTGAGCCGACACGATCTTCTTGCGGTAGGTCTCATGACGTACCCGAGCCTCGGCCGGGGTCACGACGACCGACTCCACAGACGGCGCTGCGGGGGATGAAAGGGCTGCGTACATGACGACGACCATAGCGGCGCGGATGATCCGCTCGTCACACTCGGGCCGGACCGCGATCGCCGTCACCAATTTGGACACAGAGTGTCACGAGTCGCACTCCAAGATCGATGTAATCCAAAGTTGTTGTTTCGCAAGATTTTACATGATGATTTCCGTCCCGCGGACTGACACTGGGTGCCACCACCTTTCGCGAGAGCCACTCCGCCGCCATCTCTACGGTATCCCCGTTCGCCGCCGCATCAGTACCGTTCGCCGCCCCCGGAGAACCGTTCACCGCCGCCGTGACGGAACGTCGTCGGGCACGATTGCAGCATGACGAACTCCACCGACCTGTTGCGCGACGATGCCGAGCACCTTCTCCGCGAGCTGGCAGGCCCCGATGCCCGGCTCCGCGACGACCAATGGGTCGCGATCGAGGCGCTCGTGGTGCACCGTCGCCGCGCCTCGTCGTCCAGCGCACGGCTGGGGGAAGTCGGCCGTCTACTTCATCTCCGCCAAGCTGCTGCGGCGGCAGGGCCGCGGCCCCACGGTGATCGTCTCGCCGCTGCTCGCCCTGATGCGCAACCAGGTCGCGGCCGCCGAGCGGGCCGGCGTCCACGCCGCGACCATCAACTCCGGCAACGTGACGGAATGGGCGGCGATCCACGAGCGGATCGCGGCGGGCGAGGTCGACGTCCTCCTCGTCAGCCCCGAACGCCTCAACAACCCCGACTTCCGCGACCAGGTGTTGCCCTCCCTCGCCCGCGACGCCGGACTGGTGGTCGTCGACGAGGCGCACTGCGTGTCGGACTGGGGTCACGACTTCCGGCCCGACTACCGCCGCATCCGCACCCTCGTCGCCGAACTCGGCGACGACATCCCGGTCCTGGCGACGACCGCGACCGCCAACGACCGGGTGGTCGCCGACATCGCCGCCCAACTCGGTGTCGGCGGAAGCAGCGACCTCGGTGGACGCAACGATGCCGGCTCCGGCGGCACGCTCGTACTGCGCGGCGGCCTCGACCGTCCGTCGCTGCACCTGTCGGTGGTGCGGATCGACGAACCGGCACGACGCGCGGCGTGGCTCGCGCAACATCTGAAGGATCTGCCGGGCTCGGGCATCGTGTACGCGCTGACGGTCTCCGCCGCCCGCGACCTCGCGGCGCTGCTCACCGACCACGGCTATGCAGTGGCGGCATACACCGGTCAGACCGAACCGACCGAGCGTGAACAGCTCGAGGCCGATCTCCTCGACAACAAGGTCAAGGCGCTCGTCGCGACCTCGGCGCTCGGCATGGGCTTCGACAAGCCCGACCTCGGCTTCGTGGTGCACCTCGGCGCTCCCTCGTCCCCGATCTCCTACTACCAGCAGGTGGGGCGTGCGGGTCGCTCCACCGAGCGCGCCGAGGTGGTTCTGCTCCCCGGCCCGGAGGACCGCCGGATCTGGCAGTGGTTCGCCTCGGTCGCCTTCCCGGACGAGGCGCTCGTACGACGCGTGATCGCAGCGCTCGATACCGAACGGCCGGTATCGACACCCGCGCTCGAACCGCGGGTCGACCTCACGCGCTCACGCCTGGAGATGGTCCTCAAGGTCCTCGACGTCGACGGAGCGGTGAAAAGGGTCAAGGGCGGCTGGATCGCCACCGGGCAGCCCTGGACGTACGACGAGGAGCGCTACGGGCGCCTCGAGGAGGCCCGCGCCGCGGAACAGGAGGCGATGCTCGAATACGAGCGCACCACCGAATGCCGCATGGTCTTCCTTCGCCGTCAGCTCGACGATCCCGATCTCGCCGCCGGGGGCCCGGCTCCGATCACACCGCCGGGGGTCCCGGCTCCGATCACACCGCCGGGAGCCCCGGCTGCGGCCGGTGTGACAACTGCATCGGGTCCCGGTGGGAGAGCGATTCGCGACGACGAGGGCCCGGACCCGTGCCCGCCTCGAACGCCCCGGTGTGGATCTGCCGCCGCGCCGGCAGTGGCCCACGGGGATGTCGACCCTCGGGATCCCGCTGTCGGGCCGGATCACGGACGGTCCGCGCCCCGGGCGCGTGCTGGGCCGCTGTCGGATCTGGGATGGGGACCGCGACTGCGCGAACTGCTCGACGGACCGGACCGCGAAGCGCCGAAGGCGGTGGTCGACGCGTCGATCGCGGTGCTCGCGGCGTGGGACTGGGAGGAGCGGCCCACCGCCGTCATGGCCATGGACTCCCCCACACATCCCTTGCTCGTCGAGTCACTCGCGTCCCGATTGGCACAAATCGGACGATTACGAGATCTAGGTGTATTGCGACGCCGAAGCGGGAATACGGAGCCGACGGCAGCGAACTCGGCATATCGGGTCGCCGCACTGATCGACGCGTGGGAGCGACCGACAATGTCGGGTCGAGTGGTCCGATCCTTCTCGTCGATGCGGTGACCGACACCGGCTGGACGTTCACGATGGCGGCGAGAACTCTCGTCGCCGCGGGAGCCGACGCGGTGTTGCCGTACGCACTCGCGAGCCCGAAGTAATCGCCACGAGGAGGACCGACGTAACATGTTTGTGACCGGCATCACAACATGCGCTCGACCTGCACGGACCACAGGGTTCCGATCCCGATTCCGGACACGGGCGTGATCTCGACACCGGAAGTTGTTAGGTTGAAAGGACATATGAGGCCCGTCAAGGAAAGAAGTACCCCGACCCCCGACTCGGCTGAAACGAATATCGCGACCACATCTTCGGACGTGGCCGCAACCGAGTCCGGTAGTGAGCCGGCTGCAATCGAATTCCGGCGTCCGCGTATCGCCGACGGTAGACGACTCTGGCAGATCGCGCGTGATTCGCAGGTTCTCGACGTCAATTCCGGTTACGCATATGTGCTGTGGTGTCGCGATTTCGCCGACACATCGGTCGTCGCAACGGACGACACCGATCGCCCCGTGGGATTCGTGACCGGCTACCGCCGCCCCGACTCCCCGAACACCCTGTTCGTCTGGCAGGTGGCAGTCGACGCAGACCAGCGTGGACGTGGAGTGGCCGGCCGTATGCTCGACGCTCTGCTCGACCGACTCGAGCCGCTCGGCGTGACCCGTCTGGAAACGACGGTGAGTCCCGACAACGAAGCGTCGATCGCAATGTTCACCGCTCTCGCGCGTCGCCGCGGAACGCATATCACTCGCACCGAGTTGTTCGCGCCCGACGATTTCCCTGATTCACATCTGGCCGAGGATCTCTACACCATCGGCGAATGATCGCAGCGCATGTGCGCGCGACATCTCATAATTCTCGAATAATCACAGGAGGACCACGACATGACCATCCTGGAAAACAAGCCCGAGACCACCGGTAAGCCCGATACCTCGATTTTCTCGCACCTCGAATCCGAGGTTCGGAGTTACAGCCGCGGCTGGCCCGCCGTTTTCGACAAGGCATCGGGATCCTGGCTGCGCAGCGAGGACGGCAAGGACTACCTCGACTTCTTCGCCGGCGCCGGAGCCCTGAACTACGGCCACAACAACCCGGTGCTCAAGTCGGCCCTGGTCGACTACATCATGAGCGACGGCGTCACCCACGGCCTCGACATGTACACCGTCGCCAAGCGCAAGCTGCTCGAGACCTTCGAGTCGCACGTGCTCGCACCGCGTGGCCTGGACTACAAGGTCCAGTTCCCCGGCCCGACCGGCACGAACGCCGTCGAGGCGGCTCTGAAGCTCGCCCGTAAGGTGACCGGTCGCGAGTCGATCATCAACTTCACCAACGCTTTCCACGGCATGACCCTGGGTGCGCTGTCGGTGACCGGCAACTCGATGAAGCGCGCCGGCGCGGGTGTGCCTCTCGTCCACGCGACGCCGATGCCGTTCGACAACTACTTCAACGGTGTCACCGAGGACTTCCAGTGGTTCTCGCGGGTCCTCGACGACGCGGGCAGCGGCTGAACCGTCCGGCCGCGGTCATCGTCGAGACCGTGCAGGGTGAAGGCGGCGTGAATGTTGCTCGCCCCGAGTGGCTTCGTGCTCTGGCCGACCTGTGCAAGGAACGCGACATCCTGCTGATCGTCGACGACGTGCAGATGGGCTGCGGCCGCACCGGCCCGTTCTTCTCGTTCGAGATCGCCGGCATCACGCCCGACATCGTGACCCTGTCGAAGTCGATCGGCGGATACGGAATGCCGCTGGCGCTCACCCTGTTCAAGCGTGAGCTCGACGTATGGGGTCCGGGCGAGCACAACGGCACCTTCCGCGGCAACAACCCGGCCTTCGTGACGGCGGCTGCCGCCCTCGAGCACTACTGGGCCGACGACAAGCTCGAGCGCGACACCCTGCGCAAGGGCGAGCGCATCCGCCAGACCTTCATGAACCTGTCGGACATGTTCGACGGCGTCTCGACCCGCGGCCGCGGCCTGGTCCAGGGCCTGGTCTTCGACAAGGCGGAGGACGCCGACAAGGTCTGCGCCTGGCCTCGAAGAGGGTCTGCTCGCCGAGACCTCCGGTCCGTCGGACGAGGTCGTCAAGCTGCTGCCGCCGCTGACCATCACCGACGACGAACTCGAGTTCGGGCTGAACATTTTGGCGGAAGCGACCGCCAAGGTCCGTTCCTGAGCGGTCCCCGCTCCGCCCGCTCGAACCCACTTGCAGAAAAAGGACTTTCGACACCCATGATCGTTCGTACGACAGAAGAGATCACCGGCACCGAGCGCGACGTCGTCTCGGAGGACGGCCAGTGGCGCAGCAAGCGCATCGTCCTCGCCGGCGACAAGGTGGGCTTCTCGTTCCACGAGACCACCATCGAACCCGGCACCGTCAACGAGTTCCACTACGCCAACCACGTCGAGGCCGTGTGGCTCGTCGAGGGCACCGGCAAGCTCCAGGACCTCGACAACGACGTGGAGTACGACCTCGCTCCGGGCACGATGTACCTGCTCAACGGACACGAGCGTCACCGCGTGCTCCCCGACACGCGCATGCGCATGCTGTGCGTCTTCAATCCCCCGGTCACCGGCCGTGAGGTGCACGACGAGAACGGTGTGTACCCGTTGATCGTCGAGCCCGCCTGAGTGCGGTAACCACGTGACCGATGCGGGGCGGACGCTTAGAGTCGAGACCATGACTCCCGAGCGTGCGCCCCGCATCGCTGTCGGCCCCGAGCGCGACCCCCGTTTCGAACGGGCGGTCACGGGCGGGGGCGGCGTGCCCTGCGGACTCGAGGACACCCCCGACGCGCTCGTCTGGACGGCCGGGCCGCAGGACTTCCCCGAGGTCCTCCCCGCCTCCGTCCGCTGGGTACAGCTACCGTCCGCCGGTGTCGAGTACTGGCTGTCGCAGGGCGTCGTCAAGGCCCACCCTCGCGTCACCTGGACGTCGGCGGCCGCGGCGTACTCCACGACCGTCGCCGAACACGCGCTCCTGCTCCTGCTCGCCGGGGTCCGGGCCCTGCCGGCCCATCTGGCGGCCACCTCGTGGACACCCGAGAGTCTCGCGCCGGTCGTCGGCACCCTCCGCGGCGCGACGGTCGGGATCATCGGCGCCGGCGGTGCGCCGGGCGGCTGATCCGATCGC
>LATQ01000001.1:437313-439169 GCA_001017865.1 Rhodococcus sp. IITR03
GATCCTCGGGGGTGCGGACCTCGGGGATGAGGTTCGCGGAGCCTTGCGGGGATCCCCGTCGTACAGGCCGTCGACGTCGGACAGCAGGATCAGCGCGTCGGCGCCGATGAGATGCGCGACGAGGGCGGCGAGCCGGTCGTTGTCGCCGAAGCGCAGTTCGACGGTCGCGACGGTGTCGTTCTCGTTGACCACCGGGACCGCCCCGAGCGAACGCAGCCGGTCGAGGGTGCGTTGCGCGTTGCGATGCTGAATGCGCCGGCCGATGTCGTCGGCGGTGAGCAGCACCTGGCCCACGGTGCGGTCGTAGCGGGCGAAGGAGGTGCCCCAGGCGTGAGCGAGGGTGAGCTGCCCGACGCTGGCCGCAGCCTGCTTCGTCGCGAGATCACGCGGCCGACTCGTGAGACCGAGCGGTGCGAGCCCGGCACCGACCGCACCCGAGGAGACCACGACGACACTCGAACCCGTGCGGATCCGGGCCTCGATGGCATCGACGAGACGATCGAGCCGGCCACGGTCGAGCCCACCCACCAGGCTCGTGATCGCCGACGAGCCGATCTTGACCACTACGCTGCGGGCGTGGGAGACGACCTCCCGGGTGTCGCTCATGTTCTCCTCGGTACGCTTCGGGCTTCCTGAACGGTGGGAACGCGGGGCCGGTTACTCGAACTCGTCGTCGGTGGCCAGACCGCGGCGCACCTTCTTGGCGTGGCGACGTTCGGCGGCGCCGACGCGGTCGACCTGGTCGAGGCGGGCGTCGGTGCGCGACCGGTGGGCACGACGTCCACGCCGGCCTGCGTCTGCGGTTCCCACTCGAAGCCGACCTCGCCGATGGTGACCCAGCATCCGGGTTCCGCGCCGAGCTTGACGAGCTTGTCCTCGACGCCGAGACGTGCGAGGCGGTCGGCGAGGTAACCGACGGCCTCGTCGTTGTCGAGGCCGTCTGGCGCACCCACCGCTCGGGGCGGGTGCCCCGCACGATGAATCCGCCGGGCACCTCGGATCGCGGACCACGGTGAAGGCCTCCTCGTCGCGGGCGACGGGACGGATCACCGGGCGGGTCGGCGCGGCCGGCGGATGTGCCTCGCGGTATTCGTCGACCATCTTCGCGAGCGCGAACGTCAGCGGACGCAGGCCGTCGCGGCTCACGGCCGAGATCGTGAAGACCGGCCAGCCGCGGGCCTCGAGTTCGGGGGTGACGAACTCGGCGAGTTCCTTCGCGTCGGGCACGTCGGCCTTGTTGAGGATCACGATGCGGGGGCGCTCGGCGAGGTCGCCGAGTCCGCTGTCGCCCGACAACGCGGCTGGTAGGCGGCGAGTTCGGCCTCGAGCGCGTCGATGTCGGAGATCGGGTCGCGGCCGGGTTCGGGTCGCGCAGTCGACGACGTGCGCGAGCACGGCGCAGCGCTCGAGATGACGGAGGAAGTCGAGGCCGAGACCGCGGCCCTCACTGGCGCCGGGGATCAGGCCGGGCACGTCGCGACGGTGAAGGTCGTGTCGCCCGACTGCACCACACCGAGATTCGGCACGAGGGTGGTGAACGGGTAGTCGGCGATCTTCGGCTTCGCGGCCGAGAGCACCGACACGAGCGACGACTTGCCGGCCGAGGGGAAGCCCACGAGACCGACGTCGGCGACGGACTTCAGTTCGAGGACGAGATCGAGTTCCTCACCCTCCTCACCGAGCAGCGCGAAGCCGGGGGCCTTGCGTGCCTTCGACGCGAGTGCGGCATTGCCGAGACCACCGCGACCGCCGTGCGCGGCGACGAAACGCGTGCCGGTGCCCACGAGGTCGGCGAGGATCCGTCCGTCGCGGTCGAGCACGACGGTGCCGTCGGGAACCTTCAGGACGAGGTCGCC
>LATQ01000001.1:439269-440797 GCA_001017865.1 Rhodococcus sp. IITR03
CGAAACGCGTGCCGGGTGCCCACGAGGTCGGCGAGGATCCGTCCGTCGCGGTCGAGCACGACGTGCCGTCGGGAACCTTCAGGACGAGGTCGCCGCCGTTGGCACCGTTGCGGTGGCCGCCGGCGCCCTGGGCACCGTTGGTCGCCTTGGCGTGCTGGTGGAAGTGGAAGTCGAGCAGGGTGTGGACGTTGCGGTCGACTTCGAGGACGACGTCGCCGCCGTTGCCTCCGTTACCGCCGTCGGGGCCGCCGAGCGGCTTGAACTTCTCGCGGTGGACGGAGGCGCAGCCGTTGCCGCCCTTACCGGCGCTGACGTGCAGCACCACCCGGTCGATGAAGCGGGACATGGGTGGACCTTCTCTCGTCCGAAAAAACAAACCTGGTGATCAACGCAACAAGGGCGGGTCAGGGTGTGCGACCCTGGCCCGCCCCTATTGGGAGTATGTCGCGGGAACTGGTCCCGCGGTGTCCGTTACCGGACGGCAGATCAGGCGTCTGCCGCAGCCGGAACGATGTTGACGGTCTTGCGACCGCGCTTGGTACCGAACTCGACGGCACCGGCCGCGAGGGCGAACAGCGTGTCGTCGCCGCCGCGTCCCACGTTCACGCCGGGGTGGAAGTGGGTGCCGCGCTGGCGCACGATGATCTCGCCGGCGTTGACGGCCTGGCCACCGAAGCGCTTGACGCCGAGTCGCTGTGCGTTCGAATCGCGACCGTTACGGGAGCTGGATGCGCCCTTCTTGTGTGCCATGACGAACCCTCCTGGGGTTGAAGCTCGAAGCTCGGTTTACTTGATGCCGGTGACCTTGACGACCGTCAGCTTCTGACGGTGGCCCTGGCGCTTGTGGTACCCGGTCTTGTTCTTGAACTTGTGGATGCGGATCTTCGGGCCTTGGTGTGCTCGACGATCTCGCCGGTGACCGAGACCTTGGCCAGCTTGTCGGCGTCGGTGGTCAGTTCGGATCCGTCGACGACGAGGACCGGGGCAAGCGAGACAGCAGCGCCGGGCTCACCCTCGATCTTCTCGACCTTGACGAGGTCGCCTTCAGCGACCTTGTACTGCTTACCGCCGGTCTTGACGATCGCGTACGTTGCCATCGGACGGCTACCCCTTGCTTCTTCGAACGTGCTCGCGCCACAGTGCTGCGGACGCGACTGGTCTGGTGTGGTTGCTGACTCGGGTCCCGCCGGCATCCTGAATCCGGACGCGGCTGGGCACTATCGCCGAGTAGCGACTGAACAAGATTACGGGAAGGTGACTCCCAGGGTCAAACCGGGTGGCACGGTAGTGCCTGCTTCCGGGCCGGTCGTGACCGGCCCGGAAGCGGAGGGTCACGCTTCGGCGTCCACCGGAGGTCCGGCGGGGCGCCTGCGGCACGCCGCGAACGCGGCCGCCGCACGATCTCCACCGGCGTCTCGACCGGTGTGCTCGGCCGGGAATCCGACTCGGCTCCGTCGACGTACCGGTCGGCGCAGGGACGACGAACACCTTGGCTGCAAGCCCACCGTCCCCGGCGGGCGCTGCGGCC
>LATQ01000001.1:440897-462076 GCA_001017865.1 Rhodococcus sp. IITR03
CCGCCGGGCGACCCTGCGTGCCCGGCGGCGACGCGGAGCCGGTCTGCGGCCTCGACGGAAGCCGCTCCGTCGGTGCTCTCCCCTGCTCCGGAGACGGCAGCCTCGGGAACAGCGGTCCCCGCGACTGCGGCTTCGGCTGCTGCGATCTCTGCCTCGACCTCGGCGGGTTCGTCGGAGGCGGTCGTCACCGTGGTGGCGTCCTCCCCGGCGACGGACTCCTTCGTCGGCGCGGCGACCTTCTCGGGCTCGACGGCCTGCAGCGGCTCGGTGACCTTGACCGGGTCGACGTCGCCCGCGGTGCGGACACTGCCTCGGATGCGGTCTCGGTCGCTGCCGGCTCTGCCGCCGGAGCGTCCGCGGCCGGTGTCGAGTTGTGCGCGGCCATCGCGAGCGCGACGGGGTGAGCGGCACGCTTGACGACCTCGTCGGGCGACGGCGTCGTGTGTGTCTCGGCGGCGGGCTCCTGCGAGCTCTTGTCGCGTCCACGCTTGCGCCGCGAACCACCGCCGGACGAACGACCGGAGTCGTCCGACGACTTCGACTCGATCGGCTCCGAGTGCACGATGAGGCCGCGGCCGCTGCAGTGCTCACAGGTGGTGGAGAACGCCTCGACGAGACCGGTCCCGAGCCGCTTGCGCGTCATCTGGACCAGGCCGAGCGAGGTGACCTCCGAGACCTGGTGGCGGGTGCGGTCCCGGCCGAGAGCCTCGGTCAGGCGACGCAGCACGAGGTCGCGGTTCGATTCGAGCACCATGTCGATGAAGTCGACGACGATCATGCCGCCGATGTCGCGCAGGCGCATCTGGCGGACGATCTCCTCGGCCGCCTCGAGGTTGTTGCGGGTGACCGTCTCCTCGAGGTTGCCGCCGGACCCGGTGAACTTGCCGGTGTTGACGTCGATGACGGTCATCGCCTCGGTGCGGTCGATGACGAGCGTGCCGCCGGACGGCAGCCACACCTTACGGTCGAGAGCCTTCGCGAGCTGCTCGTCGATGCGGTGCGCACCGAAGACGTCCACCGAGTTCTCCGAGCGGTAGCGCTCGACGCGCGGCAGCAGGTCGGGTGCGACGGTCCGGATGTAGCTCTCGACGGTGTTCCACGCCGAGTCGCCCTCGATGACGAGCTTGGAGAAGTCCTCGTTGAACAGGTCGCGCACGACCTTCACGAGCAGATCCGGCTCCTCGTAGAGCGTCTTCGGCTGTCCCGACGCATCGGCCTGCAGCTTCTCGGACTGCTCGCGGATCGACTCCCACTGCGTCTGCAGGCGGGTGACGTCGCGCGAGAGTTCCTCCTCGCTCACGCCCTCCGCGGCGGTACGGATGATCACGCCCGCCTCGGAGGGGACGATCTCCCGGAGGATGTCCTTGAGTCGCTTGCGCTCGGTGTCGGGCAGCTTGCGGCTGATGCCCGTCGACGAACCGCCCGGCACGTACACCAGAAAGCGTCCGGCGAGGCTGATCTGGGTGGTCAGACGTGCACCCTTGTGACCGACCGGGTCCTTGCTGACCTGCACGACCACCTGGTCGCCGGGCTTGAGGGCCTGCTCGATCTTCCGGGAGTTGCCTCCGAGGCCCGCGGCCTCCCAGTTCACCTCACCGGCGTAGAGCACGCCGTTGCGGCCACGGCCGATGTCGATGAACGCCGCCTCCATGGACGGAAGGACGTTCTGCACGCGGCCGAGGTAGATGTTGCCGACCATCGACGCCGACCCGGAGGTCGTGACGAAGTGCTCGACGAGGATGCCGTCCTCGAGCACCGCGACCTGCGTCATGCCCGCGTGGGAACCGCCCGTGCGTTCGCGGACGACCATGACCCGGTCGACGGCCTCGCGGCGGGCGAGGAACTCCGATTCGGTGAGGATCGGGGCCGGCGGCGACCGGGCCTCGCGACCGTCGCGACGACGCTGACGCTTCGCTCGAGACGCGTCGAACCGCTGATGCCCTGGACCTCGTCCTTGGCGCGGCTCTTCGGACGCGGCTCCCGCTCGTGGACGACCGTGGGAACCGAGTCGTCATCGGTGCTCGCGGTGTCGGTGTCGGAACCGCGACGACGACGGCGACGGCGGCGGCGACGGGACGTCCCCCCGCCCTGCTCGTCGTCGGTGTCGTGCTCGTCGCTGCTCTGTTCGTCACCCGAGGCGGCCTCGTCGGAGGTGCCTTCCTCGGTGCCGGCGGTCTCCTCGGCGGGAGTCTCCGATTCGGTGGACTCCGATTCGGCGGACTTCTCCGTCTCCGCGGCGGCGGACTCCGAATCCTCGCCGGTCGCGGTGGTCTCGTCCTGCTGGTCGGTATCGGTGCCGTCCCCGCGGCCACGTCCACGACCGCGACGTCCGCGGCGGCGGCGACGCGGCTGATCGTCCTGGTCTTCGTCCGCCTGCTGCGACGGCGCTTCCTCGGTGGACTCGGCGGACTCGGCGGCGGCCGGCTCGACGGTCTGCTGCTCGTCCTCGGCCGGTGTCTGCTCGGTGTCCTTGCCGCGGCGTGCGCGCCGGCGACGCGGGCGGGTGTCCTCCTCCTCGGCAGGCGAGGGCACCTCCGGCTGGAGGAACAGCGGTGCAGCGACGATCGGCTCGGCCGTGGTGGACGGCTCGGGCATCTCGAACAGCGGCGTGCTCTGCTCCACCGACGTGAACAGCCCGGTGGGTCCTCCGACGGAGGGGATGTCGAGTGCCTGCGGTGCGGTCTCGTCCGCGGTCTTCTCGGTGGGTCGCAGTTCGTCGCTCTCGACCGGCACGGCCTCGGCGGTCTCCGCAGCCTCGGTAGCAGGCTCGGGAGTCGTCTCCACGGCAGGCTCCGGCGCGGTCTCGGCTTCGGGAGCCGTCTCCGCCACAGCTTCGGGAGCCGTCTCGGCTTCCTGTACGGCGGGCTCGGGTGTGCCCGTGGCGTCGCTCAACGCGGCATGCAGGTCCTCCGCGACATCGCGTGGGAGGGTCGAGTGCGCACTGCGCAGCTCGGTGCCGCGCTCGGCGGCTTTCGCGATCACCTGCTTACTGGTCAGCCCCAGCAGCTTGGCGAGGGCATGGACGCGGATCTTGGCAGGCAGACCGAGGAGGTTCCGTCCCCCTGCGTCCGATGCTTCGATCGAGTTGTTCTCCGGCGGCTCTTGATCGGCCACGTAGGTCTCCTAAGGCCCCCGGGCGCGTCCACCACCGACAACAGCGATGTGAGCGGCCACGCGGGGGCGCAGCTTGTGTACTCGCGCCGGGTGGGCGCGAGTCCTTCCGGTCTCGCATCGCGCGGTCGTCCGGTGCCCGTTTTCACTGCACGGCCGAGCAATGCCTGGCTTGATCGCGGGTCGAGCGCCGGAACATCCAGCGTGCCGCCGAGCGAGGTGTCTCCTTCGTCCTCGGCCACAGCGATGTCGGGCATCGATCCGTGATGTCGTTCGGCCGCTCCGCACGCGGTGTGTGCGGGGCAACCTCTGCCAGTATCCCACACGGAGATGCACGGATACGCCAACGGCGCCCCGGAGGGCGCCGTCGGCGGTGTCGGGAGGCGCGAAGCGCGACGCCCGAGAGGTTTCGTGAGCGACACGCCAGGCGCCGCTCGTGCGGGGCTGTTACTTCGCAGCCAGGGCGGGGAACCAGAGAGCGATCTCGCGCTCGGCGGACTCCACCGAGTCGGAGCCGTGGACCAGGTTCTCGCCCGGATCCAGGCCGAGGTCGCCACGGATCGAGCCGGGCACGGCCTTCTCGACCGGATCGGTGCCACCGGCGAGAGCTGGGAACGCCGCGATCGCGCGGGGGCCTTCGAGGACCGCGGCCACGAGGGGGCCGCCGGTGATGAACTCGATCAGCGAGGGGTAGAAGGGCTTGCCCTCGTGCTCGGCGTAGTGCGCTCCGGCGACCTCCTCGGTCGCGGTGCGCAGCTCGAGAGCCACGATGTCCAGTCCCTTGCGCTCGATGCGCGAGAGGATCTCTCCGACGTGACGGCGTGCGACGCCGTCGGGCTTGATCAGTACCAGGGTCCGCTCAGTCACGCGACAAGCCTAGAGGTCGTCCCGCTGGCCCGGCAGCAGACCCCTGGATTCGCGATCCCTGATGTCCTTGCGCAGGTAGAAGATGTACGCCCACACCACGGCGAAGAGCACACCCACCGCACCGAACGCGAGGTCGACGAAGAAGCCGAGCACGGCGAGCACCTGCAACGTGATGTTGAACGGGATCGCCCACGACTTCTTCTGCACCCCGGCTCCGAGGAACATGAGAACGGCGAGGCCCACGACGTAGGTCGTCGACCACGCGCTCAGTCCCCCGCCGACGGTCGCGATCACCGGCAGCACCAGCAGCACCACGATCGCCTCGAGCACGAGCGTTCCCGCCATCACGCCGCGGAAGCCCTTCCAGGGGTCCGTCGTCGGCGGCCGGAACTTCTGTTCCTCCGGCTTGTCGTTGCTCACGCGGGATCCTTTCCGAACAGACTGCGGGCCGCACCTGCGGTCACCACCGAACCGGTGACCACGACCCCGGCGCCCGACACCGCTTCGCCGGGCTCGCCGACCTCCTCCGCGATCGCGATCGCGGTCTCGATCGCATCCGGGAGCGTCGCCGCGGTGACGACCCGTTCGTCGCCGAATCGGGCGACGGCGATGTTCGCGAGATCGTCGACGTCCATCGCCCGCGGCGACCCGTTGTGCGTGACGACGATCTCGTCGAAGACCGGTTCGAGCGCCTCGATCAGACCCGCGACGTCCTTGTCGGCCATCACGCTCACGACGCCCACGAGCTTGCGGAAGTCGAACTCCTGGGCGAGCGCGGCCGCGAGGGCCTTCGCGCCGTGCGGGTTGTGCGCGGCGTCGAGGAAGACGGTAGGTGCATTGCGCACCCGTTCGAGCCGGCCCGGCGTGGTCACCGACGCGAACGCGTCGCGCACCGCCTCCACATCGAGCTGCTTGCCGGGGCCCGCCCCGAAGAACGCCTCGACCGCGGCCAGCGCGACCGACGCGTTGTGCGCCTGGTGCTCGCCGTGGAGCGGCAGGAAGATGTCGGTGTAGAGACCGCCGAGACCCTGCAGGTCGATCTGCTGTCCGCCGACGGCGACCGCGCGCCGCACCACCGCGAACTCGGAGCCCTGACGTGCCACGGCCGCGTCGGCCTCGACGGCCTGCCGCAGCAGCACGTCCATCGCCTCGGGCTCCTGCTGCGCGATGATCGCCACGGTGTCGCGGGGCACGAGACCGTCGTCGGGTGCCTTCTTGATGATCCCGGCCTTCTCCCCCGCGATCTCCGTGAGGGTGTCGCCGAGATAGCCGGTGTGGTCGATCCCGACGGGCGTGATCACCGCGACCTGCCCGGTGACGACGTTGGTGGCGTCCCACCGTCCGCCGAGACCGACCTCGACGACCGCCACGTCGACGGGTGCGTCGGCGAACGCCGCGAACGCCATGGCCGTGGTGACCTCGAACTTGCTCATCTTCGGGCCACCGGCCGCCTCGGACTGCTCGTCGATCATCCGGACGTACGGTTCGATGTCGCGGTAGGTGTCGACGTAGGTCCGCGGCGAGACCGGCGCACCGTCGATGCTGATCCGCTCGGTGGCGAGCTGCAGGTGCGGGCTCGTCGTCCGGCCGACGCGGTGGTGCATGCGGGTGAGCAGCGCGTCGATCATGCGGGTCGTCGACGTCTTGCCGTTCGTGCCGGCGACGTGGATCGACGGGTAGCTGTTCTGCGGCGACCCGAGGATGTCCATGAGCGCGGCGATCCGCGCCAGGGACGGTTCGATCTTCGTCTCCGGCCAGCGCTTGTCGAGCTCGGCTTCGACGAGCGTCAGTTCGGCCAGGTCCACCGGGGACGGCGCCCCCGGGGTGTCGGTGCTCACGCCGCGCCCAGCTCCTTCAGTCGTGCGGTGATCCGTGCGATCTCCTCTTCCGCGATCTGCTTGCGACCACGGATCTTCTCGACCACCTGGTCGGGTGCCTTCGCGAGGAAGGCATCGTTCGACAGCTTCGCGGAGGTGCCCGTCAGCTCCTTCTCCGCGGCGGCGAGATCCTTGCGCAGGCGAGTGATCTCGCGCCGACGTCGATGCTGCCGGAGGTGTCGAGCACGACGGTGACCGTCGCGCGGCTCAGCCGGACCTCGATCGACGCGGTGGCCGAGAACGAATCCTCCGGCGCGGTCAGGCGCGCGAGCGACTGCACGGCCGGCACCTGCGCGACGAGATCGGCGTCCTCGACACCGACGAGCCGGGCCGCGACCTTCTGCGACGCTTGAGGCCCTGGTCGCTGCGGAACCGACGGATCTCCGTGACGAGCCTCTGCAGGTCGGCGACCCGCTGCGCCGCGGTCTCGTCGATGGCGACGCCGGACGCCTCGGGCCAGGATGCGACGACGACGGACTCGCCGCCGGTGAGCACCTTCCACAGCGTCTCGGTGACGAACGGGATGACCGGGTGCAGCAGGCGCAGCAGCTGGTCGAGGACGGTGCCGAGCACGACCTTGGTGCCGTCGGCGTGGGCGCTGCCGTCGGCGAGCTGGACCTTGGCGAGCTCGAGATACCAGTCGCAGACCTCGTCCCACGCGAAGTGGTAGAGCGCCTCGCACGCCTTCGAGAACTCGTAGTGATCGAAGGCCGCGTCGACCTCGGTGCGCACCTGCTCGAGGCGGTCGAGGATCCACCGGTCGGCATCGGTGAGCTGGTCGCGGGCCGGGAGCTCGCCGACCACCGCGCCGTTCATCAGCGCGAACTTGGTCGCGTTGAACAGCTTGTTCGCGAAGTTGCGCGACGACTGGGCGTGGTCCTCACCGACGGCGAGATCGCCGCCCGGGTTCGCGCCGCGCGCCAGCGTGAAGCGCAGGGCGTCGGCACCGAAACGCTCGACCCAGTCGAGGGGGTCGATGCCGTTGCCGCGCGACTTCGACATCTTCTTGCCGAACTGGTCGCGGACGAGGCCGTGCAGGAACAGATCCCGGAACGGCACCTGTGCCTGGTGCACCGCGTCGTCGCCCGACACGTAGGTGCCGAACATCATCATGCGGGCGACCCAGAAGAACAGGATGTCGTAACCGGTGACGAGAACGCTGGTGGGATAGAACTTGTCGAGCTCGGGGGTCTTCTCCGGCCAGCCCATCGTGGAGAACGGCCACAGGCCGGACGAGAACCACGTGTCGAGCACGTCCGGGTCCTGCTCCCAGCCCTCGGGCGCGCTCTCGTCGGGGCCGAAGCACTCGACCTCGCCGTTCGGGCCGTACCAGATCGGGATGCGGTGGCCCCACCACAGCTGACGCGAGATGCACCAGTCGTGCATGTTGTCGACCCAGTCGAACCAGCGCGGTTCCTGGCTCGCCGGGTGGATGACGGTGTGGCCGTTGCGCACCGCGTCGCCGGCGGCCTTGGCGAGCTTGTCGACCTTGACCCACCACTGCATCGACAGGCGCGGCTCGATGGTCTCGCCGGACCGCTCGGAGTGGCCGACGCTGTGCAGGTAGGGGCGCTTCTCGGCGACGACGCGACCCTGCGCGGCGAGTTCCTCGCGGATCGCGACGCGCGCCTCGAACCGGTCCATGCCGTCGAAGCGGGTGCCGGAGTCGGCGATGCGACCGGCCTTGTCCATGATCGTGGGCATCGGCAGATCGTGCCGCAGGCCCATCTCGAAGTCGTTGGGGTCGTGCGCAGGCGTGATCTTCACTGCGCCCGTACCGAATTCGGGGTCGACGTATTCGTCGGCGATGATCGGGATCTGCCGGCCGGTGATCGGGTGCTCGAGCGTGGTGCCGATGATGTCCTTGTAGCGCTCGTCCTCGGGGTGGACCGCGACGGCGGTGTCGCCGAGCATCGTCTCCACACGGGTGGTGGCGACGACGACGTGCGGCTCGTCGTCGTTCAGGGAGCCGTAGCGCAGGGAGACGAGCTCACCCTCGACCTCCTCGAACTTCACCTCGATGTCGGAAATGGCGGTCTGCAGCACGGGCGACCAGTTGACAAGACGCTCGGCGCGGTAGATCAGACCCTCGTCGTAGAGGCGCTTGAACATCGTCTGCACGGCGCGGGACAGGCCCTCGTCCATGGTGAAGCGGTCGCGCGACCAGTCCACACCGTCGCCGATGCGGCGCATCTGGCCCTGGATCATGCCGCCGGACTCGGCCTTCCACTGCCAGACCTTCTCGATGAAGCTTCGCGACCGAGGTCCTCCTTCTTCTTGCCGTCGGCGGCGAGCTGCTTCTCGACGACGGTCTGGGTGGCGATGCCGGCGTGGTCCATGCCGGGCAGCACAGCACCTCGTAGCCCTGCATGCGCTTACGGCGGGAGAGCACGTCCATGAGGGTGTGGTCGAGGGCGTGACCCATGTGCAGGCTGCCGGTGACGTTCGGCGGCGGCAGGACGATCGAGTACCCGGGCTTGTCGCTCGTGGGGTCGGCCTCGAAGTAGCCGGCGTCGACCCACTGCTGGTAGAGCTCCGCTTCGACGGCGCTGGGGTCCCAGCTCTTGGGAAGGGCGTCGGCGGGGTTCTGCGAGTTCTCTGGCGCACTGGTCACCCGTCAATCGTAAGCGTCGCGGCGAACCTCCTGGACACGGGCTACGACAGAGCCGGACAGGGGTCGCGACAGAAGAGTGTGGCCCGCTCCCCGACCGGGTATCGCAGTGCCGGGCGGCCGAATGCGCGGACGCCGAACGGACAGGACGGAGGACACCGTCATGATGCGGGCATTGATCTTCGCTGCAGGTGCAGCCGCGGGATTCGTCGCGGGGACCGGGCGGGACGCGAGACCTACGACAAGATGCGGGGGCGTTCGAACGAGCTGTGGCACAACCCGGCGGTGCAGGAAAAGGTCATTCCTGCGGTACAGGACAAGGTGACGGAAGCGGCCGGCGTCGTGAAGGAGAAGGCGCCACACCTCCAGGAGACGGTCGGTGGTCTCGCCGAGAAGGTCACCCATCGCGGCGGATCGGGTCAGCACTCGGCCGGCTCCGGTTCCGCGACGAGCGAGTCGACACCGGCCACCCGACGAGCCCACGCGTCCGCCGGCCTCGCCGGGCGACCAGCCGCGCCCGCCCGAATAGCGAGGCAGTAGACCCCGAGCGGACGTCCTCGGTCAGCCCAGCTCGTCCGGCAGGTCGAGCGGGCGGCCGAGCACGTGCTCGGACAGGAACGCCTCGACGGTCCGGTACCAGATCTTCGAGTGCTGCGGCTTCAGCACCCAGTGGTTCTCGGACGGGAAGTACAGGAAGCGGTGGACGGTGGTGCCGTCGTCCTCGGCGGGCCGCCCCGATTCGTCGAGCAGCTCGTACCACAGGCGCAGGCTTCGCCGATCGGGACGCGATAGTCCTTGTCGCCGTGGATCACGAGCATGGGCGTGACGATGTCGGCGACGAACAGGTGCGGTGAGTTCTCGACCGCCATCTCCGGGGTCATCTCCCGCTGCCAGTACCAGGCCACGTCGGTGGTCGGCGTGAACTGGTCCAGCGCCCACAGGCCGGCATGGGTGACGACCGCGCGGAACCGGTCGGTGTGCCCCGCGATCCAGTTGGCGAGATATCCGCCGAACGATCCGCCCATCACCGCGGTCCGTTCCTCGTCGATGTCGGCGCGCGCGACCGCAGCATCGGTGACGGCCATCAGATCGGTGTACGGTTCGCTCCCCCACCGTCCCCAGCCACGCCGGACGAAGTCGTCGCCGTATCCCGTGGACAGTGCGGGATCGGGCAGCAGCACCGCATAGCCGCGGGCGACGAGGAGCCACGGGTTCCAGCGCCACGACCACGTGTTCCAGCTGCTCAGCGGACCACCGTGCACCCACAACAGCATCGGCGCGGGGTCGTCGGGGGACGCGGTATGCGGAAGTGCGAACCACGCCCGCACCGGCGTGCCGTCGGCGGCTTCGGTGGTCAGTTCCTCGAGGCGTCCCGGCAGTTCCGGGAGCGCAGCGGGAGCACGTAGCGGCGTAACGGTGCCGGCGTCGGGTCCGGTGACATCGATGCGCACGGGGTGCGGCGGTGCTTCGTAGGAGGCCCGCAGCGCGTATGCCGTGCTGCCGTCGGGTGCGAGGCAGACGTCCGTGTAGGCGGCGTCGTCCGAGGTGACGCGGTCGGGCTGCTCGGACCCGAGTCGCTGCACGAACACCGGCGCGCGTCCGTGATCGTCGGCGGTGAGCACGAGACCGGAACCGTCGGGCAGCCAGGTGACGGAAGTGGGACGTCTGTCCCATTCAGGGGCCTCGATTGTCGTGGTTCCGCTCGCGATGTCCAGGACGCGGACGGTGATCTGCGGCGGGTTCTCCGCGTCGCTCATCGATTCGTGCAGGTAGGCGAGCTTCGTCCCGTCGCGCGAGATCGACGGGTGCGTCACGTCGCCGGTCTCGTCGTCGACGAGCGGGGTGCGCAGGCCGGTGCCGAGATCGACCGCACGAGCGTGACGCGGCGCGAGGCGAGCGGACCGGGGACCACCCATGTCGCGGCGGCGAACGAACCGTCGGCAGCGATGTCGACGGAGCCATCACGCAGCGACCCTCGGATCCCGGGCGTGAGGTCGGTGAACCCGTCGCCGCTCTTGTCCGGGACGAGCAGGTGCGGCTGGTCGGGCCCGAGATCGTGGTCCCAGTAGCGCACCGGATAGCCCGTGTGCAGTACCGCGGTCACGGCCCCGTCCTTGCGGGCGTCCCGGATCCGTTCGTCGTCGGACTCGCTGTGACCGAGGACGGACGCGACGAGGACGATCCGGTCGGCCTCGGACGCCGCGTGCGCCGATACGAATCCACCCTTGCGAGATCCGACCTGCTCGGCCTCGCCGCCCGCCGCGGGCAGTCGCCACAGCGACACCGGCGGGTCGTCCTTGCCACGTGCGGCGGTGAACAGCAGGTCGCCGGTCGCGGTGAAGGTCGGGTTCGATTCACCCGTGGTGCCGTGGGTGAGGCGTCGCGCCGGAGCGTTGCTTCGGGATCCACCTCCCACAGGGCCCCGGTGTACGAGGTGGCCTTCTCGTCGAGCGTCGACTGCGTGATCACCAGGCGTTTCCCGTCCGGAGACATCGTGAGGGAGGTGACGCGGGGAAGCGTCAGGTAATCGTCGAGCTCGTGGAAGGCCGTCATGCCTGGACGATATCGGGAGCGACGGTGGGCGGTCCGCAGGTGGCACCGGGTTCGTCTGTAACCTGGTCGTTCGGCGGGTACATCCCGTGGCAACGCCGTCTCCCAGTCCGAACGGAGCACTCACATGGTCGACCTCGCATACGTCATCGCCGGCTCGGAAGCGACCGGTGGCGCCGGTCTGCAGGTCGACCTCAAGACGTTCCAGCAGCTCGGTGTGTACGGGGTGGGCACCACGACGTGCATCGTCTCGTTCGACCCGAAGAACAACTGGGGCCACCGCTTCTTCCCCGTTCCGGCCGACGTGATCGCCGAGCAGATCGAGGCCGCCACCGCCGCCCACGATCTCGACGTGGTGAAGATCGGCATGCTGGGCACGCCCGCGACGATCGACGTCGTCGCCGAGGGTCTCGAGAAGCAGGACTGGCGGCACGTCGTGCTCGACCCGGTCCTGATCTGCAAGGGCCAGGAGGCCGGCGCAGCGCTCGACACCGACAACGCGCTGCGCGCGCAGGTGCTCCCCCACGCCACGGTCGTCACCCCGAACCTGTTCGAGGCACGCACCTGTCCGGCATGGACGAGATCACCTCCGTCGACCAGCTCATCGAGGCCGCACGTCGCATCCACGACCTCGGCCCGAAGTACGTCGTCGCGAAGGGCGGCGTCGAACTCGACGGTGAGGACGCCGTGGACGTGCTGTTCGACGGCTCCGAGGTCACCCTCCTGACGGCCCCGAAGGTCGGCAACGAGCGCGTCTCCGGTGCCGGCTGCACCCTCGCTGCTGCGATCACCGCCGAACTCGCGAAGGGCGCGTCGGTCGCCGACGCCGCGGCCCGCGCGAAGGATTTCGTCACGGCCGGGATCAAGGGACGCGTGTCCGCCAACACCCCGTTCGACACCGTCTGGCAGGGCGTCTGATCCGAGAGCGGATCGGTACCCGTCAGCGCGGCTGCCGCCACATCCCCCACAGCGTCGGCCCGCCGCCGGGGATGACGATGGCGCGGGTGACCTCGAACCCGAACCGCTCGTAGTAGGGGACGTTCGATTCCTTGCTCGACTCGAGGTAGGCGGGAGCGTGTTCGGCGTCGGCGCGGTCGAGGCCGGCCTTCATGAGGGCTGTGCCGAGACCGGTCCCCCGCGCGGCAGGTGAGGTGCCGATCGTCGACAGGTACCAGTGCGGCTCGCCCGGATGCGCCGCGTCGAGGGTTTCGTTGACCTGCCCCCCCGCTTCATGTATCTGCCGAGCGCCGCGGAGAAGCCGGCAGAAGGCGGAGCGAGGTCCACACATTAGTGCGCCACCGTCCGGGCGGCGCCCACATCGCCGCCCCTCCGACCGTCCCACCGGACTCGGCGATGTCCGTGGCTCCCAAGGGCACCATGTGATGCCGGGCGTCGACGGCGAAGAATCGGGTCATGCGGCGGATCCGGTGCTCCTCGTCCGGGAACATCCACACGAAGACCGGATCGTCGAAGAACGCCTCGGCGATCACCCGAGCGAAGACCGGAATGTCGCGGCGCGTGGCGGTTCTCGGTTCGACGGCCATGTCGGCAGCCTACGACGAAGACGTGCCCGACGACCTGCCTTCCGTCGCCAGTTCCTTCGCGAGGGGCGTGGGGAACCGCGGCATCACCCGCACCCCACCGAGCCAGTCGTCGAGGCGGTCGGCTTCCTCGCGTAGCACCGCGGTGCCCTCTGCGCCGATGTCCTCGAGCAGGTGCAGGCTCACCGCTCCCGTGTCGGTCTGCCACCACGTGCCGACGATCCGTCCGTCCCACCAGGCGGTGGGACCGGCGTTGCCGTTGGAGTCGAACAGCGCCTCCTTGTACGGACCCAGATACCACCCGCGTTCGGTCCACCCCATGACCGTGGGATCCAGACCGGGCAACAGCACACCCCACGGTTCGACTTCGCCCTGCTGTTCGAGGTCGTCGGGCAACAGGTAGCCGGGACGGCCATCGAGATCGACCTCCACCACGTCGAGTTCGGCGAGGGCCGCGCGGACGGCAGTGAGGGTGGATCCGAGCCACCACTTCAGGTCCGCCTCGGTGCCGGGACCGAATGCGCGCAGCCACATCCGCACGAGTTCGCGCACACCCGTCGCCTCGTCGACGGGGTCGATGGCCGAGCCCAGCCACGACTCCGTGGTCGTCCAGGTGGGGCGCGACACCCGCCACGACCCCTTGTTCGACGCCCGAACCACTTTTCCCTCGGCGGAGAGCACCGTGAGCACGCGAGGCGCGAAGGTGACCGGCCCACCCCAGGATTTGCCGGCACCGAACTCCAGCGCGCCGTCGAGGAGCGGGATCTCGGTCTCGAGCTCGCTCGATGTCGCCTCCCGCCCGTCGGCCAGGGCGGTGAGGATGTGGCGGCTCACCTCGTCGAGCCAGCTCTCGCCGTCGTCGTGCAATCCGGCCTTCACGACGTCCTTGACGACCGTGCGTCGCTGTGCGGCGGCGACCCGGGCGCTCGCCCCTGCCTGCACCACCGGAGGGTGTCGCGCGGGACGACGAAGACGGTGCGCCGCATGGCCATGTGTTTGACCAGGCGCGGTCGTCGTAGAGCGCCCTGTGGAGGTCGGCCACAGTGAAGTCGCCGACCCGCGCCCACGCCGACAGGTAGACGGTCGCTGGTCGGTGCCGTGCAGGCACACCAGGCTCCTCGCGGCATCGACCGCATCGGACGCGCGGTGCTTCGGGTGCAGGCGGTGCCTGGCGGCAAGTCGTGCTCGGCGTTCGGTTGCGTCGATCCTGCGCACAGCCATGGCCGACATCGTAGAGGTGGTGTCCGACGCAGGAGGCTACCGACGAGCCGAATCGAGAACTGCGGGGAGGTCGGGTGCGTGTCCGTCAAAAATTCCGCATACAACCTCCCCCTCGTTCTGCGTTCAGGATCGGACGCCGCCGTAGGTACGCAGCCAACGCAGACCCGGTCCGCGGGTACGCGTGATGCCCTTGTAGTCGGCCATGTCGTCGGGAAGTTCGTCGAGGACCGAGTGGAGACGCTCGGACCACTCGGGCACCCGGGCTATGTCCTCGAACGACAGCAGGTGTGTGCGGATGAGGAACATGATCGCGCCGGAGACGCCGAGACGCACGAGGTGCTGGACCTCGACGCGGAGGTGCAGGCGTCGCCCGACGTCCTCGAGCGGTCCCTCGGCGAGCAGTCGGCGGCCGCGGCCCATTCGGGATAGGTCTCGGTGGACTGGTCGAGTCGCCGGTCGACGCTGAGCGACCAGTTCGTACGCCGGTAGCACTGTCCCGCATGAAGTCCCATGAGGAACTGCTCGGCGCGCGGGATCACTCCTTCGGTGTGGACGCGCGGGACCGGCCCGTGGATCTGGCGGAAACTCATGCCGACGTCGAAGCGCAGCGACCAGTCGGCCGCGAAGGTGACCAGGCCGGCGTCACCCCAGAGGGCACCCTCGCGCTGGTCGAGCAGGACGACGTCCTCCTGGAGGTGCCTGCCGATGAAGCGCAGAGGCGGTTCGGGCAGCGTCGACCGATCACCGAAGACGAAAGACTGTGCGACGCCGAGCGCGCGATTGACGAACAGTCGCGCCTCACCGTCGCGTTCGAGTGCGAAAGTCTCCGGGTACGCGTCGGCGAGCATTCGCATGAGCGTGACCATCGCGTCCCACTGCGCGACCTCCATGTGCGGCAGGGACTGGAACCGGGTCGGGTCGGCACCGAGGATGCGCTCTCGTTCGGTGAGGTCGTCGAGATAGTGGCCGTCGATGTCGACGGGATGCCGGCCCCATCCGCCCGCGGCGGTCTCCACGAGGCTCCCGGCGGGTTCGACGTTGGTGCTGTAGCGATAGGTGTCGCGGACGAACGGGAACGGGAAACGCGCGATCCGATCGGGAAGCCCGAGGTCGTCGTCGCGGACGGCGAGATCGATTGTCGTACTCACAGATCCAGCTCCAATCGTGGGCCGCTCGCTCGGGAGACGCACGGCATCACGCAGTCTCCCGCTTCCTTCTCCGCAGCGCTCAGGTACAGATCACGGTGGTCGATCCCTCCGCTCATGACGGGCAGCCGGCACTCACCGCACACGCCCTGCCTGCACAGATTGGCACTGCGACGCCACGACTTTCGAGTGCGTCGAGCAGGCCGACACCCGCGTCGACGGCGACGTCGATGCCGCGACGGGTCAGGTGAGCGACGAACGGTTCTCCCGGGTCGAGGTCGCCGACCCCGAATCGCTCGTAGTGCACACGCGCGTCGGGCCACCCCGCACGACCGGCACGTTCGCAGAGTTCGTCGACGAGGCCGGCCGGACCGCACATGTACAGGTGGGTGCCGATGGGCTGCTCCAACAGCGCCTGCCCCATCCGCTCCCGGAAGTCCTCGCGCGCCGTGTAGGTGTGCAGACGCGGTCCGCACAGATCATGCAGTTCGTCGAGGTGGGCATCGTCGCCGTCACGGAAGACGTAATGCACCTCGAACGATCGTCCCCACTGCACGGCGGCGCGGACGTGGGACAGGATCGGAGTGATCCCGATGCCACCCGCGACCAGCAGATGGTGTCGGGCCGTGAGGATCGGAGCGAACGCGCTGCGCGGTGTGCCGACCGGGACTCGGTCACCGATCCGGAGGTCGTGGACCCACTGCGACCCGCCGCGACCGGAGTCCTCCAGCCGCACCGAGATCGCGTAGTGGTCGGGTTCGAAAGCGGGACCGGTCAGGGAGTACGAGTTGCGATGCGGTCGCCCGCCGGGTCCGGTGCCGCAGGTGACGACGACGTGGCTACCGGGCGTGAAGGAGGGAAGCGTGCAGCCGGCAGGGTCCACGAGGCGGACGTGTCGCACGGTGGGGGTCAGCGCGATCGTCGCCGCGACCGTCAACTGGAGTTCCGTTCTGCCGGCCGAGTTGCCCACCGGGACGTCGGATGTCAGCGTCATGGGCGTTCCTCCGCGTCGACGGCGAAGCCCAGATAGGCGGCGTGCAGCCGGGAGACATGGTGGTGAACGACGAGTTCCGAGGCGCAGGTGGGACAAGTGGTGGACTGTCCGACCGCGACGTGGGCGGCGTGCGTCGAATGGCAGTGCGCGCAGTAGACGGTTCGTGTCGCCGAATTCACGGGGAGGGGAAGGATCTCGTCGTCGAGGAGTCCTGCGGCCACGGCGGCCGATCGTGCGGCCAGCACTGCCGCTTCCGGTCCGACCAGTACGAGGCGCCATCCCACGCGTGCTGCGTTCGCCTGCCGCTCCATGATCTGCGCGGCCGTGCCACCCCACTCCTCCGGCAGGCGGATCCAGTCGACCCGACGACCCCCGAAAGACGATACGAGACTGCGTGCCTGGCCCTGGGCGGCGTCACCGAAGGACAGGACGGTCACGTAGCGACCCCCGCCGGCGATGCGCCGCTCCTCGTCCCATCTCGGGACGCTGGTGGTGTCCACACAGACGCTCACGCGATCACCTGCGCCTTCCGGCAGCCCGAAACGACAGGAAAACGGTTGTAGTGGTGTCTGTCTCGGGCATGAGAACTCCTCGGGAGGACCGACGTGGATACGCCGGGTGTGGCAATACCGATCGCTGACGTGAAACAGACGATAATGGGAAGAAACACAGCGATGGGTTGCCACTCGGTTAACGCGTGTAACCGATTCCTCTCGGAGGCACGACGTTCGGGCCGCGGACACCGAGGGCCGCGGCCCGAACGAGGAGTTCGTCAGCCCTCCGGAGCGAAGAACGCGCGGTGCCAGATGCGCGTTACGATCTGCGCGGCATGCTCGAGAGGTATGGGCGTAGCTGCATCTCCTCCTGGGCGTACCAGACGTAGGCCGACTGCTCCACCATGCACGCCACAGCTTCGACCACGCCCCTGATGTCGACGCCGTCGACCTCGTCCATCCCGCACTTGACCCGCAGAACGGTGGCGAAGCGGTCGATGTGCCGGTTGCGCATCTGCCACCAGAACTGCCGGAACTGCGGATCGACGTTCGCCGCCTCGACCAGCGTGCGCATGATGTCGCGGTTGTCGTAGTAATGCGTCAGATAACCGGTGTTCGCTTCGAGCAGCGCCTGGTAGGGATCATCCTCGATGCGGTGCTCGGTTGCGCCGCTGGCACGGAACAGGTCGTCGTGCGTGTCGGCGATCAGCGCGGAGAACAGATCTTCCTTGTCGCTGAAGTACCTGTACAACCCGCCGAGCGACATCCCCGCTTCCGTCGCCACGC
Organism: Rhodococcus sp. IITR03; assembly: GCA_001017865.1. Next base: position 458,095 of record LATQ01000001.1, read on the forward strand.
CACTCATCGTGGCGCCGACGTATCCGTCGCGGGCGAAGACCGCACGGGCGGCTTCCAACAGTTTCGTGCGGGTGCGGCGCCCTTGGTGGTGTTCGGTAGGTGCGGCATATCCCCCCTTTCCTTGCGGGAATCGTAACCGGTCAACACAATCGTCATCAGAGTTAACAAAAAAGCGATGTCACTCTCTTGACGTGAGCCACGTTACTCCCCCAGAATCGTCACAACAACATCGCGCAGACCCCGCAGCGCCCTTCTTCTTCATCGTTTCCATCGAACGGAGTCCCTGTGAATTCCCGTGCAACCACTCTCGCCACCGCAGTACCGGGCGGTCACGTCGCCGCCGCCGGACTCCCCTCGATTCGTTCCTCGGGCACCTCGACACCGACCCCCACGCCCTCGCCGTCCGCGACGACCGGGGCCACTCCCTGACCCGCGCCGAACTGTGGAGCTCGCCGCCGACATCGAGCACGAACTCGCCGCCCACGGTCTGGGCCGGGGCGACATGGTGATCGTCTGCATGCCCAACTGGACCGAATGGATGGGTGCCTATCTCGGAGTCGTCCGCGGTGAGATGGTCGCAGGGACCCTGCCGGTGACCACCGATCCGCGATCCATTGCCTACACCGCGAATCTCGTCGGCGCGAAGGCCGTCGTCCTTCCCCGTTCGCATCGCGGCCGCGACTTCGTCGCCGAATCCGAGGTCCTGGCAGCAGAACTCGGACGCGAGGTTCAGATCCTCCTGATCGACGGCCAGGACGGAACCCGCACCTGGCGCAGTTTCGACGGCCCGCCGGCGACGATCCCCGCCTACCCGGACGATCTCGTGCACGTGCTGTTCTCGTCGAGCACCACCGGCAAGTCGAAGGCGATCGCGCATTCCGAGGCGAGCCTGAGCGCTACAACCGGATGGTCATCGATCGCTACGAGGTCTCCGGCGAGCGTCCGATCTTCATGCCGTCCCCGCTCGGCCACAGCACAGGCTTCTGGCACGGCGCCCGGATGTCGCTGATGACAGGTGCGGCACTGATCCTCCAGGACGCCTGGGACCCGCGCCGCGCTCTCGACCTCGTCGAACAGCACGGCTGCGAGATCACCGTCGCCGCAACTCCTTTCCTCAAGGACATCGTCGACACCGCGTGGGATTCCGCCACCCCGAAGCTGGCCGGGATGCGCATCTTCCTGTGCGGCGGTGCCCCCGTCGCCCCGAGCCTCATCGAACTGGCGCAGGAGCAGATGCCCGACACCCGTATCGCGGCGATCTGGGCGATGAGCGAAGGTGGAGCGACCTCGAGCCTCCCCGACGACTCCACCGAGCTCGTCGCGTACACCTGTGGCAAGGTGATGCCCGGCGTCACCCTCGAGGTCGTCCGCGAGGACGGCACGCTCGCACCGCGCGGGACCGACGGCGAGATCGTCATGCGCACTCCGTCGCTCTTCCTCGGATACATCGGGCAGGAGCAGCTCTACCGCGAGTCGTTCACGGCCGACGGCTGGTTCCGCACCGGCGACACCGGAATCGTGGACGACAACGGCTACCTGAGCCTGACCGGACGACTCAAGGACCTCATCATCCGCGGCGGTGTCAACATCTCCCCCGTCGAGATCGAGAACGCGATTTCCGGACACCCGCAGATCGCGCGCGTGGCGGTCGTCGGCAGCCCCGACGAACGACTCGGCGAACGCATCTGCGCGGTGATCCAGCCGCTCGGCACCGCCCCGACCTTCGACGAACTCGTCGGATGGCTCGCGGAGCGCGACGTGCCCCGGCGATTGTGGCCGGAGTCGATCCGCATCCTGCCCGCCATGCCGGAGACCCCCGCCGGAAAGATCCGCAAGAACGTTCTCAGAGAACTGATCTCGTCAGGAGAAGATATGACCAGCAGCACCGTCGAACTCACGACGCAGAGCGTCACGCTCCGCGACATCGACGTGACCTACACCCGCGCCGGTGAGGGCCCCGCGGTGGTGCTGATCCACGGCCTCGCCGAGGATCACCGCAGCTGGCGCACCGTCCAGGAGACCGGCCTGCCGGTGACCACCTACGCCTACGACCTCCGCGGGCACGGACGCACCACCGTCGGTTCCCCCGAAGGCACGCTCGCCCAGCTGCGCGACGATCTGATCGCCTTCCTCGAGGAGGTCAGCGGTCCCGCGATCTGCGTCGGCTTCTCCCTCGGTGGCACCGTCGTCCTCTCCGCCGCAGCCGAGCGCCCCGACCTCGTGACCAAGGTCGTCGCGCTGGGTACCTCGAGCGTCGTCGGCCGCGGCGCTGCCGGCTTCTACGCCGGTCGCATCGAGCTGTTCCGCGGCGACGACAGCGAAGCACAGCGCTCCGCCCTCCGCGACGACACCGCCGCCGCCCTGCACAATCCCGACTCCGACCTCGACGCCGTCACGGACTTCCGCCTCGAGCGGTCGGTGCGGCGCAGGGTTACATCAACGCGTCCACCGCGATGGCCGCACTCGTCGACGCGCCGCTGACGCCCGAGCTCTCCCGTATCGCGCCCGACACCGAGGTCGCGATCGTCGGCGCCGACCACGACACCTTCTGCCCGAAGAAGGCCGCGGACATCATCCTCGGCGCGATCGAGCACGCCACCTACCACGAGATCACCGGCGCCGGGCACCTGATGCTCGTCGATCAACCGGAACAGTCGATCGAAATCCTGCGCGGGCTCCTCTCCTGAGAAGCGCTGCGACCGAGAACTTCCAGTACACCGCTCTTCGAAAGGCTCCATGATGCAAGAACGCCCCACCGCCCTCGTCACTGCCGCCGCGGGCGCAGGGATCGGCGCCGCGATCGCCACCCGCCTCGCCGCAGACGGTTTCGATGTCGTCATCACCGACGTCCACGAGCGCCGCAGTCAGGAACTCGCCGCGAAGCTTGCCGCCGAATACGGACGCGACTTCGACAGCTACGTCCTCGACGTCACCGACGAGGCCCGTGTCGAAGCTGTCGTGTCCGAGATCGCCTCGAAGAAGGGCCGACTCGACGTTCTCGTCAACAACGCCGGCTGGAGCAAGATCGAGCCCGTCGCCGAGATGTCCTCGGAGACCTGGAAGCGCTGCCTCGACGTCGACCTCAACGGCACCTTCTACACGATGCGCTACGCGCTTCCGGTGATGCAGAAGAACAACTCCGGCGCCATCGTCAACATCAGCTCGATCGCCGCCTACGAGACCAGCACCGAGCACGGCGCCGCCTACTCCGCCGCCAAGGCCGGTGTCCTCGCACTCACCCGCGTCGCCGCCGCCGAGAACGGCAAGCACGGCATCCGCGTCAACGCCATCACCCCGGGCCTGATCTACAACGACTTCCTCCGCAAGATCTACCCGGACGAGTTCTTCTCCGGCTACGCGGAGAACCGCTCTCTCGTCGGCCGTGTCGGCCGCCCCGAGGACGTTGCCGGTCTCGTCTCGTTCCTCGTCGGACCCGACGCCGGTTACGTCACCGGTGAGGTCTACGGCATCAGTGGTGGGGTGCATCCGCATGGCTGACAACCCGCTGCGCCTGACCGTTCGCGAGCTCACCGACGCCTACGCGCGCGGCGATCTGAACCCGATCGACGTGACCGAGCAGGTTCTCGACCGGATCGACCGGTTCGATCCGGAGGTGCGCGCATACGTGGCGGTCACGGCCGATCTGGCACGGCTGCAGGCCGCCGAGGCGGCCGAACGCTACCGCCGCGGTGAACGCGCACCCCTGCTCGGGGTTCCGGTGTCCATCAAGGACGCCTTCCACCTGGCCGACACGGAGACCGGACTCGGGTCGCTCACCCAGCGCGGGCGCGTCGCCCGATCGGATTCCGGTGCCGTCGCGCGGCTGCGCGCGGCAGGATCGGTGATGCCCGGTAAGACGAGCGTGCCCGAGTTCTGCCAGTCCGCCACCAGCGACAATCTGCTCGGACCCGAGACCGGCAATCCGTGGGACCCGACGCGCACCCCGGGCGGTTCGAGCGGCGGCGCGGCGGCCTCGGTCGGC
>LATQ01000001.1:462176-466030 GCA_001017865.1 Rhodococcus sp. IITR03
GCTGATGCTGCTCGCCCGCCGCGCCGGAGGGATCGCCCTGGCGAACCTGCGCTCCGCGGCCGACGGCGCAGCCCGTCTCGCCGCCACCCATCGCGAGGACACCGATGTCGCGCGCACGCTCGACCAGCAGCAGGCGCTGCCCACCACCTTCGGTGCACTCGCAGCCGGCTGGCTCCTGTCCCTGGACGACGCCGCCACCGAACTCGACCGTGCCCTGAGCGCCCTGCCCGCCCAGTACGGCGGGGCCGCCGGCACGCTCGCCGCCGTCCATCCCGACGGTTTCGCGTTCGCCGACACCGTCGCCGACCTGCTCGGACTCGCGCGTCCCGTCGCCCCGTGGCACACCGCCCGCACCCCCGTCACGACCCTCGCGAGTGCACTCGGTGTCGCCGCAGGTTCGGTCGCGAAGCCCGCCACCGACGTCGTACTCATGGCGAGCACGAATTCGGTGAGGTGAGCGAGGATGCGCCCGGCGGGTCGTCGGCCATGCCGCACAAGCGCAATCCCGTCGCGTCGATCACCGCGCGTGCCGCCGCCCGGCGCGTTCCCGGTCTCGTCTCGACGATCCTGTCGTCGACCGACCACGAGTTCCAGCGCGCCGCCGGCGCCTGGCACGCCGAATGGGAGACGCTCGCGACATCCTGCGCCTCACCGGCGGTGCCGCGCACCAGCTCTCGACGAGCCTGAACGGCCTGCACGTCCACACCGACGCGCTCGACCGCAATCTCGCCCTCACCGGCGGAGCGATCCTCGCCGAAAAAGTCACGGCCGCACTCGCCGAACACACCGACGACGCACGCTCGATCGTCACCGATGCGGCGGTCGCCGGCAGGTCGCTCGACGAGGATCCCGCCATCACCGCCCATCTCGACCCGCAGGACGTGCGCGAACTTCTCGATCCCACGCGCTATCTCGGCCATGCCGCAGACATCGTCGAGCGCGTTCTCGCCCGTCACGACAGCACGAACCGAACCACAGGAGATGCCCGATGACCGTCACGCTCAACTACGAACAGTACGGCGACCCCACGAAGCGACCGTCCTGTTCCTCGGTTCGCTGGGTTCGGACCTGTCGATGTGGGGACCGCAGATCCACGCCCTGGCGACCGACTGGAACATCGTCGCGGCCGATCATCGCGGGCACGGCGCATCCCCTGCCCCGTCCGGTCCCTACACGATCGAGGAGCTCGCCGGTGACGTCGTCGCCCTGCTCGACTCACTCGGACTCGACGCTGTGCACTACGTCGGCCTGTCGCTCGGCGGTGCCGTCGGACAATGGCTCGCCGCGCATCACCCCGAGCGCGTACACACACTGACACTGCTGTGCACCTCGCCGGCCTTCCAGCCCGCCCAGCCCTGGTACGACCGGGCAGCATCCGTCCGCAACGACGGCTTGGCCTCCATCGCCGATTCGATCGTCTCGCGCTGGTTCACTCCCGAACTGGCCGAACACGATCCGGAGCTCGTCGCCCGCCACGTCGAGATGGTGAAGGGCACCACCGACGAGGCTACGCCGCGTGCTGCGAGGCACTGGCGACCTGGGACGCCGTCCCGACCTCGCCCGTATCGTCGCGCCCACGCTGGTGATCGCCGGTGAGCAGGATCCGGCCACCCCGCCGTCGACGATGCAGCAGCTGGCCGACGGGATCGCCGACTCGGACTTCCACGTCCTCTCCCCCGGCGCACACCTCGCCAATGTGGAACAGGCGGGACGCGTCACGAAGCTGATCCGCGAACACATCTCGTCGCGCGCCACGCCGTCCGCCGCGCACCGCACCGCGGTGTTCGAAGAGGGCCTGCGGGTGCGTCGTTCCGTCCTCGGCGACGCGCACGTCGACCGGTCCATCGAGTCGGCCACCGAATTCACCCGACCCTTCCAGGATTCATCACCCGCACTGCGTGGGGCGACATCTGGGCACGCCCGGGTCTGGACCACCGCACCCGCCGGCTGCTGACCCTCGCGATCCTCACCGCGGTCGGCAACGAGCACGAACTCGACATGCACATCCGTGCCGCCCTGCGCGCGGGGCGCGATCCGCGATCTCGTCGAGGTCTTCCTGCACACCGCGGTCTACGCGGGTGTCCCCAACAGCAACCGGGCGTTCGCGCTCGGCAAGCAGGCACTCGCCGACACCGAGGGAGGCGCGGGCTCGTGAGCACTCCCGACCTCACCGCTCCCGAGGTCGTTCGCGAGAACCTGGGGCGTCACCCGATTACGTACAATCGCTGGCGCGTGGCCTGTCGGTCATCAAGGCCTTCGGTGCGCACGCCCCGCGGCAGACGCTCTCCGACGTCGCCCGCGCGACCGGTCTCACCCGCGCCACCGCGCGTCGATTCCTGCTGACGCTCATCGAACTCGGTTACGTCCGCACCGACGGATCCCAGTTCTGGCTCACCCCACGGGTGCTCGAACTCGGCTACAGCTACCTGTCGGCATTGACGCTGCCGGAGGTCGCACGACCGCACCTCGAAGCGCTCGCCGAGAAGGTCAAGGAATCGACCTCGGTCTCGATGCTCGACGGCACCGACGTCGTCTACGTCGCGCGAGTTCCCGTCAGCCGCATCATGACCGTCACCATCACCCTCGGCACCCGCTTCCCCGCCTACGCGACCTCCATGGGACGCGTCTTGCTCGCCGGCCTCGACGACGACGAACTCGACGCCTACCTCGCACGCGCCGAGTTCGCGCCCATCACCGGCAACACCGTCACCACCGCCGAGGAACTGCGTGCCGAGATCGCCACGGTGCGACGCAACGGATACTGCATCGTCGACCAGGAGCTCGAAGAGGGCCTGCGCTCGCTCGCCGCACCCATCCGCGACGCGTCGGGAACCGTTGTGGCGTCGGTGAACCTGTCGACCCACGCGGCCCGCTACCGGATGGAAACCGTGCACGACGAGCTCGTCCCGGCGTTGCTCGCCACCGCCGGAGCGATCTCCACGGATCTCGCCCGCACCCAGACCCACCAGTGAACAACCCCGATCGAGGTACATCATGACCGACGTAGTGATCTGCGAACCCCTGCGCACCCCGGTGGCAGGTTCGGCGGTGTCCTGAAGGACATCGCACCCGAGGATCTCGCGGCCACCGTCATCCGCGAACTCGTCGCACGCACCGGCATCACCGGTTCCGACATCGACGACGTCTTCCTCGGCCAGGCCTCCCCCAACGGTGAGGCCCCCGCCCTCGGCCGCGTCGCCGCCCTCAACGCCGGTCTCGGCGTGGACGTTCCGGGCCTGCAGGTCGACCGCCGCTGCGGCTCGGGTCTGCAGGCGATCGTGCAGGCCGTCATGCAGGTGCAGACCGGCGCGAGCGAACTGATCCTCGCCGGCGGCGCCGAGTCGATGAGCCAGGCCGAGTTCTACGCCACCGGCATGCGCTGGGGCGTCAAGGGCGAAGCCGTCGCCCTGTCCGATCGTCTGGCCCGGGCCCGCGTCACCGCCGGTGGCCGTGACTTCCCCGTGCCCGGCGGCATGATCGAGACCGCGAGAACCTGCGCGCCGAGTTCTCCATCAGCCGCGAGGACCAGGACGCCCTGGCCGTGCAGTCGCACCAGCGCGCCGTCGCCGCCCAGAAGAACGGTGTGTTCGCGCAGGAGATCGTGCCCGTCACCGTGCCGCAGCGCAAGGGCGATCCGCTCGTCGTCGACACCGACGAGCACCCCCGCGCAGACACCTCGATGGAGACCCTCGCCAAGCTGCGCCCGATCCGCGGCAAGGTCGATCCCGAGTCGACCGTCACCGCCGGCAACGCCAGCGGCCAGAACGACGGTGCCGCCCTCGCGATCGTCACCACCGCCGAGAAGGCCGCCGCGCTGGGTCTGCGCTCCGCTCGCCCGCCTCGCAAGCTGGGCG
>LATQ01000001.1:466130-475066 GCA_001017865.1 Rhodococcus sp. IITR03
CCGGCCTGGGCCGCGCCGAAGCCCTCGCCCTCGCCGAGGCGGCGCCGACGTCGTCGTCAACGACATGGGCGACGCGGCGCACGAGGTGGCAGAGGAAATCGTCGCGTCGGGAGGCCAGGCCATCGCCGTCACCGGCGACGTGTCCGACTGGGCTCTCGGCGGTCGCCTCGTCGAGGAATCGGTCAAGGCATTCGGGTCCTTCGACATCCTCGTCAACAACGCGGGCATCATCCGCGACAAGATGATCTTCAACCTCACCGAGTCCGACTGGGACGACGTGATCCGAGTGCACCTCAAGGGCCATGCCGCCACCTCACATGCGGCGGCGGTGCACTGGCGTCAGGCGAGCAAGGCTGCGGGTGGACCGGTCTACGGCCGCGTCGTCAACACCTCGTCGGAGGCCTTCCTCTTCGGTTCCGCCGGACAGCCGAACTATTCCGCTGCGAAGGCAGGCATCACGGCACTGACACTGTCCACGGCGCAGGGCTGGCGCGCTACGGCGTCACCGCGAATGCGATCTGCCCCCGCGCACGCACCGCGATGACCGCGGAGGCCTTCGGCGAGGCCGGCGCCACGACCGGACTCGATCCCCTGGCGCCGGAGCGCGTGGCCACCCTCGTGCGTTACCTCGCCTCGCCGGCGTCCTCGGAGATCACCGGACAGGTGTTCGTGGTGTACGGAAAAATGGTCGCGCTCATGGCGGCGCCGACCGTCGAGAACCGTTTCGACGCAGCCGGTTCGGCATTCACGGTCGAGGAACTCGACGAGCAGCTCTCGTCGTACTTCACCGGCCGCGGCCCGTACGAGACCTACGCCGCTTACAGCATCGCGGAACTCGAGAAGGTCGCGCTGGCCGTCGACTGAGCGACGTGTTTCAGCGACTAACAGACCACCCGGTCCTTCAGACCGGGCTGACGTGAGCGACGTTCGCTTCGGCGGCGCCCCTCGGAGCTTGCACACCGCGACCGTTCGAGGGGCGCCGCCCTCTTCCTCCGACACCACCCGATACCGAACCGCGCCGACCCAGCAGGATGATCGTGCCGTCGCCCTCCACCCGGGCCATATCCCCGAGAATCGACACACGGACCCCGTCGACAACGGGGAAGGTCGCGGCCGTCTTCACAGGTCGCCCCAGTAGCCGAGCGGGACGTGCCCGGACCGGGCGACATATCCGACGGCACCCGAGCCCGGCTCGATCGGACGCAGCTGCTCGTCGACCACCCGTACCGCCGGTGTGGGCGTGAGCCGTACCGTTCCGTCCTCACCGACGGTGACTTCGCCGTCCATGCCTGACTCCGAGGAACCGAAGTTGTCGCGCACGATCACGTTGGGGAGCAAAGCAGTCAAGTGCTCGCGGACGGGATGCGAGAACAGCGCACCGCCGGAACCGACCACGAACAACGAGCTCAGATCGAACTCCGAGCCGTACACCGCGATCGCGTCGGCGAGGGCACGGGCGCCGGCGTCACCGACAACGGTCATCGTCATCACCCGTTCACGCTCGACGAGCGTCAGCGCCTCCACGGGGTCGAAACCGTGCATCGATACCTGGGTTGCTCCGAGGCAGAAGGCGCTGAACATACTCTGCAGGGCAGCACCGTGTACGAAGGGGCCGGTGAGCATCCAGGTCATCTGCGGAATGCTGGAAACGACGGACACGACTGTTGCCCCATCGGCGTGGTGTGCCCCGAAGGGACTACCTCCCGACAAGGCCGCGTGGAAGAAGTCCTCGTTCCGCCACATCACGGCCTTGGGCAGACCCACCGCCCCGGCGGTGTAGACGATCAACAGGTCGTCACCGCTTCGCGCAGCAAAGCCGCGCTCTGCAGACTCCCCGCTCGTCGCCTCGTCGACGTCGACTACCGTCACGTCCTTCCATGCCACATCGCATGCCTCCCCGACGGTGACGACATGCCGCACGGTGGGTGTTCGCGGAAGGACCGCAGCCGCATGCCCGGCCAAATCACCATCGAGAACCATGGCCGCGAGCTCCACATTGCCGATCAGGTAGGCCAGTTCCGCGTCGGCGTAACGAAAGTCGATATTGATCGGTACTGCGCGGATCTTGAGACACGCGAGCAGCGCCCGAACGAATTCATTGCCGTTGCGCATGTACAGACCGACGTGTTCCCCCGGGCGAACTCCCGCACGAACGAAATGCCGGGCGAGACGATTCGCATCCGCGTCGAGTTCGCAGTAGGTCGGCCGCTTGTCCCCATCCACGAGCGCTGTGCGCGTGGGTACGGCATCGACGATTGCTTCGAACAGATCCGCAAGATTCAGCGACATCGAAGTCCTTTCGACGCGGAACAGGGACGACTCCAATGTCCCATGCCATCCCTCCGGTGAGCTGCACCACTTCCATTCAACGGAATGTTCCGGATCACATGTTCAGTTCTCGCGAAAAACGCCCCGGCACTCTGGTGCCGGGGCGCTCGTCGTAAATCTCGCAGGATCAGGCGCTCTTGTCGCGACGCTCCCGATCGGCCTTGCGCGGAACGATCGTCGGAAGGACGTTGTCGTTCACGGTCTCGGCGGTGACCACGACCTTGGCGACGTCGTCGCGGCTGGGGATGTCGTACATCACGGGCAGGAGCACCTCCTCCATGATGGCGCGGAGCCCGCGGCGCCGGTGCCACGGAGGATCGCCTGGTCGGCGACCGCTTCGAGTCCGTCCTGGGAGAACTCGAGTTCGACGCCGTCCATCTCGAACAGGCGCACGTACTGCTTGACCAGAGCGTTCTTCGGCTCCGACAGGATCTGGACGAGCGATTCCTTGTCGAGATTGGTCACCGACGCGAGGATCGGCAGACGACCGATGAACTCGGGGATCAGACCGAACTTGATGAGGTCCTCGGGCATGACGTCGGCGAAGTGGTCGGTGGTGTCGATCTCGGCCTTGGACCGCACCTCGGCGCCGAATCCGATGCCGCGCTTGCCGACGCGATCGGAGACGATCTTCTCGAGACCGGCGAACGCACCCGCCACGATGAACAGCACGTTCGTGGTGTCGATCTGGATGAATTCCTGGTGCGGATGCTTGCGGCCACCCTGCGGCGGGACGGATGCCTGGGTGCCTTCGAGGATCTTCAGCAGCGCCTGCTGCACGCCCTCGCCCGACACGTCGCGGGTGATCGACGGGTTCTCGCTCTTGCGGGCGATCTTGTCGACCTCGTCGATGTAGATGATGCCGGTCTCGGCGCGCTTGACGTCGTAGTCGGCGGCCTGGATGAGCTTGAGGAGGATGTTCTCGACGTCCTCACCGACGTAGCCGGCCTCCGTCAGTGCGGTGGCGTCGGCGATGGCGAACGGCACGTTGAGCATCTTCGCGAGCGTCTGCGCGAGGTAGGTCTTGCCACAACCGGTGGGGCCGAGAAGCAGGATGTTGGACTTCGCGAGTTCGACCGTCTCACCGCGGGAGTCTCGGCCCTTGTCGCCGGCCTGGATGCGCTTGTAGTGGTTGTAGACCGCCACGGCCAGCGTGCGCTTGGCGGCGTCCTGGCCGATCACGTAGTTGTCGAGGAAGTCGCGGATCTCGGCCGGCTTGGGCAGCTCGTCGAGCTTGACCTCGCTGGTCTCGGCCAGCTCTTCCTCGATGATCTCGTTGCAGAGATCGATGCACTCGTCGCAGATGTAGACACCGGGGCCCGCAATGAGCTTCTTGACCTGCTTCTGGCTCTTTCCGCAGAAGGAGCACTTGAGCAGATCTCCGCCGTCACCGATACGTGCCATCAGTCAGGTCCCTACTTCCTCGTGTGCGTGCAACCGGTCCCGCAACCACCACACGGGGCGGTCCCGGGGAGCGGGCCCTTTGATCGACCGTACCCGGATGTCGGCGCGCAGGTCGACCGGTTCTGCGCGTTTCCGGTCATATTTGTACAGCACAACATGTGTCGACGATCACAGTCCCGGCGTCGGCGGCTCCGGAAGACACCGTGTCTCCCGGAACCGCCTGCGACGTTCTACTTCTGGGCCGAGAGCTTCCGGTACTCGAGAACCCGGTCGATCAGACCGTATTCGACGGCCTGCTCCGCCGTGAGGATCTTGTCCCGATCGGTGTCCTTGCGGATCTGCTCGGGATCCTTGCCGGTGTGCTTCGAGAGCGTGTTCTCCATGAGAGTACGCATGCGCTCGATCTCGGCGGCCTGGATCTCGAGGTCGGAGACCTGACCCTGGATGCCACCCGTGGCGGGCTGATGGATGAGCACGCGAGCGTTGGGCAGCGCCAGGCGCTTACCGGGGGTGCCGGCGGCGAGCAGGACGGCCGCGGCGGAGGCTGCCTGACCGAGGCACACCGTGGTGATGTCGGCGCGGACGTACTGCATGGTGTCGTAGATCGCCATGAGCGAGGTGAACGAACCACCGGGCGAGTTGATGTACATGGTGATGTCGCGGTCGGGATCGAGCGACTCGAGCACCAGCAGCTGAGCCATCACGTCGTTGGCGGACGCGTCGTCGACCTGGACGCCGAGGAAGATGATGCGCTCTTCGAACAGCTTGTTGTACGGGTTGGATTCCTTGACGCCGTAGCTCGAGTGCTCGATGAACGACGGGAGGATGTAGCGGCTCGCGGGCGAGGCAGGAGCTGCGCCGCCGAGCTGGCGCGGATCGAACATGTTGGTCATCGCTTCTCCAAGAATTCGGTGGTGTGAGGGCAGATCGGGCCGGGACCTAGTTGGCGGTACCGCCGGCCTGCTGCGCCCGGGAGACGACGTGGTCGACGAAGCCGTATTCGAGCGCCTGCTGCGCCGTGAACCAGCGGTCGCGGTCGGAGTCCTTGGTGATCTGCTCCACCGACTGGCCCGTGTGCTCTGCGATGAGCTCGGCCATCTCGCGCTTGGTGTGTGCGAACTGCTCCGCCATGATCGCGATGTCGCTCGCCGTACCACCGATACCTGCGGACGGCTGGTGCATCATGATCCGCGCGTGCGGGAGCGCGTAACGCTTGCCCTTGGTGCCGGCGGAGAGCAGGAACTGACCCATCGAGGCGGCGAGGCCCATCGCGAAGGTCGCGACATCGCACTCGACGAACTTCATCGTGTCGTAGATCGCCATACCGGCGGTGACCGAACCGCCCGGCGAGTTGATGTACAGGGAGATGTCGCGGGTGGGGTCCTCGGCCGACAGCAGAAGGATCTGAGCGCACAGCTTGTTCGCGATGTCGTCGTCGACCTGGGTGCCCAGGAAGATGATGCGCTCGCGGAGCAGGCGTTCGTACACCGAGTCGCTGAGGTTCAGCCCAGCGGTGGCCGAGGTCATCGCGGGACCGATGGATGTCGCCGGATTCTGAGGAGTCACGGGTACCTGCCTTCTCGTCGATCGTGGGTTGCTGACACTGACACTAACGAAACGGGGCGGCACCGGATGCCCGGTGCCGCCCCTCTTCGCTGAAAGCGGAAATTCGTGCCCCTGGGGTTTCGAATCTCCGTGGGTCGTCCGACTACTCGGAGGCCGAGTCCTCGGTGGTCTCCGCCTCGGCGTTCTCGCCCTCGGCGTCGTCGTCCTTCTTGGTGCCGAACAGCTCGGCGGTGTCGACGGTCGCACCCGTGGTGTCGGTCACGTTGGCGCGATCGACGACGGTGCCGAGTGCCTTGCCGCGGCGGACGTCGGCGAAGACGGCACCGAGCTGGTTGGCCTGGCTGATCTGCTGGATGAACTGCTCCGGCGGAATGCCGTAGCGCTGCGCCTGGAAGAAGATGCGCTCGGTCAGCTCCTGCTGCTCGACCGTGGTGTTCTCCGCCTCGGCGATCGCGTCGAGGAGCAGCTGGGTCTTCACCGAACGCTCGGCGGACTCGCGTGCTTCCTTGTCGAACTCTTCGCGGCTCGTACCCTGAGCCTCGAGCAGCTCGTTCAGCTTGGTCTCGTCGTGATCGAGCTCGTGGATCGCGTCGTGCAGCGCGCTGTCGACCTCGGCCTGGACGGCGGCCTCGGGAACCGGGATCTCGACGGTCTCGAGGAGAACCTCGAGGACCTTGTCGCGGATCTGGCCGGCCTGCTCGACCTGCTTGACGCGCTGGACGCGCTCGCGGAGGTCGGCCTCGAGCTCGCCGATGGTGTCGAACTCGCTCGCGAGCTGCGCGAACTCGTCGTCGGCCTCGGGCAGCTCGCGCTGCTTGACGGTGTTGACCTTGACGGTGACGACGGCTTCCTTACCGGCGTACTCGCCGGCGACCAGTGTGGAGGTGAACTCCTTCGACTCGCCGGCGGACAGGCCGATGATCGCCTCGTCGAGTCCGTCGATGAGTTGGCCGGAGCCGACCTCGTGCGACAGGCCCTCGGTGGCGGCCTCGGGAACCTCGTTGCCGTCGACCGTCGCGGACAGGTCGATGGAGACGAAGTCGCCGTCCTGCACCGGACGCTCGACGCCCGTCAGGGTGCCGAAGCGCTGACGCAGCGACAGCATCTGCTCGGCGATGTCCTCGTCGGTGATCTCGACGGGATCGACGGTGACGGCGATCTCGGAGAAATCGGGGAGGGTGATCTCGGGACGGACGTCGACCTCGGCGGTGAACGCCAGCTCGACGTTGTCCTCGAGCTTGGTGACGTCGATCTCGGGCTGGCTGATGACCTTGACGTCGTTCGCGGTCACGGCCTCGCTGTAGCGGCTCTGGATGGCCTCGTTGATGACCTGGTCCAGAACGGCGCCGCGGCCGACGCGGGCCTCGAGGATCTTGCGAGGAGCCTTACCGGGGCGGAAGCCCGGGATGCGGACCTGGCCGGCGAGGGCCTTGAAAGCGCGGTCGAAATCAGGCTGGAGCTCCTCGAAGGGCACCTCAACATTGATACGGACTCGCGTCGGGCTCAGCTGCTCGACGGTGCTCTTCACGGACATGCTCCTTCTGTCGTGCTCTCTTGTCGGTCGTTCGTGTCACTACTGAGCGCGCTGACGCTGTTCGATCTGGTCGGGATGACAGGATTCGAACCTGCGACCCTCCGCTCCCAAAGCGGATGCGCTACCAAGCTGCGCCACATCCCGGTCGTGAAGGCACCGCATCCGACCGCGGGACCCATCGCAGAATCCTACGGCCCCCCGATTATGAAATCCAAAGCGAGGTCCGGTACAGTCTCATCTCGCAAGCCGCAGCACCGGTCGACACCGGCGCCGCAGCCGCAACGGGGATGTAGCTCAATGGTAGAGCCCCAGTCTTCCAAACTGGCTACGCGGGTTCGATTCCCGTCATCCCCTCCACGGAGGAAGCCCGCCGGGTGCGCACAGCACCGGCGGGCTTCGTCGTTCCGGACCGATCCCCCGACGTCCGGTTTCCGGCAGGTGACATGCACATTTCTGGACACATCGTCCCGAGGGGTGTCATCATGCCGTCGAGGTTGAGAAGCAGCCCCACCACAGGTCGTCCGAATGCGACCTCGGCTGCAGTCCGCCACCGTCTGTGACATCGACAGTTCACTATCGTCGGTCACATCGACAGTTCACTACCGTCGGTCACATCGACCTCCGTGTCGGTTCCGTTCGGGCCGGCCCTGCCCACCCGCATTCCGACGACCGCACGTACCACCGCGTCGCCATCCCCGTCGTGTCCCCCGAGCGGACGCGACCGCGAACCGGTGGGGCGTCGTCGGATGACACCGCAGGGGGGTGTCGAGGAACCGGCCTCGCCCCACCTCGCCGGCCGGAGTCGGGAACGGCTCCGGTCGGTCCCCGGTCCCCCACCGAACCCCGTTCTCCGGTGTGAAATCCGAGTATCGTCGTCTCACCCCCGTAGGTCAGCGGTCGGTCGAGAAGGCGCCGGCGTCTCCGACGGCGCCGGCTGTACCGACGGCGCCTCGCTATGCAGGGAGGCAACGATGCCTCGGTGGCACGGACCGAATCCCCAATCGCCTGCGGCCGCCGCGGCGGCGGACACGGCCTCCCGACATCCGCTCCGACCGTCGGCGTCGAGGAGGAGTTCTTCCTCGTCGACCCCACCTCCGAACGGCTCACCGCGAGCAACGACCTCGTCGTGGCCGCCGCTGCCCGACTCGGACTCGACCTGGACTACGAGCTCAAACGCACCCAGGTCGAGGTGAACACACCGGTCTGCCACAGCTCGACCGAACTGCGCGCGCGTGTCGTCGAAGGCCGGACCATCGCGGCCGCGGCCGCGCGGGAGGCGCACGTGGGTCTGCTCGCGTCGGGTGTGTCGCCCGTACTCCAACAGCTCGCGTCCGTGACGGATGTGCCGCGCTACCGGACGATGGCCGAGCGGTACGGACGTCTCGTCGAGGAGCAGGAGGTCTGCGGCTGCCACGTCCATGTCGGTGTCGCGGACCGCGAGACCGCCGTCCTGGTGTGCAACCACGTCCGGGTGTGGTTGCCCACCCTGCTGGCCGCGACGGCCAACTCGCCCCTCCATCGGGGCCGCGACACCGGGTACGCCAGCTGGCGGGCGATCATGGCCTCCCGGTGGCCGTGCGCGGGCCCTCCCCCACGTTTCACGTCGGCGGAGCACTACGACGCGATCGTCGCCATGATGATCGACAGCGGCAACATCCTCGATCCGGGCATGGTCTATTGGGACGTACGTCCCTCGGCGCATCTGCCACCGTCGAGGTGCGGGTGAGCGACGTCCCGGCGACGGTCGACGAGACGGTTCTCCTGGCGATGCTCGTCCGCGCGCTCGTCGCCACCGCCGAACGCGAGGTCCGGGAGGCACCGCTGCTCCCCCGGTCGCCGACGAGGTCGTCCACGCCGCCTATCTGTGTGCCGCGCGCGAGGGGCCGACCGGACGTGCCGTCGACGTGTTCACCGGGCGGCCCACCACCGCGCAGCAGTCCTTCCGCGCATTCCTCCGCTACATCGGCCCCCAACTCGAGGAGACCGGCGACCGCCGGTGCGCGGTGGCGATGTGGGAGGCGATCCTCGCCCGCGGCACCGGGGCGATGTTGCAGCGACGCGCGTTCGCCCGCCGTCACGCCGTCGCCGACGTCGTCGATGCCCT
>LATQ01000001.1:475166-477866 GCA_001017865.1 Rhodococcus sp. IITR03
GGGGCGCGCCCGAATGTCGACCTGGCCCGCGACGCCGGGCTCGCGGTCGACGACGGCGTGCTCGTCGACGCCTCGATGCGGACGAGCGATCCGGACATCGTGCCGTCGGCGACATCGCCTCGGCGGAGCACCCGCTGCTCGGCACCCGGGTACGCGTCGAACACTGGGCCAACGCCCTGAACCAGCCGGCCGTCGCGGCCGCGACGATGCTCGGCCGCGAGGCAACCTACGTCCGGCTCCCCTATTTCTTCACCGACCAGTACGACCTCGGCATGGAATACGTCGGGCTCGCTCCCCGCGACGCGCGGGTGGTCACCCGCGGCGACGTGCAGGACCGGC
The DNA here is from genome assembly GCA_001017865.1 of Rhodococcus sp. IITR03. The sequence continues at coordinate 475,506 of LATQ01000001.1, forward strand.
AGTTCCTCGCGTTCTGGCTCGACGACGAGCAGCACGTCCGGGCGGGGATGAACGTCAACATCTGGGATGCCGGGGACGACATCCGCGCTCTCATCGCCTCGGGGCGGCCCGTCGACGTCGGCCGGTTGACGGACACCACGGTGCCGTTGTCCGACGTCGCTCCGTGAGGGTTCGCCGATCATGATGGGATGGACGCCGACCGACATTCCGTCGTGAGAAGGAGTTCTCCCGTGGCACCACCGAATCTGACCCGCGAGCAGGCCGCCGAACGGGCCGCGATCCTGTCCGTCGACAACTACAGCATCGAACTGGATCTCACCGACGGTGCCGGCGCGCCGGGCACCACGACCTTCCGGTCGGTGACCACCGTGCGATTCGACGCGACCGCGGGCGCCTCGACGTTCATCGACCTCATCGCGAAGACCGTGCACTCGGCGACCCTCAACGGCGAACCCGTCGACGTGTCCGGATACTCCGAGGAGACCGGCATCGCCCTCACCGGGCTCGCCGCCCACAACGAACTCGTCGTCGACGCCGACTGCCTGTACACGAACACCGGCGAGGGCCTGCACCGGTTCGTCGACCCCACCGACGACGCGGTGTACCTGTACTCGCAGTTCGAAACGGCCGACGCCAAGCGGATGTTCGCGTGCTTCGACCAGCCCGATCTCAAGGCCACCTTCGACCTGAAGGTCACCGCGCCGCAGGACTGGGCCGTGATCTCCAACGCCGACACCGTGCAGACCGCCGCCGCGCAGCCGGGTCTGCACATCTTCCGCACCACCCCGCGGATGAGCACCTATCTCGTCGCGCTCATCGCCGGTCCGTACGCGGTGTGGTCCGACGAGTACACCGACGAGCACGGCACGATCCCGCTGCGCATCTTCTGCCGAGCGTCGCTCGCGGAGTACATGGACGCCGACCGGCTGTTCACCGAAACCAAGCAGGGCTTCGGCTTCTACCACGCCAACTTCGGGATTCCCTACGCCTTCGGCAAGTACGACCAGCTGTTCGTGCCCGAGTTCAATGCCGGGGCGATGGAGAACGCCGGCGCGGTGACCTTCCTGGAGGACTACGTCTTCCGGTCCAAGGTCACCCGCTACTCCTACGAGCGCCGCGCCGAGACCGTCCTGCACGAGATGGCGCACATGTGTTCGGCGACCTCGTCACCATGCGCTGGTGGGACGACCTGTGGCTCAACGAGTCGTTCGCGACGTTCGCGTCGGTGCTGTGCCAGGCCTCGGCCACCGAGTACACCAACGCGTGGACGACCTTCGCGAACGTCGAGAAGTCGTGGGCCTACCGGCAGGACCAGCTGCCGTCGACACACCCGATCGCCGCCGACATCCCCGATCTCGCCGCGGTCGAGGTCAACTTCGACGGCATCACCTACGCCAAGGGCGCGTCGGTGCTCAAGCAACTCGTCGCCTATGTGGGGCAGGAGCCCTTCCTCGCCGGCCTGCGCGAGTACTTCCGCGACCACGCCTACGGCAACGCCACCTTCGACGACCTGCTCGCCGCGCTGGAGAAGGCCTCCGGCCGCGACCTGTCGGACTGGGGTGCCCAATGGCTCAAGACCACCGGCCTGAACATCCTGCGACCGGACTTCGAGGTCGACGACCAGGGACGCTTCACGCGTTTCGCGGTGGTGCAGGAAGGTGCCCAGCCCGGCGCCGGTGAGTTCCGCGTGCACCGCCTCGCGATCGGTGTGTACGACGACGACGGCTCCGGCAAGCTCGTCCGCACGCACCGCGTGGAGATCGACGTCGACGCCGCCGAGCGCACCGAGGTCCCCGATCTGGTGGGTGTACCGCGCGGCGCGTTCGTGCTCGTCAACGACGACGACCTGACGTACTGCTCGGTGCGGCTCGACGAGGAGTCGCTCGCGACCGTCATCGACCGGGTCGGCGCCATCGCCGAGTCGCTGCCGCGCACCCTGGTGTGGTCGGCGGCGTGGGAGATGACCCGTCAGGCCGAGATGAAGGCGCGCGACTTCGTCGCCCTCGTGCAGCGCGGGATCGCCGCCGAGACCGAGGTCGGTGTCGTCCAGCGTCTGCTCATGCAGGCGCACACCGCGCTGGAGAGCTACGCCGACCCGTCCTGGGCCGCGGAGCAGGGCCGGGCGGACTTCGCCAACCGCCTGCTCGAGCTCGCCCGCGAGTCCGAGGCCGGCTCCGACCATCAGCTCGCGTTCGTCAACGCGCTCACCACCGCGTACCTGTCGCCTTGGCACACCGAGGTGCTCGAGGAGCTGCTGGGCGCCGATCCGGCGACAGTCGGCCTGCCCGGGCTGACGGTCGACACCGATCTGCGCTGGCGGATCGTTCCAGGCGCTCGCCGCGGCGGGTGAGGTCGACGCCG
>LATQ01000001.1:477966-483361 GCA_001017865.1 Rhodococcus sp. IITR03
GCAGCGATTCGGCGGCCACGCAGGTGTCGGCCGGAGCCACGGTTCCGCGGACGACGCGTCCGGCGAGTACCTCGAAACCGGTACGTGTCCACACGCCGAGCAGTCCGTCGCGCGGCGACGCAACCGCACCACCGCGGCCTCGTCGAGACGCGCGGCCCGGGCCAGGAAGGCGGCGAGATCGACGCTGTCGTCGGGGCCGGCGAGCGTCAGGAGGCGCTCTGCGTGTCGGATCCGGTCGTCGGTCACGTCGCCCTCGTCACTTGCGGTGCCACCGTCAGTTTCGTTGCCACTGCCGCAGGAACTCTCGTTCGTCGTTGCTGAGTCGGCGCAGGCGCTGGGTCTCGATGTCGAACGCCGCGATCTGGGTGGACGCGACCACCGCCGGCGCCGAGTCGACCGGAGCACCGCTCGGCCGCACCTCGTACCCGATCGTGAAGTCGACGGCCGCACCTTCTCGGTCCACATCAGCACGTCGAGCGGACCGTCGTCGTGGCGCAGCTGACCGCGATAGCGCACGTGGAGGTCGGCGATGACGGCACCTTCGCGCAGGTCGCGGGTGGGGCGACCGTCGGCGAACAGCCACGGGATCCGTGCTTCCTCGAGGAGCGTGACCATCCGCGCGTGGTTGATGTGCTGGAAGACGTCCATGTCGGACCACCGCACCATCACCTCGGTGTGGAAACCGAACTGTTCGCCCGCACCGCTCACTCGTTACCTCCGATCGGATGCGCCCGTGCGCACCATGCCCCTGATCTGTCGTGCCGCCACCGACAAGGTGGCGAGGTCCAGACTTCCAGACGCGAAGATCTCGTCGAGCGCCGCCCTCGCACGGACGAGTTTGGATCCGTTGGACGACTCCCAGTCCTCGATCATCTCCTCGGTCGATTCCCCGGGTTCGGCGCCGGCGAGCACGTCGAGGACGATCGAACGCAACGAGCCGTACAGGTCGTCGCGCAGCGCGAGTCGCGCCAGCGAATGCCAGCGGTCGCCCCGTTCGAGACCGGAGACCGCCGTGAGCAGGCGGTCGACGCCGAGTCGCGCGTCGAGGGCGTAGTAGAGGTCGGCGACCTCCGCCTCGTCGCGCTGCTCGATGTCGGCGATGTCGATGACGTCGAGCAGCGGGAACTGGTCGAGGAGCCGGAAGACCACGCCCGTCAGCTCCTCTGGTGCTCCCCGCTCGAGGAGCGGACGGGTGCGGCGCACGAAGTCCTCGGCGTGGTGCCCACGCATCCAGTCCGCGACCCGCGGTGCGAGACGCGCGAATGCGTCGCGGTAGCGGCTGATCTCGGCCCCGACCGCGAGGGGCTGCGGCCGCGTGGCGAGGAGCCGGCGCGACGCCCGGTCGAGCACGCGGCGGGATTCGAGCAGCAGGTCGTCCTCGATGTCGACGCGCAGCCCCGGCGGTCCGGATCTCGTCCCACAGCCGGTAACCCGAAGATGGTGGTGACGGCGGCGTAGGCGCGGATGGCGTCGGTCGCCGTCGCCCCGGCCTCCTCTGCGAGCCGGTAGACGTAGGTGGGGCCGCCGTTGTCGACGGTGGTGTTGGCCAGCATGGTGGCGACGATCTGCCGGCGCAGCGGATGCGCCCGGATCCCGGCCCGGAACCGCTCGCGCAGCGCGGACGGGAAGTAGGCGGGGAGGATCGCCGCGAAGGTCTCGCTGTCGGGCAGGTCCGTGGCGAGCAGGTCGTCGACGAGGGCGAGTTTGACGTGGGCGAGGAGCTGCGACAGCTCCGGCGACGTCAATCCCTCCCCCGCCGCTTCACGACGGTCGAACTCGGCCTCGTCGGGCAGGGCCTCGAGGTCGCGGTCGAGTCCGCGATCGAGTTCGAGGGCCGCGAGCAGACGACGGTGTACTCCCAGCAGGGACGGCGCGACGGCCCGCTCCAGTCCGAGCACGGCGTTCTGGGAGATGTTGTCGGCCAGAACGAGTTCGGCGACGTCGTCGGTCATCGACGCGAGCAGCGGATTGCGGTCCTCCGCCGCGAGCTCACCGGCGGTCACCATGGCGTCGAGGAGGATCTTGATGTTGACTTCGTGGTCGGAGCTGTCGACACCGGCCGAGTTGTCGATCGCGTCGGTGTTGATCTTTCCGCCGGCACGGGCGAACTCGATGCGGCCGCGTTGCGTGACACCGAGATTGCCGCCCTCGCCGACGACTCGGGCGCGCAGCTCCCGCCCGTCGACGCGCACGCCGTCGTTGCTCTTGTCCCCCACGTCCGCATGGGTTTCCGTCGACGCTTTCACGTAGGTGCCGACGCCGCCGTTCCACAACAGGTCTACGGGTGCGCGCAGGATCGCGCGGATCAATTCGGGCGGTGGGAGTTCCGTGACATCGTCGGGCAGGTCGAGCACCGCCCGCGCCTCGGGGCCGACGGGCACCGACTTGGCCGTCCGGTCCCACACCCCACCCCCGGCCGCGATGAGCTCTGCCGAGTAGTCCTTCCACGACGATCGCGGCAGTTCGAACAACCGGCGCCGCTCCTCGAAGGACCGCTCCGGATCGGGATCGGGATCGAGGAAGATGTGCCGGTGGTCGAAGGCCGCGACGAGCCTGATGTGCCGGCTGAGCAGCATGCCGTTGCCGAAGACGTCGCCGCTCATGTCGCCGATGCCGACCACGGTGAAATCGTCCGTCTGCGGGTCGGATCCGAGTTCACGGAAGTGACGCCGGACGCTCTCCCACGCACCGCGCGCGGTGATGCCCATCTCCTTGTGGTCGTAGCCGGCGGAACCACCGGAGCGAACGCGTCGCCGAGCCAGTAACCGTATTCCGCTGCAACGGAATTCGCGAGATCGGAGAACGACGCCGTGCCCTTGTCCGCGGCCACCACGAGATACGGGTCGTCGCTGTCGTGACGCACGACCCGTTGCGGCGGGACCGTCTCGTTGCGGGCAGCATCGAGATTGTCGGTGATGTCGAGCAGACCGGCGATGAAGCGCCGATAGCACCGTTCGCCGCGCTCGCGGACGGCACGACGATCCGCCTCGGCGTCGCCGGTCGGACGGGGCGAGTGCTTGACGACGAAGCCGCCCTTCGCCCCCACGGGCACGATCACCGCGTTCTTCACGGCCTGCGCCTTGACCAGGCCGAGCACCTCGGTGCGGAAGTCCTCCCGGCGGTCCGACCAGCGCAGACCACCGCGGGCGACGGGACCGAACCGCATGTGGACGCCCTCGACGGCCGGGGCGTAGACGAACACCTCGAAAGCCGGTCGCGGCTGGGGTAGTTCGGCGATCCGCCGCGGCTCGAACTTGAGCGACAACGCCCGGCCGTCCGGACGCTCGTGCCCGATCCCGCCGGCCACGTGGAAGTTGGTGCGCAGGGTCGCACGGATCAGGGAGAACAGTCCGCGGAGGATGCGGTCGGTGGCCAGTGCGGTCACCTCCGCGATCGTGGTCGTGATCTCCTCGGCGATCTGCTGTTCGCGTTCGGCGGAGGCGTTCTCCGGATCGAACCGGGACTCGAACAGTCCGACGAGCAGGGCCGCGGTGCGCGGGGCGCCGAGCAACACACCTTCGATGTTGTACTGGCTGTACGGGAATTCGGTCTGGCGCAGGTACTTCGCGTAGGCCCGGACGAGCACGACCTGCCTCCAGGTGAGCCCGGCGCGCAGCACGAGCTGGTTGAACCGGTCGGTCTCGACCGCACCCCGCCATGCCACGGTGAAGGTGTCGGTGAGGCGACCCGCCAGCGTCGGATCGGTCTCGACGATGTCGGGCTCGATGTCCTCGGGCAGGCAGAGCCCGAAATCGTAGATCCAGCAGTCGATCCCGTCCGATCGTGGCAGCCGGTAGGGTCGCTCGTCGACGACCTCCACGCCGAGGCTCTGCAACACCGGGAGGATACGGCCGAGGGTGACCGTCTCGTCCGCGACGTACAGGGTGAAGCGCAAGGACAACGGATCGTCGGATCCCGGCCGGTACAGGTGCGTGTCGAGATCACCGGAGTCGAGCGCTTCCAGACGCCGCAGGTCGTCCAGGGCGCGTTCGGAGCCGAAGTCCTCCTTGTACGCCTCGGGCACGACCTCGGAGTACCGCTGCACCAGCAACGGATCGAGATCGCCGGTCGCGGCCGCCGCCTCACCGAGCCGATCGGCCCAGTTGCGGGTCACCTCCGCGAGCATCGCCTGGATCCGCAGACGGTTGTCCTCGGAGGTGTCCACCTCGCGACGCGCGCGACCGGAGAACCGGATGGTCACATGCAGCAACGCGAGGTCGCGTTCGGAGACACGCGCGGTGTAGTCGAGTACGCCGCCGCCGAACTCGCGCAACAGGATGTCCTGGATCGCGACGCGCACCTTCGTCGTGTAGCGGTCGCGCGGCAGGTAGACCAGGCACGAGATGTATCGCCCGTAGGTGTCGACGCGGACGAATAACCGCACCTGCCGGCGGATGTCCACCACCGCGGTGACGGTCTCGTAGAGGGTGTCGGTGTCCATCGAGAACAGTTCCGCGCGGGGCACCGTCTGCATGATCTCGAGCATCGCCTGACCGCTGTAGGACGACAGTTCGACCCGCGCCCGCGCGACGACCTCCCGCACCCGGCGCGACACCACAGGGATGTCGAGGATGTTCTCGTGCAGAGCGGTCACCGTGAGGACACCGAGGAAACGGTCCTCTCCGACGACCGCGCCGTCGGCGTCGAGCCGGGCGACGCCGACGAAGTACGGGTAGACGGACCGGTGCACGGTGGCGGGAAGCGCGCCCTGGGTGAGCACGAGCAGCGGGCGGCGGCCGTGCCGACCTCACCGGGCAGGTCGAGCGGGTCCGCGACCGAGGCGTCGTGCGCAGCACTCCCTGCGCTGCCGGGTACGGGTGTCGCACGGACATGGTCGGCGCCGCCGTCGGGTACGAAGTCGTATCGGCGGTAGCCGAGGAGTGTGAAATTCCCGCCGCTCAACCATCGCAGCAGCTCGGCGGTCTCGGTGAGCTGGTCGGCCGTGTACTGCGCGGGCGGATCGGCGGCCAGGTCGTCGAGCGCGTTCGCAAGGTCGCGCTGCAGGGCGTGCATCTCCGCGGAATCCGACGCCACCTGCCGCACGTCGGACAACACGCGCCGCAGACCGTGATCGATCTCCTCGACCGACTCGTCGTCGACGGGCCCACGCAGCTCGATGTGCATCCACGATTCGGCGGCTCCGCCCGAGGCCCGTCCCCCTTCGTCGGCCAGGCTCTCGAGGTCACCGTCGGCAGTGCGACGCGCCGACAGAACGGGATGGATGACCGTCCCCACCGAGACACCCAGCCGGGAGAGCAGTGCCAGCACCGATTCGACGAGCAGCGGCATGTCGTCGGTGACGATCTGCACGGCGACGCCCATGCCGTCGGTGCGGCGCACGCCGACGACAGCGGTGTCCGGTGCGCGGCGGCGACCGTGGCGGACGTGCTCGAAG
>LATQ01000001.1:483461-490471 GCA_001017865.1 Rhodococcus sp. IITR03
CGACACAGCGGTGTCCGGTGCGCGGCGGCGACCGAGGCGGACGTGCTCGAACGCGGCCGCGCCGTGGTCGGTGGTGAATTCTCCGGAGCCTGATAGATCCGCTCGAGGACTGCCTCGGGGGGAGTATCACTGCCCGTTGAATTTGTCTGCGCCACAGCCGGATCGGCCATCGACACCCCTCCTGCTCTGTCGGGCGGATACACCGCGCGCCGCGGACGGACTCGTGATCGAGCCTATCCGCGGCGCGCAGTCGGGGGGTCGGAACCGGCGGTCGGTAACCGGCTCGGCCGGCCGACACGATGTACCGGCTCAGCCGGTGGGCGCGACGGCGCGGTGCCGGTCGAGCACCGCCCGTACCTCGTCGGTCAACGGCCGGGACGTATCGGTCTCGGGATCGAAGCCGACGAGCACTGTGTCGGCGACGGCGCACACCGCGCCTCCCGGTCGAGGATCGTCTGGCGCACCGTGAACGAGCTCGTGCCGAGACGCAGCACCGCCGTCTCGACCTCGATCGGTGCCGACGAGTCCTTGAGCGGCCGCAGGAACTCGACGTCCATCTTCCGGACGACAACTGCGTCGCGCGACGGCAACTCGCTCAGGAAGAACTTGATGCGTCCTTCCTGCAGGTACTCGACGACCTTGGCGTTGTTGACGTGTCCGAGCCGGTCGGAGTCGCCCCAGCGCACCTCGATCGGGCACCGGTAGTGCCGGTGCCCGTCAGGCTCAGTCACGCGTGAGCTTCCGGTGCGTGACACGGTGCGGACGTGCGGCGTCCGCACCGAGGCGCTCGATCTTGTTCGCCTCGTAGGCCTCGAAGTTGCCCTCGAACCAGAACCACTGGCCCTCTGCGACGTTGCCTCCCACGCCAGGATGTGGGTACAGGTGCGGTCGAGGAACCAGCGGTCGTGGGAGATCACGACGGCGCAGCCCGGGAACTGCTGCAGCGCGTTCTCGAGCGACGACAGGGTCTCGACGTCGAGGTCGTTGGTCGGCTCGTCGAGGAGGATCAGGTTGCCGCCCTCCTTGAGCGTGAGCGCCAGGTTCAGGCGGTTGCGCTCACCACCGGACAGCACACCGGCCGGCTTCTGCTGATCGGGGCCCTTGAAACCGAACGCGCTCACGTAGGCACGCGAGGGCATCTCGTTCTGCCCGACCTCGATGAAGTCGAGACCGTCGGAGACCACCTCGAAGACCGTCTTCTTCGGATCGATGTTCGCGCGATTCTGGTCGACGTAGCTGAGCTTGACCGTGTCGCCCACCTTGACGGTGCCGCTGTCCGGCTCCTCGAGACCGACGATCGTCTTGAACAGCGTGGTCTTGCCGACACCGTTGGGGCCGATGACACCGACGATGCCGTTGCGCGGCAGCGTGAACGACAGGTCCTTGATCAGGACGCGGCCGTCGAAGCCCTTGTCGAGGTGCTCGACCTCGACGACGACGTTGCCCAGACGCGGCGGCGTCGGGATCTGGATCTCCTCGAAGTCGAGCTTGCGGTGCTTCTCGGCCTCCGCAGCCATCTCCTCGTAACGGGCCAGACGGGCCTTGTTCTTCGTCTGCCGGGCTTGGCGCCGGAGCGGACCCACTCGAGTTCCTCGCGGAGCCGCTTCTGCAGCTTCTGGTCCTTCTTGCCCTGCACCTCGAGGCGCTCGGCCTTCTTCTCCAGGTAGGTGGAGTAGTTGCCTCGTAGGGATGCAGCTTCCCGCGGTCGACCTCGCAGATCCACTGCGCGACGTGATCGAGGAAGTACCGGTCGTGCGTGACGGCCAGCACGGCGCCCGGGTACGACGCGAGGAACTGCTCGAGCCACAGCACCGACTCGGCGTCGAGGTGGTTGGTGGGCTCGTCGAGGAGCAGCAGGTCGGGCTTGCTCAGCAGCAGCTTGCACAGCGCGACACGGCGGCGCTCACCACCGGAGAGGTGGGTGACGGGCTCGTCCGGCGGAGGGCAGCGCAGCGCGTCCATGGCCTGCTCGAGCTGCGAGTCGAGATCCCACGCGTTGGCGTGATCGAGCTCCTCCTGGAGCTTGCCCATCTCCTCCATCAGCTCGTCGGAGTAGTCGGTGGCCATGAGCTCGGCGATTTCGTTGAAGCGGTCGAGCTTGACCTTGATCTCGCCGAGGCCTTCCTCGACGTTCTCCTTGACCGTCTTCTCCTCGTTGAGGGGCGGCTCCTGCTGGAGGATGCCGACGGTGGCCTCCGGATCGAGGAAGGCCTCGCCGTTGCTGGGCTGATCGAGCCCGGCCATGATCTTGAGAATCGACGACTTGCCCGCGCCGTTGGGTCCGACGACGCCGATCTTCGCGCCGTGGTAGAAGCTCATGGTGACGTCATCGAGGATGACCTTGTCACCGTGCGCCTTGCGCACCTTCTTCATCGTGTAAATGAACTCCGCCATGACCACCAGCGTATCGGGCGACGGTCGATAACCCACATCGTGCGAACACGACAGGTGGGGCCGGCGCCGGAGTCCGGCAGGTGCCGGAGCCTCCGGCCGGGTCACACCAGCTCCGCTGCCGGGGTCACAGCAGCTCCGCTGCCGGGGTCACAGCAGCTCCCGCTGTCAGGGGTGCAGCAGCTCCGCGACGAAGCCCGTGGTGTCGGGTAGCGACGCGAACATCGTCTCCGAATGCCCTGTCGGGTACGTCCTGAACTGCGCGTTCGCGCCACCGGCCCACAGGTCCGCGATCAGTGTGAACGCGAGGGGCGCGGGCACCGTCGCGTCGCGCAGGCCCTGGGCGAGGAACAGCGGCCGGTCGTATCCGGCGGTCGGCACGGCCAGGTAGTCGGTGAACGCCGCACGGAACCGGTCGTCGCTCAGCGGTCGAGCGAGGACCTCACCGACGCCGACCTCGCCGTACCGGTCGCTCAGGTCGTCGTAGCAGAGGCGTTCGGCGGCGTCGACGATCTCCCGTCCGAGGGGTGTGAGATATCCGTCGAGGTCCAGGGCCGGATCGGCGTCGCGCAGGCCCGCGAAGATGTAGGCGGCGAAGACGGTGAGTCCGTCGAGACCGAGATCGGGAAGGCCCGGGAATCCGAGCGGGAACAGGTACTCGAGGTTGGACGGGGCGCCGGTCGTGAGCGTCCCGCGGAAGTCCAGTTCGGGTGCCCGGGCGGTCGCGGCGCGCGCGGTGTGCAGGCCGGTGTGCCCGCCCTGGGACTGCCCGATCACGACCCAGCGGTCGGACAGCGACGGTTCGACGGCGCGTCCCGCCCTCACGATGTCGATGACGCTGTTCGCGGCGCTCTGTCCGTCCAGATAACGGTGCAACCCGTCCGACCCGAGACCCGGATAGTCGGCTGCCACGACGGCGTAACCCTGCCCGAGCCAGTGGTCGAGATAGGCGGTGTCGCGCGGTGTACGCGGCAACCGCGAGGGTGCGCACGAATCGTCGAGGCCGACGGTGCCGTGCGCCCACGCGACGACGGGCCACCCTCCCTCGGGAGGCGTGCCGTGGGGAAGGAACAACGCCCCGGTCGCGGTGGTGGGAGCGCCGCTGCGCCACTGCGTGGTGTAGGTCAGGGCCCGCGCCGAGGACGCGCCGGGTAGCGACAACCCGAGCTCGAGCGGGGCGACATCGACGACGGTCCCCGGCGTGTCGACGACGGCCCCCGGTGCCGGACTCGCGTGCACCGCGGAGGTGCGAGGAGTGGCGTCAGCAGTGCCAGTGCACAGGTGAGCAGCAGGCCGGGACACGCGCGGTACGGGTCACGTCGTGGACGATACGGGTCGTGCGGCCGGTGCGTTCGCATTCGTCCGATTCGCCGGATCGGGATTGAGTGATCCGCAGGACGGGCACCCTCCAGGCATGACATCCCATTCCCACGGATCCGCGCCCGCCACATCCCCCGCGACCCGCACCGGGCGCGACATCGCCCGCGTCGTGGCCGTGGCGGTGAGCGCTCCGCTTGCCGTCGTGGTGTCGTTCTTCGGTTCGGGTGCGGCCGGTGGGACGCCGGTCGCGGAAGCTGCAGGTGGTGCGTTGTCGGCGGATTCCACGGCGGTCGCGCCCGGAGGCCCGGCCTTCTCGATCTGGACCCTCATCTACGCCGGTCTGCTCGCGCTCGCGGTGTGGCAGGCACTGCCGGCGAACCACACCGACGCGCGTCAACGCGCCGCGGGCTGGTGGATCGCTGCGTCGATGCTGCTGAACGCAGCGTGGATCACGGCGATCCAGTTCGATCAGGTCTGGCTGAGTGTCGTGGTGATCGTCGCGCTGCTCGCCGTGCTCGTCCGGGTGTTCCTGATCTTCACGCGCGTCCTGCCGTCGAGCAGGCTCGAAGCGGTGGTCGTCGACGGCACGATGTTCGTCTACCTGGGCTGGGTGTCGGTGGCGACCGTCGCCAACACCGCCGCGGCGCTGCGTTACGAGGACATCGATCCGTTCGGCTGGGGAGCCGACGTGTGGGCGATCATCGTGCTGGCCGTCGTCGCCGCCGTCTCCGTGGTCCTCGCGACGGCAGGTCGGGGCCGACTGGCCGTGACCGGTGCGCTCGTGTGGGGTCTGGCATGGATCGCGGTCGCCCGCACGGGTGACGGCGGTCTGGTGTCCACTCCCGCAGCGGTCGCCGCCGTGACAGCCGCGGTCATCGCGGTCGTGGCCACCGTGGTGGCGCGCATCGGCGCCGAGCGCTCCCCCACCCGCACGACAGCAGCCGCCTGATTCCCTCGGACGTGCACATCTCGTCGGTCCGCTTCGGCGTGGCGCGACGAGATGTGCGCGTCGGAGCGGGTGCGGTCAGCGACCCTCGTGGTCGCGGCGCGCCAGCTCCGCGAACATCGCGTTGTGTGCCGCGAGATCGGCGTCGTCGTCACGCTCGGCGGCCCGGTCGACACGTCGCGCCGTGCGCCGGTCGCTGCGCGACCACTGGACGAGCAGAGCGAGCATCACGAGCACGAGCGGGATCTCGCCGGCCGACCACGCGATGCTGCCGCCGACCTTCTGATCGGAGAACAGGTCGTAGTTCCACGGCAGTGCCAGGCCGCGGTAGTAGCTCTCGGCCATCACCGTGCCCATGCTCATGAGGGTCACGCCGAAGAAGGCGTGGAACGGGAGCGAGCCGAAGACCATGGCCAGCTTCGTCACGGGCTGCAGATCGCGCGGCGACGGGTCGACGCCGATCACCACCCAGTAGAAGAGGTAGCCGCTCAGCAGGAAGTGCAGGTTCATCAGGACGTGCGCGGTGTGGCTGTCGATGAACGTGGTGAAGATCCCACCGAGATACAGGGCGTAGAAGCCGCCCACGAACATGACCGACGCGACGATCGGATGTGTGAAGAAGCGCGACGGCGGGCTGTGCAGGAACTCGAGGATCCATTCGCGCGGTCCGGGAGGGGCGTTGCGTCCGGCCGGCTTGAACGCACGCAGGGCGAGGGTCATCGCCCCGCCGAGCGCCAGGAGCACCGGGGCGAGCATCGACAGGGCCATGTGCGCGCCCATGTGCACGCTGAACATCGCCGGCGAGTACATCCCGACGCCCGAACTGGTGGCGACGAACAACACGAAGCAGCCCGAGAACCAGGCGATCGAGCGGCCGATCGGCCACGAGTCGCCGCGCTTGCGCAGCGTCCACAGTCCGACTGCATAGGCGGCGGCGAGCACGAGAGCAGCCGTGCCGAAGATCAGGTCGAAACGCCACTGCCCGAAGAACAGGCTCACGAACGACGGCGGTACGTCGAGCTGGTAGCCGAGCTCGACCTCCTGGATCGTCGGCACCGTAGCCGGCGGCGGCGGGGGCGTGCGGCCGAGTCCCACGGCCAGACCGATCGTCGCGGCGAGGACGAACGCCTCGACGAGGGTGAACCGCACGAGCGCGGACCGGCTGGTGGGGTCGGCTTCGAGTGCCGGCAGTGCCCGGCGGCGCTGCGCCCAGCCGAAGATGCCGAGCAGGACCAGCGCGACGATCTTCGCGAGCAGCAGCCTGCCGTAGGTGGTCGTGGTCAGGTCGTCGAACGACATGCGGACCGCGGCGTTGATGACGCCGCTGACGGCCATGACGACGAAGGCGAGTCCGGCGACGAAGGAGAACCGCCGGGCCGCGATGTCGGTGTGCTCACCGCCCCGCATGGAGTGCGCGAGCAGGGCGAACAACCCGCCCGCCCAGACGGACGCCGCGACGAGGTGCAGCACGAGGCTGTTGGTCGCCATGTCGTGCGAACCACCCGACGATGAGTGCCCGGTCAGGGCGATCGGCATGAGTGCGACGACCGACAGCAGCAGCAGATAGGGCGTCCACGACCAGCGCACCGTGAGCCGGATCAGCAGGGCGGTGATCAGGCGAGCACCGTCGTCCAGGCCCAGGCCGACGCAGCCTCCACCTGACCGAGCGCCGAGAAGAGGTTCTCCGGCCGGATCGCCTCGCTCAGCGGGCTGCCGGAGGTGTCGGACAGGGTCAGCGGCACCATCAGCGCCGCCGTGACCGCCCACACCGTCGCCGCGACGCCCGCGGTCCGCACGGCGCGGTAGCCGCCGACGTCGAGCACACCCCCTCGTTGCGGGGGCACGAGGAAGGCGGCGAAGAACAGCGATCCGATGGTGATGACGGTCGCGATCTCGGAGATCGCGCGGACCGCGGGCAGACCGTAGGTGGTGAGCGGACCGGGGTCGGGGATGCCGAGCAACACCAGAGCCTGCGCAGCGGACAGCCCGACCGCGAACGCCGCGACGAGGGCGGCGAGGAGGCCGAGGAGGATCAGCAGTGCCGGCGGGTTTCCCCTCGTAGGGGCGGGCGCCGGAGGCTGCGCGGGAGACGCGAGCTCGGATGTTGCCATGCCTACCAGGTAGGACGTCCACGCCATGACCTACGACACGCCGTCGGAGCCCTCCGGGGCCGGTAGCGGTGCCTGTGACGACGTCGACGGCGTGCTGCAGCGCGAGGAGTGTGTCGGCCGCCACCATCGCGTCGCAGTGCGGGAGCGCCGCGGACATCGACCGGTGGAGGGTGTGAATCCGGACTGCCGGCCCGGGGTTGAGCCAGCACCACCCGGTGGGCGCGGCGCGGATCGCGACGTGG
>LATQ01000001.1:490571-493869 GCA_001017865.1 Rhodococcus sp. IITR03
GAGCGCGGTACGGGTCGCGATCGCGGCGGTGTGCAGCGCCGCGTGCCCTCCCTGCGACTGCCCCATCACGATCCAGCTCTCCGACAGCGGCGCCCCGCCGTCGCGGGCGGCCCGGACGATGTCGACGATGCTGTTCGCGGCGCTGGGGCCGTCGAGATAGCGGTGGAGCCCCTCGGAGCCCAGACCCGGGAAGTCGGCGGAGACCACCGCGTACCCGGAATCGAGCCAGTGCTGCAGATAGGTCCGCTCGAGATCGGAACGCGGCGTGCGGGTCGTGAGTGCGCAGTCGTCGCCCACGCCGGTCGTGCCGTGTGCCCATGCGATGACGGGCCAGCCACCCTCGGGGGCGTCGCCTCGGGCAGGAACAACGCGCCCGTGGCGACGGTCGGCTCACCCGACCGCCACTCGGTGGAGTATTCGAGCTTGGTGGCCGTCGCGGCACCGGGCACCGACAGTTCGTCGGGCAGCGGCTGTTGCGAGACCACCGAACCCGGTGCGGGTGCGGTCGACGACGCGACCGGCGAGGCCGCGGCCCCCCGTCGGTGTCAGGGCTGCGAGCAGTACGGCACCGCAGCAGGCAGCGCGCAACCATCTCCCCCGAACGGTCATCGATCCCCCTTCACCCGTCACGCCGCAGCGTTGCCGGCCTTCCACGTCGACCACGGGATGTTCCAGTCACCGAGTCCGTCCGTTCCGGGGAGAGTACCGCCCACGGTGTTGCGTACCACGACGATGTCGCCGCGCTTGGTGTTGTCGAAGATCCACTTGGCGTTGGCGGGGCTGAGGTTCAGGCAGCCGTGGCTGACGTTGCGCACACCCTGGTCGCCGAGCGACCACGGCGCGGAGTGGAAGAAGATGCCGCTGTAGGACATCCGCGTCGCCCACTCGACCGGCGTGCGGTAACCCTGCGCCGAGTCGGAAGGCACGCCGTAGGTGGACGAGTCCATGATCATGGACTCGAACCGGTCGCCGATGATGTAGACGCCGTTGGGCGTGGGCGTGGAGTCCTTGCCGAAGGAGGTCGGCATCGTGATGACGTCGACGCCGTTGCGGGTGACGGTGACCTGCTTGGTCGCATCGTCCGCTGTGATGACCACCGCGTCGCCGATGGTGAAGGACGAGTGGACGTCGGACTGACCGAAGAGGCCGTCGCCGAGATCCTTGCCGTAGACGTTCACGTCGACGGTGATGGCGGTGCCGGGCACCCAGTAGTTCTCCGGGCGCCACCGCACCTCGCGGTTGTTGACCCAGTAGAAGGCGCCTTCGACGGGCGGGTTCGTGGTGACGGTGATGGCCGCCTCGGCCGCGAGCCGATCCGGGATGTTCTCGTCGAACTGCACGGCGATCGGCTGACCGATGCCCACGATCGAACCCTCACCGGGCAGCACGTAGGGCTGGGTGAGGTTGGCCGGGGACGACGTGGTGAACGACGCCGTCGAGGTGGTCGCGCCACCGAGCCCGTACGCGACGGTCTCGAGCGTGTAGGAGCGGTTGTAGCCGAGCGGTTCGGTGTTCACCCAGGTGAGTCCGTCCGCGGCGAGTTCGCCCTGCACCGGCTCGCCTGCGGGATTGAGCAGGGTCACCGAGTCGAGCTTGCCGTTGACCACCGAGACCGTCACCGGATCGATCGGCGAGAAGCCGACCGAGCCGTCGGCGACACTCGACGACACCGTCGGCTTGATCAGCGCGGCCACGGGATTGGAATCGATGGGCACCTCCTCGGCGCCCGTTCCCGAACCGCCGGCGCATCCCGTGACGAACGCAACAACGCCGACGACGACCACTCCGAGGATTCCCCGTACCCGACGACCCCGGGGGTTCCCCGCACTCGATTCCGCCACTTCCATACTCCGATCCCGCCTCCCCCAAGGCACCGAAAACGCACGTCACAACACCGGACACGATGATGCCAGCCCCTCTTGCGGCCGACCCGACGCGACTCCCCCGTACGTCGGTAACGTTCGAATGACAATCGCTCCGACCGTCCGATCCGTTACATCGACGACCTTACAGAAAACATCCTGACCAGGCGATTTGGCGCGTCGCGCGACGGTGTGTAATGTTCTCTTCGTTGCTGGGACGGCATCCCGGGAACAGATCGTCAAGCGCCATTAGCTCAATTGGCAGAGCAGCTGACTCTTAATCAGCGGGTTCGGGGTTCGAGTCCCTGATGGCGCACAACACGAAGGCCGGACACCCAGTGTCCGGCCTTCGTTCTGGCGGTGACACCGTCCTCCACGTCGCCCGGACGGCGACCGGGAGACACATCGCCACGCGCCATTAGCTCAATTGGCAGAGCAGCTGACTCTTAATCAGCGGGTTCGGGGTTCGAGTCCCTGATGGCGCACAACACGAAGGCCGGACACCGGAAACGGTGTCCGGCCTTCGTCGTTCACGGCCGACGACGCTCTCGCGGCGGCTCCGTCCCCGGAACGAGGAACACCCACGCCGAGTCGACGTGGGTGCCCTCCTGTCACGCGGTGGAGCGGATGGGTCAGCGCAGGATCCTGCGCAGCACCAGCAATCCGACCACCGTGCCGGCCGCGATCGCTGCGTACTTCTTCACCTGCGGCTGGTTCACCTTCGCGATGAGGGTCTGCTTCGTGCTCGCCACCAGATTCTTCGGGTTGGCGCGGACGCTCAGTTCGTCGAGTGTGCTCGCGAGCTGATTGCGGGCTTTCTCGATCTCCCGCTCGATGTCCTCGGTGTCCCTAGCACGTGTCCTCCAGAAGGTCGCTGCAGTGTGCTGCGACCACGGTAATGGACGCGCACCGGGAATGGCTGCACGGTCCACTACTGTCGCCTTCATGACCGAGAACAGCAGACTCGCCCCCGGTGATCCCGCACCCGATTTCACTCTTCCCGATGCCGACGGCAACGAGGTGTCGCTGTCGGACTATCGCGGACGCAAGGTCATCGTGTACTTCTACCCCGCCGCGAGCACCCCGGGATGCACGAAGCAGGCGTGCGACTTCCGCGACAGTCTCGCCGAACTGAACGAAGCGGGCCTCGAGGTGATCGGCGTCTCGCCCGACAAGCCGGCCAAGCTCGCGAAGTTCCGCGACGCCGAAGAGCTGACGTTCCCGCTGCTGTCGGATCCCGAGAAGACCACCCTCCAGGCGTGGGGCGCCTTCGGCGAGAAGAAGATGTACGGCAAGACCGTCACCGGCGTCATCCGCTCGACCTTCCTCGTCGACGAGGACGGGAAGATCGAGGTCGCGCAGTACAACGTCCGCGCGACCGGGCACGTGGCGAAGCTGCGCCGCGACCTGTCCGTCTGACGCCCGGCAGCCCGGCC
>LATQ01000001.1:493969-499108 GCA_001017865.1 Rhodococcus sp. IITR03
GCCGCGCCCCGTGGGATCGATCCGGCGCTCGAGGTTCAGGCCGAGCCCCAGGAGCTCGTGCCGCGTCGGCGGCCCACCCAGGAGCGGAGCCGCCGCAAGTTCGACGCCTGTTGGCCGCCTCGCGTGAACTGCTCACCGAAGTCGGCTTCGAGTCGTTCACCTGTGAGGAGGTCGCATCCCGCGCAGACGTCCCCATCGGCACCCTCTACCAGTTCTTTGCCAACAAGTACGTGATCGTGTGCGAGCTCAACCGGCAGGACCTCGTCGGCGTCCAGAGCGAGCTCGCCCAGTTCAATGGCAAGATCCCGTCCGTCGACTGGTTGCGCTTCCTCAACAGCTTCGTCGACCACCTCGCCGGACTGTGGACCACCGATCCGTCCCGCCGCGAGGTGTGGCTCGCGATGCAGTCCACCCCGTCCACCCGGGCCACCGGCGCCATCCACGAACGCGAGTTCGCCGAGCAGGTCGCGCGGATGCTGGCACCGCTCACCCCGGACACCCCGCGACCGCGCCGCAAGCTCATGGCCGAGGTGCTCGTCCACATCGTGTACTCGATGCTCAACTTCTCGGTGCAGGATGACCAGACCCATGCCGACGCCGTCGTCGAACTCAAGCGCATCATGGTCGCCTATCTGCAGATCGCCGAACAGGACTCACGCGCTCAGGCCAAGCGACGCCAACGCCGTGAGGAACGCGAGGGATCCGTACGCGAACAGGCCGACCGGCGGGACACCGAAACGGATCAGGCCGAGGAAGCTCGCGCTCCCTCGGCCTGATTCCCCACATCTACGTACGTCGGCCGTCGACCTCGTCGAGGACGACGAACGCGCCGGCCATGTCACCGTCGTGGGTCAACGACACATGGATCCGGACGCCGGTCAGCTTCTCGGCGACCTGCCGGTGCAGCCGGATGCTCGGGCGACCCCACGCGTCCGAGACCACTTCGATCTGCTGATGGATCGTCTCCGGTAGCACCGGTGGCTGCCGAACAGCGACGCCGACCACGCCTTGATCACCGCCTCCTTCGCCGCCCACCGGGCGGCGAAGTGACGGGCGGGATCGGAGCTGCGGGTGTCGCGTCGCGACGCTCACCCGGTGTGAAGTTCGCCAGCATCGTCGTTCCCGTCCGACTCAGCTGTTCCGCGAACTCCGGCACCGACACGAGGTCGAACCCGACACCCGCAACTCCCATCCCGAGACCCGTGCCTACTTGCAGCCGGGCAGACCGGAGCGGTACACGTCGTCCTCACCGAGGCGGGCCTCCGGCGAGAGCAGCATGTCCGCCTCTAGCTGACGCGTGGCCGAAGCCGGCACGTGATCGTCACCGAGACGACGATCCGCAGGCCGCTGGTAGAGCGACGCTCCACCGGTCATCGCGTCCACCAGGCGACGCTTGCCGGCGACGGTGCGCTCGGCAGCCTTCGCCAGGTAGGCCTCCCGGCGCTCGGCCGGGATCGCCTCGACGAACGCCTGCGGATGGACCACCGCGATCAGACCCGACACGTGCCCGAAGCCGAGGCTCGTGAGCAGACCCGCCTTGAGCGGGAGCTGCTCGCCGAACCGGATCGGCGTGCGCGGCCACACGAGGTGCTCGAACTCCGCCATCTTCTCGTCGACACAGTCGAGGCTGCGGTTCGGCGGAACCACACCCTGCGCGAGGACCTGGCACAGGCCGATCAGCTGGAAGGCGGCGGCGCCGCCCTTGGCGTGACCGGTCAGCGACTTCTGCGAGACCACGAACATCGGGTTGCCCTCGCTGCGGCCCAGCGCACCGGCCAGACGCTCGTGCAGCTCGGCCTCGTTCGGGTCGTTCGCGGCGGTCGAGGTGTCGTGCTTGGAGATCACCGCTATGTCGTCGGCCGTGAGACCGAGCTTGCGCAGTTCCTTCGCCAGACCCGACTCGCGTCCACCGCGACCCGCACCGAGCGCACCGATGCCGGGCGCCGGGATCGAGGTGTGCACACCGTCGGCGAACGATCCGGCCCAGGCGACCACACCGAGCACCGGCAGGCCCATCTCGAGCGCGACATCGCCGCGGGCGAGCAGGACGGTGCCGCCACCGGCCGACTCGACGAATCCACCGCGACGACGGTCGTTGGCGCGGGAGAAGCGACGATCGCTGATGCCCTTGGCCTGCATGTCCTCCGACTTGGCGGTCGCGGACATATCACCGAAGCCGACGATGCCCTCGATACCGAGATCGTCGAAGCCACCGGCGACGACCAGGTCGGCCTTGCCGAGCTTGATCTTGTCCACGCCCTCCTCGACGGAGACCGCAGCCGTGGCGCACGCCGCGACCGGGTGCACCATCGCGCCGTAGCCACCGACGTACGACTGGACGACGTGCGCGGCGATGACGTTCGGCAGGGCCTCCTGCAGGATGTCGTTCGCCCGCGACTCGCCGAGCAGCGTGTCGATGTACAGCGACCGCATCGAGGACATGCCACCCATGCCGGTGCCCTGCGTGTTGGCGACCATCGACGGGTGCACCCAGCGGAGCAGCTCGGACGGGGTGAAGCCACCGGTGAGGAAGGCGTCGACCGTGGTGACGATGTTCCACAGACCCACCCGGTCCACCGAGTCCGCCATGTCGGCGGGGATGCCCCACTTGGTGACGTCGAAGCCGGTCGGGATCTGGCCGCCGACCGTGCGGGTCAGCTTCGCCTTGCGCGGCACGCGGATCTCGGTGCCGGCCTTGCGGGTGACCGTCCAGTCGCCCGACTCGGCGTCGACCGACGCAACCGTGTTCTCCGGATCGGAGTCGACGAACGCGCGGGCTTCGGCCTCGGAACCGACGACGAAGGACAGGTCCTTGTCGAGGAAGACCGAGGTCAGCAGCGGAGCCGTGTTGTCGATCATCGCACCGTCGTCGCCGTAGCGGCGGATGCCGCAGCGCTCGACCACCGCGTCGTGGTAACGGTCGGCGATCTCCGCCTCGGGCACCAGCTCACCGGTCTCGGTGTCGTAGAAGCCCGGCTTGGGATCGTTCTCCCAGCCGATCAGGCCCGTGACCCACGCCAGCTCGAGCACACCGGCGGCCGACAGTTCCTCGTCGACCTCCATCTCGAAGCGGGTGCGAGCGGAGCCGTAGGGGCCGAGCTCACCGGCACCGACGATGACGACCGTGTCGGCGAGGTCGGCGGTGACCGTGCCCACTCGGGGGTCGGCAGCTCCTCGGCACGCGGAGGTTCGGGCAACGCCGCGATGGTCGCGGTGTCGTCCTCGTCCTCCTCGACGGCGTCGGCCGCCTCCTGCGCCTGCTTCGCGAGCGCCGGCAGGTCGACGTCCACCTCGGACAGTCCACCGGTCAGGTCCGCGACGAGCGGAGCCTCGGCGGCGAGACGCGTGGCCTCCGGTCCGACCAGCTTCAGCAGCTCGCCGGCCATCTCTCGGTCGACCAGGTACGGACACCGGCGCCTCGACAGCCTCGACCAGCGGGTCGTTGCCGCCCATCAGGCCCGTGCCGCGCACCCAGCCGATGAGGGCGTGGGCGAGGGTGACGCGCTCGGCCCAGGTGCGCTCGGCGCTCCACCGGTTGATGATCGCGTCGAGTGCGGCCTTGGCCTCACCGTAGGCACCGTCGCCACCGAACTTGCCTCGGTTCGGCGAACCGGGCAGCACCACGTGCAGGTGGGTGTCGACGTCGCGGTCGTACC
The DNA here is from genome assembly GCA_001017865.1 of Rhodococcus sp. IITR03. The sequence continues at coordinate 497,626 of LATQ01000001.1, forward strand.
CGATCTTCGACAGTCCGGCGATCAGTCGCTCGACCGACCACAACAGCACCCGCATCTCCATCTCGGCGCGCGCACCGGCGTCGGCGAGCGAACCCGCCACGCGCGGCGCGGCGAACGGGAAGAGCAGCGTGGGGGTGAGCGCGTCCTTGATCAGCTTCTTCGCGCCACCGGCGACCTCGACGGTCTCGGTGCCGATCCACTCGATCAGGCGTCGACGTCGCTGTAGGACGCCATGTTCGCGGGAACCACCCACAGCGCCGCACCGGCGCGAGCGTTGCGTGCGTACAGCTCCTTGTAGAAGCCCAGGCGGCTGTCGTTCAACGAGGACGTGGTGACGACGACCGTCGCGCCGCCGGCGAGCAGCTCCGCGGCGACGGCTGCGCCGATACCGCCCTTGCTGGCGCCGGTGACCACGGCGACCTCGTCCGCGTACTCGGCACCCTCGGTGACGACGGCGGTCTCGGCGATCGCGGCGTAGGTCTGCGCGAGCTCCGTACGACCGGCTCGGTGGCCTTGCGGCCCCAGAACTCGGCGTGCGCAGCCACGGTCCGCCCTGCACCGGTGAAGCGCTCGACCTCGAGCTGCTCCCCGAGCCAGACGCGCGCCAGGTCCTCGCGGGCGGTGGCCCAGCGATCGTCGATCAGGACGGCCTTGCGCTCGTCGAATGCCGGAGCGACCAGACGCGGCCAGTCGGAGCCGAGCTCGGCGGAGACCAGGTCGACGAGTTCGTCGTCGGCCTTGTCGGCCAGGCCCGAGACCTGCTCGGTGTGGCCGAGCTGCTCGAGCACGAGACGGGCGGCACTGGCGAGAACCCCGTCGCGACCGGTGATCTGCTCGGCGAACTCGCCGAGGGCAGCGGCGTCGACCGTCGCTCCCCCGCCGCCACCGGCGGACGGCATCGACACGGCGATTCCGCGACGCGAGGCCACCGACTGCACGGCGGCGTCGATCAGCTTGTCGACCGAAGCAGCATCCGCGAGGCACCATCGCTCAGGCCGCCAGGTCGCCGCCGCGGACGGACGAACCGTCGCGGCTACCGAGAGCAGCTTCGGCGGTGACGTGCGACGCCCAGCCCTCGCCCAGACCCCACACCTTGGTGACGCGGTCGGCGACGTAGGCGGGACGCTTGCCCGACGGACCGAACACCTTGCGCAGATGATCGTTGATCGAGTCCGACAGCACCGGGCCGAAGGGGCGGTAGGTGCGGGCGAGACGGTCGACCGTGCCGGCGAGGGCACCCATGTCGGCGTCGGCGGCACCGTCGATCGCACCGAGCGAAAGCTCGGAACCGAGGTCGACGAGCAGCTGGTTGCGGCGCGAGGACACGCCGTCGCACAGCGCCTCGATCGTGTCGGCGGGACCGATCTGATCCGGGCGCAGCTTCGTCCACAGGGCGATGAGCACCTTGGTGGCGTCGGCGGCCTTGAACGCGATGTCGTCCGGGGTCGGGCCACCGGCCGGCGCAGCGGGAGCCGCGGCGGGT
>LATQ01000001.1:499208-500899 GCA_001017865.1 Rhodococcus sp. IITR03
GCCGGGGCCGCAGCAGCGGCAGGCGCGGCGTCGGCGGCCGGTGCGGCCGGCTCGTCGTCCTCGACCGGAGCGGGATCGGTGTCGGTCGAGTACACGATCGACGCCTCGCGCTCGATGTTGAGCACCTCGACGGGCTGACCGAAACGACCGGGCAGCTTCAGCGTCTGCGACGCGAGGTTCGCGACGGTGGGAGCGCCACCGAGGCCGACCTCGACGAACCGCTCGACACCGAGACCACCGTCGGCCTCGTCGGCGAACAGCAGGTCCTGCGTCTCGATCCAGCGCACCGGCGACGCGAACTGCCAGGCCAGCAACTCGGCGAGCACCACGCGGGTGAGCTCGACCGGCCTGGCCGACCAGCTGTCGAAGTCCGCGAGGACGTCGGCGAGCGGCTGCGACGGCACCAGGTCGGCGATCTCCTGGATGAACTCGCGGCCCAGGTTGAACGGCTTGGGCACGAGGTTCGGGATGTACCGGCCGATGAGGATGTTCGGGTCGATCTCCTGCGGCAGCAGGGCGAGCAGACGCTCGCGGAAGTCGTCGACACCGCCGCGCAGCACGGTCGAGTGGAACGGCACGTCGATGCCCGGGACCAGGATGAACGCGCGCTTGCCACCGAACTCGGCGACCTTACGCTCGATCACGGACTCGAGGGCTTCGAGGCCGGCGACCGTACCGGCGATCGCGTACTGCGATCCGCGCAGGTTGAGGTTGACGATCTCCAGGAACTCCCCGGTCTCCTCGGCGACACCGGCGACGAAGGCCTGCAGGTCCGCATCGTCCACACCGAACTGCGACGGCCGGATCGCGGCCATGCGGTAGTTCGAGCGGCCGTGCTCGTCGCGCGGCACGAGGGCGTGCATCGCGGAGCCGCGCTGGAAGACCACCTCGAGGACGGCCTCGAGCGGCAGCACACCGGCGACCGCGGCGAGCGCGTTGTACTCACCCACCGAGTGACCGGCCAGGAAGGCGTCGTCGACGAACGCGCCCGCCTCCTTGAGCTCGGCGATCTGCGCGACACCGAGGGTCGCCATCGCGACCTGCGTGAACTGGGTCAGGTGCAGCACGCCGTCGGGGTGCTTGTGGGTGACACCGCGAGCCTTGAGAACCGTCGGGTTGTCGCGGACCACGGCCAGGATCGAGAAGCCGAGCGCCTCGCGGGTGTGCTTGTCGGCGCGCTCCCAGATCTCGCGGGCGGCCTTCGAGCGGCACGGGCGTCGAGGCCCATGCCGGGACGCTGGATGCCCTGGCCCGGGAAGGCGTAGACGTCTTCGGCGCGGCGATACGGCCGGTCGCGACCATCACCAGATCACCGTCGACGCGGCAGCCGACCTCGACGACCTCGGCTCCACCGTCGGTGGCGATGCGGTCGACGCGCACGTCGATCTTCGCGCCCGGACGGACCATGCCCAGGAAGCGGGCGGTCCACGCCGTGAGACGACGGACCGGCAGCTTCGCGTCCTGCTCGATCGCGGTGACGACCTGCTGGGCCGCGGCCGACAGCCACATGCCGTGGACGATCGGGCTTCCGAGACCGGCGAGCAGCGCGGCATTGTCGGAGGTGTGGATCGGGTTGTGGTCGCCGGAGACTTCGCGAAGGCGCTCATGTCGGTCGGCGCGACGATCACGGCGTCGCGGCGGCGACGACGCGGGGTGTCGGCGACGGCCTCGGTGAGAGCGCCACCAGCGCG
>LATQ01000001.1:500910-503863 GCA_001017865.1 Rhodococcus sp. IITR03
CGACGGCCTCGGTGAGAGCGCCACCAGCTCGACCGGATCGGCGAGATTCAGCGGTGCCGGTGCGGCCGCGGATCGCGAACCGCTCGGCCAGGGTGGCGACCACCCGGTCGCCCGAGCCGTCACCGCTGTCGGCGGTGATGACCACGTCGACCTCGACGACGCGACCCAGGTCGGTGTCGGAGACACCGGTGACCTCGGCCTTGACGCCAGGAAGGCCGGATCGGTGGGCAGACCGTTCTTGACGTCGATCGCGTGGTCCAGGTGAACCAGGTCGAGCATGCCTCGATGACCGAGAGATCGGTCTCGGTGCGGGCGGCGCCGAGCGCGGCGAAGACGGCCGGCCAGCAGGCACCGACGAGCACATCGGGCACACCGTTGCCGCTCGGCGTCAGGGTCGCGGGCAGACCCGAACCGGTGACACCGGCGTGGTCGGCGATCTTCTCCGGGAGCCAGCGAGGGTGATACGGGCAGCGCCTTCTTGACCTCGGGCAGTTCCTGACCGGCGGCGACACCGAGCAGAGCCGACATCGACGCATCGGCGTCGGCCTCGGTGACGACGGGCGCGCCACCGGAGACGACCGAGGCGGGCACGGTCAGGCGGATCTCGACGGCCTTGTCGCGCACCAGCGGAACCCGCAGGCCGACGTGCTCGTCGTCGAGGATCGTCAGGGTCGCACCCGTCGGGGCGTGCGAGGCAGCGGTCTCCGACTCGACGGTCCACTCGTCCAGATCACCGAGACGGTGGATCGGGTTGCGGGTCTGGCGACCCGCCCACGAGACGTCGGGCGAGGACAGCACGGCGTCGAGCAGACCCGGCGCGATGTCGCGGTGGCGACGCGCGGGAAGCTCGACGGGCTCCGCTCCCTCGGCGACGAGCTCGTCGGCCGTGGCCTTCTCGAAGCGGTCGAGGAGTTCACCGACCGGCTCGTCGACGCGGGTGATGCCGGCGACGGCGACGGTGCCGGGGATGACGCAGACCTGGTCGGCGGAGTACCGCGGATCGTGAGCCTGCCACAGCGAATCCGAACGCCACCAGCGACGCACGTCCTGGTCGACGACCGGAACGAAGTTCACGGGCTTGCCGGGCGTGCGGCACAGCGACACGAAGAACGGCACGTCGGCGGGGTGCAGCACGACGTCGCCCGCGTCGGGGTACTGCGCGAGCAGAGACTTGATCGCGGCGTACGGGCGCTCGAGCACCGCGTCGTCGTCGAACAGCGTCGGGATCGGGCCCCGGCAGACGGGGTGCAGGCGGGCCTCGGCGCGCTGCAGCATGTCGCGGAAACGCTCACGCCACGACACGTCCAGCCACGCTGGTGTGCGCCTCGGCGAGGACGTCCGCCAGATCGGTGCCGCAGTCGAACTCGGCACCGTTGTCCGCGCCGACGGCCAGCTCGAGGTAGCGCTCGAGCCACTGCAGGTAGGTCATGGTGTCGAGGTCACCGAAGTACGGCTTGGCCGTTCCGTTCAGGGCCTCGATGATCTCGTCGCGGCGTGCGGCCACGGCGTCGGCGTCACCGGCGACCTCGTCGAGGAGGCGACCCGTGCGCGATGCGGCGTTGTCGATCTCGTGGATGTCGGCGCCGAGCTGGCTGCGGCCGGAGGCCATACCGCCGGTCGCGGTGCCGGCGGCGACCCAATCGGGGGTGCCGGGGGTATCGACGAGCAGCTGCTTGACCTCGGGAGCCGTGGTGGCCTCGAGAGTCGCCATCGCGGCGGTGCCGACGAGGATGCCGTCGAGCGGCATGGCCGGGAAGCCGTAGACGGTCGACCAGCGACCGGTCAGGTACTCGGCGGCCTTCTCCGGCGTGCCGATGCCACCGCCGACGCACAGCACCAGGTTCGGGCGCGTGCGCAGCTCGGCGTAGGTGTCGAGGAGCAGGTCGTCGAGGTCCTCCCACGAGTGGTGACCACCGGCGCGGCCGCCCTCGATGTGGGCGATGACCGGGTAGTCCGGAACCTCGTTGGCGATACGGATCACCGAACGGATCTGCGCGACCGTGCCCGGCTTGAAGGCGACGTGCTCGATGCCGGCCTCACGCAGGTCGGAGATGATCTGCACGGCCTCGTCGAGCTCCGGGATACCGGCGGTGACGACGACACCGTCGAAGGGCGCACCGGCGCGCGGGCCTTGGGCACGAGACGCTTGCCGCCGACGTGCAGCTTCCACAGGTAGGGGTCCAGGAACATCGAGTTGAACTGGACGGCGCGACCCGGCTCGAGCAGCTCGGTGAGCTCGGCGACGTGGTCGGCGAAGATCTGCTCGGTGACCTGGCCACCACCGGCGAGCTCGGCCCAGTGGCCGGCGTTCGCGGCGGCGGCGACGATCTTCGGATCGACGGTCGTGGGGGTCATGCCCGCGAGCAGGATCGGCGAGCGGCCCGTCAGGCGGGTGAAGGCCGTCTCGACGGCGATGCGGCCGTCGGGCAGCGCGACCGGCTTCGGAGCGAACTCCGACCAGGCACGCGGAACCTCGGGCTCGGCGCCCGGGGTGAGGAGGTTGCGCTGACCGCCGCGGGTCGCGGCGGCGATGATGCCGACGCCCTGACCACGCAGGCCCGAGCTGGTCATGCGGGTGAGGAGCTCACCCGGACCGAGGTCGAGGATCCACGAGGCGCCGGATGCGACGGCGGAGTCGACCTGCTCGACCCAGTCGATCGGGGCGACGAGGATGGCTTGTGCGAGGCTGCGCGCGAGTTCGGCGTCGAGCTCGCAACGGGCGGCCCAGTCGGCGACCTGCTCCACGGCGTCCGCGAAGGCGGGGTGATGGAAGCCGACCTCGGCCGCGACGGGCTCGAAGGTCGGGGAGAACACGGCGCCACCGCGCTTCTTGGCCTCACGCTCGCGGGTCTCTGCGGCGGAGATCTGCTCGCAGCGCTGCTGCACGCGCGTCGAGACGGCGGGCGGCCGACAGCACGACGCGATGTCGGGCGTTGCGGGATCGCGACGACGG
>LATQ01000001.1:503963-505926 GCA_001017865.1 Rhodococcus sp. IITR03
CGACGGCGCCGTCGCGGGCCTTGGCTCCGGCGTTCGCCTCGAAGGTCTCCCCCGTCTCGGGTGCCTCCGGGTAGGGCGGGACGGTGTCGAGGCCTACGAGTTCGATGCCCTCGATCCCGGCGCGGTCGAGCACGCGCTGCAGTTCGCGCAGTTTCTTCGCGTTGCGACTTGCGACCAGCACCCGCACGTCAGACTCCGAACTTCTTCTTGACGACCCCCGCCTCGACCGGCTCGGGCAGGGTGCCCGGGTACGGCTCGGCGAGCACCTCGCGCTGGATCCGGCACAGTTCCTCGATGCCGGCGAGCGAGGAATCGAGCATCGCGTCGAGCGTGGAGCGCGGGAAGGTCGCGCCTTCGCCGGTGCCTGGACCTCGACGAGGGTGCCCGTCTCGGTGGCGACGACGTTCATGTCGACCTCGGCGCGCACGTCCTCCTCGTAGGCAGATCGAGGCGGACGCGTCCGTCGACCACGCCGACGCTGACGGCGGCGATCTGGCACGAGATGGGTTGCGGGTCGGCGAGGCTGCCCGCAGCACGCAGTAGGTCACGCGTCGCACAGCGCGACGTAGGCGCCGGTGATCGCCGCGGTGCGGTGCCTCCGTCGGCCTGCAGCACGTCGCAGTCGATCGCGATGGTGTTCTCACCGAGCGCGGCGAGGTCGATGCACGCGCGCAGCGACCGGCCGACGAGCCGGCTGATCTCCTGGGTGCGGCCGCCGAGCTTGCCTTTGACCGATTCGCGTCCGCTGCGGGTGTGGGTGGCTGCGGGGAGCATTGCGTACTCGGCGGTGAGCCAGCCGAGACCGGAGCCCCGACGCCACCGGGGGACGCCTTCCTCGACGCTGGCGGTGCACATCACGCGGGTCTGTCCGAACTCGACGAGCACCGAGCCCGCCGGGTGGTTGGTGAAACCCCGGGTGATGCGAATGTTCCGGAGTTCGTCGTCCGCTCTGCCGTCTTCTCGTGTCGTCACTCGTCCGAGCCTAGGCGATCCGGGGACGGGCCTTTCAGATGCGGTACACGTCTCCGGCGGTGACGGCGTGGACCGGTCCGGAGTACTCGGCCTTGGCCTCGGCGATGACGTCCTCGCGGGAGGTCCACGGCGGGATGTGGGTCAGGAGGAGTTCGCCGACACCGGCGAGGGCTGCAACGCGTCCGGCTCGGTGCCCGAGAGGTGCACGCCCTCGGGTCGTTCCCCCGGCGCGTGGGTCCACGATGTCGGCGAGCAGCACGTCGGCGCCGCGGGCGAGTTCGACGACCGAATCGCACATGCCGGTGTCGCCGGTGTAGACGAGGGTGCGGCCGGAGTCGCTGGTGATGCGGAAGCCGTAGGCCTCCGGCGGGTGATGGACGCGACCGGGCAGATGGTCAGGCTCCCGAACCGGATCTGCTCGCCGTCGCCGAGCATCCGGACGTCGAGGGTGTCGCTGACGTCGTCGACCTCGCCGGGGATCTCCGCGGACGCCACGCCGATGCGGTGGGCGGTGCCGGCGGGACCGTAGGTGAGGACGCGGCCCTGCGGCGGGGACGGCGAGTAACGGCGCCAGACCAGCAGACCGGGCAGGTCGAGGCAGTGATCGGCGTGCAGATGGGACAGCAGGATCGACACTTCACCGGGGTCGGCGTGGCGCTGGAGCGCGCCGAGGACGCCGGGACCGAAGTCGATGACCAGGGGCGGGGTGTCCGGTGCCGTCAGCAGGTAGCCGGAGGCTGCGGAATCCGGCCCGGCCACACTGCCCGAGCACCCCAGAACGGTCATGCGCATATCAGCCATGCTGCCATGCCGAAGGTCCCTCGATGAAGCCAACGCGCGTATTGCGGCGCAGACTCACAATGGCCGGAAGGTGTGACGCGCGGATCGTTCGGCCACTTCGCGTGGCCGATCGGTGGGTTGTCGGCGCGGGTGGTCAGCGCGGCACGACGGAGGTGGTGGTGCGGCGGGCGCGACGCGCGTCCGCCGACAG
>LATQ01000001.1:506026-511938 GCA_001017865.1 Rhodococcus sp. IITR03
GCTGCCGCGGTCGAGTGCGTGGAATGGCGGTGGCGGCGGCGTGCAGCCGGAACCGGCGGTCGGGCGCGCGGACCACTGCCCCACCGGCAGGTCGAAGATAACGGCACCGGGGACGATCGGGACGACCGCGCCGGGCGCGCCCATCGGAATCCCCTTGCCGTTCATCTCGAGATAACGCATCACGCCGTCGGCGGCGGCCAGCCCGTACGCACTGCCACCGGTGAGGAGTACCGCGTCGACGCGCTGCACGGAGTGGCTCGGATCGAGCAGGTCGGTCTCCCGGGTGCCCGGTCCCCCGCCGCGCACGTCCACCGAGGCGACGGCGGACGGGTCGGCGAGCACGACGGTGCATCCCGTGGCGGCGCCGTACCGGGAATGTCGGGGGTGCCGACGGTGACCTCGGGGTCGAGGCGCTGCCAGTGGCCGACACTCAGACCCGTCACGTCGAGCAGCGAATCGGTCGGTCCCGGCACGATCACGGCTGCAGCGCCTGGACGAGGGAGTCCTGCATCCACGTCAGCCAGTGGTAGACGTCGAGATGCGGGGCACGCGGATCGTCGTCGTCGAGGACGTCGGGGGTGTCGGCGTCGATGCTGAGGGTGGTGCCGAGCGCGAGTCGCACGTCGTTGAGTCCGTACAGCCAGGCTTCGGCCTGTTCGGGATTTAGCACCACCTTGCCGCCGCCTTCGGGCACGGTGCGCAGGATGACCGCGCCGGCGGCGAGCTTGGCGTCGATGATGCTCGGTTCGTGCAGGCTGCGCATCGCACCGTTGAGGTCGGCGGCGTCGTCGTCGACATCGGCGACGGCATCGGCGTCCGGGCGGTGGAAATCGGGCAGGAGGCGGCGCAGCGCCGGGATCTCGGGCGGGGTGGCGTTACCGGTGCGCAGACCCGTCAGCGCGCGAGGTCGTCCTGCGGGGCCTGTCCGGCGCGTTCCTCGAGCATGCCCAGCACGGAGGACACGAGCGACCGCAGCACCGACGCTTCGTGGGCGTCCATCTCCGACCGGAGCTTGGGGCCGCTGAGCGAGTTCTTCCTGGTCCACTGCCGCACGTCGGTCGGGCCCTCCTGTGGGATCATTCGTCGCGCTGCATCGTCGCCCACAGTCCGGCGGCGTGCAGACGCTGCACGTCGTGTTCCATCTTGTCACGCGAACCGCTCGACACGACGGCCTTGCCCTCGTTGTGGACCTTGAGCATGAGCTCGGTGGCCTTGGCCTTGCTGTACCCGAACAGCTTCTGGAAGATGAACGTCACGTAGTGCATGAGGTTGACGGGGTCGTCCCAGACCACGGTCACCCATGGCCTGTCGACCGCTTCGATCTCCTCGACGATTTCGGCTTCGGCGGGAACGGCCTGTCCTGCCATGACCGGAACGGCCTGGCCGGCCGTCGAGCGGACGTCGAGCGGAGTGGTCGTACTACACGGCGCCATGTTCCCAGGGTACGACTTCGGAGCACCGCGAAAAACCCGCCTCGGAGGCCGTGGCTCTACAGTGATCGGGTGCCCGAAGCCATTCACCCTGCCGGTCGTCCCGGCACCGCACTGTTCACGGACATGTACGAGTTGACCATGCTCGAGGCTGCCCTGGCGGACGGCACGGGCGACCGCCCGTGCGTCTTCGAGGTCTTCGCCCGGCGTCTTCCCCCGGGCCGGCGGTACGGCGTCGTCGCGGGCACCGCACGGTTGATCGAGGACTCGCATCGTTCCGGTTCGACGAGGCCGAACTCGGACTCGCAGCCGGTTTCCTCACTCCGCGCACCGTCGAGTGGCTGCGCGACTTCCGGTTCTCCGGCGACATCGACGGCTACCGCGAGGGCGACTTCTTCTTCCCGGGTTCGCCGATCCTGTCGGTGAGCGGCACCTTCGCCGAGTGCGTGCTGCTCGAGACGCTGACCCTGTCCATCTTCAACCACGACAGTGCGATCGCCTCGGCCGCGGCGCGCATGGTGAGTGTGGCCGACGGCCGCGCGCTCATCGAGATGGGTTCGCGGCGCACCCACGAGGAAGCGGCGGTCGCCGCGGCGCGCGCCGCCTATCTCGCGGGCTTCGACTCGACGTCCAATCTGCAGGCCGCGCAACGGTACGGCATCCCCGCGGCGGGTACCGCCGCGCACGCGTTCACCCTGCTGCACACCACGACGGCCGGCCGCGACGAGGCGTCCGCCTTCCGCAGCCAGGTCGAGAGCCTCGGCGTGGGCACGACCCTACTGGTGGACACCTACGACATCACCGACGGCGTGAACACGGCGATCGCAGTGGCCGGCCCCGAACTCGGTGGCGTGCGGATCGATTCGGGCGATCTCGGTGTGCTCGCACGCCAGGTGCGCGAACAGCTCGACGGACTCGGCGCGACCCGCACGAAGATCGTGATGTCCGGTGATCTCGACGAGTACGGGATCGCGGGTCTGCGGGCCGAGCCGGTCGACGCCTACGGTGTCGGCACGTCGCTGGTCACCGGGTCGGGGGCTCCGACGGCGGGGATGGTCTTCAAACTCGTGGAGGTGGACGGCATCGCGGTCGAGAAGCGCAGTGCGGCGAAGGAGTCCCGCGGGGGCGCCAAGCGGGCCGTCCGGTACGCGCGGAGGACGGGCACGCTCGTCGAGGAGGTCGTGTACCCGGCCCGCGCCGAGCAGGTTCCGCCGGGCGAGGGTTCGCAGGTCCACGAACTGATGATCCCGCTGGTCCGTGGTGGCGAGGCGGTCGGCGATCTGCCTACCCTGGAAGAGAGCCGGGAGTATCTCCGGCAGGGCATGGTGCGTCTGCCGTGGGAGGGCCTGACGCTCTCGGCCGGGGATCCCGCCATCCCCACCCGCTTCGTCCGTGAGGGTGAGTGCCACGCGCGCATTGCTGGTGGTCGACGTCCAGAACGACTTCTGCGAGGGCGGTTCGCTCGCCGTGGAGGGCGGCTCGCGGGTGGCGTCCGACATCACACGGTTCCTGCAGGCGCGCGGTGACGACTACGTACACATCGTCGCGACCCGCGACCATCACGTCGATCCCGGGGACCATTTCTCTCCCGAACCCGATTTCGTCGACTCGTGGCCGCCGCACTGCCGGGCCGGGACGCCGGGTGCGGACTTCCATCCGGAGCTGAGCACGGACCGGTTCGAGGCCGTCTTCTCGAAGGGGGCCGACGACGCGGCCTATTCGGGCTTCGAGGGAATCGACGACGAGGGCACGCCGCTGGTGTCGTGGTTGCGCGACCGCGGCGTGACGGATGTCGACATCGTCGGGATCGCCACCGACCACTGCGTGCGGGCCACCGCGCTCGACGCGGTAGAGGAGGGTTTCGGCGCTCGGGTGCTGCTGCCCTACACCGCGGGGGTGTCGGAGACGACGATCCGCCCCGCCCTCGAGCGGATGCGTGAGGCCGGTGTCGAGCTGGTCATTGACCTTCCCGGCGACACCGATATCACCGAAGTCACAGGTAGTGGGGTCGCAGACCGAAGGTGACGGTGGGGACCGATACCCTGTGCCGGTGCCGGATCTCCCCGAAGTCCCAGAATTGCTGCGAACCGCGGTGCACGCGCTGGGCGGTAAGGAGCGGCGCAACCAGCTGACGATGGCCTCGGCCGTCGCGCACAGCATCGACACCGGCGAACACCTCGCCGTGCAAGCCGGCACGGGTACCGGCAAGTCTTTGGCCTATCTCGTGCCGAGCATCCGGTACGCGGTGAAGACGGGCCGCACCGTGGTGGTCTCCACCGCGACCATCGCGTTGCAGCGGCAGCTCGTCGAGCGCGACCTGCCGCGACTCGCCGACGCCCTCACCGGTTCGCTCGGCCGGCGCCCGCGCTTCGCGATCCTCAAGGGTCGCGGAAACTACCTGTGCCTGAACAAGATTCATACCGGACTCGCCGAGGAGACGCCCGACGCCGAACTGTTCGACGCCTTCGCCCTCTCGCGCATCGGCCGCGAGGTGCGGCGGGTGACGGAGTGGTCGTCCACCACCGAGACCGGCGACCGCGACGACCTGTCCCCCGGTGTCTCCGATCAGGCGTGGCGTCAGCTCTCCGTCACCGCGCGCGAGTGCCTCGGCAAGTCGCGGTGCCCGGTGGGGGAAGATTGCTTCGCCGAGATCGCGCGCGCCGAGGCCGCGCAGGTCGACGTGGTCGTCACCAACCATGCACTGCTCGCGATCGATGCGATCACCGGCATCTCGATCCTGCCCGAGCACGATGTCGTGGTCGTCGACGAGGCGCACGAACTCGTCGATCGGATCACGAACGTCGCCACGGCCGAGTTGTCGCCGGGCACGGTGTCGGCGGCCGCGCGGCGCTGCGTCAAGCTCGTCGAGGACGAGGAGATCGACCGGCTCGACGGTGCCGCCGAGAACTGGGAGTCGTTCCTCGAAGAACTGCCGGCGGGTCGCTGGGACGAACTGCCCGAGGGCGCCGCGGCCGCGTTGGCCTCGATCCGCGACGCCGCCTGGGCCGTGCACACGGCGATCGGACCGGCCAAGCCCGGCACCGATCCCGAAGTCGCCGCGGCCGCAGTCAGGCGCTGGCGGAGATCGACGAGGTGCACGACTGTGCGGTCCGGGTGCTCACGACCTTCGAACAGCGCGATCCGTCGCAGCGCCCCGACGTCGTGTGGCTCGCCGCCGACGAGTTCCGCGGCAACGTGCGCCGCACCGTGCGGGTCGCGCCGCTGTCGGTCGGCGGATTGTTGCGCAGCCGGTTGTTCGGTGAATCCACGGTCGTCCTCACCTCCGCGACCCTCACGGTCGGCGGGTCGTTCGACGGCCTCGCGGTCAACTGGGGTCTGCCACCGCAGTCACCCGCCCGCAGCGACACCACCTCCGCTTCGGGTGCCGAACCGCCTTCCGACAAGGGCGATCTCGCGTGGAACGGGATCGATGTCGGGTCACCCTTCGATCACGCGAAGGCGGGCATCCTCTACATCGCGAAGCATCTGACGCCACCCGGTCGCGACGGTCTGCCGCCCTCGCACCTCGACGAGATCGCCGAACTCGTCACCGCCGCCGAGGGGCGCACGCTCGGGTTGTTCTCCTCGATGCGCGCCGCGAAGGCCGCCACCGAGGCGCTGCGCGAGCGTCTCGACACGCCGATCCTGTGCCAGGGTGACGACGCGACCGGCGCGCTGGTCGAGAAGTTCGCGGCCGACGAGGCGACGAGCCTGTTCGGCACCCTGTCGCTGTGGCAGGCGTCGACGTTCCGGGCCCGTCGCTGTCGCTGGTGATCATCGACCGGATTCCGTTCCCCCGCCCCGATGATCCGCTGCTGGTCGCCCGGCAGCGCGCTGTGGAGGCACGCGGCGGCAACGGGTTCATGGCGGTCGCCGCCAACCACGCCGCCTGCTGTTGGCGCAGGGTGTCGGGCGTCTGCTGCGCAGCACCGACGACCGGGGTGTGGTGGCGGTGCTCGACTCGCGTCTGGCGACCGCGCGGTACGGCGGTTATCTGCGTGCGTCGCTGCCGCCGTTCTGGGAGACGGCCGATCCGGCGGTGGTCCGCCGGGCACTCACGCGTCTGCGCGGCTGAGTACCCGGCGGGTCCGGTCTCCTACGGGAGCGCGACCATCCCGAGTTCCGCGGGTGAGGCGAGCAGGCCGTGCTTGGGCAGCACCCGCACCGTGTAACCGACGGCGCCGGCGAGCGGCAGCGGCACCGTCGCGGTGAACTCCTCCCCCAACGTCGGTGCCGATGTGTTCCATCGGCACGGTGACGGGGTCGCCGATCGTGTCGTCGGAGCTCACCCGCCCGACCACGGCCTGCACCTCGACATCTTCCGGAGTCAGGTCGCCGAGCTGGACGTGCGCGGTCAGCCCCAGCGGCAGGCCGATCTGCGGCACGTCCGGAATCGCGTCGAATCGACCTGCGCGACACGCACTCCCGGCCACGCCGCCTCGATGCGTGCCGGTAATCGGCCAGCGCCCGTGCACCCGCGGG
>LATQ01000001.1:512038-522186 GCA_001017865.1 Rhodococcus sp. IITR03
CCGATCTGCGGCACGTCCGGAATCGGCGTCGATCGACTGCGCGACACGCACTCCCGGCCACGCCGCCTCGATGCGGTGCCGGTAATCGGCCAGCGCCCGTGCACCCGCGTAGTCGTCGGCGGTCACCTTCGCGGCCGCGGCGGCAGCAGGGATGTAGTAGTCGACGGCGTAGTCGCGCACCATGCGCGAGGCGAGCACCTTCGGGCCGAGATTCTCGAGCGTGTGGCGCACCATCTCGATCCAACGGGCCGGCACACCGTCGGGGTCGCGGTCGTAGAAGCGCGGCAGCACCGAGCGTTCGAGCAACTCGTACAGCGCGGCGGCCTCGAGGTCGTCGCGGCGGATGTCGTCGACGCCGTCGGCGGTGGGGATGGCCCAGCCGTTCTCGCCGTCGAACATCTCGTCCCACCATCCGTCGCGGATGGACAGGTTGAGACCGCCGTTGAGGGCCGACTTCATGCCCGACGTGCCGCACGCCTCGAGCGGGCGCAGCGGGTTGTTCAGCCACACATCGCAACCCCAGTACAGATAGCGGGCCATCGACATGTCGTAGTTGGGCAGGAAGACGATGCGGTGCCGTACGTCGTACTCGTCGGCGAACCGCACGACCTGCTGGATGAGTGCTTTACCTCCGTCGTCGGCGGGGTGGCTCTTGCCGGCGACGACGAGCTGCACGGGTCGTTCGTCGTCCAGCAGCAGCGCGCGCAGCCGCTCGGGGTCGCGCAGCATCAGGGTGAGGCGCTTGTAGGTGGGCACGCGCCGCGCGAACCCGACGGTGAGCACGTTCGGATCGAAGACCGACTCGATCCAGCCCAGTTCGGCTCGGTGGCGCCGCGTTCGAGCCACGACTCGCGCAGTCTGCGACGCACCTCGGCGACGAGCTGGGCGCGCAGCGTGTTGCGGGTCGACCACAGCTCCTTGCGGTCGATGGTCTGGAGCAGTTCCCAGCCGCGGGCCTCCTCGACCCGGTCGGGTCCGGCGAGGCGGTTGGCGAGCGCGATCCCATTCGCGCGCGGCCAGGTGGGGGCGTGCACACCGTTGGTGACCGAGCCGATCGGCACCTCGGCGGCGTCGAATCCGGGCCACAGTCCTTCGAACATGCCGCGG
Organism: Rhodococcus sp. IITR03; assembly: GCA_001017865.1. Next base: position 513,146 of record LATQ01000001.1, read on the forward strand.
CTGACCTCGCCGTGCAGCTTCGACACGCCGTTGCAGCGCTGGCCGAGGCGCAGACCGAGATGGGCCATGTTGAACACGTTCGGGTTGCTCTCGCGTCCGAGCGCGAGGATGCGGTCGACGGTGAGGCCGGGCAGCAGTGCCGACTCGTTCTCGCCGTTGGTGCCCGAGAAGTAGTGACGCACGAGATCGATCGGGAAGCGGTCGATGCCCGCGGCACGGGGGTGTGGGTGGTGAAGACCGTGCCGGCCCGCACGGCGGCGAGCGCCTCGTCGAAGTCGAGGCCGGCGCCGGTGACGAGTTCGCGGATGCGTTCGGCGCCGAGGAAGCCGGCGTGTCCCTCGTTCATGTGGAAGACGTCGGGGTCGGGCAGGCCGTGGATGCGCGTGTAGGCGCGCACGGCGCGGACACCGCCGACGCCGGCGAGGATCTCCTGCTTGATCCGGTGGTCCTGGTCGCCGCCGTAGAGGCGGTCGGTGACCCCGCACAGCTCCTCGTCGTTGGACGGGATGTCGGAGTCGAGCAGCAGCAGTGGGACGCGCCCGACCTGGGCGATCCAGATCCGCGCATCGAGTGTGCGTCCGCCCGGCACGGCGACCTGCACGAGCGCTGCGGTGCCGTCGGACTCGGTGAGCAGTCGCAGCGGCAGGCCCTGCGGGTCGTAGGAGGGGTAGTGCTCCATCTGCCAACCGTCGGCGCTGAGCGACTGCCGGAAGTAGCCGGAGCGGTAGAGCAGGCCGACGCCGATGAGCGGCAGGCCGAGATCGGAGGCGGCCTTCAGGTGGTCGCCGGCGAGGATGCCGAGACCGCCGGAGTAGTTCGGCAGAACCTCGGTGACACCGAACTCCATGGAGAAGTAGGCGATGCCGGCGGGCAGTGTCGTGCCGCGCTCCTGTTGTTCCTGGAACCAGCGGGGTCGGGTGAGGTAGTGCTCGAGGTCGGCGGCGGCGGCGTCGAGCCGGGCGAGGAAGTCGCCGTCCTCGGCGAGCGCGTCGAGTCGGGCGGGCGGCACCTCGCCGAGCAGCCGGACGGGGTCGTTGCTGCACCGGCGCCACAGGTCCGGGTCGACCGATTCGAACAGGTCCTGGGTCTGCGGGTGCCACGACCATCTGAGGTTGGCCGTCAGGCTCCCAGCGCAGCCAGCCGCTCGGAAGGTGGCTCGTACGGTGAACCGGCGCAGTGCTTTCACGGGGTGAACACTACCGACCGCGGACGCTTCGTGACGGCCGGGCGGCCGATCTCACGTGCCGCATCCACGCCGGTCGCGGACGGGATCGCCCGGCACACGGAGAGGCCCCGCGGCGTGCACACCGCGGGGCCTTCTCTCCTGTGGCCGACCCCCCGTCGGCCGGTGGACTCAGAGTCCGCCGAGGAGCAGGTGCAGCAGGTCTCCGACGACTCCGATCAGACCGGCAACCAGACCCATGTGTTCTTCCCTTCGTCGTGCCTCCGGGGAGGCTGTTGTTGTCTTGCAGAACAAACAGTAGGGAGCGGGATGTTGCCGTCCGATCAATTGAAGTGAACGCTGAGTTACAGATAATTTCGGTGCTGCAGAGGGGATCCTTCGCGGGTCCCGCCGCATGCACAGCCCCGCGGCGCCACCTCCATTACGGTGGTTCGAGACACGGTCGTTGCCCCCATCGGCCCTGCTCGTCCACTCGGACCCGCACGGAACGGAGCTAGCGTGACAGGTCGGCTCGCCATCGACGACGTACAACCCTCCATCGACGGAGGCGTTATCCGACGAAGGCGGTCGTCGGGGAGGTGGTGCCGGTCTCCGCCGTCGTGTGGCGCGAGGGCCACGACGCGATCGCCGCGACACTCGCCGTCCGAGGACCGGCCGACGACCCCGAATCCGCCGGCAGGCTGGTGCGGATCCCGATGGTTCCGGGCACCGAACCCGACACCTTCCACGCCACCTTCTCCCCCACGAGCGTCGGGGCGTGGACCTACCGGGTCGAGGCATGGAGCGACCCGGTGGCGACCTGGCGGCACGCGGTCACCGCGAAGACGGACGCCGGGCAGGACGCCACCGAACTCGCGAACGACCTCGAGGTCGGCGCACGGATCTTCGAGAAGGCCGCCAAGGGCGCACCGCGCGGCAACCGCCCCGCTCTGCTCGCGTCGCTGCGTCCCTGCGGTCCGATCGACCGCTGGCCGAGCGTATCGCCCCGGCCTTCTCCCCCGACGTCACCGAGATCCTCCGCGCCCATCCCCTCCGCGAGCTGGTCACCCGCGGAAAGGCGTTCACGGCGTTCGTCGATCGTCGCCGCGCACTGTTCGGCTCCTGGTACGAGTTCTTCCCCCGGTCCACCGGAGCTGGCACGAGGACGGAACCCCGCGGCACGGCACCTTCGCCACGGCCGCCGCCGATCTCCCACGCATCGCGGCGATGGGATTCGACATCGTCTACCTCCCCCCGATCCATCCGATCGGCAAGGTCAACCGCAAGGGACCGAACAACACTCTCGTCGCCGGCCCGAACGACGTCGGGTCGCCCTGGGCGATCGGCTCCGACGAGGGCGGTCACGACGCCATCCACCCCGAACTCGGCACCGAGCAGGACTTCCGCGATTTCGTCGCCCGAGCGAAGGAACTCGAGCTCGAGGTCGCACTCGATCTCGCCCTGCAGTGCGCCCCCGACCACCCATGGGCCCGGGAGCATCCGGAATGGTTCATCGTGCTGCCCGACGGCACGATCGCGTACGCCGAGAACCCGCCGAAGAAGTACCAGGACATCTATCCGATCAACTTCGACGACGACCCCGAGGCATCTACGCCGAGGTCCTGCGTGTGGTCCGGCACTGGATCCGGTTGGGCGTCGACATCTTCCGCGTCGACAATCCGCACACCAAGCCCCCGAACTTCTGGGAACAGCTCATCGCCGAGATCAAGCGCACCGATCCCGACGTGCTGTTCCTGTCGGAGGCCTTCACCCGCCCCGCCCGCATGTACGGGCTCGCACGACGCGGATTCACGCAGTCGTACACGTATTTCACGTGGCGGGTCGCGAAATGGGAGCTCACCGAGTTCGGTACCGAGATCGCCGCGAAGGCCGACGAGGCCAGGCCGAACCTGTTCGTCAACACCCCCGATATCCTGCACGAGACGCTGCAGCACGGCGGGCCGGGCATGTTCGCGCTGCGCGCGGCGCTCGCCGCCACCCTGTCTCCCTCGTGGGGTGTGTACTCGGGGTACGAACTGTTCGAGCACCTCGCGGTGCGACCGGGCAGCGAGGAGTACCTCGACTCGGAGAAGTACCAGTTGCGGCCACGCCGATACGACGAGGCACGCCGGCGCGGCGAGTCGCTCGAACCGTGGCTGACCACCCTCAACCGCATCCGGCGCGCCCACCCGGCATTGCAGCAACTGCGCAACATCACCTTCCACCACGTCGACAACGACGCGCTGATCGCCTACTCGAAGTTCGATCCGTCCACCGGGGACTGCGTGCTCACGGTGATCAACCTCAACCCCTACGGGGCCGAGCAGGGCACGGTCTGGCTCGACATGCCGGCGATCGGACACGACTGGCACGACCACTTCCCCGTTTACGACGAGGTGAGTGGGGAACAGTACTCGTGGGGACAGGCCAACTACGTGCGCCTCGAGCCGTGGCGGGCGGTGGCGCACATCCTGGTCCTGCCCCCGATCGGCATTCCCACCCGCACAACGCTCGCCTACAGGGAGCAGTCGTGACCGTGCCGCCCCAGACGCCGGGCGCCGATGTTCCGCGCCGGCGCCACAGCCCGCGACCGGAGGACCTCGACCTGCTCGCCGCCGGTGAGCACCACGATCCGCACGCAGTGCTCGGGGCCCATCCGCATCCGGAGGGGACGGTCATCCGGGCGCTGCGCCCCGGGGCAGAGAAGGTCGCCGCGCGGATCGGTGGTCGCGACCATCCGCTCGAACCCGTGGCGAGGACGTCTTCAGCGCCCTGATCCCGGTCTTCGATCTCGCCGACTACCGGCTCGTGGTGACCTACCCGTTCGATCACGTCGAGGTCGTCGCGGACGGCTACCGCTTCATGCCGACGCTGGGCGAACTCGACCGTCACCTGCTGAGCGAGGGCCGGCACGAACGGCTGTGGAGGTGCTCGGGGCCCACCCGCGGACCTACGAGACCCCGGACGGCCCGGTGACGGGCACGTCCTTCGCCGTGTGGGCACCGGGCGCACGCGGGGTCACCGTCACCGGCGACTTCGACGGCTGGGGTGGGCGCACCACCCGATGCGGGTGCTCGGCTCGAGCGGTGTCTGGGAGGTCTTCGTTCCCGGTGTCGAACCGGGCGCGCTGTACAAGTACCGGGTGCACGGCCGTGACGGATCCGTCCGCGACAAAGCCGATCCGATGGCGTTCGCCACCGAGGTGCCCCCCGCGACCGCGTCGAAGGTCACCGAGAGTCGCTACACCTGGAACGACGACGACTGGGTCGCGACCCGCGAGAAGGCGCAGCCCTGGCAGGAACCGATGGCGGTCTACGAGGTGCACCTCGGTTCGTGGCGCCCGGGCCTGAACTACGTCGAACTCGCCGATCAACTGGCCGAGTACATCCTCGAAACCGGATTCACGCACGTCGAGCTGCTGCCGGTCGCCGAGCATCCCTTCGGCGGGTCGTGGGGCTACCAGGTCACCTCCTACTACGCTCCCACCTCCCGGTTCGGCACTCCCGACGAGTTCCGCGCGTTCGTCGACCGTCTCCACGCCGCCGGGATCGGCGTGATCATGGACTGGGTGCCCGCCCACTTCCCGAAGGACGAGTGGGCGCTCGCGCGCTTCGACGGCAGCCCCCAGTACGAACATCCCGATCCGCGTCGCGGTGAGCAGCTGGACTGGGGCACTTATGTTTTCGACTACGGCCGGCCCGAGGTACGGAACTTCCTCGTCGCCAACGCCCTGTACTGGATCGAGGAGTTCCACATCGACGGTCTGCGCGTCGACGCCGTGGCTCGATGCTGTATCTCGACTACTCGCGCCCCGAGGGCGGCTGGACGCCGAACATCTACGGCGGGCGCGAGAACCTCGAGGCCGTCGCGTTCCTGCAGGAACTCAACGCCACCGTCCACAAGCATTATCCGGGGATCGTGACCGTCGCGGAGGAATCGACCTCCTGGCCGGGCGTGACCCGCCCGACGAACGTCGGCGGGCTCGGGTTCAGCATGAAGTGGAACATGGGCTGGATGCACGACACCCTCGGCTATCTCGGCCGCGATCCTGTGCACCGCACCTATCACCACCACGAGATCACCTTCTCGCTCGTGTACGCGTGGAGCGAGAACTTCGTGCTTCCCATCAGCCACGACGAGGTGGTCCACGGCAAGGGCACGCTGTGGACGCGGCTGCCGGGCGACGATGCCACACGCGCCGCGGGTCTGCGGTCGATGCTCGCCTACATGTGGGCGCATCCCGGCAAGCAGTTGCTGTTCATGGGCCAGGAGTTCGGGCAGGTCGCCGAGTGGTCCGAGGAACGCGGGCTCGACTGGTGGCAGCTCGACGAGCCGCTCCACGCCGGTATCCACCGGCTGGTGTGCGATCTCAACGGCATCTACCGCTCGCATCCGGCGCTCTACACGCTCGACACCACGCCCGGCGGATACTCGTGGATCGACGCCAACGACGCGCACAACAACGTCCTGTCGTTCCTGCGCTACGGCAGCGACGGCTCGGTGCTCGCGTGCCTGCACAACTTTTCGGGCACGACCTACGGCGACTATCGTGTCGGATTGCCCGAACCGGGCACGTGGGAGGAAGTCCTCAACACGGACGCGACCGCCTACCAGGGCAACGGAGCGGGCAACTTCGGCGCCGTGGAGGCGGACGAACATTCGTGGCACGGGCGTCCCGCCTCGGCTCGGGTGACCTTGCCTGCGCACGGCGCCATCTGGCTGTCGTTGCGGAGGTGACGCTGCCCGACGACAGGAGCACAACGACATGCGACGGACGCACCGGTTCGCGCGACTGGTGGTGCCCGCACTGACCGTCGTCCTGCTGGCGGGATGCGCCCAGCGGATCGAAGGAACGGCGGTGTCGATCTACGACAACCCCTTCACCGTGGCGGGGCTGCCCGTCACCTCCGGGGCGTCGGGTCCGCGCAGCGGGGTGCCCGATGCGGACATCGAGATCGAGAACACCGACGGCGGTCCCGTCGACGTCCTGGCCGGCAACGCGATCGCCGACATCGAGGAGTACTGGCGTCAGGAGTTCGCGTCGGTCGCCCGGGGCACCTTCCGCCCGGTCGAGACGATCGTGTCGTGGGATCCGTCCGAGCGACGGGGACCGCGTTTCTGCGGTAAACCCACCTACGACTTCATCAACGCGGCTACTGCAGCGGCGGCGACGAGATCGGGTGGGACCGCACCTACCTCATGCCGCAGCTCATCGACAGCTTCGGGCCGATGGCCGCGGTGACGGTCCTCGCCCACGAGTACGGGCACGCCGTCCAGCATTCGGCGGGGCTGGTCGCCGAGGACGATCCCGGCATCGTGTTCGAGCAGCAGGCCGACTGTTTCGCCGGGGCATTCATGCGGCACGTCGCGGAGGGCCGGTCGACGCACTTCCAGCTCGACACTTCCGACGGGTTGAACAACGTGCTCGCGTCGATGGTGCTCTTCCGCGACGCCGATCCGAACGACCCCGACTCGATCCACGGCTCGGCCTTCGAACGGGTGACGGCCGTGCAGATCGGATTCACCGACGGGGCCGGCTCGTGTGCGCGCATCGACGCCGCCGAGATCGAGTCGCGTCGCGCCGACCTGCCGCAGTACTACAACTCCGCCGACGACGGCGAACTGCCGGTCACCGACGAGTCGGTCGAGGCGATCTTCGAGTCGTTCCACCAGGTCTTCGACCTCGACGCCCTGCCGCAACTCGATCTGTCGGGCGCCGACCTCGGATGCTCGGATGCCCGGGCCACCTCACCGGTGTCGTACTGCCCCGCGACGAACACCGTGGGCGTCGACATGGAGGCACTGAGCGAGCGCGGTACGGCCGCCCCGCCGGGAAGCGGCTTCGATCCCGGTGTCCGCGGCGACTACAACGCCTACGTGCTCGTCGCCTCCCGCTATGCCCTCGCGGTGCAGAAGGAGGCCGGCCAGTCGCTCACCGAGCCGCGCACAGCGCTGCGGGCGGCCTGCTTGTCGGGCGTGATCAGTGCCGCGCTGAGCCCGGACAGCACCCTCGCCTCGAACGTCGACCCGAGCCAGGTGCTCGTGTGGCTGTCCCCCGGCGACCTCGACGAAGCGGTCTCGGGCCTGCTCACCGACGGACTGGCCGCGAGCGACGTCAACGGCAACACGGTGCCGAGCGGATTCGCCCGGGTGGACGCCTTCCGCACCGGCCGTCCTCGGCGGCAGAGGCGGCCTGCAGCGGGCGGTACCGCTGAGACGACACCGGCCGCCCACCACGAGTGGTGAGCGGCCGGTCGGGCGGATCGGTACGGATCAGTAGAGGCCATCGCGAGCTTGCGGCGCGACGACACCACGACCGGATCCGCGGCGTCGAACAGTTCGAACAATTCGAGGAGCCGGGTACGTGCCGCGGTGCGTTCGTCCCCGGCGCTGCGACGCACGAACTCGATGAGACGACCGAAGGCCGCCTCCGGCTGCTGCGCGAACAGTTCGGCGTCGGCTGCGGTGAACTGGGCTTCGAGGTCGTTCGGAGCGGCATCGGCGCGCTCGATCGCATCCTCGGGAACCGTGCTCGCGCGGGCCAGGAAACGCACCTGGCGCAGCGCGGCCTGCGCCTCGGTGTTGTTCGGCTCGGAGTTCAGGACGAGCTGGTAGGCCGCCTCGGCGCCCTCGAAGTCGCCGTTCTCGAGCGCCTGCTCGGCGGCCTCGAACGCGGGTCGGCGGGCTGTTCCTCCGGCTCGGCGCCGGGCGGGCCCGACAGCTTGCCTGCGACGGCGTTCTGGATGGCGTCGAGCCACTGACGCAGTGCGGGCTCGGGCTGCACGCCCTGGAAGTCGGCGAGCGGCTGGCCGGCCGCGATCGCGACGACCGTGGGCACCGACTGGACACCGAAGGCCTGCGCGATCCGCGGGTTCGCGTCGACGTCGACCTTCGCGAGGACCACGCGCCGTTGGCTTCGTTCGCGAGCTTCTCGAGGACGGGTGAGAGCTGCTTGCAGGGCTCGCACCAGTCGCCCACAGGTCGACGATCACGGGCACCTGCATCGATCGCTGCAGCACCTCGGTCTCGAACGTCGCTTCGGTGACGTCCACGATCGGGGCGATGGCACCGGGTGCGGCACCGTCGCCACCGGACGGAGGCGGAGGTGGCGGCGCGGAGGCCCTCTCCTTGAGCGGTGAGAGATCCACCGCGCCGGACATCGCCGCGGCGACGGCGGCAGAACGTGCTGGACGGGAACCGGGTCGAGTCACGTCCACCAGTTTGTCACGAGTGGTCCGAATCGTGCTGCGCGGACCGGGGGACGTCGCCGTCAGGTCAGACGGTCGCGGTGGCGTCCTCGCGGGTGGCGGGAGCGGACAGCTCTCCGAGGCGACCGGTGCGCACGGCCCAGCGCTCGAAGACGATCGTGCCGAACGGGGGCACGCTCGAGACGAGGGCGAGGAAGGTCGTCTTGAGATCCCACTTCAGCGACAGCGCCGTGAGGAGCGCGATGAGCACGAACGGGATGAAGCCTGCCACGCCGTGCACCATGCCCGGGATCGCGATGGCCTCTTCGTAGCCGAGCACCCACTTGAAGAACATGGCGATCAGGAGGGCGAGCCAGGTCACCGCTTCCCAGATCGCGATCAGCCGGAATCGTTTCGCGGGCGTGGACACGTCGAGGATGTTGGTCATGCGGCCATTGTGCCGAAAGGCCTACGACAAGCCGTAGTTCAGTGAGAGACATCACGCCCCGGCATGCTTGCGCCGGGGCCGTGATCATGCTCTGGAGAAAAGGGTCAGTTCTTGGGCACCCGCACGATGAGCGCGTCGCCCTGGCCGCCCCCACCGCACAGGGCAGCAGCGCCGACCCCACCTCCGCGACGCTTCAGCTCGAGCGCCAGGTGCAGCACGATGCGCGCACCCGACATGCCGAGCG
>LATQ01000001.1:522286-523640 GCA_001017865.1 Rhodococcus sp. IITR03
TCTGGCCGGCGCCGGCGGTGAGCACCTGGCCCATGATGACGTATTCGACCTGCTCAGGAGCCACACCGGCGCGTTCGAGTGCGCCCTTGATCGCCACGCCACCGAGATCCGATCCGGAGAAATCCTTGAGCGAACCCTGCAGGCGCCCCATGGGCGTCCGGGCTCCGGCGACGATGACAGAACTGCTCACGGGACATTCCTCCGAAAGATCGGCATGTGATCGGAAAACTCCAGTCGGATATTCACCTGAATCCCGATAGGAGTGCACTCAACGGTACCGCTACCGTCTAGAGCATGACCGAGACCTCTCCCACATCCACTCCGGCGGCGTCCGTTCTCGCTTCCGGACTCGTCACCGCCATCGATCACGTCGGTATCGCGGTGCCCGACCTCGATGCTGCTCTCACCTGGTACGCCGAGAACCTCGGCCTCGTGTCCACCCACGAGGAAGTCAACGAGGAGCAGGGCGTGCGCGAGGCGATGCTGGCGGTTCCGGGGACCCCCGAAGGGTCCACCATGATCCAGCTGCTCGCCCCGCTGAACGAGAACTCCACGATCGCGAAGTTCATCGACCGCAACGGCCCGGGCCTGCAGCAGCTCGCCTACCGCGTCTCCGACATCGATGCCGTCTCCACGGCGTTGCGCGAGCGCGGCGTCCGGCTGCTGTACGACGCACCCCGTCGCGGCACCGCCGATTCGCGCATCAACTTCCTGCATCCGAAGGACGCGGGCGGCGTCCTCGTCGAGCTCGTCGAACCCGCAGCACATCCCGCTCACTGACGGCCGTTCCGGTGCGCTCCCGAAGACGGATGGGGCGGGAGCGCACCCGGGTCGTACCCGCAGGGACCGGGTAGATTGTCTCCATGGTCTTCGATCGTGATCGCGCACCCAGCCACCTGCCGTTCTCCATCGTGCGGAAGGGATTCGACCGCGACGAGGTGACCAACTACTTCGCCCGGTTCGAGGCCGAGCTGCGCGTGACCGCCACCGACCGCGACGCCGCCGCCGCGCAGGCCCGCGATCTGGCCCGTCAGCTCGAGAACGCCCGCAACGAGATCGACGAACTCCGCAAGGACGTCGACCGTCTGTCGGTGCCGCCCACCACCGCCGAGGGTATGAGCGACCGCATCTCGCGGATGCTGCGTCTCGCCTCCGACGAGGCCTCCGAGCTTCGTGCCCGCGCCGAGGCCGACGCCGCCGAGATGATCTCGCTGGCGGAGCAGGAGGCATCCGCCTCCGGGGCGACTACGAGAAGAAGCTCGCCGAACTCGAGGACACCCGCATCGCCTTCGCGGCCGAGCACGAGCGGACGATGACCGCGGCCCGCGCCGAGGCCGAGCGGATCGTGCGCGGC
>LATQ01000001.1:523740-536918 GCA_001017865.1 Rhodococcus sp. IITR03
ATATTATTTGGCACTGACATTCATCGGCACACTGTTGAGTTCTCAAAGAACACGCACACACCATCGATCCCGAACCTTCCGGTTCGTTCACTCCGGGGTGACTGTTCATCAGGAGGTCTCTTCGACCTCCGGGGCCACCGACCTTACCAGAAGAATCGGGGGCTCGTAACCAAGTTCAGGCGCCTTCGTCCAACCTCGTTGTCCCGTTCCTCTCGGCCCGGGTCGGTGTCCGTGTCGCTCTGACCTGGAATAAGTTACGCGAGGATCAACTGCCTGCCAAATCGCCTGGTCAGAGGGGGTAGTCCTCGAAGAAAGCCCAGGTGGATGTCCCCGAAAGGCGCCGACCGGACCGAAATCACCACTGGTGACGCCGGACACAGGGCCCGACCAGGGATTTCTCCCTAGTGCGACAGGAGCCGGCCTTGTTCGACACCCACCCGCTCGATGGTTCCGCCGAGCTCCTGGAGGATCTCGACGAACCGCGGATAACCACGGTCGATGTGGTAGACGTCGTGCACTTCCGTGACCCCGTCCGCACACAGGCCGGCGAGCACCAGACCTGCGCCCGCACGGATGTCCGATGCCCATACGGGAGCACTCGACAACTGCTCGACTCCCCGCACAACCGCGTGATGGCCGTCGGTGCGGGCGTCCGCACCGAGACGCACCATCTCCTCGACGAACCGGAACCGTGCTTCGAAGACGTTCTCGGTGATCATCGACGTCCCGTCGGCGACGGCCGCCAGACCGATCGCCATGGGCTGCAGGTCGGTCGGGAATCCCGGATACGGCAGCGTCGCGAAGTTGACGGCACGGGGCCGCTCCTTCTGCACGACGTGGAATCCGTCTGCCAACGGCATGACTTCGGCGCCGGCACTGCGCAACTTGTCCAGCACCAACGCGAGGTGCTTCGGATTGACGCCGCGGACGGCGATATCGCCCCGCGTCATCACTGCTGCGATCCCCCACGTCGCCGCAACGATCCGGTCGCCGATGCACCGGTGCTCGGTGGGATGGAGGGACGAGACTCCCGAGACCCGCAGCGTCGTACTGCCCGCACCGGTGATCCGTGCCCCCATGCGGACAAGCATGTTGCACAGGTCGACGATCTCGGGTTCGCGGGCTGCGTTGTCGATGGTCGTGTCCCCCTTGGCGAGGACCGCGGCCATGAGGATGTTCTCCGTCGCTCCGACCGAAGGGAACGCCAGACGAATGGTGGCACCGTGCAGATCGTCCGCTTCCGCGACGACGCATCCGTGCTCGATCGACGAATGGGCGCCGAGCAGTCGCAGACCCGCCTGGTGCATGTCGAGCGGACGGGAGCCGATGGCGTCGCCTCCGGGCAGCGCCACGATCGCCTTGCGGCAGCGTGCAACCAGCGGGCCGAGTACGCAGACCGACGCCCGGAACTGCCGCACGGCCGCGAAGTCGGCGCGGTACTCGGGTTCGGCAGGCGTCGTGATGCGTACGGCGTCGCCTTCGAGTTCGACCTCGCATCCGAGTCCACGCAGGACATCGGCCATCAAGGGCACGTCGAGGATGTCGGGGCAGTTGGTGATCGTGGTGGTGCCCTCGGCGAGCAATGCCGCGGCCATCAACTTGAGGACGCTGTTCTTGGCACCCCCGACGACGACGTCGCCGGAAAGGCGGTTCCCACCTGTGACAAGAAAGCGTTCACTCACAACGACACAGCGTAACGGGCGTGTCCGTGGGAAGAGCAGAGCCGGTACCGTGACGCTCATGGCAGTCCACCTGACACGGATCTATACGCGCACCGGAGACGACGGAACGACGGGACTCAGCGACTTCTCGCGCGTCTCGAAGAACGACCCTCGTCTGGTCGCCTACGCCGACTGCGACGAGACCAACGCCGCGATCGGTGTGGCGCTCGCACTGGGAGCACTCCCGGAACGGCTCGTCCCGGTACTCCGTCAGATCCAGAACGATCTCTTCGATGCCGGCGCCGATCTGTCGACGCCGGTGGTCGAGAACCCGAAGTACCCGCCGCTGCGGATCACCCAGCAGTACATCGACCGGCTCGAGGGCTGGTGCGACGAGTTCAACGAGGAGCTGGAACCGCTCAACTCGTTCATTCTTCCGGGCGGTACGCCGGGGGCTGCTCTGCTGCACACCGCCAGGACGGTCGCACGGCGTGCGGAACGGTCGGCGTGGGCGGCGGTGGACGCGGCTCCGGACGATACGAACGTCCTGCCGGCGAAGTACCTGAACCGGCTCTCGGATCTGCTCTTCATCCTGTGCCGGATCGCGAACCCGGACGGCGACGTGTTGTGGAAGCGGGAGCGGGCGCGTGAGGAAGTCCCTCTAGACGGGGCGGCGGCGCTGCGACCGGCCGTCGGGCCTGGATTCGACCCAGGACATGAAGGCCATCAAAGCGCCGCTGTCGAGCGCGATCTCGTACGAGTTGTCGCGGTCGATCACATCGAGGATCACGATGTCCTCGGTCATGATGTCGAATTCGCTGCCTTCCGGCTTGCGCCGCGAACGTACATCGATGCCCTGACGGGTCAGGCGTACGTCGGGTCCGGGCCGAAGGCTCGAAAGCTTGAAGAAAGCGAGTGTGTCGTCGCCGTACCGAACGATTCCGTGCCTCCAGCCGGAACCCTCGTTCTGAGGCATCACTCGCAGGATGGCGGCGGTACCCCCGCCGCGCAAGGTGAAGAGACGGTACAACAAAGCCGCGACGGAGACCGCGAGCAGCACCACAAGGATATTGAGAATCAGAAATCCAGGTGACACTGCTCGTCGGCTCCGTCGCGGCTTCTCGTTGTTTCGACGATCAGGCTCGTTCGACAGCCCGCAGGCGGCCGCGGGCCGCTGCGATCTCCGACTCGTCACGATCTGCATCGTTCAGAGTCGACTTGGCTGCCTCGACGTCGATGTCCTCCACGCGGTCGGCGGCTTCGGCGAGCACCGTCACCGTCGTCGCGGTCACCGAGAGGAATCCGCCATGGACGGCCATGACGATCCGCTCACCGTCCGCGGTCCTGACGGACACGACGCCACCCTCGACGAGCTGGCCGAGCACGGGCTCGTGACCGGGCATGATGCCGATCTCACCCTCGGTGGTCTGGGCGGTGACGAGAGTCGCCGATCCGGACCACACACGCTCCTCGACGGCAACGATGTCCACGCTCATCTCAGCACGGTGGCCTACTTTCCGGCGATCTTCTTGGCTGCAGCCTCGACGTCGTCGAGTCCACCGCAGCTGTTGAACGCCTGCTCGGGCAGGTGGTCGAACTCGCCCTTGCACACGCGGTCGAAGGCCTCGATGGTGTCGGCGAGCGGCACGACCGAACCCGGCTGACCCGTGAACTTCTCGGCGACGATGAAGTTCTGGCCGAGGAACTTCTGGAGACGACGGGCACGGGCGACCGTGACCTTGTCCTCTTCGGAGAGCTCGTCCATACCGAGGATGGCGATGATGTCCTGCAGTTCCTTGTACTTCTGCAGGATGCGCTTGACCTCGTTGGCCACCCGGAAGTGGTCGGCACCGACGATGCCCGGCTCGAGGATTCGCGAGGTCGACGTCAGCGGGTCCACAGCGGGGTAGATACCCATCTGCGAGATCGGACGCGAGAGCTCGGTGGTCGCATCGAGGTGAGCGAACGTCGTGGCCGGCGCGGGGTCGGTGTAGTCGTCGGCGGGCACGTAGATCGCCTGCAGCGAGGTGATCGAACGGCCACGCGTCGAGGTGATGCGCTCCTGGAGCTCACCCATCTCGTCTGCCAGCGTGGGCTGGTAACCCACGGCCGACGGCATACGGCCGAGGAGGGTCGAAACCTCCGAGCCGGCCTGCGTGAAGCGGAAGATGTTGTCGATGAACAGGAGCACGTCCTGTCCCTGGACGTCGCGGAAGTACTCCGCCATCGTCAGGGCCGACAGAGCGACGCGCATACGCGTGCCCGGCGGCTCGTCCATCTGGCCGAAGACGAGGGCGGTGTCCTGGAGGACGCCCATCTCTTCCATCTCGAGGTGGAGGTCGGTGCCTCACGGGTGCGCTCACCGACGCCGGCGAACACCGACGTACCGGAGAACTCACGCGCGATACGGGTGATCATCTCCTGGATCAGAACGGTCTTGCCGACACCGGCACCACCGAACAGACCGATCTTGCCGCCCTTCACGTACGGGGTCAGCAGGTCGATGACCTTGATGCCGGTCTCGAGGATCTCGGTCTTGCCCTCGAGCTGGTCGAAGGCCGGGGGCTTGCGGTGGATGCCCCACTGCTCGCCGTCGCGGCCGGTGCCCGGCGCGTCGAGGCAGTCGCCCAGCGCGTTGAACACGTGGCCCTTGACGACGTCGCGACGGGAACCGAGATCGGCTTGCCGGTGTCGCTGACGGGGGCGCCACGCACCAGGCCGTCGGTGGGCTGCATCGAGATCGTGCGGACCAGGTTGTCACCCAGGTGCTGCGCGACCTCGAGGGTCAGGGTCTTCGCCACGGACGGCAGAGTGACCTCTGCGTGCAGGGCGTTGAACAGCTCGGGCACGGCGCCACGCGGGAATTCCACGTCGACGACGGCGCCGATGACGCGGACGACGCGCCCGGCAAGGGCCGACGCCGCACCGGCGTTGTTGTCGGTTACTGCTGCGGTCATTGTGGTTCAGTCACTTCCTGCACTCGAGGCGAGCGCACCGGCACCGCCGACGATCTCGCTGATTTCCTGGGTGATCTGGCCTGGCGGGCCTGGTTCGCCTGACGGCTGAGGGTGTTCACCAGTTCCGTCGCGTTGTCCGTCGCGGCCTTCATGGCGGTACGACGGGCTGCCGACTCGGAGGCCGCCGCGTCCAGCAGCGACGCGTAGATGCGCGTGCTGATGTACTTCGGCAGGAGAGCCTCGAGCAGAACTCCGGCCTCCGGCTCGAAGTTGTACACGGCCTGCGGTCCCTCGGTGTCCGTAGCGCGGCGTCCGTCGGTGAGCATGTCCTCGCCGAGGTCGATCTCGTCCTCGGTGATGCTCACCTCGAGCGGAGCCATCCTGCGAACCTGGGGGGTCTGGGTCAGCATCGACACGAAGCGGGTGTAGACGATGTGCAGTTCGTCGACGCCTTCGATGGTGCCCTCGCCGTTCGGGGCGGGCACCTCGGTGCCCGAACCCGCCATGAACAGCTCGACCAGGTGACGGCTCGCCTTCGCGGCGTCCGTGTAACGGGGGTCCTGCGAGAAGCCCGTCCAGGCAGCGGCCACTTCACGCTCACGGAACGTGTAGTAGCCGAGGCCCTTGCCGCCCATCACGTACAGCACAGGCTCCTTGCCCTCGCTGAGGAGCAGCTGACGCAGCTCCTCGGCTTCCTTGAGGACGTTGGAGTTGTAACCGCCGGCCATACCGCGGTCGCTGGTCACGACCAGCACTGCGGCACGCTTGGGGTTCTCGCGCTCGTTGAGCAGGGGGTGATCCAACGAGGCCGACGCACTCGCCAGCTCGGAGAGCACCTTGGTGATCTCCTCGGCGTACGGCTTCGACGCTGCCACTCGGGCCTGGGCCTTCGTGATACGCGACGTCGCGATCAGTTCCTGCGCCTTGGTGATCTTCTTGGTCGAGTTGACCGACTTGATCCGCGAGCGCAGTTCGCGCAAGTTCGCCATTCGTCGATCACACTCCCTTCACTGGACGCTGGGTCATGGACTCCCCGCTCACTTGCGAACGGTGGTGCGCTTGACGGAGACCTGCTCCTGCTGGACCTCGTCGGCACCGAGGGCCTCTGCCTCTGCCTCGTTCACGACACGGCTGCCGTCGGAGGCGATGAAGCCCTCCTTGAACTTGGCGGTCGCGGCGGTGAGAGCTCGATCGACTCGTCGGACAGGGCCTTGCCACCGGCGATCTGTTCGTAGACGCCTGCGGCGTTGCGGTGCAGATCCTCGAGGAGCTCGGCCTCGAAGCGACGCACGTCCTCGACCGGAACCGAGTCGAAGACACCTTCGCCGGCGAGGTAGATCGACACGATCTGGTCCTCGACCGCGATGGGCGCGTACTGGTCCTGCTTGAGGAGCTCGACGAGACGCTGACCGCGCTCGAGCTGAGCCTTCGATGCGGCGTCGAGGTCGGAGGCGAAGGCGGCGAAGCCTTCGAGCTCACGGAACTGCGCAAGCTCGAGACGCAGCGAACCGGAGACCTTCTTCATGCCCTTGGTCTGGGCGGCGCCACCGACTCGGGAAACCGAGATACCGACGTTGATGGCGGGGCGGACACCCTTGTTGAACAGGTCGGACTCGAGGAAGACCTGGCCGTCGGTGATGGAGATGACGTTGGTCGGGATGTAGGCCGACACGTCGTTCGCCTTGGTCTCGATGATCGGCAGGGCCGTCAGCGAGCCGCCACCGAGCTCGTCGGAGAGCTTGGCGGAGCGCTCCAGCAGACGCGAGTGCAGGTAGAAGACGTCGCCGGGGTATGCCTCGCGGCCCGGCGGACGACGCAGCAGCAGCGAGATGGCGCGGTAGGCCTCGGCCTGCTTGGTCAGGTCGTCGAACACGATCAGGACGTGCTTGCCTGGTACATCCAGTGCTGGCCGAGGGCCGAACCGGTGTAGGGGGCGAGCCACTTGAAGCCGGCGGAGTCGGAGGCCGGAGCCGCGACGATGGTGGTGTACTCCATCGCGCCGTTCTCCTCGAGTGCCTGCTTGACACCCGCGATGGTCGAGCCCTTCTGGCCGATCGCGACGTAGATGCAGCGGACCTGCTGCTTCGGGTCGCCGGTCTCCCAGTTCGCCTTCTGGTTCAGGATCGCGTCGATGCAGACCGCGGTCTTACCCGTCTTGCGGTCGCCGATCACGAGCTGACGCTGGCCGCGGCCGATCGGGGTCATCGCGTCGATGGCTTGATGCCGGTCTGCAGCGGCTCCTCGACCGGCTGGCGCTCCAGCACGGTCGCGGCCTGCAGCTCGAGGGCGCGGGTCTCATCGGCTTCGATGTCGCCGAGGCCGTCGATCGGCTGACCGAGCGGGTTCACGACGCGGCCGAGGAAGTTGTCGCTCACCGGCACCGACAGAACGTCGCCGGTCCGCTTGACTTCCTGGCCTTCCTCGATGGTCTGGAAGTCGCCCAGGATAACGGCACCGATCTCGGTGGCCTCGAGGTTGAGGCCACACCGAGGACGCCACCGGGGAACTCCAGCAGCTCGTTCGCCATCGCCGACGGCAGACCGCTGATGTGCGCGATGCCGTCACTGGTGTCGACGACCACGCCGACCTCCTCGCGGGAGGCCTCCGGGGAGTAGCTCGCGGTGTAATTGTCAATCGCGCTACGGATCTCGTCGGAGGAGATCGTCAGCTCCGCCATGTTCTTCCTGCTCTCGGTATCTGGTCTTCGAAAAGATCTATGTGTGTGTTCGGTAGTGGACTACGTGAGGCTCTTGCGCACTGCAGCGAGTCGACCCGCGGCACTACCGTCGATGACCTCGTCGCCCACCCGGACGACCAATCCACTGAGAAGCTCGGGATCGACCTCGACGTGCACCGTCACAGGCTTCCCGTAGATGCGGGTCAGGGTCGCGGTGAGCCGCTCCTCCTGCTTCGCATCGAGCGGTGCCGCGCTGCGGACGTGCGCGACGGCACGGTCCCGCTGGGCCGCGGCGAGCGCCGACAACTCGTCGAACGTCTCGGCCGGCGACGTGCTCAGCCGACCGACCGCGTGGACCGCCAGCGCCTCGGTGACCGCGGTGACCTTGCCGTACAGCAGGCGCGTCAGCAGATCACGCTTGGCCGAAGCCGGGGTGCTGCGATCCGAGAGCGTCTGCTCGAGTTCGGGGTCGCCGGCCACGATGCGACCGAGGCGGAACAGTTCGTCCTCGACGGTGTCGAGCTGGTCCTGGTCCGCCGCCGCCTTCAGCAGTGCCTCACGGCCGAGCTGGACGAGCGAGCCGGTCAGGTCGGACTGTGCCGACCAGTCCCGCCCCGCTGCGGCCTTGACGGTCGCGAGGGTCTGGGCCGAAACCTTGCCGCCGAAGACCTGCTCGGCCAGCCGCTCGCGAACGGCAGCCGGGGCCGAGGCGTCGGCCAGCGCGGTCCGGAGGGCCCGCTGGCTGTCGAGCGCCTCGACCACCGAGAAGAGTTCGGAACCGGCCTGAGCCGCAGCGGCAGTCGCGGCACCCGAGCCCAGGGCGGACTGCAACGCGGAACGCGTATGAGCGAGTGCCTCACGGCTTGCTGCGTACATGGTGCTCACTTTCCGGATGCAGAGTCAGCGCTGAGGGAGTCGAGTTCGTCGAGGAACCGATCGATCGAGCCGGCACGCTTCACGTCGTCCGCGAGCGCTTCGCCGAGGATCTTCTCGGCGAGATCCACGGAGCTGCGTCCGAGATCGCTACGCAGCTCGGCCACGATCTGCTGGCGCTGGGCCTGCAGCTGGTTGTGACCGGCGGCGACGATACGGTCGCTCTCCTCCTGGGCCTGCGCCTTCATGTCGGCGATGATCTGCTGGCCCTGGCACGGGCCTCTTCACGGATCTGCGCCGCCTCGGTGCGGGCCTCGGCGAGCTGGCTACGGTACTGCTCGAGCGCGGCCGCAGCCTCCGCCTGAGCTTCCTCTGCCTTCTTGATGCCGCCTTCGATCAGCTCCGAACGCTCGTCGAGCACCTTCTGGAACATCGGAAGCACGAACTTCCAGAAGACGAATCCGACGAGGATCAGGCGACCAGCGACCAGACGATGTCGTATGTCGCGGGGAGAAGAGGATTGGGAGTCTCCCCTTCCTCTGCCGCGAGGATCAGGATGCTGTCAGCCATTGTGATCGTCGGATCAGAAGATGAAGCCGGCGACGATGCCGATCAGCGCGAGGGCCTCGGTGAATGCGATACCGAGGAACATCGTGGTGCGCAGCTGGCCGGCCATCTCGGGCTGACGAGCCATGCCCTCGATCGCCTTGCCGACGACGATGCCGATGCCGATGCCGGGGCCGATGGCGGCGAGGCCGTAGCCGATGGCGCCTGCACCCGAGATCGTGGTCTCCTGGGCGAGGACGTCTGCTGCCTGAAGCGCAACGCTCATTGGTGTTCCATTCCCTTTCTTGTGGCTCGGCCCCGGGAGTCGGCAACCGAGTCAGTCTTTGTGTAGATGTGGGTCGTGCCGTTCGTCGAGCTAGTGCTCTTCGGCGTGCAGGGCCAGGTCGATGTACACCGCGGTGAGCAGCGCGAAGATGTAGGCCTGCAGGACGATCACCAGGAGCTCGAAGAAGGTGAACGCGATTCCGCCGATGAGAGAACCGATGCCGAACACCTTCATGAAGCCGTCGGAATCGAAGAAGAAGAACTGCGTGGCACTGAAGAACAGCACGAGCATGATGTGACCGGCCAGCATGTTGGCCATGAGACGAATGGTCAGCGTGAACGGCCGCAGAATGAACGTCGAGACGAACTCGATCGGGATCACCAGCACGTGGAGAGCGGGCGGCAGGTTCGGGATGACGATGCTGCTCTTGACGTAGCGGAAGAATCCGTACTTCTTGATGCCACATAGTTGAAGACGATGTAGGCGAGTGCCGCGAGCACGATCGGCATACCGATTCGTGCGTTGGACGAGATGTTGAGGAACGGGATGACCGATGTCAGGTTCAGACCGACCACCAGGAAGAAGATGGTGACGATCACCGGGAGGAACCGGCGTCCCTGTTCCTTACCGAGGATGTCCTCGGCGATATGGATCCGGACGAAGTCGAGCATGATCTCGGCGACGTTCTGCACGCCCCGCGGCACGATCTTCGGACTCCGCAGCGCGAAGAAGAAGAACAGCGCGACGATCAGGCGACGGCGACGCGGATGAGCATCAGCCGGTCCATCTCGAAGGGGGTGCCTTCGAACAGGACTGCCGGTGGGAAAAAATCAGCTAGTGACGGCGCGTGGAATTCTCCGGCTGCCAAGGTGGTGACGCTCAGCGCTCTCTCCCGTAGTCGGCCGCAGGCATGCCGTCTGCGGTTCGATCGGACATTGACGATCCAGAAGTCGACCAGGTCGGCTCGCGTATTCGCCAGTGGTCCGAACCGCGTGAACGGTCCCGCTTCCTGCCGGTGTCGGCGACTCTCGTCGACTCGGCGGCCATTTGAACACGACCGCCTACGAAGTCACAACTGCGCACCCTCTTCGAACCCGATGCGGGCAGCGTCACTTTCGTAGAACTCACCCTACCAACTGCTCTACGACAGTGCGTAGGTGGGTTCCTACGTGGGGGGTTATGGACAAGCGGTACTACTACCGATCGTCGTTGTCGGATCCGGAGGACGTCTGGGGATCGACGTACAGGGCGCGCTGCGAGAGCACCCCGTAGGTCTCGGCTCCCAGAACGATGACCAGGGCGAACACGATGGTGAGGACGAGCGCGTTGCGGTTGTAGAAGTCGAGCGAGTCGAGCGAACCCATCACGACGATGGCGAGGATCAGCTTCAGCAGCCAGGTGCCGAGAAGTACGGCTCCGGCGGTCATCGCCGGCATCTTCGACGTCAGGAGAACGCCGAGTGCGGTGAAGAGGATGAACCCTCCGCCGACGGCCGCTCCGATGAGTGCACCCCACAGGCCGGGCATCCCGGGACGAGCACCGAGATCACCGAGGCCACGACGGCGAGCGCGAGAAGACCGAGGGCGCGTACCGCACGGCCGCACGCATCGGCGCGATCGGGTCGGGCAGCGAGGGCAGACCGTGGTCGGGTTCGGGATGATCCGGGTTCGTCACGATATCCGAGCCTAACCGACCTCTCGGGAGTGCTCCGGCGGCGTCTCCCCCGACTCGTCGTGCCGCCGCAGCGACGGCACGGCGGTCACCACGAGGGCGAACACGAGACCACCCGCGAGGATCAATACCACCGCCCGCCGGTCGAGCAGCGAGGAACCGACGGCTCCGAAGGCCAGGATGCCGACCCACAGGTAGAGCAGCAGTACCACGCGACGGTGCGAGTGCCCGATCTGCAGCAGGCGGTGGTGGAGGTGCATCTTGTCGGGGCTGAACGGGCTGACGCCGGCCCGGGTGCGCCGCACGATCGCGAGGAGCAGGTCGAGGATCGGGATGAACATCACGGCACCGACCAGGATCAGCGGTGAGAGCAGACCGAGCAGGTCGCGCGAACCGTAGGCGCTGAGCGGGATGAGGCCCGAGGCGCTCGTGGAGATCGCGGCGAGCATGAGACCGATGAGCATCGACCGGAGTCGCCCATGAAGATCCTGGCGGGCTGGAAGTTGTGCGGCAGGAAGCCGAGGCAGGCGCCGGCGAGGGCCGCGGCCATGAGGCCGGGGGGTAGGCGGAGACGTCGCCGCCCTGATCGAGCAGCAGACCCACGGAGAACGCGCAGATCGCGAGTGCGGCGATGAGCCCAGTCCGGCCGCCAGTCCGTCGAGCCCGTCGACGAAGTTCATCGCGTTGATCGTCACCGCGGCGACGGCGACGGTGATGAGGCCGCCCTGGAGCTGGTCGAGCACGAGTGTCGAGGCACTGAACGGGTCGTAGATGACGATCCAGCTCACGCCCATGACCACGAGCACGCCGGCCGCGGTGACCTGGCCGACGAACTTGGTGAGCGCATCGAGTCCCCACCGGTCGTCGACGATGCCGACGACGACGATGATCGAGGCCGCGACGAGCGCCGCCCCCATATCCGGGTGTATTCGAAACCCCTTGTCAGAGCAGGCAATTGCTGGGCGAAGACAATTCCCGCGACGAGGCCGATGTACATGCCGACCCCACCCATCCGGGGGGTCGGGGTCACGTGCACGTCGCGGTCGCGAGGAACGGCGACCGCTCCGAACTTCAGCGCGAGGATCCGCACCACACCGGTCGCGAGGAAGGTCACCACCGCGGCGGTGAGCAGGACGAGGAGAAGCTCCCGGATGGGAACGCCGGCGCCGCGCCCGGCCTGGGCGAGCAGTACGGCGGTGGTGTCGGCTGCAGTCACGTGCTCCGTTCCTCCGCCGCTACTCCCCGCCGGACCGAAGGCGCTCGGGATCGTCGCCGAGCACCTCCGCGAGTGCTTCGGCCGTCACCGCGCCTTCGCGCAGGATGCGCGGGCGGTCGCCCGTGAGGTCGACGATCGTCGATGCGACTCCGTGCTCCGCCGGGCCACCGTCGAGATAGACACTCGCCGATGCTCCGAGTTGCTCGCGCGCCTCGGTGACGTTCGTGGCAGGGGGCCGGCCGGAGACGTTGGCGCTGGAGACCGCGAGCGGACCGACCTCGCGCAGCAGTTCCAGGATGACGGGGTGCAGCGGCATGCGGAGCATGACGGTGCCGCGGGTGTCGCCGAGGTCCCAGGCCAGGGACGGCGCCTGGTGCACCACGAGGCTGAGCCCGCCCGGCAGAACGCGCGGATCAACTCCCGCGCCTCGGGACGCACAGAGGCGACGAGACCGTCGATGGTCGCCAGGAGCGACGAGGACCGGCACCGGCATGTCGCGGCCGCGGCCCTTCGCGCGCAGGAGCGCCGTCACCGCGTCGGAGTCGAAGGCGTCGGCAGCGATGCCGTACACCGTGTCGGTGGGTACGACGACGAGTCGTCCGGCCTTGAGTGCGCCGCGCGCCGCGTTGAGTCCGGCGGCGCGCGAAGCTTCGTTGTTGCAGTCGTACACGGTGCTCACGCGCTCATCCTTCCACTTCGGCCGCACTCGGCACCGGACGGGTCCTGCCCGTCAGCCGTCCGCCGCAGACCGTACCGACTTCATGCGGTCGGCCTCCACCGCCGTAGGAACACGGTGCGCGGTCACGAAGCGGGCCTTCCCGGCGAGGTCGGGGTGCCGCACGACGTCGCCGAACACCCGACGCTGCTCGAACAGTTCGGCGACCAGCAGGCTGTGCGTGTCGTCGTGCTCGACCGCTGCCGCTCCCCCGATCCGCAACCACCGCGCAATGTTGGAGACCATCGGCCGGATGACGGACAGTCCGTCCGCTCCCCCGAAGAGCGCCGAGTGCGGATCGTGTTCGATCACCTCCGGTTCGAGGTCGGCCCCTTCCGGGATGTAGGGCGGGTTGGCGACCACCAGATCGACGCTGCCTTCGAGGTTGGTGAGCAGCGTGCGGTCGGTGACATCGCCTGGTACAGCCGGATCGGGGTGTCCCCTTCCTCCGCGCGGGTCTCGGCGTTCCGACGCGCCCAGGCGAGGGCCTTCGCCTCGAGTTCGACGGCGTGGACCTCGCGTCGGGACGCGCATGCGCAATCGCCAGGGCCAGCGCGCGGATCCGGTGCGCAAGTG
>LATQ01000001.1:537018-540928 GCA_001017865.1 Rhodococcus sp. IITR03
CGAGTTCGACGGGCGTGACCTCGGCGTCGGGACGCGCATGCGCAATCGCCAGGGCCAGCGCGCCGGATCCGGTGCACAGGTCGAGGACGACCGGGTTGCGGCTGCCGTGGCGTTCGAGGAAGGCCAGCGCCCACCCGAGCAGCAGTTCCGTCTCGGGCCGCGGGACGAACACCCCCGGCCCCACTGCCAGGTCGATCTCCCCCATCGGCGAGGTACCGGTGATGTACTGCAGAGGAATCCGCTTCGCGCGCTGTTCGACCATCGAGCGGTAGGCGTCGATGGTCGTCGCATCGACGAGCGGGACCAATCCGAGTCGCCCGCGCTCGATGCCGAGCAGGTGCGCTGCGAGAAGTTCGGCGTCGACCGAGGACTCGGGACTCCGGCTTCCTCGAGGACCGATGCCGCTTCGATGATGGCCAGGCGCAGAGGTTGACGGCTCACGCCTTACAGCGTGCCACGACCTCGTACCTGCACTACGCCGAGGTAGCCCTCGCATTGCACGCAGAACACCCGGACCGGACATCGAGGGTGTTTCCGACAACGTGATTGACGGCACGGCGGGGTGGGCACCCGAACGAGGACCGATACCTTCCGGTCGGTTTCATCGACAGAAAGGGATTGCTCCATGAAGACGCGGACTGTGCGTGGAATCACCGTTCTTGCCGCTGCGGGTGCGACCGCATTCGCGGCCCCTGCTCTTGCGAGTGCCGAGCCCATCGACTTCCAGCCGATCCCGATCGGATGCCCGGCGGGTATCGGCGTGGTAGACACGGAGACCGCCCTCGCCGAGGAGGACGCGGCGCCTGCGGGGATCGAGTACGAGATCGAGCAGGAAGGCAGCGGCGGAGGCCAGATCAACTGGGTGAACCTGAGGACGCTGCAGCTCGGTGGCGGCGTTCTTCCGCAAGCGGCCGAGGGCGACGAGCCCGCGATCGCCCTCCAGACCGGTGACGGACTCGTGGTCAGCGCAGTCTGGGGCGCCCATCAGAACGCCGACGGCCAGGGTTGCTTCCTGCTGCCGGGCGTCGATCTCACGAACGTTCCGCCGGCGCCGGCACCCGACGAGGACGAGGACACCGACCCGACGGTGGAGTGACAGTGGAGTAGAGCCCCGCTCCCCTGTCAGGGCCCGGTTCGCGGTTACTCCGCCGCGAGCCGGGCTTCTCTGTCTGCAGCGCCCAGGGCGTCGAGCAGCGCGTCGAGTTCGCCGTCGAGCACCGCGTCGAGATTGTGGGACTTGAAGCCGATGCGGTGATCGGTGATCCGGTTCTCGGGGAAGTTGTAGGTGCGGATGCGCTCCGACCGGTCGACGGTACGGACCTGGCTGGCGCGACCCGCCGATGCCTCGGCCTCGGCCGCCTCTTCGGCCGCCGCCTGCAGGCGCGCCGCGAGGACCTGCATCGCGCGGGCCTTGTTCTGCAGCTGGGAACGTTCGTTCTGGCAGGTCACCACGATGCCGGTGGGAAGGTGCGTGATGCGCACGGCCGAGTCGGTGGTGTTGACGCCCTGACCGCCCTTGCCGGACGACCGGTAGACGTCGATGCGCAGGTCGCTCTCGTCGATCTGCACCTGCTCGACCTCGTCGGGCTCCGGGTAGACGAAGACGCCGGCCGCGGAGGTGTGCACGCGTCCCTGCGACTCGGTGACGGGCACACGCTGAACGCGGTGCACGCCGCCCTCGAACTTCAGACGGGACCACACGCCGTCGCGCACGTCGGTCCGCGACTTGATCGACAGCGTGACGTCCTTGTAACCGCCGAGATCGGAGTAGGTGGCACCGAGAACCTCGACGCGCCAACCGGCACGTTCGGCGTAGCGCGTGTACATCCGGGTGAGATCGCCGGCGAACAGGGCGGATTCCTCCCCGCCCTCACCGGACTTCACCTCGAGGACCACGTCGTCGCCGTCGTGCGGGTCGCGCGGAGCGAGCAGGTCGGTGAGCGAGCGGTCGAGCTCGGCGACCTGCCCTTCGAGGTCGTCGACCTCGGACGCGAACGACGAGTCGTCGGCGGCGAGTTCGCGCGCCGCCTCGAGATCCTCGCGTGCCTGCTTCAGAGCGTTGTAGGTCGACATCACGGGGGCGAGCTCTGCGAACCGCTTGCCCACCCGACGCGCTGCCGCAGGATCGTCGTGCAGCGACGGGTCGGACAACTGCTGCTCCAGACCCGCGTGTTCGGCCAGGATGTCGTCGATGGCCGACGGCTTGGTCTGCCCCGCCATGAGTGTGCTCCGCTCTGGTTTCGGTCTTGCAATGAAAAAGCCGACGCCCGGCCTGCACGAGGCAGTACCGGGCGTCGGCGTGACAGCTAGCTGTCGGAAGCGGCCTTCTTCGGCGCACGCTTGCCGTAGCGAGCCTCGAAGCGCGCGACGCGTCCACCGGTGTCGAGGATCTTCTGCTTGCCGGTGTAGAACGGGTGGCAGTTGGAGCAGACTTCGACGTTGATACGTCCCGACTCCTTGGTGCTGCGCGTCTCGAACGTGTTACCGCAACCGCAGACGACGGTCGTCGTCACGTAGTTGGGGTGGATTCCTGCCTTCATGGTGTCCCTTTCATGGCCGCCGGGTCGCCTTCGCGGATCGAAGACGTGAACCGGAGCCGGACTGAGCCTGTCGATTATGCCAAACGTAGGGCCCCGGGAAGAAATTCCCCGGGGCGCCGACGTCAGTCGTCGAGTGCCCCCGGTGCGGTCTTCGCCACATTCATGAGGAACTCGATGTTCGTCTTGGACTTCTTGAGCCGGTCGATGAGCAGGTCGATCGCCTGGTGCGAATCGAGGCCCGAGAGCACGCGGCGGAGCTTGTGCACCACGGCGAACTCGTCGGGGCTCATGAGCAGTTCGTCCTTGCGTGTACCGGACGGGTTGACGTCGACCGCCGGGAACACGCGCCGCTCGGCGATCTTCCGGTCGAGCTTGAGCTCGGCGTTACCCGTGCCCTTGAACTCCTCGAAGATCACCGTGTCGCCGGTGGAACCGGTCTCGACCATCGCGGTGGCGATGATCGTGAGCGATCCGCCGTTCTCGATGTTGCGGGCAGCACCGAGGAAACGCTTCGGCGGGTACAGCGCGGTCGAGTCGACACCACCGGAGAGGATGCGTCCGGATGCCGGCGACGAGTTGTTGTACGCGCGGCCGAGACGGGTGATGGAGTCGAGGAGCACCACGACGTCCTGGCCCATCTCCACGAGACGCTTCGCACGCTCGATGGCGAGCTCGGCGACCGAGGTGTGATCCGACGGCGGCCGGTCGAAGGTCGAGGCGATGACCTCGCCCTTCACCGAACGCTGCATGTCGGTGACCTCTTCGGGACGCTCGTCGACGAGCACGACCATCAGGTAGCACTCGGGGTTGTTGACGGCGATCGCGTTGGCGATGTCCTGGAGGACGGTGGTCTTACCGGCCTTCGGCGGCGACACGATGAGTGCACGCTGACCCTTGCCGATCGGCATGACCAGGTCGATCACGCGTGTGGTGAGGATGTTCGGCTGGGTCTCGAGGCGCAGTCGCTGGTTGGGGTACAGCGGCGTGAGCTTGTTGAACTCGGGGCGGCGCTTGGCCGAGTCGACCTCGCGGCCGTTGACGGTGTCGAGGCGGACCAGCGGGTTGAACTTCTGACGCTGGTTGCCTGCTCACCCTCGCGGGGGACCCGCACGCGCCGGTGATGGCGTCGCCGCGGCGCAGGCCGTTCTTGCGCACCATGTTCATCGAGACGTACACGTCGTTCGGGCCGGCGAGGTAGCCGGAGGTGCGGACGAACGCGTAGTTGTCGAGGACGTCGAGGATGCCGGCGACCGGCTGCAGGACGTCGTCCTCGCGGATCTCGGGCTCGCGCGAGTCCGAACCGCTCTCGCCGCGGTCGCGTCCACGACGACGCTCACGGAAGCGCCGACCCGCGCGCGCGCCGTCCTCGC
>LATQ01000001.1:541028-546476 GCA_001017865.1 Rhodococcus sp. IITR03
CGGTGCCGAGTCTCGTCGGCGGGCACGCCACGGCGACCGCGGGTGCACGCGAGGGCGCTCCCTCGGGCTTGTCGGCCGTCTCGGTCTTCGCTGCTGCTTCCGTCTTCTCGGAGGCAGCCGTCTTGGCTGCAGGCTGCTCGGCAGGTGCGGGGGCGACGCTCCCTGCTTCTCCTTGATCGCAGCGATGAGATCACCCTTGCGCATCCCGGAGGTGCCCTTGATCCCGAGCTCGGCGGCAAGAGTCCGCAACTCGGCAAGCACCATGCCCGAAAGGCCTGCTCCGCGGCGACCGCGCGTGGTCGTCCGGCTACCGGCCTCGGGAATGTCGAGAGCAGGTGTAGTGATCAGGTCCGTATCTGTCACGGAGATCCTTCCTTCCCTCGCTCGCTCCATGCGCAGCAGAGGGTTCGTCCCGCAGATCAGTTCGTCCACTGAGCTGGGATTTGCCGTACGAGTTCAGGGAAAACGAACGGTCGGCACGTCCGCCACCACACCGAAATCCGGTAGGTGCGGTCTGTCCCCCTCCCGGATCCGGGAGCAGGTGAGGATCGATCCAGGCTCGACGCCCGATGGAGCTGGAGTGATTGCCCTGGAGAATCCGGCGACTGATACGCACGACGTGCGGACACCCCACAGAATAGCGACGATCTGTACGTAGAGCAAGAATCGCCGTGCCGGATGGGACGTGTGTGTTGCACCACCCGTCTCCCCCATCCGGCACCGCGTGTCGGTCTCAGTCGACCTGGACGCCTCGGCGATCTCGAGGTCGAGCACCGTCAGTTCGTCGGCCTCGGCGGCGGCCCGCAGTTCGTCGGGCAGCGTAGAGGTCGTGAGCGCGAGGACGGTCGGTCCGGCACCCGAGACAATGGCGGGGATGCCGGCCTCGCGTAGTGCGGCCACCCATTTGGTGGTGAGCGGCAGTGCGGGTGCCCGCTGGGCCTGGTGGAGCAGATCCTGCGTCGCCGGCATCAGCAGCTCGGGTCGCTCGGTGAGCGCGACCACCGCGAGAGCCGCCCGGCTGACGTTGAACGCCGCGTCCCGGTGCGGGACGAGTTCGGGCAGCAGGCCCCGGGTGTGGGCCGTGGACGAACGGACCGACGGGACGAAGGCGTATGCTTGATGTCCGGGTGCACACGCAGGTTCACCGCGCGGTAGGTCCGTTGCTCGGAGTCGACTTCGGCCTCGGTCCACGACACCACTGCCCCACCGAGGACGCTCGCGGAGGCGTTGTCGGGATGGCCCTCGAACTCGGAGGCGAGCTGCACGAGCTGCTCGTCGTCGAGGACGCGCTCGGGAGCGATCTTGCGGACGAGCCCGTTGGCCGCCGCCAGCCCTCCCACCGCCGCCGAGGCGGAGGATCCCAGGCCACGCGAGTGCGGGATGACGTTGTGGCACACGACGTCCAGTCCGTCCGCCCACACACCGGCGGCCTCGAGCCCGCGCTCGACGGCACGGACCACGAGGTGCGAGGGTCCCCACGGAACCTCCTGGGCGCCTTCCCCCTCCACCTTCACGTCGAGCCCGGAAGCCGTTGTGGTGACGGTGATCTCGTCGTACAGACCGAGGGCGAGACCCAGGCAGTCGAAGCCGGGGCCGAGATTCGCGCTCGAGGCGGGAACCCGTGCCGTCACCGAAAGCCCCACGGGCAACGTCTGCGTCATGTCCTGATTCCCAACGGAGGAAGGCGTGGCGGTCAACTCAGGCCAACTCGAGCGCGGAGGCGACCGCGACCGGGTCGACCGGGATGGGCTCGACCACGGGCACGTCGCGCAGGGCCGTATCGGGGTCCTTGAGACCGTTGCCGGTCACGGTGCACACGACCTTGAGGCCGCGCTCGAGCCAGCCTTCCTTGCTCGCGGCGAGCAGACCGGCGATGGATGCGGCCGAAGCCGGCTCGACGAAGATCGACTCGGACTTCGCGAGCAGCCGGTACGCTCGAGGATCTCCTCGTCGGTCGCCGCGCGGAACGCGCCGTTCGACTCCTCCTTGGCGGCCACTGCGCCGTTCCACGATGCGGGGGCACCGATGCGGATGGCGGTCGCGATGGTCTCGGGATCCTTCACGGGATGGCCGAGGACGAGCGGTGCCGCACCGGCCGCCTGGACGCCGAGCATGCGCGGGCGGCGCGTGCTGAGGCCGTCGGCCGCGTACTCGCTGTAGCCCTTCCAGTAGGCCGTGATGTTGCCGGCGTTGCCGACGGGCAGAATGTGCACGTCGGGGGCATCGCCGAGCGCGTCGACGATCTCGAAGGCCGCGGTCTTCTGGCCCTCGATGCGCACCGGGTTCACCGAGTTGACCAGACCGATGGTGGAGAACTCCGCGGTGGTCTTGCGGGCGAGCTCGAGGCAGTCGTCGAAGTTGCCCTCGACCTGGACGATCTTCGCGCCGTGCATGACGGCCTGGGCGAGCTTGCCCATCGCGATCTTGCCCTGCGGCACGAGCACCGCGCAGCCGATACCGGCGCGGGCGGCATAGGCGGCGGCCGATGCGGAGGTGTTGCCGGTGGAGGCGCACAGCACGGCCTGCTTGCCGGTCGCGAGGGCTTCGGTGACCGCCATGGTCATACCGCGGTCCTTGAAGGAGCCGGTGGGGTTGAGCCCCTCGACCTTCACGTGGACCTCGCAACCGGTGATCTCCGACAGGCGCGGAGCCGGGAGCAGCGGCGTGCCACCCTCGCGCAGCGTGACCGTCTTCCAGTCGTCACCGATCGGCAGGCGCGAACGGTACGCCTCGATCAGGCCCGGCCACGGCGTGTGCACGGGGGTGGTGTTCTTCTCGGCCGCGCTCATTCGGCGGATCCCTCCAGTCTCAGGACGCTGGTCACAGCGATCACGGATTCGAGTTTGTCGAGCGCTGCGACGGTATCCGCCAGCGCACGGTCGGTGGCTGATGGGTGAGTACCACCAGACGGGCAGCGTCGCCGGCGCTTCCTGGCGGACCGCTGCGATGCTCACGCCCCGCGTGGCGAACTCGGCGGCGACCGCGGAGAGCACACCGGCGCGGTCGGCGACCTTCAGATTGACGTAGTAGCGGGTGAGGATGTCGCTCATGGGCGCGATCTCCAGCTGCGCGTACTTCGACTCACGCGGACCACGACCACCCTGAACCCGGTTGCGGGCGGCCATCACGAGGTCGCCCATCACGGCGGAGGCGGTGGGGGCGCCACCGGCACCCTGGCCGTAGAACATGAGCCGGCCCGAGGACTCCGCTTCGACGACGACGGCGTTGAACGCGCCGTTGACCGAGGCCAGCGGATGCTCGCGGGGCACGAGCGCCGGGTAGACCCTGGCGGACACGCGGTCCTTGCCGTCGGCGGACGGGACGCGCTCGCACAGCGCGAGCAGCTTGATCGTGCAGTTGAGCGCACGGGCCGAGGTGAGGTCGGCGGCGGTGATCGACGAGATTCCCTCGCGGTAGACGTCGGCTGCCGTCACGCGGGTGTGGAAGGCGATCGACGCGAGGATCGCCGCCTTCGAGGCCGCGTCGAAGCCTTCGACGTCGGCGGTGGGATCGGCCTCGGCGTATCCGAGGCGGCTCGCCTCGGCGAGCGTCTCGTCGTAGTCGGCGCCCGTCTCGTCCATGGCCGAGAGGATGTAGTTGGTGGTGCCGTTGACGATGCCGACGACCCGGTTGACCTTGTCGCCTGCGAGCGACTGGGTCAGCGGACGGATCACCGGGATCGCGCCGGCCACCGACGCCTCGAAGTACAGGTCGACGTTGCGGGCCTCGGCCACCTCGGCCAGTTCGCCGGTGTAGGCGGCGAGCAGCGCCTTGTTGGCGGTGACGACGGACTTGCCGGAGTCGAGTGCCGTGCGCACGAGTTTGCGGGGCAGTTCGATGCCGCCGATGAGTTCGACGACGATGTCGACGTCGTCGCGGCGGATCAAGGCCTCGGCGTTCGTGGTGACCAGTTCCGCGGGAAGACCCCGGTCGCGGGAGGCGTCGCGCACGGCGACCCCTCTCAACTCGAGGGGTGCACCGATGCGCGCCTCGAGATCCGCGGCGTCCTCGCGGATGATCCGCGCGACCTCGGCACCGACGGTGCCGTGCCCGAGAACCGCCACACCCACAGGACGCCGGCCCGAAGCATCGGTCGCCGTTGCACTGGTCACTCCGAAACCTCCAAGTTGAGCAGATCTTCGACGGTCTCACGGCGCAGCAGAACCCGCGAGACACCGTCCTTGACCGCCACGACGGCGGGGCGAGGCAGCAGGTTGTACCTGCTCGACATCGAGTAGCAGTATGCACCCGTCGCCGCGACCGCCAGTAAATCACCGGGTGCGACGTCGGCGGGCATCCAGCGTCGCGGATGACGATGTCGCCGCTCTCGCAGTGCTTGCCGACGACGCGCGAGACCACCGGTGCGGCCTCGCTCACGCGGGAGACGAGGCGCGAGTCGTACTCCGCCTGGTACAGCGATGTGCGGATGTTGTCGCTCATGCCACCGTCGACGCTGATGTAGCGGCGGACGTGCCCGGAGCCGACCTCGACGTCCTTGAGGGTTCCCACCTCGTAGAGCGTCACCGTGCCCGGCCCGGCGATGGCGCGGCCGGGTTCGACCGCGAGGGTCGGGGCCGGCAGGCCCGCGAGCGCGGACTCGTTGCGGACGATGTCGTTGAGCTTCGCCGCGAGATCGGCGACCGGCGGCGGGTCGTCGCTCGGCACGTACGAGATGCCGAGGCCGCCGCCGAGGTCGACGATGTTCATCTGCGAGGTCTTGTCGACGCCGAACTCGGCGACGATGTCGCGCAGCAGACCGATGACGCGGTGGGCGGCCAGTTCGAAGCCGTCGACGTCGAAGATCTGCGAGCCGATGTGGCTGTGCAGGCCGACGAGGCGGAGATTGTCGGCCGCGAAGACGCGCCGCACGGCCTGCATGGCGTTGCCGCCGGCGAGCGAGAGCCCGAACTTCTGGTCCTCGTGCGCGGTGGAGATGAACTCGTGGGTGTGGGCCTCGACGCCCACGGTCACGCGGATGAGCACGTCCTGGACGACACCGGCCTCACCGGCGACCGCGTCGAGCCGGTCGATCTCGGCGAGCGAGTCGAGCACGATGTGCCCGACCCCGGCGGTCACGGCGGCCTGCAGTTCGCGGACGGACTTGTTGTTGCCGTGCATCGCGATCTTCCCGGCGGGGAAGCCGGCGTGCAGGGCCACGGCGAGCTCACCACCGGACGAGACGTCGAGCGAGAGTCCTTCCTGATGGACCCACCGCGCGATCTCGCTGCACAGGAACGCCTTCGACGCGTAGTGCACCTTCGCCGACGGACCGAAGGCCTCCGCGATCTCCCGGCAGCGGGAGCGGAAGTCGTCCTCGTCGACGACGAACAGCGGGGTGCCGTACTTCTCGGCGAGCTCGGTCACCGGGATGCCGGCGATGCGCATGACGCCGTCCTCGCCGCGCGACGCGTTGCGCGGCCAACACGGCGAGAGCGAGCGCGTTGAGCG
>LATQ01000001.1:546576-552234 GCA_001017865.1 Rhodococcus sp. IITR03
GGCAGCGTCGTAGAGCGGTGTAGTGCCCGGCGAGTTCCTCGAGGTACCGGGCGACGCGGTGCGGTTCGCGCAGTTCGGCCGCCTTCGCGAGCACCCGGGGGTACTCGCCGAGGGTGCGGATCAGGTCGCCCTCGCGCTCGTGGGTGAGCAGCGCGAAGTCGGCGCCCTCGGTGGTCAGGCCGAGATCGGCGGCGTTGCGCGCGATCGACGACAGTCGCGCGTGGGCGTACTGCACGTAGTAGACCGGGTTCTCGTTCGTGGTGCTGGCCCACAGTTCGAGGTCGATGTCGATGCTCTGGTCCACCGAGGACCGCACGAGCGAGTAGCGCGCGGCGTCGACGCCGATCGCCTCGACGAGGTCGTCGAGAGTGATGACGGTGCCGGCCCGCTTGCTCATCTTCACGGCCTCGCCACCGCGGACGAGGTTGACCATCTGGCCGATCATCACCTCGACGGTGTCGGGGTCGTCGCCGAAGGCCGCCGCGGCGGCCTTGAGGCGCGCGATGTAGCCGTGGTGGTCGGCCCCGAGCATGTAGATGCACAGGTCGAAGCCGCGCGAGCGCTTGTCCTGGAAGTAGGCGATGTCGCCGGCGATGTAGGCGGCGTTGCCGTCGGACTTGATGACGACGCGGTCCTTGTCGTCGCCGTAGTCGGTGCTCTTGAGCCACCAGGCGCCGTCGTCGAAGTACAGATTGCCCGACGCCTTGAGGGTCTCGACGGCCTTGTCGACCGCTCCGCTCTCGAAGAGGGAGTTCTCGTGGAAGTACACGTCGAAGTCGACACCGAACTCGTGGAGGGTGCTCTTGATGTGCGCGAACATCAGGTCCACGCCGATCGAGCGGAAGGTCTCGTGCCGCTCGGCCTCGGGGAGTTCGAGGGCATCGGGGCGCTGCTCGAGCACGGAGGAGGCGATGTCGACGATGTACGCGCCGCCAGCCGTCCTCGGGGGCGGGCTGTCCGAGCGCGGAGGCGATGAGCGACCGGGTGAAGCGGTCGATCTGCGCACCGTGGTCGTTGAAGTAGTACTCGCGGGTGACCTCGCCGCCCTGGGCGGTGAGGATGCGGCCGAGCGCGTCGCCGACCGCGGCCCAGCGGGTGCCACCGAGGTGGATCGGGCCGGTGGGGTTGGCGGAGACGAACTCGAGGTTGATCCTCGTGTTCGCGAGGTCGTTGCCGTTGCCGTAGGCGGCGCCCTCGGCGAGCACCTTCGCCACGATCGCTCCCTGGGCGTCGGCGGCGAGCCGGATGTTGAGGAAGCCGGGTCCCGCGACCTCGGCGGAGTCGATGCCGTCGGCGGCGGTCAGGGCCTCGGCGAGCCAGGTGGCGAGTTCGCGGGGATTGACGCCGACCTTCTTCGCGACCTGCATCGCGACGTTGGTCGCGTAGTCGCCGTGCTCCGGATTGCGCGGGCGCTCGACGGTGAGGGTCTCGGGAAGAACGGACGCGTCGAGACCACGGTCGGTGAGGACACCGGCGGCGGTTCCGCGGAGCAGCTGAGCAAGGTCGGAGGGAGTCACAGGTGTCCATCCTATTGGCTGGTCGATCGCGGCGCCGACGCTCCCCCTACCGGCAGCTCGAGGCACCGCGCGAGAGCACGCCCGTAGAGTTGTGGGTGTCTGTGCGCCCGATGGGCGCGCGTCCGCCTGTCCACCCGTCGAAAGAGCACACAGCAATGCCCAGCGGTTCGGTTAGTGGCGGCTCCGGTAACAAGAAGACCGGAGCCAAGTCGTCGAAGGCCATTCAGGCCGCCAAGAAGAAGAGCGGCGGCGCCCGCGCGTCCCCGCGCAGCGTCAGATCCCGTGGTTGACGATCGGCGGCGTGGCCTGGTCGTCGTGCTGGTCGCCGTGATCGCTGTGAGCCTGATCCCGAAGTACCAGAACCAGCAGGAGATGGCGGCGTGGACGCGTCGGAGTCCAACCAGGACCCGTCGGACGACATCGAGGGCGTGCTGAAGATCGAGTATCCGGCCGGTGTGCACGTCGCGCCGGGCCAGCGCGTCGCGTACGACCAGTCGCCGCCCTTCGGTGGCCCCCACGACTCCGTCTGGGCGACCTGCACCGGCACGGTCTACGAGCAGCCGGTCCGGACCGAGAAGAACATGGTCCACTCCCTCGAGCACGGCGCCGTGTGGGTGGCCTACAACCCCGATCTGCTCGACGACGCCGCGGTCGACACGCTGCGCCAGAAGGTCGACGGCCGCACCTACACCCTGATGTCGCCCTACCCGGGCCTCGACGCCCCGATCGCGCTGCAGTCGTGGGGTCACCAGCTCAAGGTCGACAGCGTCGACGACGAACGCATCGACCAGTTCATCAGCGCGCTGCGCCTGAACCAGTACACCTACCCCGAGGTGGGGGCGAGCTGCTCGACGATCCCCGGTTCGTTCGATCCGGCGAACCCGCCGGCCTTCGACGCCTCCGAGCCCGGCCCCGACGCGGTGCCGATGAACGCGGAGACCGCCGGCGACATGCAGCAGGCACCGGCCGGGAGCTGACGATGAGCGAGACCACCTCGGACATCTCCACCCCCGAGCACGGTGGGCACAACCGGCTGCTGTTGGTGCTGCTCACCGTCGCCGCGGTCGCCGTCGGTTTCCTCGCGGGGTTCCTGTCCCGGATCCCCTTCGAGGACTCCGCGCAGGCGGCGCCGGAGGCCGGCTCGGTGGACGTCGGATTCGCGCAGGACATGATCGTGCACCACGACCAGGCGTCGAGATGGCCGCCGTGGCGGTCTCCAATTCGGAGGACGATCGGATCCGCAACATCGCGTACGACATCCTCACCACCCAGCAGAACCAGCTCGGTCAGATGCAGGGCTGGTTGTCGCTGTGGGGACAGCCGGCGCTGCCGACGGGCGAGTACATGGAGTGGATGACCGAGACGGAGACGGGTCACAGCCACGGTGCTCACGGCGCGACCGCCGAGTCCGAGAATTCGGACGGCTCGCACCTGATGCCGGGGATGGCGACCTCCGAGGATCTCGCGAATCTCCGGGCCGCGCGCGTCCCGAACTGGACGTGCTCTTCCTCCAGCTGATGCTGCGCCACCACGAGGGGGGTCTGCCGATGATGGAGTACGGCGAGCAGTACGCGAGCATCTCGGCGGTGCGCAATCTGGCGGGCACGATGGTCGCGACGCAGCAGGGCGAATCGGATCTGATGAGGTCGCTGCTCGCCGAGCGCGGCGCCGAACCGCTGCCCCTCAATTGAGCTCCGCGCGGGTGAAACCGCGACTCCGGGCCGAAAACCGGCTCTGACCTGGCGATGTGGAGTTGAGCGCTCGATGCGCTAGGCTAACTCCCGCACCTCCGGTCATCCGGTGGTCCGGATGCCTCGTAGCTCAGGGGATAGAGCGCTTGCCTCCGGAGCAAGAAGTCGCAGGTTCGAATCCTGCCGAGGGCAACCACGAAGGCCCCGCTTCTCACGAAGCGGGGCCTTCGGCGTTCCGGTGACTCTGCGGAAGCCTTCGGCATTCCCGGTGACTCCGCGGAAGCCTTCGGCGTTCCCGGGCTCGGTGGCGGGTGCCCGTCAGTTGCCGGTGAAGGGTGTGGGATCGAAGTAGTCGCGGCAGGCCGCGATCTTCCCGTCGACGATCTCGAAGACGCCCGTGACGGGCAGTTCGATCGTCCGGCCGTTCATCGTGAACACATCGGTCCGTTCGTTGAGCACGACGTTGCCGGACACCGCCTGGTGGTGGATGCGGTAGTCGATGGCACCGAAGGACGTCACGAAACCCGCGATGTATTCCTCGATCGCCGCGCGGCCGCGGATCGGTTCCATCGGGATGTTGTGGAAGACGGCGTCGTCGGCGAAGAAGGCCGCGAGCTCGGCAGGATCGGGATCGGCCCAGCGCCGGCAGAACTCGGTGACCAGTTCGTCGGGGCTCATCGGTTCTGCACTCGCGCGAAGCGGGCGGGTTCGGTACCGGGCACGCGACGGACCCGTCCGCGTTCGATGAGCTGCCGGACGTGCGCCGATCCCTCCGCGAGCGCCATCCTCTTGCCGTGCAAGGGGGTCTCGTCCCACGGCCGGTACCAGCGCATGCGGGCGGTGGCCTCCCACAGCGTGAGCTCCTCGTCGCCGAAGGCGTCGTAGAGATCGTCGAGGCGCTGGTCGTGGTGGGCGATCAGTTCGCCGACGCGGTGCGGCAGGTCGTCGATCTGCTGCCGGTGCGCGGGCAGTGCGCGTCGCACGGGCAGGCCGGCGACCGCGCGCAGCGAGTCGAGGTACTCCCCAGCGCGTCGCGTTGCGCAGAGGGAAATCGAACTCGCCGACGTGCGGGGTCGTGGTCGCGAGGACGTGGTCGCCGCTGAACAGCACACCGTGTTCCTCGAGCAGGAAACACGCGTGGCCCGCCGTGTGGCCGGGGGTCAGCACGGTGCGCAGGGTCCGGCCCGTCAGCGGGATCTCCTCGTCGGCACCGAGTTTGCGGTCGGGCAGCGCGTCGGGACGGCCGATCGCCGGTACGAGGGTGGCGAGCGATTCCTCGATCGCGTCCTCGGGTGCTCCGGCGCGGCGCAGCAGTTCGGCTTCCTGAGGACGGCGGTCGTCGTCGGAGAGCATGACCTCGAGGTGAGCGAAGTCGGCCTCGTTCATCGCGACCCAGCAGCCGGAGGCCTCCCGGATGCGTCCGGTGAGCCCGACGTGGTCGGGGTGGAAGTGGGTGACCACCACGCCCTCGACGTCGGTGACCGACAGGCCGGCAGTGGCCAGGCCGTCCTGCAGTGCCGCCCACGACCGGTCGTCGTTCCAGCCGCCGTCGACGAGGACGGGCCGCCGCGGGGATTCCATCACGTAGACCTGGGTGTCGCCGACGGGCAGGTCCGCCACCGGGACGGGAACGACGTGGATGCCGTCCCCGATATCACGCGCTTCGGCCATGGTGATGCCTCTCGGTCATGGTGACTTTCGTTCGAAAGCTACAACAATGAATTCAACTATTACCCTGCACGGGCTCGATGATCGCGACGATCGACCTGATCTCCCCGGCCGGGATGTCGAAGTGCTCCGTCACCGCGACCGACGTCTCGGCGTTCGGGCCTGCCGCGATGTCCAGGACGAACCGCGCGACGACGCTGTGGTGCCATTCGCGGAACTGCAGGTCGCGGATACGGCGGATGGGCCGGTATTCCGGTCCGTTCTCGAGGCGGTCGCGGATCTCGATGCCACTGTCGCCGGTGCGCTCCCCGTTCTCGACCCGCCAGGCGTCCTCGGCGAGCCGGACGTGGGACGCATCGTGGCTGACCAGGGATCGGATGTACGCGCGGGCCATCGCGACGCGGGGACTGTCGGTCGGTCCGGTGGCGTACACGGCCAGCGCGGACATCACCTCCGGCGCCCAGTCGGCGCGGCAGATCACCAGGTCGGCAGATAGGGGTGCGGCCGGTTGTATTCGAGTTCGCTGCCGTCGATCCGGGCGCAGTGCAGACCTGCGGCGCGCGCGACCGCGACCGGCGCCGCCGAATCCCACTCCCACTGACCACCGGCGTGGATGTAGCGTCGGCCTCCCCGCGGACCACCGCCATCGCTTTGGCGCCGGCCGAGCCCATCCGGATCAGGTCGCGCGAGATCGCGGGCCGAGACGAAGACGAAAGCGGGCGGCCTGCTCCCGCTGATCACGATGCCGGGGGCGGCGACGGGCAGGCCGCTGCGCCGGAAGC
>LATQ01000001.1:552334-556010 GCA_001017865.1 Rhodococcus sp. IITR03
GGGGCCGAGCCATCCGGATCAGGTCGCGCGAGATCGCGGCCAGATCGAAGACGAAAGCGGGCGGCCTGCTCCCGCTGTGACGATGCGGGGGCGGCGACGGGCAGGCCGCTGCGCCGGAAGCGGGTCGGCGGTGCTGTGGACGACGCCGATCGCCGGTTGCGCGACCGCGGCTGCGGTGAGCCCTCGGCCTGCCTCCCACAGCGCGATGTGGACCGCCCAGTCGACGTGGTCGGGCATCCCGTACTCCTTCGACCGTCGAGGGGGTCGATGATCCAGACGCGGTCTGCGCCGACCCGCGCCGGATCGTCCGCGGATTCCTCCGAGAGCACCGCGTCGCCGGGTCGCGCGGACGCCAGCTGTTCGAGGATGTACGTGTTGGCGGCGTGGTCGCCCCGGCGGCCCAACTCGCGCCCGGTGAGGGCATCCGATTCGATGGCGCGGACCGTGAGCAGCAGTTCACCTGCGCCGGAGGCCGTCTCGGCTGCGAGTCGAGCGTCGTCGCCCTCGGCTGCTGGTCGAGCGTCGTCGCCCTCGGCTGCTGGTCGAGCGTCGTCGCTGTAGTCGTGCGTCATGTCCTCAACAATTCCACGACGAGGCCCGCCTGCACGGCAGGCGTGCCGTCGTGGGGGCGCACGACCAGCTCGGGATCGGACGGTGGTTCGTAGGGATCGTCGACGCCGGTGAAACCGGTGATCTCACCGGCACGTGCCCGCGCGTACATGCCCTTCGGGTCGCGGGCCTCGCAGTCGGCGAGCGGGGTGTCGACGAAGACCTCGACGAAGCGGATTCCGGCCTCCTCGTGCTGCCGGCGGATGCGGTCGCGGTCCTGACGGTAGGGACTGATGAGCGCGCAGATCGCGACGAGTCCGGCGTCGGCCATCATCTGGGCGACCGCACCGACGCGGCGGACGTTCTCCGCGCGGTCCTCCGGACCGAACCCGAGGTCGGCGTTGAGGCCGTGCCGGAGGTTGTCGCCGTCGAGGCGGTAGGCGGGGATGCCCTCGGCGAGCAGTCGCCGTTCGAGTTCGACGCGAGGGTGGACTTGCCGGAGGCGGACAGCCCGGTGAGCCACACCGTCGCCCCGGCCCTGCCCCGTTCGGCCCGCGAGACTGCCGCCGAGTGCCAGACCACCGCCGCGTCGGCGAGTGTCGGACCGGTGATCATTCCGCCGCGACGGTGTTGCCGGTGCGTTCGTCGACGAGCACGAAGCTTCCGGTGGTGCGGTTGCGCCGGTAGGGATCGAACAGCAGCGGCTGTTGCGTCCGCAGTTGCACGCGGCCGATCTCGTTGAGACCGAGCGTCGTCGCGGCCTCGTCGCGGTGCAGGCTGTTGACGTCGAGACGGTAGTCCAGCCGCGCGACCCGCGCGGTGGTCGAGCGCGTGGTGTGCAGCAGGGCGTAACAGGCGTCCGGGTCGAGGGCGGAGCGTTCGTCGAACCAGCACACCATGGCGTCGATCTCGCGGCCGACGAGCGGACGGTTGTTGGGGCGGCACAGCATGTCGCCGCGTCCGACATCGAGGTCGTCCTCGAGTTCGACGCACACCGCCGCACCGGCGAAGGCGTG
The DNA here is from genome assembly GCA_001017865.1 of Rhodococcus sp. IITR03. The sequence goes on from LATQ01000001.1 coordinate 553,900, forward strand.
CTCGAGTTCCGTTCCGCCCGGCCCCCACAGCGTCCGCACCCGCGTTCCGAAACCGGAAGGGAGAACGACCACGTCGTCGCCCGGCGCGAATCCGCCGGCGGCGACCGTTCCCGCGTAACCGCGGAAGTCGCGGTGCTCGCCCTCGCCGGGCGGATGACGTACTGCACGGGCAGTCGCGCGTCGATGAGGTTGGTGTCCGACGCGATGTGGACCTGTTCGAGATGGTGCAGCAGCGAAGTGCCCTCGTACCACGGCATGTTCGCGGTGCGGGAGACGACGTTGTCGCCGTGCAGCGCGGAGACGGGAACGAAGGCGAGGTCGGGCATGTCGAGCTTGGCCGCGAAATTCCGGAATTCGTCGCAGATCTCGTCGAACCGGCTCTGCGACCAGTCCACCAGATCCATCTTGTTGATGCACAGCACCACGTGCCGCACCCCGAGCAGCGACGCGAGGAAGGCGTGCCGGCGGGTCTGCTCGACGATGCCGTTGCGGGCGTCGACGAGGACGAGCGCCAGGTCGGCGGTGGACGCCCCGGTGACCATGTTGCGCGTGTACTGCTCGTGACCGGGAGTGTCGGCGATGACGAATGTCCTGTGTGCCGTGGCGAAATAGCGATAGGCGACGTCGATCGTGATGCCCTGTTCGCGTTCGGCGCGCAGGCCGTCGGTGAGCAGGGCGAGATCGGCGCGGTCGGCACCGCGGTCGAGGCTCGTGCGGGTCACCGCCTCGAGTTGGTCCTCGAAGACGGCCTTCGAGTCGAACAGCAATCGACCGATGAGCGTGGACTTGCCGTCGTCGACGCTGCCGGCGGTGGCGATGCGCAGCAGGTGGACATCAGAAATACCCTTCCCTCTTGCGGTCTTCCATTCCGGCATCGGAGATCCGGTCGTCCGCCCGCGTGGCGCCGCGTTCGGTGACCCGGCTGGCGGCGACCTCGGTGATCACCTCGTCCGCGGTGGCGGCAGCGGATTCGACGCAGCCGGTGCACGTCGCGTCCCCGACGGTGCGGAACCGAACGAGGCTCTCGCGCGGGGTTTCCCCGGGGAGGAGGGTGAGAAAGCGGGTGTGCGCGAGCAGCATTCCGTCACGCTCGATCACCGGTCGCCGGTGGGCGTAGTACAGGGACGGCAGGTCGACGCCCTCGTCGCGGATGTAGCGCCAGATGTCGAGTTCGGTCCAGTTGGACAGCGGGAAGACCCGCACGTGTTCGCCGCGGCGGTGCCGGCCGTTGTACAGCTGCCACAGTTCGGGTCGTTGCGCCTTCGGGTCCCATTGCCCGAACTCGTCGCGCAGACTGAAGATGCGTTCCTTCGCGCGGGCCTTCTCCTCGTCGCGGCGGCGCCCCGAAGACGGCGTCGAATCCTCCTTCCCGCAACGCGCGCAGGAGGGTTCCGGTCTGCAGCCGGTTGCGGGTCGCGTGCGGTCCGTCGTCCTCGACGCGCGCCCGGCGTCGATGTCGTCCTGCACCGAAGCGACGATCGACCGCAGCCCCAGCCGTTCGACGGTGCGGTCGCGGAAGTCGATCACCTCGTCGAAGTTGTGTCCGGTGTCGATGTGCAGCACGGGGAACGGCAGCGGCGCGGGCCAGAACGCCTCGGCCGCGAGATGGAGCATCACCGCGGAGTCCTTGCCGCCCGAGAACAGCAGGACGGGACGGGAGAAGGTCGCGGCGACCTCGCGGAAGATGTGCACGGACTCGGCCTCGAGCGCACCGAGCAGCGGCAGTTCGTAGATCGGTGGTCGTTGCGGTGGCACCGTGGTCACTCGTGCCCCTCTCACCCGGCGCGGTACATATGTGTACCGACGCGGTCGAAGATTACTCCGCAACAGTAGAACGAGTTTCAATTCCAGGTCAACGGGCGGTCCCCGCAACCGTCCGTCAGCGCGCCGGTCGACGTCCGCCGAGATCGGCGGTGATCGCATCCGCGACCGCCACGAGCGCGGCACCGCACCGCTCGATCCCGGCGGCGTCCACCTCCCGCTCGAGGTGCAGCGTGAGCACGAGTGACTGGTGGCCCTCGGGATCGTAGGCCGGGGCGGCCACGAGGTTGACCGCCCGCTTCTCCCCCGCGGCGAAGGCACCGGGCACCAGCACGCGCTCGCCGGGGCCG
>LATQ01000001.1:556110-563552 GCA_001017865.1 Rhodococcus sp. IITR03
GACCGGCCGGACGCGAAGCCGCGCTGGGCGGCGGTCACCGCGACGATCAGCGCCGGGCCGAGCCCGTAGGTCTTGTCGACGGGATCACGGACCAGATAGCCGGCGTCGGCGAGCACGGTGAGGATGCCCAGGCAGGTGGCTTGCTCAGGTCGAGTTCGCGCGCCAGTTCCGACAGTCCGAACCGGACACCGGGTCGCGCGACGAGGTGGTCGAGGACCTGCACGACGCGTTCCGTGGGTGGCGACCGGCGGGCGGCTCCCGCCCCGGCAGTCGACTCCCCGAGCGTCTCGGTCTCGCGACGAGCCATTGACCCTCCCTGGAACACGTTCTACTCTCGGCGCAACGGAAGACTACCGCAGCGGTACATATTTGGACCACAGGAGATCGCAGTGCTCACCGATCCGCTCACCGCGTCGATAGCCGAGGCCGAGAAACTCGTCGCCACCGCCCCGCACATCCGCACCGAACAGGACCTCGTCGAGGGATACGGATATCTGGCGGGCGGGATCTCGGCGTGCGTCCACGCCACCTTCGCGTACAGCCGATCCCACCCGGTCTTCGTCACCGGCACCGGCCCCTACGCGAAGATGGGCCTCGACAATCCCGACACCCTGTACTGGGGCGCGTCGATCCGCGACGACGCCGAATATGTCGTCACCGGGCGCCGAGGCACGACCTGCGATCTCAGCTTCCAGGTGCTGGCCGGCAACTACACCGACGCCGAGGTACCCGGCAACGTCACGGCCTTCGACGACCGCGCGTTGACCATCGCCGACGACGGCACCTTCGAGGTGCGGTTCGGACCCGGCCCACGCGACCCGGAACGGAACTACTTCCCGCTCGCGCCCGGCTCTTCGCAGCTCGTGGTCCGCGAGGTCTACAGCGACTGGACGCAGCGCCGCGGCACGCTGAGCATCCACCGGCTCGACAGCCTCGGCGCCCCCGCACCCGAGCCCACCCACCAGGACGTGGTCACCCGTTACGAACGTGCCGGTCGCGCGCTGGTCTCGCGGGTGAAGACCTGGCTGCAGTTCCCCGAGTGGTTCTATCTGAAGCTGCCGGTGAACACGGTCACCGAACCGCGCCGCACCCCCGGCGGTCTGGACACCCAGTACTCGTCCGTCGGGCACTACGAACTCGGCGACAACGAGGCGATGGTCCTGACCCTCCCGGCGAGCGACACACCCTATCTGGCTTCCAGCTCGGCAGTCTCTGGTACATCTCCCTGGATTACATCCACCACCAGACCTCCTTGAACAACAGTCAGGCGCAGGTCGATCCTGACGGGATGGTCAGGATCGTCGTCTCGGCCCGCAATCCGGGGCTGACCAACTGGGTCGAGACCCTCGGCCGCAGCCGCGGGATCCTGCAGTTCCGCTGGCAGCGCCTCGATCGCGGACTCACCGCAGCCGACGGTCCGACCGCCGAGGTGGTGCCGTTCGACCGGCTCCCCGAGTCCTGCCCTTCCACCGTTCGAACCGCATCACTCCCGAGGCCTGGGCGCAGCGCATCGCGGAACGCCAGCGTGGCGTCGCCGATCGGATGCTCGGATGAGCGCGGCAACGGGACTGCTCCGCGACCGCGTCGTCGTGATCTCCGGTGTCGGCCCGGGACTGGGTCGCACGCTCGCGCTGCGGTGCGCCGAACACGGCGCCGACGTGGTGCTCGCCGCCCGGACCCGGGAGCGACTCGAGAAGGTTGCGGTGGAAATCGAGGGCACAGGCCGTCGAGCACTGGTCGTGCCCACCGACATCACCGACGACGGGTCCGCCGCCGCACTCGTCGAGACGGCGGTCTCGGAGTTCGGACGTGTCGACGTGCTCGTCAACAACGCCTTCTCCGTTCCATCGATGAAACCGCTGGCGCGCACCGACTTCCAGCAGATCCGGGACAGCATGGAACTCACCGTCCTCGGCGCGCTGCGGCTCACGCAGTTGTTCACCCCCGCCCTCGCCGAGTCGGCCGGCGCGGTGGTCAACATCAACTCGATGGTGCTGCGGCACTCCCAGGAACGTTATGGCAGTTACAAGCTCGCGAAGTCGGCGTTGCTGGCGATGTCGCAGTCCCTGGCGACCGAACTCGGACCGCAGGGAGTCCGCGTGAACTCCGTTGCGCCGGGCTACATCTGGGGTCCGATCCTGCAGGGCTACTTCGAACACCAGGCCGGAAAGTACGGCACCACCGTCGAACAGATCTACGAGCACACCGCCGCCGCCTCCGATCTGAAGCGTCTCCCCACCACCGAGGAGATCGCGGATGCGGTGATCTTCCTGGCCTCGCCGATGGCGTCGGCGATCACCGGCCAATGCCTCGACGTCAACTGCGGCGAATACCACCACTGAACGGGACAGCACATGAGCGAACGCACCACCGTCGGCACCGTCGAGGATCTGCACGCCTCCGCGACCCGCTTGACGGGCCTGACCGATTTCGGCGACGACGACTACCGGGACGGGCTCGAGGTCCTGCTCGAATCGTATGCGCGGGACGAGAAGCTCACCCCGCTCGGCAGCAAGATGTCGCGGGTCTTCCTGCGCGGTGCCCTCGTGGCGCGGTTGCTGTCGGAATCGGCCTGGGCCGCCCGTCCCGAGCACGCCGACGTCCCGATCACCCGGCCGATCTTCGTCACCGGTCTGCCCCGCACCGGCACGACGGCACTGCATCGCCTGCTCGCCGCGGATCCCGCCCATCAGGGCTCGAGATGTGGCTGACCGAGATGCCGCAACCGCGACCTCCTCGCGAGACCTGGGCGGAGAACCCGGTCTTCGCCGGTATCGAGGCCGGATTCGCGCAGCACCACGTCGAGCATCCCGAATTCATGGGTGTGCACTACATGTCGGCCGCCGAGGTCGAGGAATGCTGGCAGTTGCTGCGCCAGTCGTTCCGCTCGATCTCCTACGAGTGCCTCGCCCACCTGCCACCTATTCGCAGTGGCTCGCGGAGCAGGACTGGACCGCGGCGTATGCCCGGCATCGGAGGAACCTGCAGCTCATCGGACTGCCGGACGCCGACAAGCGGTGGGTGCTCAAGAATCCCAGTCATCTGTTCGCACTGGACGAACTGCTCACGGTGTATCCGGACGCGCTCGTCGTCGTCACCCATCGCGATCCGCGCACCGTGATCCCGTCGGTGTGCAGCCTCGCGGCGCAGGCCACCGAGGGATGGTCCGACGCGTTCGTCGGCGAGACGATCGGGCGCAGCCAGCTCGACCTCTGGGCACGAGGTTTCGATCATTTCACCGAGGTGCGCCGCCGGCACGATCCCGCCCGTTTCGTCGATGTGGACTACCGAGATTTCGTCGCCGATCCGCTCGGCACCGTCGGCGGCCTGTACGACCGGTTCGGTCTGCCGTTCACCGCGGAGGCCGAACGTGCGATGGCCGACCTGCACGAAGAAAGCCGCAGCGGGGCAAGGAAACCCGCGCACCGGTACACGCTCGAGGAGTTCGGGCTGAGTGTGGGCGAGGTCGACGAACGTTTCCGCGACTACGCGTACCGCTGAACCCGGCAGGAAAGGCACCGGAAACCGGTGTGCCCTGACTACCTGCGCGTTCGTCCGTGGATGATGGAGGCATGCCCGCACCACTCCCCCTCGACCCCATCGCCGAAGCCCACCGCCAGTGGACCGCCCACGGCTGGGGCGAAGTCGCCGACGGCATGGCCGCGGTCACCTCGGTGATGCGAGCGCAGCAGATCATGATGGCGCGGGTCGAGGAGGTGCTCAAGCCCTTCGGCCTGACCTTCGCGCGCTACGAACTCCTCACGCTGCTGCATTTCACCAGGTCGGGAGCGTTGCCGATGGCGAAGGCCAGCGCGCGCCTGCAGGTGCACCCCACCAGCGTCACCAACGCAGTCGACCGCCTCGAGAAGGCCGGACTGGTCCGGCGTACCCCGCATCCGAGCGATCGACGGGCCACCCTCATCGAACTCACCGAGGAGGGACGGGCATTGGCGATCCAGGCGACCGAGAAACTCAACACGGAGGTCTTCGCCCGACCCGGCATTCCCGAGGAGCACATCGACACACTGCTGCGCATCATCGCGACGATGCGGCACGACGCCGGCGACTTCGACACCGGCGGTGCGCCTTCCAAGTGGTGAGGCGCGAGAGACGGCCGAGAAACGAGGAGGGCCGCCCCGTTCGGGGCGGCCCTCCGTCGTATACGGGTGGTGCGGGTCAGGCGTGCTTGAACTCCGGCGCGCGCTTCTCGACGAAGGCCGCCATGCCTTCCTTCTGGTCGGCGGTGGCGAACGTCGAATGGAACACGCGGCGCTCGAACTTCACGCCCTCGGCCAGCGTCGTCTCGAAGGACCGGTTGACGGCCTCCTTCGCCATGATCGCGACCGGCAGCGACATCGACGCGATGGTCGTCGCCGTCTCGAGCGCCACGTCGAACAGGTCCGCGGCGGGAACGATGCGCGAGACGAGTCCGGCGCGCTCGGCCTCCTCGGCGTCCATGTTGCGGCCGGTCAGGCACATGTCCATGGCCTTGGCCTTGCCCACGGCGCGGGTGAGACGCTGCGATCCGCCGATGCCCGGGATGACGCCGAGCTTGATCTCGGGCTGACCGAACTTGGCGGTGTCGGACGCGATGATGAAGTCGCACAGCATCGCCAGTTCGCAACCGCCGCCGAGCGCGTAGCCCGACACCGCAGCGACGATCGGTTTTCGGACGGACGAGAGCCGATCCCACTGCGAGAACAGGTCTTCCGCGTAGACCTCGGCGAAGGTCTTCGGAGCCATCTCCTTGATGTCGGCGCCGGCGGCGAATGCCTTCTCCGAGCCGGTGAGCAGGATCGCACCGATCTCGTCGTCCGCGTCGAGTTCCTCGACGGCGGCGACGACCTCACGCATCAACTGGCTGTTGAGGGCGTTGAGCGCCTTCGGCCGGTTGAGGGTGACGATGCCGACGCGACCCTTGCGGTCGAGCAGGATGGTCTCGAAATCGGTCACTGGCTGTCCTTCGCGGTCGAGCGGTCTCGGATGTCGGTGATGATGGCGGAGAAGTCGAGTCCTCCACCACCCTCAGTGTTGAAACGATGGTAGAGCTCGGCTGCACGCAGCCCGAGTTCGGCCTCGACACCGTTGGCCCGCACCGCGTTCGCGGCCAGTCCGAGATCCTTGTCCATGAGCGCGGCCGCGAAGCCCGGCGTGTAGTCGTTGTTCGCGGGGGTGGTCGGGACGGGACCCGGCACCGGGCAGTTGCTCGTCAGCGCCCAGCACTGACCGGACGCGTTGGACGCGACGTCGAACAGTGCCTGGTTGTCGAGGCCCAGCTTCTCACCGAGGACGAACGCCTCGCTGATGGCGATCATCGAGATGCCAGGATCATGTTGTTGCAGATCTTCGCGGCCTGGCCGTTGCCCGACCCGCCGCAGTGGACGATCTTGCGTCCCATGGCCTCGAGCAGAGGCTTCACGGTCACGAAGTCGTCCTCGCTGCCGCCGACCATGAACGCGAGGGTGCCTGCGGCGGCACCGGCGACACCTCCGGAGACCGGGGCGTCGACGGCACGGTGACCGGCCTTCTGCGCCTTCTCCGCCGCCGCGCGGGCATCGGCGACGTCGATGGTCGAGCTGTCGACGAACAACGTGTTCGCCTCGGCTACGGGCAGGATCTCGTCGTACAGGTCGAGGACGAGCTTGCCGTTGGGCAGCATGGTGATCACGACCTGGGCGCCGCGCACCGCGTCGGTCGCGGCCTCGGCGACGGTGATGCCGTTCTTCGTGGCCTCTTCCTGCGCAGCGGGAACAGGGTCGTAACCGTTGACGGTGTACCCGGCGCGGACGAGGTTCGCGGCCATCGGCCCGCCCATGTGTCCGAGGCCGAGGAAGGCGACGGTGGGAAGTTCACTCATCGGTCGTTCTCCTTGGGAGCGGCGAGCCCGAGTTCGAGATCGCCGAGCGGCTGGAAGTAGGCGTCGACGTCGGCCTCGGTGACATCGGCGAGGGTCGCCGGCGACCACTGCGGGTTGCGGTCCTTGTCGACGACCTGTGCGCGGATGCCCTCGACGAGATCGTGCGACTTCAGCGAGGCGGTCGAGACCCGGAACTCCTCGTTCAGCACCTCTTCGAGGCTGCCGAGCTGCCGGGCGTGACGCAGCGAGCGGAGGGTCACCTTCAGCGCGACAGGCGATTTCGCGATTACCTGGTCGGCGGTCTCGCGCGCCTCCGGAACATCGGAAGCCCGAAGGCGTTCGACGATCTCCTCGACGGTGTCGGCGGAGTAGGCCGCGTCGATCCACTCGCGCTGCGCGAGCAGCGCCGATTCCGGTGCGGGCTGCGAGTACTCGGCGAGCGCGTCCTCGAGCGAGCCGGATTCGAGTGCGGCGACGAACTTGTCGAGCGACTCGGACGGCAGGTAATGGTCGGCGAAGCCCAGAGCGACGGCGTCGCCGGCCTTCATCCGTCCGGTGGTCAGCGCGATGTGCGTGCCGATCTCGCCGGGGGTGCGCGAGAGCAGGTAGGTGCCGCCGACGTCGGGAACGAATCCGATTCCGGTCTCGGGCATCGCGATGCTCGAGCGTTCGGTGACGATCCGGACGTTGCCGTGCGCCGAGATCCCGACGCCGCCGCCCATGACGATGCCGTCCATGATCGCGATGTACGGCTTCGGGTAGCGACCGATGGCGGCGTTGAGGATGTACTCGTCGCGCCAGAAGTCCTGCGACCCCGTGCCGCCGTCCTTGGCGTCGTGGTAGATCGAGACGATGTCGCCGCCGGCGCACAGGCCGCGCTCACCGGCACCGCGCACCAGCACCGCACGCACCGAATCGTCGTTCTCCCACGCGCTCAGGGCCTTCGACATCTCGAGGACCATGGCGTGGTTGAGCGCGTTGATGGCCTTGGGCCGGTTGAGCGTGATACGGCCGATGCCGTCCTTCACGTCGATGAGGATCTCGGGTTCCTGCCCGGTCATGCCGCTCCGTTCTGCGCTGCAGCCACCACGCTCCGCGCGACGACCACCCGCATGATCTCGTTGGTTCCTTCCAGGATCTGATGCACGCGCAGGTCGCGCACGATCTTCTCGATCCCGTACTCGGCAAGGTAACCGTATCCGCCGTGCAACTGCAGCGCCTCGTTCGCGACCTCGAAACCGGTGTCGGTCGCGAAGCGCTTGGCCATCGCGCACAGCTCCACGACGTCGTCGCGCCGCGGTCGAGCGCGTCGGCGGCACGCCACAGCATCGTGCGTGCGGCCTCGAGTTCGATCCGCATGTCGGCGAGGCGGAACTGCAGCGCCTGCGAGTCGAGCAACCGTTCGCCGAATGCCTTGCGCTCGGCGAGGTAGGCGACCGCCCGGTCGAGGGCGGTCTGGCCGCCGCCCACCGAGCACGCGGCGATGTTGATTGCGCCGCCGTTGAGGCCGTGCATGGCGATCCGGAAGCCGCCGCCCTCGGCGCCGAGGAGGTTCTCGGCGGGCACGCGGGCGCCGTCGAGGATT
>LATQ01000001.1:563652-569973 GCA_001017865.1 Rhodococcus sp. IITR03
GGAAGCCGCCGCCCTCGGCGCCGAGGGAGGTTCTCGGCGGGCACGCGGCGCCGTCGAGGATGACCTGGCGCGTGGGCTGCGCGTTCCAGCCCATCTTCTTCTCGTTGGCGCCGAAGGACAGCCGGGGGTGTCCTTCGGGACGATGAACGCGAGATGCCGCGGGCGCCGGTGTCGCCGGTGCGGGCCATGACCACGTAGACGTCGGACGTGCCGGCGCCGGAGATGAACTGCTTGACTCCGGTGAGCACGTACTCGTCGCCGTCACGAACGGCCTTGGTGCTCAGGGCCGCTGCGTCGGATCCGGCGCCCGGCTCGGTGAGGCAGTAGCTCGCGAGGTGCTCCATCGTGCAGAGCTTCGGGATCCACTGCTTGCGCTGGTCGTCGTTGCCGAACTTGTCGATCATCCACGTGACCATGTTGTGGATGGAGATGTAGGCGGCGATGGACGGGCAGCCCTTCGCGAGCTCCTCGAAGATGCGGACGGAGTCGAGGCGTCGCAGCCCCGATCCGCCCACGTCCTCGCGGACGTAGATCCCGCCCATGCCCAGTTCGGCGGCCTTGCGCAGCACGTCCACGGGGAAGTGCTTGCTCTGGTCCCATTCGACCGCGTTCGGGACCAGATACTCGGTGGCGAAGTCGCGGGCGGTGTCGCGGATCGCCCGGTCGTCGTCGGTGAGAACGAACATCGATGGACCGCCTAGTTCATCGTCGGGATGACGAAGTGGTCGGTGTCGGCCACGTGCGCACCCTCGATGTCGCCTTCCTTGACACCGGACGGCCAGCGCTGCGTGACCGTCTTGGTCTTGGTGTAGAAGCGGAAGGCGTCGGGGCCGTGCTGGTTGAGGTCGCCGAAGCCGGAGGCCTTCCAGCCACCGAAGGTGTAGTACGCGATCGGAACGGGGATCGGGACGTTGATGCCGACCATGCCGACCTCGACGCGGGCCGCGAAGTCGCGGGCGGTGTCGCCGTCGCGGGTGAAGATCGCGACGCCGTTGCCGTACTCGTGCTCTGTGGGCAGGCGCAGGGCGTCCTCGTAGTCACGCGCACGCACCACGGTGAGCACGGGGCCGAAGATCTCCTCCTTGTAGATGGACATCTCGGGGGTGACCTTGTCGAACAGGGTTGCGCCGGAGAAGAAGCCGTTCTCGTGACCTTCGAGGACGAAGTCGCGGCCGTCGACGACCAGCTCGGCGCCTTCCTCGACGCCCTGGGCGATGTAGCCGTGCACGCGGTCGCGGGCGGCGGCGGTCACGAGCGGACCGAAGTCGGCCTTCTCGTCGAAGCTGGTGCCGATACGCAGTTCGGCGATGCGCTCGGTGAGCTTGGCGACGAGGCGATCCGCGGTCTCCTCGCCCACGGGGACAGCCACGGACAGCGCCATGCAGCGCTCACCGGCCGAGCCGTAGGCGGCGCCGACGAGTGCGTCCGCGACCTGGTCGAGGTCGGCGTCGGGCATGACGATCGCGTGGTTCTTCGCACCACCGAAGCACTGTGCGCGCTTGCCGTTCTTCGCGGCCGTCTCGTAGATGTACTGCGCGATGGGGGTCGAACCGACGAAGCCGATCGCTTGATGCGCGGGTCGTTGAGCAGGTAGTCGACGGCGCTCTTGTCGCCGTTGACGACGTTGAACACACCGGCGGGCAGGCCGGCCTCGAGGAACAGCTCGGCCAGACGGAGCGGCACGGAGGGGTCGCGCTCGGAAGGCTTGAGCACGAACGCGTTTCCGGCAGCGAGCGCCGGGCCGGCCTTCCACAGCGGGATCATGGCCGGGAAGTTGAACGGGGTGATCCCGGCGACGACACCGAGGGGCTGACGCATCGAGTACACGTCGATTCCGCCGCCTGCGGACTCGGTGTACTCACCCTTGAGGAGATGCGGGGCGCCGATGGCGACCTCGATCACCTCGAGGCCGCGCTGGATGTCGCCCTTCGCGTCGGGGACGGTCTTGCCGTGCTCGCTCGACAGCAGGTGGGCGAGCTCGTCCATGTTCTCCTGCACCAGGTACACGAACTTCATGAGCACGCGCACGCGCTTCTGAGGATTCCAGGACGCCCACACCTTCTGCGCCTCGGCGGCGTTGGCGATGACGGCGTCGACCTCGGAGTCGGCCGCGAGCGGCACGCGGGCCTGGACCTCTCCGGTGTTGGGGGCGAAGACGTCGGCGAAGCGGCCGGAGGTGCCGGCGACGTGCTGTCCGCCGACGAAGTGGGTCAATTCTCGAACGCTCATGTCCGATCCCGTCCTTTACTGGTGTGCGATGACGTGGGATGTGCGATTTTCGGCGCGAACGGGCGAAGGCCCGAAGTCTTCGCCCATCCTATAGTTGGAAGTCCACGTATGTCTACCGTCACACCGGACCGGATCGGCCGGCACCCCTGACGAGAGGTCGATCAGCCTCGGCGATCTGCTGCGCCTTCGCGTACGCCAGGTGCAGGAAGTCGGCTCCGGTCAACGCCGCGAACGACCCCGCCACCAGACGCGTGAGATTCGGAGCGTAGACACGGCCGAAGACCAGCGCCGTCACGGTCCACAGGTCGAGGCAGAAGGGGCACGCCAGCAGTTCCCCGACGGCGTGACGGACCCGCGACGACTTGCGGGGCTGCTCCATCACCTCGGCCGGACCACCGGGGCCGTCGAACTTCGTGAACGGTGCGCGGACGGGGCTGGTCACCGCCGCCTTGCTCACGATCCGGGAGATCTTGTGGCTTGCGAGCGCGGTCACCACGAGATCGCCGGCATCGGGCCTCGGCATCGGCCGCCCGCGCTCGGCCGCGACGGCGCCGAGCGTGCCGACGGTGGTGAGGTACACGGACATGAGCACCGCATATCCGCCGAGGGGCCGATCCTCCCCGTTCCGATAGGTGTCGGCCTCGTCCTGGACCGCCTCGACCGCACGTTCGGCGTTCTCCCGCGCTGTCGACGATGCTTCCGGTGTCCGCATGAATCCTCCACTCGTGGCATGTGCTGTCGGTGGCGCGACCGGAGCCGTCACCTTCACGGGCGGCATACCCCGGGGACGGACGGCACAACCACCGACGACCGACCGAGGTCAGCGCATGCGGCGGTAGAGATCCTCGAGGTCGGTGATCCCCCGGATGACCACGGCTTCGTCGGTTCCGCCGGCCCGCAACGCGCGGCGCAACAGCATCGGATCGAGGTCCTCGAGCGCGGGACGGAACCGTTCCGTGGGCAGCTCGGCAAACTCGGTGTCGTCGCCGTAGAAGTCCTGCGCCGCGGCCGCGTCGTCGTCGGCGTCCGCATCGTCGACACCGCCGATCAGCGTCGCGAGGTCCACCCCGCGCAGGGTCAGAACCGCGAGCGGTTGGTCGTCGACGTGTTCTGCGAGCAGGTAGGCGACGGCCGCGGCGTGCTTGCAGGGCCACCCGTCGTCGGGGCAGGTGCAGTCGAAATCGAGTTCACCTGCGCGTCGCGGGAGGAGGGCCGATCCGAGTTCCTCGGGAAGGATGCCTGCCGCGAGTCGCGCCAGCATGCCCGGCGACGAGCGGACGAGCGAGACGAGTTCGCCCACCGCCTCCTCGTCGAGCGTGCGCACCCGCACCGCCGAGGTGAAGGGAGTGAGCTGACTGCCTGCACGTCGCCGACGGCCGCGCCGGGTTCGAGCCGCATGGAGATCACCTGGCCGGCGCGCGCATACGCACGGCCCCGCGTCAGTCGCCCCTTCTCGGCGACCTCCTCCATCGCCGAGATCAGTTCCTTCGACCACCAGCTGCGACCGATCGCGCCCCGCTTGGTGCGCGCCTCGATGCCGCCGTCGATCCGGCGGGCCGTGCCGTAGCGGCGTACGTTGCCCCGTGCCATCTAGTCCCCCACCGCGTCGTCGCCGAGGGTGAGCAGGGAGTGCAGCTGATCGGTGGACAGCTCGGTGATCCAGTTCTCCCCCGCCCCGACCACGATCTCGGCCAGTTCCTGCTTGCCGGTGAGCATCTCGTCGATACGCTCCTCCACCGTTCCCACACAGACGAGCTTGCGGACCTGGACGTCGCGGCGCTGCCCGATCCGGAACGCGCGGTCGGTGGCCTGGTTCTCCACCGCCGGATTCCACCACCGGTCGAGATGCACGACGTGGTTGGCTGCGGTGAGGTTCAGTCCGGTGCCACCCGCCTTGAGCGAGAGCACCATGATCGGCGGTCCGCCCTCACCCTGGAAGCCGTCGACCATCGCGTCGCGCCGACCCTTGGACACTCCCCCGTGCAGGAAGGGCACCGTCGTCGCGAACCGCTCCTCGAGATAGGGGACGACGAGCTCACCGAACTCGCGGAACTGCGTGAACAGCAACACCTTCTCGCCGTCGGCCAGCACCGACTCGACGATGTCCTCGACCAGGCCGAGTTTGCCCGAGCGGTGCCGTCCGCGACGCAGGACGGGCGAGCCGTCGCCCAGATAGTGTGCGGGGTGGTTGCACACCTGCTTGAGCCGGGTCAGCGCCGCGAGCACCGCACCCTTGCGGGCCATGCCCTCCTTGTCGCGGATCCGGCGCATCATGTCGTCCACGACGGCCCGGTACAGGGCGGCCTGCTCGGCCGTGAGGTTGGCGCGCACGGTCTGCTCGAACTTCTCGGCAGATCGGAGATCACGTCGGGGTCGGTCTTGACGCGGCGCATCACGAACGGTGCGGACAGCGCCCGCAACCGCGCCGCGGCGACGGCGTCGTGGTCGCGCTCGATCGGCACCGCGAACCGGGCACGGAAGGACGCCGCGCTGCCGAGCAGGGACGGATTCGCGAAGTCCAGGATCGCGCGCAGTTCCTCGAGCCGGTTCTCCACCGGTGTGCCGGTGAGCGCGATCCGGTGCGCCGCGGGCACGGCGCGCGTGGCGCGAGACTGCGCGGTCGCGGTGTTCTTCACGTGCTGGGCCTCGTCGAGGACCACGCGTTGCCAGGTCGACGTCGCGAGCTGCGCGACGTCGCGGGCAGCGATGGCGTAGGTCGTCACCACGAGATCGTGGTCGGCGGCAGCGGCGGCGAGTGCCGGTCCGCTCAGCCGCTGGGCACCGTGGTGGACGTGCACCCGCAGGTCGGGCACGAACCGTTCGGCCTCACGCTGCCAGTTGCCCACCACCGACATCGGGCAGACGAGCAGGGTCGGAGCGTTCCGCAGGCCCGACTCGCGTTCGTGGGCGAGCAACGCGAGGACCTGGATGGTCTTGCCCAGGCCCATGTCGTCGGCGAGCACGGCGCCGAGACCGAGCCTGCTCATGAAGGCGAGCCAGTCGAGGCCGCGCTGCTGGTAGGGACGCAGTTCGGCGTTCAATCCCGTCGGCACGGGGACGGACTCGGGGTGGGCCTGCCCGTCGAGCAGCATCTCGACCCAGCCGGACGCGGAGATCTCGGTGACCTCCGCCGGCGGCGCATCGTCGCCGGTGAACTGGGCGAACAACGACCCGAGGGTCGCGTCCTCGGCGGAATGCGCCGTGACGTACCGGGCGGCGCGGGCCAGCGCCTCGGCGTCGGCCCGGACCCACTTGCCGCGCAGCTTGACCAGGTCGCTGTTGGCCGCGACGAGCTCTTCCATCTCCGACTGGGTGAGCAACATGTCGCCGACGGCGAGCTGCCATTCGTACGAGACGATCGCGCTCATCCCGACGACGCTGTCGTCGGCGCTCACGGGGGCGACGGGCGAGTCGACCTGCAGACGCAGGGACGGATCGACGGGTCCAGGCGCGCGGCAGCAGCACCGCGATGCCCGCGGCGTCGAGCTCTCGGGCGCCGTGCTCGACGAGATCGACGACGACCGGGGTGGGCAGCAGAAGGTCGAGACTGTCGGGATCGCGGGGCACGTCCTGCAGGCGGGGATAGGCCTGGAGCGCAATCCCGAGCTTGCGCACGCCGATCTGGAGCAGGTGCGGGTCGGTGTCCTCGACGGGCAACGGCGTCGGGGACTGTCCCTCCGGACGCAGGCACACCTCGAGCCGCCAGATGGAGTCGGCTCCGACCCCGTCGTCGGCGTCGTCCGGCTCGACGAGGCGCAGCACGAGGTCGGGTTCGTATCCGGCGAGGCTGGAGCGCCATTCCTCGAGCGCATCGGCCATGCGCTGGGTGCCACGGGGATGGGGACTGCCCTCGGCCAACGCCGCGACGAGAGGGTGCAACGAGGTGGACGAGCCGTGGAGGGTGCGCACGATGGGATCGGTCAGTTCGCGGCACAGATCGTCGAGGAGATCGACGGGCCGTCCGAGTTGTCGCTGCGCGGGAGACATCGCGGCCGCCAGTTCGGCGGACCAGGCCCGCGTCTTCTCGCCGCCGAGCAGTCGCCACCGCGCCCACCACTGCCTTCTCGACACGGCACGAGCTCCGGCTGCGGA
>LATQ01000001.1:570073-571690 GCA_001017865.1 Rhodococcus sp. IITR03
CGGTTCGGTCGCGGCGGCGAAGGCCGCGGGATCCGCGACGGCCACCCGGCCCCACCGGAAGGCGGCGATGTTGGTCGCGACGGCCACACCGTTGATCTCGATGGCCTCCTCGATGGCCTCGGCGGGGATCTCGAGTCCACCGAGTTGATGGGCGGCGCCCACGACGAGGAAGTTCGCGGCCGAGGTCTCACCGAACAGCGCCTGGGCTGCGGCGAGGGCGTCGAAGGAGACGGTCGTGCGGGTCGCGGTGTCGAGGCGGGCGAGCAGGTCCTGCTCGTCGGGGTGCCGGACCGAGCGGTCGTAGACCATGTCGCCGGTGGGGACGCGGCTCGTCGACGCGACCGCCACGGTCTCCTCACGGTTCGCGTAGGCGAGGTTCTTCGGCTCGGTCGCGGTGAGCAGGTCGAGCGCGAGCAGAGCGGTGGCACCGCCCGGGCCGACGCGGTTGCCGGGCTCGAGTCCGTCGGCGGCGAGCGCAGGTGGGAGACCACCGGACCGGCCTTCTGGCTCATGCCGATCTGGTCGAGCGACTCGACCTCGAATCCGGCGCGCAGGGCTGCGGTGGCGAGCACCTGGTTGACGGTGACGATGCCGGTGCCGCCGATGCCCGCGAGGAAGATGTTGCGGGTTCCCTTGGGGGTGTCGATGGCGGCGTCCGGGATGCGGGGCGGGGTCGGAGCTTGCGCCGCTTCGGCTTCTCGGGCGACGTCTCGACGGTCACGAAGGACGGGCAGTCGCCGTCGAGGCACGAGTAGTCGGTGTTGCAGGAGGTCTGGTCGATGCGGGTCTTCGAACCGAACTCGGTCTCGACCGGCTGCACCGACAGGCAATTGCTCTTGACGCCGCAGTCGCCGCAGCCCTCGCACACCGCTTCGTTGATGACGACGCGGGTGGTGCGGGCGGGCAGGGTGCCGCGCTTGCGCTGACGGCGTGCATCGGCGGCGCAGTGCTGGTCGTAGATGAGCACGGTGACGCCCTCGATCTCGCGCAGCAGCTTCTGTGCCTCGTCGAGCCGGTCGCGGTGCCAGACCTCGGTGCCGCGCGCGAGGGTGCGCTTGCGCAGACGCTTCGGCTCGTCGGAGCAGATGATGATCTTGCGGACGCCCTCGGTGGTGAGCTTGTGGGTCAGCGCCGGGATCTTCAGGGCGCCTTCGGCGTCCTGCGCGCCGGTCATCGCGACGACGTCGTTGTAGAGCAGCTTGAAGGTGATGTTCACACCGGCGGCGACGCACGCCTGCACGGCGAGCTGGCCGGAGTGGAAATAGGTTCCGTCGCCGAGGTTCTGGAACATGTGGCCGATGTCGGTGAACGGCGCCTGGCCGATCCACTGCGCACCTTCGCCGCCCATCTGGGTCAGGCCGGTGACGGCGCTGTCCTTGCGGCCCGAGAGGGTGACGAGGGTGTGGCAGCCGATACCGCCGCCGCCGATCGACCCCTCCGGCAGAGCGGTGGAGCGGTTGTGCGGGCAGCCGCTGCAGAAGTAGGGGGTGCGCTGGGTCGACAGCACCTCGAGCGACAACTGCGGCAGGGGTGCGGGGCCGAGTTCGACGTGGCCGCGCAGCACGCGACGCAGCGGGCCGCGCAGGCGACCGGCGGTGAGCTCACCGTCGACGGGCA
>LATQ01000001.1:571724-574197 GCA_001017865.1 Rhodococcus sp. IITR03
TGAGCTCACCGTCGACGGCACGAGCGGGCGGCCGTCGGCGTCCTTCTTGCCGACGATCTGCGGGGCGTTCGCGGTGCCGTAGAGGATCTCGCGGATCTGGGTCTCGACGAAGGCGGTCTTGTCCTCGACCACGATCAGTTCGTCGAGGCCGCGGGCGAATTCGCGGACGATCTCGGGGCCGATGGGGTACGGCATGCCGATGCGGAGCAGGCGGATGCCGGCGCGGTGCAGCGCGGCGTCGTCGACGCCGAGGTCGAGCAACGCCTGGCGCAGGGCGTCGAAGGTGGTGCCGGTGGCGGCGAGGCCGACACGGGCCTGCGGCGGGTCGACCTCGATCACGTCGAGGCCGTTGAGGCGGCCGTATTCCTGGACGATCTTCCAGCGCGGCCCGTAGAGGTCGGCCTCGGCGATGACGCTGTCGCCGGGCGCGGCCATGGGGCGCTGCTTGTAGACGAACGGCCGTCCTTCCCATTCGATCTCGGGGACCGTGATGGGCAGGTCGGAGATGGAGCCGTCGACGGACCAGGCGCCGTCGGCGACGTCCGCGACGATCTTGAGGGCGACGAGGCAGCCCGAGGCGCGCGACAGCGCGACGCCGTGCAGGCCCATCGTGACGATCTCGGCGGCGTTGCGCGGGAACAGGACCGGGATGCCGAGGGCGGCGAGGGACCGCTCGCTGACGGCGGGCACGGTCGAGGATTTCGACGCGGGGTCGTCGCCCACCATGAGCAACACGCCACCGTTCGGGTTCACCCCGTACATGTTGGCGTGACGCAGTGCGTCGGTGGCGCGGTCGAGGCCGGGGCCTTGCCGTACCAGACGCCGACGACGCCGTCGTGGGTCGGTGTGCCGGCGCCGAGCTGCCCCTGGCTGCCCCACACAGCAGTGGCGGCGAGCTCCTCGTTGAATCCGGGCACGAAGGTGATGTCGTGCTCGGCGAGGACCTTCGCATGCCGTGGAGCATCTTGTCGAGACCACCGAGGGGGCTGCCTGGTATCCGGAGACGAAGGTCGCGACTCGGCGACCGTCCCGCATGGCCCGTACCTGCTGTTCGACGAACAGGCGGGCGATGGCCTGGACGCCGGTGAGCAGCACGGTGCCGGAGCCCGAGCGATATCGGTCGTCGAGGTCGTAGGGAAGTCGTTCGCTTTCGCGGATTACGGTCTCGGTCATTGCGTACCACCCGTCCTTCGTCGCGGCGTCCGATTGTGTCTGTGCCGCTTCGATCGCGTCATTTGGTACAGCAATGGTTGATTGAACTAGGCGAACTCGTCAACAAAAGATTTTCGAGCGCATCATTTCGCTCAAATGTGACGCACCGCACACACATGAAGTGTGCACGGTGCTCAGAATCACCGCCCGCGGCGGGCGCAGACGGTTCCATCTCTCCCCCGGTTCACGAACCCGCCGAGGGGTGGACCGGGTTGCCATCGCCGCCGGAGGGTAAATCCCTCGGTAGCCGGAAGCGGCGTCCGGACGCCGCACCCGGTGAGGTGCTGCCGGTTCAGACCTGCAGCCGGCAGCACCGTCCGGGCTACGCCGCCGAACCGGTCAGCGTGAACGGTCCATCAGACCGGTTCCCATCGCCGCCGTGGCCACGCCCAGGACGAACACGATCGCACCCACGATGACGTGGGACCAGATCATGGACGTACTGGTGTCGACGCCGCTGACCAGCCACGGCGACACGAACAGCCACAGACCGAGCAACGGCGCGACGAACGCCAGGCCGTGGGTGCGGCCGTAGGCCGAACCGAGTGCCAGGGCGAGCAGTGCGACCGCGAGGCCGCAGATCAGATTGGTGGTGGCGAGTGCCGTCTGATCGGCGAATCCGATGATCCAGGCGGATGCCGCCGCGTACAGACCGGCAACCATCATCAATCCGTCGGTGACCTGAGCTGTGGGCTGTTCACCCATCCGGTCGTAACGTTCGCGCATCTCGACGATGTCGGGATGGGTGTGCATTGCAGAATGAGCCGATGATGTCGACATTGTCCTCATCTCCTCGTGGGTGAGAAGTCCGAGGGGCCCTCCTGGGTCCGACACCATTATCGTCGCCCCGGGCGGGATGTTGCCGTAGGGTAGAAAGTCCCGACTTGGCGATCTCGGGCGGGAAGAACCGTATCGATCCGGACCGTCAGGGGACGAGGACGGCAGCACCGCGCACGCGGTCGCCGGCGAGATCCGCCAGCGCGCGGTCGGCTTCGTCCAGCCCGTAGCGCATCGTCGCAACCTGATGCGGTGCTGACCGGCGAACGCGAGAAACTCCCGGGAATCCTCACGGGTATTGGCGGTCACCGACCGGATCTCACGCTCGTGGAACAGGTGCCGCTGATAGTTCAGCTGCGGTACGTCGGTCAGGTGGATGCCGGCGATCGAGAGGATGCCGCCGCGGTCGAGCGCTTCGAGTGCGGGCGGCACGAGGTCGCGACGGGCGCGAAGAGGATGGCGGCATCGAGGGGCACCGGCGGGG
>LATQ01000001.1:574297-578691 GCA_001017865.1 Rhodococcus sp. IITR03
GCGGTGTCGGCCGGGCGCTGATCCGATGCTGGCCGCGCGTCGCGCACTCGCCGTCACCCGCAGCGGCCGTCCCGTGCCGGGGGCCATCGAGACGTTCCCCGTCGAACGCATCGACGAGATATGGCCTCTGGCAGATCATTTCGTCATCTCCGCGACAGCCACCCTCGACGTCGAGCAGCTCGTCGGTGCAACCGAGCTCGCAGCGATGAAATCCACGGCGTGGGTCGTCAACGTCGCCCGGGGCGATCTCGTCGACACCGACGCCTCGTCGCCGCTCTCCGATCCGGCGCGATCGGCGGCGCGGGGCTCGACGTCACCGATCCCGAACCGCTCCCCGACGATCATCCGTTGTGGACGCTCCCCAACGCCGTGATCACCCCCCACGACGCCAATCCACCCCCGCTGCGCATCCCGGCCTATCTCGAGCACGTGACCGAGAACGTCACACGGTTCGCGTCCGGCCTCGTGCCGATCGGGGTCGTCGATCCCAGCGCCGGCTACTAGGCCACGTCTACCGGGTCACCGTTACCGGGCCACAGGCTCACTCGGACGCCTTCTCCTGCTTCTCGTCGCGTTCCGCCCATTCCAGGAGCGGATCGAGGGAGAAGACCGCGTCGTCGATGCCCGCGTGCAGGTCGCCGAGTTCCTCGAACCGCTTCGGCACGGTCCGGATCGTGAAGTCCCGTGGTTCGAGGTCGTCGATCTCGTCCCACCGCACCGGAGTGGAGACCGTCGCCTCCGGCACACCGCGGACGGAATAGGCACTGGCGATCGTGTGGTCGCGCGAGTTCTGGTTGTAGTCGACGAAGACCGCCGACGGGTCGCGTTCCTTGCGCCACCACGCCGTCGTCACGTCGCCGGGCGCGCGCCGCTCCACCTCCCGCGCGAAAGCCATGCGGCCCTTCGGACGTCGTCGAACTCCCATTCCGGCGCGATCCGGACGTAGACATGCAGGCCGTCGCCTCCCGAGGTCTTCGGCCAACCCACGGCACCGAGTTCGTCGAGCACCTCGTGCGCCACCGACGCCACGCGCCGCACCCGATCGAAATCGCAGTCGGGCATCGGATCGAGGTCGATCCGCCACTCGTCGGGCCGCTCCACGTCGCTGCGCCGAGAGTTCCACGGATGGAACTCCACGGTGGACATCTGCACGGCCCACACGACGTCCGCGAGACGGGTCACGCACAGTTCGTCGGCGTCGCGGTCGTAGCGCGGGAAGTGCACCCGCACGGTCTCGACCCAGTCCGGAGCCCCGCGCGGCAGCCGCTTCTGGTGCACCTTCTGCCTTCGAGACCGTCGGGGAACCGGTGCAGCATGCAGGGCCGCTCACGGAGTGCCCGGACGATCCCCTCCCCACGCTCAGGTAGTAGTTCGCGAGATCGAGCTTGGTCGCCCCGATCTCGGGGAAGTACACACGATCGGGATGCGTGATGCGCACCGTGCGACCGTCCACGTCGAGTTCGACTGCATCGGCGTCCTTGCTCATCCGCCTCTCCCGTCCCTCCCCCTCGTGCACACGTCCTGTGCACCATCCTGGCCTCTCGATTCCCACCGGCGTGCGGAAATACACCCCGACGCACGATTTCCTCCGCGTGGCACGTCCGGGCGCTAACGTCGAAGCGATGCTGCTGCACTCGGTTGTCGACACCTCCGTTGCCGTCGCCGCCACACGGTCACGACGCACCAAGATCGATCTGCTGCGGGAAATACTCGGGCGCGCCGAACCTCACGAGGTCGAAGCGGTGGTCTCATGGTTGTCCGGAGAGATGACCCAGGGCCGCGTGGGTGTCGGCTTCCGCACCCTCGCCGGCCTCTCCGCGCCGGTCGCCGACGATCCGACGCTCTCCGTCGACGAGGTGTCCGGCTTCCTCGACCGCCTCGCCGGCATCGCGGGTTCCGGATCCACCGCCGCGCGGCAGCAACTGCTCCTGGAGCTGTTCGGCCGGGCCACCGAGTCCGAGCAGCGTTTCTCGTCGCGCTCCTCGGTGGTGAGCTGCGGCAGGGTGCTCTCGAAGGGGTGATGACCGATGCGGTCGCAGCGGCAGCCGGTCTCCCCGTCGAACCGGTCCGCCGGGCGGTGATGCTCTCGGGCCGACTCGCGCAGGCCGCGGCGGCGGCCTTCGACGGTGGCGTCGACGCGCTCGCGGAATTCGGCCTGGAACTCGGCCGACCGGTCCGACCGATGCTGGCCTCGCCCGCCGAGTCGCTCGAGGCGGCACTCACCGAGTTCGACGGGGCCGTGAGCGTGGAATACAAACTCGACGGTGCACGCATCCAGGTGCACCGCCACGAGGACGCCGTGTGGATCTTCACTCGCACGCTGCGCGATATCACCGCATCGGTCCCCGAACTGGTCGAACTCGTCCGGGCACTGCCGTGCCGCAGTGTCGTGCTCGACGGCGAGACACTCGCGCTCACCGATGCCGGCCGTCCCCGACCGTTCCAGGAGACCATGAGCCGGTTCGGTGCCCGCTCCGAACGCGAACTGCTCCTTTACCCGTACTTCTTCGACTGCCTGCACCTCGACGGCGCCGACCTGCTCGACGAGCCACTGTCGGTGCGTCTCGACCAGCTCGCCCGTGTCGCGGGTGAGCACCGTATCCCCGCGCTCGTCGCTCCGGACGCCGACAGCGCCGAGGCGCATCTCGGTGACTCGCTCGGCAACGGTCACGAGGGCGTCATGGTGAAGTCGCTCACGTCGACCTACACCGCCGGACGCCGGGGCCGAGCCTGGCAGAAGGTCAAACCCGAGCACACCCTGGATCTCGTGGTGCTCGCCGCCGAGTGGGGTTACGGGCGCCGCACCGGCTTCCTGTCCAATCTGCACCTCGGTGCCCGCGACCCGGACGGTGGTCCGCCGATCATGGTCGGGAAGACGTTCAAGGGACTCACCGACGCGCTGCTGCAGTGGCAGACAGAGGAATTCCCGCGCCACGAGACGCATCGCGACGAGCACACCGTCCACCTGCGACCCGCGATCGTCGTCGAGATCGAACTCGACGGAGTGCAGACCAGCAGCCGCTATCCGGGCGGGGTGGCGCTGCGCTTCGCACGGGTGCTGCGGTACCGGCCCGACAAGTCGGCCGCCGACGCCGACACCATCGATGCGGTCCGCGCGCTCCTGCCCGCAGCGCCGGTTCCCGGAAGCGGCCTACCGTAGATGGAGTGATCGACGTTCCACTCCGTTCCGACGACCTGCCCACTCTCCTGCACGGCCGTCGGATCGCTGTTCTCACCGGCGCCGGGCTGTCGACGGACTCCGGTATCCCCGACTATCGCGGACCGGACTCGCCGCCCCGCAACCCGATGACCTACCAGCAGTTCGTCGGCGACGCGGAGTTCCGGCAACGCTACTGGGCGCGCAACCACGTCGGCTGGAAGCACATGGACGCCGCCCGCCCGAATGCCGGGCACCGGGCGCTCGCGGCCCTCGAACGCGCCGGTTCCGTCGTCGGCGTGATCACCCAGAACGTCGACCTGCTGCACACGAAGGCCGGCAGCCGGCGGGTCGTCGACCTGCACGGCACCTACGCGCAGGTCCGATGCCTGTCGTGCGAACACCGCATCTCGCGGTTCACGCTGCACGAGCGGCTGTGCGCGGCCAATCCGGGATTCGACGACCGGATGCGCGCGACGACCGGTCTCGAGGTCGCCCCCGACGCGGACGCGGTGGTCACCGACACCGAGGACTTCGTCGTAGTGGACTGCGAGCGCTGCGGCGGGATGCTCAAACCCGACATCGTGTACTTCGGGGAGACGGTGCCGCGCCCGCGCGTCGATCTCGCATTCTCGGTGGTGGACAGTGCCGACGCCTGCTGGTCGCCGGGAGTTCGCTGACGGTGCAGTCGGGGCTGCGTTTCGTGCGTCGCGCCGCGCAGCGGAACATCCCGGTGGTGGTGGTCAATCGCGGCCCCACCCGCGGGGATGCGCTGGCGACCCTCAAGCTCGAAGCGGGTACCTCGGAGACCCTCGCCTTCCTGGCCGACGCGGTGACCGCACCGACTTCGTGAGGTTCTCAGACCACCCGGACGAGATCGTCGGCGTGCACGACGGGTCGCTGGAGATCCGGCGGCAGCTGCCTGGTCGAGAAGCCGATCATGAAATCGAGTTCGGACGCGTCGTAGGCCACCACACCGCGCGCAACCGTGCGGCCGTCGGGCGCGACGATGCCCACGACGTCGCCGGCGTGGAAACCGCCACTGGTGCCGGTGATTCCGGCGGCGAGCAGCGAGCGTCGCCGCTCCATCACGGCGCGCACGGCACCCTCGTCGAGATACAGCGAACCGTGGACGTCGGCAGCATGCCGCACCCAGAAACGCCGCGCCGACAGACGCTGCGGACGGGCCGCGAAGGCCGTGCCGACGTCGGCGGCGCCCAGCGCGCGATCGGCCTGG
>LATQ01000001.1:578791-590216 GCA_001017865.1 Rhodococcus sp. IITR03
GCGCCGAACGACGTCGGCACGCGTACGCGCATGTGCGGTCCGCGGCGAACACTGCGGTGGAACTGCGCGAGCGGGCGACGACGCTGCGTGCTCGCTGGACCGCCGAGCTCGACGCCCACCGCACGGCGTGCGAGCACTTCGGCGTGCCCTGCGACGTTCCAGAACTGGAGGCGCTGGTCGCCGGATGTGCGTCCGCCGACACGCTGTGCACCGAGCTGGCACGCGATCTCGGTGACGTCCTCGCCGCCCACGCCAGGTTCACGGATGCCACCGAGCGGTATGCGCAGGCCACTGTCGAACGGGTCGACGCGGAGGAGATCGCCGAATCGTGCCGCTACGAATGGCACGCGAAGGCCGCCGTGGTCGCGGCGCAAACGGCGGCCGTCGACATCGACTCCGCCGACCTGGCGCAGGAACTGCGCGACTCGGAGGCCGAACGGCACGCGCCGACGAACAGTTCCGGCGCACGGTCGCCCATCGCGACCACCTGGGCCGTGCCGTCGCGAGGTGCTGCAGCGATGTGCTGCCGCACGCGAACGGCTCGACCGCGACCGTCGCGAACTCGCCGCGGCCGCCGAACTGCTCGCCGCTCACCTGCAGCTGCCCGAACTGCGCGCCGCACTCGAGGAGGATCCGGAGTCGGACTCCGCCTCTGCCCGGACGGTTCTGCCTCCCGTTCAGCTCGAGGATCCGGATCACGTGCTCTCGGTGGCCCGCACCCTGCTTGCCGCGTTGCCGCCGCGCACGGGAGTCGACGACAACGCGATGCTCGTCGCGCTGCAGCAGTTCGACCGCGACCTCACGGCCCGGTTCGACATCGAGCACACGGTGACGCACGGCGCCCATCGCGTCCGGATCACCGGGGCGGGCGACGACACCACGCCCACGGGTGTCTCGGCCACCCTGACCCGGCAGGTCGAGGACGGCCGGCGGGCACTGTCGCAACGCGAGCACGACGTATTCACGGGATTCGTGCTCGGCGGTGTGGCCGACGAACTGCGCCGGCGGATCGAGCGGGCACGACAGGTGATCGCCGCGATGAACGACAGTCTCGCCGACAGCCGCACGACGCACGGGATCGGCGTGAGGATCGAGTGGCGCCCCGGTGGCGAGGACACCGACGCGGCGCGACTGACGCAGCTGCTCACCGCCACCGAACGGTCACCCGAGGATGCGTCCGACCTGGTCGGGATGCTGCGGCGCCGGTGGAATCCGCTCACACCGCCGATCCGTCCGCCGGCTACGCGCAGCACCTGTCGCAGGCACTGGACTACCGGCGCTGGCACGAGGTCGAGGTGACCATCCTCGGTCCCGAACCGGACCGGGAGAGGCGGATCTCCGCGCGCGCCAAGATATCCCAGGGTGAGACCCGGTTCGTGTCGTACGTGGCACTGTTTGCGGCGGCGGACGGTTATCTCTCCGGCCTGCCCGACACCGGCACCGCACTGCGGCTCGTACTGCTCGACGACGCATTCGCCAAGATCGACGACCCGACGATCGGTGAACTCATGGGCCTGCTCGTGCGGCAGGACATCGACTTCGTCATGACCGGGCACGCACTGTGGGGTTGTGTGCCGAGGTGCCCGAACTCGACGTCTACGAAGTCCGGCGACTCGCCGACGGTGCGGCCGTGACGACCCGCGTGCACTGGGACGGCCGCGTGCGGCGACTCCGACCACTCACCGAGCTGTCGACGTGACCGAGCCGGAGACACGACCGAGCTGGAGACACGACCGGGTTTCGGAGATGACTGTGGCGGGCGCGACAGGGATCGCGCCGCCACAGTCGGGTCTTTCCGAGGTGCCCGGATCAGGACACGCGGCGCAGCAGCGCGGCAAGTGCCTGTCCGCCACCGATGCACATGGTGACGACGCCGAGTTCGAGATCGCGGCGGATCAGGTCCTTGGCGACGCGCAGCGTCAGGATCGCGCCGGTCGCGCCGACCGGGTGGCCCAGGGCGATCGCACCGCCGTAGGGGTTGGTCTTCTCCGGGTCGAGCTTGGCGTCGCGCGCCACCGCGAGGGCCTGCGAGGCGAAGGCCTCGTTGAGCTCGACGGTGTCGATGTCGGCCGGCGTCAGGCCGTTCTGCTCGAACAGCTTCACCAGCGCGAGGGTCGGGGCGTAGCCCATCAGCTCGGGCTCCATCGCCGCGGTGACCACCGACTCGAGTACGACGGAGGCACCGAGGCCGCGTTCGCGGGCGACCGACTCGCGGGCCAGGACGAGCGCAGCAGCGCCGTCGTTGATGCCGGAGGCGTTACCGGCGGTGACGGTGCCGTCCTTGATGAACGCCGAACGCAGCTTGCCGAGCACCTCGAGGGTGGTGTCGGGCTTGGGGTGCTCGTCCTCGGTGACGGTGACAGGCTTGCGGCCACCGATCTCGACCGGGGTGATCTCCTCGGCGAAGGCGGCCTTCGCGGCGTCAGTGGCGGCGCGGCGCTGCGATTCGAGGGCGAACTCGTCCTGCTGCTCGCGGCTGACGCCGTACTCGCGGGCGACGTTCTCGGCCGTGACACCCATGTGCTGTCCGCTGAACGGGTCGGTGAGCATGCCGACGGTGCCGTCGACGAGCTCGCGGTTGCCGAGCTTGTAGCCGTTGCGGGCACCGAAGTCGTAGAACGGCATGCGCGACATGCTCTCGTCGCCACCTGCGACGGTGATCTCCGCGGCACCCCACCGGATCTCCTGGGCCGCGGACCACACGGCCTGCAGACCCGAGCCGCACAGGCGGTTGACGGTCAGGGCCGGGGTGGAGACGGGAAGTCCGGCGGCGAGGGTGACACGACGGGCGTTGTAGGCGTCGGCACCGACCTGACCGATGCAGCCCATGACGACCTCGTCGATGTCCTCACCTGCGACACCCGAGCGCTGCAGCGCCTCGCGTACGGCGGTGGCGCCGAGTTCGTGCGCGGGTACGTCCTTGAGTGCGCCGCCGAAGCTGCCGACGGGGGTGCGTGCGCCGTCGACGATGACGATGCGTTCCGGAGCGGTCATTTCTCGTCCAATCTGGTCGAACACCTGGGGTCCACGCGCCGGCACCGCCGAGCGCACGGATCTTCGGGAAGGCGTCCTCCCGAAGCGTCTGACTCGATGCTACGGCACCGAGTGCCGCAATCGCGAAGGTCCGAACACGCGTTGCAGGAACGGGAACGGAAACGCCATTCTACAATACTGACTACATCATTTTCACTCGTCGTCGACGGTGAACGGAGGACCCTCCGCGAGACGTTCCGCAGCGGCCGGTGTGCCCAGTTCACGGCGGTGGCGAGGGTGCTCCACATAGAACTCGAGGAAGCGGTACAACTGCACGGGATCGACGGCCAGATGCCGTGAGTCCACCTCGATCCGGGGTTCGGGCGGCAGGCGCTCGAAGAGGAACACCCGACTCGTGCGTCGACGCGCCCACGCCGCCGACCCGTGCCCCTCGATCCAGATCTCCGGGAACCCCCGGTCGACCGCACGGAGACCCCGCACCGAGACCCACGGCAGGTAGGACTCCACGAACCAGCCGCGCAACCTGATCCCGTCCGGTCCGAGAACGAGCGAACCGGCCCGGATGCGCCCGAGTGCCACCTCCACGAGGAAGGCCAGGCACACCCCGGCGACGAACGCCAGCACCAGCGCCACGAGGGGTAGCCCCTCGTTCCCGACCACGATTTCCACGGCGGCGCCGAGCGAGAGGAACGTCCCGCACAGCACCATCGCGAGCAGCAGACCGAAGACGGGACGGCGGCCCCCGATCTCGGTACCGCCGCGACCGGCCGTCTCGACGTACCGGACCCGCGGTGTGCGGCTCGGTGGTGACGACGGCGGTCGCCGACCCCCGGATCCGGCAGGCCACCAGAAGGTGGCTCCGAAGGCCGCCGTCAGCAGCATCAGCAGCGCCAGGATCGAATAGAAGCGGTCGGCACCCACCGAATCGGTGCTCCACGCCCCCGCTCCGCGGGCCGCGGCGAAGACCGCCACGAGCACCGCCGCGCCGGCCGCTGCGTACACGTGCAGATTGCGCGTGCCGTGCTGCCATTCGCTCGGCGGTTCGGTATCGGACGTCGGTTCGGTGTCGGTAGTCGCATCGGTGTCGGAAGTCGCAGCCTCCGTGCCGCGCCCACCCCACGGGACAACAGGTCGTCGCATCGGTCTCCCCTCCCGGTGTACCGAGGAGCCCCGACGTCCTCGGCCCTGCCGGTCGGCCGGAACGCTACCTCGAGCGGCGGACCCGATGCGGACCTTCGGGCGCGATGTCACCGACGGGCACACGAGTTGGCACCGGTCGGTGTGACAATTAACATACCCCTCGGTCATCAGAGTGTTGAACCAGGTCACGGCCGTTTCTGAAGGGACAGGACGCGCATGGGAGAGTCTCGCGAGAATTTTTCCCTACGTGTCGGTAACACCTATAGGCGTGAGCACGACACAATCTGTGACGATTCAGACGAGACCGGAGGAGTCTGCATGACTGTCCAGCTTGATTCGCCTGGCATCGCGTCCGTCGGCGAAGCTTCGTCGGCCGAGGCAGAGCTCGGGGAGCTGTTCGAGCAGATCAAGGAGCTCGACGCTCAGCTGCTCGCGGTGATCAAGCGGCGTTCGGAGCTCGTTCAGCGCGCCGGAGCATCCGCGAAGGGCACCGACGCGAGCCGCGAAGCACAGGCCGAGGAAATGGCCGTCCTGGGACGCTTCGCCGAACTCGGCACCGACGGCAGCACGCTCGCGATGACGCTGCTGCGCCTCGGCCGCACCCGCAAGGCCTGAGACCTACAACCGACGGCCCCCGCACCACACGGTGCGGGGGCCGTCGCCGTACCCGGAGCCGTCCACCGATTCGCATCACGCCGGTCGCAAACGTGGCCGCCCGCTCCCCTGTCGGCATACCGTCGGGACATCCCCGAAGAACGGACAGGAGCAGCATGGATCTCGGACTCACCGCGAAGAGGGCCATCGTCACCGGCGGTAGCCGCGGCATCGGCTACGCCATCGCGCGGGCACTGGCCACCGAAGGCGCCGACGTGGTGATCGCGGCCCGTACCGCGGCCGATCTCGACATCGCAGCGAAGACCCTCTCGGAGGAGACCGGGCGACGAATCGTTCCCGTGCCCACCGACACCGGCGACCAGGCCTCGGTCGACGCGCTGGTCGCGCGGGCCGTCGCCGAACTCGGCGGGGTCGACATCCTCGTCAACTCCGCCGCCACTCCCTGGAGCGCCAACAAGCCGACGGACTTCGCCGCGACCACCGACGACGTCGTGCGCAACGAGGTCGAGATCAAGGTCCTCGGCTGCCTGCGCACCGCACGCGCCGTCGCTCCCTATCTGATCGAGCAGGGCTGGGGCCGGATCATCAACATCAGCGGCCTCGGTGCGCGCAGCGCGAACTCCATCGCCCAGACGGTCCGGAACGTCAGCGTTGCGGCTGTGACGAAGAACCTCGCCGACGAACTCGGCCCGCACGGCATCAACGTCACCGTGGTGCACCCCGGCCGGACCCGCACCGAGCGGCTGGCGGCACGCCTGGCCGAGGAGTCGGCCGAGACCGGCACGCCGGTAGCCGAACTCGAACAGCAGATCGCGAAGAACTCCGTGAACCGCCTCATCGACGCGAGCGAGGTCGCCGACGTCGTCGCGTTCCTCGCGAGCCCGCGCAGCATCGGCATCACCGGCGACGCGATCGCTGTGGGCGGTGGCGTGCCCGGCGCGGTCTACTACTGACCGGTCCGACGAAACGATGCGGCACCGTCAGCGCAGGATCGTCTTGATCTCCAGGAACTCCTCGAGCCCGAAAACGCCGGCCTCGCGTCCGATACCCGACTGCTTGTAACCACCGAAGGGTGCGTCGGTGTTGAATGCGCCGCCGTTGATGTAGACCTGACCGGTGCGCATACGGCGGGCCACCGCCTCCGCTCGCGCCGGGTCGGCCGACCAGACCCCGCCGGACAGGCCGTACTCGCTGTCGTTGGCGATGCGCACCGCGTCGTCCTCGTCCTGGTATCCGATGATCGACAGCACCGGCCCGAAGATCTCCTCGCGGGCGATCGTCATCTCCGGCGCGACGTTCGTGAACACGGTAGGGCCGACGAAGTAGCCGGTGGTGAACTCGGTTTCGCGTCCGTCGAGCACCAGTTCGGCACCCTCCTCGACGCCCTTGTCGATGTACGCCTTCACGCGTGCCTGCTGCGTTCCGCTGACGAGCGGGCCGAGCTTCGACGACGGATCGTCGGGCAGCCCGACCGTGTAGGCCCGCGCGACCTGCTCGGCGATGGCGGTGGCTCCTGCAGACGGTCGGCGGGGACGAGCATGCGGGTCAGTGCGGTGCAGGTCTGGCCGGAGTTGAGGAAGCACTTGCCGACACCCTCGGTGACGGCCGCGGTGAGGTCGGCGTCGTCGAGGATGATGTTGGCCGACTTGCCGCCGAGTTCGAGCGCGACCTTCTTCACCGTCTCCGCGGCAACGACCGAGACGCGCTTGCCGGCACGCGTCGAGCCCGTGAACGACACCATGTCGATGTCGGGGTGCGCGGCGATGGCCTCGCCGACGACCGGCCCGTAACCGCTGACGAGGTTGAACACGCCCGGCGGCAGGCCGGCCTCGTCGACGATGTCGACGAGCGCATAGGTCACCAGCGGCGCGACCTCGGTGGGCTTGAGCACCACGGTGCATCCGGCGGCGAGCGCGGCGAACACCTTCAGCACCACCTGGTGCAGCGGGTAGTTCCACGGGGTGATCGCCCCGACGACCCCGATGGGTTCGCGCACGACCAGGCGTTGCCGATCTCCTGGTCGTCGAAGTCGTACGTTCCGGCCAGCGACGCATAGCCGGCGATGTTCTTCAGCGGCATACCGACCTGGATGGCACGCGCGAAGTGGGCGGGCATCCCCATGTCCTGGGAGACGACCCTCGTGAGCTCGTCGGCGCGCTCGTTCGCCAGCGAGGAGACCTTCTCCAGGTAGGCGGCACGTGACGCGCCACTGAGCGCGGCCCAGGCCGGGAAGGCGGCCTTCGCCGCGGCGACGGCTCGATCGACATCGGAGGCGACACCCTCGGCGACCACCGCGACGACCTCTTCGGTCGCCGGATTCACGACCTCGATGCGGCCGCTGCCGTCGGAGTCCACCCACTGCCCGTCGATGTAGATCTTCGTGCGGTCGAGAATGTCGGTCATATCGCTCTCCCCTGCTCGTAGGCCGGCCTGTCGACGCCGTTGGGCGCGAGCGTAGCGAAGACCCCTCCCGCAATACAGCGTTTACTCCCGGCGGGTTGTGATGTATCCCGCCGTCATCGGAGTTAACACGTGCGCTACACTGGCCATTGCTGCTCGCGCGCTCCACCGTCGCAACGCACGGCGCATTCGGACAAAGACGTCTGCATTCACACACATCGTCTCCGGCACACGTCTATGCACCTCAGGAGCTGCGCCTTCCCACGCGTTCTCTCTTCTTCGCATCGTCACTGCCGGTCGACGCCGATTTCGATGCACCGAGGAGGACGTCCGTGACGCACGCCAGTGACACCGGCCTGTACGACAGCACGCTGGACAAGAGCAGTTGTGGTGTCGGTTTCATCACCCGCAAGGACGGGGTGCAGACCCACGACGTGCTCACCCGCGGCCACGAAGCCCTGTGCGTCGTGCCGCACCGCGGTGGCATGTCCGCAGAGGGTGTCGGCGACGGAGCCGGCATCAACGTGGACCTGTCGGTCGCCTTCTTCTCCGAGATCACCGGAACGCCCCTGCAGGAAGGGAACTTCGGTGTCGGAAACTTCTTCCTCCCCACCGATCCCGCGGCGCATGCCGATGCCGGGGAACTCGTCTCGTCGGCACTCGCCGGAGCCGGGGTCACCGTGCTCACGGTGCGCGACGTTCCCGTCGACGACAGCGTGTTACGTCCTGCCGCAACGAAATACCAGCTGCCGATCCGGCAGTGGATCTTCACCCGGCCCGACGCGTGCGAGACCGTCGACGAGTTCGACCGGCTGCTGCACGACGTGCTCCTCGAGGTCGAGGCCCGCGCCTACACCGAGCCGGAACTGGGCGGGCTGTACCCGCTCTCGCTCAGTGCGCGCACGCAGGTTCTCAAGAACCGCTTGAACTCTCACGAGGTCATCCCGTACTTCCGCGATCTCACCGATCCGCGGCACGCGGTGCACACCCTGTTCTTCCACACCCGGTTCTCGACGAACACCGATCCGCATCCGACGATGGCGCAGCCGTTCCGCCTCATGGCGCACAACGGCGAACTGAACACCGATCGCAAGAACCGGCTGTTCGAGGCGCCCTCGCCCGCGCGATGGGCCGCGACATCATCCGCCCGCCGGGACAGTCCGACAGCTGCCGCTTCGATCAGACCCTGGCCTCGCGCATCGCCCACAACGACCTCGACCTCGTCACCGCCGTCGTGCAGATGATGCCGCCGGCCTGGGAGAACGACACCGAGCTGTCGCCGCAGGTCCGCGCGATGCTCGAGTTCTTCTCGCTGTACGAGGAGAAGAACGACGGCCCCGCGGCGCTGATCTTCGGCAACGGCACCGTCGTCGGCGCGCGCCTCGACCGCCTCGGCCTGCGCCCGCTGCGCACCGTGGAGACCGAGGAGTACCTCGCCGTCACCTCCGAGGCCGGTCAGTTCGATTTCGCGCCCGAGACCGTGCTGCGTCGCGGCCGCATCGAGGCCGGCGGCATGCTGTACTTCGATCACCGCACGCGCCGCTCCTACGGAACCGTCGAGGCACTCGAACTTCTTGCTGCCCGGCAGGATTACGCGTCGCTCGTCGACGAGGCCCGCCGCGATCTCGACGCCCTGCCCGAGGTTCCCGCCGAGAAGGCCGGTTCCCCGCTGCGCTACAACGGCGATCTCGGCCGCTACCAGCGCTACGTGTCCTACAGCATCAACCAGGAGTCCTTCCGGTTCATGCTCGACCCGATGCTCGCCTCGGGTCAGGAACGCATCTCCGCGATGGGTTACGGCAACGCCATCAACGCGCTGTCGGATCAGGAAGGCGGTGTGGCCAAGTACTTCTCGCAGCGCTTCGCCCAGGTCACCAACCCGTCGCTGGACTCGATCCGCGAGGCGGACGGCATGACCCTGCGCGTCGCGCTCGGTGCCCGTCCCGGTAGCGGTGCTCCCGCCTCGTCCGCGACCCAGATCGTGGTGCCCACCCCGATCCTCACGCACCTCGACATGCTGCGTATCCGCGAGCAGTCCGACACCCCGGTGCGGCGTTTCGAGATGCTGTACTCCCCCGTCTTCGACGACGCGAAGGCGAACGCGGCCGCGCTCGCCGCCGCGATCGACGGTACGGCCGAGGCCATTGCCGATTTCGCTCGCGAATCCGGTGGCATCGCCGTGCTCACCGACCGGCACGTCTCTACCGACCGCGCCGGACTGCCGATGGTGCTCACCGTCGCCGCGGTCAACCAGCGCCTGATCGACGAGGGACTGCGTCTGCGCGTGTCCGTCATCGTCGAGTCCGGACAGTTGTTCTCGTCGCATCACATCGCCGCGACCCTCGGCTTCGGTGCCGCTGCGGTGTATCCGCTCACGGTGCAGATGCGCGCCGAGGAGAAGTTCGGCGACGACGCCGACGCCGCGTTCCTGAAGTTCCGCAAGGCCGCCGAGAAGTCGCTCATGAAGACGATGGGACGCGTCGGCCTGTGCACCGTCGAGTCGTACATCGGCGGTGAGTTCTTCGAGCCGAGCTATCTCGACACGAGCGACGAGGTGCTCGCGCGCTGGTTCCCGAACGTCAAGTCCCCGGTCGGCGGTGTCGGTTTCACCACCCTCGCGCAGGCCGTCGCCGACTGGCACCGTCGCGCCCTCACAGTCGAGACCGAGAAGGACGTCCCACTGCTGGGTCTGTTCAAGGAGCGCGCCGAGGGCGCCGGTCACTCGTTCGGCACGACCGCCGTACGCGGCTTCGTGGACATGACCGAGGAACCGTCCACGCTGCCCGTCGAGAAGGAGGCCGAGCCGGACCTGACCGACGCACTGCGTCTGCTGCCGCTGCACCGCCTCTCCGACGCGCACGGTCTCGACGACGCGTCGTACCGCTACGGCGGTTTCCGTGCCCTGACACCCGCCGAGATCGATGCCTTCGAGATCACCCCGGGCTACCGCGCGTTCGCTCGCACGATGGCCGACGAGCGCGCGCAACGTCCCGCGGCGCTGCGCGACGTGCTGGCCTTGCCCGCCGACGTCACTTTCGCCGTCACCGCCGAGGATTTCACCAAGGAGATGGGCCGCTTCGCACGGTTCGGCAACAACTCGATGCTCGTGCGCGGAATCTCCGCCGCGCGGGTCGGCGAGAGCGAGTTCGTCCTGCGTCTGACCGGTCCGCTCGCCGACGACCACCGTCGCCCCGATGCGCTCGCGGCCTCGCTCGTCGCCCGCTTCGGCGACGGCATCGTCTCGCACCGCTGCTACGGCGACACCCTGACCGTGCACGCGATCGGTGATGCCGCGCGCTATCTCGAGCAGGTCCGTCAGGCCCCGCTGAGCGTGCGACTCGACCGGGTGCAGCCGGCGCACGAGATCACCCCGACGCTCGCGTCGGGCGCGATGAGCCACGGCGCGCTCAACTCCAACGCCCACGAAGCCGTCGCCCACGGCACCAACATGGTCGGCGGCATGTCGAACTGCGGTGAGGGCGGCGAGCACATCTCCCGCTACGGCACCATCCGCGGTTCGCGCATCAAGCAGTTCGCGTCCGGACGCTTCGGTGTATGGGCCGGTTACCTCGCCGATCCGATGCTCGAGGAGATCGAGATCAAGATCGCGCAGGGCGCCAAGCCCGGCGAGGGCGGCCAGCTGCCCGCCAAGAAGGTCACGGTGGAGATCGCCGCGGCACGTGGTGCGACCCCGGGCGTCGAGCTGGTCTCGCCGCCGCCGCACCACGACACCTACTCGATCGAGGACCTCGCCCAACTCATCCACGACGCCAAGGCGGCGCGGGTGCGGGTGATCGTCAAGCTCGTCTCCTCGGAGGGCATCGGCACGATCGCCGTGGGTGTCGCCAAGGCGGGCGCCGACGTCATCA
This sequence comes from Rhodococcus sp. IITR03, assembly GCA_001017865.1. The sequence goes on from LATQ01000001.1 coordinate 589,810, forward strand.
ACGTCGCCGGCAACACCGGCGGCACGGGCGCCGCCTCGGTGACCTCGCTGAAGTACGCGGGCCGGTCCGCGGAGATCGGTGTGGCCGAGGTCCATCAGCCCTCACGGCCAACGGTCTGCGCGACAAGGTCGTGCTGCGGTGCTCGGGTGCGCACCAGACGGCGTCGGACGTCATCGTCTCCGCCTTGCTCGGCGCCGACAGCTTCGAGTTCGGCACCACGGCGCTGATGATGCTCGGTTGCGTCATGGCGAAGAACTGCAACGTCAAGTGCCCGGCAGGTCTGACCACGAATCCCGAAGTGTTCAACGGTGATCCGCGGGCGATGGCCCAGTACCTGCTCAACGTCGCGCACGAGACCCGCGAGCTGCTCGCCCGCCTGGGTCTGCGGTCGCTGCGCGACGCGCGCG
>LATQ01000001.1:590316-598867 GCA_001017865.1 Rhodococcus sp. IITR03
CGCGACGCGCGCGGCCGCGCCGACCTGCTGCACCTGCTCGACCACCCGTCGAGCGTGGGCCGGCTGGACCTGCGGGCGATGCTCGCGGTGCTGCCCGAGGTGCACATCGACAACCCGGTCTACATGGAGAAGGACTACTCGCTCGACGAGGCGTGGGTGGCCCGGCTGCGCGAGGCCCTCGTCGATGGGAAGGAGCTCACCGTCGCGCTCGGCGACGGCGTGCAGCTGACGAACAACAACAAGAGCGTCGGTTCGCAGCTCGCGATCGACATCGAGCGCATGCTCAACCACGAGGATCTCGCGTCCTGCCGGCCGTGCTCGACGACGAGCGCGGACGCCGCTGGTTGCGCGACGGCACCGTCACCATCACCACTTCCGGTTCGGCGGGCCTGTCCTTCGGGGCGTTCTGCAACGACGGCATGCACATCGAGCACACCGGTACCGCCAACGACGGCGTCGGCAAGGGCCAGTGCGGTGGGCAGATCGTGCTGCGTTCACCGGGTGGCGGCAGCGACGATCGCGGTGGCAATGTGCTCATCGGCAACTTCGCGCTCTTCGGTGCGACCGGTGGTCGCCTGTTCGTCGAGGGCGAGGCCGGCGACCGCTTCGCGGTGCGCAACTCCGGTGCCACCGCCGTCGTCGAGGGTGTCGGCGAGTTCGCCTGCGAGTACATGACCAACGGCGCGGTGCTCAACATCGGCGAGTTCGGCAAGGGCTTCGGCAACGGCATGTCGGGCGGGTTCGTCTACCAGTACGACCCCGAGGGCCTGCTCCCCCGCAAGGCCAGCGCCGACTCGATCGTCCTCGGGTCGATCACCGGCGACGACCCGCAGGCCGCGATCCACAACGCCGCGGTGCTGCAGCTGCTGCACCTGCACGTCGAGGCGACCGGCTCGGTGAAGGCCCGCTTCCTGATCGACAACTGGCAGGTCGAGCAGCACCGGTTCGCGTACGGCATGCCGCGCGCGCTGCTGCAGTACCAGGACCTCGACGAGATCCTCGCCGCAGCGTCGCGCAAGGACCTCGCTGCCGAGGTCGCCACGGCGCTGGTCGCGCACCAGGTGCGCAAGTTCAAGGAGAACTACCGCTCGGGTGTTCCCGTCGCCGGTGGTGTCACCCCGGACGCGACCGACACCGAGGCCATGTACGCGCTGCTCAACAACTACACGGTGCTTGCCGCCGCGCAGGAGATGGCGCTGCAGAAGGTGCCCGGCGCCACCGACGTCGCCGACCCGGCGGTGCAGAAGGCCGCACGCAATCTGCTGCTCACCGAGGACTTCTTCCTCGTCGCGAAGCTCGAGCGCTACGCCCTCGCGGCGATCGCCGACCACACCGACGAGCAACTCGCAGCGCTGGTCGCCGACAAGCGCCTGAACGACTACAAGCAGGCCCTGGCCCTGCGCAACGTCCGCTCGGTCGATGCGCCCGGTACCTACGGCTGGATCCTCTTGCAGAGCCGCAAGAATCTCGACGCCGCAGGTCGCCTGCCCGGTTACGAGGAACTGTTCGCACGCAACGCCGTCCCGAACGTCCTCACCTCCACGATGGGAGTCTCCGCGTGACCACCACCGGCCCGTTCATTCCCCTCGACGCCCCGTTCACCGCCGATCAGCGGTCGTGGCTCTCCGGCTTCGTCGCCGGGATGCAGACCCGCCTGTTCTCCGGTGGTCCCGCCGACGATGCCGGGACCGCCGGCTCGGCACCCGCTCTGCATGTGCTCTACGGCTCGCAGACCGGCAATGCCGAAGCCGTCGCCGAGGACGCCGCGGTCGCGGCCCGCGCCCAGGCTTCGCGCCCGTCGTGTGCGCTCTCGACGACATGGACCTCGACCGGTTCGCCGGTCTGGCCCAGGTCCTGATCGTCACGTCCACCTACGGCGAGGGCGAGATGCCCGACAACGCCGAGCTGTTCTGGGAGGCACTGTCGGCCGAGAGCGCCCCGCGTCTCGACGGCATGAACTTCGCGGTGCTCGCTCTCGCGACACCGGTTACGACGGGTTCTGCCAGGCGGGCAAGCTCATCGACATGCGACTCGAGCAGCTCGGTGCGCAGCGCATCGTGCCGCGGGTGGACTGCGACGTCGAGTTCGAGGAGCTCGCCGCGACGTGGATCGCGGAGACGCTGCCGCTCGTCGCGGCCGTCGAGGGCATCGTGGGCGACGGCGCTCCCGCCCCCGCGGCACCGGCGGCACCCGCCCCGGCGAAGTCGCAGTGGACCCGCAAGAATCCCTATCCTGCGGTGCTGACGTCGAATGTGCTGCTGTCCGGGGAGGACTCGGCCAAGGAGATCCGGCACTACGAGTTCGCGCTCGCCGATTCCGGTCTCGAATACGAAGCGGGCGACGCGCTGAACGTGGTGCCTGTCAACGACACCGAACTCGTACGCGCGATCCTCGGTCGGCTCGGTCTCGACGGCGCGACCGTCCCCGAGGGTCACGACGACACGCTCGAGCACCTGCTCACCTACAAGTACGAGATCACCGCTCCGTCCGTCGATCTCCTCGAGGAGATCGAGAAGCACACGGGCAACGAGGAACTCACCTACGTGCTGCGGCACGGCGACAAGGCCGCGCTCGACGAATGGTTGTGGGGCCGCGACATTCTCGATGTGCTGCTGCTCGATCCCGCACCCGAGCTGTCGGCCGAGCAGTTCCTGGCGCTGCTACGTCCGCTGCAGCACCGGGCGTACTCGATCTCGTCGAGCCCGAACGCGTGCGACGGTTCGGTGCATCTGACGGTCGCGGCGGTGCGCTACGGCACCGACGGCCGCGAGCGTCGCGGCGTGTGCTCGACCTTCCTCGCCGATCGTGTCGGTGAGAGCAAGGTCGGCATCTTCGTGTCGAAGAACAAGGCCTTCCGCGTCCCCGCCGACGACACGGCGCCGATGATCATGGTCGGTCCGGGCACCGGCATCGCACCCTTCCGCGGCTTCCTGCAGGAACGTCGCGCACGGGGTGCGACAGGGAAGAACTGGCTGTTCTTCGGCGACCAGAAGCGCGGCTGCGACTACATCTACGAGAACGAGTTGACCGAATTCGCCGACTCGGGCGTGCTCACGCGCCTGGACCTGGCGTTCTCCCGCGATCAGGCCGAGAAGATCTACGTGCAGACCCACATGAAGGAGCACGGTGCGGAACTGTTCGCGTGGCTCGAGGAAGGCGGACACTTCTACATCTGCGGCGACGCGTCGCGGATGGCGAAGGACGTCGACCGTACGCTGCACGAGATCGTCGCCGAGCACGGCGGCATGAGCGACGAGCAGGCCGCCGAGTACGTCACCACCCTCAAGCGCGAGAAGCGGTACGTGCGCGACGTGTACTGAGCAGGCCGGGGTACGCACCAGCACCTCGAGCTCGCAACACCATCGGTCACCGGTGGCGTTGCGAGCCTCGAGCGCGTGTTGCGAACCTCCCCGGAGACGATCGGAATGCCCTAGACTGTGCTGCAGGTCACACGAGGGAGTAGCTCGATGCCCGATCGCTCCGCAGCACGCAGCCGGCAGGCACCGACCGCCGACAGTCCCGACCGGATCCGCAACGTTGCCCTGGTGGGGTGCAGCGGCTCCGGGAAAACCACCCTCACCGAGTCCCTCGCCGTCGCAGCGGGCGCCGTCGGCCGCGCCGGGCGCGTGGCCGAGGGCACCACGGTGTCCGACTACGAGGAGATCGAGCAGCGCCACCGCCGGTCGGTGCAGCTGTCCGTCGTGCCCCTCGAATGGAACGACATCAAGATCAACCTGATCGACACACCGGGACATCCCGACTTCGACGCCGAGGTCCGCGCCGGTCTCCACGCCGCCGACGCGGCGATCTTCGTCGTCTCCGCCACCGATCCCATCAGCGCCGCGACCCGCGCGCTCTGGCGCGAATGCGACGACGAGGCGATCCCCCGCGCGATCGTGGTGAACAAACTCGACGTCGCCCGGCACAGCTTCGACGACATGCTCACCGACTGCCACGACGCCTTCGGTCTGGGACCGGACACCCTCCGGGCCATGTTCTATCCCGTCTACGACGCGACCGCCCGATCGTCGATGGGTCTGCTGACGGGCCGCAGCTACGGCGAACCCGGTCCGTGCCCGGTGTCCACCGAGGCGCGCGAGAGTCTCGTGGAGGCCATCTCCGGCCAGGACGACACACTCATGGAGCGGTTCATCGCCGGCGAGCAACTCGACACGGCCTCCCTGCAGGAAGGACTCACCCGCGAGATCCTGGCGTGCACCCTGCACCCGGCCGTCCCCGCCGACGAGACGGGGATCGGCGCCGTCGAATTGCTCGAGTTGATCACCACCGGTTTCCCGGCACCGACGCAGCGCGGTCGTGGTGCACCGCCGTGCGATCCGGACGGTCCGCTCGCCGCGCAGGTCGTGCGCGTGGCCGGCGACTCCTATGTCGGGCGGATCAGCTGGTGCGCGTCTACTCCGGCACGCTGCGACCCGACACGATCGTCGCGCTGGCCGACGGCGACCGCGACAGCCGCGAACGCATTCCCGCCCTGACGAGCCCGTTCGGCAAGCAACAGCGCCCGGTCGGCGAGGCCGTGGCGGGAGACATCGCCTCCGTCGGGAAGCTCGCGACGGCACAACCCGGCGACGTCCTGTACGACCCCGACCATCCGGTCCCGCTCGACCGGTGGCCGACCCCGACTCCCCTGCTCCCCGTCGCGATCGAGGCACACACCCGCACCGACGACGACAAGCTGTCCCAGGCCCTGTCGCGCCTCGCCTCCGAGGATCCCGCGCTGCGCGTCGAGCAGAATCCCGAGACCCATCAGCTCGCGCTGTGGTGCACGGGTGAGGCGCACGCCGAACTGGTCCTCGAACGGTTGCGCACCCGGCACGGTGTCCAGGTCGACACGGTCGAGCATCGGGTGCCGCTGAAGGAGACCTTCGCCGGCCCCGCGAAAGGCCACGGCAGACTCGTCAAACAGTCCGGCGGGCACGGCCAGTACGCGGTCGTCGACGTCGAGGTCGAACCACTTCCGGTGGGCAGCGGGGTCGTCTTCGCCGAGAAGGTGGTGGGCGGTGCGGTTCCGCGCCAGTTCATCCCGTCCGTGGAGAAGGGCGTGTACGCGCAGGCCGAGAAGGGCGTGACGACGGGATATCCGCTCGTCGACGTGCAGGTCACCCTGGTCGACGGCAAGGCCCACTCGGTGGATTCGTCCGATGCTGCATTCCAGGCGGCAGCCGGGCTGGCCCTGCGGGATGCGGCCGCGCACAGCACCGTTCGCGTACTCGAACCGGTCGCCGCCGTGCGGGTGATCGTGCCCGAGGAGTATCTCGGCGCGGTCCTCGGCGATCTGTCGGCCCGGCGCGGACGGTGCTCGGCACCGAATCCCCCGAGCCGGGTGTCGCCCTGCTGCGCGCGGAGGTTCCCGAACTCGAACTCGGCCGCTATCCGGTCGAATTGCGGGCGATCACGCAAGGCACCGCCGATTTCGCCCGCCAGTATCTGCGGCACGAACCGATGCCCGAGAACCTCGCGGCCCGATACGGCGAGTCGGACTGACCACTGCAACGGACGGGCAGCGTGTCAGCATGAACGCCATGAGCGTTCTGCTGTGCTTCCACGCACACCCCGACGACGAGGTGTTCCTCACCGGTGGCGTGATGCGCCGGGCCGCCGACGCCGGGCATCGCGTCGTGCTCGTCGTCGCCACCGACGGTGCCCGCGGCGAGTATCCCGATGGGCTGCTCGCGCCCGGCGAATCCCTCGCCGCCCGCCGCACGAAGGAACTCGAGGAATCGGCCCGGGCGCTGGGTGCGGCGCGGGTGGTGCCCTTCGGATACGGCGATTCGGGGATGGCCGGCACCGCCGGCAACCACGATCCGAATTCGTTCGCCAACGCCGATCCGAGCGAGGTGGGAGCCAGGCTGGCCGCCGTGATCGAGCAGGAACGCGCCGATGTCGTCACGATCTACGACGCGCACGGCGGCTACGGCCATCCCGATCACGTCCAGGTCCACCGTGCCGGGGTCCATGCCGAACGGATCACCGGACACGACGCCGTCTACGAGGCATCCACGAACCGGGACCATCTGATGCGGCTGCTCTCGGCGCTGCCGGACACCCCCGACGACGTGCGCCCACCGGACCTCGAGACCTTCGGCCTGCCGGAATCGGAACTGACCACCGCCGTGGACGTGTCGACGACGCTGGGCGCCAAACGCGCGGCGATGGTGGGCTACGAGTCGCAGATCGGCGACTTCGGGCCGATGCTGAACATGCCCGAGGAACACCTGCGGGCGGCCTTCGGTGTCGAATGGTTCCGGCGCCGTAGCCTTCCGCCCGGGTTGCAGGAGACCGAGCTCCCGCTCTGACCCGAACGATCACGAGGAGAGAAGTGGAACAACGCATCGAGGTCTCCCGCCACATCGCCGCACCACCGTCCGCGGTGTGGCGGGTGCTCACTGCACTGGACGAGGCACCTGTCACCCTGCGCGGGGTGAAGGCCGTGGAACGACTGGACGGCACCGGCTACGAGGTGGGGACGCGATGGCGGGAGACCCGGGTGATGTTCGGGCAGTCGGCGACCGAGGAGATGCAGGTCGCGAGGTGGATCCGGAGCGGCGCACCGTCGTCGTCGCCGAATCCCGCGGCGCCCGTTACCGGACCGTCTTCGACCTGACCCCCTCGGCGGGCGGCACGGATCTGACCGTGGAGTTCTCCGGGGAGAGCGGACCGCTCGGGGCCTTCGCGCAGCTCGCGATGACCTTGTTCGCCCCGCTGGCGAAACGCGCGACCCGCAAGGCCCTCGAACAGGACCTCGCCGACATCGCCGCCGCAGCCGAGCGGGCGGGATGAGCTAGACGGCGGGCACGGTCTCCTCGAGCTTGCCGGTGGTGATCGGCGTGAGCAGAACCGTTGCCCGTTTGACGGTTCCGGCCCTCGGGTACCGCTCCCCTGCACCCTACGAACGAAGGACGGACGTCGATGGACAACGCCCCCAAGCACGGTTCGGGCCGCCCCGAGGACAACGACGACCTCACCGGCCAGAAGATCAAGAACCTCGTCGACAAGCTCGAACAGAAGGTCGAGAACGAACGCGAGCAGGAGGGTGTACCCGGCAACGTCGCGGACCGGGTGAAGACGGAGAAGGTCGAACCCGACGATCAGGCTCCCGAATGAGCCGTTCTCAGGCGTAGATCCGCCCGTAGAGTTCGCGGATCTCGTCGGCCGTCGGGATCCTCGGGTTGTTGTTCGGGGATCCCGACGCCAGCGCCTGCTCGGCCATGACCGGGACCCTCTCGTCCCAGGTCTGCTTGTCGATGCCGTAGGACTTCGGTGTCGGCACCTCCACGTCGCGGCACAGTTCCTTCAGCGCGACGACCAGGTCGGCGGCGGCGGTCGCATCCGAGGCATCCGCCGAAGTCGCGCCGAGGGCGCGGGCGCAGTCGGCATAACGGGACTCGGCGGCATCCACGGAGAATTCGGTGACCGCCGGGAACAGCATGGCGTTCGACAGGCCGTGCGCAACATGGAAGTGCGCGCCGATCGGCCGGCTCATGCCGTGCACGAGCGCGACGCTGGAGTTGGAGAACGCGATGCCCGCCTGCGTGGCGGCCAGCATCATCCGCTCGCGCGCCTCGGCATCCTGCCCGTCCGCATAGACGCGTCGCAGCACCTGGCCGATGGTGCCGATCGCGACCAGCGCGAGGCTGTCGGAGAACGGGTTCGCCTTCCTGCTGACATAGGCCTCGATGGCGTGGGTGAGCGCGTCCACGCCGGTGTCCGCGGTCAGGCGCGGGGGCATCGTCAGGGTGAGCCGGTAGTCGACGATCGCGGCGACCGGCAGGAAGGCCAGACCCGGGCACAGCATCTTCTCGTCGGTCTCGCTGTCGCTGATGACCGTGAACTGGGTTGCCTCCGAGCCGCTTCCCGCCGTGGTGGGCACGGCGATCACCGGTAGCGCCGGACCGATGTTGTCGCGTGGCGCCTTGTAATCGCGCATGTGGCCGCCCTGCCGGGCGAGCAGGCCGAGTGCCTTGGCCGTGTCCATCGGGCTTCCCCCACCGAACCCGATCACGCAGTCGGCGTCGTGCTCGGCGACCGCAGCGACACCCGCCTCGAGCGAGGCGGTGGTGGGGTCGGGCACGGTCTCGGCGAAGACAGCGGGCTGCAGTCCGGCGGCCTCGAGCTGCGCGACCATCCGATCCACCGCGCCCGTGCCGACCAGGAACTTGTCGGTCACCACCAGCGGTCGGGCGAGTCCGAGTCCGGCAACGACCTCCCCGATCTCGTCGACGGCACCCCCGCCGACGCGCATGATGCGTGGAAGTGCGATGGAAGCCACGTGCGATCCCTCCTCGAGTATCCGGCCGACGGGTCGTGTCTACCGCATCACAGCCGCGAGCGGAGGCATCCGGCGGATTCCGGGAAGTCTCACCCCTCGACGACCCGCAGTGTCACCCCACCTTCCCGGAGGAAGGCCATGTCACCCCACCTTCCCGGAGGAAGGCCAATGTCACCCCGCCTTCCCGGAGGAAGGCCGTGTCACCCCGCTTCCCGGAGCCTTCCGCGCGGTGAGCAGCCCGAGCCGCTGAGGTCGTCCGCA
>LATQ01000001.1:598967-599535 GCA_001017865.1 Rhodococcus sp. IITR03
ATCGCGCCACCGAAACGGCGGCCGCGGCTCAGGCGCACCGACACCGCCACCGGAGCCGGGCCCGTTGGGCCGGAGTGAAGGCCGCCTCGGCCGGGTCGTCGGCGGCCACCAGATCACGGGTGACGACCCGTTCGAAGACCGGATCGAGGGTGCCGCTGACGGGACGCCCCACCAGATCGGCGAGCACCGCACCGGCGTCGACGGAGGCGAGCTGGTCGGGGTCGCCCACGAGGACGAGCCGGGTGTCGGGCCGCACCGCCTCGAGCAGGCGGCACATCATCGTCAGCGACACCATCGACGTCTCGTCGACGACGATCACGTCGTACGGCAGGTGGTTGCCCGCGTGGTAGCGGAAGCGGGTGCGGCCGCGCTGCCAGCCGAGCATCCGGTGCACGGTCATGGCGGTGAGATTCGGCGGCAGACCCAGCTCGGTCTCCTGCTCGCGCACCGACTCCTGCAGGCGCGCGGCGGCCTTGCCGGTGGGAGCAGCCAGGCCGATGCGCAGCTCGTGCCCGTACAGGCGGGTGAGCAGCGCGAGGATCCGCGCGACGGTGTGGGTCTTGCCGGT
>LATQ01000001.1:599635-606199 GCA_001017865.1 Rhodococcus sp. IITR03
CCACGGCAGGCTCGCGGGGTCGACGACGGGGATGGCCGTCCGCGTCCTCCTCGACGGTGACCTCGCGGAAACGCGTGAGGTCGAGGCACACCGACCCGGATCGCACGGCGCGTACGGCCAGCGCGGTGGCGAGATGAACGTGCGGGTCGTCCTCGCCGCCGAGTGCCGCGAGTCGCAGGCGACGTGCACGTCGGCGGCAGAGAGTGCGCCCACCTCGTTGAACTGCCGCAGAGCGCCCTTTCCGCGCTGGGCGATCCGAACGTCGGTCATGGACTCGATCACGAGATCACGGCCTTTCCGGCGAGAAGGTCGGACAGGTCGGTGACGAGAGCGGCCGGCGGATGCCAGTCGAACACGCCGCTGCCGGGTGGATTGTCCGGTCCGGCCATGCCGCGGACGAACAGGTACTGCACACCACCGAGGTGGGCGTGCGGGTCGTAGTCGCGCATCCGCCACCGCAGATAACGGTGCAGGGCAACAGAATAGAGCAGCGCCTGCATCGGATAGTGGGCGCGGAGCATCTCCGCCGCCATCGACTCGCGGGTGTAGTGGGCGGTGGTCAGTTCGTCGACGGGCGCGAGCCGGTTGGTCTTGTAGTCGACGACGACGAATCGCGGACCCTCGGTGCGCAGCACGGCGTCGATACTGCCGTTGAGGTAACCCCGCAGCGGCACCGGTTCGAGGGTGCGTACCAGATCGGCGTAGGCCGCCATCGGATCGTCGGCGGGCAGGTGCCGGCGCAGCAACCCGCCGACCGCGTCGAGGGTAACGGTGACGGGCACCGGACTGTCGCCTCCGGTGAGCGGCAACTCGAAGTCGAGTTCGGAGAGCCGGTCGGAGGGAGCGAAGTCGGCGAGGGTCCGGCCGAGCGGCCCGAGCGGGGTGCGCATCACCGGGAGCAACGCCGCCGCGAGCTGGGCGGGGTCGATCGGCGACATCTGGCGGCGCACCGTCTCGCGGCAGCAGTCGAGCAGTTCGGCCTCGAGATCGGGGGCGGAGGTGTCGACGACCTCGAGGACGGCGTGCACCAGCGTGCCGAAGATCGTGCCGCCGGGCAGTCCGTTCATCGGTGACGGAATGCCTTCGCGCGCCGGCTCCGTTGCGCTCAGCGGAGGCTCGGCCGGCTCGTCGGTCGTCACCGGTTCCTCCACCTCACCGCTCACCACGGGCGCATCGTGCACCGAGGCGGTGAGCGCCGAATAGGAGGTCCTGCGCCAGTTCTCGTCGACGACCCGATCGAAGCGGGCTGCGGCGAGAGGTCCGGTCTCCACGCGGGGGCGGGTCCAGCGTCGCACCGGAATCGGATGCGACCCCACCGCTTCGGCGGCGATGACTCCGTCGGCGCGCGCGGCCCACCGGTCGAATTCCTCGGCCATGGCCTCGTCGTGACCGATCCGGCCTTCCGCCGCGATCTCGGCCGAACCGGCATCGCGGGCGAACAGCAACCGGTGCAGCGGCGACCGCGAGGTGGGGGTGGACGGCGCCCACCAGAGGGTGAGCGCACACTGCGCGCGCGTCACCGCCACGTACAGCAGGCGCAGTTCCTCCCCCGCCTCCTCGAGTTCGTGCTGACGGCGCCGCGCGACGTAGCCGGGACCGCTCTTGCCACCCACATCGAGGATGCGCCGGCCGTTCTCGTGCAGCAGCAGCTTGTCGGGCTCGGGGTTTTTGGCGGCATCCCACCGTACGGGACGTGGACGACGGGGAACTCGAGCCCCTTGCTGCCGTGCACGGTGAGGATCTGGACCGCCGCGGCGTCGCTGTCGAGGCGCCGGATCCGGTCGGCCCCACCGCGGTCGGGTCGTTTGATGCGGTCCTCGAGCCAGCGGGTGAGTGCGGCCGGCCCCAGCGACTGTGCCGAGCGACGTCCTCGAGCAGCTGGGCGACGTGCCGGATGTCGGTGAGTGTGCGTTCCCCGGACGGCTCGTCGAGGAGGCGGGCCTCGACCGAACCGAAGGACGCGAGTCGTTCGAAGACGGCGGCGAAGCCGGTGCGGGCGTAGACGTCGTTCAGTTCGCGGAGCAGTCCGCCGACCTCCACGACCAGCGCTTCGCCCTCCGAATCGATGTCGGTCATCGTGCGGCCGAGCAGCGGGGTGAGCGCGGCGAGCCGGACGCGATCGGCGCGATGGGGCTGCTCGAGCGCGTAGAGCACCCACAGCCAGTGCTGCGCGGACGGGGTGGCGAACACACTCGTGCCCCCGGCGACCACGCACGGCACGTTCGCCTTCGTCAGCGCGTCGTGGACGAGTGTCACCTGCTTGTGTTTGCGCACGAGGACCGCGATGTGCCCGGGCTGCACGCGCTCGGGACCGGAACCGAGGTCGAGGGTGACGTTCTCGTCGTCGAGCAGGCGCACGATGTCGGCCGCCACGTCGCGGGCGACCCGCCCGCGCAGGCCGTCGAGGTTCTGCGGGAAACCCCAGTCGTTGAGCGGACCGGCACCGGCACGGGGCAGGTGACGCACCCGCAGGGGCGCGATGCCCGAGAGCCGGGAATCGGCGGCTGCCGCCTTCACCGGGTTCACCACGATGCGGGGATCACCGAGGGCCGCACCGAGATGGACGTGTTCGAGCGCCCGGACGAGAACGCCGTCGCTGCGCCAGTTGGTGGTCAGCTCGCAGTAGGTGTCGGATTCGGAGACGGCGTCGAGATAGCTGAGCACCTCGCGCCGCGGAAGGCGTAGATGGCCTGCTTCGGGTCGCCGACGAGCACGAGCGTGCTGTGCCCGTGGAACGCCCGGCGCAGGATCTCCCACTGCTTGGGGTCGGTGTCCTGGAACTCGTCGACGAGGACGACGGAGAAGCGCGCACGCATCCGCCGGCAGGCGGCGTCGCCGTGCTCCGGATCGCCGAGAACGGCGTGCAGCAGGGACAACTGGTCGTCGAAGTCGCGCAGGCCGAGGCGGCGCTTGCGTCGTTCGACCTCTTCGCGGACCGCACGTGCGAACTCCACACGCTCGCCGGCCGCGGTGCCGTCGGCGTCGTTCGGTGCGAGTTCGGCCTGCGGGTCGAAGATCGCCTCCTTCGCGGCGACGGCCGCCTCGCGTAGGTGATGGGGGTCTGTCCCCTGCCGTAGCGCCGCAGGTAGAGATCGTCGACGACCTCCACCCGCAGGTCGTCGACGTCCTCGACGACCGTGACGTCGGGTTCGCGTTCACCGGCGATCCCGAGTTCGTCGAGCATGCGGCGGCAGAAGCCGTGCGTGGTCGAGATGGTGCCGGAGTCGAAGTCGGACAACGCCTGTCGCAGGCGGGACGCCGCGCGTCGACGTCCTCGCTCGCGAGATGACGGACGAGCATGTCGGTGCTCGTCCGCGCACTGTCCGGATCGGCGAGGGCGGTGGCGACCTGCGCGAACCGGTTCCGGGTGCGCTCGCGTAGTTCCTGCGTCGCGGCCCGGCTGAAGGTGACGAGCAGCAGGTCGGACAGGCGGGCGTGCCCTTCGGCGACGAACCGGGTGGCGAGCCCGACGATCGCGTACGTCTTCCCTGTCCCCGCGCTGGCCTCGAGAACGGTGGTGCCGCTCGGGAGCGGACCGAGCAGATCGAAGCCTGCGGGCGGCGGACCGCCTACGGCGCGCGGATCGGTGATGGCGGTATCGGGCACGCTGCGTCCTTCTCTCACGGGCGTCCCTGGTTCTCGGAGGCGAGCAGGGGTTCCCACAGCCGTCGGGCGAGCACACCGAAACGGGTGGGGTCGTCGAACCAGCCGGCCTCGACGCCGTCCGGTGCGTCGGCGGTGAGCTGCCCGAGCGTCACGTCGGGCCCGTACAGGTACTGCACGTGACGGTCCTTGCCGTCGCCGAACGCGCCACCGAACGCCTTCCCGGCGGCCGACAGTGCCATCTCCACGGAATCGCCGCGGTGTCGGCGATCGGCGTACTCGGCCGACGCGCCCGTCACGAGCGGCAGCGGCCGGCACAGTCCGCGATCGCGCAGATCGACGAGTGCGGCGAGCAGCGCGACGGGATCGCGGGAGCCAGCAGGGTCGAGCGCCAGGCCGGGTACGAGCGCGAACGGCTGCGCCCGGTGGTCACCGCACGCCACTGCCCGGGATGCCCCAGGCGACGACGGCGAGCAACCGGATCCATGCTTCCAGCCGGTGTTTCGGGGACAGCTTGGAATACGTGCTGCGGGCCAGCACCTCGCCGTGCACACCTCCGACGGTGCCGGTGAGCCGACGACCGTCGCCGAGATCGACGCGGATATCGACGGTGCGGGCCTGCCCGGTGTGCACACCGGCGCAGGCGTGCACGAGGCGCTCGACATTGTCGCTCACCGCGTCGAGGGTCCTGCGGCCGAGCGCGAACGGCGGGAGCGTGCCGCGACGCCACTCCGCGTCCTGGAAGCACCCGCGGACATGCCCGCCAACCGCGCTTCGAGCATCCGGTCGCCCAGTTGCCACTGGGCGAGACCGTCGAGTTCGACGTCCAATGCGTCGGCGATGCCCTCGTCGGTGTCGGGGATCCGCAGACCGAGCCGCTGCCGGAGGAATCCCTGCGTCGGATGTGTCAGGAAGGCGACGAGTTCGTCGAGATCGACATCGGTGCGTGCGGGGGCCGGAAGGTCGTCGACGAGAAGTGCACCCGACCGGTCGCGCGCCACCGAACCTCCTTGCCCTGCACGGGCTCCCGCGAGTGCGGTGACACCGAACCCGAACGGGTCGTCGGCCCGGAAGTTCCGCGGGTCGAAGGGCTGCAGGGGATGCCGCCGCACGATGCGCTCGTCGTCGACGTCGACGCCGTCATCGTCGCCACCACGTCGCGCACCTCGGTGAGCGGAATCGCCGGTGGGCGCAGTGCTCCGGTGACGGCGTCGGCGCCGGTGTGGAACAACAACACACGCTCCTCCGCGGCCATCAGTGCGTCGAGGAGCAGCTGCCGGTCCTCGCTGCGCGGATCACGCTCTCCCACACAAGGATTCTGGGTCAGGACGTCGTCGCCGTCGATGTGGGCCGTGCGGGGGAAGACGTCGTCGTCGAGACCGAGGAGCACCACCACGCGATGGGGCACCGAGCGCATCGGCACCATCGTGCACACGGTCAGTTCGCCGGTCCGGAAATTCGAGCGCGACGGACGCCCGGCGAGCCGGGAGGAGAGCATGGACCGGACGTCGCTCAGGGACAACTGCGTGTCGCCGGCGTGCTCGACGGCGTCGCCGATCTCGCGCCGCGCGCGGGTGAGCTGCCATGCGTCGGCAGTGGGAACGTCGGTGAGCAGATCGATGCCGTAACCGAGTTCGTCCGACCACCGCCCCGCCGGGTGCGGGCCGCGCAGCCGGAGCAGCACCACCGTCAGCCGATCGATGAACTCGGCGAACCGCCCGGCGAGGTCGATGTCGTTGCTGTCGACGTCGTCGAGGGGCAGCGACAGCGACAGCCACTCCCCGTCCGCTCCGTCGGCGGCGACACCGAGCAGGATGCGGTCGAGTGCCGCCCCGAAGGTGTTCTGCATGAAGTCGCCGAGACCGAAACTCTTGCGCTGCCACGGGCCGAGACCCCAGCGGGCACCGGTCTCGGTGGTCCACTCCTGAAGGCGTTCGAGTTCGTCGTCGTCGAATGCGAACTTGCGGCGCACCGGGGCGGAGGCGGCGAGATCGAGGACCTCGCTCGCGGTGACCCGGCCGTCGGCGAGCGCGAGTAGTTCGGACACCACCGCGAGGATCGGATCGGTGCGGCGCAGGCCGCGATCGGCGAGACGGACCGCAGCGTGTGGCCGGGATGCTCGCCGACCCCGGCCCCGAAGGCGGCGTGGACGAGCGGCGCGTACGTCTCGACATCGGGGCACATGACGATGACGTCGCGTGGCTCGAGAGTGGGGTCGTCGCGGAACAGGTGCAGCAGGCACTCGCGGAGCACCTCGACCTGCCGGGTGGGTCCGTGGCAGGCGTGGATCATCACGGTCCCGTCGGGCTCTGCCGATCCGGGTTCGGGGGCGCGATCGTCGCGGAGATCGGCCTGCAACCGGCCGAGGAGCGTCGCAGGCGGCCGGGGTGAGGTGTGTGGGACGTCGGTGCAGTCGAGGCCGGAGAGCCGGCTCTGGAGTTCGCGCACGTCGCGGCCGAGAGCGGCGAGCAACGGGTGCTGCACCCCGAGAGCGCTGTGGTCGTCGGCGCGACGCATCGACGCCGGACGCCGGGTCAGTCCGTCCCACATCACCGGGCTCGGATGCGGAAGCCAGATGTGCACGTCGCGGTGGTACCCGAGCGCGGACAGCACGTCGACGAGGACGGTGTCGAGGCGGGTGGGACCGAAGATGGAGAGTCGTTCGGGCAGATCGACGACATCGGGGTCGTCCCGCAGCCGGCCGCACAGTTCGCCGAGTCGCTGCGACGGGCTGTCGACCCCGATGCGGGCGCGCAGGCGTCGCCACAGCTCGGCCTGCCATCGCAGATGGTCGTCGAGGGGCGCACCCGTGCCGTCGGTGTCGTGCCCTGCCGCCCACTGGGCGATCATTCCGGGGCGCTGGAGTCCGTAACTGCGGAGCAGGCCGGCGAGATGCGGCTGCGGTGGCGTACCGGCGCCGGCCCGGTGGTCGTCGGACGCCGTGACCGAGGTCGCACGCGG
>LATQ01000001.1:606299-607435 GCA_001017865.1 Rhodococcus sp. IITR03
CACCGGAGCGCAGGGCCGCCGCGACACCGTCCAGGTCGGCGACCGGCACACGGCACAGCAGCAGACCGTCGGGGCGGATCACGAAGGCCTCGCCGGCCGTCGCGCCGAGCGCCTCGACGAGATCGGGCGCATCGAGGAGTGTCACACCGTCCACCTCTGCGCTGTCGACGGCCAGGGCCGCGACACTCTCGGGTGCGAGCGCTGCGCCAGGCCGGCTGCGGCGTTCGCGAGGGCGGCCGAGCCCGCCGCATCGAGACCGACTCCGAGCACGGCGAATCCGGTTCCGCGGGCGTCGTTCAGCGACGTCTCGCGATCGGCGATGCGGATCCGGCGGTCCTCGACGGGATCACCCGGGAGCACACCTTCGGTGCCGGGGGTGACAGACCAGGTCAGCGGAGACAGGCGTGCGTGCGTGGCGCTGGACTGGCGCGGGTTGATCAGGTGCCGAACTCGGGACGGCCCACGGCGAGCGCGAGGATCGCGTCGCGCGTGGTGCGGTAGCCGTGGCTGCCGGGGCTCATGATGAGCGTGGACTTGCCGGCGTTGGCGACGTTCTGCTCCCACGCGTTGTGGCGTTCGAACGAGTACGCCTTCAGCAGGGCGGGCTCGGCGTTGCCGTTCACGACCGCGGCGAGCTGCCACGCGAGGGTCTCGGCGTCCTCCATGCCCGAGTTGAGTCCGCGCACACCGAAGATCGGCACCAGATGGGCCGCGTCTCCGGCGAAGAGGAGACGGTCGTGGGTGAACTCGTCGAGGGCGAGTGCGCGGGCACTGTAGAAGCCTTCCACTCGAGGGTCCACGGCAGGTCGTTCTGCAGCCAGTCGAGGTGCTTGGTGATGCGGGCGCGGATCGCCTCCTCCTGCGTCTCGATCTCGGCGTCCTCGGACGGGTCGAGCTGGTAGTCGATGCGCCAGATGTTGCCGGGCTGCTTGTGCATGATGATCGTCGAGCCGGGGTTGCTCGGCGGGTCGAACCAGACCATGCGCTCCGCGGGGAGATCGGACTCCCAGTGGATGTCGGCGATGACGTAGCGACCCTCGTAGCTGGTGCCCTGCAGGCGCAGGCCTGCGAGTTCGCGCATGCGGCTGCGGCCACCGTCGGCGGCGAGACCCAGCGTGCGCGCAGTGGGGCCTGGC
>LATQ01000001.1:607535-614651 GCA_001017865.1 Rhodococcus sp. IITR03
TCGGCGGTGACGACCAGCGTGCGGGTCCAGGTGGCGCTTGCCGGCGGCGGTGTCGACCTCGAGGGTGACCTCGTCCTCGCCGCGCAGGATCCCGGCGATCGGCGCCTGCCAGTGCAGGGTGATGAGGGGGTTCTGCTCGATGGTGTCGACCATGATCTGTTCGAACTCCGACTGGGAGACGTTGATCATGGGCGGACGGACGTCGAAGTCACGCTGCGGCATCTGGAAGTGCAGGACCTGCTGGTCGCGGTAGAAGCTGCGACCGCCGACCCACGGCAGCACGATCTTCTCGAGCTCCTCGCCGAAGCCGAGCGCGCGGCGGCTTCGAGGCTGTGGCGGGAGATGCAGATGGCGCGCGAGCCGAAGGACACCTGATCGGCGGCCTCGAGGATGGTGACGGGCACACCGCGCTGGGCGAGTCCGAGGGCGACGGCCATGCCCACCGGTCCGGCACCGACCACGACGACGGGCAGCGTCTCGTCGGCGGGAGTCATCGACTCGAACTCCGACGCGGGGTACTTCGGCGGCTGGTAGTAGGTCGACATGGTCAGACACCTTCCTCGGGAGAACGGCGGGAGTCGGTGATGTTCGCGTATCCGGCGGACGGCACGCGCAGCAGCAGGATGCTCATGAGGCTGATCAGCGCGATCAGCACGAAGTAGCCGGTGATGGACATCGAGGTGCCCGTCGCGGCGAACAGGGAGGTCGCCACCATCGGTGCGAGACCGCCGCCGAGGATCGCGCCGATCTGGTAGCCGAGCGACGCACCGCTGTAACGGATCTTGGCGGGGAACAGTTCGGCGAACAGTGCCGACTGCGGACCGGCACAGCAGCCGAGGGTGAAGCCGAGGCCGACCATGGCGAGGAGCATGACCGGCAGGAGCGCCGTGTCCATCAGGGGGAAGAACAGGGCGGCCGCGACGACCAGGCCGGCCGAGGACCGGATGTAGACGGTGCGGCGTCCGACGAGATCCGAGCGCCAGGCCGCGAAGGCCATACCGGCCATCCAGAACGGGCACGAAGCGATCAGCAGCGCGAGCATCGTGGTCTTGCTGAACCCGAGCGTGGCCTCGCCGTACTTGAGGACGTAGACCATGTAGGCGTAGGCGATGCCGTTGGTGGCGATGAAGGTGCCGCCGGCGAGCAGCACGGTCTTCCAGTGCTGGGTGAGCACCTCGAGGATCGGCAGCTTCTCTTCGGTCGCGGGGGCGTCCTTGGCGGCCTTGAACTCCGCGCTCTCCTCGAGACCCAGGCGGATCCACATGGCGACGAAGACGAGCACCGCCGAGGCGATGAACGGGATGCGCCAACCCCACGCGTTGAACGTCTCCTCGCTGAGGAAGGCGGTCAGCGGCAGGTAGACCAGGTTCGCGAGCAATACACCGGCCGGCACACCGATCTGCGGTGCCGCGCCGTAGAGGCCGCGCTTGCCGGCGGGAGCGTTCTCGGTGGCGACGAGCACCGCTCCGCCCCACTCACCGCCGACGCCGAGCCCCTGGATGAACCGCAGGCGACGAGCAGGATGGGGGCCGCGACGCCGATGGCCGCGTAGTTCGGGAGCACGCCGATCGCCACGGTCGCGAAGCCCATCAGCAGCAGCGAGACGACGAGCATCGACTTGCGGCCGATGCGGTCGCCGAAGTGGCCCATCACGACGCCACCGATGGGGCGGGCGATGAAGCCGACGGCGAGCGTGGCGAAGGCAGCCAGAGTTCCCGCGACCTCGGACGAGCCGGGGAAGAACTGCGGGCCGAGCACGAGCGCCGCAGCGGTGCCGTAGATGAAGAAGTCGTACCACTCGATGGCGGTACCGACGAAGCTGCCGAGCGCGGCTTTGCGTGCGGCTCTTGCCGACGTCTGCGGCGTCGAGTCAAGGACGGTCATGTTCAGTGCCCTCTCCGGCGGTCGATCCGAGGCATCCGATTAACGAGCGTTCGGACGCAGTGGGACCAATCATGAGAGCGGTCACATCGTTTGCAAAGCGCACAAAGTCGGTGAATATCCCCGGAAATTCCGTGGATGGGGCCGTTCGGCCACGTCAGAGTGCCTGAGAGGTCCTCGCGACGTCGACGACGAAGTCCGTGAAAGTTTGGGCAACACGGCTCGGAAGGGCGTCCTTGCGCCACGCGAGCACGACGCGCACGGGTTCCGGAGTCGGGTCGACGACGGGCAGCAGAACGAGTTTCCGGCCCTCGTAGGTGACGTCGACGGCGGGTCGCTGGACCAGCAGGGTCCACCCCAGCCCGCGCCCCACGAACGACCGCGCCGTCTCGAAGGTCTGCGTCCGATACGCGATGGACGGGGTGAAGCCGGCCTCCGCGCACACCCGCAGGGCGTGCCCCGAACTCGGCGGGGCGTCGAGGAGCACCATCGGCTCGTCGGCGAGGTCGCGCAGGCGCACCTGCGAGCCTCCGGCGAGCGGATGATCGGCCGAGACGAGCACCATCGGCTCACGCACGTCGAGGGTGACCGTCTCGAGTCCCGGTTCGAGGTCGAGGTCGTAGAGGAAGGCCACGTCGAGCTCGTGCGAGTCGAGCAGCATCCGCAGACGGTTCTGGGTGTCCTCACGGAAGTCGACGTCGGCGCGCGGGTGGGAGCGGGTGAACTCGGCGATGAGGCGGGCAACAGCGTCGGCGCGAGGGAGAGATAACATCCCACCGCCACCGGACCGACGACGTCCCCCGCCTCCGACCGCGCGTCGCTCTCGAGTTCGCTCGCGTGGTGCAGCAGCATCTTCGCCCGCTCGAGCACCGCGTGACCGGTCGGTGTGAGCTTGACACCCCGGGCGCGTTGCCGGACGAGGAGCTTGACCGCGAGGGCCTTCTCCAGGTCGGTGATCGCGGACGAGAGCGCCGAGTGGGACATATGCATCGCGTCGGCGGCCGCGGTGATGGTGCCCCACTCGGCGACGGCGACGAACGCCGCGAGTTGCCTCATCGTGTACGTGGGCACCGCGTCCGTCCTGGCCATGGTCCTACCGTAGTCCCGGGCCTCCGATCGTCGTCCCGGGCGGAAGCGCTCACACGAACCGGAAGAGCGGCGGGATCGCGACGACCGCCAGTGCCGCCCATCCGCAGTAGACGGGCAGGTACCGCATCTGCCACCGCTCGACCGCCGCGAAACCGGTGCGGCCCCGCAGGAACGAGGCGCCGAGCCACGCCGCCCACACCAGGTTCACCAGGAGGACGAGGTTCAGACCGAGGGCGGTGACCTTGTTGGCGGTGAAGCCGAACTCGGCGATGCGGGTGGCCATCGCGGTGAGCATCAGCAGGTCGACGGCGAGCGCCGCGGCGATCAGCACGACCTGCAGCAGATCGAAGACGTCCGGTGCGGCGTGCGGGTCGCGGGCGGAGATCGAGTAGAGCAGGAGTCCGAGGACGAGCACGAGGATCAGGTCCATGAGGATCAGCAGGCCGCGGTCGACGTCGACGACACTGTGGGACGCGATCACCGCGACGAACAGCGCGACCAGCATGAGGATCGTGACGGGCGTGAAGACCCGGGTGAGAACGGGAGCGATGTTCTCCACGACCTGCTGTTTCGCCTCGACGAGCCAGGCCGCGACGACGATCGCTCCGGCCGGCCCGAACGGGACGATCCACTGTTCGAAGAACGGTTCGATATCGATCCCCAGGCGCTGAAGGCACCTGCGGTCAGTCCCATGAGTACGCCGCCGCCGAGCGCGAGCAGCGCCAGGTACACGGCGAACTCCCCGGTGAAACGCACGAAGTCCATGCGACGGCGATGGGATCGCCACTGCCCTGCGACATAGGCCGCACCGACGACGAACCACAAGGCGACCGGGGCGTGGATCGCCGCGATGATCTCGGTGGCACCGCCCGGTTCGAACGGGAAGACGTTGAGCACGATCGCCGCGAGGACGAACGGAACGGCAAGGAGCGCACTGCTCTTCGGGCTCATCTGACGCTTCCACGCGAAATACAGCGTGAGGAAGGGCAGCACGAGCACGGCGGCGTTGCGCACCAGCGCGGTTTCGGAGAGCCACTCGAATCCGGCCCGGACGGCCAGACCTGCACCCAGCGCGCAAGCGAGTACGACCGCGAGTTCCCTACGGCGACGCGGGGTTCCGGATTCCTCACCGCGACCGCCACCGGTGAGGACGAGTTGCTTCCACAGCCGGTCGGAGTGCTCCTGGGCGAACTCGCGGGAGACCTCGTCGAGACCACCCATTCGGCCGACCGCGACGAGGAATGCCTCGTCGGCCGTCAGTCCGACCGACACGAGGTCCGAGATCTGTTCCCGGAGATGATCTTCCATCTCGTCGATGTCCGAGGACGAGATGACCCGATGATCGGCGACGTAGCTGCGCCAGCCGGCGATCCGGTCCTCGAGATGCGCGTCGAGTGTCATCACGACCACCCCGGTGCGACGGCGGGAGGCAACTGGGCCGACTGCCACACCTGGTGCAGCGCCTCGGCGACGACCGTCCACTGCGCCGCCCGTTCGGCGAGGACCTCGCGGCCCGCGTCGGTGATGGCGTAGTGCTTGCGGCGCCGCCCGTTGTCGGCGACACGCCAGGCGGCGGACACGTGCCCGGCCCGCTCGAGACGGTGCAGGAGGGGATAGAGCATCCCGTCGGTCCACTGTATCCGGCCCTGCGACAGCTCGTTGACGCGCTTGATGATCGCGTACCCGTACGACTCACCCTCGGCGAGGATGCCGAGCACGAGCGGGGTGGCGGACGCGGCCACCAGATCCTTCTCGATGAACATGTCGTCCTCATACCTAGAAGTTCTATGGATAACGGTGACCCTAGCAGATCTAGGTATGAGGACCGAGAGATCTCCGCGAAGCGGTCCGGTGGCGTCTACTGCCGGTCGTCGGCTCCGGCGGTTGCGGAATCGTCGGTGCCGGAGTCGGTCGATCCGGAATCCGCAGATCCCGAAGCGGCAGATCCCGAAGCCTCGGAGCGACTCCACGTCTCCGTCACCCGCGCGCGGCCGCGTTCGAACACGTCGCCGAGGACTCCCCCGACCGCCTTGAGCGGGCTGCTCATCGAGTCCAGGGCCTCGGCGATCACCGGGTCCTCAGCGTCGAGCCAGCCCGCCTCGTCGGCGCGGCACGCCCACCGGAAGTCGTCGAAGTCCTGACGCAGACCCGCGAGCACCTTCGTCG
Source organism: Rhodococcus sp. IITR03 (assembly GCA_001017865.1). Next base: position 612,672 of record LATQ01000001.1, read on the forward strand.
TCCGTCCCGACGACAGGCGTCGGACGACCTCGATCGGGGTGCCCTCTGCGAACCGGGCGAGCGCGCCGGCGCGGCGCAGCAGTTCGGCGTCCTGCGTGAAATGGTCGGCCAGGACCTGCCGCGCGGAGGCCAGCGCGTCGCGCAGTTCCTCGTCGGGCGTGCGCGCCAGGTGCACGCGATGCCACAGGAACAGGCAGTCCTCGACGATCACGAGCAACTGCAGCGTCTCCCCCAGCGCCTCCTCCACCGCGACCTTCTGCAGCAGTTCGACGTGCTCGCCCACCGCCGCGTCGAGTCCGAGATCGTCGAGCGATGACGAGACGTGCCCGCGCAGACGCGTCACCGTCCGGGCGAGGACCTCCCCGAGGCCGGCGATCGCCTGCCAGTCCCGGTCGGGCAGACCGCCCGTGTGGTCGACGATCGATGCCGCCCTGGTCAGAGCATTGTGGGTCGCGACGATGTCGCCGGCCGGCTCCGCCCCGGCCAGGGCGAGCACGCGGTCGACGGTTCCGGGCGCGCGTCGTCGCCTTCGAGACGCACGACGGCGGCCTCCACCGACGCGACTGCTCCCCGCAACGCCTCGAGGACCGCGTCGGGGGCGGTGGGGACTGCGGCGGTGGGTTTCGACGTGTCGGCCATTCCCCAATCGTGCTACGTCGGAGGGCCGGATGCATCACGTCCTCCGGGTCGGTTCGGGACGCGTACCCACTTCCCGCTCAGTTCGGGACGCGGACCCAAGCCTGTTCGAGCAGGGCCACTACTTCCGTCTCCCTGCGGGCTCGGTAGGCCGACAGGATCCGGCGCGGGCGCGACTCCCCGTCGAGGCCGAGAGCGGCCGCCAGGCCGACGCGATCCGCTCTTCGGGGACCGTCTCCGGTTCGGTGTGGCCGATGAGCGAGAGCGCCTTGCGCAGAGGTTCAGCGTTGTCGGCGACGGTGCGCAGTGGCAGGACGTCGAACCGGCCGTCGGTGCGGACCTCGAGCAGCAGCTCGTTGTCCTCCTCCACCCCGATGTCCTCGAGGAACCGGCGGATCGAGGACAGACGCGGCACCGATCCCGTCCAGCGCAGGGTCTGGCCGCCCAGCCGCGACGGGAGCACCACGTGCCCACCCGGTGCGCACCCGCGATCGCGGCGACGGCGGACGGAACCGTGAACTCCGGCTCCCCGCAGGTGGTCGCGGGTCGCGGGATCCGCAGTCGCCAGGCCTCGCCCAGCCGGTAGAGGCGGCGCGTGCGCTCGGCACGGCGATCGGGACGTGCGAGCGGTGGCGACGCCGGACACGGCCCTCGACGACCTCGAAATCTCCTCCGGCCGTGAATGTCCTGGCGGAATCCTCGGAGATGCCGAACCGGTCGACGAGCGCGGAGACCACCATGTCGCGATCGGCACTTCCGCCGCGGGAATCGACCAGCCGTGCGATGCGGGTGCGGATGGCGGTGACCACGTCGACGTCCCACTCGGCCAGCGCCCAACGTTCACCGTCGGACGTGAAGCGCTCGTCGTCGGCGAGTTCGGAGACGAGGGTGTGGACGTCGGCGTTGACCCCCATGCGCGCGACGAGCGTGTCGGCGGTCAGCGGGTCGCCGAGAACCTCGAGGACCTGAGCGGCGCGACCGGCGAGCCCGTCCGGCGGGGACAGCAGACGGCCTTCGAAGGTCGTCGTGCCGCAGTACCGGGTCCACGCCTCGAACTCGTCGTCGGGAAGCGACCACACGGCCTTCACGGCGGCGGGCTCGACCACACCGTTCGGCGATTCGAACTCCGAGAGCAGTCCGCGCGTCTGCTTCTCGGCGTCGGGCAGATCCGGTACCGCGACCCACCCGTCCGCGACCTCGAAACGGTCGTCGAGGCCGGTGCAGCACCCGCCACAGGGGCACGTCGAAACCCGGGACGGTCCGCCCAGCACCGGTGGGTGCGCACCATCCGGTCGAAGGCCGCCACCGGCCGCACGTCGACGCGCAGCGCCGCGAGCAGGTCCG
>LATQ01000001.1:614751-621075 GCA_001017865.1 Rhodococcus sp. IITR03
CGGGACGAGTTCGGTCCGATCGGCTGCGAGCACCGGGCCACGTAGTGCCCGAATGCGTGGCCGGCCACCACGGCGGGTGCGGCGTCGAAATGCTCGACGACGGCGGCGACGTCACCCGCGAGGTCGTGCAGATCGAGGCCGGTCATGGGTCCACGGCTGCTGCCGATTCCTCGGGGTTGCGGTCGCAGAGCGGTGAATCCCGCTGCCGCAAGGTCGCTCGCGATCGGATCGAATTCGTAGGAATCGCGTCCGAGGGAGGGAAGCAGGACGACTGCCGGCCCTTCCCCGTCGAGACGTACCTCGAGTTCGGCCACCGGTGTTTCGACAAGACGAGTGTTGCTCACGCGGCCATCCTCTCACCACCGGAAAGAACTGTGCTTCGACACAATCCCCCGCCGTAGTGTCGAGAATCACACCGATGCGAGGTGTGGCGCATTTTCGAAAGGGGAATACAGGGAGGCTCGCCTCGGTCGAGCTTCCGCGGCACGGAGTGCGCCTCTCCGCGACGGGTGCCGAGCGGCCGCCCCTGTCAGGCGATCGACTCCGAACTGATTTTCCTGCAACGTCTTTCGATATAAACATCGAAGGCCATTCGCATCCACGCCATGTGCACACAGTTGTACCTGACTCCCCGGTAGCACGTTGTGCCATTCTGGAACGATCTGATTCGTACAGGCTGTACGTCCAAGACCGGTACGAACATTCAGCATGTTCGTACCATGAAGTAACCCTGAATCTTCATCTAATTCGACTGCGCTACAACAATTCTCGATCTATTCGGACAAATTGCCGAAATTCGAGGCTCGAATTGTTCCTGGTGACAACATGATCGAGGTGGTGCATGATTGTTGCTGCAGGGAGTTACGAGCCGATGAAGGCCCGTATCAGGGGACACGCGTTCGAATCAGGGGGATTCGAAACGTGCTCCTCCACAGGGAAATCAACGCGCAGGGGGCGTGTGTGCGACGTCGGCGAACAGCCGCGCCCGTCGCCCCCTCGCACAGCGAGGAGATCAGCATGACCAGCACCATCGAACCCACTTCGCAGATCGCTGCCGGCGGAAACAAGCTCCGCGGACGCGTCGCCTTCGTCACCGGCGGCACGCGCGGCATCGGTGCGGCGATCAGCCGCAGCCTGGCGAGCCAGGGTGCCACCGTCGCCGCAGGCTACGGACGCAACACGGCTCAGGCGGATCAGTTCCTCGCAGACCTGAACGAGAAGGGCCGCAAGGACGTCCGTTACTCGGTGCACCGCGGCGACGTCGCGAACGCCGACGACTGCCGCCGCACCATCGATGAGGTCATCGACACGCACGGTCGCCTCGACATCCTGGTCAACAACGCCGGCATCACCATCGACCGCACGGTGCTGAAGATGCAGGACGAGGACTGGGACACCGTCCTCGGCGTGAACCTCTCGGGCGCGTTCTACCTGGCACAGGCCGCGTTGCGGCACATGCTCGAGCGCGGCACCGGACGCATCGTCAACGTCTCCTCCGTCATCGGCGAGACCGGCAACATCGGGCAGGCCAACTACGCGGCATCGAAGGCCGGCCTGTTCGGTCTCACCAAGACCCTCGCCAAGGAAGCGGCCTTCCATCTGGCCAAGAACGACAAACTGGACCCGAACGGCATCGGCGTCACCGTCAACACCGTCACCCCGGGCTTCGTCGCCACCGAGATGGTCGAGTCCATCCCCGAGAAGGTTCTCGCGCGCATCACCGACACCATCCCCGTGAAGCGACTCGCCGACCCGCAGGAGATCGCCCGGGTCGTGCATTTCCTCGCCGCGGACGCCTCCTCGTACATCACCGGTCAGGTGTGGGGCGTCAACGGCGGCCTGGACATGTGATCCGCCCTCCCCACCCATTACTTCGAATCGAACGGTCCCCTCGCACATGCAGCCATTCGAGCTCAATCGGCACGGCCGAATAGTCTTCCCTTCCAACTTTGTTCCCGAACTCGACTTCTCCACGCTGAGCAGCGTCGACCACCTCGACGCCGTCATCCGTCGCGACTTCGACACCAAGGCACCCACGGTCTCGGAGATCCTCTCCCGGCACGAACTGGGCAAGTACGGTTCGAAGTTCGAGATCATGCGGGACATGGCCCTCAACGTCTTCTGGCCGACCGCTTCCCGCTGATGATGTTCGAGCGGCGCGTCACCCGCTGGGGCGACGTGCCCGCAACCGCGACGACGTCTACATGCCGCGCCTGACTCCCTGGCCCGAGGCCGAAGAGCGGCTGGGCGCGGTCGAGGAGGCCTACCGCGCTCTCCCCCGCGCGTGGACAGTGCCGCCGAGGACCGCATCTTCGATCGGCTCTTCGCGGTCTTCGGTTCGCGTCGCCACTTCGCCGGCGACCTGCCCACGGTCAAGCCGACTGTGCCGCAGCTGGTCTCCGATCCGGAGAACATCACCCTGCGTGTTCGCCACTACGATCCGAACCATCCCGTCTTCGGATACGACGAGATCCTCGACTGCCACGAGGACGTCGCCGAACTCGAGGCCCTGAGCCGCTGGTCGATGGTTCTGCACAACCAGCAGCCCTGGGACGGAAGCGAAACCGAACTCGTCCGGGTCGCGGACCTGAAGGACGACGACTACGTCGTGGTCTCCCATCCGCGCAATCGCGAGGTCCAGCGGTTCATCAACCGGGTCATGTCGGGCAAGACCCGCAAGGCCACCTCGTACACGCGGCACGAACCGGTGGCACCGTCTGCGCCCTACCCGGCCGTCGACGTGCGCTCGGAGTTCGCGATCGCACCCGCATCGACGCGATTGCGGTCGCGCACGGCGACCAGGTGTGCACCAACGAGGACCTGATCCGCAACACCGCCTACAACTGGTCGCCCATGTCGGCCGACGAGATCACGGCCAAGACCGGGATCGAGCAGCGCCGGTACACCTCGGGAACCTTCGAGGACCTGGCCCTGACGGCGGCGAAGCAGGCGGTCGCCCACGCCGGTGTCGGCCCGCAGGACATCGGCGCGGTCATCACCTGCACGTGCACGAGCGGGCGGCTGATCCCGTCGCTGGCCACGTGGATCTCGGGCGAACTGGGCATCGGGCAGACCCATGCCTCGTTCGACCTGATCGCGGCGTGCGCGGGATTGCCCTACGGCCTGGCCGAGGCGACCCGCATCCTCCAGCAGGTCAAGCGTCCCGTCCTCGTGGTGTGCGTCGAGAAGTTCTCGGACAAGATCGGCACGGTCCGGCGTCCCGCATGATCTTCGGTGACGGCGCCGCGGCAATGGTGATCTCGCCGGCCGCCGAGGGCGAGGCACCCGATCTCGAGTTCTTCAACAGCTACGCGAGCGGACCGACGAGCGAGGTCAACTCGATCATCTGGCCGAATCCGGACTTCGACAACTTCATCACGGTCTACGGACCCGAAGTGAAGACGCTCGCCGGTCGCTATCTGACGCAGATGCTCGACGAGATCAAGGCCCTCCCGTCCCCCGACGACGCCGAGCGTTCGCTGCTCGACGACATCGATCTCATCGTTCCCCACCAGGCGAACAAGACGATGGTCATCGAGCTCGCCGCGAACGCCGGACTCTCGGCCGACCGGTTGTACTTCAACATCGAGAAGGTCGGCAACACGTCGTCGGCGAGCATCCCGCTCGCGATCCACGACGCGGTCCGCGACGGGGTCATCACCGAACCGGTTCGCATCTTCGCTCCCGGCTTCGGTGCCGGAGCGGTGGCGGGGTACACCGTCATGCGGATCGACCCGAAGGTGGTCGTGCCGTTCGAGGAGACTGACGCCGGCTGATCCCGGCGTACGACAGGCATCCGGGCCGTCCCCCGCAGGCCCGGAGTACATCGGCCCGTTCGCGACATCCGGTCGCGAACGGGCCGATCGTCGTTTGCGACCGGGCGACGTAACACCCGCGACGCCCAGGCCGACATTTCGATCGGATCCGGCAAATCGGATCCGGACGAAGTACAGAAAGGCCTCGCGCATGAAGTTCCGCCGCATCGTCGCTGCGACGCTGGGGTGTGTGGCTCTGACGGTCGCCGCACCGTCGACCGCCACCGCCTTCCCTCTCGTGGACCTGCTCCCGAAGGCATCGCCGATCTCGTTCCGAGCGGATCGTTCAATCCGTTCGCTCCGCCGCCGGCACCTCCGGCTCCCCCTGCCCCGCCGGCACCCCAGGCGGCTCCGCAGGTCGCGCCGGCACCCCCGGCTCGTCAGGCTCCGGCCGCACCGAGCGGTGGGTTCGAGAACTGCACCGAGGCATGGAATGCGGGCGCTGCTCCGGTCCACCGCAACGACCCCGGATACGCTCCGCGTCTCGACCGCGACAACGACGGGATCGGCTGCGAGCTCGATCCGCGCTGATCGGTCCGTCCGGCAGACGGACGAGAGCTCTTCCATTCCCGCAGAAGGGCGAAGGCCCTTCCATCCTCGGGGATGGAAGGGCCTTCGTCGTTCGTACGTGCAGAAACCTCAGAGCCAGCGCGGCGGCGTGAGTTCTCCGCCGGTGACGCCGACGGCGCCGCGACCGGCCGCCCAGCGGACGACACCGGCGAGATCGCCTCGGACGGTGTGGATGGTCTCGGCGTCGCCGTTCACCCGGACCGCGTCGCGTCCCTCGACCTCGAGCGCGATGCCCGCACCGAGCTCCTTCTTGCGCCACATGCCGACGATGTCGTCGAGCAGCGAATCGAGGACGACGGGCGGGAAGTCGCCGAAGCGTCCACCGTTGTCGAGATCGACCGCGTGGATCCACACTTCGCGCGTGCGCATCCAGGCGGTCTCCTCGGCCGGCACGAGCCGGCCCTGCGCGGTGCGCACCTGCGACTGCCACGCCGCCTCCGGCAGGTGCCGCCACTTCTCGTCGAGGCGGGCAACGGTGTGCGAGAACAGGTTCCGCAGAGCGGCGGGATTCAGCGTCGCGCCCTCGGCGATCTCCTGCGCCCGCTGCTCGGTGGAGGAGTACATCGGGGTCTCGACACCGGTCGCCGCCCAGTCCATGAGGCGGCACAATGCTGCGGCGTTGTAGCCGATGTGCGCGACGAGATGCCGGCGCGTCCACCCTTCGAGCAGGGTGGGACCGTCGAGTTCGTCGTCGGTGAGCTCGGCGAGCCGCTGCGACAGGTACGCCGTGCCCCGCCGGGCGATGAGGAGCCGCTCGGACAGGTCGAGATCGTTGAATCCCACGGTTCGGCTTCTCCTACTTGATGATCGTCTTGTTCCGGACGGTGCCGAGGCCCTCGATGGTGACCTCGCAGATTTCACCGTTCTGGATGTAGCGAGCGGGCTTGCGGGCGTGGCCGACACCGCCGGTGGTGCCGGTGATGATGACATCGCCCGGCTGCAGGGTCACGATGTGCGAGATGTAGTCGACGAGCTTGGCCGGGGTGAACACCAGATCGTTGGTGTTCGACGACTGCATGACCTCGCCCTCGAGGCGGGTCTCGATGGCGGTGCCGAGCTGGTAGTCGGTGTCGAGGAAGGGACCGAAACCGCTGGTCTTCTCGAAGGTCTTGCCCTGATCCCACTGCAGCGTGCGGTACTGGTAGTCGCGCATCGTGTAGTCGTTGATCACGGAGTAGCCGGCGATGTACTCGGCGGCGTCGGCCTCGGAGACCTGGTAGGCCTGCTTGCCGATGACCACGGCGAGTTCGGCCTCCCAGTCGAGCTGCGACCCCGCGTAGGAGGGAACGACCACATCGTCGTAGGGGCCGGTGAGGGCTTCCTTGAACTTCGAGAACAGGGTCGGGTACTCCGGCAGGTCGCGGCCCATCTCCTTGATGTGGGTCGCGTAGTTCAGGCCGACGCACACGATCTTGCCCGGCGCGGGGACGACCGGGGCATAGTCGGCGGAACCGAGGTCGACGGTCTTTCCGGATGCCTGCTCGGCGACCGACTTCCAGTTCGAATCGGCGAGCAGCGCGGACAGATCGGCGTAGCCGTCGATGACGGTGGCGCTGGAGTCGCTGTCGACACGGACGGCGGCGGTGCCGCCGTCGAGGCGGAGGGTGGCGAGACGCATGGGGTTCAGGCTCCTTCGGAGATGATGGTGCGGTTGAAGTGCAGACGCTCGACGATCGGCGCGTCGGAGAAGGCGAAGAGATCGACACCCTTGTCGGTCTCGAGCGACCACTCGACCCAGGACGGGACGACGATCATGTCGCCCTTGGTGACGTCGTGGCTCTTGTCTGCGAGATGGAAGCGGCCCTCACCGTCGAAGACCTGGAAGACCACGGATCCGACGTCACGGCGGGCGCGGTGTGCGCGCGCGCCGCTGTGCACAGACGACCAGTAGCGCGAGTGAGTCTGAGCACGACAGGAGCACTCGGTAGTATCGAGGCAT
>LATQ01000001.1:621175-631799 GCA_001017865.1 Rhodococcus sp. IITR03
ATGACGTCGCCGCCGGTGGTGGGGTTGGTGTAGCGGACGGCGGCGTGGCCGGGTTCCGGGGTGGCGGCGTAACCCTCGTCCTCGAGGGCGAGCTGCTCGTTCAGCGCACGGTCGGTGTGCTCCCAGCGGTAGCACGCGATCGGCGAGCTGGTCTTGCGGTCGAGGCCCACGAGCGGGCGCAGACCGGGGTGGACCCACAGTCGCTCGGACCGGGAGATGTCCGGGGTGCCCTCGTCGGTGACACCGTCGGAGCCGAACTCGAAGAAGCCGGTGTCGGTGTAGTGCACGAACGGGATGTCGAGGCCGTCGATCCACGCCATCGGCTGATCGGTCTCGTTGTGGTGACCATGGAAGTTCCAGCCGGAGTGAGCAGGAAGTCACCGCGGCGCATGGCGACCGGGTCGCCGTTGACCACGGTCCACACGCCCTCGCCCTCGACGACGAAGCGGAAGGCATTCTGGGAGTGCCGGTGCTCGGGAGCGGTTTCCTTCGGGCCGAGGTACTGGATCGCCGCCCACAGCGTGGGGGTGACGTACGGGACGCCGCCGAGACCCGGGTTCGCAAGCGCGATGGCGCGACGCTCACCGCCGCGGCCGACCGGCACGAGATCGCCGGCGCGCTGGGCCAGCGGGTACAGCGTCGACCACTTCCAGACGAAGGGGACGGCCTTGGACGTCGGGACCATCGGCATCAGGTCGCCGATCTGGGTCCACAACGGGTTGAGGTGTTCGGTCTCGAAGTCGTCGTACAGCTTCTGGAGCTCGGGATCGACAGGCTCGGTGGCAGTCATGAAATCTCCTTGTCCGGCGTTGTCTCCAAACTAGGGGCGCCGGAACCGGGGAATCCATCTATTTCTGCACAGTGGAATTCGGGACGTCCGGACCGGCGATATCGGCGACGTCGACCTCGATGCCCCGCACCGCCGCCTGCATCTGTGCGACCAGCTTTCCGCGCAGATGCTGCCGGTAACGCGTCACCGGCACGGCCACCGTGAGGGCACCGATCGCCGCGCCCCGGCCGTTGCGGATCGCCACCCCGATCGCCGCGACACCCTCCTCCGTCTGCTCGACGTTGACCGCGAAACCCAGCTTGCGTGCCGCCTCGAGTTCGTGCGCGAACTCCTCGAACTCCCCGATGGCCATCCGGCGGTCGGTCTCGTAGGCGGGGCTCGGCCCCTGACTGATGTGGGGCTCGTCCGCGGGTCGCAGATAGAGCTGCTCGAGCACCGCGCGGGGCAGCTCGGCGAGCAGGATGCGTCCGCCCGCGGTGAGCTCGGCGGGAAGCACCTGACCTCGGCGATCGCCCACACGCAGGATCGATGCCGCCTCCGCCGTCCACAGGAAGCGCGCCTGCGACCCCACCCGGATCACGAGGTTGACGGTCTCGTCGGCGAGCGTGGCAAGAGCCTCCATGTGGGGTCGGCAGAGGTCGGTGAAGTCCCGCGTCCACCCCTGACTCGCCGGCCCGACACCGAGCGCCGGCCCCGGGTGGTACATCCGTTTCTCGTCCTGCACGGCGAAGCCGCGGTAGACGAGCATGGCGAGCAGGCGGTGCGCGGTGGACGGCGCCGTCCCGAGTTCCGCGGCCGCATCCTTGAGCCGGATCGCACCTGCATCGCGGAGCAGCTGGAGCAGTAGCAGCGCGTTGTCGACCGACTCGAGCATGTAGGTCGGCTTGCGGATCGTGCCCATCGGCTTGTTCTGCATAGCAGAACTTTATTGCATCGCCGGGTGACCCGCGCCCACCGTTGAAGAATGCATCTCCCCAACGAGGCTTCACCGACGCGGCCGGTGGCAACATCACCCTCCCCCGGGCCCACGTCATCGCGGTGATCGTCTGCTGGCTGTTCGTCGTCTTCGACGGATACGACCTCATCGTCTACGGCAACGTCATATCGAGCCTCCAGGACGAATGGGGCATCAGCGCCTCCACCGCCGGCACCCTCGGAAGCCTGGCGTTCGTGGGCATGATGATCGGCGCGGTCCTCGCCGGCCGGCTCTCCGACGCGATCGGACGCAAGAACGCCGTCATCGGGTGCGTCGTCGTCCTCTCCGTTTTCACCGCCCTGTGCGCGGTGGCACCCGGGCCCGTGATCTTCGGTCTCCTGCGCCTCGTCGCCGGCATCGGACTCGGCGGACTCGTACCGACCTCGAACGCTCTTGCCGCCGAACTGGTGCCGGACAAGTGGCGCGCCGCGGTCGCGACGATGATGATGTCGGGCGTCCCCATCGGCGGCTCGATCGCCGCCCTCGTCGGCATCCCGGTGATCCCCAACTGGGGCTGGCGTCCGATGTTCGCGTTCGCGCTGATCCCCCTGCTCGTCCTCGTCCCGCTGGCGATCAAGGTGCTGCCGAAGCACGCCGTCTCGAACGCCCATCCGGACAACTCCGCGGGTGGTTTCAAGGAACTGCTCGGCTCGCGTTTCCGCACCATCAGCATCATGTTCGCGGCCGTCACCGTCGTGACCCTGCTCGCCTGGTACGGCCTCGGCACGTGGCTGCCCAAGCTCATGCAGGGCGAGGGCACCGATCTCGCAACGCCCTCACGTTCTCCCTGGCCCTGAACCTCGGCGCGGTCGCCGGATCCTTCATCACCGCCTGGGGTGGCGTGCGGTGGGGTTCGGTCCCGACCAGCATCATCGCCGCGCTGATCGCCGGTGTCGCGCTGCTGACCCTGCTGCTCGACCCTCCGGTCGCCGCGGTGTACCTGATCTTCGTGTTCGCCGGTGTGGGCACCCACGGCACGCAGGCCCTGATCATCGCTGCAGTCGCGTCCTACTATCCCGACCACCTGCGCGGTACCGCGCTCGGCTGGGCCCTCGGTGTCGGCCGTATCGGCGCGGTGGCGGCCCCGCAGATCGGTGGCTGGTTGCTTGCTGCCGGCCTCGGCGCCGACTCCAACTTCGTCCTCTTCGGCGTCAGCGCGCTGATCTCGTCGCTGCTGCTGACGGTGGTCTGGAAGAAGTTCCCCGCACGTCACGATTCGCTCCGCCCGGTCGCCGCGCACTGATCGCACCGCGATCGCCGCGCACTGATCGCACCGCGATCGCCGCGCACTGATCGCACCGCGCCCGACCTTTCCCTCTGCTTCACACGATACGAAGGAGTGTCATGTCCGATCTGAAGGACGCACGAGTTCTCATTGCCGGTGGCGGCATCGGCGGTGTCGCCAATGCCCTCGCCCTCGCGCAGAAGGGTGCTCAGGTCACCTTGTTCGAGCGTGCTCCCGAGTTCGGTGAGGTGGGCGCGGGCCTTCAGATCGGCCCGCACGGTTCGCGCATCCTGCAGTCGCTCGGTGTCTACGACGAGGTGATCGCGAAGGGCGTGCTGCCCAAGAACCTCGTCTTCCGTGATGCCGTGACCGCGGAGATCCTCACGAAGGTCGATCTCGGACACGACTACCAGCAGCACTACGGCGGGGTGTACTTCGTGGTGCACCGTTCGGATCTGCATTCGGTGCTCGTCGAGGCGGCCCGCACGGCCGGTGCGGATCTGCGGACGAATTCGACGGTGACCGACGTGGTCACCGAGGGCGACACCGTGCGGGTCGTGCTGGAGAACGGTGAGGAGCACGTCGGCGACGTCGCTCTCGGCATGGACGGCCTGCACTCGCACCTGCGCCCGAAGCTGTCCGACGACAAGCCCGTCGGCTCGGGTTACGTCGCCTTCCGCGGCACCTTCCCGATGAACGAGGTTCCGCTCGAGGAGGAGATCGAGGATGTCGTGGGCTACATCGGCCCGCGCTGCCACTTCATCCAGTACCCGCTGCGCCAGGGCGAGATGCTCAACCAGGTGGCGGTCTTCCAGTCCCCCGCCTTCCTCCGCGGTGAGGAAATTTGGGGCAGCCCCGACGAACTCGCGCACGCCTACGACCACTGCCACGAGAGCGTCCAGACCGCGCTGAAGTACCTGTGGACCGATCGCTGGTGGCCGATGTTCGACCGCAACCCGATCGACAACTGGGTCGACGGCCGGATGATCCTGCTCGGCGACGCCGCGCACCCGCCGCTGCAGTACCTCGCCTCCGGTGCCGTCATGGCACTCGAGGATGCGAAGTGCTTCGCCGACTACGCCGCCGAGGACCTGCAGGGCGACAGCGCGAACTGGCCGAAGATCCTGAAGGACGTCAACGCCGAACGCGCACCGCGCTGCAACCGCATCCTCACCACCGGACGCATGTGGGGCGACCTGTGGCACCTCGACGGTGCCGGTCGCGAGGCCCGCAACGAGCTCTTCCGCACCCGCGACACCTCGAGCTACAAGTACACGGACTGGCTCTGGGGCTACAGCTCCGACCGCAACCGCTGAGCACCCGGCGCAACCACCGAGCGCTGATCCCCAGCGCCGCCGAGTAATTCGTCCCGTTCCGGACAATGCCGTCCCCGATCCACCGATCGGGGACGGCATTCGCCGCATATGCGTCGTTCGTCCCGCGCCGAAGGGTGCCGAATCGATTGTGACCAGCACATACTGGGAGCATGACCGCGTCACGGCAGGCGTCGGCGCTCCGCAGCGAGGTTCGGGACATCGCACTCGGAACCGCCGACCCGGTCGAGTTCCGGCACGCCGTCCTCGACACGATCCGGCGGCGCATCCGCTACGACATCGGATGTATCGCTCTCGTCGATCCGGCGAGCATGTTGTTCACGTCCGTGACCATGCTCGACGCCGACGCCCCGGCCGGTCGTGCCGCGGAGACCGTGGCGCACATCGAGTACGGCACGTCGCGCTTCGCGAACACCTACCGCAGGCTCGCCCGGACGCGCACCGGTGTCCAGACGATCCGCGATGCGCTCGACTGTGACATCCGCGATTCCCTGCCCTACAGCGAGATCCTCGAACCGCAGGGGATGGACGACGAGGTGCGCCTCGTCTTCCGAGGCCGTGACGGGCGCGTCTGGGGCGGCGGCACTCTCATGCGCGGCCCCGGCCGACGCTTCGACGCCGACGACGTGGCGGCACTCGCGGGATGCGTGGGCGAGATCAGCGACGGACTGCGGTTGTCGTTGCTCCGCGAATCCCCTCGACTCGCGGCGGACGCATCGCCCGGCGGTTCCGGTCCCGCAGTCGTGGTCGTCGGCGCGGACAACGGGATCGAATCGGCCACTCCCCAGGCGGTGGAGTATCTCGAGCGACTCGGTGCCGAAGGTTCCTTCATGCTCCCCGCGGTGGTCGTCGCCGTCCGCTTCCGCTACGAGGGGGCTGCCGCGCGCGTCGTCCGTGCCCGTACGGAGGACGGTCAGTGGCTCGTCCTGCGGGCCGGGTTGCTCGACGGCCGAGGAGAATCGGCCCGGATCGTCATCGCGATCGAACCGGCGCAGCCCGGTCAGCTCGTGGCTCTGACCGCTGCCCTTCACGGTCTCACCGAACGGGAGACCGATGTCCTCGCCCGCGTTCTCGCGGGCGAGACACGCACCGAGATCGCACGTGGACTGTTCATCAGTCCGTACACCGCACAGGACCACTTGAAGAGCATCTATGCGAAGACGGGTGTGAACAGTCGCCAGGAACTCGTCGCACGACTGTTCTTCACGCACTGCCTCCCCCGGGTCGGTACGGAGATCGGGCCGGACGGGTGGTTCGTCGAGAAGCCGGCGCCGACGAACGTCCCGGTCGGTGCACATCGGAAGAGGTGAACCGTGGCACGCATCCTGATCGTGACCCTGGAGGGCGGCGGGAACTACCCGCCCGAAGCAGCGCTCGGATGCGAGTTGCACCGCCGCGGACATCACGTTCGGGTTCTCGGTCACGAATCGCAACGGAAGGTCGCGGAGGATGCCGGCTTCGTCTTCTGCGGCTACCGGCACTCGCCGACCTGGACCCCGCACGTAGAACTGAGCACCCCGAAAGTGCTGACCATGGCCTACGCCATGATGACCGACCCCGCCCTCGCGCGGGATGTGGAGGACGAGATCACGAGGGAGCCGACCGATCTGGTGATCGTCGATTGCATGCTGTTCAACGCCCAGGACGCTGCGGCACGCACCGGGGTGCCGCACGTGGTGCTGTTCCATTCCTTCTTCGCCGCGTTCGACGGCGCCTTCCGGCACGGACCGTTCGGGATCGGTTCGCGACTACGCGGTCTGGGTCCGAAGCGACTGTGGGAACAGGCCGACATGCAACTCGTGTGCTCGGACCCAGTACTCGACCCGGCCGCGCGCCGCGCACGGACGCGCCGACCTGGACCGGTGCGATCCACGACGCGACGCTGCCGCGGTCGGACGAACACCGCCGCGCGTGCTGGTCAGTCTGAGCACCGCCGGCTTCCCGGGTCAGCGCCGCACCTACCAGAACATCGTCGACGCCGCGGCGGAGATGGACGCGGAGTTCGTCGTCACGACCGGGCCGGCGATCGACCCCGCCGGGTTGCGCGTACCACCCAATGCGACCGTCCACCGATACGTTCCGCACCACGAACTGATGCCGACCTGCTCGGCGGTCGTCGGGCACGGCGGGCACGCGACCGCTTTCCGGGCTCTCGCACACGGACTTCCGATACTGATCATGCCCATGTCGGCGGTGACGGATCAGGCGATGATTGCTCGTGAGGTCGCGAAGGCCGGGGCGGGCATCCGTCTGCGGAAGACCGCCTCGCCCGAGCAGATACGCACGGCTCTCACGAGTCTGCTGACCGACGACGGTTATCGCACGGCGGCAGCAGAACTCGGCGCCCGTCTCCGAACCGTCGACGGTGCGTCGGCTGCGGCCGACCGGGTGCTGGCGCTCGTCGACCACTGACGGACACACGAAGGACCGGCACCCTGTGAGTGCCGGTCGATCCTTCGCATCACCCTTCGACCGCATCTCCCTCCTCCAGAAGCTGTTTCGCGTGTTCGAGGTTGTTCCGCACATCACGCGCGTACAGCTTCTCCACGACCGGCTGGGTGAACTTGCCGAAGAAGCTCCCGACGTCCTCGGTGTCCTGGTGGAAGGTGACGCGGGTTCCCGTCTCCACCGGCTCGAAGCGATAGACGGTCTCGTACCGGATTGGGCTCTTCACACTGCGGCGGTGCTGGGCTCTGCCGGGCTCGACGCGGGCCAGTTCCTCGGTGAGTTCGATTCGCCGCCCGGCAACCTTGACGGTGGCACGCGCGAGCGATCCCTCCTTGCCGCCCTCGCCCGAGACCAGCTCGTAGTCCATCACGTTCGTCATGTACACCGGGGCGTTCTCCGGGTCGGCGAAGAAAGCGAAGACTTCGTCGACCGGCTTGTCGATGACGACGGATTCCTCGGTTGCGGGCATGACTTTCCTCCGTTCGGATCGGTGTCGCAGTAAACTTTTCCCGATGCCCTGCAACAGTTTTCGTAGATTTCCCGGTCAGGACGCCTGCCGCGGAACCATCCCACCGAGTGCGATGTCGTATTCCTGCGCCTGCTCGTCGAATCCGACGCTGTAGACGGTGGGATACCAGGCCGAGTGCTGATAGGCGGCCGGCAACTTGATCTGTTCGCGGATCGTCGGACGGGTCAGCAGCCACTCCCGCGTGATCATCGGTTCCATGAAGGTGTAGTCGCCGTCCCACGAGCCGTTGACGAACGTCTCGGTGAAGTCGTAGACACCGGGAACCATTCCCTCCGTGATGTCGAGCCAGTGCACACCCATGAACGGCACCGCGAGTTGCGACGCGAGCATCCCCGGCGGAGTCACGTAGTCGCCGGGCATGTACTTCGGGTCCGGGAGTCGTTCGGCGCGAGCGGCGTAATCCGGTGCGGCCGGGTCGATTGCCTCGATCGCCGCCATGTCGGTCATGTAGAAGTGCACGTCGAAATGGGGTTTCCCGAACAGCACGGTCGGGTCGTGCCCACGCGGATTCCAGTTCAGCATGACGTGGTCGAACACAGTGTCGGATGCCTGAACGGGCAGGTGCAGCATGTACATCCCGTCGGCATCGGGCAGTCCGTCGAGGGCCGCCGGCGAGAATCGGATACCGACGGCGGTCGGGGCGCCGTCCGCATCCACGGTCGCATACGCACGCGCAGTTCCGTCACCGACGCTCACGGCCTGACCGAAATGCAGGTGGGCAGGTGTGGGCACTGCCGATGCCACACCACCGACCGCCACGGCAATACAAGAGGCGAGGAGCACTGCGATGGAACGAGATGATCGATGTTTCTTCATGGTGATATCCGATCGACGAGGGTTCTCGGTGAACCTCTCCATTCCGTGGATCCAGTCTCGACCGGTGTTCGTGACCCCGGCCATCCCTCACTCGGGGGATTTCGCCGACCGTCTCGGAACAACCCTGTCGTCCCGGAACGACCCTGTCCTCACAGGGTCGCGACATATACTCGCCGGACTGCGGACGGACGTCACGATCCGCGGAGAACAGGGAGCGGCCCTTGAGTATTCGCAGCCTTCGCGTCGCGGTGGTCGGTGGGGGCATCATCGGTGCCGCGACCGCCCGGCAACTCGCCCTCACGGACGCCGACGTCACGCTGTTCGAGAAGGAAGACCGGCTCGCCGCTCACCAGACGGGGCACAACAGTGGCGTCGTCCACGCCGGCCTCTACTACACGCCCGGAAGTCTCAAAGCCCGGTTGTGCAGGCGCGGGGTGGAGTTGTTGCAGACGTTCACCACGGACAAGGGCCTGCCCTACGACGAGTGCGGCAAGGTCGTCGTCGCCCTCGACCAGTCGGAACTCGGCCGCCTCGACGCGATCTTCTCGCGGGCCACGGCGAACGGGGTCCCCGGCATCAGGCGTCTCGGCGCCGACGAGATTACCGCGATCGAGCCGCACGCCGTCGGGATCGCAGCCCTTCATTCCCCGCACACGGCGATCATCGACTTCGTCGCCGTCACACGCGCGCTCGCGGACGACGTCGTCGCCGCGGGCGGCACGGTGCGGACCGGTACCGCCGTGACGGCGATCCGTGAGGCGGGCGAGCAGGTCGTCGTCGACATCCCGGGCGACCAACTTGCCTTCGACCTGGTGATCACGTGCGCGGGACTGCAGTCCGACCGCCTCGCCCACACCTCGGGCGACACCCGCGACCCGCGGATCGTCCCGTTCCTCGGCGACTATCTGCTGCTCGAACCCGACGCGGCGGCAAAGGTGCGCGGATTGATCTATCCGGTGCCCGACCCCCGCTATCCGTTCCTCGGGGTGCATCTCACCCGGCGGATCGACGGTGAGGTGATGGTGGGACCCAACGCCTTCCTCTCCCCCGGCCGCGAGGCCTATCGCGGCGGGCGCGGATCGTGGCGGGATCTGCGCGATGCCGTCGCCTGGCCCGGTTTCTGGCGGTTCGCCGCGAACAACCTGCCCGCAGCGGTCGGGAACTGCGCACGGCGACCAGTACTCGGCGGTTCGTCGCCGATGCGGCCGCGTACATGCCCGGACTGACCGTCGACGACGTGCGGCGGGTCCGCGTGGCATCCGCGCTCAGGCGATGAACTCCGACGGAGGCCTCGAGGACGACTTCGTCGTGACCGGGCACGGACGGGTCGTGCACCTGCGCAATGCCCCGTCGCCCGGCGCCACCTCGTCGATGGCGATCGCGGAGTATCTCGTCGACCGTGCATTCGAACGCATCGCCTGATCGGGCATCCGGCAGCGGACGTCACGGTTCGCGGTGACCGGTTCCGGGCATGCTGCACGGGAACCACTTCATCGTCAGGAGGTCTCCATGGCACGAATCGCACTCTTCGGAGGACACGGCAAGGTCGCGTTGCATCTCGAGCGGCTGCTGGCCGATGCCGGTCACGAGACCAGTGCGTTCATCCGCAATCCCGATCACGCCGACGATGTACGCGCTGCCGGTGGCACGCCCGTCGTCGCCGACGTCGAGAAGATGGACATCGCCGAGATCACCGAGCTGCTGCGCGGCCACGACGCGGTGGTCTGGTCCGCAGGCGCAGGCGGAGGGAATCCCGAACGCACCTATGCGGTGGACCGCGACGCGGCGATCGCCTCGATGACCGCCGCGCAGGAGGCCGGGGTCCGCCGGTACGTGATGGTGTCGTACTTCGGGGCCCGCCCCGACCACGGTGTCCCCGAGGACAACAGTTTCTACGCCTATGCCGAGGCCAAGTCGGCTGCGGACGCCCATCTGCGGGGTACCGACCTCGACTGGACGATCCTCGGTCCGAGCGCGCTGACCCTCGACCCGCCCACCGGCCGCATCGAGATCGAGGGCACGGGGCGAGCGACAAGGGACAGGTCTCGCGCGCCGACGTCGCGGCCGTCGCCGCAGCCGTGCTCGAGCGACCGGAGACGGTGGGACGCACGATCGAGTTCAACAACGGCGACGTTCCGATCGACGAGGCACTCGACGCGCTGCGGTAATCCCTTACACAGCAGTCCGTCCCCGGTTGCAGGGGGCAACCGGGGACGGACACTCGAGCGATGTCATCGCTCAGACCTGCGGGGCGAGTTCCTCCACGCGCAGCGGCGAGGTGTCCGCGGCGGCCGCGTTGGCCTCCTCGAACTGCCGGCGGTCGACCTGCGAGCCGAGCACCAGCGCGAGTCGCGCCAGGAAGCCCTCGCGGTCGTCCTCGGCGGCCTGATCCAGGGCGGTCGACAGGCCGAGCCAGACGTTCTCACGCCGCTGATCGTCCTCGGTGACCTGTCGGCAGGGCGGGCCGGGATTCCGCGCCGGCGGAGCGGCACCGGAGCGCAGGGCC
>LATQ01000001.1:631899-641864 GCA_001017865.1 Rhodococcus sp. IITR03
CACGGTCGTCGCCGTCCCATCCCCTGGTGCGCATCTCGATCGAGGACGAGACACCGATCGACGAGATCACGCTTCCGTGCGCGGCGCGGTCGCCCCGAACCTCGCGGCGCTCGCCGACCCCGTCGAACTCGTGGTGGAGGTGGCTCGGTGAAACTCCGTACCGTGCTGGCGAATCGGCTCGTCACCTTCCTGGCGGGCCTCGCCCTCGCCGGTGCCGGCGCGTTCGCCCTCGCGTGGGTGTGGCAGGTTCCCCTGGCCCGAGAGCAACTCTCGCGTCTCGACCGTCCCCGCGTGACCGACGTCCCGGACCAGTCGTGGTGGACACCTGCCCTGTGGTCGGTCTTCGCGGGCGGACTCGTGCTCGGCATCGCGTTGCTCGCCGTCAACCTGTCGCGCCGGCGCACGTCGACCGTGCAGCTCTACGACCAGGTCACCGACGCCACCCTCGGTGTCGAACTCGGTCCCGTCGCCGACGGTGTCGCAGCGGAACTCGCCGCCCTGCCCGGTGTGCGGGCCGTGCGCGGGCGTGCGGTCGTCGAACGCCACCTGCCGACGCTCTCGGTGGTGGTGCACGCCGACCCGACCATCGACATCACCGAACTGACGGAAGCGGCGGAGGACGCCGCCCAGCGGGTCGCGCGGGCTCTCGGTGGGGCGCACGTGGCGACGCAGGTCCTCGTGCATCTCGACCCGGCCGTGGACGTCCACTGAGCCACCCGCCCGGGGGTCCGGAGCCATCCGGCCCGGGGCGGCTCAGCTTCGGGCCGCGTCCACGAGGTCGTGCTCGACGCGGTAGTCCACGCGCATCCGGTCCATCGCCACATCGCGCACCTTGTACGCCCGCTGTGTGGTGCGTTCGAGGTCCGGATAGCGGAGTTCCTGGACGCGGTTGACGAGCGCGAGCAGCGGCCCGACGCGCTCGAGGACGTGCTTGAGCGGACTGTCGGGGATGTGCAGGCGTCGGCGTCGGCGTCACCGATGAACACCCGCTGCAGCGAGTGCATCACCGTGCGGGCGACCGTCGTCCGGATCGGCGCGGTGCCCGGCAGCAGGTTCGCCAGCTCCGGGACGAGATATTGCTCGGTCAACGCGGTGACGAACTCCCGGTCCTCGTCGCTGGGGCCGGGCGAGGTGAGCCGGTAGAGGTCCTCGACCGCGATGTGGTCGCGTTCGGTGCGCAGGCCCAGTTCCTCGCCCATCCCGATCACGTGCCCGACATATCGCCACAGGTGGTAGATGTCGTCGAGTTCGCGATCGGTGAAGCGCACCCCGAGGATCTGCATCGCCTCGACCGCGATGTGCCCGAACTCGGCCATCGTCAGCGCCATGTACGACTGCGGGATCGGCACTCCCCAGGCGTCCTCGTCCCACACTCCGCTCGCGCGGATGCCCTTGCGCACGTGGGCGTGGATCAGGCGCACCCGCACCGTGAACGCGAATCCGCCTCCGTCGCGGCGCATTCCGCCGCGAGTGAGGACGTGCCGTAACCACTCCCCGACCTCGACCGACCGCACGGCCGGCTGACTCACATAGCGGCCCGTGAGCGCGAGAGGCTTTCCGGCGATGAAGTTTCCGGCACCGCGCAGCAGCGACGCGGCACCGAGCACCATGCCGAGGATCGGGGTGTGCCGCACGAGCGCGTCGGCGGCGTTGTCGATGCGGTCATGGTCGACCCAGGCGGGTTCGTCGTCGAGGAAGGCGAACAGCTCTCGCAGGGATTCGGGTGCGTCGGGGACCGCGTCGACACCGTCGGCGAGTGCGACGCGCACGGCGTCGGTCGCGGAGGTCGGACCGAAGTCGTCGTTCACCACGGCGTCGGCCGGCGGGTCGGCCTGCCACATGCCGTCGAGCCAGCGCTCGCCGAGATCTGCGTATCGGCGCACAGCAAGGTCGGCGTTGACGAGATCACGTGGGATACGTCGCTCCATGCATCCATGGAAACACGAGGAATCCTCACTTACTATTCACTTTTCATGAGCTCCCCGCGCGGCAACAGAACCGCAGGCAGAACCCCTCGGAAACGTCCTGTGCAGCAGCGGAGTCACGACACTCGCAAGTTGCTTCTCACCTCTGCGTACGAGTTGCTCGAGCGTAGCCCCACCGCGCGGATCAGCACCACGGCACTCGCCGAGCACGCCCACGTGAGCATCGGGACGGTCTACCGGTACTTCCCCGACGTCGACGCCGTGCTCGACGAACTCCGCATGACCGCCGTCCACGCGATCACCACCTCGCTGTCCACCGCCATCGGGCGGGCGATGGACCAGGAGCCGGAGGAGGCCATGGTGACGGTGGTGGAGAGCCTCACCGCCGCCTTCGAGAAACACGCCGCGGTGCTCCGGGTGTCGTACACCTCGGAGGAGATCGAGTTCGGGCTCGCGTGGGCCGAGGTCGAAGGTCCGCTGCGGCCCCTGGGACGCATCATTCCGGCGCGGCTGCGACCGGATCTCGACGACGCAGCGCTCGACGATCTCGTGTTCATCGTGATGGGAGCGACGGCGAGCCTGTGCTCGCGGATCGCCCTCCTGCGGCCCCGGAGATCCGATCGGACGCGGATGATCGCGGTGACGGCGCGGATGCTCCTCGCCGCGATCGAGAGCGCCTGATACACGACGCTGGATTCGCTTCGGGTCGAAAACAGACCCGACGTCCTGCCGAGCGGCACATACTGATGACTGCCGTCTTCACACCGTCGTCCCGACCGGGGAGAGTGCCGTGCGTCGTCGACTACCGATCGTGTTGTCCGCCGTGATCCTCACCCTCGTGGCCGCCTGCGGCAACGACACCTCGGGCGAATCACCGTCCGCCACAACGTCCGAATCGACAACCTCCGATTCGGCCGCCACCGGCGGCGCCCGCCGACGAATTCCAGGACGTGCTCGACCGCGTCCGCGAGGACGTCGGATTCCCGGGAGTCGTTGCGCGCGTGGTCACCCCGGAATACGAGTGGACCGGTTCGTCCGGAACGATCGGTGCGGATCGATCGGAGGAACCCGGCCCGGACGACCACACCCGCATCGGCAGCATCACGAAGACGATGACGATCACCGCTCTACTGCAACTGGCGGAGGACGACCGCCTGTCGCTGGAGGATCCGATCGGCCGCTATGTGCCGGGCCTGCCGAACGGCGACGTCGCACCCTGGGTCAGCTGGCTCGATGGTGAGCGGTATCCCCAGCTACACCTTCGACGAGGAGTTCCAGCAGCAACTCTTCGACGATCCGGAGGCACCGTGGACCCCGGACGAACTCCTCGACTACGTACGCGGTGACGCACCGAACTTCGCTCCCGGGGAGCGGTTCGAGTACTCCAACACCAACACGATCGCGCTCGGGCTGGTCGTCGAGCAGGTTTCCGGGCAGAGCCTGCACGAGTACTTCCGGGCGAATGTCTTCGAGCCCTGGGCATGGCCGACACCGTCATGCCCACCGACGCGGCCATCGCGTCACCGCACCTGTACGGGATCACCGAACAGGGACAGCCGGACGGGCAGACGGCCGATGCGACCGGATGGAACCCGTCGTGGGGATGGTCGGCCGGCGCGGTGATCTCCACCGTCGACGATCTCGAACTGTGGGGCACGGCCCTCGGGACGGGCGAGGGCGTCCTTTCCCCCGAGATGCAGCAGCTCCGCCTCGATTCGTTCCTGTTCGACGTCCCCGGTGCGACCGACACCCGCGCCTACGGCCTCGGGCTCGGTATCGAGAACGGCTGGCTCGGCCACACGGGCGAGCTCCCCGGTTTCAACACCTACGTGGGATACCTGCCCGAACGCCGGGCCGTGGTCGTCGCCGCGGTGAACAGCGACATCCCGACGGCAGACGGGGAAGAACCGGTGACCCCCGTGGCGAACCGGCTGAAGGAGATCGTCGGCTGATCGCCTGTGACCCCGAAACGCCGAACGGCGTCCACGCCGGAGCAGAAACACCGAACGGCGCCCACCCCGGAGGGTGGACGCCGTTCGAGCGTCAGTGAGGACTAGCTCACTTGATGATCCCGTAGGCGGTGCCTACTTGATGATCCCGTAGGCGGTGCCTACTTGATGATCTTCGTGACGCGACCGGCGCCGACGGTGCGGCCACCCTCGCGGATCGCGAAGCGGAGGCCCTCGTCCATGGCGACCGGCTGGATCAGCTTGACGGACATCTCGGTGTTGTCACCGGGCATGACCATCTCGGTGCCTCGGGGAGGGTAACAACGCCCGTCACGTCCGTGGTACGGAAGTAGAACTGCGGACGGTAGTTGTTGAAGAACGGCGTGTGGCGGCCGCCTCCTCCTTGTTGAGGATGTAGGCCTGGCCCTCGAACTCCGTGTGGGGAGTCGTGGTGCCCGGCTTGACGACGACCTGGCCGCGCTCGACGTCCTCGCGCTTGATGCCGCGGACGAGGAGACCGACGTTGTCGCCGGCCTGGCCCTGGTCGAGCAGCTTGCGGAACATCTCGATGCCGGTGACCGTGGTCTTGGTCGACTCGGGGCGGATGCCGACGATCTCGACCTCTTCGTTGACGTTGATCACGCCACGCTCGATACGGCCGGTGACGACGGTGCCACGACCCGTGATGGTGAAGACGTCCTCGACGGGCATGAGGAACGGCTTGTCGGTCTCACGGACCGGGTCCGGGATGGAGTCGTCGACGGCCTGCATGAGGTCGACGATCGACTGGACCCACTTCTCGTCACCCTCGAGAGCCTTGAGAGCGGAGATCGGGACGACCGGAGCGTTCTCGTCGAACTCCTGCGAAGCGAGGAGCTCGCGCACCTCCATCTCGACGAGCTCGAGGATTTCCTCGTCGTCGACCATGTCGGCCTTGTTCAGGGCGACGAGGATGTAGGGAACGCCGACCTGGCGGGCGAGCAGCACGTGCTCACGCGTCTGGGGCATCGGGCCGTCGGTGGCGGCCACGACCAGGATCGCGCCGTCCATCTGGGCGGCACCGGTGATCATGTTCTTGATGTAGTCCGCGTGACCCGGGGCGTCGACGTGCGCGTAGTGGCGCTTGTCGGTCTGGTACTCGACGTGGGAGATGTTGATCGTGATACCACGAGCCTTCTCCTCAGGTGCCTTGTCGATCTGATCGAAAGCGAAGCTCTCGTTCAGGTCGGGGAACTTGTCGGCAAGCACCTTGGTGATCGCAGCCGTGGTGGTGGTCTTGCCGTGGTCGACGTGACCGATGGTGCCGATGTTCACGTGCGGCTTGGTCCGCTCGAACTTCGCCTTCGCCACTGGATGTCCTCCTGGACTGTTGTTGCTTGCTGTATGCAGCAGTGCGGTTTGTATTACTTGGTCGTGCAGGTGACCGAGGGATAACCCGGAGGCTACTCGCCGGTCGCCTTGGCGATGATTTCCTTCGCGACGTTCGAGGGAACCTCTGCGTAGGAATCGAACACCATGGAGAAGTTCGCACGACCCTGGGTCTTCGACCGCAGATCGCCGATGTAACCGAACATCTCCGAGAGCGGAACCAGCGCCTTCACGACACGGGCACCACTGCGTTCCTCCATGGCCTGGATCTGGCCACGGCGGGAGTTCAGGTCGCCGATCACTTCACCCATGTAGTCCTCGGGCGTGGTGACCTCGACCGCCATGAGGGCTCGAGGATCACCGGGGCGGCCTTGCGGGCCGCTTCCTTCAGTGCCTGCGAGCCGGCGATCTTGAACGCCATTTCGGACGAGTCGACGTCGTGGTACGCACCGTCGATGAGGGTGACCTTCAGGTTCACCAGCGGGTAGCCGGCGAGCACGCCGTACTGCATGGCGTCCTGAGCACCCGCGTCGACCGACGGGATGTACTCGCGGGGGATGCGACCGCCGGTGACCTTGTTCTCGAACTCGTAGGTCGCGCCGTCCTCGCCGACGAACGGCGAGAGGCCGATGATGACCTTTGCGAACTGGCCCGAGCCACCGGTCTGCTTCTTGTGCGTGAACTCGAGCTTCTCGACCGGCTTGGTGATCGTCTCGCGGTACGCGACCTGCGGCTTGCCGACGTTGGCCTCGACCTTGAACTCGCGCTTCATGCGGTCGACGAGGATGTCGAGGTGGAGCTCGCCCATACCGCCGATGACGGTCTGGCCGGTCTCGTCGTCGAGCTCGACCGAGAAGGTCGGGTCCTCTTCGGCGAGCTTCTGGATGGCCGTCGACAGCTTCTCCTGGTCGGCCTTCGACTTCGGCTCGATGGAGACCTGGATGACCGGGTCCGGGAAGGTCATCGACTCGAGGACGATCGGGGCGTCCTGCGCGCACAGGGTGTCGCCGGTCGTGGTGTCCTTCAGGCCGATCATCGCGTAGATGTGGCCTGCGACCGCCTCGTCGACCGGGTTCTCCTTGTTGGCGTGCATCTGGAACAGCTTGCCGACGCGCTCCTTCTTGCCCTTGGTCGAGTTGAGCACCTGGGTGCCCGAGTCGATCCGGCCGGAGTACACGCGGACGAAGGTCAGCTTGCCGAAGAAGGGGTGCGCAGCGATCTTGAAGGCGAGAGCAGAGAAGGGCTCCTCCTTCGAGGGCTTACGACGCAGCTCCTCTTCTTCGTTCCCGACCTGATGGCCGATGACGTCGCCGATGTCGAGCGGGTTCGGCAGGTAGTCGATGACCGCGTCGAGCATGGCTGGATGCCCTTGTTCTTGAAGGCGGAGCCGCACAGCACCGGGTAGAGCTCGGAGTTGACGGTCATCTTGCGGATGGCCGCCTTGATCTCGGCGACGGTGAGTTCCTCGCCGCCGAAGTACTTCTCCATGAGCTCTTCGTCGGACTCGGCGACCGTCTCGAGCAGCTTCTCGCGGTACTCGGCAGCCTTGTCGGCGAGGTCGGCCGGGATCTCCTCGACCGTGGCTCGGTGCCGATGTCGGTGGTGCCACGCCAGGTGAGCGCCTTCATCTCGACGAGGTCGACGACGCCGTCGAAGGCATCCTCGGCACCGATGGGGAGCTGGAGGACCAGCGGCTTCGCGCCCAGGCGATCGATGATCGTCTGCACGGTGAAGTAGAAGTCCGCGCCCATCTTGTCCATCTTGTTGACGAAGCAGATGCGCGGAACGTCGTACTTGGCAGCCTGGCGCCAGACCTGCTCGGACTGGGGCTCGACGCCCTCCTTGCCGTCGAACACGGCGACTGCGCCGTCGAGGACGCGCAGCGACCGCTCGACCTCGACCGTGAAGTCGACGTGGCCGGGGGTGTCGATGATGTTGATCTGGTTCTTGTTCCAGAAGCAGGTCACAGCAGCGGAGGTGATGGTGATACCACGCTCCTTCTCCTGCTCCATCCAGTCGGTGGTCGAGGCACCGTCGTGCGTCTCACCGATCTTGTAGTTGACACCGGTGTAGAAGAGGATGCGCTCGGTGGTGGTGGTCTTGCCGGCATCGATGTGCGCCATGATGCCGATGTTGCGGACCTTGTTCAGGTCGGTCAGCACTTCCTGTGCCACAGGTAACCCCGCTCGTAGCTCGTGTCGGTCCTTGGGTGCGGACACATGTTCTTGTGTTGTCAGCCGGCCTTTACGGGACCGACACAGTTGTGCGAGCAGCCGACCGGGAGGTCCGTGATGACGGCATCTCCCGGTCGGCGACGACTCACCAGCGGTAGTGCGCGAACGCCTTGTTGGCTTCAGCCATCTTGTGCGTGTCCTCGCGGCGCTTCACGGAGGCGCCGAGGCCGTTGCTCGCGTCGAGGAGCTCGTTGGCGAGCCGCTCGACCATGGTCTTCTCGCGACGCTGACGCGAGAACGTCACCAGCCAGCGCAGCGCGAGCGTGGTGGAACGACCGGGGCGAACCTCGACCGGCACCTGGTAGGTGGCACCACCGACGCGACGGCTGCGGACCTCGAGGGCGGGCTTGACGTTGTCGAGCGCGCGCTTGAGGGTGACGACCGGATCGGTACCGGTCTTCTCGCGAGCCTGCTCGAGCGCCTGGTACACGATGCGCTCGGCGGTGGACTTCTTGCCGTCCAGCAGGATCTTGTTGACCAGCTGGGTGACCAGCGGCGAACCGTAGACCGGATCGGCGATCAGCGGACGCTTGGGAGCGGGACCCTTACGTGGCATCAGCCCTTCTCCTTCTTCGCTCCGTAGCGGCTGCGGGCCTGCTTGCGGTTCTTGACACCCTGGGTGTCGAGCGAGCCGCGGATGATCTTGTAGCGCACACCCGGGAGGTCCTTCACACGACCGCCACGCACGAGCACCATCGAGTGCTCCTGGAGGTTGTGGCCCTCACCGGGGATGTAGGCGGTGACCTCGACCTGGGAGGTCAGGCGCACACGGGCGACCTTACGGAGAGCCGAGTTCGGCTTCTTCGGGGTGGTGGTGTACACGCGAGTGCACACACCGCGACGCTGGGGGCTGCCCTTGAGCGCCGCGCTCTTGACCTTGGCGGCCTTGTCGCGGCGGCCCTTGCGGACCAGCTGATTGATGGTTGGCATTAACCGGCTTTCTTCGTTGTCTGAAGCTGCTCACTTCGAGCAACCTCGGCTGTTCTGAAATTAGGGATCCATCGGTTGGGGCAAGAAAGCTGCTGCCCCGCACTCGCCCCTCGTGTGCACACGAGGTCGGGTGTGTCGCGTACCCCCACACAGGCAGCCGGGGGCTCGCTCCTGCAGATATCCACAGACCGCGCGCACGGCACTACCTCGCATAGGCACACAGACCGGCCCGGGCATGCCGGACACGACCCACAACGATACCCGGCGTGCGCGCATGAGGTCAAAGTGAGGAGCGCGCACCCTCCCGAGGATCCGCACACACCGTCAACTGCTGAGGTTCAGTGTGAGCCGGGCCAACGTAGCAGCAGCTTCACACGGGTCCGCTCCCCCGGAGGTGTACTGCACCCACCAGCCGAAGATGCCGGTCGTCGACGCCCCGGAACTGACCCCGCACGACAGCGGATCGCCGGGTCGGCGCATCTGCAGTGCCCGCCGGCCTCGATGGTCGTGTTCTCGATCTCGTAACCGAGTCCCTCGGCGGCGGCGCGTTCGTGGTCGAGGGAACCGGTCTCGAACCAGTTGAAGGTGACCTTCACTACTCCCGTGGGTCCCTCACCGTCCCAGCGGCAGATCGCACCGAAGAATCCGCGATAGACGTAGTCCGCGCCCACGGCCTCGGCGATCTTCTCGTAGGCGACGGCATCGCACTCGGTGAGCAGCCGGGTGAACTCGGCGCCCGTGCCGCCGCCGATCCCTCCGGGACGGCCCGCCCCTCGATGGTGCGGGTACATCCGGTGAGCAGAGCACCCGTCGTGAGGACGGTCGCGAATGCGGCGCACCAGCGGCGGGCGTTCACTTCTGCACCCTTTCCACACTCGTGGTGGCCAGGCCGCGAGCGACGACGCAGGCGTCGGCGACGGGCGTGAGGTTCGAGTACGAGACCGACCAGTGGACGAAGTCGCCGCCGAACTCCACGCCGATCTCGCACAGCGTCGTCTGCCCCAGGTCGTTCTGATAGGACCCCATGAAGCCGGACCGTCCCCCGATCTCGACGTCGGCGGCGGGCCTGCCGATGAGATCGGAGCCGGCGCGTTCGCGACCGATGGGACTTCCCCGGTACCACGAGAAGCTCACACTGGGGCCGCCGACGTAGATCTCCCACTCGCAGCCCACCGAGTTGCGCGTCACCGTCGTGAAACTGCCGAGACCGAAGGCCGCCGCCACCTCGTCGTCGGACATCGCGCCGCACTCGTCGAACAGCGGGCCGGGGTCGGTGACGGACGCGGTCGGCGAGGTCCTCGACCTGTCGGCGTCGTCGGAGTTCCCGCACGCCGCCGCACCGAGACCCATGAGACCGGCCGTCGCCACGGCAGCCGCCGTCCTTCCGATGCGCGGGAGAGGCATGGCGGGAAGACTACCGAGCCGGGCCCGCCTGTGTGCGACGACCCGAGGACTCCCGAGCACCTCGTCGAGCTGCGCGGCCCAGTGCCGGACGATCTCCCGCCGGCGGGCCGAGTCGTCCGTCAGCACGGTCGCAGGCCGAGGCCGCGCGCGAGACC
>LATQ01000001.1:641964-657103 GCA_001017865.1 Rhodococcus sp. IITR03
ACGATGGGGTTCCCGACCGCGACGAGCCGGCATCCCTGCGCGCGCCGCGGCGTCGGCGGCCGTCGCGCGGGAGCGGCGCAGCTGTTCGCGTAGATCCTGCGGGTGTGTACATACCGCAGTGGCGGTCTCGACCTGACACGGGGAGAGCTCGACCTCGAGCTCGATGCCGAGTGCGCGCCCGGCCTCGATCACGTCGAGACTGCGCAGGAGGGGACGACCGGTACGGGGATCGACCAGGACGAATTCTTCTTCGACGCCGATCGTGGCCGCCACCCCGCCGCGCACAGGAGAGGTGTCGATCGGTCCTGTGGCGGCCATGGCGTTCTCCCCACTCGAGGTCTTTCACTCTACGAAGGAAGAGCGGCCGGCGTGGGTGTACTGCAGCCGGGGATCTGACTTACCGGACGGTACGTGCGCGTTGCCGGTTGGCAGCGTGGCGGAGCTGCAAGATTCGCAGACCGCCGGCGAGTCCGACGATCACTGCTCCAGCGATCGCAGCGAACAGCAATGCCACCCCCAGCGGCAATGAGAAGTCCCACGCGAACAATTCGAGGGTGACGCTGTCCAGGTTCTGCAGGATGAACACCAACAGCAACAGCAGGATCAACATACCGACGATCAGAGCGGTCCACAACGCCCCGGTACGGGTGCCCTGATGCCTTTCCCACGGGCGACGTCGGGATGCAGCCTGCTGGAAGCGTCCGGATCCGGTGTCACGCCGGATGGGGGGACCGGAGTATCGCTACGCCGCGCGGACGGAGAGAAGTCGGGGTTCGAATCACCGGGGCCCTCGAGCTGGTCGTCATGCTCGATGGAGTACCCCGACCCTGTTCCGGTTATCCCACCCGGACCGCACCGCCTACAGGTCCAGCATGGAATCGGCGACGCGGATGGTCGGAGGAACCGGTCCGACGCCCGTGAGGCCGGGCGTCGACGAACTTCGTCCCTGAACACAAGCACCGGACTCAGTTCACATCCCGGCTCCGCACCAGAATCCCCGTAGTCACCACCGCGACGAGGATGTAGGCCGTCACGGTGATGAGCGCCCTCGGTCCCGAGATCACATCCACCACCCCGGGTGTGCCCTCCCCTCCCCCGGTCACCGCGCGACGAGCGATCCGGCTGCGGTTCCTGGCAGGAAGGCCGTCACGTCCTGGACGAGCTGCAACGCGGAGCCGACTCCTCGCAGCAGATTCTCGACGACGAGCGTCCACACCAGACCCAGGCCGACCGACAGCGCCGCACTGCGGGCGTAGGTGCCGAGCGCGAAGCCGATCGTTCCCCACATCATGAACACGAGGTACGCCGTACCTGCGGAGCGAAGAAGTGCGCCAGCCGTCGGCATCGTGAGCGGTTGTGATTCGATCGCGGCGAGCGAGACGGACACGATCGTGCACAGCACAGCGGTGACGACCACCATCGCGGCAACGATCACCGCAGTAGCGAGCAGGGCGCCGATCGTAGGGCGCAGACGGCCATGGGTTAACACGGTTTTCCACGTCCCCCAGCTGTACCCGTTCCCGGCGATGAGAGCACCCAGGACGAGCACGAGCGCGCCACCGAACAACGGTGTGCCCTGGACCAGCACGTCGGGGATCGACTCGGGCAGGACGCTCTGCAGCAACGCTTCGGTCGGCTCTCCTTCCGTGGAGAACCCGGCAGTTCCGGTCGTGTAGGAGACGTACGGGAACACGTAGCCGAAAACCATCGCGAGCAGGAACCACGTGCCGGCGGTCGCCCACATCGCCGGCCACGAACGCAACCGGTACAGCTCGGCACGCAGGCTCCGACCAACGGTGTTGTGCCGTACGGCAAGTGAGGCTGAATCGGAGTGCGAACGGAGTGTCGAGGCGGACATGTCACGCCCCCTTCGTGGGTGTGGAACCAGTGGTCATTTCGAAGAACACGTCCTCGAGGGTGCGTTCCGCCGGGCCGATAGACGACACATCCACCCCGTCGGCGACGAGCGTGCGGACGACCTCGGGGGCGCGATCGGGCGGCAGATCCAGCAGCACCGAGTCCCCGTCGATCTCGAACCCGTTCTCGCCGGCGAGATCCGACGCAAGCGAGACCACCCGATGCACGGGCGTGCCGCGAACCTTCAGCACCGCGTCGCCGAGCAGGGTGGAGACGGTCGATTCGCGTACCAGGCGCCCGTTCGCGATCACACCGACGCGGTCGCAGATCTCCTGGACCTCGCCGAGCAGGTGGCTCGACAGAATCACCGTGTGCCCGGACCGCGCGAGTTCGACGATGAGGGCACGCATGTCGGCCATGCCGCTCGGGTCGAGTCCGTTGGTTGGTTCGTCGAGCACGATCAGCTCCGGGTCACCGAGCAGGGCCGCGGCAACTCCAAGACGCTGCTTCATCCCCAGCGAGTACGACTTGTACGCGTCACCGCCACGGTCGACGAGGCCGACCCGAGCCAGCACCTTCTCGACGGATCGGTCGCTCAGCCCGCGGTGGCGTGCGAGGGTGCGGAGGTTCGCGCGTCCCGACAGGTACGGGAAGAAACCGGGTCCTTCGATGAGTGCGCCCGTGGACGCTGATGCTTCGCGGGATCCGGCCGGCCTGCCGAGGACGCGGACGGTTCCGGAGGTCGGGCGGATCAGGCCGAGGATCATGCGGAGCGTCGTGGTCTTCCCCGCACCGTTGGGGCCGAGGAATCCGTAGATCTCGCCGCGTCGGACGGTCATGTCGACGGCATCGACGGCGGCGCGATCGCCGTAGCGTTTGGTCAGGGCCGAGGTCTCCACGACGATATCGGTCCCGGTGGAGTGCCTCCGCCCGGGTGGGTCGGTGGTGGTGATGCGGGTGTCTTCGGTCATGCTCCAATCGTGGTCCGGGAAGGCGTCAGCGTCGTCCGCCGATGGGCGTGATCGAGCTACGCAGAATTGCGTACAGAATGCGCACCGCGTCGATCGACCGGCGCGGCTAGCGTCGGAAGATGTGGGAATCGATCACAGCCGTGCGGTCGCCGACCCGGTGATGCTGCGCGTCGGGTTCGCGGTCACTCTCGCTGCCTGATCACCGTAGCGACGCTCGGGGCGAACAGCATGCGACCGCTGCCCGCCATGATCGGTGCAGGGGTACTCGCAGCGGCATGCGTCGGGGTCGCGCTGACCGCTACAAGATGGCCCCGAACAGCCTGATCGCAGCTCCTGCACTCGTGGGCGTGTACTTCGCGACGGGCGGCGCCGACGGGCCGATCTTCCTCCTACCCGCACTGGCGGCGTTCGGTGCGGCAAGTGTGAGGCCGGTCCGCGAGCTCACTGTCCCGGGCTTCATTGTGGGCGTCACGCTGGTCGCCGGGATGACGGCACGGGTCGTCGTCGCCGGATATCCCGCGTGGGTCGCGATGTGGCAGACGCTCGGCACTGCGGCCCTCGCCGTCGCCGCCGCTGCGGTGGGTTTCTGGCGGTCGGCACGGCGGGACGCGAACGCCGAGCGCGTCCGCCGCGCCGCGACCGAGGAACAACTACGGATCGCCCGCGACCTGCACGCGGCGTCGGGCACGGACTTGCAGTGATCGCGATGCAGGCCGGCGTCGCACTGCACGTGCTCGAGCGCGATCCCGGGGCGGTGCGGGACGCACTGGTCGCGATCCGCGACACGAGTCGCGATGCGCTCGGTGAACTGCGCGCCGAACTCACGACCCTCACCGGCGACACCGCCGCCTGCCGCCCGCAACGCGGTCTCGCTGACCTGCCGGTCCTCGTCGATCGGATCCGGGCCGCCGGACTCGACGTCGACGTGAAGGTGCCGGCGCGTCAACTGCCCGCCGACGTCGATCACGTCGCATATTCGATCGTCGCGGAGGCGATGACCAACGTTCTGCGGCATGCGCAGGCCAATACGGTGATCGTCGAAATCGCGTGTGAAGGGCAGACGGTGACCGTGCGGGTCGCCGACGATGGGCACGGCCGCGCGACGGACGCATCCACCGGCGGACTCGGACTCCGTGCGATGGAGGATCGCGCGGCAGCCCTCGGCGGAACGCTCGTCGCCGAGCCCGGACCCGAACGCGGATTCGTCGTGCGGGCGGTGCTCCCCGTCGGTGCGTCCGAGCGTGTGGAGGACTCGCTGTGACCGTGCGGGTGGTGCTCGTCGACGATCAGGCACTCGTCCGGGTAGGACTGCGGACGCTGTTCGCCTCCGAACCGGATATCGAGGTCGTCGGTGAGGCGGCCGGCGGAATCGAGGCACTCGCAGTTGTGGCGCACACGCGCCCCGACGTCGTACTGTGCGACATCCGGATGCCCGCACCGGACGGTCTCGAGGTGCTGCGCCGGATCACCGCCGACCCTGCTCTACGGGATGTCCGCGTCGTGATGCTCACGACCTTCGAATTGGACGAATACGTCTTCGATGCATTGCACGCCGGTGCAAGCGGATTCCTGCTCAAGGACGCGGAGCCGACGGCCCTGCTCGATGCCGTGCGCGTCGTCGCCGACGGCGGATCGCTGCTCGCACCGTCGGTCACCCGGCGCGTGATCGAGCACTTCGCCCACACGCAGGACACCGCGCAACCGCACCCCCGGATCGGGGAACTCACGGCGCGGGAACGTGAGGTCGTCGCGTGGGTCGCGACGGGGCGCTCGAACAAGGAGATCGCCGATGAGTTGGTCGTCAGCCCCGACACCGTACGCACGCACGTGTCGCGCGCGATGCTCAAACTCGGCGCTCGCGACCGGGCACAGCTGGTCGTGTTCGCGATCCGATCGGGCCTGCAGCCGTGACGGTGCCGGTTCTCCGAACACCACTCATCTTGCCGGTACGAGGTCGGCAGGATCGGTATTCGCTCCGCACAGAATGACGCAGACCTTCTCACCGGGCGCTGGGAGATAGTCTCCTGCACCGCGGGCGCCGGCCAGTGCGCCCGCGGCTGCATGCTCGACCGCCAAGCGGTACTCGTCCCACAGTGATTGCCGTGCCTGCACGATCGCCTGATCGGACACGAGGATCGACCGCACCAGGGCGTGCTGAGCGGTCGCGAGGGCCATAGCGGACACACGGCGGGCACCCAGCGAGTCCGCCGCGATCGAATCGACGGGGACATCGACAGGACTCCCCGTCTCGAGTGCGACGTTGAGCGCTCGGCAGTTCTCCGGTTCGACAGCAACGGTCTGCACGCCGTAGTGGTGTGCGACGGCGGCGACCCCGGAGAACAGACCCCCACCACCGACCGCGACCACCACTGTGTCCAGATCGGGGACTTGGGAAAGGACGTCCGTCATCACCGTTCCGGCACCGGCCGCGATCAGCGGGTGGTCGTAGGCATGGGAAACCAGAGCTCCGCTGCCTGCCGCGAACTCGCTACAGGCGAATTGTGCCTCGGCGTACTCCACTCCGACGAGTCGCACATCAGCCCGTAACTGCGCAACCGATCCACCTTGATCTGCGGGGCTGTCTCGGGGAGGAAAACGGTAGCGGGAACTCGGTGTTCCTGCGCTGCCCATGCACACGCCAGTCCCGCATTGCCGCCGGACGCGATCGTGACGCCGGCGTCGGGCAGGGATCCCTGTTCACGGTGCGCCCGGATGAAGTTCTGCGCGCCGCGCGCTTTGAACGATCCGGTGTGCTGCATGAACTCCAGTGCGAAATACAGATCGTAGGAGGCACCTTCGACCTTCGTGTCCATGCCGATACGCGCGACCGTCGCTCGACGGACACTATTATCGATTCGGTCGTCCGCTTCCTGCACGTCGGCGAAAGTCACCTGATCCACACCGTCTCCCATCGTGCCTCGACTACCGACTCGCACCCTAGTTTCACGGAACATCGAGGTCGATTCCGCTCTGCAACAGGAGATGGACGAGTTCGGCTCGGCGATGCGTGTCCGTCTTGTCGAAGACGTGCTGGAGATGGCTTCGGACGGTCGGCAGCGTGACCTCGAGTTCATCGGCGACGGGCCGGAGACCATCACATCGGAGGACACGAACTGCGACGTCCGCTTCGGTCCTGGTCAGTCCGTAGAGCTGCCGTAGAACGGTGCTGTCGAGTTTCCGTACGTGGGCCGGATCGATAATCAGGACGAGAGCTCGGCGGCATGTCGTGTCCCACCGTCCCATGTCCGCAGGGAGTGGCACCACGTGAACGACGTAGGCACGCCGACCCGAAGGTCTTGGACACACGAAGGAACCACCGGAGGGCGCCTCGGAGGGACCGTCTCCGAGAGCGCAGGCCGCGAGGCCCTGGAGTCGACGGTCGACAGACGGAACTATGGCACTGATCGATCCCGACGCACCGATAGAGAGCCCATCGCCTGTCGCGAGGAGACGTTCGGCCGCGGAGTTGAGGTGCAGAACCCGGCGTCGCACTCCGCTCGGCATCACCGAACGGTTGCCCACGTCGGGGTGCCGCAATTCCGAGCCAGTGGCAGATCGCACCATCGGTGAGCCGCACGAACAGCCCGTCCTCCAGGTCGTTGGGGCGGATCCAGTCGACATGGAATTCCGAGTCCGTATGCGGGAGTATCAACTCCGTGCCTGTCCGGACCACTCCGACCGGACCTCCTCGGATGGCCGCCACCACGTGATCGAGCCTGCCGTAGTACTGGTTGTAGGTTCTTCTGGCAGAGGGTTCGACACCGACATTGCACACCATCTCGGCTCTGTTCGGGCTCGGCCATGCCAGACCGATACCTCCACCCGTTCCACCGAAGACGTTTACGAGCGCGACGAGCGCTTTGTCCCACCGCTCTGGGGTCACCGCTGCGGCATAGACAGCCGAAACGACCTCCGAGAACTCGTCGACGGTGACCATCGTTCGGCATTTCCGTAGCGGGTACCGCGCAGCGCACCCGGCTGTCCTGTCTGACTTCCTGATTATCCGTCCGATCTCATCTGTTCGGATGAGTCTTTTTCTGCGACAGGTGTTCTGCTGAATCTGTCGAACAGGCAATCGTCCGGTTGGGCGGATTCGGAGCAGAGCATCATGAACATCGACTTCGGACGCCGGGGCACGCGGCTCGTCGCCGCCGCGCTCCTGGGTGGCGCAATGACGCTCGTACCGGCCGCATCATCCGCCGTCGCACAGACGACAGGCACGTTGTACGTCTGGATCGACGGTTGGGGAAGCGGCACTGTGACCAGCAATCCCGGGGGGACCAATTGCCGTCTGGTTTCTCCTCCGGGCTTTCCCTACGAGCACAAGAGCGGCCCGGATCAGGTGTTGTCCGGCTCGTGTCACGCGAATTTTCCAGTAGGGACGGTCGTCACGGTCACGGCCGCGCCCGATGCGGGCAACTATCTCAACGGACTCGACTGCGGTGGGCCGTTCACACCCGGTAGCTCGTGCCAAAGGACAGTGACCAGCGGTTACAACGCCGCATGGTCGATGTTCTGTCCGGACGGGGGCCTGTGCTCGGCCGGATGACTGGAGATGCGCATACGCTCTCGGGTGACACGCTCTCACCGAATGTCCCACCACGGGCGCCGCTTCTGCAGGAACGCCGTCATCCCCTCCGCGGCTTCCTCGGAACCGAACATCCGTGCCGAACGTGCTGCCAGGTCGTCTCCGTAACGATCGAAGTCCTCGAGGATCCGCTGCGTGACGAGACGTTTCGACTCGGCCAGACCCTGGGGTGAGCATGCACGGATCTCCGCGAGCAACTCCACTAGGACAGCGTCGGTATCGGCCACCGACAGGGTGACGAGACCCTCGGAGCACGCCTCCTCGGGACCGAACCGTTCGCCGGTCAGGAAGTACCGTGCCGCCGCGCGCGGCGACAATCGCGGGAGCACCGTCAAAGAAATGATCGAGGCGGCCAGACCGAGCCGTGCCTCGGTAAGTGCGAAGGTCGACGCCGGCCCGGCGACGACGATGTCGCAGGCCCCGATCAGACCCATACCGCCGGCGCGGACGTGCCCGTCGATGCGGGCCAGGACCGGCTTGGGGAGCTCCAGGATCTGCCGGAGCAAGGCCGTCATGTCGCGGGTGCGTGCGGCAGCCGTCTCCTGCGCGGATCCGGAAGATCCGCTCAGATCCGCTCCAGCACAGAATATTCCACCGGTATGGGTGAGGACGATCGCGCGGACGTCGGGATCGGCGGCCGCGTCGACGAGTCCGCGTCTCAGTTGGGTCAGCAGCGGTACCGATAGAGCGTTGCGGTTGTGCGGTGAGTCGAGGGTCAGTGTCGCAGCGCCGTGGTCGACGGCGTAGCGCACCACCACCGGATCGGGTTCGGTCATGACAACTCCTCGATGTGGTGTCCCCCTTTACCGTCGGGGCTCTCGACCGGTGCGGACTCGCCGTGGGGCATGACGACAGCGAGGACGGCACCGACGGCGACCTGATCGCCGACCTCGACGGCGAGCGTCGTGACGGTGCCGCCGGTGGGTGCGGTGACGGTGTGCTCCATCTTCATCGCTTCGAGCCATACGAGAGGTTGGCCCGCGTCCACCACATCGCCGACGGCAGCGCCGAGCCTGATCACCGATCCCGGCATGGGCGCGAGTAGTGATCCGGCAGCGATCCGGGCGGTGGGGTCGACGAAGCGCGGCGCCGCGGTCAGGCGCACCGGTCCGAGCGACGAGTCGACGTACACCGCGTCGCCGTACCGCGCCACAGCGAAATGCAGGCGGACACCGTCGACGTCCAGAACCACCCGGTCCGGTGTGAAGCCGACGACGCCGAGGTCGTCACCGCCGTCGACGTGGACACCGTCGCGCGTGATCCGGTAGCGCACCTCATGGTCGCCGTGCACGCCGGAGAATCGTTTGACCTGCGGCTGCGAGGCAGATTCCGCCATCCCGAGGCAGTCTCGCATTCACCGCGGCAGCGGCGCGGTTGGCAGCCGACTCCGCCAGAGCAGCGGCGATCGCAGAC
This sequence comes from Rhodococcus sp. IITR03, assembly GCA_001017865.1. Next base: position 650,794 of record LATQ01000001.1, read on the forward strand.
ACCGCTTCCGCGTGCGCGGAGGCGAGCGGGGCCGACAGTTCCGCGAATCCGTGGGTGTCGAAGAAGGCGGTGTCGGTCTCCCCTGCACCGAAAGCGGGATGCCTGAGCACCGCGACGAGGAGATCGCGGTTGGTGACGATGCCGTGGATCTCGGTGCGCGTCAACGTCGACGCCAGCAGACGCACAGCGCGGTCGCGGGTCGGCGCGTACGAGATGACCTTGGCAAGCATGGCGTCGTAGTGGACCCCGACCTCCGATCCCGCGATGACACCGGAATCGACGCGCACACCGGTGTGCCGGAGCACGTCGAATTCACGTGCCTCTTGCGGCAGCGCGAAACGGTGCACGGTGCCGGACTGCGGTTGCCAATCCCGGGCCGGATCCTCGGCGTAGAGCCTGGCCTCGACGGAGTGACCGTGCACGGGTGGTGGTTCGGGGTCGAGAGGGTCACCGTCGGCGATTCGGAACTGGAGGTCGACGAGATCGAGCCCGGTCGTGCATTCGGTGACGGGATGTTCGACCTGCAGCCGCGTGTTCATCTCCAGGAAGTGGAACTTGCCCGAGCGGTCCGCGAGGAACTCGACGGTGCCGGCGCCTTCGTACCCGATGGCCTGAGCGGCGCGCGCGCGGCGTCGAACAGGCGTGGACGCATCCCCTCGATCCTGTCGACGAGTGGCGAGGGTGCCTCCTCGATCACCTTCTGGTGGCGACGTTGGATCGAGCATTCGCGTTCGCCCACCGCCCACACCGTGCCGTAGCGGTCCGCGAGGATCTGGACCTCGATGTGCCGCCCGTTCTCGAGATACCGCTCGCAGAACACCGTCGGGTCGCCGAACGCCGACCCGGCTTCCCGGCGGGCCGCGTCGAGTTGCCTCTGCAGGTCGGCCAATGTCCGCACCACCCGCATTCCGCGCCCTCCACCACCTGCGGATGCCTTGACGAGCACCGGGAGGTCGGCGTCGGTGATGTCGGCGGGGTCGAGTTCGGCGAGAACAGGGACACCGGCGTCGGCATGATCTTCTTGGCTTCGACCTTCGAGCCCATCCGTTCGATCGACTCGGGAAGCGGTCCGATCCAGATCAATCCCGCCTCGAGCACTGCGCGCGCGAATCGTGCGTTCTCGGAAAGGAATCCGTAACCCGGATGGACCGCGTCGGCACCCGTCGCCAACGCAGCGGCGACGATCTTCTTCCCGTCGAGGTAGGTCTCGGCGGGAGTGACTCCCGGAAGTCGCACGGCGGCATCGGCGTCGCCGACGTGCGGACTGTTGGCGTCGGCATCGGAGAACACGGCGATCGCCCCGAGTCCGGCCCGACGGCACGACGCGAACACGCGGCGGGCGATCTCGCCGCGATTCGCCACGAGCACCGTGGTGATGGTCGATTCGGTCACGGGAACCTCACATCCGGAAGACGCCGAAGGATTCGGCACCACTGATCGGGGCGGTGGCAACGACCGACAAGCACAGTCCCAGCACGGTGCGGGTATCGCGGGGGTCGATGATGCCGTCGTCGTAGAGACGACCGGACAGGAACATCGGCAGCGATTCGGCTTCGATCTGGTTCTCGACGGCCGCTCGCATCGCCTCGTCGGCGGCTTCGTCGAAGGCCTGGCCGCGCGCCTGCGCAGCTGCACGGCCCACGAGGGAGATGACCCCGGCCAATTGGGCACCGCCCATGACCGCAGATTTGGCGCTGGGCCACGCGAACAGGAACCGCGGATCGAAAGCCCGTCCGCACATGCCGTAGTGACCGGCACCGTAGGATGCGCCGATCAGTATGGAGATGTGCGGCACCGTCGAGTTGGCGACCGCGTTGATCATCATCGCCCCGTGCTTGATCATGCCGCGCTCCTCGTATTCTCGGCCCACCATGTATCCGGTGGTGTTGTGCAGGAACAACAGCGGCGTATCGGCACGGTTGGCGAGTTGGATGAACTGGGCTGCCTTCTGGGATTCCTCGTTGAACAGCACGCCGCGCGCGTTGGCGAGGATCCCGATCGGATAGCCGTGCACCTGTGCCCACCCGGTCACGAGCGACGACCCGTAGAGCGGTTTGAACTCGTCGAAGTCGGAATCGTCGACGACGCGAGCGATGACCTCCCGCGGATCGAAGGGCTGCCGAAGATCCTCGGGGACGATCCCGAGCAGCTCCTCGGCGTCGTACCGGGGTTCGCGTACGTCCGCCTGGGGCGCCGGGCCGGCCTTGCGGTGGTTGAGGCGTCGCACGATGCTGCGACCGATACGCACCGCGTCCTGTTCGTCGACCGCGAAGTGGTCGGCCAGACCCGAGATACGGGCGTGCATCTCGCGCCGCCGAGTGACTCGTCGTCCGATTCTTCTCCGGTGGCCATCTTCACCAGCGGCGGACCGGCGAGGAACACCTTCGACCGCATCTCTATCATCACCACGTGGTCGGACATACCGGGGATGTATGCGCCGCCCGCGGTCGAATTGCCGAACACCACCGCGATGGTGGATATGCCTGCCGCCGACAACCGGGTCAGATCGCGGAAGAGCCGGCCACCGGGGATGAACACTTCCTTCTGCGTGGGCAGATCCGCGCCGCCGGATTCGACGAGGGAGATCAGCGGCATCCGGTTCTGCAGGGCGATGTCGTCGGCACGCAACGTCTTGCGGAGCGTCCACGGATTGCTGGTTCCCCCGCGCACGGTGGGGTCGGTGGCCACGATGACACATTCGACGCCTTCGACACACCGATGCCTGTGACGACGCTGCCGCCGACGGGAAACTCGGTGCCCCAGGCCGCGAGCGGTGACAGTTCGAGGAACGGCGAGTCGGGGTCGAGGAGCAGTTCGATCCTCTCCCGCGCAAGCAGCTTGCCCCGGTCGTGGTGGCGCCGGACGTACTTCTCTCCCCCGCCGGCAAGGGCCTTGCCGTGTTCGATGTCGAGTTCGGCCAGACGAGCACGCATCGTCTCGGCGGCCGCGGCGTATTCGGTGGAGCCGGGATCGAGGGTCGAGATCAAGGTGCTCACGAATGCTTCTCCAACAGGACGGTGGGGATGTCGATGTATCGGGCGCGCAACCATTCACCGAGGCCCTTGGCCTGCGGGTCGAAGCGGGCACGGGAGGCGACGCCACGACCGAGAATTCCCTCGATCACGAAGTTCACCGCCCACAGATTCGGAAGCAGATGACGCGTGACGGACAAAGGTTCGATTTCGGGGAGCAGTTCCTTCAGTGTGTCGACGGTGAGAGTGTTTGCAAGCCATTGCCATTCGTCGTCGGATCGGACCCACACCCCGATATTGGCGTCACCGCCCTTGTCGCCGCTTCGGGCACCGGCGATCGTGCCGAGCGGAACGCGGCGAGTCTGTCCGGGCGACAGCGGCGCGGGCACACTCGGGTCCGGCAATGGTTCGAGGGCCCGGGTGGTCGCCGCGGCCGGGATGTCGACGCGGGTGCCGTCGGACAGCACCGCGATGTGCGGCACACGCGTCGCCTCGACGTACTCGGCCGTGTAGACACCGTAGGCGGTGCCTGAGCCGGGCGGAGCGGTGACGAAGAACCCGGGGTAGCTTGCAAGGGCGAACTCGACCGCCGTGGAGGTGAATGCGCGTCCGACGACGTCGGGATCGGGATCGCGCGCAGTGCAGCGCAGCAGAGCACTCGCGGTTTCCTCCGTATCGGCATCGGCACGGTCGGTGCGAGCGAGAGCCATTCGAGTTCGGCAGGCCGTCTCGGCAGACTCGATTCCATCTGAGATCGCACCAACTGGGCCTTTGCGTCGATATCCAGTCCGGTCAGGACGAAGACGACCTCGTTGTAGAACCCGGCAAGGGCGTTGAGACACACCTTCAGAGTCGGTGGGGGCGACTCGCCCTTCACACCGGTGATACGGACACGATCGAGTGCTTCCCGGCTCAGCGTGACGGTGTCGAGGCGCGCGGTGACGTCGGGGTTCGCGTAGCGTCCGCCCGTCACCTCGTACAGCAGTTGTGCGGTGACCGTACCGACGGTGACGGCTCCTCCGGTGCCCGTGTGCTTCGTGATCGTGGCCGCGCCATCGGCCTCGATCTCGGCGATGGGAAATCCCGGGCGGACGAGATCGTCGAGTTCGGTGAAGAACGCATAGTTTCCGCCGGTCGCCTGGGTACCGCATTCGATGACGTGCCCGGCGACAACAGCACCCGCGAGTGCATCGACGTCTTCAGGAGCCCAACCGAAGTGGGCGGCGGCGGGACCGACGATCACCGATGCGTCGGTGACTCGCCCGGTCACGACGATATCGGCTCCGGCGTCGAGGCACCGCGTAATGCCCCACGCACCGAGATACGCGTTGGCGGTCAGCGGGCGCGGGTCGGCCTCGAAACCGAACTCGTCGATGCGAGCGAGGAGATCGTCGCCTTCGACATGGGCGATGCGTGGTGACAGACCGAGCCGATCCGCAACCGTGCGCAGCGCCGCGGCCAGACCCGCAGGGTTGAGACCACCGGCGTTCGCGACGATCCGCACCCCCTTGTCGAGGGCGAGCCCCATGCAGTCCTCGGCCTGCCGCAGGAACGTCTTGGCGTAACCGAGTTCCGGATTCTTCAGACGGTCACGACCGAGGATGAGCATCGTCAGTTCGGCGAGGTAGTCGCCGGTCACATAGTCGAGTTCGCCGCCTTCGAGCATCTCGCGCATCGCCGACAGACGGTCGCCGTAGAAACCGGAGCAGTTGCCGATTCGCACGACGCGGTTCACGCGATCCCTTCCTGGACCGGTTTGCCTGCCCGTTGAGGAACGAGCGGAGAGAGACCGTCGAGAAGTGCACGCGACTCCACCATGTGGTCAGCGTCACATGCCGCTGCTCTCGGAGCAAGCACTCATGACTGTTTCGCGCGGCCCTGGCCGTAACCCGGCGGGCCAAGAGTGGAATCACCGTCGTGTGCGGTGACGACGCCTCCCATCCGGCACGTCGGATCGCCCGGCCGGCTCTGCGGCTCCTCGCCTGCTCCCGAACTCGACGGCATCTGCGTCCGCACATCGGCCGATCCGTGCCTGCACCACCATCTCGAGGTCGCGCAGCGTCACCTCATCGGCCGGCGAACGGTCTTCTTCATCTCGAACGGAACGGGCCATGACAACTCCTGACAGAAGAACCACCGACCGCACCGTCGACCGTCACAACACGAACAGAACCATCGCCCCACGAACCGGCACCGGCAAGGCACCGGGCCCGACATCATCGGCAGGCCTGCGACACCGCAAGTCCAAGCCCGCCCGGAGGTACTCTTCGCCGCGATCGGTCGCGCGCACGTAACTTGCCAGGACGACGAACCTCGAAATCGTCACGACTCCTCGTTCACGACTCCTGCCTACCTCGCGGCAGATACCGTGGATGCATACTTCACCGAGGTCAGGAGTTGCCGTGCCGAAGCTGGAGATCAAGCAGAAGGCCGAACTTTCCCGCAAGCAGGCGTCCGAGCGGTTGATCGCACTCGGCCGCGCTTGGCGACGGGATCCGAAGTGGAACTGGACTCGGGCGGTGACACCATTTCGCTCGTCGTCGCCGACCGACTCGAATGGGAACTCGAGATCGAGGTGGACGGCGACCAGGTCGAGATTGAAGTCGAATTCAGTTGGCGCGACGCCCCATCCGACAGTCCACAAGCCGATGCGGACGAGGAGGAGGACGAGGAAGCGGACACCACCGAAGGTTCGGATGAGGACTCGGATGAGGATGAGGATGAGGGCGAGGACGAGGACGAGCCTCAGCAAACCGAGCCGCGACGGAGAGCCCCGGTCAAGAAGACGGCGCGGCGTGGTCGGCCGCGTAAGCGCGCCGCCGACTGATCGATACCCCGAATGAGGGCTTCCATATGGGTCACGTAGAAGTGGCAGGACTTGATGTCGGCCCTTCCTCAACACTCTGACATCGGCAGAGTTCCGTTAGTACCTTTCCTGTTTCAGAGAATGTCTCATTCAGCGAGTTTCTCGAAGCAGGTCGACGCCGCGGCGAGTCGGAGGAAGGCAGCGAAGTTCTCGCCGTGGTGCTCGTAGCGGATGGTCAGTCGGCAACGCCGCGGCGGGCGATGCGTGGGACGCGGCGGACCAGTCCAGGTCCCCGCCGGCACCGAGCCGATCGAGGACCGGCGGTGCAGCTCGTCGAACACCCCGGCCCGAGCCAGGTGGTGAAGCGGCGGTGCGCGGTCGGGACGCTGACCCCGAACGACGGTGGCAGGTACCGCCACGCGCACCCGCTGGTGAGCACGTAGACGATCGCGGTGAACACGGCCCGATCATCGATCGCTGCCCGTCCGCCACCCTGCGGCCGGGGCGAGAAGCCAGGTAGTAGCGGTTGGAC
>LATQ01000001.1:657203-661040 GCA_001017865.1 Rhodococcus sp. IITR03
CGGCCAGTGCCGACGATCGCCGCGCGCGAGTCTCCGTGCACGTCGGCCAGGCCGAGCGCGCGCGAGATCCAGGTCGCCTGCACCGTCCGGTGCACGACCGGGTCGGTGTCGTCGGCACCGAGCTGCTCGACGGCCACGGCGTGCGAGACACGCCCGAACTTCTCCTCGAGCGGCAGGAGCATCTCGCGCAGAGCCGGATCGGCCGCCGCGGCCGTCCACACCTGCAGGGCGGCCTTGAACATGTTGCCGGTGCACTGGTCGACGATGCGCTCGACCACCGCCTCCGTGCGGCCGACGCCTCGGGCACGTCGAACGGCTCGGTGCGGACCCGTTCGATGCGACTGTCGAACATGAACTCGAGCGATGCGGTGATGAGATCCTCCCGGGTCGGGAAATGATGCTGGGTGGCCCCGCGCGACACTCCTGCCCGCTCGGCGACCACACTCACTGTGGTTGCAGCCCAACCGGATTCGACGAGGCAGTCGATCGTCGCCTCGAGCAGTCGCCGCCGCGTGGCGCGGCTGCGGTCCTGCTTCGGTTCTCGCGCCATCGGGACTCCTGTTCCTGGCTGTCCTGTCACGACCCCCTGGTCACGACCGTTCCGTCACGACTGATCTTCCGCCGTGCGGGTATTCGTGCGACCCCGAGACCGTACGCAAAGCTCATCATCCGTACACTCGTATAACAGGTCGGGGTGAAAGGGGGAGCACCACGTGGCGACCATCGTCAGGCGCGAGGACTACTTCGACGCCGCGCTGGCCATCCTGGCCACCAACGACCATGCCGGACTCAAGCAGGCACGGTTGTGCAGTCACCTCGAGGTGACGACCGGCTCGTTCTACAACTATTTCGAGAGCTGGGCGCAGTTCAAGACCGAATTCCTCCAGCACTGGCTCGAGAGCCAGACGCTCCAGCTCGCCGCCGCGGCGCGCCTCGAGGGTTCGATGACCCGGCGGCTCCGGTTGCTCGTCGAATTCGCGTGCAGCCTCCCCCACTCCGCCGAGTCCGCGATCCGCGGTTGGTCGCACAGCGACTCCGGCGTCTACGAGGTGCAGAGCAAGGTCGACGACCTGCGGTACGCGGTGGTGGCCGAAGCGGTGGCCCGGTACCTCGGTTCGAGGGAACAGGCCGAGCGGTTCGCGCGACTGGCCCTGTACACGCTCGTGGGCTACCAGCAGACCGTGCCGCTGCAGGACGTGAGCTCGTTGCGGTGGTCCCTCGCTTACCTACTGGGCACCCTGCTTCCGGCGGAGGAAGCCAAGGGCCTCTTCCCGCCGGATTCCTTCCCGCCGAACGTCGGAACCTCCGGGTCCGAGGTATCGAACCCGGAAGTGTCCGACTCGGAAGCATCGAACACCGAAGCGTCGGCCTAGTACGACTTCGGCAGGCCCAGCGAGTGTTGGGCCACGAAGTTGAGGATCATCTCCCGGCTGACCGGCGCCACGCGTGCGATGCGCGCGGCGCCGAGCATCGCCGCGAGGCCGTACTCCCGGGTGAGACCGGCACCGCCGTGGGTCTGGATCGCCTGGTCCAGCGAGGCGATCGCGGCCTCACCCGCGGCGTACTTGGCCATGTTCGCGGCCTCGGCGGCCCCGAAGTCGTCGCCGCTGTCGTAGAGGACGGCGGCCTTCTGCATCATGAGCTTGGCGAGTTCGAGCTCGATCTTGCGCTGCGCCAGCGGGTGCGCGATGCCTGGTGCGCACCGATGGGCTGTTTCCAGACGGTCCGCTCGTTGGCGTAGCGCACCGCGGCGTCGAGGGCGTACCGGCCCATACCCACCGCCATCGCCGCGCCCATGATCCGCTCGGGGTTCAGTCCGGCGAACAGCTGCATGAGCGCGGCCTCCGGCTCACCGACGAGTGCGTCGGCGGGAAGCCGGACGTCGTCGAAGAACAGGGAGAACTGGTAGTCCGGCTCGAGGATGTCCATCTCCATGGGCGTCTTCGTGAAGCCCGGAGCGTCGGTCGGCACGATGAACAGGGCCGGACGGAGCTTGCCGGTCTTCGCGTCCTCGGTGCGGGAGACGACGAGCACGGCGTCGGCCTGGTCGACACCGGAGATGTACACCTTGCTGCCGGAGAGGATCCAGTCGTCACCGTCACGGCGCGCGATCGTGGTGATGTTGTGCGAGTTGGATCCGGCATCGGCCTCGGTGATGCCGAAGGCCATGATGCGGGAGCCGTCGGCGAGCCCGGGCAGCCATTCCTGCTTCTGGGCGTCGGTGCCGTACTTGGAGATGATCGTGCCGCAGATGGCCGGCGAGACCACGACGAGCAGCAGCCCGGCGCCCTTCGCGGAGAGTTCCTCCTGCACCAGCGCGAGTTCGTAGATGCCGGCGCCGCCGCCTCCGTATTGCTCCGGAAGGTTCACGCCGAGGAAGCCGAGCTTGGCCGCCTCCGCCCACAATTCGGTGAGCGGCTGGTGCGCGCGCGACTTGGGAAGTACGTAGTCGACGTAGTTGTAGCGCTCGGCCAGAGCCGCTACCGCAGCGCGCAGTTCCTTCTGTTCTTCGGTCTCGATGATGCTCACGAGGATGCCTTCCGGGTCGGGTGAGAGGACGCGCGGCCGTGGACGGTCGCGTGAAGGATCAGGTGGGTCGGACGCCGTAACCCAGCCGCTTGGCTGCGAGTTCGGTGAGGATCTCGGTGGTGCCACCGCCGATGCCGAGGATGCGCATGTCGCGGTACTGCCGTTCGACCTCGGATTCGGCCATGTACCCGAGGCCGCCGAACAACTGGACCGCTTGGTTGGCGACCCACTCGCCGGCCTCGACCGCGGTGTTCTTCGCGAAACACACCTCGGCGATCAGGTCGGTCTCCCCCGCCACGGCGCGCTCGGTGACGTGGCGGGTGTAGACGCGCGCGACGTCGATGCGACGCGCCATCTCGGACAGCGTGCGCTGCACGGCCTGGCGGGTGATCAGTGGCCGGCCGAAGGTCTCGCGGTCGCGGCACCACGCGACCGTCAGGTCCAGGCACCGCTGCGCACCCGAATAGGCCTGGGCGGCGAGGGCGATCCGCTCGGAGACGAAACCCTGTGCGATCTGCCAAAATCCGGTGTTCTCCGTGCCGACGAGGTTGGTGACCGGTACGCGGACGTCGGCGAAGGACAACTCGGCGGTGTCCGACGCGCGCCAGCCCATCTTGTCGAGCTTGCGGGAGACGGTGAAACCCGGTGTGCCCTTCTCGATCACGAGCAGCGAGACTCCCCCGGCGCCGGACCTCCGGTGCGGACGGCGGTGACCACGAAGTCGGCGCGGCATCCCGAGGTGATGTAGGTCTTCGCGCCGTTGACGACGTAGTGGTCGCCGTCGCGCACCGCAGTGGTGGTCAGATGGCCGACGTCCGATCCTCCGCCCGGTTCGGTGATCGCGAGGGACCCGATGAGTTCGCCTGCGAGAGTGGGCCGTACCCACCGGTCGATCTGATCGGGATCACCGGCCGCGATGAGGTGCGGCAGCGCGATGCCGCACGTGAACAGCGACGCGAACGCACCGCCCGAGGCACCCGCCTCGTGGAACGCCTCACACACGGTGAGCGTGTCGGCACCGTCACCGCCGGAGCCACCGACCTCCTCGGGGAATCCCGCGCCGAGCAGGCCGATCTTCGCGGCCTCGACGTGCAGTTCGCGGAGTTCGCCGGCGCGCTCCCAGTCGTCGAGGCGGGGCAGGATCTCGCGCTTCACGAAACCGGTGACGGTCTCGCGCAGGGCGAGGCGCTCGGGGGTGGTCCACATGCTCACGATGTCTCCGATGGTGTTCGGGCCGAAGAAGTCTCGGCCGGAGGTGTCTCGACTGTGGGGCGGGTGGTCTCAGGAGGCGGGCGCGCCGGGCTCGCG
>LATQ01000001.1:661140-663832 GCA_001017865.1 Rhodococcus sp. IITR03
CCTGCGCGGCCGAGCGTGCTGTGTGTGGGCGGGTCCGGACGGCACGTGGGCGGGGCGACGGCGTTCGAATTCCGTTCGCAGCACGGGCACGACCTCTCGCCCGAGGATCTCGATCTGTTCGAGCACGACGTCGAGCGGCAGGCCGGCGTGGTCCATGAGGAACAGTTGACGCTGGTAGTCGCCGGCGTAGTCCGCGAAGCCGAGCGTGCGTTCGACGACCTGCTCGGGTGTGCCGACGGTCAGCGGTGTCATCGTCGAGAAGTCCTCGAGCGACGGGCCGTGACCGTAGACGGGAGCGTTGTCGAAATAGGGACGGAAGATCCGCTTCGCCTCGGCCTCGGTCCCCGCCATGAACACCTGGCCGCCGAGCCCGACGATGGCCTGGTCTGCGGCGCCGTGACCGTACTGCTCGAACCGCTGCCGATAGAGGGCGATCATCTGCTGGATGTGTTCCTTGTTCCAGAAGATGTTGTTGTGGAAGAAGCCGTCGCCGTAGAAGGCGGCCTGCTCGGCGATCTCGGGCGAACGGATGGAGCCGTGCCAGACGAAGGGCGGGGTGTCGTCGAGCGGCCACGGGGTGGAGGTGTAGCCGTGCAGCGGTGTGCGGAACTTGCCCTCCCAGTCGACGACGCGTTCGCGCCAGAGCCGTCGCAGCAGGTGGTAGTTCTCGATGGCGAGCGGGATGCCCTGCCGGATGTCCTTGCCGAACCACGGGTAGACCGGTCCGGTGTTCCCGCGTCCCATCATGAGGTCGACGCGGCCGCCGGAGAGGTGCTGCAGCATCGCGAAGTCCTCGGCGATCTTCACCGGGTCGTTGGTGGTGATGAGGGTGGTCGCGGTCGAGAGGATGAGCTTCTCGGTCCTCGCGGCGATCCAGCCGAGCATCGTCGTCGGCGAGGACGGGACGAAGGGTGGATTGTGGTGCTCGCCGGACGCGAAGACGTCCAGACCCACCTCCTCGGCCTTCAGCGCGATCTTCGTCATCGCGACGATGCGCTCGTGTTCGGTGGGGACCCGGCCCGTCGTGGGGTCGCGCGTGACGTCGCCGATGGTGAAGATGCCGAACTGCACGGTCGAACCTCCGTCAAGTAGTTGAACTGTCAACTATTTTAACGGACGGAGCGTCCGGAAGATTCCCGGGCGGGTCTCCGCCCGGGATCCGGACTCCCTAGGCCGACCAGCCGGTGCTCTCGGCCCACTCCCACGCGCATGATGCGCCCGGTCGAACCACGGTGCCTTGAGCGCCGCGTAGGTCGCGGCCGCCTCGGCAGGATCCGACTTCTGTGCCGCTTCAGTGGCGGCATCGGCCTTGAGGTCGGCGTACTCGCGCCTCGCGGTGTCGACCGCGGACAGCCAGTCGCGCAGCAGCAACGCGAACTGCTGGGCGGGCCAGCCGTCCACCCGGACCGCCACCCGCGCCGGACGACCGGGATCGGCGCTGCCGTGCAACCGCATCTCCCAGACCGCCGGGTCGGTCTCTCCCCCGGCACCGTAGGACGGCTTCGGTTCGTCGGTCACCACATCGTCGATGCCCGGGAAGCCCGCAGCGGCCAGCGCGGGTGCGAGCGCGTCGGCGGCCGCGAGGTCGCCGACGGTGATCTGCAGGTCGATGACGTCGACGCGCGGCCAGGCCGGGCACCGCGGTGGAGCCCACGTGGTCGATGCGCTTGCTGCGCCCCCGGCTGCGAGGGCCAGCCGGGCGATGAGCCGCTGCGCCTGTCGATGCCACTCCTCGCGCGCGGCACGAGCACCGGATCAACCCCGACCACCGTGCCGGTGCGCAGATTCTTCTCGAACGGCACCAGGCGGTCGTTCCACAGCGTCCGGACCTGTTCGACCAGCACCTGCTGATCACCGGTGTTGTCGAGCCACACATCGGCGACCTCGCGCCGCTGCTCCTCCGTCGCCTGCGCCGCGATCCGCGCGCGGGCGTCCGCCTCGGGCATGCCGCGCAGTTCGACGAGGCGCCGGATCCGCTCCGTCTCGTCGGCATGCACGACGGCGACGAGGTGGAAGGCCGGCGCCATCCCGCCCTCGACGAGCAGCGGGATGTCCTGCACGACCACCGCGTCGTCGGGCGCAGCGGCGACCAGCTCGGCGGTACGGCGCGACCCGGGGATGGGTGATGGCGTTGAGAACCGCGCGGGCATCCTCGCTGGCGAACGCTTTCGCCGCCAGGGCCGGGCGGTCGAGGGTGCCGTCGGGCTGCAGGATGTCCTCACCGAAGGCGTCGACGAGCTCGGCGAGTCCCTCGGAGCCGGGAGCGACGATCTCCCGGGCGACGACATCGGAGTCGACGATCACCGCCCCGAGTTCGACAAGCTCCTTGGCGACGGTCGACTTGCCCGCGCCGATTCCTCCGGTCAACCCCATTCGCAGCACGCTGCCCAGTCTCGCATCAGCGCGTCGCCGAGGCATCTTCGCGGTCCCTACGACGCCTCGCGCATCGTCAGTCCCGACAGCGCGACGACATACTCGTCCGTCTGTTCGTCGAAGTCGACCGTGTACACCGTCGGGTAGTAGCCGGTCCGCCGGTAGGACGACGGTTGTTTCACGACTTCCCGCAGGGACGGCTTCGTCGCCGGCCACTCCCGCGTCATCATCGGCTCGATGAAGATGAACTCCCCGTCCCACGACCCGGCAGCCGCGCCGCGCGCTCGCGACTCGGGTGCGGCGGCGAGGGTGGCGCGGG
>LATQ01000001.1:663932-677373 GCA_001017865.1 Rhodococcus sp. IITR03
CAGCCGGACGGATCCGCAGGCCGTGAGGGCCGCGCCGGCCGCCACCACACCGGCGCCGCCGATGAGAGTGCGGCGTGTGAGCGCCGTGCGGTCGAGATTGTCGCTGCTCATGCACATGTCCGTTCGGGTCGGGATTCGGTTCTCCCGAGCCTATCGACGAACGCCCGGGCGGGCCGCGACCTGCGTCACCCGCAGCTCGGTCAGCGGCGCAACGAGGCGAGCAGCGGAAGACGGCGTCGGCGACGACCGAGTTCGACGAGGGTCTCGCGATCGGTGATCTTGACGCGGGGCCGGCCTGGCTCGTCCGGCCTGCCGCTCGGCGGCGTCGATGGTCTTCCAGCCGTGCAGGTCCACTCGATCGGGCCTGCGCTGTGTGAGCAACCGGTTCAGCGCCCGGCGGTCTCCGCGGGGAGCGGCGAGTGCACCGGAGTCGAAGTCGGCCAGCAGCGCCGCGACGGTCTCCTTCGCGCATCCCTTGTTGGTGCCGATGACGCCGCTCGGCCCGCGCTTGGCCCACCCGGTGACGTAGACGCCGCGCCCACACGACCGCCGGTGTTGGGAACGACCCCGCGGACGTCGTCGAAGGGCACACCCGGAAGCGGAACGCCGCGATAGCCGATCGACCGGAGTACGAGCGTGGCGGGTGAGTCCTCGAACCGGCCGGTGGGGCGGGCGGTGAGGCGCCACCGTCGTCGACGAGTTCGGTGCGTTCGATCCGCACGCCGGTCACGTGGTCGTCGCCGAGCAGTTCACTCGGCGCGGCGAGGTACCGGAAGACGATGCGGCGGTGCCCGGGACGGACGGGCCGTCCGGCGTACTCACGGGCGAGACGGACACGCAGCGCGGTCGCGGCGTCCTCCTCCACGGCCCGGGTGCTCACCGGATCGAGTTCGAGGTCGGCGTCGTCGACGACGACGTCCACCCCGGTGAGGTCGCCGAGTGCGAGGAACTCCGGATTGCTGTACGCGGCCTGCGCCGGGCCGCGTCGGCCGAGCAGGACGACCTCGCGGATGTTGCTCTCCCGCAGCGCCTTCAAAGCGTGGTCGGCGATGTCGGTGCGCGCCAGTTCGTCGACGTCCATGGTGAGGATCCGCGCGACATCGAGGGCGACGTTGCCGTTGCCGACGATGACGGCGCGTTCGCCGGACAGATCGAAGGTGCGGTCGGCGTAGTCGGGGTGGCCGTTGTACCAGGCGACGAACTCGGTGGCGGCGTGGCTGCCGGGCAGGTCCTCGCCCGCGATCCCGAGTCGGCGGTCGGACGACGCACCGGTCGCATAGATCACGGCGTGGTGATGCTCGAGCAGTTCGGCGTGAGTGATGTCGCGTCCGATCTCGGTGGCGAGGTGCAGGGCGAACTCCTCGCGCCGGAACGACCATTCGAACGATTCCGTGACCGCCTTGGTCCCCGGATGATCGGGGGCGACACCGGCGCGCACGAGACCGAAGGGAGTCGGGAGCCGGTCGAACATCTCGACCTCGACGTCGGACCGTTCGAGCAGTTCCTGGGCGGCGTAGCAGGCCGCGGGGCCGGCGCCGACGATGGCGACCCGCAGCGTTCCGCGATCGCGCGGAGGCGCCGGAACAGGCACGAGGGGCTGCCACCCCTCCGGCGCCGGGTGGTCCTCGTACCAGGCCGCGTTGATCTCGGCGAACCGCTTCTGGGAGGGATCGAGCTTGTCGTCGGGCAGGATCGCCTCGACCGGGCACGCGTCGGCGCAGGCGCCGCAGTCGATGCAGGTCTTCGGATCGATGTGCAGCATCTCGGCGGTGGCGAACTCGGGCTCGTCCGGCGAGGGGTGGATGCAGTTCACGGGGCAGACCGCGACGCAGCTCGCGTCGTTGCAGCAGGTCTGGGTGATCACATAGGCCATGGGAAGAGTCCTCGGCAGCCGGGCGGAGCGTCCGCGATTTTCATGTAACGATCCGTAACAGTTAATTCGACTGTAGCGGCTGCCACCGCGGGTTCGCAAGAGAACCTGCGACCCACCCGCCGAAGCTGCGAGAATCGCACGATCGGACATCCGAACCGGGGGGATACATGGCCACGTCGACGCCGAGCACCGACCTGCCTCGGACACGACCGCTGACGGAACTGCCCGAGGAGGCGGACCCCTTCTCCACCGAGCGCACCGTCCGCACCGGCGACGTCGACACCGGCAAGCGACTGCGACTCGACGGCATCGCCCGCTATCTCCAGGACATCGGCACCGACAACCTCGCCGCCGTCGGCGCGTCCGAGACCGACCCGCTCTGGATCGTCCGGCGCACGATCGTCGACGTGCACCGCCCCGCCGAGTACGGCCGCACGCTCCGGCTGCGACGCTGGTGCGACGCCCTGTCGACACGGTGGGCGAACGTGCGGGTCCGCCTCGACGATCCCGACGACGACCCGAACGGCCCGCTCATCGAGACCGCGGCGTTCTGGATCGACATCGGCCCCGCCACCGGAGCCCCCACCCGGATCAGCGACGGCCTGTTCGAGCACATGGCCCGCTATGCGCACGACACGCGCCTGAAGTGGACGGCGTGGCTGCCCGGTCGCGCACCCGACGCGGTCGACGACGAACGGGTCTTCCCTCTGCGCGCCACCGACCTCGATCCGTTCGGGCACGTCAACAATGCCGTCTACTGGCACGGCCTCGAGGAGCTCCTGCCCCTCCGGCCGGACGTCCCGGACGCGCCGTACCGGGCGGTGATCGAACACCTGCACCCCGTCGCCGCCGGTGAGACCCTCACACTGCGGACGACCTTGCGAGAGGACGGACTGACGGTCTGGTTCACGGTCGAGGATCACACTCGCGCGGTCGCGTGGATCGGCCGGGAACCGGACGCTCTACGGTGGACCCCATGACCCGTACCCTGATCTTGCTGCGCCACGGCAAGTCCGCGTACCCGGACGACGTGGACGATCACGAGCGTCCCCTCTCTCCCCGCGGACGCCGCGAGGCCGGACTCGCCGGTCGCTGGATCCGGGCGAACCTGCCGAGGTGGACGCCGTTCTGTGCTCCACCGCGACCCGGACGCGCAAGACACTCGCCGAGGCGGCGGTCGAGGCTCCCGTCGAGTACCGCGACAGCCTGTACCACGCCGATCCGGAATCCCTGGTCGCCGAGATCCGGGGAACGGCCGACGACGTGCAGACCCTGCTCGTCGTCGGGCACGAGCCGACCCTCTCCGCGACCGTCCTCGGGCTCATCACGGATCACAGCACCGACGCTGCCCATCAGGTGGCCGAGAAGTTCCCCACCTCCGCGATCGCGGTCCTCACGGTGAGCGGATCCTGGTCCGAACTGTCGCGAGGCACGGCCGAACTCGTGGACTTCCACATCCCACGCTGACCCACCCCGAGCGCAACCGCCGCAGCACCTCTCGGTATGGCATTCTCCTGCATGAGAATGACCTTTCCGAATCATCAGGAGATGCCGTGACCGATGTCGAACGACTCGCCGCGACCGTCGAACAGCTGACCGAACGTGTCCGCCTGCTCGAGGACCGGATCGAGATCATGCAGCTCGTCGCCCAGTACGGACCCGCCGTCGACAGCGGTTCCGGCGACGCCGCTGCCGCGCTGTGGACCGAGGACGGACTCTTCGACGCCGTCCCCCAACGACGGATGGAGGTCCCGCCGAGATCGCCGCCATGGTGCACGGACCGGCCACCGCAGCCTCATCGAGAACGGATGCGGGCACGTCCTGACGGTTCCGCACATCGAGATCGACGGCGACGAGGCGACCGGCAGAAGCTACGCGCTCAACATCCGGTGGGACGCCGAGAACGACCTCTTCCGGGTCGCGCGGGTCTCCGCCAACACCTGGCGCTGGGTCCGCACCCCCGAGGGATGGCGGACCGCCGAACGCATCAATGCCAACCTCGACGGCACCCCCGCCCACCGCGAGATGCTCGCACCGAAGCAATGACGGCCCCACACATATGACGAAGGCCCCGCCCCCGAAGAGAAGAGGGCGGGACCTTCGTCGTCTACTACGGCAGCGAACTACCGGTAGTCGTTGGAGTAACCGTAGTCATCCAGCGGCACTGCAGCACCGGTGTTCTGGCCGAAGCCGTCCGGCGAGTAGTACTGGTCGTCGTACGCCGGGATGGCGTACGCGGCCGCGCGGGCCTCCTCGGTCGGCTGGACCTCGATGTTCCGGTACTTGTTGATACCGGTACCGGCGGGGATCAGCTTGCCGATGATCACGTTCTCCTTGAGACCGATCAGCTTGTCCGAGCGGCAGTTGATCGCCGCGTCGGTGAGCACGCGAGTGGTCTCCTGGAAGGACGCCGCCGACAGCCACGAGTCGGTGGCCAGCGACGCCTTCGTGATGCCCATGAGGACCGGACGGCCGGCAGCCGGCTCGCCACCCTCCTGGACCACACGACGGTTCGCAGCCTCGAACTCGCTGCGCTCGACGAGCGAACCGGGCAGGAACTCCGTCGAGCCCGAGTCGATGATCGTCACGCGACGCAGCATCTGGCGCACGATGACCTCGATGTGCTTGTCGTGGATCGACACGCCCTGGCTCCGGTAGACCTCCTGGACCTCGTGGACCAGGTGCACCTGAACCTGACGCGGGCCCATCACGCGCAGCACCTCGTGCGGATCGGCAGAGCCTCGAGGAGCTGCTGACCGACCTCCACGTGGTCGCCGTCCGCGAGCACGCCCTCGGTGCCGTCGGCCTTGCGGATGACGTGCAGACGCTGACGCTTGGACAGCTTGTCGTACACGACCTCCTCGCCACCGTCGTCGGGATGATCGTGATCTTGTAGAAACGATCGTCGTCCTCGAGACGGATGCGGCCGGAGACGTCGGCGATCGGGGCCTTGCCCTTGGGGACGCGGGCCTCGAACAGCTCCTGGACGCGGGGCAGACCACCGGTGATGTCCTCACCGACGCCACCCTGGTGGAAGGTACGCATCGTCAGCTGCGTACCGGGCTCACCGATCGACTGGGCGGCGACGATACCGACGGCCTCGCCGATGTCGACGAGCTTGCCCGTCGCCATCGAGCGGCCGTAGCAGGTCGCGCACACACCGGTGCCGGTGTCGCAGGTCAGGACCGAGCGGACCTTGACCTTCTGGATACCGGCCTCGAGCAGCGCCTCGATCGCCGGGTCGCCCAGGTCGGAACCACGCTCGACGACGACGTTGCCGTTCGCGTCGACCGCGTCCGTCGCCAGCGTACGGGCGTAGGTGCTGGTCTCGATGTGAGCGTCGCGCACGAGCTCACCGGTCGGCTGACCGGTCGCGTCGCGTGCGAGCTCGGCGATGGTCATCTCGATGCCGCGCGGCGTGCCGCAGTCGACCTCGCGGACGATGACGTCCTGCGAGACGTCGACCAGACGACGGGTCAGGTAACCCGAGTCGGCGGTACGGAGAGCGGTGTCGGCCAGACCCTTACGCGCACCGTGCGTGTTGATGAAGTACTCGGCGACGGTCAGGCCCTCACGGAAGGAGGACTTGATCGGGCGCGGGATGAACTCGCCCTTCGGGTTCGTCACCAGACCCTTCATGCCCGCGAGCGAGCGGATCTGGGTCATGTTGCCCGCAGCACCGGACTTGACGATCGTGGGGATCGGGTTGTCGTCCGGGTAGTGCGCCTCCATGACCTGACCGACCTCTTCGGTCGCTTCCTGCCACAGCTTGACGAGCGAATCGCGACGCTCGTCCTCCGAGAGCTTTCCTCGGTCGTACTGCCGCTGGATGCGTCGGCCTGCGTCTCGTACCGCTCGAGGATGTCCTTCTTCTCCGGCGGAACGAGCACGTCCGCCATCGAGATGGTGACACCCGAACGCGTGGCCCAGTAGAAGCCGGCGTCCTTGAGCTTGTCGACGGTCTGCGCGACGACGATCATCGGGTACCGCTCGGCCAGGTCGTTGATGATCGCGGCCTGGCGCTTCTTCGGCATGATGTCGTTGACGAACGCGTAGTTCGCCGGCAGCAGCTCGTTGAACAGCACGCGACCGAGAGTGGTCTGCGTGGTCCACGGCTGACCGAACTTCCAGCCCTCCGGGAACAGCTCGTTCTCGACGTCGCGCGGCGGACGCAGCTGGGTCAGGCGCACCTTGATCGGAGCCTGAACCGACAGCACGCCGCGGTCCACCGCCATCTGGGCCTCGGCCGGCGACGAGTAGACGCCCTGCTCGGGCTCGTCGGCGGTCGCGGCCTTGTAGGCGCCGGGGGCGTCCTCGACCAGACGGGTCAGGTGGAACAGACCCGTCACCATGTCCAGACGCGGCATGGCGAGCGGGCGGCCCGATGCCGGCGACAGGATGTTGTTCGACGACAGCATCAGGATGCGGGCCTCAGCCTGCGCCTCCGCGGACAGCGGGAGGTGCACGGCCATCTGGTCGCCGTCGAAGTCGGCGTTGAAGGCCTCACACACGAGGGGGTGCAGCTGGATGGCCTTGCCCTCGACGAGCTGCGGCTCGAACGCCTGGATACCGAGGCGGTGCAGCGTGGGAGCACGGTTCAGCAGAACCGGGTGCTCGTTGATGACCTCTTCGAGGACGTCCCACACCTGCGGGCGCTGACGCTCGACCATGCGCTTGGCGGACTTGATGTTCTGCGCGTGGTTGAGGTCGACGAGACGCTTCATCACGAACGGCTTGAACAGCTCGAGCGCCATGAGCTTCGGCAGACCGCACTGGTGCAGCTTGAGCTGCGGACCGACGACGATGACCGAACGGCCCGAGTAGTCGACGCGCTTACCGAGCAGGTTCTGACGGAAGCGACCCTGCTTGCCCTTGAGCAGATCGGACAGCGACTTGAGCGGACGGTTACCGGGACCGGTGACCGGCCGGCCACGACGGCCGTTGTCGAACAGGGCGTCGACCGACTCCTGCAGCATCCGCTTCTCGTTGTTGACGATGATCTCGGGGGCACCGAGGTCGATCAGTCGCTTGAGGCGGTTGTTGCGGTTGATGACGCGGCGGTACAGGTCGTTGAGGTCGGAGGTCGCGAAGCGGCCACCGTCGAGCTGCACCATCGGACGCAGTTCCGGCGGGATCACCGGCACGGCGTCGAGCACCATGCCCATGGGCGAGTTGCCGGACTGCTGGAACGCCGCCACGACCTTCAGGCGCTTGAGAGCACGGAGCTTCTTCTGGCCCTTGCCGCTGCGGATGGTCTCGCGCAGCGACTCGGCTCGGCGTCGATGTCGAAGTTCTCGATGAGCTTCTGGATCGCCTCGGCACCCATGGCACCGGTGAAGTACTCGCCGTAGCGGTCCTGGAGCTCGCGGTAGATCATCTCGTCGACGATCAGATCCTTCGGCTTCAGCTTCGTGAAGGTCGTCCAGATCTCGTCGAGACGGTCGAGCTCGCGCTGCGCACGGTCGCGGAGCTGACGCATCTCGCGCTCGCCGCCGTCCTTGACCTTGCGGCGGACGTCGGACTTGGCGCCCTCGGCCTCGAGTTCGGCGAGGTCGGCTTCGAGCTTCTGCGCGCGGGCCTCGAGGTCGGCGTCGCGCTGGTCGGCGACCGACTTCTTCTCGACCTCCATCTCGGCTTCGAGAGTGGAGAGCTCGTTGTGGCGCAGCTCGTCGTCGACCGACGTGATGACGTACGCGGCGAAGTAGATGATCTTCTCGAGATCCTTCGGCGCGAGGTCGAGCAGGTAGCCGAGACGGCTCGGCACACCCTTGAAGTACCAGATGTGCGTCACCGGAGCGGCGAGCTCGATGTGGCCCATGCGCTCACGGCGGACCTTGGCGCGGGTCACCTCGACGCCGCAGCGCTCGCAGATGATGCCCTTGAAGCGGACACGCTTGTACTTGCCGCAGTAGCACTCCCAGTCCCGGGTGGGACCGAAGATCTTCTCGCAGAACAAGCCGTCCTTCTCGGGCTTGAGCGTGCGGTAGTTGATGGTCTCGGGCTTCTTGACCTCGCCGTACGACCAGTTACGGATGTCCTCGGCGGTGGCCAGGCCGATCCGGAGTTCATCGAAGAAGTTGACGTCGAGCACGTAACTTCCTTTCCCCTGTGCGGGTTGTATTGCTGCTAGTTGTCGCTATCGCTGCCGGGGCCCGACGCGGTACGCGCCCGGTGTCGGGGTGCGTACCGCATCGGCTCGGCTCCTAGTTCGCGAGGTCGTCGACCGTGGCCGACTCGTTGCGGGAAAGGTTGATGCCCAGGTTGGCGGCCGCCCGCTCGAGGTCCTCGTCGTCGCCGTCGGCATCGCGATGGCCGCGCCGTCGCTGGAGAGGACCTCCACGTTCAGGCACAGCGACTGGAGTTCCTTGAGGAGCACCTTGAACGACTCGGGGATACCCGGCTCGGGGATGTTCTCGCCCTTGACGATCGCCTCGTAGACCTTGACGCGACCGACCACGTCGTCGGACTTGATCGTGAGCAGCTCCTGGAGGGTGTAGGCGGCGCCGTAGGCCTGCATCGCCCAGCACTCCATCTCACCGAAGCGCTGACCACCGAACTGCGCCTTACCACCGAGCGGCTGCTGCGTGATCATCGAGTACGGACCGGTCGAACGCGCGTGGATCTTGTCGTCGACCAGGTGGTGCAGCTTGATGATGTACATGTAGCCGACCGACACCGGGTACGGGAACGGCTCGCCGGAGCGACCGTCGAACAGCGTCGCCTTGCCGTCGGGGCCGACCATGACCTCGCCGTCGCGGTTCGGCAGCGTCGAGGACAGCAGACCCGTCAGCTCCTCCTCGCGGGCACCGTCGAACACCGGCGTGGCGATGTTGGTGTCGGGCTCGGCGGCGAGCATCTCCTCGGAGAGGTTCTGTGCCCACTCGGGACGGCTGCCGTCGTCGGCCACCTGGATCTGCCAGCCGGCCTTGCCGATCCAGCCAGGTGCGTCTCGAGGACCTGGCCGATGTTCATACGACGCGGAACACCGTGGGTGTTCAGGATGATGTCGACCGGGGTGCCGTCGGGCAGGAACGGCATGTCCTCCTGCGGGAGGATCTTGCCGATGACGCCCTTGTTGCCGTGGCGGCCGGCGAGCTTGTCGCCGTCCTGGATCTTGCGCTTCTGCGCCACGTACACGCGGACGAGCTCGTTGACACCCGGAGGCAGATCGTCGTCGTCCTCGCGCGAGAACACGCGAACACCGATGACCTTGCCGTTCTCACCGTGGGGCACCTTCAGCGAGGTGTCGCGGACCTCGCGCGCCTTCTCACCGAAGATCGCGCGGAGCAGGCGCTCCTCGGGGGTCAGCTCGGTCTCGCCCTTCGGCGTGACCTTGCCGACGAGGATGTCGCCGTCGCGGACCTCGGCACCGATGCGGACGATGCCACGCTCGTCGAGGTCGGCGAGGACCTCGTCGGAGACGTTCGGGATGTCGCGGGTGATCTCCTCGGCACCGAGCTTGGTGTCGCGGGCGTCGATCTCGTGCTCCTCGATGTGGATCGAGGTGAGCACGTCCTCCTCCACGAGGCGCTGCGACAGGATGATCGCGTCCTCGTAGTTGTGGCCCTCCCACGGCATGATCGCCACGAGCAGGTTCTTGCCGAGCGCCATCTCACCGTTCTCGGTGCAGGGGCCGTCGGCGAGGACCTGGCCGGACTCGACGCGCTGTCCCTCGTCCACGATCGGACGCTGGTTCGAGCAGGTGCCTGGTTCGAACGGTCGAACTTGCGCAGACGGTAGGTCTTGCGGGTTCCGTCGTCGGCCATGACGGTGATGAAGTCGGCGGAGACCTCTTCGATCACGCCGCTCTTCTCGGTGACGATGACGTCGCCGGCGTCGACGGCGGCACGCAGCTCCATGCCGGTGCCGACGATCGGCGACTCGCTACGCACCAGCGGGACGGCCTGACGCTGCATGTTCGCGCCCATGAGGGCACGGTTGGCGTCGTCGTGCTCGAGGAACGGGATCATCGCGGTCGCGACCGACACCATCTGGCGCGGCGAGACGTCCATGTACTCGACCTGGTCGGCGCGACGTACTCGATCTCCGCACCCTTCTTACGGACGAGGACACGCTCGTCCGAGAAGCGGTTGTCGGAACCGATCGGCGAGTTGGCCTGCGCGATGAGGTAGCGGTCCTCCTCGTCGGCCGTGAGGTACTCGACCTCGTCGGTGACGACACCATCGACGACCTTGCGGTAGGGCGTCTCGATGAAGCCGAACGGGTTGACCCGCGCGTACACCGACAGCGAACCGATCAGGCCGATGTTCGGGCCTTCCGGGGTCTCGATCGGGCACATGCGGCCGTAGTGCGACGGGTGGACGTCGCGGACCTCGAGGCCGGCGCGCTCACGCGACAGACCGCCGGGGCCCAGCGCCGACAGACGA
Organism: Rhodococcus sp. IITR03; assembly: GCA_001017865.1. The sequence goes on from LATQ01000001.1 coordinate 674,193, forward strand.
CGCTTGTGCGTCAGGCCCGACAGCGGGTTGTTCTGGTCCATGAACTGCGAGAGCTGGGAGGTTCCGAAGAACTCCTTGATCGCGGCCACGACCGGACGGATGTTGATCAGGGTCTGCGGCGTGATCGCCTCGACGTCCTGGGTGGTCATGCGCTCACGGACCACGCGCTCCATGCGGGACAGGCCCACGCGGATCTGGTTCTGGATGAGCTCACCGACCGTGCGCAGACGACGGTTGCCGAAGTGGTCGATGTCGTCGACCTCGACGGGAACCTCGACGCCGCCGGGGACGGTCATCTTGTTCTCGCCCGCGTGCAGACGCACGAGGTACTCGATCGTGGCGACGATGTCTTCCTCGGTGAGGGTGGACGCCTCGATCGGCTGACCCGTGTTCAGGCCGAGCTTCTTGTTGATCTTGTAACGACCCACGCGCGCCAGGTCGTAGCGCTTGTCCTTGAAGAAGAGGTTCTCCAGCAGGGTCTGCGCGCTCTCCTTGGTCGGCGGCTCGCCCGGACGGAGCTTGCGGTAGATGTCGAGGAGCGCCTCGTCGGTGCCCGCCGTGTTGTCCTTCTCGAGCGTCGACATCATGATCTCGGAGAACCCGAAACGCTCGACGATCTGCTCGGTGGACCATCCAGCGCCTTGAGCAGCACGGTGACCGGCTGACGGCGCTTGCGGTCGATACGCACACCGACGGTGTCGCGCTTGTCGACGTCGAACTCGAGCCAGGCACCGCGGCCCGGGATGACCTTGACGCTGTGCAGGTCCTTCTCGGTGCTCTTGTCGACATTCTTGTCGAAGTACACGCCCGGCGAACGGACGAGCTGGGACACCACGACACGCTCGGTGCCGTTGATGATGAAGGTGCCCTTGTCGGTCATCATCGGGAAATCACCCATGAAGACCGTCTGGCTCTTGATCTCGCCGGTGTTGTTGTTGATGAACTCGGCAGTGACGAACAGCGGAGCCGCGTACGTCATGTCCTTGTCCTTGCACTCCTCGACGGAGGCCTTGACCTCGTCGAAACGAGGATCGGAGAAGGACAGGGACATCGAACCCGAGAAATCCTCGATCGGCGAGAGCTCGTCGAGGATCTCCTCCAGGCCACCGACGACGTGACCGTCGCCGCGCTCGGCAGCCTTCGCGCGCCAGCGCTCCGAGCCGATCAACCATTCGAAGGAATCGGTCTGTAGATCGAGGAGCCCGGGAACTTCGAGGGGTTCGCGAATCTTCGCGAACGACACCCTCGTCGGGGCTCCGGGGATTCCGGCTACTGCCTTGGTCTGGCTAGAGACTGCAAGATGCGTCCTTCCAGCACCTCACGCGGGCCGCTCCAACCGGTGCGACCGCCGCTGTACCTGCTTCTTCATGTGGGGCGTTTTCGCTGGTCGCAACCCGAACGAGAACCCCACCGACGCACCGAAACGGTCTCGCCCGAAAGGGCGAATTCCGACTCGACGATCAGAAGGTGAACAGGAGGCAGCCAGCGCAAAGAACTAACCTACACCTGAGTAGGCGAAATGTCCACAGGGGTGCCTCAAAGAAACCTGGCAAACGACCTCGAGCGGCTCACGAGGAAGCCTTCAGTCGAACAGGCGTACCGATAGAGTGACCCCTCGCGTCGCCTGCGTCAAGACTGCGAGTCCGGAACGATCTGCGCGTCGCGGCCGCGGACGCTCCCGGTGAGGGGGCGATCCGCAGCCGTCGTCACCGGTCGCGGATCTCCGAGACCAGCCATCGTCCGTCCGACTTCTCCATCCTCACCAGCAGCGGTGCGGCCGCGCTCCCCTGGGCGATCCCGTCGCCGGTGGCGCTGACGTTGATGTAGGCGGCGACCTCGGCGCGGGTGTCGTCGAGCATCGTCGCGCCGATGTGCTCGACCATCACCTCGGTGACCGTGCGGGTGTCGATCGCGGCCTTCTTGGTGACGTCCGCAGTCGAGTCGAACTCCTCGAGCCGCTCCGGGGTCAGCAACTCCCGGATCCGGCCGAAGTCCTCGTCGATGGTGCGGTAGTCGTAGCCGTGCATGGTCTCGATCGCGACCTTCGCGGCCTCGGTGACCTCGCGCGTCTCCGCGGTGTCGACCCACGCGATGTTCGAGACCTCGGCGCCGGGACGGAAGGCGGCGACCGCGGCGATCACCGCGAGCACCACCGCCACCGCACCGACGACGATCACCGGGCGCCATCCACCGGAGGCGCGCGACCCGCCGTCGTCACCGGCGGGAGGCTCGGGCGGATCCACCAGCTCGGCCGGAGACTCCGTCGGGTGCTCTGCGGGAGTTCCGTCGCCGGCCGCCGGGGCCGGCTTCTCCTGCTTCTCGTCCTGCTTGTCGAGCGTCACCTCGGAGGGTCGCGACTGCTCGGCAGAAGTTTCCTCGGCAGGCTTTTCCCCTGCCCGGGTCGGGCGTTCGTCCTCTGCCCGGGTCGGGCGTTCGTCCTCTGCCCGGGTCGGGCGTTCATCCTCTGCCGGAGTCATCCGAGGCGGTCGGGACGTGCCGGCGACCTTCGGCCGACGGCGCGGGGGCCCACTGGGGCCGGTCTTCCGTCGCTGCGGGGGCACTACACGTTCTCCTTCATCGACTTGCCGAACATCACGGACCCGCCTCGCCCTCGGGCGCGGGCGCCCCGGTATCTCCCGGCTCGGGCGCCCCGGAATCTCCGGGCGCGGGCTGCGCGCCGGGATCGGAGGCCGGCGCACCGGGGACCGGTCCCGACTCCATCTCGACGGAGGCGAGCGGTTCGATGGTCTCGGCCTTCCACACGTCGCCGTCCTTGCGCAGCGACACGAGCACCGGGACCTTGTTGGTCACGAAGTACTCGGGGGTCTGGGTGCGCACGGCCAGGACGACGAGCGCCTTGCCCAGATCGTCGTCGGTGTTGAGTTCGGTGAGCGTTCCGAACAGCACCTCGGCCGACATGCTGGTGCCGGTCTCCGCGACCCGGGCCCGGATGTCCTCCTCGGTCGCCGCGAGATCGTTGCGCAGGGCGTCGCCGGTGATCGACGATCGCATGTTCTCGATCGACAGGTCGACGTCGTTCGCGTCGACGCTGTTCAGGTTGACGGCCGCTGCATGGCTCCCGAGAGCGCGGCGTCGCGCGCCTCGGCAGCCGAGCGGTCCACCAGGAGCGCACGCCCCCAGCCGTAGCCGAACCACACCGCCGCCGCGAGGGCGACGACGG
>LATQ01000001.1:677473-686844 GCA_001017865.1 Rhodococcus sp. IITR03
GCGAGACGACGGCGAGGGCCGCCCTCGCGTGCCCCGCCCGGTCCCCGCCCGTCCGCGGACGAGTTGCCGTCGGCGGAGGGAGGTGGGGTGGGCGGAGCGTCGGAGGAAATTGGTGCACTCACTCCACAAACCTACTAACTGCTCACTTCGGGGTGACTCCGAGCAACGGCGCGAGCTGCGTCGCGATCGGATTCAGGTTGAGCTTGTCGGGGTCCTTCTTCGGCTTGAAATCCCAGGCTGGATCGTGTTCGGATCGGCGAAGACGATGCGGTTCGCGCTGCGTACGCCGGTGACACTGCCCTGCGGCACCTCGCACGAGGCGTTCGTGTTGAACGGGAAGTCCTGCTGGGTCTCGTCGAAGTTCGGATCCTGCGCGCGCATCTGCGCGAGGATCTCCTGCGTCCCCTCGTACCCGATGGTGCACGAAGGCGGATTGTTGGTCTCGAGCACGATGCCCTGACGCACCGCGCCGTCGCCCGGAGCGACCGTACTCGCACTGCCCGCGACGGCGGGAAGGAAGGCCAGCAGCGGCTGCAGAGCGATCGACTGCGGGGCTGCCGCTTCCGCCACCGCCGCGAGATTGGCGAGGTCGGTGGTCAGGCCCGGGCCGGAGCCTCGATCAGCTGGGAGAGCTGGTCGCTCGCATCGGTGCCGGTGTCGATCAGGCGCCGCAGATCGGGGTCGCTGTCGCGAAGCTGCGCGGTCACCAGATCCAGATCCGAGCTGAACTGCTGGATCGCCGACGACTGGTCGGACTGCGTGTCGAGCACCGTGAGGCTGTCGCGGATGAGCGTGACGGTCTGCGGCAGGTATTCGGTGCCCTTCTCGCTGAGACCGGCGAGCGCGTCGACGAGCACCTGCAGGTCGTCGCCGCGGCCGTCGAAGGCCGCGCCGAGCTCGGTGACGACGGTGCGCAGCGGCTCGAGCGGAACCGAGTACACGAGGTCGTTCGTGCTCAACAGCAGGTCTTCGACCGGCGTGGCAGATCGTCCTCGGTGCCTCGATGACGGAGCCCTGTTCGAGATAGGGACCCTCGTCGTTCGGTGGCTGCAGATCGACGTACTGCTCACCGATCGCCGACCGGTTCGCCACGACCGGTCGCGCCGACGCCGGGATCTGCGGGCCACCGTTGTCGAGGCGCAACTCGACATTGATGCCGTCGTCCGTGAGGGTCATCGGCCCGACGCGGCCACCGGCACACCGCGGTAGGTGACCTCGGCGTTCGGGAAGATGCCGCCGCCGGTGGGGAACCGCGCGTCGACGGTGTACTGGCCGAAGCCCATGAGGTTGTCGAGCCGCACATACCGGGCACCGACGAACACGATGCCGAGCAGCGCGATGACCACGAACAGCGCGAGCTGCACTTTCACAAGGCGCGATCTCACTGCCCACCCCCGAGTCCGAGCTGATTCAGCAAACCTTCCAGCGGCCCCGGCGGCGGGCATCGTCGCCCTCGGTGCCGGTGCCGGTGCCGGTGTCCGTGTCCGTGTCCGCGCCGGCCTCGGTGACCCCCGGGATCTCGATGCCGTCGGGCAGCGACACCCCTTCGGGCAGCGTCACCCCTTCGGGCAGGGTCACACCGGGCAGACGCGGAGTGGGAAGCACCGGCAGCAACGACACGGTGGGCCAGCCCGGGGCAGGTCCGTTCCCGTCGTAGTACGGGTTGGACGGGTCGACGAGCGGCTTCGGATTGCCGAACTTCGGCTGGCGGTAGACCGGGTCGCCCTGACCCACACCGAGCGCGGCCAGCGCGTTGCCGATCTGCAGGTCGACGACGAGGAAGAGGTTCACCGAGTTGCCCAGCGCGACCTTTTCGACACCGTCCGGGTACGGCACCGTGGGCACGAAGGCGAGCGCCTCGACGAGGTCGTCGCCCGACGCCGCGAGTGCCTGGAGGGTCGGGCGCAGCGCCAGGAGGTCGGCGATCAGATCCTCCTTGGACTGATCGAGGACGTCGACACCTGCGGTGCCGAGCCGGTCGAGCTGGCCGAGCAGCTGCGTCAGCTGCGGCCGCTGCTGCTCGAGCACCTCGGTTGCGACCGGCAGTTCGTCGAGCACGGCGGCGATCTTGTCGTTCTGCTCCGCGACCCGCACCGTGAGCTCGTCGAGTCCGTCGAGCGCCCGGGTGATGTCGTCGCGTTGCTGTTCGAGACCGGTGATCAGGGTCTCGGCCTGCTCGATGAGGCTGCGCGTGGTTCCCTCGCGGCCGTCGAAGGCCGTCGACAACTCGCTGACGATCGGCGCGAGCTGGCCGACACCGCCACCGTTGAGCAGTAGCGACAGCGCGCCGAGCACCGGTTCGAGTTCGGTGGCGTGCCGGGTGCGGTCGAGCGGGATCACGTCGCCGTCGGCGAGCCGACCAGTCGGGGGCTCGTCCTCCGGAGGCGTGAGCTGCACGAACTTCTCACCGAGCAGACTCGACTGTTCGACGCTCGCGAGCGCGTTCGCCGGCAGGTCGACACTCGAGTCGAGCACGATGCCGACGTCGGCGGTCCATCCGAAATCGGATGCGACCGAAATCGATTCGACGCGCCCGACCGGCACACCGTCGACCTTCACGCTCGACTGCGGAACCAGGTCGAGCACGTCGTCGAACTGGATGGACAGACGGATCGGATCGCTACCCACATCGGCGCCGCCGGGCAACGGGACGTCGGACAGACCTCCGCACCCCGTGACCGTCACCGCGACCACGCACGCGGCCGCTCCGAAGACACCTGTGCGGCCCATCCTCTTCGCGCCGCTCACCGATCTCCTCCCTGGAGGTCGAGCCGGGGCGAGACCACGCCGGGCACCGTGCCCGGAGTGACCTGCCGCTGGATGTTCTCGCCGCTCAGGACACCGAACGGCAGGATCAGATCCGGGGACCGCTGGTCCTCGGTGATCTGCGTGGCGACATCGCGGCACCGGTCGATCAGCGGCTGCATCTGCCGGCCGAGCTGCTCGAAACGCTCGTCGCCGGGCACGAGATTGCCGAGATCGATGAGCTTGCACACTGCTCCCGCAGGATCCTGCAGGTCGGGCAGCACGAGCCGCGATGCAAGCACACCCGCTTCGGCGTCGTACGAGTTGACGAGGTTGCTCACCGCGAGCGGGAGCAGCGTCAGCGAATCCACGAGTTCCTGCCGGCGGTTCGCCAGCGTCTCCGTGATCGGCACGAGTGCGTCGACGTTGTCCTTCACCGCCGCCTGGTTGTCGCGCACGAACGTCGCGACGTCGCCGAGCGTGACCGACAGCGTGTTCAGCGCCTCACCGAGGTTCTGCCGCTCCCCCGCCAGGAATCCCGACAGGTCCGACAGTTGCGCGTTGAACTGGCGCACCTGCTCGTCGTTGGCCGCGAGAGCACTGACGAACAGCTGCAGATTCTCGATCGTGCCGTAGAGGTCGTCGCGCGACTGGTCGAGCGTGCGCGCGGCGGCCGACAGGTTCTCGATGCTCTGCCCGAGGGCCTCACCGTTGCCGGCGAGGTTCTCCGCACCGACCTCGACGAAATCGGTCAGCGCGCCCTCGCGGTTCGCGCCGTCGGGACCGAGCGCGCGGGAGAGTTCGTCGATGCTCGCGTAGAGCTCGTCGACCTCCACCGGGGTGGCGGTGCGCTCGCGGTCGATCACCGCACCGCTGCTCATCGTGTCGCCACCGGTGTAGGCGGGGGTGAGCTGCACGTAACGATCGGCGACGACCGAGGGGGTGATCTGCACGGCGCGGGCGTCGGCAGGAATGTCGACGCCGCGGTTCACCCGCAGACCGACCTTGACCAGGTCGCCCTGCGGTTCGACGGAGGTAACCTTCCCCACCTCGACGCCGAGCACCCGCACGTCGGAACCCTCGTAGATGCCGACGGCCTTGTCGAAGTAGGCGGTGATCTCGGTGGTGCCCAGTCGGGTGAACAACCACCAGCCCACTCCGGCCAGGGCCACCGCGACCGCCACGACGGCCGCGATCAGCGCGATGCGCCCGCGATTGCTGCGGGACTCGCCGTTCTCGGCGTGTGCCATCAGTTGCCCCCTTCCAGGCGGCGACCGGGTTCGCGGTAACCGGGGATCTCCGGCAGGCCCGGCGGGGTCAGGTTCACGACGACCTGGTCGAACCACCGGCCGTTGCCGACGACGTTGGTGTAGACACGCACGAACGGCTCGTACAGCTCCATGGCCCGATCGAGGTTGTCGTTGTTCTCCTGGAGGACGTCGACGACGCCGCGCAACTGCTGCAGGGCGGGACCGATGGTCTCGCGGTTCTCCTCGACGAGCCCGGAGAGCTCCGCCGACAACCGCTTGGTGCCGTCGAGCAACTGGGAGATCGCCTCCTGCCGGTTGTTCAGTTCCGCGACGAGCAGCGCACCGTCGGAGAGCAACCGGTTGAACTCGGCGTTGCGGTCGGCGAGCACCTTCGATACGTTGCCGGTCGCGTCGAGGAGTTTCTTCAGCTCCTGGTCACGACTCGCGACGGTCTCGGACAGGCGACTGATGCCGTCGAGCGAGGCCCGGATGTCGTCGGGTGTCTCCGAGAAAGCCTCCGACAGGGTCTGGAAGCCGGTCGCGAGCTGCTCGGAATCGATCTCGCCGAGGGTCGTGGCCGCAGACGAGAACGCCTCGATCACGTCGTACGGCGCGACCGTCCGGTCGAGCGGGATCCGGTCGTCCGGGTCGAGCACCTCCGTACCCCGCGGCTCGAGTGCCAGATACTTCTGCCCGAGGATCGTCTTGATCTGGATGGAGGCCGCCGTGTCGTTCCCGACCCAGGCGTCCTGGACCTTGAACGAGACGATCACGCGATCGCCATCGAGGTCGACCCCGGTGACCTTGCCGACCTTCACGCCGGCGATACGCACCTCGTTGGTGGGTTTGAGACCTGCGGCCTCGCTGAACTCGGCCTTGTAGGTCGCGCCCGCCCCGATGATGGGCAGTTCGTCGAGGAAGAAGGCGGACAGTGTCCCCAGCAGCACCACGACGATGCCCAGGGCACCGGCGGCGGCCGGACTGCGACGTTTGCTCATCGTCCCTGCAACTCCTGCATCCCCTCCTGCGAGCAACGCTTCGCCGCATTCGTGTAGATGGGTTGGTTCACGGTGGGCAGCCCCGTCGGCAGATTCAGATACGGGACCGAACCGGGACCTGCGACGATGTCGATACCGCACAGGTAGAACTGGAACCACGAACCGTAGCTGGCCACGCGCCCGAGCTTGTCGAGCTTGACCGGCAACGTCTCGAGGACGCGGTCGACCTCGTCGCGGTTCGCGTTGAGATTCGAGGTGACCTGTTCGAGCGCTGTGATCGACTGCGCGATCGACGGGCGGGTGGGCTCGAGGACGTCGGAGACCGCGTCGGTCAGTCCCGCCATCGACGCCACCGCCGAACCGACGGTCGCCCGGTCGGCCGACAACCCGCTGACGAGTGCCTGCGTGTTGACCAGCAGCGAATCGAGCTGCTCGTCGCGCTGGTCGATCGTGGCCAGGACGGTGTTGAGGTTGTCGATCACCGCACCGATCACGCGATCCTTGTCGGCGATGGTGTTGGTCAGCGACGCGGTGCTGCGCACCAGATCGTCGATCGTTCCGGCCTCCCCCTGGAAGACCTGGATGATCTGGAACGAGAGCTTGTTGACGTCGTCGGCGCTAAGCGTCTGGAACAACGGCCGGAAGCCGTCGAAGAGCGTCGTGAGATTCACCGCCGGCTTCGTGCGCTCGATCGGGATCGTGTCGCCACCCGTGATCTTCTCGCCCTGGGCGCCCTCACCCTGACCGAGCGCGATGTAGCGCTGGCCGACGAGATTGCGGAACCGGATGGTCGCGGTGGCACCGGCCGGGAGCCAGTCGCGTTCCTCGAGCGAGAAGGTGACCCGCGCCTGCCGTTCGTCGAAGACGGAGATCTCCTCGACCTGCCCCACGCGGACACCCGCGATGCGGATGTCGTCGCCCTTGTTGAGCGAGGTGACGTCGGAGAAGATCGCGTGGAACTTCGTTCCTCCCCCACCGCCGACACTGGCGATGGTCGCGGCGAGGACACCGGTCGCGATGACGGTGACCACGGCGAACACGATGAGTTTGATCAGGGGTGCTGCCAGACCTCTCACTGGAAGCTCACCTCCGTACCGCGGATCGCCGGAGCGCCGAGCCGGGTGGTCCAGGACGGGACCTCCTCGGGGTCGACACCGGTGGCCTGTCCGTAGATCACATCGAGCGTGTCCTGTTCCAGACGCGAGCCGGCGTACGAGACGGGAGTCGCGCCGCCGTCCGAGGTGCCGATGATCTCACCGACGTCGTCGGGGACGCCGGATCCTGCCGGGGCAGGGAAGAAATCGATGGTCTCGGGACCGGGATTACGCGACGGCACCTGATACGAACCGTCGTTGACCGAACCGCCCGGATACTGCGGGAAGTTGCGGCCGGGCGCGGTCACGTCGCCGTAGCAGGCCGGTCCGCGATCGTCGAGCAGACGCGGCTCGTCCTGGTTCGGCAGGTAGCGGCCCTTCGGGTTGGTGAACTGGATGTTCGCGCGCACACCCGGGAACGGATCGTCGGCCGCGAGCAGGTCGACGGCGGCCGGCTTCGCGTCGGCGAATCCCTCGAAGGTGCACGGGAAGGACGGCGAGTAACGGGCGAGCAGCTGCAGCGCCTCCTTCGAATCGGCGGACAGCGTGATGATCGAGTTCGAGTTCTGCTCGATGAAATCGGCCGTCTGCGACGACGCTCCCGTCGCGCTCGCGAGCAGCGTGCGGATCTGGTTCTGCTGTTCGACGACCGTGCCACCCGTCGTGCGCAGATTGTTCAGCGCCTCGACGAGATCCGGTGCGGCCTCGGAGTAGGTCTGCGAGAAGTCGGCGAGTCCGCGCAGATCCTCCTGCAGCGTGGGCAGTTCGACGTTCACCTCGCGGAAGATCTGTTCGAGGTCGTCGACCGTCTGCCCCAGCTTCTCGCCACGTCCGCTCAGCCCCTGGGCCAGGGCGCCGAGCGTGTTGGCGAGGTCCTGCGGCGGGACGGCCTCGAGGAGCGGGAGCAGCCCGTCGAGCACGTCGCCGAGTTCGACGGTGCGCTCGCTCGTGTCCTGCACCAGCACATCGCCGTTCGTGACGGGACGGCCCGGATCGTCGGGGATGATCAGCGAGACGTAGCGCTCACCGAAGAGGGTCTTCGGCAGCAGCTGTGCGGTGGCGTTGACCGGGATCAGTTCGGCCTTGTCGGGGTCGAGAGCGAGATGCGCGGTGACATCGCCGCCGTCCGCGCTCGTTCCGCGGACCTCGCCGACGAGCACACCGCGTGCCTTGACGTCGGCGTTGAGCGGCAGGCGTTGCCGATGCTGTCGGTGCGGAGGTCGACCTTCACGACCTTCGTGAACGTCTTGTTGTACATCGCGATCGTGACGTACAGGAACAGCGCCAGCACCACGAAGAAGATCAGTCCCAGGGTGCGGCGACGCAAGGGCGAAGTGGTCGTGTCGCTCATCCGGCCACCCTCACCGTGGTCGTCGTGCCCCAGATCGCGAGGCTGAGGAAGAAGTCGAGGATCGCGATCGTCACGATCGCGGTACGCACCGCGCGGCCCACGGCCACCCCGACGCCGGCGGGACCGCCGCTGGCGTGGAAACCGTAGTAGCAGTGGATGAGGATGACCACGAACGCGAAGACCAGCACTTTCGCGAACGAATACAACACGTCCTCCGGTGGGAGGAACAGATAGAAGTAGTGATCGTACGAGCCGCTCGACTGGCCGTTGAACAGCGTGCTGATCGTGCGGGTCGCGAGATAGGCCGCGAGGAGACCGATGATGTACAGCGGGATCACGGCGACGAAGCCGGCGATCATCCGGGAGGTCACCAGGAACGGCAGCGACGGCACGGCCATCACCTCGAGGGCGTCGATCTCCTCGCTGATCCTCATGGCACCGAGCTGTGCTGTGAAGCCACAACCCACGGTCGCCGACAACGCGAGCGCCGCGACGATCGGGCCAGTTCACGGGTGTTGACGTAGGCCGAGAGGAAGCCGGTGAGCACCGACGAGCCGAGCTGCTCGAGCGCGGCGTAACCCTGCAGACCCACGACGACGCCGGTGAAGCCGGACATCATCGCGATGACGCCGATGGTGCCACCGATCACGGCGAGTGCACCGCTGCCGAAGGTGACCTCGGCGAGCAACCGCAGGACTTCCTTGCGGTAGTGGGTGAGGGTTCGCGGGGTCCACGCGACGGCACGCGCGTAGAAGGACATCTGGTCCCCCGCGCGGTCGAGCACGTTCAGCGGTGCGCGCACCGCTCGGCGACCCCGGAGAAGAACGAGATCTCCGCGGCCTCTGGAGACTGTCATCTGGTCAGGATCCCTTCGCAGGAACGATCTGCAGGTACACCATCGTCAGGATCAGGTTCGCGAAGAAGAGCAGCAGGAACGTGATGACGACGGTCTGGTTCACGGCCTCCCCCACACCCTTCGGGCCCGCACCGGGGTGCAGCCCCTTGTAGGACGCGACGACACCGGCGATCAACCCGAAGATCGCAGCCTTGAGTTCGGCGACGTAGAGGTCGGGTAGCTGCGCGAGGGCGGAGAAGGAGGCGAGGTAGGCGCCGGGGGTACCGCCCTGCAGCACCACGTTGAAGAAGTAGCCGCCGGCGATGCCGATCACGGAGACGAGACCGTTGAGCAGGAGCGCGACGAGCACCATCGCCAGTACTCGCGGGACGACGAGGCGCTGGATGGGATTGATGCCCAGCACTTCCATCGCGTCGATCTCCTCGCGGATCGTCCGCGATCCGAGGTCGGCGGTGACCGCGGAACCGGCGGCACCGGCGATCAGCAGGGCCGTCACGATCGGACTGCCCTGCTGGATGACCGCCAGGACGCTCGCGGCGCCGGTGAACGATTCGGCGCCGAGCTGCTTGATCAGCGAGCCGGTCTGCAGCGACACGACGGCGCCGAACGGGATCGCGACGAGCGCCGTCGGAAGAATCGTGACGCTCGCGATGAACCACGCCTGTTCGATGAATTCCCGGAACTGGAACGGTCGGCGGAAGGTGTTCCGCACGACGTCGACGAACAGTTCGACGATGTTGCCGGCCTGGGTGAGTGCGCCGTGAACCGGCCGCACGAGCGAGCTGCCCGCCCCCATCTAGTCTCCTACTTCTCCAGCCTGCGGCTGTACCACTACTGACGCTGTACCACTGCTGCGGCTGTTGTTACTGCTGAGCCTGCTGCTCGTATCCCTCTCCGGTGTAGGCGGGAATGATCTGGGTGTCGTCGTCGGCGTAGCCCGGGCGGTGTGGGGAGCGCCGTTGTGATCGAGCGACTCGAGGATGGCGCTCTGGGCGGCCGGGGGCAGAGTGTGCAGGATCGAGCGCACCCGCTCCTGCCGACGCGCCACCGCCTGCCGCTCCGGCATCCCCGGCGTGG
>LATQ01000001.1:686944-693407 GCA_001017865.1 Rhodococcus sp. IITR03
TACGTTGCGAGCCGAAGGACTTGGTCAGCCCCTCGACGGAAACCTCGACTCCCACGATTACCTCCGCTGTCCGATACCGTCGCCCCCGTGTGGGTTGGGCCACTCTATCGCATGGATAGTGGTACCTGTGACTAGCGATCCTACTCATGAGTAAGGATCTCGTACAGGGGTTCTACATATCTCGACTTACGGTGCGACCTGCGTGAACACCGGGTGGAATGCAGTTCGGATATACCGGACATATAGCTCGGAGTTCTTTTTCCACGATATGCAGAAGGGCCGTTTCCGCGAAGTGAATTCGCGGAAACGGCCCTTCTGCGGAACCGTCCCGGAGAGCGTCGGAACGCTCGACGGGGAAGGTCGGAAACCGTCTTACTTGACGGTGACCTTGGCGCCGGCCTCTTCGAGCTTGGCCTTGGCAGCGTCGGCAGCGTCCTTGGCGACCTTCTCGAGGATCGGCTTCGGAGCACCCTCGACGAGGTCCTTGGCTTCCTTCAGGCCCAGGCCGGAGACGATCTCGCGAACGACCTTGATGACCTGGATCTTCTTCTCGCCGGCACCCTCGAGGATGACGTCGAACTCGTCCTGCTCGGACTCGGCCTCGGCAGCAGCGGCCGGAGCACCGGCGGCAGCGACGGCAACCGGAGCAGCAGCGGTGACCTCGAAGGTCTCCTCGAATGCCTTAACGAACTCCGAGAGCTCGAGCAGGGTCAGTTCCTTGAACGCGTCGAGCAGCTCTTCGGTGGTGAGCTTCGCCATGGTGGCGGTCCTTCCTGATAAGTCCCATGTCGCTGATCCGCGACCGGATGGGATGGTGCGTGCCGGAGCACGCGTGGATGTATCTTTCGCGGTGATGCAGATTCGCAGTGATGCGGATCAGCGTCAGGCGGCTTCTTCGCCCGCCTTCTTCTCCTGCAGAGCGGCCGCGAGGCGGGCCACCTGAGAAGCGGGGGCGTTGAACAGGCCTGCGGCCTTTGCCAAGTTGCCCTTCATCGCGCCGGCGAGCTTGGCCAACAGCACCTCGCGGGACTCGAGGTCCGCGATCTGGTTGACCTGCTCCACGGACAGCGCAGCGCCGTCCATGTAGCCGCCCTTGATGACGAGAGCCTTGTTGTCCTTCGCGAAGTTCTTCAGAGCCTTCGCAGCGTCCACCGCTTCGCCCTTGACGAACGCGATGGCGGTCGGACCGACGAACAGGTCGTCGAGACCCTCGACGCCCGCCTCAGCGGCGGCACGCTTGACCAGGGTGTTCTTGGCGACGGAGTAGGTGGCACCCTCTCCGAGAGCGCGACGCAGCTCGGTCAGACTTCCCACCGACAGACCACGGTATTCCGTGATCACGCAGCGGTGGAGGTCTTGAACTGCTCGGTGATCTCCGCAACTGCGGAAACCTTCTCGGGCTTTGCCATACTTCGCCTCCTCTCAGTAACAGTCGTTTTCCCGGTGTCCCGAGTGGGACGCCCCACCGGACGACCGCCGGGACCGGAAAACGACGAACGCCCCGGCGCAGGGCACACGGGGCGTACAAGGAGGAGGAACTCGAATGCACCCGGAAGGCACATCGCGGTTCACATCTCCCCTAACCTCGTCCTCCTGCGTGGGCCGCCGGACAACTCCGGACCTTCAACCGATCCGCACGCGGATTCGGTGACCAACGGTCTTGGGTAGAACATGATCGGGGTGAAGATCGGCGCACGCCGAACTACCCGACCACTGTAGCGGACGATGTCCGCGAAATGCAAAACGGCCGGCACAGCGATGCTGTACCGGCCGCCTCAGGACGCAAATCCATTGCGTGCAGTGCGAATTACTCCGCGGTCTCGAGGAGGTTGCGGGTGCGCTGCGGGTCCACCGGGATGCCCGGGCCGGTGGTCGTAGCGATCGTGACCTTCTTGATGTAGCGGCCCTTCGCGCTGGACGGCTTGGCGCGGAGCACCTCGTCCAGAGCAGCAGCGTAGTTCTCGACCAGCTTGGTCTCGTCGAACGAGGCCTTGCCGATCACGAAGTGCAGGTTGGCGTTCTTGTCGACGCGGAAGCTGATCTTGCCACCCTTGATGTCGGTGACGGCCTTCGCGACGTCCGGGGTGACCGTGCCCGTCTTCGGGTTCGGCATCAGACCACGGGGACCGAGGACGCGGGCGATACGACCGACCTTCGCCATCTGGTCGGGGGTCGCGATCGCGGCGTCGAAGTCCAGCCAGCCGCCCTGGATGCGCTCGATCAGATCCTCGGCGCCCACGACGTCGGCACCTGCGGCCTCGGCCTCGGCAGCCTTCTCGCCCACCGCGAAGACGATGACGCGAGCGGTCTTACCCGTGCCGTGCGGCAGGTTGACCGTGCCGCGCACCATCTGGTCCGCCTTGCGGGGATCCACACCGAGTCGCATCGCGACCTCGACGGTGGCGTCGTAGTTCTTCGAGGTGGTCTCCTTCGCGAGCTTCGCAGCTGCGAGGGGGCTGTACAGGTTGTCCGAGTCGATCTTCTCGGCCGCGGCGAGGTATGCCTTGCTGCGCTTTGCCATGTTCTTTCCTAACTTCTCACCGGCAGGTGAATGGTTCGGGCGTGGTAGCGGGCCTGGCCGGCCCTCCACGAGTGCTACTGCAGGCCCGGGGACGGAGCCCCGGAACAGCGAGGGGCTCAGCCTCGACCGTGATGCCCATCGACCGAGCGGTGCCGGCGATGATCTTCGCGGCAGCCTCGATGTCGTTGGCGTTCAGGTCTTCCTGCTTGGTCTTGGCGATCTCGCGCACCTGATCCATGGTCACCTTGGCGACCTTGGTCTTGTGCGGCTCGCCGGAGCCTTCTGCACGCCTGCGGCCTTGAGCAGGAGCTTCGCGGCCGGCGGGGTCTTCAGCTTGAAGTCGAACGAGCGGTCCTCGTAGACCGTGATCTCGACCGGCACGACGTTGCCACGCTGCGACTCGGTCGCCGCGTTGTACGCCTTGCAGAACTCCATGATGTTGACGCCGTGCTGACCCAGCGCGGGGCCGACCGGCGGAGCCGGGTTGGCCTGGCCGGCCTGGATCTGGAGCTTGATGAGCGGCGATCTTCTTCTTCTTGGGGGGCATCTCTATTCCTAGTTTCTTGCTCGGTGTGGTTCTTGCGTACTGCTACTGCAAGCTTGTGCGCGCCGGATGCCGGCGCCGTCGGATCCTGGGGATCGTCAGATCTTCGACACCTGGTTGAACGACAACTCCACGGGAGTCTCACGGCCGAAGATCGACACCAGGACCTTGAGCTTCTGCTGCTCGGCGTTGACCTCGCTGATGGAGGCGGGCAGCGTCGCGAACGGGCCGTCCATCACGGTGACGGACTCGCCGACCTCGAAGTCCACCTCGATGGCGGGCTTCGCAGCGGCGGCGGGAGCCTGCTCGCCTGCGGTCGGAGCACCGGCCGCCGGCTTCTTCTTCGCCTGCTGCGGGAGGAGGAACTTCACGACCTCCTTGATCGTCAGCGGCGACGGACGCGACGTGGCTCCGACGAAGCCGGTCACGCCGGGCGTGTTCCGGACGGCGCCCCACGACTCGTCGTTGAGTTCCATCCGGACGAGGATGTAGCCGGGCAGGACCTTGCGGTTGACCTGCTTGCGCTGACCGTTCTTGATCTCGGTGACCTCTTCGGTCGGCACCTCGACCTGGAAGATGTAATCGGCGAGGTCGAGGTTCTGGACGCGAGTCTCGAGGTTGGTCTTGACCTTGTTCTCGTAGCCGGCGTAGGAGTGCACGACGTACCAGTCGCCGGGCTCGCGCCGCAGCTGCTTCTCGAGGGCCTCGGCCGGGTCGACCTCGTCCTCTTCGGCGGCGGCGTCGGTGCCCTCCGCTGCGTCGGAGACCTCGACCTCGGTCTCGGCATCGGTGCCGGACTCGACAGCAGCGTCGGACTCGGAGACCTCGGTGTCCGCATCCGCCGACTCGGCCGTCACGTCGTCAACCAAGGCCTCGTCCGAAACGTGCTCCTCGGCCGAAGCCTCGTACGAGTCGTTCTCGGGGGTGCTCACCGGGCACTTTCCTCTCGTCGATCACATTTTTCGTCTCGCGCGGACAGGCGCTAACCGAACAACCAGCTGACGCCCTGTACGAACGCCAGATCCAATCCGAAGATGAACGCCGTCATGACGGTCACGAACGCAAGGACCACGAGTGTGTAGGTGGTCAACTGCTTGCGGTTGGGCCAGATCACCTTGCGGAGCTCGGCGACGACCTCACGGAAGAAGCGCACGAGTCGCTTGAAGATGTTCTCGGACTTCGCGGCGGGACGATCGCTCACGGCCGTGGCCGAACGCGACGTCTTCTTCATGGACACCGCGCTCGTCGTGGATGCCGAGGAATCGGCTGCACCACGACGGGTGGCCCGCTTGCCGGTCGGCCGAGCAGCCGCGGAGGAACCGTCGGGGGTCGCGCCGGTAGCCGTTCCAGCGTCGCCGGGGATGTTCCTGCGGTGCCGCTGTGGCGCTGACCGCGCTCCTCGCTCACATCGTTCCTCTCGGTCGCTGGCAGTCCGGGGGCAGGGGCGACAGGACTTGAACCTGCAACCTGCGGTTTTGGAGACCGCTGCTCTGCCAATTGAGCTACGCCCCTCTGGTCGGACATCCACACTCGTACGAAGCGAGTGTCCGGAACCGACCCATCTGCGACCACATGACACGCGCGCTACCCCGTCGGGCCGTTACGGCCTTCGTAGAGCAGCGCGCTGCTATGCGATCCCAGAAGCCTAAGTGTACTGCATTGCCCCGGGACAAACCCAATCCGCTCGGCCGTCAGGCCAAACGGACCGTTGCCGTGGCGCGACCGAAGATCTTACGACCGTCGGACTTCGCCACGATAGCGACCACTGCTGTCTTGCTCTCCGCGTCCACCGACTTGATCTTGCCGGTGAACTCGATCTCGGCGGCCTTGTCGGCCTCCACATATACCGGACTGGTGAACCGAACGTTGTATTCGGTCACCGCGCCGGGGTCTCCCAGCCACTCCGTGACGAAGCCGGCCGCGATGCCCATCGAGAGCATGCCGTGCCCGACGACGTCGCGCAAGCCGGCCAGTTCGGCCACCTTGTCGCTCCAGTGGATCGGGTTGGGATCACCCGACACACCTGCATAGTTGACCAGATTTCCGCGCGTGAGCGTGACGACCTTCGACGGAAGCTCGTCCCCTACCGCGACATCCGCGAAACTACGGAGTGTCACTGTGCATCACCGGTGTCACTGTGCATCACCACATCCTTGACCGCGTGCGCGATGTTGTCGTCGACCTCGCCACCGGAACGGGCGACGAGCGTCGTCCACGAGGTGAGCACGAGATTGTCGTACTGATCCGTGATCACGTTCTTGGTGGTGATGATGTCGCTGCCGGCCGCCTGGCGGAAGTCGTCGAGGTAGACGTCGCAGAACAGCCTGTCGCCGGCCTGGATCGGGCGGTGGTAGACCATCCGCTGGTCGGTCTGCATGATCTGGCTCAGGTCGTAACCGGTGACGACCTCTTCGAACAGCTTGCGCTGCGCGATCATGCCGACGATCGAGACGAAGGTCAACGGCGCGATCACTCCGTCGTATCCCAGCCGCGGCTGCGTCGTCGTCGTGATGGGCCGGATGCGAATCGCGCACGGCACGGGCGTACTCGCGGATCTTCTCGCGACCGACCTCGTAGTAGTCGTCCACCCGGTAGTGGTGACCGACCATGGACTTGGCGTGCGCGGCGGCATCGAACGGGATCCCGGCCTGTTCGGTCGCGTCCACCGATTCCTGGTTCTCGAGTACGTTCGTCATACGCAAAACCTCCGCAATTCCGACGACGCCAACTGGCACGGTCGGTATTGCGGAGACCTTACGCGTCGACGTCGTTCCGACCGGCTACTTGGACTCGCGGTGCGACTGGTGCGTACCGCAGTTCGGGCAGAACTTCTTCAGTTCGAGCCGGTCGGGGTCGTTGCGACGGTTCTTCTTCGTGATGTAGTTGCGGTGCTTGCACACCTCGCAGGCCAAGGTGATCTTCGGCCGAACGTCAGTAGAGGAGGCCACGGGATGCCTTCTTTCGCGTCAATCCGATCAGTATCGATCAGGGTGGATCAATGAACTTTTGGTAGCGGTGACCGGACTTGAACCGGCGACGCAACGATTATGAGTCGTTTGCTCTACCAACTGAGCTACACCGCCTCGGTGCCGAGTGTCGCTACGAAGGCGGCACCTCAATCCAGCGAGCCCCCTGACGGAATCGAACCGTCGACCTTTTCCTTACCATGGAAACGCTCTGCCGACTGAGCTAAGGGGGCGTGGCCTCCGGAGCATCTCTGCTCGCTGCGGCCTCCAAAAGATTACACACACTCGGTCCTGGTGCAAAATCCGCTGGTAGAGGCCCATAAACGCCGCTCCCCTCCGAGCTTTGCGCATCGGCACGCACCCGTGCCCACACGTACGCGCGCGGCGGGCCGGCGGCGGGCACCGGGCGCGAGGCGGAACGGCACGGCGTGC
>LATQ01000001.1:693507-699181 GCA_001017865.1 Rhodococcus sp. IITR03
GCGGAACGGCACGGCGTGCCGAGCCGCCCGGAACCTCGGGGGAGAGCAGGACCCACACTCCGGAGCCCGCACCGTAAGGGCCCCGGAATGCAGAACGGCCCGGTTCCGAAGAACCGGGGCCGTTCCGGTGGCAGGTGTAGGATTCGAACCTACGTAGCGTAAGCCGACGGATTTACAGTCCGCTCCCATTGGCCGCTCGGGCAACCTGCCGGGTGCGATCGGGACCGCGTCCTCGATGCGTTTGGAAGAATACAACGCATACCCCCCCGAAACGCAAACCGAGTGGTCACAGCCCCGCGCGACCCGATAGCGTCGGGTGGACAGAACCCTTACAGACCAACCCGGAAGTGGAGTGAGACGTGGCTGATTCGTCGTTCGATGTGGTGAGCAAGGTCGACCGCCAGGAAGTGGACAACGCGCTGAACCAGGCGGCGAAGGAGATCGCCAACCGCTTCGATTTCCGGAACACCGGGGCGCACATCGAGTGGTCGGGCGACGAAGCCATCACGATCTCGGCCGAGACCGAGGACCGCGCGCTCGCCGCGCTGGAGGTCTTCAAGGAGAAGCTGATCCGCCGCGACCTGTCGCTCAAGTCCTTCGACGCCGGTGAGCCGACCCAGTCCGGCAAGGTCTACAAGATCACCGGCACGCTGGTGCAGGGCATCAGCCAGGAGAATGCCAAGAAGATCTCCAAGCTCATCCGTGACGAGGGCCCGAAGGGCGTCAAGGCGCAGATCCAGGGCGAGGAGCTGCGTGTGAGCAGCAAGAAGCGCGATGACCTGCAGGCCGTCATCTCGCTGCTCAAGAACGCCGACCTCGACATCGCCCTGCAGTTCGTCAACTACCGCTAGTTCGTCGGCCGCGGCCGACGAAGCCCTCCCTACGACTCCGCCCGCGACCTTCGTCGGGCGGAGTCGTCTGAGGTGTCGTCTGTGGGGTGCCGTCCGTCAGCGGATCCCGGCCATGCGCTCGAGTCGTTCGATGCGGTCGGCCATCGGCGGATGCGTCGAGAACAACCGGCTCATCTTGTCGCCCGCCCGGAACGGTTGGCGATCATCAGGTGCGACTGGGCCGCGAGCTTCGGTTCGGGCGGCAGCGGCGCGGCCTGCGTGCCGAGAGCGAGCTTGCGCAGTGCCGACGCGAGGGCCAGCGGATCGCCGGTGAGCTCGGCACCGGACTGGTCGGCCTGGTACTCCCGCGACCTCGACACGGCGAGCTTGACGACCGATGCCGCGATGGGGCCGAGCAGGGAAACCAGCAGCAGCGCCAGTGGATTCGCGCCACCCTCCCGGTTGCCGAAGGCCGACGCGAAGAACGCGAAGTTCGCCAGACCCGAGATGACGGCGGCCATCGCGCCGGCGACCGACGAGATGAGGATGTCGCGGTTGTAGACGTGCGCGAGTTCGTGGCCGAGCACCGCGCGCAGTTCCCGTTCGTTCAGGATCTCCAGGATGCCCGTCGTGCAGCACACGGCGGCGTTGCGCGGGTTACGTCCCGTGGCGAAGGCGTTGGGGGCGTTGGTGGGGCTGATGTAGAGCCGCGGCATGGCTGATGCGCCGCGGTCGCGAGCTCACGCACGATCCGGTACATCGCCGGTGCCTGCACCTCCGTGACCGGCTGGGCGTGCATCGCTCGCAGGGCGAGCTTGTCGCTGTTGAAGTACGCGTAACCGTTCATGCCGACGGCGAGCACGATCGATATCAGCAGGATCGTCGAATTGCCGAACAACGCTCCGACGAACACGATCAGCGCGGACATTCCGATCAACAGACCGGCCGTCTTGAGACGGTTCGAGTATCCGTGCACGTCGCACCCCTTCCGCACCACGATTCCCCACTCGTTCGTCCAACGAACGAGCGCACGGCGCGGTTCCCGCCCCGATCGGGCGGGACGACACGACGGTCCGTCAGCCGACGCGGGCGACGGTGAAGTCCACGAGGCGACGCAGCGCCTCGTTCGCCGGGCCTGCGGCAGGGCATCGAGTTCGGCGTGGGCGCGGGCGGCGTAGGTCGCGAGAGTCGCCTTCGCCGCATCCATCCCCGGCGAGCGGACGAGCAGTTCGAGCGCCTCGGCGACGTGTGCTTCGTCCTCGATGGGACCGACGAGCAGTTCGCGCAGGCGATCCGCCTCCGGTCCGGTCTCCCGCAGCGCGTAGAGCACCGGCAGGGTGTACACACCCTCGCGGAGATCGGTTCCGGGGGTCTTGCCCGACTCCGTGGTGTCGGACGCGATGTCGATGATGTCGTCGACGATCTGGAAGGCGGTGCCGACGGCGTCGCCGAGCCGTTCGAGCCGCTCGACGTGCTCGGAATCGGCACCCGAGAACGTTCCGCCGAAGCGCCCGCTGGCGGCGATCAGCGAACCGGTCTTCTCCCAGATCACCCGTAGGTAGTGCTCGACCGGGTCGTCGTTGGTGCGCGCACCGATGGTCTCGCGCATCTGACCGGTGACCAACTCGGCGAACGTCTCCGCGATGATCTGCACGGCCGACGGACCCAGGGTCGACACCAGCCGTGAGGCGTGCGCGAACAGATAGTCGCCGGCGAGGATCGCGACGCTGTTGCCCCAGCGCACGTTGGCGCTCGGGGCACCGCGACGCATCGTCGCCTCGTCCATCACGTCGTCGTGGTAGAGCGTCGCGAGGTGCACGAGCTCGACGACGGTCGCCGCCGTCACCACGGCGGGATCGGTGGGTTTCGGCCCGAGCTGCGCGGTGAGGATCGTGAACAGCGGCCGGAATCGCTTGCCACCCGCCTTCGCCAGGTGCAGCGCGGCCTCCGTCAGGAAGTCCTCACCGTCGGACAGTTCCTCGACCAGGAGTTTCTCGACGCTCGCGAGGCCGTCCCCGACTGTCGCGGCGAGGACCGGATCGCCGAGTTCCACACCGGCCACGACGGTGCTCGGCGCCGCATCGGCCGAACCGGCGGTCCGAGCCGCCCCCTCAGTGCTCACGATGACGTACCCATCCTGTTCTGTCGCCTCGACTTCACCGTAGTGAACCTAGCCGTTCGTTCGCCGATCCACCTCGTCGAGGCGGCCGATCGCGGCCTGAGAAGATGGAGCGGTGGTGGCCGAACACTCCGCGCGAGATCCGCGGCAATCCCAGTCCTGCGTTCCCGACAGTACCGATGTTCTCGTCGTCGGTGCCGGTCCAGCCGGTTCCGCCGCCGCAGCGTGGGCTGCCCGCGCCGGCCGTGAGGTGTTGCTCGTCGATGCCGCGACCTTCCCTCGCGACAAGACCTGCGGTGACGGACTGACCCCACGCGCCGTCGCCGAACTCGACGAACTCGGCCTCGGCGACTGGCTGCGCACCCGCACCGTCAACCGCGGTCTGCGTCTCGAGGGCTTCGGTGGCCGCTTCGAACTCCCCTGGCCCGACTCGTCGTTCCCGGTCGTGGGCAGCGCCTAGCCGCGCCACCGAACTCGACGACCCGGATCCGGCAGGTCGCGCTCGACTCGGGTGCCCGCGCCGTGGACGGAACGAAGCCGTCGACGTCGAACGCGAGGGCGACCGGGTCTCGGCCGTGATCTTCCGCACCGCCGACGGACCGCGGACCGTTCGCTGCCGCATGCTGATCGTCGCGGACGGGGTGCGCTCTCCCCTCGGTAAGGTGCTCGGTCGTCGGTGGCACCGCGACACCACCTACGGCGTGGCGCGCGGGCCTACGCCACCTCCCCGCGCAGCGACGATCCGTGGATCACCTCGCACCTCGAACTGCGCGACGACGCGGGCGCGTCCAGCCGGGCTACGGCTGGGTGTTCCCGCTCGGCACCGGCGAGGTGAACCTGGGAGTGGGAACCTCGCGACCGCCTCGCGACCCGCGAGCGGATCGCTGCGACCGCTCATCGACCTCTACGCGCGGCAACGCCGCACCGAATGGGAGCTCGGCGAGGTGACGCGCGTGGCGTCGGCGCTGCTGCCATGGGCGGAGCCGTGTCGGGGGTCGCGGGCAGGAACTGGGCGCTGATCGGCGACGCCGCGGCGTGCGTCAATCCGCTCAACGGCGAGGGCATCGACTACGGACTCGAAGGTGGTCGGCTGATCGCCGGGCTGCTCGACTCCGACGACCTCACCGACCTGTGGCCGACGACGCTGCGCTCCCACTACGGCCGCGCGTTCTCCACCGCGCGTCGCCTCGCGAGCCTGCTCACGATCCCGAAGTTCCTGCCGGCGACCGGCCCGATCGCGATGCGGTCGCGGACGATGATGTCGGTCGCGGTGCGGGTGATGGGCAATCTCGTCACCGACGAGGACGCCGACCTCGTGGCCCGGGTGTGGCGGACGAGCGGTCATCTCTCGATGCGCTGGGATCGGCAACCGCTCTTCGCCTGAGTGCCGCGCGACTACTGCGGTTACTTGCGTACCGCGCGGTACCGATACGCGCGGCTACTTCCGTACCGCGCGGTGCAGGGCGGTGATTCCCCCGGTGAGATTGCGCCACTTCACGTCGCTCCAGCCCGCGGCCTCGATGCGCCGGGCGAGCTGTTCCTGATCGGGCCAGGCCCGGATCGATTCGGCAAGGTAGACGTAGCGTCGGGATTGCTGCTGACCGCCCGCGCGACCCGCGGCAACGTCCGCATCAGGTACTCCATGTAGACGGTGCGCAGCGGTTCCCGCACCGGCGTGGAGAATTCGCACACCACGAGGCGTCCACCCGGCTTGACCACCCGGGCGATCTCGCGCAGTCCCTCGTCCGGGTCGGCGACGTTGCGCAGGCCGAAGGAGATGGTCGCGGCGTCGAAGACCGCGTCGGCGAACGGCAGTTTCATCGCGTCGCCCGCGACCATCGGGACGTTGCGGAACTCACCGGCGTGCAACATGCCCTTGGAGAAATCGGTGGCGACGACCCACGCGCCGGACCGCCCGAGTTCGACGGTGGAGACCCCGGTGCCGGCGGCCAGGTCGAGCACCCGCTCGCCCGGCTTCAGGTCGAGAGCCGCACGGGTCGCGCGACGCCACCCGCGGTCCTGCCCGAACGACAGGACGGTGTTGGTCAGGTCGTAGCGTGCAGCGACCCCGTCGAACATGGACGCGACCTCACGCGGGTCCTTGTCGAGCGACGCGCGCGATCCGTGAGTTGTTGCCACGGCCGAAACGTTACCCGCTCCCCTAGTGGACGCCGGCGCTCACGCGGCGCGGCGGAGCGCGTGCGCGGGCAGTCCCTGCACCCGCCGGTAATGGGCGAGCAACTCGTCGCACAGCACGGGCCAGGTGCGTCCGAGCACTCCACGGCGTGCCGCACCCCCGAACTCGTCCCGGACCCCGGGAGCGAGCAGAGCATCGACGGCTCGGGGCAGCAGTTCGACGAAGCGGTCCACCGGCAGGCGGTAACCGTTGCGGCAGTGGGCGACGAGATCGCGTGGTCCGCCCGCGTCCGGCACGATCGCCGGGATCCCGCTCGCCAGGGCTTCCTGCACGGCCTGGCAGAAGGTCTCGTGTTCACCGGGATGGACGAAGACGTCGAGGCTCGCGTGGGCGCGGGCCAGTTCCTCTCCCCCGAGCTGCCCGGTGAACACGGCCGACGGCAACTGTCGTTCGAGCCGCGACCGTTCGGGACCGTCGCCGACGACGACGAGCTGCAGCCGCGGGTCGTGGGCGAGGATCTTCGAGCCGCTCGACGTGCTTCTCGGCGCGAGGCGTCCCACGAAACGACGATCGGGCGCGTCGCGACGC
>LATQ01000001.1:699281-703468 GCA_001017865.1 Rhodococcus sp. IITR03
CTCGCACCGCCGCGTGCAGTTCGCGCAGCCCGGCCCGATCCGTGGTGACCTCGACCACACGGATGCCCGCGGGCGGCGCAGCGTCGTCCGCAAGGACGAGCGCGAGTCCCTGCAGATCCACCCGCTCGTGCGGAACGCGGTAGGCCGCGCACAGTGCCGCGAGGTCCATGCCGTGCGGGGTGCCGAAAACACGCTCGAAGACACCTGCGTACTGCGGGTCGCCCTGTTCGAGCAGTTCGAAGATTCCGCCGCCGTCGTCGTTCGCGACGACGATGGTGAGGTTCTGCGGCCGCGGCTCCGACGGCCCGATGAGCAGGCCCGATGCGTCGTGCAGGAAGGTCAGGTCGCCGAGCAGCGCGACGGTCCGTCCCTGCTCGTAGGCGAGTGCGGCACCGACGGCGGTGGAGACCGTACCGTCGATCCCGGCGACACCGCGGTTGGACAGCACCTTCACGTCGGGCTTCGGGTAGCTCACGAGCGCCGCGTCGCGCACCGGGTTCGACGCCCCGAGCAGCAGCTGGTCGCCGGGCTTCAGCGAATCCGTGACCACCGCGGCGACGTGCAGTCCGGTGGCCTTCGGGTGCCCGTCGAGCTGGGCGCGCACGGCCTTGTCGGTGTGCGCCGACAGCTGGCGGCATCGTTCGAGCCACGCCTCGTCGGGTGTTCCCGACACCATGGCGCGGGTGCGGTCGCGATGACGTTGCCGAGACGTCGGGCCAGCGCGGGCCGGTGGTCAGCGCGTACACGGTGACGGCGGGGTCGGCGAGCAGGTTCGACACCGGGCGGTGCAGGGTGGGTCGTCCGGTGATGATCGCCTGGCGCGGCTTCAGGTGCGGCAGCGCCATCGGATGCACCGGGATGCCGTGCAACGGTGCGGTGGGTTCGGCGACGGTCGGCAGCCCGGACAGCTCGGGGCGGTGGGCGGAACCGTGACCGGAGACGACGATCGTGTCGGGGGTCAGGTCGATCTCGAGCGGGACGTCGAGGGTGGCGTGCACCGTGGTGGTCCAGGCCTTGCCGTCGGGACGGCCCTCGGGCACCGGGCCCTTCGCGTCGAGCTCGGGCACGAGCGGTTCGCGCAGCGGGATGTCGAAGTGGACCGGGCCTGCGTTGCCCGATCGGGTTCCGCGGGCGGCGGCGAGAACCCGGGAGACCGCCGAACGCCACTGGCTGTTCTGTTCGATGCCTTCGGCGAGGCCGAGGCTGATGGTGGCGCGCACCTGGCTGCCGAACAACCCGAGTTGTTCGACGGTCTGGTTCGCACCGGATCCGAGCAGTTCGTAGGGGCGATTGGCGCTGAGCACGACCAACGGGACGCGAGCATAGTTCGCCTCGAGCACGGCCGGCGCGAGGTTGGCCACGGCGGTACCGGAGGTCATGACGACCGGGACGGGACGCCCCGAGGCGAGGGCCAGGCCGATCGCGAGGAATCCGGCGGTGCGCTCGTCGATACGCATGTGCAGGCGCAGACGTCCTGCGCTGTCGGCGGCCTGGAGCGCGAAGGCGAGCGGCGCGTTGCGCGAGCCGGGCACAGCACGACGTCCCGAACACCGCCCCGGGCGAGTTCGTCGACGACAGCAGTGGCCTGGGCAGTGGACGGATTCACGGAGTCCAGGGTAATTGCGCCGGAAATGTGGCCGGGTAGAGGTGCGGTCAGAATGGAGGCCGTGCGCACAGTCTTCGATCCCGACGAGTCGAGTCCCGGCCGCTTCTACCGCCTTCTCACCGCGACAATCGTGCCGAGACCGATCGCGTGGGTGTCCACCGAGGCCGAGGACGGTGTGTTCAATCTCGCTCCGTACAGCTTCTTCACGGTGGCGAGTACGGCCCCGCCGGTCGTGCAGTTCACGTCCGTGGGCCGGAAGGACAGTCTGCGGAACATCGAGCAGACGGGCGAGTTCGTGATCAACATCGCGACCGTGTCGTTGATGGAGAAGGTCAACGCCTCGTCGGCGGCGTTCCCGCATGACATCGACGAGTTCACCGAGGTGGGTCTGCACGCCGAGCCGAGCGAGCGGGTGCGGCCCCCGCGGGTCGCGGAGGCACCCGCCTCGATCGAGTGCCGGTTGCACCGTGTGATCGAGATCGGCGACTCGTTCGTCGTGATGGGCGACGTCCTCGCCGTGACCGTCGATTCGGAGGTGCTGGCGGAGGACGGTGCCCCGACTTCGCGGCGCTCGGCGCGGTGAGCCGGTTGGGACGGACGGAATGGGGACTGACGCCCGCGGTGCGGAGACTGCACCGGCCCGGCACTCCTGGGTGAGGACACAGGTTAGGCTCCGCTGAACGATCGTCGGGATGCTGCACGTCGTCAGTGGTGGCATCCGAGCAACCTCGGAGGGCCGTATGGCGAAGAGCACCGGAACCGCACGGCGCAATCCCTATCTCAAGCCCGAGTCGCGGCGGATGGTGCGCGCGCAGGTACTCGCCGCCGAACGGATCAGCCCGACCTTCGTGCGCATCACCGTGGGCGGCGACGACGTCGACTCGATCGCACCGATGGGCTTCGACCACTGGTTCCGCATGTTCTTCCCCACCCCGGAGCAGCGGGAACTGACCCTCCCCGGTGCGACCGACGACCGTTGGTGGCCCGAATACCAGGAGCTACCCGAGGATCGGCGTCCGGTGCTGCGGAACTACACGTTCCGCCGCGTGCGACCTGCGGGCACCGCGCTGTTCGGCCCGACCTCCGAGATCGAGATCGATTTCGCGTCGCACGGTGATCTGGGCCCGGCCTCGGCGTGGGCGGAGCGGGCGCAGCCCGGTGACGAGATCGGCATCCTCGACGAGGGCATCAGCAACCTGCCTCTCGACGAGGCACGGTCGTGGCTGCTCGTCGGCGACGAGAGCGCGGTGCCCGCCGTGGCGGGCATTCTCGACTCGATTCTTGCTCTCGACCCGCTCGCGGCCGTGGAGGTCTTCGTCGAGGTTCCGCACCCCGACGACCTCACCGCCCAGGCCCTGCGGACGGGCGAGAACGTACGGGTGCATCCGGTGATCAGGACGGATGGCGAGGCGGTTCCGGGCAGTCTCGTCGCCGACGAGGTGCGGGAGTCGACCCGTCGTCGGATTCCGCCCACGCGTTCGTCGCGGGCGAGTCGTCGCTCGCGACCGGTGTGCGCCGTCATCTCGTGCGCGAGTGCGGCTGGGACCGGTCGGCGGTGACCTTCATCGGCTACTGGAAGTACGGCGAGCCCGTCTACTGACGGCCCGAACTTCCCCGGAACGACGAACGTCGCGGTACCGACCGGCGAACCGGTTCGGGACCGCGACGTCCGGATGTCGCTGGTGTCGGCTCAGCCGGCGTGCTTCTGGATGAGATCACCCAGGCGCGGCAGGGCCTCGACGACGTGCTTCTTGGCCGAGGGGCGCAGCGAGTCGTAGACCTTCTTGACGCCGGACTTCGACGTGCCGGCGATGCGCTCGTCGGTCACGCCGAGGAGAGCGTCGGCGACGACCTCGCCGCGGGCGACCAGGAAGTCCGCGAACGAACCGTTGCCTGCGTACTCCACCCAGAACGGCTGGAGCTTCTCGACGAATTCGGGCAGCAGACCTTCGACGGCACCCGGCACGATGCCCGGGCCGACCTTCTTCACTGCTGCGTAGCCACCCTTGAGGGCGAGACCGGACGCACCCTTCTTGTCCGACACCTCAGCATCGATCAGGCTTCGACGTCTGCCTTGACCGCCGGGAACTTGTCGGCGCCGAGGAGGGCATCGCCCAGAGCTGCAACCACTTTCACTGCCTCCGTAGATGTGACACTTGTGACCGTTGGGACGCGGGGAACGATATACGACGATTCCGCCTCATCACAGTCCGCGTCCGGCCAGCACCGTACGGCACCGACGCACCCGCTCGCACCACCACTCGACTCGGTCGGGTTCGGCCCGCAGCGCATCGAGCCGCCCGGGTTCGGGCTCGACCGCAACGACATCGAGCGCTCCGTCGGACATGTGCAGAGCCGGCGCGACCGTCGGCTCGAAGAAGCCGCCCGTGCCCAGGCCGCAGGCGTACGGGGAGGTCGGGTAGGGCCGCGGCCGCCGCGAGACCGGTGGCGATCCCCACCGCGGAGTCGAGAGCGCTCGAGACGACCACCTCGACGCCGTGCCCGGCGAGTTCGTCGGCGAGCGCGACGAGGCGTCGGACCCGCCGAGCGGTGCGACCTCACGACGCGACGTCCGCTCCCC
>LATQ01000001.1:703568-708994 GCA_001017865.1 Rhodococcus sp. IITR03
GGGCGCGGCGCGGGGCCGGATGCCCCTGCCAGGCCGCTCGATCGCCGACTGCAACCAGTGCGCCGCCTCGTCGTCGCCGTATTCGGGGAACGGCCCGAACTCACCCCACCCTGCGGGTCCGCGCAGCAACAGCACCTCGCGTTCGGTGATGCCGCGGAACCGGACGCGCATGGGCAGCGAGATAACGACTGCCCCGTCGAGCAATTCGTCCGCGGACGGGAGGGGCAGCGAGGACGGGAGGGGCAGGGAGATCACGGTTGGCCCGGCAGCAACTGGACCATCAGTGCCTCGCAGTCGGCGAGGAGGTTGCCGTCGACATCGCGCAGTTCGGCCTTGCAGAAGGCCTTGCGTCCGTCCACCCGCTCGACCCAGCCGTCGACGACGAGTTCGGTCTCGATCGGGGTGATCCTGCGATAGTTGACGTGAAGATAGGCGGTGCGGGCGATCGGCCGGCCGTTGGCGTGGATGACCATGCCGAACAGGTCGTCGAACAGCAGCGGCAGCGTGCCGCCGTGCGCGGCCCCGTTGCCTCCGAGGTGGTAGCGACGGAAGACGCCGCGCTCACGGACACCGTCCGGTCCGTACTTCTCGATCGTCCACGGCAGCAGCAGCGCGCTGCCGCGTCCGGGCAGGTCGACGTTGAATCCGGCGGGCGAGCGGCCCTCGGGCACGGCGTGCTCGGCGAGCAGGTCGACGAGTGCCTCGGTCTGCTCGATCGCTCGGTCGACGACCTCGTCCGGCGGGTTCGTGGAGACCATCAGATCCTGCAGACGCCGGAAGGTCTCGACGAAGCGACCGTAGTTCGGCCCCGCCTTCACCGGTTCGTAGACCGGGAATCCGCCGTGGTGTTCGTAGTCGTCGCGGGGATCGGTCTGCTCGCTCATGGTTGTGCACGTTATCGGGCGGCAGCGCACGTCGCCGCGATGCCCGGCCCTTTATGGTGACGAGGTGACCTTCGATCCAGAATTGTGGCGCCCGGTACCCGGGTTCGAGAACCTCACCGACATCACCTATCACCGACACGTCACGCAGGGCACGGTCCGCGTCGCGTTCGATCGTCCCGAGGTGCGCAACGCCTTCCGTCCGCACACCGTCGACGAGCTCTACCGCGTGCTCGACCATGCGCGGACCACCTCCGACGTCGGCGTCGTGCTGCTCACGGGCAACGGTCCGAGCCCGAAGGACGGCGGATGGGCGTTCTGCTCCGGCGGCGACCAGCGGATCCGTGGCCGCAGCGGCTACCAGTACGCGAGCGGCGAGACCGCCGACACCGTCGACAAGGCCCGCGCCGGCCGGCTGCACATCCTCGAAGTCCAGCGCTGATCCGGTTCATGCGAAGGTCGTCATCGCTCTGGTCAACGGCTGGGCCGCCGGTGGCGGGCACAGCCTGCACGTCACGTGCGACCTGACGCTCGCCTCCCGCGAGCACGCCCGCTTCAAGCAGACCGACGCCGACGTGGGCAGCTTCGACGGCGGCTACGGCAGCGCCTACCTGGCCAAGATGGTCGGCCAGAAGTTCGCGCGGGAGATCTTCTTCCTCGGCGACACCTACACGGCCGAGGAGATGCACCACATGGGTGCGGTGAACAAGGTCGTCGACCACGACGAGCTCGAGAACGTCGCGCTGGAGTGGGCGCAGAAGATCAACGGCAAGTCGCCGCAGGCGCAGCGCATGCTCAAGTACGCCTTCAACCTGCAGGACGACGGCCTCGTCGGTCAGCAGTTGTTCGCGGGCGAGGCCACGCGTCTGGCCTACATGACCGACGAAGCGATCGAGGGTCGCGACGCCTTCCTCGAGAAGCGCGAGCCCGACTGGTCGCCCTACCCGCACTACTACTGATCCTGACGCGGCGAACCGGGCTTCGCCCCTGCTACAGCAGGTGCAAGGCCCGGTTCGCCGCGCAAGGAGGGTCGTCGGACGGAAGGTCAGACGCAGTCGCGGCAGTAGGCCTGCTCGCCGTCGCCCGTCGCGCGACGGCTGTGGTGCTGGACGAGGAAGCAGCCCATGCAGGTGAACTCGTCCGACTGCTTCGGCAGGACCTGGACCGAGAGCTCCTCCGCGGACAGTGCCGAGAGGTCGGCGCCGGGCAGGTCGAGGGTCTCGAGGATCTCGCCCTCGTCGGTGTCGGCGGCCGCGATGGGCTTGATGTCCAGCTCGTCCAGGGCAGTGCCACCGCCGCCCAGGATGTCGGTGGTGCGGGGAGCGTCGTAGTCGGTCGCCATGGCAGTTCTCCTCACTCGTTGTCGGCGGTGCCGCGCAGCCGCGGGTCACGGCTGCATCGGACCCGCTGTGGCAGGCCGGCGCTGTCATGGGCACCGTTGCCGTCAGTAATGTCCCACCGGAAGCTTCGTCAAACACATATGTCCAGTTACGGTCGAACCGTGTGCTCTCGGGCACACTGTGGGACATGACCGATCGCCAGAGTCCGCGAACCGCCCACACCCGCCCGGAAGGCGTCTCCGACGCCACTGTGAAAGCGACCGGCAAATTGTCCGAGGCTCTCGAGACCGTCGAGCAGGCGCGGGGCCATCTCTATGCCTTCCATCAGCTGATGGGTCGCGCCGATCTGCTCACCGGCGACGCCGAGGAGTTGTTCCGCGAGGCCGGGCACGACGAGATCGCCGAGCGTCTCGGCACCGAGATCATCGGACGCAACATCGCCGAGGGTCGCTGGACCTTCCAACTCGTCGAGGAATTCGACGACGGCTACTGGTCGGACTTCCGCACTTTCGAGAAGCAGGTGCGCGACGAACTCGTGCAGGGCCGACGTCACCTTTTCGAAGCCGAGATGAAGGAATCGCGGCGCACACACGGCCGCCGCCATCACGAGCCTGCCCGGCCGAGGAGCAGTGACGGTGGAGATCCTCAGCAGCCGCACCATCCTCCGTCCGCGCGACCACGAGGCCGCCCTCGAGTTCTACGGCTCGACGCTGGGACTGGCGATCGCCCGCGAGTATCCCGGCGGAACCGTCTTCTTCGCGGGGCAGTCGCTCATCGAGATCGCCGCGCACGGCCGATCCGACGACAGCGACGAGGTGTTCCACGGCGCCCTGTGGCTCCAGGTGCGCGACGTCTACGACGCCGAGGCCGAACTGGCGCTGAAGGGCGTGCGCATCGTCCGGGGCGCGAAGCAGGAGCCGTGGGGACTGCACGAGCTGTGGATCGCCGATCCCGACGGGATTCCGATCGTCCTGGTGCAGATCCCCGAGGACCATCCCTTGCGGCGCGACCTCCGTTGACGAACGGAGATACCCGGGCACGGCCGGAGGCAGTCGCGCGGCGCCGGTGATCTTGCACACAAGCCGCGCGGTCTGCTCTGCACTCCGCTCATGGTCGGAGTCCGAAAGAACCGGTCGGGCGTCACGGCGAGACGCAGAATTCACACCCCCGTCGCTGTACATTCACCTGCCCGCTACCCCACAATCGACAGACGTGACCGCAGAGTTCGTCGTGCTCCTGGTGGTGGTCGTCACTGCCCTCGCATTCGATTTCACCAACGGCTTCCACGACACCGGCAATGCCATGGCGACATCCATCGCCACCGGCGCCCTCAAACCCAAGACCGCGGTCACTTTGTCCGCGACCCTCAACCTCGTCGGCGCCTTCCTGTCCGTGGAAGTCGCCGCCACCGTCGCGAAGGGTGTCGTCGACCTCGACACCGTCGGCGGTACCGATCTGTTGCTCATCGTCTTCGCCGGCTTGGTCGGAGCGATCCTCTGGAACATCGCAACCTGGCTGTTCGGCCTGCCGTCCAGTTCGTCGCATGCCCTGTTCGGTGGCCTGGTCGGCGCGGCGCTCGCGTCGATCGGCGTCCAGGGCGTCGTGTGGGACGGAGTGCTGGGCAAGGTCCTGCTTCCCGCCGTGCTCGCGCCCGTCATCGCGGCGCTGGTGTCCACGGTGGGCATCTGGTCGATGCACCGCCTGACCCGGTCCGTCTCCACCGAGCACCGCGATCGCGGCTTCCGGATGGGCCAGATCGGCACCGCATCCCTGATGTCGCTCGCCCACGGCACCAACGACGCACAGAAGACCATGGGCGTGATCTTCCTGGCCCTCGTCGCCCACGGCACCATCACCGCCGACACCGAAATGCCGTTCTGGGTGAAGGTCGCCTGTGCCGTCGCGATCGCCCTCGGCACCTATCTCGGTGGCTGGCGCATCATCCGCACGCTGGGCAAGGGCCTCGTCGAGATCGCCCCGCCGCAGGGCCTGGCCGCCGAGTCGTCGTCGGCCGCCATCATCCTCACCTCGAGCCATTTCGGTCTGCCGCTGTCGACCACGCACGTCGCCACGGGATCGATCCTCGGCACGGGCCTGGGCACCAAGGGCGCCGAGGTGCGCTGGTCGGTGGCACGACGGATGGTCGTCGCGTGGGTCATCACCCTGCCGTGTGCCGCGGTCGTCGGAGCGATCTGCTGGGCGCTCGCCCACCTCATCGGCGGCATGTCCGGCGTGCTCGTCGTGTTCGCGATCCTGTGCGCCCTGGCCCTGCTCATGTGGCTGCGCTCGCGCCGGCAGCCCGTCGACGCCTCCAACGTCACCGCCGACTGGGACGACAAGCTCGCCCCGGCACCGGGTGCCTCCGAAACGGTCGGCGGGGAAGGACGCTCGTGAACCTGTTGACGCACACCCTCGACTCCCTGTGGCAGGTCGTTCTCGTGGGCCTGCTGCTCGGCGCCGGCCTGCCCTCCCTGTTCGCCCTCGGAGTCCGCGCACTCGACACCGGTCGCGGCAGCGACGGCACACCGAATCCGGTGGCACGGACCGCCGCGGTGCTGTGCTTCGCCGTGGTCGCCTGCGCGATCCTGGCGGGAATTCTCCTGCTGGCGTCCGATTTCCTCGCCGGAACGTTCGGCATCGACATCTTCTGATCGGAGTGACGGGTGGCCCTCCCGCCGTTTCTCGCTTCCATCGTCGAGTGGCTCCGTGCCGGTTACCCCGAAGGGGTGCCGGAACAGGACTACGTACCCCTTTTCGCACTTCTCGCGCGGCGCCTGTCCGACGAGGAGGTCGCCCAGGTCGCCGACACTCTGATCGAGGACGGTGACCTCTCGATCAACCGCATCGACATCGCGGTCCTGATCAGCAAGATCACCAACAACATGCCGTCGCCCGACGACGTGGACCGGGTCCGCCGCCAGCTCGAGGCGGGCGGATGGGACACGACACAATACGATCTGTGACCACACTCGCGCTTCTTCCCGTCCCCGCCGGGTCCGCCGTCCGCTCCGTGCTGCCCGCCCTGCAGCGCATGCTCGACGGTGACGACCGCACTGCTCCCCGTCCCCGCCGGGACGAGCGGGAGACGCTCCGGCTCACCAGCGCCCTGAGCCCCGGCGAACCCGTCGTGGACGGTGTGGGACTGGTGGTCGCGACGCCGGCATACCGGGACCCCAAGGCGCCCTGCTCTCCGCGCAGCGCTGCG
>LATQ01000001.1:709094-719466 GCA_001017865.1 Rhodococcus sp. IITR03
TCGACACATCCGCCACCGCCTGTCGCCCGCCTGCAGCAGCGCCGGGCAGACCGCCGGCATCGACCCGACCCTGCTGGTCGCGGCGAACACCTCCGGTGGTGTGGTCGGCAAGCTGATCAGCCCGCAGAACCTCACCATCGCCGCCACCGCCGTCGATCAGCCGGGCAGCGAATCGGTGTTGTTGCGCAAGGTGATCGGCTACAGCGTCGCGATGCTCGTCATCCTCTGTGTGCTGGTCTACCTGCAGTCCACGCTGGTGTTGTCCTGGATGCTCCCCTGATCCGGAATCGACTAGGCTCTGAAGTCATGTCGTCGTCCGAGAGTCGTGCGTGGGAGCAGGTACTGAACCACTTGGAGCAGATGCTGGTCTCGGGAGAACTCGGCCCGGGCCAGCGTCTGCCCCCGGAGCGCACGCTCGCCGCACAACTCGGCGTCGGCCGGTCTTCGGTTCGTGAGGCACTGCGGGTGATGGAGGCCCTCGGGCTGCTCAGCACCCACACGGGGTCCGGGCCGAACGCCGGCGCGATGATCGTCTCGCGACCCACCGGCGGGATGTCTATGCTCATGCGTCTGCAGGTCGCGGCGCAGAACTTCCCGGTCTCCGACATCGTCCGCACACGTCTGGTACTCGAGACGGAAGTGATGCAGACGCTGGCCAACCGGACCCCGGCACCGGAACTCACCCCCGCCGAGGAACTGCTCGACGCGATGGACGATCCGGAGTTGGCGGCACCCGAGTTCCTGGTTCTCGACGCCCAGTTCCATGTCGCGATGGCCGACGCGGCGGGCAACCTAGTCGTCGCGGCGATGATGGCCGGTCTGCGCGACTCCATCGAGAGCTACGTCCTTGCGGGCGCACCGCACACCGATTGGCCCGCGACCTGCGTGCGACTGCGTCACGAGCACCGCGGTCTCGTCGACGCCGTCCGCGCCGGCGATGCCACGCTCGCCCGCAAGCGTATCGTCGAGCACATCCGCGGTTACTACGCTCAGAGTTTCGGCGCCGACGCGTTCTGACTCGACCCGAAACGTTGTGTCTCCGCATCCCCGATTTCGCGCCCCGGGCAGGATACGTTTTTCGTTGTGCTTCCACAGCCGGTGACAACTCAATGCGGAACGGTCCTGGCGGACCATCATCAGTTCGTACTGGGATCCCCACTCGGGGAGACCTACCGACCAGAGCAGACCGGCAGCGTCCTGGAAATCGGTGCGAACTTCGCGACGATCGTCACCGGCATCACCCATGGTCCCGTGGATCTGACCATCGAGGTACACGAGGACGAACCGCCCCTTCCTGCCGATACATCGAGCTGGGGCGCGATCGAGGAAGCTACCGTCAAGTTCACCAAAGCTGCCCACGTCCTCACCCTGGACGGCCGGGCGGCGCAGGCTTCTCGAAACTACCGATCCGGCGAGGCTTGTATCGGTTCCGAGTGTTCGCCCATGGACGTGACGCCCGCCCCGCTCCCCGCGACACCGCGGAGACCGAGAGGTACCTGGTGCAGATCTGGAAGACTGCTCAACCGAAACAAATGGAGCGGCTTCATAAGACAGATTCCGTAGGAAACGATGAGATCGTCACCCATCCCACACCGAACTGGTGGGATCCCGACCCAGCCGGTGACGCCAGTCTGTACATCCGTTTCGGATACGACCGGATGGCCGAATGGGCCAAACAGGAGGCGATTCAGTGGGGTGGTCGCCCGCCCTCGGCGAAACTACGCCGAAACTTAGTCGCCCTCGGAATCGCCGGTCGCGATCGTGCCCTCGCCGACGCTATTACCCGCGCCCGCGTGCCGAAACTCCGGCGCATTGCGGCTTGGGCCGCGCGCCGCGCCTACACCCGCGCCGGCCTTGCCGAGATCGACTGGATCCGGCCTGCCCTGGATGCGCTCGACGCCGCGGAATCGTTGCCCCACCCTTTCGGTCCACGCGAAACACCCTTGCTGCGAAAGGCGTTCGAAGACGATCCCGCGATCGACGACGTCCTTCCCGCGGTCGGGATCGCGCTGCACATCGTCGCGACGGCCACCGCACCCGATCCGCTCAACGCCGCGTTTCAATGTCTTGACATCGCAGCACGAACCGACGACTCCAACTATGCAGCCTTGATCGCGGACCTACGGCGGGAGTTCTTTCCCGAGCTCATGCCGATCGAGAAGTACGAGCGATGGATCTGAGCCCTTCTCGACCGGATTGCAGTCAGGTGGCCGCGGCTTCGGTGATCGCATTCGGCCGCTCGTCGGCCTGCAATTTCCTGATGGCGTCGACCAGCGGCGCCAGGACGGGTTCGGCTGCGGCCTCGTCGAGCGCCTCCCGCAGGGCGGCGTTGTGGGTGGGCCGGGCCTCTTCGAGCAGGCGCCCGCGTCGGTGACGTCGGTGTAGATGCCGCGGCGATCGGTGGGACACAGATAGCGCGAGAGCAACCCACGATCCTCGAGCCGGGTGACCAGCCGCGTCGTCGCACTCTGACTGAGGACCACAGCGTCGGCGACCTGCCGCATCTGCAGGTGCCCGCCCTCCCCGTCGTGCTGACGGTTGAGCACGTCCAGCAGCGAGTATTCGCGCACGCTCAACTCGTGGCCGGACTGCAGAGCGCTCTCGATCCGGTTCTCGATTCGCCCGTGCAGGAGCGACAGCGCCGACCAACTGTTGGCCAACGCGGTCATCGACGGGTCCGTGGCGGTCATGGTCGGCTCCTGGGTCGGCTCGTACGAACAGGTGACGCGGACGGCATGCCGACGTTGTCACATCGCTCACTATACCCGCGCTTGCAATTAGTCGGCGTCTGCAATTATTGTCTACGCCAGTAAAGCGCGTCTGCGTCTCTTCTCGATCGAAGGATCGTTCTCATGCCACTCGCCCTGCTGGCCCTGGCCATCGGCGCCTTCGGAATCGGCACCACCGAGTTCGTGATCATGGGGTTGCTCCCCCAGGTCGGATCGGATCTCGGAGTATCGATCCCCACCGCCGGATATCTCGTCACCGGCTACGCCCTCGGCGTCATGATCGGCGCCCCGATCATGACGGCGCTCGGCACCAGGATCTCCCGTAAGAACATGTTGATGCTGCTCATGGGTCTGTTCGTCCTGGGCAATGCCGTCTCTGCCTCGCGCCCACCTTCGCCGTCATGCTGATCGGCCGCGTGGTCGCCTCCCTCGCTCATGGAGCGTTCTTCGGCATCGGCTCGGTGGTCGCCGCGGAGCTGGTGGCACCGCAGAAGAAAGCCGCTGCCATCTCCCTGATGTTCACCGGACTGACGGTTGCCAATGTCGTCGGCGTGCCGCTGGGTACCTTCGTCGGCCACACCGCGGGCTGGCGGGCGACGTTCCTGGTCGTCGCCGCGCTCGGCGTCGTCGGTCTCGTGGGCGTCGCGAAGCTCGTCCCCGACGTCCCCCGACCCGAGGGCGTCCGGCTGCGTCACGAGATCGCGGCGTTCAAGAACGTCCAGGTCGTGCTGGCCATGGCCATGACGGTCCTCGGCTTCGGGGGCGTGTTCGCCGCGATCACCTACATCGCACCGATCCTGACCGATGTCGGCGGTTTCGCCGAGTCCTCCGTCCCCTGGCTGATGGCCGTGTTCGGAACCGGCATGGTGGTCGGCAACCTCGTCGGGGGACATTTCGCCGACCGCAATCTCATGCCGATGCTCTACACCGCCCTGGCCGGCCTGGCCGTGGTGCTCGGTCTGTTCACCTTCCTGGCCTCCGATAAAACCGTGTCCGTCGCGGCGGTCTTCCTGATCGGCGCTCTCGGTTTCGCGACCGTCCCGCCCCTGCAGAAGCACGTCCTCGACCATGCCCACGGCGCCCCGACCCTGGCGTCCGCCGCCAACATCGGTGCCTTCAATCTCGGCAACGCTCTGGCCGCCTGGCTCGGCGGCATGGTGATATCCGCCGGATTCGGGTACACGGCACCCAACGCCGTCGGGGCCGTCCTGGCCGCGTCCGCACTGATCCCGGCGGTCCTGTCCCACCGACTACAGCGAAAGGACGATCACGCCAACGCAACTCACCCATCCGCAGAACCCGACCTCCACAGCACCTCCCGTGCTGCCGTCGACCCCGTCCGACTCTGATCCCGAACTACGCGAACACCCCCGAAGGAGCACCACCTCGTGACATCGTCCACGATCCCCACCGTCACCCTGAACAACGGCGTCGAGATCCCCCAGCTCGGCTTCGGCGTCTTCCAGATCCCCGAGGACGAGACCACCGCGGCCGTCAGCGCCGCACTCG
Source organism: Rhodococcus sp. IITR03 (assembly GCA_001017865.1). The sequence goes on from LATQ01000001.1 coordinate 713,333, forward strand.
AGACCGGTTATCGCCACATCGACACCGCCGCGGCCTACGGCAACGAGGCCGGCGTCGGCCGCGCGCTGGCGGATTCCGGACTGTCCCGCGACGAGCTGTTCATCACGACGAAGGTGTGGAACTCCGATCAGGTTACGACGCCACCCTCCGCGCCTTCGACACCAGCCTTGCCGCGCTCGGCCTCGATCGTCTCGACCTCTACCTGATCCACTGGCCGACTCCGGCCCGCGATCTGTATGCCGACACCTGGCGTGCGCTCGAACGCCTCGTCGAGGAAGGACGCCTCCGCGCCGCGGGCGTGTCGAACTTCCAGCCCGCCCATCTCCAGCGCCTGCTGGACGGCAGCTCGCTCGTCCCGACGATCAACCAGATCGAACTGCACCCCGGTCTGCAGCAGAGCGAACTGCGCGCCTTCCACGCCGAGCACGGCATCGCCACCGAAGCGTGGAGCCCGCTCGCCCAGGCGCCGTGCTGGACGACGAGGCGATCACGTCGATCGCCGGACGCACCGGCAAGTCGCCGGCCCAGGTGGTGCTGCGCTGGCATCTGCAGCTCGGCAACGTCGTCATCCCCAAGTCCGTCACGCCGTCCCGGATCCGGGAGAACTTCGAGGTCTTCGACTTCGAGCTGACCGACGAGGACATGTCGACCATCGCCGGTGCCGATCGCGATCTGCGCACCGGACCTCATCCGGACGAGTTCAACTGACAGACCTCGCGGCTCCGGGCGGATCCACCGCCCGGAGCCGGTAAGGCGCTCGAAGAGCTGCGTTCAGGTGTACTCGACGGTCATCCTGTCGATGCTCCCGTCGAACGGGAACGGTGCACGGTCGAAGTAGTCGAGCGAAACCGGTGAACCCAGCAGGTGCCGATGTCCAGGCAGTCGTTGGCCGTGAACAGCAACGGCGCACTGACCGGCACGACGGTCTCCCCCACCGACTGCCCGTCGACGGACATCCGGACGTTCAACGGACCACCGGGGCGCGCTTCGGCGTACTTGGTGACCACCTCGACGAGGTGGTGTCCGGGCGCGACGCGGGTCGCCGAACGCATCTTCGTCCGCATCAGGATGAACAGGTTGTACTCGTAGCAGAGGTAGCCGTCGTCCGCGAAGCACGTCAGGCCGCCACCGTTGGCACCCAGCGCGTAGAGGACGCCGTGCGCCCGTTCCGGAAAGGTGACCTCGATGCAGACCCGGTTGTTCTTGTTTCCCAGTGCAGGAGCACAGAATTCGGGCATGCGGGTGACGTCTCCGGTGAAATCCCAACTCGTGTACGGCGTGGTGATGCGTTGCTCCGGATGGATCGCCGCGACCCAGAGCCCCCCACCGATGGGAAGAGCGTTGTTCTTGGCTGCTTCGATCGCGAACATCTCCCGCATCTGGGCCAACTTCTCGGGGTACTGCTCGGCGAGGTCGCGGTTCTGCGTCCAGTCCTCGTCGAGGTTGTAGAGCTCCCAGGTGTCGTCGTCCGGGCTCCAATCGCGGATCCCGCCGGGCAGACCGGGCAACCACGGTGCGCGGGGACCGAAAGCCGACGCCATCCATCCGTCGTGGTAGATCGCTCGGCTGCCCATGACCTCGAAGTACTGGGTGAGTTTACCCGCCGGCGCGTCACGGTCCACGAAGGTCCGGGCGAAACCCGCGCCGTCGATCGGATCCTGCGGAATCCCGTCGACGATCCGCGGCGGTGCGATGCCCAGCAGCTCGTAGAAGGTAGGCACCAGGTCGTTGCAGTGCAGGAACTGGGTGCGAGGGGCGCGATCCGGCGTGATGCGCGCAGGCCAGCGCACCACCATGGGATTGCGGGTTCCCCCGAGATGGGACGCGAGAAGCTTCATGCCCTTGTAGGGCGTGCTGCCCGCCCAGGCCCACCCTGCGTGATACATGTTGTCGGTCTTCGGCGAGCCGAGAACATCGAGTCCGCCGAGCTCGTCGAGCGCCGCGATGTGCTGGGCCGTGGTCGTGGGGATCCCGTTCTGCGCGAGCAGTTCGCTGATGGTGCCGTTCTGGCCTTCACCGGACGACCCGTTGTCGCCCCAGATGTAGAAGACCAGGGTGTTGTCGCGGTAGCCCAGCCGGTCGAGTTCGTCGAACAGCCGCCCCACCTGGACGTCGCAGTGTTCGGCGTATCCGGCCGCGACCTCCATGAGGCGTCGTTGGAAGGGCTTCTCGTCGTCGGGGATGTCGTCCCACGCCGTCATGGTGGGGTGCCGCTCGGTGAGTTCGGCCTCCGGCGGGATCCAGCCTTCTCCTTGGCCCGCTCGAACACGCGCTCGCGGTAGGCGTCCCATCCGTCGTCGAATTTGCCCGCATACCGGTCGGCCCACGGCTTCATGATGTGGTGCGGCCCGTGCAGGCACCCGCTGGCCCAGTACATGAAGAACGGCCGGGACGGATCGAGTGCCTTGTGGCGGCGCAACCAGCCGATCGCGTCGTCGGCGAGGTCCTCACTGAGGTGGTAGCCTCCTCGGGACTCTTCGGGGGCAGGACGACGGTGGTGTTGCGGACGAGATTCGGCTCGTACTGCGACGCCTCGCCGGCGAGGAAACCGTAGAAGTAGTCGAAACCGACTCCGGTGGGCCAGTTGTCGAAGGGACCCGCTGCGGTGGTCTCCTCCGCAGGAGTGTTGTGCCACTTGCCGAAAGCCGCTGTGGTGTAACCGTAGTGGCGCAGCACCTCGGCCCCGGTGGCGCTCGATTTCGGGATGTGCCCGGAATATCCGTCCCAGTCGTTGGCGAGTTCGGCGATCTGCCCGTTTCCGACGCGGTGATGATTGCGTCCGGTCAACAACGATGCGCGGGTGGGCGAGCACATCGCCGTGGTGTGGAAGCGGTTGTAGCTGATGCCTTCGTCGAGCAGGCGATCGAGGGTCGGTGTGCTCACCTCGCCGCCGAATGCGCTCGGCAGACCGGGGCCCGCGTCGTCGATGAGGACGACCAGGATATTCGGGGCGTCGTCGGGAAGGCGACGGTGTTGTGCGCGTGGGCTGTAGACCGATTCCTGCATGGTCCGTCCTGCGATGCTTCCCGACGGCACCGGTGGGAACGGCAGAGTTTCTCCGCCCGGGATCGGATCCGGACGCAGATCCTGGCTCATGGTGGATGCCTCTTCTCACCCCATCCGTTCCCAGTACACCACCGGTATCGGGCCGCACACACCCCTGATCAGGTGAAACCTGCCCTGTTACGGGCGAATGATGCAGCGGAATCCGATATGGCACGTCGCGGTCTCCTCGGTGTCACCCTGGCGGGCCGCGGGTCGGTACCGCAGGCAGTAGTTCGGGGCGCACAGATGCGATCCGCCCTTGATGACACGGCGCGGATACGCCTCGCGCGGATCGTGTTCGGCCTTGTCGACACGGGGATTCGTCGGGATGCAGCACGACGACGCCGGCGCGACGTTCTTACTGCTCGAAGCATGGTTCGCGGTGAAGTAGTCGGCGGTCCACTCCCACACGTTGCCCGCCATGTCGTGGAGCCCGTATCCGTTCGGCCGGAAGTGTCCGACAGGTGAGGTTCCGGCGAATCCGTCCGTTTCGAGGTTCTGCCACGGGAACTCGCCCTGCCAGACGTTCCCGCCGGGTCGGCCTTTCGGTTCGTGTTCGTCCCCCCATGTGAAGGCCGTGCGGTCGAGTCCGCCGCGGGCGGCGAACTCCCATTCCGCCTCCGTCGGCAGCTCCTTGCCGGCCCACTCGGCGTAGGCGCGGGCATCGAACCACGACACGTGGGTGACGGGATGCCGTTCCCGCCCGCCGACGGAACTGCCCGGTCCCTCGGGATGGCGCCAGTCGGCACCCGGGACGAACGACCACCACCTCGTGTAGTCGTCGAGCGGTACCGGCCCCGGAGGAGGCGTGAACACGAGCGAGCCAGGCACGAGCAGGGACGGATCGGCGCCGGGATAATCGGCGGGGTCCGGCGCGACTTCCGCGGTGGTGACGTATCCGGTGTCCTTCACGAAGCGCCGGAACTCGGCGACGGTCACCGGGTGCGTGTCCATCCAGAACCCGTCGACCGTCACCTGGTGGACCGGTCGCTCCTCCGGATAGAAGTCCTCGGACCCCATCCAGAACGTGCCTCCGGGAACGAGGGTCATGTTCTGCGTCGCGGCACGCGTCATGACGTCAGCCTCGCACGGCCCGGGTCGCGGCGCGAGGGACGCACCGACGGACGAGACCGCGCATTCTCCGGTCCCGTCCCGGCCCCGTACCGCAGACTCGGGACATGCCCTCCACGACGACGGAACTGTCCCCGATGCTGGCGACCCTCGGTCCGCCGCCGACCGGGAACTGGGCGTTCGAGATGAAATGGGACGGCCAGCGCACCCTCGCCACGGTGGCCGACGGGCAGTGCCGGCTGACCAGCCGCACCGGCAACGACATCACCCGGAGCTTCCCCGAACTCCCCCGCCCGCTCACCACTGCGACGGACGGCCGGGACTGCATCGTCGACGGTGAGATCGTCACCCTCGACGCCGAGGGTCGGCCCTCCTTCGCCCGGTTGCAGCGCCGCATGCACGTCCACCGCCCCACCGAGGAGCTACGTGCCGAGCTACCGGTCCTGATCTACCTGTTCGACGTCCTCGCTCTCGACGGACAGTCCACGACGGAGTTGTCCTATCTGGAGCGCCGGGCCGTCCTCGACGATCTGATCGTCCCCGGACCGCGGGTTCAGCTGTCGCCCTACTGGACCGATGTCGACGCACCGACCATGCTCACGGTCGCGCGCGAACACGGCCTCGAAGGGATCGTCGCCAAGGACCCGGACGCACCGTATCTACCCGGGACCCGCAGCGACGGCTGGATCAAGACGCCGCTGCGTCGGAACACCGAGGTGGTCGTCGTCGGGTGGCTCCCCGGATCCGGCAAGGCCGCCGGCGGCATCGGTTCACTGCTGCTCGGCGCCCACGACGACGAGGAACGGTTGGTGTTCATCGGCCGGGTCGGGACGGGGTTCACCGCTGCGACCAGACGTGAGTTGCGATCGCAGCTGCGTCCCTTGGAGCGACCGACGACCCCGCTGGCAGTTGCGCCGCCGGCACGGGAGACCCACGGAGCCCACTGGGTGGAACCCATCCTCGTCGGAGAGGTCGAGTACCGGGAGTACGCAGGCGGAAGCTCCGGCATCCGAGCTGGCGAGGACTACGCACCGACAAGACGGTGCCGGAGGTCGATCTGCCCGGCCGCCACTGACCGTCCGGTTACCGTGAGGCGCATGGATGTCCGTCGCAGTGTCGCCGATGCCCGCGTGGCCCGCCTCGCCACCGCCGACGGATCGGGCGAGCCGCACCTCGTTCCGATCGTGTTCGCCCTCGACGGCGACGTGATCCACACCTGCGTCGACGACAAACCCAAATCCACCCGGCGTCTACGTCGCCTCGCCGACATCGCAGAGAACCCGCGGGTGTGCGTGCTCGTCGACCACTACAGCGACGACTGGTCGCAGCTGTGGTGGGTCCGCATCGACGGCATCGCCACGGTCCACGACGCCGACACTGCCGAGGGAACTGCGGGCATCGACGCACTCGTCCGCAAATACCCGCAGTACCAGGCGAAACGACCACCGGGACCGGTGATCACCATCGACAGGCTGCGCTGGCGGTCCTGGTCCGCGTGAGCAGCTGACGATCCAGCGCGAGCATCGCCTCGGCGATCACGTCGACTGCCGCAACAGGGACCGCGGTGCCGGCATCGTCCAGGACGAGCAACCGCGCTCCCGGGATCTCGCGTGCGATGGCTTCTCCGTTGCCGACGGGGAAGAACGGATCCCGGCGACCGTGCACGACGAGGGCCGGGATGCCGACCTCGGGCAAGCGTTCTCGCCAGCGGGGCGTGCAATCGAGCCTGGAGAAGACCATTCCGAGCTGATTCGCGGAGTGGGCCGACGGTTGATCGTTCGGTGTGCGGTCCCAGATGCGCTCGGCGACCGCGCGCGCGGCGTCCGGATCGTCGCCGAGGACTGCTGCGCGGGCAGCGGCGAACTCTGCCACGGCCGTGCGATCGGCCACTCGGCATCGGAAGTGCGAGCATGCGCTTCATCGTCGCTGCGTCGTGATCGGGAGGTCGCGGTCCACACGGGCCCGGGGGCGACCGAACGCGTCCCAAACCAAGGTCAGCGCGCGGAACGCGGCGGGGA
>LATQ01000001.1:719566-722240 GCA_001017865.1 Rhodococcus sp. IITR03
CCGGCACGACCGGGACCCCCCAAGGGCGCCCTGCTCTCGCGCAGGCGCTGCGCGCGCACGGCGATGCCACCCACACCCGGCTGGGCGGGACGGGCTCGTGGCTGCTCACCCTGCCCGCCCATCACATCGCGGGCATGCAGGTCCTGCTGCGCAGCCTGCTCTCCGGAACCGAGCCCGTCGTCGTCGACGTGTCCGCCGGTTTCGACCCCGCGGATCTGCCGGCGGCGGTGGACGCCATGCCGGGCCCCCGCCGGTACAGCTCGATGGTCCCCACCCAGCTGATCAAGGCCCTCGATCATCCCGACGCCACGCGGGCGCTCGCCCGCCTCGACGCGATCCTGCTCGGTGGGGCCGCGACTCCCGTGCCGGTCCTCGACCGCGCCCGCGCGAGCGGCATCACCGTCGTGCGCACCTACGGCATGAGCGAGACCTGCGGCGGCTGCGTCTACGACGGCGTGCCGCTCGACGGGGTACACGTGCGCGTCGACGCGACTCGCGAGTGTGCTCGGCGGGCGCCACGCTCGCCTCGGGCTACCGCAACCTGCCCGAGCATCCCGCCTTCGCCGAACCCGGCTGGTTCCGCACCGACGACGCGGCACGCTCGACGACGGGATCCTGCGCATCCTGGGACGGCTCGACGAGGCCATCTCGACCGGTGGACTCACCGTGGTCCCGCAGGTGGTCGAGGCCGTACTCGTCGAGCACCCGGCCGTTCGGGAGGTCGCGGTGGTGGGTCTGCCCGACGCCCGGCTCGGTCAGCGCGTCGCGGCCGGTCGTCGTGCCCGTCCCCGGTGCGACGCCGACGCTCGCCGAACTCCGCGACCACGTCGAGGCCACGCTCGATCCCACTGCTGCGCCGCGTGAGCTGCAGGTCGTCGACGCGTTGCCGCTGCGTGGGCCGGGCAAGGTGGATCGCCGCGCCCTCGTCTCGCGCTTCTCCTGACGGGTGCGCACGACGCGGCGGGCAGCCCCGGGTGCGAAGATCGATCCATGGCAACGGCTGGTCAATGGCTCGAAGGCGCTCGTCCGCGCACCCTCCCCAACGCGATCGCACCCGTCCTGGCAGGCACGGGCGCTGCGGCGTGGCTCGGTGAGGCCGTGTGGTGGAAGGCGCTGCTGGCACTGGTCGTCGCGCTGGGCCTGATCATCGGCGTGAACTTCGCCAACGACTACTCCGACGGCATCCGCGGCACCGACGACGAGCGGGCGGCCCGATGCGGTCTGGTCGGTTCGGGGGCTGCGAGCCCCGGCGCCGTCAAGCGCGCGGCGTTCGTGTGCTTCGGCATCGCGGCCGTCGCGGGACTCGCCCTCGCCGTCACGACCGCCTGGTGGCTCGTGCTCGTCGGCGCGGTCTGCATCGCCGGGGCCTGGTACTACACCGGCGGGAAGAATCCGTACGGCTACAGCGGCTTCGGGGAGATCGGCGTCTTCGTCTTCTTCGGGCTGGTCGCGGTGCTCGGCACCCAGTTCGTGCAGGCCGGTCGCGTCGACTGGGTGGGTCTGGCCTGCGCGGTCGCCGTCGGCTCGATCTCGACGGCCGTGCTGGTGACGAACAATCTCCGCGACATCGCGACCGACGCGGAGACCGGCAAGCGGACTCTGGCGGTCAAACTGGGCGACCCGAGTACCCGCACGCTGCACCTGGTGCTGGTCGTGGTGCCGTTCGTGATGTCGCTCGTGCTGGTCGCGGCGACGCGTGGGCGCTCGCCGGTTTCCTCGCCGCACCGTTCGCGGTCCGCGCGCACAAGCCGGTGCGGGCCGGTGCCCTCGGGCTCGCGCTGATCCCGGCGCTCAGCGATTCGGGTCGTCGACTGCTCGTGTGGCGGTGCCACGCGCCCGCGCTGGCCTTCGGCTGACCATGACGCGGGCGCGGCGGAACCGGTCGCGGGCGGACGGGCTCAGTCGCGGTCCGGGACGACCAGGCCGAGGACGAAGTTGACGATCGCGATGATCACGCCGCCCCACAGCGCCGCCCAGAAACCGTCGATCGTGAGGCCGTACTCGGTGAAGCCGCTCAGCCACGCGGTGAGCATGAGCATCAGCGCGTTGACGACGAGCAGGAACAGCCCGAGGGTGAGGATCACCAACGGCAGCGACAGCAGCTTCACCAGCGGCTTCACGAGTGCGTTGACGACGGTGAAGATGGCGGCCAGCACGACGAGCGAGATGACCTTGCGGGTCGTGTCGGAGGTGCCCGCAGGATCGGTGAAGTCGATTCCGTCGACGAGCTCGACCGCGAGCCACAGACCGACCGCGTTGATGATCAACCGCAGTATCAGAGAAATCATGGTGCCACTGTGCACACGGAACCCGGTCTCGTAACGGGCAAATCGGACTCCTCCGATGTCGCCCCTCCCCCTCAGGGGCCTCTCAGCGACGGACGGTAGCGTCGGCCGGCGTGCGTTCACGTCTTCTCCCCCTGTTTCTCGCTGTAGCCGGACTGCTCCTCGTGGGCACGGGTTCGGTCTTCGCCTGGCTCGACCGCCCCGAGACGACGGTCGCAACCGTCGCGGAAGAGCCGAGTCCCTCGGCGGACGGCGTCGACGAGGCGCGGAGCAATCTGCAGCGGGCCGGACTGCCGCTGTCGTGCTCGACGGCAGGGGTCGGGCAGCTGACGGAGGCAGCACCAGCTCGACGACGGGTGGCCCACCAGCTCTCGGACGCCTCCGGCAGC
>LATQ01000001.1:722340-723792 GCA_001017865.1 Rhodococcus sp. IITR03
GGTGCCGGAGGCCGCTCGGCGGGCCGGCGGCGACGAGGTTCGCGTTCCCGCTCGGCCACGACGTCGGCGCGGTGGGTCGCATATTCGGCGACGAGCAGCACCAGCGCCAGTACGAGCACCGCGAACGCCGATTCGAAGGCCCAGTCGCTGTACCGCGCCAGGGTGTCGTTCTCTGTCATCAGTTCTTCTTCTCCTGTGCCGCCGGGGCGGAGGGTGCATCGTCACCGAGAAGACGCTCGACCAGTCGGTCGAACTCGTCTCCCCATCCGGCCTGATCGGTCCGTGCGAGACCACCGAGTTCTACTACGGTTCGTCGTTCACCGTCGTTCACTGTACCGCTCGGGTACGCACGCGCCCACACTCTGCGTCGCTTGACCAGCAGCGACACGAGCAGACCGGCCATCATCGCGATCGCCGCGACGAGCACCCACTGCTGCGCCGGGTCGTGCGAGACCTGCAGGTTGACGAAGTCGGTGGCCTTGTCGAACCGCACCTCGGTGCCGTCGGCGAGCGTCACGCTCTCCCCCGGACGCAGGTTCACGCGGTCCTGCTTCACGAGGCGGCCCTGGTTGATCAGTTCCTTGTTGAGCGAGAACAGCGACTGTGGGCTGCCGGTGTCGAGACCGGAGTCGCCCTTGTAGACGTCGATGGCGACGGCGGGTCCATCATCGACGGGAAGATCGATGTGAGCAGCGTGCCGTGGAAGGACGCCGTCGGCGCGAACAGTCCCTCGAGCGCGATCTGGTTCTTCCGGCGCTCGTCGGCGTCGGGGTACATGCCGCCGGGCGGGTCGAAGCGCATGGCGCCGCTGCTGAGGAAGGTCGTCGCATCGTCGGGTGCCCACTGCAACGTCTCGGTGCGGGTCTCGCCGTTCGGCCAGGTGACCGTGAAGGTCGGGGCGTAACCGTGACCCTGCAGATACACGCGATCGCTACCGACCCGCAGTGGATGGTTGACCTTCAACTGCGCGTCGCGCCAGGTGTTCGTGACGAGGTCGTCGCCGTACTGGTACTCGATGTCGGAGGTGAACATCTCGGCCTGACCGTTGTCGAGATAGTCGGCGACGAAGGTGTTCACCCGCACGCATATGGGGTTCAGGCCGGTGCCGTCGAGCGTGCTGCCGGCGCGGAACGAGTCGAAGGAGGCGGGCGAGGTGGTGCAGAACTCCTCGCCGTTCGCGACGAGGATGCGCTGTCCCTCGTAACCGAAGAGCTTGCCGGCGGCGACGGCGACGAGCAGCCCCACGAGAGAGATGTGGAAGACCAGGTTGCCGGCCTCACGCAGATAACCCTTCTCGGCGGACAGGTCACCTCGCCGTCACGCCCGCGGCACCGCCCTCGCGGCGCACGACCTTCCACCCGCGCAGCTCCTTCTGGATGCGGTCGAGGCGTCGGCGGGGGCCTCGGCCACGGTCGTCTGCGTGTGGTGCGGCAGGCGCTGCAGGTTGCGCGG
>LATQ01000001.1:723892-730666 GCA_001017865.1 Rhodococcus sp. IITR03
GGTGTTACGGCGCGGTCGCCGCGGCGGCCGCGCGAGCGGCGGTGCGGCACAAGCGTCGGCGATCCTCGAGAACGCGTCGTCGTCGAGCGCGGACGAGACGAACCACGTCTCGAAGGCGCTCGGGGGCGCGTAGACGCCGCGCTCGAGCAGCGCGTGGAAGAAGGCCGGGAAGCGCCAGGTCTGCGCGGCCTTGGCCTGCTCGTAGTTCGTCACCGGCTCGGCGGTGAAGAAGACGCTCAGCAGCGTGCCGGCGTTCTGGACGCGGTGCGGCACCCCTTCGGCGGCGAGTGCATCGCCGAGCAGACGCCCGAGGGTCTCGGCGTTGCGGTCCAGTGCGGCGTAGACCTCGGCGTCGGCGGCACGCAGGCTCGCGAGGCCGGCGGCGACGGCGACGGGATTACCGGACAGGGTGCCGGCCTGGTAGACCGGTCCGCTCGGGGCGAGATGGGCCATGACGTCGGCGCGACCACCGAAGGCCGCGGCGGGCAGACCACCGCTCATGACCTTGCCGAAGGTCATCAGGTCTCCGGAGACCCCGTCGATGCCGTGCCAGCCGGTCGCGCTCGCGCGGAAGCCGGTCATCACCTCGTCCATGATCAGCAGCGCGCCGTGCTCACGGGTGAGGTCGCGCAGGCCCTCGTTGAAGCCGGGCACCGGGGGGACGGTGCCCATGTTGCCGGCGGCGGCCTCGGTGATGACCGCAGCGATCTCGCCGGGGTTCGCCTCGAAGGCGGCACGCACGGCGGCGAGGTCGTTGTAGGGGACGACGATGGTGTCGCCCGCCTGGGCGCCGTGACGCCGGGCGAGGTGGGCAGACCGAAGGTGGCGACGCCGGAACCGGCGTCGGCGAGCAGCGCGTCGACGTGACCGTGATAACAGCCCGCGAACTTCACGATCTTCGACCGTCCGGTGAATCCGCGCGCGAGACGGACGGCGCTCATCGTCGCCTCGGTGCCGGAGTTGACGAGCCGGACCTGCTCCACCGGCGCGATGCGGGCGACGATCTCCTCCGCGAGTTCGACCTCACCCTCGGTGGGCGCACCGAACGACAGACCCGCCACGGCGGTGGATCGGACGGCCTCGACGACCGCCGGATGCGCGTGCCCGAGAATCATCGGACCCCAGGAACACACCAGGTCGACGTAGGTTTTTCCGTCGACGTCGGTGAGCAGCGGACCCGATCCCGATGCGAAGAAAGGAGGATTGCCGCCGACCGATCCGAACGCGCGGACCGGAGAGTTGACGCCCCCCGGTGTCACCTTCGATGCCCGGTGGAAGAGTGCGGCGGATCGAGTGTCGTGGGTGGACGAAGCATCGGGGGTCGCAGTCACGACTTCCAGTGTCCGTAGTTTCGCGAGATTTGCCAAAAACAGCGGTCCCCAAACCTCCTGTGTTTTTTCTCCCTTACCAGGAAAAAGGGACACCGTGAGTGACTTGTCGCACCTATCGTCTGAGGCATGCCGACGACAGCCGAACACCTGCGCATCGCACTCGACGGTGCGTGGCACGAAGCCCGCGAACGCGCCCGCAAGGATCTCGCGCACGAGAAGTTCGCGCCGCACTACACTCCCGAGACCGACAAGCCCGCCGCCATCACGCTCGAGCAGATGCGCATCCTCGCCGAGCACGGCTACGCCGCGTCGGGTTTCTCCGTCGAGTCCGGTGGCACAGGCGACGCGGGCGGTGCGGTCGCCTCCATCGAGATGCTCGCGATGTCCGACCTGTCGCTCATGGTCAAGGCCGGCGTGCAGTGGGGCCTGTTCGGCGGTGCCGTCGAGAACCTCGGCACCGAGCGGCATCACGAAAAGTACGTCAAGCGGCTCATCGATCTCGACGTGCTGGGTTGCTTCGCGATGACCGAGACGGGTCACGGCAGCGACGTGCAGTCGCTCGAGACCACGGCGACCTACGATCCGGACACCCAGGAGTTCGTGATCCACTCCCCCACCCCGTCGTCCCGCAAGGACTACATCGGGGGCGCGGCGCAGCACGCCCGGTTCGCGGCCGTCTTCGCGCAGCTCGTCACGCAGGGCGAGACGCACGGCGTGCACTGTTTCGTCGTCCCGATCCGCGACGAGAGCGGCAACGACCTGCCGGGTGTGACGACCTCCGACTGCGGTTACAAGGGCGGCCTGCCGGGTGTCGACAACGGCCGCATCGTCTTCGACCAGGTGCGCATCCCCCGGGAGAACCTGCTCAACAAGTACGCGGACGTCGAACCGGACGGCACCTACGCCTCGGACATCGACAACCCGAGCCGACGGTTCTTCACGATGCTCGGCACACTGGTCCGCGGGCGCATCACCGTCGGCGGCTCGGCGGGTGCGGCGGCGCGGGTCGCGCTGAGCATCGCCACTCGCTACGCCGAGAAGCGTCGCCAGTTCGACGCCCCCGGACGCGACGGCGAGGTGCCGATCATGGACTATCTCGTCCACCAGCGGCGCCTGCTCCCGCTGATCGCCCGCTCGTACGCGCTCGGTTTCGCCCAGAACGAGCTGCTCACCACGATGCACCGGCTGCAGTCGACGTCGTTGCAGGAACTCGACGCGCAGGAACAGCGCGAACTCGAGGGCCGCGCGGCCGGTCTCAAGGTCGCCAACACCTGGCACGCGTCGCGAGCGATCCAGGAGTGCCGCGAGGCGTGCGGTGGTGCCGGCTACATGGCCGAGAACCGGCTGACGGCGCTGCGCGCGGACGTCGACGTGTTCACGACCTTCGAGGGCGACAACCACGTCCTGACCCAGCTGGTCGCGAAGGAACTGCTCACGGCCTACGCCGACGAGGTGCAGGGCATGAGCCGGTGGAGTGGATGCGCTTCGCCGCGACCACCATCTCCGACATCGTCAAGAAGCGCACCGCAGCGCAGCAGATCATCCAGACGATCGTCGACACCCGCCAGGACAACGAGGAGGACGGCAGCCTCTTCGACCGCGGCACCCAGGTGACGATGTTCGAGGACCGGGAGCAGTACCTGCTGTCCACTGCGGCCCGGCGCCTGCAGGCCGCGATGAAGCGCGAGGACAACCCGTTCGACGCCTTCAACTTCGTGCAGGACCACGTTCTGCACGCCGCCCGCGCGCACATCGACCGGGTCGTGCTCGAGGCGTTCGTCGCCGCGATCGAGGACTGCAAGGACGAAACCGCCCGCGACCTGCTGTCGGAGCTGTGCGATCTCTACGCGCTGACGATCATCGACGAGGACAAGGCGTGGTTCATGGAGCACCGCCTGCTGTCGGTCGAACGCGCCAAGCCGTCACGCGCGGGATCAACGAGCGGTGCCGCAGCCTGCGTCCGCACGCGCTGACTCTCGTGGACGGGCTGGGTGTGCCCGACTACCTGCTCGGCTCGGCCATGCTCGAACGTGAGGGAGCGGTCGTCCCGCCTCAGGACGTCGCGGTCTGACCGGGGTCGCCGACGAGCTCGCCGAGCCGTGCTCGCAGCTCGTCGGAGTCCTTCGCCCACGCCCGCACGAACGTTCCTCCGATGAGCCGCACGTCCGACGGGTTTGCGGCCGCGCGGCACATCCGCCAGCTCGCCGAGGCTCCGGGCGGTCTCCCAGCGTTCCGGATCGCGCCGGTCGTCCGGTGGCGGCGGCAGCACCGCCTCGATCTCGGCGACCGGCAGTTCCTCGGTGCCCTGCCGCAGGACCGTGGAGGTGAGCTCGACGCTGACGTGCCGACGAGCAGCCACGACCATCACGTAGGAGAAACCGGCGAGCACGATCGCGATGATCGGCAGCGCGACCCAGTGCACGACAGGGCCGGTGAGCAGTTCGACGACGAGGGCCACGACGCAGACCAGCGGCCGATGCGACCGTGCGCCGGCGCGCTCCGGTTCGTGGAACAGCGGCCCGGCCGGTCGGTACCCATCGGATCGGTGCCCATCGGATCAGGGATCGCCGGATCGGGGACCGTCGGGTCGGTCAAGCGGCGAACGCGCCGGGGATCACCAGTAGCACGGTGGTCACCAGGCCGAGGAGGGCGATGAGAGCGATCAACACCAATTCGCGACGGCGCCCATAGGGCCGCGGTTCCACCTGCATGACGTCCTTTTCGCTCGACGGGAAGGGCCTTGCGGCCCACATGGTGAGCCCACCGTACTCTTCCGTCGCGCCGGACGAAACCGAGTGGTACGTCTATTCTTCCGGCAGTCGCAGGAAGAAGCGATTGGCATCCCGCCGGTGCATCAGCACGATCGCTCCGACGGTCGCGACGGCTTGCAGAATGCCCACCACACCGAGTATCCAGCCCGCCCCGCCCTCCCCGACGCCCACACCGAAGACGGTGGGCAGCGTCGACAGCGACATGAACACCCCGAGCAGGGTCAGCAGCATCCGGGCCCAGTTCTTGGCCTTCAACAGCTGCCTGACCACCAGATACAGCAGTCCGACGATCACCAGGCCGATGCCGGCGGTCAGCGCCACCAGCACCGGTACCGCCGACTCGAGTTGCTCCGTGCTGACACCCTCGACGGCCTGATCGGCGGCCATCGTGGTCATGAGATCGAGCAGTTCGTCGCGTCGGCTCAGCAGGTCGGCGAGACTTGCCGCCAAACTCACGACGGCGAGAGCGAGTACCCCGCACCACAATTGGTAGGCCGTCGTGACGTCTCCGGGAACGGGACGATTCGCCGCGGGGCCGGGCCCGACAGGAGGCGCGGGGAAGCTCATGACAGGCGACCCGCGACCTCGGCGGCCCAGTAGGTGAGGACGACGTCCGCACCGGCTCGCCGGATGCCGACCAGCGATTCGAGGATCGCCGCATCGCGATCGATCCAGCTTCTGCGCGGCCGCGGTGATCATCGAGTACTCCCCCGAGATCTGGTAGGCGGCCACCGGGACGGGCGAGCGGTCGGCGACCTCGCGCAGCACGTCGAGATACGACATCGCCGGCTTGACCATCACCATGTCGGCGCCCTCGGCGAGGTCGAGATCCACCTCGTGCAGCGACTCGCGACGGTTCGCCGGATCCTGCTGGTAGGTGCGGCGATCTCCCTCGAGGGACGAGCCGACGGCGTCGCGGAAGGGACCGTAGAACGCCGAGGCGTACTTCGCGGAGTAGGCGAGCTGACCGACCTCGGTGTGCCCCGCCTCGTCGAGCGCGGACCGGATGAAACCGATCTGGCCGTCCATCATGCCGCTCGGGCCGAGCAGGTGCGCCCCGGCCTCGGCCTGCGCGACGGCCATCTCGGCGTAACGCTCGAGGGTCGCGTCGTTGTCGACGATGCCGGTGTCGGTGAGCACACCGCAGTGGCCGTGATCGGTGAACTCGTCGAGGCAGGTGTCGGCCATGATCACCGTGGAGTCGCCGAGTTCGCTGCGCAGCGACCGCAGCGCGCGGTTGAGCACACCGTCGGGATCGCTCGCCGCGGAACCGCGGGCGTCCTTGTCCTCGGGGCGGGGCACACCGAAGAGCATCAGGCCGCCGACACCGGCGGACACGGCCTCGGCCGCGGCCTTGCGCAGCGAATCGGCGGTGTGCTGGTACACCCCGGGCATCGACGCGATCTCGCGCGGCTCGTCGAGGCCGTCGGCCACGAACATGGGGAGCACGAGGTGGCGGGGTTCGAGGGAGGTTTCTGCCACGAGCCGTCGGATGGCGGGTGTGCTGCGCAGCCGGCGGGGACGGATGTCGGGAAACATGGGGAGAACACCTTCCATACGGGTCGTGCGCGGCCCCGGTAGTGGCGACTACCGGGACCGCGCACGGATCATCGGATCACGAGAGATCAGCGGCGGGCGCGGGACTTCTTCCGCGGCGGAGGCAGTGCGCCTTCCGCGCGGAGCCGGGCCGCGTGCTCGGCGAGCGCGTCGACCAGGGGCCCGATCTGCGCGGTCTCGGGCTGCACGTCCACCCGCAGGCCGAACTCGATCGCCGTCTCGGCCGTCTTCGGGCCGATGCACGCGACGATCGTGCGGGCGTGGGGCTTGCCGGCGATACCCACGAGATTGCGGACGGTCGACGACGAGGTGAAGCACACCGCGTCGAAGCCACCGGTCTTGATCATCTCGCGGGTCGCGGCCGGCGGCGGAGCGGCACGCACGGTGCGGTAGGCGGTGACGTCGTCGATCTCCCAGCCGCGCTCGCGCAGGCCCTCGGCGAGGGTCTCGGTGGCGATGTCGGCGCGCGGCAGCAGCACCCGGTTGACCGGGTCGAAGACGTCGTCGTACGGGGCGAACTCGGCGAGCAGGCCGAGGCTGGACTGTTCGCCGCTGGGCACGAGCTCGGGGATGATGCCGAACGAGCGCACCTTCGCGGCGGTGGCCTCACCGACGCACGCGATCTTGACGCCGGAGAACGCACGCGCGTCGAGACCGAACGCCTCGAACTTCTCCCACACCGCACGCACCGCGTTGGTGGAGGTGAACACCACCACTGGTACCGGCCGTCGACCAGGCCCTTGACCGCACGTTCCATCTGCGCGGGGCTGCGCGGCGGCTCGACCGCGATGGTCGGCACCTCCATCGGGATCGCGCCGTGGGTGACGAGCCGCTCGCTCATCTCGCCGGCCTGATCCTTGGTGCGGGGCACGAGCACGGTCCAGCCGTACAGGGCGCGCGACTCCCACCACGACATCTTGTTGCGGTGCGAGACGACCTTGCCGACGGTGACGACGAGCGGCCCGACGAGCTCGGAACCCGCATCGTTCAGCGTCGCGAGGGTGGCCTCGACGGTGCGCTGCTGACGGGTGGTGCCGCGCACGGTGATCGCGGCGGGGGTCTGCGGCGCCAGGCCGTGTCGACGAGCGCGCGTGGCGGTCTCGGGCGAGTGACCG
>LATQ01000001.1:730766-737190 GCA_001017865.1 Rhodococcus sp. IITR03
TCGCGGGTGTCGGTGGCGACGACGATCGAGCCGACCTCGGCCCGGACGAGATGCGCGACGGCGAGGCCGCCCATGGCCCCGGTGCCGATCACCGCGGCGGTGCCGCCACGGAGGTCGCCTCCGAGGAAGTTCGCGGCCTTGTCGAGCGCGACCGACACGACGGACGCACCGGCGGCGTCGATGCCGGTCTCCGTGTGCACCCGCTTGCCGAACGCGCAGCGACTGCTGGCGAGTTCGTGCAGGTGCGGCCGGCGGCCTGCTGGGCGTCGGCGGCGGCGTAGGCGGTGCGGATCTGGCCGAGGATCTGCTGCTCCCCCACGACCATCGAGTCGAGTCCGCTGGCGACGGAGAAGAGGTGTTCGGCAGCGGCCTCGCTGTACCGGACGTAAGCGTGCTTGTGCAGTTCGGTGACGGGCAGACCCGAGTGCTCGGCGAGCAGTTCGCTGACCGCGGCGAGTGCGCCGTGGAAGGCGTCGACCACCGCGTAGATCTCCACCCGGTTGCAGGTGGAGACGATCATCGCTTCGGAGATCTTGTCCGACGCCAGCATCTTGTCGGTGAGCTTGGGGCGGTCGGTGTCCGTAACCGCCACCTTCTCGAGCACCGGGACCGGTGCGCTCCTATGCGATATCCCGACGAGGAGAACACTCACGGTGCGATCACCGATCCGTTTCTGGTCGCGGCCGAGCCCATCGGACCCGCCTTTCCTGTTGTGGTATGCCGAGCAGAGCTTCGGGTGGACACCCGCGGGATGCCGGCGGGGCGTACGTCGCCGGCAGCAGGACGAACGTCAGCCGTCGCGGCGCGGGGGGTCTCCCCGTTACGCGTGCTGTTGAAGGACAGGACCTGCATCTCGACGGACAGATCGACGCGTCGGATCTCGACGTGGTCGGGGACATCGAGTTCGACGGGAGCGAAGCTCAGGATGCTGCGCACTCCTGCGAGCACGAGCCGATCGCACACCTGCTGCGCTGCCTCGTCGGGGGTGGCGACGACACCGATGGTCGCGCCGAGTTCACGGGCTCCGTTCTCGAGATCGTCGACGTGACGCACGACGAGATCGCCACACGTGTGCCCACCACGTCGGGATCGGAATCGAAGAGGCCGGCCATCGTGAAACCGCGGCGGTCGAAGCCGGGATATCGGGCGAGGGCGCGTCCGAGACTGCCCACTCCGACGAGCACGACGCGATGGCCCCGGTCGAGTCCGAGCGCTGCTTCGATGCGGGACTGGAGGCGCAGGACGTCGTAGCCGACGCCGCGCACTCCGTTGGGTCCGAGGAAGGACAGATCCTTGCGCAGTTTCGCCGAACCGACCCCGGCGGCGGCCGCGAGTTCCTCACTGGAGACGATGAGCGTGCCCGCTTCGGCGAACGCACCGAGGACCCGGAGGTAGGTCGCGAGACGCGTCACAGTAGCCTGTGGGATATCGCGGACCGGAGGGGTGGGAGTGGCACCCTCGCCGGACTCGGCGGTGCCGCGAGCGTCCTCGCCCTGCGGTGGGTGCAACTGCGTCACGGTACGTGGCTCCTCGTCCGGCCGGTGGATACACGCCTGGCCTCACGGTGATCCGGGAATTCGTTCACACCACGGTAACCGCTTGTGAAGCCATGCACAAAGTTGCTCGAAGCACCCCGAATGTGCTTCCCACCTGCTGTACGACGAGGACCTGCCGACTCAGCGAGCGAGATCTGCGCGCAGTCGCGGCTCGTCGACCTCCCAGTAGCTGTGCTCGCGTCCGTCGAGCAGAACGACGGGCAGACGGTCCCGAATTCGGCCGCAGATCGGGATCGGTTGCGGCAGCGACATCCACGTCGATGCAGGTGACCTCGACGCCGAGCTCCTCCGCGAGCGCCTCGAGCTGCTCGCGCGCCGGACCGCACGCACCGCACCCGGCGCGCACGAGAAGGGTCAGGTGATGACGGCTCGCAGAGCCGCTCGTTGCCGATGACGATTGCTCACTCATGCCTCCACTGTGCGGCACGGCCTGTCGAGATGAACGTCACACCCGGTCACGGGGGCGACGGCCTCCCGGTGAGGGGCGGTATCGCGGGCTAGGCTTGGCGCGGGTCGCCCGTGCATGCGGTCGTCGTGTGGGCGGCGCCCGGAGCGCTGGGGTCACACGGAGCCCGCCCGTTTCGACAGCCCCGCCCGTTACGACACCGGAGGTGCGAGTGCCAGGACGTTCGTTTCCCTACGGATGGGGCATGGGTGAGACGTGGGCGCGCATCATCCGTCCCGGACGTCGGCTCTTCTCTCGCAAGTTCGGGCCCAGCGAGGAAGAGGTCCGCGCCAATCTCGCAGGTGAGGCGAGCGCCGATGCCGCCCTCGCGTTGCAGGAATCACGCGTCGAGCCCGAGCCCTCCCCCGACACCGCTCCCGTCCCGCGTGATCTGACCGCGGCGGCGTTCTTCGATGTCGACAACACGATGGTGCAGGGCGCGTCGATCATCCACTTCGCCCGCGGCCTCGTCGCCCGGGACTACTTCGACAAGTCCGACCTGTTCGAGTTCGCCTGGCAGCAGGTCAAGTTCCGCCTGACGGGCAAGGAGAACATGAACGACGTCGCGTCCGGTCGCGACAAGGCGCTGTCGTTCGTGCAGGGCCGCTCCACCGAAGAACTGCGCCGGCTCGGCGAGCAGATCTACGACGACATCATCGCCGACAAGATCTGGCCGGGCACCCGCGCGCTCGCGCAGATGCACCTCGACGCGGGCCAGCAGGTGTGGCTCGTGACCGCGACGCCGGTCGAACTGGCCGACGTCATCGCCGAACGCCTCGGCCTCACCGGTGCGCTCGGCACCGTCGCCGAGTCGGAGGACGGCGTCTTCACCGGCCGCCTCGTCGGCGACATCCTGCACGGTCTCGGCAAGGCGCACGCAGTGCGGGCCCTCGCGATCCGCGAGGGTCTGAATCTCAAGCGGTGTACGGCCTATTCGGACAGCCACAACGACGTGCCGATGCTCTCGGTGGTCGGCACGGCCGTCGCGATCAATCCCGATCCGGATCTACGGCAGGTCGCCCGCACACGCGTGGGAGATCCGCGACTTCCGGACGGCGCGCAAGGCCGCGAAGGTCGGGGTGCCGACGGCGCTCGGTCTGGGTGCCGCGGGTGGTGCCGTCGCGGTCCTCGTGGGTCGCCGCCGCGATCGAGCGGCCTGACAGTACAGCCGCGACCGAGCGGCCTGACAGTACAGTCGCGATCGAGCGGCCTGACAGTACAGCCGCGACCGAGCGGCTCGATTTTCGAGGTGCTCAGCCGAGGAAGACGTTCCGCCTGCGTGTGAGCAGCTTGTAGAGGGTCTGCTGGATCGTCTCGCGCACGTGGTCGGTGACCTCGAACAACACCATCGGATCCTCCGCCGAGGCGTCGTCGTACACGTCGGTGACGATGGGGGTGCCGAACTCGATGTACCACTTCGACGGCAACGGCACGATCCCGAGCGGGCCGAGCGCCGGGAACAGCGGGGTGATCGGGAAGTAGGGCAGTCCGAGCAGGCGCGCGAGCGAGGTGAGGTCGGCGATGTTCGGGTAGATCTCCTCGGAGCCGACGATCGAGCACGGCACGATGGGCGCCTGGGTGCGCAGAGCCGCCGACACGAAACCGCCGCGGCCGAACCGCTGCAGTTTGTAGCGCTCCTTGAACGGTTTGCCGAGGCCCTTGTAGCCCTCGGGGAAGACCGCGACCACCTGGTCCTGGCGGAGGAGTCGTTCGGCGTCGGGATGGCACGCGAGGGTGTGGCCCGCCTTGCGGGTCACCGTCCCCACCACGGGCAGACCGAAGGCGAGGTCGGCGGCGAGCATCCGCAGGTGACGATCCGCATGGTCGTGCACGGCGACGGAGGTCATCAGTGCGTCGACGGGGAGCGTGCCGGCGTGGTTGGCGACGACGAGTGCGCTGCCCTCGGCGGGGATGTTCTCCACGCCGCGGACCTCGACGCGGAACCATTTGTCGAACAGGGGTCGCAGCACCGGCAGGACGACGTTCTCGGTGAAGTGCGGGTCGAAACCGAAGTCGTCGACCTCGTAGTCGCCGGTCATCCGGCGGCGGACGAACTCGGCGGTGGCGGTGACCTGGTGCGCGAGGGTGCCGCGCAGGTCGTCGAGGAACCGGTCGGTGCGGCTCATCTGCTCGGGGGTGGGCGGTGGCCCCATCGACGGATGGGGTGTGCGTGTGACCCGTTCGCCGGGACGGCGGTTGCCGGCGTGCAACGGGATGACCTTCGCGACCTCCGTCATCGCGTCTCCCTCGTCTCTCCGAGCACGGAGAGCGCCATCGACTCGGCCTTGTCCACCCATTCGGTCTTCACGATGCGGGTGAGGGCGAGGCCCCGGGCGAAATCGTCGAGCGCTTCTCTCGTGGTCCAGCGTGGTTCGAATCCGAACTCGTTGCGCATGCGCGTGGTGTCGAGTCCGCATCCGAAATGGAAATAGTCGAGTTCTTCCTTGGTGAAGGAGTTCATCACCGAACCCATGAGTGCGTGCCCGACCGTGCGGAACAGCGCATAGGGCATCGGCACCGTCATGCCCCCGGCCCGGCGTACTGCCTGGGTCATCATGACGATCCCTTCACCGGCGATGTTGTACGTCCCGGGCGGTCCGGCGACGACCGCGTGTTCGAGCGCACCGAGCGCGTCCTCCTCGTGCAGCAACTGCAGTCGCGCGTCGCGGCCGAGCACGTTGGGGACGAGCGGGGAGGTGAGATAACTCGACACCGAGCCGGGCAGCCGGGTCCCCACGGTGGGGGCGAGCCGGAGGATGGTGGTCGCGAGGTCGGTGCGCCGCCGGGCGACGCCGCGCAGATACCCCTCGACTTCCATCATGTCGCGGGCGAAAGCGCCCGTGGGCCGGCGGCGGCGGGCGCTCATCTCCTCCGTGAACTTCGCGGGGTCCTTGGCACTCGAGCCGTAGACGACGGACGACGAGCGCAGCACGATCCTGCGCACCGAGGGCGCCTTCTGGCACACCGCGAACAGTTGCATCGCGCCGAGGACGTTCATGTCCTTCATCGCCGTGCGGCTCCCGGACTTCGGGGCCTTCGTGACGGCGGACGCGTGGACGACGGTGTCGACGTCCATGTTGCGGATGATCTTGCCGATGAGAGGGTTGCGGATGTCGGCGAGCACGAATTCGGCCCGGCCCATGCGTCGGAGCATGTCCTTCGACGGCGACTGGGTGTCGACGCCGATCACCCGCTCGATGTCCGGATTCTGGGCGAGCCTGGTGACGAGGAAACCACCCAGGAACCGACTCGCTCCGGTGACCAGCACGACTCGTGGACGTGCCACTTCGTGCCCCTGCGAAACCACTCGTGAAACCCCCTGCTGCACCACACGCGTCATCGGTCACATTCGCCCCGACGCGGTATGCCGTCCCACAATACGGCCACTTCGCTGCCATCGCACGACTCGCGGGTGAACTTTCGGGTGTGGGGATGCGCAGACGAACGATGCCCGCCACCATGGAAGGTGACGGGCATCGGACAGGCGCAGGGCTTACTTGCCGAGTTTACGACGCTGCACTCGGGTGCGGCGGAGCAGCTTGCGGTGCTTCTTCTTCGACATGCGCTTACGGCGCTTCTTGATCACAGATCCCATGTGGGCATCCCTCACGTTCCTTGTAGCGTTCCTGCGCACGCCGGTGACGTACGCCTGATGTATGTCGACGCTGGGCCTCGTGGCGACGAGTAACAGCGCCTCACGACACCGGCTGGCCGGTACGACGACAAGCAATCCTACCGGGGCGGCCCACCCGGCGTGAAACCGAGGTCCGCCCCGGAACGCGACTTCCCTCGCGCACCGGATCCGTTCGTCGTACCGTCGTCCCCCGACGACGCGCCGATCGTCCCTGTCCGACCTCTATCCGACGTCGAAGTACGACGTCTCGAGGTAGTCGTGGACGGCCTTCGCATGCACGCGGAACGAGCGTCCCACGCGCACTGCGGGTAGTTCGCCACTGTGCACCAGCCTGTACACGGTCATCTTCGACACCCGCATGAGAGCTGCCACTTCGGCAACCGTCAGGAACTGGGTACCGGCGAGAACCGACTGTCCGTCTTGAGGTTGACCCTTCGACGGCGTGTTTCCTGAAACCATTACACACCTCCGGCACGCCCGCGCCGCCGGCTTCCCCTCCGGCGGAACAGACACGCACGTGCTGATTCGAGCTTAGCGTGACGAATGGTTCCTGTGCGACGATGCAGCCGGGGAATTTCCGGCGGGCGGCTGTTCGTCGCCACGCTACGCCCCGCAGTGACGTCTGTCAGCGTTCCGCAGGGACGTCTGTGAGCGTTCCGCAGTGACACCTGTCGGCGTTCCGCAGGGACACCTGCGAGAGCCTCGGGTGGATGCCCTGTCAGGCCGTCCCGGAGAGCCCCTCGCGGGCCGCGGGCGACGCTGATCGACGCCGCCCCGAGTTGCGCGGAG
>LATQ01000001.1:737290-742756 GCA_001017865.1 Rhodococcus sp. IITR03
CGGCGTCTTCGGGACGGACGGCGCTTCGTGACGGCAGGCGTGCCCGTTCCGGCCTTCGGCGGGGGCGTCTTCGTCTCGACGGCGACCCGCGGGGTCACGGTGGTCTTCTCGATGTCGGACAGCGCGAAAGTCGCCGTCTTCGGCGTCTCGAGCTTCGGTGTCTCGCTGTTCGGGGTCTCGGCCTTGCGCGGCGCCGGGGCGACCTTCGGCGGGGTCCTCACATCGGTAGCCGCGGCAGAGGAAGCCGAATCCGACTGTCCGGCAGCACTTTCCGCGTCGGCGGCGGTGTGCCGCTCGCCCTTGCTGTCTGCGCGGTCGTCGGCCGCGCGCGTGATCGGGATCTCGCCCGTCAGTTCGGCGACGGAGATGCCGCCGCTCGCGCCTCGTCGGCGTCGTCCCCCGGCCCGCGTTCCCACCTTCTGGCCGTTACGCGCCAACAGCTCGGCCACGGAGATCTGCCCCGTGTCGTTGCTGCGATTCTCGCTCATCCGGTTGCCACCACCAGTTCGCCACCCATATCCGTATCGAGCTTCCGAAGAATCAGGCCTTCGCGCAACGCCCACGGCAGATCTGCAGCGTCTCCACTCCGAGGGCACGCATGCTCGCCTCCGCGACGAGAGCGCCGGCGACGAGTTGCTCGGACCGGTCCGAGCTGACACCTTCGAGTTCTGCCGGTCCGCCATGGTCATCCGGGAGATGAAGGCGATGAGCTGGCGCAGGCCGCTGGCCGTCAGGGTCCGTTGTACCCGCAGGCCGGCGGACGAGGGGGCCGCGCCGGTCAGGCGGGCGAGGGTCCGGAAGGTCTTGGAGGTCCCCACACACAGGTCGGGGTCGCCCGCGTTGCGTATGACCTTCGCCGGCTCGGCGAGTTCGGCGTCGAGCCAGTCGCGCAGCGCCGAGATCCGGCGCTTGCCGGGCGGGTCCTCACGGAACCAGTCACGGGTGAGCCGTCCAGCACCGAGCTGGAGCGAGTAGGCGATCTCGGGGTCCTCGTCGCCGCCGAAGGTGAGCTCGAGCGAACCACCGCCGATGTCGAGGTCGAGGATGTTCCCGGCGCTCCAGCCGTACCACCGGCGCACGGCCAGGAAGGTCAGCCGCGCCTCGTCCTCGCCGGAGAGCACGTCCAGCGACACCCCGGCCTCCCGGCGCACCCGCTCGAGGACGGCCTCGGAGTTGCCGGCGTCGCGCACCGCGGACGTCGCGAACGCCATGAGCTCACCGCATCCCGAGGTGCGAGCGATGCTGGCGAATTCGGCGGTGGTCTCGACGAGCCGCTCGGCCCCCTTGGAGGTGATGTCGCCGTTGTCGTCCATGTTCTCGGACAGCCTCAACGTGGCCTTCGTCGAACTCATCGGCGTGGGGTGCCCACCACGATGGGCGTCCACCACCAACAGGTGAACGGTGTTGCTTCCGACGTCGAGTACCCCTAAGCGCACATCAATACGGTACTGGGTCTACCGTCGGGACCTGTGACAGCAGGTATGTCCCATGCCCCACACAAACTCGACCCGGCCCCCGAAGTCCCTCTCGACTTTCCTCGGGAATGGGTGGAGTTCACCGACCCCGACAACGACGAACACGTCATCGCTGCAGACATGACATGGCTGCTCTCGCGGTGGACCTGCGTGTTCGGCACTCCGGCGTGCCAGGGCATCATCGCCGAGCGACCCGACGACGGGTGCTGCTCGCACGGTGCGTTCCTGTCCGACGACGACGATCGCAAGAAGCTGGCGAAGGCAGTGAAACACCTCACGCCGGCCGATTGGCAGTTCATGGACAAGGGCCTGGGCAAAAAGGGCTACCTCGAAGAGGACGAGATCGACGACGAGCCCGCCCTGCGCACCCGCCGCTACAAGGGTGCGTGCATCTTCCTGAACCGTCCCGGATTCGAGGGCGGCCAGGGCTGCGCCCTCCACACCATGGCGTTGCGACGCGGCATCGAACCGCTCGAGATGAAGCCGACGTGTGCTGGCAGCTCCCGATCCGGCGCACCCAGGACTGGGTCGAGCGTCCCGACGGCACCGAGATCCTGCGCACGGTCATCACCGAGTACGACCGGCGCGGCTGGGGTGAGGGTGGCCACGACCTCGACTGGTACTGCTCCGGCTCTCCCGACGCGCACGTCGGCGAGCGTCCGGTCTGGCAGTCGTACGCCCCCGAGCTCACCGAACTCCTCGGTGCGGCGGCCTACGACGAGCTCGCGCGCCTGTGCCGGCGACGCCAGGGGCTGGGGCTGATCGCGATCCATCCCGCGACGTCGGCAGCACAGGCGGGCTCCGGTGCCGGTTCCGATCAGGCCTCGAGCTTGTAACCCAGGCCGCGCACCGTCACGAGGTGACGTGGCTTGGCAGGATCCTCCTCGATCTTCGAGCGCAGACGCTTGACGTGGACGTCGAGGGTCTTGGTGTCGCCGACGTAGTCGGCGCCCCACACCCGGTCGATGAGCTGTCCGCGGGTGAGCACCCGCCGGAGTTCCGCAGGAGATATTCGAGCAGGTCGAATTCCTTGAGCGGCATGGCAACCGGCTCACCGTTGACGTGCACGACGTGACGGTCGACGTCCATCCGCACGGGCCCGGCCTCGAGTAGTCCGTCGTCCGCCGCTACCTCGCTCTCGGTGTCGGCCCCGCGTCGCAGGACCGCGCGGATGCGGGCGATGAGTTCGCGCGCCGAGTACGGCTTGGTGACGTAGTCGTCGGCGCCGAGTTCGAGCCCGACGACCTTGTCGATCTCGCTGTCGCGAGCGGTGACCATGATGACCGGCACACCCGAGCGGGTCCGCAACTGCTTGCACACGTCGGTGCCGCTCATCCCGGGGAGCATCAGATCGAGCAGGACGATGTCGGCGCCCTCCCGGTCGAACTCGGCGAGGGCCGAGGGGCCGTCGCCGGCGATGGTCGTCTCGAACCCCTCCTTCCGCAGCAGGAAGGCGAGCGGATCCGCCAACGATTCCTCGTCCTCGACGATCAGCACACGCGTCACGAGCTGGTCCTCCGTCTGTTTCTCGATATCCGTCCGCCCGGGAGCCCGGGTGGGGTCTGCGTCACGATCCGACCACCTTCTCGGTGCGGTCGGCGGTGTGGTTCTCGTCGTCCTCGGCGTCCTCGACGTGGGCCGGGACGAGAAGGGTGAAGGTGGAGCCGGTACCGGGCTTGCTCCACAGGGTGATCTCGCCGTGATGGTTCGCGGCGACGTGCTTGACGATGGCCAGCCCGAGGCCGGTGCCTCCGGTGGCCCGCGACCGGGCCTTGTCGACGCGGAAGAAGCGCTCGAAGACCCGTTCCTGGTCCTCCTTGGCGATACCGATCCCCCGGTCGGTGACGGCCATCGCGACCTTCCCGTCGCGCAGCGACCTGCTGATCGTCACCGGTGAGCCGGCCGGCGAGTAGGCGATCGCGTTCTCGATGAGGTTGGTGAGGGCGCTGACGAGCAGCGTCCGGTCGCCGAGGATCTCGAGGCCGCTCGGCCGGTCGGTGCTGATGGTGATCGAGGCGTTCTCGGCGGTCAGGCGCGTGCGGTCGAGGGCCTCGTCGACGACGGCGTCGACGTCCACGACCTCGAGATCGGCAGTTTCTCGGCGCCTGGAGCTTGGAGAGGGCGATCAGTTCGGTCACCATGTTGCCGAGGCGCGTCGCCTCGCGTTGGACCCGTTCGCCGAAGTGACGGACGGTCTCGGGATCGTCGACGGATTCGAGCAGCGCCTCCGCGAGCAACGCCATCGCGCCGACGGGGGTCTTCAGTTCGTGGCTGATGTTGGCCACGAAATCGCGCCGGGTGGCCTCCATGCGGACGTGTTCGGAGTCGTCGAAGGCGTAGAGCACGACGAAGCGCGGGTCCTGGTCGAGCAGCGGCCGGACGGTGCAGCGCACCGCGACGGGCTCGCGGCCGAGCAATGCCTTCGCGCCCAGGTCGAGTTCGATCGACTTCCTCGTCTCGAGCACCTGGCAGGCGGCCACCCAGGCCCGGTCGTCGATCTGCCGGTTGCGGACGAGGCCGAGTTCCTCGGCGCGCGGGTTCGACAGGACGACGTCGTGGAACTTGTCGACCACCGCGATACCGGTCGACGCCCCGTGCACGACCCGGTCGAGCACGTCGAACATCGTGAGGTCGGTTTCGTCGCTACCGTGGGCCCGGCGCTGCACCAGCCTCCCGACGGCGACGGTGACGATCCCGCCGAGGACCGCTGCGACCACGGCCAGCAACACGGCCTGCGTAACACTCACACTTCGAATCGTAATGACACCGGTACCCCACCGGACAGCGGGTCGACGGCATTTCCCGCACGTCACACCCCATTTTTCGGGTGTTGGAGTGTTGTTCATCCTTTGTTCGCCCAGAACCGACCACTCCGCGACGGACCTGCACGAACGAACCGACCCCGTCACCGAACGGCAACGGGGTCGGGTCTCGCTTCCGTGGAGCTGCTACTTGGCGCCCTGGTTCGCGACCGCTGCCGCACCGGCAGCTGCGGCCTCGGGGTCGAGATAGGTGCCACCCGGGTTCAGCGGGCGCAGGTTCTCGTCGAGGTCGTAGCGCAGCGGGATGCCCGTCGGGATGTTGAGTCCGGCGATGTCGTCGTCGGAGATCCCGTCGAGATGCTTGACGAGCGCGCGCAGCGAGTTGCCGTGCGCGGTGACCAGCACCGTCTTGCCCGCGAGCAGATCCTTGGAGATCGTCGACTCCCAGTACGGATGAAGCGGGCGACGACGTCCTTCAGGCACTCCGTCAGGGGGACCTCGTCGACGTCGGCGTAGCGCGGATCGGTGTCCTGGCTGTACTTCGAACCCGGCTCGATCGGCGGCGGCGGGGTGTCGTAGCTGCGACGCCACAGCATGAACTGCTCCTCGCCGAACTCGTCCTTGATCTCGGACTTGTTCTTGCCCTGGAGCGCGCCGTAGTGGCGCTCGTTGAGACGCCAGTCGCGGATGACGGGGATCCAGTGCCGGTCGGCGGCGTCGAGCGCGAAGTTGGCGGTGCTGATCGCGCGGCGCAGCAGGGAGGTGTAGGAGACGTCGGGAAGCACGTTGTGCTCGGCGAGGAGGGCACCGGCCCGCTTGCCCTCGGCGATCCCCTTGTCGGTCAGATGCACGTCCACCCAGCCGGTGAACAGGTTCATCGCATTCCATTCGCTCTCGCCGTGGCGGAGCAGAACAAGTGTTCCGATAGTCATGACCCAATCCTGACATGCACGGATGGCGATTTCGCCACGGGCGCCCCCGTTCGTGGGCTATATCTGACAACGCGTGTTGCCAGGAACACGGGAGTCGGCGCCGCGCACGACAGTTCGTCATCACCGACACACACGGGGGTTCGATGTCACACGGGGGTCGGCAGTCACACGGGGGTCGGCAGTCATATGGGGGTCCGCAGCCCGACGGACGTATGTCCCGCCGCACCGTCCTCACCGCTCTCGGGGCCCTCGGGGCCGCCGCAGCCCTGCCGGCCACGGCGAGCGCACAGCCGAGCC
>LATQ01000001.1:742856-748446 GCA_001017865.1 Rhodococcus sp. IITR03
CGCGCCGGCGGTGCACTCCGGGGGACGCCGGGTCGCGATCCTGCGGCGGCGGGATGGCCGGACTGGCCGCCGCGCACGAGTTGATCGAGCGCGGCTGCTTCGAGGTCACCGTCTTCGAGCCGACCGCGCTCGGCGGCAAGGCGCGCAGCATCCCTTCCCCCGGCACCGCGGCAGGCGGCCGCCTCGATCTGCCCGGTGAACACGGCTTCCGCTTCTTCCCCGGCTTCTACCAGCACATCCCCGACACGATGCGACGGATCCCGTTCCCCGGAAACCCGAACGGTGTATTCGACAACCTCGTTGCGGGACACGGCTTCCGGATGGCGATCCCCGGCGCGCCCGACCTCACCGCCCCGGCCTCCATCGCACCGCTGCGCTTCGACATCTACGACCCGCTGAGTCTGCAGGAGAGCCTGACGGCGGCCTTCTCCCTCGGCGGTTCGATCCCGCCGCACGAACTCGCTGTCTTCATGCGCAAACTCGTCATGTTCCTCACCAGCAGTCTCGAACGTCGCAACGACCAGTGGGAACACGAGACGTGGGCGCAGACCCTCGAGGCCGACGGCAAGTCGAAGGGGTACCGCGAGATCCTCGTCTCCGCACTGACGCGACAGCTCGTCGCGGCGCGGCCGCAGACGGTCTCGACCCGCACCATCGGCATCATGGGCCAGGCCTTCGTGTGGAACGCGATGGGCACCGTGCCGCAGTACGGACACCTCGACCGCCTGCTGTCGGCACCGACGAACGAGGCGTGGATCGATCCGTGGGCGCAGCTCCTGCGCGACCTCGGGGTGAAGTTCGAGATGGGCTGGGCGGCCGAGGCTCTGGAGATCTCCGGCGGACGGATCACCGGTGCACGGGTCGTCGACGGGTCGGGCAACCGGGCCCGCGCCGAGGCCGACTGGTTCGTCGCGGCGATGCCGGCCGAACGCGCCGTCTCGCTGTGGTCGCCCGAGATCCTCGCGGTCGATCCCGGCCTCGAACGAATGAACGCTCTGGTCACCGACTGGATGGTCGGCATCCAGTACTTCCTGCGCCGGCCCACCCCCATCACGCCGGGCCACGTCGCCTATCTCGGTTCACCGTGGGCGCTCACGTCGATCAGCCAGGCCCAGTTCTGGCGCGGCGACTTCGCCCGACGATACGGCGACGGTTCGGCGCACGACTGCCTGTCGGTGGACATCTCCGACTGGGACACCCCCGGCATCCTCTACGGCAGAACCGCCAAGCAGTGCACGCCCGAGGAGATCGCCCGCGAGGTGTGGGCGCAGATGTCGGCCTGCCTCGAGGACGGGACGGGCGCGATCGACGAGAACGACATCGTCTCGTGGTTCCTCGATCCCGGCGTGAAGTGGGGAGCCGGCGGCATCACCAACGACACCCCGCTGCTCATCAACACCGCCGGGTCGCTCGCGAACCGGCCCGAGGCACACACCGCGATCCCGAACCTGTTCCTCGCGGGCGACTACGTCCGCAACGACATCGACCTCGCCACGATGGAGGGCGCGAACGAATCGGCGCGGGCAGCAGTGGGTGCACTGCTGCAGACGGCCGGCTCCCCCGCCGCACCGCCGGCACTGTACAAGCTGCACGAACCGCCCGAACTGGAACCGTTGCGGCGCATCGACGCCGACCGGTACCGGGCAGGGCAACCGCACATGCTGGCCTGACGGTACGGCGAAGGGCGCGGCTCCGATGCGACGGCACCGGAACCACGACCTCCGCGAGTCTCAGGCGTTCAGGCACGCAGATCCTTCCGAAGGATCTTGCCCGCAGAGGATTTCGGCACCGTGTCGATGAACTCGACCTGGCGGACCTTCTTGTGCGGCGCGACCCGCGCGGCCACGAACTCGATGACCTCGTCCTCGTCGATCGTCGAATCCGGCTGCCGGACGACGAAGGCCTTCGGGACCTCCTCGCCCTCGTCGTCACGGACGCCGATCACCGCGTCGGCGATCTGCGGGTGCGTGAGCAGCAGAGCCTCGAGCTCGGCCGGCGGCACCTGGTAGCCCTTGTACTTGATGAGTTCCTTGAGCCTGTCGACGATCCGGACGGCACCCTTCCCGTCGACCGTGGCGATGTCGCCGGTGTGGAGGAAGCCGTCCTCGTCGAGGGTGTCGGCCGTGGCCTCGGGATTGCCGAGATAACCGACCATGACGTTCGGCCCCTTGCACCACAGTTCGCCGGGCGCCGAAACACCGTCGCCGGTGGGATATTCGACTTCCTCGCCGGTCGCGGGATCGACGATCTTGCATTCCATGTTCGCGATCGTCGGACCCACCGAATCGAGTTCTGTCTCGTTGTCCTCGACGGGAATTGCGTGCGACACGGGCGACATCTCCGACATGCCGTATCCCTGCCGGACGTTGCAGCCCAAGCGCTTCGCGACCGATCCGGCGAGTTCCTTGTCGAGCGGTGCGGCACCGGAGAAGACCGTGTGCACGCTCGACAGGTCGTACTGGTCGACGAGGGGGTGCTTGGCGAGCGCGACCGCGACCGGCGGCGCAATGAACACGTACGTGCACTTGTGTTCCGAGATGTAGGTGAGGAAGTCGACGAGGTCGAACTTCGGCATCGTCACCAGCGACGCGCGGTTGTACAGCGCGGCGTTCAGCAGCACCGTCATGCCGTAGATGTGGAAGAACGGCAGCAGTGCGAGCACGCGGTCGTCGGCGGTGATACCCATCCGCGGAGTGATCTGGCAGACGTTCGCGACGAGATTGCGGTGCGTGAGCATCACGCCCTTGGGCCGGCCGGTCGTGCCCGAGGAGTACGGCAGTACCGCGAGGTGGGTGGCCGGATCGAACTCGACGGCGGGAGCCGGTGACCCCTCGGTGAGCACGTCGCGCAGGGACGGATGGCCCTCGGCGCCGTCGAGCACGAAGAGCAGCTCGTCGGGGATCCCGGCGGCCGCGGCGGCCTCCTTCGCCTGCGGCAGGAACGGGGACACCGTGAACAGTGCGACGGCCCCCGAGTCGTCGAGCTGCTTCGAGATCTCCCCGGCCGTGTAGAGGGCATTGATCGTGGTCGCGGTGGCGCCGGACCTCAGGATGCCGTGGAAGACCGAGGCGAAGGCCGGCACGTTGGGTGCGAGCAACCCGACGACCTTCCCCACACCGATGCCCCGGGCGGCCAGCGCTCCGGCGACGGCGTCGATGTGGGCCACGAGCGTGCGGTAGTCCGTCACGGTGCCGGACGCGCCGTCGATGAGCGCGGGTCGATCGAGCTCGGACTCGTCGAGCGAACCGAACAGGAAGTCGTAGACACTCGATGCCGGGATGTCGACGTCGGGAAAGGGACTGCGGAAACTCATTACTCATCCTCCGAGCATTCTGCTGGCACGCCGTGCCGACTTTCGGTCGAGTCCACACTACCGCAGCGGTTGTGAAGCCCGTCACACACGCTGTGTGAGGATTGCGAGGATACCGTTCCCGGGGCGATTCGCCTGCCGGAGAGCACGAACCCCGCGTGCGACGGATCGCACGCGGGGTTCGGAAGCTGCTGGAGCTGCACTCACGATGTCGTGTGAGCTGCGCTCGCTACACCCGAGGCGCTTCGGTCAGAGGTACTGACCGCAGACCGGCCATGCACCGACGCCCTGTCCGGCGAGGACGTTCTCGGCGACGCGGATCTGCTCCTCGCGCGAGGCGTTGTTCGCGGTTCCCGAGCCACCGTAGGCCTCCCAGGTGCTCTGCGAGAACTGCAGACCGCCGTAGTAGCCGTTACCGGTGTTGATCGCCCAGTTACCACCGCTCTCGCACTGTGCGACGGCATCCCAGTTGCCGGATGCGGCGTTGGCGGTACCGGCACCCAGAGCGAACGGGGTCGCAACGAGTGCAGTGGAGGCAGCGAGGGTGCCCAGGGCGCGCTTGATCGTGAACTTTGCCATGTGGATGAATCCTTTCCGGCTGCTTGCGAGGCCCCCGACGCAATAGGTCCGCCACATGCGGGCTGGACGGTCGGTGCCGGCGACACGGTGCGGTGCTCCCGCACGCCCGGTCGCTCTCTCGCTCCACCCCTCGGCAGGTTGTGGATCCGACAATCCCGCGGGGGTGGAACGAGCGGCTGCGGGGCCGGTGTGTAACGCCCGTCGGTATCGGGCCTACATCGACGGTAAGGGTTCATCACGGCGAGGTCACGGGTCGATTTTCCGGTACGGCTGTGCGAGAAACCGGACCGGCGATCGACAAAACCCCAGGTCGTCTCGCAGGAACGCACCGTTTCCCGGACGTTTCCAGCGGATTTCGATTGTGGTGATGGTCACACCATACGGCCGTGCAGACCTCTCCAACCGGACATGTTCACGGCGAGATAACGGTGTCCGGCAACGCCGTCACCCGTTCGCTTCGCGCCGATCCTCGGGTTCGTCGTCGTCCACATCGGGCTCGAACGGCGTACCGGTCTCCTCCTCGATGAGGTGACGGAACGGCTCGAGATTGCGCAACGGTTCGCCGCGCGAGACCCGCCACTCCCATTCGCGCTTGATGGACGTGATGAACCCGATACCGAGGATGATGTTGAAGTCGTGGTCCGCCGCCTCGAGGACCTGCCCGAGGACCGCGTCGATCTCCTCGGGGGTCACCGCGTGCGCGGCGATGCGTCCCACCAGATAGATGTCGCCGACCTTGTCGAGCGTGTACGCCACACCGTAGAGGCGACGGTTACGGCGCAGCAGGTAGCGGTACACCGATTCGAAGTTCTCGTCCGGCTTGCGGCACACGAACGCCTCGACCCGCACACCGTGCTGTCCGACGCTGAGCAGGGTGGTCGTCTTGAGCTTCTTCTCGCCCGGGAGCTCGACGACGAAGTGCCCGCCCTCCTTGACGGAGAACTCGAGCTCGCGATCGCGCAGCGTCGATTCGATCAGTTCGATGAGCCGGTCGCTCATGCCGTGACTCCCCTCGTCCGTCGCAACTTCCATACTCCACGCTGCCGTCGCAGCGAGTGCTCGCCGGTACCGAAGGCGCGGTTGCGACGCATCCCGGCCCGTCGGTAACTGTCGAGCAGTCCTTCCGCGGTGTGTTCCCACGAGAAGGACTCCGCATGCACGGGCGCGGTCGCCGCGAACCGGGCGAGACGATCCGGATCGCCGACGAGCGAACGCAACGCCGTCGCCCAGTCGTCGATGCGGTGCCCGTCGACGAGCACCCCGTCTCCCCGTCGCGCACGGCGACGCCGAGACCCCCGACGTTCGCGGCCAGCACGGGCGTGCCGCAGGCCTGCGCCTCGATTGCGACGAGACCGAAGGACTCCGAATAACTCGGCACCGCAACGAGATCCGCAGCCCGGTAGACCTGGACGAGACGGTCGGGAGGCTGCGGCGGGAGGAAGGTGACCCGCGACGCGATACCCAGTGCGGACGCGAGTTCGATGAGCGCGTCGGGGCGCTCGAGACCCGTTCCCGAGGGACCTCCCACCACGAGCACCCGCAACGGCATGCCGGGGTCGTCGGCGAGTGCCCGCGCAGCGGCCTCGAGCAGCACGTCGGGGGCCTTGAGCGGCTGGATGCGGCCCACGAACGCCACGACGGTCTCGCGCGGATCGAGTCCGAGCTCGGCGCGGGCGGCGCGCGGTCGGACCGGGCCGGTAG
>LATQ01000001.1:748546-750776 GCA_001017865.1 Rhodococcus sp. IITR03
GGCGCGGGCGGCCGCGCGGTCGCCGGGCCGGTAACGGTTCAGGTCGGCGCCCGGTGCGACGACGTCGATCTTCGCGGGATCGGCACCGTAGATGCGTTCGAGCTGCCCCGCTTCGTCGGCGGTGTTGGCCACCAGGCGGTCGGACTCCGCGACGACCTGCTGCTCCCCGATCTGCCGGGCTGCGGGTTCGGGGGTATCGCCCTCCGCGAGCGAGGCGTTCTTCACCGCGGCGAGCGTGTGGGCGGTGTGCACGAGCGGCACGCCCCAGCGGTCGCGGGCGAGCCAGCCGACCTGCCCCGACAACCAGTAGTGCGAGTGCACCAGGTCGTAGTAGCCCTGCGGGTGCCGTGCCTCCTCGCGCAGCACGCCGGCGGCGAAGGCACACAGCTGCGTCGGCAGGTCGTGTTTGTCGAGTCCTTCGAACGGACCGGCTCGATGTTGCGGACGAGGACCCCGGGCGCGGCCTGCTGCACGGCCGGATCGGCCGACGAGGTCGCGCGGGTGAAGATCTCGACTTCGACGCCGCGACGCGCGAGCTCGACGGCGGTCTGCAGGACGTACACGTTCATACCGCCTGCGTCCCCGGTTCCGGCTGCGCCAGCGGCGAGGTGTGGACCGAGATCACGGCCACGCGGTGCGGGCGGCTGGGCTGGGACGTCACCCCTCCATACTGCCCTGCTGCCGATCTTCGCGTGTCGCCGCCTCCGCGGTCGCGGCCCGAGCGAACTCTCCGACCTCCGACACGAACCGGTGGGGATCCTCGACGAACGGACCGTGGTCGACACCCTCCCAGATCGAGGTCGTGGCGCGTCGCAGCAGCGACGCCGCGTGGTGCGCCGCGGAGACGTCGACGACCGAGTCGGCGTCGCCGTGCAGGAGGAGAACCGGCACGTCCAGGCCGGCGAGCAGGTCGTCGTTGCCCACCGCCCGGTGGAACAGCGCCGCACGGACGTGCGGCGGGGTGGACAGCTCGCGCCGAACAAGGCCTGCGACACCGCGCCCTTGCCTTCGAGGAGAGCACTGCCCTCGACGACGGGACCGGTGAGGGCGTTGCCGAAGGAGCCGAGCGCGCGCACGTGCCTTCGGGTCCTCCGACATCGCGGCGGGGATCGCGGCACGCATCGAGCACCGACGCGTCCGCCCTTCTCGCCACGGCCGATGCTCGTGATGGCACCCACGAGGACCAGGCCCGCGACGGCCCCCGCGCCGTGTTCGGCGAGATAATCGCAGATCACCAGGCCGCCGTAGGACCAGCCGAGGAGCACCGCCGGGTTCGTCTCGGAGACGTTCTCGGCGGCGAGCACCGCGGCGAGGTCGCCGGCCCACAGGCTGCGATCGGCGTATCCGGTCTCGGGAGCCTGCGAATAACCGTGTCCGCGCAGGTCGACGGCGACCACCCGGAAATCGCGGGCGAGCGCGTCGAGGACCCCGTCGCCCCAGCACCGCGACGACTGCGCCCACCCGTGGAGCAGCACCAGAACCGGTGCCGTCTCGGAGCCGAATACGCGATAGACGAGGGAGGTGCCGTCGATACCGGCCACTTCACGAACTGCCATGCGCGTCACTCTAACCGTGCCCGCACATGGATCCCGCCGGCACAGGTGACCGCGAGGATGCCCGCGGCGACCGCCACGAGATATCCGGTGCCGGCGTCGGTCCGGTCGATGACCTGTCCCACCAGCGCCGACCCCCCGGCGACGCCGACGCCGAGACCCGCGACCGTCCACGTGATGCTCTCGGTGAGCCGGTCGGGCGGCACGATCTGCTGCGTCAGCGACGTCGCCACGATCATGATGGGCGAGATCGCGCATCCGGCAACGAAGTACAGCACCGTGAGCATCGGCACCGAACCGGCGAGCAGCAACGGGCACAGCAGGACGGCGAGAATGCCGGTGGCGGCGAACAACTGGCGGGTCGGAGCACTCGATCCCACCCGGCTACCGAAGATCAGCCGCTCATCGCCGAACCCGTCGCGAACAGTGCGAGCGCGAAGGTGGCCGATCCCGGAGAGTTCTGTTCGGCCGTGAACGCGACGGCCGCGACATCGATCACCCCGAAGACCACACCCATCGCGACCATCACCACGACGATCGACAGGAGGACGGGCATGCGCAGGATGTTCGTCCGCGCACGGTCGTCGGTGTGCGGTTGCACGGGAGGCTCCGTGCTGCGCAGCGCCGCGAGGGCGAGGGTCCCGACGAGCAGCAGGACCGCGCCGAGCAGCGGGCCG
>LATQ01000001.1:750876-754332 GCA_001017865.1 Rhodococcus sp. IITR03
CGCGGGCCGACTCGACCGTCCGGCGGTCTCGGAGCCGTCTCCGCGGCACGGCTCACCGAGCTCGACGACGCGCTCGCGGCCGTCGCCGGCGTCGGACACGGCCTCGCTCACCTCGTCGCTCGTCTCGGAGATGCGGCCGGCTGCGCGACCCGCGAGCTTCGCGGCCTGCTCACCGACCTCGCGGTCCGGCGGGCCACCGTCCCGAGCGCTTCCTCGGTGAGGTCGGCGGCGTCGCCGAGTACGGCTTCGGCGCGACCGAGGCCGTCCTCGAGGGCCGGCTGGGAACGCAGACGCTCGATAGTCTCCTCACCGCGCTCGGCGAGAGCGGTGTAGAGGTCGGAGGCGACCTTCAGGTACGCCTCGGCGACCTTACGCAGCTCCTCGGCGCTGAAACGCTCGCGCAGGTCCGCGATCTCCTCGGGCAGCTCGGCCGGGAGTTCGGCGAGACGCTCGCGGAGGGACTCGACGGTCTCGGTGAGATCGGCGGGCAGGGTCGCGAAGCGGTCGCGGGCGGTCTCGACCCGCTCGGCCACCTCGTTGCGGTTGGTCTCCGCACGTCGCGCGCCTGGGCCACGAGGTCGGCGACGGCCTGGACGACGGCGTCGCCGGCACCGACCGCGGCGTAGAGAGAGGTACGGATGCTGGTGGGATCGGTCATGAAGATTTCTCCTCGTCGAAGTCTGTCGGGTGGTCGGGCCGGGCATCGCCGGTGTTCTGCTGGTTCTCCCGGCAGAACGAGTCGTAGATGTCGAGCAGGACCTGCTTCTGCCGCTCGGTGAGAACGGTGTCGACGAGCACCGCATCGCGCACGGCGCTCTCCGCTCGATGCTCGAGGATCCCCGCTCGTACGTAGAGAACCTCGGCCGAGAGCCGCAACCCTTTGGCGATCTGGGCGAGCACTTCCGCGGACGGCTTGCGCAGGCCCCGTTCGATCTGGCTCAGGTACGGGTTGCTGACACCGGCCAGTTGCGACAACTGCCGGAGCGAGACCTGTGCGGCCTCGCGCTGCGACCGGATGAAGGCGCCGATGTCCTGGGCGGCGTTGTTGACCACCCGGGCGGCGATATCCCCCGGTCCGGCGCTGTCGTCCGGCGTGTCCGAGCCTCGATCGGATCTGATTCCGTGGACACACCGACCACTCTACGGACAAGCGCTAGCTACAGCAAGCACTCTGCTAGCACGTGACCGTCGTCACGCGAACAGCAACTCCGACACCGTGTAGATCGTCAACCCGGCGAGCGAACCGACCACCGTGCCGTTGATGCGGATGAACTGCAGGTCGCGCCCCACGGCGAGCTCGATCTTGCGGCTGGCCTCCTCGGCGTCCCAGCGCTCGACGGTCTCGCGGATGACGGAGGTGATCTCGTCGGCGTAGTTGGACGCGACGAAGCGCACCGCGTCGAGCAGCCAGCCGTCGATCTTGGTGCGCAGCTCGGCGTCCTCACGCACCCGGATGCCGAACGCCATGACGTTCTCCGCGATCTTCGTGCGCAGGGTGCTGTTCGGGTCGTCCACCGAGTCGAGGATCATCCGCTTGGCCGTCCGCCAGGTCGCCGCGGCAAGGCCGGTGATCTCGTCGCGGCCCATGATCTCGGCCTTGACCTTCTCCGCCTTGGCAATGGTCACGGGATCGTTCTGCAGGTCGCGGCATAGTCGGCGAGGAACTTGTTGACCGCGAGGCGCACCTCGTGGTCGGGATTCGACCGCACCTTCCACGTGAATTCCACGAGTTCGCGGTGGATCTTCTCGCCGAGCAGCAGGTCGACGAACTTCGGCGACCACGACGGCGAGTCGCGGCTGATCACGCGGTCGATGGTCTCCTGGCTCCCGAGCGCCCACTGGTGCGCGCGTTCGGCGAGCATGTCGACGAGCGGCAGGTGGCGGTTCTCGGCGAGGAGTTCGGTGAGGACACGCCCGATGGGCGGTCCCCATTCCGGTTCGGCGATCCGCTTGACGATGGTGTGGTCGATGATCTGCTGGATGTCGTCCTCCCGCAGGATTCCGACCACACCGCGCAGGACTGTCGACGTCTCCTTGGCCACACGCTGGGCGTTCTCGGGTTCGGCGAGCCAGGTACCGACCCGCAGCGGGATCTGCGCCGACTCGACCTTGGCCGACACCACCTCGGGTGCGAGGAAGTTGTTGCCGACGAACGAGCTCAGGTTGGCGCCGAGCTGGTCCTTCTTCCGCTTGATGATCGCCGTGTGCGGGATCGGTATCCGCAGTGGGTGCCGGAACAGGGCGGTCACGGCGAACCAGTCGGCGAGCGCGCCGACCATGCCGGCCTCGGAGGCCGCGCGCACGTAACCCACCCATGCACCGGCGCCGCGGGTTTCCTGCCAGCGGCAGAAGAGATAGATGATCGCGGCGGCGACAAGGAAGCCGGTCGCGACCGCCTTCATACGGCGGAGTTCTCGGCGTTTGATCTCGTCGTCGGTCGTCAGGAGCTGCACCCGATCGATTGTGCCGAAAGTCGGCACTCGGCGGACGGATCGCCCTCGAGTTCTGAAGGACGGGAGGCCGGATCGTAGACTGAGCCGACGATCGAAACCGAACGGATGTGCCACACAGTGTCCAGCAGACCGCAGACGACTTCGAACCCGACCTCGAGCGAGGCCGCCCCGCCCATGAAGCAGGACGGCCGCAAACGGCGCTGGCACGAGCACAAGATCGCCCGCCGGGAAGAGCTCGTGGACGGCACCATCAACGCGATCCGCTCCCGCGGCCACGAGATCGGTATGGACGAGATCGCCGCCGAGATCGGCGTGTCGAAGACGGTGCTCTACCGCTACTTCACCGACAAGAGCGACCTGACGACCGCGACGATGCTGCGGTACGTCGAGACGGTCCTCGCTCCCCGGATCTACGCGGCGGTCGCGGAGGATCTCGACGAGTACGAGCTCACCCGGGAGGCGATCACCGCCTACGTCGAGACCGTCGCCGACGATCCCGAAGTCTATCTGTACGTGATGAGCAACAGTGCGTCGGCGGGACGCGACGTGGTGGCCGATTCGGAGCGGATGATCGCCGAGCTCGTCGCCACCGTCCTCGGGGAACGGCTGCGGTTGTTCGAGATGGATTCGGGCGGTGCCGTGCCGTGGGCGTACGGGATCGTCGGTGGCATCCAGCTCGCGACGCACTGGTGGATCTCGAACAAGTCGATGACCACCGAGGACCTCATCGACTACCTGACGATGATGATCTGGGGCGGCATGACCGGCATCGCCGCAGTCGCCGGATCCCCGGTGCGCTTCAAGTCGCAGCCGCATCCGCTCCTGCCGGAGTCGTCGGCCACCTGCTGACCGACACCTTTACCGTTACTCGAAGTTGCACGTATAGTGCGGGCATGAGCGACCACGCCGACGACCTGCACGACGAGGACGACCCCGGCTACCGCGGTCCCGCCGAGGTCACCGTGGGCGACCGCACGGTCGCCGTCGACGTCGAGATCTCCGA
>LATQ01000001.1:754432-782362 GCA_001017865.1 Rhodococcus sp. IITR03
GCTGAAGCGCAGGCCATCGAGTTCCTCGAGGCCGGCTCGGAAGCCATCTGCTGGCAGCTGGCCGCCGGTCGCAGCTCGCTCCTCGCGTCGGCGGAGGCACCGGCCTGAGCGCTCGGTACGAAGCACAGCGAGGGAGCCCGGGACAGTGCGTCCCGGGCTCCCCTCGTCGGTGCCGGGGTCCCGGCTCAGTCGATGAGGCCGGGTTCGTGCGTGGGGGTACCGCCGGACCCGCGGAGGCGGCGTCGACGGAGGTTGAGCGCGGACATCACCACGCCGACGACGATGAGCACGGCCGCAGCGATGGCTCCGACGATCACCCATCCCTCGAATCCGTCGCCCGCCGCGTAGAGGACGAGAGCGACGACAGCGATCCCCGCGAGGATGCAGGCGTATCCGACCCAGCCGAAGCTCGGGACGCAGTGGTGGGAGCGTGAGCTCGATTCGATGGTTTCGTCATGGTGGTGGATACCGCATCCGGCCCTCCATGAAACCAGCCCTCCACGAACCAGCCTCCACGACCCAGCAGGGACGGCGGAGGGCGGCGGATGGCTCTGCGCAGGAGAGCGTTGCGGCCGAGAGTATTACGGCGGGATCCGCCGGCCGATGGGTCCACGTTCGACGAGCGCGGCGAGTCGTTCGCGCGCGCTGCGCGGAGAGAGGACGGGGCTGTCGGTGCCCGTTGCGCTGCGCATGCCGCGCACCGTCTCGGACCATACCTCGGGACCGTCGTACTTCGGCGACCATCCGAGTTCCTCGCGGGCCCTGCTGCAGTCGAGCATCGGGCAGGTGTAGGCCAGGTCGATCCAGCCGCCCTGCACCGGTTGCAACCGTAGGCGCCAGGTCGCTTCGGCGAGCGCCGACAGACCCATCGCGGCACGGGAATCGTCGGGCAGTCGAACGGAGCGGCGAAGTCCCGCGCTCCCACCGGGGTCGGTGCTCCCAGGTTGAACGGACCGGGCACCCGTCGCTCGAGCGCTGCGACCAGCGCGTCCGCTACATCGTCGGAGTGCACGGCGGGGATGGCGAGCCCGTGATCGATCGGGATCAACGGCAGATGGTTCGTGATGCCGGCGGGCACGAACTCGGGCAGCACGTAGCGTTCGAGACCGGAGCCGGAGACGAGTTGCCCGATGAATCCCGGGCGGAAACGGGTGAGGACGGCACGTTCGTGCCGGACTCGAAGTCGTCGAGGAATGTCTCCGCCGCAACCTTGTCGACGCTGTACACACAGGTGGGCACGCCTTCGCGGGCCCACGACTCGTCGACCTCCCGACCGTAGGCGCCGTCGGAGTACACGGCGGCGGAGGACATGTGGATCACGTGTGCGACACCGGCGTCGGCGGCGGCGTCATGACGGCGCGGGTGCCGTCCACCGCCACCCGCCGGAGATAGTCGCGACGGTGCGAGGGCTGGAATCCCCAGGCAGATGCACGACGGCGTCGACCTCCGCGAAGATCGGAGTCAGGATGCGGGCGGCGTCGGGAGCCGCGAGGTCCACGGCGCACCACTTCGCCACCGCATACGGATCGCGCGCCGGGGGAATCCGGGCGCGCGATCGCGACGATATCGAGTTGTGCGGGATGAGCGGCCAGCCGGCGCAGGAGCGCCGTGCCGACATTTCCGCTCGCTCCGGTGACGACGATGCGTCGTGGCAGACCGGTTCGGGATGTGGAAGCCATCGGCATCGTCGGTATCGTCCGAGTGTCCCGGTCAGCGGGCCGATTCCGCTGCGTCCTTCTCCGTCTGCGCATCGGCGTTCGGGAGAGTACCGGCAGCGTTCTCGAGGTGGGCGCGGACGAACCACTGGAACTTCTCCAGCTGGCCGGTCTGGCCGATCAGGACGTCCTCGGTGATCGGGTCGAGCTTGCCGACCTCGTCGATCGCCTTGCGGTTGTCGGTGATGATGCCGTCGTAGACGAGGTCCAGCGCGGCGAGGTGCGCCTGCGCGGTGTCGCGGCCGACCGAGTAGTCGTCCCACGTGCGGTTCTTCTCGATGGCGCCCGGCGTGCCCTTGGGCGACGCACCGAGCGCGGCGATACGCTCGGCGACCTCGTCCGCGTATCCGCGCACGAGTTCGACCTGCGGATCGATCATCTCGTGGACGCCGATGAAGTTCGGGCCGACGACGTTCCAGTGGATGTGCTTCAGCGTGAGGTGCAAGTCGTTGTAGGCACTCAGCGCTCCTGGAGAATCTGCGCGGTGCGCGAGCCGTCGGCATCGCTCAGACCGGGAACCGTGTAGCTCGAGTTCGACATATTCTTCCTCCAGAATGCTCTCGGGTGTGTCGGAAGGCGGATACCCGAGGCACGGTGGAATTCAAACATCCGGCGCGCCGGACGTCCCGTGACCTGCATGGAAGAATTTGTCCGGATTCGGCGAGTCACAAACGTTTGGAAACGGACCAACCCGGTTATTCGATCGCCGGGCACCGAGGCTTCCAGGTTTCGGTCATGACATCTGAGGTGGCGACAATGATCATTCTGGGTCTGATTCTGTTGGTGGTGGGGTTCTTCACGGGTATCTCGATCCTCACCACACTCGGAGTGATACTTCTGGTGATCGGCGTGATCCTTGCGATCCTGGGTGCGACGGGCCGGGCGATCGGCGGACGCGCGCACTGGTACTGACCCCCTGTCGATCGTCCGTGCCGGAAGGAGACGTCCGGCACGAGGCAGAACCGCGGATCCCGGGTGCTCACGGCACCCGGGATTCGTCGTTTCCGGATCCCTACGACCCTGTCCCGATAGACAGGCCGGCCGGTCGACCGGTTCCGGAACGACGTCCGGGCCGGCCCTGTGCAGGGACCGGCCCGGACCGGCAGGTTTGTCCGGTGACTAGGTGTCGGTGCGCGCCGCCGCCTTCGGCGTACGGAGGGCGCGATGGCTGGTGTCGCAGAGGGGGTACAGGGCGCTGCGGTGACACCGGCACACGGCCACCACGAAACGGTCCGAGACCGTCTCGGCGCCGTCGTCCTCGACGATCCGCACCGGGCCCTCGACGAGGTCGGACCACCCCTCACCTGCCGCACGACCCGTGCTTCGCACTCCCCGTCGGCGGTGAGCTGCGTGATCTTCGGTGCCCTGCTCACGTTCTCAACTCCTCGTGCGGGGGCGATCGGCGCGAACGACGACCACCTCCTCGGTCAGTGCCCCCGCTCCGCCAGCTGCGACGAGTACAGATAGTCCGTGCGGCTGCGAAGGACCGGTCCGAAGGGAATACGGCTGCGGGCCACGACGGATGCCTTGAGATCCGCGTCGCGCAGCCGGGACAGTGTCGCCTCCACACCGGTGAACTCGGAGTGCACGATCAGCGCGAATCCGCCGGGCGTGAGCAGGTGGGCAGGCTGTCGCACAACGGATCGAGCACGCAGCGACCGTCGGCGCCGGCATCCCAACGCGGGTCGCGGTTCTCCCCGTCGCACGGAACGTACGGCGGATTCGACAACACGATGTCGAACGGACCGTGGCGCAACGCCGCGTCCAGGCCTCCCTGCCGGGCACGGATCGGCAGCCGGCGCGACCACGCGTTGACGCGGGCACTGAACACCGCTC
Source organism: Rhodococcus sp. IITR03 (assembly GCA_001017865.1). The sequence continues at coordinate 757,984 of LATQ01000001.1, forward strand.
GCGGGTTGATGTCGAAGGCCGTCACCGAGGAAGCACCGAGCATGGCGGCGTTCACCGCCAGAAATCCTGTCCCCGTGCAGAAGTCGAGTACCTTCGCACCCTTCGTACCGCCTGCGTCCGCAAGCGCGCCTGCGAGCAGATACGAATCCTCCTGGGGGCGGTACACCCCCGGAAGACGCCATACCCGCGGCGAATCCGATCCGTCCAGCGCCAGGGAAGCTGTCACGTCACACCACCTCGTATCTCGAGTTCGACGGCATCTCCACCACCCCGGGCCGAAGACCCGGATCCGTCCGTTCGCGGGCGGATACCCGCGCGACTTCCGTGTGAAACACGCCACCGTTCCGCGAGGGAGGGCCGACTGTCACGAGAACAGCACCCGGCGAGCGGCATTTCGCACGCGTCGGGTCACCGGAGCGGTGCGTTTGTCGTCCGCGAGTGCGGCATGAGCGGCGTTCCAGCCGCCCATGCCGTGGACTCCCCCGCCCGGATGCGCACCCGAGCTGGCGAGATACACCCCTTCGACCGGGGTTCGCGGTCCGCCGAAACCGGGAGTGGGCCGCAGGAACAACTGCTGGTGGACCTGCGCGGTTCCACCGTTGACGCTCCGCCGACGAGATTCGCGTCGGCCGCTTCGAGGTCGCCGGGTCGCTGGACGTGCCGGCCGACCACGCGCGCACCGAAACCCGGTGCGTAGGCCTCGAGTTGCGCGTCGACGCGTTCGGCGAGGTGGTCGGCGGACGCGTCGTCGGTGATGCCCCGCGGCAGATGTGTGTAGGCCCAGCAACTTTCGGTTCCCTCGGGCGACCGCGTCGCGTCGGTCGTCGTCATCTGCCCGAAGAGCAGGAAGGGCGACTCGGGGACGACCCCGGTGGACAGATCGGCCGACCACCGGATCATCGCGTCCGTATCGGCACCGACGTGCACCGTGCCGGCCCCGCTCAACGAGGGCGAACGCCACGGCACGCGGCCGTCGAGCGCGTAGTTCACCTTCACGACCGGGGTGTCCCATTCGAACTTGCGCAGGTCGTCGAGTACCCGCGACCCGACGGCGTCGGCCGGGAGGAGCCGCGTGTACAGGGCCGGGGCCGAAGTGTCGGCGAGGACGGCGCGTCGCACCTTCACCCGCTCGCCGCCGGCGGTCCGGACTGCGGAGACCTTCCCGCCCTGCACCTCCACACCGACGACCGGCGAGTCGCACCGCAACTGGGCACCTGCCGAGGCGCCGCGACGGACCAGTGCGTCGGTGAGCGCTCCCGCGCCGCCGACCGGCGCGGGGAATCCGACGTCCTGCGCGAGCATCGTGAGCATGTAGCCCATGACGCCGCTGCCGGGCGCCTCGGGCGGTGTGTCGGCATGCATGGCGTTGCCCAGGAGCAGCAGCCGCGCCGCCGAACCGCCGAACAACTCGGACGACATCCGGGTGACGGGCAGCGCGAGCATGCGCGCGTAGCGCAGCAGATCTCCCGTCTTCATCGTGCGCAGCAGGTCCACGGAACCCCGGACGGGCGGGAACGGGCCGAGGAGCAGTTCGAGCAGCGCGCCGCGTACCTGCTTCCACTGGTCGAACAGCGCAAGCCACGCTTCCCCATCACCGACGCAGCGACGCTCGAGGTCGGCCGCCGTGTCGGTCGGATCCGGAGAGACGACGATCGCGTCCTCGTCGTCGGGGCCGAGCGGGTGGCCGAAGGCTTCGGGGAACGCGCCCAGCGGAGGCCGTGCGACGCGAGATCGAGGGCCTGGAAGGCCGGTGAGGCGACACCGAGCGGATAGAACGCGCTGAACAGATCGGCGCAGTATCCCGGGTGGAGTTCTGCGCTGCGCACCGCTCCGCCGGGTTCGGGTTGCTCCTCCAGCACGAGGACGTCCCATCCGGCGTCGGCGAGCACCGCGGCAGCGGTCAGACCGTTGGGTCCGGCACCGATGACGACCGCATCGACCGTCGCGTCGCTCATTCGGTGGCGCCTTCGGCGAGCAGCACCAGCCGTCTCAGGCATTCCTGGTTCCGTGGCAACACCATTTCCTCCTGTACACGATCGGGGACGAGGGCGTACGGCCCTTCGACGACGTGTTCGGCCATCGTGATGCGGGTGCCGCCGTCGTGGGTGGGTTCGAGCGAGATCGCGATCTCCGCCTTGCCGAACAGCCAGGCACGTGCGCGCAGCACCAGTTGCCGTTCGGGCACCACCTCGCGGACCTCGGTGTGGTCGTCGAGCAGGAGAGGCCACAGACCCACCGAATGATGGATCCGGGTGTCCCGTTGCGGCCAGGCCGGGTCGACGGCCCGGATGCGGGACGCCCCCACCACCCACGCTGCGTACCGCCAGCCGTCGGCGAGGATCTCCCACACTCGTGCCGGCGCCACCGAAGTCTCGATCGTCGCGATCCTGGCCATGCCCGCTCCTCATCCCCTGGACGACAGCTCGCTTGCGGCAGACGCATACCCCGCCACCGTAGGTGTCACACGACGTCGGGTGTCATCGCTGTTCGGAGGGGGTATCCCGGCGGGCATGGAAGCCGAGAACACCCCCTCCTCGAACCCGTACGCCTTCGTCTTCGCACCGTCCCCGCTCCTCACGGTGACACTCGAGAAGGCACCCGACGGAAGCACCGAATTGCACGTCCACCCCGGCGGCAGGGATTCTGGATCGGCCGCATGGCATCGACCCTGGGAATGGACGTGCACCTGTGCGGACCGTTCGGCGGCGAGTCCGGCACGATCCTCGTCGACATGATGAACCGCGAAGGCGTGACGGTGCACGCCGTGGAGACCGCGTCGCCCAACGGTTCCTACATCCACGACCGTCGCGAGGGCGAACGGAAGGAGATCGTGGAGATCGATCCGCCCACGCTCACCCGGCACGAAACCGATGATCTGTTCAGCGCGTCGCTGGCGTCCGCGATGTGCGCGAAGGTCGCGATGCTGGGTGGACCGCACTGCGACGACGCCGTGCCGACCGAGGTGTACACGCGACTGTGCTCGGATCTGGGCGCTCGGCATCCCGGTCGTCGCCGATCTGTCCGGCCCCACCCTCGGTGCGGCCCTCGAAGGCGGGGTGACCGTACTGAAGGTGAGCCACGAGGATCTCATCGAGGACGGTCGCGCGAAGTCCGAGGACCTCGACGATCTCGTCGAGGCCATGCACCGTCTCCACGACGAAGGTGCCGCGTCGGTGGTGATCTCGCGGGCCGGTGATCCGGCGATCGCACTGGACAACGGGACCATCTGGGAGGTGGAGGCGCCCTCGGTGCAGACGGTGGACCATCACGCGCCGGTGATTCGATGACAGCGGGTATCGCGTCGGTCTATGCCGCGGGCGCGAAGTTCGAGGACGCGCTGCGTCTCGGCGCCGCAGCAGGCGCGGTCAACGTCACGCGTCGCGGGCTGGCGACGGGACATCGAGCCGCGGTCGAGAAGATGGCCGAGAAGGTGGAGGTCCGGAAGTTGAAGGGGAAGCGTTCATGAGAGCACTGATCGTCAACGACGACGGCATCGACAGCCCCGGTCTGGCGCTGCTCGCCCGGATCGCCGTCGAAGCAGGTCTCGACGTGCAGGTCGCGGCGCCCCATGTCGAGCGCAGCGGTGCGAGTGCATCGCTGACCGCTCTCCAGGACGAAGGAAAGCTCCTGCTGAGCCGTCGCCCGCTCGACGACCTGCCCGAGGTGGAATCCTATGCGGTGGAAGCCTCTCCGGCGCTGATCACCTTCCTCGCCTCGTACGGCGCGTTCGGGACGGCACCGGACATCGTGCTGTCCGGAATCAACCTGGGTCCCAACACCGGTCACGCGATCCTGCACTCGGGCACGGTCGGTGCGGCGCTGACCGCTGCCAGCCACGGCGCTCGCGCAGTTGCGTTCTCGCTCAACGGCACCGCTCCCTCGCAATGGGAGACCGCCGAACTGGTGGCACGTCGCGCTCTCGACTGGGCGATCGAACACAGCCGTCCGGGTGCGGTTCTCAACGTCAACATCCCCGACATACCCGTCCACGAGTTGCGCGGATTGCGCAGCGCCCCGCTGGCGGAGTTCGGTGCCGTCCAGGCGGAGATCGGGGAGGTCGAGGACGACGGCGACATCTCCCGCGCCCTGCCGATCACCTTCCGGGCGGTCGAACTCGACGAATCCAACGACAGCGACGCCGTTCTCGTGTGTCAGGGGTGGGCGACCGCGACCGTGCTGACGATGCCTTTCGAGGTGGCGGAGGCCGATCTCGGCACTCTGGAGTTCGCCCACTCGGACAGTTCGCAGCAGTAGGCTCGGATCCCGCTCGGTCACGGACGCCGTGACCGAGCGGTCCCGACCGTCAAAAAGACTCAGGCCCTGCGCCTCTCAGGCCACTGCGATTCTCAGGCCACTGCGGCTCTCAGGCCACTGCGGAATTCGAGACGAAGCCGGGAATCGGCGTCACGACGGACCGTTCCGTACGACCGGCCGTGTCCGTCACGGACTGCACGAACCTGCCGGCCTCGGCAAGCGCGCGCCGACTCTCGGGAAGACTGTCGGCGAAGATCGGGAACGCATGCACCTGGTGTCGCCACAAGTGGAGGTCGCAGCTCACGCCGGCCTCCCGCACGGCCCGAGCCATGGATTCGGCGTCGCTGCGCAGCAATTCGTCATGACCGGCGTGGATCATCACCGGGGGCAGCACACTGAGGTCGTTGTCCAGCGGGCACATCAGTGGTCCGGGCTCCCCGTCGACGGTCAGGCGGGTATGAGTGCCTCGATATAGCGCACGAGCGACTGCACCGCCGATCCGGGGAACATGGGGCAGGCCGCCTGCATGTCGTGTTCGGCGCGACGATCCGAATCGAGGTCGACCAGCGGCGACAGCGCGACGATTCCAGCCGGTCGGGGCAGGTCGGATTCCGCGATGGCCAGGGCCGTCATGAACGACAGGTATCCACCGGCGGAGTCGCCTGCGATGACGATGTCCTCTCCGCGATAGCCCTTCTCGCACAACCACTCGTAGCCGCGTACCGCGTCGTCCACCGCGTGCGCGATGGGAGCGTTCGGCAGCATCCGGTAGTCGACGCTGAGAACCGCGCCGTCGGCGCGATCCGACAGGCTCACGGCGAGCGAACGGTGAGTGTTCAGTCCGCACATCAGGAAAGCGCCGCCGTGGAGATACAGCACCGCGCGCTTGGTCGATCGCCCTTCCGCGCGGATCCACTCGGCACTGCACGTGCCAGGTCGACGTCCACGTACTGCGCCCCGGAGGCTTGGGGAGCAGGGACGCAGCGCCCGGTCGACGACCGACAGTGGCCACGCGAGGTCCGGCCGGGCCATCCATGCCCCGACGACCGGCTTCGCGAGTGCACGCACCGCGCCCCGAACGACTCGGGAGCGCACGCTACCGCCTCGGTGGGTGCGGCTGACGCCCTCACATCCACCGAAGTCGTCGATCTCCGAAGACAGCACTGGAACCTCCCGTGGATCACCCCACGAAACCGGTTGATTTCTTTCGTCTTACGAGGCGTGGTACTGCGGTTTACCCACGCTTGTCCGGAATCGAAACACCCGGTTTCGGGCAACGAACCGGAAAAGTCGGGTGCTACGCCCTCTTACAGGACCCGTTTACCGACCCGGTCGGGGAGGGTAACCAGCGCGTATGCCTACCGAGACCACGGTGTCCCTCTGGCGGGATCGCGCTTCACGGACCGCGATGTCCGACCGGACTGCGCTGTACGACCGGACCGAGCTGTACGACGACTGGACGGCCCGCCGGGAGCGCTACGACGTCGTGGTCGTCGGTGCCGGGATCACGGGCACCGTGACCGCCCTGCTCCTCGCCGAACGGGGACTGCGCGTCGCGGTGGTCGAAGCCCGGGACATCGGGGCCGTGACCACCGGAAACACCACCGGCAAGGTGAGCGTCCTGCAGGGCACGCGCCTGTCGCAGATCGGCCGCAGACATTCCGGGGCGATCCGTCAGGGATACGTCGACGGCACCCTCGCGGCGCAACGGTGGGTGGTCGACTTCTGCACGCGGCACGGACTCGACTTCGATCGTGCGGACGCCTATACCTATGCGCAGGACCCCTCGAATGTGAGCATGATCGATGCGGAGTACCACCACTGCCGCGCCGCCGGACTGCCGGCCGAACGGGTCGGCGAGATCCCCCTGCCCTTCGGCGTGGCCGCGGCGGTCACCATCCCGGACCAGGTGCAGGTCGATCCCATGCCCATACTGTTCACGGCGGTCGACCGGGCACGCACGGTCGGCGCCGAGGTGTTCGTCGGGCGTCGCGTGAAGACCGTGGACACCGAGGACGCAGGATGCATCGTCCGCACCGACGACGGCGACATCCGTGCAGATCGCGTGGTACTCGCGACCGGCATCCCCATCCTCGACCGTGGCGCGTTCTTCGCCCGTCTGGAACCCGATCGCTCGTACTCCATCGCCGTCGAGGTGCCCGGTGGGCCTCCGGAGGGGATGTTCCTGTCCGCCGACAGTCCCACCCGATCGCTCCGCACCGCCTCCGCGGTGGGAACGTCCTCGTCGGCGGACCGGCTGCTGCTCGTCGGCGGCAACGGGCACGTCGTCGGCCGGCACGATTCGACCCTCTCCGCGTACGACGACCTGCTGCGGTGGACTCAGCGGACGTTCCCCGGCGCCCACGAGCTGTACCGCTGGTCGGCGCAGGACTACACGAACATGGACAGCCTCCCCGAGGTCGGGCCCGTCCTGCCCGGCGCCGACCGGATCTGGGTGGCGACCGGCTTCGGCAAGTGGGGCATGACCGGCGGGGTCGCGGCGGCCACATCATCGCGTCCCGGTTCTCGGAGTCGCCGGATCCCGAGGTCGAGGCGTGGGCGCCCGCCATGGCGGCCTGGCGCACCGAACTGGTGACCGGCACTCCCACCGCAGCCAAGCTCAATGCCACCGTCGCATTGCACATGGCCAAGGGCTGGCTGCAGGCCGCGACGTCCTCCGGATCGGAGCCGGAAGAAGGACAGGGACGGGTGGTACGCAGTTGCGGACGTCCCGTCGGCGTGTCCACGGTCGACGGCCGGACGCACCGTGTGAGCGCGGTCTGCCCGCACCTCGGCGGAATCCTGCGGTGGAACGACGCGGAGTCGTCGTGGGACTGCCCGCTGCACGGCTCCCGATTCGCCGCCGACGGCGCTCTGCTGGAGGGCCCCGCTACCGGCAACCTCTCCCCCAGGTGACGCCGCGGGTGGAAGAAGGCGTGAGAGCCCGCGTTTCACGCCCACCCGAGCCGGGTAGTTCTGACAGCAGCCGAGAAAGGACACACGAACATGAATTCCGCCGATGGGGCACGACTGTCCGGACTGACCGTCGCGATTCTCGCGACGAACGGAGTCGAGGAGGTCGAGCTCGTCGAGCCGCGTAAAGCTCTCGAGGACGAGGGCGCCACCGTCCGACTCGTCTCGATCGAGCAGGGCGAGATCCAGGCCATGGAGAAGGACGTCAACGCCGCAGGGAAGTACACCGTCGATCACCTCGTCTCGGAGGTCTCCCCCGGCAACTTCGACGGCCTGGTGCTTCCCGGTGGAACCACGAATCCCGATCAGCTGCGCCAGGACGACAAGGCCGTGTCGTTCGTGCGGGAGTTCGTCACCTCCGGGCGTCCGGTCGGGGTGATCTGTCACGGGCCGTGGACACTCGTCGAGGCCGACGTGGTGCGCGACCGCACCCTCACGTCGTACCCGAGCGTTCGTACCGATATCCGCAACGCCGGCGGAAATGTCGTCGATCAGGAGGTGGTCGTCGATCGCAACCTCGTCTCGAGCCGCAATCCCGGCGACCTGCCGGCATTCTGCAAGGCACTCGTCGACCTCTTCGCCGCGAACCCCGCGAGCTGAGTTCCTCGGGCCGCGCACCACGCCGGCCGATCCTCTTTCCCTCACCGACCGCGACCGCAGAGGTCTCGGTCCGTCCCCACCTGCTTGTCGAAAGGACCTCGACGATGCTCGAGCAGAGCCCCGTTACCGGCGCCACCACCTCTCCCTCCGCGGCCCTCCACCAGGGCGTGCGATTCAGTACCGCGGAAATCAAGAAGCGCATCGACGAAATGTTCGACAACCCGGCCGCTCCCGTCCCGAGCGAAAGCTGATCTCCGAAGAACCGCTGGTCGACGGCCCGCAGCAGCGCTCGCGGTTTGCGGCCACCTACGCCTTGATAACAAGAAGTAGTCGATTTCGAACATTTGGGATTGGTTCGCCGTGAGGCAGTTTCAAGAAGGCGGGATTATGAACGAAACGAACTCCGACGATTTCGTCGTGGTCGCCAACCGTTTGCCGGTGGATCTGGAGACGCCGACCGACGGCGGCCCGCCGGTCTGGCGACGCAGCCCCGGCGGTCTGGTGACCGCCATGGAGACCGTCCTGAGGTCAAGCGGCGGTGCCTGGGTCGGTTGGCCCGGCACTCCCGACGTGACGGTCGAACCCTTCGAGGAGGACGGACTCTCGCTGTATCCGGTGGAGTTGTCCGCCCAGGAGGTCGAGGAGTACTACGAGGGTTTCTCGAACGACACCCTGTGGCCGCTCTATCACGACGCGCTCATCCCACCCACCTTCGATCGCCGCTGGTGGCGTACCTACCGCGCAGTCAACAAGCGATTCGCCGAGGCCGCGGCCCGCGCCGCCGCCCCCGGGGCGACGGTGTGGGTGCACGACTACCAGCTCCAGCTCGTTCCCCGGATGCTGCGCGAGCTCCGGCCCGACGTCACCATCGGCTTCTTCCTCCACATCCCCTTCCCGCCCACCGAGCTGTTCCTGCAGTTGCCGTGGCGGAAGGCGATCGTCGACGGTCTGCTCGGCGCCGATCTCGTCGGTTTCCATCTCCCCGGTGGGGCACAGAACTTCGTCTACCTCGCCAACCGGCTCTTCGGACTCCCGGCACCGCGCGGGACCTCGTCCGGTGGCACCATCGATCTCGGCGACCGGCAGGTCCGCGTCGACGCTACCCGATCTCCATCGACGCCGCGCAGCTCCGGGAACGTTCCGGAGACAAGGACATTCGAGAGCGCGCTGCCGAGATCCGCAGGGATCTGGGCGATCCGGAGGTCATGCTGCTCGGCGTCGACCGTCTCGACTACACCAAGGGAATCGACGTACGCCTCGAGGCTCTGTACGAGCTGTTCGCCGAAGGCACCCTCGATCCCGAGAAGGTCGTGATGGTGCAGTTGGCCACGCCGAGTCGCGAGCGGTTGACGGCGTACGCACAACTCCGCGACCAGGTGGAGCGCGAAGTCGGCCGGATCAACGGCGAGTTCGCCCGCCTCGGTTCGCCCGTCGTCCACTACCTCCACGCCTCGGTCGACCGCGACGAACTCCTCGCGATGTACGCCGGCGCCGACGTCATGCTGGTCACTCCCCTGCGCGACGGCATGAACCTCGTCGCCAAGGAGTACGTCGCCTGCCACGGCGACGGCAGCGGTTCACTGGTGCTCAGCGAATTCGCCGGGGCAGCAGCGGAACTCCGTCGCGCCCTCCTCGTCAACCCGCACGATCTCGAAGGCGTCAAGCGCGCGATCGTCGAGGCGATCGAGGAGGACCCCGCCGAACGGAAGAGGCGAATGAAGACCATGCACGCGCACGTCATGGAGCACGACGTCGCCCGCTGGTCGCGCACCTTCCTCGACGACCTGCGGGCCACCTCGGGTGCGCACGTCGCGGCCTCCGAAAGCTAGGCCACCGAAAGCCGGGCCACCGAAAGCCGGGCCGCGGGTCCCTCTCCAACGCTTACCGGGAAGGGACCGCGTGCCTGAACCTCGACGAGCTGCAGACCCGAAGGAATGCAGACCTACTGACTCGGCTGCGGCACCTCGCACTCGATCTCGGGATTGACGCCCGCATAGTTGAGCGGCCCGGCCACCACCGTGACCGCCACCGTCGCGAGACTGCTGCAGTTCTGGTCCGAGTCGCTGAAGTAGCCGCGCTGACCGGCCGCCACCGCACCGATGATCAACCAGACCAGGACCACGAGACTCAACAATCGCACGATCTCACCTCGATCCGTCCCATACGCCGGACCGTCCGGCCGGGTAGCAGTACCCGAGACGGAAACCGAACAAACGCACCGAGGAACATGATCCGGTCGTAACGGACGCAACATCTCTCATCCGTACCTCCGGGGTCTGAAACATCGTGTGGGAGTAGCGGCATAATCATTCTTATGACCGATTCGCCCCCCGGATGAAGTGTTGAGCCGGATCCTCGCCGACGACGTCTCCCGGCACGTCGGCAGTTTTCCGGTATCTGCTGCCCGACGACTCGTGGGAATGGTCGGCTTCCGTCGGCCGGATGCACGGCTACGAACCGGGGCACGGTCAGGCATGTCGTCGTGATCGGCGATCGCATCGTGGACGACGACGGCACGGTTCTCGCACGTCGGGGTTCTATCTCGACCTGACCGATGCCCTCGAAGAGGACCTGCGGGCAGCGGTCGACGCCGCGATGTCGTCCTTGGCGGACGCCCGCGCCGTCATCGAACAGGCCAGGGGTGTTCTCATGCTGGCGTACACGATCCCGGCCGAGCGACCCACCGCACATCTCGATTGAGCGACCTGCTCGGGGGTACCCGAAGGTGGAGTCGCGCCCGGCACCGCGCGGTCGCTGCGCGCGCCCTTCGACGTGAGGAGAGCCATGACCCAGGATGTGGAGAAACGTTGGAACGACCCCCGCACGGCCCGTAAGGCCACGATGTACGCAGGGGGCGTGATCGTCGCCGCTCTCGTGGTGATGGGCGTCGCCATCCTCTGGGGCACGAATTCCGGACAGGACTGCAGCGACGCCGCATTCGCGGTGTGCACCGATCCCGCCCGCCAGATCCTGGTCTTCGGACCCACACTCGTACTCCTGCTCGGCGGACTCGGCGCACTGCTGACGGCCTACCGCACCTGGAAGCGCGGCGGTCGCTGGCCGATCTGGCAGGGTGCAGGATGGGTACTGCTGGTGCTGATGGTCGTCTACGCCACCATCTCCGCCCGCGCCATCATCTGATCCGGCGCCCGGTTGTCCCGGCCCGGAGCGGCCGGAGCCACCGGCCCCACACGAACGAACAGGCGGGACAGCAGCGTATTTCGGTTCGTACCGGCACGACGTGACCGGTTTATCCCCCACCACACACGGGAATACCGCTGTGGTGAAGATCGCGATGGTTGCCGGACAAGTGAATCCCCTGCTCGGTCACGGCGCGCACGCAGGTGCGCCGCCGCAAGGACTGCACGTCCACCTGGCCGAACTGTCCTCCGCCCTCGCCGGGGCCGGCCACGAGGTGGTGGTCTACACCCGCCGCGAGGACCGCGACGGCCCCGACCGGATCTCCACCCCCGGCGGATACGAGGTGGTGCAGGTACCGGCAGGACCGCCGTCCCCGCTGCGCCCCGACGAAACCGCCTCGGCAATGGGGGAATTCGGGAGCTTTCTGGATCGGGAGTGGCGTCAGCGGCCACCGGACATCACCCACGCCCACTACTGGCTGTCGGGTCTGGCCACCCAGCTCGCCACCCGTTCGCTGGGTATTCCCACGGTTCAGACCTTTCACTCCCTCGGCACGGTCGAGCACCGCATCCGGGAGAAGACGGCGATGGACGCATCCGCGCGCGACCGAATCCGCTTGGAGCGACTTATCGCCCGGGGCGCGACGCGCATGATCGCGACGAGTTCCGATGAGGTGTTCGAACTGGCGCGCATGGGCCTCCCCCGCACGCGGACACAGTTGTGCCGAGCGGAGTGGACGCCGCGCACTACAGCACCGCCGCCGCTCCCGACACCACGAGGACCCGCAAGCATCGTCTGCTCGCAGCCGGCCCTCTCGAGCCGGGCTCCGGGTTCGACATCGCCATCGAAGCGCTGGCGGGCATTCCCGATACCGAACTCGTCATCGCTGCGCATCCCGCTCCCCCGTACCTGTCGCGTCGATCCGACGAGCAGGAGAAGTCCCGTCTCGTGAAGCTCGCGCGCGTACGCGGTGTGCAGGGACGCGTTCGGATCCGACGCGATGTCGGTCGGGACGAGATGCCCGGTCTGCTTCTGTCCGCCGACGCCGTGGTCTCGACTCCCTGGCACGATCCGTCAGGGATGCTCGCCCTGCAGGCGATGTCGTGTGGTCGCCCGGTGATCGCGACCGCTTCCGGAGGAATGCTCGATACCGTGCTCGACGACGCCACCGGTCTTCTCGTGCCTACCGTTCCCCCGAGGCCGTCGCGGCAGCCGCGCGCCGGCTCCTCTCCGATGCGACGACACGCGCCACCTTCGGGATCGCCGGACGCGACCGCGTGCTCGCCCGGTACACCTGGGATCGCGTGGCGGAGGACACCCTTCGCGCCTACGAGCGGTGTGTGCCGGTTCGGCGTACTGCACACCGGACCGCACGGACCGGTGTGCAGTAGCGCCTGTCGAACTCGGCACATGCGCCGGAACGATCAGCGACGGAAGTCCTGATCGTTCCGGTGCGCACCCGCCCCGCCGGCATCGCCGATCCGGCCCTCGCCGCCGGGCACCGAGTTCGACGTCGGCGAACCTGCCGTTCCCGGAGCCGATTCCCCGCGGTGGTCACCGCGATCGGCACGCTCTGCGGAACGGGGATCCAGTTCCTCCGCACGGCGACGACGCTCGTCGAGTTCGGCGCGGGCCGCTTCGGCGGTACGGCGTTCGTCCTCGGAGCGAGCACGCAGCCGCTCGGCCTCGGCTGCCTTGGCTTCGGCTTCCGCCGCGACGCGGCGGGCCTCCGCTTCGGTGCGTTCTGCCGACGCGGTCCGTTGTTCGACACCGGGCCTGTTCTCTTCGACGCTGCGACGCAGACGTTCGGCTTCGGCACGCCGTCGCTCGGCACGCCGGTTGCGAAGCGTCCACACCAGCACGGCCAGCACCACCAACGCGACGACCACCGCTATCACCAGCAGAATCCAGTCGTTCGTGCTCATCTCGACCTCCTCGGGTTCACCAGCGGGTTCCCCCGGGTCGAAGTGACGAAACGGGCAGGTCGGGCCGATCGGTGTATCGGAGGTGGCCCCGAACGAACCGTTGCCGCCCGGGTATCCCGAACGGCAACGGTATGGAGGGGCGTAGCGGATTGCGTGCCACGCCGCGTAGTCGGCTCTCCCCGAGTCCCTCAGGTCATAGGAGCGACGGCAGCGAGCGCTGCTTCACGTGTCTTGCAGGCCTTGGCGGCGATGGCCGCATCGGCGACCCGGAGCAGCCGTTCCACCGGCCGCCCACTCAGCAAGGCCCAGCGGACATTCAGGCACGCGCCCGTTCGTCGAGATCGTCGAAGACCGACAACCCCGCCGCACCGAAGAATTCGACTGCTCCGAGATCGACGACCATACGGATGGATTCTTCGAGCTGCCGGTGGGTGAACGCGTGCAGAGCGTGTGCGTTACGGATGTCGATCTCACCTCGTACGTCGATCCAGACGAGGTCCGGTTCGATCCTCTGAGCACTGAACTCCGCCCCGACGACCCGCTGTGCGGGAATGTCGGACCTGATCGGCTGAGCCGACCACGTGGAAGGGGCGGAATCGACCTGTGCGGCAATTCGCTGAGGAACTGTCATAGCACTTCCCAACATCGAAAATTGCAGGAAGCGCGACCGACGAGACAGGCACAACCGGTGACCGATCGGAACCCTCCCGCAAGGGATGGCGCTTCCGTGTTCTCGGCTGTGTGCTCAACCTGTCCCCAACAGTAGTCCACCGGCCATGGGCACTCAACACGTCGAACGTGCATTTCGGGCGTGTTGCCAACCCCCGCCCAGGTCACGGCGGATGGATTGAATTCGCGGTATCTGGGTAATCTCTCCGACGACCAGACAGACACGACCCGCTCGTACCCCCACTCCCCGTACTGGAGACATCAGGCTCATGGCAAAATCCGCGTCGATCGAATCGGCACGCGACCACAATCCCCCGGTAGTCGAACTCCGAGTAGAGGCCCATCCCGATCAGCTCGCAGTGCTCCGAGCGGTAGCCGCCGCGATCGCGCTGCAGCACGACTTCGACCTCGATACCGTGGCGGACGTGAAGCTCGCCGTCGACGAAGCGGCCACACGGCTGATCATGGGCGCTCCCGAGGACGCGGTTCTGGCCTGCTCCTTCCGGGCGGCCCTTCCGCTGCTGCACATCAGCCTGTCTGCCCCGACGAACGACGCATCCGCGATCGGGCAGCCGCGCTCCTTCGGATGGCACGTGCTCAACTCGCTGACCGAGTCCATCTCGGTGACCAGCGACGACTCGCGCGCCACGATCGACATGTCCATCGCCGAAGGCAGCGCCGATCGGTGACGCGCAACACGGGTAGGTCGAGCGACGAGTATGCCGACGTCACCGAAACGCTGAGAACGCTCCTCGCCCTCGAGGAGGACGACCCCGGTCGTGTCCGCATCCGCGACGAAGTGGTCGAGCGGTGTCTTCCGCTCGCCGAGCACATCGCCCGACGCTTCGACGGCCGTGGTGAGGCCTTCGAGGACCTGCTGCAGGTGGCGCGTCTGGGCCTGGTCAACGCGGTCGACCGGTTCGACCCCGAACGCGGCTCGGATTTCGTCTCCTTCGCGGTCCCCACGATCATGGGTGAGGTGCGCCGGCACTTCCGCGACGCCGGCTGGGCCGTTCGTGTGCCGAGGCGCATGAAGGAACTGCATCTGTCCCTGAGCAAGGCCACCTCCGAGCTCTCCCAGCGCCTCGGACGCGCGCCCACCGCCTCCGAGCTCGCCGAGGAACTCGGCATCGATCAGGAGGAGGTGCTGCAGGGTCTCGTGGCCGGCAACGCCTACCAGACGGTGTCGGTCGACCGGTCGTCCCCGTCGGGCGACGACGGGCTCACCCTCGCCGACACCCTCGGCGACTACGACACCGCGCTCGACGAGGTCGAGAACCACGAGGCGCTGCGACCGCTGCTCGAGGCCCTTCCGGCCCGTGAACGCACGGTCGTCCTGCTGCGCTTCTTCGGCAACATGACGCAGACGCAGATCGCCGAGCGCGTGGGTGTCTCGCAGATGCACGTGTCGCGTCTGCTCACGAAGACCCTCGCGCAGCTCCGCGAGCAGCTCGGCGACAACTTCTGACGAGTCGACGTCCCGGGTACTCGTACCCGGGACGTCGACACGCTCAGAACGTCGAGGCGTCGATCACGAACCGGTAGCGCACGTCACTGGCGACCACACGGTCGTATGCCTCATTGATACGGTCCGCGGAGATCAGCTCGATCTCCGCTCCGATGCCGTGCTCTGCGCAGAAGTCGAGCATCTCCTGCGTGTGGGGGATGCCGCCGACATTCGATCCGGCCATCGCACGATCGTTCATCGCGAGCGAGAACGCCCGCACCGACAGCGGCTTCTCGGGCAGGCCGAGGCCGACGAGGGTGCCGTGCAGCCGCAGCAACGACAGGTAGCGGTCGAGGTCGAGGTTGACCGAGACGGTGTTGAGGATCAGGTCGAACTTCCCGCGCAGCTCCTTGAACGTCGACTCGTCCTCGGTCGATCGGTAGTCGACCGCCCCGAATCGCAGGCCGTCGTCCCGCTTCGACAGCGAGTGGCCCAGCACGGTCACCTCCGCGCCCATCGCTGCAGCGATCTTCACACCGACGTGCCCGAGACCGCCCATGCCGATGATCGCGACCTTGCTGCCCGGTCCCGCATTCCACCGCTTCAGCGGCGAGTACAGGGTGATTCCCGCGCACAGCAGAGGTGCCGCGGCGGCCGGGTCGAGTCCGTCGGGAATCCTCAGGACGAAGTGTTCTGTGACGACGATGTGCGTGGAGTAGCCGCCCTGGGTGACGGTGCCGTCGCGATCGACGGAGTTGTAGGTCCCCGTCACCCGATTGGTGCAGTGCTGTTCGAATCCTGTTCGGCAGGGATCACATTCGCCACAGGAGTTCACGAAGCAGCCCACGCCGACGCGGTCTCCGACGGCGTGTTCCGTGACATCGGAACCGACGGCGGCGACGGTGCCGACGATCTCGTGACCCGGCACGATCGGTACTTGGTTCCGCCCCATTCGTTCCGGGCGGTGTGGATGTCGGAATGGCAGATGCCGGCGAACTCGATGGCGATGAGTACGTCGAGCGGACCGAGAGCACGTCGTTCGACGGTGGTCTTCGACAGGGGCGCGTCGGGCGCGGTGGCGGCGTAGGCGGCGACGGTGGTCGTACCGGTGGTGGACGTCATTCCTCCACAACTACTCCGCCTCACGACGACGTGCACGCGGGGGACTTCCGCGGGTGCACGTCGTCGATACGGTTCGGCTATCCGGCCTGATCGGACTGCTGGGCCGCCCGGCGGCGCAGGCGCCGCGCCGCAGCGACGAGATTGCGCAGCGACGGCTCGAGCTGCCAGTGGTGACGGGTCTTGAGACCGCCGTCCGGATTGGCCCACAACCGGTCGAGTTCCACCGATTCCGCCGCTTCGGTGAGCAACTCGTCGAGCTCGTCGATGTCCGGGATCCGGGCCGACCGCGACTCGTAGACACCGGGACCGACACCGTGGGACAGCGCGCGGTCCTTGATCGCCTCGAGCACCCAGCGGATCGAGCGCGTCGCCACGATCGCCGTGACGTCGGCGTCGAGCCGCTCGATCGCGTCGACCACCGAGGCCTGACCCGAATAGGTCAGGTGCGTGTGGATCTGCGTCTCCGGCTTCGCACCACCGGTGGCGAGACGGAAGGCGTCGACGGCCCAGTCGAGGTATTCGGCACGCCCGTCCTGGCGCAGCGGCAGCAGTTCGCGGATGGCCGGTTCGTCGACCTGGATGATCGCGATGCCCGCCCGCTCGAGATCGGCGATCTCGTCGCGGATGGCCAGCGCGAGCTGGTCGGCCGTCTCGTGGAGCGGCTGATCCTGACGCACGTAGGAACGCGCCAGCATCGTCACCGGACCGGTGAGCATGCCCTTGACCGGCTTGTCGGTCAGCGACTGTGCGAACGAGATCCACTCGACCGTCATCGGCTTCGGACGCACGATGTCGCCGTAGAGGATCGGCGGTCGCGTGCAACGTGAACCGTAGGCCTGCACCCAGCCGAAGTGCGTGGTGGCGAAGCCTCCATCAGCTCGGCGAAGTACTGCACCATGTCGTTGCGTTCGTGTTCGCCGTGGACGAGGACGTCGAGACCGATGTCCTCCTGCAGACGGATGGTGGACTCGATCTCCTCCTGGATCCGCTTGACGTACTCGTCGTACGACATCCGGCCACGACCGAGTTCTGCTCGTGCCCTGCGGATCTCCGCGGTCTGCGGGAACGACCCCAGCGTCGCCGTCGGCACCGGCGGCAGATCCAGGCGCTTCTGCTGCGCGACGCGGCGCTCCTCGTACGGCGCGCGCACCCGATGAGCGGGAGTGACCGCGTTCAGACGTGCACGGACGGTGTGCTTCTGCTTGAAGTGCACCGACACGGGCGGCTTGCGCCACCGCTCCTCGGCTCCGGTGGTGAGCGCCTTGGCGAGGGAGACCACCTCCCCCACCTTCTGCTTCGCGAACGCGAGACGATCGGCGACGTCGCGGGGATGTCGTACTCGACGAGCACGTCGTAGGCACGTGCAACAGCGAGGACGAGGTCGACACGACGAGATCCGGTGCGACCGCGGCGATGGACTTCAGGTACTCGAGCGTGCGGTGGCGGTCGACCTTCCACACGTTGCGGCCGTCGACGACACCGGCGTAGATGCGCTTGCGCTTCAGTCCGGGCACGGCGGCCAGTTCGTCCGCGCTGATGCGGCCGTCGACCAGGTCCAGGCCGATCGCTCGATCTTCGACGCGGCCAGGATCGGCAGCGCCTCACCGAGATGTCCGTACGGGCCGGTCACGAGCAGACGCGGCCGCAGCGGAGCGTGGGAGAGCACGTCGTAGGCACGCGCGAGGGCTGCGAGCTCCTCCTCGCTGCGGTCCTCGGTGAAGGACGGCTCGTCGAGCTGCACGCAGGTCGCGCCGGCGCGGGCGAGCTGCTCGAAGAGCTTCTCGTACTCGGGGAGCAGCGCGTCGAGCAGGTCGAGGGTGCGGAAACCCTCCTTCGTCGACGTCGGCGCGACCTTCGACAGCAGCAGCAGCGAGACCGGGCCGAGCACCACCGGACGCAGCTCGACGCCCTCGGCCTTCGCACGCTCGAACTCGTCGAGCACGGCCGCCGAGTTCAACTCGAAGACGGTGTTCTCGTCGAGTTCGGGCTGGCGGTAGTGGTAGTTGCTGCCGAACCAGCGCACCAGCTCGAGCGGCGGGAAATCCTCGCGTCCACGGCACAGCGTGAAATACAGATCGAGCGGGTCGAGCTCGTCGACCAGCGGACGGAACCGCTCGGGCAGCGCTCCGAACAACAGGGCGTTGTCCAGGACGTGGTCGTAGTAGGAGAACGTGTTGCCGGGTACCTGGGTCAGACCCGTGGCTGCGAGCTCGCGCCAGGTGTTCTCCTGAAGCTCGCGAGCGACCGCGACGAGTTCGTCGCGCGTGCCTCACCGTGCCAGTAGGCCTCGAGGGCGAACTTGAGCTCGCGGCGGGGTCCGATACGCGGGTACCCGAGGATGCTCGATCCGTATCCGTCGGCGAGAGTTGCCATGTCGGCGTCGACCTTTCCCTCATGCACACCGCGCCCGTGCACCGGTGACCAGTGCTTGGAACACTGTCGCCGGGCACGGGCGCCGTGTGCGGTGGTGCTACCTGGCTAGCCGGCCTTCTTGACCGTGCGGCCGTTGTCGGCGTACTCGTAGAAGCCGGCGCCCGACTTCTTGCCGACGAGTCCCGCCTCGACCATGCGCTGCAGCAGCGGCGGGGCCGAGTACAGGGGCTCCTTGAACTCCTCGTACATGGAGTCGGCGATCGACTTGACGGTGTCCAGACCGACGAGGTCGGTCAGGGCGAGCGGACCCATCGGGTGGGCGCAGCCAGGACCATCGTCTTGTCGATGTCCTCCTTGGTGGCGAAGCCGGACTCGACCATCCGGATCGCCGAGAGCAGGTACGGCACCAGCAGTGCGTTGGCGATGAAACCTGCGCGATCGGAGGACCGCACGACCTGCTTGCCCAGTACGTCGGCGGCGAAGGCCTCGGCGCGCTCGGAGACGGTGGGGCTGGTCTTCAGAGTGGTGACGAGCTCGACGAGCGGAAGCACCGGCACGGGGTTGAAGAAGTGCATGCCGATGACACGCTCGGGGGCACCGGTCGCGATACCGAGCTTCATGATCGGGATCGACGAGGTGTTCGAGGCGAGCACCGCGTTGGGATCGGTGACGATCTTGTCGAGCTCGGCGAAGATCTCGCTCTTGAGCTTCTCGTCCTCGACGACGGCCTCCACGACGAGCTGCCGATCGGCGAAGTCACCGAGATCGGAGGTGAAGCGCAGACGCCATGCGGCCTGCTCACGCTCACGCTCGGTGATCTTTCCGCTGCTCACACCCCGGTCCAGCGACCGGAGGATGCGGGCGCGTCCGGCGGCCGCGAGTTCGCGGGTCTGCTCGAACACCAGTACGTCGACATGAGCGCGTGCGCACACCTCGGCGATACCTGCGCCCATGATGCCGGCGCCGATCACGCCGACGCGCTGAATCTTTTCGCTGGTCACGTCAGCTCCTTCTCGTTGTGGGGGTCGTGGCCGAGGCCGGAAGTACAGGCGCGGACCCATCGGGTACGCGCGTTTCGAACTGCTCCGGATACGCACGCACCCCGCGGCAGGACATGGGGACCTGTGGATCCCGCCGCGGGTGGTGGACCTCGGGGTGGCGCTTGTTCCTAGTGGAACTGGCCTTCCTCGGTGGAGCCTTCAGGGCAGCCGTGGAGGTGTTGGGATCGACGGTGGTGGCGATGGTGTCGAAGTAGCCGGCACCGACCTCACGCTGGTGCTTGATAGCGGTGAAGCCGCGCTCCTTGGCCGCCTTGAACTCGCGCTCCTGCAGGTCGACGAAGGCCGTCATGCCCTCGCGGGCGTAGCCGTGCGCCAGGTCGAACATGCCGTAGTTGAGCGAGTGGAAGCCGGCGAGGGTGATGAACTGGAACTTGAAGCCCATCGCGCCGAGCTCCTTCTGGAACTTCGCGATGGTCGCGTCGTCCAGGTGAGCCTTCCAGTTGAAGGACGGCGAGCAGTTGTAGGCCAGCAGCTGGTCCGGGAACTCGCTGCGGACGCCCTCGGCGAACTTCTTGGCGACCTCGAGGTCCGGAACACCGGTCTCCATCCAGATGAGGTCGGAGTACGGAGCGTAGGCCTTCGCACGGGCGATGCAGGGCTCGATGCCGTTCTTGACGTGGTAGAAGCCCTCGGCGGTGCGCTCACCGGTGATGAACGGGCGGTCGCGCTCGTCGACATCGGAGGTGATGAGGGTCGCGGCCTCGGCGTCGGTGCGGGCGATGACCACGGTCGGAACGTCCGCGACGTCGGCCGCGAGGCGAGCCGAGGTCAGGGTGCGGATGTGCTGCTGCGTGGGGATGAGCACCTTGCCACCGAGGTGGCCGCACTTCTTCTCCGACGCGAGCTGGTCCTCCCAGTGCGAACCGGCGACGCCGGCCGCGATCATGGCCTTCTGCAGCTCGTAGACGTTGAGGGCACCACCGAAGCCGGCCTCACCGTCGGCGACGATCGGAGCGAGCCAGTTGTCGACGGAGGTGTCGCCCTCGACCTTGGCGATCTCGTCGGCGCGCAGCAGCGCGTTGTTGATGCGGCGGACGACCTGCGGAACCGAGTTCGCCGGGTACAGCGACTGGTCCGGGTAGGTGTGGCCGGACAGGTTGGCGTCGCCTGCGACCTGCCAACCGGAGAGGTAGATGGCCTTCAGGCCGGCGCGGACCTGCTGGACCGCCTGGTTACCGGTGAGGGCGCCCAGCGAGTTGATGTAGTCCTCGTTGTTGACGAGGTCCCACAGGATCTCGGAACCGCGGCGGGCGAGGGTGGCCTCCTCGACGACATTGCCCTGCAGCTTGGCGACCTGCTCGGCGGTGTAGTTGCGGGTGATCCCCTTCCAGCGCGGATTGGTGTCCCAATCCTTCTGGATCTCTTCTGCAGTCCTCGGGGTGCCGGTGGTCGACATCAAATCTCCACTCTCTAGATCTGCCCGCTCGGGATGAAGCAGTACGCGTGTACGACTTCACATCCTTTGCGTGCCGTTCGGATGTACAAGAACGACAATGACACAGACCAAAAAGCCCGTCTACCTGTTGCTAATGCCAATCTCGGCTATTTTCGTTGCAGGCATTGCGAAGATTGCTAATCGATGGTCGGTCCAACTACCCGAATCGGACACAGGTTTATTACCCGCGAGTAGCAACTACCTCGGCTTTTGCCGCTACCACCCGGCCCCCGCGCCGAAACACCCCACCCCGCCGAATCACCCAGTGCGGGACGGATCGGACACCTGCCTGTGACTGCCTTCACAGGAGCCGACCGCCCGCTGTGATCCCCATTGACCTCTCGAATCCCACCCGTAACATGTCTCGGGCCGGATCGGGGCCGGCGCGTCGTAGTGCCTTCGTGTGTCGGGCCCCGCCGAACAGCCCCCCGAACACGAGGAGTCGACATTCTCTCGAGTACGTCGCGGTCGATCGTCGAAGCGACCCTGCCGGTGGTCGGCGCCGAGATCGGCACGATCTCACGTGTCTTCTACAACCGGCTCTTCCGGGCCGTCCCGTCACTGCGGGACACCTTCAACCGCACCAACCAGGCGAACGGAACCCAGCAACGGGCACTCGCCGACTCGGTCGCCGCCTTCGCATCACTGCTGGTCACCCATGCACCGACCGACATCGACCCCATCATGGAGCGGATCGCCGCCAAGCACGCGTCCCTCGGTGTGCAGGCAGCGCACTACGGGATCGTGCGGACGCACCTGTTCGCCGCGATCGCCGAGGTGCTCGGTGACGCCGTCACACCGCAGGTCGCCGTGGCCTGGCACGAGGTGTACACGCTGATGGCGAACTCGCTCGTCGAGCAGGAGACGGAGCTGTACCGGCGGGCCGGTGTGGCGCCCGGCGACATCTGGCGTCGTGTGGTCGTCACCGAGCACGAGTACGACGGCGCGCACGCGGCCACCCTCCACCTCCGTTCCGTCGACGGTGAACCGCTGCCGGCCTTCCTTCCCGGCCAGTACATCTCGGTGCGGGTCGCGCTGTCCGACGGCTCCGAGCAGATCCGCCAGTACACCGTGTTCCCCGGCAGGGTGAGCGGCGAGTGGGCCGTCACCGTCAAGCGCGTGCCGGACGGACTCGTCTCCCCCGTGCTCTGCGACGGCCTGCGCGTCGACGATCACCTCCTCGTGTCGCCGCCCTTCGGCAGCGTCGTGGTCGATCGGGGCAGCGAACCGCTGCTGCTCGTCTCGGCGGGCGTGGGCGTGACGATGACCGTCGCGGCGCTGCGCGACATGCAGTCCCGAGGCGACGGCCGGAGCGTCGACGTCGTCCACATCGACCGCACCCCTTACGAGCAACCGCACCGGACCGAGATCGGCATCCTGGTCGACTCGTTGCCGGACGCCCGGCTGCACGTGCGCTACACCGAGTACGACGAGATCCGCAGCGACGGGCGAACTCCCCTGTCCGGGCTGACGATTCCGGGCGACGCCCGCACCTACGTGTGCGGTCCGATCCCGTTCATGCGTGCGATCCGCTCCGATCTCGTCGCGTCGGGCCTGTCCCCGGGGTCGATCCACTTCGAAGCGTTCGCGCCGGGCTCGTGGTTCGGTCTCGAGGCTCCACCGGTGCCCGTCGATTAACACGCTGCGAACGCCACCTTGCGAAGGCTGCGAGGCAGTTCTACCCTGGGCGAATGGCCAAGACCTATGTAGGCGCCCGGTTGCGGCAGCTACGCACCGAGCGAGGACTCAGCCAGGCTGCGCTCGCCAAGACCCTCGAGATCTCGGCAAGTTATCTCAACCAGATCGAGCACGACGTCCGGCCCCTGACCGTGCCCGTCCTGCTGCGCATCAGCGAGGTCTTCGGGGTGGACGCCACCTTCTTCTCCTCGCAGGACGACACCCGTCTGATCGCGGAGATGCGGGAGGTCGCGCTCGACCAGGAGATGGGCATCGAGGCCGACGCGCAGGAGATCGCCGAGATGGTTGCAGCCCATCCCACTCTGGCGCGCGCAATGGTCAATCTCCACCGGCGCTTCCGCAACACCACCGCGCAGCTCGCCGTCGCGACCGAGGAGAGGTACAGCGACGGCAGCGGCAGCGGGGCGATCACCATGCCGCACGAAGAGGTGCGCGACTACTTCTACCAGCGGCAGAACTACCTGCACGATCTCGACACCGCGGCAGAGGAACTGGCCGATCGCATCCGGTTCCACCGCGGCGACGTCGGCGGCGAGATCGCCCGCCGCATGGCGACGGTCCACGACGTGCAGATCGTCAAGCGCATCGATCTGGGCGAGAACATCCTGCACCGCTACGACCCCGAGACCCGTGTCCTCGAAGTCGCGCCGCAGCTGTCCGGTGGGCAGCAGGTCTTCAAGCTGGCCATCGAACTCGCGTACCTGGAGTGCGGGGAGCTCATCGACCGCCTCGTTGCGGAGGGTTCGTTCACGAGCGACGCCTCGCGGGCGTTGGCCCGGCTCGGGCTCGCCAACTACTGGGCGGCCGCACTGATCCTGCCGTACACACAGTTCCACGAGATCGCCGAGGACTTCCGCTACGACGTCGAGCGTCTGTCGGCCTTCTACGGCGTCAGCTACGAGACGATCGCGCACCGTTTGTCGACTCTGCAACGTCCGAAGCTGCGGGGCGTCCCGTTCTCGTTCGTGCGCGTCGACCGCGCGGGGAACATGTCGAAGCGACAGTCCGCCACCGGTTTCCACTTCTCCACCAGTGGCGGCACGTGCCCGCTGTGGAACGTCTACGAGACCTTCGCCTATCCCGGCAAGATCATGACGCAGATCGCACAGATGCCCGACGGTCGTCGCTATCTGTGGGTCGCGCGCACGGTCGAGCGTCGCGCCGCACGCTACGGTCAGCCGTCGAAGACCTTCGCGATCGGTCTCGGCTGCGAACTGCGGCACGCGCATCGCCTCGTCTACGCCGACGGTCTCGACCTCGACGAGTCCAACCCCGGCACGCCGATCGGCTCGGGTTGCCGCGTGTGCGAGCGCATGAACTGCCCGCAGCGTGCCTTCCCGCCCCTGGGCAAGGAGATCGACATCAACGAGCACCGCTCGTCGGTCTCGCCGTATCTGGTGCGTTGAGCGTCGGTAGGCTCGTCGCATGGCACGCACCCCCGACGCGATAGGCGCGAAGGCACTCGAGTTCCTGTCCGAGTACCACCTCGCGACGCTCACGACCCTTCGCAAGGACGGCTCGCCGCACGTCGTCGCCGTCGGGTTCACGTGGGACGGCGAGGCCGGCCTCGCCCGCGTCATCACCTTCGAGGGCTCCCAGAAGACCTCAACGTCGAACGCGGGGTACGGCCGTCGTCAGCCAGGTCGACGGCGGTCGCTGGCTCACCCTCGAGGCCCGGCCC
>LATQ01000001.1:782462-787157 GCA_001017865.1 Rhodococcus sp. IITR03
TACTCCTACGCCGCCCGCTACCGCGAACCCCGCCCCAACCCCCCTGCCGCGGTCGTCATCGAGATCGCAGTCGAGCGCGTGATGGCTCGGTCCTCGACCCCGCCTGACGCATCAGCTACAGGTTTTGCCATCAGCTACCGCGATTCGCTGTAGCGGATGGCCGAGAAGGTAGCGGTTACCGCCGCGCACGGGCGACGGCACGGTCGAAGCGAGCGCGGACGACGTCGAACCGGAACAGTTCGGGCCACGTCCACCTGACCACTTCGAAGCCGAGGTCGCGCAAGGCGTCCTCCCGTCGCTTCTCGTTCCGCAGGGCCTCGACACCTCCCTCGTCGTACTTGCCCATCCCGTCGAACTCACCGACGACTCCTTCGTCCTCCCAGAGGAAGTCGACCCGGGCGACGAACTGCCCGTCGGGTGTTCGTATCTCCTTCTGGAGCGTCGGTGCGGGCATGCCGGCCTGATGCATCCGGATGCGACTCAACGACTCCCCCGGACTCTCGCTGCGACCGTCGAGAAATGCAGCCACGCGTCGCGCGGCAGCGATACCTCGACGCGGCCCGGACTCGTCGAGACAGCACAGCAGCGCGGAGCCGAACTCCGCATCGAGAGCCGCAGCGCAATCACCGGCGATCACTGCTTCGTCGAAGTCGAGTGTGCAGGCGAGGTCCACGACGGTCCGGGCGAGCGAGGTGCACGGTATGCCCGCGACCTCCGACAGATCGTGAGGACGAAGAGGGGCGACGTGCAGGTGACGGTTCGCGTCCCTCCGACCGCCACCCGATCTGTCGCGAGTGACGTGGACCCGCGTGAGATCGGGCTTCCACAGGGCGAGCCCGTACAGGACTGCGGCAGACTCGTGGCTGACCACTGTGCCGGGCGCGAGCACTGCCCCGACGGATCGCACGCGCACGCGATAGCGATCGAGTTCGTCGAGGGAGTCGTCGCTGTGGAGGTAGATGCCGGGTTCGAGTCGCTCGAGTTCGCCGGCGCGTACTGCACGACGGATTTCGGAGTCGGTCATCCCGGAGGCGAGAGCGGTGGTCCGCAGGAAAGGCGTCGGTCGCATGCGGACCACCGTGCCCGATCGTCGTGACGCAGATCCGGTGCGAACACCGGCATTCGCGTCGCCTGTGGATGATCCCGCCCCCTGTGGACAAACAGTTCGCTATACCTTCAGCTATCCGCTACCGCAATTTGCCGTAGCGGATGGCGAAGTCCGTAGCTGCTGCTTGTGCGCACTTTGTAACACCCGCGAAATCTGTGTCACGAGACCGTGACCGGAAGATATTCCCGCGCAACAACTCCCTTCTACTGTGGCCTCACGGATACAGCGCTGTATACGCCTCCCGGATACACCGGGGTCCTCTCCGGCCACACCTTCGAAGGAAGGCTCTACATGTCTGTTGTCAGGTCCAGGCTCGCCACCCGCGCCATCGCGGCCCCCGCAGCACTCGTCGCAGTCGGACTCGTGCTGTCCGCCTGCGGAAGCCGCGCGGGTGACGAGGGCAGCACGACCGCCTCCGGTGCTGCGTCGTGCGTCGACACCTCGGGCGACACCATCAAGGTCGGCTCGCTCAACTCCCTGTCGGGCACGATGGCCATCTCCGAGGTCACCGTCCGCGACTCGATCGCGCTGGCCGTCGAGGAGATCAACTCCGACGGCGGTGTGCTCGGCAAACAGATCGAGATCGTCTCCGAGGACGGCGCATCCGAGCCGACGGTGTTCGCGGAGAAGGCCGAGAAGCTCATCGGATCCGACTGCGTCGCAGCGGTGTTCGGCGGCTGGACGTCGTCGAGCCGCAAGGCGATGCTGCCGGTCTTCGAGGACCGCAACGCGCTGCTGTACTACCCCGTCCAGTACGAGGGCCTCGAGTCGTCGTCGAACATCTTCTACACCGGCGCGACCACCAACCAGCAGATCGTGCCCGCCCTGGACTACCTGAAGGAACAGGGCGTGAAGTCGCTCTACCTCGTCGGTAGCGACTACGTCTTCCCGCAGACCGCCAACCGCATCATCAAGGCGTACGCGGAGGCCAACGGCATCGAGATCAAGGGCGAGGACTACACCCCGCTCGGCTCCACCGACTTCTCCACCATCGTCAACAAGGTGCGCACCGCCGACGCCGACGCGGTGTTCAACACCCTCAACGGCGACTCCAACGTCGCATTCTTCCGCGAGTACACCAACGCCGGCCTCAACGCGAAGGACATGCCGGTCGTGTCGGTGTCCATCGCCGAGGAGGAAGTGGGTGGCATCGGTGCACAGAACATCGAGGGCCAGCTCACCGCGTGGAACTACTACCAGACCGTCGACTCCCCCGAGAACACCTCCTTCGTCGAGGCGTACAAGGCGAAGTACGGCGCGAACAAGCCGACCTCCGATCCCATGGAAGCCGCCTACACCTCGGTCTACCTGTGGAAGAACACCGTCGAGAAGGCCGAGTCCTTCGAGGTCGACGACGTCATCGAAGCCGCCGACGGCGTGACCTTCGACGCCCCCGAGGGCACCGTGACCATCGACGGCGACAACCACCACATCACCAAGACCGCCCGCATCGGTGAGATCCGTGGCGACGGCCTGATCTACACCGTCTGGGAGTCCGACGGCGCCATCGAGCCCGACCCGTACCTCGAGTCCTACGACTGGGCGTCGGGCCTGTCCGGTAACTGAGCGCGGAAGCCGAAGAGGGAGACGACATGGACGTCCTTGTAGGGCAGCTCTTCACAGGATTGAGTATCGGATCGATCCTGTTGCTGGCAGCGCTGGGGCTGTCGCTGACGTTCGGCCAGATGGGCGTGATCAACATGGCCCACGGCGAATTCATCATGGCCGGCAGCTACACGGCGTTCGTCGTACAGCAGGTGATCTCGTCGGCCGGGGTGTCCCTGTTCGTCTCCCTCCTCGTCGGTTTCCTGGTGGGCGGCGTGATGGGCGTGATCCTCGAGGTCACCCTCATCCGCCGCATGTACCACCGCCCGCTCGACACCCTGCTGGTCACCTTCGGTGTGGGCCTGCTGCTCCAGCAGCGCCCGCGACATCTTCGGCGCTCCCGCCGTCAACGTCGTCGCACCGTCCTGGCTCTCCGGCGGCGTGGAGATCTTCGGGGCCGTCGTCCCGAAGACCCGCCTGTTCATCCTCGCCCTCGCCGTGGTCTGCGTGGTCGCCCTGATCGCGTCGATGAAGTACACGCCGATGGGACGACGGATCCGCGCCGTCGTGCAGAACCGCGATCTCGCCGAGACGGTGGGCATCTCGTCGCGCCGCACCGACATCACGACCTTCTTCCTCGGCTCCGGACTCGCCGGCCTCGCCGGTGTGGCCCTGACACTCATCGGCTCGACCAGCCCGACGATCGGCCAGTCCTACCTCATCGACGCCTTCCTCGTGGTCGTCATCGGCGGTCTCGGCCGCATCGAAGGCGCGGTGCTCGCGGCCGTCGCACTGGGCCTGCTCAATTCGTTCATCGAGTACTCCACGACCGCGTCGATCGCGAAGGTCATCGTGTTCGTGCTCATCGTGATCTTCCTGCAGGTCCGTCCGCAGGGCCTGTTCGCCGTCAAGACGAGGAGCCTGGTCTGATGTCGTCGACATTCCCGGTCCGCAACTTCACGAAACCCGGACCCGTACGCACAGCAAGCGGATTCGCGATCGCCGCGATCGTCCTGTTCGGTCTCGCCCCCGCCGTCCTCTCCGATTTCCGTCTCGGCCTGCTCGGCAAGTTCCTGTGCTTCGCGATCGTCGCCGTCGGCATCGGCCTGGCCTGGGGTCGCGGTGGCATGCTCACCCTCGGCCAGGGTGTCTTCTTCGGCCTCGGCGCCTACATCATGGCGATGCACCTGAAGATCTCCGACGCCGAACTCCGCGGCGACACGGTCCCCGACTTCATGCAGATCGCGGGCATCCGCGAACTACCCGCCTACTGGGTGCCGTTCGCCTCCCCCGCCGTCACGCTGCTGGCGATCCTGATCGTGCCGGCCTGATCGCCGCCCTGCTCGGCTTCGGTGTGTTCGCCCGCCGCGTCAAGGGCGCCTACTTCGCCATCCTCTCCCAGGCACTGGCCGCGGCCTTCGCGATCCTCCTCGTCGGCCAGCAGTCCACCGGAGGGTCCAACGGCCTCAACCGTTTCCGCACCTTCTTCGGCTACGACCTGTCCGATCCGGTCAACAAGCGGATGCTGTTCTTCATCGTCGCCGCGATCCTGCTGCTCGTCGTCGCCGCGACCCGCCAGCTCATGCAGTCCCGCTACGGCGAACTGCTCGTCGCGGTCCGCGACCAGGAGGAGCGGGTCCGCTTCCTGGGCTACGACCCCGCCCTGATCAAGGTGGCCGCCTACACCGTCGCCGCTTTCTTCGCCGGCATCGCCGGTGCGATGTTCGTGCCCATCGTCGGCATCATCTCCCCCGCCGACGTCGGCATCGTCCCGTCCATCGCGTTCCTCATCGGTGTCGCCATCGGCGGACGCACCACGCTGCTCGGCCCGGTCCTCGGCGCGGTGGGCGTGGCGTGGGCACAGACCACCCTGTCGGAGAACTTCCCCTCTGCCTGGACCTACGCGCAGGGCCTGCTGTTCATCGTCGTCGTCGGCTTCTTCCCCGCCGGCCTCGCCGGATGATCACCCTGCTCCGCCGGCGCCGCCGCGCCACCCCGGGCGGAACCCACACCGCCGGCCGAACCCGAGCCCGCCGACCTTC
>LATQ01000001.1:787257-798033 GCA_001017865.1 Rhodococcus sp. IITR03
CACATGGACGATCTCTCCTACCCGCGCCGCGAACGTCGCCGTCCGCCAACCCGAGGCCGCACCCGGTCTCGAATGCACCCTGCTCGGCCCGCGCTCGAGTTCTCCGATCCGACGATCGTGTGTGTCACGGGCGCCCCCGCCGAGGTCACCGTCGACGGTGTGCCGGTGCCGATGTGGGAGCCCGTCGAGGTCCCGGCCGGCTCCGTTCTCGAGGTCGCCGCCCCCGTCGACGCCGGTCTGCGCACCTATGTCGCGGTCCGCGGCGGACTCGACGTGCCGCTCTATCACGGCAGCGCCTCGACGTTCACGCTCGGCGGCTTCGGTGGGCCGACCGGCAGGGCGCTCGCGACGCCGGCGACGTGCTCGGTCTCGCGTCCGGCGAGACACTCGCCGATCCGGCGCCGGCCCCCACCGGGATCCGCCCTGCCTTCGGGCACACCTGGCATCTCGCGGTGACCGAGGGCCCGCAGCCGGCCCCGGCCTACTTCACCGCCGACGACCTGCAGCAGTTCTACGACGCGACGTGGACGGTGCAGACGCACGCCAACCGCACCGGCATCCGGCTCGACGGCCCGAAGCCCACCTGGTCGCGCACCGACGGCGGCGACGCCGGTCTGCACCCGTCGAACCTGCACGACAATCCGTACAGCGTGGGCGCGCTCAACGTCTCCGGCGACACCCCGATCCTGCTCGGCCCGGACGGTCCGAGTCTCGGTGGTTTCGCGTGCCCGCTCACCGTGGTCTCCGGCCACCGCTGGAAGCTCGGCCAGATCCGCCCCGGCGACTCGCTGCGGTTCGTGCCGGTCACCGACGAGGGGGCCGTCGAACTGCGCAACAGTGCGGCCCGCGGCGCCGACCTCCCGCCGGTCGCCCGGCAGAGCGCACCCGATGGTGGGCGCCTCGGTCGCATCGAGCCGTTCCTGGACCATCCCGAGGTCGTGTACCTGCGCGGCGGCGACGACAACATCCTCGTCGAATACGGCGAGATGGTGCTCGATCTCGGTCTGCGTATGCGGGTGCACGCACTGTCGGAGGCGCTGGCCGCCACGCGTCTGCCCGGCATCGTCGACGTCACACCCGGGGTGCGTTCGCTGCACATCCACTTCGATCCCGGCGTGCTGCCGCAGTACCGCCTGCTCGGGGTGCTGCAGGATCTCGAGACGGAACTGCCCGCGACGCGCGATCTGGTGGTGCCGAGCCGCACCGTCCGGCTGCCGCTGTCGTTCGACGACCCGTCCATCGCGGAGGCCATCTCGCGCTACCGCAGCGGGGTGCGTGACGAGGCGCCCTGGCTCCCGTCGAACACCGAGTTCATCCGGCGCATCAACGGTTTCGACTCGGTCGAGCAGGTCCGCGACACCGTCTTCGACGCCGAATATCTGGTCCTCGGTCTCGGCGACGTCTATCTCGGTGCGCCCCTGGCCGTTCCGCTCGATCCGCGGCACCGGCTGGTCACGACGAAGTACAACCCGGCCCGCACGTGGACGCCGTCCGATGCGGTGGGCATCGGCGGCAAGTACCTGTGCGTCTACGGCATGGAATCGCCCGGGGGATACCAGCTGATCGGACGGACGATCCCCATCTGGTCGGGCTACCGGCAGACGGGGCCGTTCGAGGAGGACAAGCCGTGGCTGTTCCGGTTCTTCGACCGCATCGTCTGGGAGGCGGTGACGCCCGAGCAGTTGCTCGAACACCGGGCCGCGGCGAAGGCGGGCCGGTTCGACGCAGACATCTCCGACGGCACCTTCGCTCTCGCCGACCACCTGCGTTTCCTCGAGGACAGCGTCGACTCCATCGACGCCTTCCATGCCGCGCAGTCCCGCGCGTTCGACGCGGAGAAGCAGGCCTGGCTCGAGGCCGGAGAGTTCGACCGCGTCGACAGCGAACCGATCGAGGTGTCCACCGGCGGTGAGCCCCTCGACGGGATGCCGCCCGGCGCCGTCGTCGTCGAGGCGCCGATGGTCGGCAACGTGTGGCGCGTGGAGGTCGCCGAGGGCGACACCGTCGCCGCCGGGGACACCGCGGTGATCCTCGAGGCGATGAAGCTCGAGATGCCCGTGCCGTCGGGGACCACCGGCACGGTCCTGAAAATTCTCGTGAGCCCGGGCACGAAGGTTGCACCCGGGACCCCCCTTCTCGTGATCGGAGCAGTCTGATGAGCATCGGCAGTACCCTCGACAACCCGGGTGTCGGATTCACGGCGCCCGCCCCCTCGGTGAGGGTGTCCGCCACCGATCGCGTTCGTGCCGCACTGGGCCGCATCGACGAGGTGGACCCGACCGAGGTGTGGATCACGCTGCGCAGCGACGATCTCCTCGCCGACGCCGCCGCCGTGGACGCGCGGGTCGCCGCCGGTGAGTCGCTTCCTCTCGCCGGTCTGGTCGTGGCGGTCAAGGACAACGTGGACGTCGCAGGAATCCCCACCACCGCGGCATGTCCCGAGTTCGCGTACGTCCCGGAGGAAACCGCTTCGGGTGTCGAGCGTCTGGTCGCCGCCGGCGCCGTCGTGCTGGGCAAGACCAATCTCGACCAGTTCGCCACCGGCCTCGTCGGCACCCGCAGCCCCTACGGGGCGGTGCGGTGTGCGTGGGATCCCGAGAAGGTCTCGGGTGGTTCGAGTTCCGGTTCGGCAGCCGCGGTGGCGCTCGGCATCGCCGACATCGGACTGGGCACCGACACGGCCGGTTCGGGACGCGTCCCCGCCGCGCTGCACGGAATCGTCGGCATCAAGGCCACTCTCGGCGTGATCCCGGCCCACGGTGTGGTCCCGGCCTGCGTCGACTACGACTGCCTCACGGTCTTCGCGACGTCGCTGGACCTGGCGGCGACCGCGATGCGGATCATGGCCGGACCCGAACCCCGTGACCCGCGCAGCAGGGCCTGGCCCGCGGATGTGCGACTCGCCGCGCCGAACACCCTGCGCCTCGCGGTGCCGCGCGCCGAGGACCTCGAGGCGCTGTGTGAGGAATACCGCGATGCCTTCACCCGCACGGTGGCCGCGACACGCGAGTCCGGCATCGAGATCGCGGAAGTGGATGTCTCACCGCTGCTCGACGCGGCCCTGCTCCTGTACGACGGTGCCGTCGTGGCCCAGCGTTACGCGGCCGTCGGCGAGTTCCTGTCGACCGCACCGGCGGGCGCAGATCCCACCGTCGCCGCGATCGTCGCCGGGGCGAAGAAGCCCGCCGCCTACGAACTCGTCGAGGACCTCGATACCCTCACCCACGTGAAGGCGTTCGCGAGTGAACTGCTCGCCGGGTTCGACGGGTTGCTGCTCCCGACGACGACGGAACATCCGACGATCGCCGCGGTGCAGGCCGATCCGATCACCATCAATCGTCGGATGGGCACCTACACGAACTTCTGCAACCTGCTGGACATGGCGGCGGTGGCCGTTCCGGGCGCGCCCACGGCGGCCGGCGAGCCGTTCGGGGTCATGGTCGTGGTTTCGGCCTTCGGCGACCAGGTAGCCGTGGACGTCGCGGCCGCGCTGAACGGTGTGGATGCGCCGCTCGTCGTCGAGTCCGGCGTCGAACTCGCGGTCTTCGGAGCACACCTGAGCGGTCAGCCGCTGCACTTCCAGCTCGAGGAACTCGGGGCGCGTTTCGTCGAGGAGGTGTACACCTCCGACGCGTACCGCCTCGCCGCGTTGAACACGACGCCGCCGAAGCCGGGACTGGTGCGTCACGCACCGGGCGAGGGCGCCGCGATCGTCGGTGAACTGTTCCGGTTGTCGGAGGCCGGTCTGGGCCGGTTCCTCGCTGCGCTGCCCGCCCCGATGACGTTGACGAGTGTCGAACTGGCGGACGGACGGTGGGTCGTCGGTTTCGGGTGCACGCAGGACGCAGCCGCCGACGCGGTGGACATCACCGAGTTCGGCGGCTGGAAGGCCTACCGGGCGTCCTGACTCCGAGGCTCCGGAGTGATCAGCGGGGTGGCGGATCGACCTTCACGCCGCCGCCCTCGTGTTCCGGTCCGGCGTCGGGATGGTCCGCCGGCAGGCGGTCGCGGAACCGTGCAGCCTCGCTGGGGACGGGACCGCCGGTGGGTCCTGCGAACGACGATACGGTCCGGGCTTCGGACGGGGCTTGCCGCCCGGGAACGCGAGCCGGGCGATGGTGCGGTGCACCATGAACCATTGCTTGCCCAGTCTGCCCGAGTTGTAGGGCAGTTCGTAGCGCTCGCAGATGTCCTTGACCTTCGGCGCGACCTCCGCGTACCGGGTGCTCGGCATGTCGGGGAACAGGTGGTGCTCCACCTGGTATCCGAGATTGCCGCTGAGGATGTGGAACAGCGGGGTGCCTTCGATGTTCGCGGCGCCGACGAGCTGCCGCACGTACCATCCTCCGCGCGACTCGTTCTCGACCTCCTTCTTCGAAAAGGTGTAGGTCTGGTCGGGGAAGTGCCCGCAGAAGATGATCGCGTGCGCCCACACGTTGCGGATGATATTGGCCGTGATGTCGGCGAGAACCGTCGCGAGGAAGGTCTTCTCGACGCCGGGCAGATACCGGTCGGCGAGATGGGCTGCGGTCCGGAACTTTCCGGACCGGCCCTTGCCCATCGGCCCCTTGCTCATCGCTCGCAGTCGTCGACCCAGACGCGAGGTCTTCGGCTGGGGCAACCGGCCCTGCAGCGCGACCTGCGCGAGACCGAACAGCGCGGCGCTCACCAGCGGCCAGCCGACGTAGTCCTTGACGAACTGCGCGCGGGCCTTGCCGAAGATGCCCTTCAGCTCCTCGATCACCTGACCGGTCGACTTCTCGCCGGCCCACAACGCCTCGAGATCGAGGTCGTGCAGCGCCACACCCCATTCGAAGAGCACGGTCAGCAGCGCGTTGTAGAGAGGTTGTGCCAGATAGACGGGGTGCCACTTCTGGTGCGGGTCGATCCGCATGATCTCGTAGCCGAGATCCTTGTCGAGACCGCGGATGTTCGTGAACGTGTGGTGGATGTAGTTGTGCGAGTGCTTCCACGCTTCCGCGGTGGAGGCGGTGTCCCAGTCCCACACCGACGAGTGGATGTCCGGATCGTTCATCCAGTCCCACTGGCCGTGCATGACGTTGTGGCCGATCTCCATGTTCTCGAGGATCTTCGCCACTCCGAGACAGGCCGTCCCGGCCACCCATGCGGCTTGTACGACGACGCGAAGAGCAATACCCGCCCCGCGACGACCAGCTGACGCTGCGCGGCGATGACGTTCTTGATGTACTGCCGGTCCTTGTCGCCGAGACTCGAGTACACCTCGTCGTGGATGGCGTCGAATTCCTTGGCGATCTGCTCGAGATCGTCGTCGCTCAGATGCGCGAGCGGGCTCTGTGGTTCCCGCGTCCCGGTATCGGTCCTGTCGATGCTTCTCGTCACGACGCCCCCTGCTTCGAAGCCGGTTGCTTCACAGTTCTATTTCGATGTCGCCCTCCGCGGTGTGGATGCAGGTACGCACCGCAGCCCCGGTGGGCTCGCTCACCTCGTCGGTCCGCAGGTCCCGGAGTTGCCCGGATTTCAGCGTTCCGACACACGTGTGGCAGATGCCGATACGGCAGCCGTACGGCAACTTCAGGCCGGCGTTCTCGCCTGCGACCAGGATGGGTGTTCCCCCGTCGCACTCCACCTCTTTCTCGCTGTCGAGGAAGTGGATGGTGCCGCCCTCGCCGCTCCCGGCATTCCCACCGATGATCGGCTGGAAACGTTCGAGGTGGAATCTTTCGGGATCACCGTGTTCGTCCCAGTGTTCTTCGAGGGCGTCGAGCAGGTCGCGCGGGCCCGAGCAGAAGGCGTCGCGTTCGCGCCAGTCGGGGCACAGATCGTCCAGGTCGGCGGGGGTGATGCGGCCTCGGTCGCCGCTGAGCCACAGCTCGAGACGCAGTCCGGGATGCCGATCGTCGAGGTCGCGCAGGTCGAGCCGAAGATCACCTCGTCCTCGGTGTGGGCGGAATGCACGACGACGACGTCGTCGATGCGGTCGCGGTGGTCGAGGCTGCGCAGCATGCTCATGATCGGCGTGATCCCGCTGCCCGCGCTGATGAACAGCATTTTCGCGGGCAGTGGGTCGGGCAGGGTGAACACGCCCTCGACCTCACCGAGGCGGACGATGTCGCCGGGCTCGAGTTTGCGGACCAGGTACGGCGAGACCACGCCGTTCTCGACGAGTTTGGGTGTGACGCTGATGAGCCGTCGACCGGATCGGGATCGGAGGTGAGCGAGTACGCCCGCCAGTGGTAGACCCCGTCGATGATCACCCCGAGCCGCACGTACTGGCCCGGCTCGTGTCCGCGCCACTCGTAGGCCGGACGGATGAGCACCGATGCGGCGTCGCCACCCTCGGGGACGACCCGTTCCACACGGCCGCGCAGTTCGCGGGTCGTCCAGAGCGGGTTGATCATCTCGAGATAGTCGTCGGGCCGCAGAGGTGTGAACAGGTGCCGCACCGTGCGCAGCAACCATCTCCGAACCGGGTGCACGTGTGGGCGAGCGCCGCGTTCCGCCATGGCGCAACACTACGCGGGCGCGCACACCTCACGTGCGCATTCGTCGCCGATGTGGGATCGGTGACAGCTCAGCGCAGGATCGTCAGCTGCACCACGGAATCGGCGTTCGCGACGAGACGGTGCACGATGCCGGCATCGACGTGGACGGCGGTACCCGGCACGAGCGACACGGTCTCGTCGGCGGTGCTGAACGAGATGTCCCCGGTGACGGCCTGCACGAGGATCGGAGCGCCGGCCTTGTGGTCGTCCATCGTCTGCCCGGCGAGGAAGGACAGACGTACCACGGTGCACCGGTGACCGCCGCGAGCTTCTCGATGCGCGGCCCGCTCCCCTCACCCGCGTTGAGCTCCGCGAGCCCCTCGATACGGGTGAGCTTGCCCTCGACCTGCTGTGTACTCATCACGCTTCCTTCTTCGTGGCGACGATCTCGATCGCGACCAGATGCTTCTTGTACTTCGTGAACGTCGACCGCATCCGGAGCACCCGCCTGCGGGCGTCGGAGTCGCGAAGGACGTTGCGGACGAACTTCAACGTGCCGGGCAGGCCCTCGTCGGCGAGGATGCGCTTGGGTTCGAGCAGCGCCATGGGGGCGAAACCGATCTTCTCGACCTCGAATCCGTTCTTCTCGAACAGGCTCCGCCATTCCGCCACCGTGAGCGGGCGGGCGTTGACCTTGATCGAGCGCGCGAGCGACTTGCGGATCTCGGTCTCGACCTCGTCGTCGACCTCGTCGGGTTCGATCGCGAGTTCGTGGATGGCGTACCGGCCGCCTGCCCGGAGCACCCGGCGGGCCTCCTGCACGATCTCCACCTTGTGTCTGTCGGTCTGCATGGTGAGCATCGCCTCGCCGACCACGACGTCGGCGACCTCGTCGTCGAGTCCGGTCTTCGACGCCTCGCCGCTGACCACCCTGCCGCCACCGGCGATGGCCTTGCGCGTCAGTTCGGCTGCCGTCTCGTCGGATTCGACGCCGATGTAGCTGCCGGGCGAGTACGCGAGGATCTCCTGCGCCGTCCGGCCGAGGCCGGGAGCGAACTCGACGACGTCCGCGCCGTGCAATCGCGCGTCGGCGAGCACGCGTGCCGTCAGTTCCTTGCCGCCGGGCCGCAGCACACGCTTGCCCAGGCGGGCGAGCAGCCAGTGTCCCGGCAGGTGGGCGGTGTCCCTATCCGAAAGGGGCAGAGCGTCTTCCGACGCATGCTTGTCCGCCATGTTCTGCACTCCTTCTCGCGAGGGCAAGGGTGGCCACGGTTCCGAGGCTCTTCCGTGACAGCCGTAACGTGGACGGTGAGTCGGTCGTCGCCTCCATGGCGCCGACTATAGAGGATTTTCCTCCTTTTAATAAGGTGACCCTCACCTGAGAGTCACCGCGGGCGCGACGGGAGAGCGGACTTGGCACGGCGGGTGAAGCAACGCGAGCGGATTCTCGGACTGTTGCGGGAGTCCTCGGGCCCGGTCGACGCCCATCACCTCGCCGCCACGCTCGACCTGCACGTCACGACCGTCCGCTTCCATCTCGCAGGCCTCGAGGAAGAAGGTCTCGTCCACACCCGGCAACTTCCGGCCGAGCGGGTCGGGCGCCCGCGCCTCGGCTACGTCGCGGTGAAGGAACCGTCCTACACCGATCTCGTCGCGCTGCTCGCCGCGCGGATCGGGGGCACCCCGAGCGAGCGCGAGGACAAGGCGTTCGAGGTGGGCTCGGACTGGGCGGGCATGCTCGCCTTGGCACCCGCACCGACCGTCGACGCCGGCACGCTCGTCATCGACGCTCTGCAGCAGTTGGGTTTCGAGACGCAGAGCGCGACGAACGCCTTCGGCACCCACAGCCTCACGCTGTGCACGTGCCCGCTCGCGGAGATCGCCCGCACGAATCCCGAAGTGGTGCGCGGCATCCAGCGCGGATTGATCCAGCGCGTCCTCGACGACCACGCCGACCTGCTGCGCAGCCGCTACGCCGTCGACGTCCGGCCCGACCCGCAGGACGGTAACTGTCTCGTTCAGCTGGTGCTGCGCCCGGAGAAGGACGGAACGACGTCAGCCCGCGACGACGGTCGGGTCGTCACGGGCTGAGCCGGTACATCCGAGCGGGGATCCGCCCACACGGAAGAAGGGTGAACGCGGGGCCTCGGGTCGGCCCCGCATCCTCAGAAGTTGATCATGTGTCCTGCGAGACCGTGAATGGCCTCCTGCAGCGCCTCGCTGAGAGTGGGGTGCGTGTGGACGTTGCGCGCGAGCTCGTTGACCGTGAGGTCCCACTTCTGGGCCAGGGTCAGCTCGGGCAGCAGCTCCGAGACGTCGGGGCCGATGAGGTGGCCGCCGATGAGCTCACCGTGGGTCTTGTCGGCGATGAGCTTGACGAAGCCGTTGGGATCGCCCAGACCGTGCGCCTTGCCGTTGGCGGTGAACGGGAAGGTCGCGACCTTCACGTCGTAGCCTCGGCCTTCGCCTGCTCCTCGGTGAGACCGAAGGAGGCGACCTGCGGCTGGCAGAAGGTCGCGCGCGGCATCATGCGGTAGTCGCCGAGTTCGAGGGTCTCGGCACCGCCTATGGTCTCGGCCGCGACCACGGCCTGCGCCTCCGCGACGTGCGCGAGCTGCAGCTTCGCGGTGACATCGCCGATGGCGTAGATGCCTTGACGTTGGTGCGCATGCGCTCGTCGAT
The DNA here is from genome assembly GCA_001017865.1 of Rhodococcus sp. IITR03. Next base: position 796,404 of record LATQ01000001.1, read on the forward strand.
CGCGATGGCACCGCGGTCGGTGAGCTCGACGCCGGTGTTCTCGAGGCCGTAGCCCTCGACGCGCGGCGCGAAGCCGACCGACTGCAGCACCTTGTCGACCGTGACGGTCTCGACGTTGCCGGACTTGTTGTCCTTGATCTCGACGGTCACCTTCGAGCCGTCGTCCGAGATCTTCTGCACGGCGGCACCGGTCTTGATGGTGATGCCGAGCTTCTTGTACGCCTTGGCGATCTCCTTGGAGACGTCGGCGTCCTCGTTGGGCAGTGCACGGTCGAGGAACTCGACGATGGTGACGTCGACCCCGTAGTTCTTCAGGACGTAGCCGAACTCCATGCCGATGGCACCGGCACCGACGATGACGATGGATTCGGGAAGATCGCGGGTGAGGATCTGCTCCTCGTAGGTGACGACGTTGTCGCTGAGCTCGGTGCCCGGCAGCAGCTTGGTGACGGAACCGGTGGCGATGATGACGTTGTCGAAGGTCACCTGTTCGGTGCCGCCCTTGGTGAGGGCCACCTCGATGGTCTTGGCGTCGACGAACGAGCCTTACCGTCGTATTCGGTGATCTTGTTCTTCTTCATGAGGAAGTGCACGCCCTTGGTGCGCCCGTCCGCGACCTTGCGGCTGCGGTCGTAGGCGGCACCGAAGTCGAAGGACACGTCTCCCGAGATGCCGAAGGTCTTGGCCTCTTTGTTGAAGAGATGTGCCAGCTCGGCGTTGCGGAGAAGCGCCTTCGAGGGGATGCAGCCGACGTTCAGGCAGACACCACCCCAGTACTTCTGCTCGATGATGGCGGTGCTCAGTCCCAGCTGTGCCGCGCGGATAGCAGCGACGTACCCACCGGGACCGGCTCCGAGGACAACGACGTCATAGTGTGAGGTCACGGATATACAGGGTAGTCCCGCCCGATTCCGGTGTCTGCCGATGGTCCGGTTACCGGCCGGTAGCTACCGGATCCGGTGATCGGCCGTGTGTCGGCGCACGGCGTTCGGCTAACCCAGGATCCCCCGGTCGTAGGCGGCTGCGACCGCCGCTGCCCTGTCCTTCACCTCGAGCTTCGCGAAGACGTGGGCCAGGTGGGTCTTCACGGTCGCCTCGCTGACGAACAGTTCCTGGGCGATGGCCCGGTTCGAGGTGCCCTTCGCGACGAGCGCCAGCACCTCACGCTCCCGGGCGCTGAGCGTCTGCGGGACGGTGGGTGTCCGCATGCGTTCATCAACCGCGACGCGACCACCGGCGACAACACGGCCCGCCCCTCCGCCGCGGCCCGCACCCCGGCGAACAGGTCGTCGCGCAGAGCGTCCTTGAGCAGGTAGCCGGTCGCGCCGGCTTCGATCGCGGGAACGGTGTCGGCATCCGTGTCGTAGGTCGTCAGCACCAGGACGCGGCTGCGCGCACCTCGTGCGACGAGCTCGGTGATCGCCTGCACTCCCCCACCTCCCGGCATCCGCAGATCCATGAGCACCACATCGGGATCGAGTTCGAGCGTGAGCGCCACGGCCTCCGGACCGGAGGCGGCCTCCCCGACCACGTCGAATTCCGGGGAGGCCGAGAACATCCCGCGCAGGCCGTCCCGCACGACGGGGTGATCGTCGACGATCAGCACGGTGATCTCGCCCCTCCCCTCACG
>LATQ01000001.1:798133-804530 GCA_001017865.1 Rhodococcus sp. IITR03
CGTCGGAGATCAGCACGCGCGACTGCGGCCGAAACCGGCGACGTCGATGCGGTCGCCGGGCCAGAAACCGGCCACCGCGGCGGTCAGCGACATCGCCGTCGACCCGAGCCACAGTCCCGGTCCGCGGATGCCCGCGTGGTGGCGGTAGTAGGGCGTGCCCGAGGCGACGAGGATCAGTCCGCCGAGTCGGCCGCGGATGCGTGCGGCGTAGAGCACCCCGAGTTGGCCGCCCATGGAGTGGCCGAGCAGGTACGGCGTCGAGTCGGGGAAGCGCTCCCGCACCACCTCGAAGACAGCGGGGAAGTGCGTCGCGACGATCTCGTGGTAGCCGTAGGTGCTGTCGGGTCCGGGCCTCGGACGGCTGTCGCCCTGGCCGGCCAGTTCACAGATCGCCGCGTCGAATCCGTGCTCGGTGATCGCCTGCGCGAACGGCTCGTAGTAACCGGCCGGGATGCCGAGCCCCGGCACGATCACCACGACGACGCGGGAGGCGTCGCGACGTGTCTCGTGCTCGTGGTCGGGTCCCGCGAAGAGGCGCACCGGGGCCGTGGTGCCCCCGGGAAGCTGGATCGGTACGGTCTCCACCGGCCCAGACTAGGCCGATCCGGACGCGGCGGGTGCCGGTTTCCCCAGTGTCCCTGCCATCCCGAGTCCGGAATTCAGGGTCGGGATGGGGGTCGTGCCCGGATGTGCTCGGGCCGGGTCGCGGCGGACGATCGAAATGTCCGGTCCAGCACCCCTTCGGAGGAACCCATGCGTACTCTTGCCACCCGCTCCCATCTCGCGACCGCAGCCGTCCTGTCGCTCGGCACCACCGCAGTACTGCTCGGAACAGGAACTGCCGCAGCACAACCCGCGCCCGGTGTGGTCGGCATGAGCGAGCAGGCCGCGGTCGCCGTGCTCGCCGCGGAGGGTGTGCCGTACTCGATCGTCAACCGGTCCGGTTCCGCCGGCGGCGACTGCACCGTGACCGCTCAGCGCGACCGGGGATACCGGACCGAGGTCGAGTACGAATACGACAGTGACGACAACGACTTCGATCGTGTCGAACGTCAGGTGTGGCGCGGGGTCGGCCTGACGGTCGTGTGCCGCTGACGACTCCCTGCGGTCAGTCCAGACCGAAACCGCGCTCCCGCAGAGCTTCCCGCATCTGTTCCCTGCTCCCGAGCGCGCCGGGCGACGCGAAGCGCCCGAGTACACGTTCGACCCAGCTCTCCGCCAGACCCTGATCGCGGTAGAAGCCGGAGATCTCCTCCTCGTATACGGCGAGGCCGGCATCCCGCTCCTCGGTCGAGTACTGCTCGCGATGCAGCACCACATCCTGACCCAAGCGCGGCTTGACCTCCGACTCCACCTCGGGATCGGGACGGCCCACCACCAGCCCGACCACAGCGAAACTGTGGTCGGGCAGAGCCAGTTCTGCGGCCACGTCACGCGGATGGTTGCGGATGGCCCCGATGTAGACGGTGCCGAGACCGAGCGATTCCGCGGCGAGCACCGCATTCTGTGCGGCGAGCGCGGCATCGACCACCCCGAGCAGCGCGGACTCCACGTAGTCGACGTTGACGAGGTCCTTGTCGTGCTGCTCGCGACCCGCGCCGCGCGGCGAGGTCGGCCACCCACACGAGCAGCAGTGGAGCGTCACGCACCGCCGGCTGGTTGCCGGCGAGAGTCGCGATCCGGGCGAGCCGGTCGCGGTCGGTGACGGCCACGACGCTCCACAACTGCAGGTTGCTCGAGCTCGCGGCGGAGGAGGCCGCGGCCACGATCGCGCGCAGATCGTCCTCGGAGACGGCTCGGGAAGGAACTTTCGCACGGAGCGATGCGCCAGCTGGAGAGCGATGACGTCGTTCCACGCGCCGGAACCACCGCGGCCGGCCACCTGCTCGGCGGCCCGGGTGCCGTACCTGCGGCGCAGTGCGGCGAGCTGTTCGTCCAGGACGACGTCGGTCATGGTGGGAGATCTCCTTCTGATCGGCAATACCGACGGTCGAGTCTGCCTCCTCGCGTCCCGGCCGCCGAGCATTGCCCTCAGCATGATTTCAGCGTTGTCCGGGCCGGCTCGTCCGACCGACCCCGAGACGAAGATCAGGGTGAAGATCCGGGCCGTTCCCGGATGTGCCGAGACCGTTACGGCGACAGGATGAATACATGAACTTCGAGAACCAGGCCCCCCGTCCCTTCACCCGCTCCTCGTCCCAGCGCATGCTCGGTGGTGTGTGCGCCGGACTGGCCGAGTACTTCAACGTCGACCTCAACCTCGTGCGTGCAGGCGCAGTCCTCGCAGCCTTCGTCACGGGCGGCACCGCCGTGTTGCTCTACCTCGCCCTGTGGATGCTGATCCCCGAGAACTGATCCGGGTCACGGGGTCGGCCGAGACGACGACACCCCCGGCGGAGATCCGCCGGGGGTGTCGTATTCCGCTGCGAGGCAGCGGCACAGCTGTTCAGCTCAGCAGGAACTACTGGCCGAGGCCGAGAACGGCACTGCCGGTCTCGAGCAGGGTGCCGAGCAGTTCGGTGCCGCCGAGCAGTTCGAGGGCAGAGCCGATGAGTTCGATGACGTCCATGTGAATCTCCTTCGTCCGATCACATACCGGACGGGTCTCGTCCGATTGCTTTTCGCCTACCCGGAATTCCGATCGGAATTCCGTCGGGCTCGCCTCAATTCTCAACACATTCGACGTGCCTGCGCGACCCGAGAATACGCAAATCGGATGTGATGACATTCACACTTGCAGAGAAGCTGGGAAGAGCTCACATATGCCCAGCTCACAGCGTCAAGGAAAGAAAACGGAACGTCCGTACCCAATTATTTCTGTTTGAATTCGACATTTCCGTTCGACCCGATTCATCCCGTTCGCCGACCGATTACGGCGAATCGACCGATCCATCGGTCGAATAACGACCGAAAGAAGATGCCCGATTCGACCGGGATCGAATCGGGCATTTCCGGTGGATCGTCCGGGACCTCTACAGTCCGACCGCCTGCGACAGAAGCGGCCACGAGTTGCGCAGATCGTCCTCCCAGTAGTCCCAGGAGTGCGTACCCGCCGGACGCAGGTCGATCCGGGCGGGGATGTCCAACTCCTCGAGTCGCTGGGCCATCCGCCGGGTGCAGTGGTGGACCGCCGCCTCGATGCTGCCGCCGACGACCACCTGCCCGACGAGCCCGATCGGGTCGTTGTTCACCGACCGCGATCCGAGCCGCTCGTACTGCCCGGGCAGACCCGAACCCGACGAGATGTACAGGTCGATACCGCGGAGCTTCTCGGCCTGGAGGTAGGGATCGTTCTCGATCCAGGCCGGATCACCGACCGGGCCCCACATGTTCTCGGGGTCGCCACCCTTGACGCGTACGACGGCCTGCACGTAGGACTGCCCCAGCGGCGTGCTCGTCTCGGCGCATCCGCTGTATGCCCCGACCGCCTCGTACAGCTCGGGGGCCGTCGTGGCGAGGCCGAGCACCGACGTCCCCGACATCGACAGACCCGCAATCGCGTTGCGTCCCGACGTCCCGAACTCCCTGTCGATGACCGGCGGGAGTTCGTGCGTCAGGAAGGTCGTCCACATGTTGCGGCCGAGCGCGGGATCGTCGTTGCGCCAATCGGTGTAGTAGCTGTAGCCGCCGAGGAGCGGCGTGACGACGTTGATGTTCTTGTCCGAGAAGAAGTTCTCGACGTCGGTCTGCTTCTCCCAGGTGGCGATTCCCTGCCCGCCTCCCGAGCCGTTGAGCAGGTAGAGGGTGGGGCGCGGTTCGCTCGCGTCGGCGGCGTCCGGACCCGGAGGGGGATCACCTTGTCCATCGACGGCGAGTAGACGTTGGCGATGACGGTGCGGTCGCTCTCGCGCTCGACAGAGGTCAGCTCCCCCACCGGTCGCTGATCGTCGGCTTCCACCGGCTGCGCGAGAGCACCTCCGGGAGCCGCGAGGACCATCGACGTTCCCATCGCCACCGTGAGCAGTACCCGCCGTAACCAGGACGACCGCATATTCTCTTCCCCTCGTCGATCCGTCTGTCTGCGCACCTCGGACCGGTTGCGGATCGGTACGAACCTCCGGAACCGCATGAAGTGACACTTTCGTGACATTCATCGTCCGCGGAGCGCGTTTCGTAACGAATATGTGATCGTTCGGTACGGGAGGCCGGAACGATCGGGGAAGAGCACGAGGCCCGACCCCACCGGAGTGGGATCGGGCCTCGTGTGGCTCAGCGGCGGATCGGAAGTCCTCTCCGCCCGCAGGGGCGGATCAGAAGTCCTCTCCGCCCGCAGGGGCGGATCAGAAGTCCATGCCGCCCATGCCGCCGGTCGGGTCGCCCGCGGGAGCGGCGGCCTTCTCCGGCTTGTCGGCGACGACGGCTCGGTCGTCAGGAACAGAGCCGCGATCGACGCAGCGTTCTGCAGCGCCGAGCGGGTGACCTTGACCGGGTCGTTGATGCCCGCTTCGAGCAGGTCCTCGTAGTCGCCGGTCGCAGCGTTGAGGCCGTGGCCGGCCTCGAGGTTGCGGACCTTTTCGGCGACGACGCCGGGCTCGAGGCCGGCGTTGAAGGCGATCTGCTTCAGCGGCGCCTCGAGAGCGACCTTGACGATGTTGGCACCCGTGGCCTCGTCGCCCTCGAGCTTGAGGTCGTCGAGAACCGGAGCGGCCTGCAGCAGGGCCACGCCACCACCGGCGACGATGCCCTCTTCGACGGCAGCCTTCGCGTTGCGGACGGCGTCCTCGATGCGGTGCTTGCGCTCCTTGAGCTCGACCTCGGTCGCGGCACCGGCCTTGATGACGGCGACGCCGCCGGCCAGCTTCGCGAGGCGCTCCTGCAGCTTCTCACGGTCGTAGTCCGAATCCGACGCTCGATCTCGGCGCGGATCTGGTTGACGCGACCGGCGATGGCGTCGGGATCGCCCGCGCCCTCGACGATGGTGGTCTCGTCCTTGGTGACGACGACCTTGCGGGCCTGGCCGAGCAGCTCGATGCCGGCGGTCTCGAGGGAGAGGCCGACCTCTTCGCTGACGACCTCGCCACCGGTGAGGATGGCGATGTCGGCGAGCTGGGCCTTGCGGCGGTCACCGAAGCCCGGAGCCTTGACGGCAACCGACTTGAAGGTGCCGCGGATCTTGTTGAGGACCAGGGTGGACAGAGCCTCACCCTCGACGTCCTCGGCGATGATCAGCAGCGGCTTGCCCGACTGGATGACCTTCTCGAGCAGCGGCAGCAGGTCCTTGACCGTGGAGATCTTGGAGCTGACGAGCAGGATGTAGGGATCCTCGAGCACGGCCTCCTGACGCTCTGCGTCGGTGGCGAAGTAGAGGGAGATGTAGCCCTTGTCGAAGCGCATGCCCTCGGTCAGCTCGAGCTGGAGGCCGAAGGTGTTGGACTCCTCGACGGTGATGACGCCTTCCTTGCCCACCTTGTCGATGGCCTCGGCGATGAGCTCACCGATCGCGGGGTCGCCGGCGGAGATGCCTGCGGTGGCGGCGATCTGCTCCTTGGTCTCGACCTCCTTGGCGGTGTCGAGCAGCTTGGCGGTGACGGCCTCGACGGCCTTCTCGATGCCGCGCTTCAGGCCGAGGGGGTTGCGCCCGCAGCAACGTTGCGCAGACCCTCACGGACGAGCGCCTGGGCGAGCACGGTAGCGGTGGTGGTGCCGTCACCCGCGACGTCGTCGGTCTTCTTGGCAACTTCCTTGACCAGCTCGGCGCCGATCTTCTCGTACGGATCCTCGAGCTCGATCTCCTTGGCGATGGACACACCATCGTTGGTGATCGTGGGGGCGCCCCACTTCTTCTCGAGAACGACGTTGCGACCCTTGGGGCCCAACGTCACCTTGACTGCGTCGGCGAGGCTGTTGAGGCCCCGCTCGAGGCCGCGACGGGCCTCTTCGTCGAACGCGATGATCTTGGCCATTGCGAAGTGATCCTCCGGGTATGGGGGTGACACCGGAGCGATCGCTCGTCGGATCGCTCCATGTACGCCTTCGGCCGGAAGCAGTGCCCGCGACGGACGACCAGGGGTGTCGAAAACCCGGTCTCACCCTACCGACCTGGCACTCACGTGTTGCGAGTGCTAAGTGCATTCTTAGCACTCGGGGGTGGCGAGTGCAAGATTACCGGCGCCTGCCACCCCCGTCACGAAATCCGCGAAGACCGACTACACGGTCGTCCGGATCATCGGTGCGGCGCTCGCTCAGCGCGGCGTCGAACCGACCCCCACGGCGCACCACTGCCCCGTCGCGGTGTTGACCGCGAACGACTGGGCTCCGACGCACGTGACGCCGGTGGTGTCGGCCGTGGCGCCCGACCCGTAGCCGGCCACCGACAGGGTCGTCGCCGGACCCTGCGCCCACGAGTGGCTCAGTCCGCCGCCGAGCGCGTAGGCGAACGAACGGCCGCCGTCACGGG
>LATQ01000001.1:804630-807181 GCA_001017865.1 Rhodococcus sp. IITR03
CGCGACCTGCTCGCCGACGAGGAGAGCGCCGAGATCGTGCGCGCCGTCGCGGCCGTGCTCGGCTCGGCGTGGACGGACGACGCCGGCTCCCCGTCGCGGCCCCTCGGCGAGGAGGACGTCCTGGTGGTCGCGCCGTACAACGCTCAGGTCACCCGCCTGCGGCAGGATCTCGCCGCCGCAGGTCTGCACCGCGTCCAGGTGGGCACCGTCGACAAGTTCCAGGGCCGCCAGGCGGCGATGGTGTTCGTGTCGATGACGGCCTCCGCCGTCGAGGACGTGCCGCGGGGCATGTCGTTCCTGTTGTCCCGCAACCGGTCGAACGTGGCCCTCTCACGCGGCAAGTGGTCGGCGGTGATCGTCCGGTCCGGCGCCCTGACCGATCACCTCCCGTCGACCCCGGACGGCCTGATCGAACTCGGGGCGTTCATGCGGCTGACCGGAGCCGACCCGACCAGGACGTGACCGCACTCACAGCGTCCGTTAGGATCGACGACGATCCTGTTACCTCAGGTATCAGATACACGGGACCCGGCCCCCGAGAAGACCCGGTCCCCCGAGCACAGGAGTACACGTGTCGAAGACCCTCGAGGCCACGATCGAGATCACCGCCTCCCCCGAGCAGGTGTGGCGCGTGGTGTCCGATCTGAAGCGGATGGGCGAGTGGAGTCCGCAGTGCCGTCGGATGATCGTGCGCGGTGGGCCGGTGTCTGCCGGCACCACCACGATCAACATCAACAAGAAGGGCCTGCTGGTGTGGCCCACGACGTCGAAGGTGATCGACTTCGAACCCGGCCGTCGCCTGAGCTTCCGGATCAACGAGAACCGGTCCATCTGGTCGTTCACCCTCGAACCCACCGCCACCGGCACGCGGGTCACCCAGCGGCGCGAGGCGCCCACCGGGACGAGCAAGGTATCGCAGACCCTGGTCAAGTATGTTCTCGGCGGCACCGAGGCGTTCGACGACGAACTGACGATGGGGATGAACGCGACTCTCGCCCGCCTCAAGAACGAGATCGAGGCGGCGCGCGCGGGTCTGACCTTCCCTCCTCCGCTCACGTACGCTGGAGTGCCTGTGGACCGACAGGACCCGCCCGCGCGACGGGCGGGTCCACTGCGGTCCCGGATCACCGATCGCCAGCGATAAGAGGAGCCCGTGCACGTAAGCCGACGCCCGCCGGAACACCCCCCCACCAGCGGGTAGCCACATGGTCGACCTGGTCAGGCATGTCGTACCGCCCATGCATCCGGGCGGCATCCCCTTCGTCGCAGCTCCGCTCGCCGTGGCCACCCTCGGCCGCCGCAAGCCCTGGCTGCGCCGCGCCGGTCTCGCATCGGCACTGGCGTGCGCCACCTTCTTCCGGCACCCGCACCGCGTGCCGCCGAACCGCGCCGGGGTGGTCGTCGCTCCCGCCGACGGTGAGATCGCTCTCGTCGACCACGCCGTGCCGCCCGCCGAACTCGGGCTCGGCAGCGAGGAGCGCCCTCGGGTCAGCATCTTCCTGTCCGTCCTCGACGTGCACGTGCAGCGCAGCCCCGTCGGCGGCACCGTCCGCTCGGTGGTCCACACCCCGGGCAAGTTCCTCTCCGCCGATCTCGCCGACGCGAGCGAGGTCAACGAGCGCACCAGCATGCTGATCGAGACGCGCGACGGCGCCGAGGTCGCCGTCGTCCAGATCGCCGGGCTGCTCGCACGGCGCATCGTCAACGACGCGCAGATCGGCGACACCCTGCCGATCGGCGACACCTACGGCCTGATCCGCTTCGGATCCCGGGTCGACACCTACCTGCCGGTCGGGAGCACCCTGCTGGTCGAACGCGGTCAACGCACCATCGGTGCCGAGACCGTCCTCGCTCAGCTGCCCACGGTGTCGTGAGTCCGCACACGCAGGGTTCGCGTGCGGTCGCGACCGGGCGGTCCCGCAATCGGCCCAACGTCGTCCGCCTGCTGCCGAGCGTCATCACGATCCTGGCGTTCTCCGCCGGACTGTCGGCGGTGAAGTTCGCGCTCGACGGACAACTCGGCACCGCGCTCGGCATGATCGGCGCCGCGGCCGTCCTCGACTCGCTCGACGGCCGCATCGCCCGCATGCTCGACGCGACCAGCAAGATCGGCGCCGAACTCGACTCGCTGTCGGACGCCGTCGCGTTCGGTGTCGCCCCCGCGCTCGTGCTGTACGTGACGTTGCTCGACGGCAGCCCCTTCGGCTGGATCGTCGCCCTGCTCTACGCGGTGAGCCTCGTGCTGCGACTCGCGCGCTTCAACACCCTGCTCGAGGACGACAGCGTCCCCGCCTACGCACGCGAGTACTTCGTCGGTGTGCCCGCACCGGCGGCCGCCTCATCGCGCTCGCACCCGTCGCCGCCCACATCCAGTGGGGCGACGCTGGTGGACCGCCTACGGGCTGGTCGCGGTGTGGATCCTCGGGACGGCCGGGCTCGCGATCAGCCGCATCCCGACCTTCGCGATGAAGTCGCGTCCGTGCCCGCGCGACTCGCCGTGGTGCTGCTGGTGCTGGTCGCGGTGGCGGCGGGGCCTGGTCACGTATCCGTT
>LATQ01000001.1:807281-808072 GCA_001017865.1 Rhodococcus sp. IITR03
GCGAGGCGGCACTGCGCGCGGCGTCGCGGGCGAACCGCGACGACGACGAACCCTCGCTCGTCCAGGACGACCTGGTCGGCGCGCTCGAGGTGATCCGTCCGCTGTCGCGGTCGGGCTCCGAGGAGCTGGCGATCGGCAGCGTGAGCCTCGACGACGTCGGCGACATGGTCGAGACGAAGCAGGCCCTCACCGAAGCCGTCCTGTGGCCGCTGCAGCATCCCGATTCGTTCGAGCGTCTCGGCGTCGACCCGCCGCGCGGGGTGCTGCTGTACGGCCCGCCCGGTTGCGGCAAGACCTATCTCGTCCGCGCTCTCGCCGGCACGGGGCGCCTGAGCGTCCACGCCGTCAAGGGCGCCGAGCTGATGGACAAGTGGGTCGGTGCGTCGGAGAAGGCGGTGCGCGAGTTGTTCGAGCGTGCCCGCAACTCGGCACCGGCGCTGGTGTTCCTCGACGAGATCGATGCGCTCGCACCGCGCCGCGGGCAGAGCTCCGATTCCGGGGTGTCCGACCGGGTGGTTGCGTCGCTGCTCACCGAACTCGACGGTGTCGAGCCGCTGCGCGACGTCGTGGTGGTGGGAGCGACGAACCGGCCCGACCTCATCGATCCGGCACTGCTGCGTCCCGGCCGGCTCGAACGTCTCGTGTTCGTGCCGCCGCCGGACGCCGAGGCCCGGGCCGCGATCCTGAAGACCGCGGTCGATCGGTACCGCTCGACGACGACGTCGACCTCGACGAGCTGGCCGCCGGACTCGACGGCTACTCGGCCGCGGACTGCTCGTCGCGCTGCTGCG
>LATQ01000001.1:808172-817157 GCA_001017865.1 Rhodococcus sp. IITR03
CGATCCGCGGCTCGGGCCTGGCACTGCCGGTGCCGGCGACGGCCGTCGTCGGGGCGGTGTGGATGCTCCCGGCGGACGCGCAGTGGTCGGCGCTCGCACTGTTCGCCGTCGCCGTGATCTGTGCGTGGCAGGTGCGTTAGCGCTCTCACCTCCCCGATTCGCAAGCGTGCGAAGACAACCGTTAGGATAGGCACAATCCGTTTTGCCCGATGACGGCGAGCGGCGTGCATGTCGGGGCGATCCCCGTTTCGGCGGTGTGCCGTCCGCTGTGACGACAGCGAGTCCCACGGCCCGCAGTCTGTTTCACCCCGCCGACAGGCCCGACCCCGACGGAGTGCCTTTTGATCGCCATACTCGTTGCCCATGCGGTCGCTGCTCTTCTGGCGCCGTTTCTGGTCAGAGTCATGGGGAGAAATGCATTCCTGCCGCTCGCGCTGGTGCCCCTCACAAGTCTCGGCTGGGTCGTCACCAACTGGGGAACCGATCAGAAACTACAGATCGCGTGGGCCTCGACGCTGTCGATGAATTTCGACCTGCGCTTCGACACGCTTGCGGCGATCATGTGCGTGCTCGTCCTGGGCATCGGCTCGTTGATCCTGCTCTACTGCTCGCGCTATTTCGAGGACGACGAGCCCCGCCTGGGCGTGTTCGCCGCCGAGATGGTCGCCTTCGCGGGCGCCATGTTCGGTCTGGTGGTCAGCGACAACATGTTGCTGCTCTACATCTTCTGGGAACTGACGACCGTCCTGTCGTTCCTGCTCGTCGGGCATTACGCCGAACGCGCCTCGAGTCGGCGTGCCGCCACCCAGGCCCTGCTCGTCACCACGGCCGGTGGTCTGGCGATGCTGGTCGGCATCATCATCCTCGGCGAGATGGTCGGCAGCTACAACCTGTCCGACGTCGTCGCGGCGGCACCCCACGGCTGGCTCGCCGGTGTCGCGTGGTGCTCGTGCTCGTCGGCGCACTGTCGAAGTCCGCCGTGGTCCCGCTGCACTTCTGGCTGCCCGGTGCGATGGCCGCCCCCACCCCGGTGTCCGGATATCTCCACGCCGCGGCGATGGTCAAGGCCGGCATCTATCTCGTGGCCCGGCTCGCCCCCGGCTTCGCGGACAGCGCCGCGTGGCGGCCGATCGTCATCGGTCTCGGTCTCGCGTCGATGATCCTCGCCGGCTGGCGAGCGTTCCGAGCCTTCGACCTCAAACTCATCCTGGCCTTCGGCACCGTCAGTCAGCTCGGTTTCCTCACAGCGCTGGTGGGCACGGGCAGCCGGGAAGCAGCCCTGGCGGGCCTGGCGATGGTGATCGCCCACGCCCTGTTCAAGGCATGCCTGTTCATGGTGGTCGGCATCATCGACCACTCCACGGCACCCGCGACATTCGCAAGCTCGCGCACCTCGGCTCCGCCGCGCCCTATCTGATGGTGATCGCGATACTCGCGGCGGCGAGCATGGCCGGTCTGCCGCCGTTCATCGGGTTCGTCGCGAAGGAAGCAGCACTCGAGTCGTCGCTGGTGGCCGAGGTGCTGCCCGAGTGGGCGCGGATCGCCATGACCGCGGGCATCGTGGTGGGTCGATCCTCACCCTCGCGTACAGCATCCGGTTCATCTGGGGTGCGTTCGGTCGCAAGCAGCTCAAACGTCCGAGCCCCGCGGTGCAGAACCTGCACGCGCCCGGCCCGCTGCTGCTCACCGCCCCGAGCGTTCTCGCGTTCGCCGGTCTCGCCGCGGGCTTCGCGAGCTCGTGGATCGATCACCTGATCGCCCCCTACGCCGACGAGCTGCCCACCGAACTCGACAAGCCCTACCACCTGGCGTTGTGGCACGGATTCACTCTGCCGCTCGCTCTGACCGGCGTGGTGATCGTGGGCGGCACGGCCCTGTTCCTCGCGCACCGCACCATCGCGCGCCTGCGCTTCGAGCACCCGCCGCTCGGCAACGCCGACCGGATGTACGACGCGACCCTCCAGGGCATGGACACCCTGTCCCTGCGCCTGACCGGTTTTCTGCAGCGCGGTTCGCTCCCCCTGACCCAGGCGACGATCCTCATCACCCTGGTGGCGCTCCCGACGGTGCTGATGTTCTTCTTCGGGCTGAGCACGATGCCGTCGACGCGCGCATGGGACTCGATCTGGCAGCTCGGGGTGGGGCTCATCATGATGGCCGCCGCGGTCACCGCGACGGTCCTGCGCAATCGCCTCGGCGGTGTGCTGGTCGTGGGCGTGACGGGTTACGGGCTCGGTGTGCTGTTCGCCCTCCAGGGAGCTCCCGACCTCGCGCTCACCCAGTTCCTCGTCGAGACCGTCACCCTCGTGATGTTCGTGCTGGTCCTGCGCAAGCTGCCCGCCGAGACCGACCCGGCCGCGGTGATGGGCAGCAAGTTCGCCCGCGCGATGCTCGGCATCGCCGTGGGCGCGGTGGTCGTCGGGATCGGCGCCTACGCCGTCGCGGCACGCACCACCGATCCGATCTCGCTGCTGCTGCCCGACGCCGCCTACTACGGCGGTGACGGCAAGAACATCGTCAACGTCCTGCTCGTCGACATCCGCGCCTGGGACACGATGGGCGAGATCTCGGTACTGCTGGTCGCTGCGACCGGCGTGGCCAGCCTGGTCTTCCGCACCCGCCGCTTCGGCACCGCCCCACGTGTGGCGGACGCACCCGCGGCGCAGCTCGACGCGGTCTCCGCCAGCAACGAGACGACCTGGCTGCTCGGCGGCGATCTCATCGATCCGCGCTACCGCTCGCTGGTCCTCGAGGTCACCACCCGGCTGGTCTTCCCCACCATGATGATCCTGTCGGTGTACTTCTTCTTCTCCGGGCACAATGCGCCCGGTGGCGGCTTCGCGGGCGGTCTCGTCGCCGGTCTCGCGCTGGTGTTGAGGTACCTGGCCGGCGGACGCTACGAGCTCGGAGAGGCGGTTCCCATCGACGCCGGCAAGATCCTCGGCCTCGGACTCACCTTCGCCGCGGGCACCGCACTGGTGTCGATGTTCCTCGGCGCCCCGGCCCTGTCGTCGGCGACCCTCGAGCTCACGCTGCCGCTGCTCGGCGACATCAAGCTCGTGACCGCACTGTTCTTCGACCTCGGTGTGTACCTCATCGTGGTCGGCCTGATCCTGGACGTGCTGCGCAGCCTCGGTGCTCGCCTCGACGCCGAGACCGTGGGTGAGGGCCGATGACCGCGAACATCACGCTCCTCGCCGTCGTCGGCGTGCTCGTCGCGGCCGGTGTGTACCTGTTGCTCGAACGCAGCATCATCAAGATGCTGCTGGGGCTGTTGCTGGCCGGCAACGGCATCAACCTGTTGCTGCTGACCCTCGGCGGTCCCGCAGGTCATGCACCCATCGTCGGTGTGGAGAGCGACGTCGAGCCGGACATGGCCGATCCCCTCGCGCAGGCGATGATCCTCACCGCGATCGTCATCACGATGGGTGTGGCGGCGTTCGTGCTGGCACTGACCTACCGCTCCTACACCTACCGCGCACGGGACGAGATCGAGAACGACCCCGAGGACACCCTCGTGTCGCAGCGGCGCAGTCTCGCCGACCTGCCGTCACGAGACCGCTCCGACGACCCGCTCACCGGTATCCCGAGCAAGAGCGGTGATGCCTTCGACGCCGCGGGCAACCCGATCCCGCTCGACCAGCTCAAGAACATCGAGGACCTCGAGGCGTACGAGGATCTGCACGACGGCGACTTCGACGACCCGACCGACTCGGCCTACACGCAGAACCAGGGCGGGACGGACGAGCCGGTAGTGCCGAGGACGCCGACGAGGCCGTCCGTGCCGGTGAGGTCGACGAGGCCGTCCGTGCGGACGATCCCGACCCCGAGGCCCCCGACCCTGCCGAGGGCGAGCGGACCGGAGACGACGAGAAGAACGGGAAGGAGGATCGCCGATGAACCTGAGCGTCGCGAACCTCGTTCCCCTCCCCGTCCTCATCCCGTTGCTCGCCGCAGCCGCGACCCTGATCGTCGGCCGCCGTCCGCGCGTTCAGCGGTGGATCACCGTCTTCGCGCTGGTCGCCTCGCTCGTCGTGTGTGTGGCGCTGCTGTACTACGCAGACGCCGACGGCATCGCGGTACTGCAGATCGGTGGGTGGGAGGCGCCGATCGGCATCTCGCTGGTCGTCGACCGATTGTCGGCGTTGATGCTGGTCGTCTCGGCGATCGTGCTGCTGTCGGTGATGCTGTACGCGGTCGGTCAGGTATCCACGACGGCAACGAGCAGCAGCCCGTCTCGATCTTCCTGCCGACCTATCTCGCGCTCACCGCGGGCGTCAACATCGCCTTCCTCGCAGGCGACCTGTTCAACCTCTTCGTCGGCTTCGAGGTGCTCCTCGCCGCCTCGTTCGTCCTGCTGACCCTGGGCGCGAGCGCCGACCGCGTCCGCGCGGGCGTCTCGTACGTCATGGTCTCGATGGTGTCCTCGCTGGTCTTCCTCGTGGGCATCGCCTTCGCCTACGCCGCCACGGGCACCTTGAACCTCGCCCAGATGGCACTGCGGATGGACGAGATCTCACCGGGCACCCGGGCCGCGATCTTCGGTGTGCTGCTCGTGGCCTTCGGTATCAAGGCCGCGGTCTTCCCGCTGTCGTCGTGGCTTCCCGACTCCTACCCCACCGCGCCCGCGCCGGTCACGGCCGTCTTCGCCGGCCTGCTGACCAAGGTCGGTGTGTACGCGATCATCCGGGCGCACACCCTGCTGTTCCCGGGCGGCGAACTCGACGACGTCCTGCTCGTCGCAGGTCTGCTCACGATGATCATCGGCATCCTCGGCGCGATCGCGCAGAACGACATCAAGCGTCTGCTGTCGTTCACGCTCGTCAGCCACATCGGCTACATGATCTTCGGCGTCGCGCTGTCGTCGCAGACCGGTCTCGCGGGCGCCGTCTACTACGTCGGCCACCACATCCTCGTGCAGACCACCCTCTTCCTCGTGGTGGGTCTCATCGAACGCCAGGCCGGGTCGGCCTCGCTGCGACGCTCGGCAGCCTCGCGCTCATGTCCCCCGCTGCTGGCGGTCCTGTTCCTCATCCCGGCGCTCAACCTGGGCGGTATCCCGCCGTTCTCGGGTTCATCGGCAAGGTCGCCCTGCTGCAGGCCGGCGCGGAGGACGGTTCGGTCCTCGCCTGGGTCCTCGTCGCCGGTGGTGTCCTGACCAGCCTCCTGACGCTGTACGTCGTGGCGCGTATCTGGACGAAGGCATTCTGGCGGGCACGCGCCGACGCCCCCGAAGGCGACCTCGCCGACATCGGCCCCTCGGCGCTGATCGACGAATCCGCCACCGACATCTCCTTCGAGGAACGCCCGGACGTCGGCCGGATGCCGGCGGCGATGCTCGTCCCCACGGTCTGGCTCGTCGCGATCGGTGTGTCGTTGACGGTCTTCGCCGGTCCCCTGCTCGACATCAGCAACCGTGCCGCGGAGAACCTGCGCGACCGCACGGTGTACATCGAGGCCGTGCTGGGGGGTGAGCAGGAATGATGAAACGTGCCAATGTCCTGCGATTGTTCGTTCTGGGATGGACGACCCTGGTGTGGGTGCTGCTGTGGGGCACCTTCAGCATCGCCAACATTCTCGGCGGCATGGCCGTCTCGCTCGTCGTCATGTTCGTGCTGCCGCTGCCGCGTGTGCCCGTCGAAGGTCGCCTGCACGTGTGGTCTGCGATGCGACTCGGCGCGGTGATCTTCGGCGAGACCATCCGCTCGACGATCAACGTGGCGTGGCTCGCGATCCGGCCGTCCCCGCCGCCGGTCACCGGCGTGCTGCGCTGCCGGCTCACCATCAAGTCCGACCTGGTGCTGACACTGTGGACGGACATCATGAACAACATCCCGGGCACCATGGTGCTCGAGATCGACCAGGTGCGGCGGATCATGTACGTGCACGTCCTCGACGTGAGTACCGACAAGGCCGTGGCCGACTTCTACCGTTCCGCCCGCCTCATCGAGCGCCTTCTCATCCGGACGTTCGAACGCGAGTCGGAATGGCAGGCCAGCCCCTGGCGCAGCGGAACGGAGGAACTGACGTGACCGTGACACTGGCGATCGCGGGGGCACTGTTGTTCGTCTCCGCGGTCCTGATCACCTACCGCGTGATCGCGGGTCCCAACTCCCTCGACCGGCTCGTCGGCGTGGATGCCTGCTCGCGCTCGGCATCTGCGGCATCGCGATCTGGGCGGTGTACACACGCGACACATCGGTGCTGCCCGCCACCGTGGCGCTGGCCCTGGTCGGCTTCATCGGATCGGTGTCCGTGGCTCGATTCCGGGTGCGTGACGAAGGATGACGACGATCATCGACACCTTCGCCCACATCCTGATCCTCATCGGGGCGGTCATCTCGCTGACCGCCGCGATCGGCGTGGTGCGTTTCCGCGACACCCTGTCGCGCATGCACCTGCCACGAAGCCCCAGGTGGTGGGTCTGTTGTTCGTGCTGGGCGGTTCCATGATCATCCTGCGTAGTTCGGTCGACATCTGGATGATGGCCCTGGCGGGCATGTTCATGGTGCTCACCGCCCCCGTGATCGCCCACCGGGTCGGCCGCGTCGCCTACCGGGAGCAGCTCGGTCGCGACGGTCTGCTCGACGAGGACGCTCCCGGCGGTGCCTGACAACCGATGAGGCCTGACGGCCGGGACGTCCTCGGCCGATCACTCCTTCAGTTCCTGCACGAGCGAGTCCACTACCGCGACGAGATCGCCGTCCGTCCGTTCCGCGAGCCGCCGCTGACGCTGATAGGACGCTCCCCGCACCGGGATGTCCGCGACCCGCGCGAGTTCGTCGGCGCAGCCGAGCCGCACCGCGGTGGGCATGATCTGCTCGAGCAGATCGTTCAGGTCGTCGGTGACCAGCCGCTCGGTGCACACCGGGTCGAGGATGACCTCCGCGTCGAGTCCGTAGCGCGCCGCACGCCACTTGTTCTCCTTGACGTGCCACGGCTGCAGCACGGGCAGTTCCTCGCCCCGTTCGAGACATTCGTCGAAGTAGACGACGAGCGAATGCACGAACGCGACGAGGGCGGCCAGTTCTGCGCGGTTGGTGATGCCGTCGAAGACCCGGACCTCGAGGGTGCCCCATTTCGGCGCCGGCCGGATGTCCCAGTGCATGCCCCCGGGGTGGCTGATGACTCCGGACTTGAGCTGGTCGGCGATGAACTCCGCGTACTGCGGCCAGTCGGCGAAGTGATAGGGCAGACCGGCGGTCGGCAACTGCTGGAACATCAGCGCGCGGTTGCTCGCGTAGCCCGTGTCGTAGCCCGCCCAGATCGGCGACGAGGCCGACAACGCGAGCATGTGGGGATACTTCACGAGCATGGCGTTGAGGATCGGGATGACCTTCTCCGCCGAAGAGATCCCCACATGGACGTGCACTCCCCAGATGAGCATCTGCCGTCCCCACCAGCGGGTGCGTTGATCATCTCGTCGTAGTCCGGGGAAGGCGTGACGGTCTGGTCGGTCCACTGCGCGAACGGGTGGGTACCGGCGCACATCAGGTCCACGCCGTTCGGGTCGGCGGCACGTCGCAGCAGCGACAGCGACTCGGACAGGTCGTCGACCGCCTCGGCGACCGTGTCGTGGACGCCGGTGACGAGTTCGACGGTGTTGCGCAGGAACTCCTTGGTCAACCGCGGGGTCTCCCCCGCGATCTCCTTCACCCTGTCGAAGACGACCGCCGCGCTGTTCGAGAGATCGCGGGTGGTCTTGTCCACCAGAGCGATCTCCCATTCCACGCCGATCGTGGGACGGGGTGATCCCGGAAACGCGACTGCCACGTCTCGATCCAACCACAGGGCCCCGCCGACGGATGTCCGTCTGCGGGGCCTGTGTCGGGAATTACCTGCGAGATCGAGTCTCAGGAGATTCGGACTCCGGTCACTCGATGACGCCGCACGCGAGGCGTGCGCCGAGGTTGTCCTGGTGCACGACCACCGAAGTGCCGTCCTCACCCTCGAGGTCCTCGAGCCGAAGGCCGAGGTGGTGACGGTGGCGGTGGCGGTACCGTCCTCACGGACGACGAGCGAAACCAGGTCGCCGCTCTCCGGGACGGAGGTGTTGCCGCCGGCCTGCAGGTGGGCGCCGGCGGACAGGAACGCTCCGGGCTCGCCACCGTCAGGAGCGGTGGACTCGGCCTCGCAACGGCCGAACTCGTGGATGTGGACACCGTGGTAGCCGGGCTCGAGACCCTCGACGTCGACGGTCACCTCGACGTTGCCACCGTTCTCGGCAAACGACACGGTGCCGGCCGACTCGCCGTCGACCGTGGTGAGCTCGGCGGTGAGCGCAGCAGCGGTGGCGGAGCCACCGGCGTGCGACTCGCTGCCGCCCTCGGTGCCGTGGTCGTCGCCGTGGGCCTCGGAAGCGGGTGCGGCGGATCCCGTCCACACCGGCGGCGTCGTCCCCGGCTCGGTGCTCGCCTCCTCGCTGTTCGAGCACGCAGTCAGGCCCACCGCGGCGATCGCGACGATCGGGCCAGAGCACGCCAGGACATGCGACGGGTGGAACTGGAGACCATCAAACCGCTCCTTCGAAGTGCCGAAAAGTCACCCGATCATAACCGGGCGTCTCCGGCACCCACCCGGTGGCGGACCGACACGGTTCCGGCGCTACGGCGAAGTGACGATGACGATCACTCCGGGGGCGGCATTGCGGATGCCCTCGAAGCGCGGTTGCGCGGTGACCCCGAGCGACTCCGCGACGGCCGTCGCGGTCTGCTGCTCGCCGGGCGACGTCCCGTAGAACACCGAGGTCTGCGGCAGTAGGCCCTCGCTGTAGTTGCCGGTTTCGGTGATGGTGAAGCCTCGTCCTCGAGGTAGGTGGCGGTCTGCGCGGCCAGGCCCGCGATCTCGGAGTTGTTGAACACGCGGACCGGTGCCGTCGCGGCGGCCGAGGTGTCGGAGGCGAAGGAGGTTCCGCTCGCCACGGGCAGGGAGGGAACCGAGGACGCGGCCGCGGTGGTGGTCGCGCCGGTTCCGGCGGCGGACGTG
>LATQ01000001.1:817257-819726 GCA_001017865.1 Rhodococcus sp. IITR03
CCGACGCGCCGGACGGACGCCGCTGGGTGGGTCTGTCGACCGTCGAGGTCGCTCCCGAACACCGGCGTCGCGGACTCGGCACACTCGTGTGCGGCGCCCTGCTGCGCTGGGCACGCGAGCAAGGCGCGACCCACGCATATCTGCAGGTCGAGGAGTCGAACACCGCGGCGCGCGCCTGTATCGCGAACTCGGCTTCGTCGACCACCACCGCTACCGGTACGCCTCCGAACCCGTCGGATAGGTCGCCTACAGTGGGCGTGTGCGCCTTGCTACCTGGAATGTGAACTCCGTCCGTGCCCGTACCGACCGCATCCTCGACTGGTTGCAGCGAACCGACACGGATGTGCTCGCGATGCAGGAAACCAAGTGCAAGGACGAGCAGTTCCCGTACGAACGCTTCGAGGAACTCGGCTACCGCGTCGCGCACGTCGGACTGAGCCAGTGGAACGGTGTGGCCATCGCGTCGCGCGTGGGCCTCGACGACGTGCAGATCGGCTTCGAGGACCAGCCCGGTTTCTCCAAGGACCCGGAGGTCGATCCGGCGCTCGAAGCGCGGGCGATCGGCGCGACGTGCGCGGGTGTGCGCGTGTGGAGCCTGTACGTCCCCAACGGCCGCGATCTGAACGACCCGCACTACACCTACAAGCTCGACTGGCTCGCCAAGCTGCGCGCCGACGCGCACGCCTGGGCCACCGCAGCGCCCGAGCAGCCCATCGCGCTGGTCGGCGACTGGAACGTCGCCCCCACCGACGACGACGTGTGGGATCCGGCCTTCTTCGAGGGCAAGACGCACACCTCGCAGCCCGAGCGCGACGCCTTCCACGCGTTCGCCGAGGTCGGCTACACCGACGTCGTCCGTCCGTACGCGCCCGGCCCCGGGGTGTATACCTACTGGGACTACACCCAGCTGCGCTTCCCCAAGAAGCAGGGCATGCGGATCGACTTCGTCCTCGGATCACCGGCCTTCGCGGCACGGGTGACGGGCGCCGAGATCGACCGCAACGAACGCAAGGGCAAGGGCGCGAGCGACCACGCACCGGTCATCGTCGACCTCGACCTCTGAGCGGATTCGATCGCTGAGCGGATTCCTGGCCGGGTGAACCGCCCGCGCAGGCATCAGGCCTTGCGGGCGGGCACCTTGCGCTGCGGTTGCCTGCGCCGATTCTCCTTGCGCTGGGGTTCCGTGCGCTGAGCTTCCGTGCGCTTGGGTTCCGTGCGCGGCGGCTCGAGAGCCACGACGACGTCGCGGTAGTTCTCGTGCGACGACAGGAACCGCTGCACATAGGTGCACACCGGTCGCACCCGCCAACCTCGGCTGCGCGCGAGATCGAGCGAACCACCGACGAGGACGGCCGCGAGACCCCGATGGCCGAAATCCTCGACGATCACGGTGTGCATGAAGTCGACGACCGGCGGGTTCGGCGCCGGAGCGCGTTCGAAGTCGTAGTACCCCAGGATGCCGACGAGATCGCCGTTGAGGCGCAGTTCGAACCGGTTCTGGTCGGCGTTGTCCGACACGGCGAGGTCCGGCGAACTCGTGTTCATGAGCGCCTCCAATGGGGGTGTTGCGTGATCGAACTGTGACCTATGCCACTATAGAGCAACGAGGCGACCACCGGCGGCAACGCTGTCGTGTTTCGGAAAGTGCACCCGCCTCAGCGCCGCCCGGCCGTGATCGAACACACCCTCGGTAGGGTGTCCGCGTGGACCTTCTGCCCCTGTCGCCTCGAGGCGAGACCCCGGTTCGAGCCCTCACCATCGCCGGCACCGACTCCGGAGGCGGAGCCGGCATCCAGGCCGATTCCCGCACGATGGCGATGTGCGGTGTGCACGCATGCGTCGCGGTGGCCGCCGTGACCGTCCAGAACTCCGTCGGCGTCCGCGGGTTCCACGAGATCCCCGCCGAGACCGTGGCCGACCAGGTGCGGTGCGTGGTCGAGGACATCGGGGTGTCCGCAGCGAAGACGGGCATGCTCGCCTCCACGCAGATCATCGAGGCCGTCGCGCAGGTGTGCTCCGAGGTGGGCATCGGCCGCGACATGGAGGTGCCGCTCGTCGTCGACCCGGTCTGCGCCTCGATGCACGGCGACCCGCTGTTGCACTCCGACGCCCTCGACGCCATCCGCGGGGTGCTCATCCCCCTCGCCACCGTCGTCACCCCGAATCTCGACGAGGTACGGCTGATCACGAGCATCGACGTCGTCGACGACGCGTCGGCACGGCGCGCCGCCGAAGCGCTCCATGCGCTCGGCGCCAGTGGGTGATCGTCAAGGGCGGTCACCTGCGCAGCTCGGAGAAGAGCACCGACCTGCTGTTCGACGGCGACCGTTTCCTCGAGTTCAGCACGCCGCGCATCGAGACCGGCAACGACCACGGCGGCGGCGACACGCTCGCGCTCCTGATCGCGTCGGCCCTCGCGCACGGCCGGTCGGTGCCCGAGGCCGTCGAGTCGCGAAGGAATGGATCACG
>LATQ01000001.1:819826-825377 GCA_001017865.1 Rhodococcus sp. IITR03
GGCGGACACGCTCGCGGCTGCGATCGCGTCGGCCTCGCGCACGGCCGGTCGGTGCCCGAGGCCGTCGAGTTCGCGAAGGAATGGATCACGAAGTGCCTCGAGTGGTCCTACGACCTCGGTCACGGCCACGGCCCGGTCAACCCGTTGTGGCGCCTGCACGAGCGCTGACCGCGCCCGCTCTCACTCGGTGAACTCGGCGCGCACCTCGGCCCGCTGGTCGCCGGTGGGCACCCCGTCGGGTCCGTCGATCGAATTCGCGTAGACGGCCGTGCCGTAGGCGACGGCGGCGGCCGCCGCGCGAACGCCGTCTCGGTCGATGCCGGCCAGGGTGTCCTCGGGGGTGTGGTAGTTCGGGTCGAAGGGCTGGTCGGCGGTGCCACCCCACAGGTCGGCCTGTTCGGGGGTCTTGACGTCGTCGGCGCCGGTGAACACCCGCCCGCGGGGATGCCGAAGGCGACGAACGGACCGTAATCGGAGCGGCCGTCGAAATCCGTTCCGCCGACCTCGATTCCGCGTTCGTCGAAGAACTGCGCGAAGGTCCGTTCGATACCCGCCGAGCCCTCCGGTCCGGGTCCTTCACCGACGGCGTCGGAGTCGTCGCCGTCGAACACCAGATATCCGGCGTTGGGCGAGCCGAGCATGTCGAAGTTCAGATAGAGGGCGATGTCGAGTCGTTCCTCGTCGGACAGCGACTCGACGTACCTCGTGGAGCCGACCAGTCCGACCTCCTCGGCGCCCCAGAACGCGAACCGCACGGCGTTGGTCACGCCCGGCTCGCTGCCGAGTTGCAGCGCGGTCTCGAGGACGGCGGCGACGCCGGTTCCGTTGTCGTTGATCCCCGGTCCTTCGGGGACGCTGTCGAGGTGCGCGCCGACGACGACCACGTCGTCGGTCGAACCGGTGCGCGTCTGCGCGATCACGTTGCGCGACTTCCGGTCCTCGGTGCGAGTCTGGAGTGTCACCGTCACGGTGGTCGCGGCGGACAGACGCTCGGCGTCGGCCCCGGCCACCCCACCGACCGGGATGCGGGGGTTCGATTCCGCCCCGAGACCGGCGGCCGCGAGCGGGCCGTCCTCGTTGTTGGCGACGAGCAGCGCGGCCGCTCCCCGTTCGGCGGCGACCTGCTCCTTGACGGCGAAGGTGCACACGCCGCGATCGACGATCACCACCGCGCCGGTCGCGTCGATGCCGTCGTAGTCGGTGGCCTCGCAACCGGGGGTGTCGTCGGGGGCGATGCGCACGACACGCGCGGTGAGCCCCTCCGGTCCCGTCGACGGCGACATGCCGAGTGCGCTCACGCCCATCGGCTCCCCGTCGACGGTGAGCTGCTCGTTCTCGACGGCGAACAGGGTCGTGTCGAACTCCGGTGTCTGCACGTCGAATCCGGCGTCGCGCAGGCTCCGGCGACGTAGTCGACGCTCGCGTCGTAGCGGGGGTCCCGAGCAACGGTTTCCGTCGTTCTCACCGGCGATCCGTTCGAGTTCCGTCAGGTGCGTCATGACGGCATCGAGCTGCACGGCGTCGGCGAGCGCCGTCGGGTCGACGGGCGGCGCCTCCACCTCCGCCTCCGAGCATCCCGCCGTCAGCAGTACACCGGCGGCGATCAGCGCCGCTCCCCGCATGCCGTATCTCGTCTGCGCCCGCGCCATCGACCGAGCGTACAAAAAAGCACTGCGCCGCACGGGGAAACCGTGCGGCACAGTGCGTCGAAGCAGTACCTCGGGCGTGCCGAGGCGGAACCTCAGGCGTCGCGGCGGTTGACCACCACGAGCGAGGCCGCGAACACCAGGAACGAGAAGGCCGCGAAGTACACGAGCGAACCCCATGGACCCCAATGGAATTCGATGCCCTGCCCGATGCCCAGGAAATTGTTCGCGTTCGCGAACGGCAGGAACGGCTGGATCTCGCGCCCCACCGAACCGAACAACGCGAACAACGACTCGAGCAGCAGCGGCCACAGCATCAGCAGCGCGATCGTGCCGGCCGACTGCCGCAGCAGCGTGCCCACACCGATCGCGAGGAAGACGCACAGGAACGCGTAGATCGCGGTGCCGTAGACCGCGCGCCACGCCGTGTCGCCGCTGAGGACGAGTTCGCGACCCGCGTCGGGCCCGGCCAGCGCCTTCGCGAGGTAGAAGGCACCGAACGAGACCGCGAGTGTCAGCACCGCGCCCAGCACGCCGATGAGCAGCGCCTTCATCGTCAGGAGCAGGGTGCGGTTCGGGGTGGCCTGGAAGGTCGTGCGGATGACCCCGAAGCGGTACTCGCTGGTGACCGACAGGGCCGCGAGGATCATGAGCACCAGCACGCCGAAGCCGGTGACGCCGCTGACCGCGACGTCCACGGTCGGATAGAACCGTCCCAGTTCGTCGTCCATCCCGGCCGATGCGCGGGAGACCGACCCGAGGATCGCGGCCAGACCCAGGCCGAGGGCGACGATGACGACGGTGCACCACAGCGGAGACTGCACCGACGTGAGCTTGATCCGTTCGGCCCGCAGTGTGTCGAGCGCCGTACTCATCACAGTCCACCCTTCATGACGTCGTCGACTCCGGATCCGTGGTATTCGACCTCGCCACCGGTGAGTTTCATGAACGCTTCCTCGAGTGACGCGTTGCGTCCCGCGAGTTCGTGCAGCACGATCGACCGGGTCGCGGCGAGTTCGCCGATCTCCGCGGCCGGAGCGCCCGAGACGTGCAGGGCACCGTCGTCCTCCCGCACGGTGTGTCCGCGCTCGGTGAGCGCGATGCGCAGCTCGTCGAGCTGCGGGCTGCGCACGACGACGAACGAGTCGGAGGCGCGGTCGACGAACGCCTTCACCGAGGTGTCGGCGATGAGCCGTCCACGGCCGATGACGATGAGATGTTCGGCAGTCTGCGCCATCTCCGAGAGCAGGTGGCTGGACACGAGCACCGTGCGGCCTTCCGCGGCGAGCGCCTGCATGAACCGCCGGATCCACACGATGCCCTCGGGGTCGAGGCCGTTGACCGGTTCGTCGAACAGCAGCACGCGCGGGTTGCCGAGCAGTGCGGCGGCGAGACCGAGTCGCTGCGACATGCCGAGCGAGAAGCCGCCGGCGCGCTTGCCCGCAACCTCCGTCAGACCCACCTGGCGCAGCACTTCGTCGACGCGCGAGGCGGGCAGACCGTTCGACGCGGCCAGCCACGCGAGATGCGACCGCGCCGACCGGTTGGGATGCACCCACTTCGCGTCGAGCAACGCCCCGACAGTGGTGAGCGGCCGTGTCAGCTCGCTGTACGGCTTCCCTTCGATCAGTGCGGTTCCCGAGGTCGGCCGGTCCAGCCCCAGGATCATGCGCATCGTGGTGGACTTCCCCGCGCCGTTGGGGCCGAGAAAGCCGGTGACGATGCCGGGACGGACCGTGAACGTCAGGTCGTCGACCGCGGTCGTGGACCCGAAGGTCTTGGTCAAGCCGGTCACTTCGATCATGCGCACCACCCTACGTGCGGCTCCGGCGAGCGCATCCGATCACACACCCCGGAGCCGCACGCGGTGCGTCAGGGGACGAAGACCTCCGTGGTGACCGGGATGCTCGGTCGCTCGGTACGCATCGTCAGGGCGACGCGGCCGGTCCGGGGAACACGTGCATGAACAACGGCCGGGTGCTCGTGTGGAAGGCCGGCACGAAGCGGGTCTCCGTACCGCGGGCACCGGTGTCGAGATTGTGCCAGTCGAAAGCGACGGTGACGTCGCAGTTCAGGATGCTCGGCGTCCACTCGCCGAGAAGCGAGTAGCCCTGCGTGATCCGCAGTTCGATCCCGTGGGTGGCGCCCGCCACCGAGTAGATCGCGTAGGACTCGTCGAGCGGGCCGTCGAAGGCGGTTCCACCCGCGCGCACGATGCCGGCGCAGATGCCGTCGCCCAGTGTCAGCACGGGAGGCGTGGCCAGCTGCGTCATCTCGCACGTCCTCGGTCCGGTGTTCGACCGGCTCAGCTGGCACGGCTCCTGGGCGCCTGCCACGCCCGGTGCCGTGACGGCGACGGCGACACCCATGAGCCCGGCAGCCGCGGCGGAAAGGATTCGGTGTGCAATTGTCATGCCCGGGGATCGTACATACGATCGGTATCCCGTCGCGCGATAATCGGAAAACCCCTGAACACGAAGGTGCTCAGGGGTTTCCCGTAGCGGTCACGGCTCCATCGGCGAAGATGCCTGGGCCCAGAAGCGTTTCGGGATCCGGCCGGCGTGCCGGGCACGGAATCCTGCTTCGACCGCGTGCTGCATGGCCGACGCCATCAGCGCCGGATCCTTCGCGCGGGTGACGGCGGTCGCGAGCAGCACGGCGTCGCAACCGAGTTCCATCGCGAGCGCCGCGTCGGAGGCGGTTCCGATTCCCGCGTCGAGGATCACCGGCACACCCGCAGCCTCGACGATCATCTCGATGTGGTGCGGGTTCGAGATACCGAGGCCGGTCCCGATCGGCGAGCCGAGCGGCATCACCGCAGCACAACCGACGTCCTCGAGGCGTCGCGCGAGGACGGGATCGTCGGTC
Source organism: Rhodococcus sp. IITR03 (assembly GCA_001017865.1). The sequence continues at coordinate 824,341 of LATQ01000001.1, forward strand.
GTGTACGGCAGGACGACGAAGCCGTCGTCGACGAGTTGTTCGGCCGCGGAGACGAGTTCGATGGCGTCGGGCAGCAACGTCCGTTCGTCGGCGATGACCTCGAGCTTCACCCAGTCGGTCTCCAGCGCCTCCCGCCCGAGCTGCGCGGTCAGCACGGCCTCCTTCGCGCCGCGGCACCCGGCGGTGTTCGGCAGCGGTTCGATGCCGAGGCGGCGCAACAGGTCGAGGACACCGGTTCCGGAGGCCGCGTCGACGCGGCGCATCGCGACGGTGGTCAGCTCGGTGCCCGACGCGACGAGCGCCTCCTCGAGCACGGCCAGGTTCGCCGCGCCACCGGTGCCGGTGATCAGCCGCGACCCGAAGGTGCGGCCGGCGATGGTCAGCTGCGGCAGGTCGGCGCCGGGATCGTGTGTGTCAGCCACCCTGGACCGCCGTGAGGATCTCGATGCTCGCTCCGCGCGTGACCGGCTCCGACCAGCGGCCGCGCGGGCACACCACACCGTCGACGCGACCGCGATGCCCTTCTCGGGCAGACCGAGCTCGTTCAGCAGCTGCGACACGGTCGGGGCCGCGTCGTAGTACTTGTCCTCACCGTTGACGGTGATGCCCACGGACACGTTCGTCATCCCACACTCGCTTCCGTAATTCGTCCAGGACAGGCGTATTGCGCGTCGGCCAGCGACCGCCCACCGAGTTCGGCGAGCACCGCGTCGACGGTGAGCGGCGTGAGCAGCACACCGTTGCGGCCGTGGCCGGTCGCGGCGACGACACGATCGGAGAGCCGGCCGATCAGCGGCAGGTTGTCGGGGGTCATCGGACGCAGGCCCGCACTCGCCTCGAACAGTTCGTACTCGCCGAGCGCCGGGAAGATCCGCTCGGCGTCGGCGATCAGATCGCGCACCCCGGCCACCGTGACCTGCGTGTCGGACGCCTCGTACTGCGTCGCGCCCACGACGAGACCGTCGTGGCGGGGCACCAGATAGGCGGGGGCGGCCGTGGGACAACTCGCGCGCACCGGTGCGCTGCGGCGGCGGGGT
>LATQ01000001.1:825477-826453 GCA_001017865.1 Rhodococcus sp. IITR03
GGCGCAGGGCGGTGTGCAGCACCGCGCGGTCCTCGGTGACGTTGATGTGCGCACCGGAGAGCATCGCCTCCCGGGCCGCGGCCACACCCGTCTGCTCCGCCAGCTGGAGGAGCAATTCGAGAGTGCGACCGGTGAGGCGTTGTTTGCTGAAGTCGACCACCAGATCCCCGGCGTGCGCGGTCAACGCCTGCGCCCGCTGCGGCTCGATCGCAAACAACTCCCGCAGGGACACCGCGGCGATCTCGTCCCGGTGGGCATCGAGGCTCGCCAGGCCTCCGTGGTCGTCACATCCTGTGTTTCCGTATCCATGTTTCTGCCAACGCCTTTCGTCACGCCAGTGCGCGCAGGCGGGGGGCGAGGTCGCGTTCGAACAGTTCCAGGAACCGCTTCTGGTCATGACCCGGCGCGTGGAACACCAGGTGATTCAACCCGGCATCGACATACGCCTTGACCTTCTCGACCGCCTCGTCCGGATCCGAGGCCACGATCCACCGCTTGGCCACCTGCTCGATCGGCAACGCATCGGCCGCCGCCTCCATCTCCATCGGATCGTCGATGGAATGCTTCTGCTCCGGCGTCAGCGACAACGGCGCCCAGAAGCGGGTGTTCTCCAAGGCCTTGTCCGCGTCGGTGTCGTACGAGATCTTGATCTCGATCATCTTGTCGATCTGCGCGACATCCCGCTCCGCCTTCTCCGCACCCTCGGCCACGGCGGGCAGCAGTTTGTCGGTGTAGAGCTCCATGCCCTTCCCCGAGGTGCAGATGAACCCATCCCCCGCGCGTCCGGCATAGCGGGCCACCACCGGGCCACCGGCGGCGACATAGACCGGGATCCCGCCCTCGGGCACGTCGTAGATCGACGCCCCCTTCGTCGAGTAGTACTCGCCCTCGAAATCCACCCGATCCCCGCGCCACAGCTCGCGCATCAACCGCACCGACTCCCGCAGCCGCGCGAAGCGTTTCCTGAACTCCGGCC
>LATQ01000001.1:826553-834535 GCA_001017865.1 Rhodococcus sp. IITR03
CTCCGTTATGTCAGCCGTGACCGTGCGTCGCGACCGAGCCGATCGAGACGCGTCGGACCGCTACCGCGCGCGGCCTGGATGCCGGACCTGCCACCGAACGCGGCCCCGTCCCCACCACGCGGCCCGAATCCACCCAGCGCTCGTCGATCTGGTCCGGCTCGTCCTCCCAGCGCTCGTCGAGCCGTCGCGTCCGGCCGCGCGCAAGCGTCGCCGCATCGCCGGCCTCGTCGACGTGCCGGTCCCCACCACGAAGGATCCGGTCGACGCCGTCCTCCGCGATCCCCACGTCTCCGAGGGCAAGAGGTTCTGCTCGAAGTGCGGACAACCGGTGGGACGCAGCACTCCGTCGGGGCCGGGCCCCACCGAAGGCGATTGTCCCAGTGCGGAACACATTTCCAGTTCACTCCGGCCTTGCACCGCGGGGATCTCGTCGCCGGGCAGTACGAGGTGCAGGGTTGTCTCGCACACGGCGGACTCGGGTGGATCTATCTCGCGATCGACCGCAACGTGAGCGACCGCTGGGTGGTGTTGAAGGGCCTGCTGCAGGGTGGCGACGCCGAGGCGCAGGCGGTCGCGGTGGCCGAACGCCAGTTCCTGGCCGAGGTCAGCCATCCGAGCATCGTGCAGATCTACAACTTCGTCGAGCACCCCTCACCCGACGGCACCCCGATGGGGTACATCGTCATGGAGTACCTGGGTGGTCACACCCTGCGTACCGTGCTCGACAACTATCCTCCACCGAACCGCATCCCGGTCGAGCAGGCCATCGGGTACATGCTCGAAGTGCTTCCGGCACTGCAGTATCTGCACGACATCGGACTGGTCTACAACGACCTCAAGCCCGAGAACATCATGGTCACCGACGAGCAGATCGAACTCATCGACCTCGGTGCCGTCTCCGCGATCGAGGGATACGGCTATCTGTACGGGACGCCGGGATATCAGGCACCCGAGATCGTCCGGACCGGGCCGACGGTCGCGAGCGACATCTATACGGTCGGACGCACACTCGCGTCCTCACCCTCGACATGCCGTCGGACAAGGGCCGGTACCGCGACGGTCTGCCCACCCCCGAGCAGGCTCCCCTGCTCGACGAGTTCGACTCCTTCCACCGCCTGCTCCTGCGGGCCACGAACCCCGATCCGCAGCAGCGCTTCTCGTCCGCCGACGAACTGCAGGGACAGCTCACCGGTGTGCTGCGCGAGATCCTGTCGAAGAAACTCGGCACCGAACATCCCGGACTGTCCCGGCTGTTCAGCCCGCCCCGCACGACCTTCGGCACCGACGAGGCGCTCGTCCCCACCGACGTGTACGCCGACGGGATCGAGCGCGACCCCAAACTGCGGGGTCAGGATGTCGCGGCGGCGCTACCCGTCCCGCTGCTCGACCCCAACGATCCGAGTGCCGCGCTCCTCGCCGCGGCGGTGCACAGCGAACCGCAGCAGACCCTCGACTCGCTCCGGCACGCGCGCGAGAACGGGGTCGGCCGGGTCGTCGGGGCATCCGATGTGTCGTTCTCCAAGGAGATCACCCTCGCCGAGGTCCGCGCCCATCTCGATCTCGGGCAGGTCGACAGCGCGGTGGAGATCCTCACCCGCCTCGAGCGCGAGTTCGGCGACGACTGGCGCATGGACTGGTACGCCGGCATCGCCGAACTGCTGCAGGACGACTACGAGGCAGCGTTCGCCCGATTCGACAAGGTGCTGCAGGCTCTTCCGGGCGAGATCGCCCCGAAGATCGCACTCGGGCCACCGCCGAACTGACGCTGCAGCATTGGGAGAGCGACGACCCCGACGCGTGGCGACGCTTCTGCGAGCAGTCCTACCGGGTCGTGTGGCGCACCGATCATGCCGTCGTCAGCGCGGCCTCGGGTTGGCACGCCAGCTCACCGCCCGTGACGAGATCCGTGCCGCCGTCGACGTGCTCGACGAGGTCCCCACGACCTCCCGGCACCACAGTGCAGCGACCATGACCGCCGCCCTGGTCCTGTTACGAGGCGGCCGCGTCGAGGAAATCTCCGAGGCGGACCTTCGGGAGGCCGCGCACCGGATCGCGTCGCTGCCTCCCGACGAGGGTCGCGCCCTGCAGATGCGCGCACTGGTCCTCGGGACCGCGCTCGAATGGGTGCGCAGCGGCCGGGCGTCGAGTCGCGAGTACGACCGCATCCTCGACGTACCGTTCACCGAGAAGGGACTACGTCTGGGCACCGAGGCGGCGCTGCGGCAATTGGCGCGCAACGCCCCTTCCCGCACCCACCGTTACACCCTCGTCGACCTCGCGAACGCGATCCGGCCGCGTAGTTTGACCTGATCAGAAGTCAGCGCCGGGCGAACTGCACGGCCGCGCGGGCGATGGCGAGTTCCTCGTTCGTGGGGATCACGAGCACCTCCACCTGCGACGAGTCGGCCGAGATCCGGCGTTCCCCGTCGTCGTCGGCGGTGTTGCGCGCGTCGTCGACGACGATGCCGAGCCGGTCGAGGCCGGAGAGGCTGTCGCGCCGGACGTCGACGTTGTTCTCCCCCACCCCACCGGTGAACACGATCGCGTCGACGCCGCCGAGTTCGAAGGTGTAGGCGCCCACGTACTTCCGGATGCGATGCACGTAGACCTCGTACGCGAGTCGCGCGTCCTCGTCGCCCTCGCCGACGAGCTTCAGCAGGGCCCGGAAGTCGTTGACACCCGACAACCCCTTCAGGCCCGAATGCCGGTTGAGCAGGTCGTCGATGGCGTCGACCTTCAACCCGGCCGCCCGGCTGAGGTGCATGACGACACCCGGATCGATGTCTCCGCTGCGCGTGCCCATGACGAGACCCTCGAGCGGAGTCAGTCCCATCGAGGTGTCGATCGGGCTCCCACCTGCGACCGCCGACGCCGACGCACCGTTACCCAGATGGAGCACAACCAGATTCAGGTCCGCGATGTCGCGTCCGAGGAACTCCGCGGCACGCCCCGACACGTATTCGTGTGAAGTACCGTGGAATCCGTACCGCCGGATGTCGTGCTTGTGCGCGATGTCGCGGTCGATCGCATAGGTCGCCGCGTGCGGCGGAAGACCGTGGAAGAAGGCGGTGTCGAAGACACCCACGTGGGGGATGTCGGGAAGTTCCTCCCGCGCGACCTCCATTCCTACGACGTTCGCCGGATTGTGGAGGGGCGCAAGAATCGACAGTTCGTCGACAGCGCGGACCACATCGTCGTCGATCAGGGTGGGTTCGTAGAAGACCTTGCCGCCGTGCACGAGTCGGTGTCCGACGGCGACGATGCCCACCTCGTGCAGCGGACGGCCCAGCCCTTCGAGCATCTCGAGCACCGCACGCAGACCCGTCCGGTGGTCGGCGATGGCGTCGTTGCGTTCGTCCACACCCGTCGTGTGGTGGAAGACGATCCGGCCCTCCGGCTCCCCGATCCGCTCGATCAGTCCGTGCGCCAGGGACTTTCCGCTCGCCGGCTCGATCAGCTGGAACTTGATCGACGACGATCCGGAGTTGAGGACCAGTACGGTGCCTGCGGTGGCCGGGTTCGGGCTGCTCACGCGTCTTCCTCCTGCGCCTGGATCGCGGTGATGGCGATGGTGTTGACGATGTCCTGGATCAGGGCGCCTCGCGAGAGGTCGTTGACCGGCTTGTTCAGGCCCTGCAGGACCGGCCCGACGGCGACGGCACCGGCGCTGCGCTGCACGGCCTTGTAGGTGTTGTTGCCGGTGTTCAGGTCCGGGAAGATGAACACCGTGGCGCGACCGGCGACGTCGGAGTCGGGGAGCTTCGCGCTCGCGACCGTCGGTTCGATCGCCGCGTCGTACTGGATCGGCCCCTCCACGAGCAGGTCGGCTCGCCGCTCCCGCACGAACGTCGTGGCCGAGCGCACCTTGTCGACGTCGGCGCCCGAACCGGATTCGCCGGTGGAGTACGACAGCATCGCGACCCGGGGGTCGATGCCGAACCGGGCGGCGGTCGCGGCGGACGAGATCGCGATGTCGGCGAGCTGGTCGGCGGTCGGGTCGGGGACGACGGCACAGTCACCGTACGCGAGCACGCGGTCGGCGAGGCACATCAGGAAGATGCTCGACACCGTGGACACACCCGGTTCGGTCTTGATGATCTCGAGGGCGGGACGGATCGTGTGGGCGGTGGTGTGCGCCGCGCCCGATACCATGCCGTCGGCCAGGCCCAGATGCACCATCATCGTGCCGAAATACGAGATGTCGCGCATGATCTCGCGTGCACGATCGACGGTCATGCCCTTGTGGGCACGCAGCCGCGCGTACTCCTCCGCGAACCGGTCGGCGTGCTCGGAGGTGCGCGGGTCGAGGATCTGCGCTTCCGACAGGTCCACCCCGAGTTCCGACGCCCGCTGGCGGACGGCCGCCTCGTCGCCGAGGATCGTGAGCTTCGCGATGCCGCGCTGGAGCACACGCCCGGCAGCTCTGAGGACGCGATCGTCCTCGCCCTCGGGCAGCACGATGTGGCGCTGCTGGGCCCGCGCCCGGTCGATGAGCTGGTATTCGAACATCTGCGGGGTGGTCACGGACGGTCGCGGCAGTCTCAGTCGGTCGAGCAGGGAGTGCGCGTCGACGTGCCGTTCCATGAGCGCGAGAGCGGTGTCGATCTTGCGCTGCGCGCCGAGGGCCATGCGGCCGCGGGTGCGGTCGGCGGCCGAGGCGGTATCGAAGGTTCCGAGGTCGGTGGTGAGGATCGGCAGCGACGGCTTCAGAGCCGCGACGAGCTCCGCGATCATCGGATGCGGCAGCAGACCGCCGTTCATGATGATGCCGGCGAGCGTCGGGAAGCCTTCGGCGGCATTGGCATTGACCAGCGCGAGGATGACGTCGGAGCGGTCGGCGGGAGCGATCACGACGATACCGTCGGTGAGGCGCTCCAGAATCCGCTCGGCGGTCATGCCACCGACCATGATGCGCAGCGCTTCCCGCTGCAGCAGGTCGGGGTCGCCGCTGTAGAGCTCGCCTCCGATCGCGGTCTGCAGCTCGGCCATCGTCGGCGCGACCAGCGCGGGCACCTCCGGGAGGGTCCACACCGGTTCGGTGCGGTCACCGAGTGCCTGTGCGATCTCGTCGAGTGCGTCGGGGTCGCAGCGGTTCACCACGACCGCACCGAGATGCGCGTGCTGACCCGCGAGCTCGTTCGCACACACCCCGGCGAGCTGGGCGATCTCGGCGGGTGTGCGGCGGGAACCGCGCAGGACGAGCAGCACCGGGGCGTCGAGGTTCGCGGCGATGCGAGCGTTGTACGACAGCTCGCTGGGGTTGGCGATCTCGGTGTAGTCGCTGCCGACGATGACGACGGCGTCGCAGCGGTCGGCCACCGCGTGGTACTTGCCGACGATGTCGCTGAGCGCGGTGTCCGGGTCGTCGTGGACGTCGTCGTAGGTGACGCCGATGCAGTCCTCGTAGGCGAGGTCGACGGTGGTGTGTTCGAGCAACAGTTCGAGGATGTAGTCGATGTCGCTGTCGGAGCGTGCGATGGGCCGGAAGACACCGACGCGGGCGGTGGACGCGCACAGTGTCTGCAGCACCCCCAGGCGACGGTCGATTTCCCGGTGTCCCCTTCCGGAGCTGCGATGTAGATGCTCGAGACGGACCCTGCAGCAGCACTCATGGATTCCACCTAACTGCAAACTTTGCTCCGCCCGGTGTACCCGCGCACATGCCCGGCCGGAGGTGTCCGGCCGGGCATGTGGGAGTCGCGGGAACTCAGGACTGGGTCTGCAGCACGCGGCGGGGTGTCGGGGTGCTCGGCGTCCGCCACGACCTCCACCGGTTCGGCGTCGGCCGACAGCCCGAGCAGGTCGGTCGGGGTCTTCGCCGTCTCGCGCAGCCCGAGGACCGCGACACCGGCGATGCAGCACGCGACCGCACCGAAGACCGCGACCGGGAGCCAGCCCGTCGCGCCGGGGAGCAGGATCAGCGCGGCGACCATCGGCGAGAAGCCGGCCAGCAGGTTGCCGAGCTGGTTGCTCACGGCCATCCCCGTGAAGCGGACGGTCGCCGGGAACTGTTCGGCGAAGAAGGACGTCCACACGCCGTTGTAACAGCTGAAGAACAGCGACATGTTCACGAACGCGGCGACGGAGATCAGCAGGATGTTCGTCGTCGAGATCGCCCACAGATATCCGGCGAGGCTCACGGCGCAGCGACGGAGGCGATCAACATGGTCGGCTTGCGGCCGATGATGTCGGAGAGGTAGCCGGCCGCGGGGATCGTGAACATCGACAGTACGATGGAGACGGAGATGACGGTGAGCATCACGCTGTGCTCGACACCCATCGAGGTGGCGTACGACAGGCTGAACACGGCGAAGAGGGTCTGGACCGACGCCATCAGGGACGCGCCGGCCACGCGGATCACCGAGCGCCAGTGGAACTTGAACACGTCGCCGAGGGGGAGTTTGCGGACGACGCTCTCTTCCTTCACCTCGGTGAAGGTCGGCGTCTCGTCCAGGTGGTTGCGAACGTAGTAGGTCACGACGACGACAACTGCGCTGAGCCAGAACGGGATCCGCCAGCCCCAGCTGTAGAGCGCGTCGTCGGGCAGGAGCGAGACGGGCACGAAGACGACGGTCGCGAGCGAGCAGCCCACGGCGTAGCCGACCATCACGAAGCTGGTGAAGAAACCACGGCGTCCCACCGGCGAGTGCTCGACGGTCAACGTCGACGCCCCGGCCGATTCGGCGCCCGCCGAGAAGCCCTGCAGGACACGCATCGCCACGAGCAGGATCGGTGCGAGGATGCCCACCTGCTCGTAGGTCGGAAGACATCCGATGACGAAGGACGCGACGCCCATCAGGACGACGGTCGCGAGCATGACGCGTTTGCGGCCGAGCCGGTCGCCGAAGTGCCCCATGACGACGGCGCCCACCGGCCGTGCCACGTAACCCACGGCGAAGGTGGCGAAGGATGCGATGAGGCGACGGTGGGGTTACCGCCCGGGAAGAACAGCACGTTGAAGACGAGCGCGGCGGCAGCGCCGTAGACGAAGAAGTCGTAGTACTCCAGGGCCCCTCCGAGGAGCGCGGCGATCGATGCGCGGCGGGGGTTCATCTCCGGTTTCGCTTCTGACTGCGGCATGGTCGATGCAGATTTGTCGGTGATCACGGTGCCTCGTTGGGTTCGATTCGAATCGGGGTCGGCGTGTGCCTCGTCCGAGCTGTGATGTCCGGCGGTGGCGGGCAATGTGTGTGACGGTTGCCACCGCGTCGGAACAAACGTAGGTAGACACCGGACCCCGTCGCTGTTCCGTTGTGAAACAACATCGACATTCCGCCCCGACACAGAAAAAGGTGCCGCTCCTCCATCGCGGAGAAGCGGCACCTTGTGGGTCGGATGTCAGGCGAGTGCGCGAAGCCTCGGCGCGAGGTCTCGTTCGAACAGTTCCAGGAACCGCTTCTGATCATGACCCGGCGCGTGGAACACCAGATGATTCAACCCGCATCGACATACGCCTTGACCTGCTCGACCGCCTCGTCCGGATCCGACGCCACGATCCACCGCTTGGCCACCTGCTCGATCGGCAACGCATCCGCCGCCGCCTCCATCTCCATCGGATCGTCGATGGAGTGCTTCTGCTCCGGCGTGAGCGACAGCGGCGCCAGAACCGGGTGTTCTCCAACGCCTTGTCCGGATCGGTGTCGTACGAGATCTTGATCTCGATCATCTTGTCGATCTGCGCCACATCCCGCTCGGCCTTCTCCGCACCCTCGGCCACGGCCGGCAGCAGCTTGTCGGTGTAGAGCTCCATACCCTTACCCGACGTGCAGATGAACCGTCCCCACTACGTCCGGCATAGCGCGCCACCACCGGGCCGCCGGCGGCGACATAGACCGGGATACCACCCTCGGGCACGTCGTAGATCGACGCCCCCTTCGTCGTGTAGTACTCGCCCTCGAAATCCACCCGGTCCCCGCGCCACAGCTCACGCATCAACCGCACCGACTCCCGCAGCCGCGCGAAGCGTTCCTTGAACTCCGGCC
>LATQ01000001.1:834635-843226 GCA_001017865.1 Rhodococcus sp. IITR03
TTTGTCGAACGCGCCGCCCCTGGGGGGGATGGAACTCACGACTGCCTCCACGGCAGGCCCGCGGCCCGCCAGCCCTCGGCACCGCGATGGCCTTCGCCGTCGAGAGCGCCTTCGAATCCTTCGAGAACGTTGTAGGCGGGGGTCAGGCCCGCAGCGGTGGCGGCCGTGGCCGCTCCGATGGAGCGCTGCCCCGAGCGACACAGGAAGATCACCGGTCCGCCGCCGATACCCGCTGCCCTCAGGTCCTCGACGAAGCTCGGGTTGGGGGCGCCGTCGGGGTAACGAACCCACTCGACGAACACGGTCCGGCGACCGAGCGACGAGGTCTCGGGGACCCCGACGTATTTCCACTCGGCTTCGGTACGCACATCGACGAGCACGGCATCCGGATCACCTTGCAGCAGGTCCCATGCCTGCTGCGGCGTTATATCACCTGCGTAGCTCACCCGGACATGTTTTCACAGGTCGAGCTGTGACGTACACGCGGGCACCGCGTCGTATACGCACGGCGACGCGTCAGAACCGGCAGATCCGCCACACGTCGTCGATGCGGACGACCTGCCACGTCTCGGTTTGCGTCTCCCCGTCGAGGCCGGTCCGGACATCGACGGTGGCCCGATCGCCGTCCACGGCAATGTTCTGCGTGGCCTGCAGCTCCACCCGTCCCTCGACGTCCGCGAGCGGCGCTTCTTCGGCGGCAGATCGCTGCAGCGCAGCCGGTCGAGGATCGGTCCGTCGTTCTCGTTGTGCGCGGAGACGTAGTCGGTGACGGCACGACGCACCATCTCGTCCTCGGTGAGGTCGTCGCCCGCCGGGAGAAGAGCTGTGCACCGAAGACGACGAGGACGAGAACCACCAGGACGGCGAGGGCTCCGAGGAAAGGCCCTATGCTGCTACTGGTGGGACCGTCGGGATCCGGGCCGGGATCGGGTTCGGGTTCGGGGGCTCCGCGCTTGGCCATGCGCCCGATCCTAATGGGCGCGAGGTCGCGGCTCGTCACGGCCGCATTTGCCCTAAAAACCCTCTCGAGGTAGGAATTGTGGCATGGCCACCACGCAGCTCGTTCGACGCCTCGCCGTCGACCTGTGTCGTATGGGTGCCCACATGTGTTGTCGCTGAAGCGATTCGCTCGACGGTTCGATTCATCCTCCTTCGCCGTCATCCCCGCGCGACCTGCGCCGAGCCCACTGAGGGCAGCCTTAATTTAAGCTGGATATGTCCGTCCGCACACCGAAGAGGTAGTTGATCCCCTGATGACCGATCAGACTCGTCCCCTTCGCGTCGCGATCGTCGGTGCCGGCCCTGCCGGTATCTACGCCGCCGACGCACTCATGAAGTCCGACACTGCGCAGGATCCCGGGGTCAGCATCGACCTGTTCGAGCGCATGCCGGCGCCGTTCGGTCTGATCCGCTACGGTGTCGCGCCCGACCATCCGCGCATCAAGGCATCATCACCGCCCTGCACAAGGTGCTCGACAAGCCGCAGATCCGCCTGCTCGGCAATCTCGACTACGGCAGCGACTTCAACCTCGACGACCTGCAGCGTTTCTACGATGCGGTGATCTTCTCGACCGGCGCGAACGCGGACCGCGCGCTGAACATCCCCGGCATCGACCTCGACGGCAGCTACGGTGCCGCCGACTTCGTGTCCTGGTACGACGGGCACCCCGACGTGCCGCGCAGCTGGCCGCTCGAGGCGGAGAAGGTCGCCGTCCTCGGTGTCGGCAATGTCGCGCTCGACGTCGCCGCGTGCTCGCCAAGACCGGCGACGAGCTGCTGCCGACGGAGATCCCGCCGAACGTCTACGAGGGCCTGAAGAACAACAAGGCCGTCGAGGTGCACGTCTTCGGGCGCCGCGGTCCGGCGCAGGCCAAGTTCACCCCGCTCGAGCTGCGCGAACTCGACCACTCCCCGACCATCGAGGTCATCGTCGACCCGGAGGACATCGACTACGACGAGGGCTCCGAGCAGGCGCGGCGTAACTCCAAGCAGGTCGACATGGTCGCCAACACCCTGCAGGACTGGGCGATCCGCGATGTGGCAACCGCCCGCACAAGCTGTTCCTGCACTTCTTCGAGTCCCCGCACGAGATCCTCGGCGAGGACGGCAAGGTCGTCGGTCTGCGCACCGAGCGCACCGAGCTCGACGGCACCGGCAACGTGCGCGGCACCGGCAAGTTCCGTGACTGGGAGGTCCAGGCGGTCTACCGCGCGGTCGGTTACCTGTCGCAGAACATCGCCAAGCTGCCCTTCGACGAGCAGGCCGGCACCGTGCCGAACGAGGCCGGGCGGGTGCTCGCCGACGAGACCGCCGAGGGCCCGGACCGGTTCATGCCGCACACCTACGTCACCGGCTGGATCAAACGCGGTCCCGTGGGCTGATCGGTCACACCAAGGGCGATGCGAACGAGACCGTCGCGAATCTGCTCGAGGACCGGGCCGCCGGTCGTCTGAACACCCCCGAGGATCCGTCCGAGGACGCGATCGTGAAATTCCTCGAGGACAAGCAGCTGCCGTACACCACCTGGCAGGGCTGGTACCGCCTCGACGCGCACGAGCGCAGCCTCGGTGAGGCCGAGGGCCGCGAACGCGTCAAGGTCGTCGAGCGCGAGGACATGTTCCGCGCCAGCGAGCCGCACAAGGCCTGATCCGCGTCCGAGGTGATCAGCGCCTGACCTGTACGAACGAGGGGGATCCATCCGCACGGATGGGTCCCTCCTCGCATTCCGGGTCTGCTCGGCTTCCGGGTGCGCTCAGGTGAACAGGACGGCGCCCAGCCATACCGACGCCGCGACGAGCCCACCGAACAGTTCGACGAGGATCGACAACGCGACCGCTTTGGTCGCCGCGACCGTCGAGACCCACGCGTCGCGGTGGGTGCGGTGCCGCTGCACCTCCGACAGGTACATGCCGAGCAGGAAGCCCAGGAACAGCCCGACGACGGGGACGACGAAGAATCCGACGATGCCGAGCAGGCCGGCGAGGATCAACGAGCGGTTCGGCACCCCGGCCTGCTGCAGTCGCTTGCCGGGCCAGGTGTACTTCACGATGCCGGTGACCAGCAGCGCCACCGTCGCCACGCCCAGCACGATCCATGCGGTGGTGCCTCCCGTGAGGAACGCCCACACGGCGATCGCGCCGAAGATCAGCAGGACGCCGGGCAGGATCGGCAGCACGATCCCGAGCAGGCCCACGAGGATCGCCAGCCCGACGAGCAGTTCGCCGCCGGCACTCACGGCGCCACCGGGCGGGTCGAGCGGGCGGAAGACAGCGGAGTACCGGGACGCAGTGGCAGCATGGTGGGACTATATGTGCCACCGGTCCACGCCCCCGGGAGGACGCGATGAGCAGTACCAGGCCTCACAGCAGCCCGAAGAGTGCATCGGACGCCGCATCGCCCGCGGTGCGCGGCGACGTCCGGTACTTCACGACGCCCGGTGTCGATCCCGCCGAGACGGTGGAGTGGCAGCGACGCGACGCGCGGATCGTCCATCACGCACCGGCCGTGTCGTCTTCGAGCAGACGGACGTGGAGTTCCCCGCCTTCTGGTCGCAGAACGCCACCGACATCGTCACGCAGAAGTACTTCCGCGGGCAGCTCGGGCATCCCGATCGTGAGCACTCGCTGCGCGACGTGATCGCGCGCATCGTCGACACGATCACGGCGTGGGGGCACACCGACGGTCATCTCGACGATCCGGAGGCGTTCGCCGCCGAGCTGACCTATCTGCTGATCCACCAGCGGGCCTCGTTCAACAGTCCCGTCTGGTTCAACATCGGGGTGCCGAACACTCCGCAGCAGGCCAGCGCGTGTTTCATCCTGTCGGTCGACGACAGCATCGACTCGATCCTCGAGTGGTACCGGCAGGAAGCGGTGATCTTCAAGGGCGGGTCGGGTGCCGGGGTGAACCTCTCCCGGATCCGCTCGTCGGCCGAACCGCTGACCGGTGGCGGAAGCGCATCGGGTCCGGTGAGCTTCATGCGCGGCGCGACGCGTCGGCCGGCACCATCAAGTCCGGCGGCAAGACCCGGCGGGCCGCGAAGATGGTGATCCTCGACGTCGACCATCCCGACATCGAGGAGTTCGTCGACTGCAAGGCGATCGAGGAACGCAAGGCGCGGGTGCTCGCCGAGGCCGGTTTCGACATGGGTCTCGACGGCACCGACATCCATTCGGTGCAGTACCAGAACGCGAACAACTCGGTGCGCGTGACCGACGAGTTCATGCACGCGGTGGTGACCGACGCCGAGTGGCCGCTGCGTACCGTGACGACCGGCGAGACGGTCCGGACGGTCCGCGCGCGAGAGTTGTTGCAGCGCATCGCCGCCGCCACCTGGGAGTGCGCCGACCCGGGCATCCAGTACGACACGACGATCAATGCCTGGCACACCGCCTCGGCGACCGGCCGGATCAACGCGTCGAATCCCTGCTCGGAGTACATGCATCTCGACGATTCGGCCTGCAACCTCGCGAGTCTGAATCTGCTCACCTTCCTGCGCGAGGACGGCACCTTCGATGTCGACGGTTTCCGTCACGCCGTGGCGGTGATGCTCACCGCGCAGGAGATCCTCGTCGGCCGCGCCGACTACCCCACCGAGCGGATCGGTGAGACGTCGCGGCGGTTCCGGCAGCTCGGGATCGGTTACGCCAATCTCGGTGCGCTGCTCATGGCTTCGGGTCTGCCCTACGACAGCGAGGCCGGACGCGCGACGGCTCGGCGACACCCACCGCCCTGATGACCGGTCACGCCTACGCCGTGTCGGCGGACATGGCACGGCGTCTCGGACCGTTCGACGGGTTCGACGAGAACCGCGCGCCGATGCTCGACGTGCTGGGCAAGCATCGCGGTGCGCTCGACGACATCGACGCCGACCTCGCGCCGGCCGACGTGCTCGATGCGGCACGACAGGCGTGGGACCGCGCGGTGGCCGACGGCACCGCCCACGGTGTGCGCAACAGCCAGGTCAGTGTGCTCGCGCCGACCGGCACGATCGGGCTCGCGATGGATTGCGACACCACCGGGATCGAACCGGATCTGGCGTTGGTGAAGACCAAGAAGCTCGTCGGCGGCGGCAGCCTCACGATCGTCAATCGCAGTGTGCCGCGCGCACTGTCGCGTCTGGGTTACGGCCCGTCGGAGGTCGCCGACATCGTGGCGCACCTCGATCTGCACCACGATCTCGCCGGTGCGCCACACGTGCGCGACGAGCACGCACCGGTGTTCGCGACCTCCATGGGCGACAACGTCATCTCGCCGCGCGGCCACGTCGCGATGATGGCCGCGGTACAGCCCTTCCTGTCGGGTGCGATCTCCAAGACGGTGAACCTGCCCGAGTCCGCGACCGTCGACGACATCGCCGACATGTACGTCGACGCATGGCGCCTCGGCGTGAAGGCGCTCGCGATCTACCGTGACAACTGCAAACTGGGACAACCGTTGTCGACGTCGTCGCCTCCTGCTGTCGCAGAAGCGGCAGCTCCGTCCGCGGCGCCTCGTCGTGAGCGACTCCCGCGCACCCGTAATTCGCGGACGTTCGAGTTCCGGGTGGCCGACTGCAAGGGCTTCTTCACGATCGGCGAATACGACGACGGGCGTCCCGGCGAGATGTTCCTGCGCGTGTCGAAGCAGGGCTCGACATTGGCCGGCATCATGGATGCCTTCTCGATGTCGGTCAGTTACGGTCTGCAGTACGGGGTTCCGTTGCGCACCTTCGTCCGGGCCTTCACGAGTACACGCTTCGAACCGGCCGGGATCACCGACGATCCGGATCTGCGGATCGCCACGTCGATCCTCGACTACATCTTCCGGCGACTCGCGGTCGACTATCTCGAGCCCGACGAGCGAGCGGAGCTGGGCATCCTCACCGTCGCCGAACGTTCGGTGCCCGACACCCCGACGCTCACGCCGTACACGAGCACGCCGCCGGTGCGTGAGCCCGATCCGCCGGTGCCCGCGCCCGCGCCTCACAACACGAGCGGTGCGAGCACGCCCTCCCCGGGTGGTCTCGCCGCTCCGTCGCCGTCGAATCCGGACGCGCCGTACTGCATGCAGTGCGGAGTGAAGATGCAGCGGGCCGGGTCGTGCCACGCGTGTCCGTCCTGTGGGAACACCAGCGGCTGCAGCTGAGGTGATGCGTCCATACTGGCGCGATGGTCCTGGGAGTCGACACCGAACTGACATTGACGGCCGCGGGTGCGGTCTTCCTCCTCGCGCTCGGTCTCGGCGTGTGGAAGTACCGGCAGATGGCGACGTCCGACGACCACCTCGCGCACCCGTACGTCGACATCGCCCACCGGTCGGCGCTGATGTACTCCTTCGCGACGCTGCTGGTCGCGGTGTTCGTCGAGCTCAGCGCGTGGCCCACCGCGGTGAACCTCGCCGCGGCCGCGGTGATCGTGGTGTTCTTCGTCGGCGCGATCGCGAGCTATGTCGTGCACGGCGCGCTGCGCGACACCACGAATCAGTTCGCGCATCCTGTGCGTGGGACGGGCCTGGCGATGGCCGCACTGATCGTCGGTGAGATGGGTGGCTTCGCGGTGTTGTTCGCAGGCTTCCTGTGGGGTGCCTTCGGGAGGTGAGGCCGCGTCAGGTGCGGTGTTCGAGCAACGACAGAACGTTGCCGTGCGGGTCGCGGAACCACGCGACCCGCATGCCGTCGGGCGCGGTCCACGCATCGTGGTCGTCCTGATCCATACCGTTGTAGCGCACGAACTCCACCCCGTGCTCGCGCAGTCGTTCGACGATGCCGTCCAGATCGGATACCCGCCAGCCAGCACGGTGTAGCCGGTCTCCTCGCGTGACTGCACGAGGGTCACCCGGATCGGCGCACCGTCGCCTCCGTCGAGGACGAGTGCGAAGGGGTCGCGGGAGAGCTTCCGGAAGCGCAGGGTGTCGACGTAGAACATCTCCGAGACGTCGAGGTCGGTGCTCGGGATGAAGCTCACGAGTTGGCCGGTGATCGTCATACGTCCACTGTGCGCCGGAGCGCCCGAGCGCGACAGCGGATTCGACGGATTCACGCCCCCACCTCCGCGTTCCGGCGACTAGGCTCTCGATCATGAGCACCTCGGAGATCGCCACGGTCCTGGCCTGGCACGACGCCGTGAACAGCAACGACATCGATACCCTCGTGCAGTTGTCGAGCGACGACATCGTGCTGCCCACCCCCGACGACGATCCCGACCAAGGACTCGACGAGCTGCGCGAGTGGGCGACGACGGCGGGCGTCACGCTGCAGCCGGGCCGCATGTTCGTCCACCGGGGCGTCGTGGTGGTCGAGGAGACGGCGACCTGGGCGTCCGATCCGGGTCCTCGTGAGGAGCGATCGCCTTCCGGGTGGTCGACGACCAGGTGGTCACCGTCGTCCGGCACACCGATCTCGCGGAGGCCTTCGAGGCGACCGGACTGAGCGAGGCGGACCTGTACGAGGAGTGATCCGCTCCGCGTGACCGGAACCATATTCTGAACGCTCGCTAAGGTACTCTCCGTTTCGACAGTCCCTACGTATCGGAGTGAGGTTCGTCGAGTGTCCGCTGAAGCTGTTGAGAAGAAGGGTCCGCTCGCGGGTGTCCGCGTCGTCGAGTTCAAGGGTCTCGGTCCCGGCCCGCACGCCGCGACGCTGCTCGCCGATCTCGGCGCCGATGTCGTCATCGTGCAGCGCCCCGGCGAGATCCCGCAGGAGGGACAGCGCGATCCGATTCAGCGCAACCGTCGCATCGTCGAGGCCAACCTCAAGGATCCCGCCGACATCGAGAAGGTCCTGACCCTGCTCGAGCGCGCCGACGTCCTCATCGAGGGCTTCCGTCCCGGCGTCACCGAACGGCTCGGCCTCGGGCCGGATGTGGTCCTCGAGCGCAACCCGCGCATCGTCTACGGCCGCATGACCGGCTGGGGCCAGGAGGGCCCGCTCGCCAACGCGGCCGGCCACGACATCAACTACATCTCGCTGACCGGCGTCCTGCACGCCATCGGCCGCCAGGGTGAGCGCCCGGTGCCGCCGCTGAACATGGTCGGCGACTTCGGTGGCGGTTCGATGTTCCTCGTGTTCGGCATCCTGTCCGCCCTCGTCGAGCGTCAGACCTCCGGCAAGGGCCAGGTCGTGGACGCGGCGATGGTCGACGGCGCCCTCGCTCTCTCGCACATGATGTGGGCGTTCCGCGGTCGCGGCGCGTGGTCGGACGAGCGCGGCGTCAACATGCTCGATACCGGCGCCCCGTTCTACGAGGTCTACGAGACCAAGGACGGCAAGTACATGGCCGTCGGGTCCATCGAGCCGCAGTTCTACGCGCTGCTGCTGCAGGGCCTCGAGCTCGATCCGGCCGACCTGCCGCACCAGCTCGACACCTCCCGCTGGGCGGAGATGAAGAAGATCTTCACCGACAAGTTCCTGTCGAAGACCCGCGACGAGTGGACCGAGATCTTCCTCGGTACCGATGCCTGCGTCTCCCCGGTCCTCACCTGGGCCGAGGCGGAGAAGAACGAGCATCTCGTCGCACGCGGGTCGCTGATCGAGATCGACGGCGTCGTGCAGCACGCACCGGCGCGCGCTTCTCCCGCCACCCCTGCCGGCGAGCCGGTCGGTCTGGTGTTTC
>LATQ01000001.1:843326-847854 GCA_001017865.1 Rhodococcus sp. IITR03
CGTGGGCCGTGTCCCTACTCGCCGCCGTCCTCGCGGCGGGCGCGGCGTGGCTGCCGTGGTGGATCGTGCAGACCGTCGATCCGGGCATGGCCGCCCCGGTCGCCGACGAGCCTACCGGCCGGGTGTCTTCCAGTTCGCGGCGGTCGTCGCGGCCCTCGGCGTACTGCTGGTCGCGCGATCGTGGTGGGGCCGCGGCCGTCCGGCTGCCGCCCTCACGTGCGGAGCGTTCACGCTCGTCGCAGTGCTCGCTCTCGCCGGTATCCCCTTCGCCGGTGTGCCGCTGACTCTGCTCGTGCTCACTCTGCCGGCAGCGCTGGGTCTGCTGGTGGCGCTGCTCCTCCCGCAGCGCGACACGGTGTGGCCGCTCGTCACGATCGCCCTCGGCGCACTCGGCTCGCTGATCTTCGGCCTGCCCGCCGTGCTGGTGTCGTTCGACGCCGGACTCCTCTACGGGGCGCCGGTGGCCGGTCTGTTCGTCGCCTTCACGTTCGCCGCGCTGCTCCCGTTGTGCGAGCCGTTCGCGTCGACCACCCGTGGGCTCGTCGTCTCCGCGACGGGCACGATCGCGATCGTCCTGGTGGGCACGCTGCTCGCCGGCTACCTCAACCGGGACGGGGCGACCGATCCCCGGCAGGAATACCTCTGGTACTCGCTCGACGCCGATCGGGGTGCCGCGGTGTGGGGATCGCCGGACGGCCCGAGATCCGACTGGAGCGAAGGGCTGCTCACCACCGGTCCCGAATCGCTCCCCACCGCCTTCCCGTGGCGGGAGCACCGTCCGATGTACCACGGGCCCGCTCCGGTTGCCGACCTCGAGGCGCCCGAGGTCGAGATCCTCGAGGACACGACCGGCGGAAGCGCCCGGAAGATACGACTGCGGTTGAGCTCACCGAGGAACGCCCAGGCCGTCGGACTGTGGATCGACAACACCACCGCCCACGTCCACGGCGCGACGGTGGACGGCTTCCGCGCCGAACCGTCCGACGACTTCGGTTTCCTGTTCTGGCTCCCGGCCCCGACGGGATCGAGGTCGAGCTGACGTTGAGCATGCTCGAGAGCCGCCTCGGCGTCCGCGTCGCCGATCTCGGTGACGATCTCGGCGAAGTACCCGGCTTCGAGCCACCCGCGGATCGCGTCGTCGTCCAGCCGACGGTGGCCGTGACGCGGACCCTGCAACTGTAGGGCCGTCACTCCCACTCGTGGACGGGAGTGCCCAAGGTCATGTTCTGCACGTAGTCCTTCATCATCCCGAGCAGGGCGGTGCGACGGTTCTCGCCGGCAGCCTCGCGCCGGGCCACCTGCCGTCGTTGCCACGCCGCCCCGGTCTGCCGCGTCAGTGCACGCCCCTCGACGATGCGAGATAGCGGTCGCGGACCGCCGCCGACAGTCCGTATGCCTCGAGGCCCTCGTGCGCGAGCGGCAACAGGCACCGCAGCACGAGTTCGTCGGCGCCGACCCATCCGGTGCGCGGCCAGTACAGCTTCGCGTCGAGACCGAACTTCGCACCGAGCACGAGGTTCCGCTCGGCGGCGTCGAAGCTGAGGTCGCGCCAGAGCGGCTCGTCGGCGTCGGTGAGGGCGCGCAGCGTCCCGTAGTAGAAGGCGGCGTTGGCCATGGTGTCGAGGACGGTCGGTCCTGCAGGGAGCACACGGTTCTCGACGCGCAGGTGCGGATGGCCGTCGCTGATGTCGTAGACGGGCCGGTTCCACCGGTAGATGGTGCCGTTGTGCATCTGCAATTCGCGCAGCTCGGGAATCCGGCCGGCGTCGAGTTCGGCCATCGGATCGACGTCCGAGACCTCCGGCAGGAGAGCCGTGAAGTAGCGGGAGTTCTCCTCGAACAGGTCGAGGACGGAGTCGATCCACCGCTCACCGAACCACACGCGGGGACGGACACCCTGGTTCCGCAGTTCGAGCGGACGCGTGTCGGTTGCCTGCGCGAACAACGGGATCCGGCTCTCGTGCCACAGCGCCTTGCCGGCGAGGAAGGGCGAGTTCGCCGCGAGCGCGACCTGCGCTCCGGCCAGGCACTGAGCGGCGTTCCAATGCGTCGCGAAATCCTCGGGAGCGATCCGCAGATGCAGCTGCAGGGACGTGCAAGCCGCCTCGGGGACCACCGAATTCATATCTGCCGAAGGGTTTCCACGGCATCCCTGCCAGGAAGCGGAACACCGTCGAGATCGAGTTCGATGTCCTCGCCGCGCGCCGCGAAGATCTGCTCGTTGAGCGCTTCGTAGCGGGGATTGGCGGTGATCCGGCCCCGTTCGAGATCGTCGAGTTCGAGTGTGGGCAGCATGCCGATCATGACCAGCTGCGCGTCGTGCAGGTGCATCCGCTCGTCGGCGCGCCGCAGTGACGACCGCAGCGACTCTTCGAGTTCGAAGGGTTCGTCGCCGGTGAGACGTCGCGGCTCGACGTTCATCTCGACGTTGAACTGGCCGAGTTCGGTCTGGAAGACCGCGTGATCGTCGATCGCCTGGAGCACCTCGAGGTTCGACATCGCGGGCGACATGTCGTCGCGGACGAGATTGAACTCGATCTCCATGCCGAGATGTGGTTCGGGTGACGAGTGCACGTCGACGAAGACGTCCTCTCGAAGCATCCGCTCGAGAGCCTTCATGCAGTCGCGAACCTTGCTCCGGAACATCCGCCGGTCTTCCCCGGTGAACGAACGAGCGGATATCTCAGCTCCCAATGGAACCCCCGGGTCGGCGCGCGGTCTGTCGAGCCAAGCCTAGCGCGCGCTCACGCCGGGGGTGGGATCAGACGGCGTGCCGTGGGGGTGGGATCGAATACTGCGGGTGGGATCAGACGGCGCGGTAGCCGCCCCAGTCGGTGACGACGCCGCGATCGCTCAGCCACGCGTTGGGGTTGATCTTGGTGCCGTCGGTGTCCCACACCTCGAAGTGCAGGTGCGGTCCGGTGGACCAGCCTCGTTGCCGACGGTGGCGATCTGCTGGCCGGCGTTGACACGCTGACCGGCCGAGACCTGGTAGGTGCTCACGTGACCGTAGACGGCGGTGGTGCCGTCGTCGTTGAGGACGCGGACCCACTGGCCGAAGCCGGAAGCCGGTCCGGCGTCGAGGACCGTGCCGTTGGCCGCGGACTTGATGGGCGTTCCGATCGGGGCTGCGATATCGATGCCGCCGTGGTGGGCGCCCCAGCGCGGACCCCAGTCGGAGGTGAGGGTGCCGGAGACGGGCTGGACGGCGGAGGGAGAAGCCGGGTTGAGCTGATCGAGCCAGTTGGGACCCGAGAACTGATCGAGGAAGCCGGTGACCTCGGCCGGAAGCTCGGGCGCGCCTGCTCGGCCGGGGTGGTGATGCCGGGGGATGGCCGGGATCTCGACACCCTCGGGCAGCAGGCCGCGGGAAGCTCGAAGGGCAGGCTGGGCGTGGGAGCCTCGGCCTGGACGTGGTCGTGGCCGGGATGCGCGGCAGCGGTGCCGGCGCCGATCTGCGAGCCGACGGCGAAGAAGGCACCCGTGGCAGCGGCGACGGTGGCGGCCTTGACCGGAGCGGACGTACCGGTGGGCTCGACGCGGTGACGGCCCTTGCCGGGGGACGGCACGCGAATCGGCTCGAGGTCGAATGCTGCGTCTTCGCGTGTGCGCTGATGGCGTCCCACAGTGTGTCCCTTGTTTCGTCCCGACTTCGACCGGGTATCCCCCGGCCGCTCCTGGCGACCCAAGGTAACAAAACGGTATAGGGAAAGGCCAGTGTTACCTTTCCTTGATCTCAATCGGCGGGAACCTGCAGGTCGTACGCATCGCCTCGAGAGTCTCGAGAGCGGGCGCTTGGTTACGGCACGTGCCCGGCGGCTACACTCACAACGCGCCAAGGTCGGCTCCGCCCGGCCGGACGCCTCCGTAGCTCAGGGGATAGAGCACCGCTCTCCTAAAGCGGGTGTCGCAGGTTCGAATCCTGCCGGGGGCACAACATCTCTGCACGTCAGGGCCGGTTTCCGGCTCTGACTGTAGAGCACGTGCAGAATCCGTGCAGAATCGTCTGTCTTGGAGCCGATACAGAACGGCCCCGGATCGGGCTTCCCTCCCGAATCCAGGGCCTCGGCCCAACGGAGATGCTTCCGATGAACCGTCAGACCATCGTAGAGCGCGCACTGTGCGTACTCATTCCCCTCCTCGGCTTCGCCCTCCTCTACGGGCTGCCCATGCTCGGTATGAAAGTCGCCGTCGACCACGGCTGGTACGTCGCCAGCGCAGCAACCATCGTGCCGTTCCTGCGCGCTACCCCACTCGAGCGGATCTCAGTGGTCCTTGGCTACCACGAACACGACGGGCGCCGCTGCGCTCACGTCGTCCTCGAGGAACTCGATGGGGCACCGGAGTTCGAGTGCTGCATCTGGGTCGACGAGCTGCACGTCGAGGGGATGCCCTGTGCCGGACACACCCCAATTGTGGACCGCAATAGCCGCAAGCATGTCCGACAGCTGTGCACCGCGGCGGTGTAGTGGTGCGGCATGACGTTCAACTGTCCAGACACTCCGAGCATCTGGACAATCTACGATCG
>LATQ01000001.1:847954-852338 GCA_001017865.1 Rhodococcus sp. IITR03
ATGGCCGCGAAGGGCTCCGGGCGGTCGAGGCGGGCGCCACCCGATGCGTGTGCGTCGCGGCATCGAACGCACCGTGCCCGTCGTCGTCGACGCCGTGCGGGCCCACGCCGTGCAGATCCGCGACCGGCAGGATCTCGCCCGCATCGCGACCCTCGCCGCCAGCGACGACGACGCGATCGGTGAGGTCATCGCCGACGCCGTCGCGCATGTGGGACGCTCCGGCATCGTCACCACCGAAGAGTCCGACACGCTCGGCATGTCGGTGGACGTCGTCGACGGCATCGAGTTCGACCACGGCTACATCTCCGGCTACATGGTCACCGACCCCGAGCGCATGGAGTCGGTCCACGAGAACCCGCTGGTGCTGCTCACCAACAAGAAGATCAGCCACGTGCAGGACATCATGCCGAGCATCGAGGCGGCCAAGCGCGCCGACCGGCCGCTGGTGGTGCTGGCGGAGGACGTCGACGGACCGGCGCTGCACCTGCTCGTCGGCGGCAACATGCACAAGACGATGCAGTCCGTCGTCGTGCGCGCCCCGGGCTTCGGGCACCGGCGGGTCGCCGAACTCGAGGATCTCGCGGTGGCGCTCGGCGGTCACGTCGTCGCCAAGGACACCGGTATCGAACTGTCCGAGGTCACGCGTGAGCACCTGGCTCGTGCGATCGCATCACGGTCACCGAGAACGACACGACGATCGTCGGGGGTCACGGCGATCCGAATCTCGTGCAGGCCCGCATCGCGCAGCTCGAGACCCAGCTGCGGCGCGCCCGCATCGACGCCGATCAGGACGCGCTGCAATTGCGGCTGGCACGGCTGACCGGCAGTGTCGCGGTCATCAAGGTCGGTGGCGCGACCAGCGTCGAACTCAAGGAGCGGATGCTGCGGGTCGAGGACGCACTCGCCGCGACCGCGCGGCTCTCGAGGAGGGTGTCGTCGCCGGTGGCGGCACGGCGCTCGGGCAGGCACACCGGGCACTGGCCGACCTCGACCTTCCGGGCGACGAAGCGGTCGGACGCGACGTGGTGCGGCGGGCGCTCGCCGAACCGATGCGCCGCATCGCGATCAATGCGGGCTTCGACGGCGACCAGGTCGCCGAGGTCGTCGAGGGTCTGCCGCTCGGTCACGGATTCAATGCCCTCACCGGTGAGTACGGCGATATGTTCGACGAGGGCGTGATCGACCCGTTCAAGGTCACCCGGGCGGCCTTCGAGAGCGCGGCGTCGATCGCGGCCCTGCTCATCACCACCGAGACCGCCGTGGTCGAGGAGGTCATGGGTAATCCCGGGGCGATCCCCGCGCCGGGCTTCGGCGACCTCGCCGAAGGCATGATCCGTCCCTCGAACATCTACTGACCGGAGGCGAGATGATCTTCATCGTGGTCCGTTTCAAGGTGAAGCCCGAGTACCAGGACAGCTGGCTCGAGACCACCGCGGAGTTCACCGAGGCGACTCGCAGCGAACCGGGGAACCTGTGGTTCGACTGGTCCCGCAGCGTGGACGATCCGTCCGAATTCGTTCTCGTCGAGGCGTTCCGCGACGGAGATGCCGGGGCCGAGCACGTGAAGTCCGATCACTTCCGCAAGGGACTCGACGCGATGCGGCCGGCGCTGAGCGAGACTCCACGCATCCTCAACACGGAGATTCCGGGCACCGAGTGGGCCCGGATGGGCGAACTGCAGATCGACTGATCGACGCATCGAGACCGACGTCGTGTGCGAGATTCGTCGGGGATTTCGCACACGACGTCGGTCTCGGTGTGCGCCCATAGGTTTGTCCTAACGTTTCGTACGGCTGCAGGTCTTTGTGGCAGCAGTCACGGTCGTGATCGACTGGACCGGCGTGGACGGCATGTCCGCGCGTCGGCCGTGTCGATCAGGAGCGTGATGTGAGCGAGTTGCACCTTCCCAACCGAATCCGGCAGCTGGCAGTCGAGCATCCGGATCGTGCGGCGGTCAGCTCCGGCGGAACGACCCTCACCTACTCCGAGTTCGACGCGCTCACCAACCGGGTCGCCTCGGCACTCGCGACCGTTCCGGCGACGTCCATGCGCATCGGTGCGCTGCTGCGCATGGGCCTGCCCGGCGCGGCCTCGTTCGTCGCTGCGCCAAGGCCGGGCTCGTCTTCACCCCGCTCAACTGGCGCCTGAATCCGGACGAGATCGCCGACATCGCCGACGACGCGCAGCTCGACGTCCTGATCGTCGAGGACGAGTTCGCCGCATCCGCCCGTGCTGCCACCGCGGTCCTACCCGACGCACAGATCGTCGTGGTCGGCGACGCCTCTACCGTTCCCGGCGCACGCTCGTGGGACGACTTCGTCGCCTCCGGTGACGACATCGACCCCGGCTTCGGCGACGACCCGCGGACCGAGGTGCTGCAGCTCTACACCTCGGGAACCACCGGTCGTCCCAAAGGTGTTGTGGCGACACATCACAACCTGTTCAACGAACCGCAGAACTTCGCGCTGTACGAGTTCACCGAGGACTCGGTGTCCCTCGACGCGCTGCCCCTGTTCCATATCGCCGGCGCCGGCTGGATGAGCACGACCCTGTCGGCGGGTCTGCACCTGGTGCTGCTCGGCGAGATGCGCCCGAACCTCGTGGCGGCAGCCATCTCCGAGCACGGCATCACCCACGCATTCCTCGTGCCGTCGGTGATCAACATGCTCGTGGAGATGCCCGACCTGTCGGATTACGACCTGTCGACGCTGCGCCTGGTGGCCTACGGCGCCTCCCCCGTCACGCCCACCCAGCTCGCCCGCGCCATGGACACCCTCGGCTGCCGCTTCGTCCAGCGTTACGGCATGACCGAGACGATGGGTGCCCTCACGGCCCTGCGTGCCGACGACCACGACCCGCACGGATCCCGCTCGTACCTGCTGCGTTCGGCCGGCAGCCCGCTCCCCGGTGTCGAGGTCGAGATCCGCGACATCGCTACAGGTGAACCGCTTCCCGACGGTCAGACCGGCGAGATCGTCTGCCGGTCGCGCAACAACACGTCGGGCTACTGGCGTCGCGACGCCGAGAACGCGGCCCTGTTCACGGCCGACGGTTTCCTGCGCACCGGCGACGCCGGACACATCGACTCCGACGGCTACCTGTTCGTCACCGACCGCGTGAAGGACATGATCATCTCGGGTGGCGAGAACGTCTACCCGATCGAGGTCGAATCCGTCCTGTCCGAACACCCCGCCGTCGCGGAGGTCGCCGTCGTCGGTGTGCCCGACGACCGTTGGGGTGAGGCCGTCACCGCCGTCGTGCGGGTCGCGCCGGGCGCATCCCGCCCGACCGAGGACGAACTCCTCCAATTCACGGTGGAGCGACTCGCGTCCTACAAGAAGCCCCGGCACATCCACTTCGTCGACGAACTGCCCCGCAACGCGAGCGGAAAGATCCTCAAGCGCACACTGCGCAACGAGTTCGCTCCCGTGCAGGAGGGAACGACGCCATGATCGTCACCGAGGACCTCGGCGCCGTCCAGCGTGAAGCATGGGCCGCCGGAGTACTGCCGCCCGTCGAGGAAGTGCGTCCGGGACTGTGGTCGATCCCGGTCCCGATGCCGAAGAACCCGCTGCGATACGTACTTTCGTATGCGCTCGCACTCGACGACGGTCTCGCTCTGATCGACCTCGGTATGGACACCGAGGAGTCGTGGGACACCCTCGTCGCCGGTGTCGCCGCGACCGGCCACCACATCACCGACGTGCGCTACGCGGCGATCACCCACCTGCATCCCGACCATTTCGGTCTGGCACCCCGCCTGAAGGAGACGACCGGCGCCGTCATCGCGATGCACGCCGCCGACGCCACCGCCCTCGGGCACTTCACCCCGGAGGATGTCGCCGCCGACAAGGAAGCATGGCGCGTGGATCTCACCGGGCTCGGCGCACCGTCCGAGGTGGTCGAAGCCGCCCGCTTCGAACTCGTGCGCTTCCCCGAAGGCGAGAGCGCCGATGTAGTTCTCGCCCACGGTGATCGACTCGATCTCCCCGGATGGAACATCGAAGCGGTGTGGACACCCGGCCACACACCCGGACATCTTGCGTTCGTCGACCGCGACCGCGACCTGTTGTTCAGCGGCGACCACATGCTCCCGCGCATCAGCCCCAACATCTCCTCGGGCCCCGGCGAACTGGGCGACCCACTGCACCGCTACCTGTTGTCGCTGCACGCGACGACGGCCCTGCCGGACTGTGAGGTACTACCGGCTCACGAGTACCGCTTCCGCGGAATCACCGAGCGTGCACGCCAACTCATGGACCACCACGAGGTCCGTCTCGACGAGATCCGCGAAGCCGTCGCCGTCCGGCCCGAATCGACGGCCTGGGAGATCACGACCCGCGTCACCTGGTCGCGCCCCATCGACGCGATGGATCCCCCGGCT
>LATQ01000001.1:852438-857568 GCA_001017865.1 Rhodococcus sp. IITR03
GCGAGATGGCTCCACCGGCGACCGCGTCGACGCCGCGACCGCTCTCGACTGGGGCATGGTCTCGCAGGTCGTCGAACCCGAGCAGCTCCTCGACGCCGCGAACGCGCTCGCCGCCCGCGTCGCCGTCAACCCCCCGAACGCACTGCGCATGACGAAGAAGCTGCTGCGCGAGGGCCAACGCGTCGATCTCGACACGCTCCTCGAACTGTCGGCCTCCCTCCAGGCGCTCTCGCACCACAGCGAGGACCACCGCGAAGCCCTCTCGGCGTTCCTCGAACGACGCACCGGCAACTTCACCGGTAACTGACCTTCCCCTCTCCTTCCCCCACACCCCGGAGGACAAGCCATGCAGCGGACGATCTTCACCGAAGAACACGATCAGTTCCGGAAGATGGTGCGCGACTTCATCGAACGTGAGGTCGCGCCGCATCGCGAGGAATGGGACGAGATGGGTCGCCCGCCCCGCGAATTCTTCCGCCGGCTGGGCGAACTCGGCATCCTGGGAATCCAGGTCCCCGAGGAGTACGGCGGAGGCGGCGAGTCCAGCTTCAAGTTCAACACGATCGTCTTCGAAGAGGTTGCGCGCGCTGGAGTCTCGTTCGGCTCCTACACGGTGCACGCCTGCCTGATCCTGCCCTACCTGCTCGAATACGCGACCGAGGAGCAGAAGCAGCGCTGGCTGCCCGGCTTCGCCGACGGCTCGATCATGACCGCGATCGCGATGACCGAGCCCGGCACCGGCTCGGACCTCGCCAACATCGCGACCTCGGCGAAGCTGTCCGAGGACGGCAAGCACTACATCATCAACGGCGCGAAGACCTTCATCACCGGCGGCGTCACCGCCGACCTCATCCTCACGGTCTGCCGCACCAGCCCGTTCGATCCCGAGAACCGCCGCGGCGGCCTGTCGATCATCGCGGTGCCCACCGACAGCGAGGGCTTCGCGGTGGGCCGCAAGCTCGACAAGATCGGCCTGCACCAGCAGGACACCGCCGAACTGTCGTACACCGACGTGAAGGTGCCGGTCGAGAACCTCCTCGGCGAGGAAGGCGCGGGCTTCGGGTACCTCACCCACAACCTGCCGCAGGAGCGTCTGAGCATCGCCCTGAACCAGGTCGCTTCGCCGAGGCCGCCATCGCGCACGCGATCGCCTACACCAAGGAACGCAAGGTGTTCGGCAAGCCGGTCGCGTCGTTCCAGAACACCAAGTTCGTGCTCGCCGAGTGCTCGGCCGAGACCCAGGCCGCGCGTGTCTACGTCGACCACTGCCTCGAACTGCTCGACCGCAAGGAACTCACGGTCGCCGACGCGGCCCGCGCGAAGCTGTTCTGCACCGAGGTCTCCGGTCGCGTCATCGACAAGTGTCTGCAGCTGCACGGCGGCTACGGTTACATCACCGAGTACCCGATCGCCCGGCTGTACGCCGACACCCGCGTGACCCGGATCTACGGTGGCACCAGCGAGGTCATGAAGACGATCATCTCCAAGGACCTGGGGCTGTAGGGATGTACCCGGGCCGTTACGCCGCCGTCGCCCCGGACCGGCCCGCCGTGCACGAGGCCGCGACCGGACGGACGCTCACCTATCGGGAACTCGAGGACGCGTCCGTCCGGTTCGCGCACTGGCTGCGCGCACACGACGTCGGGAAGGGCGACCACATCGCGGTCGTCACCGTCAACGACGCCACGGCATTCGAATTGTACTGGGGTGCAGTTCGATCGGGCGTCTACGTCACCTTCGTCAACACGCACCTCGCTCCCGTCGAGGCCGCGTACATCGTCGACGACTGCGACGCGAAGGTGCTCGTCGTCTCGGCGCCTCTCGCCGAACTCGCCGAGGCGATCGCGCCGCTCACCCCGAAGGTGACGCACCGCGTCGCCTTCGGGGGAGAGGTGCCCGGACATCTCGTGTACGAGGAGGAGGTGGCGGGTCTTCCCGTCACCCCGATGGCCGATCAGCCGCGGGGCAGCGACATGCTGTACTCCTCCGGCACCACCGGTCGCCCCAAGGGCATCAAGCCCGCTCTCTCCGGTGCCCAGGTCGGTGACGAGCCCGGTCCTCCGCTGCTGAAGCAGGTGCGCCGCTTCGGTTTCGACGAGAACACCGTCTACCTGTCACCGGCACCGATCTACCACGCCGCGCCCTTGCGGTACGGCGTGTCGACGCAGGCACTCGGTGGCACGGTCGTGCTCATGGAGCGGTTCGACCCCGAGCACAGTCTCGCGTGCATCGAACGCTATCGCGTGACCCACAGCCAGTGGGTGCCCACGCATTTCGTGCGCCTGCTGAAACTGCCCGCGCGTCCGGGAGCGCTACGACCTGTCGTCGATGCGGTGCGCACTGCATTCGGCGGCGCCGTGCCCGGTCGAGGTCAAGCAGGAACTCATGCGGTGGTGGGGCGAGATCGTCTACGAGTACTATTCCGCGACCGAGGCGATCGGCAATACTCTCGTCACCCCGCAGGAATGGCTCGACAAACCTGGAACGGTCGGGAAGACCGGCGGCCCGGGCACACTCGGGCTGGCGCGGATCTGCGACGAGAACGGCAACCGGCTGCCCACGGGGGAGATCGGCACCGTCTACTTCGAGCGGGACGACTTCTCGTTCGAGTACCACAAGGATCCGGAGAAAACGGCATCCACCAGGCACCCCTTCGAGGGTAACTGGTACACGACCGGAGACATCGGATATCTCGACGAGGGCGACTATCTGTTCCTCACCGGGCGCGACAAGTTCACGATCATCTCGGGTGGGGTGAACATCTACCCGCAGGAGATCGAGAACGTCCTCGCGCTGCACCCGTCGATCGCGGATGTCGCGGTGGTCGGTGTGCCGGACGCGGACCGCGGTGAACGCGTCGAAGCGTTCGTGCAGCTCGTCCCCGATGTGGACGGATCCGACGAGCTCGAGGACGACATCATCGGGTTCTGCCGGGAACGCCTCTCGCGTTTCAAGTGCCCCCGGCACGTGCGGTTCGTCGACGAACTGCCGCGCACGCCGACGGGCAAGATGGTCAAGGGCACGCTCGGCGAGCTGATCGCGCAGTACGCCGATACCGGAGCGCTGTCGTGAGAGTGCTGTCGCCGAAACAGCGCGTCTTCATCGAGGCGGGCCGGAAGGAATTCGTGCGCAACGGATACGGCTCGTCGTCGATCCGGACTATCGCGCAGGAAGCCGGCGTGAGCCTGTCCGCCCTGTACTACCACTACAAGAACAAACAGGATCTGCTGCTGGCGATCCTGCTCGACGGCGTCGACACCTACGACGCGGTCTGCGACGCCGAACTCGCCCGCGCCGGCGACGATCCGGTCGAGCAGATCCGCGCGTTCGTCAAGGGGAACGTCATCTTCCGCACGCAGTTCCCCGAGCAGGGTCGCATGATCGCGACGGAGGTGCGCAACCTCGAACCCGAGGGTGCGCGACTGTACGAGGAGCGTCGGCGCGACGGCCGGAGGCGGATCCGCGACATCATCGATCGCGGTGTCGCACAAGGCGTCTTCACCACGAAGTATCCCGACGACTGCCGTCGATCGATCCTGGCGATGGTCTCGGCGATCGCCAACTGGTACGACCCCGCTGGCCCGGACGGCCCGGACGAGATCGCCGAACGCTACGCGGACCTGTCGCTGGCGCTGCTGTGTCCCACCATCACCGGTGGAGAAGGAGATTCACGATGAGTGCACGACTCGTGCCGAGGGCGGGCACCCCCGACCCGGCACTGACGGAACTCCGTGCCGAGGTACGGGCGTTCCTGAAGGAACAGATCGACGAGGGCGTGTTCACCCCGGGCATCGACACCTGGCTGACGCGATGGAACCCCGAGTTCACGCGCGCGCTCGCCGCTCGCGGCTGGGTCGGCATGACGATCCCCGTCGAGTACGGCGGACACGGACGAACCTTCATGGAGCGCTTCGTCGTCACCGAGGAGCTGCTCGCGGTGGGCGCGCCGGTCGCCGCTCAGTGGGTCGCCGACCGTCAGGCCGCACCGTCGCTGCTCAAGTACGGCACCGAGGAGCAGAAGAAGCGGTTCCTGCCGGGCATCGCGGCCGGTGAGATCTGCTGGGCCATCGGCATGTCCGAGCCCGACTCCGGATCCGACCTCGCGAGCGTCAAGACGAAGGCCACGCAGGTGGACGGTGGGTGGCGGATCTCCGGCACCAAGCTGTGGACGTCCGGGGCGCACCACGCCGACGCCTTCTTCGGCCTCGCGCGTTCCGCACCGCTCGATCCGGCACACCGCCACGACGGGCTGAGCCAGTTCATCGTGCTGCTCGACTCCCCGGGCGTGACCATCCGCCCGATCCTGTCGATGTCCGGCGACCACCACTTCAACGAGGTGCTGCTCGACGACGTCTTCGTCCCGGACGACCTGGTGCTCGGGCAGATCGGTGCCGGCTGGGAACAGGTGACGAGCGAGCTCGGCTACGAGCGCAGCGGTCCCGAGCGTTTCCTGTCGACCTTCGGGATACTCGAATCCCTCGTGCACGGTGTGGCCGACGGCAGCGTCGAGGCGGACACCCGCATCGGAGCGACCATCGGGCGCATGGCGGGCCTGCACCGCATGTCCACCGCGGTCTCCGAGTCCCTCGAACGCGGCGAGAACGCCGAACTCGCGGCGTCGGTCGTGAAGGTGCTCGGCACGAAGACCGAGGGTGATCTGGCAGATCTCGCCGATGAGATCGCGGGATACACCGCGGCCGACAACCATCTGGCCGAGCTCGTCCGGGCAGGTGTCATGCAACGACCGGGCTTCACACTGCGCGGCGGCACGAGCGAGATCCTCCGTGGGGTCATCGCACGAGGATTGGGGATGAGATGAGCGGACAGGACGCACTGCAGTCGACGGAACTACGCGACTTCGCACAGATGCTGTCCGAGGTGTTCACCTCGGGTGACGACCATCGGATCGGTGAGGTCGTCGAACTCGATCGTGCCCTGTGGAGCACCCTCACCGAGCTCGGCCTCGATCGGCTCACCGGTTCGGAGGAGAGCGGCGGAAGCGGCGCGGGATGGTTGGAGGCCGCCCTGTTGCTCGAAGCCGCCGGCAGCGCCGCTGCTGCCGTGCCGGTCGCCGAGAACGATCTGCTCGCGGGCTGGACTCCTCGACCAGGCGGGCCTCGATGCGGCGCC
>LATQ01000001.1:857668-864962 GCA_001017865.1 Rhodococcus sp. IITR03
GGCTCGGTGACGTCGCCGCCGAAGCCGGCTTCGGCACCTTCCCGGCGCGCCACCGAAACTCCCTTCAATCTCGTCCTCGAAGCACGCCCCTGAGTCACTCGTCGGCACACCGGATCGGGCCCATCGGCGACCCCGGCGGCGCCGATGGGCCACGATCGAAGGATGGACCGCGTCACCCGACTCTCGCTCGCCCTCGACCGTCAGGAGGGGCGGTGCCTGTGGTGCGGACGGGAGTTCGGGCGGTTGATCACCCCGACCACCGATCATCTGGTGCCGCGGCTGAAGGGCGGGCCGAGTATCACCGCCAACGAGGTCGCCGCGTGCCGACGCTGCAACGCCGACCGCGGACACGTCGCGCCGGTCGAATGGCTCGACCGGTGCCGGCAGCGCGACGGCTGGACGCCCGACGAGAAGCTGCTGACGCGACTGCTCGAGGAACTCGCCGACGAACTCGTCCGGGTCGGTGGCCATCGTCGTGCCCGGGACTATCTGTCCGCACAGTTGCGGCGGTTGCGGCGACCGTCGTGACACCGGTGAACCGAGTTCCCGTGCACCGCGATCAATACGTCACAGTGACGTTTCAGGGCCGGTCGTCCGGAGGGGAGAAGGGGAGTCCACGCCATCGACCCGACGGAACGCGACCCGCAGAAGAGTCAGGACGACCGCGATACCCCGGGGATCGAACGGGACGATGGTGATCACGAAGACCACCCAGAAGCGCAGGAGCCGTGGTTGCGTCACGGTCGACCTCCCGGATCGCGTCGTCCCTGCCGCGCCGATGGAATCGGCGCAGATTCACGTTCACCGCAGGACCGCGGAGCCCATATGGAAACGTCACTGTGACGTTTTGACGGCGGTTGAGCGGACGAGCAGGGGACGAGGGCGGCAGGCCCGGAAGGTCACCTCGGCGCCGAAGCGGCAGACGGGCGCGAGGCGGCGGCCCCGGGCGGACCACAGGCCGTGGATCAGGTCGGCGCGGGCCGGCCATGGCAGATGCGTGGCAGTTCGGATGCCGGGAGCGAGTCGGTGCGGGATTGTTCGCATGCCGCGGGATGCAA
The DNA here is from genome assembly GCA_001017865.1 of Rhodococcus sp. IITR03. The sequence goes on from LATQ01000001.1 coordinate 858,727, forward strand.
GGGAGCAACACGCGATAGACGACATGTCGCACAACGCGAGGCAGTGACGCGAGGCAGTGCACGCAACGACGCCGCAGAGACAAGAATCCGGACGCCCGTCGGAACCTCGGATTATCAGCGCGGAACCCCAGGTCGCGGCGTGTATCGAAATTGCCGATAATCTACATTATGTTAACTAGAGTGAAATCGGACCTCCTCCGGCCAGGTGCGGCAAGGGCGTTCGAGACATTCGGAGCTCCCTGGTTCGACCCGGATCGATACGATGGGTCCCACCTGTCACCCGGCCTCCGACCCGAGGCCGGCTCGCCTCCGGACCGAACCCCGCCGCCGTAACCCGCCGGCGCCCGTACCGGATCGAGCCACCGATCCGTTCGACGCGCGTTCGGCTGCTCATGCATCGGTGCCATGCTGCAGCGACGCGCACACTGCAACGACTCACGGTTCGCCGATGCGGCGTTGCGACAGCACCGTGTCGTCGTCGCGTGCATGTTGTGCGCACTGGATCGCGCGGACGATGCGCATGCTGGTGGTGTGAGATCATCCCGTCCCCCGGGGTGCCGCGACCACCGATCACCCCTTCTCGCCTCTTCCACATTTGATGGATAATCACCGTTATCCATGAATCATGTTGGTAATCAACAAATTTCACGTACACAGAAGTGAACGGTTCCATTGTGCCCCGCGCATGTCCCCTCCACAGCCGATCCGGTCCCGATCTCCTCGAACCTCGAGGGCGAGCCCGATCTCCGCACTGCATCCCCACGACACCAGCGCATGCCTTCCACCCGACTATCTGCCCTTGGGACGGCACAATTCGGGTCCTTCTCCCCTGCCGCCCCGTCTCGTCAGCCGTGATGGCGCCGGTACGCGGCCACCGCTCCCGGATGCAGCGGGACATCGGCGGTGACGATCAGCGATTGCCGGTCGAGGAACTGGCTGCCGGTGGCCTGGGCCGGCACGAGTTCGGAGGCGTGGTCGACGAGCAGATCGACCAGCGCAGCGGCGGCCTCGTCCGACACCGAGGCGCCGGCGAGCAGCAGATTGCCCAAGCCGATGGTGGCGACGGCGTCCGGCTGCCCGTACGTTCCGGGCTGGATGAGGACCGGTTCGTAACGCGGACCGAATCGCGCCCGCAGCGGTTCGAGGAGCACGGACAGATCGATCAGCCGCAGCGGAACACCCACGTTCGCGAACGACGGGGTGGGAACACCGCCCGCCCACAGGACGGCGTCGATCTCGCCGTCCACCAGCGCGCGACCGGCGTCGGCCATCGACAGGTGCACGCGGGTGACGGTTCCCGGCTCGGCGAGCCCGGCGACGTCGAGGATGCGTTCGCCGGTGAATTCGGCACCCGATCCGGGAGCGCCGAGGCTGATCCGTGCGCCCCGAAGCTGGGCGATCTCACGGATCGGCGAGTCTGCGCGCACGGCCAACTGCATGTAATTCTCGTAGACCCGCCCGATCGCCGTGAACTGCGCGCCCTCGTCGTGGGCACGCACCGCGACGTCGGTGAGGGTCAGCGCCAGCTCCGCGTCCCCTGCCGTCAGCGCGGCGAGATTGGTGACCGATCCCGGGGTGCGTTCCGGCACGACCGCGATGGGAAGACCCGCCCGGTCGGCGGCGGCGGCGGTGAGTTCCGCGAACTCCCAGAAGAACCCGCCCTCCTCCCCTGCCGCCAGGATCAGTTCCTCACGCTCACCGGTGCGCGTGCAGCCGGCGACGGCTCCGCCCACCGCCAGCAACGCGACGGACCGCAGGAGATCACGGCGGGTGATCATGATGCCTCCGCGCGGGAGTCGGCGGGCAGTGTCAGGGTGACGGCGAGTCCGTGCGGAACGGCTGCGGCGAGGTCGAGGGTGCCGCCGCCGCTCTCGACGAGCGCGACTGCGATGGACAGCCCGAGGCCGGTGCCGGGCCCGTCGGCTCCGGACCCGCGGAAGAACCGGGAGGTGAGGGCGCCGAGCTCGTCAGGTGCGACTCCAGCGCCGTCGTCCTCGACGCGGATCCGGATCATCCCGCCGTGGTGTCGGGTGGTGATGCGGACCCCGGTGGCCGCGCGGGCGTACTTGCTCGCGTTGCTGAGCAGCACGTCGAGCACCTGGGCGAGGTGGTCGGCGGAGAAGCAGGCGTGCAGGCGCTGTTCGGATGGTTCGTCACGGTGACGGTCATGCCGGTCTCGGCCAGGGCATCGGACCAGGCGTCCACACGGTCGGCGACGACGACACCGACATCGCACCCGTCGTGCCCTTCGGTGTCCGTGGTGTCGATGGGTGATTCTGCGGTGGCGAGGGCGAGCAGACCGTCGAGGATGCCGCCGAGCCGGTCGACTTCGACGGCCGTCCGCCGGTAGGTCTCCGCGCCGGCGGCGGCGACGTGCGGTTCGAGGGAGTCGAGCCGGATGTGCAGGGCGGCGAGCGGGTTCCGGAGTCGGTGCGCGGTGTCGGCGATGAGTTGCTTCTGGGCGCGGGTGGACGTGCGGACGGCCTCGGACATGGTGTCGAAGGCTGTGTGAGTTCCCGTGCCTCCGGTGGACCGTGATACCGGACCGAGACGGTGGCGTCGCCGGTCCGTGAGCGTGGATACAGCGCCGGGACGCTGTCGGTGAGCGCCGCGACCGCGCGGTGAGCGCGGTGAGCGGGCGGACCGTCCACCGCGACAGGGCGATCGCGAGGATCGTGACGAGCGCAAGGGCCGCTGCCGCCCCGGTGACGATGAGCAGCCACGAGGTGCGGATGTCGTGGCGGGCGGCGTCGGTGGACACGTCGACGACGACGGCTCCTTCGACAGGGCGCCGGTGCCCACCGGCACGGCGAGCAGGACCGCTGCGGGGACCACGGGGTCAGCGGACCGCCTATGCCCTGTTTCTGGTTGCGCAGACCGGCGGTGATCGCCTCCGGCACACCGGGGTCGGTCGGGGTCAGGTCCGCACTCGCGCGGGGTGCGCCGCGCGCGTCGACGATCAGCACGCCTTCGTCGTAGAGCCGGTGGTAGCGGGTCACCTCCTCGTCGAGCAGGGCGGTGCTGCCGGGGGCGCGCATCTGGACGGCGAGGGTGGCGAAGTGGTGGGCGTCGGCTTCCCGGTTCGCTCCCAGGACGGCGGTGCGGCCGGCGCTGGTGGCGAGGGCGAGCGGTACGGCGAAGGCGACGACGGCGACGGTCGCGAAGACGAGCAGCACCGCCAGGACTCGTCGGCGCATGTCAGCTGCCCCACCGGTAGCCGTAGCCGCGGATGGTGGAGATGAGTCCGGGGCGGGCGAGTTTCGCGCGCAGCCCGGTCATGTGCACGTCGAGCGACCGGGAGATCGCCACGTAGGCGTCGCCCCACACGGCGTCCATGAGTTGTTGGCGGCTGACCGCGGCGCCGGGTCGGGCGACGAGGACGGCGAGCAGGTCGAATTCCTTCGGGGTGAGGGTGACCGGTTCGCCGCCCACCTCGACTTCGCGGGCGTCGAGGTCGACGACCACGTCGCCGGCCCGGACGATGCGGGAGCCTCGGACAGCGCGTGGCGCCCGTTGGTGACGACGTCGACCGCGGGCGAGCAGTTCGGCCAGGCGGGCCGGTTTGACGAGGTAGTCGTCGGCACCGCCGCGCAGGCCGCGCACCACCGAGCGTTCGTCGCGCGCGCGTGAGGATCACGACGGGGACGTCGCTGACGGCCCGCAGTTGCCGGAGCACCTGCAGGCCGTCGGCGTCGGGCAGGCCGAGGTCGAGGATGACGACGTCGAGGTCTCGGTGGCCGAGGAGCAGGTCGGCGCCGCGCCGCATGCGGATCGGCCGGTGGCCGTGGGAGGTGAGGGCTTCGACGAGGGCGTCGCCGACTCCGTCGTCGTCCTCGACCACCGCGATCTGCACGTGGTTGCCTTTCGGTCAGTGTCGTGAGGTGGCCAGGTCGGCGTGCTCGTCGGGGGTGTCGGTGTGGGTGCTCGTGCGGTCCAGGGGTGAGCCGTCGGAGGTCTCCCGCATGAAGAAGTACACGACGAGCGAGATGGCGATGCAGCCGGTCACGTAGTAGAAGAATAGCGATTCGTGGCCGGCGCGCTTGAGGGCGAGCGCGACGGTTTCGACGGTACCGCCGAAGATCGCGAGGGTCAGCGCGTAGGGCAGGCCGACGCCGAGCGCGCGGACCTTGGTGGGGAACAGTTCGGTCTTCACGATGGCGTTGACCGAGGTGTAGCCGGTGACGACGGTCAGGCCGAGCATCATCAACCGAACGCGATCAGCGGGTTCGTGGTGTTGCCGAGCACGGTCATCAGCGGGATGGTGAGCACGGTGCCGCCGACCCCGAAGAAGATGAGCAGTTTGCGCCGGCCGATGCGGTCCGACAGGGCACCACCGATGGGCTGCAGGACGATGAACACCAGCAGGGCAGCGAAGTTGATCCAGGCGACGGTGTCCTTGGAGATGCCGGAGGTGTTGATCATGTATTTCTGCATGTAGGTGGTGTAGGTGTAGAACGCCACGCAGCCGCCGAGGGTCAGCGCGCACACCAGCAGGCATTCGCGGGGGTACTGCAGCAGCATCCGGATGCCGCCCTGCTCGGGCTTGCCCTCCGGGAGGTCGGCGGCGCTCTTGGCCGCGACTTCCTCGGTGAACGCTTCGGATTCGTCCATGGTGCGGCGCAGCCACATCACGGCGACGGCGGCGACGGCGCCGATGACGAACGGGATGCGCCAGCCCCACGCCTGCATGGCCTCGGCGGAGAGGGTGAGCTGCAGGACGATCTGGACGCCGAGGGCGATGAGCTGGCCGGCGACGAGGGTGACGTACTGGAAGCTCGAGTAGAACCCGCGGCGTCCGGGTGAGGCGACTTCGGCGAGATAGGTGGCGCTGGTGGCGTATTCACCACCGACGGACAGTCCCTGCATCATGCGGGCGAGGACGAGAAGAAGAGGTGCGGCGAGTCCGATGGTCGCGTAGGCGGGGGTGACGGCGACGATGAGGGAGCCGACGGCCATGACGGTGACCGACAGGGTCAGCGCCGAGCGCCGTCCGTGCCGGTCGGCGTAGCGGCCCATGATCCAGCCGCCGATCGGTCGCATGAGGAATCCCACGGCGAAGATCGCTGCGGTGGACAGCAGTTGGGCGGTGGGGTCGCCTTCGGGGAAGAATTCTTTCGCGAAGTACACGCTGAACGCGGCGTAGACGTACCAGTCGTACCACTCGATCAGGTTGCCGACCGAGCCTTTCAACACGTTGCCGATGACTCGGCGTTCGCCCGTCGAGGTGGTGCTCACCCGGGACTCCTTTCGCTGCGTGGATCTGTGCGCTCCCCACAGTGGTTCGGGTCACAGCGGTTGCGGAAGGGTCTGTGGCGGTTCCTAACACTCCCTTAGGAATGTGGTCGGGACGGGCGGGATCGGCGTGGCGCGCGGGGTGCCGCTCCCCCGTTGTGCGGGTCGGAGGTTCTACGGTGGTCGGCGTGACGATCCCCGCATCGAGTTATCTGTTCCAGGCCCGGACGTTCGTGAGCGGCTCGCGTAAGTGGCGGTTCGAGGCGGCGTTGGCGACCGCCCGGGTCTGCGAGCGGTTCGAGCGGCCGTATCCGAAGTCGGTGCGGACGCTGGCACACACCGCGTACGACATGTTGCGGATGGATGCGCCGGAGGTCGCTGCCGAGTTCGGGCCGCCGTCGTTCTGACCCCGGCTGCTCACGCGATCCGGGTGCTCGGTGCCTCCGATGGCCGGTACTGTGCAGCACAACCCGATCACGATGTCTGCGGGGCGAGGAGGGGGCCGATGAACCTGCGATATGGCTGACACCCGGCCAGTTGGCGGACCGTTCCGGGGTGGCGGTCTCGGCGCTGCACTACTACGAGTCGCGTGGTCTGATCACCAGTCGCCGCACCTCGGGCAATCAGCGGCGTTATCGTCGCGACACGCTGCGCAAGGTCGCGTTCATCAAGGTCGCGCAGGCGTCGGGGTGTCGCTGGACGAGATCAAGGAGGCGTTCGATTCGTTGCCGGACAGTCGTGTGCCGACGACGGAGGACTGGGCGCGGTTGTCGCGGGCGTGGCACGACCGGCTGACCCGCCGCATCGAGGATCTCACCGCGTTGCGGGACAGTTTCACCGAGTGCATCGGCTGCGGGTGTCTGAGTTTGGCGTCGTGTCCGCTCGCGAATCCCGGGGATGTGCTCGGGCAGCAGGGTCCGGGTCCGCGTCGCTACCGGTGCACGACGATCCGCCGGTGGAGTCGGTGCGCGCGCGGAGTGGTCCGGTTGAGGTCACGGACTCGT
>LATQ01000001.1:865062-869373 GCA_001017865.1 Rhodococcus sp. IITR03
GTCGCGCTGCGCGGGCGCGGTGGCGCCGTGCGCGGTTGCTTCAGCATCTCGGGCCCGGCCTCGCGACTGACGCCCGACCTCTTCCCCGACTACGGCGCGAAGGCGCTGGCAGCGCGGGACGCGATCGAGCGTCGCCTGCCTGATCCGCTCCGACCAGGACCGGTGGGAGCCCGTCGCCTCTGGACATATCGTTTGTCGATATGTATAACGATTATCGATGGTATCGACAATCGATAAGTCCGCCGTCCGGCGAGTTCGGAGACGACCATGAATTCCACCCACGACACCGACCGCCCCCAGGCCCGGGCGCCGAACCCGACACGCTCTCCCCCACCGAGACGTCGAAGAAGGACCGCACCGATCTGTGGGCGTCCCTCACGGTCTTCGCGCTGACCTCGTTGATCGTGCTCTTCACCTACGTCCGCGACCTCGTGCGCTCGCTCGGCGACGGCATCGTGACCGCGCGGGTCACGTTCGACGACGCGGCAGCGGCGCCGGTGCTGCCCACCCCCAGCGGCGTCGACCTGCAGACCGCCTCGACGACGGTGATCGACGTTCCGACCGACGCCCTCTCGCCCGTCAGTGTCGGCTTCCTCCGCGCCGGAGAGGCGTTGCAGACCCTGGGCTATCTCGCAGCCCTGGCCCTGCTGAGCTGGATCGTCGTGCGATTCGCTCGGGGCCGGTTGTTCGACCGGGGTGTCATCCGGCTCGTGTGGATCACCTCGATCGTGGCGATCGCGACCATCTTCGTCCCCACGATCCCCCGCACCCTGGGTACCAACATGCTGATCCGGGACGTGGACATGAACGAGGTCCTCTCGAACGCGCCCCTCGGGCCGGAGTTCTGGTACGCCTACGTCTTCTGCATGGTGATCTCGGCCGTGGGTGTGGTGCTGCGGATCGGGAACCGCATGGCGCGCGACAACGAAGGACTCGTCTGATGCCTCCGGAAACCGAGCATGCCGTCCGGTGTCATCTCGACGAGCTGCTGGCCGATCGGGGCATGACCCTCACCGAATTGGCCGACAAGGTCGGCGTCAGCGTGGTGAACCTGTCTGTACTCAAGAACGGACGCGCCCGCGCGATCCGCTTCTCGACCCTCACCGCCCTGTGCCGTGTACTGGATTGCTCTGTGGGCGACATTCTTTCGGTCGACTGACCGACCCCGGAAAACGGCGATGCCGGAACCTCGTGGGTTCCGGACATCGCCGATCGGTCCGGCCGGTGGCGCTCCGGCTGACGCACGGACCTGCTTCCTCTATTCCCCGATCGCGGGAAGAATGCGGGTGCGGACCTCACCGAAGCCGATGCGGGTCCCGTTCGGGCCGGGCGCGGTGGCCGTGATGGCGATCTCGTCGCCGTCCTCGATGAAAGTGCGGGTCTCGTCGCCGACCTGTACGGGTTCTGCTCCGCCCCAGGTGAGTTCGATGAAGGCACCGCGCTGGTCCTTCTCCGGGCCGAGATGGTGCCGGAGCCGAACAGATCACCGGTGCGGGTCGCGGCGCCGTTGACGGAGGTGTGGGCGAGCATCTGCGCCGGCGACCAGTACATCTGCGCGTACGGCGGGCGCGACACGACGTGCCCGTTCCACTCGACCTCGAGATCGATGTCCAGGCCCCACTTCTCGGTGCCCTTCAGGTACGGCAGTGGTTCCGGGTCCTGCACCGGGGTGTCGATGCGGGCCGCCTCGAGCGCGGCGAGCGGAACGACCCACGGCGAGATCGACGTCGCGAAGGACTTGCCGAGGTTCGGGCCCAGCGGCACGTACTCCCATGCCTGGATGTCGCGGGCCGACCAGTCGTTGAGGATGACGGCACCGAAGCAGTGGTCGGCGAACTCGTCGGGGGTGATCTGCGAACCCATCGGGGAGCCGACACCGACGATGAAGCCCATCTCGGCCTCGATGTCGAGGCGGATCGACGGACCGAAGACCGGCGCAGGATCGTTGGGGCCCTTGCGCTGCCCGCACGGCCGCACGATGTCGACGCCCGAGGTCACGACGGTGCTCGACCGGCCGTGGTAGCCGACGGGCAGGTGCTTCCAGTTCGGCATCAGCGGGTCGGGGTTCTGCGGGCGGAACAACCGGCCGAGGTTCGACGCGTGGTTCTCCGACGCATAGAAGTCGACGTAGTCGGCCACCTCGATCGGCAGGTGCATCGTCACGTCGGTGACGGCGAAGACGGCCTCGTCGGCGACATCACCGGCGACGAGTTCCTTGATCGCAGCGCGGACTTCGTCCCACCGGGCGCGGCCCTGGGCCATGAACGCGTTGAGTGACGGCTCGGCGAAGACGACGTCGTCCTCGAAGACACGGCTCAGGTCGAGGACCGAATCTCCGACGCGGACACCGACGCGGGGTTCGCTGTCGGCCGTGGAGAAGATGCCGTACGGCAGGTTGTCGAGACCGAAGAGCGAACCCTCCGGAATGGCGATGGTGGTCATGCGTTCGTTCCTTCGGTGATCGGGGAAACGGTCGAGGGCACCAGACCGAGGCCGAGCAGATCCTCGAGCGGTTCGGCGATGCTGCAGGTGCCGTACGACAGGAAACGGCGCCGGACCTCTGCGGCCCGGTCGTCGGAGAGGGCGCCGAGGCGGGCGGAGAGCACTGCCCCGTCGCGTTCGGCGAGCACGGAGGCGACCTCGTCGGTGTCGGCTCCGGACAGCACCGCGTCCACTGCGGCCAGCAGGTTCACGAACCCGTGCTGCTCGAAGCCCGTCTTCGGGTCGGTGTTGCGCACCGCGTGGTGCAGACCGGCGGTCGCTTTGAACGGCACACCCGTGGTGACGACCGTGCCGACAGCTGCGGCGAGTTCGGCTTCGTCGGGATACGCCTCCGCGACGACGCCACCGGTGCGGAACTTGGCCGCGTAGGGCGTGCCGACCATACGGGCGAGGATCTCGGCGCGACGCTCGTCGCGCGGAACCTCCACGAAGACATCGACATCCGGGCGGCCCACGGAGATCTCGGCGAGTGCCGCGAACAGTTCGTCGACGGATTGTTCTGCGGGGACCGCGATCTCGAGCGCCACCACGGACACCGAGTCCATCGCGTCGACCTGCTCGAGTGCAGGTCGGACGGCGGCGGTGCCGGTCGGTGCGGTCAGGCTCAGGGCCAGCTCGCCGGGATACGGGTGCTGCGTGAGGTGATCCGCGAGTTCACCGAGGCGACCGGCCGGGAAGACGAACGCTCCGACGAGGGGTGCGTGCGCGGACGAGCGGTGTCCGGCGTGGGCGGGGACGGCGACGGGCAGCGGGGCGTTGCCCGGAGGGAACAGCGCCGCGTCGTCGCACAGTCCGGTCAGGAGAGGTCCGAAAGTCATTTCGTCGCTCCTGCATTGCGGTTCCAGCTGCCGGCGTAGGCGGCGTCCTCGCACGCGAGCGCACCCTCACCGAGTTCGAGGGGGCGGAAGGTATCGACCATGACGGCGAGTTCGTCGAAGAACTCCACACCGATGCTGCGCTCGTAGGCACCCGGCTGCGGGCCGTGCGCGTGACCACCGGGGTGCACCGAGATCGAACCCTGGCCGATACCCGATCCCTTACGGGCCTCGTAGTCGCCACCGCAGTAGAACATGACCTCGTCGGAGTCGACATTCGAGTGGTAGTACGGCACCGGCACGGCCAGCGGGTGGTAGTCCACCTTGCGGGGCACGAAGTTGCAGATGACGAAGTTGTTGCCCTCGAACGCCTGGTGCGCCGGCGGCGGCTGGTGGACACGGCCGGTGATCGGCTCGTAGTCGTGGATCGAGAAGGTGTAGGGGTACAGGCAGCCGTCCCAGCCGACCACGTCGAAGGGGTGGTGCGGCATCAGGTAGCGGGTGCCGACGACGCCGTGCGAGGTGCGGTGCTTGACGAGCACCTCGACGTTCTCCTCCTCGACCTGCATCAGTTCGGTCGGGCCGTGCAGGTCGCGCTCGCAGAACGGCGCGTGCTCGAGGAACTGCCCGAACTTCGACAGGTAACGCTTCGGCGGGACGATGTGACTGTTGGCCTCGATGGTGTAGGCGCGCAGCGGTGCGTCGCCCTTGGGCACCCAGCGGTGGGTGGTGGCCATCGGCAGCAGCACGTAGTCGCCGGCCTTCGCCTCGAGCGGGCCGAAGACCGTCTCGACGGTGGCCTCACCGGACTCGACGTAGACCATCTCGTCGCCGACGACGTTGCGGTACAGCGGCGAAGGCTTGGACGACACGACGTACGAGATGCGCACGTCGGCGTTGCCCAGGACCAGACGACGACCGGTCACGACATCCGTCTCGGCCCAGATCGTCTCGGGGAACAGATCGTGCAGCTTCAGGTGCCGCGGCTTGAGCG
>LATQ01000001.1:869473-871083 GCA_001017865.1 Rhodococcus sp. IITR03
GCGGGATGACGCCGAGCTGTCGGTAGAACGCCATGATCTGACTCCTCGCGGATCTCGGGCGTGCGAGGGAAGGTCGCTCGCCTGGAAGTAGTAAATACGTTAACTAAACGGAGGGCGTGAGCGCAACCACAGAGGGGTCACAAGGCTGCGTCAGTTGCGTCCGCGCACGTCGAACTGGCTGCGGTTGGTGATCAGCTTGTTCAAAAGCATCACGAGAATCTGCTGCTCAGTGGGAGTGAGCACCTCCACCCAGGCCTCCTCGCGCTCGTTCTGCGCGCGGAAGCTGTCGCGGATCTCCTTCTCCCCCGCTTCGGTAAGCGACAACTGCACCGAACGCGCGTCGTGGCTGACCGGTGTCTTCTCCAAGATTCCCGCTTCGACCAGCGGTTTCGCGAGGTTCGACACCGCGGCGCGGCTCATCCCGGTGAGTCGCGCGGCGACGTTCGGCTCGATCGGGCCGGCAAGCCAGATGACGAACATGAGCCGATAGGCCGACCACGACCGGCCGCGCGGACGGTGAACGGCGGCCTCGAGGTCGTAGGTGACGATGTCAGAGGCCCGGTTGAGCGTGAGCAGAACTTCGGTCGCGCTGCGGTGATGTTCGCCGAACTTGCTGTTCAGACGCTCCTGCGCGAGTTCGACGAAGGACCAGTAGTCGAGGTCGCGGGGTCCGGACATGCGGTCACAGTACCGCAGATCCGGGATAATTCATCCATTTACTATCCGGTGGATAGACCGGAATTCGGCAGGACTGCGGAAAACCGCACCCCGAACGCCGCGAAGTCGGCGGAAAACCGCAGCGACCTGCACGTTCGCCGCTCATAGCGTTCCGGACATGAACTTCGCACACACCCTCACGCAGTCTCCCACCGACGAACTCGACGGCCTCGCGGGCCTGTCGCTGCAGCTGATGGAGATGCTCGGAGCACCCGGCGCCGGTCTCGCGGTCGCCGCGGAGAACCTCTTCCCGCCGATCCCGAGCGAGGTGATCCTGCCCCTCGCCGGCTTCGCGGCCTCGCGTGGGAGATCTCCCTCGTCTCGGCCGTCGTGTGGACCACCCTCGGCTCCCTCGTCGGCGCACTGCTGCTCTACCTCGCCGGACGCGCGTTCGGCCGCAGACGGATGTATGCCGTGGTCGAGCGACTCCCACTGGTGAACACCTCCGATCTCCGGCGCGGCGAAGAATGGTTCGCCCGGCACGGTGAGAAATCGGTGCTCCTCGGCCGGATGGTGCCACTCGTGCGGAGCGTGATCTCGGTTCCCGCCGGGGTGGAGGCCATGCCGGTCGGCCGCTTCGTCGTCCTGACCGTTCTGGGCAGCGCACTGTGGAACTCGATCTTCGTACTCGCCGGCTACCTTCTCGGGGAGAACTGGGGAGTCGTCGAACCGTACGCGGATGTGCTGCAGAAACTCGTGATCGTCGCGGTGGTCGGGGCAGTGGCGGTGTTCGCCGTCCGCCGTGTCCGATCGATTCGCGCCCGTTAGGGTCGGTCCGTGATCGATCACCTTCGGCGCTCACTCGGGACCTCGGTCCGCGCCGTCGTCGGGCTCCTGCTCGGGATCGTCACCGCGGTGGCGGTGCGGCGGCGATCGGCCGCCGCACCACCGAC
>LATQ01000001.1:871183-895586 GCA_001017865.1 Rhodococcus sp. IITR03
GGCGGCATCGGCCCGCCGCACCACCGACGGACCGGGCCGCGCGGCCGAACGCGACCGCACCCGTCTCGTGCGATGGTTCGACGCCGAGGCCGTACGGGATCTCCCGGATCGGGAGCCGACCGGATACTTCCTCGTCCGCCTGGCCTACGGTCCGCTCGTCGGCATCGTCGTACTGCTCGTCCTGATCGCCACGACCGGCTACGGGGGCTGGGCGATCGTCCTGCTGGCCGGCGGTCGTATCTCCGTCGCCGACGGTCTCGTCTCGCTCCTCGTCGCCGCCGTCATGATCTACCTCTCCGTCCGGATGGCGATGATCGTGGGCCAGTGGGACGTCCGCACGGCACTGCGGCTGCTCGGCGACGACGCCACGCAGCATCGCCTCCGCGACCTGCAGCGCAACCCGCGCCGACGCGTCACCGCCATCGACGACGAACGCCGACGGATCGAACGCGCCTGCACGACGACGTCCAACAGCGGGCCGTCGCGCTCGCACTCGACGTCGGTCGCGCGGCGTCGTACAGCCGAACGCGGGCGGCGGGAATCTCGTCGCCGACCTCGACGACCCGCTCGACGCCCAGGCGCAGGCACTGCTCACCGAACTGCGCGACGTGGCGTGGCGGATCTACCGGCCGCGCTCGACGAACACGGACTCGCCGCGGCACTGGAAGGGTTGTCCGCGCACACCTTCCTCCCCGTCGACCTGGATCTGTCGATCGACCCGGAACCACCGCACGATGTCGCGGCAGCCGCGTACTACGTTGCTGCGGAAGGGGTCACGAACTCGGCGAAGCATTCCGGCGCCGACAGCGTGTCGGTGACCGTCGCGGCGGACGGTCGCGTCGTGACGGTCACGGTCGTCGACGACGGATGTGGTGGGGCCGAGATGACGGGCTCCGGGCTGACAGGTCTCGCGCGCCGTGTCGCCGCGCTGGACGGGCAGTTCTCCGTACACAGCCCTCGCGGAGGGCCGACCGTCGTGGAAGCGAGGATCCCGTGCGCATCGTGATAGCCGAGGACTCGACCCTTCTTCGCGAGGGTCTGTCCCGATTGCTCGCGGACGAAGGCCACGAGGTGGTCGCCGGTGTGGGCAATGCCGTCGAGCTGCATCACGTCGTCGAGCGCGAGGTGCCCGACCTCGTGCTGCTCGACGTGCGTATGCCACCGACCTACTCGACGGAGGGCATCGACGCGGCGCGGCGCATCAAGGAGGAGCACCCGCAGGTCGCTGTGCTCGTGCTGTCGCAATACGTCGAGCACCGGAACGCGACCGGTCTGCTCACGAACGGGTGGGGTGGCGTCGGCTATCTGCTCAAGGATCGCGTGTCGGACGTGGGGCATTCCTCACCGACCTGGAACGAGTGGCTGCGGGCGGGACGGCGTTCGATCCCGAGGTGGTGCGGCAACTGTTCGCGAACACCCGCCGCACCGACCCCATCGCCGCCCTCACCGAACGCGAACGCGAGGTGCTCGAGGCCCTCGCCCAGGGTCTGACGAACACCGGCATCGCCGATCGTCTGACGATGTCGGTCAGCGCCGTCGAGAAGCACGTCAATTCGATCTTCGTGAAGCTCGACCTGCCGCGCGAAGCCGACCGCAGTCGGCGGGTACGGGCGGTGCTCCTCTACCTCGAGAGCACGGGCACCCCGAGCTCACGGGACGACCGCTGACGCCCCGTACGGATCAGAAGAGCGGATACACGAAGTGCCCGACGCCTCCGCCGGGTGCGCTCGACCCCGTCACGTTGGGCAGGTTCGCGGGCAGACGGGTGAGCTTGTGGGGGCGGCCTTCGAGGTCGGCCTGCCAGCAGTCTGTCGTCACACCGTGGAAGCCTGGCACACGATGCGGGTGTTCGTACCGAACGGGGAGGTCAGCCGCGGCTCGTTCACCAGCGGATTCCAGTAGGCGAGCTCGTCCGGGGCAAGCCAGTCACCGGGATCCGTGTCGAAGACGTAGATCGGACTGTTCGGCTGCTGGACCGGCCACTCGTCCTGCGCCGAGGCGATGCCGGCGCCCCCGAGGGCGATCCCTCCTGTCACTGCGGCGACCGCTCCGGCTCGCAGTATCCGTCGCAATCCGTTCACCATCGTTCCCCTCCACCCCGTGTCTCCGGGACCCGTGTCTTCCGGACATCGAAACACGGACCACGCGGTCCGGATATGGGAATGCCGGAATTGTCGGCCCCCGACGGGTTCCGACAATTCCGGCTGCACCACAGGACTAGTCGGTGCGGAGTTCGATGCCCTTCGTCTCCTCGATGAAGAAGACCGCACCGAGGGTGAGCAGCGCGCAGAAGACGAAGTATCCGGCCGGTGCCAGCGAGTTCCCGGTGACGTCGATCAGCCACGTCGCGATGAACGGTGCGGTGCCACCGAGGCACATGTTCGTCACGTTGTTTCCGAGGGCGATACCGCTGTATCGCACCGAGCCTTGAGCATCTCGACGTAGGTGACGAAGGAGGCACCGTTGACCACCGACACACAGATGAACAGCACGGATTGGCCGACGATGGCCTGCCAAACAGTGCCACCGGACATCAGCATGAACATCGGGACACCCACCACTGCGGAAGCCGCGCTACCCGCGAACAGCACCGGCTTGCGCCCGTACTTGTCTGCCAGATAACCCGAGATCGGCAGCGTGATCACGCCGAGGATCAGCGCGAGGCAGGTCGACAGGAACGCCACGGACGACGACAGACCGCCCGTCGTCTGCAGGTAGGTCGCGGCATATACCGATGCGATGTAGTAGCCACCGATGATGAGCGCACCGAGCAGGATGATCTTGACGACGCTTCCGCCCGACGTCTTCAGCAGCTCCGCGATGGGCAGCTTCTTCGTCTCACCCTTTTCCTCGAGTTCCTCGAACTGCGGGGTGTCCTCGAGATGATTACGGATCCAGATGCCGACGACACCGATGACCACGCTGAGCAGGAACGGGATACGCCACGCCCACTCGAGGATCTGCTCCTCGGTGAAGAGCGTGGTGATGCCGAGCGCGACCAGGGAGGCGACGAGCGAACCGAGATAGGTACCGGAGTTGACCAGCGACGTCTGTGTGGCTCGCCAGCGGGTGGGCGCGGACTCGGAGACGAATGCGTTCGCGCCGCCGAGCTCGCCACCTGCGGCGAAGCCCTGCAGGCAGCGTGCGAGCACGAGCATGACCGTCGCCCACACGCCCAGGGTGGCGTAGGTGGGCATCAGGCCCATGGCCGCCGTCGCGACGACCATGAGCAGGATCGTCCATGACAGGGCGTTCTTCCGGCCGTACTTGTCACCGATGTGCCCGAAGAAGATGCCACCGGGCACCCGGAGGAAGAACGCCACGGCGAAGGCCGCGAACGTTCCCAGCAGAGCAGCTGTCTCGTCTTCGGCGACGAAGAACAGGGTGGCGACCATCGTCGCCATGTAGCCGTAGATACCGAAGTCGTAGTACTCGACGATGGTGCCGACGACCGCGGCACGGATCACCTTCGTGGTCGACTGCTTCGGCTGCGCCGGATCGGCATTGCCCGCCTGTGG
This sequence comes from Rhodococcus sp. IITR03, assembly GCA_001017865.1. Next base: position 874,702 of record LATQ01000001.1, read on the forward strand.
CGGACTTCCTGCGGCGGGGACCGCGTCGGATCGGAGCATGATCTTTCCTTTACGGGTTCGAGGGGACGGCCGGCGTCACACGCCGGCCACGCCGAGTTCGGCGGGCGGCGTGGCACCGGAAACAGCTGCCCCTGCCGCGTTACGGCCGGCGATGCGGCCCATGGTCAATGCGTTGGCGACGGCGTTGCCACCGCCCACATAGCGGAGGCCGAGGATGCCGGCGCCCGCTTCTCCGGCTGCGTACAGGCCGGGGACGACGTTCCCGATCGTGTCGAGAACTTCGGCGTTCTTGTTGATCTCGAGCCCCGCGTGCGTGCACACCAGTTCGGCGGGCAGCATACGCGCCGCGTAGAACGGCCCCTGTGCAATGGGGTCGGGGTTCGAGGTGGAGCCTTGTTCGCCAGGGTGCGGTGCCGCAGGAAATCCTCGTCGACGCCGTGGGGCAACTGAGTATTCCAGCGCTCGACCGTGGTGGTCAGAGCGTCGGCGGGCACACCCATGAGTTCGGCGAGTTCGGCGAGGGTATCGGCGCGCAGAGTGCGCCCGGCCTCGGCCTCCTCGGCGATGCGGTCGGCATCCCAGTCCGTGTAGCCGGCCGGCAGTCCGAGGCGCGCCTTCTCGTCGAAGACGCCCAGACCGGACCACCCTGCCTGTCCATGAGGCCGCCGGACACCGCGTAGGAGGCGTCCTCGTCCATGAACCGGCGCCCGGTGCTGTTGACATACACCCGCGACTTCGGCGGGAAGCCCGCCTGCCAGTGGTGGTACCGCTGGAAGTAGGCGGTGGGCATGGTCAGCCCCCAGTCCCGGCCGGCGATGGACGATCCGACCTGCTCACCGAAGGCGAAGTGGTCTCCGCGGCTTCCCGGGCCCGCGACGACGAACAGCGAGTCACCGGCCGCGAGCGGATACGGGTAGTACTGCTCGAGTAGTTCGCGGCTCTGCGCGAACCCGCCCGAGGCGACGACCACTGCGCGCGCACGGACCTCGATGTCGTCTGCGACCACACCGACCACGCGGCCGTCCTCGACCATCAGTCGCTGCACCCGCGTGCCGAGGACCGCTTCGACACCGTGTGCGCGACGTGCACGGTCGAGGGTCTGGACGAGTCCGTAGCCTGGTCCTTGGGCACGTGGCCGCGCCACACGTCCTCGACGCCGGCTTGGCACAGGCCCGGCATGTGTGCGTTGGACGACTCGCGTGCGGGGATGTCGACACCGAGCCCGATGAGCCATTCCAGGGTCGGCCCGGCGTTCTCGCAGAAGGCACGGACCAGGCCCGGATTGAGGGTCCAGTGGTTCAGATCCATGTAGTGCTGGAAGAACTTCTCGGCGGAGTCTCGATACCGAGACCACGCTGCACACTGGTGCCTGCCGCGGTGAACAGTCCTGCGGAGAGCTGCGTCGACCCACCCAGTTCGGTTTCGGATTCGAACAACAGGACGCTCGCGCCGGATTCGGCAGCGGACACTGCGGCCGCGAGACCGGCACCGCCACCACCGATCACCACGACGTCGATGATGTCGTCGTTCATGAGAGTTGATCTCCCGTCTCCGCGATGATGCGGTGGTAGAGGCCGTTGGACGTCAGGCCGCCGTCGACGGTCACTTCGCTGCCGGTCATGTAGGTGGAACGATCCGAGAGCAGGAACAGCACCGCATCGGTGATCTCGTCGACGCTCGCCATGCGTGCGGTCGGAATGCTCGCGAGTGCGGACTCGACGAACGCGTCGGCGCCGCCGAGCAGTGCCGTACCGACCAGGCCCGGATGAACCGAGTTCACGCGGATCTTCCAGCGGGCGAGGCCGCCGGCGGCGGACTTCGACAGGCCCGTCAGTCCCCACTTGCTCGACGAGTAGCCGGGGAGAAGTACCCGATCTGCCCGGCGATCGACGAGATGTTGACGATGGAGCCGCCGCCGCTGTCGCGCATGAGCGGAGCAACCGCCTTGATGCCGTAGAACGGCCCGAACAGGTTGATCCGCATGGTCTTCTCCCAGACGTCGTCCGGGGTGTCCATGAACTCGAGGCGTCGCGAGATTCCGGCGTTGTTGATCAATCCGCCGAGTTCTCCTCGCTGGGAGCGGATCTCGTCGACGACCCTCTCCCATGCCGCAGCGTCGGACACGTCGAGCGTGTGCGCCGACGCGGAACCACCGGCTGCTCGATCTGTTCGACGACCTCGGACGGGTCGTGGATATCCGCAAGGCACACGTGCGTTCCCCGCGCAGCGAGCGCGCGGGCATGATTGGCGCCCATCCCGCCGGCAGCGCCCGTGACGAGCACGACCGCCGGGTACGACACGGATTCGGCGACACCGTCAGACATGACGCGATCCACCGTCGACTGCGATCGAATGTCCGGTGACGTAGCGGGCGCTGTCGGAGAGCAGGAACAGCAACGGTCCGAAGACCTCTTCGGGGGCACCGAGCCGGTGCAGCGGGACGACGTCGAGCGCGTGCTTCAGTGCGGCCGGGTCCTCCTGGACCCACCGGGTCATCTCGGTGTCGATGTAACCCGGAGCGATCGAGTTGACACGGATGCCCTTGTCGCCGAACTCGACTGCCAGCGATTCGGTCAGATGGGCGACGGCGGCCTTGGAGGCGCAATACGCACCGCGGCCCTTGCGCACGCGCAGCGCCGAGACCGACGACATGTTCACGATCGCGCTACCGGGCTCCATGTGCCGCGCCGCGGCCTGCGAACCGAAGAGCACGCCTTCGACGTTGACGTCCAGGGTCGCCGCGATCTGTTCCTTCGAGATCTCCTCGGCGAGGGCGAACGGGAAGATGCCGGCGTTGTTGATCCAGAAGTCGATGCGACCGAACTCCTGCAGCGCGACCTGAGCGAGCGCCTCGTGCTCTGCCGGATCGGTCACGTCGACACGTGCGCCGATCACCGTGCCGGGCGTCTCGACGAGGCTTCGACGGCGAGATCGGTGTTGATCTGCTCCGCGGTCTCCTTCATCTGCACGTCGTTGATGTCGCCGCCGACCACATGCACGCCGCGCGTGGCCAGACCGCGCGCGAACTGGGCACCCATGCCGCGAGCCGCGCCGGTGACGACGGCAACCTTGCCGGCCATCTCCGGGTAGAGGGCGACGATCTGGGTGGTGACGGTACGGCCCGGGTTCTGGGCGTCAACGGTCATGGGTGATTCCTCCGAGAATGTGGAACGAATAGGAAAGAGATGCGACGGTCAGCTGTCGTCGCGGGAGACGACGCGGCGGGCTATGCGCCATTCGCCGCCGGTGCGCACGACGCGGTCGTCGAGGGTGGTGAACCGGACGAGCTTGGATTCGCCGCCACGAACGGTGGCCACGATCTGCAGATAGGCCCGCACACGGAGGGTGTCGTCGTCGACGCGGTAGGTGGCCAGATTCGTGACGACGTGCCGGTGCACTTCTCCTGCAGCCTGCGCGCCGGCGTGGAAACGCTCGGCGAAGGCCGCAAGGTCGTCGGTTCCTGCCACGGGGGCGGGGTAGCTCGGCGAGCAGAACTCGCCGTCGGCGGTGAACGTCTCGGCCCACTCGCGCGCAGAGCCCTCGTCGATGAGGTGGCTCTGCCGCCCGTAGAGCTGGTGGATGTGGCGAGAACCGCCGCGTCCACGTAGTCGGTCCGTGTCATGTCGTACGAAAACCATCCGTCGTGTGTGCGATAATCGCACTCAGTGTGCGATTAACGGAAATGCTAGGTGTTACAGTTCACAGACGTCAAGGGAGGTAATGGGGGTCATGACACAAATGCGGGATGTACCTGCACAAACGGGGGATCTGGATCTGCCGCGGATCGAGCCGGATGCCGGCATGTCCAAGACGCTCCACAACGGTCTGGAGATCCTGGAACTGCTCGCGCGGAACCCTCACGGCCTGTCGGTCAGCGAGATCGCCGAGAGCCTCGACGTACACCGCACGGTCGCCCACCGACTCGTCCGGACACTCGAGGCGCACCGACTGTGCCGCCGCGACGACCACAAGCGCATCTCGCTGGGCACCGGCCTGGTGACACTGGCCGAATCCGTCGAGCAGGATCTACGAACTCTGGCCCGCCCGATCCTCGAGGACCTCGCCGACAGCGTCGAGGCCACCGCCCACCTCGTCGTCCGCGAGTCCGACACCATGGTGCGCGCGATCATGGTGATCGAACCCCGGCGCTCCGATGTCCACATCGCCTTCCGTCCGGGCCAGGTCCATCCGCTGGATCGAGGCTCGGCCGGTCTGGCGATCCTCGGATCCATGCCGCCACGCCCCGACGAACGCCCGGAAGTGACCCGGGCGCGGCAGACGGGCTATGCGGTCTCCGCCGGCGAGGTCGTATCCACCACCATCGGAATCTCGCAGCGGTGCCCGACCCGTCCCGGGGGTACCCAGGCGGCGATAGGCGTCTCGGTCTTCGATGCCGCCGATGAAGCCCGACTCGCGGCGGCCGTGGTCTCTGCGGCGGCGGCTCTCGGCGACTTGCTCCGGTGATCGATGGCGGGTGACGACCTCGGAGTGCCGGATCACGCCGGCCCGCTCCACGTGTACTCGAGCACTCGAGACCTCCGACAGCACACACCTGTGTGCACAATCGACAGGTGAGTTCAAACCGGTCGACTATCGATCCGCACCACGGCACCCTGCGCAGCCCCCGCTTCTGGCTCGCGCCCTTCGCTGTCGTCGCGGCGGTGATGAGTGCCCTGGCGTACTTCTATCTCGGCGCACTCCTCGATCCGAGCGAGAACCTGAGACAGTTCCCGATGGCCATCGTCAATCAGGACGTCGGCGACGTGCTGCCCGGATCGGACGAGCGACAGAACTTCGGCGACCAGATCACCGAGGCATCCTCGACGGCATCGATCCCGAGGAGATCGATCTGCAACGGATGGGGATCTCGGCCGCCAACCAGGACTCGACGACGGCAGCCTGTACGGCGCGATCGTCATCCCCAGCGACTTCACCAAACGCATCTCGATCCTCGCGCAGGCCTCGGTGGTTCCCGGCGACATCGAGAAACCGATCATCACCCTGTACACGAACCCCCGGACGGGCGCGTTCGCGACGGGCATCGTCACGACGATCGGCGACCGCGCGCTGACCCAGGTGAACGACACGGTCGGTCAGCAGCTCACCGAAACCGTCACCGCGACGCTCGCCGAGTCGGCACCCGACCTGCAACTGTCCGGCGCCTCCAGCCTCGTCCTGGCCCAACCGATCGATGCACTCACCGTCGAGCACAAGCCGCTGCCCGACGGGACGGGCGCGGGTCTGTCCGCCTTCTTCTACACCCTGCTGCTGATCCTGGCCGGCTTCACAGGCGCCACGATCATCAACGCGGTCGTCGACAGTGCCTCGGTTTCGTGCCCACCGAATACGGCCCCCTCTATATCGCGAGGGAGACCACCCGGATGTCACGCATGCAGGTGCTGGCACTCAAGTGGGGCATCACGGTGGTCATGTCGTTGATCGTCTCGGCGTTGTACCTGTGGATTTCCACCGCACTCGGCATGCCGGCACCGCGCGCGTTGCTGCTCTGGGAGTACGGGGCACTCGCGATCTCCGCGGTGGGCATCACGTCCCTCGCGGTGATGTCGATCTTCGGTGCAGCGGGTCTACTGGTGAACCTGATCGTGTTCATCGTGCTCGGCCTGCCGTCGTCCGGCGGCACCATCCCGATCGAGGCCACCCCGCGGATGTTCGAATGGTTGTCGACCTTCGAGCCCATGCACCAGATCTACCTCGCGGTGCGGTCCATCCTCTACTTCGACGGACGACCCGACGCCGGGCTCGGTCACGGCGTGACGATGACGATCGTCGGACTCGTGTTCGGTCTCGTCGTCGGCGCCTGGTGACGTGGATCTACGACCGCGTCGGTTTCCATCGGGCCGCGGACGCACCCGTGCGTCTGCCGTGGCGACCGTCGCGACAGCACGATCGGGGTTCGACGGTCGCGGCCGACACGGTTCGCTCGGACGACAGCGTGGACTCCGGTGAGGACGATCGTGAGGATACGGACGGATACTTCGGCAGCTCCGAGCATTCGGGCGAAAGCGACTGGCCCGCGAACGAAATGGGGGACCCCGCCGCGCGTCGGGGGTAGCGGCGGAGTCCCTCCCTCACCACGGTAGTGGCGGTCCTCGCGCGGGTCGCTCTCGATACGGGTGATTTCAAGGGTGAATCGAGGGGTTACCGCGCGTCGGAGTCTGCCGCCGTGATGGAGCACACTGTATGGGTGCGCACGGTCGTCGTTCCTCATCCTGCGGACGGCCGGGGCCGTCGCGGTGCAAGCATCGTCGAGGTCGACGCATCCGGTGCGCCGCTGGGTCCGGTACGGGAGTACCCCGAATTCCCGGATGCAGTCGCAACGATCGAAGCCGAATCGCGACCGCGTTGGGTATGGACCTCGACGGCAACGGTCTATCCCGAGTTGCTCCGCGCCGGGGTCCGAGTGCAGCGATGCCACGACCTCGCCACCACCGGTGCCATCCTCGTGCGCGAGGCTTGAGCCCGCCCACTGCGGAGGAGCCGGTCGACGAGCGGCCCGGTCTCTTCGATGCGACACCCGAGATCGACGTCGAGGCGGTGGTCGAGCAGTTCGCCGAGCAGCGGCGCCGCATCTCCGGCGACGCCCGCCTCGAGCTGCTCACCGCCGCTGAATCGGCCGGCACGCTCGCAGCGGCCGAGATGGGTTTCGACGGGTTGCCGTTCTCGGCGCAGGCGCATCGTCGCCTCCTCGAGGACACCCTCGGGCCGCGCCCGACCGGCTACGACCTGCCGAGCCGCATCGCCGAGGTGGTCGAGGAGATCAGCGCCGCCTTCGGCCGCACCGTGAATCCCGCCTCGCACAGCGAGGTGCTCGAGGCGTTCCGCCGCGAGGGCATCACCGTCGAGTCGACCCGCAAGCACGTGCTGCAGCGGATCGACCATCCCGCGGTGCCATTGTTGTTGCGGCACCGTGAGCTGTCGAAGTTGTACAGCACGAACGGTTGGCACTGGCTGGACACCTGGGTCCGTGATGACCGGTTCCGCCCGGTCTACGTTCCCGGCGCCGTCGTGTCGGGCCGGTGGGCGAGTCGCGGCGGTGGCGCCCTGCAGATCCCCAAGGCGCTGCGATCGAGCGTGATCGCCGATCGCCGGGCCGGTCGTTCGTCGTCGCCGACGCGGGTCAGCTCGAACCGCGCATCCTGGCGGCGATGTCGGGCGATCGGCGCATGGTCGCGGCTGCCGGTTCGGACGATCTCTACGCCCGGTCGCTGCGGCGTCTCGCGGCGGCGACCGCGCGAAGGCGAAGCGTCCGCCCGGTGCTCGGCGTGCTCTACGGGGCTACATCGGGCGACGCGCGCGCCCTGTTGACGGTGCTGCGTCGCAGCTTCCCGACCGCCGTCGACTTCGTCGAACGTGCGCCCGTGCGGGTGAACGTGGCGAGGTGGTGCATTCGTGGTTGGGCCGTGCGTGCCCACCCGCTCCGGAGGGATTCCATTCGCACGGTGATGCGCATGCACGCGGGCGGTTCACGCGGAACTTCGTCGTGCAGGCAACCGCGGCCGAGTGGGCGCTGTGCGTGCTTGCGGAACTGCGACGGCGGCTGACCACCGATCCCGACCCGACAGCCGGCGATCTCGTGTTCTTCCAGCACGACGAGGTGGTGGTGCACACCGGCAATCCGGAACTCGCGTCGTCGCACATCACCGCCTCCGTCGAGGTGGCGACGCGCCTGATGTTCGGCGACACGCAGGTTCGTTTCCCGATGGACACCGCCGTTCGCAACGTCTACGCCGAGGATGCGGGCGGTGAGTAGGTGGCGTGTGTCCACAGATGCATGACGGCGTACGCCCGCCACGGCCGCCATCGTTCGGCGCGCTCGGCGGCTTCGCGTGCGCTCTCCACCTGCAGGGCTCGTCGGAGAACGAGGTCGCCGGACGGATACGCATCGCGGTCGCCGAGTCGTAGAGCGAGATAGTCGACGGTCCACGGACCGATCCCGGGGAGCGCGAGAAGATCTGCCGCGAACGAGGGTTGCTCCGGCGCCACCCCGTCGGCCGCGGCCCGGGCCAGTTCGGAGACGGTGCGGGCACGTGACTGTGTCGTGCCGATGACGGCACGCAGGTCGCTCTGCTCGACCGTCGCGAGTCGGTGCGGCCCAGGGAAGCACCGCAGCCCACCGGGTGCGTCGTCGCCGAAGGCCGCGACGAGACGTCCTGAGAATGTGCATGCCGCAGCGACACTCACCTGCTGCCCGAGCACCGTGGACACGGCGGTGGCGAACCAGTCGGTGGTACCGACCACGCGCAGACCGGGATGGGTCTGCACGAGAGGTCCGAGCACGGGATCGGACTCGAATGCCGCATCGACGACGGACGGGTCGACGCCGAGATCGAGCCACTGACGGATCGTCTCGCCGACCTCCTCGACATCCGCACGACCTGCGGTCTCGACGTGAACCTCGAGATGTCGCACGTCCTCGCCTCTCCCGCCGTCGGGTGTCGCCGGGTCGTCGAAGCGGACGGCGACGTGCGCGGCTCCGCCGGTCGTGCGGATCGCGCGGTGATGAGTGCCGGTGGCGCTGTCGTGGTGTTCGTAGCCGGGGACGGTGTGGCTTCGCAGCGACGCCAGCATCGGACCCACCGCAACGGGTTCGGCCACCGGGAACCTGAGGGTGGTGATCACGCGACCGACTCGAGTTGCAGCAGTGCCTCTTCGCCTCGACTCCCCCGACGTACTGCCCCATGCTGCCGTCGCTGCGTACCACCCGATGGCACGGCACCACCACGGGCAGCGGGTTCTTCGCGCACGCCGTTCCGACCGCCCGTACCGCCCGCGGCTCCCGGCCGCGGCGGCGATCTCCGCGTAGCTCGCCGTGCGCCCGTATTCGATCTCGGGCAGTCGCGTGATCACCTCGCGCCGGAATCCGTCGGCGAGACGCAGATCGAGCGGAACGTCGAAATGTGTCCTCGTACCGGCGAAGTACTCGTCGAGCTGCCGGACCACCGGTCGAGCCGACCCGGCGCGTCGAGAACGCGCGCTGATCCGGCGGGAGAGTTCGTCGAGCACGGCGTCGGATCCGCCGGCGACGTAGGCGACCCGCACGAGCCCGACGGTGGTGGTGGCCAGCAGGAGCGGACCGACGGGGGTGTCGACGACGCGGAACGCGACATCGAGCAACCCGGCCGCCTCGGCGTCGAGTACGAGCTTCTCCCGCAACCACGCGAGATCGGCCGATCCGACCGAGGGTTGTGGAAAGTTCATGAGCGACATCCTGTTCCGTGTTCGATCCGACGACGCAACGCCGCCCGACCGTCGGCCGCCGCGCGACGTGCCGCGGCCGGGCTGTTGCCGAGGATCGTGCCGATCTCCGCGTAGGGCAGGCCTCCGACGTAGTGGTAGACCAGCGCCGCACGCTGCGTGAAGGGAAGTTCGGCGACCGCGCTCCACAGTTCGTCGTCGCCCTCACCGGGGTTTCCCGTGGCCGACGCGGGTTCGGGAAGGTTCTCGGTGGGCACCGGCGTCCGCCCGCGCACACGGTGGATGTCGACGGCCTTGCGGTGCGCGATGGTGACGAGCCACGCTTCGATGTTGCTGCCCGGTGGCAGTTCAGGGTAGGCGCGCAACGCCGCGAGGAAGGTCTCAGACCAGGCGTCGTCGGCGTCGACGGCTCCGAGCAGTGCGCGACAGACCCGGAGGACCGTCGCGCCGTGACGGGTGACCACCTCGTCGAAAGGAGGCAGCTCGCCCGCGGTAGGTGATCAGGCAGGGACATGGGTATCGCCGGCGACACCGGGCTCGGCGGAACTCAGCACCCGCGCCTCCTGGTCGAGCAGGAAGCGTTTGCGCTCGAGACCACCGGCGTAACCGGTGAGCTTGCCGCTGCTACCGATGACGCGATGGCACGGACGATGATGCAGAGCGGGTTACGGGCATTGGCCGCAGCGACCGCCCGTACCGCGGTGGGCCGGCCGAGAGCGAGTGCGATCTCCGAGTAGGTGCGCGTGGTGCCGTACTCGATCGTCGTCAGCGCCTGCCACACCTCGCGTTGGAACGGGGTTCCGACGGGAGCGATGGGGACGGTGAACCGGGTGCGGCGACCCGCGAAGTATTCGCCGAACTGGGTGATCACTTCGTCGAACCCCTCGGTGACCTGCTCGCCGAAACCGGCGCGGTCGGGCGCGGGTGATGCTCGGCCATGTACACGCCGCTCAGGACGCCGTCGGTGTTCACCAACGTCAGCTCGCCGATCGGTGTGTCGATGACGGTGTGGGTGCGCAATGCGGTCACGGCTCGATCCTTCCATCCGGTGTGTGCTCTGTACCGGGTAGACGAACGGGACGCCGAAAATGTGAGGTCCGTGATCACGACGATCGGACGTACTGCACTATGACGACATGATCTCGCTGCCTGTGCCCGCGCTCGGACTCTCGGTCGCCGGTTCCATCGTCGACGTCACCCGGACCGTGCTCGGACGCACCCGCGAGACCGCCGAGTTCGCGCTGTCGCTCCCGGCGCGGGTGGAAGGACTGCTCGGCGAGGCCGAATCGCTCATCGGCTCGGTCGAATCGCTGATCCGCCGCATCGACAGTGTGGTCACCGACGCCACCGACATCGTCGAGGGAGCGTCGGTGGCCGTCGCGCAAGCGACCCAGGTGATCGCCTCGACCATCGGTGTGGTGGAGGAAGCCGCCGATGCGGTCACGCGCGCCACGGAGATCATCGACTCGACGGGCGGGGTCGTGCGCGATGCGACGGTGGTCGCGGCAGACGCGCGGATCGTCGTCGAATCCGCAGGCCGCAGCTCCGACGCCGCCGGGGAACTGCTCGAGACCTACAAGCCCCTCGCCGAACGAGCCGCTCCCCTGGCCACCCAGTTCGTCGAGGAGTTCTCACCCGAGGAACTGCGCGCCGCGATCAGGCTCATCGACCGACTCCCCGAGATCACCGAGCGGGTCGACGCCGTGCTGCCCATCATGGCGACGCTCGACACCGTCTCCCCCGAGATCCACGAACTGCTCCTCGTCGCGAAGGACGTCCGACAGGCGATCGTCGGTGTGCCCGGCTTCAACTTCCTGCGCCGACGCGGGGAGGAGAAAGAGATCAACGGTGATGACTGACCGCACTGCGGTCGGGACGACTGACCGCACCGCGGTCGGGACGACCGACCGCACCGCGGCAGGCTCTACCGGTGGGCCGTCGAGAGGAACTGGTGTGTTGCCGCGTCGACGATCTCGTCGGGCGAGATGGCGAGTTCGTCGTTCAACCACGCCGTGACCAGTTCGGCCAGACCGCCGACGAACAGCAATCCGTTGATCTCACCGCGCTCGGGCGGCCATGCCCGGTCACCGTACATTCGGGTCGCTTCGTCGGCGACCATCTGGCGAAACTGCGTAGCGACGCTCGCCTGTGGGTGCGCAAGGGTTCGAAGCCGGCGGACTCGATGAGCGAGACCCGGCCTTTGCGCGGGTCGTCGGTGAGGATCGCGACGAACGACGCGATGGCATTCCGCACGAGGTCTTCGAGTGTGCCCGTGCCGGTGCGGAGCGCGGCGAGTACGGCTTCGCGCACCTCGTCGGCGATCTTGTCGAGGACCTGCCGCAGCAGATCGTCCCTGCTGCCGAAGCTCTCGTAGAAGTACCGCTCCGTCAGCTTGGCGTGTGCGCAGATGGCGGTCATGGTGGCGCCGCTCTTCCCCGAGGCCGCGAACAGTTCCAGTCCTGCCTCGAGCAGGGCTTCGCGGCGCAGGGCGACACGCTGTTCGCCGCTCAGACCGGCGTAGCGGCGGGGCGCGGGGGAAGTCATGGGACCGATCTTGACAGACCGGATAGATGTGACGCAGACTACACCCTAATCTGACAGGGCTCCCTGTCAGATATCCGCAGAACTGGAGGTTCGTCGTGACCCGGATCCTGGCGGCTCCCCCCGCCCACTCCCATCTGCGCCCGGTCCCGGACGATCGGGAATACCCGGTATCGGCACGTCCTCGAATACATCCGCGATCCCCTCGCGATGATGCAGAAGCACTGGGACCGTTACGGCGAGGTGTCCTGCTTCTCGGCGGCCGGCCGACGCTGGATCTCGGTCCTCGGACCCGACGCTGCCAGGAGGTGCTGCAGAACAAGGACCGGGCCTTCGCCAACGGCGACGGCTGGTCGGCACTGATCGGGCCGTTCTTCCACGGTGGCCTCATGCTCCTCGACTCGGAGGAACATCTCCGGCACCGCCGCATCATGCAGCAGGCATTCACCCGGTCACGCCTCGAGAAGACCGTCGAGGCCATGAATCCGTCGATCACCGAGAAACTCGACAAATGGGTTCCCACCGACGGATTCCGTGCCTACACCGCACTGAAGACACTCACCCTCGACCTTGCCACCGACATCTTCATGGGCGGCGCCGAGGACTCCACACCGGCCGAGATCGAAGCGGTGAAGAAGGCTTTCATCGACTGTGTGCAGGCCGCGACCTCGATCGTCCGGTATCCCGTCCCCGGCACCAGATGGAAGCGCGGACTCGACGGACGCCGGGTGCTCGAAGACTTCTTCCGGCACTATCTACCGGCACGACGGTCGCGGGAGACGGACGACCTCTTCTCCGTGTTGTGCCACATCGAATCCGAAGCGGGCCAACGGTTCAGCGACGACGAGATCGTCGATCACATGATCTTCCTGCTGATGGCCGCGCACGACACGTCGACCATCACGATCTCCACGATGATGCAATATCTCGGGCAACACCCGCAGTGGCAGGACCGATGCCGGGGCGAGTCTCTCGCGCTGGGCACCGCCGCCCCGAGTCACGCCGATCTCGACGCGCTCGGCAGCCTCGATCTGGTGATGAAGGAATGCCTCCGGCTGGTCTCCCCGGTCCCGGTCCTGGCGCGACGGGCCGTGCGCGACACCGAGGTCCGGGGACATTTCGTGCCGGCCGCACGTATGCCTCCGTGGCACCGCACTTCACGCACCACATGGCGGAGTACTGGCCGGAGCCCGAACGTTTCGATCCGGAACGCTTCGCGGAGCATCGACGCGAGGACAAGGTGCACCGCTACGCGTGGGAGCCGTTCGGCGGGGGCGTGCACAAATGCCTCGGCATGCATTTCGCCGGGGTCGAGGTCAAAGCGATCGTCCACCAGTTGCTGCTGCGCTTCGAGTGGCACGTCGACGCCGGCTACGTGGCCCCGCTGGACTTCACGTCGTTGCCGTTCCCGTCCGACGGGCAGCCGGTCGACCTGCGATTGCGGTCGACCGACTCCGAACGTCAGTCCGTGTAGAGCATCAGGCGGTGTAGAGACCTGCGCCCGCGCGGCTGAGCACGAGCTTGGGCACCACGGCCCGCGACGACAGTTTGAGCAGCGCGTCGACGATCTCGACGACGTCGTTCACCTCGATCATGGACTCGGCCGGGATCTTGTCCTTGATCCAGTCGGACATGTCGGTGTCGACGTAGGCGGGTGCGAGCGCCGACGCGAGATGCCGTTGCCGGACTCCTCGGCGTTGAGCGTCTCCACCAGCGAGATCAACGCGGCCTTCGTCGCACCGTAGGCGGCGAGACCGGCCTCGGCGTAGACACCTGTGATCGACGAGAGCGCAACGATCTTCGATCCGCGGGCCGGATCGTTCTCCGCCTCGGCGCGCAGCAACGGCAGCGACGCTGGATGAGCGCGAACGGAGCGTTGAGGTTCACGGCGACCGTCTTGTCGAACCGCCGGGTCGGGAACTCGGCGATCGGACCTGCCGTGCCGACACCGGCATTGAGGATCAGGGCCTTCATCGAACCGAACGCCTCGCGATGCGTCTCCACGACGCGGGCGGTGGCTTCCGGATCGGCGAGATCGGCTGCGACGGCGCGTACCTCCTTGGCACCCGCCTCCCGCAGCCGCTCGGCGACGCTCTCGAGACGTTCCGCGCGCGGGCGCTGATCGTCAGTGCGTAGCCGCGCTCGGCGAGACGGGTTGCGATACCGAGGCCGATACCTCTCGAGGCTCCGGTCACGAGCGCGCTGGTCACGCGTGGGCTCCCTTCAATGCTGCGAGTCCTGCTGCCACCAGGTCCGGCACGGCTTCACCGGCACGGTCGAAACCGTCGCCGATCGTCGCTCCGGCACGCCACCGGTGGTTGATGCCCTCGGCGATGACGGCGAGCTTGAGGTAGGCCAGACCCATGTAGAAGTTCCAGTTGGCGATGTCGCGACCCGACGCCGTGGCGTAGCGCTGCACCAGATCGTCCGCCGCCGGCAGTCGTTCGCTCGACCATGCCGCCGGGAAGCCCAGGATGTCGTCGAGCGCCGGATGCCGGTACACGCACATCATGGCGAGATCGGTGAGCGGGTCGCCGAGGGTGGACAGTTCCCAGTCCACTACGGCGACGACGCGTGCCGGGTCGGTCGGGTCCAGGATGGTGTTGTCGATGCGGTAGTCGCCGTGGACGATCGACGGAGCGGGCGACTCCGGAATCGACTCGGCGAGCGCGGCGTGCAGCCGTTCGAGATCCGGCAGTTCGCGGGTCTTCACCCGGCCCCACTGGCTCGCCCACAGCTTCACCTGCCGGGTCACGTAGCCGTCCGGCCGGCCCAGTCCCCCGAGACCGACGGCCTCGAAGTCGACGTTGTGCAGTTCGGCGATGATGCGCACGAGTTCACCGACGCAGCGGTCGATCTCGTCGTCACCGAGCGCATCGAGGTCGGCCTTGCTGCGCACCACACGTCCGTCGACGAACTCGACGACGGTGAACGGCGCACCCATCACCGAATCGTCCTCGCACTGGACGACGGTGGGCGCGACCGGCACACCGGTGCCTTCAGTGCCGACGTGATGCGGAACTCGCGGGCGACGTCGTGCGCCGACGGCGTCAGACCCGTGGTCGGAGGGCGACGCAGCACCCAGTGGGACTTCTCGTCGCGCAGCCCGTAGGTGAGGTTGGACTTGCCGCCCGAGATGAGTTCCGCCCGAAGTTCACCGTGAACGGTCACACCGGAATCGGCGAGGAAACGCTCGAGGACGGCGAGGTCGAGTCCCTCGTGCACGGCGGTCATTTCGCGGCCTCGCGGGCTGCCTTGCGGACGGCTCCGACGGCACGCTTGGCGATGGCCCAGCGGTGCACCTCGGACGGGCCGTCGTACACGCGGAACGGGCGGACCTCGCGAGTGAGACGGGCGATCGGAAGGTCTTCGGAGACACCGAGACCGCCGCACATCTGAGCGGAGCGGTCGACGATGCGGAAGATCGCCTCGGCGGCGAAGGTCTTGGCGATCGACGTGGCGTTCGAGGCGTGCGAACCCTGGTCGAGTTCCCAGCACGCCTGCACGAGCAGCGCGCGGGTCGCGGCGATGTCGATCTCGTTGTCGGCGATCATCTTCTGGATCATGCGAGATCGCCGAGGCGGGAGCCGAAGCCTTCACGCTCCGCGACGTAACGGACGGCGGTGTCGTGACCGCGGCGGGCGGCACCGAGCCAGCGCATCACGTGCGTCATGCGGGCGGGGCCGAGGCGCACCTGCGCGTAGGCGAAGCCCTGGTCGACCTCGCCGAGCACGGCGGAGTCGGGGACGAACAGATCCTCGAAGTCGACCTCGCAATGGCCACCGATCATGGAGCGGTCGAGGGTGTTGATGTGGCGGCCGACCTTCAGGCCCGCGGTGTCGGCGGGTGCGAGGAACATCGTGGCGCCGCCACGCTGACCGGGCTCACCCGAGGTGCGGGCCATGATGATGAAGAATCCGGCACCGTCGGCGCCGGTGATGAAGTGCTTGCGGCCGTTGATCTTCCAGCCACCGGAGACCTTCTCGGCGCGTGTGTTCAGCGCGTTGGGATCGGCGCCGGCACCGGGGGGCAGGCTCGGTCATCGCGAAGGCCGAGCGCACGTCGCCGGCGGCGAGGGGCGCGAGGAACTGCTGCTTCTGCTCGTCGCTGGCGATGTGCGCGAGCATGTGCACGTTGCCCTCGTCGGGGGCGGCGATGTTGAGCGCGGTGGGGCCGAAGAGCGAGTAGCCCGCGGCCTCGAAGACCGGGGCGCGGTCGGACATGTTCAGGCCGTGGCCGCCGTATTCGACGGGCGCGTGCGGAGCGAAGACACCGGCAGCTTGGCGGCCTTCTGCAGATCCGCCCGGATCGCGTCGCCACCGGCCGCGGTGATGTCGCCACCGTGGGCGTCCTCGACGGGAAGCACCTCGTCGCGGATGAACTGCTCGGTCCGCGCGATGAGGTCCCGGACGTGATCCGAGTAGGACAGGTCGACCGCCATGCTGAGCTCCTTCCGTACCGACCGATCGATCGCTCGGTCGAGTTCACGGTGGCATATCCCCGCCACCGGGTCAAGCCCGGAAGGGGTGCTCGGCTACTTCGCTCCGACCGCGTTCCGCGCGACCTGCAGGTAGCGGTGCACGATCTCGTCGGGCGACAGCGAACCGTCCGGCCGGTACCAGCTCGCCACCGCGACGCACATCGTCGTCACCGCACGACTGGCATCCTTCGGATAGGGCGTGGAGAACGTGCCGTCGGAGACACCGGCCTCGACGATCTCGTCGATCATGCGTTGCTGGTCGTCGCGCAGGGCGACGAACGCGCGGCGTGCCTCGGGTTCCATGCTGCGCATCTCGGTCGACGCCACGAACGCCTGGTCGCGGCGGAACATGTGGAAGCGCAGCAACGACTCGACGACGGCGTCGAACTTCTCGGAAGGGGTGGGTCCGGCTTCGGCGATCGCCTGCCGGCTGCGGGCGAGCAGGTCGTGCAGCACGGTGGTCGTGAGCGAGACCAGCAGCGCCTGCTTCGACGGGTAGTGGTGATACAGCCCCGGCACCGACAGGCCGGATCGCGACGCGACCTCGCGGATGGACGTGCCGTCGTAGCCGCGTTCGGCGAACGCCTCGAGCGCAGCGACGAGCGGCTTGGGCAGGTCGGTCGGGCCGTAGTCCCGCCAAGAGCCGACGTCGCCGGAAACCGAATCCTCACGCGTGTCCATGCTCAACACCGTAAGGGACGGTTCCGGCGACCTCGGCGCTCGCAGGATCGAAAGCCGCTCGCAGGATCAGTAATCGTCCTCGCCGTAAAGGACGAGGCCGCGGAGGTTCTTGCCGGCATGCATGTCGGCGTAGCCCTCGTTGATGTCCTCGAGCTTGTAGGTCTTGGTGACGAGGTTGTCGAGGTCGAGCTGCCCGTTGCGATACAGCTCGAGCAGCTTGGGGATCTGCGAGCGCGGGCCGGTGCCACCGAAGATGGCCCCTTGCAGGCGCTTCTGCAGCAGCGTCAGTTCGAACAGGCTCATCGTCACCTGCGAATCGGTGGCGTGACCCATGCCGACGACGACGACCTGCCCACCCTTGGCAGTGAGACCGAGTGCGGGACCGATGATGTCGCCGGTGATCTCACCGACGGTGATGACGGTGACGTTGGCCATCTGGCCCCAGGTGATCTCGCCGATCACCGGTGCGGCCTCCTCGATCGACGCGAAGACGTGCGTCGCGCCGAACTCCTTGGCCTTCTGCCGCTTGAACTCGACCGGGTCGATCGCGACGACGAACCGCGCCCCGGCGTGTGCCGCGCCCTGGACGGAGTTGATGCCGACACCGCCGACACCGATGACGACCACGGTGTCGCCGAGCTTGGTGCCGCCGATTTCGGTGGCCGAACCCCAGCCGGTCGCGACGCCGCAGCCGAGCAGTGCCGCTTTCTCGAGCGGGATGTCCTTCTCGATCTTGATGACCGACGCCTCGTTGACCGTGACGTACGGCGCGAACGTGCCGAGCAGGCACATCTGCAGCACCGGGTCGCCGTTCAGCGTCGCGCGGTAGGTCTTGTCGGAGATCGCCTGGCCGGTGAGCAGACCGGCGCCCTCGTCGCAGATGTTCTGCATGCCCTTGGCGCAGGCCCGACAGCGGCCACAGGCGGGGATGAACGCGAGGACGACGTGGTCGCCCTCCTCGAGACCCCGTACTCCCGGGCCCACCTTGGTGACCACACCCGCGCCCTCGTGACCACCGAGGACCGGGAAGGACGGAAGCGGTGTCGCCCCCGAGCGCAGATGCTCGTCGGAATGGCACAGACCCGAGGCCGCGAGGCGGATCTGCACCTCACCTGCGACGGGATCGCCGAGATCGATCTCCTCGATCTCCCACGGCTGGTTGATTCCCTTGACGACTGCTGCCTTCGTCTTCACCCGAGCCTCCTGAGCCGAAAGTGTGTGTGACGTGCGTCACGGCATTCAAACACTTATCGGACGTTAGAGCAACGGGTTCGAATCTCTTCCGGAGCGGCCAGTTACCCGCTACATTGAGTAACAGACAACTTCTCGTGAAGGCTCCAGCCATGATTCACGTCCGCCACAGCGCCGTCGCAGACATCCCCGTCGACCTCGTGTTCTCCTACGTCGACGACTACCGCAACGTCCCCGACTGGATGTTCGGGGTGGCCCGCTTCCAACCCGTGGGCGAACAGGTCTCCGGTCTCGGTGCCGTCTACGACTCGACGATGCGGATCGGCCCCAAGGATCTCGACTCGCGCGTGGAAGTCGTCGAGTGGGAACGCAATCGCGTGATCGTCCTCGACTCGATCGCCGGATTCCGCGCCGCGTCGTCGTGGACCTTCACGGACCTCGGCGACGCGACGCGGCTCGACGTCGACTTCGGCTACCGGCTGCCCGGCGGGATCGCCGGCCGCACACTCGGCATGCTCATCGAACCCATTGTGGGAACGGCGATCCGGCAGACCGAACACGCGTTGCGCACGCGGCTCGGTCAGCTCGTCTAGGACCGGACTCAGAAGTTGCCGCGCGCGGCCTGCTCCCGCTCGATCGCCTCGAACAGCGCCTTGAAGTTGCCCTTGCCGAAGCCGAGCGAGCCGTGGCGCTCGATCAGCTCGAAGAACACGGTCGGGCGGTCGCCGACAGGCTTGGTGAAGATCTGCAGCAGGTAGCCGTCCTCGTCGCGGTCGACCAGGATGCCCCGCTTCTTCAGCTCCTCGATCGGCACCCGGACCTCACCGATACGGGCGCGCAGCTCCGGATCGTCGTAGTACGCGTCGGGGGTCGCGAGGAACTCGACGCCTTCCTCACGCAGCCGGTCGACCGCGGTGAGGATGTCGTTGGTCGCCAGGGCGAGATGCTGTGCGCCCGGTCCGCGGTAGAAGTCGAGGTACTCGTCGATCTGCGAACGCTTCTTCGCGATCGCGGGCTCGTTGAGCGGGAACTTCACGCGGTGGTTGCCGTTGCACACCACCTTGCTCATGAGCGCCGAGTAGTCGGTCGCGATGTCGTCGCCGATGAACTCCGCCATGTTCGTGAAACCCATGACGCGGTTGTAGAAGTCGACCCACTCGTCCATGCGTCCGAGTTCGACGTTGCCGACGACGTGGTCGAGCGCCTGGAAAATGCGCTTGGGCGCACCCTCACGCTTGCGGTAGGTCGAGGTGCGTTCGACGTAGCCGGGCAGGTACGGGCCGTTGTAGCGCGACCGGTCGACGAGCGTGTGCCGCGTGTCGCCGTAGGTCGCGATGGCGCCGATGCGGACGACACCGTTCTCGTCGCTGATCTCGTAGGGCTCCTCGAGGACGGTCGCCCCCTGCTTCCGGGCGTGCTCGATGCACTTGTCGACATCCGGGACCTGCAGGGCGATGTCGACCACGCCGTCACCGTGGAGGCGGTGGTGCTCGATCAACGGGCTGTCCGGATCCACCGCACCCTTGATCACGAATCGCACGGCGCCGCTGCGCAGTACGTAGGCGTGGTGGTCGCGGTTGCCGGTGGTGGGTCCGGAATAGGCGATGAGTTCCATGCCGTAGGCGGACTGGTAGTAGTGCGCCGTCTGCGTGGCGTTTCCGACCACCCACACCACGCGTCCCAGCGCTGACGGGGAAGGGGTCCCGTTCGCTGTCGTACTCCACGAGACCGACCAGGCGCCGGAGTTCCTCGGCGTCGAGCTGAGCGAGTCGTTCGCTGTCGGTCAGGGTGTATTCCAGAGTCATCGCTGCAACCTCCTGCCGCTCACTGCGGCACAGTCGTTGTGTCGTGTGTCACCAGGAGAAACCCACCCGTAGGTGCGACGCAACGTCGCCTTCGGCAACTGGTCCGACTGACTGGAATTCGCCGGAATCCGCGCGTTCACCTATACAATCGGGCTAGTTTTCGGCGCTCGATGGGAAGGAACCGCGATGCGCGAGCCCGTGCAACTGGACGAATTGGATTTCGCTCTCCTCGAGGCCCTGCACGCCGACCCGAAGATCGGCGCGCTCGAACTGTCCCGTCGGCTGAAGGTCGCGCGTGCCACCGTCTCGGCCCGCCTGCGACGCCTCGAGGACACCGGTGATCGCCGGTTACGAACCCGGATCAACCTCGCCGCAGCAGGTTTCGACGTGCAGGCGTTCGTGACGATGGAGATCGTGCAGGGCGCGCTCGAAGACGTCACCGAGGTCCTCGAGCGCATCCCCGGCGTGCTCGAAGCGTTCGCTACCACCGGCGCGGGCGATGTGCTGTGCCGGATCGGGGCCGAATCGCATCTCGGCCTCCAGCAGACCCTCATCGAACTGAACCGCTCCTCGATCGTCGCGCGGTCGACGAGCGTGATGGTGTTGTCGGAAGTGGTGCACTACCGGGCGATGCCGCTGCTCCGCACCCTCGAGCCGGAACGATCCGCGAAGGCACCGGCCTACCGCCGCTGAGCCGATCACGTCCACAATCCGTCCCCCGCTAGCCGGATTGCACAGAAAAAAGCGCTTCGGGCATCCGAACCCTCCGCACGCTGCACAGTTCGCCGAAGCACAGTTGCGCAGCATTTGTTACTGCCGTCACAGTCTTTCGCCATGAAGAACCTGCTGACGCGATTCGAAGAAAAAGCCCCCGAGATCGTCTTCGAGTGGCACGACACCGAGACCACCGCCCGGGCTGGGTCGTCATCAACTCGCTGCGGGGCGGCGCGGCCGGCGGCGGCACCGCCATG
>LATQ01000001.1:895686-930500 GCA_001017865.1 Rhodococcus sp. IITR03
GGAGTTGCTCCGGCGACTCTCCAGGCGTCCGCGTCGCGTCGGCGCGCCCGGACGCTCGTCGGCGAGCGCTGCGGTGCTCTCGTCGAGCGCTCGCAGAGCCGCGCGGACGTGCGCCAGCTCGATGTCGACGAGATCGCCGACGGTGCGCCCCTGCGCGACGGTCATCTCCTGCTCGGCGATGCCGAACGAGCCGAACCGACGCACGGTCCCCGAGTCCGGTTCGAGACGGCCGGCGAGGACGTGCAGCAGCGTGGACTTGCCGCGTCCGTTCTCTCCGACGACGCCGAGCCGGGACCCCGGTGTGACCGCGAGGTCGACGCCGCGCAGGACGGGATGGCCGTCACGGGCGAGGTGGACGTCGACGGCGCCGAGTTGGGCGCGGGAGCGCCGGGGCAGGGTGATGCTGATGGTCATGTGGTTTCCTCCGTGCGGAGGCGCACTCGTCCCCGGATCACGGGTGGAAGGATGCGCTCGCTGACGAACGGCCGGACACTCGGCCGCATTCGGGTACGGCTCGAACCGCGACCTCGGAGTACGTCCCGAGTCGCGGAGTGGGTGTCGTCAGTGGAAGTAGAGCGCCTGGATCATGATCTCCAGGGTACCGAGCGCCCGACCACCGTCAATCGAATTTCCGGCTGCGATCGCGGAGTGCCTCCGCGGACCGGTACTCGTGCGAGGATGCGAAGAACAGCTGTCGACGAGGCCGCAGGAGGCGCTCATGGAGCACACCGAATCGTCGTTCACCGGCGTCGGCGCGATCCCGATCGTGTACGACGTGTGGTCGCCGGAGGCTCCCACCGGCGTGCTGATCCTCAGCCACGGACTGGGTGAGCATGCGCGTCGCTACGACCACGTCGTCGCGCGCCTCGCCGATCTCGGTCTCGTCGTGTACTCCCCCGACCATCGCGGTCACGGACGGTCGGGCGGCAAGCGTGTGCGCGCCAGGAGATGCGCGAGTTCACCGACGACCTCGACAGCCTGATCGATCTGGCGACCCATGCGCATCCCGGTCTGCCGGTCTTCATGCTCGGTCACTCGATGGGCGGCGCGATCGCTCTGGCTACGCGCTCGACCATCAGGACCGGCTCGACGCGCTCGTGTTGTCGGGGCCGGCGGTGATCGTCACGTCGGGCACACCGAAGCCGGTCGTGGAGATCGGCAAGCTGATCGGGCGTTTCCTGCCGGGTGTGCCGGTGCAGAAGCTCGACAGCAAGGCGGTCTCGCGCGATCCCGCGGTGGTCGCGGCGTACGACGCCGATCCGCTCGTGTACCACGGTCTCGTGCCCGCCGGGCTCGCGCGGGTGCTGGTGCTCAACGAGCAGAGCCTCGAGCGGCGCCTCCCGAATCTGACGCTGCCGCTGTTGATCATGCACGGAACCGCCGACGCTCTCGCCGATCCGGCCGGGGCACAGCTCATCGCCGACCACGCGGGTTCGAAGGATCTGACGCTGAAGTTGTACGACGGGCTGTACCACGAGGTGTTCAACGAGCCGGAGAAGGACCGTGTGCTCGACGATCTGACGGGTTGGTTGAAGGCCCGGCTCGACAGCTGAGAGGAGGAGTGATGTCGTCACGCATGCCGGTCGCGTTCGTCGGCCACGGCAGTCCACTCAACGCGCTCGAATCGAATCGGTACACGCAGTCCTGGGCGGCGTTCGGGCGATCCGTGCCGACGCCCCGCGCGATCCTGGCGATCTCCGCCACTGGTTCATCAATGCCACCGCGGTGACTGCGATGCGGTCGCCGCGCACGATCCACGACTTCTTCGGGTTCCCGCAGGAGTTGTTCGACGTCGAGTATCCGGCGCCGGGTGCTCCGGAACTGGCGGAGGAGATCGCCGATCTCGTCCATCCGACGTGGGTGGGTGCCGACGTCGATTCGTGGGGTATCGACCATGGGACCTGGTCGGTACTCACCCACGCCTTCCCGGAGGCGGATGTCCCGGTGGTCCAGCTCAGTCTCAACGCCTACAAGTCGCTCGACTACCACGTCGAACTCGGGGCCCGTCTCGCCGGACTCCGCGACCGCGGGGTGTTGATCGTCGCGAGCGGCAACGTCGTCCACAATCTCGGCGCGATGGATCCGCGACGCCCGGCCGCGGGGTTCGATTGGGCACATCGGTTCGACGAGGACGCTTTCGCCGTCCTGCGCGACCGTCCCGGTGACGCCGCGGCGCTGGGTGAGCACCCCGATTACCGCCACGCGGTGCCGACCCCCGACCATTTCCTGCCGTTGCTGTATGTCGCGGGTCTGGCCGCCGAGTCCGGCGAACAACCGGCGACCCTCGTCGACGGTGTCGAATACGGATCGCTGTCGATGACGTCCTACGCCGTCGGCGGGAACTGTCCGCCGCGCGACGGGGACGGCCACGGCGCCGGACTGCCCGAGAGCCCGGAGCCGCCCGACACCAACCTGTGAGCGCTCAGGCGGCGTCGTCCACGGCGACGATGCGACGCGTCGCGCGAACCGGGTGCTGAGCCGATCAGTTCCATGGCCTCGGGGATCGCGCGGGCCAGGACCGGCCACGCGTGGATCTGCCGCGCCACAGATGTGTCTCCACGGTGCCTCCCGCCGACGCGAGTCGCTCGGTCATGATCTCCACGTCCGGCCTGGTCAGCTCGTATTCGGCGGCGCACATGAACATCGGAGGGAACAGCGCCGGATCGGCGTCGACGGGGTTCCTCTCGCCCTCGATCGCCTCCTCGCCGGCGAACCAGCGCGGACTGATCTTCCCGAGTGCTTGATGGCAGGTAGGCGTCCCTCGCCATGTACTTCGGGTCGTGCTTGTCGAGGTCGAGGTTGAGCAGCGGCGAGTAGCCGATCACCGCCGCCGGTCGCTGGATGCCGCGACGCGCGGCGAGTTCGGCGACCTTCGCCGCGAGATAACCGCCGGCCGAGTCGCCTCCGACGACGATGCGGGTCGGGTCGTCGGCCACCTCGAGCAGAGCCGTGTACGCGTTCATCGCGTCCTGCACCGAACCTGCGATCGGCACGGCGGGCACCTGCCGGTAGTCCATCGAGTACACCGGGGCGCCGGAGTCGAGCGCGAGCTGCACGCACAGCTGACGGTGGGTGGACGGGCCGCAGAAGATGAAGCCTCCGCCGTGGAAGTAGAGGATGGTGCGTCGTCGAGCGGGTCGTCGACCGGCTTCGGGGAGATGATCCGCTCACCGGGCACTCCGCCGAGTTCGGTCGGCGTGACATGCACGGCGCGCGGCGTGGGCGTGATCCTGTCGACCACCCACGACAGCCTGCCGAGCACGGCGATGCCGAAGTCGTTGCTCGGCCAGAGACTCAGAATCGGCTTGAAGAGGATCCGGACCACCCACAGGAGGATCAGCGCGACCCTGCTACTGCGGTCGTGCCAGGTCACCGCATCGGTACGCATGTGCACACACTATGTGACCGATATGTTTCGGGCACCGAGAGTTCCGACACCCGGCGGCCCCGGACCTCGAACGCGTCACCCGATCCGCAGCAGCGGCACGAGCAGTTCCTCGTCGGTCAACGCCCCGTGCTGCCCGGGAAGGTTCGACATGACCTGCTCGCCGTCGCTGCGGATCACCGTCGATTCGCCGCGGCCGACGGCCACGATGTCGCCGATCCGCTTGGTCAGCGCCGGATCGGGATCGGATCCGAACAGGCACGCCGCGAACGCGTCGTCGCGGGTGCGACCCACGCGTGTCGCCGAGTTCGTTGCGCCAGCGTTCGAGGACCCGGTCGACGTGGT
The DNA here is from genome assembly GCA_001017865.1 of Rhodococcus sp. IITR03. Next base: position 899,417 of record LATQ01000001.1, read on the forward strand.
CGGTGTAGATGTGGCGGCACCGCGGTTCCCCGGCGATGACGGTGACGTCCTCACCGAGACCGGGGGTGTGATCGAAGTCGATGCGGCGACCGCGCGAGGCGTCGACCATGCCGTGATCGGCGGTGACGAGCAGGCGGGTGCCGGCCGGCAGCGCGTCGGCGAGTTGCTCGACGAAACGATCGACCACCGTGAGTTGCGCGAGCCACGCCGCGGACTCCGGCCCGTAGACGTGCCCGAGGGTGTCGACCTCGCCGATGTAGCAGTAGACGAGACTGCGGTCGCCGGCGCTCACCGCGGCGACGACCTGGGCGAGCAGATCGCCGTAGGCGGAGACCCCGACGAAGTTGCCGCCGCGCAGCACGGCCCGGGTGAGGCCGCTGCCCTCGAAGGCCTTCGGCACGACGGTGGTGACGGTCAGGCCCGCCTCGCGGCCGCGTTCGAACACCGTCGGGTGGGGCTGCACGGTCTCGGGGACAAGATCGTCGCGCTGGTCGATCGCGGTTCCGGCGAGGGTCCAGCGGAGCCAGTTGACCGGGGCCTCGATCTCGTCGACGTACGACTGGTAGCCGGTGATGCCGTGGAGGCCGGAGGGCAGTCCCGTCCCGAGGGAGGCGAGGCTGACGGCCGTGGTCGTCGGGAAGCCGGCACGCATCGGGCTCCCCGGCGCCTGCGTCAGATACGGAGCTGCTTTCGCGTTGCGCTGCAGCAGTTCCCACCCCATTCCGTCGACGAGCAGGACGACGGTGTGATCGACGGGGGTGAGATCGAGTCGGTTGGTCTCACCGGCGACCCCCGCGGACGAGAGCACCGACGGCATCAGGTCGGCGAGGGTCGGCTCGGCGTAGACGTCGCGCAGCGGCAGGCTCATATCCCGAGTATGAGCACGCGCCGGCGCCGAGGGTCACTTGATGTCGGAGCCGTGCTTCGTCAACGGCATGACCTCGATGTTCATGTAGGGGAACAGCGGCAGGTTCCACAGGATCTCGTGCAGTTCGTCGGCCGACTCGACGTCGAAGATCGAGATGTTGCTGTACTGGCCGACGATCCGCCAGATCTCCCGCCACTTGCCCTGGCGCTGGAGATCCTGGCTGTAGGCCTTCTCCTTCGCGACGGTCTCGGCGCGCACGTCGGGGTCGAGATCGCGGGGGATGTCGACATCCATCCGAACGTGGAACAGTGCCATGATGTTTCTCCTTCTTCTGTTCTGACGAGAGCGCGGATCAGGAACGCGCGTACTTCTTCACGACGTCCATGTCGAGTTCGACGCCGAGTCCCGGCCCTCGGGCAGGTGCACCTGCCCCTCGGAGTAGTCGAGCGGCTTCTGCAGCAGTTCGACGGCGAACAGCTGCGGACCGAACAGTTCGGTGCCGTAGTCGATCCCCGGTTCGGCGCACGCGAAGTGGATGGACGCGGCGGTCCCGATGGGACCTTCGATGGAGGTTGCGCCGTGGCACCGCAGGCCGGCTGCCTTCGCGACGGCGACGACCTGCTTGCTGCGCTGCAGTCCGCCGCACTTGGTGGTCTTGAGCGCGACGACGTCGGCGGCGCCCAGCTTGGCCACCTCGTACGCGTCGTGCGGGGTCTGCACGGACTCGTCGGCCATCACCGGCGCGAGACGCGTCGGTTGATCTCGGCGAGCACGTCGAGTTGATCTGCGGGAGTGGGCTGTTCGATGAGTTCGACACCGCCGTCGACGAGCTGCGGGACGTGGCGCAGCGCGGTGAAGCGGTCCCAGCGGGCGTTGACGTCGATGCTGAATCCGACCTCGCCGCCGAACGCCTCGACGATCTTGACGACACGATCGGTGTCGACTACCGGGTCGAGCGCACCCATTTTGAGCTTGAAGGAGTAGTTCAGGCGCTGCTCACGCTTGTGGGTGACCTCCTCGACGATCTCTTCGAGGGGCGCGGCGCCGAGCGCCCACCGCACGTCGACGCCGGTCCGGAAGGCGCCGCCGAGCAGCGAAGCGACCGGCACACCCAGCGCGCGTCCCCATGCGTCGTGCATCGCTACGTCGACGGCGGCCTTCGCGAATCGCGCGTTGGCGACGATGCGCTCGATATCGACCATGACGCCGCTGATCTCGTCGACTCCACGCCCGATGATGTAGGGCCCGATGTAGCGGTCGACGATCTGCTGCATCGTCTCGACCGATTCGCCGCCCCACCACGGTCCGCCCGGCACGACGCCCTCACCGTAACCGGTGACGCCGCCTTCGGTGGTCACCGCGACGAGCAGGATCGGCTGCGCTTCCGCGGTGGTGGTGGCGAACTTGTGGGGTCGGATCAGCGGTACGTCGATGATCGTCGTGGTGACGGAGGCGATCTTCAGATCGGGGTCGGACATCGGAATTGCTCACAATCGGATCGGGGTGTGACAGGGGGTAGCCGCCGCGCATTCAGCATGAATGCCGGTGCCCCAGAGGGACACCGGCATTCACGATGCGAACCGCACTCTCATTCGGGTTGATCAGGCCGCATCCGCGGTCCGGATCACGCTTCCGGGTCGAGCACGAAGTTGTAGGTCACTTCGGCGATGCCGTCGGCGTTGGGCTGCGGGTCCAGAATGAGCTCGGGCTTGACGGCCGTTGCGACATCGTCCTCGACCCACTCGCCGCCCTGGAAGTACAGCTGGGTGGTGATGGCGCGCTTGCCGGGGGCCTTCACCATCAGGTGCAGGTGGGCGGGACGCCACGGGTGCCCGCCGTAGGACTTGATGAACCAGCCGGTCGGGCCGTCGGACGGGATCTGGTAGGGAGCCGGCTTGAGCGTGGTGATCTCGAAGTTGCCGTTCTCGTCCACCTCGACGGTGCCGCGCAGGTTCCACTCGGGGATGCCGGGGGCGAACTGCGAGTAGTAGCCTCTTCGTCCGCGTGCCACAGCTCGACGGTGGCGCCGGGCAGACCGTTGCCCTCGAGGTCGGTGACCTGGCCCTTGAAGATCAGCGGCGGTGCGACCTTGTCCTTCTCGCGCATCGGCATCGTGCACTTCGACGGGAGCTTGGGGCTGTCCGGGACGTAGTAGGGGCCTTCGATGGAGCCCTTGGTGCCGGTGAAGCCCTTGCGGTTGTAGTGCACCTTCTCGATCTCGTGCTCGAGGAAGACGTCCAGCCACAACGGCCACTCGCCGTACTCGCCCACGTCGATGAGCCACTGCTTGAGCACGCGGTACTCGTCGTAGGTCACCTGGTGCTTGTCGACGATGCCGGCGAGCGCTTCGAGCAGGTCTTTGTAGATCGCCGACGCGCGCTCGACCGAGGTATCGGACGTGACCCGCTCGGACTTGAACTTGTCGGTCGCAGCATTGCCGGACCCGTGAGCGGTGGGGTTCTCCATGGTGGTCATGGCTCTCCTCGTGAAGGGCTGAACTATCGGAAAGTGCGGGGCCGGTGCGACACGGGGGCTGCGGTGATCACCGGTCGGTACGCTGTGCGTACTTGTGTATCGCAGTGCGTACACCACATACTGTGCGTGGTGTCACACGGCTTGTCAACACCGGATCGGGCACCATAGGCGAGTGCGCAGGTAGGAGGCGGGATGTCGAGCATCGACCTAGGTAATGGTCCTAGCAGCGAACGGGACTTCATCCAGAGCATCGAACGCGGTTTTGCGGTATTGCACGCTTTCGACGACGAGGACCCCAATCCCTCACTCGCCGAACTCGCAGCCAAGACCGAGCTGTCTCGACCGGCAGTTCGACGCATCCTGCTGACACTGCAGAGGCTCGGCTACGTCACCTCACGCGGGACACGATGGTCGCTCACCCCGCGCGTGCTCAGCATCGGTCAGCACTACACCGCGTCCCACACCCTCGTGGACTCGGCGCTCCCCAAACTCGTCGAGATCGCGGAATACGCCAACGAATCGGCGTCGCTCGGTGTGCTCGACGGCACCGAGGTGGTCTACGCGGCGCGCGTTCCGGTCCGCAGGATCATGAGCATCAACGTGTCCGTGGCACCGGGTCCCCGCCTATGCCACCTCGATGGGCCGGGCACTCCTGGCCTGGTCACCGCGCGAACAGGTGGATCACGTACTCGACCGGACACACTTCGAGCGACTCACGAGCGCGACGATCGACAACCCGGCCGACCTGCGCGCCGAGCTCGCCCAGGTACGCAGTCGGGGATACGCGATCACCGCCGCAGAACTCGAAGAAGGCTCATCACGATCGCCGCGCCCGTCTTCGACCCCACGGGCCACGCGGTCGGAGTGCTCGCATGTTCGACGTCGACCGGCCGGCACACTCTCGACTCGTTCCGCGATCTCACCGCGAAACGGGTGGTGGATTGCGCAGAGCGGCTCAGCAGCGAACTCGCTACCGCCACCACTGAGAGCGGCCCACCTCATCCACGCAAGGTCGCCGACGGCGCGACCCCGTACTTGCGCTTGTAGCCGCCGCGAACCGGCCGGTATGGGTGATGCCCCATTTGAGCGCCACATCGGTGACCGACAGTTCTGCCGCGTCACCCACCGCGAGTTCCTCGTGGATGCGCTCGAGGCGCAGGTCGAGCAGATAGTCCCGCGGGCACACCCCGAGATACTCACGGAATCCCTCCTGTAGGCGCCGCACGCTGACACCGGCCACCTCCGCCATCTCGGCGGTGGTCCACGCCGAGGCGGGATCCTCGTGCAGCCGATCGAGGACGCGCTTGATGATGCGCGGACGCGCACCTCCGGTCGGATCCGTGTCCTCCGGCATGACCGCAAGGATGAACGAGGTGGTCAGAGCGCCCGACAGTTGCTCCGCGACAAGCGGATTCCGCCACAGCGATTCGTCCGCTTTGAGCTGTTCCACAATCGAACGCAACAGCGTCATCCAACTCTCCCCCGCCGGGGTCGTCAGATCCACCCGGCTCGGAAGCTGCAGATCGGGACGGGCGAGGATGCGCGACATCTCGCGCTGCAGATAGTCGCGTTCGAGCTTGATCCCGACGATCTCGCAGTCGTTCGTCCACTTCTGCTCCGGAGCTGCGATGTCGGGGCGGAAGACGGCGGCGTGACCGACCTCCGACACCACGCCGTTTCCGGCGGCGATCCGACCGGAGAGCGGAATGTTCACCGCGTACGCCCCGGGATGCTCGCTTCGGATCGACACCGCCGCTCCCCAGCCGATGCGCGCGAGACGGATCGGCCCGAGCGGCAGCGTGCGGAGCCGGAGCGAGGGCGCGACGTCGTCGAGCGGCGTCAGGTCGTGCTCGAAATAGGCATTCGAAACGACCTCTTCCACCTCTTCCCATTCGACCGGCCCCGGAGTCGGCTCCATTGCCATCGGCCCCTCACCTTCGTTTCCAGCTCGTCGTCGGCGTCCCGACCTGCGCATCCGTGTGATTCGAGCGCGTGCGATCCAGTGTGATGCGGAACACGGCCCCAGGCAAACAGGGCCCTTCGGCCCACTCGTCGCGCTAGGTGGATAGTGACCGCGCTCACCGGATCGCACAAGCTTCTCGACGTCCATATGGTCTGTGTCACATCGAATCGAAGTCCATCACCACGCACCGGACAGGAGGACGCAGACATGGATCAGCGCACACTCCGCAACATCTTCGGACAGTTCGCGAGCGGCGTCACCGTCATCACCTGCGCGAACAGCGACGGGGAGCCGCACGGCGCGACCGTCACCGCGTTCACGGCCATTTCACTCGAACCGCGCCTGTGCCAGGTCACCCTGACCCGGACGTCGAAGGCCTGCGGATTCCTGTCCGACGCGCCATTCGCCGTCAACATCCTTGCAGCCGACCAGCTCGGCACCGCCCTGCACTTCGCCGGCCGGCCCCAGTCGCCCGAACCGGTGTGGGAACAGGGACCCACCGCACCGATCCTCGCCGGTACCGCCGCGACGCTGTCCTGCAAGCCCTGGCGGGAGTACGACGGCGGCGACCACGTCATCTACATCGGCGAAATCGTCGACGCGACATTCGACGAGACCGCTGACCCGCTTCTGTTCTACCGCAGTACTTTCCACGATCTCGGTGCGCCGAGCACGTCGACTGCGTGGAACGGCTGCCTGGACGACCCGCACAGCGGCTGGTTCGACTCCCAGACCCGTTTCGTGCCGTTCCACGCACTCGCCACCCACGCCTGAAACTTCACTCCCACCGGACAAGGAGACATTCCATGACCACCACCGAGCCCCGGCCCACCGACACCCTCGACCGTTCGAAGGTGAACGTCGCCGCCGACTCCCCGGCCAACAAGCAGCAGAACTTCGCATCGAAGCCCATGACGGGCGACGAGTACATCGCCTCCATCGACGATGGCCGCGAGATCTACCTGCACGGTGAGCGCGTCAAGGACTTCACCAACCATCCGGCCTTCCGCAACTCGATCCGGATGACCGCGCGTCTCTACGACGCCCTGCACACCGGCGAGCACGTCAACACCCTCACCACCCCGACCGACACCGGCAACGGCGGCGTGACCATGCCGTTCTTCCGGACCCCGAAGTCCGCGGACGACCTGCGGGCCGACCGCGACGCCATCGCCACCTGGCGCGGCTGACCTACGGCTGGATGGGCCGCAGCCCCGACTACAAGGCGTCCTTCCTCGGCACGCTCGGTGCGAACGACGAGTTCTACTCGCCCTTCCAGGACAACGCGAAGCGCTGGTACCGCGAATCGCAGGAGAAGGTCCTGTACTGGAACCATGCGATCATCAACGCGCCGGTCGACCGCCAGCTGCCGCCGGACCAGGTCGGCGACGTGTTCATGAAGGTCGAGAAGGAGACCGACGCCGGCCTCATCGTCTCCGGCGCCAAGGTCGTCGCGACCGGCTCGGCCATCACGAACTACAACTTCATCGCCCACTACGGTCTGCCGATCAAGAAGAAGGAATTCGCGCTGATCTGCACGGTGCCGATGGACGCACCCGGCATCAAGCTCATCTCGCGCGCCTCCTACTCGCAGAACGCGAACGTCGTCGGCTCGCCGTTCGACTACCCGCTGTCGTCGCGGATGGACGAGAACGACGCGATCTTCATCTTCGACAAGGTACTCGTGCCCTGGGAGAACGTCTTCATGTACGGGGACGTCGACAAGATCAACAACTTCCTCGGTGGCTCCGGCTTCCTCCAGCGCTTCACCCTCCAGGGCTGCACGCGACTCGCGGTCAAGCTCGACTTCATCGCCGGTCTGCTCATGAAGGCCCTCGACGCCACCGGCGCCGGCGGATTCCGGGGCGTGCAGACCCGCGTCGGCGAGGTCATCGGATGGCGCAACCTGTTCTGGTCGCTCACCGACTCGATGGTCAACAACCCGGAGCCGTGGATCGACGGCACCGTGATCCCCAAGCTCGAATACGGCCTCACCTACCGGATGTTCGCGATGCAGGGCTACCCCCGCATCAAGGAGATCATCGAACAGGACGTCGCTTCGGGCCTGATCTACCTGCCCTCGTCCGCCGCCGACTTCAAGAACCCCGACGTGCGTCCGTATCTCGACAAGTACGTCCGTGGCTCGGACGGCATCCAGGCGGTCGACCGCGTGAAGGTCATGAAGGCGCTGTGGGATTCGATCGGCTCCGAGTTCGGTGGCCGCCACGAGCTGTACGAACGGAACTACGCCGGCAATCACGAGAACGTCAAGGCCGAGCTGCTGTTCGCGGCCGAGAGCCGTGGCGACGTCGCCTCCATGAAGGGCTTCGCGGAGCAGTTCATGAGCGAATACGACCTCGACGGCTGGACCGTGCCCGACCTGATCGGCAACGCCGACGTCAGCGCGTTCTACAAGTAGAAACCCGCACTCCGCGCGCGGCGGATGATCTCCGTTCCCCTGCCCGCCCGCGCGCGGCCCCAACATCCACCCACCGCGAAGGAGCGTCCGAGATGACCACGACCGCTTCGAACTCCGTGTCCCATCCCCCTGCACCGGAATTCGACGCAGTGGTCCTCGGACGCTCCTTCGCCTCCCAGCGGGTCTCGGCCCGGTTGCGCGACGAGCTACGGCTGGCGGTCCACGAGATCGGCACCGCGAGCGCCGTCCGCTACGACGACATCGACCATCGGTGGGAGATCCTCATCGGTGGCACCGTCGTCGGCCGAGCGAAGTTCGTCGTCGACGGACACGGCGGTCTCACATTGCAGGGCCGAGACGGCGCCGCGCTCGAGCGCGATGCCCTGACGGTGCACGGATTCCCGAATCTGTTCCGCCCCATCGTCGGTACGCGCACGGACCCCGTCGGGTACACGGTGTCCTGCATCGAGTACATGCGCAGCAACGGCCTGGACTACGTCGAGCGGCGGCTGCGGACGCCGGTCGCGGACGACGACTTCCCCGAGTTGTCGTTCGATCGGCCCACCCCGATCCTCTGGTTCGGCTGAGCAGTTCGGGGAGGACGCACGAGCGGGTGACGACCACGAGGTCGTCACCCGCCTGCGTGCGTCCGTGTCCGCATGCGCTCACCCCCTCAGGACCTCCGTGGGGGTGACGCCGTACCGCTTCCGGAAGGCGGCGGCGAAACGTCCCGGATGGCTGAAACCCCACCGAAAAGCTACATCTGCCACCGTTGTTCCCCCGGCAGCGAGATCCGCGTGGCGCGATCGAGCCGGATGTCGCGCAGGCACGCGGACGGACTGCTGCCCACGTACTCGGAGAATGCCTCCTGCAACCTGCGCACGCTCGTCCCGGCGATCTCCGCCATGTCGGCTGCCGTCCAGACGCGACCCGGATCCTCCTGCAGAGCGTTCAACACCCGCCGAACCATGCCCGGGCGGGGTGCCGGTGACACGTCATCGACCGGCGCGACCGCCAGGACGAACGCCGCAGTGACCGCACCGCCGAGCTGGGCCGACACGAGAGGATTCGAGAGCAGCCGGGTCGGCCCGGCGAGCTGCTCGCTCAGCGATGCCACGAGACGGTGCCATTCCTGCGCCGAGCCTCGCAGATCGAGGCGGTCCGGGAGTTCGAGGCGCGACCGCAACGGACCACCGAGAATGCGGTCCGCTTCGCGTTCGAGATGATCTCGATCGAACTTGATTCCGAGGACCGAACATTCGGCATCCCACCGTGTGATGAGCGACGGGGTGTCCGCGCGGAAGACCGTCGCCGAGCCGGGTTCGGAGACGACAGTGCCCGAGCGCCCCTGCGATTCGAGCCGCCCGCTCAGCGGAATGTTCACCTCGTAGGCACCGGATAATCGCATTCGATCGCGACCTCCGCTCCCCAGCTCATCCGGCCGATCGTGACGCCTCCGAGATCGGCCGAGACCAGTTCGAGCTCAGGACGATCCACCTTTCCGAGGTCCGTCAGCCGGTGCGGGAAGTACACGTCCGCCACGACGCGCGAGGCGTCGTCCCAGTCCTCGATCTCGCGCACACTCACGCCTTCGAGACTAACCGTTGCCGAGACCTGGATCACATAGTCGCGTGATTCGTCCAGGGACCGCGCAATGCGCATCGACCGGTCGGTCGGCGGACTCGTATGGTCCTGGCCACGTCAACAACGGTCCGGCCGTCGCCGGACGGCTCCCGACCCGGAGGTACACCGATGACCAGCACCCTTTCGTGGCTCGACGAGATCACCATGGAAGAACTCGAGCGCAATCCGTACCCGGTCTACGAGCGCTTGCGCGCCGAAGCTCCGATCGCCTTCGTGCCCGTCCTCGGCGCCTACGTGGCGTCCACGACCGAGGCGTGTCGTGCGGTCGCGGCCGGCGACGACTTCGACGGCATCATCACCCCCGCCGGTGGCCGCACCTTCGGTCATCCCGCGATCATCGGCGTCAACGGCGATATCCACCGCGACCTGCGGTCGATGGTCGAACCCGCCCTCCAGCCCGCCGAAGTGGACCGCTGGATCGAAGATCTCGTCCGCCCGATCGCACGACGCTACGTCGAGGCGTTCGAAGCCGACGGCAGGGCCGATCTCGTGGCCCAGTTCTGCGAGCCCGTGAGCGTGCGGTCGCTCGGGGACCTGCTCGGACTGAAGGATGTCAGTTCGGACAAACTGCGCGAATGGTTCCACAAGCTGTCGGATTCGTTCACCAACGCAGCGATGGACGAGGACGGAAACTTCCTGAGCCAGGAACGTTTCGACGAGGGCGACCGCGCCAAGGACGAGATCCGCTCCGTCGTCGATCCGCTGATCGACCACTGGATCGAGCATCCCGACGACAGCGCCATCTCGCACTGGCTGCACGACGGGATGCCCGAGGGACAGACGCGGGATCGCGACTACATCTACCCGACGCTGTACGTCTTCCTCCTCGGTGCCATGCAGGAACCGGGACACGCCATGAGTTCCACTCTGGCCGGCCTGTTCACCCGCCCCGAACAGTTCGAGGCCGTGGTGGACGAGCCGGGACTCATCCCCCGCGCGATCTCCGAAGGGATGCGCTGGACCTCGCCGATCTGGTCCGGCACCGCACGTATCGCCAAGCGCGACACCGTCGTGTCGGGAATCGAGATCAGCGAGGGTTCGGTGGTGATGCTGTCCTACGGGTCGGCGAACCACGACATCGACGTGTTCGACGCCCCCAGCTGCTACGACCTGAGCCGTCCGCCGCTCCCGCACCTCGCCTTCGGTGCCGGCAAGCATGCCTGCGCGGGAATCTACTTCGCGAACAACGTGAGCCGCATCGGTCTCGAAGAGCTGCTCGAGACCATCCCCAATCTCGAACGGGACACCTCCGAGGACGTCGAGTTCTGGGGTTGGGGTTTCCGCGGCCCGAAGACCCTGCACGCCCGGTGGGAGATCTGACCATGTCGTACACACTGACCGCGGGCACCGGCGTCGTTCCCTGCGAACCCGGCCGGACGGTGCTGGAAGCGTTTCTGCGCAACGGCAACTGGATGCCCAACTCCTGCAACCAGGGCACCTGCGGCACCTGCAAGATCAAGGTCCTCGACGGCGAACTCGATCATCGGAACTCGCCGGAGGAGACGCTCACCCCCGACGAACTCGCGGACGGATTCGTCCTCGCGTGCCAGGCCACACCGCGCGGCGACGTCGTCTTCGAGACCCCCGCAACGGAGGAATCCGCCGGCACGCATGTGCTGCGCGACGTCGTCGCCACCGTCACCGAGGTGCGCGACATCGCCGCCGACACGCGCAAGGTGTTGCTCACCGCCGACGAACCACTCGAGTTCTCGGCAGGGCAGTACGTGGAGGTGACGGTTCCCGGGACCGAGATCCGCCGGCAGTACTCGCTCGCGAATCCGCCCTCCGAGGCCAAGCAACTCGAACTGCACATCCGCCGGCAACCCGGTGGAATCGCGAGCGAATGGGTCTTCGAGCGCATCGACGTGGGTGAACGAGTCGCCGTCACCGGCCCGTACGGCGACTTCACCTTCGATCCGGAGGCACCGGCCCGATCGTCCTGCTCGGCGGTGGGACGGGCCTCGCCCCGCTCGAGGCCATCGTCCGGCAGGCGCTCTCCCTCGCCCCCGACCGGCAGATCCTCCTCTACCACGGGGTCCGTACCTGCGCGGACCTGTACGACGCCGACTTCCTCCGCGAACTGGAGACCCGCCATCCCGGCTTCCGCTACGTCACCTGCGTGAGCAGGGAGAGCGGCGGAGACCGCGAAGGCTACGTCACCGACGCATTCCTCGAGGACGTCGCGTCCGCGAAGGAGTTCACCGGCTACATCTGTGGATCGGACGCATTCGTGGAAGCATCGGTGAAGGCGTTCAAGCGTCGCCGCATGTCGCCGCGACGCATCCGGCGCGAACGGTTCACCCGGCCGGCTGAGTGCCGTCTCCCCGTACCGCTCGTGCGCCCGCGCTGCTCCGGCACCGCGATGCGCTCGAGCGGTACGGTCGTGTCGAAGGGTCTTTCCGCCTCCCGCCCCCGAGGGCCTTTCGACCCTCCACCCAGGGGTCCTAGGTATCCCTAGGCATTTGCCTGGTGTGACCGTAGCCACAGGCTGTCATCGTGGAGATATCGCCGGACACATCGCGTCGAGCCGGACCGGAAACCCGGTCACCACGAATCTTCAGTACAGGCTCGGCCGCGTCGGACACAGCCCCGTCCGTCCCGGGAACGAAGCCCGATACCTGGAGGATCCCATGACCGACATCGTGGAGCACGTGCGCACTCGCCTCGACGGCGCACTCGTCGAAGACCCGAGCACCGGGCGGTACCAGATCCGCCGCGACGTCTTCACCGACGAGGAGATCTTCGAACTCGAGATGAAGCACATCTTCGAGGGCAACTGGGTGTACCTCGCCCACGAGAGCCAGGTCCCGAACGTCGGTGACTACTTCACCACGTACATCGGCCGCCAGCCCGTCGTCATCAGCCGCGACAAGGAAGGCGAGCTGCACTGCCTGATCAACGCGTGCAGCCACCGCGGTGCGATGCTGTGCCGTCGCAAGACCGACAACCGCACCACCTTCACGTGCCCCTTCCACGGCTGGACGTTCCGCAACAACGGAAAGCTGCTGAAGGTCAAGGATCCCCGCGACGCCGGCTACCCCGAGCAGTTCAACACCGACGGCAGCCACGACCTGCGGAAGGTCGCTCGTTTCGAGAGCTACCGCGGTTTCCTGTTCGGCAGCCTGAATCCCGACGTCAAGTCGCTCGAGGATCACCTCGGCGACACCACGAAGATGATCGACATGCTGGTCGACCAGTCGCCCGAGGGCCTCGAGGTGCTGCGTGGTTCGTCCACCTACACCTACGACGGCAACTGGAAGCTGCAGGCGGAGAACGGTGCCGACGGCTACCACGTCTCGGCCACCCACTGGAACTACGCGGCGACCACCGCGCGTCGCACCGCCGGTGAGTCCAGCAACGAGACCAAGGCGATGGATGCCGGCACGTGGGGCAAGCAGGGCGGCGGCTACTACTCGTTCGACCACGGTCATCTGCTGCTGTGGATGTGGTGGGGCAACCCCGAGGACCGTCCGCTGTACCCGCGCAAGGACGAGCTGGCGAAGGAGTTCGGCGAGAAGAAGGCCGAGTTCATGGTCGGGGCCTCGCGCAACCTGTGCCTGTACCGAACGTGTACATCATGGACCAGTTCTCTTCGCAGATCCGGCACTTCCGCCCGATCTCCGTGGACAAGACCGAGGTGACGATCTACTGCATCGCGCCGAAGGGGGAGAGCCCCGAGTCCCGCGCCAACCGGATCCGTCAGTACGAGGACTTCTTCAACGCGACCGGCATGGCCACCCCGGACGATCTCGAGGAGTTCCGCTCCTGCCAGAAGACCTACCTCGCGACCGCCGCACCCTGGAACGACATGAGCCGTGGCGCGACCCACATCCTCAACGGACCCGACGAGGTCGCGAAGGATCTCGGGATGACGAAGGTGCTGTCGAGCGGTGTCAAGACCGAGGACGAAGGCCTGTACCCGATCCAGCACGGCTACTGGCTCGAAACGATGCGCGAGGCCATCGCCGCCGAGAGCTCCGCCGCCGACCCGTCCGCGCTCTGAGAGGACCCGGAATCATGACTGCTGTACGCGAATTCACGCAGACCGACATCGAACAGTTCCTCTACCGCGAGGCCCGGTTGCTCGACGACCGCGAGTTCGAGCAGTGGCTCGAGTGCTACCACCCCGACGCCGAGTACTGGATGCCGGCCTGGGACGACGCCGGTGCTCTCACCGAGAACCCGCAGACCGAGATCTCGCTGATCTACTACCCGAACCGTGGTGGCCTCGAGGACCGGGTGTTCCGCATCCGGACCGACCGTTCGTCGGCGACCTCGCTGCCCGAGCCCCGCACGGGACACAACATCACGAACGTCGAGATCCTCGAGCGTCGTGGCACCGAGATCGACCTGCGGCACAACTGGTTCTCGTTGTACTTCCGCTACAACACCACCGACACCTACTTCGGGACCACCTTCCTCACCCTCGACGTCTCGGGCGCACAGCCGGTGATCAAGAAGAAGAAGATCGTCCTGAAGAACGACTACATCCACCACATCGTCGACGTCTACGTCGTCTAGTTCCACCCCGATCACGAAAGGAGGCACGTGCCATGGCTTACCAGGTGGCATTGAGCTTCGAGGACGGGGTCACCCGCTTCATCAAGGTCAACCCGAACGAGACCGTCGCCGACGCCTCGTACAAGGCACGCATCAACATTCCGCTCGACTGCCGTGACGGTGCGTGCGGAACCTGCAAGGCCTTCTGCGAATCGGGCAGCTACGACGGCGGCGACTACATCGAGGACGCTCTCACCGACGAAGAGGCCGAGCAGGGTTACTGCCTGCCGTGCCAGATGATGCCGGAATCCGATCTGGTGGTGCAGATCGCGAGCACCTCCGATGTCGCGAAGACCGCGGCTGCGTCGTACACCGCGACCATCACGGATCTGCGCCGCTTCTCCGAGAGCGTCGTCGGGTTCACCGTCGAGATCGACAACCGCGACGATCTGGTGTTCCTGCCCGGGCAGTACGTCAACATCGGCGTGCCCGGCAGCGACGACGGCACCGGCAAGCCCGCGACCCGCTCGTACTCGTTCAGCACCGGTCCGAACGAGAATTCGCTCGCGTTCCTGGTGAAGATCACCGAGGGCGGTCTGATGTCCGAGTACCTGCGCGACCGCGCGCAGGTCGGCGACACCCTCGAGTTCACCGGCCCGTTCGGCAGTTTCTTCCTGCGCGAGCGCAAGCGCCCGTCGCTGCTGCTCGCCGGCGGCACCGGCCTGGCGCCGCTGCTGTCGATCCTGTCGAAGATCGAGGCCGACGGCTCCGACCATCCGGTGCACCTGATCTATGGCGTCACCTTCGATCACGACCTCGTCGAACTCGACAAGCTCGAGGAGTACACGAAGAAGCTTCCGAACTTCACGTTCGACTATTGCGTGGCCGACGAGTCGTCGTCCGCTCCCAACAAGGGATACGTGACGGGCCTGTTCGAGCCGTCGCATCTCAACGACGGCGATGTCGACATCTACCTGTGCGGTCCGCCGCCGATGGTGGAGGCAGTTCGTAACCACCTGTCGGACAACGGCATCAATCCGACGAACTTCTACTTCGAGAAGTTCAACACGTCCGCGACCCCGGGCGGGGCAACCGCCCCGGTGGCGACGGACGCGGAGAAGGCCGCTGCCGAGAAGCTGCCGCCGAGACCGGCCGTCCGGTGGTGCTCGAGAACCCCGAGCCCGGCAACTACGAAATCGGTGAGGAGCATCCGCCCGTCGCCGAGTCCGACGAACAGTTCGATGCCCGTATGGCTCTCGAACTCGGCGTCGTCGAACTGACGATCGGCCGGCTCACCCCCGAGCAACTCGTCGAGTTCCGCATCCTGGCCGAGGCGTCCGGCGCCTCGGTGGAGGGTGATCACTTCACCGACGCCGCGGCGTTCACCGACACCAACGCGGCCTTCCACGAGTTCCTCTTCCGTTGCTGCACCAACCCGGTCCTGCTCGAGGCCTACAACAAGCTCGAGGTGACCCGGCTGATGAAGCAGGTTCTGCGCGACGCGCAGTGGGTCGAGGAGCACATCGTCGACGAGCACATGAAGATCGTCGAGGCGTTCGAGAAGGGCGACAAGGCCGCCGCGCGCGACCTGATCGTCGTCCACTCGCAGCACGCCAAGGAGACGATGCGCCGCGCCATCGCCAGCGGCGCCCCGGCAGGTGCCTCTTCATGACCGAGACGAAGATCTTCCCGGGCCGGTTCGACGGCCGGTGCCTGACGATCACCGGCGCCGCGCAGGGCATCGGTCTCACGGTGGCGACCCGCATCGCCGCCGAGGGCGGTGAGGTCGTGCTCGTCGACCGCGCGGACCTCGTCCACGAGGTGGCCGAGCAGCTGCGCGAGGCCGGCGGCAAGGCGCATTCGGTGACGGCGGATCTCGAGACCTTCGAGGGCGCGGAGGAGGCGATCTCCCACGCCGTCCGCACCACCGGCCGCATCGATGTGCTGATCAACGTCGTCGGCGGCACGATCTGGCCAAGCCGTACGAGCACTATGCGCCGGAGGAGATCGAGAAGGAGATCCGGCGGTCGCTGTTCCCCACCCTGTGGACGTGCCGCGCCGCCGCTCCCCATCTGATCGAGCGACGCGCCGGCACGATCGTGAACGTCTCGTCGGTCGCGACCCGCGGCGTCAACCGCGTGCCGTATTCGGCGGCGAAGGGTGGGGTCAACGCGATCACCGCGTCGTTGGCTCTCGAACTCGCCCCCTACGGGGTCCGCGTGGTGGCGACCGCACCGGGTGGCACCGTCGCTCCCGAGCGGCGGATCGCGCGCGGTCCGTCGCCGCAGTCCGAGCAGGAGAAGGCCTGGTACCAGCAGATCGTGGACCAGACCGTCGATTCCTCCCTGCTCAAGCGGTACGGCACGCTCGACGAGCAGGCCGCCGCGATCTGTTTCCTGGCCTCCGAGGAGGCCTCCTACATCACCGGCACGGTTCTCCCCGTCGCCGGAGGCGATCTGGGCTGACCGCCCCTCGCTCGGCCTCACCGGAGGCGCCAGTCCCTCCGGTGAGGCCACTTTTCTCCCCGAATCAGCTTGTGACTCCCCTCACAGACCGGAGCAGCTCATGACCCATGCCACGCAGACCTGGGCCAGTCCACAACATCGGCGCAGCGTCGTCTGGATCGTCGCGCTCGCCACCCTCGCGATCATCTTCGACGGCTACGACCTCGTCGTGTACGGCACCGTCCTTCCCACCCTGATGGCCGATCCGACCCAGCTCGGGAGATCTCCGCCCAGCAGGGTGGTGCCCTCGGCTCCTACGCCTCATCGGCGTCATGGTCGGTGCACTGCTGACCGGAGCGTTCGGTGACCGCGTCGGCCGGCGCAAGATGATGTTGATCAACATCGTCTGGTTCTCCGTCGGCATGGGTGCGGCGGCCTTCTCCACGAGCATCACGATGTTCGGCGCGCTCCGCTTCTTCACCGGCATCGGCGTCGGCGGTCTCGTCGCCACCGCCGGAGCCGTGGTCGCCGAGTTCGCTCCGCCCAGCAAGCGCAACCTGTTCAACGCCATCGTCTACAGCGGTGTCCCCGCCGGCGGTGTGATGGCTTCGCTGCTCGCGATCCTGCTGCGCGACGCCATCGGCTGGCGCGGACTGTTCCTCATCGGCGCGTTGCCCCTCGTCATCCTGCTTCCACTGGCACTGATGAAGCTTCCCGAGTCGCCGGCCTGGCTGCAGTCGCGGGGACGCTCCGACGAGGCGCAGCAGGTGTGCGAGAAGTTCGGTTTCCCGCTGCCGTCCGCAGCACCTGTCGCCTCCACCGAGAAGATCGGTTTCGCGGCACTCGCGACCCGCAAGTACGCCCTCGGTACGGGACTGCTCGGCATGATGAGCTTCGCCGGTCTGCTGCTCACCTACGGCCTCAACACCTGGCTGCCGAAGATCATGGCCGACGCCGGCTACAACGCCAACGGCTCGCTCGCCTTCCTGCTCGTCCTCAACGGCGGCGCCATCATCGGCGGCCTGCTCGCGTCGAAGGTCGCCGACGGCCGCGGACCGCAGTCCGTCATCGTCACCACCTTCTTCCTCGCGGCCGTCGCCCTGGTGCTGCTGACCCTCGGTTTCCCGCTGCCGGTGCTGCTCACCGCCGTCGCGATCGCCGGTACCGGCACGATCGGCACCCAGGTGCTCATCTACGGGTTCGTGTCCAACTACTACGACACCCCGGCTCGCGCCGCAGGTGTCGCATGGTGCGCCGGCTTCGGTCGCCTGGGCGGCATCGTCGGCCCGGTCATCGGCGGTCTGCTCATCGGTGCAGGCTTCGCGAACAACGTGAACTTCTACATCTTCGCAGGTATCGCACTCGCCGGCGGTCTGGTCACCTGGTTCGTGCCCCGTCCGGCCGGCACCGTCTCGCCGGTCCGCAGTTCCGACCGCCCCGCGCCGACTACCGTGGATGTGTGACGGACAACAGTGTGCTGATCGGCCGGAACTCCGAGTTGATGCAACTCGAACGCCTCCTCGACGAAGCCCGCGCGGGTGTTCCCTCGCTGGTCCTCGTCGAGGGGGCATCCGGCGTCGGAAAATCCTCCCTCGTCTCGTATTTCGTCGCTCGCCACGACGACCTCGTCGTCCACGACGCCACCGGGGCACGCTGGGAGGCCGACCATCCCTGGTCCGTGCTCGAACAGCTGCTCGGTGAGACCGTCACGGCCGGCGACCCGGTGGAGGCGGCACGCACGCTCCTCGACCGGATCGACGACGTGACGGTGATCGTCGTCGACGACGCGCACTACGCGGATGTCGAGTCGCTGCAGTCGCTGTCGTCGTCGCTGAGGCGAGCGCACGGACGTCCCCTGCTCATAATCTGGATCGTGCCCGACGTGCTTCCCGACGACGTCGCTCCGGCGACCGCAGACCTCCTCTCGAACAGCCACCGTGTGGACACCCTCCACGTCGGCGCTTTGGCGCCACCGGATGTCGCGCAACTCGCGCTGCATCGCATCGGCGTCGATCTGTCCGCGTGGACGGCACGTCGCCTGCAGGAACACACTCTCGGTAACGCCCGCTCGATCCTGCAGCTCCTCGACGAGATCCCCCGCGACGAATGGCACCGCTGGCAGGCACGTTTCCCTGCACCGAGACAACATGCGGGGAAGGTGAGTCGCATCCTCGCCCGATGCTCACCGGACACGCGCGCCCTCGTCGAAGCGGTCGCCGTCCTGGACACCGCCGCGACGCGGGGAGCCACCGAATCGCTCGCGCTCGTCGCCGAACTCGCCGAGGTCGGTGATACGACCGGACCGCTCGACGAGGCCCACCGGCTCGGCTTGCTCACGATGCGTGAGCAACGGGGCGTGGTGTCGCTGTCGTTCCCCGATCCCATGACCCGCGCCGCCGTGGCCGACGAGATCGGCCCGGCGCGCTGGCACAGCCTGCACGAGCGCGCCGCTTCTTCGCTCGTCGACGACGAGGGCGCCCGGTTGTTCCACCTGGTGTCCGCGACACGACGGCACGAGAACTCGCCGCCGACCTCGACGCCTACGCCCGACAGTGCGCCGCCGACGGCGCCTGGTCCCAGGCGGCCGAAGCGCTCATCACCGCGAGCCGCATCACTCTCGACCGAGAATTGCGGACCCGCAGGATGATCCGCGGTGTCGACGCGCTGACCGGTGCGGCGGATCTGCCCAGGCACAGACGTTCGTCCCCGAGATCGAAAGTGTGCCGAGCGGGCCGATGCGCAACGCCGTACTGGCTATCTCGCCATCCAAAGGGGGCGAGCCGCGGAAGCGCATCACCTGCTCAGCGAAGCGTGGTCGATGCTCGACGATCCGAATTCCGAACCCGAACTCGCCGCGACGATCTCCCAGCGTATGGTGCTGCACTCGCTGGCGAGGCTGCGCGGCGACGATCTCGTCCTGTGGGCCGATCGCGCGGCGGACACCCTTCCCGAGACGGCTCCGCCCGTCGTCGAGTCGCGGGCCATCCGCGGACTCGGACTGGCGATGACCGGTCGCGTCGATGACGCCGTAGAATCGTATTCTGCTCTGTCCGAAGGAATTCGGCTCGGGGCACAGAGTCAGCGCATCCGCATGGCGGAGGGGTGGCTCGCGTTGGTGCTCGACCGGCCCGATCTCGCACGGACCGAACTCGAGGCGGCCGAACCCACCACCTTCCGCGGCGGGTCACTGCGTATCTCGCTGTGGGCGCAGGCGTGGCTCGCGCGAACACAATTCGCACTCGGTGCGTGGTCCGACGCGCTGCGCACCGTCGACCGCGCGGCGGCGCAACTCGATGCGACTCAACTCGATCTGCTCCGGCCGCTCGTCCACTGGACCGGCGCCCAGGTCCAGGCGCTGCGTGGGAACTGGACCGCCGCACGTGAACACGCCCATCGTGCCCGCGCCGGGAACAACGACTATTCGCTCATGCTCGTACCGGCCTGTCTCTGCCTGGCGCAGTGCGCCGAAGTGGTATCCGACTACACGAGCGTGCTGCGTTATCTGCAACCGATCGTCACCCTGCGCGAGCGGGGAGCGGTCGACGAACCCGGTCACTGGCCGTGGCCGGATCTCTACGGCAACGCACTCGTGATCACCGGGCGCGTGGACGAGGCCGACGAATTCCTGCGGCGGCACGAGGAACTCGCCGCCGAACGCGGTCATCGGTCCGCCAAGCGCGCCTCGGTTACGTGCGCGGCCGGATCCTCGGTGCCCGCGGCGACATCGACGCCGCCCGCGATGCGTTCGAACGCGCTCGACGAGATCGACACGCTGCCACTGCCCTACGACCGTGCGCGCATCAACTTCGCGTACGGCCAGACGATGCGCCGCGCGGGGCGGCCCGCGACGCCGACGCGGTGATCCGCACCGCCCGCGAACTGTACTCGTCGCTCGGTGCCGTCTCGTACGTCGAACGTTGCGACCGGGAACTCAAGGCCGGTGGTCTTCGCACCGGCAACGGCGAGACCGAGACCCCGCGTTCGGATTTCACGACCCTCACTCCGCAGGAACGCGCCGTGGCCACACTCGTCGCCTCGGGCCGCACCAACAAGGAAGTCGCCGGTGAGCTGTTCCTGTCCGTCAAGACCGTGCAGTACCACCTGACCCGCGTGTACTCGAAATTCGGCATCCGCTCGCGCAGCGAGCTCGCCGCGAAGTTCCGACAACAGGATCGAGGTTGACCATTGACCGCCGTGGACGATCGCCCCACCGACGAGACCGATCTGTTCGAACGCCCCGTGCGTCCCGTCGTCGGACCGCGCGGGATACTCCGGGATCTCGGCCCACGATACGCCGCGAACGGCTTGATCGGCTCATCTTCTCGTGCACCGGACCGGTCGCGGTGATCCTCGCCGCCGGCGCCGCGGGCGGGCTGAGCGCACCGCAGTTGGCGTCGTGGATCTTCGGGGTGTTCGTCCTCAACGGGCTGCTCACCATCGTGATGAGCGTCGCCTACCGGCAACCGCTCGGGTTCTTCTGGACCATCCCCGGCACCGTGCTGGTCGGCGGGTCGCTCACCCATCTGAGCTGGGCGGAGGTGGTCGGCGCGTTCTTCGTGACAGCGGCCCTCGTGACGGTGCTGGGGGCGTCGGGACTGGTACGCCGAGTGATGGAAGCGTTGCCGATGCCCATCGTCATGGCGATGGTCGCGGGAGTGTTCCTGAAGTTCGGCATCGATCTGGTTTCGGCGCTCGGTTCCGACGTCGCCATCGCCGCACCGATGGTGATCGTCTTCCTCCTGCTCAGTTCCGTTGCGGTCCTCGGTAAGTGGATGCCTCCGATCCTCGGCGCTCTGCTCGCCGGGGTGGGCGCGGTCGCGCTGTCGGGCCGGTTCTCACCGTCCGGGACCGACAGCGCGGTCTTCGCCGCACCGGTGTTCACCGCGCCGCAGTTCACGTGGTCGGCGATCCTCGAACTCGTCGTGCCGCTCGCGATCACCGTGCTGGTCGTGCAGAACGGGCAGGGCATCGCGGTGTTGCGCTCGGCCGGGCACAACCCGCCCGTCAACGTCTCGGCGATCGCGTGCGGACTGTGGTCCTTCCCTGCCGCGTGCGTCGGCGCGGTGTCGACCTGTCTGACCGGACCGACCAACGCGCTGCTCGTGTCGTCGGGCGAACGGTCCCGTCAGTACACCGCGGCGATCACGTGCGGGACGCTGGCGATCGTCTTCGGACTGTTCGCGCCGCTGTTCGTCCGGTGGATGATCGCCGCACCCGTCTCGTTCGTCGCGACCCTCGGCGGCCTGGCGATGCTCAAAGCGTTGCAGGGCGCCTTCGTGGCCGGGTTCGCGAGCAAGCACACCATGGGTGCGCTCGTCGCGTTCGTGGTCACCGCCTCGAACATCACCGTCTGGAACATCGGCGCGGCGTTCTGGGGGCTCGTCGCGGGTGTGGCCGTGTCGTTGCTGATGGAGCGTCCGGACTTCAGCCGCTGATCCCGACCCCGACGTACTCGGCGAGGTGCTCGCCGGTGAGCGTCGACCGCTGCTCCACCAGTTCGCTGGGGGTGCCCTCGAAGACGATGCGTCCGCCGTCGTGGCCTGCGCCGGGACCGAGGTCGATGATCCAGTCGGCGTGGGCCATCACGGCCTGGTGGTGTTCGATGACGATCACCGACTTGCCGGACTCGACGAGCCGGTCGAGCAGACCGAGCAGCTGTTCGACGTCGGCGAGGTGCAGGCCCGTGGTGGGTTCGTCGAGGATGTAGGTCTCCCCCTTCTCGGCCATCGCGGTGGCGAGCTTGAGACGCTGCCGCTCACCACCCGAGAGCGTGGTCAGGGGCTGGCCGAGCCGCAGATACCCGAGGCCGACGTCGGACAGCCGCTGCAGGATCTTCGACGCCGCCGGGGTGCGCGCCTCACCGTCGGCGAAGTACTCCTGAGCCTGGGCGACGGACATGCCGAGCACCTCGGCGATGTTCTTCCCCGCCAGGGTGTACTCGAGCACCGCGGCTGGAAGCGCTTGCCCTCGCAGTCCTCGCAGACCGATTCGACGGTGGCCATCACCCCGAGGTCGGTGTAGACGACACCGGCACCGTTGCAGGTCGGGCAGGCGCCCTCGGAGTTGGAACTGAACAGGGCCGGCTTGACACCGTTGGCCTTCGCGAACGCCTTGCGGATGGGTTCGAGCAGACCCGTGTAGGTCGCGGGGTTGCTGCGACGCGAACCCTTGATAGGGCTCTGGTCGATCGTGACCGCGCCGTCGCGGTCGGCCACCGAACCGTGGATCAGCGAACTCTTGCCCGACCCGGCCACGCCGGTCACCACGACGAGCACGCCGAGCGGGATGTCGACGTCGACGTTCTGCAGGTTGTGCGTGTCGGCGCCGCGGACCTCCAGGGCGCCGTTCGGGGTGCGCACCGTCGGTTTCAGCGACGCCCGGTCGTCGAGGTGGCGACCGGTGAGGGTGTCGGCACGCCGCAGTTCGTCGACGGTGCCCTCGAAGACCACCTGTCCGCCCTCGGTGCCGGCGCGCGGGCCGAGATCGACGATGTGGTCGGCAATCGCGATGGCCTCGGGTTTGTGTTCGACGACGAGCACGGTGTTGCCCTTGTCGCGCAGTTGCAGCAGCAGGTTGTTCATCCGCGCGATGTCGTGCGGGTGCATGCCGATCGTCGGTTCGTCGAAGACGTACGTGATATCGGTCAGCGACGATCCGAGATGGCGGATCATCTTGATGCGCTGCGATTCTCCGCCGGACAGGGTGCCGGTGGGGCGGTCCAGCGACAGATATCCCAGCCCGATGTCCGCGAAGGAGTCGAGCAGATGACGAAGGTTCTTCAGCAGCGGAGCGACCTGCGGAAGATCCAGTCCGCGCACCCATTCGGCGAGATCGCTGATCTGCATCGCGCACACGTCCGCGATGCTCCTGCCGTCGATCTTCGACGACCGCGCCTCGGGGGCGAGACGCGTCCCTTCACAGTCCGGGCATGTGGAGAAGACGACGGCCTTCTCGACGAACGCACGGATGTGCGGTTGCATCGCGTCGAGATCCTTGGCCAGGAACGACTTCTGGATCTTCGGGATCAAACCCTCGAAGGTGACGTTGACGCCCTCGACCTTGACCTTGGTGGGTTCCTTGTAGAGCAGGTCGTGGAGTTGCCGCTTGGTGAACTTCGCGATCGGCTTGTCGGGATCGAAGAAGCCGCACCCGCGGTAGATCCGGCCGTACCAGCCGTCCATGCTGTAACCGGGGATCTTCAGGCACCCTCGTTGAGCGAGAGACCGTCGTCGTAGAGCACGGTCAGGTCGAAATCGGAGACCGACCCCTTGCCCTCACATCGCGGGCACATGCCCCCGAGCCGGTTGAAGGTCACCTTCTCGGCCTGGGTCTTCCCCGCGCCCCTGTCCACCGTCACCGCACCGCTGGCCCGCACCGACGGCACGTTGAACGAGTAGGCGTTGGGCGGACCGATGTGCGGCTCCGCAACCCGGCTGAACAGGATGCGGAGCATCGCATTGGCATCGGTGGCGGTGCCCACCGTCGAGCGCGGATTCGATCCCATCCGTTCCTGGCCGACGATGATCGCCGCGGTGATGCCGTCGAGCACGTCGACGTCCGGGCGGGCCAGGGTCGGCATGAATCCCTGCACGAACGCGCTGTACGTCTCGTTGATCAGACGCTGCGACTCGGCGGCGATCGTGCTGAACACCAGCGAACTCTTGCCCGAGCCGGACACACCGGTGAACACCGTCAACCGCCGCTTGGGGATCTCCACACTGATGTCGCGGAGGTTGTTCACGCGCGCTCCGTGGACCCGGATCGCGTCGTGGTTGTCGGCGACGTGCGCTGCGTGTGCCGGTGTGTCCTTCGTCGAGGTCATGTTCGAAGACTCCAGTGGTCGTATGGATGCGGGCGGAACGGGTGCGACGATCGGAGAGTAAGGCCGATCGTGGGATCGGTCAGCGCAATTGCTGGATGCGGACCATGTTGCCCGCGGGGTCGCGGAGGGCGCAGTCGCGGATGCCGTACGGCTGGTCGGTGGGTTCCTGGACGATCTCGGTGTCGCCGGCCTGCAGTTGCTCGAACGCCCCGTCGAGATCCTTCGTCGCCAGGATGATCGACGCGAAGGTGCCCTTGGCCATCATCTCGGCGATGGTGGCGTTCTCCTCCTCCGTGATGCCGGGGTCGGCGTCCGGTGGGTACAGCACCAGGGACGTACCGGGAGTGTCGCTGCGGCCGAGGGTGATCCAGCGCTTCCCGGCGTAGCCGACGTCGTTGAGGACCTCGAAGCCGAGGGTGTCGCGGTAGAACGCGAGGGACGCCTCGGGATCGGTGTGCGGAAGGAATGTCTGGTGAATGGTGATGTCCATGCCGATCACGGTATGACCGGCGGACCCGTCCGCGCTTCTCGATTCCTGATCGGTCTGGTGACATTCTTCGCCACGCACGACGGGATGCCGTTCGTCTCCTCGGCCGCCTGCTTGCGGTACACGCTCGGGGGCACGCCGACGAGTTCCGTGAACCGGGTACTGAAGGTGCCGAGCGACGAGCAGCCCACCTCGAAGCACACCTCGGTGACGGTGAGGTCGCCGCGTCGCAGCAGCGTCATGGCCCGTTCGATGCGCCGGGTCATGAGATACGAGTAGGGCGACTCGCCGTACGCGAGCCGGAACTGGCGGCTGAGGTGGCCGGCCGACATGTTCACGCCGCGGGCGAGGGCCTCGACGTCGAGGGGCTGGGCGTACTCGCGGTCGATGCGGTCGCGGACGCGTCGCAGCAACGCGAGGTCGCGCAGGCGCTGATCGGTGACGGGTTTACCGGGCACGGGTCCGATCGTGCCACGATGCGCCGCCTCGATCCTGTCGTCGTGCGCTTCCACAGCACACCCGCCCCGCGCGGATCCCGGGACCACAAATCGGACCCGCCGGGACCGGAAAACTGACACTCTGTCGATACCTGCTCGTACGGACGAAAGGTCACCGATGGCTCGTGCGGTTCGCGTCGTCGTTCTCGGATCGGGATCGTGGGGAACCACGATCGCGTCGTTGGCCGCACGCAATACCCCGACGACGTTGTGGGCCCGCAACGACGACATCGCGCGCGAGATCGACACCGAGCACCGCAACCGTCGTTATCTCGGCGAACGTCCGCTACCGCAGAACCTGCGCGCGACCTCCGATCTCGAAGAAGCCGCGCGCGAGGCCGACGTCCTGGTGGTCGGTGTGCCGTCGCACGCGGTGCGCAAGACACTCGAGCAGGTCGTCGACGAGATCCGCGCGTGGGTCCCGGTCGTCTCGCTCGTGAAGGGTCTCGAACCGGGCACCCGCCTCCGGCCCACCGAGGTGATCGCCGAATGCCTTCCGGGGCACCCCGTCGGGTTGCTCGCGGGTCCGAACATCGCCGGGGAGATCGCCGACGGCATGGCCGCCGCGTCGGTGGTCGCGATGCAGGACGAAGCCGTGAGCGCGGCGCTGCAACCGCTGTTCGCCACGTCGTTGTTCCGCGTCTATCGCAACACCGACGTTCTGGGCTGCGAACTGGGCGGGATCCTCAAGAACATTGTGGCGATCGCGGCCGGCATGGCCGAGGGCTCAGCGTCGGCGACAACACCCGCGCGATGGTCCTCTCCCGCGGGCTGGCGGAGATGACGCGCCTCGGCGAGGCCATGGGCGCGGATCCGCGGACGTTCGCGGGCCTCACGGGGATGGGCGATCTCATCGCGACGTGCACGAGCCCGTCGTCGCGGAATCGCCGAGTCGGTGAGGCGCTGGCGCGCGGGCTCAGCATCGATGAGGCCGTCGAGGCGCTGGGGCAGGTCGCCGAAGGGGTGAAGACCGCGCCGACGGTCATGGAACTCGCCCGCGAGTACGGGGTGGAGATGCCGATCGCCGCCGAGGTCGCCGCCGTGGTGACCGGGAAGAGCACCCCCACCGACGCCTATCGGGGATTGCGGCGCGTCACTCCCGGCGACGAGAAGGACATCGTCTGACCTTCTCTACAGCTTTCTCGGGAGAATCGTAGAGAGCCGAATACCCACCTGTCGTGTGCTCGCGACCGACTGAACGAACGCTCGGTGAAGTAATGTGCCATCGTGGTGGCATGACTTCTGCCGCCGACACGCTGTCGTCCCTGCTCGACACCCGTTTCAGCTGCCGCGCGTTCCTGACGAAGCAGGTCCCGCGCGAGGACATCGAACGCATGCTGCGGATGGGTCAGCGCACCGCGTCCTGGTGCAACTCGCAGCCCTGGCAGGTGCACATCGTCAGCGGCGACGCCACCGACCGCCTGCGCGACGCCGTCTACGCGCAGGCCACCTCGGGGAACATGGATCCCGACATCCCGGGACCGGCCGAATACCGCGGTGCTACGCCGAACGTCGCCGCGGCGCCGGCTACGCCCTGTACAACGCGCTGGGCATCGCGCGCGACGACTACCAGCGCCGCACCGAGCAGATGCTCGAGAACTACCGCTTCTTCGGCGCACCCCACGTCGCGATCATCACCTCCGACAAGGCCCTCGGCGTGTACGGCGCCGTCGACTGCGGCGGTTACGTCTCGACCTTGCTGCTCGCCGCCGAATCGCTCGGCATCGCCGCCGTCCCGCAGGCCGCCGTCGCGATGACGCCACCGCGCTGCGACGCGAACTGAACATCGGTGACGACCGCGACATCGTCTGCGCCATCTCGTTCGGCTACGCCGACGAGGCGCACCCGGCCAATGCGTGTCGCACCGATCGCGCGTCGCTCGACGAGACCGTCGAGTGGGTCGACTGATTTTCGGTGGCCCCGGCTGGGTCAGTCGTTCTGGGCGCGCAGATAGCGCCCGAAGTGCGGAACGGTGAACCCGATGAACCCGCGCTCGGCGGAATAAATCAGGCCCTTCTTGATCAATCCGTCGCGCGCGGGTGACAGGGAGGCCGGCTTCCGTCCGAGTTCGACGGCGATCTTCGAGGTCGCGACCGGCCCGTCGTCGCCCGACAGATCCGCCATCGCCCGCATGTATTCGCGTTCGGCGGGAGTCGCCCGTTCGTAGCGGGAGCCGAAGAAGCCGACGGCGAGTTCCTCTTCCGCCGTGGGTGCCGCGACCCGCACGTCGTCGACGGTGATCGGCGAATCCGCCGCGACGTCCCAGGTCGCCTTGCCGTAGGCCTGCACGAAATACGGGTAGCCGTCGGCGGTTTCGTACAGCAGGTCGAGGGCGTCCTGCGTGAACTCGACGTCCTCTCGTGCCGCGGGCGCGATGAGAGCGAGATCCGCTGCCGCACGGTCGAGTCGGTCGATGCGGTGGTAGGTGAACAGCCGCTCGGAGTAGGACTTCGATGCCGACAGCACGGCGGGCAGGTGCGGCAGACCGGCCCCGACGACGATGAGCGGCGCGGCGTCCTGGCTCAGCTCGTGGCAGGCACCGCAGATCGCCGAGACGTCGTCGGGTCCGAGGTCCTGCATCTCGTCGATGAACAGCGCGATGCCCACGCCCACGTCGCGCGCGAGTCCTGCTGCGTCGACGAGCAGTTCGACGAGGTCGATCTCGATGTCGCCCGAATCGGCCCGCCCTTTCACGGCCGGGGCGTCGATGCCGGGCTGCCAGCGTTCGCGCATGCCCTTGTCGGCGGTGGCCCGCAGCGCGAACGACTTGAGCACGCCGAGAAAGTACTCCACCGATTCCGATCCGGATGCGCGGCGGCGATCTCGCGGACCGCCATGTGCAGCGCGGACGACAGCGGGCGTCGCAGTCCTTGATCGGGACGGGCCTCGATCTTGCCGGTGCCCCAGCTCTTCGCGATGGCGGCGGAGCGCAGATGGTTGAGAAGGACGGTCTTGCCGACACCGCGGAGTCCGGTGAGGACGACGCTGCGTTCGGGTCGTTCCCGGGCGATCCGTTCGAGGACCACCTCGAACGCGGTGAGTTGCTTCTCGCGGCCGGCGAGCTCGGGCGGGCGCTGTCCCGCGCCCGGGGCGTACGGGTTGCGGACAGGATCCATCCGTCGATGCTAACGGCGAGCTCATCGGATTCTGAGCTCATCTAGTGCGTGTCGTAGAGGGCCGTATTCGCGTATGTCCGAGCCCGAAACCGCAGTTGTTGTCGACTTTTCGGCGAATTGTCGACAACAACTGCAACCTCGGCGGCCCGGAGCGGCATGCACGCATGCGCATTTCAGACTTTGACATTCATTTTCGTTAGGGGCTATTCCTTTCCCCATGACAACGCTCTCCCGCTACGGTGGCGCCGCCTTCACCGTCGTCGCTGCAACCTTCGCCGCCGCATGCGGCGGCACCACCGAAGCCGACACCACTGCGGCCGACACCATCGAGACGACGACCACCGCCGCCGCTTCCGAAGTGGCGACGGCGCAGCCGCGCCTCGCCCTGACCTACGACGGTGGCGTCCTCGTCGTCGACGAAGAAGAACTCACCGTCGTCGACGACTTCGCACTCGACGGCTTCAACCGTCTCTCCCCCGCCGGCGACGGACGCCACGTGCTGATCTCCACCGAGGCGGATTCCGCGCCCTCGACACCGGCAGCTGGACGGAGGCCCACGGCGACCACGGTCACCACTACGCCGGCGCACCAGCCCTCACCGACCTGACGTTCGCCGCCGAGAAGCCCGGCACGTCGTGCCGCACGCCGGGGTCACCGCCCTGTTCGACGACGGCACCGGACGCATCGACGTGTTCGACCCCGCCGATCTCGCCTCGACGACCGACCTGCCGCATCTCGACAGCCGCACACTCCCCGAGGCCCACCACGGCGTGGCCGTTCCGATGCCCGACGGCGGCATGCTCGTCACCCTCGGCGATTCCGAGGAGCGGACCGGTGTGGCACTGCTCGACGAGAACGGCACCGAGATCACGCGCACCGAACAGTGCCCGGGCGTGCACGGTGAGACGGTCGCGGCCGACGGGGTCGTCGCCTTCGGATGCGAGGACGGCATGGCGATCTTCCGCGACGGAACGTTCACGAAGCGTCGGTGCCCGACCCCTACGGCCGGATCGGGAACCAGGCCGGCAGCGAGGATTCGCCCGTCGTCCTCGGCGACTACAAGACCGATCCCGACGCCGAGCTCGAGCGCCCCCGAGCGCGTCGCGCTCGTGGATACCCGCACCGCGTCGGTGCGCCTCGTCGACCTCGGCACGAGTTACACCTTCCGTTCCCTCGGCCGCGGACCGGCGGGTGAAGCGCTCGTTCTCGGCACCGACGGCAACCTCCACGTGATCGATCCCGAGTCCGGCGAGATCGTCCGGCGGATCGAGGTGCTCGAGCCGTGGACCGAGCCCGACGAGTGGCAGGCACCTCGGCCCGCACTCGAGGTGCAGGGCGGAACGGCGTTCGTCACCGATCCCGCCACCGATTCCCTCTACGCGGTGGACGTGGCCTCAGGTGAGATCCGTACGGCCGAACTGCCGCACACCCCGAACGAGATCAGCGGCGTCGCCTGACTCCGCTACCTGAGTATTCGGCTTTCTAGCGTTACTGCTAGAAAGCCGAATACTTTCCTCACATCCACCGGATCGAGACATTTGCGCAACGTGATCCGTCTCGCTCCACAAGTGCACGAAACGGAAATCTCCGTCAAAACGGTTGGGGAGACGATATTCTCGTCGCCTGATCCCGAAGACAACGATTGTGTAACGTGGCGACGCACCTGTTTCCGATCGGGAGGTACCGCCCGTGCTGTTGACCGAAGTCCGTACCCGACCTGTTCGATCCTTGTTGATCGCCATCGGGCTGACGGTCTCGGCCCTGGCAGTCGCCGGATACCTGCGCGACGCGGTGAACGAGTACCTCATGGATCTCGACGTCTTCCGCGACGCCGGCTGGGCCTTCCTGCACCACACCCCGCTGTACACCGAGGGGTTCTTCAGCCATTCCGGTTTCCGGTTCATCTACCCACCCTTCGCGGCGTTCCTCTTCGCCCGATGGCGTTGGTGGGCAGCACCGCCCTGCAGGTGTTGTGGACGATCGGGCTCATCGCTCTCGTGTGGTGGGTGCTGAAGGTCGTCTATCAGCGACTCGACATGTCGCAGCCGAGTCTGATCGCGGCCGCGTCGCTCGGACCGGTGCTGTGGCTCGAGCCGTTCCGCTCCAACTTCACGTTCGGCCAGATCAACATCGTGCTCATGGCACTGGTGGTCGCGACCTGCTCGGCGTGATCCCGAAGCGCTTCCGCGGTGTCGGCATCGCGCTGGCCGCCGCCATCAAGGTGACCCCGGCCGCCTTCGGCCTGATCTTCCTGCTGCGCCGCGACTGGCCGTCGGCATTCCGTGCGCTGGGCGCCTTCGCCGCGACCGTCGCGTTCGGCTACTGGCTGCGCCCGATTCGACCGTCTACTTCTGGACCACGGAGTTCTTCGCGACCGACCGCGCCGGCGACCCGTCGTTCTTCCGCAACCAGGCGCTCACCGGTCTCATCGCCCGTTTCGACTTCTCCGACGGCACTGCCAAGGCGCTGTGGCTGGCCGGTGCCTGGTCGTCGTGGCCGGTACCGCGTGGGCCGCGTACCGCTTCCTGCGTGCCGACGAACCCGTGGTCGCGGTGGCCTGGTGGGCCTGGCGTCGCTGCTCGCCGCTCCGATCGCCGTCACCCACCATTGGGTGTACGCGCTGTTCCTCGTGCCGCTGCTGGTCGCGCCGGCCTACCGCCGCTGGTGGCCCGTGCTGGTGCCCGCGACCGTCGTCTTCCTCATCGGACCCAACCACCTGCTGCGTGAGGCGTCCTCCGGCGGTTGGGTCGAGCAGTTGCTCCTCGAAGTGCTCGGCACCTCGCAGTGCCTGGCCGCGATCGCGGTCTCGTCGCCGCGATGATCGCCGCGCGCGCCGCCGCCCCGGGGCC
>LATQ01000001.1:930600-936597 GCA_001017865.1 Rhodococcus sp. IITR03
TGCGACGCGGACGTCGATGCCCGAGCCGGCCAGCTCGTCGGCGAGCGGTGCCGCCGCCGACACCCCGGACGCGACGACGACCATCCGGGCGCGCACCGACTTCGTCTCCCCACCGACCGTGAACTCCACCGTCTTCCGCGTGATGCGCCGAACGGTCGTGTTGCGATGGACCTCGAGACCCACCTCGCGCGCGTGCTTGACGGCAGTCCACCGGCGCGGCATCGCCATCGGCACCCCGAGCTGTTGCCCCTCGGCGAGCAGGGTCACCCGGCTGCCGCGCTCGGCCATGAACTCGGCCAGTTCGAGGCCGACGAGCGACCCGCCGATCACGACGACGTCCCTCGCCATCGGCAGGAAACGCAGGAACCGTCGGCTCAGATCGCGGATCCTCCGAGGCTCGTGGTGATACCCGCGAGCTTGCCCAACCGGCCCATCACCCGCAGCACAGGCGACTGGCCGGAGACGTCGCCCGCGCCCGTCATGAGCGCACGCATACTGTCGCCGGTGTGCACGTGCGGCAGGTCCCCGCCCGGCACGGTGGGACGCTCCGCACGCGCCCGTCGCGACGACCACGACGTCCGGATCCAGGGCACGGATCGATGCGGCGGTGGCCTCGGTGCCGAGTCGCACATCGATGCCGAGGCGGGTGACCTCGGCTGTGAGCCACTTCAGCAACCGTTCGTTGTCGGGGGTGGTGAGGGTCGAGAACCACAGAGTCCCGCCGATCCGGTCGCTCTTGTCCACGACGGTGACGCGGTGCCCGCGCTCGGTGGCGACCCGCGCAGTCTCGAGCCCGCCCGGACCGGCACCGACCACGACGACGTGCTTCGGCGCCGCAGTGCGGACGAACGGCACGAGCGTCTCGTTGCCCAGAGCCGGGTTGACCGCGCAGATGGGCGTGGCGTCCCAGAAGTTCTCCTGCACGCATACGTAGCAGTTGATGCACGGGCGGATCTGTTCGCTGCGCCCCTCTTTCAGCTTGGCGACGAGCGCGGGATCGGCCAGCAACTGACGGCCCATCGCGACGAAGTCCGTGACGCCCTCGGCGATCATCCGCTCGCCGACTTCCGGCAGCATGCGGCCGACGGTGATGACGGGGATGGACACCGCGCGCTTGATGACCGCGGCGTCGGAGGTGTAGAAGCCGACCTTGTCCGGCAACGGGCCGTCGGTGAAATTCGCGAACGCGTTGAGCGCGGTGCCCGTGACGTGGAGGGCGTCGGCGCCGGCCTGCTCGAACAGCACTGCGGCAGCGGCGGATTCCTCGACGGTCAGGCCGTCCGTTTCGCCGTATTCCTGCCCTGCCAGGCGCACGATGACGGCGAGGCGGTCGCCGACCCGTCCTTGACCGCGCGGATCACCTCGCAGGTCAGCCGGGCCCGGTTCTCCAGCGACCCGCCGTACTCGTCGGTGCGCCGGTTCGTGTAGCGGCTGAGGAAGGCGCCGAGCACGTAGTTGTGGGCGGCGTGGATCTCGACGGCGTCCGCTCCGGCGGCAGCGACCTGGCCCGCTGCCTCGGCGAACATGCGGATCAGCCACTGGATGTCGGTTTCGGTGGCTTCGTTGTAGGTGGCCTGTTTGCCGCCCTGGATCGCAGCCATGCGCTGCAGCTCCTCGGGGGTGCAGTCCGCCATCGCGCTCATGTCGCTCGGCGGCTTCGGGATGCTCGGTACCAGTTGCGGACGGCCCTGCAGGGTGTCGATACGAGCGACCTTGCCGTGATGCACCATCTGCACGCACAGCTTGCTGCCGGCCTCGTGGACGGCGTCGGCCAGCGCACGGAGACCGGGGACGAACCGGTCCTCGGACAGGCCGGGTTCCTTCGTGCTGGCGCATCCCGCCGGATAGGCGACCGCGCAGCATCCGGTGATGATCAGCGTGGTGCCTCCGGCCGCGCGGGCGACGAAATGATCGATGTCGCCCTGCTCGATCTCCCCGTCCTCGCAGAGGTTCATGTCCATGGCGGGCATCACTACGCGGTTGTCCAGGGTGATCGGCCCGATGGTGCCGGGGGAGAGAAGGCGCGTATAGGTCTGGTTCGGGACTGTCACGCCCGGACGGTATGCCCGCCTCGATGTGGTCGCCGACACAATCTCGATGAGCGGGATGCGAGCTGGTCCGGCCGGGTTTCACCGAGACTTCCTCTGGTGGGCAGGGTGCTGTTAACCCGCGCGGGGCAGGCTCGGGGTCATGAGCGGACGGATGATCGTGTCGGTGTCGGGGATCCGGGACGTCACGCGTGATGTCGTGAACGACTTCGCGCGCGAGATGGATGCGCGTGGTGTGCCGTTGTCGCTGCTCGTCGCTCCCCGCCTGAAGGACCACTACCGTCTCGTGCGCGATCCGGCGACGCAGGAATGGCTGCTCGAACGACGCGAGGGCGGCGACGCGATCGTGCTGCACGGCTACGACCAGGCTGCGACGAAGCGTCGTCGCGCCGAGTTCGCCATGTTGCCCGAACACGAGGCTCGGCTGCGCCTGCTCGCGGCTGACCGCGTGCTCGAGGAGACAGGACTCCGCACGCGACTGTTCGCGCCTCCGCGGTGGGTCGCCTCGCCCGGAGCTGTGGCTGCACTTCCGCAGGTCGGTTTCCGGATGATGGCGGACGTCGCCGGAATCCGCGATCTCGCGGCGGGCACCGTGACGAGAACGCGGGTGTACGGCATCGGTGACGGTGCGAAGTCGGAGCCGTGGTGGTGCCGGGCGATGGTGATCGGAGCGGTCGCGGGTCGCGCGGCGGGGTGAAGTGCTCCGGCTGGCGATCGCGGCTCCCCGGCTCGCCGAGTCCGGACCTCGGCAGGCGATCCTCGACGCGTGGACATCGCTCTGCACCACGGTGCAGAGCCGGCCGTCTACAGTTGGCAGCGGCGCCCCGCAGGTACCACCGCGGCATGATCCCGCCGGCCTCCCGGGTGCTCCCGGTCGCGGCTTCCGCTCGGTAATGTTGGCGGCCATGGACGCTGACGTGATCGTGGTGGGGGCGGGACTCGCGGGGCTCGTGGCGGTCGGTGAACTGATCGACGCCGGTCGTAAGGTTCTGCTGGTCGATCAGGAGAACTCGAACAACATTGGTGGGCAGGCCTTCTGGTCGTTCGGTGGGTTGTTCTTCGTCGACAGCCCCGAACAGAGACGACTCGGTATCAAGGACTCCTACGAGCTCGCCCTGCAGGACTGGATGGGCACCGCCGGCTTCGACCGCGAGATCGAGGACCGCTGGCCGCGACGCTGGGCGCAGGCCTATGTCGAGTTCGCCGCGGGGGAGAAACACGCCTGGCTGAAGCAGCGCGGCCTGAAGATCTTCCGATGGTCAACTGGGCCGAACGTGGCGGGTACGACGCTGCAGGGCACGGCAACTCGGTCCCGCGATTCCACATCACCTGGGGCACCGGTCCGGGCCTCGTCGAGATCTTCGAGCGCAAGCTCCGCGAAGGCGTCGAACGCGGACTCGTCACGCTGAAGCACCGCCACCGGGTCGACGAACTCGTCGTCACCGACGGCGCCGCCACCGGTGTGCGCGGGGCGATCCTCGAACCCACCGACGCGCCGCGTGGCGTGGCGTCCTCCCGCGCCGTCGTCGGGGACTTCGAGTTCTCCGCCGGAGCCGTCATCGTCACCTCCGGCGGTATCGGCGGCAACTACGACCTCGTGAAGAAGAACTGGCCGAAGCGGATGGGGGAGCCGCCGAAGCACATGCTCAGCGGTGTGCCCGCCCACGTCGACGGCCGGATGCTCGAGATCACCGAGAAGGCCGGCGGGAACATCGTCAACCGCGACCGCATGTGCACTACACCGAGGGCATCACCAACTACGACCCGGTGTGGCCCGATCACGGCATCCGCATTCTGCCCGGCCCGTCCTCGCTGTGGCTCGACGCCACCGGCAATCGGTTGCCGGTGCCGTTGTTCCCCGGCTTCGACACGCTCGGCACCCTCGAGTACATCGTGAGCACGGGTTACGACCACACCTGGTTCGTGCTCGACCAGAAGATCATCGAGAAGGAATTCGGGCTCTCCGGCTCCGAGCAGAATCCCGACCTCACCGGGCGCAGCCTCCGCCTGCTGCTGCAGCGGGTCAGGTCGGGTGCACCCGGACCGGTCGAGGCCTTCAAGGAGCGCGGTGTCGACTTCGTCGTCCGCGACACGCTCGCCGATCTCGTCGCGGGCATGAACGAACTCACCCCCGAGGCGCCGCTCGACTACGAGCAGGTGCGTTCGGTGGTCGAGGCCCGCGACCGCGAGATGGACAACAAGTACACCAAGGACCTGCAGGTCGCGGCGGTTCGCTCGGCGCGCGCTAACGCACCCGATCGCGTCGTCCGCATCGCCGCGCCGCACCGGATCCTCGACCCCAAGGCCGGCCCGCTCATCGCGGTCAAGCTGCACCTGCTCACCCGTAAGACGCTCGGCGGACTCGAGACCGACCTGTCCTCGCGCGTCCTGCGGTCGGACGGGTCGGTCTTCGACGGCCTCTTCGCGGCCGGTGAGGTCGCCGGCTTCGGTGGTGGCGGCGTCCACGGCTACCGGTCGCTCGAGGGCACCTTCCTCGGCGGGTGCATCTTCTCGGGCCGGGCGGCAGGTCGAGCCGCCGCCCGCTGAACCTCCCGTCGGCGTCGACCGAGACAGCAGAGCGCGAAACGGTCGTAGGAGCGCGAAACATCCCGCGAGACGACCGTTTCGCGCTCCGAAGCGTCAGACCTCGACTCCGTCCTCGTGCGGCAGCACGCGGAACTCGGTGCCCTCCGGCGCCATCTCGCTGTACCGGCCGTAGAAGATGCCGCGACCGTTGTCGTTGACGATGCCTGGTGGATCGGCACGGCGACCCGCGGATTCACCGCGCGCAGGTAGTCGATCGCCTCCCAGATCTTGAGCCACGGCGCGGTCGACGGCAGGGCCAGCACGTCGACGCGCTCGTGCGGGATGTACAGCGAGTCGCCGGGGTGCAGCAGCCGCGACGGATTCTCGTCGTCGCCGACGAGGAAGGCCGTGTTGTCGATGACGGGCATGTCGGGGTGGATCACCGCGTGCCGTCCGCCGGTGCCGCGCACGGTCAGCGAACCCACCGAGAAGGAGTCGCCGGGACGCACCGCGGTCCAGTCACCGTCGAGCAGGTTCGCCGACTGCGGGTCGGAGAACAGCTGCGCTCCGGGATTGGCCTCGAGGAGCGCGGGCAGCCGGGTGGTGTCGGCGTGGTCGGGATGCTGGTGGGTCACGAGGATCGCGTCGAGTCCGGTGATGCCCTCGAACCCGTGGGAGAAATTTCCGGGGTCGAAAAGGAGCTTCGCGCCGAGGTGTTCGACGAGGATGCAGGAATGGCCGAAATGGGTCAGTTGCATGCCGTCGAGTATGCCGTCGGAAGGAGCCCGATGACCGACTACGGACAGGAACTCTGCTTCGGCAGTTTCCTCACGCCCTCCGCCGCCGACCCGGCGGGCGTCGTCGACCTCGCCGTGGTGTCGGAGCGCGCCGGACTCGACCTGGTGACGATCCAGGACCATCCCTACCAGCCGCGATTCCTCGACACCTGGACGTTGCTCGGGTGGATCGCTGCGCGCACCACGACCGTGACGGTCGCGCCGAATGTCGCGAACCTGCCCCTGCGCGGGCCGGTGATCTTGCGCGGAGTGCGGCCTCGCTGGACCGGCTCAGTGGGGGGTCGCGTCGAATTGGGTCTCGGATCGGGGGCCTTCTGGGACGCCGTCGCCGCGAACGGCGGACCGCACCGCAGCCCCGGCGAAGCGGTCGATGCGCTGATCGAGGCGATCGAAGTGATTCGCGCCCTGTGGTCGGACGAGAAGGGCGCGGCCCGGGTCGACGGCACGTACTACCGGTTGACCGGCGCGAAGCGGGCCCGTTCCCCGCGCACGCTCTCGGCATCTGGCTCGGCGCCTACGGCAGGCGGATGCTCGACGTCACCGGCCGCTCCGCCGACGGATGCTGCCGAGCTCGTTCGCCGCCGGGCCCGAGAAGCTGGGGGAGAGTGAGCGCCTCGTCGACGAGC
>LATQ01000001.1:936697-941121 GCA_001017865.1 Rhodococcus sp. IITR03
CGAGCTCGTCGTAGCGCTGCTGTCGCACGTGCCCGGCACGGTCGGCCTCGGGCTCCATGCGCCGGGCGGGATCGGCCACGGCTGCCGAGAGTTCGTCGTCGAAGCGGTGCTGGGCGAACTCCACACTCGACGTGTACGCGGCGGCCGACCGGGCGGCGTCCTCGAAGATCCGCCACAACACCTCGAGGGGTGAGAGGCCGATGACGGGATCGGCCCCGGGAGCGGCCACCTTCTCCGCATCGGAGGGTGACTCGACATCCACTCCGTGCGCGGTGAACATCTCGGCGAGTCCACCGGCGTATCCCTGGCCGAGGGCGCGGATCTTCCATTCGTCGTGACGACGGTAGATCTCCCAGCACAGCAGCGCCGTCTCGGTACCGACCGCCGGTTCCACGTGAAACGACGCCAGGACGGTGCCCGCCGCGTCGGACAACGAGGTCGACACCGCTGCGGGTCGCTCGGAGCCGACCGCGCACAGCACGCGTGCACCGGGACGGACCGAGTCGACGTCGACGACGATCACCTCGCCCTCGAGTCGAACGCCGGGCGTGCCGGGCTGGTTGTAGAACACGACGTCGTCGGAGGACGCCACCTGCAGGTCGTCGTCCACGACGAACGCGCACACGTCGAGCGGGACGCATGCGGTCGCCGTGAAACGGGCCGTGCGGGTCGGCAGCGGGGCGTTGCGCCCCGCTGTGAAGAGCTCGCCCACCGGTCAGACGGCCAGGAACCGGCCCAATTGCGGCGCAGCCTCACCGGGATGCTTCGCCTGCATGCCCTCGCCGATGGCCTGCAGCTTCCATTCGCTGCCCTGGCGGTAGACCTTCGCCATGACCATGCCCGTGAACGGCATGCCACCCTGCAGCGTGTAGCGGGCCAGCTCGGTGTCGATCGTGCCGTCGATGAGACGGCAGAACGCATTCTTCACTTGCTCGAAGGTGTGGCCCTTGTAGGAGGTGACGATGAACATCACCGTCGTGACATGGGCGGGGACCCGCGTGAGGTCGACGAGCATCACCTCGTCGTCGCCCTCACCGGCACCGGTGAGGTTGTCGCCCTGGTGCTGGACCGAACCGTCCTTCGACTGCAGCTGGCCGTAGTACACGACGTCGGCGATCTGGTTGTCGGCGAACATCACGGCCGAGGCGTCGAGGTCGATGTCGGCGGAGCGGTTGCCGAACAGGCCGCGCTTCTCCACCGGATCCCAGCCGAGCCCCATGCGCAGGAAGGTCAACGCGACGCCGCCGTCCTTGCGGAGGGTGACCTTCTGGCCCTTCACCAGGCTCACCGGGCGGTTCTTCGTGAGGCTGACCTCCGCAGGCTGTGCCGGAGCCGTCGGTTGTGCCGGAGGTGCCGGCTGCGCTGGATATGCCGGAGGTGGGGTCTGCTGAACGGGCGGAGCCTGAGCGGGCGTGGGAGCGACAGGCTGCGGTGCGGCAGCAGGTTGGGCCGGTGCGTCGTCGACGCTGACGCGTGATCGGTCACCAGCGCCGCGAATCCGCCCGCATATCCCTGGCCCACGGCGCGGACCTTCCACGCGCCCTGGCGCCGGTACAACTCCAGCGCGATCACGATGGATTCGGTGCTCAGTCCGTCGATCCGGTACTCGTACAACACCGTTCCCGCACTGTCGGACACGCGCGCGGTGGGCGGTGCGAACCGACCGAAGTTGCTCGACGCGTCGTCGAGGGTGATCACAGCGCGTACCTGATCGATGTCGGCGGGAACCTGCGCGAGCGACACGGCGAGCGATGCTGCCTGTCCGGGCGCGCCGGATACGAGACGCACACCCGGCCCGGTGGCTGGTTGAAGAACACGAAGTCGGCGTCGGAGCGCACCTTGCCGTCGGCCTTGACGAGCAGTGCGGACAGATCGGCGGGCGTGGTCAGCTCGAGCGAGACGACGACGTCGGACGCGGTGAGCGGTCCGTTCTGACCCTTGGAGAGCGGAGTCGACAAGAGATGTGTCCTCACTGTGTTCGGTGACCGGGCACCTTCTACTCTACGAAGCGACCGGAAGACGAGCGGATCGGGCGAACCAGGTGAGAATCTCCTCCCCGGCGGTGACGCCCGCGGCGGCGGTCACCGAGACGGTCGGGTGGCGCCAGTCCATCAGTTCGAGTTCGCCGTGGCGAGGCCGGATCGCGGCGTCGGCGGCCTTCAGCATCCGCATCGAGCGCACCGTCCCCCGCGGCGAAGACGGGGGCATCCTCGGCGAGCACCCCGCGTCGCGGGAGCCGCCGGTGCACCTCGGCCACCGCGCGGCTCTTGCACACGCTGTTCGGCATCGTGTAGATC
Source organism: Rhodococcus sp. IITR03 (assembly GCA_001017865.1). The sequence continues at coordinate 938,995 of LATQ01000001.1, forward strand.
TTCCGGCCCTGCTGCGAGGCGTTCCAGCCGCGCGTCGAACACCACTCGTGCCAGTCGTCGAGGAATCCCACCGGTTGCGCTGCGACGTCGACGACGAGATAGCAGAACAACTCGTCGGCGATGCGGAACTTCGACACCCAGTCCTCGGAGATGCGGCGACGCAGTTCGGTCGTCACCTCGTCGAGGCTCGCGCCCCCATCGCGTACCGCTGCTTCCACGGTCCTGCGCCAGTGCGGGTCGAGGTGCCCGTCCTCGATGATCGACCCACCGTTGCTCGCGATGGCATACCGCCACGGACCGCCGGGGAGGTCGATGCGGCGGAACTGTTCGGGTGTGCGCGTGGTCGTCGGCACCATCGCGACCTCGTCGGCGAGCGTCCGAAGCTGTTGTGCAGCAGTGTCGGTGACGTACGACAGCGGTGCGCCCTCGTAGTACTCGACGCACAGCAGAGCCTGCGTGTCGAACTGGTCGCCGGTCATCGCGGCGCGCGAATAGATGAGGGTGCGGTCGAGGTCGGTGGCGACCAGGGCGGGCGCAGTGCTGGTCACGGCAGGTCCTTGATCAGGCCCATGCAGGAGTAGGCCAGGTCGGGAACCTCCTCGACGGGAACGTCGCGGGCGGCCGCGAGCATCCGGATGTGGGCGTGCTCGTCGGCGGTGATGTCGCGTACCAGAACCTTCCAGGGAACGCGGCGTAGCAACACACGGGTGGTCTCTCCGACACCGGGTTTGACGAAGTTGACGCTCGAGATGCCGTACTGCGCCCGCACCCGCTCGACGGACTCCCAGCCGGCCCAGGTAGGGGTGCGGTCGGATTCGAGCACTGTCTGCGCAGCCGATGCGACGTCGCCGCACGTGTCGAACTCTGCGGTGACGGCGTCCAGCAGATGGTTCGACACGTCGTCCGCGGCCAGCTCGGCGTAGAACTTGGCGCCGTGGAACTCTCCGGGGCCGATCAGGCTGTCGTTGAGGACCGTCCGCGAGACCAGTCCGGAGACGGTGGAGTTCAGGCAGGCCGAGGCGATGAGGAAGTCGTCGCGCGTGCCGTAGGTGCGGACGCAGTGGCCGGGGTCGGCGAGTACCGCGAGATCGTCGGACAGGACGGGACCGCCTCGCGCGGTGTATTCGGCGAGCGCAGCGGACAGTTCACGCGCGATCGCGCCCTTACCCGTCCAGCCGTCGACGAAGACGATCGACGCGGGATCGTGCCGCGCGGTGATGTGATCGAGGGCGGCGGAGTCGATTCCGCGGCCCCGGACGATCGACACGGCGTAGTGCGGCAGCGTCAACCCGTGGTGGTGCAGCGCCCACCGGCGGATCAGGATGCCGATCGGGGTGCCCGCCCGCGCAAGCGACACGAGGGTCAGGTCGGTTCCGCGTTCGGAGAGAAGCAGTTCGGTGACCGTGCCCACCGCGTGCGCCAACCGGCCCGCTGTGCCGGCCAGTGCCTTGTCGAACAGTTCGCGGTAGGCGGCGTCGGGCTGGTACTCGATCGGCAGGGACTCCGCGTAGTGCGCGAGACCCGCTGGATCCGTGCCTCACGTTCGGCGATGTCGCCCTCGAGGTCGGCGTGGGAGAGGTCCTTGAGCAGCCACGTCACCTCGTCGGGCGCGTAGGAGCCGAACTCGGGTCCGGTCAGTGGCACGGTCATACGGTCTCCCTGTGGGTGCGCAGCACCGTCGGATCGGTGGCGGGCACGATCACGACGAGGACGTCCTCGCCGGCAGCTGTGAGCACGTCGAGAACGCCTCCCGGTGCGCGCAGACGGTCGGTGTCGGCGGGCGAATCGATGACGAGGATCAGCTCGGCGCGGACCTCGGTCGGCGTGGGCCACTGCGCGTTGTAGAGGAAACGCGGCACCTCGTTCTCGAACTCGCTGTCGATGTGTTCGGGGGCGGTGAAACGGAATCCGCGGCGCAACGGATATCCGTCGACGTCCATCACGTGGACGGGGGAGCGGGTCGTGGTCTGGAACCGGGCGGGGGTGCCGCGTTCGACGAGCGCCTCCGCGAGTCGCAGCGGCAGGTACATCAGTTCCTCGTGTCCGACGACGACGGCGGGGACGCCGGGCATCGCGCACCTCCGCGATCGCGCGGCGGAGTGTCGACAACGCGCGTCGAAGCCCGCC
>LATQ01000001.1:941221-943863 GCA_001017865.1 Rhodococcus sp. IITR03
CGAGTGTCGACACGCCGACGTCGAAGGCCGCCGCGTCGGCCCGCAGCATCCCGTGCCGCCCACCGTCGGGCACGTGGGACGGCCACGCCGCGTGGAGGAACCGGACGTCGCCGCGTCGATCGCCCACCGGATTGAGGAGAGGGTCGGGCAACGCCGCGACCCGCGCGACGAGATCGTCGGGGACGACGGATCGTCCGGCGGCCAGGCTCACGTGCTCGATGGTCGTGCCGAGTTCCGCCGCGACCTCCGCAGTGCGGCGGCGATCCTGTTCCGACCGCATGTCGACGAGGGAGGCGAGCACGTAACGATCACGCGGATGATCGCGGTGCAGCGCGCGGATGGCGTCGAGGGCCGTTGCACCCGTGGAGATCTCGTCGTCGACGAGGACGAGCGGCGCGGCGTTGGCGAACAGTGCGCCGGAGGTCGGCTGGAGCAGGTGGAAGGTCGCGTGCGAGTGCCCCTCCTCGAATCCGGTGAGCACCTCCGCTCCGGGAACCTGGCGTCGCGTCGAGTGCAGGTAGCATGCGGCGTCGAGGGCGTCGGCCACGCAGTGACCGAGACCCGTTGCGGTTTCGGCGAATCCCATGACGACAGCGTCGGATGTTGCATCGCCGAGGAGATCGGCGACGAGCCGGCCGAGCCGGTGACCGGCACCGCGCACCGCGGCCGGCTCGGTGGGGATGTGCTTACCGAGAACCGTGGAGACGAGCAGGTGCGCGCGTCGTGGATTGCGTCGCAGCCCCGGTCGGACGAGTTCGGGAACGGTGTAACCGCACGGCGACTCCACATGTTCGAGAGCGAATCCGAGCTCTGCGGTGGCCCAAGGAATATCGAGAATATCGGTCATCGGTCCACCAGCGCCGTCAGCAGGTCGACGAAGGTGATCCCTTACGGGTGACACCGAACACCGACGCGCGCAACAGGGTCTGCTCGGCCCACGTGCGGTGGGGTCGCCGTTCGTTCATCTTGTTGCCGTATCCCGAGGCCTGCACACCGCCGGTGTCGCGATCGAGGATGTCGGTCGCATCGTGGAACTCCTCGTGGGTCACGGCCGACAAGGCATGTACCGCAGCGACATGCGACGGATGGATGACGGTCTTGCCCTGGATACCGTTGGCGCGGTCGAGGGCGATCTCGCGCAGCAGACCGTCGAGATCGCGGCTGACGAGCTGCTGACGGAACAGCACGGCGTCCTGCTCCTCGAAGGGCGTCGAGCGCAGCATCGGGCGGAACATGCGTTCGTGATCGGCGAAGTACTCCCAGACGGGCCCGGTGATGACGAAACCCGTTCCGTCGGTACGCCCGAGGTGGTTGACGATGTCGGCGATCACGTCGACGACGACGCGGACGTCGTAGATCGTCAGGTCGCGGTCGCGCCGGATACCGAAGGTCGCGCACATGTCGGTCGCACCGATCCGGACGGCGAGGACACGGTGGCGATGTTCGGCGAGGATGCCGGAGATCGCACGCAATTCGCCGTCGCGGGTCTCGCGGTGGACGACCTCGGCCGACTCGATGACGGGCATCGCGTAGAGGTGACGGCCGAGCAGATCCGACGCCGCGGCCACCGCCTCGAGGAAGGCGGGCCCGGTGTGTGCGGTGAACTTGGGCACCACGAATCCGGTCAGCACGGCCTTGCCGGCGCCGAGCATCGACGCGATCCGTCCGACGCCGTCGGCTGTGCGGACACGGACGAACAACATCATCGGCGACGGTCCGTGTTCGGCGAGCGCATCGAGCGTCGCGACGGCGTTCTGCAGGCCCTGCTCGACCTCGTCGTCGGCGACGGCGTCCTCGAGGTCGAGGACCATCGACGTCACACCCTCGGTCGCACGCTTCGAGATGGTCGCGACGAGATCGCCGCGCGTCGCGGGTACGTAGAGCGTGGCGCCGAGAGCGGTCGCCAGGCGGTCGCGATCGTCGCTGTGCCCGAACGGCTCGGGACGGTGCAGGAACAACTCCTCCATCGTCGCGCCGTCGAGATGCCGAAAGTGCTGCATGGCGCGCACTTCGGTAAGCGTGGCCCCCCTCATGCGTTCTCGGTCCGTCCTCTCATCCGATCGACCACTCCTGCGATGAAGGTAGACACCGCATCCAAATCTCTGACGTAGGCCCAGTAGTCGGGGTGCACACCGGTGAGTGCGTCGACGGCCCTGTCGATCCGGCTCAACTGCGAGTCGAGAACGGAACCCCATTCTGCGGTGAGACCGCGTTGCACGGCCAGGTGTTGTGCGTCACGGAGGCGGAACCGCACCTCGTCGACCTTGGCCCCCGGATTCTGCCGGACGGAACGCAGCGTAGCGAGTCGTGCGGTCACGGCGTCGACGAGTTCTTCGGCGCGCGACAGTTCGGCGCGGATCGCCGCGACCAGCTCGAGGGCTTCCTCGGGGCGGCCGTCCTTCGCCGCCGCCCGTGCGCGTCCGAGCTGTCCTCGGCGCGAGCGAGCAGTTCGGCGGCCTGTTTCTCGTTCCCGGACAGGTCGGCGGAGCTGGCCGCATTGAACTCGCGCAGCAGCGCGGAGAAGGCCGGGGCGAGACCGTCCGTGCGGGTCCGGACCGCTCCGATCCTGGTGGTCACCGAAGCGAGGGTGCGAGCGGCTCGTCGCGGCGCCCGGTGCTGCGGCGAGGGCGTCGAGCAGAGCG
>LATQ01000001.1:943963-947938 GCA_001017865.1 Rhodococcus sp. IITR03
AAGGGCGGGGTGTGGTTGCGCCGGCGGCGGGCGCGCTGAGCGACTGCTGGTCGCGCGCGACCGGCTCACGAACGTCGTCACCGCGAGCGGTGAGAACTACGACCCGTTCTTCCACGACGAGGAGCTGGACGGACCGGCACCGATCGCACCGGCACGGGTGTTCGTGCTCAGCACCGACCCCGACCGCTCGGCGGCGCAGCGCAGGACGGCGGCACTTCCGGATGTGGAATTGATGTCCGTGATCGGAGAGTTCGAATCGAGCACGGTTCCGACCGTGCTGGAACAGGTGGCAGTGTTGACCGTCCGCACAGAGATGGCGGCCGCATATCTCGGATTGGCAGGGGGGAGATAGTGCACCGACTCGAAGGTGCGGTGCGCTCGTACGCCTGGGGATCGCGGACCGCGATCGCCACCCTGCGTGGCCGCAATGTGCCGTCCCATCATCCCGAGGCCGAGTTGTGGCTCGGTGCGCACCCGGCCGATCCCGCCAGGCTGGTGGATTCGGACGGCGACGAGCACTCGCTGCTCGACGTACTGTCGGCCGATCCGCAGCGACACCTCGGTGATCGCACGGTGGGGGCATTCGGTCCCCGCCTGCCCTTCCTCCTCAAGCTGCTGGCGGCGGAGGAACCGCTGTCGCTGCAGGCGCATCCCAGCGCCGGTCAGGCAGCCGAGGGCTTCGCTCGTGAGGAAGCACTCGGCATCCCGATCGACTCGCCCGTCCGCAACTACAAGGACGCCAGCCACAAGCCCGAACTCGTCGTGGCTCTGACCCGGTTCGAGGCCCTGGCCGGCTTTCGCGATCCGAAACGGACCGTGGAGCTGTTCGAGGCGCTGGCCGTGCCGGAACTCGACCCCTATGTGGGACTGCTCGCGGGCCAACCCGATTCGAGTGGTCTGCGGGCACTGTTCACCACCTGGATCACGTTGCCCCCGCCCGCTCTCGCGGCGCTGTTGCCGCGTGTGCTCGACGGTTGCGTCACCTATCTCGCAGCCGGATGGAACGGCGAACGCGATTTCGTTCCGGAGGTGCGCACGGCCCTGCAGCTGGCGGACTTCTATCCCGGCGACGCCGGAGTGCTCGCCTCGCTGCTGCTCAACCGCATCACCCTGCAGCCGGGCGAGGGTCTGTACCTCGACGCGGGAAATCTGCACGCCTACCTGCACGGCATGGGTGTCGAGATCATGGCGAACTCCGACAACGTGCTGCGCGGTGGTCTCACCCCGAAGCATGTGGACGTGCCCGAACTGCTGCGGGTGCTCGACTTCGGTGCGGCCTCGGTGCCGATTCTCGAAGCCGTACCGGAGGAGTCGGCGGAGACCGGGACGGGGCAGGGCCCGATCGAGCGCCGCTACCGCACCCCGGCACCGGAGTTCGCGTTGTCCCGCATCGATCTCGCCCCGGGCGACGCCTCGGGGTCGGTGCCGACGGACCACAGATCCTGCTGTGCACCGCAGGCGATGCCCGCGTCGAGTGCGACGGCGAGTCGGTGACGCTGAGGCCCGGCGACTCGGCGTGGTTGTCGGCGTGCGACCGGAATCCGACCGTCCACGGTTGTGCCGCGGACACCCAGGTCTTCCGGGCCCGCCTCGGCGAGATACCGGGATCGGCGACCGACGAGTCCTGAAGCAGAGTCCTGAAGCAGAGTCCTGAAACAGAGTCCCGGTAGGGACGGAATCGAATCGAAGGCGAGCCCGCACGGGCTCGCCTTCGTCGTTTCCGGACGCATCTTCGTGAGATTTACAAATTCCTCCAAATGTCTAGACCTCGGACGAACAGCGGCCTAGAGTCAAGGCATGAGTGGTGTGCGTCACCGTGTGGTGGCGTGCCCGGCGCCATCGACGGTGATGAGGAGACCCGACATGAGTACGGCATCCGCGGATTCGGTGGATCGACCGACCTTCAGTGGCGCGACCGAAAGCGCCATCTGTGGCTTCTGGGACTGGTGCCCCCGACGGCGCTGTTCGTCGCCACCGCCCTGGTGTGGGGCGGTAACGAACTCGGCCTGCAGAGCGTCACCCCGATCCTGTGGTGGATCGGCCCCCTGCTGATCTACGTCCTCGTCCCGCTGCTCGACCTGTTCGTCGGGCCCGACGGCGAGAACCCACCCGACGAGTTGTTCGAGCAACTCGAGAACGACCGCTTCTACCGCTACTGCACCTACCTCTACCTGCCCTTCCAGTTCGCGTCGCTGGTCTTCGCCTGCTACCTCTGGTCGGCCGGCGACCTGTCCTGGCTCGGCATCGACGGCGGGCTCGGCGTGATGTCGAAGATCGGACTCGCGATCTCGGTCGGCGTGGTCGCGGGCATCGGTATCAACACGGCGCACGAGCTCGGCCACAAGAAGGTCGAATTCGAACGGCGACTGTCGAAGTGGGCGCTCGCCCCGTCGTTCTACGGGCACTTCTACATCGAGCACAATCGCGGCCACCACGTGCGGGTCGCCACCCCGGAGGACCCGGCCTCGGCCCGGTTCGGGGAGAGCTTCTGGCGATTCCTGCCCCGCAGCGTCGTCGGCAGTCTGCGGTCGGCGTGGCGCCTCGAACGAGCCCGCCTCGAGCGGCTCGACAAGCCGGTGTGGAGCGTGCACAACGACGTCCTCAACGCGTGGGCGATCTCCGTCGTGCTGTACGCGGTGCTTCTCGGCGTCTTCGGTCTGTCGATCGCGCCGTATCTCGTGATCCAGGCGGTCTTCGGGTTCTCGTTGCTCGAGGTCGTGAACTATCTCGAGCACTACGGTCTGCTGCGGCAGAAGACGGCGAAGGGAGCTACGAGCGCTGCTCGCCCGCGCACAGCTGGAACAGCGACCACCTGGTGACGAACATCTTCCTGTACCACCTGCAGCGGCACAGCGACCATCACGCCAATCCCACGCGGCGCTACCAGACCCTGCGCAGCATGGAGATCTCACCGCAACTGCCGCGGGCTACGCGACGATGATCACCCTCGCCTACATCCCACCGCTGTGGCGCAAGGTCATGGACCACCGCGTGCTCGACCACTACGACGGCGACATCACCCGCGTCAATATCGAACCGCGTCGACGCGAGAAGATCCTGGCCCGCTACGGAGCATCGGATCCCGCTGCCGCGGAAGGAAAATGATCGTGGCGTCCTACCGCTGTCCCGTCTGCGAGTTCGTGTACGACGAGACCGCCGGCGTTCCCCGCGAGGCTTTCCGGCCGGCACCCCGTGGTCCGACGTACCCGACGACTGGCCGTGTCCCGACTGCGGAGTCCGGGAGAAGACCGATTTCGAGGAGCACACCCCGTGAGTACCGACTACCGTCTGTTCCGTTGTCTCGTCTGCGGATTCGAATACGACGAGGCCGAAGGGTGGCCCGACGAGGGCATCGGACCCGGCACCCGATGGGAGGACATCCCCGACGACTGGTCGTGCCCGGACTGCGGCGCCGCCAAGGCCGACTTCGAGATGGTCGAGATCGTCCGCCGGTGAACCGCTGCCCGGGGGATCACGACCCGCCTTGCTTTGACGAGCACTTCCGCGCGTGAGAGCGTTCCCACCATGTCGAACGCGCGGGTTCCCTTCCACGAGGCAAGTCGGGTGCTGCTGCGCTCGACGATCCTCGACGCCATGCGCGAGCTGCTGCACGAACGCGACTGGTCGGCTGTCACCATGAGCGACGTCGCCCGGGCTGCCGGCATCAGCCGGCAGACCCTGTACAAGGAGTTCTCCTCCCGGCAGGGGCTCGCCCAGGGCTATGCGCTGCGTCTGGTCGACGAGTTCGTCGACGCCGTGGCCGATTCGGTGTACGCCCACGTCGGCGACGCGCGGGCCGCGCTCGTGGACGGATTCACCTTCTTCTTCGAGCGTCCGCCGCCGACCCCCTGGTGCAGTCGCTGCTGAGCGGGGAGGCCAACCCGACCTGCTGCGGTTGATCACGACCGACGCCGCCCCATCCTCGAACGGGCGCGGGTCGCCTCACGGAGACTTCCACCACAGCTGGATCGCGGC
>LATQ01000001.1:948038-951692 GCA_001017865.1 Rhodococcus sp. IITR03
ATGCCCCTGTTCCGGACGGTCTCACCGTACGGCGGGCCACCCGGCCCGGCCAGCCGGACGAACATTGCGGGACACCCACCAAATTTCATATCAGGTACGAACGCGATCGAATCGCTCAACGCCTGGTACCGGCGGGCGATCCGGGCCCGTAGGCATTTCCCCCACGAACAAGCCGCGCTCAAGTGCCTGTATCTGGCCACTCGTGCTCTGGACCCAACCGGCAAGGGACGCGCACGATGGACATCACGGCGGAAAGGAGCTTGAACGCTTTCGCGATCACCTTCGAAGGACGCATCACCCCGAACGCCAACTAATCCCATGTGTCAGAACCGGATCCACCGATTACCTGACAGTCCCCGTTGTGCCGGCCGACGTCCTCGCGCACTGCGAGCAGCTGTCCAGAGGGGGTGAACAGGCCGGCTGCGTGCAGTCCCCCGGTGCGGTCGAACACTTTCTGCCTTGCTCTCAGTGCAAGTGGCATCGCTGCGACAGTGGCGGTGTCGACCTGGACGGGATCAGTATGCACGGGATGACGGGTGCGTTGGCGGATGGCGTCGAGAGAGGCCTTGCCGCACACTCCACAGGAGGATGTGGTGTAGAAGTTGCGCTCGATGCCAGTGTCGGGGAGGGCGCTCCCGGGCGCGAGGTCGACGTCGAGGACGTTGTAGGTGTTGCGGCCTTCGTCGTCGGTGCTGTTGCAGTAGCGGATGGACGCGATGTCACCGCGGCCGGCGATGATGCCTTCGGTGAGCAGAAATCCCTGTGCGAGTTCGATGTCGGAGCCGGGTGTGCGCATGGTCACCGCGAGCGGGGTGCCGTTGACGCGGATTTCGAGGGGTTCTTCGGCCACGAGGGTGTCCGGTCGCATCGTCCGACGGGGGCCGTCGATGCGGGTGATCCGGGTGCGGGTGGCAACTCGTCCCATCAGTTACTCCGTCGTTCGAGTCGGATGGTGACGGCTTTCGACACCGGGGTGTTCGACTTGGCGGCGAAGTGGTCGAGGGGGATCAGGGGGTTCGTTTCGGGGTAGTAGGCGGCGTTCCCGACGGGGGTGGGGTAGGTGAGGATCCGGAAGTTGTCGGCGCGGCGCTCTTCGATGGTGCCGTCGGGTAGTGCCCATTCGGAGATCGGGTTCACTCGGTCGCCGTCGGCGAATCCGAGGTTGGTGATGTCGTGGGCGTTGACGAACACCACGCGGCGGCCGCCCTTGACGCCGCGGTAGCGGTCGTCGAGCCCGTAGATGGTGGTGTTGTACTGGTCGTGGCTGCGCATGGTCTGCAGGATCAGCCGACCGGCGGGCACCGGTACCCAGGTCAGTGGGTTGACGACGAAGTTGGCCTTGCCGGCGCCGGTGTGGAAGCGGCGTTCGTCGCGCGGCGGATGGGGCAGGACGAACCCGTCGGGTCGCCGGACGCGGGTGTTGAAGTTCTCGAAGCCGGGGATCACCCGGGCGATCGAGTCTCGGATGCGGTCGTAGTCGTCGGCGAACGCGGTCCACGGCACCGAATGGTCCGGACCGAACAGGGCTGCCGCGAGTTCGCAGACGATGGCGACCTCGCTGCGCAGGTGCTCGCTCGCCGGGGGCAGGCTGCCGCGCGAGAGGTGTACCGCCGACATCGAGTCTTCGACGGTGACCTGCTGTTTGAGGCCGGCGCGGATGTCGCGGTCGGTGCGTCCGAGGGACGGCAGGATCAGTGCGGTGGCTCCGGTGACCAGGTGCGAACGGTTGAGTTTCGTCGAGACCTGCACCGTCAGCGCACAGTTGCGCAGCGCGTCTTCGGTGACGTCGGTGTCGGGGGTGGCGGAGACGAAGTTGCCGCCCATCCCGACGAATACCGATGCCCTGCCGTCGCGCATGGCGCGAATCGAATCGACGGCGTCGTAGCCATGCTTATGGGGCTGGTGATGCCGAACTCGTGGTCGAGGGCGGCGAGGAACTCCTCGGGCATCTTCTCCCAGATGCCCATGGTCCGGTCGCCCTGGACGTTGGAGTGCCCGCGGACCGGGCAGACGCCAGCGCCGGGGCGGCCGATCATGCCGCGCATCAGCAGCAGCGCGACGGCGTCCTGGATGGTGGCCACGCCGTGGGTCTGCTGGGTCAGGCCCATGGCCCAGCAGATGATCGTTGCGTTCGAGGTTCGCAGTGCGTCGGCGGTGGCGGTGATCTGGTCGAGGGTCAGGCCGCTCGCGTCGATGACGGTGGCGAGGTCGACGGCGCGGATGTGGGCGGCCCAGTCGTCGAATCCGGCGCACTCGGCGTCGAGAAAGTCGCGGTCGAGGACGGTTCCGGGGGCGGCGTCCTCGGCGTCGAGGAGCAGTTTCGCCAGACCTTGGAACAGGGCTTGGTCGCCGCCGATCCGGATCTGCAGGAAGTCATCGGCGATGGCGACGCCGTCGCCGATCACGCCGTGGACCTTCTGCGGATCCTTGAACCGCAGTAGTCCGGCTTCGGGGAGGGGGTTGATCGCGATGACTCTGACGCCGTTGGCTTTCGCCTTCTCCAGAGTGGAGAGCATCCGGGGGTGGTTGGTGCCGGGGTTCTGGCCGGCGATCAGGATCAGGTCCGCGTGCTCGATGTCCGGAACCGTCACCGAGCCCTTGCCGATGCCGATGGTCTCGGTCAGTGCGGTGCCGGACGATTCGTGGCACATGTTCGAGCAGTCAGGCATGTTGTTGGTGCCGAATGCGCGGATCATCAACTGGTACACGAACGCGGCCTCATTGGAGGTGCGCCCGGAGGTGTAGAACACCGCCTCGTCCGGTGACGGCAAGGCTCTCAATTCGTCCGCGATCAGCCGGTAGGCGGCGTCCCAGTCGATGGTTCGTAGTGCGTCGCGCCTGGCCGCAGCACCATCGGGTGGGTGAGCCGCCCCTGCTGCCCGAGCCAGTAGTCGGTGCGATCGAGCAGCTCGGTCACCGGATGTGCGGCGAAGAACTCCGGCCCGATGGTCCGGGTGGTGGCCTCCTCGGCGACCGCCTTCGCCCCGTTCTCACAGAATTCCGCCGCCTTGCGGTGACCCGGGGTTTCCGGCCATGCGCACCCAGGCAGTCGAACCCGTGACGTTGATTGAGCCGCGCCAAGGTCCGTGCGGTCCGCACCGGTCCCATCTGCTCGAATCCCCTGCGCAGTGACACCAATACTGCTGGAACACCCGCGGCATACGACTTGTGTCCAGTGACCTCCACATCCACTTCGCCGAATCTGTCCTTGTCGGTATCGAACCTCATGCGTATTGCGGCACCAATCGAATCGCGGGTGAGGCGACGGCCCCACCGAACTCATAGCTGTCTCCGTGGCCAGGATGAACCCTGACGTTGGAGGACAGGTGTGTTGACAGCAGGCTGTTGGAGGAAAGGTCGCGTTCAAGGGCATCGCCGATGAAGAGGTCGTCGTAACCGGTCAGATGCAGGACGACGGATCCTCTCGTCAGTGAGGGCATGTGAACCGCCCGGAGTTCCTCGCGGCCGATGGCAACTCGTGGGATGGCATCCAATCCCCAGTACCGGACATCGCCGTGGATTGCGTTCCAGAGTTTGTGGTCCGCTGGATGCAGCAGAATAAGAGCGTGTCTCATTTGGCGAGTTTCTTGAAGCATGTTAGCGCGGCGGCGAGTTGCAGAAACCCGGCGAAGTGCTCGCCGTAACGTTCGTAGC
>LATQ01000001.1:951792-952600 GCA_001017865.1 Rhodococcus sp. IITR03
CGTCGAGCTTCTCGGACAGTTCCGGCGCCACGGTGATGTGGTCGTTGTGCGCGTGGGTGCACACGATTGCCACGACCTTCCGTCCACCGACGGCGTCGATGATCGGCTGCGCGGTGTGCGCGGCGTCGATCACCACCACCTCGGAGTCGTCGCCGACGAGCCAGATGTTGTTGTCGACCTCCCATTCGCCGCCGTCGAGCGCGAAGGTGCCCGACGTGACGACCCGGTCGACGCGGATCGGCGAGGTGCTCACAGGACCACCACCGAACGGAGAACCTCACCGCGGTGCATCGTCTCGAACGCCTTCTCGACGTCGTCGATGCCGATGCGCTCGGTGACGAACTTCTCGAGCGGCAGGCGTCCCTGCTGGTAGAGGTCGACGTAGGTCGGGAAGTCGCGCTCGGGCAGGCAGTCGCCGTACCACGAGCTCTTGAGCGAGCCGCCGTGCGAGAAGAAATCGATCAGCGGCATCTCGAGCGTCATGTCCGGGGTGGGCACGCCGACGAGGACGACGGTGCCGGCGAGGTCGCGCGCGTAGAAGGCCTGCTTGTAGGTCTCCGGACGGCCCACGGCCTCGATGACGACATCGGCACCGAAACCGCCCGTCAGCTCCTTGATGGCCTCGACCGCGTCGACCCCGGTCGAGTTGACGGTGTGGGTGGCACCGAGGTCGGTGGCCCACTCGAGCTTCTTGTCGTCGCGGTCGACGGCGATGATCGTGCCGGCGCCCGCCAGGCGCGCACCCATGATCGCGGCGTCGCCGACACCGCCGCAGCCGATGACGGCGACGGACTGGCCGCGGGTGACC
>LATQ01000001.1:952700-974645 GCA_001017865.1 Rhodococcus sp. IITR03
GCAGCTGCTGGAACGCCGCGCGATGTTCGCCGCGACCGAGATCGACCCCGCGCTCGGGTCACGGCGGGCGATGCGGAATTCGCGGGTGTGCCGTGCCGGACCGTCCGGGCCGCGACCGGGCCACCATCCTCTATCTGCACGGGGGCGGATACCGGATGGGCAGCCCGGAGGCGTACAACGCCTACGCGGCGAAGATCGCGGCCGGCGCCGAGGCCACTGTCGTCCTGCCGCGGTACCGGCTCGCGCCGGAGAACCCGTTCCCGGCCGGCGCGCGACGCCCTCGCGGTCTACGAGGCACTCACCGCCGAGGCGGAGGGACCGATCGTCCTCGCCGGTGACTCGGCGGGAGCCGGTCTCGCCGCCGCGGTGATCGTCGCGGCGAAGGCGAGTGGTCTGCGCACTCCCGACGGTTGATGCTGTTGTCGCCGTGGCTCGACCTGCACTGCTCGTCGCCGTTCTACGAAACCGCGCCCGACGTCTTCTTCCCGCTGGCGACGGCGGAGTCGGCGCGCGAGGACTACCTGCAGGGTGCCCTGCAAGCGACCCGCTGGCCTCGCCGTTGCTGGCCGACCACACGGGATTCCCGCCCACGCTGATCCAGGTCGGCGGCAACGAGGCGCTGGTCGGTGACGCGCTCGGCCTGGCCGAATCGCTCGCGAACGTGAACGTCACCTGCACGCTGGAAGTTGTTGCGGAACAAGGGCACACGTGCCGTTGATCCAGCCCGAGCACAGCGTCTCCGTCGCGTCGATCGAGTCGTGTGCCCGATTCGTCCGGGCGTGTGCAGACGAGTCCGGATCGGCTCGCTGACTCGGCCCTTACCGACCCCGACAGCGGAGCGCGAATCGGTCATCGGAGCGCGCGATAACGCGCACCTGTGACCACTTCGCGCTCCGCTGTCCGCGGTCGAGGGTGGTGATTACCGGAGGAAGTGCGCGTACTCCCCGCGCCGCGCCGCTTTCAGGGTCGTGTTGAGCACCAGCCGGGTCTGGAGCCGGATGTAGTCGTCGAGGGTGTAGATGGCTCCGAAGTGCCAGTGCTTGAGCGCCCACCCGTGGGCGAGGAGCAAGATGTCGAACACCATCAGATCGACGTCGATGGGCTCCATGATCCCGGCGGCGATGCCGTCGTCGAGGGCGGAGCGCAGCGGCGCCGACGTCTCGACCTCCAGTTCCTTGATCCGGGCGCGACCTGCAGCGTCGAGCGTGCGGCTCTCCCGGTAGGTGAGGACGGTGGCATCGAGGTTCTCGTCGACGATCTCGATGTAGCGGCGGATGCCGGCGGCGAGCCGTTCGACCGGGTCGTCGCCGGCGGCCTCCATCGCAGGTTCGATCTGGTCGCGGAAGGTGTCGAGGATCGAGACGATGGTGGCGAGGAGGATTTCCTCCTTGCCGCCGAAGTACTTGTAGATCAGTCCGACGCTGACACCGGCCTCGTCGGCCAGCGCCTGCATCGACATCTGGTGGAAACCGGTGCGCTGCATGACCTGCACGGCGGCGTCGAGGACCTGCTTGCGGCGGGAACTGGTACGAACTGCCCGCACGGCCTCTTCCACGGGAAGTGCATCGTGGTCGGTGGTCATAGGGGCTCCTCGTCGCTTTTCGGTCCGATTCACAGTACCGAGTGCTCAGCGGTGTGAATCGTGCAGCTGGGACGGTCGTCAGATCCCGAGATCCTTCGCGACGATCGTCTTCATGATCTCGGTGGTTCCGCCGTAGATCGTCTGGATGCGGGCGTCGACGAAAGCGCGTGCGACGCCGTATTCGCGCATGTAGCCGTAGCCGCCGTGCAGTTGCAGGCACCGGTCGGCGACACGCACCTGCAGTTCGGTGGCCCACCACTTCAGACGGGCGGCGCGGGCGGCGGTGAGCTGCCCGGCGACGTGCTCGGCGATGCAGTCGTCGAGGTAGGTGCGGGCGATGTCGAGCTCGGTGGCCAGCTCGGCGAGCACGAACTGGGTGTTCTGGAAGCTCGACACCGGCTTCCCGAACGCCTTCCGCTCGCGGACGTAGTCGAGGGTCTGCGCGAGGACGCCCTCGGCGGCGGCGACCGCACCGATGGACAGCGACAACCGTTCCTGCGGGAGGTTGTGCACCAGTTGGTAGAAGCCGCGGCCTTCGTCGCCGAGACGGTTCGCGACCGGCACCCGCATGTCGGTGAACGTCAGCTCGCTGGTGTCCTGGGCGTGCAGACCGATCTTCTCGAGATTGCGTCCGCGGGAGAAGCCGGGGGTGTCGGCCTCGACGACCAGCAGCGTCAATCCCTTGTGCGGGTCGTCGGAGGTGCGGGTCGCGACGACGAACAGGTCGCCGTTCTGACCGTTGGAGATGAACGTCTTGGCTCCGTTGACGACGTAGTGATCGCCGTCGCGCACCGCGGAGGTGCGGATACCGGTGAGGTCGCTGCCGGTGCCGGGTTCGGTCATGGCGATGCCCAGCACGGTCTCGCCACTGACGACGCCGGGCAGCCACCGTGCCTTCTGTTCGTCGGTGGTCAACTCGGTCAGGTAGGGCAGCACCACGTCGTTCTGCAGGGAGAACGCGATACCGGCCGCGGCGTTGCCCGCTCGGTTGACCTCCTCGATGAGGATGGCGTTGTAGCGGAAGTCGTCGACGCCGGGACCGCCGTACTTCTCGTCGACGGAGAAGGCGAGCAGTCCGAGCTTACCGGCTTCGGTGAACAACGACCGGTCGAGGCAGCTCGCGTGCTCCCAGTCCTCGTGCACGGGTGTGATCTTGTCGCGGACGAAGTCGCGAGCGACCTCCCGGAACTGCTGGTGCTCGGTCTCGTATTCGAGGCGTGCGTTCATCGTGTGATCCTCGAGTCGGTGGGTGCGGTGAACAACCCTGCGGCGAATTCGTCGGCTGCTGTTCGGGTTGCCTTGTAGTGCAGTTTCTTTCCGGTGGCCGAGACCGGCAGTGACTCGACGAAGCGATATGCCCGCGGTCGCTTGAAGGTCGACAGCAGCGGGTGATCGCGACAATGCGCGTCGAGGACGTCCGCCGTGACGTCCGGGCTGCCGGCGACGATGTACGCGACGACGATGCGTCCCCACCGGTCGTCGGGTACGCCGACGACGAGGCAGTCGGACACACCCGGATGCGAGTTGAGCGCTTCCTCGACCTGCACCGGATGGACGTTCTCACCACCGCAGACGAGCATGTCGTCCTTGCGTCCGACGATGGTGACGAACTCTCCGGCGTCCCACGTGGCGAGGTCGCCGATGTGCAGCCACCCGTTGTTGAACTTGGCCTTCTCCTGGTCGGGGGAGTCGAAGTAGGCGTTCGAACCCTTGGGGGAGCGGACGATCACTTCTCCGACCTCTTCGTCGTCCTTGGCGACGACGTCGTCGTGGTGGGCGAGTCGGTCCTCGTAGATGTGGACCACGCGCACGTCGTCGTCGGTGCAGGCCCGACCCGCGGTGCCGGCATGTTCGGCAGATCGGTGGGGCGCAGAAAGGTGTTCCAGAACCCTTCGGTGCTGCCGTAGCCGTTGAAGATCCGCGGGTTGAGGACCTGCTGGTATCGCAGTGCCGCTTCGCGTTCGAGCGGCGCACCCATTGTGACGATTCCGCGCAGCGACGACAGGTCGCGCGGACGGGCCTCCTGTGCGGCGGCGAGCATCGCGAGGTTGGTGGGTGCTCCGATGAGGAAGGTGAGGCCGTGCTCGGCGACGAGGTCGAGGACGCGGTCGGCGTCGAAGGTGCGCAGCGGCACCACTTCTCCGCCGATGTAGAAGACCGGATTGGGCCTCCGGAGTACAGCCGCCGCGGTGGAACCACGGCGTCATGTTGAGCGTCTTGTCCTCAGGCTGAGCGGGAAATGCATGATGACGTCGTGCGCGCTGAAGATCTCGATCATGCTGTTGAGCGGCACACCCTTCGGCATACCGGTGGTGCCCGAGGTGTAGAGGCGAGTGGTCTCGTCCCACACCGTCCGGTGCAGCGGCGGGAGCGCGACCCGATCGGCCGCCAGGTGCCGGTACCGCACAACGGTGGCGCCGGGAACGGAGACCGGATCGCCGGCCCCACCGCGACGATCACCTTCGGTGTGTGCGCCGAGCGTTCCAGCGCCTCCGTCACCATGGGAGTGAGCTCGGTGTCGTAGACGAAGACCGTGGGTGCGGACTTGTCGAGGATGAACGATGTTTCGCCGGAGGCGAGCCGGAAGTTGATCGGCGAACCCACCGCGCCGACGGCCTGGGTGGCGAGATACAGTTCGGCGAACTCGACGCTGTTGAACAGCTGATAGGCGACGACATCCCCTGCCTGCACACCCGCATCGGCCAGACCCGTGGCGACTCGGTCGACGCGCTCGCCGAGTTCGGCGTAGGTCAGCCGAGTTCCCGTGTCGGGATCGGTGATGGCAACGCGGTTCCCGTACCGTCCCAGGTTGCGCCGGAAGCCGTTGAGATACGTGAAGTCGTTCTCGAAGTACTCCCGGTAGGCCCGGGCGTTGTACGACGCGCTCATGATTCGATCTCCCCTGAGGATGTCGGTCAGCCGGCCATGGTGAGGCCGCCGCTGACGCTGATCACCTGGCCCGTGATGAACGATGCGGACTCGGATGCGAAGAACAGGACGGGCGCGGCGACCTCTTCGGGTCGTGCGAGCCGCCGGAACGGAATGGCCTTGATAAGAGCAGCTTTGAGCTTCTCTTCCTGGGCCTGGAACAGCGGGGTGTCGGTGGGGCCGGGGCACACGCAGTTGACGTTGATGTTGTGCCGGGCCATCTCGCGGGCGAGCGATTTGGTGAGGGCGATGACGCCGCCCTTCGCTCCCGCGTAGATGGATTCGCCGGAGCTGCCGACGCGACCTGCATCGCTGGCGAGGTTGATCACGCGACCGCCGTTTCCGGCGTCGATGATGCCGGGCAGGAAAGCGCTGCAGATGTTCACCGGGCCGAGATAATTGATCGCGACGACCTTCTGGGCGAACTCCGGTGTGGCGTTCAGGAACTGGTCGGTGCGGTCCCAGCCGGCGGCGTTGACGATCACGTTGGGCACGCCCACCTCGGCATGGGTGCGGTCGCGGAGCTCGTCGACCTGGGCGCGGTCGGAGATGTCGACCGGCAGTGCGTGATCAGCTGGGGGTACTCCTTGGCGGTGGCTTCGGCGGCTGCGAGGTCGAGATCGGCGGCGACGACGCGATCACCCTGCGCGGCGAAACCGAGAGCGATGGCCTTGCCGATTCCGGATCCGCGCCGGTGACCAGTGCGATGTTGCTCATGGGATGTCCTTACGGGTCTGGGGAACTCGGGTCAGGCCTTGACGTACTTCGCGAAGTCGGCAGGACGCTTCTCCGCGAACGCCTTCGCTCCTTCGAGTCCTTCGTCGGACTTGCCGAACAGGTCGAGTGCCGACATCGCGAGGTTGCTCAGGCCGGCCTGGTGGTCGGTGTCGGCGTTGAAGGACTGCTTGAGGAACTTGATGGCCGTGGGGCTCTTCTCGGCGATCTCGGCGGCGACGGCCTTGGCCTCGTCGAGCAGCTTGTCCTGTGGGACAACCCAGTTGACGAGGCCCCAGCGCTCGGCTGTGGCGGCATCGTACTGGCGGCACAGGTACCAGATCTCTCGTGCACGCTTCTCGCCGACGACACGGGCGAGGAAGGCCGAACCGAAACCGGCGTCGAACGAGCCCACCTTGGGTCCGGCCTGGCCGAATCGGGCGTTCTCCGACGCGATCGTGAGGTCGCACAGCACGTGCAGGACGTGCCCGCCGCCGACGGCGACACCGTTGACGGCGGCGATGACCGGCTTGGGGATGTCGCGGATGAGCTTGTGGAGGTAGCCGATCTCGAACATGCCGCTCTCGGTGGGGCCGTAGTCGCCGGTCTCGGCGCGCTGCTTGACGTCGCCGCCGGTGCAGAAGGCCTTCTCGCCGGCCCCGGTGAGGATGATGGCCGAGACGCGGCTGTCGGCCCAGGCCGAGCGGAACGCTTTGATCAGTTCTTCGACGGTCTTGCCCCGGAAGGCGTTGTATCGCTCGGGTCGGTTGATCGTGATGATCCCGGCTGCGCCGTCGATCTCGTAAGTGATGTCTTCGAAGTCGGTCATGGGATCCCCTTCATCGCTGCAGGTAGAAGCCTGATCGAATGGTCATTCCCTGCGAGTGAATGACTATTCATTTCTCATGAAGCTACATTCACGATTGGGGTGTGTCAACCGTCACATGGAGACGCGACCTACTTGGGTGGATCTGACCTCGGATTTCGGGGGTGAACCCACCGAAATCGACATCCGTGCGTCGTAACGACGCCGGGTGGTACTCCGACACCAGTTCAGAAGGGCACAGCGCGTGTGCGGTCGAGAAAGTAGCGGCACACGGGCCCCGGTGTCGGGTTGAAGGAGAAACATGAAGTTCGTCGTCCCCTACCTGCGCGTCGTAGCGGGGATGTTCGCCGCCATCACGCTGTGGCTGGCGATCGTGGAAGTGCTCAACGGCAACCTGGCCGACGCGATCCTGTTCCTGGCATTCGCGGCCGGCCTGGGGTATCTCGCGATCGGCAAGCCCCTGCGCGACCGCCGCAAGCGCATCAAGCCGAGCAGGACGCGATCGCCGCACGTGCTGAAGCCGGCCACCGCGCGTTTCTCGCGGGGGATGTGCACGCCGCGATGGCACCGCCACCCGAGCCGCCGAAGCCCCCGAGGATCCGCCGCGGAGTGATCATCGCCGCTGCCGTCGCCGGACTGTTCGTTCTCATGGGAATCATCAGCGACATCTCGGACGGGCTGGACTCACCCACGAAGGACGACGTGAGTACCACGCCTCGCGCTGCCGCACCGACGACCACCACGCCGTACACGACGTCGGCCGCCACCACGGCGCGGACCGTCGCTCCGGAAGCCACTCCCGCGACGAGGATCTCCACCACGCAGGTCGCGGCGGTCGCGTCCACTGCGGTGATGCCGAATGTCGTGTGCATGGATCTCCAAGCGGCACAGGACACCATCCAGGCCGCCGGCGTGTTCTACTCCACGAGCGTCGACGCGACCGGTCAGGGGCGGGCGCAGGTATGGGACAGGAACTGGGTCGTCGTCGACCAGACTCCCCCGGTGGGAGCATCGATCGGTGAAGGCGACCCAGTGCTGTCCGTTCTGAAAGAGGACGAATTCAGCGGGTGTTAGGCCATCGGCTGCCCCGTGCGGGAGAGATCCTCGATGGTCTTCGACGGATGTCGACCGCCCCTGGGGAACCCCACCGATCCCGGCCGTAGAGCCTCGACCCGAAGACCGGCCATCGCGGCCTTCAATCCGAGATCCTTGATGGTCGAGGCGATTCGGCCGGCATACGCCTGTTCCTTCGGGGTGTCGTCCCGTTCGTGGAACTGGACGACACCGACGCGTCGGCCCAGGCTCACACCGACGCCGTTGAACCCGAAATCGAGGTTCGCGGGTTCTTCACCGGCGATACGGCTGAGAACTGTGTCGGCCGCGGCCAGGCCGGTGGGCAGGGCGGACTGGCATGCCATCCGCACCGGCTCTCCCGACGGCGCCGCGCAGTCACCGGCGGCGATCACGCGATCGTCGTCGATGCTGGTCATCGTTTCGTCGGTGAGGATCCGGCCGAGGGCATCCGTCCTGAAGCCGCTGGAGCGGGCCAGTTCGGGAACGCCGAATCCGGCGGTCCAGACAGTGATCGCACTCTCGACCACGGTGTCGTCGTCGAGCGTGAAGCCGTCGGGTCCGACGCGGGTGACGCGCGCGTTCTCGATGATCTCGACCTGCAGGTCCGCGAGCCGTTCGTAGGTTGCGGCACGGGCCTTCTCGGACAGCATCGGACCGATGACACCGCTGCACACGAGACGCACACGACGTCCCTGTTCGGCGAGCTCGCCGGCTGTTTCGAGCCCGGTGAGCCCGGCCCCGACGACCGTGACGACGGCTTCGGGTTCGAGGCTGTTCAGCGCGTACTGCAGGCGCTCGGCATACTCGAATTCGGCCACCGGAAACGCGAATTCCTCGACGCCGGGAACGGTGGACCGTCTCGTGGCGGTACTTCCGACGGCGTAGACGAGGTAGTCGTAGTCGACCGTTCCACCGGATGCGAGATGGACGGTGCGCGTACCGGGTTCGATGCGGGTCACGGTATCGACCAGAAGGTCGACTCCCTTCGCCAGAAGTTTGCGGTAGTCGCCGGACGCATGGTGGTTGCCGACCGCGAACTGGTGCAATCGGGTTCGCTGGACGAAGTGCGGCCGCGGATTGACGACGGTGACCGCAGCCTTCCTGCTCGTGCGGTTGGCGGCGACCGTTCCGGCGTATCCACCGCCGATGACGACGACACGGGGGCGTGTGTTGAACATGGCTTCTCCGATCCGTTCGTTGGCTCTGTGGGGAGCCTCGTCATCTAGGACCGGACAGCCACGTCGTTTGTGACATGCCGCGCCGAACAATCGGGAGGATTCAGGGTCGTTGCAGGTCACGGAGCTTCTGGGCGAGCACCCGCACATCGGCCACTGGCCCCAGGTGAGCGAGCTTGTCCGGGTTGATCATCACCCGGACCGCGCCGATCTTCCCGCCCGCGACGTCGAACGTCATGACCTGCACGATGGCGCCGTCGGCGTCCCGCACGATCAGGCCGGGAAGCCTGTTGATCTCGCGGGATTCGAGCGACATGCCGAGCTGACCCATGGGCGAGACGAACGAGGCCAGCAACCGCATGACCTTCTCGCCGCCGACCACGACCTTGCGGATGGCGGGTGCCTTGCCACCGCTGTCGGCGACGAGTTGCACATCGGCGGCCAGCAGGTCGCGCAGGGCGTCGACGTCACCGTCTTGGAACGCCGTGAGGAATCGAGCGGTGAGCTGTTCGTGCGCCTGCGGATCGGTGTCGAACCGCGCCGAACCTTGATCGACGTGGCGCCGTGCCCGCACCGCGAGCTGCCGGCACGCCGCTTCGGAGCGGTCGACGATCTCGGCGATCTCGGAGAAGCCGAATCCGAATGCCTCGCGCAGCACGAAGACGGCGCGTTCGAGCGGACTGAGGCGTTCGAGCAGCACGAGCGCTGCCGTCGAGATCGATTCCCGCAGTTCGGCCGAGCGCACCGGATCGTCGTAGGGCTCCTCGAGTATCGGTTCCGGCAGCCACTCGCCCACATATCGTTCGCGCCGTGCCCGCGCCGATTCGAGCATGTTGATCGATACCCGGGTGACGACGGTGGACAGGAATGCTCGGGCCGAATCCGGTTCGACGCCGGAGGTTTCGTATCGCACCCAGGTCTCCTGGACCGCGTCCTCGGCTTCGGTCACGCTGCCGAGGATGCGGTAGGCGATGGCGAACAACAGTGGACGCAGGTTCTCGAACTCTTCGACGCCGCTCACGTCGGCCCCTCCCGTAGACCCGTGCTTCGATCACAGCACTCCACCCGGGTTCACGCAACGAGGATGAATTCGATCAGGAACGAAGCGGGCGCCCTGCGGGCGGCTGCCCTCGACCGATCGGAGACCCTTCGGTCCCTGAGTCGTCGTCCCCTTCCCCAAGGCTGCCCGGTCGCCATGCCCCGATAGACCGTCTCGGCCAGCACGGATAGCCCCACGTCGCGGAGGACGTGCGGCTCGCACTGGACCCGGTCGTTCGTGTCGACCCGCACGATCGGGTGCTCCACCACCAGCTGTGGAGACGAGGGATACTGGTGCCCAGTCGGTTTCGAGACAGGGAACGGCCCCGGCTCGCAGCGTCGGCGCGCTGACGTCGGACTGTGGGAGACGAGCGACGAGCTGCATCGACGCACCTCGGCTACCGGAACGGCCCTCGTGCGCGACGATGCAGGTGAAACGCCTCGAGCCCTCCGATCACGGTGATCGGAGGGCTTAGAAGTCAGGACGTCGGATGTGAACCCGGGGGAGCGGGTATGTGTCGGCCGGCGCGGACGAATGCGCTCGCGGCTCGTTGCTGGAATACGCCTCTCGAAGGCGTGTGGATAGACTCCACCCTACGGTGCATGACAGGTTCCTTCTGTCGTGTGCCCAGACCCCGGTCCGGTGTTGGCGCACCTGCCGGGGTCGACCTGTTTTCAGGTCGGTGGAGGGATGGTCGCACGGGTGTGCGAAGTCGTCAACTCGAACACACGTTCTGCCCGTGCCTGCCCTGGATCATGGGAAGCGTAGCGATTAATCCGAATAGCGCTTCTTGCAACGGTTGTCGCGCTTGTTCGTGGATAGACCAGTGGTTCGGATGTAAAACCGATTGTCAGCCGTCATCGAATCCGGCGCGGCATATGGTGAGACTTCTTCGCGTCGAGCCTCAACTTCCCACACGTGCGCCTCGAGGTGGCACAGTGCGGCACGGCCGACATCCGGGAAGAAGGGGACTCGCGTGGGAGCTGTGCGACGCACGGTGGTGGCGACCGCAGTCGCGGCCGCAGCCGCGGTAGGTGTATCGACGGGGCAGGCAGCCGCGACTCCTGCAATCGACACCGTTGTGAACGGTGCACTGTCCGTCACCCCGCTGTGCCAGGGAACCATCGACGCGCTGATCATCGCGTGCACCGAACTCGAGAAGCTGACACCACACTTCCCGCTGATGCTCGACCTGAACCCGCGGGGTACGCATCTCGTCGTGCTCGGGGCCGGACTCACCGAGGACGGCAAGATCCGGCCGGTGCTCGAAGAACGGCTCGAAGCGGCTCTTCGTGCAGCGCAACGCTATCCGGAGTCGCCGATCGTCGTCACCGGTGGCGTGCCGCGCAACGGCGTCACCGAAGCGCAGGCCATGAAGGACTGGCTGGTCGTGCGAGGCATTCCGCCCGAACGCATCACCGAGGAATCGCAGTCGACCTCCACCGTCGAGAATGCACGCTTCACCAATGATGTTCTGCTCGAACGGCGAGCCACGGGCGCTGTGCTCGTGACGAACCGCGACCACCTCGAACGCGCGATGATCAACTTCCGGCAGGCGGTCGACGCACGTATTCCGGTCGCGGGTATCGTCGCAGCGTGAGCGCCGGAAGTATCAGTTCAGAGCGTTCGCCTTCCGCGTCAGTACCTGACTGATCTCCGAAGCATTCTTCGCCAGTTCGAAGTTGACCCACCCGGCCACTTCCCACAGGGGTGGAGGTTCGGGCATGAGTCCGACGATCGTCGTCTCGATGTCGGCAGTTTCGAGAAGTGCGGCCCATTCGGTGCGAAGAACCTGATGCGGTCGGTCGAGCCGGACCACTCGTAGGCGTCCGGCCCGACCGCAGTTCCCCCATTGCATACCGCCACGGTGTTCGTCCACCACCACTCGATGTGCCAGAGGAGCCACGCGATCGTGGGCTCGGGGAGAGCCTCGGCCGTCTCGTCCGGCCAGTCGGCGACGAGACGACCGTCGACCCGTCGAACGCCCACGCAGTTCGACGAGGGCTCCCAGTGCACGGCAGCCTCGTCGATCCGCGGCAGGACGTGTTGTTCCGTGAAGAGCCAAACCAGGTCGAGTTGCTTCAACAGCGTGCGCGTGGCGAGTGGCAGGGTGTCCGAGGGCATGCACGCAATCATCGCGGACATAGCGGACACATGCTCGATGTCGACACCGTGTATCTGTCCCCGGAAGTGTGCAAACGTTGCTGTGCAGTTATCCGCCTTTACGCGGCCGGTGTCGCCACTCCCAGCGACAGCGCGCCGAAGAACTTCGGTGTCTTCTCCTCGTAGAAGGTGTCGAGTTCGCGGATCTCGAACCCCGCCCCGCGGATGAGGTCGGCGATCCGTCGTGTCAGATGGCAGCCACCCGCGACGCGCTTCTGGATCGGTTCGAGCCGGTGCTGCCACCGCCGGACGTTCTCGTCCGGGGCGAGTCCGTGTTCGACGAAGTGCAGGGTGCCGCCGGGTGCGAGGACACGACGTACCTCGCGCAGAGCCGCGTCGGCATCGGGGATGGTGCACAGCGTCCACGTCGACAGTGCGCTGTCGAAGGTGTTGTCCTCGAACGGGAGTGACTGACCGTCCAGGCCGGATCGTTCGATGTGCACGGGGGAATCATCGATGCGCGGACGTGCGAGCTTCCATCCGAGGTCCGCGGGTTCGACGGCGCTGACCGACTCGACGGTGGTGGGGTAGTAGGGAACGTTGAGACCGGATCCGAATCCGATCTCGACGACGCGGCCGCTGAGGTCGGCGCACACTCGTTTGCGGTTCGCTTCGGTGAGCGACGGTGCACAGGCGATGTTCACCAGTCGCGGTACGACGTGATCGTTGTAGAGGCCCATGGCAGTCCCTTCGCCTCGTGGCGTCTCGATCTGCTCGATCCATCATGACACCTGCCCGGCCGAACGGAACCCCTCGTTCCTGCCGCACCGAACGCACTGTTAAGTTACCTTTACATGTAAAGCGTGCTTTACGGTGAAGGGAGCGGTGATGGACAGCGGAGGTGCCGGATCGGCGGTGGGGCGGAGCAAGTGGGGCAAGGTGCGGGTCGGTTCGCGGTGGATCGGCGCAGTACCGCCGGCGATCGCCCTCGGAATCCTGGCCACAGCCGTCCTGGGAGCGGTGGTGGCCGCACTGGGGTTGGTGCCCGACTATCCCGTGGCCGCCGGTGTGGCGGTCGCGCTGGCGACCGCACCCTCACTGTCGGCGCTGGCGTGGGTGCTCCTCGTGGATCGGTCGACCCTCGAAGGTGCCGCGGACCGGCCCGAGGATTCGGTCGAGGCGTCCTGGTACGAGAAAGCCGCCTCGGGCGCTTTCACCGACATCCTTCTCGTCACGGGGCTGGGATGTACCGCTCTGGCGTTCGCTCCGATCGAGGTCGAGGGCCTGCACGCGCTGATGGCGGTCATTCTCGTGGCCTTCGCGTCGTTCGGTGTGCGCTACGCCGTGCAGCGTCGGAAGGCTGAGGGTGCGCAACTCGCTCGCGGCCCTGCGCGCGGAGAACGGATGGTCGCAGCAGCGGCTCGCCGACGAACTCGGGGTCTCGCGCCAGACGATCATCTCGATCGAGAAGGGACGATTCGACCCGTCGCTTCCACTGGCGTTCCGCATCGCGCGTCTGTTCGGGCGTCGCATCGAGGACATCTTCTTACCCGACGAGGAATAACGGAGTGGCAGAGCGGATTCCCCGACAGAACCCGCTCGGCCACTTGCCCGATCACTTGAGCGTACTACCGGCGTCAACCGTGAGCGTGAGTCCGGTGACGTAACGGGACTCGTCGGACGCCAGGAACAGAACGGCATTACTGATGTCTTCCGGCTCCACCCACCCCACGGGCAGGACGTGCATGAATTGCGTGGCCGCCTTCATGTCCTCCGGACCGGGTTCTCGAGGTCGGGACGGAACATCTTCATGGCACCCTCGTTCATGAACATCGGTGTGTTCACGTTGGTGGGGTGCACGGTGTTGACCCGGATGGAGTGCTGCCCCAGTTCGACGGCGAAGGTACGCATCATGCCGACCACACCGTGCTTCGCGGAGATGTACGGACCCATGGTGGGGTAGGCCTTCAGTCCCCCGACCGAACTCGTGAGGACGATCGATCCACCGTTTCCGCCCGCAATCATGTGCGGCACTCCGGCTTTGATCGACTTCCACACACCCGACAGGTTGATGTCGAGCATCTCCTGCCAATCGAACTCGTCGGTCTCGTGCAGCATCGCTCCACCGGTGCCGATTCCGGCGTTGGCGACGATGATGTCGAGACGGCCCAGTTGTTCGACGCCGTTGTCGACGGCGGCCTTCACCGCGTCGAAGTCGCGGACGTCGGCCTCGGCCGTGACGATCCGTCGGTTGAGACTCTTGACGGCTTCGACCGTTTCGGCCATGTCCTCCGGGGTGGACGGTTCGATCTGCGCGTTCTCCCGGATCGGGCCGCAGATGTCGAGTGCGATGATGTCGGCACCCTCCTGCGCCAGCCGGATGGCGTGACTGCGTCCCTGTCCGCGTGCGGCTCCGGTGATGAACGCGACCTTGCCTTCGACTCTTCCTGCCATTGAACACCTCTCACTTCGTGCACCGTCCAGTCGGGCGATGCAGAGCATGGGATTGCCGGGTTACTGCGTGCTGCGGGTGAACTCGATGTGCAGCTCGACGAGTCCGCGCAACAGGAACGTGGGTTCGTAGGCGAACGAGTGGTCGCCGGCCGGTCCGTGTGCCTGCTCGCTGAGGCGGATGTCTTCCATCCGATCGAGCAGACGGTTGAGGGTGACGTGCCCTTCGATGCGCGCGAGCGGGGCGCCGGCACAGGTGTGCAGGCCGCGGCCGAATGCGATGTGATCGTGCGAGTTCTTCCGATCGAGCCGGAACTCGTTCGGCTCCTCGAACTTACGCGGATCACGGTTCGCGGCGGCGAGACTCAGCATCACGACCGACCCGGCCGGTACCTCGACGTCGCCGATGGTCGTGGTCTTGCGGGCGAGTCGGAAGTCCACCTTCGTGGGACTGTCGAAGCGTAGCGATTCCTCCATGAACGGTTTGATGAGACTGCGGTCCTCGCGCAGGATCTTCTGGTACTCGGGGCGTTCGCAGAGCACCCGCAGCGACGAACTGAGGAGTTTCGTCACCGTTTCCTGGCCGGCGGCGAAGAGGAATGTCGCAGGTCGGACGACCTCGAGGAGTTCGGGTATCGAACCGTCCGGATAGGTCGCGGCAGCCAGACCGCTGAGGATGTCGTTGCGGGGTTCGCGACGACGGTCGGCGAGATACTTCTCGAAGCGTCCGTCGAGGAATTCGAGGGGGTTGATCCCGACGGGCTCGTGGTCGAGCGCGCCGACCGCGTGCCGGGCCGTTCACCGGCGCCGAGTACCCACCGGAACTCCTCGCGGTCCTCCTCCGGAACGCCGAGCAGGTCGGTGATCGCCATGGTGGCGAAGGGCTTTGCATAGTCGCCGAGGAACTCGCATCGGCCCTCGCCGATGAATTCGTCGATGACGTCGTCGGCCAGTCCCCAGAGGTACTCCTCGTTCTCCTTCAGTCGTTTCGGGGTGAGGAGTCGTCCGAGCAGTGACCGGGCGCGCGTGTGGTCGGGTGGTCCATCGTCACCATGTGCTCGAAGATCGGGAACTGGTGACGGTGGGCTTCGATCTGTTCGGTGATGTCGTCGCCTTCGGGTTCGAAGGGCAACGGCGGGAACGGACCTCCGATCGAGTTGACCGCCGACAGTGCCTCGCTGTTCTTGAACCCCTCGACCACCTCCTGATAGCCGGTGACCACCACGACTCCGTGGTGAGGTTCCCGATACACCGGATTGTGACTGCGCACGTGGTCGAAGTACTCGAACGGACTCTGGGCGATCTCTCCGTCGGTGAAGTAGTCGGAGGATGCAAGGTCGGTCATCGGATCACTGACCTTTCGGGGAGGAGGGGAGGTTCTCGACGATGCCGATGGCCTGCCGAGGGCAGGCGCTGGCGGCGGAATGGGCCTTGGGCCAGAGGCTTTCCGGAGGGTTCTCGTCGCAGGTCGCGATGTCGTCGTCGGGGAGATCGAAGATCTCGGGTGCGATCTCGATGCACAACGCGTGTGCTTCGCACAGGTCTCGATCGATGTGCAGACGCTTCGGTGATCCCGTCATCGGCGCTCCAGGAGGGGATGTGGGTTCGAACGGGGACGGTGTGGCCGGGCTGGGTGACCGCCACCGGGGTAGGGTGTAACCGTGTTACCTAGGTCACGATAACGTGGTTACCGTCTGACGGCAAGGATGTTTTCACGATGGGTGTTATCGCTATCCCGAATGGGCCGGACGAGGCGCGATCACGCCTGCTCGAGACCGTGATCGAACTCCTGGAGGAAGGTGGCTACGACGCCGTCCAGCTGCGCGAGGTCGCGCGCCGGACGCGCATGTCGCTGTCCACCGTCTACAAACGGTTCGCGACACGCGAGGAACTGATCCTCGCCGCCATCGAGCACTGGATGAAGGAGAACCACGCCGGTCTCGTCGAGCAGCCGCGCGCGCCGGGTGAGCGCTTGCATCCGGCGATGATGCGCGTCATCCGAGCCATCTTCGAACCGTGGGAGAAGAACCCCGCGATGCTCCTCGCCTACTTCAGGGTGAGAACGGCACCCGGTTGGGAAGGTCTGCACATGCGAGGCTTCGACGAAGTGATTCCCGTCGGAATGGCCGTTCTGGAGGATGTCGACCCGGTCTTCGTCGAGGAGTCGATGTCGATCCTGTCGAGCGTCGTTTTCGGACTCGTCGGCCGCTGCTCGAAGGCAGATCGAACTCGCCGAGATCATGCCGACGATCGATCGCGCGGTGTACTGGCTGACCACGGGGTACGAGGCCACGCAACGCCAGGGCGCCTGACTGCGGACTCGTACCCCTGTCGTCTTCTTGACCGGCATCCAAGACGCCTTTATCGTCATCGTGACGCCTTCTTGAATGGCGTCCAAGAAATGTGGTGGAGAAGCGGGGAGGGCGCACGTCATGGAAATCGGTGGGTCTGCCGAGCGGCACGAGGCCGTAGCGGTGCAGCGGCGCGAGGTCTCGTTCGTCTCCGGCCGGGACGAGTGCGCGGCATGGCTGTACACCGCACCCGATCTGAACGGTCCGCGCCCGATGGTGATCATGGGGCACGGGCTCGGGGCGGTGCGGGAGATGCGCTTGGATGCCTACGCGGAACGGTTCGCCGCCGCGGGGTGGTCGGTGCTGGTGTTCGACTACCGTCATCTCGGGGCCAGCGGCGGGGCGCCGCGCCAGATCCTCGACATCGGCCGGCAACGCGCCGATTGGCGCGCCGCCCTGGCCTTCGTGCGCACACTCCCGGAGGTCGATGTCAACCGGATTGCTTTGTGGGGCAGCTCATTCGGTGGAGGGCATGTCCTTCAGGTCGCCTCCGAGGACACCCGTATCGCGGCGATCGTGGCGCAGTGTCCCTTCACCGACGGTCCGGCGTCGTTGCGCGCGCGGATACGGACCGGCCCGCTGAGCGTGGTGGCACTGACAGTGGCGGGCATCCTCGACACGGTCGGGTCGTGGTTCGGTGCGAAGCCGATTTTGTTGCCGATGGCGGGGACGTCCTGGATGCCCGCGTTCGTGGCCTCGCCCGACGCCCTCGCCGGCGCTTCCGCACTCCTGCCTGCGGGGACCCGGCTCTCGCGGCGCACCAGCACGGTGTTGACACGGCTTCCGTCGGTGCGGGCTCAGCTGTCGAAGAACATCGAGCTGACGGAGATCGACGGTAAGGAAGAACCCGAGACCGGAGCCGGCCGCGACAGCATCTGGGGTGTACTGCGCGGTCCGAACGGCGAATTCGAGGCTGCCAACGCCCTCGCTGCCCGGTTGGCACTGCGTCTTCCGCTCGATCGACCCGGTCGCGCGCTGGCTCGTTTCAGCACTCCGACGTTGCTGTGTGTCTGCGACAACGACGCGGCCGCGCCCGCGAAGACCACGAAGCGTCACGCACAGGGCCTGGCGCACGTGCAGGTTCAGAGCTACGTGTGCGACCACTTCGACATCTACGTCGGTGAACACTTCGAACGTGCTGTGTGTGACCAAATCTCTTTCCTGGAAAGGCAATTCGGCCACACCGCACAGTAGGTCGCTCCGAGTTCGCGGACGAAGGCCGGGGGCTCAGCCGGTGGCTGCGGCACGACTGCGAGCGCCGTTGAGCAACGTCTCGATCACCGCGCGCCGCTGAGCCTGATCCGTCGGGTGCATCAGCAAGCCCTCGACCACGAAAACGCCGATCGCTACCAGCGGATCGACTTCGTCTGCGGGCACACCGAGCTCGATCAGCTCTGCCCGGAACAACCCTTCGGCCAGCGTGTGGAACTGTTCGTGCCATTGCTGAACGGACGCGGACTTCTCGGCGCGTGTGTGCACCGTACTCACCAACCGCCCCAGCTGTTCCAATTCTTCGACCAACCACAAGAGTCGATCGGCCAGCCCCGAGCCCAGCATCTTGCTGTAGGAGGCCATCGAGTCGGCCAGAACCGCATCCAGGACCGCGATCAATATCGAGTCCTTGTCCTGGAAGTACCAGTACAGCGTGTTCGACACGACTCCGGCGTCACGGGCGATCCGCGTCATCGATGCCGCGTCGTATCCTTCCTCGACGAACAACCGCCGGGCGGCTGCCACGATCTCTGCGCGTTTCTCTTCCCGATCCTGCGGACGTCTGTTGCGAGGCATCTCCAGTCCTGACCTAGTTCCCGCCCCGATGCTATCTTGGCCGACCCCCAAGAGCGGGTTTCGGTCGACCGTTCGGAACGAGGTCCGTAGTCGTCTCGAACAGATGATGCGGCAGGCGAGTTCGAGCAGCCCCTCGGTACAGATCGGTTCGTACTTCGGGTCACTCGACTTCGGCGAGTCCGTACTCGGGTCGTCCGGCAGGCCGGTACGCGGTGATGGCGATACCGGAGGAGGTGGTGCGCGATTCGACGAGATCGAACTTCGTGTCGCGACCCCCGGTGGGGAACAGTCGCCGCCCCTGACCGAGGACGACCGGGAACGTGATGAGGCGGTACTCGTCCACGAGGTCGTGTTCGAAGAGGGTGTGGACCAGACGGATGCTGCCGTGCACCTGCAGTTCGCGTCCCGGCTGCTTCTTCAGTTCCGCGACCGCAGTGGGCACGTCGCCGTCGAGGACGGTCGTGTTCTGCCACTCGGGGTCGGTGAGCGTCGTGGAGGCGACGTACTTCGGGAGGGTGTTGAGTGCACGGGCGACCGGATCGTCGGGATCGGTCGAGTTCGGCCACGACGCAGCGAAGACGTCGTAGGTCTTCCGGCCCAGCAGGAACGCATCGACCTTCGAGAACACCTCGTCGATGAACGTGCCGGTGCCCTCGTCGAACAGCGGCACCACCCAACCGCCGCGTTCGAAGCCGTCGCTCCGGTCCTCATCGGGGCCGCCCGGTCCCTGGGCCACACCGTCGGCCGATACGAAGGTTGTCACCGTGAGCTTCATCGTCGTCCCCTTTCGAAGGTTGTCGCCGAATACAGACCCGGGAAGCGCGGAGAACTCATCGCTTGCATCCCTCCGGCACGGAAGGTATCTCTGGACGCAGCGTCGCGTATCGATGACGGACTGCGTCAGGCATGGAGGCGCGGGACCACAAGGAGTTCTCCTTGAGTATTGCGTTCAACCACACCATCGTCGCGGCCGACGACAAGCAGCATTCGGCCTACTTCCTCACCACCCTGTTCGGGCTGCCGACCCGGTGCCCGCCGGGCACTTCCTCGCCGTCGAACTCGCCAACGGCGTCACCCTCGATTTCGCCGAACCGCCACCGGACGTGGAGTATCCGCCGCAGCACTACGCATTCCTGGTGTCGGAGGACGAATTCGACGAGATCTATGCCCGGATCCTCGAGCAGAAGATCGAACACTGGGCCGACCCCCGGCAGTCGGCGCACGGCATCAACAGGAACGACGGGGGTCGAGGAACCTACTTCCTCGACCCCGCCGGTCACTTCATGGAGATAATCACGCGTCCCTACGGTTGGCGCCCCTGAACCGTCTCCGCTCGAGCCGTCTCGGCCGCAGCGCGTCGCCGTGCCAGCACCGTGCAGGTACCGGCGATCGCTGCGGTCAACGCGCCGGTCGCGAGCAGCTGCGTGCGGGCAGCGGCGTCGAACAGGGCGAGCACCGCGATACCGGCGAGCAGACCGAGTGTCGCGTACGACAGGTACGGAAAGCCCCACATCTTCAGCGGCAGTGCATCCTCGGTGCCGTTGCGGCGTGCGCGACGACGGAGCACGAGGTGCGAGACCGCGACGAACGTCCACAGCACCAGGATCGTGGAGCCGACGGCGTTGAGCAGCAACGGCAGCACCCGGTCGGGGTAGAGATAGTTCAATCCGACCGTGACGAAGCCGAAGGCCACCGAGGCGAGCACCGCATTACGGGGAACGCCGTTGGACGACAGTCGCCCGAAGACGGGATGTGCGGATCCGCGGTGCGACAGCGAGAAGATCATCCGGGAAGCGCTGAACAGCATCGCGTTGAGCGAGGAGAGCAGTGCGACCACGACGATCACGGTCATCACCGCGGCGGCGCCCGGGACGGCCCCGGCCTGCAGCACGGCGACGAACGGACCGGTCGCGAGATCCTCGGAGGTCCACGGCAGGATCGTCACCATCACGAGCACCGACCCGATGTAGAACACGAGGATGCGCCACACCAGGGTGCGCACCGCGCGGCCCACGTTGCGCCGGGGATCGGCGGTCTCCGCGGCGGCGATCGCGATGATCTCGGTGCCACCGAAGGCGAAGACCACGATGAGCAGGCCGGCGGCGATACCCGCGATGCCGGTGGGAGCGAACCCGCCGTGCGCCGTGAGGTTGGAGAAGCCGGTCGTCTCGAAGGTGGGCATCCACCCGGCGATCATTGCGACACCGATCACCAGGAAGCCGAGGATCGCGGCGATCTTGATTGCGGCAAACCAGAATTCGACCTCACCGAAGCGGCGCACGCCGACGAGGTTCACGCCCGTCAGCACGACCATGTAGAACAGCGCGGACGCCACTGGGGGATGCCGGGCAGCGCCACCGCGGTGATCGCGGCGGCACCGGTGGCCTCCGCGGCGATCACGATGATCACCTGCACCCAGTACAGCCAGCCAATTGTGCGCCCCGCGACAGGACCCAGCGCGTTCTCGGTGTGCTCCGAGAACGCACCGCTGGCCGGGTTGCCGCGGCCATCTCACCCATCATGCGCATCACGAACACGACGAGAACGGCCGCCACCAGGAACGAGATCAGGATCGCCGGGCCGGCAACGGCGATACCCGCCCCCGACCCGACGAACAGACCGGCCCCGATGGCGCCGCCGAGGCTCATCATGACGAGCTGGCGGGGCCGCATGGCGCGATGCAGACCGGCGGTGTTCTGGGCGCCGGTCGTCGTCCCTGCGGTGCCCTGGGCGCCGGTCGTCGTCGTAGCCAGGGTGTCAGTCATCGATGCGCTCCCCGGCCGGGACAAGCTGGTCCAGTGCGATCTCGAAGGCGGTCGCGGCGAGCCCGGTGAGCTCGGTCGACCGGTCGTGGCAGCGGCGCAGTGCCGTCTCGATGGTGGTGGACACATCGCCGAAGATCGCGGCGTCGGAGACCTCCACGTCGCCCTCCATGAGCTGGGCGAAGGCCCGGGCCATGCCGCAGTTGGCGATGAAGTCGGGGATCACGGCGACGGACTTGTCGGCGTGCTCGTAGGTGGGGCCGTAGAAGATCTCGTCGTCGGCGAACGGGACGT
The DNA here is from genome assembly GCA_001017865.1 of Rhodococcus sp. IITR03. The sequence continues at coordinate 973,788 of LATQ01000001.1, forward strand.
TGGCGCCGGAGGCGATCGACTCGAGTCCCGCGGCGACCATGCGGTCGACCTGCTCGCGGGTGACGAGGCGGCTCGCGGCGCAGGGCAGGAAGATCTCGGCTCCGAGATCCCAGATGCGGCGTTCACCTCGTCGAAAGGGATCATGCGGTCGCTGCGCAGGGCGTTGCCGTCGCGCTCGAGCAGCAGGGTGCGGACCTCGTCGAAGGACAGACCCTCGGGTGCGAGGATGCCACCGTCGCGGTCGATGATGCCCACGATCGAGGCGCCGGCCTGGGCGAGATAGTAGGCAGCGGCAGCTCCGACGTTGCCCCAGCCCTGCACCACGACGCGCTTGCCGGCGAGGTCGGTGCCCCGGTAGACGAGCTGATGGTGGCGGACCGACTCGGCGACGCCGTAACCGGTGATCAGATCGGCGACAGTGTATTTCGTGCTGGTGGCGGGGGTGAACCGCGCGTCCTCGACGACCTTCGCGACGCCGAGTCGTAGCTGGCCCACCCGCTGGATGCGCTGGCGCTCGTCCTTGCCGAAGTGTCCGTTGACGACACCTTCCTGCGGGTGCCACAGGCCGTTGGACTCGGTGAGCGGAACGACCTCGTTCATCTCGTCGACGTTGAGGTCGCCGCCGGTGCCGTAGTAGGCGCGCAGCAGGGGCGTGACGGCCGCGAACCAGCGGCGCAGCACGCCTTCCTTGCGGGGGTCGGAGGGATCGAAATCGATGCCGGACTTGGCACCGCCGATCGCGGGTCCGGAGACGGTGAACTTGATCTCCATGGTCTTCGCCAGCGACTCGACCTCGCGTCGGTCCAGGCCGCGGCGCATGCGGGTGCCGGCCGCCGGCCGCGCCGCCCCGCAGCGAGT
>LATQ01000001.1:974745-977969 GCA_001017865.1 Rhodococcus sp. IITR03
CGGGGGTGGGTCGACGTGCTCATCGCAACCCCCGACGCCAACATCGGCATGGGCGGCCCCGCGATGATCGAGGCGGAGGACTCGGCGTGCACCGCCCCGAGGACATCGGGCCGATCGACGTGCAACGCCGCAACGGTGTCGTGCACGTCGCAGCGCGCGACGAGGCACACGCCGTGGATGTCGCCCGGCGATATCTCGCCTACTTCACCGCGCCGCACGAGGACCGGCAGGCACCCGACCCGCGTCTCGCGCGACATGTGGTGCCGGAGAACCGGCTCCGCGCCTACGACGTGCGGTCGGCGATCGACGCGATCGCCGACCTCGGATCGGTGCTCGAACTGCGCCCGGACTACGGCGTCGGCATGGTCACCGCTCTGATGCGCGTCGAGGGCGCCTCCTACGGTGTGCTCGCCAACAGCAGCGCCCACCTCGGCGGGGCGATCGACGCCGAAGCCGCCGACAAGGCCGCGGACTTCCTGGAACTGTGCGAATCACACCGGCGTCCCGTGGTAAGTCTGTGCGACACACCGGGATTCATGGTCGGACCGGAATCGGAGAAGGACGCCACCGTGCGCCGCTTCGGGCGCTTCTTCGTCGCCGGCGCACGCCTGACCGTCCCGTTCGGCATGATCATCCTCCGCAAGGCTACGGCCTCGGCGCGATGGCGATGGCCGGCGGATCCTTCCACGCACCCGAATTCACCGTCGCGTGGCCGACGGGGGAGATCGGCGGAATGGGACTCGAAGGGGCCGTGCGTCTCGGATTCCGCAAGGAACTCGACGCCGCAGAGACACCCCGGGAACGCGAGGAGCTGTTCGACCGGCTCGTCGCCCTCGCCTACCAGCAGGGCAAGGCCCTGCAGGCGGCGACGAGCTTCGAACTCGACGACGTCATCGACCCCGCCGACAGCCGCGCCTGGATCGCGCGACTGGTGCAACCGCGGTGAAGCCGGGTATGCGACAGCCATGGTGACCTATCCCGGCGCGCAGGAGTACGTACCCGACAGCCGCGACCTCGCCGAACTCGCGGCCGCATCCGCGGGATGCCGGGGATGCGATCTCTACAAGGCCGCCGAGCGGACGGTCTTCGGCGCAGGGGTACGCGACGCGCGCATGCTGTTCGTCGGCGAACAACCGGGTAACGAGGAGGACCTCGCGGGAGAACCGTTCGTCGGGCCCGCAGGCACCTGTTCGACAAGGCCCTCGAACGCGCGGGTATCGATCGAGGGACGGTGTACGTGACCAACGCGGTCAAGCATTTCCGCTTCGACCGATCCGCCAACGGCCGCAGACGCATCCACAAGAAACCGTCGGGTGGGCAGGTCGCGGCGTGCCGGCCGTGGCTCGAGGCCGAACTCGACGCCGTCCGCCCCGACGTGGTGGTGTGCCTCGGAGCCACGGCCGCGCAGTCGCTGCTCGGTAAGGACTTCAAGCTCACGCAGCACCGCGGGGAGGTCCTGCACCTTCCCGAGGAGCTGTGCGGGTCGTGCGATCCGGCGGTGGTCGTCACCGTGCACCCGTCGGCGGTGCTGCGGGCGAAATCGCAGCGCGACGACATGTTCCGCTCGTTCGTGCAGGACCTGGAACGCGCGGCGTCCTTGTGACGGTTCAGCCGGTGGTTGCGAGCCCGGCCGCGAGCCCGAGTGCCACCGACATCGCGCACACCTCGAGGACGGCGTTGCGCAGCGACTCCTCCTCCGGCAGGCGGTGCGCCGAGGCTGCGGGGAGCCAGTTGCGCCGCCAGTTCCACGCGAGCCCTAGCAGCGCGCACAGCACGATCGCCTTCGCGAGCACGACGCGTCCGTAGCCCGTGCCCAGAAGCGCGGAGACCGAACCGAGCCGCACCGCCGCGTCGACCATCCCCGTGATCACCAACGCCACGACGCACCGAAGGGCCAGCTGCGAATAGCGCGGCAGCAGTTCCGCCCATCCTCCGCGGCCCCGCACGGTGACGGCCAGCGCCACGAGCACCCCGAACCACACCGCGGCCGCGAGCACGTGCACGGCGTTGAACAGCGATCCCAGTGGTTGCTGCGCCATGTGGCCGGTGACCGGGCGGGCGATCAACGCGAGTGCCGCGGCGACGAGCACCGGAGGGTGGACCACGACGCCGACCGGCGGTACGCCACCGCGGCGACGACGACGATCGCGGATGCACACCCATGCCGCCGCATCCACGCGTCCCGTGGTGGTGCCGACGAACTGCCCGAACCGCCCCACGTCCAGGTCCGCGGCGGGAACGTCGGCCGCGGTGGACGCGGCCCAGGCGAGGTCGACGCTCGCGAGCGCCGAGCCAGACACCGCCGAGCGCGGCGATCGTCCGCCACAGCGTGTCGGAGGAGACGGCGGGACGGCGTTGCCGCTGCACCATGACGGCCAGGACCGCGAGTCCGAGCACACGGTCGAGCCGACGCACAGCCCGATCGCCCGCACCGAACTCGAGGGAGCGGGCAGGGCGAGGGAACCGGCCACGGCGATGCCCGCGACGGTTCCGAAGGCAACGCCGGCAGCGGCCACGACGAGCCACTGCCGGCGTTCCGGGATCATGCGGGTCAGGCCTTCGGCTTGCGCAGCGCGAAAGCGAGACCTGCGGCGACCACGACGACACCTGCGACGACGAACCACCACACGGCAGGTCCGCTGCTGTCGCTCTCGCCCGACTCCGCGCCGGTCTCACCGGTCGCGGTGTCACCGGACGCCGCCTCGCCGGGCGTGCCGGTTCCCTCCTGGGTGAGCGTGAAGGTGCGGGTTCCGCTGACGGGATGCCCGTCGGCAGAGGTCACCCGGTAGGCGATCGTGTACTCGCCCACGGGGCCGAGACCGTCGAGTTCGACGGATGCGTTCGCACCTCGATGATCGGGTCGCTCTTCGACCACAGGTTGCCGTCCGGCCCGACGACGGTCAGGGCCGCGAACTGCTCCTGCAGGTTCTCGTTGAACGTCACGGTCACCCGATCGGGTGCCTCGGCGATCTGCTCGCCGTCCTCGGGCGAGCTCGACAGCACCACCGAGTGGGCGGCCGCGGAACCGACGGACAGGGTCAGCGCCGCGATCAGCGCGGTGAGGAGAACGAGGATGCGCTTCATGCCCGCCGCCCCGGATCACGCGCCGAGACCGAGTGCGGCACCGAGCGCGCCCAGCACCAGACCGATACCGCCGAGCCAGCGCGCGGTGCTGTCGGTCGTCGTGCTTCCGTCGCCAGCCCGGCCGCGTGCGTGCGGTATCT
>LATQ01000001.1:978069-987875 GCA_001017865.1 Rhodococcus sp. IITR03
GTTCGCGGGCACCAGCACGTCCGGCTCGCCGCTGCCGGGGACTCGGGGGTGCACTCGGCGGCATCGTGCCCTGGCAGCCCGTCAGGGGAGCGGTGTGGACGAGGATGGCGCACCCGAACTGCCGCCCGGCGACGCGAAGTAGTAGACGCCCTCGCTGGTCGCGGCGTAATCGTCGGGGTCGACCGGCGTCGGTGCGGCCGTGGTGGTCGTGGTCGGCGCGAGAGGTGGCGGTGGTACTCGCCGCTCGGTGGGTGCTTCGGATGCGGTGGCCTCACCCTCCACGCTCCGCGAACACCCTGCCGCGACGAGTGCCGCACCCGCGACGACGACGAAGCTGACGAGGCGTGCGCGGCGACTGATCATGCGGGGCAGCATAGCGAGCGCCGGGGCCGACGCAAGTTCCACTCCGGTCGACTCAGAGCCGGCGCGTCACCCGCGCGGGTACGCCCGTCGCCACGACGTTCGGCGGCAGGTCGCGTGTGACCACCGCACCGGCTCCCACGACGGTGTTCTCGCCGATCGTGACGCCCGGTCCGACGATGGCGCCACCGCCGAGCCACACGTTGTCGCCGATCGTGATCGGTTGCGCCGATTCCCACTTCGCGCGGCGGAGATCGGGATCGAGCGGATGAGTGGGGGTGAGGAGTTGTACGTTCGGGCCGATCTGCACGTCCGAGCCGATCGTGATCGGCGCGACGTCGAGCATGATGGCGCCGAAGTTGACGAATGTTCCGTTCCCCACGGTGATCCGGTACCCGTAGTCCACCTGCAGTGGCGGCCGGATCTCCACGTCGTCACCGATCGAGTCGAACAACTCCTCGAGTAGCGCGCGACGCACATCCGGATCCGCTGCGCTCGACGCGTTGTACTTCTCGGTCAGCAGCGCTGCCCGGAGCGCGTCGGCGGCGAGTTCGGGATCGTCGGCGATGTAGAGTTCGCCGGACAGCATCCGCTCCTTCTGCTCGCCCACCGAGGATCCTTCCGTCTCGCCCACTGCGGATCCTCCGTCGCCGGGTCAGTCGCCCACTCGCTCTCCGGTGTCGACGTGGAACAGGTGCACCGTACCTTCGCGCTTGCGCAGGTGCACGGTGTCGGCGAGGCGTGCGGGGGTGCGGACCAAGGCCCGCGCGACCACCTGATCGCCGGTGCCGGGCACCCGCGTGTACAGGTACGACTCGCTGCCGAGTTCCTCGACGAGTTCGACGACGGCTTCGACGCCCTCGTCGGCGATCTCGAAGTCCTCCGGCCGGATCCCGGCGGTGACCTCCTCGATGCCTGCGGAGTGCAGTCGCGCGATGCGGTCGCGTTCGACGGGGATGACGGTGCTGCCCACGACCACTCCGTCGTCGACGACCTTCGCGCGGAGCAGGTTCATCGACGGTGAGCCGATGAAACCGGCGACGAACGCGTTGGCGGGGCGGTCGTAGAGTTCGGTGGGGCTGGAGAACTGCTGCAGTACACCGTTCTTCAGGACGGCGACGCGATCGCCCATCGTCATCGCCTCGACCTGGTCGTGGGTGACGTAGACGGTGGTGGTGCCGAGACGGCGTTGCAGCGCCGCGATCTCGGTGCGGGTCTGCACGCGCAGCTTCGCATCGAGGTTCGACAACGGCTCGTCCATGCAGAACACCTGCGGCTCACGCACGATCGCGCGTCCCATCGCCACGCGCTGGCGCTGACCACCCGACAGCTTGGCCGGCTTGCGGTCGAGGAACTGGGTCAGGTCCAGGATCTTCGCCGCCTCCTCGACCTTGCGGCGACGCTCCTCGGCGCTCACGCCGCGCATCTTGAGGGCGAAGCCATGTTCTCGGCGACCGTCTTGTTCGGGTACAGCGCGTAGTTCTGGAAGACCATCGCGATGTCGCGGTCCTTCGACGGAACACCGGTCATGTCCTTGCCGCCGATGGAGATCGATCCCTCGTCGATGTCCTCGAGCCCGGCGAGCATGCGCAGCGCGGTGCTCTTGCCGGATCCGGACGGTCCGACGAGGACCACGAACTCGCCGTCCTCGATGTCGAGGTTCAGCGAATCGACCGCGAAGGTGTCGGAGTTCTCGTAGATGCACGAGGCGTTGCGTAGGTGATGTCGGCCATGATGGAAGTCCTTGCTGGTAAGGGGAATCGGGTCTACTTGATGGCGCCGAACGACAGGCCGCGCACGAGCTTGTTCTGGGCGAGCAGCCCGCGAGCACGACGGGCAGCGCCGCCATCGTCGCGGCGGCGGACAGCCGGGCCCAGTACAGGCCCTCACCGGTGATGAAACCGACGAGGAAGACGGGGATCGTCTGCGCCTGGACGGCGGTCAGGTTGACGGCGAAGAAGAACTCGTTCCACGAGAAGATCACGCAGATCAGGGCGGTCGCGGCGATGCCGGGGGAGACGAGCGGCAGGATCAGCTCGCGCACCGCCGTCCACAGGCTCGCGCCGTCCATGCTCGCCGCCTCGAGCAGCTCGCCCGGTACTTCGAGGAAGAACGACCGCATCATCCATACCGCGATCGGCAGGTTCATCGCCGTGTAGAGGATGATCAGCGCCCAGATGTTGTCGAGCAGGCCGACGTTCGCGACGATCACGTACAGCGGGATGATCGCGGCGACGATGGGCAGCATCTTCGTGCTGATGAAGAAGAACAGCACGTCCTTGGTCTTCTTCACCGGCCGCAGCGACAGCGCGAAGGCCGCCGGCACGCCGAGCAGCAGGACCAGCACCGTCGAGACGATGGTCGCGAAGGCCGAGTTGAGCAGGGCCGTGCCCACCCCGGTCTCGAAGACCGCCCGGAACTGGTCGAGGGTGGGGGTGAAGAAGAACTTCGGTGGGTCGGAGTAGGCGTCGGCCTCCTGCTTGAAGGCGGTGAGCACCATCCAGAAGACCGGGAAGAAGAATCCGATGGCGGCGATCCACGCGACCACGCCCCAGGGATTGAACTTGCGGTTCTTGCGTTTCCGGGCCGTGCGCATGACACGGCCGGTCGGTGCCGTGGTGTCCGAAGCCTGCGGCTCCGTGGCCGTGGTGCTCATGCCGCTTCCTCCTTGCCGGTGAACGATGTGAAGATCAGGCGCAGTGCGAAGGTGGCGATGACGATCGTGCCGATGACGACCACGACACCCATTGCCGCGGCCTGGCCGATGTCGAAGCCGAGGAACGCGCGCTGGTAGATGTAGAACGGCAGGTTGGAGCTGGCCGTGCCGGGTCCGCCCTGGGTCATCATGTAGATCGCGTCGAACGTGTTCACCAGGTAGATCGCGCCGAGAACGGTGCCGAGTTCGATGAACCGGCGCAGGTGCGGCAGCGTCAGTTCGCGGAACAATGCGAAGGCTCCGGCGCCGTCGACGCGGCCGGCCTCGAGGATGTCGCGGGGCATCGACTGCAGGCCGGCGAGGATGAGCAGCATCATGAACGGCGTCCACTGCCACACCAGGGCGACCATCACGGCCGGAAGCGGGAACCGGCTCACCCAGTCGACCTGCTCGACCCCGAACGGGAGAGGACGAAGTTGACGATGCCGAAGACGGGATCGAACATCGACGTCTTCCAGATCAGCGCACTGGCGACCGGGGTGACGAGGAACGGCGTGATGAGCAGTCCGTGCGATACCGCGTCCGAGGAACGCCCGGTCGAGCAGGAGCGCGAGGAGCAGTCCGAGTACCACGGAGATCAGGACCGTGCCGACGATGAGGATCACCGTGTTCAGGGCGACCTGCCAGAACTGGCTGTCCTGGAAGACGTCGACGTAGTTCTGGAGCCCGACGAACCGGCGGGAGCCGGGACTGACGAGGTTCCACGACTGGGTCGAGTAGTACAGCGTGAACACGAACGGGACCTGCGTGACCACGATCGTGAAGATCAGGCCGGGAGCAAGGGTCCGCGGCGGCGCCATCCCTCGGCCCGCGAGATCTGCTCCTCCTTCGCTTCCCGTACGGCGCGGATGCGCTCGTCGACGTCCGGCGCGGGACGCTGCGCTGCAGGTGCGGTCATTGATCCTTCTCCCGGTAGGTCGCGCCGACGGCCTCGGCGTACTTCTGTGCCTGGTCGAGGGCTTCCTCGACGCTCTGCCGTCCGGCGATGGCGGCGCTGATCTGCTGGCTGACCCGGGTGCGAGATCCTGGAACTCGGGGATGGCCACGAACTGGATGCCGTGTACGGGACGGGGTCGACCGTGGGGTTCTGCTGGTCGGCTCCTTCGATGGATTCGAGGGTGATCGGGCCGTAGGCCGCGGCGGCCTCGGCGTATTCGGGGATCTCGTAGGTCGACAGTCGGCTGCCCGGCGGCACCCGCTCCCAGCCGAGCTGCTCGCCGACGGTGCGCAGGTACTGCTGGTCGGTCATCCACGAGATGAACTTCCACGCGTCCTCGGTGTGCTCGCTGCTCGCGGGGATGCCGAGCGACCACGTGTAGAGCCAGCCCGAGGGATCTTTCTCCTGGACGGGCGCGGCCGCGTAGCCGATCTTGCCGACGACGTTGCTCGATGCGGGATCCTCGAGGGTCGAGACGGCGGAGGTGGAGTCGTACCACATGGCGACCCGGCCCTGCGCGAGTTGCGTTGCACACTCGCTGAATCCGCTCGTCGCGGCGCCGGGCTGACCGTACTCGCGGACGAGGTCGACGTAGAACTGCACCGCCTCGCGCACCTCGGGGCTGTTCAGCTGCGCATTCCAGTTCTCGTCGAACCACCGTCCACCGAAGGTGTTGATGACGGTGTCGAGCGGCGCGAGCAACTCACCCCAGCCGGGCTTGCCGCGCAGGCAGATGCCGTTGATGTCGGGACCGTCGAGGTGCGCTGCGGCGTCGGCGACCTCGGTCCAGGTCGGCGGATCGGACAGCGTGATACCGGCCTGCTCGAACAGGTCCTTGCGATACATCAGGAACGACGATTCACCGTAGAAGGGCACCGAGTACATGTCGCCCTCGTACGAGAGTGCTTCGCGCAGCGAGGGGATGATGTCGTCGGCGTCGTAGCCGTCGGTCTGCTCGATGTACGGCGACAGGTTCGTGAGCCAGCCGTACTCCGCCCACTGGGGAGTCTCGTAGTTGCTGATCATCACGACGTCGAACTCGCCGCCGCCCATCGCCGTGGACGCGGTGATCTTGGCGCGGGCCTGGTTCTCGGAGAGGGTGACGAACTTCAGGTCGATCTCCGGGTTCTCGGCCTCGAACTGCGACGCGAGTTGCTGTGCGTCCTGCATCTGGGAGTTCGACACCATCGCGATGGTGACGGTGCGGCCGGACGTACCGATCGATCCTGCACCGGCACAACCGGTCAGTGCGACGCTCAGAGCCACGGCTCCTGCCGCGGCCGCGCGGATGGATCTTCTTGCTGTAGGCACGATGGTCTACCTCATTTCGGTGGTGCCTCGTCCTTCGGGGTGCCGTTCTCGAGGGCGTGGTCGGGATGGTCGAGCAGGTACTGGGCGCACGCGATGTCGCAGACGAGCATGTTCGCGAGACCGCCGCGGAGAGCACCGAGTACAGCGCGGTGCTTGGACTGTCCGCCGGTGACGAGAATCGTGGCGGGACAGTCGCGGACGTCGTCGAGAGGTACCGACATGGTGCGGGTTTCGAGTTCGCCGTGCACGGCGGTGCCGTCGGCGCGGAAGAACCGGCCGCCGATCTCACCGACCGCGCCGAGGCCGTCGAGTTCGTGGAGCATCGTGGTGTCGAGGAAACTGCCCTCGAACAGGGTGGTCGAGGTCGACACCGCGCCCACACCGAAGATCATCACCTCGGCGCGGCGCCCCACCTCGAGTGTGCGGGAGATCAACGAGTCGGCGCGCATCGACGCGACCGTCGACGGGTCGGCGTAGAGCGGTGTGGGAAGCCGGAGCGGTTGCGCCCGAAGTTGTTCGGCGCAGCGGCCGAGGACGAACTCGGTGCCGGTCTGGTAGGCGCTCGTGGAGATGGATCCGTCGAGCTGGACGATCGTCTCACAACTGGCGACACCCGACGGGAGGGCCTGCGCCACGGCGACGGTCTCGGGCCCCACGTGAATCCGAGGGTGTCGGAGGGGCGGAGTCGGCGGGTGAGCAGACCGGCGGCGGCGCGCCCGAGGGCGGCGAAGCTCGCGGAGTCCTCGATCGGACCGGCGTCGTCGACCCGGCGACCCACCACGACGGCTCGACGAGCTCGTAGCGCTCTTCGAGTGCCCGTTCGGTCTCGGCGTGCAGGTCGTCGCGCCAGGTGGGCGGCACGCTGACCTCGATGCGCACCAGACCCTGAGCGCGAGCGCGTGCGACGAGCCGGCCGGCGGTGGGGCGGGAGACGCCGAGGCGCTGCGCCACCTCCGCCTGCGTGAGGCCGTCGAGGTAGTAGAGCGTCGCGGCCCGTACGGCGAGACGGAGATCCTCGGTGGATACCGGGCTTTCCGTATCCGGGATGTTGGTGGGGCCGGGGGCGGTCACGAGCTCTCCTTGGTGCGAGCAGTCTTCGTCACGCTCCGTGAGCATCTGCTCAGGGGTGCGTGCATCTGCTCAGTACGTTAGCATCGGAGTGTGACCCACACAACAGTTCCCCCGACGCTCCCGGACACGATGCGTGCCGCCGTGCTTCTCGAACCGGGCCGCATCGAGATGCAGGAACGGCCTCTACCTGCACCGGAGCCCGGCGACGTCCTCGTCCGGGTGACCACCGTGGGAGTGTGCGGCTCGGACGCGCACTACTACCGCGAAGGGCGGATCGGCGAGTTCGTCGTGACCGATCCGATCGTGCTCGGCCACGAGGCGTCCGGAGTCGTGGTCGCGGTCGGGGACGGTGTTCCGCAGAGCCGGATCGGCGAGCGGGTCTCGATCGAGCCGCAGCGTCCCGACCCGCTCACCGAGGAGACGCGCCGCGGCGACTACAACCTGTGCCCGCACATGCGCTTCTACGCCACGCCGCCGGTCGACGGCGCGCTGTGCGAGTACGTCACCATCGGGGCGGCCTTCGCGCATCCCGTTCCGGACACCGTGTCCGACGATGCCGCCGCTCTGTGCGAGCCGCTGTCGGTCGGTATCGCGGCCGTCCGCAAGGCCCGCGTCACCGCCGGCTCCCGCGTCCTCGTCACCGGCGCCGGTCCCGTCGGCATCGTCGTCGCGCAGGTCGCGCACGCGTTCCGGTGCGGTCGAGGTCGTCGTCACCGACCTCAACGAACGGCGACGCGAGACCGCACTGTCGTTCGGGGCGAGCGCTGCGCTCGACCCCCGCGTCGACGACCCGTCGGCCCTGCGCGTCGACGCCTACATCGACGCGTCCGGCGCCCCCGCCGCCGTCGATTCGGGTATCCGCGCGGTCCGTCCCGGCGGCACCGTCGTCCTCGTCGGATCCGGCGCCGAGACGATGACCCTGCCGGTGCAGCTCGTCCAGAACCGCGAACTGATCCTGACCGGCGTGTTCCGCTACGCGAACACGTGGCCGACCGCGCTCGCACTCGTCGAATCGGGCCGGGCCGATCTCGACTCGATGGTCACCGCCCGGTTCCCCCTCGACAAGACCGCCGACGCGCTCGAATCCGATCGGACACCCGGAAACATCAAGCCGTCGTGGACGTGACCGATCCGGCGGGAAAGGACTGAAGATCCATGCACGTGAACGAGCAGACGCTCCCCGAGCTGGGCGTGCCCGTCCCGAGCTACCGGCGCGACGACGTCTCCGTCGGCATCGTGCACTTCGGTGTGGGCGGATTCCACCGCGCGCACCAGGCGATGTACGTCGACCGGCTCCTCGAACAGGGGAAGGCGAAGGAATGGGGTATCTGCGGCGTCGGGGTGCTCCCCGGTGATCGCCGCATGCAGGAGGCACTCGCCGCGCAGGACCACCTGTACACGCTGGTGCTCACCCATCCCGACGGCACGTGGGAGCCGCGGGTGATCGGCTCGATCGTCGACTATCGTTACGCCCCCGACGATCCCGAGGCGGTCATCGAGCTCCTCGCGGCCCCGGCCACCCGGATCATCTCGCTGACCGTCACCGAGGGCGGTTACAACATCCGTCACGACACCGGCGAGTTCGACGTCGACGATCCGGCCGTGCAACACGATCTGCGGTCCGGTGAACCCCCGGCCACCGTCTTCGGTCTCGTCACCGAGGCTCTCGCCCGGCGTCGGGAGCGGGGACTGCGCGCCCCGACGGTGATGTCGTGCGACAACATCGAGGCAACGGAAGCGTCGCGCGCCGCGTCTTCACCGAATACGCGCGCCTTCTGAATCCGGATCTCGCGGAGTGGATCTCCGAGCACGTCCGCTTCCCGAACTCGATGGTCGACCGGATCACCCCGGTGACCACCGACGAGGTGGTCTCGGCGTTGTCCGAACGCTTCGACGTGCAGGACCGCTGGCCGGTCGCCGCCGAGCCCTTCACCTCCTGGGTCCTCGAGGAGGCCTTCGCCGACGGCGCCCGCCCTTCGAGGATGCGGGAGTGCAGATCGTCGACGACGTCGCTCCCTACGAGCTGATGAAGTTGCGTCTGCTCAACGCGGGTCACCAGGGGCTCTGCTATTTCGCGTATCTCATGGGATACCGACTCGTCCACGAGGCCGCGCAAGATCCGCTCCTCGCCGGATTCGTCCGTGCCTACATGGACACCGAAGCGACACCGACCCTGAAACCGGTGCCGGGCATCGATCTCGACGAGTACAAGACCACCCTCATCGAGAGTCGCGAACCCCGAGATCCGGGACACGATCGCACGCTTGTGCGCCGAGTCGTCCGATCGCATCCCGAAGTGGCTGGTGCCGGTGATCCGGGAGAACCTGGCCACCGGTGGTCACGTGCAGTTGTCCGCGGCGATCGTCGCCTCGTGGGCGCGCTACGTCGAAGGCGTCGACGAGCAGGGGGAACCGATCGAGGTGGTCGACCGACTCGCCGACACGCTCGTCCCGATCGCGCGACGACAACTCACGCATCCCACCGCCTTCATCGAGAACACCGAGGTCTTCGGTGATCTCGCGCAGAACCACCGCTTCGTCGACGCCTACACCTGGGCGCTCAACGCCCTGCACAACGACGGCGCCCGCGCCACCCTGAAGGAACTTCCGGGAGAGCCGGAATGAACGGCCACGCGCTCGTCGTCGGAGAAGCCTCGTCGACATCGTCTACCGCGGCGGTGCCGAACCCGTCGAGCATGTGGGCGGGAGCCCGCTCAACGTCGCGCTGGGTCTGGGGCGGCTCGACCGGCCCGTGCAGTTCACGACACGCGTCGGCACCGACGCTCGCGGACGGCGGATCGTCGACCATCTCGCCGCCTCCGGCGTGTCGTTGACACCGGGCAGCGCGGCAGCCGAGCGCACAGCGACCGCGCAGGCGGAGATCGACGAGAAGGGTTCCGCGAAGTACGAATTCGATATCGTCTGGGATCCGGTCGAGCCACCACCGTCGGTGGACGCCGTGCTCGTGCACACCGGATCCATCGCGACGGTGCTCGAACCCGGCTGTGATCTCGTCGCCGAACTCGTCGCGCAGCAGGCGGGAACGTCCACGGTGAGCTTCGACCCGAACGTCCGCCCTGCGCTGATCGACGACCCCGCACGCGGGCGGGAACGGATCGAACGCCTCGTCTCGCTCGCCGATGTGGTCAAGGCCAGCGACGAGGACCTGACGTGGTTCGCGCCCGACCGCGATCCCCTCGACACCGCACGGGACTGGCTCTCGCGAGGGCCGGCGATCGTCGCGGTGACCCGCGGAGAACACGGTGCGGTGGCGCTGTGTGCGGCCGGAACCGTCGAGGTGCCCGCCGTGCGGGTCGAGGTGGTCGACACGGTCGGCGCCGGCGACGCCTTCACCGCCGGTCTGCTCGACGGGAGTTGTGGACCTGCGGGCTCCTCGGCGCGACCATCGGGG
>LATQ01000001.1:987975-1008331 GCA_001017865.1 Rhodococcus sp. IITR03
TTCGGCGCGGCCCAGGCCGGCCCCGGCGCCGGTCACGACCGCCGCGCGCCCGGCCAGACTTACGGATTCACCCATGGAACGTCTCCTGTTCGATTGCGGCGGTTCGTCAGTGCACCGCGCCGGAATTAGTATTCATTCTAGTCTGGAGCCGTACGCGATCCGGGGACGCCGACGGTCTCGGTGGCCGGGATCGAGCGGACCGCCGACCGGCTTGCCTGGAACGTTCGTCGGCGACGGTGGTTCGAGATCACGGCGGACGAGGGAGGGAGGGCCGGGCATGCCCAGGGTTGCGGAGGTGCGCGATGCCGCCGAACCGAATTCGGCGGAACAACACGCGCGATACGACAGGATCCTCGACGCGGCAGCACAATTGGGGGCAGCGAAAGAGCTCGAACGGGTCCGGATGCAGGAGGTCGCCGAACTCGCCGGTGTCGCCATCGGAACCCTCTACCGCTACTTCCCGTCGAAGACGCATCTCTTCGTGGCGGTCATGGTCGACCGGATCGACCGAATGGGAATTCGGTTGTCCAGTCGGCCACGGGCAGGCGGTTCCCCGGCCGCCTCCGTCTACGACGTGTTGCTGCAGGCCACCCGGGCGTTGGTGCGCGCACCGTTGTTGGCGAACGCGATGATCCAGTCCGCGGCCTCGTCGAACGCCGCCTCTGTTCCGGACGCGGCGAAGATCGATCGGCACTTCGACGGACTGCTCTTGGCCGCGGCCGGCATCGCCGAGCCGACGGTCCGGGACGCGACCGTCGTGCGTCTCCTGGTGGCCTTGTGGTTCGGGCTGGTCCGGTCGGCCCTCAACGGGCGGATGTCGATTCCGGAGGTCGAATCCGACCTGCGTGTTGCGTGCGATCTGCTGTTGGTGGATCTTTCCGTCGCCGGGAACTGAGCCGGCGGGTTTCGCGGAGCTTCCACAAGGGTGGTCCCGGTCGGTGGGACGGCGCGGTAATCTGCGACCCTCGTCACTAGAATAAATTTCAATATCGTCGAGCAGTTGGGAGCAGGCATGAGCAAGGTCGTCATCGTGGAGGCTGCGCGGACACCGATCGGCCGCCGACGCGGTCAGCTGGCCGGGGTCCACCCCGCGGTGTTGCTCGGTGCCGCCCAGAAGGCCGTTCTCGACCGCACCGGACTGCCTGCCGACCAGGTCGGTCAGCTCGTCGGAGGCGCCGTCACCCAGGCGGGGAGCAGTCCAACAACGTGACCCGCCAGGCCTGGCTCCACGCAGGTCTCCCGTACACGACCGCCGCGACGACCATCGATTGCGCATGCAGTTCGTCGCAGCAGGCGGTCCACATGGTGGCCGGACTGATCGCGTCCGGGCAGATCGACGCGGGAATCGGATGCGGTGTCGAGGTCATGAGCCGGGTGTTCCTCGGCCAGGCCAACGCACCGGGCACCGGCAACCCCTATCCGGACGACTGGTCGATCGACATGGGCGACCAGTTCACCTCTGCCGAACGTATCGCCCACAAGCGCGGCATCAAACGTGACGATGTCGATGCTCTCGGACTCGAGTCGCAGCGTCGCGCCGCAGCCGCGTGGGCCGAGGGGCGCTTCGACCGCGAGATCGTCCCGGTGCAGGCGCCGATCGTGACCAAGGAGGGCGAGCCCACCGGTGAGATCGCGACAGTGACTCGTGACGGCGGGCTGCGTGAGACCACCGCCGAGGGGCTGGCGGGCCTCCGCCCGGTCATCGAGAACGGAATCCACACAGCAGGCAACTCTTCTCAGGTCAGCGACGGTGCCGCCGCCGTGCTGCTGATGAGCGAGGACAAGGCGCGGGAGGCGGGCCTGCGGCCCCGGGCCCGGATTCTCGCCTCGACGCTCGTCGGTTCCGACCCGTACTACCACCTCGACGGCCCCGTCGACGCGACTCGCGCGGTACTCGAACGCACCGGAATGTCCTTGTCCGACATCGACATCGTCGAGATCAACGAAGCCTTCGCTTCGGTCGTGTTGTCCTGGGCGCAGGTCCACGGGGCCGACATGAGCAAGGTCAACGTCAACGGCGGCGCATCGCGCTCGGCCACCCCGTCGGTTCCACCGGCTCGCGGTTGATCACCAGTGCCCTGCACGAACTCGAGCGTTCGAACCGCTCGACGGCGCTGGTCACGATGTGTGCGGGTGGCGCGATGGCCTCCGCCACCATCATCGAGCGCATCTGACGCCGGACATTCTGCTATCCGAAGGGACCCGATCATGACTCTGGGATTGAGCGACGAGGACCGCGAGCTCCGCGATTCCGTACGCGGCTGGGCGGCACGGCACGCCACACCCGACGTGATCCGCACGGCCGTCGAAGCGAAGACGGAAGCCCGCCCGACGTACTGGAGCTCGTTCGCCGAACTCGGCATGCTGGGATTGCACCTGCCCGAAGAGGTCGGAGGCGCCGGTTTCGGTTTGCTCGAAACAGCAATCGTCGCAGAGGAACTCGGACGGGCCATGGTGCCCGGCCCGTTCCTTCCGACCGTGATCGTGTCCGCCGTCCTCGACGAGGCCGGCCGTCGCAGCGAACTCGATGGGCTCGCGGACGGTTCGCTGTTCGGTGCGGTCGCCCTGCAGCCGGGGGACCTGCGCGTGGAGCGCGACGGCGATTCCGTCACGCTCTCGGGAACCTCCGGTGTCGCCCTCGGCGGCCAGGTCGCGGATGTGTTCCTGCTCGCGGCCGACGACGGTGGTGAGCGGGTCTTCGTCGTCGTGACCCGTGACCGGGTCGAGGTCACGAACCTGCCAGCTACGACGTGATCCGCCGCAACGCCGAGATCACCGCGAGCGCCTGACGTTGTCCGACGGGGACGTGCTGAGGTCGGACTCGCATCGGATCGTCGATATCGCCGCGACCTTGTTCGCCGCCGAGGCCGCCGGTCTCGCGGACTGGGCGACCACCACCGCTGCGGACTATGCGCGGGTCCGCAAGCAGTTCGGCCGCGTCATCGGACAGTTCCAGGGTGTCAAGCACACCGTCGCCCGGATGCTCTGTCTTACCGAACAGGCCCGGGTCGTGGCCTGGGACGCCGCGCGAGCGCAGGCAGAGGACGCGGCGGACGACGAGTCATCGCTCGCCGTGGCGGTCGCCGCGTCCATCGCCCCCGAGGCCGCCTTCCAGGTCACCAAGAACTGCATTCAGGTGCTCGGCGGCATCGGCTACACCTGGGAGCACGACGCGCACCTGTACATGCGGCGCGCCCAGTCGCTCCGGATCCTGCTCGGCTCCACGGCGTCGTGGCGGCGCCGGGTCGCCCACCTCACGCCTCGACGGTCCCGCCGCGTGCTGAGCGTCGATCTTCCGCCCGAGGCGGAACGGATCCGCGCCGACGTCCGTGCCGAACTCGAGCCGGCGAAGTCGCTGGAGAACGCAGCGCGGAAGGCGTATCTGGCGGAGAAGGGCTACACCGCTCCTCATCTGCCGAACCATGGGGCAAGGCCGCCGACGCCGTCACGCAACTCGTCGTCGCCGAGGAACTGCGCGCCGCCGAACTCGAACCGCACGACATGATCATCGGCAACTGGGTGGTGCCGACCCTGATCGCGCACGGCAGTACCGAGCAGATCGAGCGATTCGTCCCGCAGTCGCTGCGCGGGGATCTCGTGTGGTGTCAGCTCTTCTCCGAACCCGGCGCCGGGTCCGATCTCGCGGGCCTGTCCACCAAGGCCGTCAAGGTGGACGGCGGATGGAGGCTCGACGGTCAGAAGGTGTGGACGTCGATGGCGCGGGTCGCGGACTGGGGCATCTGCCTCGCCCGCACCGACGCGGAAGCGCCCAAGCACAAAGGCCTGTCCTACTTCCTGATCGACATCAGGAACACGGAAGGCCTCGACATCCGGCCGCTGCGGGAGATCACCGGCGAAGCCTGTTCAACGAGGTGTTCCTCGACGGTGTGTTCGTGCCGGACGAGTGCCTCGTCGGCGAGCCCGGGGACGGATGGAAGCTCGCCCGTACGACCCTCGCGAACGAACGCGTCTCCCTCTCACACGATTCGACTTTCGGTGCCGGCTGCGAGACTCTCATGGCGCTCGCGAACGGCATGCCCGGCGGACCCGACGACGAACAGCTCACCGTTCTCGGCAAAGTGCTCGGCGATGCCGCGTCCGGTGGCCTCATGGGGCTGCGCACCGCTCTCCGCTCGCTGGCCGGTGCACAGCCGGGTGCCGAGTCCTCCGTCGCCAAACTCCTCGGCGTCGAGCACCTCCAGCAGGTCTGGGAGACCGCGATGGACTGGGCCGGTACTGCGTCGTTGCTCGACGACCAGGACCGAACTTCGGCCACCCACATGTTCCTCAACGTGCAGTGCATGTCCATCGCCGGTGGGACGACCAACGTCCAGCTGAACATCATCGGTGAGAGGCTTCTCGGCCTGCCCCGCGATCCCGAACCCGGAAAGTGACGCCCATGCCCATCGATACCGATGTCGCGCTCTCCGCTGCGCCCACCGTCCGCGACGCCTCGTGGACCGAACGCGATGTGATCCTCTACCACCTCGGTCTGGGTGCGGGTGCCGACTCGCTCGATCCCGCCGAACTGCGGTGGGTGTACGAGAAGGACCTGCGGGTCCTGCCGACCTTCGCGATGGTCGCCGGTCAGGGTGTCTCCGCCGGTGCGGTGACACCGGCCGGACTGAGCCTGCGGGAATCGACATCGACCTGCGCAGGATCCTGCACGGTGGCCAGTCCGTCACCGTGCACGCCCCGATCCCGATCTCGGTTCGGCGACCGTCTCGTCTCGCATCTCCGATGTGTGGGACAAGGGCAAAGCCGCCGTGATCGTGCTCGAGCAGTCCGCAGTGGACGCCGACGGAAACCCGTTGTGGACCAGTGCGATGCAGATCTGGCGCGCGGTGAGGGAGGTTTCGGCGGAGACGCCGGGCCCGATGTGTCGAACGCAGTGCCGGAACGGGACGCCGACAAGACCCTGGTGTCACCTACGAGCACGCAACAGGCACTGGTGTACCGGCTCAGTGCCGACATGAACCCGCTGCACGCCGATCCCGAATTCGCGAAGGCGGCCGGTTTCGATCGGCCGATCCTGCACGGACTCGCCTCGTACGGTGTCGTGTGCAAGGCCGTCGTCGACGGTGTGCTCGACGGAGACCCGACCCGGGTCCGGTCGTTCTCGGTCCGCTTCGCCGGCACGCTGTACCCCGGGGAGACGATCGAGACGGCGGTCTGGCGAGACGGCGACACCCTCACCCTGCTCGCCACATGTCCCGAGCGCGACGGGCAACCGGTGCTCACCCACGCCACGATGGAGATTCGATGAGAGTCGACCCGGACACCCACCCCGTCGTCGGACACGCGCCCGACGGTACGGTGCTGACCTCGGCACCGCAGGACACCGCCGTCGACCGCGCCACCGCCGCCGCGCGGCGCGTGGTGGACGCGTTGCTGCGCACCGACCGTGGCAACGCGAATCTCGAGCGGGTCGCCGAAGAACTCGACAATATCGCCGAGCACCTCGAGGAACACGCCCCCGAAGTGCGGGAGCGACTGATCGACATGTGGCACGGGAGGGTGTCACCCGGCACGATCCGTCACCGGGCCGGAGAACGCGCTCGCTCCGCCGCTGGTGCTCGCCGGTCGCGAAGACGGATCGGTGGAAGGCGTCGTCGAACTGACCTTCCCGTACCAGGCCCGCCCGGGCACGTGCACGGCGGAGTCTCCGCCCTCCTGCTCGATCACACTCTGGGTGTGGCGAACGCCTGGGCCGGGCGCAGCGGCGCCACCGCACAGCTCAATGTGCGGTACCACCGCCCGACCCCGCTGTTCGAGCCGCTGACGATCACCGGTCGTCTGGTCGAGCAGGACGGCCGCAAGATCAACACGGTCGGCGAGATCAGGACCGCGGACGGCACGGTGTGCGTCTCCGTCGAGGCGCTGTTCATCGACAGGACGGTTCCCCGTCCGCGCTGACGGCCTGCACCGCACACGCCGTCGTATCGGAAAGGAACGGCATGGGGAAATTGGACGGGCGGGTGGCGATCGTCACCGGCGCGGGATGGGAATCGGCCGCGGCGTTGCCGGCGCGCTGGCCCGTGAGGGGGCGAGCGTCGTCGTCGCCGAGGTCGACGAGGAAGCGGGGCGGCACCGCACGGTGGATCACCGAGAAGTGGGGGACGGCGGCACATTTCGTATCGACCGATGTCACCGACCGAGAACAGGTGCACAACGCGGTGGACACCGCCGCGCGGGAATTCGGGCGCCTCGACATCCTGGTCAACAACGCCTGGCGGTCACTGGGCTTCGCGCGTATGGAGAACACGCCCGAACACAGCATGCAGGCCGGGTTCGACATGGCGGTGATGGCCGCGTTCTGGGCGATGCAGCGCGCGTATCCGGAACTGGCCCGACACGGCACCGGTCGGGTCATCAACATGTGCAGTCTCAACGGCGTCAATGCGCACATGTACTCGGTGTCGTACAACGCGGCGAAAGAGGCGCTGCGCAGCATGACTCGCACGGCGGCCCGAGAGTGGGCACCGAAGCAGGTGTGCTGCAACGTGATCTGTCCCGGCGCGCAGAGTGCGGCATATCAGCGGGTCGCGGAGGCGGACCCGCAGATGGCAGCGACGCAGGCCGCAGCGAACCCGATGGGCCGTATCGGCGACCCGCTCGAGGACATCGGTACCGTCGCAGCCTTTCTCGCGAGCGACGACTCCCGCTATCTCACAGGCAACACGCTGTTCGTCGACGGCGGTAGCCACATCAACGGCGTGCAGTGGGCGCCGAACGTGGACTGAAATCCCAACGGAGGATTCATGCTCTCTCGTACTTCCCGGCGCCTGGTGGCAGCACTCACCGCAACGGCGATGCTCGGTATCACATCCTGCGCGGACTCCGGTGACGACACCGAGGAGACTTCCGGCGGGCCGGGCTCTCTCGTCACCGAACGTACCCTCACCGGTGCGGCGGCGATTCCCAGCGCATCGCGCACGCATCTGATCACCTATCTGTCCGAGGGGGGCCGACCGGCGCCCCCACGCTCGTGTCGTGTCGGGCACCGTCGCGATCCCCGACGGTGAGGCCCCCGACGGGGGCTGGCCCGTGATCAGCTGGGCACACGGCACCACCGGGTCGGTGACGCCTGCGCACCCTCCGCCGACACCCCCGGCGGTCCGGCCCATTCCTACGTCGGCAGGACCACCGCCATGCTCGACCGGTGGGTCGCCGACGGCTACGCCGTGGTCCAGACCGACTACGAAGGCCTCGGAACACCGGGCGAACACCCGTACATGAACGGAGACAGCGCGGCTGCCGCTGTCGTCGACATCGTGCGTGCGGCTCGGCAACTCGATTCCGGCATCGGCACCCGATGGGTCGCGATGGGACACAGCCAGGGCGGACACGCCGCGCTGTATGTGGCGGCACACGGCGAGGAACGCGCACCCGAACTCGAACTGCAGGGCGCGGTCTCCTTCGCCCCGGGTAGCCGCACCAGTGAGACCGCCGAGTACTACGCGACCGCCGGCCCTGAGATCGGTCCGGCGCTCGGGTTCCTGCCGGTGCTGCTGCTCGGCGCACAGGCGGCGGACCCGAGCATCGACGCCGACGCGATGCTCACCGATGCGTCGCGACCTCTGCTCGAGGCCGCGCGCACCGGATGCATGGACGACGTTCGCGAGGTGGCGAGCACGGTCCCGGTGGATCAGGTGTTCGCCCCCGATGCGGACCTCGAGTCGCTCCGCGAGTACTACGCCGGCCAGGAGGTCGAACCGCTCATCCTCACGGTGCCGACGCTCGTCGTGCAGGGAACCGACGATGCACTGGTGTCGCGTCCGGTCACCGATCAGGTGACCGCTGCACTGTGCGACAACGGAGCCGACCTGACCTATCGGGTGTACGAGGGGGCCGACCACCGCGCGGTACTCGAGGAGTCCTTCGGCGACGTGCGGGCGTTCGTCGACGGAGTACGCGCGGGCGAGGCGCAGGACGGCACGTGCGATTGATGCCGTCGATCAGTCGGTCTTGATGCGTTCGGGGACGGTGTAGATGTTCATCGTGTCGCCGCGGAGGAAGCCCACGAGGGTGAGGTCGGACTCCGCGGCGAGATCGACGGCCAGCGACGACGGCGCCGAGACCGCCGCGAGCACGGGGATCCCGGCCATGACCGCCTTCTGCACGAGTTCGAACGAGGCGCGTCCGCTCACCATGAGCACGCTGTGCGAGAGCGGAACCCGGTTGTCGGTCAGGGCCCAGCCGATCACCTTGTCGACGGCGTTGTGCCGGCCGACGTCCTCGCGCAGGGCCAGCAGCGCCCGTCGGGGGTGAACAGCGCGGCCGCGTGCAGACCGCCGGTCGACTCGAAGACCTGCTGGTGCCGACGCAGCGTGTCGGGCAGTTCGGTGAGGGTGTGCGTGCCGATCGAGGTGGTGCCGGCATCCTTCAACGGATAGCGGGTGCGCGTGCGCACCTCGTCGAGCGAGTTCTTCCCGCACACCCCGCACGCGGAGGTCGTCGTGAACGCGCGTCGCCCCGTCCCTTCGGGGACGGTGACGCCGGGGGCGAGGGCGACGTCGAGGACGTTGTAGGT
Organism: Rhodococcus sp. IITR03; assembly: GCA_001017865.1. The sequence continues at coordinate 996,509 of LATQ01000001.1, forward strand.
GTTGGCGCCGCTCTCGTCCACGCCGTCGCAGTAGCGGACGGCGGCGATGTCCTCGCGACTGCCGATCATCCCTTCGGCCAGCAGGAAGCCGTGGACGAGGTCGACGTCGTGCCCGGGGGTGCGCATCGTGATGGTGAGCGACTCACCGCCGACCCTGATCTCGAGCGGTTCCTCGACGGCGAGGGTGTCGGGACGTCGCGTCGCCCTGTCCGCAGTGATGCGCAGTACCGGACGACGTGTCGTGACCCGTCCCATCGTCTACCTCCCAGATGCGTGCAGCGGTTCGAGCCGTCGTTCCCACGGAACCCCGGCAGGCAGGGATACCCCGGCGGTGCTGGTTGTGCACACCGGGGGACGCGGCGCCTCGTCCTCCATACTGCCTGCCCGCATGCAACGGCACCCCTGTCCTGAGAACTGCGGTGGCGTTACACGAAGTTCACCCGCACCTCGCAGGGACATTACAGAGTGGGTCCACTCTCAGGGGACGGTGATGAATGCGGGTCACCGACTGACGTAGGGGTCGTGAACCCCGGGATCGAACAGGGTGGACTTATATGGAACAGGCACTCGCGGCCGCCGATACCGCCTGGGTTTTGGCGGCGTTCACAGCAGTCGTACTGATGGTTCCGGGCCTGGCGCTGTTCTACAGCGGCATGCTCGGAGTCAAGAGCGCGCTCAACATGATCATGATGGTGTTCGGTGGATTCGCCGTCACCGCCGTCCTGTGGGTGCTGTTCGGTCCGGCCGCCGTGCTCGGTGACAGCGTCGGGGGCCTCGGCCTCATCGGCGATCCCTTCACCGACATCGGTCTCGGGTCGCTGCTCGAGGAGAACCCGGACGGAGGGATGCCCGCCGCCCTGACCGCCGCCTTCCACCTCCTCTTCGCGGGCATCACGGTGGCGATCATCGCCGGTGGAGTCGCGGACCGGATGAAGTTCTCGGCGTGGCTGGTGTTCTCGGGCATCTGGGTCGTCCTCGTCTATTTCCCGGTCGCGCACTGGGTCTTCGCCTTCGACGACGAGGAAGCGGGCACGAAGGGCGGATGGATCGCCAACACGCTCGCCGCCCACGACTTCGCCGGCGGCACCGCCGTGCACATGAACTCGGGTGTCGCGGCGCTGGCACTCGCCATCGCGCTCGGTCGTCGCCGCGGATTCCCGCACGTCGCCCGTCCCCACAACCTGCCCCTCGTCGTCCTCGGCGGCGGAATCCTGCTGTTCGGCTGGTTCGGATTCAACGGCGGTTCGGCGGGCGGCGCCAACCACATGGCCGGTGTCGTCGTCCTCAACACGCTCGTCGCCGCGATGGCCGGCCTGCTCGGTTGGCTGCTCGTCGAACGCATCAAGGAGAAGCACGCGACGACGCTCGGTGCCATCTCGGGCGTGATCGCCGCACTCGTGGGCATCACGCCCGCCGCGAGCCTCGTGTCCCCGCTCGGTGCCCTGCTGATCGGCGTGGTCTCCGGTGCCGTCGGCTGCTTCGCCGTGAGCTGGAAATTCCGCATGGGCTACGACGACTCGCTCGACGTCGTCGCCATCCACCTCATGGGCGGCGTCGTGGGCACCACCCTCATCGCCTTCGTCGCGACGGCCGCCGCGCCGGCCGGCGTCGACGGTCTGTTCTTCGGTGGTGGGATCGATTTCCTCGGACGCCAGATCGTCGCGATGGCTGCGGTGTTCGCCTACTCGTTCGCGGTGACCTTCCTGATCGCGAAGGCGCTCGACAAGATCATGGCATTCGGGTCGACACCGAGACGGAGATGCGGGGCATCGACGTCCCGGTCCACGGGGAGACGGCCTACGTGATGGACTCGTTCTCGCCGACCGGCCCGTCGACGCTGCGCCCCGAGGTGTTCGCCGAGGACCGCGACGTGATCGTGCCCAAGTCCTGACCGACGAGTTTCCCCGACCGAACGGCAGGAGCCCTCACCGCACCGCGCGGTGAGGCTCCGTCGTGTTCACGGCTGGTGGTTGTCGGGATACGCCGTCACGGCGAGGAACCGGATGGGCAGCTTCAGCAGCTCGTTCGGTCCGTGTAGTCCCTCACCGTCGAGGAGCAGGGCATCGCCCGGTTGCAGGTGGTACTCGGAATCGCCGTGGCCGTAGAGCATCTCGCCTTCGAGCATGTACAGCAGCTCGGTGCCGGGATGCTGGAAGAGGGGGAAGACCTCGCTTGCGTCGGTGAGGGTCACGAGCACCGGTTCGAGCCGCTTGTGCTGCCCACGCAGTGCGCCGAGCAATTCGTAGTGGTGGCCGACCCGCGTACCGCGACCGACGATCTCGGCGCCGTGCCCGTTCTTGGTGAACACCGCGTCGCGGTGCGCGTCCGCGCCCCGGAAGAGCGAGGTGACGGGGACGTCGAGGCCGGCGGCGAGGCGCGCGAGAGTCGACAGGCTGCACGACGTCTGGGCGTTCTCGATCTTCGAGAGCATCGCCTTGGAGATCCCCACCTTGGCGGCCATGTCGCCGACGGACAGACCGCTGGCCAGCCGCAGCGACCTCACCTGGTGGGCGATCGCGCGCTCGAGATCCACACCCGTCGGGGTGCCGCGCGGGACTTCGCGTCCGGAATCGTCGTACAGGACGGGACGATCTGGCTGGCCATATCATCAGCGTAGCGTGTGTCCACCGGTGGTGAACGCCGCAATGCGGACACGGCGGTGCCCTCCACGATCCGGACGACAGGGATCCGGCCGGGTCCGTGGAGGCACGCGCGCTGGGAGGTCGGGATCAGCGCATCTCGCCGGCGCCTCGTAGGGGTTGAGGCTCAGGAGCAGATCACCCTCCTCGAAGCGGGAGAAACGGAAGTCGTCCGGGTTCACATTCGGAAGGTCGGTCTTCCCGTCGATCAGCAGGTCGGCGACCAACTTGCCCACCGCGGGGAGATCTTGAACCCGTGCCCGGAGAATCCGGTCGCCAGGAACAGGCCCTCGACCGGTGCCGGACCGATGACGGGGTTGTAGTCCTCGGTGACGTCGTAGGCACCGACGTACGAACTGGTGATCCGTGGGTCCGGCATGTCGGGAAGGCGGTTGCCGAGCTTCATGATGTTCTTCTCGATCGTCGAGTCGTCGGCGCGGTTGACGTACTTGTCCGGGTCGATGTACTCCGGCGCCTGGTGATCGGAATTGCCCACCAGCAGTTCACCGTTCGGCTCGCGGCAGATGTACTGCAGGCCCGCCAGATCGGACAGCACGGGCACCTCCGGGGTCGGGACGCCTGGTCGACGAGAACCAACTGCGCGCGCTGCGCCCGGACGTCGATGTCGACGCCGACACCGGCGACGAGTGCCGGAGTCCAGGGGCCTGCGGCGACGATGACCTGTTCGGCGTGCACTTCGGAGCCGTCGGCGAGGGTGACGCCGTAGACGCGGCCGGCGGCGTTCTGCAGTAGCGACACCACCGGGGTGCTCTGCCGGATCTTCACGCCCATCCGGCGGGCTGTCGCTCCGAACGCCATGCCCGCCATGTAGGCCTCGCCGCGACCACCGAGCGGTTCGTAGGCGAACAGGGCGAAGTCGTCGAGGTGCAGGCCCGGCCACAGTTCGGCCATCTTGTCGTGGGTAATGAGTTCGGTGGCGATACCCAGGCCCTGCATCATCTCGATGTTCGCTTCGAGCGGCTTGACGTTGTTCTCCGCCACACCGACGACGTAACCGCACTGGCGGAACGCCATGTCGTCGCCGAAGATCTCGGTCGCCTTGGTGAAGATGTCGACGCCGTACCAGGACATCGCAGCCAACGACGGGGTGCCGTAGTGACAGCGCACGACACCGCTGGACTTGCCGGTCATGCCGGAGCAGAGGGTGTCGCGCTCGAGGACGAGGACGTCGGTCTCGCCGCGGTCAGCGAGGGAGTAGGCGATGGCCAGGCCTTCGAGGCCGCCGCCGACGATCAGAAACTTGGTCGTGTCCGTCACCTGAGGATCCTTTGTTCGGTCGGCCTCCGAATCGGGGAGGTCGGTGGGGGAGTCGATGTCAGAGGGAGGAAGTCGGTTCGATGCGGACCAGCAGTCCGGTGGCCGACGAGACTCGTAGCGTGATCGCCTCGTGGCGGATCAGGACGCAGTCCCCGGGTCCGGCCCGTTCCGTGCCGGCCTGTACGGAGCCCGATCGCACGTAGAGGGCAGTGACTCCGCCTGCGGCGGTGTCGAAGGCCGTGTCGAGCGTGAGATACCCGACGGCCGCAGTGGCGGCCCCACGCGCGGTTATGACATTGAATGCGCTGGTCGCGCCTCGGGGGATGCAGCGGGGTGCGTCCTCACCGGCGAACGGGTGCGGATGCCACGGATCCAGCGAACGAAGTCCGTGGCCCGAGTGGAGGTCGACACCGTGCTCACCGACGACGGTGAAGATGCGGTCCCTGCCGGGGAAGGCCGAGAACTCGCTGGGATCGGATCCCAGATCGGCCACGCTGATCCGCCACAGCGGGCGTCCGGCGGGGCCGTGAGGTCCGGTCGCTACCTCCTCCGTGGTCCCGGCGCCGTTGCGCCAGAGCGTCCGCCGTCGGTCGCCCGAGCGGATCACCTGCACGGCCACCTAACTGCCCGTCGTCCAGTCGGCCATGATGTCGGCCAGTGCCTGCGCTCCGATATTGCAGTCGTCGGCCTCGGCGAACTCGTGCGGTGAATGCGAGACGCCGGTGGGGTTGCGCACGAACAACATTGCGGTGGGCACTTTTTCCGAGAGGATGCCGGCGTCGTGCCCCGCCTGGGTGGGGAGTACCGGGATGTCACCGAGATGCGACAGCGCGCGGCGCAACCGTTCGCGCGGCCCGGCCGGGAACTCGACGATCGGGGTGATCGATTCGGCGAAGACATCGAGCCCGATCTCGTCGGGCAGGCAGTGCTTGAGGGCCTCGGCCTCGATGTCGGCGACCAGCATCGTCAGGGTTTCCTCGTCCGCGGCGCGGGCGTCGAGCCATGCCTTGATCTCGGATGGAATTGCGTTGGCCCCGTTGGGCAACACCTCGAGTTTGCCGAAGGTGGCGACCGCGCCGGCCGCCGCGGCACACGAGCGGGCGCTGTGCACCGACGAGGCGTAGGCGAGCATCGGATCGCGACGGTCCACCAGGCGCGTAGCGCCGGCGTGGTTGGCCTCACCGGTGAAGGTGAACTGCCATCGTCCGTGCGGCCAGATCGACGACGCGACCGCGACCGGCGCGTCGACGAGGTCGAGTGCCCGGCCCTGTTCGACGTGCAGTTCGACGTACACCCCGACCCGGTCGACGAGTGTGGGATCGGCACCGATGTGTTCGGGTACGCGACCGGCACGGGTCATGGCCTCGGCCAGCGTGATCCCGTCGCGATCGCGCAGTCCGAGCGCGCGCTGGGGAGCCAGCGCCCCGGTGGTGAGCTGACTTCCCACACATGCCACACCGAAGCGGGCGCCTTCCTCGTCGGAGAACGCGGTGATCGCGATCGGCACGGTCGGCACGATGCCGCGATCACGGACCAGATCGACTGCGGCGAACGCCGAGACCACACCGAGTGGGCCGTCGAACGCTCCGCCGTCGGGCACCGAGTCCAGGTGCGAACCGGTGACGAAGGCGCCGGTGGGATCACCCGCCCAGCCTTCGGGAAGCCACCAGGCCCACAGGTTGCCGTTGCGGTCCTCTTCGACGTCCATACCGCGTTCGGCGGCGCAGCCGCGGAACCATTCACGCAGAGTGAGATCGGCGTCGCTCCAGGCGAATCGGCGGTAGCCCCGGTCGTCGGATGCTGCCCGACGTCCAGGATCGATGCCCAGAGCGTGTCGAATGCGGTCATGTGGTGTGTCCTCTCGGGAAGTGCGGTGGCAGGCCTGTCGCCACGGTCAGAAGGTGCTGCGGCCGGGGATCCAATCGGTTCCGGCCAGGGGCACCCGCGCCATCGCGGCGGCCTCCATCGTGACGGCGACGAGGTCCTGCGGTTCGAGATTGCGCAGGTGCGACTTGCCACACGCGCGGGCGATGGTCTGCGCCTCCATGGTGAGCACCCGTAGGTAGTTCGCCAGGCGGCGGCCACCCTCGACCGGATCGAAGCGGGCCTGCAGGTCGGGATCCTGCGTGGTGATACCGGCGGGGTCCTTGCCGTCCTGGAAGTCGTCGTAGAAGCCGGCGGCCGAGCCCAGCTTCTCGTATTCGGCCTGGTACTTCGGATCGTTGTCGCCGAGGGCGATCAGCGCGGCCGTGCCGATGGCGACGGCGTCGGCTCCGAGGGCCATCGCTTTGGCGACATCGGCGCCCGAGCGGATACCGCCCGAGACGATCAGCTGCACGCCACCGGACGTGCGGTGCACACCCATCTCCTGCAGGGCCTGCACGGCCTGGGGGAGCGCGGCGAGGGTCGGGATGCCCACGTGCTCGATGAAGACGTCCTGGGTGGCGGCGGTGCCACCCTGCATGCCGTCGACCACTACGACGTCGGCGCCGGACTTCACGGCGAGCTTGACGTCGTAGTAGGTACGGGTCGCACCGACCTTGACGTAGATCGGCTTCTCCCAGCCGGTGATCTCGCGCAGTTCGAGGATCTTGATGGCGAGGTCGTCGGGGCCGGTCCAGTCCGGGTGCCGGCACGCGCTGCGCTGATCGATGCCCACCGGCAGGGTGCGCATCCCCGCGACCCGCTCGGTGATCTTCTGTCCGAGGAGCATGCCGCCGCCACCGGGCTTGGCGCCCTGGCCGAGCACGACCTCGATGGCGTCGGCCTTGCGCAGGTCGTCGGGTTCATGCCGTATCGCGACGGAAGGTACTGGTAGACGAGGTGTTTGGACTGTCCGCGCTCCTCGGGGGTCATGCCGCCGTCACCGGTGGTGGTGGACGTGCCGACCTCGCTGGCACCACGTCCGAGAGCCTCCTTCGCACGGCCGGACAGCGCGCCGAAGCTCATTCCGGCGATCGTGACCGGGATGTCGAGGTGCAGCGGGTACTTCGCGTTGCGGTCGCCGAGGACGACGTCGGTCTCGCACTTCTCGCGGTAACCTCGAGCGGGTAACGCGACATCGACGCGCCGAGGAACAACAGGTCGTCGAAGTGGGGAACCTTGCGCTTGGCGCCCCAGCCGCGGATGTCGTAGATGCCGGTCGCGGCGGCACGCTGGATCTCGTGGATGACGTTGCGGTCGAATGTGGCCGACTCACGCAGTCCAGGCTGGAAGGTCATGGAATTCTCCTCGGGGTCGAGCGGCGGAAGAACGTCGGGGCGTCAGTACGCCGAAGCGTTGTCGACGCGGAAGTGGTAGAGCTGACGGGCCGAGCCGTAGCGGGTGAACTCGGCCGGGTCGGCGTCGAAACCGGCCGCGTCGAGCAGTTCCTGCAGTTCGACGATGTGCTCGGGGCGCATCTCCTTCTCGACGCAGTCCGCGCCGAGCGAGGCGACGCTGCCCCGCACGTAGATCCGTGCCTCGTACAGCGAATCACCCAGGGCCTCACCGGCATCGCCCAGGACGACGAGTCGGCCGGCCTGTCCCATGAAGGCGCTCATGTGCCCGATGTCGCCGCCGACGACGATGTCGACGCCCTTCATCGAGATGCCGCAGCGTGCGGCGGCGTTGCCTTCGATCACCAGCAACCCGCCGTGGGCGGTGGCACCGGCGGACTGCGAGGCGTCGCCGGTGACGCGCACGCTTCCCGACATCATGTTCTCGGCGACACCGACGCCGGCGTTGCCGTCGATGGTCACGTGGGCGTGCTGGTTCATACCGGCGGCGTAGTAGCGACGTGGCCGTCGATGCGGACGTCGATCGGCCGGTTCAGGCCGCAGGCGAGTGCGTGGGCGCCCTGCGGGTTCGCGACCTCGACCGAAGCCGGGGCCTCCGTCGCGTGCAGTGCCGCATTGAGTTCGCGGGTGGTGGTCGTCGCCAGATCGTAGGTGGCGGTCGGGAGCAGGGTGTCGGTGGTCATGATTGCCTCCGTGGAACGGGGTCGGACAGCGGAATCGGGGGTTGTGGCGACCTTCAGCGTTGCCACACGTAGACCCGGTCCGGTTCGGGTTCGAAGATGCGGCGTCGGCGATGCCGGGAAGTCCTGCCAGAGCGCGGAATTCCGAGGCCATGGCGACGTAGGCGTCGCACTCGGCGACGATCGCGGGCTTGCAGGCGATCGGATCGCGCACCACGGCGAAGGAATCGGATGTCGACACCAGCAGGGTGTAGAACCCGTCGAAACGTTCGCCGAGAAGGCGCAACGCCTTCTCGAGATCCGCGCCCTCCGCCAGGTGCTTGGCAACGAAGCGCGCGCCGACCTCGGTGTCGTTCTCGCTGTCGAACACCACCCCCTCGTCCTCGAGTTCGCGCTTGATCGACAGGTGGTTGGAGAACGAGCCGTTGTGGACGAGGCACTGGTCCGGTCCGACGGCGAAGGGATGTGATCCGGCTGCGGTGACGGCGGATTCGGTGGCCATGCGGGTGTGGCCCACACCCTGCCATCCGGATGCGGTCGGCAGGCCGAAGTTCTCGGCGAGAATGCGCGGATCGCCGGTTCCTTTGAGGACGGTCACGTCGTCACCGAAGCCGATGACGGTCGCAGTGGGTGCCAGGGCGCGGACGGTGTCGGCGAGCAGAGTGGCGGGGACGGGGGCGTGCAGCACGGTGGTGGGTGCGAGATCGAGCGCACCGACGGTCACGCCCAGTGCGTCGCCGACGATCGTGGCGAGATCAGAGGGGGCATCGAGTACCGAGACCGACGACTCCCCGGCGGGGGAGAAGACCGGGTTGCCGTAGACGGCGACGCCCGCCGAATCCGGTCCGCGGTCCACCATCTGCCCGAGCATTCCGGTGAGCAGGCTGCCCAGTCGGGGTTCGAGCGAGGTATCCCGCAGATGAAGTCCGACGATTCCGCACATGGTCGTCTCTCCTGTTCGATGGGTAGGGAAGTAGCGAAGATTTCTCAGAAGGCGGTCAGGTAGCTGTCGATCTCCCACGGGGTCACGGTGTTGTGCCAGTGGAAGAACTCCTCGCGCTTGAGTGAGGCGAAGTAATCGGTGACACTCGCGCCCGCCGAATCGAGAGCGCCGGAGACGACCGGATCGGCCTGGAGGGCGTCCATCGCGTGCAGTAGCGTCATCGGCAGGGTCTCCGTGGAACCGCCGGTACCGGGAGTCCCGGGGTCGAGGTTGCGTTCGATGCCGTCGAGGCCGGCAGCGACAGTCGCGGCGGTGGCGAGATAGGGGTTGGCGGAACCGTCACCGCCGCGCAGTTCGACGCGGTTGGAGTCGGGGACCCGCAGGTAGTGGGTGCGGTCGTTGCCACCGTAGGTCGCGTAGCGCGGCGACCAGGTGGCACCGGAGGACGTGCTGGTTGCACCGGTTCGCTTGTAGGAATTGACCGTCGGCGCGATGACGCCCTGCAGAGCGCAGGCGTGCTCGAGGATGCCGGCGATGAACGAGTAGGCGGTCTTCGACAGGCCCAGGCCGTGCGGGTCGGATGCGTCGGGGAAGGCAGAGACGCCGTCGCTCCACAGCGACAGGTGCATGTGCATGCCCGATCCCGTGCGGTCGGCGAACGGCTTGGGCATGAAGGTTGCGGTCATGCCGCGCTGCTCGGCGAGCACGGAGATCAGGTAGCGCAGGGTGACGACCCGGTCGGCGGTGGTCAGGGCATCGGCGTACTGGAAGTTCTGCTCGAACTGGCCGTTCCCGTCCTCGTGGTCGTTGGCGTAGTTGCCCCATCCGAGGATGTTCATCGCCGACGAGATCGACGTCAGGTGCTCGTACATGCGGGTGACGTCGCGGGCGTCGTAGCAGGCTGGCGGGAGGTGTCGAGCGCGTCGGCCGTGCGCAGCGTTCCGTTCTCGTCCTTGTTGACGAGGAAGTACTCGATCTCGGCGCCCACGTTGACCTCGAGGCCCAGTGCGGCAGCCTGCGCGAGTACGGACTTGAGAATCACGCGCGGCGCGTACGGCCAGGGCTTGCCTTCGACGTGCGGGTCGCAGTGGACGAGAGCGAGGCCTTCGCGCACGAACGGGATGGGCGTGAACGACGCGGCATCGGGGATGGCGACGAGGTCGGGATCCTTCGGGACCTGGCCCATCGACCGGCGGCGTAGCCGGCGAATCCGACGCCCTCGGTCTCGAGCTCCCCGACGGATTCGACGGGAACGAGCTTGGCGCAAGGCTTTCCGGACAGGGTGGTGAAGACGGCGAGGATGTAGCGGGTGCCGGCGGCGTGGGCGAGCTCGGTCAGGGAGGGGGATCCGGAGATCTCGGGGGACCGGTCGTTCGCGGACGGGAGGCGCAGCACGGACGTGTCGGTGGCTTCCAGCGTCATAGGGGCTCCTCGGATTCGACTGGTCGGATTCGACCGGGGTTTCACTTTATGAATCGGTGTCGAATACAAGGAAACAATGTACCCATGACAGGAGTGTTACGCGAGGGTGAGATTGCCGTGACGGTTCGCCGGAAACAGCCTGCATGCGAACAGAAAACAGCGGCGGGACGGTCTAAGGACCGTCCCGCCGCTGCAGTGTGGTGGAGAGGGTGTTCTACCGAAGCCCGAACGAGTTCCCGATGATGTCCCGCTGGATCTCGTTGGTGCCGCCGTAGATGGTGGCGCCCAGTGCTGCACGCACGTGCTGGGCCATGTCGAACTCTGTGGAGTAGCCGTAGCCACCCATCATCTGCATGCCATCGAGGGCAGTGTTCTTCGCGACCTCGGTTGCCTTGAGCTTCGCCATCGACGACGCGCGAGCCAACCCCTGTGGGTCGTCGCCGGCATCCGCGCGGTGCGCGACGCTGTAGACCAGCAGGCGGGTGCACTCGATCTCCGTCGCGAGATCGGCGATGCGGTGCTTGATCGCCTGGTACGAGCCGACCCGGTTGCCGAACTGGGTGCGCTCGGAGACGAACGCCAGCACGTCGTCGAAGGCGCGTTCGGCGGTGCCGAGCATCTGCGCGGCGAGGATCAGCCGCTCGGTGGCCAGGCCGGGCATGAGCTGGGCCCAGCCCTGCCCGACCTCACCGACCACCGAGTCGGCGGGCAGCACGCAGTCGGCGAAGTAGAGGTCGTTGACCTCGGTTCCGTTGAGTGTGTCGATGCCCTTGATCGTCAGTCCCGGCGTGTCGGCCGGCACGTGGAACATGGTGAGCCCGTGGTGCTTCTTCTCGCCACGCTCGGTACGGGCGACCAGGAGGATGCTGTCCGCCTGATGGGCGTTGGTGATCCACGTCTTCTGACCGTTGATCATCCAGCCGTCCGCAGTGTGCTCGGCGCGGCAGGTCAGCGCCGCGACGTCGGAACCGGCTTCCGGTTCGGACATCGCGATCGCCAGCGCGGCACCCTCGGCGAGCCGGCCGAGCACCGATCGCTTGAGTTCCTCGCTCGCGAACTTGGTGTAGATCCCGGCGGTGATCAGGGTCGTGCCGTGCCACGGGACCGGGGCGAGACCGCGGTGAAGTTCCTCGAGCAGGACACACAGGTCGACATGGTTGCCGCCGGCCCCGCCGTACTCCTCGGGGACGTTGATGGCGGCCCATCCGAGTTCGGCGATCCGCCGGTTCAGCGCGAGGCTGTGCCCTTCGCGACCGCAGTCGGTGAGCTTGTCGCGCTGTTCACGCGTGCCCACCTCGCGGCGGCAGAATTCGCGGACTGCCGCCCCGAACTCGCGCTGCTCCTCGCTGAGCATCACAGTCATGAGAATCTCCTGGTCGTTCGGATGGGTGGTGCTCAGGCGGGGTCGCCGACGCGGACCCGCAGGTCGCGGGACTGGTCGTCACGATCGTCGCTCGCCGCCCCGGTGGTGAAATGGCTCCGCATGGAGGCCGCGGCGACGAACGAGACGACAGCGGTGCCGACGAGGATCGCGGCGAGCGGCCACCAGTGGCCGGAGCGTCGGTCGGCACGATAGCGGCGCC
>LATQ01000001.1:1008431-1039138 GCA_001017865.1 Rhodococcus sp. IITR03
GGCCGATGTCGCGTGCCTCGGACTCGCATGCTGGGCTGTCGGCGGCTCCCCGTCGGTGGCGGGGTTGTTCATCGCGTTCGCGGCGGCGAAGGCCGTAGGCAGTGTGCCGCTCGCGCCGGGCGGCCTCGGATTCGTGGACGGCACCCTCATCGCGACGCTCACCGCCGCCGGACTGAGCGCGTCGCAGTCGCTGGCAGCGGTCTTCGTGTACCGGATGGTGAGCTTCGCGTTCGTGGCCCTGGCGGGCTGGGCCACCGTCGCCGCGATGTACCGGGGCAACGGACCCGACGAGATCGATCCGATCGCCGAGCGCGCAGAACACGAGCGCAGCACCCTCGAACGGCGACGTCGTCCGGTCGAGAATCCCGAGCCGGCGTGATCCGCATCACAATGTAGTTGCGCAAGCAACTATTCGGTGGCATGGTTGTCGACAAGCAGTTGAAAGTTTAATCATCGAGGAGGACCACCATGACCACCGCCACCACCACCTTCCCCGGCCTGACCACCGGCACCTGGGCCATCGACCCCGTCCACTCGAACGTGGGCTTCACCGTCCGGCACCTCGTCGTCAGCAAGGTTCGCGGCACCTTCGAGAACTTCTCCGGCGCCATCACCGTCGCCGAGGACGGCACCGCATCGGTGAACGCCGAGATCGACGTCAAGTCGATCAACACCAAGAACGCCGACCGCGACGCGCACATCCGCTCCGCCGACTTCTTCGACGCCGAGCAGTTCCCCGTCGCCACCTTCACCTCGACCGACGTGCGTGCCGACGGTGACGACTACATCGTCACGGGCGACTTCACGCTCCACGGTGTCACCCGCCCGGTCGACCTGAAGCTCGAGTTCAACGGCGCCAACCCCGGCATGGGCCAGGGTCCGGTCGCCGGCTTCGAGGCCACCACCGTCATCAACCGCAAGGATTTCGGCATCAGCATCGAGATGCCGCTCGAAGGCGGCGGAGCCGTCGTCGGCGACAAGATCACCATCACCCTCGAGATCGAGGCCGGCCTGCAGGCCTGACCCCTCTCGCAGACGACAGCGCCCCTGCTCCGGCAGGGGCGCTGTCGCGTTCCACCCGCTCCACCGGCCCGAATCGTGCTCGAGAGCACGCACCGGAGATTCCGACGCCCCCCGCGCCGCCGCTACTCTGGACCCGTGAAGAAGTACACCCCGGCGTTGGCGATCGACGTCGTTCTCGTCGTCGTATTCGCCGTGCTCGGTCGTTCCAGCCACGACGAAGTGCTCGATCTCGTGGGGCTCGCAGGAACGGCATGGCCGTTCCTCGGCGGCCTCACCGCCGGATGGTTCTTCACCGCGTGGCTCTACCGCGACAAGTTCGACGCCTTCGCAGCCGTTCCCACCGGACTGCTCGTGTGGGTGAGCACCCTCGTCGTGGGGATGCTGCTCCGGGCCGTCACCGGTCAGGGCACCGCGACCGCCTTCATCATCGTCGCGACGATCTTCCTGGGCCTGTTCCTGGTGGGCTGGCGCGTCGTCGTCGGACTGCTCCAGCGTCGCAGAGTCGACGCTCACTGACCGCCCCGCGGTCGACGCCCACTGACCTGCACCGACTTCCCGGTCTCGTTTCTCACACTCGCACCGAAGTGTGATCTGCGACCGCGGGATACGCGAATTTTTCGCGCTCGCGCCCCGTGCGGTGGAACAGTGGAGATCATGTCCACGCTGGAACCACCTACCCTGACCGGGTCGCGATCCGACCATCGGTTCTTCGGTCAGCCACTACCCCTGGCCAACCTGTTCGGTGTCGAGATGTGGGAGCGATTCTCCTTCTACGGCATGCAGGGCATCCTGATCTACTACCTGTACTACTCGGCATCCGAGGGCGGGTTGGGGATCAGCCAGGGGGCCGCGACCTCCATCGTCGGCGCCTACGGCGGCACGGTCTACCTGTCGACGATTCTCGGGGCGTGGATCGCCGACCGATTGCTGGGTTCCGAACGGACCCTGTTCTACAGCGCCGTGCTCATCATGTTCGGCCACATCGCGCTCGCGGTGCTGCCCGGTTTCATCGGGGTGGGTGTCGGCCTGGTGCTGGTCGCGTTCGGTAGCGGTGGTCTGAAGGCCACGGCGACGTCGATCGTCGGCGATCTCTACGACGAGCAGGACACCCGCCGCGACGCCGGTTTCTCCATCTTCTACATGGGCGTGAACATCGGAGCGCTCGTCGGCCCGCTGCTCACCGGCTTCCTGCAGACGCGCTACGGCTTCCACTGGGGCTTCGGTCTCGCCGCGGTCGGCATGTTCCTCGGCCTGCTGCAGTACACGATCTACCGCAAGCATCTCGGCGACATCGGCAAGGTGCCACCGCACCCGCTGCCCGCCGAGACGCGCACGAAAGCCGCCGGGATCGGTCTGGTCGCCGTGGTCCTCATCGCGGTCGCCGCGCTGACCGGCCTCGTCACGACGAGCAACATGTCCGACATCGTCGTCGCCCTGACCATCATCGCGACGATCACCTACTTCGCCATCATGCTGTCGAGCAAGCAGATCACGCCGATCGAGCGCAGCCGGGTGCTGTCGTTCATCCCGATGTTCATCGCCAGCGCGGTGTTCTGGTCGCTCTTCCAGCAGCAGTTCACGATGGTCGCCGTCTACGCCGACACACGCCTGGACCGCGATCTGTTCGGGTGGGAGTTCCCGCCGTCCTGGGTGCAGTCGATCAACCCGGTCTTCATCATCCTGTTCGCGGGTGTCTTCGCCGCCGTGTGGACCAAACTCGGACCGCGTCAGCCCTCGTCGCCCATCAAGTTCGCCGCGGGCACGATCATCATGGGCATCGCCTTCCTGTGCTTCATTCCCATGGCCGGTGGCGGCCCCAACAGCGCTCCGCTGCTCGGACTGGTCTTCATCCTGCTGCTGTTCACCTTCGCCGAGCTGTTCCTGTCCCCCGTCGGACTGTCGCTGTCGACGAAGCTCGCGCCGAAGAACTTCCACACACAGATGGTCGCGTTGTTCTACCTGTCCGTCGCGTGCGGCACGGCCATGGCCGGCACCCTCGCCGGGTTCTACGACGAGAACAACGAGGTGCCGTACTACCTGTGGATCGGCGGAGCATCGATCGCAGTGGGCATCGTGCTGGCACTGTTCGCGCCGCGCATCAAGAAGCTCATGCACGGCGTGCAGTAATACCGCTGCACAGGGACACCACTCAGCGGAGAGCGAGCCATACCGCCAACCCGAACCCTGCGAGCGCGACACCCACGCGCAGCAGGTTCGGGGGTATGCGCCGTACGAGCGGCGGACCGCAGTAGCCACCGGCGAACGCGCCGACGGCCATCGCGGCCGCCGCTCCCCAGTGCACGGGCCCGAAGACGGCGAACCCGATCGCCGCGACGAGATTGGCGACGCCGAGCAGGTAGCTCTTGAGGATGCTCGCGCGCCAGATCTGCTCGGAGGTGCAGATCAGCACCAGCGCGTAGAAGACGACGCCCGCGCCGGCCCCGAAGTATCCGCCGTAGACCGCGACGACGAAGACCGCCACGGAGAACACCCGCGGCAGGTCGCGGCCGCCGGCCAGAGTGCGGATGCGTGGTTGGAGCAGCAGCGCGAGAGCGGCGAGCGCGACAAAGCCGGAACGATCGCCTCGAACGAGTCGGGCGGGGCGACGAGCAGGACAGCCGCGCCGACCACGCCGCCGAGCGCGGCGTAGAGCGTCCACCACCACACGCGGGGGCCGGTGTCGACGACCTCCCGCGCCGAATTGGTCAGCGCCCCGACACCGACACCGACCATCGCGACGGTGTTGGTGACGTTCGCCGCGACCGGCGGGAGGCCGACGGCGAGCAATGCCGGATACGAGACGATCGACGCCAGGCCGGTGACGAACCCGACGACACCCGCGAAGAATCCGGCAACCACGAGCAGGGCCAGATCGAGGACGGTCACGGTCGCTCAACGTACCTGTACGCCGCGGACCGGGCTCCGGTGGATCAATACGCCGCGGACCGACCTCCGGCCGATCAGTACGCCATGGACCGACCTCCGGCCGATCAGTCCCCGAGCAGTGGTTCTCCGAGCTTGCGCAGGAAGGTGTCGGCCATCTTGATCGCGCGGTCGCCGCCGTCGGCATCGGCGACGAAGACCGCGAAGGCCAGGTCGCCGCCGGTGTAACCGAAGAACCAGCGGTCCTCGCCGCTCGCCGCGGCGATACCCGCGAGACCGGCGTGTCCGCGGAGGAAGGACGCCGGACCGTTCTGCACGTTGTCGATCATCATGCCGCGCAGGGCGTCGATCACCGCACCGGGCAGCGCTCGGGGGCGTCGTGGACGACCGTCTCCTGTCCCTGCACGATCGTCGGGACAGCGGCACTGCCCCGCGCGACCGAGGCGGCCAGCACCGCAGCGCCGAGCGGCGTGATCAGGTTCTCGTCGGAGTCCGATCCGGCGAACTGGACCACTCCGGAGCGGTTGTGCCCGATCTGCGAGGTCTCGAACTCGAAGCCCGGCACGTCGTAGTCGACGCCCAGGCCGAGGCGACGGGCGGTGGAGGCGACGTCGTCGGACCCTACGTCGTTCGGATCGACGCCGCGCTCGAGGCCGGCCGCCAGCCGGACCGGATCGAGAACGCCGCCGGCCGGGTAGAGGCCGTGGGTGATGACGGGACCGAGTTCCATGGCCCAGTTGTTGACGTCGGCGGCGAGGATGCCACCGGTCGACGGCTGGATGGCCACCAGCGCGGCCGGGGTACCGGCGGTGACGACCGCTTCCTTCGCGGCGAGCTGCACCTGGGAGTCGACGGTCGCCTGCAGGTCCGGGGGCGGCGGGCCTGGAAGCCGGCCACCTGGATCGGACCGTCCTCGGGATCCTCGAGGGTGACCGCCCAGCCCGCCGTCCGGTCGCGTTCGAGCTGCCACGCCGAGCGCAGCGAGTCGAGCAGTGGCGTGGAGATCCGCCGATCCGCGCTGATCAGGGTGGGTGTAGTGAGCACCTCGACCCCGGGGATCGACACGATGCCGTCCTCGAGAAACTGGTAGTCCTGGTCGCGGAGCTTGACCGCCGTGATCCGGTTGCCGGGGTTCTCCGCCATCCGCTCCTGCATCAGCTGGGCGGTGATGACGGGCGCGACCGGCTCGAGAACCGCCGCGAGACGAGTGGTGGTGTCGACGGGATCGGGCATCGCCGCCGGGTCGAGCACCACGGCGTTGATGGTCTGTTCCTCCATGAGGAGACGGCCCGTGCGGTCGAAGATCTTCGGCGGTGCGGCGTCGGTGCGCACGTGGTGGACGGTGCGTCCGCCCGACAGGTCGGGGACGACGACCTCCGGGTCCCAGGACACACGCCAGCCGACGGCGAGCTTCCGTACCGAACCGGTGACCTGATACGACCAGTCCTTGCCCTCGCCGAAATTCCATCCGGCGGAGAGCGTGAAGTATCCCGAGTCGTCGTTGAGTTCGACGAGCTGGGTGACGTCGTAGTCGACGGTGCCGTCGGACAGTCCGTCGTACATCTGCGAGATCGTTTCCTCCGCCGCGTTCGGGTAGGAGGTCAGGGCCGCTGCTGCGCCCGCATCACGCTCGTCGAGTGCGGCGACGAAGTCGTCGACGAGGCGTTGCGCCTCGCTTCGAGAATCCGAGAACACAACCGTCGTCAGCGCGACGACAGCCACGACGAGGCACACGGCCAGCGCGACGATGCCCCCCCGCTTCCCCCGCCAATCACGAAATCTCATATGTAACAACCTTCACTTCAGTCACACGAGATACCAGCACGCGTTGTGCACGAACACATCACAATTGCGCCACGCGTCCCTACCCCCTCAGCCATCGCCCCGCCGCCTCGACGGCAGGGGCCGAGCCGTCCGCCCCCGACACGAACACCGCAAAGGCAAGATTATCCTGTGATCCGATAAACCAGCCGTGCGCCCCGACGTTGTCACCGTACTCCGCCGTCCCCGTCTTCCCCGCCAGATCGGGAATGTCGCGCAACGTGCCGGCTGTACCCTCGATCACAGTCTCGCGCATCATCTCTCGCAGTGCCGCGAGCACGTTCTCGGGCATCGGTTCGGCGTCCCGATCCGCGGTCGCCGGCTGCCCCTCGACAATCGCCGGAACCGGCGTTCGACCGTTCGCCACCGAGGCTGCGACCAGCGCCATCCCGAACGGCGACGCCGTCACCTGCCCCTGCCCGATCGCTGCCTCCACGCGGGCCGCATCGGTGTCGGCGACCGGCACGTCACCCGTGACCGTGACGAGACCGGGCGTGACGTAATCGATGCCGAGACCGAACCGTTCTGCAGTCGCGCGCAGGGCGTCGGGCGGCAGGTCCAGAGCGAGCCGCCCCATCGTCGTATTGCACGAGAACGCGAACGCGGTGTGCAGCGGCACCGGGCCGAGATCGAAGTTCTCGTCGTTGGGGATCGTGCGCGAACCGATCGAGCGACGCCCGGGCACGGCAGCACGGTGTCGGGTTCGGCGAGCCCGGCATCGAGCGCCGCCGCCGTGGTCACCACCTTGAACGTCGACCCCGGCGGGTAGAGGCCGGTCGCGGCGATCGCCCCTCGGCGTCGGCCTCGTCGTTCTGCGCCATCGTACGGATCGCGCCCGTCGAGGTTCGATCCCGACGATCACCGCGGGCGTGTCGAAACCGGCGAGGACCTCCTCGGCCCGTCGCTGCAGGTCGAGATCGATCGTGCTGGTCAGGTCGGGTGCCTCCGGTCCCGCTTCGCCGGCGACCTGGCTCGTCGTGCCGTCCGTCGCGACCCGCCGGATCACCCAGCCCGCCGAGGCATCCTGCCCCTCCTGCCAGAGTTCGGCGAGGCCGGACCACACGGGCGAGGCGAGATCGCGCTCGGTGGTGAGCAGACGGGTCTGCGGCACGAGCGTCACACCGGGCAGCGCGGCGAGGCGATCCTCGATCGGCGCGAGGTCCTCCTCACGCAGCGTGATCACTCCCGCAGTCCCGCCGGCGGCCGCCGCGACCTGCTCGGCGAGGCTCTCCGCCGTGATGGTCGGGACGACCGTGGCCAGCACGGGAGCGACCGCGGCGGGATCGGGGTCGCATCCAGGTTCACGACGGTGACGACCTGCTCCCCCATGAGCGGCCGCCCGGCCCGGTCGAAGATCGTGGGCGGGGCACCGACGGTGGTCAGGTACTCCAGCGACGCGCCACCCGCCAGCTCCGGCGACAGCACCGTGGGATCCCAGCGGACCCGCCACGCATCGGCCTCCGGATCCTCCGTCGCGCTCCCGGTGGTGCGGTACGACCAGTCGCGACCCTCCCCGAAGGTCCACGTCACGTCGAGCTCGAAGGTGTCGTCGTCGCCCGTCCCCGCGACACTCACGGTGGGATCGTCGTGGCCGAGCCCGGCGAAGAGGGCGTCGATCGCGGACTCCGCGGCCACCGGATCGGTGGTCGACGCCGCCGCGCCGGAGACGTCGCCGGCGTCGAGAGCGGCAGCGAACTCCTCCGCGATCGTCTCGGGCTGATCGGGGCCGGTCGCACACGCCGACAGCGACAGCACCGTGGCTGCCGCGACACCCATACCAATCAGTCGGATCCGCACGGTCCCGATCATGCCTGCACTTCCGAGCCCGTGCCTGTTATCGCAGGTAGGAGTCGGGGTGAAATATTCGGTTGCATACCGGACGGTGCGGGATCACCATGGTGTTCGCATCCCGTACCCGTCGATCGGAGAAGTCCGTTGCTCCTGTGAGAGGTCCCGTCCCCCGCGCACTCGCGCAATCGACCCTCACCCTTCGGGAGCCACCATGTCTTCATCCGGTATCACGCTGTCCGCACTCTCCTACGTCCATCCGGACGGCACCGTCGCCGTGCAGGATCTCGACGCCGTCGTCCCGGCCGGGCGGATCGGCCTGGTGGGCCGCAACGGAAGTGGGAAGACCACCCTGCTGCGGCTCATCGCGGGTGAACTCCGCCCGACCTCCGGTTCGTCGACGGTGCGCGGACGGGTCGCCTACCTTCCCCAGGACGTGACCCTCGATCCGACGGTGCCGGTCGATTCCGTCCTCGGTATCGGAGAGATCCGGAAGTCACTGCGACGCATCGAATCCGGATCGTTCGACGATCGGGACTTCGAGGTCGTCGCCGACCGGTGGGACATCGAGGACCGCGCCCTCGCGCTCATGCACCGAGTCGGCCTCGACCGGATCCTGCACGACGCCGGGGATTTCGATCGCACCGTCGGTCAGCTCTCCGGCGGGGAAACGGTGCTGCTCGCCTTCACCGCACGCCTGCTCGACGAGCCGGACGTGCTGCTGCTCGACGAGCCGACGAACAATCTCGACGCCGACGGTCGTGCGCGCCTGCAGGATGCACTCGACCGGTTCCCCGGCACGGTGCTCGTCGCCGGGCACGACCGGGAACTGCTCGACCGCACGGATGCGATCGCCGAACTGCGCAACGGTGCGTTGCGCCTGTTCGGCGGCGGGTTCGGCGAATACGAGCGGATCGTCGCGGAGGAACAGGAGGCGGCACGGGCTGCGGTGCGGGATGCCCGCAACGACGTGCGGCGCCAGGCACGCGAACTGGCGGCGGCGCACGTCACGATCGCCCGGCGGCAACGCTACGGGCAGAAGATGTACGAGCAGAAGCGCGAACCAAGATCGTCATGGGCGCGCGCAAACGGCAGGCGCAGGAATCCGCCGGGCGTTTCCGCCGCGAGCACGAGGAGGATCTGACCACGGCACGGGAGAACCTGGACCGTGCGAAGGACGCGGTGCGCGACGATCCGGAGATCCGCATCGACCTGCCCGGGACCGCGGTTCCGCCCGGTCGGCGGGTGGCGGACGCACCGCTCGAGATCGTCGGGCCGGAGCGGATCGCGCTGCGCGGGCCCAACGGGTCGGGGAAGACGACCCTGCTGCACCGCATCGTCGAAGCGGAACCCCACGTTCCTTCGCGTTGCTCCCGCAGCGGCTCGACATCTTCGACGACGATCGTTCGGTCGCGGAGAACGCCGAGGATCGGGCGCGCACCTGACTCCGCAGCAGGTGCGGGCGCGTCTGGCGCGCTTCCTGTTCCGCGGCCGTCACGCCGAGGTCGCCGTGGGAGCTGTCGGGTGGGGAGCGACTGCGGGCCGCGCTCGCGATCGTGCTCGCGGCCGATCCCGCTCCGCAGTTGCTGCTGTTGGACGAGCCCACCAACAACCTGGACCTGGCGGGTCTCGCGCACCTGACCCAGGCCCTGCGCGCCTACAGCGGTGCGCTCGTGGTGGTCTCGCACGACGAACGATTCCTCGAGGAGGTGGCGGTGGATCGGTCGGTCGAACTCGAAAGATGAGCCGTTCGGCGATACTGCTGGGATGAGCCATGCGACGAATCCCGCCGACGGCACCCGGATCCGGTTCACCACGGCAGGCCCCGAGGGGGCACCGGTCGTGCTGCTGGTCCACGGCAGTGCCCTGTCGTCGGCGGTGTGGCGGGCCTTCGGTACGTGAAGCGCTCGGCGGGGATTTCCGCCTGGTCATGCCCGATCTGCGTGGCCACGGCCGCAGCGACACCCCGCACGACGAGGACGCCTACGCGATGGACGCGATCGTCGGGGACCTGCTCGCCGTCCTGGACACGGCGGGAGCCGACCGGGTGCACTACGTCGGCTATTCGTTCGGCGCCCGCTGCACGGATTCGCGCTCGCCGTCGCCGCTCCGGAGCGGCTGGCGAGTCTGACCCTGCTCGGCGGGAGCGCACGCCCCCAGCAGGGAGCGATGGACGCGATGTTCTTCCCCGGCACCGTCGACGTGCTCGAGCGCGAGGGCATGGACGGTTTCATCCGTGCCTGGGAGGAAAGGCGTCGCACACCGGTCGATCCCGCGACGCGTTCGGCCTTTTCGAAGAACGACGCGCAGGCTCTCGCCGCCTATTTCCGCCGGTCGGATCGGGAACCGGGAATCGGCGACGAGACACTCGCGGGCATCGACGTGCCCGTGCTCGCCGTCGTCGGGTCGGACGACCGCCTGCGTGTGGAGGACACCCGCGCGTTGTCGCGCACCGTCCCCGGTGCGCGACTCGCGATTCTGCGCGGGGGTGGACCATGCCGAGACGGTCTCGGCCGCACTACCTGCGTCGAGAACTTCCTCTCGGCACGCGCCGGCCGGAAACCGACCGACAACGCGCTGATACTCGGTTCGGGCGCTCAGGCCGGGACGACGACCTGTTCCCGCGGTGTCATCGCCGGCACCGGCCGGGACTGCTGCACCTTCCGGTGCGGTGCGACCACGGCTTTCTCCTGCGCAGCACGGGCAACCGCTTGCTGCCGGCCGACTCCGGATGCCTCCGCGAGCAGCGCCGACACCGACCGCTTCATGACCTCGACCGCCTCGGGCACCGACAGGCGCAGTACGTCCCGCAGCGATACCCAGGTAGGCCAGGTCGTCGACACTCCCAGCAGGTTCTCGATGTGGGTGCGGACGGTGTCGTCGACGCCCTCGAACTGGTCGGAGAACAACGCCTGATCTCGTATCGCGCCCGGTCGAGATAGCGCAGGCGGTTGCGCTGCAATTCGCGCGAGAACGGCGCGCGGATCTCGGACGACCGCGCGAACGGCGCGATGTATTCGAGCAGTTCCGCTCGCTGCCTGCAGTAGGCGTCGATCCGTTCGTCGAGCGGCAGCGACGGATCGATCGGCTCGTAGGCGTCGTCCTGGCGCCGCATCAGTTCGGCACCGGTGGCGGCGAACAACGTCTCGAGATCGCCGAAGTGTCCCCACAACGATCGCAGGGACACCCCGGCCCGCGAGGCGATCTGCGCCCCTGTGGGTTTGAGCTCTCCCGCCTGATGAGCGCGATATGAGCCTCTATGACGGCCTGCCGGGTGCGCTCTGCGCGAGCACTCCTGCCGTCCGTCGTGACCGACGGCTTGTCGCCGTCCTTTCGTTCCGCGTACATCGCTCCCCCGATTTCCGCTCGGATTCCCCTCCGGACCGGTCACTCCCCTCGTCGGTGACCGGCATAACTTTTCTCATGGCGAACAATAGTCGACACAGCGGGGGAATTGTCATCCCCCATCCGAAAATTGTCCCGTTTGCGAATTTCGAGCGGCTGTACGCAGGGATTACTGTGTAAGCAATCCCTTCGCGATATGTGTTACTTGAATTTCGTTGCTACCCGCGTAGATCATCAGCGATTTCGCATCACGTGCAAGTTGTTCGACCCGATATTCGGCCATGTACCCGTTTCCCCCGAACAGTTGCACGGCCTCCATCGCCACCTCGGTCGCCGCCCGCGACGAGTACAGCTTCATCGCCGACGCCTCCGACAGGCTCACCGGCTTCCCCGCCTGCGCGCGCTCGATCGCACTGAAGACCATGTTGCGGACGTTCACCCGCGCGATCTCCATCTCGGCGAGCTTGAGCTGGATCAACTGGAACTGTGCGATCTCCTTGCCCCACAGCTTCCGCGATTTCGCGTACTCGGTGCACAGTTTCAGGCACTGCTCGATGATGCCCAGGGCCAGATAGGCGATGCCGATACGTTCGGTGGCGAAGGACTCGCGCGCGCTGTCCTTGCCGTCGCTGCGACCGCCCTCCTCGGTCTCCCCCAGCAGCCGGTCGCGGGTCAGGCGCACGTTGTCGAAGAACAACTCGCCCGTCGGCGAGGAGTTCATGCCCATCTTCTTGAAGGGCGGGCTCTGGGTGAGCCCCTCCATGCCCTTGTCCAGCACGAATGCGAGCACCTTGCGGTCGCGGCGATCCACCGAGGGATCGCCTTCGTCGAGCTTCGCGTACACGATGATCACGTCGGCGTACGGACCGTTGGTGATGAAGGTCTTCTGGCCGTTGAGGATGTAGTCCTCCCCGTCGCGGCGCACCGTCGTCTTCATCCCGCCGAACGCATCGGAACCCGAATCGGGTTCGGTGATCGCCCACGCACCGACCTTCTCGAAGGTCACCAGCTCGGGCAGCCACCGCTTCTTCTGCGCGAGGGTGCCGCGGCTGCGGATCGTGCCCGCCGTCAGGCCCAGGCTGACACCCAGCGAGGCGATGAGCCCGAGACTCACCCCGGCGATCTCGATGTTGAGCAACGCCGCCATCCCCGGCGACCCGCCGGTACCCCCGGACGGTCCCGAAGGCTTCTCTCCGCGTTCCTCTTTCGCGAGGGCCCGTTCGAGCGACTCGCGGGCCATCTCGTCGATGCCGAAAGTCGCGTACAACTTCCGGATGATGTCGTACGGCGGCAATTCTCCAGACTCGAGACTGTCGACGTGCGGACGGATTTCCTTCTCGATGAAACCGCGAAGTGCGTCGCGGAACATGAGGTCTGTGTCGGACCACTCGTACATGCACCGAACATAGAACAGGTGTCGATTCCGTCCCGGCCTTTCGTCCCACTGGGCATCCGAAAACGCTCCACGTACAGCGTGCCGGTACTAGCCTTCGCCGCAGAGCGCTCCGTCGGCGAGAGGGACATCGGAGATGGTCGATTCGAGTGGGTTTGCCGGCACGGACGTCCTCGCCCTGCACATGGGCGACGGCCTGATCGCCGACCGCGCGTCCGCGTGGTTCTTCGTCATCGCCGTGATCGGGGTCAGCATCGCCGCCTGGTACGCACGCAGCGACCTGAACAAGAGGTCGGTGCCGACGGCGGCGGCAGTTTGCGCCCTGTTGTTCGCCCTGCAGGTGGTCGACGTGCCGGTGCTGCCGGACGTCAGCGGCCATGTCGTGGGCGGCGCACTCGCGGCGATCCTGCTCGGGCCGTTCGTGGGGGCGGTCGCATTGACGATCGTCCTCGTGGTGCAGGCCTTCGTCTTCGCCGACGGCGGCCTGTCGGCGCTGGGCGCCAATGTCACCAACATGGTGCTCGTCGCCATCGCCGCCGGTTTCCTCACCGCGACGGCGCTGCGTGCGCTGTGTGAGCACCGCGGTGTGCGGCGGTTCGTCATGCTCGGCCTGGTCTCGTTCGTCGGTGGGTTCGTCTCGGTCCTTGCGGCCGTGACGGGTTTCGTCGTCGAGTACGCCCTCGGCGGCACCTTTGCCGTGCCGGTGTCGAACATCGGATTCCTCTACGCGACGCACATTCCCGTCGGGTTGGTCGAGGGTGTGGTGACGGCCGCCGTCGTGCTCGCCGTCGCGCGGGTCTCCCCGGAATCCGTCCAGCTCACGCGACTGCCGGTCAATCCCCTCGACGCGACCACGTCTCCGCCCCCTCCTCCGCGTCCACGCGCTCAGGGGACGCTGTTCATCGGTTTGGCGTTCACCTCGCTCGTGGTCGCGGGGATCGTCGCGCCGCTCGCCGTCGACACCCCCGGTGCTCTCGAGGTGGCCACCACGCGGGGCTGTGAGATCGACTCGCTCGCCGAGGATCTCACGGGCGACTGTATGGCCCGGGACGTCGAGGAACACCGGCTCGCCGCCAGCGCGCTGGCCGACTACACGATCGACGACCGCCCCGGTTCGACGGGCGTGGCCGCGGTGCTGGGCACGCTCGGCACCTTCGTCCTGGCCAGCGTGTGTTTCCGCGCTCTCGTGCCGCGGCCGGCGAAGACCACCGCCGAGCAGCGCACGCAGCAGCGGAGCAGCTCTGCGGCTGAGTCCTCAGGCTGCCGCGGCGGCACGGTCAGCGGGAGAGGTGCGCCTCGATGTCCCCCGCACCATCTCCCTACCGAACCGGATGGGCTCGACCGAGTGCTCGAACTTGCTGCCCGACAGGGCACCGTCGTAGATCAGCTGCACGCGCCGTGCCACCGCCTCGGACTCGGACACCCCGGCGAGACCGAGCAGTTCGACGAGCGTCGAGTTCAGCCATTCCCGGTGCGCGAGTACCGGTTCGAGTGGTTCCTGCGGAAACTCCGTCGCAGCGTTGGCGTACTGGCATCCCCGGAAGTTCTTCTTCGGCGCCGACTGCATCGCGAGATCGAAGAAGGTGAGGATCTTCGCGATCGGATCGTCGAGCGGTTCGACGGCGGCGTGCCACCGCTGCCGGTCGCGCCGGTCGAGGTCGTCCAGATAGGCGAGCACCAGTGCATCCTTCGACCCGTACGACGAGTAGAGGCTCGCGCGGGCGACGCCGGCCTCGGCGAGGATGCGGTCGATGCCCACCGCGCGGATGCCGTGCTCGGCGAAGAGCGCGCTCGCGGTGTCGAGCAGGCGTGTGGCGGGTGAGGGCTTGGACGGCGACCCCTCGGCTTTCCCCTTCGGACCGGCCGTGCCCTTCGGAGTGCCGGTTGATTCACTCTCGACGAACGTACGCACGTGCCCAGCGTAACGGACAGCGCGCGATAGACAGACCGTTCTATTCACAGTACGGTGGAGCACGTGACACACAGCCTTCTGACTCGCCGCCTGCACGTGGATCTCGTGCGGGTGTCGACTGCTGCGTGTTGTCGCTCCACTCTCTGACCGGCCTCGTCTGCGTGCGCCGCATGCCGTAGTCGCCCCGTCCGAAGACGAAACGGCGCCCCGTCGTGCCCGGACCGGTCACAGTTCCAACCCGCTTTCCCGGAAGGTGACCCCATGTCGCTGTATCTCTACGAACTCGTCCCCACCGAAGGCCAGGCCGAGGCTGCCATCAAGGCCTTCGACGATGCTGTCGTCGCTGCCGGCGGCGAACTGATCGAATCGCAGGTCACCACCGGTGGCACGCGCGTCTTCGCGATCGCCGAGTTCGACGCGTGCCGCCCCGCGCAGCTCGAGTCGGCCTCCCTCGATGTCGCCGAGATCGTCGGCCCGAACGAGGTCCGTCTCGTCGGCGCCGAGCTCGACCAGATCAAGGCCACCCGCCCCGAGGCCGGTTACCTCGTCGAATGGGACATCCCCGACACGATCGACATGGAGACCTACCTCGCGCGCAAGAAGGCGAACTCGCCGAAGTACGCCGACGTCCCCGAGGTGAGCTTCCTGCGCACCTACGTCCGCGAGGACATGGACAAGTGCCTGTGCTTCTACAACGCCCCCGACGAGGCCGCCGTCGTGCGTGCCCGCGAGGTCGTCAGCACGCCCATCGACCGTCTCCACTCCCTCGAAGGATAAGCATCCGATGACCGCGGCCATTGACCGAGCGAGCGAGCAACAGCGCGCGGCGATCGCAGAATTCGTACGCGATCGCGCCGCTGCTCTCGATCGCGGAGAAACCGACATCCGCACCGACATCGCCCGCACGGGCGAGCTCGGCCTGCTCCGCAAGGGGCTGGACGGGGAGTGTCTCTCCGAGATGGTCGCGGTCATCGACGAGGTCGCCGGCGAATCGCTCACCGTCGGCTTCTCGCTGTGGGCGCAGCGCATGGCGCTCGAATACATCGACCGCGCACCGCAGTTCCTGCGCGATCGTTATCGGGACGACCTCGCGTCCGGTCGCACGATCGGCGTCACCGCCATGGCCGCGGCCTCAAGCATCTCGCCGGTCTCGGCGAACTGCCCCTCGTCGCCGAACGGACCGACGACGGCATCACCGTCACCGGCCCGATCCACTGGGCATCCAACGTCTTTCCCGACTCGGTGATCGTCTTCCCGGCCCGCACCGCCGACGGCGATCGCCTCGTCGCCGTGGTCCGCGCCGATGCCGAGGGCATCACCATCGCGGATTCGCCCGAACTGCTCGCGCTCGGTGCCACGTCGTCGACCTCGCTGAAGTTCGACGGTGTGCGGATTCCGCAGTCGCACATCCTCACCGAGGATCTCGCGAACTTCTGCGGTTCGATCCGGCCGACCTTCATGATGTTGCAGACGTCGTTCTGCGTCGGCATCGCACGCGCGTCGCTCACGGAGGCGGCCGGCCGTCTGCACGGACTCGGCGAGCAGTTCACCGGTGAGTACGAAGAACTTTCGGCGCGTTACGAGTCGCTGCGCGAGCGGCTGTACCGCTTCGCCACCGATCCCGCCTCGATCGCTCCCGCGGAGTTCATCCGTCTGCGTCTCGACGGTTCGGTGGTCGCGGTCGCCGCGACCCGCCTCGAGGCGACGCTGCGCGGCGGCGCCGGATACGCGACGGCCAGCGCCACCAACCGCCGGTTCCGTGAGGCGGCCTTCCTGCCCATTCAATCGCCGTCGGAAGGACAGCTTCGGTGGGAACTGTCGCAGTACGAATAACGAACGGATACAAGAGTTTCGCCGGCCGCCGTAGCCCGGTCCTCCAGGGGGTGGACCTGGATATCGCGACCGGCGAGTTCCTCGTCGTGCTGGGCAGCAGCGGTAGCGGCAAGTCGACGCTGCTACGGATCGTCGCGGGTCTCGATCACCTCGATCGCGGTTCCGTCGACTGGCCCGACACCGAGGGCGACAACCGTCCGCACACCGGAATGGTCTTCCAGCAGCCCTTCCTGATGCCGTGGCTCACCGTGCGCGAGAACATCGCCTTCGGTGGACGTTTCGCCGCGCACCGCGAGCGGTTCGACACCGCCTACGCCGATTCGCTCCTCGAGCGTTTCGGCCTTTCCGCGCTCGCCGGCTACTACCCCGACCAGCTGTCCGGTGGCCAGGCCCAGCGTATCGCCGTCATCCGCGCCGTCGCGGTGCGTCCGCGACTGCTGCTGCTCGACGAGCCGTTCAGCGCCCTCGACCCGGCCACCCGTTCCGATCTGCGGTCGTGGCTCGGCGAACTCGCGCGCGATCTCGGTTTCACGACGGTCCTCGTCACGCACGACATCGACGAGGCGCTCGAACTCGCCGACCGCATCGCACTGTTCGGGAGTTCGGGCGTGGTGCAGCAGGAATGGACGCTCGGCGGCATGTCGGCGCTCGACCGCGACGCGCTGCGTCCGGCCATCCTGGCGCACTACCGCGATTCGTCGCTGTCCGCGACATGACCGATTCGGGCCTGTTCAGCCGTCGCACCCTCATGCGCGGTGCGCTCGGCCTCGCGGCTGCCGGTGGTATCTGCCGGCGACCATCGACCTCGCGCGCACCGCGACCACCGACCGCGCAAACCGCACGGGGCAGTTGCGCATCGGTTACCTGCCGATCACCGACGGCGCCGCGCCGCTGCTCGTCGCGCACGTCGAGTCTGTATCCCACCGGCGTCGTCGATTCCGCGAAGCCGGTGCTCTTCCGAAGCTGGGCATCGCTGGCGGAGGCCTTCATCAGCCGACGCGTCGACGTCGTGCACCTGCTCATGCCCATGGCCGTCCAGTTGCGGTACAGCCTCGGCAGTTCCGTGCGGATCCTCGGCTGGAACCACACCAACGGCTCGGCGCTGACGGTCGCCCCGCACATCACCGATCTGAGCGATCTCGCCGGGCAGACGGTGGCCATCCCGTTCTGGTGGTCGATCCACAACATCGCCCTGCAGCAGCTGCTGCGGGCGCACGGACTGACACCGGTCGTGCGGGAGGCGCCGTCGAAGTCCGCGCGCACCGTGGGTCTCGTCGTCATGGGTCCGTCCGACATGATCCCGGCCCTGGCGAACGGCTCGATCGCCGCGTTCACGGTCGCCGATCCGTTCAACGCCGCGGCGGAGGTTCGCGGGGTGGGGCGGATCCACCGCTTCCTCGGCGATGTGTGGCGCGACCACGCGTGCTGCGCCCTGCTCGTGCACGAGGACCTGATCGAACGCGACCCCGTCGCCGTGCAGGCCCTCACCGACTCCGTGGTCTCCGCCCAGCTGCAGATCGGCGCCGACCGTCCGGCCGCGGCCGCGATGCTGTCCGCCGGATACCTGCCGCAGCCGTTGCCCGCGATCACGAAGGCGCTGACCTATCCCGATCGCGAGGCCGGCACGGTGCACCCGCAGTGGCAACCGCAGCGCATCGGCTACCAGCCGTTCCCCTTCCCGACCTTCACCGCGGCGCTGATCGAGGCGATGCACGACACCGTCGTCGACGGCGACACGCGGTTCCTCTCGCGCCTCGACCCTGCGACCGTGCACGACGACCTCGTCGACGACCGGTTCGTCCGCACGTCCCTCACCCGCGTCGACGGCACCGATGCCTTCGGCCTTCCCGCCGATCTCACCCGCACAGAGGAGGTCGATCCTTCGTGAGCGCCCCGACCAGCACGGCGCCGGAGACGGCCCGCACCGCCCGGCAGTTGCCTCTCGTCCCCCAGGCCGTCGCCATCGTCATCGCTGTGGCCCTGTGGTGGCTCGTGACGACGGTGCTCGTCGCGCCGGATTCGCTCGTGCGGGACTTCGCCCCGCAGTACGTCTTCCCGGCGATCGTCGATCTGTTCGCACGCGGCGTGCTGCTGCCCGACACCCTCGCGAGTCTGTGGCGGTTGCTGGTGGGTCTGCTGATCGCCGCGACGCTCGGCATCCCGCTCGGGCTGCTGATCGGACTCAACCCGCTCGTCGAGCGCGCGACGATGCCCATCATGCAGTTCCTGCGGATGATCTCGCCGCTGTCCTGGGCGCCCATCGCCGTGGCGCTGTTCGGCATCGGGCACCAGCCGGTCTTCTTCCTCATCGCCGCCGCCGCGATCTGGCCGATCGTCATCAACACGGCTGCCGGGGTGCACGGCATCGACCAGGGCTATCTGATGGTCGCCCGCTCGTTCGGCGCGACGCGTCTCGAACTGCTCACCACCGTCGTCCTACCGGCCATCCGCGCGCAGGTGCAGACCGGTCTGCGGGTCGGCCTCGGTATCGCGTGGGTCGTGCTCGTGCCTGCGAGATGCTCGGCGTGCGGTCCGGTCTCGGCTACCAGATCCTCAACGCCCGCGACCAGCTCGCCTACGACCAGGTCATGGCCGTGATCGTCGTGATCGGCTTCCTCGGGTTCTGGCTCGACTGGGCGGCGCGGCACCTGCTGCGCGAACGGCGTAAGCCGGTGAGCGTCGAGGAAGCCGACCGTCCGCTCTGATCTGAGGTCAGGACTCGAGCGGCGTCAGCACGAAGACGGGAAGCACCCGGTCGGTGCGCTTCGCGTACAGCGCGTAGTTCGGCCACGTCTGCAGCAACACCTGCCACAGCCGCTCGCGTTCGTCGCCCTCCGCGATCCGCACCGACACCGCGTATTCGTGCCCGTCGTACAGCACCTGCGCGCGGTCGGCCGCACGCAGGTTGACGGCCCAGGACGGCGCCTTGGGGTGCCCCCAGTTCGAGCCCACCACGAGCCATCCCCCGTCGTGCGGCACGCACAGCAACGGTGTGGACCGCGGCTCCCCGGTCTTGCGGCCCTTCACGGTGAGCACGAGCGACGGAAGTCCCGCGATCGCGAGCAGGGTGACCTTGCCGCGTGTGAGCCGTTGGATGGTCTTGTCCACCGCGATGATCGGCCGTGAATACCGCGGCAGCCACGGCAACGCTCCGATACGGACAGCGACCGGTCGGAGCGGATTCATGCGGCTATCTCCCCCAGGCTCCCAGCAGCGTTCGGGCTGCAGCGACGACGGCCAGCGGCTGATCGATCATCGGATGGTGGCCGGAGGCCGGAAGATCGATCAGCAACGCATCAGGGCCGAGATTATCGACGATCCGCCGTAGAGCGCGTCGTCGATGATGCCGCGTTCGCAGCGGAAGTAGGCGACGGCGCATCCGGGATTCATCACCTCGAGGCTACGGCGCCCCTCACGTCCCATGCGGAGATTGTCGAATTTCCACGACCAGCCCCCAGCGGGCACCGCGTCGCCGTCATCGCCGTCGACCTGCTTCAGCGACCGCGGGCGATGTGCTCGAGCACGTAGGGTTCGGCGTCGTCCTGCGGCGGCACGAGGCGGAACCGTGCGACGGCGTCCTCCGCCGCGGCGTAGACCTTCGGCGGTCCGGCGTTCGCGACGGCCTTCGCGCGCATCTCGAGTTCCTCGGGCGTCATGTCGCGAATCGGCGAATCGATGATCACCACACCGGCAAGTTCGTCGCCGTGGAGATGGGAGGCCGCGAACGACACGATCCCGCCCATGCTGTGGCCGATGAGGACCGGCGGACCGCTGATACCGCCGGCCCGGGCCGCGGCGAGAACCTCCGCGGACCACGCTTCCAGGGTGTAGTGCTCGCGGTGGTCACTGTCGCCGTGACCGCTCAGATCGAGAGCGACGACGCGACGTCCGGCGGCAAGCTGCGGGCCGATGTGGTCCCACCACCGAATGCGCCATGCCGCCGTGGACCAGCACGACGCCCGGCAGACCGGATTCGCCCCACGCCCGGAAGGCGATGGTCGCACCCGCTGCCTCGACCTTCCCGGTCTCGACGGGTGCGGCCAGGGCGTCGACGAACCACTGAGGAGCAGATCCGTTATTGCTCATCACCCGAACTTATGTCAGATGTGACGAGCGCCAACATCCGGGCCATCAGTTCGATCCGTCGCACGTCGAATTCCGGCTGCGGATGCACCGTCGACGCCAGCGCTTCGCCGTCGAACATGTGCACGAGCGACAGCAGCAGGGTGTCGAAGACGTCGGACGGGAACCGGGCCGCGACCGGCAGCGACCTGCCGAAATCGACGATCTGGCGTGGTAGCGCTCGGCCATCGGCGCCAGATGCTCCCGCAGCGCCGGATCGGTGCGCGCCGCGCCGAGCAGTTCGTACCAGGCGGCGTTCATCGGCGCTCGGCAGGCGGTGCGCAGCAGTTCGAGGCACACCCGCAGCGACTCGGAGATGTCCGCGTGCTCGTCACCGAGCGCCGCGCGGAGGCCGGCCTCGAAGTTCGCGAACTGGCGTTCCCGGACCGCATCGGCCGCCGCGATCATCAGGTCGAGACGCGTCGGGAAGTGCCGGAACACCCCACCCGACGACACCCCCGAGCGCCGGCACACCTCACCGATCGTCGTCGCGGTGTAGCCGAGCTCGGCGAGGGAGGTGATGGTCGCGTCGAGGATGCGACCGATCGTCTCCTCTGCGCTCCTGCTGGGTGCGGCGTACTGCGGGTGCGCTCACGCGACGGACTCACCCGCCGGGGTGCGGATCGGCGCGGGTCCACGTTCCTCCACTCCCGCGCGCAGGAACCGGCCGGTGCCGACGGTGCGTCCGTAGCCGGGCACGAACTCACCCTCGCGGTAGACCACCCGGCCGGCGACCGCCGTCGCCGTCACGGCGCGATCGTTGCGGTCGACCATGCGGCGGATTCCGCCGAACTCCTCGAGCGGAGCCTCGTGGTAGGCGTCGACATCGGCGTTCAGCCCGGCAGGATCGACGACGACGAAGTCGGCGCGGTCGCCCACCCGCAGGTGGCCGGCGTCGATTCCGTAGAAGTCGCCGAGTTCGCCGGTGAGCTTGTGGACGGCCTCGGGCAGCGTGATGAACGGCTTGCCCGCCTTCTCGGCGTCGTGGACGCGGCGCAGCAGGCAGATCGCGAAGTTGTAGAAGGCCATGTTCCGCAGGTGGGCGCCGGCATCCGAGAATCCCACAGTGACGCCGGGGGTACGGATGAGCCGGTCGGCGACCTTGCTGCGGTCGTTGGCGATCACGGTGTGCCACCGGAACTTCCGGCCGTGCTCGACGACGAGGTCGAGGAAGGTGTCGACCGGGTGCAGTTTCCTCTCGCGCGCGACGTCACCGATCGACCGGCCGACGAGCGAGGCGTCGGGGCATTCGACGATCCGGGTGTCGTCGAAGTCGCGGTGCCACACGCGGGTGAGAACTTCTTCTCGAAGTCCTGCCGGAACCAGCGACGGTAGGCCTCGTCGCGCAGCAAGTCGTTGCGGACGAGTTCGTCCTGCAGATGCAGTGCGGCACGACCCGATCCGAACTCCTCGAAGACGACGAGGTCGATGCCGTCGGAGTACACCTCGAAGGTCGTGGCAGGTGCTGCCAGCGGAAGGCACCCTTGCCGATCCGATTGGCCGCAAACGCGATCGGACCGAAGATTCGGTTGACCCACCGTTCGGCCTTCGTGTCGGCCGCGGCGAGCACCGACGCTTCATCGGCTTGCGTCCGATGCCCGTGCTGGCGAGGGCGAAGAACGCGACGTCGTACTTGGTGTTGAGGTTCGGCACGGCCTGCAGGATGCGACCGCGTCGGCGCAGGATCTTGTGCAGGCGGCGGAATTCCGACCACGACGCGTGGGTCGACGGCAGGGTGCGCGAGCGGTAACGGTCGCCGTCCATCTTGTCCCACGGGTTCGTCATCGTCGACACTCCGAGGAAGCCCGCGTCGAGGGCGTCCTCGACGCGCGCGTCGATGTCGCGAGTTCGGCGCGGGTCGGGCGGTTCGCCGACTCCGTGGAGCGTCCGAGTCCCATCACCGACGCGCGGACGTCCGAATGCCCCACGAAGGCCGTCACATTCGGTCCGAGCGGCAGCTTGTTCAGCGCTCGATGTATTCGCGCGGCGTGCTCCAGGTCTTGGACTTCTCGAGAGCCGAGAGGACGTGCTCTCGCGGAAGCGCCTCGACACGGCTGAACAGGTCGGCAGCGTCGACCGGCGGCACGAACACCGTCGAGATCGAGCAGTTGCCCATGAGCACGGTCGTGACGCCGTGCCGCACCGACTCGGACAGACCCGGACCCACGAGCACTTCGGCGTCGTAGTGGGTGTGGGTGTCGACGAAGCCGGGCATCACCCAGCGGCCGTGCGCGTCGACGACCTCGGTGTTCGGGCCTGCGGGAAGCTGTCGGAGGTCGCGGTGACGACGACCCCGTCGCGGATGCCGAGGTTGCGGACGACGCCGGGCGCGCCCGTCCCGTCGAACCAGAGACCCCCTCGGACGATGACGTCGAAATCCCCATGATTGTGATCCACACCACTCATGGCGCGAGGGTAACACGAAAAAGAGGTCGCGCACTCTCTAAATTTCCGGTTCCGACGGTCTACGGTTCGGCCATGGATCTCGACACCACTCCGGCACTGCTCGTCGACCGCGACATCCTCGATCGCAACATCGCGCGGATGGCGCAGTCCGCCGCCTCGCGAGGCCTGTCGCTGCGACCCCACGCGAAGACGCACAAGTGCTCCGAGATCGGACGACGTCAGCTCGACGCGGGAGCGAGGTCTCACGGTTGCGACCGTCTCCGAGGCCGAGGTCTTCATCGAAGAGGGCTTCGACGACCTGTTCGTCGCGTATCCGCTGTGGGTCGACGCCGCCCGCGGTGCACGGTTGCGTGCGCTGGCCGACCGGGTGCGCCTCACGGTCGGGATCGATTCGGCGACCGGAGCCCGGCAACTCGTCGAGCACGCGCGCGGCGTCGGTGTGCTCGTCGAGATCGACAGCGAGCATCGCACCGGCGTGCTGCCCGAGCAGGCCGGAGCCGTGGCGTCGGCGGCGCGTGAGGCAGGCCTCGACGTGCGCGGTGTCTTCACCTTCCCCGGCCACTCGTACGCACCCGACGCGCCGCGCAGCGCCGCCCGGGAGGAAGCCGACGCTCTGGCGGCCGCAGCGGAGTCGCTACGAGCAGCCGGGATCGAGCCGTCCGCGATCAGTGGTGGCTCTTCCCCACTGCTCTTCTCGAAGTACCCACGGTCGCAACCGAACTGCGCCCCGGGGTGTACGTCTTCGGCGACGCCCAGCAACTCGAACTCGGCGCGGTGAGCGAATCCGACATCGCGCTGACCGCCCTGGCGACCGTCGTGTCCGCTCGCGACGAGGTGGTCGTGCTCGATGCCGGTTCCAAGGTGCTCGGCGCCGACCGGGCCGCGTGGGCCACGGGGTACGGACGCATCCTCGGGGAACCGGACGCACGCACCACGCACTGTCGGAGCACCACGCGACGGTTCAGTGGCCGGAGGCGTCGACCCGCCCACGACTCGGCGACAGGGTCCGGGTGATTCCCAACCACGTCTGCAATGCCGTGAACCTCGCGGACGAACTGATCGTGATCTCGAACGGTGAAGTGGTGGACACCTGGCGGGTGGTCGCGCGAGGATGTACGACGTGATGCGCAGACGTCTGGCCTGCCTGACCGCGGCGTTGGTACTGCCGCTGAGTGCGTGCGCGTCCGAATCGACCGCGCCGGACACCGAGACCATCACAGGGGCGACCACCACAGGGGCGGCAACCACCGAGACCGTCACGGACGCAACCGCCTCCACGGTGTCCGGAGCCGGTGGGGCGGACAGGGTGGACGGGGTGCCCCGCGTGGTCGGGACCGTGGCGTCCGGACTCGACACGCCGTGGGGGATCGCCTTCCTGCCCACCGGTTCCGCGCTGGTCACCGAACGCAACAGTGGCCGGATCGTCGAGATCACCGACGGCGAGGTCCGCGAGGTGGGCCGCGTCGGCGAGACCCTCGCGCAGGGCGAGTCGGGATTGCTGGGGATCGCGGTGTCGCCGACCTTCGACACCGACCGCTTCGTCTATCTCTACGTGACCACCGCCAGCGACAACCGGGTACTTCGAGCCGTTTTCGACGGCACCACGCTCACCGAACCGGAGGTGATCCTCGACGGCATCCCGGCCGCTCGGATCCACGACGGCGGGAGGATGATCTTCGGTCCCGACGGGATGCTGTACGTCGCGACCGGCGAGGCGGGCCGCCGCGAACTGGCGCAGGATCCGAATTCGCTCGGCGGCAAGATCCTTCGCATCACGGGCGACGGCGAACCCGCGCCCGGCAATCCCGATCCGGCATCGCCGGTGTACTCGCTCGGTCACCGCAACGTACAAGGACTCGCGTTCGACGACCGGGGACGGTTGTGGGCGTCGGAATTCGGGCAGAACGACGTCGACGAGTTGAATCTCGTGGCGGCGGGCGCGAACTACGGCTGGCCCGTGGTCGAAGGAGCCGGGGGCTCCGGCGAATTCGTCGATCCGGTCCTCACCTGGCCGGTCTCGCATGCGTCGCCGTCGGGCCTGGCGTGGTTCGACGGCAGCCTCTGGATGGCAGGCCTGCGCGGAGAACGACTGTGGCGCATCGATGTTCAGGACACCGCAGCAACCGCGACCGACTTCTTCGTCGGCGAGTACGGAAGATTGCGGACCGTCGTCGCCGCGCCGGACGGCTCACTGTGGCTGACGACGTCCAATCGAGACGGTCGCGGCAGCCCGGCCGGCGACGACGATCGCATCCTCCGGATCGAGATCTCCTGACGATCAGGGGACGAGAACGACGACCGTCTCGGCGACCAGCGCCGGGCGCTCTCCACCCTCGATCTCGATGGTGTATCCGACGACGAGGTTCGCACCCTTGGCGGTGCGCTCGAGCGACTTGAACTCCGCGCCGGCACGGATCCGCGAGCCGACGGGCACCGGCGCGGGGTAACGAACCTTGTTGCTGCCGTAATTGACCTTCATCTTCAGGCCTTCGAGGGAGAAGATCTGGGTGCCGAGGACCGGCAGCAGCGACAGGGTCAGATAACCGTGGGCGATGGTCTTGCCGTACGGGCCGTCCTTCGCGCGCTCGGGGTCGACGTGGATCCACTGGTGATCGCCGGTGGCCTCGGCGAACAGGTCGATGCGCTTCTGGTCGATCTCGATCCAGTCGCTGTAGCCGAGGTGCTCGCCGACGGCCTTCTCGACCTCGTCGATTCCGTTGAAAACCCGCATTGTTGCTCCTGTCGATGTGCGGCGACGGTCAGAGACCGGCTCGCCTGAGGGTGACGCGATAGGTGTAATGCTCGGGCAGAAAGTAACTCACCGACAACTCGGTGGGCACCCCGTCGTCGTTCGAGTACAACCGGTCGACGCGCAGCAGGGGATGTCCCACTTCGCAGTTCAGCTCGCTCGCCACCTGGTCGGTGGCGAGCGCGACCGTGATGGACTGTGCTGCTTCGACGATCGGGCTGTCGAGATGCGGTTCGAGCAGCCCGATCATCGTGTTCCGGCTGGACGCTCCCGCTTGGAGCTCCGGCGACTCGAGTACGTGCGCGGCGACAGGTTCGGGCAGGTGAACCGTGGTGAGCACGAACGGGATTCCGTCGTGCAGTCGCTTGAACACCGCCGTGTACAGCACGTCGGTGTCGAGACGCAGTCGGCTCGCGGCGTCGATGTCGACTCCGCGTCGCAGCGGCGAGACGATCTGCATGACCGTGTCGGCCGACAACGCGAGCAGATCCTCGATCGAGCCGAGCTGGCGCCGGTAGCGCCGGCCCGACTCGTTCGCGAAGGTGCCGCGGCCGGGAACGCGGTAGACGATGCCGTCGGCCACGAGATCCTGGAAGGCGCGACGCACCGTCTGCCGGCTCACGCCGTGCTCCTCGGCGAGTTCGGCCTCCGTGGGCAGCCGTGTGCCGTCGCTGTACCGTCCCGCCTCGACGGCCTCCCGGAGCTGGCGCGCGAGTTGCGCGTACGCCGGTTCCGTTTCCCGCACCTTGTAGTCCATGACGGACCGATCCTAGCGGCCGGTCGTCACAGTCCGCCGCGTGCTACGAGCTGGCCGGCGATGACGTTGCGCTGGATCTCGTTGGTGCCCTCGCCGACGATCATCAGCGGCGCGTCGCGGAAGTAACGCTCGACGTCGTACTCGGTGGAGTAGCCGTAACCGCCGTGGATGCGTACCGCGTTGAGGGCGATCTCCATCGCGATCTCCGAGCAGTACAACTTGGCCATGCCGGCCTCCATGTCGCAGCGCTCGCCGCTGTCGTACTTCTCCGCCGCGTAACGCGCCAGCTGCCGCGCCGCGGTGAGCTTGGTGGCCATCTCCGCCAGGTAGTTGCCGATGGACTGGTGCTTCCAGATCGGCTGACCGAAGCTCTCGCGCTGCTGCGCGTAGGCGAGCGAATCCTCGAGTGCGGCGGTCGCGACACCGAGGGCGCGGGAGGCGACCTGCAGACGGCCGGTCTCGAGGCCCTTCATCATGTGGGCGAAGCCCTTGCCGGGCTCACCGCCGAGGATCGCGTCGGCGGAGATGCGGTAGTTGTCGAAGCTCAGCTCGCACGACTCGACGCCCTTGTAGCCGAGCTTGGGCAGGTCGCGCGAGGCGGTCAGGCCCGGGCCGTGCTCGACGAGCACCACGGAGATGCCCTTGTG
Organism: Rhodococcus sp. IITR03; assembly: GCA_001017865.1. The sequence goes on from LATQ01000001.1 coordinate 1,035,111, forward strand.
GCGCGGCTGCGCGGTGGGGTCGGTCTTGCACAGCAGGGCGATCAAGCCGGCCCGACGGGCGTTGGTGATCCACGTCTTGGCGCCGTTGATGACCAGCTCGTCGCCGTCCCGCTTGGCGGTGGTGGTCATCGCCTGCAGGTCGGAGCCACCGCCGGGCTCGGTGAGCGCCATCGTCGCGCGGATCTCACCGGTGGCCAGCTTGGCAGGTACTTGCTCTTCTGCTCCTCGGTACCGAACAACGCGAGCAGCTTCGCGACGACGGTGTGCCCTCCCATCGCACCCGACAGCGACATCCATCCGCGGGCGAGTTCCTCGGTGACCTGGACGTAGCAGGGCATCGACACCGGCGATCCGCCGTACTCCTCGGGCACGGCGAGCCCGTAGATGCCGATCTGCTTCATCTGCTCGATCCACTTCTCGGGGTACTCGTTGGCGTGCTCGACCTCCTGCACCGACGGCTTGACCTCCCGATCGATGAAGTCGCGGACGGTCTTGACCAGAAAAGTCTCTTCGTCGTTCAGGTAGGTCACGGGGCATCCTTCGCTTGGGACGGGCCATACGGACCCGGGAAACTTTGTACGGCCATTTTGTGGACCAAGTTCGGACGTTGTCAACGCGAAGACCGCCATTCGACGTCGTGATTGCAAAGTTTTCGACGATACGAACGACTGCACCTTCCTATGAGCACACCTCTCCGTGGGGTGGCATACCGCCAACAATGGCCGTACATTTAGCGCCGTCATTGCCGACCGAACTCCCCGAGGTCCCCGTGTCTTCCGAGCAACACCTCCGCCGGCGCGCCGTTCTCGTCGCCCCCGGCTCCGACGAACGCAAAGCCGGTAAGGCCCTCGCCTCCGCCGCCGACGAGGTCGTCCTCGACCTCGAGGACGCCGTCACCGCCGCCCAGAAGGACGCCGCCCGCGAACTCGTGGCCCCTCTGGTCCGCGAACACGGCGCCACGCGCACCGTCTCCGTTCGTATCAACGGACGCGGCACCCCCTGGTTCGAGGACGACCTGCGCGCGTGCGCCGCACTCGGCGACGCCCTCGCCTCGATCGTGATTCCCAAGGTCGAGAGCGCCGACGATCTCGTCGAGGCCGACCGCATCCTCGGCAGCGAGTCGACCGTCACGGTGCAGGCCCTCATCGAGACCCCCGCCGGCGTGCAGCGCATCGACGAGATCGTCGCCGCCCCCGGGTGGCCGGCGTGATCATCGGTTACGCCGACCTCGGCGCCTCACTGGGCCGCGCCCGCACCGCCGCCCCCGAGCACTGGCTCTACGTCCAGGACCGCGTACTGCACGCCGCCCGGGCCGCCGGTGTCCAGGCGATCGACGGACCGTTCCTCGGCATCGCCGACGACGACGCCTTCCGTCACTCGGCGCAGTGGGTGTCCGATCTCGGATTCGACGGCAAGTGGGTCATCCATCCTGCGCAGATCACCTCTGCCGCAGCGGCCTTCACTCCCACCGACGATCAGGTCGACGCCGCCCGCAAGGTCCTCGCCGCACTCGAGGAAGCCGAGAACCGCGGCGCCGGAGCTGCCCAGCTCGACGGCCAGATGCTCGACGAGGCCGTCGCCGTCGCCGCCCGTCGCACACTGTCGAAGATCGGAGCCTGAAAGCCATGACCACCTCGTACGTCGGCGGACCCTATTTCGACGAACTGACCGTCGGTCAGGTCTTCGACACCGCCCCCGCCGTGACGCTCACCGACGGCCTCGCCGCCGCGCACCAGAGCATTCTCGGTGACCGCCTGCGTCTTCCGCTCGACAAGCACCTCTCGACCGCCGTCGCGGGCGGGCCGGTCGCGCACGCCGGCTTCGTCACCGACATCGCGATCGGGCAGTCCACGCTCGTCACACACCACGTCAAGGCCAACCTCTTCTACCGCGGCCTGCGTTTCCGCCGCTTCCCGCACATCGGCGACACCCTCTACACCACCACCGAAGTCGTGGGACTGAAGGAGAATTCGGCCAAGCCCGGACGCAGGCCCACCGGCCTCGCGGCGCTGCGCATGAACACCGTCGACCAGGACGGCAACACCGTCCTCGACTTCTACCGCTGCGCGATGCTGCCGCTGAGCGAGAATCCCGACCCCGACCGCGTCGTGCACTCCGACGACCTGTCGGCCATCGGACCGCAGGACGAACCGCAGTGGTCCGCGCCCGCCGACTGGGATCTGGATGTCTACCGCTCGAAGGTGCCGGGTGAGCACTTCGACAAGTCCCTCGCCGGTGCCGTGCTGCAGTCCAGCGGCGACGTCGTCTCGAGCGCACCGGAACTCGCGCGCCTGAGCCTCAACATCGCGGCGACGCACCACGACGAGCGGGTCGGCGCATCCGGTCGTCTCGTCTACGGCGGCCACACCATCGGCCTGGCCTTCTCACAGGCGACGCGCGCGCTGCCGAATCTCGTGACGGTTCTGGGCTGGAAGTCGTGCGACCACACCGGTCCGGTGCAGGAGGGCGACACTCTCACCAGCGACCTGCACGTCGAATCCGCCGAGCCTCTCGCCGAGGGCGGTGGCGTGCTGAACCTTCGGTCGCTCGTCTACGCACACCGCGGCGGTGCCGCGAATAGCGACCGCGGCGGTGCCGAACCGGCGCCCGTGCTGGATTGGCGGTTCACCGCTCTCATGGCCTGACGGCCACCGCTGCCGAGACCGACGTTGTGCGCGAAATCCCTTGAGAAATCGCGCACAACGTCGGTTTCGTCGTTATGCGTCGACCCGTTTGACGAGGCGTTCGTAGCGTTGCCGGGCCGCCTGGGTGCTTCCCAGGCCCAGGCCGAAGGCGATCTCCTGCCAGGTCATCCCGCGTTCCCGCGCGATCCGGAGGATCAGCGCCTCGAGTTGGTCCATCTCGGCCCGCGCCTTCGGGACGAGGCCGAGCGCGGCGATGACGTCGCGTCGTCGACCTCGGGTTCGTCGGGGCCGGGACTGTGCACGCCGCCCGCCAGTGCCGCAACGAGACGGATGGCGCCGAGCGGGTCGAGCATCTCGGGGTGCGACTGCCTGGCCCGTTGCTCGGGAGTACTGCCGTGCCGTTCGGCGATTCGGAACAGGCCCGCGTACTCACGATGGGCGCGTTCGCGACTCGGATTCGGTGGGGTGAAACCGTCCTCGGACATGAAACCAGGATCGCGTGTGAACGAGTTGTTGTCAACAGTTTGTTCACAGGTCGCGGATCTCGTCCACCAATCCCCAGTCGAGTGCGCGGGAGGCGTCGAGGGGCGCAGCGTGACGAACAGGTGCAGCGACCGCCACCGGCCGATCCGCCGCGGGATGCTGACCGTCCCCCCTGCCCCGGGGATGAGACCCATCGAGACCTCCGGGAGACGGAAGACGGTGCCGGAAGTCGCGACCACCCTGCCCGCGAAGGCCGGGATCTCGATCCCCGCGCCGATGCAGTGACCGTGCAACCGCACCTCCATGCGACCGGCGAGCTGCGCGACGAGACGACCCGCCCCCCCACGTGTGCGGACGAAGTGCGCGAGCGTGATGTCGGGTGTGCGGCCGAACTCGTCGAGATCCCCGCCGGCACAGAACGACGATCCTGCCCCGTCGAGCACCACCCGTTCGATGCTGCCGTCGACGACCGCGAGGCGCAGAGCGTCCACAAGAGCGTCGCGCAGCACCGTTCCGTAGGCGTTGCGGCGCTCGGGCCGATTGAGGGTGATGTGCAGGAGGTCGCCCTCGCGGGCGATCAGCACCGGTTCGTCCGAGGGCGGAGGCAGCGGGCGCGGGCCGCGTCCGGCAAGCCACGCGGCGAACTCGGGTCCGCCCTGCAGCGTCGAGTAGCCGAGCGACTCCACGTCGATCGCCTCCGGCACCGCGAGCGTCTCCGAGGCCCGCACGACCTGCCGTGCCACCAGCGCGGCCTGCTGGTTCGCGGCGACCGCCTCGGCGAAGGCGGCGATGCTCGCATCCCGGGTCCGGTGTCTCGACACGCCGCGGGACGAAGCGACCGGCGCGTAGGTGAGGTCGAGCGTGCGATCAACGGCGGACCCGGCGGGAATCTCACGGGTC
>LATQ01000001.1:1039238-1056873 GCA_001017865.1 Rhodococcus sp. IITR03
CGGGCAGCGATCGATGATCGGGCCGTGTTCACCGCGATCGTCTACGTGCTCACCAGCGGGTGCGCGTGGCGGCACCTGCCACCGTCGTTCGGAGTCAGCGTCCCGACCGCGCACCGCCGCTTCACCACCTGGGCTCGGGCCGGGGTGTTCGACGAGCTGCACCGCCGGGTCCTCGATCGGCTCGGTGCCGGCGGGGACCTGGACTGGTCCGCTGCCATCCTCGACGCCGCACACGTGCGGGCGAAAAAAGACATCCCAGGGGCTTGAGAGTCAAGCAGCGGCCTTCGGGGCGTGATGTGACCAGGCGGCCGTTTCGTCGTAGCAGATGCGGGTCTTGAGGCATCCGTGCAGGATGCCGACGAGCCGGTTGGCCAGCTGCCGCAAGGCGGGACCGTGATCGAGACCGCGTGCGCGCTGTTTGTCGTAGTAGGCGCGGGCGCCGGGGGAAGCTTGCAGGGCTGAAAGCGCCTGCCAGTTCAGCGCATCGACGAGTCGATCGTTGTGGACGAACCGGGCCACGACGACTCTCTTCTTTCCGGAGGCGCGGGTGATCGGACTGGTCGCGGCATAGTTTTTACGTGCTTGGCAGTGGCGTAGCGGTTCCGGTCGTCGCCGAACTCGCCGAGCACCCGGGGACCGAGCAGAGGTCCCATCCCTGGCTGGGACAGGATGATCTCAGCGTCTTCGGTGCCGGCCAAAATGCGCGTCGACCTGCTTCTGCAATGCTGTGATCTCGTGATTGAGAGTGCCCAACACGGCGACAGCGGACCGGGTGGTGGCCGCATACGCGGCGGTGATCACCGCCGCCCGGCCCAGCTGCTCACCGCGCAGAGCTGCCTGGATTCGATCCGTCTTGGTCTCGATGTCACGGCGGCGAGCATTTCGCAGCGCCGCTGTGATCTGACTGCGTGTCAGTCGCGCCGCCGAGACCGGGTCGGGCGCCTTGCCCAGCAGCTCGAGGGTGTCGACGGCGTCGAGGTCGTCGAACGCCTCCAACGCGGCCGGGAAATACTCGCGTAGTGCATGCCGCAGCCGCTGGGCGTGGCGGGTGCGTTCCCAGATCAAGGTCTTGTGCGCCCGGGCGACGAGCTTGATCGCCTCGGCCTCGGGACTGTCGCCGGCCACCGGCCGCAGCTGGTGCGAATCGGTGCGCACCATGTTGGCCAACATGTGCGCATCGGCCGCGTCGCTCTTGGCGCCCGAGACGCTGGAACGCTCACGGAACCGGGCGGCCTGCAATGGATTCACCGCAAAGACCGTGTACCCGGCGGCTACCAACGCCGCCACCCACGGGCCCCGGTCGGTCTCGATCCCGATGGCCACCTCGGACCCGTCGACGTCGTCGCCGAGCTGCTCCCCGATCAGCGCATGCAACCGGGCGATCCCGGCCACTCCTTCCGGCAGTCGGGCCTTGCTCAGCCTGCGCCCGGCAGAGTTCATTAGCTCGACATCGTGATGGTCCTGGGCCCAATCGTCGCCGACAAACAGCAACATCGGCCTGCCTCCCGTCGTAGTCCGGTCCTCCGTCCGGCAGCGTGCGGAAGAACCATCAGCGCCCTAATGAAGCAGTGCTCACGCCGGAGCGGGCACGACATCCCATCAGCGATTCCGTTCTCCCGGCGGACGGTCGGGGGCACGATCTTTTTTTCAGGACTCCGAGTGTCCAGGGGCTCTGAGTGCTCACCTGTCCGCCGCTACCGGTCCCGTGACGAGTCTGCCGTATAGCCGGACCCGCCGGCTCTCATTAGGGGCTCTCTGACCGGCCCCAGTCCGGTCGACCGCGGCAAGAACGGCTCGAAGATCCACCTCCTGTCCGATGGTGACGGCATCCCGCTCGTCACCGCGGTGACCTCAGCAAACACCCACGACAGTGTCGTGCTGCAAGCCATGGTCGCCGCGATTCCGGCGGTGCGCTCGCCTCGCGGTCCGCGCCGCCGCAAACCCGGCCGACTGCGCGCGGACAAAGGCTACGACTACCCCGTCCACCGCCGGTAGCTGCGCGCCCAGGGAATCGTCCCGCGGATCGCGCGCCGCGGGGTCGACAGTAGTGAGCGTTTGGGCCGGTACCGGTGGAAAGTCGAACGCACGCTGGCGTGGCTGACCGGCTACCGCCTGCTGACCATCCGCTACGAACGTCACGGCGAGCACTTTGCTGCTTTTCTTCAACTCGCTGCCGCGTTGACCTGCTTCAAGAAACTCACCAAATGAGACGTTCTCTTATAGGAGGTCAGCGGTGCGTGGTCGGGTTAGCTGCCCGTAGCGTTCCGTAGCAGACCGGAAGGGTTGACTCCGGAGGTACCTGTCACCCCATCTTGCGGGTTGACTTTCTGGGGGTGTGTCGCGCCTTCCGGTCTGCGTTCGCGGAGTGACTAAAGAGAGGCGTGACTCCAAGCTGCTGTGAGGTACTTGAAGTCGGATTGTCCTCCGCGGATCCCCCGTCCCAGCAGAGAAGGGAACCGCCTTCCATGATCGTCATCGGCATCGATCCCCACAAGTCCAGTCATACCGCCACCGCCGTCGATCCGGCCACCAACACCGACCTCGGCTCCATCCGCATCGACGCCACCCGTACCGGCTACACGACGCTGATCAGGTGGGCCAAGGCCTGGCCCACCCGCACGTGGCAGTCGAGAACGCCTACGGTCTCGGCCATCATCTCGCCCAGTGGCTGCTGAACCTCGGCGAACTCGTACTCGACGTTCCGGCCACCGCCACCGCCCGGGTCCGGCAACTCTCCCGCGGTGGCCGGCGCAAGAGATGACCGGATCGATGCAGCCGCCGCCGCGTGCGTTGCTGCCGCGCAGGGCGATGCCCGACCGGTCGATCTCGAAGGTCCTACCGACATCCTCGCGCTGCTCGACGAGCGTCGAACAAACTTATCTCACAGTCGAACTCGTTTGAACAATCAACTACACGCATTGCTGCGTCAGCTGTTCGCCGGCGGTGCCCCGACCTCATTGACCGCAGCCTCGGCCACTGCCTTGCTGCGGGGCTTTCGTGCCCGAAGCGAGGTCGACCGAACTCGTGTCGGTCTGTGTCGAGATCTGATCGCTGACATCTGCCGCCTCGACCTCCCGCTCGCCGCGAACGAGAAGCAGACCCACACACTCGACGAGCACGGCACCCGGCTACGCGACATCGATGGCATCGGTCCGGTGACCGCCGCCCGCCTGATCGGCCGCACCGGACGTGCCAACCGCTTCCCGAGCGCCGCAGCCTACGCGAACTACAACGGCTCCGCGCCGGTACAGATCGCCAGCGCCGACATCGACCGCCACCGCCTGTCCCGCTACGGGGACCGGCAGCTCAACAGCGCGCTTTACACCGTCGCGGTGGTGCAGATTCGGATGCCGAACAGTGCCGGTCGCGCCTATTACAACAAGAACATCGCCGAGAGCACGAGCCCGAGAGCCGCGACCCGCAGCCTGAAACGACACTTGTCCGATCACATCTGGCGCATCATGCTCGCCGACGAAAAACGTAGCTACCGGGAACGCAAGAAAGAACCGGTACGTGGGGCTTGACACATAGAGAGGCACCCCCAGTCGACGCAGAACCCCAGCGCCCGCTCCGGCGGATCCAGATACAGGCCCACCACGTCGTGGACCTCGTCGACGAAGAACGGATCGGTCGAGAGCGTGAAGCCCTCGGTGCGGTGAGGATGCAACCCAAAGGCCCGCCAGATCCTCGACACCGTCGACTGCGACAGACCCATCTCCTGCGCCATTGTTCGCGTCGACCAGTGCGTCGCGTTCTTCGGGGTCGTCTCGAGCGTCCGGGTCACCACCTCGGCGACCTGAGCATCGGTCACCGACCGTAGCCACCCAATCGGGGCATGTCCTCGAGGCCGGCGATACCGTGCTCGAGAAAGCGAGGCGCTAGCTGATCTCGCCGCGGCCGCGGCTGGGAGCACCTACCGGGTCGTCGGCGGGCACATGGTGCACCTGCTCGGCCGCTTCTACCCCACCGACACCGCTGCGCGGGTCACCGCCGACGCCGATGCCGGCATGGAGACCGTCGCCGCGGCCGATGCCACCTTCCACACCGCGCTGCTCGCCCGTGGGTATCGGCTGCTGACCAGCAACCACTACGAGGCGCCCTCCGGGGACGGCACTCCCCTGTCCGTGGATCTATTTGTTCCCGGCACCGGTGGTCGCCGGCTCGAACGCATCAAGTACGCCGGCCGCGGCTTCGACGCCATCCCCGGCCTGACCCTCGCACTTGCCTCCGACTCGATTCAGGTGCGGGTACGGGCACGCCTGACGACCGGCGAGATCCTGCGTTTCGAGGTGCCGGTATCCGGCGTCGAGCAGGCGGTGGTGCTCAAGCGCTCGCCTGGCGCAGCCGCCTCGCCGCCAAGGACATCGCCGACCTGTGAACCCTCTTGTCGATCACCCACGAACACCGAGACCGGTTTCCCGACTGGAAACTGCACACCGCCCGCACCGGCGCCCGCAAAGACGCAGCCCGACGGAGCTGTCCGCGACACCGGGCAGGTAGTGCTCGCAACGCGTGCACGCATCGCAAGCATTGCATGCATCGATGACGACCGGGTTTGTGCAGTATTCATGGGTGTCCGGCGCCTTTTGAGGACGTCACCTGTAGATTTGCGGTATCGGATGCTGCGGTGGCTATCTGCTTATTACGCGTCGCCAACCAGCACAGTATTGCCCCGACGCACACCACGGCCGTCCCGATCCAGAACATCGGACCTAGAGCGGTAGTCAACAGAACCGAGGAAAAGGCTGCCGACAGGACCGGTGTGAAGTACGACGAAGCAGCGAGAAAGGCCATGTTGCCGCCGAGGATCCCGACGTTCCACAGCGCGTAGCCGAATCCGATCGCACACGCCGCCATCAGCGTCGCCGCCAGGGCGGCGAAGCTCAGATCCATCGGCTCGGAGCCTGTCAGCAGGTAGAGGCCCCAGAACGAAGCGGCTGTCAGCACGAAGAACGGGTGATCGCGTTGTTGCCGTTCGCGAACAGCTTGGTGACGGTGCAGTATCCGGCCAGATGACGGCGCCGGTGAATGCGAGAGCGTAGCTCAGCGGGTTCGAGCGCACGTTGTCGATGGTGCCGGCAATTTCCAGTCCTGCGTCACCGCCGAGAACGACCGCAACACCCACGACGGACAGTGCCATCCCGGGCACTATCAAGCGCGAAGCCTTCTGTCCCGTAAAGACAATCGCGAACACGACCGTCAAACTCGGCCACAGGTAGTTGACGATCCCGACTTCGATTGCCTGGCGCGGGGTGTCTGCAAACCCGATGGCAAGGGCAAAGCACACCTCGTATGCCGCGAACATCACGGCCCCCGTGGCCAGATATGTTCGGCTGAAGTTTGCGAATGTGGGCCACCCCACCGTCACCGACAACAAAATCGCGCAACACGAGTAGATCATTGCAGCGCCGCCGATCGCACCCAGGCTTTCGGTGACCAGGCGGATCATGCCGACCATCGAACTCCACAACACGATTGCTGCCAGTCCCGCCGTGGTGGCGCCTCGGCTCGGTTTGCTCTGTCGCACAAACCTCTCCTGTTCTTCGGGTGGGGTGCTCTTGGTCGGCAGCGGTTCACGACATATCGGGAAGTAAGTCCTCGTCTGCCGACCACGTCGTCGACGGGAACTCAGCGCGGGCACGGCGATTTCAGTGGCGCAGCCCGCGACGCCGAGCTCGTCGGCGCGAAAAGCTCACGTGAACTCGGGGACGAACTCCCTGTGACACGTCAGCTCCAGACCCGCCGAGTCAGCTGCCCTGCCGGGGTGGTGCGCACCGGAGACACGTCGCACGGTCTACGAGGAAGTGCCTAGTGGTGTGAATCTCGGTCGGGGCGCGCGCGGAGGCGCGTAGGTCCCGTTCCGTGCCTCGCTTCCACTCGACTGCCACCGTCACTACTGATATATCAGTTCATACATTACATGGCGATCAGTGATGCGCAAATAGTCGGCGCACTGGTCGCAGGTGTGCCGATGTGCACCCCCACCACGGGATTGATTTCACCCAACCTCTTGTGTGATTTGTGATCACAACTTAGTGTGGGGGGCGGGCGTATGACCTGGGTCACCTTTTATCGGGTCGGTTCCCAGCTCAGCCCCAACCGTCCACCGCACCGGTAGACGCCCCTATCTGAACCGTCTGCCACCGCCTCCGGCGGAACAAAGCACCCCTCGTGAAGGAGACAGCAAATGCGAGATGTAGTTGTCGTCGGCGCCGGACTGGCCGGCCTGTCAGCAGGCTGGCGGTTGCGCCACTGGGACACCCTGGTCCTCGAAGCCGACGAACGCGTCGGTGGGCGCATCCGATCCGAGCGACGCGGCTCCTACTGGCTGAACTGGGGTGGTCACGTTTTCGCCGGACCCGGCTCGTCCACCGATGCCCTGCTCGACGAGACCGGGGTGATGGCCGTCGATATCCCCGGCTCACTACAGGCCCTGGCAATGAACGGAAAATTCCTTCGCAAGGGGCATATCGCCACCTACCCCTTCCGGATTCCGATGCCCCTGTCTGCCCGGGTGGCGACCATGCGAGCAGGAATGAAAGTCGTTGCAGGAGTAGCCAAATACACCGGAGTCGTGCGCAAGCGCAGCGGCGAGTCCGGTGCCATGCGCCAGCAGCGCATCTACGACTTCGCGAACGACGAGTCCTTTCTCGACTTCGTCGGGAACCTGCCGGAAGATGCCGCTGCACTGTTCAAGACCACCGTCACCCGGTCCGCCGGAACATGGACCAGATCTCGGCGGGCGCGGGCATCGGATACTTCAGTCTCGTACTCGGCTTCGGACAGGGACTCAGCCGCGGCATCGTCGGCGGACCGTCCACCCTCACCGAGACCCTCGCCGTCGCGTTGGGTGATCGTATCCAGCTCGGTGCCGCAGTCCAAGAAGTCGTGCACAAGAAGGACTCCGTGCTCGTGCGGTACCACCAGAACGGACGTGACCATGAAGTCGAGGCCCGCACGGTCGTGCTGGCCACCACGGCGGATGTGTCCCACCGCGTCGGGGTCGATCTCCCGCACGACCTGCGCGACGCGCTCGCACAGATCAAGTACGGACCCCATGTCAGCTCGGCGTTCCTCACCGATGAGTCGACGCCCCAGCCGTGGGACGACATCTACGCCATCGCCGCACCCAAGCGTTCGTTCGCGATCGCGCTCAACCAGGCAAGTATCGTCCGCGGCACCGAGACCGCCCGGCAGCCCGGTGGCAGCTTCATGACCTTCTCCCCCGCGGCGCTGGGCAGCGCCCTGCTCGACAAGAGCGACGACGAGGTGGTGCAGACCCACCTCGCCGACCTCGAACAGATCCTCGGGCCCGGCTTCTCGAACACCGTCGTCGAAGCCAAGGCCGCACGGTGGAAGAAGGCCTCGCCATACAGCTTCCCGGGCCGCGCAAAACTGCAGCCCACCTTGACCCGCGGAGCCGGGCGCGTCTTCCTCGCCGGCGACTATCTCGGAACGCTCTACACCGAGACCTCGATCACCTCCGGATTCTCTGCCGCTCAAGAGGTCGCCAGTGTCCTGGCCACCCATCGACAGACCCATCGACCGCAACTGCGGCCCCTGCACCCCGCCACCGCCTGACCGCCCCCACCTCCCACACCCTTACAACGATCCAGGAGTCATTCTCGTGTCCAAGCACCTCAGCGGCGTCCTCACCGCGTTGACCACCCCCTTCGACAACGATGAACGCATCGATGTGGACCGGCTCGAGTTCGTCGTGGACCGGTCGATCAAGGCCGGCGTCGACGGTGTCGTCGCCGCCGGGTCGACCGGCGAAGTTGGAGCACTGTCGTCGCACGAACGCGAACGGCTGGTCGATCTCGTGATCGAACACACCGCCGGGCGGGTACCCGTCATCGCCCAGACCGGTGCCACCACGACCGCCGAGGCCATCCGGCTGTCCCGGGCCGCCGAAAAATCCGGAGCAGACGTGCTCATGCTGATCACACCGTTCTACGAACCGCTCTCGACCGACGAGACCGTGGCGTACATCAAGGACGTCGCCTCCGCCGTCGAACTGCCGATCATGCTGTACAACATCCCCGCCGTCACCGGGATGAACCTCGACCCCGACACCGTCCGCTCCCTCGCCGAAGACGTCGACAACATCCGCTACATCAAGGACTCGAGCGCGAACTGGGAACAAGCCCTGCAGCTGATCCACCACCACAGCGACGTGATCGGCACCTTCATCGGCTGGGACTCCTACATCTACAGCGCCCTGGCCGAGGGCGCTGCAGGCGTCATGGCCGGTGCAGCGAACGTCGTACCGGAGGAAATCGTCGCCGTGCACCGGCTCATCGCCGCCGGCGACCTGCGCACAGCGCTCGACCGGTGGCACGAGCTGTATCCGGTGATCGATGCATTGATCTCCGTACCCTTCATCCCCGCCGTCAAGGCAGGACTCGCACTGCTCGGTGAACCGGTAGGCGCGCCCCGCCGCCCCACCGCCGAGCTGCCGGCCGAGCAGGTGGACCGGATCGGACGGGCCCTGAAGATGCTGTCAACAAGGACGGTGTAGCCATGACCGGGTTCGACTGGACACACGCACTGACCACCCTGGCCGATGGCATCTGGGCCCCGATGGCCTACGTCGTGCTCGGCCTTGGCGTCGCGTACACCGTCGCCACCAAAGGCGTCCAGTTCCGACGCATCCCGGACATGCTCCGGCAGCTGAAGGAGACGAATGAAGGCGAAGGGGGCCTGTCGTCGTTCCAGGCGCTCGTCCTCGCACTCGCCAGCCGTGTCGGGGTCGGCAGCATCGCAGGTGTGGCCACCGCAGTCGGTGGGGGCGGACCCGGAGCCCTGCTGTGGATGGCCGTGACAGGACTGGTCGGCTGCACCGTCGGATACGCCGAAGCCACCCTCGCGCAGGTGTTCAAACGCCGGATCGAGGACGAGGACCGCAAGAAGGCCGGTGAGGACATCGGCGGCATGCCGTACTACATCAAGTACGGACTCAAGCTTCCCAAGGTCGCAGGCTTAATCGCATTTCTCGGCATGGTCGGCTACGGCTTCCTGTTCCCCGGATTCCAGGTGAGCACCATCTCCTCGAGCGCGCAGTTGGCCTTCGGCGTCCCCACCTGGGTGCCGGCGGTGCTCGTGACCGGCTGATCGCCGTGGTCATCCTGGGTGGCACCACTCGGATCGTCAAAGTCACCCAAGCTCTCGTACCGGTTCTCGCCATCGGATATCTGACCCTGGCGGTCGCGGTCATCGTGGTGAACATCGAGAACGTGCCGGACGCGGTCAAGCTCATCGTGAACTCGGCCTTCGGTCTCGACCCCGTCCTCGGCGGCATCGCCGGTGCAGCAGTGGCATGGGGCGTACGCCGAGCAGTCTTCGCCTCCGCCAACGGAATCGGCGAGGCCACCTTCGCCGCCGCAGCGGCCCGGACGTCCCATCCGGCAAGCAGGGCCTCGTCCAGACGTTCAGCATCTACATCGACGTGTTGCTGATCTGCATGGCAACCGGGCTGATGATGGTCGTCTCCGGCCAGTACAACGTCTCCGACGGCTCCGGCGGATACCTCGTCCAGAACCTACCCGGCATGGCCCCCGGACCGAACTGGGTCCAAAAGTCCATCGACACACTGGTACCCGGCTGGGGTGCAGCCTTCATCGCCGTAGCGGTGTTCCTGTTCGGATTCACCTGCCTCATCGTCTACTTCTACGTCGCCAACTCGAACCTGTTGTTCCTGTTGAACGGCCGACAAGGAACCGTGTCCAAGACGGTCCTCAAGATCGGCACACTCGTCATCGTGTTCACCGGTTCGATCGTGAACGCCGGACTCGTCTGGCACTCGGCGATATCGGACTCGGAGTAATCGCCTGGATCAACCTCCTGTGCCTGATCCTGCTGTTCCCCCTGGTCCGTCGAGTCTTCCGCGATTACGAACAGCAGAAGAAGCAGGGACTCGATCCCACCTTCGATCCGGTCGCCCTCGACATCGACGGAGCCGAGTTCTGGGAGCCGAACACCGCTACCAAACCTACCGTCACCCACTGAGACACACGGTCGCTGCCGTTCACCACGACATCGTCGACCGACCAGCGCGATCCCGCACCACCGACGTTCCGCACGCCGAGTCATTGTCCCCCATCGATTGTGGAGGTTCCTCCCCATGCCCAACACCATCCTTGCCGAACATGCCACGGTCCACCGCGCACCCGCCGGCGCCCTGAATGTCCGCGAGGATCTGCCACCGACCCGACATTTCATCGCAGGAGCCTTCGACGCCCCGGACCGTTCGCACCTGCACACCGATATCGTCGATCCCGGTACCGAGCAGATCATCGCGGCGGTGCCGGAAGGGACCACCGCCGACGTCGATCGGGCGATCGCAGCCGCGGTCGCGGCCAAGCGCGACTGGGTGAAACTCGTTCCCAGGGAACGCGCCACCGTGCTTCACCGCATCGCTGATCGGATCGAGCAGAACGCCGAGATTCTTGCCCGACTCGAATCCGCCAACACCGGCAAACCGTTCGACGTCTCCCACGACGACGTCGCCGGGACCGTCGACACCTTCCGATTCATGGCGGGCGCGCTGCGCGCGACCACCTCGATGAGCGCCGGTGACTACGCACAGAACCACCTGTCGGTCATCCTGCGGGAACCGCTCGGGGTGGTCGGCGTCGTGACCCCGTGGAACTATCCCCTGCTGATGGCCGCGTGGAAGATCGCCCCGATCCTCGCGGCCGGAAACACGCTGGTGATCAAACCATCCGAGCAAACACCGTTGACCACACTGAAATTCGCCGAACTGATCGCCGACCTGGTTCCCGCGGCGTCGTCAACGTCGTCACCGGACGCGGATCGATCGTGGGAGCGCGACTGAGCGAACATCCCGACGTCGACATGATTGCCCTGACCGGATCCGTCGGCAGCGGCCAAGCCGTTGCCCGCGGCGCCGCAGAGACCCTCAAGCGAGTACATCTGGAACTGGGCGGCAAGGCACCGGTGGTGATCTTCGACGACGCCGATCTCGACGACGCCGCGGCCTCCGTGCGGACCGCTGGCTACTGGAACTCCGGTCAGGAGTGCGGCGCCGCCTGCCGGGTCTCGTGCACGAGTCGGTCGCCGATGCGTTCACCCGCAGGCTGGTCGACCAGGTCAGCACGCTCGTGGTCGGTGAACCCGGCGCAGGCGAGCACATCGAGATCGGCCCTGTAGTGTCCAAGGCGCACTTCGAGCGGGTGGTTGCGCATCTCGAGACCGCCGCAAAACAGGGCATCACCGCGGCCATCGGTGGCGCAGCGCTGGACGGACCCGGCTATTTCGTCGCGCCGACGGTGCTCGTCGGAGTGCCCGAGGGCGCCGAATGCACGCGTGAAGAAATCTTCGGACCCGTGGTCACGGTCGAGACCTTCGCAGACGAGGATGAGGCGATCCGACGGGCGAACGACGTCCCATTCGGTCTGTCTGCGTCGATCTGGACCGAGAACGCCCGCCGCAGCCATGATGTCGCCGCCCGGATTGACGCGGGAACGGTGTGGGTCAACTCCCACCTCGTGCTGGCCACCGAAGTCCCGTGGGGTGGCTTCAAGGGCTCGGGGTACGGCCGCGACCTGTCGATCTACGCCCTCGACGACTACTCCCGCACCAAACACGTCATGCACAACCACGGCTGACACGTGTACGGATCGGCCCCGCGCGTCGAGCAGAGCTATCCGTCACACCCCCTGAGACTCAGGACATCCGGACAAGATCGGATCAGTCATGAAGACACCCGCATCGACCACTCCCCTGTCGCCTACCTCACCGCGGCGATGGGATTGGCAACGCAGCGCTCTCTGCCGGAGCATGGGAGCTGCACTGTTCTTCTCACCCGACGGCGAGACGGACGAAGCCCGTCGATATCGGGAATCTTTCGCCATCCAGGTCTGCCGGAGCTGTCCGGTGCTCGCCGAGTGTCGCACCCATGCCCAGACCGTGAACGAGCCGTTCGGCATATGGGGCGCCACGACCGAATCCGAACGTCGAGGCACGACATCGTCTGGGAGGCGACGACGGCGGGCGAACCGCGCAGGCAGGGAGCAGACACCACAGCTGGACGCGGTTTCCTGATGCGTGCAGCCCAGACGCGACGTCGGGACGATGTCTGTCATGGACATCGTCCCGACGGCTGGTGCGCACGCCCGGACCTACGGCGTAGCGGTCCGCGCCCGACCCGTCGCTTACAGCAGCTCGCGGATGGCCTTTTCGAACCCGACAACGTGCGCGAGAGCCTGAGACGAGGCCGTGTCCTCGTCACCGCCGGCGATGGCCCGGAGCAAGGCCTCGTGCTCGCGGACGTGGCCGGCAACATCCGGCAGCCGGTCAAGGAACAGGCACCAGATGCGGGTGGCGTGGGCATCAAGGCTGACCAGAATGTCCTCGAGATGCGGGTTGCCGGCGGCGCGGTAGATCTGGCGGTGCACCCGCACATCGATGCGCAGGACCTCACGGGGGTCTTCACCACTGCCGATACCGGCGATCTCGTCGGCCAGGGCCGTCAGGTGTGCTCGCTGGTGCGGGGACGCCGTGCGCGTCGCCCGGGCTGCCGCGGTGGGTTCGAGTTGCTTGCGGATCTCGGAGATGTCCGCGAGCGCGGTCATATCGACAGTGGTGGCGAAGGTTCCGCGACGCGGGTAGCGACGACAAGCCGCTCTCGTTCGAGCCGCTTGAGCGCCTCTCGCACCGGGGTCCGGCCGAAACCAAGTTCTTCACCGAGTCGATCGTCGTTGATCGGCTCACCGGGCCGGATATCGAGCATGATGAGCCGATCATGCACGATGTCGTACGCGCGCTCGGCGTTGGTGCCACCACCCGATACAAGGTCTGCCGTCGAGGAATCTGCCAGGCTCATTGCGCCTTCCGAGGTCGCTGGTCCCATCTCCATCAAATCTTTGTTCTCCTACCAAGAGATTAATATATCAGTTACCGATCGAAGCGTTGAACTGCGAGAACCCATCCCCGGTGATGCGAGGACCCATGCCCCATAGGACACATGAACACCGATCTACCGCTACGATGTGATCTGTGGTCACATCCAAGGTTCAGGCGACGTTGCTGACCGACCAGGTCTACGCCCGACTGCGTGACGCCATCCTCAGCGGTGAACTACCCGTCGGGTCCCGATTGCGGGTGCGGGACCTGGCCGATCTGGTCGGTACCAGCGTCATGCCGGTACGCGAGGCGATACGCCGGCTCGAAGAGGCCGGACTCGCCGAACGAGAACCACACCGCGGAGCGGTGGTCAAAGAACTCTCACTCGAAGAACTCGTACACGTCTACGACGTGCGCCGACTCCTCGAAGTAGAAGCCGCTCGCCTCGGCGCCGAACGGATCACGCCCACCGACCGCGACCGGATGCGAGTGGAATACGACGCCATGTGCGCCGCCATCCTGGCAGGAGACGCTCCCACCTATCTCGACCGCGACGAGGCACTGCTGGCGATCCTCTACGACGCCTCGGACAATCCGGTTCTCGTCCAGACGATCCGGACCCTCTGGAGCAAGTGCCGGTCGTACAAACTCGTCGGCGCGCAGGGAACTCTGGGCTCGGCGAGCAACGAAAGCCTGTGGACCTACCAAAAAGACCTGATCGCAGCAGCCGCCGCCAACGACACAGCCTCGGCCGCGGCGATCAACGATCGATCTCTCGTCAATGCCACCGACAGAATTCGAGCATTGCTCGCAGCGCAGACAGAGACCGACGCGGTGGGCAACGCATAGAATTGGGACACCCACGCGTCACGCTGCCCGGTGCGTACTCCCAACGGCGTCCGGCAACACCGAAACGACCTTGGCACACGCACTCTCCTCGTCCCGCATAGCCGAGACACACGCCGCTTCTGCCGCCAGCACCCCGTCCACCCTGCGCCCTGCACACATGGCCGGATTCATGTCCATCTCACAGGACACCGACATTCGTCAATACCTTTGGAACAAGGCCATTCTCGACGGTCGTCCGCACCGCAGACCGACCGGATTCGAGCGTGCCGCCGCCCTTTGGGCCAAGTCAGCCGACTTCCGAGCCGCTATCTGCCGGTCGCACATGGTCGCAACTACACCACCGACCACGTACACAACCGAAGTGCAACGCACTTACCTCCTGCTTTGTCCTCTTCAGTATGCCTGCGCCTCTCCCTCTCAGAAATCGGTGCTCCGCGACTGTCACTCGAAAAGAACTATCCATGCCCATCGCTTCCCCCGCCTGTTTCTCCGCGCTCGCCCGCAGCTGACTGCTCGCACCGGCGTCAGACCCGGATGCCATCGTGGACGCGCACACCAGTGGCGCCGATGTGCTGGTCTTCGACCTCGCGCACGGTGCCCCCGAACGCACCAAGTCCCTGGCACGGGATATAGCGGCCCGTCGGCTCAGGGCGGGCCATTCTTCCTGGGTGCGTGTCAACGACGCCACCACCACCACACACACTGGGCCGAGGGCCTCGAGATGCTCTCGCACACCAGCAACCTCAACGGCGTCGTCCTCATTAAGACCGAGAGCGCCGAGCATGCCGACGCCACCACGGCTCAGCTGCCGCCCCGCACACCGATCGTCGCATCGATCGAGTCCGCTGCTGGCCTCGCCACAGTACATGCGATCGCGCGAGCCGAGGCCACGGTACGACCGGCCTTGGGAACCTGTGAATTTCGCAAGAATGTCGGGAACATCATGCATTCGGAGTCGTTGTCCGATGCCCAACCCAGGTTCATCGTAGCCAGCCGCATCGCACGTATTGACCCGTCAGCCGACGGACCCGCGCTTACCGACAATGCCACCGATTTGCGCGCCGACATCGCCGCCGGTGTTGCGGCGGGAATGACCAGCAAACTGTGTCTGCATCCCGACCAGATCGCGTGCATCAACGCGGTGCTCTCACACCCGTAGATCAGGCCCCACCCGCACAGACACCACAGCCCAGCATTCTCGGCAGGCCGATCACCGGGGGAAGTGATTGTGCGGATGCTATGCGGGCCAAGAGAACACTCCGGCAGTTCTACCTTCCCTCTGGCGCCGTCCTCGCGGCGGCAAACACAGGCCGATAGAGCGCTCTTACGTCAACCGGCGTCCTCTTCTAACGGTGAAGGGCGCATGTCGTTCGTTGAGCCCGACGAATTCTGCTCCTCCTTCTCGGTCCGCATGCCACCCCCGATCTGTCGTCCTTTCGGTTGACGTTGGTGCAGAGCGTATAAGGGGAACTCCGACACACCGCTAGGAATCGGTTGCCGATGTTGTGGGAGCGAACGGGGATATGGGTACGGAACGTAGTCCTGCAGCCGTGCAATCCGCTGATCGCTGTTCCCGCAGCTGAACCGTCGTTGATGGCGCCTCTGGCCTGTTTTCTCGCGTGTCGGGAGAACAACATGTGATCCCCTCGACCATCTCACCGTGTCCGAGAGCGTGCTAAGCTAGCAGCGCAGACCCCCCCACACCCGTGGATCAGGGGGTCTAGCTGTTTGTAGGGGGTTCTCTACAGTTCCCGCGGTGCCCGACGGGGATCACGCTCGGCCAGATAGTCGCGATACCACTGTGTGGCAAACGCGTTCTTCGGGTGTTGATCGATCATGGCGGTGGCCGACCATGCCACCAGATCGGCCATCTGCACCAGCTGGGAGCCGGACGAGTCGAGGTGAATGGCGTCTTCGATCACCCGCCGCTGAGCCAGGGCCAGACCACGGTGGGTGCTGCGGTACGAGCTGTCGCTGCCGTCCCCGTCCATGAAGATCAAACCGAGTGAGTCGCTGGCGGTCAGTTCGGCTTCGAACCGGGCGACCAGATCGGCGTACAGCTCCTTCTTGGTGCGCGCCAGATCGTTGGGCTTGCCCCGGCGGTAGACCGATCCGACGATCAATCCTTCGGTGCAGCGCAGCGTCTCCAGGCAATCGTGCGCGACTTCGCGGCCGAAGTCCTTCCAGTACTCGTGGCCGTCGTGGATGTGCCGCTGCGGGATGTTCTTCGAGATCCGACCACGGCCGTTGACGTACTCGGTGGTGTGCAACTCTCGGGTCACCGGCACCCCGAATTTGCGCCACAGTGCCTTGCGGGTGTCGAGCCATGCGCGCAGCACCGATCGCCACTGGTCCGGACGGAACTCGATCCACCGTAGACCGCCAGGCCGGACTGGGGGTGACCGGAGTCGTCGACATAGATCATGCGATCGAGATGCGGGGGCATGAATTGATGATGGATCACGCTTCGCACAAGCAATTACGGCAGGTCCTTCTCATCGCAACGATGAGGCTGCAGAGCTTCACCGACCGCGGACCGTGAATACCGGTCTGGTGCTGGCGGTAGGGCGCCTGAGTCCCGTTCGAGGACGCGACGACCAACATGGTGCTCGTCGCTGTCAGGTCGCTAACGGACGTCTCTCTGCCGTAGGCCGGCCTTCTCGGCGTGATCTAAATGGATAATCGGGGTTATCCATGACATATTGACCAGAGAACTGCGCGATGTGGCAATAACAGGTCGGCGCCGTCCTGCGGCCCGGAAACGTCCCCGTCGACATCGCAGCAAGCTCGTGAGCGGGTGCGAGACGCTACTCTCGCCGGGATCCCGGGTCGCCTAACGTCGCGGAGAAGCGAGCGGCGCCGCGTCGTGCCACCGCCTCACCGCCCGGTACCGGTCGCAGCGACACGGAGCCAGTTAGCAGATCCCATCACATACCGGCTCGTTCATCAGGCTATTTAAGTGCAGTTACAAGATAAAGTATAGTTTTTCATCTAAGCTTGTACGCATCGAGAGGTGAACGCGATGGAGGCATCACAGGTTCTGTCCGGCGCGGTTGTACTGCTGCGCCGCGCCGGCATCCGCCTGTCCTCCGGCTGTCTCGACGCCTGGGACCTGACCCTGCCCGACGGTCGGCAGTTGCCGACCCGGGTGCGGGTATCCCGGCGGCCACCGACCCCCACGATCCTCACCCGCCTGCTCACCACGCAGGACCCCGTCCGGCGCGTACTCGTGGTGACCCCCCGCGCCACGACACATCTGTGTACTCTCGCGACGAACGGCGAGGTCGATGTGATCGCCGTGGACGAGGACCTGCTCGTACTCGCCGGCGTGCGTTACGACGTGACCGCGGCCTCGTCCCGCACAGTCGCCCGCGCGCCTGGTGTCCGGGGCCGCAAACCGTGGGTGCGTTGGGCACTCGCCCGCGCACTGCTGCTCTCGGACACAGCGCAGAGCCAGCACGGGCTCGCCGAGATGCTGGGGGTCTCCCAGCAGGCGATCTCGCTCGCCCTCAAACAGCTCCAGCAGGTGCGGCGCACCGAGCACGGCTGGCTCGCCACATCCTCCGAGGCGTTGCTCGCGGACTATCTGGACGGCTATCCCGGCCCCGGTGGCGTGGTGACCTACTGGTACGGCCTGGATCCGGTGATCGCGCAGGCCACCGCCGCGGTCGACTTCTGCACCCAGCAAGGTATTTCGGTGTTGGTCAGTGGCGATGCCGCGGCCGATGTGTACTCCCCGTGGCGGCTGCGTCCCGACGATGCTCTACACCGATCGGTTCGTCGACCTCGCCGCCGCTGGCTTCAGTCCCGCCACCGCGGCCGAGCACACCCTGGCCGTGCAGGTTCCGGCCGATCCGACCTGTGGCGCACCGCGGAGATCCGCGAACCGGCGCTTTTGGCCCGACCCCCTGACTCGACC
>LATQ01000001.1:1056973-1058730 GCA_001017865.1 Rhodococcus sp. IITR03
ACCTGAGTTAGGACATTTGGCTTAGTGTCCCGATTCGAACCCGAGACGGGTGAGAATCTCCAGCTCGGGGGGTGGGATCTGCGGCGGAAAGTCCTGGACGGCACCGTTGATGGCGATGGTGGAGGTCCGCAGCGGCCGCAGTTGCTTGACCAGCCTCGCGATCGCCACCCCGGTCTGGTCTTGGGCGCAACGAGCGACGGCCAGGGCGGCGAACACGATGGTCAGGTGCGCCTCGATGGCGTCGCGGGTGCGGTGGAACATCGGCCGTGCCCGCAGATCGGTCTTCGACATGCGGAACGACTGCTCGACATGCCACAGGTCGTGGTACTTGCCGATCACCTCGCCCGGTTCCATGAGCGTGAGCGGGATGTTGGTGACATAGCCCTTGAGTCCGACGAGGGACCGGCTCGTGCCAGCGCGACATCATCGACCTGCTGACCTGCGGTGGTGGTCTTGACGAAGCGGGTGGCCTTGGCCTTCCGGGTGCCGTCGACCACCGACCGGGCCCGCGCTTCCTGCGCATTCAATGTTTGGTTGTCGCGGACAGCACGTTTGCGGGTGTACTGCCAGATCGCCCGCCACGAGGTGGTGTCCCGGGTCGGGTTCCAGATCGGTTCGGCTCGTCTCTTCACGGTGTTGACCGTGCTGCGGGCGTGCCGGGGCGTGACGGTGTCGATGATCTGACCATCGGTGAATACATCACCGTTCCAATGGAAATGGGACGTCAGATCACCCGGTGCTTTCGTCACCCGGGAGCCGACGATGAACTTCAAGCCCGCGTCGTCCAGGGCGGTCAGGTTCGATGCGGAGAGCATGCCGGCATCGGCGGCGATGACCATCTCCACACCCTCGAGGCCGTGGCGGGCCTGGAACTGACGCACCATCGGGACCAGGGTGTGGGTTTCGGCCTTGTTGCCCTCGAAACACCCGATCTCCAGCGGGAAGCCGGTGCGGTCGACGAGCAGCCCGACCACGATCTGCGGATCGACCCGGCGCTCCTTGGAGTATCCGACCTTGCGCAGGTCGTCTTCCTTCTCGGCCTCGAAGTACAAGGTGGTCACGTCGAACAGCAGCAACCCCAATCCGCCGGTGGTGGCCGCGTATTCGAAGCAGCGGCGGGCGATCCGGTCGCGGTAGTCACCGGTGATGACCTGCGCCAGGTGGCGTTGAATCGTTTTGTAGGACACCGGATTCGAACCGAGGTCATCGAGGACGCGCAGGGCATCGATCTTCGAGGTCGGTTCGACGATCCGGGCGATCACCAGATCCTGGAACACTGCATCGTCGATGATGTCGAGGCCGAGCCGGTCGTAGACGAAGGTGAGCACGTCATAGAGCAACCGGGCGCTGGTGCGCACGGTTCGTCCCGCGCCGGCGAGTTCGCCGCCGTTGCTCGTGGTCGGACCGGGTAGTTGACCGGTTCGCCAGTCGGCAACATCGGCGATCTGCTCGACGGGCGTCGGCACATCCAGATCGAGCATGCCTTGATCGCCGTGCAGGAACTGGCGGGCTCGTTCGAGCAGAATGCCCAGCTCGACGTCGGTGTGCGCGGACCGACGTGGGCGAGGATCTCATGTCCACCGCGGTGTTTGCGCACGACCTGCACCGCTACCGCCCCGGATGCGGTGCGCACTTTCCGCACGAATGCCACCGCCCGAACCTACCTGCTTAGTGTCCCGATCCGCCTCGCAACGCCGTGAATGCGCAGGTGGAAGCCTCGGCAAAGGGTCTACCCGTCAGTAATGTCCTAACTCAGG
>LATQ01000001.1:1058830-1065421 GCA_001017865.1 Rhodococcus sp. IITR03
CAGCGTTGCTGGACCTGGCGGAACATGTTGCCGCGGATCGCGCCGTCCATGGCGCCGTAGACGCGGTTGTCCTTCTCCTCCTCCATCGGGAAGTACGACCGCATGATCTGCTTGAGCGGATCCTTCTTCGGGGCCTTCTCGAAGGTGTAGTCGGTGCCGAAGCGGGTCGCGGGTGTCGCGAATGTCGGATCCCACGACAATTCGGTGATCTTCGCATGTGCTTGGTAAGGCTCTGCCTGCTCAATGTGCGCCTCCTGGATCGGGTGCCGGCCGGGTGCCGGCGGTGGGGACGTTGTGCGATTTATTCAACCTGTGATCTCTCTCACGAGCGTCTCAGTGTGAGACGGCAATCACACCAGGGCGGCTGGTCGGATGCCGACACCGAGCCGGAGCTCGGACAGGTCTGACCTGCCACCGGGAGATCGACGATGGAATTACCTGTGCATTGCTACGTATTGGGAAATGATGACGGTCGAACGGCCCTCGTGAGTGACAGCACTCGCTGTGCGTCTGTCTCGAGAAGGTGGTGGCCGTCGGCCATGCTCGCGCCGACGGGTGATAGCCCCTGCACGATCACTGACTACCGGGCGGCGATGCGGCCGGAACTCGACGGCGCTCCAGGAGCTCGACTGCGATGCGCTCGTCGTACTGGCCGAAATGAAGCCAAATACCTTCTGTCGCTGACGAAGCCGAAATGTACGGTGTAACGATGCGGTGCAAGATCCGAGAACTCGACGTCGTGTGCGACCACGCCGCGATGTGTGCGTAGCAAATGGAGCCCCATGCACCCCGTGCGCTGGGATGCTCCAAGCCCGAACGCACTCCTCCGAAGAAGATCCGCTGTCGAAGATTGAAGCCCTCGACGACCGACCCCCACGGACTCATCACCGCTACCACTCTCCGAAGCATGTCAACAGTAGTGGCGTGGGCCGATTCAGCGCTGGCGCGTCGACCACGGCTCAGGCACAGTCGTACGAGAAGAGTCTGCGACGGTCACGGAACCGATGAACGAAGCTCTCGGCGTGCTCCTCGATCGCGACGGATATTCCGGTTCGCAAGAACACGGACTGCCGCTGCTCGATTACATCCATTACGCGACGGTGTCGTTGGCGACGACCGGTTACCGCAACATCAGGCCGACTACCGTGCAGGCGCGTGTGAGACGACACGAAAGTGCCAGTAAGGGCGCGAGAGTCTCGGTGAGCTGCGCGAGCCGCCGGTAGTTGATGCCCGCAATCGATTGACCAACCGGACCCGGTCGTAGATCAGATCCGTGCGATGCGAGGTGAGCAGCCGCAGATCGGTGCTGATCTGATCGGTGCCGCGGACAGGTTGGTGATCTCTGCGCATGCGAGCCTGATCGGCGATGATCCGGCCGAGAGTGTAGAGCACCTGCTGGCCGTGCGCTTCGAGCAACGCGAGCAGCGGCGCCGGCCCACCGGTGTTCAGGTCGGTGGCCCACACCACGGCGTCGCCGTCCGCCGCGACAAGCACCGCCGCGATCAGATCGAGGAGGGCACTTTCGTCGTTGTCAACCCTCTTCGACAAGACCACCGCACCTGCTGCATCGATCGCGACGCGGTGGTGGGCGTGTTTGCCGGCATCGACGCTACCCAGAGCTCGCTCACGAAGTCCCTCCCGATCGTCGTCCCTGTCGTGGTGCCGCCTTGCCTGACAGCCACGCCGGCACATCCTTACCCAACGATCGGTGCGCGAGTCTGAATGAGCGGTCGAGTCGCGAGTAGGACATCGGGCGGCCATTCCCAGTGAGCCGTCGCTGCGGGGAGACCTCAGGCATGCCCGCTGTCCCAGAAGCGGTCAAGACCCTACGTCCGGACCTCGATACCGCCCACCGCTACAACGTAAGGAAGGCGACCTGATCATCGGCACCGGCCGGTCCGCGATCGGTGCGTTGGTCGAACGCGGGAGCCGCTCCACGATTCTCGTGCACTTACCTCGATTGGAAGGCTGGGGAGAGAGGCCGCCTGTGAAGAACGGTCCTTCCCTCGGCGGCTACGGCGCCGTCGCCATGAACACCGCACTGACGACCTCGATGACGACACTTCCGGAGCAGCTCCGCAAGACTCTGTTCTGGGACCGCGGGAAGGAACTGTCCGGTCATGCCCAGTTCGCTTTCGACGCCGGCACGAGAGTGTTCTTCGTCGACCCGCACTCACCCCGGCAGCGACCGAGAAATGAGAACACGAACGGCTTGCTGCGCCAATACTTCCCGAAGGGAATCGATCTGTCCAGGTGGTCCGCGCAGGACCTCGAGACCGTGGCCCTGGCGATCAACAACAGGCCTCGCAAGACTCTCGACTGGCGGACTCCGGCCGAAGCATTCTCCGAACAGCTACGCTCACTGCAACAACCAGGTGTTGCATCGACCCGTAGGTCGGCAAGAACGCCAACTCCACGTCGTTGTCCGCCGCCCACCGGCGGACGGTCAGGTGCCGGTGCGGGGAAAAGTTGTCCAGGACCACATGCAACTTTTCCCGGCCACCTGACCCGCAACACCTTGAGACACCCCAGGAACTCACCAGCCCCTTACGGGGACGGATGCGGTAATTCATTCTGCCGCTTGATAAATCGAGTGCGGCGAGCATGTGCATCACCTATCGTAACGGTGATACGTCGCCCGCAACCGCGCAGGATGCGTCGCCGGCCGCCACGATTTTCCTTCCGCGACTGCAGGTTCAGCGGACCGAATTCGTCGACACAGACGACCCGGTCGTCGGCCGTCGGGTTGTCGTAGAGAGCGAGGATCGTGTGCATCTTGGCCAGGAAATCCGGGTCGGTCGAGGCATTCCACGTCGTGGTCGCCTGTCAGGTGACTTTGCCCTCGCGCAGCGTCTCACGGCTGATCGCTGGCACGATCTTCTGCGCGATCAGGTGCTCGGCGAGCTTGGCCGGACTCCAGGTGGAGAACGCGGTGATCTTCCAATCGGCGGGGAACGTTTGGGCGATCAAGCAGATCCGCTCACGGGTCTGCTCATCGATCGTCTTTCGCCGTCCCCCGTTCCATTTTGGGTGCACCGCCTCGAATCCCTGCTCGTTGAATGCGTGGATCACATTACGGACGTAGTCGTCGCTGATCTGCATCAGCGAGGTGGTGTCCCTGACACTTTGGCCCTGCGCGGACACGAGCACCACGATGGCGCGACGGAGGTTGATCGGGTCCTTGGCAGTGCGGCTGATCTTCTGTAGCCGTCGGCCTTCTTCCATGGTCAACGTTCGGACGAATACGCTGGGTCGACGTGCCACAACCACCTCCTTCTGTCGACTCGGAGACAGTCTGCCGTGTACCCGCCTTCAGCCCGGGATTGCCCGATCAACAATCCGCGACGAGCCACTAGCGACACTCCCGGGGACGTTGGGTTCAAGACCTACAGGGAACGATCAGGAGCGGTGCTGCGCCATCAGTTTGACGTAATCATCGGCGTTACAGCGTGTGTAGCTCCGCTCGTCGTCCGTGGTTGATCGTCGGATCTTTCCTGGTACACCGGCGACGAGGGAGTGGGGCTCGATGGTGACGCCCTCAGCGACCAGCGCTCCTGCGGCGACGATGGTCCCGGTTCCGATGGTGGCGTTGTTCATTACGATTGCCCCCATTCCGATAAGGACGTCGTTGGCGATGGTGCAGCCGTGCAGCACCGCGTTGTGTCCGACTGATACCCCGGACCCGATCCGCATGGGGCTTCCTGGGTCGGCGTGGAGGACGCACCCGTCTTGGATGTTGGTCCGCGCCCCGAGAGTGATCCGATCGGCGTCGGCACGGATGACAGCGTTGTACCAGATACTCGATTCTGGCCCGATTGTGACAGCACCGACGACGGAGGCGTTCGGCGCGATCCACGCGGTGTCTGCCACGATCGGTTCACGGCCATTGATGTGGATCAGTGGTGTCATGCCAGTACTTGCCGGGGTTGAGGATGCGGCGCGGATCGAGGGCGTCTTTGATGGCGCTGTGCATCTGCTGTACGGCGGGGGGTAGTTCTCGTTCGAGTCCGCTCATCTTGAGGCTACCGACGCCGTGTTCACCGGTGATCGTGCCGCCCAGGTCGAGTGCGACATCCATGATCTCCTCGAACGCACGCTGGGCGCGTGTTTCCTGGTCGGCGTCGCCGGGGGTGGTGACGATGAGTGGGTGCAAATTTCCGTCGCCGGCGTGCGCGATGGTCGCGACGTAGGTGTCGTTGTGGTGGGCGATCTGCTCTACTGCGGCGAGCATGGCGGGCAGTTGATCTTTCGGGACACATACGTCTTCGGTGAGGACATTGCCAGGCGTTCGACCGCCGGGTAGGCCAGTTTGCGGGCAGCGAACAATGCTTCCGCCTCGTCGGGGTCGCTCGATCGCGTCGCCAGGTGGCGCCGGAGTCGGTGAAGCATTGCACGATGGCATCGGCTTCGTCGGTGCTGCCGTCGCCGGGGTTGTCGGTGCGGGCGAGCAGCAGAACGTTCGCGTCGGTGGACAGGTCCATTCGCTTCCACCGGTCGATGGCTTCGAGGCAAGACCGGTCCATGAGTTCGAGTGCTGAGGGTGTGAGTCCGGCGTGGGCGATGGCGCGGACGGCGTTTCCGGCATGGACGGTGGAGTCGAAGGAGCCGACGATGGTCGAGGGTGGCGCTGGGAGGGGGCGGAGGCGGACGGTGATCTCGGTGACGAGGGCGAGGGTGCCTTCGGAGCCGGTGAGCAATCCGACGAGGTCGTATCCGGTGACGCCTTTTGCCGTCTTGCGGCCGACCGTGGTGTGCTCTCCCGTTCCGGTGACGATGTCGAGGGCGAGCACGTAGTCCCGGGTGACGCCGTACTTGACGCAGCACAGTCCTCCGGCGTTGGTGGCAACGTTGCCCCCGAGGGTGGACCAGGCGGAGCTAGCGGGATCAGGTGGATACCACAGTCCTTCGGCGGCGCAGGCGGCGCGG
Source organism: Rhodococcus sp. IITR03 (assembly GCA_001017865.1). The sequence continues at coordinate 1,063,757 of LATQ01000001.1, forward strand.
AGGTCGTCGTTGACGACTCCGGGTTCGACGACGGCATAGCGTTCGAGCGTGTCGATCTTCTTGATACGGTTCATCTTCTCGAAGCAGATGACGACTGCACCCTCGACAGCGTTCGCCGCTCCGGCCAGGCCGGTGCCCGCGCCTCGGGCGACGACGGGAACGTGATGGTCGTAGCAGGCGCGGACAGTGCGCTGGACCTCCTCAGCGGTGGTGGGGCGGACCAGCGCGACGGGGGCGCCGTAGGGTGCCCAGCTTGCTTGATCACGAGAGTAGGCGGCGAGCACGGCAGGATCGGTGGTGGTGCAGGCCGCGGGGAGGGCAGCAACCACGGACGTGGACGGGGCGGCGGGTTGCAGGGTGTTCGTCATGCGATGCACCGGGATCCCAGGCCGCCGTCGACCGCAAGGCAAACTCCGGTGATGTAGCTGGCCTCGTCGCTGGCGAGGAAGCGGGCAGCATTGGCGATCTCCCAGACGGTGCCCATGCGGCCGATCGGGGCGATCGCATTGCGGGCAGCGACCATTTCCTCGACGGTGGCGTACTGGGCGGCGATCTGGCGATAGATCAGGGGCTGTCGATAACGCCGGGCATGATGGCGTTGATGCGGATGCCATGGGGGGCTTCGTCGACGGCGAGCGTGGAGGTGAGGTGGTTGACCGCGGCTTTCGTGGCGTAGTACGCGCTGTAGGGCAGTCCGGTGTGGCGTACCGCGGCAAGTGACGAAGTGTTGATGATAACCCCGGTTCGGGCTGTGCGCATATGTGGCAGCACGTATTTGCAAGAGTGGAATACTCCGGTGAGGTTGATGTCGAGTGCGCGTCGCCATTCCTCGGTGGGGAGATCGACAGGGCCCCCCATCTGCGTCACTCCGACGTTGTTGTGGACGATGTCGACACGGTGGTATCGGTCGATCACAGTGGCGACCGCCTCGGCCACGGAGTTCTCGCTCGTGACGTCGACCTGCAGCGCGGTCGCGGTGCCACCGTCCGCCTGGATGCACTCCGCGGCGCGGGTCGCTGCCGTGATGTCGATATCGCCGCATATGACAGCGGCACCGGCGCGCGCGTACGTCAGGGCGATAGCGGCCCCGTTACTCCAGCCGTCAGAAGCGGTGCCGGCACCGAAAACGAGAGCGATTTTCCCCTCGAGGGAGGTGCCCGATGCGCTCATCGGCGGGGCGGACAGGGGAGATCGGTGGTCACGGGGTGGTCCTCACTGGTTCGGAGAGGGCGAGTTCGAAGGTCATGGCGATCGGATTGTGGCCGGGTACGAGGGTTCCGTTGTATACCGTGCCGTTGAGGTCCACGGCGGCGCAGGACAATTCGGCCCGGGGGTGGCCGTCGGGGGTTCGTGCGATCGACCCGTCGAGGTACATCACCTCGGTGGCGGGGCCGGGCGCGGTGACGACCTGACCGCCCTGGGTGAGGGTGGCGCCGACGAGGGATCCGATCTGGCCGCGGATCACCGCGTTGTCGAGGTGGTGCACCGCGGCCAGGTGCTCGACAGCGGCGACGAGGTCGACGTTGGGGTGGATCCGGGCGACGACCGCGCGCAGTCCGCCGCCTCGCGGTGCGGGGGTGGTGCCGGCGGGGTGGGGTTGGAACACCGGGGGGGACCTGACCCCTGATCTTGGACACGCGGAATCCAGCACGACCGCTGGGGAAG
>LATQ01000001.1:1065521-1088930 GCA_001017865.1 Rhodococcus sp. IITR03
CCGCGCTGCGCGGAGCACGCGTGTTCCATCCCCGCGGCGAGACTTCGAAGGGATGGCCGAACTCGAGTCGTCCTGGTGGCCGCAGCAGATCCCCCGCCCCACCCCGGTGATCGCCCGGTGTCGCGAGGCATCGGCACGCCGGACGGGATGCCGGACGTGCTCGGTCTCGCGGTGCGCTTCGCCTCGAAGACCGGCCCGTGGGATGTCCTGCTCGCATCGGCCTACCTGCCGGGCCGGGTGACGTTGGTGCCGGCCCGCTCGTGGTCGACTGCCCGCTACAGCACACTCATGGCCTATCGGACCGACAGCGATCCCACGCCGCGGTGGATCACTGCCGTTCCGCGCGGGCAGCATCCGTCCTCGACGACCTCGGTGCAGGCACTCGAGGTGCCGCTCGAATTCTCGCTCCTGGTGGGTTCCGCCCGCGGCCCTCTCGAAGCGGCGGGACGCCTGACGCTGAGTCGCCGCCTGCCCGAGAAGGATTCGGAACAGCCGTCCTTCGATCCGACCGTCCACTGCCCCGGATTCGTCGATCCGTGGCCGGGCTGGCTCGTCGAGACACGGCGCGACACTTACCGGGCGAGCCGGGCCGGACGAGGCGCCTCCCTCGCCCGGCCGCAGCACACCGTCAGCTGATCACCGCGTCGATCGTCTTCTTCAGCGCGGACGGCTGTGCCGGTGACCGCGGGGCGTCCTTCTTCATCTCGAGCATACGAGCACCGATGTCCTGCAATTGCTTACGGCCGAGCGCCTCGCGCACCTTGGGGAACCACTCGTCCTCCTCCTCGTCGATGTGATGCTCGACGTTCTCGATCAGGACCGTCGTCTTCGCGTCGAAACGCTCTGCGTCGGGCTTCATCCCGGCCAGTTCGACGACGAGCACATCGGCGACGTGGTGTTCCTCGTACGACTCGAGGATGTCGTCCTCGAGATCGGGAAGCAGGGAGCGTATCTCGGGGTACATGCACTCGTTCTCGAGATAGGTGTGCACGGTGAGGGCTTCGATGATCCTGTCGACGATCTTGCCCTTCTCCTTCTCCCCCTCGGCCTTCCGGAAGTCGCGGAAGAGTTTCTTGATCTCCTTGTGGTCTTCCTTCAGCAACACGATCGCGTCTGTGGACACGGTTCCTCCTGCGGCGTGAGAAATGCCGCCCCCAGCGGGCGTGACACAGGAATACCCATCCGCGACACCGTCACACGCGCACGCGATCCGCATTCGCGAGGATGGCCGCCCGCAGTGCCGCCTCCGGACCGCTGAGTACGGAACGGCGCGCCATGAGCACGAACTCGATCTCACCCGCATCGGGAAGCAATCGTCGGGGATCGCGCACCGGGACGAGACCGGGTGGTGGAAGCCGCTCGGCGTGCAGCACCACGCCCAGTCCGGCGAGCGCCGCGGCGCGCAGGCCGTTGAGACTGTCGGTCGTGCACGCGACGCGCACACCGCGCCCGCTGCGCTGGAGGACCTCGAGCGCGATGTCGCGGGTCAGGGCCGGCGATGGATAGGACACCAGCGGTGTCGGCTCGTCCGGGTCGAGGATGTAGTCGGGGGCAGAGAGGAAGACGAGGCGCTCGCGGAAGATCATCTCGCCGTGGCGGCTGCCCGGTCGGCGCTTGCCGAAGACCAGATCGAGTTCGTTGTCGTCGAGCCGGCGCTGCAGATCCTCGCTCAGATCCACGGTGAGTTCGAGATCGACGCGGGGATGACTGCGCCGGAACTCGGCGAGGATCGACGGCAGCTCGTAGAGCACCAGGTCCTCGGAGACCCCGAAACGCAGCCGGCCGCTGAGCGGTGACTCCGAGAAGTGCCTGCGGGCGGCATCGTGGCGATCGAGGATCTCGCGGGCGAAGGCGACCATATCGGCGCCGTCCGCCGTGAGCTCGACGTGGTGCGTGTCGCGTACGAACAGGCGCCGCCCGATCTCCTTCTCGAGTCGCGCGACGTGCTGACTGACCGTCGACTGCCGCAGGCCGAGCCGCTGGGCGGCCGCGGTGAAGCCGCGCTCCCGCTCGACGGCGAGGAAGCTCCGTAGGTGTACCGGATCGAACACGACCTCCATTTCATCATGAATCGCGATTGCAGAAAACGTGGTGACCGTCTTCTGTAATGGCCTCAGGCTGCCGTACGTCGATTCGTGCTCTCCAAGATCCCCGTGCTCGGACGACTCGACCCGTTCCTGCTCGCCATCCTCGCCACCGTCGCCGTCGCTGCTCTGCTGCCCGCCGACGGGGTCGTACTCGACGGCGTGAACTGGGCCGCCAAGATCGCCATCGGGTTGCTGTTCTTCCTGTACGGCGCGCGCTGTCCACGCAGGAGGCCATCGAGGGTCTCAAGCACTGGCGTCTGCACCTGACGATCCTCGCCACGACCTTCGTCGTCTTCCCACTGCTCGGCCTGGCCGCGAAGGTGCTCGTGCCGTCGATCCTGAGCGACCCGCTCTATCTCGGCGTCCTGTACCTGTGCCTGCTGCCGTCCACGGTGCAGTCCGCCATCGCGCTCGTCTCGGTGGCGCGCGGCAACATCCCCGGTTCGATCGTCTCGGCCAGCGCTCGAGTCTCATCGGAATCTTCGCGACGCCGCTGCTGGTCGCGCTGACGATGTCCACCCAGGGCGTCACCTTCAGCGGGTCGGCCGTGCTCGACATCGTGCTGATGTTGCTCGTGCCGTTCGTCGTAGGTCAGCTCCTGCGGCGCTGGATCGGTGGCTGGGTGAAGGCCCACGGCAAGCCGCTCAAGCTCGTCGACCGCGGATCGATCATGCTCGTCGTGTACGTGGCGTTCAGCCGCGGCATGAACGAGGGCATCTGGTCGATGATGTCGGTCGGTCGCCTGCTCGCCCTCGTCGGTGTGTGCGCGGTGCTGCTCGCGATCGTGCTCGCACTCACCTGGTACTCGTCACGCGGACTCGGTTTCGAATACCAGGACCGTGTCGCGATCCTCTTCTGCGGCTCCACGAAGTCCCTGGCCACCGGCCTTCCCATGGCGATCGTGCTCTTCCCCGGCCAGCCCATCGGCCTGATCGTGCTGCCGCTCATGCTGTTCCACCAGATGCAGCTCCTGGTGTGCGCGGCCCTCGCCGGACGCCTGGCGAAGAAGGCACCGGACGGGCTCGTAGCCGTATAGGAGAGCGAAGCGGAAGCTCCTGTTCGACGAAATCGAGGGTGAAATCCGCTGATTCCGGTAGCGGTGACGTCGTCGTGCCGTCACCGTGCAGGGAGAACCCCGATTCGCGAACCTCGGCTCGAAGGAGCACCGGCATGGGTCTGCTCTTCCACGATCATCTGCACGACGAGTTCGGAACCTGGCCATTGGCTACATCCCCTACGGTGGTGCCGACTTCGGTGAGATCGCCGCAGTGGCCCGGCAGGTGGGGGACGGTGACGACGCGGACTTCTACGGGGCATGGGTCGAGGCCGGGGACCGTCTCGTCGCCGAAGCGGAGACCTGTGCGGCCGCCGGGCACGACGACTCGGCCCGCGAGTTGTTCCTGCGGGCGAGCGCCTACTACGCGACCGCCTATCACCCGCTGTACGGATCCCCGGTCGACCCGCGTCTGATCGCTGCCTTCGACAAGCAGGTCGCGGCCTTCGATGCCGGGCTGGCGATCGGGGACACACCCGTGAAGGCTGCCAGGATTCCGTTCGAGGACACCACGTTGCCGGGCTACCTGATCCCCGCACCCGGTCACGAGAGCAACGTGCGGCCGCTCATCGTCTTCACCAACGGATACGACGCCACGATCACCGACATGTTCTTCGCGTCGGCGGTGGCGGCACTGCGACGCGGCTACCACTGTCTCCTGTTCGACGGACCGGGTCAGGGCGAGATGCTCTACAAGCAGAACATGCCGATGCGCCCGGACTGGGAAGTGGTCGTGCGCGCGGTGATCGATCATGCGACGGCCTCCCCCATCGTGGACCCCGAACGCATCGTCCTGAGCGGATGGAGTCTCGGGGGGTATCTCGCGCCGCGCGCAGCGTCCGGTGAGCATCGCCTGGCAGCGGTGGTCGCCGATCCCGGTCAGTGGAGCGTCGCGGCCGGCACCCGGGCCCTCGGGGCAGCATTCGGCCTGTCCCCCGAGGTCCTGGACGATCCTCTCTCGATGCACACGCAGGACGCCGACGCGATCATGGCTGCGGTGCAGGCGGATCCGTCGCTGCGCTGGAAACTCGTCTCGCGCGGATTCTGGGTCAACGGAGTCTCGGACATCCGGGAACTGTTCGCGGCACTGAACGAGTACACGCTCGACGAGGTCGGGGAACGCATCTCGTGCCCGGTCGTGGTGACGGCGGCCGAGAGCGATGCCCTCGCACGCGGTGCGGGAACATTCGGAGATCGGCTCGGCGACACGGTGACTCTCATCCCGTTCACCGACGCCGAGGGTGCGGGTGGGCATTGCGAGATGGGCAACCGCACCCTCCTCAACAGGCGGGTTCTCGATCGGCTCGACGAACTCCTGGCCCGCACGCCCTGACGATCAGCGGTCGGGCCAGCCCGTGTACGCCTCCGCGAGATACTGCTGCCCGTACCGGGAACCGACGACCCCGGCGAGTTCACCCAGCGCCCGCTTGTTCTCGAACGACGTTGCGTCCTCACGGGTGTGGAGCATCGAGGTCATCCAGTACGAGAAGTTCTGCGCCTTCCACACGCGCTGCAGCGCCGTGTCGCTGTAGGCGTCGAGCAGGTCGGACGAGCCGGTGGAGAAGAACGAGTCGAGCGCGCGGAAGAGCACCCGGACGTCGGCCAGGGCGAGGTTGAGTCCCTTGGCACCGGTCGGCGGAACGGTGTGGCCGGCATCGCCTGCCAGGAAGAGGTTTCCGTGCCGCATCGGTTCGCACACGTACGAACGGAAGGGCAGGACCATCTGCTCGAAGATCCGGCCGCGCTTCAGTTCGAAACCGTCGGGGCCGTCGACACGCCGCTGCAGTTCGTCCCAGATCCGGTCCTCGCTCCACGCCGACGCGTCCTCGGACGGATCGCACTGGAAGTACATCCGCTGCACCGACTCGTTGCGCTGGCTGATGAGGCGAATCCGTGATCCGAACGCGCATAGATCAACTCGGGCGCACTCGGCGGAGCCTCGGTGAGGATCCCGAACCATGCGAAGGGGTACTCGATGAAGTGATCGGTACGGACGTCCCCCGGAATCGCCTTGCGGCAGATGCTCTGTGATCCGTCGGCTCCGACGAGGAATCGGCACCGGATCTCGACCGGCGTGCCGTCGGATTCGGTGAACCGGATCTTGGGTGTGTCGGTGGTGATGTCGAGAACCTCTGTGTCGCAGACGCTGTAGCGCACATCGCCACCGTCGCGTTCGCGCGAGGCGGCCAGGTCGACGAAAACCTCGTTCTGCGGATACAACCACACCGACTCACCCACGAGGTCCCGGAAATCGATGCGGTGGCTCTCGCCTCCGAAGCGCAGATCGATGCCGTCGTGGCGGTGCCCTTCGTTCAGGACACGGGTGTCGACTCCGCTCTCGGTGAGCAGCGACACCGAGCCGTGCTCGAGGATGCCCGCACGGTGGGTGGTCCGGATGGTCTCGTGATCACGCTTCTCGACGACGATATTGTCGATTCCCGCCTTCGCGAGGAGGTGGGAGAGCATGAGACCTGCCGGGCCGCCGCCGACGATGCCGACCTCGGTGGTGACGACCGTACGGGTTGCGTTCATGTGTTCGTCCTTCGCTGCGCGTATCCGATTCGCGTCCCGTCGAGTGTCGTGCGCCTCACCCACCGCACACGCCGACTTCTCGTTCAATGAGAAAACGATCGGGTCAGTCCGGGGGACGCTCGCCGACTCCGCGCGCGATTCCGCGGGCAGCGGCCATGAGGACGGGCACGACGGCCTGCTGCCGGGACGCACCGGTGGGCACCACCACGCCGAGCGCCGCCATGGCATGACCCGACCGTGCGAGGACGGGCACCGCGATGCCCGTGGTGCCCTCGTCGAGCACACCGTCGAAGCGCGCATAACCCCGGCGGCGGACCTCCGCGAGCGCGCGACGGAAATCCTCGTCGTCGCAGCGAACCGCTTCTCCACCTCGGGATGTCGTCGCCGATAGGTTTCCTGCACCTCCGCAGGTGAGAACGCGAGCATCGACATGCCCAGCGACGTGTCGTGGACGGGGAGCCGACGCGCGACCGAGGCCTGGTTGACCACCGAATCGGACGCCGACAGCCGCTCGAGGACGAGGACCTCGTCGTCCTGCAGGACCGCGAGCTGGGTGTGCTGGTGCACCACCGACTGCACGTCCTGCAGGAAGGGCAGCGCCGCCTCCCGTAGATCCCGTGCGGGTGCACTGCGCGCGACGAGTTCCCACAGGCGCAGACCGAGCCGTACCCGGCCGTCGTCGTCCCGGGTGAGCAGACCGTGTTGCACCAGCTCGCCGACGAGCCGGTAGGTCGTGGCCTGCGGGATGCCGGACCTGCGGGCGAGACTCCCGACCGTCAGGCGGGGTTGGGTGTCGTCGAACGACTCGAGGATGCGGACGACGCGGTCGAGCATCGAGTCACCGGACGGCGAGTTGGCCATGCCGCCATTGTTCCGTGTCCGATCCGGGCAGCTTCACCGTCCGGATCCGTCCGTAGATTCGACATCTGTCAATATAGACGTGTGTCGAATCAAGATCTCGCGGGCGACGACGCCTGCTGCTCTCCGCTCGTGCGCCAACCCCTGACGGGCGATCGCGCCGTCGACCTCGCCCGGATGTTCAAAGCCCTCGGCGATCCGGTGCGTCTGCGGTTGCTGTCGCTCGTCGCGAGCCATGCCGGCGGTGAGGCGTGCGTGTGCGACATCTCGGGATCGTTCGATCTGTCCCAACCGACGATCTCGCACCACCTCAGAGTTCTGCGCGAGGCAGGCCTGCTCGAGTGCGAGCGTCGCGGAACGTGGGTGTACTACTGGGTGGTTCCGGCTGCATTACGGCAACTCTCCGATGTGCTCGGGATCGAGTCGACCGAGGTACCCGCATGAGTGAGCGCACCGCGGTGGACACTCCCGTGATGGGCAGGATGTCGACACTCGACCGCTTCCTTCCCGTGTGGATCGGCACCGCCATCGTCGTCGGCCTGCTGCTAGGCCGCATGATTCCCGGACTCGGGGAAGCCCTGGGTTTCATCGAGATCGACGGAATCTCGCTGCCGATCGCCCTCGGTCTGCTGATCATGATGTACCGGTGCTGGCGAAGGTGCGCTACGACCGTCTCGACACGGTCACCGGCGACCGCACCCTGTTGATCTCGTCGCTGATCCTCAACTGGATCGTCGGTCCCGCACTGATGTTCGCGCTCGCGTGGCTGATGCTGCCGGATCTGCCCGAATACCGCACCGGTCTGATCATCGTCGGCCTCGCGCGCTGCATCGCGATGGTGATCATCTGGAACGACCTGGCGTGCGGCGACCGGGAAGCCGCAGCCGTGCTGGTCGCGATCAACTCGGTCTTCCAGGTGATCATGTTCGCCGCTCTCGGCTGGTTCTACCTGTCGGTGCTGCCCGGATGGCTCGGCCTCGAGCAGACCGGTCTCGACGTCTCCCCGTGGGAAATCGCGAAATCCGTGCTGATCTTCCTCGGAATCCCGCTCGTCGCCGGTTTCCTCACTCGTCGATTCGGCGAGAAGGCCAAGGGCCGCAGCTGGTACGAGCAGACCTTCCTGCCGCGCATCGGACCGTGGGCGCTGTACGGACTGCTGTTCACCATCGTGATCCTGTTCGCGCTGCAAGGCGAACAGATCACCTCGCGACCACTCGACGTCGTACGCATCGCGCTGCCCCTGCTGGCGTACTTCGCGATCATGTGGGGAAGCGGGTATCTGTTCGGCGCTGCAGTAGGACTCGGCTACGAACGCACCACCACACTCGCCTTCACCGCCGCGGGCAACAATTTCGAACTCGCCATCGCCGTCGCGATCGGCACGTTCGGCGTCGCGTCCGGGCAGGCCCTGGCTGGAGTCGTCGGACCACTCATCGAAGTGCCCGTCCTCGTCGCACTCGTGTACGTGGCTCTGGCTCTGCGTACACGTTTCGCCGCACGCGCCGGAGGTGCGTCGTGACCACGGTCCCGTCGGTGTTGTTCGTGTGCGTGCACAATGCCGGTCGGTCCCAGATGGCCGCCGGGTTCCTGAGTCATCTCGCGGGGGACCGCATCACAGTCCGTTCCGCCGGGTCCGCACCCGCCCCCGAGGTGAACCCTGCTGCGGTCGCAGCGATGGCCGAGGTCGGCATCGACATCTCCGGCGAGAACCCGAAGATCCTCACCGCCGACGCCGTGCAGGCCTCCGACGTCGTGATCACGATGGGCTGCGGCGACACCTGCCCGGTGTTCCCCGGTACGTCCTACCGGGACTGGGTGCTCGACGACCCGGCCGGACGAGGAATCGACGCCGTGCGTCCGATCCGTGACGAGATACGGACGAAGGTCGAGGCGCTGATCGCCGAACTGACGTCGCCGGCATGATCGAGTTCGGCAACCGCATCCAGCGGGTACCCACAGATCTGTCACGCCGGGCGTCCGCGTAGGGCGCCCGGTGTGGACGAAGTCGTCCCCGACATGCTCCGGACACCGCGTTGCACGTCATCGCAGGTCCGGTAGCGTTCTGAGACGACTCGTAATCGCGTGTCGGTCGATCGGCTCGGTACAGCCGAACTGTGGGAGGTTCCCGTGGCTGGTGGTCTCGTCGCCCTTCTGGACGACGTCGCGGTACTTGCGAAGGCAGCCGCGGCATCCATAGACGACATCGGCGCCGCAGCCGGCAGGGCGAGCGTCAAAGCAGCGGGCGTGGTCGTCGACGACACGGCCGTCACCCCTCGCTACGTGCACGGGTTCACCCCCGATCGCGAACTGCCGATCATCCGCAAGATCGCGATCGGGTCGATCCGCAACAAGCTCCTGATCATCCTGCCGGTCGCGATGATCCTGAGTCAGTTCCTCCCGCAGGCCCTGCCGTATCTGCTCATCGCCGGTGGTCTGTTCCTCTGCTACGAGGGTGCCGAGAAGGTCTACGAAGCGCTCACCGGCGGCCACCACGAAGAAGAGGCCACCGCGGCGGAGAAGGGCCCCGAGTTCGAGAAGGCCATGATCGGCGGCGCGATCCGCACCGACCTGATCCTGTCGGCCGAGATCATGGTGATCTCGCTGGCCACGGTCGAGGACGAACCTTCCTGACCCGACTGCTCGTCCTCCTCGTCGTCGCCGTCCTCATCACCGTCCTGGTCTACGGCGTGGTCGCCTGATCGTGAAGATGGACGATGTCGGCCTGGCGCTCGCGAAACGGAAATCGACCTTCGCTCAGCGCGTCGGTCGCGGTCTCGTGACGGCGATGCCGAAGCTGATGACCGTTCTCACCGTGGTCGGGATCGCCGCCATGCTGTGGGTCGGTGGGCACATCCTGCTCGTCAACGTCGGCGAGGCCGGATTCCATTGGCCTGCCGATCGTCTCCACGATCTCGAGCACTGGTTCGGCGAGCTCGTGCACGGCGGATTCGGCGGCGTGCTGTCGTGGACCGCGGGGACCGTGGCATCCGCTCTGGTGGGCCTGATCGTGGGCGCGATCGTCGTGCTGATCATGCACCTGATCCCGCGGCGGAAGAAGGCCGACGCCACGCACTGACGCCGCCGGATCCCCCGGACGGGTCACTCCGGGGCGCTTCTCCGGACCGCCTGCGCGAACGCCGCATGAGACCGGGATCCTTGACGCCGCGTTCGGCCTCGATGCCGCTGGAGACGTCGACACCCCACGCCCCGGACGCGGCAAGCGCCCTCTCGACATTGTCGGGGTTCAGCCCGCCCGCGAGGACCCACCGACCGGACGGCAGGCACTGCGTCCTGCCAGTCCCACGTCTTCCCGGCACCGGCGACGGCACCGTCGACGAGCAGCAGGTCGGCCCCGTAGTCCTCCGACAGCGCCTCGGCTCCTCCGGTGTTGACGGCACGGATCACCGTGAATCCAGCGTCGTGCAGCACGCGCACGTCGTCGGCCGACCGAAGGTCGTGCACCTGGACGTGATCGAGATTCGCGGCCCGCGCCGTCGCGATGATCTCGTCGAGGGGCATCTTCACGTAGACGCCGACGGCGAGTGTTTCCGCCGGCACGCGGGGGCGGAGCGTCGCGGCCCGGTCGGGGGAGATGCGACGAGGACTCTCGGCAAGGACGAAACCGACCGCGTCGACGCCCAGTTCGACGGCGAGATCGACCGTCGCCTCGTCCTGCAGCCCGCACATCTTGATGAACGTCATCACTACCTTCCTCGCCGTTTCTCCACCTCGAGGATATGTCTGCGACCGTCAGCGGCAGCAGTTCGGATCCAGGACGACCCTGAGCGCTCGAGGGACTCGGAGCGGGCACGGTGATAGACGTTCATCCCGCGCCGCTCGGATTCGACCATGCCCGCCTTGCGCAGTTGTCCGAGGTGATGGCTCACCGTGGATTCCGCGAGATCGACACCGGTTGCAAGATCACATGTGCACACCGCACCTTCGTCTGCAGTGAGCAGGATCGACATGAGCTTGATGCGCACCGGGTCGGCCAGGGCCTTCAACCTCAACGCGACTTCGAGGGCGGCATCGTCACTCATCGGCGCAGCCGATACCGGCGCACAGCAGATCGGGCGCGGACATCGATCACGGGTAGAGCTTTCGGCATGATTCGAGCCTAACCACCTTCTTGACATATGTCGAAATATAGGAGCATCCTGTGAGCGTTAATTCGATATATGTCACACAGGTGGAGGTTGTCATGTCACGCATCCAGTTCGCTCTCGACGTCGACGACCTGCCCGAAGCGGTCGCCTTCTACTCGACACTGTTCGGTACCGAACCGGCCAAGCTCGAACCGGGCTACGCCAACTTCGCGATCGCCGATCCACCGTTGAAGCTGGTGCTGTTCGAGAACCCGGCAAGGGCGGCACGATCAACCATCTCGGGGTCGAGGTCGACTCGTCCGAGAAGGTGCACACCGAGATCGCCCGATTGACCGAAGCGGGCCTGTTCGCCGACGAGGAGATGGGCACGACCTGTTGCTACGCCACGCAGGACAAGGCGTGGGTGACGGGTCCGGCAGGGGAGAAGTGGGAGGTGTACACCGTCCTGGCCGATTCGGAGACCTTCGGGTCGAGCCCGCAGCATCTCGACGGCCCGCGAGAGACCGACGACGTGGCGTGCTGCACCGCGAACACGGCAGACGAGCGCCAGAACCAGCCTTCGACGACAGGAGCCGCACCTACCTGCTGCTGAACGTCTTTCGCCGAAGGTTCACGTCCTCGGGACACGATCTGTCGCCCCGGCCGCCGGGCGGGGCGACGACTCGTATCAGCCTCGCGCCATGTCCACGAACCGCGACAGGTGCAGCTGGTGCGCAACGGTGATGGTCGCGGTCGGGCCGTTACGGTGCTTGCCGACGATGAGGTCGGCCTCGCCACCACGCGGGTCGTCGCGCTCGAACGCGTCGGGGCGGTGCAGCAGGATGACCATGTCGGCGTCCTGCTCGAGGCTGTTGTGCACCGCGATGCCGTCGGCGACGAAATTGTGTGTGCCGGGCACTGTTCCGTCGTAGAGTCCTGCTCGCCGAGACTCGTGACGGAGACGATCTCGTCCCAGAACACGTTGTTGGTGGCGACCATGTCGATGTCGGCCGTGTCGAGGACATCGGCAACCCGGGCGAGCCGCGAGCGTGCACCCTCGGTGTTCCGCGGGATGGCGGACGCGACCGGCCCGATCGGGCGAGCTGTTCGACGGCGAGAAGTTCGCCGAGCTCGGCTTCGATCTCGGGGGTGACGGTGTCGGGGCTGTGCTTGACGAGCTTCGGTCCCAGTTGCGCCAGGACCCACTGCGCCGCGGTTCCGTGCTTGCCCACGTCGTGGAGGAAGACCGCCTGGTTCTCCGCTCCGGTGACCGTGAGGTCCCAGCCTCGCCGGCATCGGTGATCCGCGCGAACACGCCGATGCGCAGGAGCAGGCGCGCGAGGTCGTCGGCGAGACGACGATCCGCCGACCGGTAGCGGACGACGGCGCGGGCAGCGCCTGCATCCCATGCGACCTCACCGCTGTCTTCCCAGATGTGGCAGACGAGTTCGGCGACCTGTTCCTTGGGGAGCGAGAACGCGCGGGTGGGGATGAGTCGGCCGGCCACGGCGGTGTCCGCGAGAGCGGCCACCTCGTCGTCGGATGCGGGTATCACGTCGAGGGGTGCGGGCACCGCACGCGGCACTGCGACACGCTCACCGGCAACCAACTCGCCCAACGGCATCCAGCCGTCGATGGTGAGGAAGGGATGGTTCGCGGTGGCTTCGACACGACGCCCCGAGGCCAGCTCCAACCGGAAGACTTCCTTACGGCCGCTGGGGAAGACCTTCACCATCGGCCGGACGACCATCCGCATGCGTTCGTCGAGCGACCACACGAGGGGCTGTTCGCCCGACTCGAGCAGCTCGCCGAGCGTGACCTCGGCACCGGTGTCGGCGCGCATGATGCGCGTGGACGCCGGCAGGCAGCCCGACTCACGGAGGTCGGAGACCTGCGGCCGCTTGTCGGTGCGCTGCTCGGGACCACGGTTGAGCTGACACACCGCGACGACCGGAACCTCGAGTTCCTTCGCGAGAAGCTTGAGGCTACGCGAGAATTCGGAGACCTCCTGCTGACGCGACTCGACCTTCTTGCCGGACGACATGAGCTGCAGGTAGTCGATGACGATGAGACGGATGTCGTGTTTCTGCTTGAGCCGCCGCGCTTTTGCGCGGATCTCCATCATCGTGAGGTTCGGCGAGTCGTCGATGAACAACGGCGCCTCGCTGATCTCGCTCATGCGACGGGCGAGACGCGTCCAGTCGTCGTCGGTCATGCGTCCGGATCGCATGTCGCCGAGCTTGATCTTCGCCTCCGCGGACAGCAGACGCATGACGATCTCGGTCTTGCCCATCTCGAGAGAGAAGATGACCGAGGCCATGCCGTGCTTGATGGAGCACGACCGCATGAAGTCCATGCTCAGCGTGGAATTGTGCGTGGGCACCATCGCGCGACCCGCGAGGTACATGTGGTCGCCGTCGACCTCGACACACCGCACCGGGACCGAGGGAACCGGGCGGACGGCGACGATACGGCGCTCCCGCGACGCTGCGGCACGGCATTCCTTGTGCCGCACGGCCTTACTGGGCAGGACGAAGACATCGTCGTCGGCGGAGAAGGAGATCTCGGTGCCGTCGAGCACCGGTGCGTAACCGAGGCCCGACAGGAGTTCGGCGACGCCCTGCGCCAGACGCTCGGACGAGCCGACGAACCGGATGGTGCCGTCGTCGTCGATCTCTCCACCGGCGTCGAGCAGGCCCGCGAGGAGTTCGCGACGCTGCGGTTCGGATGCCCGCTGGTACTCGGCAGGGATGTGTGCGCCGAGCGCGACGAGGGCGCTCGTGAAACCACCTTCGCCGTCGATACGCATGTGCAGTTCGGGATCGGACGACGGGCCGCCCAGCCACGCACCGAGCGTGAAGGGGGAGACGGGCAGCTCGGCTGCCGGGAACGACAGTGCCTCGGTGTTCGCGACGGTGTGCCCGGCGTCGGCGGAGGCGGCGAGTTCGCCCGTGGTGCGGATCGCGCCGTCGCCGGTGCGCCACTGGTGCTGCTCGTCGGCGACGATCACGGTGCCGTCGGAGAACACGACGTCGAAGCACGGACGGCCGTGCATGACCTCGGTGGCGGCGAGGACGCGGGTGGGGCGGCCGTCGGCACCGAGGAGTTCGTCGCCCACACCGACCTCGCCCATCGTGGTCCAGCCGGTGGGGGTAGGCAGGGGAGTGTCGAGGGCGAGCGCCTTACCCACACCGGGACGCGCGGCGACGATGATCATCTGGCCGGCGTGCAACCCGTTGGTGAGCTCGTCGAGTTCGGCGAAGCCGGTGGGCACGCCGAGGGAGATACCGCCGCGGCTGGCGATGGAGTCGATCTCGTCCATCGTGGGCTGCAGGAGCTCTTCGAGCGGCACGAAGTCTTCGGTGGTGCGTCGTTCGGCGACCTCGAAGACCTCGGCCTGCGCGCGGTCGACGATCTCGGCGACGTCCTGGCCGTCGGCGCCGGCGTAGCCGTACTGGACGATGCGGGTGCCCGCCTCGACGAGACGGCGCAGGACGGCCTTCTCGGCGACGATCTCGGCGTAGTGCGCGTTGGCCGCGGTGGGGACGGTCTGGGTGAGCGTGACGAGGTAGGCGCTCCGCCGAGACGCTTGAGTTCGCCGCGCCGGTCGAGTTCGGCCGACACGGTGACCGGGTCGGCGGGTTCGCCGCGGCTGTAGAGATCGAGGATCGCGTCGTACACGGCCTGGTGGGCCGGGCGGTAGAAGTCGCCGGGCCTCAGCACTTCGAGGACGTCGGCGATGGCGTCCTTGCTCAGCAGCATGCCGCCGAGCACGGACTGCTCGGCTACGAGATCCTGAGGGGGCTGTCGACCGAAGTCTCCACTCGGTTCCTCGGGAGGTCCCGAATATTCGGGATTTCCACGATCGTCAACGACGGCCACTGCAGTGCCTGCCTTCCTCCACATGTCCCCGTCCGGCGCGCCGTGCTCCGGCGGATACCTGCACGCACTCCCGGTGTCGGTACCCGGGGTTTCGTGTCCGGTTCTACTCGCCCCTACCGACATCCTGTGTGTGGAGTCGTGCGCCCGACGTTAGGGATCGGGATGACCCTCCACAACTCGGGTTGTGCACACAGTTGGGGATGAATTGTGGAAAGAGGAGGACAGCCTTGTGCACCGGATGTGCACAACCTGGGGACAACACATCTCACATCTCCCATAACTGCAGGTAGGAGCGGAAAAACGCCTGTTCACACCTGTGGAGAAAAAGAATTTCGGCGTGTCGGAGGGCCGGGCGTGTTCACCCATTCGTTCCCCGAACGACATTCCGAGGAGTCACAACGGTGTGGTTTACCCCCCGGTTTATCCACAGGCTGTGCACAGACGACGAGGAGCCCCACGCCGACCAGGCGCGGGGCTCCTCGAGGGGCCGGAATCAGGCAGCCACGACGTTCAGCGTGAACTTCGCGGTGACATCCGGGTGCAGCTTCACGACGATCTGGTGCTTACCGGTCGCCTTGATGTGAGCCTTGGGCAGCTCGACGATGCGCTTGTCGACAACCGGGCCACCGGCAGCCTTGAGAGCACCGGCGACATCGGCAGCGGTGACCGAGCCGAACAGCTTGCCCGAGTCGCTCGAGGTCTTGACGCTCAGCGAGACGTCCTCGAGGCCCTCGATGGCGGCCTTGAGCTCCTGGGCGTGCTCGAGGCCACGCACGGCGCGAGCCTCCTGAGCACGGCGGATGCCCTCGACCTGCTTCTGGGCACCACGGGTGGCGACGATCGCCAGGCCGCGGGGCAGCAGGTAGTTGCGGCCGTAGCCGTCCTTGACCTCAACGGTGTCGCCAGGCGCACCGAGGTTGTCCACGTCAGCAGTAAGGATGAGCTTCATCGTGTCCCTCCCTTTCCTCAGCGAGTCGTCGAGACGTAAGGGAGCAGAGCCACCTCACGAGAGTTCTTGACAGCAACAGCGACGTCGCGCTGGTGCTGCACGCAGTTGCCGGTGACGCGGCGAGCGCGGATCTTGCCGCGATCGCTGACGTACTTGCGCAGCAGCGTCGTGTCCTTGTAATCGATCTGCACGTTCTTTTCCTTGCAGAAGGTGCAGACCTTCTTCTTCAAAACCTTCTCGCGCGCGGGCGACTTAGGCATGGTCGTTCTCCGTAATTTTGGATGTTCCGATCGAGGTCGGATCAGAACGGAGGCTCGTCGTCCCCGGAACCACCGAAGGAGCCCGACTGCGGGGCGTCGCCCACGGGTCGTCTCCGCCGACGTTCGTGTTCTGAGCGGGACGGCCACCGCCCGATCCACCGGAGGAACCACCGAAGCCTCCGCCACCGCCACCGCGACCGGCCTTGGTGACCTTGGCCGTGGCGTAACGGAGCGAGGGGCCGATCTCGTCGACCTCGAGCTCCACGACAGTGCGCTTCTCACCTTCACGCGTCTCGTAGCTGCGCTGCTTGAGCCGGCCCTGCACGATCACACGCGAGCCGCGAGTCAAGCTCTCGGCCACGTTCTCCGCTGCCTCACGCCAGATGTTGCAGCGCAGGAACAGAGCCTCGCCGTCCTTCCATTCGTTGGACTGACGGTCGAACACGCGGGGCGTGGATGCAACGGTGAAGTTCGCAACCGCAGCACCCGCGGGGGTGAAACGCAGTTCGGGGTCGGCGGTCAGATTGCCGACCACGGTGATGACGGTGTCGCCTGCCATGTGGTTCCTCCTGCAGTGTGGGGAGTCCTGATGCGCCAGAGCCTACGGCCCGGCGCCGACAGGCTCACTTGCCGTGGCGCAGAACCTTGGTGCGGAGCACCGACTCGTTCAGGCCGAGCTGGCGATCCAGCTCTGCAACGGCAGCAGGCGTCGCGCTGATGTCGATCACCGCGTAGATGCCTTCGCTGTTCTTGGCGATCTCGTAGGCGAGACGGCGCTTACCCCACACGTCGACCTTGTCGACCTTGCCGCCTTCCTGGCGAATGACGTTGAGGAACGTCTCCAGCGAGGGAGCGACGGTGCGCTCGTCCAGGCTGGGGTCCAGGATGATCATCAATTCGTAATGACGCATAAGACCTCATCACCTCCTATGGACTGTGAACGGTCACGGACGTTCCGTGACAGGAGGGTCGTTGCGTCAGCAACCCATGAAGGGTACACGACGGCCCGGCGACCAGCGAAATCGCCGACCGTCGCGGGCAGGGGTTTTGTCCTAGGGTGAGGACATGCGCACGAGCTCCGGGACCGTCTCGCTCGTCGCCGTCCTGACGTGCGCGGTGATGATGTGGTTCGGCTACCTGAACAAGGCCCGGTGCGCCGGCCCCACCTTCGACGCCGAGGGCCGCACGCTGCGGTTCGAGGACATCAAGGACGCGGACGTCTGTTATTCCGACATCCAGCAGTTGTGGATCGGCCGCGGCATCAACCTCCACCTCTTCCCCTTCGTCGACGGGGGCATCACCTCGTCGGGAGCGCTGACCGGGGGCACCGTCGAGTACCCCGTGCTCAGCGGGGTGCTCATGTGGATCGGGGCGATCGGTGCCCACACCGACGCGGAGTTCCTCCTGCAGTCGGCGTGGTTGCTCGCCCCCTTCGGCTGATCACCGCGTGGTTGCTCGCCCGGATGGCGGGGTGGGCAGCGCTGACGTGGTCGCTCACGCCGCCGCTCGTGCTCTACGCCTTCCTCAACTGGGACCTGCCGGTCGTGGCGGTCACCGTCGCCGCCGTCGCGGTGCTGACGATCGAACGCTGGTCGCTGCGGACTCGCGGAGTGGTCGCGGCGGTGCTGCTGGGCGTGGGCTTCTGTCTCAAGCTCTATCCGGGCATCTTCGTGCTGCCGCTCATCGCCTATGTCCTCACCGGCGGGAGCTCACCCGACCGGAAGCGGGACGTCCCCGGCGCCCTCGCCGTCGCGGGCACGGCGGCAGCGACGGTCGCCGCGATCAACCTGCCCTTCGCGATCCTCGGCTACGAGGGCTGGCGCGCGTCGTTCGCCTTCCAGCAGAACCGGGAAGCGGACGGGACCAGCAACTCCATCTGGTACTGGGGTCTGCGGCCGTTGATGGGCGGCTACCAGGAATACGAGAACACTCCCCAGTACAACGAGCTGGTGGCCCAGTTGTCGCCGACGCTGGTCGCGCTGTCGTTCGCGCTCGCTCTGTGGTTCGGATGGCGCCGATACCTCCGCGACGGCGTCTATCCGTGGCTCGGGACCGGGGCCGCGATGCTGTGCGGGTTCATGCTCTTCCACAAGGTGCACTCACCGCAGTACACGCTGTGGCTGCTGCCACTGCTGATCCTGCTGCGCGTGCCGTGGGGTCTCGTCGCCGCTTATCTCCTCGCCGACCTCGCCATCGGCATCGGCATCTTCCGGTGGTTCGCCGCGACCGCCGGCGAAACGGACATGGCCCTGCCGCTCACGCTCGTCCACATCGGAGTGTGGGGACGCGCGGTCCTGCTGGTCGTGCTGTTCTTCGTCTTCCTGCGCGTCGCGCCCCGAACTCCGTGGCAGCAGACGGAACGAACGGACTACGCTCGCCGTCCGACGACGACCGGGAGAACGTGATGAACGACAGTTGGACGGAACATCCCGTCCTCGAGGGTCCCCGTATCCGGCTCGAGCCCCTCACCGACGCGTACGCCGAAGGGTTGCTGGAAGCCGCCGACGATCCCGACACGATTTTCGCCTGGGCGCACCTCGTGATCCGCGACCTCGACGACGCGCGCACCTTCGTGCGCGAGGCGGTGGCCGATCCGTCCCGGTTGCCCTACGCGATCGTCGACAGGACGACCGGTGAGGTGCTGGGATCGACGTCCTACTACCTGCTCGAACCGGCCCACCGCACATTGGTGATCGGGTACACCTGGTTGTCGACGCGAGTGCAGCGCACCCACGTGAACAGCGAGTCGAAACTGCTTCTGCTGCAGCGCGCATTCGACGACCTCGGGGCCGTACGCGTGACGTGGCACGCCGACGAACGCAACACCCGTTCGCGCGACGCTCTGCGCCGGCTCGGCGCCACCGAGGAGGGTCTGCTCCGCAAGCACCGCAGGCGCCGTGACGGCAGCTGGCGGACCACCGCCCTGTTCTCCCTCACGGACGACGAATGGCCCGGGGTGCGCGCCCGGCTCGAGGAGCGCCCGGTGCGATGAGGACGAGGCGCGCGCTCGCAGCCCCATGGCGATCGCCGTGGTGCGGTCGCGGTGTGCGCAGCGGTGGCGTGGGCCGACCCGACCACGCCGGGTGGGGTCATCCCGCCGTGCCCCACCTATTCACTGTTCGGAATCCTGTGTCCCGGTTGCGGTTCGTCACGGATGTTGTACTCACTCGTCCATCTCGACGTACCGGCAGCGTTGCACTACAACGCCCTCGGTCTCGTCGCGCTGGCCGTGCTCACCGTGGTCTTCGGTCTGTGGACGTGGGGCCGGGTGCGGGGCACACCGATGCCGCGATGGACGCGATACCGGTGGACCCCGCACCTCGTGCTGGCCCTGACGGCGGTGTGGTTCGTCGTGCGCAACATCCCGGTCGCGCCGTTCACCGCCCTACGGATCTGACCGTCAGAGGATCGGGCAGTTGACCAGGTAGTCCCAGTCCGTCCCGGGATCACCGGTCACTCGGACGAGAACCGAGGTCGCGCTCCCGGCCGGCACGTTCACCACTGCCGATCCGGTGCCTTCGTTGATGCTGTCACCGATACGACCGGTGTCGTAGATCTGGGAACCCCCGTAGAACACCTGGATCCGGTCGGGAACGTCGTAGGTCTCCCAGTCGAGCAGGAACGACGTGGGACCGCTGCGACCCAACTCGTGGTAGGTGCTGGTGACGCCTTCCCCTCCCGACTGCCGCGACTGGTTGCACTGCTGTGTCGTCGGCAGCGACGATCCGTTCTCCAGGATCACGCTGCCAGATCGATCGCACGGGCCCCCAGATCCATCACGCTGCCGGGCAGTTCGGACACACTGCCGGCAGATCGGCGACACTGCCCGGCAGATCGTTGCTGCCGGCGCTGCCGGTGGGAGCGGCCGAAGCGGCAACGGGCGCACCGAATGCGACCGCCGCCACCGTGACCGCCGTCAGAACCGCGCGCAGACCCGACCTGCGAATACGAGACATGCTTCCTCCGATGATCGATGCGTTGAATCCCCCATGAGGGACGTTCCCACACCGCGCGGCCTGGGCGTATCCTGCAATCGGATGAATCCGGCTCGGTCGGAACATCTTCCGTCCCTTCCGATTCACGCCGTGTCGCCGCACGGCGGCCGGAAGGGAACACCCGGCAGATGCCGTTCCCATTCGTCCTCGGTCACCGGAGTGCCGACGGTGGAACACAGTGTCGCCTCGACGGTCTCGGGGTCGAGTTGCCACAGTCGCACGGAACGGTCCGGACCGCCTCCGACGAGCACCGCTCCGTTGTGCGCGAAGGTGGCGTCGTAGACCCGGCTTCCGTAGGCGGCGAGCACCGCGTGGGTGGTGGGGGAGTCCGGCCGGGTGACGTCCCAGATCCACGCCGACCCGTCGCCGACGCCGGCCGCGAGACGATTCCCGTCGGGGGAGAAGTGCAGCGAATACACCGCGTCCGCAGGCCCGGTGATCCGCGCCAGTTCGCGCGGGGCGGCAGGTCCGCGACATCCCACAGGCGCACACTGCGTCGGCGCTCGCGGCGGCGAGGACCGTTCCATCGCCACCGAACGCGACCGTCTGCGCCTGACTCTCGAACCCGGAGAGCTCGGAGATCCGCGTCGGGTCGGCGGGATCGGAGAGATCCCACAGTTCGACGAGGCCACCGGCGCTCGCCGCGGCCACGATGTCGGCAGTGGGATGCCACGACAGCATGTACGGATAGTCGTCGGCCTCGAAGGTGCCGACAACGCGCGGAGCAACCGGATCGGAGGCGTCGACGATCGCGACCTTCGCGTCCTCCGTCGCCGTTACCGCGACGACGGGTCGGTCGGGAGCGAACTCGACCACTCCGACGACGCCGCGACGACGCCCTCGGCGGTCCCGGCGAACTGCGGCGCCGCGGGGTCCGTCAGATCCCACAGGTGCACGGATCCGCCGGATGTTCCCGCTGCAGCGAGCGATCCGGTCTTCGACAGCGCTGCGGCACCACTGAACCGGTCCTCGACGGGCGGACTCAGGGACGGTTGTTCCGCCGCCGCACCGGGGTCGGCGATGTTCCACAGCGGCAGGGCATTCGACCGTCCCTGACCGAAGAGGACGAGGGTGCCGTCCGCATCGACGGGAGTGACGTAGACGGCTTCGTCCGCGGGCAGGACCGGGCCGGGCACCGGCCACCATCCCACCGAACCGTCCAGTGCCGCGGTGAGCACTGCGCGACCCTCGTCGGTGAAGACGACCGAGGTCACGGGATTCGAACCGGGCAGTGTCGTGGTCGATTCGGCGGCGTCGGGAGTCGTTCCGTCCGCCAGATGCGGACGGTGTTGTCGGAGCTGCCCGCGACCAGGCGACGACCGTCCGGAGCGAACGCGACGGTGTTGACATAGCTGGTGAATCCTTCGAGGGCGGCCAGGGGCACGGGTACCGCGGGATCGGCCATGTCCCAACGCAGTACGTGGCGGCCGGTGGTGCCGGCCGCGACCGTGCGACCGTCGGGCGAGAACGCCACCGACAGAAGATGTTCGGTGCCGCCGTCCGGCGGTGTCTCGAACACCGGTCGGGTGCCGGCATCCTGCGTTTGCGCGTCCCACACCCGCAGCGACATCTGCCTGCCGGCCACGACGAGCCATCGGCTGTCGGGCGAGAAGGCCGGGTACACAGCACCTTCGGCCGGATGGTCGAGTGAGGACAGTTCTCTCACCTCGTCGGCATTCGTGTTCCATCGCAGCACTGTGCCGGAGCCCGTCCCTGCCACGAGTTGCCTTCCGTCCGGAGAGAATTCGAGGGAATATGCCGTGTGGTCGGAGTTCGCGAGCACCACCCGCTGCTGCGGCGAGGTGCGATTGCGGATGTCCCAGAGCCAGATTCCGCCCTGCCCGCCCACCGCGACGGAGTCGCCGTCCGGCGACACGGCGAGCGCATAGAGTTCGCCGGCGCCGTCCCCCGCACCGAATTCCGCGGTCGGGGTGATCGACGGTCCGGTCTCACCCACCGCCCACAACCGCACCGTGCCGTCGGATGCGGCACTGACACAGTGCTCCCGTCGGGTGTGCTGCGTGCCTGGAGGGGGCCTGCCGGTCCCGTCAGACGCACGGGGGTACGCACACCGGTGGTGTCCAACAGCGCCGAGCGCGCTTCCACGGTGTCGGCGACGCGGTAGCCGGCCAGCGCGAACTGGGCGGCAAGGGCGGGTTCGGTGGCCGACAACTGCGACGAGACGGTCGCGATCTGGCGCGACATCGCGTCGTCGCGTGCGCCGCTGGGCGTCGGCGCGTTCGGTGCGCGCGCTGATTCCGGCTGTGGTGGCGACGACCACCAGTACGAGGCGATCACCGCCGTCACGGTGAGGGCGCCGACGAGCCGCCGGAGCATCCTGGTCCGGCGGCGCTCCGCCTCGACTTCGGCGTCCCGGTGCGCGAGGCTCCGGGCGAGGAACTCCCGTTCGGTGTCGTTGAGCGCGTCGGCGTTGTCGTCGACGCGACTCCAGTCGTCGTGGAGGACGAGCCTGCCACCGCCGAGCAGGGTGGTGTCGTCGCGGTCGCTGTCCTCCCACACCTGCGCGGCGCGGGTGAGTTCGCGATGGACCGCGAGGCCCGCCCGGTCGGCGTCGATCCATCCGCGCAGCCGGTCCCACGCGGTGAGGAGGACCTCGTGGCTCAGCTGGACGGAATCCTCGTCGACCGTCAGGAGCCGGGCGTCGGCGAAACGGTCGACGATCTCGTCCACGGCGTCGACGTCCCCGAACGCCAGTTCGCTGCGGGGAGTGCGTCGTCGTGTCTGGGTGTCGTCGTCGACGTTGACGAGACGCAGGAACACCCGGCGCGTGAGTCGCTGCTGTTCGGGGGTCAATTCCGAGTACAACTCCTCGGCGGTCTGCTGGACCGCGCCGGAGATACCGCCGACCGCGGTGTAATCGGCGACGGTGAGCGTCCGGCGCTCGGCCCGCTGCCACAGCCGCAGCAACGCGTGGGACAGCAAGGGGAGTGTGCCGGGCTCGTCCTTCGTCCGCGACGCGCGGGGAGCGAGGTCGGTCAACAGCACCTTCACCAGCTCCGGTGGAACGGTCACCCCCGCCTTGGCCGCCGGTTGCACGATGACGGATTCGAGTTCGGCAGCCGACATGGGACCGACGACGACGGGCCCGGACTCCAGGATCGGTACGAGGTGCGGTTCCCGAGCGGCGAGCCCGTAGAAGTCGGCCCGGAGCCCGAGGACGACGACGATGTCGTCGGACGGCTGCGCGAGGTGTTCGAGGAAGTCGTGGCGGTCCTCTTCCTCCCCGGCGGTCCACAATTCCTCGAACTGGTCGACGACGAGAACGGTCGGGTGATCGACGTCGAGAATGCCGGCGAGTTTGTCCGGTCCTGCCGACGCGGGGGTCAGGACGACGGGTTTCCAGTCGCGGAGATCGGTCTCGTCGGAATCGACGGCGGCCGCGACACCGGCCCGCAGCAGAGACGACTTGCCCGCACCGGAGGGACCGACGACGAGGATCACCCTCGGACCCTGCCCGGCGACGCGGCGCGGATCCGGCGGAGAACGTCCTCGGTGATGTCGTCGCGGCCGAAGAACCACTCGGCGTCCTCCGCCTCGAAAGAGGACAGACCGCGATAGGGGATCGGGCCGATGTCCCGGCGCTTGGTCCGTGCCTGCCGGGCGCGACGCGCAGCCGCGATCCAGGTGTCCGCCTCGATCTCGTCCGGCCGACCCCGCACGCCGCGAGCACGGCGCGGAAGGCGGGG
>LATQ01000001.1:1089030-1104926 GCA_001017865.1 Rhodococcus sp. IITR03
CACCGGGCTGTCCGCCCGGTCGGCCCGGCTGTCCCTGAACACCCGGCTGACCCTGTGCTCCCGGCTGACCCTGCGGGCGCGGTTGCGGCGGCAACGGACGACCCTGCACCGGTCCCTGGACAGGCGCTGCTGTCCCGGACCGGGCTGTCCCTGACCGGCACCGGCAGGAGGACCGGGACGTTGCTGCCCGGGCTGCGGTCCTGCGGGACCGCTGCGCTGGGGCGGGACGGCCTTGTTGTCCTCGGGTTCGTTGTCGGGGGAACTCACGTACTCATCTCCAACTGTTCTCGCGACGCATCACGCCGCGGCCTCGACACTGCTCCACGAAGAGCCGATCGGCGATGCCGGCGGACGGCAGCCGATCGACGATGTGCGCAGCGGACGACGCGACGATCAGGTCGTGCGGGTCGGACCCAGGAGCGAACTCCACGAGAAAGCGTACGGGCACGTTGCCGGTACCCCTTCACTCGCTGGCGGTACGACGGCTCGATCCCGTCGACCGGCGACGCGGGCTCTTGGGGGCGGGTTGCGATCCCAGGACGTACGACTGCACCAGGTGATTCCAGCTGCAGGTACGGCACACCTCGACCACGTGAACCGAGAATTCCTCCTGGCTGGCGGCCAGACGCACCAACTCTTCGGGGGTGCGCGCCGACCCGGACACCGGACCGAGTTTGTCGCCGAAGACCCACGAGACGAGGGTCAACTGCTCCTTACGGCAGATGGGGCACATCACATCGCTGCCCCGTCCGTGAAACTTCGCCGCCCGCAGCAGATAGGGCTCGCGTCGCAGACCTCGCTGACTCCGCGTCGCCCCGAGTAGACCTCGGCGAGCAGCGAGCGCCGCTGCAACGCGTAGTCCACCACCTGCCGCTGAATTCGCACGGCTTCCAGAGTACGTGCGGGCGATGCGGCGATGGGCGAGGAGTGGCCCACCGGACATCGAAGACGGGTGGTCGTGGCGGCACCGATGCATTTCCGATCGGGTCCGGAGACGGGTGCCTGCCCGCAACCGGACGTGACACGAACCGTGTGGGGCGTATCGTCGTATATATCGGCGCGATATAGTTCCGTGTCGTATCAATCGGTTGGTTCGAACGGAAACAGGAGGTGACCCGTGCTGGAACTGGCGATACTCGGGCTCCTCCTCGAATCGCCCATGCACGGCTACGAGCTGCGCAAGCGTCTGACCGGGCTTCTCGGAGCCTTCCGCGCCTTCTCCTACGGGTCGCTCTATCCGACTCTGCGGAGAATGCAGGCGGACGGCTCATCGAAGAGGATCCGGGAACTCCCGGTCCCGTGAAACGACGTGCCCGCCGCGTCTACCAGCTCACCCGATCGAGAACGCTTCACCGAGCTGGTCGCCGACACGGGACCGCAGAACTACACCGATGACGGATTCGGCGTGCACCTCGCCTTCTTCGGTCGCACTCCCGCCGAAGCGCGGATGCGAATTCTCGAAGGCAGGCGCCGCCAGGTCGAGGAGCGCAGAGAAGCGCTCCGCGATGCGATCGGACGGGCCAGCGGCACACTCGATCGTTACACCCGTCAGCTCCATCAGCTCGGCCTTGAGTCCAGCGAGCGCGAAGTGCGCTGGCTCAACGAACTCATCGCCGCCGAGCAGTCGTCAGCAGCACGCAACAAAGAAGGAGAACCCGACCATGGGTGAGAACAGCACCGCGGTGCGCGTGGCCATTGTGGGCGTGGGGAACTGTGCCTCTTCCCTGGTCCAGGCGTCGAGTACTACAAGGATGCGGACGCCGAGACCACCGTCCCCGGCCTGATGCACGTCGAATTCGGTCCCTACCACGTGCGCGACGTCCAGTTCGTCGCCGCGTTCGACGTGGATGCCAAGAAGGTCGGCTTCGACCTGTCCGAGGCGATCCTCGCGAGCGAGAACAACACCATCAAGATCGCCGACGTGCCGCCGCTCGGCGTGCCCGTGCAGCGCGGCCACACGCTCGACGGCATCGGCAAGTACTACTCCGAGACCATCGAGCTGTCCGACGCCGAGCCCGTCGACGTGGTTCAGGCGCTCGAGGATGCCCAGGTCGACGTTCTCGTCTCCTACCTCCCCGTGGGTTCCGAAGAGGCCGACAAGTTCTACGCGCAGTGCGCCATCGACGCGGGCGTCGCCTTCGTCAACGCTCTCCCCGTGTTCATCGCCTCCGACCCCGAGTGGGCGCAGAAGTTCACCGACGCCGGTGTCCCGATCGTCGGCGACGACATCAAGTCGCAGGTCGGCGCCACCATCACCCACCGCGTGATGGCGAAGCTGTTCGAGGACCGCGGTGTCGTGCTCGACCGCACGTACCAGCTCAACGTCGGCGGCAACATGGACTTCAAGAACATGCTCGAGCGCGAGCGTCTGGAGTCGAAGAAGGTCTCCAAGACCCAGGCCGTCACGTCGAACCTGAACGGCCCCCTCGCCGGCAAGGTCCACGACCGCGACGTGCACATCGGCCCCTCCGACTACGTGCAGTGGCTCGACGACCGCAAGTGGGCGTACGTCCGCCTCGAGGGTCGCGCCTTCGGTGACGCCCCGCTGAACCTCGAGTACAAGCTCGAGGTGTGGGACTCCCCGAACTCGGCCGGCATCATCATCGACGCCATCCGCGCGGCGAAGATCGCCAAGGACCGCGGCATCGGCGGCCCGATCCTCCCGGCTTCGGCATACCTGATGAAGTCCCCGCCGGTCCAGATGGCCGACGATTCCGCCCGCGCCCAGCTCGAGGCGTTCATCATCGGAGCCGACGCGTAAGTCGTTCTCCGGCAGGATTTCCGACAAAGGCCGCATCCCTCACGTGGGATGCGGCCTTCGTCGTTGCTGTTGCGGGTGACGGACCGGCCTATGCCATCTTCCGGATCACAGACAGCGGCAGCACCTTCATCGCGTAGCCGAGCGGAATCCACGGCCAGCCCGGCACGTACGCCTTGGCGGGTTCCTTCTCGATCGCAGCCGCCAGTGCACGACAACCTGTTTCGGTGTCGACGATGAACGGGACCTTCTTCACCTTCTCGTTGATCTCCGACCGGATGTATCCGGGGAAGATCGTGCTCACCGAGATGTCGGTGTCCGCCAGGTCGGCCCGCATCCCCTCACCGAGCGAGGCGACGGCGGCCTTCGACGCGGCGTAGGTCGTCAGGTTGCGCGGCATGCCCCGCACCGCGCTCATGGACGAGATGAGGACGACGTGCCCGCGCCCACGGGGTCGCATGAGCTCGAGGGCCGCTTCGCTCTGCGCCAGCGCACCGAGGAAGTTGGTGTTCGCGGTCTGGGCGTTCGCGCGGAAGTATCCGGTACCGAGGGGTTGTCCCTTGCCGAGGCCGGCGTTGACGATCACCCGGTCGAGACCGCCGAGCTCCTCGTCGAACTCGCGGAAGACGGTGAACACGTCGTCGTGCCGGTTCACGTCGAGGGCGCGCACGCTCACGGTGATGCCCGGATGCGCGGCGAGCAATTCGTCCCGCAGCTCCTCGAGCCGTTCGACGCGACGGGCAGCGAGCGCGAGATTCCTTCCTCGCGCGGCGAATTCACGCGCCATACCGGCACCGAGCCCGGAACTCGCACCGGTGATGAGGATGTTCCGTCGCTGCGGGCGGCTCATCGGTTCTCCTTCTCGTATCGATCGATCAATGCACTGCAACGGGATTCGAGGTAGCCGACCACGACCCAGAAGTCCTTGAAGGCCGGGTTGGTGGTGTGGCCGTGGTGGTAGCGGTAGTAGATCTGCTGGGCGATCACGGCGAGGCGGAACAGTCCGAACACCTCGTAGAATCCCCAGCCGTCCACCGGCAGTCCGGTCCGCTCGGAATAGTATTCGACGATCTCCCGCCGGGTGAGCATGCCGGGGAGATCGGACGGCTGCCGCTTCGTCAGCAGCAGCATGTCGTCGTCGTCCGCCTGGACCCAGTAGGCGAGCGACGAGCCGAGGTCCATCAGGGGGTCGCCGATGGTGGCCAGCTCCCAGTCGAGCACCGCGACCGGCTTCAGCGGATCGTTCTCGTCGAGGACGATGTTGTCGAGCCGGAAGTCGCCGTGGATCACGATCTGCGCGACGTCCTGCGGCTGCCGCGCCGCCAGCCACTCGGTGACGCGGGCGAAGTCGGGGACGTTGTCGGTGCGGGCCTTGGCGTAGCGCGACGTCCAGCCCGCGACCTGCCGTGCGACGTAACCGGATCCGCGCCCCAGTTCGGACAGTCCCGCGGACTCCGGATCGATGCCGTGCAGTTCGACGAGCAGGTCGACGATGCGCAGGCACAGGGTGCGGGTGTTCGTTTCGGAGAGGTCGAGTTGCGTGGGCGGATTCGTGCGCAGGATGGTGCCGGGAACGCGGTTCATGACGTAGAAGTCGCTGCCGAGCACGCTGTGATCGGTGCACAGGCCGACCATGGTGGGCACGTAGGGGTAGACCGGTGCGAGCATCGACTGGATGCGGTACTCACGTGCCATGTCGTGGCCCGACGACGGCTTCGCCCCGGCCGGCGGACGGCGCAGCACGAGATCGCGATCCGGATAGCGCAGCAGGTAGGTGAGATTGGATGCGCCGCCGGAGAACTGACGTACCTCCGGCACTCCGGTGATGCCGGCGTTCTCGGCGAGCCAGGCCGCGACCGCGTCGACGTCGAAGGCGTCCTCCTCACGAACGGTGCGGGCGTTGTCGGGAAGTGTGGTCATCGTCGGAAACTCCCTCTCACGCGTACTTGCCGAGTTCGAACCGGGCGACGAGCCCTGGTGCACCTCGTCGGGTCCGTCGGCGAGACGCAGTGCTCGCGCGGCCGTCCACGCACCGGCGAGGGGGAAGTCGTCGGAGAGCCCGCCACCACCGTGGATCTGGATGGCGAAGTCGACGATCTGCTGGGTGACGCGCGGTGCGACGACCTTGATCTCCGAGACCGCCGAGCGCGCTCCGGCGAGTCCCTGCGTGTCGAGCAGCCAGGCCGCGTGCAGGACGAGGAGCCGCAGTTGGTTGATCGCGATGCGGCGTCGGCGATGCGTTCGCGGTTGCCGCCGAGGTTGATGATCGGCTTGCCGAAGGCGGTGCGCTCGAGACCGCGGCGACACGCGAGTTCGAGGGTGTGCTCGGCCAGCCCGACGAGGCGCATGCAGTGGTGGATGCGGCCGGGACCGAGCCGGCCCTGCGCGATCTCGAATCCTCTTCCGGGACCGGCGATGACGGCATCGAGCGGCAGTCGCACGTCGGTGAAGGACACCTCGCCGTGGCCACTGGGCTCGTCGAAGAAGCCCATCGTCGGGAGCATGCGCTCGACCTTCACACCGGGGGTGTCGAAGGGCACGAGGACCATCGAATGTCGCTGGTACTTGTGGGCTTCCGGGTCGGTCAGGCCCATGAAGATGAGCACCTTGCAGTCGGGATGGCCGACGCCGGTGCTCCACACTTGCGGCCGTTGAGCACGATCTCGTCGCCCTCGACCACGGCGGTCGCGGCCATGTTCGTCGCGTCCGACGACGCGACCTCGGGTTCGGTCATGCAGAAGGCCGAACGGATCTCACCGTCGAGGAGCGGGCGCAGCCACTGTTCCTTCTGCGCCTCGCTGCCGTAGTGGTAGAGGACCTCCATGTTGCCGGTGTCGGGGGCGTCGCAGTTGAACACTGCGGAGGCGAACTGCGAGCGGCCCATCTCCTCGGCGAGCGGGGCGTATTCGACGTTCGACAGTCCGGCACCGAGTTCGGCGTCGGGAAGGAAGAGGTTCCACAGCCCCTCGGCACGGGCCTTGCGCTGCAGCTCGCGGAATTCGGGGGAGACGGCCCATCTCTCGGCGGCGTCGATGTCGCGTCGTCCCTCGCCCGCGGTGCGTCGCTCGGCCCGCAGTCGCTGTTCGACGGGCGTGACCTCGGCGGCGATGAACGCTCGGAGGCGTTCGAGATAGTCGCGACTGCGCTCGGACTGTGCGAAATCCATCGGGTGCCTTCCGTCGAGTTCGACCGGGAATCTGCCCGGTCGGGCGGTCGTAACTGAGCGATGCTCAGTTAGGCTATCGGTGTGAGCACCCCGCGACAAGAGGCGTCCAAGGGACGGCGTCGTCTGCCGCCCGAGGAACGTCGACGGCAACTCGTGGCGATCGGGCTGCAGGAGCTGTCGACGCGCCCGATCCACGCCCTGTCGATCGACCGCGTCGCCGAGATCGCCGGCATCTCCCGGGGCCTGCTGTTCCGCTACTTCCCCACGAAGCAGGACTTCTACGTCGCCGTCGTCGGTGCCGCGTCACGCCGGCTGCTCCGCGCGGCGGACCCCGATCCGGACGAGCAGGATCCCCTCCGGGCGGTGCTGCACCCGTTCGTGTCGTTCATCGATCGTCACGGCGACAACTATCAGGCGTTCTTCCACAGCGGCGTCGGTTCGGACCCCCAGATCCGCGACATCCACGACTCGATGCGCGACACCATGGTCGAGCGGGTCTCGCGGCGCTGGGCTGCGACGACACCCCCGTCACCCGTATGCGGCTGCGGGCGTGGTGGGCGCTCGTGGAGTCGCTGGCGATCGACCGGTTCCGCGAAGGCACACCGAGCGTCGACGAGGTCGTCGACTATTCGGCCGCGCTGCTGCCGACGGTGCTGGCCGGGCCGTAGACCCGAACCGCCTCGACAACGAAGGGGAGGTACGGATCTACAAGCCGGGGATCTGGATCGTCACGCCGGGGAACACCTCGATCTGCGAGGGCACCGGGACGGCAGATCGACCGGCGGCGCGGGAATCGTGATCGGCGGCAGGTTCGACAGGTCGGGCAGCTGGAAGGTCGGCGCCGGGGGAGCGGTGGTGGTCTCGATACCGGCGTCCTTCGGGACACCCGCCTGACCACCGATCGGCGCCGGCCACGGGAAGCTCTCGACGGGCGTGCCCTCGAGCGCGCCGTCCATCGTTCCCTTCCAGATGTCCGACGGCAGTCCGGAACCGTAGATCGACCCGCCCCAGCTGTTGGTGATCGCCCCGGCATCGGGAGTGCCCATCCACACGGCCGTCGACAGCGACGGCGTGTACCCGACCATCCAGGCGTCCTTGTTCAACCCGGTGTCGCCGAGCTGCGTGGTGCCGGTCTTCGACGCCGACGGCCGCCCACCGGCGAGCGCGTGCCCGCGCGAATAGGCGGCGATCGGCATCATGGCCTGGGTCGCGTTGTCGGCGACCGCGGCGTCGAAGCGCTGCTCGCCGGGTGACGGCGGACGATCGAGGAGCACGACACCGTCGGCCGTGACGACCTTCTGCACGAAGTACGGCTCGTGGAAGACACCGGACGCGGCGATCGTCGCGTAGGCGGAGGCCATGTCGATGACCCGTGCCTGGTACTGGCCGAGGACGATCCCGCCCTCCGGCGGACCACCGTTCTCGCTCAGCGTCTGCCCCTCGACCCCGGGGATCGTCAGCGGGATCCCCGCTGCGTGCGCGGCGTCGGCGATCTTCTGCGGGCCGTTCGACATGGACATCATGAGCCGGTAGAAGCTCGTGTTCAGCGACCGCTTGAGCGCCTCGGCGATCGTGCAGCGTCCGCACGACTCGCCCTCGACGTTGCCGATGCGGATGTTGCCCACCGTGAGCGGGGAGCTGTCGAAGCGCGCGTTGAGGCCGATCCCGTCGTCGAGCGCGGCGAGCAGGCCGAACACCTTGAACGCCGAACCGGTCTGGACGGGGGCCTGCGCGAAGTCGAAACCGGCGCCGTCCTCACCGCCGTAGTAGGCGCGCACGGCACCGGAGCGGGGGTCGACCGAGACCACCGCGGTGCGCAGTTCTCCGGGTTCGCCGGACAGCGTGGACCGGGCCGCGTCGATCGCCGCCTGCTGGGCCTTCAGGTCGATGGTGGTGGTGATGCGCAGACCTTCGGTGTTGAGGGCCTGTTCGCTGATCCCCGCCGCGGACAGCTCGCGCAACACCTGGGTACGGATGTGCCTTCCGGCCCGGTCGCCTCGGTGGCCAGCACGAGGGTGTCCGACGGCACCGTCGGAGGGAACATCTGGTCCGACCGCTCGGCCGGGTCGAGGACCTTCATCTCGACCATGCCGTCGAGCACGTAGTTCCAGCGTTCCTCGATGGCGGGCAGGTTGTACTCGGGGTCGAGCGACGACGGCGTCCGGATCACCCCGGCCAGGACGGCGCCTCGGAGACCGACAGCTCCTCGACGGGCTTGCCGAAGTAGGCCTGGGACGCCGCGCCGATGCCGTAGGCGCCGCGACCGAAGTAGATGGTGTTGAGATACGCCTCGAGGATCTCGTCCTTCGACCACTGCCGCGCCATCTTGGTGGAGATGACGAGCTCGCGCATCTTGCGTTCGAGCGTGCGATCGGAACCGACGAGCACGTTCTTGACGTACTGCTGCGTGATCGTGGAACCGCCGCCGGCGGTGTCCTTGCCCATGACGTTGTCGCGGGCCGCGCGTGCGAAACCGGTGATCGAGAAACCCGGGTTGCTGTAGAAGTTGCGGTCCTCCGCCGACAGCACGGCGTTGCGGACGTGCTCGGGGATCTGCGCGATCCCGACCTCGACACGGTTGCCCTCCGGCGGGACCACCCGGGTGATCTCGGTGGCGTCGTCGGACGCGTAGACGCGCGCGAGCTGGTTCGTCTTCATGTCCGCCGGGGTCGGCACGTCCGCCGAGTAGTAGGCGGTGGCGAAGATCCCGAGCGGGACGAGCACGGCGAGAACGAACGCGACGAGTACGGCGTAGCGAACGATGCGTCCCCTGCGCTTCTTCGCTGCGGCCGCGGCGGCGCGCGAGGATGTCGACCTTTTGGGGCTCGTCACTCGTTCCACTTTCTCGGTACCGGAAATCCGGACGGGAGGGTCTCCCGCCCACCGTATGGTACGGAAACGACCACGGGACGCGTCCGGAACACCGGTACGGTGCTCCTTCTCACGTCACGGGAGGGTCAGCCGGATCGGCGCCACGCGCGGAACGCGAACCCCCACATCACGACGAATGCGAGCAGCACGAGGACGGCACGATGCCGGGTTGCGGCGACGTCAGCTCGGCGACCGCGGAGATCACCGCCATCACCGTGAACACCGTGAGCAGGCCGAGCAGCATCTCGAGTCGGTTCCGGCGTGGAACCTTCCTCACGACTTGACGCCGCCCGCGGTCAGACCCGAGATGATGCGGCGCTGGAAGAGCAGCACCATCACCACGAGCGGCACCATGACGAGCGTGCCGCCGGCCATGATCGACGCGTACGGGGTGACGTACGGGTCGGTGCCGGTGAACCGTGCCATCGCGACCGTCACCGGGGCCGTGCTCTCGCTCGACAGCTGCGACATCAGCAGGTACTCGTTGACGGTCGCGATGAAGGCGAGGATCGCCGTGGTGAACAGCGCGGGTGCCGCGAGCGGCAGCATGACCAGGCGGAACGCCTGCCCGCGCGTCGCGCCGTCCATGCGGGCGGCCTCCTCGAGTTCCCACGGCAGTTCGGAGAAGAACGAGGTGAGCGTGTAGACCGTCAGCGGCAGCACGAACGAGATGTTCGGATGATCAGCGCCTGGTACTTGCCGATCCAGCCGATGTCGGTGAACAGCTGGAACAGCGGCGTCACGAGCGCGACGACCGGGAACATCGACGCGCCGAGGATGATGCCGGTGACGAAGTACTTGCCGCGGAACTCGAAGCGCGACAGCGCGTAGGCGGTGAACACGCCGAGCAGCAGCGCGACCGCCGTGGTGGCGCCGGCGATGATGACGCTGTTGAGCAGCGCCCGCGAGAAGTTGACCTTGGCGTCGGGGTCGAGCGCGTCGGCGAAGTTCTGCAGGGTCGGGTTCGACGGCCACAGGGTCGTGCTGAACGTCTCCGACGGGTCGCGCAGGGCCGTGACGATCATCCAGTAGCAGGGGGCCAGGCCCCACACGACGATCAGCGCGACACCCAGATAGGTGCCGACGGTGCTCATCCTGCGCTTGAACGGCACCTTGCGGGTCTGCACCGGCGTGGGCTCCGGCCGGCTCCGGGGAATCTCGGTGGTGACGGTCATACGACCTCCCCCTTACGCTGCTTCTCCTGCGTACTCACCGCGTTGGCGCCGAGGAACCGCACCAGCACGAAGGCGACGGCGAAGATGAGCAGGAAGGTGATCGTCGACAGGGCGGACGCGGAGTTCGAACCCTGCCGCATCTGGTCGACGACGAGCACCGAGATCGTGGACGTCGCGGGATTGGACCCCATCATGATCGCGGGCAGGTCGTACATGCGCAGCGCGTCCATGGTGCGGAACAGGATCGCCACCATGAGAGCGGGCTTCACCAGCGGCAGCGTGATCATCTTGAACCGCTGCCAGGCGTTCGCGCCGTCGACCTTCGCGGCCTCGTAGACGTCCTGCGGGATCATCTGCAGGCCGGCGAGGATGAGCAGCGCCATGAACGGCGCCGTCTTCCACACGTCGGCGACGATGATCGCGAAGCGCGCGGGCCACGGGTCGGCGGTCCACAGATAGTCGGTGCCGAGCAGTTTGTTGGCGGCACCGTCGTTGGCGAAGATGAAGAACCACAGCTTGGCGGTGACGGCGGTGGGGATCGCCCACGGCACGAGCACGGAGGCGCGCAGCAGGCCGCGACCCCGGAACGACTTGGCCATCACGACCGCCATCGCGAAACCGATCACCGTCTCGAGCGAGACCGTGACGACGGTGAAGAAGAAGGTGTTGAAGATCGACTGCCAGAACTGGGAGCCGAGGGTGCCCGGAGGGCACGGGATCGAACCGGTGGCGGTGTTGCAGGTCTGGGTGATCCAGCGCGTGTAGTTCTCGATCCCTACGAAACCGCCGGTGACGAACCGGCCCGTCTCGGGGTCGAGTCGCTTCGAGTCACCGTGCAGCGACATCCACACCGCTCGTCCGAGCGGGTACAGGATGATCACGGCCAGGACGAGCATCGACGGGGCGACGAACATCCATACCGGGACCTTGCGCCGCGTCTTCACCGCCGTGACGGGAGGTGCGGGCACGCGGTGACGTCCGCCGACACGTCCGCGGTCGGGACCGGGCACGGTCCCGACGCGGGGGCGTGTGGCGGATCCGCGGGATTGTCGACCTGCGGGTCAGCCATGTACTGCTCCTAGAGCATCAGTTGCCGGCGGTCTCGATGCCGGCCTGGGTGTCGTCCAGCGCCTGCTGGACGGTCTTCTCGCCACGGATCGCAGCGTAGGCGTTGTCGGCGATCGCCTTGGACACGGCCGAGTAGTAGGGCGACGCCGGACGCGGCTCGGCTGCCTCGAGGGCCTCCTTCAGCGTCGAGAAGTAGGGGTACTGCTCGAGGATCGAGGCGTCGTCGTAGACCTCGGCGAGAACCGGGGCGCCGCCCGCTTCCGCGTAGTACATCTGTGCCTGGCGGGTCTGCATGAACTCGAGGAAGTCGCGCGCGGTGGCGGGAGCATCCGAGAACGCGCTGATGCCGACGTTGTAGCCGCCGAGCGTCGAGACGCCGGGGCCGTCGACGCCGGGCAGGACGGCGATGCCGTAGTTGCCGGCGACCGATGAGCTCTCACCGTCGGTGTAGAAGCCGGGCCACGTGCGCAGGAACAGTGCCTCGCCGTTGCCGAAAGCGGTCTGCGACTCGCCCTCGGTGTAGGTCTGCGCGGCGGCCGGGATGATGCCGTCCTCGAAGTTGTCGACGATGAACTGCAGGCCTTCGGCCGTCTTGTCGTCGACTGCCGGGGTCAGGCCGTCCTCGGCGACGAAGGAGCCACCGAAGGCGTTGACGATC
Organism: Rhodococcus sp. IITR03; assembly: GCA_001017865.1. Next base: position 1,100,727 of record LATQ01000001.1, read on the forward strand.
TCGGTGACGTTGACCGTCAAGCCTCGTAGTTCTTGAACTGACCGATGTAGCAGGCGATACCCGCTTCCTCGGCCTTCGGGCACTCGGCCTTCAGGTCGTCCCAGGTCGCGGGGGCCTCGTCGACGAGATCGGTGCGGTAGTAGAGGAACGCGCCGTTGGTGTTCTTCGGGGCGGCGTACAGGGTGCCGTTGTAGGTGCCCGACTCGACGGTCGCGGGCAGCAGGCCCTCGGTGTCGATCGCCAGGTCGTCCTCGAGGGGGAGCAGCCAGCCGTTCGCGGCGAACTCCGCCGTGTTGGTGACGTCCACGGCGATGAGGTCGTACTCGTCGCTGCGGGCCTGCATCCGCTGGGCGATGTCGTCGTACTGGTCGTTGGCCTCCTTGGCCAGCGGCTTGAACGTCACCTGCTCGTCGGGATGCTCGGCGTTCCAGTCGGCGATGATGCTCTCGAGCGCCGCGTTCAGGGGATCCTGCCCCTCGACGATCGTGATCGGGCCACGGCCCTCACCGGAAGCAGCGGTACCCTCGCCGCCGGTCGAGGTGTCGTCGCCACCGTTGTCCGACGAGCAGCCCGCGAGAACGAGCGCGGTCGCGGCCGTCGCGGCGATCGCAGCCCTCCGCATCGCCTTCGTATTCAGAACCATCAACAACTCCCCATTTCGAGGTCGGAAAACACACGTCGGTGACCCAGGTGCACCGACACCGGCCACTACTGTGGCACGCAGCACCGGTAAAAGTCGGCATTCCGCCCATCCTGAATCGGTCGAGTGTCGACTCCGCAGACCGATCCCGGAGCGATGATCAGCCGATCCGCTTCCCGTCGGACGTTCCGAAGACGTGCACGTGTTCGGGGTCGAAGCGCAGGTACAGCCGGTCGCCTTCTGCGGAGGGTTGCGCCAGTCGCTGCGGGCGACGATCTGCTGGACGATCCCGCCGACGTCGGCCCGGCCGTAGACGTAGCCTCCGAGCCGAGCTCCTCGACCACGTCGACATCCATGGCCAGACCCTCGTTCGAGATCTCGAGGTGTTCGGGCCGGATCCCGAGCACGACCTCCTTCTCGGTGACCTGACCGACCACGTCGCGCGGCACCGGTACGTGGGTGTCGCCGATCATCGCGCCGCGGTCGAAGACCGGGAGGCGGAACAGGTTCATCGCGGGCGAGCCCATGAAACCGGCGACGAAGACGTTCGCCGGCTTGTTGTAGAGCACGCGCGGCGACGCGCACTGCTGCAGGATGCCCTTCTCGAGCACCGCGACGCGGTCACCCATCGTCATGGCCTCGACCTGGTCGTGGGTGACGTAGACGGTGGTGGTGCCGAGGCGGCGCTGCAGCTGCGCGATCTGCGTACGGGTCTGCACGCGGAGCTTGGCGTCGAGGTTCGACAGCGGCTCGTCCATGAGGAAGACCTGCGGCTGGCGGACGATGGCGCGGCCCATCGCGACGCGCTGACGCTGACCGCCGGACAGCGCCTTGGGCTTGCGGTCGAGGAACTGCTCGAGGTCGAGCATCTTCGCGACCTCGACGACCCGCTCGCGGATCTCGTTCTTCGGTGTCTTGGCCAGCTTCAGCGCGAAGCCCATGTTCTCCGCGACCGACATGTGCGGGTAGAGGGCGTAGTTCTGGAACACCATCGCGATGTCGCGTTCCTTCGGATCCTGCCCGGTGACGTCCTGGTCGCCGATGAGGATGCGCCCGCTGTGCACCTCCTCGAGACCGGCGAGCATGCGCAGCGAGGTCGACTTGCCGCAGCCCGACGGTCCGACCAGGACCAGGAACTCGCCGTCCTCGATCTCGAGGTCGAGCGCGTCGACCGCGGGCGTACTCGAGCCGGGGAACAGGCACGTGGCCTTGTCGAAGGTCACCGACGCCATCTCGAAGATCCTTTCCGAAGCGGTACACGCTCGTGCGGTAGGGGAATCTACCGTGCGTCGCTCGATCGGCTCTCGACCGGCGTGACGTCGTCGTCGTTCCACACCTGGATTCCGCGGACGCCGGGACGTCACCGGCGCGGAAGACGGGGTCGCGACCCTGCTTGCGTTGCGCGCTGTAGTGATGGAACAACGCGTAGGCGATACCCGACAGCGGGATCAGGGCGATGAGGTTGACGGTGGCCATGATCCCCATGGCGAGGTCGGCCAGCGCCCACACCAGCGGCAGTGAGCCGATCGCCCCGAGGAAGACGCACAGCACGACCGCCGAGCGCAGATAGGGCAGGATGCGGCGCGATCCGGTGAGGAACTCCATGTTGGATTCGCTGTAGTAGTAGTTGCCGATCACCGAGGTGAACGCGAGGAAGAAGATCAGCACGGCGAGGAAGTGCACCGTCCAGTCGCCGAGCTGCAGCGCGAGCGCGTTCTGCGTCAGAGCGGCGCCCTCGAGACCGCTGCCGAATTCGGGCTCGGACAACAGGATGATGAAGGCCGTGATCGAGCAGACCAGCAGGGTGTCGAAGTAGACGCCGAGGCTCTGGACCAGGCCCTGCTTGACCGGGTGGGAGACCGCGGCGGCGGCGCCGGCGTTGGGTGCCGAGCCCATGCCGGCCTCGTTCGAGAAGAGACCTCGGCGGATGCCGTTCATGAAGGCGGCACCGAAACCACCACCGACGACCTCCTCGAGACCGAAGGCGTTCTCGACGATGAGGCGGAACATGGTCGGAACCTCGCCGATGTTGAGGACCACGACGATGATGCCGATGACCAGGTAGACGAACGCCAGGACCGGCACGACGATCTGGGAGACACCGGAGATGCGGCGGATACCGCCGAAGATCACCACGCCGACGATGAGGGCGACGACCAGGCCCACGATCACCTGGAGGGTCATGGTCTTCTCGCCGACGGAACTCGAGACGGCGTCGACGATCGAATTGGTCTGCACCGCGTTGAACACGAATCCGTAGGTGATGGTGATGATGACCGCGAAGATCATGCCCATCCAGCGTTTCCGTAGCCCGTACTGCATGTAGTAGGCGGGGCCGCCGCGGAAGGTGCCGTCCTCGTCGCGCACCTTGTACAGCTGGGCGAGGGTGGACTCGAGGAAGGCGGTCGCCGCACCGACCAAGGCCATCGCCCACATCCAGAACACCGCGCCGGGACCACCGAGCTGATCGCGATCGCGACACCGGCGACGTTGCCCGTTCCCACGCGGGAGGCGGCCGAGACGGAGAAGGCCCGGAAGGCGGACAGGCCCGGTTCTCCGTTGGGTTGCCTCTCGGGTTTCTCCACGATGGAACGCAGCATGTCGGGCAGGAGCCGGATCTGGATGAACCGGGAGCGGATCGTGTAGTACAGGCCCGAACCGATGAGCAGTGCGATCACCGCGTACCAGAACGTGTCGTTGATATCGGTGACGAAATCGACCGCAGTGTCCATCTGCACGATCTTGGTGGGTCGCGGACGGTTTCGCAGGAATTTCGTGCGTGTTCCCGGTCTCGTGGGCGGAGTCGGTGCCGGCTCTACGCTCGCTGGGTGAGTTCGGACAAGATGTTGAGTCGTATCGGCGGGTTGCTCCGCCAGGCGGAGTCCACCGACAACCCTCACGAGGCCGACGCCTTCCTCGCCGCGGCGCAGCGGCTCGCGACGTCCTCCTCGATCGATCTGGCGGTCGCGCGCAGCCACACGGCGGCGAAGGAACGCCGCGCGACTCCCGTGCAGCGACTGATCACCATCGGCGAGACGGGCAAGAAGGGACTGCGCACCTACGCCCAGTTGTTCATCGCGATCGCGGGAGCCAACGACGTGCAGTGCGACATCACCGCGAACTCCACCGTCATCTACGCCTACGGCTTCGCCGACGACATCGACGTGTGCGAGGCGCTGTATTCCTCTCTGCTCGTGCAGATGGTGCGGGCGTCCGACGCGTATCTGCGCGAGGGCACCTACCGGAACGAGACCACGGTGCGCACCGTCGTCGAGGAACGCGGCGGTCGCCGGGTGCGCACACGTGTGCGCAAGCCCGTTGCCGCGGTGACGGCCCGGCTGAACTTCCAGTCGGCGTTCGCCGCGCGCATCGGTGCCCGGCTGGCCGAGGCGAAGCAGGAGATCGAACGCGAGGTGGAAACATCCGCGCCCGGTACGGCGTTGGTGTTGCGTGGGAAGAGTCTGGAACTCCAGGACTTCTACCGCAGTACGTCGCAGGCACGGGGCAGTTGGCGGGGAACCGGGCACCGTCGGCGCGCTCGGCGATGCCGGCGCGCGGGC
>LATQ01000001.1:1105026-1128946 GCA_001017865.1 Rhodococcus sp. IITR03
TCGGCCGATGCCCGGCGCGCGGGCGACCGCGCCGGACGCGCGGCCCGACTGGGAACGGCACCCGAACTGCCGTCGGCTTCGAGGAGGCTGGAACGGTGACCAAGGTGCGCGATACCCGCAGAACCGCTGTGTACGAAGCGGAGTCGATCGTACGGAAGATGCTCGACCGCGCCGACGAGCGCGGTCTGCGGACCGTCGAGGTCGCCGGTTCCCACGTCACACTCCCGGTGGAGAGACGGTTCGCCTCCATCGCCTCGGTCCAGGACTACATCGACGCCGTGCTCGCCCTCGACTGGTACGCGCCCGGTGGGAGCGCGCCGCCGTGCCGGTGCGCGTGCGGGCCCGTGCGGGCAACGCAGCCGCACACTACGAACGCGACTGCGCGACGATCGCTCTTCCCGAGCACCGGGCGAACACCGCGTGGGCGTTCCGCGAGATGGTGGTGTTGCACGAACTCGCGCACCATCTCGATCCGCAGGATCCCGACGACGCCACCGAGGGAGCCCACGGGCCGGCCTTCGTCGAACGTTTCCTTGCCCTCGTGGGCGAAATCATCGGCCCGGAAGCAGCATTCGCGTTGCAGGCGACAGGGATCGCCGCCCCGGTGCATCCGCGTCGATAGCCTCCGGTTTCCGAAACCCTTACCGGCTCGAGAACCTTTCTTTGGCATGCCCGCGGACGGCCGGGCGAGATCTGTAGCAAATATCGTATCCTGCTGCATAACATACTGATTGGTACTTTCCGAGCCCGTCGTTCACTCCGGGATCCGCATGCCGACGAAGCATGCGAATCACGGTCTCGAGTGACGTACTGTGGTTTGCATCACACAAAGACGCGCGTCGGCTGCGTACCGTACCGAGACTTCCCCGGCCCCTTCCGAGCACGCCACACGACGCGCGGCATACGAAGGAGAACGGTGATGAAACCCGGAGCACGAGTCGCCCTCGGTGTGGGCATCGGATATTTCCTCGGCCGTACCAAGAAGATGCGGGTGGCCATGATGCTCGCCGGTGCCGGAATGACCGGCAAACTGCCCAGCAATCCGCAGGAACTCTTGCAGCGCAGCGCCTCGATGCTCGGCTCGTCTCCCGAGATCAACAAGATCACCGAATCCGTTCGCGGAGAACTCATGCATGCGGCTCGTGCCGCTGCCGTGACCGCGGCCAGCAACCGGATCGACGCCCTCAACGAACGTCTGCAATCCCGTGCGAGCGGTGGCGGCGGAGGGTCGGAGGAACCCGAGGACGCCGAATACGAGGACGAATACGACGAACCACGCGACGAGCAGGAAGGTCGCGGCAGCAAGCGTCGCGGCAACCGGAGTCGCAACGAGGAGCCGGATTACGACGAGACGGACGAAGAGGGTTCCGACGAGGAGGATTCGGGCGACGAAGAGGAGCCGGAGCCGAGCGTCCCACACCGCGGCGCCGCGCAGCTCGGGCCACATCCCGTCCGCGGACTTCCCGCAGCAAGAAGACGGCCGACAGCGAAGACTCGGACGACTCGGAGGAGGCACCTCCGAAGCCGCGCAAGCGCGCAGCGCGTAGCACTGCGTCGTCCTCCTCCTCCGGTCGTGCGCCCGTACGTCGAACGAAGCGGTGAGAACGATGGCCAGGTTGAGCGATGTATCGGGCGGAGTCGCCGACGCGGTGGGCAAGGCCGGGAAGACCGCGACCGATACCGCCGGTAAGGCCGGCCGCACCGCCACGGACACGGCGGGGAAGGCCACGGGAGGATTGACCGGCGGGTTGCAACAGTCGTTGCAGGGTCTCGCGGGAACGGTCGCCCAGAACGCGTTGTCGAGCCTGTCCGACAGGGTCACCGGCACAACTGGACGATTACAGGATTACTCCGAGGGCAAGGGCGGGAATCTGGCCAGTGCGCTGACCGGTGTCGACAAGCTTGCCGAGGGCGAGTCGCCGTTGAAGGCAGCGGCGAGCTCAGGATTCGAGAATCTGAAGAACACCGCCAAGGACAAGTTCCAGGACGTCAAGGAGGCCGTCACCGGCGGCGGCGGAGGCAAGGGCGGGGGTGGCAAGAAGCTCAAGCTCACCAACATCGTCGAGAGCATCGACGTGGGCGTGCCGATCGACCTCGCCTACGACCTGTGGACCCAGTTCGCCGACTGGCCGAAGTTCATGAAGAAGGTCGAACAGGTCGAACAGGTCGAGGACGAGAAGCTCAATTGGACCGGCAAGGTGTTCTGGTCGCGCCGGAACTGGGAGTCCACGATCCTCGAACAGGTGCCGTTCGAACGGATCGTGTGGCGTTCCAAGGGCGGCAAGGGTTACATCGACGGCGCGGTGACCTTCCACGAGCTCACACCCGATCTCACCCGGATCCTCATGGTCCTCGAGTACCACCCCCGGGGCCTGTTCGAGCGCACCGCGAATCTGTGGCGGGCGGTCGGTCGCCGGTCCCGCCTGGAACTCAAACATTTCCGGCGCTACGCCATGACCGAGGCCGTACTGCATCCCGACGACATCGTCGGCTGGCACGGCGAGATCCGTGAGAGCGAGGTCGTCAAGGACGACGAGACCGCGCGTCAGGAGGAAGAGGAGCGGGAGCAGGAGGACGCCCGCGAGAACGGCGAGGAGGGGGACGAGGGGGAGACCGACACCTCCGGTGACGAGGACGAGATCCGCGACGAGGACGAGGATTTCGAGGAGGGTGAGCCGTCCGAGGACGAATACGAAGAGGAGTCGCCCGAGGAGGAGGATCTGCGGGACGAGGACGAAGGCGACGAGGAGCCGGCCGAGGACACAGGCGACGAGGAGTCGCCCGAGGATGAGGAGGATCTCGAGGACGAGTATCCCGAAGAGGAGGACGAGACCGAGGAGGACGAGTCCTCCGACGAAGAACCCGACGACGAAGAGGACGAACCCGAACCGCCTCGGAAACGTGCGCCCGCCAAGCGGACCCGGGCGACGAAGAGCACCGGTACGCGCTCGTCCCGCTCGAGAGGATCCCGGTCATGACCATCCAACCTGCAGGGGGCGGCGGGGGCGGCGGCGGGGGCGGTATGGCCCGTCCCAACTCGTCCGGCCTCGCCGACGTCATCGACACCATCCTCGACAAGGGCCTCGTCATCGACGCGTTCGTGCGTGTCTCGCTCGTCGGTATCGAACTGCTCACCATCGACGCCCGCGTCGTCGTGGCCAGTGTCGACACCTATCTGCGTTTCGCGGAAGCGTGAACCGGCTCGAGATCTCCGACAACGAGCCGAAGGGCCTGCCGGATCTCGTCGGCGACATCACCTCCGGCGGTTCCAAGCACAAGACGAAGGGCGCGCTCGAGGCTGCGGGGGAGAAGGTCAGTGAGTTCCTCGGGGACGTCCAGGAGCAGCGGCAGCCCGCTCGACGATCACGCAGGGGTGAGGACTGATGTCCACCGAACAGACCGAACGACCCGAGCAGGGCGACAGCGACGAAACCGCCACGACCACTGCGGTCTATGTCTACGGCATCGTCCCGTCGGATGTGGAACCGGAGGAGCATGCGGAAGGGGTGGGCAATCCGCCGGCCGAGGTGTCGGTGGTCAAGTCCGGTCGCATCGCTGCGCTGGTGAGCAAGATCCCGACCGATCGCGCTCTCGGCACACCGGACGATCTCAAGGCGCACGCCGCGTTGCTCGACGGGACCGTGGCGGTCGCCCCCGTACTCCCGCTGAGATTCGGTGCCGTCCTCACCGACCGAGATGCGGTGGCCGCGGAGTTGCTCGAGGGGAACGAGGACGAACTCGCCTCGGCCCTCGACCAACTCGACGGTCTCGCACAGTTCGTCGTGAAGGGACGGTACGACGAGAGGGCGATCCTGCAGGAGATCCTCGAGGAGAACTCCGAGGCGGCGCAGTTGCGGGAGCAGATCCGCGGCCAGTCCGAGGACGCGACCCGCGAGGCCCGGATGGCGCTCGGAGATCATCAACGCGACGATCGAGGCCAAACGGAACGAGGACACGCGCCGCACGGTCGAGGCTCTGTCCTCTCTCGACCCGATGGTCAACGAGCGGCAACCCACGCACGAGCAGGATGCCGTGCACATCGCCGTCCTCGTCGAACTCGAGCGGCAGGACGAACTCGAACAGGCCCTGCAGGAATTGGGCCGGGAATGGGAGGACCGGGTCGAGATCTCGTTGCTCGGCCCGATGGCGGCCTACGACTTCGTGGCGAAATCCGATCCCGGCGAAGGAGGTTGACGATGGGTCTGCTGACCTCCCTGCTCACGTTGCCCCTCGCTCCCGTCAAGGGAGTGATGTGGCTCGGAGAGATCATCCAGGAGCAGGTCGAACAGCAACTGCACGATCCCGCCAACGTGCGGCGCGAACTCGAGCAGATCGAGGAAGCGGCGGAGGCGGGCGAGCTGACGCCCGAGGAGAAGGACGAGGCGCAGCAGGCCGTGCTGAACCGGATGATCTCCCGGGGTGGATCCGGCCCCGCCGAGGGAAAGGAGTGATCCCGTGGCGCAGGACACCGGTCCGCCCGCGATCTCGGCGGCCGAGGCCGCATCGGCGGCTCTCACACATCTGAAGGAACTGACCTCGAAGGAGGTTCAGGGGGTCACCTCCATCGAACCCACCGAGGACGGATGGGTCGTCGAGGTGGAGGTCGTGGAGGACAGGCGGATTCCGTCGTCGGCCGACATGCTCGCGCTCTACGAGGTGGAGGTCGATCTGGACGGGAATTTGCTTGCGTACCGGAGGACCCGGCGTTACGGACGCGGCAGCAGCGACATCGGTGCGAGGACCGGGTCATGACGGTGGTCGGTGGGGGTGGCGGCACGTCGTCGCCGCAGCCTACGGGGGTGGAGGACGGTCGACCAATCTCGGCGACATCCTCGAGCGTGTCCTCGACAAGGGTTTGGTCATCGCCGGCGACATCCAGGTGAATCTGCTCGACATCGAACTGCTCACGATCAAGCTCCGCCTCGTCATCGCATCGCTCGAGACGGCCAAGCGTCGGGATCGACTGGTGGGAGAGCGATCCGTGGTTGACGAGCAAGGCTCGAGCACCCGAGGTCGATTCGAGCCGGGCAGAACTCGAGCTGGAGAATCGGCAGCTGCGCGAGCGGTTGGCTGCACTCGAGGCCCGAGCGGAGGAACTGGAGCCGGAAACGGCGGAGATCGTGGACGAGGAGGACCGTGACTGACACGACCGGAATCTGGATGTACGCCGTGACCGACGGGACGCTCGTCGGCCACGAGACCGAGGGCGCCTCCGGTGTCGCTGGTGAGCAGGTCCGCACGGTGCAGGAGGGCGGACTGACCGCCGTGGTCGGAACGGTGCCCCTGGACGATTTCGGCGAGGCCGCGCTGGCACGCAATCTCGAGGACCTGGACTGGCTGGAAAGAGTGGCCCGCGCCCATGATTCGGTCGTCGCCGGATTGGCACGTCACGTCTCCGTGGTACCCCTGCGACTCGCGACCGTCTGCCTCGACGACGAACGGGTCCGTGCCCTGCTCACCGAGCACCGGGAGCAGTTCTCGTCTGCGCTCGCGCTCGTGACGGGTCGTACCGAATGGGGGGTCAAGGCGTTCGCCGATCGCAAGGCGCTGACCGCGGCCGCCGCCGAAGCGCAAGCGGAGGGAGCGGGTTCCGGCACGGGCACGGCCTATCTACTACGCCGGCGTGCGCAACTGGCAGCACAGGAGAACGTCGAACGCGATGCGGCCGAACGCGCCGCCGATATCCACGAGCGGTTGCTGCGCGTGTCGGCCGCGGGTCGCCGGAGCGCGCCGACCGATCCGGCACTGAGCGGCAGCCACGAGTGGATGCTGCTCAACGGGACGTATCTCGTCGATGACGACCGGACGGACGAATTCCGTTCCGAGGTCGAGGAACTCGGGTCGCTGAATCAGGGGATCAGGCTCGAGACGAGCGGTCCGTGGCCGCCCTACTCGTTCGCCGGAGCAGAACGGATCTCGCCGTGAGGTACGCCGACGGATCGGTGGACGAGGAACGGCGGATCGCTCTGATCGATCTGCTGGATCGGGTGTTGTCCGGCGGCGTGGTCATCACCGGCGACATCACGCTGTCGATCGCGGAGATCGATCTGGTGCGGATCTCGTTGCGCGCGTTGATCTCGTCGATCAGTACCCTGTCGCTACCCGGGATCGACGTCCCCGTCCCGCGTGGGGCCCGGGAGGGTTCGTGAGCGAGCCGGTGAACTTCCCGTCGCGTATCGACGCCGATCCCGAATCCGTGGAGCGGGGTCTGGTGACGCTGGTGCTCACGCTCGTCGAACTGCTCCGGCAGCTGATGGAGCGTCAGGCCCTGCACCGCATGGATGCAGGGGATCTCAGCGACGAGCAGATCGAACGGCTCGGCACGACACTGATGCTGCTCGAGCAGCGCATGGGCGAACTGCGCGACCATTTCGGGCTCACCCCCGAGGATCTCAACATCGATCTCGGTCCGCTGGGGACACTGCTGCCCCGGGAGTGAGCCCGATCGGTCACATTCCGGCGATCTCCACGAGCTCGTAGTCCTTCACGCCACCGGCGAGCACCCGCAGGTGGTCGTCCATGGTGCCGAGGGTGTGCTCGATCGCGGTCAGGCGGCTCAGGTAGTGGCCGATGGAGTGCTCGGCGGTGACACCGATACCGCCGTGCATCTGCACGGACTCCTGGCCGATCTTCCGAGCGGACCGGCCGACCTGCAGCTTGGCGCGCGAGGCGATGGTCGGGTCGACGATGCCGTCGGCGAGGGCCATGGTCGCGTACAGGCTCATGCTCGACGCCAGCTCGTACAGCACGTACATGTCGGCCGCGCGGTGGGTGAGCGCCTGGAACATCGACAGCGGCACACCGAACTGCTTGCGCTGCTTGAGATAGCCCGTCGTCAGCTGCACCGAGGAGTCGAGGGCACCGACCGCCTCGGCGCACAGTGCCGCCTGTGCGTGCACCTGCGCCGCGGTGATGGCGGCGGACGCGTCGGCCGCCTCACCGAGCGGGGTGGCCGCGACGTCGTCAAGTACGAGCTGCGCACCGCGACGCTCGTCGTGGGTGCGGTACGGCGTGCGGACCAGACCGTCGGCCGATGCGTCGACGACGAACAGTCCGACGCCACCCTCCGGGAGCTTCGCGGAGACGATGAAGGTGTCGGCGCAATCACCGTGCAGCACAGGGTTCTTGCGACCGGAGACGGTCCAGGAGTCGCCGTCGCGCGCCGCGGTGGTGGCCACCTCGGTGTGCGGCCAGCGGCTGCCCGGCTCGTCGTGCGCGAACGCGAGGAGCACGGTGCCCTCGGACAGCCGCGGCAGGATGTCGGAGCGCTGCGCGTCGGTACCGACCTCTGCGACGAGCCGACCGGGCAGGTAGACGCAGTCGAGCACGGGCTCGGGTGCAAGGGCGCGGCCGATCTCGGTCATGACGGCCATGACCTCCACGGGCCCGGCTCCCATGCCGCCGTGTTCCTCCGTGAAGGGCAGGCCGAGCACGCCGAGTTCGGCAAGCTGCTTCCACACGTCGCGATTCCAGCCCAGGTCACTTTCGGCCACCCGGTTGCGCGACTCGACGTCGTACGCGCCGGAGAGCAGGTCGCGGACGGTCGCGCGGAGCATGTCCTGTTCGGTGTCGAGTTCGAAATTCATGTCCGGGGCCTCACAGTCCGAGAATCGAGGAAGCGATGATCGAACGCTGTACCTCGTTCGACCCGCCGTAGATGGTGACCTTGCGGTTGTTGAGGTAGGTCGGCATCGTCAGCTGCGCCCAGTCGGGCGAGTCGATACCGGCCTCGCCGGCGGGCAGCGAATCGGGGCCGGCGATGTCGACGAGCAGTTCGGTCGCGGCCTGCTGCAACTCGGAGCCGCGCATCTTGAGCAGCGACGATGCCGGGTTGGGCTTGCCGTCGGCCGAGCCGGCGACGACGCGCAACTGGGTGAGCTCGAGAGCGAGCAGCTCGTTCTCGAGTTCGGCCAGGCGTGCCGCGAAGATCGGGTCGTCGAGCAGCGAGCCGCTGCCGTAGCGGGTCTCGGCCGCGAGGGACTTCGCCCGCGCGAGCTTGACCTTGGTGGCGCCGACCCGGGCGATGCCGGTGCGCTCGTTGCCGAGCAGGAACTTCGCCTGAGTCCAGCCGGTGTTCTCCTCACCGACGAGGTTCTCGGCGGGAACGCGCACGTCCTCGAAGAAGACCTCGTTGACCTCGTAGCCACCGTCGATCAGCTTGATCGGACGGCGGGTGACGCCCGGGGTGTCCATCGGGAAGAGCAGCATCGAGATGCCGGCCTGCTTCTTCGCGTTCGGATCGGTGCGGACGAGGCAGAAGATCCAGTCGGCGTGCTGCGCGAGCGTCGTCCACGTCTTCTGCCGTTGACGATGTAGTCGTCACCGTCGCGGACGGCGCGGGTCTTGAGGGACGCGAGGTCGGAGCCGGCCTCGGGCTCGGAGAATCCCTGGCACCACCAGATGTCGAGGTTCGCGGTGGCGGGGAGGAAGCGTTCCTTCATCTCCTGCGAACCGAACTGCGCGATGACCGGGCCGATCATGGAGGCGTTGAACGGCAGCGGGTCGGGCACCGACGCGAGCTGCAGCTCGCTGAGCCAGATGTTGCGCTGCATCGGCGTCCAGTCCTGACCGCCCCATTCGACGGGCCAGTTGGGAACGGCGAGGCCGCGCGAATGCAGGATGCGCTGGACAGCGACGTAGTCGTCCTTGCCCAGCGGGGTGCCGGAGGCGGTCTTCGCACGCACTTCGGCGGGGATCTCGGTGGTGAAGAAGGTGCGCAGTTCGTCGCGGAACGCACGCTCCTCCTCGGTGAGCTTCAGGTTCATGGAGGGGCCTTCCAGGGATGCCGGCGCCGTAGCGCTTCTCGCGATTCCAAACTAACCTTACATTGTTAGCTCGTCCAGGCCGGGCCGGAAGGAGGACGATGGATGGCGCGCCCGCGCACGCCGCTGCTCAGCCGTGAACTCATCCGCGACGTCACGCTGCGACTCGTCGACGAGCACGGCCTCGACGCCGTCTCGATGCGTCGGATCGCCGCCGAACTGGGTGTTCGCGCCCCGTCGCTGTACAGTCACTACGCCACCAAGGAGGAACTCCTCGACGACATCGCCGACGCCATCGGCGAATCGGTCGACGTCAGCGGGTTCGCCGAGGACGACTGGCAGGAAGCACTCCGACGTTGGGCCCGCACCTACCGGGACGCGCTCGCCGCGCACCCGAACATGGTGCCCTTCCTCGCCGCGAGCCCGGGTACCCGGCCCGTCTCCCTCCAGGCGTCCGACGCCATCCACGGCGGCCTCACCCGCGCCGGCTGGCCGCCCCGCTTCGCGACGATGATCGGTGCCTCGATCAAGTACATCGTCATCGGCTCCGCGATCACCTCGTTCGCGGGCGGATTCGACGATCACATCGACACCTACAACGAGCGGTATCCGCATCTGTCGCAGGCGCATCGGCTCCGCGAGTACGCGGCCGAGATCGACGCCGAGAGCTTCGACCTCGTTCTCGAGTCCTTCCTGCGGGAACTCGGGCGACGATACGAGATGTTGCCTTAACGTGGATCCCATGACGCGCCCCCTTCGCATCGGACTCCAACTACAGCCCCAGCAGCAACCCGATTACGGGGTCATCCGCGACACCGTGCTCCGCGCCGAGGATGCCGGTGCCGACATCGTGTTCAACTGGGACCACTTCTACCCCCTCTACGGCGATCCCGACGGCGCGCACTTCGAATGCTGGACGATGCTCGGCGCATGGCCGAACAGACCGAACAGGTGGAGATCGGCGCACTCGTCACCGGCGGCGGGTACCGAAACCCCGATCTGCTCGCCGACATGGCCCGCACCGTCGACCACATCAGCGGCGGCCGGCTCATCCTCGGCATCGGCGCGGGCTGGTTCGAGCGGGACTACGACGAGTACGGTTACGAATTCGGCACCAAGGCTCCCGGCTCGCCCTGCTTGCCGAGTACATGCCTCGCATCGTCAACCGACTGGGCAAGCTGAACCCGCAGCCCACCCGGCACATTCCCATCCTCATCGGTGGCGGCGGCCCGAAGAAGACACTGCCGATGGTCGCGAAGTACGCCGACATCTGGCACAGCTTCGGTGAGCTGGAGACCCACGCCGAGAAGTCCGGGATCCTCGCGCAGCGCTGCGCCGAAACCGGTCGTCGCCCCGAGGACATCGAACGCTCCACCTCGTGGCCCGGTGCCGAGGCCGCACCGTCCTATGTCGATCTCGGTATCACGCAGTTCACTGTGGGTGTCGGTGGTCCCGACTACGACCTCACCGAACTGCGTGAAGCGATCGCATGGCGCGACGAGAACTCCGCACCGCCGCTGACAGGGCTCAGCTGATCATCGTCAGTATCATCGGTGGTGCATGTCGAACGCACCATGGTTACCGCCCTGCACCGCCGACGACTGGGACGACGGTCGTCGGCGGCGACGTCTCCGCGACACCCGCACCGGTCATCACTGGGTGCGGTTCGGCCGGTTCCGACGAGTCCTCGCGCGCACGGCCGTCGCGGCGCTCCCGCTCGTCGCCCTGTTCACCCAGTACTGGCGTGGGACGTCGCGCCGGTCCGTGAGCGACTCGCTCTCACGCAGCCGCAACTACATCCGATCCACGACGCGGCGCGCGGGAGGACCGCGACACGGCGGTCGTCGACCTCGTGGGCTGGGCAATCTCGACGCGACCGAGACCGCCACGGCACTGCCCGCACTGAGCGAACTCGGCAGGTGTGGGCGGTCGAGTACGACAACAGCGGTCTCGACACCGCCGTCGTCAGCCGGCTGATCCACGAACGTGCGGCATGGTCCGGGATCGAGAACATCGTGCTCACCGGGCACAGTATGGGTGGGATCATCGCTCTCGAGGTCGCCCAGCACCTGTATCAGGACACCCCACTCGAGGTCACCGGCGTCATTCTGGACTGCACTCCGCTGGACCTGCACGCCGTCCGGGCCGACGCGCGTGACGCCGGCGAGGACCTGTTGCGTTGGATCGGCTGGCTGCCCGGCGCGCGGGAGAGCCGCAGCATGCGCATGCTCGTCGAGGTCGTCGCCCGCATGGACCGTTTCGTGCTCCCTTCGGACCGGTGGTA
Organism: Rhodococcus sp. IITR03; assembly: GCA_001017865.1. The sequence goes on from LATQ01000001.1 coordinate 1,116,073, forward strand.
CCGCCGTATCGACACCGAAGAGTTGCGCGACGTCGCGGTCGAGGTGCTCAACGACAAGATCTTCTCCACCGACGCCGCGAGCAACGGGCTGATCGAGTCGCAGTTCCGGGCGATCGTCGCCTCCGGTGCGATCGACAACCTGCGGGCGCTCGCCGACGAACGCGACGACAAGATCCGTCCCGCCATAGCGTTCCTCCGGCCACGGAATGCCATGGCCGACAACGTCGTCGACGTCGAGTACAGCCACCGCATCCTGATCGACCAGTCCGGCGGTGTCGACGGCACGCTGCTGGTGTCGAAACTCGATCGCACCGGACACGCCAATCCCATCCAGGCCCCTGCGGAATACAACACGGCGATCACGAACCGGGTGGTGCCCTTCGTCGACGGCAGGCCCGGCCGGGTCGAGGACGACGAGGAGGCGCCACCGGACGACGAGTTCTTCGATGACGACCGTCCCGAGGTCCGGCCGATCGTGGATCTCGACCGCATCGCTCCGGGCTGACCTCGGCCCGTTCTGTGACCGCCGTCTCACGGCCGCCGAATGCTCATCGGGTGTTCACCTTCTCGTTCCGTCCGACTCGCCTGACGCTCCTACGGTTCCGGCGTCGAACCGATTTCCGAGGAGAACGTTGTGGCCCGTAGAGTCCTGCCCTTGTTCGTCACGCACGACGGCATATCGTCGCGCTCGAACATCACGTGCAAGTACAAGTGCGGGGATGCCTGTTCGCACGCCGTCCCGAACACCTCCCGCGGTGAATATTTCGGCGACATCGTGCGCGCGGCCGTCTCGCGTCGCGGGGTCCTGCGGGGCGGTGCCTGGCCGTGCTCGCCGTCGGGCGGGTGGCGTTCTGACGGCCTGTGCGGACGATTCCGCCGCGGCCGCCGGTAGTGACGCGGGGGCGGCAGGCGATCTCGGGCCGGTGCCCGACGGCACGAACTTCACAGCGGTCGCGCCGAACACCGATGACGCGGTGACGGTTCCGGAAGGATACGAGAACGACGTCGTCATCCGGTGGGGCGATCCGGTGCTGCCCGATGCACCGGCCTTCGACATCGGCAACCAGACGGCGACCGCGCAGGAGAAGCAGTTCGGGTTCAACAACGACTTCGCCGGTCTGCTCCCGGTGGACGGCCGACCCGACACCTACCTGCTCGTCGTCAATCACGAATACACCACCGAGCCCTTCATGTTCGCCGACTACGACGCGGACGACCCCACCGAGGAACAGGTACGCATCGGCATCGCCGGTCACGGACTGTCGGTCGTCCAGGTGAAGGGCGAGACCGGGACCGGCCGCCTGACACCGGAATTCGGCGAGTACAACCGTCGTATCACCGGAACCACCGAGTTCCTCCTCACCGGTCCGGCCGCGGGCAGCGACCTGCTGAAGACCACCGCCGACCCGACGGGCACGCGGGTCGCGGGGACGTTCAACAACTGCGCCGGCGGCTCACGCCGTGGGGCACCGTGCTGTCGGGCGAGGAGAACTTCAACCAGTACTTCGCCAACGCCGAGAGTGTGACCGACCCGGTCGTCGCCGAACGTCTCGCCCGGTACGGACTCGAGGGCGCGGAAACCGAACGGAAGTGGGAACGATTCGACCGGCGCTTCGACATCGCCGCGGAACCCAACGAGGTCAACCGGTTCGGGTGGATCGTCGAGATCGATCCGTGGGACCCGAATTCGGTGCCCGTCAAGCACACCGCACTGGGACGGTTCAAGCACGAGGCGGCCACCGTCCACATCACCGACGACGGCACTGTCGTGTCGTACAGTGGTGACGACGAACGCTTCGACTACATGTACAAGTTCGTCTCGTCGCGGAAGATGCAACCCGGGAACTCGCGAGCGGCGGTGCGGCACAACATGACCCTGCTCGACGCCGGCACGCTCTATGTCGCGAAGCTCAGTGGCGACCATCCGGACGAGATCGACGGATCCGGAACGCTTCCCGAGTCCGGCGAGTTCCGCGGCAGCGGCGAGTGGATCCCGCTGCTGCGCGCGAACGAGGACGGCAGCGCCGAGTCGCTGGTCGACGGCATGAGCGCGAGGGTCGCGGTGTTCACCCGCCTCGCGGGCGACCGGGTGGGGGCGACGAAGATGGATCGCCCCGAGGACTTCGAACCGAATCCGGTCACCGGCAAGGTCTACGTCGCACTCACCAACAACACCAAGCGCGGCGTCGACGGCGCCGCCCCGGCCGACGAGGCGAATCCACGCGAGAACAACAAGAACGGTCAGGTCCTCGAGATCGACGACGACCACGCGGGTACGTCCTTCACGTGGACGCTGCTGCTCGTGTGCGGGGACCCGAACGAGGCCGACACCTACTTCGGCGGCTTCGACAAGTCGCAGGTCAGTCCGATCTCGTGCCCCGACAACCTGGCCTTCGATTCGTACGGCAACCTGTGGATCTCCACCGACGGCAATGCACTCGGCTCCAACGACGGATTGTTCAGCGTCGTCCTCGACGGACCGCGCCGCGGTGAGACGAAGCAGTTCCTCACCGTGCCGATCGGCGCCGAGACGTGCGGGCCGATCGTGCAGGACGGCCGGGTCGTGGTGTGCGTGCAGCATCCCGGGGAGACGGACGACGCGTCGTGGCATCGCCGGCCTCGCACTGGCCCGACGGCGGCGACTCCCAGCCGCGTCCCGCCGTGGTCGCGGCGTGGAAGTCCGACGGCGGACGTATCGGGGTCTGACACCTCGGGCGTGGTTCCGGTGGCGCTCGCTACGGCGCTCGCTACCGGAACCACGCACAGGTCATCCGAGCCAGTCCAATACCGCTGCGGCGGTCCACGACTGCTGCATGCTGCCGAGCGGGTCGCCGGTGAACGGCTCGTAGTACTCGGCGAAGGTGCCGTCGCTCGCCTGCCTGAGTCCTTCCGCACGAAGCACGTTCGCGCGTTCGGCCCAGCCGCGACGGGCGAACGCCCACGAGAACAGCCACGTCATCACGGGCCACACCGGTCCGCGCCAGTACTCGCGGGGACGGAAGTCGCCCGAGACGGGAGACGTCGACGGCGGTACCGCATAGCGAAGATCCGGATGCCCGCAGAACTTCGGCCCTTCGAAGGTGCGCAGCAGCGCCCGCTCGGCCTGCCGGTCGAGGCCACCGCACAGCAGCGGAGCGAACATCGCGAGAGTGTCGGTGGCGACCCACTTCCCGCTGCGCAGGTCGAAATCCTTCGCCGCGCCCGTCCGCGGATCGGTCGTGGCGATCACGCCCTTCCGGAACCGTTCGGCCCACGAATACAGCTCGCGCACATCCGCGTTGGGACGGGAATGCTCCTCACCGATGGTCGCGAGCACCTCGCACGACAGCGAGAACACCGCGCTGACGAAGACGTCCTCGACCGCGAAGCTCATGGCCTTCGCGAGCACGCCGTCCTCGTAGCGCGCCGTCTTCATCTCCTCGAGCAACCACAGATAACGCGCGTATTCGCGGTCGGTGGGTCGCTGGGTGGCGTCGGCGACGTGCTCGAGATCCTCGCGATGGAAGGGCGGCACCGGACCGGCGATGACGTTGGCGTACGCCGTATCCCAGCGCGGGGAGTTGTCCATGCCCGACTCCCACCCGTGGTACAGCGCGATGCGGCCGTTGCCGTCGAGATCGCGCGCGTGCGCGAGCCAGCGGTGCCAGCGCACCAGATCCGCCCACCGGCGATCCAGGAACTCCTCGGCGACAGCACGTGTCGAGCGGCCGTGCCGTCGCGAATGCTCGAGGATGCGCTGCACGGCGATGGCGTGCACGGGAGGCTGGGTGATGCCCGAGGTCTGCACCTGCGCCGGTGCGTGCGCGGCCAGCTCGGAGACCGCCCAGCGCGCCGGGCCGGGGAAGTAGCCGTCGACACCGTTGGCGAAGACGATGTGCGGGATCATCCCGTTCTTCCACTGCGCCGAGAGCAGGGTGTCGAGTTCGACCACCGCCCGTTCGACACTGAGCGGCGCGAGCCCCACGGCGACGAACGCCGCATCCCAACTCCACATGTGTGGATAAAGCTTGGGAGCGGCACTCGTCATGGTGCCCAGGTCGTTCCCACGCAACAGGTACGCCGCGCGTGCGGCGAGCTGTGTGGACGTGAATCCTCGGTCCGGCATGGCCCCATTCTCTGTGCTGCGGACGGATCCGCACGACGAGGGCCGCAGCTGTAACAGCGCCGACACATTTCGTGCCGGCGCTGTGTCGAGCTGACGGATGGTGGTCAGTGAGCCGAGGGCAGGAAGGCCGTCGAACCCGACAGGTCGCCCGCTCGACGGGAGGCCGGTGCGAGCAGGCCACGACGCTCGAGGATCGGGCGCACGCCCTCACCGAAGCGGTAGGCCTCCTCGAGATGCGGGTAGCCCGACAGCACGAAGTGGTCGAGACCGATCTCGGCGTACTCGGCGATACGGTCTGCGACCTCCTCGTGGGAACCCACGAGCGCGGTGCCGCGCCACCACGGACCAGACCGACACCCGCCCACAGGTTGGGGGCGACCTCGAGGCTGCGGGCGTCCTTGCTCGCGGCGTAGGCGCTGCCGCCACCGTGCAACTCGACCATCCGTCGCTGACCTTCGGAACCGGAACGGGCCAGACTCTGCTGGGCCTTCTCGATCGTCGCGGGGTCGAGCGCGGAGAGCAGGCGGCCGGCCTCGGCCCAGGCCTCCTCGGAGGTGTCCCGGCTGATGACGTGCAGGCGGATGCCGTAGTCCAGAGTGCGGCCCTGGATGTCGGCGAGGCCGCGGATCCACGCGATCTTGTCGGCGACGGCGGCCGGCGGCTCACCCCACGTGAGGTAGGTGTCGCAGAACTGCGACGCGACGGTGCCCGCGGCGGGAGAGGACCCGCCGAAGAAGAGCGGCGGCACCGGATCGGGGATGCGCTGGAGTTGGGCGTTCCGAACCTGGATGTATTCGCCCTCGAAGTCGACCGGGCCGTCGCCCGCCCACAGGCGCTTGATCACGTCGAGGTATTCGCCGCAGCGCGCGTAGCGCTGATTCTTGTCGAGGAAGTCGCCGAAGGTGCGCTGTTCGTGGTCCTCTCCGCCGGTGACGACGTTGAGGAGCAGGCGTCCCTGCGACTGCCACTGGAAGGTCGCGGCCATCTGCGCGGCCAGCGTGGCTGATGAGCCCGGGGCGCAGTGCGACGAGGAACTTGAGGGTCTCGGTGGTGTCGATGAGCATCGCCGTCGTCAGCCACGCGTCCTCGCACCACGCGCCGGTGGGGGTGAGGACCGATTCGAAGCCGCTCGACTCCGCAGCAGCGGCGATCTGGTTCAGGTAGCGCAGCGTCGCCGGACGATCGCCCGACATCGAACTGCCGTGGCCTCCTGCCATGAGGTTTCGCGAGTCGCCGTAAGTAGGCAGGAACCAGTGCATATGCAGAGACAAGACGAAGTCCTCGAGTCGACGACAGGCAAGCGTGATGTCCAGGAGAACAGCCCCGGAGGGTGCCCGGCAACATTTGCGATCAGCATGATCGGAACCCGTGCGTGAAGGCGGCGGGCGTGGTTAGCGTCGCCGGGTTGCACGCTGTCCACCACCGGGAATCGAGTCCATGACCACGCTGTCACAGCCCAGTTCCGCACCCGAGTCCGATCTCGATCGCCGCAAGAGACTACGCACCGTGGTCGCGGCGAGTCTGCTCGGTACGACGGTCGAGTGGTACGACTTCTTCCTGTACGCGACGGCCGCGAGCCTGGTGTTCAACCAGCTGTTCTTCCCCGACCAGAGTTCGTTCGTCGGCACGATGCTGGCCTTCGCGACCTTCGCCGTGGGTTTCGTGGTCCGCCCCATCGGCGGTGTCGTCTTCGGCCACATCGGTGACCGGATCGGACGCAAGAAGACCCTCGCGCTGACGATGTTCATCATGGGCGCCGCCACCGCGCTGATGGGCATCCTGCCCACGTATGCGCAGGTGGGCGTGGTCGCGCCGATCCTGCTGCTCCTGCTGCGCATCCTGCAGGGCTTCGCTCTCGGTGGTGAATGGGCCGGGGCCGTCCTGCTCGCCGTCGAGCACAGCCCGGAGAAGAAGCGCGGCTTGTTCGGCAGCATCCCGCAGGTGGGCCTCGCGCTCGGTCTCGCGTTGGGCACCGCGGTCTTCGCGGCCCTGCAGGTGATCTTCGACGAGCAGCAGTTCCTGTCGTACGGCTGGCGGATCGCATTCCTGCTCAGCCTGGTCCTCGTCGCCGTCGGTTTCGTCGTGCGTCTGAAGGTCGACGAGACCCCTGCCTTCCGCGAGGTGCAGGAACTCGCGAAGAAGTCGTCGGCTCCGCTCGTGGACGTCTTCCGGCCCGGCGTGCGTCGCAGCACCGTCCTCGGTCTGCTGTCGCGGTGGGGTGAGGGCGCGGCGTTCAACACGTGGGGTGTCTTCGCCATCACCTACGCCACCAACGACCTCGACTTCGCCAAGGTGCCGGTGCTCCTCGTCGTCACCCTCGCCGCGCTGGTCATGGCCGCGCTGCTCCCGGTGTCGGGCATGCTGGTCGACCGGTTCGGCGCGAAGCAGATCTACACCGTCGGCATCGCCGCCTACGGCATCGCGGTGTTCCCGACCTTCGCGCTGTTCGGCACGAACAACCTGTTCTGGTTCGCCGCCGCGATGATCCTCGTGTTCGGCATCGTCCACGCCCTGTTCTACGGCGCGCAGGGAACGTTGTACGCGAGCCTGTACCCGGCGGAGATCCGCTACACGGGCCTGTCGGTCGTCTACCAGTTCTCCGGCATCTACGCGTCGGGCATCACCCCGATGATCCTCACCGCGCTCATCGCCGTGGCCGGCGGTCCCTGGCTCGCCTGCGGTTATCTCGTCCTCACCTCCGTGATCAGCGTCGTGGCCACCTCGATGATGCGCAAGGAGGACCTCCGCCTCTGATCGGACACCAGGTGGCCGGTACTAGGCTCGTCGTATGAGCAGGCAACGAGGTGGCCGCGCCGCATCGTCGCCGCGCAAGGAGAAGACGGGTGCACCGGGCGGCCCGGTCGAGGGGTTGTACGACATCGACACGGGTACGTGCGAGCTCGTCAAGGACCGCTATCTCGCCGACGGATGGGTACTCGAGATCAACGGGGTGCCCAGTTCGCACATCGACCTGAGCGATCCGGCCCTGCTCGAGTTCGAGTACATGCGGTGGATCGCGATGCTCGTCGAGAGCAGGTTCGAACGCGACTCGAGATTGCGCGTGCTGCACCTCGGTGGGGGTGCGTGCACGATGGCGCGCTACTTCGCCGCGGTCTACCCCGACGCTCGGCAGGTCGTCGTCGAGATCGACGGTCGCCTCGCCGAACTCGTCCGCCACTGGTTCGATCTGCCCGCGCCCCGTTGCTGCGCATCCGGGTGGGGGAGGCCCGCCAGGTCCTCACCTCGCTCTCCGACGCGAGCCGCGACGTGATCGTGCGGGATGTCTTCGCCTACAACCGCACTCCCGTCGCACTCACGACCCTCCAGTTCACTCAGCACGCCCGGCGTGTGCTCGCACCCGGCGGTGTCTACGTCGTCAATTGCGGCGACTTCCGCGACCTGACCGTCGCGAAACGCGAGGCCGCGACGATCGGTGAGGTCTTCGAACACACCGTGATCATCGCCGACCCCGCGATGCTCAAGGGACGTCGCTACGGCAACGTCGTCATCGCCGGCAGCGACCTGCCGCTCGGTGACTCCCCGGCCCTGGCCCGCGACCTGCTCGGCGGGGCCGTCCCCGCGCAGATCCGACTGGGGGACCAGATCGAGAAGTTCGCTGCCGGGGCGCGCGTGCTCGACGACAGCGAGGCCATCACACCGCCCGGAACAAAGAGCACGGGCACGGAGTTGCACGGGTCATGACGTCAGCAGCCCCTACTCCGGTACTCCAGGTCTTCCGGCTCGGTATGCCCTGGCAGACGATCGATCCCTTCCTGTTCGTCGCACACCACGTCGACGCGTATCCGGCGGGCAACGACGAACTCGGACCCGACGCGTCGCTCGACGGCCGCCCGCTCGGCCAGGACTTCGGCAACCCCGCGGCTGGAGCATGTACCACGGCACCACCGTCCCGGGATTCCCCGGCCACCCGCACCGCGGCTTCGAGACGGTCACCTTCGTCCGCTCGGGTTTCGTCGACCACTCCGATTCCGTGGGTGCGGCGGCGCGTTTCGGTGAGGGCGACACGCAGTGGCTCACCGCCGGCAACGGAGTTGTCCACAGCGAGATGTTCCCTCTGCTGAACGAGGATTCGGACAATCCCCTCGAACTGTTCCAGATCTGGCTGAACCTGCCCGCCGAGTCGAAGACCGTCGACCCGCACTTCTCGATGCTGTGGAACGAGGACACCCCCACCGTGACGGTCGCGGACGAGGACGGGCACACCACCTCCGTCCGCGTCATCGCCGGTGAACTCGACGACGCGACTCCGCCGCCACCCCCGCCGAATTCGTGGCGTCCCGACCCGGCACCGACGTGGCGATCTGGAACATCGACCTGTCGTCCGGTGCGCGCTGGGAACTGCCGGTCGCGCGCGGTGAGCAGACGCAGCGGGTCCTGTACGTGTACAACGGTTCCCCCGTGCGGATCGGCGATCGGACGATCGAGTCCGGGCACGGGGTCGTCGTCGACGCGTCGGTACCGGTGCACCTCACCGGCGGCGACGAGGGCACGCAGATCCTGATGCTGCAGGGTCGCCCGATCGGCGAACCCGTCGTCTCGTACGGCCCGTTCGTGCTCAACGACGAGGCGGGCGTCCGGCAGGCGTTCGAGGACTACCGCCGCACCGGATTCGGTGGATGGCCCTGGGACAGCGACGGTCCCGTGCACGAGCGCCACGCCGGCCGGTTCGCGCGGTATCCCGACGAGAAGCTCGAGCAACGCTGACCGCGTGCGCAGATCCTGTCGAGCTCCGGCGGGATCTGCGACGAGAACTACTCGTTCGACGACAGCACATCCGGGACGAGGTATTCGGAGACCTCCATCGACCGAATCTCCCGGGCCTGATCGTCGCCGGGTCCGCTACCGCGGAAGTCGTCGAGCTGCGCCCGTGACTCCCACCGTTCGTAGATGCAGACGCGGTCGGGTTCGATCAGGTCCGCGGTGACAGCGAAGTCGAGGCAGCCCGGCGCTCTGCGGGCGGCCTCGACGACGGACCTGCAGGTCGCCAGATAGAACTCACGCCTGTCGGCGTCGACGGTGAGATGTCCTGCGACGATGATCATGAATCCCCTCCCGTGGTCACTGCCTCGTGTGGTAGGACCTGCGAACGGGGTCGAACTCATCGCGACACCGTCGTACCATGCCGAAGTGACCCAGCCCGGATACGATGCCCTCGCGGATCTGTACGTCGAGCTGTTCCCCGATCCGTACCTGACGCCCCTCGAACGCCACACCGTCGCCGCCTTCGCCGAGATGGTGCGGCAGAGCCCGGTGCAGGGTGTCGTGCTGGATGTGGGCTGCGGACCCGGATACGTGGCCGCGGACCTCGCCGAACGCGGACTCGACGTGATCGGCCTCGATCCCAGCACCGAGATGCTGCGCATCGCGCGAGGCGCACACTCCGCGCTGCGATTCGTCCGGGACGATGCACGACTCGGGTCCGACGAACTCCGCGAAGTGGTTCCGAGCGCGATCATCGCGCGGTGCAGCCTCATCCATGTTCCGCCGTCCGAGATCCCCGGGATCCTCGACGGGTGGGCGGAGAGGATTCCGTCCGGCGGCGTGGTGCTCGTCGCGGGCCAGACCACCGACACCCCCGGCGAAGTGATCGAGTTCGATCACGCGGTGGCGCCGGCGTGGCGATGGCACCCGGATCGTCTCGCAACGGCGTTGTCCGATGCCGGATTCGACGAGGTGTGGCGGACGGTCAGCCGCCCCGACGCCGACCATCGCTTCCCCGACGTCCACCTGGCGGCGCGCCGGCGCTGACGGTCAGGGCGTGAACTGCATCGATCCGTCGATACGCCCGAACCGCATGGTGGGCAGGTCGAGGAGATAGTTCTGCCGCATCAGCCACGGACTGCGCGAACCCTGCTTGGCAGAGCACCTTCCGCGCGGTGGATGTACCCGGCGTCGAGACCGAGCAGCGGACGGGTACGTCCGTCGCCCGAATATCTCGGCACCGCCGAACGGTAACCGTTGCGGTGCATGTACCGCAGCAACCGGCACACGTAGAGGGACGCGAGATCGGCGCGCAGGGTCCACGACGCGTTGGTGTAGCCGAGACACATCGCGGCATTGGGCAGACCGTCGAGCATCATGCCGCGGTAGATGAACCGGGTCGAGAGGTCGACCTTCTCCCCGTCGACGACGAACTCGATTCCGCCGGCAGGAACCAGTTGCAGACCCGTTGCAGGAATCAGGATCTCGGCCTCGAGTTCGCGGCCGGACTCGAGGCGGACGCTCTTCTCGGTGACGGTGTCGATCCGGTCGGTGACGATCTCGGCCTTCCCGGCGCGCAGGGTGCGGAACAGGTCGGAGTCGGGGACCACGCACAGTCGCTGATCCCACGGGTCGTAACGCGGTGAGAAGTGGGGATCGACCGGGATCCTGCCGCGCAGGCGACGTTCGGTGAGGGTGCGCAGCACGCGTTTCGCGGCCGAGGGGAACCGCCGGCAGAACTGGTAGAAGCCGAGATTGACCACGACGTTCTTCGTCCGCACCGCGCGGTGGGCCACCCTGTCCGGCAACAGGCGTCGAATCCGCGTCGCGATCGGGTCTCGCGCGGGCAGCGACATCACGTAGGTGGGGGAGCGCTGCAGCATCGTCACGTGCTCGGCCTTCCCCGCGAGCGCAGGCACGAGCGTGACGGCCGTGGCGCCACTGCCGATCACCACGATATTCTTCCCCTCGTAGTCGAGGTTCTCGGGCCAGAACTGCGGATGCACGACCGTGCCCGCGAAGTCCTGCAGGCCGGGGATGTCGGGGAGATAACCCGACTCGTAGCTGTAGTAGCCGCTGCAGAGATAGAGGAAGGAGCAGGACACCTCGATGGTGCCCTGCCCGGTCGAGGCACGCACCGTCCACCGGGCATCCTCCGACGACCACGAAGCATCGATCACCTTGTGGCCGAATCGGATCCGACGATCGATACCGAATTCGGCGGCGGTGTCGCGGATGTACTGCAGGATGTCGGGACCGTCGGCGATGGATTTCTCGCCCCGCCACGGGCGGAACGGGAAGCCGAGCGTGTACATGTCGCTGTCCGACCGGATCCCCGGATAGCGGAACAGATCCCACGTACCACCGATCGCGTCGCGACTCTCGAGGATGGCGTACCCGAGACCCGGGCACTGTGTCTGCAACCGGTAACCGGCACCGATGCCGGACAGTCCGGCTCCCACGATCAGTACGTCGATGTGTTCCACGCGCATCCCCTACCTGTCGGTCCACGCCAGCAGGTCGTCGAGCTCCCAGGTGTTGATCACCTGTTCGGGTTCGACACCCCGCTCGACGGCACGTTCGCAACCGTACCCGAGCCAGTCGAGCTGCCCGGGTGCGTGCGCATCGGTGTCGATGGAGAACAAGCAGTCCGTCTCGAGCGCGAGGTCGATGAGACGTGACGGCGGGTCGCGGCGTTCGGGCCGGCAGTTGATCTCGACGGCGGTGTCGTGGTCGCGACACGCGGCGAAGACCTTCTCGGCGTCGAACTTCGACTCGGGACGCTTCCGCGACCCCCGGCGACGAGCCGGCCGGTGCAGTGCCCGAGGACGTCGACGTGGGGATTCGCCGCCGCGCGCAGCATGCGTTTCGTCATCGCCGACCGGTCGGCCCGCAGGTTCGAGTGCACGCTCGCGACGACGACGTCGAGTTCGGCGAGCAGCCCTTCGTCCTGGTCGAGCGACCCGTCATCGAGGATGTCGACCTCGATACCCGCGAGAATCCGTGCACCACTACTGTTCTCGTTGATCTCCGCGACGATGGCGAGCTGCGAGCGCAGCCGCTCCGCGGTGAGGCCGTTCGCGACCTTCAGGCGAGGGGAGTGGTCGGTGAGGGCGAAGTACTCGTGCCCGATCATCGTCGACGCGACACGGTGCATCTCGTCGATGGGGCTGCCGCCGTCGGACCAGTTCGAGTGGGTGTGCAGGTCGCCGCGCAGGGACTCGAGCAGATCGCGGCCGCCGCGTCCGATCGGGTCGGCCTCCTCGCGCAACTGCTCGAGATAGGCGGGTACTCCGTCGAACGACTCGCGGATGACGGTCGCGGTCTTCTTCCCGACGCCCGGCAGATCGGTCCACGAGTCGGTCTTCCGCAGCACCTCCCGCTTGGGGTCGCTCACCTCGGCGAGCACCTCCGCCGCGCGTCGATAGGCCTGCACACGGTAGGTGTCGGCGTGTTCACGTTCGAGCCAGAAGGCGACTTCGCGGAGTGCGTCGACGGGGTCCACCCCTCCATTGTGGCCGCCGGGCGTCCGTAATCTGGGACGCATGCTCGAATCCGTCCGGTCGTCGTCCCCCCTCGGTGCGGTCTCCGCACTGGTCGTCGGTGCGGTGTCCGCGCTGACACTCGTCTCCGCCCGCGTTGCGTCGGAGGCGAAGGACCTCATGTACGAGGTGGACGACGCGCCGCCCGCCCCGGTGGTGATCGTGCCGGGCGCGCGGGTGCACGAGGGCCGTCCGATGCGGGTGCTCCGTAGCCGCTCGACATCGCGGTCGCGTTGATGGAACGGGGACGGGTGCAGGCCGTGCTCGTCTCGGGCGACGGGGCCGGAACCTCGGGCGACGAGATCGAGGCGATGGTCGCGTATCTCGTCGAGCAGGGTGTGAACCGGGAACGGATCGTCGCCGATCCGTACGGTCTCGACACCTACGACACCGCCCGGCGCGCCGTGGCCACCTACGGCGTGCGGCAGGCACTGATCACGACCCAGGCTTCCACCTTCCGCGCGCGTGGCGTTGTGCCGGCGGGCGGATCGACATCACCGGAGTG
>LATQ01000001.1:1129046-1150245 GCA_001017865.1 Rhodococcus sp. IITR03
TCGAGAGCTCCGCCTCGCCGCGCTCGCGCGCATCTGCGCACGCAGTGCTCGGTGGCCTCGACGTCGGCGGCGGCTCGTCGGCCGAGGTGTCCTTCACATCACGCCGTAGTCGTCGCGGGCGCCCTCGACGGACACTTTGCGCCACAGCACGTCCCGGACCACCTCGTCGATCGGACGATCGAGCGGGTCGCCCCAGCCACCGCCGCCGGTGTGCGGATGCGCACGACCTCGCCGGCTTGATCGGCTCGGCATCGGTGAGGGCATCGAACTCGCGCTCGTTCGGGCCGCCGGGATCGAGGGTGACCGAGAACGGCTTGCCGGCCTTACCACCCTTGACGCCCCAGCACGCGAGGATCGAACGGTCCGCGATGGACATGAAGTTCGCGTCCTTGAGCATGCGGATGTGCTTCTCGTAGCCGAGACCACCGCGGTAGCGACCGGCTCCACCGGAATCGATTGCCAGACCCAGCTTCTCGACGATGAACGGGAAGCGACTCTCGGTGAACTCGGTGGGCAGGTTCCGCGAGTCGGGCACCACGTGGATGGTGTCCTCACCGTCGGCGTAGTGCCGGCCGCCGGAGCCGCCGCCGAGCACCTCACGCATGAGGTACGAGTGGCCGTCGAAGTCCTCACCGTACACACCGGTGTAGCGGATGGTCTCCTGGTCGGCGGGCATGTTGCCGTCGACCGCCTTGGCGACCACACCGGAGAGCACACCGAGCAGACGCAGGATCACGAACGTGCGAGCGTTGGTGGGAGCGGGGAAGATCGGCGTAATGAGCGTGCCCGGCTCCGGGAACTTCATCTCGATCAGCGGCACGACGCCCTCGTTGACGTCCAGCTCCGCCATGCGGTCCGGGGTGTCGGCCAGGTTACGGAGGATCGGCGCCAGCCACTTGATGAGGAAGTTGCCGTCGGCGTAGTCACCGCAGTGTTGATCGGGCCCTTCGCCTGCGGACCGGTGCCGTTGAAGTCCAGGATCAGACGCTCACCGCCCTCGTCCTCCGGGGAGGTCTTGGTGAGCGTGATGCGCTGCACGTGCAGCATGGGCTCGTCCACACCGTCGTGCTCGGCGTAGTCCTCCCAGGTGTACGTGCCCACCGGAATCTTGCTGAGGATCTCGCGGCGGTACGTCTCCGTGGTCGCGTCGAGGATCGCGTCGAAGCAGGCCTCGACGGTCTCGACGCCGTAGCGCTCGAACAGCTCCGACAACCGGCGCGCACCCATGAGGCACGCCGAGCACTCGGCGTCGAGGTCGGCGGCGAGCGAGTCGGGCATGCGGGAGTTGCGGGTCATGATCCGCAGCGCCGCCTCGTTCGGAACGCCCTGGTCCCACAGCTTGATCGGCGGGACCATCAGTCCCTCCTCGTACACCGTGGTCGCACCCGAGGGCATGGAACCGGGGCAGCAACCGCCGATGTCGTCGTGGTGGCCGAAGGCCTGCACGAACGCGACCACCGAGGCTCGGTGTCGCCGGGGCGGGTCGCGAAGACCGGGACGGTGACGCACAGGTCGGGGAGGTGTCCGATGCCGCCTTCGGAGAGGTAGACGTCGTTGTGGAAGAAGACGTCCCCGGGCTTCATCGTCTCGAGCGGGAAGTCCCGTGCCACCGGATGCACGAGCGCCGAGTACGACCGACCGGTGAGCTTGCGCAGGTTGCGGTCGTGGATGCCGGCGCGGAAGTCGTGGGCGTCGCGGATCATCGGCGAGCGCGAGGTCCGGGAGATGGAGGTCTCCACCTCCATCTCGACGCTGGCGAGGTAACCGGCGACGATCTCGACGAGCACCGGATCGGGAGCGGTGCCCGAAGCGTCGGTCAGCCGGAAGGGCTTGCGCGTCGTGGCCGCGGCGGGTTCGAGAGTCGCAGTCATCGGGTGGCTCCGTTCGAGTCGGATGTCTTGGTGAGGCGGATGTTGCCGAAAGAGTCGATGCGAGCGCGGAATCCGGGGTGGACCGGGATGGTCGAGCTGAATTCCTCGATCACGGCGGGACCTTCGAGTTCGTCGCCGGCGCGAGGCGGGCGCGGTCGTACACGCGGTGGTGACCCACTCGTCGAAGTACGCCTCGCGGGTGCCGGTGAGGGCGGCGTCCGCACCCGTGCCCGGGGCGATCTCGGCGAGTTCCGGTCGCTTGATGGGTCCGATGCCGCTGACGCGGAGGTTGACCCATTCCACGTGCTGGTGGGGATCGTTGCGGAAGTCGTAGCCGTAGAGCTCGCGGTGGGCCTGGTGGAAGCGTTCGGCCGCCTCGTCCATCAGTTCCTGGGTGATGGGGCCGTCGCCGACCGGCACGCGCACCTCGAATGCCTGGCCGAAGTAGCGCAGGTCCGCCGAGCGGGCGTACTGCCGCTGGTCGGGACCGAATCCCTCGTCCTCCAGGGCACGTTCGGCCTCGGCCGCGAGGGCGTCGAGTCCGGCCTGCAGCTCCTCGATCTCCAGCCGATCGTGGCGGCTGACGTGCGTCTGCACGTAGTCGTTGCGGACGTCGACGGTGAGCAGCCCGAAGGCCGAGACGTTGCCCGGGTTCAGCGGCACGAGGACGTCCTTGAGACCGAGGATGTCGACGAGGCGGCAGGCCAACAGCGAACCGGAGCCGCCGAAGGTCACCAGGGTGAAGTCGCGGACGTCGAGACCGCGCTTGACGGTGATCTGGCGCAGCGCGTTGGCCTGGTTCCAGGCCGACACCTCGAGGATGCCCGTGGCGCACGCCTCGAACTCGAGGCCGAGACGGTGTGCGAGTTCCTCGACGCCCTTGCGGGCGAGTTCGGTGTCGAGCGGGATCTCACCACCGAGCAGGTGGGGAGGGATGCGGCCGAGCAGGACGTGGCGTCGGTGATGGTCGGCTCGTTGCCGCCCTTGCCGTAGCACAGGGGCCCGGGATCGGCGCCCGCCGATTGCGGGCCGACGCGCAGGGTGCCCTCGGGGGTCATCCAGCGATGGAGCCGCCACCGGCGCCGACGGTCACCACGTCGATCATCGGGATCTTCGACGGGTAGACACCCACGCGACCTTCCGTGGTGAGGGCCGGCTCGCCGCCGACGACCACGGTGACGTCCGTGGAAGTACCACCACCGTCGCAGGTCAGCACCTGGTCGACACCCGCGACACCTGCGATCAGGGCCGCACCCAGGCACCGGCCGCGGTCCGGAGAGCACGGTGGTGATCGGCTGGTGCACGACCTCCTTGGCCGAGAGCACGCCGCCGTTGGACTTCATCACGTAGAACGGGATGTCGCGCTGCTCGCCCTCGGCGGAGGAGAACTCGCGCAGACGGTTCGCGATGTTGCTGACGTAGTTGCGGATGTTGGGCTTGACCGCGGCGTCGACGAGGGTCGTGATGGACCGCTCGTACTCGCGGTACTCGCGCAGCACCTCGCTGGAGATGCTCACGGTCGCCTCCGGGTACTCCTCCATGAGGATGTCGCGGACGCGGCGCTCGTGTTCGGGGTTGGCGTAGGAGTGCATGAGGCACACGCCGACGGTGAGGATCTCGCGGTCCTTGAAGAAGCGGGCGGCGGCGCGGACGTCGTCCTCGTTCAGGGGACGGATCTCGCTGCGTCGTAGGCGAGACGGCCCCGGATGGTGCGGACGCGGTCGGCCGGCACGATGCGGTCGGGCTTGACCCAGAAGTAGGAGTTGCCGTAGCCGTCGGGGACCGACTGGCGGGCGATCTCGAGGACGTGTTCGTAGCCCTCGGTGGTGATGAATCCGAGGGTGCCGACCTTGCCTTCGAGGAGCTTGTTCGTCGCGACGGTGGTGCCGTGGCTGACGGCGTCGATCGCGTCGCCGGTCTCGCCGAGCTGCGCGAGGACCTTCTCGATGCCGGCGAGGAAACCGATGGCCGGATCCTGCGGTGTCGACGGGGTCTTCGTGGTGACGATGGCGCCGGACTCGTCGTCCACCGCGACCACGTCCGTGAATGTTCCGCCGGTATCGATGCCGACCCGAATCTTCCTGGATCCCATGTTTCCTCCTGGGTTCGTCTCGCCGGTGTCCCACCTGACGTCTGATGACATTCCACCCCCTGAGCGGCGGTGTTTCTTTGTCACATCTCGCCGAACTCGTCGCCTGGAGTTCGGAGTTCGGGCACCTGCCACCTGCAGACGACGGCACCCCCGGGCCGTGATGGCCCGGGGGTGCCGTGGAGATTCGACGAAAGGTCAGCGTCGGGCGAGGATCGCTCCCAGGCGACGCCCGCCAGCGCGATACCGGCGCCCACTCCTGCCGACAGCAGAACCGTTGCTGCCGAGGGCGTTCCGGCCGGTTCCGGTGCAGGCTGCTGCGCGGCAGCCACGGGCAGCGCGGTGGTCCTCACGCCCGCACCTCGGCGACCTCGGCCACCTCGGCTCCGTTCACGCCCGCGACGGCTGCGGCTTCGGGCGCACTCGGTGCCACCGGCAGACCGTTGGCGATCACACCGTCGATGCCGTTGAAGAACACGCCGGCCATCTTCTTCGCAACACCGGTGATCATCCGCTGCCCGACGCCCCCGACCATGCCGCCGACGACCGCGTCCGCGTCGTAGGTGAGCACGGTGCCACCGTCACGTTCTTCGAGACGCACCGCCACGTCCGCCTTGACCGTTCCCGGAGCACCGGAGCCCGACGCCGTCATGAGGAACGATTCGGGACGATTCTGCTGCGACAGCACCACTTCCCCGTCGTAGGTGCCTTGATGGAGGCCACCCCGGCGGTGATGGACAGCTTGTAGTGGTTGTCGCTGATCTGCTCGAGCGACTGCACGCCCGGGATCGTCGCCGCGAGAACACGGCCGTCCTGCAGGCTGTCGTACACCACGTCGGGGGGTGCCTGCAGTTGCGCGGTACCGGCGATTCTCATTCGTTCTCCTTGTTTCGGGACGCCGCGTGGGTCAGACGCAGCTCGAACAACTCCGAGGGGGAAATCGGCATGCTGGTGATCGGGATGCCCTCCGCGTCCTCGACGGCCGCGGCGATCACCGCCGAGGTGGGGATGACACCGGCCTCGCCGGCGCCCTTCATTCCGAGAGGATTGAGCGTGGACGGGGTGACGGTGTGGTCCATCTCGAGGGAGTCGGGCATCTCCGTCACGAAAGGCATGAGGAAGTCCATGTACGACGCGTTGAGCATCTGCCCGTGCTCGTCGTAGACGATCTTCTCGTAGAGCGCGCCGCCGATGCCCTGCGCGACCGCGCCTTGCACCTGGCCCTCGACGATGCGCGGGTTGATGACGTTGCCGCAGTCGTGCACCACCGCGTACCGGAGCACCCGTATCTCGGCGGTGACAGGATCGGTCTCGACGATCGCCGCGTGGATTCCCGATGCGAACGTCGACGTGGGCGGCGAATAGTAGCCGGTCGCCTCGAGGCCGGGCTGCTCACCCTCGAGGACGGGCGGCACCGACATGTCGGTCTCGGCGTTCGCGAATCCCGTTGCGCGGCGGGACGCATCGTCGAAGGCGTAGCGGAGCGGGTTCGACAGCACGGCCACGACACCGAGCGGGATCGAGGTGCCCTCGGCGCCGGGCTCGGTGCCCACCACGCACACGTGCCCCTCGCGCAGTTCGAGATCGGCGACGTCGGCGTGGAGATGGTCCGCGGCGATCTTCTTCGCCTTCTCCGCCACCATCTGCGCGGCGACATGGAAGGCGGAACCGGACATCACGGCACCGCGCGAGGCGAACGTGCCGACCGCGTAACCGAATCGACGGGTGTCGCCGGTGACGATCTCGACGTCGGAGACCGGCACACCGAGATCGTCCGCAACGATCTGCGCGAAGGAGGTCTGGTGCCCCTGGCCTGAGTCGTCAGGCCTGTGGCGGCCTTGACCTTGCCCGAGGTCTCGATGAGCACGTGTGCGCCCTCGTACGGGCCCGGTCCCGTGCCCTCGACGTACGCTCCCACACCGATGCCGACGCGACGGCCCTCGGCGCGGGCGCGTTCCTTGTACTCCGCGAACTCGTCCCAGCCGATGAGTTTCTTGAGCTTGTCCATCCCGGCCTGGTAGTCGCCGCTGTCGTAGATGAGCGGGCGACCGTCCTGGAAGATCAGGTGGAAGTCGTAGGGCATCTCCTCGGGGCGGATGAAGTTGGTCTCGCGGACCTCGAGGACATCCTTGCGAGATGCTTGGCGATGGCGTCCATCGCCCGTTCCATCGCGAACACGCCCTGGGGTCGTCCCGCACCGCGGTAGGGCGTGACGATGACCGTGTTGGTGTACAGCGAGTAGGCGTCCACCCGGAAGGCGCGCGGCTTGTAGGGGCCGAGCACCTGCGTGGAGGTGTTGAGCAGCACGATGATTCCGTACGCAGGTAGGCGCCGTTGTCGTGCCAGATCGAGAAGTCGAAGGCCAGCAACCGGCCGTCGTCGTCGAACCCGATGGTGACCTCGTGGATCTGCCCGCGCTCGTGGGCGCTGGAGACGAAATGTTCGCGCCGGTCCTCGACCCACTTGACCTCGTTGGAGATCCCGGCCTGCCCCAGCTTGCGCGCGGCCCAGGTGACCATGACCTCCTCGGGCCACGGGTGGACGATCTTCACCCCGAAACCGCCGCCGACGTCGGGGGCGATGCAGTGGACCTTGTTGTGCGCCATGCCCAGTCGCGCTGCGATCGCGGCGCGGGCGGAGGTCGAGGTCTGGGTGGACGTCCAGAAGGTCAGCGCCTTCTCGTCGTCGTCCCAGCGGGCGTAGACGCCCTTGCCCTCCATCGGCATCGACGCCGAACGTTCGATCTCGAGGTCGAGGGTCAGTGTGTGCGGTGCCGCGGCGAGTTCCGCCTCGATGTCGCCGAAACCGTGCTGGAGATGCGCCGCGACGTTGTCGGGCACATCCGGGTGGACGACGTGCTCGGCGTTGCGTGCGGTGTCGACACCGACCACGGCCGGAAGGGTTTCGTAGGTGATGTCGATCAGCGCGCAGGCGTCCTCGGCGATGTACCGGTTGTCGGCGACGACCATCACGATCGCCTCACCGACATGGTTCACCTCGTCCTTCGCGAGCGGATATCCGTTGCGCGGAGCGGTGATCGCGGGGTGCGGGATGAGCAGCGGGAGGTTCTCGGCCATCTCGGGCGAGTCGGCCTCGAGATCGTCGTAGGTGTAGATGGCGTGCACGCCCGGCAGTTCGAGCGCCGCGTCGACGGCGATGTCGAGGATGCGAGCGTGGGCGTGCGGCGACCGCACGAAGGCCGCGGCGAGTGCGCCCGTGCCCGAGATCGTCGAGATAGCGACCGTTGCCGCTGACGAGCCGGTTGTCCTCGACGCGTGGGATGGGCTTGCCGAACGACTTGCCCGACTCGGTGGCACCGCCGATGTCGGCGGGAGCGAGGTCGGTCGTCGTGCTCGTCGAGGTGGAGTTGGAGACGGGCGAATCGGAGACACTGGTCATGCTCGTCCTGCCTTTCCTCCGACCGGAGCGGTGGTGCCGCGAACCTTGGCGTCGAGCGAGGCACGGGCCGCCTCGCTGTCGGGGCCGAGCGGTGAGCCTCCGGACCGTTCACGCTTGATCTCGGCGGCGCGCAACACGGCCGCCCGGATGTTCTGATAGCCCGTGCACCGGCACAGATTGCCCGCGATCGCCTCGGTCGCCTCCTCGTGGGTGGGCGACGGGTTCTCCTCGAGGAAGGCGGCGATCGTGGTGACGAATCCCGGTGTGCAGAAACCGCATTGCAGACCGTGACAGTCGACGAACGCCTCCTGTACGGGATGCAGGGTGCCGTCCGGTTCGACGAGCCCTTCGACCGTCGTCACCGAGCGGCCCTCGAGGCTCGCGGCGAGCACGAGGCACGACCGCACCGGCTTGCCGTCGAGCAGCACCGTGCACGCGCCGCACACACCGTGCTCGCATCCCACGTGGGTGCCGGTCTGGCGGAGGTGATGACGGATCGCGTCCGATGCCAGCGTGCGCGAGGGCAGCACGACCGTCTGCGTCACGCCGTTGAGGGCGAAGGTCACGGCGACGTGGTGCTCGCCGGTCTCCGCCTGCATCTCGTCGACCTGTTCGGCGACGGTCCGCCGCGAGGCGTCGCGACCACCCTTGTGGATCGAACTCGTCATCGACTTCCTCCCGTATGCATCGGTACCCGTGTGTCGTCACGGATCGCGTCCTGCGCCGCCGCGAAGCCGACACGGCCGGTCAGTGCCGCCACCAGCTGCGACCGGTAGCGGTCGGTGGCGTGGATGTCCGCCTCCGTCTCGACGGTCTCGCGTGCCTTCTCCGCGACCTGCTGCCAGAGCGGGTCGCGCTCGTCGTGCGCCGAGGCGCCGCGCAGGATGTCGGTGTAGTCGACGACCTGCCCGAGCTCTCCTGCGGAGACGTAGGTCATCCAGGCGGACGTCACCGCGCCGTCCTCGACCTCCACCTGCGCGACCACGCCGACGAGGGCGTAGTCGCCGTGGCGTCGTGCGATCTCGTCGATGGCGGTGCCGGTGCCCGGACGCGCCGCCGGCACCGTCACGCTGGTCGCGATCTCGTCGGCTTCGAGGGTCGATTCGAGCGGGCCGGCGAACAGCTCCGAGGCGGGGATCTGCCGGACTCCGCGCACCGAGCGGACGGTGAGCGTTCCGCCGAGCAGCGACAGCACGGCCGGCATCTCCGCGGACGGATCGGCGTGGACGATCGATCCGACGGTCGTTCCGCGATTACGGATGGTCGGGTGTGCGACCAGGCGGAGCGCGCGGCCCAGCAGGGGCTGGACCTGCGCGACCGTCGGATCGGATTCGAGCGCTGCGTGGGTGGTGAGCGCGTCGAAGGTGACGCCGAGTTCCGGCGAAGCGGAGATCGCGTCGAGGCGCGGAATGGAGCCGATGTCGACGAGGCGAGCCGGTGCCGCCAGGCGCATCGACAGCAGCGGAATCAGTGACTGGCCGCCGGCGAGCACTTTGCCTCGTGCGCGACCCCAGCGAGGATCTCGCAGGCTTCATCGATCGACCGCGGTCGGTGATAGGTGAGTGGCGACGGTTTCATTGAACAGATCCTGCCCGCATAGTGCGATCGACGTTTCGTGGAGAAGTGACAAAGCTCACCGGTCGACAATGTCAGATGTAATAGAGGTCACGCGAACTCCTTCACCCTTCCCGCGCCGCTCTCGCCGTCGGGATCGGGCTCCGTTCGGACCGGTTCTCCCTGTTCGGATGGGGTATCGGGGTCCTCGGGTGCGATGTCCTCGGGAGCGATGACCCGGCAGAGGTGGTAGAGACCGATCACGACGATGGTGCCAGCGCGATGCCGCTCAGCGAGAACGTATCGGTGAACTGGAGGCTGGTGTCGCCGATCGCGATGATCAGGCCGGCTGCGACGGGCATGAGGTTGCGCGGGTCGCCGAAGTCGACGCCGTTCTCCTTCCAGATCTTGGCGCCGAGCAGGCCGATGATGCCGTAGAGGACCACGGTGATACCGCCGAGGACGCCGCCCGGGGTCGCGGAGATGACCGCGCCGAACTTCGGGGAGAAGCCGAGGAGCATGGCGATGACGCCGGCTGCCGCGTAGGCCGCCGTCGAGTACACGCGGGTCGCGGCCATGACGCCGATGTTCTCCGCGTAGGTCGTCGTCGGGGAACCGCCGACACCGGTGGCGAGGGCCGTGGCGAGACCGTCACCGGCCAGTGCGCGTCCCATCATGGGGTCGAGGTCGGTCTTGGTGATCTCGGCGACCGCCTTGACGTGTCCGGCGTTCTCGGCGATCAGGGCGATGACGCCGGGCAGGACGAGCACGATGAAGGTGAGGCTGAACGACGGGGCGTGGATGCCGACGACACCGGCGGCTTCGTCCGTGAACGGCGGCAGACCGAACCACGGAGCGGACGCAACGCCTTCCCAGTTCACGCGGAAGTGTTCGGTGACGGCGTCGGCGCCGGCGTCGTAGGAGGTGATCGGTCCGCTGATGCGGTCGAGAACCCAGGACAGTGCGTAGCCGAACAGCAGTGCCAGGAAGATTGCGACGCGACCGAGGAATCCGCGCAGCACGACGCTGCCCACGATCAGCGCGATCATCACCGTCAGTGCGACCCATTGGTCCTGTGGCCAGTAGGTGCCGGCCACGACCGGCGCCAGGTTGAAGCCGATGAGCATGACCACCGCGCCGGTGACGACCGGCGGCAGGATCTTGAAGACCAGCGAGCCGCCGAGGAAGTGGATCACCACACCGATCGCAGCGAGCACGAGCCCGGAGACCATGATCGCGCCGGTGACCTCCGACGGCGAGCCGCCCTGGGCGTAGATCGCGGCGATGCCGCCGACGAAGGCCGCGGAGGTTCCCAGATAGCTGGGGATCCGGCCCTTCACGACGGCGAGGAAGAAGAGGGTGCAGAAGCCCGAGAGCATCACTGCGAGTTGCGGGTTGAGACCCATGATGATCGGGAAGACGAACGTGGCGCCGAACATCGACACCACGTGCTGGCCGCCCAGACCGATCGTGCGGCCCCAACTCAGGCGCTCCATCGGCGCCACGACCTGACCCGGTTCTATGTTCTTGCCGTCTCCGTGCACTGTCCAGATGGGCATATCGGACCTTTCAGCAGAGTGTGGGTGCCGATAGAGTTCACGTGGATTGTTACGCCTGTGTTGCCGATCACACGTGTACTTCGGTAGCCGCAAACGCTAACGGAGCAGCTCCGGCCCGGCGTGGGAGGAATCTGCCATGAGCGACCCTCCGAAATTGGCAAGATCGGTGGTTGATCGTCAGGAATCGATTCCGCGCATCGCGATGATCTTGAGCGCGAGCGAAAGGTCCAACCGCAGTTCGGGCTGTTCAGTGAAGGGACCGAGGATCTTTTCGAGTTTCGCCACACGATAGCGCAGAGTGTTGTAATGAAAATGTAACTGGCGCGCGGCTTCTGCGATGTTGATGTTGGTGGCGAGGAGCACCTCGAGGGTACGGCACATGTCCTGCGCCTCGGCTGTGCCGTCGGTCAGTTCCTTGAGCGTCTCGCGCGCGAACGACTCGAGTTCCTCGGTGTCCTCGACGAGGCTCAGCAACCGGTACACACCCAGATCGTCGAAATGGTCACCGCCCACGGACCGGAGATCTTGCGTCCCACTTCGAGTGCCGTGCGCGCCTGCGCGTAGAGCGCCGGCAGGTCGTCGGTGGACGACGACGCACGCGAAACCCCCACACCGAACGGCCGACGCCCTCCCCCGCCGGCTCCGCGCACCAGGCGACGAGTTCGTGCACGAGGGTCATCGTGTCGCTGCCCTCGCCCATGAGCACGACGGTCTCGGTCGCCAGAGCTGTGACGGACGCTCCGGAATCGCGCCCGGCCAGCGCACCCGCGAACGCGCGGGCCTGCCGTTCCACGACGGGCAGTCGCGCCGGTGCCGCCGAGGAATCGTCGTCCACACGATCGGGTTCGACGGCGACCACCACCACCGGGCGGTCGAGATTCCAGCCGAACATCTGCGCGTGCACGATCACCTGTTCGGGTTCACCGGCGCGGCCGCGCAACAGGTCCCGGACGAAGTTGGCCCGGTGCTTCTCCTCGACCGCGGACACCGCGAGCTCACGACTGACGACGAGCGCACACACCGTCGCCGCCTGCTCCACGAGATACAGATCCGGGGCGGAGAGATCACGTGCAGGACAGAAGAATACGAGCCGACCGTGGTCGATACCGTTGGCGGAGATCGCGGCGATCGCCACGTACTCGTCGCCGAAGCGGTGCAAACCGAGACCGCCCTCGATCGAATCGGTTCGCACTCGGCCAGTCGGGTCGACAGCCGCCGTCGAGGACAGCCACGCGAAGTCGGATTCCCTCCCGGCCCGGTAGGTCTGGCGTCCGTCCGGGGTGGTGATGAGGACCGCCCCGCCGAGCCGGCGCGAGATGCCTTCGGCGAGCGCCCTGTGCCCACCGCCCGCCATGACGATCTCGAGGAGGCCGCGACGGAGGTGATCCGCCTCGAAGACCGCTTCCACCTGAGCGACGGCCATGTCGCGGAGAGCCCGCGCGAGCCGATGATCCGCGACGACCTCCTCCGGCGTCGTCAGCACCGGGAGGGGAACGTCGTCCGTGAGGCCCTGTGGCAGGGGATGTCCGGCGTCGAGCGGACCACGAGTGCCGAGACCTCGCTCCGGTCCAGCCGCGCCAGGAAGTCGGCGACCGGCACGGCGAGTCGCGCGAGCACGGTGGTGGAGGTGACGAGCAACAGCCCCGGACGCAGCCAGGGACCGATCTCGGGGAGCATCATCACCGCGACCCCGGTGACGGGTCGCGCCGTGGAGACGTCACCGGCAAGCACCGTCGGTGCGACGAGGAGACCCGAGGAGACGACGTCTGCGAGCGGGCACGGTTCGAATACGACCGCTGCGCTGTCCTCCGGATCGGCTGCGCTGCGTCCCGGTTCGGATGCGCTGGGCCCCGGTTTCTCAGCCTTGCGCACCGTCACAGCACTACCCGTCCACCTGCCAGTCGTTCACCCCCGCATGGGAGACACGTGACATTAGAGGGCTGCCGCAACACCGTCAATCGCAGGCGGACAATCCGCAGGTCGGGCAGCGCGTCCCGCCGGCACCCGGTGGATGGGTCCGCGCAGTGTCGCAAGGCTGCGCCCGGTGGCACCGCGCGTGCTCACGAGGATCTCGGCAAGGATCGACACGGCCGTCTCCTCCGGGGTACGCGCCCCGAGGTCGAGTCCGATCGGCGAGTGCAGTCGTCCCAGTTCGTCGGCCGACAGACCGGCCTCGCGCAACAGGGCGACGCGGCGCTCGTGCGTGGAGCGACTGCCCATCGCCCCGATGTATCCGGCCTCGCAGCGGAGGGCGCGTTCGAGCAGCGGGATGTCGAACTTCTCGTCGTGGGTGAGGACCGCGACGACCGTGGTGGGGTCGATCGGCGCCGACTCGAGGAAGATGTGCGGCCACGCCACCACGATCTCGTCGGCGTCGGGGAACCGGGCGGGCGTCGCGAAGACGGGCCGGGCGTCGATCACCGTCACGCGATAACCGGCGAACTTCCCCAGCGTGCACAGGGCGGACGCGAAGTCGATGGCGCCGAAGACGTACATCCGCGGTCGCGGCGCGAAGATCTCCACGATCTGCCGCGCACCTCGTCGACGTAGACCTCCGAATCGCCGTAGGACAGGCGCAGGCGCACCTCGGCGTCGGGATCGGTGCCGTCGTCCCCGTCGAGGGCGACCACACGATGGCCGGCGGACTCGCGGTCGGTGACGACGGCGACCGGCTCTCCGCCCCGATCCGCCGTGCCACCTCGGTGAACTCGGGATAGGTCGCGGCATCGACCGCTGCACGAACACCTCGATGGTGCCGCCGCAGGTCAGGCCCACGCCGAAGGCGTCGTCGTCGGTGACGCGGAAGACCTCGGTCCGTGCGCGCCCGTCGGCGAGCACGTCACCCGCGATGTCGTACAGGGCGCCTTCGATGCACCCTCCGAGACACTGCCCACCACTTCACCCGACTGCGAGACGGCCATCGCGGCGCCGGGTTCGCGCGGCGACGACTTCCACGTGCGCACGACGGTCGCGAGCGCGAACGTCTCACCGTCGTCGAACCATCGCGACAGCTCGTCGAGAATGTCCCGCACAGCGGCCTCCTTACCGGTGTGTCACAGACGCGCGGCGACGGCCAGCGCGACGTGGTCGTGGAAGGGGCGCGCGACGATCTGCACGCCGATGGGCATGCCGTCGCTCGTCCGCCCGACAGGGACGACGACGGACGGGAGGCCGGTGACGCTGATCGTGCGGCAGCTCGCCAGCGCCTCCTGCCAGGTGAGCAGCCGGTCGCCGACAGCGAAACGATCGTCGCCGAGCGGAGGCGCCCCGATGGACGCGACCGGCAGCACCAGCACGTCGCCCATCTCGTCGAGCAGGCGATGGATCAGCGCGGTGCGCCACGCCCAGAGGCCCTCCACCTCCCGGTGCTCGGCGCGACCGGCCGTGGACAGCAGGTCGCGGATGACGGCACCGAACCGGTCGGGACTCGCCAGCGCGTCGATGTCGGTGTGGGTCTGGGTGGCCCGTAATCGCCCGAACAGCTCGTTCCCCTCGACCAGCGCCGACCCGCAGTACGGATGCGCACCGAGGCGCCGCGCGCTCTCCCGGACGACGTCCACGATCTCGTCGACGACGGGGACGGTGCCGTCCCCGTCCGCCCAGGTGATCGTCAGAGCGTCGACGTCGACGGTCGCCGGATCGGTCCACGCGACGTGCGGTTCGGAGATCACACGCAGGGCGAGGACGAGGTCGTCGAGGTTCCGCGCCATGGGTCCGACGGTCTGCAGCACGCCGTGCACCGTCGTGGGATTGGCCCGCACGTGATCGCCGACGAGCACCCCCGGGTACTGACCGTCCGCGGACACGCGGCCGACGGTGGGGCGGATGGAGCACAGGCCGGTGCAGTGCGCGGGCCAGCGCACCGACCGCCGAAGTCGGTGCCCAGCCGAGGACGCTCATGCCCGACGCGATGGACGCGGCTTCGCCGCCGCTGGATCCGCCGGGTGAGCGCGGCGACTCGAGGCTGCCGAGCGGGTTCACGGCCGGTCCGAACATCTCGCTGTCGGTGAGCCCGGAGGTTCCGAATTCGGGTGTGTTGGTCTTGCCGACGAGGATCGCGCCGGCCGCCTTCATCGCGGCGACGGCCGGTGCGTCGACGACGGGGACGTTGTCGGCCAGCGCCCTCGAGGCGGCCGTCGTACGCACGCCGACGGTGGCGATGAGGTCCTTGACGGTGAACGGCACCCCAGCGAGCAGACCGGCCACCTCGCCGCGGTCGAGGCGCTGGTCGAGAGCGTCGGCCTCGGCGAGGGCACTCTCCGCCGCGACGGTGACGATCGCGTTGAGGCGCGTGTTCTGCTCGGCGATCAGGCGAGGTGGTCCTCGACGACCCGGCGGGCGGTGACCTCGCGATTGCGGACCACGGCGGCGATCGACCGCGCATCGGCGCCGGTCCACGTGCCGGTGCGCTCGGTGTCGAGCGTCGGGGATCGACCGTCTACCGCCACTGGCCCTCCTTGGTCTGCGTTCGACGAGAACGCTATGGCCGGCTCCGGTCCCCTCCTACGTCCACACTCCACAGGAAGCCGGTCGCCGCGGTGTGAAGAGTTGATACTTTCCCGCCGGAACGGGCCTGAGAGGATCGGGGAATGATTCCGTCCTGGGCTCGTCTCGCGTTCGCCGTGTTCGCGGTGAGCTGGGGCGCCAATCAGTTCGCCCCGATGCAGCTCGTCTACCGCGACCACCTGGGACTCGGCAGCGACTCGTTCACCGCCATGCTCGGCTCCTACATCCTCGGGTTGATTCCCGCCCTGCTCTACTTCGGGCGCGTGGCCGACCGGATCGGGCGGCGTCCGGTGATCCGGGCGATGATCCCGGTGAGCATCGTGTCGTCGATCGTCCTGCTTCTCGGCGCCGACATCCCTGCGCTGCTGTATCTCGGCCGGGTCCTCGCCGGATTGGCATCCGGGATGGCGTTCGGAGCCGGCACCGCGTGGATGAAGGAACTGAGTGAGGGTCCGGGTGTGGGAGCGCGCCGGGCCGCCGTCTCACTGTCGGCGGGATTCGGCAGCGGTGCCCTGTTCGCCGGTCTCATCGCGCAGTGGCTCCCCACTCCCGACCGCCTGCCCTATCTCGTGCACATCGCTCTGATGGTGGTCGCGGTGGTGCTGGTGTGGGCCGTCCCCGACGCGCACCGGCCCCGCACCGTGCAGGGCTCGTGGCGCCTGTCCACCTGTCGTCCCCGCGTTTCCGGTGGGGTGTCGTGCCGTGGGCTCCGTGGGTCTTCGGATGCGCGACCGTCTCGTTCGCGACGATGCCGCCGATCGTCTCGGATCGGGTGGACAGCGTGGCCGTCGCGTTCACCGGTGTGGTCGCCGCCCTGACCCTGCTCACCGGTGCGTTGATCCAGCCCGTGGCCCGACGCATCACCCGGCACGGTGAGGATCGCGGCGTGTGGGCCGGGGTGGGCCTGGGGGTGCTCGGCTTCGTGACCGCCGGCGTCGCGGTGCTCGGCGACGGCCCGGTATCGGTGCTCGCCGTCCTCGTCACCGCCGTCCTCCTCGGCGGGGGGTACGGCATGCTGCTCGTCTCCGGTCTCGTCACCGTCGAGCACATCGCTCCGCCGGACGAGCTGGCACAGACCGTTGCCGTCTTCTACTGCCTGATCTATCTGGGCTTCGCGGTGCCTTCGTCATCTCGCTCGCCGCACCTCACGTCGGGTTCGTCGCATGCTTCGCGGTCGCCGTGGCGCTGCTCGTGCTCGCGCTCGTCCCCCGGAAACTGCTCGCCGATCAGGAAGCGACCCTCGTCGGCTCACGCTGAGCGAGGCCGACGGGGTCCAGGCCGACAGGTTCCAGGCCGACAGGTTCCAGGCCGACAGGTTCCGGGGCGCGGACCTGCCCGAGCAGATCCGACAGCGCGCGAGCGACCTCCTCGGGACGGTCGGCGAGAACCCGGTGACCGGCACCGACGAACCGCACGAGGTTCGCGTGCGGCAGTCGCGCCGCCATCGCCTCCGACAACGACAAGGGCACGAAGACGTCCTCCGTGCCGCCGCGACGACCACCGGCACTCTCGCGAGCACATCGAGGGCGGCGGACTCGTCGAGCACCGCGAAGTCGGCCAGCAGCCGCGACCAGGTGACGACCGACGTCTCGTTCGACAGCGCCGACCCGACCACCCGCAACCACGATTCTTCCGTGCGCCTGCGGGCGGCGACCGTGCACACGCGGCCTCCGGCGCGCTTCGACAGTTCCATCACGCGAGGTACGCGCGACACCGCCCGGTGCACGATGGAGGCGGCGGGATGGCGTAGATAGCGTCCGATACCGCCGTCCGCGAGTCCCGATGCGGCGGTGGCGATCAGACCCGCACCCACGATGCGGCCGCCGACTGCATCGGGGTGACGGCGGGCGTAGGACAGCGCGACCATGCCGCCCATCGAATATCCCACCAGCACCACCGGTCCGTCCGGCGCGAGGGTCCGGAGCACCGCATCGAGATCGTCCGACATCCCGGAGACCGTGCACGCGGTGGCGTCGCCGGTCCCGGAACGACCGTGTCCTCGCTGGTCGTAGCGGACGATGCGCAGACCCGGCATGTCCACCGATTCGCAGACGGCATCCCAGCTCGCGGCGTCCTGGCAGTGCCCGTGCAGGCACACGAGGGTCAGATCCGCATCCCGTGGTCCGGTCATCGTGGCGGCCAACGGCACTCCGTCGTCGGCGACGACGGTCACACGAGTGATCGTGTTCGGGTCCGGACTCGATGTCGGCTCGGCCATCTCGCCTCCTGCACAGCGCATCTGCAGGAGTTGTCGCGTCACCCTCGGGTGCCGTTAACCACCGACATCGAATCGTGACGTCCGGTCGTCAGCGCGGAGCGAGCGCCCGGATCATCGGCGCGGGATCGCCCGAGGGCACCAGGGCGATGGCCGGGGTGGCCACGCCCGCCTCGACGTAGCGCTCCACGTGCTCGCGGCATGCCTCGGGTTCGCCGTGGATCACGAGGGCGTCCACCACGTGGTCCGGGATCGCTTCGAGGGCGGCCTTGCGGTCGCCTTCCGCCCACGCCTTCCACATGCCGGCGAAATCGTCCGAACGGCCGAGGAATTCGTGGAAGGCCCGGTAGACGGGGACGTTCATGTAGGCGGCGATCATGCGTCGGCCGATGGCGCGGGCGGTCTCGGTGTCGAAGCCGGGGAGCACGAAGATCCGCGCGACGATCTCCTTGTTCTCGCCGCCCTCGTGGACGTAGGGCGCCACGGTGCGGACGTCGTCGGCGGACAGCCAGTTGATGATGGCCCCGTCGGCCTCACGTCCGGCCAGACGCAGCATGCCCGGCCGTAGCGCCGCCAGCAGCACCGGCGGCGTCGGGTCGGGTACGACGCCGGCCCGGAAGCCGTCGACCGCGAAGGTGTCGTACTTCTCGGAGACCTTC
Source organism: Rhodococcus sp. IITR03 (assembly GCA_001017865.1). Next base: position 1,146,899 of record LATQ01000001.1, read on the forward strand.
TCCCCCGACAGGGCCGCACGCAGGAACCGCAGGGTGTCGCGGGCGCGCTTGAACGGTTCCTCGAAGGGGATGCCGTTCCACTTCTCCACGATGACGTCGGAGGAGGTGCCCACCCCGAGCACGAAGCGGCCGGGTGCGGCGGCGGCCAGGCTCGCGGCGGACATGGCCAGCGTCGCGGGCCGCGGGTGTAGACGGGGACGATCGCGGTACCCAGGCGCAGGCTGGGAGCCCACACGCTCGCCAGGGTGAGCGGGGTGAACGCATCGGCGGCGCCGGCCTCGGACGACCACACGTCCGTGTACCCGAGGTCTGGGAGCTCTTCGATGATGCGTCGCTGGTCGGGCAGGGGGATGCCGTCGAGCGGGACGGTCAGGCCCCATCGTCGTGTCGTGTTCTCCGTCATGACCGTCACCCTAGCCACACTGTGGTTCAGGTCATACCCGGGCGTGTTTCGGACCGACGGATCGGGCCCGCCCCGCGGCCGCTCCGGTCCCCGTATGCTCGCGAGTCGTGCGTATCGATCAGTTGTGGCGTTATCCGGTGAAGTCGTTCGGGGGTGAACGGATCGACGCCGCAGCGATCGAAGCGGACGGCCTGCGCGGCGATCACCTGTGGGCGCTGGTCGACGCCGAATCCGGAAACATCGCGAGTGCGAAACGTTTCCGCCGCTACGGGCTGCTGCTGACCTGCTCGGCGCGACTTCTGAGCGACGACGACCCCCGCGATCCGGCGGCACTCGAACTGACGCTGGCCGACGGCACGGTGGTGCGCGGCGACGATCCCGAGGTCGACGACCTGCTGTCGAAGCTGGTCGGTCACGACGTGCGGCTCGAACCGCGCGACCGCACCTACGACGAGGCGCCGCTGCATCTCGTCTCCCGATCCGCGGTGGAGGCGCTCGGCACCGGCGACCCCGCCGATGTGGCGTTGCGGCGGTTCCGGCCGCAGCTGGTCGTCGACACTCCGGACACGACCGGTTTCGTGGAGGACGAATGGATCGGTCGACGGGTGTCGGTGGGCTCGGTGGTCCTCGAACCGCACAAGCGCACCGCGCGGTGCGTCATGGTGACGCTCCCCCATCAGGAGGTTCCCGCGCGGCGCGACATGCTGCGTGAGGTGACGCACGCGCATCAGGTGCCCAATGTGCCGAAGGGCAAGCCGATGCCGTGCATCGGTGTCTACGCGACCGTCCTGACTCCCGGCGACATCACCGTCGGCGACGAAGTCGGGATCGGGTAAACCGGTCACTTCCCGGCGAGGTAATCCTCGACGAGGATCTTCTTCTGCACCTTGCCCATGGCGTTGCGCGGAAGAGCGTCGACGGTACGGATCTCGCGGGGACGCTTGTGGATCGAGAGGGTCTGCGCGACGAAGTCCGAGAGTTCGCTCGGATCACGGAGATCCCCGACGACGTAGGCCACGATCCGCTGTCCGAGATCGTCGTCCGGCACACCCACACCGCGGCCTCCTGCACGCCCGGATGGTTCAGCAGTGCATGCTCCACCTCGCCGGCGCCGATCCGGTAGCCGCCGGACTTGATCATGTCGACCGATTCGCGGCCGACGATGCGGTGGAAGCCCTGGTCGTCGATCACGGCGATGTCGCCGGTCCTGAACCAGCCGTCCTCGGTCATCGACTCCGCGGTCTTCTCGGGGTTGTTCAGGTAGCCGTCGAACAGCGTCGCACCGGAAACCTCCAGCCGGCCGAGGGTTTCGCCGTCGTGCGCCACGAGGTTGCCGGCCTGGTCGCGCAGGCGGGTGGAGACCCCGGCGATCGGCAGACCCACCCAGCCGGGCCGGCGCTCACCGTCGTGGCGGGTGCTGATCGTGATGATCGTTTCGCTCATTCCGTATCGCTCGATCGGCGCGGAGCCGGTGAGGGCGAGCATGCGCTCGAAGACGGGCACGGGCAGGGGTGCACTGCCCGACACCAGGAGTCGCGCGGACGACAGTGCGCGAGCGGACGATTCGTCGGCGACGACCCGCGACCACACGGTGGGAACACCGAAGTACAGTGAACCACCGGCTGCCGCATAGGCTTCGGGCTTGGGTCGCACGGTGTGCACGAGTGGCGAGCCCTGCCGGAGCGCGCCGACGACACCGAGGATGAGTCCGTGGACGTGGAACAGCGGAAGTCCGTGGACGAGTGTGTCGTCGGACGTCCAGTTCCACGCCTCGGCGAGACCGTCGAGACCGGCCGCCACGGCGGACCGCGAGAGCACGACTCCCTTGGGGGCACCGGTGGTTCCCGAGGTGTACATGATCATCGCAGCGCTGCCCGGGTCCGCCTCGGCGTGCGAGGACGACGAACGCGCGCTCGCGTCGACCGGGATCGCAGGCAGGGTGACGTCGTCGGGGGCAGTGCCGAGCCATACCTGCGCACCCGAGTCCTTCAGGATGTGCGCGCGCTCGGCCGGGCCGGAATCCGGCGGCACGGGCACCGCGGCCACACCGGCCATGAGGCATCCGGTCGTGGCGATCACCGTCTCGATGCTCGCGGTGGCGTCGATGGCGACCCGTGAGGAACCGGCGACCTCGTCGGCCACCGCGGCGGCGGCCGCGATCAGTTCGGATCGGGTGAGCGAGACGTCTCCGACGCGGACGGCGCTGCGGTCGTCGCCACCTGCTCCGGACTCGGTGAGCGCGGTCAGCAACGGCACGGGCGTGGTGGTGGTCATCGGTGGGTCCCTTCTCGACGTCCTGCCGGACGGTGTCGCGCAGTGTCTGGTCCACATTGTGGACCGCCGTGCTACGATGCGGTCCGGCTCAACCTATAACCCGTGACGCCTGCCGTCAACGACGCGCGAAAGGTTCCGATGAACAGCGTTCTCACCGCACTCCGCGTGTTCGAGGAGGTCGCGACCACGCAACCGGTCGGGCTCTCGGAGTTGAGCAAGCGCCTCGACGTCCCCAAGAGCACCGTGCAGCGGTGCCTCAGGACCCTCGCCGAAGCCGGCTGGCTGCGGCCCTCGACGGCGAACGCCGGGCAGTGGGTCATCACCGGCCGCGCGTTCAGCCTGGGCAGTGCGATGTCGTCCGGCGACGACCTGCGCGAGGTCGCACTGCCCGAACTGAACCGCCTGCAGGCAGAGACGGGTGAGACGATCCATCTCGCCGTGCCGGACGGGAACGAACTGGTCCTGATCGAGCGGCTCGACAGCGCCCATCAACTCCGCGCCTTCCTGGCGCTCGGTACGCGCCTGCCCCTGCACGCCGCGTCCACCGGCAAGGCCTATCTCGCGTCGCTGCCCGACGCGCGGATCGAGGACTTCCTCGCCACCGAGCTTCCCTCGCTGACCGAGCACACCGTCACCGACCCGGCGGCTCTGCGCGAGGAGATCGCGGCGA
>LATQ01000001.1:1150345-1161746 GCA_001017865.1 Rhodococcus sp. IITR03
CCGGCTGCACCGCGGGGTGTCTCGGTGGGCTGGGTGCCGTTCGGTCCGGGGAGCCGGCGTCGGCTCTCCCGGACCGGGGGCCGGTGTGCCGGGCGTGGGCTCGGGTTCCTCCGGGGTGCACACCGGCAGCAGGTCCAGTTCGGCGAGCCGCTGCATCTGTTCGCGGGTGTCGTCGAGCGACCCCGACGGAAGACCGGCACGAACCTGTTCGCGGGCGGCGGGCCACAGATCGTCGACGAGCATCACCCGGCACGACGCGCTGGCGGGGTCGACGAGCGTGAGGTCGCCCTCGTCGGTGATGCACCCGACGCGCGCGGCTCCTGCAGGGAATAGCCGAAGACGTCGCCGGGGATGCCGCGCAGCACGGTCACACGACCGTCGTCGCGCGACGTAGTAGTTGTTGCGGATCAACTGACGGCCGACGAACAGACCGCCGACCAGCACTGCGATCACCACTATGGCGGCGACGGGCCACCACAGGCGGCTGCGCTTCTTCTTCGGCTCGGGCTCCGGAGCCTTGTTGATGACCCGCTTGGGGGTGGCGCGCGGCGGTCGCATCGCAGCGGCGCGACCCGCTGCGGTATTCGGCGGGGGAGTGTCCTCGTCGTCGTCCGCCGATGCCGCACCGGCAACGATGGGATGCGACTGGCCGTAGTCGAGATCGATCACGTCGGCGACGACGACAGTGACGTTGTCGGGACCGCCGCTGCGCAGTGCCAGCTCGATGAGCCGGTCGGCGCACTCGTCGTGCGTGCCCTGCCGCATGGTGTCGGCGATCGTCTCGTCGCTGACGACGTCGGACAGGCCGTCGGAGCACACGAGATAACGGTCGCCGGCGCGGGCCTCGCGCACGGTGAGCGTCGGTTCGACTCGCTGCCCGTCAGCGCGCGCATGATCAACGACCGCTGCGGGTGCGTGTGCGCCTGCTCGGGGGTGATGCGGCCCTCGTCGACGAGCGACTGCACAAAGGTGTCGTCGCGGGTGATCTGGGTGAGCTGACCGTCGCGCAGAAGGTAGGCGCGGGAGTCGCCGATGTGCGCGAGGCCGAGCTTGCTACCGGCGAACAGGATGGCCGTGAGCGTCGTGCCCATACCGTCGAGTTCGGGCTCCTCCTCCACCTGGTCGGCGATCGAGCGTTGCCTTCGCGGACGGCCGCGGCGAGCTTGCCGAGAAGGTCGCCGCCCGGCTCGTCGTCGTCGAGGTGGGCGAGCGCCGCGATCATCAGTTGCGAGGCGACCTCGCCGGCTGCGTGGCCGCCCATGCCGTCGGCGAGGGCGAGCAGGCGGGCACCGGCGTAGACGGAGTCCTCGTTGTTGGAGCGCACGAGGCCGCGGTCGCTGCGGGCGGCATATCGGAGTACGAGGGTCACGGGCGGAGCTCGATCACGGTCTTGCCCACCCGGACCGGGGTTCCGAGCGGGACACGGACAGCGGTGGTGACCTTCGCGCGGTCGAGATACGTGCCGTTCGTCGACCCCAGGTCTTCGACGTACCAGTCGGAACCTCGCGGCGACAGGCGTGCGTGGCGCGTGGACGCGTAGTCGTCGGTCAGCACGAGTGTGGAGTCGTCGGCACGGCCGATGAGAACCGGTTGGGTGCCGAGCGTGATCCTCGTGCCGGCCAGCGCGCCCTGCGTGACCACCAGATACTTGGCGGTCTTGTTACGGCTCAGCGTCGGCAGCACCGACTGCTTGGGGGAGTAACGCGGGAGCGGTCGCGCGGCACCGGCGTAGATGTCGGACCGGAGCGTGCGCAACACCGCCCATACGAACAACCACAGCAGGAGGAGGAATCCCGCTCGGGTCAGCTGCAGAATCAGCCCCTGCACGGTGCATCCTCCTTCGGGGTAGTCGACCGGTCGTGTTCCTGGTCGTGCGGTCACTCACAATACGGACACCGGACGACTCCATGCAGCGTCCGACGCGCTGTCACACGCGTCGGACGGTATGAACGGGTCCGGTCGGTCCTTCGATACCGGCTGATCAGAGGATGCGCACGAGGATTTCGGAATGCCCGGCGCGAATCACGTCACCATCGGCGAGCTGCCAGTCCTGCACCGAGGCGCCGTTGACCGTCGTGCCGTTCGTCGACCCGAGATCGGAGAGCATCGCGACCTGGCCGTCCCAGCGGATGTCGATGTGGCGACGCGAGACGCCGGTGTCGGGCAGGCGGAACTGTGCGTCCTGGCCGCGGCCGATGATGTTGCTGCCCTCTCGGAGCTGGTAGTAGCGACCGCTGCCGTCCTCGAGCTGGAGCGTCGCGGTCAGCACCCGACCGGCAGTCGGAGACTGGTAGCCGCCCTGCTGGTAGCCTGATCGTAACCGGGAGCCGCGGCGGCGTAACCCTGGTCGTAGCCGCCCTGCTGCGCGCCGTACTGCTGGTCGTAACCCGGCTTTGCGTAGCTCTGCTGACCGTAGGCCTGCTGATCGTAGCCGCCCTGCTGGTAACCCTGGTCCTGGTAACCCTGGTCGTAACCGGGCTGCGCGTAACCCTGCTGGCCGTACGCCTGCTGGTCGTAGCCACCCTGCTGCGGATAGTCGTGGCCGTAGTCCTGGCTGTACGCCTGCGGCTGGGCGCCTGGGCACCGTAGGCCTGCTGGTCGTAACCGCTCTGGTCGTAGCCGCCCTGTTGGTAGTCCTGCTCGCTGTAGGCCTGGCCGTACGCCTGCTGGTCGTAACCACCCTGCTGGTCGTAGCCGCCCTGAGCCTGGTCGTAGCCGGCGTTGCCGTAGCCCTGGTTGTAGCGCTGCTCCTGGCCGACGTGCGCGTGACCGTTGCGTGCGTACTGCGGTTCCGCCTCGGCGGGGTCACGGCTGGGGTCGTAGCCGGGGTTCTGCGTCATTGGGCCAGCTCCTGGTTCAGAGGTCACGGGTGGGCGGTTCTGTGGGTTCCGCGGTGACGGAGCACGCGTCGCTGAGCGCCCCGCATCGGGATCTACCGAGCCGCGAGTCCGGAACTGCCCGGTGTGCAGTGCCGACGACGACTCGAAGACGACTTGGATCTCACCGTATGTCTGCCATCTGTTCTCGGATGAAGTCCTCAAGGTGACGGGAGAATGCCTTCACAGTCAAGTCCCGATCCGCTGCGAGGGCGTCGTGATCGGTTTCGCTGATCGTGATGACGTAGTGATTGGGGGCGAGCATGTGGCCCCGATCGAGCTGTTGGACGCCGTCCGTTGCCTCCTGCTGCAGCGCCGCCTCGACTTCCTGGGGCACGACGCCGCCCCCGAACACGCGGGCGAAAGCGTCGCCGATCGCGGCCTGGAGTTTGCGCTCGAAGCGCTGGGCAATACCCATGGCGACCCCCTTTCCGTACTCAGCGTGTCGCAATGCAGATCTCGTCACTGCATGGTATCCACTTTTCCCCGGATTCGACCCTGCGGTATTCGGCACGTCTCCGACGGATGTGCTCGGCACTCGAACCGGCGGCGCTGGCAGCCCGCTGACCAGGCGAATAGTTGTTTGACTCCGGTGTGTGTTACTGTTTTCGGCGTTGCTCGGGCGAGTGGCGGAATGGCAGACGCGCTGGCTTCAGGTGCCAGTGTCCTTCGGGACGTGGGGGTTCAAGTCCCCCTTCGCCACAGTGTGCAGTTCCACGAACTGTGACGGACGAGGTCACGAACTCTTCGGAGATCGTGACCTCGTCCTTTTCGTCGTGGTCTTCCGGGCTGTCGGCCCTCCGGCCGGTCAGTCGCTCGGGTGCCGATCCGCGGTGAGGTCGACACGGATCTGTGGTACGGGCACGCTCGTGGGTACTCGGGTCCGTCGATTGCCGTGCGCGGCGGCGAGTTGTGGCCCGGTGAGATACAGGGCGAGGGACAGATCGGCGTCCTCCACCCACGCACCGCGCAGGTCCGCGCCGAGCAGATCGACGCCGGCGAGGTCGCATCCCCTGAGGTCGGCGCCGATCAGTACCGCGCCCCGCAGGTCGGCGCCGCACAATCGGTGGGCACGTAGATCGGTTCCGGCGAGATCGGCGCCCGGGACCAGGTCCGGATGTATCCGCTCGTCGTCGGCGAAGTACGAAGCCCGTACCTCCGCGCTGACCTCCATGAGGACCGGTCGAACGCGGGCGCGTATCTCGGCAATGTCGAGGGATTCGAGTTCGCCCACGCTCCGGCGGGTCAGGGATACAAGGGATGCGACGAGTTCCCGCGCGGTGTCCGCGGTTTCCGGATCGTAGGTGCGTTCCTGGGCCTCGAGCAGATGCCACATCATCTCGTGCAGCTCTTTCACGACGGCGAATGCGAGAACATCCGGTCGCAGGTCTCGGATCGATCCTGCCGGCTCACACCGGCGAACAACCGCTGGGAGACGGCCTGGCCGGCACCGAAACAGTCGAAGACCGTGCAGCCGCGGAAGCCGCGGGACGGCAGCGTCTCATGGATGGTGCACGAGAAGCGCGCGTCGAGATGTCGGCACGGTGACCCGGCGAGCTTGTCCTCGGCGAAGTCCGAAGACCTCGTGAATCCGAAAGCCGTGCAACACAGTGCGAAGCAACGGCTGCAATCGCCCCGAAGGTCGGATCGGTGAACGATCGGTGATGGGGACGAGTGACGTGATGGGGTGAGCATGTGAACTCCGAGAGTCGATTCCGATGCATGAAGGACTGCACGACGGGATCGGGGAACCCTGGCCCGGGTTCCCTCTCGGGGCACACGGAATCACCGCCGCCTGCAGACGCGGTTCGCGGACGGCGCGGAACATCTGTCTCACGGATACACGGTGCTGATCACTGGACACGAAAATACCAGCAGGCACGCGCGGTGTCAGCAGGCCGGACGGCTGTCCCGAGGCTCTCCGTGAGCCGAGCACGGTGCGATGAGTTCGCACGGCTCGCGAGGTCTTCCTCTTCGTACCGGTCGATCGGATGTGAGGAGAAGAGAGTGGGTCAGTTGCTGCGCGTACAGAACTTTTCGGTGTCGAGCGACGGCATCGGTGCGAGGGAGGACCAGAGCTTCGAGAGTCCCTTCGGCCTGGATCCGGGTCCGATGTTCGAGTGGGCCGGTGCCACGGCGAGTTGGCACCTGCGCACCGAACCCGGCGGGAGCCGCGGGCTCGACGACTACTTCATCCGGGACTTCTCCTGCACTATCGGTGCGGAGATCATGGGACGCAACAAGTTCGGTCCTCAGCGGGGTCCGTGGCAGGACCACGAATGGCAGGGCTGGTGGGGTGACGAACCGCCGTTCCATACCCCGTGTTCGTTCTGACCCACCACGAACGTCCGTCCTTCGCACTCTCCGACACCACCTTCCATTTCGTGAACGGTGAACCGGCCGCGGTGCTCGAACAGGCTCGCGCCGCCGCGGAGGGCAAGGACGTCCGACTCGGAGGTGGCGTCTCCACCATCCGCGAGTTCCTCGACGCCGATCTGGTCGACACCATGCACGTCGTGGTGGCGCCGGTGCGGTACGGCACCGGTCTGAAGCTCTGGGACTCCCCGGACGAGCTACGGGACCGTTTCCACCTCGAGGTCGTGCCCAGCGCGAGCGGGGTGGTCCATCACCTGTTCTGGAGGAAGTGAACACCGGCGACCGGCGCATAATGGGGGATGGGGGTAGGAGGTCGTCATGCGTGCTCTGAGTGGCCTACTGGATGTCGTGCTCGGACTTCTCACCGCCCTGCTCGGCACCGTCCTGGGGATCGTCGCCGCGGTGGTGATGCTCCTGGGCGCGGTGTTGTGCGTGACGATCCTGCTGATTCCGCTGGGCATCCCCGTCATCCGGCTCTCCCGCCGTCTGTTCACCCTCGCAGGGAAGATGATGCACGTGCCCTGAGCTTCGCAGGGAGCTCGTGGTGCGGCGTGCGACCCGGGCGCCGTGGATGTCGCTCCCGCCCCGAAACGACGACTCATCCGCACGGAATGTCGTTACGACACCGTGGGCTCGTGACCATCGTCTGCGTCTGCGCGTCCGGACGCGGCGCCGGTTCTGCGGGCATAGCGTTCGCGCATCTCGGGTCCCGCCGCCGGGCCGGCGGTATAGATGTATCGCGGATCGTCGACGCGCTCGCCGGTGGCGGCATCGACGACCACCGGCTCGACTTCGCGGCCGGTGTGTGAGTCGACCAGGATCATGGACCGCTCCTGCGCGGCCAGTTGCGCATTCCGCCAGGCCGCCAGCGCGATCAGCACGGGCCGTAGCGATCGGCCGAGCGCGGTGAGTACGTATTCGTAACGAACGGGTCGTTCCTGGTACGGCTTCCGCTCCAGGATTCCCGCCTCGACAAGCGCTTTCAGTCTGCTCGTGAGCATGCTCGACGAGATCCCGGTGTTGTCCTGGAACTCGTCGAAACGCGAATAACCGTCGAAGCAGTCGTGGAGTATCAGCACCGTCCACCACTCACCGACCAGGCCCAATGTCGTCGACAGCGGACACTCGCGGTCCTCGAGACGAATTCTGCCGGCCATGCCACCTCCTCGACGTCGCTGCTATTCTAGCAGTCACTGTTACTTCTAAAATAGAAGTGACTCCGAGGACTATCGAGAGGAACTGCAATGACGAATTCCGTGGTCGACCGGTGTCCGGATGCCGTGCGCGCCTACCTGGCTCTTGCTTCAGGCGAGGATCGCACCGCGGCGACTCCGCTCTTTGCGGAGGATGCGCACGTGACGGACGACGGGACCGACCATCGTGGCAGGGCCGAGATCAGGGAGTGGCTCGACCGGGTCGCGGGTGAGTTCTCGTACACCACAACCCCGATCTCCGCCGACGGCGACGCCGCCTCGGATCGGGTGTCGGTGCGGTGCCGAATCGAAGGGAACTTCCCCGGGGGTGTCGTCGACCTGGATTACCGCTTCCGCCTCGATGCGGCCGGTCGCCTCGCGAGTCTGGTGATCGCCCCGGCCGTCGACCAGGGTGATGTCTCTCGGTGGTCGCTCCTTGTCGTAGATACCCTAGGGGGGTATGGTATCCGTCAGGACGACCGCCGAGCGCACCGACAAGGACGACTCCGATGCCGAATACCCCGAGCGAGACCGTGCACACCGATGCCGTCGCACACGACGACGCGCATCAGCACAGCTACATCGCCAACAACACCAAGGCCGACTACCTCAAGCGACTGCGTCGCATCGAGGGGCAGGCTCGCGGCCTGCAGCGGATGGTCGAGGAAGAGAAGTACTGCATCGACATCCTCACGCAGATCGCGGCGATGAAGAAGGCTCTCGAGGCCGTCGCGCTCGGTCTGCTCGACGAGCACATGGCGCACTGCGTGGCCGGTGCCGTGCGCGCCGGCGGCGACGAGGCCGACCTCAAGTTGAAGGAAGCCAGCGACGCCATTGCGCGACTCGTCCGCTCCTGATCGTCCCGACCCGTTCACGACCCGTATCCGAGGAGTTCCCATGAGCCACACCAGCACCTACACCGTCACCGGCATGACCTGCCGGCACTGCGTCGCGTCGGTCACCGAAGAGGTCCAGGAGATCCCGGGCGTCGAGAACGTCGAGGTCGATCTGGACACCGGTGCCGTCACCGTCACGAGCGCCGAGTCCCTCGACGATGCCGCCGTCGCGGCCGCCGTCGAGGAGGCCGGTTACAACCTCGCATGAACACCCCGGCCAAGCTCACCGGCTTCGTCGCCGCCGTAGCCGCGGTCTTCGGTATCGCGCTGCTCGTCGGCGCCACCGTCGGCCCGGTGGAGGAGCAGACCGGGGATCCGACCGCGAGCGCCCACGACGCCGGTCACGGTGAGGACACCGCCACCGGCAGCGCCGCGGAAACACCTGCTGTGGAAGACATCCCGGGAGGTCTGATGATGTCTCAGAACGGTTATACTCTCGCGCTCGCCGAGAGGAATCTCGAGTCGGGTGAGGGCAGGAACCTGACATTCGCGATCAACGGTCCCGACGGCGTGCCGGTGACCGACTTCGACGTCACCCACGACAAAGAGCTGCACCTGATCGTCGTGCGCCGCGACTTCACCGATTTCCAGCACGTCCATCCCGTACTCGACGAGAACACCGGTATCTGGTCCGTCGACGTCGACCTCACGCCCGGCACGTGGCGGGTCTTCACCGACTTCACGCCCACCGGGGGAGAGGCGCTCACGCTGGGCACCGACCTCACGGTGGAAGGCGAATTCGTCCCTGCCCCACTGGAAGCCGACAACCGCACCGCTACCGTCGACGGCTACGAGGTCACCCTCGACGGCGACCTGTCGTCGGGTACCGACGCGATGCTCACCCTCACCGTGAGCAAGGACGGACAGCCGGTCACCGACCTGCAGCCCTATCTCGGTGCCTACGGACACCTGGTGGCACTGCGCGGCGGCGACCTCGCCTATCTCCACGTCCACCCGGACGGGACACCCGGCGACGGCACCACACGACCCGGCCCCGAGGTCGTCTTCCACACCTCCGTCCCGAGTACCGGCACCTATCACCTCTATCTCGACTTCCAGCACGACGGAGTGGTTCGCACCGCGGCCTTCGCTCTCACCGCCGGAGACACCGGCGAGGTGCAGACGGGGTCCGGCGCGCACGGTGACCACAACCATTCCGGCCGCTGACGGCACCTTTTCCGAGGAGACACACATGACCACGCAGAGTCAGCCGGTCGCCGCCGAATCGATCGAACTCGCCATCACCGGCATGACCTGCGCATCCTGCGCCAATCGCATCGAGCGCAAGCTCAACAAGCTCGACGGCGTCACCGCGACCGTCAACTACGCCACCGAGAAGGCGAAGGTCACCTACCCCGACGACGTGACACCCGAGGATCTCGTCACGGTCGTCGAACAGGCCGGCTATGGCGCCGCACTGCCGCCGCCGCCCGCGCAGACGGCCGACCGGTCCGATGACGTGCCCGAAACCGATTCGGTTGCGGCGCTTCGTCACAGGCTCGTCGTCTCGGCGATCCTGACGGTGCCGGTGATCGCGATGGCGATGATCCCGGCCCTGCAGTTCACCAACTGGCAGTGGCTCTCGCTCACCCTCGCCGCGCCGGTCGTGGTGTGGGGTGCGTGGCCGTTCCACCGGGCGGCGTGGATCAACCTGCGCCACGGCACGTCCACCATGGACACCCTTGTGTCGCTGGGAACCTTGCTGCCCTGGGATGGTCGGTCTACGCCCTGTTCTGGGGAACGGCGGGTGAACCGGGGATGGTCCACCCGTTCGAGTTCACCATCGCGCGGGGCGACGGCAGCGGCAACATCTATCTCGAGGCCGCGGCCGGTGTCACGACGTTCATCCTCGCCGGACGCTACTTCGAGCAACGATCGAAGCGACGCGCAGGCGCCGCCCTGCGTGCCCTGCTCGAACTCGGTGCCAAGGACGTCGCGTCCTCGGACCGGACGGGACCACCGAGACCCGGGTTCCGGTGGAGCAGTTGGCAGTCGGGGATCTGTTCGTCGTACGGCCGGGTGAGAAGATCGCCACCGACGGTGTGATCGAACGGGGCACGTCGGCGGTCGACGCGTCGATGCTGACCGGTGAATCCGTTCCCGTCGAGGTCGGTGTGGGCGACAGTGTCGTCGGCGGCACGGTCGACGTGGGTGGACGACTCGTGGTGCGCGCGACCCGCGTCGGCTCCGACACCCAGCTCGCGCAGATGGCGAAGCTGGTGGAGGACGCCCAGAACGGTAAGGCCAGGTGCAGCGCCTGGCCGACCGGATCTCCGGCATCTTCGTGCCGATCGTCCTGCTGATCGCTGCCGGCACACTCGGTTTCTGGCTCGGCACCGGCAACGGACCTGCGGCGGCCTTCACCGCGGCGGTCGCGGTGCTGATCATCGCCTGTCCGTGTGCCCTCGGCCTGGCCACCCCGACCGCGCTGATGGTCGGTACCGGTCGCGGCGCCCAGCTCGGCATCCTCATCAAGGGACCCGAGGTCCTCGAGTCGACCCGTTCGGTCGACACCGTGGTCCTCGACAAGACCGGTACGGTCACCACCGGCCGGATGACGCTGCGCGAAGTCGTCGCCGACGACGGGGAGAACGCCGACGACGTGCTGCGGTACGCCGGGGCACTCGAGTCGGCGTCGGAACACCCGATCGCACGTGCCATCAGCGACGCGGCTGCGGACAGGTTCGGCGGCCTGCCCAGGTGGAGGACTTCACGAACGTCGAGGGCCTCGGTGTCCAGGGAGTGCTCGTCGACGGCGACACGAGCCGCGCCGTGCTGGTGGGACGCCCGAAGCTGCTGGCCGACTGGTCGCAACATCTCTCCGAGACCCTGCAGCAGGCGTTCGAGCAGGCCCGGAAGTCCGGTGGCACGGCCATCGCCGTCGGCTGGGACGGAAAGGCCCGCGGCATCGTCGTCGTGGCGGACGCGGTCAAGCGACCTCCGCGAAGGCCGTCGCCGAACTGCGGGAGCTCGGCCTGCGTCCGATCCTGCTCACCGGCGACAACGCCGCCGTCGCGCACACCGTGGCGGCCGAGGTCGGCATCGACGAGGCCGACGTGATCGCCGACGTGCTGCCCACCGACAAGGTCGACGTGGTCGAGCGACTCCAGCGCGAGGGCGCGGTGGTCGCGATGGTCGGCGACGGTGTCAACGACGCCGCGGCGCTCGCCCGGGCCGACCTGGGTCTGGCGATGGCACCGGCACCGACGTCGCGATCGAGGCGAGCGACCTGACGTTGGTCCGCGGCGACCTGATGGTCGCGGTCGATGCCATCCGGTTGTCGCGCCGCACGCTGACGACGATCAAGGGCAACCTGTTCTGGGCGTTCGCATACAACGTCGCGGCACTGCCGCTGGCGGCCGCGGGCCTGCTGAACCCGATGCTCGCCGGTGCCGCGATGGCCTTCTCGTCGGTGTTCGTGGTCTCCAACAGCCTGCGACTGCGACGGTTCCGCGCGCACGCGGCCTGACCGCTTTCGGCTGCAGCGAGGAGGACGGCCTGTCAGGATCGGATCCATGACACAGCCGTCCTCCTTCCGTGCCCTGGTCGTCGACGACACCGACGACGGCCAGGTGGCACAGTTCCGCGAACTGACCGACACCGACCTTCCCGAACACGACGTCCTCGTCGAGGTCGAGTACTCCTCGCTGAACTACAAGGACGGTCTCGTGATCGCGGGACCGCAGAAGATGGCGCGACGCACCCCGCTGGTTGCCGGAGCCGATCTCGCCGGCACCGTCCTCGAGAGCAGCAACCCCGACTGGAAGCCGGGCGACCGCGTCGTCGTCAACGGCTGGGGTCTGTCCGAGACCCAGTCGGGCGGGTACACCCGGCGCCAGCGCGTGAAGCCCGAGTGGCTCGTGCGCATCCCCGATGCCTTCTCCACCCGCGACGCCATGGCCATCGGCACCGCCGGCTACACGTCCGCCCTGTGCCTCGACGCGCTCGAACGGTACGGGATCGCATCCGACGCGGAACTGCTCGTCACCGGCGCGGCCGGTGGCGTCGGGTCGATTGCCGTCGCGCCGCGCGAAACCGCGGGACACACGGTCGTCGCCGC
>LATQ01000001.1:1161846-1170808 GCA_001017865.1 Rhodococcus sp. IITR03
ACGACTTCGGGGGGGTGGGGGCGGCACCGCGACCGGCACCTGCGGCGGTACCAGACGCGGCGTCCACGGGTCGTCCTGCGCGGTCGCGACATGCAGTTGCACGGGCGTCGTCGTCTCGACCGAACCGCCCGACGAGCAGGCACCCGCACCAGTGCCGTCAGGGCGAGTGCCAGACCGAATCCACGAACCGTGTCGCTGGCCACGCCGCCATGCTAGGTCGATGATCGCCGGTGAAAGTGCTGTTCGGCGGTTCTCGTCGGTATCCGGATCCCGGAGAGGAAACGCAGGAGAAGGTCGTTCACCTCGTCGCGACGTTCCATCTGCACGAAATGCCCCGCGCCCTCGAGCAGGTGGACACCGCGCAGATCGGGGACGAAGGCACGCATCCGTTCGAGCGCCGACGAACCCGACATCGCGACGACGGGATCCCGGTCGCCCGCCACGAACAGCGTCGGTACCTGCACCTTCGCGCCCTCGTAGGGACGCGACGCCTCCCAGTTGGCGTCGTAGGCGCGGTACCAGGACAGACCTCCACCGAATCCGGTGCGGGCGAACTCGGCCGCGTAGTACGCGAGTTCGTCGTCGCCGAGCCAATCCCACGGCAGCTCGGGAGCGGTGGGCAGCACGTCGAGATATCCGCGTCCCTCGGACGGATGCGACCACACGTCGAGATAGCGGTATCCGCCCGACAGCGCGAAGAACAACCGCTGCAGGAATTCGCGCGGGCGGGGATCGAATTCCGCCTCCGCGGCTCCCGGTTCCTGGAAGTAGTGGAGGTGGAGGAAGTGCTTGTCGGCGAGACCGCGGAAGATCTCGCTGGGTCGCGCGGGCATCCGGTCGGGCGAGTAGGGCACGGCGAGCAGGACGAGACCGGCGACGCGATCCGGATGTCGCAGCGCCGTCGTCCACGCGACGGGCGCACCGAAGTCGTGACCGACCACGACCGCGCTGTCGATCTCGAGGACGTCGAGCAGTCGGACGAGGCGATCGGCGACCGCGCCGTTCGTGTACTCCTCGACCTTCCGGGGCCGGTCGGTCCGGCCGTAGCCGGGCATGTCGGGGGCGACGGCACGGTAGCCGGCGCGACGAGCGGCGCGAACTGGTGCCGGTAGCTGTACCCCAGGCCGGGGAATCCGTGGCACATGACGACCGCGGGTCCGTCGCCCGATCGTCGATGTTCCACGTGAAACCATCGACCTCGACGATGCGGCCGTCCATCAGGAGGCGGGGACGGTCTGCATGTCCTCCTGGCTCCAGAACGCCTCATGCTCGTGATCCTCGCGTCGTCGTCGAAGGTCATCACGTCGACGACCTCCATGATCAGATCCTGCTCACCCAGGTGCGTGACCAGACGGAACACGAAAGCGGCGTTGCTCTCCGCGATCTTGAGGGTGATCAGCTCACCGGTCTGCGCGAGCGGTTCAACCACGCCGTAGAACTCGCGGATCTCGGCCTCGGTGGCGCGGACCGGCGTGCCGACCGGATCCTCGACCGTCGCGCCCGGCGCGTACAGGGCGAGGACATCGTCGACGGTGCCCGAGGCCACGGACTTCACATAGTTCTCGACGGTGGCGCGGATCGCGTCCCGACTCGGTGCCATGAGATCTCCTTCGTTCGAATCTGGAACACGTTTCAATTCGACGGTAGTGGGCCGGATCCGTGGATGCACTCGCGATTCCCACTCGGAAGACCCCGCGGCGGAGGACGATGACATCGCCATCACCCGGAACGATCGGAGACCCGATGATCGACGCTGTCGCCTTCACCCTCGACGGACACGCCGGCGCCCTCGCGGCCCGCACGTGGGTCGGTGAGACCCCGCGCTACGTGGTGCTGTTGTGCCACGCTACGGCGAGCACTGCGGACGCTACGAGTACGTGGCCGCGCGCCTCGTCGCCGACGGCGCCGCCGTCTACGCGGTGGACCACATCGGTCACGGTCTCAGCGACGGCGAGCGCGTCCTCATCGACGACTTCGAGAAGGTGGTCGACGACTTCCGTCTGCTCGATCTCACGGCGCGCCGCGAGCATCCCGACCTGCCGGTCGTGCTCGTCGGACACTCGATGGGCGGCATGATCGCCGCCCGGTACGCGCAGCGATACGGCTCGGAACTGGCCGCGGTGGTTCTGTCCGGCCCGGTCCTCGGCAGGTGGGCGGCCGTCGACGCCCTGCTCACGGCCGAAGAGATCCCCGATACCCCCATCGATCCGTCCACCCTCTCCCGCGATCCCGAGGTGGGTCGCGCCTATGTGGCCGACCCGCTCGTCTGGCACGGCCCGTTCAAGCGCACCACCGTGCAGGCACTGAAGACCTGCATCGACACGATCACCGCCGCCGGTGCCATCGACGACGTGCCCGTGCTGTGGTTGCACGGCGAGGACGATCGACTGGTTCCCCTCGACGGCACCGCCACCGGATGGTCGTCACTGGCAGGTCGCGGGTCGTCGTCGAAGACCTATCCCGAGGCACGGCACGAGATCTTCAACGAGACGAACCGGGACGAGGTCCTGGGCGATGTCGTCGACTTCGTCGGCGCGCACATCCGCCCTCTCGAGACTCTCGAGGATTGAAGCCGACCGCGTCTGGCTACCCCAAGCCATGGGGCCGTCCCCTTCGTGTCCCGTACGGAAGGAGATGACCGTGGTCGAAGACAGCCCATCCGACAGGCTCGCCCTGGTCCGGCCGACAAGGCACGCCTCGGGTTGAAGCAGACCGTGTTCGGCAAGGCGAAGGAGGTCGCCGGCGCTCTGACCGGCAACGACTCCCTCACTACCGAAGGCCGTCTCGAGCAGGAGCAGGCCCGGCAGACCAGGAAGGCCGACACCCTCTCGCACATGGCCGAGGCCGAGAGCGACGAGGCGGTCGAGCAGCTCGACGCCGTCCGCGAGGCCGGACAGCAGGAGCGCGAGGCCGTGCAGCAGCGGACCGACGCCGTCGAGTCGCAGGCCGAGCGGGAGGCACGGGTCCGCAAACAGGCCGCCGAGCTCGAACAAGAGGAGAACATCGTCCGAGGGCGATCCGACGCCGCCCGCGAGGTCACGGCCGCGGAGCAGCAGGCACGCCGTGAGGAGAACGAGCAGGTCACGGATGCCGCCGCAGAGGTTGCGGCCGCCGACGAGGACACCGACGCGCCTCCCACGACGCCGAACGTGCACGCCTCCAGGCCGAGGAGGAACGTCGCAAGGCCGAAGCCCTCGAACGGACGCTGACCGACGAGCCGGATCACTGACGAACACCACCGACATTCCCTACCGGAGCTGTACCCCCATCGAAGTTGGAGATGCGCCCATGAACCTCGCCACTCTGCCCAAGAGCGTTCTGCGACTGCAGTACAAGATCGCCCGCTTCCCGCTGGGATTGATCGAGCAGCAGTTGCGGTTCCTGCCCACCGACGCCCCGCCGCGCCTGATGTACGAGCGGGGGCTGGGCATGCTGGACGGCATCGTCGGCAGCGTGCTCGACGACCAGGAGATCGCCACGCGCGGGGCACTCGCCACCGAACGTGCCGACGCGGTGAAGCGCGCGGAGAAGCTCGACGCTCAGGCCGCGCGAGAAGCGGGCGGCGGACGCCGAACTCCGCCGGACGCGTGAGCGGGCGAGGCCGAGCAGGAAGGCCACGACGCGACCAACGAGAAGGAGGTCCAGCAGGCCCGCGAACGCGCGCAGGAACGCGCGAAGCAGGCGGAGAAGGAAGCCGAGCAGAAGAAGGCCGCCGAGACCGCGAAGGCCGATCAGGAGGCCGCCGCGAAGCGCCGTGCCGCCGAGACGGCGAAGAAGAAGGACGAGGAGCGCATCCGCAAGGCCGAGGAGGAGGCCGCCGAGCCCGCCAAGATCTCCCTCAAGGATGCCGTCGCCAAGCAGCTCGAGGCGAAGGAGGCGGAGGAGCGCGCACACGATGCGGGCGAGGTCGCCGAGTTCGAGAAGATCGAACACAAGAACCCCTGAGCGAGAAGCACTCTCGGTGAAATCCGAGCGCACAGCACAGACGACGAGACCCCGGTGCATCCGGTGCACCGGGGTCTCGGCCGTCGGAAGTATTGCTACTTCACGACATTGACCATCTTGCCGGGAACCACGATCACCTTGCGTGGTGCGGCACCGCCGAGCAGGTCGGCGATCTTCTCGTCCGCGAGCGCAGCGGCCTCGATCGCGTCGGGCGTGGCGTCGGCGGGGACGGTGATGCGGCTGCGCACCTTGCCGTTGACCTGGATCGGGTACTCGACGCTGTCCTCGACGAGCCACTTCTCGTCGGCGACCGGGAACGGGCCGTGTGCAAGCGATTCGGTGTGTCCGAGACGCGACCAGATCTCCTCGGCGAGGTGCGGGGCGACCGGGCCGAGCATGAGCACGAGCGGTTCGACGGCGCTGCGCGGCGCACCCGACGGGTACTGCTTCGTCAGGTGGTTCGTGTACTCGATGAGCTTGGCGATCGCCGTGTTGTCGCGCAGGTGGGTGAAGTCGTCGGACACACCCGCGACCGTCTTGTTGAGCGCCCGCAGCGTGTCGTCGCCGGGGGTGTCGTCGGTGACGCGCAGCGCGCCGCTCTCCTCCTCGACGACCAGACGCCACACGCGCTGCAGGAAGCGGTGCGCGCCGACGACGTCCTTGGTCGCCCACGGACGCGACTGGTCGAGCGGACCCATCGACATCTCGTAGACGCGCAGGGTGTCGGCGCCGTACTCGTCGAAGATCTGGTCGGGGCTGACGGAGTTCTTGAGCGACTTGCCCATCTTCCCGTACTCGCGAGCGACCTCCTGCTCACCGTCCGGGCCGGTCCAGTAGAACGTGCCGTCGCGCTCGACGACCTCCTCGGCCGGCACGTACACACCGCGCGAGTCGGTGTAGGCGTAGGCCTGGATGTAGCCTGGTTGAACAGGCGACGGTACGGCTCCGAGGAGGTGACGTAGCCGAGGTCGAAGAGCACCTTGTGCCAGAACCGCGCGTACAGCAGGTGCAGCACCGCATGCTCGACACCGCCGACGTAGAGATCGACGCCACCCGGGTCGTTCGGGCCGTGCAGTTCCGGCCGCGGGCCGGTCCAGTACGCCTCGTTCTCCTTGTCGCAGAAGGCTTCCGAATTGGTGGGGTCGATGTAGCGCAGCTGGTACCACGAGCTGCCGGCCCACTGCGGCATCACGTTGGTGTCGCGCGTGTAGCGCTTCAGGCCGTCGCCGAGATCGAGCTCGACGTTCATCCAGTCGACCGCCTTCGCGAGCGGCGGGGACGGTTCGGAATCGGCATCGTCCGGATCGAAGGAGACCGGCGCATAGTCCTCCACCTCCGGAAGTTCCACGGGCAGAGCGGATTCGGGCAGCGCATGGGCGCGTCCCTGCTCGTCGTAGACGATCGGGAAGGGCTCGCCCCAGTACCGCTGCCGCGCGAACAGCCAGTCGCGCAGCTTGTACTGGATGGTGCCGCGTCCGGCGCCGTCCTCTTCGAGTTTCGCGACGATCGTCTTCTTCGCCTCGGCGACGTCGAGACCGTCGAGCAGGCCGGAGTTCACCAGCACGCCGTCGCCGGTGTACGCCTCGGCGGTGACGTCCCGCCGGAGATGACCTCGCGGACGGGCAGGCCGAAGGCGGTCGCGAACTCCCAGTCGCGCTGGTCGTGGCCGGGAACGGCCATGATCGCGCCGGTACCATAGCCGGTGAGGACGTAGTCGGCGATGAAGATCGGCAGTCGCTCACCGTTGACCGGGTTCACGGCGTAGGCGCCGAGGAACACACCGGTCTTCTCCTTCGACTCCTGCCGCTCGAGATCGGACTTCGCGGCGATCGACGCGCGGTAGGCCGCGACCGCGGAAGCCGGATCGGCGGCGCCGCCGGGTCCAGCGCTCGTCGACACCCTCGGGCCAGGACGCACCGACGATCCGGTCGACGAGTTCGTGCTCGGGAGCGAGGGTCACGTAGCTGGCACCGAACAGGGTGTCGGGCCGGGTCGTGAACACCTCGATCGCCGAATCGTGGTCGGCGACGGCGAACTTCACCTGAGCGCCGTGCGAGCGCCCGATCCAGTTGCGCTGCATGGACTTGACCTTGTCGGTCCAGTCCAGGTGCTCGAGATCGTCGATCAGGCGGTCGGAGTAGGCGGTGATCCGCATCATCCACTGGCGCAGGTTCTTCCGGAAGACCGGGAAGTTGCCGCGCTCGGAGCGGCCGTCGGCCGTGACCTCCTCGTTAGCGAGCACCGTGCCCAGACCCGGGCACCAGTTGACGAGCGAATCCGACCGGTAGACCAGGCGGTACGAGTCGATGACGTCGGCGCGCTCACCCTCCGACAGCGACGCCCAGTCGCGTCCGTCCTCGAGACGACGCGTGCCGTCGGCGAATTCGGCCTCGAGTTCGGAGATGCGACGCGCCCGGCCGGCCTCGCGGTCGTACCAGGCGTTGTAGATCGTCAGGAAGATCCACTGCGTCCAGCGGTAGAAGTCGACGTCGGTCGTCGCGACCGAGCGACGCTCGTCGTGCCCGAGACCGAGTCGGGAGAGCTGCCGCTTCATGTTCCCGATGTTGGCCTCGGTGGTCGTGCGCGGGTGCGTGCCCGTCTGCACGGCGTACTGCTCGGCCGGCAGGCCGAAGGCGTCGTAACCGAGGGTGTGCAGCACGTTGCGGCCCTGCATGCGGTTGAAGCGCGCGTACACGTCGGTGGCGATGTACCCGAGCGGGTGCCCCACGTGCAGGCCCGAGCCCGAGGGGTACGGGAACATGTCCTGCACGAACAGCTTGTCGGAGGGCACCTCGCCCGCGAGATCGCCCACCGGATTGGGAGCGTGGAAGGTGCCGCGCTCGCGCCAGAGCTCCTGCCAGCGCTGCTCGATCCGCCCCGCGAGCTCGGCGGTGTACCGATGCTGCGGAGTGCTGCCGGGTTCGTGCTGGGAGGTCTGTTCGGGACGGGTCACGGTGATCACTATCTACTCGGCCGGGCGTGTGAGTGCTCCCACCAGGTAGAACGTGCCCGCACCCGAGCAGACCGGTGGCACCACCGGCCGCGTATCCTGGTCGGGTGCTCATCGTCGCTGTCCTGCTCTTCGTGCTCGCTCTCGTCGTCGGCGCGGTGGGTGTCGCGGCACTGACCGGCAAGCTCCCGCGCAACCGCTGGGCCGGTGTGCGCACCCCCGACGCACTGCGTGACGACGAGGCGTTCGCCCTCGCCAACAAGGTCGCCGCACCCAGCATGCTCGGTCCGCGGTGCTCCTCGCCCTCGGTGGAGTCGCGTCGCTGACGCTGCCCACCGTCGCCGGGATCATCGCGGTCGTCGTCACCGTGGTGGCCGCCCTGATCACCGCCGGAGCCGGCGGATCCGTCGCAGCGCGCGTCGCTGCGGCGACAAGCCGGAGGAGACGGCCGGCTGCGGTACCTCGTGCGGCGCGTGCAGCCTGCGCGGGGCATGCGAGCCGACCGCCTGACGGTCCTCCCACCGGCAGTCCTCACGCCCAGCGGCGCTCCCGTGCGTAGCGCGGTGTCCACCAGAACCGGTTGAGCACCCGCACCGGTACCGGGAGACTCTTCAGCACTGTGGCCACGCTGTCCTTCGGTGCTCCCTCGAAGAGATAGGGCAGCATTTCGGAGACCTCGCGTTTGTCCAGTTGCCCGAACGCCCGCATCGAGATGTCGTGCCATTCCTCCTTGGTGATGGATTGTTCGATCAAGGGGAAAGCGTCCCGCTCCTCGTGCGCGAGATGAGCACCCAGCGACGTCACGAGACCGTCGAGGAGGCCGCCGAGCCGCTCGGTCGCCGTCTCCCGGTCGTCGAGCACGGCCTCGATCTCAGCCAACGCCGGATCGATCACGGCGTGTTCGGCCTCCATCGCATCGAGCACCTCCATCGCCCCCGCATCGTGTGCGAGGCGTGGCCGCATGAACGGCCAGACGTAGGCGTCCTCGATGGAGTGGTGCGTGTGCAGTTCGGTGCTGAACCCGTGCCAGCCGAGGAGCAGCGCATCGTGCGTGCCGGGGTCGGCGGTCCGCCACTTCTGCGCAAAGTCGGCGAGACGTTCGGTGTCCCGGCGTAGAGCGGAGTGGATCAGATGCACGACCTCCAGATCCTCGGCGGACAACGGCGTGGCGTGAGTGGTGGTCATGGCGGGTACCTCGACTTCCGTTTGAATGTCCCCGTGCCCATGGAGCCTCGTCGTCGCGCGAAGTGTTCTCAATCCCACATTCGAGGGGGATACTGCGAAATATGCGCTCTGCGCAGCGATTGAGGGCAGGCATCCACGACGCAGTATCCGCGGCTGCGGACGGCACGCAGTTCCGCGAGAACGTGATGGACGTACTCGGCGCCTTCGTTCCGTACGACGGTGGTTGCCTGGCGCCCGTCGACCCTGCCGTCGTGGTCCCCACCGGCTTCACCACCCGTGGTCTCGACGACCCGATCGAGGTCCTCCGGTTGTCGATCGAGATCGAGTACGGCCCGGACCCCGATCCGGACAGTCTCTATGTGCTCCTCCATCGCCCATCCGGGATACGCCGCGTCGGGGAACCGGACGGTGACGGGACAGGACAGGGAAACCGCCGCTATCTCGAACTCGTGTCGCAACTGGGCATGGGACACGAGCTGCAGTTGGTCTTCCGGGACGGCGATCGTCGGTGCTGGGGTGTCGGAGAGCTGATGCGCGAACCGGGACGTGGCTTCACCGACGCCGAACTCGCGATGCTCGACGACGTGCTCGGCGACATCGCGAACGGCTTCCGCACCACACTCATCCGGGATGCATCGGCGCAGGCACTGATGCGGGATGCATCGGCGCAGGCACTGATGCGGGACGCATCGGCGCAGGCACTGATGCGGGACGCATCGGCGCGGGTGCGACACTCGGAGGTCGCGGATGGGTGTCCGGGTCCGGCCGTGGTCGTGATCGGGGCGGACGACGACTTCGATTCCGTGACGCTTCGGCGGGGTCTGGTCGAGCGGCACGGGCTGGGCAGTCCCGTCCGGGGCCGGCCCGGGCCGGCACACGTGG
>LATQ01000001.1:1170908-1178601 GCA_001017865.1 Rhodococcus sp. IITR03
CGATCGCCTCGTCGAGGGGGAGCGGGGCGACCTCGGCCGCCCGCTCGGAACGCATCCACGCCGTATCGAGCCGGCCCCCGGCCGCGAGCATCTCGGCGCTCGTCGCGCCCTTCGTGCACAACCGACCCCTGTTGGTCGGATGATCCTTGTCTCCGTATGCCCTCACTACGCGTCGGTCGCCCGTCTCCGGGTCGACGGCGACGTCGAGGAGCATCCCGCATCCCACACCGCAGTAGGAGCAGGTGGATTTCACCGTGGTGATCTCGTCCTGCATCCCGCAACTCCTAGACACCGTCTCGACTACGCCGGTGTCCATGCTGGAGAAGCGGTGTTGCGGTCGCGTCACCCGCGGTGAGCACGCGGTGACATCTGGCTCACGCCGCCGTCACGGCGATGTGAGATCGGACGTTCGGAGTCAGGCCTTCTGCTGCTGCGCCCACCATTCGAGCAACGCGGCCTCGGCCTCGTCGCGGTCGAGCGGGCCACGGTCGAGCCGCAGTTCCTTGAGGAAGTTCCACGCCTTGCCGACCGACGGACCTGCGGGAATACCCAGCAGTTCCATGATCGCGTTGCCGTCGAGGTCGGGCCGGACCTTGGCGAGATCCTCCTCCGCGGCGATCCGCTCGATCCGTTCCTCGAGACCGTCGTAGGTGGCCTGCAGTGCGGCGGCACGACGCTTGTTGCGGGTCGTGCAGTCGGCGCGCACCAGCTTGTGGAGTTTCGGCAGCAGCGGCCCGGCGTCGTGCACGTAACGGCGCACGGCCGAATCCGTCCACTGTCCCTTGCCGTAGCCGTGGAAGCGCAGGTGCAGGAAGACCAGGCGGCTGACGTCCTCGATCATCTGCTTCGAGTACTTGAGCGCGCGCATGCGCTTGCGCACGAGCTTCGCCCCGACCACCTCGTGGTGATGGAAGCTGACGCCGCCCTGCGGCTCGTTGCGTTTGGTGTCGGGCTTGCCGATGTCGTGCAGCAGCGCGGCCCACCGCAGGACGAGATCGGGATCGCCGTCCTCGAGGTCGATGGCCTGCTTCAGGACGGTCAGCGAGTGCCAGTACACGTCCTTGTGCTGGTGGTGCTCGTCGATCTCGAGCTTCATCGCGGGGATCTCGGGGATCACCCGCTGCGCGAGACCGGTCTCGACCATCGTGTCGATGCCCTCGATCGGATAGTCGCCGAGGATCAGCTTGTCGAGCTCGGCCTGCACCCGCTCGGCGCTGATCCGCAGGATCTCGTCGGCCATCGAGACGATCGCGGTGTGTACGCGCTCGGTGAGGGCGAAGCCGAGCTGGGAGACGAACCGCGCCGCGCGCAGCATGCGCAGCGGATCGTCGTGGAAGGAGTCCTCGGGCTTGGCCGGGGTGTCGAGCACGCCGGCGAGCAGGGAGTCCATGCCGCCGAGCGGGTCGACGAACTCGCCCGCACCGTCCGGTCCGATCCGCACGGCCATCGCGTTGACGGTGAAGTCGCGGCGCACGAGATCGTCCTCGAGACTCGTGCCGTACTTCACGATGGGGTGACGCGTGACACGGTCGTAGGCGTCGCTGCGGAAGGTGGTGATCTCGAGTTGCTCGAGTCCCTTCACCGCACTGATCGTCCCGAAGTCGATGCCGGTGTCCCACTGGTGGTCGACGAATCCGCGCAGCAGTTCCTGCACGACCTCCGGACGCGCGTCGGTGGTGAAGTCGAGGTCGGTGCCGAGGCGACCGAGCACCGCGTCGCGCACGCTGCCCCCGACGAGATACAGCTCGTGTCCGGCTTCGGCGAATCGCGCCCCCAGCGGGGCGAGGATGTCGGACAGATCGCGCAGAGTGGCCTCGGCTCCGGCGAGCAGCCGGGTGCGACGGTCGGTGTCCGCGGTGGGGGAGTTCACGTCTTTGCACCTTACCGAGCAGCACGTTCGTGTGGTTGAGCCGGGACCGACCTCGGTCCATCTACTATCTATGAGGTGTCGCCCGCCGAACGTGCCAACCGTAACCGCCGCAGCTCGCGGCGGCGTGGCGCGGGCGCAAAGAAGACCGCGCACGGCGCTTCGCCCGGATCGTCCGCTTCGCCCGGACCTCGCATGCGGACCGTCCGCGAGACCTCCGCGGGAGGTCTGGTGGTCGACGGACTCGGTGGTCCGCCCGAGAAGCTCTGCGCAGCCTGATCGGCCGCACCGATCGGCGGGGCCGCCTGCTGTGGTCGTTGCCGAAGGGCCACATCGAGCAGGGTGAGACCGCCGAGGAAACCGCGATGCGCGAGGTCCGCGAGGAGACCGGAGTGCGCAGCTCGGTGCTCGCCGAGCTGGGCAGCATCGACTACTGGTTCGTCACCGAGGGCCGCCGGGTCCACAAGACCGTGCACCACTATCTGCTGCGTTATCTCGGCGGAGAACTCTCCGACGCGGACGTCGAGGTCACCGAGGTGGCGTGGGTGCCGCTGCGCG
Source organism: Rhodococcus sp. IITR03 (assembly GCA_001017865.1). Next base: position 1,173,334 of record LATQ01000001.1, read on the forward strand.
AACTGCGGACCCGCCTGGCGTACGCCGACGAACGCAAGCTCGCCGACATCGCCGATCAGCTCATCGCCGAGATGGACCACACACGACTCCCCGATGCCGACGAACCGGGGGCCCACGCGGATGACGGTGGTGGTGTCCCGGGCGGGCGCCGCGGTGCTCGCCGTGCTCGTACTCGTCCTCACAACGGCAGGCGTGACGCCTCTTCTGCCGACGACTCTTCTCCAGACGGCCTCGGCGAACCCGGCCGCAGCCCAGACCGACCCCGACGAGCCGCGCTTCCTCGAGCTGAGCATCGACGAGGTGACGCCGCAGACGGTGACCCTCACGAGCGAGTCCGTCGTCACGGTCCGCGGCACGGTGGCGAACATCGGCGATCGGGACGTCGAGGACGTCTGGGTGCGGCTGCAGCGTGCGCCGGTGGTCTCCGACTCCGCAGCGCTGCGCACCTCGCTGTCCCTCGACCAGGCCGGATTCGACACGGTCGGTGAGTTCGAGGAGGTCGCCGACCGGCTGGGGCAGGGCGAACGTGCCGACTTCGAACTCGAACTGCCGCTGCGCTCCGATCTCGTGCCGTCGCTCGACATCGACACTCCCGGCGTCTACCCGCTGCTGGTGAACGTCAACGGTGTCCCCGAGTACGGCGGCGCGGCCCGTCTCGACGACGCACGCTTCCTGCTGCCCGTGCTCGCGCTTCCCGCGAGCGACGAGGTCACCGACGGCACGGAGCTCACCGAGGAAAGCGGGACGGGCAGCGGCGGGTCGCGGGGCACGACCCGCTCGTCCGACGACGGCCTGCTCGACAGCGAGGAGAAGGCGTTCCCCGCCGTAGCGCCCGACGTGTCCCGTCCCGCCGCGGTCACGATGCTGTGGCCGCTGGCCGATCGGCCGAGGCTCGCCGCCGGCGTGGCCGGTTCCGGCACCGAACCGGTCCGCCTGGTCGACGACGACCTCGCGGTCTCGCTCGCCGAGGGCGGGAGGCTGGACGGTCTGCTGCGCGCCGTCGAGGACACCGCCCGCACCGAACCCCGCGTGCTCGAGGGACTGTGCCTGGCGATCGACCCGGATCTGCTCGTGACCGTCGCGAACATGACGCGCGACTATCTCGTCGTCGAGGATCCGAACGAACCGACCGGCGACGCGCGGCCCGGTTCGGGCACCGATGCCGCGGTCGCCTGGCTCGAGCGGTTGCGTGCTCGCGGCCGGCGACGACCTGCACGATGGCCGTGCCGTTCGCGCAGGTCGACCTGACCGCGCTCGGCGACCTCGCCGACTCGTCCCTGACCGACTCCGCGCTGGAATCACCGGCGGCCATCGTCGACTCCATCCTCGGCGTCACCTCCACCCCGGGCGTGATGTGGCCCGACTCCGGCGTACTCACCGAGAAGACCGGGTCGATGCTCGCCGCCGACGGCCCGGTGACCGCTCTGGTGTCCGACAACGCCGTCGAGGGCGGACGCGCCCTGCTCGCGGGCACGTCGTCGACGCCGTCCACCGCGCCGGGCGGCAACGGCTTCCGGATCTCCGGGGTGTCCGGCCTCACCGCCGCCCTGTTCGACTCGTCCGCGTCCGCGGCATTGGCCGGGATGGGTACCGACCCGCAGACGCCGTCCTTCGTCCCCTCCTCGGCGCGCTACGACCTCTCCCGCGACTCCTCGACGGCCCGCCTGCAGGACGCCCTCGGCGCGCTGGCCTGGCCGGCCATGGTGCCGACGGTCAGCGAGGTCACCGGGTCGGCACTGCCGGCGGCGGGCCGATCGGTACTGTTCGCGCCGCCGCAGAACTGGTCGGCATCGCCCGACGACGCCGCCTCCGTGCTGTCGATGCTCTCCACGCTCGTCCGCTCGGGCCTGACCACGCCGCGACCGCTCACCGCGCTCGTCGATGCGGCCGCGAACACCGCGAACGACCCGACCGCGTCGCTGCTGGTCTATCCCGAACAGGCGATCACCGACGGAGCCTCCGCCGCGGTCGTGTCCGAGGCCGAGGAACAGATCGGCCGCCTCGACGCGATCCAGACGGCGCTGGTCGAGGACCCGCAGGCCCAGCTCACCCCGCAGCAGTTCACCGCCCCGCTGCGCGAGGACCTGCTGCGCGCCATGAGTCTGGCCGGTCGTCGCGGTGCCGACGCCGACGGTGCCTACGCGACCGGAGAACACCGCGCCGCCGAGGTGCGCGAGGCCGTCGACGCCATCTACGACGCCGTGACGGTCATCTCGACCGGCGGTGTCTACACCCTGACGTCCGAACAGAGTCCGCTGCTGCTCACCGCGCGCAACGACCTGCCCGTGGGCATCACCGTGCGACTGCAGGTGGACGCACCCGACACGGTGGACATCACCGACATCGGACCGACCCAGCTCCCGCCGCGCGGCAGCCGCACTCTCACGGTGCCGGCACAGATCAGCGACTCGCGGAACCTCCGGTTGGAGTTCGCACTCACCACCGAGTCCGGCCTGCCTCTCGGCAGCTCGACGACGGTGACGGTACGTTCCAATGCGTACGGCCAGATCCTCGCCGTCGTCACGGGATGTGCAGGAGCACTCCTGCTGTTCCTGGCGGGCAGACGACTTCTGCACCGGTTCCGGGGAGAGCCGGATCCAGCCGACGAAGGGTATGAGAAATGACCGGGAACTCCACACGGGACGACGTGGAGACACACCCGAACCCGGGACCGTCGGACTCTCCCACCACCTCGCCGGACATCACGGGCGTCGCGTCCGGCCGCAGGAAGCCGCAGAGCCTGCTCGCGGCGACCGGCTCCATCGCCGTGGCGACCCTGGTCAGCCGCATCACCGGCTTCCTCAAGCAGCTGCTCATCCTGACCCTGCTCGGTGCGAGCGTCGCATCGTCGTTCACCGTCGCGCACCAGATCCCCAACATGATCTCCGAGCTGGTGCTCGGCGCCGTCCTGACCTCGATCGTCGTCCCGGTGCTGGTGCGAGCCGAGCGGGAGGACCCCGACGGCGGTGAGGCCTTCGTCCGGCGACTGTTCACCGCGGCGCTGGTGCTGCTCGGCACCGCGACCGTTCTCGCGGTCGCCGCGGCCCCGGTCCTGACCACCCACGTCTTCCTCGACGAGTCCGGCAAGGTCTCGACGTCGCTGACCACGGCGCTGTCGTACCTGCTCCTGCCCGCGATCATGTTCTACGGTCTGTCGGGCCTGTTCACGGGCATCCTCAACACCCGTCAGGTGTTCAAGCCGGGCGCCTGGGCCCCGGTGTGCAACAACCTCGTGGTCCTCACCGTGCTGGTGATCTACTACCTGATGCCGGGCGAGATCACCCTCGATCCGGTGCGGATGAGCGATCCGAAACTGCTCGTCCTCGGCATCGGTGTGCTGCTCGGCGTCATCACGCAGGCGATGTGCCTGGTACCGGCCCTGCGCCGCGAGGGCATCAACCTCAGGCCGCTGTGGGGTCTCGACGACCGGCTCCGGCAGTTCGGTGGCATGGCCGCCGCGATCGTGCTGTACGTGCTGATCAGCCAGGCCGGCATGGTCTTCGCCACACGCGTGTCGTCGGGGGCCGACGAGGCCGGACCGGCGATCTACAACAACGCATGGCTGTTGCTGCAGCTGCCCTACGGCGTCCTCGGTGTCACCGTGCTCACCGCGATCATGCCGCGCCTGAGCCGCAACGCCGCCGCGGACGACACCCCGGCCGTCGTCGACGACCTGTCCGTCGCAACCCGCCTGACCATGATCTCGCTCATCCCGATCGTCACCTTCCTGACGATCGCGGGTTCGCAGGTCGGCGCCGCGCTGTACGGCTACGGCAACTTCGGCGGCAGCAACGCCGAACGCCTCGGCCAGGCGGTGAGCTGGTCGGCGTTCACGCTCATCCCGTACGCCTGGTGCTCATCCACCTGCGCGTGTTCTACGCCCGGGAACAGGCCTGGACGCCCACCTGGATCATCCTCGGCATCACCGCCGTCAAGATCGGCCTGTCCGCGCTGGCGCCCGTCGTCGCGGCGAACGACGAGCAGGTGGTGCTGCTCCTCGGCGCGGCCACCGGTGTCGCGTTCGCCGTCGGAGCGTTCATCGGCGGCTATCTGCTGCACCGCACGCTCGGCAACCTGCAGATGGCGAACGTCGGACGCACCGTCTGGCACGTCGTGCTCGCGTCGCTCGCCGCGGCGGTCGTCGTGCTCGTCACCGACCGTCTCCTGCAACTCGACGTCCTCGCCGACCGCTTCGGGGGCATCGGATCGCTCGTGCGGGTCGGGCTCAACGGTGTGCTGATGGTGCTCGTCGCGCTGGTCGGGATGTACCTGCTCAAGGTGCCCGAGATCCTCGCGATCGAGCGGCCGTGCGACGGAAGGTCGCGGCACTGCGCGGCACCGCCCCGGTCGAGGAGGCCCCCTCCGAGCCCGAGACCGGAACCACCTCCGCCGCGGCACCGGTTCCCGCCCCCGTCCCACGTCCGCGCTACGCCGAATCGGATGCCGAGAAGACCGTCATCCTGCCGCGTATCGACTACGGCGACTACGGCGTCGGACCTTATGACGCCATCACGGAGGTCATGCCCGCCATCAGGGACGTCCCCGGTCGCAGCAATGCGCACGGACAACTCCCGTACCTGATCAGCAGCAGGTACGGTCCGGGAGCCGTCGACCACGGTTCTTCGCGGCCCCCAGCGGCGACCCGCGTCTGCACACCGGAAGTGGACGAGTCGACAACGAAGGAGTGAGGGTGAGCGACGACCACGCTGCCGGCAAGTCCACCATCGATGCCGCCGCACGGCAGAAGTCTGCCGACAAGGACGGCAAGCGCCCGCCGCGCGATCCGAACCTCGACACGGGTGTCATCCCGGTCGGATCCCCGCAGCTCCCGCCGGTGCGTGTCGCAGGTCCGGCCTCCCAGCCGCGCCGTCCGATGCGCGGCCCCGATCTCATCGCCGGTGCTCGGTCGCCGGTGGTCGCTACCGTTTGCTCGCCCGCACGGTGGCGCGGCGGCCGTCCGCTTCTGGCAGGCGCTCGACGTCAAGCTCAGATCGCGAGGTCGCGCTGACCTTCGTCGACGCGGAACAGCGCGCGGCCGACGGCACCGGCCCGACTCGCCGCAGGCCGTGCTCTCGCGCACCCTGCGCCTCGGTCGTATCAATTCGCCCGGACTCGCCCGCGTCCTCGACGTGGTGCGCGGCAGCTCGGGCGGCATCGTCGTCTCGGAGTGGACCCCGGCCGGTCGCTGAAGGAGATGTCCACCACCGAGCCGTCGCCGATCGGTGCGGCACGTGCGATCCGCGCGCTCGCGGCCGCGGCCGAGGCGTC
>LATQ01000001.1:1178701-1184881 GCA_001017865.1 Rhodococcus sp. IITR03
CCGGCGCGGGCGGCAACCGCCCGCAGGCTCAGCCCGTCCCAGCCGTGGGAGCGGAGCATCTCGCGGGTGGCGGTGAGGTCGGTTCGTTGTCTATTCGGGGGTCGCGGGGCGCCCCGGAGCGGTGGTGGGCATGGGATCCGTGATGTCGGGACCGAGTGGGAATCGATCTGGTGTGGAGTGTGACGAGCGTTATAGTCGAAGCGCAATTACGGTACCACTGGCATCGAAAGTAGGGGCATGTCTTCGCCGCGACCCACCGTGTTCGAACCGGCCCGACTCGGGCCGCTCACCCTCCGCAACCGCATCGTCAAGGCGGCGACCTTCGAAGGCGTCATGCCAGGGGAGCCGTCAGCGACGAACTCGTCGAATTCCACGCCGAGGTCGCCCGCGGCGGCACCGCCCTCACCACCGTCGCATACTGCTCGGTCTCACACGACGGCCGCGTCCACCGCGACACCCTCGTGCTCGACGCCGACTCCGTCCCCGGCCTGACCCGGCTCACCGACGCCGTGCACGCCGCCGGTGGTCTGGCATCCGCGCAGATCGGCCACGCCGGACTCGTCGCCAACCAGATCTCCAACAAGATGAAGACGCTCGCGCCGTCCACACGCATCAGCGCCCCCGCCATGGGGCTCGTCCGCGGCGCGACACTCGAGCAGCTCGATCGGGTGGTCGAGGACTACGCACGCGCCGCGCGCTTCGCCGTCGAGGCCGGATTCGACGCCGTCGAGGTCCACCTCGGGCACAACTATCTGCTCAGCTCCTTCATGAGCCCGAATCTCAACAAGCGCTCCGACAAGTACGGCGGCAGCATCGCCAACCGCACCGCCTTCCCGCGTCGCGTGCTCGAGGCCGTCCGCACGGCAGTGGGGGAGGGGGTGGCCGTCATCGCGAAGTTCAACATGACCGACGGCGTGCCCCAAGGTCTGTGGCTCGACGAGTCGCTACCCATGGCCAAGCTCATCGAGTCCGACGGCACCATCCATGCCATGCAGCTCACCGGCGGGAGCTCGCTGCTGAACGGGATGTACTTCTTCCGCGGTGACGTGCCGATGAAGGAGTTCCAGCGTCGCAGCCGAAGGTCGTCGGCTGGGGACTGAAGGTCTACGGGCCGAAGATCTTCCCGAAGCTCCCGTTCGAGGAGGCTTTCTTCCTGCCCATGGCACGGCAGTTCCGGGAGGAACTGAAGATCCCGCTGATCCTGCTCGGCGGCATCAACCGGCTCGACACCATCGAGACGGCGCTCGACGAAGGTTTCGAGTTCGTCGCCATGGGTCGCGCGCTGCTGCGTGATCCGTATCTCGTGCGCAAGTTCGAGGAGAAGACCGCACACGAAGGTCTGTGCATCCACTGCAACAAGTGCATGCCGACCATCTACACGGGCACGCGTTGTGTGATCCGCGAGACGCTGCGGGATGTGCCCGGCGCGGTCTGAGACCCTTGCGGTTCGCATCGGGGACGGGCCGGCCGGGCGACCGACCGGTCCGTACAGGGCGTCTGTGGCGGGACGCACGGCGGGAGGGGAACAACACCGTTTACCCTGGTGTTGACAGTATCTGTAGCTGCCGTCCGGTTTCGGCCGGATCGCCCGCAGTCCTCGCGCCCCCGATCACCCAACCGGAAGGCTCCGCCGCATGACGACCTCGCCCACGATTCACGACCTCATCATCGTCGGTTCGGGACCGGCCGGATACACCGCCGCGATCTACGCGGCCCGCGCCGAACTCACACCGCTCGTCTTCGAGGGAACGCAGTTCGGTGGCGAGCTCATGACCACCACCGAGGTCGAGAACTTCCCGGGGTTCAAGGACGGGATCATGGGCCGGAGCTCATGGATCAGATGCGCGAGCAGGCACTGCGTTTCGGCGCCGATCTGCGCACCGAGGATGTCGACGAGATGGACCTCACGGGCGCGGTCAAGACGGTCGTCGCCAACGGCGAGACCTACCGCAGCCACGCCGTCATCCTCGCGATGGGCGCCGAGCCGCGTTACCTCGGTGTGCCCGGTGAGTCGCAGCTTCTCGGCCGCGGCGTCTCCGCCTGCGCGACCTGCGACGGCTTCTTCTTCCGCGACCAGGACATCGCCGTCGTCGGCGGTGGCGACTCCGCGATGGAGGAAGCGACCTTCCTGACGCGCTTCGCGCGCAGCGTCACCCTCATCCACCGCCGCGAGGAGTTCCGCGCCTCGAAGATCATGCTCGAGCGCGCCCGTGCCAACGAGAAGATCCGCTTCGTCACCAACGCGAAGGTCGCCGAGGTGCAGGGCGAGAACAGCGTCACCAACCTCGTCCTCGAGGACACCGTCACCGGCGAGCGCAGCGACCTTCCGGTCACCGGCCTGTTCGTCGCCGTCGGCCACGACCCGCGCAGCTCGCTCGTCAAGGGTCAGGTCGACCTCGACGACGAGGGTTACGTGAAGGTCTCGGCGCCGTCCACCGCGACCTCCGTGCCGGGTGTCTTCGCCGCGGGCGACCTCGTCGACCACACCTACCGCCAGGCGATCACCGCCGCCGGCACCGGATGCTCGGCGTCCATCGACGCGGAGCGGTGGCTCGTCGCGAACCGCGAGGTCGAGGCGCCCACGCTCGCCGAGGCCTGATCCACCACCCCGTTCCACATTCCATCCCGAGATTCAGGAGACATCCGTGGCCGACAAGAACACCGTCACCATCACCGACTCGTCGTTCGTCGAGGACGTACTGCAATCCGAGAAGCCCGTCCTCGTCGACTTCTGGGCCACCTGGTGCGGTCCGTGCAAGATGGTGGCTCCGGTTCTCGAGGAGATCGCGGCCGAGCACGGCGACAAGCTGACCGTCGCCAAGCTCGACATCGACGCCAATCCGTCGGCCGCACGCGACTACCAGGTCATGTCGATTCCCACGATGATCCTCTTCTCCGGTGGCAAGCCGACGAAGACGATCGTGGGGGCCAAGGGCAAGGCGGCGTTGCTTCGGGATCTCGCGGACGTCCTGTAGTACCGTCCCAGGATCAACCTCTCGGATGTGCCCGTGAGCCCGTATTCACGGCACATCCTTCATCCAACCCCCGTTCGATGCTGCCCAGCCCTCACGCCGGGCACCGATCCGGTCAGCACGGAAAGGCCCGATACATGCGCCCTCTTCGTCACGGCGACCACGGTCCGGCGGTCGCCGAGATCCGGAGCACCTTGCCGGCCTGGGCTTCCTGCACAACGAGCCCGAGGAGTCGGGCGACTGGATGGGATCGGACGTCCCCTTCGATCGTGAACTCGACGGAGCCGTGCGCGCGTTCCAGCAGCAGCGCGGTCTGCTCGTCGACGGGATCGTAGGCCCCGCGACCTACCGTTCCCTGAAGGAAGCGTCGTACAAGCTCGGTGCGCGCACCTGATGTATCAGCTCTCCGCTCCGCTCTACGGCGACGACGTCGCGGCCCTGCAGACCCGTCTGCAGGATCTCGGCTTCTACGTCGACCGCGTGGACGGCTACTTCGGTCCGAAGACCCACGAGGGTCTGTGCTCCTTCCAGCGCGAGATCGGACTCGCCTCCGACGGCATCTGCGGTGCCGAGACACTGCGCTCGCTCGAACTGCTCGGCACGCGTGTGTCGGGCGGGTCGCCCCACGCGATCTCCGAGGAGGAGATCGTGCGCCGCTCCGGTCCGCAGCTCAGCGGCAAGCGCATCGTCATCGACCCGGGTCTCGGCGGTAACACCCACGGCATCATCGTGCCGAGCCCCCACGGTCCGATCTCTGAGGCCGACATCCTGTGGGATCTCGCGCGCCGGCTCGAGGGCCGGATGGCGGCGACGGGCATGGAGACCTTCCTGTCGCGGCCGTACCACGTGAACCCGACCGACGTCGAACGCGCGGGTACGTCCAACGCGTTCGGTGCCGACCTCATGATCTCGCTGCGGTGCGACGCGAGCCGCAGCCCCGCCGCGAACGGCATCGCGAGCTTCCACTACGGCAACTCGCACGGCTCCGAGTCGATGATCGGTCAGGTGCTCTCCGGCTACATCCAGCGCGAGATCGTCGCCCGCACGAACCTGCAGGACTGCCGTAGCCACGGCCGCACCTGGGACCTGCTGCGCCTGACGAACATGCCCACGGTGCAGATCGATCTCGGTTACCTCACCAACGAGCAGGACGCCGCGCTGCTCGCCGATCCGCGCAGCCGCGACATCATCGCCGAGGCGATCCTCATCGCGGTGAAGCGGCTGTACCTGCTCGGCCAGGACGACCAGCCGACCGGTACGTACACCTTCGCCGAGTTGCTCGCCGAGGAGCTGTCCATCTCCGACAGCCGCTAGCCGGCCCGTAGACGAGAAGAGGACCGCCCCCGCAGAGTCTGCGGGGGCGGTCCTTTTTCGTCGGTGTCCGGTGGACGTATCGGTTCAGTGAGCGCCGACGGCCGAACCCGCGGTCAGGTCCGCGACGGTGAGAGAGGACTCCTCGAGAAGCCGGTCGAGTGCGGCCTCCACGGCGAGCTTCCACTCGTGGTCGCGGTCGAGCTCGAGACGCAGGCGCGGGTACCGGTAGTGCGGTGCGACGACCTCGAAGCCCATGTCCTCGAGGAAGTCGGCGTCGATCATGCACTCCGTGTCGGAGCATCCGAGTGCGGCCGTCGCGTGCGGCACATCGCTCACCTCCGACTCGGCGGTGCGCCGGATCCCGAAGGCCTCGATGGCACGGACGTTGCGGCGGACGAGGTCGGCGACGACACCGCGGATGAGGTCCGCTCCGACGTCCAGATCGACCGCGTGGGGTTCCGTCCGCATGGACGTCAGCAGGATCGCGTCGGCGCTGACGGGTGCGGTGGGGAAGGCCAGCGCGCGGGGCACCATGCCCGGGGGAGCGTAGAGCGCGCACCCGGCGGCCTTGTCGCCGATCGTCGCGATCTGGCCGCACGACCCCCATTCGAGAAGGACCATGGACAGCCATGCTTCCTTCTCGAACTCGGGGTCGGCGAACTGCTGAACGTCGGGCGCCGCGGTGGGATCCAACTCCCAGAACACGCACCGTCGCGCATGAGCAGGCAACTGCTCGATCCCACTCAGCGTGAGCGGTGATACTCGAGTCGACACGGGATAGCTCGCCTCCACGTCTTTCGTCTACAGACTGTTGTCCTGCTCCGACGAGGAGTCAAGAAAGGTCCGTCTGAGACTCCATCATCTTCACGATGCGTTCGAGATCGTCGACCGAACCGAACTCCACCACGATCTTGCCCTTGCGCTTGCCGAGGCTCACGGTCACGCGCGTGTCGAAGGAGTTCGACAGGCGCTCCGCGACGTCCTGCAGCCCGGGCATCTGGATGGGCTTCCGACGCTTCTGCTGCGGAGCGTCGGGCGTGTCGTTGCGGTTGGCGAGCACGACGCTTCTTCCGTCGCCCGCACGGACAGGCCCTCGGCGACGATGCGTGCGGCGAGTGCCTCCTGAGCGTCGGCACCGGCCTCGAGCGCCAACAGGCACGCGCGTGCCGCCGACAGCACTCCGGCCGCCACGCGTCGTTGCACCGCGACCGGCAACTTGAGCAGCCGGATCATGTTCGTGATGACCGGCCGCGACCGTCCGAGCCGACTCGCGAGTTCCTCGTGGGTGACCTCGAACTCTTCGAGCAACTGCTGATAGGCCGCTGCCTCTTCGAGGGGGTTGAGCTGCACCCGGTGGATGTTCTCGAGCAGCGCGTCGCGCAGCAGCGATTCGTCCTCGGTGTCGCGGACGATCGCGGGGATCGTGTCGAGGCCCGCCTCCTGGACGGCACGCCAGCGACGCTCACCCATCACGAGCTGGAAGCGGTCGCCGTCGAGACGGCGGACCACGACCGGCTGCATGAGCCCGAACTCGCGGACGGAGTGGACGAGCTCGGCGAGCGCTTCCTCGTCGAAGACCTGACGCGGCTGCTTCGGGTTGGGCTCGATCCGGCCGATCGGGATCTCGAGGTACACCGCTCCGGTGGGGGAGGGGAGGGGTTCGCTCTCGGGCGTCGATCCGGACGCCCGTGCCGCTTCGTCTTCGACAGGCTCCGCCGGGGACGCGGGCGTCGGCGTCCGGCCGTCGCCGATGATGAGGTCGGCGGCTGCCGTGCCCAGACCGGAGGACGGGAGGTTCAGGACCGACGAGCCCGGGCGACGCGACGTGGCCGACTTGGACTGCCGCCCGAAGCGCGGCTTCGACCGGTGCACCCGCGCCGGTGCGGACTTGGCC
>LATQ01000001.1:1184981-1194804 GCA_001017865.1 Rhodococcus sp. IITR03
CCGCCCGAAGCCGGCTTCGACGGTGCACCCGCGGCCGGTGCGGACTTGGCCGGCGCAGGAGCGGCCGGAGCCGCGGACTTCGTAGGAGCGGTGGCCGTGGGAGCGGTAGCTGTGGGAGCGGTGGCCGTGGAACTCGGGGCGGTCGCAGGCTTCTGCTCTGCGTCCACCGGAGGGCCGGTGGGGATGAGTGCTGCCAGACCTCGACCGAGCCCGCCTTTACGTGTCGCGCTCATCCGTTCCCCTGATTCTCGTGTACCCCGCGTGCCGCCAACTCGCGCCCCGCGTCGAGGTAGCTCATCGCGCCGCGCGATCCAGGATCGTAGTCGAGAACCGTCATCCCGTAACCGGGAGCTTCGGAAACCTTCACGCTGCGGGGGATGACCGAACGCAGCACCGCGCTGCCGAAGTGCGCACGCACTTCTGCGGCGACCTGATCGGCCAGCTTGGTGCGACCGTCGTACATCGTCAGGAGGACGGTCGAGACGTGCAGTTCGGGGTTGAGATGCGACTGGACGAGCTCGATGTTGCGCAGGAGCTGCCCGACACCTTCGAGTGCGTAGTACTCGCACTGGATGGGGATGAGGACTTCCTTCGCCGCGACGAGCGCGTTGACCGTGAGCAGACCGAGCGACGGCGGGGCAGTCGATGATCACGTAGTCGAACTCGCGGTCGCCGAGCGCCTCCTTGGTGAGGGCGTTCCGGAGGCGGTTCTCGCGCGCGACCATCGAGACGAGTTCGATCTCGGCACCCGCGAGATCGATCGTGGCGGGGATGCAGAAGAGACGTTCATTGTGCGGGCTCTGCTGCACGGCCTCGGCGGCGTTGATCTCGCCGAGGAGGATCTCGTAGCTCGAGGGCACACCGGAGTAGTGCGGCACACCCAGGGCGGTGCTCGCGTTGCCCTGCGGTCGAGGTCGACCACGAGGACCGACAATCCCTGCACGGCGAGCGCGGAGGCGATGTTCACCGCCGTGGTGGTCTTACCGACCCCACCCTTCTGGTTGGCGATCGTGAAGACGCGGCGCTCGCGCGGCTTGGGCAGCGCGTTGGCGTCGCTCGGATGCAGAACCTGGGTGGCGCGATGAGCAGCCGCGCCGATCGGGGTGTCGACAGTGGAGAAACCGTCGAAGGGCACGGGGGAGAAGTCGTCCTCGACGCCTCCGGTTTCACGTGAAACAGCGGATTCAGATCCACCCGTCATAGAACACTCCTTACACGTAGATCCGCTCGGTTCGCACGCTACATCCTCGTCGCTTCCCGGTCGCGACTTCGAAGACCGGGTCGAGGCGCCGAAGGGAGAATGCGAGTCCCGGGCCCGGAGTTGTCCCCGGTCTCCCGACCACGCGCACGCATTCTCGGTTGGTTCAGTATCCCATCCGCATTCTAGGTTCCGTCGGCGACATGGCCGGGTGACGTTTCACGTGAAACGACGCGCGAAGTTGTTTCACGTGAAACAGGCACATGAGAGCTCTCAGCGGTTTCACGTGAAACAATGCCGACCCGCAAGAGGGTGCACTCGAGGACAGCAAATGTTCAGACAGAAATGCTCTGCACCACAATTGAATTCACATGTTGAGCTTCCAATTTCATTGCACAGGAATGCAATTCGCGATACCCAGATATCATGACGCCTGAATCATCACAGTGACGAAACCCTCTGGGGTGATTGGGTCTGGTGTGACAACGCCCGAATCAACCGTTTCGAACCGGAAAAGTACTCGAGTAGATTCCTCGAGTCGAAAAAGATGTCCCGGAAACGACAACACCCTCCGACCGGCGGGGGAGGGGAGGGTGTCAGGGCGATCGTCGCGCCAGGCGATTCGGTCAGCGCTTCTTGCGACGCCGTGCCGGCCGCGGAATCCGCTCGGCCTTCACGACGATCGTGGGCGTCGGAAGGAGATCGCCTCCGCACTCGAGCACCTCGAGATTGCCGGCACCGAGGCGGGCGAGTTCGTCGTGATCGCGGTCGATCTCTTCTCGAGCGGACGTACCTTCAACGCCAGCATCCGGCCTCCCTCGTGGACGAGGGGGAGCGACCACTTGGCGAGCTTGGCGAGAGGTGCGACGGCACGGGAGGTCACGACGTCTGCGCCGCCCGCCTCCTGCAGGACGCTCGGCTGCTCGGCACGGCCCCGGACCACGAGAATGTTCTCGATCCCGTGGGATTCGACGAACTCCGCCAGATAGACGGTGCGGCGCAGTAGCGGCTCGACGAGCGTGACCTGGAGGTCGGGGCGGGCAAGTGCGAGAGGAATACCCGGCAGACCGGCGCCGCTGCCCACGTCGACGACCGTCTCACCCTCCTGGATGAGTTCGCCCACCACGGCGCAATTGAGAATGTGTCGCTCCCACAGGCGCGGCACCTCACGCGGTCCGATGAGCCCCCGCTCGACACCTGCCGTCGACAACGAATGGTGGTACCGCTCGGCAAGTTCGGTCCGATCCCCGAATACCCGCTGCGCGACCGCCGACAGTTCCGCCTCGTGCTGTTCCACGTGAAACATCCTTTCCTGTCGGCTCACCCGAAACAACATCGGGACCCACAGCATCAGTTACGAAAAGGCGAAGAGAGACCCTGACGACGCAGAGTCCCTCTTCGGTCGGCACGGCCGACTCAATCCTTGACGATCACCACACGGCGGTGCGGCTCCGCGCCCTCGCTCTCGCTGGACACACCGTCGATCTTCGCGACGGCGTCGTGCACGATCTTGCGCTCGAACGGCGTCATCGGCTCGAGTTCTTCGCGCTTGCCGGTCTCGAGCACGCGCTTCGCGGCCGACGTGCCGAGCGAGGAGAGCTCGGCGCGCTTGCCCGCACGCCACCCGGCGATGTCGAGCATGAGCTTGCTGCGCTCGCCGGTCGCCTGCTGCACGGCAAGGCGGGTGAGCTCCTGCAGAGCGTCGAGCACTTCACCGTTGCGACCCACCAGCTTGGTCAGATCCTTGCCACCGTCGATGCTCACAACTGCGCGGTCGCCCTCGACGTCGAGTCGATGTCGCCGTCGAAATCGAGAACGTCGAGCAACTGCTCCAGGTAGTCGCCGGCGATCTCGCCTTCTTCGATGAGGTAGTCGTCGTCATCGAGATCGGTGTCCGCCGCAGCGTCGCTCTCCTCGGGTGCCACCGCGAGGTCCTCTTCCACCTTGTCCAGGTCACTGGCCATGTTCAGCTCTCTTCTACTTCGGTCAGCGCCGCTTGCGCTTGGAGTTCTTGGGACGGCTGCCCGGCTTGGGAGCGGACGCACCGGACTTCGAAGCCGCGGGGGAGCCGTCGCCGGCCGCGGCGTCCTTCTGCAGCGACACCTCGCCGGTCTCGTCGACCGTGGCGTCGACGGCGTCGGACGCTGCCGCTGCGGCCGAGCCCTTCTTCTTGGACTTGTCGGGGCGAGCACCCGGCTTCGGTGCGTTCTCGTTCCGGCGGGCCAGAGCCGCAGCCTTCTTCTCCTCTTCCTCCTTGTCGATACGGCGGAAGACGAGGTGCTGCTGTGCGTAGGTCCAGATGTTGTTGCTGACCCAGTAGATGATGACGGCGATCGGCAGGAACGGACCACCGACGATGACGCCGAGCGGGAAGACGTACAGGGCCAGCTTGTTCATGATCGCGGCCTGCGGGTTGGCAGCGGCCTGCGCGCTCTGGCGGGCGACGGATGCACGTGCGTTGAAGTGCGTCGCAACGCCGGCGATGATCATCAGCGGCACGGCGACGGCCGCGATCTCCCAGCGAGTGGGGAGTTCGGCGCCACCGACTGCGAAAGCCTGGAGCGATTCCATCGGCTGCGTGATCCACGCCGAGATGGGGGCACCGAACAGCCGCGCGTCGAGGAAGGACTGGACGTCCTCCGGCTGAACGCGTAGTTGCCGATCTCGCGGTTCTCGTAGGGATCGAGACCGAGCTGACCGAAGCCCGAGCCGGTGCGGTTGAACGAGCGCAGCACGTGGAACAGGCCGATGAACACCGGGACCTGCAGGAGGACCGGCAGGCACCCCATCAGGGGGTTGAAGCCGTGCTCCTTCTGGAGCTTCTGCATCTCGAGTGCTTGGCGCTGCCGGTCCTTGGCGTACTTCTTCTGGAGCGCTTGATCTGCGGCTGCAGTTCCTGCATCTGGCGGGTCGTGCGGACCTGCTTGACGAAGGGCTTGTAGAGAATCGCACGGAGGGTGAACACGAGGAACACCACCGACAGTGCCAGGTCCAACCGCTGTCGGGTCCCAGGAACGGGATCGCGGCGAAGACTTTGTGCCAGACCCAGAGGATCCAGGACACGGATAATAGATGAAGTCGAGCACGGCTCTATGTACTCCTCTGGTCGTCCATGATCGCCACGAAGAGGCGTCGGTCTCGGGTCTCGGCTCCGGTCAGGTACCCACTGGGGACGACCGATGTTTCCGTTCGGGTACCGGATCCCACCCACCAGGGTGCCAGGGGCCACACTTGAGCAGTCTCACCGATGCCAGGACCGAACCGACGACGACACCCCGCGTGCGCAGCGCCTCCACGGCGTACTCGCTACAGGTCGGAGTGAATCGGCAGGTCGGCATCCGTGTGGGCGACACATAGGTGCGATAGAGCTCGATACAGAAGATCAATGCCCGGGCCGGGGCGGACCGCAGGGACCGCCACCACGACCTCCGCTCGGGCTCGTTCATGCGCGAGCACTCCCACGCGAGGCGGGAGCACCGGCGTCGAGCAGTCCGAGACGGGTGAGACCCGACCGCACCTGCTTGTCGAGCTCGCGGGAATCCGCGGTGGCAGCGCCGGGTAGTGCGCGCAGCACGATGTCGGTCTCGGAGGCAGAGCCTCGACGAGACCTGCACAGATATGACGAAGCCGGCGTGCGACTCGATGTCGAATCACCGCCGGCCCGACAGCCTTGCTCACGACCAGTCCGAAACGCGGACCGCCGACACTCACCAAGGACTCGGTGCGATCGCGTTCGAGAACGTGAACGACCAGATCCCGCCGCCCCTGACGACGCCTCGGCGGACGGTGTCCGAGAAATCCGAGTGGCGCCGCAGTCGATACGGCTCAGGTAGCACCCCGAGCTCCCGTTAGGGAATCAGGCGGTGAGAGAAGCGCGGCCCTTACGGCGACGCGCCGAAACGATTGCGCGACCCGCACGGGTGCGCATCCGGAGACGGAAGCCGTGAACGCGCGCGCGGCGTCGGTTGTTCGGCTGGAACGTCCGCTTGCCCTTGGCCACGGTCGACACTCCTCGATAATTCTGCGACGGCGCGGCAAGCACCGTCGTCCAACGTGTACGTGAATTCGCAGGATTCGTATTGCCCGACTCGAGCAGGACGAACCCGTCACCTCGGTATGAGTGACTGTTCGAGCTACTCGGACGCGGGCGCGAAATCAAACCGCGACGAACAGCGGCGATCAACGCGACACGCCGGACGTGTTCGGTGAAAACTATTCGCCCAGAAGATATGTGATCCAGGGCACAGCTCGGGTACGCTTTTGGCCATGTCTTCGACGGCGCATCGCGACTACCTGTGCAGTCCCGCGTCACGCTCCGTCCGTCGACGATGTGCCGGCCGGTGACGGCCTGCTGCCCCGCGCCTCTTCGGGCGTCGTCGCGCAGCTTCTCCGGGCGCGTTCACCGAACACGGAGTCGGATCGCGTCGCACCGTGTGTCACACTGATCCCCGCAGACCGCCCGGGCCACGAGCCCCGCTGAGCGAATACAGACCTCCCATCCACACATCCACCGGGTGATTCCCCCGGTTGTCCACACCTGTGGATAATCGTGTGGAAAACCGGTGATCAAAGGGAGGGAAGCTGCGTGAGCGACGAGCCGAACGCGCTGGCCGATGTGTGGACGGACGTCGTATCCGAGCTGACCATCGACGACGGAATGCTGACGAAGAGCCAGAAAGCATGGCTCGCGCTGGTCAAACCGATCACGCTCGCACAGGGATTCGCCCTGCTCTCGGTGCCGTCCACCCTCGCCCAGCAATCGATCGAACGCGATCTGCGCGAACCCATCCTTCGCACCCTCAACCGGCACCTCGGTCACCGGGTCGAGGGTCTCGGTGTGCGCGTCGAACCGCGGGAACGCGTGGACGACCCCGCCGAGGATCCCTACGCCGAACCCCGTGACACGCTGCCTCTCGAGGGTCTGCCGGAAGATGCACAGCCTGTGAACCCGCGCACGGTAGAGCCTCGCAGCCGTGACCCGCGCACGGTAGAGCCTCGCAGCCGCGATCTGCGTCGCGACCCTCCGATGCCCCGGGATGCCGCCGGCCCGCGGGACGGGGCTGTGGCCAGGGACGGCGTCGGGCCGATGGACGGGGGATTCACCCGGGACGGCATGCTTCCCGGTGAGGGTGCGGCCTATCGGCGACGCCTGATCTCCTCGCGCGAGCACGACATGCTCGAGGCCGACCACGGCGAACTCGAGGAGGTCGACGACGACCGGGAGGCCATGACCGCCGTCCGCGAGTCGTGGCCGTCCTATTTCACCCAGCCCCCGCCGCCCGAGACGCCGCCCATCGGCAGCAGCAGCCTCAACGCGAAGTACACCTTCGACACCTTCGTGATCGGGGCGTCGAACCGGTTCGCGCACGCCGCGGCGGTGGCGATCGCCGAGGCACCGGCACGGGCCTACAACCCGCTGTTCATCTGGGGTGCCTCGGGCCTGGGGAAGACCCATCTGCTGCACGCCGCCGGCCACTATGCACAGCGACTCTTCCCGGGCATGCGGGTGAAGTACGTCTCCACCGAGGAGTTCACGAACGACTTCATCAACAGCCTCCGCGACGACCGCAAGGTCGCGTTCAAGCGGCGTTACCGCGAGACCGACATCCTCCTCGTCGACGACATCCAGTTCATCGAGGGCAAGGAAGGTATCCAGGAGGAGTTCTTCCACACGTTCAACACTCTCCACAACGCCAACAAACAGATCGTCGTTTCGTCCGACCGGCCGCCCAAGCAGCTCGCGACGCTCGAGGAACGACTGCGGACCCGGTTCGAGTGGGGACTGATCACCGACGTCCAGCCTCCCGAACTCGAGACGCGCATCGCGATCCTGTCGAAGAAGGCACGCATGGACGGCCTGAACGTGCCGCACGACGTGCTCGAGCTGATCGCGAGCCGGATCGAACGCAACATCCGCGAACTCGAGGGTGCCTGATCCGTGTGACGGCCTTCGCGTCGCTCAACAGGCAGCCGCTCGATCTCACCCTCGCCGAGGTCGTGCTGCGTGATCTGATGCCGGACTCCTCGGCTCTCGAGATCAATGCCGCCACGATCATGGCCGTGACCGCGGAGTACTTCGGAACGTCGATCGACGACCTGTGCGGGCCCGGAAAGGCACGGCCGCTGGCCCAGGCCCGCCAGATCGCGATGTATCTGTGCCGCGAGCTCACCGACCTGTCGCTGCCGAAGATCGGGCAGACCTTCGGTCGCGACCACACCACAGTCATGTACGCGGACAAGAAGATTCGCAAGGAGATGACCGAGCGTCGCAAGGTCTACGACCAGGTGCAGGAGCTCACCGCGCGTATCAAGCAGCGGTCCAAGCGCTGATTCCTCGAGCCTCGAGTTTTCATCCACAGGGAGCGTCCACAGGCGCTCCCTGTCCCGTATCTCGAGAAATTTCCGGTCCCCACACCTGTGGACAAGGGTGTGCAGAACGTGGGATCTTTGTGGACGAACGGTGGACAAAGAATGAACAGTCTCGAGGAATCCACATTCGTCCTCGAGAACTCCTCGAGTTCATCCTCGAGTTCGACCCCCTCGAGAACGTCGCCCCACCAGCCTAGACGGTCGTTCGTCCACAGATTCCACAGGCCCTATTACTACTTCTGTGAGTTCTCTTCAGAAATCTTCTTTCAAAACAGGTGTGTGGAGAGCGTCGGTCCACAGGCCCTCGAGTGAGGCTCACGCCTCGAGCCTCCCGGCTTTCCAAGCAGCGAGGGAAGGCATAACGTGGACCCGCATCCCCCGGCTCCGCCTCATCGGTGTCGGGGTTCTGTGACAGACTTCGTAGACTTGTCGAGACCACGATCGAAGGGATCCACCGGGCGATGGAGCTGGGAAGTATGAAGTTTCGTGTGCCTCGCGAGGACTTCGCTGATTCCGTTGCATGGGTTGCCCGAAGCCTTCCGTCGCGACCCCCCGTTCCCGTCCTGGGCGGTGTCCTGCTCGGAGCCGACGAACGCGGGCTGACGGTCTCGGGCTTCGACTACGAGGTATCTGCGCAGGTCCACGTCTCGGCCGAGGTCATCACCCCCGGTCAGGTGCTGGTGTCCGGCAAGCTGCTCGCCGACATCACTCGCGCGTTGCCCCACAAGCCTGTGGATGTCGTGCTCGACGGCACCCGCGTGCTCATCACGTGCGGTAGCGCCAAGTTCTCGCTCCCCACCATGCCTGTGGAGGACTACCCGCAGCTGCCCGCGCTCCCGCAGCAGACCGGTGCGCTCTCCGGCGATCTGTTCGCCGAGGCCATCAGCCAGGTCGCCGTCGCCGCCGGCAAGGACGACACGCTCCCTATGCTCACGGGTATCCGAGTGGAGATCGAGGGCACCGACATGGTGCTCGCGGCCACCGACCGTTTCCGTCTCGCAGTGCGCAAGCTCGAGTGGATGCCCACCGCGGAGTCCACCAGCTCGGCCGTGCTCGTGCCCGCAAAGACCCTCTCCGAGGCCGCGAAAACTGTTGGCGGGTCGTCCAACTCCCCGGTCCAGCTCGCTCTCGGCAGCGGGTCGTCGGTGGCGCCGAGGGCCTGCTCGGCATCGTCGCCGAAGGTCGCCGCACCACCACGCGCCTGCTCGACGCCGAATTCCCCAAGTTCCGCCAGTTGCTCCCCAACGAGCACACCGCGATGGCGACCGTCGAGATCGCACCGCTGGTCGACGCGATCAAGCGTGTCGCGCTGGTCGCCGAGCGCGGTGCACAGGTCCGACTCGAGTTCACCGAGGGCAGCGTGATGCTGTCGGCCGGTGGCGACGACGCCGGCCGCGCCGAGGAATCGCATCCCGCGGAGTTCTTCGGTGAACCGCTGATCATCGCGTTCAACCCCGGCTACCTGCTCGACGGCCTGACGTCGCTGCACACCGACAAGGTCTCGTTCGGGTTCACCACCTCGAGTCGTCCGGCCGTGCTGCGGCCGGCGCTCGACGAGGAGCCCGTGCCGGATTCCTCGGGTACGTTCGCCGCTCCGGACAGCGATTACACCTATCTGCTGATGCCGGTGCGCCTGCCGGGCTGACCGGCCCCGAGACTGGAAAGCCGTGTACGTTCGCACCTTCTCGCTGCGCGACTTCCGTTCGTGGAGAACGTTTCCGCCGACCTCACTCCGGGGGCGACGGTCTTCGTCGGGCGCAACGGACACGGGAAGACCAACCTGCTCGAGGCCCTCGGATATCTGTCGACGCTCTCGTCGCACCGGGTGTCCTCCGACGGCCCGCTGCTGCGGGCCGGCACGTCGCGGGCGTTCGCCGGGGCGCTGGTCGTCAACAACGGTCGTGAGCTCGGTATCGACATCGAGATCAACGAGGGCAAGCAGAACCGGGCGCGGATCAACCAGTCGCCGGCCCGGCGTCCTCGAGAGATCCTCGGCATCCTCCGCACGGTGCTCTTCGCCCCGGAGGATCTGTCGCTCGTGCGCGGCGACCCGGGCGATCGCCGGCGGTTTCTCGACGAACTGCTCAGCACGCGTTTCCCGCGGATGAGCGGGGTGCGGGCCGACTACGACAAGGTGCTGCGCCAGCGATCCGCCCTGCTCAAGACCGCGGGGGGAGCGCTGCGGCGCGGGAGTCGCTCGAGCGACGGGGCGAAGTGCTCTGCGACCCTCGACGTGTGGGACGGCCATCTCGCGGC
>LATQ01000001.1:1194904-1200312 GCA_001017865.1 Rhodococcus sp. IITR03
GGACGCGCGTCGCGCGGCCCGCTGCGCCCGAAACGACGACGTCGCGGCTGGTCGGGCCCGGTCCGGACGACCGCGATCCCCAGACACTCGGTTCGCTCGCGCAGTCGCTGTCCAAGCAGCGGGGCTGGTCGGCGCACGTGTCCGAGGGCACCGTCATGGGGAGTTGGGCGCGGGTCGTCGGCGACGACATCGCGAGTCATGCCCAGCCGACCACGCTGCGCGACGGGATCCTGCACGTCTCGGCCGAGTCGACGGCCTGGGCGACGCAGCTGCGGATGATGCAGTCGCAGATCCTCGCCAAGATCGCCGCGGCCGTGGGGCACGGGGTGGTCAAGGAACTGCGGATCACCGGCCCGACGGCTCCGAGCTGGCGGAAGGGCGAACGCCACATCCGCGGCCGCGGACCGCGCGACACCTACGGGTGATCCCGAGCTCGCTCCCGGGCCGTACGAGGGGCGAAAATCGGAGCGTGTAGGAAATCACGCTGTCCGGGTCGAAAAGGGGCCGCTACGGGGACGTCAGCGGTGCGGAACGCCCGCTTTCGTGTCCACCCCGGCACAAGGCTCGCGGGCACGTAGGATGGACAGGAATGCGTCGCGCGCGTGCGCGGGGCCGATCGGAGAAGGAGAGCTACCCACCCGTGGCTGCCCAGAAGTCGAACAACAACAAGAACGAGTACGGTGCGTCGTCCATCACCGTCCTCGAGGGTCTCGAGGCGGTGCGCAAGCGCCCCGGTATGTACATCGGTTCCACCGGAGAACGTGGCCTGCACCACCTGATCTGGGAGGTCGTCGACAACTCCGTCGACGAGCCATGGCCGGTTACGCGTCGAAGGTCGAGGTCACCCTCCTCGCCGACGGCGGTGTCCAGGTCGTCGACGACGGTCGCGGTATCCCCGTCGCCATGCACGCCTCGGGTGTGCCCACCGTCGAGGTCGTCCTCACCCAGCTCCACGCCGGTGGCAAGTTCGACTCCGATGCGTACGCCGTCTCGGGCGGTCTGCACGGTGTCGGTATCTCCGTGGTGAACGCGCTGTCCACCACTCTCGAGGTCGCGATCGACCGCGACGGATACCACTGGGACCAGACGTACACGAACTCCAAGCCCGGTGAACTGGTCAAGGGTGAGCCGACCAAGCGCACCGGAACCACCGTTCGGTTCTGGCCGGACCCGGACATCTTCGAGACCACGACGTTCAACTTCGAGACCGTTGCGCGTCGCCTGCAGGAGATGGCGTTCCTCAACAAGGGACTGACCATCACCCTCACCGACGAGCGGGTCGCGCCCGAAGAGGTCACCGACGAGGACGTCCCGGAGACCGCCGAGCTCCCAAGACCGCCGAGGACGAGGCCGTCGAGGCCGCCGAGCCCGAGGTCCACAAGGTCAAGGTCCGCACCTACCACTATCCGGGTGGTCTCGAGGACTACGTGCGCCACATCAACCGCACGAAGTCGCCGATCCACAACTCCGTCGTCGGTTTCACCGCCAAGGGCACCGGCCACGAACTCGAGGTCGCGATGCAGTGGAACTCGGGTTACTCCGAGTCCGTCCACACCTTCGCCAACACCATCAACACCCACGAGGGCGGTACGCACGAGGAAGGCTTCCGTGCGGCGCTGACCACGGTCGTCAACCGCTACGCGAAGGACAAGAAGCTCCTCAAGGACAAGGACCCGAACCTCACGGGCGACGACATCCGCGAGGGTCTCGCGGCCATCATCTCCGTCAAGGTCGCCGAGCCGCAGTTCGAGGGCCAGACGAAGACCAAGCTCGGCAACACCGAGGTGAAATCCTTCGTGCAGAAGGCGTGCAACGAGCACATCTCGCACTGGTTCGAGGCGAACCCGGCCGATGCGAAGACGATCGTCACCAAGGCCGTGTCGTCGGCGCACGCGCGTGTCGCTGCCCGTAAGGCGCGCGAGCTCGTCCGCCGCAAGAGCGCGACCGACATCGGTGGTCTGCCCGGCAAGCTCGCCGACTGCCGGTCGAAGGATCCGAGCAAGTGCGAGATCTACATCGTGGAGGGCGACTCCGCAGGTGGCTCCGCCAAGTCGGGTCGCGACTCGATGTATCAGGCGATCCTTCCGTTGCGCGGCAAGATCATCAACGTCGAGAAGGCCCGCATCGACAAGGTCCTCAAGAACGCCGAGGTCCAGTCGATCATCACGGCGTTCGGTACCGGCATCCACGAGGAATTCGACATCTCGAAGCTGCGGTACCACAAGATCGTCCTGATGGCCGACGCCGACGTCGACGGTCAGCACATCGCGACGCTGCTGCTCACGCTGCTCTTCCGCTTCATGCGGCCGCTGGTCGAGGAAGGCCACGTCTTCCTGGCGCAGCCGCCGCTGTACAAGCTCAAGTGGCAGCGCACCGAGCCGGAGTTCGCGTACTCCGACCGCGAACGCGACGCCCTGCTCGAGGCAGGTCTGAAGTCCGGCAAGAAGATCAACAAGGACGACGGCATCCAGCGTTACAAGGGCCTCGGCGAGATGAACGCCAAGGAGCTGTGGGAGACCACCATGGATCCGAGCGTCCGCATCCTGCGTCAGGTGACCCTCGACGACGCCGCTGCCGCCGACGAGCTGTTCAGCGTCCTGATGGGTGAGGACGTCGCGGCACGACGCAGCTTCATCACACGCAATGCGAAGGACGTCCGCTTCCTCGACGTCTGATCGCCATCGGTTCCGCTCGACTCGGAGACCGAATCTCCATCCGAACCCCCGCTGTGCCGTAAATCACAGCGGGGGTTTGCATGTCGTGCACTGGAAACGTGGAAGGGCCGTTAGCCTTCTTCGTTACTCGTGAGTACACTCCAGTCGGCCATTTGTACGTGTGGCTGCCGAAGAGGGGGCCGGGGTAGCACGGGGTGCGGGAAGGACTCACTCTTCCGTATCCGCTGTATGTCCCGATATGGTGCCCTCACCCGAAACGTCTCGTTCGACTGCACTCGATCGAAAACGCGCTCATCGGAGTGCAGTGCCGACTGGTGCTCGTCGCCCGGCGCGGACGGGGTGGAAGGAGAGCTGTAATCCATGAGTGACAAGTCGCCGCCCCAGCAGCGGTGGTGGAACATCGAGGGTGGGGTCTTCGCAGGAAGGTCACCGCCGTTCTCGCTGTCCCCGTGACCGTGGCAATGGTCCTCGGTGGTCTTCGTGTCGAGAACGAGCTCAGCAACGCCGTCCACTTCTCGTCCGCGGCCGATCAGGTCGCGGCCGTGCCGGACATCGTCGAGTTCTCGACGGCGTTCGCGACCGCCACCGCGAGTGCCGCCGCCGGGACGGTGACGCCCGAGGAGATGGCCGCGCTCGGCGACGCCTTCGGCACCATCGCCTCCGTCACGGAGAACCCCGAGCTCGATCCGGCGGTCACCGCCGACCTGAGCCGTACTGCTGCCTCCGCGCAGTCGCTCTACACGAAACTGCAGGCCGGGCCGGTTCCGGTCGAAGAGATCAGTGCTGTCACCAACGAGGTCCGTGACAGCCTGAACCGCGTCGTCGAAGCGATTCTCGACGAGGTCGACGACCGCGAGATCCTCATCTACGGCGACCAGCTGATCAACGCCTGGTACTCGCAGCGCTATCTGTTCGGTCAGGTGCTCGGTGTGCTCCAGCTCCTCGCCGACCCGACCCAGCCGGGCACCGCGCTGGTGTCCGCCTCCGGCGCCGAGCTCGCGATGCTCGACCTGCTCGCCCGCTCCTACCCGATGGCCGATCAGCAGATCGCCGAACTGCGAGCCGGCGTCCAGGAGCGTGCCGACATGGTCGACGCGGCCGGTTCCGGTCCGCTCCCGATCCTCAACATCCGCGCGTCGCTGCTCAACAGTGTCGACATCTACGGCACGATCATCGACGAGGCGTCGACGCAGGTCAGCACCACGATTCAGGACCGCGCCGCGGAAACCCGCTCGGCCGCTCTTCGCGACACCGCGATCGTGCTCGCGGCCCTGCTCGCGGCCCTCGTGCTCGCACTCCTCGTGTCCCGCTCGCTGGTCGGCCCGATCCGCCGCCTGCGCTACGGCACGCTGAAGGTTGCGCGGCAGGAGCTGCCCGAGGCCATCGACCGCATCAAGGTCGGCGACAACATCGAGGACATCGAGTTCACCCGGGTCCCGGTGCACACCACCGAGGAGATCGGTCAGCTCGCCCGCGCCGTCGACGACATGCACGGGCAGGCACTGCGCCTCGCCGGCGAGCAGGCGCACCTGCGCCTGCAGATCAGCGATATGTTCGAGACCCTCGCACGTCGCTCCAAGTCGCTCGTCGAGCAGCAGCTCGGCCTCATCGAACGACTCGAGTACGAGGAGAAGGATCCGGCCCGACTCGAGAGCCTGTTCCGCCTCGACCACCTCGCCGCGCGCATGCGCCGAAACGGCGACAACCTACTGATTCTCTCCGGTACCCGCATGCGCCGCGGTCACTCCGCGCCCGTGCAGCTCGGCGACATCCTGCGCGCCGCGATGTCGGAGGTCGAGGACTACCAGCGCGTGCAGATCGGTTCGACTCCCGACGGTGCCCTCAGCGGCGCGTCGCGACCGACATCGTGCATCTCCTCGCCGAGCTGGTCGACAATTCGCTGCGCGCGTCGCCGCCCGACAGCAACGTCACCTTCAGCTTCGCGCGTGCCGTCGACGGCGGCCTGCTCGTCGAGATCGCCGACCGCGGTATCGGTATCCCGGCCGACGAACTCGAGTCCATCAACCAGCGTCTCGCCAAGGGCGGCGAGGTCGGTCCCGATACCGCACGTCACATGGGCCTGTTCGTGGTCTCGCGACTGGCCGAGCGGCACGGTCTCACCGTGCGCCTGCGCCCGACCTTCGACACCGCGCGCAACCCGGGTATCACCGCGAGCGTCCACATCCCGGACGTCCTACTGGTCTCGCCGCTGGCGTTGTCGCACACCGGTCCTCAGTCCCGCATCGAGATCGAGGCGGAGGAATACTCGGCACCGCAGGCGCTCTCGGCGCCCGTCGCCCAGCAGGGTCTGCCCGCGGCCGACGACCGGCACGAGTACGCGTCGTCGCAGCCGGTCGACTCCGCCGACGATGTCCGTGCGGACGACTCCGACGATGCTACGCGAACAACGGCTACGCCACCTATGTCGACGAGACCGCTTCCGCTGCACGGGATGCGGAGCCGTCCTACGAGGACGAACGACGCGGCGAGCCGCAGCGCGAAGCGGGACGGAACGAGTTCACCCCGTCCGCGGCGTCGTTCCAGCACCGCCGCCCCGTGAGCCGCAGGGACAGCCGCGCGACAATCAGGCACCACAGGCATCCCGCGAGTTCGGCCCGTCTGGTCTTCCGCAGCGTCGCCCCGGTGGAACTCCGGGTCTGCCCACGCGTCAGCCGGGCGAGACGCCGGGTCTCCCGACGCCGCCCCGGTCGCCGCAGCCGCGCCGGATACGGA
>LATQ01000001.1:1200412-1205426 GCA_001017865.1 Rhodococcus sp. IITR03
AGCCGGATGCCGCAGCAGCCTTCGCGTCGTCGCTGCCTCCGCGCGTCCTCGGCGCGGGCCGGACGAGACCAACGGTCACTCGTTCGACGGACGCAACGGCGACGCGCGCAACGCGACGGGCCGCAACGGTGCCGGGCCGCGACCCGACGCCGATCAACCTCGCCGGGAAGGGCTTTCGGGTCTTCCTCAGCGTCGTCCCGGTACCACACCGGGTTCTGTCGCCGACGGACTCCCAGCAGTCGCAGTCCTTGCCGGTCCGTGAGCCCCAGCAGGTTCGGCACATCGTGCACCCGCCCCGCCGCAGCGACCCGCGTCCCCCGGTCTTCCGCAGCGTCGGCCGGGCGCGACTCCCGGCCTGCCGGGACGGGCTTCCGGATCGTCCCCGTCCGTTCCGCAGAACCGGCCGGACGCACCGAACCGTCCCGACCTGCCGCAGCGCGCACCCGCGCAGGATGCACAGCGCGCACCCGCGCAGGATGCGGACCGCCGGCAGCAGGAACCCTCGTCGGGTCTTCCGCAGCGCCGTCCGGGCAGCACAACCCGGTCTGCGCGTCGTCAGCCGGGCAGCACGCCGGGGCTTCCTCAGCGGCCCGCTGCGTCGACCAACGGTTCCGAGCCCGATTCGGCTGCAGCGGTCTCCGGTCCGAGCATCGCCGACGGTGGCTCCGTCTCGCCGCACAGCGACGCGCAGCAGGCGGCCCGCCATCGCTACCGGACCAACTCGGCGAAGACGGCATCGTTCTTCCAGCCGCGGCCCGACCTCGCGTCGGCCCGTCCGCAGCCGGCGAACACCCCGATCTTCACCACGATGATGTCGGACTGGCTCGTCGACCCGACGAGCCTTCCGGAGGACCGCAGGAAGCGGGAGTGGCGCTCCGCGGCGGACGCGGGTTGGGAAGCCGCACAGCGTGCTACCGAGGCCCCCGTGGAGGAGCACACCACCGCGGGTCTTCCGCGGCGCGCTCCCGGCGAGCGTCTGGTGCCGGGTGCCGTTCGGGCACCGGCAACGGGTGAGCTGCCGAGGACCATTCGACGTCGAGACCCGGAAGCCATCCGGGCCAACTTGAGCCGCCATCAGCAGGGTGTCCGCAACGGACGCGCCTCGGCGAATTCCAGCAATCGCGAGAACGACGAACAGGGAGTTCGATGAATATTGATCATGGATCCGACGCAGCTCGTCCATTGGACTGGTTGGTTTCCAACTTCGCGCGCGAGTCCCGGGTGTCTCGCATGCCGTGCTCGTGTCCGCCGACGGTCTGCTCATGGCCGCCAGCGCCCACCTCCCGGTGGATCGTGCCGAGCAGCTCGCTGCGGTGACCTCGGGCCTGGCCAGCCTGTCCAACGGTGTGTCGCAGTTGTTCGACGGTGGTGGTGTGCTGCAGTCCGTCGTGGAGATGCAGCACGGCTACCTGCTGCTGATGAGCGTCGGCGACGGCTCGCACCTGGCGGCTCTGACCGCCTCCGAGTGCGATATCGGACAGGTCGGTTACGAGATGGCGCTCCTGGTCGATCGAGTGGGTGCTTCGGTCGAAGCCACCCCGCGGGTCGGTCTAGGGTCCTGACGTCGAGGTGGCCATGGAATCGCGGAAGCCGGAGTCGGTGCCGGACCAGCCCAGTCTGGTCCGGCCCTACTCCCTGACTTCGGGACGTACGAGTCCTGCGGTCGAACTGGCGTTGGAGGCGCTCATCCAGGCCATTCCGGGAACCGACGATCGGTCCCGGGATCTGGACAACATCAACGCCACGATCCTGGAGCTGTGCAAGGAATCACCCTCCGTCGCGGAGATCGCTGCGCGCGTGGGGGTGCCGATCGGCGTGGCACGCGTGCTCGTCGCCGATCTCGTCGAAGCCGGACACGTACAGATCCTGGCCACGCTGAAAGACGATTCGAGCGACGCGGAGCGTCGTGAGCTGATTGAAAGGGTCCTCAGTGGACTTCGCGAACTCTAACGCCACGAAGCGCGTGACCTCGACCAAGATCGTGATCGCCGGAGGCTTCGGCGTCGGTAAGACGACTCTGGTCGGGGCGGTGTCGGAAATCGTGCCGCTTCGTACCGAGCGCTCGTGACGAACGCCAGCGACGGCGTCGACAACCTCTCTGCGACACCGCAGAAGGCGACCACCACGGTCGCCATGGACTTCGGTCGTATCAGTCTGGCCGACGACCTCGTCCTCTACCTGTTCGGCACGCCCGGACAGCACCGCTTCTGGTTCATGTGGGACGACCTGATCCGCGGCGCCATCGGCGCGATCGTGCTGATCGATACGCGTCGCCTGGACGAGAGCTTCGCCGCCGTCGACTTCTTCGAAGCGCGCAATCTCCCGTTCATCGTCGCCATCAACGAATTCGACGATGCGCCCCGGTACCCGCTCGAGGACATCCGTCAGGCGATGGCGATCTCGGCGGACGTGCCGATCGTGTCCATCGATGCGCGTGCCCGTGAGTCGGCGAAGCAGGCGCTGGTCACCGTCACCGAATACGCCTTGCGGAAGCTGCACCAGCCGGTGACCCAGTAATGGGGGAGGGCCTCGAACTCTTCACGATGGCTCGTGGGTCACGGTCCTCGCCTATCTGACCTCGGCGATCGGGGTGTTCGTCGGGGTCACCGGTGCTCGGCGGGTCCGCACCACCTCCAGTGACCGATTGCGTTCGTACTGGATGATTCTCGCGGCGCTGGTGAGCGGCGGCGTGGGTGTCTGGCTCGCCATGTTCCTGCCGATGGCGGGCTTCAACGTCGAGGACAGCGTGGTGCGGTACGACACCGTCACCATCGTGTTCTCGATGCTCGTCGCCTGGTGTCGGTGTACGTGGCGCTGTTCGTCGCGATTCCGAACAACGCTCCCGCCACCCTCGTCCGGACGGTCACGGGTGCTCTCGTGCTGGGCGCCGGCCTGGCGGGCGTGCCGTTCTCGGTCCTCGCCTCGGTGCGGATCCAGGGCTCGCTGACCTTCGATCCCCTCTGGGTCACCGCGGCGGCGGGCTTGGCGATCGCGACCGCCGTGGGCTTCCTGGCCCAGGTGAAGACCGCGGACACGTGGCCCAAGCGCCTGTTGAGCAGCGCCTTGGCCGGTGCCGCAGTGATCGCGGTGCACTTCCTCGCCGCCGCGTCGGTCCGTGTGGAGATCGACCCCGCGGTAGTGGTCTCCGGTGGGATCGAGGTCTTCTCGATTCTCTTCCCGCTCTTCGTCGTCGGCCTGCTGTTGCTGGCCGTCCCGATCGTCCTGGTGCTCCAGGCCCCGGATCGTCTTGCGGCGGAACTGGAAGCGGAATCCGAGCGGTGGGCGGCGGACGGCCAGGCAGAGCCCGTCGACGGTCGGATCTTCTGAAGATCGTCCTAATTTGTTGTCACCCAAAACATCTGGTTGAAATCCCGGAAGTGGAGTAGCCTTCTGCGCAGCTCGGGGGTCGCTGTCGGTCTACTCGGCACGACACGGACCGATGCGCCGTGCGTGCCGCTTCCTTGGGGGCAACATGTCGCACGAGGTTCACCATTTCTCCATGGGCGGTTGGCTTTTCGCTCTCTCCTACATCACGTCCGCGGTCGGGTGCTATGCCGGTCTGTCCTGCGCGCGCAAGGCTGCGAACGCGTGGACGTCGGTCGCCCGGACCCGATGGACACTCATGGCAGCCCTGTCCATCGGGGGCGTCGGAATCTGGTTGATGCACTTCATCGGGATGATGGGCTTCGACGTACCCGGTTCCGCGATCCGTTACGACCTCGGGCTGACGCTGCTGTCGGTCGCGCTCGCCGTGACGGCCACACTGTTCGGATTGCGGATCGTCGACACCGACGTGCAGTGGATCCGCGCCTTGCCGTCGGACGTCCGGCTCCTCGTCGGCGGCGTCATCATGGGCTTCGCCGTCGCCGGAATGCATTACAGCGGCATGGCCGCGGTGCGGATCCAGGGCGAACTCGAGCAGGGGCGGTCGTACGTCGCGGCGTCCGTGGGGATCGGTGTCGTCGCGTCGATCGTCGCGTTGTGGCTGTCGCGGGTCGCGGAACGGCCGGCCGTGCGGATCCCGGCCGCCGCCGTCATGGGATGTGCAGTCGTGGCACTGCACTACACGGGCATGGCCGGGATCGCGGTGACCGTCGATCCTTCCGCTCCGAATCCGGAGGGAATGACCATCATGACCTTGCTGTTCCCCGGATTCATCATCGGTGTCGCGCTGCTCGCGGTGCCGGTCGTGGCTCTGATGGCATCGGCGAGCATCCAGGACCTCGAGCAGGATCGGGAGGTGGCGACCTGGCTCGGTGAGGAGGGTCCCGATCCGGTCTCCCGTCCCCACGGACGACATGTGAAACGGTGATGTGATGTGAACCCCCACAGTGCGATAAGGTCGCTTACGCTGCTGGAAAGTCGGGGTGCAGCTCGCATCGGGTAGGTCGTGGCGCGCGCCCTCCGAGCGCGGTGGTGACAGCGCGCCGCTGTGAGGACCTCACGTGTCGCACGACGTACACCATTTCTCCATGGGGATGTGGGTTTTCTTCCTCTCCTACGCCACCGCCGTGATGGGCTCCTTCGTCGGATTGTCCTGCGTCCGGCGGTCGCTCGACGAGCCGCGGCGCAGCGGCAACTGGTGGCTCCTCATGCGTCGTTGTCCATCGGCGGCGTGGGTATCTGGCTCATGCACTTCATCGGCATGATGGGCTTCTCCGTGCCGGGTACGACCATCCGATACGAACTGGCACCGACGGTCTTCTCCGTCGTGCTCGCCGTCGTCGCGACCCTCGTGGGTCTGCGGATCGCCGACGTACACGACGTCAGCAAGCACCGCATTCCCGAATCGGTGCGGTTGCTCATCGGCGGTCTGTTGATGGGCGCGGCCGTGAGCATGATGCACTACAGCGGAATGTTCGCCATCCACATCCGCGGCACGATCGAACACGAGACGGGGTACGTCATCGCGTCGGTGATCATCGGCGTCGTCGCCTCCACCGCCGCGCTCGCGCTGGCCCGCCGCGCGCGGCGTCTCGAGGTCCGCGTCGTCGCGGCCTTCGTCATGGGATGC
>LATQ01000001.1:1205526-1209160 GCA_001017865.1 Rhodococcus sp. IITR03
GCTCGCGCTGGCCCGCCGCGCGCGGCGTCTCGAGGTCCGCGTCGTCGCGGCCTTCGTCATGGGATGCGCGGTCGTGGCGCTGCACTACACTGGCATGGCCGGCGTGCGGGTCACCCTCGATCCGAGCATGCCCGCGCCCGAAGGCATGACCGTGATGTCGCTGCTGTTCCCGGCGTTCGTCCTCGGCATCATCGTCCTGGCCGTGCCGATCACCGCACTGCTGCTCGCCTCCGATCCGGAGGACGCCGTGCGCGACGCCCGGCTCGAACAGTGGCGTCGGAGGTCGAACGGCAGGTGGACCGCGACCCGGTCACCGGATCCCACATGTGAGAGCTCGGTTCCGGACGGATCTCGGCATGTGAAGTGCCTGTCCTTCTCGGCATTGTCTGACCTGCACCTATAGACTCGTGTGGTTGCGAGACGTCCGTCGGGCCGAAGGCCGGAGCCGGGCGTGCGAGCCGAGTAGAAGAAGGAGCTCATGACCGACACCACGTTGCTCCGGAGGGGCCGGGGCACGACCGCATCGAGCCCGTCGACATCCAGCAGGAGATGCAGAGCAGCTACATCGATTACGCGATGAGCGTGATCGTGGGCCGTGCTCTGCCCGACGTGCGTGACGGTCTCAAACCGGTGCACCGTCGCGTGCTCTACGCGATGTTCGACAACGGCTTCCGTCCCGATCGCGGGTACGTGAAGTCGGCGCGCGCGGTCGCCGAGACCATGGGCAACTACCACCCGCACGGCGACGCGTCGATCTACGACACGCTCGTGCGTCTGGCGCAGCCGTGGTCGATGCGTTATCCGCTCGTCGACGGCCAGGGCAACTTCGGTTCCCGCGGCAACGACGGCGCTGCCGCCATGCGGTACACCGAGTGCCGGCTCACGCCGCTCGCGATGGAGATGCTGCGGGAGATCGACCACGAGACGGTCGATTTCCAGCCGAACTACGACGGCCGCACGCAGGAACCGACGGTTCTCCCCAGCCGTATCCCCAACCTGTTGATCAACGGTTCGGGCGGTATCGCGGTCGGTATGGCCACCAACATCCCGCCGCACAATCTCGGCGAGGTGGCGGAAGCCATCTACTGGCGCTCGAGAACTTCGAGGCCGACGAGGAGACCACCCTCGCCGCGGTCATGGAACGGATCAAGGGACCGGACTTCCCGACCGCCGGCCTGATCACCGGCTCGCAGGGCATCCACGATGCCTACACGACCGGTCGCGGATCGGTGAAGATGCGCGGTGTCGTGGAGATCGAAGAGGACTCCAAGGGCCGCACCAGCATCGTCATCACCGAGCTGCCTACATGGTCAACCCGGACAACCTCATCACGTCGATCGCCGAGCAGGTCCGCGACGGCAAGATCGCGGGCATCTCCGACATCCACGACGAGTCGTCCGACCGCGTGGGCATGCGCATCGTCGTCACCGTCCGCCGCGACGCGGTGGCCAAGGTGGTTCTCAACAATCTCTACAAGCACACGCAGCTGCAGACGAGCTTCGGCTGCAACATGCTGTCGATCGTCGACGGAGTGCCGCGCACGCTGCGCCTCGACCAGATGATCCGGTTGTACGTCAACCACCAGATCGAGGTCATCGTCCGGCGTACGCGGTACCTGCTGCGCAAGGCCGAGGAACGCGCCCACATCCTGCGCGGCCTGGTCAAGGCTCTCGACGCGCTCGACGAGGTCATCGCGCTCATCCGCGCGTCGCAGACCGTCGACATCGCGCGCGCCGGCCTGATCGAGCTGCTCACGGTCGACGAGATCCAGGCCGACGCCATCCTGGCGATGCAGCTGCGTCGCCTCGCTGCCCTCGAGCGTCAGAAGATCGTCGACGACCTCGCCGAGATCGAGCGCGAGATCGAGGACTACAAGGACATCCTGGCCCGTCCGGAGCGGCAGCGCGCCATCGTCCGCGACGAGCTGAAGGAGATCGTCGACAAGTACGGCGACGAGCGTCGCACGCGGCTCGTCGCGGCCGACGGCGATGTCAACGACGAGGACCTCATCGCACGCGAGGACGTCGTCGTCACCATCACCGAGACCGGTTACGCCAAGCGCACGCGCACCGACCTGTACCGCTCGCAGAAGCGCGGCGGCAAGGGCGTCAAGGGTGCCGAGCTCAAGCAGGACGACATCGTCAAGCACTTCTTCGTGACGTCCACGCACGACTGGCTGCTGTTCTTCACGACGAAGGGTCGCGTCTACCGCGCGAAGGCGTACGAGCTGCCCGAGGCGAACCGCACGGCGCGTGGTCAGCACGTCGCGAACCTGCTGGCCTTCCAGCCCGATGAGCGTATCCAGGCGTCATCCGCCTCAAGACCTACGAGGATGCTCCCTACCTGGTGCTCGCGACCCGCAACGGCCTGGTCAAGAAGTCGCGCCTGTCCGACTTCGACTCCAACCGTTCGGGTGGCATCGTCGCGATCAACCTGCGCGGCGACGACGAGCTCGTCGGCGCGGTGCTGTGCTCCGCCGAGGACGATCTGCTGCTCGTCTCGCAGCAGGGCCAGTCGATCCGTTTCTCCGCCACCGATGAGGCGCTGCGTCCGATGGGCCGCGCGACCTCCGGTGTGCAGGGCATGCGGTTCAACGGCGAGGACAAGCTGCTCTCGCTCAACGTCGTCAAGGAGGGCACCTACCTGCTGGTCGCGACCTCGGGTGGTTACGCCAAGCGCACCCCGATGGAGGACTACCCGGTCCAGGGTCGCGGCGGTAAGGGTGTTCTGACCATCCAGTACGACCGCAAGCGTGGCAACCTGGTCGGGGCGCGCATCGTCGAGGACGACGACGAGTTGTACGCCATCACCTCGAGCGGCGGTGTCATCCGCACTGCGGCGAAGCAGGTGCGCAAGGCAGGCCGTCAGACCAAGGGCGTGCGGCTCATGAACCTGGCCGAGGGCGATACATTGCTCGCGATCGCGCGCAACGCCGACGAGCCGGACGAAGCCGACGCAGCCGGAGCTAAGGAGTCGTAAGTGAGCACTCCCCAGGGACCGAACGGGGCCGATCGCGGGCAACCCGGTCGGAAGCCGGAGGACCGTACAGAGAACGAGGTGAAGCCCGAGAACACGGGCACGCAGCAGGGCCCGGCCTCGGAGCAGAAACCGGCACCGGAGAACCGGTCGTCGCAGTCGTCCCCGGCACAGCCTTCGCAGGCTCCTGGGGCACCGGCGCAGGGTTCGTCCGCTCCCGCAGCGGGAGCAGTGGACCCGGCACCCGTGCAGGGTTCGGCCGACCAGCAGCCGGCAGCAGGCCGGAAGGCCGCCGAGCAGACGGCGAAGGCGGCGCAGGACACGCCTGCTCAGGGCGGCTCCCAGAAGTCCGGTGGTGCCTCCTCGGACGGTAAGAACGGGTCGGCTGCGGCCGATCAGCCGGCCACAGGTCAGCAGCGCACCGCACAGATGCCCCGCTCCGGCGGCCCGACCCCTCCCTGGCAGCGGGGAGCGGCGTCGCGCAGTCGGGCTCTCCGCAGAACGCTCCGCAGACGAACGTTCCGGGTGTGGGTCCGGGTCTGTCCAAGCAGGGCGGAGCGCCTCAGCGCCCTGCTGCGGCCTCGGCCAAGGCCCTGCGGCCGGAGGTTCGGCGCCGTCGAGCGCGTTCCCGTCGTGACCGGCCACAGCGGCTCCCAAG
>LATQ01000001.1:1209260-1210418 GCA_001017865.1 Rhodococcus sp. IITR03
CGGCGGTGAGCCGGACGGCGTCGCCGGTAGAACACGACCCCGCCTGCGGCCACGACGGCAACCGCGCCGGCGACGACGAGACCGACCCGCCTGCCCGTGCGCTCCGGACGCGAGGACGACTTCGCGGCACACCGCTCGGCCGCGGCACGCCGGGCCACCGCGAACAGTCGCCCGCGACGTCCAGACCCTTGCGTGCTGCGAACAGTCCGGCCGCACTCGAGCCCTGCGCGAGCGCTACCGCGCCCTCGCCGGCCACGCGGAGAGCACCCGCGAGATTGCCGGATTCGTCGTGGCGTCGCACGAATGCCGGAAGCCACACGGCGTCGGTCTCGGCATGAATCAGCTTGCTCATGCGTCCACTCTTCCATACCGCCCGGACCTGCAGTCGTGACCGGAGAGCGTGTCCCGCGCCGCCTGTCCTGCCCGGGCAGCGGGCAATGGCACCATGGTGGGGTGACTTCACCGCATCAGACAGCAACGGCCACGCTCCACACGAACCGCGGCGACATCGCGATTGCTCTTTTCGGCAACCACGCGCCGAAGACGGTCGAGAACTTCGTCGGCCTGGCTCAGGGCACCAAGGAGTACAAGACCCAGAACGCCAAGGGCGAGACCAGCGGTCCGTTCTACGACGGCGCGGTCTTCCACCGCGTCATCGACGGCTTCATGATCCAGGGTGGCGACCCCACCGGCACCGGCCGTGGCGGTCCGGGCTACCAGTTCGGCGACGAGTTCCACCCCGAGCTGCAGTTCGACCGCGGCTACCTGCTCGCGATGGCGAACGCCGGCCCGGGCACCAACGGCTCGCAGTTCTTCATCACCGTCGGCCCGACCCCGCACCTCAACCGTCGCCACACCATCTTCGGTGAGGTCGTCGACGCCGAGTCGAAGAAGGTCGTCGACGCGATCGCGACCACCGCCACCGACCGCGCCGATCGCCCGGTCGACGACGTCGTGATCAACAGCATCACCATCTCCTGAGAGAGTTCCCATGACGAACCCCGGCTGGGGCTCCGCGGCCGAGGGTGGTGGCCCGCAGCCCCAGCGCGGTGCGTTCGCCATCCCGACCGCCCGACCCTTCTCGCCTGCTCCCGATGCGGCGGCCGTGCGCCGCGGTGCTGCGTCCCGCCTCGGCGTGCAGCACTGCGTCGTTGCTGC
>LATQ01000001.1:1210518-1215948 GCA_001017865.1 Rhodococcus sp. IITR03
CGCGTGCCCCGAGTGCCTGCGTCCCGCCTCGGTCGGTCAGCACTGCGTCGACTGCGTCGCCGCGGCCGAACGGTCGACACCGCAGGCCCGCACCATCGCCGGCGCACCCGTCCGCTCCGATCGGCCCTCGCCGATCGTGACGTACGTGCTCATCGCGCTGAACGTGCTCGTCTTCGGCATCACCGCCGCGCAGTCGGGCAGCGTGATGACCAACGAGCAGGGCTCGGAGCTGTTCCTCGACTGGGCGCTGTGGCCGCCCATCATCGCCGCGCACGACGAGTACATCCGGATCCTCGGCAGCGGCTTCCTGCACTTCGGCCTGCTCCACCTGGCCGTCAACATGTTCGCCCTGTGGGTGATCGGCCGCGACACCGAACTCGTGCTCGGACGCGCCCGGTACCTCTCGGTCTATCTCGTGTCGATCCTCGGCGGATGGATCCGCCGCGGTGATGTTCATGGAGACCGGTGCGGTCACCGCCGGAGCGTCGGGAGCAGTCTTCGGTCTGCTCGGCGCGCAGGCCGTCATCCTGCTGCGCCTGCGTCGCAGCCCGGCACCCGTGCTGACCATCGTCGGCCTCAACGTGATCATCAGCATCACCATCCCGGGCATCTCTCTGTGGGGTCACCTGGGCGGTCTCGTCGCCGGTGCCGCCGCGACCGCGGCCCTGCTCTACGCCCCGCAGTATCTCGGTGCCGGCACCGACCGGGACCGCATCGTGCGCACCGGGTGGATCGCGCTGGTCGCGGTCGTCGTGGTGACGCTGGTCGCGATCGTGCTGGCCGTCGTGCGGCTACGCGATCAACTGGGCGTCTGATCGGGCGCGAGATCGCGCACCGCCAGCGCGGCGTGCACGTTCCGCGGGTCGGTGCCCAGATCCCACCGGCCGAAGATCATCAGGTTCTCCGTGCCGGTCGCGGGGTCGATCGTGTCGATCTCGAGCATCGGCACCCGCCGCCCGAAGCGCGGGTACTCGACGATCCGCACGCGGTGCAGTGCCACCCGCGGGAACTCGCGACGACCCGTCAACCGCATCGTCGCGATCCCCGTTCCTCCGGGGAGCACTTCGAGACGCGGACGCTGTCGCAGCGCGAGCGCGACCATCACGAGGACGAGCACCGCCGCGAACCCACCAGCACGCGACCGGCCGCGTCGGGAACCGCGACGGCGGCCGTCACGGCAAGGGCGATACCGGCGGCCGCCAACGCCGCTATCGCGGCGGGCGGCGTCGCCCACCGCAGCGGTGTCTCGTCGGGCATCTGCGTCCTCTTCCGATTCGTTCCCCGGAGACCTCTCACCGGGTTGTGCACAGTGTTATCCCAGGTGGGGATGAATAACATCGGTGTAACCCGAGCGAGGTGGGGGTCAGCGCCAGTTCATCGTCATGATCAGACCGACCACCATGAACCCGAAACCGATCAGGAAGTTCCAGGCACCGAGATCGTTCATCCACGTGATCTGCTCGGCCGCGAGGTAGTAGACGATCAGCCACAGCAGCCCGATGACCATCAGGGCGAGCATCACCGTCACGTACAACGTGCTCGACGGCGTGCCCTTGACCTTCACGGGTGTGCGGCTCACCGTCCGGGTCGCGGAGACGTCCTTCTTGCGAACCTTCGACTTGGGCATGGTGTCCTCGTTCTCACGACTCCACCCGTCGTACACGGTGGAGTGGTCGGTCAACTACCTGTTGAGATCACGCTAACGTAAGGCCAGGATCGGAGGTACGACGTGTCGGAACGACGGCTGCGCGCGCCCGTGTGGGGTGTCGCGACCCTCGTCGTGTGCCTCGTGGCCGGTCTGCTCGTGGGCACCACCCGCGGAGTGTCCGAGGGCGACGAACTGCGCGCCGGCGACTCCCCGCGACTGTCCGATCTGGTACGTGCCGCGCAGGAGAAGGCCGACGAACTGGCGGCCACCCGAGACGATCTCACCGCGCGCATCGACGAACTACAGGACCGTGCCGCGGTGAACGACGAGGACGTCGCCGCAGTGCTCGACGACCTGTCCGCGATCGAGGACCCGGCCGGCCTCGTGGCCCGCCGCGGTCCGGGCGTGACCGTCACCCTCACCGACGCACCCCGCGACGCCAACGGGCGCTATCCGTCCGGTGCCTCACCCGACGATCTCGTCGTGCACCAGCAGGACGTGCAGAGCGTGCTCAACGCGGTGTGGGCCGGTGGTGCCGAGGCCGTGGCCATGCAGGACCAGCGGATCGTCGCGACGTCGGCGCCACGCTGCATCGGTAACACGCTGCTGCTGCACGGGCGCACCTACTCGCCGCCCTACGTCGTCACCGCGCTTCGGCGACCCGGCACGGCGCTGCAGGCCGCGCTCGACGCCGAGCCCGGTATCCGCATCTACAAGCAGTACGCGGCCCGCTATCAACTCGGATACACGCAGCAGGCGTCGGAGGATCTGTCGGTCCCCGCCTACACCGGGAGTTCGTCCGCGCGCTGAGACGTGCCCGATTCGGACACCGGGCGGGTCGCCTCTACCGAGCACCGGGCGGGTCGCCCTGTAGCGAGCACCGGGCGGGTCGCCCTGTAGCGAGCACTGAGTACCCTCGTCTCATGCGCATTCTCGTCGTCGACAACTACGACAGCTTCGTCTTCAACCTGGTCCAGTATCTGGGCAGCTCGGAACGACGGCCGACGTGTGGCGCAACGACGACGAGCGGCTCACCGCGCCGGGTGCTCTCGCGCGGGTCGCGAAGGACTACGACGGCATCCTCCTCAGCCCCGGCCCGGGTACACCCGAACGCGCCGGGGCGAGCATCGACCTGGTGAAGGCATGTGCCGACAGCAGCACTCCGCTGCTCGGTGTGTGCCTCGGCCACCAGTCCATCGGTGTCGCGTTCGGCGCGACCGTCGACCGCGCCCCCGAGCTGCTGCACGGCAAGACCAGCCTGGTCCGCCACAACGGTGCCGGTGTGCTCGCGGGCCTGCCCGATCCGTTCACCGCGACCCGCTACCACTCGCTGACCGTGCTGCCCGAGACCATGCCCGCCGAGCTCGAGCCCACCGGCCACACGGAGACCGGCATCGTCATGGCCCTGCGTCACGTCGAGCTGCCGATCCACGGTGTGCAGTTCCATCCCGAGTCGGTGCTCACCCAGGGAGGTCACCGGATGCTCGCGAACTGGCTCGCGGCCTGCGGCGAGGCTCCGGACGAGACGCTCGTCGCGCGCTCTCGAGGCGCAGATGGCACGCGCGCTCGACGGCGGAGCCGCCTGACCCCCAATCAACGACGAAAGGCGCCGGTCCCTTCCAGGACCGGCGCCTTTCGTCGTTGATCAGCTCGCTCAGCGGATGCCGAGCACACCGACGCCCACGGTGATGGGCTGGTTCTTCGAGATCTCCGAACCCGGCGGCTGGGCCTGCGTGATCACGGTGCCGACGAGATCGACATCGAGTGTCGCCTCACGCGTCTGCTGGAGCTGGGAGGCGTTGCCCGTCCAGCCGGCGCCGCGCAGGGCAGCGAGTGCGTCCGAGACCGACCGGTTGGTGATGACGGGCATCTCGATGCGGTCGCCGTTCGACACCCGCACCGTCACCGTCGACCCCTGTTCGGTGGAGGCGCCACCGGCGGGGCTCGTCGACACGACGGTGCCCTCGGTCTCGCTGGAGTCGATGTTCTCGACGACGACCTCGAAACCGGCGCCCTCGATGTTGTCGCTCGCCACCTCGACGGTCTGGCCCACCACGTTGGGGACGCGTACCAGTTCGGGACCGGATCCCACAGTGATGGTGATGGGGCTGTCGCGGTCGACACTGGCTCCCGCACCGGGGCTCTGGTCGACGACGAGGTCCTCGTCGTCGGCATCCGACGGAGCGCGTCCGACGTTCGGGTCGAGCCGGAGACCGACGGCGGACAGCTCCTGGGCGGCGCGTTCCTGCGTCATGCCTTCGAGCCGCGGGATCTGCACCTGTTCCGGTCCTGTCGACACCTCGAGGGTGACGGTCGAACCCTCCTCGGCTTGGCTCCCGGGCACGGGACGGGTGTTGATGACGTTGCCGTTCGCGACGACCGGATCGCTCTTCTGCTGGATCGAGACCCGGAAGCCGGCGTTCTGCAGCTGGCTCTCGGCGAGCTCGGCGGAGATGTTGCGGACGTCGGGCACCGCGACCTGGGCGGCCGTCGAACCGGGGCCGAGCGACCACAGGAAGACGCCGACGATACCGACCACAGCGACTGCGGCGATGCCGAGCAGCACCTTCTTGAGAACCGAGCCGCCGCCGGAATCCTCGGCGGGTGCCCCGGCAGCGCCGGCGGCCGCGACGCGGCTGTGCCGGCCCGTGTTGTTGTCGACGGAGTCGATCAGCGTCGTACGGTCCTCGTCGGTCATCACCATCGGCGCACTCGGGCGCTGTCCGCTCAGCACGCGGATCAGGTCGCTACGCATTTCCGCGGCCGACTGGTAGCGGTTCGCGGGGTTCTTCGCCATCGCCTTGAGGATCACCGAGTCGAGCTCGGGCGGCACCGACGAGTTCACCGACGACGGCAGCGGCGGATCCTCCCGCACGTGCTGGTAGGCCACCGCGACGGGCGAGTCGCCCTTGAAGGGGGGCTCGCCGGTGAGGATCTCGAACAGGACGCAGCCCACCGAGTACACGTCGGACCGGGCGTCGACCTGTTCACCGCGTGCCTGCTCCGGGGAGAGGTACTGCGCGGTGCCGATCACCGCGGCGGTCTGCGTCATCGGGCTCGCGGCGTCGGAGATGGCCCGGGCGATGCCGAAGTCCATGACCTTCACCGCGCCGGCCTTGTTGATCATGACGTTGGCCGGTTTCACGTCGCGGTGCACGATCATGTTGCGGTGGCTGAAGTCCAGGGCCGCGCACACGTCGGCAATGATCTCCATCGCCCGCTTGGGGGTCATCGGCCCGTCGGCACGGACGATGTCGCGCAGCGTGTCGCCCTCGACGTACTCCATGACGATGTACGGGAGCGGCCCGGCCTCGGTCTCGGCCTCACCGGTGTCGTAGACGGCGACGATCGCCGGATGGTTCAGCGCAGCGGCGTTCTGCGCTTCGCGCCGGAAGCGCAGGTAGAACGTGGGGTCGCGTGCGAGGTCGGCACGCAACACCTTGATGGCCACATCCCGGCCGAGCCGCAGATCCCGCGCGAGGTGCACCTCGGACATACCGCCGAAGCCGAGGATCTCACCCAGCTCGTAGCGGGAGGAGAGCTTGCGGGGTGTGGTCATGACGTTCCTTGGTTGTTCGTACCGTTGCTGGTTCCGGATGAATTGTCGTCCCCTCCACCGGCGGCCTCGGGGTCGGTCTCGTCGTCGCCGTCACCCTCCGCGCCGCCCGTGCCGCCGTCGCCGCCACCCGTGTCCTCCGCTGTGGTGGTCGTCGCCGTCGTCGTGGTCGGGACCGTCGTGGTGGTGGGCGGTTGCGTCGTGGTCGGCTCGGTCGTCGGCTCCA
>LATQ01000001.1:1216048-1220504 GCA_001017865.1 Rhodococcus sp. IITR03
GGTGGGCGGTTGCGTCGTGGTCGGCTCGGTCGTCGGCTCCACCGTGGTCGTCGGCGGCTGCGTCGTCGTCGTGGTCGGAGGGGGTGTGAAGGTCTCCGTCTCGACGGGCGGCGGCAGCGGCACGAACGTCGTCGTGGTGGTCAGCGGCGGACGGGTCGTCGTGGTGGTCGCGCGGGTCGTGGTGAGCTGCGTCGTCGGCGACGGAGCGCGCGGGGTCTCCTCGTCGTCGCCGCCCAACAGCACGATTCCCAGAGTGACCAGGGCGAGCACGACTGCCGCACTGCGGCCCAGGCCAGCGCTGTGGGACTCGGCGACCGGTCCTCGTCGTCGTCGGCGGGCACTCCCGCAGTCGGTGGACCTGCCACCGGCGGACGGCCGGCGGTCGGCGGCTGGGCCGAGCGGGGAACCGACGAATAGGCCGTCTGGTCGTACTGCGTCGGGTGCAGGGCACGGGTCGAGGACGTGTGGGCCGTCGTCCCGGGCACGCGCGGGCGGAAGCACCCGGTTGCGCTGGTCACCGGCGCACGTTGCCGGGCGGGGGGCACGGGCCGTCCGGACCGCACCGCAGCGACGGCGTTGGCGAACTCGCCGCCGTTCGAATAGCGGTAGGCGGGGTC
Organism: Rhodococcus sp. IITR03; assembly: GCA_001017865.1. The sequence continues at coordinate 1,216,666 of LATQ01000001.1, forward strand.
CTTCGACATCGCGATCTCGATGAGTTCGCGCACCTCGGGCGGAAGATCCGTCGGCAGCGGCGCCGGGGTCTCCTGGACGTGCTTCATCGCGACCGTCACGACGCTGTCGCCGAGGAACGGACGTCGGCCCGACAGCACCTCGTAGCCGACGACGGCCAGCGAGTACACATCGCTCGCGGACGTCGCCTCCTGGCCCAGTGCCTGCTCGGGAGCGATGTACTGCGCGGTGCCCATCACCATGCCGGTGCGGGTGACCGGGGAGGCGTCGACCGCCTTCGCGATACCGAAGTCGGTGATCTTCACCTGGCCCGTCGGGGTGATGAGGATGTTGCCCGGCTTGACGTCGCGGTGCACCACGCCGGCGTTGTGGGCGGCCTGCAAGGCGCGTCCGGTCTGCTCGAGCATGTCGAGCGCATGCGGCAGCGACAGGCGTCCGAGCCGCGACAGGACGGCGTTGAGCGGTTCGCCGTGGACGAGTTCCATCACGAGATAGGCGATGGACTGGCCTTCGGCGTCGGTGGTCTCGCCGTAGTCGAACACCCCGCGATGCCGGGATGGTTGAGCTGGGCGGTGGTGCGGGCCTCGAAGCGAAACCGGGCGAGGAAGTCCTCGTCGCCGGACAACTCGGCCTTGAGGACCTTCACCGCGACCCGCCGGTCGAGCCGGGTGTCGAGTCCTTCCCACACCTGACCCATTCCGCCGGTCGCGATGAGTCGCTGGAGACGGTAACGGTCGGCGATCATGGCGCCGCTGCTCAGAGCCATGTCAGCCTCCCTGTAATCCGGCCGAGATGACGGCCCGTCCGATCGGGGCGGCCACCGAGCCGCCGGTCGCGGCGAGAGCTCGGTCGCCGCCGTCCTCCACGATCACCGCGACGGCGATGCGGGGTTGTTGTGCAGGTGCGAATGCGATGTACCAGGTGTGCGGCGGGGTGTTCCGCGGATCGTTGCCGTGTTCCGCGGTGCCCGTCTTCGACGCGATCTGCACGCCCTGGATGGCACCGCCACCGCCGGCATTGTTCTCGGCACCGATCATCAGGTCGGTGAGGGTCGCCGAGACCTCCGGCGAGATCGCCTGGCCCAGCGATTCGGGCTTGGTCTCCTCGAGCACCGTCAGGTCGGGTCCCTGCCGACGGTCGACGAGATACGGCTTCATGCGCACCCCGCCGTTTGCGATGGTCGCGGCGATCGACGCGTTCTGCAACGGAGTGAGGGCCACATCACGCTGGCCGATGCTCGACTGGCCGAGTGCCGCGCCGTCCGGGATGGGCCCGACGGTGCTCGCCGCGACGGGCAGCGGCACGTCGAGGGTCTCGCCGATGCCGAGCTTCTCGGCCTGCGAGACCAGGGCCTCGCGTCCGTCGTCGATGCCCATCTCGACGAAGGCCGTGTTGCACGACCGCGCGAAGGCCTCCCGCAGCGTCACCGTCGGTGCGTCGCCGCACGCCGCTCCGCCGTAGTTCTCGAGGGTCGTCGCGGTGTCGGGCAGGGTGATCTGCGGTGCCGCGGTGAACTGCGTGTCGGGGGTGACGCCGTTCTCGAGCGCCGCCGCCGTCACGACGACCTTGAAGGTCGAGCCCGGAGGGTAGGTCTGGGAGATCGCACGGTTGAGCATCGGCTTCTCGGGATCGGCGTTGAGCTCGTCCCAGGCCTGTGAGGTCGCGGCACCGTCGTGTCCCGACAACCGGTTGGGGTCGTAGCTCGGAGTGCTCACCATCCCGAGGATCCTGCCGGTGCTCGGTTCGATCGCGACCACCGAGCCCGTGTAACCCTTCGAGGTCAGCTCGTCGTAGGCCACCTGCTGAACGACCGGATCGATCGTGGACACGACGTTTCCGCCGCGCGGGTTGCGGCCCGACACCAGGTCGAACAGGCGACGTCCGAACAGCAGGTTGTCGGAACCGTTGAGCAGCGAATCCTCGGACCGCTCGAGTCCGGTGCTGCCGTACTGCATCGAGTAGAAACCGGTCACCGGCGCGTAGGCCAGCGGGCTCATCGGCTGGGTCGGCGGCGCCGGGTATTCGCGCAGGTACTTGTAGCGGCTGTCGGTGGGCACCGACACCGCGAGAGCCTGACCGGCCGCGACGATCTGTCCGCGCTGACGGGAGTACTCGTCGATCAGCACACGCGAGTTGCGCGGATCGGTGCGGAGATCGTCGGCCTTGATGACCTGCACGTAGGTGGCGTTTGCGAGCAGCGCGACGACCATGAACATCACGGCCATCGCGACCTTGCGGAGCGGACCGTTCATTCGCGCCCCATCATTTCCGTCTTGGCCTCGGCGATCGGCGTGGGCGCCTTCTTACGGGGGATCGCGGGTTGGCGGGCAGCGTGCGAGATCTTCATCAACAGAGCCAGGAGCAGATAGTTTGCGAGCAGCGACGAACCACCGTAGGACACGAACGGTGTGGTCAGGCCGGTCAGGGGGATCAACTTCGTGACACCGCCGACCACCACGAACAGCTGGACGGCGAGGGTGAACGACAGGCCGGCGGCGAGCAGCTTGCCGAAGCTGTCGCGCACCGCCAGCGCCGTGCGCATGCCGCGGACGACGAGGATCAGGAACAACAGCAGGATGGCGGCCAGACCGATCAGGCCGAGTTCCTCACCGATCGCGGCGACGATGAAGTCGGTCTTCGCGAACGGCACCTGCCCCGGCCGTCCGCTGCCCAGGCCGGTGCCGGCGACTCCGCCGGTCGCGAGACCGAACAGCGACTGGGAGATCTGGTAGCCGGTGTTGTTGTAGTCGGCGAGTGGATCGAGCCAGGTCTCCACACGCACCCGCACGTGACCGAACATCTGGTACGCCGCGTAGAAACCGACGGCGAGCAGCGAGAATCCGATGATCAGCCAGCCGACGCGTTCGGTCGCGATGTAGAGCATCACCAGCACGGTGGTGAACAGCAGCAGCGACGTGCCGAGGTCCTTCTCGAAGACCATCACACCGATCGAGATGATCCAGGCCGCCAGGATCGGGCCGAGATCGCGGGCACGGGGGAAATCCATCCCCAGGAAGTGCTTGCCCGCGGTGGTGAACAGATCGCGTTTCGCCACGAGGACCGATGCGAAGAAGATGATCAGCAGGATCTTCGCGAACTCACCGGGCTGGATGCTGAAACCGGGCAGCCGGATCCAGATCTTGGCGCCGTTGACCTCGGAGAACCTGCTCGGCAGCAGGGCCGGGATCGCGAGTGCGATGAGGCCGATGAGACCGAGCGTGTAGCTGAACCGCGCGAGCAGGCGGTAGTCGTGCAGGAACACGAGCACGACGATGAACAGCGCAATGCCGAGCGCCGTCCACAGCACCTGCTGCGTCGCATCGGGCGACGGCGGCGGCAGGCCCATGTAGCGGGCGTTCTCCTGATCGGACAGGTCGAGCCGGTGGATGAGCACGAGTCCGAGACCGTTGAGCAGCGCGACGATCGGCAACAGCAGGGGATCGGCGTACTTCGCGAAGCGCCGGACCGCGAGATGCGCGGCGAGGAACAGCGCCGCGAAGGTCGCCCCGTACTTGAGCAGGTCGAGGGTCAGCGCCTGCTCCATCGAGACCTCGACGAGCATGAGCGACACGGTCGTGACACCGATGGCCGCGATGATCAGAGCCAATTCGGTGTTGCGCCGGGTCGACTGGACGGGAGCCGGGGCGAAACCTCCCGGAGGCTCGGGAAGGCCCCCACACCATGGGACACCGACATCAGGCGCCCACTGCAGTTCTGACCGGGGATCTGGGGCGCGGGCTCGGGAGCCGGCTCCATGTTCGGAGCGGGTTCGCCGGGAGTCGGCTCGCCGGGAGTCGGCCTCGCCCGGGCGTGTGGCTCACCGGGCTGGGGTTCACCGGGC
>LATQ01000001.1:1220604-1234202 GCA_001017865.1 Rhodococcus sp. IITR03
GCTCACCGGCCTCGAACTCGAGCGCCGCGCGTACGTCGTGCGCAAGCGCACCGAGCACGAGCTCGGCCACCACGGCGCGGGCGAGGACGGTCCCGGCAGCGAGACCGTCTACTTCCCGAGCCTGTCGGCATCGACCTTCGTCTACAAGGGCATGCTCACCACGCCCAGATGAAGGGCTTCTACCGCGACCTGCAGGACGAACGCGTCGTCTCGGCCCTCGGCCTCGTGCACTCGCGGTTCTCCACCAACACGTTCCCGTCGTGGCCGCTCGCGCATCCCTTCCGCCGCGTCGCGCACAACGGCGAGATCAACACCGTCACGGGCAACGCCAACTGGATGCGCGCCCGAGAGGCACTCATCGACACCGAGGTCTTCGGCGGTCGCGACAAGCTCGAGAAGATCTTCCCGGTCTGCACGCCGGCGCGTCCGACACCGCGCGTTTCGACGAGGTGCTCGAACTGCTGCACCTCGGTGGCCGCAGCCTGCCGCACGCCGTGCTCATGATGATCCCCGAGGCGTGGGAACGCCACGACTCGATGGATCCGGCACGTCGCGCGTTCTACGAGTACCACGCGGCCCTCATGGAGCCGTGGGACGGACCGGCCTCGGTGTGCTTCACCGACGGCACCGTCATCGGCGCCGTGCTCGACCGCAACGGCCTGCGCCCCTCGCGTGCCTGGGTCACCGACGACGGCCTCGTCGTCATGGCCTCCGAGGTGGGTGTGCTCGACATCCCCACCGAGAAGATCGTCAGCAAGCGCCGCCTGCAGCCGGGCCGCATGTTCCTCGTCGACACGGCCAAGGGCCGCATCGTCGAGGACGAGGAGATCAAGCGCGAGCTCGCCGCCGAGCATCCCTACGAGGAATGGGTCGCCAACGGCGTCACCCGTCTCGAGGACCTGCCGGAGAGCAAGTACACCTACATGTCGCACGAGCGTGTCGTGCTGCGGCAGCAGGTCTTCGGCTACACCCGCGAAGAGGTCGACCTCCTCGTCAAGCCGATGGCGGCCTCCGGTGCCGAGCGCTCGGCTCGATGGGCACCGACACGCCGATCGCCGTGCTGTCGTCGCGTCCGCGTCAGCTCTTCGACTTCTTCTCGCAGCTGTTCGCCCAGGTCACCAACCCGCCGCTCGACGCGATCCGCGAGGAGATCGTCACCAGCATGGGCGGCATGCTCGGCCCCGAGGGCGACCTGCTGAACCCGACCGAGGCGTCGTGCCGGCAGATCCTCATCGGTGCGCCGGTCATCGACAACGACGACCTGCAGAAACTCATCCACGTCAACGACGAGAAGCAGTTCCCCGGCTTCAACAGCGTCATCATCCGCGGCCTGTACCCGGTCGCGGAGGGCGGTGAGGGTCTGCGTCGCGCGCTCGCCTCGATCCGCGAGCAGGTCTCGCAGGCCATCGAGAAGGGCGCACGCCTGATCGTGCTGTCCGACCGCGAGTCCGACGAGAAGCTGGCGCCGATCCCGTCGCTGCTGCTCACCTCCGCAGTGCACCACCACCTCGTCCGTGAGAAGACCCGCACCAAGGTCGGTCTGCTCGTCGAGGCCGGCGACGCCCGCGAGGTCCACCACATCGCCGCCCTGTGCGGTTTCGGTGCGGCCGTGGTCAACCCGTACATGGCGTTCGAGAGCATCGACGAGCTGTTGCAGAACGGCGACCTGCCCGAGGGCATGACCCTCGACAAGGCCATCGCCAACTACATCAAGGCGGCCTCGAAGGGCGTGCTCAAGGTGATGTCCAAGATGGGCATCTCCACGCTCGCCTCCTACACCGGTGCGCAGCTGTTCCAGGTCATCGGCCTGTCGCAGGAACTCGTCGACGAGTACTTCACCGGTCTGCAGTCGCAGCTCGGCGGCGTCGGTCTCGACGAGATCGCCGCGGACGTCGCGGCCCGTCACCGCACGGCCTTCCTCGACCGCCAGTCCGAGCGCGCGCACCGCGAGCTCGAGGTGGGCGGCGAGTACCAGTGGCGTCGTGAGGGCGAGTACCACCTGTTCAACCCGGACACGGTGTTCAAGCTCCAGCACGCGACCCGCACCGGCCAGTATTCGATCTTCAAGGAGTACACGAAGCTCGTCGACGACCAGTCGGAGCGACTCGCGTCGCTGCGCGGTCTGTTCGAGTTCAAGAAGGGCGTGCGCCCGCCGGTGCCGCTCGACGAGGTCGAGTCGGCGAGCGAGATCGTCAAGCGCTTCTCGACCGGTGCGATGAGCTACGGCTCCATCTCGGCCGAGGCGCACGAGACCCTCGCGATCGCGATGAACCGTCTCGGTGGCCGCTCGAACTCCGGTGAGGGCGGCGAGCACCCGAGCCGGTTCACCCCGGACGAGAACGGCGACTGGCGGCGCTCGGCGATCAAGCAGGTCGCCTCGGGTCGCTTCGGTGTGACCGCGCACTACCTGAGCAACTGCACCGACATCCAGATCAAGATGGCGCAGGGCGCGAAGCCCGGTGAGGGCGGCCAGCTGCCGCCGCACAAGGTGTACCCGTGGGTCGCCGAGGTCCGTGGTTCGACGCCGGGCGTCGGCCTGATCTCGCCGCCGCCGCACCACGACATCTACTCGATCGAGGATCTCGCGCAGCTGATCCACGACCTCAAGAACGCCAACCCGAAGGCCCGCATCCACGTGAAGCTGGTCTCCGAGCTCGGTGTCGGCACGGTCGCCGCGGGTGTGTCGAAGGCACACGCCGACGTCGTGCTCATCTCGGGTCACGACGGTGGTACCGGTGCGTCGCCGCTGACCTCCCTCAAGCACGCGGGTGCTCCCTGGGAGATCGGTCTCGCCGAGACCCAGCAGACGCTGATGCTCAACGGTCTGCGCGACCGCATCGTCGTGCAGGTCGACGGTCAGATGAAGACCGGCCGCGACGTCGTCGTCGCCGCTCTCCTCGGTGCCGAGGAGTACGGTTTCGCGACCGCGCCGCTCGTGGTCTCGGGCTGCATCATGATGCGCGTGTGCCACCTCGACACCTGCCCCGTGGGTGTCGCGACGCAGAACCCGGTGCTGCGCAAGCGGTTCACCGGCAAGCCGGAGTTCGTCGAGAACTTCATGCTGTACATCGCCGAAGAGGTGCGCGAGTACCTCGCCGAGCTCGGTTTCCGCAGCCTCGACGAGGCCATCGGCCAGGTGGACGTCCTCGACACCCGCAAGGCCGTCGAGCACTACCGCGCGTCGAAGCTCGACCTGTCGCCGCTGCTCGAGAAGGTCACCTCCCCGATCTACGGGGAGCAGGACATGCACTGCACCAAGGAGCAGTACCACGCTCTCGACAAGGCACTCGACAACGAGCTGATCGCGAAGGCGCAGCCCGCTCTCGAGTCGGGCACGCCGGTCTCGTTCGACACCCCGATCACCAACGTCAACCGCACCGTCGGCACGATGCTCGGCCACGAGCTCACCAAGAAGTACGGTGCGGAAGGGTTGCCGGACAACACGATCGACATCACCTTCACGGGTTCGGCCGGCAACAGTTTCGGTGCGTTCGTCCCGCGCGGCATCACGATGCGGCTCAACGGCGACGCGAACGACTTCGTCGGCAAGGGCCTGTCGGGTGGTCGCATCATCGTGCGCCCGCCGCACAATGCGGCCGAGGGTTTCGTGCCCGAGGACAACATCATCGCCGGCAACGTCATCCTGTTCGGTGCCACCTCGGGTGAGGTCCTCATCCGCGGCATCGCGGGTGAGCGCTTCGCGGTCCGCAACTCCGGAGCCACGGCCGTCGTCGAAGGCGTCGGCGACCACGGCTGCGAGTACATGACGGGTGGCAAGGTCGTCATCCTCGGCAAGACCGGCCGCAACTTCGGTGCAGGCATGTCCGGTGGCGTCGCGTTCGTGTACAACCCGGACAAGGACTTCGAGAACAACCTGAACACCGAGCTGGTCGACCTCGAGGATCTCGAGGGCGAGGACTTCGCGTGGCTCAAGGGCGCCGTCGAACGGCATCGTGACGAAACGGGCTCCGAGGTCGCAGCCCGCATCCTGGCCGACTGGTCACAACAGGTCAGCCACTTCGCGAAGGTCATGCCTCGCGATTACAAGAAGGTACTCATGCTATCAAGGACGCCACCATCCGTGGTGCGAACGTGGACGAGGCGATCATGGAGCTGCTCGTGGCTGATCCCACCGGTTTCCTCAAGCACGGTTCCCGCGAGACGCCGGTCCGCCGGCCCGTCCCGCTGCGACTCCTCGACTGGAAGGAGGTCTACGAGCCGTTCCCGCTCGACACCCTCCGGACCCAGGCAAGCCGTTGCATGGACTGCGGTATCCCCTTCTGCCACAACGGTTGCCCGCTCGGGAATCTCATCCCCGAGTGGAACGACCTCGCCTACAAGGCAAGTGGGAGGACGGGATCGAGCGTCTCCACGCCACGAACAACTTCCCCGAGTTCACCGGCCGGCTCTGCCCGGCGCCCTGCGAGGCGTCGTGCGTGCTCGGCATCAACCAGGACCCGGTGACCATCAAGCAGGTCGAGGTCGAGCTGGTCGAGAAGGCCTTCGACGACGGCCGCGTCAAGCCGGTTCCGCCGTCGAAGCTCACCGGCCGCAAGGTCGCGGTCGTCGGTTCCGGGCCCGCGGGCCTCGCTGCGGCACAGCAGCTCACGCGTGCCGGTCACTCCGTGACGGTGTTCGAGCGGGCCGACCGCATCGGTGGTCTGCTCCGATACGGCATCCCCGAGTTCAAGATGGAGAAGCGCTTCATCGACCGCCGTCTCGCGCAGATGGAGGCCGAGGGCACCGTCTTCAAGCCGGGCGTGAACGTGGGTGTCGACATCACCGCCGACGAGCTGCGCGAGCAGTTCGACGCCGTGGTGCTCGCCGGCGGCGCGACCGTCGCCCGCGACCTGCAGATCCCCGGACGCGAACTCGACGGCATCCACCAGGCGATGGAATTCCTGCCGATCGCCAACCGCGTGCAGCTCGGCGACCTGCCGGCCCCGACCATCACGGCCGAGGGTAAGAAGGTCGTCATCATCGGCGGTGGCGACACCGGCGCAGACTGCCTGGCACCTCGCACCGTCAGGGTGCGGCGAGCGTCCACCAGTTCGAGATCATGCCGCGCCGCCGGAGCAGCGCGCCGAGTCCACCCCGTGGCCGACCTACCCCCTCATGTACCGCGTCTCGTCGGCGCACGAGGAGGGCGGCGAGCGCGTCTTCTCCGTCAACACCGAGGAATTCGTCGGTAAGGACGGCAAGGTCACCGCGCTCAAGGCACACGAGGTGCAGATGGTCGACGGTCGCTTCGAGAAGGTCGAAGGCAGCGACTTCGAACTCGAGGCCGATCTGGTGCTGCTCGCCATGGGCTTCACCGGTGCCGAGAAGCCCGGTCTGCTCACCGATCTCGGTGTCGACTTCGACCAGCGCGGCAACGTCGCCCGCTCGTCGGAGTGGGCCACCAACGTCGACGGCGTCTTCGTCGCCGGCGACATGGGTCGCGGACAGTCGCTCATCGTCTGGGCGATCGCCGAGGGTCGCGCGTGCGCCGCTGCGGTGGATCGTTTCCTCGAGGGTGAGACGGCACTGCCGGCGCCGATCGCGACCACCACGATGCCGCAGCGCTGAGCGCGGAAATCTATCGGCGTCCGAGTGGCGCCGGAGAGTTGAGCGCTCCAGCGTCGCAGCGCTGAACGAGGTACGACCACTGGGCCGCACACCGGAAGGTGTGCGGCCCAGTGGTGTTCGTGGGTCCAGATCTCGGTGGATCCGCCCCCGTTTTCCGGGGTTGGATCCACCGAAATCCGTTCAGCACCGCCGCAGGATGAGCGCCGCTCCGAGACCGAGTGCCGCGGGGATCGTGACGAGCGCGTACTCGCCACCCGTCCGCTCCAGCCGGTCGAGGGCCCGGGCGACGAGGATCCCACGGTGGCGCCGAGCGGATGACCGACGGCCAGCGCGCCACCGAAGGTGTTGACGCAGGCGGGATCGAGATCCAGTTCCTCGATCATCATCAGGGGAGTGACCGCGAAGGATTCGTTGACCTCGACGACGTCCAGGTCCGCCGCCGTGATCCCGGCCCGTTCCAGCGCACGCGTCGAGGCGTCGACGGGTGCGGTGAGAAGCGGTGAGCGGACAGCGCTCTGGGCCGCGGCGACGATCTGTGCCCGAGGCTCCCGCGACAGTTCGGACCCCACCTCGGCGTCGCCGATCAGCACCGCGGACGCACCGTCCACCAATTGCGGTGCGGTGGCCACGGTGTGCAGTCCCGTCGCAGGTCGCGGTGAACCGGGCAGGTGCCGCGCCACGCGTTCCCAGGCGGGATCGTCGCCGAAGAGAGCGGGTAGTGCCGCGAGATCGCCGACGGTCACGTCGGCTCGAACGCCTTCGTCCGAATCGAGTTCCACATCACCGGCTTTCGTCGCGACCAGGGACGAGCCGGCCGGTGCCTGCGCGGCGCGGTGGTGCGAGGACACGGCGTACTCGTCGAGTTGTTCCCGGGTGAAGCCGTAGCGCGCCGCCGTGAGATCGGCCGACACGCCGATGGTGACGAAACCGGTGCGCTCGCCGAGTTCCGGATCGACGGCGATCGGTGGCGAATCGGCGAACATCGGTACGCGCGACATCGACTCGACACCCCGGCGACGACGCGCGCGTTGCCGGTGGCCACGCGCATCGCACCGGTCTCCACGGCGTCGAGCCCGGAACAGCACAGTCTCGACACGACGCCACCGGAGACGTGATCCGGCCAGCCGGCCCACTGCACCGCGGCCCGTGCGATGTTGCCCGACTGTTCGCCGGTGACGGTGCTGATGCCGAGCACGACGTCGTCGACGACATCGGAGGCGCCGCACCGTTCGTCGAGTGCCTCGAGCAACCGCCCGATCAGTTCGACGGGCGGAACACCCGCGAGGGTGCCCCCGCCCTTCCGTACGCGCGCCCGGGGGAGTCGGACGGCGTCGTAGACGTAGGCGGGATTGTTGCTGTTCACCGTTATCGACTCCGACCGACGTATTCACTACAACTACCGAAGTGATACCGGTCTCCCGCGGACGGTGTCAAGCGTGGGGACGCGGCACGATCGACTCGATACGCGCGGACTCCCGATTCACGGGACCGTCGCAACCCCGGCACTGGAGTTCGGGACGCAACAGACCGCCGCAGTCCCGATGCAGGACCTGCAGCGGGCCTGGCACCTGCGGAAACGCCTGCATCGACCACCGGATCAGGAAGACGAAGACCCCGAACAGTGCGCGACCCCGCGGTGTCAGGCGGTACTCCCGCTCGGAGCCGGCCGGACGCTCCAGGATCTCGACGGCGCACAGGCGGGCCAGCCGGTCGGTGAGTGTCGTGGGGGAGATGTCGAGCGCCGACCGGAACCGGCCGAAACGGCGGGTGCCGGCCAGGGCCAGGCCGGTGATCGCGCCGCTCCACCGGTCGCCGATCGCCTCCATGACGGCGTTGAACTGCATGTCCGCGCCCGCGCGCCGCGAGCCGGACCTCGGTGATCGTCGCCGCGCACCCGAGGTGACGGTCCAGATCGCTTCGGCATCCATCTCGATGTCGGTATCGGCGCCGGTCACCGGGGTGCCGCACGCCCCGCACCGGATCGTGGCCGGACCGCGGTGCCCACACGCGGTGTGGACGAGATCGGGCTGCCATGCCCCCTCGGGTGTCCACTCCCGCTGCCAGCCCCAGATGCACACGAGGATCGGCCAGGTCGCGTTCCCGAGTTCGGTCAGCAGGTAGTCGTGACGATCCGAGCCGGCCGACTGCGGTGAACGTTCCAGCACACCGGCCTCGGCCAGCGAGTTCAGCCGGTCGGTCAGCACCGACGGCGGTGCGCCGGTCAGCTCGAGCCACCGGGTGAAGCGGGTCGTGCCGCTCACGAAGGCGTGCCCGAGCAGCGCGAGGGTCAGGCGGTCTCCCAGCAGGTCGAGGGTGGCCGCGACCGGATTGACGGCAGCGCGGGTCTCGTCCGGTGTGTTGTTCGGATCCACGACCGACCTCTCTCGGATGCGTGACCGTCGTTGCGGGCCCTCTGTCCGAATGCTTCAATAACTGTACTGATCGAGGCGGGGACACCCGCCGTGAACCCACTCTTCCAATTCGACCCTTGCGGAGTCGAACCGTGCGGGACGGAGCCGCACAGGTCGAACCGCCCGGGACGGAACCGCACAGGTCGAGCCGAACCGGAGAGCGAGACGACATGACATCGACGCAGGTGTGGATCGCCGGCGGGCACCAGAGCGACTTCGCGCGGAACGTCACCCGCGAGGGCCTCGACATCGCAGATCTCACCGGCGAGGTCGTGCGGGGAACCCTCGTCGACGCGGGATCGAGCCGGAGCAGGTGGACGTCGTCCACGTCGGCAACGCCTTCGGGCAGTTGTACACCGGTCAGGGTCATCTCGGAGCGATGCCCGCCTCGGTGATCCCCGAACTGTGGCACGTGCCCGCGAGCCGTCACGAGGGTGCGTGTGCGTCCGGTTCGCTCGCGATCCTCGCGGCGATGGCCGACCTCGAATCCGGCCGGTACGACTGCGCACTCGTGCTCGGGGTGGAGATCGAGAAGTCGGTGCCCGGCGACATCGGGACGGACTACATGAGCCCCGCCTCCTGGGTCGGCCACGAAGGACAGGACGCGAAGTACATCTGGCCGTACATGTTCGCGCGCATCGCCGACGAGTACTCGGCGCGCTACGGGCTCGACCCCGAGCACCTGTGGGCGATCTCCGAACTGAACATCCGCAACGCTCGGCGCAACCCCCTGGCACAGACCCGCACCCGTACGTATCCGTCCGGGGCGTTCACCGCCGACGACACCGCGAACCCGATCGTCGAGGGCAGCCTGCGCCGGATCGACTGCGGCCCACTGACCGACGGAGCCGTGGGCCTCGTGCTCGTCAGCGACCGCTTCGTCGACCGGCACCCGGACTTCGGTTCGCGGCCCCGCTCCCGGATCCTCGGCTGGGGACACCGCACCGTCGGGCTCGCCCTCGACGACAAGTTCGCCCGCACGTCGGGCGACGAGCTGATGTTCCCGCACCTGCGCGCCACCATCGACGATGCCTTCGGACGGGCCGGCATCGGGGACGTCGACGATCTCGACCTCATCGAGACGCACGACTGCTTCAGCATCAGCGAATATCTCGCGATCGACCACTTCGGCCTCACCCCACCGGGAAGAGCGGTCGCGCCGTCGAGTCGGGTGATCTCGAGATCGGCGGGCGGATGCCGGTCAATCCCAGCGGTGGACTGATCGGTGGTGGGCATCCCGTCGGCGCGACCGGTGTGCGGATGGCGCTCGACTGTCACCGGCAGGTCACCGGCACGGCGGGCGGCTATCAGGTCGACGGTGCCCGGCGCGCCGCCACGCTCAACTTCGGTGGCAGTACGACCACCACCGTGTCCTGATCATCGGTTGATTCCCAAGGAGCATTGATGGACCTCGAGATCCTCGGCCGCGCGCTCTCCACGCTGCCCGCCGACGACGATCACCCCTATCGCACCGGTCCGTGGCGTCCGCAGACCACGGAGTACCGCGCCGACGACCTGGAGGTGATCGGAGATCTGCCCGACGACCTGGACGGCGTGTACATCCGCAACACCGAGAACCCGGTGCACCCCGCCCAGCAGGGGTTCTACCATCGTTCGACGGCGACGGCATGGTGCACCTCGTCGGATTCCGGAACGGGAAGGCGTTCTACCGCAATCGCTTCGTCGAGACGGACGGTTTCCTCGCCGAGCAGGAGGCCGGCCGGGCCCTGTGGGCGGGTATCGCCGAGAAGCCGCACAGGTCGGAGCGACAGGACGGCTGGGGTGCCCGCGGCAGGATGAAGGACGGTTCGAGCACCGACGTCGCCTTCCACAACGGTGTCGCGCTGACGAGCTTCTGGCAGTGCGGCGACCTCTACCGGATCGACCCGATCTCCCTCGAGACCCTCGGCAAGGCCGACTGGAACGGCGCCTTCCCGTTCGATCTCGGTGTCTCCGCGCACCCGAAGCCGGATCCGCACACGGGAGATGCTGTTCTTCAACTACGGCACCGACGCCCCGTACATGCACTACGGCGTCGTCGACTCGTCCGACAACCTCGTCCACTACACGGGAATCGAGCTGCCCGGACCACGCCTGCCGCACGACATGGCATTCACCGAGAACTACGCGATCCTCAACGACTGTCCGCTGTTCTGGATCCCGGAGGCACTCGAGGCAGGCAAGTACCACTCGAAGTTCCACCCCGACATGCCGATGCGGCTCGGCGTGATCCCGCGTCGCGGCGACGGCAGCGAGATCGTCTGGTTCGAGGCCGAATCGACGTACGTCCTGCACTGGACGAACGCCTACGAGGACGGCGACGAGATCGTGCTCGAGGCTTCCACCAGGAGACGCCCGAACCCGAGGACACCGGGCGGGGATCGATCTACGAACGGGCCTTCCGCGCTCTCGCCCTCGACCGCCTGGGGACCCATCTGCACCGCTGGCGGATGAACCTGCGCACGGGAACGCTGAAGGAGGAACGTCTGTCCGAGAGCATCACCGAGTTCGGGATGATCAACCGGCGTACGGGGGCCGCCCGCACCGGTACACCTACGCCGCGACCGGGGTCCCCGGCTGGTTCCTGTTCGACGGACTCGTCAAGCACGACACCGTGACCGGCACCGAGGAACGCTACGCACTGGGCGAGGGAGTCTTCGGCAGCGAGACGGTGATGGCACCGCGCATCGGATCGACGGGCGAGGACGACGGCTATCTCGTCACCATGACCGTCGACATGAACCGCGACCTGTCCGAATGCCTCGTCTTCGACGCGCAGCGACTCGCCGACGGACCGCTGGCGCGCATCCGGTTGCCCGAGCGGATCAGTTCCGGCACCCACTCGACGTGGCGTCGGGCGCGGAGATTCCGGGATGGCGGATCACCGACCGGCCGGAGGACGCTCTGCGCTTGTGACATTTCCGTGTCGCCGGGCGTCACACCCGTTATGGTTCTGCGCATGACGGCTACGAGACGGCACTGGCGACGGTCGTGATGGGTGCGGGTGCCGTCGTGCCGCCGTCGCGGCGGCTCCCGCCGCGGCCGCGGATCCTGCGGACGCGTGCATCCGCAACGGTGGTGGCTCGTGACGATCGACGGCGCCGAGCCCGTCCCACCGGTTTTCGGATTCGACGGTCCCCGCCTGCTCGGACTCCAGGCGGGGTCGGCAACGCGTGCATCACCAACGTGGGTCCCGGCGCCGTGACGGTCACGCATCCCGAGGGACGTGTCCCGGGACGCACCGAGGTGTCCACCGCGCTCGTGGAGATGCGGGTCGACGGCGGGCTCGGCAACGTCGCCGTCACCAACGTCGGTACCGGTGCGGTCACGGTGCACCGGACGGGTCACGCCCGAGCCGTTGCGGCGCCCGCACAGGCTCCGCTCCCCGGGATGCCGGAGCTGATCCTCGACGCAGGAACCGACGGCGTCTTCGTCACGAACGTCGGTACGGGCGGTGTCACGGTCGTCGACCGTGCCGTCGCGCCGGCGGAGCTCCCGGCCCCGCCGCCGCCTCCCCCGGGTGCGGTCGTCACCGATCCGTTCAGCGGAAACATCTATGTTACAAACCTCTTCGGGCCCGACATCGTCGTCGCGGAACCCGCCTCGACCGCCGAAGGGAGCGTGGTCGAGCGGCCGGTTCCGGGAACGGCGGTCGACTACGGGACGGGCAACGTCTTCGTGACGAACATCGGCGGGGGACAGGTGACCGTCATCCGCGGCTGATCCGCCGGCCCCGTCGTTTCCCGACAACGTTCCGGACTCGGATACATCACATCCGGTTCACGAATATGTCATCCTTCTACTCGATACTGCCGGGGAGGGACGCGGCACCAGGACAGTAGCGGGGCGGGGGCATGGCTATGAGAAGAGTGTGGGCGGCAACGGTGGCCGCAGTGGCGGCATGTGCAGCAGTATTCGTCGCAATGCCTGCGGCCCAAGCGAATCCGCCCGCATGCCCGACGCTGAACGTGGTCGCGGTGCCCGGAACGTGGGAGACCTCGAACACCCCCGACCCCGGCCGCGGGAACGGCATGCTCGCCCAGGTCACGTCCAATCTTCCCGCCGGGGCGCGCGTCGACTACGTCGCGTATCCCGCCACGGCCTTCCCGTGGGAGGGCGACGTGTACGCGGCCTCCCGCAACCGCGCCGTCGACAATGCGCGCGGCATCATCGCGGCCACCGCCGAACGGTGCCCCCTCACGAACTTCGCCCTCGTCGGCTACAGCCAGGGTGCCGATGCCGCAGGTGATCTCGCCGCCGAGATCGGCACCGGGCTGGGAGTGGTCGGTCCGCACCGCCTCGTCGCGGTGGGTCTGCTGTCCGATCCGCGCCGCTCCGAACTCGACCCGTTCGTCGGTCCGCCCGTCGCCGGCACCGGTGCCGGAGGTGCCCGCGCGGGAGGCTTCGGATTCGTAACGCCCAACGTGCGCACCATCTGCGCGGTGGGCGACCTCTATTGCTCGACGCCGCCGGAGGACTTCGTCACGCGACTGGCCGGCTTCCTCGCCATCTCGGCGGGCAGCCCGTTCGAGCAGCTCGAGAACTACCGCGACGAGGCGACCGCGCTCTACAACGACATCATGACCGCCGGGGGCATCCCGATGCTGCAGCTGCAGCTCACGCCCGAGGCGAACGAGCTGCGCGAGCAGAAGATCCGCACCTTCTACGAGTCGCAGATCCACCAGGACTACTCGAACTACGTGGTCGACGGTCGCGGAACGACGGCCACACGGTGGCTGCACGACTGGATCGCCTCCAAGGCCTGACCATCAGTCGATATCGAATCGTGCGCCCACACGCATGACACGGGGCGCGAAGCGCATCAGCCACTTGCGGACCTTCGCACCCGGGGCGACCGTCACCACAGGTTTGTTGTGACGGACCGCCCCGACGATCGCCTTGGCCACCTTCTCCGGCGCGATGTGCAGGCGCCGGTACATCGCGAGGGTGCGGGTGCGTCGCGCTGCTCGTAGTTCCTTGTTCGGCGCGACGTACTCCGTCGCCCGGGTGAGGTTGGTGTCCACCAGGTCGGGACACACGACGGTCACGCCGATCCCGTGTTCGAGCAGTTCGGCGCGCAGGCACTCCGACAACATGAACACCCCGGCCTTGCTCGTCGTGTAGGCGGCGAGGTTGCGTTGCGGCATGTACGCCGCCGCCGACGAGACGTTGACGATCTGCCGCCCGTGCCGGCTTCGATCATCTGCTCGGTGAAGGCACGGCAGCCGTAGACCACGCCCCAGAAGTTCACGTCCATCACGTTCTCGAAGACGCTCTGCGGGGTGTCGGCGAAGGCACCGATGACACCGATGCCCGCGTTGTTGACGAGCACGTCGGCGACGCCGTGCCGCTCGCGGACGGTCTGCGCGAACTTCCGGACCTGCTGTTCGTCGGAGACGTCGAGTTCGTAGGCGTGGGCGGCGCCGCCGAAGACGGCCTCGGAACCGCCGGCGCGGGAGCCGGGACGTTCACGAGCGCCACCGTCTCGCGGGCACTGTCGAGATCCTTGTCGGCGACGACGACGATGGCGCCTTCGGCGGCGAAGGCGATCGCCGACGCCCGGCCGATCCCGCTACCGCCGCCGGTGACGACGACGAGGGCGCCGGTCAGGTCGCGCAG
>LATQ01000001.1:1234302-1243313 GCA_001017865.1 Rhodococcus sp. IITR03
GCGAGGCCGATCGCCGGACGCCCGGCCGATCCCGCTACCGCCGCCGGTGACGACGACGAGGGCGCCGGTCAGGTCGCGCAGACGGCTGCGTAGTGCAGCGCCGGCGCGCCAGCGGCGTATCTGAGCGATCCGAGAGGGCACCCCACCATCGTGACGCACTCGCCGCGTGTGGTCCGGTCAGTACAGGAACTCGCGGTAGAGCTCGCGCTTGCCCGGCTCGGCGTCGGCCGGGATCTCGATCGAGTGGAGTTCGGCGTGCATGTCGCGCATCGACGGGACCGCCGCGCGGTCGGGATAGGTCGACGGATCCCACAGTTTGGCGCGCAGCAACGCCCGCGCGCAGTGCAGGAAGACCTCGTCGATCTGCACGATCACAGCGAGCTGCGCCGGCTTGTTCTGCAGCGACAGCTTCTCGAGCAGGTCGGGGTCGGTCGACAGGGTGGCACGGCCGTTGATCCGCAGCACCTCCTCGTCGCCGGGGACGAAGAACAGCAGCCCGACGTGAGGATTCTCGAGGATGTTCCGGTACGAGTCGGCGCGGCGGTTGCCGGGCCGGTCGGCAGCGCGATCGTCTGGTCGTCGAGGACGAGCACCGCCGACTCGATGTCGCCACGCGGCGAGCAGTCGCAGTTGCCGACGGCGTCGGCGGTGGCGATCGTGAAGAACCGCGCCAGCGACAAGAAATGCCTGATGAGCGGGGTCAGGTGTGGTCGTGCCTTGTCGACGATCGCCGGGTGCGGAATGCCCAGGACGGCCTCGAGCTCGCCCTGTGTCCGTATCCCGCCCTGTACGAGCTCGTCGATCCTGTCCGCATCCATCCGGTGCACCTCCGGCGGTGACCGTACCAATCCTGCGGGCGAAGATCACGTCGGCATCCGGATCGTGCCTGATCAGGTGGTGGTCGCCGGAGCTTCCGGTCACCGGGACAGACCGGGAGCGCACGCTCCCGATCCCGGTAGAACGGAAGGCGATGCCCCCGTCCGGAAGGATCGAGATGACCGACTCCGCCTGCTGGCCTCCCTCCTCGAACGCGTACAGCTCCTCGAGGACAAGGCTGCGATCCACGAGGTCCTCACGGCCTACGGCCCGGCCGTCGACGCCGGTGACGCCGAGGCGGTGGGGGAACTGTGGACGCAGGACGCCGTCTACGACATCGACATCCGCTTGATGGAGGGGCGCGACACGATCATGGAGATGGTGCGCACCCGGCCGCACCAGGACTACATCGAGGAGGGCTGCGGTCATCTGCTGGACCCGGTGCACATCCGGTCGACGGCGACACCGCCGTCGCGACCTGTCACTCCCTGCTGCTGCGCCGCAACGCCGATTCGGATTCGTTCCGGGTGTGGCGGGTGAGCGCCAATCGATTCGAACTCGCCCGGATCGACGGCAGTTGGAAGATAGCGCGCCGCACGTCGCGGTTGCTCGACGGCAGCACCGCCGCCCGCGACCTCTTCGCGAGCGCACGGCGCTGAACCCACGACTCGTGGGTGGGCGCTGGGGGCTCACCCACGGGCCGGCTGCCGGAGGGGCTCAGACGCGCAGGGTGTCGCGTACGTGCCGGTCTCGTTGATCGACGCGACGCGGCGCGCGCGCTGCGTGAGACGAGGATGCGCGTCACCGACGCGTACTCGATGGGGAACATCAGCGGCCGGGGCAGCTCGAGCAGGTGCTGCAGCACGATGTTCACGACCCCGCCGTGGACGAACAGCGCCACGGTCTCGGCGTGGTCGCACGAGCCACCACCTGGTCGATCCCGCGCAGCACCCGTGTGCGGAAGGCGTCCCCGTCTACGAAATCGGGTAGGTGACCTGCCAGGATGCGCTTGTAGGCAGCCGGTGCGACGTCCTTCGCGGCGTCGATCGTGAAGTAGTGATCGTGGCCGTAGTCGTACTCGGCGATGTCCTCCATCTTCTCCACGTCGAGCCCGCGTCGTTCCGCGACCGGCTCGGCCGTCTGCAGGGCCCGCAACTGCGGGCTCGAGAACAGGCGGGTGATGTTGTAGGGGGACAGCGCGTCCGGTAACCGCGACGCCTGGAGACGACCGGTCTCCGTGAGCGGCGGGTCGGCGACCCCGGTCTCGGCGCGGGCGTTGTTCGGCTCGGCGTGGCGGATCAGGAGTAGCTGCACGACCTCACGATGCCAGGTGGAGCGGTTTCACGTGAAACGACCCGTCAGGAGCGTCGCGGCTTCGTGAACGGGAACGCCAGCGACTCACGGATGCTGCCTCCGAGGACGAGCATCACGATCCGGTCGACACCCATGCCGAGACCGCCGGTGGGAGGCATCGCGTATTCGAGTGCTTCGAGGAAGTCCTCGTCGAGTTCCATCGCCTCCTCGTCACCGCCCGCGGCGAGCAGCGACTGCTCGGTGAGGCGGGCACGCTGGTCGAGGGGATCGGTGAGCTCGCTGTAGGCGGTCCCCAGCTCGACACCCCAGGCCACCAGGTCCCACTTCGCTGCGACACCCGGTTTGCGGGGGTGCGGCCGGGTCAGCGGCGACACCGAGGTCGGGAAGTCGGTGTAGAAGGTGGGGAACTCCGTCTTCGATTCGACGAGGTGCTCGTACATCTCCTGTGCGGTGGCGCCGGCGTCCCAGGCCGGGTTGTAGGGGATCTCGTGTTCGTCGCACATGCGTCGCAGGACGTCGACGGGGGTCTGCGCGTCGACGAACGTCCCGAGCGCCTCGGAGATCGCGTCGTGGAAGGTCTTGACGGGCCACTCGCCGGAGATGTCGATCTCGACCGGGGTGCCGTCGGGGCCGGGTCGCAGGATGATCTCGCGTCCGTGTGCCGCGCGGGCCGCTGCCTGGATCAACTCGCGTGCAACGACCCGCATCTTCTCGTAGTCGCTGTGCGCCTCGTACGCCTCGAGGATCGTGAACTCCGGGTTGTGCTTGAAATCCGCACCCTCGTTGCGGAACACCCGGCCGATCTCGAAGACCTTCGCCATGCCCGCGACGCACAGCCGCTTCAGGTACAGCTCGGGGGCGATCCGCAGGTACAGATCGGCGTCGTAGGCGTTGATGTGCGTGACGAACGGTGCGGCGTTCGCGCCGCCGTGCACCGACTGCAGGATCGGCGTTTCCACCTCGAGATAGCCGCGGGCCTGCAGTTCGTCGCGCAGCGACCGCACCACCGCGCTGCGAGCCGCGAGGTGGTCGCGTGCGCCGCGGTCGATCGCGAGATGCAGATAGCGTTGCCGCACGCGGGCTTCCGGGTCGACGAGACCGTGGTACTTGTCGGGCAGCGGGTGCAGGCACTTGCCGTCGATGCGCCACGAATCGGCGAGCACCGAGATCTCGCCGGTGCGGCTGCGTCCCGTCTCGCCGGACACCTCGACGAGGTCGCCGAGGTCGAACAGGAAGCGTTGTCCGGCAACCCGTTGCCGATCGACGAGGATCTGGATGTCACCCGACCAGTCGCGCAGCACCGCGAACAGCACACCGCCGAAGTTGCGGATGCGCAGCAGGCGTCCCGCCACGGTCACCGGAGTGCCGGGCTTCGCGGCCCGGGCCTCGGCGGCGGTGTGGGTCGGGGGATGCGCGACCGGATAGGGATCGACACCGTGTTCGACGATCCGCTGCAGGGTGTTCATCCGCACCTGGACCTGCTCGGGGCGGCGACGTCCGTGCGAGACGGCGGGCGTGCCGTCGGCGAGTTCGACGCCGGGTGCGCTGCCGTCGTCGTGCAGTTCCGCCGCGACCACCTGGTCCTCGGGGAACGCCGAATGTGTTCCCGTGTGCTGCCGGGTGTTCCGGCGACCGAAGGTGGGGAGGGTGAGGAAGCCTCGGCGATCGCGACGCGAGCGCGACGCGCGGGATGAGCCGGTTGTCGCGGAAACACAGGAAGCGGGGCACCCACTCGGGGTGGTACTTGACGTTGGACCGGTACAGCGCCTCGAGCTGCCACCACCGCGAGAAGAACAGCAGGATCGACCGCCACAACCGCAGGATCGGGCCGGCGCCGATCCGCGCGCCCTCCTCGAAGACCGACCGGAAGACCGCGAAGTTCAGCGAGATCCGCTCGACGTCGAATTCGGCACCACGTGAGGCGAGCTCGGAGACCATGAGTTCGACGACCCCGTTGGGTGCCTGCGGGTCGCGGCGCATCAGGTCGAGCGACACCCCGTCCGATCCCCACGGCACGAGCGACAGCATCGCGACGACCTTGCCGTCCGCGACCGCTTCGACGAGCAGGCAGTCGCCGTCGAGTGGATCACCGAGCCGGCCGAGGGCCATCGAGAAACCGCGCTCGTTCTCGGTGTCGCGCCAGGCCTCGGCGCGCTGGATCGCCGCCGACAGCTCGATGGGCGACAGTTCGCGGTGACGCATGATACGTGCGGTTACACCGTGTTTGCGAGCGCGGTTGACGGCCTGCCGCACCGGTCGCATGTCGCGTCCGGCGAGACTGAAGTCGCGGGTGAGCAGGACGGCCTCGTCGCCGAGCTGTAGCGCGTTCAGGCCCGCCCGGTGATAGCCGTCGCGCCGTCCTCGCTCGCCCCCATCACCGCGGGTGTCCACCCGTAGGCGCGGGCGAGATCGAGCCATTCGTCGATGGCGTGCGGCCACGCCTCGGGGTTGCCGATCGGATCACGCTCGCGAGGCACACACCGAGTTCGACGCGATAGGTCACCGCGGCCTTGCCACTGGGGGCGAACACCACGGCCTTGTCGCGGCGCGTCGCGAAGTAGCCGAGTGAATCGTCGCTGTGGGCGAGCAGGCCGCGGATGGCCGATTCGTCACTGCCGGTGAGCGCATTGCTCGCTCGCTGCGAGCGGAACAGCACCACGACGGCCGCGAGCACGGCGAGCGCGCCGAGCAGGCCGAGGACCGTGTTGACCAGCCCGTTCGGGCGACCACCGAACTGGTCGTTGTCGATGAAGGTCAGCGCGGTGACACGGTTGAGCGCCCACAGGAACCGGTCGGGAGCGGGCAGGGTGCCGGGGAACAGCTCCACCAGACCCCAGCCGATCAGCGTCGCGACGGCCAGGCCACCCACGAGCACACCGAGTGCGGCCCAGACGTTTCCGCGCCGCACGCGCGTGTAGAACTCGGGATAGGACAGCAGCAGGAGCGCGACGATCAGCAGGTGGACGACCAACGCGACGAGGTGGTTCGGGTCGCGCTCGACGATGCTCATCACGAGATTGGTGATGGTGAATCCGCCGAGATAGATCGTCAGGATCCACCACGCGATGCGCTTGCGGCCGGCGACGGCACCGGCGAGCAGGCCCAGGACGAGAGCGAACGACAGGCTCGTGTCGGGAGCGTCGAAGTAGTACTCGTCGAGATATTCGCGCGGAGCGTGGATCCAGTAGCGCAGGGTCGGGGAGATCGACACAGCGCGACCACCACCGCGTAGATGCCCAGGATCAGGCCGAGGATGTGCGGTACGGCGGACAGACGCCCACCGACGAGGTCGGTCGGCGATGGACGGGAGGGCGCTGGGTCGTCCTCCACCGGACGCGGGCGCTCGACAGGAGCGGTGGAATCCGCAGACATGGAATAGAACGGTAACGGGCAAACGCGGCAGACGTGGGACGAACGGCCGCGGGACCGGGTCGCATTCCCGGTCCCGCGGCCGTTCTCATCCGTTCATGCGCCCGTCAGGAACGGGGTGCTCCCGCGGTCGCGACGTCCTCGGTGGCGTCGGGCTCGGACGGTTCGGTCCGCGCCAGCTTGCTCGGCCACCAGATCTTCTTGCCGATGTCGATCGTCAGTGCCGGCACCACCAGCGACCGCACGAGCAGTGCGTCGAGGAGGACGCCGAAGGCGACGATGAACGCGAGTTGCGCCAGGAACAGCAGCGGGATCACCGCCAGCGCCGAGAACGTCGCAGCGAGGACCACGCCGGCGGACGTGATGACACCGCCGGTGACGGTCAGTGCCCGCAGTGTGCCGGCGCGGGTACCGACCTTCTTCGTCTCCTCGCGGACGCGAGTCATGAGGAAGATGTTGTAGTCGATACCCAGCGCCACGAGGAAGACGAACCCGAACAGCGGCACCACCGGGTCGGCGCCGGGGAAACCGAGCAGGTCGTTGAACACGAGCGACGAGATGCCGAGGGTCGCCGCGAACGAGACGATCACGGTCAGCATCAGCAGGATCGGTGCGACGACCGCCCGCAGCAGTGCGATGAGCACCAGCAGCACCACGAGCGTCACGGCCGGATGATGACGGTGCGGTCGCGGGTCGCGGTGTCCTTCGTGTCGAGGTCGACGGCCGTGGGTCCGCCGACGAGTGCCTCGGCGTCGGGCACGGAGCCACCCGCGTTCGAGGATGCGTTCGACGGTCTCCTCGGCGGCGAGGGAGTCGGCAGGATCCGACAGCGTCGCCTGCACCGCGACCAGTCCGTCGACCACGCGCGGCGCGCCGTCGGGGCCGGGGGACGGGCTGGACGGTCGTCACGCCCTCGACGCCTTCGGTGGCGTCGACGACACCCTCGAGCGCGCCTTCGCGGGCGACGACGATGCTGGGCGAACCGGTGCCGGCGTCGAAGTGCTCACCGAGCACCTCCTGGCCGGACTTCGAATCGGTCTGCAGGAGGAACAGATCCGAGGACGCGACACCGCTCGCCTTGAACTGCGGTGCCAGCAGGGCGAAGGCGACGAGCACGAGGCTGCACACGATCCAGATGGGACGCGGCTTCGACCCGACGAAGTCGGCCACCCGGCCCCACACCTTGTGGGACTTCTGCATGTCGTCGGCATCGGCGTTCGCGTCGTAGACCGGGCGGGTGGGCCAGAACGCGACGCGGCCGAGCAGCACGAGCGCTGCGGGCAGGAAGGTGAGCGACGCGAGGAACGATGTCGCGATGCCGATGGCGGCCACCGGGCCGAGACCGCGGTTGGAGTTCAGGTCCGACAGCAGCAGGCACAGCACGCCGAGGATGACTGTGCCGGCGGACGCAGCGATCGGCTCGATCGAACCGCGGAGCGCGCTGCGCATCGCGGCGTACTTGTCCTGCTGCAGTCGCAGTTCCTCGCGGTACCGGGAGACCAGTAGCAGTGCGTAGTCGGTGGCGGCACCGAACACCAGGATGAACATGATGCCCTGGCTCTGGCCGTTGAGCGCGATCGCTCCGGCATCGGCGAGCACGTAGACCAGCAGGCTCGCGAGGGCGAGTGCGAACAGCGCCGAGATGATGACGACGAACGGCAGGATCGGGCTGCGGTAGACCACCACGAGGATGACGAGAACGACACCGCCCGCGACGAGCAGGAGCAGTCCGTCGATGCCGCCGAAGGCAGACGACAGGTCTGCGGCCTGCCCGGCGGGGCCGGTGACGTAGACGGTCAGGCCGTCCGGGGCGCCTTCGAGGGCCGTCCGGAGTTCCTCGACGGCCTCCTGGACCTCCCCGGAGGCGTCGAGTGGCACGATCATCTGCGCCGCTGCGCCGTCCTCGGACGGGATCGGCGGCGGTCCTGCGGATTCGGTGGCCAGGAAGGCGAGGTCCTCGTCGGTGATCCCGCCGTCGCGTTCGGCGACGACGATCGCGGGGATGAACTCGCTCTCGTTGAACTGCGCGTACAGCTCGTCCGCGCGGGTGGATTCGGCGGAAGCCGGGAGGAAGGTGCTCGCGTCGTTGGAGGCGACCTCGCTGAGCTTGCCTGCGAACGGACCGCCGCCACCGGCGGCCACAAGCCACGCGATGAGCAACAGGGCGGGTAGGAGCCACCGCCATCGGCTGGTTCTGCGTGGGGGCTCGGTAGCAGTGCTCAAGATTCCTCCTGGCGTGAGCGAATGTGTCGGAACTAGATTATTCAGCGTGCTGAACGATGGGGGTGGAGACGACCTCGACGAGTGGCCCACCGGACGTCTGCTGTCCACCGCGGCCCGGCTCGTCGAGCAGGCCTGGGAGCAGTCCTTGCGACGGCGAGGGCTCACCCACGCGGGGGTGATCGCACTGCACGCGGTGGCCCACGCCCCGCTGTCGCAACGGGAGATGGCGCGCGCATGCCGGGTGACCGACCAGACCATGAGCCGGACCGTCGACCATCTCGTCCGCGGCGGTTTCGTCACGCGCGCGGTCGACCCGGAGGACGAACGGAGGATGCGGGTGGAGATCACGCCGTCGGGCGTGGACGCCTACCGGCGCGTGATCGAACTCGAACGCGACGACGAGCCCGGCGGTGATTCTCCGGTCGCGGTGTCGGACCCGGCTACCCTGCGCCGGCTCCTGCTCGAAATCGTTCGTTCGCACAGCACTCCTCGTGACAGCGCCGGGAGTACCCACGATCGGGAGAGTCCACCCCTCGGCGGGATGTGAGCTGCCACCCTCTCCGGAAAACGAGAAGATCCGTCCGGAGCGCGCGCGGTAGGGTGCCGCATGGTCTCCGCCCCCCGGACCCACGCCGACGTCGTCTCCGCACTGCGAGCAGCCGGGTGCGTGTTCGCCGAGGAGGAGGCGCAGCTGCTCGTCGAAGCCGCTCCCACACCCTCGGATCTGGAGCGGCTCATCGCGCGGCGGGTCGGCGGCGAACCCCTCGAACACGTACTGGGACAGGTCTTCTTCCACGGCAGGCGCATCGCGGTGCGAGAAGGGGTGTTCGTCCCCCGTCGCCGCACCGAGTATCTGGTGGACTGCGCGATCGAACTCGCGCGGCCCGGTGCCGTGATCGTCGACATGTGTTGCGGGTGCGGTGCCGTCGGTGCCGCGCTCGCCACCGCCGTCGAGGACTGTGAGGTCTACGCGGCCGACATCGATCCCGTCGCCACCGCGTGTGCCCGCCTGAACCTGCCGCCCCACCGGGTGTTCGACGGCGATCTGTTCGACGCCCTGCCGGGCACGCTGCGCGGTCGCGTCGACGTGCTCGTCGCCAATGCACCCTACGTGCCGTCGGGGGCGATCGGGTCGATGCCGCGGGAGGCGCGCTGCAGCGAGCCGCGACACGCACTGGACGGCGGACCCGACGGACTGGACGTCCACCGCCGGCTCGTCGCCGACGCGGGCCGGTGGCTCACCGACGGTGGTGCGGCTGTCGGAGTCGGCCGCATCGCAGGCACCCGTC
>LATQ01000001.1:1243413-1247037 GCA_001017865.1 Rhodococcus sp. IITR03
TTCGATCCCGAGGACGGTCAGTGCCGGTCGCCGCCCACACCGCGTCGGCGGACGGTGCCGGAGGTGGGCAGCGAGACACCGTCGAGCACGCCCGCGTCGGTGCGGAAACGGTCTTCGGGATAGGGCACGCCGTCCCAGGTCGCGGTGCAGTCCAGTCCGTCGACGACGGTGTTGCCGTGCTCGTCGCGCAAGGTGCCGAGCAGATGGATCAGCGCGGCGAGCGCGTCGGGTGCCGCTCCCCCGTACATCCCGGAGTGGATTTCGCCCCTCAGCGTCTCGATGTGGACGTCGACGTTCGCGATGCCGCGCAGCGTCGTGGTGAGGGTGGGACGGCCGACCTCGGCGTTGCCGCTGTCGCCGATGACGATGAGATCGGCGTCGAACAGTTCAGGTCGTTCGGCGACGAGGTGGTCGAGGCCGGCGCCGCCCATCTCCTCCGAGCCCTCGATGACGATGCGGACACCGACGGGCAGCGGGCCGTCCGCGCGCAGGGCCCGCAGCGCGAGCAGGTGCATGACGACGTTGCCTTGCAATCCGCGGCGCCGCGGCCGTACCAGCGGCCGTCCCGCTCGGTGAGCGTGAACGGTTCGCTGTGCCAGAGCGATTCGTCGCCGGGCGGCTGAACGTCGTAGTGGCTGTAGAGCAGAACCGTCGGGCGCCCTCGGGCGCGGGTGTGTGGCCCAGCACCGCGAGCGAGCCGTCGGCGGTCTCGACCGTCTCGACGTTCTCGATTCCCGCCTCGGCGAAGGCATCCCGCACCCAGTTCGCCGCACCGACGCATTCCTCCACCGGGAACTGGCGCGGATCCGCGACGGAGCGGAACGCGACGAGCTGCGCGAGGTCGTCGCGCGCGGCGGGCATCGCCTCCCGGATCCGTTCCCGGATGCGCTGTGTCGCGTCGGTGTCTGTCGCTGTCATGATCCGTCCTCCGCACGTCGGATGAGTACGTCGATTCCGTCCAGCAGTCGTTCGAGACCGAAACGGAAGTCCTGTTCGTGCCATACTGCCTCGTCGTCGGCGTCACTCTCGTCGGGGTCGAACGCACCGCCCTCGACCGCCGCCAGCACCGAGGGGTACTTCCCCGGGTCGAGGATGCGCCGCAGCATCGCCGGGGCGTCGGTCGGGTCGTCCGCGGCATCGCTTCCGAGCTCCCACGAGAAGCGTGCGCGACCGATGGCGTAGAGCGAGATCATGGTCACCACTTGCACTTTCGCAGGTTCGTCGAGCGGCGTGGCGGACAGCGCGTCGAGTCCGGCGTCGAGCCAGAGCAGGTTGTTGGGATAGTACGGCGCCGTGCGGATCGGGTACTGCGTCAACCACTTGTGCGCGCGCAGACTCCGGTACTCGGCCATCGCCCACGCGTCGAGCCGTTCCCGCCACTCGCCTACGGCCGGTAGTTCGGGAGGCGGTCCGATCGCGCGGTCCCACGCGAGTTCGACGAGCTGGTCCTTGTTGCTCACGTAGCGGTACAGCGACATGGTGGTGAAACCAGATGCTTGGCGACCCGGCTCATCGAGAGCGCGTCGAGCCCTTCGGCGCCCGCCACCTCGATCGCCGCGTCGAGGACCTGCTCGAGGGTGAGCCCCCGTCGCGGACCGCGGGTGCCACTGTCGCTCAAACCCCATGCCAGCTGCACACTCTGCGGCAGCGGATCGCCGGGCTCGGGACTGCTCATGCTCCTCCAGAATTCGGGTCTTGCCGCCATCCTAAAACTGTGTACGCTATACACATTGGTATATGGCATACACAGTTAGGGAGATGTCATGACTCGTCCCGTTCCTGCCATCGACGTCCGGGGCCTACGCAAGTCGTTCGGCCCGACCACCGTTCTCGACGGTGTCGACCTCCGGGTCGAGCCCGGATCCGTCTTCGCACTACTCGGCGCGAACGGCGCCGGCAAGTCCACCACCGTCCGCGTCCTGACCACCCTGCTGCGCCCCGACGCAGGCACCGTCACGGTGGTCGGCCTGCCCCTTCCTGCCCGCGCCCACGCCGCGCGCGAGAACATCGCGCTCACCGGCCAGTACGCCGCGATCGACGACCTCCTCACCGGCACGGAGAACCTCCGTCTCGCTGCGCGCCTCGCGCACCTGCCGTCGGCCGCGATTCCCGGCCGCGTCCGCGACCTGATCGAACGCTTCGATCTCGGGCACGTCGCCGACCGTCGCGCCGGCACGTACTCGGGTGGCACGATGCGACGCCTCGACATCGCCATGAGCCTCGTCGCATCCCCGCAGGTACTGTTCCTCGACGAACCCACGACCGGCCTCGACCCGCGCAGCCGCCTGGTGATGTGGGAGGCGATCCGCGAACTCGCCGACGACGGCGTCACGATCTTCCTGACAACCCAGTACCTCGAGGAGGCCGACCGGCTCGCCGACCGCATCGCCGTCCTCGACGGCGGCCGGATCGTCGCCGAGGGCACACCCGACGAACTCAAGTCGCTGGTGCGCGGGGGATATCTCGAGCTGCGTTTCGCCACCGACGTCGACCTCGCCCACGCGGCGTCGGTGCTCGACGGCGAGATCGACCGGGCCGCACTGACACTGCAGGTCCACACCGGCGGCGACCTGCCCCACGTCGCCGCCCTGCTCGAGCGCCTCGCCGCCGAAGCGGTGCCCGTCGAGAAGTTCGGGCTGCACTCCCCACCTCGACGACGTCTTCCTCACCCTCACCGGCTCCAGCGACGAAACGAAGGTCGTCCGGTGACACTCCTCGCACACCCCACCCCGCTCCGCTTCGCCGCGCGCGACCACGCCGCCGTGACCGGCAGGAACCTGCGACGGATGCTCCGCAGCCCCGACGCGCTGCTCATGGGACTCGCGCTGCCGGTCCTGCTGCTCGTGCTGTTCGTCTACGTCTTCGGCGGCGCGATCGACACCGGCACCGACTATCTGAACTACGTCGTGCCCGGCATCGTGCTGCTGTCGGCGTCCTTCGGGGCAGCGCAGACGGCCGTCGCGGTCGCCTCCGACATGCACCGCGGCATCGTCGACCGGTTCAGGTCCATGCCCATCGCCCGTTCGGCCGTGCTCACCGGGCACGTCGTCGCGAGCCTGGTCCGCAATCTCGCCAGTACCGTCGTGGTGTTCGTGGTGGCCGCGCTCATGGGATTCCGGCCCGACGCCGGTCTCGTCGAATGGGTGGCCGCCGTGGGCGTCATCGCGTTGTTCGTCCTCGCGATCTCCGCCGTCTCGGCCGCACTGGGGATGCTCGCAGGCAACGAGGAGGCCGCGAGCGGGTTCACCTTCTTCCTGCTCTTCCTCCCTACGTGAGCAGCGCGTTCGTCCCGCCCGAGACGATGCCCGGATGGCTGCGCGGTTTCGCCGAGCATCAGCCGGTCACCCCGGTGATCGAGACCGTCCGGGGGCTGCTCACCGGCACCGGGATCGGGTCCACGCGATCGTCGCGGTCGGGTGGTGCGCGGCGTTTCACCGCGATCGGCCTGGTCGCCGCCACCGCACTGTTCCGGCATCGAACCGCGCGGTGACCTGTGGCTGCCCGGTTTGTGACACTCTGACTCACATCAAGTATTCGGGAAAGCACGGACGTCCGGCTAGCCTGGGCGCGTGGAGTCAGCAACGAACGGCCGCCGCGCCCGCGCCGGATCGATCCGGCGCTCGA
>LATQ01000001.1:1247137-1261949 GCA_001017865.1 Rhodococcus sp. IITR03
CTCACCGACGGCGGGTCGCTGCTCGTCGAGTATCGTCGCAGGCACCCGTCGTGCGCGACCTCGTGACCCGGGCCGGACTCGACGCCGACACGCGGGGTTCCGAGGAGTCCGACGCGACGGTCGTCATCGGCACCCGTCGATGACGTGCTCGCTGCCGCGAACATGTCAGTCGAGCGGTAGCTGAGCGAAGATCGCGGTCGGCTGGGTCGACCCGCCCGTCGGTTCGACGCTGAAGGCGAGCGCGGTGGCACCCGAGATGTCCTCGAGCACCGCGGTCGTCGACGGCGCGACGTCGTCGGGTGTCATCGTGCCCGCGGGTTCCATGCCCTCGGGCCCGACCAGCCACATCTGGTAGACGCTGCCCTCGGCCGGCGGGGCGACGTTGTTCATCACCAGCACGCCCGCGTCCTCCTCCTTGGAGAACACCACGGTCGCGGTGCCGCCACCGTCGAGCTCGCCCGACGAGGTCCGTACGTCCTCGGCGGCGAAGACCCGCTCGCTCGTGCCCGGCTCGGACGTGGTCTGCCACTGACCGGCCACCACGACGCCGCCGATCGCGACGATCACGGCCGCTGCCGCGGCGAGCAGGAAGTTCCGCCGTCGGGCCTGGCGGCGCTCGTCGAGGGAGACGGGCGGGGGAGGTGATCGTCCTCCGCCCGAGCTGCCTCGGTCGCCTCCGGCTCACCGGGTCGTTCCGTGTGCGTCTTCTCGGCGGGCGCCTTCGCGGTGAGTTCGGCGTGGACCAGATCGAGCAGTCGCACCCGGAGTTCGGGCGGCGGCTCGGTCGCGGTAGCGGCCGACATCGCCGCGAGGGTCTCGTGGACCTCGCGGACCTCGGCGTCGAACCGTTCGGCCACCTCCGGGTCTGCTTCCGCGAGTCGCTCGGCGAGCTCCCGACGCTCGTCGGGCGTGACGGCATCCAATGCGAAGACGGGTGCCATGTCGAGCAGATCGCGCGAGGAATCGTTCGCCTCATCAGCCATCCACAGTCACCCCCAGACAATTCTTCAGTCGTTTCAGGCCGTCCCGGATGCGCGACTTGACCGTCGGCAACGGGGACGAAAGTTCTTCTGCCACTTCGGTATACGTAAAGCCTCTGTAGTAGGCGAGCTCGACCGAGCGTCGCTGCAGTTCGGTGAGCGAACCCAGACACTCGTTCACCCGGCGGCGATCGTCGCGCTGCGCGACCTCCTCGCTCACCGAGTCGAAGGCCGCGTCGACGTTCGTCGAACCGTACTGCGACTCGCGGTCGGCTCCGGACTGTTCGCTTCGGACCCGGTCGACGGCGCGCCGATGGGCGAGCGTGATGATCCACGACAGAGCGGAACCCTGACGCGGGTCGTACTTGTCGGCCGACCTCCACACCTGGAGGTAGACCTCCTGGGTGGTCTCCTCGCTGTAGCCGGGATCCCGCAGGACCCGCAGCACCATGCCGAAGACTCGGGAACGCGTCGCGTCGTACAGTTCGGCGAACGCCGTGGGGTCTTGCCGGGCCACCCGCCCGAGCAGTTCGCCGAGGGTATCGGTATGGCCTCCGACGCCGGTCATCGGCTCAGTCCGCTCATCGGGGGAAAGCCTAGCCGGGACATTCCCTCCACTCAAGGCAACCGTGTCGACCACGAGCGTCACCCCATCCACATCCGAGCACGGAGAACCGTCGTGAGATCGACGGGCAGCCGTTCGCCGCTGACGGTCGCGGTGAACACCGGGACGCCGGGCCGCCGCAGGGCGACCGAAACCGCGAACATGTCGCCTGCCCGGGTGATGATGTCGATCTCGTCCGAGCGCAGCGTGTAGCAGTGCCGTCCGTTCCGGCGCGAATGGATCTCCGCGACCACACAGGCCAGGGAACCACTCGGATCGTGGCACCAGAACAGGTTCAGCGGATCCGATCCGAGACCGAGACGCCGGATGTTCAGCAGCGCCGTGATCCGCCCGCCCGGAACCCGCACCCCGTCGGCCACGAGCTGGTCCTCGACCCGGCCGCGGAAGGTGTCGGAATCGCTCGCGACGAAGTGGTCCCACGGCTCGAACCGCATCAGCGTACGCAGCCACCAGGACGAGGGCGTCGTCTCGTCGACGTCCATGACCCAGCTGAAGCCGCGGTACTCGAGCGAGGGGCGCTCGGCCGAGCCTGCGCGTGGCGGACGAAGGTCCGGTAGATCGCCGGCGCGACCGCTTCCCGGCCACCCCGGAACTCGACGTCGTCGCCGATCATCGCGACTGCGCGGGGAAGGTCAGGATGCATGGTCGTCTCCGGGGCACGTGGTCGGTTTCCCCGCCAGTGTGCACGTGAGGAAATCGGCCGTGGTGTCGGCCCACCAGCGCGGGTCGGTGAGGAGGAAATGTCCGGCTCCGGGCAGGGGCCGCCAGCGC
This sequence comes from Rhodococcus sp. IITR03, assembly GCA_001017865.1. The sequence goes on from LATQ01000001.1 coordinate 1,249,514, forward strand.
GTGTTCACGCCCCGGTCTCCCGCCGCCATCGTCTGGCTCTGCGCCATCCGTGGATCGGTCCTGGTGTCCTCCGTACCGTGCGCGACCAGCAGGTGCCGGCCCGCAGGGATCAGGTCGGCGTCGTCGGCCGGCCACCACGGAGCCAGGGCGACGAGCGACTCGACGCCGTGCTGGGCCGCGAGATGCGCGATCGCCCGCGCACCCATCGCGTGCCCGACCAGCCCGAACCGGACGTCCCCGCGACGCCGGATCACCGACTCGATCGCCCGCAGACCGTCGCGGACCGGGCTCATGTGATCGTCGTTCCACCCGCAGTACCGGTAGTCGACGAGGTCGACCGCGATGTCGTACGTGCTCAGCCTCAGGCGCAGGGCATCGGTGAACAGACGCATGCGCAGCTGCGACGGATGCCACGGACGTGGCGGTGTGGTGCCGACCGGACGCCCACCGGGCAACACGAGTACGTGAGCCGGTCGGAGATCCTCGACGTTGTCCATGACCTGCATTCGGAGCCGACCGCGATCCGGATGGGTCGAACACCGGATACCGATCCGAAAAAAATTCTTTCGATCCGACCCATCCGCACCGCCCCGGGGATCGAATGCTCAGTGACACACCTGGTCGACGTGGCCGCTTTCCGGCCACGGCATACGAAGGGAACCACGATCATGAACATCACTGCGCGCAAGAGCCTGGCCGCCGTCGGAATCGGTGCGATGTCCCTGCTGGGTGTCGCGGCATGCTCCGACGATTCGGGGAGCGACACGAACGAGACCACGATGGAGGAAACCGTCGAGGAGACCATCGTCGAGGAAACCACCACTGCTGCAACGGGAACCGCTGCTCCCGCTGCCGGCCCCGTCGGCCCGGGCTGTGCCGACTACGTCGCCGCGAACCCGACCGGCCCGTCGTCCGTCGAGGAACTCGCGAACCAGCCCGTCGCCGAGGCCGCCGGAAACGTGCCGATCCTGACCACTCTCACGCAGGCCGTGTCCGGCCAGCTCAACCCCGACGTCAACCTGGTCGAGACACTCAACGGTGGCGAGTTCACCGTCTTCGCACCGGTCGACGACGCGTTCGCCGCCCTGCCGCCGGAGACCGTCCAGACGCTGCAGACGGATTCGGCTCTGCTCACCGACATCCTCACCTACACGTGGTTCCCGGTGAGCTGACCACCGCCGACATCGCCGGCACGCAGACCACCGTCCAGGGTGGCACCGTCGAGGTCGCCGGCGAGGGTGAGATGTGGACCGTCAACGACGCCAACGTCATCTGTGGTGGCATCGAGACCGAGAACGCCACCGTGTACCTGATCGACGGCGTTCTCATGCCCCAGCAGTAACCGATACCGGACGACGGAAAGGTAGAAGACATGCGTAGGTCCCGACACGGCGTTCGGGGGCTTGCGGCGGCGTTCATCGCCGCCGCAGGCGCGCTCCTGTTCGCCACGCCCGCCGCCGCAGCCCCGCTCACCCCGGTTCCCGAGCTCGACGTGAACCGATATGTGGGGCAGTGGTATCAGCTCGCCGCCAATCCGGCTCCCTACAACATCGACTGCGCTCGCGACACGACGGCGTTCTACACGCTGCTCGACGAACGCAACGTGCGCGTGGAGAACTCGTGCACCACGTTCACCGGTGATCGTCGCGGGATCATCGGGAACGCCCGCGTGAACGACACTGCCGCACTGCACGTGTCGTTCCCGGGGGTGCCGTTCCAGGATTCGCTCGACGGACCGAGCAACTACATCGTCACGTATCTCGCGGACGATTACTCGTGGGCATTCGTCGGTGACCCGACGCGCATCTCCGGATTCGTGCTGTCGCGTTCGCCCGTCGTGAGCGACGACGCGTGGCGCGAGATCCGGAACGTCGTCGAGGCGAGCGGGTACAACTCGTGCCTGATGCTCACCTCGCCCACCACCGAGGGACTGCAGGACATCAAACCGCTCTGCACCGTGTAACTCTCGGAGCGATCGGGGTGGTGTGCGGATCCCGAGGAAGATCCGCACACCACCCCCGATTCGTCGTCTCGGTAGATCCGCTCGCGAATTCGCCATCCGCTACAGCAATTTGCCGCAGCGGATGGCGAAAGATGTAGCGGATCGCTCTAGCGGCCGGCGGTGCCCGCGATGTTCTCGAGCATCCCGCGGAAGATGATGCCGTGGAAGGGAACCAGCGCGTACCAGTAGAGACGGCCGGCGACGCCGCGCGGGAAGAAGATCGCCCGCTGGTGCACGCGCGACCGACCCGACTCCAGAGGCTCGACCCGCCATTCGAGCCACGCCCCGCCGGGTGCCCGCATCTCCGCGCGCAGGCGGAGCAGCGTCGGGCGTTCGATCCGTTCGACGCGCCAGAAGTCCAGGCGTCGCCGGTGTGCAGGGTCTTCGGGTCGCGGCGACCCCGGTGGAGTCCGACGCCGCCGACGAACCGGTCGAGCCAGCCGCGGATGGTCCACGCCAACGGGAAGGAATACCAACCGTTCTCGCCGCCGATGCTCTCGACGACGGCGAACACCTTCTCCGGAGACGAATCCGACTCGAGTGACCGTTCGTCGGTGAAGACGACCTCGCCGGCCCAGTCCGGATCGGACGGAAGCGGATCGGCGGGTGCACCGACCGGTGACGCGTTCGTCCACGTCGTCTCGACCTCTCCCCGTTCGATACGGCCGAGGGCGAGCCGGACGGCGTCGCGGTAACCGGTGAGGCCGGATTCCGGTGGGGGGATGATCGAGTCGACGTCGCGATTGCGCATCACCGCGTCGGTCGACAGCGATTCGAGGAGCGCCCGGCCGAGAGGCGGAGGGATCGGCGTGACCAGACCGATCCACAGACCGGCGAGCTTCGGGGTGAGGACGGGAAGGACGAGGATCCGGCGTTTCGTCAGACCGGCGACCTCCGAGTACTGCTGCATCATCTCGCCGTACCGCAGCACGTCGGGCCCACCGATGTCGTAGGTGCCGCTGCGGGGGAGGGGTGCATCGGCGGCGGCGACCAGATAGTGCAGGACGTCGCGCACCGCGATGGGCTGGATCCGGTTGTTCACCCAGCGCGGAGTGGTCATGACGGGGAGCCGGTTGCTCAGGTGCCGGATCATCTCGAACGACGCCGAACCCGAACCGATCACGACCCCGGCCTGCAGCACGAGCGTCGGCACACCGGAATCCGTCAGGATGCGTCCGACCTGGGCGCGCGAATACAGGTGCGGTGAGAGATCACCCGACTCCGGGTGCAGCCCACCGAGGTACACGATGCGGGAGACTCCGGTGTCGCGTGCCGCGTCGGCGACGTTCTGTGCGGCCCGCTTCTCCGCGTCGACGAACTCGTCGCGGCCGCCCATCGAATGCACCAGGTAGTACACGACGTCGATGTCGCGACACGCCTCGTGCAGCGATTCGGCGTCGTCGAGGTCGCCGCGGACGATCTCGACGTCGTCGGCCCACGGCACGTCGCGCAGTTTGTCGGGGCTGCGCGCGAGCACCCGTACCCGGTAACCCGCCTCGAGCAGGCGTGGAGCGAGCCGGCCACCGATGTAACCGGTCGCTCCGGTGACCAGGACTCGCTTTCCGCTCACGGCTCCTCCAGGATGTGGCCGAGTTGATGGCGCAGCGACGCTTCGAGATCGGGACGCCGGAACCGGTGCCCGACGTCGATCAGCGCCTTCGGGACGACGAACTGATCGGCCTGGGCGACCTCGCGTGCACCCTCGTCGCCGAGCAGCAACCGTGGGCCGAAACCGGGGACGGGCAGCAGTGCGGGACGGTGCAGCACCGACGCCAGTACTCGGGTGTACTCCTCGTTGCGCACCGGTTGCGGTGCAACGGCGTTCACCGGCCCGGCCAGGCCCGGGTCGGTGAGGGCGCGGTGATAGACCTCGAGGAGGTCGTCGATGTCGATCCAGGAGAACCACTGCCGGCCGTCGCCGAGCCGGCCTCCGAGACCACTCGCGAACAGCGGCCGCATCAACTGGAGCGTTCCGCCGCGAGGTGTCTGGACGATGCCGGTGCGCACGTGCACGACCCGCATGCCCTTCTTCTCCGCGGGATGTGCCGCGGCCTCCCAGTCGGCGACGACGTCGGCGAGGAAACCCGTTCCACGTGACGCTTTCTCGTCGAGCGGTGTGTCTCCTCGGTCGTAACCGTAGAAGCCGATCGCGGACGCGGAGACGAAGGTCGCAGGACCGTTGGGTGTCGTCGCGGCGAGTTCGGCGAGTCGGCGTGTCGGTTCGATGCGGCTGTCGCGGATCGCGGCCTTGTGGGAGTCGGTGAACCGTCCCGCGATCGACGCGCCCGCGAGGTGGACGACGGCGTCGACGCCTTCGAGCAGGTCGGCGCCGGATCCTGCGGGTCCCAGCGTCGTTCGTCGGGGCGCTGCGGTTTCCGGCGCACCAGGCGGACGACCTGGTAGCCACCCGTGGACAGAAATGCCGTCAGGGCGGTACCCACGAGTCCGCTCGATCCCGTCACCGCGACCGTCCCGGGCCGGATGCCCTGCGCGTGCGACCAGCGGTGGCTCGCGAGATCGTCGGCGAGCTGGCGATGCCGGTAACGGAAGGTCTGGGTGAGGAAACGGCCCGGTACCGGCGTGTCGACGCGATCGGTGACGCGGGTGCGGAATTCGTCGACGACGTCGAAGCGGTGTTCGTGGCGCCACGAGCCGATGACGGTGGCGGGGCGCGACAACAGACCGTCGTGGGAGAGTTCGTCGACGAAACGCGCTGGTGGATCGTAATCCTCGGGTCTGTGCCGGGAGATCCAGCGTAGTCCGCCGGGGAGACCGAGGACGGCCGTGCCGGATTCGAGGGAGTCGGCCTCGGCGACGACGCTCATCGGTTGCCAGGGCGGGATCAGACGGAGGATGGCGCCGGGACGGGAGTGCCAGTCGAACACTTCGTCACGCGGTGCGTCGACGGCGCTCGAGAATTCGATGCCCATGCCCTACCTCCCGTTCGCAGAGTGCTCACCCGGTGGTGACGGCGCCGGGGCGCCCAGTGGTCACGGCGCCGGAGCGGACTCCGGCGCCGTATCCACTCAAGCAGGAAGGACGCTGATCAGGAAGGTGTATGCGTCGACGAGCGGGTTGTGGATGGCCATGAAAGCTGCTTCGACGAGAGCGCGCACTGCGGTGTCCTTTCGTTGGGTGTACGGCGAACACGTTGTCCGTCCGGAAGTTGTTCGGAGCACCGCCACGACCGGATGGGTCGTTTCGCCGTCTTTTTCATCGGGGTGAGCGAATCCGCTCGTATCTGTCCAGAGCGACGCGACGTTCGTGTGCGTGATCGACGACCGGTTCCGGATATCCGTCCGGAGGGCCGTCGGGCAGGCTGTGCACACGAGCGCCGTCGATGCTCCGCAGTTCGGGTACCCACCTGCGCACGTATTCACCCCTCGGATCGAACTTCTCGCCCTGCCGGGTCGGATTGAACACCCGGAAGTAGGGAGCGGCGTCGGTGCCGCTACCTGCCGTCCACTGCCAATTGTGTTGGTTGGACGCCAGATCGCCGTCCACCAGATGCTTCATGAAATGTCGTGCCCCGCGCCACCACGGCAGGTGCAGATCCTTCGTCAGGAACGACGCGACGATCATCCGCACCCGATTGTGCATGACGCCCTCGGCGAGAAGCTGCCGCATCCCGGCGTCCACGATCGGGAATCCCGTCCGGCCCTCGCACCATGCCGCGAACAGGGCGTCGGCGTCGGGTCCGGAATCGTAGGTGATGGCGTCGAAGTCGCTGTTGTAGTTGGTCCGGGCGGTCTCGGGCCGCTGGAACAGGACGTCGGCGTAGAAGTCGCGCCACGCCAGTTCGCTGCGGAAGGTGACGGCCCCGTCGTCGGACCGGTTCCTCATGTCGTGCAGCAGGGTCCGCGGATGGATACAGCCGAATTTCAGATAGGGCGACAGGCCGCTCGTGCCGTCGAAGGCCGGCCGGTCGCGGTCGGTGGCGTACCGCTCGAGACCGTCGTCGAGGAATTCGCGCCACCGCACCAGCGCGGCCGCCTCTCCGGGGGGAGGTGCGGGTTCGTAGCCCGCCTCGGGAATCGGCACGCGTGCGGAGCAGCCGCTCGGGTCGACCCAGTCGGCGGTGTCCGGTCCGGTCGCCGCGGGTGTGTGCCATCCGTGGTCGTTCCAGGCGCGGCGGAAGGCCGAGAACACCTTGTATACAGTGCCGTCGGGTTTCGTCACGCGGCCCGGCGTGACGGCATACGGCGAGCCGGTGGCCACCAGCGGGACGTCGCCGAGCGCTTCGGCGACCGCCCGGTCACGTCGCGTGCCGTAGGGCCCGTGATCCGAGCTGATGTGGACCGCGGTCGCATCGAACTCGGCGGCGACCTGCGGCACCAGGGTCACCGGGTCTCCCTCGACGACGAGCAGGCGCCCGCCGAGATCCCGGTCGAGGGCTCGCAGGCATCCCATGAGGAAGTCGCGCCGGCGGGCCCCGGACGGGCGGAGCAGTGCGTCGTCGAGGACGAACAGGGCGAGGACGTCGTCGCGGCCTCGGTCGCCGAGAGCAGGGTGGGCAGATCGTTCAGTCGGAGATCACGACGGAACCAGATGATGCTGGGGCGGGCCATGGATCCAGTGTCGGGGACAATGGGTGCCATGTCCGACGCATTCGATGTACCGATCCGTGACGAGTCGATCCGGCTCGGTCAGTTCCTCAAGCTCGCAAGCCTCATCGAGTCGGGTGCGGAGGCCAAGGAAGTGATCGCCGACGGCCTGGTGTCGGTCAACGGTGACGTGGAGGTGCGTCGCGGCCGTCAGCTGAAGGTGGGCGACGTGGTGGAGATCGCCGGGGCGAGCGCGCGGGTCGCGCACGAATAGCGGGTCGACCCGCGCGCTCGGCTGATCAGTTCTCGGCGCGGACGACGACGCCGTCGGAGTCGCTGTAGACGATCTCGCCCGGGTTGAACGTCACGCCGCCGATCTCGACGGGCACGTTCTTCTCACCGGAGCCGGTCTGGGTGCTCTTGCGCGGGTTGGTGCCGAGGGCCTTGATACCGATGTCGAGCGTGCGCAGGATCGCGGAGTCGCGGACCGCGCCGTTGACGATGACCCCGGCCCAGCCGTTGTCGACACCGCGACCGGCGATGATGTCGCCGACGAGCGCGGTGTGGATGCTGCCACCGCCGTCGACGACGAGCACGCCGCCGTTGCCCGGCTCGGAGAGAGTCTGCTTGACGAGCAGGTTGTCCTGGAAGCAGCGGATGGTGGTGATGGGGCCGACGAACTCGGTGCGGCCGCCGAACTGGATGAACTGCGTGTCGCAGCTGCGGATGTCCGGGCCGATCTCGTCGGCGAGGTCTGCTGTGGCTGTGAAGGCAGGGGCGTCACTCATGGTGCGAGGATAAGCGGACGCGCTGCCCCGCACAGGGGGAGGCCCGATCAGGACGCGCGGCCGAAACGGCGCTCGTAGTCCTCTCGTTCGCGCGCGGCGCGGGCGCGTGCCTTCGCGCTGAGCAGCTCCGGATCGAGACCGTGCTGCTGGAGGCGGTGCCGTTGCCAGATGGGCATCAACGCCACCGAGAAGTAGACCCACGGCAGCAGCAGCAACAGCATCATCGCGATCGGGATCCACACCGGCCCCGGGATCAGCAGGAACAGCAGGAGCAGCGGGATGATCGGCAGATTCCATCGCAGCAGGTAGCGGCGTGTTCCGCCGGGGCCCAGGACGTCGTCGCGTACCCACTGCCGCATCTCGGGCGGTAGCGCGCGACCGAACATGTAGCCGATCCGCTGCAGAAAATTCGGTCGTGCACTACTCATCATGAGACCCAGGATAGGCCGTCACCCTTCGTAGAGGCCTGCCAGCCTGTCGGCGAAGTTGTCGACGACGACCTTCCTGCGCAACTTCATGCTCGGCGTCAGATCGCCCGATTCGATCGACAGTTCACGCTCGATGATCGTGAACTTCTTGATCTGCTCCCACCGATTGAGCTGCAGGTTCAGATCGTCGATGTAGCCGGAGACGAGTTCGTGGGTCTTGTCGTGCCGTGCGATGTCCTCGAACGACCCGCTCACACCGTTCTTGTTCGCCCATTCGCCGATGGATTCCGGATCGAGCGCCACCAGCGCCACGCAGTAGGGCCTGCCCTCGCCGTAGACGACGATCTCCGAGGCGTATGGGCACATGCCTTGAAGGTCGCTGCCAGCGACGACGGGGCGACGTACTTGCCTGCGACGTCTTGAACATGTCCTTCTTGCGGTCGGTGATGCGCAGATAGCCCTCGTCGTCGAGGCTGCCGATGTCGCCGGTGTGGAACCATCCGTCGTCGGAGAGCGACTCGGCGGTCGCGTCGGGCCGGTTGTGGTAGCCGGTCATCACACCGGGGCCGCGGACGAGCACCTCGCCGTCCTCCGCGATGCGGACCTCCGTGCCCGGGACGGGCCAGCCCACCGTGCCGATGCGGTTGGCGTAGGGACGGTTGACGAATGTCGCGGCAGAGGTTTCGGTGAGGCCGTAACCCTCGAGGACGGGGATGCCGACGGCGTCGAACCATTCGCCGACCTCGGGGTTGAGCGCCGCCGAACCGGAGATGAAGAACCGCAGGTGACCACCGAAGCGTTCGCGGATGGTGGAGAAGACCAGCTTGTCGGCGAGGCCGTGCTGCAGCTTGGCGAGCAGTCCGGGCGACCTGCCGGCCTGCTTCGCTTTCGAGACCTTCCGGCCCACGCCCACGGCCCAGTCGAAGATCTTCTTCTTGGCGCCGCCTTCCTCCTCCATCATTCCCTCGACGCGCGCGTGGGCCTTCTCGAAGATGCGAGGGGCCGCACCCATGAAGGTCGGGCGGACGACCGCGAGGTTCTCGACGATCTTGTCGACGCGCCCGTCCACCGCGGTGGGGAAGCCGATCTGCAGGGGGAGGGTGAGCAGCACCTTGCCGAAGACGTGCGACAGCGGCAGCCACAGATACTGCAGGTCGTCGGAGCTGAGCATGTGCAGCGCATCGATGGCGGCGGCCTCGTAGGTCCACGCCGAGTGCGGCAGGCGCACGCCCTTGGGCTTGCCGGTGGTGCCCGAGGTGTAGATGAGTGTGGCCAGGTGCTCGGCCTGATGCTGTGGATGCGGTTGAGCACCGCTCCGGAGTCCTCGGCGAGCAGGCTGCGGCCCAGTTCGGCGAGCTCGTCGAAGTTGATGACCCAATCACCGTCGCCGGTGCCGTCGACGACCACGACCTTCGCCACGTCGGCAGATCGCCGCGGTGGCTCACGAGCTTCTCGACCTGCCCGGCGTCCTCGGCGATGACGATGCGGCTGCCGGAGTCGGCGACGATGAACGCCACGTCGTCGGCGTGGGTGGTGGGGTAGACGGTGGTGGTCGCGGCGCCCGCGCACATGACGGCGAGGTCGGAGAGCACCCATTCGTACCGGGTGGACGATGCGAGGGCCACACGGTCCTCGGATTCGATGCCAGGGAGATCAGGCCGGCCGCGAGCAGCCGCACCCGGTCTCCGGTCTGTTCCCAGGTGACCGAGGTCCAGCCGCCGGCCCCGTCGGGGAAGCGGAAGGCCTCGGCGTCGGGCGTGGTGGACACTCGGTCGAGCAACAGGCGGGCGACCGAGGGAGCCGGTTGTCGATGACCGCTCGGTCGACCTTTTCCTCGGAGACGCGCGTTGTTGTCGTCATGCATCGAAGTCTAGGGAGCAGGACCGTGCTTCTGGCCAATATAAGTAGAAACTTATATAGTGGGGTCCATGCACGGGTTCGAGGTCCTCGCAGATCCGGTTCGCCGCCGCATTCTCGAACTGCTCGCGGGAGGCCCGCAGGCGGCCGGTGAGATCGCCGCGGCGATCGGCCGGGAGTTCTCCATCTCCCAGCCGGCGGTCTCGCAACATCTCAAGATCCTGCGCGACCAGCGGTTCGCAGCTGTCCACAAGGACGGCACCCGCCGCTACTACGAACTCGATCCCGCGGTCCTCGTCGAACTCGAGGACTGGCTGGCGGGTCTGCATCCCCCGGTCTTCGCGGCTCTGGACGCGCTGGAGACCGAGATCGCGCGCGGCAAGCGTGAGCGGCGGAGCTGCGACGCCGTCCCGCCCGCGCTCCCTGCTTCCGACGAGAGAAGGAAATCCTCATGAAGAACGTGATCACGAGCAACGAGACGAGTCGCCGCACGGTCGGGCGTCGCACCGTCGAGGGCCGCGAGGCCAAGGTCGTCACGATCTCGCGCAGCTACCGCACGAGCGCCGAGGACCTGTGGGAGGCGTGCACCGACCCGCGGCGCATCCCCCGCTGGTTCCTGCCCGTCGAGGGCGACCTCGAGGTCGGTGGCCGGTACCAGCTCCAGGCAACGCCGGTGGCGAGGTCCTCACCTGCGAACCGCCCCGGACGTTCACGGCCACCTGGGAATTCGCGGGTCAGGTGAGTTGGATCGAGGTGTCGGTCCTGCCGAACCGGGAGACCGTGCGCGCCTGGAACTGACACACATCGCCCGTCCCGACGAGCACTGGGAGCAGTACGGACCCGGCGCGGTCGGTATCGGTTGGGATCAGGCCCTTCTCGGACTCGGCCTGCACATCGAATCGGGAGAGGCGGTGGATCCGAAGGAATTCGAGACGTGGTCGATGTCCGAGGAAGGTCTGCAGTTCGTCCGCGACAGCAGCGCGGCCTGGTGCGAGGCCGACATCGCCGCGGGCGAGGACCCCGAACAGGCACGCGCCGCCGCCGAGCGGACGAGTGCGTTCTACACGGGCGGATAGAACGGACTCGGGCTGCGTCTCCGACGCACGTGGGTCAGGCGGGGGCTCCGACGCCGACCACGTCGAGGTCGTGGCCGATGACCAGGCGCCCGTCGAATCCGGCGCCGCATCCTTCCCAAGTGGAATCGGGGCGATTGCCCGGGACCATGTGCGAGAGCACCAAGGTTCCCACGCCGGCTTCCTGGGCGATCGGACCGAGATCCTCGATGAGGGTGTGGGATTGGATGAGGTGCTGGTAGAGCCCTTCCTGAGCATCCGTGCGGGGTTCGGGGAACAACGATTCCGGCCAGGCGGGTCGATCACCTCATGCACCAGAACGTCCGCTCCCCGTGCGAGTTTCACGAGATTGGGGGTGGGGCCGGTGTCCCCGGAGAAGACGATCGACCCGTCGTCGCTGTCGAAACGGTAGGCGAGAGCGGGAAAGACGGGAGCGTGGTCGACCAGGATCGCGGACACCCGGACGCGGTCGTCCTCGAAGAAGGTGAACGGTTCCATGTCCGGGCAGGGATTACCGTTCGGATCGGCGAGATACTGCGCCGGTACCGGAACGTCGAAGGCCTCCCACAAGGCGTCGGGGGCGGGCTTACGGTTGTCGAACAGGCGGTCGTTGAAGTCGGTGGCGAACGCCTGCACGAGCAGGTCGGTCATCTCCCGGGTGCCCGGTGTGGGATTGCCCGGTGCCACGGGTTCCGGTGCGGGGCCCTCCCCGAACAGGGGTGGAAGTACTCCGCGATTGCCCGGGCCGTAGACGGGGATTTTCTCCACGTGCTGCAGTCCGTTGTAGATCCCCTCGGTGAGGATGTTGTTGAGGTCGACAACGTGATCGGAATGGAGATGCGTCAGGAAGATGCCGCCCAGCGCGTCGAGGGGGCCGTCGAGGTCGGTGGCGAAGTTGGGTCCGAGTTCCGCCCCGCGTAGGCGTCGCATGACACCGTGACCGGCGTCGACGAGGTAGTACCGGTCTCCAACCACGACGGCGGAGGAGATGCCTTCGCGTTCGCTCCCGGGCCAGTAGGGAGGACCACCCGAGGTGCCGAGCAGGACCAGGCGTGTCCGTTGCCTCGATACGGCTCCGGCGCGAACCGGCGATCGGGTGTCGGAGCCGCAACGGCGGTGTCGGCACCGGGACTGCATGCGGTGGCCGCCACGGCCGTCGCGCCGACGGCGAAACTGGCCAACAACTTTCGCCGGGATACCCCGGCCGTGTGCAGTCGTCCCAGAACATCACACATGTGCACGCTCCCCTCCGGCCGCGTTGCCGCGAACCGTTCCGCGATCGAATGTGACGCAGACCATATGGGTGGGGTGTGTGGGTGTCGATCCGGTGAGCGCGGTCGCGATCCGGTGAGCGCGGTCGGGCCGAACGGTCCTCGATGTTCGTGCTCAGCAGACCGTGTTCAGTCGTCCGAGCGCCGCCGCTGCTGGGCGTTCGCGTGTGCGGCAGCCGAACGCAGCACCTGCGGCGTGCGTCGCGCCGCTCGGAGAACGGCGCGGTCGAAGGGGTTGAGCGAGACCCGCTTCCGTGGTGCCTGCAGGGACGGACGGCCGCCGGTCAGGGCGAAGAGGCGGACCTTGCCCGGCACACCGGCGAGCCGATGCGATCCCCTGTCGGCGAACTGCAGTCCCGACCCACCGGCCAGCTCACGCACGTGGCTCGAGACGAGCACCTCGCCGGGACGGCCGCCGCGCCCGATGCGCGCTCCCACGTGCACCGTCAGGCCGGTGACGTCCGTCCCGGTCG
>LATQ01000001.1:1262049-1287572 GCA_001017865.1 Rhodococcus sp. IITR03
TCCCGCTGCGGGCGCCGGCCGGTCTCGGCGAGGTGCGGGCGATCTCCACGGGAGGCGCGTCCCACCACGACCGGGTGACCGGCACGATGTCGGCATCGGGATGGGCGACGGAGAAGTGTCGGGGCCGCCCCAGGTCGAACACCGCATCGAACAGCGCGTGCGCGGCCTCCTCGGACGGCGCGGCAGCAACCAGCCCGCGAGATGCCGCAGCTGCGACTCGCGGCTGACACCCCCACGACGCTGCTCGGTGAGCCGGCGCAGCAGCCCGAGCACCGCGGAGATCGCGTTGATGGTCGCGCCGCGCAGGCGTTCGGATTCGCTCGGTTCGGAGCCCACACCGACGAACCAGTGTTCGATGCCCCACCAGCGCTGCGCCCAGTCCGCTTCGCGTTCCTCGAACGAGAGCAGCACCCGCTCGTCGTGCCGGGCCGCGGCCGCGGTGAGCTTCTGAACCCCGGTGGCCTGCACCCGGTCGAGCGCCGCGGAAAGCTTCGGGGCGTAGCGGGCCAGATCGGTGCTGAACTCACGCATGTGGGTGAGCAGCGCGTCCTTGTGGGCGAGGAAGGTCTCCGGGGTGACCTCGGTGGTGCGCAGCAGCTCGCCGAGGACGAGATAGAAACGGGCAGCGCGCTCGGCCATGTCCGACAGCGTCGCGTCGAGGCGACTCAACTTCCGGTAGACCAGTTCGCCGTCGCCGGCCGCGTTCGCATCGGCGAGATCGTTCAGGTCGGCGAGCAGATCGGGGAGGGCCAGACGCGACAGCGAGACGTCCTCCCCACGGGAGGACAGCACGTCCTCCACGGCGCGGAACACCCGGTAACCGGCCTGCCCGAACTGGTAGACGTAGTGCCGGTTGCGGTACTCGGCGAGCGTCGCCGCCCGGGATCCGTCGTAGCTGCGTTCGAGCACACCCCACGCGTGCAGCTGCTCGAGCAGGGCCGGGATCTCGGAGGAATCGGGCACGTCGTCGCCGCTCGCTCCGGGAGCCGGGCGAGGACGTTCTCGACGTCGCCGGCGTGCAGCAGCACCGAGTAGTTGCCGCGCGCATGATCGAATGCGCGCAGAACCCACAGGTAGTGCACCCTTTTCTCGGCCGTTGCGAACGAGAAGAGGCGCAGGCGGTCGTCCCGCACCAACGCGTCCTCCATCGCGCCGAACCGCGCTCGGCCTGATTCACTCACCGTGACAGGTTAGGCGGCGCAACCGACGGGTCCGGACAACACCCGGCGTGAGTGTCGGCACGATCGTTGCCCGATGGACGCCCCGATCCGCGGTGGCGGCCCGCCCCGAGCCGTTACGGTCGAGGCGGTGCGCTCGGCGAGGGCAGTGCACCCGGACAGACGCCGCAGCCTCCGGAATCGGACACGATGAATCCTCACGAGATCGGACCGGACACCCACAGAGTGGGCGATCCCGGACCCGCCACGCGTGCACTGATCGAGGCGGTCGCCGACCTGTCGACGACGCGGCAGGCCGAGATCACGCAGTACATGACCGAGCGGATCTCGGCCGAGATCGAGGCGATGTCCACCGACCGCCACACCCGCCGCTCCCTCGCCCAGGCCGCCGAGGAGGGTGTCGCAGCCATCACCCGGTTCCTGCGGGACGATCTTGCCGAGATCGAGATCCCGGCGGCGTCCTACTCGCTGGTGCGTGTGCTGGCCCGGCAGGGTTTCCCGGTCTCGGTGGTCGACCGCAGCAACCGGCTCGCGCAGGACAGCATCATGCGCTGGTGCCTCGAGGTGCTGGCGGGACTCAGCGACGACGCCGCGGCAGTGATGCAGGCGGGCGTGGAGATCCTGATGAAACTCTCCGCCGGGATCGACGGGGTGTCGCAGAAGCTGCTCGGGGTCTACGAGACCGAGCGCGACACCTGGCTGCTCAACCGCAACGCCTCCCGGACCGCCCGCATCCAGGACATCCTGGCCGGACGACCGATCGAGGTGGGGGACGCCGAGCGCACCCTCGGCTACCGGCTGGGCCAGCACCACCTCGGGGTGATCGTCTGGACGGACGATATCGAGGTGGTCGGCGGGGACCGGTCCGGCACCGAATGGAACGGCCTCGAGCAGGCAGTGACGGCCTTGGCCGAACATCTCGGGCGGGGAGGTCGGGTGCTGTTCGAGCAGTTCGACGAGTACACCGCCTGGGCATGGATCCCGCTCGGCACGGTCGATCGCATCGACCCGAGCGGATTGTCCGGGATCGTCGCGGCATGGCAGCGACCCGTCGGTGTCGCCGTCGGCGCGCCGCAGGAGGGGATCGACGGTTTCGTCCGCACCCATCGGCAGGCGGCGCAGGCGCGGGAGGTGGCTCTGACATCGGCTCTGCCGGGTCCGCGTCTCGTCTCGATCGACGAGGTCGGCGCGGTCGCGTTGATGTGCACGAATCTCGAGTGGGCCCGCGGCTGGGTGGGGGATGTGCTCGGCCGGCTCGCCGCCGACGATCCCGCCGCCGCGCAACTGCGGCACACGCTGCGGGAATTCCTCTCCAGCGGAGGAAGTTTCGTCGCCACCGCGGAAAAGCTGCATCTGCACCGGAATTCGGTCGCCTACCGGATCAGCAAGGCGGAGGAGCAGATCGGGCACAGTGTCCGCGAGTGTCGACTCGACCTCGAGAACGCGCTCGCGCTGTGCCACTGGCTCGGCGCCGCCGTGCTCGCGCCCGATTCGGAAGGTCCACCTTCGCCCGGATGACGGCCTGTTATCGGGAGCCGGGCACGGCGCTGCGAACGAACCGTCCGATCTCGCCGATCGCGCGGACTCCTTCGGGTAGCAGATCCGCGGCGGCCTGGAAAACGTGTACCTGCCGGTCCCAGACCTGCAGTTCGCACGCGATACCGGCGTCGGCGAGACGGTCGGCCATCGACTCCGCGTCCACCAGGAACAATTCGTGCGAGCCGGCCTGGATGAGCATGGGCGGCATGCCAAACAGATCCGCGTCGGCGGGGCAGATCCGTCCCGACTCCCCGCGAGGTCCTGCAAGGTCGGCCAGCGCTTCGAGTGCGTTGCCGGGCAGCAGCGCGCAGTGTGCGGCGTTGGAGTGACCGAGCTTGCGGGCGGGATCCAGCTCGGTGAGCGGGGACAGGGCGACGATCGCTCCCGGCACCGGCACGCCTCGGTCCCGCAACGCGAGCGACACCATGAAGGCCAGATAACCGCCGGCGGAATCACCGGCGATCACGATCTGCTCGGGCCGGTAACCGGCGGCGAGCAGAAAGAGATAACCCTCGACACCATCGTCGACGGCGTCGTCGATCGAGTGCTTCGGCAACATTCGGTAGTCGACCATGAGCACGGGGGTGCGGCCGGCATCGGAGATCCGCGAGACGAGGCGGAGGTGGCTGCGCATCCCGCCGCACAGGAAGCCGCCGCCGTGCAGATAGAGCATCACACGATCGAATCCCGTTCTCGGGCCTTCCACCAGGAACCTGTGCAGTTCGGCAACCGGACGGGAGCGCACACCGTCCCTCGATCGCGGGGAGCAACGCTCCGGCGGCGTCCAGCAGACCCGTCGGCCAGGGCAGCGCCGTCGAGCGGCTCCACAGCCCGAGCAGCGGACGCACCGACATCCGCATCGCCTGCGCCAGTACTCTTGACTGACGGCTCGAACCCGGGAAGTCGCGCCTTCGGACCGGAGTCGAGCGATCGGGGGAGTGCGGCGGCCGAGGCGTCGGCAGATCGCGCGGAACGAGGGGTGCGCGCACGTCGCGTGCGGTCGTCACGGGGAAGAGCTCCTCACAACCGGTGGGGTGTCTGCGACCGGTCGATCCGCGAAGGGGGGACGGTCGAACAGCGGCGAGTCGACCCGGCGAAGCGGGTGCCGCTGTCTTCCACGGTAAGGACGAACGTCCCTCGGTTCACCGGTGCGTCTGCACACTGTTTCGGTTGTGGTTCGGGCTGAGCGCACAGTGTCCGAGGGTGGCACCGGGTGCCGGTGCGAGCTGGATCACTTCTGATCGGGACGGACCTGCAGGTCAGGGGCCTATTTTGGGCGCTTGTCCAAGTGGCATTCGGTGGCCCGAACGGCCCTGTCGACCGACCCGGCATTGTGCGCTGCGACCAGCGAACCCCCATGATCTGTGTGCTCGCGTACCGATGGAAAAGGTCCCGGGTCGACCTACCTTCGAATAGGGGCCGATGATCGGAGCCACGTCATCGGCCGTCGGGGGTCCCGCCCCTCTACGACGGATCGCTTCGTGGCTCGGACATTCTCCGTTGACGGAAGGACCGCGATGGCGCCCCACGCGACGCAGAACTGCATGACGATCCTGCGCTGCGGAAGCTGCACGACGCTTCACGCTCCCGAGACAGCGCGCTGCTCCTCCTGCGGCGGCGCGAACCTCGAGTCCGCTCACTGCTCCGGCACCGGCTCGATCGTGTCCTGGAAGGTCGTCGAACCGCTCGACGTCGGCGCACAGGACGACAACGCGGTCACCCTCGCGATCGTCGAACTCGACGACGGGCCGTGGCTCTACTCGAGGATCGAAGGATCGTTCCCCGAATGCGCCGAGGCGCGGGTTCGGGTGGCGTTCCGGTCCACTGCGTGCGACGACGGGTTCCCGGTCTTCGGGGTCTGTGCGGCCTGACACACGACGCTCACTCCCCGAGGATCGCAGTGGCGTCGATCTCCACGAGCACCGCGGGTTCATACAGTGCCGCGACACCGATCAGCGATGCCGGCGGCATCGGATCGGGCAGATCGATCTCCTGCGCGACGGTCTGCACACCGGCCATGAACTGTTCGATCTTCTCGGGATGCCAGTCGGTGACGTAGAAGGTCAGGCGCACCACATCGCGGAAGGTTGCGCCCACTCCGTCCAGGCCTCGTGCGACGCTGCGCAGTGCCTGAGACACCTGACCGGCCAGGTCGGTAGGAATCGGTAAGCCGTCCGGCATGTGTGCGACCTGTCCGGCGAGGTGGACCTGTCGTGTGCCGGTGGAGACGGCGACGTGGTGGTAGGGCGCGTTCGGCAGCATGCCTTCGGGACTGAACAAGGTGACGGGCACGAACTTCTCCTGGGATCGGAACCGAGTGGTATCCGATTTATACTTGGTAGCTGGAAGTCACTTCAACGAAACCAGGTTTCATGTCGGATACCGCTTACCACGATCTGCTCGCCGTCGCCGCCCACCGGGAACTGTTGGGACAGATCCTCGACAAGTGGTCCCTGAGCGTGCTCACCGAATTGTGCGAGGCTCCGCGCCGCTTCAACGAGCTGCGGCGCGCCGTTCCCGAGGTCACGCAGAAATCCCTGACGACCACGCTGCGCAGACTCGAACGCAACGGAATCGTCGAACGCCGGGTGGTGAACACCCGTCCCGTCGCGGTCGAATACCGCATCACGCCACTGGGGAAGACGGTGCGCGAACCGATCGACGCCCTGCTGCTGTGGGCGTCGACAAATCTTCCTCGCATCGAGGAAGCGCGACGCAGATTCGACGAGGAGCCCGACGAATGAGCGTGTCAGCGCTCGGGCCCCGGAACGACGGTGGACCGAGGATGCTAGGCCTGACGCGACCGTGCCTTCCAGGCCGACCAGGCGGCGGTCACGATGATCGCGCCGGCGAGGGAGCCGATGATCCCGCTGGGACGCAGTTCGAGTCCGTCACCTGCGAGAAGGCTGATGAGCAGACCACCGACGAACGAACCCCCTACGCCCGCGACGAACGCGAGCGTCCAGTCGATCCCGGTTCCGGACCTGCCCACGATGAGCTGTGCCGCCGCGCCGACGAGCAGTCCGAACAGAATGATTCCGATGATCAACATTGCGCGAGTATAGGCCGGGATCGATACGGCGACAGTGCTTCCGCGATATGAACACAGCGGCGAACACTGCATTTCACCAGGGGAGTGGCGCTCGGCCACGAATTCACCCTATGGATTCATCCCGAGTGTGTGAGTTGTCCGAGCGCGGTCCGAGGTCGGTCTTCCCCTGCGGCGGTCCGATTCGGATGTTCCTCCCCAGATCCCGTGACGTTCGCGGGTTTCCAGCGCGTAGTCGCGGCAGGGGATGCGGACGGGGCACGACGTGCAGATCCGTTTCGCCGTCCGTTCACGCGCTGCCGCATCCCGCGCGATTCGTCGTCCGGCGGGAAGAAGATCGAGGGATCGATGAGACGGCAGTCGGCGCGCGACTGCCACGGCTGCAGTTCCACGTCGGGGCTGCTACCGAATGGGGCGAAGAATGGCGTTGTTGTCATGGTGCTCGTCCGGCGACCGAAGTGAAAACGGTGCCGTCCGGTGTCCGACCACGAGGGTGCATGAGCGGACACCGGACGGAGTGGTCAGTGCATGTGGCTGCCGCCGTTGATGTCGACGGTCGTACCGGTCAGGTAGGCAGCGTCCTCCGACGACAGGAACGTGATGACCGAGGCCACCTCACGGGTGGTGGCGGTGCGTCCGATGGGAACGTCGCGGCAGATGGCGGCCTCCTGCTCCGGGGTGCTGCCGACGCGGATGCTGGTGTCGACCGCGCCGGGGGTGACCGCGTTGACGGTGACGCCGCAGTCGCCGAGCTCGCGGGCGAGGGACTTGGTGAATCCGAGGACCGCGGCCTTCGCCGACGAGTAGGGGACCTTGCCGAAGACACCGCCGCCACGCTGGGCGGAGACCGACGACATGTTCACGATGCGTCCCCATCCGTTCTCGATCATGCCCGGCAGGAATGCCCGGGTGACGAGATAGGTGCCGGTGGCGTTGACGGCCATCACCTTGTTCCACAGTTCGAGGCTCGTTTCGAGGAACGGCACCGGCGAGGTGATGCCGGCGATGTTCGCGACCGCTCCGACGGGCGGGAGGCTTCCCGCGGCGACTTCCGCGGCGACGGCATCGTGCGCTGCCTGTACCGACGCCTCGTCGGCCACGTCGACCTCGTGTCCGAAGGACGGGACGGAGTACTCGCTGCCGATCTCGGCGGCGACCTTGGCGGATTTCTCACCGTCCAGATCGAGGACGACGACGGCCCAGCCGTCCTCGGCGTAGCGACGGGCGGTGGCGAGGCCGATGCCGCGCTCGGAGGTCGCTCCGGTGACGACTGCGGTGCGTCGGATCGAGGACATGGGTTTTCTCCTTGAAGGTTGGGTCAGGGGATAAGGGTGGTGACGAATCGAGCTGCCCGAGAGGCACTTTCGGGTCGCTCGGGGTCGGTGATGTCGCGGGTCTCGAGTTCGAGGGCGAAATGCCCGGTGTACCCGCGGGCGTCGAGGGCGGCGAGGCCGCCGGCGAAGTCGGCGTGCCCGTTGCCGATGCTGAGCTTGATGTTTCCGGGCACGGCGTCCCGGAGGTGGACGTGCGTGATGCGCGAGGCGAACAGGTCGACGAAATCGATGGGATCTCCGCCCGAGGCGACGATGTGGCTGAAGTCCATCACCACGCCGATGCCGGGGGACAGTCGTGCTGTCAGCCGGGCGGCGCGAGAGATGTCGCAGCACAGTCGGTGGACGTGGAGGGATTCGGTCCACAGGCCCACCCCGAAGTCCCGGGCCCGCACGTGTGCCCGCTCGAGTTGTGCCGCGACGGTGTCGAGGTCTTCGTCGAGGGACCGTATCGGCCGGTCGTCGAGGTGTCCGCACGGCAGCACCAGGGCGCGTGCCTCGATGCGAGAGGTGAGGGTCAGCAACCGGTCGAGATGGTGATCCCGCCGGTCCTGTTCTTCGGGGGTCAACGGCGCGTCGAGGTCACCGATGTCGCCGTTGACGCTACGGACGCGCAGGCCCGAGGCTGCCACGTCGTCGGCGACCCGATCGACGGCGTCCGCGTCGAGCACGAACGGAACGTGATCGCAGACTCCGGGTAGAGCGCCGAGATCGATCTCGGTGAAGCCCAGGCCGGCGA
Organism: Rhodococcus sp. IITR03; assembly: GCA_001017865.1. The sequence continues at coordinate 1,269,886 of LATQ01000001.1, forward strand.
TGGTTCGTAGCGCCGTGGGCAGGTCTAGGTGGCGGAAGCTGATCGTCGAGCAGCCGAGCCGATCGTGGAACACGAGAACCTCCTGGAAGGTGATGGGGACCACGCTAACTGTGCTGACTGTCAACAGTCAACCGTTGCCTACTGACAGTTGACATGAGGGGGTGGCCGCGCTCACACTGGGCTCACTGTTGACAGTCGACATCTTCTTTCCCCGTCGCACCAGCGGCCGTATTCTCGGTCCGCAAGGAGAAATTCATGAGCACAGAAGCTCTTAAGATGCGAGGTCCCGTCGAGGCACCAAGGACGCCAAACGCGTCGCGATCGGTTCCTCTGTCGGCGCCGTCATCGAGACCTACGACTTCATCGGCTTCGGCACCGCCGCAGCGTTGTACTTCGGGACGGCCTTCTTCCCCAGCGGTGATCCCGTCATCGGAACCCTCGCCGCCTTCGCCACCCTCGGCGTCGGATTCGCCGCACGACCTCTCGGGGGGTCCTCGGTGGCCACCTCGGAGACAAGGTGGGGCGCAAGCCGGTCCTCGTCGCCTCACTGATCGTCATGGGCCTGGCCACCTTCGCCATCGGCCTGCTTCCGACCTACGGCCAGGTCGGTCTCGTCGCACCGGCGCTGCTGGTGACCGTCCGCATCATCCAGGGACTCGCCTTCGGCGCCGAATGGGGCGGAGCGATCCTGATGAGTTACGAACACGCGCCGTGGAAATCGAAGGGCCGCTATACCGGCATCGTCCAAGCGGGATTCCCCGTCGGGCTGCTGTTGGCCAACCTCGTATTCCTGTTCAGCGTCCACCTCGGTGGCGACTGGGCGTGGCGGGTGCCGTTCCTCGCGAGCATCGTCCTCGTCGTCGTCGGACTGATCATCCGGTCCAAGGTGCCCGAGTCCCCGGTCTTCGAGGACGTCAAGGACAGCGGCGAGATCGCTGCCTCCCCGATCCTGGACTCCGTCAAGAAGGACTGGCGCGACATCCTCCGCGGCATCGGCCTGCGCGTGGCCGAAACCGCCGGCTACGCCGTCTCGATCACCTACATGATCTCCTACCTGCACGAGAACGGCCTCGCCGGGAAATCGGAAACCCTGCTGGCGCTGTGTGTGGCCTCGGCGATCGGCATCTTCGCCACGATCGGCTGGGCCACCCTGACCGACCGTATCGGCCGCCGCCCGGTGTATCTCGGAGTCTGCGCGTTCGCCGCCCTCTTCGGGGTCCCGATGTTCCTCCTGGTCAACACCGGCACGTTCGTGCTGATCCTGGCCACCGTCGTGATCGCGTACGCCGTCTGCCAGAACGCCCTTGCCGGAGCGCAGGGCGCCTGGTTCCCCGAACTGTTCCAGGCAGCCCGCCGCGCCTCGGGCGCATCGCTGGCCTACCAGATCTCGGCGATGGTCTCCGGGTTCACCCCGTTCATCACCGCGCTGCTCTACTTCGCCTTCGGCTGGATCGGCCCGGCCCTGCTCTTCAGCTTCTACGGCCTCGTCGGTCTCGTCTGCGCCCTCGTCACCCGTGAGACCTGGGGACCGACCGAGCGTCGTCTCGCCGATCAGGCCGGCCGGTCGAACTCACACCCTTCCGATAGCCCCGGGGCCCCTGTCCGGTGGGACCGCCGCGGCATCGAGCACCAAGGAAAAGGAACTTCTGTGACCACCACAGCGCATCCCCGTCCCGACATCGCCCCGACCCGGAACGAGCGACTCGCCGCCATCGACGAATTCGCCTACCGACTCCGGCACAACGTGATCGACATGGGCCAGGAACAGGGCCAGGGCTACGTCGGCCAGGCGCTCGGCGCCGCGGACATCCTCGCCACCGTCTACGGAGACCATCTGCGCTTCCGCGCCGACGACCCGCACTGGGACGGCCGCGACCGGTTCCTCCTGTCGACAGCCACTACGCCATCGGCCTGTACGCGGCGCTCGCGGAGGCGGGGATCATCTCCCACGACGAGTTGCTCACCTACGGCTCGGACGATTCGCGCCTGCCGATGTCGGGCATGTCGACTTATACCCCCGGCATGGAGATCTCCGGCGGCTCGCTCGGCCACGGCCTTCCGATCGCGGTCGGCATGGCACTGGGCCTGCGTCACCAGGATTCGCCGGCACGGGTCTTCAACTTCCTGTCGGACGGCGAACTCGACGAAGGGTCGACCTGGGAAGCGGCCATGAGCGCGCACCACCACCGGCTCGGCAACCTCATTGCGATGGTCGACATCAACGCACTGCAGGCCGACGGCGCCACCCGCGGAGTGCTGAGCACGGAACCGGTCCACGACAAATGGACGGCCTGCGGGTGGCGCACCTACCGGGTCGACGGCAACGACACCGCTGCGCTGCTCGACGCGTTCGATGCGGCCCTCGCCGAGGCCGCCCCGACCGGATCCCCGGCGATCGTCCTGTGCGACACCCGCGTCGGCAAGGGCGTTCCGTTGCTCGAAACCCGGGAGAAGGCGCACTTCATGCGCATCGACGAAGACGAATGGCAGATCTGCCGCGACCAGCTGACCGCCGGCCACAACCGCGAGGACGTCCGATGACCACCACCGCTCCCAAGCTCAAGACCTCGGCGATGATCGCCTCCTTCGTCGACCCGGGGCAGCGGACCACCGCCGCACCGTTCGGTCACGCGCTGGTCGCGGCGGCCCAGGAGGACGACCGGATCGTCGGCCTGTCCGCCGATCTCGCGAAGTACACCGACATGCACATCTTCGCCGAGGCGTTCCCGGACCGGTTCTTCCAGATGGGCATGGCCGAGCAGTTGCTTTTCGGCGCCGCGGCGGGCATGGCCGAGACCGGCCTGATCCCGTTCGCATCGACCTACTCGGTGTTCGCCGCCCGCCGGGCCTACGACTTCCTGTGCCTGGACATCGCCGAGCCGAACCTCAACGTCAACATCGTCGGCGGACTCCCCGGCCTGACCACCGGATACGGACCCAGCCACCAGGCCACCGAGGACATCGCCATCTTCCGCGGCATGCCCAACCTGACGATCGTCGATCCGTGCGACTCGATCGACATCGAACAGGCCGTGCCGCAGCTCGCCGCGAGTGAGGGGCCCACCTATCTCCGCTTGCTGCGGGGCAAGGTCGCCACCGTCCTCGACGAGTACGACTACCGCTTCGAACTCGGCAAGGCGAAGGTGCTGCGCGGCGGGAACGACGTCGTCTTCGTTACCAGCGGGCTGATGACCATGCGGGCGTTGCAGGCGGCGGACGTGCTGGCCACCCACCATGTGGACGTCGGGGTGGTCCACACGCCCACCATCAAGCCGTTCGATGCGGCGACGGTACTGGCGGAGATCGACACCGACCGGCTGGCGGTCACCCTCGAGAACCACACCGTCGTGGGTGGGCTGTTCGAAACCGTCGCTGCGGCGGTCGTGGGGGCGGGTCTGGGAAAAAGGGTCGTCCCCATCGGTCTGCCCGACCGGTTCCTCGATGCCGGCGCGCTTCCGACCCTCCACGACCGGTACGGATTGAGCACCGAGCGGGTGGTCGCGCGGGTGCTCGACGAGCTCGGCTGACCGACACGCTGTACGGGTCCCGTACCCAGCTCGGTGCGGGACCCGTATCATTGTCGACAGACTGTTGTCGACAGTCGGCCGCTGACACCTGGAGGCAACTCATGGCTGCTCAACCCGCTGCGCTGCTGGGGCTCGAGAGGACCAGCCTGCGCCAGCAGGCCGTCACCGCTCTGCGCACCGCGATCACGAGCGGCGCGCTCGCCCCGAGCAGCCCCCTCGTCGAGACCGAGCTGTCCGAGATGCTCCAGATCAGCCGGGGGACCCTGCGCGAGGCGATGCGCCAGCTGCAGCAGGAAGGTCTGATCTCTGCCGGTGCCCGCGGTCGCCTCTACGTTCGCCACCTCGACGCCAAGGAGATCGGCGACATCTTCGCCGTGCGCGCGGCCCTGGAAGCGTTGGCCGTCCGCGACCTCGCGGAGCGGGACGACCGGGCCTCGGTGATCCCGGCCCTGCGCGAAGCTCTCGAGGCGATGGCTCATGCCGAGAACGACCTCGAGGCGCGCATCGAGTCCGACCTGAACTTTCACCGCTTGCTCTGCCGTCTGACCGGCAACGAAACGCTTATGCACTCGTGGCAGTCGCTCGAGGGATCGATCCGCATGTCCATCATGTTCGCCGGTCTGGAGAAGGCGGTCGGAAACATGGACGTCGGGCGTCACAGTGCCATCGTCGACGCCATCGAAACCGGCGATTCCGACACGGCTGCGTCCACAGTGCGATCGCACATGGCGTGGGCGGCAAGCAATCTCGTGTCCTGATCCGTACTTCTCAGGGTGTCGCTGCCGATTCCGGAGGTCTCGTCGGGCAGGATGGTGGCCATGCAGACCACACCTCTGACCTTCGAGTCCTCCGTCGTCGTTTCCGCCACCCCCGACGAGGTGTACGCCCTCGTCTCCGATGTCACCCGCACCGGTGAATGGTCGCCCGTCTGCGCGGAATGCTGGTGGGACGAAGGGCAGGGCCCTGAGGTCGGTTCCTTCTTCACCGGTCGGAACGTCACCCCCGAACGCACCTGGGAGACCCGGTCGGAGGTCGTCGTCGCCTCCCCGGGCCGCGAATTCGCGTGGTCGGTCGGTCCCGGCCTCGTGCGCTGGAGCTACGTCATCAAGCCCGCGGACGCCGGCACGGAACTGACGGAGACCTGGGAGTTCACCGATGCGGGGCAGAAGTTCTTCCACGAGAAGTTCGGGGCGGAGGCACCTGCCAGATCGCTGCGCGGGAACAGGCCGCCCGCAGCGGAATTCCGGAGACCTTGGACGCGATCAAGCGCATCCTCGAGGGCTGACCCGGGACGGTCGTCGTCCCGTCGCGTTTCCGACGCTCGTCGTCCCGTCCCGTTTCCACGGTATCGCGCAGGTGGGGGCTTGTCGCAAGCCCCCACCTGGGGCTCATACTGCCCGTCCGGTGTCGTGGAGAGGGGCGGACATGCATGAGGTCGCAGTGGTCGGGTGCGGGCCGACGGGAATGATGCTGGCGGGGGAGTTGCGCCTTGCCGGCGCAGACGTCGTCGTACTCGAACGTCGCGAATCGCAGGATCTCGCAGGGTCGCGGGGTGGTGGTATCCACGCCCGCACCATCGAACTGCTCGATCAACGAGGGATCGCCGAGCGCTTCCTTGCCGAGGGGCGAACGGTGAACACCGCGACCTTCGGGGGCACCAGGCTCGACGTGGGCCGTCTGCCCACCCGCCATCCGTACACGCTGGCGTTGTTCCAGAACCACATCGAACGGCTGCTCCTGCAGTGGATCGAGGAACTCGGCGTGCCGATCCGGCGGAACATCGAGGTCGTCGGGGTTCACGCGGACGAGGACAACGTGCACCTTCGGCTCGCATCAGGGGAGACGGCGGAGGCTCGGTACGTGGTGGGTGCCGACGGCGGGCGCAGTGTCGTACGCCGCGAGGCCGGGGTCGGATTCGAAGGGGCGGCTGCGACACGCAGCAGCCTGATCGCCGAAGTACGGGTCACCGAGGAACTCCCCACCGACGCGAAGATCGACGAGCGCGGTGTTCACGGTCTGTATTCGATGGGGGAGAGCCGAGCGCGGGTCGTGGTGACCGAAGCCGAACTGGGACCGCCCACGATGCCGACGCTCGACGACCTGCGACGAGAACTGGTCCACGTGTTCGGCACCGATTTCGGTGTGCACGATCCCACCTGGCTCTCGCGGTTCACCGACGCGACCAGACAGGCGACGACCTATCGCGCGGGCCGGGTCCTGCTCGCGGGCGACGCCGCACACGTGCATTCACCCACCGGCGGACTAGGTATCGGCCTGGGCATCCAGGATGCCGTCAATCTCGGCTGGAAACTCGGGCAGGTCGTGCGCGGGGTCTCGGGGGAGGACCTGCTCGACACCTATCACGCCGAACGGCACCCGTCCGGGGCGCGGGCGCTGAAATTCACGATGGCCCAATCTCTTTTCCAGAAGGCCGATCCGCGCCAGGAGGCCCTGCGCGATCTGATCGACGAGGTGCTTCGCGTCGGCGATGCCGGATCACCGATCGCGGCGTTGATCTCCGGTCTCGACGTCGCCTACGACCTCGGTGAGGGACACCCGCTGCTGGGACGGCGCATGCCGGATCTCGACATCATCGCCGAGGAGAAGCCGCTGCGCGTGTTCGGGCTCATGCACCGGGCTCGTCCGCTTCTGCTGCAATTCGACGGTCCACCAATCGATTCCGGTGATCTTGCTGAACGCGTCGACCTCGTGCGGGTGCGCTACGACGGCGCCTGGGAGTTGCCGTTGCTCGGTGAGGTCGTGGCGCCGTCGGCTGTGCTCGTGCGCCCGGACGGGCACGTGGCCTGGGTGGGGGGAGGGCTCGACGGAGGGTCTCGATGCCGCGCTCGCGAAGTGGTGCGGCACTGCGGCCCGCCGAGCAGGAACCGTTGCGTGAACAAGGGATTCCTGACCTACACGGGTAGGCCGTACCGACCTTGCGCGCCGAACCGGGCTTCGCGCGCGTTGCAGCGGCGGCGAGAATCGGTTCGGCGCGCGAGGATCGGCGGAACAGCGATCGATGCGTCAGCGACGAGGGACAGCGACGTACTTGACCTCGAGGAACTCGTCGATACCGATGGTGCTCCCCTCACGTCCGAGACCCGATGCTTGATGCCGCCGAACGGTGCCGCGGGGTTGGACACGATGCCGGTGTTCAGCCCGACCATGCCGACCTCGAGCGCTTCGCTGACACGGAAACTGCGGTCGACGTCCTGGGTGAAGATGTATCCGGCCAATCCCCAGGGCGTTTTGTTGGCGATCTCGACGACCTCGTCCTCGGTATCGAAGACGACGATGGGTGCGACCGGCCCGAAGATCTCCTCGCTCATCAATGCGGAGTCCTTCGACACGTCGGCGAGGACGGTGGGTGGGTAGAAGTAGCCGGGTCCCTCGGACCGGCTACCGCCGCACACGACGCGCGCTCCGCGTTCCACGGCATCGGCGACGAGACGTTCCACCTTCGCCAGGGCCTTCTCCTCGACCAGCGGACCGACCTGGGTGCTCGACCAGGCCGTCCCCGACAACGAGGGCATCCATACGGGCAGCGAGCTTCTCGGCGAACCGATCGGCGACCGCGCGCTGCACGAAGATGCGGTTCGCCGCGGTGCACGCCTCACCCATGTTGCGCATCTTCGCGGCGAGCGCGCCGTCGACGGCCCGGTCGAGATCCGCGTCCTCGAACACGATGAACGGGGCATTCCCTCCCAGTTCCATCGAGCTGCGCATGACGTGCTGGGATGCCTGTTCGAGCAATCGGATGCCCACCGCGGTCGAACCGGTGAAACTGATCTTGCGTGCGATGCCGCTGGACATCCAGGTGGAGACGACCTCCCCGGGTGCGGTGGTGGGCACGACGTTCAGCACACCCTTCGGCACACCGGCCTCGATGAGCACGTCGACCAGGGCCAGCGAGGTCAACGGCGTCAGCTCCGAGGGTTTGAAGACGATGGTGCACCCGGCCGCGATCGCGGGTCCGATCTTGCGAGTGCCCATGGCGAGCGGGAAGTTCCACGGCGTGACGAGGACACAGGGTCCCACCGGTTCCTTGGACACCAGAATACGGGTAGCGCCGTCGCCGGTGCTGGTCACATCACCGCCGATGCGGACGGCTTCCTCGGAGAACCACCGGAAGAACTCTGCAGCGTAGGCGACCTCGCCCTTCGCCTCGGCGAAGGGCTTTCCCATCTCGGTGGTCATGATGGTCGCGAACTCGTCCTGCCGGTCCAGGATGAGCTCGTAGGCCCGGCGAAGGATGACGCTGCGTTCGCGCGGAGCGGTCTTCGCCCACTGTTTCTGCACGCGAGCGCAGGTCTCGATGGCACGCCGGGCGTCGTCGGCATTGCCGTTCGCGACGGTCGCGACGACCTCCTCGGTCGCCGGGGCGACGACGTCGAATCGTTCGCCGGTGGTCGATTCGACCCACTCACCGTCGATGAACAATCCAGTGCTGACTCGGGACACTGCGTCGGAGACGCCCACCCGTGTCCCGACAATCGTTGCGTCGGTCATGCGCTTTCCTCCTCGGAGATGGTGTTGTTCATCGACATTCGCGGTCCGGGATCGAGCAGTTCTGCGAGATGTTGCCCCGGGGCGGATAAACCGATCTGCGCGACCTGCATCGCGCACGAAAAGCCGTCCGTGACCACCGCGGAATCGTCGCCGGCCGCGCGCAGTGCCGGCGCGAGGGAGGTCTCGGCGACCTTCATGCTGATGTCGTGGTGTTGTTTCTCGAATCCGAAGTTGCCTGCCACGCCGCAGCATCCGACTGCGTCGCGGACGTCGTCGACTCCCGCTGCGGTCAGGATCCGGCGATGGCTTCCGGCGCCGAACACGGAGTACTCGTGGCAGTGCGTCTGCAGCACCATCTCGTTCGGCAGCGGCGGTACAGGGGCGGGTGTCCAACCGTTGCGCACCAAGGTGTCCACGTAGGACGCGAAGCTGTGGACCGTGCGGCGACGCGACGCGCAGCCTCGGTAGGCACCAGCTCGGGCAGGTCCTTGCGCAGTGCGGCCGCGCAACTCGGCTCGACGACGACGATCGGCCGGTCGGTGCCGTCGTCGAGTGTGCGGGCGGCGTGGGAGAGTTTCTTCTTCGCGGTGTCGAGCTGACCGGTGGAAATCCACGTCAGTCCGCAGCACGCGTCCGCGGAGCAGCTCACCTGCTGATCCGCCGAGGCGAGCACGCGGGCGGCGGCACCGGCGACCTCCGGCCGCAACCCCCGAGTGAAGGTGTCGACGAACAGCACCACGGGCGTCGAACCGGACCGGCCGCTCAGCGCGTCGCTCACGGCCTTCTTCCAGGCTCGCCGGGGGGCGAAGGGCGGAAGTACCCGGTCGGGGGAGATGCCGCCGAGTGCGGCGGCGCGCTTCGCGAGAGAAGTGCGCAGGACCGCGTTGACCAGCGGTGCTGCCAAACCCGTGACGCGGAGCCAGCGTGGCAGCCAACCCAGCGAATAGTGCGATACCGGTCGTCGTGTGCCGTCGTAGTAGTGCGAGAAGAACTCGGATTTGTAGGTGGCCATGTCGACGCCGGCCGGGCAGTCGGTCGAGCAGGCCTTGCACGACAGGCATAGATCGAGTGCCTCACGCACCTCCTCGGACTTCCACCCTTGTTCGAGCGTGCGGGGCGCGCGCACCATCTCCTGCAGGACCCGGGCCCGGCCGCGAGTGGAGTCCTTCTCGTCGCGGGTCGCGCGGTAGCTCGGGCACATCACGCCACCGGAGTCGGATCGGCATCGTCCGACGCCGATGCAGCCCTGGACGGCGTGTATCCACGGGTCGGGGGTGTGTTGCGGCCGCGCGCCGTCGGGGCGGACGGCCTCGATCGGGTGCAGGTCGTAGTGGGTACGCCAGGTGCGTTCGGGAACGCCCGCCAACGCCAGATCGGCATCGATCCGCGCCGGGTCGGTCAGCGATCCCGGGTTCAGGATGCCTTTCGGGTCCCAAATCGTGCGGAAGGCGCGGAATGCGCTCATCATCCGCGGGGAGTACATCACCGGCAGCAGTTCCGAGCGGGCACGGCCGTCGCCGTGTTCTCCGGAGAGCGATCCGCCGTGACGGACCACCAGATGTGCGGCCTCGAAGGTGAACTCGCGGAAGACCTGCCGGCCCTCCTCGGTGCGCAGGTCGTAGGTGATGCGGATGTGCATGCAGCCGGCGCCGAAGTGCCCGTACATCACGCCCTGCAGACCGTGCCGGTCGAGCAGTGCGCGAAAGTCCCGCAGGTAATCGGCGAGGTTCTCCGGCGCGACGGCGGAATCCTCCCAGCCCGGCCAGGATTCGCCGCCGGATGCCAGGCGGGACGAGAGTCCGGCGCCGTCTCGCGCACCCGCCACAGGGAAGCGCGCTCGGTGGTGTCGGCCGCGATGCGGCCGTCGACGAGACGGCCGTTCCGGCGAAGTTTGTCGAGCAGTGCGTCGGCAGCGGTGGCCACCGAGTCCGGGTCGTTACCGTCCAAGTCGACGTAGAGCCACGCGTTTCCCGCGGGCAGGCCGAGGACGGAGTTCTCGCCCCGGCGGAACCGCATGGTCTCGACGATCGCCGCGTCGACACCCTCGACCGCCGCAGGGAGAATTCCAGGATGGTTCCGATGTCGCGGGCCGCGTCGACCACGTCGTCGTAGCCGAGGCAGACCAGCAACGCGCTGGACGGGCGGGGAACCAGCTTGACGCGGGCCCCGACGATCACCGCGCACGTTCCCTCGGATCCGACGATCGCACGGGCGACGTCGAACCGCTTCTCCGGCAACAGATTGTCGAGGTGGTAGCCCGAGACCTGCCGTTGGATCCTCCCGAGTTCGGTGCGGAACTCGAACAGGTGCTCCGCCGCCAGCGCGGTGAGCTCGGCGTCGAGCTGTTCCGCGCGAGCCGCAGCGGCCGCGTCGTCGGGATCGGTGGCACGTAGGCCTCGCTGCGCAGCGGTGAGCCGGAACCCGTCGGCGGTGACGAGGTCGATCTCGTGGACGTGATCGGACATGCGGCCGTAGCGCACCGAGTGGTTTCCGCAGGCGTCGTTGCCCAGCGCACCACCGACCGTGGCCCGGTTCTTCGACGAGGGATCGGGGGCGAAGGTCACCCGGCCCGAGGACGCGTCCTCGGCCACCCGTGTGAGGGTCGCGAGCACGACGCCCGGTTCGACGTCGGCGACACCGGACGTCTCGTCGATGGCGAGGATGCGGTTCATGTGCCGGGAGAAGTCGACGACGACACCGGGGCCGACGGCGTTACCCGCCATCGACGTCCCGCCCCCTCTGCTGACCAGCGGGATCCCGGTGTCGCCGCAGGCACTCACCACCGCCACGACGTCGTCCACCGACCGAGGAAAGACCACGGCCGCCGGTGGCACCCGGTAGTTGGAGGCGTCGTAGGAGTACTCGGCCGTCGACGCCGGGAGGTATCGATCGGGATGCCCAGCGCCTGGAGCCTGTCGGTGAGGAGCCGGATCCGGACGTCCTCGTCCGTGGAGGAGACGCTGGGGCGCTGTCCTATGGTGAGATGGTCGTCATTCATCGCGTGCGCCGCGTCGGGAACGGAGACCGCAGAGAATATGGGCGCGTCGGTTCAAGGAACACCATCGGCCACCTCCCAGTTTGTAGGATTGTCGACAATCCTGCCACGCACGGAGCGTACAAAGCGGAGACGGTGAACGCAACGCAGGCCGGGCCGGCGTTCTCACCGGCGGCGGAGGATGTTCGCACCCTCACTCGGTCTGATCGCCCCGTGACGTCTGCCGCCTGCACCCCGAGTCTGTGTAGGGTGCAGACGGCAGTCTTCCGTATCGACGTCGGTCGGTAGCTGTGACGCGGCCGTGAATGCCGACTGCGTGCGGTCGAGTTACGCCGTACGGGCGCGACGATCGTCGACGCTGTCGGTGTGGCGGAGGCACTGATGCGTGTCTACACCAGCCGAGTCACGCCGATGGTGTGATCGGTGGTGAACTCCTCGATCGCCCACTCGCCGTTGAATCGTCCGAGACCGGAGTTGCGTTCGCCACCGAATGCCACGTGCGCCTCGTCCTGAACGGTCATCTCGTTGATGAACGTCATGCCTGCCTCGACCCGATGCGCGAATTGCAGTCCGCGGTCGATGTTCTGCGTGAAGACCGCGCTGGACAGACCGAATTCGTGGTCGTTGGCCAGTTCGAGGGCGTGTGCTTCGTCATCGGCGCGCAGGACCGCGACCATCGGGCCGAAGATCTCCTCGCGGGCGATCTCCATGTCGGGCGTGACGTCGACGAACACGTGCGGAGGCACGACCCGGCCGTCGATCTCCCCACCGAGCGCAACGCGTGCTCCGGCGTTCCGGGCCTGCTCGATCTTCTCCTCGAGGCCCTTCAACTGCGAATCGTTGACGACGGGCCTGACCAAAGTGCCGTCTGCGGAGGGATCGCCGTAGGGCACGGCCTGCGCGGCTCGGGTGAACCGTTCGACGAAATCGTCGTACACCGGCGCCTGCACGATGATGCGGTTCACAGCCATGCAGATCTGTCCGGAATGCAGGAACGACCCGGTCACCGCTGCCTCGACGGCCGCGTCGAGGTCGGCGTCGTCGAGGACCACGAGGGGTGCGTTGCCGCCCAATTCGAGTGCCACCTTCTTGAGGTGCTCACCACCGGTGGCGACCGCACCGACCTGCTTGCCGACCGGTGTCGAGCCGGTGAAGGAGATCAACCGCGGGACGGGATGCTCGACGAAAGCGTCGCCGATCTCCGAACCGGAGCCGATCACGACCGACAACACCCCCGCCGGTAGGCCTGCTTCCTCGAAGATCCGAGCGATCAACAGACCGCCGGTCACCGGAGTGTCCGAGGCCGGCTTGATCACCACGCATTGCCCAACGCCAACGCCGGTGCCACCGATCGCTGCGACAGGTGCAGCGGGAAATTCCACGCTGATCACCCCGACCACTCCGATGGGCTTGCGGTACACCCGCATCTCACGGTTCGGGGTGTTCGAATCGAAGATCGATCCGTGGACCCGGGACGGGAACGATGCCGCCTCCTGAGTGATGCCGATGGCCAGGGAGACTTCGGTATCGGCCTTGATCCGCGTCGAGCCGGACTCGGCGACCAGCCAGTCGATGATCTCGGCTCGTCGTTGTTCGAGAATCTGCGCGGCGCGACGCAGGACCGCGGCGCGGTCGGCGGGACCGGTTGTGGCCCACTCGACCTGTGCTGCCCGGGCGGAGGTGTAGGCGGCGTCGACGTCCTCGGCGGAGGCGAGGCGGATCGTGGCGACCACGCTGTCGTCGAACGGATTGGTGTCGGTCAGGACGCGGTCGGAGCGTCCCTCGCGCCACTGCCCATCGATGAACTGGGAGGCGACCGGTTTCCCGGCGAACGTGGCGGTGGAACCGAGATCTGTTGCTGTCATGGAGAACTCCTCGACGGTAGGTAGGTCAGGGAAAAGCGACGACGGGCTCGAAGGTCGATGCGTTTACCGAATCGCCGAATGTGGTGTTGATCTGCTCGAATAAATAGGCTCCACCTGCCGGTCTGGATGCCGCAGTCCGCACGACGTCCTCGTCTCCGAGAACTGCCGACAGCGGCGTCGGGTAACACTCGTTGCAGACGATCGCATCTGTGTGGCATACCCCGCCGGCCACCAATCGAACCCGGAGCTTGCGCCTCGTCGGCACCGGCGACGCAGGAGATGGCGCACGGCTCGCGAAGCTGTGCACCGTCTCCGGCGCTCGAGAGGGATGCCTATGAATCGAACCGGCGATCGTCGAATCTGGCGGCGTGCCCGGCGATGTGAGCGTGCAGTCGCGCGACCGCCGGGGACGGCGTCCGCGTACCGGTCGTCAGTCCGATGGTGCGATTCGCGATTCCGGCGACCGGCATGGTGGCGATTCCGGGGACAGGCGTTTCGGAGCGAGGTAGCAGTGCAACCCCGAGGCCCTGGGCGACCAGTGCCCGGATCGTTTCGAACTCACTGATCTCGAACGCGATGTACGGTTCGAATCCTGCTTCGCCGCACACAGTTTCGAGCTCTCTGCGGATGTGGTAGTCGGGCGGGCTCGCGATGAAGTGGTCGTCCGCGAGCTCGCGCAGGTCGAGGCAGGCACGGCCGGCGAGTCGATGGCTGCTCGGGAGGTGGAGCAACAGTCGCTGCTGGGCCAGCACGGTGACCGGTAGATCCTCCGGCGGAGGAATGATGACGGCGAGATCGAGCCGGCCGTCCCGAACCATGTCGCGAGCGCTTCGCCGTGCGCCTGGACCAGGTGCAACCGGACGCCGGGGGCGAGACGGTGGAACTCGGCCAGTAGCGACGGGATGCTCACCGGCCCGAGGGTGAGCGGGAATCCGAAACGGACGACGCCGTGGTCGGGATCGGCGTGCTCACGCAGCGTGGTGATCGCAACGTCGAGTTCCCGGATCAGATGCCGGGTGCGTTCGTGCAACTCCCGTCCGGCCGTCGTCAATACGACCCCTCGCCCGGACTGCTGGAACAACGCCACACCCACTGCCTTCTCGAGTGCCCGGATTCGGCGACTGACCGAGGACTGGGGAACGTCGAGCAGATCCGCGGCGCGTGTGATGTGACCTTCGCGCGCCGCGGCGTCGAAGGCGACGAGCAGCGGGGCAATCGTTGCGGTCTCGGGCGTCACGTACCAATCCACATCTGCATGGTAATACCTTCGATATCTCATTGGACGGATGAATGGGGAAGGGGCACGCTGAAGATCGACAACGGCGAAAGCAGGAGAATGATGGTGAATCGGAAGCACTCTGCCGACGGGCCACAGCACGACGACCACGAGTACGACGCCGTCCTGATCGGCGGCGGCATCATGTCGGCGACACTGGGTGCACTGCTGACACGGCTCGAACCCGATCGGTCGGTCCTCGTCCTGGAACGACTCGACGAGGTCGCGGCCGAGAGCAGCGCCCCATGGAACAACGCCGGCACCGGCCACGCGGGCCTGTGCGAACTGAACTACATGCCCGATCCCACGGATTCGACCGGGCCGAGGAGATCGGACGACAGTTCCGGATCTCACGGCAGTTCTGGGAGTCCCTCGACGAGCCGGATGAGACGACATTCGTGAACGCGACATCGCACATGAACGTCGTCTTCGGTGAGCGTGATGTGAACTATCTACGTCGGCGGCACGCCACGCTGCAACGCTCTCCACTGTTCTCCGCCATGGAGTACAGCGAGGACCCCGACACGATCGCCCGATGGGCACCGCTGGTGATGACCGGTCGCTCGGGGTCCGAGCCGATCGCGGCCACGCGCTACGAGGCAGGCACCGACGTCGACTTCGGTGCCCTGACACACCGATTGCTGGTGGACGCACGCGATCGTGGCGCCGAGATTCGTACAGGGCACGAGGTCACGCGACTGCGCCGCGCCGCCGACGGGCGGTGGACGGTCTCCGGACGTACCAGGACGGGACGGTTCTCGGTCAGGTCCCGGTTCGTGTTCGTCGGCGCAGGCGGGTACGCCCTGAAACTGTTGCAGAAGGCCCGGATCCCGGAGGTGCGAGGTTTCGCGGTCTTTCCCATCGGCGCGCAGTTCCTGCGCACCGGCGATCCCGACGTGGTGTCCCAGCATGCGGCGAAGGTCTACAGCCAGGCCGACGTGGGCGCACCACCGATGTCGGTGCCGCATCTCGACAAGCGGATCGTCGACGGATGCGAGTGCTGATGTTCGGCCCGTACGCCACGTTCAGCACCAGGTTGCTCGAACACGGCCGGCTCACCGATCTGTTCACCACGCTGCGCCTGCACAACATCGCCCCGTTGGTGGCGGTGGGCCTGCAGAATCTGTCGCTGGTGCGCTATCTTGTCGGCCAACTGCTCGCGTCCCCGACGCGGAAGTTCCGGCAGTTGCAGCGATTCTGTCCCGAGGCACGGGAGTCCGACTGGGAGTTGATCGACGCGGGTCAGCGGGCCCAGCTCGTCAAGCCCGATCGTCGTAGGATCGGGGTTCTGGCCTTCGGCACGGAGGTCGTGGCGAGCGCGGACGGCAGCATCGCCGGGTTGCTCGGGGCGTCGCCCGGCGCCTCGATCGCTCCGTCGGCGATGGTCGAGCTGCTGAGCACGTGTTTCCCGGATGATGCGGCGCGATGGCGGCCGGTGCTCGAACGGATGATGCCCGACCTGTCTCGGATGACCGAAATGACCTCGCGCGCGAACCGGGCCCCGCCTGCACTACAGCAGCGGCGAGAAACGGTTCGGCGCGCAAGGATCCGAACTCCTCGTAGGGCTTACGCTCAGACGGTCTGCAGGAACGGGTAGTCGGTGTACCCCTCGGCTCCGGACGCGTAGAACAGCTCCGGACGCGGTGCGTTCTCCGGCTGCCCGTCCCGCCAGCGCTCGGCCAGGTCGGGATTGGCGATCAGTGCGCGGCCGACGGCCACGGCGTCGGCGTGCGAATCCTCGATCAGCTGCACGGCCTCGTCGCGCGTGGTCGGCGAACCGAAGCCACTGTTGGCGATCACCTTGCCGCCGAAACGCTTCCGGAGTTCCTGCACGAGATCGCCGGTCGGCTCCTTGTGGAGGACGGACAGATAGGCCAGACCGAGGGGCTGCAGGGCCTCGACCAGAGCACCGTAGGCGGCACGCACATCGTCGCGATCGGTCTCGACGGCGTCCTGGATGTTGTGTTCGGGGGAGATCCGCAGTCCGACGCGCCCGGCGCCGACCGCTTCCGACACGGCCTTCACGACCTCGACGACGAGACGGATCCGGTTCTCCACCGAACCGCCGTACTCGTCGTCCCGCACGTTCGATGCGGGGGAGAGGAATTCGTGCAACAGATATCCGTTGGCGCTGTGGACCTCGACACCGTCGAGTCCGGCGTCGATCGCACGGCGGGCCGAGGCGACGAAGTCGTCGATGACGGACGGAATCTCGTCGGTGGTCAGTGCGTGGGGCACGGGGTAGGGCTGCTTGCCCTGCTCGGTGTGCACCTGGCCGTCGATCGCGATGGCGCTCGGCCCGACGACGCGTCGGCCGCCGTTGACGTCGGGATGCGTGACGCGGCCGCCGTGCATCAACTGCACCACGATGCGTCCGTCGCGCTCGTGCACGGCATCCGCGACGCGACGCCAGCCGGCGACCTGCTCGTCGGTGACGATGCCGGGCTGACCGACGAAGGCCTGCGATTCGAAGTTCACATAGGTTCCCTCGGCGATGATCAGGCCGACACTCGCCCGCTGACGGTAGTGCTCGACGATCAGATCTCCGGGTACACCGGCGGAACCACCACGCAGGCGGGTCAGCGGGGCCATGACGATGCGGTTCGCGAGTTCGAGGTCTCCGAGGGCTACAGGTGTGAACAGATCCATGGGTGGCGCAACCACCCCCACCCCCGACGGCATTCCGATGCCCGGCCGATTGTGGGATGGGTCATAGCGCCGGATGGTGGTCATTCCGAGTGTTCGACGGCGGTGACCAGCCGATTCGACCAGTTCTCCAGGTACTCGACGAACTCCGGTGGCGACGCGCCGAGCAGCCGCCCACCGGACATGCCCACGGCGAAGACCGCCCAGTCCATGCTGTCGGCGTCCACCTCGATCCGGCAGCGCTCGGAGTCGATCGCGATCACCTCGGTCCACTGACCGATCCGACGCCGCACCTCGTGCGCCGACGCTCCAGTTCCGCGCTGACCTTCACCTGGGAACGGCTCCGGATGCCGCGTTCGACGAAGGTCGCGGCGTCACCCCCGGGCAGCTCGCGTTGCCGGAATCGCATCCCGGTGGCGGCGGTCTCGGCCATGCGGTCGAGCCGGAAGCTGCGCCAGTCGCCGCGGTCGAGGTCGTAGCCGACGAGATACCAGCGTCGTCCGAGGGAGACGAGTTGCCGGGGTTCGACGCGCCGGCTCGTCGCGGTGCCATCGGCCGCGGTGTACTCGAAGACGATGCGTTCGTCGTCGCGGCAGGCCCGCGCGACGGTGACGAGTTGCTGCGAATCGGTCGCGCGGGTCGCCAGGGGATGTCGGCGGAGACCCGTCGCCGCATCGAGCGCCTCCACCTGGCGTCGCAGCCGCGGCGGCATCACCTGGATGACCTTGGCCAGCGCCCGCACCGAGATCTCGGCGATCCCGGTGATGGAGGTCTGCGCCGCGGTGAGAAGTCCCACCGCGAGCGCGACCGCTCGTCGTCGTCGAGGCCATCGTGGCAACGACGCGCCCGGCGCGAGCTGGTACCCGCCG
>LATQ01000001.1:1287672-1288642 GCA_001017865.1 Rhodococcus sp. IITR03
CGCTTCAGCTCGAGCGCCAGGTGCAGCACGATGCGCGCACCCGACATGCCGAGCGGATGGCCGAGCGCGATCGCACCGCCGTTGACGTTCACCTTCGCCGGATCGATGCCCAGCTCGCGGGCGGAGACGATGCCGACGGCGGCGAACGCCTCGTTGATCTCGACAAGGTCGAGCTCGGTCGGGTCGAGGCCCTCACGCTCGCAGGCCTTGGCGATCGCCCGTGCCGGCTGCGACTGCAGGTCGAGTCCGGTCCCGCGACGACACCGTGGCGGCCGATCTCGGCGATCCAGCTCAGGCCGAGCTCGGTGGCCTTGGCCTTGCTCATCACCACGACCGCGGCGGCACCGTCGGAGATCTGCGAGGCCGACCCGGCGGTGACGGTGCCGTCCTTCGCAAACGCCGGACGCAGCGCACCGAGCGACTCGGCGGTGGTCTCCGGGCGGATACCCTCGTCGGCGGCGAAGACGATCGCCTCGCCCTTGCGCTGCGTGATCGACACCGGCACGACCTCGTCCTCGAACAGGCCGTCCTTCCAGGCGCGGGCGGCCCTCTGGTGCGAGGCGGCGGCGAAGGCGTCCTGCTCCTCGCGAGAGACGAAGCGCTCGCCGCAGTTGGCCGACTCGGTGAGGTTGCCCATCGCCTGGTCGGTGAAGATGTCGTGCAGGCCGTCGTAGGCCATGTGGTCGCGCAGGGTCACATCGCCGTACTTGAAGCCGGCGCGGGACTTGGCGAGCAGGTGCGGGGCCTGGCTCATCGACTCCTGGCCGCCGGCGACGACGACGTCGAACTCGCCCGCGCGGATCAGCTGGTCGGCCATCGCGATCGCATTGATGCCCGACAGACACACCTTGTTGATCGTCAGCGCCGGCACATCCATCGGGATGCCGGCGGCCACAGCCGCCTGACGGGCCGGGATCTGGCCGGCGCCGGCGGTGAGCACCTGGCCCATGATGACGTATTCGACCTGCTC
>LATQ01000001.1:1288742-1297973 GCA_001017865.1 Rhodococcus sp. IITR03
ACCTCAACCCGAGGCGGCGGCCTCCGCGACGATCCGCGCCGCGCACTGCACGGCGGCCACGGTCCGTCGAACAGGCTGAAGGTGCCGTCCCCGACGGTGCTCACCAGTTGCCCGCCCATTTCGGTCACGGCGAACCGCACGTCGCGTTCGTGACGTGCGAGCAGTGCCCGGTAGGAGGTGTCGCCGATGCGTGCGAGGAGCTTGGTCGACCCGACGATGTCGGTGAACAGGGTCGCCGCGAAGCGCCGGCCGGCGTCGACGGGTGGGACGGACCCGCGGACGAGTTCCTCGACCATCGTCTGGACCTGCGACCACGCTTCGCCGAGCGCGGCGCCACGCGGTGACGGCCGGGTGATCACGAGCTCTCCGTGAGGCACCAGATCGGCCAGATGTCTCGCCGGACCCACCGGTATCGAACCCCCGGCGACCAGCACCACCTTCGTCGGGCACTGCACCGAGCCGAGGGCGTGCGAATAGTCGATCCGCAGGCTCGCCTCGAGGTGCGCGCTCATCGTGCTCGGCGACGCGGAGCACCGCTCGAGCATGGCCATCAACCGGCGGTTGTAGGGACTGTCGACGTGGCCGTCGGTCAACGGAACCGTGCGTCCCTCACCCCAGTGCCGGACGGCGTCGCGCCACAGCTCGACGAACTCGGCGATCTCGGCCTCCGTCCACCCGTGCGGTGGCCGGTCGTGGTCGAGCAGCGGTTCGCAGTACGGCGCGATCAGCATCAACGCATTGACCCGTTCGGGGGCGGTCGCCGCGACGAGCACCTGGGGGCCGCACGTGCTGTGGATCCCGACGAGGGTGGCGTGCCGGATCTGCTCGGCGTCCATGACGGCGAGGACGTCCTCGGCCTGCTGTTCGATCGTGGGCACGTGGTCGACGGGATCGGAGAGCCCGAAACCGCGGCGCTGGAAGTAGACGGCGCGCGAATAGGTGGCGAGTCGTTCGAAGAGCGAGTGCATGTACGGATCGGTCCACAACAGGTCCAGATGCATCTGGACCTCGAAGAACCACACGACGTCGGTCGGGCCCGTTCCGACCACCCCGTAGGCCAGATTGTGACCGTCGCGGGGCAGATACCGGGTCACCGGCGGATCCATCAGTCCAGACTATCGGGGTAAAAACTGAAGAGGCCGTGTTCCGACGAGGAGTGCGGCGGTGTAGAACTCGCGGAATCGGGCAATCCGGTCTCGAATCTGCGGGCGACGAGTTCTGTGGAGAAGGGATGAAACGATGACACGTTCGTCGGAAGCGGGTGATATCGGACGCCGTATGGCGCAGCTCGCGCGCGGTTTCTACCACCCCACCGATCTCGACGAGACCCTGCGCGGCGTGACGGCGGCCGCGGTCGAATTGGTGGAGGGGGCCGATTGCGCCGACATCCTCATCGTGACCGGCCGCAAGCAGTTCCGTTCCCTCGCCGCGACCTCGGAACTCGCCGAACACCTCGACGACGTCCAGGAGCAGTTCGGTGAGGGTCCGTGCTCGATGCGAGCTTCAAGTACCTGGTGGTGCGCTCGGAAGATCTTCGATCGGAGACGCGCTGGCCGCGTTTCGCGAAGGCCGCGGTGGATGCGGGTGTACTCAGCACGTTGTCGTTCCAGTTGTATCTCGAGCAGGAGAGCATGGGTGCGCTGAACATGTTCTCCTTCGAGGCCGATGCCTTCGATCCGCTCGCGGAGGCGACCGCCGAGGTCCTGGCCGCCCACGCGGCGATGGCGATGAGTGCGGCGCGCAGCCAGGGACAGTTCGCCTCCGCCCTGGCGACCCGCGACATCATCGGACAGGCCAAGGGCATGATCATGGAACGTTTCGGCATCGACGCCGTCGCGGCCTTCGAACTTCTGCGCAGGCTCTCGCAGGACAGCAACGTCCCCCTCGCCGAGGTAGCCCAGGGAGTCGTCCAGGCAGGGCCCGAGCGGCACGACGATCGGGAGACCGGACTCGACTCCTCGTCTGTGTGACAGCGCACACCCCACCCGGGTAGGTTTGGTGAAACCGCAAGTACTACTCACCGGTAGGGGTGCATCATGCCAGCTCCGAGCGCTGCGACCTTCCAGCGTCTTGCCGACCTCATAGCCATCCCCGACGCCGCCGAGCGGACCACCCGCCCGGTCGTCGAGGCATTCACCGGACGGGAGCTGGCCACCGTGCCGGTCGGCACGGCCGAGGATACGAAGGCCGCGATCGACCGGGCCCGCACCGCGCAGGTGGCGTGGGCGAAGCTGCCCGTGGAGAAGCGTGCCGCGATCATGCACCGCTACCGCGAACTCGTGCTCTCCCGGCGCGAGCAGCTCATGGACATGGCGCAGGCCGAGACCGGCAAGTCCCGCGTCTCCGCACAGGAAGAGGTTCTCGACATCTCGATGACCGCGCGGTTCTACGCGCGCGTCGCACCGAAGCTGCTGCGTCCCCGCAAGGCCACGGGCATGCTGCCGGTCCTGACGAAGACCACCGTCCTGCACCATCCCAAAGGTGTCGTCGGCGTGATCGCGCCGTGGAACTACCCGATGACGCTGGCGGTCTCGGATGCGATCCCCGCCCTGCTCGCCGGCAACAGTGTGGTGCTCAAGCCCGACAGTCAGACGCCCTACTGCGCGCTCGCGGTCGTCGAACTCCTCTACGAGGCCGGTGTTCCCCGCGACGTCTTCGCCGTGGTCACCGGTCCCGGCACCGTGGTGGGCACCGCGATCGTCGAGAACACCGATTACCTGATGTTCACGGGTTCGTCGGAGACGGGACGTCTGCTCGCCGAGCAGGCCGGCCGGCGCCTCATCGGGTTCTCCGCCGAACTCGGCGGCAAGAACCCCATGATCGTCACCTCGGGGGTGAACCTACGCGAGGTCACCGACGCCGCCGTGCGGGCATGCTTCTCGAACTCCGGGCAGCTGTGCATCTCGATCGAGCGGATCTACGTCGAGAAGTCGATCGCCCCCGAGTTCATCCGGATGTTCGGGGCGCGGGTACGCGAGATGTCGCTCGGTCCCGACTACGACTTCGGCACCGAGATGGGCTGCCTCATCAGCGAGAGCCAGGTCAAGACGGTGACCCGGCACATCGAGGACGCCGTCGCCAAGGGCGCGACCGTCGTCGCGGGCGGCAAGGCCCGGCCCGATCTCGGCCCGCTGTTCTTCGAACCCACCGTGCTCACCGACGTGCCCGAGGACGCCGAGTGCTACCGGAACGAGACGTTCGGCCCGGTGGTGTCGATCTATCCGGTGGAGAACGTCGAGGAGGCGATCCGCGAGGCCAACGACACCGAGTACGGACTCAACGCGTCGGTGTGGGGCGCGACGAAGGCGCAGGGCGAGGCCATCGCGGCGCGGGTGCGTGCCGGCACGGTGAACGTCGACGAGGGATACGCTCCGGCGTGGGGTAGCACCGACGCGCCGATGGGCGGCATGGGCATCTCCGGCATGGGACGCCGCCACGGCGCGGAGGGTTTGTACAAGTACACCGAGGCACAGACCATCGCGACGACGCGACTGCTCAATCTCGATGGCCCGCGCGGACTTCCGCGACGGATGTGGACGAAGATGCTCGCCCCCTTCGTCAAGTCGATGCAGTGGCTGCCGGGTCGTTAGGAACCGGATCGTTCTTCCGCACGATGGTGGTCGCGAGGGGCTTCTCGACGACGAGACACAGCAGGACCCCCGCGACCACCACGAGCGGCGCGATGTACAGGTAGATCGGGACGAGCGCGTCGTTGTACGCCTCGAGAACCGGTTGCCGGAGCGCGTCGGGTAGTGCCCGGACCGCGCCGGGGGTCAGCGAATCCGGATTGTCGATGCCGGTTCCCGACAGTCCACCGGCCAGGCGCGTGGCGAAGACACTGCCGACGACGGCGGAACCGAGGGTTGCGCCGATCTGCCGGAAGTAGTTGTTGCCCGCCGTCGCGGTGCCGACCTCCTCGACGGGGAAGGAATTCTGCACGACCAGCACGAGAAGCTGCATGGACGTGCCGAATCCGATGCCGAGCACGGCGAACCAGCAGCCCAGCACCCAGATCGGGGTGTCCGCGCCGAGGGTCGACAGGAGCACCAGACCGGCCGTGACGAAGACCGACCGATGATCGGGATCCTTTTGTAGCGGCCGGTTCTCGTGACGTACCGTCCCGCGAGCGTCGACGTCAGGAACAACGTCCCCATCATGGGGAGCATCAGCAGACCGGCGGCGGTGGCGCTCACGCCCGCGACCATCTGGAGGTAGGTGGGCATGTAGGCGGCCACGCCGAACAGTGCGACGCTCATGACGAATCCGGCTGCGGTGACGAGATCGAAGTTGCGGTCGCAGAACAGGTGCAGGCCGATCACGGGTTCGGCGGCACGTCGTTCCACCGCGACGAACAACACCACACCGGCTGCCGTAGCGGCGATCAGCGCGATCACGACCGGCGACGACCACGGATAGCGTGAACCGCCCCAGGTCGCGACGAGCACGAGAAGCGTCGTGACGATGGACAGCACGGCCATGCCGAGCACGTCGATCCGCCGGCCCGAACCGGAGACGCGGGGCAGGCGCAGGAAGACCAGCGCCGCGACGACGGCGACAGCACCGAGCGGCACGTTCATCCAGAACACCCACCGCCAACCGGGACCCTCGGTGAACCATCCGCCGAGCAACGGACCGGCCACCGACGACAGGGCGAAGACGCTGCTCATGATGCCGAGATACTTCCCGCGCTGACGAGCGGGGATCACATCGGCGATGGTGGCCTGCGACAGCACCATCAGGCCACCGCCACCGGCGCCTGGACGGCCCGGCCGACGATGAGCCACGTGATGTCCCCGGCGAGAGCGCCGATCGTCGATCCGACGACGAAGATCGTCAACGCGGTGAGCAGCAGCGGTTTTCGTCCGAAGAGATCCCCGAGTTTGCCGTAGGCGGGCATTGTGATCGTCGACGCGAGGATGTAGGCGGTGATGACCCAGAGCATCCGGTCCACGCCGTGGAGTTCGCCGACGATGGTCGGCAGTGCGGGATTCAGGACGGTCTGATTGAGCGACGCGGCCAGCATGGCGAGCATGAGGCCGGCAAAGACGAAGGTGACCCGCGGGGTGCTCTGTTCCGGTGCGGGCGTGGCTCCTTCGGACTCGTCTCGGAGTGGGTCCGTCACGGTCGCGTGACCTCCCGGAACAACTGGCAGGTGCGACGCAGGACCGAGTCGGCGTCGGCCTCCGTCTTCCCGGGGGCGGTGAGCAGCGGGCGCAACGCGGAGCGCATGAGGGCACCGGCGACGGTGACGATCATGTCGGCGGTGTCGTGCACGGTGTTCCCGGGCGTCGGTCCGCCGTCCGCGAGACGGGCGGTGACGAGCTCGGCGACGACGGCCTCGACGTCGTCGATGTGCTGGAAGCGTCTGCGCGCGAGTTCGGGATGGCGGTCCATGAGCGCGATGTACTCGTCGTAACCGATCTCGCGTCGGCTCGCTGCCGTGCGGAAGACCGCGAGGAGCAGGAAGGCGACCTTCTCGACGAGGTCGTCGCCCGGTGCGAAGTCGAAACCGTCGGCGATGGCGTCGTCGATGACGGGGGAGGACAGGCCGAGGACGGCGTCCTCCTTCGATCGGAAGTAGTTGAAGAAGGTGCGCGGTGAGACCTCCGCCTGCTCGGCGATGGCCTCGACGGTGATGTCGGCCAGGCGGGTGTGGCGTGCTGCGGCGTCGGCTGCGGCCAGGTGGATCGCCGTCCACGTGCGGGCGCGTTTGCGTTCGCGGTGAGAGATCGTCACGGTGCGGACGGTGTCCGACGCAGCTGCAGTCATGAAGTTTTACAGTAGCGCAAGTTTCCGAATATGAAAATGTGGATATTCAGTATTGAGAGTGAAATTCTCACCGACGTTGATGCTCGTCGGCGGGCCGGATCTCCGCCTCGCGGAACCGGGAGACGGCCACCAGTCCCACCACGAGGAAGACCACCGGGAGCAGCACCGCATTGCCCATCGCGGCACCGAACCCGAGCGTTCCCTCACCCATCTGCATCACCGCGCCGAGGGCGGCCGCACCGAGCACCGCGCCGACCTGCCGGGCGGTGTTGTACACACCCGATCCGGCACCGACGAGGTCACCGGGCAGGTCGCGCAATGCGATCGTCGAGTTCGGAGCCCAGCACAACGAGTTGGCGAAACCGAGCAGCACGATCGGGATCAGGAGCCAGCCGACGGTCGCCCCGAGGTGCATCGCCACACCGAACGACACCATCGCCGCGATCATCGCGGAGAAACCGATCCGGGAGATCCGGCCCGGCGCGACCCGGTCGGTGACCCGTCCGATCAACGGCGCCATGATCACCGAGATCACGCCCATCGGCACCAGCATCAGACCCGCGACCTGAGCGGACAGTCCCTGCCCCACCTGCAGGTAGAGCATGATCGGCAGGTTCACGGCGTAGACCGTGAAGCCCAACGTCGCCACGGCGGTCACTCCGAGGGTGAAGTTGCGGCGGGTGAACAACCCGAGTGGGGCCAGCGCCTCGGTGCCGCGGGCCGCCGCGGTGCGCTGCAGACGCACGAACATCGCGAACGCCGCGATCCCGATACCGAGGACGACCCACACCCACACCGTCCAACCGACCTCGGGACCCTGCTGCAGGGAGAAGATCACGCCGGTGACCGCGACCAGCGAGACGACGGCGCTCAGCACGTCGATGCGACGCGCGCCTTGGCAGTCTCAGCACGTACCGCGCGACCATCACCAGGGAGATCAGGCCCAGCGGGATGTAGACGAAGAAGACCCACCGCCACCCACCGGTACCGACGAGCACCCCACCGAGGACAGGCCCGAACAGACCCGCCGAACTGGCCACCGCGCTCCACACACCGGTGGCCGCGCCCCGTCGGTCGTGGGCGAAGATCCGGTGGATGATGCTCAGCGGCTGCGGATTGATCAGCGACCCGCCGAGCCCCTGCACCGCACGCAGCGCGATCAGCCACTCGATCGTCGGCGCCATCGAGCACGCGAAGGCCGCGGCCGTGAAGATCGCCATTCCCACCAGGTAGACGTTGCGTTGACCGAAGCGGTCGCCGAGACGGCCGGTGACCAGCAGCGGCACCGCGAAGGTCAGCAGATAGCCGCCGACACCCACACCACCTGGTTGATGCTCGCGTCCAGATCCTCTCGGATGCGCGGCAGCGACACCGCGACGAGCGACTGGTCGAGCAGGGTGATGAACAGACCCACACACAGGGCCGCCAGCGCACGCCAGGCCCGCGGCTCGGGGATGGGGGCAGCGCTGCGTCCCGCAGCCGACGCACTCACTCCTCGACCGTGATCTCCGCGGCGTCGTCGTAGAAGCACACGTATCCCTCGATGTACTCCATGCCGGGGAACGGCTCGGGATACGACCATGCGACGTTCTCGGCCGGCGGTGTGCCGGAGAACGACCAGTACCGGGCGACGCCCTTGTAGGGGCAGCTCGTCCGCCACTCGGATTCCCCGAGCACCGAGAAGTCGACGTCCTCGGGCGGGAGGTAGTAGCGGGTCGGGAGGCCGGTCTCGAACACGAGCACGGGGTTGCGGGTCTCGGCGACCACGACGTCGCCGATGGTCACCCGCACGTGCCGGGAGCTGCGCAGGGCGTCGACGCGGTGATAGGGGTCGCGTGGATGGGTGAACACTTCGGTCTCCTCCTCGAACCACCGTTCGCCCTCGTCGACATCGTCGCCCGGCCCCGTCTCGCCCCACCGGAACCACTGGAAGACGAGACGGTCGTCGAGACCGTCGACGTCGAGCTGGCAGACCGGTGAATAGCCCGATGGTCGCGGACGACGATGTCGTACCACTGCCAGACGTCCTGCCGGGAGCGGCTCGGCGACAGGGAAGCCGCGATCAGGTCGAGCCGGACGTCCTCGCGAGGGAAGGCATAGAACGGAACGGGCTTGCCGGGTGCCCACACCAGCACGGCCCGGGTGCTGTCGACGACCGTCCGGCCGAACCACTCACCTCTGATCCGGCGATCGACGGGTTCGTAGAGGTAGTCGTCGGTCTCCGACGGCCGTCGGAGCACAGCGGTCTTGCGGGCAGCCATACCTCGACCGTATCGCGCCCGTCCAGGGACGGGACGAATCCGCAGACCCGACCCATCCGCTCGACGACCGGCTCCGAATACGGGGAGAGACGGCGTGAGGGCCGTCACCCGAACCGACCGACACGAACCACTACGCACGCCCACGCGGCTCGAGCAACGACCGGAGGAAGACCGATCATGCCCAACTACGAAGCCCGGCAGAACGAGAATCGGCACCCGCACCCGTCCGTAGGTTTCCTCCAGCTGTTCATGGAAGCGCGCACGCGCACGGAGCAGATGACCCCGCGCGCGCAGGGAGGCAAGGCGTGAGGTCCGTCGGCGGCTCGTCGAGTCCGTCGTCGTGGTGGGCGCGGGCCTCGCGGGACTGTCCGCGGCGCTCCACCTCACCGGCGCCGGCAAGCGCGTCACCGTCCTCGAACGCGAGGACACGGTCGGTGGTCGCGTCGGTACGTACCCGGTGTTCGAGGACGGGCGACATCTCTACGACATCGACAACGGTGCCAGCGTGCTGACGATGCCGAATCTCATCGCCGACGCGCTCGCGGCCGTCGGGGAATCCTTCGACTCGACCACCCCGGCGCTCGACCTCACCCCGCTCGCTCCCGGCTACCACGCGCGCTTCGCCGACGGCACCGCCCTGAACGTGTACTCCGATCCGGACGAGATGACCGCCGAGATCGCGCGCGTGTGCGGTCCCGAGGAGGCCGGCGGATACCGGCGGCTGCGCCGCTGGCTCGCGTCGATCTTCGACGCCGAGTTCGACCGCTACATCGACTCCAACTTCGATTCGCCGCTCGACCTCGTGTCGACACCCGCGGCACTGCGCGACACCGCCAACCTCGTCCGGCTCGGCGGCTTCGGCCGACTCGGATCGCGCGTGGGGTCGTTCATCAAGGACGAGCGGCTCCGGCGCATCTTCACCTTCCAGGCCCTGTACGCGGGCACAGCGCCGTCGACGGCCTGGCGGTCTACGGCGCCATCGCCACATGGACACCTCGCTCGGCGTCTACTTCCCGAAGGCGGTATGTCCGCCATCGCCGCCGCGATGTCGATGCGCTCGTCCGGGGCGGCGGCACCGTGCACACCGGGTCGAGGTGTCGGAACTCCGCGTCGACGGGGCCGCGCGAGGAGCGTGCGTTCTGCGGACGGCCGGGAGTTCGCCGCCGACGCCGTCGTCCTCACCGTGGACCTGCCCGTGGTC
>LATQ01000001.1:1298073-1305269 GCA_001017865.1 Rhodococcus sp. IITR03
CACCGCCCCGATCCCGGCCACGCAGAAGGTGCTCCGCCGCGCGGTCTGGGCATCGACGACATCGACGCTACGAGGTCAACGAGGCGTTCGCGCCCGTGCCGCTCGCCTGGGCGCACGAACTCGGTGCCGACCCGGCCAAGCTCAACCCGTGGGGTGGCGCGATCGCACTCGGCCACGCACTCGGCTCGTCGGGCACCCGTCTGCTGTCGACCCTCGTCAACCATCTCGAGGCCACCGGCGGTCGCTACGGCCTGCAGACCATGTGCGAGGGCGCGGGCATGGCCAACGCGACCATCATCGAACGTCTCTGACATCTCTGACGTCTCGAAAATCTTCGAACCGCAACCACTCTCGAAAGGGTAATCAATGATCGTCAACGACAGCGTCGCCGTCGTCACCGGTGGTGCCTCCGGCCTCGGTCTCGCCACCGTCAAGGCTCTGCTGAACGACGGCGCGCAGATCGTCATCATCGATCTGCCGTCGTCCAACGGTGAGACCATCGCCAAGGAACTCGGCGACCGCGTCCGCTTCGTCGCCGCCGACGTCACCGATGAGCCGCCGTCACCGAGGCCCTCGACGTCGCCGGAGTCGCTCGGACCCGTGCGTGTCGCGGTGAACTGCGCCGGCATCGGCAACGCGATCAAGACCGTCAGCAAGAAGGGTGCCTTCCCGCTCGACGCGTTCAAGAAGGTCGTCGACGTCAACCTGTTCGGCACGTTCAACGTCATCCGTCTCGCCGCCGAGCGCATCGCGAAGACCGAGCCGATCGACGGCGAGCGCGGCGTCATCATCAACACCGCCTCCGTCGCCGCCTTCGACGGCCAGATCGGCCAGGCCGCCTACTCGGCGTCCAAGGGTGGTGTCGTCGGCATGACCCTGCCGATCGCCCGCGATCTCGCGTCGCTGCTCATCCGCGTCGTCACCATCGCACCGGGTCTGTTCAAGACCCCGCTGCTCGGCTCGCTGCCGGAGGAGGCCCAGGCCTCGCTCGGCGCGCAGGTGCCGCACCCGGCCCGCCTCGGCGATCCGTCCGAGTACGGTGCCCTCGCCGCGCACATCGTCTCGAACCCGATGCTCAACGGCGAGGTCATCCGCCTCGACGGCGCGATCCGCATGGCCCCGCGCTGACCCGAGCACCGACTGTGAGAGGAGGGGTCGATGACCCCGGCATACGAGGCCGAGGAATCCGACACGCCCCACGCGGACGTGCAGTCCGCCGACTGGCGCGAGTTCCAGCCTCTGGGGCTCGACCCCATCCTCGAACACGCCCTGGAAGCGTTCAGCGAGAACGGTTTCCACGGCACCACCGTCCGCGACCTGGCCCGCCGGGTCGGCGTGACGGTGCCCGCGCTGTACTACCACTACGAGAACAAGGAAGCCGTTCTCGTCACGCTGCTCGACGCCGCCGTCCTCGACCTCATCGGCCGTGTCTCGGCCGCGGTCGCGGACGGCGGCGACGACCCGGTCGCCCGCTTCGTCAACGCCGTCGAGGCGATCGTGCTGAACATGACCCACCGCGCACAGCGTTCGGGCCTGGATTCCGAAGTGCGCCACATCTCCCCGGAGAACCGCCGGACCTACGCCGCGACCCGCAAGCGTCTCGAGCTGATGATGCTCGACCTGGTGCGCGAGGGCGTCGACCAGCAGGTGTTCGACGTCGACGACGTCGAGGAGGCCGTGCGCGCTCTCCTCGGGATGTTCCAGTCCATCGTCCGCTGGTACCAGCTCGGTGGTCCTCTCACTCCCGCTCAGGTTGCCCAGCGGTACATCGTGATCGCACTGCGGGTCGTGGGCCACCCGGCCGCCTGAGAGTCTTTCGAACCACCTCCACGCAAGGAGTCCATGCCGTGCTGACCACCGCCTTCACCGAAACCTTCGGCGTCCGCCATCCATCGTGCAGGGAGGGATGCAGTGGGTCGGCCGCGCCGAACTCGTTGCTGCGGTAGCCAATGCCGGCGCGCTCGGCATGATCACCGCTCTGACGCAACCGACCCCCGAGGATCTCGCGAAGGAGATCGAGCGCACCCGCGAGCTCACCGACCAGCCGTTCGGCGTCAACCTCACGATCCTGCCGGCGATCAACCCGCCGCCCTACGAGGAGTACCGCCAGGTCATCATCGACTCCGGTGTGAAGATCGTGGAGACGGCCGGATCGAATCCCGCGCCGCACCTGCCGACTTCCACGCCGCCGGAATCAAGGTGCTGCACAAGTGCACCAGCGTCCGGCACGCCGTCAAGGCGCAGGACATCGGTGTCGACGGCATCAGCATCGACGGCTTCGAATGCGCCGGCCACCCCGGTGAGGACGACGTCCCCGGCCTCGTGCTCATCGCCGCCGCCGCAGAGAAGATCACCATCCCGATGATCGCGTCCGGCGGCTTCGGCGACGGTCGCGGTCTCGTCGCCGCCCTGGCTCTCGGCGCCGATGGCATCAACATGGGTACCCGGTTCATGTGCACCGAGGAATCTCCGATCCACCAGAACATCAAGGAAGCGATCGTCGCGGCGAACGAGACCGACACCGAACTGATCTTCCGTCCGCTGCGCAACACTGCCCGCGTGGCGAGCAACACCGTCAGCCGTGAGGTCGTCGAAATCCTCGACCGCGGTGGACAGTTCGAGGACGTGCGTGAACTCGTCGCCGGTGCCGCGGCCGTCTGGTCTACGAGAACGGTGATCCCGAGGCGGGAATCTGGACCGTCGGCACGGTGCAGGGCATCATCCACGACATTCCCCCCGCGGGCGAACTCGTCGAGCGCATCGTCGCCGACGCCGAAAGCCTCATCGCAGAGCGACTCACCGGCATGATGTCGCGCGTGAACGCCTGACCCTTTAGGAGAACCCCTTGAAGCGCACCCATTTCGACGACGATCACGAGGCGTACCGGGAGACCGTTCGCGAGTTCCTCGCCCGCGAGATCGAACCGAACTACGAGAAGTGGGAGGAGGAGCGCCTCGTCGACCGGTCGGCGTGGATCGCCGCGGGTAAGTCCGGCATCGTCGGTCTGGGAGCGCCGGAGGAATTCGGCGGCTCGGGCGTGACCGACTACCGGTTCCGGCACATCGTGCAGGAGGAGATCGCACGCACCGGAACGACCTCGTTCGGCGCCGGACTCGCACTGCAGGACGACATCACGATCCCGTACATCGTGCACCTCGGCACAGAGGAGCAGAAGGCCCGCTGGCTGCCGAAGATGGCCACCGGTGAGCGTATCGGCGCGATCGCGATGACCGAGCCCGGAGCCGGATCCGACCTGCAGGGCGTGAAGACCACCGCCGTACGCGACGGTGACGAGTGGGTGATCAACGGCCAGAAGACGTTCATCACCAACGGAATCCACTCCGATCTCGTCATCGTGGTGTGCCGCACCGACCCGAACGCGGGGTCGAAAGGTTTCTCGCTCATCGTCGTCGAGCGCGACACCCCCGGTTTCAGCAGAGGCCGCAAGCTCCACAAGGTCGGTCTCGCCGCGCAGGACACCGCCGAACTCGTCTTCGAGGACGCCCGCGTCCCCGCCGAGAACCTGCTCGGCACCGAGGGTCGCGGCTTCGTGCACCTGATGGAGAACCTGCCCCTCGAACGTATCGGTATCGCCGTCAGCGCGATCACCTCGCGCGGGCCGCCTACGAGTGGACCGTGCAGTACGTCTTCGAGCGCAAGGCATTCGGCAAGCCCATCGGCGACCTGCAGAACACCCGCTTCGCGCTCGCCGAGATGCTCACCGAGATCGAGATCACCGAGTCGCACGTCGACCGGTGCGTACTCGCCCTCAACGCCGGGGAGCTCACACCGGTGGATGCGTCGAAGGCCAAGTGGTGGGCGACCGAACTGCAGAAGCGCGTCGTCGACCGCTGCGTGCAGCTGCACGGCGGGTACGGCTACATGATGGAGTACCCGATCGGGCGCGCCTACGTCGATGCACGCATCCAGACGATCTACGGTGGCACCACGGAGATCATGAAGGAGATCATCGGCCGCGACATCGCCGCCGGGTACGCGTAATCGTTTCAGGGAAGAGGGATTCGATGTTCGACCTCACAGGTAAGCGCGCTCTCGTCACGGGTGGTTCCGCGGGGATCGGTCTCGGCATGGCCCGGGGGCTCGCCCGTGCCGGCGCCGACGTCACCCTGTGGGGCCGGAGCGAGGACAAGCTCGCGAAGGCCGCGGCCGACATCGGGAGGTTCGCCGGCCGCGTGGCCACCCGCGCGGTCGACGTCTCCGACGAGCAGGCCGTGACCGACGGTGTCGCGGCGCTCGTCGACGACTTCGGTGGGCTCGACATCGTGGTGGTCAACGCCGGCATCGGGTCGTCGCTGCAGAAGTTCCACGAGTCGACGACCGAGCGGTACCGCGCCGTCATGGCGACGAACGTCGACGGCGCGTTCTTCACGATGCGGGAGACCTCGCGTGTGCTCGTCGAGCAGGGCGCCGGGGGTTCGATGATCGTCACGTCGAGCCTCGGTGCGCTGCAGGCCCGGACGCAACCAGCCGTACGCGGCGAGCAAGGCCGCGGTGCTCGCGCTTGCGAACGGCTGTGCCGTCGAGTTCGCGCGTCACCGGATCCGGGTCAACAGCGTGCTGCCGGGTTGGATCGCCACCGACATGACCGGTCCGCTGCAGGAGTCCGACGTCTTCAACTCGAACGTCATCGGCCGCGTGCCGCTCGGCCGGTGGGGTACCCCGGAGGATTTCGAAGGCATCGCCGTCTATCTCGCGAGCGATGCGTCGTCCTTCCAGACGGGCAGCACGACGCTCATCGACGGTGGTTACAGCATGTTCTGACCGGTCCTAGGATGGTCCGGTGAACCAGCATCCCGCGATTCGTGACCGTGTGATCAGAGTGAGCGCCGTCGTTCTCCGCAACGCCGCCGGTGAGGTGCTCACCGTGCGGAAGCGGAACACGTCGCGGTTCATGCTGCCCGGAGGCAAGCCGGATCCGGGGGAGACCCCGGCCGAGACCGCCGTGCGCGAGTGCGCCGAGGAACTGGGCGCCGAACTGGATCTGTCGTCGTTGCGTCTCGTCGGGGTCTTCGACGCCGAGGCCGCCAACGAGCCCGGTTACCGGCTCGAAGGAACCGTCTACGAACACCCGCTCGTGGAGGTCGCCGGTGCCGCCGCGGAGATCGCGGAGACGCGCTGGCTCGACCCGGCCGTCCTTCCGCTCCCCGACGATCTCGCGCCGCTGCTCGAGCACCACGTCCTTCCCGCTCTCGCGTCGGCCTCCCGATAATCCTGTTTTCACAGAGGTATTGCGCAGTTCTCATCCATGGGGAAATGTGGTGAGGGCAGTCACATCGCACATCACGGAAGGTCTCCCATGCGCTCACCGCTCTGCTCGAACTCGAATTCAAGGCCGACTCCCTCGACGACGCGAAGAAGGTCATGACCCGCGTGCTCGACGAGACGCGACAGTTCGACGGATGCGACGGCATCGAGATCCTCGTGGATCAGAAGAACGAGGCCCGCTGGGTGGTCGTGGAGAAGTGGCGCTCGGCCGAGCACGACGCCGCCTACCGCAAGTTCCGCGCCGGCGAGGGCGCCATCACCGACCTCGGACCACTCCTGGCGGGAGCACCGAAGCTCGAGCACTTCACCACCCTCTGAGTCCCCACCGGAGCGCGGGCGGAGTCGGTCGTCACCCGGCGGAACGCGGACGGTAGGGTGACCCCCGGGGCGGACGTGTGCCGTTTGCCTCGAAGTGACATCGACTGTGGAGGTAACCGGGCATGTTGGAACTCTTCGGCGTCATCGTCGTGTGGCTCACCGTGGCCGTCGTCGCTGTCGGAACCGTCATCATGTTCGTCGTTTCGACGCTCAGCCCGCACTTCGGTCAGCGTAAGGCCAAGGGACCCCGCCTCGACAAGGCGACCGCGGCCCGCAACAGGTAGCACCCGGTACCGATCGCGAGGAGCGCCTCAGCCCCAGCCCAGCTGGTGGAGGCGCTCTTCGTCGATTCCGAAATAGTGCGCGATCTCGTGGACGACGGTGACGAGTACCTCGTGCACGACGTCGTCGTCGCTCTCGCAGATGTCGAGGATCGCGTCGCGGTAGATCGTGATCGTGTCCGGTAGCGATCCGGCGTAGTGGCTGTCGCGCTCGGTCAGCGCGACGCCTGATACAGACCCAGCAGGTCGGGTTCTTCCTCGTGGCGCGCCTCGACGAGGACCACGACGTTGTCGATCGCCCGCGCGAGTTCGCGGGGGATCTCGTCGAGCGCTTCCGAGACGAGCTCTTCGAAGTGCTCGTCCTCCATGTGTACCGGCACGTCACGACCCCGGCAGGGGAACGGCGCCCGGCAACGGCGTCGGCAGCGACCGGCCTTCCGGCACGGGCGGCGGCGGCACGGGCGGCTGGCCGTCGATGAGGATGTCGCCCTTGGCGCTGCCGGTGATCGACGAGAAGCCGCCACCCTCGACCTGCTTGCCGATCGAGCAGTTCACCTTGCGGCTGCCCGCGAGCCAGCTGTCGTAGTCGAGGTTGTCCCAGAACAGCGTGAGGGTCTTGTTGCGCAGGGCCTCGGGGTCGCCGAGGTACTCGTTGACCAGGCGCGTGCAGGTCTCCTCGAGATAGCCGTCCTGGTCCTCGATGCTCGGCAGCCCGCCGGGGAACTGCCCACCGAGGTCGACGACCGCGACGACCTCGAAGGCGTGCGGCTTGGAACACTCCACCGGGTCGGCAGGCACACCGTTGTTGATGCCGATGCAGACACCGACGTCCCAGGCCCGCGACTGGTCCTGATCGGCGACCCGGCCCTTGATGGGCAGCAGGTTGCCGGTGGTCGACGAGAACTGCAGACCGCACCGCAGCGTTGCGCTCGCCGGCCGCCCAGCCCGCCTCGCCGGGGTTGATGAGGCCGATGCTGAACTTGCCGTGCGGTCGAACCGGCCGTCGAGATAGTCCATCGCGGCGGGTGCGCACTGCTCGTCGCGCAGCTCGGTGAAACGCGTGACCGACGGGAAGCGTGATCCCGGTCCCCATTCGGTGCCGGGATACAGGCTCAGGTCGATGTCGGCGACCACCTCGAACAGATGCGTCTCGGCGCAGTCGACCTTCGTGAGGTCGCTCGCGTCGAGAGCACTCCAGGTCAGGCAATCGCCGGCGGTGGCAGTACCGAACGCTTCCCCCGCGACCGCCGCCGGTCGTGCTGATGCCGGCGCCGGCGCTGTCGTCCCCGCCGTCGGCGCCCTGGAACCCCG
>LATQ01000001.1:1305369-1311734 GCA_001017865.1 Rhodococcus sp. IITR03
CCGTCGGTGATCGCGGCGAGGTGGTCGACAGCGACGGCATTCGGCTCACCGGCCAGGCCGTCCAGGTAGGCGTGGGCGACGAGCAACGACCGGTGGCCGAGACCGCGCTCGATGCGGTGCGACGCCAGGTCCACGAGCAGGGTCGCCATCACCGTCCGTGCGAGATCGTCGGTGTAGATCGCGCAGCGGGTCTGCGCGTGCGTGTCGTCGCCGGCGAGCAGGTCCTCGCCGCGCGCCTCGAGTGCATTCCAGCGTTCCCGCAGTGCCGCGACCGCCGGGGCGCATTCCGGATGCGCCGCGTCGAGCAGAGGTGCGCTGCGCGTCGGCGAGGACCCGGTGCGCGCCGCTCTTGCGCATGGACCGCAGTACGTCGAGCGCGATGACGTTGCTCGAACCCTCCCAGATCGATCCGAGATGCGAGTCGCGGACGAGGCGGGCGAACACGCGGTCCTCGATATAGCCGCTGCCACCCCGGATCTCCATCGCCTCACCGGTGACGGTGCGGGCACGTTTGCAGATGTAGTGCTTGGCGACGGGCGTGAGGATCCGGACGACACCGCGGGCCTGCTCGTCGCCCTTGTCGGCACGGTCGAGGGTCGCACCGCTGTAGGCGACGAGTGCGAGCGCGGCCTCGGCGTCGAGCAGCAGCGGCAGCAGGGTGGCGCGCATGAGCGGTTGATCGAACAGGGACCTCCCGAAGACCTCCCGTTCCCTCGTGTGAGCGACGGCGTCGCGCACGGCACGCCGGATCAGGGCGCTCGAGCGCATCGCGTTCGACAGGCGGGAGGTGTTGAGCATCTCCGTCATCTGCCGGAATCCACGGTCGAGGTCGCCGACCTGCAGCGCGTACGCGCCGTGCAGGGTGATCTCACCACTGGGCATCGATCGCGTGCCGAGCTTGTCCTTGAGCCGGTCGATCGTGTACGAGTTCCGGCTGCCGTCGGGAAGTTGCTTGGGCAGCATGAACATTCCCACCCCGCGCGTGGAGTTCTCGTCGCCGCCGGGGAACCGGGCGAGGGTGATCACGACGTCGGCGTCCGGGTTGGAGGCGAACCACTTACGTCCGGTCAATCGCCATGTGGTGCCGTCGAATTCGGCCCGGGTCTCGGTCTTCGCGATGTCCGTTCCGGCCTGGGTCTCGGTCATGAACATCGCGCCGGTCAGGGCGGTGGCGGGATCGGGGGAGGTCAGGCCGTCGATCCACGGACCGAACACCGTAGGGTCGCCGAACATCCGCAGGGTGCGCGCGGCGGCATCGGTCATCGACACCGGGCAGGCGAGGCCGAACTCGGCCTGCACGAACAGATACGACGCCAGGTACTTGACGAGATGCGGGGGTGTGTCCGTCCAACCGTGGATCGGGCGGTGCGACAGTGCCGAGAGGCCGTATTCGCTGTAGGCGGCGCGGCACAGTTCGAGATAGGCGGGGTGGTATTCGATGCGGTCGATCCGTTCGCCGTCGGGGTCGTACTGGTGCAGTACCGGCGGATGGGCGTTCGCGGTGGCCGCGAGCGCGTCGAGACGGTCGGCGGCGTCGGCCCAGACGATCGAGGAGGCGGTCGGTGAGCGGCCGGTCGGCGTCGGAGATCCAGCGGTCGAGTACCGCGTGCAGGGCCGGGTCGGTGTGGGCGTAGTTCATGGTCGTCCGTTCGTGTCAGGAGGCGTCGGCCGTCGTCCGGGCGGGTGCGGGGCGTGGTTCGTCGGGCTCGGTGCCGGTCGGTGAGCGTTTGAGCAGGGTGGTCATGCAGACGAGAGAGAACAGCACGTACCCGATCCCGAGGCCGACGACCGGCCGGATCGAGTCGGTGCGCTCGAGGAGGAACTGGCTCGCCATCGGGATCACTATCACCGGCGCAACCGTGTAATGTCCAAGACCTAATCGAGCACGATTGTGTAGATAAACCGACAAAATCGAGGTCGGCATGGAACTTCGGCAACTGCAGGCCTTCCTGGCGGTGGCCGAGGAGTTGCACTTCGGACGCGCAGCGGAGCGACTGCATATCGCCCAGTCGCCGCTCAGCCAGACGATCCCGCGCTCGAACGCGAACTCGGCGCCGAGTTGTTCGCCCGCACCACGCGCTCGGTGCAACTCACCGCGGCCGGTGAATCGCTGCTCGGACCCGCACGCGTGATCGCCGCGCAGATCGAGATCGCCCGGACCGTCGTGCGGTCGACGGCCTCGGGTGTCACCGGGGTGGTGAGCGTCGGGTTCGGCGGCGCGAGCGGATACACGGTGATCTCGCAGCTGACCCGGCTGCTCGAGGAGCGTTGTCCCGGCATCGAGCTGGATCTGCGTCCGCAGACCTACACGGGGGAAGTGCTCGATCTCGTCTCGCAAGGACTGCTCGACATGGGGATCGTCGGCCTCCCGGTGCCCCGGGACGTCGCCACCGAGACGGTGCGGCAGGAATCGCTCATGGTCGCGCTGCCGGCCGACCATCGGCTGGCGGCGCGGGAGGAACTCGATGCCGCCGATCTGACCGGCGAGCGGTTCGTCGTGTATCCCGCCGCCCACGGGTCGAGCGTGCGGGAGATGACCTTCACGGTGTGTCACTCCGCCGGATTCACCCCGGTGATCGCCCGGGAGGCGCCGGATCCCTACAGCCTGCTGGCCCTCGTCGGAGCCGGGGTGGGGGTAGCGGTCGTCGTCGCGTCGACCACCGACATCACCGTGACGGGCGTGCGATACGTCCCGCTGCGGAACAGTCCGGTGCTGCCGATCGCGCTCGCGTGGCGCTGCGACAACCCGGCACGGCGGTCCGGCGGGTGGTGGATGTGCTGCGCGCCCATGTGAACTGACCGCTGCCGCGCCTGGTATCTGCCCTGCGGGTAGTGCGGGCGTGCCAAGGTGGAAGGCACCCTCGAAGGGCCCGACGCTCGAGCGGAGGAGGTGACCCGACGGTGCCTGTGCCTGCATAGGTCATGCGGGACGGAAAGTCAACGGTTGACGGATGTCGAGTGCTGCAGGTTACATCTTAGCGGTAAGCCATTTAGGGCTTAAGTAACTGGAACACGAAACCGAGGACCCCATGACACCGGTATCGACCACCATGTCCAGTAGTGCGGAAATGATCAGTGCACGCCTCGAACGGCTGCCGATGAGCCGGTGGCACATCAAGGCGCGGGTCGCCGTCGGCGCCGTGACCTTCTTCGACGGCTTCGACCAGCTGATGATCGCGTACTCCCTCCCCGTCCTGATCCCCAAATGGAATCTCACCCCCGCCTCCGTCGCGTGGTGATCGCCATCGGCGGCATCGGCATGCTCGTCGGCGCACTCGGTGGCGGCTGGCTCGCCGACCGCATGGGCCGCCTCAACGTCATCATCGCCTCGCTCGCGCTCTATGCGGTGATGAGCCTGGGCATGGCGTTCACCGACTCGCTGATGCTCTTCCTGGTCTTCCGCTTCGTCCAGGGCATCGGACTCGGCGCCGAAGTCCCCGTCGCCGCCACCTATATCGGCGAGATCACCAAGGCCCACAAGCGCGGACGCTTCGTGCTGCTCTACGAGGTGATCTTCCCCGTCGGCCTCGTGGCCTCCGCGATCGTCTCCGCCTGGGTGGTCCCGCGCTTCGGCTACCAGATCCTCTTCGCCCTCGGCGCCATCCCGATCCTGCTGCTGCCGGCCCTGTTCCGGCTGCCCGAGTCGCCCCGCTGGCTCGCCGCGCGCACCCACGCCTCGACGATGCCGAGCCGCGATGCGCCGGATCGAGACCGAGATCTCCGGTCGCCACGGTGAACTGCCCGAACCCCGCCCGATCGTCTCCGCCGTCGCCGTCGACACCTCCCGCGGCCGCTTCATCGAGGCGTTCCAAGGTGTGTACCTGCGCCGCACCCTCATGCTCGCCGCGATCTGGGGCAGCGCCTACTTCGTCAATTACGGCATCGCTCCTGGCTGCCCACCCTCTACCGCACCGTCTTCGAGGTCAGCGTCGACACCGCGCTGCACTACTCGATCTTCACGACCGTCGCCGGTCTCGTCGGCTGCCTGGCCGTCGCGTTCCTCATCGACAATCTCGGCCGTCGCATCTGCATCACGTCGTCGATGGTTCTGTGCGCGGCGCTGCTGTTCCTGCTCGCCGGTACCGGCACCGGTTCGGCCGTGACGGTGCTGCTGTGGTCGGCCGGCGCGGCACTGTTCGTCTTCGCAGTGAACATGGCCCTGTACGTCTACACCGCCGAGCTGTACCCGACCCGGATGCGCGCCATCGGTTGCGCGATCGGCGGCGCCGCCGGCCGCTCGGCATCATCGTCGGCCCGCTCGTCCTGGGCGGCATCCTCGACGCCGGCGGCACCCTGACCCTGGTCTTCGGGCTGTTCGGACTCGTCGCCCTCGTCGGCGCGATCGTCGTGGGCCTGTTCGCGACCGAAACCCGTGAGAAGACCCTCGAGGAGATCTCCCAGTGACCACCGCACTCCACCCCGCCGTCACGGACACCGATCTCGACTTCGTGCCCGTCCCCGACGAGATGCTCGTAGCCGGTACCTGGCGCCGTGCTACCGGCCCGGCCTTCGAGGTCACCGACCCCGCCACCGGCCGCGTCCTGCAGACCGTGCACCAGGCCGTCGCCCCGACGTCGACGACGCCGTCGCGGCCGGGAAGGCCGCCTCCGAGGATCCGGCCTGGCGCGGACTGCTTCCGCACCAGCGCGCCCGCTACCTGCACCGCATCGCCGACGGCATCGAAGAGAACTCCGCGCGACTGGCACTGTTGCAGAGCTACAACACCGGCAAGACGCTCGCCGAGACCACCGCCCTCGTCGGCAGTGCGGCGGGAACCTTCCGGTACTTCGCGGCGGTCCTCGAATCCGGGGACGACGACCTGACCGTGCGCGCGGGCAACTACCTGTCGATAAGCGTGCACGAACGATCGGCGTGATCGGGGCGATCGCCCCGTGGAACTCGCCCGTCGCGAGCGACGCCCAGAAGATCGCACCCGCCTTGCCGCCGGTAACGCCGTCGTCCTCAAGCCGGCCGAGTGGACGCCACTCGTGTCGCTTGCGCTGGGAAGGATCATCGACGACAGCGGTCTGCCCGCCGGATTGCTGTCGGTGCTGCCGGGCAAGGGCTCGATCGTCGGCGATGCGATCGTGCAGCATCCGGGCATCGGCAAGGTCACCTTCACCGGCGGCACCCGCACCGGTCGCACGATCGCCCACGCCGCGGCCGAGAAGCTCATGCCCGTCTCCCTCGAACTCGGTGGCAAGTCGCCGACGATCGTGCTCGACGACGCCGACATCGAGCAGGCCGTCGCGGGGGTGATGTACGGGATCTTTTCGTCGAGCGGACAGAGTTGCATCGCCGGTTCGCGGCTGTTCGTCGACCGGTCCCTGTACGAACCGTTCGTCGCGCGGCTCGTCGAACGCACCCGCGCTCTGCGCATCGGCAACGGCCGCGATCCGCTCACCCAGGTCGGCCCGCTCGTGCACCACGCCCACCGCGACTCGGTCGCCTCGTACGTCGACCTCGCCCGCCGCGAAGGCGGACGTGTCCTGTGCGGGGGAGCGGTACCCGACGATCCCGCCCTCGCGGACGGCGCCTACTACCTCCCGACGATCGTGGACGGTTGAGCAACGACGCCCGTGTGTGCCGCGAGGAGATCTTCGGCCCGGTGCTCGTGGTCCTGCCGTTCGACGGGGTGGACGATCTCGTCGCGCAGGCCAACGATTCGGTGTTCGGTCTGGCCGCCGGGATCTGGACCCGCGACTACCGCCGTGCGTGGCGGCTCGCGCGGCGCCTCGACGCCGGCACGGTCTGGATCAACACCTACAAGCGGTTCAGCATCTCCACCCCCTTCGGTGGGGTGAAGGAGAGCGGTCTCGGTGTCGAGAAGGGCCGCGACGGCATCGCCGCTTATTCGCGGTGCAAGAGCGTGTATTTCGGTCTCGACGACAGCCCCGACACCTGGGCGGACTGATCCCCGGCCACCCGGCCGGAATCGCCTCTGTACACCCAAATATCTTAGCGCTAAGATAGTTACCTGTAAGACATTGGAGGGATCGTCATGAACGAACCGATCGCCCGACTGCGGCGCCTACGCTCCGTCGAGCTCCGCACACACGCTGCCGCCGAATCCACCGACTTCTACTCCCAGGTCTGGGGCCTGCGCGTCGTCGAACAGGGCCGCGAAGGCGCTTGGCTGCGCGGCACCGGCGACCAGCACCACGCCCTGCAGCTCACCCAGGCCGAGCGAAACGGGCTGGGCCGCGTCAGCTTCGCCGTCTCCACTCCCGCCGAGGTCGACGAGGCCGCACGACGCGTCGCCGCCCGCGGCATCCCCGTCGTCTTCGGTCCCGGCCCCCTGGACGACGTCGGCGGCGGCTACGGACTGCGCATCGTCGATCCCGAGGCGCGTCCTCGAGCTCGTC
>LATQ01000001.1:1311834-1312863 GCA_001017865.1 Rhodococcus sp. IITR03
TCGGTCCCGGCCCCCTGGACGACGTCGGCGGCGGCTACGGACTGCGCATCGTCGATCCCGAGGCCGCGTCCTCGAGCTCGTCGCCGACACCCTCGCCGTCCCCGCCCTCGGCCGCGAGGACGCCGTCCCGGTCGGGGTCACCCACGTCGTGCTCAACACCGTCGACATCGACGCCGCCGTCCGCTTCTACTGCGACGTGCTCGGCATGCGGGTCTCCGACTGGTCCGAACACCAGATGGCATTCCTGCGCTGCAACTCCGATCACCACAGCATCGCCTTCAACCAGGCGCAGTGGACGTCGGTCAACCACGTCGCCTACGAGATGCCCACCGTGGACCACTTCATGCGCGGCATCGGCCGGCTGCGCCACCACGGCCAGCTGCCCCTGTGGGGGCCGGGCAAGCACGGACCCGGCGACAACACCTTCTCCTATTTCGCCGACCCCGCCGGCCTGGTGTGCGAGTACACCTCCGGCATCGCACAGGTCGACGAGGACCGCTGGCTGTGCCGGGTGTGGCGCCGCGTCCCGGAACTGTCCGACCTCTGGGGCACCGCCGGACCACCCTCGCGTCAGGTGCGTGAGCACATGGCCGGCATCCCTGACCCCGGTGCCTTCGAACGCTACGACCTCGAGCAGGCGTCATGATCCACGTCGCCGACTACGGCACCGGACCGGCCGTGCTGATGCTGCACGGCATCGGCGGCAGCTGCGACAGCTTCTCCCCGCAGTTCTCCGGCCTCGGTGACTCCCTGCGCATCCTCGCCTGGGACGCGCCCGGTTACGGCCACAGCGACGATCCCGACCGCCCGTTCGACCTCGACGACTACGCCGACGCCGCCGCCGACGTCATCCGCGCACACTGCGGCGACGACGGCGCCCATGTCCTCGGCATGTCGTGGGGAGGCGTCGTCGCGACCCGGCTGGCCCTGCGCCACCCGGGCCTCGTACGCAGCCTGATCCTCGGAGACTCCACCGTCGGCTCGGGCACCGACGCCGACACCGCCTCGGCGATGCGCTCCGGGGGCGGC
>LATQ01000001.1:1312963-1315065 GCA_001017865.1 Rhodococcus sp. IITR03
GCCGACGGCATCGCCGCGCGGTTCGTACACGTCGACCTCGCCGACGCCGACTCCGTCGATGCCTTCGCCGCGCAGTCACCGCCGACGGACCGATCTACGGACTGGTCAACAACGCCGCGCTCGCCGACGGCGTCGGCGGCAAGGCCGTGCACGAGCTGGCCGTCGAGGACTGGGACCGGGTGCTCAACGTGAACCTGCGGGGCACCTTCCTCGTCAGCCGCGCCCTCGTCCCGTCGATCCTCGATTACGCCGAGCAGCACGGCACCGGCCGGGTCGTCGCCATCGGTTCCGACGCCGCGCTGTACGGATCGCCGCGCCTGACGCACTACATCGCCTCCAAGGGCGGAGTGTCGGCGCTGACCCGCACGATGGCCCGCGACCTCGGCCCGTATGGGGTCACCGTCAACACCGTCTCGCCCGGCCTGACGGAAAGCGAATCGGCACAGTTCGTTCCGCAACACCGGCACGATCTGTACCGGCTGAACCGGGCGTTGACCCGGCCGCAGCAACCCGCCGATCTCGTCGGCGCCGTCGCCTTCCTCATGGGTGACGAGGCGTCGTACATCACCGGGCAGGAACTGGTCGTCGACGGCGGCTTCGTCCTGCACTGACTCTTCGAGTCCTGCACTGATCTCACGGAAGGACCGGGTCGTGGACCTGCTTCTGAACAACCGCACCTGTCTCGTCACCGGCGGCAGCT
Source organism: Rhodococcus sp. IITR03 (assembly GCA_001017865.1). The sequence goes on from LATQ01000001.1 coordinate 1,313,664, forward strand.
CCGGCATCGGCCTCGCGACCGTCGCCATGTTGCTCGCGGAAGGTGCCAACGTCGTCACCTGCGCCCGCGACCTCGATCGACTGAACACTGCGCTGGACGCGTTGCCCGGCCGCGACCGGGCGCACGCCGCAGCCTGCGACGTCCGCGACCCCGCCGCGGTGGCTGCTCTCGTCCAGGGCGGATACGAGCGGTTCGGCGGACTCGACGGCCTGGTCAACAACGCCGGCAACTCGCGGATGAAGGCCCGCGCCGAGACCACCCTCGACGACTGGCGCGACGAGTTCGACCTGAAGTTCTCGAGCGTGCTCAACACCGTCGACGCAGCGCTCCCGCTGCTGCGGAAATCGGATGCGGCGTCGATCGTCAACATCTCCGCGGTGCTCGCGCGTCAGCCCGAGACCAAGCTGGTCACTACCAGCGCCGCACGGGCCGGACTGCTCAATCTGAGCAAGTCGCTGTCGCTGGAACTGGCCCGCGACGGGATCCGCGTCAACTCGGTCGCCCTCGGTCTCGTCGACACCGGCCAGTGGCGTCGCCGCTACGAGAACTCCGGCTACACCGGAAGTTTCGACGAGTGGGAGGCCGAGATCGCCGCCGACCGCGGTATCGGGCTCGGACGCTTCGGCACCGCCGACGAGGTGGCCTTCCACATCGTCGGCCTGCTCTCACCCCGCTCGTCGTACGTGACGGGCACCAGCATCGACGTGTGCGGCGGTGTCGCGCGCTATGTCTGAAAGGAATGTCATGACCGCACGCTCGGGTAACGGTGGGGATCTGCTGGTCCAGGTGCTGCGCGAGGCCGGTGTCGACACCGTCTTCGGCATCGTCAGCGTGCACAACCAGCCGCTGGTGGAAGCGGTGAGCCGGCAACTGCGGTTCGTGCCCGTGCGGCACGAGGCGACCGCCGTCAACGCCGCCGACGGATACGCCCGTGCCACCGGAGGACTCGGCTGTGCCCTCACCAGCACCGGCACCGGGGCCGGCAACGCCGCCGGATCCCTCATCGAATCCCTCAGTGCCGGAACGCCGGTGCTCCATGTGACGGGACAGATCGAGTCGCGCTTCCTCGGCTCGGGACGCGGGTTCATCCACGAGACGAAGGACCAGCTCGGCATGCTCGAGGCGGTCTCGGCGCACGCCGCGACGATCCTCGACACCGGCAGCGCCGGAAAAGTACTGCGCGAAGCCGTCGCCCACGCGTTGTCGACGCCCGGTGGACCGGCCAGCATCGAATGGCCGATCGACCTGCAGTACGCAGACGACTACATCCTCGAACCGGCACCGGTGACGCTCGGGACGCCGCGCAGCGCGGATCGCACCCAGGTGGAGGCGGCGCTCGCTGCGATCGCGCAGGCTCGGCGACGTGAGCTGATCACGACTCGCAGCTAGAGACGTGAGACTG
>LATQ01000001.1:1315165-1320979 GCA_001017865.1 Rhodococcus sp. IITR03
CTCGGCGACCGGTGATCTGGCGGGCGGCGGAGCAGCGCGGGCAGGGCGCGCTGACCGCCTCGTCGACCGCTGGGTGTGCCGCTGCTGACCAGCAACTCCGGTCGCGGCGCCGTGCCGGAGAGCCACCCGCTGTGCATCGGCAATTACGGCTCGTCGCCGCTCGGCCGGGCGCTGCTCGCCGACGCCGACCTCGTGGTCTCGCTGGGCACCCACTTCCGTTCCAACGAGACCGGCGACTATTCGATCCCGATGCCCCCGCGGCACGTGCAGGTGGACCTGGATCCGGCCGCGCCCGGCCGCGTGTTCGCCGCGGATCTGCCGGTCGTCGGCGAGGTCGGTGAATTCCTCTCGGCGGTACTGGGACTCGATGGACTCGGCGATGCCGTCGAGGCAGCGTGGACGGAACGCGCCTGCGAGACTCGGCAGCGTGTACGGGAGAACCAGCGCCACGGACTCGGTGACCACGCGGTCTTGTGCGATGCGGTGCGCGCCGTGCTGCCCGACGATGCCGTCATCGCCCGGGACGTGACGATCGCGTCGAGTTCGTGGGGCAACCGACTCCTGCCCGTCTACGACCCGCGCAGCAACATCTTCCCGCGCGGCGGCGGCATCGGGCAGGGCCTCGGCATGGCGATCGGCGCGGCCCTGGCCGACGAGACCCGGCCGACCCTGGCGCTCGTCGGGGACGGGGGACTGGCGGTGCACCTCGGTGAGGTCCTGACGATGGCGCAGGAGAAGCCGTGGCTGGTGCTCCTCGTGTGCAATGACGGCGGTTACGGCGTACTGCGCAACATGCAGACCGGCTCGGGGCAACGGCCCTACGCCGTCGACCTGACCACCCCGGACTTCGCGCTGCTCGCGCGGGCGATCGGGGTCGAGTACCGGCGCATCGGATCGGCGGGGGAGGCGCACCCGGTGCTCGAGGGTGCAGTGTCGCTGCAGGCCCCGGCGATCGTCGAGGTCGACCTGGCCTCGTACGGGGAGATGCCGGCGCCGTTCACGCCGCCGGTGACGGTCCCGGGCACGTAGACGAGCTGAAAAAAGAAATCTCGCTCGACTGTGGCGCGCGTAACATCTTAGCGCTAAGATACTAAGCACTGAATCAATTACTCGGAGGGTGATCATGGCTGCTGAGACCGTCGACCTCATGGTCCGTCAGATGCGGGTCGAATCCACCGGAGTCCTCTCGCTCCGACTGGAGCGACCCGACGGAGCGGCCGTGGACCACTGGACCCCCGGCGCCCACCTCGACCTGCACCTCGGCGGTGGTCACATCCGGCAGTACTCCCTGTGCGGCGACCCCGACGACAAGACCGGCTACCGCGTCGCCGTACTGCACGAGAAGGCCGGCCGCGGCGGATCCCGTCGTGTCCACGAAATCATCCGCCCGGGCGACGTCGTCACCGTCAGCGCCCCGCGCAACAACTTCGAGCTGCTGCCCTCGCCGCGCTACGTCTTCCTCGCCGGCGGCATCGGCATCACCCCCATCCTCGCGATGTCCGCGAAGCCGACCGCGCCGGTGTCGACTGGGAGCTGCACTACGGCGGCCGCTCGAAGGAGACGATGGCCTTCCTCGACGAACTCGCGCCCTACGGCGACCGGGTGCACCTCGTCGCCGAGGACGCCGACGGAATGCTCGACCTGCCATCGATCCTCGGCGATTCCCGGCCCGACACCCTCGTCTACGCCTGCGGGCCCGAAGGGTTGCTCACCGCCGTCGAGTCTTTCGCCGACCGCTGGCCGGCCGAGGCCATCCGGCTCGAACGGTTCAAGGCCAAGGAACGCGAGGCCGACGCTGCTGCCGACGCGTCGTTCACGGTGGTGTGCGAACGCTCCGGAATCTCCGCCACCGTCACACCCGAGAAGACCGTCCTCGACACCCTCGAGGAAGCCGGTGTGGACGTACCGAACTCGTGCCGCGAAGGAATCTGCGGCACCTGTGAGACCCGCGTCCTGTGTGGGACCCCCGACCACCGCGACTCGCTGCTCTCGGCCGCCGAACAGGAGTCCGGCGCCACCATGATGATCTGTGTCTCCCGCGCCCGCTCCGCCGAGCTGGTGCTGGATCTGTAGAAAGGACCTCCCGATGGATCGGTACCTGGTGATCAATCAGCCCGCACGGCCGACCCCACCCCCTACGAGATCAAACTCGCCAAGGCCATCGAAGCCGTCTTCGGATCCGGCGTCCACGACCTCAACGGACTCGTCCGCGGACTCAACGCCTCCGGAATCCACGCGCCCGACGCGCAGGAATGGACCGCCGAATCGTTCACCGCCGAGATGCGCCGGATCGGAGCCTGACCATGGTCAATCGACTGCACCGCAACCTGACCGCCGACGAGATCTTCGCGACCGGCATGCGCAACCAGTGGCACGCCGTGTGCCCCTCCGGCTTCGTGGAACGCGGCAGCATCCGCAAGCTGCGCCGGCTGGGGGAGGACTGGGTCCTCTACCGCGGCTCCGACGGCACCGTCCGCATGCTCGCAGACCGCTGCCCGCACCGCGGCGCACCGCTCTCGCAGGGTGTGCACCTCGGCGACCGCATCGCCTGCAAATACCACGGCGTCGAGGTCGACGGCACCGGCACCGTCGCGAAGGTTCCGGGTATGCCCGGCTGCAACCTAGAAGGCAAGAAGCTGGTGACTTCCCTGCCGTGCGCGAGGTGGGCGGCGCGATCCTCGCGTGGTTCGGCACCGACCCCGACGTCGAACCCGCACCGCTGGATCTTCCGGACCCGCTTGTGGACGAGGATGTCTCGGCCTTCCTCTGCTACGCCGAATGGGAAGCACCGTGGCGGTTCGCCCTCGAGAACCTCCTCGACCCCATGCACGGTGCGTTCCTGCACCACGAATCGCACTCGATGTTCGGCGGCGAGACCTCCGCGCGGTTCCGTATCCGCGAGACCGATCGCGGTTTCTTCTTCGAGAAGACCGATCAGCGCGGCGTCAACTTCGACTGGGTCGAGTACTGCCGCACCGGCGTCGACTGGGTGGACCTCGAGATCCCGTATCCGCCCACGGCCGGCCCGGGCGGACCGTTCGGGATCGTCGGCATGGGCACCCCCATCGACGCCGAGACCACAGCGGTGTTCTTCTGGCGTTACCGCCGGGTGCAGGGCTGGGAACGCGACGTGTGGCGGTTCCTGTACCGCACGGTGCTCGAGGAACGTCACTGGGAGGTCCTCGAACAGGACCGCATCATGCTCGAGGGCATGGCCCCCGACGCAGATCAGGCCGAGAACCTCTACCAGCACGACCTCGGGGTGATGCGCCTGCGACGCCTGTACCGTTCCCGCGCCGACGAACTCGCCAAGGAGATGGCCGGCTGACGAACGGAAGAGCGGCGGAGACTTCGGTCTCCGCCGCTCTCGCGTATGTGGGGTGTGTGATCCGTCGGCATGCAACGGTATCGATGATCAGTGGTCAGCCACCCTGGTGCCGGACGAGTGAGTGCTCGAGCTTGCGCAGCAACTGCACGAGTTCGGCCTTATCGTTCTTCGACAGCTCGGCGAGCATGCGCGTCTCGTTCTCGAAGTGCGCGACAGCGATCTCGTCGATGAGTTTCTTTCCGGCAGGAGTGAGTTCGGCGTAGACGATGCGCCGATCCTCTGCGTCGCGTTCGCGCCGCACCAGTCCGGCCTTCTCGAGGCGGTCGATGCGCAGTGTGATCCCACCTGTGGTGACCAGTGAACTCTCCGCGAGCTGACCCGAGGTCATGCGGTACGGCTTTCCGGCGCGGCGCAGTGCGGCCAGGACGTCGAACGAAGCCATGTTGATGCCGTACTCGTCGAAGACTCGGCCGATCGCACTCTGATACCGCAGATACGTGCGGTGAAGGCGTCCCAGCACCTCGAGGGGAGTGACGTCCAGTCCGGGCCACTCACGGGCCCACTGGTCGACGATGTCGTCGACGGCGTCACGGTCGGGAACCCTGTCGCGCCCCACGTTGCCCTCCTCGTGCTGTCGGAAATATCCGGGCTCAGTGGTTGAGCGCCAAGACATCCTTCACGATACGGGCAACGCGGGGCGCGTGGGGAGTTCGGGTCTCAGCGCGTCGCGGTGGCGATCGCGTCGATCTCGACGGTCGCACCGTAGGGCAGGGCGCTGACCTCGACGAAGGTGCGGGCCGGTCGGGGCTCGGCGAACAGTCGCTCGAACTGGCGGTTCGCCTCCTCGCGCAGCGACAGGTCGGTGACGTAGTAGGTGAGCTTGGCGACGTCCTCCAGTTTGCCGCCGACCACGGCGAGTCGGTCGGTCATGCGGTCGATCGCGGCGTCGAGGGCTTCGTCGCGTCCCTCGACTGCGACGCCTTCGGGGTCGACGGACAGGGCGCCGGAGACGAAGACGAGATCGCCGGCGACGAAGGCAGGGCTGTAGGGATGGTGGGCGTGACGGTGGTCAGGGACATCGTGATCACTCCTGGTTGCGGGACACGGTGCCATTTATCTTAGCGCTAAGGTAAGTGTGGTGCCAGGGTCGAATCATCCTTGGAAGGAGTCGGTATCGGAATCCGTCGCGGACGTCAGCCCAGTGCGCCGACACTCTTACCGGTCAGCGTCACGCGACCGCCAGTACAGATGCACCGGCAACTACCGAGTCGCGAGGACCGATCGGGCATGGTTGAGCACGGTGTTCAGTGCGCGTTCGGCGGCGGCGCGATCGGACGGGTCGACGGCATCCCAGATACCGGACGTCAGCTCCTCGATGCGATGTTCGATCCTCGCCACGGTATCTTGTCCGGATGCGCTGAGCCGGTCGTCGCGGACCAGCCCGCGAGCGATCAGGGAATCGACGACCTCCGCAGTGTCCGGTGCGTAGGTGGTGTTGTGGAGCAGCGCGGCGAGAGTCCGCGAACCGTCGGATCGTTCGGCGAGGCGCAGTGCGACCCACTGTGTCTCGACCAGGTCCTCGTCGGCAAGGGCTACGGCCAGCAGAGCGTTGAGGGCCTTCTCGGTGCGGCCGATGAGTTGTGGTCCGAAAGCGATCATGGTTCCCTCCGCGAGTGTCGTTGTGCGGACAGCACAGCACCTCGAGTCGACTCGAGGTCAACCGACGGGACCGATGAGATCGGGGAGTTGTACCGGTCTGTCCGAGTAACACCGATCCGCGTCACCGACGCCCACGGGACCGAATCCTGATCGAGAAGGAGCCGAGATCATGGGACAGGCACAACACACCACGAGGACCACCGAGGACGTGATCGACCGGTTCGATCGGGCGTTCCGCAGTTCGAAGACCGCACCGACCGTCGCCGAACTGGAAGGTTGAGCGGCAGTGACCACCCTCAGCGCCAACGGGGTCGACCTCGGCGTCGAGTTCTTCGGCGACGACGACGCACCACTCGTCCTGCTCGTCGGCGGGACGACGATGCTCTCGTGGCCCGACGAACTGTGCAAACGGCTCGCGGCGGGTGGGCGTCGTGTCGTGCGGTACGACCTGCGGGATTGCGGGGTATCGACGACGAAGGACCCGGACGCCCCCGGCTACACCCTGCGCGACCTCGCCGACGACGCGGCAGCCTCGGTCGACGCACTCGGTGGTGGGCCGGCGCATATTGCGGGAATCGGCGTCGGCGGCATGGTCGCCCAGGTCGCGGTGCTCGACCATCCCGCCGCGTTCCGCGCGCTGACCTTGGTTGGGACGCGTTCGGTCGCCCCGGCCCGTGTGACCGCGACCTTCCCGATCACGACGCAGCGACGATGAAGCGCATGCTCGCACTTCCGATGCCCGAGTGGGCCGATCGCACGGCCGTGGCAGAGTTTCGCCGCTGCCCGCGCAGCAGTCCTCGGCGACGATCCGGACGCCGCGCGCGCGG
>LATQ01000001.1:1321079-1334541 GCA_001017865.1 Rhodococcus sp. IITR03
TGTGGGCGCCCAGCATGGACACCGACAGGTGCTCGTGGCCGGGCACCAGCACGGTGAGCGCGACGTGCCGTGGCCGCCTGCCCCCGGCGAGGAGCACGAGCGGAGACAGCGACGGCTGGTGCGCGCCGAGGATCCCGACGATCGCCGCGACCGCGACCAGCAATACCGCGACCGGTCCCGTCGGCACACCACCGCCGGCGGAGCCGTGGGCGGCCACCGCCAGCACCGCGGTGGCGATGCCCGCGGTGGTGCCGAGAACGGTCGGGTACCTGGTCACTGTCGGTCGTGCTCGTTCCTGATGTGCAGGCCGTGTCAGCGCACGCCGAGGCGTGCGAGAAGATCCGCTTCGATGCCGTCGAGTTCCGACGAGATCGCCGCATGCGCCGACTTCCGGCGCGCGGCCGGCATCTGCTCGGCCGTCTGCACGGCGGCGGTCAGATCGGTGAGGCGTTCGCGGGTCGCCGTGGCGAACTTCTGCGTCTCCGCGTCCTTGGGATTGCGCTGCTCGACCTTCGCGAGCGACTGCTCCGCACCCGCGATGCGGGCACTGAGCCGGGCACCGTGACCGGTGAACGAACCCAGTTCCTCGATCGGCACCCCGAGCTGCTGCGCGCGACGCGAGTCGAGCTGACCGCGCAGCGCCGTCACGGCCTGGTAGACGATCGGGACGAGCACCGGCGCGAGCAGACGCGCGACGCCGAGATAGCGGCGCACCTTCGCTGCGGTGAGGCCCTGATTCTCAGCGGCCTTCTTCTGTGCCTTGAGGGTCGCGATCTGTTCCTTCTCGACCTTGGCCTGCGACCTCACGAGTTCCTGGTCGAGCTTGACCTGCGACTTCGCGAGCTTCTTGTCGATCTTCGCCCGGGCCTTCGCTGCCCGCCGGTCGTTCTCGAGCCGATTCTTCGCGACCAGTCTGGCCTCGAGCTTCGCCTTGGTCCTCAGCGCCTTCGCTTCCGCCCTGCGAGTCGCGCGACGCTTCCGTGTGAACAACCCCATCGAACAGCACCCTCCATTCGGTACGACACGACGCTCCGGCGCCCCGCGTCAGCCTAACGTGACGGTGCTGCTGCGAGCCGTCGCCTGTGCAGGGAATACCCTGGAATGTCGTGGACGCAACCGGAGAACTACCGCGGCCCCCACGCGGAGTGTCACAGCGCACAGCCGTCTCCCTCGAGGCCGCTGCGCTGACGAGGTGCCGCCACCGGGTCTATCTCGACGCCACCTTCCCCGACGAACTCGCAGGTGCACCCGAGAATCCGGGTGCGCGGCAACGCCAGGAGGCGGCGGCTGCGCATCGCGAGGCGATCCGCCAGACGCTGTTCGACGCGACCGGACGGTGGGCGCTCATCGCGCCGGAAGGACCGATGTCGCTGCTCGCCGAGCGCCCCGACTCGACGCGTGCGCGCGGGCGCCGACCGCATCTGGGGTGCGGTGCTGCCGAGCGAACCCGACACCGGACGCCGCGGCCGCTCGGAGATCCTGCTGCGCGATGCCGAACGCGGTGGCTACATCCCGGTGATCGTCGTCAACCACAAGGTCACCGATCCCGGACGTGGCGCGCTCACCACCGATCTGTTCGTGTGGGCACCCGCCGTCGACGAGACCCGCAAGGTGCGCAGTCAGGTGCGCGACCAGATGCGCCTCGCGCACCTGTACCGGATGCTCGAGCGTCACGGACTCGCGAGCCCTGCGAAGGTCGCCGGGGCGATCGGCTACGGCGGCGACTGCATCCTCGTGCACGATCTCGACCAGATCCTCGACGACTACGACGCCCGCCTGGCGGACCGTCTCGAGGTCGCGCGGGGTCTGGCTCCGACGGCGCCGTCGCAGATCGGCGAGTGCAAAACCTGCCCGTGGTGGGACCGCTGCCGCGCCGAGCTCACCGCCACCCGGGATGTGTCGCTCGTCGCGCCGGGGCAACGTGCCGTCGTGCTGCGCGAACTCGAGGTGCACACCATCGACGGGCTCGCCCGGTGGGAAGGGGAGGAACCCGAGGCGTGGCCGCAGGTTCGTTCGAGGACGCGATCGTCACGGCGCGGGCGTGGATCGCCGGTGTGCCGCTCGTGCGTCGCTACCGGCACGTGCACGTCCACCGCGCCGACGTCGAGGTCGACATCGACATGGAGAGTTACCACGAGCACGGCGCCTATCTGTGGGGCACGCTCCTCAATTCGGGATCGTCCTCGGAGTACATCCCGTTCGCGACGTGGGAGCCGTGCCGACCGACGACGAGGCACGCTCGTTCGCCGAGTTCTGGCGCTGGCTGTCGGACCAGCGGCGCGCGGCCGAACGTCGCGGGAAGACCTTTGCGGCCTACTGCTATTCGCGGTCGGCGGAGGACAAGTGGTTGTTGTCGTCGGCGCGGCGGTTCCACGGCTTCCCGGGTGTGCCGGAGCTCACGGAGGTCAAGGCGTTCATCGGTTCGAACGAGTGGGTCGACATCTTCCAGGCCGTCACCGACCAGTTCGTGTGCCCGAATGGCAAGGGGCTCAAGAAGATCGCGCCGATCGCGGGGCATCACTGGCGCGACGCCGAGGCCGGGGGTGAGGCGTCGATGAGCTGGTACCGCGAGGCCGTGGGCATGGCGGGCGAGCCCGATCCGGCCCAGCGTGTGCGGTTGCTCGAGTACAACGAGGACGACGTGATCGCCACGAAGGTCCTGCGCGAGTGGATGAGTGATCGCGCGGTGCTGGACATCCCGTTCATCGAGGACCTGTAGCGCAGGTCGTGCCCCGTGCATGGTTCCGGCGGCAAGCTGATGCCGGCACACGTGCCCCGGGCGGCTCCGGACGCCGAGCTGCGCCGGCTGTCCCGATCCGCGACTCGTCGTCGTTCGTCGTCGGCGGCCTGTACCTGCACGGTTCGGCCGCGAAGATGCAACCCGACCCCGACCTGGTGAGATTCGACGGATCCGTGAGACTCACAGGCCTGCTCTGAGCCGGATCAGGGCGTCCACCACAGGCGCGCCGAACATCGGTGGATCGTTGTGTTCGAGACCGCCGAGCTCGACCCGCTCGTGCAACTGCCGGGCGGCATCGGCGACCGCCGCGCTCTGGCAGGCGGGACGATGCTGTCGGCGGTGCCGTAGACGACCGTGATCGGCACGTCGATGCGGCCGACGAGATCGGCGACGGGGAACTCGTCCTTCAGTGCCGCGGCGGGGACGAACGGATAGTGGTGCCGGGCCACGGCGGCGAGATCGGTGAACGGCGAGCGCAGCAGCATCGCGGCGGGAGGGTTGTCGACGGCGAGCGCGGTGACCACGGCGCAGCGAGGCTCTCTCCGAAGTACAGCAGCCGGGTGGGGTCGACGTCGTCGCGCGAACGGAGATAGCCGAGCGCCGCGCGGGCGTCGGCGGCGAGACCCTCCTCGGTGGGGGAGCCGGGATTGCCGCCGTACCCGCGGTAGTCGAACAGGAGCGTCGAGAAACCCGCCGCGGCGAGGTCGGCGGCGGTGTCGACGCGGCCGAGGCGGTTGCCGCCGTTACCGGGGGCGAGGAGGACGGTGAAGCCGGCTCCGGGTCCGTCGGGAGCGCGACCGGGCACGAACCAGGCGTCGAGCTCGAGACCGTCGGCGGTGGTGAGCACAACGTCCTCGGCGCCGGGCAGGACGGTCGCGGCGGACGGGGGAGCAGAGCTGTCGGGCAGGTAGATCAGGCGTCGTTGCAACGCCCAGCCGGCGACGCCGACGAGCGCGACGACGAGCACCACGGCGAGAACGATCCGCATGGGACCGGTCTAACGCACGTGCGCGTTCCCGGTGGCCGGAACCACCGGAAACGCGCACGGAAGGGACGTGATTACCGCGGCGCCATGCGCAGCGCACCGTCCATGCGGATGGTCTCGCCGTTGAGGTAGTCGTGCTCGACGATCATCTGCGCGAGCTGCGCATACTCGGCAGGCTGGGCGAGCCGCGACGGGAACGGCACACCGGCCTCGAGGCCCTTGCGGTACTCCTCGGTGACACCGGCGAGCATCGGGGTGTCGACGATGCCGGGGGCGATGGTGTTGACGCGGATGCCGAACTGCGCGAGGTCGCGTGCGGCGGGGACGGTCATGCCGTGCACGCCACCCTTCGACGCGGAGTACGCGATCTGGCCGATCTGGCCCTCGAACGCCGCCACCGAGGCGGTGTTGATGATGACGCCGCGCTGACCCGACTCGTCGACCGTCTCGGTCTTGGAGATCGCGTCGGCCGCGAGGCGCATGACGTTGAAGGTGCCGAGCAGGTTGACGGTGATGACCGTGCGGAACAGCTCGAGGTCGTGCGGGCCGTTCTTCGACAGGATGCGGCCGGCCCAGCCGACACCGGCGCAGTTGACGACGATGCGCAGCGGAACACCGGACTCGACGATGCGGTCGACGGCAGCCTGCACTTCGTCGCCGCTGGTCACATCGGTGGCGAGGAGCGTGACACCCGCGGGTGCGGCATCGCCGACGCGGTCGATGGACTGCTGCAGGTCGAGGCCGAAGACGGTCGCTCCGGCGTCGGCGAGGCGGCGTGCGGTTGCGGCGCCGAGACCGGATGCGGCACCGGTCACCAGTGCCGCGGATCCCTGAATCTCCACTGTTCGTATCTCCTGTCCCGTGTGAGTGTCGTTCGTCACGAACCCTAACCGGTGACGGCCGCGGGTTCCGCGGGGGTCGCGGTCCGGCGGCGCAGTGCGACGACTCCCATCGCCGCGGCCACGAGACACGCGACGGCACCGAGCAGCAGTCCGGCCCGACCACCCCACTGCTCGCACACCCATCCGGCGATGGGACCGCCGATGGCCGTGGAACCGAGGAAGGCGACCGACCACAGGGCCATCACCCGTCCGCGCATCGTCGGCGCGGAGGCGAGCTGCAGCGAACTGTTGGTGGTGGATGTGAACGTCACGCTCAGTGCACCGACGATCACCATGAGCACGATGAGCGTGGTCAGGTTCGGGGCCGCGGCGGCGACCGCCATGCGATGCCGAACGCGAGGGAGGTGAGGATCAGCGGCCTGGTCCCGGTGCGGCCCAGGTGGCGACGGCGAGCCACCCACGACCGATCCCGCGCCCATCGCGGCGGTGAGGAAGCCGTAGGCCCCGGCACCGGCTGCGAAGGTGTGGTCGGCCAGGACCGGCAGGACCACCTGGAACTCGAAGGCCAGACATCCGACGAGCGCCATCATCAGCAGCGGGACGGCCAGGTCGGACGTGCGGCGGACGTAGGCGAAGCCCTCGCGCAGCTGTCCCTTGGCGCGGGCGGCGGCGGGGGAGCGCTGAAGCCGGGAGACGTCGAGTCGCAGCAGCGAGGTGACGACGGCGACGAAGCTCGCAGCATTGAGTAGGAAGCACACGCCGAGGCCGCCTGCGGCGATGACCAGGCCGGCGACGGCCGGGCCGATCATGCGCGAGCACGAGGCGAGGACCGACTGCAGGCTCACGGCGTTGCGCAGGTCCTCCGGGCCGACGAGTTCGAGCATGAACGACTGTCGCGCGGGGTTCTCGAAACACTGGTTGAGGCCGAGCGCGACCGCCAGGACGTAGACGTGCCACAGGGCGATGGTGTCGGTGACGACGAGCAGCCCCAGGATCAGGCCTGCACACCCATGAGGGTCTGCAACCCGATCATGAGCCGGCGCTTGTCGGAACGGTCGGCGACCACCCCGCCATAGGGACCGAGCAGCAGCATCGGCACGGTCTGCAGCGCGAGCACGATGCCGATGGCGGTCGCGGAGCCGGTGAGCTGGAGGACGAGCCACGACTGCGCGACCGTCTGCATCCACGTGCCGATGAGCGAGACGGCCTGGCCGCTGATGTAGAGGCGGAAGTTGGGGCCGCGCAGGGCCGCGAAGGTCTGTCCTCTGAGGTCGGCGAGCATGGTCACGGGCGACCCCCCTCGGCGGAGGGCGCGGTGAATCGGCGACGCGCTGCGAGAGTGCCTCGAGGGCGGGCAGTGCGTCGTGCAGAGCTTCGAGGTGCCGGTCGTTCAGTTCGGCGAGGTGACGGGCGAACAGGGCGGTGCGGCGGCCGCGCAGTTCTGCCGACAGTGCGGCACCGGCGGGAGTGATGTGGACGCGGACGACGCGCTTGTCGTCGGCGTCGGGGGACCGGGTGAGCAGCCCGGCGTCTTCGAGTTTGCCCACCATGCGCGAACACATGGTGGGGTTGAGCCCTTCGATCTCCGCGAGTTCGCGGACTCCGATCGTCTCGTGGCGGGCGACGGTCGTGAGAAGAGTCGACTGCGAACGCGTCAGCCCTTCCTCCGAGGCGAACATGCCCATGCGGCGGGAGATCCGTCCGATCGCGATACGCAGACGGTGGACGTCTTCCGCGTCGAACGGAGGAGTTTCGGATCGAGGGGTGCTGTCCGTGAGTTCAGACATGGAACCACCTCCGAATTTATTTGCCTATCGGCAAGCATACTCCTGTCCGAAGCGGAAAGACACTGTTCGGAAAGGTGATCAGGGACGCATGAGGGCCGGGGACTCGTCCTCGGCGACACGGCGGGAGCGGCGGCGTACGACCACCATCGCGGCGACGGACAGCAGCAGGGCCACCGCGCCGGCGATCGGTCCCACGGCACCGGTCTCCGGGAACAGGCCGTCGCCGAGCATCCACGCGCCGAAGCCGAAGAACAACGCGGCGGCGCCGTAACGGATGGCATTGTCGGGAAGGTGCCGGCCGAGCACGGCACCGATGACGATGGCCAGCGCGTCGGCGGCGACCATGCCGACGGTGGACCCGATCCACACCCCGGCCCAGTTGTTGTCGGTCGCGAGCGTAATGGTCGCGAGCATCGTCTTGTCGCCGAGTTCGGCGAGGAAGAACGCCGAGGTCACGGCGAGGAAGGCGGAGCGTGCGACGCGTCCGGCCTTGGACTGCTCGTCGTCGTCGAGGGAGTCGCCGCGCAGCGTCCACGCGCCGAAGATCAGGAAGGCGATGCCGCCGACGATGGAGATGGCGGTCGCGGGGATCGCGACACCCAGATAGTGCCCGACGGCGACCGACACGAGGTGAACCGCGGTGGTCGCGAACAGGATCCCCGACAGGACGACCCACCAGCGATACCGCAGGGCGAAGGTCATCGCCATGAGCTGGGATTTGTCGCCGAGTTCGGCGACGAAGATGACTGCGAAGGACAGGACGAGCGCGGACCACATACGCGTTTCCTCCTTTCGTATGGAGGAAACGGGGCTTCCTCCGGACGCCGGACGCACGGTGCGACCAGCGGCCGAAGGTCTCGCCCACCGGAGGATGATCCGGTCCGCGGGGCCGGGCGTTGCCGTTGTCGGGCGCCGCCAGTATGTCGACCCTGCGATTGGGGGCTACTCCCCTTCGCCGACGACAACGTTAGCCCGGCGAACCGAATTCTGTAAAGGCAATGCTAACTTTCGGAGAACCGAACTTCCGTTTTCAGGGCGCCCTCACGAAGCGAGCAGCATGGCCAGAATCGCGGTGTCGGGGTCGTTACCCGGATCCACTCCCACCTTGCTGACCAGCGCCGTCACCGTCCCATCCGGTTCGGCCTCGACCCACGCGGCGCGATGCTCGAGCCCGAGATGGGGGATGCCGGGGAGCAGCACACAGCCCGAGGCGGCACCGGCATTCTCCGGTAGTGACGGCGTCGTCTCCGATGGTGGATGCAGCATGATCAGCGCCGGCGGCTGATGCTCGGCGAACCGCCCGGGCTGCACGGCACGCTCGCCGAGCACCGGCCCCTCGGCGACCACGAGGCCCACGGTTCCGGGCTCGGGGTCGTCGGGCAGCTCTTCCTTGACCCCGAACACCGTCGAGGTGGGCAGCAGTCCCGGCAGTGACGCGATCCGCACCGTCATCGCCAGCACCTGGGCCCATTCCCGGGTGGTCGCGGGCCATCTGCCGAGACGACGAAGCCTCGAAGCGAACCGGCGGACTGGAATGCGGACAGCTCGATGCGGCTGTGTTCCTCGGCGTTCATCCCACTCCTCCCTCTCGGTCGGTAAGGAGAATGCCCGTTTTCTCCGTTGGCACACAAGAGGTGTCGAGTGCCAGCACTTCCGCTACACCTTTTGCTATCGGCTACAGCAATTCGCTGCGGCGGATGGCGATTCCTGTAGCGGATAGGAAAGACCAGGCCCGGAGACGACGAAGGGCGCCGGTCTCCCGGCGCCCTCGCTGTCGGTCTCGCGACCTGTGACCGATCCGTACTAGACGATCAGGCCCGAGGTGGCGGTGCGAGCGCGCTCGAAGCGAGCCTGCACGTCGGCCCAGTTGACGATGTTCCAGAAGGCCTTGACGTAATCGGCCTTGACGTTCTGGTACTGCAGGTAGAAGGCGTGCTCCCACATGTCGAGCATGAGCAGCGGGGTCAGGCCGATCGGGATGTTGCCCTGCTGGTCGTACAGCTGGACGATGATCAGACGCTGTCCGATCGAATCCCAGGCGAGGATCGACCAGCCGGAGCCTGGATGGAGTTCGCGTTCGCGGAGAAGTGATCGCGGAACTTGTCGAACGAGCCGAAGGCGTCGTCGATCGCAGCAGCGAGCTCACCCTCGGGCTTGTCGCCACCCTCGGGGGAGAGGTTGTTCCAGAAGACGGAGTGGTTGGTGTGACCACCCAGGTGGAAGGCGAGGTCCTTCTCGAGCTTGGTCGCCTGGGCCGCCATGGTGCCGTTCTCGCGGGCCTCGGCCAGCTTCTCGAGAGCGGTGTTCGCACCGGCGACGTAGGTGGCGTGGTGCTTCGAGTGGTGCAGCTCCATGATCTTCGCCGAGATGTGCGGCTCGAGCGCTGCGTAGTCGTAGGGCAAGTCCGGAAGTGTGTATTCAGCCACGAAGGGTCCCTTCTTCACCGGGCCGTCCGGCCCGTGCAGTTATTCCGTACCTTTTCGGGTTTCCACCCAAGTCCATAACTACACCGTCCGCAACATTGGCCGTAATGCGGACACGATCGGACCCCGACTGTGTCGGAGAGCACCCGAAACCGTCCCTGCCTCCGGAAACGGCCCTCACCAGCGGGAATAGCCGGAGAACGGGACCATCGGCAACAGCTGCGTGAACGGGACCTTAACATTGGCGCGTGTTTCGGCCCTTCCTGAACGAACCGACACGCGGGGCCGATGCACCGCGTGTGGATCTGCCGGGCGTCGATGTCGTCCGGTTCGTCGCGGTCGCGGCCGTGCTCTACTCCCACATCGCCTTCTACCTGATCGACGACCTCGGGACGGGCTGGTGGGGCATCGACCTCACCTACGAGGTGCTCGTCAAGGGCGCCGGTCTCAACCAGCACCTGTCGTCCGTCGGGGTGACGGCGTTCATGATGCTCACGGGCATGCTCGTCACCCGGTCCGCGATCCGCCAGGACCGACGGAAGTTCCTCATCGCCCGGGCCGCGCGGCTCCTGCCGGCGTTCTGGGTGGCGATCCTCGCCGCGGTCGTGCTCGTGTGGCTCGGCATCAACGGCACCTTCAGCGGCCACACCACGGTGTCGGTCTCCGAGGCGTTCCTGTCCTTCTTCCTCGGTGCGTTCTTCCTGAAACCGCAGGTGATCGTGCTCGGCGTTGTGTGGACGCTCGCCGCGCAGATCTCGTTCTATCTGTGGTGCGTGGCGGGACGGTCGCTGCTACGGACGGCGCCGGTGGCGGTGCCGATGCTCGGCGCCGTGCTGTGCATGCTGGTGCTCCTCTACAACCTGTACGTGCCCGAGCCGTACACGGTGCCGTTCCTGTCGAAGATCGCGTCGACGCTGCCGACCCTGTTCCTCGGCAGATCGTGTACTTCGGCTGGGCCGGACTGATCTCGCTGCGCGCCCTGCTGGCGGCGATGTTCGCGCAGATCGCGGTGATCGTGATGGCCACGGACATCAACGTCTACTGGTCGGGCAGCCGCTATCTGTGGACGGTGACGGTGGTCTTCGCGGCGGTCGTGCTGGTCGCGCGGTACGACGGGCGCCTCGCGCGCTCGACCGTCGTCTCCTGGGTCGCGACCCGCAGCTACTGCATCTACCTGACCCACACCCTCGTGATGTACCGGATCTACGAGAACACCGTGGGCCTCGTCGGCACGACCGCGGCGATCGTGCTGCTACTGATCGGCTGCGGTCTCGTCGCCGAGGTGCTGTACCGCAGCGTCGAGGTACCGGCTGCGCACTGGATCAAGAGCCGCTGGCTCGCGCCGAAGCAGGTCGCTTCCGACGAACGGACTGCCGCTCCGACCCGCGCGTAGCATCGGGTCATGTCCTGGTTCGACGAGATCCTCGCCCGTGCAGGTTCGAAGTCGCAGATGGTGACGCGCGAGGACGCGCTCCCCGGTCGCGCCGAACCGCTGCCCGTCCCCGAGACCCACTACGTCAACGGCAACCGCATCGTTCCCCCCTTCCCCGAGGGCCTGCAGGCCGCAGTCGTCGGCATGGGTTGCTTCTGGGGCGCCGAGAAGGAGTTCTGGCAACTCGACGGCGTCTACTCGACCGCGGTCGGCTATTCCGGCGGCTACACGCCCAACCCCACCTACGAGGAGGTGTGTTCCGGCCGGACCGGGCACACCGAGGTGGTGCTCGTCGTCTTCGACCCGAAGGTGATCGGCTACGAACACATCCTGCAGCAGTTCTGGGAGAACCACGACCCCACCCAGGGCATGCGGCAGGGCAACGACCACGGCACCCAGTACCGCTCGGCGATCTACACCCACGACGAGACGCAGATCGAGGTCGCCGAGGCCACGGCCGAAGCGTTCGGCAAGCGACTGGCCGACGCCGGATACGGGCAGATCACCACGGAGATCGCCCCGCTCACGCAGTTCTACTACGCGGAGGACTACCACCAGCAGTACCTCGCGAAGAACCCCAACGGCTACTGCCCCGTCCACGCCACAGGCGTGAGTTGCCCGGTGGGCCTCGGCGCCTGAGAGAGCGTCGGGCCTCAGGGGCCGACGGTGTCGCGCACCACATCTCCGCTCGCAGCGCGAGTGTGAGATGCGTTGGCGTTCCTTGAACTTCCCCGAAAGCGGACGCATCCTGGAAAAAGGGATCATTCCAGAGGGGGAAAGGGACGGCTTGCCGACATGACGACCAGAGCGGGGTATCTGCGGCGCACACGGCGAAGTCTGCGCAGGCGGGACCCGCTCGTGCGTCGCACTGACAAGCTCGAGGCGCGCTGCTTCACCCTCATGATCGCCGTGATGGCGCTCCTGATCCCCGTCGCGGTGTGGGTGTCCGCCACCATGTGGAGCTCCCAGCTCGAACTCTCCGAGAAGCAGAATGCCGAACGCGTCAGCGTCACGGCCGTCCTCGACGCCGACGCCTGAGCGACTCCGCCGGATGGGGCGAGACCGTGAAGATCTCCTCGGCCCCCGCGACCTGGGGTTGGGGCGACGAGACGCGTCACGCTCTCGTCCAGGTCGACAGTCTCGCGACCGCGGGCAGCGAGGTGCCGGTCTGGGTCGACGCGAGCACGGGCGAATACACGCAGGCCCCGCTGACCAGTTCCGCCGCGAAGTTCACCGCCGTGCTGTCCGGGGTGTCGCTGTGGACGTTCTCGTCCGCCGCCGCGACCGGCCTGTTCGCCCTCGCGCACTGGCGTCTCGAGGTGCGGCGCAGCCGCGAGTGGAGCCGGGACATCGAAGCGTTCCTCGGCTCCACCAGCAGCCACTGACCCACTGGAGGCGCGTCAGAGATCCGCGACGGCGGGCATGACCTCGTCCGCCACCAGTTCGAGGTGCTCGAGATCGGCGAGATCGAGGACCTGCAGGTAGATGCGCTGCGTCCCGGCCTCGGCGAAGGTGCGGATCTTCTCGATCAACTCCTGCGGGGTACCCGCGAGTCCGTTCTCCCGCAGTTCGTCGACCTCACGGCCGATCCGTGCCGCGCGACGCGCGATCTCGTCCTCGTCCCGGCCGCAGCACAGCACGAGTGCGTTCGAGTAGGTCAGTTCCTCGGGGTCGCGTCCGGCGTCCCGGCAGGCCGAGCGCACCCGCTCGAACAGAACCTTCGTCTCGTCCAGCGACTTGAACGGCACGTTGAACTCGTCGGCGTAGCGCGCCGCCAGTGCCGGCGTGCGCTTCTTGCCCGCGCCGCCCATGACGATCGGCGGGTGGGGACGCTGGTACGGCTTCGGCAGCGCCGGGGAGTTCTCGATCCGCACGTGCTCGCCCTCGTACGAGAACGTCTCGCCCTCAGGGGTGTCCCACAGGCCGGTGATGACCGCGAGGGACTCCTCGAAGCGGTCGAACCGCTCCTTCAGCGTGGGGAAGGGGATGCCGTAGGCGAGGTGCTCCTCCTCGAACCAGCCGGCTCCGAAGCCGAAGTCGACGCGTCCGCCACTCATGGCGTCGACCTGCGCGACGGAGATCGCGAGCGGGCCGGGGTACCGGAAGGTCGCCGAGGTGACGAGCGTGCCGAGGCGGATCGTCGACGTGTCGCGGGCGAGACCGGCCAGGGTGATCCATGCGTCCGTCGGTCCGGGCAGGCCCTCGGCGTTCATGGCCAGATAGTGGTCGGAGCGGAAGAACGCGCCGTAGCCGAGTCGTTCCGCGGTCTGCGCGACGGCGAGGAGGTCGTCGTAGGTGGCGCCCTGCTGGGGTTCGGTGAAGATGCGTAATTCCATGACTCGATCATTTCAGCGCCGGAACCCGCACGGGGGATCGGCGGGCGCCTGTCCACTGTGAGATGTCTCGAGTGTGATTCCCCATGCGTGGATAGACCTGTTGATGAACCTGTGGAAACTGTGGATAACTCCAGCGGATGGGGTTGATGGGGAGTGTTGTGGAGGACCCACCGGCCCCACCTGCGCAACAAGATCGGTACGACCACACCCACATCCGTTCACGCCGCGTGCCACTATTGAGACGTGAGCTTTTCCGACGTGCCCACCGTGTCGGTCGACCTGGTACCCGAACTCGGCGACGAGGTCGTCCTCCTCGACGTCCGCGAGGACGACGAATGGGAACTCGGACACGCCCCCGGCGCGCTGCACATTCCGCTCGCCGACGTGCCGCCCGCATCGAGGAACTCGACCCCGACGCCGAGATCTACGTGATCTGCAGGCAGGGCGGCCGCTCTCTCGGAGCGGTCGAGTACCTGGCCCGCATCGGGTACGACACCTTCCAGGTCGCCGGCGGCATGGTGGCGTGGCAGAAGCACGGACTCCCGCTCGTCTCCGAGCGCGACGAACCGGCAAAGATCTATTGATGTCGGCCTATCAGATCTGTGTGCGCTGTGAGAATCGCTGGCCGGTGACCTATCAGCCGCGGCAGTGGTGCCCGGCCTGCCGCGGTGTGCTGCTCTCACCCGTCGCCCCCGACGGGTCGGTTCCTCCGTCGCGCCGCAACTTCCGCTGGGTCGCGCGGCCGGCGGGTGGCCCTCCGACGACCGAACCGGCGTCGCCTCCGCGCGGGCGTCCGTCGGCCGAGACCCCGTCCTATCGCGAGATGCCCCGCTGGGGACTGCTCGATCCCTCTCCCGGACGAGGGCGTCGAACGGATCGCCGCCGAGACCGCCGCCGACCTCGCACCGAGCTGCTCG
>LATQ01000001.1:1334641-1335443 GCA_001017865.1 Rhodococcus sp. IITR03
CGTCCTCGCGGCGCTCGGGGCGGTCGTCGCGCTGTCGACCCTGCACGTCCTGCGTCTGTTCGACGACGCCGACCTGTGGGGACGGCCGCTGCGCCGTCGCCGCTTCACTCATGCGACCGGTCCGGCCTCGTCGCCGATCGCGCCATCGTCCCCGCCGCCGTGCGCGAACGGGAAGAGGCCCGCGAGGACCAGGACGACGCTCCGGAGGAGCCGGCCGGCGAACGAGCGGACGACGAGGAGCGCGCCGAGGCGGTGGCGCCGTGACCCGCAGCGCGCATCCCCCGGGCGTCGCGCATCGCGGTGCGTCCGCCGCGCTCCCGGAACACACGATCGGTGCCTACGAACTCGCGTTGAAGGAAGGCGCCGACGGCGTCGAATGCGACGTGCGGCTCACCCGCGACGGTCACCTCGTGTGCGTGCACGACCGCACGATCGACCGGACGTCGAACGGCACCGGTGTCGTCAGCGAGATGACCCTCGACGAGCTCGCGCAGTACGACTACGGACGTCCCGGCGAGCCCGCCGACCTGCTCACGCTGCGGCAACTGCTCGAACTCGTCATGGACTTCACGAGCGTCCCGGTGAAGGTCTTCGTCGAGACCAAGCATCCCGTCCGCTACGGCGGTCTCGTGGAGAGCAAACTGCTCGCTGAACTGGCCCGCTTCGGTCTCGCGACCCCGGCCTCCGCCGATTTCTCCCGGGTGGTGGTGATGTCGTTCGCGGCGGGGGCCGTCTGGCGCATCCGCCGGGCCGCGCCGCTGCTGCCCACCGTGCTGCTGGGGGAGACCTCGCGCTACCTGCG
>LATQ01000001.1:1335543-1337385 GCA_001017865.1 Rhodococcus sp. IITR03
GCGGGGTGCCGCCTCAACGCCGCCGAGCGCGGTCGCGCGACGGCCTGCGCAGCCGCCAGGTCACCCTGCGCTGACCTGCTCACGACAGCACGAAGGCCACCTCCTACGGGAGGTGGCCTTCGTCGTTCCGGGTGGGCTGTCCCCGGATGGAGGAACGATCAGATGGCGCGCCGGCGGCGAGCGGGGCGTTGCCGCGCGGCTCGCGCACCTTCGAGTTGAGCTCGCGGGCCACGAAGTCCTCGAGGTTGAAGAGGTTGGAACCGGCACGGTCGGCCACGGTCAACAGGGTCGTCATCGTCGCGACCTCCTCGACCTGCTCCTGCAGGAACCACTGCATGAACTGCTCGCCGAGGTAGTCGCCCTCGTCGCGCGCGGTGCGGGCGAGCTCGACGATCTGGTCGGTGACCTTCTTCTCCTGGGCGAGGGCCAGCGCGATCGGCTCGCGAGCATCCTCGAACATCGACTGCACCGCGTCGACGCCGGTGAGGTCGACGGCCATGTCGCGGTCCAGGAAGTACTGGACGATCATCATGGCGTGGTTGCGCTCCTCGACGGCCTGCGCGTAGAAGTGCTTCGCCAGCTGCGGGAGATCGGTGTTGTCGTAGAAGACCGCGATGGCGATGTACTGATGCGACGCCGTGAACTCGTAACGGATCTGGTCGTGCAGCAGCGTGTGGAACTTGGTCTTGGTCATGTCGCCCATCGTCGTCATGATCACGACGTTAGTGCAGGTCAACGCGTTTTTCATCCAAGTGTTGGCTACCCTTCCACAAGGCAGCATCGGCTACCCTACGGAAGATTCGGACAGCCTTCCCCAAGATCGACGACGATTCGCGGCGTCCGTCAGGGGGCCGGAGCGAGCAGTTCCGGCGGGATCGGGTCGCCCTCCGAGATGGCTCCGAAGAACGGCACGGCGCGCTCACGATCCCACAGCAGGACGTTGCCGATGCCGTAGACGTCGTCGAATCCGCCCACCGGAACCGTCGTGGTGACCGTCTCGCCGCGCATCGCCCACGCGAGTCGCGCGAGGTTCCACAGATGGTCGCCGTCGTCGACCCGCAGTGACCCGGCCGCACCCGACATCAGCGACCACGCCCGGAAGGGGTTCAGGAAGGTGCCGGGGCTCGTGGCCTTGCTCAGCAGCGCCGACAGGAACAGGCGCTGGTTGTTCATCCGGTCCAGGTCGGCGAGCGGGGTGGCGCGCGTACGCACGAAGCCCAGGCCTGCGCCCCGTCGAGCTCCTGGCATCCCGGTTCGAGCCTGAGCCCGGCGAGCGGGTCGTCGATCGGATAGGGCACGCAGATGTCGACCCCGCCGACCGCGTCGACGATCGACGCGAACCCGCCGAAGCCGATCTCGGCGTAGTGGTCGATGTGCACGCCCGTGGCGCCCTCGACCGTCTGCACGAGCAGCTGCGGCCCACCCAGCGCGAACGACGCGTTGAGCTTGTCCTGGCCGAAGCCCGGGACGCTCACGTAGGAGTCGCGGGGCAGGGAGACCATCGTGGTGGCGCCGCCACCGGGCGGGATGTGGACGAGGAGCACCGTGTCGGTGCGGTCGGCGCCGACCTCCCCGCCGGTCGCGAGTTCCTGTTCCTGCTCGGGGGTGAGGCCCACCCGGCTGTCGGAACCGACGAGCAGCCAGTTCGTGCCGGGGGTGTCGCCGACACGGCCGTCGTAATCGGCGAGCGCATCGACGCGCGCGAGTTTGCCGTCGAGGTAGACCATGCTCGCGCCCATCGCGACGACGAGCACGACCAGGACGATCGCGAGTCGCCGCAGAATGCGCCGGGCACCCAACGGGCGGCGCGGTGCGGGTCGGGAGGGCGGTGCCGCAGGGCGC
>LATQ01000001.1:1337485-1342830 GCA_001017865.1 Rhodococcus sp. IITR03
GGCCGTCGCCGACTTCCTCTCCGTCCTCGCCCACGCCGACACCGGCTACGCCGCCCGTGCGACCGGCACCGACGAGGTCGTCGCCCTGCTCGCCGCCACCGTCGCGGCGCTGAGCGGTTTCGACGTCCGCGAAGCCCTCGCGACTCCCGACGTGGCGCGGCTCCGGCGGCTCGTGCCGGAGGCCGCCGCGGCCGTGCGGGAGATCCTGCTGGTCGTCGAGGTCGACGACACCGACGCCGTCGTCCGGGAGCTCGAAGCGCTCGACCTCACCACCGGCTGACACGGAGCCACCGCTCGGGTGTGGTTCACGCAGAGTCCGCCTTCCGGTCACGACCGATGCGTAACCTCGTACACGTGCCACGTATCGCCTATTTCGGACCGTCGGGAACGTTCACCGAGATGGCCCTCGACCGCTTCGAGAGCCTCGGTGCACTCGACGTGCTCGGCGACGAGTCCGCCGACGTCGAGCGCGTCTCGGCCGCCAGCCCGCCCGCTGCCCTGCAGCTCCTGCGCGACGGGAAGGTCGACGGTGCCGTCGTCCCCATCGAGAGCTCGGTCGAGGGTTCGGTGCCACCCACCATGGATGCCCTCGCTCTCGGGCCGCGCCTGCAGATCGTGTCCGAGGTCGAGCTCGACATCGCGT
Organism: Rhodococcus sp. IITR03; assembly: GCA_001017865.1. Next base: position 1,338,129 of record LATQ01000001.1, read on the forward strand.
TCACGGTGGTCACCCGCGAAGGGATCACCCGCGATCGGGTCCGCACGATCGGCGCTATCCAGTAGCCGCAGCGCAGGTGCGTCGCTGGATCGAGGACCACCTGCCGACGCCGAGGTCGTGACCGCGGCCTCGAACGCGGGAGCCGCCGAGGACGTCGCGTCCGGCAAGGTCGACGCAGCGGTGTCCACCGCGCTCGCCGGACAGCGGCTCGGCCTGTCCGTGCTCGCCGACAAGGTCGCCGATTTCGAGGGCGCCCGCACCCGCTTCGTGCTCATCACGCACGCGTCCGGTGCCGAAACGCACCGGTGTCGACCGCACCTCGGTCGTGCTGCAGCTCCCCAACGAGCCCGGCTCGCTGGTGCGCGCTGCACGAGTTCTCCACGCGCGGAATTCGATCTGTCGCGCATCGAGTCCCGGCCGACACGCAGGGAATACGCACCTACTTCTTCCACTTGGACTGTGTGGGTCACATCGACGACGCGCTGGTCGCCGAGCGCTGCAGGGACTGCACCGCTTCGCGCAGGTGCGCTTCCTCGGATCGTGGCCCGCTGTGTCCGAACACGGTGTCCCCCCCGTGTCGGACGACGAGGATGCGCGGTGGCTCGACCGACTGCGGCGCGGAGAGGACTGAGGGTGAGCGGCAGATTGATCCTGGCCCGGCACGGCCAGACGGTGGCGAACGTCGCCCGGAGGCTCGACACGAAACTCCCGGGTGCGGAGCTCACCGAGCTCGGCGTCGAACAGGCCCGCACGCTCGGGAAGAATCTCGTCGAGCGCGGGCCGTCGCTGCTCGTCGCGTCGCAGGCACTCCGTGCTCGGCAGACGGCCGAGCACGCGGCACCGGCGGTGTCGCTCGAGACGGTCGTCCACGAGGGCGTGCACGAGGTGCAGGTCGGCGAGCTCGAGGACCGCAGCGACGAGGAGTCGCACAAGCTGTTCATGAAGGTCTACGAGGAGTGGCACAACGGCGACCTGCGGGCGCGGGTCCCGGGTGGTGAGTCGGCGCTCGACGTGCTCGACCGGTACCTGCCCGTCCTCGAGTCGCTGCGCAGCGACTATCTCGACGCCGGTTCGGGGCGACGTCGTGGTCGTCAGTCACGGCGCCGCCATCCGGCTCGTCGCCGCCTATCTCGGCAAGGTGCCGGCGGGTTTCGCCATCACCAACCACCTGGCCAACACCGAGACGGTCGAACTGGTGCCGGTGGCCGGTGGTGGCTGGGAGTGCGCGCGCTGGGGTACCTTCTTCGCACCCTTCCACGACACCGCGCGTGGCGGTGCCGATGATCCCATGGGTGATGCCGTCCACCTTCCGATCTTTCGAGCGCAAAACATACGGGTATCCTCGGGTCGTCCGTATGAAGTAGCGATCGGTAGGTAGGTGCGGTTTCATGGGTGCTTCGAGCGACGAGACCGACACCCTCACCAACGGTGAGGCCATCCCGGACTGGCGCATCCTCGAACCGATGCAGCTCAGTCCCATCCTCACCGCTGCCCTCGACGCCTTCTACGAGACCGGTTTCCACGGCACTTCGGTGCGGGAGATCGCGCGCCGCGTCGGCGTCACCGTTCCGGCGCTCTACTACCACCACGAGAACAAGGAAGGGCTGCTCATCGCCCTTCTCGAACTCTCGACCAGCGATGTCCTCTCCCGTGCCCACGCCGCCGCCGAGGACGCCGACGGCGACCCGGTCCGCAGGCTGTCCAATGTCATCGAGGCAATCGTGCTGCGCATGACCCTGCGGGCCCGACTCGCCGCGCTCGAAGGCGAGGCCCGCTACCTGAGCCCCGAGAACCGCCAGCGCTACCGCGCGGTGCGCAAGGGCGTCGAGCAGTTGGTGCGGCAGATCGTCGAGGAGGGTGTCGCCGCGGGCGTGTTCGACGTGGACGATCCCGCCGAGACCACGCGCGCCCTGCTCGGCATGTGCCAGTCGATCCCGCGCTGGTACCACGCGGAGGGCACGCTCAGCCCCGAGGCCGTCGCGCAGAAGTACGTCGGTATCGCGCTCAAGACCGTCGGGGTCTGACGGCCCGGGTCGGTGTCGATCGAAGTTCAGCCTCGGTCGAAGTTCAGCGGCGGTCGAACCAGATGACCTGTGTGCCGTTGCTGAACTCCTCCCGTGCGGTGACGTCGAATCGGGTGGGGACGAAGTTGCCCGACAGCGCCGGGATACCGTCGCCCGCGAGCACCGGATAGCTCTTGAACACCAGCCGGTCGATCTCGTCGACGAGCTGCCCCGCGATGTTGCCGCCGCCGCAGAGCCAGATGTCCATTCCCTCTTCGGCTTTCAGCGCGCGGACGAGCTCGACCGGATCGGTGTCGACGATCCGGACCTGCGGGTCGTCGACCGGCGCGAGGGTGCGGGACACGACGTACTGCGTCATGTGGCTGTACGGCTCGTGAGGCCCAGCGAGAGGCCGGTTCGTAGGCGCCGCGCCCCATGATCACCGTGTCCCATTCCTTGTTCGGTGTGTCGACCGGCATGCCGACCTGTTCGCGGAAGGTCGTGGGAACGGCTTCCGGGTATCTCGCGCTCATCGCCGCTGTCATGTCGTCGCAGATCGGATAGAAGTCGTACTCCCCGTTCGGCCCGGCGATGTAGCCGTCGAGGGTCACTGCCACGTAGTAGACGAGCTTTCGCATGGTGGACCACCATTCGTAGTACTATGAGTGAAGTGGTTTGAACGTAGTACTACATATGGAGTGGTGTCAAGTGGTTCGGACGAATCCGGAACGGCGACAGGCTTTGCTGGATGCTCGATCGAGGTGCTGGCGCGTGACGGCGCGCGCGGGTTGACTTTCCGCGCGGTGGACAAGGAGGCCGGGGTCCCGATGGGGACGGCGTCGAACTACTTCGCCAACCGCGACGACCTGCTCGTTCAGGTGGGTCACCGCTACTACGAGCGGCTCCTGCCCGCCGACGAGGTCATGGCGCAGTCGCAGGCGCCGCAGACCCGCGAATCCATGATCGAGCTGATGACGGAGGTGGTCGACCGGCTCATCCGGTTCCGCGCCGGCTATCTCGCGCTCCTCGAACTACGCCTCGAAGCCACCCGGCGACCCGAACTGCAGGCCCTGCTCACCGAGCGGGTGCGCGCCGACCTGGATTTCAACATCGCCAACTACCGGCACTCCGGCCTGCCGGGCGGCGAGGATGCCGTCGTGCTGCTCTATCTCGCGTTGAACTGGCTGGTACTCGACCGGCTCACCCTCCCCGGGATCGTCGACGAGGACCGTGTCGCCGAACTGGTGCGGGCGGCCGTCGAACGCGTGATCCCCGACGCCTGAAACGACTTCGGTGGATCCGACCCCGCTCAGCGGGGCCGGATCCACCGAGATCACCGACCGTTCAGCGACGGAAGTTCGCGGTGCGCTTCTCCTGGAAGGCCGTCACACCTTCGGTGAAGTCGGCGCTGCCGAGCAGGACGAGCTGCCCTTCGCGCTCGCGGGCGAAGGCATGATCGAGCTCGGTGAGCGTCGCGTCGTTGATCGCATTCTTCGTCGAAGCGAAGGCGGTCGACGGACCGTCGGCGAGTCGCTGCACGAGAGTCTCCACCGCACCGTCGAATTCGTCGTCCGCGTAGACGTCCGCAATGAGTCCGGAGGCCAGCGCTTCACCGGCCGGAAGTCGCTCGGCGAGCAGAGCCATCTTCAGTGCCCGCGCGCGACCGATCGACGCGGCGACGAGCGCGGACGCCCCGCCGTCCGGCATCAGCCCGACCCGGGTGAAGGCCAGCAGGAAGTATCCCGACTGCTTCGCGACGGTGAGATCGCATGCGAGAGCCAGTGATACGCCCACGCCTGCGGCTGCACCATTGATCGCTCCGACGACCGCGGGGGAGCGCCCGGATCGCGGCAACCGCGCGGTTGGCGGCGTCGATCGTGTCGGCGGAAGGCGGAGCGCTCAGTCGCGACCGGAAAGGTCGGCGCCGGAACAGAACGCGCGGCCGACGCCGGTGAGCACCGCGACCCGGACGGAGGCATCGTCGGCGTACTTCTCGAAGGCGTCGGCGACCGCGTCGAGCGTCTCGGTCTTCACGGCGTTCATCCGCGAGGGACGGTTCAGGGTGACGCGCAGGACGCCGTCGTCGACGGTCGTGTCGACACCGGGCAGGTCGTCGGTCATGGCTGTTCTCCTAGGGTCGGGACGTCAGGTCGAGCGCGACCTTGCCGGTTGCGGAACGGTTCTCGAGCGAACGCAGTGCCGCCGGAGCTCGTCGAGGGGATGGAGGGTGGGCTCGGGGACGACGAGCGTCCCGTCGCGCAGCAGCGGTTCGAGTGCGGCCCACTGCCGCGCCGGGTAGCCGGGGTCGGTACGGAGATACTCGCCCCACCCGGCGCCTACGACCGAGATGTTCTTGAGCAGAAGACGATTGACCTTCACGGTGGGGATGCTGCCGCCGGTGAAACCGAGAACGACGGCACGTCCACCCGGCGCGAGGCTGCGCAGCTGTCGGTGAACCGGTCGCCGCCCACGGGATCGAGCACGATGTCCACTCCGCGCCCACCGGTGAGTTCGAGGACGCGGTCCTTGAAACCTCGGCGGGGACGGTGTGGGTCGCGCGGTTGCCTTGGCACTGCGGCCTTCTCCTCGCTGCTCACCACCGCGATCGTCTCGAGGCCGAGCGCCGCCGCGACCTGCAGTGACGCCACTCCGAGACCGCCCGCCGCACCGTGGACGAGGACGGTCTCGCCCGCGGTACC
>LATQ01000001.1:1342930-1348738 GCA_001017865.1 Rhodococcus sp. IITR03
GCGCCGCCAGGAACACCGGCCGCGACGAGCACGGGCGCGTCGGGTCAACCGCGCGAGGGCGGGCGCCGGTCGGGCTTGGGCTTGTTGTCTTCGGCCATCACTTCCATCATGCCTGTTCGAGTGGACGCAGGTAGTTTCGGCTCATGGCCGACGACCCGATCGATCCCGAGATTCTCGAGATCGCCAAGCAGACCTTCGATGCCGCCCGCCAGGGAGACGTCGAGACCCTCACCGCGTACGTCGATGCCGGGGTACCGGTGAACCTCACCAACGAGACCGGCGACACGCTGCTCATGCTGGCGTCCTACCACGGTCATGCCGACGCCGTACAGGCCCTGGTCGAGCGAGGAGCGACGTGAACCGGCTCACCGACCGCGGCCAGTCGCCTCTCGCGGGCGCGGTCTTCAAGGGCGTCGAGGCAGTGGTGCGGTGCTCGCCGAGGCCGGCGCGACCCGCGTCACGGCACCCCACCGCGGAGGACACAGCGAAGATGTTCGGGCGCGACGACTACCTGGAACTCTGGCAGCGGTAGGCTTCGATTCCGTGATCGACCTCAAGTTCCTCCGCGAGAATCCCGACGCCGTCCGCGAGTCGCAGCGTATGCGGGGGGAGGACCCGGGCCTCGTCGACGTGCTGCTCGAGGCCGACGCCTCCCGTCGCGCCGCGGTCCTCGCCGGCGACAACGCACGCGCCGAGCAGAAGGCCCTGGGCAAGAAGGTCGGCAAGGCGTCCCCCGAGGAGCGCCCCGCGCTGCTCGACGGTGCCAAGGAGCTGGCCGCGAAGGTCAAGGAACTCGAGGCCGAGCAGCACGCCGCGCAGGAGGCCTTCGATCGCCCGCACCTCGCGATCTCCAACGTCGTGCAGGACGGCGTGCCCGCCGGCGGTGAGGACGACTTCGTCACGCTCGAGACCGTCGGCGAGCTGCCCACCTTCGACTTCGAGCCGAAGGACCACCTCGCGCTCGGCGAGTCGCTCGGGCTCATCGACATGGAGCGCGGCGCCAAGGTCTCCGGTGCCCGGTTCTACTTCCTCACCGGTTACGGCGCGCTGCTCCAGCTGGGTCTGCTGCAGCTCGCCGCCCAGAAGGCCACCGCGAACGGGTTCACGATGATGATCCCGCCCGTACTCGTGCGTCCCGAGATCATGCAGGCACCGGCTTCCTCGGCCGGCACGCCGACGAGGTGTACCGGCTCGAGGAGGACGACCTCTACCTCGTGGGCACCTCCGAGGTGCCGCTCGCGGGCTACCACTCGGGCGAGATCCTCGACCTGTCGAAGGGGCCGAAGCGTTATGCGGGCTGGTCGTCGTGCTTCCGTCGCGAGGCGGGCAGCTACGGCAAGGACACCCGCGGCATCATCGCGTGCACCAGTTCGACAAGGTCGAGATGTTCGTCTACTGCCGGCCCGAGGAGGCCGCGGCGGAGCACGAGCGTCTGCTGGCCTGGGAGCGCGACATGCTCGCCGCCATCGACGTGCCGTACCGCGTCATCGACGTCGCCGCCGCGATCTCGGGTCGTCGGCGTCCCGCAAGTTCGACTGCGAGGCCTGGGTGCCCACGCAGGAGCGCTACCGTGAACTCACGTCGACGTCGAACTGCACGACCTTCCAGGGGCGCCGCCTGAACGTCCGGTACCGCGACGAGAACGGCAAGCCGCAGACCGCCGCGACCCTCAACGGCACGCTCGCGACCACCCGCTGGCTCGTCGCGCTGCTCGAGAACCACCAGCAAGCCGACGGTTCGGTGAAGGTGCCCGAGGCTCTCGTCCCGTTCGTGGGACGCGAGGTGCTCGAACCCGCCGGCTGACCCGTACGGCACACAGCCTCGACGACGGCTCCCCACTGCGCCCGCGGTGGGGAGCCGTTTCCGTGTGCCCGTCCGAGCATAACGAACTGAAAGTTTGTTTTTAGGATTTAAACGGTCCTGAAGTACTGATTTCACGCTATTCTTGGGCGATGAAGAAGGTTTTGGTGGTCTACGGAACTCGTCCCGAGGCGATCAAGATGGCGCCGGTCGTCACCGCCCTGCAGAGATCGGAAGTACTCGAACCCGTTGTCGCAGTGACCGGCCAGCACCGCGAGATGCTGGACCAGGTCAACACCCTGTTCGGTATCGAACCGAGCCACGACCTCGACATCCTCACCCAACGGCAGGGGCTGGAGCCATCACGGCCAAAGCCCTCGGTGGGGTGTCGGATGTGATAGCCCGGGAGGAACCCGGTGCGGTTCTCGTCCAAGGAGATACGACGACCTGCTTCGCCGCGGCCCTCGCGGCGTTCTACTGCAAGGTGCCGCTCGTGCACCTCGAGGCCGGACTCCGGACGGGGGATCGCTACAACCCCTTCCCCGAAGAACTCAACCGGCGCCTGACCTCGCAACTGGCGTCGCTGCACCTGGCACCCACCCCCACCTCCCGCGCCAATCTCCTGGCGGACGGGATCGATCCCGGCGACATCGTCGTCACCGGCAATACGGTGATCGACGCGCTCTACACGGTGACCTCGCAGCAACCCTCGCTCGACAACCCGGATCTCGCTCCGCTGCTGGATCGTCCGATGGTTCTCGTCACGGCACATCGACGCGAGTCCTGGGGCGAGCCGATGGCGTGCTCGGCGCGGGCCATCGCCCGTCTGGCCCGCGCGTTCCCGCACATGACCTTCCTGCTGCCGGCACATCTCAATCCGATCGTGCGGGAAGTCCTCCTCCCGCCCCTCGCCGACCTGGGCAACGTGGTCGTGACGAATCCGCTGTCCTACAGCGACTTCGCACTCGCCATGGCGGCATCGACGATCGTGCTGACCGACAGTGGCGGTGTGCAGGAAGAGGCACCGAGCCTCGGCAAGCCCGTCCTCGTGATGCGGGAGACCACCGAGCGGCCGGAAGCCGTCACGGCGGGAACCGTCCGGCTGGTGGGGACGGACGAGGAGCTCATCGTCGAGTGGGTCACCCGGCTGCTCACCCAGCCCGCGGCCTACGACGAGATGGCCCGCGCGGTCAATCCGTACGGCGACGGGAGCGCCGCCCGGCGTTCGGTGGCGGCGATCGAGCACTTCTTCGGCCTCGGACCTCGCCCCTCGGAGTTCGCGCCCGTCGAGGCGGTCGGCTCCTACTGACAGGTCCGGATACCGCGTAGTCCGAAAGGAATACGGCCGGCAGGTGCGAGAACACCTACCGGCCGTATTTTCGTGGGTGCCGTATTCTCGTGGGTTCAGCGCCACACCCCGCGGGTGTCGTACACGACCTTGCCCGCCAGGAGGCTGCGCGACAGCGACCGGAACTGATCGTGGTCCACGAGCTCGACGACGATGTCCGCCGCGGCGATGGCGTCCCGGCACCGCGCGGTGCGCACGCTCTCGTATCCGAGGAGGGTGTCGGGAACCTCGTGCACGAACGGATCGGCGAGCAGGAGTTCGACGTCGGGCAGCGCCTTGGCGATGAGCTCGACGACGTGCAGGGCCGGACTCTCCCGGATGTCGTCGACGTTGGCTTGAACGTCAGCCCCAGACACGCGACCGTCGGATTCTTGAAACGCGAACAGGTTTCGATGACCTGCTGGGCCACGTAGTTCGGCTTGGAATCGTTGATCTCGCGTGCGGTACGGATCAACTTCGCCGAACCCGGCGACGCACCGACGATGAACCACGGATCGACCGCGATGCAGTGCCGCCGACACCGGGGCCGGGAGAGAGGATGTTCACCCGGGGATGGCGATTCGCCAGCCGGATGACCTCCCAGACGTCCAGTTCGAGTTCGTCCGAGACGTACGACAACTCGTTGGCGAAGGCGATGTTGATGTCGCGGTAGGCGTTCTCGACCAGTTTCGCCATCTCGGCGCTCGCGGCGTCGGTCAGGCAGATCTCACCCTGGCAGAAGACGCGGTAGATCGAGGCGGCGCGCTCGGCGCACAGCGGCGTGATCCCACCGACCACGCGGTCGTTCGTGATCATCTCGATCATGATGCGGCCCGGGAGCACCCGTTCGGGGCAGTGGGCGACGTGGATGTCCGGCAGACCCTCGTCGGCGTGGGGGAGGCGGAGATCGGGTCGCAGTTCGGACAACCACCGGCTGACGCTCTCGGTGGTACCGGGCGGTGAGGTGGATTCGAGCACCACGATCTCCCCGCCGCGCAACTGGGGGGCGATCTGCTCGGTCGCCCGCCGCACGTACGACAGGTCGGCGGTGTGATCGGCGTTGAACGGTGTCGGCACGGCGATGATGTACGCGTCGGCGAGGGGAACCGTGTCGGTCGCGCTCAACGTCCCCATGGCCACGGCGCCGGCGAGGCTCACCGCGAGATCGGTTCGGCGAACGGCACCTCGCCCCGCGAGACGGCCGACACGATACGGGGATCGATGTCCACGCCGATGACGTCGATGTCGCGGGTCGCGAGGACGACGGCCGTCGGCAGGCCGATGTAGCCGAGTCCTACGACGGCGACGGTGCCGCTGAATGTGTCAGCCATGATGCTTCCTCGGGGTCGGGAGTTTCTCGGGACGCGGATAGGGCGGGGTGGTGCGGAAACGCTCGCGGGCGAGCAGGATCAGGAACGCGGTGTTGGTCGTGAGATAGCGCCGCCACATCCGGCGCGGTTCCTGCAGGAGGCGGTAGGCCCACTCCATGCCGGCGCGCTGCCACCGCTCGGGTGCGCGCTTGGTGATCCCGGCGAGGACGTCGAACGAGCCACCCACACCGTGACGTATCGGGACGTCCAGCACGTCCTCCCAGCGCCGCAGGAAGTTCTCCTTGCGAGGAGAGGGCATGCCGAGGAACAGCATGTCCGCGCGGGACTCGCGGATGGCCCGGGCGATCGACTCCTCCTCGGATTCGTCGAAGTAGCGTGGTGGGCACCGGCCATGCGGAGGCCGGGATACTTCGTGGTGAGGACGTCGACGAGGGCGTCGAGCACCGACTGCTCCGCGCCGAGCAGATAGACGGAGCGGTGTTCGGTGTCGGCCGTCGCGAGCAGCGAGGTGAACAGGTCGATTCCGGCGACGCGTTCGGGCAGCGGATACCCGAGGAGATTGCCCGCCCACACGACCGCCTGACCGTCGGCGAGGAGTATGTCGCACTCGAGCAGGGATTCGCGCAGGGCCGCGTCCTTGCGGAGGCGAACGGTCTTCGCGGCGTTGACGACTCCGACGGTCATCGGTTCTCGACGCTCGAGGCGTCGCGGCACCGTGCCACGGCCTCGTCCATCGTGACGGCGTCGAGCGGCATCCCGAACAGGGTCGCCGACGTGCGGGTGCCGGTGGTGGGGTCGGCGGTCATCGGGTTCCTCCGAATTCGTTGCGCTGCAGCCACGCGTAGAGCATCCAGCCGAGTTCGTACGGGCGGCATTCGTAGTCCACGACTCCGGCGGGAAGGAGCCGATCGAGTCCCGGCAGTTCCGAACCCGGACGCAGGGCGGTGGCCGCGGCAGCCAGCGATCTCGCGGCCTTGCGCGGTTCACGCCGACCGACCTTGCGCCAGACGACGTCCTGGGACTCGCAGACGAGATCTGCCAGCGCCTCGGGATGGCTCTGCAGCCAGTCGATCCCGAGTTCGATTGCGGCGGTGTGGTCGTCGCCGCCGGCTGTGGCGAGATCGAACAGCACCATCGGCGCCATCGCGTGCTGGTGGACACTGTAGACGGGGAAGCGCTCGACCACGCTGTGCCCACGCGAGTCGTAGTGCCACCACCACTGACCGGCCTCGCCCTGCAGCGCGCAGATCCGGGTGGCGCACGCGTTCGCCGCGCGAGCGCGACGTCGTCGTCGTCTCCGCGGCCGTCCGGGCGAGTGCTGGAGGGGATAGACCTGGTCGGCGAAGGACC
>LATQ01000001.1:1348838-1355306 GCA_001017865.1 Rhodococcus sp. IITR03
CCGTCGCGAGCAGGCGGCCCTCCGAGTCGCGGGCCTCACCGCGCGCCGTCGACCGCTGCGCCGTCCGGTGTGCTCGCAGAAGCCCTGCACACGGATGACACCCTTCCCGGTCTGCACCGGGCGGACGTAGCGGACCTGCAGGTCGAGGGTCGTGTACCCGACCCCGGCCTCGAGGGTGCTCGACACGCAGAAGCCCATCGCGGTGTCGAAGAGGGTGGCGAGCACACCGCCGTGGATGCTGCCCACCGCGTTGGCGTGGAACTCCTGCGGCTCGAGGGTGACCTCGGCGAAACCCTCGCCGGCATCGGTGACGGTGAAACCGAGCGTGCGGGAGGTGGGGTGGTGCGGGATCGTCCCGTCCATCAGCCGCGCAGGAAGTCGAGTCCGTGCATGTCGCGGTTGGCCGCCGACGTCGGTGCCGGGTCCTCCCACGTGTAGGTACGCTGCCGCTGCTGTTGCTCGTCCGTGCTCACGATGACCGACCGTATCCCACCTCCGGAGGGGTGACATGTGGAGCCGGGCGTGCCATTCTCGTTGCATGCGCCGTCGATGTTGATCCGACCCGGTGACCTCGCTGTCCGCGCGGGTGGTCGCGTACGCGTCCGTCCGTGAGTTCGTGCCGCTCTACGGCCTGTACGCGTTGCTGTTCGAGGATCACGGTCTCGACACCCGCTCCATCTCGTCGCTGTTCGTCCTGTGGTCGGTGGTCGCCTTCGTCTCGGAGGTGCCGTCGGCGCGTGGGCCGACACCGTCTCCCGTCGCGGTCTGCTGTTCGGCAGCGGAGCCCTGCTCACCGCCGCGTTCACGATGTGGCTGGTGTGGCCCGGTTACTGGGGGTTCGCGCTCGGCTTCGTCCTGTGGGGCATCAGCGAGTCGTTGAAATCCGGCACCTTCGAGGCTCTCGTCTACGACGAACTCGCCGCGCGCGGGTGCGAACACCGGTACGCGGCGATCATGGGATACGCCAACGCGGGTGAGATGACGTGCGTCTTCGTCGCGATCCTCACGGCGGCGCCGCTGTTCGAACTCGGCGGTTACGCCTGGTGGGCTGGGTGTCGGTCGCGATCACCGTCGTCGACATCGCGCTCGTGGGAACGCTTCCCGCCGCACCGAAGGTGGAGGAGGCCGACGAGATCGCCGGCAGCGGCGACACCGTCCTCGTCCGCTACATGTCGTCGCTGCGGGCCGGCACGTCCGAGATCCGCACCGACCGGGCCGTGCGACGATCGGTCGTCCTCGCGGCCGCCCTGCTCGCCTGTCTCGCCTTCGACGAGTACTTCGCTCTCCTCGCACGCGAATCGGGAGCGGAGACCGGATTCGTGCCGGTACTGGTCGCGCTGACGGCCGTCGGACAGGTGGTCGGTGCCGCGACCGCCGGACGGACTGCGGCGATGAGCGGCCGCACCATGGGTGCCGTCGTGATCGTCGGATCGGCACTGATCGCCGGTGGTGCACTCGCCGGAGGGATCGCCGGATTCACGGCGATCGGTGTGGGTTACGGCGCGCTGCACAACACAGCGATCGTCGCCGAGGCGCGCCTGCAGGACACGATGTCCGGTCGCGCCCGGCGACCGTCTCGTCCGTCGTCGGCCTGACGAGCGAGGTGCTGTCGGTGGCGATCTTCGCTGCCTACGCGCTCGGCTCGCTGTGGTTGCCGATGGCGGTGCTGGTCGCGGTGACGGTGCTCCCGCTGGTCGGGCTGGGCGTGGTCGCGCCGAGACTGTTGCCCGCGGCGCGCTCGGCTCCATTCTCCGGCCCATGAGGGTCGGGGAGCAGTTCGGCCACGAGGGCGGGAAGCCGCTCTCGCCACTGAACCCAGTCGTGGCCACCGGCGAACCGCCCGGAACGGATGGGATGCCCGGCACGGCCGAGACGGCTCACAGCCGAGTCGATCTCGTCGAGCATCATCCATTCGAGTGAGCCGGCCTCGCAGAAGATGGGCACCCTGCCACCACGATCGGCCTCGGCGATCGTCGGAACGTCGCGCCCCCGATCGTCGTGCCACCACATCGACGGTGAGAGACACGCCGCACCGGCGACGATGTCCGGGCGTGTCAATGCGAAGAACATCGACGCGAGACCACCGTAGGAGCAACCGCCGACGATCACCTGCTCGTCGACGAGGGCGAGCAGTTCGTCCCGGAAGCGCGGGTTGGCGGTCAGATCGGAGGCACGGACGTTGCGTGCCGGACCGTCGGCACCGACGTGCTCGACGGCCACGACACGTGCCGGTGAGGCGGTGCCGTCGAAGGCGGCGAGCACTCCGTGGGCGAGGATCTCGTCGCCGTCGAACAGCAGTACCGTGCCCCGTCCCGGTATGGGCGGAAGATATGTGTGTACGCGGCGCGGGGTCCCGTCGAGCACGACGATCGAGGTGTGAAGATCTCCCGCAGGCGGCTCTCCCGTCCGGAAGCGTTGTGGTGGTGCATCGGGAGCTGCACCTTCGCGGGTCCCGGTTGCATTGCGACGGAACCGGATCCACCATTCGCGTTCGTTCTCTCCGTCCTCCGGTCCGTCGATCGGGCCGGCCGACGGAATGAAAGCGTAGGAACCACGCCAAGCGCTGGGTACCCGGACCGAATGCGTCCACGACCGACCGTCCGGATCGCGCCGCATCGTGCCCTCGGCGATGCGGCTGCGGTCGGTCACGCAGTTGACGTCGAGAAACACCTCGGCGGTGAAGGGCGGCATCCGGTCTGCGCTCACCGTGAAGGTCGCGATCCAGCCGTCGTCGTCGGCGGTGAACACCGGTGTGCCGTCCCCGATCACGCGCGAGCGGTAGGCAGCCTCGGGAGGCGTGACGGCACTGCGATCCGGGGCGGGCAGCCGTTTCCGAGGAGATGGGGTAGGCACGCCGGTGTCGTCGGTCATGGCGTCAGGCGTCGCCGCGGACCGCAGCGGCGATCTTCTCGGGCAACTGCTCACCGAGCCACGCCATGCTCAGCAGGCTCGTCGAGCGGAAGGCGCGCCACTCCTCGTCGGTGGGCACGTAGTGACGACCCTCCCGAACGACGTCCAACGACGCGAAGACCGGCATGGCGGAGTAGCTTTCGCGGAACGACTCGTCCGGGAAATAGCCGATGAACACGTCCGCTTCGAACAGGTCGAAGTTCTCCGGGCTGATCTGGTTGTCCTTGCCCTGCGCGACGTACTGCTCGGTGGCAGGGGACGGTACGAGTCCGAGGTCACCGAAGAGCTGGCTCGTCGCCGAATCCGGCCCGGTCAGCAATCCGGCCCGGTCGGTGGAATGCAGGAGGGATACGACGTAGGTCGCGCCGTCGAGTTCGGGATGCTGCTCCTTGGCGGACGCCAATTCGGTCTCGACCGCTTCGATGCGCGCGTCGATCTCGTCGCGGACCCCGAACAGTTCGGCGACACGCTGCGTCTGCTGCGTCCAGCTGTCGGCCTTCTTCTCGTCTGCACGCGCAAGGTGGGGGCGACCGCCGAAAGCTGCTCGTACACCGAGTTCTCCAGCTCGATTCCCGTGGCGAGGATGAGGTCGGGTTCGTAGGAGGCGATCTCTTCGACGGGCACCTCGGTGAACTCGAGCAAGGGTGGGACAGTGCCTCCGAGTTCGGTGACCGCATCCTCGGTCCACGGCATGACGGGTCGGACCACCGAAGCGGTCATGGCCACCGGCACCACTCCGGCCGCCAGAGCGGCGTCGTTGTCGGAAACCGACAGGGTGACGACGCGTTCTGGTGTCTCGTCGAGCGTGACCTCGCCGAACCGGTCGGTGACACTGACGGTTCGGTTCTCTCCCGGAGGCTCGGTGGAGCCTCCGGGATCGGACGAACCCGAGCAGGCGACGGTCAGGGCCAAGGGGACGGCCAGTAGCGGCACGGCACGACGGAGCGACTTCAAGACTCACCTTCCACAACGTAAGGACTAGGTAAGCCTAAACTAATTAACTCGAGGGTTGTGCCGTCATCGTCGTCACAACTTGCTGCTGCGCAGTTCGTGCCCCTTCGAGGTCTTGCAGCGGCCCGATTCGAGATCCCACTGCCAGCCGTGCAGGTTGCAGGTCAGCGTGGTGCCGTCGACGACACCGAACTTCGACAGGTCCGCCTTCAGGTGCGGGCAGCGACGCTGGATCTCGTAGCCGCCCAACTCGATCGACGCCGAGTCGTCGTGCGCCTCGGCGAACCAGCCGTCGGCGTACGCGATGCGCTCGTCGGTCAGGCACTTGAAGAAGGTGTAGAGGAACTCGTTGTAGCCGCCGATGCGCCAGGCCGTGAACCGGGTGGACAGGAAGATCGTGTTGACCCAGTCGGGCTCGTCGTCGCGCAGAACCGTGCGCACGAGCTCGGGGGCGATGCGAAAACCGTAGCGGTACTTGCCTTCTCCCTCGATGGGTTCGCGCACGACGCGCTTGGGGAAGTCGAGCACCACGGTCTCGTCGCCCATCACAAGACCCACCGGATAGCCGATGCCGTCGCAGATGAGATCGGACTGCGCCATGATCGGCTCGAACTTCGCCTTGAGCGCGGACAGCAGCGGCTCACCCTCGGCGGGAGCCAGGTCGCCTTCTGCGCCGCGATCACCGGAGCGAAACGCTGCGCCATGTCCTCGATGTAGGCGGCCTTGTTCGTGAAGATCGCCTCGACCTGCTCGTCGGGGATCGGGTGCGTGAGCGTCATGTGCTCGCTGCCCTTCAGGTCCACCACCGAACCCGGGATCATGAGCAGGCCGCCCTCGCGGCCGTGGATGCGCAGCTGCTCGAGGAAGACCTGCTGGTCGGGGAAGATGTTGCCCTCGTCGCCGTGGTCGTCGTTGAGGTCGCGCAGGTCGTCGTCGAGGAAGACCGGCGGACCGGCCGATGGCACGATCCATGTCGCGTCGACCTGGTCGATGTAGCTGCGGCAACGGTCCATGCCGCGCTGGCGCTTCTGCTTGCCGAAGTTGGCCTTGGTCTTCTTCGGGATGTCGTAGACCATCGGGTACCAGATTGCACCCGAGTACTGCAGCAGGTGGATGTCGATCTTCCCGAACGCCTCGTGCATGACGTCCATGTCGATCGGCCGCGCGTCGTTCATGTTGAACACGGTCGACTCACCGTCGGAGACGATCAGGCCCGAGTCGCCGATCGGTCCGTCGGCCGGCGCGCGCAGCGCGATGATCATGATGTCGAGATCGCCTCGGGACCACTTACCGTGTGCTTCACGGAATCGGTGGTCTCGAAGAACTTCGTGAAGCCGAGCTTCTCGAGCTCGCGACGCAGGTCCGGCACCGGATAATCGGGCAACAGGACGGTCGCGTCCTTGTTGACGTGCTTGCTCAGCGTGTCGGGATCGAAGTGATCCTTGTGCAGATGCGAGACGTACAGGTAGTCGACGTTGCCGAGAGCGTCCCAGTCGAGACCGGTGTTGTCCGGAAAGGCACCCACGAGGCGAAGTACGCGGGCGTGACCCACGGATCGCACAGGATGGACCCCGCTTCGGTCTGGATGTGGAAACCGGCGTGTCCGACGCTGGTGATCTGCACTTCGTACCCTCCTGACGTGCTGACCGACGCTACCAGGGTAGCGCCGCCAGTCGGTCCACTGCGCCCAGGCAGTACCCGTTGCTGCCCTTCGTGAGCAGGACCACCAGGTCACGGGGTGTACCGGCCCCAACGATCGGAATCGTCACACTCGTGTACACCTCCGAGATCGGGGTGACGGAGGCGGCCGCGGCGTCGAAGGATTCGAGGTCGCCGCGCACAGCATCGCCTTTCGACGATGATCACGGTCGTTCCTCCACCGGGCCCCGCTAGGCTGACCGGCGTGGAACCCTTCTATCGGACCATCATCGGTGTCGCCCGCACGCTCTTCGCAGCGCAAGGGCTGAAATTCGCGATCACCGGGGCAGAGAACATCCCGGCGACCGGTGGTGCGGTCATCGCGATCAACCACACCGGCTACATGGACTTCACCTACGCCGGGATCCCCGCCCGGGTCACCAAGCGGTACATCCGCTTCATGGCGAAGAAGGAAGTCTTCGACCACAAGATCTCCGGCCCCATGATGCGCGCGATGAAGCACATCCCCGTCGACCGCGGCGACGCCGGCGAGTCCTACCGTCTCGCCGTCGAGGCGCTGCGTGCCGGGCAGCTCGTGGGTGTGTTCCCGGAGGAGACGATCAGCCGCAGCTTCGAGCTCAAGGCGTTCCGGTCCGGCGCGGCGCGGATGGCGAACGAAGCCGGTGTCCCCGTGGTCCCCATGGTCATCTGGGGGTCGCAGCGGGTGTGGACGAAGGGCCACCCCAAGCGGCTCGGACGTACGAACACCCCGATCACCATCGAGGTGGGCGCCCCCATCCAACCGTTCGAGCCTGCAGCGGAGATGACCGCGCAGCTCCACGCGACCATGGAGGAGATGCTCCACCGGGTCCAGGACGGTTACACCCACGAGGCCGGCGCCTACTGGGTGCCTCGCCGGCTGGGCGGATCCGCGCCGACCCTCGAGGAGGCGACCGCCCTGGACGAGGC
>LATQ01000001.1:1355406-1357907 GCA_001017865.1 Rhodococcus sp. IITR03
GGCCGCCGAGCGCCGCGCGCGGAAGGCACGCGAACGTGCCGCCCGTGAAGGTGCTGCCGGTAGCGGCAACGACGACGCAGGCGGCGACCGCGGTACTTCGGCACAATGACGGAGTGAACGCAGAGTCGAGTCGAGAGCCGTATCGGGACCACATCACGGACGCGTCGCGTCCCGGATTGGTGGCCACGGACGTGGACGGCACCCTGATCGACGACACCGAGAAGGTGTCCGATCGGACCCGCGCCGCGGTGCATGCGGTGGTCGACTCCGGTGTTCCGTTCGTTCTGGCCACCGGCCGCCCGCCGCGCTGGATCGCGCCGGTGGTCGAGGAACTGGGCTACGCGCCCATGGCGGTGTGCGCGAACGGTGCCGTGCTCTACGACAGTTCCACCGACCGTGTGCTCAGCGCCGCGGTGCTCGAGGTCGACGAACTGGCGTGGCTCGCCGAGGTGGCCTCGTCGGTGCTTCCCGGTTGCGGTCTGGCCGCGGAGCGGGTGGGGGAGCGGGCCCACGACGCGGCGACGCCGCAGTTCGTCAGCGCTCCCGGTTACGAACACGCCTGGCTGAATCCGGACAACACCGAACTCGCCGAGCACGAGGTGATCGGTGAGCCGGCCATCAAATTGCTCGTCCGGCTCCCCGGCGCGACCAGCCGGGAGATGGCGGAGGCTCTCGTGCCGAAACTGCACGGGCTGGTCGACGTGACCTATTCGACGACCCACGGGCTCATCGAGATCTCCGCGGCGGGGGTCACGAAGCGTCCGGTCTCCAGGAGATGGCCCGGATGCTCGGTGTCTCCCACGAGAATCTCGTGCCTTCGGCGACATGCCCAACGACATCCCGATGCTGTCGATGGCGCGTCACGGCGTGGCGATGGAGAACGCGCATCCGGACGCGAAGTCGGTCGCAGACGAAGTCACCGCCACCAACGTCGAGGACGGGGTGGCCCGCGTTCTCGAACGGTGGTGGCGGTGACTCGTTCCTACCGGTGCGCTGCGGGTCAGCCCGCGGGCGCCGGTGCGGGTGCCGGTTCCGGCGCAGGTGCCGGTTCGGGTCCGGGTTCGGGCGCAGGAGCACCCTCGGGTGCGGGTCCTGCGACGTCGGCCGGCTGATCCTGCATCGCCTGGTCGTAGGCGTCGTCGTAGGCGCGCAGCACCTTGGTGACGACACCCGTGACCTCGTTGAAGATCAGCGAGCCGAACTCGAAGTCCGAACGCCAACCGTCCGGCACCCGGTACTCGTCGCTGGTGGGCAACCCCAGCTCACCAGCGTCGAGTCCGTTCTTCTCCCACGCCTTGTAGATCTCGCCGAGTACCGTCCACGTGCCGCCGTTCGGTGACGTGTAGATGGCACCGTTGACGAAATTCACTCGTTCGAAACCGCTCTTGACCGCGGGAAGGATCGAGGTCACCGCCTGACCGAGCCGTCCGAGTTCGCCGCCCTCGGCGAGCCACTTCTGGACCAGCGGGTGACCGCTGAGGCGGATCAGTTCGTCGACGACACCTTCGGCGGTGTCGGCCGAGCCCGAGGCGAGCGCTCCGACGTTGACGTCCGGCACGTTCGGCGACGGGTTCGACGGTGACGGATTCGAGGGCTGCGGGTTCGACGGCTTCGGGTTCGAGGCTGCGGGTTCGACGGTTGCGGGCTGCCACCGCCACCCTTCGCCGCGGCTGCGGCGATGTCGCGGATCTTCCCCATCTGCGCGTAACCGGCGTCGCCCGGGCAACTGGTGTTGCCCACGTCGCGGTGCGCGAAGATGATCGGCAGGTCGACCGCGTGCCGCGCGGGTACGGAGTGAACGACGTGCCCTCGGAGTACATGGTGGTGCGACCCTTGGGGTCGAGCCCCGCCCGTGCCAGTCGCCAGCCGAGGAACTTGCCGACCGACTCCACTGCGGCCTGCGGCGGGGCCTGGGTCGAGAAGTCGCCCATCATCGCGATGCCGTGGGTGTTCTCGTTGAAACCACCCGAGTGGGCGCCCTGCACGTTGCGCTCGAGACCACCGGCGCGACCCTCGAAGATCTGGCCGTACTTGTCGACGAGCGTGTTGTATCCGATGTCGCACCAGCCGAGCGTGCGTGCGTGGTACGCGTAGATCGCGCGCACGATCTCGGCCGATTCGGCCTTCGAGTAGTTGTTGCTGCCCGCGGTGTGGTGCACGGTCGCGCCACCGAGGGAGTCGTCGTAGGTCGGGGTCTGGCAGCGCATCGACTCGTCGGCGCCCCACTGCTGGCGGGTGATCACCTTCAGGCCGGAGTTGCCGAGCGGTCGCGATGTCCTCGAGTCGCGCGTCCGCCTCGCTGCTGCCGGGCGAGATGAGCACGGCACTGACCGCTTCGGCGGCTGCCTGCAGCGGGTTCTCGCGCAGCGGCTTGGACGAGGACGCGGGCACGTATCCGAGGTCGGGCGCATCGGCTGCGGGTGCAGCGACCGGCGCGGGTGCCTCGTCGACGGGGACCGGGGCCTCCACCGGTGCTGCAGGAGCGGGAGCTCCGGGCGCCG
>LATQ01000001.1:1358007-1364845 GCA_001017865.1 Rhodococcus sp. IITR03
CCTCGGGAGCGGGAGCAGGAGCTTCGGGCGCGGCGGGGCCTCCGCGCCGGCAAGATTCGGTTCGGGGCCGGGACGCGGCGTCAGCAGCACCTGCACCGCACGCGTGGCACCGACGTAGATCGGCTCCGTGCCCGTGCGTCCTTCGGCGGTGGCGTCGTCGGCGCGCGTCTCGATCGGCTCGGTCGCGGTCCAGGGACCCCAGCTGCCGTCGTCCTTCTGCGCGCGGATGAGCGCGTCGGTGGCGGCGACGTCCTCGGCGGCGAGCGCGACGAGGCTGAACGGGGTGTCGCGGGTGAGTTCCTTGACGGTCGCACCGACGCGCTGGACGAGTCCGCCGTTCGGGTCGGGAGCAGTCGTGATCTGCGGGAGGCCGTCGACGATTTCCTTCAGGCTGAGGTCCGGCAGGTTGAGACCGGTCAGTTCCTCGAGCGGGATGATCAGGTCGGGCACCGAGGCGAGCACGACTTCCGCGATATCGGGTGCCACTGCCTCGACGGTGTCGTTGGCATTCCGGATCTCGGGAGCGGTGCTGGTCAGCCCGGTGACGGCGAAGGGCGTCGCGACGGCCAGGGCGGCGACGGCACCCAGGACGATCGACGGCTTGGGGCGGCGATGCGGCACTGTTTGCTACTCCCTGTCGTTGGTGCTCCAGCGGACGGTTCCGACTTCGGATCGTCCCTTACGTGTCGCTTCCGTAGTCCGGTTCGGACACGAAAGTTCTGTAACTCGTGATTCTTGTGTTGCTTCTGTGACATTTGTTGCCTAGCTCCGTCACTCTTGTCACACTAGACGCAGCAAACCTTAAGCCTCAACCTGAGCTTGAGGATCGGTCGAAATTGTCCGATATCGCGGATCACGAGTTCGCGCCCAGAGCGACAACGAGGGAGCAACGTCATGTCACGACAGTCCATCGGGCGCAGAGGCAAGATCCGGAGGCGGCGCATCATCCTCGGCAGGCCGTTGCGCAACGGATGGCGTCCCTCCGTCGCCCGTGCTGCCGCGATCGGGGTCGCTCCCGCGCTGCTCGTCGGAGCCGGCGTCGGCGCGCTCGTCCAGAGCAACCAGTCGGCACCGGGTGTCGTGCAAGCGGTTTCGGCCGACACGCCCTTCACGTTCAGCGGCTTCGGTCACGGCCACGGTCGCGGCATGGGGCAGTGGGGTGCCTACGCTACGCCCAGGACGGATGGACCGCCGAACGGATCATCGGCCATTACTACGGCGGCACCGAACTCGGCACGGTCGACGACGCGATGATCGCGGTCCGTCTCATGGCGCGCGACGACCACACCCTCGACGTCTACTCCGACACCGGCATGATCGTCGCCGGTAAGCAGCTCGCGCCCGGCGAGGCCGCGCACCTGACACCCACCCCGGACGGCGGTGCGAACGTCGTCGTCACCGAGGCTGCAGCGGCGACGTGCTGTGGCAGGCCGCCACCGACCTGCGTGGGTCGACCCATCGACCTCGCCGAGGACCGTCCCGCGAACGAGCACCTCACGATGTGCTCGGACGACAAGACCTACCGCGGCGCC
Source organism: Rhodococcus sp. IITR03 (assembly GCA_001017865.1). The sequence goes on from LATQ01000001.1 coordinate 1,359,540, forward strand.
CTCGGCGTGGTGCTCGACGGCCCCGCCCCGCGCACCGTCAACCGTCTCCACGTCGAGGACTACCTGCGCAGCGTCGTCCCCGCCGAGGCGCTGCCCGGCTGGGCCGACACCGGTGGTGCCGAGGCGCTGAGGGCGCAGGCCATCGCCGCGCGGTCCTACGCCCTCGCCGAGAAGCGTCACGAGAAGTGGCAGACCTGCGACACCACGGACTGCCAGGTCTACGGCGGGTCGGGCGTCGAGGATCCGCGCACGGACGACGGGGTGCGCACCACCCGCGGAACCGTCCTGATGAAGAACGGCGAGGTCGTGCGCAGCGAGTTCTCCGCCTCCACCGGTGGCTACTCGGCCGGCGGCACCTTCCCGCCCGTCGAGGACGAGGGCGACAAGGTCGCCCCGAACCGTGAATGGGCCAAGACCTTCACCGCGGCCGAGATCGGCAGCAAGTTCGGCGTCGGCGACCTCCAAGCCTTCGAGGTGCTCTCCCGCAACAATCTCGGCCCCGAGGGTGGCCGCGTGACCCGGGTCCGTGTGGTCGGCTCCGACCGCACCATCGAGACGACGGGCGCCGAGGCGCGGACCAAGCTGGGACTGCGTTCCGACTGGTTCACCGTCAAGGAAGGCGTCGACGAGGACGCCCCAGAGGTCACTCCGGCACCCGAACCCGGCCCGGAGACCGGCACCGATCCCTTCGGCAGCGGCACCGGCACCTCGCCCATCGAGCAGGCCTATCTGGACCTCGGCGGCGTCGACAGCGTGCTCGGCTCGCCCATCGGCCCCGAGCTGATGCTGCCCGACGAGATCGGCAAGTTCCGGATCTTCACCGGCGGCGCGATCGTGTGGACACCGGACCTCGGTGCGCAGGTCATCGATGCGAGCTTCCTGAAGGACTGGTTCCCGAGCACGGGTAGCGCCGAGTAACCCGGCGGCACATCCCGACCGGCCGGTCGCCCGAACAGGGCGGCCGGCCGGTGGCGTTCCGGCACCCCGACGACGAGTGTTGACATTGACGCAACGTCAAGATGCACGCTGGTCATAGCCGGAAAGAAGGAGGTGGCACGTGCGGGAATGGTCGATCCAGCAACTGGCACGCGCCGCCGGTGTCACCAGCCGCACCCTGCGGCACTACGGCGACGTGGGGGTGTTGCGTCCGAGCCGCACCGGCAGCAACGGCATGCGGTTCTACGACGAGGACGCACTCGTGCGTCTCCAGCGCATCCTGCTGCTCCGCGACCTGGGGCTGGCCCTGCCCGCCATCCGCGACGTGCTCGCCGGTCACGACGACACCGTGAGCGCACTGCGCACCCACCTCGACCTGCTCGAACACGAGCGCCGGCAGTTGGACCGCCGTATCGCGGCGGTGCGCACCACCTTGGCGAAGACGGAGAGAGGGGAGGAACTCGTGGCAGACGAAGTGTTCGACGGGTTCGACCACACGCAGTACCGGGACGAAGTGATCGAACGGTGGGGCAAGGATGCCTACGACTCGGGCGACCGCTGGTGGCGGGGCATGGACGACGCCGCCAGACACGACTGGATGAAGCAGGTCGAGCAGCTGAACCTCGACTGGATCGCGGCGGCCCGGGCCGGGCTGGACCCGGCCGGGCCCGAAGCGCAGGACCTCGCGCGGCGGCACGTCGCCTGGCTGTCGTCGATTCCGGGTACCCCGGGAGGCGGCACTGCGGAGGGCAGTCCGCGGGAGTACGTGCTCGGTCTCGCCGACATGTACGTCGAGGACGAGCGTTTCGCAGCGAACTACGGAGGACGGGAGGGCGCCGAATTCGTCCGTGACGCGCTCACCCACTACGTGTGAGTGTGACAGCCTCTCGGTCCGCCCGGACCGAGAGGGCACCTCCGCGACGGAGTCGCATACCCTGGTCTCCCGTGACTGCTGCATCAGCGCCCCAGCCCTCCACCGGTGAGTACGACCTGATCGTCGTCGGCTCCGGATTCTTCGGACTGACGATCGCCGAGCGCGCGGCCACGCAGCTCGGCAAGCGAGTGCTCGTGATCGAGCGTCGCCACCACCTCGGTGGCAACGCGTACTCCGAGCCCGAGCCGGAAACCGGGATCGAGATCCACAAGTACGGTGCCCACCTGTTCCACACCTCCAACAAGAGGGTGTGGGACTACGTGAACCAGTTCACCGATTTCACCGGCTACCAGCACCGCGTGTTCGCGATGCACAAGGGCCAGGCCTACCAGTTCCCGATGGGTCTCGGACTGGTGTCGCAGTTCTTCGGCCGGTACTTCAGCCCCGACGAGGCACGCGCCCTCATCAAGGAGCAGGCCGCCGAGATCGACACCGCCGAGGCGAAGAACCTCGAGGAGAAGGCCATCTCCCTGATCGGCCGCCCCCTCTACGAGGCGTTCGTCCGCGACTACACGGCCAAGCAGTGGCAGACCGACCCCAAGGAACTGCCCGCCGGCAACATCGCCCGGCTGCCCGTCCGCTACACCTTCGACAACCGCTACTTCAACGACACCTACGAGGGCCTGCCGGTCGACGGTTACACGGCGTGGCTCGAGAACATGGCGAAGGACGAGCGGATCGAGGTCCGGCTCGACACCGACTGGTTCGCGGTGCGCGACGAGATCCGGGCGGCCAGCCCCGACGCTCCCGTCGTCTACACCGGCCCGCTCGACCGCTACTTCGACTACTCCGAGGGGCGCCTCGGATGGCGCACCCTCGACTTCGAGACCGAGGTGCTGCCCACGGGCGACTTCCAGGGCACCCCGGTCATGAACTACAACGACGCCGACGTGCCCTACACCCGGATCCACGAGTTCCGGCACTTCCACCCCGAGCGCGACACCTACCCGGCCGACAAGACGGTCATCATGCGGGAGTACTCGCGGTTCGCCGAGAACGACGACGAGCCGTACTACCCGATCAACACCTCGGAAGACCGCGAGAAGCTGGGCGCCTACCGCGCCCTCGCGAAGCAGGAAGCGGCCGAGAACAAGGTGCTCTTCGGTGGCCGTCTCGGCACCTACCAGTACCTCGACATGCACATGGCGATCGCCAGCGCACTGTCGATGTTCGACAACGTCCTGGCCCCGCACTTCGAATCGGGAGCGCCCATCGCCGGGGACGCCTCGTGAGCGCCGCGAAGCACGCCGCTGCCGCGAACGCCGGCAAGCACGAGCGGCCGTGAGTGCTTCCGCTGCGGAGCAGGACGACCTGCTCGGGCGTCGCTGCTGCAGCGCATCATCCTGCCGCGACCGGGCGAGCCGCTCGACGTGCGCACGCTCTACCTCGAGGAATCGCCCACCAACGCGCGTCGCGCCCACGCGACGAGCCGGACGACGCTGGCGATCGGCGCGGAGTCCGAGGTGTCGCTGTGCACCTACTTCAACGCCTTCCCGGCGAGCTACTGGCGTCGCTGGAGCACGCTCGGTTCGGTGGTGCTGCGTCTCGAGCTCACCGGCCACGGCCGCGTCGACCTGTACCGCAGCAAGGCCGACTCGAGCCGCATCCACGTCACCGGCCGTGAGTTCCGCGGCGACGGGGTGATCGTCGAGATCGACACCGACCTCGGTCCGTTCGAGGACGGTGGCTGGCTGTGGTTCGACGTCACCACCGACAGCGACGTCACCCTGCACGCCGCCGGCTGGTACGCACCCGTCGAGGCGCCCGGACGCGGCTCGGTCGCCGTGGGCATCCCGACCTTCAACCGTCCCGCCGACTGCGTGAAGGCGCTGCGTGCGCTCGCGTCCGACCCGCTGGTGATGAACGTCGTCGACGCCGTCATCATCCCGGACCAGGCACCCGCAAGGTGAAGGACGAGGCCGACTTCGCGGAGGCCGCCGAACCCTTCGGTGATCGCCTCGTCATCCACGACCAGGGCAATCTCGGTGGCTCGGGTGGTTACAGCCGCATCATGTACGAGGCGCTGAAGACCACCTCCAGTCCCTACATCCTGTTCATGGACGACGACATCGAGATCGAGCCCGACTCGATCCTGCGCGCCCTCGCCCTGTCGCGGTTCGCGCGGACCCCGATGCTCGTCGGCGGCAGATGCTCAACCTGCAGGAACGCAGCCACCTGCACACCATGGGCGAGGTCATCCACCGCGCGAACTTCATGTGGGGTGCCGCCCCGAACGTCGAGTACGACCACGACTTCTCCACCAAACCGCTGCGCGACCGGGAGAACTCGAAGCTCCTGCACCGCCGCATCGACGTCGACTTCAACGGCTGGTGGATGTGCATGATCCCGCGCGTCGTCGCGGAGGAGATCGGTCAGCCCCTGCCGCTGTTCATCAAGTGGGACGACGCCGAGTACGGCCTGCGGGCCCGCGAGGCCGGCTACCCGACGGTGACGATGCCGGGCGCCGCGATCTGGCACATGGCGTGGAGCGACAAGGACGACGCCATCGACTGGCAGGCGTACTTCCACCTGCGCAACCGGCTCGTCGTGGCCGCGCTGCACCAGCACGGCGACCCCAAGTCGATGGTGCTCGACACCATCAAGGCCACGATCAAGCACCTCGTGTGCCTCGAGTACTCGACGGTCGCGATCCAGAACAAGGCCATCGAGGACTTCCTCGCCGGCCCGGAGAACCTGTTCGACCTGCTGCCGCGCGCCCTCGGCGAGGTGCACGCGCTGCGGAAGAACTTCCCCGACGCGGTGGTGCTGCCGTCGTCGACCGAACTGCCGATGGCATCCGGCGCCGAGGTCGGCGCCGTGGGACTGCCCGAGGGTGCGGTCGCGAAGGTCAAGCGTCTGGCCAAGGGCGCGCTGCACAATCTGCGTCCCGAGAACCGCGAGCACCACGAGCGGCCCCAGCTGAACGTGCCGACCATCGACGCGCGGTGGTTCCTGCTCTCGCAGGTCGACGGCGTGACGGTCACCACGGCGGACGGTCGGGGTGTCGTCTACCGTAAGCGCGATCGTGCGCAGGCCCAGGCCCTGCTCACGGAGGCGCTCCGGTTGCGACGCGAACTCGCGCGCCGGTTCCCCGAGATGAAGAAGCGGTACCGGGACGCGGTTCCCGCCCTGACCAGCAAGGAGGAGTGGGAGCGTGTCTTCGGTATCGGCAACTGACAGCAGCGCTGCGTCCACGGCCGCAGACGGTGTGACCGCAGACAGTGTGACCGCAGACGGTGCGGCCGCACGTCATTGGAGAAGTACCGACACCGAGGTCCGGATCCTGCAGACCGTCCAGGCGACCGCAGGTGCGGTGCCCGCCGCGACGAAGATCGCCCGCGGCATGTCGCACTTCGGTGAGCACGCTCTCGGCTGGATCGCGATCGGCGCCGCCGGGCGCCCTCGTCGACGGCCCCCCGTCGCCCGCAAGTGGGCG
>LATQ01000001.1:1364945-1372068 GCA_001017865.1 Rhodococcus sp. IITR03
CGGCACCGAAGATCGCCGCGGCATGTCCACTTCGGTGAGCACGCTCTCGGTGGATCGCGATCGGCGCCGCCGGCGCCTCGTCGACCGCCCCCGTCGCCGCAAGTGGGCGAGTGTGGCGGTCGGTGCGTTCGGTGCCCACGCGGCGTCCGTCGTCATCAAGCGGGTCGTGCGCCGTCCGCGGCCGGTGGACCCGACGGTGCAGGTCAACGTGTCCACGCCGAGCCGGCTGAGCTTCCCGTCGTCGCATGTGACGTCCACGACTGCGGCGGCCGTGCTGCTCGCCCGCACCACCGGGCTACCCTTTCCCGCGGTGCTCGTGCCGCCCATGATGCTGTCCCGCCTGGTGCTGGGCGTGCACTATCCGACGGATGTGCTGGCGGGTGCGGCACTCGGTGCGGCGTCCGCGGCCGTCGTGGCGCGGGCAGAGACGAAGTGGGGAGATCGATGAGCGAGGAACCGGCGCCCGTCAAGGAGGCGCCCAAGAGCCTGGGCGCCGGGATCGTCAAGGCGGTCCGTCCCCGACAGTGGGTGAAGAACGTCCTGGTGCTCGCGGCCCCGATGGCGGCCGGCTCGGTCACCCAGGTCGACGTGCTGCTGCCCGTCGCGCTCGCCTTCGTCGTCTTCTGCATGGCCGCCTCGGGCATCTACCTCGTCAACGACGCGATGGACGTCGAGGCCGACCGTGCACACCCCACCAAGCGTTTCCGGCCCATCGCGGCCGGTGTGCTCCCGGTGCGACTCGCGTACATCCTCGCGACGGTGCTGCTCGTCGGCTCGATCGCGCTGTCGTTCATCGCGAACTGGCAGCTCGCCGTCGTCATGGCGGTGTACATCGGCATCCAGCTCGCGTACTGCTTCGGGCTCAAGCACCAGGCCGTGCTCGACATCTGCATCGTCTCGTCGGGCTTCTTGATCCGTGCCATCGCCGGTGGTGTGGCCGCCGAGATCCCGCTGTCGCAGTGGTTCCTGCTGATCATGGCGTTCGGGTCGCTGTTCATGGCGGCCGGCAAGCGGTACGCCGAGCTGCGCCTCGCGACCCGCACCGGCGCGAAGATCCGCAAGTCGCTCGAGTACTACACCGAGACCTACCTGCGGTTCGTGTGGACGGTCGCGGCGACGGCGGTCGTGCTCTGCTACGGCCTGTGGGCGTTCGAGCAGGACAACGTGGCCGGTTCCAACTGGTACGCGATCTCGATGATCCCGTTCGTCGTCGCCATCCTGCGCTACGCGGTCGACGTCGACGGCGGTGAAGCCGGCGAACCCGAGGAGATCGCCCTGAAGGACCGGGTGCTGCAGTTGCTCGCAGTGGTGTGGATCCTGGTGGTCGGCGGTGCTGTCTACCTCTTCTGACGTCGTGCGCGGCGTCCACGACACCGAGGCCGGACCGTCCAGTACGGTCCGGCCCGTTCGGCGTGACCGCCTCGCCGGCGGTGTGTTCGCCGCCGGTGTGGTCGTCTCCGCGTTCCTGATGTTCTGGGGAGCGTGGGAGCGGCGCTGGATCGCCGACGACGGTCTCATCGTCCTGCGGACCGTGCGCAACCTCCTCGCCGGCAACGGGCCGGTCTTCAACGCGGGGGAGCGTGTGGAGGCCAACACCTCCACCGCGTGGACGTACATCGTCTACGCGGGCGGATGGCTCACCGGCCTCCGCCTCGAATACGTGGTGCTCACGATCGCGCTCGTGTTGTCGACGGGCGCGATCGTCCTCGCCATGTTCGGTGCCGCACGCCTGTACCGGTGGCGCCTGCGCGCCACCACGGGCACCGTGCTGCTCCTTCCCGCCGGTGTCCTCGTCTACATCGCGGTGCCCCCGGCCCGCGACTTCGCCACCTCGGGCCTCGAGTCCTGCCTGGTGATCTGCTGGCTCGGCCTGCTGTGGCTGCTCATGGCCCGGTGGGCGACCCCCACGCCGGGAGGGGACGGATCGCTCCCGGGTACGGGCAGATCCTCGCCACGGCGTTCGTCGCCGGACTCGGCCCGCTCGTGCGACCCGAACTCGCGCTGGTCGCGGTGCTCGCGCTCGCGATGCTGTTCCTCGCGCCCGGCCTCGACCTGCGCATCCGGGTCGCGATGGTCGCGGTCGCCGGGGTGATCCCGGTCGGCTACCAGATCTGGCGCATGGGCTACTACGGACTTCCCTATCCCAACACCGCGGTCGCCAAGGACGCCGGTGGCGCCAAGTGGTCGCAGGGCCTCGAATATCTCGGCAACCTCGTCTCGCCGTACCTGCTGTGGCTGCCGCTGCTGTTCCTCGCGGTCCTCGCCGCGCTCGTCCTCGCGACCAGCCGTGACGCCGTGGGCCTCACCGCAGCGGTGGCGCGTCCCGATCCGCGCGACGTGCGGGCCACACTGACCTGGGCGCAGAAACTGTTGCGCACGCCGACCGCCGTCGTCGTGCTGTTCCTCGGCTCCGGTGTGCTGCTCGCGCTGTACTCGCTGCGTGTGGGCGGCGACTTCATGCACGGCCGCGTCCTCCTGCCGCCGCTGTTCTGCCTGCTCCTGCCCGTCGCCGTCGTCCCGCTGCGGATCCCGGACCGGGCGGAGCTCGGCAACAACCGGCCTGACGCAGGTCGCGGTGCGCTGGCCGTGCTGTGGCTGGGGACGTCGTGTGGACGGCCCGCCGCGGCCAACACGACCGGCATGACCGAGGGCGCCGTGGTGGGCCGATCCGGCATCGTCGACGAGCGAGCCTTCTACGCCCTCAACACCGGGCATCTGCATCCCATCCTGGCCGAGGACTACCTCGACTACCCGCGCATGCGGGCCATGGTCGAGGCCATCGCGAACACCCCGAACGGTGGGCTGCTGCTGCCGACCCCCTCCTTCGACGCGTGGGACGTCGTGCCGCCACCCGAGCCCATCCCACCGGGCGGTGCCGGGCACACGGTGTTCTTCCTGAACCTGGGCATGACCAGCATGAACACGGGTCTGGACGTGCGGGTCGTCGACCAGATGGGCCTGGCCTACCCGCTCGCCGCGCACACCGAGCGTCTCGAGGACGGCCGGATCGGCCATGACAAGATCCTGTTCCCCGACTGGGTAGTCGCCGATTCGGGCATGGTCGACGTCCATCCGTGGATGCCGGGCTATCTCGACGAGGACTGGGTCGCGATGGCGAAGACCGCGCTGACCTGTCCCGAGACCCGGGAGATGATCGACTCCTCGAGCGCCGAACTCACGTGGCACTGTTCAAGAGGAACCTGCGCAACGCGTTCGACTACGCCTCGTACCGGATCGAACGGGTGCCGAAGTACGAGATCCAGCGTTGTGACCTGCCTATGCCACCGCCGCGGGGGTGACGGCCGGACACCGAGATCAACTTGGCCCGCTTCGACTGTCTCGATAGGATCACGGCGCATCACGGATGGGTAACTTTCCGGCAGCGCGTGCTTGACCTACAGGTCAAGAGGTGCCCAAGAGCTGTTGAAACCAGGGTTTGTCAGAGATCACGCGGTCCTTTACAGTTTTGACCGCAGTGTGACTTGGGGCGGCCTTCCGCGGTCGTCATCGCCGGAATCCGGGGGACGCGAACGCGGACGCCGCAGACGAGAAAGAGAGCATTGTTCATGCGTTTTGTCCCGAGGTTGAGGCAGGGCCTTCGACGGCGACTGCTCGGCACCGCCGCCGCAGCTCTGGTCCTCCCCGTGGCTGCCGGCCTCGTCGGAACCACCGCCGCCGTCGCCGCGCCGGCGCAGGAGCGCCGGTCTCGCACCGCGCGCTGCAGCGGCTTCGAAGAGGTCTTCGTCGAGTCCGACATGGGCCCGATCAAGGTTCAGATCCAGTGGGCCGCGCGCGGTGGCGACGCGGCGCTCTACATGCTCGACGGCCTTCGCGCTCGGGACGACGCGAACGCCTGGACGTTCGAGACGAACGCCCTGCAGCAGTTCGCGAACGACAACGTCAGCCTGATCATGCCGGTCGGCGGACAGTCGAGCTTCTACACCGACTGGTACGCGCCGTCCAACCTGAACGGCCAGGACGTCACCTACAAGTGGGAGACGTTCCTGACGGAGCAGCTGCCCGACTACCTCGCCACCCGTGGTGTCTCGCGCAACAACAACGGCATCCTCGGCCTGTCGATGGGTGCTCCGCCGCCCTGACCCTGGCCGCCTACCACCGCGACCAGTTCAAGTTCGCGTCGTCGCTGTCCGGCTACCTGAACCTGTCGGCTCCCGGCATGCGTGAGGCCATCCGCGTGGCGATGCTCGACGCCGGCCGCTTCAACGTCGACTCGATGTGGGGCCCGCCGTGGAGCCCGGCCTGGCTGCGCAACGACCCGTTCGTCTTCGCTCCGAAGCTCGAGGGTCTGTCGCTGTACATCTCGGCCGCCAGCGGTCTGCCCGGTGAGCACGACAACCCGCAGGCTTCGTCGGCTACTACAACACCGCCAACGGCATGGCGCTCGAGGCGCTGTCCCTCGCCCAGACCCGCGCGTTCCAGATCAAGCTGGCCACGCTCGGCATCCCGGCCACCTTCGACTTCCCGGCGCGCGGCACGCACGCATGGAAGTACTGGGAGGATCAGCTGTGGAAGGCACGCCCGCAGATCCTCGAGGCGCTGAACGCGTTCTGATCTCCGGTACGCACTGCTGGCAACGACGCCGCCCGCTCACCCTCCGGTGAGTGGGCGGCGTCGTAACTTTCTGCAACAATTTTCTCACCTGTCACAGCGCGGCACCCGCGATTCCGAGTGCCGCCGGTGTAGAAACAACATCCGGGACTCCGGTATCCCGAGTCGGCACACCCAGCCGGGGCGCCCTGCCACTGCCGCCGTCGCGGTCCACCCGAAGCCGCACTTCGGCAGGAAATCCGGCAACGCAGAAAGTGAGCGATGCAGATGCGAACTGAGCTCGAGCACGGTGAGCGACGGACGGGGCCGAGCAGGAGAGCGGCTCGCGTTGCGGGTGCGCGGAGCAGAAGATCCCGTGCGCTCGCACTGATCGCCGCAGCCCTCGTCGCGCCCGTCGCCGCAGGTCTGACCACTGTCTCGGTGGCCACAGCCGATCCGCTCATCGCCCAGTCCGGCCCGACGAGCACCGCCGGTGCGACCGTCCGCTCCGTCGACTGGCTCACCGATCGTCGTGTCGCCCTGTGGATCGATTCGCCGTCGATGGGGACGCCGATCCAGGTGCAGCTGCTGCTCGCGCGCGACTGGAACAGCAAGCCCGACGCGAAGTTCCCGTCGGTGTTCATGCTCGACGGCATGCGCGCGCGCGACGACGAGAACGGGTGGACGCTCGAGACCGACGCGGAAGCCTTCTTCGCCGACAAGAACGTCAACGTCGTGCTGCCGGTGGGTGGCCAGTCGAGCTTCTACTCCGACTGGATCGACCAGAACAACGGACAGAACTACAAGTGGGAGACCTTCCTGACGAAGGAACTTCCCCCACTCCTCGAGCGCGACTGGCGTACCACCGACAAGCGTGGCGTCGTCGGGCTGTCGATGGGCGGTACCGCCGCGATGTTCCTGCCCGCCCGCAATCCGGGCTTCGCGCAGTTCGCGGCGTCGCTGTCCGGCATCCTCACCACGACCACCCTCGGCATGCCCGAGGCCATCCACTACGCGATGCAGGACGCCGGCGGTTTCGATTCCGAGGCGATGTGGGGTGCGCCCGGCTCCGAGGCTGGGAGTCGCACGATCCGTACCTGCTCGCCGACAAGCTCAAGGGTGTGAGCCTGTACGTCTCGAGCGGCAGCGGCACCACCGGCCCGTACGACGATCCGTCGGGCATCCCCGGTGTCAGCACCAACTACGCCGGCATGGGCCTCGAGATCCTCTCGCGCCTCACTTCGCAGGCGTTCGCGACGAAGCTCAAGAAGCAGGGCATCCCCGCGCAGATCGTGTACCGGCCGTCGGGCACCCACACGTGGAAGTACTGGGAGTTCGAACTGCACCAGTTGTGGCCGCAGCTCGCCAACACCCTCGGGTCGGTGTCGAGAAGCCCGAGTGCAATCCGACCGGTGCCTTCGGTGACGTCGCGAACGCGAACGCCTGGCTCGGTGACTGCCTCACCTCCGAATACGACGTCGCAGGCGGCAAGGTGCAGGACTTCCGCTTCGGCCGTGTCTTCTCGTCCGACGGCACGACGGTGCCGGTCGCGGGTGCGATCGGCGGCGCCTACCAGGGTGTCGGCGGTCCGGCCGGGCAGCTCGGCTATCCGACCACCGAGGAACGCGTAGCTCCCGACGGACGCGGACGGTTCAACCACTTCCGGAACGGCGCGATCTACTGGACGCCCGAGCACGGCGCCCACGCGGTCCGCGGCAAGATCTTCGAGGAATGGAAGAACCAGGCTGGGAGGGCGGCCCCCTCGGCTACCCGATCCTCGACGAGGCGGCGACCCCCGACGGTCGCGGCGCGGTCCAGGCTTCGAAATCGGCGCCATGTACTGGAGCGAGGACACCGGTGCCCACGGGGTACAGGGCATGATCCTCGACAAGTACTCCCAGCTCGGCTACGAGACGGGTGTCCTGGGCTACCCGACGACCAGTGAGCAGCCCGCCGGGCGCGACGGTCGCTTCAACGAATTCCAGCACGGCCACATCTACTGGAGCCCGCTCACCGGCGCCTGGCCGGTCCGCGGCAAGATCCTCGAGGCATGGCTCGCCGAGAAGGGTGCCGAAGGACGTCTGGGTCTGCCGATCAGCGACGAGTTCCCGGCCGCCGACGGCAAGGGTGTCCAGCAGAACTTCCAGAACGGCTTCATCACGCTCGACGGCGACGAGGTGAAGCTGCAGCCGTAACCGAACGACAGCAGGGTCGGCCCGTGTGAACTGGGGGAGGCAGGACGCTCCTACCGGCCGCACGGGCCGCTCTGTAGCCTGGGGCGCATCTGACCAAGTTCGACCGACATCCCGGATGTGAGGACCCCACCACATGCCTTCACGGACCCGCTCGCGCTCGACCCGAGTCCTCGGCGCCCTCGCCGCGGCACTGACCGCCACGGCCGTTCTCTCCGCATGCGGAAGCGACGACTCCACCGCGACGAACACGCCGACCACGTCTGCCGCCACGGAGACCTCGACGTCGACATCGACCTCCGCGGCCGAGACGTCCCCCGGCGCCGCCGGGCCGAGACCACGGGCGAGACCGAGACGAGCGAGGCGTCCCCCGGCTCCGTCCT
>LATQ01000001.1:1372168-1377879 GCA_001017865.1 Rhodococcus sp. IITR03
GCCCGGCGCACAGGCCTTCCTCGACGGCCTCCGCGCCGAGGGTGTCGAGCCCAGCGACGAGACCGGCGCGGTGAACATCGCCGACTACATCTGCAGCGCCCAGGCGCAGGGCGGGTCGCCGGAGGAGATCAAGGTGTTCGTGACCGCGCTCGTGGGTAGTGATGCTGCAGCCGGTGGTGTCGAATTGTCGGAGGAGCAGGCCTCCTCGACGGCCGACACGTACATCGCCGTCGCCGGCGAGACGTACTGCAACTAGGGAACGCGGGGACAGCACGAATGGTCAGGACGAAGCAGCGTCGCGGACGCAGGATCGTGGTCGTGGGGGCGCTGCTCGTCCTGGCGATCGTGCTGGTGCTCTGGTACATGCTCGCGGGGCGGCTGGACATCCCGTCACCGATTCCCACCCCGCCGGGGCCGGAGGAGCCGCAGTCGCAGCCGGCCTCGTGCCCCGACGTGCAGGTCGTCGCGGTGCCGGGCACCTGGGAGTCCGCGGTGGGCGACGATCCGTACGCCCCGGCCGCGAACCCGTACTCGCTCATGCTCAACGTGACGAGGCCGTTGCAGGAGCGTTTCGACGCCCAGCGCGCCGACGTCTACACGGTGCCGTACGTCGCGCAGTTCTCGAACCCCATCGCGATCCCGCCGGACGGCCAGCAGTCCTACAACAACAGCCGCAGCGAGGGATTCGCGGCCACCACCGACATCCTCGCGCGACGCTCGGCCGAGTGCCCGCTGACCACCTACGTGCTCACCGGCTTCTCGCAGGGCGCTGTGATCGTGGGCGACGTCGCGCGCAGATCGGTGCCGGCAACGGCCCGGTCCCCGCCGACCGGGTGCTCGGTGTCGCGCTCGTCGCCGACGGTCGCCGCGACGGGGTCTCGGGCACCGACATCGGTGCGCCCGTCGCCGGAGTGGGCGCCGAACTGTCGCTCGACGGACTCCGGTTGCCGGGGATCACGATGACCGGCGCGCGGCCCGGTGGCTTCGGGGAGCTCGACGACCGCACGATCCAGATCTGCGCGCCCACCGACAGCATCTGCGACGCGCCGCCGAACGCGCTGAATCCCGCCAATTGGATGTCGGCCGCTCCGCGTCTGCTCGAGTACGTCAACAACCCGATCCACGCGATGTACAACACCTACGTCGTGGACGAGAGCGGCACGACCGCGACGCAGTGGATCGCGAACTGGGCGGCGGAGAAGATCGATGCCGCACCGGAACCCGCAGAAGAATGAGGTGCGGCCGCCGCTGCCCGTAGGGGCGGTTCGGGTCCGAGTGAACCCTCCCATATATTACTCGCCGGTAGTGTCCGATCTCACCACCCGGTACACTCGAAAGACGGGCTGCCTTTAGACTCATCCCTCGGCTGCGTGCCCGGCCGTCCGGGATCGTGGCGCACGACGACTGCCACAGGAGAAGAGGTTCATGGTGCCAGCGACGGCACGGCGAACGGCCGGCGCCCTCCGGGGGCGTAGCGACGGCCCGCGACCGGGAATGATCCTTGTCACGAGCTCTCGCGTCGGTCGGGCGTACGTACCGGGGCGCCGATCCTGGGCTGCAGAGGACGGCGGGTTGCATCGTCGGCGGGTGCCGGCGTCGAAAAACCGTCGCACACAATCGGATCGTGTGCTCTTCTCCTTCGACGGGCGCGGAATGTGTGTGTGAAGACGACCATGTCGTATCTTTGTGTTTCCCGTGTGCGAGGGGAAGCGTTCCTCCCGGCGACCGCACTTTGCGAGGGTGCGCGTGATGCCGATCTGTAACATATTCGTGATCTGGGTCGATGGACACGTTCGAGGAACGGACCGCCGGAAGCCGTGGGGGGCGGTATCGGTACGACGATCCGCCGGCGCGGAGGAAAAGTTAGTGGCGCAACCATGTCGAGTGGTTGTGGGATCGCTTCGACAGGGAGAAGGAATTGAGCGTCGGGTTCGAAGAGTTCATCGATGAGAACGGGCGGATCAGGCTGCCGGAAGGGCAGACCCTGCTCGATCACCTCGAGGGGAACTTCGCTTCAAACGGTGACGACCTCGCCTACCGGTACATCGACTACTCGCGGGAACGCGACGGCGAGGTGCACGAGCTGACCTGGGATCAGTTCGGTGTGCGCATCAAGGCCATCGCCGCGCGCCTGCAGCAGGTCACCGCTCCCGGCGACCGTGTCGCGATCCTCGCTCCGCAGGGCCTCGACTACGTCGTGTCCTTCTTCGCCGCGATCTACGCCGGTACCATCGCCGTGCCACTGTTCGATCCCGACGAGCCCGGCCACACCGATCGTCTGCACGCCGTTCTCGGCGACTGCACCCCCAGCGCGATTCTCACCGCCACCTCGTCCGCGGCCGGCGTGCGGCAGTTCTTCCGCCCGCTCCCCGCTGCGCAGCGTCCCCGCGTGATCGCCGTCGACGCCATCCCCGACTCGGTCGCCGATCCTGGAACCGGCCGCCCATCGGCACCGACGACATCGCGTACCTGCAGTACACCTCCGGCTCGACCCGCGTTCCCGCCGGCGTCGAGATCACCCACCGCTCGGTGCTCACCAACGTCATCCAGATGGCCGACTCGATCGAGCTCAACGAGTCGTCGCGCGGCGTGACCTGGCTGCCGCTGTTCCACGACATGGGCCTGCTCACGGTGATCCTGCCCGCGGTCGGCGGCAAGTACATCACCATCATGAGCCCGCGCGCCTTCGTGGCCCGGCCGAGCCGCTGGATCCGCGAGCTCGCCGCCGTCTCCGACGGTGCCGGCACCTTCGCCGCCGCCCCGAACTCGCGTTCGAGCATGCTGCGGCACGCGCGGTCCCCAAGCCCGGCGAAGAACTCGACCTGAGCAATGTCATCGGCCTGATCAACGGCAGCGAGCCGGTCACCACGTCGTCGATGCGCAAGTTCAACGAGGCCTTCGGCCCCTACGGTCTGCCCCGCACGGCGATCAAGCCGTCCTACGGCATGGCCGAGGCCACCCTGTTCGTCTCCTCCACCCGTCACAGCGACGAGGCGAAGGTCATCTACGTCGACCGCACCGCACTCAACGCGGGCCGGGTCGTGCGCGTCGAGCCCGACGCCGAGAACGCCATCCCGCAGGTCTCCTGCGGTTACGTCGCGCGCAGCCAGTGGGCCGCGATCGTCGACGCCGAGACCGGCACCGAGATGCCGACGAGCAGGTCGGCGAGATCTGGCTGCACGGCGAGAACATGGGCATCGGCTACTGGGGTCGCAAGGAAGAGACCGACAACACCTTCCACAACCGCATCACCAAGCGCCTGGCCGAGGGCAGCCACGCCGAGGGCACCCCGGACGACAGCAAGTGGCTGCGCACCGGCGACTACGGCGTCTACATCGACGGTGAGCTCTACATCACCGGTCGCGTCAAGGACCTCGTGATCGTCGACGGCCGCAACCACTACCCGCAGGACCTCGAGTTCTCGGCGCAGGAGGCCAGCTCCGCGCTGCGCCCCGGCTTCGTCGCGGCCTTCGCGGTGCCGGCCAACCAACTGCCGCGCGAGGTGTTCGACAACGACGCTCCGGCCTGCAGTTCGATGCCGACGATTCGTCGGAGCAGCTCGTGATCGTCGCCGAGCGCGCTCCCGGCGCCGGCAAGGCCGATCCGCAGCCGATCGCCGACGCGGTGCGTGCCGCGATCTCGTCCCGGCACGGTGTCACCGCCCGCGACGTGCTGCTCGTGCCGGCCCGGTTCCATCCCCCGTACGTCCAGCGGAAAGATCGCGCGTCGGGCGTGCAAGACCGCATATGTCGAGGGAACGCTGCGCGGCGGTTACCAGCAGCAGGCCTTCCCGGACAGCGTGTAAGAACGAATGTCCTCTTTCCCGGGTAGCGTGGTGGTTGATGTCTGACACTGAAATGACGGTTGCGCAGCTGCGCGAATGGCTGCGCAACTGGATCGCCGACGCGACCGGACAGCCGGTCTCCCAGATCTCGGACGATCGTCCGATGGAGGAGTTCGGACTGTCCTCCCGGGACGCCGTCGCCATGGCGGGCGAGATCGAGGAACTCCTCGGTGTCACCCTCAACGCGACGATCGCCTACCAGCACCCGACGATCGCGTCGCTCGCGACGCGCATCATCGAAGGTGAGCCCGAGGCACCCGCCGAGGACGACTCCGCCCTGTACACGGTCGGTGCCGCGGCGGGTTCGAAGGACGTCGCCATCGTCGGTCTGTCCACCCGTTTGCCGGGCCACGTCGACACCCCCGAACAGATGTGGGAGCTGCTCGCGTCCGGACGCGACGGCATCTCCGATCTGCCGAGGGCCGCTGGTCGGAGTTCGAGAACGACCCCGCCGTGTGGGAGTCGATCCGCAACGCCAACACCAGGGGCGGCTACCTCGACGACGTGAAGGCTTCGACGCCGAGTTCTTCGCGATGTCGCCGCGCGAGGTCGAGATGGTCGACCCGCAGCAGCGCCTCGCGCTGGAGCTGACCTGGGAAGCACTCGAGCATGCGCACATCCCGCCGAGCGACCTCAAGGGCGGCTCGGTCGGTGTGTTCATCGGCAGCTCGGCCAGCGACTACATGCTCCTCGCGGTCGGCGATCCGTCCGCAGCGCATCCCTACGCGCTCACCGGCACCTCCACCGCGGTCATCGCCAACCGCGTGTCGTACTTCTACGACTTCCACGGCCCGTCCGTCACGCTCGACACGGCGTGCTCGTCGTCGCTGGTCGCCGTGCACCAGGCCGTGCGCGCACTGCGCAACGGCGAAGCGACGTCGCCCTCGCCGGTGGCGTCAACATGCTGCTCGCCCCGGCCGGCACCCTCGGCTTCGACGAACTCGGCGTCATGGCACCCGACGGCCGCATCAAGCGTTCTCCGCCGACGCCGACGGCATGATCCGCGCCGAGGGTGGCGGTCTCGTCGTGCTCAAGCGTCTCGAGGACGCCGAGCGCGACGCGACGACATCCTCGCGGTGATCGCCGGTTCGGCCGTCAACCAGGACGGCCGCTCCAACGGTCTGGCCGCTCCCAACCCCGAAGCGCAGGTCGACGTGCTGCGCCGCGCCTACCGCGACGCGCAGATCCTGCCGTCCGGTGTCGACTACATCGAGGCGCACGGCACCGGCACGGTGCTCGGCGACCCGATCGAGCCGACGCGCTCGGCCGTGTCGTCGGTCGTGGGCGTGAGGACGACAAGCCGGTCCTGCTCGGTTCGGCCAAGACCAACTTCGGTCACCTCGAGTCCGCCGCCGGTGCGGCCGGTCTCATCAAGGTCGTTCTCGCGATGCAGAACGATCAGCTTCCGCCGACGCTCAACTACACCGCGCCCAACCCGTACATCCCGTTCGACAGCGCGCACCTGAAGGTCATCCCCGAGGGTGCGAAGTGGCCGCGCTACACCGGTCGCGCCGTCGCCGGTGTGTCCGGATTCGGTTTCGGTGGCACGAACGCGCACGTCGTCGTGCGCGAGTACACCGGTCCCGAGGGGCTCGAAGCGTCCGAGGCCGAGGTCGAGGTCCTGCCGGAGGAGATCCCCGCCGCCGCGGAGACCACCGAGCAGGCCCGTGAGCTGCCCGTCCTGCTCGCCGTCTCCGCTGCGATGCCGTCGCGTCGCCGCCGTGCCGCCGCCGATCTTGCCGACTGGCTCGAGACCGAGAAGGGCAGCACGACGCCGCTCGCCGACGTCGCCCGCACGCTCGCTCGCCGCAACCACGGCCGGTCCCGACGCGATCGTCGTTGGCGAGCAACCAACGGTGAGCGATCG
>LATQ01000001.1:1377979-1379303 GCA_001017865.1 Rhodococcus sp. IITR03
GATTGCTGCAACCACGGCCGGTCCCGCGCGATCGTCGTGGCGAGCAACCACGGTGAGGCGATCGCCGGTCTGCGTGCCGTCGCCGCCGGCAAGCCCGCGCAGGCGTGTTCACCGCCGACGCTCCCGCCTCCAAGGGCGCGGTGTGGGTGCTGTCCGGCTTCGGTGCCCAGCACCGCAAGATGGCCAAGCAGCTGTACCTGGAGAACCCGGTCTTCGCGGCGGCCGTCGACGAGGTCGACGAGCTGATCTACGACGAGTCGGGCTACTCCATGAAGGAGAAGTTCCTCGACGACGCGCAGGACTACGACGTCGAGACCGCGCAGGTCGGCATCTTCACGATCCAGATCGGTCTCGCCGCGCTGCTGCGCCACCACGGCGCCGAGCCCGCCGCGGTCGTCGGTCACTCGATGGGTGAGGCCGCCGGTGCCTACATCTCGGGCGGACTCTCGCTCGAGGACGCCGTGCGCGTCATCTGCTCGCGCTCGCGTCTGATGGGTGAGGCCGAATCCGGCCTGACCGGCGACGACATCCGCCTCATGGCGCTCGTCGAGTACAGCGCCGCCGAGATCACCGACGTGCTGCCCGACTTCCCGCAGCTCGAGGTCTGCGTCTATGCGGCGCCGACGCACACCGTCATCGGTGGCCCGCAGGAACAGGTCAACGCGATCGTCGCGCGTGCCGAGGCCGAGGAGAAGTTCGCCCGGGTCCTGCAGACCAAGGGCGCGAGCCACACCTCGCAGGTCGATCCGATCCTCGGTGAGCTCGCGGCCGAGCTCGCCGGCATCGAACCGCACCGCCTGAAGGTCGACCTGTACTCGTCGGTCGACCAGGAGACGCTCTACCGCGCAGGTCACGACGGCATCCACGACGTCGAGTACTGGACCAAGGGCATGCGCCACAGCGTGTACTTCACGCAGGCGATCCGGCAGGCCCTGTCCGACGGGCACACCACCTTCGTCGAGCTCAACGCCAACCCCGCGACGCTCATGTCGGTCGCGGCGACGGCCTTCGACGCCGGTGTGCAGGACGGCCAGTTCATCCAGACGCTCAAGCGCAAGGAGGACGAGTCCCTCGGGGTGCTGACCGCCCTCGCGCAGCTGTACGTGCACGGGCAGTCGGTCGACCTGAAGACCCTGCTGCCGGAAGGCGGCTACGTCGACCTGCCGCGCACCGCCTTCATCCGCAAGCCGTACTGGGTCGAAGCCAACATCGGCACCTCCGGCAACGGCCGCGCGCCCGGCGCCGCGTCGCACTCCCGGACGGCCGCTACGTCTGGGAGGTGCAGGCCTCCGCCGTCACCGACGCCGCCGAGCTGGTCGTCGCG
>LATQ01000001.1:1379403-1390912 GCA_001017865.1 Rhodococcus sp. IITR03
CGACGCCGCCGAGCTGTCGTCGCGGCGGCCTCGCAGGTGCTGTCGGATGTCACGCTCACCGCGTCCATCCCGCACACCGGCGTCCCCGCGACCGGCACCCTCACCACGACGCTCACCCGGCACCCGGGCGGCGCGTCGCTGCAGGTGCACGCGAACGCCGGCGACGGTTTCACGCTCGTCCACGAGGGTGTCGTCACCTCCGGTGAGCCGCTGCCCGCGCCCGTCGCGGTGGCCGCGAAGCCGGCCGTGCAGGCCGAGGAGATGCCCGAGGTCGTCGAGTCGTTCGGCGACAAGTGGGATCCGAGCGGATCGCAGAGCCTCGACGACCGCCTGACGCTGATCGTCGCCGAGTCCATGGGCTACGCGCCCGAGGATCTACCGGCCGAGATCCCGCTCATCGAGCTGGGCCTCGACTCGCTCATGGCGGTCCGCATCAAGAACCGCGTCGAGTACGAGTTCGACATCCCGCAGCTGCAGCTGTCGGCGGTCAAGGACGCGAGCCTGCGCGACGTCGCGAAGTACCTGCGGTACGCCGTGGAGAACCGCGAGGAGGTTGCGCAGCTCGCCGAGCAGCAGGCCGCCGAGCGCGCCGCCGCTGCGAACGGAGACGAGCTCCCACAGGCAACGGAGCAGGTCGAGCTTCCCCAGCTCGAGGACACCACCGCGGTGGGTGAGGCCGAGCAGATCCTCGCCGACGCCGAAGCGCAGACCGCGGCCGAGACACCCGAGCCGGAGCAGGAGTCGAGCGGGGTCGACGTGCCGCCGCGCGACGCCGCGGAACGGTTGACCTTCGCCTCGTGGGCGGTGGTGACGGGCAAGTCGGCCAAGGGCATCTTCAACCCGCTGCCGAAGCTCGAGCGTGATGTCGCCGAGAAGCTCGCGGCACGGCTGACCGAGCGGGCCGAGGGCGAGATCACCGTCGACGATGTGCTCGCCGCCCCGACCATCGAGCAGCTCGCCGAGACCGTCCGTCAGCATCTCGAATCCGCCGATCGCATCGACGGACTCGTGCGCACGCTGCGGCCCCGCGCCGAGGGATCGGACACCGTGCCGGTCTTCGTCTTCCACCCCGCGGTGTTCGACGGTCGCGTACGAGCCGCTGCTGCGCCGCCTGCCCGCGCACACCCCGGTGTTCGGTTTCGAGCGCACCGAGGGCCCGATCGACACTCGCGCACAGGCGTACCTGCCGCTCATCAAGGAGATCCAGGGCGACGGCCCGTACGTGCTGTGCGGCTGGTCGCTCGGCGGTGTCCTGGCCTACGCGGTGGCCCGTCTGCTCCGCGAGGAGGGCAAGGACGTGCGTCTCGTCGGTCTCATCGACACCGTCATGGCCGGTGAGAAGGTCGAGGACACACCCGACGAGATCCGTAAGCGCTGGCAGCGTTACTCGGCGTTCGCGAAGAAGACCTACGGGATCGACGCGCCGCTGCCCTACGACCTGCTGGCCGAGGCCGGCAGCGACGAGGAGCAGATCGGCATCCTGATGGGCCTGCTCGAGCTGAGCGGGGCGCAGATCCCCGGTGGCATCATCGAGCACCAGCGCACGTCGTGGCTCGACAACCGCGCCATCCAGACCGCGGAGCTGCTGCCCTACGACGGCAAGGTCGTGCTGTACATGGCCGACAAGTATCACGACGACGCGATCGATCTCGAGCCGGCCTTCGGGACCCGGCAGCCCGACGGTGGGTGGGGCGAGGTCGTCGCGGATCTCGAGGTCGTGCACGTCGGCGGCGATCACCTGCAGATCGTCGACGAGCCGTACATCTCGAAGGTGGGGGAAGACCTGACCCGCAAGCTGGCCGACATCGAGGCTCGAGGAGCTGAACGAAGAAGTGAGCACCACGGCACAGAAGCTGGCCGAGCTGCGCGAGAAGCTGGAGATCGCGAAGGAGCCTGCCGGCGAACTCGCGATCGCCAAGCGCGCGAAGAAGGGCATCCCGAGCGCTCGCGAGCGCATCGACATGCTGCTCGACAGGGGCAGCTTCGTCGAGATCGGCGCGCTGATGAAGACGCCCGGCCGCGACGATGCGATGTACGGCGACGCCGTCGTCGTCGGGCACGGCACGGTCGACGGCCGCCCGGTCGCGGTGTTCTCCCACGACCAGACCGTCTTCGGCGGCAGCGTCGGTGAGATGTTCGGCCGCAAGGTCGCCGCGGTCCTCGACTTCGCCTCAAGATCGGTTGCCCCGTCGTCGGTATCAACGACTCCGGTGGTGCCCGCGTGCAGGACGCCGTCACCTCGCTTGCCTGGTACGGCGAGATCGGCAAGCGTCACGAGCCGCTGTCGGGCCTGTGCCCGCAGATCTCGGTGATCGTCGGCAACTGCGCCGGTGGTGCGGTCTACGCGCCGATCAACACCGACGTCGTGGTCGCCACCGAGGGTTCGCACATGTTCGTCACCGGCCCGGACGTCATCAAGGCGGTCACCGGCGAGAACGTGAGCCTCGAGGAGCTCGGCGGTGCCCGTCAGCAGGCCGAGTACGGCAACGTGCACCACGTCGCGCCCGACGAGAAGGCCGCTTTCGAGTGGGTGCGGCAGTACCTGAGCTACATGCCGTCCAACGCGCAGGAGAAGCCTCCGATCATCAATCCCGGTCTCGAACCGGAGATCACGCCCGACGATCTCGAACTCGACACGTTCATGCCCGACGCCGACAACTCCGGCTACGACATGCACGACATCCTGCTGAAGATCTTCGACGACGGCGAGTTCCTCGAAGTCCGCTCGCAGACCGCGCCGAACATCATCACCGGCTACGCGCGCGTCGACGGTCATGCCGTGGGTGTCGTGGCGAACCAGCCGCTGTACCTGTCGGGTGCGCTCGACGCGGCCGCCGCCGACAAGGCAGCGCACTTCGTGCGTGTCTGCGACGCCTACGACATCCCGCTCGTGTTCGTCGTCGACACCCCCGGCTTCCTGCCGGGTGTGGAGCAGGAGAAGATCGGCGTCATCAAGCGTGGCGGCCGCTTCCTGTTCTCGTACGTCGAGGCGTCGGTCCCGAAGGTGACCGTCGTGGTGCGTAAGGCCTACGGCGGCGGTTACGCCGTGATGGGTTCGAAGCAGCTCGGCGCCGACATCAATTTCGCGTGGCCCACCGCGCGTATCGCAGTGATGGGTGCCGAATCGGCTGTCGCGGTGATCGGCCGCCGGCAGATCGAGGCCGCGGGCGAGAACGCCCCGGCGGTGCGCCAGCAGCTCATCAACTTCTACAACGAGCACGTGGCCACGCCGTACATCGCGGCCGAGCGCGGATACGTCGACGCGGTGATCGAGCCGTCGACGACCCGCCTCGAGATCCGCAAGGCGCTCACCCTCCTTCGCGACAAGGAAGTGTTCAAGAACCCGCGGAAGCATCACCTGCTGCCGCTGTAGAACAGCCGGAGAACCCGCGCCGACGGGGTCTGTGCACTAGGACGTGCGCAGGCCCCGTCGCGCGTATCCGACGATCTGCTCGACCTCTGCGTCGGCGTCGAAGGTGGAGGCGTCCCGCCACAACAGATGTTCCATCACCGCGAGCAGCAGGATCGACGTGGTGAGCGAATCCCGTTGCGGGTCGGCCGATCCCAGATCGGCGATGGGTCCGGCAAGTACCTCCGCGACCGCCTTCTCCAGATCTTCGCGCACCTTCGGTGCATGCGATCGGCCGCCGGCGGAGGACACGACGTTGCGGGTGGCGGCGGCGATCTCGGGATCGACGGCCTGGTTCAGGACGGCCGCGATGCCGGCGCGCAGGCGGCCTCGGGGTCGGCGCCTGTCGATCTTGTGACGCAGATACCGGACGAGGCGGTGTCCGCCCTCCTCGACGACGGCGTCGACGAAATCGCCTTTGCTCTTGAAATAGCGGTAGAAGGCGTCGTTGGAGAGTCCCGCGGCGGCGACGATGTCGGCGACGCGCGCGGTTCGCCCCGGGTGAGCAGTTCGCGTCCGCACCGGATCAGGGTGTCGACGTCGCGGCTCGCGGCCTCCTGTCGGGGCGTCAGGCTTCGCTTCACGGCCTCGGAGGCGCGGGGCGACAGGGTCGACCCGGCTGAATTCTCGGTGGTCACCCGCTCATTCTAGATAACCGAAACCCGATTCTGGGATGCTCCGACCCGGACGCGGCCGGAAGATCAGGGAACCGTCCAGCTGCCGACACCGGGCAGGTACGTGAAGCCCGGGGCGGTCACCACGGCGACGATGCGACCGGTCCCTGTCACTCGTAGACGCGCATCGGCGCGGGCTTCCACAGACCCGACCTCGTCACCTCGGTGGTGGTCAGTTCGGCCGGCTGCGCATTCGGGTAGAAGCGCACGTACCGCTCCACCGAACCCCAGTCGCGACCCCAGTCGTTCTCCAGGTAGGTGGGCACCTGCTCGGGCCGCGCCAGGACCTCCGCGAAGCCGAGCGGACCACCGTTGTCGGCCGACTGCCAGGTGTCGGTCGACGACACCGCGAGCGGACGGTCGGGGAGGACCCGGTAGTTCGGCATCTCGGCCACACCGGCCCAGTGATCGAACGGCCGCTGGCATGGGAACTGCAGACCCACGGCCCAGTCCAGCAGGAGCGGCTGCTCGGAACCGAGCTGGGCGTCGAGCCGCTCGAGGGTCGGGACGCGCGGCGGCGTGAACGCCAGCCACTGGTCGCCGGTGAGATTGGGATCGTTGGCGACGATGCGGACGGCGTCGACGTCGTCGGGCAGGTCGGCGAGCGGCACACGCAGGTTCCGCCACGACGGCGCGGGGCCGATGTCGCGCGGCAGGTAGGTGCCCTTCGCCTCGACGCTGCCGTCGGCCTGGCGGGTGCCGTACTCGACGAGCAGCGACTGGCCGTAGGTCAGTGCACCGGTGTCGTCGTACGACCAGATGCGACCGGCCGCGGAGATGATCACCAGCGGCGTCTCGTCGGTGATCTCGGGCAGGGCGTACCAGCTGGAGGTGAGCGCGGCGGGTTCCTGCACACCCTCCTGGTAGCTGCCGAGCACGGGGGTGACGGCCGGGTCGAGCCCGAAGGCAGGCGCACGGTGCTGCCGTTGACGGTCTGCTCACCGGAGCCACCCGTGGTGCCGCCGCCCGCGCCGGTCTCGAAGGTCGGGCCGACGCTCTGGTTGTCGGTGTTGCCCTGGCCCGGCTTGACCTCGACGTAGTCGGCGGTCAGGTCGGACGGCACGCCGTCGGGAGTGAAACCGCGCGGCGCCGCACCGGCGAGCGGGTCGTCGTTCGCCGGCGGGTCGGCGGGATCGATGATCGGTTCGAGGCGTCCCTCGTTGGGGTCGGCCTCCACGAGTACGTCGTTCGCGAGACCGCAGGTCTGCCCGGCGACCGCCCCGATGTTGGAGCGGGCGAGCGAGTACGCCGGGTACTGCGACACCGCACCCTTGAGCAGCGACAGCACCTCGAACAGCACCATCACCGCGGCGACGACCGTGAGCGGCGCGGCCGCGAGGGCGCGGATCCGCCGGCCCTTCTTCGTCTCGGGCGACTCCGGCGGCGGTGCGTACCCCTCGCGGAGGTACTGCCACGCGACGAGCACGAGGGCGAGACCGAACAGGATCAGGAACAGCGAGCTGGACTGGTAGCCGCTCAGCGAGACGGTCTTGTCGAACCACGGCACGCCGTAGCTCGAGACGTACCACCAGCCGTTGATGCCGGCGAACGACACCGCCAGGACGAACAGCAGTCCGGCGAGGAAGATCGTGCGGTTGCGCCGCGACCGCAATGCGCTCGCGGAGACCACGACGGCCGTGACCGTCGCGAGCGATCCGGCGATGCCCGCGTACGCCCCGAAGTGGTGGGTCACTTCGTGGGGTTGAACATCATGAAGAAGATCGTGCCGAAGACGATGCCGAGCAGACGCCAGGTCGGGCTCACGGCGACGCCGGGGATCCGGCGGCGGCGCAGCAGCACGAACAACGTCGTGAACAGGCACAGCAGCATCGTGAGGAACGCGAAGCGGCGCGGCAGCGACCCGTCGACGGTCTGCACCATCAGGTAGTAGTAGCGGAGGAAGTCGTTCCACCACTCCTCGTTGGGTCCGATGATGGTGCGCACGCGGGTCGCCTCGAGGACCGCGGCCAGGGTCTGGTCGGAGAACACCACGACGAGCACGAGCAACCCGGCGGCACGATCGGTGCGAGCAGTGGCAGGGTGCCCACCTCGCGGTGGCGGCGCACGATGATCCGCGTCATCGGCCGGATACCGGCGATGAGGGCGGCCACACACATCAGGCCGGTCGGTGCCGCGGCGAGCGTGAACGCGCCGATGATCACCGCGGTCGCGGCGGGCAGCAGACGACCGGTCGCGATGGCGCGCTCGATCGAGCACCAAGTCAGCAGCGCACCGAGAGCGACGATCGGCTCGGGCCGCAGACCGTTGTTGTAGGGGAGCCAGAAGGCGAGGAAGACCAGTCCGCCGGTCCACAGTGCGATGCGGTTGTGCCGCACGGCCCGGCCGAGACGCGGCACCACCTCACGGCTGATGACCATCCAGCACAGGATTCCGGCGATCAGTGCCGGGATGCGCATCCACGGGCTGGCCGTGGAGATCTTCGCGAACGCCGCCAGCACGTCGTAGTACCAGCCGAAGGGCGCTTCGGGGACACCGAACCAGCGGAAGTAGTTGGCCATGTAGCCGGAGTTCTCCGACACCCGGGCCATGGTCAGCAGGTAACCGTCGTCCGAGGTGTTCGCGCCGAAGAAGTGCCAGCCGACGAGCGTGAGGACCACGACGACGTCGACGCCGGTGAACTTCCACCAGCGGGCAGGCAGGAAGCGGCGGTGACCGCGACCGTCCGTGCCGTCGAGCTTGGCCAGCGCGCCGAGCGCGAGTGCCGTCGACAGCACCGCCAGGACCATCGCGAGGGACTTGACCAGCGTCGGCGACGACGTGAACCGGGAATCGACATCGACGGTGACGTCGAGGCCGGGAACCGCGGTGGGCAGGTCGCTGAACACGCCCACGACGAGCGGCCGCAGGTCGCGTGAGCTCACCGGACCGCGGGTTGCCGTTCTCGTCCGAGAGGCCGACGAACTCGGCGGTGGTGCGTTCGGAGTCGGAGAAGATCTGCAGTTCGCTGCACGCACCCGACTCGACGTCGGCGCGCGGCGCGGTCGCGACCACCACGTTGCGGTCGAGCACGTCGACGCTCTCGGCGCGACCGCACGAACATCGCGTTGAGCGCCGCGTCCTGCCCGTTGGTGGGGGCCGTCGCGAGCAGCATCCCGCCGTCGCCGGGCATCTCCGCGACGGCACTGCACGGCACGGTGGCCCGGAACTGGAGGGGAACCTGCGACATCAACGGCAGTTCGACGTCGGTCGCCGCCGCGTCCTGCGGCCACGACATCGTCGCCTCGGTCACGCGGACCGGGAGGAACGGTGTGGCCAGCGCCAAGATCATGCCGAGCAACCCGGCGACGACGGCGACGAGTCGCGCGGTCCGGTACCGAGTGCGAAGGTCCTCGCCCATCGACCGTGGGGCGGTCGGAGCGGGCGCGGGTGAGGTCGTCACGTCGTCGGGCACGGGAGTCGATGGTATCCGGCGACGTGGTGTGACGGCACTCGCCCTTACTCGAGCAGGACCGGGACCCCGTCACGGATGCGGCCCGGCGACCACAGGCCGGAGCGGGTCGTCACGTCGGTGGTGACCTCCGCTGGGGAGGCATCCGGGTCGATCGGACGGTACTGCTCGAGCGATCCCCAGTCGCGATCCCAGTCGTGGTTCAGATAGGTGGGGACGGCCTCGGCGTTCAGCAGAAGCGGGATCCAGCCGAGCGGTCCGCCGCCGATGTCGTCCTGCCAGCCGTTCGTCGCGTCGGCCCCGACACGGTCCGGCAGGATGCGGTACTCGGGGACCTCGGCGACACCGTTGCGGTGCCCGAAGGGTCGCTGGCACGGGAAGGCGAGACCCACCGACCAGTCGATGAGGACCGGGGCGTCGGATCCGACGACCTCCTGCAGGGTCTGCATGCGCGGCATCCGCGGCGGCGTGACCGCGACCCACTGGTCGGGGGAGAGGGTCATGTCGTCGACGACGATCCGCACGGCGTCGGCGTCGGCCGGGATCGCGTCGCTCGGCACGCGCAGGTTGCGCCAGGACGGCGACGGGCCGATGTCGATCGGGGGCGAGCGTCGCCAGCGGCGTCACGTCGTCCCCGGACGACGAACCGAACTCCAGCAGCACGTCCTGACCCGGGGTGATGACACCGTCCGGGTCGACATAGCGGACGCGTCCCGCCGCGGTCACGACCAGCAGCGGCGTCTCGTCGGTGCGCTCCGGCAGCGCGTACCAGCCGGATTCGAGCTCGGCCGACTGCTGCACGCCCGAGCGGTAGCTACCGAGGACGGGCGTGGTCTGCGGGTCGAGGCCGAAGGGCAGCTTCACGGTGCTGCCGTTGATGCCCTCGTCGCTGGTGCGACGCCCTCGGTGCCGGCGCTGGTGGAGGTGGTGGTGCCGCCTTCCTCACTGTCGACGGTGTTGGCGCCACCGGTCGTGGTGGTCTCCGCGTCGGCGGTGAGGTCGAGGCCACGCCGTTCGGGGTGAAACCGACGGCTGTGCCCGCACCCAGGGCCTCGCCCGCATCACCGTCGAGAGGCTGCAGCATCGTCGCGTTCGGGTCGGACTCGACGAGCACCTCGTTGGCGAGTCCGCAGGAGTTGCCCCTGAGGCCGCCGCGTTCGACTTGGCGATCGAATAGGCCGGGTACTGCGAGACCGCGCCCTTGAGCAGCGACAGCACCTCGAACAGCACCACCGCCGCCGCGACCAGCGTCAGCGGCGCCGACGCCAGAGCCCGCACCCTGCCGTTGCGGTCGGGCCGCGGCGTCGTGAACGGCTCGCGCAGGTGGAACCACGCGGCGAGGAGCAGGGCGAGCACCGTCAGACCCAGCAGTGCCGTGGAGAAGGCGTAACCGGAGATCGACGGCGGCTTGTCCCACCACGGGATGCCGTAGCTCGAGACGTACCACCAGCCGTTCGAACCCGTGAAGGCCATCGCCAGGACGAACAACACCCCGGCGGTGAACAGCGCCCGGTTGCGGGCCGATCGGATGCCCACCGAGCCCACCCCGATCGCGGCGAGCGCAGCCACCGACGCGGCCAGGCCCGCGTACACACCGAAGTGGTGCGTCCACTTCGTCGGCGTGAGCATCATGAGCAGCAACGACGCGAAGACGATGCCGAGGATGCGGCGCGACGGTCCGATCGCGGTGCCCGGGATGCGGCCCTTGCGCAGGATCAGCATGACGCACACGACCAGGCACAACAGCATCACGAACACGCCGAACCGGCGAGCCAGCGAACCGTCGGGGGAGACGGTGAGCAGCGCGTCCCAGCGCAGCCGCTCGTCGAACCACGGCACGTTCGGGCCCACGGCCGAACGCACGCGGGTCGCTTCGAGGACCGACGCGAGGGTCTGGTCGGCGAAGACCGCGATGAGCACGACGGTGCCCGACGCGAGCGAGGATCGGCGCGAGGGGCGCGACGACACCGACGAGATGCCCGACGCGCGACCAGCACCTTCACCAGCGGGCGCATCCCCGCGACGAGCGCGGCCACCGCGATCAGACCGGTCGGGCCGGCGGCGAGCGAGAAGGCCGCGATGAGGACCGCGATCGCGGCCGGCAACATGCGGCCGGTCGCGATGGCGCGTTCGATCGAACACCAGTCAGCAGTGCACCGACCGCGATGATCGGCTCGGGGCGCAGACCGTTGTTGTAGGGGAGCCAGAACGCGAGGAAGACCAGCCCGGCCGTCCACAGCGACACCCGGCTGTGCCGGACGGCGACACCGAGCCGGGGGATGACCTCACGGCTGATGACCATCCAGCACAGGATCGCCGCGATCAGCGTGGGTACGCGCATCCACACGCTCGCCGTCGACACCTGCGCGAACACGACGAGCACGTCGTAGAACCAGCCGAACGGCGCCTCGGGCACACCGAACCAGCGGAAGTAGTTCGCCATGTATCCGGCGTCGCCGGACACTCGCGCCATATTGAGGATGTAGCCGTCGTCCGAGGTGTTCGCGCCGAGGACGTGCCAGAGCAGCAGAGTGGCCACGACGATCGCGTCCACAAGGGTGAACCGCCACCAGCGGGCCGGCAGGAACCGGCGCGCGCGGCGCCCGTCGATCCCGTCCAGGCGATGCAGGGCGACGAGGGAGACCAGCGTCGCGAGCGCGCACACGATCATCGCGAGGAGCTTGAGCACCGTGGGGGTCGAGGTGAACCGCGAGTCGAGCTCGGCGCGCACCGACAACCGTTCCGTGGAGTCGTCACCGCCGGGTTCGAAGGCGCCCGCGGGGCCGGTGAGGTCGCTGAAGACACCGACCATCTGCGGTCGCTCGTCGCCTTCGAGCTCGATCGCGACCGGCGGGTCGGAGCCCACGATCTCGGCGGCGGTGCGTTCGGAGTTCGATGCGACGGTCACCGCCGTGCACGGTTCGTCGAGCGGCGCCGAGACGAGCACCGAGTTGCGCAGGACGGCCTCGACGGTGCCGGGGGCGCCGTCCTCACCGGGTACCGCGCGGATCACCAGGCCCTCCGCCGTGGCGTCGGGGGAGCCGGACGGGATGTCGAGACGAGCGTGCCGCCGTCGGAACCGAGCTGCGCTGCTGCGGCGCACGGCACGCTGGCCCGCAGCGTGAGCGGGGCGTAGGTGACGAGCGGCGCCTCGACACTGTCGATGCTGCCGTTCTGCGGCCATTGCAGTTCGCCGGTCTCCTGCCGGACCGGCAGGAACGGAAGGGTCAGAGCCAGCACGAACCCGAGCAGTCCCGACACGATCGCGACGATCCGCGCTGTGCGGACGCGCGATGTCGGGTCGGACGAATCGGTTTTCCCGGGCGAAGCGGTATCGGCTGGCACAAGCGTCGATGCTAGGCGAGTCCCGTCACGGTCCGGGCTCGTGCCGCTCCGCTCGCACTACTCGTGGGTACTCCGCGGTTCTGTCCGACCACGTCCGGAGCCGTACCTCCCGCCACTAGCATCGCTGTCTATGAAGACCTCCACCCCGATCGGCGCGCTCTGCGCGCGGCGGGCATCGGGGAGGTCTGCGACGACTCGACCACGCGCGCGCTGTACTCGTCCGACGCCTCTCTCTATCGCGTCCCACCACAGGCCGTGGTGCGCGCCCGATCGATCGACGACATCGCCACGACCCTCGACGTGTGCCGGCGCGAGGGTGTCCCCCTCACCTCCCGCGGCACCGGCACCTCCCTCGCGGCAACGCCGTCGGACCCGGCGTCGTCATCGACTTCTCGCGTCACCTGAACCGGGTGCTCTCCGTCGACCCGGAGACCCGGACTGCGCGGGTGCAACCGGGGGTCGTGCAGGTCGAGCTCCAGCGCGCCGCGGCACCGCACGGTCTGCGCTTCGGCCCCGATCCGTCCACCCACAACCGATGCACGATCGGCGGGATGATCGGCAACAACGCGTGCGGGGCGCGGGCGCTCGGCTACGGCCGCACGTCCGACAACGTCGTCGCGCTCGAGGTGCTCACCGGCACCGGCCACCGGTCTGCTCGCTGCCCGGCGCGGA
>LATQ01000001.1:1391012-1422112 GCA_001017865.1 Rhodococcus sp. IITR03
CTCAGCGCGACCGACGTCTGCACGTCGAGGACCAGGCGCGGGCCGCCGCGTTGTGGCGCATCCGGGAGGAGGGGGCAGGCCTGTCGGCGAGAAGTCCGAAGGGACTGCCCGCGCACGCGGGATGGGAGGACGCCGCCGTCCCCGCCCACCGCGTCGGCGACTATCTCCGCGACTTCGAGGAACTGCTCGCCGGATACGACGTCACCGGCTATCCCTACGGGCACTTCGCCGACGGATGCATCCACATCCGCCTCGACATCCCGCTCGAGTTCCCGGCTTGTTCCGCGAATTCCTCTTCGAAGCAGGCAAACTCGTCGCCGAGTACGGCGGGTCGATGTCGGGGGAGCACGGCGACGGCCGGGCCCGGAGCGAACTGCTGCCCTGATGTACTCGCCCGACGCGCTCGCGCTGTTCGGCGCCGTGAAGTCGGTCTTCGACCCGGAGAACATCCTCAACCCCGGAGTGCTCGTCGACTCGCGACCCGTCGACGTCGACCTCCGCGTCCCGGCCGCACGGAAGGTTCGTGAGGGTCTGGCCTTCCGCTATCTCGAGGACGGCGGCGACTTCACGCAGGCAGTCCACCGGTGCACGGGGATCGGCAAGTGCCGCGCCGACAACACCGGCACCGGCGGAGTGATGTGCCCGTCCTTCCTCGCGACCCGCGAGGAGAAGGACTCCACCGCGGACGAGCCCGGGCACTGCAGGAGATGCTCAACGGTCACCTCGTCGACGAGTCGTGGCAGTCGCCGGAGGTGCACGAAGCGCTCGGGCTGTGCCTGTCGTGCAAAGGATGCCTGTCGGACTGCCCGACCGGGGTCGACATGGCGACCCTCAAATCCGAAGTGCTGCACCAGACCTACCGGGGACGGCGACGGCCCGCCAGCACTACGGTCTCGGCAGACTGCCGCAGTGGGCAGCGATCGCCTCCCGCGCGCCGCGTGCCGTCAACGCTCTGACCCGGATCCCGGGCGTCGCCCCGCTCGGCTTGACCGTCGCCGGCCTCGATCGACGCCGCCACGTTCCGGCGTTCGCTCCCCGCACCTTCCGGAAATGGTTCGCCGACACCCTCCCGCAACGATCCCGCACGGGCGACCCGGTGTTGCTGTTCGTCGACACCTTCACCGAGTACTTCACCCCGGAGATCGGAGCCGCCGCCGTGCGTGTCCTCGACGCCGCCGGTTACAGCGTGCACATCACCGACGAACCTCGCTGCTGCGGGCTGACGTGGATCACCACCGGCCAGCTCGATCAGGCCCGGAAGATCGTGGGACGCACCGTCGCCGAACTCTTCCGCAGCGGCATGCCGATCGTCGGGCTCGAACCGTCGTGCACCGCCGTCCTGCGCTCCGACGTGGTCGAACTGCTCGGGTCCGCGCCCGCGCGTCTCGTGGCCGACAGCACCACGACCCTCGCCGAACTCCTCGCCGACTGGGAACCGCCGTCGCTGGACGGAACACGGATCGTCGCGCAACCCCACTGTCACCACCACGCCGTCATGGGCTGGGGTGCGGACGCACCCTGCTGCGACGCGCCGGTGCCGACGTGCAGCGACTCGCCGGCTGCTGCGGCCTGGCCGGAAACTTCGGGGTCGAACGCGGGCACTACGAGGTGTCGGTGGCGGTCGCGCGGACCCAACTGCTGCCGGCGGTCGAGGCGGCATCCGACGACGCGGTGATCCTCGCCGACGGGTACTCGTGCCGTACCCAGCTCAGCGACCTCACGACGCGGCGCGGCACGCATCTGGCCGAGTTGCTGGCCTCACGACTGCCGTAGGTGCGGCGCTCATCATCTGCGGCGTCGTCCTCTGGTGCGTTCGCTGCGGGTAGGTCGTGGCCCGAGTTCGTAGGGGATCTTCAGGATGTGGCGGGTTTTGGCGTCGATATCGCAGTTGCCGGAGGCGACGGAGTGGAGGATGCCGTTGTAAACGAGGTCCCACAGGTCGGGGTTGCGCTGGATCTCGCTGATCTTGAACGAGTGGATTTCGTTGCCGTGGGCATCTTTCAACCGGAGAACACGGCTGTAGCCGTCTGCGGAGAACTGGATGCGAGTGAGGTGGTAGGTGTCGACCCAGCTGCTGCGCCATTGCACCCAACTGGCACCGGCTGCGGTCCAATGGTTCGCGGTAGCGCGAAACATCATCCAGCGCCTACCGCCATGATGACCCACATGATCCACCAGTGGACCCAGCGGAAGTCTCCGTTGATGACGGTGAGATATACGATCAAGAGCAAGACCATGGAAAGCGCACTGGTGTACTTGTCGCGGACGGTGGGCTGGAGCCATTCGAGCGTGGGGCCGAGATGATCCGGTGCCTCGGGCGGCTTTCGTGGGGAGCGCTTGACTGGTGTGTCTTCCGTACTTTTGTGAATGCGGGGCGCTCGGGGCGGGCGAGGCTCACCGGTGATCGAATCTGGCATCGGAGGTAGGTCGGTTGTATTCATTGCTGTCCTCAGAACAGGTTTCCTACCCAGCGGGCCGCGGAGCCGGCAGCGCCGGAGACATCGTCCCAGTGTTCGATCACTTCACCGACGCCGAACGCGACACCGACCCCGACGCCGACAGCGAGAAGGGTGACAGGACCGCCTGCTGCACTCGCGAGTATCAACTCGGTCGCTACGGTTCCGGCGACGAAACCACCGACATCCTTCGCAACCGCTTTGACTGCATCTCCGGTAGTTTCGGCATTGATCACATCACTGCTGGTCTGAGCAGCGGTGAACAGGAGTCCGGCCACAGGAATTTTGGATCCGAGTTTCGAGAGGGCTGACCCTTCCGGAAGTAAACTGTCGACGTTCTTTCCGAACAACTGGACGAACTTGTTGTCACCGATCCCCGCAAGCAGTCGAGAGTTCTCCGCAGCGAACCTCGCTGCATCGTCCGCCCCGCCTTGGAAGGCCCGAACAGCCCGGGCCGCTGTGGCTTCCGGATACGGATCACCCAACCGCGCCGCTTCCGCAGCAAGCTCACGCAACCGAGCGAGGTTGCGCCTCGTGTCTCGGATAGCTCTCCCCATTTCGACAGCTCGGAGACTGTCGTCGCTATGTATCCGCCCACGGTATGAGCCAAGAGCCATTCCCACTGGCTTCTGCGTCCTTCAGAATCGTCGTCGGCCCGCGCAAGGCCTCTGCGAGTGCGTTGTGCGCTGCGGTTTCGACCGCGCGACCGTCCGCAACAAGCGCCGCAGCCGTCTCGTAGGCCGCGATCTGCTTCGCTCGAAGTGTCTGGAGCGCAATGTCGTACGAGTTCGGATCGGCGTCGAGTGGCTCACCGATGCCGACGCCGAACTCCACGGAGATACCGGCTTCCGCCGCTGTCGCCTCGGCCTGCGACATGCGTGACCGGGCGGTGACGAGCCCGTCGGCGAATGCGCGGAGGGCAGCGGCGATCACGTCGATCTGGTCTGCAGCCTCGGTCGTCCCGGTGATGATGCGGTCGAGGGTCGTGCGGAACGCATCTCCCGCAGGCTTCCGAACTCGTATTCGGATTCGGTGCGGCCGTCGCGTGCCGACTTCAACCGGTCGTTCACGCCCGTGGCGAGGGTGGCGAGCGAATCCGCACATGCGTAGCAGGAGGTGGGGTCGCCGAAGACTCGGGTGTCGAGACTCATCCCTCACCGGCCTTCGCGATCTCCTGAGCAGTGTGCGACTCGGCGTCCTGGTAGGCGTGCAGACTGTCCTGGGTGGCGTCTGCTGCACTGGCCAGCGACCGGACCGCCGCGTCCAGGACGGAAGCAATCGACCCGAGAGCGTCGACGAGCAGCGGGGTGGCGGCACCCGCGTCGGGTATCGGTGCGGGATCGGATCCGAGCTCGTCGATTCCCATCGCTCCGGTCGCCAGGAGTTTCGCGACGGCGTCGAGGTCGCCGATGTCGATGGTCACCGGGACCCCCTCCTTCCGCGCGGGTCCTCGAACGGATGGTCTTCGTCCTCGACCGGGGGCGGAGGTGGTTGTCGGCCGTCGAGCAGGACCACGTCGTACCGGGTGGTCCGATGGATCTCCTGTAGTCCTCTGCTGTCGACGCCCATCCACGGCTGCTGCGGTCCACAACAGCGGACCAGTTCCTCGAGTGAGGTGTAGGCGGGCAACGCCAACCGGTCGTCGGACAGGGTGCGCATCTCGAGCCGGACCTGCCCGGAGCTGTCGCGGCGTCGGATCGGCACATACAGAACGTCGCTCATCGAATCCCCCGATTCCGTCGTACCCCCCGTACGACTCGCCGAGACCTTACCGCAGCGGCGATGAGTTTCCGGCTCCTGCCCGGTCGGTATCTGCGACAACACCGCTACCTACCAGGAGGTCGTCATGAACACCTTCACCCCATCCACCACCGGCACCCGCAACGACACCGCCGCGGCACCCTCACGCACCGCTCGCATCGCAGGCCTGATCGTCAGCGGCCTCGTCGTCCTGTTCCTGCTGTGGGACTCGATCATCATATCGCCAACGTCTCGCAGGTGCAGGAGGCCATGGCCGATCTCGGATTCGATCCGAGCCTCAACCGCGTGTTCGGCGTGGTCCTGCTGATCTGCCTGATCGCCTACGTCCTGCCGCCCACCGCGATCCTCGGTGCCGTTCTGCTCACCGGTTACCTCGGTGGTGCCGTCGCGACGAATCTACTCACCGAGCAGCCGATCGTCAGCACGACCCTCTTCCCGATCTACACCGGCATCTTCGTCTGGGGTGGATTGTGGTTGCGGGACATCGGGGTTCGCCGCATCATGCCGATTCGCCTGTCGCGGTGACGACGACGAACGGTCCCACCTCGGTCACGGTGAATCGGGGATCGTCGAACAGTTCCTTGGGGAAGGTCACCGTGTACCGCCGCACATTGGGATCGTTCGGGTAGACGTCCTCGGCCAGACGCAGCGTGTAGCCCTCGGCGCCCTGTCGGAAGACGACGGCGTCGGGGGCTCGCCACGGCAACTCCTCCCACGCGGCGAGCAGTTCGTCGGGGGAGGAGAGTTCCGACCACTCCTCGATCGCTGCGGCACGCGCGGAGAATTCCGCCAGCGGGTTGGCGTAGTGCGAGGTCAGGGCCTGGAAACCGAAGTACGGGTAGTAGGCGAGGAAGGACGTGTCGGCCGTGAGGACACATGGTCGTCACGCTCGCCGCCCAACTGGGACAGCAGGACGTCGTCCACCTCGGCGTAGTAGGACGCGGCACCGGCGGGTCGCTGGTCGGCGCGTTCACCGGCCCCGTCGGTGTCGGTGTAGGCGACGGTGATCTCACCCCCGAGCACCTGCGGGATGTTCTGGGTGAACGCCAGCGCACCCAGAGCGCCCACCGCCACGAGAACCCTGCGCACGCGCGGATTCTCGCTGGTCGCCAGGCTGATCCACCGCGAGAAGTCGACGAAGGCGAATGCGCCTGCCGCAGCGAGCAGTACGAGCAGGATCACCTCGAGACGGAACGCGAGCAGGGTGTTGCCCACGGCGGTCAACGCCATCGACGCGAGGTACCACAGGTAGACCGCGATCACGCCCAGCCCGAGCGCCTGCGCCCGATGCGACGACGACGCGCGGCCCACGAGCCACACGGTGCCCAGCAACGACAACAGTCCGATCAAGGACATGTGGAACATCGGCAACGGCAGTCGCGCACCGCCATCGGGAGATAGTGCGTTGCGGTACCGGACTCGGACGGAGGATTACCGCCCAGCACGTCGAACACGAACGGCGCCCACACGATCAACGCGACGAGCATCGCGATCACCGCGATCACCACGAGACGCACGAGCACCGGAAGGACCGCCCGCCACGACCCGGCGGCGCGACGCGCGAGGTACGCCGCGACGACGGCCATCACCGTCACCGCGAACGCCGCGATACCGAGGTAGAGGGTGTAGAAGGTCGCGGCGAGACCGAGGAACAGGCCCGTCCCCACGACGGCACCCCAGCCCTGCCGCACTCGGCCACCGCGTGTAGCGGGCAGGAAACCGCCCCAGGCCAGCACCAACGCCGGCGCGACCAGCACGGCGATCACCGCTCCGTAGGGCTCCGGCGAACCGTAGGCCAGCACGACGAGCGTCGTCGCGGTAGCTGCGAGCACCGCCAGGTCGGAGCGGACCAGTTCGGACCACAACACCAGAGCGACGACCGCCGCGACCGCCAGCGAACCGATCGCATACGGCTTGAACGCCTCCCAGCCGTCCATGCCCAGCACATTCGCGACACGGCCACCGATCCAGAACCACCCGGCCGGATAGAACGACGGCAGATCGGCGTAGTTCATGTCGCGCAACGCCGCGCTGTCCGTCAGCCGCGTGAGGAACTGGGTGCGGAACTCCTGGTCGACGGAGATGCCGTGCAGGTAGAGGCGGGTCGCGGCGAGCGGCATCCCGAGGGTCGCGGTGACCAGACCGGACAGCGCCGCCCACGACAGCACCCGCGCCCCCGTCACCCATCTGCGGCGACGCAACAGATAGATCGACAGGCCGAGCACGGCGAGCGCCGCGAACTGCATCACGGTGGTGACGGCCTGCGTCACGTTCGACGAATTGAACGCCGGCCACTGCACGCGGTCGAAGGCGAACAGCCCCACCGCCGCGACGAGTGCTGCGACGAGCGCTGCGCAGACGAACTGCACGAGCGCCGAGACGGCACGGCGTAACGGGGCTACTGCTACAGGAGTGTCGGCGAGCACCCCACGAGCATAGAGATGCGTCCGCGAGACGAGTGGTGGCCCGATCCGCGCTGCAAAAACGCCGCCGTCCACCGGTTCGGGCCTTCATCCTGGAAGTTGCGTCGGGAAACCGGGCCGTCGGTACGGCCCGGGGAATCCGAACGAAAGGCTCAGATCATGACAGGTAAAGCGGTTCGTGCGGCCCTTGCAACGCTCGCGACGGCACCTCTCCTCGTCTTCGGGGCGGCGCAGGCCTCGGCGTATCCGGTGATCGCACCGGGGAGCCCGGCGGCCCGATCGACGGCCGATTGTACGACCACCACGGCGTCGATCCCTACCAGTGCATCGTCCTCGGGACTCCGGGTGTCGGCTACGCGACGAACGAGGCGGGACAGGACGGCACCGTGAACGGCGTCTTCGTGAACGAAGGGTCGATCAACACTGGTGCTACGGGCCGCCCGGGATGATCCACAGCGGAACCGGATACGTCCGGTAACCCCTGAACAAGACGACTGCCCCGCCGGAACGGGTCCGGCGGGGCAGCGGGTGCACGTCTGTCAGATCGGCAGCTTGCGGAAGATCGCGCGTGGCAGGTGACGCAGCACGATCATCACGAACCGGAAGGTGCCCGGTGCCCAGACGATCTCCTTGCCGCGATCGGAGGCCGCAACCGCGAGCTTCGCGACGTCCTCCTTGTTCACGGTGAGCGGCGCCTCGTCGACGTGCGCGCTGAACTGCGTGCGCACCTGGCCGGGGCGCACGACGGTCACGCGCGGACCGAACGGACGCAGCGCCTCACCGAGACCGAGATAGAAACCGTCGAGGCCGGCTTGGTGGAGCCGTAGACGAAGTTGGCGCGCTTCACGCGCTCGCCGGCGACCGACGACATCGCAATGATGCGGCCGAAGCCTGCGCCTTCATCCTGTCGCCCACCAGCACACCCACGGAGACCGCGGCCGTGTAGTTGACCTCCGCGACCCGCACGGCCTTGCTCTGGTTCTGCCACAGCTCCTCGGCGTCGGCGTCCAGACCGAAGGCGACGATCGCGATGTCGACGTCGCCGTCCTTCCATGCCTGGTCGATGACGGCCGGGTGGCTCGCGGTGTCGAGCGCGTCGAAGTCGATCAGGTCGACCTGCGTCGCACCCGCGGCCTTCGCCTGGGCGACGGCGTCCTCACGACGCGGGTCGCCGGGCAGAGCCGCGAGGATCACGCGAGCCGGTGCCTTGCGCAGGTACTCCTCGACGATGGCCAGGCCGATCTCGGAGGTGCCACCGAGCAGCAGCAGGGTCTGGGGGTTGCCGACGGCGTTGATCATCAGTGGAGTTCCAACCTTCTGGACATATCGGAGGCGAAGACGTTCGTGGGGTCGACGGAGCGGCGCACCTTCAGCCACTCGTCGATCCGCGGATACATGGCGTGGAAGGTCTCCGCGTCGGTCCGCGAATCCTTCGCGGTGTAGAGACGACCACCGAACTCGAGGACCCGCTTGTCGAGTTCGCGCACGAACTCGTTCAGACCCGCCTTGATCGGGAAGTCGACGCAGATGTTCCACCCCTTCATGGGGAAGCTCAGCGGCGCCTTGTTGCCCTCACCGAACAGCTTGAAGACGTTGAGGAACGAGTAGTGCCCCGACTTCTGGATGTCGACGATGATGCGCTTGAACTCGTCGACGGACTCCGGCGGCACCACGAACTGGTACTGCAGGAAACCCTTCGATCCGTAGGCGCGGTTCCACTCACCGAACATGTCGAGCGGGTGATAGAACTGCGTCAGGTTCTGGACCTTGCCGGTGTAGTTGCCCGACTTGCGGTACCAGACCTCACCCACCGCCGAGAAGGTGTACTTGTTCGCCAGACCGTTCGGGAAGACGTCCGGGAAGGTCAGCAGCGTCGGCGCGTCGAACTTCAGCGGGTCCTTCTGCAGCTTCTTCGGCAGCTGATCGAGCTTGGCGAGCGAACCGCGGGAGATCGCGGCGCGACCGAGCTTCGGCAGCGGAGCCACTGCGTCGAACCAGGCGCTCGAATAGTCGTAGTTCTCCTCCGAGCCGTCGCTGTGCACGGCGATCGTCTCGTCGAGCGTCGAGGTGACCACACCGTCGGCGATGAAGTACGCCGTCTCGGTCGGGGTCATCTCGATGGTCGCGCGGAGGATGATGCCCGTCAGACCCATGCCGCCGACGGTCGCCAGAACAGCTTGGAATTGCGTCCGGTGGGCGTGCACGTGCGGACCTGGCCGTCGGCCGTGAGCAGGTCGATCGACTTCACGTGGTTGCCGAAGCTGCCCGCGCTGTGATGGTTCTTGCCGTGGATGTCGGAGCCGATCGCACCACCGATCGTCACCTGCCGGGTGCCCGGCAGAACCGGGACCCACAGGCCGAACGGCAGGGCGGCGCGCATGAGCTGGTCGAGGTCGACGCCGCCGTCCACCACCACACGCCGCGAGTCGCGGTCGATGCTGTGGATCTTGTTCAGCGCCGTCATGTCGACGACGAGCCCGCCGGCGTTCTGCGCCGGGTCGCCGTAGGAGCGCCCGAGCCCGCGTGCGATGACACCGCGACGCAGGTGCGACGGCTTCGACTCGTTGTCTTCCGCGACCCGCGCGACCGCCTTGGCGATCACTTCGACGTCGGGAGTGGACAGCACCTCTGCGGTGGTCGGCGCGGTGCGCCCCCAGCCGGTCAGGGTGCGGGTCTGGGTGGGGAGCGGCTCGCTCGCCTGCTCCGTAGCTGTCGTGGACATCGGGGTAAAGGCTACCCGTGTGTCCTGGTCACCCGGCAAGATGCTGTTCCTCACGGGCGTTACCCTCGTCTGCGTGCCGGAATCCCACGACCATGTGCAGCCGCTGCCGGAGCACCACGCCCCACTGGCTCCCGAACTGCCGTTGACCGATTCGACGGCCGACGAGGCGCTGGACCTGAAGACGCAGCTCACGCGGTTCGTCCTGACCGGCGGTTTCTCGGCGATCGTCGACTACGGCCTGTACGTCCTGCTCATGGCACTGGGCGTCACCCGCGACGTCGCGAAGGCCCTGTCGTTCGTGGCCGGTACCACCACCGCCTACCTGATCAATCGCCGCTGGACCTTCAAGGCCCCGCCGAGCCGCGTCCGCTTCGCGGCAGTGGTGGTCCTCTACGCAGTGACGTTCGCCGCACAGGTCGGCATCAACCGCGTACTCAACGAAGCCCTCGGCGACGAGTGGTGGGTCACGCCCTTCGCCTTCGTCGTCGCCCAGGGCACCGCGACGGTGATCAACTTCGTCGTCCAGCGGGTCGTGATCTTCCGCCTCCGCTGATTCGGGTGGATCCGACCCCGCTCAGCGGGGTTCAACCCACCGAAGTCCGATTCAGGGCCTGACGAATCTGCCGCACCACCTCGTCGGTTCCTGGGTGATCGCGTGCCAGGTGAAGCGCAGCACGTGCCAGCCGGCGTTGATCAGGACGTTCTGCCTCTCGGCGTCGCGGCGGTGTCGCTCGGCGTCGCGGTGCCAGGCCCACCCGTCGATCTCGATCGCGACCCGCTCGGCGTCGAACACCACGTCGATCTCGAAGCCGCAGCTCATCGCATGTGCCCGCCAGCCGGTGAACCCCGCCCCACGGAGCAGTCGGTGAAGATGCGTTCGGCCTGGGAGTGGCCGCCTTCGCGAGCCGAACACAACAGATGAGCGGCGCGGGGTGCGCCGTGACGCCCGAGATTCCTTCGATGTGCCTGCTCGAGTGCGGGTAGCGAGGTGTGACGCTGCAGCGCGCGGTCCATGAGCACCGAACCCGTAGGCAGTTCGACGGCGGCTTCGAGCACCGTGAGTGGCAGCGCGGTGACGGGTAGACCGCGCACTACGACGACGTCGCGTCGCTGGAGGTCGCGTCGGCGTACCCGCACCCCGTGGCGTCGGGCGAGGGTGCGCTTCTGTGGCACGGTCACGTAGCGGAGAGAAGGAGCGCGGTCGAGCAGTCCGTACCACCATGCCGCGCTCGGTCCCCACGCCGCCGCTTCCGGACCTGCCGCGTAGACGGCTGTCCGTAGCGCCACGGCCGGCGTGCGTTCCCGGTCGGCACGAAGGTAGACGCCGCGTGCGAGCGCGAGCCAGTCGCGGTTCTCGACCCGTCGGTCGACAGCGGAAGCGCTCATTCCGCAGTCCAGTGCTTGCGCTCGGGTGATGACGCCGTCCTGAGCGGCCATGATGCGGTACGCGTTTCGCAGGTTCATATCCGGTTCGACGCAGTGATCGCCGTTCCGGTTCCGCACCGATCGATTTGTGTGGATCCAGCCCCGGAAACCGGGGTCGAATCCACACAAATCGTCAGAAGTTCGGGAGATGGCCCGCTTCGTGGGCGTCGGCCAGGGTGGG
The DNA here is from genome assembly GCA_001017865.1 of Rhodococcus sp. IITR03. The sequence goes on from LATQ01000001.1 coordinate 1,401,981, forward strand.
TGCCGCCTGGTCCTTCGCCGACAGTTCGTAGGTCAGCGGGGTGCCGTCGGCACCCGTTGTGGGCCAGTCGATCCCGATCTCCGGATCGAGGGGGTGCACCTCGTGCTCCCGGTCGGGGTTGTAGCCCGTCGAGCACAGGTAGACGACGGTCGAGTTGTCCTCGAGTGCAAGGAAGCCGTGGCCGAGGCCCTCGGACAGGAAGATCGCGCGTCGGTCCTTCGTGTCGAGCAGCACCGAATCCCACTGCCCGAAGGTCGGCGACCCCACCCGCAGATCGACGACGACGTCGAGCACCGACCCGACACGCACGTGACATACTTCGCCTGTCCGGGAGGGACATCCGCGTAGTGGATGCCGCGCAGCACCCCGGCGGCGGAGACCGAGCAGTTCGCCTGCGCCAACTCCAGGGGACGGCCGGCGGCGTCGGTGAAACTCTCCTGCTTGAACCATTCGAGGAACACGCCCCGGTCGTCGCCGAACTGTTTCGGCGTGACCTCCCACGCCCCGGCGATCGTCAGTTCCCGGTACTGCAACCTAGCGGTCCTTTCCTCGTTCGAGCAGATCCAGCAGGTAGCTGCCGTAGCCCGACTTCACCAGCGGCTCGGCCGCGGCGCGCAGTTGCTCGTCGTCGATGAACCCGAGACGCCACGCCACCTCCTCGGGTGCGCCGATCTTCAGGCCCTGACGTTGTTCGATGGTGCGCACGTAGTTCGACGCGTCGAGCAGCGAGTCGAAGGTGCCGGTGTCGAGCCAGGCGGTGCCGCGCGGCAATACCTCGACCTGCAGTTTCCCCGCTTCCAAGTAGGTGCGGTTGACGTCGGTGATCTCCAGTTCGCCACGCGCCGACGGCTTCAGCGAGCGGGCGATCTCGACGACGTCGTTGTCGTAGAAGTACAACCCCGGCACCGCGAAGTTCGACTTCGGGTCGTCGGGTTTCTCCTCGAGCGACAGGGCGCGACCGGTGGAGTCGAACTCGATCACCCCGTAGGCCGACGGGTCGGACACCCGGTAGGCGAACACCGCGCCGCCGTCGATGTGGGCGAAGCGCTTGAGCTGCGTGCCGAGGCCGGGACCGTAGAAGATGTTGTCGCCGAGGATCAATGCGACCGGCTCGGTTCCGATGTGGTCGGCGCCGAGCACGAAGGCCTGCGCCAGACCGTCGGGTGAGGGTTGGATCGTGTAGGTGATGTTCACGCCGAACTGCGAGCCGTCGCCGAGCAACCAACGGAACTGCTCGGCGTCGTGCGGGGTGGTGATCATGAGGATGTCGCGGATCCCGGCGAGCATGAGCGTCGAGAGCGGGTAGTAGATCATCGGCTTGTCGTAGACGGGCACGAGTTGCTTGCTCACGCCCTGGGTGATCGGATGCAGACGCGAGCCCGTCCCACCCGCGAGGATGATTCCGCGCATGTCGGACAGTCTCGCATGAGTAGGCTTGCCCCAATGAGGCTGCTCGTCACCGGTGGCGCCGGTTTCATCGGCGCGAACTTCGTCCATCAGACCGTCGCGGAACGACCCGACACTCAGGTCACCGTGCTCGACAAGCTCACCTACGCCGCAACCGCGCCTCCCTGGACCCGGTCGCCGAGAAGATCACCTTCGTCCAGGGCGATGTCGCCGACGCCGACCTCGTCGACCGGCTCGTCGCCGACACCGATCTGGTGGTGCACTTCGCCGCCGAATCCCACAACGACAACTCGCTGGCGAACCCCGCACCGTTCGTACAGACCAATCTCGTGGGCACCTTCACCCTGCTCGAGGCCGTCCGCAAGTACGACGTGCGCTATCACCACATCTCCACCGACGAGGTGTACGGCGACCTCGCCCTCGACGACCCCGCCCGCTTCACCGAGGCCACCGCCTACAACCCGTCGAGCCCCTACTCGTCGACCAAGGCGGGTTCGGATCTGCTGGTACGCGCCTGGGTGCGCTCGTTCGGCGTCCGCGCGACCATCTCGAACTGCTCGAACAACTACGGTCCGTATCAGCACGTGGAGAAGTTCATCCCCCGCCAGATCACCAACGTGCTCACCGGCGTGCGCCCCAAGCTCTACGGCACCGGCACCAACGTGCGGGACTGGATCCACGTCGACGACCACAACAGTGCCGTGTGGACGATCATCGAACACGGGCAGCTCGGGGAGACCTATCTGATCGGAGCGGACGGGGAGACCGACAACCGCACCGTCGTCGAAACCGTCCTCGAGCTGTGCGGCAAGGACCGCAGCGAGTTCGATTTCGTCACCGACCGCCCCGGCCACGACCTGCGCTACGCCATCGACGCGACCCGCCTGCGCACCGAACTGGGCTGGCAGCCCGCTACCGCGACTTCCGTGAAGGCCTGGCCGCGACCGTCGACTGGTACCGCGCCAACGAGCAGTGGTGGACGCCACACAAGCGCGCCACCGAGGCCGCCTACAGCCGGACCGAGCGCGTTCTGGGCGGATAACCTGCGCCGTTCGGGGTGATCCCGGCACAATTCGCGAATGGGTCGAAACACTGGTGCACGACGCACACAACCGTGGAGCTCCTGTTTCCGCTGCTACTGTCGCATCGAAAACAGCGGATCGACACGAGCGGGGAGTAGCCCGATGGAGCAGGCAGCTGCCGGCGACACAAGCACGATCGGACATGACGCGGACACGCTGGACGAGGTTCTCACCGAGCCGGTGCGTCGCGACCGGTTGATCGTCCAGCGCGGCGTCTTCGCATCCCTGTCGCCGCGCGTGCCGGAGAAGATGTACGTCCACACGAAGGGCGACGCGGCGTCCGATCGCTACGGGCTGCAGCTCGCCGACGGCGCGACCGCCCACACCAACACCTACTTCGGGCGTTTCCCCGCGACGTTCTGGCAGCGCTGGACCGACGTGAAGACCGTCAACCTGCAGCTCACCTACGGCTGCTCCGGTACCGCGAAGTTCACCGTGTGGGCGTCCGACGCCCGTGGACGCGAGCGGATCGTGACGGTCGAGACGGTGTCGGGTTCGGGCGAGCTCGACCTCGAGCTGCCGATCGAGCGGTTCGTCGACGGCGGTGCGATGTGGTTCGCCGTCGACGCCAGCAACGGATCGGTGCTCGTCTCCGACGCGCGCTGGACGGTCGCCGCACCCGAGCGCCTGCGACCCGCCGCCGTCGTCATCTGCACGTTCAACCGCGCCGACGACTGCACCGTCACCGTCGGCACCCTCGCCTCGGACGACGGGGCGATGGCCGACATCGAAGCGGTGTGCATCGTCGACCAGGGCACCGACCAGGTGCGCTCGCGTTCGGCGTTCGCCGAGGTCGCCGACAAGCTCGGCGACAAGCTCATCTACCTGACCCAGCCGAATCTCGGTGGTGCGGGTGGTTTCTCGCGAGGCATGTACGAGATCACCGGCTCGGCCAAGGCCGAGCACGCCAACGTCATCGTCATGGACGACGACATCCTGTGCGAACCCGAATCGGTGTTGCGTCTCAACGCTTTCGCGAACATGACGGTGCAGCCGACGATCGTCGGTGCCCAGATGTTGTCGTTGAGCAACCCGCAGGTCCTGCACGTCTCGGCCGAGCGTGAGGTGCTCGACGAGATCACCGCCGGCGCACTGACTCCGGGCGCGCGCATGGGTATCGATCTCGTGAAGAAGAAGCAGGACATGCGTTTCGACGCCGGCTGGAACGGCTGGTGGACCTGCCTGCTGCCGGCCGAGATCATCGCCGACTGCGGCCTGCCCATCCCGTTGTTCTTCCAGTGGGACGACATCGAATACGGCATCCGTGCCCGCTACGCGGGGCATCCGACGGTCACCCTGCCCAATGCGGGTGTGTGGCACGCCGATTTCTACCTCAAGGACTACGACGACTGGGCGCGCTACTTCAGCATCCGCAACGGTCTGATCGTCTCGTCCATCTATGGGCGCTTCGACGGGAACGACATGTCGAAGTACCTGTTCCGCAAGATCAGTGAGCTCATCGTCTCGATGCAGTACGGTCTCGCCGCGACCTTCATCAAGGCGGCGGAGGACTTCCTCGCCGGACCGGACTTCCTCTACGACGGCGGCCAGTCGGTGCTGAAGGAACTGCGCGAACTGCGCGACCGCTATCCCGAGACGAAGCCGCTGCCGGCCGCGCAGGTGGGCAAGGAATCCGACCCGCACACGCAGATGTCGGTGTGGCAGTTCGAGCCCGACAAGAAGCGCGAGGGCTGGTGCTGCTCAAGCGTGCCGTGCAGCAGTTCGCCGGTAAGGTCGACCGCCGGACGGTCACCGTGCCCGCGCACTTCGCCGCCTGGTGGCACGTGTCGCTGTTCGACAAGGCCGTCGTCACCGACGCCTCGCAGAACGCCGTGCGGGTGCGTCACCGCGACAAGGACACCGCTGTCGAACTCGCGAAGCAGACCGCGAAGGTGTGCTGGCAGCTCCGCAAGGAAGCGCCCGGATGAAGACGGTCTGGCAGGAAGCGCTGCCCAAGCTCACGAGCCGCGAGAACTGGGCGCGCCTGTACGGCATCGACGGGTAGACCGTGCGGGCATGGTCGTTTCCCGTGCTCATCGGGGTTGCGACCGTGCTCGTCGCAGGGGCGTTCTCGTGGGTGCCCTCGCTGTGGTGGGACGAGGCCGCGACCATCTCGAGCGCCGACCGGTCCGTCGAGGGGATGCTCCGCGTCCACACCCGGATCGACGCCGTCCACGGCCTGCACAATCTCCTGCTGCACTACTGGTTCTCGCTGGTGGCGTCGACGAGTTCACCGCCCGTCTGCCCGGTGTGCTCGCGCTCGGGGCGGGTGCCGCAGCCGTCACCGCGACCGGCAGTGCTGGCGGGTCGTCGCGTGGGGATCGCCGCCGGGGTGCTGTTCGCACTGTGCGCGGGTGACCTGGGCGGCCACCGAAGCGGCGTCCTATGCCTTTGCTGCGGCGCTGGTCGCGGGTGTTGTCGCTGCTGGTCGCGCTCGGCTGCGCGACGGCCGTCGACGCTGGTGGGCCCTGTACGCCGTCGTCCTGCCGGTCGCGACGGTGATGTTCGTGTACTCCGCGACGGTCGTCGTCGCGCATGCCGTCACCGTGCTGGTCCGGGGTCGTGGGCGCGGTGCGTTCCTGTTGTCCGCAGGGGTTGGCGCGGCCTTGTCGACGCCGTTCGTCCTGCTCGCCTACTCGCAGGCCGAGCAGGTCGCGTGGATTCCCCCGCTCGACTCGATGATCGTCCGCACGATCGCCCTCGACCAGTGGTTCCCGCAGGCCCCGTGGACGGCTGCGTTGTTCGCCGCGATCACCGTCGCGGGGTGATCGTCGCGGTCCGTCGTGGTGTGGAGCCGGGGGAGCGCACCCTGCTCTGGCTCGCGGTACCGGCTTCGCCGTGCCGATGGTGCTGCTGCTCGGCTACTCGCTGCTCGAGGACAACGTGTACCTCGAGCGCTATCTGTCGTTCACGGTTCCCGCGATGGTGCTCTCGGTGGGCTGGGCCGCCGCCCGTGTCGCGACCCGCTGGTGGTCGATGCTGATCGTCCTGACCGCGGTCGCCGTCAGTGTCGCGCCGGCCTACGTGCAGCAGCGACAGCCGTTCGGCAAGCCCGGTGGGATGGACTACAGCGTGATCGCCGACCGGCTCGTCGAACGCTCCGAACCCGGCGACTGTGTGGCCTTCGACCGCGCGTCTCGTGGCACCGACGTCACTGCGCGCCGTCGTCGACGCCCGGCCCGACGCGGTGGAAGGGCTCGACGACGTGGGGCTCGGGTACGACGCCGTCGACCGCGTGAACCTGTGGTCGACCGACGCCCCGCCACCGGAACTCGCCCGACGCGCGGCGACCCGGTGCGAGGTGCTGTGGGTGATTGCCGACGGCGAGCGCGAGACCGGCTTCCGGGTGTGGCACCCGAACAACGTGTGGTGGCGGTTCGAACCCCACCGGTTCACCGAGACGGACACCTACCGGGAGCTCGAGGCCGTCGGTTTCCGGATCACCGACAGGGAACAGATCCACCGTTCACAGCTCGTCCGGCTCGAACCGACTCAGACCCAGTAGGCGACGCGCGAGCGGTAGTTGCGCAGCGCGAGCAGGGCGATACCCCAGCCGACGACGGTGATGATCAGGACGATGACCCAGTGGTAGAGCTGCTGGTCGCCGCCGAGCAGCGGGGTCCGCACGATGTCGAGGAAGTGGTAGAGCGGGTTGATCTCCGCGATCCGCGCCCGACCCTCGTTGCCGGTGCCCTCGAGCGTCTTCTCCGTCCAGATGATCGGCGTCATGAAGAACAGCAGCTGGACGATGCTGCCGAGCAGCGGCGCGATGTCGCGGTAGCGCGTGGCGAGGATGCCGAACACCAGCGACACCCACACCGCGTTGATCGCGATCAACGCCAGCGCCGGGATGGCGAGGAAGGCCGTCCAGTACAGCTGACGTGGGAAGAAGATGAAGATACCGATGTAGATGACGATGTTGTGCGCGAACAGGATCATCTGCCGCCACACCAGCCGGTAGACGTGCACACTGAGCGGCGTCGGCAACTGCTTGATCAGGCCCTCGTTGGACATGAACACGTCCGCGCCCTCGAGGATCGACCCCTGGATCAGGTTCCAGATGATGAAGCCGAGCGCGACGTACGGCAGGAACTCCGGGACGTCGAGGTTGAACAGCGTGCCGTAGAGCACACCCATCGCGATCGCCGACACACCCGTGGCGATCGTGATCCAGAACGGACCGAGCACCGACCGGCGGTAGCGCTGCTTGATGTCCTGCCAGCCGAGCAGCAACCACAGTTCGCGGTGGTTGAAGCCTTCGCGCAGATCCTGGAACGCGCGCCGGAACGAGCGTGAGGACGACTCGATGGGTTCGTCGTCGACGGTGAGGGCATCAGACACGGGTCCCGAGCCTACCCGCGGCGCAAATGCGGCCTGCCGGGGCGCGGGGTGATCGGGACTCCCGACGGATGCGCAGGTCCTGTCGATCTTGCACGATTTTCTCGACGAGAACCGCACGCCCGTGTCGATTGCGGTCCGGTGCGGTATCCGGACCGTGGTACCACCGATCCGACCACCGAGGAGACGTCATGACGCTTGCTCTGCAGGGCTTGGACGAGATCCGCGCGGACCAGGAGAACTTCTACCGCGACCTGCACGCCCACCCGGAGTTGTCGCACCAGGAGTCGCGCACTGCCGCCGAGGTCGCCGCGCGGTTACGGGCCGCCGGGTGCGAGGTGCACACCGGTGTGGGTGGCACGGGTGTCGTCGGGGTCCTACAGCGAGGTGACGGGCCCGGCGTGCTGCTGCGCGCCGACATGGATGCCCTGCCGGTTCGGGAGGAGACCGGTCTGGACTACGCCAGTTCCGTGACCGCGACCGGCGCGGACGGCAACGCGACGCCTGTCATGCACGCCTGCGGGCACGACATGCACGTCGTGTGCCTCGTCGGCGCGGTGGAACTGTTGTCCCGCGCCGGCGAGTGGTGTGGGCGGCTGGTCGCGGTGTTCCAACCGGGGGAGGAGGTCGCCGACGGCGCCGGCGCATGGTCGACGACGGGCTCGCCGGGATCGTCGGGAAGGTCGACGTGGCATTGTGCCAGCACGTCCTGGCCTTCCCGGCCGGGCTCGTGGGCACGCGCAGCGGGCCGACCCTCTCGGCCGCCGAGTGCATGCCGCATCACCGTACACGGCCGGGGCGCGCACGGGTCGATGCCGCAGGCCTCCGTCGACCCGGTGGTACTCGCCGCGATGATCGTCGTCCGGTTGCAGACGATCATCGCGCGGGAGACCCGGCCCGGTGAGCCTGCGGTACTGACCGTCGGCAGTATTCAGGCCGGGACGAAGAGCAACGTCATTCCGGACAAGGCGACGATCCTGCTCAACCTCCGCACCTACGACGAGGACACCCGCCATGCGATCCTCACCGCTGTGAAGCGGATCGTCGTCGCCGAGTGCGACGCCTCCCGTTCGCCGCGACCACCCGAGTTCGAACTGTTCGACCAGTACCCCATGACGGACAACGGCCCCGTGGTCACCGAGCGGGTCGCGGCGGCGTTCGCCGAACACTTCGGGGACGACGCGGGTGAACTTCCGTTGCAGACGGCCAGTGAGGACTTCAGCGTCATTCCCCGCGCGCTCGGCATTCCGTACACGTACTGGGGGATAGGTGGCACCGATCCCGAGCTCTACCGTCAGGCCGAAGTCGAGGGGCGCATCGCCGACGACGTGCCGGTCAACCACTCGTCGAAGTTCGCTCCGCTGCTGCAGCCCACCCTCGACGCCGGGACGGCTGCTCTGACCGTCGCTGCGCGGGCGTTCCTGGGGACTGCATGACGGACGGAGACGCGTGACTACCCAGAGCACGTTGCTGCTCGTACTCGATCTGCTCGGCACCTTCGCCTTCGCTGTCAACGGCGCCTTCACCGCCGTGCGGGTCGCGAGGATCGACATCGTCGGCGTGGTGACGCTCGGAATGGTGACCGCGCTCGGCGGCGGGATCATCCGCGACATCCTGATCGACGACCTTCCGCCCGCGACGTTCAGCGACTGGCGCTATCTCGCGGTGGCCGCTGCCGGAAGCCTTCTCGCTCTCTTCGGCCGTAAGCTGGAGCGATTGTCCAAGCCGATCACCGTGTTCGACGCCGCAGGCTTGAGTCTGTTCGCCGTCACCGGTGCGGGTAAGGCCCTCGATTTCGGGTTGGGCCCGGTGCAGGCGATCATCCTGGGCACGATCACCGGGGTCGGGGGCGGCACGGTGCGCGACGTGTTGATCCGGCGGGTTCCGGTCGTGTTGAACAGCGAGCTGTATGCCATTCCTGCGTTGGTGGCCGCGACCGTCCTCGTCGTCTGCGAGAGTCTCGAGGTGCCCACGCTGCCCGCAGCGCTCGGGGCTGCGGCGTTGTGCTTCGTCATCCGAATGGTCGGGGTCCGTTACGATCTCGACGCGCCGCGTCCGCGGGGGTTCGACGACCCCGACCCACCGAAACCGGCCTGACCGAAACCGGTGTTGTTGTCGATTTTCGATGCGTTCTCGCAAACAACGCCGGACTCGATCGGCCGTACGTCAGTCTCCGTCGCCGTCCGCAACCATCTGGCCCGAGTCGCCCGGCCACTCGTACAGTTCCGCCGCCGGCTGTATCTGCGCCCACCACGCCGACGAGATCCTCGTGTACGTCGGCAACGGGAAGAACTCGTACTGGGCGACCGTCGCGCACATCGACGTGCAGGACGGTGTGCTGACCGTCGACGGTGAGACCCGGTACAGCAGGTTCGGAAGCGAACGCATGCCCGGACTCGACTCGTCCGGCACCTGGGTGCGCTCGCCGAAGAGCGGACCGACCGGACGCAGCAAGAAGCGAAACGGCGGCCTCGCTCTGGATCGCTACGCCGGGACGTGCCCGAAATAGCCGGTCGGCTGCCGACCACGCCGTTCTCTCCCTCCCCGACGAACCGCCACCACCGCCCACCTGAGGAAAGGAGGTTGTATGTCCTCTTTGTGGCGTCGCACTGCGCGATATGAGGGGAGAATGGCGGCGGGAAGTACCGGAGATGGGAGTGACGGGGCATGAGGCGACAGCCGAGTCGGGAGAGGTGTGGTCGGCGGAGCGCCTGTTCGCGGGACCGGGAGAAAGCCAGGAACGCTTTCGGAAGACCGATTGGTCGGCTACGCCCCTGGGGCCGGTGGAGTCGTGGCCCGCGGAGCTGCGCATGGCGGTGCGGACGGTGCTGCCGTCCGAGGTGCCGATGCTCCTGTGGTGGGGACCGCAGCTGGTGCAACTCTTCAACGACGCGATCATCCCCGTCCTCGGTGACAAGTACCCCGCGGCGGTCGCCCAGCCGGCACCCGAGTGCTGGCACGAGGTGTGGGACGAGGTCGGAGCCCGCGTCGAACGGGCGATGGCGGGTACGGCGACCTTCGCCGAAGAGGAACTGCTGTTCATGCAGCGCCACGGCTACGAGGAGGAGACCTACTGGACCTTCTCCTACAGCCCGATCCGCGACGAGTCCGGCGAGGTGGCAGGGGTGTTCGTCGCGACCACCGATGTCACCTCGCGGGTGCTCGGTGAGCGTCGTCTGGAGGCCCTGAGCCGTCTCGGCACGGTGGCGATCACCGATTCGGGAATGTCGGTGATCGAGACGTGCCGGAACGCGTTGGACGCGCTCGCGCCCAGTCATCAGGACATTCCGCTGGCCGCGCTGTTCCTCGACAGTCGGGTGGTGGATCCCGATGATCCGCAACCGAACTGGAAGCAGCTCGCCGCAATCGGAACGAAGCCCGGCTTCTCTGGTTCCCTGCTCGGACCGGATGAGGACCAGCTGCTGTCGAAGGCCGCCAGGGCCTCCGAACCCTTCGTCGTCTCCGGCGTCGCCGAGCGTTCCCCGAATCTGCTCGACCCGCAGCGAACCCTCGGAGACCATCCGATCGGCACCATCCTCCTCGTGCCGTTGACGGCGTCGGGACACGACTTCCCGCTCGGTGTCCTCGCCGTCGGACTGAGTCCGTACCGGGTGTTCGACGCCGCGTACTCCACCTTCGTCGAACTCGTCGCCACCAAGATCTCGGGACTGCTGCGTGATGCGTCGGCGATGGATGCCGAGCGTCGCCGGGCCGATGCGTTCGCGGCGCTCGACGCTGCCAAGACCCGGTTCCTCGAATCGATCAGCCACGAGTTCCGCACACCGCTCACACTGCTCCTCGGCCCGTTGCAGAGCATGCTCGACGAGCCACGACGCTGACGGACGCGCAGCGACAGTCGCTGGAGGTCTCTCAGCGCGCCGCGATCCGGTTGCGGCGACTCGTCGACGCGTTGCTCGAAGCGACGCGTGCCGAGACCGACCCGTCGCGAAAGCCCCTGAGGCCGACCGATCCGGCGGCGCTCACGGCCGAATGTGTGGACCTGTTCACCGACGCGGCTCAACGTGCGGGCCTGGACCTGCGCAGCCGGATCGCCGACGCGGCGGCCGAGCAGACCCGGCTCGATCCCCAGACGTGGGCCCATATCGTGCTGAACCTGCTCTCGAACGCGATCAAGTACACCCCCTCGGGATCGATCGATGTGGATCTGGACGTCGAGGACGATCTGCTGGTCCTGAAGGTCGCCGACACCGGTCTCGGCATTCCGGAATCGGAGCTCGGTCGCATCTTCGAACGGTTCCATCGCGTCGAGAGCGTCGGGGGACGCAGTCAGGAAGGCATCGGGCTGGGTCTGTCCCTCGTCTCGGACTGGGTCCACACGCTCGGCGGAAGTGTGACCGTGTCCAGTGAGCTCGGGCACGGCAGCACCTTCACCGTGTCCGTTCCCCGCGTCCTCGACCCGACCTCGGAGTCGCCGGCGGGAACCGTCCCGGGGGATCTGAGCGCCATGTACATCGGCGAAGCGCAACAGTGGGACAGGGTCGCTTTCGACGAGGACGAATCGTCCACGCAGGGAGAGGATGTGGAATCGTTGCCACGGATCCTCGTGATCGAGGACAACGCGGACATGCGTGACTATCTGACGCAGTTGTTGCGTCGCCAGAGCTGGCACGTGGATGCGGTGGGGGACAGCGATGCCGCCCTCGAGCGGATCCGATCGCGACCGCCGCATCTCGTCCTCAGCGACATCATGCTCCCCGGTCGGGACGGGGTGGAGCTGCTCGGGGAGATCCGCCGCGACCCGGCGACCTCCCGTTTGCCGGTCATCCTCCTGACGGCACGGGCCGGCGCGGAGGCCACGATCGGCGGTCTGCGTACCGGCGCCGACGATTACATCACCAAACCGTTCCATCCCGACGAGCTCATCGCCCGTGTGCGCGTGAATCTCGAATTGTCGTGGCTGCGTGAGCAGATGCTCGCCGCGCGGGAGCGTGAGTCCGACCAGTTGAAGACGGCCTGGAGACCCGGTCGACACTGAGCAAGGCCGTCGGACTGATGATGGCCACGTTCAAGTGCGACGCCGACGCGGCGTTCGACAAACTCGTCGCCTTCTCCCAGCACCGCAACGTCAAGGTGCGTGAGATCGCCGAGCAGATCGTCGGTGACTACACCGCCTCGCTCAGCAATTCGTCGGGGTAGTGCTCTGCGCCTTCGGTTCCGCCGCTGCTACTGCAGACCGTGAGCGCGGTGACGGATCAGGCCCCCGCGTACAGCTTGTCGATCTCCTCCGCGTACTTCGCATCGATGGGCTTGCGCTTGAGCTTCATCGTCGGGGTCAGCTCGTCGCCGGAGGGTTCCCAGATCGTCGGCAGCACCGTGTACTTCTTGATCTGCTCGACCCGCGACAACTTGCTGTTCGCCTCCTCGACCGATTTCGCGATCGACTCGAGGACCACCGGATGCCGGGAGAGCTCCTCGTGGGTTCCGCTGAGACCGTGTTGTTCGGCGAAAACGGCCAGGGCATCGGGATCGAGCGCGAGCAGCGCGACGTTGTAGGGGCGGTCGTTGCCGATGGCGACGGCGCCACCGAGCATCGGGCAAGCGGCCCGCAGGGCGCCTTCGATATTGGCGGGCGACATGTTCTTCCCCGCCGCGTTGACGATGATCTCCTTCTTCCGGTCGATCAACCGCACGTATCCGTCCGCATCGATCTCACCGATGTCGCCGGTGTGCAGCCAGCCGTCGGAATCGATTGCATCCGAAGTCTTCTCGGGGTCGTTGCGGTAGCCCTTCATCAACAGCGGACCCGAGACGAGCAGTTCGCCGTCCTCGGCGATCCTGAGCTGCGCACACGGCACGGCCTGCCCGACGGTGCCGATGCGGATGGCGCCCGGCCGGTTCATCGTGACCACGCACGAGGTCTCCGACATACCCCACACCTCGGAGCACGGAATGCCGAGGGCGAGAACGAACTCGAGGACCTCCGGCGAGATCGCGGCGGCACCGGTGACAGCGGCCCGGACCTGATCGAGGCCGAGCTTGCCGCGGATCGCGGACAGCACCAGCCTGTCGGCCACCGCGTGCTGCACCTCGAGGGTGCGGGGGACCGGTTTGCCGTCGGACTGCAGCCGGGCACGCTTGCGTCCGACGTCGATCGCCCACAACGCGAGTTTCTTCTTGATCGGGCTCGATTCCTCGGCGAGGGTCTTGTCGATCGCGGCCTTGAGCTTGTACCAGACCTGGGGGACGGCGCCGAAGAGCGTCGGCCGCAGGCTCGGCAGCACGGTGATGGCCTGCTTGAGGTCGTCGAGCGTGGTGATCTGCATGCCGCTGTACAGGCTCGAGTAGTGCGAGCCCCAGCGGTTGGCGATGTGCGCGTCGGGCAGATACGACAGAATCCGGTCGTCCGGGCCGGTGGCAGATACGAGCTCGTCGCCTCGAGTTCGGCGAGCAGGTTCGCGTGGGTGAGTTCGACACCCTTCGGCGGCCCGGTGGTGCCGGAGGTGTAGATGAGGGTCAGCAGGTCGGGCGGTTGCACGGCCTTCCACGAGGCCTCGAAGTCGAAGGACGGATCGGCGGCGGCTCGAGGTCGTCGAGGGAGATGGTGCCTTCCGGTTTGCCGTCGATGCACACCAGGTGCTCGACCTTCGTGTCGCCGAGCGCCTGCCGCAGAACGGGGACGAACTGTTCCTCGGCGATCATCACGCGGTTGCCGGCGTTGCCGAGCACGTACGAGATCTGTTCGGCGGTCAACGAGTTGTAGATCGAGAACGGCACCGCGCCGAGGTGGATCGCGGCGGTGTCGAGAAGGTGGAATTCGGGCCGGTTGGTGAGCATGAGACCGACGGTGTCCCCGCGGCTCACGCCGAGGCCGGCCAGCCCGGCGGCGAGGCGTTCGACGCGCTGCGCGTACTGACGCCAGGTGTAGGAGACGGAGTCGTCGGGGGTGCGCAGCGCGACCTTGTCGGGGTACGCCGCGGCGGTGGTCTGGAAGGCTTCGCAGAGGGTCGACGGTGAGGTGGCACGAGGGTCATCACTGGCTCCCGAGGTCGAGTGTGGCGAAAGTGTAGGACGAAGTGCGTACATCCGTGGTCGGATTTGCCGGATTGTTGCGCCGGAATCGAGCGGTGATGCAGGCAAGTGTTTGTTCCTGCCCACCCCGGGTACCGCCGGGGACATGACCACCGTGGATCGCATCGCGGATCCGTGGGGTTCGCGCACACCCTATGGACCCGGGCAACGCTGGCCCACCCGCGTCGACACCTATCTCGCCGACGGACTGACCGAGGACGATGTCGACAGGTGGGTGCAGTCGGCGACCATCCTGCATTCCAACGGCGACGGCCTCGACATCGCCGTCAAGGACGGACGCATGGTGGGGGTGCGCGGACGCGCCGTCGACCGGGTGAACCACGGCCGGGTCGACCCCAAGGACCTGTTCGGCTGGCAGGCGAACCACTCGGAGGACCGGCTCACCACGCCGTTGATCCGGCGCGACGGCAAGCTCGTCGAGACCGACTGGGACACCGCGATGGATGCCGTCGCCGGTCGCACGAAGCAGCTGCTCGACGAGCGCGGCCCCAGCTCGGTCGGCTTCTACACCACCGGGCAGTTGTTCCTGGAGGAGTACTACACCCTCGCGCTCATCGGGCACGGTGGCATCGGCACCAACCACATGGACGGCAACACGAGGCTGTGCACGGCGACGGCGGCAGCCGCCCTCAAACAGTCCTTCGGGTGCGACGGCCAGCCCGGCTCCTACACCGACATCGACCATGCCGACGTCATCGCGCTCTACGGACACAACATGGCCGAGACACAGACGGTGACATGGACGCGGATCCTCGATCGGCTCGCCGGACCGAATCCACCGGCCGTGATCTGTGTGGATCCGCGGCGGACGCCGGTCGCGCGCGGGCCGCGACGGTGCACCTCGCTCCGCGCCCGGGCACCAATGTCGTCCTCATGAACGGGCTGTTGCACGAGATCCTGCGACGCGGGTGGATCGACGAGAAGTACATCGAGGACCACACCGTCGGATTCGACGAGCTGCGCAGCCGGCTCGCCGACTACTCCCTCGAGAAGGCCGCCGAGATCTGCGACGTCCCCATCGAGGACCTGCGGGAGGCCGCTCGACTGCTCGGCACGGCGGAGCGGCTGCTCTCGACGGTCCTGCAGGGCTTCTATCAGTCCCATCAGCCACCGCGGCCGCCGTTCAGGTGAACAACATCCATCTCGTGCGCGGCATGCTCGGCAGGCCCGGTTGCGGAGTTCTCCAGATGAACGGGCAGCCCACCGCGCAGAACACCCGTGAATGCGGAGCCGACGGTGACCTGCCGGCCTTCCGGAACTGGGCCAACGAGGCGCACGTCGAGGACCTCGCCCGGGTGTGGAACATCGACCCGATGCGGATCCCGCACTACACCGCGCCACCCACCTCATGCAGATGATGCGGTATGTCGAGGACGGCTCGATCCGCTTCCTCTACGTGAGCGGGACGAACCCGGCCGTGTCCCTGCCGGAGCTGCGCCGGGTGCGCGAGATCCTCTCCCAGGACAGGCTTTTCCTCGTGGTGCAGGACATCTTCCTGTCGGAGACCGCGCAACTCGCCGACGTCGTCCTGCCCGCTGCGACCTGGGGTGAGAAGACCGGGACGTTCACCAACACCGACCGCACCGTGCACCTGTCGGAGAAGGCCGTCGAACCACCCGGGCAGGCCAGGCCCGATCTCGACATCTTCGCCGACTACGCGCGCCGGCTCGACCTGCGGGACAAGGACGGCGACCCGCTCGTGAAGTGGTCCACGCCCGAGGAGGCGTTCGAGGCGTGGAAGGAGTGCACGGCCGGGCGGCCCTGTGACTACACGGGCATCACCTACGAGAAACTCCGTGGCGGAAGCGGAATCCAGTGGCCGTGCAACGCCGACGCCCCCGACGGGACCGAACGTCTCTACGAGGACGGAAAGTTCTGGGCCGCACCGGACTACTGCGAGAACTACGGACGCGACATGGTCACCGGAGCGCCGGTCGAACCCACCGAGTACCGGGCGCTGAACCCCTTCGGCAAGGCGATCATCAAGGCGGGTGAGTATCTTCCCCCGCACGAGACGGTCTCCGACGAGTATCCGTATCTGCTCACCACCGGCCGCACGCTCTACCACTTCCACACCCGCACGAAGACCGGTCGTGCCCCGCAACTGCAACGCGCGGCACCGGAGGTGTGGGTGGAGATGTCGGCGGGCGATGCCGAGCGGCACGGCTGGTCGGAGGGCGACCTGCTGCGGGTCGACACCCCGCGCGGGCACGTCACCGCTCGGCTGCGGATCAGCGGGATCCGGACCGGGGTGCTGTTCCTGCCGTTCCACTACGGATACTGGGACACCCCGGCCGGTCACGAACCGGCGCTCGAGGGGCGCGCGGCCAACGAACTGACCTTCACCGACTGGGATCCGGCGTCGAAGCAACCCCTGTTCAAGTCGGGCGCCGCGCGCGTCGAACGGATCGCCGTCGCCGACGACGGGCCTTCCGCGGCACCGACCACCACCGCCTCGCGCCGGTCTCCGGCGCCGTGCCCGCCACCTCGGGTGGACCGGACGCCGAGATCACCGAGACGCTCGACGACGGAGGCCGCGATGAACAAGGTCTCCCTGGCGATCCGCGAACTGCACCGATCGGAGAACGACCTGGCGACCGAACTGCTGCGCACCGCGGACCGGCACAAGGTCGACCACGAGATCTTCCACGTGGCGCGTGACATCGCCGGCTGGTCGCAGCAGCACGTGCGCGAACTCGCCCGCGTCGGCCACGACTACGACCTCGACTTCGACGACGAGCCCCGGGGCGTCCACGAGGTGCTCGCGGAGGTGCGGCGGAAGGGAAGCGAGATGCTCGGACGCCGGCACGCCCCGAGCGTCCTGTTGTTGCGGGATCTGCGCACCGTGCACCGCATGGCGGCAGGTGTCTCGCTCGACTGGGAGATCCTCGCCCAGACAGCGCAGGCCCTGAGCGATCGCGAACTGCTCGCCCTCTCCGAACGCTGCCATCCCCAGACCTTGCGTCAACTGCGCTGGGCGAACGCGAAACTCAAGGAGATCGCAGCGCAGACGGTCGTCACCGACTGAGCGGCGGCACCGTCAGGGCCGTTCGAACCTCTCCTCGCGCCCGAGTCTGCGCAACCGGATCCACTCGCGCAGACCGGCCGGGTCGCGGCGCGTGATCAGGAAGTACCAACCGAAGCGCACCCATTCCTGGGGCAGCAACCGGCGCAGTCCCGGCTGCGACAGCAGGTAGCCGCGGTTGCGGTAGGTGAAGAACCGCTTGGTGTCGTTGTCCGGATACTGCGTGTGCATCCGGCCACCGAGAATCGGCTTGAATTCGTCGGCACCATCCGGGTGCAGGTAGGCCGTCTGCAAGCAGGTACCGAACGGCAGTCCCGACCGGACGAGACGGCGGTGCACCTCGACCTCGTCGCCACGGACGAACAGACGCAGGTCGGGCACGCCCACCGCGTCGATCGCCGCGGCCGTGAAGAGCGCGCCGTTGAACAGCGAGGCGATACCGGGCAGCAGGTCCTCGTCGCCGAGTTCGTGCCGCCACCGCCGCCACACCACACCGCGGCGCAGCGGGAAGGCGAGGCGATCGGGCTGCGCGATGTCGCACACGACCGGCGACACCTCGGCCAGGCCGTTGCGCTGCGCGCAGTCGAGCAGCGTCGCGAGTACGTCCGGTCCCTCGGGGCGGCCGTCGTCGTCGGCGAGCCACACCCGGTCGGCTCCCAGCGACAGCGCGTACAGGATGCCGAGGGCGAAGCCGCCCGCGCCACCGAGATTGTGCTTCGAACCGAGATAGCTCGTGGGCAGGTCCACCGCGTCGACGAGCTCGCGCACCGCGTCCTCGTCGCCGTTGTCGACCACCACGAGATGGTCGAGCGGACGGGACTGCGAGGCAAGAACTTTCAGCGAGTCCGCCAGCAGCTCACGACGGCGGTGCGTGACGACGACGCCGATGATCCGTTCGTCAGCCACCGTTCGAACCCGTCGAGGCCGCGGCGTCGTGGCCGGACTTCGCGATCCGCTCACGCTCGAGCTCGTGGAGGATCGTGCGCACGTGATCGCCGGCCTCGTCGCCCTCGTAGGCGCGCACCACGTGCTCGATGTCGCCCTGCTCACGGATCCGACCGTGGTCGATCCACATCGCCTGGTCGCACAGCTGGGCGAGGAACTCGTTCGAGTGGCTGGCGAACACGAGGATGCCCGAGCGCGCGACGAGATCCTGCAGACGCACGCGCGCCTTCTTCATGAACTCCGCGTCGACCGCGCCGATGCCCTCGTCGAGCAGCAGGATCTCGGGATCGATGCTGGTGACCACGCCGAGCGCGACACGCACCCGCATACCGGTCGAGTAGGTGCGCAGCGGCATGTTGAGGTAGTCGCCGAGCTCGGTGAAGTCCGCGATCTCGTCGACCTTGGCCAGCATCTGCTTGCGGCTCATCCCGAGGAACATGCCGCGGATGATGATGTTCTCGTAGCCGGAGATCTCCGGGTCCATGCCGACGCCGAGGTCGAACACCGGTGCGACGCGACCCTTCACCCGAGCGTGGCCGCGCGTGGGCTCGTAGATCCCCGAGAGCAGACGCAGCAGCGTGGACTTACCGGCACCGTTGTGGCCGACGAGGCCGACGCGGTCGCCTTCCTTCAGCGACATCGTGATGTCGCGCAGAGCCTCGACGACCACGACGTCGGAGTTGTTGCGGCCGATCGCTCCGCCCGCCTTACCCAGGAAGGCCTTCTTCAAGGAGCGGGTCTTGGCGTCGAAGATGGGAAAGTCGACGCACGCGCCGCGCGTTTCGATGCTGACCCGACTCACGATGCTGCTCCAGACGCTGACACGGGACCCGAGCGTACCCGTCGCGCCGATACCCGAGTCCCGGGGCGTACCCGGCGGGACTACAGGTACTGGCCGGTTCCGGGGTGGGTCTGACCGGGAAGTGATTGATCGTTCTGGCCGCGACCGCCCTGCGCGACTCCGGGAGGAAGCGCACCCTGACGCATCTGCTCGAGCTGGGCACGAGCCGCCATCTGCTGAGCGAACAGCGCCGTCTGGATGCCGTGGAACAAGCCTTCGAGCCAGCCGACGAGCTGGGCCTGCGCGATACGCAGCTCGGCGTCGGAGGGCACCGCGTCCTCACCGAAGGGCAGTGCGAGCCGCTCGAGTTCCTCCCGTAGATCGGGGGCGAGGCCCTGACCGAGTTCGCGGATGGACGACAGGTGGATGTCCTTGAGCCGGGTGCGGCTGGCGTCGTCGAGCGGCGCGGCCTTCACCTCTTCGAGAAGCTGTTTGATCATGGTGCCGATCCGCATGACCTTAGCCGGCTGCTCGACCATGTCGGCCAGGGATTCGCCGCCGTTCTCGGTCTTCTCCTCCTCCGGCCGGCCGTCGGCCTCCACGCGGGCTGCCTCCTCGCGGGAGACACGGATGGGCCGGCCGTCGGGGCCGATCACGAGAACCTGGTCGTTGTCCGGATGCGTCATGGCTCCATTCTCCCTTTCCCACCCCGGGTGTGCCCGGTTGCCCGAAGGTCCCGGAGTGCCGGGTACCCCGAGCGAGCCTACCGAGAGGGCAACACCGGATGCAGGCACGGCGCGTCCCGATTGACATCGGGACCTAGAGTGTCTGCCATGGCTTACGACGTTGCCGGATCCGGGGTTGATCCCCTCGCTCGGGGACGGGTGGATCCATCTCGATCCACGGGCCGGTATGCAGATCCCCGATGTGGTGTCGCGCACCGTGTCCACCGCCTTCCGCAACTCGGCCGCATCGGCGACCGGACGGCACCTGTCGTCGCGTCGCAGCGCCGCGATCCTCCAGGAGGCGCGCGTCGCGGTCGCGGAACTCGTGGGTGCCGACCCGGACGGGGTCGTCCTGGGGCCGAGCCACGCGGTGTTGCTCGCCTGGCTCGCCGAAGCACTCAGTTCCCGCCTCGGGCTCGGCACCGGCATGGTCCTCTCACGGCTCGACGACGAGGCGAACATCGCTCCCTGGTTGCGGGTCGCGAGCCGCTACGGCGCGCAGGTGCGCTGGGCCGAGGTCGAGATCGAGACGTGCGAGCTGCCCACCTGGCAATACGAGGAACTCATCACGCCCACCACCCGGCTCGTCGCGCTCACCGCGGCGTCGTCCATCGTCGGCACCGCGCCCGACGTGCGGGTCGTCGCGGATCTCGTCCACGAGGTCGGTGGGCTCATGGTCGTCGACGCCGCCGGCGCGCCCCGACGCCCACGTCGACATCGACGATCTCGGCGCGACACATCCTCACCGTGGATATCGCCGCGTGGGGCGGACGCAGATC
>LATQ01000001.1:1422212-1440688 GCA_001017865.1 Rhodococcus sp. IITR03
CCGCGGCGTCGTCGATCTCGGCACCGCGCCCGACGTGCGGGTCGTCGCGGATCTCGTCCACGAGTCGGTGGCTCATGTCGTCGACGCCGCCGGCGCCGCCCCCTACGCCCACGTCGACATCGACGATCTCGGCGCCGACATCCTCACCGTGGATATCGCCGCGTGGGGCGGACCGCAGATCGGTGCGCTGGTCTTCTCCGACCCCTCGCATCTCGAACGGGTCCCGGCGATGTCGCTGAACCCGCACGCGCGCGGTGCCGAACGCCTCGAGGTGGGCGGTCACCAGTTCGGGCTGCTCGCCGGTATCCCCGCGTCCATCGACTTCATGGCCTCGCTGGACGACGATGCCACCGGTTCGCGCCGCGAGCGTCTCGACGTCTCGATCAGCTCGATGCAGAACTACCAGGATGTGCTGTTCGACCGTCTGATGCGACAGCTCGACAGTCTCACCGGCGTGATCGTGCTCGGCCGCGCGTCGAGCCGCGTCCCCACTCTCAGCTTCACCGTCGACGGGGTCCCGGCCGAGAAGGTCGCCGCGCATCTCGCCGACCGCCGCATCGCGACGGTGGCGAGCACCCGCGGATCGAGCCGGCTCCTCGACTCCCTCGGCGTCAGCACGAAGGGGGAGCGGTGAGCATCGGCCTCGCCCCCTACACCACGAGCTTCGAGGTCGATCAGCTCGTCCGCGAGCTCCGCAACCTCTAGTTCCGCGCGATCCTCAACACGACCTTCCCGACGGTCTCGGGGCTGTCGAGCAGTTCGTGTGCCTGTGCTGCCTCGGTGATCGGCAGCTCGGCGTGCACGACGGGATGGACCTTCGCCTCCTCGATGAGCGGCCACAGATCGGCGCGCACGGAGTCGATGATCTCGCTCTTGCCCGACGGACCCGAGTCCGGACGGCCGCGCAGACCGGTCGCGATGACGTGACCGCGCTTGGCAAGCAACTTACCGAGGTGCAGTTCGCCCTTCGTGCCGCCCTGCATGCCGATGACGACGAGCCGTCCGTCCGGAGCGAGGACGTCGATGTTCCGGGACAGGTACTTCGCACCCATGTTGTCGAGCACCACGTCGGCGCCACCGAAGGTATTGCGCACCTCGGAGACGAAGTCCTGTTCGCGGTAGTCGATCGCCAGGTCGGCGCCGAGTTCGCGACAGCGGTCCAGCTTGCCGGCCGAGGCCGTCACCGCCACCTTCGCGCCGAGCGCCTTGCCCACCTGGATGGCGTGTGTACCGATGCCGCCACCGCCACCGTGGACGAGCAGGACGTCGCCGCGCTTCAGTCCGGCCGCCATCACGACGTTCGACCACACCGTGCATGCGATCTCGGGAAGCGACGCGGCGATCGCGATATCGATGCCCTTCGGGACGGGCAGCAGCTGAGAAGCGGGGACCGCGACCTTCTCGGCGTAGCCGCCGCCGGTGAGCAGAGCGCAGACCTTGTCGCCGATGTTCCAGCCCGTCACACCCTCGCCGAGTTCGGAGATCACTCCGGAGCATTCGAGGCCCAGGATGTCGCTCGCCCCCGGGGGTGGCGGGTAGAGGCCGCGCCGTTGCAGCAGGTCGGCGCGGTTGACCGCGGTCGCCGCGACATCGAGAAGTACGTGCCCGGGAGGCAGGTCCGGGTCGGGCTGCTCGGTCCACCGGAGAACTTCTGGACCACCGGGTTCGGTGGCGACGATTGCATACATGTGTTCGACGCTATCGCGTGCGGCGCAGTGAGGGGACGGTCACTCCGCTCACGGCGCGCTCACCTGCTCGAAACTACCGTGCGGTAACCGGATCGGGCCGTCGGCATTACACTCCCGGCGTGACCAGCGAACGAGACGAACCCAAGTGGTTGACGGCAAAGGAGCAGGAGGCCTGGCGGCTCTACATGGACGGCAACAACCGTCTCATGAGCGCCTGAGTCGGTCCCTCAACGATCGACACGACCTGTCGCTGGCGGAATATCGGATCCTGGTCATGCTCTCCGAAGCCCCCGACGGCGCCTGCGCATGAGCGACCTCGCCGACGGTGTGCTGTCCTCGCGCAGCCGTCTCACCCATCAGATCCGGCGGATGGAGCAGGAAAAGATGGTCGTGCGCAGCTCGTGCCCCGACGACGGTCGCGGTGTGCTCGCCACCATCACCGAGGAGGGCCGACGGCGTCTGGCGGAGGCCGCCCCCACCCACGTCGACGACGTGCGCAACTACCTCATCGACCTGCTGTCGGCCGACGAACTCGACATGCTGGCGCGGGTCTTCGCGCGCGTCGAGCACACTCTGGCCGACCGCTGAGGTCGCGAATCGGTTAGGCCCTGCTTGCGCGGAGCGGTTAGGATCTGCCACGGAAGCGTGGCAGAGCGGCCGAATGCACTCGCCTTGAAAGCGAGCTTGGGTAACACCAACGGGGGTTCAAATCCCTCCGCTTCCGCAGAAGAAGAGGTTCCGGCACCCGAACAGGGAGTCGGAACCTCTTCTCGTTTCTACCTCCGGGTGGCGACCCTCTTCTCCTCGAGGATCCAGGTGGAACGCCAGGCGCCGATCCCGGGGAGTGGATCGCGATCTGTCAGCTCGGTCCGGCGGCCACTGCTCGTTCCACGGCCGCGGCCGCACCGTCGTGCCACGGTTCACCGTGGCCGACGAGGACGTGCTTCGCGCCGGTGCCGGCGATGGCCGCCAGCGAGGCGAGGGCGGTCCTGCTGTCGGCGGTCGCCGCACCCGAGACGATCTGCGGACCGTGCCTGCCCGTGTACGGATCGAGGGTGACGATGGCGTCGCCGACGATCACGGTGTCGCGGTCCGGGAGATGCAGCGCGCAGTGCCCGTAGGTGTGGCCGGGGGTGTGCAGGGGGACGGGGCGGCCCGGCAGGTCGAGCGGTTCGGAGTCGTGGAAGAGCGTCACGTCGTCGACCCCGCGCACCCACAGCGCACCTGCAACGGTCATCCGGGCGAGCACGGGGATGCAGGCGGGATATCGGACGGGATAGAGCAGCCGGTTGCGTTCGTGCTGGTAGCGATAGGGGTGGGCGGCGAGGAACTTCTCGTCGCGATGCGCCCACACCGGCACCCGCCACCGTTCACGCAGCCGCTTCGCCGACCCGACGTGATCGAAGTGGGCGTGCGTGAGGACGACTCCCTGCACGTCGTCGATTCGACGACCGATGCGTGAGATCGCCTCTTCGA
Source organism: Rhodococcus sp. IITR03 (assembly GCA_001017865.1). The sequence goes on from LATQ01000001.1 coordinate 1,425,377, forward strand.
TGCGCCCGGCGGTCGCGGCAGTCCCGTGTCGACGACGGTCACTCCGGTGTCGTCCTCGATCAGGTAGACGTTGACGTCGGCGTGCGCGAGGCGATGCACACCCGGTGCGACATCCGTGTGGAGCATGGCGGCCCTTCGCTCGGGGGGACGTGCAGGTTCAGCTGTGTCCGTCGATCTCGTCGGCGATGAAGGCGGCCCACGACCGCACCTCGTCCTCGCCTGCGGACGGACCGAACGACCGGTAGTCGAGCGCGGCGAGTTCGGACACCAGATCCGGTGTGTCCTCGGCGGTTTCGTCGCCCACCGCGAACAGCCATACGAGCTGCTGACTCAGCCGGAGGCCCGCGACGACAACAGTTCGACGGTGTCGGGCGAGTACTCGCCGGCGTCGACCTCGCCTCCGAAGACGACGCCCTCGAACTCCTCCGACCGCTCGAGATCGGAGGTGTCACCGACGGTGACGTCGATGTCCCGCTCTCCGAGGCGTCGGCGACGAGTCGGGCGATCTTCTGGGTCGGACCTTCGGGACTGTCCGTGACGACGAGAACGGTCATTGTGTCTCCAGCATGTTCGGCGACTCGGGTTCACTGGTGCGTTCCCGGTCCCCGTGGGGCGGAAACATGCCCCCGGCCGTGTCAGTGGGAGCCGCCGAGCGCCCGCACCCCCGGCGCCCCCGAGCGGCGGACGAACTCGGAGTCGGCGAGGCGTTCGTCCGCACCGAGATCCAGCGACAGGTCGACGGTCGCGGCGAGCCGGTACGGCTTGCTCTCGATCACGTCCCCGATCGCGCGTCGCAGTCGCGACACCTCGGCGCGGACCGACACGGCATGGTCGTCGTCCCCGTAGAGGGCCCGGCTGAGCGCTGCGACCGTCATGCCCTCCGGGCCGCGCTCGTGCAGCAACAGCAGGATCTCGGCCTGACGTGCGGTGACGATGCTGCGCCACGAGTCGTCGTCCCCGAACACCTCCACCGTGGGCGACGACGACACGTGCAGCACCATCCGCATGCGCGACGACGAGGCCGCGCCGCGGATCAACCAGCCGTGCGAAAGACGCTCGGGCACACACAGTCCCATACCGGGAACGGTCAGCGGGCGTGCGTGCCGCGGAACCGCGACCCGCTCGGCGGCGATACCGGAGGCGTGCGCGACCAGCCGTCCTCGTCGACGAGCAGCACCGGTCCCCGCGTCGACGACAACAAAGGAGCGGCCTCGGTGCGCAGCCGTTCGAGCCGCACCTCGTGCCGCCGCCACAGTTGCGCTTCGGCGAGCCGGACGGCGGTGTCGACGAGGGCGATGATGGCCGGGTGCAGGGTCAGCGCGGGACCGCTGACGTCGACGATGCGGTCGCCGCGGATCGGATCGTGGATCGGGCGGCGGTGCAGTACCAGGGGTGCTGGGTCGTCTCGAAGTGCTCACCCGAGAACAACTGGACCGGCGCGGCCTCCGCGAGCGCCGTGCCGATGGCGTTCGTGCCGACGGTCGACTCGGTCCACACCGTCCCCTCCTGGAAACCGAGGGTGTCGGCGCGTGACCGGATCGGTGCCGAACCGCTGCGCCAGAGGATCACGCCGTCGGCGTCGGTCACCACCAGCAGCAGGTGCGAGGCGTCGGCGACGGGCGTGATGACCTGTTCGAGATCGCCGATCACCGCGGAGAGAGCGGATGCGCGGCTCGCTCGACCTCCGCAACGGGCAGCCGGCTGCGTTCGTTGGTGCCGGTGGGATCGGCGTGCGTCGAGCACGCGCTGCACGAACGGGACACGAGCGGACGGGGCCGCATGGGTGACCGGGCGCCGCCGATGACCGCGTCGTGCATCCGCGTCAACTCGCGCGCGTAGCGCGACAGGTCGGTGCCGGGCGCGATCGCGCTGAACGTGGTCACGGTCTCCTCTTCGTCGTCGTCATCGGAGCATAGGCGGCAAATGTGTGCTGCGCCACAAATCGGGTGCCGTGCAACGTGACGCAACGCTTGTGGGGGAGCGGTCACGGGGAGTGTCCTGGATCACATCACCACGGGAAAGGACTCACCATGACCGACACCCTCGACAAGCCCACGACCTCCGGCACCGCGACGCCCGACGAACGCGTCGACGCCTGGTTGCAGGCTTTCGAAACCGCCCTCGCGCAGCGCGACGTCGACGTCGCTGCGGGCCTGTTCGGCACCGATTCCTTCTGGCGCGACCTGGTCGCCTTCACCTGGAACCTCAAGACCGTCGAGGGACGCGAGGGCGTCTCGGACATGCTGCACGCGCGACTCGACGACACCGACCCGAGCGGCTTCCGCACCACCGAACCGGCGAGCGACGACGACGGCGTGCTCAGCGCCTGGATCGCGTTCGAGACCGCGGTCGGTCGCGGCGTCGGCCATCTGCGTCTGAAGCACGACGAGGAGAGCGGCGAGGACCGCGCCTTCACGTTGCTGACCACGATGCAGGAACTGAAGGGCTACGAGGAGAACAAGGGCACGCGTCGTCCCCGCGGCACGAAGCACGGTGCGGACAAGCACCGCGTCACGTGGTCGGAGCAGCGCGAGATCGAGGAACGCGAACTCGGTTACACGCGTCAGCCCTACGTCGTGATCATCGGTGGTGGTCAGGGCGGTATCGCGCTCGGTGCGCGCATGCGTCAGCTCGGTGTTCCCGCGATCGTGCTCGACAAGTACGACCGTCCCGGCGACCAGTGGCGCGGACGCTACAAGTCGCTGTGTCTGCACGACCCCGTCTGGTACGACCACCTGCCGTACATGCCCTTCCCCGACAACTGGCCGGTCTTCGCGCCCAAGGACAAGATCGCGGACTGGCTCGAGATGTACACGAAGGTGATGGAGGTTCCCTACTGGTCGAAGTCGGAGTGCACCTCGGCGAGCTACGACGAGGAGACGGGCGAATGGACCGTCGATGTCGTGCGCGACGGCGAACCGGTGGTTCTCCGGCCCAAGCAGCTCGTCATTGCGACCGGCATGTCGGGTAAGCCGAACATCCCCGACTTCCCCGGGATGGACCTGTTCCGCGGCGAACAGCACCACTCCAGCGCCCACCCGGCCCGGACGCCTATGCCGGCAAGAAGGCCGTCGTGATCGGTGCCAACAACAGTGCGCACGACATCTGCGGTGCCCTCTGGGAGGTCGGCGCGACGTCACCATGGTGCAGCGCTCGTCGACGCACATCGTCCGATCCGATTCGCTGATGGACCTCGGCCTCGGCGACCTGTACTCCGAGCGGGCCCTCGCCGCCGGTGTCACGACCCAGAAGGCCGACCTGACCTTCGCGTCCCTGCCGTACCGGATCATGCACGAGTTCCAGATCCCGATCTACGAGAAGATCCGCGAACGCGACGCCGAGTTCTACGACCGGCTGGAGAAGGCGGGCTTCCAGCACGACTGGGGTGACGACGGTTCGGGTCTGTTCATGAAGTACCTGCGTCGCGCATCCGGCTACTACATCGACGTCGGCGCCTCGGAACTCGTCGCGAACGGCGACATCAAGCTCGCCCACGGCAATGTCCGCGAACTCACCGAGACGTCGGTGATCCTCGAGGACGGCACCGAACTCGAGGCCGATCTCGTCGTCTATGCGACCGGCTACGGCTCGATGAACGGCTGGGTCGCCGACCTGATCTCACAGGAGGTCGCCGACAAGGTGGGCAAGTGCTGGGGCCTGGGCTCCGACACCACCAAGGACCCCGGTCCCTGGGAGGGTGAGCAGCGCAACATGTGGAAGCCGACGCAGCAGGACGGCCTGTGGTTCCACGGCGGCAACCTGCACCAGTCGCGGCACTACTCGCTCTACCTGGCGCTGCAGCTCAAAGCGCGCTACGAGGGCATCCCGACCCCGGTCTACGGGCTGCAGGAGGTGCACCACCTCCGCTGATCGACTCGGCTCCCACGCGTCGCTCCCGCCTTCCGGCGGGGGCGACGCGGCCGTACATCCTCCTATTCGTCACGAATCGGAGGGTGAGTATTAGGGTCGCGTGCAGGTCCGCTTGACCGGGTACAGGTAGTGACTGTGAGATCACTGCAGGTCGTCGGGGGACGGGGAGTTCGATGGTGAAGAGACTTGCGGCGGCTGTGGCGGTGGCCTGATGATGCCGGTCTCCGGCACAGTGATGGCCCATGCCCGACCGGCCCATGCCCAACCGCCCCAGATGCAACCGGCGTCGGCCAGGATCGACCACGTCGAGCGCGTCGGCGACCGGCAGACGAAGCTGTTCGTCCACTCGGCCGCGATGAATCGGATCGTGCCGGTGCAGGTGCTGCACCCGGCCTCGGCGGGGCCGCGCCCCACCCTCTACCTGCTCGACGGCGTCAGCGCCGGCGAGGAGTCCGAGTTCCGTGAGAGCACGTGGACGCAACGCACCGACATCGAGGAGTTCTTCGCCGACAAGAACACCAACGTCGTCCTTCCCGTCGGTGGCACCGCGAGCTACTACACCGACTGGAACAATCCCGACCCCGTCCTCGGTGTCAACAAGTGGGAGACCTTCCTGACCGAGGAACTACCCCCGCTGATCGACGCCGAATTCGACGGCAACGGCACCAACGCCGTCGCGGGACTGTCGATGGGCGCCACCGGCGCGATGTCCCTGATCACCCGCAATCCCGACCTCTACCAGGGCGTCGCGGCGCTCAGCGGCTGCTACGACACCTCTCGCGACCGTTCCCGCGACACCGTCCGCGGGACCGTCGCATACAAGGGCGGCAACCCCGACAACATGTGGGGACCTCCCGAGGACGCCCGGTGGGAGGAGCACGACTCCTACCTGCTCGCCGAGAAGCTGCGCGGCAAGGAGGTCTTCCTCAGCACCGGCAACGGCCTGCTCGGCCCGCACGATCTCGGCGCCGGCCAGGACGTGCTCACCGTCGGCGCGCCGCTCGAGATCGGCACCTTCGTGTGCACCGTCACCTACGACCGTCGCCTCCGCGAACTCGGCATCCCCGCGCAGGTCGTCTACCGCCCGTGGGGCACGCATTCGTGGAGCTACTGGCAGGACGACATCAAGGCCGCGTGGCCGACCCTCGCGGACGCCCTCGGACTCCGCTGACCGCGCCTCGACGGCACCGTCTCAGTGCAGACGGATGCGGTCGACCGTCGGCGGTTCCACTCGTGAGCGGGTCGCCAGATAGCTGTTGAGGCGTCGAGATCTTTGCCCGCGCCGACCAACCCGTGCGCTTCCGTGCACACCGTGAAACCGTCTCCGCCACCGGCCAGGAAGTTGTTCATCACGACCTTGTACACGCGTTCGGGGTCGACGGCCTCGCCGTCGATCGTGATCGAGCGGATCCGTTCGCCGCGCGGCGCCAGGCGGTCGAGCGTGTAGGTGAGATTGTGCGAGGGCGCCAGGATGCGTTCGATCTCCGAGCCGCCCGGGCCGTCCTGGAACTGCTGCTCGAGCAGCACGTCGAGTTGGGCGCCGGTGAGGTCGAGCACCTGCAGCATGTTCCGAAGGGCTGCACAGCGTAGGTCTCCCGATACGAGACGGTGCCGTCGCCGGCGAGGAGGTCGCCGCGGAGTCCGCCGGGGTTCATCAGGGCGATCTGCGCCCCGAGATGTCGCGTCGCGGCGAGTTGCGCGTCGGCCACCAGATTGCCCAGCGCCGATTCTCCGCTCGGACTCTTGCTGCGCGTGACGTCGGCGCCGATACGGACGATGGACCGGTTCGCGACCTCCGCCGACTTCTCGACCGCCCGGTCGACGAACTCGAGGGTGGTCGGATCCGGGTCGATGTCGTGCGTGACGACCTGCGTGAAGACGACGGTCCGGTCGCGCAGCACCTCGCGGCTCTGCCGGTCGATGACGAGATCGGCAACCGACAGGATGCGCCCGTGCGAAGCGCCTGCACGACGGTGCGCGGTTCGCCCGCCGGATCGGTGTAGGTGCAGTTGAAGTGTCGGTCGCCGTCGGAGGTGATGATGAGGTCCACATCGGGGGAGACGGACGTCGCGATCGCCGCCGCCCCGCTGTCCCCGCTCGGGCACGGATCGTCGCCGTCGATGGCTCCGATGTCGCCCTTGTAGAGCACGACGATCGAGCGGACGCCGAGCGCGCCGAGGATGTCGGCGGTGCGATTGACCGCGACGATCTCGTCCTCGAACCGCAATCCCGCGATCGCATCGGGCCGGATCATGTCGGGGGTGTTGCTCGGCACGACGCCGATGACACCGACGGGCAGGCCGTCGACGTAGTCGATGCTGTAGGGGAGTGCGGCCGGTGTGCCGTCCGACGTGGTGAGGTTGGCGCGAGAATCGGGAAGTTCGCGCCCTCGAACGGTTCGGTGTAGAGGCACCCTTCCTTCGGATGACAACCGCCGTCCCGCAGTCGCTCGAATTCGGCGTAACCGCGGTCGAGTTCGTGGTTGCCGAGGGTCGCGGCGGTGAGGTCGAGTTCGTCGAGCAGGGCGATGGTCGGCTCGTCGTGGAACAGACCCGACTCGAGCGGCGACGAACCCCACGTGTCGCCCACGGCGTAGAGCACGGAGTTGTCGGCCTGCTCCCGGAGCTGGCGGACGTAGGCGGCGAGATAGGCCGCACCGCCCGCGGGGACCGAGACACCGTCCGACCGGACGACCTCGCCGTGCAGTCCCTGCGGGGGCAGCAGATTTCCGTGCAGGTCGCCGAATGCGATCACCCGGAGCGGGACGGTGTTCGAGGGGACGGTGCTCGACGGTGCAGCGCCGGCAGGTGCCGCACCACCGAAGGCGACCAATGAGCCGACGACTGCGCAGGCCGACAGGGCGCGCCGCACCTTGCCTGCCCCCATGCAGTTCCTCCGACCCCGGCCCGATCCGACCGCCCGAGTCTGTCAGGGCCGGATCACGCCACCGATACCCAGCCATAACGGTTGGGTCTCGTCACAGGATCAGCCGATGCCGGCGAGTGCCCGTCCCTGCCCGGTCGCGAAGTCGAGGAAGAGGTCGTTCTCGTGCGGGTCGCCGATCGTCACCCGGGTGCCCTCGCCCGTGAAGTTGCGCAGCACCACGCCCGCCTCCGCTGCGGCCTCGGAGAACGCCGCGGAGCGTTCACCCAACGGCAGCCAGAGGAAGTTCGCGGCACTCGTGGGCACCTCGTAGCCGGTCTCGACGAGTGCCGCGTGGACCCGTTCCCGCTCGGCGACGACACCCTCGGTGCGCGCGAGCAACTCGGTCGCGGCGGCGAGCGAGGCCACGGCAGCCGTCTGAGCGAGCGAGTTCACGGAGAACGGGGTGTGGACCTTGCTCAGCGCCGTCACGACGGACGGGTCGGCGACCGCGTATCCGACGCGGATGCCGGCGAGACCGTAGGCCTTGGAGAAGGTGCGGAGCACGACGACGTTGCTGCGACCCTCCGCGAGCTCGAGACCGTCGGCAGATCCTCGCCGGGCTCGGGGCGGACGTACTCGAAGTACGCCTCGTCGAGGGCGACGACGATGTGCTCGGGGACGGCGTCGAGGAACTGTGCGAGCTCCTCCTTGCCCAGCAGCGACCCGGTGGGGTTGTTGGGATTGCACACGAAGATCAGGCGCGTGCGGTCGGTGATCGCGGCGAGCATGGCCTTCAGGTCGTGCCCGTGGTCCGCGGTGTTCGGGACGCGCACGGCGGTCGCGCCGGCGACGGCCGCGATGATCGGGTACGCCTCGAACGACCGCCACGCGAAGATCACCTCGTCGCCCGCATCGCACGTGATCTGCACGAGCTCCTGGCACAGGCTCACCGATCCACAGCCCACGGCGATCCGCTCGGTCGGGACGCCGAGTCGCTCCGACAGTGCCGCGACGAGCTCGGTCGCGCCGTTGTCGGGGTAGCGGTTGAGCCTGCGGCAGCGTCGGCGATCGCCTCCCGGACGCTGGGGAGCGGGCCGATGGTGGTCTCGTTGCTGGCGAGCTTCACCGCACCGGGGAACGAGCGGCCCGGAACGTAGGCGGGGATCGATTCGAGGTCGGGGCGGGTCCGTGGAGTCACGAGCCGATTATGCTCCTCGTCGTGGGACCGCCTGTCGGCAGGATGGGGGAGACCGTCCATCTACACGCCTCTGACCAGGCGTTTTGCGTTTCCCCTCGGGGCATGTGTAATGTTTCGATCCGGCGGTTCGAGAGCATCGAATCCCCGAGGAGGCGTGCCAGAGCGGCCGAATGGGACTCACTGCTAATGAGTTGTCCCCCTTACCGGGGACCGGAGGTTCAAATCCTCTCGCCTCCGCCAGTTGGTGTAGCGTCACCAACGACAATTGAATACACATGCGCCCGTAGCTCAACGGATAGAGCATCTGACTACGGATCAGAAGGTTAGGGGTTCGAATCCTTCGGGCGCACACACGAAAACCCTCACCGGTACTTCCGGTGAGGGTTTTCTCGTATCTGGTTACGGAGTCGCCACGACACAGAATCGACACGGCTTGCTGACCGGCTTCAGCGACATCTTTGTGGCTATCTTCACTCCGCAAGGGACGTCACGTGACTTCCCCCGGACTACAGGAGGGTGTGTGCAAGATCGGCCCTGGTCCAACAAACAGATGGAGATTCTTGCCCAGTGCCTCCGTGACAATGTCGCGACACCGGAGGGCGCTCCCGACTACGACGACGTCATGATCTGGTACGACGAGTTGGCGGCAGAGGTTCACGGCATCGTCCATGCTCTGCCGTGGAAGACGATCTTGCCTCATTCACATTCCGAGGTGGACATCACTTACCGAGCGAAGACGATCGACACGCTCCGTGACAAGCTGGTCCGCCTTTCCTCTGGACCTTTGACCAACATCGTTGATATCGCCGGCGTCCGAGTGGACGCGAGATGACGCTGCATGAGCAGGACAGAGTCGCTGCTGCCATCGCTCGGGCCTTCGGGATGGACCTGAAAAGGCAGTGAAAGATCTACGGGTCGAGCACCACAACGGGTACCGCGCCGTTCACGTCCATCTGAAGCTTCGGCGTGCGATGGCCGAGGTTCAAGTTCGTACACAACTCCAGAGCAAGTGGGCGAACACGTACGAACGGTTGGGCGACTTGGCCGGCCGAAGTATCAGATATGAGCGAGTCACGGGGTCTGGTGGTTGGAGTGGGATTGCCTCGAAGCTTCAGGGGATCTCCTCGAATCAGATCCGGCTGATCGAAGAGGCGAAGGACAAGATTGCTGAGATGTCTCCTGATTCCGGCTATGTATGGAACAGTCTTGACGATCTGCCGAAGAGGTTCGCGAGATCGGGTACAAGGTGCTGGAAGACGAAGCCGAACTCTCTACTATGCTCGACGATGTAGAGCAGCTGCTTCGAGACGCACAGCGGAAGGGGATGGAACAGTGACGGCTTTCGTGATCGAGTACAACCGGAAGACTGCCGACCGGACGGTTACGTCATTCCCCGGCGTCGAGGGACGACGTGCTGCTATGCGTCGGCGTCTCGAGCTCGAGAAGTCTCGAACGGACAAAGATGTGGAGATTGTTTCGCTGGTGAGCGACTCCCTCGAGACGCTTCGTCGCACGCACTCCAGGTACTTTCAGGGCCGGGAACTGGCTGCAAACGCCTGACAGGCCAGGGTTCGATCCCTTCGGGCACACAGACCAAACCCTCATCGATCCTGTCGGTGAGGGTTTTCTCGTTCGAGGATTGCTGTTTCCGGTTGCGCTCACGTGAGCTTCGTGATGATCCTCTCGGCGAAGTCTCGATCGGCGCGCGGTACTGCTCGGCGGTGCCGAGGAGGTGATCGTGGTCGCCCGAGTGGGTGGCCTCCCAGTTCGCCCACGGCGAGACCATGACGCCGGTGATGCCGATCTTCTCCGCCCGTCGGTACAGCTCCACGGACGGCTCGTCGCGCAGGCCGACGATGAAGTCGAAGGGCTCGTTCTCGCGTCCGTACTCGCGGCGGTAGCCGTTGATGCGATCGATCCACTGCTCGGCGACGTCGATCGTGTAGGCGGTGCCGACCCAGCCGTCGCAATAGCGCGCGGCACGTCGGAGCGCCGGTCCGGATTCACCACCGCACAGGATCGGCACCGGGCTCGGTGGGTGGGGTTCGATGGTCATCTCGGGGATGTCGTAGTACTCGCCTCGGAACGAGACCCATCCGCCCTTCCACAGTTCGCGGAGCGCCCGGATCATCTCGTTCAGCCGGGGTCCGCGGTTGTCGAAGTCCTGGCCGAGCAGTTCGAACTCCTCGCGCATCCATCCCGCGGACAGTCCGATGGAGACGCGACCACCGGCGATCGTGGCGGCGGTGCCCACCTGCTTGGCGACCTCGAGGATCGGCCGGGACGGCGCGATGTAGACGTTGTTGCCGAAGTGCAGGTTCTTCGTCACGGCGGCCATCGCACCGATGAGCACCCAGGCGTCGGGCCATTCGGTCTCCGGCGACCAGAACGGCTTGCCGCTCTCGTGCCCGGGATAGGCGGTCTTCATCTCTTTCGGTAGATCAGGTGGTCCGAGACGAGCAGGCCGTGGAATCCGGCGTCGTCGAGCATGCGGGCGACGGCCGGCATCTCCGCGGTCTTCATGAATGCGGTCCCGCTCCAGAACTTCACTCGAATGTCCTCCGAAGTTTCGATGCTCGCCGACGCGCAAGAGTGATGTTTGCATTCTCAAGAACAAGGTTCTACCAGAGTGTGTGACCGCAGTCACGAGGTGAAACGCCACCGTTCCGGTTCGTGCGCTACGAGTGAACGTTCCGTCTACATTTCGAGTGGACGCTCCACCCGGAGTCGGGGACTCGATCGATCGCTTCCCCGGTCGGAGATCCTGCCGGTACCGCAGGTGAAATCCGTCTATTGACGAGCCCGCTGGGGCGGAAGTAGATTTCGTACCACTCTCAAAAAGTTAACGACAATTCGCACGACGGCCCGGCAACGGCGGTCGCGCTCTGCGGGGAGAAGACATGGAACTTGCGTGGTCAGAGGCCGACGCCGCCTTCAGAGACGAGGTGCGATCGTTTCTCGAGGAGAAGCTGACGCCCGAACTGCGGCGGGCCGGCCGACTCGCGACGAGCGTGTACTCCGACCACGAGGCGAGCATGGAGTGGCAGCGCATCCTCCATGAGCGTGGTTGGGCGGCGCCGGCCTGGCCGGTCGAGTACGGCGGATGCGACTGGACGCAGACGCAGCACTACATCTTCAGCCGCGAGTCGATCCTCGCGGGCGCCCCGAACCTGTCGCCGATGGGCATCCGCATGGTCGCGCACGCGATCGTCGCCTACGGCACCGAGGAGCAGAAGAGCTACTTCCTGCCCCGGATCCTCACGGGCGAGGTCTTCTTCTGTCAGGGTTACTCCGAGCCCGAGGCCGGCTCCGACCTCGCGTCGCTCAGCATGGCGGCGGTCGACGACGGCGACGACCTGATCGTCACCGGCAGCAAGATCTGGACCACGCACGCCACCGAGGCGAACTGGATGTTCGCGCTCGTGCGCACGTCGAAGACGGGCCGCAAGCAGCAGGGCATCACCTTCCTGCTCATCGACATGACCTCGCCCGGCATCGAGATCCGCCCTCTGGTCATGACGTCCGGTGAGGAAGTGCAGAACCAGGTCTTCTTCGACGGTGTGCGTGTCCCGAAGAAGAACGTCCTCGGGAAGATCGACGACGGCTGGACCGTCGCGAAATACCTGCTCGTCTTCGAACGTGGGGGAGCGGCGGCAGCGCCGGCCTGCAGGTCATGGCCGAGCGGATCGCCGAGGCGGCCGCCGAACAGCCCGGTCCGTCGGGTGGCAGGCTCATCGACGATCCGGCGTTCTCCGCCAAGCTCGCCGAGGCGCGTATCCGCACCGAAGTACTCGAGATCCTCGAATACCGCACTCTCGCAGCGCTGTCCGCGGGCAAGAACCCCGGTCCTGCATCGTCGATGCTCAAGATCCTGGGCACCGAACTCAGCCAGACGATCACCCAGCTGGCCCTCGAGGCAGCCGGTCCGCGTGGTCGGGTCTACCAGCCGCACATCACCGCGCCCGGTGGTCCGGTGGCCGACTACGTGCCGCCCGCCGACGGTTACGTCAGCGGTGAGGAGTGGCAGGCCGTCGCGCCGCTGCGTTACTTCAACGACCGTGCCGGGTCGATCTACGCCGGCAGCAACGAGATCCAGCGAAATATTCTCGCCAAAGCAGCATTGGGGCTCTGATGGACTTCGGTTTGAGCAAGGAGCAGGAGCTCCTTCGTGATTCGGTCACCAAGTTCCTCGCCGGTCGCTACGACCTGGCGCAAAATCGGAAGGTCGCGACCACCGGCGATGGTTGGCAACCGGAGGTGTGGCGGGCATTCGCCGAGGATCTCGGAATCCTCGGGGCCACGCTTCCGGAAGAGGTGGGGGGGATGGGCGGCGGACCGGTCGAATTGATGGTGGTGTCCGAGGCACTCGGGCACGCACTCGTCATCGAACCGTACGTCGACACGGTCGTCCTCGGGGGCGGGCTGCTCGGTCGTGCAGGGGTCGATCGAGCCCGGTCCGTCCTCGAGGCGATCGCTGCCGGTGAAGCCGTCACGGCGTTCGCCGCGACCGAACCCACCTCCGGATACGTCTTCCACGACGTGTCCACCACCGCGCGTCGCGAGGGCGACGAGTGGGTCGTCGACGGTGAGAAGATCGTCGTCACCAGCGCTCCGCTCGCGACGCATCTGCTCGTCACCGCCCGCACGTCGGGCGAGCGCACCGACACCGACGGCATCTCGCTGTTCCTCGTCGACTTCGACCCCGCGAACCCGCCGAGCGGTGTGGAGATCCACTCCTACCGCACGATCGACGACCGACGCGCTTCCGACATCGTCTTCTCGGGTCTGAGACTGCCAGCCGACTCGCTGCTCGGCGAGGAGGGCAACGCATGGCCGTCCGTCTCGCGCGCGTCGACGAGGCGACCGCCGCCGTGTCCTCCGAAGCCGTGGGTCTGATGCGCAAGGTGCTCGCCGACACCGTCGAGTACGCCAAGCAGCGCCAGCAGTTCGGTCAGCCCATCGGCAGCTTCCAGGCGCTCCAGCACCGCATGGTCGATATGTACATGGAGGTCGAGCAGGCGGTGTCCGCCGCCTACCTGGCCGTTCTTCATCTCGACAGCGACGACGCCACGCGGGCACGCGCGGTCTCGGCCGCGAAGGCGACGATCAGCCGTGCGGCACGCTTCGTCGGCCAGAACGCCGTCCAACTCCACGGCGGCATGGGTATGACGGAGGAGCTCGCCGTCGGGCACTACTTCAAGCGACTGACCGCGATCGAGTACGAGTTCGGCACCGCCGAACAGCACGTCGCCAGGTACGCCCAGCTCACGAAGGGCTGATCGGATCGGTGCCAGGGCCGGTGCGGGGGATCACCCTGCGCCGGCCCTACATCCGTTTCCGGCGGAGCGACAGAGCATCCTCCACGCGCGTCGCGGCGACGACGGGATCCTCGTGCTCCCACACCCGCACCACCGTCCAGCCCGCGGCCTGCAGACGCGCGTCGGTGTCCCGGTCGCGCTGCACGTTGGCGGCGAGCTTGGCCGCCCACCACTCGGCGTTGTTCTTCGGGAACGTCGCGTGCTGCGGGCAGCTGTGCCAGAAGCATCCGTCCACGTAGACCGCGACCCGACGACGAGGGAAGACGAGGTCGGCCCGGCGTCGCATACCCGGCAGAGGAGCGCGGTCGACGAAGAACCGCCGCCCCCGGCGATGCAGTTCCTTACGTAACGCCACTTCGGGAACGGTGTCGCGTCGGCGTTGCCGGCTCATCCGCGCACTCGTACGCGGATCCGTCCCGGGCCGATCCGACGACACCATCACAGTGGCTTTCAGGCCGCCACTCGCGGAAAGCCACCCATGCGTTCGAGGTGGTTCTCGACGTCCTCGAGGAATCCGGGCAGGAAGCGCAGGTTGCCGGAGCGTGCGCGTCGGAGGAATCCTGCCGTTGCCCGCGCCGACAGCAGACGGGCGTCGAGGAGAAAACCGCCGAGGTCCTCGTAGGGAGCCTGGACGGGCCACTGCGACTCGTGCACGCGGAACGCCTGTCCGCGGGCACCCCACGCGGCGGTCGGCCACGTGTCGCCCGGAAGCAGCGGGGTCTCGTGGTCGGAGCTGTATGCGATGGGGTTGTTCAGACGGTGGCCCACCCATGACGCCATCCGCACGCTGACCGCATTGCCGACCAGACGCCACCGGTGTCCGGCACGGACGCCGGGCGCCTCGACGGCAGGAGCCGTCCAATCGGCGTCGAAGCCTTGGAGCCTCTCCGCGTCGGTCAGGCCGGGGGTGACGATCTCACCGGACGGCAGTCGCACGGCCGGAGGGCTGGCGATACCGAGCGTCGAACCGCCCTTGAGCGTGGGCACGGCGTTGACTGCCCATCCGAGACCGCGCACACCCTCGGTCCAGTAGAAGCCGCAGGGGAACAGATCGGGATTGCCCTCCATGGGCATGCCGGCGTCCTGGCCGAACAACACCGTGCGGGGATCGTCGGTACGAGAGGCGACCATCAGGACGCGGTGCCGACGCTGGGGGAGACCGAAGGCGCGGGCATCGACGACGCGGTAGGCCCACATGTAGCCGAGCTCCTCGAGGCGTCGGTGATGTGGCGCATCGCTGCACCCCGGCCGAGCTGCAGCATGAAGGGAACGTTCTCGACGACGAGCCAGCGCGGGCCGTTCTTACGCTTCACGAGACGGAACACTTCGTCCACGAGTCCGGACTTCGAACCCGTGATGCCGGCCGTGCGTCCGGCCTGAGAGAGGTCCTGGCACGGGAAGCCTGCGGCGACCAGTTCCGTATCGCGGGGGAGAGAGCGGAGACGCGTGACGTCCGGATGGAGCGGAACGTCGGGGAAGCGCGTACGTAGTACTGCCTGAGCACCCGGCTCGATCTCGCAGAGGAGTTCGGTGTTCCACCCGTGTCGCCCGAGTCCGAGCTCCAGACCGCCGATACCGGCGAACAACCCCACCATGTTCCCCGTCGACGTCACGGCACCCTTCCTCGCTCAGCTCAACGGTGAACGTTACTCGAGAAGTAGGACGATCCGTGAGCGGACGCGACGAGCACCACGATGGAGGGGTCGTCCTACCCCTCCCGTGAGGGGCTCCATGCTACCGAAACCGCCCTTGACCTGGCGATTTGGTGTTCTCGGAGATGTTCGCGTAACTTATTCCAGGTCAGAGCGACACGGACACCGACCGGGCCGAGAGGAACGGGACAACGAGGTTGGACGAAGGCGCCTGCGAATTTGATGGCCACGAACCTTCTGGTAAGGTTTCGAGCCGCCCCTGGTTCCGAAAACCACACGGACTTGCGTTCGTGAGGATGAGGAAGTAGGCTGGAACAGTTGCCTCAGAGCGGGTCGGACGTCAGTCCGGAGCGTGATGATGTGCGCGTGTTCTTTGAGAACTCAACAGTGTGCCGATGAATGTCAGTGC
>LATQ01000001.1:1440788-1452602 GCA_001017865.1 Rhodococcus sp. IITR03
GCGACGCCCGATGGCCGAGGACATCGGCGAGCCGAAGGACCGCAGGGCGTGGGCCGCCACCCCACCGAAGAGGGCGCGCGCCTCGGGTGTGGACCAGGCGCGTGCGAGCACGTCGGCGGGCATCGCGGCGAACATCCCGAATCTGGCGAGTAACACCGGATGGACGGGCACGTGCAGCATCGGGCGCAGGAAGTCCTCGGTGATGCCGCCGAATCGTTCGGTCAGTGCGCCGAAGATCCGGTGCCACCTGGCCCCGTCGGTCCCGAGTTCCGCGGCGGTGTCGGCCACGGATCGATAGGCCGCGCCGCCACGTCCGCCGTCGAGCGGGTGGGTGTACTGCACCTCGGGCCACGACCAGCTCAGCCCGTGTTCCGCGAGGTCGTACTCCCGGCTGAAGGGTGTGTCCACGGCCAGCGGGTGGAAGCCGCTGCATTCGTCGTGGAGCAGGCCCGGCAGGGTCAGTTCGCTGCTGCGCGTACCGCCACCGATCGTCTCTGCTGCCTCGAGCACTCGTACCCGTACGCCCTCGGAGGAGAGGACGACGGCGGCAGCGAGCCCGTTGGGCCCGCTGCCGACTATCACCGCGTCGGTCATGCTCCAACCTTGACACGATCGGGCCGGACCTGCGGGTGGAGGTAGGCCGTCCCGGCCGGTTCGTAGCCGGCCATCCGCCAGGTGACGGTGTGCGGGATCGGGCCGTCGGGCAGCCACGGCTGCGCAGAGACCGCGTCCTCGATGTGATAGTGACCGCGCTCGACGACACCGAGCGCCGCGTCGATCACCTTGTAATCCAGCGTCTTCCGATGGATCGGCTGGGACTCGATCCACACGATGACGCATTCTCCCGGTTCGAACCGGCACCGTTCCTGCACCGCGCTGATGGTCTGCTCGTTGTGCAGGTGACCGTCGCCGAACTGCCAGCCACCAGGGTCGTGCAGGTGAACTCGCCTTCGCGGATGCGGTAGTTCTCGAGCTTGTCGAGGTGCCGCATCATCAGCGACATCAGGCCGCGACCCTGGCTGTGCATGGTGCGCCATGCGACTGCCTTCTGCATGAAGATCTCGGCGACCTCCTTGCCGAACGCCCCACTCAGCTGGTCGATCTGGTTGTCGTTGAACTTGGTGAGGTTCTCGTTGAGCTTGTTCTCCGCCTCGTCACCGCGGAAGGCCCACAGGGCCGACGCCCAGTTGCCGGCGTACTGACGCATCGACGGCAGGAAGGAGACGAGGTCGGGGCGCAGGTTGCCGAGGATCGGGAACAGCAGGAAGGCGACGAGGATCGGCGCGAGGATCCAAACGGAGCTCACGTCGCCCACCCCGTAGCGGCGCCGGCGGGGAATCCACCGAAGAGCCAGACGGCGGCGAACATGTAGAAGACGTTCCACTCGAGCGGGACCGCCAGCGGGAAGGTCGAGGTGATGAAGATGTGGAACATGACCATGCCGATGATGGCGAGCCAGGTGATCGTCGTGTTCGTCGAGAACAGCAGCACCAGCGGGACGACGAGTTCGACGACGGTGCCGCAGACGTGGGCAAGGAACCAGCTGACCTTCGACGGACGAAGATCCTGCGGGAAGTTGCGGTAGAGCGAGCGCTTGAACCGCTTCGAAGTGATCCACGGGGTGTTGCTGAGCATCGGCGGGATCACATTGGTGAAGTGGTGACCGAATTTGGAGACACCTGCGCCGAACCACACGGTGACCAGCGCGATCTTGGCGGCCAGGATCATGTCGACGTGGTTGCTGAAGATGCCGAAGAAGAACATGACGGCGACGTACTGTTCCGAGCGTGCGGCCAGGAAGACCACGCGGTCGCGCAGACCCATGACGACGATGAGGCCGACATAGGTCAGCAGCGCCCACTGCGGGAGCAACCCGACCTCGCTTCCCGGCAGGGTAGCGGTCGTGACGCCGGGTCCGAGCAGCAGGAACAGCAGCGTGGCCAGGAGCGCGAAGTAGATCGCGACATCGACGACGGTGCGATGGTCACCGCGGGTGAACGGCACCACCTTCGGCCAGGGTGGGAGCCGCAGGGTGCCGCGGCGGGTCCAGTAACGCCAGCCACCCGTGAACGGCTTGAACTTGAACGCCAGCGGGCCGGAGGACGACGCGTAGCCGGTGATCTCGAACAGGATCGTCCACACCATCAGCTTCTGGTAGACGATCGGCTCGCCCCACCAGTCGGCGAGATCGGCGAAACCCAGTCCGGGCGTGGTGAGTCCGACGACCGCCACCCCACCGAGAACGTAGAAGATCAGCTTGTACACGTAGAGCATGTGCATCTGTTTGGGGCTGCCGAAACCGTATTCGGCCCAGTGGGTCGCCAGCACCCGCATGCGCTCCATGAAGGGCATGTCGTCGTAGGTGGCCGGGTCGACCGGTGGCATGTCTGCCGTCTTGAATCCCATTGTGACTCCTGAAGGTGGGCAGGGCTCATCACCGCGAGGGGCACTCGCGTCGAGGTAGGACGAGGGATGAGGGTCAGGCGTGTTGCAATGCGCGCCTGAGTGAGGGTTTGTCGATCTTGCCGACGGGGTTCTTCGGTAGCGCGTCGAGGATGTCGATCCGCTCGGGCACCTTCGCGCGCATCAGGTGCCGCCGGCAGTGCTCGAGGAGGTCCTCGGCGGTCGTCGTCGCATCCGGGTACAGCTCCACGTAGGCGACGGGAACCTCGCCGAGGACCGGGTCGGGCCGCCCGACGACCGCGGCTTCGAGAACGTCGTCGACCGAGGTCAGGACGGTTTCGATCTCCTTGGGATAGATGTTCTCACCTCCGCGGATGATCATGTCCTTGACGCGGTCGACGATGCGCAGATAACCGTCCTCGTCCAGGAGCCCGATGTCCCCGGTGTGCAGCCAACCGTCGCGGACGGTCTCGGCGGTCGCATCGGGGCGATCGAGGTAGCCACGCATGACCGTCGGTCCCGCGATGACCACCTCCCCTGTCTCGCCGGGTGCCAGCAGTTCATCCTCCGGGGACATGATCCCGATCCGCTGTCCGGGCAGTGCCGGTCCGACCGTTCCGAGTTTGCGGACACCGTCGACGGGATTGCAGGCGGACGCACAGGTCGCTTCGGTGAGTCCGTATCCCTCGACCATGACGAAGCCGAAGCGGTCGTGGCACCGCTGCAGCAGTTCCTTCGATACCGGCGCGGCGCCGCACACCACGAACCGCAGCGACGAGGTGTCGGGGCTCACGGTGTCGGGCAACGCCGCGAGCATCGCGTAGATCGCGGGTACAGCGGAAAAGTATGTGGGACGGAGCTTTTCCACGTGGTCGAAGAACCGGGTCGCGGAGAACGACCCGATGACACTGAGCTGTCCGTGCGAACGCCAGACCGCCAGTGCACTCACCATGATCGCGTTGACGTGGAACAATGGCAGGACGAGCATGCAGTGGTCGTCGGCGGTGAGACGGAAATGCTGCGCCATCGTCGACGACATGGCCTCGGCGTTGTCGTGATCGAGCATCACGCCCTTCGGCCGTCCGGTGGACCCGCTGGTGTAGATGACCAGGCTCAATTCGTCGCCGCGCAGGGCCACAGGGTCGGGGCCGTCGCCCTCGTCGGCGAGATCGTCCACTGCGATGCTGGGTCGGCCGCCGGCCGGTGCGTCCACCGAGTGGTTGACCACCAGGACAGCGCCGGAGTCCGAGATCTGATAGGCCGCTTCGGATTCCGTGAACGCCGGATTGACGGGTGTCGCAGCAGCACCGAGACGCCACGACGCGAGCATCGCGACGAGCAGTTCGACCCGGTTCGGCAGCATGATCGCGACGATGTCGCCCGCGCCGACGCCGTGCCGCGCGAACTGTGCTGCGACAGCGCGGGTTCGGTCGTCGAGCTGAGCGTAAGTGAGTTCGAGCCTGTCGTCCCGGACCGCCGCACGAGAGCGATCCTCGGCGGGGACGTTCCAGGGGAGGAAGGGAAAGCGGGAGAAGGGCATCTACAGCTCCTCGGTCCGACGAGCACGTATCGGTTGTGATGCACGACACTATGCTGCCGGCGTGATCCAGGACACGTCCCCACGAGACCAACTTCGACGCTTCTCTTGTCGATCCTGCACAAAAATCGGGTCAGCGGCCGGACGAACGCTTCTCCTTGGGAATCAGCACGGGTCGTCCGAGCACATGACAGACGTGCAGAGCCAACTCGAGATCCAGCCGGTTGTCGGAGATCGGCCGCCCCCGTTCGTCCTCCGCCTTCTGCAGCCGGTACTTCACGGTGTTCCGGTGGAGGACGAGTTCCTCGGACGTCTGCACATAGCTTCCGCCGGTCCGCAGGAACACCCGCGTCGTGTCCCGCAACCGCTCCGCGGCCGGGCTGTCGATCGCGAGCCGCCCCAGCGTATCGGCGACGAAACGCCTGGTCGTCGCGAGATCGCGCGCCAGCACCGCCGTCGCGGACATGCCGTCCTCGCCGTAGTACACCGCTCGGCTGTGCCGAACCGGTCGCGGTGCTCGCGACGATCCGCACCACCTCGGCCTGCTCGTGACTCCGCCGGAATCCCGCGACCCCGACCCCCGGCTTCCCGAACGCCACGCGCAACCCGGGGACGGCCTGCACAGCCGTCCGAAGGCGTGACACGTCGACGACCGTGCCACCGGCCGTCGTCCACAACCAGGCCGTGCGCCGATCCACCGGCACGAACAGGGGTGAGCCTCCCCCACCGGCCGCGACGGTGAGAGTCTCCGCCACCACCGCGAGCGCGGGTGTCTGGTCTGCACCCTGGGCCGGGCCTTCGATCCACACGATCGCACCGAGGTGGGTTCCGTCGAGCCGGTAACCCGTCTTCGTCGCGAACTCCTCGGTATCGAACGCACCGCCGCTTAACACCTGCTCCACCAGCGCCGACGTCACGTTCTCGGACTGCTGGACCAGCACCCGCTGCTCCTCTTCGTGCGCGTCGAGCACGACGCGCGTCATCCAGTCCACGTACTTGTGCATCCACCCGGCGAAATGATGGAGCAGCTCGAGTTTCAGGTCGGGTGCACAATCGAGCTGCTGGATCTCGGCGAACACCTGGTTGAACAGGTCGTCGGAGCCGATGTGGTACGCCCGCCGCAGCGCCGCCGCAGGAACGCCGTGCCGCGCGAGCCTCACCGCATACTCCGTGGCCGCGGTGATCGGCTGAATGCGATCGAGCGGGATGTCGTGGCTGATCATGTGCAGGATCGTGGCGACATTGCCTCCACACTCGCCCGCAGCATGTCCGTCAGTTCGGACTCGCCGAGATCCTCGACGACCGACTCGATCGCCGCGTCCATGCTCGCAACGATCCCGTCGGACCGCCGTTGCAGCCGCTCACCGACCACCACGACGAGTTCCTGCACCTCGACGGCACGCGCATCCTTCGGCGGAGTCCCGCGTCGGGCGTCATCGTTCATTGCACTCGTCTATCAGAAAATTCTCGTGCGCAGTGTGCGATCACCGCACCATCGCGTCCCGGAGAGTCAGCCCGCGGCTTCGTCCCGGCATGCCGCGTAGCCTCCGGCGACGAAGGTCGTCGCGGAGCAGTACACGGCCTCGGGATAGTACGGACCCATCACCGTCGCAGGATCGGTGCCGGTCGCCTGCGACGCCTGGATCGACTGCGGGTAGAAGGCCGACGACGGCAGCATGTAGCGCAGGAACAGCACCTTCTTCGGCACCGTGGTATCGCCCCACGGCAGCACGGTCACGGTCGGGTCGGCGACCGAGGGAAGGTCGGTGGGTGCAGCAATCACGTACGTGTAGTAGCCCGACGCGTCGAGCGCGGTCTCGAAGTCGCCGGCACACGCCACCACCGGATACGGCGAGACCAGATCGTTCTGACACATCGACCAGTACCGCACCTGCTGATCGGGAACCGTGACCGGCACTCCCGCACGGGTGTCGGGGAACAGTGGCGCCTTGGCCCGCACCACGACGATCCGCCCCGGCTGGTAGGTCAGCGCCGTTCCGAGATACTTGTTGTCGCCGTTGGGGAACAGGCCCGACGAACTCGCCGGGTTCACGAACACCGTCTCGGGTGTGCCACCGGGGAACGCACCGCTCGCCGCACCGGCGATGACCTGGTCGAAACCTGCCTGCGCGAACTGTGCGACGGGTCCGGTGTAGGAGTTCGGGTCGAACGGTTGCTCGCACGGCTGCCTGAGCATCGTCGCCCCACCGAGGCGCATGGTCACCTCGGGCAACGGCACGCCGCCGCTGACAGATGTGGCGTCGTCGGGCACGTACACGCGGATGATCAGGAAGCCCACCGGGGTGCTCTGCCCCTCTCGAACCCCGCGGATCTCGTTGCGCGCGTGGTCCGCCGGACCGGGTACCACGGTGGCACGCCACTTCTGCTGTGACGGAGGAAGATTCCGCGCCGCCGCATCCGCGAAGGGGTTCCCGCTGCCCGAATCCGGCACGATCATGTCGTCACGCAGCGTGTCGACGGTGTCGAAGTTCGTGCCGTAGGTGTTGAGCGAGAAGTATCGTGCGGCCGGATAGGTGCCGGACACCTCGATCGAGTCGCCCGGGCCCAGCGCATAGGGCAGCACCCAGTAGGTGGCGTTGACGTCGGGGAACGCCACGTTGAGCACCGTCTCGTTCGACATGAACCGCCACGCGCACAAGGCCGGTTCGGCGCCGGCGGCCGGGGCACGGTGACCGTGATGCTCGCGCACAGGAACGCGATCGCGGCGACGAGGCGAGCGCGGAGGGCTCGGGATGAATTGCGGGACACGGAGGCTCCGTTCGTCGCATCCACGATAAACGCAGGTCACCGCCTGTGGAACGGATTCGG
Organism: Rhodococcus sp. IITR03; assembly: GCA_001017865.1. The sequence continues at coordinate 1,447,558 of LATQ01000001.1, forward strand.
TGGACGAAATCGTCGATTTCCCCCTCGCCGCGTCAGGCGAGGAGCGCGGCGTCGAGCACTCGGCGCGCCGCTGCGGCATCGTCGATGTGGATCGCGAACCGGCTCACGAGCGCCGGACGGCGGCGATGTTCGAAGAATGCCGGCAGCAGGGCCTCGACGGGTTCCGCGAGGACGAGGTCGAGATTGGTGCCGTCGGGACCGGGCAGGAACAGCACCTCGCCGTCCACGCCCGTCTCCGTCGGCTGGAAGCGATGGCGCGGGATGCATCGCTGCAGGTTGTCGGCATCGATATGGGCCACGACCTGATGCCCGGAGCGCAGGACCAGGCCGTCCCGCGTCAGAAGATGCGGGTTGACGACACGATCCGCGAGCCACCCCACGAGAGGAAGAAGCGAGTACACCGACACGATCAACAAGGTCCAGCGCAGCCATTCCCAGGGCACGAGTATGTGGACCACCGCGATCTCGATGACCGACGCCACAAGCCACGCGATCGGCACGCTCATCGTGCCGCGGGTGTAGCCGATCGTCGTCACCCCGGGGCCGGCGCCGACGCGACGTCCTCGTATCAGGAACCACAGTGCGCGGTAGCTTCTCAACTCCGCGCGCATCAGGGTCGCGGGCACGCGGCCGACGAGCTCGTCGAGCACCCCCGCCCACGGTATTCCGGATCGGCGTAGAACTCGGACGCGCAGTGCGCCGACGATCAGCACCAGGATCCCGAGAGGTAACTCGAAGCCGAGCCAGACCTTCAGTGCTGTCGCCGGTGTGAAGACGCCCAGCGCAGCGAGGACGGCGTTCGTACAAGCCACCGCCACGGTGAGGACGAGGGCGGCTCGGTGGGCGAGCCGGACGGTGCGCCCGGTCATGCCCGCGTTCCGTCCTGCTGCCGTCCCGACTGTGCGGCGACGCGCCGGACGAACCCGATCGCGACGGCCTGCTGGGCCGGGTCCGGAAGGAACTCGGCGAGCACCTCGGTGTTCGATTCGAGGGCAGTTGCCGCCTCGGCCGCCCACGAGCCGAGCACCTCCGCCATGATCGGGATGTCGTCGAGCAGCGCGGTCATGCCGTCGATGACGGCGGTGATCTCGTCGGCTGTCGCGGTGGGATCCTGTCCGGCGAGCGCTCCGAAGCGTCGGTAGACGGCGACCATCGCGTGCCGTTGTTCGGGGTCGTCGAGCAGGGTTCGCATGGCGTCGAGATACTCCGGCGATGCCTGCCCGGTGAGTGCGAGCATCTCCCAGCTGTCGCGTTCGCGGACGAACAGCGACCGGGTGTGCGGGTCGTCCTCGCCGTCGATGAGTTCGTCGAACGCGTCGACGATCGGTGACGGCAAGGGCGAGAGCCGGTCGCCGGCGCGGTGGCGTTCGAGGATCGCGGCGAGAGCATCACGCTTGACCTGCAGGGTCCGGATCTGGCATCCGCCGCCTCGAGCAGCGATTCGAGGTCTGCGGTGAGGTCGGACTCGGCATCGCGGTCGGCGCCGTCGGTGAAGTGGCCGCCGAGGACGGTCGCCACCGAACCCAGTGGAACACCCGACTGGGCCAACCATCGGATGCGCAGCAGGCGCACCAGGTCGGCGAGTTCGTAGTCGCGGTATCCGTTGGGTGTCCGTAGGGGTTCGGGCATGAGCCCGAGCCGGTGGTAGTGCCGGACGGCGCGAACGGTGGTTCCTGCGGCCTGGGCCAAGTCGCTGATCCTCATGGCTTCAGCATCGACCTGACGCTACGTCAGGGTCAAGTCGTGGATGCGGCGCGCCTCGGCTGGGAACAACCCGAGGAGGACGGAGGTTGAGTGCAGTAAGGTAGTTGACAAATCAACTACATGCCTGAGAGGGGTTACCGTGCCTGCCGTAACTGTCGACAACGTTCTCACTCTTCCCCGCGTGGAAGAGCCCGCACCCGACGCGCTCTCGCGTCCCGTCCTGTCCGTGACCACCGCACCGCGCGGCTTCGAAGGCGAAGGCTTCCCGGTTCGCCGTGCGTTCGCGGGCATCGAGACGAAGTACCTCGATCCGTTCATCCACATGGATCAGATGGGCGAGGTGAACTACGCTCCCGGCGAACCGAAAGGCACACCCTGGCATCCGCACCGCGGCTTCGAGACCGTCACCTACATGATCGACGGCATCATGCAGCACCGCGACTCCCACGGAGGCGGCGGCACCATCGGTGGCGGCGATACCCAGTGGATGACCGCCGGCAGTGGCATCCTGCACATCGAAGCACCACCGGAACATCTCGTGGTCAGCGGTGGACTGTTCCACGGCGTGCAACTGTGGGTGAACCTGCCAAGGCCGAGAAGTTCGTCGCCCCGCGGTACCAGGACATCGGCGGCGGCGAGGTCGCCCTGCTGTCCTCGGCCGACGGTGGCGCGCTCATCCGCGTGATCGCCGGAGAACTCGACGGGCGCCGCGGCCCCGGTTCGACGTACACGCCGATCACCCTGCTGCACGCGACCGTGGCACCGGGAGCGAGCGTCACCCTGCCGTGGAACCCTGAGTTCAACGCCCTGGCATACGTGCTCGCCGGTGATGGCGCGGTCGGACCGGAACACCGTCCGATCCGGACCGGACAGACCGCCGTCTTCGGCAGGGGTGAGAGCCTGACCATTTCTGCTGCCGCGACGCAGGATTCGCGCACCGACGCCCTCGAGGTGTTCGTGCTCGGAGGCAAGCCGATTCGTGAACGCGTCGTCATGGCCGGTCCGTTCGTCATGAACACCCGCGCCGAGATCATCGAGCGATGGAGGACTTCCAGGCCGGGCGATTCGGTTCGATTCCCGCCGTGCACACCTCGGACGAGGAAGCCTGAACGGGTAGTTGCGACAACACCGAATCGTCGGCCGCGACGCCTCTACGCCAGTGCCAGCGTCACGAGCGCGACCAGCGACGGCACGCTCTGGCACAGCGACCCCACGACCCCGGCCCCGCGTGGACGGCTCATGGCCATCCGGTCCGAGGCGAACAGTGCGATGCCGGCCAGGAACATGAACGAGCACGTGTAGACGACGAGGGTGCGGCCCGGCGTCTCGTGGCCGGTCCACCACAGGATCACGCCGGCGAGCGCTCCGGATCCGAGGAAGAGGTTGTAGAAGCCGACGTTGAACGCCACATCCGCACCGGCTGGACGTCCTCGGTCGGGATGCGGAACACGTCTCGGTGGATGCTCGGACGGCGGAACAGGATCGTCTCCCACACGAAGACCAGCAGATGCACCGCGGCAGCGACCAAGGCCGCGAGTTGCGCAACGACGATCATGGCGAGACCCCCTCGGCGAATCGGATACCGTAACGGGCGGCGATCTGCCCGAACCTGCTCATCAGTGCGTCCTCGGCAGGTGCTCCTCCCCCAGCGCGTCGAGGTCGGTGAAGAAACCGCTCATCCCGGTCCCGTGGCAGACGAGGAGAAAAACCGCGTCGTCGGTGAGGACCGAGAAGCTGTTCGTCGTTCCCGCCGCGATGGTGAGCGTGTCACCGGCGGCGAGTTCGCAGCCCTCGCCGCCGAGGAGGACGAGGATCCGGCCGCGCAGCAGGTGGTAGGTCTTGGGCCAGGGCTCGGTGTGCAGCGGCGGTGGGCTGCCGCAGGGCGCCTCGACCAGCATGAGCTCGTAGGCGTCGCCGGTGTGTTCACCGGACGACAGCACGGTGACGACGGCATCCGGCACCGACAATCGCCTGCCCGTACCGGCACGTTGGAGATGAATCGTGGACACAACTGCGACGCTATGGATCCGGAAGCAGCCGGACCATCCCCTGAATCGGGGATGCTCCCGTCTTCCGGATCCGGCGCATACTGGGTTCATGCTCGAAGTGCGGGCGGAGCGGCTACGCCGCGAGATCCTGGAGTTCGCGGGCACCGGTGCCGGCGTCACCGCACTGCACCAGCGTGCCATCGAACTGGTCGATCGCACTGTACGCAGCGACCTGACGTGCTGGGCACTGTTCGATCCCCTGACCCCGGCATTCGGTTCGATGACCAGTGGGCGCAACCGCATTCCCTCCGAATACGAGCCATTACTCGCCGAATCGGAATGCGGTGGACACGATCCCGCGACCTTCGCAGACATCGCCCGCAGTGGACGAACGGTGGTGCGGGCCTCGGATCTACCGTCGACCGAAGTCGCCCACAGCCTTCGGCACGCTGCGGTATGGTGCCCACTCGGACTCGACCGTGAGGTGCGGGTCGTCTTCACAGTGGACGGGTTCTGTTGGGGAGCAGCGGGTTTCGTCCGTTCGGGACCGGACTTCACGGAGCGGGAGCTTGAGTTCCTGACGATGGTCGCGCCGCGGTGGCCGTCGCGACCCGGGCGGCCGCCGTCCACACCCTGCGACGCGCGCCCCGGAGCCGATCCGGGACCTGCGGTGATCGTGACGGATCCAGCGGGTGAGCCGGTCGCATCGACGGTCGCGGCGCGGGCATGGAGGAATGGCTCGCCGGTCCCCTGCGATTGGCACTGCTGTTGCGGGCGGCAACGTTCGGGGCTCGGGCGAGTTCGACCGGAGTGTTCCGGGCGCGTATCCGCAACGACGGTGGAGGCTGGATCGTCGTCCGTGCGGCGCCGTTGAGCACCGACGGCGACGAATCCCGCACCGCGGTCACGATCGAACCCGCGGCCGGCAGCGAGCTCACAGACATGCTGTTCGCTGCGTACGCGCTGACCGCCCGCGAGTGCGAGGTGTGCACCGACGTGCTGAGCGGACTGTCGACGGCCGAGATCGCTCGGCACCGGGGCATCACGCCGAACACGGTGCACGACCACCTCAAATCCGTCTATGCGAAGACGGGAGCGGGTAGTCGCGCGGAACTCGTCGCTCGGTTGGCCGGCCGGCAGGTGCTCCGGCCGTCGCTGTCGTCCCCTATCTAGCGCAGCACCACCGGGATCAGTTCGGTGGGCGCGTCGGACCCCGTGAACGCCGCGATTCGGGCTGAGAGTCCAAGTCGTCGAGGATGGCGTGCTGGGCGGCCGGGGGCAGAGTGTGCAGGATCGACCGCACCCGCTCCTGCCGACGCGCCACCGCCTGCCGCTCCGGCATCCCCGGCGTGG
>LATQ01000001.1:1452702-1458627 GCA_001017865.1 Rhodococcus sp. IITR03
CGCGGCGCATCTCGCCCGACCCGGTCGGCGCGCGCGGGCGGTGTCGCTGGTGATGATGGGGTTGTCGGTGGCGAACGTCGTCGGGGTGCCCGCCGCCTCGTGGCTCGGCATGGCGTTGGGCTGGCGCGCGGCGTTCGTGCTGGTCGCGGTGATCGGAGTGGCCACCGTCGTCGCTCTCGCCGCCTGGGTGCCGACACTGTCGATACCGACGACCAGCGTGCGGGTCGAACTCGGGGCGTTGAAGAGCAGCACCGTCTGGCTCACGCTCGCCGTGGCCGTCATCGGCTTCGGTGGTGTGTTCGCGGTGTACACCTACATCAGCACCACGCTGACCGACGTCGCCGGAGTGTCGAGATCGCTCGTGCCGGTCGCGCTGATGCTCTTCGGCGTGGGCATGGTCGTCGGCAATGCCATCGGTGGTCGCGTCGCCGATCGCGGTGTGATCCCCGGCGTCTACGCGTCGATCACCTCGCTCGCGGTGCTGCTCGCGCTGTTCGTCGCCGCGGCCCACAACCCGTGGACCGCCTTCGTGATGGTCTTCGGTCTGGGTGTCGGATGCGCCGCGGTGGGCCCGGCTCTGCAGGTGCGGTTGATGGATGTCGCGGAGGACGCCCAGACGCTCGCGGCGTCGCTGCACCACGCCGCGTTCAACCTGGCGAACGCGTTCGGTGCGTGGATCGGCGGGGTCGTGATCGCGGCCGGATTCGGCTACACCGCTCCCGCCGCGGTCGGTGTGCTGCTGGCGCTCGCCGGTGTCGCCGTGTTCGCGATCTCCGTTCGCCGCCGTGAGAAGGCCGCACCTTCCCGACGTGATTGGATACGGAAGTGACCGATTCCAGCATTCCGACCCCGCCCGACCCCTTCTTCACGGTCGGAGCGCGTCTCGACAACGGACTCGGCCGCACGGGCACGATCCACACCCCGCACGGAGACATCCGCACCCCGGCCTTCGTGCCGGTGGGTACGAAGCGACCGTCAAGGCGGTGCTGCCCGAGACGATGGCCGAGCTCGGCTCGCAGGCGCTGCTCGCCAACGCCTACCACCTCTACCTGCAGCCCGGCTCCGACATCGTCGACGAGGCCGGCGGGCTCGGGAAGTTCATGAACTGGCCCGGCCCGACCTTCACCGACAGCGGCGGATTCCAGGTCATGTCGCTCGGCGCCGGGTTCAAGAAGGTCATCGCGATGGAGTCCGTCGGCGTCCAGAACGACGACGTCATCGCCAAGGGCAAGGAACGGCTCGCCCACGTCGACGACGACGGGGTGACCTTCAAATCGCACCTCGACGGGTCGCGGCACCGGTTCACCCCCGAGGTGTCGATGCGTATCCAGCACGAGCTCGGTGCCGACATCATGTTCGCCTTCGACGAGCTCACGACCCTCATGAACACCCGCGGCTACCAGGAACGCTCCCTCGAGCGGACCCAGGCGTGGGCGGTGCGGTGCATCGCCGAGCACGAGAAGCTCACCGCCGAACGTGCCCATCGCCCCTACCAGGCGTTGTTCGGGGTCGTGCAGGGCGCGCAATACGAGGACCTGCGGCGACAGGCCTGCCGCGGCCTCGAGTCCATCGTCGGTGAGACCGGCCGCGGGTTCGACGGCTACGGCATCGGCGGGGCGCTCGAGAAGCACAATCTCGGCACGATCGTGCGGTGGTGCACCGAGGAGCTGCCCGAGCACAAGCCGCGGCACCTGCTGGGCATCAGCGAACCCGACGACATCTTCGTCGCGGTCGAGCACGGCGTCGACACCTTCGACTGCGTCAATCCGTCGCGGGTCGCGCGCAACGCCGCGATCTACCACCCGGACGGCCGGTTCAACATCAACACCAGCCGTCACCGGCGCGACTTCACGCCGATCGACGAGAACTGCGACTGCTACACCTGCCGGAACTACACGCGCGCGTACATCCACCACCTGTTCAAGGCGAAGGAGATGCTCGCCTCGACGTTGTGCACGATCCACAACGAACGGTTCACGGTGCGTCTCGTCGACGACATCCGGACGAACATGGAGAAGGGCACGCTCGCCGAGTTCAAGGCCGAGACGCTCGGCCGGTTCTACGCGAGCCGGCGCCAGGCCTGAGTCGTCGGGCCTGAGTCGTCAGGCATGAGTCGTCACGCGTAGGAGGGTTCGCGCTTCTTGACGTACGCGATCACGCGGTACGTCACCGGGAGCACGACGATCTCGACCAGCGTCTTCCACAGGAACCCGACGATCACGAAGTTGACGAAGTCGGCCAGGTCGTGATGCCGATGGCCCCTGCGGCGATCGAGCAGAAGATGAGGGTGTCGGCGAACTCGCCGACGACGGTCGACCCGATCAGCCGCGCCCACAGGTGCTTCTCCCGGGTGCGTTCCTTGATGCGGACGAGCACGTACGAGTTGAGCAGCTGCCCGACCGCGTACCCGGCGAGCCCGGCGATGAGCATCCGGGGCACCACGCCGAGCACGTTCTCGAAGGACTCCTGACCGGCGTAGAAGTCGGCCGGAGGTAGCTGCTGCGTGATCCAGAAGCACAGCGCGGACAGCGCGACCGCCCCGAAGCCGTAGAAGACGGCGCGGCGGGTGGCCGCGAAGCCGTACACCTCGCTGAGCACGTCGCCGAGGATGTAGGCGAGGGGGAACAGGAAGAACCCGCCGTCGGTGATGATCGGCAGGATCTGCAGCGGACCGACGGTGAGTTCGGAGCCGGTGAAGAACGCGATGCCCTTCGTCGCGGAGATGTTGGAGATCATCAGCACCGCGGTGAACAGCACGACGATCCCCGTGTACGGGCTGCGGCCCACGCGCGCGAAGGCGGCGTGGTCGAAGAGGGCGGGGGAGGGGTTCGATCCGTGCTCGGTCACCCGGACATCCAAGCATCACCACGGGGCGATCACGAAGTTGCGGACGGTCTGTACGTGCGCGAACACCCCATATGCGACGAACGGGTCCCGTCCTGACGAGGACGGACCCGGAGGCGCGGGAGATCAGGACTTGCGTACCCGGGTGCCGCCGGCGAACTTGTCGTGGAAGCCTGCTTGTCGCCGTCCTGCTCGATGGTGACCGCGATACCGATGTATGCGGCGAGCGACAGCAGACCGGCGAGGAAGCCCAGCAGCGGGACGCCGGTGAAGATCTGCAGCGCGACGAAGGCATTGCGCTTGGCGGCCTGCTCGAGGGTGGGGTTGCCACCGGCAGGGCCGACGACCGACAGGCCGAGGAGCTTCTTGCCGACGGTCGCGCCCCGAGCGGACTCCATGTACGTCCAGTAGCCGAAGGCGACGACGCCGCTGACAACCGTCATGAAGAAGTTCACGAAGCCGCTTCCGCCGCTCGCGAGGAGCATGATCGCGGTCAGGATCCCCATGGGGATGCCGACGATGAGACCGTCGATGATGCGGGCGCCGAGACGCGGGAGCAGCTCTCCCGGGGTGCCGGTGCCGAAGTTCGGGCCGGGGAATCCCTGGCCTCCGAACCCACTGCCCTGCGGCGCCCCGTACTGAGGTGCACCGTACTTGGGAGCGCCGAACTGGGGCGCGCCGTTCTGAGGGGTTCCGTACTGCGGTGTTCCGTACTGGGGAGCGCCGTACTGAGGGCCACCGTTCTGGGGAGCGCCGTATTGAGGGAACTGCTGGGTGTAGTCGGGCGGGGTGGCGCCGTACGAGGGGGCGCCGGGATGACCGCCCGTCGCCCGAGGATCCTGCTGAGGGGGTGGATAGCCACCAGTGGTCACTTATGTCTCCCTTGTCGCGATCGGCATGGCAACGCGCCACGGTACAGCGTGCCGTGGCGCGTCGGTAGATGCCTCGGATGCGACGGGAGGGTCCCGCCGGGGTTGTGTCAGGCCGCTACGGGACCACCCGTGGTGACCCGGTAGGCGTACGTGACGGCGATGATCGACACCGGCACGGTGACCAGCAGGCCGATCAGGCACAGCAGGGCACCGAGGAGGTTGATGCCGAGCAGTGCGAGGGCGAGCAGCACCAGCGTTCCCGCATTCGATTTGACGGCATTGAAGCTCGACTTGATCGCGGTGACGGCATCCTGATTGCGATCGATGACGAACTGCATCGTCCACCACGCGAAGAACGCGAACACCAGGCCCGGGAGGATGCACAGCACGAGACCGATCGACGTGCCGATGCCCACGAGCAGACCCGCGACGATGACCGCGCCGATCGGGCCGATCTGGAGGAACGTCCCGAAAGCGGGTCGCTGCCCGTCGGTTTCGGCCAGTGCGCCGCGCACGAAGGCGGCCTGGATCAGGTATCCGACGATCGTCGTGACGATGCTGCCGATGGCGCTCAGGAGGGTGAAGTCCGTCGCCTCACCGGTGAAGTCGAACCCGTTGAAGATGCCGCTGATCAGGCCCTGGATGACGAACGCGGCGAGCATGAAGACGATCCACACGCCGGCGTTGCCGCTGAACTTCGACCAACCGTAGGAGATCGCGTCGCCGACACTCAACTGATTCGGGGGCGGACCACCGAAGCTCCCGGCGCCGTACGCGCCCGGCGGGGGCGGGTAGTCACCACTCGACGGGGGGAGGCGGATAGTTCCCCGGCGGCGGGTAGGACCCACCCGGAGGCGGGTAGTTGCCACCCGAGGGCGGGGATAGTTCCCCGGAGGCGGGTAGTTGCCGGGCGGCGGATAGTTCCCACCCGGCGGGGGAGTGCCACCCCCCGAGGGCGGCGGATAGTTTCCGGGTGGTGGGTAGTTTCCGGGTGGCGGATAACCACCCGGGTTCTTCGGATCCTGATTCGGGTCGTAACCACCGGTGGTCATGGCTGCCTCTCGTCTCCGGGATCGGACACTTCCGAGAGAGTACGGACATCACCTCGGGTCCGCATCCGCTATGTCCGCATCGTGTCCTATCGGATGCCTTCCTCCGACGGCGCGAACACCCACGGATCACGGGGGAGTCTCACGGGATTCCAGCGGTCCAGCAACAGTTCCGGCGACACGGGCTCGCCGGGGTCGGCGAGTCGCAGCGACACGGCGATCGTGCCCAGCACGTCGTCGGCCGTGTGACCGAGCGCGAGCTGATCGGCCAGTGTCACCGCGCCGTCCCGTTTGGCCAGTCGCTTGCCCTCCTTGTTGAGCGCGAGCGGCACATGCGCGTAGACGGGTTCCGACAGTCCGAGAAGGTGTGCGAGATAGGCCTGCCGGGGCGCGGAGGTGAGCAGGTCGTCTCCGCGCACCACCTGATCGATGCCCTGGTCGGCGTCGTCCACCACCACTGCGAGGTTGTACGCGGGGGTTCCGTCGTTGCGGCGCAACACGAGATCGTCGACGATGCCCGTGAAATCTCCGTGCAGCAGGTCGTGGACGGTGAACCACTCCTCGGTCGCCCGCAATCGGATCGCGGGGGCGCGGCCGGAGGCCCGGCGCTCGGCCCGCTGCTCGTCGGTGAGGTTGCGGCAGGTGCCCGGATAGGCGCCGCAGGGGCGTGGGGTGCGGAGGTGGCCTCGAGGATCTCGCGTCGGGTGCAGTAGCACTCGTAGGTCAGGCCGGCCTGCTCGAGCCGCGCGATCGCCTCGTCGACAGGCGCCGGCGGCGGGACTGGTGGACCACTCGGCCGTCCCAGTCGAGACCGATGGCCGCGAGATCCGCGAGCTGGCGTTGCTCCGCGCCGGGACGCACCCGGTCGAGATCCTCGACGCGGACCAGGAACCGACGGTTCGTCGACCGCGCGAACAGCCACGCCAGAACGGCGGTGCGCAGATTGCCCAAGTGCAGGTCGCCGGAGGGACTCGGTGCGAAGCGGCCCGCTCCTGCTTCGTCCTCGTCCGGAAGTGACACCCGTGCACTCTATCGAGCGACCCCCAGGAGCACTGCTCGCTGGGCGTGCACGACCTCCCGGATCGCCGCGACCGCGGCCGCGACCTCCGCCCGCCGCAGCGTCTCCGAGCGCGCGACGAGCAAGTCGGCCAGACGCGCCT
>LATQ01000001.1:1458727-1463043 GCA_001017865.1 Rhodococcus sp. IITR03
TCGCGTCGAACCGGCGCGCCCGGTCCACGGCCCCCACCCCGGTGTTCGGCGAGGGCCTTCTGTTCGGTCTTCTCGATGGCTGCGGACACCTCGTCGATCTCCCGGTCCAGCATCTCCACCCAGACCGAAGCCTGCTCGTGATCGGCGTCGCCGGCGAGCGGGAAATTGTCGTCCGCGGTCACGAGACGCATCGTGCCCGAGATCGGCCCGGTACGCGAACAGGGGAACCGGAAAAGCAGAAACCCCGTGGGACGCTGTGCGCCCCACGGGGTTCCGTGGCGGAGGATAGGGGATTTGAACCCCTGAGGGCGTTAACCCAACCCGCGTTCCAGGCGAGCGCCATAGGCCACTAGGCGAATCCTCCGTGGGGAAGCATACCGAATGGAGACCCCAACTTGCCAAACGAGCACGTCGCACCCTGATTCCGGGGGTGCTGCGGGGGTGGTTCGCCGCCGGGGCGCTCGTTCCTCTACACTTGCCGATGGATCCCGCGCGGCGCGCATCCTGTGAACTCCCCCAGGGCCGGAAGGCAGCAAGGGTCAACGGGCTCTGCCGGGTGCGCGGGGTCCTCTTAATTTCCGCCGATGCCCGTGTCGCCGTGCACGGTGAAAGGTCCCTCCGCATGCCTACGCAGACCCAGTACGTTGATGAGCCATGAGGAACTCGTTGCAGAGCACGAGCGCCAGTCCGCCAACTACGAACGGTTGAAGTCGGAGAAGCTGACGCTGGACCTGACCCGCGGCAAGCCCTCGCCCGAGCAGCTCGACCTCTCCGCGGAGTTGCTGTCGCTGCCGGGTGCCGACGACTTCCGCGACGGCAACGGCACCGACACCCGCAACTACGGCGGCCTCACCGGCCTGCCCGAGCTGCGCGCGATCTTCGCCGAGCTGCTGAACATCCCGGTCGAGAACCTCATCGCGGGCAACAATGCGAGCCTCGAGATCATGCACGATCTCGTTGTCTGGTCGCTGCTGCACGGCACCGTCGACTCGCCGCGCCCGTGGTCGCAGGAGTCGGTCGTCAAGTTCCTGTGCCCGGCGCCCGGCTACGACCGGCACTTCGCGATCACCGAGTCGCTCGGCATCGAGATGATCCCCGTGCCGCTGCGCGAGGACGGACCCGACGTGCGGTTCATCGCCGATCTCGTCGCGAACGACCCGCAGATCAGCATGTGGGCCGTGCCGACCTACTCGAACCCCACCGGCGCGGTGTACTCCGAGGAGGTCGCCCGCGAGCTGGTGTCGATGCCGACGGCCGCTCCCGACTTCCGCATCTTCTGGGACAACGCCTACGCGGTGCACCCGCTCACCGAGCACCTCGCGCCCGCGATCGACATCCTCGGTCTGGCCGCGCAGGCCGGTCACCCGAACGCGTGTTCGCGCTGGCGTCCACCTCGAAGATCACCTTCGCCGGTTCGGGCGTGAGCTTCTTCGGCAGCTCCACCGAGAACCTCACCTGGTACCAGAAGCACCTGGCATCAAGACCATCGGCCCCGACAAGGTCAACCAGCTGCGTCACCTGCGTTTCTTCCGCGACGCCGAGGGTGTTCGTGCCCATATGGCCAAGCACCGCGAGATCCTCGCGCCGAAGTTCGCGCTCGTGCGTCGTATCCTCGAGGAGCGTCTCGGCACGTCGAAGGTCGCGTCGTGGACCGAGCCCGAGGGCGGCTACTTCATCAGCCTCGATGTCGTCGAGGGCACGGCGGCCCGCGTGATCGCCCTGGCGAAGGAAGCGGGTATCGCGCTGACGGGTGCCGGTTCGGCGTTCCCGTACAAGAAGGACCCCGAGGACAAGAACATCCGACTCGCGCCGAGCTTCCCTTCGCTCGGCGAGCTCGAGAAGGCCATGGACGGTGTCGCGACCTGCGTGCTGCTGGCCGCGGCGGAGAAGGCGCTCGCCGACAAGTAGTGCGCAGGTAGGTACGCAACGCGAGGACGAGGCTCGCAACATCGGCAGTCACTGCCGGCGTTGCGAGCCTCGTTTCTTTGTTGCGTGCCTCCTTCGACAAGAATGTGCACTCCGAGTGTGAGTTTGTTCCCAACCTGTGGATAAAGTTGTGCACAACACGTGGACGGGCGGTGGACAACTCGGATCGGCCCTGTTCGGGGCATTATCGGTGTCCGCCGTCACCACGACTTGCTTTCCCCGACCGACCTGACATACTCGCTGGTCAGGGTCGCCGCATACCGTGCGGCGGGTTCGGAAGTGGTGAGTGTGATGGAAAACCGCGCTCTCGTGAATTCCGGAGTCGGCGCATCGGCCGTCGGATCTGTCACGGGGTGTCTCGGTGTGCTGAAGGTGTTCCTCCTGGCGCTCGACATCGAGGCGGCGCCCGAGACGCCACCGCGGGTCCCACCCGTCGAGAAGGTGGAGCCCTTCCTGCCGGCACGCATCGCCGAGCAGCCCGAGACGGACCACGGAGTGCGTCCGCCGTGCCTGCTCGCGTTCCGGCACGTCGTCGACCCGACACGACCGGAGATCTCGTTCGGTGCGTCGACGGGGTCGCTGCGTGAGGCGCCGGACGCGACCAGACCGTATGTGGGACACCCCGCGACGTGCGTGTCGCTGTGGGACGTCCCCGGCCACGGTCTCGTCCTGGCGCTGGAATCGCTGTCGGACCACGGTTCCCCGCTCGTCGACTGGCGCAGCGACCCGCTGCAGGACCGCGAGGGCGCCGGTCTGCGCCCGGTGCTCGGTGAGTTCCTCGCGCCCTTCGAACTGACCGCCGACGCCTGCCTGAACGACGTCTTCCCCGGACTGAACAGGCGGTTGTGCGCGCCGACGACCTATCGACTGCACGAACTCGTCGTCCACCGCCACCGGGGAGTCGGCGATCGCGAGGTCGCCGAGGGCATGGTCGTGGAGGTGGTCTCGAGCGGCGGCGGAGCTCCGCTCGCTCGTCGACGGCCCGCGCATCGGACCGGAGGCCCGCGCCGCGGCACGGTCCTGGGGTGTGTTGTGGAAGTGGGACCGGGTTCCGCTGGTGGACCGGCCCGTGCAGCCGGGGGCCGCCATCGCCGTGCGGGAGGACTCCGGTGCGGTGCTGTTCGACCTCGAGGCCACCGCCCTCGGCAGCGACTATGTCGGGCACGGCACCCGCGAGATGATCTACGGGCTCATCCCGTGGGTGGCGGTGCGGGCACGGGCCTCCGCCGACTACTGGACGACCATGGAGCATCTGCGCCACCCCGACGGGCTCGATGGCGATCGGCTGGCCACGGTCCTCGACGACATCGCGATCATGCAGCGCGCCGGATGGAACGGGCCCTGCTGCGCAAGGAATCGATCCACGACGACCGGTTCCACTCGTGGACGCAACCCACACAGCTGCGAGCACTCATGCCGGCCGGGTCGCCGACGAGTTGGCCGAACTCGACGCGGAACTGTCCGAGGCCGTGGACGTCGTCGAGCACGCCCTGTTGCGCAGTGCGGAGTTGCGCGGTGCGAGGCACACTCGCCTGGCCCAGGCTGGTCCGCGGCGGCTCGGTCATCGCCGTCGTGGCGTTGTTCGCCGCCCTGGCCGCCGTTCCGGCAACGTCACAACCGACGCTCTTCCCGCACTGGCTGCATGCTCTGACCACGTCGATCGCGCTCACCCTGGCATCGTGATCGCGGTGGTCGTGTGGCGCCGCCCCTGACGTGCAGGGCATGATCGTCTGCATGTCATCGACGCTGAATCTGGTCGGAGATCCCGACGCCGACGCACTGCTGGCCGAGAACCCGCTGGCGCTTCTCATCGGCATGCTGCTCGACCAGCAGGTGGCGATGGAGGTCGCGTTCGCGGGACCGAAGAAACTTGCCGACCGTCTCGGCGGTCTCGACGTGTACCGCATCGCGTCGGCCGACCCCGACGAGTTCGTCGCGGTGTGCGCGCAGCAACCGGCCGTCCACCGGTTCCCCAAGTCGATGGGACAGCGGATCCAGGCGCTGTGCGCGGCGATCGTCGAGGACTACGACGGCGACGCTTCCGCACTGTGGACGTCCGGCGACCCGGACGGCAAGGAAGTGCTGCGGCGGCTGAAGAAGCTGCCGGGCTACGGCGACCAGAAGGCACGTATCTTCCTGGCGTTGCTCGGCAAGCAGATGGGGGTGCGACCCGAGGGCTGGCGGGAGGCCGCCGGCGATTACGGGCACGAGGATGCGCGCCGGTCGATCGCCGACGTCGTCGACGAGCAGTCGCTGCGCGAGGTGCGCGAGTTCAAGAAGTCGATGAAGGCAGCGAAGAAGTCATGAGACGCGTCGTAGCAGTGTGCGGCGCCGCCGTCGCCTTCGCCGCGGGAACCGGGGGCGTGGCCGCGGCCGGCGGGGGAGACGAC
>LATQ01000001.1:1463143-1466633 GCA_001017865.1 Rhodococcus sp. IITR03
CGGCGATCCACTCGGTGCTCGCAGGACGCCGTCGGCGAGCAGGCTCTTGGCCGGTAGGTTCCGGCTCCCGCTGATGTGCCCGCGGCGCGCGTAACGAGTGGTGGCGGTGCCTGCGAACTGCTCGGCGTCGAGCGCGCAGACGAGGGTGCCCGGTGCATCGCCGGACACCACGGCGAGCACGTCGTCGCGATCGCGCCACAGGCCGTGGTCGGGCAAACCCGGTCCGGGATGTGGTGGCGCGGCGCTCGGCGGCGTCACCGGTCTCCACGGGTAGGTCGAGCGCGGTCCAGCGGGCGAAGCCGCCGTCGAGGACGCGGGCGGAGACACCGATGTTGCGCAGCATCCACCACAGCCGGGACGCCCAGGTCATGCCGCCGTCGTCGTAGATCACGAGGTCGGTCTCGGGGGCCACGCCGAGTTCGGCCAGGGCCGCCGCGAGGGCGTCGGGGGTGGGGCGGGAGAAGTGCAGGTCGGTGTCGGGGGCGCTGAATCCGCCGAGTAGGTCGGCGTGCACGGATCCCGGGATGTGCGCGGCGCGCCAGGTCGCGTAGCCGGATTCCGGTCGGTAGTCGCCGTCGAAACGGGGCTTCGGAAAGGTGACCGTGGCGTGCAGGACCGTGTGGGCGCCGGGGTCGCTCGAGAGCTCTTCGGCGCTGATCAGCACCTGTTCGTCCCGGAATGCCGCCTCGGTCACGCGTTGGGTCCTCTCGTCGTGTTCGAGGAGCGACGCTAAACGACGAATAACGTATACGCAAGTATTCGTACGTTGACGGTGGCATAATCGGCGCACGTGAACGGCACGCCTACGGAGGGTGTAGATGACCGAGCAGGACGCGACGGCCGAGCTGGAGAGCTCTCTTCTCGTCGAATCGCCCACCGGGCGCGACGACCAGACCTCCAAGCAGTACCTGCGCCTGCGCTCGGACATCCTCGCGGGGAAGTTCCCGCGCGGCGCCGCTCTGCACGAGACCCAGCTCAGCGAGACCTACGGGGCGTCACGCACCCCGATCCGTGAGGCGCTCAACTGGCTCGCGCACGACGGTCTGCTCGAGCGGGCGAGTCGCGGCTTCCGGGTGCGTTCGGGCACCCCCGAGGACGTCATCGAGATCTATGCGGCGCGCGTCGCGCTCGAATCCGAGGCGGCCGGCGCCGCGGCGATCCGGCACACTGATCTCGACATGGCCCGGCTCGAGCGGCTGCACGATTCGTGCTGCTCCGCCACCGACGACGCCGCGGTGCGCATCGGGAATTTCCGGTTCCACGAGGCGTTGTGGCAGGCCGCGCACAACTCGACGATCATGGCGTTGCTCGTGCGGCTGACCACTCAGCTGCGGATCTACGACTCCGGGCCGCCGTCCAACTACGGCGAGCCCGATCTGCTCAACCGGGAGCACGCGCAGATCCTCGACGCGTTGCGGGCGCGGAACGAGTCCGCGGCCCGCGAGCACATGCGTGCTCATCTCGAGCGCAGCCGCGAGCAGCGCATCCGTCTCTTCGCCCGCGGCTGAGCCCTCACTCCTGATCGAACGTGTCGAGGTCGCCGGCGAGAATCCGGTAGAGGGATTTCTTGGCTTCGATGAGGACCGCGTGTGCCGCGGCGACCTCGGCGTCGGAACCGCTCATGGCGACCGACCGAGTCGCGACCTGCAGTTCGCGCAGTGCGAGTCGCAGGTCCGGGGCGTCGGAATCGGGATCGTGACCGGCGAAGGGGTCGATGAGTTCGTTCCCCGGATCGTCGATGTACGTGCGGCCCGCATCCGTCAGTGAGACGAGCTTGCGTCCGCCCTCCTTCTCGACCGTGACGAGTCCTTCGTCCTCGAGCTGGGAGATCGTCGGATAGATCGCGCCGGGGCTGGGGCGCCAGGCGCCGCCCGTCCGTTCTGCGATCGCTTCCATGAGCTGGTAGCCGTGCATCGGCTCGGTGCCGAGCAGGCGCAGGACTGCCGCGCGGACGTCGCCTCGTTGTGCTCGGCCGCGTCGTCCTCCTCGCGGGCCTCCGCGTCCCCGTCCGCCGCCATCGCGGTGCGGGCGGAAGCCGGGTTCGTCGTCGTGCGGATGGTGTCCGCGACGGCGGGGTCCGTCGGCACGGAACGGGCCACCGGGGAGATTTCGATCGTGCATGGCGCGGCGACGGCCGCGGGGATGTTCGTGGGTTCGCATCTGTGCGTCTCCTTCTTTGTCGATACGATCACGATAGATCTCGATATATCGTTAACGCAAGAGTGGTCTCGGCCACAAATGTCGACGGACCGACCTCCGTGCATGTCGGGAGCCGCCGGTACGCTCGGCGCGTGGCTCTGTACCGGAAGTATCGACCTGCGACCTTCGCGGAGGTGGTGGGGCAGGAGCACGTCACCGTGCCCCTCAGCACGGCGCTCGACACGGGCCGCATCAACCACGCTACCTGTTCTCGGGTCCTCGTGGATGCGGCAAGACGTCCTCGGCCCGAATTCTCGCCCGCTCGCTCAACTGCGAGACCGGCCCCACGTCCACGCCGTGTGGAACGTGCCGGTCGTGCGTGTCGCTCGGCCCGGGCGGTGGAGGCAACCTCGACGTCACCGAACTCGATGCCGCGAGCCACGGCGGTGTCGACGACACCCGCGAACTCCGCGACCGCGCGTTCTACGCTCCGGCCGAGTCGCGCTACCGCATCTTCATCATCGACGAGGCGCACATGGTCACCACGCAGGCTTCAACGCCCTGCTCAAGATCGTGGAGGAGCCGCCGGAGCACCTCATCTTCGTCTTCGCGACCACCGAGCCCGAGAAGGTGCTGCCCACCATCCGGTCGCGCACGCACCACTATCCCTTCCGGCTCCTCGCTCCCACGGCGATGCGGGGTCTGCTCGAGCAGATCTGCGGCCAGGAGAACGTGCCGGTCGAGGACGCGGTCTATCCGCTGGTCATCCGTGCCGGCGGTGGATCCCCCCGCGACTCGCTGTCGGTGATGGACCAACTCCTCGCCGGTGCCGGCCCCGAGGGCGTCACCTACGAACGCGCTCTGTCGCTGCTCGGCGTCACCGATGTCGCGCTCATCGACGAGGCCGTCGATTCGCTCGCGGCCGGCGACGGCGCGGCGCTGTTCGGCACCGTCGAGAAGGTCATGGACGCCGGGCACGACCCGCGTCGCTTCGCCGTCGACCTCCTCGAACGTCTCCGCGACCTCATCCTCATGAAGTCCGTCCCCGACGCCGCCGAGCGCGGACTCGTCGACGCACCCGGCGACGTCCTCGAGCGGATGCGCGACGAAGCGACCCGCCTGGGCCCGGCCACCCTCACCCGCTACGCCGAGATCGTGCACGCCGGGCTCGGTGAGATGCGCGGGCGACGTCGCCGCGTCTGCTGCTCGAGGTGATGTGCGCGCGCATGCTGCTCCCCGCGGCGTCCGACGCGGAAACGGCTGTCCTGCAGCGCCTCGAACGACTCGAGCAGGGCATCGTCGCAGCCCCGGCGGGAGGTGCCGCGCCGAAGCCGGTAGCGGCACCCGCCGC
>LATQ01000001.1:1466733-1479978 GCA_001017865.1 Rhodococcus sp. IITR03
CATCGTCTCCGCGGCACGGAACTCGTGCCGTCCCGGACCTGCTGCCCGACGTCGTCGCAGCTCCCGCCGCGCTGCGCGACTGCCACTGCCGCCGCGTGATCGATGCGGCCGGCGACCTCGCAGGACGCCGGGTCGTGGTGTGCGGTGCCGGAATGCTCGGTGTCACGGCCGTGGCCATGTGTGCGGAGGCCGGTGCCGAGGTCGTGGTCCTCGACGTCGATCCCCGGCGCACGGCGTGTGCCGGACGATTCGGAGCGGTCGCCGACAACGGTGGTCCCGTGGACGTCGCCTCGACTTCTCCGGGTCGTCGGGAGGCGATCGCCTCGCTCGTACCGCGCCTGGACATCGGTGGCCGCGTCGTCCTCGCCGGGTCGGTGGCTCCCGCCGCCGCAGTCCCTGTCGATCCGGAGGCGATCGTGCGCGGCTGGCTCACCATCAGCGGGGTGCACAACTACGAACCCCGGCACCTGCACGAGGCCGTGGCGTTCCTGACCCGCACGGTCGCCGTCCACCCCTGGGCCGAGCTCGTCGACGCGCCCGTTCCCCTCGCTGCGCTGGGAGAAGTCCTGCACAGAGGACGCGGCCTGCGGGCAGCGGTGGTTCCGTAGACGGTTTCCGGACGTTCGGTTCGGTCACGGACACCGATCGCTTCGGTCCTTACCGCCGAGGGCCGTCCGCTTCTACCGTGGGGGAGGTTGGGCACGGCGGCCCTCTGCAGGGCCGTGGGTGCCATCGCTCCGCAAGCACGGGAAGGAACCTGCGCACTGTGACCACCGAGGCATTCATCTATGAAGCCATCCGAACACCACGCGGCCGAGGCAAGAAGACGGGGTCGCTGCACTCCGTCAAGCCGATCTCCCTGGTTACGGGCCTGATCGACGAGCTGCGTGTTCGCTTCCCCGACCTCGACGAGAACCGCATCTCCGACCTGATCCTCGGTGTCGTCGGCCCCGTCGGCGACCAGGGTGCCGACATCGCCCGCACCGCGGTCACCATCGCGAACCTGCCGGTCACCACCGGCGGCGTCCAGATCAACCGCTTCTGCGCGTCGGGCCTCGAGGCCGTCAACATGGCTGCGCAGAAGGTCCGCTCGGGCTGGGACGAGCTCGTCCTCGCCGGTGGCGTCGAGTCGATGTCCCGCGTGCCATGGGCTCCGACGGTGGCGCGTGGATGCTCGATCCCGCCACCAACTACGACAGCTACCTCGTTCCCCAGGGCATCTCCGCCGACCTCATCGCGACCATCGAGGGCTTCACCCGCGAGGACGTCGACGCCTACGCACTGCGTTCGCAGCAGCTCGCGGCGGCAGCCTGGTCCGGCGGTTACTTCTCCAAGTCGGTCGTCCCGGTCAAGGACCAGAACGGTCTGACCATCCTCGATCACGACGAGCACATGCGCCCCGACACCACCCTCGAGGGTCTGGCCAAGCTGCAGCCGTCGTTCGCGACCATCGGTGAGATGGGCGGTTTCGACGCCGTGGCGCAGCAGAAGTACCACTTCGTCGAGAAGATCGACCACGTCCACCACGGCGGCAACAGCTCGGGCATCGTCGACGGCGCGGCACTCGTGCTCGTCGGTTCCGAGCAGGCCGGCAAGGACTCGGTCTGACCCCGCGTGCCGCGTCGTCGCCACGGCCACCTCCGGTGCCGACTCGACGATCATGCTCACCGGCCCCACGCCGGCCGCGCACAAGGTTCTCGCCGCGGCGGGCCTGACGGTCGACGACATCGACCTGTTCGAGATCAACGAGGCCTTCGCCTCCGTCGTCCTGAAGTTCCAGAAGGACCTGAACATCCCGGACGAGAAGCTCAACGTCAACGGCGGCGCCATCGCGATGGGCCACCCGCTCGGCGCCACCGGCGCCATGATCACCGGCACCATGATCGACGAGCTCGAGCGCCGCGGAGCCAAGCGCGCCCTCGTCACCCTGTGCATCGGTGGCGGCATGGGTGTGGCCACCATCATCGAGCGCGTCTGACACCGGAAGGAATTCGAACAACAGTGAGCGACAACATGATTTCCTGGGAGAAGGACGCCGACGGCATCGTCGTGCTGACCCTCGACGACCCCAACCAGGGCGCCAACACGATGAACGAGCTGTACAAGCGTCGATGAAGGCCACCGTCGACCGCCTGTACGAGGAGCAGGACTCCATCACCGGTGTGGTGATCACCTCCGCGAAGAAGACCTTCTTCGCCGGCGGCGACCTGCGCAACATCATCGCGATCGGCCCCGACGACGCGCAGGCCGCGTTCGACGAGGTCCAGGGCATCAAGCCGACCTGCGTCGCCTCGAGACCCTCGGTAAGCCCGTCGTCGCCGCCATCAACGGCGCGGCTCTCGGTGGCGGTCTCGAGATCGCTCTCGCGACGCACCACCGCATCGCCGCCGACGTCAAGGGCGTCCAGATCGGTTTGCCCGAGGCCAGCCTCGGCCTGCTCCCCGGTGGCGGTGGTATCACCGCACCGTGCGCCTGCTCGGCATCCAGACCGCTCTGCTCTCGGTTCTGCTGCAGGGCAACAAGTACAACGCTGTCAAGGCCAAGGAGATCGGCCTGGTCCACGACGTCGTGGGCAGCGTCGAGGAGCTCGTCCCGGCCGCCAAGGAATGGATCAAGGCCAACCCCGAGGGCGGCGTCCAGCGTGGGATGTCAAGGGCTACAAGATCCCCGGTGGCACCCCGTCCAGCCCGGCCTTCGCCGCGAACCTCCCGGCCTTCCCCGCGAACCTGCGCAAGCAGATCAAGGGCGCCCCGATGCCGGCTCCGCGCGCCATCATGCCGCCGCCGTCGAGGGCTCCCAGGTCGACTTCGACAACGCCTCGACCATCGAGTCGCGGTACTTCGTCGAGCTCGCCACCGGCCAGGTCGCGAAGAACATGATCCAGGCGTTCTTCTTCGACATGCAGTCCATCAACTCGGGCGCTTCGCGTCCGAAGGACGTGCCGAAGCGTGAGATCAAGAAGGTCGGCGTTCTCGGCGCCGGCATGATGGGCGCGGGCATCGCGTACGTCTCCGCCAAGGCCGGTTTCGAGGTCGTCCTCAAGGACGTCACCCTCGAGGCCGCCGAGCGTGGCAAGAACTACTCGGAGAAGATCGAGCCAAGGCCCTCTCGCGTGGCAAGACCACCGAGGAGAAGTCGAAGGCTCTGCTCGACCGCATCAAGCCGACGGCCGACGCCGCCGACTTCGCGGGCGTCGACTTCGTCATCGAGGCAGTCTTCGAGAACACCGAGCTCAAGCACAAGGTGTTCCAGGAGATCGAGGACATCGTCGATCCCGACGCGCTGCTCGGTTCGAACACCTCGACGCTGCCCATCACCGGTCTCGCGACCGGCGTCAAGCGTCCCGAGGACTTCATCGGTATCCACTTCTTCTCGCCGGTCGACAAGATGCCGCTGGTCGAGATCATCAAGGGTGAGAAGACCTCCGACGAGGCTCTGGCCCGCGTGTTCGACTACACGCTCGCGATCCGCAAGACCCCGATCGTCGTCAACGACAGCCGCGGCTTCTTCACCTCGCGCGTGATCGGCACGTTCGTCAACGAGCCATCGCCATGCTCGGCGAGGGCATCGAGCCCGCGACCATCGAGCAGGCCGGTTCGCAGGCGGGCTACCCGGCTCCGCCGCTGCAGCTGACCGACGAGCTGAACATGAAGCTCATGCAGAAGATCGCGAAGGAGACCGAGGAGGCCGCCAAGCAGGGCGACACCAAGCTCGGCACCACGCGGCATCCCGCACTCGACGTCGTCGACTGGATGATCGAGCAGGGCCGTCCGGGCCGCCTCGAGAAGGCCGGTTTCTACGAGTACGACGAGAACGGCAAGCGCCTGGGCATCTGGCAGGGCGTGCGCGATCACTACAAGACCGAGGCGACGCTCGATGTGCCGCTGCAGGATCTGATCGACCGCATGCTCTTCGCCGAGGCGATCGAGACCCAGAAGTGCTTCGACGAGGGTGTTCTCGAGACCACCGCCGACGCCAACATCGGCTCGATCCTCGGCATCGGCTTCCCGGCCTGGACCGGTGGTGTCGCTCAGTACATCGTCGGCTACCCGGGTGGCAAGGAAGGCTTCGTCAAGCGCGCCGAGGAACTCGCCGCCAAGTACGGCGAGCGCTTCAACCCGCCGGCGTCGCTGCGCAGCTGACGCACACGACGGTTGCACGGAAGGCTCCCGACGCCACGGCGTCGGGAGCCCTTCCCGCTCGTAGGTGACCAGGCTCGTAGGTGACCAGGCTCGTAGGTGACTAGGCGACCCACCAGGGCGCAGCGGCGTCTGCGGCTTCTTGTCGTCGCCGAGCTTGACCGCGAGCACCTGGTGCAGCTGCACCACGTTGCGTTCGAAGCCGAGGCGCGAGCCGGCCATGTACAGGCCCCACAGGCGGGCCGTGCCCTCACCGACTTCGGCGACGCAGGCCTCCCAGTGCTTCTCGAGATACTCGCACCAGCCCTTCAGTGTCAGGGCGTAGTGCTCGCGCAGGTTCTCCTCGTGCATCACCTCGAAGCCGACGTTCTGCGCCTCGGTGATGATGCGACCCGAACCGGTGAGCTCCCCGTCGGGGAAGACGTACCGGTCGATGAACCCGCCGGCCTTGGCGCGGGTGTTGTTGGTCGGCCGGGTGATGCAGTGGTTGAGCAGCAGACCGCCCACCCGCAGCTTGCTGTGGAGGAACCGGAAGTAGGCCGGGTAGTTGGCGACACCGATGTGCTCGGTCAGGCCGATCGACGAGATGGCGTCGAATCCTTCCTCGGGCACGTCGCGGTAGTCGGAGTGCCGGACCTCCGCCAGGTCGCTCAGGCCCTCCTCGACGATGGCCTTCTGTGCCCACTCGGCCTGCTCCTTGGAGAGCGTCACGCCGAGGGTCTTCACACCGCGCCGAGCGGCGTAACGCACCATTCCGCCCCAGCCGCAACCGATGTCGAGCAGGCGGTCGCCCGGCTTCAGCCGCAGCTTCTCGAAGACCAGACGGTACTTGTTCTCCTGGGCCTCCTCGAGGCTCTGGTTCTCGGATTCGAAGACGGCGCAGGTGTACGTCATCGAGGGCCCGAGGACGTACTCGTAGAACTCGTTGGACACGTCGTAGTGGTGATGGATGACCTCGGCGTCGCGCGACTTCGAGTGCCGCAGGCCCTCGGCGATGCGGCGCCAGCGCGGCAGGTGCTCCTGCGGCGGCGGTGCGATCGGCTTGAGCAGTTCGGTGCCGAGCGACCGGGCGATCTGCGCGAGGATACGTGCCGGGGGGCGCTCGAAGTGCAGGTCGCCGAGCGAGGCGAGCAACTCGTAGGGGTTGCCGGGATGCACTCCCTTCGCCTGGAGATCGCCCGAGATGTACGCCCGCGCCATGCCAGATCGCCGGGGGCCGTGGCGATGTACGTCGCGCCCTTGGGCGATGCGAGATGCAGACCGTAGGGGGAATCCTCGGGACCGGCCGCCGATCCGTCGTAGGCCGTGAAGCGCAGCGGCATGTCGCCGCCGGTCACGATCTCCACGATCCGGGCGAGTGCGAGCTTGTCCTCGGTGGACCGATCGTTCTCGGTCTTGAATATGGTCACTTTCGTTGCACCGCCTTCGAAAACAGGTCCAGTAGACGGGACCGAGGGTCGTATTTCCGCTTGAGAGCGGGGTATTCACCACCGCCGTAATAAAGTTTCTCGAACTCGTCCTTCGAGTAGTAGGAGTCCGAGTAGAGCGATTTGTGCCCGTCGAGTTCGGCGACCTTCTTCTCGATCAACCGGTTGGCGGCGCCCTCCTCGGCGCCGGGCACGATGGGAACGGACGACCAGAACCCGACGTTCACATAGGCGCGCTTCGGCTCGAGCGGGTACAGCGGCCAGGGACGTTGGGCGTCCGAGGTGCTCGGACGACCGGCGTCCGGGGACGACTCGATGTCGCGCAATTTCAAGGGGCACAACCAGATCGGCTCGATGGGAATCTCGTCGAGGAACCACTCGACGAACTCCTGCGTGCGTTCGAGCGGGACCTCGATGTCCTGCACGACGCGTTCGCGGGGCGGATTGCCCTTGCGTGCCTCGATCCGGTCGGCCACCGAGTACTTGTGGTCGAGCGCGATGAGCTTCCAGTAGAAACTGCTGCGCAGCAACTGCCTCGGCCACAGCCGGCGGATCTTCGGGTTCTGGGCACCGAAAGCTCGTGAGCACCAGAACCAGTCGGTGTCCCACCGCCACAGATAGTCGCGGATCGTGAGCCGATCCTTCTTGGGGCGGTTGACGGAGACGTGCTGGATCGACCGGTAGTAGATGTCCTGCCCGGTGTAATCGCTGACAGGGCCCGGCTCGTCGGTCTGCGTGCCGAGCGTCAGGTAGCTCTCGGTCGCGGAGAAGACGACGCCGTCGAGGTAGTCGACCGGCGTGCGTCCCAGGTCCGCTCGTCGACGATCCGCGCGAGAGCGGACTGCAGATCGGCGATCGTGTCGAAACGCAGGTGACGCAGCGCGACGAAACGCTTCACCGGTTCGAGTTCGATGCGCAGGCGCGTGGCGTACCCGAGCGAACCGTACGAGTTGGGGAAGCCGTGGAACAGGTCGGCGTGCTCACCCTCGGGACGGGCCGTGACGATCTCGCCGGACCCGGTGAGGATGTCCATCTCGAGCACCGACTCGTGGGGGAGACCGTTGCGGAAGGACGTGGACTCGATGCCGAGCCCGGTGACGGCACCGCCGAGTGTGATCGTCTTCAGCTGCGGGACGACCAACGGTGCGAGGCCGTAGGGCAGGGTCGCGTCGACGAGGTCCTCGTAGGTGCACATGCCGGCGACGTCGGCGGTGCGGGCCTGCGGGTCGACGGAGATGACACCGCCGAGACCGGAGACGTCGAGCCCCGGCGCGTTCACCGCGGCGCGGGCTCGGAAGAGATTCGACGTCTTCTTCGCGAGTCGCACGGGCGCGTCGGCCGGAATCGCGCTGTACGAGCGCAGCAGACGATCTACACCCTGGCGGTGTACCGCCTCCCCGTACGGGACCTTCACACCTGACGATCTCGGCATCTGCATTCGACTCCTTCGGAGCGGCGCATCAGTAGGCACGTCCACAATAGACCCGGCGGTCGCATCCGTCCCGGAACGCGCAGGGCAGGATGGATGCTGTCGTCACAGGCACATTCGAGCCCGCATCAGCAGGGAAGAAGCAGAAGGAGTCGTTCATGGCACAGGTCAGCGCAAGCAGTTCGATCCAGTTGGCGGCAGCTCCCGAGGCGGTGCTCACCGCCCTGGCCGACTACGAGACCGTGCGCCCGCGCATCCTCACCGAGCACTACCGCGACTACCGCGTGATCTCCGGCGGCCGCGGCGACGGCACCGTCGTGCACTGGATCCTCCAGGCCACGGAGAAGCGTCAGCGCGACGTGCAGGCCACCGTGTCGGTGAAGGCAGTACCGTCACGGAGACGGATGCCAACTCCTCGCTCGTGACGACCTACAGCGTCGTGCCGAACGGGACGGGTTCGACGGTCGTGGTGCTCACGCAGTGGCAGGGCGCCGGCGGCGTCAAGGGTTTCTTCGAGAAGACGTTCGCGCCGCTCGGCCTGAAGAAGATCCAGCAGCAGGTGCTCGAGAACCTGAAGAAGGAAGTCGACTGAGCCCGGTTCCGTCGACCTCGGCGTCTGTGCCGACCCCGATGCGCGGCGACTAGGCTGGCATCACAAACGTGCAGAAAGGACGTGCCGTGCAACCCGGTGGTGGAATGCCCGACATGCAGCAACTCCTCGCTCAGGCCCAGCAGATGCAGCAGCAGCTCGTCGCTGCGCAGAACGAGATGGCGCAGGCAGAGGTCACCGGCCAGGCCGGCGGTGGCCTCGTGACGGCGACGGTGAAGGGCACGGGCGAGGTCGTGTCCGTGAAGATCGATCCGAAGGTCGTCGACCCCGAGGACGTCGAGACCCTGCAGGATCTCGTGGTCGGTGCGATCGCCGACGCTCGGCGAAGGCTCAGGAGATCGCGGCCGAGAAGCTCGGTCCGCTCGCGGGTGGGCTCGGCGGCGGAATCCCCGGCCTGCCCGGTTTCTAGAGGTCGGCGTTGTACGAAGGACCGGTACAGGACCTCATCGACGAGCTGGGCAAACTTCCGGGCGTCGGCCCGAAGAGTGCCCAGCGCATCGCGTTCCACCTGCTCTCGGTCGAGCCGCCCGAGATCGACCGCCTGCAGGCGGCGCTGCAGCGGATTCGCGACGGCGTGCAGTTCTGCGAGGTCTGCGGAACGGTCTCCGACCAGCAGCGTTGCCGCATCTGCTCCGATCCTCGCCGCGACCGCACAGTGATCTGCGTGGTCGAGGAACCGAAGGACGTGCAGTCGATCGAACGCACCCGTGAGTTCCGGGGGCGCTATCACGTCCTCGGTGGTGCGCTCGACCCGCTCAACGGCGTCGGCCCCGACCAGCTGCACATCCGCGAACTGCTCACCCGCATCGGCAATCAGGAGGACGGCGTCGACGTCTCCGAGGTGATCATCGCGACCGACCCCAACACGGAGGGCGAGGCGACGGCCACCTATCTGGTGCGCATGCTGCGCGACTTCCCGGGCTGAGCGTCACCCGTCTGGCCTCGGGTCTGCCGATGGGTGGCGATCTCGAGTTCGCCGACGAGCTGACGCTCGGACGGGCGTTGTCGGGGAGGCGGGCGATGTGACCGTGCGCAGCACGGAGCATCGCACCGGGGTGAGCCGGAGAAGCGTCGCCGGACTTCCGACGAGACCAGGAAGTTGATCATCGACGCTGCGGGGAAGCGTTCGCGACGCGCCCCTACCGCGACATCACGCTCAAGGACATCGCGAGGAAGCGGGAGTCAGCGCACCGCTGATCATCAAGTACTTCGGCTCGAAGGAGCAGTTGTACGAGGAGCTCGTCGACTTCCAGTACGGCGCGCAGGTGCTGTTCGACGGACCGCTCGAGAGCCTGGGGGAGCGGATGGTCGCGATGCTCGCCCGCCCGCTCGAGCCCTACAAGCCGTTGTCGATGAACATCCTGTTCATGAGCGGGGGCAGCGAGGAGAGCAACCGCATGCTCCGCGACAACTACTCCGCGCAGATGGTCGACGCGCTCGCCGCGCGGCTACCGGGGCCGGATGCCCGTCTCCGGGCCGAGCTGGCGATGTCGGCGGTGATGGGGTTGGCGATCATGCGGCGCCGCATGATGCAGGAGCGCGCGACCGGCACGGTCGAGGAAGTCGTGGCCATGTACGCGCCGCTGGTCCAGCGGTTGCTCGACGGAGACGGTTCTTAGCAGCACGAATGACCTTGGTCACTCCTCTTGAGGGTAAATAGCCGTTCACCTAATGTGGTGAACGGCTATTTACCTGTTTGTCTAGGAGGGGGTGTCGATGTCGATCTCGCTCCCCCTACGCCTGCACGTGGCGGGTAGGTCCGCCTCCGCGCCGACGCGCTCGGCGTCCGGAACGAAGAAGGCGAGCGGACCGGCGGAGAAGAAGACGCGTAACCTGCGGCATCTCGTCTTCCCGGTTCTCGCGGTCGGTGCCGTCTTCCAGGCCATCATGCAGACCGTCATGGTCCCGCTCCTGCCGAGCATGCCGGGCTTCACCGGCGCCGGACCCACCGCCGTGTCGTGGCTGGTGACGAGCACCCTGCTGGTCGGTGCGGTGATGACGCCCATCTTCGGCCGTCTCGCGACATGATCGGCAAGAAGCGGATGCTCCTCATCGCGTTCTCGCTCATGACCCTCGGCTCGCTGATCTGCGCGCTGACCTCGGACATCGGACTGCTCATCGTCGCCCGTGGCCTGCAGGCGCCGGCGCGGCGGTGCTGCCGATCGGCATGGCGATCCTCCGCGAGGTCCTGCCCCGTGAGCACGTGGAGCGCTCGATCGCGATGCTCAGCTCCACCCTCGGCATCGGCACCGCGGTCGGCATCCCGTTCGCGGCCGCCATCGTCCAGTTCGCCGACTGGCACCTGCTCTTCTGGATCACCGCCGCCATCGGCGCCGGTGTCGCCCTCGCGGCGTGGATCGTCATCCCGGAATCGGACACCCGCACCGGCGGTCGCTTCGACGCCGTGGGCGCCGCCGGCCTGTCCGCCGCCCTGGTGTGCCTGCTCGTGCCCATCACCCAGGGCAGCACGTGGGGCTGGACGAGCCCCGCGGTGCTGCTCTCGTTCGCAGCGTCGGTGCTGCTGTTCGTGCTTTGGGGCGTGCAGCAGCTGCGCAACCGCAACCCGCTCGTCGACCTGCGTGTCTCGGCCCACCGTTCCGTCCTCGCGCCGCACCTGTCGGCACTGCTCGTCGGGTTCGCCTTCTACGGCAACACCCTCATCACCACGCAGCTTCTGCAGGCGTCGTCCGAGCACGGAGCCGGATACGACCTGACCATCCTCCAGGCCGCGGCCTGTCAGCTCGCCGCGAGCTTCGCGATGATGATCTTCGCGATCGTGGCCTCCCGGATTACCGAGCGTTTCGGACCCAAGATCACGATCATGACCGGCGCGGTCTTCCTGCTCGCCGGTTACAGCGTCCACGCGGTGCCCGGAAAACCGCTGGGGCTCGTGGTCGCCGCCATCTTCGTCGCGGCCATCGGCACGTCGCTCGTGTACTGCACGCTGCCGGTGCTCCTGCTCGGCGCGGTGCCGCTGTCGCAGAACGCCGCGGCGAACGGCGTCAACGTTCTGCTCCGCACCGTGGGCAGCACCGTCTGCAGCGCTGTCGTCGCTCGGTGCTCGCGGCCCACACCCTCGCAGGCGGGCTCGGCATCGGCACGGCGGGCTTCGTGATCGCCTATCTCGTGTGCGCCGGCTGCGCCGTGGTCGTCTTCGTCTCGGGCTTCGCGCTCCCGTCGAAGCAGGCCCTGCGGCCGGTCGGGAACTGAGCCCGGCCCGCTCCTGCCGGAACAGTTACGGCCCCGCACCCCGGTGATGAAACCGGAATGCGGGGCCGCCCTCCTGTCCCCCAGGCCTGTCGGTGCGTCAGTGTTCGACGCCAGATCGCTCGGACGGTAACCGAGGGGGTAACCCGGATACGTCCGGTTGGTGGCGTTGCCCGCCGACAGCGACACGCGTCTCTTCGGCAGTCGCCGCACGAACGCCGACCGTGCCCGCAGCGCGCCCTCGACGATCTCCGTCAGCTGCGGTGAGCTCTTCGGGAAACCGAACGCCGACGCCATGCGGTCGTCGATCAGCGCGAAGACGACCTTCTCGATGCCCTTGTTCAGCACCTTCGGGTACCACGACTGGAACAGTCGCAGCGTGTAGGTGCCGATGGCGTGGTTGTCGTCGCTGTAGGTGAACTTCTCGCGCTCGTATTCGAGCTTGAACCGGTGGAACTCCTGGAACGACTCCGGGATGTCCTTGATGCCCATCCGGATGCCCACCTGGCGGTAGAAGTAGAACGACGCCAGGCGCTCCTTCGGGTGCAGGCGACGCCACCCGTAGCGGTCGATCCAGTCGAGCGGGTCGTACACGAAGGTCGACAGGACGTACAGCATGTCGTCGTTGTCGATCGAGTACTTGCCGTGCATCCGGTTGATGTTGCGCAGCGACTCGCGTCCCCGCTCGGCGTCGTAGCCGTGCTCGACCAGCTCGGCCATCAGCAGCGCCGTGTCGTCGTACCGCTTCTGCGGCCGCTTCTCGAACTCGCCGGTGCGGGCGAGCAGCTCCGAGATGCTGGGCACGCAGTAGGTGCGGAAGAGGGCGAACTCGAGCGACCGCTGGTAGTCCCACGGGAACTCGTAACCGGCGGTGATCCGCACGATGTCCTGGTGCTGCGTGACCGGGTCGAGCTCCTCGATCACCTTGACCCAGCCCATCCGGCCACGCTTCGGGTGCGGGTCCCTGTTCGGGGGTGGGAACGTACCGGCCTTCTCGATACGTGCCTCGGGCTTCGCGACGACGGCGGCCTTCCGGCTGCGGGTACGCGGGGGAGTGGTCGTCATCGGCTCACCTTCCGTGCATGAACTCGAGCATCGCCTGCGAGATCTTCAGGTCGCGCT
This sequence comes from Rhodococcus sp. IITR03, assembly GCA_001017865.1. The sequence continues at coordinate 1,478,668 of LATQ01000001.1, forward strand.
CCGGACGCTCGAGGCTCATGAGCTTGAGCGGCGAGCGGAACTTCGCCACCGTGACGGACTTGGGACGGCTGAACTCGCGCAGGCCGTCGGCGCCGTGGATGCGGCCGAAGCCGGACTCGCCGATGCCGCCGAAGGGCAACGAGGCGATGGCGGCGAAGCCGAGCACCGAGTTGACCGACACCATGCCGTTGCGCAGGCGCTCGGCGAGCTGACGGCCCTTCTTCTTGTTGCGCGTGAAGATCGACGCCCCGAGACCGTAGTCGGTGCCGTTCGCGCGTTCGACGGCCTCGTCGAGATCGCGGACCTTGTTGACGACGACCGTCGGGCCGAAGGTCTCCTCGCACACCGCGGCCGAGGTCTCGGGCACGTCGGTGAGAATGACGGGCTCGACGATGCGCTCCTGCACCGAATCGAGCCCGCCGAGGACGGCCTTGCCACCGGACTTCAGGCGTCCTCGATGTGACTGCGCACGATGTCGACCTGGCGCGGAAGCGTCATGGGGCCGTAGGTGGAGTTCTCGTCGCCGCCCGGCTTCGCGCGCCGGACGGTGGCGGTGAGCTTGTCGAGGAACTCGCGGTAGACCGGCTCCTCGACGTAGATGCGCTCGACACCCGCGCAGGTCTGGCCGGCGTTACCGAACGCACCGAAGGCGGCGAACTCGACGGCCTCGTCGATGTTCGCGTCGGCCGCGACGATCATCGCGTCCTTGCCGCCGCATTCGGCGACGAGCGGGGTGAGCGACTCGGCGCACACCGCCATGACCTTGCGGGCGGTGGGGCCGGAGCCGGTGAAGGCGACCTTGTCGACACCCGAACGCACGAGCGTCGAACCCGTCTCACCGAGACCGGTGATCACCTGGAAGACCGGCTGGGTGGGGGCGATCGAGTTCCACTTGTCCTCGAGCCATTTCGCGACACCGGGAGTGAGCTCGCTCGGCTTGAAGACGACGGCGTTGCCGGCGGCCAGCGAGTAGGCGATCGAACCCATCGGGGTGTACACCGGGTAGTTCCAGGGGCCGATCACGCCGATGACACCGAGGGGCTTGTACTCGAGGGTCGCGGCCTGGTTGAAGCTCGCGACGCCCGAGGGCACCTTGCGAGGCTTGAGCACCTTCTTGGCGTTCTTGGCCGCCCAATCGAGGTGCTCGACCGCCAGCATGACTTCGAGGAAGGCGTCGCCGAAGGGCTTGCCGGTCTCCTTCGCCACCACCGATGCGAGCGAGGTCGCGTCGGACGCGATGGCCTTCTTGAACTCGAGGAGCCAGTCGCGGCGGCCGCGGAAGCCCTGCGCCTCCCACCAGCGAGCGGCGAC
>LATQ01000001.1:1480078-1485822 GCA_001017865.1 Rhodococcus sp. IITR03
GGCACTACGTGGCCCGGGTGCTCGCAGCCGATCGGCCCGAACTCTCCGGGGGGGTCGCCCGTCGCTCGCCGCCGGTGCCCGCCGGTTCCCGGCCTCGCTGACCGAGCGTGTCGCCAAGTGTTCCGACCTCTCGCTTCCCGATCATGAACGACTCGTGCACCTGCGCGACGTCTTCTTCGCCGAAGGACACGATCCGGCGGTGTGGCTCGACGGGTGGTGGCCCGAGGCGATCGTGTCGCAACGGGCAGCGATGGCTGCGACCGACAAGGAATCGTGGTGGACGGTGGCGCCGTCACCTCTGCTCGACGTACAAGCAGGAGAGGACGTCTTCCGGCCCGCGGAGACCCGCGGTGAGCTCGTCGACGAGTTCGGGAGCGAACTCGTTTCCACGGCCGTCGTGCCGGGTTGCGGGCACGCCCTCGTCCCGGAGGCTCCTCACGAGGTGGCCCGGATCCTGGTCGAGTGGATCCGTACGCGTCTCGGATGAAGATTTCGTCATCTTCGACTCATCGACCCTCATCGTCGTGCGCCAGAGTTATCGGCGACCAGGACGAACACCGAGTCGAGGAGAACGATCATGGCGATGAGCCGCACCGCATGGGCCGTGACCGCTGTGGCGGTCGCGATGACCGCCGGCACAGTCGGTTTCGTGTCGGCGAACCGGGGTGGGTCCGCTCCCTCCGAACCGTCGTCGTTCACCGTCGCCCGTGTGGCCGACGAGACGACGACCGGCGGCCCGGACGGAACCGTTCGGGCGGGCGTCGACCCGGCCCGGGATGCGCGGCCGGGAGAACTGCCCACCGACATCCCCTACATCGACGTCACGACGTGCGATGCGTGGTTCGAGGACTGGGACGACACGGTGCCGGACCACGTCGAGGACTTCTACGACGAGTGGGACGACCGCTGCGACGATCTGCACGACGACGACCACGACGACTGGGACGACGACCACGACGACGATTGGGACGACCACGACGACGACTGGGACGACGACCACGACGATTGACCGGCACGACGGCCCCACGACGACGAGACCCCACCGGAAGTGTTCCGGTGGGGTCTCGGTCCGTCTGCGTGGGTTACGCGAGCGTGCGTGCCATGCCGCGCTCGACGGCCGCAATGATCTGCGGCCGCAGCTCGACCGCCGGCACGATCGCGTCGACCGAGCCGACCTGCTGTGCGCGCTGGATGTTGTGGATCGCCTCGAACTCGGCTGCCACCTCACCGAGCTTCTCCGACCGCACCGCGGTGCGCAGAGCGGTGAGCTCGACACCCAGTCGCGCCTTGTCGCCGTCCTCGGCGGCCCGCAGCTGGGCCTCGAGTTCCACGACCCGCGGATCGCTCGCGGTGCGCTTGTTGACGTCACGGGTGAAGACCACCGCGGCCGCCGGAGCGCCACCGAGCACCGAGGCGAACGAACCCTCCACGGCGAGGACTTCCATGTTCTCGTTCAGTGCGCCCGAGAACACCACGAAGGCACCACCGTGGTAGCGGGAGACCACGACGAACACGATCGGACCGTCGAAGTTGACGATGGCCCGGCCGATCTCGGCACCGTACTCGAGCTGAAGGTTGCGCAGCGACTCGGGGGAGCCGTCGAAGCCCGACAGGTTGGCGAGCACCACGAGCGGACGGTTGCCGCTCGCCGCGTTGATCGCCCGCGCCGTCTTCTTCGACGACTTGGGGAACAACGTGCCCGAGGTCCACTGGTCCGGTCCGTCGGCCGGGAACCAGCCCTTGCGCGGGATCGCGCGGGACTCGATGCCGATGACCGTCACCGGGTTTCCGCCCAGGTGCGCGTCGAAGACGACCGAGGTGTCGGCGTCGGCCATGTCGGCCCACCGCTCGAGCACCGCGTGGTCCTGGTCGACTACCGAGCGCATCACCGTGCGGATGTCGAACGGCTTCTTGCGATCCGGGTTGGTCTCGGACGAGAAGATGTCGCCCACGGTGGTGAAGTCGCTGGACGGATGCACGTGCGGGTACACGCACACGTTGCGGTCGACCGGGTCGGTGGACGTGGCCTTGCGCGGGAAGCGCTCGCCCGGCGCGACGTAGGCGTGGGCATAGTGCGCGAACAGCGTCTCGATGGCGGCACTGAGGTTGGGAGCCAGTACTGCGCCTGACCGTTGGGGCCCATGACGCGGTCGTAGCCACCGATACCGAAGTTGTCCTCGGCGGAGACGCCACCCGAGTAGTCGAGCGACTGCTTGCCGGTGAGCACCATGGCGCTGTCCGGGGTCATCACGAGGATGCCCTTGGTGTGCATGAGCATCGTCGCCTCGGCGTTCCAGTACGGCTGCGCGCCGACGTTGATGCCGGTGACCACGACGTTGATCTCGCCGCCGTTCTGCGTGAACGTGATGATGCGACGCAGACCGCGCGACACCCAGTCCATGTTCTCGGTGCCCGAGTCCATGGAGATCGTCGCGCCGGACGACAGCGCGAACCACTCGACGGGGGCATCGAGCTCTCCGCCAGGTCGATCGCGGCGACCACGCGGGAGCACTCGGCCTCCGCGACGGTGCCCAGCGCCTTCGTGGGATCACCGAACAGCGCGACGCGCTTCATGCCCTCGGGGTAGCGCGGGGTCGGGGTGTCGACGACACCGACGATCAGACCCGCGGTGTTGCGGCCGTAGGGGCGGTCGACGGGCACGAGGGCGCCTGCTCGTCGAAGTCGTACTCGACGAAGGTGCCCTCGCTGCCGGTGAGCAGCGGGATCAGCTCGTACGGGTAGACGGTGCCGCGGGCACGGGACCGCTGGACCTTCTGGGTGTACTCGTCGAGCGGCTTCAGCGGCTCCTTCGGCGGCTCGGTGACCCGCACGATGACGCCCGCACCGGAGCGGTACGAGAAGCGCAGGGCGACCTCGCGTGCCGGCTCGTCCTGACGATCACGCCACGACCCGATGACGGTGATCTCCTCGAGACCGGCGCCCACGGTCAGCGGCGCGGCGTTGCGGCCGATGCGGCGCAGATCCTCCATGTCGAGATCGACGGCGGGCCACACGTAGAGCACCACGCGGTTCGCGTCGAGACGTCGCCCGCCGCGGGTGGCCTGGGCGCGGCGCATGCCGTCGAGCGAGCTCGCGAGAGCACGTTCGAAGGCCGGCAGTCCGACGATGCGGCCGGACTCGTCGCGCTGCGGCGTCAGGTCGCGCACCTCGGCGAGGGCGATGAACCGCTCGTCGGACGGATTGTCCTGCGACACCAGGTGATACAGGTAGGTGTCCGGGTTGGCGGGCAGGCGGGTGCCGTCGAAGTTCTTCAGGCGCCAGAGATCCAGACGCTGACCCGTGAGCGGGTGGATGTCGCGGATGTTGGCCTCTTCCGCGTACCCGGTCTCGTAGGGGCGGAAGGTGAACACGTGCTCTTCTGCCGTGTCGGTGTGGCAGACCGTCACCGTCACGCGACGGGCCGCACCGGTCACCGGGCGAGCGGCGAGTTCGGCGCGCAGCGCGTCGGCCTGGGCGTCGGCATCGGCCGGAGCGTCGTCCCACGCGAGGTACAGGTCGATCACGAGGTTCTTCGTGTCGGGAACCGAAGCCGCCGACTCCTCGACGGCGTCGAGCAGCGACGCGAACTCCGCCTGCGGAGCCTCCGCGGACATCAGGTACAGACGCGTGCCGCGCAGATCGAAGTTGCCGGTGACGAACTGGTGCCCGCCGACCGTGCACGAACGCACGTCCTCGAGGGTGCGGATCTTGTACGCCCGTCGGACGATGACCTCGAGCAGCGGGCCCGGAACGGACTCGGGACGCGTGATCTGCTGTGCGAGAAGGTCGATCAGCGGCTCGGGCGTGGCGACGAGCGAATCGATGCGCTGCGCGTAGTCCGTCGCCTGCGGATGCTCGGCGAGGTACGCGAGCGAACCGCGGACCCCGTCGTAGGCCTGCTCGCGGGCCTTGCGGATCACCGGCTCCTCGAAGTAGCGGTACCGCAGGTTGCGGGCGGTGTCGCCGATGACCGGGAAGCGGACCTGGGTCGCGACGATCAGTCGGTCGAGGACCTCGTTGAGCTCGTGGGAGATCCCCACCTCGGTGTCGTCGCGCTCGACCCAGCGGTCGAGCAGCGAGGTGACCACGGGGACGTGGGCCTCGATGCGCTCGAGCGCGAGGAACAACCGGTAGACGGCCTCTTCGAGCTCCGGGGTGCGATCGAGTTCGAGGACGTCGTAGTGCCGCAGGGCGCGGGCGAGGCGCGCGCGGAAGCTGTCGGGCAGACCCCCGACCTCGACGTCGAGCGACTGCAGGTAGCCGTGGAAGAACTCGCGGGGGCTGTGGACCCGGTCGTCGCTGTTCTTCTCCTCCTCGGTCGGACGGTTGCGCGACAGTTCGCACACGTCCGCGAAGGTCGTCAGCAGCGAGAGTTCGGCGCGGACGAGCGCGCACGAATCGACGGAACCGGAGAGACGCTCGTACTCGGCGAGCAGCGCCGCGGTGCGCTTGGCGGACACGTCGTATCCGGTGACCAGAGCGGCGAGCGAGTCGAGGCGGGCGAGAGCGTCGGCCGCGACGTCGTCGCTGACGAGGGCCGGTGCGGCGAACTCGACGCGCTCGACGGTCTCGGTGACGACCTCTTCGACGATCTGGTCGACCCGCAGGAGCGGGGCGCCCGCGTCGACCTGCGCGTTGACGACGCCGAGGATCTCGCGGACCTTGCCGGCGAAGGGAGCGCGGACCGCGGTCTCCATCTTCATCGACTCGAGCACGACGAGCGTCTGACCGGCCTCGACCTCGTCACCGACGGCGACGGGAACCGCGACGACCACGGCCGGGGCGGGCGTGCGCACCACGCCGGCCTCGTCCTGGCTGATCTGGTGGCTGATGCCGTCGACCTCGACGAGGAAGTGGGCGGGACCGGCGATCGACACCACGTTGTGGCGGCGTCCACCGAGGGTCAGGCGCGACTCGTAGTCACCCAGCCGCTCGACGTCGACATCGAACTCGGCGGATCCGGTGTCGACCCGGTAGCGGTGCGGGCCGACCTGGCCGACGACGAGTTCGTAGGCCTGGCCCTGGTAGCTGAGCTCGATCTTGCGTCCGACGGCGTGTCCGGCACGCGGGCGACCGCCGCGGGCCGAGGCGAGGAAGGCGGAGCGCTCGCGGGCCTCGTCGGTGTCGTAGACGTCGACGGCGGTCGCGATCAGAGCGACGTCGGCGACCTTGGACGGACCCGTCTCGGTGCCGGCGCCGGTGCGGTCGAGCCAGCCGGTGTCGCGGAGAGCGTCGACGACCTCGGGGCGGTCGAGCAGATCGAGCAGGAACGACTTGGTCGTCGTGCCGCCGTCGAGGACGACGGTGGTCTCGCGCAGAGCGGTGCGCAGGCGGGCGAGTGCCTCGTCGCGGTCGCGGCCCCACGCGATGATCTTGGCGACCATCGAATCGTAGTCGGGCGGGATGACGTCGCCTGAGCGATGCCGGTGTCGACACGCAGACCGGACCCGAGCGGGAACTTCAGCAGCTGCACGGTGCCGGGGGCGGGTGCGAAGCCGTTGGCGGCGTCCTCGGCGTTCAGGCGGGCCTCGACGGCGTGGCCGAACTCGGAGGGGCACTCGCCGGGCAGCTTCTCGCCGGAGGCGACGAGGATCTGCAGCTTCACGAGGTCGATGCCGGTCGTGGCCTCGGTGATGGGGTGCTCGACCTGGAGGCGCGTGTTGACCTCGAGGAAGGTGAAGATCTTCAGGTCGGCTGGTAGAGGTACTCGACGGTGCCGGCACCGGCGTAGCCGGCGGCGCGGA
>LATQ01000001.1:1485922-1488133 GCA_001017865.1 Rhodococcus sp. IITR03
ATACACTGTATCCTGTCGTGCTTAGCGAGTGGCGTACATCATTGTGCGAGTGATGTGCACTGTGAGACTGATAGTCGCTGGTCGGTGCAGTGAGAGGCTCGCGCACGCGCGTAGCCGGCGCGCGCGGACGAGATCGGCCGAGACCGCGCGCAGGTGGTCGGACTGCTCCTTGGTGAGCAGCGGCGAGGCGGACTCCTCGATGACCTTCTGGTTCTTGCGCTGGATCGAGCAGTCGCGCACACCCGGGGCCCACACGTTGCCGTGCTTGTCGGCGATGACCTGGACCTCGACGTGGCGCGCGTCGGTGACGAGACGCTCGATGAACACGACGGGGTCGCCGAAGGAACGCTCGGCCTCACCCTGGGTGCGCTCGAGGGCGAGCTCGAGCTCGTCCTCGGCGTAGACCTTGCGGATGCCGCGGCCACCGCCACCGGAGCGGGCCTTGATGATCAGCGGGTAGCCGATGGCCTGCGCATGACGGCGCGCGTCGGCGCGGGAATCGACCGGTCCACCGGACCACGGTGCGACGGGAACGCCGACCTTCTCGGCGAGGATCTTCGCCTCGACCTTGTCGCCGAGCAGACGCATGGCGTCGGCGGAGGGGCCGATGAAGGTGATCCCGAGGCGGGCGCACAACTCGGCGAAGGCGGGGTCCTCGGCGACGAAGCCCCAGCCGACCCACACGGCGTCGGCCTTCGCCTCGAGAAGCGCGCGCTCGAGTTCTGCATGATCGAGGTAGGGGGTCGCCGCCGTCGTCGACGGACGGAGGGTCACTCCTTCGTCGGCCTGACGGACGAACATCGCCCGTCGTTCGGCGTCGGTGTGCAGAGCGATGGTCCTGATGTCGTAACCGTGCTCGGAGTTGAGCTCCCGGACTGCCCGGATGAGGCGTACGGCCGCCTCACCACGATTGACCACTGCGATCCGCTTGAACATACTCGTTGCCACCGTTCTCCATGGTTTGTGCACGCACCGGGCGCGCGTCTCGAAGCTCCACCCCAATGAGGAGGACGAATCAACCGGTCCTACGTCCCACGTCTCGTGTTGGCGACGCGAGCGGGAACATGTAGCGGTCGGCTCCTCGTGGTTGGCATGGGCATGCGTGTTCGTCGTCGATCCACCGGGCAACATCCGCGGTGTCCGAAGGACCGTTTCGAACAGGTCTCCGCAGCTACGGCCGTCGGTTGTGACGGTCACGTCCCCCTGGGCGAAGGCTCCGTTCGGATAACAGCATGGAGGAAACATGAGGGTTTGTCACGTTTTGCTTCCATGCGGAGCGATCGGCGGCCTTCTCTCGGTCGAGTTTTCTCACTGATATTCGCACGCAGGGGCTTTCGTTCGGGAGCGGGTGTCGGGACGGGGCTCTCCGGTTCCGGTCGTCGCCGGTACTGTGCAGTAACACCGATCGGTAACTTTGCGAGGCGTTCGGAGCCACTCTCGGGAGGCTCCTCGTTTCCGCTGGTACACACCGGTTTTCGCGCGCCCGGAATCGGGCCCGGTCCGGGATCGGGCAAATCGCTCCGAACCCTCCCGGAAATGCTGTGACATCCGTCACGACACGCGAAGATGTGAAGGTCGCAACCGAACCGGAGTGCGGCCGTCGACGTGTCCGATCGTGACCGTCGAGCGTGCGGGATCCGGGTCGTTACCGGGCATTTCTCCGAGCCCGCGCGGAATCTGGAACAGTGGACAGTACATGCCTGCGGACGAGCCGCGAGGAGGATCCCCGTGTCCGAAGCCGATCGACCCCACCTCCCGGGACGCGACGACGCGTCCGGTCGGGACATCCCGTCGGTGGACCGGCGGACACGCATCGCCGGGCAGGTCCGCCGGTGGTGCGAGACCGGCAGCATCGAGGCAGGCACGCTCCGCTGTCGGATGCCGCGGCTGCTCGCACTGGCCGCCGGCCACCTCGACGAACTCGGCACGTGCGGTGCTGGCGAACCGCCGGCGCGTCGGGCGCGGGCTGCCACCCTCGACGGATTCGGTGAGCTGCGCCGACTGTCCGACGAGCACGCCCGTCTCCGCGCCCGCATCGACGGTCTGCGTCCCGGCGCCGCGCGACTCGCACTCGAGTACCGGGCCAACGAGCTCGGCAAACGCATCCGGGCGGCGCGGCAGACCGTCGTGCACTCCCCGCTGCACTACGCCCAGGCGTCCACGCCGTGCGCCGCGACCGGCGCGACGGACTGCACCTCGAGATCGACCAAC
>LATQ01000001.1:1488233-1495574 GCA_001017865.1 Rhodococcus sp. IITR03
GTGAGAACTAAACCGATGCGCCAGAACCGGATCCACCGGAAAGCTGACACTCCCCAGAGATAGAGGCGCGCAGCTCGGACATATCGAGGGCGGAAATCTGGTCCTGTGCGGGCCAGGCCTGCAACAGCATCGGATGCGACCGGTGTAGCCTTGTCGGTGTAGATCCGATCGTCGGGGACTCCGAGTACTCGATCAGTCTGTCTCGAATCCGGTTTACTCGAAGCGGTAGGCGGCTGAACTAATCTTGGGTGGCTGTCACCGGTACGATGCGCGATCGGCCACCATATTGAGGGGTGGAGAGTATGCAGGACTCTCGAGTGTTGATGTTCGAGGCCCGAGGTCGCAGTTCCCGATCGGCGGCGATCGACGTGCAGTCGGTGGAGGCGGCGAATCCGCGGGTACAGACGGGTCCGCACGGCCACAACGATCTCGAGTTGTTGTACTTCCGGTCTGGTTCGGGCCCACACATGGTGATGAACCGGATGCTGCCTGTGGCGCCTGGCGACGTCGTGCTTCTTCCTCCGGGTGTGGTGCACGATTTGTCGATGGTGGACGCTGCCACCGGCTGGGCCGTGGAGTTTTCTCCGACGGTGCTCGAAGGGATGACCGGGCTCGGCCAGTCGTTGCAGTTGTGGCGGTCGAATCCGCTGCTCAGCCCGTTTCTGGCGGCGGAGTCCAGCACTGAGGCCGGCCTCTTCCATGTCGAAGAAGCCGACCGGCCACGGTGGGAGAGTTTGCTGCAGGGCCTCGAAGCGGAGTTTCGTGACCTTCGCGCGGGCAGTGATCTGGCGGTGCGGGCCTATCTGCTTCTGGTGTTGCTCGAGGTTGCCCGCCTGGCCGGAGATGTCGAAGGGGAGCTACGACATCGGCAGGAGCCGGTGCTGGCGGATGCGTTCGGTGTGATCGAAAAGCATTTCGCGCAGGAGTTGTCCGCCCGGGATGTAGCCGAGGCGGTGGGGATGTCGCCCGGTCATCTGACCACAGTGGTGCGAGAGCGGACGGGCCGAACGATCGGCGAGTGGATCACCGAACGTCGGATGGTAGAGGCGCGATTGCTGTTGTCCCACACAGATCTTCCGGTAGAGACGATTGCTCGGCGGGTGGGGTTTCGGGATCCGGCGTACTTCAATCGCCGCTTCCGTCAGGTACATGGTGTCTCGCCGGGAGCATGGCGCAAGTGATCAACCGGTGAGGACGGCGCGAGTCCGGTACCGCTGAGCCGTTGCAAAGCGGCACCGGTCATGACCGCGATGGTGACGACGAGCAGGAGCGCTGCACTCATGCGATCTGCCGATCTCGTCCGAGTCTGCGACGCTCGGATTCGGTCAGGCCACCCCAGATACCGTGCGGTTGAGCGGTTTCTACCGCGAAACGGCGGCAGGACTCGAGGACGGGACAGCGCGAGCAGATTCGTCGGGCCATGCGCTCGCGTCTGATCCGGGCGCCGTGGCTTTCCGTGGTGGGACCGAAGAAAGTATCGACGTCGAAGTCGGTGCAGCGTGCGTGGAAGCGCCACGTGTACTGGGTACCGATGTACTCACTCATGGTGCGAGGTGTGTGTGCGGTGCGGGCGTGGCGGTGGTGCGAGACGAAGTCGGCACAGGCGGCGCAGGTCCGAGCGCAGATCCGTGGTCAGTCTGGGATCGTGTTCGATGGCGTGGGACAGGCGTCGATAGTATTCGTCGGCGCGGAGACCGAAGTGAACGAAGATCTCTCCTTCGGGTGCTCCGTTCCACTGCCGCCAGCGCAGGGCCAGGTCGACCATCTCGTCATCGACGGTCATCGTGTGACCTTTCGAAGTCGTATAGGGGTACGGATTCGGGACGAGTGACTGATTAAGGTGAGGTTCTGTCCGGATAGCAGTGGTGGTGCTCCTGCGGCACCGGAGGAGCCAGGGTGGAATCCGGACAAGACCAATCGGGCGTGGGCCGGGCGGGTACACCGCATGAAGCCGGTGGTCAGTTGGTGCGGGTTCCGATACCGATTTCCATCAGGTCTTCGCCGATGATGAGTTCTCCGGAGTAGCCGGCAGAGGCAGCCTGCCATCGCTCGCTGGGATTGTTTCCCGGGGCCAGGTGCGACAGGACGAGTGTCTTCGCGCCGGCTTGCTCGGCGACGGGGCCGACCTGTTCGATCGTGGTGTGTGAGTGGAGCAGGTGTTCGATGAATCCTTCCTCATCGGGACTGTAGGGCGGTTCGCCGTACAGTGCTCTCACCCAGTCGGCATCGATGACTTCATGGACGAGGATGTCGGTGTCGCGTGCGAGACGGATCAGGTTCGGGCTGGGTGCGGTGTCACCGGAGAAGGTGATGGATCCGTCGTCGGTGTCGAATCGGAACGCGAAAGCGGGATAGACGGCGCCGTGATCGACCAGGGTGGCGCTGACCTTGACGCGGTCGTCTTCCATCACGACGAAGGGATCCATCTCGGGGAACTGGTTGTCGTTGGGGCGGGCTGCGACCCCAGCGGGGATGTCGATGTCGCGCGGACGGATCATGTGCTCGAGGGACGGCTTGCCGGAATCGCGGAGGCGATCGTTGATGTCGGTGGCGTAGGCCTGGGTGAGATAGGCCGTCATGTCGACGGTGCCGGGAGTGGGATTGTCGGGATTGACTACCGCAACGTCCTCGGGGCCGGTGATAGCCGGGAGCGCCCCGCGGTCTCCTGGGCCGTAGACGCCGATCGGTTCAGGTCCGGGCAGACCGTGGTACCACCCGGACAACACGATGTTGAAGTAGTCCATGGTGTGATCCGAGTGCAAGTGGGTGAGAAAGATCCCGCGGAGCCCCTCGTAGCCGTGAAAATCGCCGCCTCGGCCGAGTTGCGCTTTACGGAGTTGATGAGCAACGCCCATCCCGCAATCCACCAGGTAGAACGCATCACCGACAACGACTGCGGTGGCAATACCGTGGCGGGTTGATCGGTGCCGTTGTGCGCGGGGAGCCAGGTCATCGGGCCGCCGGCGGTCCCGAGCAGCACTGCCCGAGTGCGATATGAGCGCGCCTGTCGGACGTAATCGAAGTTGGCTGAAGGGGTCTGCGCGGGCCCGGTGGGGGCAGCGGATGCACACCCGGTGAGAGCGGTCGCGGCACCTACGGCCATCATGCCGGCCAGCAAGCCGCGCCGCGACAATGAGTGTTGGTGGGCCTGGTGAATGAGATTGCACATAAAGGTCCTTCTCGGAAGAAGAGCATGGCCGCTGTCCACGGCCACAGTGGAGCACTGTGCCGAGCTGTCGGAGTCGTCGTCTGCACCGCCGTTCCCCGGCCCGCGCTCGGTGGACCGGGGAAAGCATGCGGTGATCTCAGGCAGGGACAGGGCTGCCGTGGTGGATTTCGTCGACCTCGCGGATGCCGCGCTCGAGTCCGGTGCCGGGATCCTTGTGGAAGACACCCTCCTTCATGATGGCGACGATGCGGTCCTTGTTCTGCAGGACGGTGATATCGGCGAGGGGATCGCCGTCGATGAGGATCAGGTCGGCGTAGTAACCGGGACGGATCTGCCCGAGTTCGTCGGGCATCCGCATGATCTCGCCGCCGAGTTTGGTCGCCGACAGCAAGGCGTCCTTGGGGCTGAAGTCGAGCAGATTCACGAAGTGGGCGAGGTCGCGGGCGTAAGTGCCGTGCGGGGTCCACGCGAACCCGTAGTCACCGCCGGGAAGAACACGGATTCCGCGGGCCTTCATCTTCTTGAGTCCTTCGATGGCACATTCGAGTTCGTGACGGTAGCCGGCTGCTTCGGCCGCCTCCGGCGGGTATCCGAATTCGGCGGCGTCTTCGAGCGTGGCGACGAGCCAGTTGATGCCGGGTGCGACGAAGATGCGGTCTTTCTGTTCTTCCATCATGTCCAGGCCCTCTTCATCGGTGAAGGAGGCGTGGTAGATGATGTCGACGCCGTTGCGCAGGGACATCTTCACGCTTTCGCCGGAGCGGGCATGGCTGCACACCCGCAGGCCGCGGCGGTGGGCCTCGGTGACGGCGGCGGCGGTTTCCTCGTCGGAGAAGTAGTTGTCCTTGGCGTGCTGGTTGCCGGTGATGTCCTCCCCTGACATGGACAGCTTGACCAGATCGGCGCCGAGTTCGACGTTGTGGCGCACTGCTTTGCGCATCTCTTCGGGTCCGTCGGCGAAGGCGGTGATCCCGTTGACCAGGGCGCCGCCGGTCACGGCGATTTCCTGGCAGTTCGCCAGATAGCGGGGGGCGGGGATCTGCCGGAGTTGATGGCGTTGCGGATGACCACATCCAGGCGGGGCTTGGCGGCGGCCGCGCCGACGCACATGGTGTAACCGTGGTCGATGTAGGTCAGGGCGGAGCGGGCGGAGAGCAGGGTGTGTTCTTCCACGCCCATGGTGCCCAGACCGGGCAGATCAGCGGAGTTGGTCCAGGAGAAATGAGTGTGGGCGTCGCACAGGGCCGGCATGAGGAACTTGCCGGCACCGTCGATGACGCGGGCGCCGGTACGGTCGACCGAACCGGGCTGGGCGGTGACCTCGGCGATGCGGCCGTCGACAATGCGAACCTCACCGGTGTAGGGGTCGGTACCGGTGGCGTCGAAGATCCGGACGTTGGTGAACACGGTGGCGGACATCGCGTCCACCTCCTTTCAAGAAGGCGTGGAAGAGAAGGGGGGTGGCGCCCGGGGCGGGGCCGATCCGCAGGAGGGCAGAGTCGGCTCCCGCCCCGGCGTGCGCCGGTCGGTTGGCTGCGAGAATGTGCTGGTCAGCGGGTGAGGAACTCGGTGAGCAGTGCCGTGACGCGGCTCGGGTCCTCGAGGGTGTGCCAGTGGCCGACACCGTCGAGGATCTCGAGGCGCGAGTCGGTGATCGACTCGGCCAGCTGCTCGTTGACCGCGACGGGACTGACCTTGTCCTCGTTACCGGTGATCAGCAGAGTGGGGGCAGCAATGTCGGTGAACTTCGGTTCGGTGGCCGCGGCCAGAGCCTCGCAGGCGTAGGCGTAGCGACCGGGTCCTGTCCGAGCAGCAGCTCGCGTACCGCGGTGACCGCAAGCGGGCGGGTGGTCTTGGTCTCCGTGGACAGTGCGGCAGCGACGATGGTGTCGGCCACCGCCGGCATACCGCCTTCGCGCACGGTGCGGGCGCGTGCTCGGGTCGCAGCCTGGGCTTGCTCGTTCTGGGCGCGCACCGGACCCAGCAGCGCCAGGCGCGAGACCCGGTCCGGGTGGGTGGCGGCGAATGTGGTTGCGATCAGGGTGCCCATCGAGTGCGCCACGAGATCGACCTGGTCGAGTCCTTCGGCATCGAGCAGCGCGGCGAGTTCGTCGACCCAGTTCTCGATGCTGTTCGCTCCGACGACCGGGGACCGGCCGTGTCCGGACAGGTCGTAGCGCAGCACGGTGTGTTGTTCGGCCAACGCGCGTACCTGTGGCTCGTAGACGGTGCCGGCGCCGCCCAGACCGTGGATGAGCACTACCGCCGGGCCGTTCCCGGTCTTCTCGATGAACAACCGGCGTGAGCCGATTCGGGTGAGCGGCTCGGGGGCCTCGGATCCGCCGATGACATTGCGCAGTTCGCCCAGGCCCGGGGCGGAGACGACCATCTCGTCGCCGGGGACGAGGTACTTCGGCGGATCGAAGCCGATGCCCACACCGACCGGGGTGCCGGTGGCGATCACATCGCCGGGTTCGAGGGTGATTCCTGCAGAGAGGGTTTCGATGATGGTGGGCACATCGAAGATGAGCTGGGCGGTGTTCGCGTCCTGGCGCAGTTCGCCGTTGATGCGGGTCTGCAACTGAAGGTCGTCGATGTCGATCTCGTCGGCGGACACCGCCCACGGTCCCATCGGGCAGAAGGTGTCCAGCGACTTGCCGATGAACCACTGCTTGTGGGAATGCTGCAGGTCCCGGGCGGTGACATCGTTGATCAGCGTATAGCCCCAGACGTAGTCCATCGCCTCGGCCTTGGACACCTTCGAGGCGCGCTTGCCGATGATGACACCGATCTCGCCTCGTAGTCGAGGGTGGAGGTGATGTCGGTGTGCGGATCGACCTGATCACCGGAAGCGATCACGGAGGCGGCCGGCTTGGTGAACACCACCGGGAACTCGGGAATCGGGTTGGTGTTGTTGTCGGTTGCGTCGAAACCGCTGCGAGCGAACTCGGCGGCGTGCTCGGAGTAATTGCGACCGACGCAGAAGATGTTGCGGTGTGGGGTCAGCGGGGCCAGCAGCGCACCGGCCGTAGCAGTGTCCTCGGCATTGAGGCGTGAGAACGCCTCGCGGCCTCCCGCGATGATCTGCTGCAACGACTCCACCGGCGCGCCGGTGTCGGCGAAGGTGAGCGGCAGGGGGGTGCCGTCATCGTCGACCACGCAGACGCGGGCGCCGTCGGGAGTCTGGATTCGGGAAAAACGCACGGAGTCCTCCTGTAGAACCAATGCCGACCAATCGGTGCAATCGGTGGCAGAGTCCACGCTAACGGTGCGATATGTGACTCACAACACAGCTTCTTGCAGGCTTTTTCGCCACTCTTGGAGTATTTTTGGTTCGAATTGGTTTGAGAGGTGATGATGACCCCGGTCGGTACAGCAGCGCAAGCGCTGCGCCACATCGAACAGCTCCTCCACGATGGCGCTTACCGACCCGGCGATCGACTCCCCACCGAACGTGAACTCGCCGCGACGACAGGACTCGGCCGAGGTGCGATCCGCGAAGCCATGCGCCATCTCGTCGACACCGGCTGATAACCCGGCACGTCGGCCGCGGCACGTTCCTCGCCCAGCCTCAACATCCCAACCTCGACGTCAGTAGCCCCAGCCCGGCCGACATCATGGCGGCGCGACTGACGATCGAACCGTCCCTCATGTCCGCCGTCGTGCTCGCCGCCTCCGGTCCCGATCTCGCCGAACTGGAACAGATCCTCCGCCACGGAGAACACGCGGCATCGTCCGCGGAATTCGAACAGTGGGACATCCGCTTTCATCACGGCCTCGCCGCCGCGACCCACAACGAAGTCCTTATCGGCATCAGCCGCTATCTCATCCGCTGCCGAGAACAACCCATCTGGGCAACCTCAAGGAACGCACCTTCAGCACCATCACGCGCGACGCCTACTGTGCCGAACACACCGCGATCCTCGAGGCCATCAAAGATCGTGACCCCGACGCTGCCGCCGAGCACATGCGTACCCATCTCCTCCACGTGCGACGAACACTGACCAAGAAGATGAGCTGATCTCGGGCGCAAGGAGGAAGCACGGTAGTCCTGAGCCGGCACACGAAAACCGTGCTGGTTAAGGATCGGCCTCAAAATTGATCTTGTTCCGACATGGGGGAGTGTCAGCTTTCCGGTGGATCCGGTTCTGGCGCATCGGTTTAGTTCTCAC
>LATQ01000001.1:1495674-1523889 GCA_001017865.1 Rhodococcus sp. IITR03
CCGGGGCGATCGGCGTCGAGTTGGACGTGAGCGACGAGGACGTCCCGGCCTCGGCCGCACCCGCCCTGCTCGCCGACTACGACGTGGTGCTCACCCACCGCGACGAGCGTTCGGCGCCGCTGTCCGGCCCACGTGTCCACGTCGAGACGCTCATGCGCGAACCGATCGATGTCGTCCTCCCTCCCGGGCACCGGCTCGCGGCGCAGGACCGCGTGCAGGTCGACGAACTGGTGGGGGAGGGCTGGATCAGCGTGCGGGGTGGCTTCCCCGTCGACGACGTGTTGCTCTCCGTCGCGGCGGTGACGGGCATCCGAGCGCGGGTTGTGCACCGCATCAACGACTTCCGTGTCATCGAGGAACTTGTCGCGGCGGGGCACGGGGTGGCCCTGTTGCCGCGGTATTCGGTTCTGCATCCGGCATTGGTGCGTCTGCCGCTGGCCGGTGTGCGTGCGGCGCGGATCTACGAGCTCGTCACCCGCCCGGGGGCGGCGCGCCGGCCCGCCGTGGGTGCAGTGCTCGACAGCTTCCGGGCCGCGGCGGCACGGAAGCTGTCGATGTGAACGAACGGGTCATCGCGCGGGATCAGGCGAGTGCCTTGGCCTTCAGTGCGTCGAACTCGGTCTGGTCGATGACACCCTCGTCGAGCAGCTTCTTCGCGTCGGCGATGTGCTCGGCGGGCGACTTGCCGGCGACCGAGCGGATGTAGTCGTCCTGCACGGCCTTGTACTGCGCGGCCTCCTTCGCGGACCGCTCGGCCATTCCGGTGCCGTGGACGATCAGATAGATCAGGCCCGTCAGCCACGGGAAGACGAGCAGGAAGACGATCCAGATCGCTTTGACCCAGCCGGACTGTTCGCGGTTGCGGAACAGATCCCCGATGATCATCCACAGCATGATCAGGTACGCGATGAATGCG
Source organism: Rhodococcus sp. IITR03 (assembly GCA_001017865.1). Next base: position 1,496,591 of record LATQ01000001.1, read on the forward strand.
AAGCAGACGACGATGTACCAGATGATGTCCATGAATTCCATACGCACACTCCGGGTTCGAGCAGAACGACTCTGCGGGACGAGAATTGCGGAATTCGACGGATATCACCCGTGAACGGTTCGTTCTCGTCGAACATTCGGAACTGTATCTTTCCGGAGAGTGCGGTAATTGCCCGAAACGGTATTTGCGAGATGAATTGTCGGGGTGAAAATTCCCGAAAACGACGAATGCGGTGGACCCTGATGGGCCCACCGCATCCGGTTCGGAGACGGATCAGCGGTGCGAGCGGTTCACCGCGGAGACCATCGCGCGCAGCGACGCCGTGGTGATCGACGGGGCGATGCCCACGCCCCACACCAGGACGGTCGTGCCGTCGGGACGCGTGACGTCGGCCTCGACGTAGGCCGCGGCGTTGGCGTCGTCGCCGGCGGACATGGCGTGCTCGGCGTAACCGCGGACGGCCACCTGGTAACCCAGCGACTCGAGGCGTCGACGAAGGCCGCCAGCGGGCCGTTGCCGCTGCCGGAGATCTCCTTCTCCACGCCGTCGACCTTCAGCACGGCGGAGATGGTGTCCTCACCGTCGTCGGTCTCGGCCGCGGTGACCTTCTGCCGGATACGCTCGAGCGGCGAGACCGGGGCCAGGTACTCCTCGTGGAAGATGTCCACATCTCCTTGGGGCTGACCTCGCCACCCTCACCGTCGGTGACCTTCTGCACGGCCTGCGAGAACTCGATCTGCAGGCGACGCGGCAGGTTCAGGCCGTGGTCGTGCTTCATGATGTACGCGATGCCGCCCTTGCCGGATTGCGAGTTCACGCGGATCACGGCCTCGTAGGTGCGGCCGACGTCCTTCGGTCGATCGGCAGGTAGGGCACGGCCCAGGTGTGGTCGTCGACGTCGACACCGGCGGCCTCCGCGTCGACCTTCATCGCGTCGATGCCCTTGTTGATCGCGTCCTGGTGGCTGCCGGAGAAGGCGGTGTAGACCAGGTCGCCACCGTAAGGATGGCGCTCGTGGACGGGCAGCTGGTTGCAGTACTCGACCGTGCGGCGGATCTCGTCGATGTTCGAGAAGTCGATCTGCGGGTCGACACCACGCTGAACATGTTCATGCCCAGGGTCACCAGGCAGACGTTGCCGGTGCGCTCACCGTTGCCGAACAGGCAGCCCTCGATGCGGTCGGCACCGGCCTGGTAGCCCAGCTCGGCAGCGGCGACGCCCGTGCCGCGGTCGTTGTGCGGGTGCAGCGACAGGATGATCGAGTCGCGCTTCGCCAGATTGCGGTGCATCCACTCGATCGAGTCGGCGTAGACGTTGGGGGTGGCCATCTCGACCGTGGCCGGCAGGTTGATGATCACCGGGTTCTCGGGGGTCGCGCCCAGGGTCTCGACGACCGCGTCGCAGACATCCTTGGCGTACGACAGCTCGGTTCCGGTGTACGACTCGGGGGAGTACTCCCAGCGCCAGTTGGTGTCGGGGTGGTTCTTCGCCTCTTCGAGCACCAGCTCGGCGGCGTCGGTCGCGATCTTCTTGACGGTCTCCTTGTCGGCGCGGAACACCACGCGACGCTGCAGGATCGACGTCGAGTTGTAGAAGTGCACGATCACGTTCTGCGCCCCGGCGCACGCCTCGAAGGTGCGCTTGATCAGCTCGGGGCGGGACTGCGTCAGCACCTGGATGGTGACATCGTCGGGAATCGCGCCGTCCTCGATGATCTCGCGGACGAAATCGAAATCGGTCTGGCTCGCGGACGGGAAACCGACCTCGATCTCCTTGTAACCCATGCGTACGAGCAGATCGAACATGCGCCGCTTACGGGCGGGGCTCATCGGTCGATCAGCGCCTGGTTGCCGTCGCGCAGGTCCACGGCGCACCACGCCGGGGCGCGATCGATGATCTTGTCGGGCCAGGTGCGGTCGGGCAGCGAGATCGACTCGACTTCCTCGGCGAACGGCCGGTACCGATAGGTCGGCATCGACGAGTTCTTCTGCTTGTTCCACGACGGCTGGTCGGCCGGGGCCGGCTTGCTCGGCGGGGTGATGGTGCGCGAGCCGGAGGTGAAAGCGTCGGCGGGTGACATGACGTAACTCCAAAGAGAAAAGGGGACCTGTGGGCCCAGATCGAATATCGACCGGCGCGTCGAAACCCCGCGACGGGAAGCCGGTCTGGTCAGATCCCGCCGCGGCGGCCGAGGAGAAGCACGCGCTGCATGCCCTGCAGTGTATCGCGCCATACCCCACCTCGACCAAGTGGCACCTCCCACACGCATGCGTTCCGTGTGACCGGGCAGCGGTGATGTCGTGACCCGATCGATACGAACGCGCCTGACAGAGCGGTACTTGCGCCCCTAGCGTTACCGAACGTAACTCCCGCAACATCAGTAACACCGGTATCTCCGGTAACACGATGGGTGAAGGGCGTATCGATGGGATCGTTGCGCACGGCGATTGCCGGATCGTGCAGTGCACTGCTCGCACTCGGACTCATGGCGGTCTCCGCCCCCGCCGCGCACGGCGAACCCTGCGACTCGGGACTCCCCGGCTCGGTTCGGGCTCCGGATCCTTCGGCACGGATCATCAGGACCGCGGCTCGGAAGCAGCGGATCGGGGAGTGGAGGACTCGCACCCGAAGGCCCGCAGGGACCGCTACCGGCACTCGGCCCGGGCCCCACCAGCACCGTCGCCTGGGTGACCGGCCCGCGCAGCCCCAACAGGACCTACGACAGGTTCTCCATCTCGGGAACCGACCTCGGCATCATGTGGGACAACGGTGCGCAGGGCGAGGACCGTCAGGTCCTCATGGCCTTCGGCGACACCTTCGGCGACTGCTCGCTGCCCGACCAGCAGTGGCGCCACAACGTCCTCATGCGCACCACCGACGCCGACCTCTCCGACGGCATCGACGTGCCCGATCCGGTGCCCGGCGACCCGCGTGCGGGTTCGCCCGTCCTGCCCTCCGCGCCCGACATCTCCCGCGAACTCGTGGGCAGCCTCGCACTCGACGGCGTCGAGATCACCGTGATCCCCACGGCCGGCATCGCCGTCGACGGCATCCAGTACGTCAACTTCATGTCGGTGCGGTCGTGGGGCGACCACGGCGAGTGGTGGACCAACGCGTCGATGATCGCGACCTCGACCGACAACGGGGAGACCTGGCAGCTCGACCCGGCGACGGCGCGGATCAACCTGCCCCTCGACGTACCCACGGTGCAGCAGCTGTCCACCGGGAACGAGAACTTCCAGCAGCACGCCTACGTCCGCCACGAGGGATACGTCTACGACTTCGGCACACCGCAGGGCCGGTTCGGCGCGGCCTTCGTCTCGCGCGTCCCCGAGACCGCTCTGCTGGACCTGGCCGCCTACGAGTACTGGAGCGGCGACGACTGGGTGTCCGGCGACGCCGCCGCGGCCACCCCGGTCGTGCCGCCCGCAGTCGGAGATGTCGGTGCAGTTCCTGGGCGACGAGTTCGTCATGCTCTACGGCAACGAGGCGAACGGCACGATCGAGATGAGGACGTCCGCGAGACCCGAGGGGCCGTGGAGCGAGGCTCGCGTGCTGGTCACCCACCGTGAGATCGGTGGTCTCTACGCTCCGTTCATCCACCCGTGGTCCACGGATACGGACCTCTACTTCACCGCCTCGCGGTGGGGCGACTACAACGTCATGCTGTTGCGCACGACACTTTCCTGAGACGCCCGTCGATGGAAGCCGCGGTCGGTAAGCTGGGCCACTGGACTTGTTCCCGAGACCCGGAGGTTGGCCAGCGTGGCACTCGTCGTCCAGAAGTACGGAGGATCCTCGGTCGCGACGGCCGAGCGGATCCGGCGCGTCGCTGAAAGGATCGTCGAGACCAAGAAGGCGGGCAACGACGTCGTGGTCGTCGTCTCGGCCATGGGAGACACGACCGACGAACTCCTCGATCTCGCACAGCAGGTGTGCCCGGCCCCGCCGGCCCGCGAGATGGACATGCTCCTCACCTCCGGTGAGCGCATCTCCAACTCCCTCGTCGCGATGGCGATCCACTCGCTCGGCGCCGAGGCCCGGTCGTTCACCGGTTCCCAGGCCGGCGTGATCACCACGGCAGCCACGGCAAGGCGAAGATCATCGACGTCACCCCCGGCCGCGTGCGCACCGCCCTCGACGAGGGCAGCATCGTGCTGGTCGCCGGCTTCCAGGGTGTGAGCCAGGACAGCAAGGACATCACGACTCTCGGTCGTGGCGGTTCGGACACGACCGCCGTCGCACTCGCCGCCGCGCTGAACGCGGACGTCTGCGAGATCTACACCGACGTCGACGGCGTGTTCTCCGCGGACCCGCGCATCGTCAAGGACGCGCAGCGCCTCGAGAAGGTCTCCTTCGAGGAGATGCTCGAGCTCGCCGCGTGCGGCGCGAAGGTTCTCATGCTGCGGTGCGTGGAGTACGCCCGCCGCTACAACGTGCCCGTGCACGTTCGTTCGTCGTACACCACCAAGCCCGGCACCATCGTGTCCGGATCGATGGAGGACATCCCTGTGGAAGAGGCCCTGATCACCGGCGTTGCGCACGATCGCAGCGAAGCGAAGATCACCGTCGTCGGTATCCCCGACACCCCCGGTTACGCCGCCAAGGTGTTCCGCGCCGTCGCCGACGCCGAGATCAACATCGACATGGTGCTGCAGAACATCTCGAAGGTCGAGACCGGCAAGACCGACATCACCTTCACCTGCCCGAAGAGCGACGGCCCGCGCGCGGTCGAACTCCTCACCAAGCAGCAGGGCGACATCGGCTTCACTCAGGTCCTCTTCGACGACCACATCGGCAAGGTCTCCCTCGTCGGTGCCGGCATGAAGAGCCACCCCGCGTCACGGCCAAGTTCTGCGAGGCCCTCGCCGACGCCGGCATCAACATCGACCTGATCTCGACGTCGGAGATCCGCATCTCCGTGCTCGTGGATGACAACGAACTCGACGACGCCGTGCGCGCTCTGCACGCGGCATTCGAGCTCGGCGGCGACGAAGAGGCCGTCGTGCACGCAGGAACGGGGCGGTAATCGTGACCACCATTGCAGTCGTAGGCGCCACGGGGCAGGTCGGTATCGTCATGCGCACCCTCCTCGAGGAGCGCAACTTCCCGGCCGACACGGTTCGGTTCTTCGCGTCGGCCCGCTCGGCCGGTAAGAAGCTGCCGTTCCGCGGTGAGGAGATCGTGGTCGAGGACGTCGCGGCGACCTCCGACGAGGATCTGAAGGGCATCGACATCGCGCTGTTCTCGGCCGGTGGCACTCTCTCCAAGGAGCAGGCTCCGCGCTTCGCGGCCGCCGGGGCGATCGTCGTCGACAACTCGTCGGCGTGGCGCAAGGATCCCGAGGTCCCGCTCGTCGTGAGCGAGGTCAATCCGGAGCAGGTGAAGAACCCGCCGAAGGCATCATCGCCAACCCGAACTGCACCACGATGGCCGCGATGCCGGTGCTCAAGGCGCTGCACGACGAGGCAGGCTCCAGCGCCTGATCGTGTCGAGCTACCAGGCGGTCTCCGGTAGCGGCCTGGCGGGCGTCGAGGAACTCGTCGGCCAGGTGCGTGCCGTCGCCGACGAGGCCGACAAGCTCGTCCACGCGGGCGACGCCGTCGACTTCCCGGCCCCGAACAAGTACGTCGCGCCCATCGCGTTCAACGTCGTGCCGCTCGCCGGCTCGATCGTCGACGACGGAACGGGTGAGACCGACGAGGACCAGAAGCTGCGCAACGAGTCGCGCAAGATCCTCGGCCTGCCGGACCTGCTCGTGTCGGGCACGTGCGTGCGCGTTCCCGTCGTGACCGGCCACTCGCTGTCGATCAACGCCGAGTTCGAGCGGCCGCTGTCGGTCGAGCGTGCGCAGGAGCTGCTCGCGAACGCTCCGGGCGTCGCCTCGTCGACGTGCCGACCCCGCTCGCCGCAGCAGGCGACGACGTCTCGCTCGTGGGCCGCATCCGCCAGGATCCGGGTGCTCCGGAGGGTCGCGGTCTCGCGCTCTTCGTCTCGGGCGACAACCTGCGCAAGGGCGCTGCTCTCAACACCATCCAGATCGCGGAGCTGCTCGTCTAAGGCTCTTCGGACCTGCTCGGCGGAGCGGTGGACCTCTTCGGGTCCACCCGCTCCGTCGCGTTTCGGGCCTGATCCGGTAGGCCCGAAATATTTACAAGCAGTCTGGACTGTTTGTTGTTTTCCCGTTACGCTGCGAAGCGTGATCCAGGACACTGCGCCGAACGGTGGTCGCACCCAGGCGCAACGCACAGCCGCGACGCGAGCCAAGCTGCTCGACGCCGCGGTCGACTCGCTCGTCGAGCACGGCTATTCGGGAACCAGCACGCAGGGCATCGCCAAACGTGCCGGAGTCTCGCGAGGTGCCCAACTCCACCACTTCCCGACGAAGGAGAGCCTCGTCGTCGCGGCGGTCGAGCACCTCGTCGACAAGCGGCTGCAGGAGATCCTCGAGACACGACCCGACCCGGAGCACGGCTTCGAAGCGCTCATGGACGCCTTCTCCGGCCCGCTCTTCGCCGCAGCGCTCGAACTGTGGGTCGCGGCGCGGACCGATTCGTCCCTGCACGAGGCGATGATCCCGCTCGAACGCAAGGTGTCGGACGCGCTCCGCACGGGTTGCCTGGAGATCATGGGCGACAGGGTCTCGCCCGAGCACATCGACCTCAGCATCGAAATCGCCCGGGGCTTCGCCGTCTCGGCCTGATGCGTACCCCCGAATCCGATCGAGAATTCCGGGAGCGCCTGCTCCCGGTCTGGAAGCGCTGGTGATGAAATGAGTCTCGCACTGCTTCCCGATCACGTGCACACGCTCGTCGTCGGCGCGGGCTTCGGCGGCATCGGTATGACTGCAACACTGTTGCGCGAGAACCCCGACGCGACGTCCTCGTCCTCGAGCGCGGTGACGACGTCGGCGGAACCTGGCGCGTGAACACCTATCCCGGTGCCGCATGCGATGTTCCGAGCGCGCTGTACTCGTTCTCCTTCGCGCCAGAACCCGATTGGTCGCGAGCGCACGGCACCCAGGAGGAGATCTACGCGTACCTTCGCCGTGTGGCACGTGAGCAGGGCGTGACCGACCGGACGATGTTCGGATGCGAACTGCGCGAGGCCCAGTGGGACGCCGAGCGTGCCGTGTGGCGGATCTCCACCTCCCGCGGCGACCTGACCGCCGACGTGCTCGTCGCCGCGACCGGCGCCCTCTCCACACCCACATACCCGAAGGTTCCCGGCCTGGAGTTGTTCCGCGGCAAGAAGTTCCACTCGGCCGAATGGGATCACGACCATGACCTCACGGGTGAGCGTGTCGCCGTCATCGGTACCGGAGCGTCTGCCATCCAGTTCGTGCCGGCGATCGTCGACCGCGTCGAACATCTCACGCTGTTCCAGCGCACCGCCTCCTGGGTGATGCCCAAGCACGACCACGTCATCGCGCGGTCGGTCCGCACGCTCTACCGGCGCTTCCCCGTGGCCCAGAAGCTCATGCGCGGATTCGTGTACGGACAGAAGGAGATCTACGTCGTCGGCATGACGAAGTCCTTCGCCCGCAAGTACTTCTTGCCGCTGTTCGAGGTCCGGGCTCGCCGGGTGCTGCGCAAGAGCGTGCGCGATCCCGAACTGCGCAAGCGCCTGACCCCCGATTTCGCGATCACCTGCAAGCGGATCCTGTTGTCCAACGACTGGTTCCCGGCCATCACCCGCCCGAAGGTGGACGTGGTGTCCTCCGGTCTGGCGGCGGTCACCGAGAACGGTGTCGTCGACGACAAGGGCACCGAGTATCCGGTCGACACCATCATCTTCGGTACCGGTTTCACGCCGACGGAACCGCCGGTCGCGCATCATATCCGCGGTGGCGACGGCCGCACCCTCGCCGAGACGTGGGACGGCAGCCCCTCGGCCTATCTCGGTATCACCGTGCCCGGCTTCCCCAACCTGTTCCTCATGTACGGCCCCAACACCAATCTCGGCCACAGCTCGATCGTGTACATGCTCGAATCGCAGGCCAACTACATCTCCGACGCGCTGCGCACGATGGAGCGTCGCGGAATCTCGGCCGTGGAGGTGCGCGACGACGCGGTGCGCCGCTACACCGCCGATCTCGACCCGGCGTTGAACAACACGGTCTGGAACCAGGGTGGTTGCAGCAGCTGGTACATCGACGAGAAGGGCCGCAACTCCGTGATGTGGCCGACCTTCACGTGGCAGTACCGGGCGAGGACCAAGCAGTTCGACCCGGAGAGCTACACCGAGTACCGCGCGACGGCAGGAGCGAGCGCATGACCCATTACGACGTCCTCGTCATCGGATCCGGATTCGGCGGCAGCGTGGCAGCACTGCGCGCCACGGAGAAGGGATACAAGGTAGGAGTTCTCGAGGCCGGGCGGCGCTTCGAGGACGACGAGCTGCCCGAGACGAGCTGGCGGCTGCGCAAGTACCTGTGGGCTCCGCAGCTGGGGTGCTACGGGGTGCAGCGCATGCACCTGCTGCCCAACGTGCTCGTCATGGCCGGAGCGGGTGTGGGTGGCGGGTCGCTGAACTACGCCAACACCCTGTACAAGCCGCCGACGCCCTTCTTCCGCGACCCGCAGTGGGGTCACATCACCGACTGGGAAGCGGAACTGACCCCGTACTACGACCAGGCGGCACGGATGCTCGGCGTCCGTCCCAATCCCAGCACCACGCCCGCGGACGAGGTGATGCGTCAGGTCGCCGACGAGATGGGTGTCGGCCACACCTACACGACCACCCCGGTCGGTGTGTTCTTCGACGAACCCGGTAAGACGGTGCCCGACCCGTTCTTCGGCGGAGCCGGCCCCGACCGCACCGGCTGCACCGAGTGCGGCAGCTGCATGACGGGTTGCCGTGTGGGAGCGAAGAACACGCTCGTCAAGAACTACCTCTACCTCGCGGAGAAGGCCGGCGCGCACATCCACGCCCTCACGACGGTGACCCGTGTGGTGCCCCGTGCCGGCGGCGGGTACGAGGTCCACACCCGCAGCACCGACGGCATCAGGAAGCGCCGCAAGATCTTCACGGCCGACCAGGTGGTGATCGCGGCCGGTACCTACGGCACGGCGCGCCTGCTGCTCGCGAGCCGCGAAACCGGCGACCTGCCGAACCTGTCGCCGGCTCTCGGCACCGTGGTGCGCACCAACTCCGAGGCGGTGCTCGCCGCGACCGCGCAGGACCGCGTCGTCGACTACACGCAGGGTGTGGCCATCACGTCGTCCTTCCACCCCGACGACCACACCCACATCGAACCGGTGCGGTACGGCAAGGGCAGCAACCTGATCGGCCTGCTGCAGGCGCTGCTCGTCGACGGTGGCACGCGGATGCCGCGACTGCTGAAGTTCTTCGGTGTCGCCGCGAAGAATCCCGCTGCCTTCCTCCGCTCCCTGTCGGTGCGGAACTGGTCGGAGCGCACGGTCATCGCTCTCGTGATGCAGACCGACGACAATTCGCTCGAGCTCGCGACCCGGCGCACGCCGATCGGCGCGGCCTGACCAGCAAGCAGGGACCGGGCACCCCGCCGCCCGAGTGGATCCCGGTGGGCCACGAGGCGGTTCGCCGCGTCGCCGACAAGATCGACGGTGACGCCGGCGGTTCGATCGCCGATCTGTTCAACATCCCGATGACCGCGCACTTCCTCGGCGGATGCGCGATCGGCGATTCGCCGCGTACCGGCACCGTCGACCCGTACCTGCGGGTCTACGGACACGAGGGTCTGCACGTCGTCGACGGCTCCGCGGTGAGCGCCAACCTCGGCGTGAACCCGTCCCTCACGATCACCGCGCAGGCCGAACGTGCGCTGGCGCTGTGGCCGAACAAGGGGGAGAAGGACAACCGCCCCCCGCTGGGGTCGGCCTACGAACCCGTGCAGCCCGTGCCGCCCGTGCGACCGGCCGTGCCCGTCGAGGCTCCGGCGGCGCTGCGACTGCCCATCACCCCCGTTCGGAAGGAGAGCGCCCGTGCTCTGGACAGTGCCTGAGAGCGAGGACGAACGCACCGACTATCCGGTCTCGCCGCCACCACCCTGGCCGGCCGCCGTGCGGGCCACCCTGTGGTGGCATCGCAGCACCCCGGATGCCGCCCAGTACGGGCCGACCGGCGCGATCCTGCCCATCACGCTCGCGATGATGGTCGACTATCTCGACTCGCCGGTCGGGCCGTACCGCGAGGTGCTGGCCAGCCCGGTGCTGCGTCGCGGCCTGATCCCGGCGATGGCGGTGCCGTTCATCGCCGTCGACTCCGAGCCGTCGGTGCACGGTGGTCGCGAGCACTGGAAGCTGCCGAAGGTGCTCGCGAAGTTCGACGGCGACGTCCTCGGTGACTTCTCCGCGACCGGCGCCCGATGGAACGTGGCCACCTCGGCCGCGCCGAAGGTCCGGAACTGCCGATCGCGGGTGGGCTTACCTTCGCCCAGCCGATCCCCGGTGGCGCCGTCGAACGTGCCACCGCCCGGTTGCGGGGGAAGTTCCGCTACGCGCGGGTGACCGTCGCGGCGGAGGGACCGACGCTGAGCCACTGGCTGCGCCCGGCACCCACCACGGCATCGTCATCACCTCCGGGCAGATGTCCACGGGCGCGTCGCGAGTCGTGTCGCGCATGTAGGTCAGCGCCGCACCGATCCTTTTCTTGACTTATTCCAGAAAAGGGGCATACTTGGTGTCATGCAACAAGGACACGAGCATCACTTCGACCCCAAGGAGCAACTGCGCTCCGTGGGTCTGCGGGTGACCGCTCCCCGCGTTGCCGTACTGAGAACCGTTGCCGAGCATCCGCATTCCGATGCGGATGGAATCGCCGCCCACGTGCGCGACGAACTCGGCTCGGTGTCGACGCAGGCCGTGTACGACGTACTCAAGGCATGCGTGGGGAACGGGTTGCTCCGCCGGATCGAACCGGCCGGATCACCCGCGCGGTACGAAACCCGCATCGGCGACAACCACCACCACCTCGTGTGCCGCGCATGCGGCACGGTCGTCGACATCGATTGCGTCGTCGGGGCCGCACCCTGCCTGACGCCGTCCGACGACCACGGCTTCGTCATCGACGAAGCAGAGGTCACCTTCTGGGGCCTGTGCCCCGATTGTCGCGCCGACTAGCGCCCACTCGCTTCACCGGTGGTCCGGCCCCTCCGCGGGCCGAACCACCGGCTTCGTGTCCCGAGACCCGGAACACACGTATTCGGAGGTCATCATGACGAATGCCCGTTACACCACGAACAATGTCGGTATCCCCGTCGCCAGCGACAACGAGTCGCTGACCGCGGGTGCCCAGGGACCGATCCTGCTCCACGACCACTACCTGGTCGAGAAGCTCGCACACTTCAACCGCGAGCGGGTGCCCGAGCGTGTCGTGCACGCCAAGGCGCCGGCGCGTTCGGTGAGCTCGTCGTCACCGAGGACGTCTCCGCCTACACGAAGGCGAAGCTGTTCCAGCCGGGCGCGAAAACCGAGATGCTGGCACGCTTCTCGACGGTCGCCGGTGAGCAGGGTAGCCCCGACACCTGGCGCGACCCGCGCGGTTTCGCCCTGAAGTTCTACACCGAGGACGGGAACTACGACCTCGTCGGCAACAACACGCCGATCTTCTTCATCAAGGACCCGATCAAGTTCCCCGACTTCATCCACTCGCAGAAGCGTCTGCCCGGCTCCGGCCTGCGCGACCACACGATGCAGTGGGACTTCTGGACCCTGCGTCCCGAGACGGCACATCAGGTCACCTGGCTGATGGGCGATCGTGGCCTGCCGCGCACGTGGCGTCACATGGACGGCTTCGGTTCGCACACCTACCAGTGGATCAACGCCGACGGTGAGCGCTTCTGGGTGAAGTACCACTTCAAGACCGACCAGGGCATCGAGTTCCTCACCCAGGACGAGGCCGACCGCCTCGCCGGCTCGGATCCCGACTACCACCGCGCCGACCTCTACAAGTCGATCGAGCGCGGCGAGTTCCCGAGCTGGACGCTCCACGTGCAGGTCATGCCGGTCGCGGAGGCGGAGAACTACCGGTTCAACCCGTTCGACCTGACCAAGGTGTGGTCGCAGAAGGACTACCCGCTGATCAAGGTCGGCACGATGACCCTGAACCGCAACCCGCGCAACTTCTTCGCGGAGATCGAGCAGGCCGCGTTCGCCCCGTCGAACGTCGTGCCGGGCATCGGTTTCTCGCCCGACAAGATGCTGCTCGGCCGCGTGTTCTCCTACGCCGACGCCCATCGCTACCGCATCGGCGTCAACCACGCACAGCTGCCGGTGAACTCCGCGAAGGCCGCCCGTGTCGACTCCTACAGCAAGGAGGGCAACATGGCCTACACCTTCAACGATCCGCAGACTCCGGTCTACGCACCGAACAGCTTCGGCGGTCCGCACGCCGATCCCGAGCGGGCCGGTGACGAAGGTCTGTGGAACTTCGGAACCGAGGCCGTGCGTGCGGGATACGTGCAGCACCCCGAGGACGACGACTTCGGTCAGGCGGGCACCCTCGTCCGCGAGGTGATGGACGACGCGGAGCGCGAACGCCTCGTGAACAACATCGTCGGACACGTCCTCGGCGGTACCTCGGAGGCGCTCTACGAGCGGATCTTCGAGTACTGGCGCAATGTCGACGAGGAGCTCGGCAAGCGGGTCGAGGCGGGCGTGCGCGCCGGAGCCTGACCCGTCACCGGGGGAGATCCGGCGGGATCAGAGCAGTCCCCACCAGTAGATCAGGGCTGCCAGCGCCAACACGATCAGCGTGGTGTCCATGTCGCTCTCCCTCCATCCGACGGCAACAACTCCATCTTCCTCGCAAACGAGGAATTCGGCACAGACGGCAGGGCCGTCCACCTCTTACGGTGGGCGGCCCTGCCGGCGCCTGCCGAACATATCGGCTGTTCGAACACGCGTGTGACAGCTGTGTCGGCTGTGGTTGTTAGGTTGGAGATCCGGGCCGGCGTCGTCACGCGGGGCCGTGTTCGCGCTAGTTCGTCGAAAGGTGTTGTCCGACATGGTGATGGGTCCTACCCATGCAGTATCCGGGGCGCTGGTGGGGCTCGTCGTCGCCGATCTGCTTCCTCCCGACTGGGGTGCACCCGCATCCACCGCGGAGACCTTCGCCTTCGCGGCGGTGTGTTCGGGGGCGGCCCTGCTTCCGGATCTCGACACGGCGCAGTCGACGGTCGCGAGGTCGTTCGGACCCGTGAGCCAGACCTTCGCCAAGGGCATCGACGCGGTCTCGCTCGGCTACTACTCGCTCACCAAGGCAGCCGCGACCGGAAGCGGCGCGGCGGGCACCGCACCATGACGCACACCGCGCTGTTCGCGGCGCTGCTCGGCGCCGGAGTCTCGGCGCTCGTCGCGAGCTTCGGCAGGGAAGCGATCATCGGGGTCCTGTTCGTCACTCTCGGTCTCGCGCTGCGCGGGCTGTTCGGGTCGTGGGCGAAGAAGCGCGGATGGGTGGTCGTCACCCTGAGCGCGGCGGCACTGTCGATCCTGTCGTGGACGTGGTTCCCGCAGGAGGTCGCGTCCACTGGCCTGGGGGTCGCGGTGGCCCTCGGATGCGCGACGCACTGTCTCGGCGACGCCATCACCAAGGAGGGCATCCCCTTCCTCGCGCCGTTCGTGCCCTGGCGCGGGTCGCGCTGGTGGGAGATCAAGCTGCCGTCGGCGTTGTCCATCCGTGCGGGTGGCCCGTTCGAACTCGGCATCCTCGGTCCGGCCCTCACCGTGGCGGCGGTCGCGATGGCGGTCTGGTCGGTCGACGGCGCGCCCGAACACATCCTCGGCACGTTGGAGGCGTCGGGCCTGTCGTTCTGGAGCGAAGGTGCCGCACACCGGTAGCGGTGCTGGAGAATAAAGGGAACTTGTTCTATTTTTGCGGAGTCCGTGCCCGCAGAACAGAACGGAACCCGCCCTCGTGAGCGTTCGAGCCTCTGGTCCCACCGTCAGTCGTCGCGGTCTTCTCGGAGCAGCCGCAGGAGCAGCTGTCCTTGCAGGCACGGGATGGACGCTCGCGGGGTGGGTACCGCTCGGCGACCCGGCCGCGACGATCCCCGCGCCGCCGGACTTCCCGGCCGACATCCCGCTCTCGCAGCAACAGTTCGTCAACTGGGCGAAGACCATCCGGTTCGACGCGGTGTGGACCGCGACCGCGCGCACCGCCGACGACGTCGTCCGCCTCGCGAACTGGGCACACGCCCACGCTTCCGGATCCGTCCCCGAGGATCGATGCACAGCTGGAGTCCGCTCACCCTCGAGGCCGGGCAGGACATCGAGAACGTCGTGCTGGTCGACACCATGTCGCAGCTGAACCAGGTCGTCGTCGACGCGGGCGCCGCACCTCCGCGCGTGACGGCCGGCGGTGGCGCGAGCATCGAAGCGATCCTCACCGCGCTCGAAGCCAACGGACTCGGCTGGGCCAACTCGCCCGCCATCGGCGACATCTCCATCGCAGGGCACTGTCGATCGGTGCCCACGGCGCCACCTATCCGGCAGCGGGGGAGACGGTGATCCCCGGCCAGTCGTTCGGCTCCCTGTCCAATCTCGTCCTGGCCCTGACCGCCGTGGTGTGGAACCCGTCGGCCGGTGCCTACGAACTCCGCGACTTCCGCCGCGCCGACCCGGAGATCGGACCCCTGCTCGCCCACCTCGGACGCACCTTCGTCACCTCGGTGACGCTGCAGGCCGGAGCGAACTACCGGGTGCGCTGCCAGAGCTTCACCGACATCCCGTGGCGCGAACTGTTCGCACCGCCCGGCTCGCCGGGACGCACCTTCGAGCGTTACGTCGAGGAGCACGGGCGGGTCGAGGCGATCTGGTTCCCCTTCACCGAGACGCCTGGCTCAAGATCTGGTCGGTCTCCCCGGAGAAGCCCGCCGCCTCCCGTGAGGTGCAGGCCCGTACAACTACTACTTCTCGGACAGCCTGCCCGAGGAACTCACCGACCTGCTCGGCCAGGTCGTGCGCGGTGCCCAGGGCGTCACACCGGCCTTCGGTGCGTCGCAGTTCGGTGCAGTGGCCGCGGGACTCGCAGCGACCGGCACGAGCGATCTGTGGGGTTGGTCCAAGGACCTGCTGTTCTACCTGCGCGCCGCGACCCTGCGCGTGGTCGCCGGTGGCGGTGTCGTCGTGACGAGACGCGACAACATCGCCCGCGTCATCAACGAGTTCACGACGTGGTTGCACGAGCGGATGACGCATTACGCCTCGCTCGGTCAGTACCCCGTGAACATGCCGTTCGAGGTACGTCTGTGCAAGGTCGACGACGCCGACGAGGTGCTCGTCGACGCCGCCGGGGTGCCCGACCTGTCGCCGGTGCGTCCCCGCCCCGACCGGCCCGACTGGGACACCGCGATCTGGATGAACGTGGTCTCGATCCCCGGAACGGCCGGGATGCCGGCCTTCTTCCGCGAGATGGAGCAGTGGATGGCCGCCCATTATTCGGGCGACTATGCAACCTTCCGGTCCGAGTGGTCGAAGGGCTGGGCGTTCGACGATCAGGGCGGCTACCGCGACCCCGGTTTCCTCGGGGACACGGTGCCGGCCATGTACCGCACCGGATTGCCGTCCGGGCAGGGCTGGGACGCCGCGCTCGCGGCCTTCGAGCAGTACGACCCGCATCGGGTGTTCAGCAACCGGTTCCTCGACCGCCTGCTGCCCTGACGTCCCGTCTCAGCACCCCGTGTGCGAGAAGGCCCGCATATAGCCGGCGGTCTGGTAGGCATACGCCCACGCCCAGTACGACAGGGCGATGTCGGCAGGGCTGGCGGCCATGATGAGCTCGCCGTCGAAACATCGGTCGAGGATGAAGCGTGCGCGGGAGACGTGCGGCACGAAGGTCACGACGATGACGCTCTCCCAGCCGCGCTGCTCCGCGAGTCGACGCAGTTCCATCGCTTCACCGCGCGTGGTCGGCGGATCCGGCTCGAAGCACGTGACGGGGAATTCGTAACGCGGGTGGTCGCACAGGTCCGTCAACCAGACGTCCTTCGTGCCGTTGGGATTCGACACCACGACCTCGGGTGCGAAGCCTTCGAGTGCGAGTTCGAGCGCGTAGGGATAGCGCTCGTAGATCGCACCGCCGAGGACGAAGATCGCATCGGCCCGGCGATACGGGCTGAGGTTCTCGATCTCGATCTGCGGGGCCACGTAGACGGGCACTCCCGCGGCGACGAACGCGCACGCGACGAGCACGAGGACGGCGAGCCACCGTCGTCGCCGTGGTCGTGGCCTGGTGAGGGTGGAACCTCCGGAGTTCTCCGGCGCGTCCTGCTGGGAGGCCTGTGTCGTCGCGTCATCCGCTGATTTCCGTTCCCCCCGACCGGAGCCGGAGCGTCTCGCGAGTGCGGTGCCGCGTTTCAGTTTAGCATATAAGTCTGTTTTTCAGGCTCAAAACAAACTTGAAGAATCTTTTGCTGATGAACGGTGCTCGCTTTCCTCGCGGGCGCAGATCGAGAGGGCTACTCCGTGAGGCGATGGCGGCGAAGAACGAACCGTCCAAGAGGAACGGGACGGATTGATGTTCGTGAACGATCCGCCATTCGTCGCCCATCGGTCGAGACCGCTCTTGTCACTCGGATTCATCGGAAGTCACGTCGGGACCGAGAATGCAGTCAGGGCACCTTCTCCGTGAGGAGAAAGTGCCCTGACGAGTTCTTCCACGAGTCGGGGTGGCGGGATTCGAACCCACGACCTCTTCGTCCCGAACGAAGCGCGCTACCAAGCTGCGCCACACCCCGTATTGAACCTCGGTCAGCTTACAACACGAGGCCGCAGAAGATTAAATCGGCTGGTCAGCGACGTAACCCGGCGCGCTCGGCCGCATCACCGCTGGCCTGCTGCGCGGTGTCGCGCGAGGCCGGAACGAGGGTGAGCAGAGTGGCCTCCGGACGGCAGAAGAACCGGGCAGGAGCGAACGGCGAGGTGCCGATGCCCGCAGAGACGTGCAGTCGCATGCGGGCACCCCAGCGCGACGCGCCCTTCACCCGCGACCGGTCGATCCCGCAGTTGGTCACCAGCGCGCCGTAGAACGGCAGGCACAGCTGACCGCCGTGGGTGTGGCCCGCGAGGACGAGGTCGTAGCCGTCCTCGGCGAAGCGATCGAGCACCCGCGGCTCGGGGGAGTGCGTCATGCCCAGCCGCAGATCGGCCGAGGGATCGGCCGCGCCGGCGATCGTCTCGTACCGGTCGCGGTCGAGATGCGGGTCGTCGACACCACCGACGGCGATGCGCACGCCGCCGACCTCGATGTCGCGGCGCACGTGCGTCATGTCCTGCCAGCCACGCTCGGTGAACGCCGCACGCAGGTCGCCCCACGGGAGCGGAGGACCGTAGACGCGGTCGTGCTCCTTGTCGAAGTAGGTGAGCGGGTTCTTCAGCACGGGAGCGAAGTAGTCGTTGCTCCCGAAGACGAACAGACCCGGGCGGGCGAGGAGTCCGCCCAGCGCCTGGACGACGGCCGGAACGGCCTTCGGATGCGACAGGTTGTCGCCCGTGTTCACGACGAGGTCGGGCTCGAGGCCGTCGAGCTCGCGCAACCAGTTCTGTTTCAGCTTCTGGTTGGGAGTCATGTGCAGGTCGCTGATGTGCAGGACCCGCAGTGTCGACGCGCCGGGCGCGAGCACCGGCACCGTGACCTCGCGAAGAGTGAACGCGTTCCGTTCGATCAGCGTGGCGTAACCGAGGCCGAGAGCGGCGGCGCCGGCAGCACCGAGGGTTACGCGGCGAATTGCAGACAGGTCAGGCACTTCTCCAGCGTACCGCCGTGCGTGGACCTCGCACGTGGTTCGCCTGCCCCGCGTAGCGTTTCCGGCATGAGCGACACCACATCCTCCCTCGAATCCAGGCTGCGGACGGACCTGACCGCAGCGATGAAGGACAAGGACAAGCTGCGGACCGAGACGCTCCGGATGCTGCTCGCAGCGATCCGGAACAAGGCGGTGTCCGGCAAGGAGGCGCGTGAGCTGTCCGACGACGAGGTGCTCGAGGTCCTCGCGAAGGAGTCGAAGAAGCGCGGCGAGGCCGCCGAGATCTACACCGAGAACGGACGCGGCGAGCTCGCGGCCAAGGAGCACGCCGAGGCGCGGATCATCGACGAGTACCTGCCCACCCCGCTGACCGATGCCGAGCTCGTCGATGTCGTCGACACCGCCCTCGCGCGCGTCGCGGAGGAACTCGGCGCGCGGCCGGGTCCGAAGAACATGGGCCAGGTGATGAAGGCCGCTACCGAGATCGCGGCAGGCAAGGCCGACGGCAAGCGCCTGTCCGCAGCCGTGCGTTCACGCCTGTAACCGAACGGAAGCCCTGCGGCTCAGTTGTCGGGGCGGCTCGGTGTCGTCGTGGGAGTGGACTCCTCCTCCGCCGGCGGACCGCGACCGCTCTGCTCGAGCTCACGTCCTGGGATGGGCGCGGGCGTCGACCGGCGGGTCGTGTCGGGCACCTCGCGGTCGCGCGGGCGGGCCGGGGTGGCGCTCGTGGTGGGAGCCACGCGGACCGATCCGTCGCTGATGAACAGCGTGACCGTCGATCCCGGGACGGCCGAGCCGCTCGGGGACGTACCCGTCACCGTTCCGGCGCGTTCCTCACCGGCGATCGTGGCCTCCGAGACCGAGAATCCGGCGTCCTGCAGTCGCTGCACAGCGCGGTCCTTCGACAGGCCCGTCACGTCCGGAACCTGGGCGTTGCCCGCGCCGCGGACGTACCGGGGATCGGGGGCGGGCAGCTCGATGGAACCGAACTTGTTCGCCACCGGCAGCATCGCCGAGAACCACGTCCGCGCCGGTTCGGTACCGCCGAAGAGGTTGCCGTCGTAGCAGGGGCGGACCGGACCGAGCAGATCTGGCCGGGGGTGGGGGAGTCGCCGTAGGTGTAGACCACACCGGCGAACCGGTTGGTGAAGCCGAGGAAGGCCGACGACATGTGCGACTCCGTCGTACCGGTCTTCGCCGCGACCGGCAGGTTCCAGCCCACCGACCCCGCGGCACCCGAAGCGGTACCGCCGGCGGAGGTGTCCTTGCTCATCGCCGTCGCGAGGGTGTCGGCGAGGCCGGGCTCGACCACCTGCTCACACGCCTGCTGCGTGATCGGCACGGGCTTGCCCTCGCGGTCGAACACTTCCTCGATCGGGCTGGGCGGGCACCACTTGCCGTGCGAGGCGAGTGTCGCCGCGACGTTCGACAGCTCCAGCGCGTTGATCCACGTCGGCCCGAGCGTGTACGAGCCGAGGTGCTGGTCCTTCTGCATCTCGGCCATCGACTGGTCGCCGAAGCCGGAGGTGCGGGGCTGCAGGTACGACCGCAGGCCCAGGCGCACCGACATGTCGACAACCGCGTCGACGCCGGTGGCCTCGATGAGCTTGACGAACGCCGTGTTCGGCGACTGTGCCAGCGCGTCGGTCACCGACAGTCGCGACGGATAGGGCGCGGCGTTCTCGACGCAGTAGTAGTTGGCCGGGCAGCCGCGGGCACCGCCGTCGCCCAGACCGCGGGCGTTGTAGCGGGACGGGACGTCGAGCACGGCAGAGGTGCCGAGACCCTGTTCCATGGCGGCGGCGACGGTGAAGATCTTGAAGATCGACCCGGCGCCGTGACCGGCCAGCGAGTAGGGCTGCGGCTGGACCGTCTCCTTGGCCTCGGCGTCGAGACCGAACTTGCGGCTCGACCCCATGGCGAGGACCTTGTGCGAATCCTGGCCCGGTTCGATCACGTTCATCACCGAGGCCACGTCGTCGACGGTGGGCTGGTGAACCGGTCGAGCGACTCCTTGACGGAGTTCTGGACCTCGGGGTCGAGGGTCGTGCGGATGAGATATCCGCCCCGGTCGATCTGCTCGCGCGACAGGCCGGAGTTCTCGAGGTACTGCAGCGCGTACTCGCAGAAGTAGCCGCGGTCGTCGGCGGCGATGCAGCCGCGGGGGAGCGTGTTGGGCTCGGGCAGCACGCCGAGCGGCAGTTCCTTCGCAGCGCGGATCTCGTCGGCGCGCTCCGGGATGTTGTCGATCATCGTGTCGAGCACGATGTTGCGACGGGCGAGCACACCGTCGGGATTGGTGTACGGGTTCAGCGCCGAGCTGGACTGCACCATGCCCGCGAGCATCGCGCTTGCGGGATGTTCAGGTCCTTCGCGTCGATGCCGAAGTAGGTCTGGGCGGCGTCCTGGATGCCGAACGACCCGTTGCCGAAGGGGACGAGGTTCAGATAGCGGGTGAGGATCTCGTCCTTGGTGAGCTGATCGTCGAGGGTCAGCGCCATGCGGATCTCACGGATCTTGCGAGCCGGCGTCGTCTCGATCGCCGCGCGGCGTTCGGCGTCGGTCTTCGCGATCACGTGCAGCAGGTAGTTCTTGACGTACTGCTGGTCGATCGTGGAGGCGCCCTGCTCGACCTGACCGCTCGTGGTGTTGGTGAGGAACGCGCGGATCGTGCCCTGCCAGTCGACGCCTGGTGCTCGGGGAACCGCTTGTCCTCGATCGAGACGATCGCCAGCTTCATCTCGTTGGAGATCTGGTCGCTGGGCACCTCGAAGCGACGCTGGTCGTAGAGCCACGCGATCGGCTCGCCCGCCTTGTCGACCATGGTCGTCACGGCTGGGACGACACCTTCGACGAGCTCTGCGGAACTGTTGTCGACGGTGTCCGCGGCGCGGTTCGAGACGTACCCGAATCCACCCGCGGCGGGGAAGAGCATCCCTGCTACGAGAACGCCGCCGAGGGCCGTGCAACCAGCGAGCTTCGCCACCGTTCTTCGGATCGACACGCCTACACACTACGTGGCGGGGGACCGGCCGGCCGTTTCCAGGGAGCGGGCGTGGCACGACGGGCGCTGTGAAAACGCCTCCGACGTGCAACTTTGTACGTACGTACCAGAAAAGGTTTCGTTCGCCTTGCGCGTGGGCATCAGTTTACCTAGATTGAGACATCAGTGTGACGCAGATAACACCTTGACGGGCAGGTTTCGCGCCGTCGCGGCACACGGGCGGCGCAGACCTCGAACACCGCGAACCGGCGTTCGGAAAGTAAAGGGGCAACTGAATGCACATGACCACCCCGACGACCCGACTCGACGTCGATCAGGCCGAAGCGCGCATCGCTTGGGTCTCCAAGGCTCGCTGCCGCGAAGTCGATCCCGATGAACTGTTCGTGCGTGGCGCAGCGCAGCGCAAGGCTGCGGTGATCTGCCGGCACTGCCCGGTGATGCTCGAGTGCGGGGCGGACGCCTCGACAACCGTGTCGAGTTCGGCGTGTGGGGAGGCATGACGGAGCGGCAGCGTCGTGCTCTCCTCAAGCAGCATCCCGAGGTCGAGTCCTGGGCCGATTTCTTCCAGGCGCAGCGACAGCACCAGAGCGCGGTCTAGTCACCACCTCACCGGTACGAACCGCCGAGATCATGACCCGCGAGACATCACGCCTCGCGGGTCAATTGCTCACCCACCGCCCGCAGCGCCTCGAGATCCGAGACCTCGAAGGGCAGCGAGGGCACCCCGACCACGGGGACGGTGGGATTCGCCGCGGTGAAGTTGCGTAGCAACCGCAGCTCCCGCTTGGCGATCACGGCCCGGTGCGCGTGGATGCGGAGAACGGCCTCCGCGCCTTCGCGTCCACGCCCTCCTCCTCGGCGAGCTGGTCCGCTGCGGCGAGGGCGTGATCGGACGGCAACGCCGACAGTGTCGGATGGGTGCGGTTGAGCACCAGGCCCGACAGCGGCATGCGATCGCCCGAGAGTCGCTCGACGAAGAACGACGCCTCGCGCAGCGCATCGGGTTCGGGTGCCGCGACCACCATGAAGTGGGTTCCCGGCTGCTGCAGCAACCGTAGGTGCGGTTGGCGCGCTCGCGGAAGCCCCCGAACATCGAGTCCAGCGACTGCACGAAGGCCGACGCGTCCGACAGCATCTGGCTCCCGACGATCGTCGAGACCGCCTTGAGCGCGAGCCCCATCGCGCCGGTCACCAGGCGGCCGAAGCCACGCCCGGGTGCAGTGAAGATCCGGATCATCCGGCCGTCGAGAAAGGCTCCGAGTCGCTGGGGAGCGTCGAGGAAATCGAGCGCGTTCCGGGACGGCGGGGTGTCGACGATGATGAGATCCCACTCGTCGCTCTGCGCGAGCTGACCGAGCTTCTCCATCGCCATGTACTCCTGCGTGCCGGAGAAGGACGACGCCACGGTCTGATAGAAGGGGTTGTCGAGGATCTGCTGCGCCTTCTCCGGCGTCGAGTGCTCGAGCACCATGTCGTCGAAGGTGCGACGCATGTTGAGCATCATCGCGTGCAGCTCGCCCTTCGCCTCCGGCCCGAGCTCCACCTTCTGCGGGGAGTTGTCGAGCGAGCGACCCCGAGGGCCTGCGCCAGTCGCCGCGCCGGGTCGATCGTGAGCACCACGACGCTGCGCCCCCGCTCGGCCGCGCGCAACGCGAGCGCCGCGGCGGTGGTCGTCTTGCCGACACCTCCCGATCCGCAGCACACGATCACCCGGGACGAGCGGTCGTCCAGGATGCGGCCGACGTCGAGGGCCTTCCGGATCGGTGCGCTCATCGGACACCCTGCTCGGCGAGGGCGTCGGCGAGTTCGTAGAGGCCACCGAGATCGACACCGTCGGCCAGGGCCGGTAGGGACATGCGTGCCACCTTCACTTCGTCGAGTTGAGCGGCGCTCACCTGTTGCGCCTGGAGTACCGCGGCGTGCTCGATGGTCTCGGTCAGCAGGCCGGCGAAATCGTCGTCGGACAGCTTGATGGACACCTTCTCCAGGGTCGTCCGGACCGCGGGCCCCGCGATGCGGCCGGCGGCGACGTCGTCGACGAGTTCCTCGGGCAGGTGTTCGGGGGCGGTGCGGTTGACGATCACCGTGCCCATCCGGAGATCGGCGGCCTCGAGTTCGTCCACCGCGTCGGCCGTCTCCTGCACCGGCAGAGCCTCGAGCAGGGTCACCAGGTGGACCACGGTCTGGTCGGAGTGCAGCAGCCGGACCACGCCCTCGCTCTGCGACCGGATCGGACCGGACTTCGCGAGATCGGCCATGGCTTGGTGACGTCGAGGAAGCTGCCGATGCGGCCGGTAGGCGGGGAATCGACGACGACCGCGTCGTAGACGGGGGTACCCGACGCGTCGGTCCGCACCACCGTCTCCTTGATCTTGCCGGTGAGGATCACGTCGCGCAGACCCGGCGCGAGCGTGGTCACGAACTCGATCGCCCCCATCCGTCGCATCGCGCGACCTGCGAATCCGAGGTTGTAGAACATGTCGAGGTATTCGAGGAAGGCCGCCTCGATGTCGATCGCGAGAGCCGACACCTCTCCGCCACCCGGCGCGGTCGCGATCTTCGTCTCGACCGGCGGGAGCGGCGGGACGTCGAACAGCTGCGCGATGCCCTGACGTCCCTCGGTCTCGACGAGCAGGACCTTGCGACCTCCGGCGGCGAGCGCCAGCGCGAGCGCCGCGGCCACGGTGGACTTCCCGGTGCCACCCTTGCCGGACACGAAGTGCAGTCGCGCCTGGGCGGCGCCTGCCGGCCATTCGCCGGAATGTGATGTCGGAGATGCCACGATCACGAGCCTATAAGTCGTGGACGGTGAACGGTGCCGGATAGGGTCAGGACATGAGTGAAACCACCACATGGGAATACGCAACCGTGCCGCTGCTCACGCACGCGACCAAGCAGATCCTCGACCAGTGGGGTGCCGACGGCTGGGAGCTCGTCACCGTCCTGCCCGGCCCCACCGGTGAGCAGCACGTCGCCTACCTCAAGCGTCCGAAGGGCTGACCCGTGTCGCACAACACCTGGAGCGCACGCCTGACCGAACTCGGCATCACCCTGCCGCCGGTCGCCGCCCCGGTGGCGGCCTACGTGCCCGCCGTCCGCAACGGCGACGTCGTCTACACCTCCGGTCAGCTGCCGCTGGTCGACGGGAAGCTGACGCACACCGGCAAGGTGGGTGCCGAAGTGTCGGCGGAGGAGGCGAAGACCGCGGCCCGCACCGCCGCGCTCAACGCGCTCGCCGCCGTTGATGCTCTCGTCGGACTCGACAACATCGCGAGCGTCGTGAAGGTCGTCGGCTTCGTGGCGTCCGCCGAGGGCTTCACCGGTCAGCCCGGCGTCATCAACGGCGCGTCGGAACTGCTCGGGG
Source organism: Rhodococcus sp. IITR03 (assembly GCA_001017865.1). The sequence goes on from LATQ01000001.1 coordinate 1,520,684, forward strand.
AGATCTTCGGTGAGGTCGGTGCGCATGCCCGCTCGGCCGTCGGCGTCGCCGAACTGCCCCTCGGCGCTCCCGTCGAGGTCGAGCTGATGGTGGAAGTACGCTGACGCCACCCTCCCCGACCGAGGGCGGCTCCCGACGGACCCGACACGAGAGGCACAAGTGATGGCGCTGGTCCACCCCGCCTACGCGCAGTTGCGGCAGGTCACCGAGAACGCCGCGGTGATCCTGGCCGAGAACCCCTCGATCATGTCCCTCGAGGGAACGAACACCTGGATCCTCCGGGCGCCCGGCAGCGATGAGTGCGTCGTGGTCGATCCGGGTCCCCTCGACGAAGGGCATCTCGAGCGGATCGCGCAGGTGCCGGTGGCGGCGACCCTCATCAGTCACCGCCACTTCGACCACACCGAGGGTGCCGAGCGTTTCTCGCAGCTCGCGGAATGCCCGGTGCACGCGGTGCTGCCGGAACACCGCCACGGCGGTGGGCAGCAACTGTCCGACGGCGACGTCGTCGAGGCAGCGGGTCTGCGCATCCGGGTCGTCGCGACCCCGGGGCACACCGCCGACTCGCTGTCGTTCGTGATCGAACAGGACCGCAGTGTGCTCACTGCCGACACCATCCTCGGCCGCGGTACGACCGTGCTCGACGACTCCGACGGCGACCTCGGCGACTACCTGCGGTCGCTGAGGTCGCTCATCGGACTCGGCGGCGGCTACACGGTGCTGCCCGGGCACGGCCCCGAGCTGCCCGACCTCGAGACGATCGCGCGGGAGTACCTCGCACACCGGGAAGGCCGGCTCGAGCAGGTGCGCGGTGCACTGCGCACCCTCGGCACCGACGCCTCCGCGCGGCAGGTCGTCGAGCACGTCTACGCCGACGTCGACCCCTCGCTGTGGGGTGCGGCGGAGAAGTCGGTCAACGTGCAGCTGGAGTACCTGCGCAGCCACAGCTGAACCGGAGCAACCACGGCCGGCTGAGGTGAGACACACGAAAGGCCGGGACGCAGAGCGTCCCGGCCTTTCGGCGATCCGTGGGTCAGCGAGCGCGACGCGCCAGACGCTCCGAGTCGGAGATCAGCACGCTCTTGCCCTCGAGACGCAGCCAGCCGCGGTGCGCGAAGTCGGCCAGGGCCTTGTTCACGGTCTCGCGGGACGCGCCGACGAGCTGCGCGATCTCTTCCTGCGTCAGGTCGTGCGTGACACGCAGGCGCCGGCCTCCTGGGTGCCGAAACGCTGGGCGAGCTGCAGCAGCGCCTTGGCGACACGACCGGGGACGTCGGTGAAGATCAGGTCGGCGAGGCTGTTGTTGGTGCGACGCAGACGACGGGCCAGCACGCGGAGGAGCTGCTCGGCGATCTCGGGGCGCTGGTCGATCCATGCCTTGAGCGCGTCGCGGTCCATGCTCACGGCGCGCACCTCGGTGACGGTGGTGGCGGTGGAGGTGCGCGGACCGGGTCGAAGATCGACAGCTCGCCGAACATGTCGGACGGGCCCATGATCGTCAGGAGGTTCTCGCGGCCGTCGGGCGAACGACGCCCGAGCTTCACCTTGCCGGAGACGATGATGTACAGCCGGTCGCCGGGTTCACCCTCGTTGAAGATGACATGGCCGCGCGGGAAATCTACAGGCTGAAGCTCTTTGATCAGCGCCGCAACCGCCGAGGGCTCGACTCCTTGGAAGATGCCTGCTCTGGCCAGGACCTCGTCCACGTGCGCTCCTTTTGGGAATGATTCGTCATCTACTGCCGGGTCTGCACGTCGACGGACTTCCCGGGCAGGTCACCTGTCAGGCGTACGAGCGCCCAGTCTATCGTGCGCGCTGCACGAGTGAGTGACCGATACCACGGAAGCGGTCGACGAAACCGATCATCGGCACTTCGAGGCTACCGGCAGGTAGTCGTTCAGCTGGCGCGGCGCGCGCGGAGATGGTCGTCCGAATCATCCGCTCCGTCGGCGCTCGGTCCGCGGCGCCGGCGACGCTGGAAGCGGGCCAGGGCCCCGGGGAAACCTTCCCGAGCGAGGGCCGCGACATCGGCCTGGTCCGCCTTGTCGAGGAACTCCTCCACTTCCTGCTCACGGACGGACAACCGACTCAAGCGCGCTTCGACACGTTCCATGGACAGTGCGAACAACATGAGCAGCACCGGGAAGAGGACGACAGCAAGAGCTTGCATACCCGGAAGTAAACACCGGAAAGATCTCGGAAGAGACACGGGGCCGGATCCTGGGGAGAGTGTTTACGTAGAGTGGATCAGGTGCATGCCACCCAGTCCGAGAGCCCCGAGACGGCCCCGCGCCGAGTGAACGGAAAGGCTCGCGGACCGGAGTCGCGCCTGGCTCTCGTCCGTCGCGCACGACGGATGAACCGTCGCCTCGCCGAGGCGTTCCCGCACGTCTACTGCGAGCTGGACTTCACGAATCCGCTCGAGCTCGCCGTCGCCACGATCCTGTCGGCACAGTGCACGGATGTGCGGGTCAACCAGGTGACCCCCGCTCTGTTCGCCCGGTATCCCGACGCCCGCGCGTACGCGGAGGCCGACCGCGCCGAGCTCGAGGAGTACATCCGCTCGACCGGCTTCTACCGCAACAAGGCCAACTCGCTCATCGGTCTCGGCCAGGCTCTGCTCGAGCGGCACGACGGCGAGGTGCCGGTCCGCCTGAAGGAGCTCGTCGCACTGCCCGGCATCGGCCGCAAGACCGCCAACGTCATCCTCGGCAACGCCTTCGATGTGCCGGGTATCACGGTCGACACCCACTTCCAGCGGCTCGTGCGTCGCTGGGAATGGACCGACGAGACCGATCCGGTCAAGATCGAGCACGCGGTGGGTGCGCTCATCGAGCGCAAGGAGTGGACGCTGCTGTCCCATCGCGTGATCTTCCACGGTCGGCGCGTGTGCCACGCACGCAAGCGGCATGCGGGGTGTGTGTCCTCGCGAAGGACTGCCCCTCCTACGGGACCGGGCCCACCGATCCGCAGACCGCGGCCGCGCTGGTGAAGGGACCGGAGACCGAGCACCTGCTCGAGCTGGCCGGGCGGTGACGGAGTGCGTCCTTCCACAGCAGGCCGCTGGAGCCTGGCAGCACTCGTCGTCGTCATCGCGTTGATCGTCGCCATCTGGCCGCGCGACCGCAGCGACCTCCGCCGGCCACCGGTTCGGGACCGGCCACCCCGTCGGCCGCACCCGTGGATCGCCGACCCCAGGACGACGC
>LATQ01000001.1:1523989-1533667 GCA_001017865.1 Rhodococcus sp. IITR03
CGGTGGACGGGCAGGTCAGCCGAGTCCGCGGAACGAAGTCGGCGAGCAGTCGCGTCACCGCTTCGGGTTTCTCCTGGTGGGCGTAGTGCCGGCCCCGTCGACGAATTTCAGGATCCGTCCGGGGGCGTGGCGCACGCAGCGCCGCAGGGTCGCGGCGAGCACGTAGGGATCCAGCGCGCCGTGCAGTTGCAGGATCGGCAGGGTGAGCTCGACGTCCATGGCCTTCATGAAGCGGCGACCGTCGGGACGCCACTGGCTGCGGAACGCCCAGCGCTGGTATTCGAGGGTCAGGTGCGCCGTGCCCGGGATGCGGATCGCGGTGCGCAACCGGTCGACGACGTCGGCGAACTCGTCGGTGCGACGCCAGTCCGGGCCGCACCGCACACGCAGCAGCCGTTCGATCTCCAGGCCGTTGTCGCGGACCAGTTTCCGTTCGGGACGCCACGGCAGCTGGTAGGCGAGGAAGGTCGGCAGCAGAGCGTTGCGTTGCGCGCGGTCGCGCAGGGTCGCGTCGCGCAGCAGATGGGGTGCGGGGAGTCGACGACCGCGATCGCCCGCACGACATGGGGATGGAGCACCGCGGTCGCCCAGCACACGAGGCCGCCGTCGGCGTGGCCACGAGGATCGCCTCGGTGTGCCCGAGCGCACGGATCAGTCCCGCGATGTCGTTCGAGAGCGTCCAGCCGTCGTATCCGCGCGGCGGCTTGTCCGTGTCGCCGTAACCGCGCAGGTCCACCGCGACCGCCCGGTAACCGAGATCGGCGAAGGCGGTGAGCTGGTGACGCCACGACCACCACAGGTCGGCGAAGCCGTGCACGAACACCACGAGCGGTGTGTCCGGGTCGTGCGGGCCGGCTTCGACGGCATGGAAACGGATGCCGTTGGCGTGGATGTCTCGATGCGTCCACGGTCCGGGATACCGGACCGTGGACGGGTCGGGGACGGGCACTGACGGTTCCGGTTCGTCAGCGGGTGGCGTGACGCGGCGCGGCGTGGCGCGGGCCGTCCGAGTCGTGTCCGTCCTGGCTGCTCGGGAGGATCGACGCGGTCTGCTTGAGCGAGTCGATGGTCTTGTTGGGCGCGCGCAACTTGCGGACCCGCATGTAGCCGATCAGGCCAGCAGGCCCGTCACCACCAGCATGATCAGGAAGACGATGAGGAAGGCGAGCCAGCGCGCCACCCAGACGTCGAGGAGTTCGGCGAGAAAGAAGAAGAAGAAGAACGAACTGAAGGTCAGCACGGCGAGCGCGAGGATGAAGAACAGGCTGCCCTGCACGCCCTTCTTGACCTCACCGGTCACCTCTGCCTTGGCGAGCTGGACTTCGGCGCGGAACAGTGTGGACAGCTGCGTCGCGGCGTCGCGCACCAGTTCGCCCACACTGGCGTCGCGGGGTGTCGGAGCGTCCACCTTCGTCAACGGGATCCCCGAGATGCTCGACGGGACTCCGTTCTCCGGACGATTCGCGTTCGTCACGCTCACTACTCGACCCCTTCGGTTGGTTCGTTCCGTTGGCGGTGGGCGCGCCCACGCCGTAACAGTAGCGCCGACCCGAGGAGAGAGGCGATCAATGACGTCACCAGCACGGCGGCTTGGCGATCTCGGCGGCCTCTCCGGTCAGCGACAACTCGGTGATCAGCAGACTCACGGTGAACCCGATCGCGCCGAGCACGGCAAGGGCGAGGACGTCGCCCCACTGCAGCCCGGTCGGTTTCGTCGCCACCCGGAAACGGATGGCACCCACGTGCTGCCGAAGATGCCGACGGTCTTGCCGACGAGCAGACCGAGGACGATGGCGAGGCCGACGGGGTCGGTGAAGACGTTGCCGAGCATCTCGGCGCCGATGGGAACACCCGAGGCGAACAACGCGAAGATCGGGACGCACAGACCCGCCGACCACGGCTGGAGGCGGTGGGCGAGCCGCTCGGCGGGCCCGTAGTCCTCTCCGGGATCGGTGCGGACGCGGGTGAGGAGGCCGAGGAGGACCCCGGCGACGGTCGCGTGGATACCGGCGCTGTGCATCGCGTACCAGGTGAACAATGCGAGCGGCACGTACAGCCACGGGGTGGTGATGCGCTTCTTCTGCGCGAACCAGTACGCCGCTGCCGCGGCCACCGTCGCGAGCATCCAGCCGAGCGCGAGACCGGAGGTGAACAGGATCGCGATGAGTGCGATGCCGATGAGTCGTCGACGACGGCCAGGCTCAGCAGGAAGACCCGGGCGCTGGTGGGGATGCGCGAACCGGTGAGTGCGAGCACGCCGAGAGCGAAGGCGATGTCGGTCGCGACGGGATCGCCCAGCCCCGGTCCATGCCGGGGGTTCCCCAGCCCACGGCGGCCGCGATGAGGGCCGGCAGCAGCACACCGCCGCAGCGCGATGACCGGCAGGATCGCCTTCCTGCGGTCGGCGAGTTCGCCGATGACCAGTTCGCGCTTGAGTTCGAGGCCGGCGACGAAGAAGAAGACCGCGAGCAGTCCGTCCTTCGCCCACGTCCCGAGCGACAGGTGCAGGTGGAGGAACTCCGGTCCGATCTCGAAGTCGCGCAGCGCGGTGTAGGAGTCGCCGAAGGGGGAGTTGATCCAGATCAGCGCGATCGCGGCGGCGACGAGCAGCAGTGAACCGCCGACGGTCTCGGCGCGGAGATAGCGGTTCAGGGAACTGGTCCAGGTAACGGAGGAGGTGTCGGACACGGGCGTCTTTCGCTGGGCGGATACGGGCACGGGCGAACCGTCGCCGACCAGACTTCCCGGCACACCGGGGAAGAGTCTAACGCCGGACGGGGGGCGTCCGTAGGAGTGTCCGATTTGCGGTGGGCGGAAACTCGGGTGTTCACTTTTCCTAGTAAGTGGGATCTTGTCTCAGAATGTGAGTGGAGTAGTGGGGATGGTTCAGTGAGCACATCGGTCGGAGTGGAGGACGGCGGCTCCTCGCTCGTCGCAGGCGTTCCTCGCCGGCGCATCGTCGTCGCCAGCATGGTCGGCACGTCCATCGAGTTCTACGACTTCTACATCTATGCGACAGCCGCCGTCTCGGTCTTCCCGCACCTGTTCTTCCCGCAGGGCAACAGCACGACCGCGCTGCTCGCCTCCCTCGCGACCTTCGGCATCGCCTTCGTCGCCCGTCCGGTCGGATCCGTGGTCTTCGGACACTTCGGCGACCGCATCGGCCGCAAGGTCACCCTCGTCGGCTCGCTCCTGACGATGGGCATCGCGACCTTCCTCATCGGCCTGCTGCCGACCTACCACCAGGCCGGCTCATCGCCCCGGCGTTGCTGGCGCTCATGCGTTTCTGCCAGGGTCTGGGTCTCGGTGGGGAATGGTCGGGGGCGGCGCTGCTCGCCACCGAGACGGCCGAACCCGGCAAGCGCGCCTGGGCGGCGATGTGGCCGCAGCTCGGCGCGCCCATCGGCTTCATCGGAGCCAACGGTCTGTTCCTGATCATCACGCTGGCGCTCGGCCACGACAACGGTGATCCCGACCTGTCGAGTGCCTTCCTCGAATGGGGCTGGCGCATCCCGTTCCTGCTCAGCGCCATCATGGTGATCATCGGCCTGTACGTGCGGCTCAAGCTCGAGGAGACGCCGGTCTTCGCCAAGGCCGTCGCCGAGGGCAAGAAGGTCAAGACGCCTCTCGCCGAGGTGTTCAAGACCAGCTGGCGTCAGCTGATCATCGGCACCTTCGTCATGCTCGCGACGTACACGCTCTTCTACATCATGACCACCTGGTCCTGAGCTTCGGAACGGGCAAGACCCCCGCCGAAGGCGGCCACGGTGCCGGATTCCAGTACGCGGACTTCCTCGTGCTGCAGCTGGTCGCGGTGCTGTTCTTCGCCGCGGCCGTGCCCCTCGCCGGATGGCTCGCCGACCGCTACGGCCGCCGCTCGACCCTGCTCGTCGTCACGGGCGCGATCATGGTGTTCGGCCTGTGCTTCCAGTTCCTGCTGTCGAGCGACGGCATGAGCTCCGGCCGCATGCTGTTCTTCCTCATCGTCGGCATGCTGCTCATGGGTCTGACCTTCGGGCCGCAGAGCGCGATCCTGCCCGAGCTGTTCCCGACGAACGTCCGCTACACCGGCTCCGGGATCTCCTACAACGTCTCGAGCATCCTCGGTGCCGCCGTCGCCCCGTTCATCGCGACCTGGCTCGCCACGAGCTACGGCGTCGGCTGGGTGGGCATCTACCTGCTCATCGCCGCGGCGACGACCTTCGTCGCGCTGCTCATCGTCAAGGAGACGCGCGACCGGTCGCTCGACGAGGTGTAGTCGTACCGACAGCGAAAGGCCCCTTCCGGATCCGATCCGGAAGGGGCCTTTCCTCGTGCGGAACTACTTGCCGCGGATCGCGTCGAAGACGGCCGGATCGACCAGGGTCGAGGTGTCGCCGAGCTCGCGACCCTCGGCGACGTCGCGCAGCAGGCGGCGCATGATCTTGCCCGACCGGGTCTTCGGCAGTTCCGGCACCACGGTGATCTGGCGGGGCTTGGCGATCGGGGAGATCTCCACCGCGACGTGATCGCGCAGTTCCTTGATGAGCGTGTCGCCGGTGTTCTCGACATGCTCGCGCAGGATCACGAACGCGACGATGCCCTGACCGGTGGTCTCGTCCGCCGCGCCGACGACCGCGGCCTCGGCGATGGACGGGTGCGACACGAGCGCCGACTCGACCTCCGAGGTGGAGATGCGGTGACCGGAGACGTTCATGACGTCGTCGACGCGGCCGAGCACCCACAGCGCTCCGTCGTCGTCGTAACGCGCACCGTCGCCGGCGAAGTACCAACTGGTCCTCGTAACGCGACCAGTAGGTCTCGCGGTAACGCTGCTCGTCGCCCCAGATGCCGCGCAGCATCGCCGGCCACGGCTGGTCGAGCACCAGATAGCCGTTACCGCCCGCGCCGAGCGGCTTGGCCTCGTCGTCGACGATCTTCGCCGAGATGCCGGGCAGCGGCGCCATCGCGGAGCCGGGCTTGGTGGCCGTGATGCCGGGCAGCGGCGAGATCATGATCGCGCCGGTCTCGGTCTGCCACCAGGTGTCGACGATCGGTGCCGAATCCGCGCCGATGACCTCGCGGTACCACCGCCACGCCTCCGGGTTGATCGGCTCGCCGACGCTGCCGAGCAGACGGATCGACGACAGATCGTGGGCGTCGGGGATCTCGCGACCCCACTTCATGAACGTGCGGATCAGCGTCGGGGCGGTGTAGTAGATCGACACCCCGTACTTCTCGATGATCTCGAAGTGCCGGTGCTCGTTCGGCGAGTTGGGGGTGCCTCGTAGACGACCTGGGTGACGCCGTTGCTCAGCGGTCCGTAGACGATGTAGCTGTGGCCGGTGACCCAGCCGATGTCGGCGGTGCACCAGTAGACGTCCTTGCCCGGCTTGTGGTCGAAGACGTAGTGGTGCGTGTACGACGCCTGCGTCAGATAGCCACCCGAGGTGTGGATGATGCCCTTGGGCTTACCCGTGGTGCCCGAGGTGTACAGGATGAACAGCGGGTGCTCGGAGTCGAACGGCTGCGCCTCGTGCTCCGGCGACGCCTTCTCGACGGTCTCGTGCCACCACAGGTCTCGTCCCTCGGTCCACTCGACGTCGATACCGGTGCGCGCGACGACCAGCACGTGCTCGATCGACTTCGCGTCGGCGACGGCCTCGTCGGCAGCGTTCTTGAGCGGCGCGGCCTGGCCACGACGCCACTGGCCGTCGACCGTGACGAGCAGCTTGGCCTGCGCATCGTCGATGCGCGAGCGCAGCGCCGACGACGAGAAGCCGCCGAACACCACCGAATGGGTCAGGCCGAGGCGCGCACACGCGAGCATGGTGACGATGGCCTCGGGGATCATCGGCATGTAGATCGCGACGCGATCGCCGGCGACCAGGCCGAGCTCGGTGAAGGTGTTCGCGGCGCGGGAGACCTCGGCGAGGAGGTCGTTGTAGGTCAGCGACCGGCTGTCGCCGGGCTCGCCCTCGAAGTGGATGGCGACCCGATCGCCGTTACCGGCCTCGACGTGCCGGTCGACGCAGTTGTAGGCGACGTTGAGCTTGCCGCCGACGAACCACTTCGCGAACGGAGCGTTCGACCAGTCGAGCACTTCCGTCCAGGGCTCCGCCCAGTCGAGTCGTTTCGCCTGCTCGTCCCAGAATCCGAGCCGATCGGCGTCGGCCGCGGCCTGCAGTTCCGGACCGGCGTTGGCCGTGGCGGTGAACTCCGGGCTCGGCGGGTACGCCTTCGATTCGTGCTCCTGGGCTGCGCTCGTCATGATGCGGGGCCTCTTTCCGGGATGGTTCCATTCGGGCTCTTGTGAGCGTAATCATCTGTGACCGGCACCGCACCGTTGCATCGATATGCAACCCCGTCACTTTCGCTCATCGGTCGAATTCGCGCGACGAACGGCATTCGGGCACGACCGGTGAACCTCTCGTCCGTCCACCGCATGCGCGCCGGTACCGTCGTCGGCGTGACCGACCCTCTTCAGCCTCTCGTCGACCTTCCGGGCGTACGCGACGCCGCCGACCGTGCCCGCGACGCGCTCGCAGAGGTGCATCGCCACCGAACCAATCGGCGTGGCTGGGCGAACACCGCCGCGGAGGCATCGGTGCGGGCCGCCCGCGCCTCGGCGTCGATCGACGGCGGATCGATGGAACTTCCGCAGCCGGGGGGAGAGCGGCGACCCGATCCTGGCCGGAGCACTGCGGGTCGCGCAGTCGCTCGACGGTGACGCTCTCGGCAACATGGTCGCGACGTGGCGACGTGCCCCGCTGCAGGCGCTCGCCCGCCTGCACCTGCTCGCTGCCGCGGATCTGGTGGAGGACGCCGAGGAACTGGGTCGTCCGCGGACGGAACCGGGGGTCGCCGAGCGTCTCGACGGCTCGCGCAACTCGTCACGGGCGGGACGAACGCGCCGCGCCCCGGTTCTCGCTGCGGTCGTGCACGGTGAACTGTCCGTTCTGAAGCCGTTCGGTGTCGCCGACGGCATCGTCGCGCGGGCCGCGTCCCGGCTCGTGTGCGTCGCGTCCGGACTCGACACGCGCAATCTGGGCGTACCCGAGGTCCACTGGATGCGCCGACTGCAGGCCTACCGCGACGGGGTCGACGGATTCGGGGCGGGAACCGTGGAGGGCGTCGGCGGCTGGGTGCTCTTCTGCTGCGGGTCGCTCGAAGCCGGGGCTCGTGAGGCCGGCTCGATCGCCGAGCGTTCGCCGGCTGAGTGCCGGAGCTTCGCCGGCCGGGGCATCCCCACCAAACCTCTGCGCGCGAAACCCCTGCACGCGAAAGCGGGTGGCATATCGATCGAGATCGATTCCGCCACCCGCTAGCACGGACGGTCCGAGTTACCATGCGTGCTGAAATGGGTTGTGATTCAACGGCCTCGGCGATGATCCGGGTATCGTCGATTCGTCCTCGCAACGGGTGCGGGGAACTCGTCTTCGAAAATCCGGAACTCGCAGGCCCACAACACTCGTGCCCTTATAGTGGCATCGGCTTCGCGTGGGTACTCGGTGTCCGTGCTGGGAAGAACAGTCGGGAGATCGAATCTTCTCTTCCGATTCGGTCTTGGCCTTCCGTCCTTCCGTAACTCCTTTCTACCCCGTCCGCGAGATGTCGGCAAGCCCCCGACGGCAATGCTTCGTTTTCGATTTCGCGGTGAGCGGCCTGAGTGTCAACGCATCCGGCGCTTGGCCAGTCGGCGGGTGGCACCCAGTATCAGTGCCGTTGCTCCGAGGGTCGCGGCGAGCGTCGCCAGGGCGCGCGGTGACGGACGGGCACGACGTCCGAGTGGTACGGGCCGAGCGAAAGTGAGAACGGGCCAACCATTTTCGGTTGCCGCCCGGCGCAGCGGGCGGTCGGGGTTGACCGCGCGCGGATTGCCGACCTCGAGCAACATCGGCAGGTCGGTGGCCGAATCGGAGTACGCGTAGCTGCGGGAGAGGTCGTAGCCGTACTGCTCGGCGAGCTCGCGGATCGCGACCGCCTTCGCCTCCCCGAAGCAGTAGAACTCGAGCTCGCCGGCGTACCGGCCGTCGACGATCCGCATCCGGCTCCCCGTGCTGTGGGAGGCACCGAGTGTCCGGGCGATCGGAGTCACCACCTCCTGGCCGGACGCGGACACGATGATCACGTCGTGACCGCGGGCCCGATGATCGGCGATCAGGTCCTTCGCCTCCGCGTAGACGAGCGGCGTCACGACGTCCTGCAGGGTCTTCTCGACGATCGATCCGACCTGCTCGACATCCCATCCCTTGCACATGTGCGCGATGTGTTCGCGCATCCGGTCCACCCGGGCCTGATCGGCCGCCGACAACAGGTAGAGGAGCTGGGCGTAGGTGCTCTGCAGCACGGCCCGACGGCTGAGGAGACCCTCCTCGAAGAACGGCCGGGTGAACGCCAGCACGCTGGACTTGGCGATGACGGTCTTGTCGAGATCGAAGAACGCTGCGATGCGAGCCGAATCCGGTGAGCCCCCGTCGACGGGGCCGGTCGGGACGGATTCACGGACGTGTCGGTCACGATCACCACAATAGGGGCGCGCCGCGCCGGTGTTTGAAGTTGCAAGTAGTCACGCCTAACGGTGTACTATCGCGAATGCCGGGTCGATACTCGGGTTGTGTTCAGCCCGACCCCGGGGCTGAACGCAGACGGCCCTCGCCTCCTCCCCCCTGGCGAGGGCTGTCGCTTTGTGTGAGGGCCTTTCCCACACGTCTTCGTACTGTCTTCTACACCCGCCGACCTGCGCACAGGTGCGACGAGGGTGCGCACGGCCGGGTTGTCCACAGGCCCCCGATTCATCCACAGGCGGGGCTTCCGAGGCCGTTCCCCCGGCGCTCACGACCCGCAGCGGGGCAGCCTGTCGGGCATGAACGACATCCTCGGACTGGTCGACGATCCTGCGCTGGTCGCCGACCTCCGTCGCGTGGTCGCGGCGGCCGATCGCACGCTGCACGAGATGTCCGTGCCGGTGCCCGCAGGGCGTGGACCGACGCGGCGATCGTCGTCCTCGACGCGTCCGCAGCAGCGGCGTGCGCGGGCGGATCATCCCGCCGCCCGGCGTGATCCTCGTGTGCAGCGGGACGGCCGGCCTGGCGGACTGGCAGCCGCCGCGACCGTCGGCGCCGAACACGTCCTCGCCCTCCCGTCCGAGGAGGTTGAACTGCTCTCGATCGTCGCAGCCGCCGACGAGCCCTCGACCGGTGCCGGTACTGTCCTCGCGGTCGTCGGAGGATGCGGGGGAGCGGGCGCGTCGTCCTTCGCCGCCGCACTGGCCTGGGCCGCGGGGAATGACGAACGACGCGACACCCTGCTCGTCGACGCCGATCCGTTCGGCGCGGGACTCGACGTCCTGACCGGTCTCGAGGAGCGTCCGGGAGTGCGGTGGTCCGGTCTCACCGTCGACGGCGGACGAATCTCCGCGCGTGCCCTGCGCGACGCCGTGCCCGTATGGCATCCGGGGTGGGCGTCCTGTCGACCGACCGCGAGAACACCGATCGGCTCACCGCCGTCGCCGCAGAGTCGGTCGTCGACGGGGTACGCGGAGCGGGAGCAACCGTCGTCTGCGATGTGGGGCGCAGCTTCGACCCGGTCGCCGACGCGGTGATCGCACTGGCCGACCTCACCGTGGTCGTCGTGCCGGCCGGATCGGTGCGGTGCTCTCCGCTGCCCGGGGTCCGCCCGCACGCTCGCGGCGCGGGG
>LATQ01000001.1:1533767-1547038 GCA_001017865.1 Rhodococcus sp. IITR03
GCGGGCGACGACATGCCCGGCCCGCCGGGCGCGACGCACGGCTTCGCCGATCGGCCCGTACGACGAACCCCAGCCGAGCACCAGTACCTCGGCGTCACCCGTGGGGTCGTCGACGCCGAGATCCGGGACGTCGATGCCCGCCACCCGCGCGACCCGCAGTCGGGTCATCAACTCGTGGTTGGTGTGGTGGTACGAGATGTCGCCGGTGCCGTCGGCCTTCTCGAGTCCGCCGATCCGGTGCTCGCGACCTGCGGTTCCAGGTATCGCCCAGTCGCGCGCGAGGGTGTCGGCATGGCGGGCGTAGGGCTGGTAGCCGGGGTCGTCGTCGCCCGGCGACCCGGCGAAGCGCGGATCGATACGCGGCAGGTCGTCGATATCGGGGATGCGCCACGGTTCGGATCCGTTGGCGATCGCACCGTCGGACAACAGCATGACCGGGGTGCGGTAGGTGATCGCGATGCGCGCGGCTTCGAGCGCGGCGTCGAAGCAGTCGGCGGGCGACTGCGGAGCGACGATCGCGACGGGTGATTCGCCGTTGCGGCCGAACATCGCCTGCATGAGGTCGGCCTGTTCGGTCTTCGTCGGCAGGCCTGTGGACGGTCCGCCGCGCTGGACGTCGACGACGATCAGCGGCAGCTCGGTCATCACCGCCAGACCGATGGCCTCGGATTGCAGGGCTATCCCCGGGCCCGACGTGCTGGTGACGCCGAGCGCGCCGCCGTAGGACGCGCCGATCGCCGCGCCGATACCCGCGATCTCGTCCTCGGCCTGGAAGGTGTGTACGCCGAAGCGTTCGAGCCTGCTCAGTTCGTGGAGGATGTCGGAGGCCGGGGTGATCGGGTAGGTGCCGAGGAAGACGTCCATCCCCGCCGCGCGACCCGCCGCGACGAGACCGTAGGCGAGGGCGGTGTTGCCGGTGATCTGCCGATACGTCCCGGGTGGCAGCGACGCGCGGGCCACCTCGTAGGTCGTGGCGAACGTCTCGGTGGTCTCCCCGTAGTTCCAGCCGGCGCGCAGGGCTAGGACGTTGGCGTGCGCGATGTCGGGTTTCGACGCGAACTTGCGCTCGAGGAACGTCTCGACCGGCGCGATCGGCCGCCCGTACATCCACGACAGGAGACCGAGCGCGAACATGTTCTTCGAGCGCTGCGCGTCCTTCTTGCCGACGCCGGCCGGTTCGACGGCTCCGGCGGTGAGCGTGCTCATCGGCAGGGCGTGGACGGTCAGATGCTCCACGGCGCCGGTACCCAGCGGATCGGCGTCGTAGCCCGCCTTGCTCAGGTTCCGTTTGGTGAACTCGTCGCTGTTGACGATGACGGTGCCACCTCGGGGCAGATCGCCGACGTTGGCCTTGAAGGCCGCCGGGTTCATCGCGACCAGCACGTCGGGCCGGTCCCCGGCGGTGAGGATGTCGTGGTCGGCGATCTGGATCTGAAAGCTCGAGACCCCGGGAAGAGTGCCCTGAGGTGCGCGGATCTCGGCGGGGAAGTTGGGTTGTGTGGCCAGGTCGTTGCCGAAGGCGGCCGCCTCGGCGGTGAACCTGTCACCGGCGAGTTGCATGCCGTCGCCGGAGTCGCCGGCGATGCGGATGACGACCTGTTCGAGTTTCGCGCTCGACGCCATGCGCTCCATCGTGGCCCTCACGCGCACATGTGCAACCGTTTCTCCCGAAAAATTCTGTCCATCCGCTACAAGATCGGCTTTCCGCTACAGCGAATTTCCGTAGCGGAAAGCCAACTTTGTAGCGAATACGTCAGGACTTCACGGTGTCCCCGACGAAGCTCAGCGCCTGGGGCCACGACACGGCGTAGGCCTCGGCGTTGACGGGGTTGCCGTGCCGGCCGCGGAGGAGAAGCCGTGTTCGGCACCCGGGTAGACGTGGGTGATGGTCGCGCCGGTCTCGCGCTGTTGCAGCGTCGCCTGTAGGTCCGCGAAGGTCTCGGCGCTCATGATCGTGTCGGCGCCGGCGTGCAGCACCATGACGGGTGCCGCGACGCGACCGGCCTGCTCTACGGCGTCGATCGTGTGGTTCGGGGCGGGCGGCACCGCGATCGACGGGTGGTAGGCCACGACGTTCGCGACGCGCGTGTCGCGGGCGCCGAGGATCAGGCGAGACGTCCGCCGAGGCACCATCCGATCACGCCGACCTTCTCCAGGCGTAGTTCACCGAAGGCGTGGTCGAGCAAGATCGCCATTTCCGCGAGGCACTTCTCGTCGTCGAGACCGTGCATCAACTCCATGAGCTCCTCGCGCGAGGTGTCGTCGGCGCTCGGTCCGTGCCAGGGGTCCCAGACGAGCGCGGTCACACCGGTTCCGGCGATGTCGTGCGCGTACTCGCGGACCTGGGCGTCGATGCCGGTGATCATGGGCAGCAACAGCATTCCTCCGGTGGCACCGCCGAGCGGCCTGGCCAGATAGGCGCGCAGACCTGCGATGTGAACGAATTCTGCCTCGATGTCGGTCATCGACCGTCCTTCCACTTGCGTCGTTTGTTCGTCATGATCTTCGTACGAAGTCGTTCAGCGGGCAGCGCATCCACGCGTCGCTGCAGCTCAGGGACCGCCCGTCCCATCCACCGAAAAAATGAGAACATCATTTCCGTTTTACGGTATCGTTCCTCTCGTGCACCGGCGGACGCTCGGAGCACAGCAGACGGCTCGCTCGAAAGGGATACAGGCAGATGGCTCGCACCGTATTGGTCAGTGGTGGCACCGGCGCTCGGCAGCGCCGTGACGAAACATCTCCTCGACACCGGATGGCGGGTCGTGGTGCCGTGGCTGGTCCGTGACGAGCTCGAGCGCGTGGGCACGCATCGGAACCTCCAGCTCGTCCAGGCCGACCTCTCCGACGAGCAACAGCTCGAGGACGCCTGAACCTGGCGTGCGACGACCCCGACGCTCCCCTCTTCGGCGTCGTCAACCTCGTCGGCGGTTTCACCTCGGGACCGCGAGTGCACGAGACCCCGATCGAGGTGCTCGACTCCCAGCTCGACCTCAACCTGCGCACCGCCTATTCCGTCAGCCAGGCGGCGCTGCCCCACCTGATCCGCCGCGGCGTGGATCGATCGTCTGCATCTCCACCGCCGCGACGCTCAACCCCTTCCCGGGCGGCGCCTCCTACATCGCCTCCAAGGCCGCAGTGTCGGCCCTGGTCGAGACCATGGCGCTCGAGTACCGCGACGATCACATCCGCGTCAACGCGCTGCTGCCGGTCGTCATCGACACCCCGGCCAACCGCGCCGCGATGCCCGATGCCGACACGAGCCGCTGGTCGAAGCCGGCCGACATCGCGAAGGTCATCGAGTTCCTGATCTCCGATGCGGGTGCCTCCATCACCGGTGGCTGATCCCCGTCACCAACGTCGGCTGACAGCGTCAGGCCGACTGGAGGCGACCGAGTTTCATCGAGCGTTCGAACGCTCGCCGTTCGGCGTAGTTCATGCCGCCCCACACGCCGTGCGTCTCTCCGGTACGCACGGCGTGCGCTCGGCACGCGTCGATCACCGGACAGGAGCGACAGACCTCCTTCGCCTGCCGCTCGGCCCGGAGCACCGCACCGCGGCCGTCCTCGGGCTGAGGGAAGAACATCGACGTGTCCACCCCGCGGCACCGCGCCGCGACCACCCAGTCACGGTCGCCGGATCCGTACATCGCCGCCTCCTTGCCCATCGGGCCATCGCGGACCCGCACTCGTCGAACGAGTATTTGTACGGCCATTTTTCGGTACCCGGCGGGGATCGTCAATCGCTGAGCAGCACAAATCCATCAGAATCGACGATGCCAGTCGCTTCGGATACCTATAAGCACCGGACGCTATGGCCGCACATTTGATGAGCGGACGGAGCAGAGCTGATCAGCCGACGATGCCGGCCTTCTTCAGACCCGCGATCTGCTCGTCGGTGAGCCCGAGATCGGCGAGCACCGTGTCGGTGTGCTGACCGAGACCCGGAACCGCACCCATGGGCAGTTCGATGTCGCGAAAGTTCATCGGCGGCAGGATGCCACGCACCGGGCCTGCCTCGGTCTGCACCTCACGCCAGCGGTCGCGCGTCGCGAGCTGGGGGTGTTCGATGAGCCCGCGCAGATCCCGCAGCTGCGCGGCCGGCACACCTGCATCGGCGAGCTTCTCGTCGAGCTCTGCGCTCGTGAACTGCTTGGTGGCCTGCCCGACCAGCGCATCGACCTCCTCGCGCCGACGCACCCGCTCGAGATTGGTGGCGTAGCGCGGATCGTCGCCCAGTTCGGGCATGCCGAGGACATCGGTGAGCGTGCGCCAGCCCCTGTCGTTCTGCACTCCGATGAGGATCTCGCCGTCCGTGGTGGGGTACTTGTCGTACGGCGCGATCGAGGTGTGCGACAGACCCATCCGCGGCACCTGGCGCCCCTGATACATCTGCAGGTACATCGGGTAGCCGAGCCACTCGGCGGTGGCGTCGAACATCGACACGTCGATCGTCGCGCCCACGCCGGTGCGGTGCCGGCGCAGCAGCGCCGCCTGAATCGAGGTGAGCGCGTACATGCCCGCGGCGATGTCCGAGGTGGGGATGCCCGTCTTCACCGCAGTCTCAGGCGTGCCGGTGATCGAGCACAGGCCGGTCTCGGACTGCACGAGCATGTCGTAGGCCTTGCGGTCGCGCATCGGCCCGTCGGTGCCGTAACCCGACATGTTGACCACCACCAGTTCCGGGTGGTCGGCGCGCAGCTCGTCGGCACCGAGTCCGAGACGCTCCACCGCGCCGGGTGCGAGATTCTGCAGGAAGACGTCGGCGCCGCGGATCAGCTTCTTCACCGCGTCGATGCCTCGGGCGATTTGAGGTCCACGGCGAAGGACTCCTTGCCGCGGTTGAGCCACACGAAGTGGGCGGCCAGTCCCTGCACGGCACTGTCGTAAGCGCGGGCGAAGTCGCCGTCGCCGACGCGTTCGACCTTGACGACCCGGGCTCCGAGATCCGCGAGATGGCGCGTCGCGAGGGGCGCGGCGACCGCCTGCTCGAGCTCACCACGGTGACGCCCTCCAGCGGCAGGCCTGCAGAAACCTCCACCTCGCTCCGATTGGTTCCGTCGCTCGTCACCCTGTGTGTCCTTTCGCGTCCGCGGTTCCCGTCCGGCGTCGCTGTATGTCTACCAGGCCGAACACCGACTCCCCGGTAATACCTCTGGGGTATCGATCTGCGTTCCATTGGGTATTGGACTGGAAAGCCGAGCCCTGCCACTCTCTGATGAGACGCAGACCACATTCCACCCGCCTCGTCGGGGGCGTAAGAGACGGAGGACGCATGAGTTCGTCCACACCCACCGATCAGGAGATCGCGAAGAAGGCCCGCAAGGCCGGCATCGCCTCCTTCATCGGCACCACCATCGAGTGGTACGACTTCTACATCTACGGCACGGCCGCCGCGCTGGTGTTCGGCCAGATCTTCTTCTCGGACGAACTCTCGAGCGGTGTCGCGACCCTCCTCGCGTTCGTCACCCTCTGGGCCGGCTTCCTCGCCCGCCCGCTCGGCGGCGTCATCTTCGGCCATCTCGGTGACCGCATCGGACGCAAGAACACCCTCGTCATCACGCTCGTCATGATGGGCATCGCGACGGTGGGTATCGGCCTGCTCCCGACCTACGCGCAGATCGGGATGTGGGCGCCGGTCCTGCTGGTCTTCCTGCGCATCGTGCAGGGCGTCGCAGTCGGCGGCGAATGGGGCGGCGCCGTCCTCATCGCCAGCGAGAACGCCCCGAAGGGCAAGGGAATCCTGTATTCGGCGTTCGCGCAGCAGGGTTCGCCCGCAGGCAACCTGCTGTCGACGATGGCATTCTTCTTCCTCGCCGCGCTGCCACCCCGCAGTTCATGATGTGGGGCTGGCGCATCCCGTTCCTGCTCTCGGGCGTGCTCGTCGTCATCGGCATGGTGATCCGCCTCAAGCTCGAGGAATCGGACGCGATGAAAGCCGTTCTGGCACGCAAGAAGACCGTCAAGCTCCCGATCAAGGAAGTGCTGCGCAAGCACTGGGTCCTGGTCCTGCTCGGCGCCGGCGCACTGCCTCTCGCCCAGGTGACCTACTTCAAGAACACCTTCGCTCTGTCATGGGCGACGAGCGAACTCGGTTACGAGCGCGGCACCTTCCTCGCGATCATCGCGATCGCCCTCGTCGTGCAGTTCATCGTGCAGCCGTTCGGTGCCGTGCTGGTGTCGAAGATCGACATGCGCAAGGCAATGCTCCTGATGATCGTCCCGGAGCTGTTCCTCATGCCCGCGATGTTCTTTGCGATCCGCACCGAGACCTTCGCGGTCGCCGTGATCGGTATGTGCCTCGCGACGATTCCGCACTCGATGTTCTACGGCGCGATCGCCGGCATCCTCGCCCGCGCCTTCCCTGCGAACATCCGCTACTCGGGCCTGTCGCTCGCCTACCAGCTGTGCTCGCTGATCGTCGGCGGTGGCACCCCGGTGCTCGCCCAGTACCTGCTCAACTCGTCCGGTGACGTCACCGGTGTGGCCATCGCGGCGGCCTGCTACGCAGCGGTCTCCCTCGTGTGCACCCTGGCACTGCTCAAGCGCACCGGATACGACCCGAGGCACCCTCGGTCGCCGAGAAGTCCGACGCCGACGAACTCGCCCTCGAGCAGTCGGAGGCGGCCGAGCGCGACCGCCGCACGCCGGGCGCCGAGGACACCCCTCGCTCCGACGACACCCCACGAGATCGCGTCCATGCCTAGGACGGATCCTTCACACTCGGGGCCGGCCGGCGCAGTCGCCGGCCGGCTCCGGTCACTCCGGAGTCGGCAGTGCTTCCTCGGAGAGGCGGAGAACCTCTCGCAGCGCGGCACTGTCGTCGTCCTCCCGCCACACGAGCCGCACGTCGAGCGGCTCGGGATGATCGGCGAGGGGAACGAACACGACTTCGGGGTTGATGACGTTCGCCGCGACCGACGAGACCGTCATCGAGCATCCCACCCCGGCCGAGACCAGGGCGATCAGCGACAGCGAATCCGGGGCGCTCTGAACGATTCTGGGTGTGAAGCCGACGTCGTGGGCGAGACGGAGCAACAGCTCGCGCAGCATCGATCCGGGTTCGGCGGGCAGCATCACCCACGCCTCGTTCGCGAGGTCCTCGAGCCGGACCTGCTCACGGTCGGCGAGCGGGTGTTCCTTGGGCAGCGCCACGACGAGGTTCTCGCGAGCCACGACGCGCGACGCGATCCCGGGCGGGAAGAACAACAGGCGCACGATGCCGATGTCGAGCTTGCCCGCGGCCAGCTTGTTGAGCGCCTCGCTCGCGTACGCCGAACTGTCGAGCACGAATTCGATACCGGGATGGGTGCGCCGCACGAGCTTCGCCCACCGGCCCACGAGATAGTGCGAGGACGAACCGGCGAAACCGATACGGACCCTGCCGGTCTGACCCGACCCCGCGGCGGTCACCGCCATCTCGGCGAGCCGGCAGGCGACGAGGATGTTCCGGGCCGGCTCCACGAGCGCACGACCGCTCTCCGTCAACCGCACGCTGCGGGTGTTGCGTTCGAAGAGTTCGGCGCCGAGTTCCTTCTCGAGTCTGCGGATCGTGCGGCTGAGCGGCGGCTGGGCCATGTGCAGCCGTTGCGCCGCCCGACCGAAATGCAGTTCCTCCGCCACCGCCAGGAACGCCTTCACCTGCTGGATCTCCACCCGTCGATTATTGCGCCTGCGAGCGCCTGACATCCGACACCGAATTACCGACCACACGGAGGACGACCGGTATGCCGGACAAACTCATGACCATGCGCGAGGCGATCGCCACCTATGTCGAGGACGGCATGACCGTTGCCTCGAGGGTTTCTCGCATCTCATCCCGTTCGCGGCGGCGCACGAGATCATCCGGCAGGCAGGCGCGAGCTGACGTTGTGCCGCATGACCCCCGACATCATCTCCGATCAGCTCATCGCCGCCGACTGCGTCTCGAAGCTCGTCGCCTCGTTCTTCGCCAGCGGCTCGGCCGGTTCGCTCTACGAGATCCGCCGGCGCATCGAGAACCACGACCCCGTCGCACTCGAGGTCGAGGAGTACAGCCACTACGGCATGGTCTGCCGCTACCAGGCGGGCGCGGCCGGGCTGCCCTTCTTCCCGCTGCGCTCGTATGCCGGCAGCGACCTGCCGAAGATCAACCCGAACATCCGGCTCGTCGAGGACCCCTTCGGCGGTGGCAGCGTCTACGTCGTGCCTCCCCTGAACCCGGATGTGACGATCATCCACGCCCAGCGCGCCGACCGCTCCGGCAACGTCCAGATCTGGGGCATCGCCGGTGTGCAGCAGGAAGCGGTCTACGCCGCGAAGAAGGCCATCGTGGTGGTCGAGGAGATCGTCGACGACGACGTCATCCGCTCCGATCCCAGCCGCACCCTCGTCCCCTCGCACGCGGTGGCCGCGGTGGTGCTGAGCCCGCGTGGAGCGCACCCCTCCTACGCGCAGGCTACTACGACCGCGACTGCGCGTTCTACCGCCGATGGACCGCGATCAGCAAGGACCCCCAGCAGCTGCGTACCTGGCTGAAGGAATGGGTCCTCACCACCGCCGATCACGCCGAATACCTCGAGAAACTGGGCGAGGAGTACTGGGCCGACCTCGAGGTCGCGCCGCGCCCCTCCGGGACCGTCGACTACGGGAGCCGAAAGTGACCACCACCGAAAACTTCTCCACCACCGAACTGATCGTCTCCGTCGCTGCGCGGGCCCTGGCCGGCAAGGCCCGGGTCTTCGCCGGGGTGGGTCTGCCCACCCTCGCCGTCGACCTCGCCGCCCGCACCTCCAACCCCGACGTCGAGCTGATCTACGAGTCCGGGGTCTGCGGCGCGCACCCCGAGGCGATGGCCGAGGGCATCGCCGACTCCGTCGTGGTCTCCGGCGCCGAATCCGTGGTGTCCATGGCATCGCTGTTCGGGTACGTGCTGCAAGGCGGCAACGTCGACGTCGGCTTCCTCGGTGCGGCGCAGATCGACCGCTACGGCAGCCTCAACACCAGCATCATCGGTGACTGGGACAAGCCCACCGTGCGTCTGCCGGGCGGCGGTGGAGCCGTCGAGATCATGCCCAACGCCGGCGAGGTGTTCGTGATCATGCGACGCCACGATCCCGAGCGCCTTCCCCGCCGAACTGGACTTCTGCACCACCCCGAGCCCGGTGCGCGCCCGCGAGGCCGGCGTCGGCATCATGCCCCGCGGCCGCGGCGTGACGAAGGTGTTCACCAGCTTGGGCGTGCTGTCGCGGCAGGATCCCTTCGACGAACTCGAACTGACCAGCATCCACCGCGGTGTCACCGTCGACCAGGTCCGCGCCGCGACCGGCTGGGATCTGAAGATCTCCGACGAACTGACGCTGACCGAGGATCCCACCGCCGAGGAGATCGACCTGCTGCGCAACGAGATCGACAAGGTCCGCCTGTATCTGCGGTGATCCCGTCGGCGTGACCGACGTGGCGGCTGGCAGGATGTCCGCAGCGGACGATGCCCCGGATCCTGCGAGCCTGCGCGCGTCCGCGTGATGCCCGGCGGACGGACCGCCGCGTGATGCGGGAAGGCGGCACGTCATGCACGCGAGCGCGATCCACGACCTCGTGGACGGCACGGTGTCGCGGCCGTGATGCCGTCGACCGTGGCGGACTCCGGCGCGGATCGGGGCGTCCCCGTCCTGATGCCCTTGACCGACCTCGCGCGTGGTCGGTGGCCGGGGTCGCGCTGCCGTCGCACTGGTCGACGAGCACGAGGTGTTCGCCGATCCCGCGACGGTCCTGCGCGGGATCGCGGCCGTGCGCGAGCGCGGATTCGCCGTGGCGGTACGGCATCGCGGAATCGGCGTCGCGCGCCACGGTGGTCCTGGCCCTGGTGGAACCGGAGGTGGTCGTCGTACCGGCCGAGGCACTCGTCGCATCCGATGTGCGGGCCGCCACGACCCTGCTGTCGTTGCGGGCCCACTGCGAGCGCACGAACTCCGTCGTTCTCGCCGAGGGCGTCGACTCCGACCTGCATCGCGAGGCGGCCCTCGCCCACGGCATCGGCTTCGGTTGCGGTGCAGCACTACACACTGTGGAGGCAAGTCCGATCCTTCCTCGCCGCGCGGTGGGTTGTTCCGTGAACCCACCTGGAGCGCACCGCTCGACGATGCGACCGCCACGCCCTTCCGTATCCTGTCTGCCGGGCGGGAACGCGTGTGGAGCGGCAAGGGTCTGCTCGTGTCCATGAGCGCCGACCTCGAGGCGCGAGCCGGGGAGGCCGGCCCCGACACGGTCGCCCTCGGCACCTTCCAGCACCACGACCACTTCACGGGAGCCGCACGCAGGCGATGGATGTCGATGGCCGACACCCTCGCACACGTCGCGGTCTTCGCGGTCGGCTTCGGCACGAGCGCCTCGGGCCCGGACCTCGTCCCGATCGAGCCGCACGATCCCCTCGTCGACGAGTGGAACGTCATCCTCCTGGGAGAGTCGTTCGCGTGCGCACTCTCGGCCCTCGACCTGCACCGTCGCACGGCCGGCGGCGAGCGGGAGTTCGAGTACGTCGTCTCCTACGCGGAGGCCGTCGCCCGCGCGGCGCGCGCGACCCTGTCCCGCCCACGACCGGTACCCGTGGAGATCCCACCGTCGTCCTGAGCCGCTCCCCCGCGGTTCACCCCTCGAAGCGCGCCAGGATGCTGTGGGCACACCGGATCACGGTGCCGCGGTCGTAGGACAGTACGTAGTGGAACTCTCGGTCGAGATCCGCTGCGTCGGTGTGCATGTCGAGCGCGGCGAGCACGCACGCGAAGTGCGGGCCGAGGACGACGACGTTCCATTCGTCGACCATCGGATCGTTCGGGTCCAACGGCGCGTGGTGTACCGCGGAGTCGAC
Organism: Rhodococcus sp. IITR03; assembly: GCA_001017865.1. Next base: position 1,544,613 of record LATQ01000001.1, read on the forward strand.
GTAGGGATCGATTCCGACGCCGTAGACCCCGGTGTAGGCGACCTGCTCGGCGAGCTGCGCCCATCGTGCCCGGGAAGTCGGGGTGAAGTGCTCGGCGCGCTGGAAGGTGCCGAGCACGATCGTCTCCGGTCCGGCTCCCACCGCGTTGGTCTCGAGCAGCTTGCTCATCGACACCAGAAGTCGCTTGAAACTACATGTGCGCCTGCGTCCTTCGGATGCCAGAGCGAAGGGGGTGAGTTCGGGGTCGTCCGGAGCGGCCGGTCGCGGACGCAGCGACATCGGTTCGACATCCGAATCCGCTTGCGCGGTATCCCCGGTCGATCCGACTGCCGGATACAGCGCGCCCATTCCGTATTCGGCGGCCAATCCCAGAGCGCGGCGGCGATGCAGTTCCGAATCGACACCCTGCGCGATGACGACCGCGCTGCTGGATTCGGTGTACGCGGCGACGGCGTGCGCGATCCTCGCCGTCGAGGCGTCGGCCGCACGCGCGATCAGGCCGGCGACGTGATGATCACATCCGGTTCGACGAGCGGCAGCAGCGCGAGGGCCTGGGCACGCGCTCCCACACCGTCCACCGCGACGAGCATGCCGGCGGTGCGCGCCGCCGCGATGGTGCGCAGCGTCCTGGCAGGGGCGGCGATCAGCGCCTGTTCGGTGATGAGCACGACCGTCGTCGGGCTCCGGCGGTCATCGAGCGCGCCGAGTTCGTCGAGGGAATCGAGATCGAGGGTGACCAGATGCGGCACGGCCGACTCGACGTGCCGGCCGGCCCTGCGCCATTTGATGCGGTCCAGCTGCGACTTCTGGTGCATGGCCCGGGCGGCCTCGCTCAGCGCGGTGGCGTCGTGCAACGATGATCCTCCCGGACCAAGCAGTTGCAGTTCGACGGCGGACAGCGCACCGCTGCCGAGCCGGTGGATGGGGGCGAGCTCCGTCTCCACGGTGAGGCCGCCGAACGCGCCTCCGCGTCTGCGGCAGCGTCGGCAGGAACAGCGCTCATGAATCCAGCATCCCATCTCAGGCACCGATCGTCCGCTCGGGCCGACGGAGTCGAGACATAGGACATCTCCGCAGTTCAGACGGATGCGTTATCGAAACGCGACTTTACGTTACCGTTCCGTTACCGGGCGGGTCGTCGGGAAGCGACCTCCGTCGGACAGGCTCTGTGCAAGCCCGAGGCGAGTTCTCACCGCGACCCCGACGTTCTCACCGGGACCCACAGCAGGCCGACCGCCTGCGCATGATCCAGCCCGCACCGGACGGCACGAATCCACGCCGACAGGAGACCGCAATGAGCACACGTACGAGCACCACCCGCAGGATCATCACCGACACCGGGGCACTCTCACGAGCCGGTGCAGCGACCGTCCCCCGAGCGCCGCGCTACCGCCTCGACGTCCACTCGCCGTCCCGTCGCTGCAGTGTCCTGCGGGCGAAGGGCGATCTCGACATGACCGCCCGAGCGGAGTTCGCCTCCACTCTCGGCGACCTCGCACACTCGGGCGATCACGTCGTCGTCGACCTGTCCGAGGTGACCTTCATGTACTCCGAGGTCGCCTCGACACTCGCCGATGCCGATCACATCCGGCCCGGCCGTTTCCACGTCGTCGCACCCACACGTCAGGTGCGCATGCTGCTCGACATCCTCGCTCCCGACCTCGACGTCACCGACCGCACCGAAGTCGGCCTCGTGGGGAGCGCGTCCGCCGCCTGATACGGCGACGAATGCCCGTCAGCGGGTGGGGCCGCCGGTGATCAACGCCCACACGTCCCCGGCCTCGCCGGCCGCGGCGAGCAGTTCGGAGTCCCACGACGCGACCGTTCCGAATTCGCTGCGCCACGACAGGATCCGGTTGGCGTGCCGATGCAGCTCGTGTTCCATCGTGAAGCCGATCGCGCCGAGCGCCTGATGCGCGTTGCGGGCGACGACCGAGGCCGCATGTCCGGCGCACGAGGCGGCCGCTGCGATCGCGAAGCGGGTCGACGCGTCACCGAAACCTCCGGCGAGAACGGCATCGACGGCGCCATCCGCGGCGGCGTGCACGAGCGAGGCCTCGGTGGCGATGTCGGCGACGAGCGCCTGCACCGCCTGGAACTTGCCCAGCGGACGACCGAACTGCACGCGCGCGGTGGTGTGGTCGACGACGAGCTCGAGGATCCGATCCATCGCGCCCGCGGTGGCCAGTGCGCGGACGAGCGCACCCCGGTAGCGGAACTCGTCGGCGGTGCCCGCCGGAACGTCGCGTCCCGACAGTGCCGACAGGTCGACGCGCACGTGATCACGGGGCTCCGCCGCCAGGTTCACGGCCTCGACGATCTCGACGTCGCCGTGTGCGACCTCGGCGACCTGCCATCCTGGCGGCGACTGCCCACAGCACGACGATCGATCCGCGAACCGGGCCCACGCACGTGCGCGCGCGGCC
>LATQ01000001.1:1547138-1555245 GCA_001017865.1 Rhodococcus sp. IITR03
GACGGGCGAGCTGGTAGGCGACCGACTTGCCCGACCGCGGTGCCGGTGGACACCACCACGTTCTCCCCGCCGGCGCCGATGTGGCGGCGCTCGCCTGGTGGTGCCAGGGACGCTCGACGCCCTGTTCGCGGAAGGCCCGGACGACGTCCTCGTGTGCCCACTGCGGCCAGTCGCTGTGGTGGGCGGGTCGGGCCGGGATCTCTGCGACGTGGGTCAGCGGTGACTCGCCCGTCGGGATGCCGGCGAGCAGCCGGTCGAGCAGCTCACGACCGTAGGTGGAGGCGGTGGCGTCGCCGCTGTGGAGGAAGGGCGAGCCGGTCACGCAGTACTCCGCTGGGTCGGACGAGGTGTCTGTCGGAAACGTCTGTCGATAGGAGTGTGTCGGATACGGGGAGGCTGTGTCGGATACGGGGAGGCTGTGTCGGATGCGGGAGACCCGGGTCCGGGACGAGTGGGGCCACAGTGGCTTCCCGTAACATGGGAGCAACAGCTACCCGTGGGTAATGCTACCGAGACATGAACAAGATCAGGGAATTGGCACGTTTGTGCCCATTCCTACTGTTGCGCGTGCCCAGAACGTGGTTGACTGACACCCGGTCGCAGCTTCTGTGTTCGTAGACTTGGAAAAGTGCACGCTCGCAGGATCGATGGTTGCGAGCGCGGTGCTTTAGCTCTTCCAACGGGGGACTCGAGAAGTACAGCGGTCGGAACCGGGACCTGGCGGATCGCGTACCCGGCGGTTCGTCGAATCCGGTGTTAGAAAGAGAAGGAAAAGCATGGCACAGGGCACTGTGAAGTGGTTCAACGCGGAGAAGGGCTTCGGCTTCATCGCTCCTGAGGACGGCTCCGCCGACGTGTTCGTTCACTACTCCGAGATCCAGGGTTCCGGCTTCCGCACCCTCGAGGAGAACCAGCGAGTCGAGTTCGAGGTCGGTCAGGGCACCAAGGCCCGCAGGCCACCGGCGTGCGCGCACTCTGATCCACCCGCTCGAGCGAGCAACCGGGCAAGGTCAACCACCTCGCCCGATCGTCCCCCGTCGCCTCAGGTGATGGGGGACGATGCATTTTCCGGGACGTGTGCGCGAACCGGTCGCGGAACCTCGCCGCCTCGTCGCGCTCACGGAGCCGGGAGAGGAGGACCCGTGAGTCAACTGTCCTTCTTCGGGGCCGACACGATGCCGCCGGCCCTGGCCGACCTGAGCGGCCTGCTCGCGGCACACGGACGTGCGCGTCTCACCGACGACGGCGCGGTGCTGACCGTGGAGGTCGACGCCGAATGGCGCGCCCGTGCGATCGTGCAGCTCGTGACCGACACGGGAGTCGAGGCGGACATCGCCGTCGACGGCGAGCTGTTCACCGTCAGCACGTCCACCGACTCCGCTCTCGTCCCGCTCGCGACCCAATGGAACAGCGACGACGGCAAGACGGTCCCGACCGGCTGGGTTCCGTCCTCGCGGGCCCAGCGGGCGTGGTTCCTCGCGTCCGGTCGCATGGAGGTCGAGGGAGCACAGTATGTTCTCGGTCTGGATCCGACGGCTCCCGACACCCATGCAGTTCTGGCGCAGGCGCTCATGCGCGCCGGCATCGCACCGACCCTGATCGGTACGCACGGCACCGGTGGGCCGGGGTTGAGGATCTCCGGCCGGAGGCGTCTGACGAGGCTCGTCGAGAACATCGGTGCACCTCCGGACGCCGACGCGGCACGACGGATCTGGCCGCACGTGGAACCGGGTGATCATCACTTGTGAAGAGCCGTTCCCCGAGGATGTGCGACCCTGTGTGTGGCCGCGTCTGGGGAACGGGTCGGTATACATGTCTTCGAACAAGGCGACATGTCGGCAATGAGGGAAGGTGCGGGCGGCACGGTGGCAGCACGGGAGAAGAGCACTGCGGGCGGTTCGTCGGGCACGCGTCGGCTCGTGATCGTCGAGTCCCCGACCAAGGCGAGGAAGATCGCTCCCTACCTCGGTCGCGACTACGTCGTCGAGGCATCGGTCGGTCACATCCGCGACCTGCCGCGCGGTGCCGCGGACGTCCCCGCCAAGTACAAGGGTGAGTCGTGGGCGCGCCTCGGTGTCGACGTCGATCACGACTTCGAACCCCTCTACGTCGTCAGCGCCGACAAGAAGACCAAGGTCTCGGAGCTGAAGAGCCTGCTCAAGGACGCCGACGAGCTCTACCTCGCCACCGACCCCGACCGTGAGGGCGAGGCCATCGCCTGGCACCTGCTCGAGACCCTCAAGCCCAAGGTGCCGGTCCGGCGCATGGTCTTCCACGAGATCACCGAGCCCGCCATCCGCGCGGCCGCCGAGAACACCCGCGATCTCGACAACGACCTGGTCGACGCGCAGGAGACCCGCCGCATCCTCGACCGTCTGTACGGCTACGAGGTCAGCCCCGTGCTGTGGAAGAAGGTCATGCCCCGTCTGTCGGCGGGTCGTGTGCAGTCGGTGGCGACCCGCGTGATCGTGCAGCGCGAACGCGAGCGCATGGCGTTCAAGTCCGCCGAGTACTGGGACATCGCGGCCACGATGGACGCCGGCGCCGATGCGAGCCCCCGTTCGTTCGGTGCCCGCCTGGTCAACGTCGACGGTTCCCGTGTCGCCTCGGGTCGCGACTTCGGGCCCGACGGGAACCTGAAGTCGAACGGTGTCGTCGTCCTCGACGAGGACCGTGCACGCCGCCTCGCGGAGGCACTCGCCGGTGTCGCGCTGACGGTGTCGTCGGCCGAGAGCAAGCCGTACACCCGCAAGCCCTACGCGCCGTTCATGACGTCGACGCTGCAGCAGGAGGCGGGCCGCAAGCTGCGGTTCTCGTCCGAGCGCACCATGCGCACCGCGCAGCGTCTGTACGAGAACGGCTACATCACCTACATGCGTACCGACTCGACGACGCTGTCCGAGTCGGCGATCGCGGCGGCCCGCGCACAGGCCACCCAGCTGTACGGTGCCGAGTTCGTCCATCCGACGCCGCGCCAGTACACCCGCAAGGTCAAGAACGCGCAGGAAGCACACGAGGCGATCCGTCCCGCCGGCGACGTCTTCGCCACCCCCGGCGAGCTGCACGCGCGCCTCGACGGCGACGAGTTCAAGCTCTACGAGCTCATCTGGCAGCGCACCGTCGCCTCGCAGATGGCCGACGCGCGGGGCACGACGCTGACGCTGCGTATCACCGGCACCGCGGGCAGCGGCGAGGAGTGCACCTTCTCGTCGTCGGGCCGCACCATCACGTTCCCGGGCTTCCTCAAGGCATACGTCGAGAGTGTCGACGAGGAGGCCGGCGGCCAGTCGGACGACGCGGAGTCGCGTCTGCCGAACCTGTCCGAGGGCGCGTCGGTCACCGCGACGAAGCTCGATCCGGACGGTCACTCCACCAACCCGCCCGCCCGGTACACCGAGGCGAGCCTGATCAAGACGCTCGAAGAGCTCGGGATCGGCCGGCCCTCGACCTACGCGTCGATCATCAAGACCATCCTCGACCGCGGCTACGTCTACAAGCGTGGCAGCGCGCTCGTCCCGTCGTGGGTGGCGTTCGCCGTCATCGGCCTGCTCGAAGCGCACTTCGCCCAGCTCGTCGACTACGACTTCACGGCCGGGATGGAGGACGATCTCGACGAGATCGCCTCCGGTCACCGGCAGCGCACCGACTGGCTGACGCGGTTCTACTTCGGCAGCGACGACGGTCACGAGGAGTCGGTCGCGCGCAAGGGCGGCCTGAAGAAGCTGGTGGGGGAGAACCTCGAGGACATCGATGCCCGCGAGATCAACTCCATCCGCCTGTTCGACGACTCCGAGGGTCGTGAGATCCACGTGCGTGTGGGTCGCTTCGGTCCGTACCTCGAACGGATGGTCACCGACCCCGACAACCCCGACGCCGAGCCGACCTCGCAGCGGGCGAACCTGCCCGACGACCTGCCGCCGGACGAGCTCACCCTCGAGTACGCCGAGAAGCTCTTCTCGACGCCGCAGGAGGGACGCGTCCTCGGTGTCGATCCGTCGACCGGTTACGAGATCGTCGCGCGGGAGGGTCGCTTCGGTCCCTACGTGACCGAGTTGATCCCCGATCCCGAACCCGAGCCCGAACCGGAGCCGGACGTCACGCCCATCCCCGTCGAGGAACTCGGCTCGGAGGGAGAGGGCGGCACGAAGACCGCCACCAAGAAGGCCGTCGCCAAGAAGGCAGCGAAGAAGGCTCCCGCGAAGAAGGCCGCGAAGAAGACCGGCCCGAAGCCTCGCACGGGTTCGCTGTTCAAGACGATGGACCTGTCCACGGTCACCCTGGAAGACGCCTGAAACTGCTGTCGTTGCCGCGCGTGGTGGGTGTCGATCCGGAGTCCGGCGACGAGATCACCGCTCAGAACGGCCGCTACGGTCCGTACCTGAAGAAGGGCACCGACTCGCGGTCGCTCGCGAACGAGGAGCAGATCTTCACCGTCACCCTCGAGGAGGCGTTGAAGATCTACGCGGAGCCGAAGCGCCGCGGCCGGCAGGCCGCCGCCACGCCGCCGCCTGCGCGAGCTGGGCACCGACCCGGTCAGCGGCAAGCCGATGGTGATCAAGGACGGCCGGTTCGGTCCGTACGTCACCGACGGTGAGACGAACGCGAGCCTGCGCAAGGGCGACGAGGTCGAGTCCATCACCGACGAGCGGGCATCCGAACTGCTCGCCGACCGTCGGGCACGCGGTCCGGCCAAGAAGACCGCGAAGAAGACTGCGGCGAAGAAGACTGCCGCCAAGAAGACCACCGCCAAGAAGACGGCGGCGAAGAAGACGACGAAGAAGGCCGCCGCGAAGAAGACGACGGACTGACGGGTCCCCGTCGGGGTACGCGGATAGCCTCACGGTGTGTACCGCGAACTGCCGACGGGGATCCGCAGCGTCACACTGTGGCGGTCCGAGCCGTCCGGTGCCCGCGTAGGCGGAACCCATGTGCTGCCGGACGGTTGCATGGACCTCATCCGGCACGCCGGCGGCTTCCTCGTCGCCGGCCCGGACACGACGTCCCAGTTCTCCGATCTGGCGGCGGACCGACCGCTGACGGCCGTCCGGTTCGAGCCCGGCCTGGGGGCGCGGTTCTTCGGCGTCGACGCGAGCGAGCTGACCGATCGACGGGTTCCGCTCGACGATCTGTGGCCGTCACGTCGTGTGCGTCTCCTCGCGGTTCGAGCCGAGGACGATCCCGTCGCTGCGCTGGTCGACGCCGTGCGGGGCGCGATCGACGAACACGATCCGATGGCCGACCTCGCGCGGACGCTGGCCGCCGGTGCGGCCGTCACGGAAGTCGCCGCGACCCTCGGCTGGAGCGACAGGACCCTGCGTCGTCGCTCGGCCCGGGCCTACGGATACGGACCGAAGACGTTGTCGCGGGTACTGCGCTTCCGTCGGGCGGTCGCGCGTGCCCGGGCCGGTGACGACTTCGCCCGGGTCGCGGCCGACTGCGGGTACAGCGACCAGGCGCATATGGCCCGGGACGTTCGTGCGCTGTCGGGTGTCACCCTCGGTGAGCTCGTCCGGAGTCATCCCGGGAGCGCGGCGAACAGGTCGAGGCTGTGGCCGTCGGGATCGATCGCACTCGCGTAGCGCTGTCCCCAGCATGCGTCCCAGGCGCCTTCGTCGACGTGCACCCCGCCTCGATCAACGCTGCAAGTGCCTCGTCGACCGCCTCTGGGGAACCACAGTCGAAGGCGAGCGCCGCCCCGCCTCCGGACGACGGCTCGAACTCCGGATCGAAGCTGCGGACGGACTCGACGGTGTCCCACATCAGGCGCAGACCACCGGGGAGAGTGACCTCGAAGTGCGGTACCTCGGGTGCTTCGGTGGGCAGGTCGAGGCCGAGCACGCGATAGCACGCGAAGGAGCGATCGAGATCGGCGACGACGAGCCCCACTGCGGAGAAATGAATGGTCATGGTCCGACGGTAGGGCCGTGGACGTGCGGCCGTCTTGAACGTTTCGGACACGTGATCCGGACCCGTCGGACCCGGTCGTTAGGCTGAGCGCATGCCCGGGGTCTTCGATCGTCTCGTCGGTCAACGCGATGTCGAGACCGAACTCGTCGCGGCCGCGGTAGCTGCCCGTCGGGGCGACACCGGGTCGGCGATGACGCACTCGTGGCTGTTCACAGGTCCTCCCGGGTCCGGTCGCTCGGTCGCGGCGCTGTGTTTCGCCGCCGCCTGCAGTGCACCGACGAGGAGACTCCCGGCTGCGGGCGATGCCACGCCTGCACCACCACGATGGCCGGCACCCACGGCGACGTACGGCGGGTCGTGCCCGAGGGACTGACGATCAGCGTCAAGTCGATGCGCGACATCGTGCAGGTCGCGTCGCGGCGTCCCAGCACGGGGCGATGGCAGGTCGTGGTGATCGAGGACGCCGACCGTCTCACCGAAGGCGCCGCGAACGCGCTGCTGAAGGTGGTCGAGGAACCGCCGCAGCGAACGGTTTTCCTCCTGTGTGCGCCGTCGGTCGATCCCGAGGACATCTCGGTGACGCTGCGCTCGCGCTGCCGTCACATCGGGTTGGTCACCCCCAGCGCCGACGCCATCGCGCGCGTCCTCGAAGCCACCGACGGCATCGATCCGAAGACGGCGCAGTGGCTGCATCCGTCAGCGCAGGCCACGTCGGCCGGGCCCGACGGCTGGCCATCGACGAGGGCGCCCGCGACAACCGGGCACGTGCGCTCGCTGTCGCCGGCGCGGTCCTGCGCCCCGCCACCACCTACTCCGCAGCCGACGACCTCGGCCGCAGCGCCGAGACCGAGGCGAAGGAGATCAGTGCGGAGCGCGACGAGCGCGAGACCGAAGAGCTGAGGACCGCTCTCGGTGCCGGCGGTACCGGCAAGGGAGCTGCGGGTGCGCTTCGCGGTTCGGCCGGGGTCCTCAAGGAACTCGAACGCACCCAGAAGTCGCGGAAGACGCGGACCGAGCGCGACATCATGGACCGAGCCTGATCGATCTCGCCGGCCTGTACCGGGACGCACTGGTGCATGCCTTCGGGTCGCGGGTCACGCTCAACCATCCGGACATGTCGGATCGCGCGGCCGACCTGGCGTCGAGGACCCGGCCGGAGTCGCTGCTCGAGTGCATCGAGGCCATCCTCGACTGCCGGGAGGCGCTCGCCCAGAACGTCAAACCCCGCTTCGCTCTCGCGGCGCTCGCAGCCCGGTTGAGCTCGGCGTTCCGGTAGCCGAAGTGCCGGTTTGCGTCGGGGTGGGGGTAGTCCGCTAGACTTCGGACGCCGAAAGGCTCGCTGCCTTAGCTCAGTCGGTAGAGCATTTCACTCGTAATGAAAAGGTCGTCGGTTCGATTCCGACAGGCAGCTCCACGAAGGCCCCTCACCACGGTGAGGGGCCTTCGACGTTTCTGCGCGCTGTGCGATTCGCACGGATGATGGAGACATGTTGATGGAACTGTTCTCCTTGGTCCTGATCATCGGCGCTCTCGCCGTGGTGCTGCCCATGGCCGTCCGGGTCTTCCGGGACAAGGACCGTTGACGCGAAGCGACCGCGACTATCGGCGCGCACGAGAGCGGTCTCGGACACGGCTGCGAAATCCTCGACAACCCGGTCACCGCGCAGCATGCTTCTCTCATGCTGAGTCGTTGAAGGACCGGGTTCGGGAGAAGATCCTGCGGCAGCGCGCCGAGGACGGGGGCCGGCCGATCGGCGACGCGGAAGGGGACGACCCTCGCCTCATGGATCTCCGCAGCGACCTCGCGATGCTGGAGCAGGCCGGCGAGGACGATCCGATCGTTCAGCACCTCGCAGCGAAGTACTGGGTCCCCTGAACACCCTCACAACGACGCTCCGTAAGTCGATAAACCCGCTCTGAGCTGGCGATTTGGTGTTCTCGGAGATGTTCGCGTAACTTATTCCAGGTCAGAGCGACACGGACACCGACCGGGCCGAGAGGAACGGGACAACGAGGTTGGACGAAGGCGCCTGCAGATTTCACTGGTTCGAAACCTTCTGGTAAGGTTTGGAGCCGTGCCCGAGAGCCGGAAGGCCCTCGGATGAACAGTCACCCCGGAGTGAACGAACCGGAAGGTTCGGGATCGATGGTGTGCGCGTGTTCTTTGAGAACTCAACAGTGTGCCGATGAATGTCAGTGC
>LATQ01000001.1:1555345-1565629 GCA_001017865.1 Rhodococcus sp. IITR03
GGACGAAAGTCGGGACTAGTGATCCGGCACCGGCATGTGGAAGCGGTGTCGCTCAACGGATAAAAGGTACCCCGGGGATAACAGGCTGATCTTCCCCAAGAGTCCATATCGACGGGATGGTTTGGCACCTCGATGTCGGCTCGTCGCATCCTGGGGCTGGAGTAGGTCCCAAGGGTTGGGCTGTTCGCCCATTAAAGCGGCACGCGAGCTGGGTTTAGAACGTCGTGAGACAGTTCGGTCTCTATCCGCCGCGCGCGTTAGAAACTTGAGGAAGGCTGTCCCTAGTACGAGAGGACCGGGACGGACGAACCTCTGGTGTGCCAGTTGTCCCGCCAGGGGCATGGCTGGTTGGCTACGTTCGGAAGGGATAACCGCTGAAAGCATCTAAGCGGGAAGCCTGTTCCAAGATGAGGTTTCTCACCCCCTCGAGGGGTAAGGCCCCCGGCAGACCACCGGGTTGATAGGCCGGAACTGGAAGCCCAGCAATGGGTGGAGGTGACCGGTACTAATAGGCCGAGGACTTACCACGAAGATGTTACGCGTCCACTGTGCGGTATCTGAAACAACACACACAGATCCGAAGAATCCTGCAGCTGCAGGTGATTCGAAGAATCTGCGTGGAATATTGTTTCATAGAGTTACGGCGGCCATAGCGACAGGGAAACGCCCGGTCCCATTCCGAACCCGGAAGCTAAGCCTGTCTGCGCCGATGGTACTGCACTCGACAGGGTGTGGGAGAGTAGGACACCGCCGAACACCCGTTCCGAAAGGGGACCCACATTGTGGGTCCCCTTTCGTGTTCTCCGGGTCCTCTTCAGACGTGTCGGAGGATCCCACCCCACGGAAAGTCCTTACGCTCCAAAAGGATTTCGGGTACGGTGTGCCCGCTCCGATCGCCGGCACCCAACGGATCACGACCTCGTAACAAACACGCTCTGTTCCAGGCTATGCCCACTTATGTCGGTAACGTCCGCTCATGCACGATCGCACGGTTCGTGTGGGTTCGGCGTGTGAGCGCCTGTCGGGGGCGTTCTCGTCGACGACGAGGAGGGGCGAGACGATGACGAATCGATCGACTACGGGTACCGCCGGCAGGTTCACGGCGGTGATCGCGGGACTGGGACTCATCGGCGCGGCCGTCACAGGATGCACGAGCGTCGACACCGACACCGAGGGCTCGACCCTCGAACGACTCCAGCAGGAAGGCACCGTCACCGTCGGGTTCGCCGGCGAGGCACCCTACAGCTTCATGCAGGACGGCGAACTCACCGGGGCCACCGTCGCTCTGCACCGCGAGATCTTCAAGAACCTCGGCATCGACAACGTCGAAGGTGTGGCCACCGACTTCGGTGCGCTCATCCCCGGCCTGCAGGCCGGACGATTCGACGTCGTCAGCGCCGGCATGTCGATCCTCCCGCAGCGTTGCGAACAGGCACTGTTCAGCGAGCCGGAGTTCAACTACACCACCGCACTCATGGTCCCGCAGGGCAATCCGGAACAACTCGCCGACATGCAGTCGATCGCCGAGAGTGGCGTCCGGATGGCGGTCATGACCGGCGCGATCGAAGCGGACTACGCCTCTGCGCTCGGTATCGACGCGATGCAGGTGGCGTCTCCCCAGGACGGGATGGATGCGGTCGTCAACGGACGCGCCGACGTCTTCGCGCTGACGGGTATCTCCCTGAACTGGATGAAGCAGAACAACGAGGGTGCGCCCGTCGACGTCACCGAGTCGTTCGTCGCGGAGATCGACGGGGTGCCTCAGGTGGGCGCCGGCGGAACGGTCTTCCGCAAGGAGGACACCGAACTGCGCGACGCCTACAACGAGGAACTCGCGAAGATCACGTCCGATCCGCAGAAGTACCTGTCGATCGTCGGCGAGTTCGGGTTCACGGAGGCGGAGATGCCCGATCCGGGGCTGACGACCGAGATGCTCTGCGAGGGCGTTTCCTGATCCCGGCTGCGTCGTAATGGATTTCGGTTCCAAGATCGAACTGCTGTGGAACTCCCTTCCGCAACTGTTCGACGGTCTGCTCGTCACCGTCGAACTGACCGTGGGGAGTGCGGTCTTCGCGTTCCTGCTCGCCGTGGCCCTCGGCTGGCGGCAGGCGCGAAGAACCTCGCCCTGCGCGGCAGTGCGCGGGTGTTCATCGAGTTCTTCCGCGGCACTTCGCTTCTCGTTCAGCTGTTCTGGTTCTTCTACGTCCTGCCGTTGTTCGGGTTCCGGCTCGAATCGATCGTGTGCGGGATCCTCGCCCTGTCGCTCAACTACGGCGCCTACGGAGCGGAGGTGGTGCGCGGTGCGATCGCCTCGGTGCCGAAGCCGCAACTCGAGGCGGCGACAGCGCTGAATTTCGGCTACTGGCAACGCATGCGACGGGTGATCTTCCCGCAGGCCTGGGCCGAGATGATCCCGCCGCTGACCAATCTGCTCATCCAGCTGCTCAAGGGAACGGCACTGGCGAGTTACATCCTCCTGCAGGACCTCACATTCCAGATCGAGCAGCTCCGTAGAGGCAGTGGCGACACCATCTTCGCGTTCGGTGTGGGGTTGGTGCTGTACTTCGTGCTCGGCTATCTGCTGACGCTGCTGATGAATGCGCTCGAGGTGCGCGCCAAGAGTCGACTCGGGACCGGTCCCACTCTGCGTGAGATCTTCGGGCTCGCCCCTGTCTTCGATCAGCCGGTAGGGGCACGCTCATGACCGTCGATTGGAGTTGGGAACGCGCGGCCGACGCGCTTCCGGTACTGCTCGAAGGGTTCCGGATCACCTTGCTGGCCACGGTCCTCGGATTCGTGGTCGCCGCGGTGCTCGGGCTGGTGGTGGTCGTCGCCCGTCGCTCGCTGCCGAAGGTCCTCGCGACGGCGTTGTCCGCCGTCGTCCAGTTCATCCGGCTCACCCCGCTCGTGGTGCAGCTGCTGTTCGTCTACTACCTGCTCCCGCAGTTCAGTGCGTTGCAGATCGGCATCGCGGTACTGGGGATCCACTACTCGACCTACATGGCCGAGGTGTACCGGGCGGGCATCGACGCGGTTCCGAAGGGACAATGGGAGGCGTGCCGCGCCCTGTCGTTGTCGCCGATGCGCACGTGGCGTGCGGTGATCCTGCCGCAGGCCGTGCGCCGCGTCGTGCCTGCGCTGGGAAACTATGCGGTGTCGCTGTTCAAGGACACCCCGTTCCTGTTCACGATCTCCGTCGTGGAGATGGTGACCGCGGCCCAGCAGTTCGGTGCGCGCAACTTCCAGTACCTCGAGCCGCTCACGCTGGCCGGCCTGATCTTCCTCCTCGCCAGCTACCCGACGTCGTTGCTCGTCCGCCGATTGGAGCGTCGCCTTGCCTATTGAGATGCACAAGGAAGCCGGTGCCGACGGCGACTCGCTGTCCGCCGCCACGTCCGACGGGTCGATGATCCGATTCGACTCCGTGGTCAAGAAATTCGGCGATCACGTGGTCCTCGACCATCTCGACTTCACCGTCGCTCCGGGGGAACGGGTCACGTTGATCGGTCCGAGCGGTTCGGGCAAGACGACCATCCTGCGCCTGCTCATGACCCTCGAGAAGATCGACGACGGTGTGGTGTGGGTCAAGGGCGAACCGCTCAGCCACGAACGCAAGGGGTCGCGCCTCGTCCCGGCCTCCGAGCGCTACCTGAGGACGATGCGCCGCAACATCGGCATGGTCTTCCAGCAGTTCAACCTGTTCCCCAACATGAACGTGATGGAGAACCTCACCGAGGCTCCGGTGCACGTCCTCGGCCGCAGCAAGGCCGACGCACGCGACCGTGCGCGGGAATTGCTCGCGATGGTCGGTCTGTCCGACAAGGAGACCGCCCATCCCACACAACTGTCGGGTGGTCAGCAGCAGCGGGTCGCGATCGCCCGTGCCCTCGCGATGGATCCGGAGATCCTGCTGCTCGACGAGGTCACCTCGGCCCTCGATCCCGAACTCGTCGCCGACGTGCTGGACGTGCTGCGGACGATCGCCGAGACGACCGACATCACGATGCTGATCGTGACGCACGAGATGCACTTCGCCCGCGACGTCTCCGATCGTGTGCTGATGTTCGACCAGGGTCGCATCGTGGAGGAGGGTCCGCCCGAGCGCATCTTCACCAGTCCCCGGGAGGAACGCACCCGCAAGTTCCTCGACGCGGTGCTGGCGGGGGAGTGAGGCCGGCCGTCAGTCCGCGAGCGGGGTCGCCAGCCGGGTCGGTTCGGAGCGGCCACGCAGGGTGATCTCCTCGCCCAGCTCCCACCGGGCGCGTTCGTCCTCCGGGGCGAGCTGCACGGTGCGGGCCGACGCCGCGACGTAACCCGGAACGGTCTTCGCGAGATCGGACAGTCTCGCGGCTTCGTTGACCGGATCGCCGATCACGGTGTACTCGAAGCGTTCCTGAGCGCCGATGTTCCCGGCGACCGCGCGACCTGCCGTGACCCCGATACCTGCGCGACACTCCGGCACTTCGTCGGCGAGGCGTCGTGCCATCCTTCTCGCCGCGCCGAGCGCGGAGCCGGCGGCGTTGTCGAGGGCGACCGGCGCCCCGAAGATCGCGAGCGCCGCGTCGCCCTCGAACTTGTTGACGAATCCTTCGGCCGCGTGGACCTCTTCGACGACGACTGCGAAGAATCGGTTGAGCAGCGCCACCACTTCGGTGGGCGGGCGACTCGCGGCCAACGCGGTGGAGCCGACGATGTCGACGAACAACACCGCGACGTCCCGTTCTTCGCCGCCGAGGACACCGGGATTGGCCAGCGCCGCGGCCGCGACCTCCCGTCCGACATGTCTGCCGAACACGTCGCGCAGCTTCTCGCGTTCGCGCAGTCCTTCGGCCATCCGGTTGAATCCCGTCTGCAACTGCCCCAATTCGGTTCCGTCGTAGACGACGACCGCGGTGTCGAAGTCACCCGACGCGATTCGCTGCATCCCGGCGCGCACCGATTCGATCGGCGCGATCGTCGACCGGATGGTGAGGAACATCAGCAGCGAGCCGGTGAGCAGACCGAGTCCGCCGATGGCGAGGATCGTGATCGCCAGTCGCGTGGGCGTGACGGGACGGATGAAGCTGAAGACCGCGATGAACAGCAGGCCGACGACGGGCACCGCGCTACCCAGGGCCCAGGCGAGCATCACCCGTCCGGTGGTGCCGGCCAGTCGCGGACGGCGAGGCGTTCCGACCTCGAGCGCGCGCGCCGCGATGGGGCGCAACGCGAAATCGGTGAACATGTACGCGAATCCGCACACCGTGACGCCGGCCAGGGTGATGGTCAGCGCGACCTTCGGGATCGTCTGTGGGTCGATGACCCCGAAACCGACGGTGAACAGGATCAACCCGATGAACCACAGTGCTCCTTGCTGGAGGGTGGTGCGCCAGGCATCCGCAACGCGATCCGCTGTTCCTGCGGGGTGGGTGGGCGGTTCTCCAGCGCCCACCGCAGCCTGCGGAGCGTCGCCCGGGTACCGAGTACCGAACCGACCACGACGGCCGAGACCACGTAGACCGGAGCGAGGATCGCGGTCACGATGAGGAAATCGGAGCTCAGCACGGAGGGGCCCGGGATCACGACGTTGATGAGAGCAGCCACGATCAGGCACCGACGAGATGCGTACCGATGAGCGAGAACGTCAACAGGGTCTGGATCCGGATGCGTTGCCGTCGGATCGGTTCGGCAGGCTCTCCCAGGATCGCCGATCCGAGCGGGGCCGTGCGGTGACTGCGTGCGGGCATGGTCGTTCGAGACTAGTCGAGTCGATCCTCTAGGGTGGCTGTGTGCGTCTTGTGATTGCCCGTTGCCGTGTGGACTACATCGGACGCCTGACGGCTCATCTGCCGACGGCCCGACGTCTCCTCCTCGTCAAATCCGACGGTTCGGTGAGTGTCCACGCCGACGACCGTGCCTACAAGCCTCTGAACTGGATGAGCCCACCCTGTTGGCTCGAGGAGGAGTCCGTCGAGGACGCCGAGGCCCTGTGGGTGGTCACCAACAAGGCGGGTGAGCAGCTCCGGATCACTCTCGAGGAGATCGACCACGATTCGAGCCACGAGCTCGGTGTCGACCCCGGCCTGATCAAGGACGGTGTCGAGGCGCACCTGCAGGAACTTCTCGCCGAGCACGTCGAGACCCTCGGGACGGGCTTCACCCTGATCCGGCGCGAATACCCCACGGCGATCGGCCCGGTGGACCTGTTGTGCCGCGATGCCGACGGAGCGACCGTCGCCGTCGAGGTGAAGCGCCGCGGCGAGATCGACGGTGTGGAACAGCTCACCCGTTATCTCGAACTGCTCAACCGGGATCCGCTGCTCGCACCCGTCAGTGGCGTGTTCGCGGCCCAGCAGATCAAGCCGCAGGCACGGACGCTGGCCACGGACCGCGGCATCCGCTGCCTCGTGCTCGACTACGAGGCGCTGCGGGGTACCGAGAGCACCGAGTTCAGATTGTTCTGATCGTGCCGCGCCGCAACAGATCCCGCACCGGTCGCAAGCGCGGCGGGGCGGCCGACGAATCCCCGACCTATTTCGGGGCGACGGTGCGCACCGAGAACGGTCCGCGGGGGCCGAAGGGGAACGCTTCACTGTGCGCACCGTGCCGGGTTCGCGTGCCACCAAGCCGTACCGGTGCCCGGGATGCGATCACGAGATCGCGCCGGGAACACCCCATGTCGTCGCCTGGCCGACCGATGCGCTCGGCGGTGCGGAGGACCGGCGGCACTGGCACAGCGGATGCTGGGCGGGACGCGGGACCCGCCGCCCCACGCGACGCTGGTCCTAGCGTTCGGTCGCCGTTCGGCCGTCGCCTCAGGGAAGGTCGGCGAACGCCTTCTTGACGTCGCGGTACCACCCCATCGCTTTGATCGGGTGCCGCCAGCGTCCTTTCATCTGTTCGTGTGCCGGCTGATGGGTCGCGTCGCCACCTCGAGCGGCATCGCGCAGATGACGATCCTGTGCCTTGATGATCTCGTCGGCGGTCTCTCCGCTGAACTCCAGGTCGCAGGGGCCACCCAGCTGTCGGCAGGTCATGGTCTTCACGCGTCTCCTCTGTCGGTGAGGGTCGGTTGCACCCGAGATACTGCGTCGAGCTATCGGCACGGTGTGTGCCGATAGCGAGAATCATGCTCCCGATTGCGGCGACCGTCAACGGCACGGAGCGTGTCGATAGAATTGCGCGTATGACCGATTCGCCCACTGGCCCGCGACGCCGCGGCGCTGCGCGCACCCGAGAGCTGCTGCACGCGGCGCTCGAACTCGCGGCCGAGGTCGGTTACGCGGGGCTGAGCATCGAAGCGGTCGCACGACGGGCCGGAGTCGGGAAGCACACGATCTACCGGCGCTGGCCGTCCATCGCAGCGCTCCTGCTCGACGCGCTCGGCCTCGTGTGGGTCAACGATCTGGATTACCGCACGGACGGGGACGTCAGGTCGGACCTGCACGAGCAGTTCGTGCGCTCGTGTCACGCCCTGTCCACGCCGCCGATCGGACCCGTCTACCGAGCCGTCATCGCCGAGGCCCAAGCGGACCCACAACTCCGGGCCACGTTGTACGAACGGTTCCTGTCCACGGTCGAACAGCGCACCTACGATCGGATCCTGCGAGCCCAGCGCAACGGTGAACTCGTCCCCGGGGCGGAGCTGGAGTATCCCGCGGAAGTGCTGTGCGGAACCCTCTACTACCGCTGGTTGTTAACACCCCGGCCTGTCGACGAGCAAGCGATCGAGGGGCTGATCGACATGTTCATGGCCGCCTACGGGAACCGGGCATAGACGGCCGCGGCCGATCGGGACCGGCGCGTCCGTTCGGCGCCTCAGCCGGCGGTGCCCGGCGCAGACGCTCGCGGCGCGGTATCGCGGTCGGCGATCGCCTGGCGCACCTCGTGGACGGCCGTGCGGATGGTGTCGCCGTAGGGATCGTCGGGGAGCGCGGACATGTGGTCCTGCCCGCGGTCGAGATGTTCCGCGGCCGCCCGGAACGACCCGAGGCGGCGGAAGTCGTCGGCCAGGTTCAGGTACAGGCTGGGATAGAAGCCAGCGACCCGGAGGGTGTCGTGGTGTCGTTGTGCGCGCCCGTCGGTGAGGGCATCGGCAGCGTCGAGGGCGCGGACATTCCAGACCAGGGACTCGGCGGGATCGTCGTACAGATCGGCGAGGTAGTGCGCGAGCGTGCAGCGATGGAACGCGTCGCCCGCCGCACCGATCCGCTCCCAGAGGGACAGCAGGTCGCGCCGGGCCGACTCGGTGTCGCCGTCGCGGCCGCGAAGGACCGCTGCGCTGATCGCATCCATCGTGGGATCGGGTGTCGAGGGGGAGGTGGACATGGTGGGGCTCCTGTCGAGGGATTCGGCAGATCGGGGACGCTGCGTCAGGAGGCACTGCTTCCGGGGGCACTGCGCGGCATGACGAGCGTGGTGAGATCCCCGTCGTCGGCCGACCGGACGGTGACCGGCAGATCGGTATCGCGCACGTCGAGCATCAGTCGTCGCCGAGCGCATGACTCCAAGCGGGATACACGGTGACCAGGTCGAACCAGATCGTCAGCTCCGGTCCGGTGGCCGTACCGTCGAGCGGTGCCTCGTCCCCGTCGGGGAACACCAGGACCGGCCCGTCGGGGGAGGTCCGTAGGCCGACCGTCTCCGGTGCTCGCTGTTCGAGCACCGTCACCACGCGGCGTTTGCCGAGGGTGACCCGCTGCGTCACCGCGGGGAGAGATTTCAGGAGGAGGTGGTGGTCGGGGAACGGCTCGGGAAACAGACGGCAATGGAGGACGTCGCCGCTGGAGGTGCGGAAGGTGACCGCCCGCTCGTCCGCTTCGACGGTCACCGACGGACTGCGTCGGAGCCGGGAGGTCGCGACCCGCAGGTCGTCGCCGGAGAGCGTGCCGGCCCAGGACGGGCAGGTCGGATCGGTGGGCACGAGTGTCCGGGTGGCGAGCCGGTACCGGTCGGTGGCGGTCAACCTCACGCAGCCGGACTCGGTTTCCATGTGCACGCCGTTCAGCACCGGGATGTCGGGGTCGTGACCGGTGGAGGCCGAGACCTGATCGACGGCACCGGCGAGGACGGGTCCGGGCACCGTGCAGATCGCGCGACGTGATTCGGCCCGCAGGGACGCGCCGAGTGTCTCGGCGGCCCGTCGGAGCCTCTCGGCCTCGGTGGTCATCCCGGCGACGTGCTCATCGAGCAACCTCGCTGCCTCGTCCGCGTCGGCGGCGAAGAACTCGCCGATGGCGGGCAGCGGCATCCCGATCTCCCGCAACTGCCGCAGCCGGCAGGCGCGGGAGACCTGGGATCGGCTGTAGAACCGGTATCCCGTCGACGGATCGACCTGCGCGGGGCGCAGCAGGCCGGCGTCGTCGTAGAACCGCAATGCGCTCGCGGTCAGTCCGACGAGTTCGGCGAACACGCCGATCGACATCATCTCCGGATCGGTCACCGGCCCATCATGGAGCTTCGACCGACTCGAAGGTCAAGCCCGACGGGCGGCAACCGTCAGTTGCGGACCTTGCTGGCCACGGCGGGGGAGCGACCCTGCACACCGGAACCGACCGAGGGTGAGCGATGCGGTGCCGAGGCGTTCGGCGTGCGCGGCGTGGACTGCGAGCCCTGCCCGCCGGTGTTCGGCTGCGCAGCCGAGTTCGAGCCGGATGCGGAACCGGGGGCATCGCTCTTCGGGATCCGCACCGTCCGGTCGGCCTGCGGCAGGGGCGTGGTCTTGTCGGTCTGCGGCAGCGGCGCGGTCTTGTCCGCCTTCGCGTCGGCTTCGGTGGGTGCCGGCTCCGTCGGGCTCTCGTCGTCCGAACCCTTCTCGTCGCGCTCTGCTTGTCGGCGCCTTGCTTGTCGCCGCCCTGCTTGTCGCGCGCCGTGCCGAGGACGGTCGTGCGGGGCTCGTCGAGCGAGATCTCCCGGTCGAGCAGTTCGCCTTCGCGGTTGATCGCCGCGAGGAGGGTGGGGACGTCGTCGAGCTGCTCGCGGACGGCGTCGAGCTGGCCGAGGATGCGTCCGCGCAGCACGCGGAGTTCCTCCGTGAGGTCGCGCGCGTTGGCGACCTTCCGTTCGGACTGTTCGGTGGCGCGGCTGAGCCGTCGTTCGGCTTCCTGCGTGGCCTCCTCGACACGGCGTTCGGCCTCGGCCTTGCTCGTCCGTTCGAGTTCGTCGAGGGCTCCGAGCAGCTTCGTGCGACGCTCGGCCATCGTGATCTCGAAGTCCTGCTGCACCTGCTCGCGCTTGGCTCGCTCGCGTCGTGTCGCTCGCCTCCATCACTCGGCGCCATACAGCGTGAGAAGCCTCGCCAGAGCA
>LATQ01000001.1:1565700-1571390 GCA_001017865.1 Rhodococcus sp. IITR03
GCTCGACGATCAGAGCCGCCGCGTCGCGGGCCGCGAGCGCGGACAGGGCGTGCGCGCTGTCCGCCAGTGCCTCCGGCCGCATGTACACGGCGACGCCGGTGAGATCGTCGAAACGGCCGACGACCTCGCCGAACGGCAGCACCCAAGTGAGCGCCCGGTCGAGATCGGCCTCCCGATCCACGACCCGGCGCCCTCCATGAGCGGTTCGTCGAGCAGTCCTCGGACTGTCAGACGCGGGCTCGATTCCATGGGGACCTGCTTCCATCGGGAGCATCGGCGGGCCGTGAGGGGGGGGTGGACCCGTCGACACCGTGGCGGTGTGCACTTTCTACACCAGATACCAGAGTCATGCGTCCCAGACACATGTGCACTGTGTACACCGAATCCCGAAAACGACGGTGATCCTGACCGTCCCCATCGGCGCACGGCCCTGTTAGAAATGAGCCACGCCGGACACAACGCTCCACCGCTCCGGCACCCGCCGACACTTCAGCGACGCGGCATCGGCGGGACGCACACGGATCCCGACGCGGACCAGGAATCGTCCGACTCTCCGACCCGACTTCGAAAGTGGAGACCAATGCATCGAATCCACCGCATCACCCTCGACGACGCACTCCCCCTGCTGGCCGCCGGCCGCGCGAAGGCCGAGGAGATCGGCGTGAAGCAGACCCTCTGCGTCTGCGACGAGAGCGCGAACGTCATTGCTCTGCACCGGCTTCCCGGCGCCCGCCCTCACCGGCGTCGAGATCGCCATGGCGAAGGCGTTCACCGCCGCCGGCCACGAGCGCGCCACCCACCTGTTCAACGAGGGTCCCAACGGACCCGCCCTCCCCGGCAACGAAGCGTTCGGCATCAGCCACATGCTCCCCGGGAAGTTCGCGATCTTCGTCGGCGGCTTCCCCCTCGTCTACGACGGACAGATCGTCGGCGCCGTCGGCATCAGCGGCGGCAACGGCGAGCAGGACAAGGCGGTCGGCGCCGCCATGATCGCCGAATTCGAAGCCCTGACCTCCGCGATCAACGCCTGATCGCATCCCCCGCACGACCTCCTCATCGAAAGGCATCATCATGACCGAACTGCTCGGACGCGACGAATTCCGCGCCGCACTCGAAGACGCCATCAAGGGACGCGAGGCGAAGAACGCATCGTTCAGCAAGGCGTGGGCCGAGGGCAAGCTCGAGAAGCACCACTTCGCCCGGTGGGCCGAGAACCACTACCACTACGTCGGCCCCTTCGCCGACTACCTGGCGAACATCTACTCCAACACCCCCGATCACTTTACCGACGCCAAGGACTTCACCCTCCAGAACATGTACGAGGAGGAGCTGGCCGACATCCGGCACACCGACCTGCTCATCAAGTTCGCCGAGGCGTGCGGCACCACCAAGGAGCGCGTCGAGGACCCGAACAACATGAACGCGGTCACCCGCGGACTGCAGGCCTGGTGCTACGCGGTGTCCCAGCGCGAGCACTTCGTCGTCGCCACCGCGGCCTGGTCGTCGGTCTCGAATCCCAGGTGCCGAGCATCTACAAGAAGCAGATCGTCCCGCTCCGCGAGGTGTACGGCTTCACCGAGGACGAGATCGAGTTCTTCGACCTGCACATCACCTCGGACGTGGTGCACGGTGAGCGCGGCTACCAGATCGTCCTGGACTGCGCCGACACCCCGCAGCTGCAGCAGCG
Organism: Rhodococcus sp. IITR03; assembly: GCA_001017865.1. Next base: position 1,567,388 of record LATQ01000001.1, read on the forward strand.
CTGCCTGCAGCTCGTCCGCTGGGGAGCGGAGATGCGTTTCTCGTACACGAAGGGTCTGTACGACACGTACGTCGCCCCCGATCTGGAGCTGGCGTCCGCCTGATCCGATGCGCGGGAGCGGAAGTCGCTCGCGGCTTCCGCTCCCGGTCTCGCACACGAGCGAAGGAGAAGCATGTCCACCGAAATCATGGGCAGCGGGACCGCCGGCGCCGACGCCGCCGCAGAGTCCCCGACCTGGGTCGCCGTCGCCACGGTGAAAGAGGTGACCCGACGCCGCAAACTCCGCGTGGAGGTCGACGGCCTCGCGATCGCACTGTTCCATGCGAACGACCGCATCTACGCCTTCGCCGACCTGTGCATCCATCAGGACCGTTCGCTCGTGAAGGGCACGCTCCTGCACGGCCGGGTCATCTGCCCCGGCCACCAGTGGCGCTTCGATCTCGAGACCGGATACGAAGAGGACCAGGACCTCTGCCAGCCGGTCTATCCCGTCCTCGTGCGCGACGAGACCGTCCTCGTCGACCCCACCCCGCGTCCGGCACCGGCCGCATCCGGAAAGGAGTGCACGGCATGACCGTTCGCACCGTAGTCACAGTGGGCGCCGGCCAGGTCGCCGCCGTCGCCGCACGCACCCTGCGTCGCCGCGGCTTCGACGGACGCATCGTGTTGCTCGGCGACGAGCAGCACGCCCCTTACCAGCGCCCACCCCTGTCGAAGGAATTCCTCGCGGGCCGCGAAGGAGTCGATTCCCTCGCACTACTGACCCGGAAATGGCTCGACGCCAACGACATCGACATCCGTACCGGTGTGTCGGTGCAGCGCATCGACACCGCGACCCGCACGGTCGAGTTCGACGGCGGCGAGATCGCCGCCGACGCGATCGTCCTCGCCACGGGCGGACGCCCCCGCACCCTCGCCACCACCGGTTCCCGGCCCGATCTCGTCCACTACCTGCGCACTCTCGACGACGCGACCGCCCTCGCAGCCCGTCTGACCCCGGGTCGAGCCTCGCGATCGTCGGCGGCGGCTTCATCGGACTCGAGATCGCCGCGACCGCACGATCTCTCGGCGTGACGGTGACGGTCCTCGAACAGGCCGAGCACCTCCTCGGAGGCATCCTCGGCGAGCAGGTCGGCCGGCACTGCGCCGATCTACACCGCCGCAACGGTGTCGACCTGCGCACCGGCACGGGCGTCGCCTCGGTGACCACTTCCGATCGCGGTGTGCGGATCGAGACCACCACCGGCGGGGTCGTCGAGGCCGACGCCGTGGTCGTCGGCATCGGCATCGTCCCCAACACCGACATCGCGGCGGCGAGCGGACTCGCCGTCGACGGCGGGATCGTGGTCGACGCCACCGGGCGCACCTCGGTCGAGAACATCTACGCGGCAGGCGATGTCGCGAAGCGGTTCTCCCCGCGTGAAGGCCGGCACGTGCGCGTCGAACACTTCGACAACGCGAACCGCCAGGCCGCGGTGGTCGCCGACACGATCGTCGGGCGGCAGTCGCTCTCCGACGACCCGCACTGGTTCTGGTCCGATCAGTACGACTCCAACATCCAGTTCGCCGGATCGGCTTCCGGAACAACCGAACTCGTCGTCCGCGGTGACACCGACAGTGGAGAGTTCTCGGTCTTCTACCTCGCCGGCGACGTTCTGACCGCCGCCTTCGCGATGGACCGCGGCGAGGACATCATGGCGGCCCGCGAACTCGTCGGCCGCAGGGTCGACGCAGCGCTGCTCGCCGACGAGGACACCGATCTGTGGGAGATGTACGAGGAGGTCGAGCCCGCATGACGATCACCGGACTGAACCACATCGACGGCAACTGGGTACCGGCCGCCTCCGGCGCGGTCTTCGAACGCCGCAACCCCGCCGACGAGACCGACCTGATCGGCACCTTCCCGGACTCCGACGCCATCGACGTCCGCAACGCCGTCGACGCGCTCGACAAGGCCGCACCCGAATGGGCCGCCACCCCGCCCGAGCGTCGCGCCGCGATCCTCGAGCAGCCGCCGACCATCTCGCCGCACGCTCGGCCGAACTCGTCGACGAACTCATCCGCGAAGAGGGCAAGACCCGCGCCGAGGCGTCGATGGAGGTGAGCCGCACCCCCATGAACCTGCGCTTCTACGCAGGCGAGGCACTGCGCGCCACCGGTGCGACCTTCCCGGCACCAGGCTCCACGACCATCTACACCGTGCGCGAACCGATCGGGATCGTCGGTGCGATCACGCCGTGGAACTTCCCGCTCAACATCCCCTCCCGCAAGCTCGGGCCCGCGCTCGCCGCCGGCAACACGGTGCTGTTCAAACCGTCCGAGATCACTCCGCTGATGGGTCAGCGACTCGTCGAGGCCCTGCTCGCCGGTGGTCTGCCCGCCGGCGCGATCGCGCTGGTCCAGGGCGACGGCAAGGCCGGTGCGGCGGGTCCGGCGACGAGCGGATCGCCGCGGTGACCTTCACCGGGTCCACCGAGGTCGGACGCGCCATCCACCGCAGCGTCGGCCCCGACCGGCGCGTACAGCTGGAGATGGGCGGCAAGAACCCCGTCGTCGTCCTCGACGACGCCGACCTCGACGCGGCGGCCGCACTGATCGTCAAGGGCGCCTTCGGATTGTCGGGCCAGGCGTGCACCGGCACCAGCCGGGTCGTCGCCGTCGACGCGATCCACGACGAACTGCTCGAGAAGGTCGCCGAACGCACCCGCGCTGCGGGTGGGGCCGGGTTCGGGTGCCGCCGCCGATGTCGGCCCGCTCGCGAGTCGCGGTCAGCTCGACAAGTTCCTCGAGTACGTCACCATCGGCACGGACGAAGGCGCACGGCTCGTGTGCGGCGGCGTGCGGTGCGACGACGACGCGCTGCGAGACGGATTCTTCGTGCGGCCCACGATCTTCGCGGACACCACCCCGGGGATGCGCCTGCTCACCGACGAGATCTTCGGCCCGGTCCTGGCCTTCCAGCGCGCCGGCTCCTTCGACGAGGCCCTCGCCCTGGCGAACGACACCGCCTTCGGACTCAGCGCCTCCGTCGTCACCCGGAGTCTCTCCGCCGCACAGCGTTTCATCGCCGAATCGCGGACCGGGCTGGTGAAGGTCAACCAGCCACCACGGGAATGGCCATGAACGCGCCGTTCGGCGGCTACAAGCAGTCGAGCACCCAGACCTTCAAGGAACAGGCCGGCCCCACGCTCATGCAGTTCTACCAGTCCGAGAAGACCGTCTACCTCTCCCCCGACGCCTGACCGGCGACACCGACCCTCGACAAGCCTGGAGGAAAGACCATGGAGTTCAAGCGAGTGGCCCGATCCGGGCAGGTGCCCGAAGGCATCGTCCGCCGGTTCTACGCCGAGGACTACGAGTTCGCCATCTCCCGACTGGACGGCAAGGCGTACGCCACGTCCAACTACTGCTCACACCTCGACTGCCTGTTGTCGTCCGGCAAGCTCGTCCAGGACGGCATCGGATGCTCCTGTCACGGAAGCGCATTCGACCTCGAGACCGGCGAGCCGATCTGCCCGCCGGCCACCGAGCCCATCAAGACCTATCCGTGCGAGGAGCGCGACGGTGAGATCTTCGTCGGGATCGACCCCGCCGAGCCGCCGGAAGGACCCCGTCGACGTCGGATGCGGTCGGCATGACCCGGCGCGCGACACGACCGGCGACGCTCGCGACGGGAGGCATGGTCGCGTCGAGTCATCCGCTCGCGAGCCTCCGCCGGGGTCCGCGTCCTCGAGGACGGTGGTAACGCCGTCGACGCGGCCCTGGCGATGGCAGCGGTCACCTGGCTGACCCTGCCCGGCAGTGCGGCATCGGCGGCGACGCGTTCGCCGTGGTCCGCGAGCCCGACGGGTCGGTGTGGACCGTCAACGGCAGCGGTTACGGACCCGACGGCGGCACACCGGATTCTACCGGGAGCGGGGACTCGACGCGATCCCCCTCGACGGGGCGCTCGCCGTCGCCGTCCCCGGCGCACCTGCCGCGCTGGCCGCACTGCACCGGCGGG
>LATQ01000001.1:1571490-1578246 GCA_001017865.1 Rhodococcus sp. IITR03
GGCCGACGGTGGCGCCAGTCGCCGATGCCGAGGCGGGCAACGCGACGCATTGGGGGCCGAGCGTGGCGCCGGCGCCGAGGGTCACGGTGTCCATGGACATGATCCGATCATGGAACAGGTGGGTCTGTACAACGCAACCGCGTTCGACGGTCGCACCGTCGCCCAGTGACACCAGGTCGGCCTCGGGCAACCAGTAGCTCTCACACCACACACCGCGGCCGATCCTCGACCCAGCGCGCGCAGCCACAGGTTCATCACGGCGGTGCCCGCCGCGGCCCGGGCGAACCACGGTGCCGCGACGGTCTCGACAAAGGTGTCGGAGACCTCGTTGCGCCACACGAACGAACTCCACAGCGGGTGCTCGACGCGTCCGATCCGACCGACGACGAGCCACTTCGCGATCACGGTCACGAGGCACGCCACGGCTCCGGCCACCATGAGCACGAGACCGCCCAGCAGCGCAGCGGCGAGATAGCCAGGTGCACGGCGAGGGTGTTGAGGGCGAAGAGCACACCGAGCCCGATGCCGTAGGTGACGACCATGGGCACGAGCCGGAAAGTCTCCACCGCGCCACGCGCGATCTTGAGTTTCAGCGGCGGTTCGAAGGTGCGACTCGCGTCGCTGTCGCCGCTCGCGCGCCGCAGGCGCACCGGGGGACTGCCCAGCCACGACGAGCCGGATTTCGCCTTCTCCGGAGCCGCGGAGAGCACCGCGACGAGCCCGTGCTTCGGGACCCGGCGCCCCGGCGCCGCCATGCCCGAGTTCCCGAGGAAGGCGCGCTTGCCGACCTTCGCATGCGAGATGTACAGCCATCCGCCGCCGAGTTCGTAGGAGGCGACCATCGTGTCGTCGGCAAGGAACGCTCCGTCGGCGACCTTCGTGAACTTGGGGACCATCAGCACGGTCGACGCCTCGACGTCCTTGCCGATGTCGGCGCCGAGCAATCGGAGCCAGATCGGGGTGAGCATCGAGCGTAGAGCGGGAACAGGAAGGTGCGCGAGGAATCCATGAGGCGCTCGGTGAACCACACCTGCCAGCCCACGCGGCTGCGCACGGGATGCCAGCCCTCTGTCATCCCGACGGCGAGCAGCCGCACCGCCATCAGGGTGAGCAGGGCGAAGACGAACATCGTCAGCAGCGCCGCGACGGGCAGCATCGCCAGGGAGTGCACCACGGCGTCGGAGACGGTGGGGGTGTCGTGCACCCACCACACGAGCAGCGCGACCCCGGCGGCGATCGAGACGACGGGCAGCCGCCGAGCAGGATCGACGACAGCGCGTAGACCGGCACCCACCTGCCGCCCCGCGGCGGAGTCGCGGCGGGCCACGGCCGATCGGCCTTGCCGGCCTTGCGGGCGGGGGAACCCGACCAGTTCTGCCCGGCCTTCACGCGACCGAACACCGCGGATCCGGCCTCCACTTCGGCGTTCTTACCGATCCGCGCACCGGGGGCCAGGAACGATCGGGCGCCCACCGTGGCACCGGCACCGATCCGGATGCTTCCGATGTGGACGACGTCGCCGTCCACCCAGTAGCCACCGAGATCCACCTCCGGCTCGACGGCACAACCGTCGCCGAGTTCGAGGAGGCCGGTGACGGGCGGAAGACTGTGCAGGTCGACGTCGCGGCCCACCTTCGCTCCCAGCGCCCGCGCGTACTGGCGCATCCAGGGAGCGCTCGAGATGTTCACGGCACCCACGGCCTCGGACAGTCGCAGGGCCGTCCACAGCCGGAGGTGGACGCTCCCGCCGCGGGGGTAGCTTCCGGGCTTCATGCCGCGCAGGAGCAGACGCGAACCCGCGACGGAGATCGCCATGCGCCCGACGGGCGTGAGGAACAGCAGGACACCGAACGCGACCCACCACCACGACAGGGTGACGGTCCACGGCACGTCCACGACGAACGCGACGACGTTGTTCAGGATCGCCAGCCACGTCACCCACTGCAGTCCGGTGAGGGTGGTGAGGACGGCGGTCACCGCGATCTGCCCGAGCTGGGCGAGTCGCGGCACCGGCATCACCTCACGCGGTGTCGCCGCTTCCGTCGGCGCGAGTTCGTCGAGATAGACGGCGAGCGATCCGAGCCTCGGGTGGTCGTACAGTTCCGCGACCGTCATCTCCGGATACCGGCTCCGCAGCGCCGTGACGAGTTGCGCCGCCGCGAGGGAACCACCGCCGAGTTCGAAGAAGTCGTCGTCGACGCCCTCGATCCGGGCGCCGAGGATGTCGGTCCACAGTTCGGCGACCCATTCGGCGGTGGGATCGAGACCGAGCGCTTCCACCGAGTCGGCATCGGCGCCGGGCAGCGGCCACGGCAGGGCGTTGCGTCGACCTTGCCGGACGTGCGGGTGGCAGTTCGTCGACGAGCGCGAGTCGCGGGACGAGCGCGGCCGGGAGTTGTTCGGACAGCAGGTCGTGGGCCGACGCGATGTCGAAGTCCGGATCGGTGGAGGCGATGTATCCCACGAGGATCGAATGCCCCGCGACCGTCTTGCGGACCGCGCACGCGCCGCCCGCCACACCGGGCAGGTTCTGCAGCGCGTTGTCGACCTCGCCGAGTTCGATGCGGCGGCCACCGATCTTGACCTGGTCGTCGGCGCGCCCCTGGAACAGCAGGCCGGCGCGGTCGAGCGTCACGAGATCACCGCTGCGGTAGGCGCGGTCCCAGCCGAGAGTGGGCATGGGAGCATACTTCTCGGCGTCCTTCGCCGGATCGAGGTAGCGCGCGAGGCCGACACCGCCGATGACGAGTTCACCGGTCGCGCCCTCCTCGACGGGGTTGCCGTCGGCGTCCACGACGGCGAGATCCCATCCGTCGAGGGGCAGGCCGATGCGGACCGGTCCGGTGCCGTCCATCAGCGACGCGCAGGCCACGACGGTCGCCTCGGTGGGTCCGTAGGTGTTCCACACCTCGCGTCCCGGAACGGCGAGACGTTCGACGAGATCGGGTGGCAGGCCTCGCCCCCGAAGATGAGCAGACGCACCGCCTCGAGGCTTCGGCCGGCCACATCGCCGCGAGGGTGGGCACCGTGGAGACGACGTTGATGTTGCGCGAGACGAGCCACGGCCCGAGATCCATGCCGGAGCGGACCAGCGCGCGGGGCGCCGGAACCAGACAGGCGCCGTGCCGCCACGCGAGCCACATCTCCTCGCACGAGGCGTCGAACGCTACCGACAGGCCGGCCAGGACCCGGTCGCCGGGACCGAGCGGCGCCTCCTGGCAGAACATCCGTGCTTCCGCGTCGACGAAGGCCGCCGCGTTGCGGTGGGTGACGGCGACACCCTTCGGTGTCCCGGTCGAACCGGAGGTGAAGATGATCCACGCGTCGTCGTCGAGGTTCGGACCCCGTACCACCGGGGTGCCCGACGGTGCGGCCGTGCCCGGTCCGATGCCCTCGTCGGTGACGATGGCGGTGACCTGCGCTTCCGAGAACACGAGTTCGGCCCGCTCGTCGGGATCGTCGGCGTCGACGGGGACGTACGCGGCGCCCGCGGCGAGAATGGAGAGAATCGTCACATACAGGTCGCTGCGCCCGGAGGTCATGCGCACCCCGACCCTGTCGCCGGCCCCGACACCCGCGTCGTTCAGCGCATACGCACCCGCGATCACCGCCTCGGCCAGTTCGGCGTATTCGAGGATCGTCGAGCCGTCGTCGATCGCGGGAGCGTCGGGATGTGCTTCGGCAGTGCTCCGCAGCAGGTCGACGAGGGTGCGGGCGGGTGGAGCGTGCGACGCGCGGAGGAACTCGTCCGGGATGGGGGACCGGCCGACGGGGGTCGAGGTTATGGCTGGCAACTCCGCGGGTCCTTCTGCTCGATGGTGCTTCCGGTTATCTCACGTCCGGGTGGACGGCAGGTGAACGTTCGGCGCGCAGAACGCGTGTCGGCGTCGTGCGGTGCCGGGCGACGCGGAGCGGTGCGGGGTTGACACGGCTCGGTCGTCCTGCCATTCTCTTCGCCAGGTCATGAGTACCAGCGTCAAGCCCCGGCTAGCTGGTCGGCAACCCTCCAACCGCGGTGGGGTGCTCCGGGTGACGACCGGGCCGTGAATCCACTACCGGACACGGCAAGCGCGGACTCCGCCGGCGACGAGAATTCTCCGTCGTAGGCGTCACCGGCGGGTCCCCGAGTACACGAGGGATTTGTCATGACTGCTGTGGCCGCCACCACCTGCATCGCTCCGTTCGCCACCGTTTCCGGCTGTGACGTGCAGGTTCCGCTCGTCCAGGGTGGTACCTGCACCTACGCGAACTTCGACTACGCGGCGAGCGCACCGGCGCTGTCCGCCGTCACCGACCGCATCACGGAGCTGCTGCCCTTCTACGCGAGCGTGCACCGCGGTGCCGGATACGCCTCGCGGATCAGCACCACCGCCTACGAGGACGCCCGCACGTCCGTCTCGCGCTTCGTCGGCGCGGCCGACGACCAGGTCGTCGTCTTCACGCGCAACACCACCGATTCGCTGAACCTGCTCGCGAGTGCGGTGCCCGGCGATGTCGTCGTGCTCGACATCGAGCATCACGCGAATCTGCTGCCCTGGAAGAATTCTCGCATCGTCGAGGCCGCGGACACCGTCTCCGAGACGGTGTGGCGCCTCGCGGTCGAACTCCAGCGCGCCCCCGCGGCCCTGCTCGCCGTCACCGGTGCTTCCAACGTCACCGGTGAGGTCCTGCCGATCGCCGAACTCGCCGAGCTCGCACACGCTTCCGGCGCCCGGATCCTCGTCGACGGTGCGCAGCTCGTGCCCCACCGCCGTGTCGATCTCGCCGAGATCGGTGTGGACTACCTCGCGTTCTCCGGCCACAAGCTGTACGCGCCGTTCGGTGCGGGAGCGCTCGTCGGCCGCCGAGACTGGCTCGACGCCGCCGAGCCGTATCTCGCGGTGGCGGCGTGTGCGCGAGGTGCGCTCGATCAACACCAAATGGGCCTGCGCCCCTGCGCGTCACGAGGCCGGCACCCCCAACGTGCTCGGTGTCGCCGCTCTTGCCGCCGCGTGCGATGCGCTCGCCGGTTTCGACTCCGACGCGGTGACCCGTCACGAGGAGGCCCTGTGCGCCCTGCTCGTCGACGGTCTGCAGACCATCGACGGTGTGGAAGTGCTTCGGCTGTGGAACGATTCGGCCGACAGCGTCGGCATCGTCACCTTCACGGTCGACGGTTACGAGCCCGGCCACGTCGCTCCTATCTGTCCGCCGAGCACGGTATCGGCGTCCGTGACGGACGTTTCTGCGCCCACCCGCTGCTCGGCGGGTCGGTCGCGCCGGCGGTGCCGTCCGGGCGTCGCTCGGGCTCGGCAGCTCGTCCGAGGATGTCGAGCGGCTCCTCGGAGCGCTCCGGTCGCTGGTCGAGAGCGGGCCGACGTGGGTGCACGCGAAGACCGACGGCGTGTGGAATCCCTCGCCGGAGACGCGTCCCGGTCTCGGGGCGACCGATGGCGACGCATCTCCGTGCGTCTAGCGGTCGACAATTCCCCACAGGATAAGTAGGGTAATTCGCATGGAACGGACGAGGGCGATCGCTGCGGCACGCTGGTGCCGTCGCCATGTCGACCTCTGCCGTACGGCATCGGGAATCTGTCCGGACTGAAGGTCTTCTCCTCACAGTCTTCCGGCTCACAGGCCGATCCCTCCGTGCCGCTCCGCGGCCCGTACCGAGAGGCATCCCATGTCCGTCGCATCCACCGTCACCCCTGGATCCGCAGGTCCGGCCACCGCAGGCCCGGCCGTCGTCGAGTCCGCCGCCATCCGGCCGTTGCGTGTCGCCGTCGAACTCGCCGGTCACTCCGGGCCCGACTACTGGCCGATCTGACCCTGGGGCGTGCCGGCGACCCGCCGCTCGACCTCAGCGCCGATGCATCCAACGTCGTGCGGGTGCGTGCCGCCGACCTGCGTGAGGCCGGGAAGCTGCGCGACCGTATCCGGCGGAGGCCGCCGGGGAGGGGCGCGATCCCGATTCGGTCACGGTGCTCGTCGACGTCGAGGTCGTCCTCGCGTCCGATGGCCGCACCGCCCGCACCCGGCGCACCCGCCCGGAATCGACTCGCGGGGAGGCCGGCACGCTGTCCTATGTCGGAACGCCGCACGGTCTCGCCGGGTTGATCGCCGACATCCATGCCGTGCAGGTCGCCGACGGCGTCACGCTGATCCCGCTCGCCGCGCCGTTCACCGTCGAGCATCTCGTCGACGGAACGCTGCCGTGGCTGGAGTCGCGCGGCCTCATCGAGGTCTCACCGACCGTCGTCGAGGTCCTGCGCCGGTTCGGCGAAGGTGCCCAGGCGTCCGTGCGCGCTTCCTGACATCGGTCCGTATCACCAAGGAGGGGCAGGGGTTCGACTCCTGCCCCTCCTTCGCATGCGTTCACGCCGTGCGGCGGTCGAGTACTTCGACGACGTGCACGCGCGGATCGGGATCGAACCTGTAACCCGAACCACGCACGGTCGTGATGATGTTGCCGAAACGTCCCAGCTTGGAACGGATCCGGGAGACGTGGACGTCGACACTGCGGTTGCCGCGGTCGGTGTCGACGTCGTCGTTCTCGGAGTAACCGGTGCCGAGCGGCCGCAGCGCCGCGCGGGACACCACGACGCGGGGCCGGCGAACCAGATGCGCGAGGATCTCGAACTCGCTGTGACTCAACTCGACCCGCTGATTGTCGAGCACCAGTCCGCGGGCCGGCAGATCGATCACCAGAGGGGTCGGGCCGGGGACTGAGGAGGGTGTGGGTGCGCGCGACGGGGAGCAGAGTCGCAGCACGGACGC
>LATQ01000001.1:1578346-1581133 GCA_001017865.1 Rhodococcus sp. IITR03
ATCACCAGAGGGGGTCGGGCCGGGGACTGAGGAGGTGTGGGTGCGCAGCACCGGGAGCAGATCGAGCGCGGTCTCCCGCAGGCGTCGGCAAGGGCTGCGAGATCGCCCGCCGATCCGGCGTTCGTGTCCGAAATCTGCACGATGAGAACGAGTTCGGGGGAATCGACCGAGCTGCCGGCCGGGTTCTCGATGGAGGACGTGGTCATGGAAGGGCTCCGCTGGTCGGAAGGTGAACGGCGCCGGGCAGGCAACTACCCGCAGCAGTGCGGCGCCGGGAAAGAGGAAGGGATGGTGCGGATCTCAGAACGCACAGAGGCACGAGCGGGTACGGCACAGGTCGACATGCCTGCGGCTCCACGCTCGGACTGTCACGACGGAGAGTGTACCGGGTGGAGATGCCGGCGGTACCGGTAGGTGGACGGTCTCAGTCCACGTCGACGTCGATCGCTGCGGTGATGCGCATGAGCTCCGAATAGACGGTCCGGAACAGTGTGTTCGGGCACCCACCCGATGCCCACAGATCCGGATAGTGCTGCAGCGCACGGTCGATGTAGGTGGCAGGTTCGTGGGGTGACCGAGCGGTGCGACGCCACCGAGCGGCTGACCCGTGACCTCCGTGACCAGATCGGGGGAGGCCGGCACGAGTTCGCCGCCGAGACGCTCGCCGGTCCGTTCGACCGACACGCGGTGCGCGCCGGACACGAGCAACAGGATCGGGTCGTCGTCGAGCAGGAAGACGAGCGACTTCACGATCGCGCCCACCTCCACACCCACCGCGGCAGCGGCCTGCTCGGCGGTGTGCACGGTCTCCGGCTGCTGGACGATCAGACCGTGATGGCCGCGGGAGATGAGCGTGTCCGACACGCGGTGGGCGTTCGGATGCAGCGACCTGGTCATGGATCAAGAGTAGGAAAATCGCCGCGCGATGGGCGCGGTTCCGAGGACGCGTCGTCGTCGTGTCGTGTCGTGGGGTCGGTGCGAAACGAAGATCCACAAGTTACTCTTCAGTAATGTCCGATCACTCGCCCTGGAAAGCGTTCACCGTCGAACGCAAGGATCACGTCGCACAGGTCACGCTCATCGGCCCCGGCAAGGGCAACGCCATGGGTCCCGACTTCTGGGCGGAACTGCCCGTCCTCTTCGGTGAGCTCGACGCCGACCCCGAGGTCCGCGCCGTCGTCCTCGCCGGTTCCGGCCGGAACTTCTCCTACGGCCTCGACCTCGTCGCCATGGGCGGCAGCCTCGGCGCCGTCGTCTCCGGCAAGGCGCTCGCGAAGCCGCGCACGGACTTCCACACGTTGATCAAGAACATGCAGGCGGCCATCACGGCCGTCGCCGACTGCCGCAAGCCGGTCGTCGCCGCGGTCCAGGGCTGGTGCATCGGCGGAGCGGTCGATCTCATCTCCGCCGCCGACATCCGCTATGCGAGCGCCGATGCGAAGTTCAGCGTCCGCGAGGTCAAGGTCGGAATGGTCGCCGACGTCGCACCCTCGCCCGGCTCCCGCTCATCATCGGCGACGGTCACGTCCGCGAGCTCGCGTCACGGCAAGGACATCGACGCCGCCCGCGCCGAGAAGATCGGTCTCGTCAACGACGTCCACGACGACGCCGACGCAGTGCTGGCCGCCGCCCACGCGACCGCCGCGGAGATCGCCGCCAACCCGCCGCTCGTCGTCCAGGGCATCAAGAACGTCCTCGACCACACGCGCTCGCCGCAGGTCGACGACAGCCTCCGCTACGTCGCGGCGTGGAACGCGGCATTCCTGCCGTCGGAGGACCTCACCGAGCGATCACCGCCGTCTTCGAGAAGCGCCCGCCGCAGTTCAAGGGCGAGTAGACCCCGCATACGACGGATCCCCCGGACGATCACATCGTCCGGGGGATCCGCGTTGTGAAGGCTCGGTGTCAGTGCCCGCCGTTGTTCTTCAGGCGCTCGACCGACGCGGTCACCTCGGCCTCGGCCTCGGCGCGACCGACCCAGTCGGCGGCCTCGACGTGCTTGCCCGGCTCGAGATCCTTGTAGTGCACGAAGAAGTGCTTGATCGCGTCGAGCTCGAACTGCGAGACGTCGCTGATGTCCTGGACGTGATCCCACCGCGGGTCGCCGGCCGGGACGGCCAGGATCTTGTCGTCGCCACCGGCCTCGTCGACCATCTTGAACATGCCGATGGGGCGGGCCTCGACGATCACGCCGGGGAAGACCGACTCGGGCAGCAGGACCATGCAGTCGAGCGGATCGCCGTCCTCACCGAGGGTGTTCTCGATGTAGCCGTAATCGGCCGGGTAGCCGAACGAGGTGTACAGGTAACGATCGAGCTTGACGCGTCCGGTCTCGTGATCGACCTCGTACTTGTTCCGCTGTCCCTTGGGGATCTCGATGGTGACCTCGAACTCCACGCCTTGCCTCACTTCGTCGGTGTTTTTCCGGCGGATACGACATCCGTATCTGCGGTGATGGTCCGCAGAGAGGATAACGGTCGCGGCGCTAGGCTGGAGGTGCAGGTACCGGGGCCCCGAGTGCGTCACAGCAGTATGCGGCCGGCAGCGGGAAGTGCGGGTGGCTGGTCGACCAGTGTGTGCAGGATGCAGCGGAGGCGTGTTGACGGGGCAGGGTGGCAACAAGAAGCAGGGTTCACTGGCAACCAGGCGACGACGGAACATGAAGATCCTCTTCGGGATCTGGGGTGCGGGTTTCCTCGCTCTCGTCGTGGGCGGGGCCTTCGCGATCTACGACGTGCGGGCGTCCGCCGGCGCGGTCGTACTCCCCCGCCCCGGGCGCCGGTGGTC
>LATQ01000001.1:1581233-1586199 GCA_001017865.1 Rhodococcus sp. IITR03
TCGGGCACACCCTCGACGACCAGGCCGAGACGGTGCTGCTCGGTCTCGCCGCGGATCGGGTCTGCGTTCGATCCGCGGGATGGCACCCTTCGACCCGCCGTGGGGCCGGCCGCTGCTCGGCGTGCGCCGCGACACGACCCGCCGGGCGTGCGACGAACTCGGCTACCGCCCGTACGAGGATCCGCACAACGCCGACGACCGGTTCACGCGCGTGCGTCTGCGCCGCGAGGTACTGCCGCTGCTCGAGGACGTGCTCGGTGGCGGCGTCGCCGAAGCCCTCGCGCGCACGGCCGGGCAACTGCAGGACGACGGTCACGCCCTCGATGTCTGGGCCGACGACCTGCTCGTGACGGCGCGGCGCGAGGACGACCTGCTCGACACCGACGCACTCGCGGCGGCTCCCGCCGCAGTACGACGCAGAGCCCTCCGATCGTGGCTGATCGATCACACCGCCACGCCGAACGAGACGATGCTGCGAGCGGTCGACGACCTGGTAGTGGCGTGGCGCGGACAGGGCCCGGTCGCGGTCGGGCGGGGCCCGCGGACGGGGACGAGGTTGGTGGTGTCGCGTCGGCGTGGCACGCTTGCCGTGGAGTACGTCGACCGGGCGAGACCCGGGCGACCGGCAGCAGAAGGTAGGGAAGGACCCCGGTGTACGAGAACGACATAGCGTCGGTGCTGATCTCCGAGGAACAGATCAAGGAGCGGACCGCAGAGCTGGCGCAGTCGATCGCCGAGCGTTACCCGGTGGGTGCGCCGGAAGGCGATCTGCTGCTCATCGGGGTGCTCAAGGGCGCCATCTTCTTCATGACCGACTTCGCGCGCGCTCTGCCGATCCCGACGCAGATGGAGTTCATGGCCGTCAGCTCGTACGGGTCGTCGACCTCGTCCTCGGGTGTCGTGCGCATCCTCAAGGACCTCGACAAGGACATCGCCGGTCGCAACGTCCTCATCGTCGAGGACATCATCGACTCGGGTCTGACGCTGTCGTGGCTGCTCAAGAACCTCTCGACGCGCAACCCCGCGTCGCTCGAGGTCGTCACGCTGCTCCGCAAGCCGGAGGCCGTGAAGATCGACGTCGAGGTCAAGGACGTCGGATTCGACATCCCGGACGAGTTCGTCGTCGGTTACGGCCTCGACTACGACGAGCGCTACCGCGACCTGCCCTACATCGGCACGCTGGATCCCAAGGTCTACAGCAGCTGACCTCCGGTCGAGCCGGGTGGTGAGGTCCCCGGCCCGGGGAACTCCGGTTCCGTCCCGATCGTTGTCGATTACGACGTCTTCCCGGTGTCGGCTCCGGCCGGTGCCGGGGCGACTGCTCGTTGCTACGCGGTAACCTTGCGTTGCCTGGTCAGTGACCGTTGCGGCATGCGGCCACCCCGGGCGCGAAGCGCCGCGACTGCGAGACCCCGACGAACTCGATCGAAAGGACCGGCCGCTCGGGCCGAACCTGTATGAACCGCAAGACAGTGTTCCGTAATCTGGCGATCGTCGCCGGCATTCTGCTGGTGATCTACGCTTCAGTTACTTCGGCGACGACACGCGCGGTTTCACTCAGGTGGACACGTCCGTCGCGGTGGCTCAACTCGAATCGCAGAACGTCAGTGAAGCCCGCATCGACGACCGCGAGCAGCAGGTGCGCTTGTGGCTCGAGAACGGCAACGACGCGACCGAGGGCAGCACCGAGATCATCGCGAAGTACCCCGCGTCGGCCTCCGAGCAGATCTTCGACCTCGTCGCCGCGTCGGGCGCGCAGAAGTACGACACGAACGTCACCCAGGAGAGCTGGCTGACGTCGATCCTTCTGTTCGTCCTGCCGATGATCATCCTGCTCGGCGTGTTCTTCTTCGTGATGAGCCGCATGCAGGGCGGTGGCCGCGGCGGCATGATGGGCTTCGGCAAGTCGAAGGCCAAGCAGCTGTCGAAGGACATGCCCAAGACGACCTTCGCCGATGTCGCCGGCGCCAACGAGGCCGTCGAGGAGCTCTACGAGATCAAGGACTTCCTGCAGAACCCGGCGCGCTACCAGGCACTCGGCGCGAAGATCCCCAAGGGCGTGCTGCTCTACGGCCCTCCCGGCACCGGTAAGACCCTCCTCGCACGCGCCGTCGCCGGCGAGGCGGGCGTCCCGTTCTTCACGATCTCCGGTTCGGACTTCGTCGAGATGTTCGTCGGTGTCGGCGCCTCCCGCGTGCGCGACCTGTTCGAGCAGGCCAAGCAGAACGCCCCCTGCATCATCTTCGTCGACGAGATCGACGCGGTCGGCCGCCAGCGCGGCGCCGGCCTCGGCGGTGGGCACGACGAGCGCGAGCAGACCCTCAACCAGCTCCTCGTCGAGATGGACGGCTTCGGCGACCGCTCCGGCATCATCGTGATGGCCGCGACGAACCGCCCCGACATCCTCGACCCGGCGCTGCTGCGTCCCGGCCGGTTCGACCGTCAGATCCCGGTCACGAACCCCGACCTCGCCGGTCGCCGGGCGATCCTCGCCGTGCACTCGAAGGGCAAGCCGATCGATCCCAATGCGGATCTCGGTGCGCTCGCCAAGCGCACGGTGGGCATGTCCGGCGCCGACCTCGCGAACGTCGTCAACGAGGCCGCCCTGCTCACCGCCCGTGAGAACGGCACGGTGATCACCGAGGCGATCCTCGAGGAATCGGTCGACCGCGTCATCGGCGGTCCCCGCCGCAAGAGCCGCATCATCAGCGAGCACGAGAAGAAGATCACGGCCTACCACGAGGGCGGTCACACCCTCGCCGCGTGGGCGATGCCCGACATCGAGCCCGTCTACAAGGTCACCATCCTCGCCCGCGGCCGCACCGGCGGTCACGCGATGACGGTGCCCGAGGACGACAAGGGCCTGATGACGCGTTCGGAGATGATCGCGCGCCTCGTCATGGCGATGGGTGGTCGTGCCGCGGAGGAGCTCGTCTTCCGCGAGCCCACCACCGGCGCCTCGTCCGACATCGACCAGGCCACGAAGATCGCGCGTGCGATGGTCACCGAGTACGGCATGAGCGCGAGGCTCGGCGCCGTCCGCTACGGCCAGGAACAGGGCGACCCCTTCCTCGGCCGGTCGATGGGGGTGCAGTCCGACTACTCGCACGAGGTGGCACGCGAGATCGACGAGGAGGTCCGCAACCTCATCGAGGCCGCGCACACCGAGCGTGGGCGATCCTCAACGACTACCGCGACGCCCTCGACGTGCTGGCGGCCGAGTTGCTCGAGCACGAGACGCTGACCCGCAAGGACCTCGACCGGATCCTGGCCGACGTGAAGAAGCGTCCGCGGATCACGACCTTCAACGATTTCGGTGATCGGGTCCCGTCCGACAAGCCGCCGATCAAGACACCCGCGGAGCTCGCGGCCGAGCGTGGCGAGCCGTGGCCGCCGGAACCGCCGTCGCTGACGAAGCCGGCGCATCAGCATCCGCAGTATCCGGGCCAGGGCGAGGTGCCCGCTCCCCCCCGGTTACCAGCCGGCGCGCAGCCGCAGTACCAACCTGCGAACGGCTACCCCCAGCCACAGACGCAGGCACAGCCCCAACCGCAGTCGCAGCCGGTCCCGGCCTCCGAGCCGCTTCCGGGCTTCCAGCCGGCGGCTCCGTACCGGGTGGTCCACGGCACGCGACGCGCCCGACTACGGCGCTCCCGCCGGATGGTCGGCTCCGGCTGCCGCCGCGCGAGCAGACCCCGCAGGAACAGCAGGGGCACGGGCCGCAGGGCTCCGGACAACCGCAGGGTTACGGGTATCCGCAGGGACCTCAGGGTCAGAACCCCCAGAGCTACGGACAACCCAGCTACGGACAGGCCCAGGAAACGCAGAGTTTCGGGCGTCCGCAGGAGCCGCAGGACGCCGACCGTCCGTCGGACTCCGGCGACAACGGTGCGGGAGATGCGCACCGCGGGGAGAACCACGTGGGAGACTCGCAACCGCGCGATGGTTACGGCACTCCCGAGCCTCCTCCCACACAACGGTGGGAAGGCCCGGCCGGCCGGCACTGATCCGTGTCGGTGAGTCCGGTACCGGGCGCACATCGGGACCGTCGGTTCCGATGGAGACGAGTGAGCGAAGAGTGGAGGGCGAGCGGGTGTCGGTGAACCACCTGAAATCGGATACGGGTTCCGACCCGGAGGACGTGACGACCCACGAGTTGAGCGTGGACGCGGGACGTACGTTCGACCGGGCCCGAGCCGAAGCGGCCGTGCGCGAACTGCTGATCGCGGTGGGTGAGGATCCGGACCGCGAGGGTCTGCGCGACACCCCGTCCCGGGTGGCCCGCGCCTACCGTGAGGTGTTCGGGGGACTGTTCACGGACCCGGACGAGGTCCTCGACACGACCTTCGACGAAGGTCACCAGGAACTCGTCCTCGTGCGCGACATCCCGATGTACTCGACGTGCGAGCACCACCTCGTGTCGTTCCACGGGGTCGCCCACGTGGCTACATCCCGGGCCCGACGGGACGCGTCACCGGCTTGTCGAAGCTGGCGCGTCTCGTGGACCTCTACGCCAAGCGCCCGCAGGTCCAGGAACGCCTCACCAGCCAGATCGCCGACGCCATGATGCGCAAGCTGCAGCCGCGCGGAGTGATCGTCGTGGTCGAGGCCGAGCACCTGTGTATGGCGATGCGCGGCATCCGCAAGCCCGGCGCCAGCACCACCACCTCCGCTGTGCGCGGGTTGTTCCAGACCAGTTCGGCGTCGCGTGCCGAGGCCCTGGATCTGATCCTGCGCCGGTGACCGTCTTCCCCGCAGAACAGTGGCCCGTCGTGATGGGCGTACTGAACGTCACCAGTGATTCCTTCTCCGACGGCGGTCGCTATCTGGACCGCGAGACCGCGATAGCCCGCGGCTTCGAGCTGCGCGAGCTCGGCGTCGACATCGTCGACGTGGGTGGCGAGTCCACCCGGCCGGGCGCGGTGCGCGGTCGACCCGGAGGTCGAGGCGTCCCCGGGTGGCTGCC
>LATQ01000001.1:1586299-1596833 GCA_001017865.1 Rhodococcus sp. IITR03
CCGCAGATCGCCGCCGGGTACCGCGCGCTGTCGCTGCGATCGGCGCAACGGACCGGGTCGAAGCCGGAACTGATGGCAATTCTCGAAGGAGCTGAATACGGTGAGTGAAGCAGGACAGCGCGGATACGTGCGAGGTGAACTGAGCGTTCACCACGATCCCGCAGGCCTGACCAAGGTCACCCGGCTCTGCGCGGCGTCGGCCGCACCGTCGCACTCGTGCCGACGATGGGTGCGCTGCACACCGGTCACCTCGAACTCGTGCGCCAGGCCAAGCTCACCGGTGCCGTTGTGGTCGTGTCGATCTTCGTCAACCCGCTGCAGTTCGGGAAGAACGAGGACCTCGACGCTACCCACGCACTCTCGACGCCGACCTCGAATTGCTCCGCGAAGCGGGCGTCGAACTCGCCTTCGTGCCGACGGTCTCGGCGATGTACCCGCAGCCCGCGCACAACGATCCACCCGGGTCCGCTCGGGTCGGAGCTCGAAGGTGCTTCGCGCCCCGGCCATTTCGCGGGCATGCTGACGGTCGTCGCGAAGCTGTTCAACATCGTCGGTCCCAACACGGCGTTCTTCGGTGAGAAGGACTACCAGCAGCTCACCCTGATCCGTCAGATGGTCGCCGACCTGAATCTCGACATCCGCATCCTCGGCGTTCCCACCGTGCGCGAACAGGACGGGCTCGCACTGTCCTCCCGCAACCGCTATCTCGACCCCGAGCAGCGCGAGATCGCGACCACGCTGTCTGCGGCGCTCGTCGCCGGCGCACACGCCGCAGCAGGCGGATCCGAGGCGATCCTGTCCACGGCACGCGACGTGCTCGCGCAGAGCCCGCAGATCGAGGTGGACTATCTCGAGGTGCGCGGCGCCGATCTGGGCCGGCACCCGAACGCGGCGACGGCCGACTGCTCGTCGCCGCACGGCTCGGCTCCACACGCCTCATCGACAACGTCGGGGTCGCCGTCGGCACCGGTTTCCTCGAACGAGCACCGGCCCGGTGGATCCCGACGCCGAAGACAACCTGACGAACCGCTGACCCACCGATCGAATTCGGAAACGAGAAAGAAACCGAGGACGAGCATGTTCCGCACCATGATGAAGTCGAAGATCCACCGCGCCACGGTCACCCACGCGGATCTGCACTATGTCGGTTCGGTGACCGTCGACCAGGATTTGATGGACGCCGCGGATCTGCTCGAGGGCGAGCAGGTCTGCATCGTCGACATCGACAACGGCGCCCGGCTCGAGACGTACGTCATCGCCGGTGAGCGTGGATCGGGCGTCATCGGGATCAACGGTGCCGCAGCACGTCTCGTCAGCCCCGGCGATCTCGTCATCCTCATCGCCTACGGCGTGATGAACGAGCAGGAGTGCAAGGACTACAACCCGCGCGTGGTGTTCGTCGACGCCGACAACCGCCAGGTCGAGCTCGGCAACGATCCCGCCCACGCTCCCGAGGCTCGGGCCTGATCACGCCGCGGATGCTGTCGACCCTCGACTCGCCGTCCCTGGTCTAGAGGTGCTCCTCACCGTCGACGTCCGCAACACCAATATCGTCCTGGGGGTGTTCGCGGGCAGCGGCTCGCACGCGCGGCTGCTGCGCGACTGGCGCGTCCGTACCGACCCAGGATGACCGCCGATGAGATCGCCCTGCTGTTCCGCGGTCTGCTCGGCGAATCCGCCGAGCAGGTCACCGGGGTGGCGGCGCTGTCGACCGTGCCGTCGGTGCTGCGCGAGCTGCGCGTCATGCTCGACCGCTACTGGTCGTCGGTGCCGCACGTCGTGGTGGAGCCGGGGGTGCGCACGGAGTGCCGCTGCTCGTGGACAACCCGAAGGAGGTCGGCGCCGACCGCATCGTCAACAGTCTGGCGGCCTACCACTTCTACGGATCCCCGTGCATCGTCGTGGATTTCGGGACGTCCACGTGCGTCGACGTCGTGTCGGGCAAGGGGGAGTTCCTCGGCGGGTCCATCGCTCCGGGTGTGGAGATCTCGATGGATGCGCTGGCGTCGCGGTCGGCGGCACTGCGGAAGGTCGAATTGCTCCGTCCCCGAGGTGTTCTGGGCAAGAACACCGTCGAGTGCATGCAGTCCGGGGCCGTCTTCGGGTTCGCCGGGATGGTCGACGGCATCGTGCGGCGGATCTGCGCCGAGGTGCCCGGTTTCGACGGTGACGACGTGGTCGTGATCGGCACCGGCGACAGTGCGCCGCTGATCATGCCGGAGTCGCGCACTCTCGAGCACCACGAGCCGGATCTGACCCTCGAGGGACTGCGTCTGGTGTACGAGCGGAATCAGGTGAGACGAGCGGCACGCGGAACTGCGGGTTCCGCTGAGCGCCATTCTGTGTAAAAATGTTCTTCGTGATCCGTTGCATGAGCACCCAGGAGTGTTGTCGAGGCTGACCGCCGCCTCGACCGATAACACATTCCTGGGAGTTTTCTCATGCGCGCTGCGCTTCTTTCCACCACTTCTGTTTCCACCGCTGCTCCGGTCGCCTTCCACCGGCTTGCCGTCGAGCGCACGTACCCCACCGAACTGTCCGCAGCGGTCGCCCGCGGAGCCGTCGTCGTCGACATCCGCTCGAACGCCGAACGTGCCGCTCAGGGAACACTTCCCGGTGCACTGGCCATCTCCGTCGATCTCGTCGCCGAGCGACTCGATCCGAGCGGCAAGGGCCGTCTCGCCCTCGCCGTCGACCGCGACGTCGAATGGATCCTCGTCTCGTCCGACGGCGTGAGCTCGCACGGTGTGGTCACCGAACTGCACGCGCAGGGTCTGCGCAGGGTCACCCACCTCGTCGGAGGCTACGACGCCATCCGCGCGGCCCGCCTGGTCGGCGCAGTCGCCGAGGCCCAGCACGTCGCGCAGGACGTGGCGCGGGTCACCGCTCACTGAAAGCGCGCATCTGCAGGAATAGTGACCTCGGGTGTCCGATAGTCTGGTTACCCGTGAGTGATGCCACCGTTCAGCAGCCCGACGACACCCCCGAGCAGATGCGGGTCCGCCGCGAGAAGCGCGAACGGCTCCTGGCACAGGCTCGGACGCCTATCCCGTCGAGATCCCGCGTACCCATACGCTCGCGGAGATCCGCGCCGAGTATCCCGACCTCGAACCCGACACCGCCACCGGCACCGTCGTGGGCGTCGCCGGCCGCGTGATGTTCTCGCGCAACACCGGCAAGCTGTGCTTCGCGACGCTGCAGGAGGGCGACGGCACCCAGCTGCAGGTCATGCTCAGCCTCGCCGGCGTCGGCGAGGAGGCGCTCGCCGCCTGGAAGTCCGAGGTCGACCTCGGCGACATCGTGTTCGTGCACGGCGAGGTCATCAGCTCCCGGCGAGGTGAGCTCAGCGTCATGGCCGACTCGTGGACCATGGCGTCGAAGGCGCTGCGTCCGCTGCCGGTCGCGCACAAGGAGATGAACGAAGAGGCACGGGTGCGTCAGCGCTACGTCGACCT
This sequence comes from Rhodococcus sp. IITR03, assembly GCA_001017865.1. The sequence goes on from LATQ01000001.1 coordinate 1,589,755, forward strand.
CATCGTGCGTCCCGAAGCGCGCCGCAACGCGCGCATGCGTGTCGCGGTGGTGCGCGAGCTACGCAACGCACTCGAGCGTCGTGGCTTCCTCGAGGTCGAGACGCCCATGCTGCAGACCCTGCACGGTGGCGCGGCGGCCCGTCCGTTCGTGACGCACTCGAACGCGCTCGACATCGATCTGTACCTGCGTATCGCGCCGGAGCTGTTCCTCAAGCGCTGTGTGGTCGGCGGTATCGAGAAGGTCTTCGAGATCAACCGCAATTTCCGTAACGAGGGTGCCGACTCGACGCACTCGCCGGAATTCTCGATGCTCGAAACGTACGAGGCGTACGGCACCTACGACGATTCGGCTCGGATGATCCGCGAGATCATCCAGGAGGTCGCGTTCGCGGTCTTCGGCAGCCATGTGGTGACGCTCGCCGACGGTACGGAATACGACCTCGGGGGTGAATGGAAAACCCTCGAAATGTATCCCTCGCTGTCCGAGGCGATCGGCGCGGACGTGACCCCCGACACGACGCTCGAGGAATTGACGGCTCTCGCGGATCGCGTCGGTCTGGAGATTCCCGAGGGTAAGGGCTGGGGCCACGGCAAGCTCGTCGAGGAACTCTGGGAGCACATGTGCGGCGACCAGCTGAACGAGCCGACCTTCGTGCGTGATTTCCCCGTCGAGACGTCGCCGCTGACCCGCGATCACCGCACCGTGCGCGGGGTCACCGAGAAATGGGATCTGTACGTCCGCGGTTTCGAACTCGCCACGGGTTACTCGGAACTCGTCGATCCGGTGATTCAGCGCGAGCGCTTCGTCGACCAGGCGCGCCTGGCCGCGGAAGGTGACGACGAGGCAATGGTCCTCGACGAGGATTTCCTCGCCGCGATGGAACAGGGAATGCCGCCGACCACCGGTACCGGAATGGGAATCGACCGTCTGCTGATGGCACTTACCGGTCTGGGAATCCGCGAAACAATCCTGTTCCCGATTGTCCGACCGAACACCCGTTAATCGGATTTCGCCGCTCCATATTGCGATGCGTTAATCGGCGGGTAGTGTGGTGCCCGTCCCGCGGGGGGAAGCGCATGCGAGAGGATTTACACCACATGGCGAAGAAAGTCACTGTCACCCTGATCGACGATGTGGATCAGGAATCGGCGGCGGACGAATCGGTGGAGTTCGGTCTCGACGGAGTGACGTACGAGATCGACCTTTCCGAGGACAATGCGGCACGGCTGCGCGAGCAGTTGGAATTCTGGATCGAACACGCTCGCAAGGTCGGCGGCCGTAAGCGGAGCAAGACCGCGGCCGGAACTGCGCCGGCTGCGCGCAAGAGCGGATCCGGAAGTGCGGGTCGCGAGCAGACGGCCGCTATCCGTGAATGGGCACGGAACAACGATCTGCCGGTTTCGGCGCGTGGCCGAATCTCTGCGGAGATCGTCGAGGCGTACAACAAGGCGCACTGACGACATCCTCGTCCGTGGGGCGTCGTCCATCCGTGGACGGCGCCCCGCAGTCGTCGGTGGACGGGTTCGGTTGCGACACAGTGGCGCCCGTCACACCACCCGATCGTGCGGTCGAGCCGGCACGATGCGGTCGGGGAGTAGCATCCGCTCATGGCCGAGACCGTGCTCGAACCTGGTTCCACCTGCTGGCGAATCGCGCGAGCGGAGAGGTTGACCTGCATAGTCGACGCGGCCGACTATTTCCGTCACGCCAAGTCGGCGATGCTCCGCGCGGAAAAGCGCATCATGCTGATCGGATGGGATTTCGACACCCGGATCAAGTTCGAACCCGACGGCGCGACTCTCGAGGGACCGAACAAACTCGGTGAATTCCTCGAATGGCTTCCCGAACGACGTCCCGATCTCGATATTTATCTCCTCAAGTGGAACATCGGTGCGTTCAGTGCCCTCGCGCGCGGAATGACGCCGGTGTTCGTGCTCGATTGGCTCACCGACCCACGCCTGCACTTCGAAATAGACGGGGCGCATCCCGTGGGCGCGGCGCATCATCAGAAAATTCTCGTCGTCGACGACAGCATCGCTTTCTGCGGCGGTATCGATATGACCGTCGACCGCTGGGACACCCCGGATCATCCCGACCGGAGCAAATACCGGCGCGAGCCGAGCGGTAAACGCTACGGGCCGTGGCACGACGTGACGACCGCTGTCGACGGTGATGCCGCGCGGGCCCTCGGCGACCAGGCCCGCGCCCGGTGGAAGGCGGCCACGGGGGAGGAAATCGAGCCCGTGCCGGAGCCGGAACCGATCTGGCCCGACGATCTCGAACCGACCCTCCGCGGTGTCGACGTGGGCATCGCTCGCACCCTGCCCACCTACGACGGGAAGGACGGCGTCCACGAGATCGAGGCGCTGTACCTGTCGGTGATCGAGAAGGCCCGGCACACCCTCTACCTCGAGAGTCAGTACCTGGCCTCGCGCAGGATCGCGGACGCGCTCGCCGAACGACTGCAGGAACCGGACGGCCCCGAGATCGTGGTGGTCATCCCGCGCAACGCCGAGGGCTGGCTCGAACGCAAGGCGATGGACGGTGCCGGCGTGCCTGCTGCACATGCTGTGGGAGGCCGACGTGCACGGCCGTTTCGCCGCCTACTATCCCGTCACCGCCGGCGGTGAGCCGATCTACGTGCACGCGAAAGTCGTCGTGATGGACGAGACGCTGCTGCGGATCGGGTCGTCGAACCTGAACAATCGTTCGATGGGCTTCGACACCGAATGCGACCTGGCGATCGAAGCCGCCGAACCCGGGGACGCGGTCGGCCGCGCGGCCGTCGAGCTGCGCAACATCCTGGTGGCGGAACACCTCGACGTCGACCCCGAAGCGATCGCCGAGGCCACGAAGGACGGCGGCTCGCTCATCTCCACCATCGAACGGTTGCGTGGCCTGGGACGTTCGCTGCGGCCGTTCGAACCGGGTACGGTGTCGGACGAGGACAGTGTCCTCGCAGAAAGTGCTCTGGCCGATCCCGAACGCGCCTCGCGGAGCCTCGGACGCAGGATCGAGCGATTCTTCGCCCGTTGATCTTCCACTGCCGCTGTTCGCTTGTGGCGTACAGCTTGCGGAAACGTATCCGCCACGTGCAGCGTTAACTTCTGAAACCGGGTTTTCTCGCCGCCTTCCGAAGGGTAGAGGGAAAGCGAGTCGATACCACGACCACTAGAGTGTGGAGTGGGAGCTTGGAACCTCTGAAAGGTTCCGACGAACGACTCGAGTGCCGGAGCTTAAGAGCGGCAGCAGGGTGCGGGACGATCGGCGTACCGGACCGGCGGCCGGAGAGTGTGAGGGAGTGCGATGTTCGAAAGGTTCACCGATCGCGCGCGGCGCGTCGTTGTCCTGGCTCAAGAAGAGGCCAGGATGCTCAACCACAACTACATCGGCACGGAGCACATCCTCCTCGGCCTCATCCACGAGGGTGAGGGTGTGGCGGCGAAGTCGCTCGAGTCGTTGGGTATCTCCCTCGAAGGTGTGCGCAGCCAGGTCGAAGAGATCATCGGCCAGGGTCAGCAGGCGCCCTCGGGGCACATTCCCTTCACTCCTCGTGCCAAGAAGGTCCTCGAGCTGAGCCTTCGCGAAGCGCTCCAGCTCGGACACAACTACATCGGTACCGAACACATCCTGCTCGGTCTCATCCGCGAGGGTGAGGGCGTGGCGGCGCAGGTGCTCGTCAAGCTCGGCGCCGACCTCAACCGGGTGCGTCAGCAGGTCATCCAGCTGCTGTCCGGTTACCAGGGCAAGGAGCCCGCAGAATCCGGCACGAGCCGTGGCGAGACCGGCACTCCGTCCACGTCGCTCGTCCTGGACCAGTTCGGCCGCAACCTCACGCAGGCAGCTCTCGAGGGCAAGCTCGACCCGGTCATCGGCCGGGCGAAGGAGATCGAGCGCGTCATGCAGGTGCTGTCGCGTCGTACGAAGAACAATCCGGTGCTCATCGGCGAGCCGGGTGTCGGCAAGACCGCCGTCGTCGAGGGCCTCGCGCAGGCCATCGTCAACGGTGAGGTCCCCGAGACCCTCAAGGACAAGCAGCTCTACACGCTCGACCTGGCTCGCTCGTCGCCGGCAGCCGTTACCGCGGCGATTTCGAGGAACGCCTGAAGAAGGTCCTCAAGGAGATCAACAGCCGCGGCGACATCATCCTGTTCATCGACGAGCTGCACACGCTCGTCGGTGCCGGTGCTGCCGAGGGCGCGATCGACGCCGCGTCGATCCTCAAGCCCAAGCTCGCCCGCGGTGAGCTGCAGACCATCGGTGCGACGACCCTCGACGAGTACCGCAAGTACATCGAGAAGGACGCCGCTCTCGAGCGCCGCTTCCAGCCGGTGCAGGTCGGGGAGCCGACGGTGGAGCACACCATCGAGATCCTCAAGGGTCTGCGCGACCGCTACGAGGCGCACCACCGCGTCTCGATCACCGACAAGGCGCTCGTCGCGTCGGCCACTCTCGCCGACCGCTACATCAACGACCGCTTCCTGCCGGACAAGGCGATCGACCTCATCGACGAGGCCGGTGCACGCATGCGCATCCGTCGCATGACCGCGCCGCCGGACCTGCGCGAGTTCGACGACAAGATCGCCGACGCCCGTCGCGAGAAGGAATCGGCGATCGACGCGCAGGACTTCGAGAAGGCCGCGAGCCTGCGCGACAAGGAGAAGCAGCTCGTCGCGCAGCGTGCCGAGCGCGAGAAGCAGTGGCGTGCGGGCGATCTCGACGTCATCGCCGAGGTCGACGAGGAGCAGATCGCCGAGGTCCTCGCCAACTGGACCGGTATCCCGGTGTTCAAGCTCACCGAGGAGGAGACCACGCGTCTGCTCCGCATGGAGGACGAGCTGCACAAGCGGATCATCGGCCAGGAGGACGCCGTCAAGGCCGTCGCCAAGGCGATCCGTCGTACGCGTGCCGGCCTGAAGGACCCGAAGCGTCCGTCCGGTTCGTTCATCTTCGCCGGCCCGTCCGGTGTGGGTAAGACGGAGCTGTCCAAGCGCTCGCGAACTTCCTGTTCGGCGAGGACGACGCGCTCATCCAGATCGACATGGGCGAGTTCCACGACCGCTTCACCGCGTCGCGTCTGTTCGGTGCGCCTCCCGGCTACGTCGGATACGAGGAGGGCGGCCAGCTCACCGAGAAGGTGCGCCGCAAGCCGTTCTCCGTGGTTCTGTTCGACGAGATCGAGAAGGCCCACCAGGAGATCTACAACACCCTCCTGCAGGTCCTCGAGGACGGTCGCCTCACCGACGGTCAGGGACGCACGGTCGACTTCAAGAACACCGTGCTGATCTTCACGTCGAACCTGGGCACCGCCGACATCTCGAAGGCCGTCGGGCTCGGCTTCTCGGCCGGAACGGGCGAGCAGTCGAACTACGAGCGGATGAAGAACAAGGTCCACGACGAGCTGAAGAAGCACTTCCGGCCCGAGTTCCTCAACCGTATCGACGACATCATCGTCTTCCACCAGCTCACGCAGGATCAGATCATCCAGATGGTCGACCTGATGATCGGACGTGTGGAGACGCAGCTGAAGAACAAGGACATGGGTATCGAGCTCACCGAGAAGGCGAAGTCGCTGCTCGCCAAGCGCGGCTTCGACCGGTGCTCGGCGCACGTCCGCTGCGTCGCACGATCCAGCGCGAGATCGAGGATCAGCTCTCCGAGAAGATCCTGTTCGGCGAGATCGGCGCGGGTCAGATCGTCCTCGTCGACGTCGAGGGCTGGGACGGCGAGGGTGCCGGCGAGAACGCGAAGTTCACGTTCACGCCGAGCGAGAAGCCGGCCGAGGTCCCGGACACCCCGGCGGTCGCGCTGGCCAAGTCCAGCGAGGGCGAGTCCGAAGCCGGATAAGCGCTCGACGCCTGTGAGAGCAGGCACGTGTTGCAGCCTGTGAGAGCAGGCACCTGCTGTACCGAGAGGGGCGGCACCCGAGAGGGTGTCGCCCCTCTCGTCGTCCGACGCACTTGACCTCCAGTCGGCTCGAGGTTGCACGGTGGTGGTGACCGGACGACGACCAGGAGGTATCGCGATGCGGCAAGTACTGCCCGATCTGTGGGAGACGCAGGAGGACAACCCGTTCCCGGGGCTGAGGACGCACGCCTATCTGTGGACCGGGAAGAACAACGTGCTCTTCTATTCGGTTGCCGGTGAGGCCGATTTCGACGCACTGGACCGCCTCGGTGGGATCACCGACCAGTACCTGTCCCACCAGGACGAGGCCGGCCCGATGCTCGGCAGGATCGCCGAGCGCTTCGGGTCGAGACTCCACGCCGCGGCGGCGGAGGCCGATGTGGTCGGCCGGCACGCCCGCATCGACGTCCCGCTGACGGAACGTCATGTGGACGACAACGGGGTGGAGATCGTTCCGACGCCCGGGCACACGGTGGGGAGCATCTGCTATCTGGTGCCCGGCGCGGACGGGACCCGCTACCTGTTCACCGGCGACACGCTGTACCGCGGTGCTTCGGGGAAGTGGCGGGCCGGCTACATCGAGGGGATGAGCGACGCCCGTGCGCTCGCCGACAGTCTGCGCCTGCTGGCGACGACGGAACCCGATGTGGTGATCTCGAGTGCGTTCGCGGGGGAGTCGGGCGTGCACCGGATCGACCCCCGGGAATGGCCTGCCCACATCGACCAGGCTCTGACCGGGTTGTCTGCCGCGGTGCAGGGCTGAGGAGAGCTCTTCCGGACCGTCTGCCCTGCCGCGGGTCGCGGCCGACCTTGCCGCCGGCTCATCTGCCGATGGTCGGCATGTGCGCGGTGAGTGTCGACAGGGTGCTGGCGACGATCTCGGTGAGTTCGTCGGGGCGGATGTCGAGCGTGCCGTCGAGCCAGCCGCGGACGAGCTCGACGGCACCGGCCATGACGACCACCGCGCACAGTTCGGCCTGCCGGGAGTCGAGGCGGGTGCCACCGCGTCGCTCTGCTTGGCGAGTTCGTCGGCGGCGGACCGGATGAACGCGCTCTTCCGCTCGGCGAGCGGGGGCGCGTCGGAGATGAGGAAGCACCCTGCTGGGGGGTTGCGTTCGACGCCGCCGACGATCACTCCCACCGCGGCGCGCGCCTTGGCGTGCAGCTCGTC
>LATQ01000001.1:1596933-1599197 GCA_001017865.1 Rhodococcus sp. IITR03
CGACGACTCCGAGCCCGGCTCGCCAGGCGCCGCGCGAACCCGTCGGCCCCGGCGCATACACCGTGGTCGGGCAGCTCGGCGGCCTGCGCAGCGTGCCCGAGCCGTTCAACATCACGCCCTGATCTGCTGCTCGTCCGAGCGCTGTTCAGTCGTAGTGGTTGATCGCGGCTTCGGCGAGGCGCGACAGTCCCTCGCGGATGTACCGGGCCCACAGGGCGCCGACCCCGTCGACCGCCTGGAGATCGGCAGCGGTGGCCGCGAGCAGGCCCTGCAGCGTGCCGAACGCACCCACGAGCCGGTTGATCTGCCGGGTCTGCAGGCGCGGCACCCGATGGAGCACGCGATAGCCGCGCGGGCTCATCGAGGTGTCGAGGGCCTCGATGGTGCCCGAATAGCCGAAGGCGCGGGCAAGGCTGGTCAGATCGAGCAGGTCGACGTCGGTCAGGTGTGCGAGACGCTCGAGAGCCTGCTCGACCTCCTGCTGGGTGGGGACGTGCTCGCCCGCAAGGTAGTCGCGCACGATGAGCTGCCGGGCGAGCTGATTGTCGCCGACGAGTTCTTCGAGCTGGAGGGCCAGCTGGCGACCGTCGGTTCCGAGTTCGAGCACGTCCTGCTCGATCTCCACGGACAGGCGGTGCATCATCTCGAGCCGCTGCGCCACGGTGAGCGCATCGCGCAGCGTGACGATGTCCTCGATCTCGACCACGGACAACTGCCGGGTCACCTCGTCGAGGCGGGCCTTGTAGCGCTCGAGTGTCGCGACGGCCTGGTTGGCCCGCGACAGGATGGTCGCGGAGTCGTTGATGACGTGGCGGCGACCGTCGACGTACACGCTGACGATGCTCATCGACTGGCTGACCGAGACCACCGGATATCCGGTCTGGATCGCGGTACGTTCCGCGGCGCGGTGCCGGGTACCGGACTCCACGGTGGGAATGCTCGGATCGGGGACGAGCTGCACGTTGGCACGCACGATGCGCGACCCGTCGGTGGACACGACCACGGCGCCGTCCATCTTCGACAGCTCCCGGAGCCGGGTGGGGGCGAACTCGACGTCGAGTTCGAAGCCCCCGTCGCACAGCTCGGCGACCGTGTCGTCGAAACCGAGGACGATCAGGCCACCCGTCCGGCCACGGAGGATACGTTCGAGACCGTCGCGTAATGCGGTGCCGGGCGCCAGACGAGCGATGGTGTCGCTCAGCGTCGATGCCGGCGCCGACTCGGTCATCTGGACTTCCTTCCCCTGTGCGGTCTGCGGTCGTCGTCACAATGCGCGGACTCCCGGATCGGCGCCCCGACCGCGCAACTACATTACTTGCTCATGCGCAGCACCTGGACTCTGCCCGACGACCTCGTCGTTCCCGATCTGCCGGAAGATCATCCCGGCCCGGGTGCGCCGGTACCGCAGCACTGGAACAAGTGCTTCGGGTGTGGTGACGACCAGCCCCACGGTCTCGCGATGGAGTTCACCGTCGGCGAGGGTCTCGAGGTGCTCGGCCGTCTCGACGTCGCCACGCGCTACCAGGGCGGACCGGGATTCATCCACGGCGGCATCCTCATGACGGCCTTCGACGAGGTACAGGGAATGGCGTGCAACGCCGCCCTGCGGACCGCCGTCGTCACCGGGCACTTCGAGACGGACTTCGCTCGTCCCATCCCGCTGGGTTCGGTGCTCGAGTTCCGCGCCCGTGTCGACGGCACGGTGCGGCGCAAGGTCTACACCAGCGCGGAGGCACGCATCGTCGACGGTCCGCTGGCCGACCCGGACGTCGTGGTGGCGTCGTCGGTCGGGCTGTTCGTCGTCGTCGGACACGAGCACTTCGCGAAGGGTCGCGACTACGCCGACGGCATCCCGCAGAGCGAGCACGACATCTCCGCTGTCTGAGATCTCTGCCGGTCAAGCTTTCTTGTTCAGGCTTTGTTGTTCAGGCCTCAGGGCGTCGGGGAGCAACGGAACACCCGGCCGGTGGTCGCGTCCGAGCAATGCCGCGGACGTGACCGCGCCCGCGCCGTAGCGGGAGTGCAGATCGTCCAGGACGGCATCGAGGCATGCCGGGCGACGGCGCGGTGCTGCGTTCGCATGTCTCCGGTACCGTCCCCGGCGGCCTCGACCGGCTCGTCGAACGGCAGCTCGAGTTGTTCGACGCCTTCGCCGACGAGATTCGTCACCGCGATCCCGATGAGGGTGAGGCCGCGCTCGGCGATGAGCGGCGGGTCTGCTCGAGCAGGTCGCGCGACGCCGTCGCGACAGCAGATCGAGCGTG
>LATQ01000001.1:1599297-1603247 GCA_001017865.1 Rhodococcus sp. IITR03
GGCCGATCTCGTGCTGCGCGCCCATCGAACTGCGCCGCCGATGCCGGACCGGACGCGGATCTGACCGATCGCGAGCGCGTGCAGGTGGCGTCCCGCCGCGCGTCCGAGGAGCGAGACGAGATCGGACTCGGAATGGGCGGCGACATCGGCCACGGTTCGTAGACCGTGTGCGTGCAACTTCGCCGCCGTCACCTTACCGACGCCCCACAACCGCTCCACCGGCAACGGATGGAGGAACTCGAGTTCGGCGTGCGGAGGAACGAGGAGCATGCCGTCGGGCTTGGCCACCCCGCTCGCGACCTTGGCGAAGAACTTGGTGCGTGCGATCCCGACGGTGATCGGCAGCCCCACCTCCTCGACGACCGTGCAGCGCAGACGTGCGGCGATATCGACGGGTCTGCCGGCGATGCGCCCGAGACCGGAGACGTCGAGGAACGCCTCGTCGATGGAGATCCCCTCCACGATCGGTGTGGTGCGATCGAAGATCGCGAACACGTCGCGGGACGCCTGCGCATAGGCCTCCATACGGGGAGGCACCGAGGTCAGTCCCGGGCACAGGGCGTGGGCGGCCCGGCCCGACATCGCGGTGACGATGCCGTAGGCCTTGGCCTCGTAGCTCGCCGCGAGCACGACGCCCCCACCCACTACGATCGGTTTGCCTCGCAGCCACGGATCGTCGCGCTGCTCCACCGACGCGTAGAACGCGTCGAGATCGGCGTGCAGCACCGTCGCATCGGACACGAACACATGTTCGCACCGACCACCGACATCTCGGCAGGTCAGCGCGTGAGCGTCGACAGTGCCTGGGCCACGTTGGACACCTCGAACTTCTTCATGCCCTTCGGCATTCCCTCGACATCGCGCGGGACCACCCCGCGATCGAAGCCGAGCCGGTTCGCCTCCGCGAGCCGACGACCCGCACCGACGACACGACGGACCTCCCCGGCGAGACCGACCTCGCCGAGCAACACGGTGCCGGCCGGGACGGGCTGGTCGCGCACGGCCGAGGCGACAGCGAGCGCGAGCGCGAGGTCGGCGGACGGATCGGTGATCCGCATACCGCCGACGGTGGAGGCGTAGACGTCGCAGTTGCCGAGCCGGCCGAGCCGCAGCGACGCTCGAGCACCGCGAGCACCATCGCCACCCGCGCCGAGTCGAGACCGCTCACGGCGCGTCGCGGTGACGGATTGTGCGTGGGCACACGAGCGCCTGGACCTCACCGAGGAGCGGGCGTTTGCCGTCCATCGTGACCGTGACGGCGGTGCCGGGCACGGCCTCGTCGCGGTGCTGCAGGAACAATCCCGACGGGTCGCTGACGCCGACGATCCCGTCCTCGGCGAGTTCGAAGCAGCCCACCTCGTCGGCGGCCCCGAACCGGTTCTTCACCCCGCGCACCATGCGCAGCGTGGAGTGCTTGTCGCCTTCGAAGTGCAGCACCACGTCGACGAGGTGCTCGAGGGAACGCGGACCGGCGACCGCGCCGTCCTTGGTGACGTGGCCGATGAGCAGCACCGGGATGCCGCTGGACTTCGCGAGGGAGGTCAGGGCGCTGGTGACCGCGCGGACCTGCGTGACACCGCCGGTGACGCCGTCGACGTCGGCGGCGAGCATCGTCTGGACGGAGTCGACGACCAGCAGCGTGGGTTCGACCTGCTCGACGTGTCCGAAGATCGTCGCGAGGTCGTTCTCGGCGGCGAGGTAGACCCGGTCGTGCACGGCGCCGGTGCGGTCGGCGCGCAAACGCACCTGACCGGCCGACTCCTCGCCGGTGACGTAGAGCGCGCGATCGGCTTCGCCACGCAACGCCCAGCGGTGCACCACCTCGAGGAGCAGTGTGGACTTGCCGACACCGGGTTCGCCGGCGAGCAGGACGACCGAACCGGGGACGACACCGCCACCGAGGACGCGGTCGAGCTCGGGGATGCCCGTGGGCTTCGCGTGGGTGGACTTGCCGTCGATCTGCGACAGCGGGATGGCCGGGGTGCTCGGTAGTACGGCGGCGGCACCGGCGCGGGCGAGCGAGGTACCCGACCGCGAGGCGACCGCGACCGGCTGGACGGGTGCTTCGTCCATCGACCCCACGTTCCGCATTCGGGACAGCGCCCGACCCACTTCGCGACGGTGTGCGAGCAGTCGGAACAGCGGTAGAGGGTCTTGGTCTTTGCCACGGCCGGAGGATAGACGGTCGCACCGACATCGGAGCGGATGCGAAAGGGCCCGGCCGAGCTGTGCTCGACCGGGCCCTTCTGCAGGAAAGTCCTAGTGTGCTTCGCCCACGATCGGCGAGAGCTCCGACTCGTCGCGGGGGAGCTCCGGGCCGGCATCGATCGGCACGGACAGGGTCACGTCGCCGGCCTCGGCGAACGTGAAGGTCACGGGGATGGTCAGGCCCGGGCGGACACCCTCGGAGAGGTTCACGAGCTCGACGTTGTTGACGACTTCTGCCGGAGCCGGGGAAGGGGTCTCCTCGGTGCTGTTCGGACGCGGCGACTCGTCGACCTCCTCGACGAGGGCGGCGTTCTCCTCGGAGACACCGGCGACCACGGAGGACTGCGGCGGAATCTCGAGGCGGGCACCGGTGACCGAGGCTGCGAAATCGGTGGAGATACCGGTGAGCTGATCGCCGACGTACGGGTCGAGGTTGACGATCGTGAAGCCGAGCTGGGCGGTGCCGCCGGGCTCGATGCTGTACTCCTCGGAGTCCGGGTAGATCACGTGCACGTTGCGCAGCGCGAGGCTGCCGGCGTCCACGTTGGAACCGTTGATGGCCGCGACCTGGGTCGAGGTCTGGGTGATCTGACCGGCGCTGCACGCGGACATCGTGAGCGCCGCTCCCGCGGCAAGGGCGAGAGCGGTCACGACTCGGCGAGTCGGCGCTTTGAGAGCAGTCACGGGTTCCTCCACTCGAGTAAGGCTCGCAATCCACTAGGCAGAGTAGTAGTTCCCGTGTGCGCTGTGTACGTCGGGGCCGGATGTCGTGCGGATTCGCGCGCGGAAGACAAGATCGACAGGCGCCGACGGACGGGTGTGTCGGAGGTCACCCGATACACGGAAGGAACTGCCTGTCAAGCCCTACGCTCAGTGCTCGGTGCCCCTGACCTGCACCGTTGACGGGAGGGTGATGTGGTCACGTGTTAAACTGGGAGAATCGAAAGGGGCACGGGACACATGATTTTCAAGGTCGGAGACACCGTCGTATACCCCCATCACGGTGCGGCGCTGATCGAAGCAATCGAAACACGCACCATCAAGGGTGAGCAGAAGGAATATCTGGTTCTGAAAGTCGCGCAGGGCGACCTGACGGTCCGGGTACCTGCAGAGAACGCGGAGTACGTCGGAGTGCGCGACGTCGTCGGGCAGGAAGGCCTCGACAAGGTTTTCCAGGTGCTGCGCGCACCCCACACGGAAGAACCCACCAACTGGTCACGGCGGTACAAGGCCAACCTCGAGAAGCTGGCCTCCGGCGATGTCAACAAGGTCGCAGAAGTTGTGCGCGACCTGTGGCGCCGGGAGCAGGACCGCGGCCTGTCCGCAGGTGAGAAGCGGATGCTCGCAAGCACGTCAGATCCTCGTCGGTGAGCTCGCGCTCGCCGAGGGCACCGACGACGTCAAGGCGGAGACCATGCTCGACGAGGTTCTCGCCGCCGCTTCCTGACGCGCGAGACATCGGCAAACTGCACATGAGCGATCGCAACGGGCCGGTCGTCGGAATCCTTCCGGCGGCCGGCCGCGGTGTTCGCCTGGGAGAACCACTGCCCAAGGCGTTCGTGGAACTGGACGGCCGCACGATGCTCGACCGCTCGGTCGAGGCGATGCTCTCCTCGGCGGTCATCGATCGAGTGGTGATCGTGGCGCCACCCGAACTGGCGGCCACGCCCGCGGACCGGCTCGTCGGCGGGTCGTTCGCCGACCGGGTCACCGTGGTGGCGGGCGGAGCCGAGCGTGCGACT
>LATQ01000001.1:1603347-1605857 GCA_001017865.1 Rhodococcus sp. IITR03
ACCCGTGGTGGCGGGCGGAGCCGAGCGTGCCGACTCGGTGCGCGCCGGTCTCGCCGCGGCATCGGGAGCGCGTTTCGTGCTCGTCCACGACGCCGCGCGTGCGCTGACCCCGGCCGATCTGTTCGTCCGGGTCGTCGACGCGTTGCGGGCCGGCAGCGACGCGGTGATCCCCGTCCTGCCCGTCGTCGACACCATCAAGAGTGTCGACGCCGGCGGGACCGTCACGGGCACTCCCGACCGGTCGACCCTCCGCGCGGTGCAGACGCCGCAGGGATTCGACGTCGAATTGCTCGAGCGGGCCAACCGCGACGCCGCCGACGCGACCGACGACGCGGGACTCGTCGAGCGGCTGGGGGAGCGGATCACCACCGTCGTCGGAGACCCTCTCGCTTTCAAGATCACCACCCCGCTGGACCTGGTGTTGGCACGAACCGTGCTCGCGTCCGGCGTCCGCACCGAGAAGGAGATGTGAGCATCGTGCGTGTCGGCATCGGAACGGACGTGCATCCCGTGGAGGCCGGACGGCCGTGCTGGATGGCCGGTCTGCTGTTCGAGGACGCCGACGGGTGCGCGGGTCACTCCGACGGGGACGTCGCTGCGCACGCGCTGTGCGATGCGGTGCTCTCGCCGCCGGTCTCGGCGACCTCGGATCGGTCTTCGGCACGGGCCGACCCGAGATGGCCGGCGCGTCCGGTGTCGCCATGCTCGGCGAGGTACGTCGACTGCTCGACGACGCCGGCTGGGTGGTGGGCAATGCCGCCGTCCAGGTGATCGGGAACCGCCCGAAGATCGGGCCGCGGCGCGAGGAGGCGCAGGCGGTGCTGTCCGAGGCGCTCGGCGTCCGGTCTCCGTGTCGGCGACCACCACGGACGGACTCGGGCTCACCGGTCGGGGAGAAGGTGTGGCCGCGGTTGCGACCGCACTGGTCCTGGCCCAGCAGGACGAGCGGTAGGATCGACGGTCGTGACCTTGCGCTTATACGACACCGAATCGCGGGCCGTGCGGGATTTCGAACCGCTGGTCCCCGGCCAGGCCTCGGTGTACCTGTGTGGGGCCACCGTCCAAGGCGAACCCCATATCGGGCACGTACGCAGCGGCGTTGCGTTCGACGTGCTCCGTCGGTGGCTCGCTACCAAGGGTCTCGATGTCTTGTTTGTGAGAAATGTCACAGACATCGAAGACAAGATCCTCCGCAAGGCCGCAGAGGCAGGTCGGCCGTGGTGGGAGTGGGCCGCGACCTACGAGCGGGCCTTCAACCGCGCCTACGACGCGCTCGGTGTGCTTCCACCCTCGGTGGAACCTCGCGCGACCGGCCACATCACGCAGATGGTCGAACTCATCCAGCGCCTCATCGACGCCGGGCACGCCTACGCGGCCGACGGCGACGTCTACTTCGACGTACTGAGCTACCCCGAATACGGTGCCCTCTCCGGACACCGCATCGAGGACGTCCACCAGGCGAGAGCGCCGGACTCGGCAAGCGCGACCCCCGCGACTTCACGCTGTGGAAGGCCGAGAAACCCGGTGAGCCCTCGTGGCCCACCCCGTGGGGACGCGGCCGCCCCGGCTGGCATCTCGAGTGCTCCGCGATGGCGGGCTTCTATCTCGGCGGCACCTTCGACATCCACTGCGGAGGAATGGACCTCGTCTTCCCGCACCACGAGAACGAGATGGCCCAGTCCCGCGCCGCCGGCGACGGCTTCGCCCGCTACTGGCTGCACAACGGCTGGGTGACGATGGGCGGCGAGAAGATGTCGAAGTCGCTCGGCAACGTGCTGTCGATCCCCAACGTGCTCGCCCGCGTCCGGCCGCAGGAACTGCGTTACTACCTCGCAGCGCCCACTACCGTTCGATGCTCGAATACTCCGACGACGCGCTCGCCGAAGCGGCCGCCGCGTACCGGGGACTCGAGTCGTTCGTGCTCAAGACCCGCGACCGCGCGGGTGAGGTGCCCGTGGGCGAGTGGACCGAGGCCTCGCCGAGGCGCTCGACGACGACCTCGGTGTCCCCAAGGCGCTCGCGGAGATCCACCGTAAGCGCAGCGAGGGCAACAAGGCGCTCGACAACGGCGATCTCGACACGGCCGTGCAGATCGCCTCGCAGGTCCGGAGCATGCTCGACATCCTCGGTGTCGACCCGCTCGACGAGCACTGGTGCTCCACCGACGACTCCGGATCGGCCGCACTCGCGGCACTCGACGTGCTGGTCGGCGCGGATCTCGAACGCCGCACGACCGCCCGGGCCGAGAAGAACTGGGCGGTGGCCGACGAGGTGCGGGACCGCCTCGCAGCCGCGGGGGTCGAAGTGACCGATACGCCCAACGGACCCGAGTGGTCTCTGAAAGCAGGACAGTGATGGCAGGCAATTCTCAGCGTCGCGGCGCTATTCGTAAGGGCGGCACGAAGAAGGTCAGGTCGTCGGGTCCGGCGGACAGCGGCGACGCGGGCTCGAAGCGCGTGGCGCCACCCCCAAGGCCGAGGACCGGCCCTACCACCCCGCCGCACGGCGCG
>LATQ01000001.1:1605957-1613975 GCA_001017865.1 Rhodococcus sp. IITR03
GGGCCGGTGAGGGCGAGTCCGGCGCCGCGGCCGCTCCGGTCAGGAAGGAACGACGCGTGACGTGCTGCACTCTCTACCCCCGATGTCTGTGACGTCCCGTTACCGGAACAACCTCGGGAAACTAGGCGGACATCGAGGAGCGCGTCAAGATCACGTCCCGATGGGCCGTGGGTCAGGCAGTTGCGGCGACCCGCCCGGAACCACGCCGGTTGCGGGCGGTGCCGATCGCGCGGCAGATCATGTAGATGGCGAACGCGATCGTCGTGATGAACGCCGAAACCGGCACGCCCGGCGCCAGTGCGAGCAGGATGCCGCCGACCGCCGAGATCTCCGCGAAGACCACAGACAGCACTGTGGCGGCGAGCGGCCCGCTGACCACCCGGGCCGCCGCGGCGGCCGGGGTGATGAGCAGTGCCATCACCAGCAGCGCGCCGACGATCTGCACACCGAGTGCGGCGGTGACACCGACGAGCACCGCGAACACGATCGACAATGCGCGCACCGGGACGCCGCGTGCAGCCGCGACCTCCGGGTCGGTGCTGGCGAACAGCAGCGGACGGTAGATCACCAGCAGCGTGAGGATCACGACGGCAGCGCACGCGGCGAGCAGGACGATGCCGGTACCGCCGGGTGCCACGATCTGACCGGTGAGCAGCGAGAAGGCGGCACCGGTGCGTCCGTCGTAGGCCCACAGCAGCAGGACGGCGAGGCCGAGACCGAAGGCCATCACCACGCCGATGACGGAGTCGCGTTCGCGGGCACGTGTCCCCAGGACCCCGAAGAGGATCGCGGCGATCACGGCGCCCGCGACCGCACCGATTCCGACGGAGACCCCGATGATGAGCGCCGCCGCGGCACCGGTGAGCGACAGTTCGGAGGTGCCGTGGACGGAGAACGCCATCTGACGGCTGATGATCAGCGGGCCGATCACGCCGGCGAGCAGACCGAGGATCGCACCGGCGACGAGCGCCTGCTGCACGAAGTCGTACTGCAGGAGTTCGACGGTGGTCTCCACGTCGAACATCCGCCCGAGGCGTCGGTGAACTTGCTGCTCATTCGTGATCCTCGTGATCGTGGTGGACGCCTTCCCCGGGGCGCAGTCCGCCGGCGCTGCCGAGTGCGTCGATGGCGTCGCCGGTGCCGACGACCACCAGGCGGCCGCGCATCTCGAGCACCTCGACGTCGGTGCGGTAGAGCTCGGAGAGCACCTGCGAGGTCATCACCTCGGCGGGGGTGCCGATGCGGAACTGGCCGTCGACGAGGTACAGCACGCGATCCACCAGCGGCAGGATCGGATTGATCTCGTGGGTGACGAACAGGACGGAGGTGTCGTGGTCGCGGCGGCGCCGGTCGATGAGCGCCGACACCAGGTGCTGGTTGGCGAGATCGAGACTGAGCAGAGGCTCGTCGCACAGGAGTACGCGCGGATCTCCCACGAGCGCCTGCGCGATGCGCAGCCGCTGCTGCTCACCACCGGAGAGCGTGCCGATCGGGCTCCGGCATAGGTCTCTGCGCCGACCTGGGTGATCGCGTCGTCGACCGCGACGCGCGGCGCTTCCGGCGCGTGCGCAGGCCGGTGCCCAGCGATGTCCGTCCATGCCGAGGCCCACGAGATCGCGTCCCCGCAGCGGGACGCCTCGTCGAGGGACTTCTGCTGCGGCACGTATCCGACGTGCGAGTTCCCGGTCCGGACGGGCTGCCCGGCGATCGTCGCGGTTCCGGAGGTGAGCGGGAGTTGACCGAGCAGCACCTTGAGCAGCGACGTCTTTCCGGCACCGTTCGGTCCGAGCACCGCCAGGAACTCGCCGGGTTCGACGACGAGGTCGAGTGCGTCCCAGAGGACCCGATCGCCGAATGCCAGCCGGGCATCGCGGAGTTCGACGGTGGGCGTGCGGTCGGATGGAGGAGGTGTCACCGGGGTCCGTGTTCTCGATCGGATGGTCAGGAGGCGGTCTCGAGCGCGGCGGCGAGGGTCTCGGCGGTCCGGGCCTGCCACTGAATGTAGTCGACACCTTCGGGCAGGGTTTCGAAAACCTCGACCACGGGGACGCCCGACGACTCTGCTGCCGTGCGCATCTCGCGGCTGATCCGGTCCTCGGTCTGCGGGTTGTAGAGCAGGACGCGAACCTGCTTGTCGACCAACAACTGCCGTGTGGCTGCGATCGCCGCCGGGGACGGATCGGTGCCGTTCTCGATGGCGTCGGTGAAGTCCGGGGGAGTGACGTCGTCGAGCGTCGCGGCCGAGACGAGGTAGTGGCCGATGGTCTCGGTCTGGGCGACGGGTGCGTCGCCGTGCGTGTCGGCGAGCTTGTCGACGACATCCGCGACGTAGTGCAGGTTCTCGTGGAAGGCCGCGGCGTTGGCTTCGTAGACGGCGGCACCGTCCGGGTCGAGTTCGGCGAGCTGTTCGGCGACGGCGTGCGCGACGGCGTCGGCGGTCGCGAGGTCGTACCAGACGTGCTCGTTGATGCCGCCGTGGTCGTGACCCTCGTGCGAGTGCCCGTCGCCGGCGACATCGGCGTCGGACACCTCACCGCTCTCGTGTGAGTGGTCCTCGGAAACGGTTGTCTCCGAGCCGCTCTCGATGGCGTCGTCGGTGCCGTCCTCGTCGCCGTGATCGTGTCCGGCGTGCAGGTCCGAGTACGCGCCGGATTCGAACAGGGCGAAGGCCTCCACGACCGCAGGCTTGTCCCCGGTGGCGCCGAGGATGTCGTCGACGAAGTGGTCGTAGCCACCGCCGTTGTAGACGACGAGCGAGGCGTCGGAGATCGCCGCGGCGTCGAGGGGGCTGGCCTCGTAGGAGTGCGGGTCGGCGCTCGGTTCGGTGATGAGCGAGCGGACCTCGATGCGATCTCCGGCCACGGCCTGCGCGATCGACCCCCACACGTTCGTGGAGGCGACGACGCTGATCTCGTCGTCGTCGGCGCCGGAGGTATCGGTGCCGCACGCGGCGAGGGCGGTCGCGCAGGCTACGGCGGCGGCTGCGAGGGCCGTGCGGGAGGACAGTCGCACAGTTCTTCTCCTGAGGATCGGCGGTCTTCGACGAACGGGGTCCGGAACGACCGAGCGACCGACCCAAACGTTATTGGTAACCGTTACCGTTCCACTTTAGCGGACGACGCGGAGCCCTCCTACCATCTGGGTGGTCGTGACCACGGACACAGGACTACGGTCCTCTCATGTCCAGGTCTCGTCAGCCGCGCCGACAGGCGACCCTGGCGTCGATTGCCGCCGAGTTGAAGATCTCCCGCACCACGGTCTCGAACGCGTACAACCGCCCCGACCAGTTGTCCGCCGAGCTACGCGAACGTGTCCTCGAAGTCGCCAAACGACGCGGATATGCAGGCCCGGATCCGATGGCGCGGTCGCTGCGCACCCGCAAGGCAGGAGCCGTGGGGGTCCTGCTCACCGAAGCGTTGAGCTATTCCTTCCGGGATCCCGCCGCCATGAGTTTCCTGTCGGGACTGTCCGAGGCCTGCGAAGCGGCCGGACAGGGACTGCTGCTCATCCCCGCCGGACCGGGCCGGACCGACGACGAGGCCGCACAGGTCGTGCACCGCTCGTCCGTCGACGGGTTCGTCGTCTACTCGGTCCCCGCCGAGGACCCCTACCTCGCGGCCGTGCTCGAACGGCACCTCCCGGTCGTCGCGTGCGACCAGCCGCGCGGTCTCGAGAACACCCCGGTGGTGGGCATCGACGACCGGCGGGCGATGCGCGATCTCGCCGCCCACCTCATCGAACTCGGCCACCGACAGATCGGCATGTTGTCGATGCGCCTCGGCCGCGAACGGCACGACGGGGTCGTCGACCTGTCGACCCTCGAATCCGGCGCCTTCCACGTGCAGCGCGAACGCATCCGCGGCGTCCAGGACGCCATGAGCGCCGCAGGTCTGGCCCCCGGATCGCTCACCGTCGTCGAGCGCTACACCCACACCGCGGAGGACGGCCTGTCCGCCGCGGCGCAGATCATGCGCGTCAACCCGCGGATCACCGCGCTCGTGTGCACCACCGACGTGCTCGCGCTCGGCGCTCTCGCCTGGGCCAATCAGATGGGCCTCGACGTGCCCGGGCACCTGTCGATCACCGGTTTCGACGGCATCGACGAAGCGATCCGCGAAGGTCTCACGACCGTGCGGCAACCGCAGAAGGACAAGGGGCGGCGCGCCGGCGAACTGCTCCTCGCCGCCCCCTCGCACTCCGGTGTGCCCGCGCTCGAGACCCTGGGGACCAGCTGTGGTTCGGTGCCAGCTCGGGTCGGGTCGAGAGCGAGTGGTACGCCGAGTGACCGAGCGGTCCCGGCTGGGACCGTAGCTCAGCGGTCCCGGTCGCCCATGGCCTTCGCGCCCGACAGCAGCTGCGCACAGCGCAGCAGACCGATGTGGCTGTACGCCTGCGGGTGGTTGCCCAGCGCACGCTCCGCGACAGGGTCGTACTCCTCGCTGAGCAGGCCGGTCGGTCCGGCCGCCGCGACCAGCTGCGCGAACAGTGCTTCGGCGTCGTTGCGCTGCCCGACCAGCAGGTAGGCCGCGACCAGCCACGCCGCGCACAGGTGGAAGCCACCTTCGGCGCCCGGCAGGCCGTCGTCGCTGTGGTAGCGGTAGACGGTCGCGCCGCTGCGCAACTCCCGTTCGGTGGCCTGCACGGTCGCCCGGAACCGCTCGTCCTGCGGGTCGACGAGTCCGGTGAGGCCGATGAACAGGGTGGCCGCGTCGAGATCGGTGCCGTCGTAGGCCGAGGTGAACGACTGGACCTCGTCGTTCCAGCCCTTCTCGGTGACCTCCTCGGCGATCTCGTCGCGCAGCGCCGCCCAGCCCTCGCCGGCGGTCCGGCCGAACTTCTCGGCGAGCGTCAGCGCGCGGTCGACGGTCAGCCACCCCATGACCTTCGAGTACACGTGGTGACGGGGCGCGTGGCGGATTTCCCAGATGCCGTGGTCCGGCTCGAACCAGCGCCGTTCGACCGCGGTGACCATCGAGCAGACGAGTTCCCAGTCGCGGTCCGTGAGAGCCCGGTCGTGGGGCACGCCGAGTGCCTCGCGGCTGTGCGCGAGATCGGAGATCAGGTCGACGATCGGGCCGAAGACGTCGAGCTGCACCTGCTGGTTCGCCGCGTTGCGACCCGCACGGGCCGCGAACCGGCGTATCCGGGAAGAGAGTCGATCACGGCCTCGGGCGGGAGCGGTCCGCCGGCGAGCGTGTACAGCGGGTGCAGGCGTTCGGGGCCGGGCACCGTCTCGAGGACGCGGTGGACCCAGTCGAGATAGTTCTCGGCCTCCTCGAGCGATCCGACCCGCACGAGCGCCTGCGCCGTGAGCGCGGCGTCGCGCAGCCAGCAGTAGCGGTAGTCCCAGTTGCGGACACCGCCGATCTCCTCGGGGAGCGAGGTGGTCGCTGCGGCGAGGATCGATCCGTCGGTCCGTGGACCAGTCCGCGCAGGGTGAGCGCCGAACGCTTCATGAGATCGGGCTTGAGCGGCGGCAGCTCGAGGCGGGACGCCACGTGTGCCAGTAGGCCTCGGACTGTGCCCGGCGCTCGACCTCCGGCGCAGGGTGCTCGTCGAGATCATCAGTACCACAACGGAGTTCGAGGACGATGTCGTTCTCGGTGGGATCGACCACGGCGTGGGCCGTCTGGTGCACCCCGTCGGTCGTGATGTCCCACCGCACACCGGGGGAGCGAAGGACGTAGGGCTCGTTGAAGCCCATCACGCGGATGCCGTCGTCCTCGACCTCGAGGGTGACCTGGCCCTGCCCGAACTCCGGTCGCGGCGCGAAGGTCACCACCGCGCTCGCGCGCCCGGTGATCACGCGGGTCAGGTCGGTGCGACCGGCCTCGACATCGTGCGGGAGGTAGTCGATCACCGCGAGCGACGCCCACCGGGTCACCACCGTCATCGTCGAGTCGACGTAGCGCTGGCTGAGAGGCAGTGCCTGGCGGGTCGGACCGATGGTGAAATGACCCGCGGCGTCGCCGCCGAGGAGATGGGCGAACACCGCCGCGGAATCGGGTTCGGGGTGGCACAGCCAGGTGATCGTGCCGTCGGGGGTCACGAGCGCCTTCGAGCGGGGACTCGCGAGCATCGTCAGACGTTCGATCGGCGCGACATGGGCACCGGACAGCCACGTGCGACGTTCCTCGAGCAGGAACGCGAGCGCGGCGATGACCTCTTCGCTGGTGCGGACGCGGTACTCGGCGGCGGTGTCGCCGTCGCCGATCTTCACACCGACGTCCGGCCCCTGCAGTGAGCGGAAGGCCTTCTCGTCGGTCACGTCGTCGCCGAAGAAGACCGCTGCGGTGGCAGCTTCCTGGTGCCGGATGACGTCGAGTGCCTTGCCCTTGTCGGTGGGCACCACGGACAACTCGATCACGGCCTTGCCCTCGGTGACCTGCACGCCCGGCCGGAGTGCGAGGTCGTTCCGTACGAGGTCGAGGGCCTGCTCGGCATCGGCGGGAGCGGCGTTGCGCACGTGCAGCGCGGCGCTCGCGGGCTTGGCCTCCACCCGCACGCCGTCGAACCGGGATGCCACCGAGTGCAGTCCCTCGACGATCGTGGCGAGGAGGTCCCTGGCGTCGGGATCGATCTCGTGCACGAATCCGATGTCGAACTCGGAGCCGTGGCTGCCGACGAGTTTGACCTCGACCGGCAAACGCGACAGAGCGGCGAGATCCTTGAGAGCGCGTCCCGAGATGACGGCAGCGGCCGTCGACGGCAGAGCGGCGAGGCCCCGCAGCGCCCGCACCGCATCGTCGTGCGGGTAGGCCTTCTCGGGGTCGCTCACGATAGGGGAGATGGTGCCGTCGTAGTCGGTTGCCACGAGCAGACGAGGCGTCCGCGCGACAGCCACCAGAGCACGTCGAAGGTCAATCGGAAGATCGTGGGCACTCACCTGATCCACGTTAGGTCAGAGTGGGGCACGAATCCGACCCGGTGTGCATTCCGACCACGTGTTTCCGGTTACAGGACGCGGCGGATCGGACGTCAGGCTTGCGGCGCGAGCGCCGTCATGCTTCCGACGCGACCGTCTTCGGTGCTCGTGAGCCGTCGCCGAGCAGCAGATCCACGGTCAGTTCGAGCCGGCGGGCGACATCGGTGGCCGACGAACGGCGCGTGAGCCAGGCGACGAGATTCGACAGCCACACGTCGCTGATGACGCGCGCGATGGCGAGCTCTTCCTCGGTGGGTTCGCCGTCGTTCATGGCCCGCGCGAACAACCGGTCCATGAGGGTGCCCACCTGGTCGACCTCGGCGGCGGCGGAGGCGTCGGCAAACATGAACGCCCGCGTCATGGCCTCGGTGAGCAGGGATCGCGCTGCATGGCTTGGTGATCAGACTCAGGATGAGGTGCATGCGCTCGAGGGGGCTGTGGCCGGGTGGGATCCGGCCCTTGCCTCGATGCGGGCGAATTCACGGCCGAGGGCGGAGACCAGCAGGTGGACCTTGGACGGGAAGTACCGGTAGAGGGTGCCGACCGCGACGTCCGCGCGTTCTGCCACCGCCCGCATCTGCACGGCCTCGTAACCACCCTTGGACGCGAGCGCCAGGGTGGCGTCGAGAATCCGCTTGCGCCGTTCCTTCTGGGCATTGGAACTGAGATCGTCCTCGGTGAGGGCGGTCAGAGTTCCGTGTCCGTTGGCACGGGAGCGGGACGGGGTGGCCATAGATTCGTTTCCTCACGCCTTGACTCTGAATCGGTGTCATATTAGAACACGTTCTAGCAATGATGTCATTCGGAAGGGCGGAAACCGCTGTGAGTATCGCCACGACCGAGGAGCAGCGGGCCGTCCAGGCGTCTGTCCAGGCCTGGTCACGTGCCGTAGATCCCATGTCGACGATACGTCGCGCAGGCGACGCGACGTGGCGCGACGGCTGGTCCTCCCTCGCAGAACTCGGAATCTTCGGCGTCGCGTCCCGGAGGAGGCGGGCGGTCTCGGCGCGACCACCGTGGACCTGGCCGTCATGCTCGAGCAGGCGCCTGCGAACTCGCGCCGGGCCCGGTCCTGACGACCGCCGTGGCGGCC
>LATQ01000001.1:1614075-1616342 GCA_001017865.1 Rhodococcus sp. IITR03
CCGTGGCGGCCCTCGTGTTCGGCCGCGCCGGTGAGACCGTCGCCAAGACGACGGAGCGGCTCGCCGAGGGCGAGGTCCCCACCGCGCTCGCTCTCGACTCGGCCGTGACCGCGGAGTCGGCGGGTGACGGATTCCTGCTGCGCGGTGAGGCCGGACCGGCCGTGGGTGCCGAAGCCGGAATCGCCGTGCTCGTGCGTGTCGACGGCGAGGTGATCCGGCCGTCGAGAGCTGGGCGCTCGTCGAGGCCGACGATCCGGGTCTGCACATCGAACCGCTCGAGACCATCGACGCCTCCCGCGCGGTGGCCGCGTCCGCATCGACGGCGCGACGGTCTCGACCGATCGGATCGCGACCGTCCCGGCCGGCTTCGTGCGCGACCTCACTGCCGGCCTCGCCGCCGCGGAGCTGGCCGGTCTCGCCGGTTGGGCGCTGAGCACCGCTGTCGAGTATGCGAAGATCCGCGAGCAGTTCGGGAAACCGATCGGTTCGTTCCAGGCCGTCAAGCACATCTGCGCCGAAATGCTCTGCCGCACCGAGAAGATCCGGGCGGTGGCCTGGGATGCGGCGGTCACCGTCGACGCGCAGAGCCCGACGAACTGCCGATCGCGGCGGCCGCCGCCGCGGCGGTCGCACTCGACGCAGCGGTGCAGACCGCCAAGGATGCGATCCAGGTGCTCGGTGGCATCGGGTTCACGTGGGAACACGACGCGCACTTCTATCTTCGCCGCGCGGTCGCCACCCGCCAGGTGCTCGGCGGTTCCACCGCGTGGCGGTCGCGGCTGACGACCCTGGTCCGCGACGCGCGCGCCGTCACCTCGGTATCGACCTGTCCGATCGCGAGGAGGAGCGCGTACGGATCCGTGCGGAGGTCGAGAAGATCACCGCTGCACCCGAATCCGAGCGCCGTGTCGCTCTCGCCGAGTCGGGTCTGCTCGCGCCGCACTGGCCGCCGCCCTACGGTCGCGGAGCCGGTGCCGCCGAACAGCTCGTCGTCCAGGAGGAGCTCGCCGCCGTCGGTATCGAACGTCCCGACCTCGTGATCGGCTGGTGGGCGGTTCCGACCGTCCTCGAACACGGAACACCCGAGCAGATCGAGCGTTTCGTCATGCCCACCTGCGCGGCGACGTGGTCTGGTGTCAGCTGTTCTCCGAACCGGTGCCGGCTCGGACCTGGCGGCACTGCGCACGAGTGCCGAGAAGGTCGACGGCGGATGGGTGTTGCGCGGCAGAAGGTGTGGACCTCGCTCGCGCAGCAGGCGGACTGGGCGATCTGCCTGGCCCGCACCGACCGCGACGTCCCCAAGCACAAGGGCATCACGTACTTCCTCGTCGACATGAAGTCGGCGGGCATCACGATCTCGCCGCTGCGTGAGATCACCGGCGACGCGCTGTTCAACGAGGTCTTCCTCGATTCGGTCTTCGTGCCGGACGACTGCGTGGTCGGCAATCTCGCGACGGCTGGAAGCTGGCCCGCACGACCCTCGCCAACGAACGCGTCGCGATGGGCGGCAAGTCGTCGCTGGGGCCGCGCATCGAGGAACTGCTCGAGCTGTCGACCCCCGGTGATCCTGTCGCCGAGGACCGCATCGCGACGCAGATCGGGGAGGCGACGGTCGGTTCGCTCCTGGATCTGCGGGCAACCCTCGCGCAGCTCGAAGGTCAGGATCCGGGCGCCGCGTCCAGCGTTCGCAAGCTCATCGGTGTGCGGCAGCGGCAGGACACCGCCGAGCTCGCCATGGATCTCGCGGGCGAGGCCGGCTGGGTGGAAGGTCCGCTCACCCGGGAGTTCCTCAACACCCGCTGTCTGACGATCGCCGGCGGAACCGAGCAGATCCTGCTCACCGTGGCGGCCGAGCGGCTCCTGGGCTTGCCGCGCGACTGAGCGGTCCTTCCGCGTGGCGCCCCGTAGTGCTACAACTAGAACACGTTCTATTCGAAGGTGGGTGACGGTGGACTTCGCACGTGACGAGACACAGGAGGAGATCGCCGGTGTGGCGGCCGGTCTCCTGAAACGCGGCCTCACCGACGACGCGTTGTGGGCCGCGCTGGCCGACGCGACCTGCTCTCGCTCGCCCTGCCGGAGCGTCTCGGCGGATCGGGCCTCGGATTCGGAGAAGTCGCCACCGTGCTCACCGAGATCGGACGCGGAGCCGCGCAGACCCCGGCGCTCGCCACCCTCGGCCTGGGCGTCCTGCCGATCCTCGCGCTCGCCTCCGAACAGCAGCAGGACGACCTGCCTCGCCGGCGTTCGCCGAAGGGGCCGTGCCC
>LATQ01000001.1:1616442-1628689 GCA_001017865.1 Rhodococcus sp. IITR03
CGCGGTCACCGGTTCGTTCGTCGCCCGTGCCCTACGCCGATCGGGCACGCGTGGTGCTGCTGCCCACCGACGCGGGGGTGGTCGCGGGTGGCTCCCGACGCCGCGGGTGTGAGCCTGCGTCCGAGCCCCACCTCGACCGGCTCTCCCGAGTTCTCGGTGCGCGCATCGACGGCGTCGTGGGTGTCCTGCTCGCGGATCCGGCGCCGACGCCGTGGTGACGCTCCACCGGATCGCGCTCGCCGCCGTGGCGGCCTTCGCCGACGGACTGCTCTCCGGGGCGACCGAACTCACCGCGAAGCACGTCAGCGAGCGGCATCAGTTCGGCAAGCCGCTCGCGACCTTCCAGGCCGTCGCACAGCAGATCGCCGACGTCTACGTCACCGCCCGCACCCTGCACGTCGCGGCGCTGTCGTCGGTCTGGCGCCTGGCCGAAGGTCTCGACGCCGCGGACGATCTCGACGTCACCGCCTACTGGATCGCCGCCGAACTGCCACCGGCGATGCGGGTGCTGCACCATCTGCACGGCGGCGTCGGGGTGGACGAGACCTATCCGCTGCACAAGTACTCGTCGACCGCCAAGGACCTCGCCCGGTTGCTCGGCGGCGCTTCGTATCGACTCGACCTCGTGGGGGCCGGTGTTCATCGATCTGACCGACGACCAGCGCGCCCTGCAGGCCGAACTGCGGCGCTACTTCGGCAGCCTCGTCTCACCCGAGGAGGCCGCGATCATGCGCACGGAGCGGCACGGCCCCACCTACCGCGAGGTCGTGCGTCGCATGGGCAAAGACGGTTGGCTCGGCGTCGGCTGGCCCGTCGAGTTCGGCGGCCGCGGCTTCGGCGACGTGGAACAGCAGATCTTCGCCAACGAGGCCGTCCGCGCCGACGTGCCGTTGCCGAGCGTCACCCTGCAGACCGTCGGCCCGACCCTGCAGGTCTACGGCACCGACGAGCAGAAGCGGAAGTTCCTGCCTGCCATCCTCGCCGGTGAGGTGCACTTCGCGATCGGCTACTCCGAACCCGAGGCCGGTACCGACCTCGCGGCTCTGCGCACCACGGCGGTCCGCGACGGCGACCACTACATCGTCAACGGGCAGAAGATCTTCACCACCGGGGGACACGACGCCGACTACATCTGGCTCGCCGTCCGCACCGGCCCCGCCGAGTCGCGTCACCGCGGCATCTCCGTGCTCATCGTCGACACCAAGGATCCCGGCTTCAGCTGGACCCCGATCATCACGTGCGACGGTGCCCACCACGTCAACGCCACCTACTACAGCGACGTGCGCGTTCCCGTCGAGATGCTCGTCGGCGAGGAGAACAAGGTGGAAGCTCATCACCACCCAGCTCAACCACGAACGCGTCATGCTCGGCCCGGCCGGTCGCGTCGCCGGCATCTACGACCGGCTCGTCGAGTGGGTCCGCGCCCACGAACTCCAGGACCGTCCCGAGGTGCGACGCGCACTCGGCGAGATCCACGCGACCTGGCGACTCAACGAACTGCTCAACTGGCAGGTCGCGGCGAGCAGCAACGACGCGTGGACATCGCCGACGCTCGGCGACCAAGGTGTTCGCCACCGAGCGGATCCAGCGCGTCGGTCGCCTAGCCGAGGAAATCGTCGGTGCCTTCGGTGATCCGGCCGACGACGACACCGCCGATCTGCTCCGCTGGCTCGACATGATGGCCAAACGCAATGTCGTCATCACCTTCGGTGGTGGCGTCAACGAGGTGATGCGCGAACTGATCGCCACCGCCGGTCTGGGCATGCCGCGGGTACCTCGGTGACACAGGAGAATTCGGTGATGCAGGAGAATGCGGTGACACGACATTCGGGGACACGAGATGTTCCGGGGAAGACCCCCGAGGAGATCCTGCAGGCTGCCGAGAAGGTACGCGGCGACGGCCCGTCCGCGCCGCGACCCGGGCGCGATCCGGTGAACATGCCGATGATCCGCAACTGGCTCGAGGCGATCGGCGACGACAACCCGATCTACACCGACGAAACCGCGGCGATCGCGGCCGGTCACGGCGGTCTCGTGGCCCCGCCCGCGATGGCGCAGGTGTGGACGATGCGCGGCCTCGGCGCCGAACGCGAGAAGGACGACCCGCTCGGCCGGATGACGCAGATCCTCGACGACGCCGGCTACACCTCGGTGGTCGCCACCAACTGCGACCAGATCTACCACCGCTACCTGCGCCACGGCGAGCAGGTGACGATCGAATCCACCCTCGAGGACGTCGTCGGCCCGAAGCGGACCGGGCTCGGGGAGCTGGTTCTTCACCACCCGCAACCTGTGGAAGGTCGGCGACGAAGTCGTCGCCGAGATGCTCTTCCGCATCCTGAAGTTCGCGCCGCCGTCGAAGGACGAGAGCGCAGAGACGCCGCAGGACCGGCCCGCCTCCACGGTTCCCGACGATCTCGACCCCACCCGGATGCTCCGCCCGTCCGTCTCCCGCGACACGCAGTTCTTCTGGGACGGTGTGGCCGCCCACGAACTGCGCATCCAGCGACGCCCCGACGGCACCCTGCAGCACCCACCCGTCCCGGCGCTCTGGCTCGACAAGTCGGAGACCACCGACTACGTCGTATCCTCCGGTCGCGGAACGGTGTTCAGCTTCGTCGTCCACCATGCACCCGAGGTGCCGGGGCGGCAGGTGCCCTTCGTCGTCGCACTCGTCGAACTCGACGAGGGTGTCCGGATGCTCGGTGAACTCCGCGACGTCGAACCCGGGCAGGTACGCATCGGGATGCCGGTCGAGGTCACCTTCCTCGATTTCCCCGGCGACGACGAGACCGGTGGGCAGCCGTGGACCCTGTACGCCTGGAAGTCGATCGAGGAGGACGTGTGAGCACCCCGACCGTCACGACGGGCGAGAGCCTGCCCTCCCTCGAGATCCACGCCGATCCCACCTTCATCGTGTCGACGGCCCTGGCCACACGCGACTTCCAGGACGTGCACCACGACCGCGACAAGGCGCAGCAGCGCGGATCGAAGGACATCTTCGTCAACATCCTCACCGACACCGGACTCGTGCAGCGCTACGTCACCGACTGGGCCGGCCCCGCGCGGTGGTGAAGTCGATCTCGCTGAGACTGGCTGTGCCTGGTACGCCTACGACACCCTGACCCTCTCGGGCACCGTTGCATCCGTCGAGGGCGGACTGGTCACCGTCGACATCACCGGTACCAACAGTCTGGGCAAGCACATCACGGCCACAGCCACTTTCGTGATCGGAGGCACCGCATGAGCGGCCTGTCGGGTGCAGCGGCGATCGTCGGCATCGGCGCGACCGACTTCTCGAAGGACTCCGGCCGCAGCGAACTCCGTCTCGCGGCCGAGGCGGTGCGCGCCGCCCTCGACGACGCGGGACTGACCCCGGCCGACGCCGACGGTCTGGTCTCGTTCACGATGGACACCAACACCGAAGTGGCCGTGGCCCGTTCGGTGGGGATACCTCATCTGAAGTTCTTCTCCCGCATCCACTACGGCGGCGGTGCGGCGTGCGCGACGGTGCAGCAGGCGGCGATGGCCGTCGCGACCGGCGTGGCCGACGTGGTGGTCGCGTACCGGGCATTCAACGAGCGGTCCGGCGCGCGGTACGGACAGGTCAACACCGCCCTTGCCGCGCAGGTGAATTCGTCGGGCACCGACAACGCGTTCTCCTACCGCACGGGCTGAGCACACCGGCCTCGTTCGTCGCGATGGTCGCGCAACGCTACATGCACGTCTCCGGGGCGACGAGCGCCGACTTCGGCGCCGTGGCGGTCGCCGATCGGGCCCACGCCGCGACCAACCCGAAGGCGTTCTTCCACGGTAAGCCGATCACGCTCGAGGACCACCAGAACTCGCGATGGATCGCCGAGCCGCTGCACCTGCTCGACTGTTGCCAGGAATCGGACGGCGGCGTCGCCATCGTCGTCACCAGCGCCGAGCGGGCGAAGGACCTGAAGCAGACCCCGGCGGTGATCGCGGCCGCGGCGCAGGGGAGCGGCCCCGACCAGTACATCATGACCAGCTACTACCGCGACGGGCTCACGGGCCTGCCGGAGATGGGGATCGTCGGCGACCAACTGTGGGAGCAGGCGGGCATCGGACCGCAGGACATCGCCACGGCGGTGCTCTACGACCACTTCACCCCGTACGTGCTCATGCAGCTCGAAGAACTCGGATTCTGCGAACGCGGAGAGGCCAAGGACTTCGTCGCCGACGGCATCCAGGTGGGTGGGCGGCTGCCGATCAACACCCACGGCGGTCAGCTCGGCGAGGCCTACATCCACGGCATGAACGGCATCGCCGAGGGCGTCCGGCAGATCCGCGGCACGGCCGTCAACCAGGTCGACGACGTCGGCCACGTCCTGGTCACGGCAGGAACAGGAGTTCCGACCTCGGGTCTGGTGCTGTCGCGGTCCTGACGCCGTTTCCCTCCCACCGACGGGCGGGCGTGCCTACGATGAGGGCTCACATTCCGGTGGGACCTTGTGGGAGGACCCGTGTCGGTCACGGACGGGCATGTCGTGCATCCGACCCGCGAACAGCGGGTCCAGAACGGTCTCGCCGCTCGGAGGGTCACTCCCGTCGAGTCGCTCGCCGAACTCGGAAAGTCGTCCCGGGATCCGATCGCCCTGCTCGAGAGTCAGGCGCAGACCCGCGTTCCGCAGCTCGTCCCGGTGCGTTACGGCCGCATGGCGACATCGGCGTTCGCGTTCTACCGCGGCGCCGCGCTCGTGATGGCCGACGACCTGTCGCGCACACCGAACAGCGGTCTGCACACGCAACTGTGCGGCGACGCCCACGCGAGCAATTTCGGTCTGTTCGCTACCCCGGAACGCAGAACGGCCTTCGACGTCAACGACTTCGACGAGACCTATCCGGGACCGTTCGAATGGGACGTCAAGCGTCTGGTCGCGAGCCTCGAGATCGCCGGTCGCGACAACGGGTTCACCGCGAAGGAACGCCGGAAGATCACCCGCGCATGTGCGGCGGAGTACCGCGAGACCATCTGCAGACAGGCGCAACTCGGGAACATGGCGGTGCGCTACGCGCATCTCGATCCCACCACCGAGATGGCGGAGCTCGGCGACAAGCTGACCACCCGGATGGAGAAGCGCACCCGCAAGGCGCTCGAAAAGGCCTCACGGCGCGACAGTCTCCAGGCGCTGGAGAAACTCACCACCGTCGCCGACGGCCGCCGCCGGATCATCAGCGACCCGCCGCTCATCGTGCCCGTCGAAGAGGTCTTCGCCGACCTCGACGCCGAAGCGATCTACGACGAACTGCACGACCGTGTCCGCTCGTACCGGGCGACGCTGCAGTGGGACCGCCGGGTCCTCCTCGAACAGTTCGAACTGGTCCAGGCCGCGCGGAAGGTCGTCGGAGTGGGCAGCGTCGGCACGCGGGCGTGGATCCTCCTGCTGCGGGGTGCGGACGACGACGATCCGTTGTTCCTCCAGGCGAAGGAGGCCCAGCGGTCGGTGCTGTCGTACTACGTCGACGGTCCGACCTTCCGGAACGAGGGCGAACGCGTCGTCAACGGTCAGCGGCTGATGCAGTCCGCGAGCGACATCTTCCTCGGCTGGCAGCAGGGTGCCGGAGCCGACGGCGTGAACCGGGACTTCTACATACGCCAACTCCGCGACGGCAAGGGTTCGGCGGTGATCGAGGAGATGGTGCCCAAGGGCATGAAACTCTACGGCCGACTCTGCGGCCGGGTCCTCGCCTATGCCCACGCCCGGGCCGGCGACCGGATCGCGCTGGCTGCCTATCTCGGCACCGACGAGGAGTTCGACGAGGCGCTCTCGTCGTTCGCGGTGTCCTACGCCGACCGCAACGAACGCGACCTGCAGGCGCTGCACGAGGCCGTCGAGCAGGGACGAGTGAAGGTCCGGACCGGACTCTGATCTTCGTCTGGTTCCCGGACACGTCCGCTGTCCGGGACTTACTCACCTGTCCTCTCTCCCGGCGCGTACAAGGGAGGCGATCACGCGCCGACGGAAGGACGTCATGATGGGTTTCGAGGGCAGGGTCGCATTCGTGACGGGAGCGGCGCGAGGCCAAGGACGCTCGCACGCCGTCGCATTCGCCGAAGCAGGGGCCGACGTGGTCGTCTGCGACCGGTGCTCCGACTCACCGGTGGTGGGATATCCGCTGGCGACCGAGGAGGACCTGGCGGAGACGGTGCGACTCGTCGAGGCGACCGGTCGCCGGGTCGTCTCGGCGACACTCGACACCGCCGACCGTCCGGCGATGGACGCTCTGGTTGCCCGTGCTCACGCCGAACTCGGGCGGATCGACATCGCGGTCGCCAATGCCGGGGTGTCGGTGGCGGCACCGGTGCACCGGATGCCGCAACAGATGTGGGACGAAGCGATCTCGTCCAATCTCACCGGGGTGTTCAACACCGTCGCCGCGGTCGCGCCCGGGATGATCGAGCGTGACTACGGTCGCATCGTCACGGTGTCGTCGATGCTCGGCCGAGCGGGCAACACCAACATGGCCGCATATGCGGCGTCGAAATGGGGCGTGATCGGCCTGACGAAGAGCGCGGCCCTGGACCTCGCGCAGAACGGCATCACCGTCAACGCCGTCGCCCCGGGCAACATCTCCACGCCGATGATCCACAACGACGCGCTCTACGGGATGTTGCGGCCCGACCTCGAAGAGCCGACCGCCGACGATGTGGCCCCGGTGTTCGCCTCCCTGCACGCACAACCGGTGCCGTGGCTCGACCCGGCCGAGATCACCCGTGCGGTCCTGTTCTTCGCCGACGAGGCGTCCGCACACATCTCCGGCACCGTGTTGCCGATCGATGCCGGCAACGCCGCCCGGGTGACGGGCTGAGCGATCCGCCTGACGGAGCGATGAGAAAACCTGTCGAACCGTGTCGGTCTCTTCGTGCACACTGTGCTCACCACCACAGTCAGGGAGAAACTCATGGCCGACGCCATAGTTGCAGAAGGACTGATCAAGACATACGGGCAGGTCAGAGCGCTCGACGGGGTCGATCTGCGGGTGCCGGAGGGGACGGTCACCGCGCTGCTCGGTCCCAACGGCGCCGGTAAGACCACCACGGTGCGGGTGCTGACGACACTGCTCGTCCCCGATGCCGGTCGCGCCGAAGTGGCGGGATACGACGTCCTCACCGAGGCGCGGGAGCTTCGTTCCCGGATCGGGGCGTCGGGGCAGTACGCGGCGGTCGACGAATATCTCACGGGGTTCGAGAACCTCGAGATGGTCGGCCGGCTGTACCACCTCGGCGTCAAACGGAGTCGCCTCCGCGCCCGCGAGCTCCTCGAACAGTTCGACCTCGAGGAAGCGGGTGATCGCCCGGTGAAGGGTTATTCGGGCGGTATGCGACGCCGCCTCGATCTCGCCGGTGCGCTCGTCGCCGATCCTCCGGTGTTGTTCCTCGACGAACCCACGACGGGTCTCGATCCGCGGGCGCGCCTCGGGTTGTGGGACGTCATCGACACCCTCGTACAGCGCGGCACGACGCTGTTGCTGACGACGCAGTACATGGACGAGGCCGAACGCCTCGCCGACGACATCGTCGTGATCGATCGGGGCGCGGTCATCGCCCGCGGCACGGCCGACGAGCTCAAGAGCCGCGTCGGTGGCGAACGTATCGAACTCGCCGTGACCGACGCCGACCAGCGAGACCGAGCGGTCCGTGAGCTCGAATCGGTGGCGGCTGGGGAGATCAGGGTCGAGCGCAGCACCGGTCGCATCACCGTGCCGGTCAGCGGCGACTCGGGCGGCGGAACCGACGGGCTCGTGACGGCGCTGGGGAAGCTGTCGGCCGCGGGCATCCGGGTCTCCGACGTCGCTCTGCGGAAACCGACCCTCGACGACGTGTTCCTCACGCTCACCGGTCGCGGGACGGACGAGAAGGTCGAGGAGGCGGTGTCGTGAACACACTCGAGATGGTCGCATCCGACGGCCTGACCATTGCCAAGCGCAACATGATCAAGATCAAGCGTGTGCCGGATCTGCTGGTCTTCACGACGCTGTCGCCGATCATGTTCGTGCTGTTGTTCGCCTACGTCTTCGGCAGTGCGATCGACGTCCCCGGCATCTCGTACCGGGAGTTCCTCATCGCAGGCATCTTCACCCAGACGGTCATCTTCGGGTCCACCTGGACGGGCCTCGGGATGGTCGAAGACCTGCAGAAGGGCATCATCGACCGGTTCCGATCGCTGCCGATGGCCCCGTCGGCGGTACTCATCGGCCGTACCAGCACCGACGTGCTGATCAACGTGCTCAGCCTCGTGGTGATGTCGTTGACCGGTCTCCTCGTGGGGTGGCGGATCAACACCTCGCTGGGCGAGGCGCTCGCCGGCTACCTGTTGCTGCTGCTGTTCGCCTACGCTCTGTCGTGGGTGATGGCCGTGATCGGCATGTGGATCCGCACACCGGAGGTCTTCAACAACGCGAGTTTCATGGTGATCTTCCCGCTGTCGTTCATCGCCAACACGTTCGTCGACCCGTCGTCGATGCCGACGGTGCTGCGCGTCATCGCCGAGTGGAATCCCATCTCGGCGGTCACGCAGGCGGTCCGCGAACTGTTCGGCAACACCAATCCCATGGTGCCGCCGCCCGACGTGTGGCCCCTGCAGAATCCGGTCCTCGCGTCGCTGATGTGGACAGCGTTGATGCTGATCGTGTTCGTGCCGTTCGCGATCCGCAGGTACCAGAAGGCCGTCAGCCGCTGACGGTCGGCGTCCGGCCGGCGGGCGGGTTCATCCCGGGTAGGGCGCGTACTGGCGCTGACGCAACAGTGTCGCCAGGTGCACGGCGTTGCGGGCGACGGATTCGGTGGTCGAGCGCACCGCTTCGGGGATCTCGTCGAGATCCTTGAAGTCGGTGCCCGACATCGCCTCGCCGTTCCAGTAGGTCGAGCCTGCGCGGGGATCGAGAAACCGATGTCGTTGAGACTCTGGAACAGGTCGGCGACGATCTTGTGCGCGCCGTCCTCGTTGCCGACGACTGCGGCGATCCCGACCTTGCCCACCATGCGTGGACGGTTCTCGTCATCGGTGTTCGACAGTTCGGCATCGAGCCGCTCGAGGACACGTTGGGCGACGCTCGACATGTGTCCCACCCAGGTCGGTGTGGCGACGAGCAGGATGTCGGCCGAGACGATGCGCTCGACGATCTCCGGCCACTGATCCCCGTCGCCCATGTCGGCTTCGACACCGGGCTTGACGTCGAAGTCGACGACTCGGACGGTTTCGACGCTGACGTCGTGCTTCGACAGTGCGTCGAACACGTGCGCCACCATCTTGTCGGTGCTGGACTCGGCGGGGGACGGCTTGAGCGTGCAGTTCAGGGCCACGGCGTGCAGTGCTGTCATGCGCCCGGGATACCCGAGTTACACCACGACAATCAGCTGCAGCACGACAATCACCTACAGCACGACAATCACCTACAGCACGACAGTCAGCGACCGCGTGCGGCCGCCCAGCCGTCGATCGCCGTCGAGAACTCGAACGAGGTGGGCAGCAGCGCCATCTGGTCGGCCGGACCGGGCTGCAACGGGCCGAGCTCCTCGAGGCTGTGGTTCGCGGTGGTGAAGTGCTCGAACTGCAGGTCGGTGTGGGTGAGGGCGTCCCGCAGCGGCTCGACCTGCGCACAGCTGATGTTCAGATCCTTGTCGGAGCAGGTGAGCAGCACCGGGGTGTCGGCTGCCAGCTCCGCGGCAAGCACGGCCGGGTCGAGCTGGTCGGACTCGAAGAGGAACTTCGCGTTCGCGGGGTTCATGCCGAACTGCGCGAGGATCGGGTGCAGATCGGTGGGGAAGGCCCCGGTCGTCCGCAGCGACTCGACGGCACGCGACAGGTCGGCCCGGACCGCCTCGCCGTCGGGGCCGAGCTGCCCGGAATCCACCACGGCATTCAGCTGGACGGTCAGCAGGTCCAGGTAGCGCATCGGCAGCGGAGCGAGAAGTGCGAAGCCGCTTCCGATACTGCGATCGGCGAGTGCGAGGGCGGTCAGTGCACCCTCGCTGTGTCCGAGGACGAGAATCTCCTCGGGGGAGACTCCGGTGCGTTCGGCGAGCAGACGCACCGCCGCCTCGGCGTGGTCGACCTGCTCGGTGAAGCCGTACTCGCCGATGGTCTCGACCGTGTAGGACCCGAGACCCGTCTCACCGGCCCCGATCTTGTCGAAGCGCAGGCTCGCGATGCCGTGGGCGGCGAGTGCGTCCGCGGTGCGCACCAGGGTGTCGGACGCGAAGCCGGGCTGGTTGCCGTTGCGATCGGTGGGGCCGCTGCCCGGGAGCAGCAGTGCGGCGGCGACCGCGGCTCCGTCCGGGTTGCGGAGGCTGCCGTGGAAGGTGGTGCCGTCGGCCTCGAAGGTCACCGGGCGTCGGTGCCGTTCGACACGGCGACCGAACCCGTGTCGGGAAGGGCCACCGCGGTTCCCGCGAGTGTCACACCTCCCGCGAGAACCAGCACGGGCACAGCAGCAGCACCGATCCACCTTCGCATGTTCCGCATGGTGCGAACCCTAGCAAAGGACTGCGCTGTGCCGTGGTGAGCGAGGACGCCCGTGGGAGATCAGGGGAGCAGGGTGTCGATGAAGGTGTTGCTGAACACCCGATGCGGATCGAGACGGTTGTAGACCGCGCGAGCCGAATCCCAGTTCTCGTCCGACGGAACACCTTCCGGTAGGTGTCGGGCAGGCCTTGCGTCAGGATCTGCTCGTCGGTGTACGGCAGGTCGGGACCGAACGCCCAGCCCTTCGACCATTCCGGCCGGAAGGTCGAGTCGCTTCCGTTGTACCGCTGCCGCATCCACTGCTCCATCTCCCGGTAGAAGGCGAACATGCCGGGAGTTCCCGGGACACCGAGAACGTTGAGCCAGATGGCGGTGTCCCAGTCCGGGTGGTCGGGACGCGGACGGGTCGACGCGATCGTCGGCGGTCCGGCCGACGGGACGAGGACGTCCTCCGGCCGATCCAGTCCGCAGCAACGGATTTCGACCGGACCGTTGAGAGGGAACTGTCCCAGGCTGCGGTAGTGCTCGATGCGCTCGGAGAACCAGTGCGCGAAGTCGTGGATCACGTTGGCGATGTTGGCGCGGTTCGTGAGCACCGCACCGCCACCCTCGGTCAGTCGCAGGGTGGTCGCCTTGATGTAGAACTGCAGATCCTTCGACCAGCCCCAGATGTCGGACGATCCCGTCGCCGCGAGACCGGCCACGGTCACGCCGTAGTAGGTCTGCCCGAAAGCCGGTGCGATCGACGTGTTCCCGGCCGTGATCTGCCCCAGCAGGTCGGTGATCGGTTCGGGCACGTTGTCGGAGAACGGGTAGTTGTACGGTCCGGTCACCTCGCGCGAGGTGGGCGGTTTCTCCGGTGCGAGCGACCACACCTTCATCCACGGACGTTCCGTGAACGGATACCAGATCGCCTCGGCCCGCCCCGCCGAATCGACGAACGACTCGAAGGTCCGTCCCGGCGCGCCGGCGGGTGAGAACAGTTCCTGCCAGGTGATGTCGGTGAAGGACTGGCAGCGCATGCGGTAGTTCGGCCCGGCCTGCAGTGTGACGGACGTGATGAACGTCCGGCCGAGATGCGTGAGCAGCGGGGTGATCTCGGGATCGGCGCGGGTGAAGGTGCGCAGCGCGTAGGCACTGCCGTCCCACACGACGGCCGTCAGTTCGGTCACGAGATTGCTCAGCGAACCGAAGGTGTGCCCGGGAAGGGTGGATTCGCCGTTCGCGGGCAGCGCGGCACCGTGCGCGTTGACGGCGAGTGCTCCGGCGATCGACAACACGCCGGGCGCAGGAAGATTCGCGAGACCGAGACCGTGGTTCTGCAGTGCCGTGGTGATGGCGTCGAGTGTCGCGCCGGGACCTGCCGTGACGGTCGCGGGGGAGCCGCCGGGGTTCACCTGGACCCCGTTGAGGTGAAGCATGGTGTCGGCGAGGATCACCCGGTCGACGGGTGCACCGTTGACGATCGTCAGCGGTGTCCAGCCGTGCATGGCCCCGCGCGGCGGATGGTGTATCCGTTCTCGTGCGCCCAGTTCACCAGGCGCACCACGTCGTCGGGGGTGCGAGGCGCGCAGGTCCAGATGCGTCCAGCATGATCTCTTTCGACCAGTTCTGGTATGCCTGCTGGTAGAGGTCGATGCCGGCGGGGAACGCCGGAGGAGTGGGGAGCGTCGAGGCCGCGGACCCGGAAGGGACGGCGTGCACCGGGGTCCACCCACCGAGGGCGGAGACCGCCAGCGCGCCGGGCCGGGGAA
>LATQ01000001.1:1628789-1642265 GCA_001017865.1 Rhodococcus sp. IITR03
GCGGCTGTCGAGATCGCGACCCCGGAACCGGCTCGCGGCGCACCTCGACCCGAACCTCGTCCCGATCGACCACTCGGACATCGACCGTTCGGACGCCTCGCCCCGCGCTCGTGCGAAGCCGGCGCCTCCGCAGGAGAGGCGACGATCGCGTCCGCCGGTGAACGACGCGCGGACAGGGAAACCGACCCGTCCCGCGCGTGAACGGACACGATCCGAGCAGACACGGCCCGAGCAGGCACCGCCGGAACCCACATCGCTCCTCGAGAGATTGAAGGATGCGCTGCGGGCCGGTGTCCGCACCGCGCTGGCCGGACTCCGGGGACTCGGGGCGAGACTGATCCGGAAGATCCGCGGATGGGTGGACTCGCTCCTCGGCGAGGTCACCAGCGGCGGCGTGGGACTGCAGGCGGTCCTCGCCGGCATCCGGGCGGCGCTGGAGGGTCGCAACCCGGCCCTCGCCGCGCTGGGCGGGCTGATCTCCGGACTCAGCACCAAGGCGAAGATCGGCCTGGCCGTCGTGATCGCGCTGGTGCTGCTGCTCGGACCCGTCCTGCTCGTGATCCTGCTGCTGGCCGTCCTCGTCGCAGCGGTGATCAGCGCCGTCCGGTCCGCGGGGGACTGACCTGCCGGAACGACCGGTCCGTCTGCCGTGAGCAGACGGACCGCCGATTCGCGCCCGCCGGGGGTCAGGCTGGCTGCATGACGACCACCGAACCACTCTCGTACCGGGACCAACTGGCCGACAGACTCTTCCGTCAGCGCATCCTGCGACTGACCGGAGAGGTGGACGACGAGATGGCCGAGCGCGTCTGCTCGGAACTCGTCCTGCTCGCCTCCGCCGACGACCGGCGCGACATCGTCCTGCACATCAACTCACCCGGCGGATCCGTCTTCGCCGGCCTCGCCATCTACGACACGATGCAACTCGTTCCCAACGACATCGTCACCGTGGCAGCGGGATTCGCCGCCAGTATGGGTCAGGTCCTGCTCGCGGCGGGCACCAAGGCAAACGCGCGAGTCTTGCCCACAGCCGGATCATGATGCACCAACCCTCGGCCGGATTCTCGGGGACGGCCGTCGACATCGCGATCCAGGCCGAGAATCTCGAATACATGAAACTGCAGTCACAGCAGATCCTCTCGGACGCCACCGGACATTCACTCGAGGAGATCGAACGCGACAGCGACCGCGACCGGTGGTTCACCGCCGAAGAGGCACGCGAGTACGGCATCATCGACACCGTCGTCGGGTCGCTCGCCGAACTGGCGCCGTTCGCCACCGGACGGCAGATGGGACTGGGACGGTGAGCACCTACACGATCCCCAACGTCATCGAACGCACACCGGCGGGGGAGCGGTCGTTCGACGTCTTCAGCCGGTTGCTCAACGAACGCATCGTCTTCCTCGGCACCGAGATCGACGACGGGGTCGCCAACGTCGTGATGGCGCAAATGCTGCATCTCGAGGCCGAATCCCCCGACCGGGAGATCGGCCTGTACATCAACTCTCCCGGCGGATCGTCCACCGCGATGCTCGCGATCTACGACACCATGCAGTTCCTGCGCCCGAAGGTCGCGACCTATTGCATGGGACAGGCCGCTTCGGCGGCCGCCGTGCTGCTCGCGGCCGGAGCGCCCGGTCGTCGGCACGTACTCGCACATTCGCGGGTACTGCTGCATCAGCCGTCGGCGCAGGGGCAGGGCACCATCTCCGATCTGGCCCTGCAGGCAGCGGAGGTGATGAGGGTGCGGGCCCAGACCGAGGAGATCCTGGCCGCGCACACCGGACGCGACATCGAACAACTGCGCCGCGACACCGACCGCGACCGGATCCTCTCACCGACGGAGGCGGTGGCCTACGGTCTCGCCGATCACGTCGTCGTCGACCGGGACGGATGACCCGTCACACCGTCACGTGGTCATACCGTCATGCCGCGCACAACTCGACGCCGGCGTGACCCGTGGTCCGGAGTGTGCGGTGCGCGGTCATCCGGCGGATCCCGCGCGCGAGCAGTTGCTCCATCGGAAGCTCCAGCGCATCGCACACGGACCGCAGCATCTCGGACGAGGCCTCCTTGCGCCCACGCTCGACCTCCGACAGGTACTGCTTCGACATCCCGACCGTTCGGGCGACGTCCTCGAGGCTGCGGTCCTGATCGCGACGCTCGTCGCGCAGGATCTCCCGTAGATCTGGCGGAGCAGCCGGGGCTCGGTGCTGTCGGCTCCCCGCTCAGGGGTCCGCGCAACTCGTGCCGCCCTAACGGCGGTCGCACGTGCCGACTCCGCGGCGCTGACGAAATCGATCACGCGACCCTGCTCCGGCTCCATGCCGACCATTGTGCCGTCGATCCGACGGCATCGGACCGGGTTCCGCCGAGGACGAACACCGCTCCGGCCGATGTGTAACGGGCCCGTAACCGCAGTTAACCGAACACATGACCTGGCGCCGATAACGTCGGCGCACCACGACGTATACAGCCGTGGATACAGGACAGGAGTTCGGGTGCCGACAGGATTGCACAGGCTTGCGGCTGCGCTCGACGCGCAGCTCGCGGACACCGACGCGGCATACGCCGCGACCTATCCCGGGACCGACGGTGCCCGCCAACCGGTGCACACCGTCTACGTCCCGGCCGACCGCTACGACGCCGGGATCGCAGCACGGTGGGGAGCCGACGCACTCGACGTCCTCGACACCCACATCGACGGTCCCGCGGACCTCGCCGCGGTCACCGGCATCGAACCCGAACTGGCCGACGCCGTCCTCCCGCTCGTGGAGGTCAAACTGCGCACCGAACCGATCGAGGATCTGCGCATCGACTTCGAGGACGGTTTCACCCGCCCCGGCATTCCCGAGCACGAACGCGACGCCGACGAGGACGCCCACGTCGCCGTGCCGCCGTCGCGCTCGCGACCGATCCCACCGCGACACCTTCGTCGGCATCCGGTTCAAGTCCTTCGAGGCCGCCACTCGGCGCCGCGGACTCCGCACGCTCGACGCCTTCGTCGGAGAACTCACCGGAAGGTGCGCTCTCCCGGACGGATTCGTCGTCACACTGCCCAAGGTCACCGCACCCGAACAGGTCGCCGCCATGGTGACGGTCTGCGAACATCTCGAGTCGACCTACCCGCTCGTCGCACCCCTGCGGTTCGAGATCCAGATCGAGACGCCGCAGGCGATCTGCGGACCCGACGGCACCGCGGCCGTCGCCACGATGATCCGAGAGGCCCGGGGGCGCTGTTCGGGGCTGCACTACGGCACCTACGACTACTCGGCCGCGTGCGACATCGCCGCGGAGTACCAGGCGATGGACCACCCCGTCGCCGACCACGCCAAGGCCACGATGCAGGTCGCGGCAGCGGGCACGGGGGTGCGGTTGTCCGATGGGTCCACCAATCGCCTTCCCGTCGGCACCCGCGACGAGATCCGCGCGGCATGGGGACTGCACGCCCGCCTGATCGACCGGTCGCTGCGCCGCGGCTTCTACCAGGGGTGGGACCTGCACCCGGCGCAGCTGCCCACCCGCTACGCCGCGACCTTCGCGTTCTACCGCCGGTCGCTGTCCACCGCCGCGGGACGCATCGCGGCCTACATCGACCCGGCCCTGTCGTCGGGATATCTCGACGAACCCGCCACCGCCCGTGCTCTCGCCGCCTTCCTCCTGCGAGGAGCGAGTTGCGGAGCCCTCACCGAGAAGGAAGTATGCGATCGCACCGGCACGAATCTCGACCACCTGGCCCGACTTGCGGGTCGACCGACGGTGGTGACGCGATGACCACCGTGATCCGCGCGCAACGCGCCGTGGTGGGGGACGAGGAACGCAGCTGCGCCGTCCATGTGCGCGACGGCCGCATCGTCGCGATCGACGAGTACCGGTGCCGCTCCGGCCGGTGCGCGGGAGATCGTCCTCGCCGACGACGAGGTGCTGCTCCCCGGCCTGGTGGATACGCACGTCCACGTCAACGAACCCGGCCGCACCGAATGGGAGGGTTTCGCGACGGCCACGCGTGCCGCCGCGGCCGGGGGAGTGACGACGATCGTCGACATGCCCCTCAACTCCATCCCGTCCACCGTCGACGTAGCGGCCCTCGAGGTGAAGCAGAAGGTCGCGGCCGAGCAGGTCACCGTCGACGTCGGATTCTGGGGTGGTGCGATCCCCGGCAACCTCGCCGATCTCGAACCGCTCTGGGACGCAGGGGTGTACGGCTTCAAGTGCTTCCTCGCGTATTCGGGTCTCGACGAGTACCCACCGCTGGACCGCGAGCAGATGATCGAGGCGATGCGCGTGATCGCCGGCTTCGGCGGTCTGCTCATCGTGCATGCGGAGGACGGACCGACCCTCGACGCGCAGGACCCGCCCGCCGGACCGCGCTACGACGACTTCCTGTACTCGCGACCACCGGTCGCCGAGTCCCGCGCTGTCGCCCAGGTCATCGACGGCGCGCGGCAGACCGGATGCCGCGTTCACATCCTGCACATGTCGGATGCGGGAAGCCTTCCGCTCGTGGCCGCGGCGAAGGCCGAGGGTCTGCCCGTCACCGCGGAGACCTGCCCGCACTATCTGTCGCTGTTCAGTGAGGAGATTCTCGACGGCTCCACACATTTCAAGTGCTGCCCGCCGATTCGCGAGGCCCGTAACCGGGAAGCGTTGTGGCGCGGCCTGGCCGACGGCACGCTCGACTGCATCGTCTCCGATCACTCACCGTGCCTGCCGGAGCTGAAGAAGTTCGTCACCGGCGACTTCGGCGAGGCGTGGGGCGGTATCTCATCGCTGCAACTCGGACTGCCCATCGTGTGGTCGGAGGCCCGCAAGCGCGGGCACACACTCGTCGACGTGG
Source organism: Rhodococcus sp. IITR03 (assembly GCA_001017865.1). The sequence goes on from LATQ01000001.1 coordinate 1,633,627, forward strand.
TGCGCTGGATGGCCGGTCGCACCGCAGACTCGTGGGGCTGGCCGACCGCGGTGCCATCGCCGTGGGCAACAGTGCCGACCTGTGCGTCTTCGCACCCGACGACGCGTTCGTGGTCTTCCCGGAGCGGCTGCACCACCGCAACGCCGTGACGCCCTACGCCGAACGCGCGCTCGCCGGGGTCGTGCGGCAGACCTGGCTCGCCGGTGAACCGCTCACGGTCACCCTCGGCGCCACCGACCCCGCACCGCGTGGTGCGCTGCTCTCCCGAAAGGAAAACCGTTGACCGAAGCAGATTTCCTGCAACTGCCCGATCTCGTCGCGCGATCGCTGGGCGGGGCCGTCGTCTATGCGAACGACGAGTTCTTCGCGAGTCGCGAGAACCTGATCTCGCCGGGCGCACCCGATTTCGATCCGTCCGAGTTCGGGCACAAGGGAAAGGTCTACGACGGGTGGGAGACCCGGCGTCGCCGCGAACCAGGGCACGACTTCGCGGTGGTCCGGCTCGGCGTGCCCGGTGTCGTCGAGGGCGTGGTGATCGACACCGCCTGGTTCACGGGCAACTACCCGCCCTACGCGTCCGTCGACGGGGTGAACCTCGACGGCTACCCGACCGATCAGGAGTTGCTGGACGCGCCGTGGGAACCGGTCCTCGAGCGCGTGGCCCTGAAGGGCGATACCGCGAACGCCTTCGCGGTGGACGACGACCGGCGCTGGACGCATCTGCGCCTGAACATCTTTCCCGACGGCGGTGTGGCCCGATTCCGCGTGCACGGACATGCCCGCCCGGACCCGGCCTTCCTCACGGGCACGATCGATCTCGCGGCCCTCGAGAACGGTGGCGACGTCGTCGCGTGCTCGAACCGTTTCTATTCGTCGCCGCGCAACATCATCGGCCTCGGTCGCTCGCGGCACATGGGGGAGGGCTGGGAGAACGCCCGCCGCCGCGACGACGGCAACGACTACGTGGTGATCCGCCTCGCCGGGCAGGGCTGCGTCGACCACGTGGAGATCGACACCTCCTATTTCGTCGGCAACGCACCGGGAGCGGTACGCCTGAGCGGAATTCCGAGCGAGGACGCGATGTCCGACGAATCGTCCTGGGTCGAACTCGTGCCGCGGACCGCACTGCTGCCGGACTGCCGGCATCGTTTCCGCGTCGATTCGCCGACGCCGGTGGAGTTCGTGCGGCTCGACGTCTATCCCGACGGCGGCATCGCCCGCCTGCGCGTGAACGGACGGCTGACCTAGTTCTGATGCGGGTGCGGTGAGCGGTTTCTTACCCGCACGAAACACGATGACTCGAGCCCGAAAACTTCGGCCCCCAAGCTGTATCCGGCACCGTATACAGCACTGCATCCGAAATGGGAGCGATCACATGACCTCACCGCACCCCGTCGACGCGCGACTGCCGTTCCTCCGGCAGCTCGCGTTCGGCCTCCAGCATGTCCTCATCATGTACACCGGATGCATCACCGTCCCGTTGGTCTTCGGCGCGGCCGTCGGACTCGACCGCGACACCATCGCGATGCTCATCAGCGCCGACCTGCTGATCGCCGGCCTGATCACCATCGTCCAGAGCCTCGGTGTCGGCAAACTCGTCGGCGTCCGCCTGCCCATCGTCTGCGGTGCGACCTTCGCCGGCCTGACGCCGATGATCCTCATCGCGAAGGAATACGGCCTGCAGGCCGTCTACGGCTCCATGCTGATCGGCGGCATCGTCGGTCTCGCCCTGGCCTGGCCGTTCGCCAGGATCATCCGGTTCTTCCCGCCGCTCGTCACCGGTGCCGTCCTCACCGTCGTCGGTATCTCGCTCATCGGCGTGCAGGTGCTGATCGTCGGCACCGACCCGTCGTCTCCCACCTTCGCCTCGCCCACCAACATCGCCCTGGCCGTGCTGGTGATCGTCGTCGCCGTCGGCTTCCTGTGCCTCGGTCGCGGCATCTGGGCGCAGCTCGGGGTGTTGATCGCCCTCGCGGTCGGCACGGTCGTCGCGGTCCCGCTCGGCTTGATCGACCTCGGTGGCGTGGCCGGTTCGTCGTGGGTGGGTCTGCCCGCCCCCTTCCACTTCGGCGCACCCGAATTCCCGATCACCGCGGTCGTCGCCATGAGCATCGTCATGGCCGTGGTCTTCGCCGAATCCACCGCGAGCATGCTCGCCGTCGCCGAGATCACCGGCAAGCGCGTCAGCAAGGGTGACATCGCCCGCGGACTCGCCGGCGACGGAGCGTCCGCTGTGCTCGCCGGTGTCTTCAACGCCTTCGTCGACACCGTCTTCACCCAGAACGTCGGTGCGGTCGCCACCACCGCGTGTACAGCCGCTACGTCACCGCCACGTCGGGTGTGATCCTCGTGGTCCTCGGCGCGCTGCCGAAGGTGAGCTCGGTGGTCGCGGCGCTGCCGAAGCCGGTCGTCGGCGGTGTCGGCCTGATCCTGTTCGCCACCGTCGCCCTCGTGGGCATCAACACACTGCGTTCGGTGGACCTGTCCGACCGCATCAACTCCACGATCGCCGCCGTCGCGGTGGGTGTGGGTCTGCTGCCGGAACTCGCCGAGGGCATGTTCGAGCGCTTCCCGTCCGCCGCGCAGATCCTGCTCGGCAGCGGCATCACGCTCGCCGCAATCGCGGCGTTCTCGTTGAACCTGCTGTTCAACCACACTCGTCTCGGGACACTGGCTCGCGCGTCCCGGTCCGGCACGCCGGCCCCCGTCACCTCGGCCGGTACCACCTCTCCCCACGGAGTTGCCCATGAACCAGTCGCCGTCTGACGCCTTCGTCGTTCCCGCCGTCGACATCGGCCCGTACGTCCGGGCCGGCGGTGACATCGGCCCGTACGTCCGGGCCGGCGAGGATGCCGAACGCGCCCGTGTCGCCCGTGAGATCGACGAAGCCTGCAGCCGTGTGGGATTCGTCCAGATCCTCGGGCACGGCATACCCGATCCGGTGGTCGACGGCCTCACCGGCGCCTCGACGACTTCTTCGGTCTGCCGATGGACGACAAGCAGCAGTACCGGGTGGTCGGCGCGAACCGCGGATACAGCCCGCCCAAGAGCGAGTCGCTGAGCCTGAGCCTCGGCGTCGAATCCGCCAGCCGCATGAACGATTTCTTCGAGGCATACAACGTCGGCGTGGAGGCCCGGTCGTTCCCCCACCTGGACCTGTCGGAGGACGACTACGGACTCAACGTCTGGCCCGACGTCCCCGGTTTCGAGGACCGCGTGCAGACCTATTTCATCGAGGCCTCGCGGGTCGCGCGGACCCTCACCCGGATCTTCGCCGACGCGCTCGGGCAGGCTCCCGACTACTTCGAACAGCTCACCGACCACTCGATCGACGTGTTGCGCATGAACAACTACGCGCTGCCCGAGGGCACCGTCGACCTCGACGGCGACCTCACCGGCATGGGTGAGCACACCGACTTCGGGATCGTCACCGTGCTGTGGGCCGACCGGGTCGCAGGGCTGCAAGTGCTCGGGTCCGACGGAATCTGGCACGACGTCGAACCGCTGCCTGGGGCTCTGCTCGTCAATCTCGGTGATCTCACCGCCCGCATCACCGACGACCGGTGGATGTCGACGCTGCACCGCGTCAAGCCACCGATCGTCGACGGTCGTATCCGACGCCGTCGTTCGGTGGCGTTCTTCCACGACGCAACGTCGACGCGGTGGTCTCCACCCTGCCCGAATATGCGGGCCCGGAGCCCTACGAACCCATCCTGATCCGCGATCACATCAAGGCCAAGCTCGCCGGGTCGCGGCACGGCAAGGCCAACACCGCTGCTGTGCGCGAAGCCGCCCGTGTGCTGGCGGCGACGGGGGAGAACCGCGCGTGAGTCATGTCGTGCTCGTGCACGGCGCGTGGGCCGGAAGCTGGGTGTGGGACACGCTGCTCGAACCGTTCCGCCGGTCCGGGCACGTCCCACACCCGCTCGCGCTTCCCGGTGTCGGATCATGGGGCGCCGACGACGTGACGCTCGACGACGTCGCCGCGGTCGTGGCCGACCACGTTGCCGGACTGGATGGCCCTGTGATCCTCGTCGGTCATTCCGGTGGTGGCATCGTCGTCACGCAGGTCGCGGAGATGCTGCCGGAACGTGTCGCCGGGGTCGCCTACATGGCGGGGATGATGCTCCCGTCCGGGGTCGACTTCGGGATGCTCTGTGACGGAATCGGTCTCGAAGCGCCGGTGGGTATCTCGCGGTGGCTCGAACCCACCGACGACGGTCGCGGCACGATCGTGCCCCCGGAGGCCGGCGCCGCGGTGTTCTTCCACGAGACGGATGCGGCCGACGCGATCGGTGCCGCACGCCGACTCGTGCCGCAACTCGAAACCGCCCGGCTCATGGCACCCAGCTGGACGCCGGAACGGTTCGGGCGCTGCCGCGCCTGTACATCGAAGCGACACTGGACCGTTCGGTTCCCCTCGTCACCCAGCGGGCGATGCAACGCCTCACCCCGGGTGCGCAAGTCGTGTCGCTCGAGTCCGACCATGCACCACAGCTGTCCGCCCGCGACGACCTCGCGGCGGCACTGGTGGAGTGGTGCACCGAGCGCGTCCGGACATAGGCCGGATCTACGGAACGAGACCGACGTTGTGTGCGATTTCCAGCCGGAAATCGCACACAACACCGGTCTCGGCGGATCGGTCTCACTGCATGAGGCGCCAGATACGGTCGCGGGAGAGCGGCAGCTCGTGCGGCCGCACCCCGATGGCGTTGCGCACGGCGTTCGCCAGCGCCGGGGCCACCGGATTGAACGGGGCCTCGCTCATCGACTTCGCGCCCATGGGGCCGAGTTCGTCGTAGGTGTCGGCGAAGTAGACCTCGGTGCGGGGGACGTCCGCGAACTGCGGAATGTGGTAGTTGCGCAACACATCCGTCGTCACGCGACCCGCGTCGTCGGTGATGATCTCCTCGTACATCGACGCACCGAGCGCCTGCGCAGCGCCGCCTTCGATCTGCCGCGGCACTGCTCGGGGTTGAGGACGGTGCCGGCATCGGCGGCCTGGACCGAGCGGAGGATCCGCACCTCGCCGGTACGGGTGTCGACGGCGACGCGGAATGCCTGCACGTTGAACGACAGCGACCGCGGCAGACCGCCGTGCCGGCCCTCGGCGCGCAACCGGCCACCCGCGACCTGCAGCAGCTCACTGGGAGGGACGAGACGATCGCCGCACCGCACGCCGTCGGCCTGCAGTTCGGCCTGCTCCGGGTCGAGGCCGGTCAGCTCCGCAGCGGCCTTGGTCATGCTGCGTCGCAGTTCGTGGGAGGCTGCCAGCAGGGCCTTCGACGCGACGACCGTGCCCGACGAACCGAACGCGCCGGTGTCGTGAGTGGTGACGTCGGTGTCGGACTGGTGGACGACGATCCGGTCGGGGGTGGTGCCGAGAGCGGTGGCCGCGATCTGGGTGTGGACGGTGGTGGTGCCGTTGCCGAACTCCGCCGTGCCCACCCGAGCGAGATACCGGCCGTCGGGCAGAAGTTCGATCGACGCCTCGGAGATGTGCCCGTTGGGCGGGTTGGTCGCGATCATCGCGAGCGCCATGCCCTCGCCGATCCGCCAGTGATCACCGGTCGGCGCGGGCCGGCCGCCGGTGCGTGTCATCGCCCGTTCGGCAAGATCGAGGCACTGGTCGAGTCCGTAGCTGCCGTATGTCAGGTCGGCGCCCTCGGGATGCGCGGCAACCAGCGGGTCTCCCGGCACGATGATGTTGCGGCGCCGGAACTCGTACGGATCGATGCCGAGTTTTCCGGCGAGTTCGTCCATGGCCGACTCCACGGCGAAGATCACCTGGCCGAGGCCGTAACCGCGGAAGGCACCCGACGGCCGGTTGTTCGTGTACACGGATTCGGCGTCGACGCGCTTGTTCGGGCACCGGTACACCGCGATCGACTCTGTGCAGCCGTGGAACATCACCCCGGGGCTGTGGTTGCCGTAGCGCCCGCATCGGCGAGCACGTCGATCGCGAGGGCGGTGAGGACACCGTCGGCGTCGGCAGCGAGGGTGACGTCGACCCGCATGGGATGCCGGCACGGAGCGACGGTGAGCTGATCGGAGCGGGTGAACTCCCACTGCACCGGGCGCCCCGTCTTCAGGACCGCCGCCGCGACGACATCCTCGACCAGCATCTCCTGCTTGGCACCGAAACCGCCGCCCACCCGGGCCGTGTGCACGCGCACCCGATCCCGGTCGAGTCCGAAGATGTGGCACAACTCGTCGCGCACCAGGAAAGGCACCTGTGTGGAACTGCGGATGACGAGCCGACCGGTCTCGTCGAGATGCCCGATGGCTCCGTGTGTTTCGAGGTGGGTGTGCTGGACGCGGTGAGTCTGCCAGCGTCCCTGCACCACCGCCGCAGCGGAGGCGACCGCCGCGTCGACGTCCCCGCTGCTGCCGTGGATCGCGGCGACGACGTTGCGTCCGGGATCGGCGATGCGCGCGTCGGCGGACTTGTCGGCGTGCAGGAGGGGAGCCCCGGGTTGCCGGGCCTCGTCGGGATCGAGGACGAAGGGCAGTTCCTCGTACTCGACGTGGATCGACGCGAGCGCCTGGTGCGCGATCGCCGGGCTCTCAGCGACCACCGCGGCGACCCGCTGTCCCCGGAAGCGCACGACCCGGTCGAACAGGTAGGTGTCGTCGGGATCGTCGTTGCGGTTCTCGTGACGTGCGGTCGAATAGGCGGTGGTGGCCGGGGCGTCACGGTGGTACAGCACCGCGTGGACACCGGGGAGTGCCTCGGCGGCCGAGACGTCGACGGAGAGGATGCGCGCATGGGTGTGCGGGCTGCCGAGGACGGCGATGTGCAGCAGGCCCTCGACGGTGGTGTCGAGGGTGTACGGCTCGGTGCCGCTGACGACACGCGTCGCGGCCGGCGCGCGCTGCGAGCGACCGCACGAGGGGCCTTCGACCTGTTCGACGTTGGTGCGCGACCGCAGGGCGTCCTCGATCGAACGGTAGCCGGTGCACCGGCACAGGTTGCCCTTCAAACGTTTCGGCAGGTCGTCGAGATCCTCGTCGGTGAAGGTGGACGCGGTGACGATCATGCCTGCGGTGCAGAAGCCGCATTGGAAACCGGCGGCGTCGGCGAATCGCTGTTGGACGGGATGCAGGTCGTCGGGGGTGCCCAGTCCGGCGACCGTGGTGACCTCGCGGCCCTCGACCCGCACGGCCGGGACCACGCACGAGTGGACGGGTTCGCCGTCGAGCAGGACCGAGCACGCGCCGCAATCGCCGGCGTCGCAGCCCTTCTTGACCTCGAAGTGTTCGGTCTCGCGCAGCAGGGTGCGCAGGCACTGGCCGGGCCGGGGGTCGACGTCGCGTTCGCGGCCGTTGACGGTGAGTTTCACGGCTGGACCTCCGTATTCGACAGCGCAGCATTCGACAGCTCGGTGCGGATCTCTTCGGCGAGAATCGCGGTGACGGCACGTCGCCAGTCGGCGGCGCCATGCGCATCGGTGTAGTAGCTCGTTGCCGGGACGAGACGGGCCAGTGCGTCGGACAACGCCTGTGCCGACGGGATCTCCGTGAACCGCAGGAGACAGGGACGCACCGTCGACGCGGTGATCGACAGCGTGACACTGCCGTCGTCGTCGCGGCGCCCGATCACGACCGCTCCCGAGCGCCCCAGCGGCGACAGGGCGATCTTGCGGAAGGCCGTGCGGGAATTCAGAGCATGCAACGGGATCCGGATGCTCCGCAGGAGCTCTCCAGGTGCGAGGGCGTTGGAGGCGACTCCGAGAACGAAATCGGCCACCGGGATCCGCCGTTCGCCGCCGTCGATCGTCCAGATCACCGCGTCCGCGTCGAGCGCGGTCGCCAGCGAGATCATGGCGCCGGCGGGGAAGGACAGGCAGATGTTGCCACCGACCGTGGCGCGCTTCCAGATCTTCCACGACGCCAGCAACGCCTCGGCGCACTGCCGGAACAGCGGTGCCGCACACCATTCCGGTTCGTCCGAGAGTGCAGCCAGGCGTTCGACCGTGCAGGTCGCGGCGATCTCCAGGCGTCGGGATGCCGGGTCACCGCGGGCCAGTCGAGGCCGGACAGATCCACGAGTCGGTGCAGGTGCGGTTGCGGTTCGGAGAACAGCCAGGTGCCGCCGCCGAGCGGGGCCGCGCCGTCCTCGAAGGTCAGATCGGCGCGGTCGCGGGCGATGTCGTAGGCGGTGATGTTGTGCAGATCCATCGCCTTCACCCCGCCTTGGCGACCAGCGCGGCGTGTTCCGCCGCGACCTGCCGTGCCACGACGTCCTCGTCGACGGTGCGGACCTCGTCACGGACGACCACCTCGCGACCGTTGATCAACAGCAGTTCGAGAGGCGGGGTGCTGCCGAGGACGAGGCCGCGACCGGATCGGCGATGCCGGAGTGGGCGAGGCCGTCGATCCGCCACAGCGCCAGATCGGCGAGCTTGCCGGCCTCGATCGATCCGATCTCGTTCTCGCGCCCGAGGACCCGGGCACCGCCGATGGTGGCGAGTTCGAGACTCTGCCGCACCGTCATGGCGCGGGGGCCGCTGCGGGCACGGGCGAACAGGGCGGCGTGGTGGGCCTCTTCGAGCATGCAGCACGACTTTCGCGTTCGCGGCACCGTCGACACCGAGGCCGAGCGGCACGCCCGCGGCGTAGAGGTCGGCGGCGCGGGC
>LATQ01000001.1:1642365-1647674 GCA_001017865.1 Rhodococcus sp. IITR03
GGCGCGCGCTCGCGCGCCGCCGCGTCCAGCCCGGGATCGCCGAAGCACGCGATGACGTAGCCGTCGACGCCGTCGCGTTCACCCTTCTCGATCTCGGTGAGGATGCCCGGCACGGCGAGTGCCTCGTCGTAGTGGCTCTCGATCGACGGAGGTCCCATCGCGGGGCTGACCGCCTCGACGCGTGTGCCGGACCTGCGACGGTCCGGGCACACGCCTCGATCGTGGCGGTCATCGACACGTGGTGTTCGGGTTGACGACCTTGATGAACATGGAGGATCAGCCTGCTTCCTGTGCGACCCGGTCGGGGAGACGGACTGCGAGGCGGGTACGGGTCGCGAGCAGGTGGTAGACGACGAAGCCGAGACCGCAGCCGATGAACCAGCTGTACTGGGCGGCGGTTCCCATGCCGGGAGCATCGTTGAACAGCACGGGGATCATCGCGATCACGGCGCCGACGACGGTCGCGATCACCGCGGCCGGGTTGTAGCCCTTGCGGTAGAAGTACGCACCCTTCTCCGACATCGTGAACAGGTCGTCGACGATCACCTTCTGCTTGCGCACGAGGTAGTAGTCGGCGATGAGGATGCCGAACAGCGGACCGATGAACGCGCCCAGGGTTTCCAGGGTGTAGTGGATGACCTCGGGGTTGTTGTACAGATTCCACGGGGTGATGAGCACCGAGCCCACCGCGGCGATCATGCCGCCGGCGCGCCAGCTGATCTTCTGCGGGCTGACGTTCGAGAAGTCGAAGGCCGGCGAGATGAAGTTCGCGACGATGTTGATGCCGATCGTGGCGATGGCGAAGGTCAGCGCGCCGAGCACGATCGCGAAGGTCGAATCGATGCGGGCGACGGTCTCGACGGGTCGGTGATCAACTCGCCGTAGACGGGCAGCGTGAGCGACGCGGTGATCACCACGAGCAGCGAGAAGACCAGGAAGTTCACCGGCAGACCGAGGAAGTTGCCCTTCTTGACGGCGGCGTAGGACTTCCCGTACCGGGAGAAGTCGCCGAAGTTGAGCATCGGGCCGGAGAAGTACGAGACCACCAGGGCGATCGCGCCGAGCATGACCGGCACCGACGACCATCCGGTGTGCGTGACCTCGCCGAGGGTCAGATCGATCGCACTCCACCCGGCCTGGGAGATCAGGTAACCGCACAGCAGGAACATCACGACGTAGACGGCAGGGCCGCAGAAGTCGATGAACCGTCGGATCGACTCCATGCCGCGCCAGAACACGCAGGCCTGCAGCACCCAGAGCGTCAGGAAGCTGACCCATCCGAGTGCGGACAGGCCGGCGAATCCGTAGTCCTCGACCACCGCGTACGGCGCGAGCGAGGGGAACAGCTTGATCAGTACCACGTCCAGTGCTGCCGAGGCGAGGAAGGTCTGGATCCCGTACCACGCCACCGCGATCAGGCCGCGGATGATCGCGGGGATGTTCGCGCCGAGAACGCCGAAGACGCTGCGGCAGATCACCGGATAGGGCACGCCCGTGACCTGGCTGGGTTTGGCGACGAGATTGCAGAAGAAGTAGACGATCGTGATGCCCACGAGCAGGGCCACGAGGACCTGCCAGCTGGCCAGACCGAGAGCGAACAGGCTGCCTGCGGTGACGTACCCACCCACGCTGTGGACGTCGGACATCCAGAACGCGAAGATGTTGTACGAGCCCCACCGCTGGTTCTTCAGCGGGGCGAGGTCGTCGTTGGTCAACCGCGGGTCGTATCCGGTCGTGGGCGGCGGGGGTGCGGTGGGGACGCTACCGGCGCTCGGTGTCAGCACTTCGGTCATGCCTGCTCCTGTGCGAGGGGGAGCCGCCCGTGCCCCGGTGCGAGGCCGGTGGGCGGAGTCGAATCGATCGACGGAACATCAACGGCAGTGGTGAATTCCGATGTGCAGACCGTAACGGGGCGATATTGCCGGAGAGTTACCCGAAATGTATATCTTCGGCGGGAAGCAGGCCGGATTCGGCGGTGAGGCCGGAGATGGCGACGTCGAGATGCCGGTTGTGGTGTTCGGACGCCGCGAGCAGCGCGTCGGTGTCGCGCGCCAGGAAAGCGGTGAGCATCGCCTCGTGCTCGCGATGGAGTTCGGCGCGCTCGGAATCGCTCACGTGCACCATCGGCTGCACGGGTTCGGTGATGTTCCAGGCATATTCGAGCATGTGCAGCAGGCGGTGCATGCGGGACGGCCTGGTGAGGGCCATGTGGAAGACGCGGCTCTCGCGGTGATAGCCACGCGAGTCTCCTTCCTGCACAGCGCATTCGAGAAGTCGATGCGACTCCTCGACGCGCCGGTCGTCCTCCTCGGTGGCGTTGCGCACGGCCGCCGCGAGCGACGCCGATTCGAGAGTCTCACGGACGAGGTACATCTCGCGCAGCTCCGCGATCGTCAGCTGGGCGACGATGTATCCGTGGTTCTGCCGGTGGGTCACGAGGCCTTCGCCGATGAGGGTCTTGAGTGCCTCCCGAACCGGGATGCGGCTCACCCCGAACAACTCCGCGACCTCCCCGACGGGGATCGGTGTGCCCGGGGGTGCGGCTCCGGAGAGGAAGGCGCGGCGCAGCTCCTCGAGGATCACGTCCTGCGGGCGGCCCGGTACGTCGACGCGCAGCTCGTCCAGCAACGCGGATCTACGGCGTGGTGCCACGACCGGGTCCTCCTTCGTCACCGGAATGCGAGTGCTCGACTCCGCGAAGGTAGACCCGTCGTGTTACGTCCTCGTCTCCGCCGTGTGACAGGGATGCGCCCTCACGCGCCGCCGCGCGGAGGGAAGGTCGGCAGCGTCGGCATCGGCCGCGCATGGTGGGCGTACCCGTGGTGGGGCGAGGCGTCCCCGTGTTCGGCGCGTCGCTCTCCTCGGTGTCCCGGCTGGGGCGGTCCTCGTCCGGCTCGGTGTCGCGTCCCGGCCCACCGCGCCTGGTGAAACCACCGGGGGTCGACGTCGCCGTGGTGGTGGGGGCGGCGGTGGTTTCCGCATCCGGCTCGGCGGTCGGTGCCGAGGTGGTGGTCACCACCGGTGCCTCGACCTCGGGTTCCTCCGTCGTCGTCTCCGCGGCTCGGTGGTCGTGGTCTCGGTCGTCGCTGCGGTCGTGGTCGTCGCGACCGGCGACCCCATGTCGAGTGTCGGCTCGGCGGCAGGACGCAGGACCTGCCGCTCGACGGGCTCGGCCTGCGGGAACACGAACAACGCGCCGACACCCAGCACCGCGAACACCGCCACCGATGCCGCGATGACGGGAACGGTGCGCTTCGTCCGGCGATCGCGACGGGGGAAGCCCTCCCGGTCCAGCGGTTCGAGACGGCGCCCGAGATCGATCAGTTCCGCCTCCGAGGGCTGCACCGCGAGCAGCCGTCCCCGCAGGTGCGCGGGTAGGGGAGTGAACGGGAGAAGCGAGAACGTTCCGAGAGCGTTCGGCACCCGGGGCACCGCACGGTCGACGAAGTCCTGCGCATGGGCGAGGACACGTCCGTCGCCGGCGGAGCCGAGCATTGCCTCGATCTCGTGGGACGAGAAGTGATGCCGGACCGTGAGGTCGACGACCTCGCGGGCGGTGCCGTCGAGCAGGTGGACCGCCTCACGGACGTCGAGCACCTCGGAGGCGGCCTGATAGGCGGGGTCGGCCGCGGGGAGGTATTCGAGGGCGGAGCCGGTGCGCTCGAGCACACGGATACATTCGGCGCGGACCACGGCGTAGAGCCAGGCCCGCAGGAGGCTCTCGTCGCGCAGCGAACGGATCCGCGCGCTCGCCGTCCAGACCGCGTCGTACACCACGTCCGAGGCCGACGACACGGCGACGAAGCCGCACGCGTACGCGTACAGGCCGGGGGCGAAACGATCGAAGACCGCTGCCGTGGCGTCCGGCTCCCCGTTCCGCAACGCTGCGGCGAGTTCGCGGTCCGGACGTCCGGGGTGGTGCCCCATCGATGGAACCTCCCTGTCGTGCATGCGCCCCCGCGCGCCTGCGGTCGTGAGTTCCGGGGAAGTCTACGAGCAGGTGCGCCCCACGGCGAGGACGCGATCCATCGGGCCCGTCGACGCCGGAAACAGGGGTGTCGCCACGCGGCGCGCGTCCGTAGGGTGGCGGGCATGGGGTGGACCACGAACGATATTCCGGATCTGTCGGGACGCACGATGGTCGTGACGGGGGCCAACAGCGGACTCGGTGCGGAGACCGCCCGGGCGCTGGCGCGGGCCGGTGCCGAGGTGGTGCTCGCCTGCCGCGATGTCGCCAAGGGTGAGGCGGTCGCGGCCGACCTCGGCGACCGCGCGACCGTGCGCCGTCTGGACCTGGCGGATCTCTCGTCGATCCGTGCGTTCGCCGACGAGGCGCGTGCCCGGCACGAGCGTATCGACGTCCTGGTCAACAACGCCGGTGTCATGGCGGTGCCGCTGCGGCGGACGGCCGACGGTTTCGAGATGCAGATCGGGACCAATCACTTCGGCCACTTCGCCCTCACCGGGTTGCTGCTCGACCGCATCACCGACCGGGTGGTGACGGTCAGCAGCACGATGCACCGCATCGGCAGCATCGATCTCGACGACATCGACTGGGAACGTCGCCGCTACGAACGGTGGCTCGCCTACGGGCAGTCGAAGCTGGCGAACCTGTTGTTCGCGTACGAACTGCAGCGGCGCCTCAGCGCCGCCGGATCGAGCGTGAGTTCGCTTGCTGCACATCCGGGTTATTCGTCGACGAATCTGCAGTACCGCAGCGAGTCCTGGCACGGAAGATCGTCGAACTCGTCACCCCCATCATCGGGCAGTCCCCGCAGCAGGGCGCACTCCCGACTCTTTACGCGGCGACCTCGCCGGAGGCGGAACCGGGCGGCTACTACGGGCCGGATTCCTTCTTCGAGATGCGCGGCCGGCCGAAGCGGGTGCAGTCCACCTCGCGGTCACGCGACGAGATCCTGGCGCGGAGGTTGTGGGAACTGTCCGAGCGGCTGTGCTCCGTCGAGTACTCGATGCCCTAGAGCGTCGATGCCGTAGATCCTGCAGTCCTGCAGGGCTGCAGGGCTGCAGTTCTCAGGTCAGGGTGAACGAGACCGGCGGCAGATCGTCGCGCCGGCACAGTCCGGTCTGATCCACGAGGTCGAGGGTGCGCAGATAACGCCGGACCAGATCGCCTGCCGAGAGCCCCGCATCCGATGCGGTGCGCAGGGCGGCGGCGAGTCCGTCCCCGCGTGCCCAGCGGTGGATCGCGGCGACGGCGATCGGATCCGGATCCGGCCCCACTTCCAGGCCGAGACGCTCTTCGCGTCCGGCGAGTTCGCTCCACAGCATGAGGTGGCGCGCAACGCCTC
>LATQ01000001.1:1647774-1663842 GCA_001017865.1 Rhodococcus sp. IITR03
ACCGCCGACCGCCAGCGCGGCGGCGCCGGCCGCGAGGAAGCCGCGCCGCGACAGGCGCGGCGACGAATCACGAAGTGTCATATTCGAATGTCGCTCTTTCGGGAGGGCGTGGCGATCACGCCACGGTGAGTACCACGTCGGCCAGGCAGGGGCGAGGTCGCGTTCGACGACGGAGGCGGTCACGAGCTTGCGGTCGCCGTCGTTCCACACGCGCACTCGGAGGGTCTCGCCGGGGAAGACCACGCCGGCGAACCGGGCGCGGAATCCCTTCACGCGCGAAGCGTCCGCGTCGAGCAGGCCGTCGGTCACCGCCTTGCACACGATGCCGTAGGTGCACAGCCCGTGCAGGATCGGCGCCGGGAAGCCCGCCGCGGATGCGAACTCGGGATCGGAATGGAGGGGATTGCGGTCGCCGCACAGCCGGTACAGCAGCGCCTGCTGCGGGAGGGTCGGCACGTCGAACTCGGCGTCCGGCTCACGATCGGGGTACTCCACCGACTCCGACGGACCACGCTCACCGCCGAAACCGCCCTCACCGCGGGCGAAGATCGACGACCGTGCGGTCCACAGGGGATTGCCGTCGAGATCCTCGGTCACCGATTCCTGCACGACGACCGCGGCCTTGCCCTTGTCCCACACCTCGGCGATACGGGTGATCGTGCGGCCCTTGCCCGAAGCGGGGATGGGCGCGTGCACGGTCACCTCCTGACTGCCGTGGACGACCTTGGCGAGATCGATCTCGATCCCGGGGAACGAGACCTTCGGCGGCTCGACCTGGTGGAAGGTCGCGGCGACAGTCGCGAAGGTGGGGAGTACCTGAGGGTCCTTGTCCCGGAGGTAACGCAGTTCGCCCGCGTCGGTGGGGTGGGACCCGGCGCCGATGCCGAGGTTGTAGAGCTGGACATCGGTGCTGCTCCACTCGAACTCCTGGGCGGCAGTTCGGCTCCGACGGCAACCGAGGGATCGATGGGCACGGGCGCTTCCTTTCTACGACACGAACGCGGGTCGATCGGGTCACACGGTGTCGGCGGATTCTCGCAGTTCCTCGGCACGTTCGTCACGCGTGCGGTCCAGGATGTCGAGGGCCGCCAGATAACCGAAGGTCATCGCCGGTCCGATGGTGGCGCCGGGCCGCGTAGGTGTGACCCATGACCGGGGAACTGGCGTTGCCGGCCGCGTACAGGCCGTCGATCACGCTGCCGTCCTCGCGCACCACTCGGCCGTGGACGTCGGTGACGAGCCCGCCCTTGGTGCCGAGATCGCCCGGGACCACCGTGAACGCGTAGAACGGGGCCTTGTCGACCACGCCGAGGCTCGGATTCGGCTTGTTGCGCGGATCTCCGTAGTAGTGGTCGTAGTGGGATTCGCCGCGGCCGAAGTCCTCGTCCTTGCCGGCACGCGCGAAGCCGTTGAAGCGTTGCACCGTCTCGGTGAGGGCATCGGCCGGTACCCCGATCTTCTCGCGAGTTCGGCGACGGAACCGGCCTTGACGAGCACTCCGGCCTCGAGCCACCGGCGAGGGAAGGGGGTGCGGGGGGTGATTCCGGCGAAGGTGTAGCGGTCGCGGTAGCGCTGATCGAGGATCAGCCAGCTGGGGATGTTCTCGCCCGGTCCCTCACCGCGTCCGTGCTCGCCGCCGTACATCGCGTGCGTCGCCTCGACGTAGGGCGCCGACTCGTTGACGAAGCGCTTGCCCGCCGCGTTGACCATCAGGCACCCGGGAAGGCTGCGCTCCGACAACGCGAACCACGGGCCGCCGGTGAGCGTGAAGGACGGACCCACCAGGCGTCGTCCATGAAATCGACTGCGGCGCCGAGCTTCTGTCCGGCGCGGATGCCGTCGCCGGTGTTGGCCTTCGCACCGACGGTCCACTCGGTGCCGATCGGCTGACGCTGGTACTGTGCCCGCATCTCGGCGTTGTGCTCGAAACCGCCGCTCGCGAGGATCACGCCCTTGCGGGCACGGATGACGCGTTTCTCGCCGTTCGCGACCACCTCGACGCCGCGCACGACGCCGTCCTCGACGACGAGATCGGTGAGCGCCGTCTCCAGCAGCAGGGGTACACCGGCGTCGCGCAGACCGATCCGCAACCCGGCCATGAGAGCCTGGCCTCGGACGAGCAGGTGCTTCTTGGTGATGTTCGCCCAGACGAAACGGGCGCCGACCCGCATGGCGCGAACAGGTCCGCGCGGGTTCCGCATGAGCAGGTTCAGCCACTTGTAGTCGGCCTGGGTGATGACGAAGTTCTTGGGAGCGCGCGCGTAGTCGGGTTCGAGGAGAGCGAGATCCTCACCGAGACGGCGACCGTCGAACGGTGTCGGTTCCACCGAACGGCCACCGGGACGCCCGCCGGGCGCCTCGGGGTAGTAGTCGGAATAGCCCGGCACCCACTGCAGTTCGAGCGCGCTGTTCTTCAGGACGAAGGAGAGCATCTCCGGTCCGCGATCGATGTAGGTGTCGATCTTCTCCGCGGGCACGTCGTCGCCGATGATGCTGTGGAGGTACTTCCGGGCCTCCTCGGGGGTGTCGTCCACCCCGGCGGCCTTCAGCGCCTCGTTGTTGGGGATCCACACACCGCCGCCCGATCGGGCGCTCGACCCGCCGTAGCGCGGCGCCTTCTCGATCAGGACCACGTCGGCGCCCTTGCGAGCTGCGGTGATGGCGGCGGTCATTCCGCCGGCACCGCTGCCGACGACAACGATGTCGTACTCCTGCTTCGTCATGTAGAACACGTTATAGAAATGGAGGTGCCGAGTCCATCCCCGAATGCGAAGAGGCCTGGACGTGAAGCGAAGACGCGGCGCCACCGGGACTGGAACGCGATATCGCCGACCGACGACGAGCGACGGCACCGTCCGGTGGGGACGATGCCGTCGCGGGGTCGTTGCAGGTTGTGGACGATCAGGATCGGGTCGGTCGGGTGGGCGATCCGTCCGGCACGGGAAGGGTGCCGTCGAGCACGGCCCGGTCGATGCTCTCCCGGAGTCGCGGACACCCTTCGCGCGGTGTGATGGACGAGCCTCGGAGCGAGGCGGTCTCGCGGAAGGTCGGGCACACGGTGTCCGGATCCTCCTGCCACTGCACGCTCGTGTGCGACAGGCTGTTCTTGCGCACCAGCACGCAGGTGCCGCACTCGCGGCACTGCACCTCGTGCTGACCCGAATCCAGATAGTTGATCTTGTCGATCGCGGTCTGGGCGGCGACGGCCTCGGCCCGCTCGGGCCACTGGGAGAAGTCCGGGGACTTCGCCCATCTGCTCCGCCGGGTCGAGGCACTCATCGTCACACCTCCGCTTCCTGCTTGCCCTGTTCTTCCTCGCGCTTCGTGCGCTCGAGATTCTCGGCGACCTCCTTCTCCCAGGCCTCGTTGGCCTTGGCGGTGTCGACCTCGAACTCGAAGCGGCCCGTCATCTTCTCCGTCACGTCGGCGGCGTCGACGTAGAACTGCTCGTACCAGCGGCGGAGCTGGTAGACCGGACCGTCCTCATCGCACAGCAGGGGATTCTCGATCTTGGTCTTGTTCTTCCAGATCTCGACGTCCTGCAGGAAGCCCTCGCCGACACCCTCGGTGAGCTTGGCGGCCAGTACGTCGGACTGCTCGGGTGACATGCCCTGCGGCTTCTTGACGATGATGCCGTACTGCAGCATGAACGAATCGTGCGTGATCGGGTAGTGGCAGTTGATCAGCACGGATTCGGTCTGGTACCCGCCGTAGTTGTTCTTCAGCGGATTGATCATGTAGGAGGGGCCGTAGTAGGCCGCGTACGACTCGAGCGTCGACTCCAGTCCGTACTGGGTCGCCATGCCCTTGTCCGGCCGGCCGCGGGTGTTGAGGTACTGCTCCGCGATGTGCCCCTCGAAGACGTTCTTGAAGAACGTGGGGAAGGCGTAGTGGATGTAGAAGAAGTGCGCCATGTCGACGACGTTGTCGATGATCTCGCGACAGTTGGAGCCTTCGATCCGGATCTGGTTCCAGGTCCAGTCCGTCCACTCGTCCGAACCGTACTGCTCGATCTCGGGGATGGTGACCTCCGGAGGTGGGGCGTTGCCTCGGGGTCGTTCCACACGAACAGCTGGCCATGCTTCTCCATCGTGATCCACGAACGGGTGCGGGCCAGCGGGGGAACGCGCTTGGCGTAGGGGATGTCCGTGCACTTGCCGTTGCCGCCCCAGCGCCAGTCGTGGAACGGGCACGCAACGGAATCGCCCTTGATCTCGCCCTGTGACAGGTCGCCGCCCATGTGGCGGCAGTACGCGTCGAGCACCTTCAGGTTGCCGTTGCTGTCGGCCCACACCACGAGTTTCGTGCCGAAGGCCTCGACGGCGTGGGGCTTGCCGTCCTTGAACGTGCGACTGAGCCGAGGCAGTGCCAGCCTCGCGCGAAACGCGTCCGGACCTCTCCGACGTCGATCTCGCGAATCTGTGCCATGTCCGCTCACTTCCTTCCGGAAATCTCTTCTAGAACACGTTATAGAATTCGCGTCCCGAGGGGAAGGGTTCGGGGACTTTGGTCCCGCCATAGGGATTGTCTACCTGCGAGTGTGCCGAGTCTCGACACGAATAAGAACATGTTCTAGTCTCGGTACAAGCGATCAATTCCTGAACAGACGGGAGCGTCCAGTGGGTGACCACGACAGCCACGAGGTACTGCAGCGGATCGACGCTCTGCTGCCTACGCTGCGAGAACGTGCGCAGGAGGCCGAGAATCTGCGCCGGGTGCCCGACGACTCGATCAAGGAGCTCCAGGAGGCCGGCTTCTTCAAACTTCTGCAACCGGCCCAGTGGGTGGATACGAGGCCGATCCCGTCACCTTCTTCACCGCGGTGCGCAACATCGCGAGCGCATGCGGCTCGACCGGATGGGTCTCCGGCATCATCGGCGTGCACAACTGGCACCTCGCACTCTTCGACCAGCAGGCCCAGGAAGAGGTCTGGGGCGACGACACCGACGTCCGCATCTCGTCGTCCTACGCGCCCATGGCGCCGGTGAGGTCGTCGACGGCGGATACAAGGTCAACGGTGCGTGGGCGTGGTCGTCCGGATGCGACCACGCGAGCTGGGTCGTCGTCGGTGGCCCGGTCATCAAGGACGGCCGCCCCGTCGACTTCGGCAGCTTCCTGATCCCTCGTTCCGAGTACGAGATCGACGACGTGTGGCACGTGGTCGGTCTGCGCGGCACCGGATCCAACACGGTCGAGGTGAAGGACGTCTTCGTCCCGCGCCACCGCTTCCTCAGCTTCAAGGCCATGAACGATCTCGCCTCGCCCGGGCTCGGGCGCAACACCGCGCCCGTCTACAAGATGCCGTGGGGCACCATCCATCCCACGACCATCTCGACGCCCATCGTCGGCATGGCCTACGGCGCGTACGAGGCCCACGTCGAACACCAGGCAAGCGGGTCCGTGCGGCGTACGCCGGTGAGAAGGCCAAGGACGACCCGTTCGCCAAGGTGCGCATCGCCGAGGCCTCCAGCGACATCGACGCGGCCTGGCGCCAGCTGTCGGGCAACGTCGCCGACGAGTACGCTCACCTCCTCGCCGGTGAGGAGGTTCCGATGGAACTGCGTCTGCGGGCACGTCGCGA
The DNA here is from genome assembly GCA_001017865.1 of Rhodococcus sp. IITR03. Next base: position 1,653,356 of record LATQ01000001.1, read on the forward strand.
CCAGGTCCGCGCGACCGGCCGTGCCATCACGTCGATCGACCGTCTCTTCGAGAACTCGGGTGCCACCGCACTCGCGGACGGCACACCCATCCAGCGTTTCTGGCGCGACGCGCACGCCGGTCGTGTGCACGCCGCCAACGACGCCGAGCGCGCCTACGTGATGTTCGGTGCCGCCGAGTTCGGTCTGCCGATCACCGACACGATGGTCTAGGGGTGGATGTGACCGCAATCGACGAGATCACCTACGAGTCGACCTCCCGTTTCGCGCAGGTCCGCGAGGACCTGCGCCTGCACTACCACGAGGCCGGTGTCGGCAACGACACCACGATCGTCCTGCTCCACGGCGGTGGCCCGGGCGCGTCGTCGTGGTCGAATTTCGCCAGGAACATTCCGGTGCTGGCGCAACGGTTCCACGTGCTGGCCGTCGACCAGCCGGGTTACGGCAGGTCCGACAAGCCGACCGAGCATCCGCAGTACTTCGTGCACAGCGCGTCCGCGCTGAACGACCTGCTCGACACGCTCGGGATCACCGACCGCGTCCACCTCCTCGGCAACTCGCTCGGTGGGGGCGCCGCCGTGCGGTTCGCGCTCGACTATCCTGAGCGCGCCGGACGACTCGTCCTCATGGGACCGGGTGGGCTGAGCGTCAACCTGTTCGCACCCGACCCCACCGAGGGCGTCAAGAATCTCGGCCGGTTCTCGTACGAACCACCCGCGAGAATCTCGAGGCGTTCCTGCGGATCATGGTCTTCGACCAGTCGCTGATCACGCCCGAACTCGTCGAGGAGCGGTTCGCGTCGGCGAGCACCCCCGAGTCGCTCGCCGCGGCGAAGGCGATGGGGAAGTCGTTCTCCAGCGCCGAATTCGAAAAGGGGATGCTCTGGCGCGACGCCTACAAGCTCCGTCAGCGGGTGCTGCTGATCTGGGGTCGCGAGGACCGCGTCAACCCGCTCGACGGTGCGCTCGTCGCACTGAAGATGATCCCACGCGCACAGTTGCATGTGTTCGGTGGATGCGGTCACTGGGCACAGCTCGAGAAGTTCGACGAATTCAACCGCCTGACAGTGGATTTCCTCACGGACGGAGTCGAATAGATGAGTATCCGGTCGCTGGCATATCTCCGGATCGGCGCCACCGACGTCCCGGCCTGGCGCGAGTACGGTCTCAAGGTCCTCGGCATGATCGAGGGCAAGCACCCACGCCGACGCGCTGTACCTGCGGATGGACGACTTCCCGGCCCGGCTCGTCATCGAGCCGCACGAGTCCGACAAGCTGCTCGTCTCGGGCTGGGAGACCGCGAACGCCGCCGATCTCCAGTCGGTTCGCGACAGTCTCTCCGCGGCAGGTGTCCCGTTCAAGGAGGGCACCGCCGAGCAGCTCGCCGATCGTCGCGTCGACGAGCTGATCGTTTTTCAGGATCCGTCGGGCAACACCCTCGAGGCGTTCCACGGTGCCGCGCTCGAACACCGTCGCGTGGTCAGCCCGTACGGGCACAAATTCGTCACCGGTGAGCAGGGCCTCGGGCACGTGGTGCTCTCGACCCGCGACGACGAGGAATCGCTGCGCTTCTACCGCGACGTGCTCGGTTTCCGTCTGCGCGACTCCATGCGGATGCCTCCGCAGATGGTCGGCCGGCCCGCCGACGGAAAACCGGCCTGGCTGAGGTTCTTCGGATGCAACCCGCGCCACCACAGCCTCGCCTTCCTGCCCATGCCCACCCCGTCGGGGATCGTGCACCTGATGATCGAGGTGGAGAACTCCGACGACGTCGGTCTCGCCCTCGACCGCGCACTGCGGAAGAAGGTCAAGATGTCTGCGACACTCGGGCGCCACGTCAACGACAAGATGCTGTCCTTCTACATGAAGACCCCCGGCGGATTCGACGTCGAATTCGGTTGCGAGGGGCTGCAGGTCGAGGACGGCGACTGGATCGCCCGTGAATCCACGGCCGTGAGCCTGTGGGGCCACGACTTCTCGGTGGGAATGCAGTAATGACCGCGCCGGAGGACGGAGAGAACGGTGCGATCGACCCGCGGGCCTTCCGCACCGTGCTCGGGCAGTTCTGCACCGGCGTCACCGTCATCACCACCACCGAGGACGACGGGACGCCTGTGGGATTCGCGTGCCAGTCGTTCGCAGCGTTGTCGCTCGACCCGCCGCTCGTACTGTTCTGCCCGACGAAGCAATCGCGGTCGTGGGCGGCCATCGAACGAGCGGGCCGCTTCTGCGTCAACGTCCTCGCCGAGGAACAGCAGGAGACCTGTGCGCGGTTCGGTTCCCGCGAACCCGACAAGTTCGCCGGCCTCGACTGGACGCCCTCCCCGTTGGGCTCACCCGTCCTGACGGGCTCTCTCGCGCACATCGACTGTACGGTCGAGACGGTGCACGACGGGGGAGACCATTGGGTGGTCTTCGGTCGCGTGTCGTCGCTGAGCGAGGTGCGCGACGAGAAGGAACGCCCGCTGCTCTTCTACCGCGGGCAGTACACCGGGATCGAACCGGAGAAGACGACTCCGGCGCCCTGGCGCGACGATCTCGAAGCGTTCCTCACCTCCGTCACGGAAGACACCTGGCTGTAGATCGCAGACGGTAAGTACCGCACGACAGGTCGTACCGTAGAACAGGGCCGGGACGACCACCTTCGAGGTGGTCGTCCCGGCTTCGTGTGTGGATCAGGAGCGGTCCGTGTCGGTCGCGTCGTCCGGCGACTCCTCGTAGTACTCCGTGGTCACGACGCGGCGCACCAGGCGTGGCTTGCGCGGCCGGTCGGCGTCCGGGCCGCCTGCCGTGTCCGTCTTCGCGTCGGTCGTGCTCGTGTCGGTGTCGGCCGACTGCGGCGGCGTGAAGTGCGCCGGTCCCGTCGGTCCCGGACCGACGATCTCCTGATCGCTGCCGCTGCCGCTGCCGCTGCCGGGAGCCGCATGGCGGGCGGTGTCCGCCGTCGATTGCGCGGTGCCGGAGGGCGTGGACGGCGTCGAGGCGGTATGCCCCGGCATCGAGTGCTCGAGCGATTCGTCGCGCTGGCCCTCGCTCGGCCGATAGTTGCCGGCGATCTCCTCACGCGCGACGTCGGGCGGTGTCGGTGAATGCCCGGTTCCCGCCGGTGTGGTGGTGCCGTACGTCTCGCCGGTGTGCGGCGTCCCGGTGCCTCCCGGTCCGCCGGCCGCGCCACCGACGAGACCACCACCGGCGGCGCTCCGCTCGCCGAGACCGCTCCGTTCGTCGGTCAGCCCGGCCCGATCGTCCGTGAATCCGCCTGATCGCCGGCGGATCCACCCCCTGCAGGGGTGTCCCCGAACCGGCGGTAGTAGCGGTACAGCTCGTCCTCCTCGAGCGGGGTCAGCTCACCGTTCTCGTCGATGTTCGGGCGCCGGTGATCGTGTCCTTGTCGAAGGGCAGGCGCACTCCGGTGCTGTCGAGCACGGCTTCGTCGATGGGGGCGAAGTGCCGGCGCGTTCCGAACAGACCCGTGACGACGGTGATCCAGGCGGGTCGGCCCGTGTCGTTGTCCAGGTAGACCTCTCCGACGCGTCCGAGCTTGTCACCGTCCGGCCCGTACGCGGTGGCGCGAGCGAGGGTGTCGATGTCGTCGTTGCTGATCATGATGTCCTCATCCGTGGGCGATGCGGCTTCCTGCTGTGCGGATGCCCTCCGGTGGGAGTGACGAAACGCTGCCGTTACACCGCTCGCCGTTGCGTCGTCCATCCCCGCGTGTTATCCATATTGTCAACAATCCGACAACCGGCACGGGGGTTCGCGCCCTCGGCTGTTCGGAGGGATCGTCATGACCCGTCTTTCACCCCGCCTGCTGCAGGCAACGCCCGTCACCGTCGACCACGCCGAGGGGTGCTACATCCACGGCACCGACGGACGTCGGTATCTCGACTTCACCGCCGGTATCGGCGTCACGAGTACCGGTCACTGTCACCCGCACGTCGTCGAGGCCGCCCGCCGGCAGATCGGCTCGCTCATCCACGGGCAGTACACGACCGTGATGCACCGGCCCCTGCTCGAACTCACCGAACGTCTGGGCACGGTGCTGCCCGAAGGACTCGACTCACTGTTCTTCGCCAATTCGGGCAGCGAGGCCGTCGAGGCGGCGCTGCGTCTGGCCCGCCAGGCGACAGGACGACCCGGAATCGTCGTCTTCCACGGCGGTTTCCACGGCCGGACCGTCGCCGCCGCCACGATGACGACCTCGGGAACCGCTTCTCCGCAGGGTTCTCGCCGCTCATGGGCGGTGTACACGTCGCTCCCTTCCCCACGGCCTATCGCTACGGTTGGTCGGAGGAGGAATCGACCGATTTCGCCCTGCAGGAACTGGATTACCTGTTCGCGACTCTCGTGGCGCCGGACGAGATCGCGGCCTTCGTCGTCGAACCGGTCCTGGGCGAGGGCGGTTACGTCCCCGGCAACACCAGGTTCTTCCAGGGATTGCGGCAGCGGGCCGACGAACACGGCATCCTGCTCGTCTTCGACGAGATCCAGACCGGATTCGGGAGGACGGGAAAGTTCTTCGGCCATCAGCACTTCGACGTGCGGCCCGACATCATCACCATCGCCAAGGGCCTCGCGAGCGGTTTCCCGCTGTCGGGTATCGCCGCCTCCGAGGAGCTCATGGAACGCGCCCGTCCGGGATCGCAGGGCGGCACGTACGGGGCGAATGCGGTCTCGTGCGCGGCGGCCGTGGCCACTCTCGACGTGATCGAGAAGGAGGGGCTCGTCGACAACGCCGCCGTGCGTGGACGTGAACTGCTCTCCGGCGCACGGGAGAACACGACCGACGCCATCGGCGACGTGCGCGGCCTCGGTCTCATGGTGGGCCTCGAGTTCACCACGGACGGAGCACCCGACCGGGAACGGGCGACCGCAGCGCAACAACGCGCCGCGCAGAAGGGGCTGCTGCTGTTGACCTGCGGTGCACATATGAACGTGGTGCGCATGATCCCGCCGTTGATCGTCACCGCCCAGCAGATCGAGGATGCGCTCGGGATCTGGTCCGAGGTCCTCGCCGAGGTCCGATAATCCGTCGAACGAGGGAGTCCGCGTGGCCCGATACATCACGATCACTCTCGACAAACGCGACATCACGTGCAGAGCACGGCTTCTCGACGACGAGGCGCCGCTCACCTGCGCGGCGGTGTGGGACGCCCTGCCGCAGAGCGGCTCGGCGTTCCACGCCAAGTACGCGCGCAACGAGCTCTACACCCTCGTCCCGAGGATCACCGCGGCACCGCACCGGGAGAACCCGACGGTGACGCCGATCCCGGGGGATGTGTGCCTGTTCGACTTCGAACCGTGGGAGATCGGTAATCCCGCATACGGTTACGAACCCGGATCGCAGGCCCACGCGCAGCAGGGAGCAACCGACCTCGCGTTGTTCTACGGCCGGAACAATCTGTTGCTCAACGGCGACGTGGGCTGGGTTCCGGGCAACGTCTTCGCGACCATCGAGGAGGGCCTGCCCGAACTCGCCGTCGCGTGCAACGACCTGTGGATCCAGGGGGTCGTGGGGGAGACGTTGAGCTTCGCACGCGCATAGACGGGCGTTACACGAGAAGCGGCACCGCACGGAATGTGCGGTGCCGTTTCTCGTGTCGCTCTTCTCATCTCAGATCAATGCGTACTCGGCGAACCGCGCGACGGCGAGCAGTAGGTCGTCCGAGTGCCGCGGCCCGACGATCTGCAGACCCACAGGCAGACCCGCCGAAGTGGTGCCCACGGGGATGCTGATGGCCGGCTGCTGCGTGAGATTGAAGGGATAGGTGAACGGAGTCCACTGCGGCCACGAGGTCAGCGATGAACCCGGAGGCACGTCGTGGCCGGCCTCGAAGGCGGGGATCGGCATCGTCGGGGTGATCAGCACGTTGTACTTCTGGTGGAAGATCCCCATCGTGATGCCGACCGCCGCCGCGACCGCCCGGGCCTCGAGATAGTCCACGGCACCGAGTTGTTCGCCGTGGGACCACACGCGTCCGAGGCCGGGATCCACCTTGTCCCGCGTGCCTCGGGGAAGGTCTTCAACATCGTGGCCGCGCCTGCCGCCCAGAGGTTCTCGAAGGCCTCGAGCGGGTCGGTGAAACCGGGGTCGGCAGCGGTCACGCGCAGTCCGGCCTCGTCGAGGACGCGGACCGCCCGGTCGACGATCTCACCGACCTCGGGGTCCACGTCGACGTAGCCGAGGGTCTTGGAGTAGGCGACATCCATCCCCACCACCTCGCGGTTGAGGCCACCGCGGAAGGTCGTCAGGGGCGGCGCAAGGGCCGTCGGGTCCCGGGGATCGGGCAGCGCGAGGATGTCGGTGAGCAGCGCTGCGTCCTCGACCGTCCGGGTGATCGGCCCCGCGTGCGCGAGCGGCCCGAACGGGCTGGCGGGAAAGATCGGGATCCGGCCGTGGGTGGGCTTGAATCCGACGACGCCGCAGAACGATGCGGGAATGCGAATACTGCCCCCACCGTCGGTGCCGACGGAGCACGGACCGAAGCCGGCCGCGACCGCCGCCGCGCTGCCACCGGACGAGCCACCGGCGGTCTTCGTCGTATCGACGGGATTCGTGGTCACCCCGTACAGGGCCGAATCGGTCACCGCCTTCCACGCGATCTCCGGGGTGGTGGTCTTGCCCACCAGCACCATTCCGTCCTCGCGCAGCCGGGCCGCGACCGGGCTGTCGACGTTCCAGTCCTGGTTCTCGTCGACGGCCTGCGAGCCCCGCAGGGTCGGCCATCCGTCGGTGAGGAAGACGTCCTTGATCGAGATGGGAACCCCGTCGAGCAGGCCCTTCGAATAGCCGGTCCGCCACCGTTCCTCGGACCTGCGCGCCTGGTCGAGGGCCTTCTCCTCGTCGACGAGGCAGAACGAGTTGATCTCGCGGTCGTGCGCCGCGATCCGATCGAGCACGGCCCGCGTCACCTCGACGGGAGACAACTCGCCCGAGGAGAACGCCGACACGAGTTCGACGGCGGTCATGTCTGTGGGCTCCATCGTGCCTCCTTCTCGTCGGACGATGCCGACTTTCACGCGCCGGCACGTAGCCCAGCTTCTTGTCCACCACGTTCCGAAGAGGTCCGCCACTGCGGTGACGGTGGAAGTTGTCGACGAAGACGTCCATCAGCGCATCGCGCCAGCCCACGAAATCCCCCGAATTGTGCGGGGTGATCGAGACGTTCGGCATGTCCCAGAGCGGATGGCCCTCGGGGAGCGGTTCGACGTCGAGCACGTCGAGCGCGGCGCCGGCGATCGTGCCCGACCGCAGTGCCTCGACCAGATCGTCGGTGCGCACGAGCTCGCCACGCCCGACGTTGACGAAGCGGGCCTGCGGCTTCATCGCGGCGAACATCCGGCGTCGAACAGGTGCCGGGTCTGATCCGTGAGAGGTGCGGCCACGACGACGAAATCGACGTCGGCGAGGGCGGCCGGAAGGTCGGCGGTCGCGGTGACGCGGCCGAAATCGGGGTCGTCGTCGCGAGAGCGCCGGCCCGAGCCCTGGACCGTCATCCCTACGGCGGTGAGCAGGCGGGCGATCGCGCGACCGATCGGGCGGTGCCGACGACGAGCACGGAGCGACCGGCGATGCGTTCGGACTCCCGGTGCTTCCAGATGTGCTCGTGCTGGAGCCGCAGCGATTCGGGGATGTCCTTGGCGAAGGAGAGTATCTGGGCGAGCACGTATTCGGCGATCGCCCCGTCGAAGACTCCGCGGGAATTGGTGACGACCACGTCGCTGTCGCGCAGCTCGGGGAACATGAGGGCGTCGACTCCGGCCGCGGCGACATGGATCCACTTCAGGGACGCTGTGGCGTACCAGGCTGCGGGCAGCGCGTCGGTGAGGAAGTCGTACGCGAAGAGGATGTCGGCGCCGTCGAGCGCATCGGCCAGACCGGAGGCGTCGGTGTAGCGCACCGTGGCGTGTTCGGCCACCGGCGCCATCCACGCACGATCCGGCACGGCTTCGGCATGAAGCACTGCAACGACCGGCTGGGCATCCACGTTGACACCGTATGAGTGCCTCGTATTATTGTCAACAATCCTCAAGGCTGAGGGAACTCTTGACGAAGCCGAGGGACCGTATGGAACTGAACATTCCCGAATTCGAAGGTCCTCTGGCTCAGCGGGGCATCGGTGTGATCGCACCCTTCGATCTCGCCCTGGAACGAGAACTGTGGCGATGGGCGCCGCTCGAGGTCACCCTGCACCTCGCTCGAACCCCCTACGAGCCGGTGCCGGTCAGCCGTGCCATGGCCGAGCTGGTGTCCGACCGACGGCACCTGATGGTCGCGACCCGCGACGTGCTGTCGGTGGAACCGGAAGTCGTTGCCTATCTGTGTACCTCGGGCAGTTTCGTCAACGGGGTTGCCTACGAGAAGGCCCTGTGCGACGCGATCTGCGAAGCGGGCGCATCGTGCGCGGTCACGACCTCCGGAGCGCTGCTCGAAGCCCTCCACAAACTCGACCTCACCCGCATCTCGGTGATCACCCCCTACGACCGGGAACTCACCGATTTGCTGCACGACTTCCTGAAGGAGGCCGGAACCGAGGTCGTCCGGTCGTCACATCTCGGGCTCGGCGGCGGCATCTGGAAGGTCAACTACCGCACCATCGCCGAGCACATCATCGGGGCCGACACCCCGGACTCACAGGCGATCTTCGTCAGTTGCACCAACCTGCCGACCTACGACCTGATCGCGCCGCTCGAACGGGAACTCGGCAAGCCGATCCTCACGGCCAACCAGCTCACCATCTGGCGTGCCTGGGACGGATGAAGCTGCCCATGACCGGGCCGGGGAAGTGGTTGAGAGGAGTGTTCTGAATGCATCGTGACCGTCCGACCGTCGGGATCGTCTACCCGGATCATGCCGCCGAGGACGACTACCCGTTCGCCGCCGAACTCCTGGGGGTGAACCTGCCCGTCGCCCACATCTACGGAACCGATCTGCACGCCGTTCCCGAACTCCTCGACCTCGGGAGCCCGGCCAAGCTCGCCGGGGGAGCGGCGCAGTTCGCGGACGAGCCCTCGACGCCCTCGTGTGGGCGTGCACGTCGGGCAGCTTCGTGTACGGACCCGAGGGGGCACGCACCCAGGTCGAGCAACTCTCCCGGGATGCGGGAGGCGTGCACACGACGAGCACGAGCATCGCGTTCGTCGCCGCACTACGGGCGCTCGGAATCACCCGGGTGGCCGTGGCGGCGAGCTATCCGCGGGACGTCGCCGAACTGTTCGTCGCCTTCCTCGCGGACGCCGGTGTCGACGTCGTCTCGCTCGCCGACGCCGGCATCGACACCGCTGCCGAGGTCGGCACCCTGACCGACGAGGCCGTCCTCGAATTCGCGAGGACCAACGATCATCCCGACGCACAGGCGGTCCTCGTCCCCGACACCGCGATGCACACGCTGCGGATCATGCGGGAGCTCGGGAAGGAGACCGGCAAGCCGGTGCTGACCGCCAACCAGGTCACCGTGTGGCACGGCCTGGAACTCGCCGGATATACAGTGGAATGCCCGGACCTGGGCTCACTGTTCGAGGAGGATACCGATCATGGTGCTCGGTGATCTGGAAGATCTACGTCCTGTCACCCGGCCGTCCACGGCCGAGCTCATCGCCGAACAGATCCGGTCGGCCATCGTCCGGGGTGCGCTCGGTCCCGGGGAACAGCTGGGCGAGGCCGAACTCGCGGCGCACTTCCAGGTATCGCGGGGCCCGCTACGAGAAGCCATGCAGCGGTTGCTGTCCGAGGGTCTGCTCTACAGCATCCGCAACCGGGGGATCTTCGTCACCGAGCTCACCTTCGACGACGTCGTCGACATCTACCGCAGCCGCTGGGTCATCGAGGGCGGTGCCCTCGACCTGGTGCTGGACGGCCGTCGCGAACAGACGTGGAAGGCCCTCGAACCGGCGATCGAGGAGATGCGCACCGCCGCCGAACGCGAGGACGCCACCGGTGTCTCGGACGGCGACCGGCGTTTCCACGAGATCCTCGTGGCCAGTGCCGACAGTCCGCGGCTCGTGCGGGCGGCCCGCACGCTGCTCGTCGAGACGCGGATGTGCCTCGGCGCGTTGCAGACCACCTATCCCGACCTGCATGTGCAGGTGGACGAGCACGTCGTGCTGCGGGAGGCGATCCGCACCGCCGACCGGGAGGAGGTGCGGCGTCTGCTCGACGAGCACCTGCACGACACGGTCACCCGACTCCGCGAGCGTCAGAACGTCGACGGCGTGATCGCGTCCGGCTGATACCGCTCAGCCGGGCGGGGTGAACGACGACAGGGCCGTTGCGGCGATGTAGTCGGCGGCGTCCTCCGCCGACAACCGTCCTGCCGCGACTTCGGTTGCGGCACAATGGACCAGGCTGTGCAGGACCGACGCCAGCCAGGACGACGACAGGTCGGTGCGGAACGCCCCTTCGGCGCGACCGCGCTCGATGAGGCGGTCGCGCGGGCGAGCAGGCCGTCGTGTGCGGCGCGACGTCTCGGCGGGAAGTGGCTTGTTCGGCG
>LATQ01000001.1:1663942-1689743 GCA_001017865.1 Rhodococcus sp. IITR03
GGAGGCGTCAGTGGTGTACGACCAGATAACAGCGAACAGGGCCATGGTCACTCCTTGAGTGGGATACGGGATGTGAAACGGTGCGGATATTCAGGGAGAATGCGCACCTTGGAACGCTAGAAGCAGGGATGAGGTCACCAGTGTCCTATTTTGCAACACCTGTTGGTGAATGACGACGAATGCAAAACGGAGAGAACGCGATCGGCGTTGAACGGCCGAACGACGATTTGGCTTGCATACGGTCGGTGACCTTGCCGGCAGCTGTGTGTGGAACCAGCTCTGCTGGTAGGCATGGCCAAGATCCGCCGTGCAGGTGAGCTGTTACTCGGGCAGTGCCCCGGCGGCGCGCAGCTGCTCGATATCGTCTTCGAGAAGTCCGAGTTCTGTTAGCACAGTATCGGTATCGGCGCCACGGTCGCGCGGCCCGAACCGCACAGCACCGGGGGACCCAGCGAGTTTGACGGGTACGCCGAGACCCCGGTAGCCGTCACACTCGACCACCATCTCGCGGTGACGGACCTGCGGTAGCGAAAGGGCCTCTCCGACATTGTTCACCGACCCCGACGGTACGCCGCTCGCCGTAGCAGGGCCGCCAAAGCTTCGCGCTGCCAAGTTTTGACGAGGCCGCCGAGGATGTCGCGCAGTTGAGCTGCGTTTGCCATCCGGTCGGAGTTGGTGACGAATCTCGGGTCGTCGGCCAGGTCTGAAGCGTCGAGCGCCACGACCAGAGCGCGGAATTGCCGGTCGTTGCCGGCACCGATGAAGAAGGGGCCATCGGCGCAGGTGAACGTTTCATAGGGACAGATCGTCGGGTGTGCCACGCCCGTCCGCTCCGGCGCGACGCCGGTGGCAAACCACTTGCCGGCGTGTGGGTGCAGGATCGACACAGCGTTGTCGAGTAGTGCCAGATCCACGAGTTGCCCGCGTCCGGTCTTTTGCCGCACGTGAAGTGCCATGAGGATGCCGTTCACAGCGTTGAGACCCGTGATGATGTCGACCAGAGGGATCCCGATCCGCATGGCATCACCGTGGGGCTCACCGTTGATGCTCATCAGCCCCGACAAGGCTTGGAGAATTGCGTCGTAGCCGGGAGCACCACCGAGCGGCCCGTCGACTCCGTACCCGGTGATTCGACAGTGCACGAGTCGCGGGAATTCGGCGGCGAGCACGTCGTCGTCGAGTCCCCACTTCGCAAGGGTGCCCGCCTTGAAGTTTTCGATGACGACATCGGCTTCGGCAAGCATCGTGCGCAGCAGTTGTTGGCCGGCCTCGGTACGCAAATCCACACTGATGTTCCGCTTGTTGCGGTTCAAGCCATCGAAGTAGGCGCTGTGGTCATCCTTGACGAAAGGCGGGCCCCAGCTGCGTGTGTCGTCACCAGTAGGTGGCTCCACCTTGATCACGTCGGCACCGTGGTCGGCGAGCACTTGCGCGCACAGCGGGCCGGCCAGCACCCGCGAAAGATCGACGACCCGGATGTCGGTGAGTGCGCCGGTCCGTGGACGCAGAGTCTCGGATGCGGATTCTCGAGTCTCGGCCGGGAGGATGGCAGATGAGGATTCAGGCATGATTGCTCATTCTGTGCGGTTGGAAGTCGCTGGCCTCCGGAGGGAGGGACAAAGCATGAACGGAGTATTCTCAGCCATCGCTGACCTGCATCGACCGCGGGTAGTTGCCCATAGTCAGCGACGCTGAAGACGACGGGCATGCTCCGTGTAGCTACTCGTTCCTTCCATCGGATGAAGTCTCAGGCTGGACGCACTGTCGGGGGCGATATGGAGGGTCTGCGGGCGTTGCGAAGCCTAGACGTATATCGACTTGTACTCGAGATAGAAGTCCAGGGACTCGGGCCCGAATTCGCGGCCGACTCCGCTGTTCTTCACGCCGCCGAACGGGGAGCCGGTATCGAGGGAGTAGTAGTTCACTCCCACGGTTCCGGATCGAATACGTGACGCGATGTCCAAGCCGTGTTCGGTGTCTTCGGTGAAGACGACTCCTCCCAAACCGAATGGTGTGTCGTTCGCCATGTTGATGGCGTCCTCTTCGGTCTCATAAGGGATGACGGAGATGACAGGTCCGAAAATCTCGTCCTGTGCCAGCGGACTGCGATTATCGACACCCTCGAAGATGGTGGGAGACACGAACCAGCGCGGGGACATTGCTGAGGGGAGTCGGTTCCGCCGCGGATCGTTCGGAATCCCTCGGACTGCCCGAGGCGGATGTAACTCCTCACCCGCTCCCGATGCTGCTCGCTTACCATGGGCCCATGGTTACCGACTCGTCGAGTGGGTCTCCCATGACCAAGCCGTCTACGTAGGACGCAAGGACGTCGATGATCTCGCTGGACCTACCGTGGGGAACCAAGATGCGGGAGTTCGTGGTGCATGTCTGTCCCCCGTTCTTGAGCACGGCGTCTTTGAGGCTTCTGGCAAAGACGCCGAGGTCGGCATCGGGGAGCACAATGGCTGCGGATTTTCCTCCGAGCTCCAGGGAGACTCTCTTGAAACTGCGGCCGGCGACCTCGCCGATCGCTTGTCCTGCTGCAGTGGAACCGGTGAAGGCGATCTTGTCGACATCGGGATGGGCTACAAGGCTTTGCCTGCATGAACGCCGCCGGCAACGATGTTGAGGACGCCAGGTGGTAGACCGGCTTCCTCGGCTGCCTCTGCGAGTACATAGCATCGAGCGACGTCTCCGGTGCCGGCTTGAGAACTACAGTGCATCCTGCTGCCAGTGCGGGCCCGATCTTGGCCATGGCCAAGAGCTGTGGATAGTTCCAGGCAGTAATTGCGCCCACGACTCCTACGGGTTCTTCTCGCACGATGGTGGAGCCCATGCTGCTGGGTCGGCGGGTCTCGAATGTTCGTGTCTCGATGAGATCTGCCATGGACCGCAGGATCGCTACCGGAGCCGTTGCGCTTGTGCTCACCGACAAGGAGGAGATCATTCCGGTCTGCCGGCTGACGAGCTCTGCAGTCGATCTTCCTCGACGCTCGAGGCTGTCGGCGAAGCGCCGCATCACTGTAGCTCGCTCGTGGGGGGTGCTGCGCCCCCAGGGTCCTTTCTGGAGTGCGGCCCGTGCGGCGTGCACAGCCGCATCGATCTCCTCGGGCCCGCCCATCGCAGCAACACCCAGAGGGCGCTCGGTTGCTGCCTCGAACACCGGTGCCAGATCGGAGGTGCTCGCTTTGCGCCATTGGCCGTCGATGAAGAAACGTTCACGTTCAATGCTGTTGATGACAGGCATTATTCACTTCTTCCGAGGTTGAATCCGATTGAGCGAAACCTCACGATACCCGCAGTCCGTCGGTGTATCCTGCCGCCTTTTCCTTGTGCCAGAAATCCAGGTACATGGGCAGACCGTTCAGATACTGAAGCATCTGGGGCTTCTTGCCGGGGATGTTGCTGCCGTTGTACCAGGACTTTGCATGCTTGAACAGCGCCATGTCATCGGTACCGTTGATGTGATCGGTCCAGGTCTGGTCGGCTTCGGGAGTCGATTCGAACCGGGTAAGGCCCTCCGAACGAAGAAATTCGAGGAACTCGACCATGACCTCACCTTGAAGCTCCGCGTTCGTGGACCCGTTCGCAAAGGCGGCGGGGCTCTGCGGACCGTACACGAACATGGCGTTGGGAAAGCCGGCGGTGAATGCGCCGAGGTATGCGTCGACGCCCTGGCGCCACTTCTCGCCGAGGGTAACGCCAGCGGAGTTGCGGACCTCCATCGAAGTGAGCGCACCGGTATTATTGTTGAATCCGGTTGCAAGTACGATGATGTCGAACTCTCCGTGCTCGATACCATCGGATGTGCGAATTCCGGTTGCCGTGAACCCGGTGATCGGTGACTCCTGGATGGAGACGAGTTCGACGTTCTCCTGGTTCATCACCTCGTAGTAGTTCTGGTGCAGGGCCGGCCGCTTGGCTCCGAACGGATGAGGCGCTACGTCAGGCACCAGCAGGTCGGCCTTGACAGGGTCGAGGATCTGCGGCTTGATCTTGCTCTTCCAGAACTCGTAGACCATCGAGTTGGTTTCTTCGCTGAAGAGGTAATCGGAGAAGTTCCCGAGCCAGAATGCGAATCCGCCCTGATTCCACAGACGTTCGAACAGTGCGAGACGCTCTTCCTCGGACGTGTCGACGCCATTTCGGGGATCGAACTCGTAGTCGATCGCAGCGAACGTTTCGCGACACTTGACCGCCACATCCGGCATGGTCTCCTTCAGGACCGCCTGCCTCTCCTCGGTGAGGTATTCCTGATGCATGGGCAACGAGAGGTTCGGCGTGCGCTGGAAGACGGTGAGTTTCTCGACGACAGGGCCGGCTTCCTGAACTACTTGGACTGCGCTGGCGCCGGTGCCGAGAATGGCAACTCGTTTGCCGGTCATGTCGATGTCGTCTCGCCACCGCGCGGTGTGGACGAGTTCACCTCGATAGGCGTCCATTTCAGGGATGTTCGGGATGTAGGGTTCGGTAGTCGATCCCGTTGCGAACACGACGAAGCGTGCGCGGAAGCTCTCGTCGTTCTGTGAGACGAGGGTCCACATCCGCTCGTCCTCGTCGAACGTCGCGCTGACGACCTTGGTGTTGAAGCGCGAGTCCTTGCTCAGGTCCAGTTTGGAGTCGACGTAGTTGAAGTAACTGCGCATCTCTTCGTGGTCCGGGAACATCTGTGAGAAGTTCCAGTCCTTCCAAAGGTATTCATCGGTGAACTGGTAGACGGGTGCGTGGCTGTCGACGCGTGCGCCTGGGTAGCGGTTGAGGCTCCAGGCCCCACCGAAGCCTCCACTGGCTTCGAGCAGGATTACGGAGAACCCTTTGTCCCGAAGGTGGCGCAGCTGATAGATCCCGCCGAAACCGCCGCCGACCACGATGACGTCGTAATCCTGCGTTTCCGTCGTGGCGTGCTCAGGGAGATGGGTTGATGTCATGGGCCTAGACCTTTCCGAGGCTGACGTGCGGGCAGAGTTCCGGGGCGTTGTGTCTGGCTTTGCTTTCCGAAAGTCAAACGGCCTGTCGGAGTTGCGACCTCGTTGCGTATGGGGTGTGGCATGGGTCACGGAGATGGAATGAATCGACAATAGCGACCCACCAAAAAATCCGCAACTAGAAATAAAAATACGTAAATAAGTAGATAGGCGCTCTGCGGCAAGGTTTGCGCGTCTTCTGAAGGCGAGGGGGGACCATGTCAGGACAAGGGGTGTTTGTTGTCGGCGGGGGAGTTTGACACTCGGGCGCGTGCAGGCCGAGTCGCTTGGTGTCGACGGCACATCGACGAGTGCGGGACCCTCGGTTCCGCCCGATGTCGCGGACGGGTGCTACGGCGACGACGTGGGCGAAGCGAACTCGCTGTTGTGGAGTGCTTGCGCGACGCTCCCCTGCGGCCGGCCGGAGATCAGAAGCAGATCAACGATGTGAATGGTGGCTACAGGGTGCGAGACATGTTCGGGCGCACGTTCCTCCGCTGTGATCGACGGCGTCTGCCGGACCCTGCCGACCGTTACGGTCTGCGGCGTTCGATCCGGAAGTCGCGCCGCGTGGAGGCGCACCCTCCGATATATCCGGTGGTCGAGCGGTGCACCGGGAATCGATCATCTGTTAGGTGAAGGTCGAGAGATCGAGCAGGCGGGTCCGATCGCGATGTGAGGGTCACGCTCGCTCGAGAGGCGGCGGCCTGGCCGTCGCGTGTTGCTCACGGATGCGGTCGCTTACCGCGAGTGACCGCATCAACCCTGGTCCGTTTCTGTGTCAGGCGGGGTGTGGCGTCGGTCGACACGGTCGTCGAGCCGGGTCGAGCGACTCATCGAGGAATCAGTGTCCGTGTTGCAGGCTAGCGAAAGCCCCACTTGGTGGCGTATCGCAGGCAGATCTCGACGAGTTCGTCCTGCCGTTCGACGATGGTCTCCCGTATCCCGACCACGCCGAGGGTGGCGATGGTCCGGCCGCGTTCTCGGAGGGCGACCGATACCCCGTCTGCATGTTCAACGGCCACACCGGGTGCCACGCATACGCCGGTGTTCTCGAGCTCATCGAGTGAGTGCAGGAAGCGCTCTACGAAGTCGGCATCGGAGGATGGTCGAGAGTTGAGGTACGCCCAGATGTCACGTTGATCGCGATCGGCCAGCAAGAGCCATCCTGCAGAGGTACGCAGGAGAGATCGGCGCACCCGGTTTTCTGCCAGGTATGCGTAATGCGGGTCGGAAGAGACGTGATCGACGTAGAACAGGTCGTCGCCGACAGATGTGGACAGTGTGATGGTCAACCCGGTCTCGGCATGGACCTGCTCGAGCTGATCATGGCTGATCGAGGTGACCGGAGGTCGGCCTGCGATGACGTTGAGAAGATAGGGCGCGGTGCCGAGGGTGTAGATCCGGTCGCGCTCGTCGAGGTAGCCGACGGCGACGAGACCGTTGATCAAGCCCTGGACCGAACTGACGGGCGCGGAGAGTGCCCGTGCGATAGCGGTGAGGGTGAGGCCGTTTTCGGACCGGGCTACGAGTTCGAGGATCGACGCCACCCGATCGACCATGCGGTGCCGGGGACGGCCGGGAACCTTCTCGACCGGCACGGCTCCGGGGGACCCAGGAGTGTCAGCCATTTCGTGAGCCTATCAACAGGGAGAACTCCTCCAACCGATACATAATTACGTAAGATAATGCGCTATTGCGTAGATGTCGAGGACTGGATAGTGTCCATCCGAGATGGGGCCGGCGTTCGCCCCCCGATCCGACCGGCCGCCGCTTACTCGGCGGCGAAATTCACGCGAGCATGTCGGGCCTCGCCCCAGCCGGAACTTCCTATGGAGGCACTATGAACCCCTCCGTCGCGCCGCCGACGACGGTGACCACTGATGAAATGGATGCTCTACGCGCCGAGGTACGCACCTTTCTCGAGAAGGAGACCGCGGCAGGGACACTGACACCGGGCATCGACACCTGGCTCACCCGGTGGGACGAGGACTTCACCCGCCGCCTCGCCGAGCACGGTTGGGTAGGAATGACCATCCCGACCGAGTACGGCGGGCACGGCCGGACCCATCTCGAGCGTTTCGTTGTCACCGAGGAACTGCTCGCGGTAGGCGCTCCGGTTGCAGCGCAGTGGGTGGCAGACCGCCAGATTGCACCATCGCTGCTGAGATACGGCACCGAAGAGCAGAAGCACAAGTACCTTCCCCGAATTGCTGCGGGTGAGTGCTTCTTCGGCATAGGAATGAGTGAGCCCGACTCAGGATCGGACCTGGCCAGTGTCCGGACCCGCGGCACCCGAGTGGAGGGCGGTTGGACCGTCACCGGCACCAAAGTGTGGACCTCGGGCGCCCACCACGCTGAGGCGTTCATCGTGCTGGCCCGCACGGAACCACTCGACACGGCACACCGCCACGCGGGCCTGAGCCAGTTCATCGTCGACCTCCGTTCCCGAGGCGTGACGATCCGGCCGATCATTTCCCTCTCCGGCGACCACCACTTCAACGAGGTCGTTCTGGACGAGGTATTCGTTCCCGACGCCAGGGTCTTCGGCACGTTGGGCGACGGATGGGAACAGGTCAACTCGGAGCTTTCCTTCGAACGCAGTGGACCCGAGCGTTTCCTTTCGACCTTCCGGCTCCTGGCTGCCGAGATCGGCGCGGTCCGAAAGGGACTGCTGCCCGAGCGCACCGACCTGGGACGTTCTGTGGCCGGATGGTCGGACTGCACGCACTGAGCCAGAACATCGCCGGAGCCTTCAACGGGGCGAGAAGGCCGACACCGCCGCCGCCCTGGTCAAACTCCTCGGTACCAGCATGGAAGGCGACCTCGTCGAGTACGTCTCTGATCGGCTGGGTGACGAGACCATGGACGGGCAAGCGGAAATCGAGGCTCTGTGCAGGGCCGGACTACACCAGCGTCCGGGGTTCACACTTCGCGGCGGTACCAACGAAATCCTGCGCGGCGTGATCGCGCGGGGGCTGGGGATGCGCTGATGACCACGACCGCGAGCACAATCGATCTTGCCGTAGACGGGGATCTCCAGGACCTCATGGACGATCTTGTCGCTGGGCACTCGGGGCCGGACATCGAGCGATCGGCCGCTGTGTGGGCCACCTTGGGTGCGGTCGGACTGGCCAGGCTGACCGCACCCGAGGAGACCGGGGGCAGCGGCGCGGGTTGGGTCGAGGCCGCTGCTCTGTTACGCACGACCGCCGCTGGCGGCGTGGCCGTGCCCTTCGCCGAGACCGATCTGTTGGCAGGTCCCTTGAGGCGCGCGGCCGGCCTCGACGACTCGTCGTCGGACACAGCGACCGTCGCCGTCCTGAGGGCGGACGGCCTCGCGCAACGTGTGCCGTGGGCTGGCGCCACCGGTCCGTTGTCTGCGTGCGTCGGTCGATGCGGGCTACGAGATCGCGGACGTGCCCACCGATCGGCTGACCGTCGAGGCGGTCGAGGGGATCTCCGAGGTGCCCTCGGGTCGGTCCGGGTCGACGGTGACGTCACCTGGACACCGGTGGACACCCGTGCCGTCGAGGATTACGTCCTGCGCGGCGCTCTCATCCGTGCGATCCAGTGCGTCGGCGCTATGGAGGGCATGCTGGCTTCGGCGGTTGCACACACCACCGACCGCGCTCAGTTCGGGCGCCCTCTGGCGCGGTTCCAGTCCGTGCAGAATCTCGTGGTCGACACTGCAGCCGAGTCCGTCCTTGCCCGTGCCGCCGTCGACACCGCTCTCGCAGACGCTGTTACCGACGACCTTGCCGGCGACTTCTCGGCCTTTCGTGTCGCGGTGGCCCGCAGTGTGGTCTCACCAGCGCTGGCCGTGGCGGTGCGCAACACTCACCAAGTGCACGGCGCAATCGGCACCACCCATGAGCACACCCTCCACCGGCTCACCCTGCCTGCGTTGCAGTGGCGTTCGGAATTCGGGTCCGCTGCGTTCTGGGAGCGTCAGCTCAGCCGTGCCGCCGTCGACGCCGGTATGGACGGGACCTGGCCGATGATCGTCGAGGGTACGCGGATCACGGGTACAGCTTCTGCCTATCTCGATGCTGTATCCGGACGTTCACGTCCTGACTGAGTGCATGAGTTCATGACGACGGTGACATCGTTGCGGAGCGAGCTCCCCGGCGATGGGGGCGGCTGAGCGGCAGGACCGAAAAGGTCCTGCCGCTCGAGCTCTCACCCTGACTCGTCGGACAGCGCGGGGCGCGGATCGCATCCACGCTAGTCGTAGACCTCGACGTACAGTTCGGCGATTTCGTCGACAGTGGCACAACCGGTTGTTGCCCGGCGAACCCGAATCGAGCGCCTGTTGCGCCATCAGTGGGATCAGATCGTTCCAGCGAGCTCGGTCGATACCGTGGTCGCGGGGAGTGGGAACAGCCAGGTCATGACATAGTTCGGCCAGGGAGTCGACGAGGGACTGCGCGGCGATACCGTCACCGGTGGCTTCGGTGGCCACACCGAGGACCCTGGCGCAGTCTGCGTATCGTGACTCGGCGCCTTTGACGGAGAATGCGGTGATCGCCGGGAGCAGCATGGCGTTGGACAGCCCGTGCGCGACATGGAAGTGCGCGCCGATGGGTCGGCTCATTCCGTGAACGAGGGCCACGCTCGCGTTCGAGAACGCCATGCCGGCCTGGGTAGCGGCGAGCATCATGGCTTCTCGTGCCTGCTTGTTCTCGCCGTCTTCATACGCGGCGCGCAGATTCTGGCCGATGGTGCGCATGGCTGCGAGTGCGAGGCCGTCGGAGACAGGGTTGGCTTTTCGGCTCACATACGCCTCGATCGCATGGGTAAGTGCATCGACTCCGGTATCGGCAGTCAGGCGAGGGGGCATGGACATTGTCAGTTCGAAGTCCACGATTGCTGCGATGGGCAGGAAGGACAGGCCTGGACAGAGCATCTTCTCGTCCGTGACGCTGTCGCTGATGATGGTGAACTGCGTAGCCTCCGAGCCGCTGCCGGCGGTGGTCGGGATCGCGACGACGGGAAGCGCTGGTCCGGTGTAGACGTGCGGGACCTTGTAGTCCCGCATCCGGCCCCCGCGGACCCCGAGGACGGCCAGCGCCTTCGCAGTATCCATCGGGCTGCCGCCACCGAAGCCGATCACCGAGTCGGCGTTGTGATCGGCGAGCAGGGCGAGCCCTGTTTCGAGGGAGTCGGTGGTGGGGTCGGGAACGGTGTCGTCGAACAGGGCTGGTGTGATGCGTGCTTCGCGCAGGAGAGTCAAGATCCGTTCGGACGTGCCTGTCGAGGTGAGGAACTTGTCGGTCACCACTACCGGGCGCTGCAATCCGAGTTGACGGATCACGTCCCCGATGTCGTCGACGGTGCCCCCGCCGATTCGCAGGAACCGTGGGAAGGCGATCTGGATACTCATGGTGCCGTCCTTAGTCGTTCTGAGGGAAGCCGAGGTTGATGCCGCCGTGGTTGGGGTCGAGCCAGCGGGTGGTGACGACCTTGCCGCGGGTGAAGAAGTGCACACCTTCGGTGCCGTGGGCGTGTGTGTCACCGAAGAGGGAGTTCTTCCAGCCGCCGAAGCTGTAGTACGCGGTGGGGACGGGGATGGGGACGTTGACGCCGACCATACCGACCTCGACTTCGTTCTGGAAGCGGCGGCTGCGCCGCCGTCGTTGGTGAAGATGGCGGTGCCGTTGCCGTAGGGGTTCGAGTTGATCAATTCGAGGGCTTCGTCATAGGTCTCGACCCGTACGACGGACAGGACGGGGCCGAAGATCTCGTCGGTGTAGACGCTCATATCGGTGGTGACGTGATCCAGAAGGGTCGGTCCGAGCCAGAATCCGTCGCTTCCGCCATCGGCCTGCACGGCCCGGCCGTCGACTACGACGGTGGCGCCGGCAGCTTCGCCGGCGTCGATATAGGAAGACACTTTGTCACGATGTGCTTTGCTCACCAATGGACCATATCCGAGTCCTTTGTGCCGTCGCCGGTTTTCAGGCTCAGGGTGCGATCCTTGATCTTTGCAACCAGCTCATCGGCGATGTCCCCGACCGCGACCAGTGCGGAGATCGCCATGCAGCGCTCACCGGCGGAGCCGAAGCCCGCGTTCACCATCGCGTCGGCGGCCAGATCGAGGTCGGCGTCCGGCAGAACAACGGCGTGGTTCTTCGCGCCGCCGAGTGCCTGGACGCGCTTGCTGTGGGCGGTTGCGGTTTCGTAGACGTACTTCGCGATGGGGGTCGACCCGACGAAGGAGATGGCCTTGATCGCCGGATTGGTGAGTAGTTCGTCGACGGCTGTCTTGTCACCCTGCAGGACGTTGAACACGCCGGCAGGCAGACCCGCCTCGGACCACAGTTCGGCGATCCACAGCGCTGCCGTGGGAACCTTTTCCGACGGCTTGAGGACACGGTGTTCCCGGCGGCAATCGCGATGGGGAAGAACCACATCGGAACCATGGCGGGAAAGTTGAACGGGGAGATGATGCCGACCGGCCCGATGGGCTGGCGGATCGACGCCATGTCGACCTTGGTCGACGCGTTCTCGGTCATCCCACCCTTGAGAAGGTGGGCGATGCCGCAGGCAAATTCGACGACCTCCTGGCCGCGGGAGACCTCACCGAGCGCGTCGGAGAGCACCTTGCCGTGCTCGGAGGTGATGATCGCAGCCAATTCCTGCTTGCGGGCGTTGAGCAGTTCACGGAATGCGAACAGAATCTGTGTGCGCTTGGCGATCGAGGTATCTCGCCATGCGGGGAACGCCGCCGCGGCTGCCTCGATCACCGTGCGGGCGTCGTCTGTGCTCGCAAGTGCAACTTCTGCAGTCACTGCGCCGGTGGCGGGGTTGGTGACCGGGGCCGATGTGCCGTTGGTGCCGGTGAAGGGCTTGTTGTCCAACCAGTGTGGGATGACGGTCATGGTTATGTGCTCCTGTGACTCTGTGGTTTTCTCGAGTCTGTCGGTGCATATGTGCCGCGGTCAACGAGTATCTTCGCAGTGAGAACTGCAATTTTGCAGCAGCGAGGGAGTGGGATGTTCACCGCCGATAACATGCGTTTTCTGCTGGAGTTGTCACGGACCGGGCGGATCGTGGACGCGGCCAAACGTCTGGACGTCGATCAGACCACGGTGTCGCGCAGGATCACCAGACTCGAGAAAGACATGGGAGCGCGACTGTTCGACCGGGGATCGTCGGGATGGCAACTGACCGAGGCCGGCCGGCGTCTGGTGCCGTACGCAGAAGCGGTCGAATCGACTCTGTTGGCTGCACTCGACGCGACATCGTCCGCTGGATCCGGCAGTCTTCACGGCACTGTCCGGATTCTCACCCCGGACGGTTTCGGCGCCTATGTGTTGGTTCCGGGACTGGGCATGGTGCGCGACAGACACCCTGACCTGTTCACCGAGTTGCGTACGTCGACCACACACGATCTGGTGACCGGTCGCGACTTCGACCTCGCAGTCACTCTCGAACGGCCGTCACCACGATCGGTGTCTGTCAGCAAGCTGGCCAACTACGACCTGCGTCTTTATGCATCACGTCGCTACCTCGACTCGCACAGTGCCATCGAGCCCTCGACGACCTCGAGGACCACACGTTGGTGTGGTACGTGAACGCCATCTTGGACGTCGAGCCGTTACGTCGACTCGAGCGTCTCCTGCCCAAAGATCGCGCGCATGTCCAGACGAACAACATCACCGGCCACTATCAGGCTGTCAGGTACGGGGTGGGTATCGCGCCGCTCCCGACCTACATCGGTAATGCCGATCCCGATCTCGTGCCCGTACTCCCGGACAAGTTCGTGGCCGAGAGAACCTATTGGTTGGTTGTTCCGCGAGAACTGGCTCGCCTGGCACGGGTGCAGGCCGTCATCGAGGTTCTTCTCGACATCGTCAGCGAGAATCCGGATCTGAGGGCGCCGGGTCAGGGCGGTGATTCACGCTGATTCGCGTGTCGCTCGGATGGCTGTGGCGGTGGAAGGACGCCTCCGGCATCTTGTCTGTCTCGGGAACGGACAGACCATGACGGTGTGGGAATGCCGAGCAGCTCTTCACTTTTCAGCCTTCGGTCTTCGGACGTCCATTCGGCCGATCCTATCGACCGATAGGATAGTAAGTCAATGGTCCATAACTGTCAGTGGTCGTCACCAGATGGTGGTTTGACCTCTCATCTGAGATAAACAACCTGCATGATATGTGCTTGCGGGTGGTTCATGTCGGGTCGCAGGCGCAAATTAGGTAACCTGAGGTAACAACTTGTCGTGGTCGGTGTGTGGCTGCGAAGTGTCTCCGGAAGATTGGAGGAGGTCTGTGCTCGTTCAACCGGAGCGACGTAGCAGTCTCGCACGACCCGACGGGGGAGCGCCCTGGCTGGGGCGTAGTTGGACCGACATGCTCAACAGCGACGCGACGTGTCTACCGGAGGCGAGGTCCGGAGCTGAGCCCGTCATGAACGGAGAGACCTATGGGGCTGAAGCCCGAGTTGCACCGACGTCACGTCGGCCGAAGGACCGCAATGTGCAGATTGCGAACAATGCACGTGAGCTGTTCGCACTCAGGGGCTTTCACGCCGTTCGCGTAGACCATATCGCCGAGGCGAGTGGAGTCACCGCGCGTGCGGTGTATCGGCACTACAAGAACAAGCAGGAACTCCTCGCCCGCATCATCGATGAGGATCAACAGCGTTGGATCGACGCTCTGGATTCGATCTCAGAGGTCGAGTCGGATGAGGAGCTGGCCCGGCATCTCGACTACCTGGCGCGTGTCGGTATCGAAAGTCGCCGGCTGTCGGTGCTGTGGCAGCGTGAAGCACGCCATCTCGACGAGGATGATTTCCGAACCGTACGAAGCAGGGCAGTGTGGATCTCGGACAACGTTGCCGGTCGACTGATCCGTCCGTGCCACCCCGGCCTCGGCGCGTTCGCAACCGATGTTCGCAGTTGGGCGGTTGTCAGCGTCTTGACCAGCCCGGCGTTCTACGACAGCGCGCTTTCGCGGTCTCGTCTCGCTACCGTGATGGCAACGGCATGCGAACGGATCATCGCTGCGCCGACAGTCGAGCCTGTGCGTCGCCGGCAGACGCCGACTGTCGAGAACGTGCCGATGGCGCGGCGCGAGCAGTTGCTTGCGGCCGCGGCGGCAGCCTTTCGTCGCAGTGGATATGCCGGCGTCAGCATCGACGATATCGGAGCGGATGTCGGGTTCGCCGGTCCGGCGATCTACCGGTATTTCAAGACCAAGTCGAGCATCCTCGTCGCATTGATGGAGCGATTCGCCGAGTGGCGAGCATTGGAGGTCGTTCGAGCGCTGCGCACCTCCATTGATCCGGCCGAAGTGTTGTCCGCGTTGATTTCCGGGTACGTGCGTCTCGGAATCGAGGCCGTGGATCTCCTCGCCGTGGCACTGACCGAAGGGCATTACCTTCCAGACGAGGATCGTGAGCGCTTCGAGCGGATCAATGACGATTTTGTCTCCGAGCTGCGCCGGTGGTACTCCTCGGTCCGGCCGGATGTCGACCCGGCGGCCGCGCAGTCGCTCGTGAGCATCGCGGTCACCGTGGTGCACGACTTGGTTCGGATTCCCCATTTCCTCCGCTCCCCGGACTTCGAATCCGAGCTCGATCGGGTAGTGCATGCCCTGTTTGCAGACTGATGTCGACCGGCGTGCTGGGACGCGTGGGTCAGGCACGCCTCTGCCTTCCGATCTGTAGGTCGGTTTTCGAACCGGACCCTTCTCCCGCTCTCGACCGGTCGGAGCACCGGAGTTGGAGACGACCGCCTGGTGGGCCGTACGTGACAGATCGGCGTCGACGTCGTCCATATTGGTGCGTTCGGACCTGAGGCGTAGTCGACGTCGGGCGGATGCCGGCCAGGTCCCGACCGTGTCGTTCGGATCGAAGGACCTGCCGAGGTTCCGAAAACTGCTCGAGCGCAGTGTTCATCGCCGTGAGCGAGTATTCGGTGACCTCGGGCTCGAACGTCGAGCTCACACAGTGGAGCGGCGCATCCATCTACTTCAACAGTGACGGCACGGGTGCTGGGGTTGTCCGACCCCAGCACCCGTGCCGTCACATCACTGTGTTCAGGTGCGGACGAAGCCGGCGTAATCGTTTTCTGCCGACTCCTGGTTCTTCTTCAGGTACTGGGCCAGACCACCGGGGTAGGCCAGCAGTTCACGCTTCTTCCCGGGCACATTGGCATTCATGTACCAGGAGTCCGCGAGCGGGAAGATCGTGGCGGCGGTGACTTCCTCGAAGTGCTGCTGCCACTCCTTCTCGCCCTCCGGCGTCGCTTCGATCCGGGTCAGGCCCCGCTCACGCATACTGACCAGGCAGTCGATCACCCAGTCTCCTTCGAGCTCTGCACAGGTCGGTCCGTTGCAGAAGGCCGACGGGCTCTGCGGTCCGTAGACGAAGAGGATGTTCGGAAAACCCGAGGTGGCACGACCGAGGAGGGTGTGAACACCGTTCGCGTAGGTCTCGCCGAAGGTCTCACCGTTCGTGCCTACGATGTCGATGTCGCAGAGGCCACCGGTGAACGAGTCGAATCCGGTCGCCAGGACGATGACGTCGAATTCGCGCTCGACACCATCAGCGGTGACGATGCCGTTCTCGTAGATGTGATCGATGCGGTTGTCGTTGACGTCCACGAGTTCGACGTTGTCTTGGTTGAAGGCTTCGTAGTAGGTGTATTCCAGCGGGCATCGCTTGGAGCCGAAGGGATACGGAGGCTCGGTCGGAACCAACTTCTCGGCGAGGACGGGATCCTTGATCCGGCCGCGGGTCTTGTCGCGCCAGAAACGGTAGATTCGGTTACTGACCTCGACGTCGAAGAACAGATCGGCGTAACCGCCCAGCCAGATCTGTAGGCCTCCTTCGGCGTACAGCTTCTCGAGTCCTTCGGTGAACTCCTCGTCGGTCATCTCGGCTGTCGGTTTGTAGACCAGGTCGTAGGCGAGACCACCGAACGTCTGGTTGCGGAACTCGAAGAACTTCGGGTAGCTCTTGCGTAGCTCCTCGTTCGCGGCATGATCGAGCTTGGCCGAATACATCGGTAGCGTCATCGACGGCGTGCGTTGGAAGACCGTCATCGACTCCACCTGAGGGGCGATCGATTGGATGACCTGTACACCGCTGGCGCCGGTGCCGATCACCGCGACGCGCTTGCCGCGCATATCGTAGCCCGTGGGCCACTCGGCGGTGTGGAAGATGTCGCCCTCGAAGGTGTCGCGCCCCGCGATGTTCGGGATGAGCTTCTTGGAACCCGTACCGAGCATCGGAAGGAAGAACCGTGCCCGGGTCAGAAAGGTCTCACCGGTATTCTCGTTGCGGGACTCGACAACCCACTGATCGCGACTGGTGTCGAATCGGGCTGCGAGCACGCGAGTGCTGTAGTGGATCTCCGGACCGAGTTCGAGCTTGTCGACCACGAAGCGGAAGTACTCCTGCAGTTCCTCCTGACCGGGGAACATCTCCGACCAGTCCCACTCCTTCCAGATGCGCTCGTCGGAAAACTGGTACGCCGTGGCCTCGGTATCGACCGGGCGCCGGGGTACTGATTCCAGTGCCAGACACCGCCGGCCTCGGAGCCTGCTTCGTACAGCTTCACCGTGAACCCCAACGCGCGCAGGCGTTCGAGCGCGTAGACGCCGGCGAACCCGCCGCCGACTACCAGCACGTCGAGCTCCTCGGTTACGGGACGAGTGTCCTCGAGTAGGGAGACCATTGTGTATTCCTTTCGCACCTTGGATCTGAAGCCTCGGGCTGTTCGATTCATCTGATCGATCGCAGCTCTGGACAAAGTCGATGTCGGACGCCGCAGCGGGCACCCTTCGATGTCCCGAGTTCACGAATGTCATCGAGCGCTAACGCGCACTCTCCGAATGGGACGATGGTGCCCCCGTCGTCAAAATATGTCAAGAATCACTAATTCGTGTTCGCGATGATCTGGTACCCGCGCCTTCCCGACGCGTCCATGCGACTGTAGTGAATGTAGGTGTTCTGCACGGTCGTTGATCACGGTGGTCGGGGAGCCGCCGGCCTCGGACTCGAAGTATGGACGGTGCAGCGTTTCGCTAATGGTAACCATCGCTAACTTAATTGAGCTCATAGGCGGCTCGGGGATCTCGAGGTGGCGACCGGTGTCCACCGGGATGGCCCGAGACCCGCATACGGTGTGCCGAGTCGACCCGTAATGGTGCCGGGTGGAATGCGTCGACCGGCCCCGAACTTCTTCGCACCCGCCGCGTATCGCGGATGCGTCAAGGTTGGTCTCCCACCGACCGGCCTCATCGAGACCTTACATAGCCTCCCAATATCGTTCGGAGCGCATGGAAGCTGATCGGTTCGCAGCGTCCGACAAGTGATTCTTGGTTCACGACGAGGCGCCCGAAATCTCGACGGGTCGAGGACGACGGTCTCGTGGGCGTGCGGAGAACCGGATCGTCCAGGCTGCCGCGTAAAGACCGCCAGCGTCGATCTCAGGACACGCCTCTCCCCGATGCTGACCGTGTGCCGTTGCGTGAGCGGTGAGCGGCCTACTTCTCGGGATCGAGGAGAGGGGTTCGAGTCGGTTTAGGAGATCTTCTTAGCATTTGATGACTTGTTGTCACCGGTGGGGGGAGTTTCTTCGCGAATCATCGTTGCTAGGGGAGAAGTCCTCGACGATTGTTGGGCGCCGCTGGGGCTTTACCGGCCGCTCGGGATGTCTGCGTCGACGTATGTGGATCCATTGCGTGGTACTAGGACAGGGGCCTGAAGTTAGTATCCCTTGACATCGTGCTGTGACGTGCATGACGCTGTGTGGGGAAGTTGTGGTGGTGAAGCGGGTCGGTCGAGCAAGGAGCGGCCGACCGGCCGGGGGCTGCATGTATTGCCGCGCTGCCTACTGTGCCGCACTGCGGCTTCGTAGTGCGTATTGCGACTTGTCGACGAAAGGTGGTGCACGAGCGGGCATTCCGATCCGGAGCGAGATGCGCGGCTACGCAGACTGCATCTGTGCTCCGCGCGGGGTGAAAAATTAGTAGCCGTTGACAAAATGCGGATAAGGTCCCTAATGTGCTCTCATCTCACGAGACAAGCATCCGACTAGAGATTAGCAGTCATAGACTTAATGTCGGACGCTGCAGGCTTGCTCACGGTGTTCAGAACAGGATGGACCAGCATGGAAACGTTCGAGTTTATCGAGTTCGAGGAGTCCGGAGCGACTGCGACGGTCTGGCTCAACCGCCCGCCGGCCAACGCAGTCAGCCAGGACATGTACGTCGAACTGAAGCAGTTCTTCGACAATGTCGACAAGTACCTTCCCGACGCGCGTGTCGTCGTCGTCGCAGGCCGCGGCAAGCATTTCTGCGGTGGCAACGACCTGGAAGAATTCAAGACCCTGTCGCCGGAGAACTCGCCCGCACGCATGAAACAGGTACGCGAGGCCTTTTTCTCGATCCGGGACAGTGCGAAGCCGACGGTGGCAGCGGTGCAGGGTGCGGCTGTCGGTACGGGCCTGTGCATTGCAGCCTCGTGTGACCTGGTCGTAGCTGCGGAGAACGCGCGATTTTCATTGCCTGAAGTGAACGTGGGGGTTATGGGTGGCGCCAAGCATCTCTCGCGTCTCGTCCCACAAGGCATGGTCCGCTTGATGCATCTGAGCGGTGACATGGTGCCGGCCGCAGACATTTACAAGTTCGGTGGGATCGTCGAGGTCGTCTCGAACGACGAGCTGATGACTCGTGCCCAGGCTCTCGCCGATTCACTTGCCCGGCACAGCCCGGCCGCACTGCGCTTCGCGAAGCTGAGTATGAACACCATCGAGTACATGGACCTCAAGTCCGGCTACGAGTACGAGCAGTCGCTCACCGGTGAACTGTCCGGTTACGAGGACTCCAAGGAAGCAGTCAACGCCTTCCTCGAACGTCGTACTCCCCACTACACGCAGGTGACCTAGATGACGACGGATCTGGCCGAGTATCGGTCCGGGGTCCGCGCGTGGCTGGCCGACGCGGACATTCCCACCGTTCCCCTCGATCTCGACGAGCGATTCGATGTTCTGCGCGACTGGCAGCAAGTGCTGTTCGAAGCCGGAGGGTTGGGCATCAGCTGGAGCAAGGAGGCCGGTGGCCAAGGGCTGTCCCATCTGCACCAACTG
The DNA here is from genome assembly GCA_001017865.1 of Rhodococcus sp. IITR03. The sequence continues at coordinate 1,683,011 of LATQ01000001.1, forward strand.
GCGTTCGCTGAAGAATTGGCCTATGCCCGGGCGCCGATGCCTATCGGTCTGATCGGCCTCGACGTCGTCGGACCATCGATCGACGAGTTCGGCCAGCAGTGGCAGAGAGAAGAACTCCTACCGAAGCTGCTCTCCGGTGAGCACATCTGGTGCCAGGCTTCTCCGAACCCGGGGCCGGATCGGACCTTGCCTCGCTGCGCACCCGGGCCGTGCTCGACGGTGACGAGTTCGTCATCTCCGGCCAGAAGGTATGGACCAGCTGGGCGCACAAGGCACAATGGTGTGCGCTGCTCGTTCGTACCGACCCTGCGGCACACAAGCACGCCGGAATCAGCTACCTGCTGGTGGATATGTCCACGCCGGGAATCACGCCGAAGCCACTGGAGCAGATGACGGGCGACCGCGAATTCTGTGAGGTCTTCTTCGACGAAGTGCGCGTTCCGCGGCGGAATCTTGTCGGAGAGCTCAACGGCGGTTGGGCTGTTGCGACGCACACTCTCGGCATCGAGCGCGCCGCCTACACGTTGCGCCGGCGAGTCGATTACGAGGTCGCGTTCGAAGACGCCGTCGCTGCGCTTCGAGATCATGGGCTTCCCGCGCCGGAAACCGGGCTCGGACGCCGTGTACGCATAGCGATCGGCAAGGCACACGTTGCATTGAAAGTCCTGGGCGCGCAAACGCAGAAAACGGTCGCGCGACTCGCTGCGGGAGAGGTCCCGACTCCGGAGGATTCCGTCGACAAGCTTCTGCTCAACGAGGTCGAGCAGATAATTTTCGGGGAGATCGCCGAGCTTCTCGGTCCATACCGGGCCGTCGAGGAAAGTCGGCCGTTGGGGCTGGCATCAGATCGGTGGGCACATGACCACCTCTATTCGCGGGCGACCTCCATCTATGGCGGCACCTCTCAGATTCAGCGAAATATCATCTCGGAACGACTGCTAGGACTCCCTCGTGGCTGACGACACCACTACTGCAGAACTGGCCAACAGCCTGGAAGACTTCCTCGCTCGCAGTTACGATTCCGCCACCCGACGCGCAGTGCTCTCGGAGAGGAGGGTCACCGAGCTCGGTGGTGTTCTCGGCGAGATGGGAGTGTTCGCTACCTCTGTACCCGAGGTGTTCGGCGGGCTGGGGCTTCCGATGGCGTCGCTCGGACCGTTGTTCACCCTGTACGGCAGGTATCTGGTACCGGGGCCATTGCTGGAGAACTCGCTACTTCCTGCTGTTCTGGCCGCTGATGCACCGGAGACCGCCCGCGCAGTGTTCAAGGCAGCGATGAGCGGTGACGGACAGTTGGCCCTCGTCGATCCGCACGCCACCGGAGACTGGGACGGCGGATCGATCACCGTCCGCAACGGCAGACTCTTCGGACGCTGTCACCTCGTTCGGTTCGGTGGTGATGCTACGCAGCTGGTCGTCGTTTCGGATGATCAGCAGTCATGGCTCGTCGATCCCCATGCGGGAGGCCTCGAGATGATCCAGACCGATGCCAACGCAGATCCGCTCTCGTCTTTCGCCTCGGTTGGTCTGGACGGCGTCGCAGGCACGCCGCTCGCTGATGCGTCTGCAGCGCCGAGGCTGATCGAAGAGATCCGTTCGTGGGTCAGAACGCTCGTCGCATGTGAGTTGAGTGGAATCGCCGCCCATTGCGTACGCACCACGATCGATTACGCGAAGGAGCGTGAGCAATTCGGTCGGCCGATCGGATCTTACCAGGCGATCAAGCACATCATCGCCGATATGCATGTACATGCCGCCTCGGTTCGGAATCTCTGCGATTCCGTACTCGCGGACACGGTGAACAGCGGAGCGCCGACAGCGGTCGACGCAGCTGTGCTGAAGGCGCACGCTTCCAAGGTGGCCGTCGAGGTCTGCCAGGACGCGATCCAGGTGCACGGCGGAATCGGATTCACCGCCGAGGTCGATCTGCACTGGTTCTACAAACGAGCGCTCGCCCTACGACCCTGGTACGGCGATACCCGGACATTGGAAGAGATGGTCGGTGCGGCAGCATTGGCGCAGACCACAGAACACGCAAGCACGGCGAAGGCGGTCTGATGATCCCACGAGGTGGAAATGTCGCTCCCACTCGCGACTACGTGGCGTCCGGGGATTGGGACGGCGCTTCATCGACGACTATCTGGCGACCGCAGCCGCCGCGGTACCGGACCGGATGGCACTGGCCGAGCCGACCCGATCGTTGACCTTCGCCGAGTTCGACGCAGCAGTGAACGCGTTGGCAAGCGCATGCAAGCGCATGGCATTGCGCCTGGCGATATCGTCTCGTGGCAGTTACCGAACTGGATCGAAGCGTGCGTGGTCCATCTGGCTGCCATACGTATCGGTGCTGTGAGCAACCCGATCATCCCGATCTACCGGCAGACCGAGACCGCGTTCATTCTGCGACAGTCTGCTTCGAAAATCGTCTTTGTCCCGTCGGTCTTCCGGAACTTCGACTATGCGGCGATGGCCTGCGAGATCGCTCGTGAACTGGACGAACCACCCACCGTCGTAGTAGTCGGTGAGGGGAGCCCAGCCAGCGGCATCCGGTACGACGCCTTCGTCGAAGGCGCGGAAAAGCCGAACCGTGTCGACCGCTCACCGGACGATGTGGTGCTACTGCTGTACACCTCGGGAACCACATCCGATCCCAAGGGCGCGATGCACAGCCACAACACTCTCAACTACGAGAACCGCAGCATCGCCGACCTTCTCGAACTGAGCGAATCCGATGTAATCTTCATGCCATCGCCGGTCGGACACATCACCGGAATCCTGTACGGGATCCAGCTACCACCGATGCTGCGCAGCGGCGTGGCGCTGCTCGATGTCTGGAGTCCGCAGGCGGGCATGCGTCTGATCGACGAGCACCGCTGCACCACGACGGTCGCTGCGACTCCGTTCCTGCACGGGATCGTCCACGACCCGTCCGGCTCGTCACATGACCTCTCCTCGATGAGGAACTTCCTTTGTGGTGGCGCCGATGTTCCCCCTGACCTGGTCATCGAGGCCACCGACACCCTTGATGCTCTGGTTGCGCGTGTCTACGGATCGACGGAGTTTCCGACGGCATCGGCCGGCAAGCGCAACGATCCCTTGACCAAACGAGCAACGACAGATGGCCGAGCAATCAAGTCTGCGGAGATCCGAATCGTCGACGACGACATGCAGGACGTGACCCCAGGGGTTCCCGGTGAGATTCTGCTGCGCGGGCCGGAGATGTTCCTCGGATATCTCGACAACCGACTCAACGACAGTGCGTTCACCGCGGACGGTTGGTTCCGCAGCGGTGACCTCGGACGTCTCGACACCGAGGGCTACCTCGAGATCGTCGGCCGCAAGAAGGACATCATCATCCGCGGCGGCGAGAATCTCAGTGCCAAAGAGGTAGAGGACCACCTGTTCGCCCATCCGATGATTGCCGACGTCGCGGTCGTCGGATCGCCGGATCCCGTCCTCGGAGAACGAGTCTGCGCGATCGTTGTACCGGAGCCCGAAGTCGAGATCGAGCTCGAGCATCTCACCGGCTGGTTGATCGAACGCAACATCGCACGGCAGAAGCTCCCGGAAAGCCTGATCGTCGTCGACGAGTTGCCGCGGACGGCAAGCGGGAAGATCCAGAAGTTCAAATTGCGGGAGCTCGCGGCGGACCGCGTCAAAGGCACAGTCCACCGTTGAGTGGACCCGACACACCGGACACAAGCACCCTTCATTCCTCGAGCAATGACCATCGCCGCGAATCCCTCGCGGCGGGATGGAGAACATCATGAGAGAGCACCGCTCGGCCGTTTTCTCGACCGGTCACCAGTTCCTCGAAGGTCTTCGTTGGCACCATGGCAAGCTCTGGGCCAGTGATTTCTTCAGCAAGACGGTGAAGACGTTCAACGCCGACGGTTCGTACACCGACGTCGCGAGGTCGAAGCTCGCCATCGGGACTGGGCTTCCTGGATGACGGTTCGGTCCTCGTCGTGTCACAGATGGATCGAACCGTCGTGCGGATCGAACCCGACGGTACACAGTCGGTGCACGCTGACTTCAGCCAGTACGCCGGTGGCATCGGCAACGACATGATCGTCACAGGCAAAGGTGATGCGTACGTCGGAAACTTCGGTTTCGCTCTCGGGGAGGAAGACCCGAAGACAACACGCTTGGTCCATGTGTCCGCAGACGGCTCCATCAACCCCGTCGGTGGTGAAGTTCTGTTCCCGAACGGCATGGCGATCACCCCGGACAGAGTTCTTCTCACCGCCCAGACATGGCGGCACTGCATCACGGCGTTCGACATCCAGGAAGACGGAAGCCTGGCCAACGAGCGAATCTGGGCCCAGCTCGACGATTCCGTTCACCCGGATGGCATCGCACTCGACGCTGACGGCGGTGTGTGGTTCGGCAACGCGTTGACCCTCGAGTCGGACAGTGGCTTCTACCGAGTTGTCGAGGGAGGAGAGATCACCGACAGGGTTGCGATCGATGGGGCCTGGTCGGTCACCTGTGCATTCGGCGGTGACGATCTCCGCACCCTGTACATGGCGTGCAATGTGACCACGCTCGAGGAGTTTCACGACGGCAAGTCGACTTCGGTAGTCGCGACTGCGAACGTCGGTTACAAGGGCAGCCCGGCAATGTGAGTAGGACTGCCGCAGAAGTATCGGGTCCAAGGGCTGATCTCGGCCGAGTCGACCCCGGTGCTTATGCGGGATTCGGGCGCACTGCAGGTGGGATACGCGCGAGGAGGGAAACCAAGTCGGTCTGACAGGCGTACCCGAAATAGGTGTTCAGTATCGTGGAGAACCCGAGTGCATCAGGCACGTCATAGGCTGGAAGTTCGGCCTCGATCGTGGCGACACAGCGATCGTAGGTTTTCCTGATCGCCGGCGAAGAAGTGGCAACCTGAATGTGTTCACGCGCCGGTGATGTCGACAAGTCCCCATTGAAAAGGTCGATACAGATCGGCTCGGTGACTTCGGCATCAGGTTCATAGGCACACACGTGTATATCCGACCACCCCGGGACCTCACCTCGTGCCACGCTCGGGCTTCGGCACTGTCGACCCGATCGAGCCACTCGAGGTGACGTTCGGCGAACTCGACAAACCCTGCAGCATCGAACTCCGACTCTTGCCGAATATCCGAATTCGACTCAGCTTCTCCTGGATTGATGTTCGATACAACTGTGCGCGGGTCCGCGGCGTCCGTCCTGCTCCGCTGGGACGCCGCCGTATGGACAGGTGCGGTGTCGGAACCGGACTCAGGTTGAGAACGACAAACCGAAGGCATTACCCCGAGGTGCGGACCGGACAAGGTCATCGTGCATCTACTCCTTCACTACGACCCCTGTCATATGATCGTGTGGACGACCTCCTGTCGTTACTGACTCAGCGCCATCTCCGGCGACGGGCCAGCGAGCTCGGATCACTCTGTGTTCGGTCTGCTTGGAATCGGCGCGAATACGTTCTCTCACTGGAGATATGAAGCCGGATCCGGGTAAGCACATCGATACGGAGCCGACGACAGCAACGTACACCTCGATGGGTATCGGTAGGACGACTCTGACCCGCGTCAGCGATTCAGGTCGTGGATGGGCCAGTACGAACACCACAGCGCGCACTGCGGCGATCCGTCGCTACGTCGACATGCTGCGAACAGCTCGCCGGCGAAGGGGGTGTTCTATCGAGGACGGAGAACCCTGCTTCGATCATCGCCTTTGATCACCGAAGCAGGGTCCCGGCAGCCCGAGCGCAGGCAGCAGGTGGGATCTGCCGTGCCAGTGGCGGAGGCACGCCGCCTCGCCCATGCCGCATACGCACCATCGGCCGACACGTGGCTCTCGGTGGATGCTCATGAGACGAACCGTCAACAGGTAGTTCGCTGTTTCTGGACCGCATGACTGTCGACGGAAGATACCTGCTCAATCAATATATGTAACAGTATTGTTCACTACTGCGTGACTTTGCCACCCCATCGTTTCTGGATGCTCGTTCAGTGGCCTCGGAGCGTGGAGCACAGTTCTTACCCGAGTCTCGACCATGTGCTCGGTGGCCAAGCTTCGCCGTGCACCATCCGCGCACATCTACTGAACACGTCCAGTTTCCGTTGGCCAGAGCCTCCCAGATCTCCCGCCCAGGTATCCCGAAGGCTTCGAGGACCCGGCGATCGCTGGGCGCGACATTCTGAAGGGCGGTGGGGGCATAGAAACCGAGTGTGAGGGCGCGGGAACAGCCGTGGCTGACTTCCGGCGTAGCGCCCACGTCAAGGATAGAGAGATCTGTTCCAAGATTGCCGTGTCACACCGGTTTCCGTTGACACGTCGGTTGTGTGAATCTACAGCCGCACCCTGCGCTGATTGTCTCTCGAACCCGTGGATCTGGTTGGACCCGATCAGGCGAGCACTCGATCGGCCGGCTGCATCTCCGTCCGCGCGTTCACTCCACCATGTATCGACGGGCGCCTCAGGACGTCACGTGACGCAATTCCTGGCCCCACATACGATCCGCGCCTTCGTCGAATGCACACACTGTGCGTCCCATCGTCTGGTCAACTGCAAAAATGCTGCATGCTGTGACCAACAGAAGCTAGGCATGCCGCTTCGTCGTCAGATTCCCACGAGGGGTCCGAGGACGGGCTTCCACTGGTAGATGGTCTGGTCGACGACAACACCCTGCGTGACATAGGGGTCCTTGGCGAGCAGGGCCTGCAGGTCGTCTTCGCTGTCCGCCTTGAACACGAGCAGCGCG
>LATQ01000001.1:1689843-1694061 GCA_001017865.1 Rhodococcus sp. IITR03
CGGACGTCCTCGGCGGGAAGTGCTTGTTCGGCGGCCGCGAGCAGTGCCCCCGCGTCGGCGGTCAGCGACCACGAATCCGCGATGAGGCGGTGCAGGCGTCGCGGGGGTCGCCTGTGAGGTCGATGCGGTCCACGGTCTGTTCCGCCTCGACGAGCGCGCGCTGCACCACGGCGGTGACGAGTTCTGCGCGAGTGGGGAAGTGGCCGTAGAGCGTGACACGCCCGACGCCGGCGGCCTTGGCGATCTCCCCGATGCTCGCGTCGGGATTACGACCCAGTGCGATGCGCGCGGCGTGGAGGATCGCCTCGATGTTCCGCTCGGCGTCCGCACGTTTCCTGGTGCGGAGCGATTCAGGACGGCGGGATGTCTCGTGGGTGGTCACGGATCCTCCTCTTGTCGAACACCGATGTTCAGGTTACGCTGATCACCAACTCGAACATCTCTGTTCAACTTAGGGCGGATCCTCATGACGAGCTCCGGCACCACTACCCTCCCCGTCGATCGACCTGCGACCGGCATCGACTCGAAGGCGCTGCTACGAGGGGTGCTGCGCCGGTGGCCGAGCCTCGTCGCAGTCGCCCTCGCCGCGTTCGTCCTCGCGGACGGGGGCACCGACTTCCCGGCGATCCTCACCGGCGCGGCACTGGTTTATCTCGGTGCCGCCGTACTGGGCCGTCGCAGCGCGGCCTGGCCGCTGTTCCTCGGCGCCGTCGCGCTGATCGGCGTCGGCAAGGTCGCCGTCGTCGCGTTCGGGGTGCCGGTCGAGATCACCGTGGTGATGGTCGCGCTCGGTGCCGCCGGCGCCGTCTACGGACTCGCGCTCACCCCGGCCGGCCGGGCGATGCTCGTCGGGCCGTCGGCCGTGGCCATGATCGGGTTCGGTGCGGTCGCGGTGGCCGCGGTGACGGTCGCCCTCGTCCCGGCGGGTGTGATCGTCGGGCTCGGACTGCTCGGTCACGCCGCGTGGACTACGTTCATTTCCGCCGGAACACCGTGGTCGCCCGCTCGCTCGCGGAGTTCTGCGGTGTGCTCGACGCCTGCTGGGTGTCGCGGTGGTCGTCCTCGCCGTCTCGGGCGCGCTCTCCTGAGTCCGGGAGAGCCTCAGACGACGGTGGCGTCGCCGAAGGTCATCCGCAGATCGGGGATCGACGACGAGGCCAGTGCGCGTCGCGGCAGACCGAGCGACCGCAGTTCGTCGGCGATCGGATGCGTCCCCAACCGCAGGGTCGCGCCGCCGAGCCGGGTGCGCACGCCGCTCGGATTCATCTCCCAGGTCGTGCAGCGGGTGACGTCGTCGATGTGCGAGTAGGCGGCGAGCGAGGCCGCGAGACCCTTGCCCGGCACCGGAAGTCCGGGCGCCACGGTCAGTTCGGCGATCAGTGCTCCGTCGGCGGAGACCGAACCGCGCTTGGTGCTGCTGTCGTGGTCGGCGTCGAAGTCGGCGAGGGTCTTCGGAAAACCCCAGATGCCGCGCCCCGCCGCGAGAGTGAAGTCGCCGTCGACGGGCAGGTGGTGGATGAGTGCACCGGCCTGCCCGCCGACGAGGCTCCGCCAGTCGCCGACGATGCCGTCGCCGCGGTTGCGATGGTTGCGGACGAGGAAACACACCCCGAACTCGTTGTACGGGCCGAGGTCCCCGTCGACGTAGTCCACGAAGACGAGCGTGCAGATCCCGTGGCCCGGCCGGTACTGCAGGATCTCGAGCCCGGTGTGGGCGACGAGTTCCTGCGCGGGGCGCACGGGAACCGAGAACATCCCCATGAACGCCGTGGCCGTTCGGACCTGCACGGGCATCGTGACCGGCTTGCCCAACACCACATGCGTCGTCGTCTCGCTCATCGCTGCCTTCCGGAAGTCGGACGTGCGTACCCCGACAATGAGAACACGTTCCAGTTCCGGAGGGAAGAGACTAGGAAGGAGCGCCGATGTTCATCTCGTCGGGATGCGCGCCCACCCGCGTGCCGTCGTCGAGCGTGTCGAGTTCGCTGAGGTCGAGCTCGTCGAGTTCGAAGTCGAAGACGTCGATGTTCTGGGAGATGCGCTGCTCGTGCACCGACTTCGGGATGACGATCAGCCCGTTCTGCAGATGCCAGCGGATCAGCACCTGCGCGGCCGACTTGCTGTGACGATCGGCGATGCGGGTGACGATCGGGTCGACGAGCAGGGTGTTCGGCTTCGAGTTCGGACCCCACCCCGAGTTGCTCGTGCCACCGAGCGGGCTCCACGACTCCACGGCGATGCCGTGCTCGGACGCGAACCGGCGGATCTCCTGCTGCGGCAGGTGCGGATGCAACTCCACCTGGTCCACCGCAGGCAACAACCCGCCACGATCGACGAGCAACTGCAGGTGGTGCGGTTCGAAGTTGCACACCCCGACCGCCTTCGCGCGCCCGGACTCGGCGATCTTCTCGAGGCGTCCCAGGTGCGCAGGATCCGTTCGCGGTCCTGCAGCGGCCAGTGGATCAGGTACAGGTCGACGTACTCGGTGCCCAGCTTCTTCAGGCTCGTGTCGAATGCCTTCAGTGCCGGCTCGTAACCCTGATCGGCGTTCCACAGCTTGGTGGTGACGAAGATGTCCTCGCGCGGCACCGACGACGCGGCGAGCGCGCGGCCGACGCCTTCCTCGTTGCCGTAGGCCGCGGCCGTGTCGATGTGCCGGTAACCGGCCTCGTCGATCGCGTATCGGACCGCGTGTTCGGTCTCGTCGTTGGTGGCCTGCCAGACTCCCAGGCCCAGCTGCGGGATCGTCGTTCCGGAATTCAGCGTGATCGTGGGAGGTGTCATCTCTCCGACGTTAGCGAGCCGCCGCGGCGGGCGCGAGTGATCCCGGGCGATCGGGTGTTCTCCGACCCGCGGGCCCCGAGGACGGGTGTCGAGTTCATCGGCCGGACGCCGGGGACGGCAGGCGAGCAGCGCCGCCCACGCATCGACCTCCCGCCGGCCCGTCAGCCGCACGACCGGCAGATCGGGACGTTGTGCGAGCGCGGTGAGGACGCGGTCGCGGTACCCACCGTGGGTTCGCCACGCCCAGCGCACGATGTGGTCGCGATCGCGGAAGAAGGTGTGCAGGGGCGGTTCGATGTTGCCGTTCCACAGTTCTTCCCGGCGCACCCGGCGTCGCAGCGTCCGCCACACCACCTGTCGCATCACCGTGCTCCGCGGCAGGTCGAGCCACACCATCAGGTCGGCGCGCTCGACGAGCAGCGGCCGCACCGCGGTGTACTGCCACTCCGTCACCCAGCGCGGCTGCGCGGTGAACTCCTCGACGTCCTCGCGGAAGGACGGACGCCGCGTCCAGTTCGGACCGTGATGGAGGCCGTCGAGCTCGACGTGCGGAAGGTCGAGGATCTGCCCGGTCCTCGCGGCGAGGGTCGTCTTGCCGGAACCGGACGTCCCCGCCACGAGGACGCGGCGGGGACGCACGGGGAGTGGAACCGAGGAATCGAGGAGGCGCATCACCGATCTTTCGCAGGATCGCCGCCGACGATATTGCTCAGGCGGATATTGCGCTCAGGTATTCGCGCGGTTGCCCGAACAACTGGCGCTGCCGTGTGCCCGCTTGAAGAACAACTGCGCGTCGTGCTCCCAGGTGATCGCGATCCCGCCGTGCAGCTGCACGGCCTCCGACGCGACCTGCTGGAAGGCCTCCGAACAGTAGATCTTCGCTGCGTACGCGTCCTGAGGATCCTGCGACAACGCAGCCGCATACGACATCGACCGCGCCGTCTCCACGAGCGCGTACATGTCGGCCATGCGGTGCTTGAGCGCCTGGAACGATCCGATCGCGCGACCGAACTGCTTGCGGTTCTTCGCGTAGTCGACGGTCAGGTCGAGCACGGCCTGTGCGGCGCCCACCTGCTCGGCCGACAGGGCGATCGCCGCGGACGCCTGCAACCGGTCGACGAGATCGTCGGACGACGACAGGCGACGGCCGGTCACCGCCGAGAACGACACCTCGGCCATGGAACGCGTCGGATCCATCGTGGGCACGCGGCGCCGCGACACTCCGTCGGTGTCCGGATCGACCTCGAACAGGCCGACCGTGTCGCCGTCGGCAGCGAGCACCAGCAGAGTGGACGCGATATCGCCGCCGAGCACGTAGTGCGCGGTTCCGGTCAGCACGTCGCCCTCGACGCTCACGCCGGGACGCTGCCAGCCGGCGGCCGACGCCCAGCACACCGCGACGACTTCACCGGCCGCGATGCCGGGGAGCAGACG
>LATQ01000001.1:1694161-1694794 GCA_001017865.1 Rhodococcus sp. IITR03
GCTGTCGTGACGCTCACGCCGGACGCTGCAGCCGCGCCGACGCCAGCACCACCGCGACGACTTCACCGCCGCGATGCCGGGAGCAGACGTGCCGCCGCGTCGGCATCACCGACAGCAGCACGGTCTGCGCCGCGAGTACCGCCGACCCCAGGAACGGCGACGGCGTGAGCGTGCGGCCGAGTTCCTCGAGCACCACGTGGTCTCGACCCACGAGGCGCCCACACCGTCGTACTCCTCCGGAACGGCGAGGGCCGCGACCCCGACCTGTTCGACGAGCATCGTCCACAGCTCGTCGTCGTACCCACTGTCGGTGGTGATCGCGCGCCGGACGGCAGCCGAATCGGAATGCTTGGCGAGCAGGGTGCGCACCGAGTCCCTCAGTGCGGCGCGCTCTTCCGTCTCGAACGTCACGACGCCTCGCTCTCGAGTGCCGCGACCACGCGGGCCCGGTGCTCGTCGGGGGTGCCCCACGCGGTGACGAGCGCACGGACCTTCGTGATCCACAGCGACAGATCGTATTCCTGGGTGTAGCCGATGGCGCCGTGCACCTGCAGGGCCGTGCGTGCGGCGAGGTAGGCGGCGTCGCCGCACGCGACCTTCGCGGCCGAGACGTCCCGGGACGCGGTGGGCAGT
>LATQ01000001.1:1694894-1711099 GCA_001017865.1 Rhodococcus sp. IITR03
CGCCGGACGCGGTGGCAGTCCGTCGCGGCGGCGATGGCCGCGCCGTGCAGCAGCGGACGCGCCATCTCCAGCGCGACCGCCACCTCGGCCAGGTGGTGCTTGACGGCCTGGAAGGAGCCGATCGCGCGACCGAACTGCTTGCGCTGCTGCGCGTACTCGACGGTGGTGTCGAGCAGAGTCCGGCCCAGGCCCTGGAGCTGAGCGGCCGAAGCGAGGACACCGATGTCGAAAGCTGCAGCGGTATCGGCGGATCCGAGCGACTCACCCGGGGTGAGCGAGGCGAGCGTCCGCGAGCGGTCGACCGACTCACGCGTCTCACCTGCGGTGCCCACCGAGACGGTGCCGCCGGCGACGTGCAGTGCGAGGTCGGCGACGTGTGCGTCGACCGCGTACGGGGTGTGGGGAGCATCGCGACGGTGGCGAGCGAGCCCGCGGCAAGAGGGCCGAGACGCTCGGGTGCCACGGCGGCGAGCAGAACCGGTGCCACCGCCACGGTTTCGACCACCGGTCCGGGCACGGCATGGCGGCCGAGCTGTTCGACGGCGACGACGAGATCGACCGCGTCGGCCCCGAGACCGTCGTGCTCCTCCGAGACGAGCAGACCGTTGACGCCGGTCTCGGCCAGTCGCTCCCACACCTGCAGACCCGGTGTCGTGTCGCCGCTGTTCCACGCACGGATCACCTGCGGCATGTCCGACTTGGTGAGCAGGGCGTCGATACTGGACGCGAAGTCCTCATGGGACTCGTCGAGTGCGAATCTCATCGCTCACCCCTCGGAAGGCCGAGCAGCCGCTCGGCGATGACGTTCTTCTGGATTTCGTTGGTACCGGCGTAGATCGGGCCCGACAGTGAGAACAGATAACCGTCGGTCCAGCCGTCGACGAGCTCGGCGTCCGCGCCTGCAGGTCGAGCACCGTCTCGTGCGCGGCGATGTCCCACTCGGACCAGAACACCTTGTTGATCGACGATTCGGCGCCCAGCTGCCCACCGGAGGTCAGGCGCGTGACGGTCGCCAGGTCGACAGCTCGTAGGCGCGCGCCCCGATCCACGCGTCGGCGACGCGGTTGCGCAGCGCCGTGTCGCCGTGGAGGTCGGACTCGCCGTAGGCGCGCAGGAGCCGGTCTGTGGTGGCGAGGAATCGGCCCGGTGCGCGCAGCGACAGACCGCGCTCGTTGGACGCGGTGCTCATCGCGACCCGCCAGCCTCGTTCACCGCACCGATCACTCCGGATTCGCCGGGGCGCTCGGGATCGTCGGGGACGAAGACGTCCTCGAGGAAGATCTCCGCGAAGCCCGGTTCGCCGTCGAGTTGCGGGATGGGGCGAACGGTGACCCCTTCGGCGCGCAGATCGAACATGAAGTACGTGATGCCCTTGTGACGTTGCGCCTCCGGATCGGACCGGAACAGGCCGAAGCCCATGTCGGCATAGGAGGCGCGCGAGCTCCACGTCTTCTGGCCGTTGAGCAGCCAGCCACCCTCGACCTTCGTCGCGGTCGAGCGCAGCGACGCGAGATCGAACCGGAATTCGGGCTCCGACCAGGCCTGCGCCCAGATGTCGTCGGCGCGGGCCATACGCGGCATGATGCGCGCGAGCTGCTCGGGATGAGCGTGCTCGAAGAGGGTGGGGGCGAGCAGGAAGATGCCGTTCTGGCTCACGCGTCCCGGGGCGCCCGCACGGTAGTACTCCTCTTCGAAGACCACCCACTGTTCGAGCGTCGCGTCGCGTCCGCCCAGTTCTTCGGGCCAGGAGACGACCGACAGTCGTGCGTCGGCCAGGCGCCGTTCCCACTCCCGGTGCTGTTCGAAGCCCTCCGCGGTGTCCATCGACTTCAGCGGTGTGCTCGGAACGTTCGCCTCGAGGAAGGCGCGCACTTCGTCGCGGAACGCGACGGTGGCGTCGTCGAGTTCGAGATTCACTACTTGGACCTTCCTGGACCGGGCGCGCGCTCGCGGCCATCGACTTGGCGTTCATGCCGCCGAGGGAATCGGTGCCGACCTCGGCGTTGTAGGAGTGGGCGAAGTGGTGCAGGCCGAACACCGAGTCCATGCCGTTGCGCATGCCCATCTGGTCCTCGCACTGGTTGACCGCACGCTTGGTGAGCGCGAGCCGAAGCGCGGCATCTCCGCGATGCGGGCGGCGAGGGCGAGGGTCTCGGACTCGAGCTCCTCACGCGGGACGACCCGGTTGACCATGCCCACCTCGTACGCGCGCTGCGCCGAGAACCGGTCGCCGGTGTAGAGGATCTCCTTGGCGAAACGAGTGCCGAGAACCCAGGGATGGGCGAAGTACTCGACACCGGGGATACCCATGCGCACCACGGGATCGGAGAAGAACGCGTCGTCGGAGGCGACGATGAGGTCGCACACCCACGCGAGCATCAGACCGCCGGCGATGCAGGCGCCCTGGACGGACGCGATGGTGGGCTTGGGGATCTCGCGCCAGCGACGGCACATCCCCAGGTACACCTCCATCTCACGGGCGTAACGCTGGTCGCCGCCTTCCTTGTCGACGTGGTCCCACCACATGACGGCCTTGTTGTCGTAGTGCACGTGGTGATCGCGTCCGGGGGTGCCAGATCGTGACCGGCCGAGAAGTGCTTGCCGTTGCCGGCCAGCACGATCACCTTGACCTCGTCGTCCTCGACGGCCTTCTCGAACGCCGCGTCGAGCGCGTAGGTCATGACCGAGTTCTGGGCATTGCGATAGTCGGGGCGATTCAGGGTGACGATCGCGACGCCGTCACGCACCTCGTAGGTGACGACATCGGGCTCGAACGGGACGGTCATGACTTCTCCTCACGCAGAACGTTCTTCAGTACCTTGCCGGACGGATTTCGGGGCAGCGCGTCGACGAACCGAACCGAGCGCGGCGCCTTGAAGTTGGCGAGTTTGTCTCTGGCATACGCGATCACGTCGTCCTCGGTGAGCGGATGTCCGTCCAGCGGGACGACGAACGCCCTGCCGACCTCACCCATGCGCTCGTCGGGAACGCCGATCACGGCGACCTCGTGGACCCCCGGCAGGCGCAACAGCGCCGCCTCGACCTCGGCGGGATAGACGTTGAAACCGCCGCTGATGTACATGTCCTTGAGGCGGTCGGTGATGTCGAGATAGCCGCGGTCGTCGAGGACGCCCACGTCGCCGGTGTGGAGCCAGCCGTCCTCGTCGACCGTCTGCGCGGTGGCCTCGGGATCGTCGAGATAGCCCAGCATCACGTTGGGGCCGCGCAGCAGGATCTCGCCCTTGTCGCCGATACGCACCTCGAAGTCGGCCGTGGCGCGGCCCGAAGAGTTCGACACGGTCACGGGGTCGTCGTCGATGCGGCACATCGTGGCGACCACGGCCTCGGTCTGTCCGTAGGCGGTGAGCACGGCGTCGAAGCTCAGTTCGTTCTGCATGCGTTCGACGAGCGAGACGGGAACCGGTGCGGCACCCGTGACGGCCACGCGCAGATTCGACATGTCGTAGTCGCCGCGGCGCGGGTGGTCGAGGATGCTCTGATAGATCGTCGGTGCGCCGGGCAGCACGCTGATGTTCTCCTGCGCGACGATCGCCATGACCTTCTCGGTGTCGAAGACGGCCATCGGGACGACGGTGGAGCCGGCGAGCAGTGCGGCGACGAAGCCCGCCTTGTAGCCGAAGCTGTGGAAGAACGGGTTGATGATCAGATAATTGTCGTCGGGGGTCAGCGCGGCGCAGTCGGCCCAGGCCTGTGCGACTCCGATGAGCTGGCGGTGTGCGCTCAGCACGCCTTTGCTGCGACCGGTCGTGCCGGAGGTGAAGAGGATGTCGGAGACGTCGTCGGGCTGCACCGATCGCGCACGCTCGTCCGCCTGCGCGAGCAACGGCTCGGTAGCGAGACCGAGGAAGTCGTCCCACCCGATCACGTCGTCGCTCGGGTTGTCGTTGCCGCCCAGAGGGATCCGCACCACTGTCGGAACGACGAGATCGGGCGCGGCTTCGCGCAGCGCGGCGTATCTGTCGGTGCCGAGGAAATCGCCGGCGACGACGAGCGCGGTGGCGTGGACCCGTTCGACGATGTCGGCGGCCTCGGTGCCGGTGTAGCGGGTGTTGACGGGGACGAGGACCCCGCCCGCCCAGTGCACGCCCAGGGCGGCGATCTCCCAGTGGAACGTATTGGGTGACCAGACCGCGACGCGGTCGCCGTTCTTCAGGCCTCGTGCCACGAGCGCCGCAGCGAAGACCCGGACGCGTTCGTGCAGTTCGGTGAAAGTCAGCCGGGTGTCGCCGTCGACGAGGGCGAGCCGGTCCGCGTGGTCGCGAGCGGCACGGATGAGGCGGCCGGCGTGGTTCCGGGTGTTGTGTTCACGTAGCTCCCTACCTAGCAATTGCTTGGTAGGTTATCGTACAGACGTGCACCAGAGCGAGAGCCAGGACAATGCGGAGTTCGCGGCCACCGTACGACAGTGGCTCGAAGACAATCTGACCGGCGAATTCGCCGAGCTCAGAGGCAAGGGCGGACCCGGCAGCGAACACGAATTCTTCGAACAGCGACTCGCGTGGGATCGTCACCTGGCAGAGTCCGGATGGACCTGCATCGGCTGGCCCACCGAGTACGGCGGTCGCGGCGCGAGCATGGATCAGCGCGTGATCTTCCACGAGGAGTACGCGAAGGCGAACGCGCCCGCGCGCGTCAACCACCTCGGTGAGGAACTGCTCGGCCCCACCCTCATCGCGTTCGGGACCGAGGAGCAGAAGCAGCGCTTCCTGCCCGGGATCCGCAACGTCACCGAACTGTGGGCGCAGGGCTACTCGGAACCGGGAGCCGGCTCCGACCTCGCCAACGTCTCCACCACCGCCCGCCTCGAGGGCGACAAGTGGGTGATCAACGGCCAGAAGGTCTGGACGTCGCTCGCACACGTCGCACAATGGGCCTTCGTCGTCGCACGGACCGAACCCGGTTCGACCCGTCATCACGGCCTGAGCTTCCTGCTCGTGCCCCTCGACCAGCCCGGCGTCACGGTGCGGCCCATTCAGCAGCTCACCGGCACCTCCGAGTTCAACGAGGTCTTCTTCGACGACGCCGTCACCGACGCCGACCTCGTCGTCGGTGCCCCCGGCGACGGATGGAAGGTCGCGATGGGTCTGCTGACCTTCGAACGCGGCGTCTCCACCCTCGGGCAGCAGATCGGCTTCGCCCGCGAACTCGACGGCATCGTCTCCGTCGCCGAGAGCAACGGTGCGATCGACGATCCACACCTCCGCGAACGCATCGCCCGCGCGCGGATCGGACTGCGGGTCATGCGCGCCCACGCCCTGCGTACCCTCGCGACGCCGACCCGGGTCAGGCCTCGGTCGCGAAGCTGTTGTGGGCCAATTGGCATCGCGACCTGGGTCAGCTCGCCATGGACGTGCAGGGTGCGTCGTCGCTCGTCGGCCCCGATCACGACCATGCCGGAAATCCCTCCGAGATCACCGATCCCGAGCATCTCGAGCTCGCAGAGTGGCAGCGGCTGTTCCTGTTCACCCGCGCCGACACCATCTACGGCGGATCCAACGAGATCCAGCGCAACATCATCGCCGAGCGTGTGCTCGGCCTTCCCCGGGAGGCACGTCCGTGACCGCTTCACCCCGCCCCGTATCCCCGCTCGCGACCCCCGCCGGTCGAGACCCCCGGCCACGGCCTGCTCCGCGACAAGAAGGTCGTGGTCACCGCCGCCGCCGGCACCGGCATCGGATTCGCCACCGCGCGTCGCGCGCTGCTCGAGGCGCCGACGTGCTCGTCTCCGACTTCCACGAGCGCCGGCTCGGCGAGTCAGCGGAGAAGCTCGCGGCCGAGTTCCCCGAACAGCAGGTCGCGACGATCGTGTGCGACGTGTCGTCCACCGAACAGGTCGACGCCCTCATCACCGGCGCCGCCGATCAGCTCGGACGTATCGACGTGCTCGTCAACAACGCCGGACTCGGCGGGGAGACGCCCGTCGTCGAGATGACCGACGAGGAATGGGATCGCGTCCTCGACATCACCCTCACCAGCACCTTCCGCGCGACCCGCGCCGCGCTGCGCTACTTCCGTTCGGTCGACCACAACGGAGTGCTCGTCAACAACGCGTCGGTCCTCGGCTGGCGCGCGCAGCACTCGCAGGCGCACTACGCGGCGGCGAAGGCCGGCGTCATGGCCCTGACCCGCTGCTCCGCGATCGAGGCGCCGAATACGGCGTGCGCATCAACGCCGTCGCCCCGTCCATCGCCCGGCACCCCTTCCTCGCGAAGGTCACCAGCGAGGAACTGCTCGACAACCTCGCCGCCGGGGAGGCCTACGGCCGCGCTGCCGAGGTCTGGGAGGTCGCAGCCACCATCGCGATGCTCGCCAGCGACTACACGACCTATCTGACCGGCGAGGTCGTGTCGGTCTCCTCGCAGCGCGCATGACCCCGCCCTCGGTCGGCTTGAAAGGATGTCCGTCATGACTCCCTCACGCGACGACACCTCCAGCAAGTCCGGACGCCGCGCGGAACTGCTCGACATCGCAGCCGACCTGTTCGCGTCGCGCGGTGTGCGGGCCACGACCGTGCGCGACATCGCCGACGCGGCGGGGATCCTCTCGGGCAGCCTCTACCACCACTTCGATTCCAAGGAGTCGATGGTGGACGAGATCCTGCGTGCATTCCTCGACGACCTGTTCGACCGGTACCGCAAGATCGTCGCGTCGGGTCTGCCGTCCCGCGAGACCCTCGCGGCGCTCGTCACCACCTCCTACGAGGCGATCGACCGGTCGCATGCCGCGGTGGCGATCTACCAGGGTGAGGCCAAGCATCTCGAGGGCGACCGTTTCGCTACATCGGTGAACTCAACATCGAGTTCCGCGACCTGTGGGTGGGCGTGATCGAACGCGGCGTCGCCGACGGTTCGTTCCGGCCCGACGTCGACGTCGAACTCGTCTTCCGGTTCCTGCGCGACACCGTGTGGGTGGCCGTGCGCTGGTACCGGCCCGGCGGCTCCCTCAGCATCGATCAGGTTGCCCAGCAATACCTTTCCATCGTTCTCGACGGACTGTCGAACCAGAATTCTTCCTAAGGAGACATCATGACCGAGGCCTACATCGTCGACGCGGTGCGCACCCCCATCGGCAAGAAGAAGGGTGGGCTCGCGGACGTGCACCCGGCCGACCTGGGCGCGCACGTGATCAAGGCGCTCGTCGAGCGCACGGGTATCGATCCCGCCGACGTCGACGACGTGGTGTTCGGTTGCGTCGACGCCATCGGCGGCCAGGCCGGCAACATCGCCCGCACCGCATGGCTCGCCGCCGGCTACCCGCAGCATGTGCCCGGCGTGACCGTCGACCGTCAGTGCGGGTCGAGCCAGCAGGCCCTGCACTTCGGTGCCCAGGCGATCCTCAGCAACACCGCCGACCTCATCGTCGCCGGCGGCGTGCAGAACATGACGCAGATCCCGATCTCCGCGGCCATGATCGTCGGACAGCAGTACGGCTTCGACACCCCCTTCGGTGGGTCGAAGGGCTGGACCGAGCGCTACGGCGACGAAGAGGTCTCGCAGTTCAAGGGCGCCGAGATGATCGCCGAGAAGTGGGACGTCAGCCGCGAGGAACTCGAGAAGTGGGCGCTGCAGAGCCACGAGCGCGCCAAGGCCGCCATCGCCGAGGCCGCTTCGACAACGAGATCGTCCCGCTCGGTGACGCCACCGTCGACGAGGGCCCGCGCGAGACCAGCCTCGAGAAGATGGCATCGCTCCAGCCGCTCGTCGAGGGTGGACGTCTCACCGCCGCCGTCGCCAGCCAGATCTCCGACGGCGCATCCGCGGTGCTGCTCGCCTCCGGCGAGGCCGTGAAGAAGTACGGCCTGAAGCCCCGCGCGCGCATCCACCACCTCAGCGCCCGCGGCGACGACCCGATCTTCATGCTCACCGCCCCGATCCCCGCCACGCAGTACGCCCTCGAGAAGGCCGGCCTGACGATCGACGACATCGACCTCATCGAGATCAACGAGGCCTTCGCCCCCGTCGTCCTGGCGTGGATCAAGGAGATCGGAGCCGACCCGTCGAAGGTCAACGTCAACGGCGGGGCGATCGCCCTCGGCCACCCGCTCGGCGCGACCGGCACCAAGCTGATGGCGACGCTGCTCAACGAGCTCGAGCGCACCGGGGGCCGCTACGGCCTGCTCACCATCTGCGAGGGTGGCGGCACCGCCAACGTGACCATCATCGAACGCGTCTGATCCACCCCTTCACATCCGCGCGCCCGTTCGTCATCCGCTGCAGCAATTGCCGTAGCGGATGGACAGCGGGCGCGCGGATGTTCGGTTCGGCACTGTATGGTCCGGTCCTCGAGCGGCGTCTACCCTCGAAGCATGTGCCGGAACATCACGGAGCTGCGCGGGCTCGAGCCGGCTGCGACCGCCGAGGAGATCGAGGCGGCCGCGCGGCAGTACGTCCGTAAGGTCAGCGGGATCCACAAACTCTCCGACGCCACCCGGGAGTCGTTCGAACAGGCCGTCGCCGAAGTGACCGCGACGACGACGAGACTGCTCGAGTCCCTTCCCGAACGGCGGCAGCCACCGCCGACGGTTCCCCCGCTGCGTCGGCCCGAGGTGCAAGCCAGGATCGCCGCACGCGGCTGATCGATTCCGGTTCCTTCATCGACGCGCGCGGGTAGCGTGACGCTGGTCGAGATTCGAGCACGTTCGAGGCCCGTCGCGACCTCCGCGGATCCGCGGCGAGCCTGGTGAGGAGCCGATATGGCCGTGGACCCGGCGCCGCCGACCAGCAGCGAAGTGGAATATCTCCGGACCGACCCCGATCTTCCACCGGTCGGTGTCGTCGACCGGACACCGATATCACCCACCGCGCGGATCGTCTTTCTCGTACTCGCGATTCTGGGGGCGGTCGCCTGGTCGATGATCGCCCTGGTCCGCGGCGAGGAGATCAACGCCGTCTGGTTCGTCATCGCCGCCGTCTGCACCTATCTCGTCGCCTATCGCTTCTACGCGAAGTTCATCGAACGCAAGATCGTGCAGCCGCGCGACGACCGTGCGACACCCGCGGAGGAGCTCGAGAACGGCAAGGACTACATGCCGACGGACCGTCGGGTGTTGTTCGGCCATCACTTCGCCGCCATCGCCGGCGCGGGCCCGCTCGTCGGCCCGGTGCTCGCCGCACAGATGGGATATCTGCCCGGCACGATCTGGATCATCGTCGGCGTCGTCTTCGCCGGTGCGGTCCAGGACTTCCTCGTCCTGTGGATCTCGTCGCGGCGCGCCGGGCGCAGCTAGATGGCCCGCGAGGAACTCGGACCGATCGGTGGCGTCGCGGCGCTCATCGCGGTCTTCGTCATCATGATCATCCTGATCGCGGTGCTGGCATTGGTGGTCGTGAACGCGCTCGCCGACAGTCCGTGGGGCCTGTTCTCCATCGCGATGACCATTCCCATCGCGCTGTTCATGGGCGTCTATCTGCGCTACCTGCGACCCGGCAAGGTCGCGGAGGTGTCGCTGATCGGCGTCGTCCTGCTGCTCGTCGCGATCATCGCGGGCGGCTGGGTCGCCGAGACCGACTGGGGCGCCGACTGGTTCACCCTCTCCCGGTGACGATCTCGTGGCTGATGATCGCCTACGGATTCGCCGCGTCGGTGCTGCCGGTGTGGTTGCTGCTCGCCCCGCGCGACTATCTGTCGACCTTCATGAAGGTCGGCACCATCGTGCTGCTGGCCATCGGCATCCTCGTCGCGCGTCCGGCCCTGGAGATGCCCGACGTCACGTCGTTCGCCATCGACGGTGACGGCCCGGCCTTCGCGGGGTCGCTGTTCCCGTTCCTGTTCATCACCATCGCATGTGGCGCACTGTCGGGATTCCACGCGCTCATCTCCTCGGGCACCACCCCGAAACTGCTGGAGAAGGAGAAGCAGACGCGGCTGATCGGCTACGGCGGCATGCTCACCGAGTCGTTCGTCGCGATCATGGCCCTGGTCACCGCGTGCATCATCGACCAGCACCTGTACTTCACGCTCAACGCACCGGCCGCCCTCACCGGCGGCACCCCGGAGACCGCCGCCGCCTACGTCAACGGACTCGGCCTGGGATCGCCGGACATCACTCCCGAGCAGATCTCCGCCGCCGCGGAGGGCGTGGGAGGAGTCGATCATCTCCCGTACCGGTGGTGCCCCGACGCTCGCGTTCGGCATGTCGCAGGTGCTCAGCGATCTGTTCGGCGGCGACAGCCTCAAATCGTTCTGGTACCACTTCGCGATCATGTTCGAGGCGTTGTTCATCCTCACGACCGTCGACGCGGGAACGCGTGTCGCGCGGTTCATGCTCTCGGATTCGCTCGGCAACTTCGGTGGCCCGGCCCGTCGCTTCAAGGATCCGTCCTGGCGTCCCGGTGCGTGGCTGTGCTCCGCCGTGGTCGTCGGCCTGTGGGGTGCGATCCTGCTGATGGGCGTCACCGACCCGCTCGGTGGCATCAACACTCTGTTCCCGCTGTTCGGCATCGCCAACCAGTTGCTCGCCGCGATCGCCCTGACGGTCGTGCTCACCATCGTCGTGAAGAAGGGACTGGTGAAGTGGGCCTGGATCCCCGGTGTGCCGTTGGTGTGGGACCTGATCGTGACCATGACGGCGTCGTGGCAGAAGATCTTCTCCGGCGACCGCGCGGTGGGGTACTGGGCCCAGCACCGCGCTTTCGTCGACGCGAAGAACTCCGGCGCAACCACATTCGGTTCGGCGAGGACGGTCGACGAGATCGACGCCGTCATCCGCAACACGTTCATCCAGGGCACCCTGTCGATCGTGTTCGCGAGCCTCGTGCTGATCGTCGTCGCGGCCGGGGTGGTGGTGTGCATCAGATCGATCCGCGCCGGAGGTATGCCCACCACCGAGACACCTGACGTCCCGTCGAAGATCTTCGCGCCCGCCGGTTTCGTGCCCACACCGGCCGAACGGGAACTGCAGAAGGAGTGGGACGAGTTGATCGCCTCGGGCAAGGTCCGGGCCCCGGGAGCCGCGCACACCCATGCCTCGCATCACAAGGACGGAGACGGGTCGTGATCGCCGTACTGCGTCGTGCGTGGTGGTGGATCGGTGCCGTCATGGGCGACCACGACTACGCGCGGTACGTCGATCTGCACCGCCGCCAGCATCCGGATCGACCACCGCTGAGCGAACGCGACTACTGGCGTGAGCGGCACGCCGCAGCGGATGCGAACCCGGGAAGCCGATGCTGTTGAGCGGGGGAGGGCGGGCATGACGAAGTGCGAATCGATCCGCGTCGAGACGCGCGATCGGGTAACGACCGTCATCATGGCCCGCCCCGAGCATCGGAACGTCGCGAGTGTGACATCACCGAATTTCCACAGACCTGTATCCGCAACGATCGTCGATCTGCCTACGAGCAGTTCGGTCGTTCCGAACCCGAGGCGATCGCATTCGAATTCATGGTCGGCACGGATTCCCTCGGCAGCGACGCGGCCGGTGGTGCCGCACGGTTCGCGTCCAGGGGAAGGTGGACACGGTTCGTTCTCCTGACCCGATTCCTCGACACTGTGGGAGGCGTTGTGCACGAATCAGTACCTGTTTCCGGTGATGCGTGGCCGAGTCTGCGGACGGTGGAATGGGCCGACACACGCGACACCCTCCACATGTGGTTGCAGATCGTCGGCAAGATCCGCATGGCGCATGCACCGACGGTCAACCACTGGTGGCAGACGACGCTGTACGTCACACCACGAGGTCTGGGCACCTCGTCGATTCCGTATGGGCGCACCGTCTTCGACATGGAATTCGACCTCTTCGAACACCGTCTGCACATCCGTGCGAGCGACGGTCGTAGTCGTTCGGTGCCCCTCG
This sequence comes from Rhodococcus sp. IITR03, assembly GCA_001017865.1. Next base: position 1,706,710 of record LATQ01000001.1, read on the forward strand.
TCGCACAGTCGGTGGCGGAGTTCTACACCCGTACCCTCGAAGCGCTGCACGAACTGGGCATCGCGACCCGCATCCATGGCACACCCAACGAGGTGGATCCGGCGATCCCGTTCGCTCGGGACCGTGAGCACGACAGCTACGACGGCGAGGCCGCTCACCTCTTCTGGCGGCAGCTCGTGCAGGCTCATCGCGTCCTGCAGGTGTTCCGGGCGGAGTTCCTCGGCAAGGTCAGTCCGGTGCACTTCTTCTGGGGAGCGATGGACCTCGCGTGCACCCGGTTCTCCGGACGCACCGCCCCGCCGCACCCCGGCGGGATCCCGAACTGCCCCGACCGGGTGATGACGGAGGCCTACTCGCACGAGCTCAGCAGCTGCGGGTTCTGGCCGGGTGGTGGGGACGAAGGAGCGTTCTATTCCTACGTCTATCCGGGGCTCGACGGTTTCGACGATTCCCCGGTACGACCGGACGCCGCCCACTATTCCGCCGAGCTGGGGGAGTTCGTGTTGCCCTACGAGGCGGTGCGGACCGCGGCCGATCCCGATGCGGAACTGATGGACTTCCTGCACAGCACCTACGAGGCCGCTGCCCGCCTCGGTGCGTGGGATCGGGACGCTCTCGAGCGTCGGCCCGGCGACCGGTGACAGGTATCGTCACGAAACGCGATGCAGCAGAGTTCGGTTCGAGACCTTCGGGACTTCGGAAGTGCTGAACGGGAGAGGGCAGGGATGACGCAGTACGAGTCGATCCGCGTCGAGACGTGCGACCGGGTGACGACCGTGATCATGGCCCGTCCCGAGCGCCGGAACGCGGTCGACGGTCCGATGGCCGCCGAACTCGCCGACGCGTTCCGGACCTTCGACACCGACCCCGACGCCGATGTCGCAGTCCTCTTCGGAGAGGGCGGGAACTTCTGTGCGGGTGCGAATCTCGAGGCCATCGGCACCGAGGAGCAGAATGTCCTCGATGAGGGCGGCGACGGGCCGATGGGACCGACACGCATGGCGCTGTCGAAACCGGTGATCGCGGCGGTGGAGGGCTACGCGGTGGCCGGCGGACTCGAACTGGCGATCTGGTGCGATCTGCGGGTGGCGTCCGCCGATGCGGTGTTCGGTGTCTTCTGCCGACGATGGGGCGTGCCGTTGATCGACGGCGGGACCGTTCGGCTGCCCCGCCTCATCGGCGAGAGCCGGGCCATGGACATGATCCTGACCGGCCGCCCGGTCGATGCCGCGGAAGCACTCGACTTCGGTCTGGCCAACCGCGTGGTCGAACCGGGAACCGCGCGCGAGGCCGCCGAAGACATGGCGCGGGAGATCGCCGGCTTCCCTCAGACGTGTATGCGCAACGACCGCCGGTCGGTCCGCGCCCAGTCCGGCCGTTCCGAATCGGAGGCGATCGCATTCGAGTTCACGGTCGGCATGGAGTCCCTCGAGAGCGATGCGGCCGGTGGGGCCGCCCGCTTCGCGTCCGGAGAGGGACGGCACGGGTCGTTCTCCTGATCCCGATTTCCCGAGCGGAACGTCCCGCCGGCTACTTCGCTACCGGAAGCGTCACGAAACTCGATGCGGCAGGGTTCAGTTCGAGGTGCTGTGGCCGCAGTCCGCTCTCGACCAGCATCGGGCCGAGCGGCAACGAGCGCGGGACGCTCGCGGCGTAGACGTCCACCCGGATGCGGTGGCCCGGTTGCAGCACCGCCTCGGTCGGCAGCGTGCTGATGTCGAGGGCCGTCGGTTGCCCCGGGACGATCGGCTGCCGGGACTCGAGGGTCAGCACCGGATGTGCCTGCGCGTAGTCGCCGTCGGCGGTGAACGTGCTCTTCGAATCGTCGATCGCCCGCAGCGACGAGACGAGGGAACCGGTGGTGAGCACGGTGGACCGTCCGTCCGGAGCCACGTCGTTCACGGAAACCGACCAGAATCCGTCGGTGGCGTCGAGGACGGTCTCGAGGTGCACGTTGACCGGTCCCGAGAGCACGGTCGGCTCGGTGACCGGCCCGCTGGTGAAGGTGAGGCCCTCGGCCTCGTTGAACCGGGCGTCCTTCGTGCATCCCGCGCCCAGCAGCACCGCGAGGCCGGCGGTGCCCTGTGCGGCCTCACGGGAACAGAAGCCGCGCAGTCCCGGGGCGACGGTGAGTCGTTGCGCGGTTTCGGGCGCCGACGTCGCGAGTGTGCCGTCGTGGAGAGCGTGCCCGGCCGTACCGCTCGGAGCCGCCGACAGGAAGAGCTTCTCGTGATCGACGGGGCCGCGTGGGAACTCGTCGTTCGTGACCCAACCGCCGCCCTGCTGCAGCAGGGTGACCGGGCCGTACTCGTCGATGCCGTTGTCGATGTCCTTGAGCCAGCGGTCGAACCAGGCGTGCTGGAGCGCCGTGATGTTCGGCGGATGTCCCGGGGTGCCGAATCCGGTACCGAGGATCGCGTGGTAGCCGTCGCCCATCACCAGTTGCTTGCGGCCGGGTTCGACGGGAATCCGGTTGTAGATGTCGGGCTCGCTGTTGGCGAAGATGTCGTGCCAGTTCCCGAACACGAAGGTGGGCACCTCGATCGACTCGAGCCGGGCCTGCCGTTCCTGGTAGAACGGGCCGTCCTGAGCGACCGAGAGGGCATCGGGGGAGACACCGTCGATGCTCGGCGCGGTGAGGACCTCGAAGAGTTCGGGGATCTTCGTGGCGGGGTCGGCGAGCCTGTCGCGCAACCACTGCGCGTCGAACCGGCCCTGGAGGAGGGCTTCCATATCGGGAACCCACTTGAGCCCGTTGACGAGCCCGAGCCAGGCGGGCATGAAGCCCACGCCCACGGCGCCGCCGGTGCCCACGATGTCGCGCAGCAGGTCGTTGCCGGGTTCGACGGCGAAGACCGCGTCGAGTGCCTCAGGTCGTAGGCCGGCGGCCTGGATCTGGTTGATCGCCGAATAGGACACGCCGGTCGTTCCGACGCGTCCGTTCGACCACGGTTGCTTCGCCGCCCAGTCGATGACCTCGACGGTGTCCTGCTGCTCGCGCGGACCGAGAACGTCCCACTGTCCGTGGGAGAAACCGGTGCCCCGCACGTCGACGATCACCTGCGTGTACCCGTTCTGCACGAGATCGCGGTTGAGTCCGAAGCGCGGCCGAGTTGGGATGCCGGGGCGGCGAGTTCGGTGATGCCGTCGAAGGGGGCACCGAAGTTCAGGACGGATCCGAGTTCGTCCACGAGTGGGGCGAACTGCGGGTCCTCCATCGCCACCGACGCCAGCGTCGACAACAGTTTCGTGTACGGCGTGAGACCGAGGACGACCGGTGTGGGTTCGTCGATCGGCGTGCCGTCGGCGTGTGCGGGACGGAAGACGTTGGCGCGGAGCACCGTCCCGTCGCTCAACGTGATGGGTACGTCCCACTCGACGGCGGTGTCGGGATAGGCGTCGGGGGCATCGACGAGACTCTGCCAGGATGCGCCGGAGGCGCCACCGCTGGGATCGGCGGTCGCCGGTGCTGTGGATGTGATGGTGCAAGCGGTCATTGCCGCCACGACGAATGCGACCGTACGTGATCTCACCGGGCCCCCATGCCTGCGGTAAACAGTTCCGCGCACGGTAACGCGAGCTCGGCGGATCCGTCAACGACCGTAGTCAGTCGGATCGGAACCGATGTTGTTGTCGTTGATCCCGGGAAGGATCGACAACAACGTCGGTTCCGATCGTGGGAACTATCCGGACTCGGCCATCACAGTTTCCACCGGGAATCCATACTCTCTTTGTTTGAGAGTACCGTTCTCCCATCGAATGGGGACGCGATCACGGAGGTGTCGATGCGAATCGGGCTCACGGGCGGAGCGTCGTCCACGGACAGGATCGTGAAGCAGGCACAGCAGGCGGAGGCCGAGGGATTTACATCCCTATGGTTCGCGAGCACCGTCGCAGGCGACCCGCTGGCAGCTCTCGCGGTGGCCGGTCGGGAGACAGGATCGATCGAGCTCGGCACCGCCGTGCTCCAGACCTACCCGTGCCACCCGCTGCTGCAGGCGAACCGCGCCGCGGGCGTCGCCGAGGCCATGGGCCGGCCGGGATTCACGCTCGGATTGGGACCGTCGCACGAGAGCCTGGTCCGGGACGTCTACGGACTGTCGTACGACACCCCGGGGCAGAACACCGAGGAGTACATCCGGATCGTCACCGCACTCCTGCGCGGTGAGGAGGTGGACTTCCGGGGAGAGGCATGGTCCACCCGCAGCGCGGGACGGATGGTCGCCGTCGCGCACGAGGTGCCCGTCCTGCTGTCCGCCATGTCGCCGCGGATGCTGCGGGTCGCGGGGGAGTGGGCCGACGGCACGGTCCTGTGGATGGCGCGCCGAAGGTGATCGAACGGATCGCCCCCTCGATCCACCACGGCCGCCGCGCGGGCGGGCCGGCCGGA
>LATQ01000001.1:1711199-1744946 GCA_001017865.1 Rhodococcus sp. IITR03
GGAGCCGCGCATCGTGGCGGGATGCCCGTCGCGGTCCACGACGACGCGGACGCGGCGCGGGATGCGGTCGCCGCGACCGCCACGTCCTACGCGGGAATGCCCAGCTACCGGCGGTCCTGGAGGAGGCGGGCGCGAGTACCCCGGCGGACATCGCCATAGTCGGCGACGAGGAGTCGGTGCGCCGGCAGCTGCAGGGACTGCTCGATGCGGGTGTCACCGACGTCTGGGCGGCAATCCTCCCTGTCGGCGACGATCCGCGTGCGTCGCTCCACCGCACCCGCACTCTCCTGAGTGCGCTCACCACCGAATAATGATTGCTGGAAACGAACGAAACCGGTGTTGTTGTCGATTCTTCGCGAGAAATCGACAACAACACCGGTCTCGATTCGGAGGGAACTAGGCCGACGACTCCGTCCGGCGCAGGGCCGAGAGGGCGTCGATGCGCTCGACGGCCTCGGCGACGACGCGATCGATCAGCTCCTGGCAGCTCGGCAGGTCGTCGAGCATGCCGACGACCTGACCCGAGGCGAGCACACCGGCTTCGGTGTTGCCCTCCACGAGACCGGCCTTGAGGAGCATGGGGGTGTTGGCGGCATGATGATCTGCTGCCAGGTGCGGTCGCTCGCCTTCTTCATGGCGAGGCCGTCCTTGACGAGCGTCGACCACTTCATGCCCGTCATCGCCTTGAACTTCGTCGCGTTCCGGGCGGCCGCGAGCAGTCCCTTCGCTAGGTGGACTTCTCGAGGCTGTTCACCAGGTCGGTGTTGAGCACCCGGTGCGGCATGCCGTCGACCTTGAGCGAGACGGTGGTGTCCTGCAGACCACGTGCGAGGTACTGCTGCTTGACCGAATCGGGAACGGCGCTGTCGCTCGTGAGCAGGAACCGCGTGCCCATCGCGACACCGGCAGCACCGTAGGACAGCGCGGCCGCGAGCCCGCGACCGTCGAAGAAGCCACCGGCCGCGATGACCGGGATGTCGACGGCGTCGAGCACGCTCGGCAGCAGCAGCGTCGTCGCGACGGGACCGGTGTGGCCACCGCCCTCGCCACCTTGCACGATCACCGCGTCGGCACCCCACGAGGCGACCTTCACGGCATGCTTGGCGGCACCGATCGACGGGATCACGACGATGCCGTGATCCTTCAGCTTGGCGATCAGCTCCTTCTTCGGAGCGAGCGCGAATGACGCGACCTTGACCTTCTCGCGGATCAGCAGGTCGATGCGCTCGCCGGCGTCCGAAGCGTCGGCGCGCATGTTCACACCGAACGGCTTGTCGGTGAGCGACTTCGTCTTTGCCACGGCCGCTTCGAGTTCGGGGTAGGTCATCGTCGCCGAGGCGAGGATGCCGAGGCCACCGGCGTTCGACGTCGCGGCGGTCAGCCGCGGGCCGGACACCCAGCCATGCCCGTCTGGACGATGGGGTGCTCGATGCCCACGAGCTCCGTCAGTGCTGTGCGCAGGGTGCTCACAGCGCAACCTCACGGTCGCGGAGTCCCTTGGGTCGATCACCTCTCGGATCAGACGCAGTTCCTCGGCGGTGGGTTCGCGGGTCACACCAGCCTCGTCGAGACCGGCGACCTCGAAGGACGTGTTCTCGGCGACGGTCGCGGCCTCGACACCCGGGTGCAGCGAGAGCGCCCGGAAGCTGTGGCCGGGGCCGCCGAAGTCGAAGACACCGAGATTGGTGACGACCCGCGCGATGTCCAGGAAGCGGTACGCCGGGTTCTCGGGATCGACCTTGTCGTATCCGACACCAGAGACGATGTCGACCGTGTCGACGAAGACACGCGAGGAATGCTTGCCGACCCAGTAGCTGGTCGCATGGTTGATCGTGTTGCCGGGAGCGCCGCGCACACCGAACATCTGACGCGTCGGCTGCTGGAGCGGACCGAAGGCCGACAGGTTCTGGTTGCCGTACCGGTCGATCTGGTTGGCGCCCATCACGACGTGGCGGCGACCCGACGCCACGACGTCGAACACCTTGCGGAACGGCATCCAACCTTCGATCGGTGCCTTCGCGCCGAGGGCCGGGACCTCGGCGAGGATGAGTGCTTCACCGTCGGTGATCAACAGGTCGGGCTCGGTGGTGAGCTTGGCCAGGCGTGCGCCGATCTGCGGCAGTGTCGCCATCGGGCTCGCCATGATCTCGCCGGCACCCGAGAAGATGTCGGCGCATGCGATCGCGCAGTACTCGGCGCGGGTCACGGTCTCGGTGGTGGTCATGCCTGCTCCTGTGCGAACTTCTGGACTGCGGCCTGGTAGTCGTCCTCGCTGCCCGAGAGGAAGCGGTCGACGAATGCCTGCCACGCCTCGGGGTCCTTGGCGGACTCGGCGTAGTGGCGCTGGAACTTCTCGTCGCGGCCGTAGCTGTCGCCCGCGAGAGTGAAGTGCGCCCCGTTCGGCGCTTCGACGATCCCGTCGACCATCATGCGGTTGAGCAGGAGTTGCTGGAGCGGAACCTCTTTCACGAGCTGCTCGGTCTCGACGATCTTCTCGACCGAGACGTAGCGCCGCTCGGCGGCCATGCAGTAGAGGTCGTCGAAGTACGGGTCGACACCCTGGTAGCCGGCGTTGCCGTGCTTGTCGCCGATGTTGAGGTGCACGAACGCAGCGTCGAGGTTCAGTGCCGGCATGGCGATGAGGGTCTCGGTGCCGTCCGGGCCGGGATACGGCGAGGTGACGGTCTTCAGTTCGCCTTCCCAGAAGTCGACGACGGCCGAGCCGAGTCCTGCGCGGATGGGCAGGAACGGCAGGCGTGCCGCGGCGGCTCGAGGCCGCACTTGATCATGCCCTCGTCCATCTCGCGGGCGACGATCTCGCCGCCCGTGCGGGCCTTGGCGAACCACGGATCGTAGAACGGTGCCGAGTCGAGCGAGACGAATCCGTAGTAGGCCTTCTTCACCTTGCCCGCCGAGCACAGCAGGCCCAGGTCGGGGCCGCCGTAGGTGACGACGGTCAGATCCTTCACGTCCGAGCGGAGGATCGCCCGCACGAGGGCCATGGGCTTGCGGCGCGACCCCCAGCCACCGAGGCCGATGGTCATTCCGCTGCGCAGCTCGCCGACCACGTCGTCGAGCGACATTCTCTTGTCACGCATGGTGTTCCGAACTCCTGGTGGTGTGAGGCGTCAGCTGTTGCTGCGCGGCTTTCCTGTTGCGACGAACTCGTCGCGGTGCTCGTCGGCGATGCCGGCGAGATTCAGCTCGAAGGTGAAACCCTGCTCGAGGCGGTAGCTCGTCTTCACGTCGACGGGGTCGATGCGGTTGATGGCTTCCTTCGCGCGGCGGATGACGCGGGTGTCCTTCGCGGCGATCGTCTCGGCGACCTCGCGTGCGGTGGCGTCCAGTTCGCTGCGCGGCACGACCTTGTACACCGAACCGAAGTGCTCGAGCTGCTGCGCGGTGACGTTCTGCGCCGTGTAGTAGAGGGTGCGCATCATGTGCTGAGGGACGAGGCGCGCGAGATGCGTTGCGGCGCCGAGCGCACCGCGGTCGACCTCGGGCAGACCGAAGACGGCGTCGTCGGAGGCGACGATGACGTCCGCGTTGCCGACGAGGCCGATGCCGCCTCCGACGCAGAAGCCGTTGACGGCGACGATCACCGGTACCTCGCAGTCGTAGACGGCGGCGAATGCGGCGGCGCACCCGTGGTTGGCGGCGATCAGGGCGTCGAACCCTTCGGTGGCCTGCATTTCCTTGATGTCCACACCCGCGTTGAAGCCTCTGCCTCGGCGCGCAGGATCACCGCGTGGGTGTCGAGACTGCGCCCGGCCGTGGTCACGGCCTCGGCCAGGTCGAACCAGGCCTGTGAGGGAAGAGCGTTCACGGGCGGGAAGTCGACGGTGACCGTGGTGATACCGGCGCTGTCGGAGGTCGAGGTGATGCCCATGGCATGTTCCTAACGTCTGTACCGAACCAAGCGATTGCTTGGTAAGTTAGCACAGGATAGCCGCCGGACCCAGAGGGTCGAAGGGTCGTAGGGTCGAAGTACGACCGAACATCGAGGAGAGAAGATGCCCGAAGCAGTAATCGTGTCCGCAGTACGGTCGCCGATCGGCCGAGCGCGTAAGGGCTCGCTCGCGTCGATCCGTCCGGACGACCTCGCGACGCAGATGGTCGCCGCAGCGCTCGCGAAGGTTCCCGAGCTCGATCCCGCCGAGATCGACGACCTCATGCTCGGTTGCGGCCAGCCCGCAGGCCAGTCCGGCTTCAACATCGCGCGTGTCGTGGCGGTCCAGCTCGGCTACGACTTCCTGCCGGGTGTCACCGTCAACCGCTACTGCTCGTCGTCGCTGCAGACCACCCGCATGGCGCTGCACGCCATCAAGGCCGGCGAGGGCGACGTGTTCGTCTCGGCCGGCGTCGAGTCGGTGTCGAGCTTCGTCACCGGCAACGCCGACGGACTGCCGAATACGAAGAACCCGCTGTTCGACGACGCGCAGGCGCGCAGTGCGAAGCTCGCCGAGGGTGGCGTGGCGTGGACCGACCCGCGCAACGAAGGCCTGCTTCCGGACGTCTACCTCGGCATGGGGCAGACCGCCGAGAACGTCGCCTCGCACACCGGCATCTCCCGCGAGGACCAGGACCGCTGGGGCGTGCGTTCGCACAACCGGGCCGAGGAAGCCATCAAGAGCGGCTTCTTCGAGCGCGAGATCACCCCGGTGACCCTCGCCGACGGCACCGTCGTGTCCACCGACGACGGTCCGCGTCCGGGCACCACCTACGAGGCGGTCAGCCAGCTGAAGCCGGTCTTCCGCCCCGACGGCACCGTGACCGCCGGCAACGCCTGCCCGCTCAACGACGGTGCGGCCGCCTGGTGATCATGTCCGACACCAAGGCGAAAGAACTCGGGCTGACCCCGCTCGCACGTGTCGTCTCCACCGGTGTCTCGGGCCTGTCCCCGGAGATCATGGGCCTCGGACCGATCGACGCGACCCGCAAGGCTCTGGCCAACGCGAACATGGGAATCGACGACATCGACCTGTTCGAGATCAACGAGGCCTTCGCCGTCCAGGTCCTCGGTTCCGCTCGTGAACTCGGTATCGACGAGGACAAGCTCAACGTCAACGGCGGCGCGATCGCGCTCGGTCACCCCTTCGGAATGACCGGTGCCCGCATCACCACGACACTCATCAACAACCTGCGCACCCACGACAAGCAGTTCGGTGTCGAGACGATGTGCGTCGGTGGAGGCCAGGGCATGGCGATGGTGCTCGAGCGGTTGAGCTGAGCCGACCCCGTTCGGGTGGGCCGGGCTCCGGCCCGGTCCACCCGGTGGCGCTCGTGAGGCGCAGGCGTGCGGTTACCAGGGTCCGGACGTGTCGCGCCATCCTTGCGGATGATCTTCCCAGTAGCGTTGCGCGGCAACAGGGAGGACGTCAGCGTCCACTGCGTCGGCACCTTGAAGTATGCGAGATGCTCGGAAGCGAAAGTCGTCAATTCCTCGACGGTGACCGTGGAGCCTTCGACGAGCACGACCACCGCCGCCACCTCCTGACCCCATTCCGGGTGGGGAGCGCCGGTCACCATGCATTCGCGGACCGCCGGGTGCAGGGAGAGGACGCGTTCGACCTCCGACGGGTAGACATTTTCGCCGTTCTGGTGGATGAGGTCGGCGCGCCGGCCCACCAGACGCAGCCGGCCGTTCTCCACAACTCCGAAATCACCTGTGCGCAACCAGCGGTCGGGCGTGATCGCCTCGGCTGTCGCGGCTTCGTCGTCCCAGTAGCCGAGCATGACGAAGGGGCTGCGCACACACACCTCACCACGCGGCCGTCGGGCAGCCATGCGCCGGTCTGATCCCGGATCTCGAGGCTCACCGTGATGATCGGCGCGCCCACCGTGCCGGGGAACTCCTCGAGTTCGGCGGCAGAGGCCACCGCGATCGACGTGCTGCACTCGGTGATGGTGTAGCTGTCGACCATGGCGTGCTTGCCGAACGGGAGCCGCTCGCGCAGACGCTGCTTGAACTCGGGTGTCGACGGTTCCGAGGACAGGGTGAAGCGTGTCAGCGAGGTCAGGTCGTATCTGTCGAGGTCTTCGTCCTCGAGCATCCGCGCCGCCATCGACGGCACGGCCATCCAATGGGTGACCTGCTCCGCTTCGATGAGTTCGAGCACGGGATGTACCCCGTACCATCCCTGATTCATCACCACGGTGCTGCCGGTGGCCAGGCGCGGCACGATCGTGTTGTGCAGGCTCGTGATGTGGAACAGCGAGGACGTCAGCAGATATCTGGAGTCCGACGGCACCGACCGGTCGTATGCAGCCCCGGTCCAGATCGTCGCGATCGCGTCGAGGTACCGGTGGTAGTCGACCACCGCCAGCAGATTCCGTTGCGAGTGCAACGCACCTTTGGGGTCGCCGCTCGTGCCCGAGGTGTACAGGAGAACGGCGGGATCGTCCTCGGCGACCCGCGGCGGCGGCGGTTGCGCGCCGTCGAACTCCGCGACCAGCCGCGGTAGATCCTCCTCGATCGACAACACCACGGTCTGCGCACGATCGATGCCGGCGACGGCCGCGGTACGCGGACCGTCGACGAACACCACCCGCGGTCGCGAATGGCGGATACCGAACTCCAGTTCCGGCTGGACCCACCAGGCGTTCAATCCCACCGAGATCGCGCCGAGGGCCTGTGTCGCCCAGAACGCGGTGACCCATTCGGGTCTGTTCGCCGACAGGATCGCCACGCGGTCGCCCGAGCGCACCCCGTACCGCTCGTGCAGGGCTGCGGCGAGGGCGTAGGACATGCGTGCGTTCTGGGCGAAGGTGATCCGGCGATCGGCGGTGACCAGGTACTCGCGGTCGCCCCAGACGAGGGACTGCGAGAGCAGATCCGCCACGGCGACGTCACGTTTACGCATGACGGGCATCGCGGTGCCCAGGACTTCCTGCACGACGATCTCGAACTCGCCGCCGGGGCCGGTGAGGCGCGATACCAGCTGATCGAGGAAATGGGAGGGATCGGACGGGATGGTCATCGCCTGTATCCACCGGTGTCCCTGCACGCTTCACGAACGTCCCCTCCTCCATCGAGTGCGTACCGCCAGAATCTCACGACAGGTCACCCCGACCTCGAATGTACCGGTGAGTGGGACGGGCGGTGACGGTCACCACCGCTCTCCCTAGCCTGTGACCTGGGCGTCTGTGGAAAGCGAGGTCCTGTCTCCGTCGGGCCGCCGCCCGGCGCCCCCATGAGAAAGGACTGAGATCGAATGACCGCAACGACGTCGACGCCCGCGCAGTGGCGAGGCCACGACCTGGGTGCCCGCACGGTCCGATACGACGAACGGGACGCGATCCTGTACGCGCTCGCGGTGGGCGCCGGTGCGACGGACCTCGACCTCGTGTTCGAAGAGCGGCTGCGGGTACTGCCGACGTTCGCTCTGACGCTGGCCCAGTGGGCACCGGATGCGCTCGGTGCGCTCGGTGCCTTCGACACGTCCACCGCGCTCCACGGCTCCCAGAGCCTCGAGGTGCTCGCACCGTTGCCGCGTTCCGGGGAGATCGCGATGTCGGCGCGCGTCGGTGAGGTCTGGGACAAGGGCCGGGCGGCGGTGTTCGAGGTCGTCGTCGAGAGCGAGTTCTTCGTCGCGACCTGGTCGTTGTTCGCACCGGGAGCGGGAGGTTTCGGCGGCGAGCGCGGACCGTCGCGCCGCTGCGCCGGAGGGGGAGGCCGACCTGGTCGGCACGCTCACCACCCACGCCGACCAGGCCGCGCTCTACCGGGCTGACCGGCGACCGGCACCACATCCACATCGATCCCGAGGCCGCAGCGCGAATCGGACAGCCCCGCCCGATCCTGCACGGACTGTGCACGCTCGCCGCCGCGACGCTGCCCCTGGCCGACATGCTCGGAGCGCACCCGCTGATCTGACGATGCTGTTCGGGCGGTTCGCGGCCCCCGTCTTCCCGGGCGATGCGGCACAGGTCCGCGCCTGGGGTGACGCAGCGGATGCCCGCTTCGACGTCGTCACGGAGACCGGCGCCGTTCTGTCCGGCGGTCGCGCCGCTTTCGCTTGATCGCCACAACCGTCTGGAGGAAAGACTTGGACACGTTCGCAGAAGTAGTGCGCGCTCGTCACGGTGACCCGAAGGTGGGGTTGCGTTTCGAGGACCAGCAGTGGACCTGGGGCGAGGTGGTCCAGGAAAGTGCCGATCGTGCCGCCGCGATCGTGGCGACCGTGCCCGCCCCGGCAGATCGGCAGCGTCATATCGGGATACTTCTCGAGAACGTCCCGGATTTCGTGTTCTGGATCGGTGCGGGCGCTCTGGCCGGGGCGGCCGTGGTGGGTATCAACGCCAGCCGTAGCGGTCCGGAGATCGCCCGGGACATCCGGCACGCGGATATCGACCTCGTGGTCACCGAGTCCCGCCTCGCCCATCTCCTCGAGGGCACCGACCACGGGTTGCCCGCCGACAGGATCTACGACATCGACGACGCGCGGTACGGGCAGTTCCTCGAGCCGTTCCGCGGCGCGGACCTGCCGGGGACCATCCCGTCCGCCGACGACATCGCGCTGCTGCTGTTCAGTTCCGGGTCCACCGGTGCCCCGAAGGCCGTCATCGTCGGTCAGGGACGATTCGCCCGACTCCTCGGGCCGCTGACCGAGCGTGTGCGCATGCGCGAGGATTCGGTGGCCTATCTGTGCATGCCGCTCTTCCACGGGAACGCGCTCATGCTCAACCTCGGCACGGCCATGCATGCCGGCGCGACCGTCTGTCTGATCCGGAAGTTCTCGGCGAGCAGATTCGCCTCCGACGTCCACCGTTACGGCGCCACCTTCGTCAATTATGTCGGACGCGCCTGTCGTACATCCTGAGTCGGCCGGAGGACCCCCGTGACCGCGCGAGCACCCTCGAACTCGCGTTCGGCACCGAGGCGTCCGAAGCCGACGTGGCCCGCTTCTCCGAACGCTTCGGCTGCACGGTCGTCGAGGGTTACGGCATGAGCGAAGGTGTCTTCCGCATCAACCGCACCCCCGACACTCCGACCGGATCGCTCGGCGTCGCCGTCGGAGGTGTCGACGTCCGGATCCTCGACGAGGACACGGGGCAGGAGTGCCCTCGCGCCCGTTTCGACGAGACCGGTCGTCTCCTCAACAGTGACGCCGTCGGTCAGATCGTCGCGTGTGGTGCCGCCCACACCTTCGAGGGCTACTACAAGAATCCCGAGGCGATGGCCGACCGGGTCAAGGGCGACGATTTCTGGTCGGGGGACCTCGGGTACCGCGACGAGAACGGCTTCTTCTACTTCGCCGGAAGATCCTCCGACTGGCTTCGCGTGGACAGCGAGAACTTCTCCGCCACCCCGGTCGAGCGCATCATCCTGCGGGTGCCGGGCGTTCTGTCCGCCCCGGTCTTCGCCGTGCCCGATCCCACGACCGGAGATCAGGTCATGTGCGCCGTCGAACTCGAGCCCGGTGCGGAGTTCGATCCGGTGGTCTTCGGGGCGACCCTCGCCGAGCAGCCCGACATGGGTGACAAGTGGTGGCCGCGATTCGTGCGCGTCACCGACCGGATCCCGCTGACGGGGAGCAACAAGGTGAACAAGGCTCCGTTGCGGGCGGTCGCGTGGAACACCTCCGACACGGTCTACGTGCGTGTCGGACGGACCTCCGAGTACGTGCTGCTCGACGACGCGGAACGCGCACGCATCGAGAAGGAGTTCGTCGCCAACGGCCGAGCGGCCTGATGCCGACCGCCGAGCCTGCCCCGGTTGCGTGATCGCGACCCGGCGCGGTCTCAGGACGGCGGAAGGTCTCGACCAGTGAGATGTCCTCATCAGGGTGATACCGATCACCTAGCGTTTCGGTCGTATCGCGACGGAATGCTCCAGCGGACTCCGCCGCCTGACCTCCTCAACGCTTCCCTCCCGAAAGGACGGACGACCGTGAGCATCGGCACTTCCGAACAATCCGAGATCCGCGAGATCGTCGCCGGGTCGGCTCCCGCCCGCTTCGCCCGAGGCTGGCACTGCTCGGTCTGTCGAAGGATTTCAAGGACGGCAAGCCGCACTCGATCGAGGCCTTCGGGACCAAGCTCGTGGTGTGGGCCGACAGCAACGACGAGATCAAGATCCTCGACGCGTACTGCCGGCACATGGGTGGGGATCTCAGCCAGGGCACGGTCAAGGGCGACGAGATCGCGTGTCCGTTCCACGATTGGCGCTGGGGCGGAAACGGGCGCTGCAAGAACATCCCGTACGCGCGGCGCGTTCCTCCCATCGCCAAGACCCGTGCGTGGCACACCCTCGATCAGGACGGCATGCTCTTCGTGTGGCACGACCCTCAGGGGAACCCGCCGCCCGCCGACGTGACCATCCCGCGCATCGAAGGCGCGACGAGCGACGAGTGGACCGACTGGGTCTGGTACACCACCGAGGTCGACACCAACTGCCGGGAGATCATCGACAACATCGTCGACATGGCGCACTTCTTCTACGTGCACTACTCCTTCCCGGTCTACTTCAAGAACGTCTTCGAAGGCCAGGTGGCCAGCCAGTTCATGCGAGGCCAGGCCCGTGAGGACACCCGTCCGCACGCGGCAGGACAACCGAAGATGCTCGGAAGCCGCTCCGACGCAAGCTACTTCGGACCGTCCTTCATGATCGACGATCTCGTCTACCAGTACGAGGGTTACGACGTCGAGTCGGTCCTCATCAACTGCCACTACCCGGTCTCCCAGGACAAGTTCGTCCTGATGTACGGCATGATCGTCAAGAAGTCCGACCGCCTCGAAGGCGAGCAGGCCCTGGAGACCGCCCAGCAGTTCGGGAACTTCATCGCGAAGGGCTTCGAGCAGGACATCGAGATCTGGCGGAACAAGACCCGTATCGACAACCCGCTCCTGTGCGAGGAGGACGGCCCGGTCTACCAGCTGCGACGCTGGTACGAGCAGTTCTACGTCGACGTCGAGGACGTCGAGCCGGCGATGACCGACCGCTTCGAGTTCGAGATGGACACCACCCGCCCGGTGGCCGCCTGGATGAAGGAAGTCGAGGAGAACATCGCCCGCAAGGCCCTCGAAGAGCAGTCCACCCCTGCGGGCTAGGAGCGGAGAACATGCAGAACCGGATGGCGCCGTTGCGGTGCGGTGAATGCGCCGCGCAGGTGCTCGTGCAGAAGAACAGCTGGGAGCACACGTCCATCCAGTGGAACACCGACGCGCGCCGTCGTTGCCCCGTCGTCCGGGACGACGACGGGCGCGAGGGCCGCCCCGGCGCGCCCCGGATGTCGTGCTCGAACTCGACGCCGCGATCGTCGAGGCCGCCTCGGGTGTCATCGAGTCTTCGACGACACCCCGATCCGAGCCCCCATCGTGCAGTGACCGTTCCCTTCCGACCTTCCGCTCCCGACTACTTCTCGAAGGACCGACGATGCCAGAATCCCTCGACCTCGATCGCTCGTACTACGGCCCGTGGGCTGTCATCGCCGGCGGCTCCGAAGGCGTCGGCGCCGCGTTCGCCGACGAATTGAGCCGCGCCGGCTTCGATCTCGTGCTCATCGCGCGTAAGCCGGAACCGCTGGAGGAGACGGCGGACAAGGCGCGGAGCAACGGCGTGCAGGTGCGCACCCTCGCGCTGGATCTGCTCGACGACGACGCCGTCGAGCAGATCCGCACGGCCACCCAGGACATCGAGGTCGGCCTGTTCATCTTCAACGCCGGCGCGAACAGTTACGGCCACGAGTTCGTCACCGGCGACCTCGACGGGTTCCGCGGCGTGATCGACCTCAACGTCCACCGGCAGATCGAGTTGTCGCACCTGTTCGGTGGGCCGATGAAGGAGCGCGGCCGCGGCGGCATCATGCTGCTCGGGTCGCTCTCCGGATACATGGGTGCCGAACACCAGAGCATCTACGCGGCATCGAAGGCGTTCAGCCGCGTCTTCGCCGAGAGCCTCTGGCTCGAACTCGCACCGCACGGTGTGCATGTGGTCGAACTCGTGCTCGGTGTCACCCGCACCCCGGCGATGGTGCGTGCGGGTCTGAACTTCGACATTCCCGGGATGCTCGTCGCCGAGCCGGAGGATGTCGCACGTGAAGGTCTCGAGCACCTGACCGACGGCCCCGTATGGGTCGCCGGCGGCAACTACGAGGCCGCGGTCAAGCGCAGCGGGTTCCCGAGGAACAAGCTCGTCGAGGGTGCAGCAGCAGCGATGCGGGCCCTGCTGAACCGCTGATCCGCGCGATCCCCACCTACTCGTCCCCGGGTGCGTACGGCACCCGGGGACGCTCCATTTCACGACGCTGCGTCGTACGCGGAGTGCATCCGTTCCCGCACGATCTCGCCCGGACGGACGAAGGCCCCGCACCGCAAGAGGCGGTACGGGGCCTTCGGTTCGCTACGGTCGGTTCAGAAGTCGATGCGCACGTTCTTGCTCTTGGGCCTGGCCTGGCACGCGAGGACGTATCCGTTGGCGATGTCCTCCTCGTCGAGGATCGCCGACGGCGGGGTGTCCACCTCTCCTTCGACGACGGTGCACGCGCACGAGCCGCACTCGCCCTCTCGGCAGGAGTAGGGCACGTCCAGGCCCTTCGACAGCATGATGTCGACCAGGGTGGCGCTGCGCGGCCACACGAGGTCGTGTTCCTCGCCGTCGAGCTGCACCGTCACGGAGGCGGCGTCGGTGTCCGACTCGTCGATCTCCACGGCGGGCACGTCGGCGAACGGATCGCCGGACAGAGAGGCGAAGACCTCGGCGTGGATCCGGTCCTTCGGGACGCCGGCCAGCAGCAGGCCTTCGCGGACGGTGTCCATGAACGGCCCGGGTCCGCACATGTATGCGCGGTGATCGGCGAAGGAGGAGATCAAGGTCGCGAGCTGCTGCGGGGACGGCAGGCCCTGCACGCTCTCGAGCCAGTGGACGACGGTGAGGGCGTCGGAGTGGCGTGCGGCGAGCTCACGGAGTTCTTCGGCGAAGATGACGGATTTCTCGTCGCGATTGCCGTAGACCACCACCACATTGCGGTTTCCGCTGTGCAGTGCCGACTTGAGGATCGACATCACAGGGGTGATCCCGCTTCCGCCGGCGAACAGGACGAGCTTCTCGGTGAGGTCGACCGGGGTGAAGACTCCTGCGGGAGGCAGCACCTCGATGCTCTGACCGGCGGTGACGTTGTCGCACAGCCAGTTCGAACCGTATCCGGCCGCGGTGCGCTTGACCGTGACCTTGAGGGTTCGTCGGCGTGCGGTGAGCTCGCCAGGGAGTAGCACCGCGCAACGGAACCCGTCATGTCGCTCGGAATGCGCAGGGTCAGGAACTGTCCCGGTTTGTAGGTGAAGTCCGCTCGGCGGTCCTCGGGTACGTCGAACACCAGTGAAACGGCGTCGGCGGTTTCCTGGACGACTGCACTGACGGTCAGCACGATGGAGCGTGAGCCGACCGGTGTCTCAACGGCTGTCATCACAGTGGGTTCCCTTCGATACGAAAACTTCTCGATCGGACCACGGTAGAACGACGCCGACACCGACGCCCGTCTCCTCCCGGTAATCGGGACAGCGGGAGGAGACGGGCGTTCGGATCAGGCGGTGCGCGCGGTGCGCGGGATCAGCACGGTGATCCCGATGGTCACCACGGAAAGCGCGATGAGCATGCCGCCGACCATGTTGATCCCTGCGAGGGGGGTCGCAGCGAACGCGAGCAGCATGGTCGCGATCGACGTTCCGACACCCTGGCCCGCGGTGCGCAGCACGGCGTTCGTGCCGGTCGTCTCGCTGGTGTTGTGCTCGGGCACGGACTCGACGATCAGGTTCGGAATCGCCGTGTAGGCGAAGGCGGTCGCGACCGACACCACGACGACCATGGCGGTCATGGCCACCACGGAGTGGTGAGCGGTGAGCATGACGACGACGCCGACGATGAACAGGGCGGTGCCGAGCAGCATCGAGGCGCGTGAACCCACTGCGGCGGAGATCCGGCCGCTCAGCGGGGTGCAGACGAATCCGAACAAAGAACCGATGAACGAGAGCCAACCCGCGTGTGTCGCACTCAGGCCCAGGCCGAAGTCGCCGGTGGACGGCGTCTGCATGATGATCGGGATGATCATGGTGACCACGCCCAGCGGACCCGCCGCGATCGCGACGGTCGCCAGCATCGTGAGCGAGAACTTGCGGTCGGCGAACAGTCGCACGTTGATGATGGGGGAGGGAGTGCGCAGTTCCCACCGCACGAGCAGGACGAGGGCGGCGGCGCCACCCAGGATGAGACCGAGGGTGCGCGGGTCCGACCAGCCCCATGCCTGGGACTTGTTGACACCGAGCAGGATCGCGGCGACCGCACCGGCGAAGGTGACCGCGCCGATGTAATCGATCTTCTCGGAGGTCCCGGTGGGCCGACGCCACGGCAGGACGAACCAGACGAGCAGCAGAGCGAAGATCGCATATGCGGCTGCGACGACGAAGATCATGTGCCAGCTGGCGTTGTCGATCAGCAGACCGGCGACGAGCAGCGACGCGGAACCTGCTGCGACTGCGGAGCCGGAGATCAATGCGACGGCAACGGGGACGCGGGAGGCGGAAGGTGCTCACGGGCCAGCCCGATGCACAGCGGCAGGATCGCGCCGGCCACACCTTGGATCGCGCGGCCGATGATGATGCTGGTGAGACTGTCGCCGACGGCGCTGACGATCGAGCCGAGCGCCGCGACGGCGAGCAGGACCATCAGGATCCGTTCCCGGCCGTACATGTCGCCGAGTCGTCCGCACACGGCGGCCGAGGCAGCCGAGACGAGGAGGAAGGCCGTCACCGCCCATCCGACCGTCGATGCGTCGCTGTCGAATTCGGTGATCAACGTCGGGATCGCGGCGAACATCATCGATGTTTCGAACGCGCTGATGATCTCGACGGCGATCAGGACCGACACGATCACCCATACCGGTTGCTGCCGGTCGAACCGGCTCCGCCCCTTCGGGGTTGCGGCTTCCGGCTGGGAGAGTTCATTGGCGTAGGAAGTCAAAGCACATTCCAGACTCTCGGCGACCCGAACGCGGGCCGTGTTTCCCTGCCCCACGAATGGGAGTGGCTCGGATCACTTGGTATCGCAGGTGAGAGCTGTCACGCTGTGCTATCTCGCTGAGCGAGACCGCCTTCGGGATGTCAGATCAGCGCGGCCTCGTGTACCGAGCGGTCGAACTCGGGGAGTTCCGCGCCGTTGCGGAGGGTTGTCGCGAGAGAGGGGTCGGCGAGATGCAGACGTCCGATGGCGATCAGATCGAACTCGTCGTCGCCCAGCCGTCGTTCGAGTTCGGGAACGTTGTTGCGCGCGGGCGCGCTGCCCTGGAGGCGGCTCTCCCGCAAGGTCGTCGCGATTCCGACACTGCCCACGGCCATCGAATGTGCGCCGGTGACCTTCTTGGCCCAGCCCGCGAGGGTCAGGTCGCTGCCTTCGAATGCCGGAAGGTCGAAGCGGCGGATGCTCGCGTCGAACACGTCGACGCCGGCTTCCTTCAAGGGGGTGAGGACGGCCTTCAGTTCGTCGGGGGTGTGGGCGATCCGGGCCTCGTAGTTCTGCTGCTTGTGCTGCGAGAAACGGTAGAAGATCGGCAGGTCGTTGCCGATGCGCGAGCGGATGGCGGCGACCACCGTCGCGGGGAAGCGGGTGCGGCGCTCGAGGTCGCCGCCCCATTCGTCGTCGCGGAGGTTGGTGCCTTCCCAGAGGAACGCGTCGAGCAGGTAGCCGTGCCCTCCGTGGAGTGCGATGCCGTCGAACCCGGCTTCGGCGGCAGCGGCGGCTGCGTCGGCGTAGGCAGCGACGACCTGTTCGATGTCCTCGGCGGTCATGGCTCGCGTGGGTGCGGAGGCTCGGGCGATGTAGTCCTCGCCGTAGGACGTCACGCCGAGCTCGCCCCAGATCCCGGACGGTCGCATGGGGACGAGGTCGGGGTCGACATCCGCGCTCATTGCGCCCCAGAGGGGGCCGACGTGCCAGAGCTGGGGAACGATGCGTCCGCCCTCGGCGTGGACCGCATCGACGACGCGACGCCAGCCTTCGAGAGCTGCTTCGCCGTACATGTGGGGCACGCGGGGGTTGTCGACTGCCGTCGGGTGCTCGATGGCGACGCCCTCGGTGACGATCAGGCGGTGCCGCCCGCGGCGCGTCGCCGGTAGTACTCGACCACGTCCGGTCCGGGTACGCCACCCGGGGAGTGGGAGCGGGTCATCGGGGACATCACGATGCGGTTGCGGAGCTCGAGGGAGCGCACCGTCAGGGGGCGGAAGAGGGGGGACTCGGTTTCTGACATCTCGGTCTCGACTCTTTCGGCTCGGCGGGCGACGGGTGCAGGCAGATTCCGCCCACATCCGAGGTTGTACCCATCGCTCGGCCCGGGGGACAGGGACCTCCTGCTCAGTGAGACGTGTCGGCGGACGGTCGATGAGGAAGACGCGGATCGCGCAATCGGCCCGGTCCGCTGATCGGGAATTGTGCAACAGGTCACTCGCCGAGTACTCTGGCATCCGCTCACAAGAATCAATTTCAGTTTTTCTCTCGTGGGTGATCGGATTCCGGAGAAAGGGTGGCGATGTCCGAGGCGCAACGTACGCAGGTCTCCCAGGCACCGAAGCGCGAATTGCCTGCATCGATGGTCGAGAGAATGACCCTCATCCTCGATGCCTTCGACGATCTCTCATCGCGGCTCACCCTCGAGGAAGTCGCGTGCCGCACCCAACTTCCGCGTTCGACGGTCCACCGCATCCTCGACCAGATGGTGCGACTCGACTGGATCGACCATGCGTCGTTCGGCTACTGCCTCGGTCGCCGCGCAAAGGCCATGGGAGAGGGCGACAACGGACACATCCGTGTCCGCGAGGCCGCGGCACCGCTCCTCCACGAACTGCACATGACGACCGGGATGGTCGCGCACCTGTCCGTGCTCGACGGGCCCGACTGTGTCTACCTCGACAAGATCGGCGGCCAGCTCGCCGCGACGCTGCCGTCGCGGGTCGGTGGACGTGTACCCGCCTACTCCACGGCCGGCGGGAAGGCGCTGCTCGCCGGACTCGAGCCGGAACAGGTCGATGCTCTCTACCCCGGCCCGCACCTGCCGCGTCGCACCGAGCGGACCATCGCCGACCTGTCGACCCTGCACCTCGAACTCAATCGCATCCGCCGTCGTCACGGCCTGGCGTTCGAGACCGGCGAGGCCACCACCGGTATGTCCTGTGTGGGCGCCGCGATCCGCAGCCCCGCATCGCCGGTCGCCGCGATCTCCCTGTGCGGTCCCACCCGTCCCGGCCACCTCGAGCGCATCGCACCCCTGGTCGCCGGCGCGGTTCGCGACATCTCGCACACGCTGTACCCGGAGCTGAGCGCACCTCGTCGCAATCGTGCCGCGCGGAACACTGCAGACTCGTGGTCTCCGCAGGTCATGGAGCAGATGCTCGCCACGCAGTCGGACGGCTGGATGTAACCTGCATACGCTCACCGGCCGCCGGCACGTCCGGAACATCCCGGTGATCGGGAGCGTCCGCGCGACGTGAGGGGAATCACTGGAAGCCTCGTCGGTATGACGACGGAATTCACTTTCGAGAACACGGCGCGGGAACTCGCGACCGACCGCGGCACCCTTCGCTACCACGAAGCCGGCACGGGCGAGCCGCTCCTGCTGCTCCACGGCTCCGGACCGGGCGTCACCGGCTGGCGGAACTACCGCGGTGTGCTCGCCGACCTCGCCGAGCACTTCCGGTGCCTCGTTCTGGAGTTTCCCGGCTTCGGAGTGAGCGACCCGTGCGAAGGACACCCGATGGCCATGGCGTCGGTGGCGGTCACCGATTTCCTCGACGGTCTCGGACTCGACCGCGTCTCGATCATCGGTAACTCGATGGGCGGCATCGTCGGAACGCAGTTCGCGATCGCGCACCCCGATCGGGTCGAAAAGCTCGTCACCATCGGGGGCGCGGGACGATCGGTCTTCGCGCCGGCACCCGGCGAGGGCATCCGGTTGCTCATGGAGTTCACCGACGATCCGACCCGCGAAAAGCTCGTTCGCTGGCTGCGTTCCATGGTGTACGACCCCGCGGTCATCACCGACGAGCTCATCGAGGAGAGGTGGACGCTCGCCACCGAACCGAAGACCCTCGAGATCGCGCGGCGTATGTACAGCACTGCGGCCTTCGCTGCGGGGGCGAAGGCCGCCGCCGCGTCCGACGCCACTCCGTACTGGGCGCAGCTCCACAAGATCACGGCCCCGACCCTGCTCACCTGGGGTCGCGACGACCGGGTCAGCCCCGTCGACATGGCCATGCTGCCCATGCGCGAGCTGCGCCACGGCGAGCTGCACGTATTCCCCAATTGCGGCCACTGGACGATGATCGAGGCCCGTGAGGCATGGCTCTCGGCCGTCCTCGCGTTCCTCACCCGAGAAGACTCCTAGGCAGCGGTCGCCGGGGGTCGGTTCCTCGACCCCCGGCGAGCGCCAGGGTGTTCCCGCTCAGTGGAACTCCGGCAATGGAAGTGTTGTTCTCCTGAGACTGTAGGCACCAACGGAACCGACGCTCGCCACGCCGTATCGGGGGCGTCACCCTCACAGGTGGGAGAGATCATGGGACAGGTGCTCGACTCCGTTTCGGAGTTCGCAGACGAGATCCGCGCGGACGGTGCCGAAGGCGACACGCTCATGCGTCTGACCGACCGCAGCGCCAAGCGGCTTCGTGATGCCGGCGTCATCCGGCTCCTGCAACCGAAGGAATTCGGGGGGCTCGAGGCGCACCCGCGCGAGTTCGCCGAGACCGCCATGGCCATCGGCGCGATGGACGGCGCGACGGCTGGGTCAGCGGCATCGTCGGTGTCCACCCCTGGGAGATGGCCTTCTTCGACCCGAAGGCGCAGGAGGAGGTGTGGGGCGAGAACCCGGACACCTGGATCGCCTCCCCGTACGCGCCGATGGGTGTCGCAACTCCCGTCGACGGCGGATACATCCTCAACGGCCGCTGGTCGTTCTCCTCGGGCACGGACCACTGCGACTGGGTCATGATCGGCGCTGCCGTCGGCGACAAGGACGGCAATCGGCTGAGTCCCCCGCAGAGCCTGCACGTGCTGCTGCCGCGCTCCGACTACCGCATCGACCACGAGAGCTGGAACGTGGTCGGCCTGCGCGGCACCGGCTCGAAGGATCTGATCGTGGAGAACGCCTTCCTGCCCGAATACCGCACCCTGCGCGCCGAGCGTGTCATGGGCGGGGTGGCGTGGCAGGACGCCGGACGTGACGAGACGCTCTACAAATTCCCCTTCTCGTGCATCTTCCCGCTGGGTATCACCTCGTCGCTCATCGGCATCGCCGAAGGCGCCCTGAACTGCTACATCGAGTCGCAGCGTGAGCGGGTCACGGTCTCCGGCACCGCGATCAAGCAGGATCCGTACGTGCTCTCGGCCCTCGGCGGGGCCGCTGCGGAGATCGCCGCCTCGCGCGCCGCGATCCTCGAAACCGTCGATCGGTTCTGGGACATGACGGAGAAGGGCATCGAGGTCACCTTCGAGCAGCGCGCGATCGGTCGGCGCACGCAGACCGCCGCCGCCTGGCGGGCCGTGGCCGCGGTCGACGAGATCTTCGCCCGTGCCGGCGGCGGCGCACTGCAGTTGACCAACCCGCTGCAGCGCTTCTGGCGCGACGCCCATGCGGGTCTGAGCCACGCCATCCACGTGCCCGGATCGATCTTCCATGCTTCCACGCTCTGCCAACTCGGCGAGGAGCCGCAGGGCATGATGCGGTCGATGATCTGACACCACAAACCTTACGGCGAAGGAACTTTCGGATATGACGGACATCCGGGGCCTGGGTTATCTCAGGATCCAGACCACAGACATCGCGCGGTGGCGCGAACTCGTCGTCGACGGACTCGGTATGGCGATCGGTACCGGCCCCGAACCCGACGGCCTGTACCTGCGTGTCGACGAACGCCGGGCACGCCTGAGCGTGCTTCCGGGCGAGATCGACAAGGCGCTCGCCGTCGGATGGGAGGTGCGGGACGAGTTCGCCCTGCGCCGTGTGCGCGAAGCGGTCGAGAAGGCCGGTATCGCGGTGGAGGTGCTCTCCGAGGAGGAATCGACCTACCGCGACGCCGAGCAGGTCATCGCATTCGACGATCCGGGCGGCACCCGCACCGAGGTGTTCTTCGGTCCGGTGCTCGACCACAGTCCGGTCGTGACGCCGTTCGCCGGTGTCTTCCACACCGGCGAGGAAGGTCTCGGCCATGTCGTCCTGCCCACCGCGGCGTTCGCCGAGTCGTACGAGTTCTACACCGAGGTACTCGGTTTCCTCCCGCGCGGCGCGACACGGCTCGGTGGTCTGTCGGCACCGCCGCCGGTGCGGCGGGTGCGCTTCCTGGGTGTCAACCGTCGCCACCACAGCCTCGCGCTGTGCCCGGCCCCGCCCGGAACCGAGCCCGGTCTCGTCCATTTGATGCTCGAAGTCGACACGCTCGACGCGGTCGGCCAGGCCCTGGACAGGGTGAACAAGCTCGGGTTCTCGATCTCGTCGACGCTGGGCCGCCACACCAACGACAAGATGGTCTCCTTCTACGTGCGTGCCCCGGGCGGATGGGACATCGAGTTCGGGACCGAAGGGATGCTCGTCGACGAAACCTTCTACACCGCAGAAGAGATCACGGCGGACAGTTACTGGGGACACGACTGGTCCGGTTCCGAACCTCTCGCGGCGTTCTCGCCTCCCGCGGGCTGACCGCGACACTTCATGGTCGCCGACGACGTTCCGGGCGCGGTGCGGGACCTGATTCCCGCCATCGCCGACCGCGCGGCGGACACCGACCGGCTCGGCCGCATCTCCGACGAGACGGTGCGTGATCTGGTCTCCGCCGGCGTGTTCCGCATGCTGCAGCCGCGCCGATACGGCGGGTCGGAGACCGAGCCGACGCGTTTCTACGAGGTCGTACGCACCGTTTCGAAAGCCTGTGGTTCGACGGGCTGGGTCACATCCATCGTCGGCGTCCACCCCTGGCATCTCGCACTGTTCGACGATCGAGCGCAGCAGGACGTCTGGGGTGAGGACGATTCGACACTCGTCTCGTCGGCGTATGCCCCGGTCGGCCGTCTCGTCCCGGTCGACGGGGGCTACCGGCTGTCCGGGACATGGATGTTCTCGTCCGGCTGCCGATTCGCGTCGTGGGCACTCCTCGGCGCGGTGGTCGTCGGCTCGGAGGGCAGGCCGGTCGATTTCGTCACGGCGCTCGTACCGCGGAGCGACTACACGATCCGCGACGTGTGGAACGTCGTCGGAATGCGGGGGACGAGCAGCGACGAGATCGTCGTCGACGAGGTGTTCGTTCCCGCCCACCGTGTCAAGCGCAACTACGAGACCTCGCAGCTGCGCGGTCCCGGGCAGAAGGTCAATACCGGACCGCTGTACCGGATTCCGTTCGCTGCGTTGTTCACCACCGCCGTCGCCGTACCCATCGTGGGGGTGGTCGCCGGCTGCTACGACGAGTACCTGTCGTCGATGCGCGAACGAGTGCGGCTGAGCCTGGGCGGAGGCCGGTTCGTGGACGACCCGTTCGCTCAGGTCGCCGTGGGACGCGCAGCATCGGACATCGACGCCGCGACACTGCAACTCGACCGCAACATCCGCGAACTGTGGGACCTGGCGCGGGCGGGCAGGGAGATTCCGTTGGACCTGCGTCTGCGCACCCGGCGCGACAGGTACGCGCCACCGAGCGGGCGGTGGAGGCGATCGACCTGTTGTTCAAGACGGCCGGAGGCACGTCGCTGTTCCTCGGAGGAATCATCGAACGGGCCTGGCGCGACGCGCATGCCGGGAGCGTCCACGTCGCCAACGAACCCGAGCGTGCCTATGCGTTGTACGGCCGGAACGCCTTCGGCCTGCCGGTCGAGGACAACCTGATCTGAGCATCGGCGATGCCCTTTCGTAGGTGCTCGCTCCGAATTTCTCGAACAGCGGGAACTTCCCGACGTCGATCCGGAATGCCGTTTACGGTCCGGAGGGATCACCCGACCCCCGTGCGGAACAGTCTGCCGCGCATCGCTATCGGAAGGAACTTCCTCCCATGAGCACTTCCCCGGTCCGTCCCGTCCCCCTCCGCGACATCGGAAGCTGGGACCTCGAAGCCGATGTCGTGGTCGCCGGTTTCGGTATCGCCGGTGTCTCCGCCGCGATCGGTGCGGCCGAGAGCGGAGCGGACGTGCTGGTGCTCGAACGCACCGGCGGTGGCGGGGGAGCAGCCGCCCTGTCGGGCGGGATCGTCTATCTCGGCGGCGGCACCCGGTTGCAGAAGGCCTGCGGGTTCGACGACACCCCGGAGAACATGAAGACCTTCCTCGCCGCGGCTCTCGGACCGGGTGTCGACGAGGACAAGCTCGACGTCTACTGCCAGGGCAGCGTCGACCACTTCGACTGGCTCGAAGCGTGCGGGGTGCCCTACAAGGAGAGCTTCTGGTCGCAGCCCGGCTGGGAGTGCCCCGTCGACGATTCGTTGATGTACAGCGGTGGAGAGAACGCTGCGCCGTTCCACACGCTCGTCGAACCCGCTCCGCGCGGACATCTCGCCCAGGTGACCATGCCGCGCAACGGAGAGCAGGCCGCCGGCTACGTGCTCATGACCACCCTCATCGCCAAGGCGGCCGAGGTCGGCGTCCGCGTCGAATCCGACGTCCGGGTGCAGCGACTCGTCGTCGACGAAACCGGGCGGGTCGTGGGCATCGTCGCCACGCGGTTCGGTGAGACCATCGCGGTCCGGGCGCGCGGCGGCGTCGTGCTCGCCACCGGATCGTTCGCCTACAACGACGAGATGATGCAGGCGTACGCGCCGCGGCTCTACCAGCGCCCTGCGGCGACCGTCGAGGAACACGACGGTCGCGGCATCCTGATGGCCCAGGCTCTCGGCGCACGACTGGCACACATGGACGCGTGCGAGGTCGCCTTCTTCTGCGATCCCCAGCTGATCGCACGGGGCATCCTCGTCAACGGTCGCGGTCAGCGTTACGTCGCCGAGGACACCTATCCCGGGCGCGTCGGTCAGCTCACCATGTACCAGAACGACAACCAGGCGTTCCTCGTCCTCGACGAACAGGCCTACGAGGAGGGCATGGCGGCGCCGAGTTCGAGTCCGCAGCTGCGTCACCGGCCCACCTGGGTGTGTGAGACGGTCGCCGAACTCGAATCCGAGATGGGACTGCCCGCGGGTGCACTGACCGCGACGGTGGAGTTGTACAACAAGCACGCCGAGCAGAGGACGGATCCGGTCCTCGGGAAGAAGCCCGAGTGGGTGCGGCCGATCGGTTCCCCGATCGCGGCGATCGACCTGCGGAACATGACCGGCGGTTTCACCCTGGGCGGGCTGCAGACCTCGGTCGACTCGGAGGTCCTGCACGTGGACGGCGAGCCGATCCCCGGCCTGTATGCGGCGGGTCGCTGCACGTCCGGCCTGTCGGCCTGGGGTTACTGCAGCGGTATCTCGCTCGGCGACGGCAGCTTCTTCGGGCGGCGGGCCGGCATCCGCGCAGCCGCCTCGTAGACGACGGGATGTGCGTGCGGTGCTCGTCCATCGCACGCACACCTTCCCCGTCAGCGGCCGAGGTCGAACCCGCCGCGGTAGAACACCATCGGGCTCTCGTCGCCGAGGCACTCGAGCTCGGTGACGCGCCCGATGACGACGTCGTGATCGCCCGCGACGTGTACGTCCTCCACCGTCGCGTGCACCCGCAGGAGAACATCCGGCAGGGACGGGGTGCCCCAGCGGGAGAGCTCCCAGTCGAGGCCGTCGAACTTGAGACCGCGGCTCGAACCGAACCGGGAGCACAGATCGGTCTGGTTCGCACCGAGCACGT
Organism: Rhodococcus sp. IITR03; assembly: GCA_001017865.1. The sequence continues at coordinate 1,734,994 of LATQ01000001.1, forward strand.
TGACGGTGAACCGGCCGGTGCGGCGAAGTCGCGGCCACGCTCGTCCGCGGTGATCGGCGCAGAACAGCACGAGGGGCGGCTCGAGCGAGACCGACGCGAACGACTGGCACGCGAAGCCGGTGGGGCCGTCCTCGTCGAGGCCGGTCACGACGGTGACGCCGCTCGCGAAGCGCCCCATGGCGCGGCGCATCTCGTCCGGGCCGGGCACGTCGACGTCGAAATCGGCTTCGTAGGTCGGTGTCCAGGTCTGCATGTGACTCACTCCGATTCGCTCTGGTCGCTGCCTCCGGCGACGTCCTTCGAATCGAGCGTATGGGTGACGCGTGACACCTCGGAACGGCTTCTCGCTGAGTGGACTTCCTGCCGGAACGACCCGGGTCGGCGAGGCCCCGAGCTCCCACCGTTCGGGACCGCAGAAAGACCGCGATGCGACAATCTGCCGACGGCGCGGGACAGAAACGACGGGCCGTCATCGTGGAAAGGGGAACCGGTGCCCAGAATCGGTAAGGCGCGGGACGGAGCCGAGCCGACCTCGGCCGAGCAGCGGCGACGGCAGGTGCGGATCCTCGAGGCCGCAGCACGGCTGGGATCCGAACACGAACTGGCCCGCGTGCAGATGACCGAGGTCGCGAAGAGTGCCGGGGTGGCGATCGGGACCCTCTACCGGTACTTCCCGTCGAAGACGCACCTGTTCGTGGCGGTGCTGCTCCACCGGCTCGAACTCGGCGCGGATCGGTTGCCGGCGCGGAAACCGGGTATGAGTGCCCGGGATGCGATCACCGAGGTGCTGATCGAGATGACCAGGCGGTTCGTCGACCGACCTCTCCTGGCCTCCGCGATGTTGCTGTCCAACAGCACCGCCCCCGCGGCGGTGGTGCCGGATTCCGAAGAGGTGAGGCGGACGTTCCACCGCATCCTGTTCGACAAGGCGGGCCTCGACGACCCGACCGAACAGGATCGGAACGCCGTGCGGCTGCTGTCGATGATGTGGTCCGGTCTGCTGGTCGCGTATCTCAACGGTGCAGCGACGCTCGAGGAGACCGAGGCGGACGTGCGGAGCAGCTGCGAGCTGTTGCTCGTCCATCTGACGGAATAGCGACAGGTCCGGATACGACGCGAGTCCCTCTCCCGTGTGGGAAAGGGACTCGCGTCGTGAGTGCGGGCCGGCTATCCGGCGGCGCCGATCGAGGGGGCGGTGTCGAGGACGTCCCCGAGCGCAGCGGCGGTCGCGTCCGCCCCGCCGAAGGTGAACGCCAACTGCCGTCCCCACAGGAAGTAGCGGTGGATCGGGTAGTCGATGTCGGCGCCGATACCACCGTGCAGGTGCTGGCCGGTCAGACCGACCCGCACACCGCCGCGGGATGCCCACCACTTGGCGACCAGGGCCGCGGACTCGGCTTCGTCCTCGCGTCCGACGTCGATCAACCATGCCGCCTTGCGTACCGTGAGCCGGATCGCTTCGGTGTCGAGGTAGGCGTCGGCCGCGCGCACCGCGACAGCCTGATTCGTGGACAACGGACGGCCGAACTGCACGCGTTCGGAGGTGTACTTGGCCGTCGCCCGCAGCGTCTCCTCGCACACCCCGAGCTGAACGGCAGCAAGAGCGATGCGGATACGACGACGGGTCCAGGCCGCGATCTCCTCCCCGTCACCGGGCAGGACGTCCTCGGCTCCGATGTGCACGTCCGTGAAGCGCACCGCCGCTTCGGCGCCACGTCCGGTCACGCGACCGGGACAGCCTCGACGCCGGTCGCGTCCACCGGCGCCACCACCACGGCGACCGAGTCGTCGTCACAGCGGACCGGGACGACGACGCCGGCGATGATGGGAGCCCACGGAACGGACGGAATCTCACCGCTGATGACGAGGTCGTCGCCCTTGCGGATCGCGGTCACGGTGGGGCTCGCGCCCGGAGTGTCGTCGAACGCGCCGGTCAGGACGACCGACCCGTCGATGAGCTTCGGAACGTAACGCTCGACCTGGGTTTCCGTGCCGAACTGTGCGAGCGGAAGAGCCGCACCGGCCACGGTGGACCACACGGGAACGGGGGCGACGCGACGGCCCTGCTGCTGCAGGATCGTCGTGAGCCCGAGCATGCCCATGCCGGCGCCGCCGACGGACTCGGGTAGAGCGAGTCCGAGGAGCCCGGCGTCGGCGAGTGCCTGCCACAGGGTGGCGTCGAAGCCGCCTTCCTTGCGCTCCACCTCGACCACACGCTCGACCTTGGCCAGCGAACCGAAGACCTGCGACGCGAGGTCCTCGACCGCGATCAGGTCGTCATCGAGTTCGAATTCCATGTCAGCTCCTCGTCTCGGCCGGCGTCTTCACCGCAGCCTGTGCCGTCGCGTCGGGGCGCCTACGGGCGCCCAGGGTCATTCCGAGGGTCTTCGCCGCCACGATCTCGCGCATCACCTCGTTGCTGCCACCACCGAAGGTGTTGTTCTGCGCGCGTCGGCCGAGCGTTCGACGCGGCCTTCGATCACGGCGCCGTGGCTACCGGGACGCAGCAGAGCCGCCGAGCACCTCCTGCAACATGCCGTAGGCCGCGACCACGCCCTCGGTTCCGAACACCTTCGCCGCGGCGGAGTCGCCACCGTCGAGGGTGTTGGCCGCGATGTCCGACACCAGACGCAGGTTCACCAGTCGGCGGCCGACAACAGCGCGTAGACCTCGGCCAGAGTCGAACGGACCCACGGGACGTCGAACAGCACGCCGGGGCCGAAGGGCTCCTGCTTCGCCCAGGCGAGCACCTCGTCGTACATCTCGTTGGCGATGCCACCGCGGGCGGCCAGCGCGACACGCTCGTGGTTGAGCTGGCTCGTGATCAGGGTCCAGCCGCCGTTGAGCTCGCCGACGACGTTGCTCAGCGGAACGCGGATGTTCTCGTAGTACGTGACCGCCGTGCTGATTCCGCCGACGGTCTGGATCTCGGTGGCGGAGAAGCCCGGCGACGAGGTCGGCACGAGCACGACCGAGATCCCCTTGTGGCGGGACGCGTCCGGATCGGTGCGCACGGCGAGCCAGATCCAGTCGGCGAAGATGGCCGAACTCGTGAACAGCTTGTTGCCGTCGATGACGAGTTCGTCACCGTCGATGCGGGCCCGCGTCTGGAGCGCGGCGAGGTCGGTGCCGGCGCCGGGCTCGGTGTACCCGATCGCGAACTTCAGTTCACCCGTGAGGATCTTGGGAAGGAAGAAGTCCTTCTGCTCCTGCGTGCCGTACTTCATCAGTGCCGGGGCGACGGTGTTGAGCGTGACCAACGAGACCGGCGCGCCGGCGCGGATCGTCTCGTCGTAGAAGACGTAGAGCGCCTCAGGTCCTCACCACGTCCGCCGTACTCCTCGGGCCATCCCAGGCCGAGCCAGCCGTCGGCGCCCATCTGCCGGTAGATCTTGTCGAAGACCGGTCCACCCTCGGTCTGATCGACCAGGCGCGTCGATCGTCGTCGTCGATGATGCGGGCGAAGTACTCCCGCAGTTCGGTGCGCAGCCGCCGTGACTTGTCGGACAGCTCGGGATGCATGTGGTCTCCTGAGAGGTGGTCGGGGCCCGGGTTGCGGGCCTAACGGTCGGCCGAGAGGACGATCGCACTGTGCGGCACCGGCGATCCGCCCGTGACGAGCACGTTGTCGAGTGTCTTCGCCGGCTGGTTCACGGAGGTGCCGCGGATGAGCCGGACGCCTTCGGCGATGCCGTTGACGCCGTGGATGTAGCCTTCACCGAGCTGACCGCCGTGGGTGTTGATCGGCAGTCGCCCGTCCACCTCGAGGTTGCCGTCGGCGATGAAGTCCTTCGCCTCACCGCGACCGCAGAAGCCGTACTCCTCGAGCTGGAGCAGGACCATGGGGGTGAACGCGTCGTACAGGATCGCGGCGTCGATACCTTCGGGGCCGAAACCGGCCTGTGCCACATCTGCCGGGCGACGAGCTCCACCTCGGGCATCGCGTCGATGTCCTTGCGGTAGTAGCTGCTCATCGAGATCTGCTGAGGGCCGACACCCTGCGCTGCAGCGTGATGATCGCCGGCGGGTGCGGAAGATCCCGTGCGCGTTCGGCACTCACGATGACCAGTGCCTGGCCGCCGTCGCTCTCCTGGCAGCAGTCCAGCAGACGCAGCGGGTCGGCGAGCATCCGCGAGTTCTGGTGGTCGTCGAGGGTGATGGGCCGCTCGTAGAACCAGGCCTTGGGATTGTTCGCCGCGTGCTTGCGCGAGAGCACCGAGATCTGCCCGAAGTCCGCGCTGGTCGCCCCGTACTTGTGCATGTAGGTGCGGGCCAGGAAGGCTTCCTGCTGAGCGGGAGTGAGCAGACCGTACGGGTTGATCCAGTTCCGGTATTCCTGGTCGGTGCTGGAGTTGTACGCGAAGGGCGGCGGCCCGGCGCCGAAACGATGGCCCGAGCGCTCGTTGAAGGCGCGATAGACGACCACGACGTCGGCGACACCGCTCGAGACGGCGAGGGCGGCCTGCTGCACGGGCGCGCAGGCGCCGCCACCGCCGTGCGGGATCCGGCTGAAGAACTTCAGTTCCGGGATGCCGAGCGCGCGGGCGACGGCGATCTCGGGGTTGGTCTCCATGGTGAACAGCGCGAAGCCGTCGACCTCTTCGACGCCGATCTGCGCGTCCTCGAGAGCGGCGAGGACCGACTCGCACGCGAGTTGCCATTCGCTGCGGCCGGAGTTCTTGGAGAATTCGGTGGCTCCGATACCGGCGATAGCGGCGGCTCCGGAGAAGCCCTTGACGGTCATCGGCTCTTCCTCTCGTAGGCTCCACCACGACCTCGGCGGTGACGTGGACGCCTCTGCTGTTGCGGCCCTGCACCTTCAGGGTGACGGCCGCGCCGTCGACTGCGGTCACCTCACCGTTCATGTGCATGGGGTCGCCGGGGAAGCAGGGCACGCCCAGGCGCAGCGACGCGCGGCGTACACGCGCCGACGGCCCGGTCCAGTCGGTGACGTACCGGTCGACGAAACCGTTGGTGGCGTTGATGCTCATGAACACGTCCGGGGTGCCGCGTCCGAGTGCGGCAGCCGGGTCGTGATGCACGTCCTCGAAATCCTGTGACGCGATCGCGGTGGCCACGATGGTCGTGCGATCCATCGGCAGGACGAGCTCGGGAAGCGACTGTCCGACAGTGCATTCGGTGAGATTCATGCTTCTCCTCCGGGCTTGCGCAGCTGGGGCAGGATCTCGCCGTGCGCGTGCTCGGAGAATCCCACCTCGAGTTCCATGCCGATCTCGAGGGTGTCGTGGTCGACGCCCGCGATGTCGGCGACGATGCGGATTCCTTCGTCGAGGTCGATCAGCCCGACGGCGAGCGGGTACTCGAAGGCCGGATCCTGCGGGTGGTGGATGATCGTCCAGCTGTGAAGCGTTCCGCGCCGCGAGGATTCGACGGTCTTCCACTCGAACGAGCGGCACGCGGGGCAGGCCGGGCCCGGGGGATGGCGCAGAGTGCCGCAGTCGCTGCACTGCTGGATCTCGAGTCGGCCCTCACGGACGGCGTCGAACCAGAACTGGTTGTCCTGGGTGATGGTGAGCCGGGGGACGGCGGTCATCGCGTCTCCTTGTCGGTGTTCGGGTTGAACCGGAGCATCCGGAAGCGTTCCTCGGCGACGACTTCGCCGTTCTGGTCCTCGTAGCGCTTGTACAGCGTGAAGAATCGGCCGTCGCCGAGACCCGTTCGCTTGATCTCCGATACGGACTCGATCGTGTAGTGGGCGGTGATGTGATCGCCCGGGACGAGTTCGCGGTGGTAGTCCTGCTCGACGTTCGTCGCCACGACGGAGGTGAAACCCTCGCGATCGAGTCGGCGAGCATCCGGGAGTACGCGAAATCCTCCACGACGCCCTCGGCCCGCTTGCGCTGCACATCACGCCAGCGGCGGTAGCCGGCCATGATCCAGGTGGAGATCATGGCGGCGGGCAGACGATGGAGTCGCGCCCGGTTTCGCGGGCGGCCTCGGCGTCGACGTAGATCGGGTTGAAGTCGTCGTGGGCCTCGACCCAGTTGCGGATCATGGCGTCGTTGACGGCGTACCGGGCCACGCGGGGTGGTTCGGCCACCTGCCCGACGTATTTCTCGTAATCCTGCTCGACGGTCTGCATGGCCCAGTCACTCCTCTTCGACACGCGCGTTCGTCGTCACGCTAAGTGGGGCCGACAAGCAAGTTCCCGTGATTCCCACTGAGCAGGAGCAGTGGCGGAGGACGAGGGGGAGCAGTACCGAACCAAGCGATTGCTTGGTAAGTTGTCGGCGTGAGACCCGCGCATTCTGCGGGGTGAACGACGTGGAGGCAGCGAATGGATCTGGGACTCGGCGGTGCGGTCGTGCTCGTCACCGGGGGGATACGAGGAGTCGGTGCGGGCATCACCAGGGTGTTCCTGCGCGCCGGAGCGACCGTCGTGACATGCGCACGCAACGAACCCGAACAGCCTGTCGAAGTGGACGGGCGGACCGCGGAGTTCCTGAAGTGCGACGTTCGCGACGCCGATCAGGTCGGCACGTTGATCGAGACCATCGTGGAGCGTCACGGTCGGCTCGACGCCGTGGTGAACAACGCCGGCGGGTCGCCGTACGCACTGGCGGCCGATGCCAGCCCGAAGTTCCACGCCAAGATCGTGGAACTGAACCTGCTGTCCCCGCTGCTGGTCGCGCAGGCTGCCAACGCGGTGATGCAGAAGCAGGACACCGGCGGCTCGATCGTCAACATCTCGAGCGTGAGCGGATCGCGCCCCTCGCCGGGAACCGCGGCCTACGGTGCGGCCAAGGCGGGCGTCGACAGTCTCGCACAGTCGCTCGCCGTCGAGTGGGCACCGAAGGTACGGGTGAACTCGGTGGTGGTCGGGCTCGTCGAAACCGAACAGTCGCATCTGTTCTACGGCGACAAGGCAGGCGTCGCCGCAGTCGGCGAGACCGTTCCGCTGGGGCGGCTGGCCCAACCCGAGGACATCGGCCACTGCGCCGCATTCCTGGCCTCTCCGCTGTCGGCCTACGTCAGCGGATCGACATTGACCGTCCACGGCGGCGGTGAACGCCCTGCTACATGGCAGCGGCCGAAACGAAGGAGACGAAGTGAGTGGACTGCTGGACGGGCGCGTCGTCATCGTGACCGGCGCCGGGCGAGGACTGGGCCGTGCCCACGCCCTCGCCTTCGCCGCGGAGGGTGCGAAGGTCGTCGTCAACGACATCGGTGTCGGCAGTGACGGAACGGCGACGGGGGAGAGCCCCGGCGAACTGGTGGTCGAGGAGATCCGGCTGCCGGCGGCGAAGCCGTCGTCAACGGTGACGACGTCGCCGACTGGGCCGGTGCCGAGAACCTCGTGAAGACGGCGCTGGACAACTTCGGCCGCCTCGACGTGCTCGTCAACAACGCGGGTTTCCTGCGCGACCGCATGCTCGCCAACATGAGCGAAGAGGAATGGGACGCGGTCATCCGTGTGCACCTCAAGGGACACTTCGCGCCGATGCGTCACGCCATGACCTACTGGCGCGCCGAGTCCAAGGCCGGCAACCCCGTCGACGCCCGCATCATCAACACCAGCTCGGGCGCCGGACTGATGGGCAGCATCGGTCAGGGCAACTACGCCGCCGCCAAGGCCGGCATCGCGACGCTCACGATCCAGGCCGCAGCCGAATTCGGCCGCTACGGCGTGACCGTCAACGCGATCGCACCCTCGGCGCGCACCCGCATGACCGTCGGTGCCGGTGGCGCGATGGCCGAGATGATGGCCGCGCCCGAAGAGGGTTTCGACGCCATGGCGCCGGAGAACGTCTCGCCGCTCGTCGTATGGCTCGGCAGTGCCGAAGCGAAGGACGTGACCGGGCGCGTGTTCGAGGCCGAAGGTGGCAAGGTGTCGCTGGCCGACGGATGGCGCCACGGTGAGGCGATCGACAAGGGCGACCGCTGGGATCCGAAGGAACTCGGTCCCGTCGTCGAGAAGCTGATCGCAGCGTCGCAGCCGCCGACGCCGGTCTACGGAGCGTGATGTCCCCGTGCGCGTTTCCGGTGATCGTCACCGGGGACGGACGGCGTCGTCGATCTAGGCGGGCGTACGGACGATGAGGGTGGAGCCGGGGAAGTAGGCGGCGAGTTCGGAACGCGCCTGCTTGAGCGTGGCGGTGCCGTAACCCTGCTTGCGGAACTCGGGATGCACCCAGATCCGCACGTCGACCTCGTTGCCGGTCAGCTCGCCGAACGCGAACCCGATGGCCTTCGGCTCGTCGCCTGAAAGGTCTTCGGCCACAAGCCACATCCCGGATTCGTCGTCCATCAGCTCGGTGCCGCGTTGCCGCTCGGACTCGACCCGCTCGTCGCTGTCGTCACCCAACTGGTCGGCGCAGCGCTGCTTGAACAGCGCGGTGTCGGCGGCGCTGTGGGAGATGGGCCGCAACCGGAAATGCGCGCCGGTCGCGTACGGACGCGCCGCCGTCGTCCACTGCAGCACCGCATCGAGATCGTCGAGTTCTTCACGGATCTTCTTCCGCTCCGCCTGCGTCAGGCGGCGGAACGGAAGGTTCAGCACGGCCTCCGCGCAGAACTCGTCGGTGTCGAGCAGCGAGGCGAGCTTCGCGACCGCGTCGCCCGATCCTTGCTCTCGACGATCACGTCGAGCACCTCGTGGCGTCGTTCGAGCGCCCGGAGCAGCGCGGCCGCGATCTCCCGCCGGTCGAGCACCTTGTCGTGATTGGTGGTTGCCATCGTGCGACATCCCTTCGTCGAGAACCTGGACGTACGAGACTCAGTATTCCCGCACGAGACCGCCCCGGCGAACCGTGCCGGCCGGGACGCTCACTCGCACACGACGACGGGAATCACCCGGTCGGTCCACGACTGGTAGTTGTCGAAGTCCGGGTACATCGCCGTCAGACGCGGCCAGTAGGCCGCTCGTTCCTCGTCGCTCGCGACCCGCGCTCGCATGGTCCGGATGCGCGACTTGATCTGCACCGTGACCTCCGGGTTCGCCTGGATGTTGCGGAACCACAAGGGGTGCTTGGGCAGTCCTCCCTGGGAGCGACGAGGACCACCTTGTCGCCGTCCTCGAGGAACAGCAGCGGTGCCGTCCGCGGCTGCCCGGTCTTCCGCCCGATCGTGGTCACCAGGCACACCGGGATGCCCCACGGAAAGGCGCTTCCCACGCGCCACTTCCCGCCGATGCGACCGCCGGTCGCCCGGTACGCCGCGACGTTGAACCGCGACATCCACTTGATGATCGAGACCGTGGCCTTCGAGTCGAGGCCCTTCGGTGCCGCTTCGGTGCCCATGTCAGATGCGCTCGATGATGGTGCCCGTCGCCAGCGCGCCGCCGGCGCACATCGAGATCAGAGCGGTCGATGCGTCGCGGCGCTCGAGTTCGTGCAGCGCGGTGGTGATGAGACGGGAACCGGTCGATCCGACGGGGTGGCCGAGCGCGATCGCGCCGCCGTTGACGTTGACCTTGTCCATGTCGGGTCCGTGCACCTGGCCCAGGACAGCAGCACCGATGCGAACGCCTCGTTGACCTCGAACAGGTCGAGATCGCCGATGTTCATGCCCGCCTTCTCGAGAACCTTCGCCGTGGCCTGGACGGGGCCGTCGAGGTGGAACTCGGGTTCGGCGCCGACGAGTGCCTGCGCGACGATCCGCGCCCGCGGCTTCAGTCCGAGCGCCTTCGCGCGGTCGGAGTCCATGAGCAGCACGGCTGCGGCTCCGTCGGAGATCTGCGAGGAGGTGCCGGCCGTATGGATGCCGCCCTCGAGTACGGGCTTCAGCTTCGCCAGCGACTCGGCCGACGTCTCGCGCAGACCCTGGTCGCGGGTGACGGTCGCCTTCTCGCCGGTGCGGTTGCCCTCCTTGTCGACGACGGGAGCGACGACCGGCAGCACCTCGCGGTCGAACCGGCCCTCGTCCCAGGCCTGCTTCGCGAGCTGCTGCGAGCGCGCCGAGCGCGTCGACGTCCTCGCGGGTGACTGGCCCGC
>LATQ01000001.1:1745046-1762193 GCA_001017865.1 Rhodococcus sp. IITR03
CGACCCGGCCGAGCGTCGGCGTCTCGCGCGAAGGCCGCGACCGGGTGCTCGAACGCTACAGCTGGGCGGCCGTGCCGCGCAGACCGGCCGCGATCTACGACAAGGCGATCGCCGCGCATCGAGAGGGGACGAACGGATGCTGACCATCGACTTCGACCGCCTGGCGTCGTACCGGGGATACGCGCTCTCGACATCGGGGCCGGCGCGGGGCGCCACTCCTTCGAGCTGTACCGCCGCGGCGCGGATGTCGTCGCCTTCGACCAGAACGCCGACGACATGAAGGCCGTCGCCGACATGTTCGTCGCGATGGAACTCGAAGGCGAGGTCCCCGAGGGTGCGCTGGCCCGGGCCGAGGTCGGCGACGCGCTCGCGCTGCCGTACGACGACGCGACCTTCGATCTCGTGCTCATCTCCGAGGTGCTCGAGCACGTGCCGGAGGACGAACGGGCCATCGCCGAGCTCGTCCGGGTCCTCAAGCCCGGTGGTGTCGCGGCCGTGACCGTGCCGCGCTGGCTGCCGGAGAAGATCTGCTGGGCACTGTCGGACGCCTACCACGAGGTGGAGGGCGGGCACATCCGCATCTACAAGGCCGACGAACTCGCCGCGAAACTCGCCGCCGCCGGTCTCACGGTCTCGGGCACCGACCACGCCCACGCGCTGCACGCGCCGTACTGGTGGCTCAAGTGCGCCGTCGGCGTCGACAACGACGACAATCCGTTGACGAAGGCGTACCACCGGCTGCTGGTCTGGGATCTCATGAAGGCTCCGTGGATCACCCGCACGGCCGAGAAGATCCTCGATCCCGTCATCGGGAAGAGTGTTGTGTTCTACCTCGAGAAGCCGGGAAACGCCGGTGCGGCGCGGTGAATCCGCGCGCGTGACGGTGCCGTCGGTGCCGGGTGCGCTGTCGCCGGAACAGAGCCTGGCGACGGGCCGGGCCATCGCGCGGATGCAGGAGCCTCGGGAGCCGTCCCGTGGTTCCCCGGTGGCACATCGACCCGTGGGATCACATCGAATCCGCGATGGCGTTGACCGCCATCGGTTTACGTGAAGAGGCGGACGCCGCCTTCGAGTGGTCGCGGCGGACGCAGCGCGCCGACGGGTCGTGGCCCATCCAGTTCCGCGGCGACATCGTCGAGAACCACGACACCGACAGCAATTTCACCGCCTACATCGCCGTGGGCGTATGGCACCACCATCTCGTGACGGGCGATCGCGGGTTTGCCGAGCGCATGTGGCCGACGGTGCGGGCAGCGCTCGACCTCGTGGTCGACATGCAGTTGCCGGGCGGCCAGATCTCCTGGGCGCGAGGCGACGGCGGGATGTTCGACGAAGCGCTGCTCACAGGTTGCTCGAGTATCCACCAGAGTCTGTGGTGCGGTCTGCGGATCGCCGACCTGATCGGTGAGGCGCAACCCGAATGGGAGGTCGCGCTGATCCGTCTCGGCCACGCTCTGCGTCGGCACCCCGAGGCGTTCACACCCAAGCCCGAGTACTCGATGGACTGGTACTACCCGATCCTCGGGGGAGCGGTGCGCGGCACCGACGCGCATGAACGGATCCGCGAGCGCTGGTCGGATTTCGTCGTCGACGGGCTCGGGATCCGTTGCGTCGACCATCGTCCGTGGGTCACCGGAGCCGAGACGTGTGAACTGGTCCTGGCGCTCGACGCACTCGGCCACGCCGGGCGTGCCCGCGAATTGTTCGCGGCCATGCAGCATCTGCGCGACCCGGACGGTTCGTACTGGACCGGTCTGGTCTACGCCGACGGCAAGCGCTGGCCGGTGGAGGTCAGTTCCTGGACCAGCGCAGCGGTGATCCTCGCCGCCGATGCGCTCTCGCGCACGACGGGAGGAAACGCGATCTTCCGGGATGCGGCGGCACCCGCCGATCAGGTGGGCGCCGACCGCTGCACCGAACGTTGCCCGGTGCTCGTCCCGTAGTTCAGTTGCCGGGCAGGGATCCGACCGTGCCGGCGGTGCGCTCGAGGACGCGCAGCGAGGACGTCACCGACTTCTCGACGAACTCGCCGCTCTCCAGTGCGAGACAGTAGATCTCGTACGGAGGCCGGCCGCCGTCCTTCGGGTCGGGGAAGACGTCGTGGATGATCAGGCGCCGCCGATGCGCACCCATCTCGCCCAGCCGTCGTAGTCCGCCCGGGCCGCCTCGCTGCTGTGTCCACCGTCGATGAACACGAACGATGCGGGGGTGCGCCAGAACGACGCCACCGCAGGAGAATTGCCGACCACCGCGACGACGTGCGATTCGAGGTCGCCGTCGGCGAGGGTGTGCCGCAGCGCGCCGACCGTGTCGAGGCGGCCGGTGTGCGGGTCGACCAGCGACGGATCGTGGTACTCCCAGCCGGGCTGATGCTCCTCCGAACCGTGGTGGTGGTCGACGGTGACGATGGTGCCGCCGGTCGTCTTGGCCGCAGCTCCGAGATACACGGTCGAGCGGCCGCAGTAGGTGCCGATCTCGACGCCGACGCCGTCACCGAGATACTGCACCGCAGCCTCGTGCAGTGCGGTTCCCTCGTCCTGGGGCATGAAACCCGGTGTCGCCTCGGCGAGTTCGATCGCCTCGCGGGGCAGGGTGGTGCGGGACATCGGATGGATCTCCGTTCTTCTCGCGTGATGCGGTGTATCCCGAGTCACCCTACCGACCGATCGCGGCGTCCGATGCTCTCGGACACGACGGTGAGACTGTCGAGATCGCGGATCGCGGCGCACGACCGCTCGACCATCACCGCGAACATGCGGTCGCCGCGCTCGGTCCTCGTGGCGATCCGGCCCGTTCCGATCCGCTCGACCTGCACGTGCGTACCGTGCCACCGAGCACGGCCGAGAGTCGTTCGGGAGTCAGGTCGTCCACCGACAACTACAGATCGGTCATCGTGCGCTCCGGCCGGGGTTTGCGGGTAGAGGTGCGAAACGCTCGGGGTCGCGGGTCGTCCGCCACGCGGCGGCGACCGGGGCGAGCTCGGTGGGCTTGGCGCCGTTTCGGTGGGCGCCGCGTCGATCGGTCCGGAATGAGCACGGACCTGCGCGTCGTCCCTGAAACGGTGCAGTACCTGAGGATCCCAGCTGTTCGCACGCACGAGCACGTCACCACAGCCCTGCAGGTAGGTCGCGAGCCGTCCGGTCAGCTTCCGCGAACGAAAGATCCTCGGGCGTCGACTCGTCGACGGTCGCGAGGACCGACCAGATGCGATCTGTCGACCGGGCTACGACGGGACACGCCGTGCCGCCGCCACCGGACTCGTTGTACGGGGGACTGACGGAGATCACCGCGAATCTCCCACCTCGGCGAGCCAATGCGCGGTGATCGCTGTTTCATAGGCCATGACCACGGCTGTGGTCAGTAGATGTTCGGTATCCCGCGGTCGGCACAACGATTGGGGTCTCGGTTCAAGAACCGATTCCATCCGTTCCACAGTTCGTCGATGAGCTCGAGGAGCCGTTCACGAGAAGGCGTGAACTGGGTACTGGTTGTCATGGGCGGTGATCCTAGGAATGTGAACCGTCAGGTTCTGTGGGAGGAGGTTCTGCCCTGACCGGATGTGGCAAGACGATTTGTCGGCTGATTCGATCAGTGTCAATATTGATGGGTGTCGATTCAAACTGATAGTGGTGACCTCTGCTGCGCACCACTGGTACGGGAACCTCTGACGGAGGACTGGGCCGCAGACCTGGCCCGGATGTTCAAGGCGATCGGAGACCCGGTACGCCTACGGCTGCTCAGCCTGATCGCCAGCCATGAGGGCGGCGAAAGCTGTGTCTGCGACATCAGCCCGGCCTTCGACCTGTCCCAGCCGACCATCTCGCATCACCTCAAGGTGCTGCGCGAGGCCGGCCTGCTCGACTGCGAACGCCGTGCACCTGGGTGTACTACCGGGTGATCCCCTCTGCCTTGGCCCAGCTGTCGGCCGTCCTGTCCCCGGAACGGGGAGTCGTGCCCGGCTCGGACTGCACCGTGGTCGACGATGCCGCGGAGGCGACGCGATGACCGCGACGAACACCGAGCACCAGGCGGTCGTCGGGAAGATGTCGACCCTCGACCGGTTCCTGGCCGTGTGGATCGGCGCCGCCATCGTCGTCGGCCTGTTGCTCGGCCGGATGATTCCCGGCCTGGGTGAAGCGTTGAGTTTCATCGAGATCGACGGCATCTCCCTGCCGATCGCCCTCGGTCTGCTGATCATGATGTATCCAGTGCTGGCGAAGGTGCGCTACGACCGTCTCGACACCGTCACCGGCGACCGCAAGCTGTTGATCTCGTCGCTGATCCTCAACTGGGTCCTCGGCCCGGCACTGATGTTCGCGCTCGCCTGGCTGATGCTGCCGGATCTGCCCGAATATCGCACCGGCCTGATCATTGTGGGTCTGGCTCGCTGCATCGCGATGGTGATCATATGGAACGACCTCGCGTGCGGTGACCGGGAAGCCGCGGCGGTGCTGGTGGCGATCAACTCGGTCTTCCAGGTGATCATGTTCGCCGTGCTCGGCTGGTTCTACCTGTCGGTGCTTCCCGGCTGGCTGGGTCTCGAACAGGCCGCCCTGGATGTGTCGCCGTGGCAGATCGCCAAGTCGGTGCTGATCTTCCTCGGCATTCCCCTGGTCGCAGGGTTCCTCACCCGGCACTTCGGTGAGAAAGCCAAGGGCCGCACCTGGTACGAGGACACCTTCCTGCCGAAGATCGGGCCGTGGGCACTCTACGGGTTGCTGTTCACCATCGTGATCCTGTTCGCGTTGCAGGGCGAGCAGATCACCTCCCGACCGCTGGACGTCGTGCGGATCGCGCTGCCGCTGCTGGCGTACTTCGCGATCATGTGGGGCGGCGGATACCTGTTCGGCGCCGCGATCGGCCTCGGCTACGAACGCACCACCACCCTCGCGTTCACCGCGGCCGGCAACAACTTCGAGCTGGCCATCGCGGTGGCGATCGGCACCTTCGGGGTGACCTCGGGTCAGGCTCTGGCCGGGGTGGTCGGACCGCTCATCGAGGTCCCGGTTCTTGTTGCGCTGGTCTATGTTTCGCTTGCCCTGCGCAACCGTTTCGCCCGCCGCGAGTCGCCACAGGTACCCACATCGAGAGAGGCTGATCCGTGAGCGCACCGAGTGTGTTGTTCGTCTGTGTCCACAACGCCGGCCGCTCCCAGATGGCTGCCGGGTTCCTCACCGCCCTGGCCGGGGACCGGATCGAAGTGCGCTCCGCCGGAAGCGCCCCGGCCGAGCAGGTCAATCCGGCCGCGGTCGCGGCGATGGCCGAGGTCGGCATCGACATCTCCACCGAGAATCCGAAGATCCTCACCACCGAGGCGGTGCAGGCATCGGATGTGGTGATCACGATGGGCTGCGGGGACACCTGCCCGGTGTTCCCCGGCAAGTCCTACCGCGACTGGTGCTCGACGACCCGGCCGCAGGCCTCGAAGCGGTGCGCTCGATCCGGGACGAGATCGAGGCCAAGGTCGAAGCCCTCATCGCCGAGTTGACCGCCCCGTCTTCCCCGCGCTGACAGGAGGCTCTTCGATGACGACGAACGTCGATGTCGTGGTGGTCGGCGGTGGGCAGGCGGGTCTGGCTGCCGGCTACTACCTGCGGCGGGCCGGGCACCGCTTCGTGATCCTCGACGACCAGGAACGGCCGGGTGGGGCGTGGCCGCACATGTGGTCCTCGCTGCATCTGTTCTCCCCGGCGGAATTCGCGTCCCTGCCCGGGTGGCCGATGCCCCGCTGGCCGGACGGATTCCCGCCTGCACGGCATGTCGTCGACTATCTCACCGCCTACGAAACCCGCTACGGCCTGCCGATCGAGCGGCCGGTGCGGGTGCAGGCGGTACGCCGCGACGGCCTGATCTGCTGGTCGACACCGACCGCGGGCAGTGGCGGGCGCGGCGGGTGATCAGCGCCACCGGTACCTGGCAGCGACCGTTTCTGCCGAGCTATCCGGGCATGAATGTGTTCACCGGGCGGCAGTTGCACACCGTCGACTACCGTAGCGCGGCCGAGTTCACCGGCTCGGACGTCGTAGTGGTCGGGGGTGGCAACTCCGCGGCTCAACTCGTCGCCGAGATCTCCACCACCGCGAGAACCATCTGGGTCACCAACCGGCCCCCGCGGTTCCTGCCGGATGGCGTCGATGGCCGGGCCTTGTTCGAGCTCGCCTCCCGCCGTGCAGTGGCCCTGGCTGCCGGACGGACCGATCCCGGCGGCATCGCCGCCCTGGGGGACATCGTGATGGTCCCGGAGGTGCTTGCCGCCCGTGAGCGTGGCGTCATGACCGCGCTGCCGATGTTCGATCGGCTCACCCGGGACGGCATCGCCTGGGGACAGCGCCACCGAACCGCCGATGTCGTGCTGTGGGCCACGGGATTTCGGCCCGCCCTCGCACATCTGCGGCCGTTGCGGTTGCGCGATCACACCGGCACGGTGCCGGTCGCCGGCACCCGCTCGCTCAAGGAATCGCGCCTGCATCTGCTCGGCTACGGCGACTGGACCGGTCCCGGTTCGGCCACCATCCTCGGCGTCGGCCGCACCGCCAAGCACCGTCGCCGACCTCGACCTCGACCTCGACCTCGACACCTGATCTGCGTGAAAGGACCTCGACCGTGAGCACACCCTCGGTGCTGTTCGTCTGCGTGAAGAACGGCGGAAAGTCCCAGATGGCCGCCGGCCTGATGCGGGCCGCCGCCGGCGACACCGTTACGGTGCACTCCGCCGGTACGAAGCCCGGTGCCGGCATCAATGCCCTGGCGGCCGAAGTGCTCCTCGAGGTCGGCGTCGACATCACCGGCCAGACCCCGACACCGGTCGACCCCGACCTGGTCCGCGACGTCGATCTCGTGGTCACCCTCGGCCGCGAAGCCCACCTCGAGCCGGTGGCCGGGACACAGTTCGAGAACTGGGACACCGACGAGCCGTCCGAGCGCGGCATCGTCGGCATCGAACGGATGCGGCTGGTCCGCGACGACATCGCCGCTCGTGTCACCGACCTTGCCGACCGGCTCCGTCGCTGAAGACACCGAGGTCGGCCACCCGAATCCGGTGGCCGACCTCGAGGGAAGCCGTTCAGCAGGACGGTGCGGCCGAAGCCTGCTGCGTGTCCTCGGCCGGGGCGGCGGTGCCGCAGCACATGCCACCCACGGCGGTGGCCGGATCGTCGAGATGCTGTGGCTCGAGCCGAAGGTTTCCGAATCGGCGAGGACGGTGTAGACCTCCCACTTCTCCCCGGCCGGGCCGGTAACCCACACTTTGTCCTGGGTGGCGAAGCAGCAGGTGGTGCCGATCTCCTCCTCGGTGAACAGCCCTTCGTCGGTGAGGCGGGCGATTTCGGCGTGGACCTTCTCGCTCGATTCGACCTCCACGCGAGGTGGTTGATGGTGCCGCCCTTGCCGGGGTTTTCGAGCAGGACCAGCTTCAGTGGCGGTTCGGCGATCGCGAAGTTCGCGTAGCCGGGCTCGAGCTTGGCCGGTTCGGTGCCGAACAGTTTCGTGTAGAAGGCGACCGCTTCTTGCAGGTCGTCGACGTTGAGGGCGAGTTGTGCGCGGGACATGTCAGCCTCCACCTGTGTGGCATATGTCGAAATACTGGACAGGTACAGGATGCGCCACCTTTTCGACATATGTCAAGTAAGTGGATAAGCTCGAACCATGCCGAAAGCCCTGCCCATGATCGACGTCAGCACCCCGATCTGCTGCGAACCGGTCTCGGCCGCACCCATGAGCGACAACGCAGCTCTCGAACTCGCACTACGCCTGAAGGCCCTGGCGGACCCGGTCCGCATCAAGCTCATGTCGATCCTGCTCACCGCCGACGGCGGTGAAGTGTGCACCTGCGATCTCGCCACCGACATCGGCTTGGCCGAATCCACTGTCAGTCACCACCTCGGGCAGCTGCGCAAGGCCGGCATGGTCGTATCCGAACGCCGCGGGATGAACGTCTTCTACCGTGCCCGCGCCGAGTCCCTCGAAGCCCTGCGGATGGTGCTGGACCCGAACTGTTGTCGCTGATCCCGACGTGGTGTCGATTACCTGCCATATGGCCCGGAAGGACGTACATCGAGCAGAAAATCGGGGGTTGGGCGCGCAGCGGCCTTGGTTGGGTCGCTGGTCCGGTGAAGACTGTGTGCAGGACGACGGCGTCGGCCACGCGTCCCGCCAGGTCGAGCGTGCGCTCGCCGAGCGCGACCATGAGGATCGGGATGCGGTCGACGTCCTCGGCGGTGCGTCGCAGATACGGGAAGTCGCCGGCTGGGCCGTGCCGGTCGACGACTGCGTCACCGCGCCACAGCGTCCGGAGCAGATCGACGGTGTCCTCGAGCCGCGCCGACGTCACGCGAGGCAGACCCATGAGAGCGAACAGCACGTCGAAGCCGCGGCCGAGCCCGAGGGCGTAGCGGCCGCGGCTCAACCGGTGCAGTGTGGTCGCCATCGTCGCTGTGACGAGGGGATGGCGGGTGTGCGGATTGGTCGCTGCGGTGCCGATCAGGGTGCAGCTCGTCGCGGCGGCCGCACCGGCCAGCGCTGCCGCATCCTTGGTGTCGAACCGTTCCGACAGGAAGACCGAGCCGAGACCGATGCGTTCGGCGACGGCGATCTCGTCGAGCAGCGCCCTCGGGTCGTCGGCGTGCCCGGCGAGGCCGTAGAACCCGAGTTCCGGACAGTCCGGCTCCGGTACGGATCCGCCGGGGATGCTCACGAGCGGGCCGCCGCCTTCCGTCGCTGCAGCACGCTGCCCACCGCGTTGTCGAGCTTCGAGCCCAGCGGCCAGCCCACGTAGTGGCACAGGAACAGGGCGATCTCGCGGAGCTGCTGCTCGTCGAGTTCCTCGTTCTTCAGCGCCGCTTCGATCTGGATCTCGGCGATGTCGGGGGCGCCCTGCGCGGTGAGTACCCCGAGCAGCAGCAGTCGCCGATCACGAATGGTCAGCCCGGGCCGGGTCCAGATGTTCGCGAACAGGTGGTCGGCGGTGACGGCGAAGTGCTCACCGGGACCGTCCTGCATCTCCCAGCCGTAGACCTTGGACATCATCTCCAGGCCGCGGCGGCGGGTCTCGTCGGTCATGCGTGCTCCTTCCGGGAACGGGTCCGTGCGATCTCTCCCGTGCCGACTCCGAGGCCGGGGCCGAGGTCGGACAGCGCCCGGGATCCGAGCGGCAGGTCGACTCCGAGCGATCGCCGAGATCGAGTGCCAGCGCGAGGTCCTTCTCACCCAGGGCGCGCACGCGCGAGAAGATCGGGAACCAGGAGTCGTCCTCCGTGAGAGGAGATGTGGTGTTGCGCCACATGATCGAACCGGCGCCGCCGGTGATCGCGTCGGTGTGCCGGACGACCTTGCCGAGCTCGGTGATGTCGATGCCCGCGGTCTCGGCGAGTCGTTGTGCCTCCGTCGCCGCGGTGAACGCGATGAAGTGGAGCAGGTTGCGGGCGAGCTTCATCCGGGTTCCCGCGCCGACGGGACCGGCGTGCACGACCAGCGACGCGAAGGTGCCGAACGGTTCCTCGATCTTGGCGAAGCCGTCGTCGGTCGCGCCGACCATCACTGCGAGAGTGCCGTTCTTCGCACCGCCGGCGCCACCGCTGACCGGTGCATCGACGAAGTCGACTCCCTTCTCGGCACACTTCGCGGCGAGCTCGACGGCGGTGGTGTCGGAGATCGTCGAGTGCACCGCGACGACCGTGCCGGGCCGGGCCGTCGCGAGCAGTCCGTCCGGACCGGTGACGACGTCGCGGACCTGGGCGTCGTCGAGGACGGTCACGCACACGAGGTCGCAGTCGGCGGCCAGCTCCGCCGGGCTCGACGCCGCGGCGGCACCCTTGTCGGTGAACGGCTCATCGCCTCGGGCACCACGTCGAGCACGGTGAGGCTTCCGGGTCGGGTGAGCAGCCGCTCGGCCATCGGTGCCCCCATGTTGCCCAGCCCGATGTAACCGACCCGGCCGATCGTGGAGCCGGTCACGAGCGGATCACCTGCCCGCCGTCGACGTTGAAGATCTGCCCTGTGACCCAGGCGGCCTCGTCGGAGAGCAGGAACAGGCACATGCCGACGAGATCGTCGGGAGTGCCCATGCGCTTGAGCGGCAACTGCTTCACCATGTCGGCGACCATGTTCGCGGGGGTGGTGGTGCGGGTCGCTCGGTGTCGATGGGGCCGGGGGCGATCGCGTTGATGCGGATGTTCGACCCGCCGAGCTCGACGGCGAGTTGCTGTGTGAGACCGTTGATCCCGACCTTCGCGAGCCCGTAGAAACCCGAGTACAGCCAGGCCGCCGTCGACGACTGGTTGACGATCGACCCGCCGTTCTTCGTCATGTGCGGCCACGCTGCGCGGGTGACGTTGAGGCGCCGTCGAGGTTCACGCTCATGAACTTCTTGTAGTAGTCCCACGGAACCGTCAGCAGCAGATCGAGTTTCATGCCGCCGTAGATGGCGGCATTGTTGATCACGTGGTCGATGCTGCCGTAGGTCTCGACGGTCGACGCGGCGAGTGCCTCGGCGGAGGCGGGGTCGGAGACGTCGACCGAGGTGAAGCTCGCGATGCCGCCGTCGGCGACGATCTGTTTGGCGACCTGTTCGCCGAGTTCGGCATCGATATCGGCGACCACCACGTTCGCGCCCTCGGCGGCGAGCGCACGCGCGTACGCCTCGCCGATCCCCTGGGCGGCGCGCCGGTGACGATCGCGGTGCGACCGGTGAAACGTGCCATCGGAAAAGTCCTTTCGGAAGTTCGGGTCAGCTCGCGGGTTCGGCGACGAGCTTGGTCTCCAGGTACTCCTCGAAACCGGCCACACCCATCTCGCGGCCGATCCCGGACTGCTTGTAGCCCCCGAACGGGGCGTCGGCGGCGTACCAGATGCCGCCGTTGACGCCCAGCGTGCCGGTCCGTACACCTGCGACGACCCGCGCGATGCGGTCCGGATCGGTGCCGTACACCGAACCCGAGAGGCCGTAGGGGGAGTCGTTGGCGATGCGGATCGCGTCGTCGTCGCCGTCGTGAGGGATGATCACGAGCACCGGGCCGAAGATCTCCTCCCGCGCTGTGCGCGCGGAGTTGTCGAGGCCGGCGATGAGGGTGGGTTCGACGAAGAAGCCGCGCTCGTGTTCGGCGGGACGTCCGCCGCCGGTGACGATCGTGCCGCCTTCCTCGACGGCGAGGCGGATGTAGCCCTCAACCGCTGTCGCTGCTTCTCGGAGATGAGCGGCCCGCACACCGTACCGGGATCGCGCGGGTCGCCGGGCCGGATGCCGCTCAGGGACTTCGCGGTCAGGGCCACCGCTTCGTCGTACCGTTCGCGGGGAACGAGCAGACGCGTGGTGATCGCGCAGCCCTGGCCGGCATGCGTGCACACGGTGAAGGCCGCCATCGAGCAGGCGCCGCGCAGGTCGCGTCGTCGAGGACGATGAACGCCGACTTGCCGCCGAGCTCGAGGAAGACCTTCTTGAGGTTCTCGGAGGCCGCGCGCATCACGGCCCGGCCGGTCGCGGTGGAACCGGTGAACGAGATCAGGTCGACGCGCGGATCCTCGCTCAGCTGTGCGCCGAGCCTGTGGTCGCTCGAGGTGACGATGTTCAGCACTCCCGGCGGGATGTCGGTCTCCTCGGCCGCGATCCGCCCGACCAGGGCCGCACACCACGGGGTGTCCGGGGCGGGCTTGAGCACCACGGTGTTCCCGGCGGCGAGAGCGGGCCCGAGCTTGGCGAAGTTGATCTGGTGCGGGAAGTTCCACGGCGTGATCGCGCCGACGACCCCCACCGCTTCCTTGAGCAGATAGCGGTGGGTGGGGATACCCATGGGGGAGGCGTTGCCGAGATCCTGCCTCCACGCGTAGCTCTCGGCGAGGTCGGCGAAGTAGAGCAGATCGTCGATGGGGCCTTCGAGATGCGCGGCGCTCGTGAGGAATCGGGGAGCGCCGACCTCGGCGATGGTGATCTCCCGCAGTTCCTCGATGTGCTCGCGCAGGGCGTCGCGCAACTGACGGAGGCAGCGGGCTCGGAAGGCGTGGTCGCGTGACCAGTCGGTGTCGTCGAAGGCGCGACGCGCGGCCGCGATCGCGGCGTCCATGTCGGTGGCGGTGCCCTCGGCCGCGTGCCGAGCAGTTCTTCGGTGCTCGGATCGGTGATCGCGAAGGTGCCTCCGCTGCCGGGTACGAGCTTGCCGTCGATCAGAAGGGTGGAGCTGTCGGTGGGGCGAAGTGTCATCAGACGTTCCCTCGGTTCTGGACAGGTGTCTGGACTATAGTTCGGCGACGCGATCGAATGCAACGGTTCGTCCGAAACGGACGAAACCGGTGTTGTGTGCGAGGAATTCGACGAATCTCGCACACAACACCGGTCTCGACGAGGGTCCGGCGGTCTCCGGTCAGAACACGCGCAGTCCGAGGCGTCGCCGCGTGCGCAGATCGAGCAGATAGGACTTCCACAGCAACGGCCACACCCATGGGGTGACGCGGTGCAGGCGACGGACCGCCACGAGATAGCGGTCGAAGCGTCGCTGGTCGTCGGCGGTCCACGGGTACTGCATGAGGTCGCGGAACTCCGGCGGCAGTGCACCGCGGGTGATCAGTTCGAACGACCTGCCGAGCACCCGGTGGATCCCGCGGCCCAGTCGTCCGAGGCGCACCTCGAGGAACGCGAGATTGCAGAGTTCGGTGAGGTACTCGCGCACCTGCTCGTTCATGGAGAGGTCGGCGACGCCGGCCTTCCACAGTTCCTCGTACTCCTCGCGGGTCGTGGGCCACGACTCCGGCCGGACGTTCAGTGTCGTCGCGAGGGTCGCGCCGTCGCGGAGGATCCGGGCGTACTGCTCCTCGGTGAGCGGGCCGTACAGGAACTCGTGCTGGTCGATGAAGTACTTGAGCAGGCAGACGGCGACCCACAACTGCAGGGCGGGGGAGTTGGCGCTGTAGCGGACCTCCGCGCCGGGTGACGACGTGACCCGGGCGTGGATCTTCCGTACCGACTCGCGGACGAAATCGCGGTCGGCCTCGGTGCCGAACACCGCGACCGCCAGATAGGTGCCGGTCGTGCGGGCCCGCTTGACCGGATGGAGATCGGCGCGGCCGGAGTCGACCGTGCTGTCGACGACGCCCTGGCCGACGCCGGGATGGGCGAGCTGCATGATGACGTTGGCGGCGTTGATCGTGCCACCGAGCGGTGAGACGAGATCGCGAGAGTGTCGATCGTCCGCATGACCCCTCCATCTGAAGACGGACGTGTTCAGTTGATGCGTGCCACTCTAGCGCGTCTTCGTGGGGTCGAGGGATGCGCCGGCCAGAACTCCGCGCACGACCGTCTCGTAGATGTGGTCGAGATCGAGCTCGTCGCCCAGGAAGCCGCTGCTCTGGAGGACCGCGAAACCGTGCAGGGCCGCGAACATGCCGACCGCGGCCTCGAGCGTCTCCTCCTCCGGAACGCCGCAGGATGCGAGCATCGTGCGCAGAGCGACGTTGGCGTCCAGTGCGGCGGCGAGCAGACCGTCGCGGTCGACCGGTGCGGTGGTCAACGCTTCGTAGCGGCGGGGATGTTCGACGGCCCAGGTGTGGTGGGCGTCGATCAGGCGCGAAGCCCGTCGACGCCGCTGCGGCCCATCGCGACCTCGCGCAGATGCGCCCCGAGATCGCTCATCGCGCGGATCTGCACGGTCGCCCGTACGTCGTCGAGATTGCGGACGTGGTTGTACAGCGAGGCCGTGACGATTCCCAATCGCGACGAGAGAGTGCTCATCGTGAGCTGTTCCCATCCCAGCTCGTCGACGATCCCGAGCGCTGCTGCGACGACCTTGTCGCGGGTCAGTGTCCGTCGACGCACGGGTCGGGAATTGTCGTCTGCCATGGAAACAGTCTAAGGGGCTTTCATTCCGAACGAAGGTGAGTAGTTTATAAACGAATGCCATTCGTACACTCCCACGAGAGCGGCTTCATGACGACTTCACCCACAGATCTCAAGAACCCCGACGTCTTCGCCCAGGGGGTCCCGCACGATTACTTCTCCGAACTCCGGCGCACCTGTCCGGTCCACCGCCAACCCGAGGAGGGCGGCGCGGGCTTCTGGGCCGTCACCCGGCACGCCGACGTCATCACGGTCTCCCGCGACAGCGCGACCTTCTCCTCGGCGCTCGGAACCACCCAGATCGACGATTTCGACGAGGAGACACGACTCAAGCAGGCATCCATGCTGCTCAACCTCGACCCGCCGGAGCACACCCGCCTGCGGCAACTCGTGAGCCGAGGGTTCACCCCGCGCATGGTGAAGACGCTCGAGGAGCGCATCCGGCGAACGTGCGAACGCACCGTCGACGCGGCGATCGAGGCCGCGCGCGACGGCACGGTGATCGACTTCGTCCCGGCGATCTCGGCACCACTGCCACTGGAGGTGATCGCAGCGCTGCTCGGCGCACCGGCCGAGGACGTCGGGAAGCTGTACGACTGGTCGAACCGCATGATCGGTTGGGCCGACCCCGAATATGGCACCACTCAGGAGGACGGCGAGCTCGCCGCCGCCGAGATCTTCCTGTACGCCAACGAGATCGCTGCACAACGACGTTTCGAACCGCGCGACGACATCGTCTCGAAGCTGGTGTGTCCCGACGAGAACGGCGACACGCTGTCCGAGATGGAGTTCGACATGTTCTTCGTCCTGCTCGTCATCGCGGGCAACGAGACGACGCGCAACGCGATCTCGGGCGGGATGCAGGCGTTCGTCGACCATCCCGAGCAATGGCGCCGGTTGCAGGACGATCCCGGTCTGATCGACAACGCCGTGGAGGAGATCCTGCGCTGGGTCACCCCCGTGGTGGGCTTCCGCCGCACGCCCACCTGTCCGGCGTCGATCGGCGACCAGCACGTCGAACGGGGCGACAAGGTGATCATGTACTACCCGAGCGCGAACCGCGACGAGGAGGTCTTCGACGACGCGCACGTCTTCGACATCGGGCGCGAGCACAATCCGCACGTCGCCTTCGGGGGGACGGGTGTGCACTTCTGTCTCGGGGCACATCTGGCGCGGCTCGAACTGCGGATCGTGTTCGAGACCCTCGTTGCCCGTATCGACCGGGTCGAACCGGCCGGCGAACCGCGGCGGTTGCGGTCGAACTTCATCAACGGCGTCAAGTCCATGCCCGTCCGCATCCACCCACGAGAGCGCTGAATTCGCCGAATGAACGCGCTGCGGGCATTGCCGACCCCCTCCAACCGTAGTAATGTCCAGACACGTGTCCAGAAACGTGAATCTCGAATCGACCCGTCGCCGCCTGACCGAGAAGCAGGCCGACACGGTTGCGAGGCTCACGCAGGCCGCGGTCGAGGTGCTCCGCGAGGAGGGATTCACGGGGTTGACGGTGCGTATGGTCGCCGCCCGTGCCGGTGTCGCCCCGGCCACCGCCTACACCTACTTCTCGTCCAAGGAACACCTCGTCGCCGAGGTGTTCTGGCGTCGCTTGGCCAACGCTCCCACGGCCGACGCCGAGAGCACGAGCCGTGCCGATCGGGTGGTCGCGGTGCTGAGGGGAATCGCGCTGCTGTTGGCCGACGAACCCGAACTCGCGGCCGCCGTCACCAGTGCACTGCTCGGTCACGACCCCGATGTCGAACACCTGCGTGCGCGCATCGGACTCGACATCCGTCACCGGATCTCGGCAGCGCTCGGCACCGACTCCGATCCCGACGAACTCGAAGCACTCGAACTGCTCTACGCCGGCGCGCTGGTCCGGGCCGGTATGGGCTACGGCACCTACGAGAAACTCGCCGACAGGCTGGAGACATCCGCCCGACTTCTATTGGAGTGATCCATGATCCAGGCATCCCCGGCTCCGCGTCGCACGCAGGGCCCGCTTCGCCCGATCCACCGACGCTCGCCCCCGTGATCTTCAACCCGTACGACTACGCCTTCCACGAAGACCCGTATCCCACCTACCGCCGCCTCCGTGAAGAGGAACCGGCCTACCACAACCCCGACCTCGGGTTCTGGGCCCTGTCCCGCCACGCCGACGTCGTCGCGGCCTTCCGCGACAACACCCGGCTCTCGAGCGCCAACGGTGTCTCGCTCGATCCGTCCGCCTACGGGCCCAACGCCCACAAGGTGATGTCCTTCCTCGCGATGGACGACCCGCGCCACATGCGCATGCGTCGGCTCGTCTCCAAAGGATTCACTCCGCGGCGCGTCGCCGACCTCGAGGAACGCATCCTCGAACTGACCCTGCGCTATCTCGAACCCGCGGTGGAGGCAGGGGAATTCGACTGGATCTCGGAGTTCGCGGGCAAGCTGCCCATGGACGTGATCTCCGAACTCATGGGCGTACCCGAATCCGACCGCAGTGAGATCCGCCGCCTCGCCGACCTCGTCGTCCACCGCGAGGAGGGCGTGCTCGACGTGCCGGTCGCCGCGATGGAGCATCGCTGCACCTCGTCGCTACTACGCCGACATGCTCGCCGAACGCCGGAAGAAGGACACCTCCGACCTTACGTCGGCGTTGCTGGCCGCCGAGATCGACGGCGACCGGCTCACCGACGACGAGATCATCGGCTTCATGTTCCTCATGGTGGTCGCAGGCAACGAGACCACCACGAAACTCCTCGGCAACGCCCTCTACTGGGGAGCGCACAACAAATCCGAGGTGGCGCAGGTACTCCGCGATCCCGCTCGCGCACCGCAGTGGGTGGAGGAGACCCTCCGCTACGACACTTCGAGCCAGATCGTCGCCCGCACCGCCGTCGCCGACATCGAACTGCACGGCGCCACCATCCGGTCCGGCGACAAGGTACTGCTGCTCATCGGATCCGCCAACCGCGATTCCGACGTCTTCGACACCGCCGACGACTTCCGCATCGGACGCGACAGCTCCCAGAAGATCGCCAGTTTCGGTGGGGGAGTGCACTTCTGTCTCGGCGCACATCTCGCCCGCCTCGAGGCGAACATCGCGCTGGAACAGTTCGCCCGGCGCGTCGCCGACTACGAGATCGACGAGGACCGCTGTGAACGTGTCCATTCCACCAATGTCCGAGGCTTCGCGGCCCTTCCTGTAGAGGTCACCGAACGACATGCCTAGATTCGAACCCCATCCGAACGCCGTCCCGCGCTGGTCGCCGGAGCCTCCTCCGGAATCGGTACCGCCACCGCCTACGCGCTCGCCGAGGCCGGGCACCCGTCGCGCTCGGGGCGC
>LATQ01000001.1:1762293-1771948 GCA_001017865.1 Rhodococcus sp. IITR03
CTCGCCGAGGCCGGGCACCCGTCGCGCTCGGGGCGCGAGCGTGGAGGAGTGCGCGCGGCGATCGCGGAGAAGATCCGCGGCGAGGGTGGCGAGGCCTTCGCCCACTTCCTCGACGTGTCGTCCACCGAATCCGTCGACGAGTTCGTCACCGCGGCCGAGGAGGCCCTCGGCCCCGCCGAGATCGTCGTCTCGGGAGCGGGCGACATGGATTTCGCGTTGCCGCACGAGATGGATCCCGACCGGTTCGCCTTCCAGGTGAACGTGCACCTGATGGGCACACAACGTCTGGCCCATCGTGTGCTGCCCGGCATGATCGACCGGAAACGCGGCGACTTCGTCGTGATCGGATCCGACTGTGCCGTGCTTCCCCGGCCCTGGATGGGTGCCTACAACGCCGCCAAGACCGGCCTCGAAGCGCTCGTCCGCGAAATG
Organism: Rhodococcus sp. IITR03; assembly: GCA_001017865.1. The sequence goes on from LATQ01000001.1 coordinate 1,762,726, forward strand.
CGGATGGAACTCGAGGGTACGGGTGTCCGCGCATCGGTCGTGCGCCCAGGGCCGACGCAGACCGGTGCCGGCATGACCGCGCCGGCGGAGGTCCTCGAACCGATGCTCGAGGACTGGGGCACATGGGGTTTCGCCCGACACCCCTACTTCCTTCGTGCATCCGACATCGCCGCGGCCGCGCTCTCGGTCGTCTCGGCCCCCCGCGGCGCCCACATCGTGCTCATCGAGGTTCAACCCGAAGCGCCCCTGCGGAAGGACAATCCATGACCACACTCGTCGAGCCCCGGCGTGTGTCCGGCGGCGAACACGAACACGGCCACCTCGAGGAACTGCGCACCGATCCCATCGCGCTCATGCGCCGGGTGCGTGAGGAGTGCGGCGACGTCGGGGTCTTCCAGCTCGCCGACAAGAAGGTCGTACTACTCTCCGGTGCGGAGGCCAACGAGTTCTTCTTCCGTGCCGCGGACGAGGATCTCGACCAGCAGGCCGCCTATCCGTTCATGAAGCCGGTCTTCGGTGAGGGCGTCGTCTTCGACGCCAGCCCCGAACGCCGCAAGGAGATGCTGCACAATTCGGCGCTGCGTGGCGAACAGATGCGGGGCCACGCGGCGACCATCGACCGCGAGGTGCAGGACATGGTCGCCGGCTGGGGCGACGAAGGCGATATCGACCTGCTCGAATTCTTCGCCGAAATGACCATCTACACGTCGTCGGCCTGCCTGATCGGCAAGAAGTTCCGCGACCAGCTCGACGGACGATTCGCCCACCTCTACCACGACCTCGAGAAGGGCACCGACGCACTGGCCTTCGTCGATCCCTACGCGCCGATCGAGAGTTTCCGGCGACGCGACGAGGCCCGCCACGGACTCGTGGCACTCGTGCAGGAGATCATGGACGGACGCATCGCGAACCCGCCGCAGGGCAAGGAGGACCGCGACATGCTCGACGTCCTCGTCTCCATCAAGGACGAGGACGGCAAGGAACGGTTCAGCGCCGACGAGATCACCGGCATCTTCATCTCGATGATGTTCGCCGGCCACCACACCACCTCCGGAACGGCGGCCTGGGCGCTCATCGAACTGCTGCGCAACCCCGAGTACATGCAGCAGGTCACGGCGGAACTCGACGTCCTGTACTCCGACGGCGAGAGCGTGAGCTCCATGCACTGCGCAGATCCCGGTGCTCGAAGCGGTGCTCAAGGAGACGCTGCGCCTGCACCCGCCACTGATCCTGCTTCTTCGGGTCGCGCGCGACGACTTCGAGGTCGCCGGATACCGGATCTCGGAGGGCGATCTCGTGGGTGCGACACCGGCGATCTCCAACCGGATCCCGGAGGACTTCCCGGATCCCGATGCCTTCGATCCCGGCCGCTACATCGACCCCAACCAGGAGGACATCGTCAACCGGTGGACCTGGATTCCGTTCGGGGCGGGTCGGCACCGCTGTGTGGGAGCGGCGTTCGCGCTCATGCAGCTGAAGGCGATATTCTCGGTTCTGCTGCGCGACTTCGAGTTCGAACTGTCCCAGCCGCCCGAGACCTACCGCAACGACCACTCGAAGATGGTGGTCCAGCTCGAACAGCCGTGTGCTGTGCGGTACCGGCGTCGCACCCGGGCGGCATCCGGCACCGGCACAGCGACGCAGGAGTGAGGTTCGGATGAGGATCGAAGCAGACCTCGATCTGTGTCAAGGACACGCGATGTGCTCGATGGAAGCCCCGGACGTCTTCACCGTCGCCAAACGGGGTGAGGTGGAGGTCCTCCTCGATCCCGTGCCGGAGGAGATGCATGCCGACGTACGAGCAGCTGTGAAGTACTGCCCCACCCAAGCCCTTCGCATCGTCGAAGACTGAGGACCAGGAGACAGGATGGCCACGTTCGATCGTGCCGAGCTCGACGAGATGATCACCCGCTGGGTCGACGCCAACAAGCGCGCCGAGGCCGAAGGCGACTGGAAGCCTTTGGCCGACATGTACACCGAGGACGCCACCTACGGCTGGAACTACGGCCCGAAGGACGAGTTCATGGCCGTGGGACGCGAGGAGATCCGCGACCTCGCGCTGGGCCAGGAGATGGACGGGCTCGAAGGCTGGCAGTATCCCTACCAGCAGTTCGTCGTCGACGACCGCTCCGGCGACGTGATCGGCTTCTGGAAGCAGATCGCCGACAGGACCGCGAGAACGGCGAGCACTACGCGGTGCACGGTATCGGCGGGAGCTGGTTCCGGTACGGCGGCAACTTCCAGTGGTCGTGGCAGCGCGACTTCTTCGACTTCGGCAACGTCTCGCACCTGTTCCTCGAGATGATCACGGCGAACGCGCTCTCCGACGGCATGCAGAAGCGGATCGAACGGTCTACGGGGAAGAAGCGGCTCCCCGGTTGGTACCGGGTCGGCGAGTCGCCGGTTCCGTTGTGGTGACCGGCGTGGACACCGGCAGATCGTTCGCCGCGCTCTCCCGCACCGATCTCGCTGTGCTCGTCCCCGAACTGTTGCTGTGCGGTCAGCTCATCGACCGTTCGGGGATGGCGCATCTGATCTCGCATTCGGTCGGGAGGGCATGGCGGAGGTGGCCATCGAGGAATGGCAGGCGTCCTCACCGTGGTACACGCGCCGCATGCAGCGTGCCCTGAAGTTCGAAGGCGACGACGTCGTCACGATCTTCAAGGGCATGCAGCTCGACATCGGGGCGCCCCCGCAGTTCATGGACTTCCGTTATCGCGTCCACGACCGCGACCACGGCGAGTTCTGGCTCGACACTGCGGGGCGCTGATGGACGTCGAGCCGCTCGGCGACGCCTACGTGACCGCGATGTGCCACGACATCGAGGACCCGACCTTCGACGCCACCGCGCTCGCCACCAATCCGCACGCCCGGGTCCGGCCGATCCATCGGCCGCCCCGTGCGCCGGCCGACCGGCACCCGCACTGTGCGTGGACGGTCACGATCGACTCCTCGTACGACCCCACGGCTGTCGAACCGCACACCGAAGCGCTCGGCCGGACCGCGGCCGTGGCACTCGAACTGAGCCCGATCGACCACGATGGAGAGGGGAGACACGACTATTCGGGTCCCCTCCTCGCAGACCTCCGGTTCGACGAGTTCTCGAAGCCGGCCCTGGTACGCATCGCCGAGGAGGTGTGCCTGCAGCATCACCTGCTCGCTCTCGGATTCCTCATGAGTGTGCGCAAGCGAACCGACGAGCAGTCTGCGATCGAGCTGACCCGTAAGCAGCTCACGGGTATCGCCGGCATCACGTCCGAGCGCATCCGTACCGCGCTGGGATTGCCGCGCTCGTTCGCCGGCCTGTCGGTGGTGCTCGATGTACACCCGATGCTGGCACCGGACCGGTATGTCGATCGGGTGATCTGTTTCGACGACGACGCGCTGGGTCTCCGGATCAATCGGCGAGGTGGCGCCTTCGACGACGGGTCCTGGCCCACCTTGATCGACGCCGAACACCTCGGCCCGCTCGACGCCTGGTGCGCGGTGTGGACCCGCACTTCACCACCCGCCTGGTCTCTGCGACCGACGAGGCTCTCGTCGTCGAGGTGTTCCGTGACGAATCCCCGGCGAAGGAGTGCGACGAGGTCGCCATCACGCGCTTCAGTACGGGTTCGTCCTTCGTCTTCGAAGATCGGGGAATCCCCCTCCCGCTCACCGTTGTCTGACCACGCTCCAGGAGAGCCCTTCGTGAATAGTGCGCTGTCCCGCCGTACCTTCCTGCGGGGAACCGTCGTCGGCGGTGCGGCCGTTGCCGCGTTGTCGTTGTCCCCGATCCCACGCGCACGCGCCGAGGTCACCGAGGAGCGCCATCGGGCGGTCGTCGTGGGCAGCGGATTCGGCGGTGCGATCACCGCGCTGCATCTCGGCCGGGCCGGTGTGCAGACGCTCGTCCTCGAACGCGGGATCCGCTGGCCCACCGGGCCGGACGCCGAGACGTTCCCTCACATGCTGCAACCGGACCGGCGGATGTCGTGGTTGTCGCCCGCCCCGGTGATGACCGGTACTCCGCCGATCCCGACCGAACCGTTCACCGGGCTCATCGAACGGGTTCCGGGTAACGGGATGGACGTCATGTGCGGCGCGGGGGTCGGCGGGAGTTCGCTGGCCTATCACGGCATGACCGTGCAACCCGACGGGCAGCGATTCTCCGATTCGGTGTCCTCGCGTATCGACTACGACCTGCTGGCCTCCGACCACTATCGGCGGGTGGCACGGGTGCTGAGGGTCGCGACCATTCCGGACGATCTGCTCGACCACGATCGGTACCGGTCCTCACGCCAGTTCCTGGACCGTGCAGGTTCGCAGGGCTACGACACCTTCAGAGTGCCGATGTGCATCGACTGGGACTTCGCGCGACGGGAGCTGACCGGGGAACTGAAACCGTCTTACACGACGGGCGACGTCATCTACGGAGTCAACAACGGCGGTAAGTTCTCGGTCGACGTCACCTATCTCGCCGAGGCGGAACGCACGGGGCACGTCACGGTCGCGCCGCTGCACCGGGTCGGCGACATCGAGCGTGCTCCGGACGGCACCTGGATCGTGCACGTGGACCGGATTCACACGGACGGAACGGTTCTCGAACGCAAGCGGATCCTCGCACAGTCGCTGTTCCTCGGTGCCGGATCGGCCGGCACGACCCGTCTCCTCGTGAAGGCGAAGGCGAAGGGGCTCGTCCCCGATCTTCCCGACGGCGTCGGAACGGGATGGGGCAACAACGGCGACCGGGTGTTCGCCGTGACGAGCCCGCTCGTCAGTCCCGGCGACCATCAGGCCGGCCCGCCTGTGTGGGTATGCGCGACTACACCGATCCCGCCGGCCCGTTGATGATCGTCACCGGCCCGGTGCCGTTCCCCGTCGATGTGGGAACGACCACGATGATCGGTCTGGGGATCGTCGACGGCCGAGGAGTCTGGCACTACGACGCCGGCCGCGACGATGCGGTCCTGAACTGGGATCAGGCCTACGACCGGGAACTCACCCGCGCCATCGAGGCCCGCATCCGGCGGATCGCGGGACCGGCCTCGATCGTCATCGACGTCAACGCCGTCGACATCAACACCTTCCACCCGCTCGGTGGTGCGCCGTTCGGGGTGGTGTGCGACGACGCCGGTCGCGTGCACGACCAGCCCGGCCTGTATGTGGTGGACGGCGCGAAGATCCCGGGATCGACCGGGGCGTGCAATCCGTCGATGACGATCGCGGCGCTCGCCGAGTACGGCGCCGATCGGATCGTCTCGCGCGACCTGGATCGCGTGTTCTGACCCGATGGGTGGTTCCGGTGGCCCGATGGGTGGTTCCGGTGGCCGGGCCACCGGAACCGTTCCGGCTGTCAGCCTTTCGCAGCCGACAGGCCGGCGCGACGCCCGAAGAAGCTTCCGTCGCCCAGCGACGTGCCGCTCGCATACCCCCACGCGCACACACCCGACGTGCAGCGACCCGCAGCGAACAGGCCGGGGATCGGATCGCCGGACACGTGCAGCACCTCCGAGTTCACCGAGGTGCGCAGACCGCCGAGCGTGAAACCTGCTGTGCAGTTGCGCAGATCGAGCGCCGCGATCGGGCTGCCGATGGGCTTGACCCACTCGCTCTTCTTGCCCAGCACCGGATCGCTGCCGTTCTCGGCGTGCCTGTTGTAGACCTCGACGGTCGCCTGCAACGTCCCCACCGGCAGCTCCATGTCGGATTCGAGTTCGGCGACGGTCTCTGCGACCCACTTCGGACGGAACCGGAAGAAGGGCGTCGAACTCGTTGCCGCACAACCCTCCTCGTACGCCTGTTCGTCGATGATCAGATAGGCCTGGTTGTCGTTCTTCAGCAGCGTGAGCTGACCGATACGGCCCGGATAGGTGTCCTCGGGGACGTACCGCTGACCGCGGCCGTTGACGAGGATGCCGCGGGCCATCAACTGCGGGTCGCCGAAGAAGGCGACCTCGGTGGCGTCCATGTGCGCGAGATCGGCGCCGAGCCGCCTGCGCCATGCGGATCGCGCGGCCGTCGTGCTCCTCGATCGCCCGCACCCGGGCGGCCGCTGAGCTGCGGCGCGTACGACTCGACCATCTCCTTGTTGTACGCGAAACTGCCGGTCGCGAGGACGACGCCGCGGCGGGCCCGGATGTGGACGTCCTTGCCGTACTGCTTGGCCGTCAGGCCCACGACACGTCCGTCGCCGTCGACGATCAATCGCTGCACCCGCACGTCGTATTCGGCTCGTACACCGAGGCTTTCGGCAACCTGCGAGAGCGGCTGCATGAGCATGTACCCGCCGCCCTTCTCGCCGGTGCGCTTGTCGGTCATCTGCGGGACGTGCCCGCGCGGGGCGGGCGTGGCGATCTCGTTGAAGGGCGCGGAGTTCTCGCCGCCGGAGTACATCAGGCCGTCGTCACCGGGGATCTCCCACCCGGGTTCGCCCCAGAAGCTCTCCTTGAACACCACACCGTTGTCCACGAGCCACTCGTAGTGTTCGACGCTGCCCTCGCAGTACTCGGTGATCTTCGCTTCATCGGCGCCCGGCCCGAGCGCGGCGAGCATGAACGCCTTCATGTTCTCGGGCGAGTCGTCGAATCCGAGGGCCTTCTGCAGCGGGGTGCGCCGCCGAGGTAGACGATGCCGCCCGACAGCGAGGCCGCACCGCCCCAACCGCCGGTCCGTTCGAGCACGAGCACGTCGGCACGCGGGCGGCCTCGATGGACGCCGAGACACCGGCGATGCCGTAACCGGCGACGACGACGTCGGCTTCGTGGTCCCAGGTGGAGACGCTGTCGGCGGGAAGGGGATGGAGATCGGTGCTCATCGGGGTCCGTTCGGGTCGGTGATCAGTGGTCGAGTTTCGAGGCGAGTCGGTCGATGTACGCGACGACGTCGTCCTGGGGACGGTCGGGCAGGCCGAAGATCACCTCGGTGACCCCGGCGTCCTCCCAGATCCTCAGTTGCTCGGCGTCGTGACGGCCTGCCAGGGCGAGGATCTCGGGAGTCCCTGCACGGCCGACATCGGCCCAGGCCTTGTGGAGGCGCGCGACGTTGTCGACGACGTTGTTCTCCGTGGGTGTGGTGATCCACCCGTCGGTGTGGCGGACGATCCAGTCGAAGTTGCGGTCGGTGGAACCGGCGCCGAGGAAGATCGGGGGCCGTGGCTGCTGCACAGGTTTCGGCCACGCCCAGCTCGGCCCGAACGCGACGAAGTCTCCCTCGTAGGAGGCCTCTTCCTCGGTCCACAGCGCCTGCATCGCTTCGAGATACTGGCGCATCGCGGTGCGCTTCTTCTTCGGCGGTACGCCGTGGTCGGCGAGTTCCTCGGCGTTCCAACCGAATCCGACACCGAAGTTCACCCGGCCGCCGGAAAGGTGATCGAGGCTCGCGATGGTCTTGGCGAGCGTGATGGGGTCGTGCTCGAGGGGCAGTGCGACGGAGGTGCCCAACTTGATCGTCGACGTCACCGCGGCGGCGAGCCCGAGCGCCACCCACGGATCGAGGGTGCGCATGTAGCGGTCGTCGGGAAGGGTCTCGTTGCCCGTTCCCGGATGCGCGGATTCGCGACGGATCGGGATGTGAGTGTGTTCGGGCACATAGAAACTGTCGAAACCGCGACTCTCCGCGGTCGAGGCAGCGACTTCGGGCCGGATTCCCCGGTCGCTCGTGAACAGGGTGATTCCGTGGCGCACAGCAGCCCCTCTCCAGACGGTGACGGAGAAAATGTAACGCGTTCTACATCCGGAGGGAAGAGATTTCCGGACACCTGTCTGATTGTGGCCGGTCGGCGGTACGAAAAGGCAGGCGCACCACGCTGAACTATCCTCGAAACGGGCATGAACGGAAGGTGGCGTGATGACGGAGCAGTCGACGACGGAGACCGCGGGCGAGGAGTCGGCGTCGACGCAGACCTCGCGACGGCCCTCGGGTCCACCCGGTCGCCCGGTGCGGGCCTGCGGCCGGCGCAGCGGGCGCGGTACATGCGGATCATCGCCTCCGCGAGGAGCTCGCCTCGGAGGGCGGTTACGACGCCGTGCAGATGCGGGCTGTCGCAGACCGATCCGGTGTCGCTCTCGGTACGGTCTACCGCTACTTCCCGTCGAAGAACCACCTGCTCGTCGTGGCGCTCGTACTCGAATTCGAGACCGCCGCCGAAGCCGTGACCACCGCGGAGATCCCGGGCGGCAGTGCCGCCGAGCGCCTCATGGGCGTGCTGCGCGGGTGATGCCGCGGCTGTCCGAGAACCACCCGCTGCGCTACGACGCGCTCATCCGGGCGGCGATGTTCGCCGACGCGTCCTCGGCGCCCGAACTCGACCGTCTCGGTGAGGTGCTCACGCGCCTGTTCGCGCAGGCGGCGGGCATCGACATCGTCACCGAAGAAGTACTCAACGCCGTGCGGATCATCGCCGACGTGTGGATGTCGGCGCTGGTCGCGTGGGTGGCCGGCCGGCAGTCGGTCGACGATGTGCTCGCACACATGGACACCGCCGTCACACTCGTGTTCGACCGGCTGAACCGACTGCAGCGGGCGAGCTGACGCCCACCCGCCGCAGTTCGAGTTCGGGGTTCGATCAGGCCGGCACGTCCACGATGCCGATCGTGGGCAGGAAGAAGCACTGTGCGTCACCGTTCCGGACGTTGCCGAAAACGGCTGCCAGCACGGTTCCCGAGCCGGTCTCGACCGGCGCGACCCGCACGCCGCCCAGTGGCAGCGTGTCGGCGATGAAGGTCGTGATCGCCTGCTCGACGATGCCGCGGGCCTGCGCGGGGACTCCGGCCGGGACGGCGCCTGCGGCCGCCTCCTCCGGCGTGCCCATCGGTACGAAGCCGCCCTGGAATGTGTTGACGTTGAACCACGCGAGCTGGATGCCCGAGGTGTCGGCGTCCTCCTCGAGGCCGACCGGGACGAACGCGAAGAGCGTCTCGGCGGGGGCGACGACGTTCAGGTTCTCCGACACCCACGGAAGGTCGGAGTTGGGCCACGGTCCGGGCAGGGCCCCCGCAACCGCAGGCACGGTGCCCAGCGGCAGGTCGCCGTCGGCCGTGCAGAACGGCGCGACGGTGGGGTAGAGGAACGGTTCGACGCCGAGGCGGCGCAGGAACTCCATGCCGTCCTCGTAGGCGCCGAGCGGTGTCGCTTCGGCCGCGTCGACAGCGCTTCCGCGTGCGTTCGCGATCGCTTCGGCAGCAGCGAGGGCGGTTCGATCGACGCCGGGCAGCGCGCGGAGGGGCCTCGAGCGAGCTCACGA
>LATQ01000001.1:1772048-1780982 GCA_001017865.1 Rhodococcus sp. IITR03
GTCCTCGCGGGTGATGGCCGCGCGCGCCGCGCGATGCGTTCGGCGGCCTCGAACTGGTTGGGCATGTCGATGTTCCAGGACTCCGGTCGGCGCGGGCCGGCCTGGTCGCCGACGTTGGCGCCGAGGGGCACCTGGGTCATTGCCTCGATACCGCACGCGATGCCCACGTCGATGGCGCCGGTGGCGATGAGACCCGCGATGAGGTGGTTGGCCTGCTGCGCCGATCCGCACTGGGCGTCGATGGTGGTCGCGCCGACCTGCCAGGCAGGCCCGCGTTGAGCCACGCGGTGCGGGTGATGTTGTTGGACTGGGCGCCTGCCTGGGTGACGCAGCCACCGATGACCTGTTCGACGAGCTCGGCGTCGATGCCGGCGCGTTCGACGAGTCCGGCCTGGACGGCGCCCAGGATCTCGGCAGCGTGCAGGCCCGCGAGCCATCCACCCCGCTTGCCGATCGGGGTCCGTGCGGCCTCGACGATGACTGGTGTGCCCACTTCGGGCTCCTTTCTCCTACGTTCTTCGCAAAATAGAACAGGTTTCTCCGAGAGGCAACAGAACTTGATTATCCCACGGACGTGCGGATCTCTTGGTCGCACGGCGCACCTGTGTTTGAATGGTTCTAGAACGTGTTCCAAATCACGCGAGCGGTACTCGCCAGGGCAGGAGAGATATCAGTGGCGCAGCCGAACATCCCCGAAGACATCGACTTCACCGATCCCGATCTGTACGCAGACCGTATGCCGTTCGAAGAGTTCGCGGAACTGCGCAAGACGGCACCGGTGTGGTGGAACAAGAAGTCTCCCGACGTCGGTGGTTTCCACGACGAGTTTCTGGGTTGTCTCCCGGCACGAGGAGGTCCGTGAGGTCTCCCGCCGGAGCGACGTGTTCTCCAATTGGGAGAACACTGCGATTCCGCGGTTCAACGACGACATTCCGCGCGAGGCCATCGAACTGCAGCGTCACGTCCTGCTCAACAAGGACGCCCCCGAGCACACCAAGCTGCGCAAACTCGTCGCCCGCGGTTTCACGCCCCGTGCGATCAACGGCCTGCGCGACGAGCTCGACCGTCGCTCCAAGATGATCGTCCAGGAGGCCTGCCAGGCCGGTCAGGGTGACTTCGTCACGCAGATCGCCGCGGAACTGCCGCTGCAGGCGATCGCCGATCTCATCGGCGTCCCGCAGGAGGACCGCGCGAAGATCTTCGAGTGGTCCAACCAGATGACGGGCTACGACGATCCGGACAACACCGCCGATCCGGCGGCCGCTCCATGGAGGTGCTGGCTACGCCTACCAGATGGCCGCCGCCCGCAAGGAGAACCCGGCCGACGACATCGTCACCACCCTCATCGAGGCCGACATCGACGGCGACGAGCTCGCTCCCGAGGAGTTCGGCTTCTTCTTCATCGTCCTCGCGGTGGCCGGCAACGAGACCACCCGCAACGCCATCACCCATGGCATGGCGGCCTTCCTCGACAACCCCGAGCAGTGGGAGATCTTCAAGCGCGACCGGCCGAAGACCGCCGCCGACGAGATCATCCGCTGGGCCACTCCGGTCACCTCGTTCCAGCGCACGGCGCTCGAGGACACCGAACTCGGCGGACAGACGATCCGCAAGGGCGAGCGTGTCGTCATGCTGTACGCCTCGGCCAACAACGACGAAGAGGTGTTCGAGAACCCCCGCGAGTTCGATATTCTCCGGGATCCCAACCCGCACCTCGCCTTCGGTGGCACCGGTGCGCACTACTGCCTCGGCGCGAACCTCGCCCGCATGGAGATCGACCTGATCTTCAACGCCATCGCCGACCACATCCCCGACATCACCAAGATCGGCGACCCGCACCGTCTGCGGTCGGGCTGGCTCAACGGCATCAAGGAGTTCCAGGTCGACTACAAGACCTCGGGAGGATGCCCGGTCAAGCACTGATCGGACCACAGCGCAGGTTCCCGGACGCCGTCAGGTGTCCGGGAACCTCGTCGTTTTCGTACCCCACTGCCGGGAGGGAGATCTACGCCAGGAGGCGGTACTCCTGGTGATGCCCCCGGTCGCGTACGACGACGCCGAGTTCCTGCAGTTGCTCGTGCAGTGCGGTGGCAAGATGTGTGTTCTTGCCGGACAGCGCTTCCCGTCGCTCCCGCAACAGGGTGTGGGTCTGCTCGTCCAGGCCGGGGTGCCCCTCGATCCACCGGGTGAACGATTCCTCGTGGGTGTTCTTCTCGCTCCACGGATAACCGTGCGCCGTGAATGCGTCGGCGACGGCTCGGTCGTTCAGGTCGTCGGCCTTGCGTCGCGCGAGTTCTCGCTCCGCAGAATCGAGCAGGACGAGATCGCGGCCTTCGCGGAACACCGACCCGACCTTCGCGCGCGGCACGTACAAATCGCGCTCGTCCTGGGTCAGCAGCACTCCTTCGGAATCCACGGTCAGTGCCAGGGACTCGTGGATCGCCGTCGAGGCGAGGAAGAGTCCTGCGCCGATGCCGACGACGGTGAGGAGCGGGATCGTCCACGCCGTGGTGAGACCGGCCAAGAGTTCGAGCGGGCCGGGAACCGCCGGAAGGGTGTCGACCGCCCACGTCGACACGGCCGGCGCGACGAAGCCGAGTCCGAGACCGGCGAGAGCGCACAGGATCCCCAGCGCCCCCGGAACGACGGGGGAGACGGTTACGCGAGTGGCATCGTCGTGCATCCTCATGATGGTGGTCCTTTCGTGTGTCCGGTGAGATAGCGCTGCACGATCGTCCGGATCGTCCCGACCGGATCGACGGCCGCGGGATTGTCCGCGTACAGGAACGCCGAATCCTTGATCGCGCTGATCCAGGTCGCGGCGGCCACCGGATCGAGCGACGGTCGATCCGGTCGCCCGCTCTGCGCAGGAGGTGGGTGAGCCCCTCGATCACGATGCCGTCGTCCTCGTCGAGGATCTCGGCGAGGACGGGGTCGTGGCCGACCTGGCGGATCACCTCGACCACGAGTCCTCCGGCTGCAGGATCCGTGGCCTGCCCGACGAGTTCGGCGACCATGTCGAGGAGGGCCTCCAGGGGATCGTCGGCGTCGCGATGACGCTCCACGAGGGCCCGGGTCTCGGGTAGGCCCTGCTCGAAGATCGCGCGGAACACTCCGCGCTTGTCGCCGAAGTAGTGGAAGACCGTGCCGGAACTGACACCTGCCGCCTCGGCGATCGCCGTCACCGGGGTGGCGTCGAAGCCGCGCTCGGCGAACAGGGTGGCGGCGGAGTCGATGATCGCGGTGCGGCGGCGGGCTCGGAGTTCTGGGTCGACGGTGCGTGCCATGACTCCAATGTATTAATTGATCGACTCGTCAGTCAATTAATTGGCCAAAGCCGAGCGGGCTCGGTGTCGCGAGCGGCCTCAGCGCAGGCGCCGAAGATCCTCGGGCGTATCCACGTCGCCGGCCTCGGCGAGGTCGCTGCAGTCCACCCGGCGTACCCGATCCCGGTTGCGGGCGAGGAACGACCGCGCACCTTCGTCGCCGGTGGCCTCGTCGGCCGCAGTCAGCGCGTCGGCGTGGTCGAACACCACCGGGTGACCGGGACGATCCTCGAAGACGGGGAGCGTGACCGTGCCCGGCCGGTGCTCTGCCAGGACGTGACGCACCAGATCGGCCGTGATGCCGGGAAAGTCGACGACGGTGAGCGCGACCCGGTCGTGGGTGCGCGCAGCGTCGACCCCACGGCGCAGGGAGGTCGACATGCCGTCGGGCCAGTCGGGATTGTGCACTGCGGTGACGCCGGCCGGGCAGGCTGCGGCCACCTCGTCGCCGAACGCACCGACCACCACCACGACCTCGTCGCAACCACCGCCGAGCAGCGCATCGACGACGGTATGCAGCAGGGGACGGCCACGGTGGGGGAGCAACGCCTTCGCGCGTCCACCCAGCCGCGAGCCGTCCCCTGCTGCGAGAACGATTCCGGCGGTCGGCATACCGCCGATGCTACGAGACCGGTCGCACAGTCTTCATCGCGCGATCCACTTCCCAGAACGCACGCAGCGACACGATCTTCCCGTCGTCGTCGACCCGGTAGACGAACACGCCCTCCGCGTCGATGAGATTGCCCGCCATCGTGGTGCGGATCGTGCCGATGTTGACGCACTCGCTGCCGCATACCAGCACGTCGTCGACGAGGAACTCGAGCTTGTCGGTGTTCGCGATGGTCATGTCGTAGAACTTCGCGATCGCCTCGTGGCCGTGGTGTCCCTTGCCCTCGGGGTCGAAACCGGACGGGCCGACGGGATCTTCGACGCACGCATCCTCGGCGAACAGCGCGAGCCACTCGTCCTTGCATTTCCCGCTCGCCGCCGTCTGCGACGCCCGGGCCGCCACGCGCGCCGGATGTTCCTCGCTCATGCCGCGTCCTTTCCGTGGATGTACTTGTCGGCGAACTTCCGCAGCGATTCCTGCTTCGCCTCGAGCGGCGAGTCGAATCCGTGCCCGTCGAAGATCCACGGCACCACGATGATGTCGGTGACCCCGGCGTCGGCGAGTTCGGCATAACCGGAGCTGCCGAACCTGTCGACGCACACGGCCTGGATCTCGAACGGCTCGTCGCTGCGGCCGTACTCGGCACGCAACTCGCGCAGGCGCGTGATGACCTCGACGAGATCGTCGTACTTGATCATCGCCGACGTCCAACCATCCCCGACCCGGGCCGCGCGCCGCAGCGCCACATCGGTGTGCCCACCGACGTAGAACGGCACCGGCTCGGTGGGGGCGGGGCTCATCTGGAGCCGGTCGAAATCGTAGAACTCGCCGTGGTGCTCGACCATGCCACCGCCGAGGATCAGCTTCAGCACGTCGATCATCTCGTCCACGCGCTTGCCGCGCTTGGCGTACGGGACGCCGCACCACTCGAATTCCTCCGGCGCCCATCCGATCCCGACACCGAGACCGAACCGGTTGCCGGTGAGATTGGCGACCGAACCGACCTGCCGGGCCAGCAACACCGGATTGCGCGAGCCGAGTTTGAGCACCTGCGTGTAGAACCGGATCGTCGACGTGGCGGCCGCCATGGACGCCGCGGCGATGAGCGGATCGACCCACGGGGTGTCGGGTGTCCACATCCGCGAACCGTCGGGGGTGTACGGATAGTCGACCGTCTGCTTCTCCATGTAGAACAGGGAGTCGGGCAGGGCGATCGACGTGTATCCGCACTCCTCGGCGGTCTGCGCGATGCCGGTGAGCTGGTCGAGCGGGGTCATCGCGACCCCGACGGTGAACGAGACCATGCCCGCCTCCTAGTTCGTGGGCCGGTCGGAGCCCACGACCCACATCGAGAAGTACTGCGAGCCACCACCGTAGGCGTGGCCGAGCGCCTTGCGGGCACCGTCCACCTGGTGGTCTCCCGCCTTGCCCATCACCTGGATCGCGGCCTCGGCGAAGCGGATCATGCCCGACGCACCGATCGGGTTGGAGCAGAGCACGCCGCCGGACATGTTGATCGGCAACTGGCCGCCGATGGCCGTCTCGCCGGCCTCGGTGAGCTTCCAGCCCGAACCCTCGGGGGTGAAGCCGAGATTCTCGAGCCACATCGGCTCGAACCACGAGAACGGCACGTAGATCTCGGCGCAGTCGATCTCGGTGAGCGGATCGGTGATACCGGCCTGCTTCCACAGCGCCGCGGCGGCGACCCGGCCGGCCTCCGGATTGACCTGGTCGCGACCGGCATAGGTGGTCGGTTCGGTGCGCATCGCGGTGGCGTGGATCCAGGCTACCTTGCGGCCCGACTGCTCGGCGGCCTTCGCGGTGTCCTCGTCGCCGAGCACGACTGCGCACGCACCGTCGGACGACGGGCACGTCTCGTCGTACCGGATCGGGTCCCACAGCATCTGCGAGGCCTGCACCTTCTCCAGGGTGATCTCGGGCTGCTTCAGATGGGCGTACGGATTCTTGGCGCCGTTGAGACGGTCCTTGACCGCGACCATCGCTCCGATGTGCTCGGGCGCGCCGGACCGGCGGATGTACGAACGGACGTGCGGCGCGAAGTAGCCGCCCGCACCGGCACCGACCGGCATGGTGAACGGGACCGGTGTGGACAGCGCCCACATCGCGTTCGACTCGGACTGCTTCTCCCAGGCCACCGCGAGCACCCGGCGGTGCACACCGGCCTGTACGAGGCTTGCCGCGACGTTCGCCGTCGAGCCCCCGACGGACCCGGCGGTGTGCACGCGCAGCATCGGCTTGCCCGTGGCGCCGATGGCGTCGACCATCGACAGTTCGGGCATCATGACGCCCTCGAACAGGTCGGGGGCCTTGCCGATCACGACGGCGTCGATGTCGTCCCAGCCCACCTGGCGTCTGCCATGGCTCGGTCGATCGCCTCGCGGACGAGGCCGGACATCGACACGTCGTGCCGCTTGGCGACGTAGTGGGTCTGCCCGGTTCCGAGGACAGCTGCGGGTTGCTTCGCCATCAGTTGCGTCCCTCCAGAACGGCTACCAGATTCTGTTGCAGCACAGCACCGCTCGTCGCATGCGCGAGTGCACGTCCGGCCGTGCCGTCCATGATCGCCTGCGCTGCGTAACCGATGCGCTCGAGACCGCCGGAGAACATCGGGTTGCCCGTCAGCGGTCCGCCGGACGGGTTGATCGTCGTCGAATCGTCCAAGCCGATCGCCTCGCGGAGGATGAGCTCCTGATGCGTGAACGGCGCGTGCAGTTCGGCGACGTCGAAGGCGGTGTCGCCACCGGTGACCGCCTGCGCGGCAGCCCGTGCGGAGGCCGACACCGTGAGGTCGAGCGAGCCGAAGTTCGGTGAGTCGGTGCGATGTTCGATCCCGGTGATCCACGCGGGGTTCTCGCACAGCTCGCGGGCCCGGTCGCCGCTCGCGAGGACGATCGCGGCGGCACCGTCGGTGACCGGAGCGCAGTCGTGCTTGCGCAGCGGATCGGCGATGTACGGCTGCGAGAGCAGGTCCTCGATGTCGAGATCACCCGAGAGCTGGGCCTTCGGGTTGTTCTTCGCGGCCGCGCGGCTGCGCACCGCGACCTCGGCCATCTCGCGGTCGGTCCACTTGCCGGAGTCGAGACCCATGCGGGCCTGCAGGCCGGCGAGTGAGACGGAGTCGACGCCGAGCGGTGCCACGAGGTACGGATCGAGCTGCAGGGAGAGGGTGCGCCGCAGGGTGCCGGCCGAGGACTTGCCGAAGCCGTACACGAGGGCGGTGTCGACCTCACCGGTGATGAGCTTGACCCACGCCTCGTAGAGCGCCCAGGCCGCGTCCATCTCGACATGCGACTCGTTGATGGGCGGGACCGCACCGATCGCGTCGATCGCCGAGATGAACGAGAACGCGCGTCCGGCAAGGTAATCGGAGGAACCCGAGCACCAGAATCCGATGTCGGACTTGGTGATGCCGAGCTTGTCGTACAGCTCCTGGAAGCACGGGACGAGCATCTCGACGCCGTTGGTGGTGCCGAACGTCTCGCGCACGTGCGGAGCATGTGCGAAGCCGACGACTGCAATGTCTGTCATGGTGTCCGCTGCTCCTAGAGGTGGTGTTTGAAGGTGTCGTAGTCGCGTCGGGTTCACCGGTGGGCCGGAAGTACTCGATGTTGCGCAGCGTGTGGTCCCACTCCTCGCGCGGACGCCACTTGGCCTCGACGCGCATGCCCATCCGCACCTCGGAGGCGTCGCACTCGAGGATCAGGTGCAGGAACGGGATGTCGGCGCCGTCGAGCAGCACGTAGGCGGCGACGTAGGGCGGCTTGATCTGCTGGCCCATGAACGGGACGTTGACGATGCAGAAGGTGGTGACGATGCCCTTGTCGGAGACCTCCACCGGTTCCTTGGTGGGCACGCCGTCGGTCGGGCTCGCGCCGCGCGGCGGCACGTAGACCTTCCCGCCGGGGCCGGTGCGACCGCCGATGATCTTCCCCTCCGCGAGCCCGCGCAGGTACCAGGACTCCTCGGGGGAGGCCGAATGGCGGTAGTGCAGGTCGACGGGAGTGGTGATCATGGTGACCGGTTCACCGTCGGCCGCTTCCACGGTGAGGGTCGACTCGCCGGGTTCGAAGGCCTCGATGTCGTGGATCACGCCCGTGCGCTCGGCCGCCCAGCGCACGCGCACACGCAGGCCCGTCGCGATCTCGTCCGCGGACGCGACGTCGACCGCGTGCAGCAGCGTCGTGTGGCTCCGTCGAGACGGATCAGCGCCCACGCGAACGGCCGGTCGAACGGCTGTCCGGGCAACGGCTCGGCGTTCCACGTCCAGCTCACCACGGTGCCGGTCTGCCCGACCTCGACGAAATCGGTGAGCGGTTCATGGGTGACCGCGTCGAATTCGGGGGGCGGGACGAGGACCCGTCCGTCGGATCCGCGCGCGCCGAGAATGCGGCCGTCGCGCAGTCCGGTGACGAAGGCTCCGACGGTCGGCCCGGTGGATCGTGTGTAGTCGAACTTCAGATTCAGCGGTGCGCTCAGCGGTGGCTCGGCAACCGCGCTCTTTCCCAGGCTCACAAATTCGAGTAGAACAGGTTCTAGTGTTGCTGGCAAGAGCGGCGCGCGAACTGCACCTCGCCGCGATTCGTCCGACAGGAAAGGCGTCCAATGAAACTGGGACTGCAACTCGGTTACTGGGGTGCCCAGCCACCCCCGAACGCACCGGAACTCGTTGCTGCGGCCGAGGCCGAAGGATTCGACGCCGTCTTCGCCGCCGAATCGTGGGGGTCCGACGCGTTCACTCCGCTCGCGTGGTGGGGTTCGTCCACCGAGCGGGTGCGGCTCGGCACGTCCGTCGTGCAGATCTCCGCGCGCACACCGACGAGTTGCGCGATGCACGCGCTCACGCTCGATCACCTCTCGGGTGGCCGGCACATCCTCGGCCTCGGGCTGGTCTCGGGCCGGCAGGTGGTGGAGGGCTGGTACGGGCAACGTTCGCGAAGCCCTCGCGCGCACCCGCGAGTACGTCGACGTGATCCGCAA
>LATQ01000001.1:1781082-1789917 GCA_001017865.1 Rhodococcus sp. IITR03
CGTAGTCACAGACTCGATACTCCTCGTAGCTGCCCTCGTGATCCTTGCGCAGCGGTCGTCAGGGCCGCAGGTGTGGAGCTGGTACGGCAACCGTTCGCGAAGCCCCTCGCGCGCACCCGCGAGTACGTCGACGTGATCCGCAAGGTGCTCGCGCGCGAAGAACCGGTGACCAGCGACGGACCGCACTTCCCGCTGCCCTATGCGGCGCCGGCTCCACCGGGCTCGGCAAACCGCTCAAGCCCATCACGCATCCGCTGCGGTCGGACATCCCGATCTGGATCGGTGCCGAAGGCCCGAAGAACGTCGCGCTCACCGCCGAGATCGCCGACGGCTGGCTCGCGATCTACTACACCCCGCGGCTGGCGTCGATGTACGACGAGTGGCTCGACGAAGGGTTCGCCCGGCCGGGTGCCCGGCGCACCCGCGAGGACTTCGAGATCGCCGCGACCTGCCAGGTGGTCGTCACCGACGACCGCGCGGCGACCATCGCGGCGATGAAACCGGTGACGGCGCTGTACGTCGGGGGAATGGGCGCACCGGAGTTGAACTTCCACGCGCAGGTCTACCGGCGGATGGGGTACGACGTCGTGGTCGAGGAGGTGACCGCGCTGTTCCGTGCCGGTCGCAAGGACGAGGCGGCCGCCGCGATCCCGGACGAGATGATCACCGAGACGATGATCGTCGGTAACGCCGACGAGGTACGCGAGGGCGTGAAGCGGTGGGAGGAGGCCGGCGTGACGATGCTGCTGGTCGGTTGCCGCGACGTCGACCAGGTCCGCACGATCGCCGACGTGGTGCTGCGCTAGACGGTGATGTTGCGCTGGGCCGTGGTGCTGCGCTGGACACAGCAGCGGGCGGAAACCGTTCCGTGAGGACGGCTTCCGCCCGCCGCGTATGGCGTCAGGAAGCGTAGGCCGCCTTCAGCTTGCCCTTCACCAGCTTGCCCGTGGGGGTACGGGGCAGTTCGTCGACGAAGTCCACCGACCGCGGCACCTTGAAGTGGGCGACCCGCTCGCGGACGTACGCGATGAGCTCGTCGGCGAGATCGGGTGATGCGGTGGCACCGGACGACACCTGCACGACGGCCTTGACCTCCTCGCCCATCTCCGGATGCGGCACGCCGATCACGGCGACGTCCTCGACGGCCGGATGCAGGGCGAGGACGTTCTCGATCTCCTGCGGATAGATGTTCACCCCGCCGGAGATGATCGTGAACGACTTGCGGTCGGTCAGATACAGGTAACCGTCCTCGTCGAGATAACCGAGGTCGCCGACCGTGGTCCAGGTGGGGTGCTCGGGATGCTGCGACGCCGCGGTCTTCTCGGGATCGTTGTGGTACGAGAACGGAACCTTCTCGTACTCGAGATAGATCGTCCCCACCTCGCCGGCCGGAAGTTCGCGCCCTTCCTCGTCGCAGATGTGCGCGGGCCCGAGCACACTCTTACCGACCGAACCCGGGTGTTCGAGCCATTCCTGACTGTTGATGAACGTGATCCCGTTGGCCTCGGTGGAGCTGTAGTACTCGTAGATCACCGGTCCGAGCCAGTCGATCATCGCCCGCTTGACCTCCGGCGGGCACGGCGCGGCGGCGTGAACGAGCACGCGCAGACTCGACAGGTCGTGGCGGGCGCGGATTTCGTCGTCGAGCTTGAGCATGCGCACGAACATCGTCGGCACCATCTGCCGGCGGTGATCTTGTGCTCCTCGATGTGCCGGAGCGCGGTCTCGGCGTCGAACTTCTCGGCGAGGACCACCGTGCCGCCGAGCGCGTGGATCGCCCCACCCCAGCGCAGAGGCGCTGCGTGATAGATCGGGGCGGGGGAGTAGTAGACGTCGGAGTCGGTGAGGCCGAAGAGGAACTGCGCCACCGTCACCAGCGGCTCACCGGGTTCGTCGACGCGACGTTCCGGGAGATCCGGCTGGATTCCCTTGGGGAAGCCCGTGGTTCCGGACGAGTACAGCATGATGGCGCCGCACGGCTCCTCGTCGAGCCGTGGACCGGCCGCGGCGAGGGCGTCCTCGTACGACTCGAAACCGCGCACGGCGCCGCCGAACGCGAGTCGCGCGGAACCGATCGTGACCTTCTCGCCGACCTGCTCGGAGAGATCGCCCAGTGTGGCCGACACGATCAGGCCTTGGCGCCGCTGTCCTCGACGATGTACGCCACCTCGCCGGCGGTGAGGTGGCTGTTGACCGCCGTGATGTACAAACCGGACCGCATTGCGGCCCAGAACACCTCGAAGGCCTCCGGCTGATTCTCCGTGAGGAGGGCGACGACGTCGCCGGGGCGGAGCCGGAATCGTGCAGCACGCGGGCGAGCGCTGCCGACCGGTCGTCGAGTTCGCGGTAGGTCAGGCTCCGGCCGCTGTCGGCCAGGACTACGGCGAGCTTGTCCGGGGCGGTTCGGGCGTGGACTCCTGGATACATGGGGCTCCTCATTACCTCGACGAACGCTGTGACTCTGTGTTGTGGGTCACAGCGGGCAATGTAGCAGGGCCGAGGGCATGGCTGTGACCGCGCTCTCACCGGTGGGAGCGCGGTCAGCGACGCCGCAGGTCAGGAGCCGGTGAACTTCGGGGCGCGCTTCTCGCGAACGCCCGTGGGCCCTCCTTGCGTCGGCGCTCTTGAAGACGGCTGCGCGAGCTCGGCGTCGATCCGGAACGCCTCCTCCTCGTGCAGACCTTCCGAGTCGCGGATGGTCCGGAGGATGGCCTGCACGGCGACCGGGCCGTTGTTCGCGATCGTCTCGGCGATCTCGAGGGCCTTGTCGAGTGCGGTGCCGTCGGGGACGACGTGACCGATGAGCCCGATCTCCTTGGCCTCGGCGGCTTGATGTGGCGGCCGGTGAGCAGGATGTCGGCGGCGATCGTGTACGGGATCTGACGGACGAGGCGCACGGCGGATCCGCCGAGCGGGAACAGTCCCCACTTCGCCTCGGAGACGCCGAATTTCGCGCTCTCGCCGGCGACACGGATGTCGGTGCCCTGCAGGATCTCGGTGCCACCGGCGATGGCGGCGCCCTCGACGGCCGCGATCAGCGGCTTCGTCAGACGGCGGCCCTTCAGCAGTGCGGGAAGCCGGCTGAGGTCCCACCCACCGCCGTTGCCATTCCCGTCGCTCCGTTCGCCCTGCTCGAACTTGTCTCCGGGAGGCGCTGCATTCATGGCCTTGAGATCGGCACCCGCGCAGAACGCGCCACCGGCGCCGGTGAGGATCGCGACGCGGATCTCGGGATCGTTGTCGACGCGGTCCCACGCCTCGTTCATGATCGCCATCATCTCGCCGGACAGCGCATTTCGTGCTTCGGGGCGATTGAGCGTGACGATCAGGACGTGGCCGCGTTGCTCGACGAGGCAGTGCGGTTCGCGGGACGAGATGTCCGAATCGGCTGCGCCGGGGGCTTCGGTAGCGGACACTGGCAGGACTCCTCGCGGTGTTGTGAACTGGATCATATTCGGGTCTTGTCAGAAACGGTAACACGTTCTACTTTTGTCAGCGTGGCCTAAACATCGCAGACCTCGTCGAACACGCAATCGACCTCGTTCCCGAGCGCGTCGCGCTGGCCTCGGACGGACGTGAGGTCACCTACGCACAGCTGGAGGAACGAGCCAACCGACTTGCTCATTACCTGCGCGAACAAGGAGTGGAGCCGGGCGACAAGGTCGGCATCTACTCCCGGAACACCATCGAGGCCGTAGAGGCGATGATCGCGGTCTTCAAGATCCGCGCCATCATGATCAACGTCAACTACCGCTATGTCGAGAACGAGTTGCAGTACATCTTCGACAACTCCGACATGGTGGCCCTCATCCACGAGCGCCGGTACTCCGACAAGGTGGCGAACGTCCTCCCGAGCACACCGCTGGTGAAGACCGTCGTGGTGGTCGAGGACGGCACCGACGTCGACTTCTCGGCCTACGGCGGCATCGAATACGAAGCGGCACTGGCGCAGAGCTCGCCGGAACGCGACTTCGAAGACCGCAGCGCCGACGACATCTACATCCTCTACACCGGCGGCACCACCGGCCACCCCAAGGGCGTGATGTGGCGTCACGAAGATGTCTGGCGCGTCCTCGGTGGCGGCATCAACTTCATGACCGGCGAGTGGGTCAAGGACGAATGGCAGCTGGCGAAGGAGGGCGCCGAGAATCCCGGTCTCGTGCGCTATCCCATCCCGCCGATGATCCACGGTGGCGCCCAGTGGGCGCTGTTCCAGTCGCTGTTCAGCGGCGGCAAGGTCATCATGCACCCCGAGTTCTCGGGCCACGAGGTGTGGCGCATCATCGACGACCACAAGGTCAACGTCATCTTCATCACCGGCGACGCGATGGCTCGCCCCATGCTCGACGCACTCGAGGAGGGCAACCCGAAGACCGGTCAGCCCTACGACCTCTCGACGCTGTTCGCCATGGCGTCGAGCGCCGCTCTGTTCTCCCCGTCCATCAAGGATCGTTTCCTCGACCTGCTGCCCGGCAAGGTCATCACCGACTCCATCGGTTCGTCCGAGACCGGCTTCGGCGGCATCGGTATCGCCGAGAAGGGCAAGACCCTCGGTGGCGGCCCCACGGTGAAGATCGACGAGTCGACCACCGTCCTCGACGACGACGGCAACCCGATCGAACCGGGCTCCGGCAAGGTCGGCATGGTCGCGCGCACCGGCAACATCCCGCTCGGCTACTACAAGGACGAAGCCAAGACCAAGGCGACCTTCCGCGAGTACAACGGGATCCGCTACTCGATCCCCGGCGACTACGCACGCGTCGAGGCCGACGGCACCGTCACGATGCTCGGCCGCGGTTCGGTCTCGATCAACAGCGGTGGCGAGAAGGTCTACCCCGAGGAGGTCGAGGGTGCACTCAAGCAGCACCCCGCCGTCTTCGACGCCTGGTGGTCGGCGTGCCGGACGAGCGTTTCGGTGAGCGGGTCTCCGCCGTCGTCGCGCTGCGCGACGGCGAGCAGGCGACGCTCGACGAACTCATGACGACGGCACGGTCGAAGATCGCGGGATACAAGGTGCCGCGCGCGGTGTGGTTCGTCGACGAGATCAAGCGGTCGCCGGCGGGTAAGCCCGACTACCGGTGGGCCAAGGACCAGACCGGACTGCGTCCGGCCGACGAGGTCTACAACAACGGCGACGGCAACGGCGCCGCGGCGACGGGATAGAAGGACACATGCAGACCGGCCTCAGCAAGAAGTTCGGTATCGAGTATCCGATCTTCGGATTCACGCCCTCCGAACACGTCGCGGCGGCGATCAGCCGCGCAGGCGGACTCGGTGTCCTCGGGTGCGTGCGGTTCAACGACCCGGAGGAACTCGACGCCGTCCTGACCTGGATGGACGAGAACACCGACGGCAAGCCGTACGGCGTCGACATCGTGATGCCCGCCAAGGTGCCCACCGAGGGCACCGCGGTGGACCTCGACAAACTGATCCCCGCCGAGCACCGTGCCTTCGTCAATCGCACGCTCGACGAACTCGGTGTGCCGCCGCTGTCCGACGACGTCGGTGAGGCGAGCGGTGTTCTGGGCTGGCTGCATTCGGTCGCGCGTTCGCACGTCGACGTCGCCCTCGCGCACCGGCCCGCCTGATCGCCAACGCACTGGGATCGCCGCCGAAGGACGTCATCGACCTCGCGCACGAGAAGGGAGTGCCGGTCGCGGCACTCGCGGGTGCGGTCGAGCACGCGAAGCGGCACGTCGAGAACGGTGTCGACATCGTGATCGCGCAGGGCTACGAGGCCGGCGGGCACACCGGTGAGATCGCGTCGATGGTGCTGTGGCCCGAAATCGTCGATGCACTCGGCGATTCCGCGGCGGTGCTCGCCGCCGGTGGTGTGGGATCGGGACGGCAGGTCGCGGCGGCACTGGCCCTCGGTGCGTCCGGTGTGTGGATGGGTTCGTACTGGCTCACCACCTCGGAGTACAAGCTCGGGGCGGCCGCGCACGGCCCGTCGTCGATCCAGCGCGCGTTGCTCGGAGCGAGCTCGTCCGACACCGTGCGGTCGCGGATCTACTCGGGCAAGCCCGCGCGTCTGCTCAAGACCAAGTGGACGGAGGCGTGGTCGAAACCCGATGCGCCCGAACCGCTGCCGATGCCGTTGCAGAACATACTCGTGAGCGAGGCGCACCAGCGCATGTCGGCGGCCGACGACCCCGAGGCCGTCGCGATGCCGGTCGGGCAGGTGGTGGGGCGGATGAACGAGATCCGTCCCGTCGCGGAGATCATGGCCGAACTCGTCCGGGGCTACGACGAGGCGGTCGAGCGGCTGAACGAGGCGCGCTAGACAGGACCACAGTGTGGGGTGGCAGGTGCCCGGGGCGGAGTGATCCACCCCGGGCATCGTCCGTTCGAGAGCGGCGCCGGAGAAGGGCCAGGACCGAGAGGGATCAGCGGCGGACCAGGATCTTCAACAGCTCCTGGATCTGCGTGGCCGTGGGGGAGGGCAGGCTGTCGCGGCCGTACAGGAAGCCGATCCCCGCGTAGACGAGGGTGCCGGCGCGCAGCTCCGCTTCTTCCTCGCCGAAACCCAGTTCGAGGAAACAGTTTCGGACGACGGCCATGATGCGCTGGTCGAGTGCACGGACCGATTCGGCGACCTGCGGATCGCTGCGCGCCCACTCGCGCACCGCGACCTCGGCCTCCCAGGCGCGTTCGTCGACGAGCATCGCACCCATGTGGGCGAGCCGTTCGTCGACGGGCAGTTCTTCGAGGCTCGTCAGGCCGCGCGCGGCGTCGTTGTCCTGCGAGGTGTAGCGGGTGGCGATGGCTTCATCAGGTCGTCGATGTCGGAGAAGTGCCAGTAGAAGCTACCTTTGGTGACTCCGAGTTCGTCGCACAGTCGCGAGATCTTCACGGCGCTGCGTCCTTCGGAGACGAGCAGGCGCAGACCCGCCTCGGTCCAGTCGTCGAGGGACAGCCGTGGTCGTCTGCCCGACCGGCGACCACTCCTCGCCGGTTGCTCTGCCACGGATGGTCACCTCGTCTCGATCGGGTCCGAAATCGAGACTACATGCCCGAACCGGGCAGTGCCGTGAGGACGGCGTCGCGTGCCGAGCCGTCGCGGGGGAGTTCCCAATGGTGAACGCATGGTGACGAATCCGGCCCGGGAAGCGTGACCACGGTCGAGGTGGGCAGCGCTCCGTTCTCGGGTGGGACGACGAGTCCGTCGCAGCGGGAGACGATGTCGGTGTAGTCGATCCCGGCCGTGGGCACGCCGCGTGAGTGCAGGTCGCGTAGGAGATCCGATCCGGCGATGATCTCGCGGCATCCGGCACACAGGGGGTCGACGAGCGGCTTCTCGAGGGCGAGGACCGCGTCGTAGGTGCCGAGATCGCGGCTGGTCTGCTCGGCGGCGGCCAGTCCGGCGATCTCCGTGCCGTGCCACATCGGGCCGAGTGTGGTCAGCGATCGGACCCGATCGTTGCCGTGATCCTGCAGGTATCGCTGGGTGACGAGGGAACCGGCGCCGTGCGCCACGACGTCGACCGTGCACTGCGATCGCTGCCCGCACAGCTCGTCCAGGGCGTCGGCCAGGTCGCGTGCGCCCGCGTCGACGCTCCGCAGGCCGGCGAGGGGGATCGGGACATCGGTGCCCGCCGGTTGGCCCCAGGTGACGGGGACGGTGCAGAAACCGGCTCCGGTGAGGTCGGCGCGCAGATCGGACCACACGTCCGGAGTGCTCGCGAGGTCGTGGACGAGTGCCACAGCAGCGTCTGCGCCGGAGCACGGCGCAGGCTCGGATCGGCCGCTGCGGGCGCCGGAGCCACCGCGGCGAGGGTGAGAACAGCGACCGCCGAAACCATCGCCGAGCAGGGGGATCGAGTCATCTGCACTCCTCTGTGCGCACTATTGACCAAACCATACCGTATGGTACTGTGGCGGCGGTCACGATGACTGTCCGCATCGACTCCCGATCCGGAACACAGAAAGCCGCGTCATGCAGAGACTCACCCGTAGAACCCTTCTCGCCGGGCTCGCCGCAGGAACCGGTGCGGTGCTTCTCGGTGGCCGAGCGTTCGCGGACGGGCCGGACATCTCCCGCCCCCTGTTGTTCCACTCCCCACGACTCGAACCCTTCGTCGACGGCCTGCCCGTCCTGCCGCGTCTGGACTCGTCGTCCTACCGGATCGACGCCGTCAGCACGATGCACAGCTTCCACCGCGACCTTCCGCCCGGTCCCGCTCTCGCCTACGGCGACAACACCTACGGCGGACCGACTCTCGTGGCGCACCGCGGGCAGGAGACGTCGATCGAGTACCGCAACCGCATCGACGCGCATCCCTTCGCCGTCGACTTCGACACCTCGCTGCACGGTCTGAGCGAACGCGACCGCACCGACGTCCCCACCTCAATGCACCTGCACGGTGGGGTCACGCCTCCGGAATTTGACGGCAACCCCGAGCAGATCTCCCGGCCCGGACAGGGATTCACGTACCGCTTCCCGAACCGTCAGGACGCGACGACGCTGTGGTACCACGACCACGCCATGGCCGTCACCCGCCTGAACGCCTACGCGGGACTGGCCGGCATGTACCTGCTCCGCGACGACTACGACACCGGACTGCCCGGCAACCCGCTGGGCCTGCCCACCGGCGAGTTCGAACTCGATCTGGTGCTGCAGGAGAAGATCGTCAACGGCGACGGTTCGCAAAGCATCCGTTCCACCCCGATCGTCCGCAGGGTCGCTGGGAGGGCGGCGCCGTCGGCGACGTCGGCGTCGTCAACGGCAGGATCTGGCCCGAGGCCCGGGTCGCGCGCCGGCTTCCTACCGGGTCCGGCTGCTCAACGCGGCGTCGATCACGAGCATCTGGACCTGCAGCTTCTCCAACGGCATGC
>LATQ01000001.1:1790017-1806292 GCA_001017865.1 Rhodococcus sp. IITR03
GACGCAACGTGCGTGGGGAACGACGATCGGGTGTCTCTCGAGGGCGGGTCGCCGTCGTCACGGGAGCCGGAGCGGGTCTCGGACGTGCCGAGGCGCTCGCGCTCGCGCGGGCCGGAGCATCGGTGGTGGTCAACGATCTCGTGGAGAACGACGCGGTGGAGGACACTCTCGCGCGGATCCGCGATCTCGGTGCCGAAGCGGAGTTCGTGCCCGGCAGCGTCGCCGAGCGTGAGACGGCCGATGCGATGCTCGCCGCGGCGCAGGCAAGTTCGGTGGTCTCGACATCGTCGTCAACAATGCGGGCATCACGCGGGATCGGATGCTGCCCAACATGTCCGACGACGAATGGGATTCGGTGGTCGCCGTGCACCTGCGCGGTCACTTCCTGCTCTCCCGCAATGCGGCGGCCTACTGGCGCGACAGGTCGAAGCAGGAGGGCGGCCCGGTCTACGGGCGGCTGGTCAACACGTCCTCGGAGGCCGGTCTGCTCGGGCCGCCCGGGCAGCCCAACTACGGCGCCGCCAAGGCCGGCATCACCGCACTCACCCTTTCGGCCGCCCGAGGTCTCGAGCGGTACGGGGTCCGGGCGAACGTGATCTGCCCCCGCGCGCGCACGTCGATGACCGAGGCGGTCTTCGGCGACGCACCGGACGACGGTATCGATCCGCTCTCGCCCGACCATGTGGCGAATCTGGTCGCCTATCTCGCCTCCCCGGCCGCCGATCGCGTCAACGGCAGGTCTTCATCGTCTACGGACCCATGGTGGCCTGATGGCCGCGCCGGTCGTCGAGCAGCGTTTCGACGCCGACGGGCAGTGGACCCCCGCAGCGCTCGCCGACGAGCTCGGCGGTTACTTCGCCGATCGTGATCCGGGCCGGACGTTCTCGGCCTCGACGGCTCTCGATCTGTAGTTCCGGCCACCCCTGCTGTTCCCGTTCGGGGTCAGCAGGGGATGCCGTGTCTTCGTCCCCGGGCCGGGATCCTGCAACTACGGGTGACGGACACCGGGGATTCCGGTAGCGTCACGCCCACTCGGGCTGTTCCTCCGGCTCTCGCCGGGTCCCGTATTTTCGCCTGGTACGTGTTCTAGTTTTTTCTTCAGCTGCGACGACCCGATCGGCCGTGACGGCCTCTCGCGCCGAGGCGATCGAGCTCGGGCCCGGCGTCGAAAATCTCACCGAAACCCCAGCGTAAAACCACTTATGAGCGTGTCGATGCGCGTCGGTCGACGCCCGTGTGTCCGTTCGGACGGAAATGGATCGAGATGCCCCTCGACGGATCTTTGACAGGTGAACACGTTCTAGTTACTATGACCCGGGTCACAGCAC
This sequence comes from Rhodococcus sp. IITR03, assembly GCA_001017865.1. Next base: position 1,791,346 of record LATQ01000001.1, read on the forward strand.
ACGCCATCGATCGGCCGCGCGCCGACGACGTGAGGATCGAAGGGGGCACACGATGGTAGACCTCCTCGAGGTTCCCTTACGGGCCGTCGGCGGACTGTTCGCCATGACCGGCGAGACCGCCCGGGCGGCCTTCCGTCGCCCCTTCCAACGGCGCGAGTTCATCGACCAGGCCTGGTTCGTCGCACGCGTTTCGCTCGTGCCCACCGTGCTCGTCGCGGTGCCGTTCACGGTTCTGGTGAGCTTCACCCTCAACATCCTGCTCCGGGAGATCGGCGCCGCCGACCTCAGCGGAGCGGGCGCGGCCCTCGGCGCGGTGACGCAGGTGGGTCCCATGGTCACGGTGCTCATCGTCGCCGGTGCCGGCGCCACCGCGATCTGCGCCGATCTCGCGGCGCGCACCATCCGCGAGGAGATCGACGCGATGCGTGTGCTCGGCATCGATCCGATCCAGCGTCTCGTCGTGCCCCGGGTGCTCGCGTCCACCGTCGTCGCGCTGCTGCTCAACGGTCTCGTGTGCACGATCGGCATCCTCGGCGGGTTCGCCTTCTCGGTCTTCCTCCAGGACGTCAACCCCGGCGCGTTCATCAACGGCATCACCCTGCTCACCGGCTTCGGAGAACTGATGATCTCCCAGGTCAAGGCGGGGCTGTTCGGCATGATCGCGGGACTGGTCGCGTCCTATCTCGGTCTCAATGTCAAAGGTGGAGCGAAGAGTGTCGGCGACGCCGTCAACCAGACGGTCGTGTTCGCGTTCATGGCGCTGTTCGTGGTCAACCTCCTCGTCACGGCCGTCGGCATCAAGCTGACCGCGGGATGAGGGGAGCGGAGATTACATGGCAGTGATGTCCTGGCGCTTCCCCCGTGCGGTTCGGCGCGTGACACGTGCGTCGTCCACGGTGGACCGGGTGGGGGAGCAGGCGCTGTTCTTCGGGCGCGCCCTCGCGACGGTCCCCCGGGCGCTGATGCACTATCCCAAGGAGACGGTGCGTCTGGTCGCCGAGATCAGCATGGGCACCGGTGCACTCGCCGTCATCGGCGGCACCGTCGTGATCGTCGGCTTCCTGACGCTCTTCACCGGCGGCATCATCGCCGTGCAGGGCTTCAGCTCCCTCGCAACATCGGCGTCGAAGCGCTCACCGGGTTCTTCGCGGCCTTCATCAATGTGCGTATCGCGGCCCCGACGATCGCCGGTATCGGGCTGGCGGCCACCATCGGCGCCGGCTCCACCGCCCAGCTCGGAGCCATGCGTGTCTCCGAGGAGATCGACGCGCTCGAGACCATGGCGATCCCGTCCATCCCGTATCTGGTGTCCACGCGCGTGCTCGCAGGATGATCGCGATCGTCCCGCTGTACTCGCTCGCCGTGATCGCCTCGTTCGTCGCGAGCCGTTTCGCGACGGTGGTGCTCTACGGTCAGTCGGCCGGCGTGTACGACCACTACTTCACGACCTTCCTGATACCCACCGACATCCTGTGGTCGTTCGTCCAGGCCATCGTGATGGCGATCGCGTGATGCTCATCCACACCTACTACGGCTTCAACGCAGGTGGCGGCCCCGTCGGTGTGGGTGTCGCGGTCGGCAACGCGGTGCGGGCCTCGCTCGTCGCGGTCGTCACCGTCACCCTGCTCATCTCGCTCGCCGTCTACGGCGCGACCGGCAACTTCAACCTGTCGGGATAGGGCGCGCGACATGGACACTCCTTCGTGGAAGAAGAAGCTCGCCGCCTTCGGTCTCGTGGGCGGCCTCGCCGCGATCGTCGCGGTGGCATTGACGATGTTCGCCGGTGGGTTCACCTCGACGGTCCCGCTCACCGTCACCTCACCCCGGTCGGGTCTGGTGATGGAGCCCGACGCAAGGTGAAGATGCGCGGCGTCGAGGTGGGGCGCGTGGCGTCGATCGAGCACACACCGGCCGGTGCGGTCCTGCATCTGGACATGCAGCCCGGCAGATGCAGCTCATCCCCTCGAACGCGCGGGTGGCGATCGAATCCACCACCGTCTTCGGTGCCAAGTTCGTCGACATCGTCGTCCCCGACGATCCGTCCTCGGTGCCGATGCAGGAAGCGCCGTGATCGCGGCCGACAACGTCACCGTCGAGTTCAACACGGTCTTCGAGCACCTGTCCGACGTGCTCGCGCAGATCCAGCCCGAGAAGCTCAACGCCACCCTCGGCGCGCTGTCGGAAGCGCTCAACGGACGCGGCAACGCTCTCGGTGCCGCCCTGGCCGAGGCCGATGCGTATCTCGCCGAGATGAATCCGTCGCTGCCGCAACTGCAGGCCGACCTCGTCTCGGCCGCGCAGGTCACCGACGTCTACGCCGACACGGCCCCCGACCTCATGACCACGATCGGCAACGCCACCGACGTCGGCAACACCGTCGTCGACGAACAACAGCAACTCGACCTGCTGCTGATGAACCTCACCGGTCTCGCGAACACCGGACGGGACGTCCTGGGGGAGAACGAAGCACAGTTGACCACCGCACTCGACAGCCTGAGCCACACCACCGGCCTGCTCGGTGAGTACTCGCCCGAACTGACCTGCTTCATCGTCGGTCTCAACGACGCCCGGGTGGCGTTCGAACCGATGGCCGGCACCGGCGAGTACGCGGCCCTGACCCTGAGCACGAGCTTCATGGGCGGTGCCACGCCGTACAACGACGCCCAGGATCTGCCGTGGTCGGCGCGACCGGCGGACCGAACTGCTGGGGCCTGCCGAACTTCGACCCGCGCCGCGACGGTCACGCGCCGTTCGTCGTGTCGAACACCGGCGAAACACCGTACAAGCCCGCAACGGAGGCCTGGATCCGCTACCCGACGATCTTCCAATACCTGTTCGGCGACCATCTCGCGGGCGGGCGGTGACCATGAGAGCGACCACCGTCAAGTTCCTGATCTTCGCCGTCACGATGGCGTTGATCTTCGCCGGGCTGGCCGTCGTGTTCAGTCAAGCGCGGTTCACCGGCACCGAGAACTACCGGGCCACCTTCACCGATGTCTCCGGTCTCGGTGCCGGCGACAAGGTCCGCATCGCGGGGGTGCAGGTCGGCTCGGTGAAGAAGGTCGACATCGGCCGCGACAACACCGCCGAGATCGAGTTCGATGTGGACGCGAAACACACGCTGTTCACCGGCACCCGCGCCACCGTGCGGTACGAGAACCTCGTCGGCGACCGGTATCTCGAACTGCTCGAAGGTGCCGGCAGCGTCGACGTCCTGCCCGCCGGTGGCAGCATCCCGATCGAACAGACCGAACCGGCCCTCGACCTCGACCTGCTCCTCGGCGGATTCAAGCCGCTGCTGCAGGGCCTCGACGCGCAGCAGGTCAACGACCTCTCCGGAGCGCTGTTGCAGGTCTTCCAGGGGCAGGGCGACACGCTCGTGTCGCTGCTGGGGAACACCAACTCGTTCACCAACTCCCTCGCCGACCGCGACCAGCTGATCGGCGACGTCATCGACAACCTCAACGCCGTCCTCGGCACGATCGACGATCACGACCGCGAGTTCGAGAACACGATCGAACAGCTGCACACCCTGGTGGGCGGGCTGTCCGCGGATCGTGATCCCATCGGCGCGTCGATCCCGCAGATCGCCTCCGGCACCGCGGATCTCGCCGCACTGTTGCAGAACAACCGGCCCGACCTGCAGACGGTCATCGCCGAGACGAACCGCACCATGACCCAGCTCGATCTCGGCAAGGACGACATCAACCGCACGCTCGAACGTCTGCCCTCCGATTACAAGAAACTCATCCGCGTGGGTGCATACGGAAACTTCTTCCAATTCTTCCTCTGTGCCAACACTTTCAAGTTCTCCGGACCGGACGGCACCACCATCCGGTACACCACGGCGAACCACGACACGGGAAGGTGTGCGAAGGTCGAATGAGTGCACCTCGTGACCCCAACTACATCCGGACGGGCATCATCGGCCTGGCCGTGTCCGCCGCGATCGTGCTCGCCGGTCTGCAGTACGACCAGCTGCACTTCCTCTCCGGTGGCCTGAGCTACTCCGCCCGTTTCCAGGACGCCGGTGGCCTCGTCCCCGGCGACGACGTCATGCTCGCGGGCGTGAACGTCGGCGACGTCACCGACGTGCGGCTCGACGATCAGGCCGTGCTGGTCACCTTCCGCATCCGCGACGGCATCGGGCTCGGCGACACCACCGGTGCCGACATCAAGACCAACACCGTCCTCGGCCGGAAGTCCTTGGCGTTGCGCCCCGGTGGCGAGGGCGTGATGCGCCCGGGTTCGGTGATCGCGCTCGAACGCACCAACTCGCCGTACTCGTTGACCGACGCTCTCGGCGACCTCACGACGTCGGTCTCCGAACTCGACACCGACCGGATCAACGAGTCGCTCGACGCGTTGTCGCAGTCGCTCGAGAACACCCCGCCCGAGATCCAGGCGCCCTGGAGGGCATGACCCGCCTGTCGCAGTCGATCAACGCCCGCGACGAATCGCTCGACCAGCTGCTCGAACGCGCCGAGGGGGTGACGAGCATCCTCGCCGAGCGCAGCGACCAGGTCAACGCGCTCATCGTCGACGCGAATGCACTGTTCGGCGAACTGAGTCTGCGCCGCGACGCCATCACCGAACTGATCGCGAACATCTCGTCCGTCTCACGTCAGCTCACCGGCCTCGTGCAGGACAACCAGGCGCAGATGGCGCCGACGCTCGAGAAGCTCAACCTCGTGACGGCCAACCTGCAGGCGAACAAGGAGAACATCGCCGGCGCACTCGACGGTCTGGGCCCGTACATCGGCGCGCTCGGCGAATCCGTCGCCAGCGGACCGTTCTTCAACGCCTACGTGTCCAACATCCTGCCGGCACCGTGGTGGAAGGCCGTGGTGGACAGCCAGGTCGCGCCCGATCTCCTCCCCGAGGATCTGCAGGACGTGATCCCGGACGAACCCCCGACGATCAAGAGGGACGGCGAATGAGTACCGATACCGTCGCAACGACCCGGCGGCGCCCGGCTTGGCTGATGGCGGCGATCATCGGTGCCGTCGTCGTGCTCGTGCTCGGCGCCCTCGCCGTGTTCGTCCTCCCGGACCTCGGCAAGCGCACCATCCACGCCGAATTCGCTTCCACCAGCGGCCTGTACGAGGGCGACGACGTGCGGGTGCTCGGGGTGTCGGTGGGACGCATCAGCGACATCGAACCCCGCGACGACCTCGTGCGGGTGACGATGCAGGTCGACAGCGGCGTCGAGATCCCGTCCGAGGCGAACGCCGTCGTCATCGCACAGAGCCTCGTCTCGGCACGCTTCGTCCAGCTCACCCCGGTCTACTCGGGTGGTCCGACGATCGAGGACGGCGCGACGATCCCGATGCAGCGCACGGCCTCTCCGGTCGAATGGGACCAGATCAAGACCGAACTGATGCGGCTGTCCGAAGCGCTCGGCCCCGAGGAACTCGACCCGCAAGGATCCCTCGGCCGGTTCATCGACACCGCAGCCGAGAATCTCGAGGGCAACGGGCAGACCGTGCGTGGGGCCCTGCGCGAGTTGTCGGACACGATGCGCACGCTCTCCGAGGGACGCACCGACCTGTTCTCGACGATCCGCAACCTGCAGACCTTCGTGTCGGTCCTCTCGTCGAGCAACGAGCAGATCGTCCAGTTCGGCGGTCGTCTCGCGTCGGTCTCCGACGTGCTCGCGCAGAGCTCCGACCAGCTCGGGGTCTCGTTGTCCGAGTTGAACATCGCCGTCGGCGACGTGCAGCGGTTCGTGCAGGACAACCGGGCCGGTCTCACCGAATCGGTGCAGCGACTCGCCGACGCGACCGAGGTGCTCGCCCGCAAGCGACCCGAGATCGAGCGGGTGCTGCACTCGGGCCCGACCTCCCTCGCGAACTTCTACAACATCTACAAACCGGCGCAGGGTTCGCTCACGGGCGCACTCGCGATCAACAACCTCGCCAACCCCGTCGAGTGGATGTGCGGGTCGGTCGCGGCCGCCGCCAACGCGACCTCCGAACGCAGCGAGGAACTGTGCCGCCAGCAGCTCGGACCGGTGCTGTCGTCCATCAACGCCAACTACCTTCCGCTGCTGGTCAATCCGCTCGCCGGTGTGCAGGCCTTCGACGGCGACATCGTCTACACCGAACCCTGGCTCGAAGGGGCGTCGGAAGGACGCGGCACCGCACCCGGACCGTCGCTGTCGGAAGCGGCGTCGCCGCTCGACGGGATCCTCGGCGGCCTGCCGTCGCTGCAGGTCCCGCAGGATCTCGGTTCCTGCTGCAGCCGGGAGGAGGACGATGACCGGCCGATCGATGTTCCGCCGCCTGGGCGTCGCGGTCACTGCCGTCGCGGTGGGCACGACGCTCACCGCGTGCGAGTGGGGCGGGCTCAACTCGATTCCCATGCCCGGCACCGCCGGCCGCGGGGAGGGCGCCTACCGGGTGCAGATCGAGATGCCCAACGTGACGACCCTGACCCAGAACTCGCCCGTGCGGGTCGACGACGTCACCGTGGGGTCGATCTCGGGGATCGAACTCGACGGCTGGCACGCGCTCGTGACGGTCTCGCTCGACGAAGGCGTGATCGTTCCGGCCAACTCGCTCGCCCGGATCGGGCAGACGAGTCTGCTCGGATCGCAGCACCTCGAACTGATCCCACCCGTCGGCGAACCCCCGCAGGGCCGGCTCGAGGACGGCGACGTCATCCCGCTCGAACGCGCCGGTGCGTATCCGACCACCGAACAGACGCTCTCGTCGCTCTCGGTGGTGCTCAACGGTGGTGGGCTCGCGCAGATCAACGACATCACCACCGAGCTGAACGCGGCACTCGTCGGCCGGGAGGACTCGATCCGGAACCTGCTCCCGCGCCTGGACGAACTGGTGTCGACCCTCGACACGCAGCGCGGCGACATCATCGCCGCGCTGGAGGGCATGGACCGCCTGGCCGCGACCGTCGACGACCAGAACGCGACCCTCGTCCGGGCTCTCGAGGAACTGCCGCCCGCGCTCGAGGTGCTGGCCGATCAGCGCTCGAACCTCACGGCCGCGATGAGTTCGCTCGGCGAGATGAGCACCGTGGCGAGCCGGGTCGTGGAGACCTCGAACGACGACCTGAAGGCGAATCTCGAAGGCTCGCGCCGACATTGAAGGCCCTGGCCGATTCGGGCAGTGCCCTCACCGAGGTGCTCGGTGTGCTGCTCACCTATCCCTTCCCGCAGGCGGGCATCAACAACATCATCCGCGGCGACTACGCGAACCTCGCGATGACGATCGACCTCAGTCTCGAACGCCTCGACCTGAACTTCCTGTCCGGGACGCCACTCGCGGGACGCCTCGCGGGTCCGGAAGGGATCCTCGGCCGCGACGCGGGACTCGCTGCGCAGGCGACCGATCCGTTCCGTGCGCCGCTCGAGCCGCCACCGCCGCCACCGCCCGGTCCCGAAGGAAAACTGACGATCCCCGGCATCGGTGAGATCACCATTCCCGGCCTGCCCCTGGGGGTGCCCGCGCCATGATGCTCACGCGGTTCGTCCGCATCCAGCTCACGATCTTCGCGATCCTCACGGTCGTCGGACTCGTCGTGATGTCGCTGATGTACGTGCGGCTGCCCGCTCTGTTCGGGGTCGGGCGGTACGAGGTGGTCGTCGAACTCCAGTCGACCGGTGGCCTGTACCCGCATTCGAACGTCACCTACCGCGGCAACACCGTCGGCACCGTCCGGAGCGTCTCGTTGTCGCCGACGGGCGTCGAGGCGACGTTGTCCATCGACAGCGACGCGAAGATCCCCGCCGACGTCGACGCGGCCGTGCGCAGCGTCTCGGCGGTCGGTGAGCAGTACGTCGATCTCGTGCCCCGCGCCGACGGTTCGGGCGGCGAACGGCCTGGCCGACGGCGACGTGATCCCGATCGACCGCACGACGGTGCCGCAGGAGGTCGGTGCCCTGCTCGACCAGGCCGACGTGCTGCTCGCCTCGATCGGCGACACGCGACTGCAGACCGTGGTCGACGAGGCGTTCGACGCTTCAACGGTTCCGGACCCGAACTGCAGGAACTGATCGACTCGACGCGCCTGTTCGTGCAGGAGGCCTCGGCGAACAGTGCCGAGACACGGCAGTTGATCGACCAGATCGGTCCGCTGCTCGACACGCAGGTGGTCACGAGCGACGCCATCCGGTCGTGGACACGCGACATGGTGACGTTCACCGATCGTCTGCGCGAGAGCGACCCCGACCTGCGGGCCCTGCTCGACATCGGACCGGGCGCTGCCGCCGAAGCCGAATCGCTACTGCAGGACCTGAAACCGACGCTGCCGCTGCTGCTCGCGAATCTGGTGAGCGTCGGCGAGGTGGGCGTCATCTACAACGCCGGCATCGAGCAGATCCTGGTGCTGTACCCGCCGATGACGACGGCCCTGATCACCGCGGCCGGCGACGGCCCGCCCGAGGACGGTGCCGTGGTGGACTTCCACCTGCAGTTGCACGATCCGCCGCCGTGTCTGGCCGGTTTCGTGCCGCCGGAACAGTGGCGCAGCCCGGCCGACACGTCCATGGTCGACACCCCGGGCGACGTCTTCTGCCAACTGCCGCAGGACTATCCGAACGCGATCCGCGGTGCCCGGAACCTGCCGTGCATGGAGTACCCGGGCCGTCGCGCACCGACGCCCGACACGTGCCGCACCGGTACAGCCCCACCTACTCGGACAATCCGTGGACCGGGCCGCCCACGCCGGTGGCCTCGGAGAACGTCGCACCCACGCCCGCCTCCTACGGCGGGGGAGACGACACGGCTCCCGCGGGGTCGCGGCGCGACGGATCGATCCGCAGACCGGGACGTACATTGGTCCCGACGGCACCGTGTACACGCACGCCGATCTCGGTGGAGATCGGAGCTTGGAGAGTTACATGAAGGCGCAGCAGGGCTGATGGCAGACGAGATCGACAAGAAGACGACGCCGAGATGGGCCAAGCCGGTCGCGATCATCGCGTCCGTGCTGGTGATCGCGCTCGTGGCGGTCGGGGCCTGGCTCATCGTCGACCGGCAGTCCGCGAACGAACGCGACGAGCGGCGGGAGGCGTACCTGCAGGCCGCACGGCAGACGGTGCTCAACCTGACCACCATCAACGCCGACACCGCCGACGCGACGTCGCCCGTCTGCTCGACGGCGCGACGGGTGATTTCAAGGCCGAGTTCGAGGGCCGCGAAGGACCTTTCGTGGAGGTCGTGCAACAGGCGGGTGTCGACACCACCGGTGAGGTCCTCGAAGCGGGGATTCAGAACGAGGACGGCACGTGCGCGTCGTCGCTCGTTGCCTCCCGCGCGATGGTGAGCAACGCCGACCAGACCGAACCCGAAGCACGCGACTTCCGACTGCGGGTGACGATCTGCGACGAGAACGGCAGATTGTTGGCGTCGAAGGTGGAGTTCGTGCCGTGACCGACGAGAAGGACGATCGCGTGACGCTCGACAAGACGACCGATGACACTGTGTCCGACGAAGCCGTGTCGGGCAAGGTGTCCGACGACGCCGTGTCCGGCAAGGTGTCCGACGACGCCGTGTCCGGCGAGACCGAGGAGACGGGCGGATCCACCGCCGTCGAGGCTTCACCAGCGGACCCCTCCGACGCGGAGGCGACGAAGGCATCGTACCTGCGCACATCGCGATCGGATTGTCGGTCGTGGCACTGGTTTTCGCGGTCCTGGTGGGATGGCTCGCCTACGGCACCGTCCAGCAGTCCGCCGCCGAGACGGCACGGACGGAGGCGCGGGTCGCTGCGGAGGAACAGGCGGTCGCGATGCTCGCCTACACCCACGATCAGGTGGACGCGCAGACCGACGCCGCCGCAGAGGTCTAACCGGCGACTTCCGCGACGAGTACACGAATCTGATGAAGAACATCATCGCGCCGGGCGCCAAGGAGAAGGCGATCAGCGTGCAGGTGAGCGTGCAGGCGTCGTCGGTGGTCTCCGCCGACGCCGACAGCGCCGTGACCCTGCTGTTCCTCAACCAGATCACGACGAGTTCGGAGAACCCCGAAGCGGTGAGCAGCGGCAGCCGGGTGCGTGTCGAACTCGAAAAGCAGGACGGGCGTTGGCTCGTCGGCCGGTTGACCCCGATCTAGGAGAGAGCCGTCAGGTGGGGTCGGGTTCGCCCTCCTCACCCGGCGCGATCAGCGCGCGCCCGGCGGCGCCGGTGTTGGCGAGGGTGTCGAGGAACGAACGGGCCCAGCGATCCACGTCGTGCGTGAGCACCTGACGGCGCAGCGCACGCATCCTCTTGCGGCCGTCCTCGCGCGGCACCTCGATCGCGGCCTGGATCTTGTCCTTGACGTCCTCGAGGTCGTGCGGGTTGCACTGGAACGACTGCCGCAGTTCGGCTGCGGCACCGGTGAACTCGCTGAGCACCAACGCGCCGCCGAGATCGCTGCGGCACGCGATGTACTCCTTGGCGACGAGGTTCATGCCGTCGCGCAAGGGGGTCACCAGCATGACGTCGGCCGCGACGAAGAACGCGATGAGCTCGTCGCGGGGGACCGGGCGGTGGATGTAGTGCACCACCGGACGCCCCACCTCGGCGTACTCGCCGTTGATGCGGCTGACCGTCCGCTCGATCTCGCCGCGCATGTGGACGTAGGAATCGACGCGCTCCCGGCTCGGGGTCGCGAGCTGCACCATCACGGTGTCCTTCGGTCCATGCGACCCTCGGCGAGAAGTTCGTGCACCGCCTCGAGCCGCACGTCGATGCCCTTGGTGTAGTCGAGGCGGTCGACGCCGAGCAGGATCTTCTTCGGGTTGCCGAGTTCCTTGCGCAACGCCTTGGCGCGATCGCGGATGGCCTTGCTCCGCGACTGCTGGTCGAGCCGGCCCGATTCGATGGAGATGGGGAAAGCGCCGACGCGCACCGAGCGGAAGCCGACCTGGACCACGCCGAGCTTCGACCGGATCCCGATGTTGCCGCGTGAGGTCTGGGCACCTGCAGACGTCGGGCGAGATACAGGAAGTTCTGGGCACCACCGGGAAGGTGGAAACCGATGAGATCGGCGCCGAGCAGACCCTCGACGATCTCGGTGCGCCACGGCAGTTGCATGAACAGCTCGATGGGCGGGAACGGGATGTGCAGGAAGAAGCCGATCGTCAGATCGGGACGGAGCATCCGCAGCATCTTCGGCACCAGCTGCAGCTGGTAGTCCTGGATCCAGACGGTCGCGCCCTCCGCGGCGGCCTTCGCGGTCTCCTCGGCGAAGCGGCGGTTGATCTCGACGTAGGAGTTCCACCATTCGCGCCGGTACTCCGGGCGCACGATCACGTCGTGGTAGAGCGGCCACAGCGTGGCGTTGGAGAACCCCTCGTAGTATTCGGCGATGTCCTCGGTGCTCAACCGCACCGAGTGCAGGGTCAGCCCGTCCTCGACGATGACACCGGACTCGGCGTCGGCCACGCCGGCCCAGCCGACCCACGCGCCGTTGTTCGAACGCAGGATCGGCTCGAGCGCGGTGACGAGTCGCCCGGACTGCGCTTCCAGCGGGTGGTGCCGTCGGGAAGCCGTTCGAGGTCGACCGGCAGGCGATTGGCGACGACCACGAAGTCCGACCCGGCGTGCGAGTCGTGGTTCCCCGCTGCGTTCGCTTCGCCTGCTGTCACGTTGTGGTCCTCTTTCGGGGCCGGTGCCGTCGCCGGCCCGGCAGGGGTGGGTGCCGCCACCGGCACCGGGGTGGGTGTCGTGCTCGTCAGGGCTTGTCGCTGGGACCGATGCCGAGCATCGACAGCAGCATGCGGCACTCGTCCGCATTCTCTGCGTAGCGGCGACGACTCGCTGCGCCTGCCGTGCGGTTTCGTCGGCGACGGGTTCGAGATCCTCGTCGGCGATGTCGTTCGCGGTGGTCGGATCCGCGGCCATGATGTCCTCCCGGGGTCGCTGCTCTGTGCGAGCACGCATCGTCCTTCGACTCTAGGAGAATCGGACAGCTCACCGCCACCCGCCTTCCGAGGGCGGTCCTGGCACGGTCCTGCACGTCTACGTCGCGGTACCGTAGGACGGTCGTGCTGTAGGTACACGGTGTGTGTTTCCGGCGCACGACGTCACGGCGCCGACCCGCGGCGCACAACCGCGCTCTCGTCGAGGAAGGTATTCATGCCCATTGCCACCGTGAACGGCATCCCGCTGAACTACCAGGTCAAGGAACGGGCGATCTCGTCGTCCTCATCATGGGAACGGGTAGTCCGGGGCGCGTGTGGGATCTGCACCAGGTGCCCGCGCTCGTCAAGGCCGGCTACCGGGTCGCCACCTTCGACAACCGCGGCATCGCACCGTCGGGCGAGAGCCTCGGCGGCATGACCATCGACGACCTGGTGAAGGACACCGCCGGTCTGATCGAACTGCTCGGCGGCCCCGCCTACGTGATCGGTACGTCGATGGGGGCGCGTGTCGCGCAGGAGCTGGCGCTCGCCCGTCCCGAACTCGTCCGCAAGGCCGTCTTCCTGGCCGGCCACGCCCGCATGGACCAGTTCCAGCTGACGCTCACCGAGGGCGAGCGGCAGCTCTACGACAGCGGCGTCGAACTGCCGCCGAAGTACCAGGCCGCCGTCACGGCCGTGATGAATCTGTCGCCGGCCTCGCTGGCCGACGAGCACACCGCCCGCGACTGGCTGGATGTCTTCGAGTTCAGCGGAGGAAAGGTGTCGGCAGGGGTGCGCGCGCAGCTCGGCATGGACCGGGAGTTCGATCGGCGCGCGGCCTACCGCGGCATCACCGTGCCGTGCCTGGCCGTCGGATTCGCCGACGACCGGATGATCCCGGCCTATCTGTCGCGCGAGGTGGCGGACGCCATTCCGGGTGCGCGCTACGAGGAGATCCCGGACGCCGGGCACTACGGCTATCTCGAGCGGCCCGAGGCGGTCAACAAGATCCTGGTGGACTTCCTGGCTTCTTAGAGGAATCCCTTCACAAGGGAAATCGGCAGGCGGGCGCGGTGGGATCGGCGACGAACCACCGCGCCCGTCGTCGTCGACATGCGACGAAGGTCCCCTGTGATCCGGGAGATCGGGACGTCCCGCGGACCGTCGGGCACTGGTACGCTCACCGAACAAAGGTTAGCCTGAGCTACCTTCGAGTCTCGTACGAACCGATCATGGGCCCTCCGGCCCCCCTAGTACGGAAGTTGAGTGATGACCGACCGTTCCAGCCTTGTCGCCGATGACGCGGGGAGGTCGGAGGCAACTCGCAAGGAGACGTCTTCGACCTCGTCGGTATCGGTTTCGGCCCCTCGAACCTGGCGCTCGCGATCGCCGTCGAGGAGCACAACACCGACAATCCCTCCTCGGCGATCCGGGCACGTTTCTTCGAACGCCAGTCGGCCTTCGCCTGGCACCCGGGCATGCTGCTCGAGGGCGCCACGATGCAGATCGCGTTCCCCAAGGATCTGGTCACCTTCCGTAACCCCACGAGCTCGTACAGTTTCTTCTCCTACCTGCACGACCGTGGCCGTCTCGTGGACTTCGTCAACCACCAGACGTTCTTCCCCACACGTCACGAGTTCCAGGACTACCTGCAGTGGGCGGCCACGCGCGTCGATGCCGACGTCCGCTACGGAACCGAGGTCGTCTCGGTCGAGACCGTCCGCAACCACAACGGGGTTGCCGACCTGTTCGCCGTGCGGACCGCCGACGGCGCCGTCGTGTACGCGCACAGCGTCGTGGTCGGAGTCGGACTGCGTGCCCGGCTCCCGAAGTGGGCGACCGAGTCCGCCCGCTGCTTCCACAACCACCACTTCCTCTTCCACATCGAGGACATGCCGGAGCCGCAGCACCAGCGCTTCGTGGTGGTCGGTGCGGGGCAGAGCGCTGCCGAGGTCGTGCAGTACCTCCACACGCACTACCCGCAGGCCGAGGTCCACAACGTCTTCAACCGCTTCGGGTACAGCCCCGCCGACGACAGCCCGTACGCGAACCGCATCTTCGACCCGCAGGTCGTCGACGAGCTGCACGCGGCCCCGCTGTCCGAGCGTGAGCGTCTGCTCGCCCTGCACCGCAGCACCAACTACTCGGTCGTCTCGCCCGAACTCATCGAGCGCTCTACGCGACCGAATACCGCGAACGGGTGAGCGGTCGTCGCCGCCTGTTCATGCGTCGTGCCTCGGAGGTCGTGTCGGCGATCGAGATCGACGCGGGAGTCACCGTCGAGATCCGCGACAATCTCGAAGGCGACACCGAGACCCTCGAGTGCGATGCCGTGGTCCTCGCGACCGGCTTCGAGCCCACGCCTCTCACGCCGCTGCTGGGGGATCTCGCGCCCGAGACACCCGTTCTGTCCGTCGCCCGCGACTACCGTCTGCCGCTGCCCGAGAACGTCACGGCCGACGTCTACCTGCAGGGCGGAACCGAGAAGACACACGGTCTGACCGCGTCGTTGCTGTCCAACGCAGCGATCCGCGCGGGTGAGATCCTGACCTCGATCGTCGAACGCCGCGAGCTCCGTCTGCCCGGAGCCGGGGGAGGAATCGACGAGCTTGGTAGGATATCGGACCATCACACCTAGCAACAAGTGAGGCGAGATGAGCACGAATCCATTTGACGACGAAGACGGCCGCTTCTACGTCCTCATCAATGATGAGGAGCAGTACTCGCTGTGGCCGACCTTCGCCGAGGTTCCGCAGGGGTGGCGGGTGGTATTCGGCGAAGAGTCGCGCGCCGCTTGCGTCGAGTACGTCGAGCAGAATTGGACCGATATGCGTCCGAAGAGCCTTCGCGACGCAATGGAAGCCGACGAGAAGGCCCGCCAGGGCAGCTGAACGCTTCCGTCAGATCCGCCGAGAGTCACGCCCGCGCCGAAAGCGCAGCGTGGCTCTCGTCGTCTGTACGGACGATCCTGCCTCCCGGCCCGACGACGACCCGTGCGAAGCACGGGGATCGGGCCCGTGGCCAGCGGACCCGACGCGATCGGGCCGGTGGGTATCGGGCCGGTCGCGATCGGTCCCGTCGCGAGGGGGCCCGTCCC
>LATQ01000001.1:1806392-1807833 GCA_001017865.1 Rhodococcus sp. IITR03
ACCCTCACGGCGGATGCCGCGCCGCTGACCGACGCCGAACTCGGCGCGTTCGCCCGGGCCGCCCGGCCGGCTCCGAGCACCCCGCCTACGTCATCTACACCTCCGGGTCCACCGGCAAGCCGAAGGGTGTGGTCACCCCCTATCGGGGCCTGACCAACATGCAGCGCAACCACCAGGACGAGATCTTCGATCCGGTGGTCTCGTCGGTGGACGGACGCCGGATGCGGGTCGCGCACACCGTGTCGTTCGCCTTCGACATGTCGTGGGAGGAACTGCTCTGGCTCGTCGAGGGCCACGAGGTGCACGTCTGCGACGAGGACCTGCGACGCGACGCCACCGCGCTCGTCGAGTACTGCAACACCCACGCCATCGACGTCGTCAACGTCACCCCCACCTACGCGACGCAGCTGATCGCGGACGGCATGCTCGACGAGAGGCCGGGACAGCACCGCCCGCCGCTCGTCCTGCTCGGCGGTGAGGCCGTGTCGGATTCGGTGTGGACGCGCCTGCGCGAGACCGACGGCACCTCGGGTACAACCTCTACGGCCCCACCGAGTACACGATCAACACCCTCGGCGGTGGCACCGACGACAGCGCGACCCCCACGGTCGGCGTCCCGATCCGCGCGACCCGCGCCTACATCCTCGACCCGTGGCTGCGGCCCGTCGTCGACGGTGTCGTCGGCGAGTTGTACATCGCCGGTGTCGGTCTCGCCCGCGGCTATCTGAACCGCTTCGGCCTCACCGCCGACCGGTTCGTCGCCGACCCGTGGTCGGCCGGTGGTCGCATGTACCGCACGGGCGACCTCATGCGCCGACGGTCCGACGGCAACCTCGACTATCTCGGCCGCGTCGACGACCAGGTCAAGATCCGCGGCTACCGCGTCGAACTGCACGAGATCGCGGCCGTGCTCGAGGAGCATCCCGAGGTCGGCACCGCCGCGGTGATCGCCGTCGACGACCCGCTCGTGCCGGGCACGAAACGACTTGCCGCTTACGCCGTTCCGGTGGGAGATGGTGATCCGTCCGATCTGTCCTCGCGGCTCGTCGCACACCTGCGTGCCCAGCTGCCCGACTACATGGTCCCGGCCGGAGTGCAGCTCATCGACTCCGTGCCGATGACCGTCAACGGCAAGCTCGACACCCGCGCCCTGCCCGAACCGCAGGCCGCGACCGGCCTCGGTGGACGCGCACCGCGCACCGAGACCGAGAAGGTCCTGTGCGAGATCTTCGCCGACGTCCTCGGCATCGACGAGGTCGGCGCCGACGACGACTTCTTCGAACTCGGCGGGCACTCGATGATCGCCATGCGAATCATCGGCCGCATCCGCTCCGAACTCGGCGTGGACGTCACCATCCGCGACCTGTTCGAGGCCCGCAGCGTCGAGGAACTCGCCCGCCGCATCCCCCGCGCCGCAGCCGCGCTCCCGCCGGTCACCGCG
>LATQ01000001.1:1807933-1813412 GCA_001017865.1 Rhodococcus sp. IITR03
GCGGGTGCGGGCGCAGGTGCGGGCGCCGGTCGCGTCGTCGTGGGTGGGTGCGGGAGCGGGTGCAGCTGCGGGAGACCCACCTCCGCATTCGGTGAGGACGCGCGCCATCGCGTCGTGCTCGGCCTGCGTCACCCACAGGCCGTAGATCGCCTTGACCTCGATCTGCCGCGCGACGTACGTGCAGCGGTACGCGCGGTTCGGAGGCAGCCAGGTCGCGGCGTCGCCGTCGCTCTTCTGCTGATTGGTCGGCCCGTCCACGGCCTGGAGGTTGCGCGGGTCGTTCGCGAAATCGGCCCGGGTGCCCGCGTCGAGCTGCTGTGCACCCTTCTGCCACGCGTCCGACAACGCGACGACGTGGTCGATCTGCACCGCGGTCGAGGTGTCCTGTCCGCGGGTGAACGCGATCGTCGTGCCGGTGTACACATCGTTCAACGTTCCCGACGCCACGACACAATCGCGGGTACCGGGCCGGTAGACGATGTCGACCAGGTCGCGTCGCAGGATGTCGTTGCGGGTGTCGCAGCCGTTGCCCCCGAACTCCACCGACACGTCGTCACTCCACGCCTGGCCGAACAGGTCGCGGCTGTACCCGGTCTTGGGCGCGCGCCCCTTGACGGCAGGGTCGCCAGCCGGGCCAGGGCCTCCGACGAATCCGCCGACGCTGCCGGGTTGGACGCAGAGCGGACCCGGCGCGGTCGCCGAAGTGGGACGCGTCGTGGTGGGGGACGGTGTCGTCGTGGGGGTATCGGAGCTCGGTGCCGGGGACCGTTCGGAGGTCGCCGCCGGAGCGACGGAGGTGTCCTCGGTGGTCGAATCGCAACCGGTGAGGGTCAGACCCGCGACCGTCGCGACGACGAGCACGGACAGCCGGGACGACAAGCGGGGCAAGGACATCGAGGGAACTCCTGAGAACGACGGCGCCGGACGGCTCCCCTTGTTCATCGCGCCCACCACGCCCGGTCGTTACACCGCGTAAGTATCCGGGAGCGACATCGTCGGCGTCCGGCAGGAACGGTTCCTACTATCGTCTGGTGGTCGGTTACGGCAGGCAGTTGCAGGGACTCGCGATCGCGCTGTCCTCTCTCGCGGGGTTCATCGATGCCCTCGGTTTCATCACCCTGGGCGGCGTCTTCGTGTCGTTCATGAGCGGCAACTCCACGCGCTTCGCGGTCGGGACGGCCGACGGTGCGTGGCAGACGGTCGCGCTCATCGGCGGCGTGCTCGCGCTGTTCGTGGTCGGGGTGATCCTCGGCAGTGTGGTGGCGGAACTGACCGACCGAGACCGGCGGACCCGCAAGACCGCGGTCCTCGCGACGGTGACGGTGTTGCTGACGATCGCCGCCGCGGCGGTCCTCGTGGACCGGACACCGGTCGCGGTGATCGCGATGACCTTGGCCATGGGAACGGAGAACTCGGTGTTCCGGCGGCACGGGGAGACGACCGTCGCCCTCACCTACATGACGGGTGCGCTGGTCAAGATCGGGCAGCGGATCGCGGCGGCCTTCTTCGGCGGTCCGCGCTGGAGCTGGCTGCCCTATCTGGGCCTGTGGGGCGGCTTGGTGACGGGTGCCGTTCTCGGCGCGCTCGCCCACCGGGTACTGGGTTTGCACGCCCTGTGGATCGCAGCGGCGTTCGCAGCCGCGCTGACGGTGGCGGTCCGTTTCCTCTCCGATCACGAGCTCACCGGCGGGGTGTGATTCCCACCTCCCCGTACGTTCGTACGGTGGAGAGCTCGGCTACGGTGCTCCCCATGCGCACGCGCCCCTACGTCACCACCAGCCCCACCAGGCTCGCTGCGGCCCTGCTCGACGTGGCCGCACGCAACGGTCTCGACGCGGCGAGCGTGCGGGAGGTGGCCAACGAGGCAGGGGTCTCGATCGGGGCGGTGCAGCACCATTTCCCGACCAAGGACGAGATGCTCGCGTACTCGTTCCGTACCCTCTCGGACCGGGTGCTGAACCGGCTGACGAACGTCGATCCCGACATCGATCCGGCGCGCACCCTGTTCTCCGCACTCAGCCAGCTGCTTCCCCTCGACGAGGAACGTGGCAGCGAGGTGCACGTGATGTCGGCGTTCGCCGTGCGGGCGGTCACCTCCCCCGCGCTGAGCGCCATCCGCACCGCCACCCTGTTCACGATCCGCACGGGCATAGCGCGCGTATTGATCCGCGCCGGTACACCCGACCCGGAGACCCGGGCCGCCCTGCTGCTCTCGGCCGCGAACGGGCTTGCGCTCGACGCGGCGGCCAGCCCCGAACTCTATCCGCGCGAGTATCTGACCCACGCTCTGCACGCCCAGGTCCAGCTCGTCCTCGACGGTGCCGACGCGCACTGACCCGCGCCCCGGAATCCGGGACGCGGGTCGGTGATTGCAGTCGGACCGTCCTGTCAGTGGGCCGACCAGCCGCCGTCCATCGTGTACGACGCGCCGGTGACCATCCCGGCCTCGTCGGAGGCCAGCCACGACACGAGCGAGGCCACCTCCTCCGGCTCGACCAGCCGGGTCACCGCCTGATCGGTGAGCAGCACATCCGAGAGCACGCGATCCTCCGGGATGTCGTGCGCGCGGGCCTGTTCCGAGATCTGCTTCTCCACCAGCGGGGTACGGACGTAACCCGGATTGACGCAGTTGCTCGTCACGCCGCGGGGGCCGCCCTCGAGCGCGACGACCTTGGAGAACCCCTCGAGGCCGTGCTTGGCGGTGACGTACCCGGCCTTGAACGCCGACGCCCGCAGCCCGTGGACCGACGAGATGTTCACGATCCGGCCGAAGCCCCGCTCGTACATGCCGGGCAGCGCGGCCTTCACGAGCAGGAAGGGCGCCTCGACCATGAGCGTCTGGATGCGGCGGAAGTCGGCGAGGGCGAAGTCCTCCACCGGCCGCACCACCTGGATGCCGGCGTTGTTGACGAGGATGTCGACGTCGAGGCGGAGACCGTCGAGGCCGTCGGTGTCGAGCAGGTCGACCCCCCACCCCTCTCCCCGATCTCGTGGGCGAGCGTCTTCGCGGCGACCTCGTCGACATCGGCGACGGTCACGCGGACTCCCTGCCGAGCGAGAGCGCGGGCACAGGCCGCCCCGATCCCGCCGGCACCACCGGTCACGAGTGCGGTGCGGGCCCTCATGCCGAGACCCTGGCGTTCTCGGCGGCCTTCTCCTGGGCGACGGTTTCCGCGTCCGCGGCGTCGATGTCGCGCAGCGAGATGCCCTTCGTCTCCCGGGCCGCGATCACCGCGACGATCGTGATCAGCGACGAGCCGAGCAGATAGAAGGAGATCGGGACCGACGACTCGAAGCGGCTGAGCAGGCTCGCGGCGATGATCGGGGCGAGCGACCCGGCGACGATCGAGGTGACCTGATAGCCGAGCGAGACGCCCGAGTAGCGCATGCGGGTCGGGAACATCTCCGCCATGATCGCCGGCTGCCCCGCATACATGAACGAGTGGAAGACGAGTCCGATGACGATCGCCGAGACGATCCACGCACTGTTGCCGGTGTCCATCATCGGGAAGGCGAGGAAGCCCCAGGCACCGGCGGTGACGGCACCGATCATGTAGACGGGACGGCGTCCCAGCGTGTCCGACAGTCGTCCGACCATCGGGATGATCACGAAGTGCACGGCGTGCGCGGCGAGCATCCACCACAGGATGTGGCTGGTGTCGGCACCGACGACGATCTTCAGATAGGTGATCGAGAAGGTGACGACGAGGTAGTACATGACGTTCTCGGCGAACCGCAGGCCCATGGCCGTGAACACGCCGCGCGGGTAGCGCTTGAGCACCTCGAAGACGTTGAACGACGTCTCCTTGAGCTTGTCGGCCTCCTGCTGCGCCTCGAGGAAGATCGGGCGTCGGTGACCTTGGTGCGGATGTAGTAGCCGATCAGCACGATGACGGCCGAGAGCCAGAACGCGACTCGCCAGCCCCACGACAGGAAGGCCGATTCGGGCAACGTGGTGGTGAGGACGAGCAGGACGATCGTCGCGAGGAGATTGCCCATCGGCACACCGGCCTGCGGCCACGACGACCAGAACCCGCGTGAGCGGTTGGGGCTGTGTTCGGCGACCAGCAGTACCGCGCCGCCCCACTCGCCGCCGACCGCGAAGCCCTGGATGAACCGGAGCGTCACGAGCAGCGCCGGCGCCCAGTATCCGATGGCACCGAAGGTCGGCAGGCAGCCCATCAGGAAGGTCGCGACGCCGACCATGATGATGCTGGTCTGCAGCAGTTGCTTGCGTCCGAACCGGTCACCGAAGTGGCCGAAGACGATCCCGCCGAGCGGCCGGGCGACGAAGCCCACGGCGTAGGTGACGAACGCCGCGATGATCGCGTCGAGTTCGTTGCCGCCGTCGGGGAAGAAGACCTTGGCGAAGACGAGGGTTGCGGCGGTGCCGTAGAGGAAGAACTCGTACCACTCGACGACGGTGCCCGCCATGGACGCACCGACGACCCTGCGCAATGCCGACGGTGAACTCTCCGGTCCATCCGTTCGTGCCTGTTCGACGCTCATGCCTGCACCCTCCCGGGACGCTGTGTGACGGGGAACACTTCCAAACGCATAGGCCGAGTATCGGTACGCACATATGCATCCACAATGACGCGATTCGCAGATGCGATCTGCAAAACTGCACACATGAGCGTGCCCTCGGCCGATGACCTCCTCGTCCTGCTCGCCGTCGGGCGCAGCGGCAGGTTCACCAGCGCCGCCGACGACCTGGGCGTCAACCACACCACGATCTCCCGGCGGATCGCCTCGCTCGAGCGCAGCTCGGTGGTCGCGTGCTCGCGCGGTCGGCGGCGGGATGGGAACTGACCGACCTCGGTCGCGAGGCGCTCGAGGCCGCCGAACGCATCGAGCCGCGGTCGGGACTCTGCGGAACCCCGGGGTGAGCGCCGCCTCGAAGGCGTCGTGCGTATCTCCGCCACCGACGGCTTCAGCGCATACATCGCCGCCCCGGCCGGCGCGCTCGTGCGGCAACGCCATCCGGGTATCTCCGTCGAGATCGTCGCGACCACCCGTCGCGCCTCGCAGCAACGATCCGGCATGGACATCGAGGTGGTCGTGGGACGCCCGCAGGTGCATCGGGCCGAAGCGCACCGCCTCGCCGACTACAACCTGGGCCTCTACGCGTCGCGCGACTATCTCGCCACGCACGGCTCCCCGTCGTCGGTCCGCGACCTGCGTGAACACACCCTCGTGTACTTCATCGATTCGATGCTGCAGGTCGACGATCTCGACGTCGCGCGGCGCATCGCCCCCGACATGCAGGATTCGATCAGCTCGACGAACGTGTTCGTGCACGTCGAGGCGACCCGTGCCGCCGGAGGCCTCGGTCTGCTGCCGTGCTTCATGGCCGATCGGCACCCCGATCTCGTCCGGGTCCTGCCCGGCGAGGTCGAGGCGCGTCTGGCCTACTGGCTCGTGCGCGCTCGGCAGAGCGACTGGCGATGCGCCGACTGACCTGACGAGCGTGACGCGA
>LATQ01000001.1:1813512-1814878 GCA_001017865.1 Rhodococcus sp. IITR03
CCGCAGGCGCCCCGAGAAGCGATGCCTGCAGAAAGCGTCGACGTCTCATCCGGTACGGCTCCGATCGTTCGATGACCTACTCGCGGGGCGGCGCCGCCGAGGACTCGACACGCGCGGGCGGGCGCAATGGTACCGGTTGGTCTCCAATTCCGTTTTCCCCTGGTGAGACGCTCGGGACTGTCACCATGAGAAGGTGTCGATTGCTGCGACCCCGAAGGGCGAACGGCGCCGTCAGGCGCTGGTCGAGGCAGCGGCCGACCTCATCCTCGAAGGGGGGATCGACGCCGTCCGGCACCGGGCCGTCGCCACCCGCGCGGGCCTGCCGCTCGCGTCGACCACCTACTACTTCGAATCGCTCGACGACCTCGTCGCATGCGCGGTCGACTACAACAGCGAGCGGGAACTCGACGCGATGCGCGAGCGCGTCCGCGACATCGAGCCGCTCCCGCGCAGCCTCGAGGGCACGGCCGATCTCATCGTCGAACTGCTCATCGGACCGCGGGACTGCGACGGCGGCATCGACCGCGAACGCCTGATCTCCCGGTACGAGCGGTGCGTCGCCACGGCCCGCTATCCGGAACTGCGCGACGTGCAGGTCCGCATGCGTGAACAGATCGACCATCTGCTCACCGACCTGCTCGAACGCTGCTGCCGATCGGTGCGACCCCGCGAGGTGCGCCGGGCTCGTGGCGGTCGTGGACGGCGCGGTCCTCGGCGGACTGGGCGAGCTCGATCCCGACCCGCGCTCGCTCGCGCGCGGCATCCTGCTCGACGTCGTCGAGACCGTCGCGGCCCCCGGTCGAGGATTGAGGTCGGGGAATGTGGGAGCAGACCCGGACCGTAAACTCACTTGTGTGAGCCACATCCCCAACGTCCTCGCCACCCGCTACGCCAGCCCCGAACTCCGGGACCTGTGGTCGCCCGAGTACAAGATCGTGCTCGAGCGGCAGCTGTGGCTCGCGGTGCTGCGGGCGCAGGCCGAACTCGGGATCGACGTTCCCGCCGAGGCGATCGCCGACTACGAACGCGTGGTCGAGCAGGTCGACCTCGAGTCCATCGCACAGCGCGAACGCGTCACCCGTCACGACGTCAAGGCTCGCATCGAGGAGTTCAACGCCCTCGCCGGTCACGAGCACGTCCACAAGGGCATGACCAGCCGCGACCTCACCGAGAACGTCGAGCAGCTGCAGATCCTGCGGTCGCTCGAGCACGTCCACTCCCACGGTGTCGCCGTGGCCGCACGCCTCGCCGAGCGCGCCACCGAGTACGCCTCGCTCGTCATGGCCGGTCGCTCGCACAACGTCGCGGCGCAGGCCACCACCCTCGGCAAGCGTTTCGCGTCGTCCACGACGAGCTGCTCATCGCG
>LATQ01000001.1:1814978-1828382 GCA_001017865.1 Rhodococcus sp. IITR03
GGTGCTCGGCCGCACCCGTGAGATCCGAGCCCCCGGCCGCCGGGGTGCGGGCACGCCAGCACCGCGTCGCGCCGGTCGTCGAACTGCGGGTGCCGTTCACCCTGTCGCGCGAGGAGATCGACAGCGTCGAGCGCGGTTCCCGCGACATCGACCTCGATGCCGTCAAGGAAGCGGCCCGCCAGATCGCCTTCGCCGAGGACCGCGCGATCTTCGAGGGCTACGCGGCCGCGGGTATCGAGGGCATCCGGGCGTCGTCGTCGAACCCGTCCCTGCAGCTGCCCGAGGATCCTCGCGACTTCCCGGAGATCATCAGCCAGGCGTTGTCGCAGCTGCGACTGGCGGGTGTGGGTGGCCCGTACTCGATCCTGCTCGGCGCCGACGAGTACACCAAGGTCAGCGAGACGTCCGACCACGGTTATCCGATCCGCGAACAGCTGCGCCGCCTCATCGACGGTGATCTCATCTGGCCCCGGCGATCGACGGCGCGTTCGTGCTGACCACGCGCGGTGGCGACTACGACCTGCAGGTCGGTCAGGATCTGTCGATCGGCTACCTCTCGCACGACGCCGAGACGGTGAACCTGTACTTCCAGGAGTCGTTCACCTTCCTCGTCTACACCGGCGAGGCCTCGGTTCCGCTGGTGCCGACGACGCTCGAACTCCCGCGCTGAGCCGGTCCCGGGGCGTCCGCGTGTGCGGCGCCCCGGATCACCGTCCGGCCGGATCACGACGGCGCCGGCGCGGGTTTCCCCACGATCGTCCTGCTGTGCTGGGTGGCCTTCCGCCGCCGTCGGGGTTGCGGCAGCTACCGATCTGTCAGAGTGCTCCGGCCTTCAACGCCGCCGCGTTGACGCGGACGAGCGCGGCGTGCAGGTCCTGGAGTTCGTCGAGCCCGACATCGAGGCATCGACGACCTGTCCCGGCACCGACTCGGCCTCGGCACGCAGCGCCCGTCCGGCGTCGGTGAGTTCGAGGACGAGTTGCCGTTCGTCGGCCGCGCTGCGTGCTCGGGTGATCAGGCCCAGCGCTTCGAGTCGCTTGAGCAGCGGAGACAGGGTGGGGGAGTCGAGCTGGAGCAACTGCCCCACCTCCTTGCTCGTCAGCGGCGAGCGTTCCCACAGGGCGAGCATCACCAGGTACTGCGGGTGGGTCAGGCCCAGCCTGTCGAGGATCGGTCGATAGACCGCGAGCACGGCGCGGTTCGCCACGGCGAGCGCGAAACACACCTGCCGCTCCAGCGCGAGAGGATCATCGCCGGAAGCGGGGAGGTGGGTGGCCGGGGACTCGACGCTCATGAACCGACGATACCGAACCGGTATGCCCCGGCCGGGCTCTCCCTGGTGCGACGATCCTCACGGGTCGTAGTCGGGATAGGTCGTGTGCAGCCTCAGGTAGCCGGTGACGTTCTCGCGCAACCACCCTTCGCTCTCCTCCGGCGTCACGCCGTCGCAGACCGCGTCGCCCTCGATGCAGATCCGTTCGACGGCGATCGTGCCGAAGTCGTCGCGACCACCGCCGAGCGTGATGCCCGGGACGACCTCGCCCGGGAAGAGCGTTTCGACTCCCCGGGTGTCGCGCGGGTCGGAGTACAGCACACCGCTGATCCGCTCCGGCGGCACCGAACCGTCGGCCGCGATCTCGGCGAGGACGTCGCCGGCGATCGACGCGCCCTGCGAGTAACCGAGGACGACGAGCTCGCTGTCGGGGCACGAGCCGTGCCGGACGGTGACCGTCTCGCGCAGGCGCTGATGCCCGATCCTCTTGGACTCGTCGTAGGCGAGACGCCCCGACCCCTCGCTCGACCCGGACTCGGCACCGGAACCACGACGGCGGGATAGCGGATGTGCTCGACCACCGTGCCGGGCGCCGCGTATCGCGCGAGATCTTCGCGAGGGGCGAGTCGGGATCGATCGAATCCGGGGTGTCGAGGTTGCGGGTCCGTCGACCGCGATGACGAACCGCTCCGGGCACGGGCGGAAGGTCTCCGCGCCGGCGGTGGACGCGGTGCCGGTAGTGGCAGCGGCGGCGACGGGTCCGGTCAGGCCGAGGGCGAGTCCTGCGATGATCGCCAGGGCACGACGGCAAGCGAAGTCGGACATGCAGTCTCCTGTGATCGATCCCGACACCGATGACTACCGCACGAGAATATCGTCCGATTTGACGTATTTCTCGTCGGAGAACCGCTACTTCGAGTGTAGTTGGTTACAAAGTCACAGACCGAACGTTCGGAATTTCGAGGGCGATCGGTCAGGAGAGTCCGGTGCTCCGCAGGGTGATGTTGAGGCGCCCCGCGGTGAGTCCGCAGCGGGCGCTGCCGGTGTCCGGATACACGACCGGCACCCCGTGATACGCGAATCGCGACGGCCCACCGAAGACGAACAGGTCGCCGGATTCGAGACGCACGTCGGTGTAGGGCCGGCCGCGCGACTCGGTGTTGCCGAACCGGAACAGGCAGGCGTCCCCGAGGCTGAGCGACACGATCGGCGCGCTCACCCGCTCGTCCTTGTCCTGGTGCATGCCCATCCGCGCGTCGCGGTCGTAGAAGTTGATCAGCGCGGTGTCGGGCTCGTACCTGTTCCCGGCCGCCGGATCGTCGTAGGCATCGGCGACGGCACGTCGCCCGAGTTCGACGAGCCGGTCGGGTAGCGGTGGAACGGGAGCCTCGTCGACGTCGATCGCGGTGCGGGTGTAGCGGTACGGCGACCAGTGCCATCCGAGGCACACCGTGCTCACCGACATCCGTCCGCCACCCGGCAGCAGGGTGTGCCGCATCGGCGCCGGTGGGCGCGCCCATTCACGACACAGCTCGACGAGCTCGCGCTGTTCGTCCGGGCCGAGCCAGTCGGGCACGTGCACGGCGCCCGGCGCGATCTCGCGTCGCGGACGGGAGACGGAGAACAATTCGTCCATCCGGGTGCTCGACCTCCGTGCGTGTGGGCGGTACCTACAGCCGGTGATACGTGTAGACAGGTTCCGTACCAACTGTGCCGCACGGGACGGCACTGCGATTCGACGGGGAGGTATCAGCGATGAAGGTCGAAGGCAGAGTGGCCGTCGTGACCGGCGGGGGCGGCGGAATCGGCGGCGCCATCGCTGCCGGCCTCGTCGAGCGAGGTGCACGAGTGGTGGTCGCCGACCTCGACGAACACGCGGCGCAGCGCGTCGTCACGGCGCTCCGGGAGAAGACCCCGGGCAGCGCCGTCGCGGTGGCGGCGGACGTCTCCGACGACGAACACATCCGCGGGCTCGTCGAGCGCGCCGAAGCGGAGTTCGGTCCCGTGGACCTGTACTTCGCCAATGCGGGTGTCACCGGTGTGCCCGGACTGGAGATCGAGGACTCGGTCTGGGAACAGTCCTTCGACGTCAACCTGCGCGCACACATCCGTGCGGCGCGACTGCTGGTACCCCGATGGGTCGAACGCGGCGAGGGCTATTTCGTCAGCACGGCGTCGGCGGCCGGCCTGCTCACACAGATCGGCTCGGCCACCTACTCGGTCACCAAGCACGCGGCCGTCGGTTTCGCCGAGTGGCTGTCGGTGACCTACGGCGACAAAGGTGTGAGGGTGAGCTGCCTGTGCCGATGGGCGTCAACACACCTCTGCTGTACTCGGGGGACGCATCCGGGCACGCGCTCGGTGAACTCGCCACCCGGGCCGTCACGACCGCCGGTGCGGTGCTCGAACCCGCGGACGTCGCGGAGACGGTGTTCGCCGCGATGGAGGAGGAGCATTTCCTGATCCTTCCGCACCCGGAGGTCCTCGAGATGTACCGGAACAAGGGCGCCGACTACGACCGGTGGTTGCGCGGCATGCGTCGCTATCGTCAGGCCCTCGAGGAGTCGACTCCCACCGATTCGTGAAATCGGTGCCCCTGCCGCCGGTGGTGTCCTAACGTCACCGGTCATGACATCCGTCGACACCGTTCGCGGCCCTCTCGACACGGGTCGTCTGGGCAGAGTCCTCATGCACGAGCACGTCTTCGTACTCGGCGAGGAGATCCGCACCAACTTTCCCGACTACCCGAGCCCGTGGGACGAGGACGAACGCGTCGACGACGCGGTCGCGAAGTTGAGCGCGTTGTCGGAGCGCGGCATCGACACGATCGTCGATCCCACGGTGGTCGGTCTCGGCCGGTACATCCCGCGCATCCAGCGCGTCGCCGAACGGGTGGACATCTCCATCGTCGTCGCGACCGGTCTGTACACCTACAACGACCTGCCGTTCCAGTTCCACAACGTCGGACCGGGGCTTCTGGTGGACGGACCGGAGCCGCTCACCGAACTGTTCGTGAAGGACATCCGCGAGGGCATCGCCGGCACGGGGGTGCGTGCCGGAATGCTCAAGTGCGCCATCGAGCTTCCGGGACTCACGTCGGGGGTCGAGCGCGTGATGCGAGCGGTAGGGCAGGCGCACGTCGAGACCGGCGTGCCGATCACGGTGCACACCAACCCGCATACCGGGTCGGGGGAGGTGGCGCAACGCGTGCTCGCGGAGGAAGGTGCCGACCTCACCAAGGTGGTGATCGGGCACAGTGGTGATTCGACCGATCTGGACTACCTGTGTCGCATCGCCGACGCCGGTTCGATTCTCGGGATGGACCGCTTCGGCCTCGACCTGCTGTTGCCGTTCGAGCAGCGCGTCGACACGGTGGTCGCGCTCGTGGAGGCCGGTTACACCGAGCGCATGGTGCTCTCGCACGATGCGTCGTGCTTCATCGACTGGTTCCCGCACGACGTGAAGCAGGCCGCCGTGCCCAACTGGAACTACAACCACATCAGCGACGAGGTACTGCCGGCCCTGCGCGAACGGGGCGTGACCGACGAGCAGATCACCACGATGCTCGTGGACAATCCGCGGCGGATCTTCGAACGCTGAAACGACGCAGGCCGCGTCGGGCAGCGCCCGGGACACTCAGGCGGCATCGTGCAGCACCAGGCCGAGGGTGCGACGCAGGCCCGAACGGACGGTGCTCACGCCGTGCCGGACCGCGCCCGCGACCATCCACGCGCCGAGCGGATCGGTCGGTCGCGGGTGGTGAAGATCAGGGCGTGGCCTTGCTCGAGCACGGTGACGGTGCCTCGCGACTGCGCGCGGGGTCGTTGTTCGACCAGCAGGAACTCGCCGCCGGTGTAGTCGATGCCCACCCGGTCGAGCCCGATCACGACCTGCAGTGGGAACACGAGGTCGCCGTAGAGGTCGCGGTGCAGGGCGTTCCAGTCGCCGGTGGTGTAGCGCAGCATCAGTGGGGTGGGGTCGGTCTGGCCGGCCGCGTGGCACATGTCGAGCCAGTCGTCGAAGTCGTCGGGCCAGGGTGCCGGATCGCCGAGGCGTTCGGCCCACGAGCGCGCGACGGCGAGCAGCTGCCGGTACAACGCCGAGCGCAGGTGTGCGACGGCGTCGGGGACGGGTGAGCCGAAGTACTTGTAGGTGCCGTGTCCGTACCGGTAGCGGCTCATGTCGACCGTGGTGCGGAAGCGGGCGTCGTCGTCCCACAGGGCCGCGAGCTCGGCGCATTCGTCGGCGTCAGCAGCGGCCCGGTGAGGGCGCAGCCGTGCTCGTCGAGCTCGCTCGTCGACTCGGGCAGGTTCAGTGCGTCGACGCGCGACTGCAGCTGTCGATGGTCTTCACAGGGCTCTCCTCGATCGGGCGGGCAACATGGGCACAGGCCCTCGTAGGGAAGACGTCGCCGCCGTCGGGAATGTGAGTACCCGGAACCGGAACGGATCAGCGCGGCCGGTCGTCGACGAGTTTGTGCAGCAGATCGGACAGTCGTGCGCGTTCGTCGGTGTCGAGTCGGTCGAACATCTCGACGGCGTCGGCATCGCGGGCCGAGGCCAGCTCGGCCCGGATCCTGCGGCCCTCGTCCGTCAGTTGCACGCAGACCGCGCGCCGGTCGGCGGGATCGGGGAGCCGCTCGGTGAGGCCCCGCGACTGGAGGCGGTCGACGACCTCGGTGGCCGAGCGGGGAACGATGCGCAGTTCCTTGGCCACGACGCCGAGGCGGATGGGGTCGTCGGCGCGTCCGATGACGTCGAGTGCCCGGTACTCGTGGGGTGACAATCCCCACGGCTGGAGGAGGTCGTGCCAGCGTCGGCGCAGCGTACGCGTGGTGGAGAGGAGGAGATCGCGCAGTGCGACGGGTGAATCCGACATAGTGGTCACGTTACCTCACTTGACAGTTGCCACTCAATGAGGCAACCTCAATAAGTACGGAACACGAACCACGAATCGAGGTGGCGCACATGATGCAGCCCCCACCCGGCCTCGGCGGCAAGCCGGGCAGCCGCGGCAGGATCGACAAGAAGGATCTCGAACAGCTCCGCGAGGCCCCGGTGAGCCTGCGCCGTATCGGCGCCCTCTTCGCGCCCCACCGGTGGAAGATCACCCTCGTCGTCGCGCTCATCATCGCCTCGTCGGTGGTCTCCCTCGCGACCCCCTTCCTCGTCCGCGCCGTCATCGACGACGCCATCCCGCACCAGAACGTGAGCCTGTTGCTGTGGGCGGTCGGCGGGATGCTGGCCGTCACCGTCGCGAGCTCGCTCCTGTCCGTCGTCCAGACTGGATCTCCACGACCGTCGGCCAGAACGTCATGCACGGTCTGCGTACCCGGGTCTTCTCCCACCTGCAGCGACAGTCGCTGAACTTCTTCACCCGCACCCGCGGCGGTGAGATCCAGTCGCGGCTGACCAACGACATCGGCGGTATGCAGTCCGTGGTCACCAACACCGCGACCTCGCTGGCGTCCAACGTCACCACCGTCGTCGGCACGGCGATCGCCATGGCGGTCCTCAGCTGGCGACTGGCCCTGCTCTCCCTGATCGTGCTCCCGCCGGCCATCTGGCTCACACGCCGGGTCGCACTCATGCGCCGCGCCGTCACCGCCCGTCAGCAGCGGCGCCTCGCCGACATGCAGTCGCAGATCGACGAAGGACTGTCGGTCAGCGGTGTGCTGCTCGTCAAGACGCTGGGCACCGGCCCGGCACTGTCCGACAAGTTCGCCCGCACGTCGGAGGAACTCGCCGATCTCGAGGTGCACGCGCAGTTGTCCGGCCGCTGGCGCATGGCCACGATGAACATCGTCTTCGCGGCGATCCCCGCGGTCCTCTATCTCGTCGCCGGTCTGCCGGCCACCTCGGACGGCATGACGATCGGCACCCTGGTGGCCTTCACGGGCCTGCAGGGCGCGCTGTTCCGGCCGCTGATGAGCCTGCTCGACGTCGGTGTCTCCGTCACCAGTTCGCTGGCCCTGTTCAGCCGCATCTTCGAATACCTCGACCTTCCCGTCGACATCGACGACCCGCGCGATCCGGTGCCCGTCGACCCGGCGACCGTCGCCGGCCGGGTGCGGTTCGAGAACGTGAGCTTCCGCTACGAAGGAGCGCACCGCAACGCGCTCGACGGGATCGACCTCGACGTCCCGGCAGGAACGCAGGTCGCGCTCGTCGGCGAGACCGGCTCGGGCAAGACCACGCTCGGCTCGCTCGTCGCACGACTGTACGACCCGGTCGAGGGACGCGTGAGCATCGACGGCGTCGACCTGCGCGACATGCGGCTCGCCGATCTCGCCGGACTGGTCGGCGTGGTCTCGCAGGAGACCTACCTCCTCCACGCGACCGTCCGGGAGAACCTGCGCTACGCGAAGCCGGACGCGGCCGACGACGAGATCGAGGCCGCGGCCCGCGCCGCGCACATCCACGACCTGATCGTTTCGCTGCCGGACGGCTACGACACCGTCGTCGGCGCCCGCGGACACCGCTTCTCGGGTGGCGAGAAACAGCGACTGGCGATCGCACGCACGCTCCTGCGCGACCCGCGTGTCCTCGTGCTCGACGAGCGACCAGCGCCCTCGACAACGACACCGAGCACGCCGTGCAGCAGGCCCTCGACGCCGCGCGCAGCGGACGCACGACCATCACCATCGCGCACCGGCTCTCGACCGTGCGGAACGCCGACGAGATCGTGGTCCTCGATCGGGGCCGTATCGTCGAACGCGGAACGCACGACGACCTCGTCGCCCGCGGTGGCCGCTACGCAACCCTCGCCGCTCGTGCCGAGCGAGGCGAGGCCATCCCGTCGTCGCGGAGCGAGATCAGTCCTTCAGAGTGGCCGCGAGAGCGCGCCGCAGTTCGTTCCGGCTGATCTTGCCCACTCCCGTGACCGGGAAGGCGTCGACGAACCGCACCTTGTCGGGGATCTTGTACTCGGCCAGCCCTCGCTCCCTCAGGAACTTCTTGAGCGCGAGGGTTTTCGGCGCTTCACCCTCGGTGACGACGAAGGCGCAGGTGCGTTCGCCGAGATACTTGTCGGGCATCGACACCACCGCCGCGTCGAGCACGGCCGGGTGCGCGATCAGATGGTTCTCGACCTCCTCGGCCGCGATCTTCTCGCCACCGCGGTTGATCTGGTCCTTCGCACGTCCCTCGACGACGATGTAGCCGTGCTCGGTGAGCCGGACGATGTCGCCGGTGCGGTAGAAGCCGTCCGGCGTGAACGCCGTCGAATTGTGTTCCGGCGCGTTGTAGTAGCCCCGGATGGTGTACGGGCCGCGGGTGAGCAGGTGACCGGTGGTGCCCACGGCGACGGGCTCGCCCGCGTCGTCGACGACACGGATCTCGTCGTCGGGACTGATCGGTCGGCCCTGGGTGGTGACGATGGTGTCCTCGTCGTCGTCGAGCCGGGTGTAGTTGACGAGACCCTCCGCCATACCGAAGACCTGCTGCAGCGTGCAGCCGAGTTCGGGGCGAACGCGTTTGGCGGCCTCGGCCGGGAACTTCGCACCGCCGACCTGCAGTACTTCGAGCGACGACAGGTCGCGTTCGGTGCGGGCCCGCGCCGACAGCCACGCCTGCGCGAGGGGCGGGACGAGCGACGCCATCGTCACGCCCTCGCTCTCGATGAGGGCGAACGCGGTGTCGGGGCTCGGATCCGGAGCGAGGACGACGGTGCCGCCGGCGTGCAGCACACCGAGGATGCCCGGCGAGCTCATCGGGAAGTTGTGCGCCGCCGGCAGCGCGACCAGCATGCGGGTGTTCTCGTCCACCCCGCAGATCACCGCGGACTCGCGCACGGAGTACAGGTAGTCGGCGTGGGTGCGGGGGATGAGCTTCGACGTTCCGGTCGTGCCGCCCGACAGCTGCAGGAAGGCAACGCTTTCGGCGTCGTTCTCCGTGATCGGCGCGGGTTCGCGGTCGCGCAACGAGCCGAGCGCAGTGAATTCCTCGGCCTCACCGGCGACCACGACCGTCGGAGGATTCTCCATCTCCGAGGTGACCTGCCGGGCGAGCGCGCGGTAGTCGAACCCGCCGTGTTCGTCGGCGATCACGTACGCTGCGGCGTCGCTGAACCGGCAGAAGTAGCCGATCTCCGACGCGCGGTGCGCGGGGAGGGAGAAGACGGGGAGCGCGCCGAGGCGGAAGACCGCGAAGAGCACTTCGGTGTACTCGACGATGTTCGGCAACTGCAGGACGACACGGTCGCCCTTCCGGACCCCGAGGTCGGCGAGACCGGCGGCGATGCGGGCCGAGGCATCGTCGAGTTCGCGGTAGGTGATGCGCCGCCAGGTGCCCGTCGCGTCGTGTCCGACGACGGCGGTGCGATCGGCGAACCGGGCAGCGCGGGCCGGGAGGAACTCGCCGAAGGTCTCGTTCGTCCAGTAACCGGCTGCGCGATACCGCTCGGCGAACTCCTCGGGGTAGCGGGCGGTGTCGGCGAGCGGCGTGCGCTCGAAACCGGTTGTCACGGAGCGGTTCCTTTCGGGATGCGGATCGATGTCGGGTCGGTCAGGCGCGGAGGGTGGCGCCGCCGTCGATGTAGAGCGCCTGCATGGTGATGTGACGAGCACGGTCGGACAGCAGGAACTCGATGGCCTCGGCGATGTCGGCGGGCTCGGCGATGCGGCCGAGGGGGATGCCGACCTTGAACTGCGAGAGATCACCCTCGATGGCGCTGCGGGAGCCGGCGTCGTCGTTCGGGTCCTCCCACAGCGAGCGTTGCATGGCGGTGTCGGTGGAGCCCGGCGCGACGATGTTGGCGCGGATCCCGTACTGCGCCAGTTCGAGTCCGAGGATCCGCACGATCATCGTGGACGCGGCCTTGGACGATCCGTAGGCGCCCATGCCCATGCGCGGCACGCCCGCGGAGTTCGATCCGACGACGACGATCGAACCCGACCGCCGCTCCCGCATGGCCCGTCCGACCGACCGCAGGACCGACAGCAGGCCGGTGACGTTGACGTCGTACATGTGCTGCCAGTCCTCGGGATCGGAGTCGAGCACCGAGCCCGTGGTGAAGACACCGGCGACGTGCGCGAGATGCTCGATCGGTCCGTGCTCGGATTCGATGCTCCCGACGATGTAGGCGACGGCGTCGTGGTCGCGGATGTCGACGGGGTAGGTGGGGACGGAACCGCCGAGCAGCGCCGCGGTCTTGCGCAGTCCTTCGGCGTTGCGGTCGGCGAGCACGAGACGGTGACCGGCACGCGCCAGGACCTCGGCGGTCGCGCGGCCGATACCCTGCGCCGCCCCGACGACGAGCGTGACGGGGATGGTGCGGTCTCGGTCATCGGAGTACTCCCAGTGCATCGAGGACGGTGCCGAACTTGACGGTGGTCTCGGCCAGTTCGTCGGCGGGGTCGGAGTCGGCGACGATACCGCCCCCGGCGTAGGCCGTGAGCCCGACACCGTCGGCGTCGAGGACGGCACAGCGGATGGTGACCATCCATTCGCCGTCACCCGCGGCGTCGCACCATCCGAGGGCACCGGCGTAGAAGCCCCGGTCACCCTCGGTGGCGAGGATCAGATCGCGGGCGGCGGCGGTCGGCGTGCCGCAGATCGCGGGAGTGGGGTGCACTGCGAGTGCGAGATCGAGGGCCGTGACACCCGGATCGCGCAGGCGGCCTCGATGGGAGTGCCGAGATGCCACAGCTGGCGCGTGCTCGTCACGGTCGGCTGCTCGGGGATGTCGAGGTCGACGCACAACGGTTCGAGCGCGGTGCGGATCGCATCGATCACGTGCGCGTGCTCGGCGAGATTCTTCGCGGAGCCGGCGAGCCTGGCGGCCGTCGCCCGATCGATCTCGGGATCGCGGTGACGCGGTGCGGATCCGGCGAGGGGGTGGGCGGTGACCCGATCACCACGACGGCGCACGAGCACCTCCGGGCTCGACCCCACCAGGTGACGTCCCGTCCACGCGCCACCGGCGGCCGTGAGGTCGACGAGGAAGCCGTTGTGCAGCGGATCGTTTCGCGTGAGGGCGACGAGGAGGTCGTGCGGGGTGACGGGCCGGTCGGCGCGCAGGGCGAGCGCCCGGGCCAGGACCACCTTGAGCAGGTCGCTGTCGTCCGAGCGGAGCAGGCGCAGTACGGTCTCGACCCGATCGATGTGTTCGCCTTCCGACGGCAGTGCGCCCGTGATCGTGATCGGGGGCAGGTCGACGGCCGGTGCGTCGTAGTGCGCGGGGGAGTGATGGAGTGTGTTCGGAGCGGTCAGTGCGGCCGGTCCGTCGGGTGCGAAGGGCAGTGCTCCGACGAGTGCGGCGACCTGTCCGGTGCGCAGGCGTCGGCGGCGGCGGACGCGCGGTCGAAGTGTTCGTTCACACCTTCGGCGACCACCGTGCCGTGCGGCCGGGACAGGACGAACGGGTGCGCGACGGGCCGCTCGGCCCGGTCGGTAGCGGTTGCGCCGAGGACCGGCACTTGCATTCTCGTACCTTCCGGTTGAGGAGGTCTGCTGGCAGGACCGCGCCACAGGACACACGATCACTGAGCAAGATATACGGTAAGCCTAACCTTTGGTACTGTGCCCTCCGGCGCCGCAGCGCGCACATCAGCGGATTCCGTTCCCAGCCAATCGTTTCGATCGAAGGAAAGAGGATCTCCAGTGCCCCTTGCCGGCCCGGACGCCTCACGGCTCGCTCTGTCGCGCGCACAGTCGGGCGTATGGTTCGCCCAGCAACTGAACCCCGACAACCCGCTGTTCAACACCTCGGAATGTATCGAACTGCGAGGCGCGGTCGACGAGGAAGCGCTGGTCACTGCGGTTTCCGCAGCGGCATCCGAGGCCGAGGTGCTGGTCGCGGGATTCGAGACTCTCGCCGACGGTACGGTCGTTCAGATTCCCGGTGCGCGCACGCTCGATCTCGCCCCCACCGTCGACCTCACCCTCGCGTCGGACCCCTGGCAGGCGGCCCACGAGTGATGGTGCGCGACCTCGAACGGCCCGTCGACCTGTCGGTGGATCCGTGCGTCCGGGCCGCGGTCCTGCGACTCGCCGACGATCACGTCCTGCTCTACTTGCGTGCTCACCACATCGTCCTCGACGCCTTCGGGTTCTCGCTGTTCAACCGGCGCATCGCCGAGCGTTACACCGCCGCGGTCGCCGGTGCGGAAGTTGCTGCCGCACGGTTCGATCCGGTCGAATCGGTGATACGGGAGGAATCGGACTATCGCGACTCGGCCGACTTCGACGCCGACCGTGACTTCTGGAGCGCGTACCTCGACGGCGTGGACGAAGCGGTCGCTCTCCGGCCCGGACCGGGTGGCATCGCACGACGCTCCCGTGGTGCACGCTTCACCCTCGACGCCGACCGGCAACGCGGGCTGGTGGCCCTCGGCAAGGAGGTCGGCGCGAGCTGGGGCGACGCGGTCACCGCGCTCGTCGCCGCCTACCTGCGCGGAGCGACCGGCCGCGAGGACCTCACACTCGGTTTCCCCGTCATGAACCGGCTCGGCAGCGCCGCACTGCGGTGCCGATCACCGCGGTCAATGTCGTTCCGCTGCGCCTGAATCCGACCGCCTCGGCCACGCTCGTCGATCTCGTAGCTCAGGTTCGCGACGGAGTGGCGCTGTGCCGCAGCCACTATCGTTACCGCACCGAGGACATCCAGCGCGACCTGCGACTACCCACCGGATCCCGCGGCGTCATCGGCCCGTCGGTCAACGTCAAGCCGTTCGGCGACTCGCTCCGGTTCGGCGACATGCGTGCGGCCGTGCACTCGGTGGCCCGAGGACCCCTGCAGGACTTCATGGTCACCGTGCGGCCGCTCGACGGCAGTGCCGGACTCGAGGTGTTCGTCGACGTCGACGCCGACGTCTACAGCGAGGCGGATCTGACGATCCACACCGAGCGACTGGAGATGCTGTTCGGCTCGGTGGCAGAGCGGGGTCTGCACACCCCGCTCGCGCAGGTGTCCGTCCTGACCGCCGACGAGCGACGGACGATCCTCGACGACTGGAGCCACAGCCCGGACATCCCGT
Organism: Rhodococcus sp. IITR03; assembly: GCA_001017865.1. Next base: position 1,828,229 of record LATQ01000001.1, read on the forward strand.
TCGACCCCGACCTGACCCTCGTCGACCTGCTGCGAGAGAGGATCGAGGCGGCCCCCGACGCACCGGCCGCGGCGGACACCCATGTGACGCTCACCTACGCACAGTTCGGCGCCCGGGTGCACCGCCTGGCCCGCCACCCTCGCCTCGAGCTTCG
>LATQ01000001.1:1828482-1851775 GCA_001017865.1 Rhodococcus sp. IITR03
GACGCTGTCGTTCGCGGAACTGGGGACGCCGATCCGCGCGACTCGCCCGGCTCCTCGTCGACGCCGGGATCGGACCGGAGACGGTCGTGGGACTCGCGCTGCCGCGGTCCGAGCACATGGTCGTCGCGATCGCAGCGGCGATCTCGGCAGGGGGCGTCTATGTGCCGATGGATCCGTCCTATCCGCAGGATCGACTGGCGCACATCGTGTCCGATTCGCGTCCGCAGGTGATCGTCACGGTCGCCGCGGTTCTCGACGGCATCGCACCCGCCGCGGGTGACACGAGGATCGTGGTGCTCGACGACCCCGACCTGCAACGGCAACTCGACGGATTCTCCTGCGCCCCGATGACGGACGCCGACCGGCGCGCTGCGCTGCACCCCCACAACGGTGTGTACGTCATCTACACCTCCGGTTCGACGGGACTGCCGAAGGGGGTTGCGGTCACGCACGCGAACCTGCTCAACCTGTTCGAGAGTCACCGCGCCGATCTCTACGTCCCGACCGTCACGGCGACCGGACGCGACTCCGTCGGCGTCGGGCACGCATGGTCGTTCGGCTTCGACGCGTCGTGGCAGCCCACCCTGTGGCTGCTCGACGGGCACACCGTGCACGTCTTCGACGAGGACACCATGCGTGATCCCGAACGGATGGTCGCGTACACGCTCGAGCACGAACTCGACTTCCTCGAGGTCACCCCGTCCTTCCTCGACCGCATGCTCGCGGCGGGACTGTACGAGAGCGGACACCGCCCCGCCTCCGTCGGATTCGGCGGCGAGGCCGTCAATCCGGCGTCGTGGCAACGACTGCGGGAGTTGACGGACGGGCGTGCCTTCAACCTCTACGGACCACCGAATGCACCGTGGACTCGCTCATCGGGTCGGTCATCGACGCCGATACACCCTGCCTCGGCCGAGCCGTGCACGGCGCCGGGTCCTACATCCTCGACGCGATGCTCCGGCCCGTGCCGATGGGTGTGGTCGGCGAACTGTACGTCTCCGGTGCCGGCGTCGCCCGCGGATATCTCGGACGGCCCGACCTCACGACGGTCCGGTTCCTGCCGAATCCCTTCGCCGACGACGGCACCCGCATGTACCGCACCGGCGACCTCGTCCGGAGGGTGCGCGGGGCCGACGGCCGACCCGTGCTCGAATTCCTCGGCCGCGGCGACGACCAGGTCAAGATCCGCGGCTTCCGGGTCGAACTCGGCGAGGTGGAGGCCGCGCTGACCGCGGTGCGCGGGGTGCGGGACGCGGTCGTGAACGCGCACACCGACAGTCGGGGAGTGACGCGTCTGGTCGGCTACGTGACCCCGGACGGTGACGTCGATCCGGCGGTCGTCCGTGCCGCCGTCGCCGAGCGCCTGCCCGACTACATGGTGCCCGCCGTGGTGCTCGTGCTCGACACCTTCCCCGTCACCGCCAACGGCAAGGTCGACCGGAAGGCGTTGCCCGAGCCGGACTTCTCGTCGCTGGTCGGCGCGCGTGCACCGCGCACCGACACCGAGCGGGTCCTGGCGGGACTCGTCGCGGACGTGCTCGGACTCGAACGGGTGGGGATCGACGACGACTTCTTCTCCCTCGGTGGCGACTCGATCGTCTCGATCCAGCTCGTGTCGAAGGTCCGGGCGGCAGGACTGTGGATCACCACCCGTCAGGTGATCGAACTGCGCACCGTCGAGGCACTCGCGGCCGCGATCGACAGTGGCGGCGGACAGACCCGTCCGGCAGCCGTCGGCGACGCGACCGGCGAGGTGACCGTCACGCCGATCGTGTGGGACACCCTCGAACAGTGGACCGGCCTGTCCCGGTTCTCGCAGGCGAGACTGCTCGTCGCGCCGGTCGGGCTCACGCTCGACACCCTGCGGACCGCGGTCGAGGCACTCGTGGCCGCCCACCCGATGCTGCGCTCGACCTTCCGTGTCGACGACGAAGGCCGGCCGTCGTGGATGGTCCCCGAGACCGTCCCCGACCTCACCGGCTCCGTGCGCCGCGTCGCCGCGACCGGCCGGGAGTGGGGCGAGCTGTTCGACGAGGAACGTGAGAACGCGTACGCCGCACTCGATCCCGGGAACGGTGTCATGGTGCAGGTCGTGTGGTTCGACTTCGGGTCGCAGCAGGCCGGACGCGTCCTGATCGTCGTGAACCACCTCGTGGTGGACGGCGTGTCGTGGCGGATCCTCGTCCCCGACCTCGCCGACGCCGTCGAACAGGCCGAGCGTGGGGAGACGGTGACCCTGGCGTCGAGCGGCACACCCTTCCGGGTGTGGGCGGACGAACTCGCGAAGGCCGCGCGCTCGGAGCGGATCACCGCGTCGTGGTCGACCTGGCAGCGCGCCGTCGAAGCCGATGAACCGATGCTCGGTTCGCGCCCGCTCGATCCGGCACGCGACACCGTCCTCTCGACCCGGTCGACCCGCGTGCACCTGTCCGTCGACGTCACCGAGCGGGTCCTGGCCGCGGACGTGGTCGACGACATCCTGCTCTCGGCCTCGCCGTCGCGGTGGCGTCGGTCCGGGGCGGCGACCAGGTCCGCATCGACCTCGAAGACACGGGTCGGGAGGAGCAGGTGGTCCCCGGTGCCGACCTCTCGCGCACGGTCGGCTGGTTCACGTCGATGTACCCGGTGACGGTGGACCTGTCGGAGGTCGATGTGGCGTCCGCGTCCCGGGACACCGATGCCGCGGGCGCGGCGCTGCGCGCGGTGGCCCGCGCGTCGCGGGAACGGCCCGACAACGGCATCGGTTTCGGCCTGCTGCGTCGACTGAACCCGGACTTCGGCGACCGCTTCGCCCGGTACGTGCCGCCGGCCGTCGTCTTCAACTACCTCGGCCGGCTCACGCTCGGCGAGGCGTCCGGCAGCCCGTGGTCGGGTGCACCGGGTGCGGCTGCGATCGGCGGTTCGGTGGATCCGGACATGCCGCTCGACCACGTCCTGCAGGTGGACGCGATCACCGAGGACACCCCGGACGGCGCGGTTCTGGAATGCGAGTTCGCCGCCGCAGCGGACGTGGTCGACGCGGACACGCTCGCCGAGATCGCGCGGATCTGGCAGGACACGGTGCAGGTCGTCGTCGCGAGAGAACTCACCGGCACCGCTTACTAGGCACAGCGCGCCTGCACACATCGAAAGAAGGAGAACACCATGCTCGATCGCACTACCGTCCTTGCCGACACCGCCCGGATCCTGGACATCGACGTCGACGAACTCGACCCCTCGGCGAGCCTCGTCGACCAGGGACTCGACTCCGTCCGGCTGATGGCCCTCGTGGAACAGTGGCGCAGCGCCGGCGTCGAGGTCGACTTCGTGGACCTCGCCTCGGCCCCCGACCTCGAGCAGTGGATCGCGCTGCTCACCCGCGGATGAGCGGGTGATCGTGGCCGTCTTCGAGAAGCTCTTCATCGACCTCGACCCGCTGCGGACCAGCCGCGAGTTCCGGTACCTGTTCACCGCACGCGTCGTGTCGCTGTTCGGTCTCGGTTTCCTCATCGTGGCCGTGCCCGTGCAGGTGTATCAGCTCACCGGCTCGACGGCGCAGGTCGCCGCGGTCTCCGCGGTGATCGGTGTGACCACCTTCGGGGCCACCTTCGCGGGTGGGGTGCTCGCCGACCGGTACGACCGGCGGAACGTCATCGCCCTCGCGCGCGGCACCGCGGGCGTCGCCTTCGCGCTGCTGGCGATCAACGCGTTCCTGCCCGAACCGCAGATGTGGGCGATCTACGTGCTCGCCGTCGTCGACGGCATTGCGGGCGGGATCTCGTCGACCGCACTGATGGCCGTCACCCCGAGCTTGATCCCGCGCGACAAACTCGCCGCGGCCGGTGCACTGATGGCGCTGACCGCCGATCTGGCTCCATGATCGGCCCGGCGCTCGGTGGTGTCGTCATCGCCGGCGGTGGTGTGGGCGTGGCCTACGCGCTCGCGGCGTTCACCACGGCGATCACCACCTTCTGCATCACTCGCCTGCCGTCGCTGCCTCCGACACACGTCGCGGAGGAATCACCGTTGAAATCGGTGGTGTCGGGCTTCCGGTACGCAGCGCACAACCGCGTGGTGGGGCAGGTGCTGATCGTCGGATTCCTGGCGATGCTGCTGTCCGGCTGGGCCGTGCTCATCCCGGAGTTCGCCGACGAGGTGCTCGGCGTCGGACCGTCGGTGGTGGGCCTGCTCTACACCGCGCCGCCGTCGGTGCGGTGGTCGGCTCGCTGACCAGCGGCTGGACCGGCTCGATCCGACGCTACGGGCTGGTGGTCTACCTGCTCATGGCGGTCTCCGCCGCGGGTCTGGTAGGCGCCGGCGCGACCGGTGTCCTCGCTGTCGTGCTGCTCGGCCTCGCCGCGCACGGTTTCGGCGACTCGCTCGCGGACGTCGTGCGGTACGCGACCGTCCAGCGCAACACCTCCGACGAGTACCGCGGACGGATCGCGGCCGTGTGGGGTGCGCAGGTGACGGCCGGTGCCTCCGTCGGTGCGGTTGCGGCGGGCGTCGTGGCCTCGCTGGTGCCGATCTCGATGGCCCTGACCGTCTACGGCGTGGCCGGTGTGGTGATCATCGCGATCATGTTCGTCGCGACCCCGACGCTGCGGCGGTTCGAGGACGCGGGCGACCTCGAATCTGTGGGCTGACCTGCGGGTCGACGAGGTGGGGCCGGGTGAACCCGGCCCCACCTTCGTGTCATGCCCGTCCGTCGCGCGCCCACGCCTCCACGGCCGAATACCCTTCGCTGACGCCTGGGTGTAGGCGACGAGCGCGCCGTACAACCGGGATCCCTCGGTGGCGAGCTCGATGGTGCCCACCCAGTCGGCAGCGCGTGCCATGACGTGCGCGGAGATGTCCTGCCGGTCGCGGGTCGCGGACGACACGATCCGGAACGCCTCGTCGGCGATCCGGAAGGTCTCGGCGACACCGCGCCAGAAGTACTCCGCATCCATGGCAGAGCGCAGCGACTCGTAATCCGTCGTGTCCTGCATCGCCGTGGCGTGTGCCAGTCGCTGCAGAGCATGCTCCGCAGCCCCGACGGGGAAGTACGTCACGTCGTCGATGGTGTCCTTGCCGCCGCTTGTCGTTCTCACCGCAGAGATGGTGCCCGATCTCGAGCGAATACGAAACAGCGCGTAGGTAACGGTATAGGCACGCGGCGTGTCGCCTACCCGGTCGCCACCGGACGGTTCGGGATCAGGCACACGCACGACACCAGCAGGACGGCGCAGACCAGAACGGCGACGAACACCGGCGCCACGGACGCGGCCAACTGCGCCGCGTCGGGAGCCCCCGTGGTGGTCTCGTCCGCCACTGCACCACCGAGGGCCGCGTTGGCGAGCGCACCGAACACCGCCACTCCGACCGCGCTGCCGATCGCGCGGGCGAAGGCGTTCGCCCCCGTGACGACACCCCGCTCGGACCACTCGACGCTCGACTGCGCAGCGATCAGCGACGGGCTGGCGATCAACCCCATCCCGAGACCGACGAGCACGCAGCAGACCGCGACCTGCCAGGGAGCCGAATCCTTCCCGACCTGCGTCAGCAGTGCCGCGCCGCAGAGCAGCGGCACCGCACCCACCAGGCCGGTGTTGCGGAAACCGATCCGCAGGTAGAACCGGCCCGACTGCGCCGCGGCGATCGGCCAGCCGATCGTCATCGTCGCCAGCGTGAAACCCGCGACGAGCGCCGAGGTCCCCAGCGCGCCCTGCACGAACGACGGAACGTACGAGGTCAGCCCCAGCACGACCGCACCCACCAGGCACGACACCGCGCTGGTGGTGACGAGCACCCGCCGGGTGAACAGGCGGACGGGCAGGATCGGCTCGGCCGCGCGGGACTCGATCCACACGAACACCGCGATCAGCGTCGCGCCCGCGCCGAAGATGCCGATGCTCGCCGCCGACGTCACCCGCCCACGACTGGCCACCCTCGAGCAGGCCGAGGATCAACAGGGCGGCGCCCGCCGCGAGGGTCGCCGCGCCGGCCCAGTCCACCCGCGGTCGTGGTCCGGCCGGTTTCTCCTCGCGGAAGTTTCGGACGAGCACCCACGCCGCGAGGGCGCACAACGGCAGGTTGACCCAGAAGATCCACCGCCACGACAGGAAGTCGGCGAAGATGCCTCCCACGGCCGGGCCGACCACCGCCGACATGCCCCACACGCTGGCCAGATAACCCTGCGCCTTGGCTCGCTCGGCGACCGTGTAGATGTCCCCGGCGATCGTCTGCGCCATCGGCAGCACCGCACCGGCGCCGAGTCCCTGCACTGCGCGGAACGCGATCAGCGCCGGCATGCTCCACGCCAGCGCGCACAGCACCGAGCCCGCCGCGAACACCCCGATCCCGAACAACAGCAGCGGAGTGCGGCCGAAGACGTCGGAGAGCTTGCCGTAGACCGGGACGAGCACCGCCTGCGTGAGCAGGTAGGCGGAGAACAACCACGGGAACTGCGTGAAGCCACCCAGGTCGGCGACGATCGTCGGGACCGCGGTGGCCAGGATCGTGCTCTCGAGCGCCACGAGGGCGGTGGCGAGCATCAGAGCGATGAGGATCGGGCCCCGCTCGGACCTGAACCCGACGTCCACCCGCGACGATGCGGCCATGGCACTCCTGTTCTCGCTCGCGTCGCTGCTCCGTCGTGCTGTGACCGAGTGGGATATCCGCCACGGGTTGCGGTACGCCCACTCGATGAGCACTAGGGTGTCAGCGTGCGTCCTTCACTCGAGTCCTACCAACACCTCGCCGGCGGCAAGGTGCGTGATCTGTACGTGATCGACGACGAGCACCTGCTCCTCGTCGCCAGTGACCGGATCTCGGCCTACGATCACGTGCTCGAGACCCCGATCCCCGACAAGGGACGGGTCCTCACTGCGATGAGCGTGTTCTTCTTCAAGCTGCTCGACGCCACCAACAACCATCTCGCGGGAGAACCCGACGACGAGCGTATCCCCGAGGAAGTCCTCGGCCGCGCACTCGTGGTCAAGCGCCTCGAGATGGTGCCCGTCGAGTGCGTCGCCCGCGGCTTCCTCACCGGCTCCGGCCTGCTCGACTACCAGGCCACGGCTCCGTCTGCGGTGTCGCCCTGCCCGAGGGCCTCGTCGAGGCCAGCAGGCTGCCCGAGCCGATCTTCACCCCGGCCAGCAAGGCCGCGCTCGGCGACCACGACGAGAACATCTCGTTCGACGACGTCGTCGAGAAGGTCGGGCTCGACCTGGCGATGAAACTGCGCCAGGACACGCTCGACATCTACGACCGCGCCGCGATGTACGCCTCCGAACGCGGCATCCTGCTCGCCGACACCAAGTTCGAGTTCGGTCTCGACAAGGCCGGCAATCTGGTGCTCGCCGACGAGGTCCTCACTCCGGATTCGTCCCGCTACTGGGACGCGAACGAGTACGAGGAGGGCAAGGTGCAGCCCAGCTTCGACAAGCAGATCGTCCGGAACTGGCTCACCGGACCCGAATCGGGCTGGGACCGCGCCTCCGACACCCCGCCCCCGCCGCTGCCGCAGCACGTCGTCGACAAGACGCGTGCCCGCTACATCGAGGCGTACGAACGTATTTCGGGAATGTCCTTCGACGATTGGATCGGCTGACCGCATATGACCTCCTCGAAGATCACTCCGCCGGTCGCGAAGAAGGTGCCGTTCGAGCGCACCCACCACGGGCACACCTTCGTCGACGACTACGAATGGCTGCGCGACAAGAACGACCCCGAGGTCGTCGCGTACCTGGAAGCGGAGAACTCGTACACCGAGGCGCAGACGGAGCATCTCGCTCCGCTGCGTGAGGCGATCTTCGAGGAGATCAGGTCGCGCACCCAGGAGACCGACATGTCGGTCCCCACCCGGATGGGCGACTGGTGGTACTACGCCCGCACCGTCGAGGGCAAGCAGTACACGATCCAGTGCCGGTGCCCGATCGCCGACGCCGACGACTGGACACCGCCCAACGTCACGCCGGGCGTCGAACTCCCCGGCGAACAGGTGCTCCTCGACGGCAACGTCGAGGCCGAAGGGCACGAGTTCTTCTCGCTCGGGGCGTTCTCGATCAGCCACGACGGCACGCTGCTCGCGTACTCGACCGACGTCGTGGGCGACGAGCGCTACACCCTGCGCATCAAGGACCTCACCACCGGTGAGATGCGGGCGGACGAGATCCCCGGCACCGCACCGGGAGCGACGTGGGCGCTCGACCACAGCCACGTCTTCTACCAGACGGTCGACGAGTCGTGGCGGCCCGACACCGTCTGGCGGCACAAGCTCGGCACCTCCGTCGACGAGGACGTGAAGGTCTTCCACGAACCCGACGAGCGGTACTGGGTGTCGATCGGTTCGACCGCAGCGAGAAGTACCTCATGATCTGGGTCGGCTCGAAGATCACCACCGAGGGGTGGGTGCTCGAATCCGAGAACCCTACAGGCGAATTCCGCGTGATCCTGCCGCGCCGCGAAGGTGTCGAGTACGGTGCCGAGCACGCCGTGATCGCCGGTGAGGACCGCTTCCTGATCCTGCACAACGACGTCGACCCCGAGACGGGGGAGAAGGCCGAGAACTTCGTTCTCGCCGAGGCTCCCGTCGACGACCCGTCCGCGCTGCGCACCCTGATCGAGCACCGCCACGACGTGCGCCTCGAGGACGTCGACGCGTTCGAGGGACACCTCGTGCTCGGCTACCGCCGCGAGGCCCTCACCCGACTCGCGGTGTGGCCGTTGACCGACGAGGCTACGGCACGCTCACCGAACTCGAGTTCGACGAGGAACTCTTCGCCGTCGGACCGGGCGCGAACCCCGAATGGACCCAGCCCACACTGCGTCTGGGCTACACGTCGTTCATCACGCCGAGCCGGGTATACGACTACACCGTGAGCACCGGCGAGCTGAAGCTGCTCAAGTCGCAGCCGGTGCTCGGCGACTTCGACCCGATGCTCTACGAGCAGCGCCGCGAGTGGGCGACCGCCGAGGACGGCACGAAGATCCCGCTGTCGATCGTCGCGCGCAAGGGCACCCCCGACAACGCCCCCACGCTGCTGTACGGCTACGGCTCGTACGAGGCCAGCATCGACCCGGCCTTCTCCGTCGCACGCCTGTCGCTGCTCGACCGGGGCATGGTCTTCGCGGTCGCTCACGTACGCGGTGGTGGCGAGATGGGCCGGCACTGGTACGAGAACGGCAAGTCGCTGACGAAGAAGAACACCTTCACCGACTTCGTGGCGTGCGCGCGGCACCTGATCGACACCGGCGTCACGAGTCCGGAGAAGCTGGTCGCCGACGGAGGCAGTGCCGGTGGTCTGCTCATGGGTGCGGTCGCGAACATCGCACCCGAGCTGTTCGCGGGCATCCTCGCGAACGTCCCGTTCGTCGACCCGCTCACCTCGATCCTCGATCCGTCCCTGCCGCTCACGGTGATCGAATGGGACGAGTGGGGCAACCCGCTCGAGAACCCCGAGGTGTACGAGTACATGCGCTCGTACAGCCCCTACGAGAACGTCGAGGCCAAGGACTACCCGGCGATCCTCGCGATCACCAGCATCAACGACACCCGCGTGCTGTACGTCGAACCCGCCAAATGGGTCGCCGAGCTGCGCGCGACGAAGACCGGCGATGCCCCCCTGCTGCTCAAGACGGAGATGAGCGCGGGGCACGGCGGTGTGTCGGGTCGCTACGAGAAGTGGCGCGAGGTCGCGTTCGAATTCGCGTGGGTGCTCGAAACGTCCGGCGCCTACCGCGCGGAGGCTTCCGCGCAGTAGCCTGCACCCCGAGGCCACGTCGGTGGAACAGGGGAGGTGACCGGTGCGGTCGATCCGGCGACTCGCACCGTCCGCACCCGTGAACACGGTCCGCAAGCACTACCTGCCGTGAGCTACTCGTATCTGCTCGCGTTTTCGCTGTTCGCCGCAGCAATTGCCGCAGCGGATGGTCGAACTCGTAGCGGATGCACGACCGCTCACCTGCGCAGTTCGTACCGGACCTGCGGCCGGCCGGCGCGGCCGTACTCGGTGAGGCGGGTCGCGGCTCCGTCGTCGGCGAGTCGTTCGAGATAACGCCACGCGGTGACGCGTGAGACCCCCACGGCCGAGCCGACTTCCGCGGCGGTGCGGGGGCCGTCGGCGTCGTGGAGGAAATCGGTGATCTTCGACAGCGTGTCGGGGGAGATGCCCTTGGGGGTCGACGGACGGGAACTGCTCGTGCGCAGCGCCGCCATGGCGCGGTCGATGTCGTGCTGACCTGCCGCCGTCTCGGCGTCGCGCAACGCCGAGCGGTAGGCCACGTACTGTTCGAGCTTGTCCTGCAGCGCCGCGAAGGTGAACGGCTTGAGCAGGTACAACACGACGCCCCGCGCGACCGCCGTCCGCACGACCTCCAGATCGCGGTTCGACGTGACGGCGATGATGTCGGGGCTCGGGCGACCGGCGCTCAGGCGCGCAGCGACCTCGAGGCCGTTCGTGTCGGGGAGCCCGATGTCGAGCAGCACCAGATCCACCGGCGTTCCTGCCCGCGCCGCCGACGCGACCGCCCGCACGGCGTCGCTGCCCGTGTGCGCGACGCCCACCACCTCGAATCCGTCCACCCTGCCGACGTATTCGCGGTGGGCCTCGGCGATGAGCGGCTCGTCCTCGACGATCAGTACCCGGATCACGATGTGCCCCCGACGGGGATCTCGGCGACGATCATCGATCCCAGCGATGGTTCGGTGCGCAGGGTGCCACCGTGACGCGCGACGACCTGGGCGACGAGCGCGAGTCCGAGACCGCGCTGCTCGGACTTGGTGGAGTACCCGCGCTGCATGGCCCGGGCCAGCACTTCCGGCGACATTCCCGGTCCGCTGTCGGCGACCTCGACGATCATCGACGAATCCTCCTGGCGCACAGTAACCTCCACCCATGGATCGTCCGACGCATGGGAGGCGTCGATGGCGTTGTCGATGAGATTCCCGACGAGAGTGACGATATCGCGCGCCGGGATCGGCACCGGACCGAGTTCCGTGTCGTCGGTGACGGTCAGTTCCACACCGCGTTCGGCGGCCTCGTCGATCTTGCCGAGCAGCAGGGCCGACAGCGCCGGTTCGTGGACGGCACCGGTCAGCCTGTCGATCAGGTGCTGGGACACCGCCAGTTCCTGCGTCGCGAAGGCGACCGCCTCCTCCGGCCGGCCGAGCTCGACCATCGTGATGATGGTGTGCAGGCGGTTCGCCGACTCGTGTGCCTGCGCACGCAGTGACTCGGCGAACCCGCGGACCGAGTCGAGTTCACCCAGGACACCGCGTAGTTCGGTGTGGTCGCGAAGAGTGACGACCGTGCCGATGCGTCGCCGTTTCCACAGCACCGCATCGCTGTTCACCACCAGGACCCGGTCCCGGGTCAGATGCACCTCGTCGCGTGCCTCGTCGGCGACGGCGAGTTCGCGCACCGTCGCGGGCAGACCGTCGAACTCCACCGCGCGACGGGCTCCAGCCCGAGCAGCCGGCGGGCCTCGTCGTTGACGATGTCGACGCGGGGGGAACCGTCTGCGGTACCGAACACCAGTAGTCCCTCACCGATCGAGTGCAGGACGGCGTCGTGGTGTTCGTACATGCGCCGCAGCTGGTCGGGATTGAGGCCGAGGGTCTGCCGGCGGAGCCGCCGGGAGATGAGGTAGCCGCCCGCCGCGGTGACCACGAGCCCGGCTGCTACCAGGCCGAGGATGCCCGGCAGGCTCCGCACGAAGTTCTCGGCGATCCTCTCCCGCGTCACCCCGACCGACACGAACCCGACGAGCGTGCCGTCGTCGTAGACGGGGGCGATGGTGCGTATCGACGGGCCCAGGCTGCCGGTGTACGTCTCGGTGAACGGCGTGCCCGAGCGGGCCTCGTCGGTGTGACCCGTGTAGGGGAGTCCGATCTGCTCCGGGACCGGGTGTGTCACACGGATACCCTCGGGGTCCACGACGACGACGAAGTCCACCCCGGTCGCCTCACGGATCTGTTCGGCGCGGGGTTGGAGCGCTGCCGTCGGATCAGGAGAGACCAATCCGTCCGAGACCTCCGGGAACAGCGCGGCGGTCACTGCGATATCCGTCACGGTGCGGCGTGTGGCCTCGTCGGCGTCGCGGCGTTCGTCGACGACGATGAGCGCGCCCGCCACGATCGCTACCACCGTGAACACCACCAGTTGGAGGATGAGCAGCTGGCCCGCCACGCTCATCGGCGGTCTCGCCTCCCGACGGTTCAACGGTCACCTCCCGTGAACACTATGTACACAAACTTCTCCCGCAGTGAGCGGACCACCACCATTTCCCTGTGTGGACGTGATGCCGGTCACCGCCCGGGCGCGGAAAGGCCCTACCAGGGTCCCGTAGTACCCGACCGAACCACGGTCGATTCCCGAGTCCTCGCCGGTGCGTCACCGCATCCCGTTATCCGTGAACATCGCGCGACGAGCCCGCGCATGATCGAAGGGCACCCCATGAGCACCACAACAGTGCGTGGCGAGAAACGCCGCGACCGTACCCACTGGCTGTACATCGGCGTCATCATCGCTGTCGTCGCCGGTATCGCCGTCGGATGGCTGGCCCCGGAGACGGGCAAGTCGCTCGGTGTCCTCGGCACCATGTTCGTCGACCTGATCAAGATGATGATCAGCCCGGTGATCTTCTGCACCATCGTGCTCGGCATCGGGTCGGTCCGGGCCGCGGCGAGCGTCGGCCGGATCGGCGGACTCGCGTTGATCTACTTCGTGGGCATGTCGACCGTGGCACTCGCGATCGGCCTCGGTGTGGGCAACCTGCTCGACCCGGCTCGGGCCTGACCCTCGACCCGGCCAACGCCGGTTCGGGTGCCGAACTCGCCGAGAAGGCGCACGCGGCCGGCGGCACCGTCGACTTCATCGCGTCGATCATCCCGACCTCCCTGCTCTCCGCGCTGACCGCAGGCAGTGTCCTGCAGACCCTGTTCGTGGCGCTGCTCGTCGGCTTCGCGATCCAGGGCATCGGCAAGTCGGGTGAACCGATCCTCCGCGGTATCGCCCATCTGCAGAAGCTCGTCTTCCGCATCCTGACGATGATCCTGTGGCTCGCCCGATCGGTGCGTTCGGCGCCATCGCCAACGTCGTCGGTCAGACCGGACTGAGCGCGGTCCTGCAGCTCGGTGTGCTGATGATCGCTTCTACCTCACGTGCGCCGTGTTCGTCTTCGGCGTCCTCGGATCGCTGCTGCGGGCCGTCGCCGGTGTCTCGGTGTTCAAGCTCGTGAAGTACCTCGCCCGCGAGTATCTGCTCATCTTCGCGACGTCGTCGTCGGAGTCCGCGCTGCCGCGCCTGATCGCCAAGATGGAGCACCTCGGTGTCCAGCGCACCACCGTCGGCGTGGTCGTGCCCACCGGCTACTCGTTCAACCTGGACGGCACCGCGATTTACCTGACGATGGCCGCTCTGTTCGTCTCCGACGCGATGGGCAGCCCGCTGAACATGGGCGAGCAGCTCTCGCTCCTGCTGTTCATGATCGTCGCCTCGAAGGGGGCGGCCGGGGTCACCGGTGCAGGTCTGGCGACGCTGGCCGGTGGTCTGCAGAGCCACCGTCCCGACCTGCTCGACGGCGTCGGCCTGATCGTCGGTGTCGACCGGTTCATGTCCGAGGCGCGAGCCGTCACCAACTTCTCCGGCAATGCCATCGCGACCCTGCTCATCGGCACCTGGACCCGGTCGGTGGACCGTGAACGCGTCGACGAGGTGCTCAGCGGACGGTTGCCGTTCGACGAGAGCATGATGATCGACGATCACGAGCCGCTCCCGAGCGCGAACCGGCGACGCTGGAGAAGGTCTCCGTCTGATCCGGCATCCGCTACGACAATGGCTGTCCGCTACGGAAAATTTCCGTAGCGGACAGCCATTTCTGTAGCAACCAGGAGCCGGCGGCGACAGCAGATCTACGCGCCGGCGGCGACGAAACGCTGGTGCAGTTCGCCGATGCCTTCGATCCAGCTGTCGAGTCGCTCACCGGCGCGCAGGTAGCGCTGCGGGTCGCGGCCCATGCCCACACCGGCGGGTGTGCCGGTGAAGATCACGTCGCCCGGGTACAGGGTGACGTTGCGCGACAGCTCGGCGACCAGCGCGGGGACGGAGAAGATCATCTCCGCGTGCGGCCCTTCTGGACCTCCTCGCCGTCGATCGCGCATCCCAGTTCCAGATCGTCCGGGTCGGCGAACTCGTCGGGGGTGACGAGCCACGGACCCTGCGGAGCGAAGCCGGGATACGACTTGGCGAGACCGAACTGGGGCGCCGGTCCGCGCATCTGGCGACGCGTTCGGAGATGTCCTGCCCCGCCGTCAGGCCCGCGACGTACGACCAGGCGTCTGCTGCGTCGACGTCGCGTGCCTCCCGACCGATGACGGCGACGAGTTCGATCTCCCAGTCGACGTTGCCGCCGTCCGGAATCGTGACCTCGGAGTCGGGGCCGGTGAACGCCGAGACGTACTTGGTGAACACCGGGGGCAGATGTGTGGGGGCCTCGAAGCCCGATTCGGCGGCGTGGTCGTCGTAGTTCAACCCGACCGCGAAGACTTGGCGGGGCGCAGGGGAGGGGGCGCCGAGCCGGGCACGATCGATCGAAGCGTTGTCGGTGACGTCTGCGTCCGCCGCCCACGCCCGCACCTCGTCCCACGACTCGTAGATCGAGGCGAGCTCGGGTCCGAACCGGCCGCCGGAGGCGGTAGCGATGTCGACGGCCTGCTCGTTGCCGGAGTCACCGACGACGAGGACGGCACGGTTGTCGAGGTTGGCGATGCGCATGGGTTTCTCCTCGAGGGACTGGAAGGCGTTACGGGGCGCCGGGCCCGAACAGTGCGGACAGGTCGATTCGATCATTCGAGGCCAGGATCGCGCGCACTCGGGACAGCGAGGCGTCGGCGGAGTCCCCGAGACCTGCATGTCGCAAGTTCGCCACGAACTTGGCGTCGACGTCGGCGCGGCCGGCGGGCACGCCACGAGGGTCACCCCACGGATGGTCGATACGGTCCGCGTGGGTCCGTCCGTCGTCCGCCCGTATCTCGAGATGCGCCGCGGTCAAGGGGAACGATGACTCGGCTGCAGGTCGGAGACGGACGAGGTGCGCGAGCGGAGAACCTCCGGGTCGTTGCGGAACGGGTCGTCGAAGTGGGCGGGCACCGGTCGTCCTCGCACCAATGCGTTCGCAGTCTGGAACTGGAAGCCGAACAGGGCCGCCGGCCGGGACACCTCCGCGTCCTCCACCGGGAGGTCCAGGGGCGAGCCGATGTGGTGCGGATGGACGGTGAGGGTGATCTCCCGAACGGTGCCCGGATCGGCGACCTCGCGGAGATTCCTGGCGACGTCGATCGGACCGTGTGTGAATCGACAACCCGGATAAGGCTTGACGATCCGGTCCCCGAAGTACACCTCACCGAGACCGGCCGTCACCGAGGACTCGTCGGGGAGTCCTGTGCCGTATGTGCGGAACAGGCCGAAGCGGCCGTCCAGCGCACCGTCGCCACCTGCATAACCGTGCCGGACCAGATCGGCGGCCTCGATACCGTCGCGCGCGGCGAGTCCTTGCACGAAGGTGAACGCATCACTGTGCTCGTCGATGGCCTGGAAGGTTCCCGACACCTGCTGGAGCACCAGTCCCCATGCTCGCACCAGTTCGTCCGCACTCAGGTTCCACAGCCGCGCGGCGACGACGGCCGAGGCGAACCGGTTGATGAGCCGGGGTTGTCCCATCCGGTCCCGGGGACGAATTCGAGTGCTCTGCTGATCCGTGCTGCCACGTCGTCGGCCACGATGAGGCTTCGAGCATCGTCCGTGCCGAAGCGCCGCAGTCCTCGGCCAGGGCGACGGCCACGGGTACGGTCGTCTCCGAGATATGGGACCAGATCGGTGACGCCCCGTCGAAGGGGGTCAGGGGGCCGAAGTCGTAGGCCCGGGCAAGAAGTGCATTGGCGTAGGCCGCCGAGGCAGGCCCGACCTTTCCTTCCTCGAGCGCGACGGAGGACCGGCCGGGTGCGGAGTTCCGGGTGACGAGTGCTGCGGCCCGGCGGGTCGAATCGACTCGTGTGCCGGCGATCATGCAGCCCAGCGTGTCCACGACCCGATCGAGAAGGTACCGATCGTGCGGAGACTCGAAGGCGGCATCCGGGGTCGCTTCGACGGCATGGGACGCCAGGGTGCGTGCGAGATTCATGGTGGAGGATCTCCTGATGTCTCTGCGAGCGAGCGGTGCCGCGGCGCATGCCGACGGCCCCGCTCACTCGTGGGGATCCCTACTTGGAGACCAGATCGTTCGGCGCAGCGACGGCCCGTCGCTCGCGGACTCCTCACGTTGCTGGATCCGGCCCAGGGTGACGATGCAGATCGTGCCGACCGCCAGCGGGACCGCCATCAGGTAGAAGAGGTTGCCCGCGGTCCAGCCGCTCTCGAGCAGGAAACCGGTGCCGATCGGGGAGACGATCGAGACCAGGCGGCCGACGCCGACCATCCAGCCGACACCGGTGCCGCGCAGCGAGGCGGGGTAGACCGTCGGGCCCACGGCGTAGAAGCCGGCGACCGAGCCGACCGCGACGATGCCGAGGAAGATGCCGAGGGTGATCGCGAGCCATCCGACTCCGAAGGCCGCGCCGTAGACGGCGTAACCGATGGCGCCGAGACCGAGGGTGGTCATGAGGATGTTGCGGGGGATCCACCGGAACGCGGCGGCCGCGAACAGGAGCTGCCGATGATGCCGCCGAGGTTGAGGACGGTGCCGACCGTGGTGCCGCTCTGCACGTCGCCGGTGGATTCGGCGACCAGCTTGGGGATCCACGAGTCGCGAAGTAGTAGGCGGCCATCAGGCAGGCGTAGGCGAGCCACAGGGCGAGCGTCTTGATGCCGGTGGTGCCGGTGAAGATGGCGCCGAGCCGGGCGTTGTGACGGTCTGCGGGGGTCTGCTCGGGCAGTTCCTTCAGCGCCGGATGCCCCATCTTGCCGAGCATCGAGTTGATGCGTTCGAGGGCGTTCTTCGGACGGCGTGCGACGAGGAAGTCGATCGACTCGGGCAGTGCGGCCCACGCGAGGACGAGCAACACCACGCTCAGCACGGTGCCGACGACGAACAGGTTCTTCCAGTCGGCGGGATCGAACAGGCCGGCCACGACACCGGCGAGAGCGGCACCGATGGGGAAGCCGGTGGCATAGATGCCGACGACGGTGCCGCGGCGCTTCTCCGAGGCGAACTCGGAGACGTACGCGTTGAGCTGCGACATGGCACCGATACCGAGCCCGGTGATCACACGGGCGACGATCATCGTGGCGACGTTGGGGCTGATCACCGCGAGCACCATGCCCACCACGACCATGCTCATCGACACGATGGTCAGCGTGCGACGCCCGTAGCGGTCACCGAACGGGCTGAACAGGATCGCGCCGGCGGCCATGCCGAAGAGGCTGCCGCTGAGAACGATTCCGAGGGTGCCGGAGCTGACGCCCCATTCGTCCGACATCGGCTTCGCGGCGAACGACATCACCGCGATCTCGAATCCGTCGAGAATGATCAATGCGAGTGCTATGGCGATCGCACGGATCTGCAGGGGAGTCATCTTCGACGCCTGATGTCAGCCAACACATCCATCGTTAGGTTCCTTCACTTTGGTCGCGCTCGAGGAGCGAAGCTCCGAGCTGAGACGACACCACGCCAGGTGGCGGCAGTCACATAGTGCAGTGGGGGTCCGTTGTGATCACAGTCACCGGTGCCACTGGGTGGCATCGTCGGCCGGTGTGCCGCAACGGGATCCCGTCGGCTGCCGCAGGGCGATCTCGACGACCGCCGCCGACTGCTCGATTCGATGGATGTAATCGAGTATGTCTGCGCCCGAAGTGCTCTCGGGAAGCCTCGACAAGCGCAGGACCATGACGACATTACCCTCCGGGTCGTGGACGGGCACGGAGAGCTGGAGCGGCGTGTACGTCGCCACGGATCGATCTCCGCCGGCTCGTGGTGCGCGGACATCCGCTGCAGGGCGTCGATGAGTCTCTGTTCGTGCTCCGGCGTACGGTCCGGCGTGCTGAAGGCATCGACGAGTTCGTCGAGCGTGTGGGTGTCGACCTCGCCCGAGAGGGTCACCGACCATCCGCGTTCCTGGACGCGTTGCAGCTGGAGCTCCGCCGCCTCGCGGATCTCCGGCGACCGGCGCGGCACGCGGTCGAGCCAGTCCTCGCTCGACGGGGCGCCGCGGTGGCCGACCATGAGGGAACCGAGCGGCGGGACGAACGGCAGACGGGTGCCGGGCATCGTCGAGTGACTTGCACCGTCGGCGCTCGCCGTTGCCACGAAAGCGAATTCGTCACCGAGCGGGGCGAGTAGGCTGACCTCCACGCCGAGTTCGGTGGCGAGGAGCTCCATTTCCTGACGTCCGCACTCCGCCGTGCGGATGGCGGCGGCGAGGGAGCGGTAGTCCGAGGCCATCAACGATCCCGGCGTGAACCGGCCGTAGCCCCGCTGGAAGAACAACAGCGGCAGGCAGTTCCGCTCGGTCGCCAGTTCCCGCACCGCGCCGAGGACGAAGTAGTGGTCACCGGCGTCGAGCACGTCCGACCACTCGCATTCGATCCACGCCGTCGTACCCTCGAGAATCGGTGCACCGGTGGGGGACTCGCGCCAGTCGACGCCCTCGAACTTGTTCTCCCGCCGCATGAACGCCCCGCACACGTGTTCCTGGTCGGCGGCCATGATGTTGACGCAGAAGGTACGCGACTCGCGCAGTGCGGCGAAGGTGTACGACGACTTCATCGGCATGAACGACACCAACGGTGGGTCCATCGACACCGAGTTGAACGTCCCGACCACCATGCCGAGCGGCGTGCCGTCGGCTGCGCGTCCGGTGACGATGGCGACGCCGGTGGGGTAGCTGCCCAGGACGTGCCGCATGTGCTGGGGGTCGATCGGCGCGGCGACCGGAAGGTCGGCGAGCGTGGTTGCTTCAGACATCTGACGTAGTCCTTTCGGCGACCGGCGTCCTTTCGGGGACCGGCGTGGACGGAACGGGGACGATCTCGGCGGGATCGTCGAGACGGGACAGTCGCAGGCCGCGCGGTCCGAAACGCAGGACCACCGCCGCGACGACCAGCAGCAGCGCGGCGAGCCCGACGGTGGACCGCAGGCCGATCAGGTCGGCGACCGCGCCCTGCAGAGCAGCGCCGAGGGCCACCGAACCGGTGTAGACCATCACGCTGACCGACAGCACCCGTCCCCGGATGTGGTCGGTGACGAGCACCTGCACGGTGCTCTGCCGATGGTGAGGGAGAGGAGGAAGAAGACGCCCACGCCGACGGTGGCGGCGGTGGCCGTGACCGTCGTCGGGGCGATGGCGAAGAGTGCCAGCGTGATTCCGAAGCCGATGAAGGCGACGAGGGCGACGGTCGACCGGCCGACGCGGCGCAGGGCGCCTCCCAGCAGCGGGATGCCGGCCATGGTGCCGATGCCGAGTCCCAGGTTGAGGGCGGCCAGACCCAGCTCACCGCTGTCGAAGACATCCTCGGAGAACGTGATCACGTGCTGGAAGATCGGCATCCCCAGAGTGCCCGTTACGAGGACGACGGTCACCGCGGTGAGCACCCCCGGGGTGGATCGGGTGTAGCGCAGTCCTTCGACGAAGCGCCCGCTCTTCCTGCTGCCCCGAGCGGCGGGGGCGGGGGCGTTGACGGGTTTCGCGACGATCAGCGCCACGACGACGGAGAGCACCATGACGAAGGTGACCGCGAATGCGACCGCCGGTCCCCACCAGTACAGGACGACACCGGCCACTGCGGGTCCGAACGATCGCGCGAGGTTGAACTGGATCGTGTTCAGCGACGCGGCGGAGGCGAGCGAAGCGCGCGGCGCGTAGTCGTTGGTCAGTGCCTGCCAGCTCGGCATCGACACGCCCTGCCCGATGCCGGTGAGCGCAGCGAGGCCGAGCAACAGCCACGGCGAGTGCCATTCGGCGAGCCAGCACACGCAGATGGCCAGGGCCACCAGGGAACGCATCAGCTGCATCCACAACACGAGCAACCGCCGGTCGACCCGGTCGGCGAGCGCACCCGCGTAGGGGCCGAGCACCATGATCGGAACGAACTGCGCCGCGGTGGCGAGACCGACCCACGCGGCCGAACCCGTGATCTGGAAGAGCACGAACGGAACGGCCAGCGATTGGAACCACCCACCGGTGTTGGTGAGGAAGGCGCCGGTCAGGAAGACCACGAAGCCGCGGTGCCGCAGCGCTTCGAACATGGTGTGCGCGTCCTTTCCTCCGGTACGGGACCGGAATGACGAGGAGGCGCGACCGGGTTCCGGCCGCGCCTCCCGACCGTTGATCAGCTGTAGAGGCGGGCGGAGCGCTCGCGGGCGCCGGCGCGGTCCTCGTCGCTGAGCAGGAAGGCTGCGGCCGCCGGATTGCCCATCTCGAGGTTCGCCGCGGTCGCGGCGGCGAAGTCGGTGTTCTGGGTGAAGTGCTGGCGGGCCACGATCAGGTCGCGGTAGATGCGCGAGAGCGGGTTGGCCTCGTGCACGACACTGGCCGACATCGACGGCATGAGCTGCTGCGGGACGTTCAGTGCGGCCTCGGCGGTGCGCGCCATGTCGTAGATGCCGCGGGCGGCCTCGAGATCGCCGGGGATCTCGAAGTTCTCGGCCTGCTCGAAGCCCTTGCGCAGCCACCGCAGAGCGGTCTCCTGCTGATCGGACAGGCGCACACGCACGTCGTTCATGCGCAGCAGCTCCACGCGGTCCTCGCTGAGCTTCTGGTTGTCGAAGCGGCGGGTGAACTTCTTCAGCTGGGCGACGTACTCGTCGTAGAAGGCCCAGGCGGCACCGAGGGCGGGCGCACCGGCGACGAGGTTGTAGAGGTAGCCTGCGGGATCCGGTAGAGCGGGTTGACGTTCTGCTTCAGGCCGGGACCTGCCTGAGCGAGCAGGATCTGGCGGTCGAGCACGCGGTGCGCCGGCACGAAGACGTTCTTCAGCGCGACCGAGCGCGAACCGGTGCCGCGCATGCCGAGCACGAACCAGTCGTCGATGATCTCGACCTCGGACAGCGGCACGACGAAGTTGTGCATGATCGGCTTGCCGTCGACCTCGACCGACGCGCCGAGGATCACCCACTGGGCGTGCGTGATGCCCGAGGAGGACTTCCACGAACCGTCGAGGATGTAGCCGCCCTCGACCGGCGTCGCCTTGCCGTGCGGCGCGTAGGACGAGGAGAGCAGCGTGGTCGGATCGTCGAGGAACAGCTCGTCCTGGAGCTGTTCGGTCATGTGCGAGACCTCCCAGCTGTGGACACCGAGCAGCATGAGGACCAGCCGGTCGAGGTGCAGGACTTCGACACCTCGATGACCGCCTCGACGAAGTCGGCCGGGTGGGCCTCCTCGCCGCCGTACCGCGCGGGCTGCAGTGCCCGGGTCAGGCGCAGTCGATCATCGCCTGCACGGCCTCGGGGGCCACCGTGCGCTGCTGATCGTTCTGGACGGCGTACTCGGCGACGATCGGGGCGATCTGCCGGGCGCGCTCGACGAGGGAGAGACCGGTGGTGGTGACGGGGGGTTCGGCGTAGGTGGTCATCGGGGTGCTCCTTGGTACGAGAGTGGGCGAAGAGGTATCGGGGTCAGCGTGCGGACAGGGCGTCGGCGGGCACCTCGACCAGATCGGGACGGGGGGCGCGGCGGGTCGAGATGCCGGCGGCCTGCGCGGTCTCCCAGGAGACCTTGCCGTCGCGGAAGAACTCGAGGAAGACCTGGTTGTGCAGCTCGGGACGGTCGGTCTGGCCTGATGGCCGGTGTTCTCCGGGTAGAAGAACTGCACCTTCGGCAGTGCGTCCTCCTGCAGGTGGGCGGCCTCCACGGCGTAGAGCACGTCCTTGTCGCCGAACATCGCGATGCCCGGGATGGAGATCCGGTCGAGCCGGCCCGTGGTGGTGAGGCGGAGCAGCTCGTCGGGGTCGGTCGGGCGCAGGACCCGGCCCATGTTGGCGTCGTAGTACTCCTGGTTGCGGTTCGCGGCGGCGGTGCGCATGGTGACCAGTTCGTCGGTGACGCCGGACGGGTCGACGACCATCGACTCG
Source organism: Rhodococcus sp. IITR03 (assembly GCA_001017865.1). The sequence goes on from LATQ01000001.1 coordinate 1,850,509, forward strand.
ATCATCGCGCGCATCATCGTCTCGGAACCGTCGTAGGTGCCGCCGCTGCCGGGCAGCGGTCCGTTCTTGGCCCGGTTGTCCACCGCGCGCATCTCGTCACGGGTGACCAGGTCGCCGATCATGCCGGCGATCACCGCGAAGCGCTCGACCGTTCCGGGTGTGCGACAACGTAATTGACGGTGTTCTGGCAACCCATCGAGTTGCCGCCGAGGCAGAAGGTGTCGAGGGCGACGGCGTTGACGAAGTCCTGCAGGAAGTCGACCTGGCCGCCCTGCCCGTACGCGTAGAAGCGTCCGGGATCCTCCGTCAGGCCGAAGCCGGGGAAGTCGGGGCAGTAGACACGGAAGCCGTGGGCGCCGAGAAAGGGTGCCATGTAACGGAATCCGGCCGAACCGGAGCTACCGGGGATACCACCGTGCAGCAGGACGACGGCGGGACCGCTCTCGCCCGAGGTCGAGTAGTGGGCCTTGACGCCCGTCTGCAGCCGGACGTAGCGGCTGAGCAGTCCCGGAACGTGAATCTCCTGGTCGTCGGTCAACGACACGGTGTCCTCCTCGATGTTGCGTGCATCACGTCGTGAGCAGCAGTGTGTGACGGGTTCTCGGATAGGGGTCATCGCGAGGTGCCACTGTTCGGCACCGGCGTCCGGTCCTCGCCGGACGGGCTCGACTGGGTCTGTCAGCCGACGCGCTGATGTCCCCAGAAGTGGGCGGCGTTCCACCGGCCGGGAACCAGGTGTCCTCGTCGATCTCGAGTCCGCCGTAGCCGTACTCCATCTCCCAGCCGGACGGCGTCTTGACGTAGTACGAGATCATCTCGTCGTTGGTGTGCTTGCCGAGCGTGGCGCCCAGCGGCGCGGCTCCCTCGAGGATCCGGTCGTAGGCGCGTCCGACCGTGTCGAGGTTGTCGACCTGCACCATGAGGTGGCCGAGGCGCGGGCCGAAGCCGGGACGGTGGGCGAAGGCCACCGAGTGATGGCGGGGATTGCAGTGCAGGAAGGTACCCGGGTCCGGGCCGATGTCGATGTAGTCGCTCAGGCCGAGGCCGAGGATGTCCATGTAGAGCTCGCGGAACGGAGCCGACTCGCTGACCGCGAACATCACGTGGCCGATGCCCATGCCCTCGGTGACGAAGCGCGCGCCGGTCGGGGAGACGAACGGCGTCGACTCGCGGTGCTGGCCGTAGTAGACCTCGATGCCGTGGCCGTCCGGGTCGGTGAAGCCAGGTGAGTCGGTCACCTGGCGGTAGCGGCCTCCTCGGCGCTCGC
>LATQ01000001.1:1851875-1854857 GCA_001017865.1 Rhodococcus sp. IITR03
CGCTGCCCGCGTGCGCGAACTCGTTGCTGCCGAGCGGCGTTGAACGGGGGTGACGGGTCTCGCACGAGCGGGACCTCGGCCGATGCCCGTCCGGTGGCCACGGCCGGTAAACTGCTGGATGTCCGGTGTCCGTCCCCGGGCGCCAGCACTACTACCGAGGAGCAGCACGTGGCGCGTGTCGTCGTCGAAGTCATGCCCAAAGCCGAGATTCTCGACCCCCAGGGTCAGGCCATCACCGGGGCGCTGTCGCGGCTGGGCTTCGCGGGCGTGACCGACGTCCGTCAGGGCAAGCGTTTCGAACTCGAGGTCGACGGCAGCGTCGGCGACGAAGAGCTCGAGAAGATCGCCGAGTCGTTGCTCGCCAACACGGTGATCGAGGACTGGGCCATCCGGCGGATCGACGGTGACGCATGAGCGCACGCATCGGAGTCATCACCTTCCCGGGCACGCTCGACGACATCGACGCCTCCCGCGCGGTGAAGCTCGCCGGTGGTGAGGCCGTGAGCCTGTGGCACGGGGACGCCGATCTCAAGGGAGTCGACGCGGTGATCGTGCCCGGCGGCTTCTCCTACGGCGACTACCTGCGTTGCGGTGCCATCGCCCGGTTCGCGCCGGTGATGGGCAAGGTTGTCGAGGCCGCGCAGAAGGGCATGCCCGTCCTCGGCATCTGCAACGGCTTCCAGGTGCTGTGCGAGGCGGGTCTGCTGCCCGGCGCGCTCACCCGCAACGCCGGTCTGCACTTCGTCTGCCGCGACGAGTGGCTGAAGGTCGAGTCGAACACCACCGCGTGGACCTCACGCTACGAGGCGGGCGCCGAGATCCTCATCCCGCTCAAGTCGGGTGAGGGCCGCTACCAGGCATCGGAGAAGGTGCTCGACGAGCTCGAGGGTGAAGGTCGCGTGGTGTTCCGTTTCGCGGGCGACAACCCGAACGGTTCGCAGCGCGGCATCGCCGGCATCTCGTCGGCGAACGGGCGGGTCGTCGGTCTCATGCCGCATCCCGAGCACGCCACCGAGGCGCTCACCGGCCCCAGCGACGACGGACTCGGCATGTTCTACAGCGTGCTGGACGCGGTCGTCAACGCGTGACCGCTTGACCGGAACTTCCGGCGAAGCCCCATCGACCTTCCCGGGTCGTGGGGGCTTCGCTCGTTCCGGCGGGCTCGAGGAATCCTCCGAACCCGAAGTCCCGGAACAGGAGAGACGGAACGAGGGACCCCGCCACCGTCCCGATCGGCTGCGGAATCCCTCGTCCCTACAACCCGGAGCTCGACCCCCCGATCAAGTCCCAGGCGCGATGTCGTCGTCATCCCCCATGCGCGACATCGCGGATCAGTCTGCCGGAGCCGAGCCGGCCTGTCCTGAGTAGGACTACCCAAATCGGGCACGTCCGTCGACGGGCGTTGCGTGTCGGTCCCCGGCAGTACTGTCGCGCCATGACAGCGACCATCGCGATGATCACCTTCGACACCACCGATCCCGCTCCGATCGCGAGATGGTGGGCCGAGCGTACGGGCGGCCGCATCGAGCAGGAGAACGACGGCTGGTTCTTCATCGTCGCCCTGCCGCAGGGCATCAGGCTCGGCTTCCAGAAGGTGTCCGATCCGACGCCCGGGAAGAACCGCGTGCATCTCGATCTCGCGGCCCCCGATCTCGACGCCGAGGTCGAGCGCTTCGTGCAGGCCGGCGCGAAGGAGGTCCACCGCGAGGACATGGGCGACGACTTCCGCTGGGTGACGCTCGCCGACCCCGAGGGCAACCTGTTCTGCGTCGCCGAGGGCCATTGACACTCGGCACGAGGAGTGCGGCGCGGCGCTTTCGGTCGGCACTCCCGCTGTCCGTGATGCGAAGATGCAGTCATGTCTTCCACGCGTGCCGATGCTCGGGGTCTCTGTAATTTCGTCGACCTGTCGCCGTCGCCATTCCACGTCTGCGCCACCGTCGCCGCGGCGCTGACCGAGGCGGGCTTCGTCGAACTGCACGAGCAGCAGGCCTGGCCCTCCGAGCCGGGACGCTTCTTCCTGGTGCGCGGCGGGTCGCTGATCGCGTGGAGCACCGAGGGTGTCGCCGAGGATCCGGCCGCGCCCTTCCGTATCGTCGGCGGGCACACCGACAGCCCCAACCTGCGGGTCAAGCAGCATCCCGATCTCACGTCGGCGGGCTGGCGGATGGTGGGGCTCGAACCGTACGGCGGTGCGTGGCTCAACTCGTGGCTCGACCGCGACCTCGGGATCTCGGGCCGCTTCACCGTGCGCGCGGGGGAGACGACCGAGGACGTCCTCGTCCGCGTCGACGCGCCGATCCTGCGCGTCCCGCAGCTCGCCATCCACCTGTCCGAGGACCGCAAGGCGTCCAGCTCGACCCGCAGCGCCACGTCAACGGTGTCTGGGGAGTCGGCACCGAACCGCGCTCGTTCACCGCGTGGGTCGCCGAGCAGCACGGGATCGACCCGGGCGCGGTGCTCGGCTGGGAGCTGATGACCCACGACCTCGCACCGAGCGCGGTCGTCGGGCCGGGCCGCGACCTGGTCAGCGCACCGCGTCTCGACAATCAGGCACCTGCTACGCCGGACTGCACGCCCTGCTCGACGCCGCGGAACACGTCGCAGCGCACGGTGGCCCGATGCCGCTCCTCGCCCTGTTCGATCACGAGGAGGTCGGCAGCATGTCCGACCGCGGCGCCTTCTCGGAACTGCTCAACACCGTCCTCGAACGGATCGTCCTGCTCCGGGGCGGCGGACGCGAGGAGTTCCTCCGCGCCCGCGCCGGTTCGATCGTTGCGTCGGGCGACATGGCGCACGCCACGCACCCCAACTATCCCGAGCGGCACGAACCCGCCCACCGCATCGCAGTGAACGGCGGACCGGTCCTGAAGGTGAACCAGAACCTGCGCTACGCGAGCGACGCGACCGGCGCCGGAGCCTCGCGCTGGCCTGCGAGCAGGCGGGAGTCCCCGGCTGGCAGCGAGACCGTGCACCGGCGCC
>LATQ01000001.1:1854957-1858607 GCA_001017865.1 Rhodococcus sp. IITR03
TGAAGGTGAACCAGAACCTGCGCTACGCGAAGCGGAGACGCGACCGGCGCCGGAGCCTTCGCGCTGGCCTGCGAGCAGGCGGGGAGTCCCGCTGCAGCGATACGTGCACCGCGCCGACCTGCCGTGCGGCTCGACCATCGGCCCGATCACCGCGTCGAGGACCGGCATCACGACCGTCGACGTCGGCCCCCGCAGCTCGCCATGCACTCGGCGCGCGAGTTCATGGGCGCGGACGACGTGGCGAGCTATGCGCAGGCGCTGACCGCTTTCCTGACGCCGGCATCGTGACCGCGTTCGCCCGCCCCGAAGCACCCGCCGGTGACACACTGAAGACGGTCGTGTCCGGTCGGAGAGAACGGGGGAATGCAGTGGACGTCCCGTCCTACCCCGATCATCTGCTGTCCCTCGCCGAGTGGGCGGCCTTGCCCGAATCCGACGGGCACCACGTGGAGGTGTGCGAGGCGTGGTCGTCGCCGCGCCCGCGCCGGGGGCGGCGCACGATCACGCCGCGGTGACCCTCGCGTTGCTCCTCGACGAGAAGCTGCCCGACGAATGGTGCGCGCTCGGAGGCGTCGAGGTGCTGGTCGCGGAGAAGCCGCTGACGGTGCGGTGCCCCGACGTGATCGTCGTGGGACGCTCCCTCGTCGATGCAGACCCCGACCGGGCGCCGATCTCCGAGGTGAAGCTGGTCGTGGAGGTCACCGTCGACGGCACCGCCCGCACCGACCGCGTCACGAAGTTCTCCGAATACGCGGAGGCCGGCGTCCCGCAGTACTGGATCGTCGATCTCGGCGGACCGCCGGTGATCGCCACCTTCACGCTCGTCGACGGGTGGTACCGATTCGACGGGGAGCACTCGGGCACCGTCACCCTCGATGCGCTGGGCACCGAGGTGGCCGTCACACCGTCGGAGCTCGTGCCCGCACCGGTGAACCCCGTCGCGCCTGCACAGCGATAGACTGATCCGCGGCAGTTCCCGCCCGGCCTGCCGTTTTCGATCCCAGAGTGAAGGGACCCGACGCCCAGTGTCACCGCACGTGGATACCGTCTCCCACGCCGCCGAAACCCCCGACGCCGCTCAGCCCTATCGGGAGCTGGGTCTGAAGGAAGACGAGTACACCCGGATCAAGGAGATCCTGGGCCGTCGCCCCACCGACGCCGAACTCGCCATGTACTCGGTGATGTGGTCCGAGCACTGCTCGTACAAGTCGTCGAAGGTGCACCTGCGCTACTTCGGCGAGACCACCACCGACGAGATGCGCGAGTCGATGCTCGCGGGCATCGGTGAGAACGCCGGTGTCGTCGACATCGGCGACGGCTGGGCCGTCACCTTCAAGGTCGAGTCGCACAACCACCCGTCCTACATCGAGCCGTACCAGGCGCCGCGACCGGCGTGGGTGGCATCGTCCGCGACATCATGGCCATGGGCGCCCGCCCGATCGCGTGATGGACCAGCTCCGCTTCGGCGCCGCCGATCATCCCGACACCCGTCGCGTCGTCGACGGTGTCGTGCGCGGTGTCGGCGGCTACGGCAACTCCCTCGGCCTGCCCAACGTCGGTGGCGAGACCGTCTTCGACGCCTCCTACCAGGCAACCCGCTCGTGAACGCGCTGTGCGCGGGTGCGATGCGCGTGGAGGACCTGCACCTCGCCCACGCTTCCGGCACGGGCAACAAGGTCATCCTGTTCGGCGCCCGCACCGGCCTCGACGGCATCGGCGGCGTGTCCGTCCTCGCCTCCGAGACCTTCGACGACAGCGCCGGTGGCCGCCCCAAGAAGCTCCCGAGCGTGCAGGTGGGCGACCCCTTCACCGAGAAGGTGCTCATCGAGTGCTGCCTCGACCTCTACCGCGAGAAGCTCGTCGTCGGCATCCAGGACCTCGGCGGTGCCGGTCTGTCCTGCGCGACCTCCGAGCTCGCCGCCGCCGGCGACGGCGGCATGCACATCAACCTCGAGCGTGTCCCGACGCGCGCGAAGGGCATGACCCCGGCCGAGGTGCTGTCCTCGGAGTCGCAGGAACGCATGTGCGCGGTCGTCACGCCCGACAACGTCGACGCTTCATGGACGTCTGCAAGAAGTGGGACGTCCTGGCCACCGTCATCGGTGAGGTCACCGACGGCGACCGCCTCGTCATCGACTGGCACGGCGAGACCGTCGTCGACGTGCCGCCGCGCACGGTCGCGCACGAGGGCCCGGTCTACGAGCGCCCCGTCGAGCGCCCGGCCTCGCAGGACGCGCTGATCGCGAACACCACCGCCGGCCTGAAGCGTCCGGAGACCGCCGACGAGCTGCGCGAGACGCTGTTGAAGATGCTCGCGTCGCCGGCGCTGTGCAGCCGCAAGTGGATCACCGAGCAGTACGACCGCTACGTGCGCGGCAACACGGTGCTCGCCGAGAACGCCGACGCCGGTGTGGTCCGCATCGACGAGGAGACCGGCCGCGGCATCGCGCTCGCGACCGACGCTCGGGCCGCTACACGCAGCTCGATCCGTACGCCGGGCAGCTCGCCCTCGCCGAGGCCTACCGCAACGTCGCCGTCACCGGTTCGACGCCGAAGGCCGTCTCGAACTGCCTGAACTTCGGTTCGCCCGAGGATCCCGGCGTGATGTGGCAGTTCCAGCAGGCCGTGCGAGGCCTCGCGGACGGCTGCGCGAAGCTCGGCATCCCCGTCACCGGCGGCAACGTCAGCTTCTACAACCAGACCGGCGCCACCGCGATCCTGCCGACCCCGGTCGTCGCCGTGCTCGGTGTGATCGACGATGTGCACCGCCGCATCCCCACCGGCGTCGGCCTCGAGCCGGGCGAGACGCTGATCCTGCTCGGCGAGACCCGCGACGAGTTCGACGGCTCCATCTGGGCGCAGGTCGAGCACGACCACCTCGGTGGTGTCCCGCCGAAGGTCGATCTCGACCGTGAGCGGCTGCTGTCGGAGATCCTCACCGCCGGTTCGCGCGACGGCATGATCTCCGCCGCACACGACCTGTCCGAGGGTGGTCTCGCACAGGCCGTCGTCGAGGCCGCACTCGCGGGCGAGACCGGCTGCCGCGTGCTGCTGCCGAGGGCGCCGACCCGTTCGTGACGCTGTTCTCCGAGTCGGCCGGCCGTGTGCTCGTGGCCGTGCCGCGCACCGAGGAGTCGCGCTTCACGGGCATGTGCACCGCACGCAACATGCCGTGGGTACGCATCGGCGTCGTCGACGAGGGATCCGACTCCGTCGAGATCCAGGGCCTGTTCTCGATCCCCATGACCGAGCTGCGCGAGGTGTGGGAAGGGACCCTGCCTGCCCTGTTCGGGTAACCGTGCCGGCCACCCAGGTCGATCGGCTGGCGGCGTTCGAGGCCCGGCAGGGCCGGATCATCGCCGCGGTCACCGACTTCGGTGAGCGCCACCCCCTCACCGCACGGGTGTGGGGGTGGCTCGGCCTGGACTTCACGGGCGTCGCCTTCGCTGCGCTGTTCTTCTGCTGGTCGCTGACGCCGTCGCTGCTCCCGCGCGACTGGCTCTTCCAGGGCCTGATCGGCGGCATCAACGCCGCGATCGGGTACGGCGTCGGATGCGTCGTCGGCTGGGCCGTGGCCCGCTTTGTGCTCCCCCGCGGCATGGTGGCCGCCGCCGCTGCCGGTGCTGCGTGCCATCAAGGTCGCGGTTCCG
>LATQ01000001.1:1858707-1860474 GCA_001017865.1 Rhodococcus sp. IITR03
CCGCGCGACTGGCTCTTCCAGGCTGATCGGCGGCATCAACGCCGCGATCGGGTACGGCGTCGGATGCGTCGTCGGCTGGGCCGTGGCCCGCTTTGTGCTCCCCGCGCGGCGATGGTGGCGCCGCCGCTGCCGGTGCTGCGTGCCATCAAGGTCGCGGTTCCGGTCGCGGCCGTTCTGGCGTCGCTCGTCGCGCTCGTGCTCTCCGCCGGCGAGCAACGCCAACTCGCCGCTCTGATGGGTGTCGAGGGCACCACGACCTCGGGATATCTGCGCACCATCGTGCTGAGCGTCGCGGTCGCTGCCGCCCTCATCGCCCTGTGGCGCGGACTGCGCGACATCGTCCGCTGGGTGTCGATGCTGCTCATGCGCCGCACCCGGATGCCGCTCGGTCTCGCCCGCACGCTGGGGGTTCTCGTCGTGGTCCTCGCGACCTTCATGCTCATCGACGGCGTGCTCATCCGCGGCACCTACGCGATCGTCAATCAGGCGTTCGGCCTGCAGGACGACACCACCCGTCCCGGGGCGATCCAACCGGTCGATCCCGCGAAGTCCGGCAGCCCCGAATCCCTCGCGCCGTGGGAGACGCTCGGATTCGAGGGTCGCAACTTCGTCTCGCGAGGACTCGACGCCGAGGAACTGACCGCCGTCAACGGCAGTCCCGCACCCGAACCGATCCGGGTCTACGTCGGTCTCGACACCGCACCCACCCCGGAAGAACGCATCGACCTCGTCCTCGCAGAACTCGAACGGACCGGTGCCTTCGACCGCTCGACGCTCGTCCTGATCCCCACCACCGGCACCGGCTGGGTCAATCCCACCGCGGCCCGCGCGATGGAGCTCGTCCACAACGGCGACCTGGCGATGGTGGCCTGGCAGTACTCCTACCTCCCGAGCTGGATCTCCTTCCTCGCCGACCGCGAGAAGGCCGCTGCCGCAGGCAAGATGCTGATCGAGCGGGTGCACGAACGCTGGTCGCAGCTGCCCGAGGACGACCGCCCCGATCTGTTCCTCTACGGCGAGAGCCTCGGCACGCAGTCGGGGGAGGGCGCTTCGACAGTCTCGCCGAGATCCGCGCCCAGATGGACGGGGTGCTGTGGGTGGGCCCGCCCAACTCCAACCGTCTGTGGCGGCAGCTCGTCGAGCGCCGCGATCCCGGTACGACCGAAGTGCAGCCGGTGTACGCGGACGGTCTCGTCGTGCGCTTCGCCGACAACCGGGAGGCGATCCACGAGCCGACACGCCGTGGCTGTCGCCGCGCGTGCTCTACATCCAGCACGCCTCGGACCCCGTCGTCTGGTGGTCGCCGGATCTGTTGTTCTCCCGCCCCGACTGGCTGTCGGAGCCGCCCGGACACGACCGGTTGCCGCAGATGCGGTGGTTCCCCTTCGTCACCTTCTGGCAGGTCTCCGCCGACCTCACCAACGCCGCCGGCGTGCCCGACGGGCACGGCCACAACTACGGGTCGGCGGTGCTCGAGGGATGGATCGAGATCACCCAGCCCGAGGATTGGACCGAGAACGACACCGAGCGGGTGCGCATCGCCCTCGAGGCGTTCGCCGAGGACGACGGGCCCGAGAAGTGACATCGCGAGTCGCCGCTGTGAGCGGCACCGCTGCGGCATGCACTGGCGTGGGGTGCGCCGCTGCGGGATGCGCCGCCGCGCTGGTCGCGTGGAACAATCTCGTCCTTCCGGCGATGGATCTCGGTCCGCGTGGCAGGGCCGCCGCGAACGGCCGGCGTTCGGTGTCGCGCTCCGCCGCAACCATC
>LATQ01000001.1:1860574-1866512 GCA_001017865.1 Rhodococcus sp. IITR03
AGCTCTCGAACGGGTGGGTCCATGGGTGACGGGGGAGAGCGACGAGAAGCGCCGTCGCCCCGATCTCGCCGCCGCCGTCCGGCTCAGTGCCCGCACCCTCGAACAGATCGCGCCGGGATCGAGCGTGGAGGTGCGGGTGCCGCCGTTCGTGGCCGTCCAGTGCATCGAGGGCCTCGCCACACGCGAGGGACACCGCCCAACGTCGTCGAGACCGATCCGCGGACGTGGCTGCGTCTGGTGGTCGGCAGCATCGATTTCGACGGGGCCGTGGACTCGGGTGCGGTGGAGGCATCGGGTGGGCGCGCAGCGGAGATCGGACGGCTGCTCCCGATCGCCCGACTCTGACGTTTGCCGGGGTCCACACCGGGCGTCCGGGAGGGAGCACCCCGCGCTGGCCGTAGAATGGGGGGAGCCCCGCTTGTCCAGCCTCAGGGAGCACGTCCGTGACCAGTGCCGATCTGTCGGTCCACACACGTAATCTTCTCGCCTCCACCGAACCCGAGAACGAACCCCGCGAAGAGTGCGGAGTGTTCGGAGTGTGGGCTCCCGGTGAGGACGTGTCGAAGCTCACGTATTACGGTCTCTATGCGCTGCAGCACCGCGGACAGGAAGCTGCGGGCATCGCCGTGGCCGACGGTTCGCAGGTGCTCGTGTTCAAGGATCTCGGTCTCGTCAGCCAGGTCTTCGACGAGCAGACGCTCGCCGCGATGACCGGCCACATCGCGATCGGCCACTGCCGCTACTCCACCACCGGGTCCACGACCTGGGAGAACGCGCAGCCGATCTTCCGCACCACCGCCGCCGGCTCGGGCGTCGCGCTCGGCCACAACGGCAACCTCGTCAACACCGCCGAACTCGCCGAACGCGGACGCCGTCTCGGTGTGCTCGATCCCACGCGTCCCGGTGCGGCGAACTCCGACTCCGACACCGTCGGTGCGCTGCTCGCCCACGGCGCGAAGAACAGCACGATCGAAGAGGCCGCGATGGAGCTGCTCCCGCAGCTGCGCGGCGCGTTCTGCCTGACCTTCATGGACGAGCACACCCTCTACGCGGCCCGCGACCCGTGGGGCATCCGCCCGCTGTGCCTCGGACGCCTCGACCGCGGCTGGGTCGTCGCCAGCGAGACCGCCGCCGCCCTCGACATCGTCGGTGCCTCCTTCGTCCGCGACATCGAGCCCGGCGAGCTGCTCGCGATCGACGCGGACGGTGTGCGCTCGTCGCGCTTCGCGAACCCCGAGCCCAAGGGCTGCGTGTTCGAGTACGTCTACCTCGCGCGTCCCGACTCGACCATCGCCGGTCGCTCCGTGCACGCGACCCGCGTGGAGATCGGCCGCCGGCTCGCGAAGGAACACCCGATCGACGCCGATCTGGTCATCGGTGCCGAGTCGGGCACCCCCGCCGCCGTCGGTTACGCACAGGGCTCCGGCCTGCCCTACGGCCAGGGACTGATGAAGAACGCCTACGTCGGCCGCACCTTCATCCAGCCCAGCCAGACCATCCGCCAGCTCGGTATCCGGCTCAAGCTCAACCCGCTGCGCGAGGTGATCCGCGGCAAGCGCCTCGTCGTCGTCGACGACTCGATCGTGCGCGGCAACACCCAGCGCGCCCTGATCCGCATGCTGCGCGAGGCCGGCGCCCTCGAGATCCACGTGCGCATCGCCTCGCCGCCGGTCAAGTGGCCTGCTTCTACGGCATCGACTTCGCGTCGCCGGCCGAGTTGATCGCCAACGGCGCGGGCACCCGCGACACCGTCGAGGAGGGGCACGACTACGACGAGATGGTCGAGATGGTGCGCCGGTCGATCGGCGCCGACTCGCTCGGCTACATCTCGATCGACGGCATGATCGGCGCCACCGAGCAGCCCGCATCCCGTTTGTGCGCTGCATGTTTCGACGGCCACTACCCGATCGCGCTCCCCAGCGAACATCAGGCGGGCAAGGACGTCCTCAACGGCGTCGTCGACACCGATTCGGCCACCCCGACCGTGTTGGACAACGACAACGCGGACGTTCTCAGTCGGCCGTAGAAGCTGGTCGGGTACCGTAAGTGCCGCGGTCGGCACGGTTCGGCGTGCGTTTCGCATGCCCGGACGCAGGTGTGCCTGCCCGCATGTAGCCAGATTTTCACGACAAGACACAACTCGAGGCTGGAGCCGACAACTCATGACCGAGGACGCAACCCCCGGAGCTTCCTACGCCGCGGCGGGCGTGGACATCGAGGCCGGTGACCGAGCCGTCGAACTGTTCGCCCCGCACGCGAAGAGGGCCACCCGCCCGGAGGTCATGGGCGGCCTGGGTGGGTTCGCCGGTCTGTTCGCGCTCAAGGGTGGATACAAGGAGCCGCTGCTCGCGGCGTCCACCGACGGTGTCGGCACCAAGCTCGCGGTGGCGCAGGCACTCGACAAGCACGACACGGTCGGTCTCGACCTCGTCGCGATGGTCGTCGACGACCTCGTGGTCTGCGGCGCGAGCCGCTGTTCCTGCAGGACTACATCGCCGTCGGTCGCGTCGTGCCCGAGCGGGTCGCGGAGATCGTCGCAGGCATCGCCGAAGGCTGCGTCCAGGCCGGTTGCGCGCTGCTCGGTGGCGAGACCGCCGAGCATCCGGGCGTCATGGCCGCCGACGACTACGACCTGTCCGCGACCGGCGTGGGTGTCGTCGAGGCCGAGAAGCTGCTCGGACCCGACGCGTGCGCCCCGGCGACGTCGTCATCGCGATGGGCGCTTCCGGTCTGCACTCGAACGGCTACTCGCTCGCCCGCAAGGTGCTGCTCGACATCGGCAAGATGAGCCTGACGGCGCACGTCGACGAGTTCGGTCGCACCCTCGGTGAGGAGCTGCTCGAACCCACCCGCATCTACGCCAAGGACTGCCTCGCGCTCGCCGCCGAGACCGAGGTGCGTACCTTCTGCCACGTCACCGGTGGCGGCCTCGCCGCGAACCTCGCGCGCGTGATGCCAAGGGGCTCGTCGCCGAGCTCGACCGCACCACCTGGAGTCCGGCTCCGGTCTTCGGCCTCATCGCGCAGCGCGGACGGGTCGAGCGGGTCGAGATGGAGAAGACCTTCAACATGGGCGTCGGCATGGTGGCCATCGTGGCCCCCGAGGACGTCGACCGTGCTCTGGCGGTGCTCACCGCCCGGCACATCGACTGCTGGACGCTCGGCACGGTCCGCAAGGCGCAGGACGGCGCCGACGAGCGTGCGGTGCTCCTCGGAGACCACCCGCGCTTCTGACGGGCGTGCGTCGCCCGACGCGAACACGACGAAAGGCCGGTTCCCCCAGGATGAATGGGGGACCGGCCTTTCGGCTCACTGCCGTGTTGTGAACTCGGAAGTCACAGACTCGAAGGCTACGGACGGTGCCGAGCGCCGTCCGGCCTCGCGTCGAACGCCGACCACACCACCGACGGAGGGGGAGCCGAAAGTCGGCCTCCCCCTCCGTCGGAGAGTGATATCAGGTCAGCGACGCCAGTCGTCGTCGTAGTCGTCGTCCCAACCGGAACGTTGCTCGGCGAAGACTTCGTCCCGCTGCGAGTTGGTTGCTCCGCCAGACAGCTCTCGCTGGAGGCTCTCGAAGTCGGTGGACGGCGAGCTGTACTTGAGTTGCCGTGCAACCTTGGTCTGCTTTGCCTTAGCCCGGCCGCGGCCCATGGCCAACCCCCTCGCGCTTTGACGGGGCGGCCTGGGGAAAAGTGGCGGCCCCGGTGTGTTGAGTATTTTCCTGACGCCCACTTTAGCGTGGAAACTTCGGTTGCGCCTCCACACACCCGGCTGGGCCGGTGTCCGTTACGCCTCATAACGACCCGACCTGCATGAATGCTGTTGAAATGTGATAAAGATGCCCTTCAGAACACCCCCGGGACGGCCCGGACGGTGCCGACTCGCACGCCACCACCGAACACCGGCGCCGACGAGAGCACCGCCAGCCGTTCGGAATCGAAGGTCGCGGCGTTCGCGGCGGCACCGCCCCGGGGCGATGAGAGCAGGGCCGCGGTGAGCGGGAGGCGTGCCCGCTCGTGCCGTCGTCGATCTTGAAGCGAAGGACGTGCCGTCCGGCAGCGCACCGGCGTCGGATCCCGTCGCGCCCGCCTTGCACAGCAGCCCGCCCACCGCGCGCATGAGCTTCAGGTCGTCCTTGCCGGTGCCGGAGATCAGGAACGGATGTTCGCGCACCGCGTCGGCCACGGCGCGCTCGGGCGTGCCGGTCTCCGCCGTCGCGAGCCGCGAGTAGGCGCGGGCGAGGTTGAACAGGGGGACGGGCACGATCGGCAGACCGCAGCCGTCGATGCGAGATCGGTGTCCTCGATGTCGCCGGTCAGTTCGAGGATCGTCTCGGTCACCAGCTGCTGCAGCGGTGACCCGCGTCGGTGTAGCCGTCGGTGTCCCAGCCGTTCGCCGCGCACGCCGCGAGCATCGCCGCGTGCTTGCCCGAGCAGTTCATGTAGATCGACCGCGGCGTGCGTCCGGCGGCGAGCACCTCGGCGCGGGCGAGTTCGTTGCCGGGCAGATCCGTCGGGCAGCGGAGATCCTTCTCGGTGAAACCGGCGCCGGACAGGACGCGCTCGACGGCCTCCACGTGGTCGGCCTCACCTTCGTGCGAGGCCGTGGCGATCGCGAGGTCCGCGGAGTCGCGTGGGACGAAGCCGGCGCGCAGCAGCGCGACCGCCTGCATCGGCTTGTTCGACGACCGCGGGTAGATCGGCGTGTGCACCTCGCCGAGCGAGACGATGACCTCGCCGTCCGGGTCGAGGACGATCAGCGACCCGCGGTGGACGCACTCCCGGAAGCCCGAGCGCACCACCTCGACCAGTTCGACGCTCAACGGCTCTCTCCCTTCCGTGCCCGTCCTACGAGACGGTGGGCCTTGTCGGCGACGCTGGGAGCGATGTCGGCCTGCTGCTCGAGCATCGCGGCGACCCGCTCGTGGCCCTGTCCGGTGAACAGATCGCGCACCGTGGCCCCGTGGAGGGGACGTGCTCGACGACGATGCGTCGCCGGCGGCCACCGGTCCCTCGGAGATCACCTTCAGGTACGCGCCGCAGTCGCCGCGGGCGACGAACCGGGTGGCCCAGTCGTCCTCCTCCGAACGGATCGCGAAGGTGCGGCACGGGGTGCGAGGGCCGGTCACCTCGAGGAGCAGACCACCGTCGCCGACGCGCCACCGCTCGCCGATGACGGCGTCGGTGGGGGAGAACCCGGCGACGTGAAGGTTCTCGCCGAACCAGCCGATGGGCAGCTCCCGGTCGAGTTCGGAGCCCCAGCGGCGCGACTCGTCCTGCGAGAAGGCGTAGACGGCCTTGAAGACGCCACCGTGGTTGGCGGTGTCGCACTGGCGGTCGCCGGTCAGGCCGAGTTCGCCGACGTGCACCGGCCGTCGACGGGACGCTTGTCGATCGCGGTGACGGGATTACGCCGCAGTCCGGTCTCGTGCAGCATGTGCACGACGCAGACCGCTGCGACGGTCCCCGAGGTCGCCGGCCGTGTGCCGGCCGTCTCGGCGGTCACCGGCCACGCAATCGGTCGACCGCCGCCCTTCCTGCCTGGATGCCGTCGTCGGGAGGGATGGAGTCGGGGTCGATGGACGCCGCGCACGGTCCTGCGACGAGGGCCGTGTCGGGCGTGATGGTGCGCTTGACGAGCGCGAGCGCGATCGGTCCGAGCTCGTGATGGTCGACGATCGTGCCGATGCGCCCGACCGCGCGACCTCCGGCGGTGATGTCGTCGCCCGTCTCGGGTCGTCCGTCGGCCGAGCCGTCGAGATGGAGCAGGACGAGATGTCGCGGGGGCTTGCCGAGGTTGTGGACCCGCGCGACGGTCTCCTGGCCGCGGTAGCAGCCTTGTCGAGGTGGACGGCGCCGTACTGCTCGGGTCCGCCGATCCAGCGGGCCTCGTGGGGGATGGTGCG
The DNA here is from genome assembly GCA_001017865.1 of Rhodococcus sp. IITR03. The sequence continues at coordinate 1,866,479 of LATQ01000001.1, forward strand.
CTCGTCGTGTCGACACCGATGCGGGGACGGGACG
>LATQ01000001.1:1866612-1871611 GCA_001017865.1 Rhodococcus sp. IITR03
CGTGCGTCGCGCGTCCGCGGCCGCCGCGCAGTTGCCCGAACCCGACCGCGACGACTGGCGCTCGCCGTCGACGTCGCACTCGAGCAGTGGGGCGCGGAGCAGGAGGCGTCCTGCGCCTGGTCTACACGCGTGGTCGTGAGGGCGCCGACAACACCGACGGCTTCCTGCTCGTGACGCCGGTGGCCGAGCGCGTCGGCATCGCGCGGCGCGACGGCGTGTCCGTGGTGACCTCGAGCGGGGCTATTCGACCGATCTGGCGCAGAAGGCGCCGTGGCAGCTCCTCGGCGCCAAGACGCTGTCGTACGCGACGAACATGGCGGCACTGCGTCACGCCGAGTCGGTCGCGCCGACGACGTGATCTTCGTCAGCGCCGAGGGCTACGTGCTCGAGGGTCCGCGGTCGACGGTGCTCGTCGCGCGCGGCCGGACGTTGCTCACGCCGCCGCCGGAGCAGGGGATCCTGCCCGGCACCACCCAGCAGGCGCTGTTCGATCTGGCGGGCGAGCGGGACTTCACGGTCCGGTACGAGCCGCTGCGCCCGGCCGATCTCGTCGTCGCCGACGGTGTCTGGCTGATCTCGAGCGTGGCGCTCGCGGTGCGGGTGCACACGCTCAACGGGCACGCGCTGGTCTCGCGGGTCCAGGAGGGCGAGATCGAAGGCCTCGTCGACGAGGCGGTCGACGCCGCCGGGTGAGCGAGGCGGGGTGTGCCCCCGCGGGTCATCCGTATCCGATGTGACGTGAGTCCGATGTGTCGGGCGACACGAACGTGTTCCACTTCGCGCAATCGCTACTACATTCGGTAGTAGCAAGGCCGGAGCAGTGCTGCCGGCGTGTCTTTGCGAACGAGAACCGCAGCGTCGGCCCCGCTCGGATTTCCGTATCGACCCGGGCCTCACCTCGGAGTGGCAATGGATGTCTTGGATCTGTCCCGGTGGCAGTTCGGGATCACGACGGTGTATCACTTCATCCTCGTGCCGTTGACGATCGGCCTCGCGCCGCTCGTCGCGATCATGCAGACGATGTGGGTGGTCACCGGCAAGGACCACTGGTACCGCCTCACGAAGTTCTTCGGGAAGATGTTCCTGATCAACTTCGCGCTCGGTGTCGCGACCGGCATCGTGCAGGAATTCCAGTTCGGTATGAACTGGAGCGAGTACTCCCGCTTCGTCGGCGACGTCTTCGGTGCACCCCTCGCCCTCGAAGGCTCGTCGCCTTCTTCATGGAGTCGACCTTCCTCGGCCTGTGGATCTTCGGCTGGACACGCCTGCCGAAACTCGTTCACCTCGCGACCATCTGGCTCGTCGCGATCGGCGTGAACGCCTCCGCCTTCTTCATCATCGCGGCGAACTCGTTCATGCAGCATCCCGTCGGCGCCACCTACAACCCCGAGACCGGACGCGCCGAACTGACGAGCATCTGGGAACTGCTCACCAACAACACCGCACTCGCGGCCTTCCCCCACGCGGTCGCCGGCGGATTCCTCACCGCCGCAACCTTCGTCGCAGGCATCGGTGCTGGTGGATGGTCCGCAACATGCGACGCGCCGCCGAGCTCCGCACCTCGGAACCCGAGGAGGCCCAGCGCCTCGAGAACGACGCGCGCGGACTGTTCCGCCCCGCGACCCGCCTCGGCCTGATGGTCATGATCATCTCGGCATCGGGTTGTTCGTCACCGGCGACGTCCAGGCCAAGCTCATGTTCGAGCAGCAGCCGATGAAGATGGCCTCGGCCGAGTCGCTGTGCCACACCGAGACCGACCCCAACTTCTCGATCCTCACGATCGGCACGCACAATGACTGCGACGGCGTCATCCACGTCCTGGACGTGCCCTACGTGCTGCCCTTCCTCGCGCAGGGCGAGTTCAGCGGCGTGACCCTCCAGGCGTCGAGGACCTGCAGGCGCAGTACGAACAGGAATTCGGCCCCGGCAACTACAAGCCCAACCTGTTCGTCACCTACTGGTCGTTCCGCGCGATGATCGGCCTCGCCGCCGGTTCCGCGGCACTGGCCCTGGCCGGGTTGTGGGTCACCCGCGGCGGCCGGGTGCCCGACCAGAAGTGGTTCTCGACGCTGTCGCTCGTCGCGATCCCCACGCCCTTCCTCGCCAACAGTGCGGGCTGGATCTTCACCGAGATGGGCCGACAGCCCTGGGTGGTGCATCCGAATCCCACGGGCGTGGACATGATCCGGCTCACCGTCGATCAGGGTGTCTCCGACCACGCGGCCGGAACGGTGCTCACCTCGCTCATCGCGTTCACTCTCGTCTACGCGGCGCTCGGCGTGGTGTGGTTCTGGCTCATCCGTAAGTACGCGATGGAAGGCCCGCAGGAGCACGACGCGCAGCCGCCGGGCTCGAACGACGACACCGACGACACGCAGCCGAAACAGCTGTCCTTCGCGTACTAGGAGTGGGCGGACATGGGACTTCAGGAAATCTGGTTCATCCTCATCGCAGTGCTGTTCACCGGCTACTTCGTCCTCGAGGGGTTCGACTTCGGCGTCGGCATGCACTTCCCGGTGCTCGGCCGCGGTAGGACCGTCGAGGCCGACACCGGCGCGGGTGCTGCTCAACACGATCGGTCCGGTCTGGGACGGCAACGAGGTCTGGCTCATCACTGCGGGCGGTGCGCTGTTCGCGGCGTTCCCCGAGTGGTACGCGACCCTCTTCTCCGGCTTCTACCTCCCGCTGCTGCTGATCCTGCTCGCCTGATCGTGCGGGTGTGCGCCATCGAATGGCGCGGCAAGGTCGACGACCCGACCTGGCGTCGCCGCTGCGACTGGGGGATCATCTTCGGCTCGTGGGTGCCCGCCGTGCTGTGGGGTGTGGCGTTTGCGAACATCGTGCGCGGCGTGGCGATCGACGCCGACAAGCAGTACGTCGGCGGGTTCTTCGATCTACTGAACCCGTATGCCCTGCTCGGCGGCGCGACGACGGCGCTGGTCTTCGCTCTGCACGGTGCGGTGTTCATCGCGCTCAAGACCGAGGGGCAGGTCCGCACCGATGCCGTGGCGATGTCGCGGAAGCTGGCCGTGCCCGCCGTCCTCGTGGCCGGTGCCTTCGTGGTGTGGACCCAGCTCGCCTACGGCAAGGCTGGACGATCGCGCTCGTCGCCGTGGCAGGAGTCTCCCTGCTCGCGGTAGTCGCACTGACCGCCGCCGCGCGTGAGGGCTGGGCGTTCGTGTTCACCACCGTCGCGATCGTCGCGACCTCGGTGCTGCTGTTCGCGTCGCTGTTCCCGAACGTCATGCCGTCGACACTCGACCCGTCCTGGTCGCTGACGATCGAGAACGCGTCGTCGAGCCCGTACACACTGAAGGTCATGACGTGGGCCGCGGCGTTCATGACCCCGGTCGTCCTCGCCTACCAGGCTGGACGTACTGGGTGTTCCGCCAGCGTCTGTCGACCGACCACATCCCGCACTCGATCGGTCTGAAGATCGGCTCGAAGTGAGCATGACGCAGTCCGCCGCCCCCGCCGATGCGCCCGCGCGCCGGCGGGGTCCGGTGGACCCGCGGTTGTGGCGCTACTCGGCCGCGGCCCGCGGATATCTCGTCCTGACCGTGGTCACCTCGGTGATCGACGTCGTGATGGTCGTCGTCACCGCGCTCATGATCGGCCGGGTCCTCGCGGGCGTCATCACCACCGACGCCCGGTCCGTCGGCGACTGGACCCCTGAACTGGCGATCCTCGCGTCGACGATCGTCGTGCGGGTCGCGGTGACGTGGCTGCAGTCGCGGTACGCGCACCGGTCCGCGACCCGCGTGGTCGCCGAACTCGAACACGAGGTCCTCGGGTCCGCAGCGAACCTGCCTCCGCGCGAACTCGACCCGCGACGCGACGAGATCGCGGTGGTCCTCACCCGCGGACTCGACGGGCTGAAGGACTATCTCACCGGCTACCTGCCGGCGCTGCTGCTGGCGGTGATCCTCACTCCGGTGACGATCGTCGTGATCGCCCTGCACGACCTCACCTCGGCGATCATCGTCGTGATCACCCTGCCGCTGATCCCGATCTTCATGATCCTCATCGGCCTGCTCACCAAGGGCAAGGCCGACCGCACCTGCGCGCGATGACGACACTGTCGTCGCAGTTGCTCGACCTGCTCGCGGGTCTTCCCACGCTCCGCGCCCTCGGTCGCGAGAAGGGACCCGCCGATCGCGTGCGCGAACTCGGCGACGAGCACCGCGCGACGACGATGTCGGCCCTGCGCGTGGCGTTCCTGTCCGGCACGGTCCTCGAATTCCTCGCGACGCTGTCCGTCGCCCTCGTCGCCGTGAGCATCGGCATGCGCCTCGTCTACGGATCCATGCCCCTCGAGGCCGGCATCATCGCGCTGATCCTCGCGCCCGAGGCCTACCTCCGCTGCGCACCGTCGGCAACAAGTTCCACGCCGCCGAGGACGGGATGGCGGCAGCCGACAAGGCGTTCGCCGTGCTCGACTCGGCGCGAACGACGTCTCCTCGCGTCGCGCCTCCACGGACACGGCCGGCCCCGACCGGGTCGCGAACCGCGAGATCGTCTTCCACGGTGTCTCGGTGCCCGGCCGCGACGGCTGCGCCCCGCACGGACTCGACGCGATCTGCAGTCCCGGAAGGATCACCGTCTTCACCGGTGCGAACGGGGCCGGTAAGTCCACCGCCCTGCTGGCGCTGCTCGGACTCGCCGAGCCGAGCGAGGGGACCGTCACCGTCGACGGACGTCCCGTCGTGGGCGACGAGAACTGGTGGCCGCAGGTGGCGTGGCTTCCGCAGCGGCCGGTGCTGCTGCCCGGCACGCTCGCCGACAACCTGCGACTCACCGGTGTCGACCCGAACACCACCGAACTCGACGACGTCTGCGCGGCCACCGGTTCGACAGCGTGCTCGCCGAACTCCCCGACGGTTGGGAGACCGTCGTGGGGGCGGGCGGCACGGGCCTGTCGCTCGGCCAACGTCAGCGACTGGCGCTCACCCGCACCCTCGCCTCCCCCGCGCCCGGTCCTCCCTGCTCGACGAACCGA
>LATQ01000001.1:1871711-1876477 GCA_001017865.1 Rhodococcus sp. IITR03
CGGGGATGTTCAGCGCGGCGTGAGCGAGCGCGCTCGGCGGCCCGGGCGATCGCCTCGTCGCCGCTACGACGCGGGGCGTCCGATCCGTCGTTCGTCACGATCCGTCGGAGACCACGCGGTAGATGGTGTACAGCGCGAACCAGGTGATGAGGAGCGCCGCGGCGACCAGCAGGATTTCGAAGAAGATGACCACGCGGTCATTCTAGACAACCCCTTTTCCGGTACGACGAAGGGCTCCGCTCCTGATGGAGCAGAGCCCTTCGACGAGGTGTTCCGGCCGGATTACTTCGCGACCGTCACGTCCACGTTGTGCACACCGGGAGCGGTGGGGCTCACGGTGGAGGTGCCGTTGCCGGAGCTCGACAGAGCGCGGATCTTCCAGTCGCCGGGGGCGGCGAAGAAACGGAAGTCGCCGGTCGCCGAGGCGACGACCTCGGCGGTGAACTCGTCGGTGCCGTCGAGCAGGCGCACGAACGCGCCGCCCACGGGCTCACCGTCGGCGTTCAGGACGCGGCCGGTGATGACCGTCTCCTTCTCGGTGTCGACGCCGGCGGGCAGGGTCTGGGTCTGGACAGGGGCTCCGCACATGATCAGTTGACCTCCAGTTCGATGGGTGCACCGACGAGCGAGCCGTACTCGACCCAGCTGCCGTCGTAGTTCTTGACGTTCTTCTTGCCGAGGATCTCCTGGAGCACGAACCAGGTGTGGCTCGAGCGCTCACCGATACGGCAGTAGGCGATGGTCTCCTTGCTGTTGTCGAAGCCCTTCTCGGCGTACAGCTTCTCGAGGTCCTCGTCCGACTTGAAGGTGCCGTCCTCGTTGGCGGTGGTGCTCCACGGGATGTTGATGGCGCCGGGGACGTGGCCGCGCTGCTGCGCCTGCTCCTGCGGCAGGTGCGCCGGAGCGAGGATCTTGCCGGAGAACTCGTCGGGCGAACGCACGTCGACGATGTTCTTGGTGCCGATCGAGTCGATGACCTCGTCGCGGAAGGCGCGGATGGAGTAGTCGGGCTCGGCGGCCTTGTACTCGGTGGCCGGGCGGGTGACCTCGTCCTTCGACAGCGGACGGCCGTCGAGCTCCCACTTCTTGCGGCCGCCGTCGATGAGCTTGACGTCCTGGTGGCCGTAGAGCTTGAAGTACCAGTAGGCGTAGGCGGCGAACCAGTTGTTGTTGCCGCCGTAGAGCACGACCGTGTCGTCGTTGGCGATGCCTTGCGCGAGAGGAGCTCGGAGAACTGCTCACGGTTCAGGAAGTCGCGGCGCACGGCGTCCTGCAGGTCCTTGCGCCAGTCGAGCTTGACGGCACCTTCGATGTGGCCGCCGTCGTAGGCGGAGGTGTCCTCGTCGACCTCGACGAAGACGGTCTTCGGCGCATTGAGGTTCTGCTCTGCCCAGTCGGCGGAGACCAGGACGTCGGAGCGAGCCATGGGTGTTCCTTTCGGTGAGGGAATCCGGGAGGTTTCCGTGACCGGAACCCGTGCGTGGGTCCGTGCCAGTGGAGATGTGGGATGTCGAGTTCGGTGACCGCCGGTCAGGCGGGCACGCGACGCATTCGGGCGACCAGCGGGTGGATCCGGCAGCCGAGACACACGCCGAAGGCGGCGTTGAGCAGCGCCGCGAACAACGCGAAGCCTGCGGCCACCGAGCCCACGACGATCGCGCCGGCGAAGAACGCGACCGTTCCGGCGAGGGCGAAGACGAATCCGACGAGCTGCGCGAACCGCAGCGGCTCCACCGGCTCGGTCTCGATCGGAGCACCGAGACGGGGAGCGACGAGCCTCGCGAACAGCGCACCGTACGGGCTGCGTCGCGGGCCGAGTGCCGCTCCGAGAGCGAACACGATCGTCTGCAGGGCCAGGATCACGGCCGCTGCGACGGGAGAGAAGGTGGCGACGACCAGAGCGAGGACGAGGACGCCGGTGGTGATCCACGCCGCGAAACGCGGGCCACGGACGTCGACCTGCCGGCCGGGCGTGCCGGGAGTGGATACGGACATGGGGAATCTCCTGCTGGATTCTGATTCGCTGGGCGGAGGGTGTTCATACGACCGCGGGGCGACGTATCGGTGGAGCGGCATCGATCTGCCGCAGGAGTCGGGACGAGCCCGCCGATACGTTCAGCAGGGACAACAACAGCCACCGAGGCGGCACAGATCGACTGCGCGGCGTCGGGTGAGCATCAGCTCGTGGCGGTTCTGCACGCGAGGGAGTTTAACGCACGTCACCTCGGTGGTGGACCCCCGGGATCACAACGACGACAGGGTTGTGCGCAGGTCGTCGGCGGACGGAACGCCGGACGCGCGGAACCGCTCGCGCCCGTCACCGTCGAAGACGAAGGTGGTGGGCAGCGACAGGACTCCGAGTTTCCGTGCCAGCACGGGATTTTCGTCGAGATCCAGCTCGACCTCGCGTGCCCGACCGGGCTCGCGGTCGAGAACCTGCACGACGACGCGTCGCACGGCCGCGCACGGTCCGCACCAGGGTGCGGAGAAGTGCAGGACCACCGGTACGCCGTCCCCGACGCCCGCCGCGGCCAGTGCGGGATCGGGTTCGTGGGTGCCTGCCGAGCGTCGGCGCCGGTGGTGCGGAACTTGCCGGAACGGGTGCGCAGGACTGTGCCCACCGCCAGTGTGGCGACTATCACGACGATGAGGACGATCACTGCGATCATGCGGCGTCTGCACTTCCTGCAGATCGATGACGACGTCGCGGGCCTCGCCCTCGATGACGATCCGGGAACCACGCGCCTCGACGAAGGTGGGCCGGACGCCGAAAGGCAGATTCTGCGGCTCGATCGTCGTCGTGAACAGTCCGAGCACCGCCGGCTTCAGGACGTCGGGAACCGAGAAGTCGGCGCGTCCCTCGGGACCGAAGTAGAGATCCGACGCGACGACGTGGACGCGGTCGCCGTCGAGCACCAGATCGGCCTGGACGCTGACCGTCGCCTCCACCGGTCCGACGGGCACCGTTCCGGTGAGGACGACCCCGCCGGCAGTCGTGGGCCCGGACCCACCGGACCCACCCGTGCCGTCGGACTTGCTCGCCGGGGGAGCAGAAACCTGCAGGTCGGGGATGCCGTAGAGCTGTCCGAGCTCGGTGGCGTCGAGCATGACGCGGCCGTACAGCAGGTCGACGGGCACCGACCGGATCGACCCGTCGAGCAGCTCACCGGCCTCGGCGTGCGCACCGATCAGATTGGCCTCGACCGTGATGTCCCCGAGCAGATCGGTGTGGACGTTGTCGGCCACGATCTCGACGTTCTCGTAGTGACCGTCGCGGGCCTGGAGGAGGAAGGGGAAGCCGTGGATGGTCACGGCCGGATCGGACTCGAGAACGCCACCCTCCCGCAGCGCACGCGAGACGCGGTATTCCGACCACGCCGCCGCGCCGAAATCGGCGAGGACCGCGAGTCCGAGCAGGACTACGAGACCGAAGATCAGTTTGCGCACGCCCACCATTGTGTCGGACGCGCCGGGTACCGGACCGCGCCCGTCCGCTCCGAGGCCGTCCACGGAATTCTCGTGCTTACATAGCGGTAACAATCGGGGCGTTACTCTGTTGCACGACGTTTACGACCCCTATCCGCGCTGGTCGCGCGAAGAACTGGAGGCCCGGTGGAGCTGCTCCTTCTGACCTCCGACCCGAATCCGGATGCGGTCCTGCCGTCCCTGGCGCTGCTCCCGCATTCGGTCAGGCCGGCTCCTACAGAAGTATCGTCGCTGCTCGAGGCCGGTTCGGCGGATATCGCCATCGTCGATGCCCGCTCCGATCTCGCGGCCGCGCGAGGACTGTGCCGGTTGCTCGGCAGCACCGGTCGGCAGTGCCCGTCGTTGCCGTGCTCACCGAGGGCGGGCTCGTGGCCGTCAATCCCGAATGGGGACTCGACGACATCCTGCTGTCCACCACCGGGCCGGCCGAGCTCGACGCGCGCCTGCGACTGCTCATGGGTCGCTCGGGTGTCGCGGTGGGGCCGGAGAACACCGGCAAGATCACGCTCGGTGAACTCACGATCGACGAGGGCACCTACACCGCCCGCCTGCGCGGACGTCCCCTCGACCTCACCTACAAGGAGTTCGAACTCCTCAAGTACCTCGCCCAGCACGCGGGCCGGGTGTTCACCCGCGCCCAGCTGCTGCAGGAGGTCTGGGGTTACGACTTCTTCGGTGGTACCCGCACCGTCGACGTCCACGTCCGACGTCTGCGCGCGAAGCTCGGCCCCGAGCACGAAGCGCTGATCGGAACGGTCCGCAACGTCGGCTACAAGGCGGTGCGTCCGTCCAACCGCGTCGGCAAGGGTGGCAATGCCACTCCCGATATCGACGACGACGATGTGGACGACACGCTTCTCGACGACCCCCGTGCGGAGGAATCCGGCGCGGGTGACTCGGGCGCAGGGAGTCCGGGGCACAATTCGTTCCGTGAGCACCGATACGGAATTCGTCGACCACCCGTCCACCGACCACGCCGAAGCCGTACGCGCCGTGTTGTCGCGGGCGACGCGGACCGACGGCACCGCGCCGATCTCCGAACAGGCGGTGCACTCCCTCGGCCGCGACGGTGCGGCCCGGCATCTCGTCGCGCTCGGAGGCGACGGTGAAGTCGCGGGTTACGCGAACGTCGTGCTTGCTCAGGACGGTCATCCGGCGATGGCCGAAGTCGTCGTCGACCCGCCGCGGCGCGGGCACAGGACGCGGCCGGTGAACTCGTCGAGCGTGCGCTCGCCGAGGGCGGCGGCGGCACCCGCGTGTGGGCGCACGGCGACCTGCCC
>LATQ01000001.1:1876577-1883413 GCA_001017865.1 Rhodococcus sp. IITR03
TGCGGGTCGAGTGCCGCACGACCGGCGCCGGCGTCGCCCGCGCCTCGATGCCGCCGCCGCTCGGCGCCGCGGTCGTGTGAAGTTACTTCCGGAGGAGAACAGGTGAACCTCAAGCGCAATGGCGCCCTGCTCGGTGTTGTGGCCGCTGGAGCCTCACGCTCGCCGCGTGCGGTACCGACAACAATGCCGGATCGGTCGACGTCGATGCGTCCGCGTCCGCAGCAGCCTGCGACGGCAAGTCCAACCTCTCGGGTGCCGGCTCGTCGGCACAGAAGAACGCGATGGACCAGTTCGTCTCCACCTACATCGCGGTGTGCTCCGAGAAGGGCACGAACGTCAACGTCGCGTACAACCCCACCGGCTCCGGTGACGGCCGCACGCAGTTCATCGCGAACCAGATCGACTTCGCCGGCTCCGACTCGGCGATCAAGGACGAGCAGGCGGCACAGGCCGCCGAGCGCTGCGCCGGCAATCCCGCATGGAACCTGCCGCTGGTCTTCGGCCCGGTCGCGCTGGCCTACAACGTCGAGGGTGTCGACGAACTCGTGCTGGACGCCGAGACGGCCGCGAAGATCTTCAACGGCTCGATCACGAAGTGGAACGACCCGGCGATCGCCGCGCTCAACGAGGGCGCCGAGCTGCCCGACGCGAACATCACCCCGATCGTGCGCTCGGACTCGTCGGGCACCACCGACAACTTCCAGCAGTACCTCGAGACCGCGTCGAACGGCGCATGGACCTCCGGTGCCGGTTCGGACTTCACCGGCGGTGTCGGTGAGGGCGCGAAGGGTTCTGCGGGTGTCGCGCAGGCCGTCTCCGGCTCGCCGAACTCCATCACCTACGTCGAGAAGTCCTTCGCCGACCAGAACGGTCTGAGCATCGCGCAGATCGACAACGGCTCCGGACCCGTCGAGCTGACCGAGGAGACCGCCGGCAAGGCCATCGAAGGCGCCGAGTTCGTCCCGGCCTCCGAGGGCGACCTCACGCTCGACCTGTCGTCGATCTTCGGCAGCTCCGAAGAGGGTGCCTACCCGCTGGTGCTGGCCACCTACGAGATCGTGTGCTCGGCCGGCTACGACGCCGACACCGCCGCGGCCGTCAAGTCGTTCCTGATCTCCGCCGCCAACGAGGGCCAGGAAGGCCTGTCCGAGCAGGGCTACGTCCCGCTGCCCGACGCCTTCAAGACCCGCCTCACCGAGTCGATCGACGCCATCGCCGCCGGATGACCCGCCGATCCCTCGGTCCGGCGAGTGACCGAGGGATCATCGACCCGCCCGTTCCTGACGAATACGCTGAGAAGGATTGCGAGCGCACATGAGTGACGCGCACAACACGTCGGTCTCCATCGCGACCGACGAACCGACCCGCTCAGGAACGGGCGGTGCAACCGGCATCACGGAGGACACGATCAGCACCCCACCCCCATCCCCGGATAGAGCACGCAAGACAGTCGTGCGGCCGGGAGACAGAATCTTCGGCTCGCTCGCCTCCGGCTCCGCCGTCCTGATCTCCGTGATCATCGGCGCGATCGCAGTCTTCCTCGTCTGGCGTGCCGTCCCGGCACTGCAGCGCAACCAGGTCAACTTCCTCACCAGCCGTGACTGGATCACGCAGGACATCACCGACATGGCGTTCGGTGTCCTCGACCTGTTCCAGGTGACGGTGCTCGTCTCCTTCTTCGCGCTGTTCCTCGCCATGCCCGTCGCGCTGGGCATCGCGATCTTCCTCACCTCGTACTGCCCCGACCGGCTCCGGAAACCGCTGGCGTACGTCATCGACCTGCTCGCCGCGGTCCCGTCGATCGTCTACGGCCTGTGGGGCATGCTCGTCCTCGCCCCGTTCCTGCGCCCCCTCGCGGAATGGCTCAACACCACTCTCGCCTGGTTCCCGCTCTTCGCCACCGGCAGCGGCTCCATCGTGGGCGGCGGAACGATCTTCACCGCCGGCATCGTCCTCGCCGTGATGATCCTGCCGACCATCGCCGCGGTGAGCCGCGAGGTGTTCGTGCAGACCCCGACGGCCCACATCGAGGGTGCGCTCGCACTCGGCGCGACCCGCTGGGAGGTCGTGCGGACCACCGTCATCCCGTTCGGCAAGTCCGGCTACATCAGCGGTTCGATGCTCGGTCTCGGCCGCGCGCTCGGCGAGACGATGGCGCTCTATCTCATCCTGCGCACCACCTCGCAGGCGTTCTCCTGGTCGCTGTTCGACGGCGGCGCGACGATCGCGTCCAAGATCGCGCTCGGATACGCCGAGTTCAACAACGACATCCAGGCGGGCGCTACATCGCCGCCGGTCTCGTGCTCTTCGTGCTCACCTTCGTGGTCAACGCCGCCGCGCGCATGATCGTCGCAGGAAAGAAGGACTGATCCATGTCGACCACCACCACGTCGACCACCGCGCTCTCCTCGCCGGTCAAGCCCCCGGCCTTCCAGCGGGTCAGCGGACGTCGCCGCGTCAAGGACACCGCAGCACGGTGCTCGTCACGCTGTCGGTCGTCGTCGCGCTGATCCCCCTGGCCTGGGTGCTGTTCACCGTCGTCGCCAAGGGCCTGCCGGCCTGATCTCGCCGACCTGGTTCACGCACTCGCTGAGCGGACTGACGTCCTCGTCGATGGGCGGCGGCATCTACACGCCCTCGTCGGCACCCTCCTGCAGGGACTCGTCTGCGCGATCATCTCGATCCCGCTCGGCGTCTTCGTCGCGATCTACCTCGTCGAGTACGCCGGCCGGTCGAGGCTCGGCCGGATCACGACGTTCATGGTCGACATCCTCAGCGGTGTCCCGTCGATCGTCGCGGCACTGTTCATCTACGCGCTGTGGGTGTCGACCTTCGGGATGCCCAAGTCGGGCTTCGCGGTGTCGCTCGCGCTCGTTCTGCTCATGGTGCCGGTGGTCGTGCGCAGCACCGAGGAGATGCTGCGCATCGTCCCGCAGGACCTGCGCGAAGCGTCCTACGCCCTCGGTGTCCCCAAGTGGAAGACCATCGCGCGCATCGTCCTGCCCACCTCGCTCGCCGGCATCATCACCGGCATCATGCTCGCCCTGGCCCGCGTCATGGGCGAGACGGCACCGCTGCTGATCCTCGTCGGCTACGCGCCCTTCATCAATTTCGACCTGTTCGGCGGTGAGCAGGGCACCCTCCCGGGTGTCATGGTCGCGAGATGAACAACCCGACCGACGCCGGTTCGCAGCGCATCTGGGGTGCCGCGCTCACCCTGATCCTGGTCATCGCGGTCCTCAACATCGCGGCCAAGTTGATCAGCCGGTACTCGCAGGTCGGCAAGAAGTAACCCACAGACCTCTTCTCACATCGATACACCAGTAGGGAGCCGGTAATGGCCAAGCGTCTGGATCTCAAGGACGTCAACATCTACTACGGCAAGTTCCACGCCGTGGCCGACGTGACGCTGTCCGTGCCGCCGCGGAACGTCACCGCCTTCATCGGCCCGTCCGGTTGCGGCAAGTCCACCGTGCTCCGGTCGATCAACCGCATGCACGAGGTGACACCCGGCGCCCGTGTCGAGGGATCCATCCTCCTCGACGGGGAGGACATCTACGATCAGAACGTCGACCCGGTCGGTGTGCGCAAGACGATCGGCATGGTCTTCCAGCGTCCCAACCCGTTCCCCACGATGTCGATCCGCGACAACGTCGTCGCCGGCCTCAAGTTGCAGGGTGTGCGCGACCGCAAGACCCTCGACGAGATCGCCGAGAAGTCGCTGCGCGGCGCCAACCTGTGGAACGAGGTCAAGGACCGCCTCGACAAGCCGGGCGGTGGCCTGTCCGGTGGTCAGCAGCAGCGTCTGTGCATCGCCCGCGCCATCGCGGTCCAGCCCGACGTCCTGCTCATGGACGAGCCGTGCTCGGCTCTCGACCCCATCTCGACGCTGGCCATCGAGGACCTGATCGGTGAACTGAAGAAGGACTTCACCATCGTCATCGTCACGCACAACATGCAGCAGGCCGCGCGCGTGAGCGACCAGACGGCGTTCTTCAACCTCGAGGCAACCGGCCGCCCGGGTGGTCTGGTGGAGATCGACGACACCGAGAAGATCTTCTCGAACCCGAGCAAGAAGGCCACCGAGGACTACATCTCCGGCCGCTTCGGCTGAGCCGCCACTACCTACACGAGACCCCGACCGGATCCGTCCGGTCGGGGTCTCGTCGTTCGTATGCTTCCGCGCTCAGTGGTTCTGCGCTCGGTGGTTCTCCGGGTAGACGGTCAGACTGTCCACCTTCTCCACGAGCTGACGGATCTCCTCCTCGGTGGGGAGCTTGCCGGTCACGAGGAAGATGACGCGGCGACCCACCTCGACGGCGTGATCGGCGAACCGCTCGTAGAAGCGGCCGAGCAGCGTGACGTCGACGGCGGCTGCGACGCCGTGCTCCCATTCGCGGTCCATGAGCACGGTGAACAGGTGGCGGTGCAGATCGTCCATCGCCTCGTCCTCGTGGTGGAGGCGGGCGGCCCGGGCGGGATCACGGGTCTCGAGAATCTCCCGTGTGGCCGCACCGAGGGCGACCGCGATCCGTCCCATCTCGGCGAAGTAGCCTTCACCTCATCGGGGAGCACGTGCTTGGGATGGCGTCGGCGGGTCGCCTTCGCGATGTGCAGTGCGAGCGCACCCATGCGGTCGATGTCGGCCACGATCTGGATGCCGCTGACGACGGCACGCAGGTCGCCGGCGACCGGACCTGCAGGGCGAGCAGCTGGAACGCCTTCTCCTCGCAGATCGCGCCGAGTTCGGTGATCTTCTCGTGCTCGTCGATCACCTGCTCGGCGAGAGCGAGATCGGCTTCGAGAAGAGCTCTGGTGGACCGCTCCATCGCGGTCCCGGCGAGCCCGGCCATCTCCCCGAGGAGATCACCGAGTTCGCCCATCTGTTCGTTGTAGACGACGCGCATAATGGCACAGCCTACGACCTCGAGCGGTCCGAACGGCGAGCATCGGATGAACCACAGGTGAACGTCGACGGCCGAACAGTGGTGTCTACGTGCACAGATCGTCGGCGGCATTGGTGATCGCGAGATCGGCGGGGAGCTCGACCGACGACTCCGACCGGGTCTGGATCTGCATCGGGGCGAGTGGCGTGCCGCGGGGGTGGGAGCGACGACGGTGCCGTCGAAGCTGGTACCCAGGACGATCTCCACGATGCTGCCCAACTGGGCCGATGGAGGAGCCTCCTGCAGCACCGCACCGGGGAAGGCCGAGGCCACCGTCGCGGCGTCGGTCTCCTGGCCTTCGCTGAAGCGGATCACGGTCTGCTTGCTCGTCCCGGAGGCGTAGTTGCCGATCGAGTAGACCGGGAAGCCGTAGGCGGCGACCTCCTCGGCGGTGCCGGCCGCCAGCCCGGACAGACCCGACGCGTTCGAGACCTGCACCGACACCGTCGACGGATCGACAGCGAGCTGCGCCGGCAGCGGTTCGGCCGGGGGGAGCGGCCGCGACCTCCGTCGGGTCCTCCTCCCGCTTCTCACCCGGCAGCGGAAGATCGTCGATGATCGCGGTGAAGATCGCCTTGATGTCGTCCGTGCGCGGGATCTCGTTGCCCCAGTCGTTGGTACCGGCCGTGGGGATGGTCAGGAAGGACACCGCACCCGCCTCGACGTTCTGCATCGAACGCCCGAGTTTGACGAGCGACTCCGCGTTGACGTTCTCGACGAAGGTCGCGCGGGTGAAGGCGCTGATGAAGCCGTTGAGCTTCCCGGGATCGAACAGCACCTTGTTCGACAACGTCGAGCGCAGCAGCGACGACAGGAACTTCTGCTGCCGGCTGATCCGGCCGTAGTCGCTGTTGCCCTCCTGGTCGATCTTGCGGGCGCGGACGTAGTCGAGTGCCCGTTTGCCGTCGAGCGTGTGGGTGCCGGGAGTTTCGATCAAGGGACCGAGTTCGTTGTCGTACAACGGTATGGAGCTGCACACCTCGACGCCGCCGATCTCGTCGACCATCGATTCGAAGCCGGCGAAGTCGATGCCTACGAAATGGCCGATCTTCAATCCGGACATCTTCTGGATCACCTTGACCAGGCACTTCGGTCCGCCGAGGGCATAGGTCGCGTTGAGCTTGTCGCCTTCGGCGGCCGGATACAGCTCGGAATCGTATTCGCCGGTCGCGCTGTCCCATCCGCGGCAGACCGGTCGCTCGACGTCCAGGTCGCGGGGGAACGAGACCGCGACCACGCGGCTGCGGTCGGCGGGGATGTTGACGAGGATGACGGTGTCGGCACGAGCGCCCTCTGCGTCCTCGACGGTCCCGGCGCCGATCTCACCGCTCGCACCGGCGCGGGTGTCGGTGCCGATGATCAGATAGGTCTCGTCGCCGGTCTGACCGACCGGGTCGACGATGTCCTCCGATTCGGTGTCCAGCGCGGCGATCTGGGAGAAGCCGGCCTCCGTGGACCGGACGTATCCCCACACCGCACCGTTACCGAGGAGCGCGAGGACCGAGACGAACGCCACCGCTGCTCTCGCCGCGAACCTCAGACGCTTCCGCTTGCGCTGCTTGCTCTGCGCGAGCCGGCCGAGACCGGCGTTGCCCACCGTGCGCGGCCGAGCGGAGCCGTGCGCCTTCTCGTCCGCCGCCTTGTCGTCGTTGTCGTCCTCGGCGGGCGACGCAGCGCCCTCGGGGGACACCGCACCGATCTTGACGGTCGGCTGTTCGTCCGCGATCGGGGGTTGCTCTCGAGGGGGAGGTGTCTGCGGGGGTCCGACGGGGGGCGTCGGACGGGGCTCGACCGGTGGACGTGGCTCTGCAGGCGGGACCGGGCGTGAGTCCACCGGGAGGCGCTGGGCGTGAGTCCGCTGGAGGCACTGCTCGCGGGGGCGGGGCCGAG
>LATQ01000001.1:1883513-1889980 GCA_001017865.1 Rhodococcus sp. IITR03
GCCGGCAGCTCCGCTCGACCGGCAGCGTCCTCGGCCGCGACGTGCCGGGCGGATTCCGGGGCGCGGGGACGAGCCGGGGGCAACGACGAGGTGGACGTGTGCGGCGGATCGGTGGGCGGATCCGACCGGGGGGACGGATCGGATCGTCGTCCCATCTTGTCGAGCAGTTCGGCGACCGTCAATTGCTCCGGATCGTCCGAGTCCGCGGCCCGGCGGTTGCGTGCACTCTCGTGGCGACGCGAATCGGGATCGGTGTCGTCGGAGCGGTGCACCCCACCCGAGCGGCTGCGGCGGGACGAGCGGGATTCGCGGTAGCTGCTGTCGGCTATCGGCCGTTCCCAGGGAGCGCGAGGATCCGGGGATCCTGTCTCGTGCTCCTCGTCCACCGATACCTGCTCTTTCCGCGGTCGCGCCGCCTCGTCATCCGTCGTCGTCCACGTGGTCGCTCACCGGCGATCGTCGCGAGGACTCCGCAATGATACTGATCGTCGGTTGCATGTGATCGTGACGCGGCTGTGTCGCACGACATCCATCGGTCGATCCGTCTGTCGTCCGGGATTACGTGCCGGGACGGGTTACCCGCCCGAGTGCATCATGTCGGCGCCCTCGGCACGCAGGTGTCCTCGGGATCGTCGAGCCAGCCGTCGGGCAGAGCGACGCTGCTAGGGGAGCCCTGACGTCCCCGCGGCCTTCGGCATCGGCGGGGAAGGGCACGTCGTGGTCGAGTTTGCCCAGCAGGTCGTCGAGTTCGGCGAGCGTCGACACCCGGGCGAGACCGTTGCGGATCTCCGAACCCGCAGGGAAACCGCGCAGATACCAGGCGATGTGCTTGCGCATGTCGCGCAGACCGCGATCCTCGCCGTGGTGATCGGCGAGCAGTTCGGCGTGCCGCCGCATGATCTGCGTCACCTCACCGAGATTCGGCGGGGTGGGGATCGGGCGACCACCGAGCGCGGCGCTCAGTTCGGCGAACAACCACGGACGTCCGAGGCAACCGCGACCGACGACGACGCCGTCGCAACCGGTCTGCGCCATCATCTTCTCGGCGTCGGAGGCGTCGAAGATGTCGCCGTTGCCGAGCACGGGCACGTCGGTGACGTGCTCCTTCAGCCGTGCGATCTCGTCCCAGTCGGCCGCTCCGAGTACCGCTGCGCAGCGGTCCGGGCATGGAGGGCAACGGCCGCGGCGCCCTCGGCGGCCGCGATGCGACCGGCGTCGAGATGT
The DNA here is from genome assembly GCA_001017865.1 of Rhodococcus sp. IITR03. Next base: position 1,884,738 of record LATQ01000001.1, read on the forward strand.
GTGTGGTGTTCGTCGTCGATCCCGATGCGGAACTTGACCGTGACCGGGACGTCGGTGCCCTCGGTGGCGCGGACGGCGGCCGCGACGATCTGCCGAACAACCGGCGCTTGTAGGGAGAGCGGACCCTCCGCCCTTGCGGGTCACCTTCGGGACCGGGCATCCGAAGTTCATGTCGATGTGGTCGGCGAGGTTCTCGTCGACGATCATCTTCGCCGCCGCGTAGGTCGTGTCGGGATCGACGGTGTAGAGCTGCAGCGACCGCGGCGTCTCGGTGGGGCCGAAGGTCGTCATGTGCATGGTGACCGGATGCCGCTCGACGAGGGCGCGGGCGGTGACCATCTCGCAGACGTACAGGCCCGACGTGCTGCCGGCGCGTTCGAGTTCGAGTTCGCGGCACAGTGTGCGGAATGCGACGTTCGTCACTCCCGCCATCGGCGCCAGCACGACCGGGCTGTTCAGTTCGAGCGGGCCGATACGGAGGGAAGACATGGGTACCTCTGGAAAACGTTGTGTGACAAAGAAATAGCGTGCCCGTCAGTGAAGGGCTGCGGAAACGACTGTGCCCGGCACCGAAAACGGCACCGGCACAGGATAACCTCCGCCGGACTCGGGCGGCTGTGTGCATCCGGACTCGGGCGTCCGCACACATAGGGACTCAGGCGTCCGCGCCCACCTTCTCCCGCTTGGCGGCCTCGCGGGCGAGGGAGCGATCGCGCATCTCCTCGAACCGCCCCGCCTGACGTCCCAGTTCGTCGAGGAAGTTGCCGAGCTTGTCGAGATCCTGCTGCGCCTCGCTGCCGAGATCGCGCTCGAAGATCCTCCACTTGCGCAGCACCGGCATCACGACGTCGTCGAGGTGCTGACGCAGGTCGTAGATGCCGTGCTTGGCCATGAGCACGCCGTTGCGACGGAAGTTCGGCATGCCGGCGCCGGGCATCTGGAAGTTCTCGAGCACCTCGACGATCGCGGCGAGCGTCTGCGCCGGTGCGATGTCGATCGCCGCGTCGCAGATGTTCCGGTAGAAGATCATGTGCAGGTTCTCGTCGGCGGCGATGCGCTGGAGCATCTTGTCGGCGATCGAGTCGTCGCAGGCACGGCCGGTGTTGCGGTGCGACACGCGGGTCGCGAGCTCCTGGAAGGTCACGTAGGCGACGGAGTGGAGCATGCCCGTCGAGTTGGGGGACGAGAAGCCGTTCGTCATGTGCTCCATGCGGGCGTTCTCGAGCGCGACGGGATCGACACCGCGCGTGACGACCAGGTAGTCGCGCATGACGATGCCGTGACGGTTCTCCTCCGCCGTCCACCGGCCGACCCAGGTGCCCCAGGCGCCGTCGCGCGAGAAGCTCTCGGCGATCTCCCGGTGATAGGAGGGCAGGTTGTCCTCGGTGAGCAGGTTGGTGATCATGGCCGCCTTGGCGACCTCGTCGAGCTTCGACTGCTCCGGCTCCCAGTCGACACCGCCCATCGCGGCGAAGTTCCGGCCCTCGTCCCACGGCACGTAGTCGTGGGGATGCCAGTCCTTCGCCATCGAGAGATGCCGGTTGAGGTTCGCTTCGGCCACAGGCTCCAGCTCTCGCAGCAGCTCCAGTTGAGTCAGGACTCGCGTCATGCTCTTCTACCCCTCACATCGTGTCCGTGTACTCCGCCGGCCTACGGAGGAGGGGAGCCCGGCCGTTCGTCGCCGCGGCACGCGGTGTCCGGTGGCCCCCCGTATTCGCCCGGATCACGGTACAGGTCCGGACCGTCCGACGACAGCACCGTCCCGCTCGTGACATATCACACGGACGAGCGGAACGTGCTGTTCCAGCGGGTCTCAGCGCTTGCCGCCACCGAGAAGTCCACCGAGGAGACCGCCGAGTCCTCCACCCGAGTTGCCGCCGAGCACGCTGCCGAGGACGTCGCCGATCCCACCGCCGGAGGTAGCCGATCCGCCCCCGGCGTTCTTCAGCAGACCCCCGAGGAGATCGGCGAGACCTCCACCCTGCGGGGCGCTCGCGGTGTTCGTTCCCGCGCCGCCGCCGATCTGCTTGGCGAGATAGGACAGCACGATGGGGGCGATGATCGGCAGGACCTTGGCGATCAGATCGTTCCCGCCGGCGCCGTTCACGGAACCGAGGGTCGAGATCACCTGGTCCTTCTTGTCGCCGAAGACGTTGGAGACGATCCTGTCGCCGTCCTCGGTGTCGATCCCGTCGACGTCGACCGTGCCCTCGGCCAGGTTCGACTCGGAGTGCTTGCCCAGCGCGGAGAGCAGCGACGCTCCCCGGTCGGGTTCTGGGCGTTGGCGTCGAGACCACCGACGAGGGTGGGGAGCGCTGCGCGGACGGCCGTCTCCGCCGTCGCGTTGTCGACACCGAGCCGCTGCGCCACCTGGTCGACGGGAATGCGGGACATCAGATCGTCGAGACTTGCCATCGTTCCTGCCTTGACTCGTGGGTGCCCCGAAGCGGCCACCCGGTGCCGAGAGAGTATCGGGACGAGGCCCGTTCCAGCGGGAGGCGTCAATCGAGCGAGGCGGCGCTCGTCGACGAACGGCGCAGCGCGATGAGGCAGCACAGCAGCGCGACGAGCGTGCCGCTGAGCAGGAGCACGGTCCCGTTCTGATTGGTCAGTGTCGTACTGCGATTGAGTTCGACGTACTCGCCGTGGGTCTGGAACAGGCGCGTCCAGAACACCGCCGCCGTCGCGACACCGATCAGCGTCCCGGCCCAGCCGACGGCCACCGAATCGAACAGTGCGGCGGCGAGGAGCAGGACCGCGGCCACGACCAGCGGTACCGCGAGGGACTCGTACAGCGGCAGACCCGGGTCCGCGACTCCGGCGAGATCGCCGTCGGGGAAACCGTCGCGCAGCGCCGACAGGGGAATCTCGGTGGGTCGTATCCCGCCGACCACCGGCAACACCGACCCGATTCCCAGAGCGACGGCGGCCAGGAACAGGCCCAGGTCCACGAAACTGCGCATGTTCCTCCCCGGACGATGAACATTCGATTACCCCTGCGGCTCACCGTATACAAAGACGGGCAACCGCACCGGGTGAAATTCGCAGTGCGAAGAGACCTGCCCGAATGCACTGCCCCGAATGCGGTGGTCCGTAGGCTGAGATGCGCACGGCAGGTGCACGTACCGATCGGCGAGAAGGGTTCGAAATGACGGACATGAATGTCGACGAAGCGGGTTCGCGGAAAAGCTTGCCGCCGTGGGCGAAGAAGACCATCGCCGTGGTCGTGGCGCTGATCGTGCTCGTCATCGCCTACTACACCCTGGCCGCGTTCGTTCCTCGCTGGTGGGCGCAGCGGATCGCAAACCTCGCCGAGGGTGGCTTCGCGCGCGGAGTGCTGTGGGGTCTGCTCTTCGGCATCCTCTGCACGGCGATCCCCATCGCGCTGCTCGCATGGATCTGGCAGGTCCGCAACTGGAGGTACAGCCGCGGGCTGCAGATCGCCTTCGGCGTGCTCGCGCTGGTGGTCGCCCTGCCGAACCTCATGACCCTGGCGGTCGTGCTGGGCACCGGGAACGGTGCGCATGCGGGGGAGCGGATCCTCGACGTGGACGCGCCGGGTTTCCGCGGCGCCACGTTGATCGGTGCGATCGTCGGAGCTCTGCTCGCGGTGATCTTCGTCGTCGCGCTCACCCGCTACCGCAAGCGCGGACGTGATCTGAAGCAGGCCCGCACGGATCTCGAACAGCGCCGGATCGAGCAGGAGCGTCTCGAAGCGCGCCGTGAGGCGGAGAGGGAACTCGGCAGGAACACCGACGACGTCCCGCCCGGCTCCCACCGTCTCTGACGAAGGACCGCGCCGTCTCCGACCAGGCTGCGGAACGTTCCGGAACGACGAACGCCGGCGTCGCGTACGACGCCGGCGTTGCCGGTGCCCCCAGTAGGGCTCGAACCTACGACCTGCGGATTAAAAGTCCGTAGCTCTACCAACTGAGCTATAGGGGCATGGGCGCACAGTGTAACCACACCGCAGTGACCACACCGCATGGTGCGGTGACCACATCACAGGGTGAGCCACGCTGCGCGATCGATGATATCGGACATCCGGCGGTGCGGACGCTGCCGGTGACCAATGGAAAGAGGCCCGGGTGCCCACCCCCTGCTTCGCACCCGAGCCGGACAAAGCGTACCACTCGGTGTGTTCTGTGGAAACCCGGGCCCCGGGGGTGGGATTTCACGTTTCACCCGGTGGAACACGGCCCGGAGCCGGGATTGCGGGGGCAGACTAGAGTTGTCTCGTGGGGGAACACAGGAACGTGGAAGGCTGAATTTCCCCATGCCCCGTCAACAGGAGCGTGCGCGTCGTACGCGGGCTGCGATCGTCCGATCGGCAGCCACCGAATTTGCGCGGCGAGGTTTCGCCGCAGCATCGATCAACGCCATCCTCGAGCAGTCGAACGCGACCAAGGGTGCGATGTACTTCCACTTCGCGTCCAAGGAGGATCTGGCCCGGGCGGTACTCGACGAAGGACTCGAGCACTACCGTGCCATCGTCGGCAGGTGGATGGACGTCCCCGATCTCGACCCCTTCGAGCGGCTGCACGGTCTCGTCGGTGATCTCGGTGCGGCTCTGCACGACGACGTGGTCATCGCCGCGGAGTTCCGTCTGGTCACCGAACCCGAGTTCGCGGAGGAGGTCAGGCTGCGCGGCAGCGTCCTATGGGGGCGGGCCGGCTATCAGCTGGCGCGCGAAGCGCAGGAGAAGGGCCTGTTCCGGCCTGATGTCGACCTCCGGCGTTTCGTCGAGGCGATCGCGTCGTCGCTCGCCGGTCAGCGCTATCTCGCCGACCTCACGGCGCCGGAGACCGACGTCCGCGCACGCTTCGAGGCCTGCGTGGAGGTGCCGCTCGAGGCGATGGCGTCGGAGCAGTGGCTCGCGCAGTGGCGGGAGAAGGGCTGGCCGAGCAGGCCCGACAACGACGAATCGGCCACTTGACCTGCTGATTTGTGATTCGCGAATGCCGTGGCATAAGCTGTCCAAGCTCCCAACGGAACGCCAAACCCGTTGAGGGTGCGGTTCGGAGAAATCCGATCGGGCCCCCTTCGTCTAGCGGCCTAGGACGCCGCCCTTTCAAGGCGGTAGCGCGGGTTCGAATCCCGTAGGGGGTACGCTTCGACCTCGTCGAAGTGTGCAGTATCTTGGTGTGAGAAGTGAATATGTATGGCCCTGTGGCGCAGTTGGTTAGCGCGCCGCCCTGTCACGGCGGAGGTCGCGGGTTCGAGTCCCGTCAGGGTCGCTCCAG
>LATQ01000001.1:1890080-1907385 GCA_001017865.1 Rhodococcus sp. IITR03
TCCGCCGGTGCGGCGCCGGGTCTCGCCCAGAGCGCTCGAGGCGACGGCGGCGAGTTCGGCCGGTGTCAGCCCCGACCACGCGCCCGTCCGCACGCATTCGGCGACGAGAAGGTCGTTCGCACAGTAGATCCGGCCCAGGCGACGACCGTCGTCGGTGACGTAGGCCGACCCGCCCATCGGGTCGCGGAGCAGATAACCCCGCTCCTCGAGCAGATCCAGTGTGCGATCGAAGGTCTCGACGAGGCGGCCGGTGACCGTGTCGATCTGCGACCGCATCCGTTCGGTGTCGCCGTACACCGCGGCGCGTCGCGCCGAGAGGGCGAGAAGGCGTTCCCTGTCGCCGCGTCGATGCGCGGGATGCGACCGCACCGCCCGTGCCAGCGACGTCACCAGCTCGGCCGAACCGGAGCGCCGTGCCTCGGCGAGCCGGTCGCACAGATGCCGGTACTCGGTGAAGCCCTCGACGTCCCCGAGTTCGGTGTCGAGATCACGCAGCGCCGTCGTGTTCGCGCGGACGGCGTCGGTGAGCGCCGCGACGGATCGTTCGGCCTGGAACTGGGCGAACGAGCGTCGCAGGAACTCGCGGGAGCCGGGGATGCCGCGACCGGCGACCAGATTGACCGCGGTGTTGTAGCCGACGCGCAGCGAACTGTGCAGCGGGTACGAGGCGTGCGCCGGCGAGACCGGCGACGGTGTCGCGGGGCGGCCTCGGGACTCCACAGCACGACGGCGTGGCCTTCGACATCGATGCCGCGGCGGCCGGCGCGACCGGTGAGCTGGGTGTACTCGCCGGGAGAGAGGCGCACCGGGCCGTCGGCGGTGGGTTTGACGAGGCGTTCGAGGACGACGGTGCGCGCCGGCATGTTCACCCCCACGGCGAGGGTCTCGGTGGCGAACACGACCCGCACGAGACCGCGGGCGAACAACTCCTCGACGGTGTGACGGAAGGCCGGGATCAGGCCGGCGTGGTGCGCGGCGAAACCGCGTTCGAGTCCTTCGAGCCACTCTGTGTGACCGACGGCGTCGAGATCGGCAGGCGGCAGGGCGGCGGTGTGCCGGTCGGCGACCGAACGGATCTCGGCGACGTCGGCCGCTTCGGTGAGACGGACCGACGATTCGAGGCATTCGGTGACGGCGTCGTCGCAGCCGTTGCGGCTGAACCGGAACCAGATGGCCGGCAACAGTTGTTCGGCCTCGAGCCGGGCGACGACCTCGGGCAGGTCGGCACCGGCCGGTCCCGGGTGTCTCGCGCGCAGCGTCGCCGTCGTCGTCCACGGCCGGTCGCGGGGCCGGGGCGCGGCCTCGACGAGCTGACGGTGGGCGATGTACCGCTCGAGGGTCTCGTCGACGGTGCCGGACGGGGACAGCAGGTCGAACAGCCGCCCACCGGCGAGCATGTGCTGGGTGAGCGGGACGGGCCGGGTTTCCTCGACGACGATCGCGAGTCGCCGCGGACGCCGCGCAGCCAGCCACCGAACTCCTCGGCGTTGCTCACCGTGGCCGACAGGCTGGTCAGCCGCACGTCGTCGGGGAGCGAGAGGATCGCTTCCTCCCACACCGCGCCGCGTTCGCGGTCGGCGAGATAGTGCACCTCGTCCATGACGACGTGGGTGAGTCCGTGCAGGAGCGGAGAGCCGCCGTGCAGCATGCTGCGCAGCACTTCGGTGGTCATGACGACTACGGGCGCGTGCGGGTCCAGCGAGATGTCGCCGGTGAGCAGACCGACCCGGTCGTCGCCGAACCGGCGCGACAGGTCGAGATATTTCTGGTTGCTCAGCGCCTTGATGGGGGTGGTGTAGAAGCAGCGTCCGCCCGCTGAGAGTGCGAGACGGGCGGCGAATTCACCGACGACGGTCTTGCCCGCCCCAGTGGGAGCGCACACCAGCACGTCGCGGTCGTCCTCGAGGGCGCGGCAGGCCTCGACCTGGAAGTCGTCGAGGGGGAAATCGAGTTCGGTCGCGAACAGCGAGAGCTGCGACCGGTCCTGCGTGCGCACATGTCCACGCTACGGGTCGGCGTGGACACGTGCGCAGCGCAGGGGCACGTCACTCGCTCGTCACACCTCGGGGGTGACTCAGTCGTCCGTCACCTCGAGGGTGACGTCGATGTTGCCGCGGGTGGCGTTGGAGTACGGGCACACCTGGTGGGCCTTCTCGGTGAGCTCGAGCGCCTGCTCGCGGGGGGAGGTTCGGCAGGGTCACCTCGAGGGTGACGGCAAGACCGAATCCGCCGCCGTCGGTAGGGCCGATGCCGACACGGGCGCCGACCGCGGAGTCGCTGACGTCCGCCTTCTCCTGCCGGGCGATCATCTGCAGCGCCGAGTGGAAGCACGCGGCGTATCCGGCGGCGAAGAGCTGTTCGGGGTTGGTGCCCTTGCCGCTGCCGCCCATCTCGGTGGGGATGGACAGGTCGACGTCGAGCTTGCCGTCGCTGGTGCGGGCGTGGCCGTCGCGGCCTGCTCCGGTGGCGAGTGCTTCGGCGGTGTAGATGATGTTCACGATGTCCTGCCTTTCTTCGAGAGTGCGCCGGGTGCTTCCTGCAACGCGGCGGTCAGGCGGTGGAGCGTCTCGCGCAGCGCGACCAGTTCGTCGACGTCGAACCGGCTGTCCCGCGTCACGCAGCCGGGGATGTCCGCGGCCTCTGTCCGGAGTGCATCTCCCGCTTCGGTGAGGTGGACGACGACACGACGTTCGTCGGTCTGCTGCCGGCGTCGTTCGACGTATCCGGCGGCCTCGAGCCGTTTGAGCAGGGGGGACAGTGTGCCCGTGTCGAGATCGAGCGAGTCGCACAGATCCTGCACGCCTCGCGCATCGCGTTCCCACAGTGCCAGGAGCACGAGGTACTGCGGTAGGTGATGCCCAGCCGATCGAGATGCGGCCGATAGGCGGCCGTGATGGTGCGGGAGGCGCGGTAGAGCGCGAAGCACACCTGCTGGTCGAGTTCGAGTGGAGACGGCACGGGAATGAATGTAGTGCCCCGTTTTGTTGTGCACAACATTAATGGCCACAACTCGATGCGTGTTCCAGATCACTTCCATGTGGGAATTGAGAGAACTCTGGGCACGTTAGTTGAGTGAGAATGGCTCAAGTTCGACAGAAAGGCTTCGGAATGCCGGCATTCTTCGGGCCTGGTGGCCCCGGCCGAATCGACATCACACGTTTCATGAGCCGCGGTACCCAGGACCTCCTCGCCCACGCAGCGCGTTATGCCACCGACCGTGGTGACGCGGAACTCGACGTGCTGCACCTCCTTCGCGCGATGGCGGAGCAGGATCCGTCCCGCACGGTCATGACGCGCGCCGGAGCCGACCCCGCCGACGTCGCTGCCGCCGTCGACCAGCGGCTGCCGCAGAGCCGCCCCGGTGAGGCCGTCTCCGCACCCGCACTGACCGGTGCAGTGAAGACCGCACTCCTCGAAGCGCACCAGCTCTCGCGTGCGCTCGGCTCCACCTACATCGACCCCGAGCACCTGTTCTTCACGCTCGCGGCCGACCAGACCCGCGCTCCCGGACGCCTGCTGGCGTCGCTGGGCGTGACGCCGCAGTCGTTGCAGACCGCGTTGCAGCCCACCCCCGCAGCTCCCGTCGCGGAGGAAACCCCGACGCGACCCTCGACAAGTTCGGCGTCGACCTCACCGAGCGGCCCGCGGCGGCGGCATCGACCCCGTCATCGGCCGTGCCGACGAGATCGAGCAGACGATCGAGATCCTCGCCCGACGCACCAAGAACAACCCGGTGCTCGTCGGTGAGGCCGGCGTCGGCAAGACCGCCATCGTCGAAGGACTCGCCCAGCGCATCGTCGACGGCGACGTCCCGGACATCCTGCAGGACAAGCGGATCGTCCAGCTCGACCTGACGGCGATGGTCGCCGGAACTCGCTACCGGGGCGACTTCGAGGAACGCCTCACCGCGGCACTCGACGAGATCACCGCCCAGCAGGGGAAGCTCATCGTCTTCATCGACGAGATCCACACCGTCGTCGGCGCGGGCGCCGGTAACGAGGGCGCGATGGACGCGGCGAACATCCTCAAGCCGAAGCTCGCCCGCGGTGAACTGCACGTCGTCGGTGCGACCACCCTCGACGAGTACCGCAAGCACATCGAGAAGGATCCGGCGCTCGAACGTCGTTTCCAGCCGGTCACGGTCGACGAGCCACCCGCGACGACGCCGTCGCGATCCTGAAGGGTCTCGCCGATCGGTACGCCGAGTTCCACAAGGTCCGGTACACCGACGAAGCGCTCGAAGCGGCCGTCGACCTGTCGATGCGGTACCTGCCCGACCGGCACCTGCCGGACAAGGCGATCGACCTCGTCGACCAGGCCGGTGCACGACTGCGCCTGCGGGTGCCGCGCACCGACGTGACCGAATTGCGTTCGCGGCTGGACGAACTCGAAGCCGAGAAGGATCGCGCGGTCGAGGCCGAACAGTACGAGGAGGCCTCACGCATCCGCGACGAGATCCTGCGCATCCAGGCGCGGATCGATGGTGGTGAGGGCGACGGCGAGGGAACTCCCACCGTCGACCCCGAGCTGATCGCCGAGATCGTCTCGCGGGCCACCGGGGTTCCCGCCGCGCAGATGACCCGTGCCGAGAAGGAGAGGCTGCGCACTCTCGAGGACGAGCTGCACAAGCGTGTCGTCGGGCAGGACGAAGCCGTCCACGCCGTGGCACGCGCCGTGCGGCGCAGCCGCTCCGGCATGAGCGACCCGCGTCGTCCGGTGGGCAGCTTCCTGTTCCTCGGTCCCACCGGCGTCGGCAAGACCGAGCTCGCGAAGGCACTCGCCGAGGTTCTCTTCGGTGACGAGCGCACCATGCTGCGCGTCGACATGAGCGAGTTCGGCGAACGCCACACCGTGAGCCGTCTCGTCGGCGCCCCTCCCGGTTACGTCGGCTACGGCGAGGCCGGGCAGCTCACCGAACAGGTGCGTCGTCACCCCTACTCGGTGGTGCTGCTCGACGAGATCGAGAAGGCGCACCCGGACGTGTTCAACACGCTGCTGCAGGTCCTCGACGACGGTCGCCTCACCGACGGTGAGGGACGCACGGTGGACTTCACCAACACCGTCGTCATCATGACCAGCAACCTCGGTTCGGACATCATCTCGAGCCGCGGTGGCGCGCTCGGCTTCACCACCGGTGACGCCGAGGCGGCCGAGAAGCCGCTGCGCGATCGGGTCATGGGACGGCTGCGCGAATCGATGCGGCCGGAGTTCCTCAACCGCATCGACGAGATCGTGATGTTCCGCAAGCTCGACGACGACCAGCTGCATCGGATCACCGAGCTGCTGCTCGACGACAGCCGGAAGCGGCTGCAGAGCAAGGGGATCGATCTCGAGTTCACCGCCGACGCGGTGGCGTGGATCGCCCGCAACGGTCACCAGCCCGAGTTCGGTGCCCGTCCGTTGCGCCGCTCGATCTCCCGGGTGGTCGACGACCGCATCGCCGACATGCTGCTCGACGACGCGCTCGCCGAGGGCAACCGGGTCACGGCGGACGTCGTCGAGGACGAACTGCTGCTCCAGGTGAGCTGACCCGCACGACGAGGACGGGGAGAGATGCCACGGCATCTCTCCCCGTCCCGCGTTCGGGCGGTGGTCAGCGGGCGGTGAGACGACGGATCGCCTCGAGCGGCAGATGCAGCCACGAGGGACGGTGCCGTGCCTCGTAGACCACCTCGTAGACCGCCTTGTCGAGCTCGTAACCGCGCAGCAGGACGTCGGAGTCCCGCGGATCCGTGCCCGAGGCGGCCGCGTAGCCGTCGCAGAAGGCGGCGCAGTTGCGTTCGGCCCACTCCCGGGCCCGGAACTCCCGCTGCGACTCCACCGCCGTGCCCTGTTCGGATTCACGGATCGAATGGTGCGCGGCGTAGTCGAACGACCGCAGCATTCCCGCCACGTCCCGGAACGGACTGTCGGGTTTGCGGCGCTCCTCGAGGGACTTCGCGGGTTCGCCCTCGAAGTCGATGAGCAACCAGCGCTCCGGGGTGCGCAGCACCTGCCGAGATGCAGGTCGCCGTGGATGCGGTGCACCGGAACCTGACCCAGCGCCGCGACCTCCTCGAACCGGGCCGACCGCGTCGGTGAGTTCGGCGAGCTCGGGGACCTCGGCCGCTGCACCCTCGAGCCGGCGGATCATGCCCTCGGCCAGTTCGGCGGCGGCGCGCTCGTCGGTGCCGAGCGCGGAGCCGAGATGGGCGTGCACATCCGCCACGGCCGCACCGATGCGATGGGATTCCCCAGCGAAGTCGGTGCCCACCTCGTCGGCACGCAGGTCTCCTTCGAGGAGCAGGTCCCGGACACTGCCGAGCGCCATCGACCAGCCGTCGGCCGAGTTCGCCGCGAAATCCTGCACCATCGCCAGCGTGGTGCGGACCCCGTCCACCTCCGCTTCGATCCACGCCCGGATCGGGGCGATCGACCGACATCCGTCCTCGCCGAGCGCGAGCGGCAGCTCGACGTCCGGATTGATGCCGAGCGTGAGCCGACGGAACATCTTGAGCAGCAACTTCTCTCCGAGGACCACGGAGGTGTTGGACTGCTCCGCGCTCAGCGCACGCCCACGCAGGCCCGGTTCGATGACCGCGCCCGGCACAGTGTGGAGATCCACCGGGCCGGCGGGGGTGCCGCTCGCCAGATTGCGCGAATACCGGTCGAGGATCTCCTGATCGCGGAGGCCGTCGTAGACGTGCAGGCCGTGGTCGTGGGAGTCGTCGGGGCCGACCACGCTCCACGACTGCAGTTCCTCGGGGAGATGGGAACGGAAACCGAGGGGCACCTGATAGATCTGGTCCGCGGTCGAGTCGAACGAGACCTTCACGATCAGGTGGTCGGCCCCGAAACCGGCCTCTTCCACGAGCGGATGACGAAGGACGACACCGATCCCGGTGATGGTGTGGCCCTTGGCCGCGAACCATCGCTGGTGCGGCATCCATTCGCGCAGATCCTCGACGAGCCGTTCGTCCGGGTAGAGCTCGTTGTTGGTCGTCACGGCTGCACCGCCGCTTCCGCTTCGCTGCTCACCGGGTGTTCGCCCGGTCCCTCCTTCGACGGATCGGGTTGCAGGGCGAACCAGAAGAATCCGTGACCGGGCAGGGTGATCATGTAACCCTCCTCCGTGATCGTCGGGAACGGGACGGACCCGGTCAGCTCCACCGGGATCCACCCGGCGAAGCGCGACAGATCGAGGACGACCGCCTGCGGATAGCGCGACAGGTTGTTCACGCACAGGATGACGTCGCTGTAGTTGCGTTCCGGGCCGGGCGACATCTCGCGCAGATAGGACAGGATCGCGGGATTCGCGCTGCCGAGTTCGGTGAACGAGGCCTTGCCGAAGGCGGGATGCTGCTTGCGGACCTGGATCATGCGACGCGTCCAGTGCAACAGCGAGTTCGTCGAGTTCATCTGCGATTCGACGTTCACCGCCTGGTACCCGTAGGTGGGATCCATGATCACCGGCAGGTACAGCCGGCCCGGGTCGCGCGGGAGAAGCCCGCGTTGCGGTCGGGGGTCCACTGCATCGGGGTCCGCACCGCGTCGCGGTCGCCGAGCCAGATGTTGTCGCCCATGCCGATCTCGTCGCCGTAGTACAGGACGGGGGAGCCCGGCAGGCTCAGCAACAGGGCGGTGAAGAGCTCGAGCTGGTTGCGGTCGTTCTCCAGCAACGGCGCCAGACGACGGCGGATGCCGATGTTGGCGCGCATCCGCGGGTCGGTGACGTACTCGGCATACATGTAGTCGCGTTCCTCGTCCGTCACCATCTCGAGGGTCAGCTCGTCGTGGTTGCGGAGGAAGATGCCCCACTGGGCGGTCTTCGGGATCGGCGGGGTCTGGGCGAGGATCTCCGAGATCGGGAAACGGTTCTGTCGCCGCACCGCCATGAAGATGCGCGGCATCAGCGGGAAGTGGAAGGCCATGTGGCACTCGTCGCCGATCTCGGGCTCGCCGAAGTACTCGACGACGTCGGTGGGCCACTGGTTCGCCTCCGCCAGCATCACCCGGCCGGGATATTCGGCATCCATCACCGCACGGCACTTCTTGAGGAAGGCGTGCGTCTCGGGGAGGTTCTCGCAGTTGGTCCCCTCGCGCTCGAACAGATAGGGGACCGCGTCGAGGCGGAACCCGTCGATGCCGAGATCGAGCCAGAAGCGCAGGACGTCGAGCATCGCGTCCTGTACCTCAGGGTTGTCGTAGTTCAGGTCGGGCTGGTGCGAGAAGAACCGGTGCCAGTAGTACTGCTTGCGCACCGGATCCCACGTCCAGTTGGACGTCTCGGTGTCGACGAAGATGATGCGGGCTTCCTGGTATCGGTCGTCGACATCCGACCACACGTAGAAGTCGCCGTACGGCCCGTCGGGGTCGCTCCGCGATTCCTGGAACCACGCGTGCGTATCGGACGTGTGGTTCATGACGAGGTCGGTGATGACGCGGATACCGCGTTTGTGCGCCTCGTCGAGGAAGGTCACGAAATCCTCGACCGTGCCGAATTCCGGTAGGACGGCACGGAAGTCGCGGATGTCGTAACCGCCGTCCCGGAGCGGTGAATCGTAGAAGGGCGGCAGCCAGATGCAGTCGGCGCCGAGCCACGCGATGTAGTCGAGTTTCTCGGTCAGCCCCCGCAGGTCGCCGGTGCCGTCGTTGTTCGAGTCGTTGAAAGCGCGGGCGAGGACCTCGTAGAACACCGCGGTCTTGAACCAGTCCGGGTCGACGGGCAGGCTGCGCGCATGGGCGAAGTCCTCGGCCCGGCTCTCGACGAGATGACCGTCTTCGGTGTGTTCGTATTCGGGTACTCGGTCGGACGGATCCGGCATGGCACCTCCGTGCTCGTCGCGTCGCAGGGTGGACTCGCCCCAGAATGCCCCGGCGGACGGATTTCCACACCCGGACCGGACGGAACGCTATGTGAGTGCACGTGTACGCCGATAGATTGGCGGGCATGACTGCGAACCGGCCCGAAGGGCGGGTGGCCGAGCTGTGCACCCGCATGCGTTCGTTCATCGACGACGAGGTGATTCCTCTCGAACCCGTCCTGAGCCGCCACGACGACAAGGCCGCCGAGGCGCTCGCCGGACTGAAGGCCAGGGCGAAGGAACTCGGGCTGTGGGCTCTGGGGCATCCCGAGGAGATGGGCGGGGGCGGGGTTCCCTTCCTCGACTTCGTCTACCTCAACGAGATCATCGGGCGCTCCGAGTACGGTCAGCTCGCGGTGGGATCGGTGTCCATGCAGGACGCCTGATGATCCAGCGTCACGGCACCGCCGAACAACGTGAGCGTTGGATCCCCGGGCTCGTCTCCGGCGACATCCTGCCCTCCGTCGGCATGACCGAGCCGGACGTGGCGGGATCCGACCCCGTGCTCGTGCAGACCACCGCCCGGCTCGAGAACGGCGAATGGGTGATCGACGGGCACAAGTGGTTCACCACCGGCGCCGCGCAGGCCGGCTACTGCACGGTCTTCGCCCGGACCGAACCCGAGTCGACGCCGCTGCACCGCAGCATCAGCGCGATCATCGTGCCCATCGACACCCCCGGACTCGAGATCGTGCGGGCGATCCCCACGATGGGGCACGACCCGAGCGATCACTACGAGGTGCGGTACGACGGTGTGCGGGTTCCCGAGGAGAACGTGCTCGGTGAACGCGGCAACGGCTTCGTCGTCGCACAGGACCGGCTCGGACCGGGACGGATCTTCCACTGCATGCGATGGCTCGGCCAGGCCCAACGGGCCTTCGAACTCATGTGTGCCCGCGCCAACTCCCGCTTCGCCCACGGATCGCTGCTCGCCGAGAAGGGCGAGATCCAGCGCTACATCGCCGAATCCGCTGCCGACATCCAGGCCGCCCGTCTGATGACGCTGGACGCCGCGCGGGTGATGGATGCGGGGGAGGACGCCCGGGTCCGGATCGGACTCATCAAGTTCCGCGGCGCGCAGATGCTGCACGATGTCGTCGACCGTGCGATCCAGGTGCACGGGGCGCTCGGTCTCACCGCCGACACGCCGCTCGAGGGGATGTACCGGCGGGCGCGCTACGCCCGTATCTACGACGGCCCCGACGAGGTGCACCGGATGTCCACGGCACGGCGGATGCTGCGCGACCCCGAACGCGTGCCGTGGCGGTAGACCGCCGGCCGCGCGCGAGCGGCTCTCTGCACCAGAGAGTTTCGGCGCGAGGTCGTCATGCCGTTTCGGGCGGGAAGCCTCCCGTGGCCACCGGACCCCAGCGGGTCGGGGTGATCCGGATCAGCGACTTGCCTGATCGCGCATGGCCTGCCGGTACTCGTCCCAGTCCGAATGCTCACCGGCGATGTTGCGGAAGTACTCGACGAAGGGTTCGACGTCGTCGTGGGCATCGATCACCTCCGCGGTCCCGTCGATCTGCACCCACGCGTCGTTCCAATCGTCGGACAACACGACGACACCGACCTCCGGCCGGCTACGGGCGTTGCGGGTCTTGGCACGCCGGGGATAGGTCGCGATCACGATGCGCCCGCTGTCGTCGACGCCGCCGGTGACGGGGGAGGCCTGCGGTGTGCCGTCGTCGCGCTGCGTCATGAGGATCATCCGGTGGCGCGGCCGGACGAAGTCCAGCAATTCCTGCAGGCCGACTGCGGTGTTGGTTGCGATCTTGCGGGCCATTCACGTTCTCCTGTTCCGATGGGTCACGACTCGAGGAGCGCCGCGAGTCGCGCGAGGTCCTCTTCCACCATGCGCGTGTCGCGGTCGAACTCGTCGTCGGTCGGATCGATCTGCCGGACGGTGAAGACGACCTCGGCACCGTCCGGATGGGGGAGTACCCGCATCGGATTGTGCACCGTCGTACCCGACGGCAGTGTCACCTCGTGGTCGAGCACCCCGTAGTCGTTGGAGCCGACGAACCGCACGGTGACCTCGCCCATCGGGGACTCCGCGACGAGGGCGTCGCCGACCCGCCGTACCTCGCTCCGCGCCAGGCCGGCCGCCCACTTCGGCAGGTTGTCGGGATCCGCGGCGAACTCGTAGACCCGGCGCGGTGCGCACCGGACGACCCGAGCGACATGGCGGCTGCGGACGACGTGCGTGCTCATATTCGCAACACTAGGAGTTCGACGGGGTGATCGCCGACGGAAATCGGCTTCCCGTTTGCCGCACGCACACCGGTTGCCGGGGCGCACACTGGAAGTGTTCGAACCATCCGAAGGAGGCCCGGGAGCCTGCGCCGGGTTCTCCTCCTCCGAAGGAGCCGGCGGATGTCGTACACCGAAGACGACCCCAACGAAATCGCGGTCCCCTTTCACCGAGGCGCCCACATCGCCGATCCCGGCCCCCTGGGTCTGGCAGCCTTCGCTCTCACGACGTTCATCCTGTCCTGCGCCAACGCCGGGTTCATCTCGGCGGAGGCGGAAGCCGCCGTCTTCGGGGTGGCGTTGTTCTACGGCGGTCTCACACAGCTCGCCGCGGGAATGTGGGAGTTCCTGAAGGGGAACGTCTTCGGGGCGACGGCCTTCAGCTCGTACGGCGCGTTCTGGCTGAGCTTCTGGTATCTCGTCACCTACACCGCAGAGGAGATGGGTGCCGAGAGACACGTCGGGGTGGGCATCTTCCTGCTGGCCTGGACCATCTTCACCGTCTACATGTGGTTCGCCAGTACCCGGATCAGCGCAGCCCTCTTCGTCACCTTCTCGGTGCTCCTCGCCGCCTTCGTCTTCCTCACTCTCGGAGCGCTGCTGGAGCAGACCGGTCTGACGAGGGTCGGTGGTTATTTCGGACTCGCCGCCGCCGCCGGTGCCTGGTACACCTCCGCTGCCGGGGTCCTCAGCACGACCTTCGGTCGCGTCGTCCTGCCCACGGGTCCACGCTGACGGACACCTCTCCGTCTCCCCCTCCCGGGGTGGTTTGACAGGCGTGTCGGCCGTCCTGGTAAAGTCCGGAGTTATGCAGCGTGCATATTTCTGGTTTAGCAGGCCGGCCCGGGGTGGGTCGGTCGGCGTGACCACGCGCTGACTTCTTCACCTACGAGCCGGATCCAGACCGGCTCGTCGGAATCTCAGGTTCTCTCGGGTCGGACTCCGAACCACCGAGAACAGGAACCATCGATGAGCCCCAGCACCGGAACCGCGAGCACCGGAATCTCCACGTCGAATCTCGACGAACAGCGCACCGTCAAGGTCAGCCCCCTCGTCGCCCCCTCCGAGATCCGCGCCGAGTACGCACCGACGCCGTCGTCGCAGCGACCGTCCGCTCGGGTCGCGCCGGCACCGTCGACATCCTCAACGGAGCCGACGACCGCCTCGTCGTCGTGGTCGGCCCCTGCTCCGTGCACGACCCCGCCGCCGCGATGGACTACGCGCGCCGTCTGGCCGCCAAGGCCGAGGAATTGCGCGACGACCTGCACGTCGTGATGCGCGTGTACTTCGAGAAGCCGCGCACCACGCTCGGATGGAAGGGCCTGCTCAACGACCCGCACCTCGACGGCACCTTCGACATCAACACCGGCCTGCGCATCGGCCGCAAGCTGCTGCTCGACGTCTCCGGTCTCGGCCTGCCCGTCGGCTGCGAGTTCCTCGATCCGATCCTTCCCCAGTACTACGCCGACCTGGTCACCTACGGAGCCATCGGCGCCCGCACCGCCGCGAGTCAGGTCCACCGCCAGCTGTGCAGCGCGCTGTCCATGCCCGTCGGCATCAAGAACTCCACCGAAGGTGACGTGCAGGTCGCGGTCGACGGCACCCGTGCCGCAGCGGCCAGCCACGTCTTCCCCGGCACCGACCTCGACGGTCAGGCTGCGCTCATCGAGACCGTCGGCAACCCGGACTGCCACGTCATCCTGCGCGGTGGTAGCGCGGGACCGAACTACGACGCCGAGACCGTGGCCGACACGATGGCCCGCCTGCGCAAGGCCGGTCTGCCCGAGCGTGTCGTCATCGACGTGAGCCACGGCAACAGCCGCAAGGACCACAACAAGCAGGTCGACGTCGTCACCGATGTCGCCGAGCGCATCGAGGCCGGTGAGAAGGGCATCGTCGGACTGATGCTCGAGAGCTTCATCGAGGCGGGACGTCAGGACCTGACCCTCGGCGAGGCCGACAAGCTCGACTACGGCAAGTCGATCACCGACGCATGCATCGACTGGGACACCACCGCCGCGCAGCTCGACCGCCTCGCGCAGGCCGTGCGCACCCGTCGCGGCTGAACCGTCTGCGGCGCGAAGGGCCGGCGGAGTCGTCAGTGATGGCGAACCGCCGGCCCTCGTCGGTCCGGTAGCGTCGTTTCCATGGCTACGAACAGGTTGTCGATCGTCGTGCCGGCCCACAACGAGGAGCGTTACATCGCGCAATGCCTCGCGGCGCTGCTCGCCCAGAAGTCGGAGATCCACGAAATCCTGGTCGTGGACAACAATTCGACCGATCGCACGGCGCAGATCATCGACGCCATCGCCGCCGGCGAGCCCCTCGTGCGACGGATCGTCGAGTCACGGCCGGGTGTCGCATTCGCGCGTAATGCCGGATTCGACGCGGCCACGGGAGATCTCATCGGACGGATCGATGCGGACACGCGGGTTCGTCCCGGCTGGGCGCACACCGTCCGCAGCTTCTTCGCCCGCGACGACACCGCGGAGGTCGGCGCGATCAGCGGACTCAGCAACTCCTACGATTCCCCCTACCGCAGGCTCAAACAGTGGTACATCGACAAGCGGGTCGCGCAAGGAACATTCGGCGGGGAACGGCGGATCGATAATCTGCACGGCGCGAACATGGCACTGCGACGGTCCGCGTGGGAACGGGTCCGCGACGCCGTCAGTACCGACCCGAAGATCCACGAGGACATCGACCTCGCACTGTGTCTCCGTGAAGCGGACATCGAGATCGCCCAGCTCACCGAACTGTTCGTCGACGTGTCACCGCGCCGCGCCTACACACCGCCGAGCGAGTACGCGGCCTACATCCAATCGGGCATCGACACTTTCGAACTGCACGGCAGACTCACGCCGCAGATCCGCAAACTCGTTCGCCTGCAGTCGCGTCTCCACGTGATCGCGTATGCGGCATACCGGCCCTACGATCGCGAGCTGGGCAGGTCCACCCTCCGGCGAGCGATCTTCGGCTCGCGCGGACGCGCCATGCCCATCGACATGCAGGAACGCACGACATCTCCGTGAGACCGCGGCCTGTCCGCGTCGCTGCGACAACGGCGCCTTGTCCGCGGCGCTCCCGACGACGGCGCGGGACGCCGCAGGGCATCCCGGCCACAGCCGTGGGAGGTGCTCACCTCATGTCTGTCACTTCAGGGGCGTGAAGTCGCGGCTGCCCAGATAGGGCGGACGCGGCTTCGACGCGGCGAAGGGTTCGACGAGCGTGTTCTCGACGCTGTTGAACACCACGAACAGGTTCGAACGCGGGAACGGCGTGATGTTCCCGTTCGAACCGTGCATGCAGTTCGAATCGAAGACCGTCGCCGAACCTGCCGGGCCGGTGAATGTCGCGATGTCGTGCTCGGCCGCCAACCGGGTGAGGGTGTCCTCGTCGGGCGAACCCGTCGGCGGAACATGGGTGACCAGGGACTCGCGGTAGTAGTCCTCGGGCGTCTCACCCGCGCACGAGACGTACGTCCTGTGCGAACCCGGCATGATCATCAAACCGCCGTTGTAACCGTAGTTCTCGGTCAGAGCGATCGAGATGCTCAGGCACGCGGCTTGGGCATGCCGTCCTCGGCGTGCCACGTCTCGAAGTCCGAATGCCAGTAGAACGGGCCCCCGCGGAAGCCGGGCTTGACGTTGAGCCGCGACTGGTGGACGTACACATCGGATCCCAGCAGTTGCCGTGCGATACCGACGATCTCGGGCCTGCGGATGATGGAGTCCACGAGATCGCTGAGCCGGTGCACGTCGAAGACCGAGCGGACATCGCCGCTGCCCTGTTCGCGGACCACACGGTCGTCGTCACCGAGCTCCCGGCCGAGTCGTGCGGTCTCCTCCAGAAGGTTTCCCACATCGTGTGCGGCGAGAAGCCTTCGGCGGTGTGGAACCCGCGGCGGTCGTATTCGACCACGGCCTCGGCGTCGAGCGGCCCGCCGGTAGCCGAACCCCAGACGACGGGATCCTTCCTCTCGACGGACTCGCAGGCGGTGCGACCGCGGGTCGGATAGTCGTCGCGAACGATCGTGCGCATAGCTCGTAAATCACCCTCTCGAAAGTCGATGACGGTTCGCTTCCGACGTTCCCACTGAAAATGCAGGAATGCAAGCCGGGCTCCGGCATGTCCGCGTGCCGGCTCCTCGCCCATAGCTCCTGGTCGAATCGAGTTTCGTTCCGGAACCGGCCGGGTATGCGTCGGCGTCGCGACGGTCGGCAGCCGCGAGCGTCAGCGGTGTTCTCGGTATGCGCGAGGAGTGTTTCCGGTCCACCTCTTGAACGCCCGGCGGAAGGCGCTCGGTTCGGAGAAACCGAGCCGGGACGACAGATCGTCGACCGCCTCACCGCGTCTCAGGCCCGCGATCGCGAGGTCGCGGAGGACCTCCTCGCGCAACTGCCCCAACGACGTGCCTCCTGGCGGAGCAGCGCCGCAGGTGGGAGGGCTCACTGCGAGCCTGCCGGCGATGTCCTCGGCGGTCGCCGTCCGGCCTTCGATACCCGACTCGAAGATCCGCCGCACCTGGGACGAGACCGTCGACTCGTATTCACGTTCCGAGAGAATGAGATTCGGAGAATCGCGCAGGTAATCCTCGAGCGATTCCTCGGTCTGCACGAGGGGCGACTTCAGTGCGGCATTGTCGATCTCGAGCGCTGCCCGTCCGGCGCCGAAGGTCACCGGCACGCCGAAGATCGCGTCGTAACTACGGGCCAGGACGGGATCGGGTTCGGTGTACGGCAGGAAGACCGACTCGAGGGGGACACGCCCGCCCACCAGCCATGCGGCGAAGCGGTGCAGCAGCATGAGAAGGAAATCCACGACCACGCGGGTCTTGTCGTCCACGACCTCCGGCAGCTCCACCTCCAGGAAGGTGGTGGACGCTCCCGGGGTCAGACTCAGTTGCGGCAGCGACCGGATGACATGGTTCACCTCGATCATCCGTTGCAGAGCGTGATCGAGATCGGGCCGGTGGATGAGGGTCAGACACATCACCCGGAAGGTGCCGCGGGGCACGGGAGCCGGTGCGATGCCGAAGAGTTCGTCGTCGGTGATCTGCCAGACCACCTGGGTGAAGCGACTGACCTGGGCGGGCGTGAGCCGGGCATGGGGGTGGGTGAGCACCGCGCGGCTGATGCGTGCTGCGTCGAGGGCAGGCTGCAGATCGATGCCCTCCTCGGCTCCCACCCGTACCGCTCGCGACACGAAGTCCGACGGGATGGTCGGTCGCAACATCTAGCGCGCCTCCTGCAATCCGTTCAGACGTGCCACCGCTTCGGTGAGCACCTCGTCCTGTTTGCAGAACGCGAAGCGCACCAGATGGTTCCACGACGCAGTGTCGTCCACGAAGACGCTCACCGGTACCGCGGCCACCCCGATACGGCCCGGAAGTTCCCGGCAGAAGGCCACCGCGTCGGTCCGGCCGAGGGGTGTCAGATCGGCACACACGAAATAGGTTCCGGCGGAGTCGAACACCTTCAGACCGGCCTCGGAGAGTGCGTGGGACAGGAACGTTCGCTTGCGTTCGAGATCGGCGCGCATCGACGCGATCCACTCCTGTTCGTGCGTCAACGCATGTGCGACCGCCGGTTGGAAGGGCGCCCCACCGACGAACGTCATGAACTGTTTCGCGGCGCGCACCCCGTCGATCAGCTCGCGCGGGCCCATCGCCCACCCGATCTTCCATCCGGTGACGTTGAAGGTCTTGGCGGCGCTCGAGACCGTGATCGTCCGTTCGGCCATGCCGGGCAACGATGCGAGCGGGATGTGCGTACGGCCGTCGAAGACCAGATGTTCGTACACCTCATCGGACAGCACCAGCAGGTCGCGTTCGCAGGCGAGCTCGGCCAGGGCGGTCAACGCTTCACGGTCGTAGACGGTGCCGGTGGGATTGTGCGGGCTGTTGACGACCAGCATCCGTGTCCGGTCGGTGACGGCGGCGCGCAGGGCGTCGACGTCGAGCACGAAACCGTTCCCGGAACGGGTCAGCGGCACGGTCCGTCGCGTTGCGCCGGCGAGCGCCACCGAGGCCGCGTACGAGTCGTAGTACGGCTCCGTGAGGAGCACCTCCTCGCCGGGTTCGACGAGCCCGAGGATGGCGGCGCTGATTGCCTCGGTGGCGCGACGGTGACGAGTACCTCGGATTCGGGGTCGTGGTGCAGGCCGTACCGCGCGGCGCGGTCGGCGGCGACGGCCTCGCGCAGGACGCG
>LATQ01000001.1:1907485-1908789 GCA_001017865.1 Rhodococcus sp. IITR03
GCCGGCGACGGCCCTCACGCCGAGGACGGCTGCGACCCGGGCGGTACTGGTTGACCCCCTCGGCGATGGCGCGGCGGGCGATCTCGAGCATGGCGGGCGGGCCGTCGACGTCGGGAAAGCCCTGCCCGAGGTTGATCGCACCGTGCCGGACGGCGAGTTCGGTCATCTCGGCGAAGATCGTCGAGGCGAACGGTCGTAACCGGGCGACCGTACGAACTCGTCCCGAAGTCGTCGAATCAGCCATTCCTGCAGCGTAGCGCCCGCGGTGTCACATCCGTGCGGCCTGCCTCGTCTCCATGATGTAGGCCACCTCGAACCGGCGGAGTATCCGTCGGTCGCACCGGAAGGACACCGTCATGGCACGACTCGAAGCCGTCGCTCCCGACCGCACCGGTCCGATGACCCGTGCGATGTATGCGCTCGCCCGCCGCAGGTTCGGTTCGGTCCCCGAACCTTCGCGGTGGCCGCGCACCATCCGCGGTTGATGCGTACGAGCGGAGTCCACGAGATGCTCGCCCAACGCGCCTCCACCGTCCTGCCCGCCGCGGTCCGGGAGATCGCCGTCTACCGCGTGGCGTGGACCGTCGGATGCTCGTGGTGCATCGACTTCGGGACGATGCTGCAGCGACTGGACGGACTCGACACCGAACGACTCGCCCACATCGCCGAATACGAGACCTCCGATCTCTACAGCGACGACGAGAAAGCGGCGATCGCCTACGCCGATGCGATGACCGGCGACGTGGCGAGGGAGGTCACCGATGAACAGGTCGCCGACCTCGAGCGTCGTTTCGGGCCGGCGGGCGTCGTCGAACTCACCTATCAGATCGCGCTCGAGAACATGCGTGCGCGCATGAACTCGGCGCTGGGCATCCACGATCAGGGATTCAGCACGGACGCCTGCCGGGTGCCGTGGGCCGACGAAGCCGGGAACGCATGACACCTAGTCGAAGATGCTGTCGGGCAGGAGCACTCCGCGTCCGAGCTTCTCGGGGTTCGCGATGTCGTAGGCCGCCCAGATTCGTCCGTCCCGCACGGTCCACGCTGTCACGCGCGGAGGAAAACCCGGGCGACCGTTCTCGGCCGGACGACCGCGGTTCAACAGACCCAGCTCGCCGTTGACGAGGACCGGTTCGAAGGCCGTCAACGCCTCGGCGCCGTAGAGCCGCAACAGTCCGAGGATGAAGCGCGCGACCTTCTCGCGCCGACCACGATGTTCAGTGCCGTGCGCGTCGTGCCGCCGGCGTCGCCGATCATGCGGCGTCGGGATGGAGCGCGGCGACGACGGCGACGAGCAGCGCCAC
>LATQ01000001.1:1908889-1918819 GCA_001017865.1 Rhodococcus sp. IITR03
GCGTGTGGTTCGGCGACGGCCGGGATCTCGGCACGGTGATGTCGGTGCGGGACCGGACCGACATCGAGGCACTCACGCGCGAACTCGACGCGGTCAAGGCGATGAGTACGGCACTGCGGGCCCAGCGGCACGAATTCGCGAACCGGCTCCACCTGCTCGACGGACTGCTCCGCCGGGGGCATGCGGAGCAGGCGCTCGAGTACATCGAACAGATCCTCGGTTCGGGCCCGCTCGGTGAGCAGCTCGAGGGCATCGACGCGATCACCGACCCGTACCTGCACGCCTTCCTCGTCGCGAAGGCCGCGCATGCGCGCGAGCAGGGAGTCACGCTCGTGCTCGGCGAGAACACGTGGGTGCACGCCACCGTGCGAGCGCCCGTCGACGTCACCACGGTGCTCGGCAACCTGCTCGACAATGCGATCGAGGCGGCACGCACGAGCGGGCGCGCTCCGGCCGAGATCGAGGTGGAACTGATGGAGGACGGTGCCGACCTGCACGTGAGTGTCGCGGACACCGGTGACGGCGTCGATCCCGAGCTGCCGGACATCTTCGCCGAGGGCGCGACGACCCGGAGCGATCCGACGGTGCCCGGCGGTCGCGGGATGGGGCTGGCACTGGCACGGCGCATCGCGCGGCTGCACGGTGGCGATGTCGTGCTCGCGGACTGCGGCGGGCAGCGCACCCCGGAGAATCCGACCGGGGGCGCGGTCTTCCTGGCGACGCTGCCCGGGATGCTCGACGAAAGGGACACGGGATGGGCGGAACGAATCTGAAGGTCCTCGTCGTCGACGACGACTTCCGAGTCGCCGAACTCCACGCATCCGTGGTCTCGAGTGTGGCGGGATTCGAGGTCTGCGCGGTCGCCGGGAGCATCGCGGCGGCCCGGGACGCCGTTCGGACCGGTCCCGTCGATCTCGCCCTCGTGGACGTGTACCTACCGGACGGCTCCGGAATCGACCTGATCCGGAGCCTCGAATGCGACAGTTTCGTGCTCGGTGCCGCCGGTGAGGGCACGACGGTGCGCGCGGCACTCACCGCTGGTGCACTGGTGTATCTGGTCAAACCGTTCGCGAGCACCGAACTGGCCCGGCGCCTGGCGGCCTACGTGCAGTACCGCAGGGTCGTCGCGGGGGAGGAGCTCACCCAGACCGAGATCGACACGGCGCTGGCCGCACTGCGGCCGGTGTTGCCGGCCACCCGCCCGGCGCCCTCGCGTTCGATGACCGAAGAGCTCGTGATGCAGGCGCTCCGGGAATCACCGGAACCGATGTCGGCGGGGGAGGTGGCCGTGACGATCGGGGTGTCGCGCGCGACCGCCCAGCGCTATCTCGCGGCGCTCGTCGCGAAGAAACGCCTCCGGATGCAGTTGCGCTACGGCACCACCGGCCGTCCCGAACAGGAATACCGGCCGCTGTGACACGGCAGTCCCTGTGACGCGTCGCGCAGGGACTCCGTGTCAGCCGATCTGCGGTCCGAGCAAGTCGTCGGCGTCGGTGATCCGGTACGCGTAACCCTGCTCGGCGAGGAACCGCTGGCGGTGCGCGGCGTACTCGGCGTCCAGGGTGTCGCGCGAGACCACGGAGTAGAAGTGGGCCTGGCCGCCGTCGTGCTTCGGACGCAGCAGCCGCCCGAGACGCTGGGCCTCCTCCTGACGCGAGCCGAAGGTGCCCGACACCTGGATCGCGACCGAGGCCTCCGGCAGGTCGATGGAGAAGTTCGCGACCTTCGACACGACGAGCACCTTCAACTCGCCCGACCGGAACCGGTCGAACAGCGCCTCGCGTTCCTTCGTCTTCGTCGAACCCTTGATGACCGGGGCGTCGAGCGCTTCACCGAGCTCGTCGAGCTGATCGATGTAGGCACCGATGATCAGTGTCGGGGCGTCCTGGTGTTGCTCGAGGATCGACTTCACGACCGGAATCTTGGTGCGCGCGGTCGAGCACAGCTTGTACCGTTCCTCGGGCTCGGCCACCGCGTACGCCATGCGCTCGGCGTCGGTGAGGGTCACGCGGACCTCCACGCAGTCGGCGGGCGCGATCCAGCCTGGGCCTCGATGTCCTTCCACGGCGCGTCGAACCGCTTCGGGCCGATGAGCGAGAAGACGTCGCCTTCGCGTCCGTCCTCGCGCACGAGGGTCGCGGTGAGACCGAGGCGGCGGCGGGACTGCAGGTCGGCGGTCATCCGGAAGACCGGCGCCGGCAGCAGGTGCACCTCGTCGTAGATCATCAGCCCCCAGTCGCGGGAGTCGAACAACTCGAGATTGCGGTACTCACCCTTCGACTTGCGGGTGATCACCTGGTAGGTGGCGATGGTGACCGGACGGATCTCCTTCTTCTCACCCGAGTACTCGCCGATCTCGTCCTCGGTGAGGGAGGTGCGGGCGATCAGCTCGCGCTTCCACTGGCGCCCGGCGACCGTGTTCGTCACGAGGATGAGCGTCGTCGCGCCGGCCTTCGCCATCGCGGCCGCGCCGACCATCGTCTTACCGGCACCGCACGGCAGCACCACCACACCCGAGCCGCCCGACCAGAACGAGTCGGCGGCCAGTTCCTGGTAGTCGCGCAGGTGCCAGGGATTCGTCTCGAAGTCCAGCGAGATCGAATGGGCCTCGCCGTCGACGTACCCCGCGAGGTCCTCGGCCGGCCAGCCGATCTTCAGCAGC
Source organism: Rhodococcus sp. IITR03 (assembly GCA_001017865.1). The sequence goes on from LATQ01000001.1 coordinate 1,911,552, forward strand.
ATCTGCTTGACGCGTCCGCGCTCGCTCGGATGGACGATCACGGTGTCGTCGTCGATGCGCGCACCGAGCATCGGGGCGATCTTCTTGTTCCGCAGGACCTCGGCGAGCACCGCCCGGTCGAGGCTGACCAGGGTCAGGCCGTGGGCGGGGCTCTTGACCAGCTGGAGGCGCCCGTAGCGGCTCATGGTGTCGACGATGTCGACGAGCAGCGCCTGCGGGACGGCGAACCGGGAATGCGAGACCAGCGCGTCGACGACCTGCTCGGCGTCGTGACCGGCCGCACGCGCGTTCCACAGTGCCAGCGGCGTCACGCGGTAGGTGTGGATGTGCTCGGGGGCGCGCGTTCGAGCTCGGCGAACGGTGCGATCGCCTGCCGCGCCTCGTTCGCCCGTTCGTGATCGACCTCGAGGAGCACGGTCTTGTCGGACTGGACGATGAGCGGTCCGTCGGCCACGAGTGCCTCCTGTGGATGGAAAGTAGAACTTTCCCATTCTCCAGGTTCGGGCCGTACCGCGCCACCACGACGGTGTACGGCCGTGCGTTCCCCCGTGGCGGGAACGCACGGCCGACCGGTTTCACGGCGTACTCACCGTGCGAGCGACTGCCGCACCTCCATCACGCACACCAGTGCCTCGGAGATACCGGACCGGTAGCCGGCGTCCTTCTCGGAGGCGGGAGGCCTCGAATCCAGTTCCGATTCGAGTCGTTCCTGGATCTTGTCCAGGGCATGCAGCGTCCGCTTCATTCCAGTACCGATTTCTCTTTTCTCAGGCCGGCTGTTTCATCGCGCCGGCACGCTCGTCGAGAACGAACACCCGTGCACGCGCCAAGGCGGCACGATATCCGTGCCGCTGTGCGTCGGTGCCCGTTTCCCGACCGGACAATCCACTTATCTTGTCGTACAACGCTTCGAGCGCTGCGATTTCGAGATCCATGGCCTGCAACCGGATTCAGCTCCGCTTCCGCTTACGAATGAACTCGCCGGCTTCGGCGGCCTTCTGCCGCTTCTCCTGGCGACGTTCCTTCAGGGACTTCGCTGGCTTCTTCGGATTCTTGCCCTTGTCGGCCATTGTCACTCCATCTTCGATGAACAACCACTCGACAGGACCACACCATACGTCATTTCCCGGAAAAAGCCAGTCACTCGAATTATTCTGTGCACCATCCGAACACGGCGCCGAGATATTCCGTATTCCGGTGTCCGGAGTTGATTTCACCGTGCGTCGATCCCTGTCGCGGAGTTCCACGCGGCCGATACCGTCACCGGCGATGCTGTGCAGACGGAAGGATGTCCACAGCCCGGGCAGACGGGGGAGAGCGATGGGCCGGACCGTGATCGCAGGCCGCAGTGCCTCGCGTCGCGAACACCGTGCGTGTCGCGTCGTCCACCGATCGCGGTTCCGCGGTTGTCCGCACTGTCGCTGTTCTCCGTACCGCGACCGCTGATTTCGGGACTGCTGTTCCCGGGACTGCTGTTCTCGAGGCCGGGCCCGCACTCGGGTTCCCGTTCGTCTTCCGGTAGCGCGCGTCGGCGCATTCGCGCGACGTCGCGCCCATCACCTTCGCAAGGAGTTCTCATGACCGTGTCCTCACTCGTGCGCTCTCGAAGATCGCGCGCTCCGATCGTCGTCGCAGCCGCACTGAGCGTCGTGCTCACAGGGTGCGCCGGCGGTTCGACCGGGGGATTGTCCGCCGACGCCGAACTCCCCGAGGAGATTCCACCGGGGACGTCGTTGAGCATCGCGGTCAAGCCCACTCGTATCCAGCTCGAGGCGACCGGCCGTATCGACGAGTTGCCGTTCACGGTGTCGGACTGGCCCGATGTCTCGGCCGGTCCCGACGTCATCCAGCGTTCCGCGGCGACGCCGTCGACCTCGCGGCCAATGCGGCGATTCCTCCCATCCAGGCCCATGCCACCGGGCTCGACGCCAGGATTGTCGCCGTACGCGAGAAGGATTCGCCGCAGTACTCGCTCGCGACGGCACCCGGTACCGACATCGATTCGCTGGACGACCTGCGCGGCAGGAAAATCGCGTTGTCGCCGGGGCAGGCTCAGGGTGTCGTCGTGCTCCGGACGCTGAAGTCGGCCGGAATCGGCCTCGACGAGGTGGAATTCGTCGAACTGCCGAGCACACAGTTCCTCACGGCTCTCCAGGCGAAACAGGTCGACGTCGCACCGCTGGCGGAACCGACCCTCACGAAGTACCTGAACCAGTACGAAACCGAGGGTGCGCGAGGGGTGTTCACGCCCGAGGTCGACGCGCTGAGTGTTCTGTGGGCTCCGGTGTCCGTGCTCGAGGACCCCGCGAAGGTCGCAGCGATCAAGGAGTTCATCCCGCTGTGGGCGCAGGGCGACGTCTGGGCATGGGAGAACCGGGACGAGTGGATCCGGAAGTACTACGTCGAGAGCGAGGGGGTCTCGTACGAGGACGGCAGGCGGATCGTCGACACCGTCGGCCAGAAACCGGCATATCCCACCGACTGGGACTCCGCGATCGAATGGACGCAGGAGACCTCGGAACTGCTCGACGAGGCCGGATGGTTCGACGAGTTCGACGTCGAGCAGATTTTCGATCGCAGATTCGAAACGATTGCTGCGGAGTCGGTTCCGCAGGAGTACCGGAAGGGGTCGGATTCGTGACCAGCACACTGACACAACCGGTGGAGGTCGGCGCCCGCCCGCCGGACCCCGTCGATCCGCCACCGACGGAGGGGATCAGGCCGCTCCGGCGGCTCGGCCTCCGCAAGGCCGTCCCGTTCTCGCGCATGACCGGCGTGGTTCTGCTGCTCGCCGTGTGGGCGCTCGGGTCGGGTGCCGGATGGATCGACGACCGCAAGCTCTCCGCTCCCTGGACCGTGGTGACCAGCGCGGTCGAGCTCGTCGCGGAAGGAACTCTGCAACAACACATCCTGCATCGCTGAGCCGTGCCGTGCTGGGCTTCGTGATCGGATGCGTCATCGGCACCGCGCTCGCACTCGCATCCGGTCTGACCCGCACCGGCGAAGCCTGATCGACGGCCCTGTGCAGTTCAAGCGTGCGATCCCGACGCTGGGTCTCATCCCGCTGCTGATCCTGTGGCTCGGCATCGGCGAGACCTTCAAGATCACGGTGATCGCACTCGGGACGGTCGTGACCATCTACATCCAGACGCACAACGCCCTCACGGCGCTCGAACAGCGCTACGTCGAACTCGCCGAGGTCCTCGGTCTCACGCGCGCACAGTTCGTGTGGAAGGTGGTGCTGCGAGGAGCGCTGCCCGGATTCTTCCTCGGTCTGCGCCTGGCGGTGACCGGTGCGTGGCTCACCCTGATCGTGGTCGAGAGCATCAACGCTGTGAGCGGCCTGGGCAAGATGATGTTCAACGCCCAGAACTATGGGCAGCCGGACGTCATCCTCGTCGGATTGCTCGTCTACGGAGTCTTCGGTCTGGCATCCGACGCCGGTCTCCGGTTGCTCGAGCGTCGGGCGCTCACCTGGCGGAAGACGCTGGGCGGATGAGCGCCGTACGCATCCGCGGCCTGATCCGCGGCTTCGGCGACCGGAACGTGCTCGACGGACTCGACCTCGAGATCCCCGACGGGCAGTTCGTCGCCCTGCTCGGCAGGAGCGGATCCGGGAAGTCCACTCTGCTGCGCGCTCTTGCCGGCCTCGACTACGACGTGGAGATCCGCGGCGGCGCACTCGCGGTACCGGAGAAGGTCTCCGTCGCCTTCCAGGACTCCCGTCTGCTGCCCTGGCTGCGCGTGCTCGACAACGTCACGCTCGGTCTCGACAGGCAGGGCAGGAGCCGGGGATCCGAGATGCTGGCCGAGGTCGGCCTGGCCGGGCGCGAGGACGCCTGGCCGCTCGAACTCTCGGGCGGGGAGCAACAGCGTGTCGCGCTGTGGCCCCCTGGTACGGGAGCCGCAGTTGCTGCTCGCCGACGAGCCGTTCGGCGCGCTCGACGCCCTGACCCGCATCAGGATGCACGGACTGCTCGACGACCTCGTCCGCGCGCACCGTCCCACCGTGCTGCTCGTGACCCACGACGTCGACGAGGCGATCGTGCTCGCCGACCGGATCGTCGTGCTGGACGAAGGACGCATCGCCGTCGACCGCCACGTGGATCTCGACAAACCCCGTTCCATCACGGATCCCGGCTTCCGGGACATCCGTGAAGACCTCCTCACCGCCCTCGGTGTCATCACACAACCGTGACGAAAGACCTTTCACGACAGGAGAAGACATGACCGATCGTCGATTGCACCTCAACGCCTTCCTCATGCCCATCGGCCACCACGAAGCGGCGTGGCGTCTGCCGGAGAGCGACCCGAACGCGAATCTCGACATTCAGCACTACATCTCGCTCGCCCGCACCGCCGAGCGTGGCAGGTTCGACTCGGTGTTCCTCGCCGACAGCCCCGTACTGTTCGCGAATCCCGAGCGGCGTCCGAGCGGCAAGCTCGAACCCACGATCATCCTCACCGCGATCGCGACGGCCACCGAGCGGATCGGTCTCATCGGGACCGCGTCGACGACCTACAACGAGCCCTACAACCTCGCGCGGCGATTCGCATCGCTGGACTTCGTCAGCGGGGGACGTGCCGGCTGGAACATCGTCACCACCGCCGGGGACGACGCCGCCCGCAATTTCGGTCTCGACGGCGTGCCGGCGCACAAGAGCCGCTATGCGCGGGCCGCCGAGTTCGTCGAGGTGTCGACCAAGCTGTGGGACAGCTGGGAGGACGACGCGATCGTCGCCGACAAGGAGGCGGCGATCCACGCCGACTCCGCGAAGGTCCACACCTTCGAACACGAGGGAGAGTTCTTCTCGGTGGCCGGGCCGCTCAACGTGCCGCGGTCGCCGCAGGGCTACCCGCTGCTCGTGCAGGCGGGCTCGTCGGAGAGCGGCAAGGACTTCGCCGCGCTGTACGCCGAGGCGATATTCACCGCCCAGCCCACCTTCGAGGAGGGCAAGGCGTTCTACGACGACGTCAAGGACCGCGTGGGCAAGGTCGGCCGCGACCCGCGGCAGGTGCTGATCCTCCTGGCATCGTGCCCGTCATCGGCGATACGGAGAAGGAAGCGCGTGAACTCGACGCCGAACTGGCCCGGCTGATCTCGCCCGAGTACGCCCGCCGCCAGCTCGCCGAACGGTTCGGGCTGCGGCCGGAGCAGCTTCCGCTCGACGAGCCGCTGCCGGAGAACCTGCCGTCCGAGGACGAGATCGAGGGAGCCAAGAGCCGGTACACGCTCATCGTGCAGCTCGCGCGACGGGAGAACCTCACGGTGCGGCAGCTCATCGAACGCCTCGGCGGCGGTCGAGGCCACCGCACTTTCGCGGGCACGGCCGAGCAGGTGGCCGACACGATCGAGCACTGGTTCCACAGCGGCGCGGCCGACGGCTTCAACATCATGCCCGCAGTGCTGCCGTCGGGGCTCGAGAAGTTTGTCGACGGGGTGGTGCCGATCCTGCAGGAGCGCGGTCTGTTCCGCACCGAGTACACCGAATCCACCCTGCGTGGGCACTATGGGCTCCCGCGGCCGGAGAACCAGTTCACCGTCGGCAGGGCGTTCGCGCGGTTCGCGACGCAGCGCTGAGCCTCTCCGCCCACGGGCCGGTGGTGGGCGGTTCCGCGCGATGCCTGATCGACCGCACCCGGTCCGTCGTCAGTCGACCAGCGCCACCGACGTGACACGGTGCAGGACGAAGCTGCGCACCGAGCCGGTCGCCGGGTCGAAGGCCTGCACCTGCCGCCGCCCACCGACACCGGGTCGACGATGTCGGCGACGTCGCCCCCCTGCGCGTCGACGTAGCCGAGGGTGACGCTGCGCTTGCCGTGCACAGCCAGTTGCAGCAGCGCGAGTGTCGCCGCACCGCCGGATCGGCTGCCGTCACCACGTGCCGAGCCGTCGGTGTCACGGCCTCCGCACGGTCGCCGGCGCGCAGCGTGCGCACGAGGGTGTCGAGTTGTTCGTCGCTCGGCGCGGTGGGCCCGGCGTAGCGGCCCGGGCGCGTGGCATCGCGACGCGCACCCCCGGGGCCGTAGATCCACGATCGCTCCCGAGGCGTCCTCCCCGGCGGAGCGAAACCAGCGGTGCGCAGCTCGGTGAGCACCTCGGCGAGAGCGCCTGCGAGATCGCGACGGTGGGGCGACCGCGCGCAGGGCGAGCGTCGCGGCGACCGGGGCGGACAGCACCTCGGTGAGCAGAGCCGGATCGTCGGCGCGGACGAAGGACGTCGCGACACCGGCCCGCAGCGTCCGTGGGACGCGCGACGTCGTCGATCAGGTAGGTGAGCGACTGCGGCACCGGGGTGCGCGAATGCGTCGCGAACAGGCCGTGGAGGTCGCTCGCGCCGAGACCGGCGTCGAGCGCGCGCCGGATACTGCTGTCGCCGATCCGGTAGACGGTGGCGGCACCGGCCGATTCGACATCGGCGACGAGGGCGATCCGCTCGCCGAGTTCGGGGACGAGCGGTCCGGGGGCGACGACCGTGAGGTCGGCTTGGACGAGCACGTAGTCGACGGGGTCGGGCAGCACCGCCGCCATCTCGGCCTCGGCGTCGCCGCCGTGCAGCAGCGCCTTGCCCGGCGACGCGAGCATGCCGTGCGCGACGAGACCGAGTGTCGTCGCCTCGCGCACAGTCGACGACGACGCTCGTCGTCCTCGAAGCGACCCGCCCAGCGAGGACGACGCCACGCCGCAGCGGCACGCAGGTCCGCGACGTCCGTGCCCGCCGCCGGCACGTCGGACAGGACGTCGAGCAGCAGACGCCGGTCGCGGGCGGCGGTGGGGGACTTCACCTCGTCGGACAGTGCGGCGACCGGCTTGTCGTTCTGGTCGCGCCGGCCGATCAGCCAGGGTCGGCGCGGCAGGTCGAGCCAGGCACCGGCGAGCACGGCCCAGCGGTAGGCGGGGGAGGACGTGAGCCATGCGTCGGTGGCGGTGGTCGGGGCCCAGTGATCGTCGTCCCCGGCGTCGGCGGGTCGGGGAGGCCGCGTGCGATCAGACCGGCACCCGAGAGGACCTCGACGACGAGCGACGTCTCCTCGTCGTCGAGTCCGACCGCCTTCCCGATGCGATGCAGTTCGCGGACGCCGAGCCCACCGGCCTTGAGGACGGGTGCGGGTTGCGCCCCGAGAGTGTCGAGAACGTCCTCGCAGTGCCGCAGCAGTTCGAGGGCGGCACCGGCGGCGGTCGCGTTGACGTCGGCTGTCGAGCGGGTGGGTTTCGGTGCGCGCGGGGGAGCGAGCGGCTGCCGGATCGAAGGGGGCGTCGTCACGCA
>LATQ01000001.1:1918919-1921978 GCA_001017865.1 Rhodococcus sp. IITR03
GCGCTGGTCGACGAGCGCTGCGTGGGCGCGCTCGACAGTCCGAGGCTCGACGAGCAGGAGGGCCATGCGCCCCAGCCTGGCCGGCGAGAACACGCTCGGCGACGGCGATCTGCTGCTCGCGGCTGGCCTGGCTGGCCGAGGCGGCGTATTCCTGGCCGCCGTAGGCGTTCCAGGTGCTCGGCGAGAACTGCAGGCCACCGTGGTAGCCGTTGCCGGTGTTGATTCCCCAGTTGCCGCCGGACTCGCACTGTGCGAGGCGGTCCCAGTCGGAGTCGGGGGCGGCAGCGGCCGTGCCGCTGAACGCGACACCCGTGACGCCGAGGACTGCGCCCGTCAGCGCGAACTTCGCGACGGTACGACCGGTATTGGTGGGCTTGCGATGGCGTCCGCTCATGTCGGTTCCGTGTTCCTCTCCGTACGCACCTACGAGGTCAGCTGTCGGGTTCGGGCTGAAGAGGTCGCCCGGCCGTGTCGCTCCGTTGGGAGCGCCTTCGGCTTCACCCCGAGGACCGTCGCGGTTGCGTCGGCCCGGGCCTCCTGGACACCGTCCGGCTGTGGGCCGATCGGTTCCTGGGAGACCGGTGGGTCCCCCGTTTCCTGTCCCCTGTGGATCGTTCGTCGGGACTTCCGGAACCACGGGACAGGAATTTGGCGCGGCGGTTCCGGACCGGTCGAGCCAGGCGGTTCGACCGGACATGACGGTAACGGTTCCGAGGGCGAAGTGTCACCAATTGATAACGCGCCGATTCGCGTGGCGACAGACGTGCGCGGCGCGGACCAGGGGATGAAGTCCCAGGTAGTGGGGTCCGGGTACCCGGAATTCCGTTTCGAGTCCCGCTCGTTATCCGCTCGTTATGTGAGAAAGATCACATGTAACTCGGGCGGGCATCCACAGGAACGATCTCCTTCCCCAGGGGCATCAGGGAGATCGGGATCATCTTCAGGTTCGCGACGGCGAGCGGGATGCCGATGATCGTGATGGCCATGGCGAGCGCGGTGGCGATGTGGCCGAGGGCCAGCCAGATACCGGCCACCAGGATCCAGATGACGTTGCCGATCAGCGACATGGTGCCGGCCGTCGGCTTGTCGACCGTCGTCTTGCCGAACGGCCACAGCGCGTAGATACCGATCCGGAACGACGCGATGCCGAACGGATGGTGATGATGAGGATGCAGCAGATCAGACCCGCCGCGAAGTAGCCGAGCGCGAGCCACAGCCCGCCGAAGATCAACCAGATGATGTTGAGCAGGATCCTCATGTCCGGTCTCCGTTCCGAGCGCGCCGGCCCGAGCGCAGCGCGAAGGCGATGGCGAGGGCGAAGCCCAACGGCCATGCGAGGGTCAACAGATACAGCACGAGCCCGGGCTTGCCGTCGGTGAGCGCCGGAATGAGGAAGATGGCGACGACCGCCACCACACCGACGACGAAGCAGGCGATCGCGGCCTTCAGGAGGCCGTTACGCGGGGCGGCAGACGAATCCGAAGATGAAGTACCCACGTGACCACGGTAGTCGCCGCAAGGACGGACGGTGACGTCCGGGAGCGGGAAGACGATTCGGGGGCGGACCCACCTCTGCGGGTACACTGACAGGTGTCCACGCGTCCCGCTCGACCGAGTCGGGGCGCGTTGTTTTGCATGTTGAACGGTTGCCCACTGTGGGGCACAGCTGTCGAGGAGCAGGTGAGCGCGGTGCCGACCGGCAAGGTGAAGTGGTACGACGTCGAGAAGGGCTTCGGCTTCCTGTCCCAGGACGAGGGCGAGGACGTCTACGTCCGCGCCTCGGCGCTCCCGGAGGGAGTGGAAGCGCTCAAGCCCGGCCAGCGCGTCGAGTTCGGTATGGCGGTGGGCCGCCGGGGTCCGCAGGCGCTGAAGGTCGAGCTCCTCGAGCAGCCCACGCTGCGGCAGGGTCGCCGCGAGGCTCCCGCCCAGCAGAAGCGCCGCGCGCCGGACGAGCTGCACGGCATGGTCGAGGACATGATCAAGCTGCTCGAAGCAGCGGTCCAGCCCGATCTGCGGCGCGGGCGTTACCCCGACCGCAAGACCGGGCAGCGCATCTCCGAGGTCATGCGGGCGATCGCGCGCGAGCTCGACCACTAGATGTAATCCTGGGACGAACCACGACGGGCCGCCCTCGCCATGTGCGAGGACGGCCCGTCGTCGTACGCGGGGCCGAAGCTCAGAACGTCTTGACGGCCCACACGGCGTGCGCGATCGGTTCACCGGCCTCGTCGACCACGGCCGACGGCAGCTGGATCTCCACTCCGAGCAGCTGCAGCTCCGGAGAGCTCTCCACGGTGAGGGTGCGGCGCGCACCGGCCTCGAACATCGCGCCGTCGATGTAGGTCTGCCCGGTCTGCGTGTCGCCGTAGACGGTGAGGATGCGCCACGGCGCGTCGGCGATCTCCGACGGAAGCGACAGCTGCAGCGGGTAACCGGCCGGCACGTCGAGCTGACCGATCGGGTTCTCCACGCAGTCCTCGAGATAGAGATTGCAGTGCTGCGCGGGGTCGACCGTCACGGTCTCTCCCCGTGCGTACGCGGTGATCGTGGGGAGCGTGGGCTCGGCCGAATCGACCAGTTTCCACACCGTGGCGGCGACTCCCGCTACCACGACCACCAGGCCACCAGCAGCAGCGCGAGAGTCTTCTTCGTCCGGGCCTGCAACTCAACTGTTCCAATCTTCGGTGGGGGATCCACGGCGCGCCTTCGCCCGGCAGCCGTCTCGGTGGAGACGCGTTCGGGTCGACGGCCGCCGAATCCCGGCAACAATGTCCCCCCACGGTATGTCAGCACCGTCTGCGCGAATCCGAGAACCAGCGCTACGGAGACCACAGCGAACCCGAGCCACAGTTCGGTCGGCAACAGCACACCCATCGCTCCGCCGAACACCCAGCTGAGCTGGAGGACCGTCTCGGACCTGCCGAATCCGGACGCGATCGACTCCTCGGGAAGGTCCTGCTGGAGCGATGCGTCGAGCGAGACCTTGGCCAGCGCGCTGCGCGACGCGCCACGAGCGCGCCACGCGGCGGACACACCGGACAGAGCCGCGATAGAGACTA
>LATQ01000001.1:1922078-1932750 GCA_001017865.1 Rhodococcus sp. IITR03
GCCACGTGGCCGCGGGGGCGATCGCCGCCGGGACCGCCGCGACGATCGCGCTCGCCGCCTACACCGTCGTGATCGGGCTCTCCCGCGTCTACCTCGCGGCGCACTGGTTCACCGATGTCGTCGCGGGCTGGATCTTCGGGATCACATGGGCCTGCTGTGGGTGTGGTTGATCACTCGGGTGCGGATCCGTCGCTGACATCGCTGCGGGCGTGTCGCGGACGGCCGTGGACGAGGGTCAGTCCAGCCCCACCTGGGCACCCCGGTCGCCCCGTCGAGCGGCACGACGCTGCAGCAGGAAGAGCGCAGTTCCCAGCAGCCCCACCACGATTCCCGCCACGCAGACCGGGAGCACATCGTCCCGGAGTTCGCCGCCCACCACCGCCACGACGACGGTCGCCACCACCCACAGACCGGTCCCCACGGCGAGCGCGGGGCGAGGGTCGGCGAGGCGTCGGATGCGGGCTGCGACGAGCTGGGCGGGTTCCACGGTTTGCAGATTAGTTCCTTCGCGCTGCAATAATCGGTTCCCGTTGCGACGCCCCGTACTCGACGAGCGGATTTGTGGACATGGCCGTAGGCACCGACTCCAAGCGAACGTCCTTTCTGGACACCTATTTCAAGATCACCGAACGCGGTTCCACCGTGTCCCGGGAGGTGCGTGGCGGCATCGTCACGTTCTTCGCGATGTCGTACATCGTGGTCCTCAACCCGCTGATCCTCGGTAGCTTCTCCGCCGACGACGCGAGCGCGAAGATCGACGTGATGGGCAACATCCTGCCCATCAACCAGGTCGCCGCCGTCACCGCGCTGGTCGCCGGCTTCATGAGCATCGTCTTCGGTGTGGTCGCCAACTATCCGTTCGCCATCGCCGCCGGCCTCGGCATCAACAGCCTGCTCGCGGTGACCATCGCGCCGCAGGTCACCTGGCCCGAAGCGATGGGTCTGGTGGTCATCGACGGCATCATCATCGTCGTGCTGGCCCTGACCGGCTTCCGCACCGCGGTCTTCAACGCGATCCCGGCAGAACTCAAGGCCGCCATCGCCGCCGGTATCGGCGCTTTCATCGCCATGATCGGCCTCGTCGACGCCGGCTTCGTCCGCCGCATCCCCGACGCCGCCGGCACCACCGTGCCCGTCGGACTGGGCATCGACGGCTCCATCGCGTCGTGGCCGACCTTCGTCTTCGTCGTCGGTGTGCTGCTCATGGGTGTGCTCGTCGCACGCAAGGTGCGCGGCGGACTGCTGATCGGCATCGTCGCCACGACGATCCTGTCGATGATCATCGAGGCCATCGCCGACGTCGGCCCGTCGCTGGGCACCAACCCCAAGGCTGGAACCTCAGCACCCCCGAGGCCCCCGACTCCTTCTTCGGCATCCCGAACCTGAGCCTCGTCGGCAACGTCGACCTGTTCGGCGCGTTCACCCGCATCGGCGTGATCGCCGCGACCCTGCTCGTGTTCACGCTCGTCCTCGCGAACTTCTTCGACGCCATGGGCACCATGACCGGCCTCGGCAAGGAAGCCGGCCTGGCCGACAAGAACGGCACCCTCCCCAGCATCGGCAAGGCCTCGTCGTCGAGGCACCGGCGCCATCGTCGGTGGTGGCGCTTCCGCCTCGTCCAACACGGTGTTCGTCGAATCGGCCTCGGGTATCGCGGAAGGAGCCCGCACCGGCCTGGCCAACGTGGTCACCGGCGTGATGTTCCTGCTCGCGATGTTCCTGACCCCGCTGTACGAGGTGGTCCCCATCGAGGCGGCCTCCCCGGCACTCGTGGTGGTCGGTGCCCTGATGATCGGTCAGGTTCGCGACATCGACTTCTCGGTGTTCGCCGTGGCGCTGCCGGCCTTCCTGACCATCATGGTCATGCCGTTCACCTACTCGATCGCCAACGGCATCGGCGTCGGCTTCATCACCTGGGTGATCCTGCACGCCGCGAGCGGCAAGATCCGCACCATCCATCCGCTGATGTGGATCGTCGCAGTGCTGTTCGCCCTGTACTTCTCGGTCGATCCGCTCACGGAACTGCTCACCTAGACGGCCGGCGCGTGTTTCGGGCGATGTGACGTATTCTGCACGCCATGATCTCGGATACACGCGCACTCGCCGGTGACCTCTCACTCGCCGTTGTGCGTCTGACGCGTCATTTGCGGGGGAGACGCAGCGATTCCCGAGTTTCCCTGACCCAGATCTCGGCGATGGCCACCCTCGCGCAGGAGGGTGCGATGACCCGGGGGCACTGGCAGCGCGCGAACGCGTCCAACCACCCTCGATGACCAGGGTCATCGCCTCTCTGCACGAACTCGGTCTCGTCGAGCGGACACCGCACCCGACGGACGGACGACAGATCATCGTGACGCTGTCCGAAGCCGGGAGCGAGCTGCTCGCCGACGAGGCGCAGGCACGCGAAGTGTGGCTGACCGAACGGCTCGACAAGCTCGATCCGGACTCGCTCGCCACGCTGCGCGACGCCGTCGGAATCCTCACGGCGCTCGTCGCGGAAGACGACTGACCGCACCGCGGTCGATGACGACTGACCGCACCGCGGTCGATGACGACTGACCGCACCGCGGTCGCGACGACCGACCCGGTGCGGGAGGGTGCGGGGCCGCTGGAGAATGACCCGGTGGTTCACGTCATCGACATCGACGATCCTTCCGACCCCCGGGTGGACGACTTCCGCGATCTCAACTCCGCGGACCGTCGGCCCGACCTTCCCGGTGGCAAGGGCCTGGTGATCGCGGAGGGTGTGCTGGTGGTCCAGCGCATGCTCGACTCCCGGTTCGCTGCGACGAGCCTGCTCGGGGTGGGTCGGCGGCTGGACGAACTCGCCGACGACCTGCGCGACGTCGACGTGCCGTTCTACCGCACCGATGCGGCGACCATGGCGGAGGTCGTCGGCTTCCACCTCAACCGCGGGGGCTCGCCGTCGCGCACCGGCCCGAACCGCTGTCGCTCGACGACGTCCTCGGCAAGGCGACCACGGTCGCGGTGCTCGAAGGGGTCAACGACCACGAGAACATCGGCTCGATGTTCCGCAACGCCGCCGGGCTCGGTGTCGACGGTGTGCTCTTCGGGAAGGGATGCGCCGACCCTCTGTACCGGCGTGCGGTGCGCGTGTCGATGGGGCACGTCCTCCGTGTCCCCTTCGCGCACGTCGACCGGTGGCCGTACGACCTGGATCTGTTGCGCAGCAGAGGATTCCAGCTGATCTCGCTGACCCCGGACCCGCGGCCATCCCGCTCGCCGAAGCGATGACGGGGGAGAAGGTCGCACTGTTGCTCGGCGCCGAGGGACCGGGCCTGACCGAGCATGCGATGCGGGCGACCGACGTGCGTGCCGATTCCCATGGCTCCCGGCACGGATTCGCTGAACGTGGCCACCGCTGCGGCGATGGCGTTCTACGAGCGGGTGCGGCTCCCGCGATGAGCCAGGCTCGCGGCCCCGCGCCCACCCCCTGGGCGACGGGGCTCACGCTGACGGCATTCTCCTTCGTCGCCACCGTCATCACCGTCGTCGCCTGCGGCAGGTGCTCGGCCGGATCCATCCGGCCCTCGCCGTCGTCGTCAATGTCGTGACGGTCGCGGGAGTCGCGCCGACCGCGTGGTCGTGGCTTCGGGTGCAGGTACTGCGCTGGCTCGCCGCCGGTTTCGTGGCCGGTGTGCCGTTCGGCTGGCTCGCGCTGATCGTGTCCTGATCGTCCCTCCGGAGAGTTCCTTCATGGGAGCCGTTCCGCAGAACGCCTCCGAAGCGCACACTCGGAAATGTCGGGTGGGCCGGAAGGAGCATCATGTCCCACGGTGCGCATGTCGAGCGGGAGCACATGTCGATCGGTCAAGGTCTGGCGGCCGGAATGTCGGTGGGAGCTGCGATCATCCTGACCTTGATCGGCGTGCTGCAGATCCTCCAGGGGATCGCTGCTGTCGCCGACGACGAGTTGCTCGTCGCCGGGCCGGAATACATGTTCGCGTTCGACCTCACGACCTGGGGGTGGATCCACATGGTCGTGGGTGTCGCGATGGCGGTGGTGGGAATCGCGTTGATCGCCGGTGCGACCTGGGCGCGGGTGGTGGCGATCGTCATCGCCGCACTGTCGATCGTGGTGAATTTCCTGTGGCTTCCGAACTATCCGGGTTGGGCGATCCTGATCATCGCGCTCGACGTGATGGTGATCTGGGCGATCTCGGCCTGGAATCCCCGAGCGACCTACTCCTGAATCCCCGCTGTGCGCCGGGGCCGACCGATCGGCGGAAACAGGTGCCCTTCACTCGTGATGGGCGTATGGTTTATGCGTCCCTCCGGAGGGAGGGACGGAGGTCGTCATGGCTGGTGAACAGGCCCGCCGGCGCCGGAATCGGACAGATGCCACGATCCGATCCGGTGTCGACGAGCGGATGGAGCCGTGACTGGTGGTGGTGCCGGAAACGGCACGCCGCAAGGGGAAACAGGATACGAGATCTTCAATTTCCGGGCGGCTTCACGGGCATCGTCCCGGCCGCGAATCGGCCGAGGAGGTTCGGCTATGGATTCCTTCTGGGACTACGTGTGGTACACAGTCGTCGTATTCGCATTCGTGGCATACCTGATCGTCCTGTTCCAAATCATCGTCGATCTCTTCCGTGACCATTCGGTCTCCGGCTGGGTGAAGGCCGTGTGGGTCATCGGACTGGTGATCCTCCCGTACCTCACGGCACTGGTCTACCTGATCGCTCGTGGCCGCGGCATGGCGCTGCGGGCACAACAGGCCCAGGCCGAGGCGAAGCAGGCCACCGACGATTACATCCGAACCGTGGCGGTCGGGAAATCCCCGGCTCAGCAGATCGCCGACGCCAAGGCCCTGCTCGACTCCGGGGCGATCACGTCCGCGGAGTTCGAACACCTCAAGGCACAGGCACTCGGCACCGTCGCGCCCGGACGTGACGGCGTGCCCATCGCGTGAACGATCTTGCGGGGAGGGCATCCGAGGCCGGTGCCTCCCGGGGTCGGCTCCTGCGTTCGACGCATCGCATCGCGTCGAGTAGCCGGCGATTGAAAGTGCAAGGGTGGCGGCGTAACCCGGTGGCACCCTTGTTCCTCCGAATCGGGTCGCGGCCGGTCCTCGCGAGGACCGGCGCACGACCGATGTCTCCTTCGTACACGAGAGGATCGTCATGTCTCATGACGTACGTCCCGACAGGGACGGGATGAGTGTGAAACAGGGCATCGCCGCAGGCACCTCGATCGGGGCCGCGATCATCCTGGCAACGGTCGGCGTCGTCCAGCTCTTCCAGGGCATCGCGGCGGTGGCCGAGGACGAAGTCTTCGTGCGGGGCGTGGAATACACGTTCAAGTTCGACTTCACCACGTGGGGATGGATCCACATCGTCCTCGGTGTCGTGATGCTGGTCGCCGGTCTCGCGTTGATGAGCGGCGCCACCTGGGCCCGTGTCACGGCGATCGTCCTCGCTGCGTTGTCGATCATCGCGAACTTCCTGTGGTTGCCGTACTACCCGTGGTGGTCGATCCTGATCATCGCGCTGGATGCGGTCGTGATCTGGCGATCTCGACCTGGCAGCCGCGCGCCGACTACTACTGACGCGACCGTGCAGGACGACGGCCGCAGCGTCCGGGGCGATCCGGTCGCGAACGTCGCGACCGATGACCCCCGGTCGCGGACACGACGGAAGGCGCTGCACCTCACACTTCCCGGGTGTTGGGGTGCAGTGCTTTTCGCGTGCCTGTCGTTCACTCCGTCGCTGCTCCCACGCGGCGGGCTCCTGCAGGGGATGATCTGCGGGATCACTGCCGCGATCGGATACGGTCTCGGTGTGCTCGTCGCGTTCGTGTGGCGTGCGTTCGCCGACCGTCCTCCTCGACCTCCGAAGGCGACGTCGTGGTGGATCTTCGGTGTCAGCGCGGTGGTCCTCCTCGCGATCTTCTTCGGGCTCGGTCAGTACTGGCAGCACGAGATCCGCACTCTGATGGGGGTTTCCGAGTACAACCTGGCACTCACGGTTCTCTCTCCGGTCGTCGCGATCGTGATGTTCGCCGTGCTGCTGGCGATCGGACGTGGAATTCGTGCCCTGTATCGCTGGGCGGCAAGGACTCTCGACCGGTGGATCGGGCAGCGGGCCGCGAACGTCGTGGGGTGGGTCCTCGTCGCGGGACTCGTGTACGCGCTCGTCTCCGGAGTGCTCCTCGCCGGCTTCATCGACGCGGCCAACGCGGCGTTCTCGGCGAGGGACACGAGAACCGAGGAAGGTGTGCAGCAGCCGACGACCGTTCTCCGCTCGGGTGGGCCGGATTCGGTCGTTCCGTGGGATTCCCTCGGGTGGCAGGGGCGAATCTTCGTCGGGCAGGGGCCGACCACCGAACAACTCGAAGAATTCACCGAAGGTCCTGTCCTCGAACCGATCCGGATCTACGCCGGCCTGGCATCGGCGGACGACACCGAGGATCGCGCGTCCCTCGCTGTCGAGGACCTCACCCGGGCAGGAGGATTCGAGCGGAGCAACCTGGTCGTCGTGACGACGACGGGGAGCGGCTGGGTGGACCCGGCTCTGGTGGACTCGGTCGAGTACCTCACCGGCGGCGACGTCGCGACGGTCGCGATCCAGTACTCCTATCTGCCTCGTGGATCTCCTATCTCGTCGATCAGTCGAAGGCGCGGGAAGCCGGACGCGACCTGTTCGACGCGGTCTACGACGTCTGGTCGAAGCTTCCCCAGGACGCCCGCCCCCGACTGCTCGTGGCTGGGGAGAGCCTCGGTTCGTTCGGCGGGGAGACCGCCTTCAGCGGCGAGTATGACCTGCGCAATCGCACGTCGGGCACGGTCTTTGCCGGACCTCCGAACTTCAACGTCCTCTTCCGGGAGTTCAGCGATCGCCGGGAGGCCGGCAGCCCCGAGATCGAACCGGTCTTCCGGGACGGCCGCACGGTGCGGTTCACGAACGACCCACAGGCGGAGATCCCGCCGACGGGCGAGCCGTGGGAGGGGAGTCGGGTGCTGTATCTGATGCACCCGTCGGACCCGATCGTCTGGTGGAGTCCGCGCCTGATCACGAGTGAGCCGGACTGGATCGGCGAAGCCCCCGGCCGCGACGTGCTCGAGGACATGGTGTGGATCCCGTTCGTGACCTTCTGGCAGGTCACGGCCGATCTGCCTTCTCCACGGGTGTCCCGGCCGGGCACGGCCACAAGTACAGCACCGAGTACGTCGACGCCTGGGCCGTCGTCCTGCAATCCCCGGAGATCACACCCGACGATATCGACGAGCTGAAAGCAATTGTCGGAGAAGAGGAATGACTGCTCCGGTCGGAATCGGTGTCCGGTGCCGGGTCAGTGCGCCGCGAGTCGCCGCCACCAGGAGGTCTTCGGTGCGGGGACGGAGATCTGCGGGACGGGGGTGCGCAGCGTGAAACTCCACGTCTCGATGTCTCGCGGGTCGAGTTCGTCGTCGCGGCGCCCGACGTAACGGAACCCGAGCCAGGCCCCGTGGGCCTCCTCGACGAGCTTGCGGGGGTGGAAGGGCAGGGACTCCGGGGGAGGGGGCACGTTCGGCGGCCAGCGGAGCGGATGCTCACCCGCCCAGAACGGGCGCTCCCACACGAACGGGAGTCCCTGGTCCTCGAAGAACTCGACGGTGTTCGCCCCGAAGCTGCGGCGCAGCGTGCCGCACTCCCACACGGCGAACGATCCCCACGCGCCGGCCGGGTCGGAGGCCAGCAGGCACGTGCGTTCGGCGGCGGGCGTGCGCAACCACATCGCGGGTAGCTCCGAGGGGTGGCGCAGCGCGAACCGGCGACTCGACACCACCGTCACGCCGGGATAGCTACCGATCCAGAATCGTTCGACGCCGTCGTCCTTGCCGGTATCCCCGGCTTCGGTCAGCGGTACCCGTCCGCCGGGATCGACCTGGAGATCCGGGAACAGTCGTGACAGAAGTGCTTGTGCCGCATCGCGATCCGGGGAGAACTCGTGGAGGACCGCTGCGGGATCGGGTGCGTCGACGTACCAGAGCGTCGACATCGTCGCCGACATCGTCGACGACTTCCTCAGACGCGCCCGTTACTGCGCACACCGAGCAGCACGTCGTCCCACGAGGGCAGCGCGGGCTTACCGCGCTTGTCCTTCGCGGGAGCCTGTGCCGCACGTGATGCGTCGGTGTCGTCGGGCACCGTGACGGCGACGGCGGGTCCTCGTCGGCGACCGGCTCGGGCGCCGGTTCGTCGGCGGCGGGAGCCTCCAGCGCGATCGGGGCGTGCCGCTCGGCGTTCTCCGCCTCGGTGGAATCGTCGACGTCGCGCGCCGAGTAGACCGGGGTCAGGTAGCGCAGGGGACGACCGCAGTCGGGATCGACGAGATCGGCGGCGATGTCGTCGAGCGCGGTGATCGTGCCGCCGTGAGCATCGGGCTGGTAGCGCCAGTGGGCGCGGTTCGTGGAGCGACCGGCGTGCCATCGCAGCTGTGCGACCCAGAAGCCTCGTCGTCGCGCCAGGCGTCCCACTCGGCCTCGTCGAGGCTGTGTCCGCGAGCGCGGAAGGCCTGCGTGACGATCTCGTGGAGGGTCTCGACGGCGGGGCCGTCGGGGCGGACGGGATGCCCCTTCTTGGCCATGTCGGCCCCCGGGACGCTGAGCAGGAACGGGATAGGCGAACCGTTCGACCTTGGCGACCGGGATCCCGGCCTCGTCGGCCACCTGCTCGACCGAGGCGCCGCCGCGGATGCGGGCCTGGATCTCGCGAGGACGGAGCTGGCTGGTCGTCTCGATCTGGATCTGGCCGAGACGGGCCAGATCACCGCGAGCGGCCGCGCGCAGGGTGTCGTCGACGGGAATGCGGAACTTGTCCCCCGTCGTGGGATCGGCGAGCACCACATGCTTAGCATCGGGCTCGAGACCGACCACTCGAAGCTCTCGCACCTTGACCTCCTCGCGCCGATCGCGATTGACCCGCCCGACTGTAACCGACCTGGATATTTTTCGTGGCCGGACACGCCGCGCCACGCCGAGCGACATCGCAAGAAATCCGACGCGGCGCGTTATCGTCCAGGGTTCGCCGAAATGTCTCGATGCGAGGTCGAGACTATGACGACAACGGGGCCGGATCCGACATCGGACCCGGCCCCGCTGTGCGGCGTGCTCAGAGCTGGGAGACGACCCAGTCGATGCTCTTGGTCAGCTGCGTGACGTCCTCGGGATCGATGGCCGGGAACATGCCGATGCGCAGCTGATTGCGGCCGAGCTTGCGGTACGGCTCGGTGTCGACGATGCCGTTGGCCCGCAGGATCTTCGCGACCTGCGCCGCATCGACGGAGTCGGCGAAGTCGACGGTGCCGACGACCTGCGAACGCAGCGACGGATCGGCGACGAACGGCGTCGCGTACTCGGAGGCCTCGGCCCACTCGTACAGGCGCGAGGACGAATCCTTCGTGCGCGCGACGGCCCAGTCGAGGCCGCCGTTGCCGTTGAGCCACTCGATCTGGTTGGCGAACATCAGCAGGGTGGCCAGCGCCGGGGTGTTGTAGGTCTGGTCCTTGCTGCTGTTGTCGACGGCGATCGGCAACGACAGGAACTCGGGGGTGAAGCGACCCGACTCCTTGATCTCGGCGACACGCTCGAGCGCGGCCGGCTCATCAGCGCGATCCACAGGCCGCCGTCGGCGGCGAAGCTCTTCTGCGGGGCGAAGTAGTACACGTCGACGTCGGAGATGTTCACCGGCAGGCCACCGGCACCCGAGGTCGCGTCGATCGCGATCAGGCGTTGTCGGAACCGGCAGGACGCTGCACGGGGACCGCGACACCCGTCGAGGTCTCGTTGTGCGCCCAGCCGATGAGATCGGCCGACGCGTCGGCGACGATCTCCGGAGCCGAGCCCGGCTCCGAACCCACGACGATCGGGTCGCCGATGAACGGGTTCTTCTTCGCGACCGTCGCGAACTTCGACGAGAACTCGCCGTAGGTGAAGTGCTGCGAACGCTCCCGGATCAGACCGAAGGCCGCGGCGTCCCAGAAAGCGGTGGTGCACCGTTGCCGAGGACGACCTCGTAGCCCTCGGGCAGGGAGAACAGGTCGCGCAGACCCGAGCGGACACGGGCGACGACGTCCTTGACCGGCTTCTGCCGGTGGCTGGTGCCGAACACCGAAGCGCCGACGTCGACCAGCGACTGCAGCTGCTCGGGACGAACCTTGGACGGGCCGCAGCCGAAGCGGCCGTCTGCGGGCTTGAGGTCGGCGGGAATGATCGGTGACGCGTCTGCCATCGGAATGCGTGTCCTAAGAGTCGAGGGACATGGTGCACAGGTAGTCTAGACCGCCCCCTCGGAGCCCCGGCCGGGCGCTGGTCGGCCCGGCCGAGGAAGAGGCATCAGCGATGCGTGATCGAATCCCAGCCCGTGACCTCGGAGGCAGGGCGCGGATCGGGGCCGGTGTAGATCGCCGCGGGACGCACGAGCTTGCCCAGACGCTTCTGCTCGAGGATGTGGGCGCACCAGCCGGCGGTCCGACCGCAGGTGAACATCGCGGGCATCATCGCCGCGGGGACCTCGGCGAAATCGAGGATCACCGCGGCCCAGAACTCGACGTTGGTCTCGATCGCCCGGTCGGGACGACGCTCGCGCAGCTCGGCCAGGGCAGCTTGCTCGAGCGCGGCCGCCGCCTCGAAACGGGGAGCGTCGAGCCGCTTCGCGGTGCTGCGCAG
>LATQ01000001.1:1932850-1938528 GCA_001017865.1 Rhodococcus sp. IITR03
GCTACAGCAGGCGCCTGCGCCGGGTGATGTACATGTCGGCGTTGACCGCGGTCCGCTGCGACCCCGCCTCTCGCGCCTACTATCAGCGCAAACGTGCCGAAGGTAAGCGACCCGTCCAGGCCACGATCTGCCTGGCTCGGCGGCGCGTGGACGTTCTCTACGCTCTGCTCCGCGACAACCGCACCTGGCAACCGAATGTGCCGGTTACCGCGGTGGCGGCTTGACAGGATCATTGAGAGTCCTTTCCGAACAAGTGGTCCGGGATCTCGGTGTTCGGCGTGGAAACGCCTAGACCCCGGAGGCAGTGGTGACCGCTCGTCGGGTGAGTACCCGGGCGAGGTGGCTCCGATACTCGGCGTCGGCATTCCCGTCGGTCATGGGAGCCGTGCCGTCGGTGGCGAGCTCGGCGGCCTCGCGGATCGTCTCTGCCGTCGCGGGTTTGCCGACCAGCGATTCCTCGACGCCGCGTGCCCGGACCGGGACGGCCGCCATGTTCGTGAGCGCGATCCTCGCCCGCTCGATGGTGCCGCCGGACGCCTGCAGGGCCGCCGCGACTCCGACGATCGACCACTGCTGGGCCGCGCGATGGAACTTCTCGTAGCGCGCCGACCAGCCCGTGTGCTTGGGAATCCGGACCTCGACGAGGATCTCTCCGGGTTCGACCGCGGTCGTGAAGTAGTCCTGGAAGAAGTCGTCCGTCGCGATGGTGCGACGCCCTGACGGACCCGCCACGGTGAAGGTCGCCTCGAGCGCCACGGCCGGCGCGGCGAGATCTCCGGCCGGATCGGCGTGCACGAGCGCCCCGCCGAACGTGCCGCGGTGCCGGATCTGAGGATCGGCGACGGTCGCCGTCGCCTCGGCCAGCAACCGTGCGTGCTCCGCGACGAGCGGGTCGTGCAGCACGTCGTGGTGGGTGGTGGTCGCGCCGATCACCAGGGCGTCGCCGTCGTCGCGGATGCCCCGCAGTTCGGGGATCCTGCCGAGGTCGACGAGCACGGTCGGTGCCGCCATCCGCAGTCGCAGGACGGGCATGAGGCTCTGCCACCGGCGATGACCTTCGCGTCCTCACCGGCCTCCGTCAACGCGGCGACCGCTTCGTCGACGCTCGAGGGGGCGACGTAGTCGAACGGAGCCGGAATCATTTCGTGCCTCCTCGGGCGTCGCGGAGCGCGTGCCAGATCCGCATCGGTGTACAGGGCATCTCGACGTCGGTGACGCCGAACGGCCGGACCGCATCGAGTACGGCGTTGACGACGGCCGGGGTGGAGGCGATGGTTCCTGCCTCGCCGACACCCTTGACACCCAGCGGATTACCGGGTGCCGGGGTGTCGGTGCGATCGGTGACGAAGGGCGGCAGATCCACCGCGGTGGGCAGCAGATACTCCGCGAACGACGAACTCAGCAACGTGCCCGACTCGTCGTGCACCGCCTCCTCGTACAGGGCCTGGGCGATGCCCTGGGCGAGTCCGCCGTGCACCTGACCCTCGACGATGAGCGGGTTCACGACGTGGCCGACGTCGTCGACGCACACGTACTTGCGGATTCGCGCGTGCCCCGTCTCGGTGTCGACCTCGATCGCGCACAGGTGGGTGCCGTGCGGGAACGAGAAGTTGTCGGGATCGTAGGTCGCCTCGGAGTCGAGGTTCGGTTCGACACCGTCGGGCAGGTCGTGCGCGGCGAACACCGCGAGCGCGACGTCGGTGAGCCCGACGGACTTCGAGGTGCCCTTCACACGGAACTGTCCTGCCTCGAAATCCAGATCGTCCTCGGAACATTCGAGCAGGTGTGCGGCGATCGGCCGGGCCTTGGCGACCACCTTCTCGGCGGCCTTCACGACCGCGATGCCACCGACGGCGAGTGAGCGGGAACCGTAGGTGTCGAGACCGCGCGGTGAACTCTGCGTGTCGCCGTGCAGGATCTCGATGTCCTCGAACGGGATTCCGAGCCGGTCGGCGACGATCTGACTCCACGCCGTTTCGTGGCCCTGACCGTGGGCGGACGAACCGGTGACGACCTCCACCTTGCCGGTCGGGAGCATGCGGATCGCGGCGTGCTCCCAGCCGCCGGCGCCGTAGGAGAGCGAACCGAGCACCCGCGACGGGGCCAGGCCGCACATCTCCGTGAACGTGGAGACCCCGAGACCGAGCTGCACCGGGTCGTTGCGCTCGCGTCGTTCGGCCTGTTCGCGTCGTAATGCGTCGTAGTCGAACAACTCTCGTGCTTGCGGTCGCGGCCTCATAGTTGCCCGAGTCGTAGGTCAGACCCGCGACGGTGTCGAACGGGAACTCCTCGTGCTTGATCCAGTTCTTCTCGCGGAGCTCGAGGGGATCCATGGACAGTTCGACGGCGAGCTCGTCCATGATGCGTTCGATCGCGAAGGTGGCTTCGGGGCGTCCGGCGCCGCGGTAGGCGTCGGTGGGCACCTTGTTGGTGAACACGTTGGTGCACGCGAACCGGTACGAGTCGAACTTGTAGATGCCGTTGAACATGAATGCGCCGAGGATCGGCACACCCGGGGTGACGAGACGCAGATAGGCGCCCATGTCGGCGAGCAGTTCCACTTTCAGGCCGGTGACGGTGCCGTCGCGGCGCGCGGCGAGGGTCAGCTTCTGGACCTGGTCGCGGCCGTGGTGCGCGGCGAGCATCGACTCGCTGCGCGTCTCGGTGTACTTGACGGGCTTGTGCAGGCGACGAGCGATGAGGAGCGTGAGCACCTCCTCCGGGGTGACCTGCAGCTTGCCACCGAAACCGCCGCCCACGTCGGGGGCGATGACGCGCAGTTTGTGTTCGGGGAGACCGAGGGTCATCGCGAGCATCAGCTTCAGCACGTGTGGGACCTGGGTGGCCGACCACATGGTGATCTGCGAGGCGGTGGGGTCGACGACGACCGACCGCGGTTCCATGAAAGCGGGGATGAGCCGCTGCTGCCGGAAGGTCCGTTCGACGATCACCTCCGCGTCGCGGATCGCGTCTTCGACGTTGCCACCGCTACCGGCCTCGGCGGAGTCGAACACCCACGTCGCGCTGACGTTGGTGCCGAGATCGGGGTGGACGAGATCGCCGTCCTGCGCCGCGCTCTCGAGATCGAGCACGACCGGCAGGTCCTCGTAGTCCACATCGATCGCATCGAGGGCGTCGTGGGCCTCGTATGCGCTGCGGGCCACCACGACTGCGACGGCTTCACCCGCGAAGTGCACGGTGTCGACTGCGAGGGCCGGGGCGTTCGGGGTCTTCATGTCCTCGGTGATCGGCACGCGCACGGCAGGCTGCCCTGCTCCTCGGCGAGGTCGGCACCCGTGTAGACGGCGACGACCCCCGGCTTGCCCCGGGCCTCGGAGACGTCGAGGCCGGTGATGCGGGCGTGCGCGACCGGGCTGCGCAGGATCGCGGCGTGCAGCATCCCGGGGAGCACGATGTTGTCGGTCCAGCGTGTGCGGCCGGTGATGAGGTGTTCGTCCTCCTTGCGGCGGCGTGCCCGGCCGAGTTCGGATTCGCCGGTTCCCTCGTCGGTGGTGGGATCACGGTGCTCGTCATCGTCATACCTCCTGCGTGGCGGCCGGGTTCTCGCGCAGTCGCTGGGCGGCGTCACGCGCAGCGGCCACGATGTTCTGGTATCCGGTGCAGCGGCACAGATTTCCTTCGAGGCCGTGCCGGACGTCCTCGTCGCTCGGATCGGAGTTCTCGGAGAGCAGGTCGATGGTCGCCATGATCATCCCGGGCGTACAGAAGCCGCACTGCAGGGCGTGCTTCTCGCGGAACGCCTCCTGGACCGGATGCAGGCTGCCGTTCGTGGAGAGCCCTTCGACGGTGGTGACCGCGTGTCCGTCGGCCTGTACCGCGAGCACCGAGCACGACTTGACGCTGTGGTCGTCGAGCAACACGGTGCAGGCGCCGCAGTTGCTCGTGTCGCAGCCGACCACCGTGCCCACCTTCCCGAGTCGATCTCTGAGGTAGTGGACGAGAAGCAGTCGCGGTTCCACGTCGTCCGTGTACTGCGTTCCGTCTACGGTGACAGTGATGCGCATCGGTCCTCCAAGTACCTCGCGTAGCGCAGTGATACAGATCACTGACACTCTGCTGCATATCGCGCGTAGAAAGGACCCGAATCGCCGAAATCGCCTTCGTGCTCGCGTCGATCGGAGGCGGAAGCCGCCACGAGAGGAACCGCATGACCCGTCGCCTCGAGGACAAGGTCGCCTTCATCACCGGAGTCGCGCGTGGTCAGGGCCGCGCCCACGCGGTCCGGCTCGCGCAAGGGCGCGCAGATCGTCGGTATCGATCTCGCCGGTCCGCTGCCGGGTGTTCCCTACGATTCCCCCACGGTCGATGACCTCGACGAGACGCGTCGGTTGGTCGAGGCGGAGGGCGCGAAGGCGCATCTGGTGCAGTGCGACGTCCGCGATCTCGACGGTACGAAGGCGGTGCTCGAAGAGGGTGTCGCGCAGTTCGGCGGTCTCGACGTCGTGGTCGCCAACGCGGGGATCTGCATCCCGCAGACGTGGGACGAGATCACCCCCGAGAGCTTCCGCGACACCCTCGACATCAACGTCACCGGGGTGTGGAACACGATCACCGCAGCCGCCCCGCACCTCATTGCCCGCGGCGGCGGTTCGATCGTCGTGACCAGCTCGCTCGCCGGCGTGAAGCTGCAGCCGTTCATGGTGCATTACACGACCAGCAAGCACGCCCTCGTCGGGATGGCGCGGGCCTTCGCCGCCGAACTCGGACAGCACGACATTCGGGTCAACAGCATCCATCCGGGCGCGGTGAACACGCCTATGGGATCGGGTTCGATGCGCGAACGCATCGCGCAGACGGCCGAGAGCAACCCCCGGCTCGGCGGCATGACCATGCCCTTCCTGAACAAGTACATGGCCGAGGCGGACGAGATCGCGAACATGGTCGCCTTCCTCGCGTCCGACGAGTCCGCCTTCGTCACCGCCCAGAGCTTCGCGATCGACGGTGGTGCTCAGTACTTCTGAGCGCCGATGTGCTCCTCGTGGGCATGGATCGGTCCGCGTGTCTCCGCGAGGCGGCCGCCGCCTCCACCCCAGCGCAGCGCGATGATCTCGGCGGCGATCGACACCGCCGTCTCCTCCGGGGTGCGGGCCCCGAGGTCCAGGCCGATCGGCGACGACAGGCGTGCCAGTTCCTCCTCGGTCAGTCCCGTCTCCCGCAGACGCTCCATCCGGTCGTCGTGCGTGCGGCGCGACCCCATCGCTCCCACGTAGGCCACGTCGAGCCGTAGCGCGACCTCGAGGAGCGGTACGTCGAACTTCGGGTCGTGGGTGAGCACCGTGATGACTGTGCGGGCGTCCACGCGTCCGGCCTCGGCCTCGGCGGCGAGATAGCGGTGCGGCCAGTCGACGATCACCTCGGGGCGCCGGGGAAGCGGGCCTCGGTGGCGAACACTCCACGCGCGTCGCACACGGTCACCGTGTAACCCAGGAACGAGCCGAGCCGGGCCATCGCCGACGCGAAGTCGATCGCCCCGAACACGATCAGCCGCGGTGGGGGCTGGAAGACGTTGACGAACACCGACATCCCCTCGCCGCGACGCTCACCGTCGGTGCCGTAGTGGAGGGTGCCCGAGCGTCCCACCTCGAGCAGGCCGCGCGCGTCGTCGACGACGGCGTCGTCGCATGCGGACGAGGCGAGCCGGCCGTCGGCGCGGTCGC
>LATQ01000001.1:1938628-1950655 GCA_001017865.1 Rhodococcus sp. IITR03
GGAGAGCGAGGCGGCCGCGTCCGCGCCGGTCGAGGCGATGACCCGGGCGGTGAACGTCGAGGCGTTCATGCCGTGCTCGGCCGCCGAGACCCAGTAGCGTCGATCGCCTCGACGTGCTTGGGATCCGGGTCGCCTTCCACCGCACCATGAAGCGCTCGGTGACGGTGCTCGCCTCGTCGATGCGCTGCTGCGGCACGGCGGGCTGGTAGATGCCGCGGGCGGACTGGGCGACATAGGACAGGGCCATCACCGCGGCGCGGGCGAGATTGTCGCGGGCGGTCGCATCGTCGATGTCGAGCAGCGGACGGAAGCCCCAGATGGGTGCGAGCATCGCCAGACCGGCCTGGACGTCGACGCGCACGTCGCCGGTGTGGATCGGCAGGGGGAACGGCTCGGCCGGGTGCAGACCGCGACCGAACTCGCCGTCGACGAGCAGGGCCCACACGTCGCCGAAGGTGATTCCCTTCTCGACGAGCTCTTCGATGTCGACCCCGCGATAGCGCAGCGCGCCACCGTCCTTGTCGGGCTCGGCGATGTCGCTCGTGAAGGCGACCACGCCTTCGAGTCCTGCGACGAAATCCTCGGGAACTGACGCGCGCGCTGCCATGACGGTTGGGCTCTCCTCGTTCGAGCACGGCCCGGTCCGAGCCGCGCTGCCGGTGGAATGAGGTCACCGTCAGGTGTGATCGGCGCCCCACTCGGGTCGTCGTGAAAACTGTAGCGCCCGTGGTCCGAGCGTCGCCGCCCGGATGCCGGGAGTACCGTCGTCGTTCGTGCCGTCCGATTTCCCGTTGCCGCGCCCCGAGGGTGACGACCTCGCGCGTATGCGTGTCGACTACAGCCCGGCCGGGCCGACCGACGAGTCCCCGGCCGACCGCGATCTCACCCCCGGGGATGTCGCCGAGGGCTGGCTTCCGCTGGTGCGTACGTGGTTTGCGAACGCTGTCGCCACCGCGGTGCCCGAGCCGAACGCGATGGTGCTCGCGACCGTCGACGAGCACGGACACCCGGCGACCCGCACCGTGCTGTGCAAGAAGATCGACGCCGACGGCCTGACCTTCTTCACCAACTTCGAGTCCGACAAGGGCCGCCATCTGGCCGGGCACCCCTATGCCTCGGCGACCTTCCTCTGGTTGCCCGTCTACCGGCAGGTGACCGTCCGCGGACCGGTCGTCCGCGTGTCCGACGAGGAGACCCTCGCGTACTGCAGACGCGAGCGGATCCCGCCTGGGCGCATGGGCGTCGCAGCAGTCGCGTCCCGTGGCCGAACGCGCCGATCTCGAGCACGCCCTCGTCGAGGCCGCCGAGCGCTACGAGGTCGACGACGACATCCCGGTGCCGCCGTTCTGGGGCGGATTCCGCATCGTCCCCGAGTCGGTCGAGTTCTGGCAGGGCCGGCCCAACCGGTTGCACAACCGGATCCGGACCCGGCTGGTGGACGGTCGCTGGATCACCGAGCGTCTGCAACCGTGAGGCGGCTGCTCGCCGACACCACACCGCTGCGCAACAAGGACTACGCCCGGCTGTGGTGGGCCGGGATCGTCACCGTCATCGGTGCACAGATGGCGGTCGTCGCCGTTCCTCAGCAGATCTACGAGATCACCCGCAACTCTGCCTATGTGGGGCTGACCGGTGTGTTCGGGCTCGTGCCGCTCGTGGTCTTCGGACTGTGGGGAGGGGCGCTCGCCGACGCGATGGACCGCCGCAAGTTGCTGCTCATCACCTCCACCGGTCTCGGCGTCACGTCCGTGTTGTTGTGGGTGCAGGCGGCGAGCGGGCTGAACAACGTGTGGGTGCTGTTGTGCCTGTTCTCGCTGCAACAGGCGTTCTTCGCGGTGAACCAGCCGACCCGCGCGGCGATCATCCCTCGGCTGCTGCCGGTAGGCAGATCGCAGCCGCCACCTCGCTGAACATGACCGTCGTGCAGTTCGGCGCCATCGCGGGCCCGCTGTTCGCCGGGGCCCTCATACCCGTCGTGGGACTGTCCACCCTCTACCTGCTGGACGCGATCTTCCTGCTGGCCACGCTGTGGGCGGTGGTGCGACTCCCGGCGATTCCGCCGCTCGGCGAGGTCACCAAGGCCGGGCTGCGCGCGGTCTTCGACGGCTTCCGGTACCTGTCCGGCCAGAAGATCCTGCTGGCGTCGTTCGTCGTCGACATCGTCGCCATGGTGTTCGGGATGCCGCGTGCCCTGTTCCCGCAGATCGCCCACGAGTCGTTCGGCGATCCGGCGCAGGGCGGCTTCGCCCTCGGTCTGCTGTTCGCGGCGATGTCGGTCGGCGCGGTGGTCGGCGGCGTCTTCTCCGGATGGCTGCCGCGGGTGCAGCGCCAGGGTCTCGCCGTGATCGTGTGCATCGTCCTGTGGGGCGTGGCGATGGTCGGCTTCGGCGCCGCGGTGTGGTGGGCCGAGCCCGCCGGCAGCGGTCTGCTGCTGTGGGTCGCCCTGTTCTTCCTGGCGTTCGGCGGGGCGGTCGACATGGTGTCCGCGGCCTTCCGTTCGACGATGCTGCAGACCGTCGCCACCGACGAGATGCGCGGCCGGTTGCAGGGCGTGTTCATCGTCGTCGTCGCGGGAGGACCGCGCATCGGCGACGTGCTCCACGGCGCGCCGCGGCCGCGGCAGGAACCGCGGTCGCCGCGGCCGGCGGCGGCGTCCTCGTAATCGTCGGCACGCTCGTGTGCGTCGTCGCCTTCCCGGCCTTCGTCCGGTACCGGGTCTCACGCACTCTCGGATGACGGACCTGCGGAGTCGCCCGGCAGGGGAGCACGCAGCTCGGTGACGGCGATGCGCGCGGCTTCACCGATCGCAGCGTCGACGACCGGCAGTACGGGATCCGCGCGGGCGGCACGGGTGAACACTGCGACGGCGATCGGATACTCGCCGGGGAACTCGACGACCGCCACCTCGTTGCGGATGATGCCGATCGTGCCGGTCTTGCCTGCGATCGCGACCCCGCGATGCGGGAAGCCCGACGCGATGCGGTGCGGCCAGATCTGGGCGCGCATCACCTGCTGCGCGAAGGCGGTGCTCTCGGGCGAGAGCACCGAGCCCGACCACACGGCCTCGAGCAGCCGGGTCATCTCCTCCGGGGTGGTCGCGCTCGTGTAGGCCGGGTCGTACGCCGAGACGGTCCAGGCGGCGTCGATGTCGGTGAGCGCCCGGAACGCCTCGACGGTGGTGCGGGTGTCCGTCTCCTCGACGAGGCGCTGATAGACGTCCGCCGTGCCACCGATGATCCGGGTCCGTGTGAGTCCGAGGCGCGCGAGCAGTTCCTCGACAGCGGTCGTGCCGATCTCGCCGAGCAGCACGTCGGCCGCCGCGTTGTCGGACACCGTCATCATCGATGCGGCCACGTCGCGTCGGCTCATCGTCACCGGATCCCGGAAGCTCGCGATCCCGGTCGGGCCGGGGGTGCAGTCCGACGGCACGATCCGCAGCTGCCCGGATGCGTCGAGCCGGCCTGCGTCCACCTCCGCGCAGAACGCGAGGAACAGCGGAAGCTGTACACCGACGCGAGCACCACGCGTTCGTCCCCGCGCACCGACAACATCGCCGCACGCGGATCCGAACACCGGCGGGCGTGCAGCCATCCCGTGCACCCGGCATCCGCGAACACCGCCCGGATCCGGTCGACCGCACTGTCTCGCCGTTCCTCGCCGTTCACCGGACCCGTTCCTTGAACAGCACGCGGTCGCCGGGCGTCGACGTGAGCACGACGTCGGCGTCGGCACGCCGGACGATGCGCACGGCAGGGCCAGTGCGGACGGAGCCCAGTCCAGCCAGGCCACGCCGGGCACCGAGTCGGGTGGTGAGGTCGACATCCCGAAGTGGGTACCGGCGGCCACGGCGGCGAGCACCGCGCGGTCGTCCGCCGCCGGGGTGGTCTCGACATCGAGTCCTCGTTCGCGCAGCAGATCCTGCACCGCGTCGAAGGCCGCGGGGTTCCCCGTCCGCGGCGGCGCGGCGAACGTCAGGTCGGAGAGCATCGGCAACCGGGGCCGGTCGGAGCGGGCGCTGCGGTGGTCGTCCGGCACGACCAGCCATCGCCGGAGTTTGACCACCGGTCCGGCGTCGAGTCCTTCGGTCAGGGCCGGATGTTCGACGACGGCGAGATCGCACATGCCCGAGCGGACGGCGTCGACGAGTTCGACGGTGCTCGCGGAACGCGTCGACACCGTCGCCTCACCGCGTCTGCTCAGAGCGGTGACGCACAGAGTGACCAGACGGTCGGGTAGTGCGCGGGTGGCACCCCAGTGCAGAAGACCCCGGGCGCGGGCGACGCGTCCGGCCTCGGCGAGGAAACGATCGGCGTCGTCGACGAGGAGACGAGCGCGGGGGAGCAACTCGGCTCCGGCGGGCGTGAGGACCGCTCCCTGCCTGGTGCGATGCACGAGTTCGGAACCGAGATGCTGCTCGATTTTCCGAAGTCCTTGTGACAGAGGAGGTTGCGTCATGTCGAGCACCGCTGCGGCCCGGCCGAAGTGTCCTTCCTCCGCGACGGTGACGAAGAACCGGAGGTGGCGGATCAGGTCCATGGCAGGGGATTCAATCAGTACGGGCGGACGATTCGCCGACCCGGCGTGTCGCGCGGCCGGATCCCGTCCGTCGTTCCCGTCTCCAACAGCGGCGATAGTTTTTCCGACTCGTGCGGACGGCGGGTGGGTATTGGCGGGACGATTCCCGTCGGTGGTGTCCTGTCGGCATGACACCCACCGATTCACTCCTCCGGAACAGATTGTCGCGCAGGGGTTTTCTCCAATCCGCCCTTGCCCTGTCCTCCGTCGCCGCAGTGGCGGCCTGCGGGTCGCAGGACGGTCCGGTCGACACGATCCCGTCGACGACGGCCGATTCGGTGCCCGACACACAATTGCTCGCCGCCGGTGTCGACGAGCGTCTCCGGGAGATCGAGGACCGCTACGCCGTACGACTCGGTGTGGTCGCGCAGTCGCCGGTGACCGGGCGCGTCCACACCTACCGGGCCGACGAACGGTTCGCGATCTGTTCTCCGTTCAAGGTCTACGCCGCCGCCGCGATCCTGCGACTCGAGGCGGAAGGATCCCTCCGTCTCGACGAGACCCTCCCGATCGACCCGGAGGACATCGTCGTCAATTCGCCGGTGACCTCGGAACATCAGGGCGCGTACTGCCGATCGACCGGCTGTGCGAGGCCGCACTCACCCGCAGCGACAACACCGCCGGAAACCTGATGCTCCAACGGATCGGCGGACCCGAGGCCGTCACCGCCTTCGCCCGTTCCGTCGGGGACGAGACCACCCGGCTCGATCGCTGGGAACCCGAACTCAACGAGGCGGCACGGGGCGACGAGCGCGACACCACCACCGCTGCCGGACTCGCCCGCGGCTTCCGGGAGGTGCTCCTCGGCCCGGGGCTGCCCGCTCCGCAACAGCGGACTCTGCTCGGCTGGATGCGCGCGACCACCACCTCGGACACCCGGATCCGCGGGGGATTGCCGCCGGGATGGACGTCGGCGGACAAGACGGGCGGGGGCAATCACGGGACGGTGAACGACGCCGGGGTGGTGTGGTCGCCGGACGGGCAACCGCTGCTGCTGGCGATCCTGTCGGACTCGACCACCGGTGACCCCGACGCGCCCCTCGAGGCGCGCCCGTCGCGGAGACCACCGCCGTGCTGGTCGACGCACTCTTCGCCGTGCCGTGAGTACAGGGGCCGGCGTGGGGCACCGATACGCGCAGATCCCCGCGTAACGACCTTGGTGAGACCCGGGTAGTATTGCCGCAGGTTATCGGCGTGTGCCGGCCTTGCGGCGCAGTCGCGGAGGGTGCGGGCGAGCGTTCGGAACCCACATGGACGACATACCGATCGGGGACTTTCGGCGGACCCTGCCTCAGCGCATACCCCGCGCTACGGCTAGGTTCTACGTGAATGTCCGGAAGTTTCTCGTAGGTCTGAGCTTGAGAGGGATCCTTCGTGCCCGCTGAGAATGACACCAACCCCACCCTCAGCTACCCCGGTGGCGAACACACGATGTCGATCGCCAAGGCGACGGAAGGCAATGACGGTATCGAGCTGGGCAAGCTCCTCGCGGCGACCGGGTACACCACCCTCGACCCGGGTTTCGTCAACACCGCCTCCACGAAGTCGGCGATCACGTACATCGACGGCGAGAAGGGCATTCTGCGGTACCGCGGATACCCGATCGAGCAGCTCGCCGAGAAGTCGACGTTCATCGAGGTCAGCTACCTGCTGATCTACGGTGAGCTGCCGACTGCGGAGCAGCTCGAGGTCTTCACCGACAAGATCCGCCGCCACACCCTCCTGCACGAGGATCTCAAGCGGTTCTTCGACGGCTTCCCGCGCAACGCGCACCCGATGCCCGTCGTGTCGAGCGCGGTCAACGCCCTGTCGGCGTACTACCCCGACTCCCTCGATCCGGACGACTCCGAGCAGGTCGAGCTGTCGACGATCCGTCTGCTCGCCAAGCTGCCGACCATCGCGGCCTACGCCTACAAGAAGTCGGTCGGTCAGCCCTTCCTCTACCCCGACAACTCGCTGTCGCTGGTCGAGAACTTCCTGCGCATGACCTTCGGCTTCCCGGCCGAGCCCTACGAGATCGATCCCGAGATCGCTCAGGCGCTCGACATGCTGCTCATCCTGCACGCCGATCACGAGCAGAACTGCTCGACGTCGACGGTGCGCCTCGTCGGTTCCTCCGACGCCAACCTCTTCACGTCCATCTCGGGCGGCATCAACGCACTGTGGGGCCCGCTGCACGGCGGCGCCAACCAGGCCGTGCTCGAGATGCTCGACGGCATCCAGAAGTCCGACGGCGACGTCAAGGACTTCGTCCGCAAGGTCAAGAACAAGGAAGACGGCGTGAAGCTCATGGGCTTCGGGCATCGCGTCTACCGCAACTACGACCCGCGGGCCGCGATCGTCAAGAAGACCGCCGACCGCATCCTCAAGAAGCTCGGTGCGGGCGACGAACTGCTCGAGATCGCCATGAAGCTCGAAGAGGCCGCCCTCACGGACGACTACTTCATCGAGCGCAAGCTGTACCCGAACGTCGACTTCTACACGGGCCTGATCTACCGTGCGATGGGCTTCCCGGACCGCATGTTCACCGTGCTGTTCGCCCTGGGTCGCCTGCCCGGCTGGATCGCGCACTGGCGTGAGATGCACTCGGACCCGACCCTGAAGATCGGCCGTCCGCGTCAGATCTACACCGGTTACACCGAGCGCCCGTACACGTCCCTCGAGGAGCGCTGAACCCTCGTAGCGACCGGAAAGATCGACCGAATCCCGACGAGGAGACACGCATGACAAAGCCCGAAATCGAGTTCCAGGAGGGTCCCGCCCCCACCCAGTTGGTCATCAAGGACCTGGTGGTCGGCGAAGGTGCCGAAGCGGAGCCCGGATCGAAGGTCGAAGTCCACTACGTCGGGGTCGAGTTCGATACCGGTGAAGAGTTCGACTCGTCGTGGAGCCGTGGTGAGTCCATCACCTTCCGCTGTCCGGTCTGATCGCCGGCTGGCAGGAGGGCATCCCGGGCATGAAGGTCGGCGGCCGTCGTCAGCTGACCATCCCGCCGGAGCTCGCCTACGGTCCCGCCGGATCGGGCCACCGCTTGTCGGGCAAGACGCTCGTGTTCATCATCGACCTGCTCGCCGTGCAGGTGCCGCCGGAGGTTCCGACGGTCGAACCGGCCACCGGCCCGGCGCCCGCCGATCTCGTCATCGAGGACATCACCATCGGTGACGGCGACGAAGCGCAGCCCGGCGGTGTGGTCGACGTGCACTACCACGGCGTGGAGTACGACACCAACGATGTGTTCGACTCGTCGTTCGCTCGTGGCGACTCCGTCCGCTTCCCGCTCGGACGTCTGATCCGGGCTGGCAGGAAGGCATTCCGGGCATGCGCGTCGGTGGACGCCGCAAGCTCACGGTGCCCCCGCAGCTCGCGTACGGACCGGCCGGTTCCGGGCATCCGCTCGGAGGCAAGACGCTGGTCTTCGTGATCGATCTGCTCGGCGTCGGATAACCGGACCCGCAACGACATCCGAGGCCCGCAATACCGGTGAGACCACCGGTGTTGCGGGCCTCGTCGTCGTTCAGTTCCGGGGCGCCCGAGCATCGACAACGCGAGGTCGACATAGTTGCGGGCCAGATCGTCGACGTCCACGCGGCCGGGCCGGTACCAGCGGGCGACGTCGATCCCCAGCGACAGGATCGCCAGCGCTGCGGTGGGCACGTCGCCGACCCGGAACGCGCCACTGTCGACACCCGAGGAGATGACCTCCCGGACCACGGCGTCGGTGCGCCTGCGGATCTCCGCGATCTCGCGGTAGTGCTCCTCCGAGAGCGCGTGCAGTTCGTACTGCGCGACCCGGCAGGTGGTGTGGTGCACGGCGTGGATCCGCACGAAACGGTCGACGATGGCGCGGATCCGCTCGATCGGGTCGGTGGAACTCGCGGCGGCGCTCTCGACCTCCTCGAGGACGTGGTGGTGCCCGTTGCGGCCGGCCTCGAAGAGTACGGCCTCCTTGGACGGGAAGTGCACGTAGAGCGCCGCGGGGCTCAACCCTGCGCCGACGGAGATGTCGCGGGTGGTGGTCGCGTGGTAGCCGCGGCGTGCGAAGGACTCCACCGCGGAGGCGACCAGCCGGCGCGCGACCTCGGATCCACCGCCTGGCAGCGCTGTGACAAGAGAGGCGTCGGGGGTCTGCTCGGGTGTGTCGGTCACGGGGTCCGTCCTGCGGGTCGCGGAGAAGGCGTCGTTGACATCATGCACCGTCGTTGGTCTACTGAGTGAGCGCTTAGTTCGCTCTTGCTCAGTTCGTTCCTGCTGAGTTCGTTCCTGCTACGGCCGATATCCGAGTCGCCCGAAAGGATCCTCGATGCCCTCTCCCGTACTGTCCCGCCGCGACCTGGACTTCCTCCTGTACGACTGGCTCGACATCGAGTCCCTCACCGCTCGGGACCGCTTCGCCGAGCACTCCCGGGAGACCTTCGACGCCGTGCTCGACCTGAGTGCCGACATCGCCACCAAGCACTTCGCGACCCACAACAAGAAGGGCGACGCCCAGGAACCCCGCATCGGTGAGGACGGTCGCGTCGAGATCATCCCCGAGGTCAAGGACGCGCTCGACCTGTTCTGCAAGGCAGGACTCCTCGCCGGCGGGTTCGACGAGGAGCACGGCGGCATGCAACTGCCGGTCACCGTGCAGCGCGCATCGATGGCGTGGTTCCAGGCCGCGAACGCCGGCACCTCGGCCTATCCCTTCCTCACCGCCGCCAACGCGAGCCTGCTGGTCACCCACGGCAGCGACGAGCAGATCGAGACCTTCGTGCCGCCGATGCTCGAAGGCCGCTTCTTCGGCACCATGTGCCTGTCCGAACCGCAGGCCGGTTCGTCGCTCGCCGACATCACCACCAGGGCCGTGCCCGCCGCCGACGGCACCTACCGGCTGACCGGCACCAAGATGTGGATCTCCGGCGGTGACCACGAACTCACCGAGAACATCGTCCACCTCGTCCTCGCCAAGATCCCCGGCGGACCGGACGGCGTGAAGGGCATCTCGCTGTTCATCGTCCCGAAGTTCCTCGTCGAGGCCGACGGCACGCTCGGCGAACGCAACGACGTTGCGCTCGTCGGCCTCAACCACAAGATGGGCAACCGCGGCACCACCAACACCCTGCTCAACTTCGGCGAGGGCGTCCACACCCCGGGCGGTGAGGCCGGCGCGGTCGGCTATCTGCTCGGTGAGGCGCACAAGGGCCTGTCGTACATGTTCCACATGATGAACGAGGCCCGGATCGGCGTCGGCTTCCTCGCCACCTCCCTCGGCTACGCCGGGTACCTGCAGTCGCTCGACTACGCCCGTACCCGCACGCAGGGTCGGCCGCTCGGCGCCAAGGATCCGGCCTCGCCGCAGGTGCCGCTCGTCGAACACGCCGATGTGCGACGAATGTTGTTGGCGCAGAAGTCCTATGTCGAGGGAGCGCTCGCGCTGGGGCTGTACTGCTCGAAGCTCGTCGACGTGCAGCGCACCGCCGAGAGCGACGACGAGAGCACCCGCGCCGGTCTGCTGCTGGACCTGCTCACTCCCATCGCGAAGTCCTGGCCGTCGCAGTGGTGCCTCGAGGCCAACAGCCTCGCGATCCAGGTGCTCGGCGGCTACGGCTACACCCGCGAGTTCGACGTCGAGCAGTTCTACCGCGACAACCGCCTCAACCCCATTCACGAAGGCACGCACGGTATCCAGGGTCTCGACCTGCTCGGCCGCAAGGTGATCATGCAGGGCGGTGCCGCTCTCGCGCTGCTCGGCGAAGCGGTGGGAGAGACCATCACCCGGGCGACGCAGGCCGGGGGTGACGCCGCCGCCTACGCGGAGCAACTGGGCTCGGCCGTGGCGCGCGTCGCGGAAACGACCGCGACGTTGTGGTCCACCGGCGATTCCGCTGTGGCCCTGGCCAACTCGTCGGTCTACCTCGAAGCTGTCGGGCACGTGGTGGTGGCGTGGATGTGGCTCGAGCAGCTCCTCGCGGTGGGCGACCGCGAGGGCGACTTCTTCGATGGGAAGCGCGCCGCCGCGCGGTATTTCTTCCGCTTCGAACTGCCCAGGACCGGTCCGCAGTTCGATCTGCTCGCGAGTCTCGACCGCACGACCCTCGACGTGTCACCGTCGGTTCTGTAGCGACACCTTCCAGGCGACCGTCAACGACCCGCCGACCGGTAGCGCATGCCACCGGTCGGCGTGGTCGTCGAAGGTGTCCACGATCCGGTCGACCACCGGGGTGACGTCGTGCGCGGACACATATGCCGGAAGGCTCCGCGCCAGACCGCGCCGCACCTCCCAGACGGGAACGGCGATGCGCGCCAGTGTCTCCGACCTGATCGTGTCGGCCTCCGCGCGCGGCGACATGGTCTGCTTCTTCGACCGGCGACGCCGTCCCGCGCGGGTCCGCTCCGCGTTGTCGACGGGCCAGAACATGCCGTTGTCGCCCGCGGCCAACTGCCCGAAGACACCGAGTTCGATACCCGCCTCCTTCTCGACCAGCAGGTGCACGAGGTCGTGGGGGAGATAGGGGTGACCGCCCGGGCCGTTGCGCGGAGCGAGCTCCGGACCGGTGTCGCGGTGCACCGCGATCTCGTACCCGATGCCGGGACCCTTCGTGAAGACGACGCGCATGCTCGTCACGTTAGGCCCCGGGTGTAGGAGATCGCATCCGATTTTCAGGCGGACGCACGCTCGACGAGCAACGACAAGGCGTGACGCACCGTCTTCGCGAGCACATCCTGGGGATCACCGTCGAAGCGCTGCTCCTCGCTGCGGGTGCCGTCCGGACCGGTCGTGGCGAAGCAGACCGTGCCGGGCGGCCGGCCGTCCTGTGGGTCGGGTCCACCGGCGCGCTCACGGCGACGACGATGTCCGCGCCCAGGAGGCGGGAGGTGCTCTCCGCCATCGTGCGCGCCGCGCTCTCGCACACGACCGGGCCTTCCGCAACCTCGAGCAGGCCGTACTTGACCTCGCGCGAGTACGCGACGATGCCGCCGCGGAACCAGTCGGAGCTGCCCTTCGCGGCACCCAGGCGGGCTGCGAGCGTGCCCGCGGTGAGCGACTCCGCGCAGCCGAGTGTCAGCTCTTTGTCGGAGGCGAGCCGTGCCAGCTGCTCGATCAACTCGTCGGAGGTGTCCGTCCCCTCCACCACGTCGTCATCGGCCATGCGTGTCTCCTTCCAGAGCATCGGGTCGCACCCAGCGGGTGAGCAGGGTGCCGTCGTCGTCGCACACCAGGTGCGCACGTCGCAGGGGTGTCAGAGCGGCGGTCGGCGAGTGCGCGATACGCGCGGCGTTACCGGCGGCCAGGACCGGAGCCCAGGTCAGGCACAGCTCGTCGACGACGCCATCCTCGATCAAGCGGCCGAACAGATTCGGTCCGCCCTCGCACAGCACCCGGAGCCAACCCGCCTCGCCGATCGCCGCGAGCAGGGAGGGCCCGTCGACTCACCGCGTCGATGACGCGGACGTCGCCTCCGGCGGCCTCCA
>LATQ01000001.1:1950755-1956784 GCA_001017865.1 Rhodococcus sp. IITR03
GATGACCGCGTCGGCGCTGTCGACGGACGTCGCCTCCGGCGGCTCCACCGCGCGCCGGGCGGTCTCGGGGGCCCGTGCGGTCGTGAAGACCACCGGTGGGATCGTCGTGTCGGTGAACAGACGCAGGTCGGACGGCAGGTCGCACGAGGCGGTCACCACCGCGACCGGCGGTATCGGAGAAAGTCCGGCCTCCTCGCGGCGCGCGCGCAGGGCCTCGCTGGTCCTCGCGCCGCCGTAGTTCTCGGCCCGCACGGTGCCCGCGCCCACAAGGATCACATCGGCGAGTTCGCGCAACAGCCCGAAGACCTTCTTGTCGGCGGGCGAGCCGAGGGCACCGGATCGTCCTCGACCGCCACGGCTCCGTCGAGGGAGGACACGAAGTTGATCCGCATCCACGGCCGGGGCAGGTCGTCGGGGTAGGCGTAGAGAGCGCGCAGCGCCGTGTCGTCCACGTGCTGCGCCGCATCGGTGTCGTCGAGTCGTCGCATGTCGCCGATCAGACCACTCCCGCCCGCCGGATGCACGTCACGCGCCGTGCCCGGCGTCGAGATCGCCCACGGACTTGAAGGTCATGAGGCGGTCCAGGTCGCCGCGGAGCTCACCGCGCTCGGGTTCGAGGAGGAAGCCTCCGTGGTCGCCGGTCGTGAAGGTCTCGAGGATCCGGCCGACGAACCACGCGCGCGGACCGTCCAGCACAGGCAGTCCGTGGGGTCCCTCGCGCCATGAGCAGCGCTCGAACTTGTCGATGTCGTCGCCGGTGTGCTCGCCGAACAGGGCCGCCAGTTCGCGGTCGGCCGGGGTCAGGACGTGCACGGCGAGGTGCTTCGCCTTCGACGCCACCCGGTAGGTCCGGTTCTTGTTCGACAGCGCCACCAGGAAGCGGGCCGGATCGATCGCGGACTGGGTCGCGAAGCCGATCAGGCAACCGCTGCGTTCCTCACCGTCGAATGCGGTGACGATGAACATCGGGTAGTCGAGCTGCGAGGCGATGTCCGCGAAACCGTCGGCGGATCCTTCGAGTGGGGTGTCGGCCATGAGCGGAATCGTACGGCCGCTGCACTGCTCCGGCGGTGGGTTCGGCCGCGGCGCGGCTGTGAGTTTGGTCGGTGTGTGACATGGGGTACCCGCCGCAGTATGGACGCCGAGCACAAAGGTGACGGATCATCGGGTGCCACCCTCGCCCCCGATGACCCGCGCAAACCCGACTCTCCGACCGATCTGTCCACGCCGTCGTGGAAATATGTGCTGCGCAGGACGATTCGAGAGTTCAGTCGAGACCAGTGCACCGATCTCGCCGCCGCACTGACGTACTACGCCGTCCTGTCGTTGTTCCCCGCCCTGCTCGTCGTGGTCTCGTTGCTCGGCGTGTTCGGTCAGGGGCAGACGACGGTCGATACGGTGCTCGGCATGGTCGAGGACCTCGGACCGTCCTCCGCCGTCGACACCCTGCGAGGGCCGATCGAACAGCTCGTGTCTGCACCGACAGCCGGATTCGCCCTGGTCGTCGGTATTCTCGGCGCGTTGTGGTCCGCATCGGGATATGTCGGCGCGTTCGGCCGCGCCATGAATCGGATCTACGAGATCGAAGAGGCCGGCCCGTCTGGAAGCTGCGCCCGTTGATGCTGCTGATCACTGCTGTGGCCCTGGTGGCCGCCGGTGCGACCGCCTGATGCTCGTGATCAGCGGTCCGGTCGCACGCACGATCGGCGACGTCATCGGTCTCGGCGACACCGCCGTGACGGTGTGGAACATCGTCAAGTGGCCCGTGATGCTCGCACTGGTGGTCATGATCGTCGCGGTGCTGTACTACGCGACGCCCAACGTGTCCCAGCCGAAGTTCCGCTGGGTCAGTCTGGGATCGCTCATCGCGATCGTCGTGTGGATCGTGGCCTCGGTGGTATTCGCCTTCTACGTCTCCAATTTCGGCAGCTACAACAAGACCTACGGTTCACTCGCCGGCGCGGTGATCTTCCTGCTGTGGTTGTGGATCACCAATCTGGCCCTGTTGTTCGGTGCCGAGTTCGACGCCGAGATGGAGCGTGGCCGTCAGCTGCAGGCCGGTATGCCTGCCGAGAAGACACTGCAACTGCCCGAACGTGATTCGCGCGTCAGCGAGAAGAACGCCGCCAAGCTGGAAGAACTCGTCGAGCACGGGCGCAGGCTGCGTGAAGCCCACAGCACCGACAACCCCGACGGCTCCTCCGGAGAGGCGGCCGACCCCGTGGCCCTACCGTGCCCACGACGGAAAGGAATCCGCGATGACGACACCCACCGGTAATGCACGCCCCGTGGCCGAACAACCGAAGAACCTGTCCACGGTCGAGCTCACCGAGCGACTCACCGAACAGGTCTCGACCCTGGTGCGGACCGAGGTCTCGCACGCGCTCGAGGAGGTCAAGTCCAAGGGCACCCGCATCGGTGTGGGCGTGGGGATCTCGGGTGCGGGAGCGATCCTGTTGTTCCTCGGTCTGGCGACGCTGATCGCGACGGCGGTGCTCGGCCTCGCCACCGCCGTCGAACCGTGGCTCGCGGCTCTGATCGTCGCGCTCGTGGTGCTCGCCCGTCGGTGGCATCCTCGCCGCGGTCGGGGCCTCGAAGGCGAAGAACGCCGCACCGCCCGTGCCGGAACGCACGGTCGCCAGTGTCCGCGCCGACATCGACGCCGCGAAGGGAGCAACGAAGTGACCGCATCCGACAACGGTGGTCGTCCGGACGAGGTGGCCGACATCGAACGTCAACGGGCCGAACTCGCCGCGACCGTCGGCGAACTCACCGACAGACTCGACGTGCCACCGGGTCAAGCAGTCCGCGGCCGAACGCGCCGAAGAGGTCCGCAACCGGCCCGATCTGATCGCGGTGGCCGGAGGAGTCGTCGCGGCCGTGCTCGTGCTGGTGCTCGTGAGACGCCGACGACGGAAGTGACCTGAATGCAATGCACTCGGCGGACGGAGACGAGGTCTCCGTCCGCCGATCCGTGCGGGTCGGGGTCGGTCAGCCGCCGAGCTGTTCCTTCAGCGCGTCGAGCACGGCGGGATCCTCGATCGTCGACGGCACGGTGTACTCCTCGTGGTCGGCGATCTGCCGCATGGTCTTGCGAAGGATCTTGCCGGAGCGCGTCTTCGGCAGGGCCTGGACCACCGTCACGTCGCGGAAGGTCGCGACCGCACCGATCTGATCGCGGACCATCGTGACGAGTTCCTGACGCAGGGTCTCGGGATCGATCTCCACACCGGCCTTGAGCACCACGTAACCCGACGGACGCTGGCCCTTCAGTTCGTCGCGGATGCCCACCACGGCGCATTCGGCGACGGCGGGATGCGACGCCACCACGGCCTCCATGCTGCCGGTCGAGAGCCGGTGCCCGGCAACGTTGATCACGT
Source organism: Rhodococcus sp. IITR03 (assembly GCA_001017865.1). The sequence goes on from LATQ01000001.1 coordinate 1,954,136, forward strand.
CGTCGGACCGGCCGAGGACGAAGACGTAGCCGTCCTCGTCGACGTAGCCCGAGTCGCCGGTGAGGTAGTAGCCGGGGAAGGTGTCGAGGTACGAGCGGCGGTACCGGTCGTCGTCCTGCCACAGGCCGGCGAGCGTGCCCGGCGGCAGCGGCAGGCGGATGACGATGTTGCCTCGGTGTTCGGGTCGACGGGCTTGCCTTCTCCGTCGACGATCTCGACCCGGTATCCCGGGACGGGGACGGTGGGGGAGCCGGCCTTGAGCGGCATCGCCTCGAGGCGCGCAGGTTGGCGGCGATCGCCCAGCCCGTCTCGGTCTGCCACCAGTGGTCGACGACCGGGCGGTCGAGCACCTTCGTCGCCCAGTGGTAGGTGTCGGGGTCGAGGCGCTCACCGGCGGCGAAGAGCGTCTGCAGCGAGTCGATGGGGTACTTCTTCAATTCCTCGGCGTTCGGATCCGCCTTGCGCACAGCGCGAATCGCCGTGGGAGCGGTGAACAGGGCCTTGACGCCGTTCTCGGCGATGATCCGCCAGAACGCGCCCGCATCGGGGGTGCCGACGGGCTTGCCCTCGTACATCACCGTTGTCGCACCGACCAGCAGCGGGCCGTAGACGATGTAGGAGTGGCCGACGACCCAGCCACATCGGAGGCGGTCCACCACACGTCGCCCGGGTCGATGTCGTAGATGTTGCGCATCGACCACGTCAGGGCCACGGCGTGCCCACCGTTGTCGCGGACCACGCCCTTGGGTTTTCCGGTGGTGCCGGAGGTGTAGAGGATGTAGAGCGGATCGGTCGCCGCGACCGTCACGGGCTCGGCAGGGGCTGCGTCGGCGCACAGCTCGTCCCAGTCGAACCACGCCGCCGAGGACGTCTGGTAATCGGCCGCCGAGCCGGGGATCTGCTCGCGGTTCTTCACGATCACGGTGTGCGGCGGGGTCGGCGACAGACCGATCGCCTGCTCGACGATCGGGAGGTACTCGACGGTGCGGCCGGGTTCGAGGCCACCGGAGGCCGTGACCAGCACGACCGGCGTGGCGTCGTCGATGCGGGTCGCGAGTTCCTTCGCGGCGAACCCGCCGAACACCACCGAGTGCACCGCCCCGATGCGGGCGCAGGCGAGCATCGCGATCGCTGCCTCGGGGATCATCGGCATGTAGACGATCACACGATCGCCGGCCGCCACACCCTGGTCGCGCAGCACACCGGCGAACTTCGCGACCTCGTCGAGCAGTTCGGCGTAGGTGTAGGTGCGCTTGGCCGGGACCATCGCCGAATCCCAGATCAGGGCCGGACGGTCGCCGTTCCCGGCGGCCACGTGCCGATCGAGTGCGTTGACGCTGGTGTTCAGGGTGCCGTCCGGGAACCACTTGTACGACGGTGCCGCCGAGTCGTCGAGGGCTCGCGTCGGCGCGCTCTCCCACTCGACCGCGCGGGCGGCCTCGAGCCAGAATCCCTCCGGATCCTCGGTGCTCCGGCGGAACGCCTCCTCGTACGAGCCATCGTTCGTGTCCTTCCTCGACGGCGGTTGTGGCCCGAACCACTCTATGTGACCTGCAAGGGGGTGGCTGCAGGTCTGCGTCGGACGGACACAACCACGCGACGAACGGACGAAGTGCCTACCCTGAGCCGCATGACCTCGATCGCGGAAGACCTGCTGCTCCTGCTTCTCGACGACGAATCGGGAAAGCCTCTCGTCGACGGAGTGAAGTTGCCCCGCGTCCTCGCGGGTGCGGTGCTCCTCGAACTCGCCCTCGACGACGTGGTGGCCGTCGACACGGAGGGCAAGCAGGTGAGGAAGGGGCGGATCGCGATACGCACCGCGGCGCGCCCCGCCGATCCGATCTCGCCGAGGCGGTCGAGCGGCTCGGCTCGGGTAGGCCGCTGAAGCCGACGTCGGCCATCGAGAAACTGCAGAAGGGCCTGCGGGAGAAGTTTCTCGCGCGGGTCGTCGAGCAGGGTTGGGTCTCGGAGGAGCGCGGGAGGATCCTCGGTGTGTTCCCGACGAAGAAGTGGCTCGCGATCGATTCCACCACGAGCAGCGCGTCCGAGAGCTGATCCGCGCGGCATTGATCGACGGCCTGACCCCGGAGCCACGCACCGCGGCGCTGATCGCGCTGCTGTCGGCGGCGGATGCGGCGCCGAAGGTGTTCCCGGACGCGACAAGCGGGCGGTGAAGAAGCGGGCGAGGAGATCGGCAGGGCGAGTGGGCGGCCAAGGCGGTGCGCGACGCCGTCGCGTCCGTCAACGCGGCGATGACGACGGCCTCATCGCCGGCGGAGCGGTCGCGGGTTCGAGCTGATCCGGATCGCGCCGGGTCAGGAGTGCACGCCGAGCTTCCGGTACCGCTCGATCCGTCGCCGGTAGCGGTCCTCCGCGGGCTCGTCGGTGAGGATCGCGAGTTCGCGGGCGACCGCGGCACCGATCCGCTTGACGAACGAGACGGGTTCCTCGGTGGCATCGGGATGCTCGGGGACGACCGCGTCGACGACACCGTTGCGCAGCAGGTCGCGGGAGCGGATTCCCTGATCCTGTGCCATGGCGGGTGCGTGAGTGGTATCGCGGTGCACGATCGCACTCGCGCCTTCGGGCGGGAGCGGCGCGAGCCAGCCGTGCTGCGCGCACAACACGCGGTCGGCGGGCAGCAGGGCG
>LATQ01000001.1:1956884-1958995 GCA_001017865.1 Rhodococcus sp. IITR03
TCCTGGTGCGCGCGCACACACGCGGTCGGCGGCAGCAGGGCGAGCGCGCCGCCGCCGGTTCCCTGACCGAGCAGCACCGACACCGTCGGGGTGGGCAGGGTGACGAGATCGGCGAGGCAGCGGGCGATCTCGGGTGCGAGCCCGCGCTCCTCGGCCTCCTTCGACAACGAGGCACCGAGGGTGTCGATGACGAGCACGAGCGGCAGGCGCAGTTCGTCGGCGAGACGCATCGCGCGGCGGGCCTCGCGCAGTGCTCCCGGCCCCATCGTGCGTTCGGGTGACTGTCCCGCGCGGTCCTGACCGAACATCACGCACGAGACGCCGCGGAACCGGGCGAGCGAGAGCAGGACGGTGCGATCGGACTCGCCCTCACCGGTCCCGGACAGAGGGACCTGCGCGGAGGCGGCGTGGCGCAGCAACTGCCGGATCCCGGGCCGTTCGGGCGTCGGCTGAGCATCACCGACTGCCAGGCCGGGATGTCGGGCACGTCGTCGACGGCGGTGATCGCCGGACTCGACGTCACCTCCGGCCGGTTGCCCTCGACCAGCACGCGCAGCAACCGGTGCACGACCTGCCGCACACCGCCGAGGGGCACGACCCCGTCGATCACGCCCTTGCGGTACAGGTTCTCCGCCGTCTGGACGTCCTCGGGGAAGTTCTCCTGGTAGAGCGCCTTGTAGACGCGCGGGCCGAGGAAGCCCACGAGCGCACCCGGTTCGGCGGCGGTGACGTGCCCGAGCGACCCCCACGACGCGAACACCCCGCCCGTCGTCGGATTGCGCAGGTACACGAGATAACCGAGATGGGCGGCCTTGTGTGCAGCGACGGCGGCGGCGATCTTCACCATCTGCACGAAGGCGAGGGTGCCCTCCTGCATGCGGGTGCCACCCGAGGTGGGCGATGCGAGCAGGGGCAGTCCCTCGGCGGTCGCGCGTTCGACGGCGGTGACGATGCGTTCGGCGGCGGCGACGCCGATCGAGCCTGCGAGGAAGGAGAATTCGCACACGATCAGAGCGACCCGGCGGCCGTGGACGGTGCCCGAACCGGTGAGCACGGATTCGTCGACCCCGGACTTCTCGGCGGCCCTGTCCAGATCGGCGAGGTATTTCTCGCCCGCACCGACATCGATCGGCGGAACGTCCCAGGAGACGAAGCTTCCCGGGTCGAGCACCTTGTCGATGAACTCCTGCGCCGAGATCCTGCCACCGGCCACGTCGCCTCCACCTGTCTTCGTCCGTCGAGGTCAACCTATAACGGCGCGAACGAGGGGGAGGACATGTGCGCGTTCTTGCGACACACCGCACATATCCTTCCCCTCGTTGTGGGATCGGCTAACGGCCGAGCGCTTCCTTCCACGTGACCGTCCGGCCGATCCGCAGGATCGACCGCTGGTAGATGCGCGCGGCGATCACACTGAGCACCGCGATGGCGGCGACCATCAGCACGATGGTGCCGACGATCTGCACCGGGGTGGCCACGCCCGCGGCGATGCGCAGCGGCATGAGGATCGCCGAGAACGGCGGGATCCAACTCAGCGTGGTGCTCCATCCGGCTTCGGGGTCGTCGACCGACGAGAACGCCGCGAAGAACATCGCGAGGATCAGCATCACCAGCGGACCCGAGGTGGAGTTGACGTCCTCCTGCCGCGACACCATCGACCCCGCCGCCGCGTAGAGGACGGCGAAGAACGCGAAGCCGAGCACGAACCAGCCGAGGGTGCCGGCGAGCACGCCGAGGGCGGTGCCGGTGATCGTGAGGGTGTCGGTGGCGAGCGCCGTGCCGACGCCGACCGCACCGTAGGCCGTGAGCTGCAGGAGCCCGACCGCACCGATGCCGAGGATCTTGCCCCACAGCAGCTGCAGCGGACGCAGCGTGGACAGCAGCAGTTCGACGACGCGCGAGGACTTCTCCTCGACGACACCCATCGCCACGTACATGCCGAACATCAGGATCTGCATGTACAGCAGGATCACCGCGATGATCGAGAGGATGATGCGTTGTCCCTGTTCGGGATCCGGCGGGTCGAGGGCGTCGACCGTCACGGTCGTCGCGGACACGTCGGCCGCGACCGCGGCGGGATCGACGCCGCGGTCGGTCAGCGCGGCGATCTG
>LATQ01000001.1:1959095-1961574 GCA_001017865.1 Rhodococcus sp. IITR03
CGCCGTCTCCGCCGCGCTCGCCGGAGCGGGCACGCTGTGGGTCGCGCGCGCCGTGAACGGCCTGCCCGGTTCATCGGCGCTCGGTCTCCGACATCCGTCCCTACGCCGCCGCGTCGCCCCGCTACCGCGACGGTCGTTTCCACAACACCGACCCGGCGTCCGTGCTCGGCCCCGAGGCGGCCGGCGGTTTCGCGAAGGACCTGCTCACCCGCGGATCGCGGGGGAGACCTCGCACCGAGGTGCCGTTGTCGACCTATCTCGCGCCGGTCGACGCGGCGGAACTCGCCGTGACGTGGTTCGGGCACTCGACCGCCCTCGTCGAGGTCGACGGCTACCGGGTGCTGTGCGACCCGGTGTGGAGCGAACGCGTGTCACCCTCACCGACCGTCGGCCCGGCACGTCTGCATCCGGCGCCGTCGAACTGCAGACCCTGCCGCGTCTCGATGCGGTGGTGATCTCGCACGACCACTACGACCATCTCGACCGGTTCACGGTCGAGAGCCTCGCCGTGCTGCAACCGACCGTCCGGTTCGTCGTGCCGCTCGGGGTGGGCGCGCACCTGCGCCGCTGGCGGATCGCCGAGGAACGCGTCGTCGAACTCGACTGGGACGAACACGTCGAGGTGGACGGCCTGCGCATCACGTGCACCGAGGCCCGGCATTTCTCCGGGCGCGGCCTGCAGCGCAACATCACGTTGTGGTCGTCGTGGGTGTTCACCGGGCCGACGCGCCGGGTGTTCTTCGGCGGTGACAGCGGCTACACTCCGCGGTTCGCCGACGTCGGCGAGGCCTACGGTCCGTTCGACCTGACATTGCTGCCCGTGGGTGCCTACGACAAGCGATGGCCCGACGTGCACATGAACCCCGAGGAAGCGGTGCGCACGCATCTCGACCTCGGTGGCGTCGACCGTCGCGACAGTCTGCTGGTCCCCGTGCACTGGGGAACCTTCGACCTCGCCTTCCACGCCTGGTCGGAGCCCATCACCCGGTTGCTGCCCGCCGCGCGGGAGTCGGAGGTGACCACTGCGGTGCCGATGCCGGGTCAGCGGATCGACGTGTCGAAGTCCGATGCGTCGAAGCCCGTCGCGGTCGATCCGTGGTGGCTCACGTCGAGCTGATCCACCTGCCGCGGCACCGGCTGTTCGCTTTCGTGCCCTAATCTGGTTCGTCATGGCAGTAGAAGAGCCCACGACGGTGGTGGGAACGGACGAGGCGCCGGTCCTCGCATCCGACCATGCAGCCACCGGGCTGTCCACCGAGCAGGTCGCCGAGCGTGTGGCACGTGGCCTCACCAACGATGTCCCCGACCGCGCGTCCCGATCGGTCAAGGACATCGTCCGGGCCAACGTGTTCACCCGGATCAACGCGATCCTCGGGGTGCTGCTGCTGATCGTGCTGGCCACCGGCTCGATCATCGACGGCATGTTCGGTCTGCTGATCATCGCGAACAGCGGCATCGGCATCATCCAGGAGGTGCGCGCCAAGCGCACCCTCGACAAGCTGGCCATCGTCAGCCAGACGAAACCCGTCGTGCGCCGGGACGGCGTCGCCGCACCGATCGCTCCGCGCGAGGTGGTGCTCGACGACATCATCGAGCTCGGCCCCGGCGACCAGCTGTCGTCGACGGCGAGGTGGTCGAGGCCCAGGGTCTCGAACTGGACGAGTCGCTGCTGACGGGCGAGTCGGATCCCGTGCACAAGGTGCCCGGTTCGACGGTCATGTCGGGCAGCTTCGTCGCCTCCGGCTCCGGCTCCTACCGTGCGACGAAGGTCGGCCGCGACGCCTACGCGGCGCGACTCGCGGAAGAGGCGAGCAAGTTCACACTCGTGAAGTCGGAGCTGAACGCGGGCATCAACAAGATCCTGCGTTTCATCACTTACCTGATGATCCCCGCGGGTCTGCTCATCATCTACAACCAGCTCTTCTCCAGCGGCGAGTCGCTCGGCCCCGCGCTGAGCGGCATGGTCGCCGCCCTCGTGCCGATGGTGCCCGAGGGTCTCGTGCTCATGACGTCCATCGCGTTCGCGGTCGGTGTCGTCCGCCTCGGACGTCGTCAGTGCCTCGTTCAGGAGCTGCCGGCGATCGAAGGCCTCGCGCGCGTCGACGTGGTGTGTGCCGACAAGACCGGCACGCTCACCGAGAACGGCATGCGCCTGTCCGATCTCGAGCCCCTCGACGGCAGCAACCTCGACGAGGCCCGCGCCGCCCTGGCCGCGCTCGCGGCCGACGACCCGCGTCCGAACGCCAGCGTCCTCGCGATCGCCGAGGCGTTCCCCACCGCCCCCGGCTGGGGCGAGCCACCGCGGTCGCGCCGTTCTCGTCGGCGAAGAAGTGGAGCGGCCAGTCGTACGGCACCCACGGCAACTGGCTGCTCGGCGCACCCGACGTGCTGCTCGACCCCGGCACCGAGGCGGCGCGACGCGCCGAGGAACTCGGCTCGAGCGGGCTGCGGGTGCTGCTCCTCGCATGCAGCGACCGCC
>LATQ01000001.1:1961674-2002085 GCA_001017865.1 Rhodococcus sp. IITR03
GGGGACCACGGCGACCTCGCGGCCCGCGCACTGATCGCCCAGCCGCTCGCCGTGGAGGACATGGGTGTGGCAGGGGTGCTCGGCGTCGTGACGACCGTCGAACCCGGCCCGGCGCTGCTCGGCGCGATCACCGAGGTGGCGCGGTACGCGTGCAGTCAGATCGAGCTGGCCGAGCTCGATGCCTCCCGCGCCCGGCTCGACCGCGCCGAGGTCCGTGCGCTGCGCGCCCAGATCAGTCCGCACTTCATCTACAACGCGCTCAACACGGTGGCGTCGTTCGTCCGGACCGACCCCGACCGGGCCCGCGAACTGCTGCTGGATTTCGCCGACTTCACCCGCTACTCGTTCCGCGCGGCCGGTGAGTACACCCTGCTCGCCGACGAACTGCGCAACATCGACCGGTACCTGACGCTCGAGCGTGCCCGCTTCGGCAACGCCTCGAGGTGCGCCTGCAGGTCGCACCCGAGGTGCTCAACGTGACGCTGCCCTTCCTCGCTCTGCAGCCGCTCGTCGAGAACGCCGTGCGACACGGGATCGCGGGCAAGGAAACCCGCACGGGCACGATCACCATCACCGCGGCGGACGAGGGCACCGACTGCGTCATCAGCGTCGAGGACGACGGCATCGGCATGGACCCGGAACTGCTGCGATCGGGCACGCTCGACGCGATCGCCGAGAGCGAGCACGGCAGCGGTGTCCGCGAGTCTGCGCACGTGGGCCTCGCCAACGTCGACGACCGGCTGCGTGCGGCCTTCGGCAACGACTACGGCCTCGTCGTCGAGACCGCGCCGGGGGCCGGCACCCGGGTGAGCATGCGCGTGCCGAAGTTCAGGGCGGGTATCCGGCCGTGAGGAACACCCGGCATGGCACGATGGATTCGCCGTGAACGAGATCACAGACAACCTGACCGTGCTGGCGGTCGACGACGAACCGCCCGCCCTCGACGAGCTGACCTACCTGCTGCGCGCGCAGGAGGAGATCGGCGTCGTACACACCGCGGGAGACGCGACGACCGCTCTGCGCGTGCTGCGCGACGGAGGCATCGACGCGGTCTTCCTCGACATCAACATGCCCGGACTCGACGGGCTGGAACTCGCGGGCATCCTGCGCAATTTCGCGGTGTCCCCGGCCGTGGTGTTCGTGACCGCGCACGACGATCGTGCGGTCTCCGCGTTCGACCTCGGCGCCGTCGACTACGTCCTCAAGCCGCTGCGGGAGGAACGACTCGCCGAAGCGGTCCGGCGGATCGCCGAGCGCCGCCGGCCCGCCGCGCAGGCGACATCCGACACCGGTCAGAGCGACGACGTGATCCCGGTCGAGCTCGGCGGTGTCACCACGCTCGTGCCGCGCTCGTCGGTCCACTGGGTCGAAGCCGAGGGCGACTACGCGCGACTGCACACCGCGACCGGTTCGCACCTGGTGCGTATCCCGATATCGACGCTCGAGAACCGCTGGGCCGATGCCGGCTTCCTGCGCGTGCACCGCTCCTATCTCGTGGCGCTGCCGCTCGTCACCGGTATCCGCAGTGTGGGTTCGGGTCTCGTCGTGTGCCTGCGCAGCGACAGCAACTCCCCGCCCGTCGAACTGCCCGTCAGTCGTCGGCACACGCGGGAACTCAAGGACCGGCTCATCCGCGGTCCGATGCAGTCGTGGACGTCGCGATGAGCACCACCGGCGGGTCACCCCCGCAGCGGCAGCGTGTCGTCCTCGCCGAACGGCGCGGGGCGCGCATGGTCCGCACCCGGGTCGAGGTGCAGCAGCAGACCGAGGTGGCGACGCGATGGTTCGTGGGCTGGTCCGGGCACAGCTCGGGCTCGCCCTGCGGGTCGCGCTGTTCACCGTGTGTCTGCTGGGCGCCATTCCGGTGCTGTTCCACGTCGCTCCCGGTCTCGCCGCGGTGACGGTCCTCGGGATCCGCCTGCCGTGGGTGTTGCTCGGTGTGGTCGGTTATCCGATCCTGCTCGGTATCGCGTGGGTGTATCTGCGTCTCGCCGAACGCAACGAGCAGGATTTCACCGACCTCACCGACGATTGACGACCCCATGAGCGGATCGATTCCCGTCGTCACCGTCGTCGGTCTCGTCGCCGCGGCGATCGCCACCGTCGCGATCGGTGTGTACGGCGTGCGGATGGCGCGCACCACCTCGGATTTCCTCGTCGCTTCCCGCAGCGTCGGCCCACGCTGGAACGCCGCAGCCATCTCCGGGGAATACCTCTCGGCGGCATCCTTTCTCGGGGTGGCCGGGCTCGTCGCGAAGTTCGGTGCCGATGCCCTGTGGTATCCCGTCGGTTTCACGGCCGGCTATCTGGGTCTGCTGTTGTTCGTCGCTGCGCCGCTGCGACGTTCGGGCGCCTACACCGTCCCGGACTTCGCGGAGTTCCGGCTGGGGGAGAAGTGGCTGCGCACGCTGTCGATGATGGTCGTGGCGATCATCTGCATCCTGTATCTGGTGCCGCAGTTCCAGGGCGCGGGACTCACGCTCAACATCCTTCTGGGAGTGCCCGACTGGGTGGGCGTCGCCGTGGTCGGGGTGATCGTCGTGGCCAACGTGGTCGGTGGCGGGATGCGGTCGATCACCTTCGTGCAGGCCTTCCAGTACTGGCTCAAACTCACCGCGGTCGCCCTGCCCGCCCTGGTCCTCACGTTGCACTTCGTCGGCGACCACCGGGGTGTCGACGAACCCGTGCCGCCCACCGTCACCGAGACCACCACCGTCGACGTGACGATCGATGTGGTCGTGCAGGTCGCCGAGACGCTCCCCGTCGTGGCGACCGGGGAGATCGACGGCCGGCCGGTCGCGGGTGTCTTCGAACTCGAACCGGGGGAGCACGTCCTCGGGGCCGGAACCGAACTGGTCCTCGACGCGGGGTCACCCGTGCCGGTGGTCGCCGGTGCACCGACCGACAACGACACCTGGTCGTCGCCGGGGGCGGGGCTGGGGGCGAGCAGCGAACATCCGCTGTTCCAGGTGTATTCGCTGATGCTCGCGACCTTCCTGGGCACGATGGGTCTGCCCCACGTGCTCGTGCGCTTCTACACCAACCCCGACGGACGGGCGGCGCGCATGACGTCGTTCGCCGTCATCGGCCTGCTCGGGCTGTTCTATCTGTTCCCCACGCTGCTCGGGGTGTTCGCGCGCCTGTACGTCCCGCAGCTGCTCATCACCGGACGCTCCGATGCGGCAGTGCTGTTGCTGCCGGGGTCGGTGCTGTCGGGCTGGGGTGGCAGTTGCTCGCGGCGCTGGTCGCCTCGGGTGCGATCGCGGCTTTCTTGTCGACGTCCTCCGGACTGCTGGTGAGTGTCGCCGGCGTGTTGTCCACGGACGTGCTGCGCGGCCGGGTGCGCGACTTCCGGGTGGCCGCGGTGCTCGCCGGTGTGGTGCCGCTCGTGCTCGCTCTGTCGGTGACCTCTCTCGACCTGTCGCGTTCGGTCGGGCAGGTCTTCGCGATCGCCGCGTCGACGCTGTGTCCGCTGCTGGTGCTGGGGATCTGGTGGCGCGGCCTCACCGCGATCGGCGCGGCGGGCGGGGATGGTCGTCGGTGGTCTCGTCGCGGGCGGTGCCGCCCTGGCGACCGTGCTGCTGCCGATCGATCCGTCGGTGGCGGCCGGGTGGCCGACGGTGCTCTCCGCCTATCCGGCGGCGTTGAGCGTTCCGCTGGCGTTCCTCACGATGATCACGGTGAGTCTGCTGACCCGTCGGCGGATCCCGCGCGACGTCGGCAGGACCTTCTCCCGCATGCACGTGCCCGAGCGGCTCGGGATGGGCCGCGACCGCGAACTCGGCGCGTTCGGTGAACGGGGCCGTGACCCCGGGAAGAGTCGCCGTTCGTCGCGGTGACGCGACCGTTCGTCGCACGAGGGCACCCCTCGTCGTTCCACCTCTTGTCTCCTCTGTTCGTGTGACAGCCGTCTCATTAGCGTTGTGATCATCCTCACCTCACACGACGACCAAGGAGTCGGCAGTGACCACAGCACCACTCAGCGAGAGTGGCGTACCCCAGCAGCGACGGATACCGACGCCGCAGGAGTTCGTCACGATGCAGGAGAGCCCGGAGTTCCAGGAACTGCGCAGCCGTCTGCGCCGTTTCGTGTTCCCGGTGACGGCGTTCTTCCTGGCCTGGTACGCCCTGTACGTCCTGCTCGCCACCTACGCGGACGAGTTCATGGCGACGAAGGTCATCGGCAACATCAACGTCGGGCTGATCCTGGGTCTCGGCCAGTTCGTCACGACCTTCGTGATCACCGCTGTCTACGTGAAGTTCGCCGGCCGTGAGCTGGATCCGCGTTCCGCCGCGATCCGCGAGGAACTGGAAGGACCCCTGCAGTGACCGTTCTCGCGCAGAGTGGGGCCGACGTCGGCAACCCGATCCTCAACATCGCCATCTTCGTCGCGTTCGTCGTCGTGACGATGGGCCTGGTCATCAAGCCAGCCGCACGACGAAGAAGGCCTCCGACTTCTACACCGGCGGCGGCCAGTTCTCCGGCCCGCAGAACGGCTTCGCCATCGCCGGCGACTACCTGTCGGCCGCCTCGTTCCTCGGTATCGCCGGTGCGATCGCCGTCTACGGATACGACGGCTTCCTGTACTCGATCGGCTTCCTCGTCGCATGGCTCGTCGCCCTGCTGCTCGTCGCCGAACTGCTCCGCAACACCGGCCGGTTCACGATGGCCGACGTGCTGAGCTTCCGGCTCAAGGAACGGCCCGTCCGCATGGCAGCGGCGCTCTCGACCCTCGCGGTGTCGCTGTTCTACCTGCTCGCACAGATGGCCGGCGCCGCCGGCGGACTCGTCGCGCTGCTGCTCGACATCGAGGCAAGGCCGGCCAGGCCATCGTCGTCGCGGTCGTCGGTGTGCTCATGATCGTGTACGTGCTGATCGGTGGCATGAAGGGCACGACCTACGTGCAGATGGTCAAGGCCGTGCTGCTCATCGCCGGCGCCGGCCTGATGTTCGTGCTCGTCCTATTCGCGGTACGGGGCAACTTCTCGCAGCTGCTCGCCGACGCCCAGGCGATGGTGTCGAGCTCGTCGAACGAGGCCGTCGCCCAGCGTGACGTGCTCGCCCCCGGTGCCAAGTACGGCATCAGCAACATGTCGCAGATCGACTTCCTCTCGCTCGGCATCGCACTGGTCCTCGGCACCGCCGGTCTGCCGCACGTGCTGATGCGCTTCTACACCGTGCCCACCGCCAAGGAAGCGCGTCGTTCGGTCACCTGGGCCATCGCCTCATCGGCGCCTTCTACCTGTTCACCCTGGTGCTCGGTTACGGTGCCGCGAAGATGGTCGGCCCCGACGCGATCCTCGGCGCTCCCGGCAAGGAGAACGCGGCGGCTCCGTTGCTGGCCTTCGAACTCGGCGGCACGCTGTTCCTCGCGATCATCTCGGCTGTCGCCTTCGCCACGATCCTCGCGGTCGTCGCCGGTCTGGCCATCACCGCCTCGGCGTCCTTCGCCCACGACATCTACGCCAGTGTCATCAAGCGTGGCAACGCCACCGAGGACGAGCAGGTGCGGGTCTCGCGGATCACGGTCGTCGTGATCGGTCTGGTGGCGATCGTCCTCGGCATCCTCGCCATGGGACAGAACATCGCCTTCCTGGTGGCCCTGGCCTTCGCGGTCGCCGCCTCGGCGAACCTGCCCACCCTGCTGTACTCGCTGTTCTGGCGGAAGTTCAACACGACCGGCGCCCTGTTCAGCATCTACGGTGGTCTGATCAGCTGCCTCGTGCTCATCGTGTTCTCCCCGGCGGTGTCCGGTGCACCCTCGGCGATGTTCCCGAACGTGGACTTCTCCTGGTTCCCGCTGTCGAACCCGGGCATCGTGTCCATCCCGCTCGCGTTCGCGCTCGGCGTCGTCGGCACCTACGTCGGACGCCGCAAGCAGGAGGACCGGTACAAGCAAGCGGAGATGGAGGTCCGCTCGCTCACCGGCGTCGGTGTGGAGAAGGCCGTCTCCCACTGATCCTCTGCGCCGCGTGGCCCGCTCCCGATCCGGGGGCGGGCCACCGTCGTGTCGGGGTGCCCCGCCGGCGGAACGGACCGTCTACTGTTGCGGACCATGGCGAAACTCGAAGTGTCCACCGACCTTCCGCTCGACCCGCACGCAGCGTGGGAACACGCCTCCCGCCTCGAATCGTTCGGGGAGTGGCTGAGCATCCACGACGGGTGGCGCAGCGACCTGCCGGACACCCTCGCCGAGGGCACCACCCTGCAGTCGGTGGTATCCGTCAAGGGCATGCGCAACCGCGTCACGTGGACCATCGTCGAACTGGACGCGCCGCACCACGTGGTGCTGAAGGGAACCGGCAAGGGCGGCACGAAGTTCTCGATGCGGCTCGCCGTCGCCGCCCGCGGGGACGGTTCGACGCTGTCGATGAAGATCGACCTCGGTGGTGCACCCCTGTTCGGTCCGATCGGGTCGGGGGTGGCGCGTGCCCTGCACGGCGACCTGCAGTCGTCGCTCGACACCTTCGCGCGCCGCTACGGCGGGAACTGACACCTCGGCGCAGCGTGACATGACGCCCCGGTCTCATCGAACAGGTAGGTGAGAATCCGATGCGGCCGTGCTCCGACGGTGCAGCCGTTCCACGCCGCTTGCATACCAACGCTTACCGAAGAGCAGCGCCACGATCGCGAGTGCGTACACGAGCGGGGTCAGTTGTAGTGCGGCGAGCAGGCCGAGACGGTCGGCGAGGATCCCGACGACGAACGGTCCGGTCGCCAGCCCCAGGACATTGTTGGCGACGGTGAGAGTGCCCAGCGCGGAGGCCCGCACCGACTCGTGGGTCAGTCGTGCCACCATGGCCGCCGTGGGACCTGAGGACCCGGCGGCGAAGAAGGCGCCGATCCCGATCAGGTCAATTGCGCCGGGCCGGGTGCCAGCTGGAATCCGATTCCGAGGGACACGAGCGAGACGATGCAGAACGCGACGGCGCTGGTCCACTTCGCCGACGGGTTCGTGCGGCTGACCCGGTCGGTGATCATCCCGCACACCACCATGCCTGTGCCGATCAGCAGTACGAAGATCGACGCGACCATCCCGGCCTTGTCGGGGGCGAGGCCGTACTCGCGGTTGAAGAAGCTGGGCGTCCAGGCCAGCAACACGGCAGCGGTGAACATCTGCAGGCCGCCCCCGAGGTAGGCGCACCAGACGGCGGGGCTGGTGAACAGTGTGGAGATCGGGACCCGGATCGGGGGTGACGAATCCGGACGAGGAGACGATCCGGTCGGTACCGTGTCCTGACCGGCCTTGTGCGCTGCCAACCTGCCTTCGGTGACGAGGGCGCGGAACAGGGCGACGAGGATCAGGCCCAGCACCGCCATGGCTGCGAACGACCACCGCCAGCTCAGGTGCACCGCGATGACGCCACCGAGCGCGACGCCGATGACCGAACCGAACGAGCCGCCGGCCATGAAGGCGCCGCTGAGTGCGGAATGGACCCGCGGGACGAAGACACTCAGGATCACGGCGATTCCGACGCTGCCGTAGGCGGCCTCGCCGACCCCGACCAGGAAGCGGGCGACGAGAAGCTGTTCGTAGTTGGCTGCCACGGCGCAGAACAGCGTCGCGATACTCCAGATCACCGCCATCAGGGTGAGGCTCCGTACCCGGCCCCACCGATCGGCGAGGAGTGACAGTGGGAAGGTCAGCAGGCCGACCATCAGGGCGACGATGCTGGTGAGCGACGCGAGTTGCGAATCCGACAGTGCCCAGTCCGCTTTCAGGAACGGGAAGACCGCGCTGAGTACCTGGCGCGACATGTAGTCCGAGAGCAGCAGTGCGAAGGTCAGCGCGAAGACCAACCAGGGGTATGCGGGCCGACGGCGTGGACGCTTCTCGTGTGCCGGATCGACGAAATTCGTTGTATCGTCCGGAGATTCGAGGGCGAGTGCGGCGGAGGTGCGATCGGGGTGGGGAGAATTCCCATAGGAGCTCCTCGGAGGAAAGGGGATGGGGCAGGACCCGAGCAGTTCCACGACTCTCGCGCGGAGAAGGGGGCGGCGGGGCGTGCACGCCGGTTTGCCATCGTCGTGGTGCACATCACAGTAGTGGGTGTGCGAGGTGTTCACTTATCCCGACGGGACACGGCTCTGTCCAATTCGGGACACTCAGGCTTCGGAGCGTTTGCGCCACTCTCGGGGAGTCATACCGAATCGGCGGGTGAACCAGCGTGAGAACCCGCTCGGGGCCGAGAACGACAACATCTCGGAGATCTCGGCGAAGGTGTGACGCCCGCTCGCCACCAGTCGCTGCGCGAGTTCGGCCCGGGTGTCGTCGACGACCCGGGTGAAGGTCTGCCCCGACCTGGCCAGGTGCCGGTGAACGGTGCGGCGATCCACACCGAGACTCGCCGACACCTGGTCGACCGAACAGCGCCCGGTCGGTAACAGCAGTTCGACGAGTTCCCGGACCCGCCGCTCGAGCACGGGGGTCTCGGATGCCGAGAGGTCGTCGAGGACCTGTTGCGAATAACTGCGGAGGACGGGATCGGAGAGGCGATTGGGTAGATCCAGATCGCCGGTGTACACAACGATTCCGGAATAGTTGCCGTCGAAGACGAGGGGAGCGTCGAAGACGCGACGGTGCGTGCTGTCGTCGCCGGGCCGGCCGTGTTCGAAACACACCGACACGGGCCGCCAGCGGTCGCCGAGCAGGTACTGCAGAAGTTGGTGGATGACGGCGACCGCAAGTTCCGTGGCCTGGCGCACGGGCATGGGTTCGCCCGGTTCGACGCGAAGCACGATCGTCGACAGTCCGTCACGCTCGGTGATGTCGATGAACAGCGCCTCGTTGTACGTGTGCTGGAAACGGATCAACATGCGCAGGGCGCTACGGGCGTTCGGCTCGTCGCGGATGGCCACGCTCAAGGGTCCGAGAGTCGACAGGCGTCGCCGTTCGGCGAGTCTCAGCGCGAAATCCTGGTGGGCGGTGACCGCAGCGGACAGTTCCAGCAAGCGGACGATCGACGCTGCCGGTACCCACCGGTCCTGCAGGTCGAGTCCGGACGGGTCCAGTTCGACGCTGCGCAACAGTTCGATCGGATCGGCCGAGAGCGAGCGGGCCAGTTCGACGAATCCCGTCAGTGTTGCGTAGCGCGCCAACGGCTTCGGCAGCGTCATCGCGCATCTCCTCGATTTCTCGGCGACCGGACAGGACTGTCCCCGAATGACAACGAATATGTCCCGTAGGGATAAGCATCCCGGACGCCCGCTCATTAGTGTCGTGTTATCGCGTCACACCCCCTCCGCGGTAGCAGAACGCCCGACATCCAAGGAGAACACAGATGGCACACGCGATCCGCTTCCACGAGACGGGCGGCCCCGACGTCCTCGAATGGGAAACCGTCGAGGTCGGCGACCCCGGCCCCGGCGAAGTGCGGATCCGGCACGAAGCCGTCGGCCTGAACTTCGCAGACACCTACTTCCGCACCGGGCTGTACCCGGCACCGTTGCCGGTGGGAATGGGTGTCGAGGCAGCCGGCGTGATCGAGGCGGTCGGTCACGGTGTCACCGACTTCCGCGAAGGCGACCGCGTCACCTACACCGGAAGTCCGCTCGGGGCATACAGCACCGAACGGATCATGCCGGCCGAACACCTCATCGCGCTGCCGGACGCGATTCCCTTCGACACCGCGGCCGCGATGACCATGCGCGGCCTGACCGCGGCATACCTCCTGCGCCGCATCCATCCGCTCGGAGCGGGCGACACGGTCCTGCTGCATGCCGCAGCCGGGGGTGTCGGATTGATCTTCTGTCAGTGGGCGAAACGATTGGGAATCAACGTCATCGGAACCACGTCCAACGAAGCGAAGGCGGAGGTCGCTCGGTCCTACGGCTGTGCCGAGGTCATCGTCCACACCCGTGAGGACATCGCAGAACGCGTGCGCGAGCTGACCGACGGAGCCGGCGTGCCGGTCGTGTTCGACAGCGTCGGAGCCTCGACCCATCGTTCCTCGCTCGATTCCCTCGCCCGCCGAGGCCTGCTCGTCGCGTTCGGAACGGCGTCCGGCCCCATCCCACCGATCAGCGCCATGGACCTCGCGGTCAAGGGCTCGCTGTTCGTCACCCGGCCCGCGCTCGCGGACTACATCGCCGATCCCGTCGAGCGCGCCGAATTGGCGAACGAGCTGTTCGCACAGGTCGCCGCCGGAGACATCGAGATCGAGATCAACCAGAGATACGCACTCGCCGATGCCGCACGAGCACACCGCGACCTCGAAGCCGGCATCAGCGTGGGCTCGTCGGTGTTCTCGCTCTGACCTTCGCCCGATCCACCCCCCGTCACGCCCAGGAGACCGTCATGATCACCACCGACCACGCCCATGTCCGGGACGAGGCACGTCACCGATTCCCGATGGACGCACGACCGTTGACCGGCAGCATCGGCGCGGAACTGCACGGCGTAGACCTCGCCGAGGTGGCCCGCGACGACAAACGGTTCGCAGAATTGAAAGCCCTGCTGCTCGAACACAAGGTGCTGTTCTTCCGCGACCAGGACATGAGCCGGGCCGAGCACGTCGCCCTCGCCGAGCGTTTCGGTTCGCTCGAGGACCATCCGGTTCTCGGCAGCGATCCGGGACATCCCGGCCTGGTCCGCATCTACAAGGACCTCGACAGCCCACCGGAGGCGTTCGAGAACTCCTACCACTGCGATGCCACCTGGAGGGAGAACCCGCCCATGGGATCGGTGCTGCGATGCGTCGAAGGTCCGGCCGTCGGTGGCGACACCATCTGGGTGAACATGGCACTCGCCTACGAGCAGCTCCCGGGGCACGTGAAGGAACAGATCGCCGGGCTGCGCGCGCGCCACAGCATCGAGCATCGTTCGGCGCGCGACTGCCGATCGACAAGCGACTCGCGCTGAAGGACCGGTTCCCGGACGCGGAGCACCCCGTCGTGCGCACCCATCCCGAAACGGGCGAGAAGGTCCTGTTCGTCAACAGCTTCACCACACACTTCACGAACTTCCATACGGCCGACAACGTCCGTTGCGGTATCGACTATGCACCCGGGGCGGGCGAGCTGCTCCGGTTCCTGCAGAGCCGGGCGACGATCCCCGAGTACCAGGTCCGGTGGCGATGGACGCCGAACAGCGTGGCGATCTGGGACAACCGGTCCACCCAGCACTACGCGGTCCAGGACTACTGGCCTGCCGTCCGGAGGATGGAGCGCGCCGGAATCGCCGGCGATCGTCCCTTCTGACTCCGAGAACTTCCTTTCCTCATCACGCACGACCCGATCCACAGGAGACCACGATGCACTTCCACGACGATGCCTTGTTCCCCGAATGCCAGGAGAAGCTGGTCATCACCGCCGCCCCGTACGGACCCGAATGGGAACCGGAGGATTTCCCGGAAGACCTGCCGCTGACGATGGACGAGCACGTCCAGCAGGCGGTGGACTGCTACGAGGCCGGAGCACGGTGCTGCACATCCACGTTCGCGAACTCGACGGCAAGGGCAGCAAGCGACTGTCGAAGTTCAACGAACTGCTCTCCCGCCTGCGCGAAGCGGTGCCGGACATGATCCTGCAGGTCGGAGGATCGATCTCCTTCGCGCCGGAAGGTGAAGGTGCCGAAGCGAAGTGGCTCTCGGATGATGTTCGGCACATGCTCGCCGAACTGGATCCCAAGCCGGACCAGGTGACCATCGCCATCAACACGAGCCAGATGAACATCATGGAGCTCATGACCGCGGACGACATCGCCGGCACCTCGATGGAGCGTCCGGAACTCGCGGTGACCTACCGGGAGATGACCGTGCCCGCCGGGCCGGAATGGGTCGAGGAGCACCTGCGACGCCTGCAGGCCGCCGGCATCCAGCCGCACTTCCAGCTGTCGTCGATCCCGCAGCTCGAGACCGTCGAACGCCTGATTCGACGCGGCATCTACACCGGTCCGCTGAACCTGACCTGGGTGGGGATCGGCGGCGGTTTCGACGGACCGAACCCGTACAACATCATGAACTTCATCCAGCGTGTCCCGGACGGTGCCTGCCTGACACTCGAAACCCTCATGCGTTCGGTGTTGCCGGTCAACACCATGGCCATCGCCATGGGGCTGCACACCCGCTGCGGCAACGAGGACACTCTCTGGGGGCGCAAGGGCCAGAGGATGACCTCGGTCGAGCAGATCCGGCAACTGGTTCGGCTCGCCGGCGAACTCGGCCGGGAAGTCGCCACCGGTAAGGAAGCCCGCGAGATCTACCGGATCGGCGAAACCTACCGCGACGCCGACGAGACGCTCGCCAAGCTCGGCTACGCCCCCAACCGCCGCCCCGGTCAGGTCGGCTTCACCCACCACAGCTGACACCCAGTGGCCCCCCCGCTCGGAAATGCACCGCGCCAAGAAAGTTTCGGAGAGATGAACGACGACACCGAACCGACCGTGATCATCGTGCCCGGTCTGCGCGACCACGTCGCCGACCACTGGCAGACACTGCTCGCCGATCGGCTCGACCGGGTGCGCACCGTACCCCCGCTCGACCACGACCGACTGAGCCTGGACGCACGGATCGCCGCGCTCGACGCGGTCGTCGGCGACGTCGACGGTCCGATCGTGCTGGTCGCGCACAGTGCCGGCGTCCTGATCGCCGTGCACTGGGCCCACACAGCGACCAGACCGGTTCTCGGTGCGCTGCTCGCAACACCGGCCGATATCGAAGAGCCGCTCCCCGAAGGGTATCCGACCACGGCCGACCTCGATCGAGGCGGTTGGCTCCCGATACCGCGTCGCCGCCTTCCCTTCCCGAGCATCCTTGCGGCGAGCAGCAACGATCCACTCGCGGACCGGTACCGGGTCGCAGGATTGGCGGAGGTGTGGGGGAGTCGATTCGTCGACCTCGGTGAGGTCGGGCATCTGAATCCCGCGTCCGGCTTCGGCGACTGGCCCGCCGCCGATCTGTTCCTGCAGGAACTGCTCCAGCGGTCCGGAGCGACAACGCGCGAGACCGCCCCCGTCCCGTCCGAATCCTGAAAGCGAACCAACGATGCTCAACCTGTCCGTTCTCCTGGAGGATTCCGCCCGACGGTATCCCGACCGGGATGCCTGGTGCTGGGGAAGACCCGGATCGGCTACGGCGAACTCGACGCCCGCGCGAACGGGGTTGCCAACCTGTTGATCGCGCGTGGAATCGCGCCGGGCGACACCGTGGCGATGTCGATCCCCAACGTGCCGGAGTTCGCGATCGTCTACTACGGCATCCTCAAGGCCGGCGCCGTCGTGGTGCCGTTGAACATCATGCTCAAGGGACCTGAAATCGCCTACCATCTGCAGGATTCCGGCGCCCGGGCGTTCTTCTGCTCCGAAGGTGGACCCGACCTGCCCATCGGTGAATACGGTCGTGCCGGTTTCGCCGCAGCACCGAAGTGTCGCGACATGTTCGTCGTCGGCGGACTCGATGGTGCGGACAGTCTCGATACTGCGCTGGGGGAAGTATCGGATGTCCGCTCGTCGGTGGTACGTGATCCGCAGGACACGGCGGTGATCCTCTACACCAGCGGAACCACAGGAAAACCGAAGGGAGCCTGCCTTTCCCACTCGAACATGGTGACGAACGCGCTCACCGCGAACCGTCTGTTCGACAGCAGTCCGATGTGTACCGACACGTACCTGGTGACCCTGCCGCTCTTCCACTCCTTCGGCCAGACCGTGACCATGAACGCGGGACTGTCGGTGGGAGCCACGCTGGTTCTCCTGCCACGTTTCGATGCCCGCACCGCACTGACACTGATGATCGAGCAGGACATCACCGTCTTCGCCGGGGTCCCGACGATGTACTGGGCTCTGCTCGATGCGGTGGACGAGACGGTCGACGTGCAGCGGATCGCCGCGACGATGCGCCGGGCGATCTCCGGTGGCGCCGCCCTGCCCGTCGACATCCTCACCCGCTTCTCCGAGCGCTTCGGTGTCCGGATCCTCGAGGGCTATGGGCTGTCCGAGACGTCTCCGCTCGCGTTGTTCAGCGATCCGGAACGCGACCCGCGGCCCGGATCGATCGGCGTCCCGGTCTGGGGAGTCGAGGCCCGCCTCGTCGATGCCGACTGGAACACCGTCACCGAAGTCGACACGGTCGGAGAACTGGCATTGCGCGGCCACAACGTCATGTCGGGATATCTCGGGCGGACGGATGCCACCGCCGAAGCGATGCGAGACGGCTGGCTGCGTACAGGCGACCTTGCTCGCAGGGACGCGGACGGCTTCTACTACATCGTCGATCGAGCGAAGGATCTGATCGTGCGCGGGGGCTTCAACGTCTACCCCCGCGAGATCGAGGAAGTACTGATCACCCACGAGGCAGTGTCGCTCGCAGCGGTCGTCGGCGTCCCCCACGAGGTGTACGGCGAGGAGGTCGGCGCATTCGTCATTCTCGAGGCAGGGGAGCAGACCACGGAAGAAGAGTTGATCTCCTGGTGTCGAGACCGGATGGCAGGATACAAGTATCCGCGCTCGATCGAGATCGTCACGACGCTTCCGACGACCGCGACGGGAAAGATCCTGAAGCGCGAACTCGTCACCACGGTACGGACAGGCGCGGTATCGACGGGCACGGTATCGACGAGTCAGGGATCGCCGGATGTCGGGTGAGGTGACGTCGGCGCGCAGGACGTCGTGCGGCCGGAGTCGACGCCGAGGGGTGTGCGTCCCCGCGCGGCTGCCCTCGTCGCGGGTATCGGGGTGTGCGCGGCCGGCGCTGCAATCGCGATCGTGCTCGGCCGACTGCTCCCCGCCGTGAACCCGATGCTGATCTCGATCGTGCTCGGAGCGCTGGTGGCCAATCTGATCCCTGTCCCGGCGTGGATCGGCCCCGGCGTCGACTTCTCCGCCAAGCGGCTGCTGCGCCTCGGCATCGCCGTGCTCGGCCTTCAACTGGTCTTCCACGACATCCTCGCCCTCGGGTGGGGTGTCATCGCCCTCGTCGTGATCATCGTCGCGGCAGGGATCACGGGGACGATGTACCTGGGCCGGGTCCTCGGGTTGTCGTGGACGCAACGTGTCCTCATCTCGTGCGGATTCTCGATCTGCGGCGCCGCGGCGGTCGCTGCCGCCGACGGAGTCGTCGACGCAAGGCGCAACGAGGTGATCACCTCGATCGCGTTGGTCGTCGTCTTCGGCACACTGATGATCCCCGGTGTTCCGCTGCTGGTAGGAGTGCTGGGGATGGACGACCGGCAGTCCGGCATCCTCGCCGGCGGGGCGATCCACGAGGTCGCGCAGGTCGTCGCCGCCGGCGGCATGATGGGTGGCGGAGCCCTCGCCGTCGCCACCGTGGTCAAGCTCGCCCGCGTCCTGATGCTGGCCCCGGTGATGGCATATCTGGGCGTGGTCCGTCGACGGCGCGGTCGCGAGGAGGGCGCCCACGAGGACACGATCGGGCGGCAGCCGCCGCTGGTGCCGGTGTTCGTGATCGGATTCCTGGTAGCTGTGGCGGTGCGGTCCTCCGGCGTGCTGCCCGACGTCGTGCTCGAACAGGCCGCGCTCGTGCAGTCGGCGTTGTTGACCACGGCCATGTTCGGCTTGGGCCTCGGGGTTCGTGTGGGACTGCTGCGCTCGATCGGACTACGACCGTTCGTAGTCGCTGCTGCCTCCACGCTGTGGGTGATGCTGATCGCCCTCGTCGGCGCCCTCCTGCTGAGCTGAACGGTCCGCGCCCGGCTTGCCGGCACAGCGGAACGTTCGGTGTCGCAGAGTTCTCTACCGGCAAAACACCTCTCGCCCGCGCACGATCGTGCCAAGCTCGGAAGTGGTGGTCGGTCCTCGACCCGAGAAGTTCGTCCGGCCCGCAAGGTCGGCTGTCCGGGCGCGCAGGAACGATTGCGAGGTCGAGTCGATGGCCGAGGAACACGAATCGCACCGGGGCCCGGTATCCGCCGACTCCCGCTGGTGGGCGTGGACCGCTGTCGTGGTGCTGATCGTCGCGATCGTGCTTCCGGTCGCCGAAGCCGGTCTGCGTGGTGTCCTCGCCCTGCTGCTGGTCGCGGTGGCCGGTGCAGCCCTGGCCGTTGCCGGGGCCTACTGGTTCCTCACCCACCGGGGGGTGGTCCGCGCGGTGGCTCTGACCGTGACCGTCCTCGTGCCGGTGGTCGTGGTGGTCGTCTTCGCACTGTCGGGTCACCTGTGGGTCGCTGTTGTGTCGGTGCTGCTCGTCGCCGTGGCGGTCGCATGCGGACGCCGCGCCCTACGAGGCGATCGCGTGAATCCGCAGCCGGAATTCCCGGCCGTTTCCGTGCACCATCCGTTCTTCGTGATGAATCCACGCTCGGGCGGGGGCAAGGTCGTCCGTTACGACCTGCAGCGCAAGGCCGAGGAACTCGGCGCCGAAGTGGTGTTGCTGAGCGGACCGCAGCAACTCGACGTCACCGAACTGGCGGAGAAGGCCGTCGAACGAGGGGCGGACCTGCTCGGCGTCGCGGGTGGCGACGGAACACAGGCCCTCGTCGCGGCGGTCGCAGCGGAACACCGACTTCCGTTCGTGGTGATCAGCGCCGGAACCCGGAATCATTTCGCTCTCGACCTCGGGCTCGACCGGGAGGATCCCGCTGCGGGTCTGGACGCCTCCGTGACGGGGTCGAGCTGCGCGTCGATCTCGGCCGGATCAACGAGCGGCCGTTCGTCAACAATGCGTCCTTCGGGGTCTACGCAGAGGTGGTGCGGAGCCCTCAGTACCGTGCCGACAAGACGGCGACGGTGCTGCAGATGCTGCCCGATCTGCTCGGTGAGCAGGGCAGGCCGGGTCTGCGGGCGCACATCGACACCGAGACCGTCGAGGGACCTCAGGCGGTGTTGGTCAGCAACGGTCCGTACGCCTTCGACGACCTGGCAGGAATGGGCCGCCGGCCCCGCCTGGACAGCGGCCGGCTCGGTGTCGTCGCGATCTCGGTCTCGAACGCACGCCAGGCGGTGGGCCTGTTCCGTCGCACCCACAACCGAGGCCTGTTGCAGCGCACCGCCACAGAAGTGGTCGTCGATGCGGACGTACCGGAGATTCCGGTCGGAGTCGACGGTGAGTCGGTGATGCTGTCGACACCCGTCCGATGCACGATCTCCACCGGAGCGCTACGAGTTCGTGTTCCCCGCAACCGTCCGGGAGCGCGTGTGCCGCCCCCGCACCTCGATTCCGTTCGGTTGCGGAAGATATTGTGGCCGAATTGAACTCTTCGGATCTCACATTCCGGCGCATCCTACGACTTCAATGAAGGGATGTGCAGATGGATGGCGTATACCGGTGATCCCGTCCTGATGGACGACCTCCTGTTCCGGCCGGTGCACTCCCTGATCGACCAGAGCCTGCATTCCAAGATGGGCGCAACTACCACGAACGGGGACGGCTTCGGCATCGGCTGGTACGGAGAGGGCCCGAGGCCCGCATTGTTCAAGTGCATCGAACCCGCCTGGAACGAGAGCAATCTCCGCGAGCTCGCCACGCAGATCCGTACGCCGTTGATGTTCGCGCATGTCCGCGCCTCGACCGGAACTCCGGTGCAGCGCACCAATTGCCATCCTTCCGCTACGAGAACAGGTTGTGGATGCACAACGGGGCGGTGCACGGATTCCACCTCATGAAACGGGACCTGGCGATGGCCGTCGATGCGAGCCTCTACGACGCGATCCGGGGGTCGACGGATTCCGAGATGCTGTTCTACCTCGCGCTCACCTTCGGCCTCGCCGACGACCCGTTCACCGGCGTGGCGAAGGCCGTCGGTTTCGTGGAGGATATCGGAGCACGCATGGGCATCGAGAATCCCATGCAGGGAACGATCGCCACCACCGACGGCAGCAGCGTCTGGGTGTTCCGGTATTCGACGGAGCGGAAGACACGCTCGTTGTTCTACTCGGCCGACATCAAGGCGATACGGGCGCAGCATCCCGAAGTGGAAGTGCTGTACCAGCTGGGAGACGACACCCGCTTCGTGGTGTCCGAACCCCTTCGGGATCTCGAAGGGGCCTGGCTGGAGGTTCCCGAGTCGAGCGCGGGTGTCGTTCGGGGGAGCGACCAGGAGTTCCGGCCGTTCGCGCCGATCTCACCCGTGCGCTCGATGTGATCACGACGAATTTCTCGCTACCGGTCGGTCAACCGATGGACCACCCGGGGGTGTGGTGCGCCCGGCGCCATTCATGTTCCCATTCCTGCATTCGGTGGTGCTCGTTGTACCGATGTATGCCGTACCAGAACCCGACCCCGCCCACCAACGCGGCCGCCCACACGGCTATCGCTGTGAGCACGGCCGTAGTGGCGCT
Organism: Rhodococcus sp. IITR03; assembly: GCA_001017865.1. Next base: position 1,979,908 of record LATQ01000001.1, read on the forward strand.
GTCCGTCCCGCTGTGGGGAGCATCGACCGGGACGCCGCTGGGGTCCACCCACAGGTCGATCGTCGCGCCGGGGTTGCGCGTCGAGCGGCCGACTCAGCCGACCGGTGTGGGTGTGCCCGTCCACATTCCACCGCACCCACCGGAGTTCGGTCTGGTCGACGGCCGGCGGGAGCGGTGGGGCGGTCTCCGGCGCCGCGGCAACGGTGGGGGCGCTGTCCAGAACGGTTGCTTCGACCTGACGGTGGGTGTGGATGTCCTGGCGGGCCTGCTCGACCAGCGTGCCGTAGGTGACGGTGCCGACGGTGGCTGCCAAAGGCACCATCATCACCACGAAGACGACCACCACGAGAGCTGCCGTCGACTCGAGCCGGTCGCGACGGCGCAGCAGCGGGCTCCGGTGCCAGGCGCGCGCCGCCACAATCGCACGGAGCACGACGGCCCGGTGGTCATCATCGGCTCGGCATCTCGCCGCGCCCCGGGGTGTCTTGTTCCAGGGCACGAGTCTGGAGCTGCTCGAATTCGACTGCGGTGATCGCCCCGGACTCGTGCAGCGCCTTCGCGTCGGCGATCTGATCGACGGCGGATCTGCCGGCTGCCTGCCGGATGTACTGGTCGGTGGCGTGTCGGGCCTCGAGTTGAGCCTCTCGGGCCCGGATGGCCATGTCCTGTCCGCGCACGATCAGGTAGAGCAGAGCGCTGAAGAAAGGAATCAGGATCAGGGCGATCACCCAGACGGCTTTGCCCAGCCCGGACACAGTGTGGTCGCGGAACAGATCCGTCAGGATCAGGAAGAACACGAGCAGGTACGCCACGAAGGCGAACACGATGATCGTGTACCACAGGAGATCCCAGAACGAGTCCATGATGTGCACCTCCGGTGAAGGGACCGGCGAGACAGGCCGAGAAGTTCGGAGTGGTCTGGCCGCGGGGGAGAGTACGTCTTTCTGCCACCGCACCGCCGTAGCTAGGGCACCGCGGCTTTCGGCTTTTCGACCAGGTCGAGCAGACGTTGGCGGGCGAGGCGTTCGCCCAGCTCCGGCAGAGCCGGCGCCGGAATTCCTCGCAGGTCCTCCAGACAGCTCGCAACCACTGCCTCGATCCGATACCGCGGGAGGTGGCCCTCGAACTCGGCGGCAAGCGATCCGCGATCTGACTGTCGGGTGTGGCGCGCACAGTGCTCATCTCGAGTCCTGCGTTCTCTGGTCGCCGAAGTCGAGAACGACGGTGTCACCGCGTTCGATCGGCCGGTCACCGACCTCGTGGTACGGGGCAGCGCTGTCGGTCCGGACTCGACGACGGTGAATCGTCCTGCTCGTGCCCGAATCGGCGTGACAACGCTGCCGGCTCCGCTGTAATCACAATTCTGCGAGGCGTCGCGCAAGGGCTCGCCGCTCGATCGGTCCCCCAGCATCGATATCATCGACACGGTCACTTCCCACACCGGGCGCTCGTCGCCCTCTTTTGCCGAATTGTGCGCCTGCTCGGTCGGACACCGCAACATATTCCGGTAAATTCGATCGTCGATTCAGCAACGACGGGGCGCACAACGTATCAATTGTCGCAACGCGACGTATTCGGGTGCTTTTCTGTCCGAACGCGAGTCGTGGTTCGGAGTTGTCGAAGTGGTTCACATGCCGACGCGTCGCGGAACGGCTTTCCTTGTCACGCCGGCGCCGACGGGTGCAGTGCGGAAGCGGTGTCAGAGCAGTCCGGGTGCGGCTCCCGGTGCCGCGGGCGGTGCGTCGGGTTCATGCATCATCCGGAAGGAGTTCAGCAGTCCGAGCAGTCCGGTGAGGATGGGCACGAGCAGCGCGGCCTGCAGCGCGACGGGCCGGGCGTCGGTGTTGATGCGGATGATCTCGTCGCGGATCTCGGGTGGCCGGCCGGCGAGCAGGTCCTGGAGTTGCGTATTGCTCATGACCTCGGCGTCCTCCTCGAGAACCTGCGCGATGTGTTGCTTCTCGTCGGGCGGCAGGACGGTACTCGACTGCGTCATGGCGGTGAACGTGAGGGACAAGGTGGCCAGCATGACGGCCCCGGCGAAGGCCAGCCCGAACGACAGCCCGAACGACCCGGCCGCGGAATTGGTGCCCGCGGCCTCACTGACCCGCTCCTCCGATATCGGGGCGAGGGTGTAGTTGTTCAGTTGCGAGACCAGCAGTCCCAACCGGCGCCGGCAACGACGAGTGGTGCCAGCAGCGCCCACCCGAAGTCCGCGCGGGGTACCAGCGGGAGCAGCACGGCGACGCCGACGGTGACGAGCAGGAACCCCCACCGAATGATGACTGCGGGACGGCGATTGCCTGCCTTGTTCCCCGCGAGCAGAGCGACGGCGAACATGCTCAGCGACAGCGGTGCGAGTGAGAGACCGGCCTGCATGGCGTTGTACTCGAGCACCATCTGCAGATAGATGGGCAGCGCGATCATCGTCCCGCCCAACGCGATCTGCTGAAGCATCTGCCCGGTGACGCCGAGCCGGAACACCTTCGACCGGAACAGGCCCGGGTCCAGCAGGGCGGGCTCGCCGCGCCGTGTGCGGCGGATCAACCAGTAGGTGAGAGCGGTGAGCGCGGCAGCTCCTGTGAGCAGCAGTGCCGCGACCGCGTCGCCGCCCTCCTGCCACACCAGGATCCCGAGCACGATCCCACCCATGCCGACGACCGACAGCACGGCTCCGATCGGGTCCACGCCGCGCGGCCCGGTGTACGGCACGTCCCGGACGAGCCCGATGCCGGCCAGTACCACCGCGATGATCACCACTTCCAGGGCGAACCCGACCCGCCACGACAGATAGGTGGTGACGAAGCCGCCGAGTAATGGGCCGACTGCAGCGGCGATCGCAGCTGCCGCGCCGACGAGTGCGTAGACCTTCTTCTGAGCGGCGCCGTGGAAGTTGCCGTGTACCAGTGACTGCATGGCAGGCAGCAGCAGTGATGCGCCGATCCCACCGACCACCGCCCACAGGAGGATCACCACGGTCAGTCCCTGGGCGAGGGTCATCGCCGCAGCGCCCGTCGCGTAGCCGAGCAGTCCCAGCACGTATGCGCATTTGCGACCGATCAGTCACCGATCTTGCTACCGATCAGAATGAACGCCGCCGAGACCAGCGCTTCGAGCGCGATCGCGGACTGCACACCGCTGACGGTGGTGCCGAGGTCGCGCACCACCGCCGAGATCGACACGTTCATCAGTGACGTGTCGACGACAAGGACGAACATCGCCATCGCGAGAAGCACGGCGAGCAACCGACGTCGGCCGGAGAGCTGACCTTCTTCGGCGGAAGAGATCCCGTCGGCCATGGCAGATCACCACCTCACTGTCGTGGACCGGCGGCGATCCGGCCGGTCGACCAGTGCTGATCAGACAGTAGGCCCCCCGAGCGCCCCTCACATCCGGAAGTCGACAGCGCGGCAAACTTGAAAATGCAGCGCCTACAGCAGATCGGACGTACAACCCTTTACGATGCGCCGCGTCGCGTCGGCAACCACCTCGGTGAAGGAACCCTGTTCTCGAGAATGCGACGTTGTCTGATCGCGCCATTGCCCGAGCAGTGCTCCGAGCGCCGTTCCGCCGGCCGTGGGGCCGACGAGGCCGATGCCACCGGCGGGAAGAGTGCGGCCACCACTCCCGCGGACAGACCCCAGCCGAGACCGACCGCCGCGCCCTGACGGGTGGGGTGCTCGTACTTGCTCACGTCCTACCTTCCGACCTCCGGAATCGTGGGCGGAAGAACGGAATCGAGAAGCGTAGGTTCGGAGAGTTCACGTTTCACCGCCTTCTCGACGAGGAGCGGAACGAAGTCTCGAACCCTGCTCGTGGCGAATCGGCGATAGACGCCGTACACCGCACGTGCGATGTCGTCGGGAGGAACGAGCGGATATCGAACGATCAGGCGTTCGGTCACCTGCTGGATCTGACGGAACTCGTCGTCACCGCTCATCGGCCAATCGTGACGTCGGCCCCGAGATCCGTCAAGGCTCGAAACGGCATCGGATGCACCGCTTCCGGGCACGATTCGACAACACCTGCGGCACGTGGTGACCGGTCCGCGTCCATCGCTCCGAACCGATCGTTCTCCCACGAACGTGGGGTCGGAGGCGGACAATGGGTGGACGTCCGAGGGAGAACCGTGGGACACAAGACGGGGCACGAGAAGCACCGGAAGAGATCGCCGGAGAAGTCGCTCACCGCGCGTTCCGATTCCGGCGCCCTTCGTCCCCCCGGTCCACCGCAGCAGGGCGCATCGCCGGTCCGCGAACCCATGAAGAACAAGGAGTACCGTCGCCTGCTCCGTCCGTTGCACGCCGAACTCGTCGCCGTGCAGGAATGGGTGAGATCGTCCGGAGTTCGTATCTGCATCCTGTTCGAGGGCCGCGACACCGCAGGTAAGGGGGGTGTCATCAAGGCGATCACGGAACGAGTGAGTCCCAGGGTCTTCCGCGTCGTGGCGCTGCCCGCACCCACGGAGCGTGAACGGTCTCAGATGTACATCCAGCGCTACGTACCCCACCTACCTGCCGGAGGCGAGGTCGTGATCTTCGATCGCAGTTGGTACAACCGCGCCGGCGTCGAACGAGTGATGAACTTCTGCACGGAGGAGGAGGCACAGCATTTCCTCCAGATGATCCCGACGGTCGAACGCGCGATCGTGGACTCCGGCATCATCCTTCTGAAGTACTGGCTGGAAGTGAGCCAGGAGCAACAGACGCTGCGCCTGCAGAGTCGCATCGACGATCCTCGGAAGACCTGGAAGCTGTCGAATCTGGATCTGGAGTCGTACACACATTGGTACGACTACTCCCGGGCACGGGACGAGATGTTCCACTTCACCGATACCGGCTGGGCCCCTTGGTATGTCGTCGACAACGACGACAAGAAACGTGGCCGGCTCAACGTCATCGCCCATCTGCTCGACCGGATCCCCTACGAGCCGCTCGAGCGCCCCGATCTGGTTCTGCCGCCGCGACAGGACGCCGATGGGTACACGGCGCCGACCCAACCTCTTCACTGGATACCCACGCTCTACTGAGGCTCTTCCGGTAGGGAAGGACGAACCGCGATGGCCACTACGAGATCCGGACCGGACCGAGCGAAGATCCTCGTCCCCGATCGAGAAGAACCGTCCTGGTATGCCACGGACGCCGCCGACGTGATCGCAGCGCTGTCCTCCGACGAACGATCCGGTCTCACGACGGCCGAGGCGGACGAACGTCGCCGACGTTTCGGACCCAATACGATCGTGTCCGAACCCGCACCGTCCACGTGGACGATCGCACTGCGGCAGGTACGGGATCCGATGAACCTGATGTTGATCGCCGTGACGGCGGTGAGCATCGTGATCGGGGAGATCTCCACCGCTCTCGTCGTCGTCGTCCTGGTCGCACTCAATGTGGTACTGGGCACGCGGCAGGAAGTGAAGGCCCGTGCAAGCGTGGACGCCTCGCGAGAATGCAGACTCCACAGGCGCGAACGATCCGCGACGGAGTGTTGAGCGAGATCGGGGCCACCGACCTGGTGCCGGGCGACATCGTGCAACTCGAAGCCGGCGACCTCGTGCCCGCGGACGGACGTGTGATCACGTCGGCGACACTCGAGACGCAGGAAGCAGCGCTCACGGGAGAAAGTGCGCCGGTTCCGAAGGACCCCGCGACCCTTCCTGTCGGTGACGTCCCCCTGGGCGATCGCTCCGACATGCTGTTCCAGAACACATCCGTCACTCGTGGTACCGCCAGGATGGTGGTGACGGAGACGGGCATGGACACCGAAATGGGCCGGATCGCATCGATGCTGTCGGCGGTTGCTCCGAGCAGGTCACCGTTGCAACGCGAACTCGACTCGCTGACCCGACTGCTCGGGGTCATCGCCTGGACCGCGGTTGCCGTCATCGTCGTCATCGGCGTGATCCGCGGGCAAGATCTGACCACGGTGCTGTTGCTGGGCATCGCCATGGGGGTGTCGGCGATCCCGACCGGCCTGCCGACCTTCGTGCAGGCGATGCTCGCTTTCGGTGCCCGGCAACTCGCCGAAGCGAAGGCCGTCGTCAAGAACCTTTCCGATGTCGAGACCCTCGGTGCCACGAACGCGGTCAACTCGGACAAGACCGGTACGCTCACGATGAACCAGATGACCGTGCGCTCGTTGTATTTCCACACCCGGTGGTACACCGTGGACGGTGAGGGATACAGCAAGGCCGGGCGGATCACGCGTGCCGCCGGCGACGAGCTGCCCGACTTCACTCTTCTCGCATACGGATTGTGCCTCGACAGCGATGCCACGGTCTCCGACAGCGGAGTGGTCGTCGGAGATCCCACAGAGGCAGCTCTGGTCGTGCTCGCCGCCAAACTCGGCATCGACGCTCCGCTCACCCGCCGGTCGTATCCCCGCGTCGCCGAAGTGCCGTTCGACTCGGCGTACAAGTTCATGGCGACGTTCCACCACCTGCCGGTCGACGGTGCCACGCGATTCGTCGAGCTCGTCAAAGGCGCCCCGGACGTGGTTCTGGCACAGTGCGGCAGCGCCTTCCGTCCGGGACGACGAGCGGCGCCACTCGACGAGGCTCGTGACGAGATCGTCGCGGCGAACCGAACCCTGTCCGAAAAGGGACTGCGGGTCCTGGCATTCGCGGCCCGTATCGTCGACGGGCAGGAGGAAGCGGTGCGGGCCGACCCGATGTCGTTCGTGGAGGATCTCACCTTCGTCGGGATGGTCGGCATCATCGATCCGCTTCGGCCCGAAGCGATCGAGGCGGTGCGCACCGCGCACGCGGCAGGTATCGATGTCCGCATGATCACCGGCGATCATGCGATCACAGCCTCCGCGATCGGTGCCGAACTCGGTCTCGGACCGGGCGTCGTCAGCGGACCCGACCTTCGCGCGATGCCCGACGAGACTCTGGCGGCAGAACTTCCGAACCTGCACGTGTTCGGTCGGGTTACTCCCCAGGACAAACTCCGACTCGTCGATCTCATGCAGAAGGGCGGCGCGGTCGTCGCGATGACCGGAGACGCCGTCAACGACGCCGCAGCTCTGAAGAAGGCCGACATCGGAGTTGCGATGGGGTCGGGCAGCGAAGTGACGAAGCAGGCCGGAAGAATCGTGCTGACCGACGACAACTTCGGGACGCTGGTCACTGCGATCCGTCTGGGACGCAACATCTACGAGAAGATCGTGTCGTACATCCGGTACCAGATGTCGAAGCTGTTGTCGCTCGTACTGCTCTTCCTCGTCGCGAGCATCTTCGACATCAACGACGGCGTCGCCCTGACCCCGTTGATGGTGCTGTTCCAGCACTTCTTCATCACGTTGTTCCCGGTGGCCGTCATCATGCTCGACCCGCCCTCGCCGGATCTGATGAGCAAACCGCCTCGCGACCCGAACACGCCGATCGCCAACAGGGCAGCCTTCGTACAGTGGTCGGTCTACGGAACCCTCCAGTTCGCCGTTGCACTCGCGGCGATGCTCCTCGCTCCCGGTGGGATGAGCACGACGGAGCCGACCGTGGCGATGACGACCGCGTTCGTCGTGTTGTCGTTCGGATCCGTTCTCGCAGGACTGTCCATGCGACGCGATCCGGAATCCGGATTCTCCGCCCCGATCGTGGGTGCCCTCCGGATCCTGTCGATTCCGGTGGTGGTCACGGTGCTCGCCGTCGAGTTGGACTTCCTTCAGGACCTCCTCATGACGACGTCGCTGACAGGTGCTCAATGGCTGGTCTGCATCGGCTGGTCGGTGATCATTCCCGTCGTGGTGGAAGCGGAGAAGGCGATCCGGCGTCGCCGACGCACACCGGACCTGTCGATTCCCGCTCCGATGGCGGTTGCTCCTGTGCGTGCTCACTGAGGCCGGTCATGTCACGGATCGAGGGCCTGGGGACGCTTCCCGGAATTGTCACGGCTCGTGCCTACCGTCGTGAGTGGTTGAGACCGGACATCACCGCCGGCCTCGTGCTCACCGCGCTGCTCATCCGGCCGGGATGGGCTACGCCGAAGCTGCCGGATTGCCCGCCTATGCCGGGCTCTACGCGACCATCGTTCCGCTCCTGGCCTATGCGGTGGTCGGTCCGTCGAAGATCCTCGTCCTGGGGCCGGATTCATCGCTCGCACCACTCATCGCTGCGGCCGTTCTACCACTCGCCGTCGCGAACGATCCGGAGAGCGCGCTGGTCTTCGCCGGGGTCCTCGGCGTGCTCGTCGGCGTGATCCTGCTCGTCGGAGGTTTCCTCCGCCTCGGCTTCGTCACCGAACTGCTGTCCAAACCGATCCGGTTGGGTTACCTGAACGCCATCGCACTCGTCGTCATCGTCGGACAACTTCCGAAACTGCTCGGCTTCTCGGTCGACGCACCGGGTCTCCTGGGTGAGATCCGAGAAATCGCAGAGACCGTCACGAACGGTGGGATCGACCCCGTCGCAGCCGGTATCGGGGTCGCCTCCCTCGCGGTCATCGTGGGATTCCGCTTGTGGTTGCCGAGGATCCCGGGCGTCCTGGTCGCGGTCGTCGCAGCGATCATCGCCTCAGCTGCACTCGATCTCACCGACGACATCGGGATGGTAGGTGCACTGCCCGCGGGACTCCCGCTCCCGTCGTTCGGCGGGGTCGAGTGGTCGGACGTCGCCCGTCTCGTCGGACCTGCAGCCGGTATCGCGCTGATCGCTTTCGCCGACACCGGAGTGCTCTCCCGCACCTTCGCCGCGCGACGGGGTGAGAACGTGAACGGGAGCACGGAGATGAAAGCGGTGGGCGTCGCGAACATCGCCGGGGGACTGTTCGGAGGGTTCCCGATCTCCGCAAGCGGATCTCGGACGCCGGTCGCCGAGCAGAGCGGCGCGCGAACCCAATTCGCGTGTGTCGTGGGAGCGCTGGCAGTTCTCGTCTTCGTTCTCGTCGCTCCGGGGTTGACCACCTATCTACCCGATGCGACGCTCGGCGCCGTGGTGATCGTCGCCGCCACCGCCCTGGTCGATGTCCGGGGAATGGTCCGGATGTGGCAGATGAGCACGGTCGAGTTCGGGCTGGCCGTCGCGGCCTTCCTCGGGGTCGCTCTGGTGGGGGTGCTGCAGGGCATCGTCGTCGCGATCGGTCTGTCCTTCGTCTCGGTGGTCGCGCGCGCCTGGCAGCCGTACCGCACCGAGCTCGTGCGGACCGCCGATCGTCCGGGATTCCACGACGTCGAGCGTCATCCCGAAGGCAGTCGTATCCCGGGTCTGGTGATCGTCCGGTTCGACGCCCCGCTGTTCTTCGCCAACGGGGAGATCTTCGATCAGTACGTGCGGTCGGTGGTGGCCCGAACCGAAGCGCCTGTCGAATGGGTGGTCATCGCGGCCGAACCGATCACGGGACTCGACACGACCGCCGTCGACGAACTCGTCGACCTCGACGCTATCTGGAAGGAAACGGCATCCGCCTCGTGTTCGCCGAGATGAAAGGGCCGATCAAGGACCGGCTCATCAGATTCGGGGTGGGCGACAGATTCGACCCGAGCCGGTTCCATCCGACCCTCGAGGACGCTGTCGACGCTTCATCGGCAGGACCGGTAGCGGCAACGATCAGGTCGTCGGTTGATCCTCGGTCGCCGGTCGGTCCTCCACGGTGCGGGCCGGCCTGATCACCAGCTCGAGGGCGAGCAGTACCAGAACAGCACCCAGCACGATGAACGCGACCACCAGACCTGTCGGGTAGCGCCAGAACATCACGAGCAGTGCGGCCACTCCGATGACGACCGCCCGGATCGCGACGCGGGCACGGAAGGCCGCTTCTTCGAACGCATTCGGCGGGCGGGGCCGACGTAGCCGCTGGACGGCATCGAGGCTGCGGCCGAACCCACGCCGAACGGTCCGGGCGGAGGACGAGCCACCGGTGAGGTAGGCACCGAGAGCGATCACCAGTCCGAGCACCGCGACCGCCCGAAGGCTGGTCCGCAGCGGCATCAGCACGGCATCGATGATGGCTGCTGCCGCCTCCGGCGACAGGACGTCGGGCGGGACATCGTCGAGATACAACGACCGGACGATGATGAGCGCGACCGCCAGAACGAACATTCCTACGACCAGTGCGAGGCCGACCAAGGCGAGTGCGCGTAGGCGACGGCCCGGCGGCGCGACGGCGACTGCGCCGGCAGCAGCGGCGAGGGTGATCCAGGGCAGCACATCCGAAATGTTGTCGAGAGTGTTCACGGCTCGCTGCGCCCGGACCAGTTCCGGTGATCGGAACAGGACCAACTGCTTGTCGACACTCGGGATCTTCTCCGCGAACGTGAAACCGCGGTCGAGGAGACGGCCCTTCACGTTGTCGATCACCGTGCCGAGCGAAATGCTCACCGTGCCCGAATCGTCGACCGTCACCGACGACGGCCCGACGTCGCCGGTCACCACCGCGACCAATGCGTCGTGGGCGGCGCGGTGGGCCTGGATCCACAGATCCTCGAACTGCTCGCTCTGCACCAGTGACAACACTGTCTCGTTGACGAAGTTCCGCGCCTGTCCGGTGATCACCGGTGCCAGTCCCTCGACGGCGCGGTCGACGCGCGGCGCGTTCTCCGTGGCCGGAACAGCGTCGGTGAGAGCGACCAGAGCGTCGGTCGTCAGACCTTCGACGTCGACGCGTGTGAAGATCTCGTCGGTGACGGAATTCGCGATCTGCGTCTGGATGGCGGGGTTCGAGCCCAGCGGGGCGACGGTTGTCACGTACCGGTCGGTGTCGAGGATCTCGCTGCGCACGAACCGTGCGGTGACCGAGAGGACGGCCAGGACCGCGACCAGCACGGCGAGCAGTGCAACGGCAGCCCAGCGCCAGCCGTGTCTCGCGGGCCGCGGCTCGGGAACGGGCTCCACCCCGACAGCGGCTCGTTCCCGAAGCGCAGCGACTTCTGCACGCAACCGATCGAGTTCGGCGCGCTCGTCGTCGTCCAGTCGGTCGGGTCGGGGACCTTCACCGCCCGTGCCGATGTTTGTGGTCATCCCTGCATCGCCCCCTTTCGGGGCCGGACCCATTATGCGCTGTTGCCGACAACTCCGGTTGGAATTTGGATCCTGTTCCCTTCAGAAGTCGACTTCGAGTGGTCATACTCGACAGGAGGGGATCTGTTGTCGACGACACCGACGGAAGTCCACTCCCGGCTTCCGCCAACGATCTTTCATCGAAAAGAGGCTTCAGGTGACCGATTCGGATATCGACGAGATGGGCCCGGTCGACTATCTCGTCATCGAATTCCCCGCCGACCGACCACCGAACGGTTCTGCTCTACCGCTGCTGCTCGACCTCGTCGAGCGAGGCATCATCCGGGTGCTCGATCTCGCGTTCGTCCGTAAGGACACCGACGGTTCGGTCGCCGGGATCGACATCTCCGAGGTCGGGCTCGAAGGAGAAGTCGACGTGACGTTGTTCGCGGAGGCGTCGTCGGGCCTGCTCGGCGACACCGATTTCGACGAAGCGGGGGCTGCGCTCGAACCCGGCTGCTCGGCGGCCGTGCTCGTCTACGAGAACACCTGGGCTGCTCCGCTGGCGCGGGCACTGCGTCGCAACGGCGCCGAACTCGTCGCGTCCGGGCGTATCCCGGTCCAGAGCATCCCAGCTTCGCTGGAGAAGCTCGACGTCGAAATGTGACTCGAGCGAACGAAATACACGAGGAGATCGACATGCCAGGACTACTCCGCGGGGTGGCTCGCACCGCAGTCGTAGCCGGGACGGCGACGGCCGTCTCCAACCGCGTCTCCCGTCGGCAGGGAGAACGATGGGCATCGCAAGGCCAGGCCGGCTACGGGCGCCCCGCACAGTACGCACCCGGACCCGAACCCATGCCCGCGCCGCCTCCGGGTGGAACGGACCGCATCGCCGCGCTGAAGGATCTCGCAGAATTGAAGGCCCAGGGTGTGCTCACCGAGGCCGAGTTCGAGAGGGAGAAGGCGCGGATTCTCGCATCCTGAGCCCGAGTCCGGTCTCTGCGTCGAGCGGACACGACCGCTCCCACGCGGCGGCGACGGGTCGAGGAACGAGCTTCATGGGCGACTGGAGGTGCACGGTACACCGGATCGACGAGCCGACCGACTGCGTGGCGAGGCTGTCGCTGGTACTGGCGGACGACCTCACCCCGACGGAGGTGCAGGACCGCGCTCGTGTGCTGGCCCGTCAGCTCTTCGGGCACGACGTCGACGTCGGGGAGGTCGAGCCGGAATACTGGTCGACCCGTCGGCCGCCGTCGACCTGAGATCGTAACGGTGACGCACTGCATCTGTTGAGAGAGAGCGTATTCCGTGTGTCTCCGGCCCTATCCTCGCGACACGGTCGTCACTGGGCTTCGGAGGCGGAAGGTGTGGCACTCGAGGTCGCGGGAAGGAACGCGGACGCGACGAGTCCGACGAGCCCGATGCACGCCAGCACGATCATCGCGGCCGCATACGACCGGTCCGGCGTGGCGAGACCGACGACGAGGACGGTGCCTGCCACGGCGGTGCCCAGGGACGAACCCAGATTGGACACGCACCGCGACAAGCCGGAGATTTCACCCTGCTGTTCCTCCGGGAACGCCGACTGCACGACGTTCACGGACGGAGTGAGCATCGCACCCAGTCCGACGCCGATGAGCAACAGGCCCGGGGCGAACGCCCATGCGCTGGTCCATGCACGGACCAGCAGGAGCAGAACCACGATGCCGCCGAGGGTGACGACGAAGCCGCTCATGATGAGGGCACGCTGTGAATGCCTGGCGGCCAATCGTTCCGCCAGCAATGAGGAACCGAGGATGCCGGCGGTGGCGGCGGTGAAGATGATGCCTGTCTCGATTGCGTTGTAGCCGCGGACCACCTGCAGGAATGCCGAGACGACGAACGCGACGCCCATCAGCAGCAGCCACTGGATGTTCTGGGTGACGAGCGCGAGATTCGATGTGCGATTACGGAACAGGTCGGTCGAGAGGAGTGGCACTCTGCCGGCCCGTTCGAAGCGTCGTACGTGCAGGAAGAACCCGGCGACGAGCAGGATTCCGATGCCGATGAGGCCGGCGGATACCGAGAGTGCATTGTCCGCCTGGAGAATCCCCATGACGATACAGACGAGACCTGCGGCGGACAGGACGGCGCCGATCCCGTCGAAGGGAGTGGTCGGATCCGGGGCAGGGGATCCTCGAGTCCTTTGCTCAGAACGACGATGGCGGCGACGATCAGTGCCTGGAAGACGAAGGCGGCCCGCCAGTCGATCGCAGTAGTGATCAATCCACCGATCAGCGGCCCGGCTGCGGCGCCTATCCCACCCATGCCGGTGATCACGCCGAAGGCCCGTGCCCGGGACTTCATATCGGTGAAGAGCATCGTCGTGAGGATGTATACGGGCGGGATGAGCAGTGCGGTGCCGATTCCCTCGAAGATCGAATTGCCCAGGATCAGGATTCCCAGACCCGGTGCTGCTGCGCTGAGAAGTGCCCCCACGCCGTACAGTACGAGTCCGGCGACGAAGCACCGCTTGCGACCCCATCGGTCCGTCAGTTTCCCACCCGGAATCATGAAAGCTGCCATGACCAGAAGGAACACGGTGATCGCGGTCTGCACACCCTGCACCGTGGTGTCCAGGTCGACGCTGATGTCGTTGATCATCACGTTCATGTTCGAACCTGCGAAACTGCAGATGAACTGAGCGAGGGCGAGTGGGAGCAACATTCGCCGAATAGGGGCGGGTGGTGCTGCCGCCGGATTTTCGGTCATCTCGTACTTCCCGTCGCGGAGGACGTCGCCGAAACTCTGAACGTCATGATCCACCGCGGTGGTGGACGGTGGCGCAGACGAGTCGAAACCGTGACCTTGACCTGATATCCGAGACCGGAGGAAGATCGAAGAACTCGACTCCTCTTCTCACGAGGTAACGTCATGCTTCTCGAGGACTACGGCTTCATCGGTGACCTGCAGACCTCCGCGCTCGTCGGCCGGAACGGCTCGATCGACTGGCTGTGTATGCCCGCGTTCGACTCCGGGTCGTGTTTCGCGGCCCTGCTCGGCGGCCCGGAGCACGGACGCTGGCTCGTCGCGTCTGTGGCGGAACCCGTGGCGGTCACCCGTCGCTATGTCGACGACACCCTGGTGCTCGAGACCGACTTCGAGACTGCAGAGGCGCCGTCCGTCTGATCGACTTCATGCCTCGTCGGGGATCGGGTCCACCTCGGCTGATCCGTATCGTCGAGGGGTTGCGGGGCCGTGTGCCGATGCGAATGCACTTGGCGATACGCCCCGATTATGCGGCGGTTACACCGTGGGTCGAAGCGGTGGCCGACGGTGCTGTCGCGACGGCCGGCCCGGACGCTTCCACCTGTGCACGACGGTGCCATTGGAGATCCGTGCCGGGACCGTCGAATCCGAGTTCGTCGCCGTGGAGAGCGGCCGATACCGATTCGCTCTGGACCGGTACCCATCCTTCGAACCTGCCCCCGTCGTCGAGGATGCCGAATCTGCGCTCGCGCGCACCGTGGAGTGGTGGCGCGACTGGACCGGTCGGTGCACCTACAAAGGGGCGTATCGCGACGAGGTGATCCGATCTCTGATCGTGCTCAAAGGGATGACCGACGAGACGACCGGTGCGATCGTGGCGGCCCCGACCACCTCCCTGCCCGAAGCGCTCGGCGGGGTACGCAATTGGGACTACCGCTACTGCTGGTTGCGCGACTCGGTATTGGCACTCGAAGCGCTGCTCGCCGGGGGATACACCGGCGAGGCTCTGGCCTTCCGCGACTTCCTGCTCCGGGTGGGAACGGGTGATCCGGCCGATGTGCAGATCATGTACGGGATCAGGGAGAACGTCGACTGACCGAGTTCGAGGTGGAACATCTGCCGGTTACGAAGGATCGGCGCCCGTCCGGGTCGGAAACGCCGCAGCCGAACAGTTCCAGCTCGACGTGTACGGCGAGGTCCTCAGCGTGGCGTACAAGGGAGCCGAAGCGCTCGGCAGGATCGAGCCGCACATGTGGCCCCGCTGGCAGGCCGTGATCGAATACGTCGAAGGAATCTGGCAGGAACCGACGACGGGATCTGGGAAACACGTGGCCCCCGGCGCCATTTCACGCAGTCCAAGGTCATGGCCTGGGTCGTCTTCGACCGCGCGGTCCGGCTCGCCGAGGGATTCGGGCTCGACGCACCTCTCGAGCGGTGGAGGCGGACCCGAGACGAGATCCACCACGAGATCTGCGAGCGTGGATACGACCCGGTTCGCGGCACGTTCACGCAGTACTACGGGTCCGCGGAACTCGACGCCAGCGTGCTGCTCATCCCGCTCGTCGGCTTCCTGCCCCCGACCGACGACCGGGTCACCTCCACCATCGACGCGATCCGGAACGAACTCGGTCGCGACGGCTTCGTGTCCCGATATTCCACGACGGATACCGACGACGGGCTCCCCGGGGACGAAGGGCAGTTCCTGGCCTGCTCGTTCTGGCTGGTGAGTGCATTGGCGCTCAACGGCCGGGTCGACGAGGCCCGCGTGTTGTTCGAGCGGTTGTTCGGGCTCACCAACGACCTCGGACTGCTCGCCGAGGAGTACGACGTGCCGGCGGGGAGGCAGGTCGGCAACTTTCCCCAGGCGTTCAGTCACCTCACTCTCGTCGGCGCGGCTTGCGCGATCACCGTCGCCGAACGGGCACGGGCAGTGGATCCGGCCGACGGAGCACCGGCCGTCTGATCCGACATCATCAGAACACCATGTGTCCGTGAGGTATTCACCCACACCGTGCGTGCTGTATGTATCCTGTGGTACATGCTGTCCCGCATACGCGCCCGTGTTCGTCGGTGTCTGTTCATCGAGCGAACTACATTGATGCACTGGGAAATCGGTATAAATCGTACGAATGTCGCCGATTCGGCGCGGACGCTTCCCCGGACCCGCCGAGCACGTTTCAATGACAGGTGCAGAGGGCTGTCGGGAGCGCAGGGGATACGCTTCCGCGTCGCTTGCTCCGTCGGGGAAGTTTGCGAACGGTGGCAGGGGAACAAGATGGAACACGGTGTTGTGTTGTGGTTCGACGCCGGTCTGGGTCACGGCTTCATCCGTGACGACGACGGTACGGAGATCCTGGTGCACTACTCACAGATCGATGGGAGCGGCTACCGCTTCCTGACAGGTGGCCAACAGGTCCGATTCGAGATCGGTTACGGGATCTTCGGTCGACAGGCGGTCAACGTGCAGGTGTGCTGACATGCCGAACGTTCGGATGGTGTGATCGTGTAATGGACACACGGGCGAACGAGTGGGCGGAGGAGGCCCACATTCCGGCTGCAACTCCGACCGAGGAGCAGGTGTGGGCCTCGCGGGCCGCGATCGAGCGGGCCACGGGCGTGCTGATGGAGCGGTACGGACTCGATGCCGAGCAGGCGAAAGAGACGTTGCTCCAGGCGTCCCGTCACGCTGCCGTGTCGATGGTGCAGTTCGCGGGGGACGTGCTCACTTCGGGTCGAGCAGGTGAACCCCCCGAGATCCGAGTGGTGCTGGACGCCGCGTCCGCGCCTTCCGGTTTACGGAAGGCCGTCGCCTTCATCGAGTCCGAAGCGGCTCGTCCCATCAGGTTGGCGGACATCGTGGCTGCTGCGGGGGTCGGAGCCCGAGCTCTGCAGTACGACTTCGTGCGCCACCTTCATACGACGCCCACGCGATACCTTCGGTCGGTGCGTCTCGAGCGGGCTCATCGGGAGTTGCAGGCCGCCGACCCACAATGTGAGACGGTCGCGTCGATCGCTGCGCGGTGGGGCTTCTCCTCGCCCGGACGATTCGCGACGCAGTACCGGTCCGTCTATGGCAGATCCCCTCGCGTGACCCGGTCGGACGCGCTGTGTCCGATCGAACTACTGCCGATCCTGCAGAAAACGAATAGACTGCACCGGAAGCGAACGATGTGTTCGCTGTGGACGCTGCCGGCGGGGCGCGAGACTTCCGACGCAGGGGGTCGGATCTGTCGACCTGCCCCGTCGGCGGTACTCCGAGTGCTCACAATCGGTCTCGGTGAGGATAATTCGGCGTATGCTCGGGACATCGGTGATCGCCTGTCACCCCCTGCATGGACGGTCACCGCCGCCGGGTGGATCAGAGGTAGGCCACTCAGGCGATGCCGGACCCTGTCGCCCATTTCCCTCTGCTCGGGCGGCAGGGTTTCGGCGCTGTCGGCACATTATGTGTCGGAATCCGGCCCCGGGTCCGGGGAGCTCCCGGTCTCCTCGTCGACATCGTTTCCCGCGGCATCCGCGTTCGCTTCGTCGATCGCGTCGGGAGAACGATCGGCCCCCGGGCCGCGAGAGTCCGGGGCTCCGGAGTCGTAGCCTTCCGGATCTTCCTTCCCGTGTACACCGTTCTTCGGGAAGAGACGGGGGGAGTTCGGCCGAATACGGTGCACGCGGTGGGGCGATCTCGTCGAGACGTTCGTTGATCGCGTGGGCGATCAGATCGTGCTGCAGGCGGGGGAGCGGCAACAATCCGTTCAGATACGCCTCGATCTCGACCTTTCCCACTTCGCCCCCGAGGGCGAAATAGGGGAGCCACAGTTCCTCCACACCCAGTCCGGCGGCACGGAGCGCAGCGAGGAATCTGTGACGGTGTTCGCCGTCGGGAGATAGTGCATTGCGACCTCAAACCGTTTCGTTGTAGGTCGACGCGACTATCTCCGCTGCCACCTCCCGTACGGCGATGCGCCGCTGTGTAGACAATTCGAGTAGTCGCTGCACGGCACGATCGGCATCGATGTTCTCGCGCAGCATCACGATTCCTTTGGCAGTAGCGATCAGGTCCCGGTCGCGCAGGGCCCGAAGCAACCGCTCGTTGAGCGCCTCGGCTTCGGTCAGGGTGTGCATGTTCGCCAACAGGATCGCGGCCTGCTCGGCGAAGCGGCCGAGGATGTCCTCACTGTCTGCTGTATAGACACGGGGGCGTGCGGAATAAACCTTCAGTGCGCCCATCATCTCGCCCGCGTACTGCAGGGGAACACTCAGCGACGACGACATTCCCAGCTCGGCCGCCTGCCTGGACCATTCCGGCCAGCGCTTCTCCTCGTCGAGGTTGTCCACGCGCACCGGCACGCCGTCCCGGATCGCCGCCAGACAGGGACCGTCGCCGAGTTCGTACTGCAGTGCGTCGAGACGTTCGACCATCTGTCCGGTCGCGGCGGAGGTGGACCGGTTGTTCTCGTCGTCGACGAGAGTGATTCCCGAGCCGTCCGTGTCGGGCAGTGTGTCCTTCGCCAGCGAGGTGATCAGTTCCAGCACGGTGGTCACGGTCTGTTCGGACAGCAACACTCCGGCCATGCGGGCGAACACCGCGGCCCATGCATCGGGAGTCGGATCATGCGACTCCGTCATATCCCACCTCCCGCCCGAACGCACGCTCGTGCATCACCGATACACCGATACACCGACGCTACCCGCTTCCGCGCATCGGCGTTCGCGGACATACCGCCCCGATCGCTCCGTGCGACACCGCACCGGAACGCGCCCGGATTGGCAGAATCCGGAGTATGCCGACCCGGACGATCGACGGTCACCGCATCACCCTGACCAACCTCGACAAGGTGCTGTATCCGAGCACCGGGACGACGAAGGGTGAGGTGGTCGAGTACTACGAAGCCGTCGCCGAGGCGATGCTTCCGCACATCGCCGGCCGGCCGCGACCCGCAACCGGTGGCCGAACGGTGTCGGCGAACAGTCCTTCTTCGAGAAGAACCTCCCCGACCACGCACCGGCCTGGATCGACCGTCGCACCCTGCACCACAAGGACCGCCGGGTCACCTACCCGCTGTTCGATTCCGCCGCCGGGCTCGTCTGGCTCGGGCAACAGGCCGCCCTCGAACTCCACGTGCACCAGTGGCGTTTCGACGGAGAGAAGGCCGGGCCCGCGACCCGCATCGTCTTCGACCTCGACCCGGGCCCCGGCGTGGGCCTGGCCGAGTGCGCGGAGGTCGCCCGCCACGTCCGCGACACGGTCGCCGAACTCGGATGGACGGCTATCCGGTCACCAGCGGCAGCAAGGGCATCCACCTGTACGTCCCGCTCGATCGGATGCTGTCGTCGTCGGGGGCGTCGAAGGTCGCGAAGCAGGTCGCACGCAATCTCGAGACCATCCTTCCCGACCTGGTGACCGCAACGATGGCGAAGTCGGCGCGCGAGGCAAGGTCTTCGTCGACTGGAGCCAGAACAACAGTTCCAAGACGACGGTCGCGCCGTACTCGCTGCGCGGTCGCGACGAGCCGTGGGTGGCGGCGCCGCGCAGCTGGGACGAGCTCGACGACCCCGACCTCGCGCAACTGCAGTTCCGGGAGGTCCTCGCCCGCATCGACGAGTTCGGGGACCTGCTCGCCGGTCTCGACCCGCCCCTCGGCAAGGCTGTGTCCGGAGACAAGACCGGGTCCGGAGACAAGACCGGGTCCGGCGGAGATGCTCTGGACACCTACCGCGGCAAGCGCGACGCGTCGCGCACCCCGGAACCGGTACCCGACCGCGTCCCCGAGGACGGTCCCGGCAACAGGTTCGTCATCCAGGAGCACCACGCACGTCGCCTGCACTACGACCTGCGGCTCGAACGCGACGGTGTGCTGGCCTCGTGGGCCGTACCGAAGAACCTGCCGGACACCTCGGGGCGCAACAATCTCGCGGTACGGACCGAGGACCACCCGATCGAGTACCTGACCTTCCACGGGACGATCCCGAAGGGCGAATACGGCGCCGGCAGCATGACCGTGTGGGACACCGGCACCTACGAGACCGAGAAGTGGCGGGACGACGAGGTGATCGTGCGGTTCCACGGCGACAGGGTCGAGGGACGGTACGCGCTGATCCGCACCGAGAAGAACCAGTGGCTGGCGCACCGCATGAAGGACCAGTCGTCGCCGAGCACCGAGTCGTCCGATGCCGATCCGGCCTCCCTCGTCGGATCGTCGGGGTCCAAGGCCTTCCCGCGCGATCTCGCGCCCATGCTCGCGACCCCCGGTGACGTCTCGGGTCTCGACGCCGAAGACTGGGCGTTCGAAGGCAAATGGGACGGATACCGCGCCATCGCGGAGATCGAGGACGGCACCGTCAGGCTCCGCAGCCGATCCGGTCGCGATGTCACCGGCGACTACCGGAAGCTCGTCGAACTCGCGACGATCCTCGACGGTCACCGGGCGGTGCTCGACGGGGAGATCGTCGCCGTCGACCGCTCCGGGGTGACGAGCTTCTCGATGCTGCAGCGCGGCGTGAACTACGAGTACCGCGTGTTCGACGTGCTGTATCTCGACGGGGTGTCGCTGCTGCGCAAGACCTACGACGATCGCCGACGGGTCCTCGAGGCGCTCGCCGCTGCCACGGACGGACTGATCGTCCGGATCTGCTCCCGGGTGACGGCTCGAAGGCTCTCGAGCGCAGCCGCGCGAAGAACTGGGAGGCGTGGTCGCCAAGCGCCGGGACTCCGTGTATCTGCCGGGCAAGCGCGGCGCCGGATGGATCAAGTCGAAGAACTGGCTCACCCAGACCGTCGTGCTCGGCGGATACCGCCGTGGCAACGGCAACCGTGCCTCGACCTTCGGCTCCCTGCTGCTCGGCGTCTACGACGACGACGGTGAGTTCGTGTACGTCGGCAAGGTCGGCACCGGTTTCGACGACGAGACACTCCTGTCGGTGGCGAAGGCTGTGAAAGGGCACACGAGCCGCACGAACCCGTTCGCGAACGAGGTGCCGGCCGCCGAACGCCGCGATGCGGGTGTGTTGCGGCCCGAACTCGTGGGGGGAGGTGCGGTTCGGGGGGATGGACGGAAGGAGACCGGGTGCGGCACGCGAGCTGGCGTGGTCTGCGCGACGACATGGACGCGTCGAGCGTGGTGCGAGAAGAGGAAACAGGCACTGACTGCTAACGTTCGTCCGAAGTCGGGTGATCGGGCATTAGGGGAGGCATCAATGGCCGAGGGCTCGCGTGGCGTCGTCCGTCGGATCGGTTTGGTCGAGGATCACGAGTCGGTCGCGCTCGGGTTCGCAGCGATGCTCGCCGATCAACCCGATCTCGAGCTCGTGGGTACCGCCCCCACCGTCTCGGGTCTGCTCGAGCAGGTCACCGACCTCGACCTCGCCGTTCTCGACCTGCGCCTGTCCGACGGATCCTCCCCGAAGAGCAACGTCGAGCAGCTGCGCGCGGCGGGCCTCGAGACCCTGGTCTTCACCGGCGCGAGAACCCGTATCTGCTGCGTTCGGCCGCCCGCGCCGGTGTGCTCGGGGTGGTGCGGAAATCCGAGCCCGCGGCCGTGGTGATCGAGGCGATCCGCGTGGCCGCCGCGGGAGGCAGGTCGCCAGCACCGAATGGGCCGCGGCGATCGACGGTGATCCCGAACTCGACGACGTCGGTCTGAGTCCACGGCAGCTCGAAGTGCTCGAACTGTATGCGTCGGGGGAGAAGCTCGACCGGGTCGCCCGGCTGACAGGCCTCGCTCCGCAGACCGTCAACGACTACCTGCAGCGAATCCGCCAGAAGTACGCGGAGGCAGGTCGTCCCGCGCCCACGAAGACGGATCTGTACAAACGTGCCGTCGAGGACGGATGGCTGCCGATGCCCGAACGGTCGGATGTCCGCCGTCGCTGACGAGCCGGCCGCGGCGCCGGGAGAAGTCGCACGATCGCAGCACGGCGGCTGCCGACCGACTTCTCCGGATGTTCGCGCGATTCGTCGCGATCGGATATCTCTGCTACTTCGCGTTGCTCGTGCCGGAGATCCTCGAGGCGTCGGCACTCGTCGAGTGGTGGTGGACTCCCACCGCGGCCGTCCTCATGTTCGGATCCGGGGTCGCGCTCGGCTTCGCCTCGTTCCGCGGCACGGTGTGGATGCAGCGGACCGCAACCGTCAATGCGCTCGCCTACGCCGTGATGGTCGCATTGTGGTTCGTGGCGTGGAACGGGACGCAGATCCCGCAGGACCAGTCGTTGTGGTTCACCGCCTTTCCCGGCCTCGCGTCGCTCGCGGCGGCGGTCGCGTGGAGACCCCGGCGGGCGTTCGTCCACATGATCCTCGCGGTTCTGCTCGCGCAGTGCGCGAATCACCTCGTCCGCGACGCCCCATTCGGATACTTCCTGGCACCCGACCTGGCGTTCGCGTTCGTCTTCTGCACG
This sequence comes from Rhodococcus sp. IITR03, assembly GCA_001017865.1. The sequence continues at coordinate 2,001,986 of LATQ01000001.1, forward strand.
GTCTTCCTCGCGGCTGCGGTGGTGGGCCTCGGCACCGGCCGCACCCTCTCGACGAGACCATCGCTTGCCACCCAGGCCACGGCGCCGCCGCGGCCGCAGC
>LATQ01000001.1:2002185-2005008 GCA_001017865.1 Rhodococcus sp. IITR03
ATTCGAACGTGAGGAGGCCGCGCGGGGCATCGGATGCGTGGGTGTCGCGCTCCGCGCGTCGACGGCCCGGTTGCCGCCCTGTCGCTGGCAGCGGACGCCCGTTCGACCCGCCTGGAGTGGGTGGCGCCGATCGTCGCCGATACCGCTCGGAAGATCACGCGCACGCTGTTCCCGGAGCAGGAGCGCGACGACAGCCTGCAGGCCACCGAGAAGGTGGCTGACGCCCTTCGGTTTTCGCCACGAACGGCTGTGCGCAGTTCTCGTTCGGATCCCTTCGGGAGATCGACGAGAACTGCGCACAGTTCGTTATGGGCCCGTAGGCCGTGTCAGAGCAGGTGGACCTTCTTGTAGAGGATCTTCGAGGGTCCGCCGATGAGGCCGACGTTGTCGAGGAAGGTCATCAGCTTCGCGCCGGACTTGCGCACGCGATCGTGATAGTGCTTGTTGCCCTTCGCCTCTCGCAGAGCGCGCTCGCGGTCGAGGCCTGCATTGGCGTAGACGTCGGGGTGGATCATGCTCTTGACGACGAAGAAGACCACGAGCGCGGTGTTGAAGCGCTCTATCGCCAGTCGTGCGCGGCTCGCACCGGCGAGTCGGCGTGCGACCTCCTCGCGGGCGAAGCGGATGTGGCGCGCCTCCTCGAGGACGTGGATCTTCGACACCGCGCGGGTGACAGGCTGGACCCGCTCGTCGCGCATGAAGTCGCGCTGCATCATGTCGAGGATCTCCTCGGCAGCCATGACCGATGCATAGGCGTTGGCGCCCTTGAAGAAATGGCCCCACAGGCGACCGAGCTGGTGGATGTAGCGGGCCGGACCGTAGCCCGGCATGTTCAGCCGTTCGCCGGCGCGCGCGAACATCACCGAGTGGCGGCACTCGTCGGCGACCTCGGTGAGGGCGAACTGGACGTGACGCGAATGCTTGTCGCGGTCGTAGACGTCGCGCAGGAGCATCTGCATGAGCAGGATCTCGAACCACAGGCCGACGCTCGAAACGCTCGCGGCCTCGTGCTTGGTCAACTCGATGCGCTGTTCGTCGGTGAGCTCGTCCCACAGCGCGGTGCCGTAGAGCGTGCTCCATTCGGGGGTCATACCGAACTTGTCGTCGGGGACGGGGGCTTCCCAGTCCACCTCGACGACCGGGTCGTACGACTTGCGTGCGGACGAGGCGAGCAGTCGTCCGGCGGTTTCGTCGCGATCGGACAGTGCGACGCCGGGGATGAAGCCCTTGCTGGTCTCGCGGGTGAGCGATGCGGTCATGTCTCCACCTTTTTAGTGTGACGACTGGTAACTGTTATCCAGGTTAGCGTGATCACGCGCACAGCACAATGCCCGCGACCTGCGTCGCGGGCATCGAGAAAGAAAAAGGAGAGGAGGGCTACGAGCGCCGGGGTGCCCAGAAGGCAGAGATCACCGCGCCGACCAGCAGGATCGCGGCGACCGCCCACGATGCCTGCTGCAATCCGTCGAGGAAGGCGTTCTGTGCGAGTTCGGCGAGTTGCTCGCCCTGCGGACCCGCCTGCTCGGCGACCTGTATCGCGGCGGCGAGCGAATCCTGTACGGCGGACCGGGCCGGTTCGGGAATCATCGGCGCTACCGGATCGATGCCGTGCCCGTAGGCTGCGGCCAGGACGCTGCCCGTGATCGCGACACCGATCGCCGCACCGATCTCGCGGGTCGCGTCGTTGACCGCCGACGCCACGCCCAACTGGTCCTCGGGAGTGTTGGTGACGATCGCGTGGGTCGCGGGAGCCGTACAGATACCGACGCCGACACCCGCGATGCTCAGCGCGAACGCCACCTCGACGTAGGTGGAGTCGGCGTCGAGCAGGCCCATGAGGATCAGTGCGACGCCGATCAGCGCCAAGCCGGCGCTGAGCAGGATGCGGATGCCACCGCGTCAGCAGCGCGGGCACGGCGAGCGACAGGCCCATGACGACGAGGAAGATCGGCGTCAGTGCCAGGGAGGCCCGCAGCGGCGAGTAGCCCAGCACGAGCTGCAGGTACTGCACGATGAGGAAGAACAGACCGAAACCCGCGAGATACTGGAACGACAACCCGGCCGCGCCCACACCGAACGCCCGCTGGCGGAACAACCGCACGTCCAGGAGCGGCGCCTTCGACCGGAGTTCGACAAGGACGAATCCGACTGCCGCCGCGAGGCCCGCGATCATCGATCCGAGCGTCAGCGCGTCCGTCCATCCACGATGCGGACCTTCCATCACCCCGAGGACGAACAGGCCCACGGCGAGGACGACGAGGGTGCCGCCCCCGAAGTCGAACGGCAACGGCTGCGTCGAGCGCGACGAGTCGATGGTGAACGACAGGGCGACCAGCAGGATCGCGATGGCGGCGGAACCCGCGAAGATCACCCGCCACGACGCGTATTCGAGCACCAGTCCCGACAGAATCATGCCGAGCACGGCACCCGATCCGGCCACACCGGCCCAGATGCCGATGACACGTGCCGATGAGCCTCGGCGAAACCTGCAGTGATCAGCGACAACGTCGACGGCATGACCAACGCTGCGCCGACACCTGCAACTGCGCGCGCCCCGATGATCCACAACGGTGCATCGGCGACCAGCGGCAACAGCGAACCGGCGGCGAAGACGATCAGGCCGACGATCATGACACCGCGGCGACCGAGCCGATCGCCCAGCGCGCCGGCCGGGAGGAGCAGTGCCGCCAGTGCGAGGGTGTAGCCGTCGACGATCCACGTCAGCTGGGACTGCGTCGCGCCGGTGTCGACCGCGATGTCGGCAGGGCCGTGTTGAGCGAGGCCATCGCCGCGATGACCACGGCGACGGCCGACACGCGACGG
>LATQ01000001.1:2005108-2006932 GCA_001017865.1 Rhodococcus sp. IITR03
TGCCGTTCGTCGGCGGCGACGAGGTCACCGGGCTGGTCCCGGCGCACGGCGACCCGGCGCGCTCCGCGCAGACCCTGCCGGAGATCCTGTGCGCGGTCGCCGCGGTCGTGCCGGACACCGAGGCGGTGGTATGCGAGGACCGGCGCATGACCTACGGCGAACTCGACACCTGGTCCAACCGGCTCGCCCGCGTCCTCATCGACGCCGGGGCCGGACCGGAGACCTTCGTCGCCGTCGGCATCGCCCGCTCCCTCGAATCGGTGGCGGTGATCTGGCGGTCGCCAAGTCCGGGGCCGCCTTCGTGCCCGTCGACCCGAAATATCCGGCCGAACGCATCGAGTACATGCTCACCGACTCCGGGGCGATCCTGGGCCTGACCACCGCCGCGCACCGCGACGAGCTGCCCGGCACGGTGCCCTGGCTCGTCCTCGACGATCCGGATCTCGACGCACGGATCGCGCAGGCCGGTGATGAGCCGGTCACCGACGACGACCGGCCGGGCACGCTGCTGTTCGACCATCCCGCCTACCTGATCTACACCTCCGGCTCCACCGGCCGCCCCAAGGGCGTGGTGGTCCGCGCCGCGGCCTGGCGAACCTGTCGGCGACCCTGCACACCCGCCTGGCCCCGCCCCCGGCGGCGCGGGTCTCGCATTTCTCCCTCGCCGAGCTTCGACGCGTCGATCTTCGAGTACATGACCGCCTTCGGCATCGGCGCGACCCTGGTGGTGGTGCCCGCCCACATCTACGGCGGCGACGAACTGTCCGCGCTGCTGCGCCGCGAACGGGTCACCCACCTGTTCTCCACCCCGGCCGCGCTGGCGTCGGTGGACCCGACCGGCGTCGAGTGCGAGGCGGTCACCGTCGCGGGTGAGGCGTGCCCGCCGGAACTGGTGGCGCGCTGGGCACCGGGGCGGCGGATGTACAACGCGTACGGTCCCACCGAGACCACCATCGTCTGCAACATCACCGACATGCTGGTGCCGGGGGAGACCGTCACCATCGGCCATCCGGTGTGCGGCATCGACGAGCTGATCCTCGACGGTCGGCTGCACCCGGTGCCGGCCGGGGTCGCCGGGGAGCTGTACATCGCCGGCCCCGGCGTCACCCGCGGCTATCACGACCGGCCCGGCCTGACCGCGACCCGCTTCGTCGCCGACCCCTTCGGCCCGCCCGGCTCGCGCATGTACCGCACCGGCGATGTCACCCGCTGGCGTATCCGCGACCCGCGCCATCCCGCCCGTTCGGTGACCGTCGAATATCTCGGCCGCTCCGACTTCCAGGTCAAGATCCGCGGCTTCCGCATCGAACTCGGCGAGATCGACGCCGCGCTGAGCGACCGCCCGGACGTCGCCTTCGCCGTCACCCTCGGCCGCGCCGCACCCTCCGGGGAGCAGATGCTCGTCTCCTATGTGCTGCCCGACGCCGGCTGCACCCTCGACCCGGAGCAGCTGGCCGCGGCGCTGGCGGCGCGGCTGCCTCACATGGTGCCCGCCGCGATCATGGTGCTCGACGAGATCCCGCTGACCGCCGTCGGCAAACTCGACCGCAAGGCACTACCCGAACCGGTCTTCACCGGCGCCGGCGGGGCGGCGACGATGTCGCCCACCGAGACCGCGCTGGCCGCGATCTTCGCCGACCAGCTCGGTGTCGCCGAGGTCGGCGCCGACGACAGCTTCTTCGAGCTCGGCGGCAACTCGCTGGTCGCCACCCGGGTGATCTCGCGCATCAACGACGCTTCGGCACCGATCTGGGGGTGCGGTCGCTGTTCGAGGCCCCCACCGTGCGGGCGCTCGCGGCGAACCTGCCCGCCGGTGACGACGTC
>LATQ01000001.1:2007032-2009197 GCA_001017865.1 Rhodococcus sp. IITR03
GGCGCGGTGCACGGCCGACCACGCCACCGCGGCCACACCGTCGCGACGCGCGAGTTCGACGGCCTCGAGCTGCGCGAGGGTGCGTTCGAAGACGTCGAAGCCGGTGTCCCTCGCTTCCTCGTGATGCGGTTGACCCGATGGAGCACCCACGTGCCCGCCGCTTCGATCGACATGGGGTTCTTCGCGACGTACCGCAGGCCGAAGATCAACGCGATCGCCCCGGCGAGCGACAACACGAGCGTGACGGGGCTGATCCGGCTGCCGACCGCGAACGCACCGATCATGCCCACCGACGCCAGGGTCACGGCCGCGATGACGCCGGAAACCGCGAGCTGCCACGAGGCGACCACGGGGGTCGCACCCCACTTGCGGGTCTGCTTGTAGGTGAAGGCCGTGGAGAAGACCGGGCCTGCGGGCAGGGTCACCGCCATCGCCGTGCTGCCGTAGATCACCGACGCCGACCGCCAGTGCCCGACGCGCACCCCGCCGGCGCGGAGCAGTCGCTGCTGTACTCCCGCGAAGCCGCTGAGAGAGATCATCTGAGCCAGCACGGCCGCCGCGAACCAGCCCCAGTGCATCTCCGTGACCGCGCGCCACGAGTCGCTCATCGTCGGCCACAGTAGATCGCCTCGACCGTCAGCAGAGCAACGAGGGCGATCGCCGACACCCACTTGATCCACCGGAACGAGCCCCGACGCGGCGTGGCGTCGGGGCATGGAGGATCGTCGTGCGGCTGCGCCACGCTGTTCACCGTAACCGACCGTCGGGTCACGAAGAGGGCGCTATGGACGTTCCGCGTCGTTCGCGGGTCCTGCGGGACGGGCCGTCACTCGTCCGTCGAAGTGTTCGATTCGTCCGTCCCGTTCGCTTCTCCGGGGGCTCCGGGATAGCGCACGGGCCAGGCGAGATGGGTCATCCGCCGCCGGCCGCGCAGCTGCACCTCGTCGCCGAGTTCCCAGTGGCTGCGCTCCTCGTCGTCCGCGAAGTACAACGCGCTCGATGACGCGAGAACCCTGCTCGGACGCAGTTTCGCGAGCTCGGTCAGGCGCGAGGCCTCGTTGACCGGGTCGCCGATCACCGTGTACTCGAAGCGCTCCGCCGCGCCGATGTTGCCGGCCACCGCGAGTCCCGCCGACACGCCGATCCCGATATCGAGTCCGGTGATCTCGTCCAGAGCGAAACGCAGTTCGCGGGCCGCCGCGAGCGCCGCCGTGGGGGCGTCGGGCCGGTCGAGGGGAGCGCCGAAGATCACCAATGCCGCGTCGCCCATGAACTTGTTGACGAAGCCGTGATGGTGGTCGACCACCTCGACGACGACACGGAAGAACTCGTTGAGCAGTTCGACGACCTCGCTCGGCGGGCGCTCGGCGGCCGTCGCCGTCGAACCCACCATGTCGACGAACAGCACCGCGACGTAGCGCGTCTCACCACCGAGTTCGGTGCCGTACTGCAGGGCCCGGCGCGCGACGTCCTCGCCGACGTGCTGACCGAACAACTCCCGCAGACGTCGGCGTTCGTCGGACTCGGCCATCATGCGGTTGAAGCCGACCTGCAGGCGTCCGATCTCACTGCCGTCGAACACCTCGACCTGCACTCCCGAGGCGCCGCGCTGCACGCGTTCGATCGCCCAGCGCAACTGCTTGATCGGGTCGGAGATCTGCGCCGACGTCAGCAGCGACAACACGAGCGCGAGGCCGATCGACGTCACCGCGAGCGCGAGTACGGACAGGGCGAGCGCGTCGGCGTCGAAGTCGGTGTTGGCGCTCAACTGCGTCACGCACAGCAGCACGATCCCGGCGACCGGCATGAGCGTGCCCAGACCCCAGGTCATGGCCAGGCGCGTACCGACGCCGGGAGCCATCGTCCGGTCGAAGTTCCCCTCGCTCAGCGCCCGCGCGCGACCGGCCGCAGGATGCGTTCACCGAGCATGTAGGTGAAACCGAAGGTGCTGGTCGCGGCCATTGCGACGGTGAGCGAGACCGCCACCGCGAGCGACGGCATCTCCTCGGCGGTGAGGAAGACGAAGAGCACACCGCCGAGCAGCCACAGGCCGAGATGCACGATCGCCTGTCGCAGCGGGGCGTGCAGGGCCGCCATCTGTTCGGCCCGGGTGGGCGGGCCGCCGCGGAGCTGCCACCGCACGACCGAGCTGGAGCGTGATCGCC
>LATQ01000001.1:2009297-2012687 GCA_001017865.1 Rhodococcus sp. IITR03
GCCCATCTGTTCGGCCCGGGTGGGCGGGCCGCCGCGGAGCTGCCCACCGCACGACCGAGCGCAGCGTGATCGCCGCGGCGCCGAGGCTCACGATCCCGGCGAAGACCAGGTACACCGCGAAGACCGCGAAGTTGCGGACCCGATCCGCGATGATGGCGTCGGTCTCGGCGATCGGGATGCCGTATCGGACGAAGGCGAACACGAGCATCGCACCGAACAGGTTCGACGCACCCATGGAGACCATGTAGAGCGGCCAACGACTCCGCAAGGTGGCGGCGACAGCTCGGTACGACCTCAGCACGACTTCAAATCAAACCACTGTGCGGACGGTCACAGGATGGTGCGGTCACCGTTGGGGGCGAGGAGTGGTTGGATTCACTCGCCCCACCCATTGTGACGAAAGGTGCGAAACGTACACATGAGGCCGTCTCCGACCGGTCCGGATGCGGATGCGCCCCTGTGGCGGGCCGCCCAGGTCTTCCGGCTCGTGACCGTCGCATACGCGGTGGGATCGCAGTTCTCGACCGTCGTGAACTACACCCGTCCGGGGCTGTCGTGGTTCTTCGTCGGAGTGCTCGTGACGTGGTCGCTCGTCTCGGCGGTGCTGCTCTCCCGCGAGGCACGACTGAGGCGCACGGTCACCGTGGTGGACCAGATCCTCGCCGTCGCGTTGATGGCGGCGACCCGGCTGGTCGCCGACCACGACTGGTACAGCAACCACCAGACCATGCCCACCACGCTGTGGGTCGCCAACGCCGTGCTGTCGGCCGCGATCCTCGGCGGTCCGCTCACCGGCATCGGCTCGGCGCTGCTGATGTCCGTCGTCAGCGCGGTCGTGCGCGACCAGATCAACCTCGACCTGTGGCGGGACGCGACGGCGCCCGTGCTCGTCGCATGCGGTGTGGCGATGGGTTTCGCCACCACCACCGCGCGCAGTGCACACCGGCAACTCGAGCAGGCCGTGCGCGTGGCAGCCGCCACCGAGGAACGGGACCGGCTCGCCCGGCAGGTGCACGACGGCGTGCTCCAGGTGCTCGCGCTCGTGCAACGGCGCGGACTCGAGCTGGGCGGCGATGCGACGGAACTCGCCGAGCTGGCACGGGAGCAGGAGGCCGCGTTGCGGCAGCTGATCTCCGAACAGGACACCGACGTCGACCGCGGGTGAGTACGCCGACCTCACCGCCCTCGTCCGGGCCCGGGCCGGGACCGGTGCGACGGTGTCCGCGCCCGCCGACCCGATCATGATCCCGCGGATCGAGCGGAGGAACTCGCGGCGCTCACGACGGCGGCGCTGTCGAACACGCAACTGCACGCCGGTGCCGGTGCCGCCGCCTACATCCTTCTCGAGGATCTCGGCGACGAGATCGTGCTCAGCATCCGGGACGACGGCGTCGGGATCGAACCGGGCAGACTCGACGAAGCTCGCGAACAGGGACGCATGGGGGTGTCCAAGTCGATCGTCGGGCGAGCGGAATGGCTCGGCGGCGTCGCACTGCTCGACAGCGAGGTAGGCGAAGGAACCGAATGGGAGATCCGGGTACCGAAGGGGGAATGAGTGGCCGAGATCAGCGTGGAAACACACGGGAACACCACGGAGGAACGCGGCACCGTCAGCGTGATGGTGGTCGACGACCACCCGATCTGGCGCAACGCCGTCGGACGTGACCTCGAGGAGGCCGGGTTCACCGTCGTCGCCGAGGCCGACGGTGTCGCGAGCGCCGCGCGTCGCGCCGCGGTCGTCCGTCCCGACGTCGTGCTCATGGACATGGCGATGCCCGACGGCACCGGCACCGAGGCGACCCGCGCGGTCCTCGAGGTCTCTCCGGACAGCCGGGTGCTGGTCTTGTCGGCGTCCTCCGAACGCGACGACGTGCTCGGCGCGATCAAGGCGGGCGCGTCCGGCTATCTCGTGAAGAGCGCCTCGGTGCACGAACTCGTCGATGCCGTTCTCGCGACCGCGCGGGGACAGGCCGTCTTCACCCCCGGCCTGGCCGGGCTCGTGCTCGGCGAGTACCGCCGGATGTCGAACGACCTCGCCGACCGGAGACTCCCACCGACGCTCACGGCCGAGAGACCGAAGTGTTGCGTCTCGTCGCGAAAGGGTTGTCGGCGAAACAGATCGCAGCGCGACTGACGCTCAGCCACCGCACGGTGGAGAACCACGTCCAGGCGACGCTGCGCAAACTGCAGCTCGCCAACCGCGTCGAACTCACCCGCTACGTCATCGAACAGGGCCTCGAATAGCGCCCCGCACAGTGCCCGGACGACTTCGGAGGCATACCGTTCGTCCCGTTAAGCTCGGGGGCATGGAACCGAAGGATCTGCGGGTGTCGGACGCCGAACGCGAGCACGTCGGCGAACTTCTGCAGCGGGCGGTCGGGCAGGGAATGCTCTCGCTCGGGGAGTTCACCGAACGGATGGACACCGTCCTCGCGGCCAAGACCCGAGGCGACCTGAACCAGGTGCTCGTCGACCTACCCGGTATCCAGATCCGGCCCGAGTTCCAGGAACAGAATCTGCCGGGTATGTCGCAGGCGCACTATCCCGCGCCGAGTGCGGCCGGCTACCCAGCGCCGAGTGCGGCTGCATTCCCCGCGACCGGCCAGGGCGCTCCTCTCGTGATCAAGGGCCGTGTCTCCGGCATCGAACGCAAGGGTCGCTGGCACGTGCCGCCCACCATCGTCCTCGACACCGTCGCGTCCTCCGTGACCCTCGACTTCACCGAGGCGGTGATGCAGACGCAGGTCGTGCGGATCGACGTGAGCGACTACCTCAGCTCGATCAACATCGTGCTCCCCGCCGAGGCCACGGCCGACGTCAACGGCGTCGAGAACGTCGCGTCGAGCGTGTCGTCGAAGGTGCGCGGCGGAGCGCCGTACGGGCCGCTGCACGTCGTGGTGACGGGCAAGGTCCGCGGCGGGAGCTTCAACGTCACCCATCCGCTGTCCACGCGGCTGCGGAAGTTCTTCAACGGCAGCTGACCCGGAAACACCCGAGGCGACCGCTCTGCGGGTCGCCTCGAGTTCGTTCGGAGATCAGTCGCGACGCTGCCGGGCGATCAGCTCGCTGACGCTGATCGAACGACCGCTGTCGGGACCGTGGCGTCCACGCCTCCGCGACTCCGCGTCGTTCTGCTCCGGCTGCGATTCGTTCGCCCGCGCTTCCGGCCGCTCGCCGGCCGGGCGGGACGGCTGCTCCGGACCACGGGACCGGGAGGGTAGAGGCGCACGGGGACCGTTCTGTGGCGGCGGCTGCATGCCCTGTGTCGGCGGCAGCATGCCCTGCGTGGGCGGCTGCTGAGTACCCGGCACGGGCGCCGGGCAGGTCCCTGCGCCGGAGTCGGCGGTACGCCGAGTGCTCGGGGGACGCTGCGAGTCCGGTGCCGAAGGT
>LATQ01000001.1:2012787-2016882 GCA_001017865.1 Rhodococcus sp. IITR03
CGAAGGACGGCCCCGGGGCCTGCCCGTCGCACCCGGCGGCGGCGTGAGATCGCGGAGCTGCGCTGTTCGGCGGCAGGCCTCGGCGGAGCGATCTTGGGCAACGGCTGTGTGAGGTCGGAGCCGCCCTCGAAGGCGCCTGCCGGGAAGCGGTGCGCGCCCGTGGCCGCGACCGTCGCCGGACCGAACATGCCGACGGTGATGAGCTCGGGAACGTCCTCGGGCATCAGTTCGTCGGCGAGGATCGGCTCGCCCAGGCCGATCTTCTCCTGGACCCGCTTCATCCACGCCGGGGCCCACCAGCAGTCGTCGCCGAGCAGCTTCATCACGGCGGGCACGAGGAACATGCGGATGACGGTCGCGTCGATGATCAGCGCGGCGATCATGCCGAACGCGATGTACTTCATCATCACCAGCTCCGAGAACCCGAAGGCACCGGTGACGACGATGAGGATCAGGCGGCCGCGGTGATGATGCGACCGGTGTGGGCGGTACCGATACGGATCGACTCGGTGGTGCTCGCCCCCAACGATCTCGCCTCGACCATTCTGGAGAGCAGGAACACCTCGTAGTCGGTCGACAGGCCGTACACGATCGCGATGATCAGCACGAGCACCGGCGACATGATCGGTCCCGGGGTGAAGTTGAGCAGATCGGCGCCGTTGCCGTCGATGAAGATCCAGGTGAGGATGCCCAGCGTCGAACCCAGGCCCAGGGCGCTCATCAACACGGCCTTGACCGGCAGCACGAGCGAGCCGAACGCCAGGAACATCAGCAACGTCGTCAACAGCACGACGACCACGACCATCAGCGGCAGGGTCTCGAGCAGGGCAGCGATGGAGTCCTGCTCGATCGCCGGGGTACCGCCGACGAGCACTTCGACACCTTCGGGCCATTCGGCCGCGTGCAGGTACTCGATGGTGTCGGCGGACTCGTTGCGGTCGGTCAGACCGGCCTTGAGCACGCGGACGCCGTCCTTCGCGGGGCCGGTGATCTGGAACTTCTCGACGAGGCCGGGAGCCTCGCTGGCCGTCGTGATGATCTTGTTGAGATCGCCGCCCTCGGCGCCGCGGACGACGAGCTTGACCGGCTCGGCGCGCTGGCCGGGGAACAGTTCGTCGAAGGTCTCCTGCGCGACGCGCGTGGGGTGCTCGGGCGGCAGGTAGGTCTCGTTGATGCCGCCGAACTTGATGCCGGTCAGCGGCATGATGAGCAGCAGCAGACCGATGACCGTCGGGATGGTCACCTTCATCGGGTTGACCATCACCCAGCGGCAGAGGCGGCCGAGGAAACTGTTCTCGACCTGCTCGTTCGACTGGATCTGCCCGAAGCGTTTCATGCCGAACTTGTCGATGCGCCGGCCGAGGATGCTCAGGATGGCGGGCAGGATCGTGATCGACAGCAGGGCGGCCAGCGAAACCGCCGAGATCGCGCCGTAGGCGACCGACTTGAGGAAGCCTGTGGGAAGAGCACGAGGCCACCGAGCTGGTGACGACCATCGTCGCCGAGAACACCACCGTGCGACCTGCGGTGATGACGGTGCGTCGCACCGCCGCCGGGGTGTCGTAGCCCTCGGCGAGTTCCTCACGGAAACGCGACACCATGAACAGGCCGTAGTCGATCGCCAGGCCGAGACCGATCAGTGAGACGACCGGTGCGACGAACGAGTTGACCTCGGTGAAGTTGGTGATCAACCGGACGATGCCGTTCGCCGCGATGATCGTGAGACCACCGGTGATCAGCGGGAGAGCGGCCGCGACGACACCGCCGAAGACGAAGAACAACAGGATGCCGACGGCGGGGATCGCGAGGATCTCCATGCGTTTGATGTCGTTGGCCATCGTGTCGTTCAGCGCGCCGGAGATCGGCTGCAGACCGGCGAGCTGCACGTCGACGCCGTCGATGTAGAAGGCGTCCTTGACCTCGCGGAAGTTGCCGGTCAGCTCCGTGTCGTCCTCGCCGGCGATGGCGATCGACGCGATCGCGTGCTGGCGCGACGGGTCGGCCAGCGTCGGCAGCGACGGTGCGTTGTCCGTGGGCCAGTACGCACCGTTGATCTTGAGGATTTCGTCGGGGTGCTCCGCGACCAGCGAGTTCAGGCTGTCGGTGATCTTCGCGGAGAACGCGGGATCGTCGACCGTGCTGCCCTCGGGCGCCGTGTACAGCACCAGCACGTCGCCCGCGGTGTCGCGGCCGAAGGTGCCGTCGGCGAGCTTGGCAGCGGCGACGGACTCCGAACCGGGATCGTCCCAGCCGCTCTGGCTGAGGTGATCGTTCAGGCTCAGCCCGTACCCGGCGAGCGCGAGCAACCCCGCGACCATCACCGCAATGACGGTGAAGCGCGCGCGGTAGACGAGCTCTCCCCAACGGTCGAACACGTAAGTCTCCTATTCGGCGACGCTCTTGCGCCCCACCAGGAGAGCAGAAAGCGGTCGGAACGGCTGCAGCCAGGCACCCTCGTCGGGCAGCGATTCCAGGCTGACGCGGGGCAGCGGTTCGCGGAACACACCGGGAATGTCCTCGAGATCGAGGAACTCGATGATCTCGGAGGTCACCGCCCAGCTGGCGTGCTCGCGGAAACCGAGCACCTGGGTCGCGATGCCCTCCTGAGCGAGCCTCTCGAGGGGTTCACGGAACGCCTGCCCGTCGGCGGAGGCCACCATGACACCGGCGAGACCCTCCCGGTGCCTCAGCTCGATGTGGTTCAGCATGTCGGAGTCGACATCGCTGTCCTCGTCGATCTTCGGCTTGGCGAACACCGCGAAGCCCACATTACGCAGGGCCTCGACCAGGGGCGGACGACGTCCGCGCTGCCGGGGGCGATGTTGGTGAACACCGTGGCCTCGGGTTCGAGGGTCGCGGAGTGCAGACGCGACAGTTCGGCGGTGCGCCCGAGCAGCCATCGGCCGAGAGCGTCGAAGCGCGGACGGTAGGCGGCGGTGGGCCGCCGCCGAGGATCGCGCCGAGGCCCATGTCGAGGTTGGGTGCGTCCCAGACGAGCAGGACCTTACGGACGGCTCGACGCCGTCGATCGCGGAGGAATCGGTCACGCCGGGAAGCTCTTCATGGACACTCATGCTCCGATCTTCCCCCAGACGAACTCGTTGATCGCGCTACCCACCTGGTGTGCCTTGTCCTCGAACTTGGTGACCGGGCGTTCGAGCTGATCGGGGAGGTGCCGGTGAAGCGGGCGAGGCGTGGTTCGGCATCGCCCACCTCGGCGATGGCCTCGGCGTAATCGGCGTGGTCGGTGGCCACGTGCAGCACTCCACCAGGCTTCAACCGGTCGGCGATCAGGGCGAACGTCGGGGCCTGCAAGAGCCGGCGCTTGTGGTGGCGGGCCTTGGGCCACGGATCCGGGAAGAAGACCCGCACGCCGGTGAGCGACTCGGTGGTGAGCATCTTCTCGAGCACCTCGACGGCGTCGCCGCGCAGGATCCGCAGGTTCCGGATCGGCGCGTCGGTGTCGTAGCTGCGTTCGATGTTCTGCAGTGTCTGGCGATGCCGGGCTTGTAGACCTCCACGGCGATGAGGTTCACCTCGGGCTCGGCCTGGGCCATGGCAACCGCGGCGGTTCCCGTTCCGGATCCGATCTCGAGGACGAGGGGCGCGGAGCGGCCGAACCATGCGTCGACGTCGAGCGGTTCGTCGCCGACCTCCTTACCGAGTTCGGGCCAACGACGGTCCCAGCACTGCTGCTGAGGGTCGGTCAGCGATCCACGGCGGGACCGGAAACTCGTCACCCTGGGGTACAGGCGGTTCCCGCGGGTCGGGCGCTCGTCGAGCGTCTCGGTGGTGTGCTGATCGGCTTCGTTCACCCGTCCATTGTCGCGTATTCCGAGAGTGTGTGGCGGGAGTGACCTGAGTGGCCACAGTGTTTTCTCAGGGAAGCATTCGTTCGGCTGCCTGTCAGCGGTCTCTCTGCGACAATCTCCGCCGACGATCGGGGGATCATGACGGGGGAGTTGTGGCACCACCTCGCCGCGCAGGTCGAACAACGGGATGCGCAGGCAGGGCGGTTGATTCGCAGGGCGCTGGCCGAGCATGCGGCCGCGCTGCGGGTGCAGGTCGCCGGGGCGGCCGGGACCGGCCGGGAGT
>LATQ01000001.1:2016982-2021613 GCA_001017865.1 Rhodococcus sp. IITR03
GGCGTGCGCCGTGAGCGCTACGCGACGAGGAGCTCGCCCGGGTCGTGGCGGGTGTCCCGGCTGCACCGCAGGCGCGCGAACTCGTCGAACAGACCCTCGACCTGATCGGGCTGGGCCCGATGGAGTCCGTCGCCGCAGGACCGCAGTGACACCGCCGAGCGGACTCGTGGATCCGGCCGACGACGTCCTGCGCGCGATGGAACCCGGCGCGGATGGATGGGACTGCACGGGCCGGCCGCGACCGGCGTGCGGGTCGTCGGAGTGCCCGGTTCCGGCGCCGGCACGCTGGCAGCGGAGCTACGACATCTGGCGGGCCGGACATCACGGACGAGGGCCGCGCCGTCACTCTCGTGGTGCTCGACCCGTCGGCGACGATCGGCCGCACCGAACTGGACCTCGTGCGCGCGGCGGCAGCCGAGTCGATCGAGGTCGTCTGTGCGTTGACGGGCATCGACCGCTTCCCCGACTGGCGTGCGGTGCGCGACGCGACGTCGAGATCCTGCAGCGGCACGCGTCCTGGTTGCCGCGGGTCGTGATCCTGCCCGTGAGCGCCGCAGCCGCGCGGCGGGCACGCGAACTCGAAGACGACGCGAGCGAGGCGGTCCGGCAGACCCTGTTCACCGCGTCCGGACTCGTCGAACTGCGGGACGTCCTGGCCGCGACGGTCCGGTCGTCGCACGACCCGCGACGAGCACGAGCAGCGGTCGTCGCCGCCACCCGGCCGATGATCGAGGAGGAGATCGGGCGCCTGAGCGCGGAGGACGAGGAAGGGGACCTGCGTGCGGAGCGCTCCCGCCTCACTGCCGCAGCACCACCCGCGACCTCCGGTCCCGACCTGCGCCGGCTGCAGGTGACGCTGTTGCAGGAGGTCGCGATGCGCGTGCGGGCGGCGTCCACGGCTGCGGGCGAGGTGCTCGAGACCGCGGACGCGGATGCGGTGGTCACGACGATCGACGCCCACGTCGACGACCTGTGCGCGCGGCTCACCGACGAGACGGCCAGGATCGCACCGGGCACGCCGGCGCCGGAACCCACGCGCACGGCCCGCCCACCGCAGACCGCGCGGTCGATGGAGGACACGCTGACGGTGGTCTTCGGTGCGTCGGCAGGTGCCGGTCTCGGCAGACTGCTCCTCACCCGTTCGGGGACCTGCCGGGCTGGATGTCGCTGGTGGTCGCGATCGCGTGCGCGGTCCCGGCGGCCGGATGGCTGATGCGGATCCGCAGGCGCATCGCCTACCGCGACCGGATGCGGCGGTGGATCGCCGACGAGCTCGCGACCGTACGGGCGGAACTCGACACCTGGATCCGCACCCGCATCCACGAGACGGAACTGCAGTCCACCGCGCTCGCGGTCGCCGCGCGCGACCGGCATGCGACCCGCGTGCGTGAGCGCGTCGCCGCGATCGACGTGGAGATCACCCGTCGCCGTGGCGAGCGGCGTGCCCGCATCGCCGCGTGCGAACGCGACCTGACGGCACTCGGACACATCCCGGAACCGCAGGGCGCGGGGGTGCGTCCAACCGGATAGGAGCGATCCGGCGGGTGCCGGGTCGGAAAGGGGAGACGATGGCCGAATTCGCCGGCTCGGGTGGCGCACCCCAGCCGTTCACCGATCCGTTCGATCCGTCCGGGTTCGATCCGGCCGAGGTGGCCGCCTTGGCCGACGCGCTCGCCCCGACCACGGACCTCGACGGTGACGGCGCTGCCGAGACGGTCGTCGCCGATACCGAGCGCTGGGGGGTCGGTGGCGACTGGGGCGACGGCCTGGTGGTGGCCACCGACACCGATCTCGACGGCAGCAGCGACCGCCTGTCGGTGATCGCGGACGACGGCCGTTACGGCGTGTGGGAATACTGTCGCGAGCTCGACGGATCGGGTCGGTGGAGCCGACTGGACACAGGTAGCCTTGAATACGACGTACACCACGGAGAAGAGTCGAAGTGATTCATATCCGGCTGCGCAGCAGGGGGAGGGGACGGTATTGTGCGCAAGTTCTGAATCGTTTCTGTGAGATTTCCGACCGGCCCCGAGTGACGCCGGTCTGCATTCCGACGTTAACCTCTATGAAAAGGACATCCGGCGCCTACTTCGCCTGTTCGGCCACGGACGAAGTAGGTGGTACCCCTGCCGAGAGGGGCAAGCCCGGGTCTGCCATCGTCCGCACAGAAGAACGTGCAGGTCGAAGGTGGGATCCCGGTTCCGGGCACACCCCAGGAGAGTTTTGATGACCTCAGCGACCATTCCCGGTTTGAACGGTACCGACGACAAGCTCCCGACCCAGCATGCCGAGTTGCTTGCCTGGGTCCAGGAGATTGCCGAGCTCACCCAGCCCGATCGTGTCGTATGGGCCGACGGATCCGATGAGGAATGGGACCGTCTGACCTCTCAGCTGGTCGAGGCCGGCACCTTCACGCGTCTGAACGACGAGAAGAAGCCGAACTCGTTCCTGGCCAATTCCGATCCGTCGGACGTCGCACGCGTCGAGTCGCGCACCTTCATCTGCTCGAAGAACGAGATCGACGCGGGCCCGACCAACAACTGGGTCGACCCCGACGAGATGCGCGCCACGATGACCGAGCTGTACCGCGGCAGCATGCGTGGACGCACCCTCTTCGTCGTGCCCTTCTGCATGGGCCCGCTCGGTGCCGAGGACCCGAAGCTCGGCGTCGAGCTGACCGACTCGGAGTACGTCGTCGTCTCGATGCGCATCATGACCCGCATGGGCAGCGCGGCGCTCGAGAAGCTCGGCACCGACCGTCCGTTCGTCAAGGCGCTGCACTCCGTGGGTGCGCCGCTCGAGGCCGGTCAGCAGGATGTCCCGTGGCCGTGCAACGACACGAAGTACATCACCCACTTCCCCGAGACCCGTGAGATCTGGAGCTTCGGCTCCGGCTACGGCGGCAACGCCCTGCTCGGCAAGAAGTGCTACTCGCTGCGCATCGCGTCGGCCATGGCCCACGACGAGGGCTGGCTGGCCGAGCACATGCTGATCCTCAAGCTGATCTCGCCCGAGGACAAGGCCTACTACATCGCCGCGGCGTTCCCGTCGGCCTGTGGCAAGACCAACCTCGCGATGATCCAGCCGACCATCCCGGGCTGGCGTGCCGAGACCCTCGGTGACGACATCGCGTGGATGCGTTTCGGCAAGGACGGCCGCCTCTACGCCGTCAACCCCGAGTTCGGTTTCTTCGGTGTCGCGCCGGGCACCAGCGCCGACTCGAACCCGAACGCGATGGCGACCATCGAGGCCGGCAACACCATCTACACCAACGTCGCGAAGACCGACGACGGCGACATCTGGTGGGAGGGCATCGGCGGCGAGACCCCGGCGCACCTCACCGACTGGCTGGGCAACGACTGGACCCCCGAGTCCGGCACCAACGCCGCGCACCCGAACTCGCGCTACTGCACCCCGATGTCGCAGTGCCCGATCCTCGCCCCCGAGTGGGACGACCCGCAGGGTGTGCCGATCTCCGCGATCCTGTTCGGTGGCCGCCGCAAGACGACGGTGCCCCTCGTCAGCGAGTCCTTCGACTGGCAGCACGGCACCTTCCTCGGCGCGACCCTGTCGTCCGAGCAGACCGCCGCGGCGGAGGGCAAGGTCGGTAGCGTCCGTCGCGACCCGATGGCCATGCTGCCCTTCCTCGGCTACAACGCCGGCGACTACCTGAACCACTGGATCACGCTCGGCAAGAACGCCGACGAGGACAAGCTGCCGAAGATCTTCTACGTCAACTGGTTCCGTCGCGGCGACGACGGCCGCTTCCTGTGGCCCGGCTTCGGCGAGAACTCGCGCGTGCTCAAGTGGATCGTCGACCGCATCGAGCACAAGGCCGGCGCGCAGTCCACGCCGATCGGCTACGTGCCCAGCGCCGCCGACCTCACGCTCGACGGTCTCGATGTCGATCCCGCCGACGTCGACGAGGCCCTCAAGGTCGACGTCGAGGAGTGGAAGGCCGAGATCGACGGCATCGCCGAGTGGTTCGAGTTCCTCGGTGAGAAGGTGCCCTCGGGCATCCGCGACGAGTTCGAGGCCCTCAAGCAGCGTCTGGCTGAGTCCGTACAGCACGACGAATGCCGCTCCCGGTTCCGGCCGGGGGCGGCATTCGCCGTCTGTGGGATACGCCGTCCGCGGGGATACGGGGGTGAAATCCGGGAAATCGTCCACAGCGGACATCTCGGTTGTGCCACGCTGACCGGTGACGTAGTTCGACGATGCACTGCAACTACTTTCCGTCGGCGAGAGGGTCGTCTCGTGCGTGGTTCGAGTCGTATCGGTCGGAAGTGTGCGGCACTGGTGGGAGCGACGGCGCTGGCCTGGGCGCTCCTGGCGGCACCCGCCACCGCACAGAACGAAGAGCAACTCCGCGGACGTGTCCTCACGTCCGCGGTTCCGTTGCCCGGCTACGAGATATCGCTGTTCGCGACGTCGGCCGACGGTCCGGCCTGCTGGGGCGCGCGACGTCGGGGACCGGCGGGTGACTTCGCGATCGGGTACACACCGCAGCCGGCGTCGTCGGTGATCTATGCGGTGGCCGGGAACCGGGCTCTCCGGCGGTGCTGAGCGGCGTGCTGGGCGTGGGGAATTCGCCGGCGGACGTCGTTCTCGCGAGAAGACCATGGTGCAGG
>LATQ01000001.1:2021713-2025032 GCA_001017865.1 Rhodococcus sp. IITR03
CACCGTCGGGGCCATCCCAGCCGTGGGCACGGGCCCAGCGCACCGCCGACGGGCCGCTCGCCACGGTCTCGATGCAGCCGACCCCTCCGCATGCGCACACCGTCGTGCCGTAGGGCGAGACGACGTGCCGATGTGGCCGGCGTTTCCGGTGCGGCCGCGCACGATCCGGCCTCCGAGCACGAGACCGCCGCCGATACCGGTGCCGAGCACGACCCCGAGCAGGTCGGCCACGTTGCGTCCGGCGCGAAGCGTTGTTCGGCGAGGGTCGCGGCCGGGCCGTCCATCACCAGATCGACGCGGGCGTCGGGGAACAGGGAACGCACGGCGTCGACGAGTGCGAAGCCGGAGCTCCACTCGGAGATGTTGATCGGACCGATCGTCCGGCGTTCGTGTCGACCGGTCCTGCGGCGGCGATACCCACGGCGGTCACCGGTCCGTCGCCGATCTCCGCGACCTCCCGCAGCAGTCCCGCGCACGCGCCCCACACGTCCTTCCGGGGGACCGGTACGGATCGGGCTTCGAGCGGGGTGCCGTCGTCGGCGGCGACGGCAGCGGCGAGCTTGGTGCCGCCGACGTCCAGGGCCAATGCGGTCATGGCGACGACACTAAGCGACGGGTCAGCGTCGCCGCAGGACCAGTACCAGGTTGCTGACGAGGAACTCCCGGACGCCGGGCACGTTCACGAGCCACCACACCCAGCTCGGGTGGTAGCGGGGGAAGGCCGCGAGCAGTTCACCGTCGGGCGTCGAACGTGCCCAGCGCAGACCGTCGCTCGCGCCCACGTCGAACAGTGACACCCCGTACCGGTTCTTCGGCTCCCGGCCGTGCTTGCGGGCGTAGCGCCGGGCCGCGTACTCGCCGCCGAAGGCGTGCCACGGACCGGTCTCGTGCCCGCCGAACGGCCCCCACCACAGGGTGTACGACAACACCATCAGTCCGCCGGGCCGCGTGACGCGCAGCATCTCGTCGGCCATCACCCACGGCGTCGCGACGTGTTCGGCGACGTTCGACGAGAAGCACACGTCCACCGAGCCGGTACGCACCGGCAGTGCCAGGCCCGAGCCGCGGATCGCACCGCCGACCTGCAGGCCGGCGGCGTGCATCTCGGACGGGTCGGGCTCGATCGGCACGTAGCGCGACCCCACCTCGGTGAACGCGTCGGCGAAGTAGCCCGGTCCGCCACCGACGTCGACGACCGTGGTGCCCGTCAGATCGGCGCCGGTCAGACCCGAGTAGAGATCGCCGATGAGGTCGACGGTGTCGCGCGCGAGACCGCCGTAGAACTTCTCGGGTGCCGTCTGCTCGAAGCGGAAGCTGCCGAGCAACCCCACGGAACGGCGCAGTGTGGCGCGGCGGGCGAACAGCCGGGTCACGTCGGTGCGGGGTCGGGTCGTCGATGGCACGTCCAGTCACCTTAGTGCGGGCCGCGCACTCGTCCCTCACCTGTCGCCGACCGGCACCCGCTACTGTGTCCCTGTCATCGTCCGAGTCACATCTGCCCGGCCGGGTGGTCGAGTCGACATACAGGGGGGTCACCGCGTGCGGGAGGTTCTGCTGCTCTGCTGGCGCGATACCGGGCATCCGCAGGGCGGTGGCAGCGAGCGGTATCTCGAGCAGGTCGGGGCGCAACTCGCGGCGCGCGGCGTCCGCGTCGTCCTGCGGACCGCTTCCTATCCCGGAGCTGCCGAGCGAGACCGGATCGACGGCATCACCGTCAGCCGCGGCGGGGGACGGCTCACCGTCTACCCGCGCGCGCTCGCCGCGATCCTCGCGGGCAGATTCGGTGTCGGCCCCCTCGCCGGAATCCGTCCCGACGCGTCATCGACACCCAGAACGGCATCCCGTTCTTCGCCCGGCTCGTCGCCGCGCGCCCGTCACGGTGCTCGTGCACCACTGCCATCGTGAGCAGTGGCCGGTCGCGGGCAGGCTGATGGCCAAGCTCGGCTGGTGGATCGAGTCGTCGCTGTCGCCGCGCGTACACCGCCGCAACCAGTACCTCACCGTCTCCCTTCCGTCCGCCGACGAGCTGCGCGCTCTCGGCGTCGATCGGGAGCGGATCGCGGTGGTCCGCAACGGTGTCGACGCCGTCCCCGCGGGCGTCGCGGTGGGCGGCGACGACACGCGCACGGCCACCCGAGCGTGTGCGTGCTCTCGCGGCTGGTGCCGCACAAGCAGATCGAGGACGCCCTCGCCGCGGTCGCGACGCTGCGCGGCACCGTCCCGGGCCTGCATCTCGACGTCATCGGCGGCGGCTGGTGGGAGCAGAACCTCCGCGATGCGGCCGCCGAACTCGGCATCGGCGACGCCGTCACCTTCCACGGCCACGTCGACGAACAGCGCAAGCACGAATTGCTCTCCCGCGCCTGGGTTCACGTGATGCCTCGCGCAAGGAGGGGTGGGGTCTCGCGGTGGTCGAGGCCGCCCAGCACGGTGTGCCCACCATCGGTTACCGCAGCTCCAAGGGACTGACCGACTCGATCATCGACGGCGTGACCGGCCTGCTCGTGGACTCACCCGCCGAACTGACCGCTGCCGTCGCCGATCTGCTCGCCGACGCCGACCGTCGTCGTCAGCTCGGCAACAAGGCTCGCATCCGCGCCGGCGAGTTCTCATGGGAGGCCACGGGAGAGGGCGTGCACGAGGTCCTGTCCGTCACGACCTTCGGGCACACCGTCTCAGGACTGTTCCCGCGCGCCGACGAGCCGTCGATGCTCGCCGACCCGCTGCCCGAGCGCGCAGCCAGCGCCGCCGGCCAGTACCAGTAGCCACACCACGTGCGCCCCGATCGCCAGGGCGCGATGGGGTGACGGGGTCGAGGTGACCCCCTCCACCCGGTACAGGCTCAGATCGTCGTCGCGATAGGCGGGTTCGACGGCTCCGAGCGTGCTCTTCGCGGCGCCCAATTCGCCCGGTGTGCCGTGCTCGACGAGCACCCAGCCCACCCCGCGGGCGGCGAGCGCACTCGGATCCGCGCCGGACAACAGCAGGGTTTCGACGTCCTCCGCGCGGCGACCCTCCCCGGCGACACTGCCCTCGGCGACGATCAGGTTCCGGTCTGCAGGACGTCGGCGCGCAGCATGCGCGGGGACGGATCGAGCACCGGCACGGCCCGGAGAAGTCGAAGACCCGGAACATGCCGGCGGGCAGCACCGCCACGTCGCCGCCGTCGGCCGTGACGATCTGCGACACCTTCTCCCAGCCCGCCGGATAGCGCGCGGGCCGCAGTTGCCCGCCCACACCCCACACCAGGTCGGGCAGCGCGACCAGCATGGCGGGCGATCCGCGGCCGTCGCCCACACCGGTTCGGGCGCCGCGAAGC
>LATQ01000001.1:2025132-2027170 GCA_001017865.1 Rhodococcus sp. IITR03
GGAGCGGGACCGCCGGTCGCGGTGGCCGGGCGACGGTTGCCGCCGCCGCGGAGGCCGAGCAGGAAGCCGACGATCAGCAGGATGACGCCGAGGATGCCGAGGATGATCGGCAGGGTGCGGCCGAACAGGGAGATGGTGTCCTGGCCGTCCTTGGCCTGCTCGATCTGGTACTCGATCGTCTCCTCGTTGAACGGGAGCGTCACGTTCAGAACGGTCACCTCGGGCTTGTCGGCCTCGCGGGCGTAGTACTGGTCCTGCTGCTCCTGGCCCTTGACGACGACGCCGGTGACCGGGTCGACCCACAGGTCGCGAGTGTTGTTGTACCAGCGGGTCATCGTGATCGGCTCGTCGCCCTCGCCGACACCCCAGGTGGAGGCGGGCAGGCTGAGCTTGTAGGTCGGGACCTCGCGGTCGGCCTTCGACAGGTCGATCGGGCCGATCTCCTGATGGAAGTGGTAGACCTTCATGCCGTTGATCTCTTCCTCACCGACGAAGTCGATGGGGAAATTGTCGCGAGCGTTGATGTCGTAGTACGGGTACGACTCCTGCTGGACGTCGAACGGGAACTTGTACTGCAGTCCCTCGCGGTTGTCGATCTCCACCGGCGGCCGGTCGGCATTGACCTGGACCGTGCTCACACGATCCGGGAACTCCTCCGCCGAGACGGGCATGGACGTCTTCCGGTCGACCGTGACGCGGTCGACGATGGCGGAGACCAGACCCGTGTCCCCCTGCATGTCGAGTCGTCGCACAGTCTGACCGGACTGAAGCGTCATGATCTCGGCGTCCGAAGGATCCTCGACGGTGACGAAGCGCTGCGCGACGATCGGCACGTCGCGATCGACCTGAGCGTTGCCGGCGAGCAGCTGACGGGAGTTGAGGATGTCGCCCGTGCCCTCGGCGACCGTGGTCACCTCGAGATCGAGCGGTGTCGTCCTCAGCTTCCCGAGCGTGTACGTCGGCACGAGAATCGCGATCACCAGGAGGAAGGCCCCCAGGCCCACCAGAATCATTGCCAGTATCCGGCCGGAGCTCGAACGCTCAGCCATGCTTTCTCCTCACTCAACGGTCGTCATCGAGTACCCCCACCGGCAGCAGCAGGGCTGCACGGATCGCCTGGCATCCGGCCCGCGAACACCACGTGAGCTCAGACACTAACAGCCCGGTATGGCAATATGCGCGTCCGCTCACCGCTGGGACGGATCGGTAGTCGATCTTCGTCGCTGCCGGGATCGTCCCGTTCCGGGCGATCCTGCTCTGTCCGCCGCCCCGCGACACGGCACACTGGTGCCCGATGACCACCACCGACCGGACCCGCAGCGTGAGCGGATTCCTTCCTGCACTCGAAGGGATGCGCGGTTTCGCAGCAGTGGGTGTGTTGATCACCCACGTCGCGTTCCAGACCGGCGCAGTGCACGACCCGCTGATCGGCCGGGTGTGGGCACGGTTCGACCTCGCCGTCGCCCTGTTCTTCGCCCTGTCCGGTTTCCTGCTGTGGCGTCCGCACGCCGCGGCGGCCCGCGGGCTCGGACCGTCCCCCTCGACGACCCGCTATTTCCTCTCCCGCGCGACCCGCATCCTCCCCGCCTACTGGACCGTCGTGATCCTGGTGCTGTGGTTGCTGCCCGGTGCGGGCGGCGGCGCGACGGTGTGGTGGTCGAATCTCGCGCTCGTGCAGGTGTTCGTCCCACTCACCCTCACCGAGGGCCTCACCCAGATGTGGAGTCTGTCGGTGGAGGTGGCCTTCTACCTCGTGCTGCCGCTGCTGGCCCTGGCGGTGAGTGGGCTGCGCGGGCACGCTGCCCGCTACCGCGTCCCACTGCTGCTCTCCGTGAGCGGACTGTCGCTGCTGTGGGCGTGGGTTCCGGTGAGCACCCCCGACCACATCAATCACACCAACTGGCTGCCCGGCTACCTGCCCTGGTTCGCGGCAGGCATGATCCTCGCCGAACTCGTCACCGGACCCGAGACGTGGGTGCACCGGCTCGCGGCGCGGCGCGCGGTGATGGGAGCGATTGCCGTCGGCTCCTTCGCGGCC
>LATQ01000001.1:2027270-2033385 GCA_001017865.1 Rhodococcus sp. IITR03
GCCGCGACGAGACAGGCCGCGGCGGTCGCGCCGCGTTGATCGCGCCCATGAGCGTCACCGCCACGGCGGACTGCGCGGCGAGCCGGCGGGCCGAGCCGGGATTCGGCGTGTTCAGATACCGCACCAGCGGTAGCAGCACCCACGGCGCCAGCATCATCGGATGTGCTTCCGACGAGATGGAACCGAGCGTCGTGAGGACGCGCGGGGACAGCACGAACACCGTCGCCGCGATCAGGCGGGAGCTACGGCTCCCGATGCCGAGGGCTTCGGCGAGGCGGACGAGGCCCCAGAATCCGGCGACGAGCAGCAGCACCCACCACACCCGCTGGGTGATCCACGGGGGAATGTGCAGAAGTTGACCCGCGGCGAAGAACGAGCCGTGCGGGAAGAAGTAGCCGTACGCCTGGTTCTGCACCTGCCCGAGCGGCGCCACACTGCTCCATTGGTGAGCGGCGCGCGTGAGGAATCCGATCGGGTTCTGCGTCAGGTCGTACTTGGTGTCGGCGACGACCAGGCCCGGAACCTGGGCGAAGGACAGGATCACCGCCACCGCGGCGACTGCGTACAGCCACCGGCGGGACAGCGGTTCGGCGGACGGGAGCTCCGTCTCGCTCGGTACGTGCGTGAACTCGAAGCGTTGCCGGCGCCGTCAGCGGCTGCCGTACTCAACCTGGTTCAGGAGGGACGAATCGGCGTTGCCACTGCGATCGATCTGAGGGCGCGAATTCTCCTGCACAGCGGCCGTCACACCGAAGACCGCCACGGCACCGAGTACGGCACCGACGACCACGCTACCCAGGCCCGGTCCCAGGAACTTCCCCATTCCGTCTCCCCATCTCCAGTGACGCAGGCAGTCATCGCCGGCCGCCACGCTGTCTATCGGTCCGCGCCAAACTATCACCCCGGAAGGCGTCGGCGGACGGTGCGAGCCTCCGAGTCGATCTTCACCGTTGCCGCGGTGCGCTACACACCCAGCACGCCGAGCAGCGTGCGTAGTTTGGCGGTGGTCTCGTCGAGTTCGGCGACGGGATCGGAATCGGCCACGATGCCGCCTCCGGCCCAGGTCACGGCGCGTCGGCCGTCGGAACTGAGCTCCGCGCACCGGATGGCGACGAACCAGTCGCCGTCGCCTGTTCGTCGCACCAGCACCGCGCCGCCGTAGAAGCGCCGGTCGCCTCGACCCGGGAGATCACGTCCAGCGCGGCCTCGGTGGGGGTGCCCGCCACGGCCGGGGTGGGGTGCAGGACGTGGGCGAGGGTGAGCGCGTCGGTGCCGGCGTCGCGGAGGGTGCCGGTGATCGGCGTGGCGAGATGCCAGACATCGGGTGTCGCGGTGAGTTCGGGCTTGTCGGGGATGTCGAGGTCGCTGCACAGCGGGGCCAATCGGGTGCGGATCCAGTCGACGACGTAACCGTGCTCGGTGAGGTTCTTGTCCGAGGTCAGCAGGTCCTCACCGGCGCGGCGGTCCTCGTCCGGATCGGCCCGGCGTGCGGCGGTCCCGGCGAGGGGACGGCACGTGACGGTGTCGCCGCGCGGCTCACGAGCAGTTCGGGGGTCGCCCCGACCAGCGTGTGACCCCAATAGCGTTCGCCCGCCGCGCTCAGGTCCAGCGCGTACGTCGCCGCGTCGGGATGGCGTTCGATCATGCGGGCCGCGAGAGCGAGCGGGTCGAGCGGTTCGTCGGCCTCGAGCGTGACCCGCCGGGCGGCGACGACCTTCTCCATCTCCCCGAGGGACATCTGCTCCACGAGCCGGCGCACCCGCTCGACGTGCACGCGGGGCAGCGGCAGTTCGGCGGAGATCCGCACCGGCGGCAGGTCCGACAGGTCGGGAGGGGCCTGCCACGGGCCGTCGACGATCTCGACGTCGTCGGGCTGCGCGAGGGCCACCGGACGGTGCCGCGAGAACGGCAGTGCACCGACGACGATCGTCGCCTTACCGCTGCGGAGTGCCTGCGTGGCGGAGTGGACGTCGTCGAAGAACCGGCGGGTGCCGGTGGCGTGCACCGAGCGTTCGGCGCGCGAGAGCAGGAATCCGTCCATGGTGGATCGACAATATCCCTGCCCGCACCCGGCGCCGGTGACCCGGTACGGGGCGTCAGCGACCCGGCGGCACGATCAGGACCGGCCGGTGACTGTGCCGGAGCACGTGATCGGCCACCGACGACTGCAACAGCGACCGCAGACCGGTGGTGCCGCGGGTGCCGGTGACGATGATGTCGACGTCCAGCTCGTCGGCGGCCTCGATGATCGCCGACCACACCGCGTTGACGACCTCGACGGTGCGGCCCTCGGCGTGCAGACCTACCGAGCGTGCCATCTCGAGACCCTCGTCGTTGGTGATGCGGGCGTCGGACAGGGCGACGTCCTCGCTGTCCTCGTCGGGCACCCAGTCGGGTTGCATGACACCGGACAGGCCGGACATGCGGGCGGCCTGCCGGACCATCGGCTCCCAGGCGGTGACGACGACGGCGCGGCACGACTCGAGGAAACGACCCGCATACTGCACGGCACGCTTCGAGTTCTCGGAACCGTCGTAGGCGATGAGGATCAGATCTGCGCCCACCGCGTACCCCCTGGGTCGGATTCGGATGCTCGGGTGCACCTTAACCCGCCGGAGCGTCCCTGGGGGAGGTTCGAGCTGTGGGTCTTCGAGGTTCGTCCGCTACCGTCGGCACCATGCGGATCCGTCACACTGTCGCCGCCGTGCTCGCGGTCGCCCTCACCACCGCGGGATGCGGTTCGTCCGATTCGGGCGGCGACGACCCGGTCGAGACGACGTCGAGCCCGGCGCCCGCCTCGTCCGACACCGCGCCCGCCTCGTCCACCACCACGACCACCGAGGCGACCGCGGCCGCGACGTCGGCGACCTGCGGCGACGATCTGCTCGCCCGGCTGACGCTGCGGCAGAAGCTCGCCCAGTTGCTCAACGTCGGAGTCACCGGAGCCGCCGACGCGCAGACCATCGTCGAATCCGAGCAGATCGGCGGCATCTTCATCGGCAGCTGGACCGACGCGTCGATGCTCACCGACGGTCTCGTGCCGCAGGTGGCCGCGCAGAGCGCATTGCCGCTCATGGTCACGATCGACGAGGAGGGCGGCCGCGTGTCGCGCGTGGGCGACCTGTTCGGACCCGATCCGTCCGCGCGGGCGACGGCGCAGACGATGACGGTCGACGAGACCTACCGGATGGCGTTCGAACGCGGACAGGAACTGAAGTCGCTGGGCATCACCGTCGACTTCGCGCCGGACGTCGACGTGAGCAGCCAGCCCGACGACTCCGTCATCGGCGACCGTTCGTTCTCCGACGATCCCGAGGTCGTCACGCAGTACGCCGGCGCCTATGCGCGAGGACTGATCGACGCCGGAATCATGCCGGTGCTCAAGCACTTCCCGGGTCACGGCTCGGCCTCCGGTGATTCGCACACCGGTGCCGTGACGACCCCGCCGATCGAGCAACTGCAGCAGAGCGATCTCGTGCCGTACCGCAGCCTGGTCTCGCCCGAGGTGGGCGTCATGCTCGGTCACCTCGACGTGCCGGGTCTGACCGGCGGGCTGCCCGCGAGCATCAGCCCGGCAGCGGTGGACCTGCTCCGCTCGGGTGCCTACGGCGGCCCCGCCTTCGGCGGCGTGATCTTCACCGACGACCTGTCGGGGATGCGCGCGATCACCGATACCTACAGCATCACCGAGCCGTCGAGGCCGCGATGGTGGCGGGCGTGAACCAGGCACTGTGGCTGACCACCGACGAGGTGCCCGCCGTGCTCGACCATCTCGAGCAGGTCGTCGCCGAGGGCACGCTCTCACCGGAATGGGTCGACGAGTCGGTACGGACCGTGACACGCGCGAAGGGCGCCCTGGACTGCTGAAATGTCGCAGGTTGCTTCGACCACAGGCTTCCTACCGTAGAGTAAGAAATTCATTCGAGGAGTCCGGGAGGAGTCATGGCGGGCGGAACCAAGCGACTGCCGCGTGCGGTCCGCGAGCAACAGATGCTGGACGCCGCCGTCGAAGTGTTCTCCGAGCACGGTTTCCACAACACGTCCATGGACGCCATCGCAGCGCGGGCGTCGATCTCGAAGCCGATGCTCTACCTGTACTACGGGTCGAAGGACGAGTTGTTCGCGGCGTGCATCGCCCGCGAGGGACAGCGGTTCGTCGAGGCGCTCACACCGGCGGGTGATCCCACCCTCGCCCCGCGTGAACAACTGCGGGTCGCGCTCGAGTCGTTCCTCGGCTTCGTCGACGAGCACCGGCCGTCGTGGATGGTCCTCTATCGTCAGGCGCTGTCGCAGCAGGCCTTCGCGCCCCAGGTGCAGGGCAGCCGCGACCGGCTGATCGAACTCACCGCGCATCTGCTCGAATCGAGCACGCGCGATCCGGAACCCGACACGAACTTCACGATCATGGCCGTCGCGCTCGTCGGTGCCGGTGAGGCCGTCGCCGACCGCATCGCCGGCGGTGAGATCGACGTGCAGCAGGCTGCGGATCTGCTCGAGAACCTGGCCTGGCGCGGTCTCGCGGGACGTAAGCGTTCCGACCAGATGCACTGATTCTTCTCGCCGGGAATGCTTCGGCCGCAAGGATATTCACACAAGGGTTCGGGCGGGCGGAACGCCCCCATCGCGTCCCGTCCCGCCCGAAATCTCGGTTGTTCCCGTCCTACCGCAGCGTGGCGGTCAAGTGCGGGTACTGCTTCTTCGGATGCCGCAGTGCCAGATCCCACCCGTCGGCGACGTGCTGCGCGTACAGGCTCAGCGACGACGGCAACAGCACCGGCTTCCCGAACCGCACCGCGTAGGTCACCTTGCCGGGAATCCGCCCCTCGACTGCCGACAGGGTGGCCGCCGCGCTCCACATGCCGTGGGCGATGGTCTTCGGAAATCCGAAGGCTTGGCACCCAGGGTCGAGACGTGGATCGGGTTGCGGTCACCGGAGACCGCCGCGTAGCGGTCGATGACCTTCTGGTCGACCCGCAGCGTGGAGGTGGGGGCCAGGGGGATCTCCTCCTCCTTCGGCTCCGGCTTGGGCTGACCCGACAGCGACGTGCGCTGCTGGTGCAGGAAGGTCGACGTCTGCCGCCACACCAGCTCGCGTCCGACGTTGACCTCGCTGACGAGATCGACGAGCAGGCCCTTACGGTGTTCGCGCATGTTCTCCGCGTGCACCGCGATGTCGAGCGGCTCGGTGACCGAGATCGGCCGGAACTGCTCGATCACGTTCTCGGCGTGCACCGAACCGACGGCGGCGAACGGAAAGCCCTTCGACACCATCAGTTTCATCACGAGCGGGAACGTGAGGACGAACGGATAGGTCAGCGGCAGGCTGTCGCCGAACCGCAATCCGCACACCTTGGTGTACTCGGCGAGATCGTCGGGATCGACCTTCAGCGACCGCAGGACCAGGACGTCGTCGGGCAGGCTGTCGCCCGAGGCGCCCACGACGGGCAGTGCCCCGAGCACGGCCCGGCTGTAGATGTCGAAGGTCGACGGCAGCGAGGGCAGTTCGATCCGTGCCATCTAGGCCCCCAGCATGGACTGGCCGCACACGCGCACGACCTGCCCGGTCACGGCGCTCGACGCGGGTTCGCGAACCACGCGACGGTCTCGGCGACGTCGACGGTCTCGCCGCCCTGCTGCAGCGAACTCATCAGGCGGCCGGCCTCGCGGGTGGCGACCGGGATCGCGGCCGTCATGGCGGTCTCGATGAAGCCCGGAGCGACGGCGTTGACGGTGATCTTCTTGTCGGCGAGCGCCTCGCTGGTCGCCTGGACGAGGCCGATGACACCGGCCTTCGAGGCGCCGTAGTTGGTCTGGCCGCGGTTACCGGCGATACCGGCGATCGACGACACGTCGATGACCCGGCCGCCCTCCTTCAGCGCGCCCTTCTCGACGAGCACGTCGGTGATCTTCTGCGGGGCGATCAGGTTCACACCCATCACGGCGTTCCAGCGGGCGGCGTCCATGTTGACGAGCAGCTTGTCGCGGGTGATGCCGGCGTTGTGGACGATGATGTCGGCGCCGCCGTGACGCTCGAGCAGGTGCGCGGCGAGCTTCTCGCCGGCGTCGGGGGCGGTGACGTCGAGCGCGAAGGCGGTGCCGCCGACCTTGTTGGCGG
>LATQ01000001.1:2033485-2042858 GCA_001017865.1 Rhodococcus sp. IITR03
ATCGTCGCGCCGATGCCGCGGGCCGCGCCGGTGACGACCGCGACCTTGCCGGCGAGCGGGCGCTCCCACGACTCGGGGGCGGTGGCGTCGCCTCACCGATGCGGATCACCTGGGCGTCGACGAAGGCCGACTTCGCCGAGAGCAGGAAGCGCAGCGTCGACTCCACACCGGACAGGCCGGTCGCGGCCTTCGGGGAGACGTAGACGAGCTGCACGGTCGCGCCGCGACGCAGTTCCTTGCCGACGCTGCGCGTGAAGCCCTCGAGGGCGCGCTGAGCGATGCGCTCGTCGACCGATCCGGCTTCCTCGGGCGTGGTGCCGAGGACGACGACGCGGCCGCTCGGGGCGAGATTGCGCAGGGTGGGCTGGAAGAACGTGAAGAGCTGTTCGAGGCCGCGGGTCGGTGATGCCGGTAGCGTCGAAGACGAGTGCGCCGAACTTCGTGTCGGACGGCTCGGCGAACGTGTAGTCGCTCAGGAGGTTGCGGATCGGTTCGACCAGGCGGCCGTTGCCGCCGAGCAGGACGGGGCCGGGGAGCGGGGGCTCGCCGGGCTGGTAGCGCCGGAGCTTCTCGGGCTGTGGCAGACCGAACTGCTTGGCGAGGAACGCTCCGGGTGCGGACGAGATGAGCTGGGCGTAGAGCTTGGGTGCGCCCTTGGCTTCGGCCACGATTCCACCTTCTTCGATTCGGTCGTCGGTGCAGTGTTCGACAGCAAGCGTGTTCGACAACAAACTTACCCGTGAGTAAGAATAGTAGCCAGAATTCGAATCCGTCCGAAACCGGGAGACACCAGTGACCACCAAAGCCCGTTCCACGCAGCAGCGCCGTGTCGCCGTTCTCGGAGGCAACCGGATCCCGTTCGCCCGGTCCGACCGCAAGTACGCCCGCGCGTCCAACCAGGACATGTTCACCGCCACCCTCGACGGTCTCGTCGGCCGCTTCAACCTGCAGGGTGAGCGCCTCGGTGCCGTCGTCGGCGGTGCGGTCCTCAAGCACGCCCGCGACTTCAACCTCGTGCGTGAAAGCGTGCTCGGCAGTGCGCTGAGCCCCTACACCCCGGCCTGGATCTGCAGCAGGCCTGCGGCACCGGCCTGCAGTCGATCATCGCGGTCGGCGACGCCATCGCCGCCGGACGGATCGAGGCGGGTATCGGCGGTGGCGTCGATACCACCTCCGACGCTCCGATCGCCGTGAACAACCAGCTCCGCGAGTTCCTGCTCTCTCTGAACCGGGCCCGCACCACGGCCGACCGGGTCAAGCTGCTCGGCAACGTCCGCCCGTCGATGCTCGGCATCGAGATCCCGCGCAACGGTGAGCCGCGGACCGGCCTGTCGATGGGTGAGCACGCCGCGATCACCGCCAAGGAGTTCGGTATCGCCCGCGAGGCGCAGGACGAGCTCGCCGTCGCGAGCCACCGCAACATGGCCGCCGCCTACGACCGCGGTTTCTTCGACGACCTCGTCACCCCGTTCCTCGGGCTCACCCGCGACGACAACCTGCGTCCCGACTCGTCGGTGGAGAAGCTGTCGACGCTGAAGCCGGTCTTCGGCACCAAGCTCGGTGACGCCACCATGACTGCCGGCAACTCGACGCCGCTCACCGACGGCGCGTCGGCCGCGCTGCTGTCGAGCGAGGAGTGGGCCGCCGAGCGCAAGCTGCCGGTGCTCGCCTACCTGGTGGATTCCGAGACCGCTGCGGTCGACTACATCCACGGTGGCGACGGGCTGCTCATGGCGCCCACCTACGCGATCCCGCGCCTGCTGCAGCGCAACGGCCTCACCCTGCAGGACTTCGACTTCTACGAGATCCACGAGGCGTTCGCCTCCGTGGTGCTCGCCACACTCCAGGCGTTCGAGTCGGAGGAGTACTGCAAGGGCAAGCTGGGCCTCGACGCCCCGCTCGGCTCGATCGACCGCAGCAAGCTCAACGTCAACGGCTCGTCGCTGGCGGCCGGCCACCCGTTCGCCGCGACCGGCGGCCGCATCGTCGCCTCGCTGGCGAAGATGCTGCACGAGAAGAAGCAGGAGACCGGCAAGCCCGTCCGCGGCCTGATCTCCATCTGCGCCGCAGGTGGACAGGGTGTGACGGCGATTCTCGAGGCCTGATCGACACCCCTCGGAAGTCGTTGAGGAAAAAAGTTCCGTTCGGTGTGTAACGCTCCGCGACGGACAGCGATAGACCCAGCGACCCCGCGCTGCTGCCTGACCCCCGACCTGGTAGCAACGCGGGGTCTTCGCATTCCGGGCGCAGCGCCCGAAGCTGGGGCACTACCCTTGAAACCAGGTAGTCGGCGCACGAATTCGACGGCGCGCCCAGCTTTGCGAAGGGATCCGGGTGAGCGGCAGCAACGGGACCGACGAGTCCCCTCACGAGCACGACGACGCACGAACCGAGAACGTCGGTTCGACGGCGGAGTCGGCTCGTGAGGCCGAGGGTGCGTCGGCTCCTACCGAGCGTTTCGAAGCGGTCGATCCTCACCGGGAGGTCACCGAGGCGAAGGCGAGCGGTGTCACCGAGGCGAAGGCGAGCAGTGTCACCGAGCGAAGGCGGATGCCGAGGCCCCGCAGGCTCCCGCGGAGGTCCGAGCCGAGAACACGGAGCGAGTAGCTCCCACGAACACGGAGCAGGTGCTCCCACGAACACGGAGCAGGTAGCTCCCACGAACACGGCCCAAGCGGCGCCCACCGGCGCGGATGAGGCCCCGACGGAGAACGTCCATCCCTCGGAGGCGCCCACCGCGGTCATCCCGGTCGTCGCGCCGGGGGACCGGGCACCGGGCGACGGATCGTCCGCCGCCACCGATCGTCTCCTCCGTTCGCAGGGGGAACAGAATCCGGCACAGCCCGGTCCCGAACAGGCGGGGGCTCCCGTCCCACCCACGTCGACGGCGATGCCGTCGGCCGCCCACCCACCGCAGGGTGACCAGCCGACCCAGCAGATGCAGGCGGGTCCGCCACCGCAGGGACCGCCTCCCGTCACCCCTCCGCCCACCGGCGGATCGGGAGGTTCCGGCGGCGACGGCGACGAACCGGGCAGGTCCGGGTCGAATCTGCCCGGCGCACGATCGCGCTCGTCGTCGGGGGCGTCGTCGCACTGCTCGCCGTGTTCTACGTGGCCGATCTGGCGTTGTCGTCGGGCAAGGTGCCGCGCGGTGTCACCGTCGCGGGTGTCGAGATCGGCGGCATGTCGCTCGACGCGGCCGAGGCCGAACTCACCGAGCAACTGACGCCGCGTCTCGACATGCCCGTCGACGTCACCGCCGGCGACACCCAGGGCAGATCGTGCCGTCGGAGGCCGGAATCGGGATCGACTGGCCCGCGACGCTCGACCAGGTGGGTTCGCAGCCGCTCAATCCGTTCACGCGACTCGCGTCGTTCTTCGGGAACGACGAGGTCGGCGTGGTCTCCACCCGCGACGAGGCGGCTCTCTCCGCAGCCATCGAGAAGGCCGCTGCCGCCGCCGCGCACGAACCGCGCGAGGGCAACATCGTCTTCGAGGACGGCACGCCCGTTCCGGTGACGCCGCAGCCCGGCCAGCAACTCGACGTGGCCGTCGCAGGCGACGTCTTCGCCGAGCGCTGGCCGTTCGGCGACGTCGCGCTCTCCGAGAGCGTCGACGTCACCGTCACCCGCGAGGGCCTCGACCGGGCGCTGGCGGAGGTCGCCGTCCCGGCCGTGGCGCAGGATCTGGTCGTCCGGGGGCTCGACGGGGCCGTCGGTGTGCTGCCGCGCGACGCGGTGGGCGCCGTCCTGTCGTTCGTGCCGGACGGTTCGGGTGGACTCGAACCGCAGTACAACACCGAGGCCGCGATCGGCATCCTCGCGCCGCAGCTCGCCCCGTCGGAGACCGAACCGAAGGATGCGCGGATCGTCCTCGACGGTGGTCGTCCGACGATCGTGCCCAGCGAGACCGGTGAGATGGTCGACTGGCCCGTCACCCTCGAGAGGTTGCCCGACCTGCTGAAGGAGGAGGGCGACCGCAGCACCGACGCGGTGTACAAGAAGGCCGAACCCGAACTCACCACCGAAGGCGCGAGAAGCTCGGCATCAAGGAAGTGGTCTCGGAGTTCACCACCAGTGGCTTCGAATACGCCTCCGGCGTCAACATCCGGCTGGCCGCGCAGGAGATCAACGGCGCCATCGTCAAGCCGGGGGAGACCTTCTCCTTCAACGACTACACCGGTCCGCGCGGTGCGGCGCAGGGGTACATCGAGTCGGGCATCATCGAGGCCGGACGTCCCGGTAAGGCCGTGGGCGGCGGCATCAGCCAGCTCGCGACTACCCTCTACAACGCGACTTACTTCGCCGGGATGGAGGACGTCGAGCACACCGAGCACAGCTACTACATCTCCCGGTACCCGGCGGCCCGCGAGGCCACGATCTACGACGGTGCCATCGACCTGAAGTTCCGCAACCCGTTCGACACGGGCGTCCTGATCCAGACCATCGGCACGAGCTCGGACATCACGGTGCGTATCTGGGGCACCAAGACCGTCGACGTCCAGTCGATCACCGGCAACCGCACGAACTTCACCTCGCCCAACACGATCACGTTGCCCGCCGGTTCGGCCTGCATCCCGTCGAGCGGCGCGCAGGGCTTCACCGTCACCGACACCCGGATCGTCACCGACGCACGGACGGGCGCGCAGATCTCGAACGCGACCCGCACGGTCCGGTACGACCCGGTCCCGATCGTGAAGTGCATCAGCCCCGAACCGGAACCCCGTGACGAGCCCTCCGGTGGCGGCGACGACGCGACCTCCGGCGACACCGGAGCGGAGGACGCCGAGGCCGAGGACGCACCGGCGCCCGCACCCGAATCGCCTGCGGCCGAAGCGCCGGCAGCCGAGGCACCTGCAGCGGGTGGAACCGAAGAGGAGTAGCGGACGTCCTCGAAACTTCGGGGAGGTTGTGTGCGGTTCCGGCGAAGAACACGCACACAACCTCCCCTTACTTCGTCACTCCGGAAGCGTCACCACGTCGGGGATCTCGCCGTCGAGGAT
Source organism: Rhodococcus sp. IITR03 (assembly GCA_001017865.1). Next base: position 2,038,488 of record LATQ01000001.1, read on the forward strand.
GCGGAGCTGTGCGTCGCGCAGTTGTTTCTCGCCGTGCCGCTGCAGCCACGCCTTCCCGGCCGGGAAGCGGCCGATCACATGGTGTTCGACGACGTTCACGGCGATGCGACCTGCCGGATACCACGGCGGACGCAGCGGAACTCGGAGCGCGCGGACCCCGGACGGGCCGAGAAGTGTCGTCGCGAGCGATAGGCCGCGTTCGTATTCGTACCGGCGACGCAACGCCTGGAAACGCGGATACCGCGTGTGGAGCGGCAGTTCGACGAGCGACCTGGCGAGCATGTGGCTGTTCTCGTCGGCGGCGGGTGAGGACGACCCGATCTGGTACATCATTCGCAGTCCCGCGCGCTCCTCGAACCGGAGCCACTTCGGGTCGACGCCCATCAACCACCCGACGTACGCCCACAGGTGCAGGACGGCCTCGGCCTCACGCCGGGTGTATCGCACCCCCAGGACGCGGGTGTGGAGCAGGAAGGTGATCGAGAACAGGCCCAGCGTGCCGGCCTGGTCGAACTGGTTGACCGGTAGCCCGCGGAACTCGATGTCCCAGTCGCCGTCGTGCTCGTGGTGGTAGTCGACGAAGGCGTGCATCAGCCGCACGTGCACCGAGAGCGTGAAGCCCTTGCCGAATCGTTCGAGACCGCCGTCGGCGACGCACCCGTTCCACCACGTCCCGGTCTCGGCGATGCGTCGACGGGTGCGCTCGCCGGTGAGACGACCGGACGAGGTCAGCACCGGCAGCGGACCGGAGTTGTTGTATCCGCCGAGCAGCGAGCCGTAGGCGAGGACGTCGCCGACGTCGGATCCGACTGCGCAGCGTGCGGGCGCGAGGGCGATCCTGTCGCGGTCGACCCAGTCGGGGGGTGTCCTCGAGCATCTCGAAGTACTTCCGGAGCACGGGAGGGGCGTCGGGGACGGCGTCGATGCCTCGGCGAGCGCGGTGCGGAACTGCGCGAGGGTGACGGTGCGGTCGGCGCCGGGATGGCCCGCACCAACTCGGCGCTCGGTTCGTCGCGCTCGAGCAGGGCACGGCGCAGGGCGTCTGCTTCCTCGGGCGTGGCGTCGGGAGCGCGTCCCGCGAAGGGCCGCAGGGGTGCGGTGATGCGGGCGGCCTTCTCGCGGTCGCGCATGTACCGAGTCGTGGTCGGCGTGCCGGTGATGGTCACAGGCTCAGAGTGCTACTGACAACAAGGGTTGTCAATGCTGCTCCCGAAACGACGAGACCGACGTCGTGTGCGAAATCCGTGGGGAAATCGCGCACGACGTCGGTCTCGTCTATCGCGCTACCGCCGTGAGCGGTTCGATCAGAACGCTGCTTCGTCGAGCTCCATGATGTCGAGGTCGACGTCGGTGATGATCTGACGTGCGACGCTCAGCTCCGGCAGGACGTTCTTGGCAAAGAAGGACGCGGCCGCGACCTTGCCTCGTAGAACGCCTTGTCCGAGGCATCGACGCCGGCTCGAGCGCGGAGAGCGCGATCTCGGCGTGCTCGAGCAGCAGCCAGCCGATCATCAGGTCGCCGAACGCTCGAGGAAGCGGACCGAACCGAGGCCGACCTTGTACAGCTCGGTGGGCTGCTCCTGTGCACCCATGAGGTACTGAGTGAGCGTGGCGACCATCGTCTGGGTCTCGCCGAGGGCGGTGGCCAGGAGCGTGCGCTCCTTCTTCAGACGCTGGTCGGCGTCGTCGCGCTCGACGAACTTCTTGATCTCACCGGCGACGTGGGCGAGCGCCACACCGCGGTCGCGGGCGATCTTCCGGAAGAAGAAGTCCTGCGCCTGGATGGCGGTGGTGCCTCGTACAGCGAGTCGATCTTCGAGTCGCGGATGTACTGCTCGATCGGGTAGTCCTGCAGGAAGCCCGAACCGCCGAGGGTCTGGAGCGAATCCTTCAGGTACTGGTACGCCCGCTCGGAACCGCAGCCCTTGACGACCGGCAGCAGCAGGTCGTTGATGCGGTGCGCGAGACCGGCGTCGGCGCCGGAGACCTGCTCGGCGACGGAGTCGTCCTGGTGTGCGGCGGTGTACAGGTACACGGCGCGCAGGCCCTCGGAGTAGGCCTTCTGCATCGCGAGCGAACGACGGACGTCCGGGTGGTGCATGATCGACACGCGCGGGGCGGTCTTGTCGGACATCTGGGTCAGGTCGGCGCCTGGATGCGCTCCTTGGCGTAGTCGAGGGCGTTGAGGTAGCCGGTCGACAGGGTCGCGATGGCCTTCGTGCCGACCATCATGCGGGCGTGCTCGATGACGTCGAACATCTGCGCGATGCCGTTGTGGACCTCACCGACGAGCCAGCCCTGGGCCGGAACACCGTGGCCGCCGAAGGTGACCTCGCAGGTCGCGGAGGCCTTGATGCCCATCTTGTGCTCGACGTTGGTGACGAAGACGCCGTTGCGCTCGCCCATCTCGTTCTTCTCGAAGTCGAAGTGGAACTTCGGGACGAAGAACAGCGACAGGCCCTTGGTGCCGGGGCCGGCGCCCTCGGGGCGGGCGAGGACGAGGTGGAAGATGTTCTCGAACAGGTCGTCGGAGTCGGCCGAGGTGATGAACCGCTTGACGCCCTCGATGTGCCAGGAGCCGTCGTCCTGCTTGATCGCCTTGGTGCGACCTGCGCCGACGTCGGATCCGGCGTCGGGCTCGGTGAGGACCATGGTGGCGCCCCAGCCGCGCTCGACGCAGGTGGCGGCCCACTGCTTCTGCTCATCGGTGCCGTTGTCGTAGAGCACGCCCGCGAAGGCCGGGCCGGCCGCGTACATGAACGCCGCAGGCTGGGCTCCGAGCATCATCTCGTTGACGGCCCACAGGAGGCTGCGGGGTGCGTCGGTGCCGCCGATCTCCTCGGGGATGCCCATCGACCAGTAACCGGCGTCCCACCAGGCGCGGAACGACTTCTTGAAGGGCTCGGGAAGCGACACCGAATGGGTCTCGGGGTCGAAGACGGGCGGGTTGCGGTCGGCTTCGGCGAAGCCTTCGGCGGCCGGCCCCTCGGCCAGCGCCTTGACCTCGGCGAGGATGCCGCGTGCGGTGTCCTCGTCCAGATCGCCGAACTTGCCGGCTTCGAGGACCTTCTGAATCTTCAGGAACTCGAACAGGTTGAACTCGAGGTCGCGGAGGTTGCTCTTGTAATGGCCCATGTCGTCGGTGTCTCCCAGTGTGGTGCGGTCCAGCTGGCTTCAAGTACCGCCCAAGTTATTACTCGTCGGTAACATCTCCATGTTACTCGTCGGGCAACTAACTGCCAAGAGGTGGTTTGCTCGCCACGACGAGCGCGTCGACAGCCGTTCCCGCGTCGGTTTCCCGATATCGCCGTTCGGCAATCCCGATTTCCAATCTGCCGTCGATTTCCTCGACGAGATCGGTTGGCGTGTACAGGATTTCCTTGTCCTGTGGTCCACCCACGCCCTCCTCGGGATTTATCGCGTCGTGCCCCAGGAATATGAGGATTCCTTCAGGTTTGAGTGAATTGATCGCGCGGTCGAGAAGCGCCTTCCGCTGTGGCGGAGGGAAATGCAAGAAGGCCGAGAGAATCAGGTCATATTCGCCCTCGAACGAGTCGGCTGTCACATCTGCGCGGACGTAGCGGAGCCGGTCTCGCGAACGCGACGGCGCCTGCGCCGCGATCCGGCGGGCCTTGTCGAGGCGACCTCGGAGAAGTCGATGCCCACGACCTCCCATCCACGCGTTGCCAACCACAAGGAGTGACGACCTTCACCACACCCGAGATCCAGGGCGCGACCGTGCGGCAGCGACGCCACGTGTTCGACGATCACCGGATTGGGCGGCGCGCCCAGATCAGTTCCGACGCCGCATACTTCTCGTTCCAGTCCTGTGCATCCATACCGCGACGCTAGTCCGCGTGCGGTGAACGAGACGGCCACTTGCGGTACGGGTCACGGAAGCGCATCGTCGGGGTAGCGCTGTGACGAAACCGTGACCTGCGATATCGTTGACCGGATGCGATGTGCCGACACGCGGTACGTCGAGGAGGAGGAGTTCGTCTGATGGGTGCACAGATCGCTGTCCCTGCCCCGCTGAGGAACAGCGCGCTGCTCGGTCTGGGTGTGCACCGCCCCGAGCGCATCGTCACCAACGACGAGATCTGCGAGCAGATCGACTCGAGCGACGAATGGATCCAGTCGCGATCCGGTATCAAGGAGCGCCGCTTCGCCGAGGAGCACCCGAAGGAATCGGTCGTCGACATGGCGACGAGCTCCGCCGAGCAGGCCCTCGCGGCCGCCGGTCTCACGGGTGCGCAGATCGACACCGTGATCGTCGCGACCTCCACCTACCCCTTCCAGACCCCGCACCGACCGTCTCGTCGCGACCCGCGTCGGCACCGGCGGGGCCGCCGCCCTCGACATCGCAGCGGG
>LATQ01000001.1:2042958-2045087 GCA_001017865.1 Rhodococcus sp. IITR03
GGTGTGCTCCGGTCACGCGTCGACGCAGCATGAGCTACGGTACGAACGAACGGCCCGATCAGCACGCCAGCCCGGTCCGTCAGCAGTGCGCGGTCGCGGTTCTGCAGGCCGCGCGACGCGTCGGGTCGAGCAGCACCACCCAGGGCCGGCCGGCGAAGCGGAACCACGAGACCGGACCGTGCTCGTGGTACCGATGCGTATATGCCGCAATGGGATCGCGCATGTACTTCAGCGCGTAGCCGACGTAGGGGAGGCCGCTGTCGCCCGGGACGGGAGCGAGGCCTGGAGGTGGGGGAGCAAGCATCTTCGTCACGGGCGCATCTCCGGGTGGTCGGAATCTGACGCTGACTGTTGTCAGATCCAATGTAGCGCGCATCACAGCTCGGTTGCGTCGATTCGTCCCACGGGACGGTCGCTGGTCGGGCGTGCGGGTGCGTGCCATGCTGGCGCCATGGACGTCGAACGCCCCAAGCTCGAAGGCACCGTCGCGGTCGGGGAGGGCCGCCGGCTCGGTTTCGCCGAGTTCGGGTCGGCCCAGGGCCGCACGGTGTTCTGGCTGCACGGCACACCGGGTGCGCGTCGCCAGGTTCCCATCGAGGCCCGCGCCTTCGCCGAACGGAACCACATCCGCCTCATCGGGATCGACCGCCCGGGGATCGGCTCGTCGACACCGCACATCTACGAGAACGTCCTCGCGTTCAGCGACGACCTGCGGATCGTCGCCGACACCCTCGGGGTCGACCGCATGGCTATCGTCGGACTGTCCGGCGGCGGCCCCTACACCCTCGCGGCGGCCTATGCGCTGCGTGAACGGGTCGTCGCGGCCGCGGTCTCGGCGGTGTGGCCCCGGTGGCCGGTCCCGAGGCGATCGACAGCAACCTGATGAAGCTGGGCGCCTTCGTCGCGCCGGCGCTGCAGACCGCGGGCGTCCCGATCGGTGTGGCGGTGAGCGCGGCGATCCGCGTGGTGCGCCCGTTCGCGTCGCCGATCATCGACCTGTACGGGCGGCTCTCACCCGAGGCCGACCGCCGCCTGCTCGCCCGTCCCGAGTTCAAGGCGATGTTCCTCGACGACCTGCTCAACGGCAGCCGACGTCAGATCTCCGCGCCGTTCTCCGACATCGTCGTGTTCACCCGCGACTGGGGTTTCCGCGTCTCCGACGTGAAGGTTCCCGTGCGGTGGTGGCACGGCGACACCGACCACATCATCCCGATCGAACACGGCCTGCACATGGTGGACCTGCTGCCCGACGCCCAGTTCCACCACCTGCCCGGCGAAAGTCATCTCGGGGGTCTCGGGGCGTCGGAGGAGATCCTCACTACTGTTCTGGGGTTGTGGGACCAGGACTGACCGGGAGCGAACGCCCGCTGCCGAGAGCGCTGCACCTGCGACCGTCGGCGCTGGCGGCGGTCGCCGTGGGCGGCCTGCTCGGGACGAGTGCCCGCTACGGCCTCGGCCGGTGGTTGCCCGTCGAGTCCGGGGGCTGGCCGGTCACGACCTTCGCGATCAACGTCCTCGGTGCACTGCTGCTCGGCTTCCTGCTCGAGGCACTGATCCGTATCGGCCCCGACACCTCCTGGCGGCAGGCGGCCCGGCTCGGAGTGGGTACCGGTGCGCTGGGCTCGTTCACCACCTACAGCGCGCTCGCCGTCGACACCGACCTGCTGCTGCGCGACGGGCATCCGCTCGCCGCGGCGACCTACGCGCTGGGCACCGTGCTCGTCGGCCTTCGCGCGACCGGCGTCGGTGTCGCGCTGGGCGCGTGGTTCGGGAATCGCCGAGGGGCACGGCGATGATCGCGGTGTGGGTGGCGCTGGCGGGCAGCCTCGCGCGCGGTCGTCCGCTTCGTCGTCGACAGCGCTCTGCGTGCCCGTTCCGGGTCGTCCCTGCCGTGGCCGACGGTGCTGATCAACGTCACCGGTTCGCTGCTGCTGGGGATACTGGCCGGTGCGGTGCTGTTCCACGACGCCCCCACGGCGATGCTCACGATCGCGGGAGTCGGTTTCTGTGGTGGCTACACGACCTTCAGCACGACCAGCGTCGACTCCGTTCGTCTGATCGTGGCGCGCCGCTACGCCGCCGCCGCGGCGATCGCGTTCGGCACGCTCGCGACCACGCTCGTCGTGGCG
>LATQ01000001.1:2045187-2053988 GCA_001017865.1 Rhodococcus sp. IITR03
GGCACGCCGCGCGTTGCAACTGGCGGGGGCCGACGGAACGCCGCGCCTGGCCGACGAACTCGCCCGCCGCGGACTCCTGCATCGGCAACGGTTGCGACAGTTGGGCATCCCGCTCGAACGGGGAGAGCACCTGACGGTCGGGCCGTGGCTCGTCGCACCCGGCCTCGCGAAGGCTGTCGCCGACCGGCTGCCCACACTCGTGCAGGCCCACGCCCGCGCCCACCCACTGGATCCGGCGGCGCCGTTGACGGTGCTGGCGTCGCAACTTCGTCTTCCCACACCCGACCTCGTCCGGGCGCTGGTGCGACCTCCGCTCGAAGTGGTCGGGGGACGGGTGATCGCTCCCGGTGCCGACGGTCTACCGCCGAAGATCCGCAAGGCCGTCGAGCAGGTGCGCCGCGATCTGTCGGCCGCTCCGTTCGCGGCTCCGACCGCCGATCGCCTGCGCGAGCTCGCCTCGACGACCGGGCCCTCGGCGCGGCCGAACGCAGCGACGGTTGTGGCGGCGGGCCCGGGCATCGTCCTGCTCCCCGACGCCGCCGACACGGCCGTGGAGCTGCTGGGCGAATTGGACCAGCCGTTCACGACCAGTGCCGCGCGCGAGCGGCTGGGAACGACACGGCGGGTGGTCCTGCCGTTGCTCGACCGGCTCGACAAGGCGGGTCGCACACGCCGGCTCCCCGACGACCGCCGCGAGATCGTCCGCTAGAACAGCCGTCCCCGCCCTCCCCGAGGCGAGGATTCTTCACCCGAAACACGAAGTGCGGGTACCGAACTCCTCGGTACCCGCACTTCGCATGAAGAATCGGTCGTCAGATGACGCCCGGTGCGAACACAGCGTCAGATGACGCCCAGTGCGAACATGGCGTCGGCGACCTTCACGAAGCCGGCGATGTTGGCGCCGTGGACGTAGTCGCCCGGCTTGCCGTACTCGGCGGCGGTCTCGACGCACCGGCCGTGGATGTCGGCCATGATGCCGGCGAGGCGCTCGTCGGTGTAGTCGAAGTGCCACGAGTCGCGCGAGGCGTTCTGCTGCATCTCCAGCGCGGAGGTCGCCACGCCACCGGCGTTGGCGGCCTTACCGGGTGCGAAGGCGACTCCGGCGTCGCGGAAGACGCTGATGCCGCCCGGGGTGGTGGGCATGTTGGCGCCCTCGGCGACGATCTTCACGCCGTTGTTGACGAGGGTCTTGGCCGACTCCTCGTCGAGCTCGTTCTGCGTGGCGCACGGCAGTGCGACGTCGCAGGGCACGTTCCAGATGTTACCGCCGGGGAAGAACTCGGCGTCGCCGCGCTCGTCGACGTACTCGGAGATGCGTCCGCGGCGGACCTCCTTGATCTCCTTGAGGAGAGCAACGTCGAGGCCCTTGCGGTCGACGATGTAGCCGGAGGAGTCGGAGCACGCGATCGCGGTGCCGCCGAGCTGGTGGATCTTCTCGATGGCGTAGATCGCGACGTTGCCCGAACCCGAGACGACGGCGGTGCGGCCCTCGAGCGAGGTGCCGGCGGTCTTGGCCATCTCGTTGACGAAGTAGGCCGCGCCGTAACCGGTGGCTTCCTTGCGCACCTGCGAACCACCCAGGTGAGGCCCTTGCCGGTGAGCACGCCGGACTCGTAGGAGTTGGTGAGGCGCTTGTACTGGCCGAACAGGTAGCCGATCTCGCGGCCGCCGACGCCGATGTCACCGGCCGGGACGTCGGTGTACTCACCGATGTGGCGGTGCAGCTCGGTCATGAACGACTGGCAGAAGCGCATGATCTCCTGCTCGGAGCGACCCTTGGGGTCGAAGTCCGAGCCGCCCTTGCCGCCGCCGATGGGCAGACCGGTGAGCGCGTTCTTGAAGATCTGCTCGAAGCCGAGGAACTTGACGATGCCGAGGTTGACGCTCGGTGGAAGCGCAGGCCACCCTTGTAGGGGCCGAGAACGCTGTTGTACTGCACGCGGAAGCCACGGTTGACGTGGACATTGCCTGATCGTCGATCCACGGCACGCGGAAGATGATCTGCCGCTCCGGCTCGCACAGGCGCTCGATCAGGCCGGATTCGAAGTATCCGGGGTGACGCTCGAGCACGACATGCAGAGACTCGAACACTTCGGCCGCAGCCTGGTGGAATTCGGGTTCACCTGCGTTGCGGGCCTTGACCTGCTCGTAGATCTCTTCGATGCGGTCCGATGTCGACACGCCCACCTACCTGACTCTGTGAGGATTCTGTAACAAGGGTTTTACGACGAAAACTATAGGGTGTGGCCCTTAGCATGTGTTAGCCCGCCTCCAAGGTGGGATGAGAAACACACGGTCCGAACGGCCTGTCCGTCGGGCGGATTGCCCGGTTCATCGGTACGATGTGCGACCCCGCGGCGGCGCTGCGCCGACGGTCGGAGGTGCCCCCGGCAGGACTCGAACCTGCGACCTAGAGATTAGAAGGCTCTTGCTCTATCCATCTGAGCTACGGAGGCGCGGCCAGAATCTTAGCGGGTGCTCCTGCGGTCGCCGCACACACCCTCGTACCCGCCGGGATCAGCGCTCGAGCGTGCTGCCGCGTTCGTCGTCGGGGCTCGATTCGCCCCGGGGAATGTCCACTCGACCGGTCTTGAACCGCTGGATGAGATGGTCGATTCCGACACCCAGGACCACTGCGACGCAGATGGCACCGCGGCGCCGAACAGCGGCTGCGATTCGAACCAGCCGCCGACGAGACGCCCCACGAACGCCGAGTACAGCGCCCAGGTCGTACCGCCGAGGATCGTGAGGGGCACGAACTTCTGTCGCGGGTAGCGGGTCGCTCCGGCCGTCATGTTCACGGCGATCCGACCGATCGGGATGTATCGCGCCGTGAGGATCACTGCGGCGCCGCGCTTGTCGAGTCCGCGCCGCGCCCACGCGAAGGCGGCCTGCGCCTTCGGGCGGCGCATCCACCGGAACCGTTCGGTGCCGACCTTCCGTCCGATCGCGTAGGCGATGTTGTCGCCGATGATCGCGCCGAGCGCCGCGAGCACGATGACGATCCACAGATAGGGACGTCCCGTCGAACCCGAGAGGGACGACAGGGTGACCAGGACGGTCTCGCTGGGCACCGGTGGGAAGAAGCCGTCGAGCGTGCACACGGCGAAGAGCAACGGGTAGACCCACAGGGCTGCGGCCTGGCCGATGATGAATTCGTTGATCACGTCCATGGATATGCGTGGTGCTCCCGTCGCGTCGGCCGGTCGGCTCCTTCCACGCTATCCGCTCGCGCCGCCGAGAGCTCCTGACGAGGACGGTCGGCTCTCCACTCGCCGCCCCGGACATGGGGGTCCGGTCCAGATCGTCCGTTTCGCCCCACGGATCGTGGCTCGGGGCTAACCTGGGCGCCGAAGGGGGAAGTGCGGACGGATCGGCGGGGGACAACCGATGCGTCCGCCCGAGGGTGGGAGTTCTTCATGCAGGTTCCTGGCCCGTTCGAATACGCGCGCGCAACCGGAGTGGAGCACGCCGTCGAGTTGCTCGACCGGCACGGAGAAGGTGCCCGCGTCGTCGCCGGCGGACACAGCCTTCTCCCGATGATGAAACTGAGGCTCGCGAATCCGGAATACCTGATCGACATCAACGACCTCGGGGACGAACTCGACCACATCACGGTCGAACCCGAGGTCGTTCGCATCGGTGCCCTCGTGCGCCACCGTCGACTACTCGAATCCGACGAACTCGCCGGCATCTTCCCGATCTTCCGGGACGCGGAGAAGGTCATCGCCGATCCGGTCGTCCGCAATCGCGGGACGCTCGGAGGTCGATCTGCCAGGCCGACCCCGCCGAGGACCTGTCGACGGTCTGCGCGGTGCTCGGTGCGACATGCGTCGTCCGCGGGCCGGCGGGGGTGCGCGAGCTCGCCTTCGACGACTTCCATCTCGGTGCCTACGAGACGGCGGTCGCTCCGAACGAGTTGCTCGTCGAGGTGCGACTGCCGCGGAAGGGCACCGCCTCCAGCGCGTACGAGAAGGTCGAGCGTCGCGCGGGGGGACTGGGCGGTGGCCGCGGCGGGCGCCGCGCTGTGGTGTCGGCACGACGGACGCATCACCGACGCGCGTGTCGGGCTGACGGCGGTGCGCGCCGACGAGGCGGCGCTGTCGAGGGTGTCCGAGCTGTTGCGCGGCTCGCCGGTCTCGGAGGAGTTGTTCCGCGAGGCGGGAGCGGCGGCCGCGTCGGCATGCGATCCCGAGACCGATCAGCGCGGCACCGCCGCCTACAAGCGTCACCTCGCATCGGAGTTGACGGTGCGGGCCCTGCGCCGATCCGCCGAACGTCTCGGCGCCACCGAAAGGGTGTGAACCGATGCAGATCTCGATGACGGTCAACGGCGAGAGTGTCACCGCCGACGTCGAACCCCGGACACTGCTCGTGCACTTCCTGCGCGACCACCTCGGTCTGACCGGAACGCACTGGGGATGCGACACGAGCAACTGCGGAACGTGTGTCGTCGCCGTGGACGGCGAGCCGGTGAAGTCGTGCACCACGCTGGCGGTCATGGCCGCCGGCCACGAGGTGCTCACCGTCGAGGGACTCGAACGCGACGGTGTCCTCGACCCCGTGCAAGAAGGCTTCGTGCGTTGCCACGGACTGCAGTGCGGCTTCTGCACCCCGGGAATGATGATCACCGCGCGGTCCCTGCTCGACCGCGATCCCGACCCCGACGAGGCGACCATCCGCGAGGCGATCTCCGGCAGATCTGCCGCTGCACCGGCTACACCACCATCGTCCGGTCGGTCCGGTGGGCCGCCGAACACTCCTCGAAGGCGCAACCCACGGAGGTGTCGTGATGACCGCGGTCGAACCGGACACACGTCCGGAGGAACAGGACAACGATCGCAAGCCGTGCGGACACGGCCGGATGCTGCGCAAGGAGGACCCGCGTTCGTGCGCGGCCGCGGCAACTACGTCGACGACGTCCGGCTGCCCGGCATGCTGCATCTCGCGGTGCTCCGATCGCCGGTCGCGCATGCTCGCATCAACGGCATCGACACGTCCGCCGCCCTCGCGCACCCGAAGGTGCGGGCGGTGATCACGGGCGCCGATCTGGCCGAGAAGGGGCTCGCCTGGATGCCGACGCTGTCGAACGACGTACAGGCCGTGCTGGCCACCGACAAGGTGCGCTTCCACGGTCAGGAGGTCGCCTTCGTCGTCGCCGACGACCACTACTCGGCGCGCGACGCCCTCGAACTGATCGACGTCGACTACGAGATGCTCGACCCGGTCGTCGACGTGCGCACGGCCCTGTCGCCCGAGGCACCGGTGATCCGGACCGATCTCGACGGCAAGACCGACAACCACTGCTTCGACTGGGAAGCCGGCGATGCCGCGGCGACCGACGCGGTCTTCGCGAAGGCCGACGTCGTCACCCGGCAGGAGATCGTCTATCCACGCGTGCATCCCGCGCCGATGGAGACCTGCGGTGCGGTCGCCGACTACGACCGGATCTCCGGGAAGCTGACGCTCTGGTCCACCACGCAGGCCCCGCACGCCCACCGCACGCTGTACGCGCTGGTCGCGGGTCTGCCCGAGCACAAGATCCGCGTCATCTCACCCGACATCGGCGGAGGATTCGGCAACAAGGTCCCCATCTACCCCGGCTATGTCGGGGCGATCGTTGCCTCGCTGGTCACCGGGCACCCGGTCAAGTGGATGGAGGACCGCAGCGAGAACCTCATGAGCACCGGCTTCGCGCGCGACTACATCATGGTCGGCGAGATCGCGGCGACGAAGGAAGGCCGCATCCTCGCGATCCGGTCGCGGGTCCTCGCCGATCACGGCGCCTTCAACGCCACCGCCGCCCCGGTGAAGTATCCGGCCGGCTTCTTCGGTGTGTTCACCGGCAGCTACGACATCGAGGCCGCCTACTGCCACATGACGGCCGTCTACACGAACAAGGCACCCGGCGGCGTCGCCTACGCCTGCTCGTTCCGCATCACCGAGGCCGTGTACTTTGTCGAACGGCTCGTCGACTGCCTCGCCCACGACCTCGACATGGACCCCGCGGAACTGCGCCTGAAGAACCTCCTGCGCCCCGATCAGTTCCCCTACACGAGCAAGACCGGCTGGAAGTACGACTCGGGCGACTACGAGACCACCATGCGCAAGGCCATGGACATCGTCGGCTACGACGAACTGCGTCGCGAACAGGCCGAACGCCGCGCGCGGGGTGAGCTGATGGGTATCGGCATGTCGTTCTTCACCGAGGCCGTCGGAGCCGGTCCGCGCAAGGACATGGACATCCTCGGTCTCGGCATGGCCGACGGATGCGAACTACGCGTCCATCCCACCGGCAAGGCCGTCGTGAGGTTGTCGGTGCAGTCGCAGGGACAGGGGCACGAGACGACCTTCGCGCAGATCGTCGCGGAGGAGATCGGCATCCCGCCCGACGACATCGACGTCGTGCACGGCGACACCGACAACACCCCGTTCGGGCTCGGCACCTACGGAAGTCGATCGACACCGGTGTCCGGGGCAGCCGCCGCGCTCGTCGCGCGGAAGGTGCGCGACAAGGCGAAGATCATCGCCGCGGGCATGCTCGAGGTCTCGGTCGCCGACCTCGAATGGGAGAAGGGCCGCTTCCACGTGAAGGGCGACCCGGGAGCGTCGGTGACCATCCAGGACATCGCGATGCGCGCCCACGGCGCCGGCGACCTGCCGGAGGGTCTCGAAGGTGGTCTCGAAGCGCAGATCTGCTACAACCCCGAGAACCTCACCTACCCCTACGGGGCCTACTTCTGCGTCGTCGACGTCGATCCCGGCACCGCGCAGGTGAAGATCCGCCGGTTCCTGGCGGTGGACGACTGCGGCACCCGCATCAACCCCATGATCATCGAGGGTCAGGTGCACGGCGGCATCGTCGACGGGATCGGCATGGCCTGATGGAGATGATCGCGTTCGACGAGAACGGCACCTGCCTGGGCGGTTCGTTCATGGACTATCTGATCCCCACGGCCCTCGAGGTGCCGACGCTCGAGACCGCGTTCACCGTCACCCCGTCGCCGCACCATCCGATCGGCGCGAAGGGCATCGGCGAATCCGCCACCGTCGGTTCGCCACCCGCGATCGTCAACGCGGTCGTCGACGCGTTGAAGCCGTTCGGCGTCCGGCACGCCGATATGCCGCTGACGCCGTCGCGGGTGTGGGAGGCCATGCAGGCCGCGCGACCCCGCCGATCTGAGCGACGCGACCGGAGGATGCCAGTGGAGCGATCGGAGGACGGGGACATGGATCTCGCGGTGCGGGCGGAGCAGTTGCGCAGTGAACGACGACCGTTCGTCGAAGCGACGGTCGTGCGGGCGCAACCACCGACGTCCGCACATTCGGGCGACCGGGCACTCGTCCTCGCCGACGGCACGATCGAGGGGTTCGTCGGCGGGCAGTGCACCGAGAGTTCCGTGCGCGAAGCGTCCCGCACGGTGCTCGCACGAGGGGAGAGCATGCTCCTGCGGGTGCTGCCCGCCGGGGCCGGCGAGTTCCCCGACGCCCCGGGAGCGACGATCGCGGTCAACCCGTGCATGTCCGGTGGGGCCACCGAGATCTTCCTCGAACCGCGGATGCCCGCGATTGTGGTGGCCGTCTTCGGGGACTCGCCCGTCGCCGAGGCCGTGGGCGACTTCGCGCGGCGCGTCGAGTACTCGGTGGAACCGATCCGGGGGACGCGCGTGCCCGCCGAGGCGTCGGTGGTGATCGTCGCGAGCCACGGGGGCGACGAGGCGAGTGTGATCCGTGCGGCTCTGGATGCCGGGAGCCGATACGTCGGCCTGGTCGCGAGTCGCACCCGGGGTGCCGCGGTGCTCGACGAGGTGGAGCCGACCGACGAGGAGCGTGCCCGCATCCACACCCCGGTCGGCCTCGACATCGGTGCCCGCACCCCGGCGGAGATCGGTTTGTCGATCGTCGCCGACATCGTGCGGGTCGCGCGCAGCGGTGGGTTGGCCCGATCCTCCGAGGAGAGCGCGCAACGCATCGAGGTGCCGAGGGAGACGGGCCCGAAGCCGCGCACGGCCGTCGACCCGGTGTGCGGGATGACCGTCACGGTCACCGAGTCGACCCCGCACCTCGTCGTCGCCGGGCGGACGGTGTGGTTCTGCTGCCCGGCTGCCGCCGCCGCTACGAGAAGGACGACGTGGCGTGAGCGATCCGTCGTCCCCGGGCATCTTCACCGACGTCGACGACGTGGTCGCCAGGTTCGACGACCACGACCATCTGCTCGATCAGGCACCGCCGCCGCGATCCACCTCGCGGTCGCGCTGGGCCGACCACTGTTGCTCGAGGGCGAACCCGGGGTCGGCAAGACCACCGCAGCGAAGGTCCTCGCGCAGATCCTCGGTAGCCCGCTGATCCGGTTGCAGTGCTACGAGGGACTGTCGGTCGCCGAGGCCCTCTACGACTGGAACTACCAGCGTCAACTGCTCGCGATCCGGCTCGCCGAAGCGCGCGGCGAGGTTCCCGCCGAGGCCGACCTGTACTCCGAGGAGTATCTCCTCGAACGCCCGATCCTGCGCTGCGTCCGCCATCGCGGCGACAGACCCGCCGTCCTGCTCGTCGACGAGATCGACCGCGCCGACGACGAATTCGAGGCGCTGTTGCTCGAGTTCCTGGGGGAGTTCGCCGTCACCGTCCCGGAGCTCGGCACCCTCACTGCGACCCGCCCGCCCGTCGTGGTGCTCACCTCCAACCGGAGCCGCGACCTGCACGACGCACTGCGAAGGGTCTGCCTGTACCACTGGATCGACTTTCCCGACCGTGCCCGCGCGGCGGCGATCCTGCGTCGCACGGTACCGTCGGCGAACGCC
>LATQ01000001.1:2054088-2057831 GCA_001017865.1 Rhodococcus sp. IITR03
CGCGCCGCGCAGCGAGTACTGGCCGCTCGCCGTCTGGGCGATCACGAAACTCGGTGCGGCATGGGTGTCCGTCGACCTCACCCAGCCCGACGCGCGCAGCGCCGCGATCCTCGCCGACTCCGGCGCCCGCATCGGCCTGACCGTCGGCTACCGCGAACTCGGACACGTGACGTGGCTCGATCTCACCGCCGACCGCAGCATCGACTTCGACGCCGTCGAACCGCCGCGTCCCGCAG
This sequence comes from Rhodococcus sp. IITR03, assembly GCA_001017865.1. The sequence goes on from LATQ01000001.1 coordinate 2,054,325, forward strand.
TGACATCCGACGACCTCGCCTACACGATCTACACGTCCGGCACCACGGGCACCCCGAAGGGCGTCGACGTCACCCACCGCGGACTCGCGGCGCTGCTCGACGTGCAGACCGGCCTGCTCGATCTCGGCCCGGAATCGCGGGTGCTGCAGGTCGCCTCGCACACCTTCGACGCCGCGATCTTCGAACTGCTCTCCGCCCACGCACACGGCGGTGCCCTCGTGATCGCCCCCGACCACACCTTCGCCGGGGAACCCCTGCAGGAGCTGATCGTCGACGAGCGCGTCACGCACCTCAACCTCACACCCACCGTGCTCGGCACCCTCGACCCCGAGGCATTCGGGCCGACGACGATCGTCGCGGCGGGTGAGACCCTGCCCGGTGCGCTGGTGGGCCGCTGGTCGCGGCACCGGATCGTCAACGGTTACGGACCCACCGAATTCACCGTCGCCGTCTCGTATTCCGCACCGCTCACCGGCGACGAGAAGCCGAGCATCGGCACACCGGTCGCGGGAGCCACCGCCTACGTGCTCGATTCGCGCCTGCACCCCGTGCCACGCGGTACCGTCGGCGAGCTCTACGTGACCGGCGACAACACCGCCCGCGGCTACCGCTACGAATCCGGACTCACCGCAACCCGATTCGTCGCCAATCCGTTCGACGACGGCGGGTCGCGGCTGTACCGCACGGGCGATCTGGTTCGGATCCTGCCGAACGGGGTACTGGACTACGTGTCCCGCATCGACGACCAGGTGAAGATCCACGGCATCCGTATCGAACCCGCCGAGGTCGACGCCGCGCTGCTGACCCGTCCGGGAGTCGCGGCGGCCGTGACCGTCCCGCATCCCGGACGCGACGGCGACACCGTGCTCGTCTCCTACATCCAGCCCGAGACCGGCACCGCACCCGACATGGCAGCGCTGCGTCGCGCGCTCGTCGCCGACCTGCCGCGTCACCTGCGGCCCGCGAGCATCACGTCGTCGATGCGCTGCCGCTGATGGCGTCCGGCAAGGTCGACCGCGCGGCGCTGCCCGCCCCCGACGCCGCCGTCGACGAACCGTATGTGGCGCCGCAGGGACACATCGCGCAGACCGTCGCCGCGGTGTTCGCCCGCCACCTCGACCTGCCGGTCGACGAGATCTCCGCCGACCGCGGATTCTTCGATCTCGGTGGCAGTTCCATCGCCGCCGTCACCGTCGCCGGTGAACTGCGCGACGCGCTCGGCGCCGACGTTCCCGTCGAGTGGCTGTTCACCAGCCCGGATCTCGCGTCGCTCGCCGACCGCATCGAACACGGCCGCAGCAACGACGAACGCGACCCGCTCGGCAGCCTCGTCGAAATCGCCGGTCGCGGTGACGAGAAACCGCCGCTGTTCTGCGTGCACCCCATCAGCGGACTCGCATGGATGTACGCCGGGTTCGCGCAGCACCTCGACGGCCGCACCCTCTACGGTCTGCAGGCAACGGGCTTCGACGACATTCCGGACAGCATCGGCGAACTCGCCGCGCGGTATGTGGCCGAAATCCGTAAGGTGAGGGCCGATGGTCCCTACCACCTGCTGGGCTGGTCGGTGGGCGGCACCATCGCACACGAGATGGCCGTGCAACTACGCGAGCACGGAGAGCAGGTCGGTGCGGTAGTGCTGCTCGACACGCTCACGCCCGAGACTGTGCCTGCCGAGCCCCACCCGACGGCAGAGAACGTACCCGACATCGCCGGGCTGCCCGAAGAACTCGTCGCCGAGGTCCGGCGCCGCACCGACGCCGCCGCACAGGCCGTCGAAGATGCGGTGCGCCGGCACACCCTCGGCGAATACGACGGCGACATCGACTGGTGGTCGCCGCACCCGATCTCGACCGGCACCCCGATATCGCCGCCACCTGGCAGCGGTATGTGCGCGGTCTCGTCGTCGAACATCCGGTGCCGTTCACGCACTCGGAACTGGCCGATCCGGACGCGGTGCGTGCGATCGGCCGGTGCTCGACAGCGTGCTCGAGCGCCACGACGACCCCCACACCGCGCCCGCCGGGTGCGCACGCAGTGTTACCGCAACGAGGGAGACGCCCTGATGGAAGTACATGATTACCTGCGAATTCTGCAGGCGAGGTGGAAGATCGTCGCCGTCACGACGGTGGTGGCGGTGCTTGCCGCTCTCGGCGCCTCCCTGCTGACCACGCCCCAGTACGAAGCCAAGACACGCCTGTTCGTGTCCACCGCGTCGGGCGCGTCGGTGCAGGAGATCTATCAGGGCAACCTGTTCTCCCAGCAGCGAGTCACCTCCTACACCGAACTGCTCGAGGGCACCACCCTCGCGCAGCGCACCCTCGACAAGCTCGGACTCGGCGAGATGTCGGCCGTCGATCTCGCCGGCAAGGTGACCGCCTCGTCGACCCCCGACACGGTGCTCATCGACACCGCCGTCACCGACGAGTCGCCCGAGCGCGCCCGCGACCTCGCGAACGCGCTGTCGGACGAGTTCGTCGTCATGGCACGCGAACTGGAGACCCCCGAGGACGGCGGCCCGCCCACGGCCCGCGTGGTGGTCGAGCAGTACGCGGCCACGCCGTCGTCGCCGGTGACGCCGAAGACCACGCGGAACGTCGCGCTGGGTCTGGCCGTCGGTCTGCTGCTCGGTATCGCCCTCGCGGTGCTGCGCGACCGCCTCGACAACACCATCAAGGACCGCAACGCCGTCGAGGATCTCGCCGGCACCGGTGTGGTGGGTGTGATCCCGCTCGACAAGGCCCGTCACGAAGAGCCGGCGATCGTCTTCGCGGAAGCCAACAGCGGCGACGCCGAGGCCTACCGCGAGATGCGGACCAACCTGCAGTTCCTCGAGGTCGACAACCCGCCGCGCGCGATCGTCGTCACCAGCTCGCTGCCCAGTGAGGGCAAGACCACCACGGCCGTCAACCTGGCTCTGGTGCTCGCCGAGGCCGGCCACTCCGTCGTGCTCGTCGAAGCCGACCTGCGCCGCCCGCGTGTGACGAAGTATCTCGCTCGCTCGGCGACGCCGGCCTGTCGAACGTGCTCGCTCACACGGCCGCACTCGAGGACGTGCTCCAGCCGACCCGCTTCGACGGCATGTGGGTGCTCGCCGCCGGCGGTCTGCCGCCCAACCCGTCCGAGCTGCTCGGTTCCGCGCATGCGCGGGAGGTCATCGAGACCTGCGGTCGCGCTTCGACTACGTCATCATCGACGCGCCGCCGCTGCTGCCCGTGACCGACGCGGCGATCCTCACGAACATCGCCGATGGTGCGCTGCTCATCGCGCGCTACGGCAAGACCACCCGCGAGCAGTTCGCGCGGGCCGTCGGCAACCTGCGTTCGGTCAACGCGCCCGTGCTGGGCACGATCCTGTCCATGACCCCGACCAAGGGTCGCGGCAGTGCCTACGAGTACCGCTACTACTACAGCTCCGACAAGGACGGTGCCGCTCCGGCTGCCGCCCAGACGAGCACGCCGGCGACGCAGCGCGTCGTGCACCGGCCCCGACTGCACCGGCCGCCCC
>LATQ01000001.1:2057931-2064782 GCA_001017865.1 Rhodococcus sp. IITR03
GCGCGTGCCGGCCACCCGTCTGCCTGTCCGGGCGCGTCGGTGCCGCGCGCACGGCGACGATGCCGTGGTGAGCGGCACCGACAACGTCAGCGCGATACCGCCGACGCATGCGCGGACCACCTCGATGGCCACGGCGTCGCCGGTGATCACATCGGTGATCGACCGCCCGGCCACCGAGAACAGCAGCAGTAGCGGCAGCGCGCCGCCCGCGTAGGCGAGGACGAGCGTGTAGACCGTGCTGGCGATGTGGTCGCGGCCCACACGCATCGCCGCCGAGAAGATCTCCCGGCGCGACGACTCGGGATCGAGCCCCGCGAGTTCGAATGCCGACGACGCCTGCGTGATGGTGACGTCGTTGAGCACACCGAGCGAGCCGATGATGAATCCGGCCAGTAGCAGGCCCGAGATCGACACGTGCCCGATGTACAGCTGCACGTCGGTGTTCTGTTCCTCAGACAGGCCGGTCAGGTGCGTCATCCGGATCGCGACGTAGGACAGCAGGCTGCCACGACCATCGAGGCGAGTGTGCCGAGCAACGCCGAGCTGGTCCTCAGATTCACGCCGTGCGCCAGATACAGCACTGCGTAGAGGATGAGCGCACCGCCGACGAGCGCGACCGGCACGGCGGGTTTGCCGTCCAGGAGCGCCGGGAGCATGAACACCACCAGCACACCGAACGCGACACCCAGGCCGATCAGGGCCCGCAGGCCGCGCCAGCGGGCGATCGCGACCACCACGACGGCGAACGCCGCGACCACCAGGCGAGCGGGAAGCCGCGGGCGTAGTCGTAGAAGGAGTACTGGGTGGCACCCGCCGGATCGGTCTGGCGGACGAGGCGGATCTCGTCGCCGGCCTGCAGTTCGGGCTGACCCGGGCCGGGGATCACCTCGAGGAGGGTCCGGGCGCCGTCGTCGGGACCGGATTCGATGGCGACGATGCTGCGTTCGCAGTCGAAGGTGTTGCTCGAGGGAGGGGACGGCTCACCGGTGAAGACGCGCCCGAAGGACGGGCTGCCGCACGGTCCGGTGTTCTGTTCGACGACCGTCCCGGCCTCGGTGACGACTGCGCCACCGCCGCTGGTCTGGAAGGGGGCGGGGATGTCCACGGAACGGCTGCTCGGCCACAGCAGGGCGGTGCCGAAGAGCACCAGGAGACCGATCGCGGCCAGTAGGCCGACGACGATCTTCGCGGCGATGGGGCCGAGCGGGATGGGACTTTCGGCCTGCCCGTGGCCGTGACCGTGTCCGTGGCTGAAATGGCCGTGTCCGTGATTCACCCGGACAGGCTAGCCAAGAAGCGAGGAGATTTGGGCTGGTGGTGGCGGGGAGCAGGGGGGGTGTCCCCGCCACCGTCACCTGATCTCGCACAGGGGGGATGGCGATCGATCAGGGAGCCCGGCACATTGCGTAGTGCTTAGTGCCATAAGACAAATTACTGGTTCCGGCCCCGGCTTGGGGAGGGGTTGGCGTGTGGCGATGGTCACGAACCCGACAAACTGTCCGTTCGGGTAGGTAGCGCGTGCCTCCAAACAGGGACTTTGGTCCCGAAAACCGCAAAGTAACTGTTCGGTAACGATGATCTTCCTGAGGCCGGAGCCGCCCTCCTACTGCTTGTAGGAGGACAGGAAGTTGCCGATCCGCTCGATCGCCACCGCCAGATCACGTGCCCACGGCAGCGTGACGATCCGCAGATGGTCGTGGTTCGGCCAGTTGAAGCCCGTGCCTGGGTGACGAGGATGCGCTCCTGCAGCAGCAGATCCTGCACGAGCTTCTCGTCGTCGTGGATGTCGTAGACTCCGGATCCAGACGCGGGAAGGCGTAGAGCGCACCGCGTGGCTTCACGCAGCTCACGCCCGGGATGGCGTTGAGCCGTTCCCAGGCGACATCGCGCTGCTCGAGCAGGCGCCCGCCGGGCAGGACGAGATCCTCGATGCTCTGATAGCCACCGAGCGCCACCTGGATCGCGTGCTGGGCCGGCACGTTGGGGCACAGGCGCGTCGAGGCGAGCAGATCGATGCCTTCCAGGAAGCCTGCCGCGTGCTCCTTCGGGCCGGTGATGACCATCCAGCCCGACCGGTAGCCGGCGACGCGGTACGCCTTCGACAGGCCGTTGTAGGTCAGGCAGAGCAGGTCGGGGGCCAGCGAGGCGAGGGAGATGTGCTTGGCGTCGTCGTAGAGGATCTTGTCGTAGATCTCGTCGGCGAGCAGCAGCAGCTGGTGCTTGCGCGCGAGGCGCACGATCCCCTCGAGCACCTCCTGTGAGTACACGGCGCCCGTCGGGTTGTTCGGGTTGATCACCACGATCGCCTTGGTGCGCTCGGTGATCCGGGACTCGATATCGTCGAGGTCCGGGTTCCAATCGTTGGTCTCGTCGCACAGGTAGTGCACCGGGGTGCCACCGGCCAGCGAGGTCATCGCCGTCCACAACGGGTAGTCGGGTGCCGGGATGAGCACCTCGTCGCCGTCGTCGAGCAGGGCCTGCATCGTGATGGTGATGAGCTCGGAGACGCCGTTACCCAGGTAGACGTCGTTGATGTCGAACTTCGGGAAGCGCGGCACGAGCTCGTAGCGCGTGACGATCGCGCGACGGGCGGAGGCGATGCCCTTGGACTCCGAGTAGCCCTGCGCGTGGGGCAGCGCCGCGATCATGTCCTGCACGATCGTGTCGGGCGCCTCGAACCCGAACGGCGCGGGGTTGCCGATGTTGAGCTTGAGGATGCGATGCCCCTCGGCCTCGAGCCGCGCGGCGTGGGCGTGCACCGGCCCGCGGATCTCGTAGAGCACGTTCTGGAGCTTCGACGACTGCTCGAGCCGACGGCTGATGTGATGGTGAAGTTGGCCTTGCTCCTCGGTAGTCACGGGTTACATGGTGCCACCGTGCTGCAACACGATTTCATCCGCGTTTTCTCGGTTGCGGTAACGACTCGGGAAACAAGGCGCGACGAATGTCCGGATCAATGCGATGATCGAGGTCCATCTAGGCCGCACGTCGGGGTGACGTGGGGGAATGCAAGGAGCAAGTGGTATGGCGCAGGGCACTGTCAAGTGGTTCAACGCGGAAAAGGGCTTCGGCTTCATCGAGCAGGATGGTGGGGGAGCAGACGTTTTCGTCCATTACTCCGAGATCCAGGGGTCGGGCTTCAAGACCCTGGACGAGGGGGCTCGAGTCGAGTTCGAGATCGGTCAGGGGCAGAAGGGCCCGCAGGCTCAGGGCGTGCGCATCATCTAGATCGCACCCTTTCGAGAATTCCGCGTTCGACGGCGTCGCATCTTCCGGTGCGGCGCCGTCGTCGTGTGCTCTCCACCACAACAGGAAGGTATGGACCTACCTGTCGGTAAGTACGGCTTGTAAGGTATATCCGAGTCGTGGGGTAACAGTTTGTTTTCTCCGGTGCGGGGGGATTCGTACCGGACGGTTTTTCCTTCGTGGGGGAATGGGTGTTTGTGGATTCGGCTACTCCTCGCAGTGCGACACACGATCGATGGACCGACCCAAGAAGCGCCTCTGGCTGTACGGACTCGTCGTCCCCCTGAGCCCGTTCATCGCCTACTTCCTCGTCGAATATCTGCACCTCGGCGTCTTCTGGGCCACCGGTGCACTGGTCATCGCCATCATCTGCCCGCTGGTCGACGCGTTCGCGAAACTCGACACGAGCAATCCGCCCGAGAGCATGATGCGGACCCTCGAGAACGACCGGTACTACCGCTACTGCACCTATCTCTATCTCCCGCTCCAATACGCGGGCCTGGCCTTCGGGTGCTGGATGTGGGTGTCGCAACCCATGGGCGGCGCCGAACGATTCGCAATGGCCGCCACGCTCGGCATCGTCGGCGGTGTCGGCATCAATGCGGCGCACGAACTCGGCCACAAACGCACCACCCTCGAGCGGCGTCTCGCGAAGATCGCCCTCGCCCAGTCGTTCTACGGCCACTTCTACGTCGAACACAATCGTGGACACCACGCGCGCGTCGCGACCCCGGAGGACCCGGCCACCGCCCGCATGGGCGAGAGCTACTGGCGGTTCCTGCCGCGCTCGGTGTTCGGCAGCCTCCGCTCGGCGATCCGCTACGAGAAGGGCCGCCTCGAGCGTCGCGGTACATCCTTCTGGAACGTGCGGCACAACGACATCCTCAACGCATGGGCGCTGAGCGTCGTTCTCTACGCCGCGCTCATCGCGGTGTTCGGCTGGTCGATCGCTCCGTGGTTCGTCGTCCAGGCCGTCATGGCGATCATGTTCCTCGAGGGCGCCAACTATCTCGAGCACTACGGTCTGTTGCGCGAGAAGCGACCGGACGGCGGCTACGAACGGTTCAACCCCAGCACAGCTGGAACAGCAACCACGTGTGTTCCAACCTGTTCCTCTACAACCTGCAGCGGCACAGCGACCACCATGCCAATCCCCTGCGCCGTTACCAGACCCTGCGGTCCATGCCGCAGCGCCGCAGCTGCCGGCCGGCTACGCGGTATTGATCATCCTGGCGCTGTTCCCGCCCCTGTGGCGGCGGATAATGGACCCGCGACTGCTCGAGCACTACGGGCACGATCTGTCGCGAATCAACATTCGGCCTGAGAAACGAACGGCGATTCAGGCACGATACGGTGGTCGGAATTAGGCGCCGTGTCGGGGAGACAGCGCCGTTTCTGTGATGCGCACACCCGTGCGGATCGTGCGCGCCCGGGGAGATAAGTGGAACAGCAGCATGTGCCTGCATCGTCGCAGGTAGGGGAGGACGGCGACGGTTTCCCGCTCTCGTCGGCACAGCGCGGAATCTGGTTCGCCCAGCATCTGCTCGGCGACATTCCACTGACCATCGCCCAGTACGTCGACGTCCGTGGCGACTTCGATCCCGAGATCTTCGCCGACGCCGGCGCCGCCACCGCCCGCGAACTCGGCACCGGCATGCTCCGCATCTTCGAGGTCGACGGCCACCCTCGTCAGGTCATCGACCACACCCTCGAGGACCGCGCCACCATCCTCGACCTGCGCGACGAGGACGATCCCGAGGCGGCGGCCCTCGCCTGGATGCGAGCCGAGTACCGCACGCCCCTCGACATGCTCGAAGACAGGCTGATCGTGTGCGCGGTCCTGCGCATCGCCGACGACCGCCATTTCGTCTACACCCGGATCCACCACATCGCCCTCGACGGCTACGGGGCGACGACCTTCGACACCCGCACCGCCGAGCGCTACAGCGCCGCGGTGCAGCACCGCGAGCCCGCCCGCTTCGACGTGAGCCCGCTGCCGGAGATCGTCGAAGACGAACAGCGCTACCGCGACTCGGCCCGATTCGTCAGCGACCGCGACTACTGGCCGACCGCATCCGCGATCTGCCGCCCATCAGCCTCGCCGGTCGCGCCGCGCCCGTCGGCCCGCACCCCGTCCGGTTCAGCGCGCCGCTGCCCAGAGCGGGTCGAGGCCGCGGTCGACCGGATGATCGCCGAGCGCGAGAAGACCACGACCTTCGCGACCGTGGTCGCCGCAGCGTTCGCGGCCTTCCTCGCTCGCGTCACCGGCGAGACCGACGTGGTGCTCAGCCTCCCGGTCTCGGCCCGCACCACCGTCCGCCTGCGTCGTTCCGGCGGCATGGTCTCCAACGTCGTCCCGATCCGCGTGGCCGTCGAACCGGACGGCAGCCGCGACGATCTGATCGACCGGATGCAGCTCGAATTCACCGGGGCACTGCGTCACCAGCGGTACCGGCACGAGGACATGCGCCGCGACACCGGCTACGGCAGTGCCGACCGCGGATTCTTCGGACCCGCGGTCAACATCATGATGTTCGACCACGAGATCCGCTACGGCGATTCGGTCGGCCGCCGGCACGTGCTGAGCACCGGACCGGTCGACGACCTCTCGCTCAACATCTACCCGAGCGCACCGGGACAGCCCGCCCACATCGACCTCGAGGCCAACCCCCACCTGTACACGGTCGACGAACTGCGCTCGCACCACACACGATTCGTCGAGTATCTCGGCGAGTTCGCCGACTCCGACCGCACCATCGGCACGCTACCTGTCCTGCACGACGACGAATACGAGCGCCTCGTCCCGTATCGCGGACTGCCCGCGCAGCCCGTGCGCCTGTTCGCCGACTTCCTCGCCGACGGCGTGCGCCGCAATCCCGACGGTGTCGCTATCATCGACGGCGACCGGCAGGTCACCTACCGCGAACTCGACGACCTCTCGAACCACCTCGCCGCACAGCTCGTCGAGGCCGGGGCTGCACCCGAGACCTTCGTGGCGCTGAGCATGGACCGCGGCGCCGACGCGCTGATTGCGGTGTGGGCGGTCGCGAAGACCGGCGCGGCCTTCGTCCCGATCGACCCGGCGCTCCCGGCCGACCGGATCGCTACATGGTGGGTGATTCCGGTGCGCAGCTCGGGCTTACCGTGCGCAGCCGGATCGCGGAGCTGCCGTCCGGACCCCGCTGGATCGCCGTGGACGATCCGATCGCCTCAGGCGTCGACGTCGAGACGGTGCGCTCGCGGGCCGTGCCGGAGAACCCGGCGTACATGATCTACACCTCGGCTCCACCGGCACCCCGAAGGGCGTGGTCGTCACCCATCTCGGGCTCGCGACCTTCGCCGCCGACGCCCGCCCCGAACTCGCGCTCGGCACGAGCTCGCGGATGCTCCGGTTCTCCTCGGCGAGCTTCGACGCGTCGATCTTCGAGATGCTGCAAGCCTTCAGCGCCGGTGCCGCCATGGTCGTGGCGCCGCCGCACGTCCTCGGCGGCGACGAGCTCGTCGACGTCCTGCGCACGGCACCGGGTCACGCACATCGTTCTCGTCGCCACCGTCCTCAACACCGTCGACCCGCGGACTGCCGGACCGTCGAGGCCGCGTCTCGG
>LATQ01000001.1:2064882-2073862 GCA_001017865.1 Rhodococcus sp. IITR03
CTCAGGCTCCGCAAGAGCCTCGGCGACCGGCTCGGTTCCGGCGTCGGCTCCGCCTTCGCCGGCGCAGCAGCCGGAGCGGCAGGCGCAGCCTTCTTCGCACCCGGTCCCTTCAGACCGCTCTTGAGCTGCAGTCCGCCCGGCTTCGCCTTCGGGATCGCCGACTCCTTCGGCTGCTCCGCAGGGGCTTCCGTCGCGGGAGCCTCCGCAGCAGGTGCTTCCTCGGCAGGAGCCGCGGGCGCAGAGTTCGCTGCCGGAGCCGCCTTCTTGGCGCCGGGGCCCTTCAGGCCGCTCTTGAGCTGGAGGCCACCCGGCTTCGCCTTCGGCACCGCAGGTGCCTCGGCTGCGGGAGCTTCCGACGACGACTCGGCAGGGGCAGCAGGTGCGGCCGGCTTCGCGGCACCCGGGGCCTTCGCACCCGGAGCCTTGAGGCCGCCCTTCATCTGCAGTCCGCCCGGCTTGGCCTTCGGTGCTGCCGGTGCCTCGGCTGCAGGAGCAGCAGAAGCCTCGGACGCGGCAGGTGCAGCCGGAGCCGCAGCCTTCTTCGCGCCCGGACCCTTCAGGCCACCCTTCATCTGCAGTCCGCCCGGCTTCGCCTTCGGAGCTGCGGGAGCCTCGGCTGCCTCGGAAGCAGGAGCCTTCGCACCACCGGGAGCCTTCGGTCCGCCCGGAGCCTTGAGACCGCCCTTCATCTGCAGACCGCCGGCCTTCGGGGCACCGGTGGTCTTCGGAGCAGCCGGCGCTGCCGCTGCCACCTCGACCTCCTCGACGCGCTCCTTCTCGACCTCTTCCGCGGTCTCCTCGACCTCGACCGGCGTCTTCGGCTGCTGGACGACCTTGAGGTTGTCGCTGAGCTTGGCAGCCTCGACGCGAGAGATGGACTCGAGCATGAGCTGCGCGACGTCGATGACCTCGACGCCCTCGCCCTTGCCCTCTTCCTGACGCGCCGTCACACCGTCGGTGAGCATGACGCGGCAGAACGGGCAGCCCGTCGCGATCTTGGCGGGATTCGTGGTGAGCGCTTCGTCGACACGGTCGATGTTGATGCGCTTACCGATCTTCTCCTCCATCCACATGCGGGCACCACCGGCACCACAGCACATGGACCGCTCGCCGTGACGCGGCATCTCGACGAGCTTCGCGCCCGACGCCGCCATCAGCTCACGCGGAGCGTTGTAGACCTTGTTGTGCCGTCCGAGGAAGCACGGGTCGTGGTAGGTCACGTCCTGGCCGACGGCCTTGACCTGGACCAGCTTCTTCGCCCGCACGAGACGGTTGAGCAGCTGCGTATGGTGGACGACCTCGTAGCTGCCACCCACCTGCGGGTACTCGTTGTTCAGCGCGTTGAAGCAGTGCGCACAGGTCACGACGATCTTGCGCTTGCTCTGCTCGACGCCCTCGAACACACCGTTGAGGACCTCGATGTTCTGCTGCGCCAGCTGCTGGAACAGGAACTCGTTGCCCGCACGGCGAGCGGAGTCGCCGGTGCAGGTCTCCTCGGCACCGAGGACCATGAACTTCACGCCGGCGGTCGCGAGGAGCTCGGCGACGGCCTTCGTGGTCTTCTTGGCGCGGTCCTCGTAGGCACCGGCACAGCCGACCCAGAAGAGGTACTCGTAACCGTCGAAGCTGTCGGCATCCTGGCCGAAGACCGGGATGTCGAACTCCATCTCGTTGATCCAGTTGAGACGGTCCTTGGCGTTCTGGCCCCAGGGGTTGCCCTTGTTCTCGAGGTTCTTGAACAGACCCGCGAGCTCGGACGGGAAGTCCGACTCGATGAGCACCTGGTAGCGACGCATGTCGATGATGTGGTCGACGTGCTCGATGTCCACCGGGCACTGCTCGACGCACGCACCACAGTTGGTGCACGACCACAGCGTTTCGGTGTCGATGACGGGAGCGAGTTCGCCTGCTTCCAGCAGTCCCTCGGTCTCGCCGACGAGCTTGCGACCCGATTCTTCGCGAGCCGACGCCGGGATCTTCGCCAGCTTGGCCTCGTCCGGGTTGCCCTCGGCGTCGACCAGGCCGACCTCGTCGCCACCGAGATCGGTGCGACCACCGGCGAGCAGGTAGGGAGCCTTGGCGTAACCGTGGTCGCGAAGCGACGTGATGAGCAGCTTCGGCGACAGCGGCTTACCGGTGTTCCAGGCGGGGCACTGCGACTGGCAACGACCGCACTCGGTGCAGGTCGTGAAGTCCAGCCAGCCTTCCACGTGAAGTCCTCGATGCGGCCGGCACCGAAGGTGTCCTTGTCCGGATCGGCGTCTTCCATGTCGACGGGCTTGCCGCCGGACATCATCTGACGTGCGGCACCGAGGGCGGGACCGCCGTCGTCCTCACGCTTGAAGTAGATGTTGAAGAAGGCCGAGAAGCGGTGCCATGCGACACCCCAGGTGATGTTGCGGCCGACGATGTAGAGCCACACCATGCCCGACATGAGCTTGACGAACGCGAAGATCGACACCATGACGGCGTTCGCGGGGAGAAGCTTCGCGACCTGCATGGTGAAGAAGTCGGTGTAGGCGTTGTAGTGGCCGGTGAGGGCGATCTTGCCGGCCTTCACCATGATCATGCCCAGGCCCTCGAGCAGCACGACCGCTTCGACGAAGTAGGCGGCCTTGAAGTTCGAGCCGCTGAAGCGCGACATCCGACCGGGCTGACGCGGATGGTTGCGCTGGCGGATGTAGATCAGCGTCAGGATGCCGATCACCGTGCCGAGGCCGAGGATCTCGTCGATGAAGTGATAGACGACGGTGTCACCGATGAGGGGCCAGTGGAACTCCGGATCGAACGTCTGGCCGTAGGCCTCGAACCAGACGATCGCGCCGAGCATGAAGCCGACCATCACCAGCCAGTGCGCCCAGCCGACGGTCCGGAACTTGACCATCTTCGTGTGCGCGAGGAATTCGACGACCATCTGCTTGAAGCGCGGGAAGAACGGCCGCCAGCGGTCCGGGGCCGGCTGGCCGACCCGGATCGTGTTGACCATCTTCAATGCGCCGCTGATGAACGCGAACCAACACACGAGGCTCAGCAGCACGCCGATCGTGCCCAACGTAATCGTCAGGGCATTCATACGTGGCCTTTCGTGTCGGGGGCGGCGTCGTGCCGCCTGGTATGAGTCACCGCATCGTAACGCAAGCTAAGTTACCCACCGGTAACTTGGTCTGAACTGGAGTTACCCGTCAGTAGCAAAATCCGCGTCGAATCGGAGACCGTGTGCCCGGACACGCTAGAGGTCAAACGTGATGCCGCCGTCACGCAGGATGTCCTAACCTGCCCGAAACGAGGCGTGTGTCACACGGACGTCACGACACGCTCTACCGGCCACGATGCGGTATCCATTCGGACAAAGGGGTATAACACTCCGGATGTGATGTCGGTTATGATTCGCCCGGTACATGGGGTTCGCATGTGGGCTGTGCGCGTCGGGGGACGTAGAACTCCAGGTCAATACAGCAGAATGGGGGCGTCTTAACAGGCGTGCGCCATGTCACAGAACGGAAAAAGATGAAGCTGAAGAAGCTTGCCGCTGTGGCGACGATGACGATCGCCGCCATGGGCATCACCGCCGGTACCTCGTATGCGGCGCCCGCTGCGCAGGACGAGATCAACTACGAGTCCAAGATCGAGGGCGACTCGGTGGTCACCGTCATCGACGCCGGCGAGTTCCAGGTCTCCGGGGACGGCGAGAGCGTCGAGCTCCAGGACAACGCCGGCAACACTGTCCTCAGCCTGCCGCTGGCCATTCAGCTCGGCGATCTGCAGCTCCCCTTCGAGCGTCAGATCAGCGAGGACGGCAAGACCCTCACGCTGACCCCGGTCACCGACCTGTCGAAGGCCACCCCCGTCGCCCCCGAGGACAAGGTCGGCGCGAGCCTCACGCCGGTCGCCCTGAAGCTGACCGATGTTGCTTCGCCGGACGAGAACCTGAAGGCTCAGCAGAACTTCACCTCGCAGCTGGGTATCGCGACCGCGGTCGGCGGCCTGGCCGGAACCATCATCGGAGCCGTGGTGGGCGGTCTCGGCCTGCTCGGTGGCCCCGTGGGTCTTGCTTCCATTCCTCTGGGCGCAACGGTCGGTGGCATCATCGGCACCATCGTCGCGGGTGGTCCCACGCTCGCGATCGCGGGCATCGGCCTGATCCAGACGCTGGCTGCGCCTCCGGGCACCACGGTCTACGCCAACTGATTCCAGTCGGGTAGGCATTCGAATTCGAACGGCCGCCGTAAGGACATGCTCCTTGCGGCGGCCGTTCTGTTTCCGCTTTGGAACCTCACCGGAAAAGGCCCTGTCCAAGAAAGATCGGACAGGGCCTCCAGCTCGAACCGGACCTAGGCGGAGCCGAGCAGCAGCCGGCTGCCGTAGGTGATGATGTCCCAGATGTAACCGAAGATGTCGAAGCTGGTCATCAAGAGTTCAGTGCTCAAGTGGAGTCCTTTCAGGGGATGGCGCTACCGGCCAGGGTGCGAGGATCGTAACCCACGCTAAACGGACATTGGGAAGTCAGGTCCCGGAGGTGGTTAGGTTCACCTAGGAAATGCAGCTCGCGGGCGCTTTCCGAAGCGGATTCAGGAGCATTTCCGAGGGTCCCTGGAGCCATCCTCCGAACGCCCGACGAAGGGCTGTTCCACCGCCTTCTGCCGCCGGTTGTTGTGGTGCAGGAGAACCGCCCCGAACCCGCGCCGACCGGCACGGCCGTACGCCCCTCCGAACGCCCCCACGAACGACGAAGGTCCGCTCCCCGTAGGGAACGGACCTTCGTGACGTTCTGGTGGATTACCAGGTGCGGACCTTCAGGCCCGGGTTCTCCGCCAGGACCGTCTTGATCGGCGTGGCGAACAGCTCGGGGCTCTCACCGAGCAGGCCGCTGACGAACCCGGCGATCTCGCACATGCCGTACTGGCCGACGTTCGAGCACTGGAGATGCCGAGGGCGAGGGTGCCGGTGACGAGGGTGCCACCGCTGTCGCCCTGCAGGCACACAGGTTGGTGGAGAAGCCGTTCTCGAGCACGCGGTGGCCGATCTCGACGTTCTGGCCGGTGGCGGTCACGACGCCGCAGCTGTAGCCGGTGCGCAGGCCCGACTTGCAGACCGGAGCGCCGACGACGGGATCCGCGATACCCGTGATGGGCAGCGGAGCGGCGAACGGAACGCGCACGCCGTTGTTCTCGAAGCGACCCGCGGCATCGGAGGTGGGGCGGATCAGCGCGTAGTCGCTGCCGTCGAGCACCGTCTTCTCGAACGAGCCGAGGTGCTGGCCGAGGTTGTCGCCGATGAGCTGGTGGACCTGGGAGGCCCACCGAGTGCCGGCCTGCGCGCGGTTGGGGTCGCAGTGACCGGCGGTGATGTTCACGGGCTGTCCGCTGCCGTCCTCGCCGTTGAAGCCGAGGGAGCAGCGCAGGCCCTCGCCGGCGCCGAGCGCGGCGTAGGCGTCGCCACCGAAGAGGGCGTCGGGGGCGTCGAGGCCACCGGCGATGGGCTGCAGGTCGGTCGCGCCTTCCGGCGTCAGCTCGGCGGGAGCGAACAGCACGCGCACCCCGTCGAGGAAGTCGGGGAGCTCGACACCGGACACGTTGTCGGTGCGCACGACGACGTCGTTGTTCACCACGTCGATGGCGATGCCGCGGATGACGTCGGCGACGGCGGGCGGCTGGGTCTCGAGCCAGTCGCCCAGCGCGCCGAGCTGATCTTCGAGGGCGTCCTCGCTGCGCTCGGTCTCGGCGACGGTGAATCCGGCATCCTCGGCGGCCTTGCGGGCCTCCTCGAAGCCGTCACCCTCGGTGAGGCCGACCGTGGCGGTGCCTGGTCGTCCAGCCACACACCGGCGAAGACGGCTTCGAACTGCTCCCGTGCCTTCTCGGCGAACGCGGCGAGATCCTGGCTGCGCTGCGCATCGGCGAGGAAGCGCTCGGCATCGATGTTCAGGTCGCGCTGCAACGCCTCGACGAGCTCGGCCGGCAGAGACGATGTCTGCGCGGGTTCGGTCTCGGGTTCGGCCTGCGCGATGGCAACGGCAGGACCGAGGAGCAGCAGTGCGGCCGAACCGATGACGGCCGTCCGACGTGCGAAGGTGCGTCGCATGGATACCTTTCTCGTTCCTTCACGCATGCACGCGCGAAGGCGCCGTTCCCCCGCGGATCGGCGTCCGTCCGATCCTAAGGGGTGAGCGAGGAAGTACATAGGTACTTCTCGGTTACGGATGAGACTCGTGTGACTGTTGTGACGAACGGACCGGACGGTTCCGGCCGTTATGCCGGGTTCGCCGCAGTACGGACTCGGGTGCCGGTGGCGTTCTCGATCTCCTGGATCGGAATGCCGAGGCTGGAGGTGCCACCGTTGGGCGCGAGTACCAGGTTCGCCTCGACGCAGTTCGGTGCGCCGGCGCTGTTCGATCCGCTGATCACGCCGAGGGCGAGGGTGCCGGTGACGATGGCGCCACCGCTGTCACCCGCGAGGGTGCAGGCGGAGGTGGCGAAGCCGCGGATGGTGCTCGAGAAGCCCGAGTCGTAGGTCAGCTGGGTCTCGATGCGATCGGCGACGACGAGGCCGCACGTGAACGACGAGGATTGGCCCGACTTGCAGACGGGCGCGCCGACGACCGGAACGGCCGTGCCGGTGACCGTGAGGTCGAACCGTTGCCGCCGCGGACCGACGGGCGGTCGAGGCCGGCCGCGACGCGCCGGCCTCGTCGAGCGAGACGATGCCGTAGTCGAGGGTGCTGTCGGTGCCCACCGTGGACTCGGTGAACTTGCCGATCCGCACGCTCTCGTCGATGTTCGCGCGGTTGGGCAGGTAGACCGTCGAACCACCGTCGGCACGGGCGACCGCGTCGCAGTGACCGGCGGTGAGGTTGACGGCGTTACCGTCGGCGTCGACACCGTTGAAGCCGAACGAGCAGATGCCGATGCGCTCGATGGGCGTGGCACGGACGTCGCCGTCGGCGGTGATGTAGGTGTCGCCACCCATCGGGGCCGGATCGTTCGGCGGCATGCCCGGCGACAGCTGGACCTGCACGTTCGCGACCAGCGACGGCAGGTTCAGTGCACGCCCGATGGGCGAGTTCACGATGTCG
This sequence comes from Rhodococcus sp. IITR03, assembly GCA_001017865.1. The sequence goes on from LATQ01000001.1 coordinate 2,071,955, forward strand.
AGGACGATCTGGTTGTTGAGCACATCGATCGACGCGGAGTTGATCTGCGACGACACCTCGCGCGGGAGCCCTGCCACCCAGCGGTTCAGCTCGGCGAGGGCCTGCTCGAGTCCGTCGGCCGAGACCGGCGCGACCGTGGCGTGGAAGCCGTCCTGCGCAGCGCGCTCGGCGGCCTCGCGATTCGTGACGGCGATGACCGGCTTGCCGTCCTCGCCGAGCCAGGCACCGGCGAACTCGGAGGGGTGCTCGGAGCGGAAGTCGCGGGCGTAGTCGCCGAGCTCCTGCGCGCGGGCGGCCCGGTCGAGGTACTCCTCGGGGGACAGACCCAGGTCGCGCTGGATCGCCTCGACGAGTTCGGCGGGAAGTTCAGCGGAAGGCAACTGTTCGGCGCGCGGCACTCGCTGCGGCGCTCAAGGGCACTGCCAGCAGAACCGCGGAGGCCGCTGCGACTGCGACGCGGCGGGTGGTGGAACGGACTGCGGCGCGCGACGCCGACGAGAGACGCATGGAGGCCTTTCATGTGTGCTCGATGTGCTCTTGAACAGGTGCTTCGTGGAATCGGCGAGCCGACCGCGGGACAGCCTACGGGACGGCCCGGCGACCGCCGATAGTGCCGTAGGTCACCACCCGGATACCTGCTCTGTCTCTTGGCAGTCTCAGCGTCGGTGGGCTCCACGGTCGGCGTCTGCGTCGACGTCGGTTCCTCGGAGGCTCGGGATCGGTCGTGTCGGTTGCCGGCGGGGTCGTCGTAGTGGTGCTGCCACCGCTCCCGCCACTGCCTCCGCTACCGCGTCCGCCACCCGAGGAATCATCGGGCTGGTTCCGCCGCGACCAGCCGGTGCTCGACGTGGTCGAGGACGTGTCGGACGTGCTCGAGGTGGTCGAGCCGGGCGACGACGACGAAGAAGAGGACTGTTCGCTCGTGCCGGTGGTGGGATCGACCCAGGTCTGTTGCACGACCGGCGGAGCCACCGGGACCGTCTGCTCGGCGGTGGCCGGCTCGGTCGACTCCTCGGTGGTGGTCTCCTCGGTGCTGCGGGGAGCCGGTGTGGGGCGCGCCTTCGAGGTCGTCGTGGTCGCGGGTGCGGTCGGGGTCACGGCGACCTGCCCGCCGCGCAGGCGGTGGCGCGCCGTCTCGGCCTGACCGGTGTCCGCGAACTCCTCCAGTTGCGCCGTTCCCTCGAGCAGGACGATCTTCCCGCCCTCGCGGTGCCCGACTCGGTGCTGCTGCGCACCTACGGCGGCCCGCAGGACGACGCCGAACTGCTCCGCGTCAACGCGGCGGCCTTCGAGTGGCATCCCGAGCAGGGGCGTTGGACGGCCGCGACGTGGAGGAACGCCGACGCGAGTCCTGGTTCGACCCCGAAGGCCTGTTCCTCGCGTTCGATCCCGCCGCGCCCGACAGGCTGCTCGGATTCCACTGGACCAAGGTGCACCCGGCCACGGCGTCCCACCCGCAGCTCGGCGAGGTCTACGTCGTGGGTATCGACTCGTCCGCGCAGGGCAGAGGCTCGGTCGCCTGCTCACCCTCGCGGGCCTGCACTATCTCCGCGATCGGGGTCTGCCCGGTGTCCTGCTCTACGTCGAGGGCGACAACACCGCGGCGCTGAACACCTACGGCAAACTCGGCTTCGAACGGTTCCACGTGGACGTCGCCTACGCCCGGGCGTGACCCTCTCCGATCGGGCGGACGAACGGCGTGAAGGGTGGACTCTGCCACCCGACACGCCGATCGCGGTCAGGATTCGAGTGATGGTCGCAACACCATCGCCAGGTGTATCCGGCGTGTTCATCCGGCGTTAACCTTCGGTCGTCCGAGTGTCCACCGTCTCCCCCTAACTTCGCTAGCGGGTCGAGTGCCGCAGACCCGGCGCCGGCGTCGCCGCGCCTCGATGCCGCCGCCGCTCG
>LATQ01000001.1:2073962-2093315 GCA_001017865.1 Rhodococcus sp. IITR03
CAGTGGATCGTCGAGTTGATCGTCGGCAGGCGATCGCGTCTCGCTCGCGACCTCGCGACCACCCTCGAAGGAGCCTGGGTATCGGCGGAACGCTCGGCGCGACATCGGGCTCGCTCTCGGTGGCCTGCTGGAATCGGCCGTCGATGCCGGTGGTGCTTTCTCGACCGAGCTCACCGCGGCCCTCGACGGCGGTGCCGAACTCGGGGTCGCGCTCGGCACGACGCTCGGTGGCGTTCTCGGCGTGGGCACGGAACTGACCGGCGCACTCGGCACGAGCCTGGGCGGTGTCCTCGGTGGTGTGGTCGATCTCGGGGCCGGACTGGGAACCGACCTTTCCGCCGGTCTCGACGACCGGCGTGGGGCGCGACCCTCGGGCTCGGTGCGTCCCTCTCGGCCCTGCTCGGAGCGGGTGGCGGAGCTGCGGCCGATCTCGGTGCCGCGCTCGGGACCGTCATCGAGAGCAGCGCGCAGGGAGGCTTGCTCGGCGGCGTCGACCTCGACGCGGTCCTCTCGGGTGGTGGCGAGATCGACGCGGAGGCCGGAACGGGCATCGAACTCGGCACGCTGGTCGGCGGGGTGCTCGGCGGCGCGGCTGGCTCGAGACCACCGCGACCACCGAACTGTCGTCGGCGTTGAACGTCGCCATCGGATCCACCACGGGTATCGGCGCGACCGTCGATTCGACCGTGCAGGTGGGGACGAGCCTCGGAACGGATCTGTCGTCCGTCCTCGGCTCGACCTTCGCGACCGGCGGTTCGGCCGGTGCCGAACTCGGTCTGCAGCTCGGCAGCGCACTCGAGACTGCCGCAGGTCGGTGCCCGTCGATGCGGGTGCCGATCTCGGCACGCAGCTCGCGACGACGATCGGCGGCAGCTCGATGCCGGTGCCGAAGCCACCGGTCAGTTGGGTTATGCCCTCGACGGTGCGCTGGACGCGGCGGCGGAACTCGGGGCCGGAGTGAACGTGGGAGCGGACCTCGGCGCGGCGATCGACTCGGGGATCGGCGCGGCCGGTGGACTGGGAACGTCGGTCGACCTGGGTGCAGCCACCGACTTCGAAAGCGCGCTGGATCTCGGTGGTGCAGCAGACCTGGGCGCTGCCGCCGACCTCGGTGTCTCCGGCGGTCTGGAGAGCGCAGCCGACCTCGGTGCCGAACTGTCCACGCAGGTGGGGACGGCTCTGTCGGGCGGAGTGGATACGGCCCTGTCGGGCGGTGCGGAGAGCTGGGCATCGGTCGGTGAGGACGTCTTCGGCTCCGCCTCGGGAGCTGCGGGACTCTTCGGCGAGGGCGGCCTCACCGCGACCTCCGGTCTCGGCGGCGGCCTGTTCGCCGGCGCCGGTGGCGACTCTTCGCTCGGTGTCGCCGACTCCACCGACCTCGACGGACTGCTGCCCTGACCGCAGCGGTGCGGGCTCCGGGACATAATGGCCGGAGCCCGCACCGATGGAAGGCGAGTCGACGCAGCCCATGCAGCATTCACCGGATACGCAGCATTCATCCGATCCCTCGAGACGCCGAGCGCTCCTCGACCTGATCGACTCCGCGATCGCGCGTTCCCGCAGCGCCGGGCGCAACGATCTCACCGACCGGCTGACGGCCGCCCGCACGAAGGTCTCCGACCCGCGACTGCGGGTAGTCGTCGTCGGGGGACTGAACCAGGCAAGAGCCGGTTCGTGAACGCACTGCTCGGCCTCGAGGTGTGTTCTGTCGGCGACGACGAGACCACCGCGGTCCCCACGCTTGTGCAGCACGGGCAGGAGCCGTCCGCCGAACTCGTCCCGACCGGCTCGGCGCGGCGCATCGCCGTCCCCCTTCGACGACCTGCAGCAGGTCGCGCCCCGCGCAGCGCCGGCCGGGACGTCGAACGGCTCGAGGTGAGCGTGCCGAGTCCGCTGCTCGCCGACGGACTCGTGTTCGTCGACACCCCGGGCGTGGGCGGACACGGAAACCCGCACACCGCAGCCACATTGACCCTCCTCGCCACCGCGGACGCGGTCTTCGTCGTCTCGGATGCGAGCCAGGAGTTCACCGCACCGGAAATGTCGTTCCTGCGACAGGTGCAGACGCTGTGCCCGGCGTCGGCGGTGCTCGTCACCAAGACCGACGTGTATCCGCATTGGCGTGCGATCGTCGACGCCGACCGCGAACACCTGCAACGAGCCGGACTCGACCTGCCGCTGCTGCCCGTCTCGTCTCTGCTGCGCGAGTACGCCCTGCGCACCGAAGACGCCTCGCTGCAGCAGGAATCCGGCTTCGACGCGATCTACGACTTCCTGCGCGACCAGGTGGTCGCGCGCAACGCCGACTCGGCGCGACTGTCGGTCGCACACGACGTGAAGACCGTCGTCGACCATCTCGCACTCGGACGCGAGAGCGAACTCGCCGCCCTGCGCGACCCCGAATCGGGAAACGCCGCGATCGAGGACCTGCACCGGGCGCGTGCTGCGACCGAGGCGTTGCGGACGCGGGCGGCGCGGTGGCAGATCACCGCTGTCGGACGGGTATCGCCGATCTCGCGGCCGACATCGACCACGACCTGCGCGACCGGTTGCGCACGGTGACCCGCGATGCCGAAGCATCCGTGGACGACTGCGATCCGGGCAAGGAATGGCCGCGGCTGGGACAGTGGCTCGCCGAGCAGGTCGCCGAATCCGTCGGCGACAACTTCGTGTGGGCGCACGAACGCGCCGAGATCCTTGCCGGCAGGGTCGCAGAGCACTTCGCGCTCGACGACGCGTCCCTGCCCTCGCTGCATCTCGGCGACCTGTCGAAGCTGCTCGATCCCGTCGAGAACCTGTCCGATCTCGAATCCGGCCGGATCGGTATCGGTCAGAAGGTGCTCGTCGGCATGAAAGGCTCCTACGGTGGCGTGCTGATGTTCGGTCTCGTCACCACCCTGATGGGGATGGCGCTCGTGAACCCGATCTCGGTGGGAGCCGGAGTCGTCCTGGGCACCAAGGCGTATCGCGACGACAAGCAGGTCCGGCTCGCCAAGCGCCGCGCCGACGCGAAGAACGCGATCCGCGCCTTCACCGACGACGTGAGCTTCCAGGTCGGCAAGGAATCGAAGGACCGACTTCGCCTCATCCAGCGTCAGCTGCGCGATCACTTCACCGAGATCGCCGAACAGACACTGCGTTCGCTCGACGAGTCGCTCGAAGCGACCCGTCAGGCCGCGACCGTGCAGGAACAGGAACGCCGCCGTCGAATCGGTGAACTCGACACGCAGGTCGCGGAACTGAGCCGATTGCGCGAGCGCGCCGCGGAACTCGCGGGAGTGTCGGCGTGACCCCGGCTCTCGCGCGTGCCCGGGACCTGCTCGATCGGGCACGCGCGTCGTACGGCGGGGACCCGACCGTGGCGGACCGGCTCGACCACTGCGCCGCGCGACTCGATCAGCCGTTGCGGGTCGCGCTCGCCGGATCGCTCAAGGCCGGCAAGTCGACTCTGCTCAACGCGCTTGTGGGACAGGACATCGCGCCCACCGATGCGACGGAGTGCACGCGTGTCGTCACGTGGTACCGCAACGGACCGGTGCCGTCGGTGAACGCCTGGTACGACGGGGACCGCCGCATGCCGGTGCCCGTGCAGCGCCCCGACGGGCGTCTGACCTTCGACCTCGGCGAACTCACCGCCGACCACGTCGACTTCATCGACGTCGAATGGCCGGCCAGCGCGCTGGCACAGACCACCATCATCGACACCCCGGGCACGTCGTCGCTGTCGCAGGACGTGTCGGCGCGGACCCTGGCGCTGCTCACCCCGGAGGAATCGGCCTCCGGGGCCGACGCCGTCGTCTACCTGATGCGTTCGCTCGGTGCCGCCGACGTCGAGTTCCTCGAACGGATCGGCCGGCACGTCGGCGGCGGATCGGGGCCGCTCGGCATCGTCGGGTGGTGTCGCGCGCCGACGAGGTCGGTGCCGGTCGTGCCGACGCGATGATGTCGGCGAAGCAGGTCGCGGCGAGGTTCACCGACGAACTCGAACGCACCGGACTGTGCCAGGCGGTCGTGCCGGTCGCCGGGTTGCTCGCCCTCGCCGCACGGACCCTGCGGCAGAACGAGTTCGCAGCTCGAGGCGCTCGCACAGGTGCCGGCGGAAAAACTGCAGGTCGCGATGCTGTCGGCCGACCGTTTCGCGCGGCCCGACGTCGACCTGCCCGTCGACCCCGGGATGCGGGCGCGTCTCGTCGACCGATTCGGTCTGTTCGGCATCCGCACCGCGGTGCTGCTCGTGCAGCTCGGCGCGCGCGATTCACCCTCCCTCGCGCGCCGAACTCGTCGCGCGCAGCGGGCTCGACGAGCTGCGTCAGGTCATCGACGTGCAGTTCGGTCAGCGTGCCGATCAGCTCAAGACCCATTCGGCGCTGCTGGCGCTCGAGCGGGTGCTGCACGCGTGCGGCGACCACGAGTTGCTGGGAGCCGTGCGGCGCGAACTGGCCGACGACCACGGTTTCGCCGAACTCCGCCTGCTGGGCAGACTGCGGTCGTCGTCGGTGTCGCTGCCCGACGAGGAGATCCTGGCGCTGCAGCGTGTGGTCGGAGGATCCGGGATCGGCGCCACCCGGCGCCTCGGTCTCGCCGACGACGCGTCACCTGCGAGATCCGCGCGGCGGCCGTCGATGCTGTGCGGCACTGGCGATCCCGCGCAGAGCATCCGTTGCTCGATCCGTTCACCGTGAAGGCCGCCTCGGTGGCGGCGCGCAGTGCGGAAGGTCTGGTCGCGGGGGTGCGGTAGCCACCGGAGGGAGTCCGGTGGCCGGCCGCAGTCATTCGAGGCGGCCGGGTACCGGATAGCTGCGCAGCGACAGGCCGATCTGGCCGGAGACGATCAGGTCGTCGATCGTCTGCTGCAGTTTGTGGCAGGTGGGGATCCAGGCGCGGCCCTCCTGGGCGGTGCGGGCCTGCGCGAACTCGGGGCAGACGCTGTCGGCGTCGTCGAGCCACTGGATGCTGGTGTGTGCCTCGCTGTACTTCTCGACGAGGACGCGATTGCTGCAGTGGTTGCAGGTGACGCTTTCCATGATCGGACCTCCTGGGGGCTGTGACAGCGACGCTAGTTGCGGCGCCCGGTCGAGTCTCCCGTTCTCCCACCGAACGGGAGACCATGTTCCGCTCAGTGGACGGAAGACCGCGCGCTGCACCCGCATCTACCTGGCTGTTAGGCTTCGATCATGCCCGAGACCGAGCCTGTCGCCGATGCTTCCGACGACAGCTACCCGTCGTTGCCCGCCACGAGTTGGGCCGTTCTGGGCATGCTCACCTTCGGTGAGGGACTCACCGGCTACGACCTGAAGAAGTGGGCGGACTGGAGCATCGGCTTCTTCTACTGGAGTCCGTCCGTCAGCCAGATCTACGCCGAACTCAAGAAGCTCGAGGCGGCGGGACTGGCAGAGTCGGAGATGGTGTCCGAGCCGGGGGAGCGTGGCCGCCGGGTCTACCGCATCACCGAACGCGGCACCCGTGCCGTGCGGAACTGGTCGCGGGCGGCGCCCGTCGAGCAGCCGGTCCTCAAGCACGGTCTCATGCTGCGACTGTGGATGGGGCATCTCAACGAGCCCGACGAACTGAAGAAGCTCGTCCGGTCGCACATCGAGAACATGGAGTCCATGCGGGAGCGGGCGAAGCTGCACGGCGATCACGCCAACCGCGAACCGGCATGGGCGTTCTCCCGGATGAGCCTGGTCTGGTCCGAACGCTACTTCCAGGCCGAGATCGATCTGGCGAAGCAGGTCCTGGCCGACATCGACGAGGCGGCCGAGACCTTCTCGTCCGTCCAGGACCGCGACGAACTGGGCAATCCCGTTCCGCAGGTCGCCGGGTCCTGGCGCGACGTGGAGGACTTCGTGCTGGGGCTCGAACGGCGCGAGCGCAGCTGAGTCGGCGCCGCTCAGGCGTACTGCAGGCGGGGCTGTGCCGCCGCTGCGGGAGAGGCCCTGGTGGCGCGGCCGCGGCACGACCGGCGCAGTGCGGGGGCGTCCGGTTGAGAGATCGGTGGATCGCGTTCGCCGCCATACGGACCGGGGCGGCGTGGCGGTGGTCGAACTTGAGGTGGCTGGTCGGCCCGCAGATGGACAGGGCGGCGACGACATCGCCGACGGGGCCGATCGGGACGGCGATGATGCCGATCCCGCCGGAGATCCGGGCCACCTCGTACGCCACGCCCGTCTCGCGGACCTTGCGCAGTTCGGGGGTGAGATCGGCGAGGTCGTCGGTGCTGTGCGGGGTGTAGGCGAGCAGGGCCTTGCCGATCGCGGAATTGCGTGCGGGATAGCGACTGCCGACGCGGGTGGCAGCTCGGTGGCGAGCCGGCCACCGACCTTGTCGAGGTAGAGCACGTCGGGTCCGTCGAGTACGCCGAGGTGCACGACGTATCCGGTGGCGCGGTGCAGGTCGTGCAGGATCGGGGCGGCGGCGCTGTGCAGGCGGTTCTGGTGGACGGCGATCGAACCGAGCTCCATCAAACGGGTGCCGAGTTCGTAGTCGCGGCCCTCGCGGCGCAACCACCGCATCTCGACGAGTCGTTCGAGCATCCGATGAGCGGACGAGCGGGGCAGCCCGGTTCGCCTGACGACCTGGGCGAGCGTGAGCCGTCCGGGGCCGTCGAAGGCGTCCAGGACGAGCGAGATCCGTTCGAGAATTGCGGTGGGGGTGGAGTCTGCAGTCGCGGGTGCGGTCACCGATATCTCCCTCGATCAGGGCGAGAATCGCCACGAAACCCAACTGACGTGGGTCTTTCTATTAGGAATAGTGACATATGCGCGCGGATTTGTGAAGTGGATCACCGAGATTGCATGCCGAAGAGGGGGAACTCGCTGTCCTGGTGGACGGAGTTCCCCCTCTTCGGGGAGCGATCTGCAGTTGGCCGGAAGTGCGGAGCTGCGGTGCTACATGGCGGCGAGCGGCTCGCTGCCGGACCAGTCGTGGCCCCAGTAGCTGTCGGCGGTGATCTCCTCGGACGTGTAGAAGGTCTCGTCCACGAGCTGCCCGTCCGTACCGAACTCGATGTCCCAACCGCCGGGAGCGCGGACGTAGAACGACACCATCTTGTCGTTGGTGTGGCGGCCCAGCGTCGACGACACCGAGAAACCGTCCTTGACGACTCGGTCGAGAGCCTGGCCGACCGCGTCGAGGGTGTCGACCTCGACCATGAGGTGGATCAGCCCGGGGCGCCACCGTGCGGAGCCGGGATCAGCGCGAGGCTGTGATGGCGCTGGTTGACGCCCAGGAAGCGCAGGCGCATCGGCCCGAACTCCGGCGGTGCCGGCAACCGGAAGGCACCGCGCGGCAGGAAGCCGAGGACCTCGGTGTAGAAGTCGAAGGTGCCGTTGATGTCGGTGACCGGCAGGACGACGTGGCCGAGTCCCTGCGCGCCCGTCACGAACCTCGCCCCGAACGGCGTGACCACCGGGCTGTGGTCGAGCACCGGGCCGTGGAAGACCTCGAGGGTCGCGCCGCTCGGGTCCTGGAAGGTGATGACCTCCTCCACCCGGCGCAGGTCGGCTTCCTCGACCGACAGCGGCTTGACGGCCACCCCGGCCGCCTCGACGGCTGCCTGGACGCGTGCCAGGGCCGCGCGGTCGCGGACCTCCCAGCCGATCGTGACGACCCTGTCGTCCTCGCCCGGCACCACCACGATGCGCGCGCTGCGCTCGTCCATGCGCAGGTACAGCGCGTTCTCCTCCGGCCCGGACCCCTGGGCGAAGCCGAGGACCTCGAAGGCGAACTTCCGCCAGCGCTCCATGTCGTTCGTCTGGATCCTCACGTATCCCAGACCGCGGATGTCGGTGCCGAAACTGCCGACGTCGGGCTTGCTCATACTGTTGTCTCCGTTGTCGATTCGGATGTGTGGAAGGTCAGATCATCGCCCGCAGCGGACCCTGCGGTCCACGCCGAGGCCGCTCAGCGTCGCCGCGTGGTAGACCGTGCCCGGGACGTGGATCGCGTGGTGCAGACCGGCGTGCGCGTCGCGCCAGAACCGCTGCATCGGCTTGTCCATCCGCAAGGCGTTACCGCCGCACCGGGCGTAGACCTGGTCGACGGCCGTGACGGCCTGCCAGGCGGCGTTCACCTGGGTCTCGCGGCCGAGGGCACGCTGCTCGAAGGTCGGCGTCCTCCCGGAGTCGACGATGTCCCACATGCGATCGACGTTGGCGAGCAACGAATCCCGCGCCGACCGCAGTTTCGCCGTGGCCTCACCGATCGCGAACAGGGTGTAGGGATCGTCCTTGACGGCCGTGCCTGGGGGTTGATGCGCTCGCGCTGGTACTCGTTGGCGTGGTGCAGCAGGCCCTCGCAGATGCCGATGGTGGCCGAGGTGATCCCGAGCGGGAACATGTTCGACCACGGCATCAGGTACAGCGACTCGGTGCGGCCGTACTTGCGGACGGCGGTGCCGTCGATGACCTCGTCGCAGTCCATGACGCGGTAGTCCGGCACGAACGCGTCCTCGACGACGACGTCCTTCGACCCGTCCCGCGCAGACCCACGACGTCCCACGAGTCGTCAATGATCCGGTAGTCGGACCGCGGATGATCACGTGCAGCATGCGCGGCGGCATCTGCACGCTGCCGTCCGGATTGCACGCCATCGCGCCGAGGAACGCCCAGTCGCAGTGGTCGGTACCCGAAGAGAACGACCACCTGCCGGAGAACTTGTAGCCGCCGTCGACCGGCACACACATGCCGCCCGGCATGTACGGCGACGCGAGCCACGTGTCCTGGTCCTCGCCCCAGACCTCCTGCTGGACCCTGGGATCGGCGAACGCGAGCTGCCAGGGATGCACGCCCACGATGCCGTGGACCCAGCCGGCCGAAGGATTGAGCGACGCCATCCGCATGACCGTCTCGGCGAACTCGCGTGGATGCGACTCGAAACCGCCGTGCTCCTTGGGCTGCAGCATGCGGATGGAGCCGGACTCCTTCATGCGCTTGACGGTCGCGTCGGCGACCTTGCCGATTCGTTCGGCCTCGACACCTTCGACGAAGATGTCGTCGGCCGCGGCTCGATGCCGGCCAGGACTTCGTAGCTCATGATCGTGTTCCTTCTGGTGGGGTGGGGGGATGCGACGAGGGGCCTCTAGGGGGTCGCGGTCGAGTCTTCGGCCTGCTTCGCGAGGTTCTCCGCGACCTCCTTCTGCCAGCTCGCGACCGCCCGGGTGGTGTCGATCTCGAACTCGAAGCGCTTGGTCATGTCCTCGGTGATGTCCTCGACATCGACGTAGAACTGCTGGTACCAGCGACGCAGCTGGTAGACCGGGCCGTCCTCCTCGGACAGCAGCGGATTGTCGATGGGTGCCTTGTTCTTCCAGATCTCGACGTCCTGCTCGAAACCGAGCTGCACACCCTCGGCGAACTGTGCGGCCATCCCGGCGGCCATCTCGTCCGACACACCCGGGAGCTTCTTGACGATCGCGCCGTACTGCAGCACGAACTCGTTGTTGCTCACCGGGTAGTGGCAGTTGATGAGCACCGTCTCGATGGTCTGGCCGTTGGCATCGGATTCGAGCCAGTCGATCATGTACGACGGGCCGAAATAGGTCGCTTCCGAACGCAGTTCGGCGTTGGGGTCGTCGTAGTTGGTGCCGCTGATGACGTCCTCGCGACCGGTCGAGTGCATGTACTGCGTGGCGGTGTGGCCCTCGAAGACGTTCTTGAAGTAGCGCGGGAACGAGTAGTGGATGTAGAAGAAGTGCGCCATGTCGACGACGTTGTCGACGATCTCGCGGCAGTGCGAACCCTTGATACGCAGGCTCTTCCAGCTCCAGTCCGTCCACTCGTCGGTGCCGTAGCCGGCGATCTCCGGGATGGTGACGTCCTCCGGCGGCGGATTGCCCTGCGGGTCGTTCCACACGTACAGCTGGCCGTTGCGCTCGAGGGTCGTCCAGGCGCGGGTCTTTGCGATCGGCGGGACACGCCGGGCGTAGGGGATGTCGGTGCACTTGCCCTTGCCGTTCCAGCGCCAGTCGTGGAACGGGCACGCGATCGAGTCGCCCTTGACCTCGCCGCGGCTCAGGTCGCCACCCATGTGCCGGCAGTAGGCGTCGAGGACGTTGAGCTGCCCCTTGCTGTCGGCGAACACGACCAGCTTGGTGCCGAAGGCCTCGATGGAGTGCGGCTTGCCGTCCTGGAAGTCGCGGAGCAGGCCGAGGCAGTGCCAGCCACGGGCGAAGCGGGTGGGAGCGCGCGCCGCCTGGATCTCGCGGATCTCGACGTCGTCGTCCGGTGTGGAGCGTGCGGTGTCGATGGACATGAATTCCTCCGTGCCGTCAGTGGTGGAGAGACTTGTGATGCGCCTCATGGAACTCGTCGGCCACTCGCCGCGTGAAGCGTGTCTCCCGCTGGATGGAACGCGACAAATCGGTGGGGAGGACGCCTCCCGTCACACGGGAGAAGACCTCCCGGATCGGCGTCGCCGGTCGTTAGCGTCGCGGCACATCACGGCGAAAGGAACGTTCATGGCACGGATGACCGGGAAGGTCGCGCTGATCACGGGCGCGCAGGTGGGCTGGGGCGCGCATGCGCGACGCGGCTGGCGGAGGAGGGTGCCGACATCGTCGCGCTGGATCTGCCGGGTGGTCGCACGGAGGCCGAACTGGACGAAACCGCTCGCCTCGTCCGCGCGACGGGCCGCCGGATCGTCACCGGAACAGCGGACGTCCGCGACTTCGACGCGGTGGTCGCAGCGGTGCGGGCCGGAGTGTCCGAGCTCGGCCCGCTCGACGTCGTCGTCGCGAACGCCGGCATCAGCGACAATCCGGGCCCGTCCTGGGAGATCGACGACGAGATCTGGAACCGGTCGATCGACGTCAACCTCACCGGAACGTGGCACACCGTCAAAGCCGGTGTCGCCGAACTCGATCCCGCCGGTGGTTCGGTGATCATCGTCAGCTCGACCGCCGCGATCAAGGCCGTACCGGGAGCGTCGCACTACTCGGCGGCGAAGCACGCGGTCACGGGTCTGGCCAAGACCCTGGCGAACGAACTCGGACCGCGGGCGATCCGCGTCAACACCGTTCATCCGGGTGCGGCGGCGACACCGATGACGCTCAACCCCGCGACCTTCGCGCGGTTGCGTCCCGATCTCGAGGCGCCCACCGCCGACGACGCCGCGGAGGTGCTGTCGACGAAGACGCTGTTGCGCGTGCCGTGGGTCGAACCGGCCGACGTGAGCAATGCGGTGTTGTTCCTCGCATCCGACGAATCCCGTTACGTCACCGGCCTGCAGATGGTCGTCGACGGCGGCCTGACCCAGAAGGTGGCGTGATGAGCGGACGTCTGGACGGGAAGGTCGCGCTGATCACCGGCGCGGCGCGGGGGATGGGCCGCGCCAGGCGGTGCGGTTCGGCGCAGGAGGGCGCCGACATCGTCGCCGTCGACGTGTGCGCCCCGGTGGACCACGCGACCACCCCCGGCGCGTCACCTGCCGATCTCGCGGAGACCGTGCGACTGGTGGAATCGGTCGGCCGGAAGATCTGTGCCTTCGAGGTGGACGTGCGCGACCAGCCGTCGCTCGACGACGCGGTGGCGCAAGGGGTCGCCGCGCTCGGCCGGCTCGACGTCGTGTGCGCGACGGCGGGGCATCAGCTCGTCGGGCCGGGCGACGGAGATGGACTCCGAACGCTGGCAGACCATGCTCGACGTCAACCTCACCGGCGTGTGGCGCACGTGCAAGGCCGCGATCCCGCACATCGTGACCGGTGGTCGCGGAGGTTCGATCGTGCTCGTCAGTTCGATCGCCGGTCTGCGCGGGCTCGTGAGCGTCGGGCACTACACCGCCGCCAAGCACGGTGTGGTGGGGCTGATGAAGTCGCTCGCCAACGAACTCGCCCCGCATCGGGTGCGGGTCAACACGATCCACCCCGCCAACACCCGGACCACGATGGTGGAGAACCCGGCCACGATGCGCACCTTCTGCCCGGGTGTCGAGAACCCGACGCGGGAGCAGTTCGAGGCGGCCCTGCAGTCGATGCACCTGCTCCCCGTGCCGTTGATCGAACCCGAGGACATCGCGAACGCGAGCCTGTTCCTCGCATCCGAGGAGTCCCGCTACATCACCGGTGTCACCCTGCCCGTCGACGCCGGTCACTGCATCAAGTAAGCACTGGGCCGGACCACCACCGGTTGCGCCCGGACGAATTGCTCGACGCGCACCGGTCGGTCCTTTGTCCTACCGTCCGGGGTCGCGGCCTCGAGGATCGCGAACCCCTTGTACCCGGATTCGGCGACCTCCGTGATGATCTCGCGGTAGACGCCGAAGCCACCGAGGAAGGGCATGAACACGCGGGGCCGCCCCGGGATGTTCGCGCGAGGTACCAGGAGTTCGCGGAGTTCAGCAGCGACGCCTCGGCCCGGTTGCGGCATTCCTCCACCCAGTCGGCGACGGCCTCCGGCGTGCCCTCGATACCGGCGGCGCCGCGCGCATCGAGATAGGCGATCGCGTCGGCGACCCAGTCGACGTGGAGTTCGGAGTGCAACACCATGTTCGCGAGGACCGACGGACTGCCGGGACCGGTGAGGTTGAAGAAGTTGGGGAAGCCGTCGATGCCGAGTCCGAGATAGGTCTGCGGGCCGGCCGCCCACTTCTCCTTCAGGGTGCGGCCACCGCGGCCGACGATCTCGAGCTTGTCGAGCGAACCGGTCATGGCGTCGAAGCCGGTCGCGAGGACGATCACGTCGAGGTCGTAGTGCGCGCCGGTGGTGACGATGCCGGTCTCGTCCATACCGACGAGCGGCGTGCTGCGCAGGTCGACGAGTTCGACGTTGTCACGGTTGTACGTCTCGTAGTACCCGCTGTCGGTGACGATGCGCTTGGCGCCGATCGCGTGGTCCTTGGGGATCAGCAGCTCGGCGACCGCGGGATCGTCGACGACCGCGCGGATCTTCTCCTCCCAGAACGCACGGGCGGTGTCGTTGGCGGCGGGATCGGTGAGCTGATCGGGGAACGCCTTGGAATAAAGGACGCCGCCGAGCTTCCAGCGTTCCTCGTAGACGGCGCGTCGTTCGTCCTCGGAGACCTCGAGTGCCGACTTCGGGTGCGGCCGGTGCGGAGAGCCGCCGCCGGATTCCCGTGACAGCCGGCGCCGTTCGGCGTAGTTCGCCTTCTGCTCGGCGCGGGTGGCGTCGTCGAGCGGCACGTTGCCGGCGGGGATGCTGTAGTTCGCCGAGCGCTGGAAGACGAACAGCCGCTCGGCCTGCTCGGCGATGATCGGGATCGACTGGATGCCCGACGATCCGGTGCCGATCACGCCGACGCGCTTGCCGGTGAGATCGACGCGTCGTGGGGCCAGCGGGCCGTGTGGACGATGTCGCCGGTGAAGCGGTCGAGGCCGTCGAATGCCGGGGTGTTCGCGTTCGACAGCGGCCCGGCGGCCACGACGAGGAAGCGGGCCGAGACCTCGTCACCGCGATCGGTGCGCACGGTCCAGCGCAGGGCGTCCTCGTCGAGGACCGCGGAGGTGACGCGG
Source organism: Rhodococcus sp. IITR03 (assembly GCA_001017865.1). Next base: position 2,087,428 of record LATQ01000001.1, read on the forward strand.
GTGTCGAACCGGATGTCGCGGCGCAGGTCGAAGCGGTCGGCGACGTGCTCGAGATAGGCGAGGATCTCGGGCTGGGTGGCGTACTTCTCGCTCCAGTTCACTCCTGCTCGAGTTCGGGGGAGAAGGAATAGGAGTAGTCGATCGACTCGACGTCGCAGCGCGCGCCGGGGGTAGCGGTTCCAGTACCAGACCCCGCCCACCCCCGACGCGGCCTCGAACGCGCGGACCGTCAGGCCCTGGCTGCGGAATCGGTGGATCGCGTAGAGGCCGGCGATGCCGGCCCCGACCACGACGACGTCGTACGAGGTGGCATCGGGTGCGGTGACGACGGATCGGAAATGCTGTCCGTTCAACTTGGAGTCCTTCCACGAGCGCGAACGGTCCGGTCCCGGAACGGACACGGAGGTTCATGAAGTGGCCTCACGCTAGGGCTGCGGGAACGGGCGGGGCACCGGTCTCTCCCGCCCAGCGGGTCGTTTCCGCGGACGCGGTGGAGCGAGCGGAACAGCGTGATCCCGATGTCTACGTGATCTGCGTCACGCTCGGAACAAAAGTCCACTACCTGCCGTTGGACGAGTCAGGCAACTTGAGCGCATGAGACTCAACTTCACTTGACGGCGTGGACCGCTCGGGTGCAGGCTTGAGTCGACCGCGCTCACCTGAGTCGAACGGGCTCAGGTCGGGCATGGAACGTTTTCGCGGCGCGCACGCGTCGCGGCTGGAACATTGGAGGAAAATTATGGCTCGTGCGGTCGGCATCGACCTCGGAACCACCAACTCGGTCGTTTCCGTTCTGGAAGGCGGCGAGCCCGTTGTGGTCGCCAACGCCGAGGGGTCCCGCACCACCCCGTCCGTCGTCGCATTCGCGAAGAACGGTGAGGTTCTGGTGGGCCAGCCCGCCAAGAACCAGGCGGTCACCAACGTCGACCGCACCATCCGTTCGGTCAAGCGCCACATCGGCACGGACTGGACCGTGGCCATCGACGACAAGAAGTACACGCCGCAGGAGATCAGCGCCCGCACGCTGATGAAGCTCAAGCGCGACGCCGAGGCCTACCTCGGTGAGGACATCACCGACGCGGTCATCACCGTCCCGGCGTACTTCAACGACGCCCAGCGTCAGGCCACGAAGGAAGCCGGCACCATCGCCGGCCTCAACGTCCTGCGCATCGTCAACGAGCCCACCGCGGCTGCCCTCGCCTACGGCCTCGACAAGGGCGAGAAGGAGCAGACCATCCTGGTCTTCGACCTCGGTGGCGGCACCTTCGACGTCTCCCTCCTCGAGATCGGTGACGGTGTCGTCGAGGTCCGCGCGACCTCCGGCGACAACCACCTCGGTGGCGACGACTGGGACGAGCGCGTCGTCAACTGGCTCGTCGAGAAGTTCAAGGGCCAGCACGGCGTCGACCTGACCAAGGACAAGATGGCCCTGCAGCGTCTGCGCGAGGCTGCCGAGAAGGCCAAGATCGAGCTGTCGTCCTCGCAGTCGACCTCGATCAACCTGCCTACATCACCGTCGACGCGGACAAGAACCCGCTGTTCCTCGACGAGCAGCTCACCCGCTCGGAGTTCCAGAAGATCACCGGCGACCTCCTCGAGCGCACCCGCGCTCCGTTCCAGCAGGTCGTCAAGGACGCCGGCATCTCCGTCGGCGACATCGACCACGTCGTGCTGGTCGGCGGCTCGACCCGTATGCCCGCCGTCACCGACCTGGTGCGCGAGCTCACCGGTGGCCGCGAGCCCAACAAGGGTGTGAACCCCGACGAGGTCGTCGCCGTGGGTGCAGCCCTGCAGGCCGGCGTCCTCAAGGGCGAGGTCAAGGACGTGCTGCTGCTCGACGTCACCCCGCTGTCGCTGGGTATCGAGACCAAGGGCGGCGTGATGACCAAGCTCATCGAGCGCAACACCACGATCCCCACCAAGCGGTCGGAGACCTTCACCACCGCCGACGACAACCAGCCGTCGGTGCAGATCCAGGTCTTCCAGGGCGAGCGTGAGATCGCGGCGCACAACAAGCTGCTCGGCTCGTTCGAGCTCGGCGGCATCGCCCCGGCTCCGCGCGGTGTCCCGCAGATCGAGGTGACCTTCGACATCGACGCCAACGGCATCGTCCACGTCACCGCCCGCGACAAGGGCACCGGCAAGGAGAACACGATCAGGATCCAGGAGGCTCCGGCCTCTCCCAGGAGGAGATCGACCGGATGGTCAAGGACGCCGAGGCCCACGCCGAGGAGGACCGCAAGCGTCGCGAGGAGGCCGAGGTCCGCAACCAGGCCGAGTCGCTCGTGCACCAGACCGAGAAGTTCATCAAGGAGAACGAGGACAAGGTCCCGGCCGACGTCAAGGAGAAGGTCGAGGCTGCCATCAAGGAAGCCAACGACGCCCTCGCCGGCTCCGACATCAACGCGGTCAAGGCCGCCGTCGAGAAGCTCGCGACCGAGTCGCAGGCCCTCGGCCAGGCATCTACGAGGCGCAGGGCGCCGAGGGTGCCGCTGCCGGTGACGCGCGGCGGCAGGTGCCGACGACGTCGTCGACGCCGAGGCGTCGACGAGCGAACGATTCGGAGAAGAAGTGAGTGCCGACAAGCCCGAGCAGGAACCGGTGACCGTCACCGACAAGCGACGGATCGACCCCGAGACCTTCGAGGTGCGCGACCCCGCCGAGGAGCCGCGCGCCGAGGAGGGCGAGGTGATCGAGTCGGTTCCTGCGGAGGGTGAGGCCGAGAAGGCCGAGCAGACCGAAGAGCAGTCGCAGGAGGCGAAGGAACTCGCCGAGCGCACCGCCGACCTGCAGCGCGTGAGCGCGGAGTACGCGAACTACCGTCGCCGCGCCGAGGCGCAGCGCACGGCGATCGCGGAGGAGGCCAAGGCCTCCGTCGCGGCGAAGTTCCTCGACGTCCTCGACGACCTCGACCGGGCCCGCGCCCACGGCGACCTGGAGACGGGCCCGCTGAAGGCGCTCTCCGGCAAGCTGACCGGTGTGTTCGACAGTGTCGGACTCGTCGCGTTCGGCGAGGAAGGCGACGCCTTCGATCCCGAGCTGCACGAGGCCGTCCAGATGGAAGGCGACGGTCACCACCCGGTGCTCGGAGCGGTGCTCCGCAAGGGTTACCGCTTCGGCGACCGCATCCTGCGGCACGCGATGGTGACGGTCACCGACGGCGATCCGGCGGACACGCCGGGTGACGCGCCGTCGGCGGAGCCGGGCACAGAGTAAGAACAAGAAAACGCGAGAGGAGGAGACGCCCGGTGAGCCAGCGGGAGTGGATCGAGAAGGACTTCTACAAGGACCTGGGCGTCTCCCCCGACGCAACGCAGGACGAGATCAAGAAGGCCTACCGGAAACTGGCGCGGGACCTGCATCCCGACGCCAACCCCGGTGATACCAAGGCCGAGGAACGTTTCAAGGCCGTCAGCGAGGCCAACGCCGTCCTGTCGGATCCCGCCAAGCGCAAGGAATACGACGAGACCCGGCGCCTGTTCGCCTCCGGCGGCATGCCGGGCGGCTTCCGTCCCGGCGCCGGCGGATTCTCCGGTGGGACCGGAGCGACCTTCGACATCGGCGACCTGTTCGGCGGCGGCGGCGACGGTGGGCTCGGCGACCTCTTCGGTGGCCTGTTCAACCGCGCCGGTGGCGGCACTGCTTCCACCGCCGGCCGTTCGCGTCCACGTCGCGGCTCCGATGTCGAGACCGAGACGACGCTCGACTTCCGCGACGCCGTCCAGGGCGTCACGGTTCCCCTGCGGATGACCAGCCGGCGCCGTGCACCACCTGCCACGCAGCGGTGCCCAGCCGGGAACGAGCCCGCGGGTCTGCCCGAACTGCAACGGAAGCGGTGTGGTCTCCCGTAACCAGGGCGCGTTCGGATTCTCGGAACCGTGCGACGACTGCCGGGGCAGCGGATCGATCATCGACAACCCCTGCAGCGACTGCCGCGGTACCGGTGTGCAGAACCGCACCCGCACCATCACCGTGCGGTCCCCGCAGGCATCAAGGACGGCTCGCGTATCCGCCTCGCCGGTCAGGGTGAGGCCGGTCTGCGCGGCGCCCCGTCCGGCGACCTGTTCGTGACGGTGCACGTGCGCCCCGACCGCGTGTTCGGACGTGAGGGCGACGATCTGACCTCGTGCTGCCCGTCAGCTACGGCGAACTCGTCCTCGGCGGCACCGTCTCGGTGCCGACCTCGACGGCCGCGTCGGACTGAAGATCCCGCCGGGAACGGTCGACGGCCGGGTCCTGCGGGTCCGCGGACGCGGCGTCCCCAAGCGCGGGGGCGGCGCCGGTGATCTTCTCGTCACGGTGAAGGTCGCGATCCCGCAGAATCTCGACGAGAAGGCGACCGAAGCGCTGCACAACTATCTTCGTGCAGAAGAGGCAAGCGGTTTCGATCCTCGAGAGGGATGGGCAGGTGCGTGATGAGCGAGACGAGAATGCCACGGGATCTGTCACCGGACCCCGATGCGCGCGTCTACGTCATCTCGGTGGCAGCAGAACTCGCCGGGATGCATGCGCAGACGCTGCGTAACTACGACCGGCTCGGACTCGTCACCCCGCACCGCACCAGCGGTGGCGGCCGCCGGTACTCGCCGCGCGACGTCGAACTGCTGCGCGAAGTGCAGCGCCTCTCCCAGGACGAAGGTGTCAACCTCGCCGGGATCAAGCGGATCATAGAGCTGACCAACCAGGTCGAGGCGCTGCAGCAGCGCGTCGCCGAACTCAACGCAGAGGTCGCCCAGTTGCGTTCGACGCGCGGCGATCTGGTGCCGATTCCGCGCAGCAACGCCCTCGTGGTGTGGAAGCCGCGCAACAGACGAGACTGACCGCACCGCGTCGAGCGGGACTGATCCGCCGGAACGGTCGAGAACGAAAATCTCCCGCCCAGCGAGACGATCGCCCTGTGCGGACCCGAGGTCTGCCTAGTGTGGCGTGTTCCACACGAACGGTCGACGGAAGGCAACAGTCATGGCGGAGTGGGCGGAAGAATGCGACGTCCTCGTGGTGGGGTCGGGAGCCGGAGGGTGCTGCGGTGCGTACACCGCTGCACGCGAAGGGCTGTCGGTGATCCTCGTCGAGGCGTCCGAGTACTTCGGCGGCACCACGGCGTACTCCGGGGGCGGCGGCGTCTGGTTCCCCACCAACGCGGTCCTGCAGCGCGCCGGTGACGACGACACCCTCGAGGACGCACTGACCTACTACCACGCGGTCGTCGGCGACCGCACCCCGCGCGAGCTGCAGGAGGCCTACGTCCGCGGCGGCGCCCCGCTGATCGACTATCTCGAGTCCGACGACGACCTCGAATTCATGGTCTACCCGTGGCCCGACTACTTCGGCAAGGCGCCCAAGGCCCGTGCCAGGGACGTCACATCGTCCCGTCGCCGCTGCCCATCGCCGCCGATCCCGAACTCAACGAGTCGATCCGCGGCCCGCTCGGCCGCGAACGCAACGGCGAACCCCTGCCCGACATGCTCATCGGCGGTCGCGCGCTCGTCGGACGATTCCTCATCGCCCTGCGCAAGTACCGAACGTGGAGCTGTACCGGAACACCCCGCTCGAGGAACTGATCGTCGAGGACGGAACCGTGGTGGGCGCGATCGTCGAGCACGACGGCGAGCGACGGGCGATCCGCGCGCGCAAGGGCGTCGTCCTCGCCGCCGGTGGCTTCGATCAGAACGACGAGATGCGCGGCAAGTACGGGGTGCCGGCGCGCGCGGGACTCGATGGGCCGTGGTCGAATCTCGCAAGGCCCACGGAGGCGGGCATCGCCGTCGGCGCCGGACGTGGGACCCTGGAGTGGATCAGGCCCTGGGTGGTCGCCGGGGACTGACCCACCCGGACGGACGCTCGGCGTCGGCCGTGTGCTTCGACGGGGCGACATCTTTGTCGACCAG
>LATQ01000001.1:2093415-2097104 GCA_001017865.1 Rhodococcus sp. IITR03
ACTTCCGGTGGTCGCGCGCGAGCTGGGCGAGGAACCTGTCGACGGTGCCCGGCTCGTGGAGACGGGCGACGACCCAGCCGACCGCGGTCGCGAATCGCTGCCGCATCGACTCCATGCCGGCGGGGAACAGCGAGCGGATGCCGGTGGACTCGCTCCACATGGCGTTGTAGAACGCCGTCGCGAACCGTTCGGCTCCGGTGGGGGTGGCGATGATCGACGCGAAGCTGAGCTGAACCCGGGCGATGGCGAAAGCTCCACGCCATCCTCCCTGTATCCGTGCTGCGCGAACGCCGCCACTGTAGTCGGTTGCAGGGCGCCGGCCACTGACCGCCGGGTCCGTCACAACCTGCGAGCGGTTTGTGAGCAGAGTCATTACACTCAGAAAAGTTGAGTGGAACAAACTCAACTTATGATCCGTTGAAGAATTCGACATCACCGAGACCTGCCCGATGCAGGGAATCGGCTGCAGAATCGACATGGGGCACTCGCCTGCGCGTGGGGTGCACCGAGAAAGAAAGGGGCGCGCAGTGGACTCGTTCAATCCGACGACCAAGACCCAGGCCGCACTCACCGCTGCACTTCAGTCGGCGTCCGCTGCGGGCAACCCGGAGATCCGTCCGGCACACCTGCTCGTGGCACTGCTCGACCAGACCGACGGCATCGCCGGCCCGCTGCTCGAAGCGGTGGCGTCGACCCGGCCGCGGTCCGCAGGGAAGCCGAGGACCTCGTCCGTCGCCTTCCGCAGACCAGTGGTGCGACCACCACGCCACAGCTCGGGCGTGAGGCGATTGCGGCCATGACCGCGGCGCAGAAACTCGCCACCGAACTCACCGACGAATTCGTCTCCACCGAGCATGTCCTCGTCGGCCTCGCCGGTGGCGACTCCGACGTCGCGAAGCTCCTCGCCGGGCACGGCGCGACGCCGGCGCCCCTGCGCGACGCCTTCACGACCGTCCGCGGCAACCGCCGCGTGACCTCCGCCGATCCCGAGGCCAGCTATCAGGCCCTGGAGAAGTACTCCACCGATCTGACGGCGCGGGCGCGCGAAGGCAAGCTCGACCCGGTCATCGGTCGCGACAACGAGATCCGCCGTGTCGTCCAGGTGCTCTCCCGCAGGACCAAGAACAACCCGGTCCTCATCGGTGAGCCGGGTGTCGGTAAGACCGCCATCGTCGAGGGCCTCGCCCAGCGCATCGTCGCCGGGGACGTGCCCGAGTCGCTGCGCGGTAAGACCGTCATCTCGCTCGACCTCGGCTCGATGGTCGCGGGCGCGAAGTACCGCGGCGAGTTCGAGGAACGCCTCAAGGCCGTGCTCGACGAGATCAAGGAATCGGCCGGGCAGATCATCACCTTCATCGACGAACTCCACACCATCGTCGGTGCCGGCGCGACCGGCGAGTCGGCGATGGACGCCGGCAACATGATCAAGCCGATGCTCGCCCGCGGTGAGCTGCGGCTGGTCGGTGCCACGACCCTCGACGAGTACCGCAAGTACATCGAGAAGGACGCGGCCCTCGAACGTCGCTTCCAGCAGGTCCTCGTCGGGGAGCCGAGTGTCGAGGACACCGTCGGCATCCTGCGCGGCCTCAAGGAGCGCTACGAGGTGCACCACGGCGTGCGCATCACCGACTCCGCGCTCGTCGCGGCGGCGACGCTGTCCGACCGGTACATCACCTCGCGTTTCCTGCCGGACAAGGCCATCGACTCGTCGACGAGGCGGCCTCGCGCCTGCGGATGGAGATCGACTCGCGTCCCGAGGAGATCGACACCGTCGAACGCATCGTCCGTCGCCTCGAGATCGAGGAGATGGCGTTGCAGAAGGAGAGCGACGAGGCCTCGAAGGAACGCCTCGAGAAGCTGCGCGCCGAACTCGCCGACGAGAGGGAGAAGCTCAACCAGCTCACCACGCGCTGGCAGAACGAGAAGACCGCGATCGACTCCGTGCGGGAGATCAAGGAACAGCTCGAATCCCTGCGCGGTGAGGAGGAACGCGCCGAACGCGACGGCGACCTCGGCAAGGCCGCCGAGCTGCGCTACGGCCGCATCCCCGAGCTGGAGAAGAAGCTCGAGGCGGCAGCCGCCGCGTCGGGTACCACCGCCGGTGGCGACTGATGCTCAAGGAGGAGGTCGGCCCGGCGACGTCGCCGACGTCGTCGCGGCATGGACCGGCATCCCCGCCGGCCGCATGCTCGAGGGCGAGACCGCCAAGTTGCTGCGAATGGAGGACGAACTGCGCAAGCGGGTCGTCGGCCAGGACGTCGCGGTGCAGGCCGTCTCCGACGCGGTGCGTCGTGCACGTGCCGGTGTCGCCGACCCGAACCGTCCGACGGGGTCCTTCCTGTTCCTCGGCCCGACCGGTGTCGGCAAGACGGAGCTGGCGAAGGCGCTCGCCGACTTCCTGTTCGACGACGAACGCGCCATGGTGCGGATCGACATGTCCGAGTACAGCGAGAAGCACTCGGTGGCACGCCTCGTCGGTGCGCCTCCGGGCTACGTCGGCTACGAGGCCGGCGGTCAGCTGACCGAGGCCGTGCGGCGCCGCCCCTACACGGTGGTGCTGTTCGACGAGGTCGAGAAGGCCCACCCGGACGTCTTCGACACGCTGCTGCAGGTGCTCGACGACGGTCGTCTCACCGACGGCCAGGGACGCACGGTCGACTTCCGCAACACCATCCTGATCCTCACGTCGAACCTCGGCGCGGGTGGCGATCGAGAGCACATCATGGCGGCGGTGCGGGCGGCGTTCAAACCGGAGTTCATCAACCGGCTCGACGACGTCGTGATCTTCGACCCGCTCTCGGAGGAGCAGCTCGAGAAGATCGTCGACATCCAGCTCGACCAGTTCGCCGACCGCATGTCGGCACGGCGACTGACGTTGGACGTCTCGAACACCGCGCGGTTCTGGCTGGCGGTACGCGGCTACGACCCGCAGTACGGTGCACGTCCGTTGCGCCGCCTGATCCAGCAGGCGGTCGGCGACCAGCTCGCCAAGAAGCTGCTCGCCGGTGAGATCAAGGACGGCGACACCGTCCACGTGGGCGTCAGCGAGGACGGCGACCACCTCGTGATCAGCGCCTGACGGCACCGGTGCGCGGCCTCGGTGGCAGAAGCCGCCGGGGCCGCGCGCGCCTACTCTGGAAGGCGTTATGACGAATCCCCAGGATCCGCGCACCCCGCAGGAACGGGCCTACGCACTCGACGAGTCGTCGAACGGGGCGGACGACGACGCGACCCGCGTGCTGCACACCGACGACCCGACCGAGGCGTATGGGCGGCCGGTCACCAACCGACGGTCGCGTACACCCGCTACGAGCAGTGGGGCGCGCAGGGGAGCGAGTACCAGCCCCCCCAGGCCTATCCGTCCCCCCAGGGTCCTCCGTCGCAACAGCCGTATCCGGCTCGGCCGGGCTACCCGCCCCCGCACGGCTATCAGCCCACACAGGTGCTCCCCGGATACGACCCCGGTAACCCGCAGACGGCGATGAACCCGGGACCGGGAACGCCGGGGCACGGAATCCCCGGGCAGCCACCCACGGGTCCGGTGCCCGGCGCGGATGCCGGGAAGCCGCGCGGCCCGCGCTGGGGACTGATCGCGCTCGCGCGTGGTCCTCATCGCGCTCGGCGGCACCATCGGGTTTCCTGCTCAGCCGGCCCGACGACTCCACCTCGCGGGTCGCGTCGGATCGCGC
>LATQ01000001.1:2097204-2099900 GCA_001017865.1 Rhodococcus sp. IITR03
CAGGCGCGGCTCGCCCGGTCTGGCACGTCGGTCGCGCGGTTCGCGGGCGGCACCGTCCGCGAGTCGGCCGTCGCCGAACGCGACATGTCGGTGCAGCTCGGCGGGTGGATGCTCATGGAAGCTGCCTACGCCGTCACCGCGTCGCGGTCATGAAACGGAAGAAGGTGGATTCCGACCCGTTCGTTCGACGGGCGGAATCCACCTTCTGCGGTGTGAGGACCGTTCCTACTTGCTGTCGATGCGGTTGATCGGCATCGTCGCGGCCTCGGTCTCGGCGGCCGGCGCCTCACCGTTCTTGGCCCGACGCGAGCTGAGCACGCGCTTGCCGACCTCGGTGATGATCGGGATGACCGAGACGAACACGATGCCCAGGAAGATGATGTCGATGTTGTCGGCGATGAAGCTGATCTGTCCCAGCAGGTAGCCGAGCAGCGTCACGCCGGCGCCCCACACGATGCCGCCGATGATGTTGTAGGTGATGAACACGCGGTAGGGCATCTTCGCGGCGCCGCGACGAGCGGGGCATAGGTGCGCACGATCGGCACGAAACGTGCCAGGAAGATCATCGCGGGTCCGTGTCGCAGGAAGAAGCGGTGCGCTTCGTCGATGTAGGCCTGCTTGAAGAGCTTCGAGTCCGGCTTGAACAGCCTGGTTCCGCCCTTCGCGCCGATGAGATAGCCGACCTGGTCGCCGAGGACCGCGGCGATCGGAATCGTCACCATCAGCACCCACAACGGGGCGAACGGTTCGACCTCCGCCGACTTGGCGGCCGCGATCAGGCCCGCGGTGAACAGCAGCGAGTCGCCGGGCAGCAGCGGGAACAGCAGACCGGATTCGATGAACACCACGAGCAGCAGCCCGATGAGCATCCAGGTACCGAACGAATTGAGTAGATTGACAGGATCCAGAAACCCCGGTAGCAGGGCCAGATTGGTCACGGACTCCGAGGCTTCGAGCACAGTCACGCGATCCAGGGTACCGGCGGCGTCCACCTCTCCCCGAATCCCGACACCGACCCGGACGGCCCGAGTATCGAGGAGGCGTGTCACTTGACATACTGCAAGGACAACCGGCACCCACCACACCCCGGTGGGATGCCGATCGACTCTCATCTGGAGGACAGCCGCTGTGCCTATCGCGACTCCCGAGGTCTACGCCGAGATGATCGCCCGCGCCAAGGAGCACTCCTTCGCGTTCCCGGCCATCAACTGCACCTCGTCCGAAACGATCAACGCCGCCATCAAGGGCTTCGCGGACGCCGGCAGCGACGGCATCATCCAGTTCTCGACCGGTGGCGCCGAGTTCGGCTCGGGCCTGGGTGTGAAGGACATGGTCACCGGTGCCGTCGCGCTCGCCGAGTTCGCCCACGTCGTCGCCGAGAAGTACGACGTGACGATCGCTCTGCACACCGACCACTGCCCGAAGGACAAGCTCGACGGCTTCGTCCGCCCGCTCATCGCGATCTCGCAGGAGCGTGTGAACAACGGACAGAACCCGCTGTTCCAGTCGCACATGTGGGACGGCTCGGCCATCCCGATCGACGAGAACCTCGAGATCGCGCAGGAGCTCCTCGCTGCCGCCAAGGCCGCGAAGATCATCCTCGAGATCGAGATCGGCGTCGTCGGCGGTGAAGAGGACGGCGTCGAGAACGCCATCAACGACAAGCTCTACACCACGGTCGAGGACTTCGAGAAGACCGTCGACGCGCTCGGCGCCGGCGACAAGGGCCAGTACCTGCTCGCTGCGACCTTCGGCAACGTCCACGGCGTCTACAAGCCGGGCAACGTCAAGCTCAAGCCGTCCGTCCTCGCCGAAGGTCAGGCCGTCGCGTCGAAGAAGCTGGGCCTGCCGGAGGGTTCGAAGCCGTTCGACCTCGTCTTCCACGGCGGCTCGGGCTCGCTGAAGTCGGAGATCGACGAGGCGCTGAGCTACGGCGTCGTGAAGATGAACGTCGACACCGACACGCAGTACGCGTTCACCCGCCCCATCGCGGCACACATGTTCACCAATTACGACGGTGTGCTCAAGATCGACGGCGAGGTCGGCAACAAGAAGACCTACGACCCGCGCAGCTACCTCAAGAAGGCCGAGGCGTCCATGACGCAGCGTGTCATCGAGGCCTGCAACGACCTCAAGTCGGCGGGACGCTCGGTCTCGGCCAAGTAGGACCCACCGATAGACGAAGGGCGCCGACGTTGCCGTCGGCGCCCTTCGTCGTCCCTACGGTGTGCAGAAATCGTCGCGACACGCCGAGGGCGAACGACGACTTCTGCGCACTCGTCGCCGGCATTGTTCCGTTATTCGCTGCAGACCTTCCACTGCTCGCCGTCGAGCGTGAGGTCGAAGGTGCGGTCGGTGACATCGCCGGGATCGTTCACCGTGTGCGCGGTGACCTGCGCGATGGCGGTGCCTCGGTGATCTGGATGCGGTCGACGCTCGTCACCACCGGGATCTCGCCCTGTTCGACGGCGAGCCGGTGGATGTCGCGGAAGTTCTCCGGATCGACCGTCTCGTAGAAGTCGGAGAGCGCTCCGCAGGTCGACTCCCGCAGGTCGTGAGGTCGCCCGATTCGAGTGCTCCGACGAAGGTGTCGATGCTCGAACGGATCCGGCTCTCGGGGGAGTTGTCGGCGCGGTCCTTCAGGAACACGATCACCCCGGCCGCGACGATCACCACGACCACCAGCACGGCCGCTG
>LATQ01000001.1:2100000-2103904 GCA_001017865.1 Rhodococcus sp. IITR03
GGCGCAGGGCGGTGTGCAGCACCGCGCGGTCCTCGGTGACGTTGATGTGCGCACCCGAGAACATCGCCTCCCGAGCCGCGGCGATCCCCGCGGTGTCGGCGAGTTCCAGCAAGGCCTGCAGGACGGGGGTGTCGAAACGCTGCTTACTGAAATCGATGACCAGATCCCCGGCAGGGATCGTCAACGCCGAGACCCTCTCGGGTTCGGAGGTGAACAACTGCCGCAGCGACACCGATTCGAGCCGGTCGCGATGGTCTTCCAGAGCTTTCCACGGTGCCGTTGCGGTTATGTCGCTCATGTCGTCGACAGTAGTGCGCCCCGACACGGTGCGCCCGGTGTGCGACTGTGTGCCCCGGTGTGTGACGAAGGGATCCCTCGGTTTCCCGCAGCGAGCGACCGCGGCGCGCATGATGGGGCATATGGATGCTGCAGAACTGATTCGGTCCGTCCCCACCGACCTGTTCCTCGGCGGTGAATGGGTGGCGGCCGAGAACGGAGCCACCTTCGGAGTCCACGATCCTGCGACCGGCGACGAACTCACCCGCGTCGCCGATGCCGCGCCCGGTGATGCCCTACGGGCCCTCGATGCGGCCGTCGCAGCCGGTCCGGAATGGGCCGCGACCCCACCGCGCGAACGCGCCGAACTGCTGCGGGCCGTGTGGCAGAAGATCACCGAGCGCGCCGACGACTTCGCGCTGCTCATGACGCTCGAGATGGGTAAGGCGCTGCCGGAGAGCCGATCGGAGGTGACCTACGGTGCCGAATTCCTGCGATGGTTCTCCGAGGAGGCGGTTCGCATCGCCGGTCGCTACACGCCCGCCCCGGCCGGCACCGGACGCGTTCTCGTGACGAAACAACCGGTCGGTCCCTGCCTGGCGATCACGCCGTGGAACTTCCCCCTCGCGATGGGAACTCGCAAGATCGGTCCCGCCCTCGCCGCGGGATGCACGATCATCGTCAAGCCCGCGTCCGAGACACCCCTCACGATCCAGCTGCTCGCGCAGCTCTTCGACGAGGCAGGACTGCCCAAGGGTGTCCTGTCGGTGCTGCCGTCCTCGCATGCCGGGGAGGTCACCGGTCCGCTCCTCGAAGATCCCCGGCTGCGCAAGCTCACCTTCACCGGCTCCACCGAGGTCGGGCGCATGCTCGCCGAGAAGGCCGGTCGTTCGCTGCTGCGCACCTCGCTCGAACTCGGCGGCAACGCGCCGTTCGTCGTCTTCGAGGACGCCGATCTCGACGCCGCGGTCGAGGGCGCGGTGGCAGCCAAGCTGCGCAACGGGGAGAGGCCTGCACGGCCGCGAATCGCTTCCACGTCCACAATTCGGTGCGCGACGCCTTCGTCGCCAAGCTCACCGAACGCATGGCGTCGTACAAGCTCGGGCCGGGAACGGACCCCGACGCGACGCTGGGCCCCTGGTCAACGAGAACCAGAAGAAGACCGTGATCGAACTCGTGCAGGACGCGGTGTCGGCGGGCGCTTCGGTGCGCCTGGGCGGTGAACCCGCGGACGGACCGGGATGGTTCTACCCGGCCACCGTCCTCGACGACGTGCCGAAGCAGGCCCGCATCCTGCAGGAAGAGGTGTTCGGGCCGGTCGCGGCCGTCACCGGCTTCGACACCGAGGAGGAAGCGCTCGCGGCGGCGAACGACACCCGCTACGGGCTCGCCGCCTACATCTTCACGCGCGACCTCGACCGGGCCCTGCGCGTGTCGCATGCGCTCGAAACGGGCATCGTCGGCGTGAACCGCGGTGTCGTCTCGGATGTCGCGGCCCCGTTCGGCGGAATCAAGGATTCCGGGCTGGGACGCGAGGGCGGTACCGAGGGCATCGAGGAATTCCTCGAGACCAAGTACATCGCCCTGCAGTAGAGGAACTCAGCGATGGCCGGGACGGCCCCGCCGTCGGTGACTCGACCAGCCCCGCCGTCAGTGACCCAGGCGGCCACGCCCGAGGCGGAGCAGCAGCATCGCCAGGGTGTGGCCTTCCTGGCCCAGCTCGCTGAACCGCTCGAGGACCTTCATCTCGCGGCTGTGCACGAGACGGGTACCGCCGGACGCCATGCGGGTACGCCCGATCATGCGGGAGACCTCGGTGCGGCGCTTGACCGCGGCCAGGATCTCGGCATCGAGACGATCGATCTCCTTGCGGAGCTCCTCGATCTCGGCCTCGGTGGGCACTCCGGTGTCGTCGGCCGCAGCCGGTGTTCCGGCGTTCGCCTGGCCCGCTCGCCGGAAAGGGAAGAATCGATGTGCGTGCTCATGTCGTCTCCTCGCATCTGCTCTGAAGGATCGCCCGTATGGGAGCGGCTGTTACCGGTATCGGGTCGGGCCGGCGGTCGGGAATCGACAGCGACAACCGGAACTCGATCCGAGCGTGCAAAGGACAGAAGACATGGCCTCCAGTTTGCCACTCACCCTGCAGGCCCTGCCACTCGGCTTGATCGACTGTGTGGTCCGGATCCGTTGTCCGAACGGTCCGGTAGTTTGGTGAAACGATGAACACTCCCGTCGCGCTCGCAAACTCCCGCCCCGGATCCGATGCTCTTCTCGAAGGGCTCAATCCGCAGCAGCGGGAGGCGGTCACGCACGAAGGGGCCCGCTGCTGATCGTCGCGGGCGCGGGCTCCGGCAAGACTGCGGTGCTCACCCGTCGCATCGCCTATCTGCTGGCCGAGCGCGGCGTCGTCCCTGGTCAGGTGCTCGCCATCACCTTCACCAACAAGGCCGCGGCGAGATGCGCGAGCGGGTGGCGGCCCTGGTGGGGCCGCGCGCGAATGCGATGTGGGTCTCGACCTTCCACTCGAGCTGCGTCCGGATCCTGCGCGCGCAGGCGGGTCTGCTCCAGGGCATGAATTCGAATTTCACAATCTACGACGCCGACGATTCCCGTCGTCTGCTCACGATGATCGCGAAGGATCTCGAACTCGACAGCAAGAAGTACTCCGCCCGGTTGCTGTCCACGCAGATCTCGAACCTCAAGAACGAACTGATCGGGCCGGAGGAGGCCGCCCACGAGGCGGAGACCGATTCGGCGGCCACCGAACTCACCCGCGTCGTCGCCCGGGTCTACGCGCACTACCAGCAGCGCCTGCGCACGGCGAACGCCTTCGACTTCGACGATCTCATCGGCGAGACGGTGGCGTTGCTGCAGGCGCACCCGCAGGTCGCCGAGTACTACCGACGCCGGTTCCGTCACGTGCTGGTCGACGAGTACCAGGACACCAACCACGCGCAGTACGTGCTGGTGCGCACCCTCGTGGGCGATCCGGAGGAGGAATCCGCCGTCCCCCCGAGCGAACTGTGCGTGGTGGGCGACGCCGACCAGTCGATCTACGCCTTCCGCGGCGCCACGATCCGCAACATCGAGGAGTTCGAGCGCGACTATCCGCAGGCCCGCACGATCCTGCTCGAACAGAACTACCGCTCCACCCAGAACATCCTGTCGGCGGCCAATTCCGTCATCTCCAAGAACACGGGTCGCCGCGAGAAGCGGCTGTGGACGGATTCGGGCGAGGGCGAACTCATCACCGGTTACGTCGCCGACAACGAGCACGACGAGGCGCGCTTCGTCGCTGCCGAGATCGACCGGCTCGTCGACGGCGGCGACACCACCTACTCCGACATCGCGGTGTTCTACCGCACCAACAATGCCTCCCGCGCGTTCGAGGACGTCTTCATCCGGCACGGTGTGCCCTACAAGGTCGTCGGCGGTGTGCGGTTCTACGAGCGCAAGGAGGTGCGCGACATCGTCGCGTACCTGAAGGTGCTCGACAACCCCGACGACACGGTGAGTCTGCGCCGCATCCTCAACACCCCTCGTCGCGGTATCGGCGATCGCGCCGAGGCGTGTGTGGCGGTGCACGCCGAGCGGCTCGGCGTCAGCTTCGGGCAGGCCCTCGTCGGCG
>LATQ01000001.1:2104004-2109137 GCA_001017865.1 Rhodococcus sp. IITR03
CGCCGAGCGGCTCGGCGTCAGCTTCGGGCAGGCCTCGTCGACGCCGCAGCCGGCAAGGTCGCGCTGCTGAACACGCGGGCGCAGAAGGCGATCGCCGGTTTCGCCGAGATGATGGACGATCTGCGGGCGATGCTCGTCGCGAGCGACGCCGACGGCAACGACATGGTCGACATCGGAGACGTCGTCGAGGCGATCCTCGAACGTACCGGATACAGCGCCGAGTTGTCGGCGAGCGACGACCCGCAGGACGGCGCCCGTCTCGACAATCTCCACGAACTCGTCAGCGTGGCAAGGGAATTCAGCGCCGACGTCCGCAACGCTGCCGGGATCGTCGACGACGAACGCGAAGAGGGCGATCCCGAACCGGGATCGCTCGCGGCGTTCCTCGAGAAGGTCTCGCTCGTCGCCGACGCCGACCAGATCCCGGAGAACGAGGCCGGTGTGGTCACGCTGATGACGTTGCACACCGCGAAGGGCCTCGAGTTCCCGGTCGTCTTCGTCACCGGTTGGGAGGACGGCCAGTTCCCACACATGCGTGCCCTGGGTGATCCGGCCGAACTGTCCGAGGAGCGGCGACTCGCGTATGTCGGCATCACGCGCGCCCGGCGCCGTCTCTATCTCACGCGCGCCGTGCTGCGGTCGTCCTGGGGTCAGCCCCTCACCAACCCGGAATCCCGCTTCCTGCAAGAGATTCCGCAGCACCTCATCGACTGGCGGCGTCTCGAGCCCACACCCGCGCGCGGCAGGCGATCGGCTCGGGCACCGGTTCGCGGTTCGGTGCGGGTGAGCGGCGCGGTTCGTCGGGCACACCGAGTTTCGGTGCGGCGCGCGGACGCAACAACCAGCTGGTGCTCGATGTCGGCGATCGCGTCAGCCACGACAAGTACGGTCTCGGAACGGTTCTCGAAACTCGGGGCTCGGGCCCCACGGCCACCGTCGTGATCGACTTCGGCAGTGCCGGCAAGGTGCGGCTGATGCTCGTCGGCGGTGTGCCGATGATCAAGCTGTGATGCCCTGAAAGCCTGTGGCAGGCGCGGATTCGCACGAAAGAGCGGGTCCGCGCCGAAACGGGGAAGAGGGTCGAACGGGACGCAGCGCCGAACGTACGGCGGCGAGGTCGGTCAGTCGCGCTGGATGCCGAGGGCGATACCGCGGGTGGCGAGCCACGGGACGGGGTCGATCTTGTCGACGCCGTTGAGGTGCACCTCGAAGTGCAGGTGCGGGCCCGTGGAGAAACCGCGGTTGCCCATGGTGGCGATCTGGTCGCCGGCCATGACGTGCTGACCCACGGTCACCAGCGACTGGTCGATGTGCCCGTACACGGTGACGGTGCCGTCGGCGTGGAGGAGCCGGACCCACATGCCGAAGCCGGAGGCCGGACCGGAATCGATGACCTCACCGTCGGCGACCGCGAGGATCGGGGTTCCGATGGGACCTGCGATGTCGACGCCGGCGTGGAGGGTGCCCCAGCGGGCGCCGAAGTTCGAGGTGAACGATCCCACGGCGGGGAGGACGAAGAGGGGGCGACGGGCCGCGGCCTCGCGCGCAGCGCGTTCCTCGCTGAACCGCTGGCCCTTGGCCAGGAGATTCGAGAACTGCGACAGGTCGTTCGGGTCGGCGATGTTGAGCACCTGCGGGGCCTGCGAGGGCTGGGCGTCGGCGCTCGGCGCGAACTGCGCTGCCTGGGGCACTGCGGTGGCCGTGATGATCGAGGAATCGGCTTCGCCGGCGGCGAGAGCGACCTCGGAGTGCTCGGTGTTCTGTCCCGGACCACCGTTGGCTGCGGCCTGACCCGCGGCGACCACGGCGCCTGCGGCGACCGCGAAGACCGCGGCGCGACCCTTGAGGGCGGTGGGGGGAGTGGGAAGTCGATGGGCTCCACCGCGGGGTGCGGGAGCGGTGACGTCGGTGCTCTCGTCGGGACGGTCCTGCGCGAAACGGTCGTCGCGGACGGCGTGGCCGAAGGAGTCGGAGTAGTAGGTGGGCTCGGGACCGGGGCCGGTGTTGCGGAAGTCCATCGTGGCGGCTTCCCAGGCGTTCCAGTCTTCGGGTGCCGATTCGGGACGGCGGATTCGGCTCTCGGCACTCGGGTTACCAGAGCGCATCGCCATCCTCCGTTCGTGACCTCATCGTTACTTCGACCAGGCGACGGTAACGAAGCGATCGCAGGGGTGGCAAGCCGTAGTTCGTCCGGCGGACGTTATGTGAGTGGCATCACAGTGCAAATCGGGGCAAATTGGGACATGCCCCAGCGGGCGGCGTCCCAAACACTGTTTTCCGACATGTCACGAGTCCGTTGCGCCGCGTTCGCGCGGGATCCGGTGTCGGCGGGCCAGTGGCTACCTGTCATCCTGAACCGAGTGCTCCGCTCGAACGTGGCGTCGGCCACGTCCCGGGAGGGGAACTGCGAAGTCGTTCCCGGACCTACGCGCGCGTGACCTGTGCCACATGGGACTGCCGCGCGTGATCCGCGGCCCGGCCGAGAAACTAGAGTCCGAAACGGCCCGCTCGATACCCCGGAGCGGGCGTGAACGCAGACGAGACGGTGAGCAGATGGATCTCTTCGAATATCAGGCGAAGGAACTCTTCGCCAAGCATGACGTGCCGACGTCGGCCGGCCGTGTTACCGACACTGTCGCCGGTGCCCGCGAGATCGCGGAAGAAATCGGCAAGCCGGTGATGGTCAAGGCCCAGGTCAAGGTCGGCGGCCGCGGCAAGGCCGGTGGCGTGAAGTACGCCGCCACCGCAGACGACGCGCAGACCCACGCCGAGAACATCCTCGGCCTCGACATCAAGGGTCACATCGTCAAGAAGCTCCTGGTCGCCGAGGCCAGCGACATCGCGGAGGAGTACTACATCTCCTTCCTGCTCGACCGCACCAACCGCACCTACCTGGCCATGTGCTCGGTCGAGGGCGGCATGGAGATCGAAGAGGTCGCCGCCACCAAGCCGGAGCGCCTCGCCAAGGTTGCCGTCGACGCCGTCAAGGGCGTCGACCTCGCGTTCGCGCGCGAGATCGCCGAGAAGGGTCACCTGCCCGCCGAGGTCCTCGACGCCGCGGCCGTGACCATTCAGAAGCTGTGGGAGGTCTTCGTCAAGGAAGACGCTCTCCTCGTGGAGGTCAACCCCCTCGTCCGCACCCCGGACGACCAGATCCTCGCCCTCGACGGCAAGGTCACCCTGGATGCCAACGCCGACTTCCGTCAGCCCGGCCACGCCGAGTTCGAGGACAAGGACGCCACGGATCCGCTCGAGCTCAAGGCCAAGGAGAACGACCTCAACTACGTCAAGCTCGACGGCGAGGTCGGCATCATCGGTAACGGCGCCGGCCTGGTCATGTCGACCCTCGACGTCGTCGCCTACGCAGGCGAGAAGCACGGCGGCGTCAAGCCCGCCAACTTCCTCGACATCGGTGGCGGCGCCTCCGCAGCCGTCATGGCCGCCGGTCTCGACGTCATCCTGAACGACGCCCAGGTCAAGAGCGTGTTCGTCAACGTCTTCGGTGGCATCACCGCGTGCGACGCGGTCGCGAACGGCATCGTCAAGGCCCTCGAGATCCTCGGCGACGAGGCCAACAAGCCGCTGGTCGTCCGCCTCGACGGCAACAACGTCGACGAGGGTCGCCGCATCCTCGCCGAGGCCAACCACCCGCTGGTCACGGTCGTCGCCACCATGGACGAGGCTGCCGACAAGGCGGCCGAACTCGCCTTCGCAGCGAAGTAAAGGGACACACAGAACAATGGCAATCTTCCTTACCAAGGATTCCAAGGTCATCGTCCAGGGCATCACCGGCGGCGAGGGCACCAAGCACACCGCGCTCATGCTCAAGGCCGGCACCCAGGTCGTCGGCGGCGTGAACGCCCGCAAGGCCGGCACGACGGTCTCGCACACCGACAAGGACGGCAACCCGGTCGAGCTCCCCGTCTTCGGCTCCGTCGCCGAGGCCATCAAGGAGACCGGCGCCGACGTCTCGATCGCGTTCGTTCCCCCGGCCTTCTCGAAGGACGCCATCGTCGAGGCCATCGACGCGGAGATCCCGCTGCTCGTGGTCATCACCGAGGGCATCCCCGTGCAGGACTCCGCCTACGCCTGGGCCTACAACGTCCAGAAGGGCAACAAGACCCGCATCATCGGTCCCAACTGCCCCGGCATCATCACCCCGGGTGAGGCGCTCGTCGGCATCACCCCGGCGAACATCGCCGGCAAGGCCCGGTCGGCCTCGTCTCCAAGTCGGGCACCCTGACCTACCAGATGATGTTCGAGCTGCGCGAGTACGGCTTCTCGACCGCCATCGGCATCGGCGGCGACCCGGTCATCGGCACCACCCACATCGACGCCATCGAGGCGTTCGAGAAGGACCCGGAGACCAAGGTCATCGTCATGATCGGCGAGATCGGCGGCGACGCCGAGGAGCGCGCGGCCGATTACATCAAGGCCAACGTGACCAAGCCGGTCGTCGGCTACGTCGCGGGCTTCACCGCTCCCGAGGGCAAGACCATGGGCCACGCCGGCGCCATCGTCTCGGGCTCCTCGGGCACCGCTCAGGCCAAGAAGGACGCTCTCGAGGCGGCCGGCGTGAAGGTCGGCAAGACGCCGTCCGAGACCGCTGCGCTCGCTCGCGAGATCCTGCAGTCGCTCTGACAGCAGCGTCACCTTCCGTGCGCGCCTTCCGGTGGCTCCGGCCATCGGGAGCGCGCACGCGCTTTTCCGGTGTGGATCCGGTCAGATGTCGATCCAGTCGACTCCCGCGGGTTCGAGTTCGCCCGCCCCGGACGTCAACGACGCCACCCACCCCTCCAGTTCGCTCCGCTCGCGCCCGGCGACGGTGAGGACGACCCGGTCCGCATAAGCGACGTCGAGCACCGCGACCCCGCGCCCGCGCAGTTCCGCCTCCACGCGACCCGCCTCGCCGTGATCGATCGCGAGGGTGAACTTCTCCTGCTGCCTGCGCTCGACGAGGGGCGCCTCGTCCAGTGCCGTCGCGACCGCACCGAGTACGCGCGCACCAGCCCGCCCGCGCCGAGCTTGATCCCCCCGAACCACCGGGTCACCACCACCGCGACCGTTCACGAGATCCCGGTGGCTGCAGGACCTGCTGCATCGGGATGCCGGCCGTGCCGCCCGGCTCCCCGT
>LATQ01000001.1:2109237-2111319 GCA_001017865.1 Rhodococcus sp. IITR03
GCCGCAGCGGGCGCGGACTCGTCACGGCGCTGGCGACCTGGGTCGCGGGCGGCCCGCTCGGCGTCTTCGGCACGGTCGGCGCCAACTGGTGGCTCGCCGGAATCCTCGTCTTCGCCTGGTCGGGCCTGCTCGGCATCATCACGGCCCAGCTGCTCGTGTGGCGCGAAGGTCGACTGGCCGCGGCGGCACTGCGCGCCGACACCGAGGTGGCCGAGGAGACCTCGGAGGACGCGGCGGACGCGGCAGACGCGACCGAGGCGACCGAGGCCGACGACACCGCTGATGCAGGAGCCGACACAGAACTCGAGGCGCCCGAGGGCGAGACCCCGGCACTCGAGGCTCCTGTGGCAGAGGACGCCGATGACGCGGATGCCGACGACGAGGAGGAATCCTCGGTCGAGGACACCACCGCCGCCGAGCGCGAGGTCGCAGAAGTCGACGGGGACGAAGCCGCCGCAGTCGATGAGGACGAGGCTGCCGAGGACGACGCGGAGAGCCTCGAGGACGATGCGGACGCCGACGACGTCATCGACGCCGAGGTGGTCGAGGTGGTCGACGAGGATGACGCCGAGGACGAGGGCGAGCCCGACGAGGAGGTCGCGAACAAGGCCGACAAGGGCGCCGACTAGGCTCTCCTACGGCCGGTCGATCGGCCGACCCACCTCGACTTCACAGGAGTGGACCCTGACTGCCTCGCGTGACCAGCTGCCGCCCACCGCCGGGCGCGGCTCGTCGTCCTCGCCTCGGGCACGGGCAGCCTCTTGCGTTCGCTGCTCGACGCCACCCGGACCGACGGATATCCCGCGACGGTCGTCGCTGTCGGTGTCGATCGCCAATGTCCCGCCGAAGGGCACGCCGCCGACGAAGGCATCCCGTCGTTCCGCGTCGCGTTGCGCGACTTCGAGGACCGCACTTCGTGGGACCGCGCGCTGACCGACGCGGTCGCCGCCCACGAACCCGACCTCGTGGTGTCCGCGGGCTTCATGAAGATCCTGGGTTCGGCCTTCCTCGAGCGGTTCGCCGGCCGCATCATCAACACTCATCCCGCGCTACTGCCGTCGTTCCCCGGCGCGCACGCCGTTGCCGACGCCCTTGCCTACGGCGTCAAGATCACCGGTTCGACGGTGCATCTCGTCGACGGGGGCGTCGACACCGGCCCGATCCTCGCGCAGGAAGCCGTGCAGGTGCTCGACGACGACGACGAGGACACCCTGCACGAGCGCATCAAGGTTGTGGAGCGACGGTTGCTGGCCGAGATGGTCGCCGCCGTCGCCACCCGTGGAGTTGTTTCCGATGGACGAAAGGCCGTGATCCCCGGTGACCGAACGTAAGACTGTGCGCCGCGCGCTGGTCAGCGTGTACGACAAGAGCGGGCTGGTGGAGCTGGCGACAGGGCTCCACGCGGCAGGTGTCGAGCTGGTCTCGACCGGCTCCACGGCCAAGACCATCGCCGACGCAGGCGTGCCGGTGACGAAGGTCGAGGAACTGACCGGCTTCCCCGAGTGCCTCGAGGGCCGGGTGAAGACCCTGCACCCGCGCGTGCACGCCGGCATCCTCGCCGACACCCGCAAGCAGGACCACCTCGACCAGATCGCCGATCTGGGCATCGAGACGTTCGAGCTCGTCGTCGTGAACCTCTACCCGTTCACGCAGACGGTCGCCTCGGGTGCGAGCCCCGACGAGTGCGTCGAGCAGATCGACATCGGTGGCCCGTCGATGGTGCGCGCCGCGGCGAAGAACCACCCGTCCGTTGCGGTCGTCGTCGACCCGGCTGCCTACGGTGACGTGCTCGCGGCTGTCGAGGGTGGCGGTTTCACCCTCGAGCAGCGCAAGCGTCTTGCCGCGCAGGCGTTCCAGCACACCGCCGCCTACGACGTCGCGGTGGCGAGCTGGATGAACAGCGGCTACGCGGCGCCCGAGGGCGACGAGTCGCAGTTCCCGGCGTGGACCGGCGCGACCTGGACCCGCGCGAACGTCCTTCGCTACGGCGAGAACCCGCACCAGGCCGCGGCCCTGTACGTGAACGAGGCGGGCGAGGCCGGGCTCGCGCAGGCCGAGCAGTTCCACGGCAAGGAGATGTCC
>LATQ01000001.1:2111419-2112189 GCA_001017865.1 Rhodococcus sp. IITR03
GGACCCGCGCGAACGCCTTCGCTACGGCGAGAACCCGCACCAGGCCGCGCCCTGTACGTGAACGAGGCGGGCGAGCCGGGGCTCGCGCAGGCCGAGCAGTTCCACGGCAAGGAGATGTCCTACAACAACTACCAGGACGCCGACGCCGCTTGGCGCGCCGCGCACGACCACAGCGAGCCGTGTGTCGCGATCATCAAGCACGCCAATCCGTGCGGCATCGCGATCGCCGACGACATCGCCACCGCGCACCGCAACGCGCACGAGTGCGACCCGGTCTCGGCCTTCGGTGGCGTCATCGCCGCGAACCGTGAGGTGAGCGTCGAGATGGCCGAGCAGGTCGCCGAGATCTTCACCGAGGTGATCATCGCCCCGTCGTACGCCGACGGTGCCGTCGACGTGCTCTCCCGCAAGAAGAACATCCGCATCCTGCGCGCCGATTCGCCGAAGTCGGCTCCGGTCGAGATCCGTCAGATCTCCGGCGGACTGCTCCTGCAGGAGCGCGACGTGCTCACCGCGGACGGCGACTCCACCGCCAACTGGCAGCTCGCGTGCGGCGAGGCCGCCGACGAGGCCACGCTGCGCGATCTCGAATTCGCCTGGCGCGCATGCCGTGCCGTGAAGTCCAACGCGATCCTGCTGGCCTCGGGCGGCGCGACCGTCGGTGTCGGCATGGGTCAGGTCAACCGCGTCGATCGGCGCGACTCGCCGTGACCCGTGCGGACGATCGTGTCGCCGGGTCGGTGGCCGCCTCCGACGCCTTCTTCCCGTTC
>LATQ01000001.1:2112289-2116498 GCA_001017865.1 Rhodococcus sp. IITR03
GTCGGCATGGGTCAGGTCAACCCGCGTCGACTCGGCGCGACTCGCCGTGACCCGTGCGGGCGATCGTGTCGCCGGGTCGGTGGCCGCCTCCGACGCCTTCTTCCCGTTCGCCGACGGTCTGCAGGTGCTGACCGAGGCCGGCGTGAAGGCGATCGTGCAGCCGGGTGGCTCGGTGCGCGACAACGAGGTCATCGAGGCCGCTCGCGAGGCCGGCGTGACGCTGTACCTCACCGGCGCACGGCACTTCGCGCACTAGTCACGAACACCACGCGCGGCACCCGCGCGCACCGTCGCTCAGGCGGCGTGCGCGTGGGTGCCGTTGTCGTGTGCGGTGGGTTCGACGGTGCGCTTGCCGCGGCCTCGGAGATGACCAGCTTGGCGGCGCCACGGTCGAGCAGTTCGCGGATGAGATCCGCGGAGGCGGCGCCGCTCTCGGTACCGCCGACCCGGCTCAGGTCGATGGTGATGGCGTGACCGGTGAGGTCGTCGGGCAGTTCGGTCGACACGGTGCCGCCGGATTCGATTCGCAGTTTCATGGTGTTTCTCCTGTCGAGGTGATCTTGTACGGGTCGCGGTCGGGGATAGAGAAAGGGCACCCGGGGCGTATGTGCCCCGAGTGCCCGAGAACGAGTCGTCGTGTGACTTCTATTCTCGGGATCGCTCCGCCGCGAAGTGGAAGAAGAAGTGAGAAAACGGTACGGAACAATCGGCTACGTACATGTGCTTGTATCGCATCGGACCGTACCTTTCTCATGTGAACCAGTTGGTTAACTGGATGACCATACACGAACAACGCGGAATGGACATTTGTTATTTCCGCGTCGTCCGTGCGTGAGGGCGGGTGCTCAGCCCTCAGCTTCTCGATCCAGGCCTCGAAACCGGACGTGAACTCGTCGGAGAAGGGCAGGTCGGCGACGTAATCGGCGCCTGTCGACTGCTGGTCGCCGATGTCCTTGAGGACGTGGTTGGTGCGTGTCATGCGCAGCGACGTCAGGCGGGTGTGGACGAGTGCCGCGTCGAGCGCGTCGACGTCCTCGACCCGCACCTGGATGTCCTTCGACGAGACCGCGGTGAGCACCGGCAGGTCGCCGGCGACTGTGCGGCGAGCATCCGCGGATCGAGCGCGTCCTCCTCGGCGAGTGCCTTCGCGTTGGCGGGGACGAGCCCGGCGTTGCGCAGCGGCTCGGGGAGAGTGTCGCTGAGGGTGCCGTCGGCGCGGAGCGACTCGACCGCGCCGGTGAGCGCGACCGCAGTTCGTCGGCGATCTGGACGGGAAGTTGTCCCGCGGCGACGACGGCGTCGAGCTGTGCGTCGATCTGGCGGTCAGCAGGTCGAGCAGGCGCACGGCGAGCGGTTCGAGCAGGCCGAGTCCGGCGATCGAGTCGTTGTCCTGGGCGAGCGACAGCGCGATCAGCGCGCCTTCGCTGTGCCCGACGACGTAGAGCCGCTCCGGGTCGACCCCGCGCTGCGAACCGAGGAAGGCGAGCGCGTCGGCGGCGGCACCGTCGATGAACGTCGAGAGCGAGATCGGCGACGTCGTCGACGCTGTACGGGCCGAGCCCGGTCACGCCGCTGCCGAACTTGTCGTACCGCAGGCTCGCGAAGCCCTTGCGTTCGAGCACGTCGGCGAGGTGCCGCAGGGTGCCGATCGATCCGGGGAGCAGTGCGCTGTCGCCGTTGCGGTCGGTGGGACCGCTGCCGGCGAGCAGCAGCACGGCGGGCACCGGACCCCTCATGGAGACGGGGACCCGCAGGCTGCCGTGCAGGGTCACGTCGCCGCTGGAAAAGGTGATCTCGGTGTCCGACATGTCATGTGTCTATCAGAAGTCGCCGGACCGACCCGTATCGAGGGCGCCGCGGTGTGGCGTCGGTTTCGTGCGCGACGAACGGGCCCGGCGCACCCTGCGGTAGCCCCGTACGCCGAGCCATCCGAACAGCGCCAGCAGCGGGACGACGAGCAGGGGAGCGAGCAGCGCGATCAGCGACGTGACGAACGAGGTGACGCTCTCGACGATCGACAGCACCGGGTTGCCGAAACCGGCGGTGGTCGCCGTGCTCGCGACCCGCGTGCCGTCTGCGCCGTGCTCACCGCCAGGCGGTCCGGGGCGCCGATGACGATGCCCGCGAGTGCCGCCATCGCGGGATCGAGGCTCGCGAAGGCGCCCACGCCGCGAGCGCACCCGCGACCGGCCGGGTCACCGTGCCGAGGGCGGACAGTGCGTTGTCCACGAACGGCACGAGGTCGGCGACGACCTCCACGGCGGTGGCGATCGTCAGGCGACGAGCGCCGAGGTGGACCCGAGCCACTGCATCGATTCGTTGAGGACGACCCCGAAGAGTTCGAAGTGGACCGCGGCCGACAGGAGCAGCAGCGGCAGGAAGGTGCGCAGCCCGGTGGCGGCCGCGAGCCCCAGCCCGAGCAGGCCGCCAGGATCCAGGTGTCCATGCGGCGAGTGTAGGCGGACCGGTCGCGGGATCGCGGATGCCGAAACGGCGGTTCGGTCGTACCTTGGGTGAGGTGACGTCACCCACACCGCGCCCCTCCACGGTCGGCGAGCTCCGCGCCTCCGGCCACGTGCAACGGTCCGTCAAGGACGAGATCCGGCACAACCTGCTCGCTGCGCTGCGCGACGGTACCGATCCGTGGCCCGGCATCCTCGGTTTCGAGGACACCGTCGTCCCGCAACTCGAACGCGCCTCATCGCCGGCCACGACGTGGTCCTGCTCGGCGAACGCGGCCAGGGCAAGACGCGCCTGCTGCGTACCCTGCCGCTGCTGCTCGACGAGTGGACCCCGGTCATCGCCGGCTCCGAACTCGGCGAGCACCCCTACGAGCCCATCACCCCGGCGTCGATCCGTCGTGCCGCCGAACTCGGCGACGACCTGCCCGTCGCGTGGCGGCACCGCAGCGAGCGGTACGCCGAGAAGCTCGCGACGCCCGACACCTCGGTCGCCGACCTCGTCGCGACGTCGATCCCGTGAAGGTCGCCGAGGGTCGCAGCCTCGGCGACCCGGAGACGATCCACTTCGGTCTCGTGCCCCGCGCGCATCGCGGCATCGTCGCCGTCAACGAACTGCCCGATCTCGCCGAACGCATCCAGGTGTCGCTGCTCAACGTCATGGAGGAGCGCGACATCCAGGTCCGCGGCTACACGCTGCGTCTGCCTCTCGACGTGTTGCTCGTCGCGAGCGCGAACCCCGAGGACTACACGAACCGCGGTCGCATCATCACCCCACTCAAGGACCGTTTCGGCGCGGAGATCCGCACGCACTATCCGACGCGGCTCGAGGACGAGATCGCCGTCATCGAGCAGGAAGCGCACCTGCAGTCCCGCGTGCCCGACTATCTCTTCGAGATCCTTGCCCGGTTCACGCGGTTGCTGCGCGAATCGACCTCCGTCGACCAACGTTCCGGTGTCTCGGCACGGTTCGCCGTCGCCGGTGCCGAGACCGTCTCGGCTGCGGCCCTGCACCGCGGTGCGGTCCTCGGTGAGGACGATCCGGTCGCGCGTCCCGTCGACCTCGGCACGGTCGTCGAGGTGCTCCGCGGCAAGGTCGAGTTCGAATCCGGGGAGGAGGGAAGGGAATTCGAGATCCTCGACCACCTCCTCCGGCGTGCCACGGCCGAGACCGCCCGTTCGCGGCTCGCGGGCGTCGACCTCGGGCCGCTGGTCGCCGCCGTCGAACAGGGCGATCCGGTGGTCACCGGTGAGCGGATCACCGCGAAGGTGCTGCTCGACGAACTACCCGAACTGCCCGTCCTCGACGCCGTTGCCGAACGGCTCGGTGCCACCGACACCGGAACCCGCGCCGCGGCAGTGGAACTCGCCCTCGAAGGTCTGTATCTGGCGCGGCGCATCGCCAAGGACACCGGCGACGACGGCTCGGCGGTGTACTCTCGATGAGCAGGTCCGCCCGCTACGGTCCGTATACCGGGGGCGATCCGCTCGCCCCACCGGTGGACTTGCGCGACGCCCTCGCCGCGATCGGCGACGACGTCATGGCCGGCGCGTCACCCAAGCGCGCCTGCGGGAGTTGCTGCGTCGCGGGCAGGACGGCATGCGTGGCCTCGACAAGCTTGCCGCGCAGGCGAACCGGCGTCGGCGTCAGCTGCTCGACCGCACCAACCTCGACGGCACCTGCGCGAGGTGCGCGAACTCTCGACGCGCCGTGCTCGAGGAACGCAAGGAACTGGCCGCGCCTCGACGA
>LATQ01000001.1:2116598-2118569 GCA_001017865.1 Rhodococcus sp. IITR03
CCTGCGGGAGTTGCTGCGTCGCGGCAGGACGGCATGCGTGGCCTCGACAAGCTTGCCGCGCAGCGAACCGGCGTCGGCGTCAGCTGCTCGACCGCACCAACCTCGACGGCACCCTGCGCGAGGTGCGCGAACTCCTCGACCGCGCCGTGCTCGAGGAACGCAAGGAACTGGCCCGCGCCCTCGACGACGACGCGCGGTTCGCCGAAATGCGGATCGAGGAACTGCCGCCGTCCACGGCGCAGGCCGTGCAGGAACTCGCCGACTACGACTGGCGCAGTGCGCAGGCCCGGCAGGACTACGAGAAGATCCGCGACCTGCTCGGCCGAGAGATGCTCGACCAGCGCTTCGCCGGGATGAAGCAGGCGCTCGAGGGGGCCACCGACGAGGACCGGCAACGCATCTCGGAGATGCTCAACGACCTCAACGAGCTGCTCGACAAGCACTCCCGCGGTGAGGACACCGAGGAGGACTTCGAGCAGTTCATGGCCGAGCACGGTGAGTTCTTCCCGGAGAACCCGCAGAACGTGGAGGAACTGCTCGACTCCCTCGCACAGCGGGCAGCGGCGGCGCAGCGGCTGCGCAACTCGCTCACCCCCGAGCAACGCGACGAACTCGATGCGCTCGCGCAGCAGGCGTTCGGATCCTCGGATCTGATGAGCCGGCTCGACCGTCTCGACGGCCACCTGCGTGCCGCGCGTCCCGGCGAGGACTGGACCGGCTCCGAGCAGGTGCGCGGCGAACAGGGCATGGGTCTCGGTGAGGCCACCTCCGCGCTGCAGGAGCTGTCCGAACTCGACCAGCTCGCCGAGCAGCTGTCGCAGCAGTACGCCGGGGCGTCCCTCGACGACATCGACCTCGACGCGCTCGCCCGGCATCTCGGGCCCGAGGCCGCGGCCGATGCCCGTACTCTCGCCGAACTCGAGAAGGAACTGCAGCGGCAGGGCTTCTTCGACCGGGGCGCCGACGGACAGTGGCGACTGTCGCCCAAGGCCATGCGCCGGCTCGGCGAAGCGGCCCTGCGCGACGTCGTCAATCGCATCTCGTCGCGCACCGGGCAACGCGAGTCGCGGCGGGCGGGCGTGCTCGGCGAACCCACCGGCGCGTCGAAGACGTGGGAGTTCGGCGACACCGAACCGTGGGACATCGTGCGGACCCTCACCAACGCGACCCTGCGCAGTCCCGGACTGCCGGTGCGGATGTCTGTGCAGGACGTCGAGGTGATCGAGACCGAACAGCGGACGCAGGCGGCGGTCGCGCTGCTCGTCGACACGTCGTTCTCGATGGTCATGGACGGTCGCTGGGTGCCGATGAAACGCACGGCCCTCGCGCTGAACCACCTCGTGTCCACGCGCTTCCGCGGGGATGCACTGCAGCTCATCGCGTTCGGCCGGCATGCCCGTGTGGTGTCGGCGCCCGAACTCGCCGGGCTCGACGGCGTCTACGAGCAGGGCACCAATCTGCACCACGCCCTGATGCTTGCGGGTCGTCATCTGCGTCGTCATCCCAACGCGCAGCCGGTGGTCTTCGTCGTCACCGACGGTGAACCCACCGCGCATCTCGAACCGGACGGCTTCGCGGCCTTCGACTATCCGCCGAGCGCACGCACTCTGGGGCTGACGGTGCGCGAACTCGCATTGCGCGGCTCGGCACCCAGGTCACGATCTTCCGGCTCGGCAGCGATCCGGGGCTCGCGCGGGTCGTCGACGTGCTGGCGCGTCGCGTCGGGGGACGGGTGGTCGCGCCCGACGTCGACGGTCTCGGGGCAGCGGTCGTCGCCGACTACGTGCGGGCCCGTCGCGGTCGTAAGCACTCAGCGGCGCACCGATCTCCAGGTGGTCGTCGCGGCGGCGGACAGCAGGGCAGCGGTCACCCAGAAGATCGACGCGACACCGGCGACCCGGCGATCGCGCCGCGACCATGGGAACCGCGACCTGCCCCGAGACGTTGCCGGTCAACCGTACGGCCAGCGCC
>LATQ01000001.1:2118669-2121162 GCA_001017865.1 Rhodococcus sp. IITR03
CGTCCAGGCCCCGGCCGAGACCGACGGCGGTCCGCACCCGCCGAGGTGACGCTGCCGGTCGTGGGCGAGGTGCGTGCCGGTTCGCGTCAGCCGATCCGTCTCCAGCCCCGTCAGGCGGTGCGCGTCGACACCGGTGCGCCGCTGCCACGCTCGCCGACGCGGTGCTGCCGCTCGACAACACCGACGGTGGTGCCGCACGCATCAAGGTGCTCGAGCCGGTGCGTTCGGGCGACTACGTGCGTCGCACCGGCGACGACGTCCAGCCCGGCGACATCGCGGTGCGCGCCGGGACGATCATCGGGCCGCCCAGGTGGGTCTGCTCGCCGCGGTCGGCCGCGACAAGGTGCTCGTCCATCCGCGGCGCGACTGTCGGTCATCTCCGTCGGCGGCGAACTCGTCGACGTCGATCGCACGCCCGGGCCGGGACAGGTCTACGACGTCAACTCCTACGCGCTGGCCGCGGCTGCGCGCGACGCCGGAGCCGACGTCAACCGGGTCGGGATCGCGAGTACCGATCCGAAGCGGCTGCGCGAGGTCGTCGAGGGTCAGTTGATCCGCGCCGAGATCGTCGTGATCGCTGGTGCCGTGGGCGGTGGTGCGCTCGAGGAGGTCCGCGAGGCACTGTCCGATCTCGGTGAGCTGGGCGTCGAGCGGATCGCGATGCATCCGGGCTCGGTTCAGGGCTTCGGGCGTCTCGGCCGCGACGAGGTGCCGACCTTCCTGCTGCCCGCCAACCCAGTGAGCGCGCTCGTCGTGTTCGAGGTGATGGTCCGGCCGTTGATCCGCATCGCGCTCGGCCGGCGCCAGCCGATGCGCCGCGTCGTCTCTGCACGCACGGTCGCCCCCATCACCTCGATCCCCGGTCGCAAGGGTTTCCTGCGCGGCCAGCTCATGCGCGACGAGACGACGGGCGACTATCTCGTGCAGGCGCTCGGCGGCGCCGCAGGCTCGTCGTCGCACCTGCTCGCGACCCTCGCCGAGGCGAACTGTCTCGTCATCGTCGACCCCGAGGTCTCCGAGATCCGCACGGGAGATCCGGTGGACGTGGCGTTCCTCGGGCAGCGTGTTGATGTCCCGTCATCCCGGCTGGCCGGCCGAGCTCGGGCCGCTGCGGGTGGCCGGGGGCGTGGTGACCGTCCGATCGATCGACTCCGCGCTCCGCGGCGTGGAGCCGCCTGCGTCTGCGTGATCGCGCGCATCTCGAGCCGTGGGAGCCGACCGGTGAGGCGCCGTGGGACATGCGGCACCACATCTCGGTGTGGCCGGGGCTCTACCGCAGTCTGCGGTCGGAGGCTCACAAAGGCCTGATGCTGCCGATGGCCATCGAGTTGGACGGCAGGTTCTGCGGGCAGCTGACGGTGGGCAACATCGTGCGCGGAGCGCTGCGCTCGGCCTGGATCGGCTACTGGGTGGAGAAGGAGGTCAACGGCCTCGGTGTCGCGACCGCCGCCGTCGCCCTCGGGCTCGACACTGCTTCGGCCCGGTCGGGCTGCACCGTGTCGAGGCCACCGTGCGGCCCGAGAACGAGCCCAGTCGCGCGGTGCTGCGCAACATCGGCTTCCGCGAGGAAGGTCTGTTGAAGCGCTATCTCGACGTCCAGGGCCGATTCCGCGACCATCTGCTGGTCGCGATGACGGTCGAGGAGGTGCCGGGCTCGGTCTCGGACCGTCTCGTCCGTGCCGGTCGCGCGACCTGGTCCTGACCACTTCCCGTCTCGAGTCGGGTTCGTCCGTTATGTAACGCAGGTTACTCGCAACTCGAGTAACAATCCCCAGCGCGTGTGGGATCCCTGTGATTAGAGTGAAGAGAGTGTCAGTTGGTTTCGCGTGACTCGAGTGACTTCTGTAGTCGATTGAGTCGGCGTTTCTGTACAGGTAAGCGCAGTGATGCCGTTAGCCTCATGTAGGTCGGTGGCGTCGACGGGCTGGTAGGGCGACGACTGGAGGGAGGACCACCGGATGCCGAACTCGCTTCTGTGGATCGGGCTCGTTGCCGTGTGGTTGTTCGTTCTGGTGCCCATGCTGGTCACGAAGCGTCCTCGAATCCGGCAGACGACCGACGCCGCTCTCGCAACTCGAGTTCTGCACCGCGGAGACGACGAGCCGATCACCCTTCGGGGCGGCCGCCGGGCACCGCAGCGATCCTCATTGGCGTCCGAGTCGTGACCGCACGCACCGCACCCCCGCGGAGGACCGCATGAACACTGAACTCGACGACAGGCCGGAGATCGATTCCGACGAGGCCGACGTCCACGACGAAGCAGCACCCGACCGTGAGCCCGTGCGCGCACATGCACCGCAGCGCCGGGGCCGTGGCGGATTCGACCCGCACGCCGATGCGGTCGCCAGCGCCGCGCGATACGAATTCCGTCAGCGGGCCGTTCTCGGCCTGCTGATCGCCGCGATCATGACGTCGGCGCTCGCCTGATCGTCTCGTCGGTCATGTGGTGGCTCGCCGGTCTCGCGGCCGTGGCGTCTCGTCGCTACCTGTTCT
>LATQ01000001.1:2121262-2128560 GCA_001017865.1 Rhodococcus sp. IITR03
GCAGCGGTCCCGCGCAGGGGCCCGTGCCGCCACGACGACGTTCCGCAGCGCCTGCGTCGCCCGGGGGCCGTGGTCCTCGAGGTCGACGACGAGGATCCGGAGTTCGAACATCTCGACCGCTACGAGGACGACTACGGCATCGACCACGGTTACGACGTCCGAGCGAGCGACGGCGGCGACGAGCCCGGCGACTACGTCGTTCCCCGCGCAGTGGGGAATGATCGTCCGACGACGCTTCCGGCGGGGCCCGCACCGAATCGGTGCGGGCCCCGGCCCGTCTGCGGAGCAGGTCGCGAAATCGCCTGTCACCTGCGCCGACACTCCGATTTCGTGATGGACGGGGTGGTTTGCTAGAGTTTGCGAGTCGGTTCCCTCGGAACCTACGGGGCTGTGGCGCAGTTGGTAGCGCGCTTCGTTCGCATCGAAGAGGTCAGGGGTTCGATTCCCCTCAGCTCCACCCCCGAAAGCCCCGCCCTCGGCGGGGCTTTCGTCGTATGCGGGGTCATTCGCTGGCGGGTCCACGCCGAACCCGGCAGACTGTGTGGCATGGACCACAGGATGAGTGACGACGAGTTGCGTCGGGCGATCCGGGTACTGCGCGAGCGCGCCGACCTCGCGCGCAGCGAGAATCGCCACGACGATGTCGAGATGATCGAGCGCACGATTCGGGAATACCAGGAGGAGATGGCACAGCGGCTCTGAGTTCGATTCTGCGAGTTCCATCCGCCGGAGCCGCACGCTCCGGCTCACAGGTCGCTTCGCTCGGGCACACAAGTCGATTCGCTCCGGTGCATCCGGTTTTTCCGTGGCGCGCCGGAGCGTCGTGTCGTCACGGCGAGGCTAGGGTGTCGCCATGGCGATCACCGACCTGCGCGGAACCAAATTCCTTGTGACCGGCGCGGCCAGCGGAATCGGCCGCGCCCTGGCCCATGCGGCCTCCGATCGCGGGGCCCGGCTGGTGCTCACCGACTGCAGGAGGAGGTCCTCGACGAGGTCGTCCGCAGCGTTCGTGAGCGCGGCGGCACCGTGCTGCACTCGGCCGCCTTCGACATCTCCGACTACGAGGCCGTCACCGCCTTCGCCCGCGACGTGCACGAGGCGTGCGGGTCGCTCGACATCGTCGCCAACGTCGCCGGAGTGTCGGTGTGGGGCACGGTCGACCGGCTGAAGCACGAGCACTGGAAGCTCATGGTGGACGTCAACCTCATGGGGCCCATCCACGTCATCGAGAACTTCGTGCCGGCCATGATCGAGGCCGGTCGCGGCGGGCACATCGTCAACGTCTCCTCGGCCGCCGGGCTGCTCGCCCTGCCGTGGCACGCCGCCTACAGCGCAAGCAAATTCGGTCTGCGCGGGGTGTCGGAGGTGCTGCGGTTCGACCTCAAGCGCGACGGCATCGGTGTCTCGCTCGTCGTCCCCGGGGCCGTGCGCACACCGCTGGTCGACACCGTGCAGATCGTCGGCGTCGACCGCGACCGCCCCGAGGTCCGCAAGCTCACCCAACGGTTCGTCCGGCATGCCGCGGCCCCCGAGAAGGTGGCCGAACGCATCGTCGCCGGCATCCTGAAGAACCGCTTCATGGTCTACACGTCGTTCGACACCCGGTTCGGTTACTGGTGGGCACGCAAGTTCGCGCCGCCCTACAACCTGGTCATGCAGGCCGCCAACGACTACTTCCGTCGCGTCGTCGGCACCAAGTGATCTCGGTGGATCCGACCCCGCTGAGCGGGGCCGGATCCACTGAACTCACTCCGACGCGCGGTGCAGCTCGGCGTGCAGGTGGTGCGTCAGCGGGGTGTCGGCGTGGGCCATCCAGAAGTCGTAGACCAGCGTGTCGCCGTCGACCTCGAAGCGCCGCCGGACCTCGTGTACGGGTTTGGCCTCGGGCGAGCGCTCCAGGGTGAGGGTGGTGAAGTCCAGCACGCCGCCGGCCGGCCTGGCCCGCTGGATCTCGACGAACCCGGTGGGCTGCGAGACGAGCAGTTCGACGTCGTCGCCGCTGCGGCGCAGGTAGCCGTTCTCCGTGTGCAGCGGGCGTCCCTCGGTCCGGTGCCGCGTACGGCTGACGTACATCAGGAACGGCTTGCCGGGGATGGTGGCGAACTCGATCGTCTCGTCGTACGCGAAGTCGTCGATGGTGGGGTAGTGGCCGTCGCCACCTCCGGTCCAGCGCCCGGCGAACGGTGCCAGGCACCCGAGCGGGTCGTCGGCCATGAAATCTCCCTCGTGTTCTCGGATCGGTGTGTTCTTCGCAATCGTTGTCGCCGTACTCGACGCGCCTGACCCGGCTGCCGCCGTCCTGCGCGATACCGTGAGCATATGAGTCATCGCTGGGGTGTCGAGTCCGAAGTCGGTGAACTCCGCGCCGTGATGCTGCACCGGCCCGGTGCCGAACTCGAACGCCTCACGCCCCGCAACAACGACCAGCTGCTCTTCGACGCCCTGCCGTGGGTGGCGCGCGCCAGGAGGAGCACGACGCCTTCGCCGACCTGCTGCGCAGCCGCGGGGTCGAGGTGTTCCTGCTGGCGGACCTGCTCACCGAGACACTCGAGGCCAGCGGCGCCGCGCGGTGCAGACGTGTCGTCGGCCGTCGACGCACAGCGTCTCGGTTATGCGCTCGCGGAGGAGCTGACGGGCCATCTGCGTGCCCTGCCCGCTGCCGAGCTCGCCCGGATCCTCATCGCGGGCATGACCTTCGACGAGCTGCCCGCGGTGGGCAGCGGCGCGGCCCCGTCCCTCGTGCGGCTGATGCACCACGGTTCCGATTTCGCGATCGCCCCGCTGCCGAACCTGCTCTTCACGCGCGATTCGTCGTTCTGGATCGGGTCACGCGTCGCGATCCCCAATCTGGCCTTGCCCGCACGCCGTCGCGAGACCAGCCTCACCGACCTCATCTACGCCTTCCATCCGCAGTTCCTCCACGTGCGCCGCGCGTACG
The DNA here is from genome assembly GCA_001017865.1 of Rhodococcus sp. IITR03. The sequence goes on from LATQ01000001.1 coordinate 2,124,201, forward strand.
AATCGCACACCGCGCCCGTCGAGGGCGGCGACGTGTTGCTCCTCGCGCCCGGCGTCGTCGCCGTGGGGGTGGGGGAGAGGACCAGTCCGGCCGGTGCGGAAGCGTTGGCGCGCAGCGCCTTCGACGACGGGCTCGCGCACACCGTGCTGGCGGTGCCGATCGAGCAGCGACGGGCGTCGATGCACCTCGACACCGTGTGCACGATGGTCGACGTCGACGCGGTGGTGATGTACCCGGCGATCCGGGACAGCCTCCAGGCGTTCGCCATCCACCGCGAGAACGGCGCGGTGCAGATCTCGGGGCCGCGCCCCTTCCTCGAGCCGCCGCCGATGCGATGGGGATCGAGAAACTGCGCGTCATCGACACCGGTCTGGATTCCGTTGTCGCCGAGCGTGAGCAGTGGGACGACGGGAACAACACGCTGGCCGTGGCGCCCGGCGTCGTCGTCGCCTACGAACGCAATGTCGAGACGAACACCCGCCTCGAGGATTCGGGGATCGAGGTGCTGCGGATCGCCGGGTCGGAACTCGGTTCCGGCCGCGGCGGTCCGCGATGCATGTCGTGCCCGCTCTCGCGGGCGGCCCTGTAGCTGCCGTCAGAGGATCTCGCGCACCTTGTCGACCGGACGCGCGAGCACGGTGCCCTTGTCGGTGACGACCAGCGGACGTTCGATGAGGATCGGGTTCGCGACCATCGCGTCGAGCAGTTCGTCCTCGGACGCCTCGGCGAGGTTCAGCTCCTTGTAGAGCGATTCCTTCTTCCGGATCGCCCGACTCGGTGTGAGACCTGCCGCATCGAGCAGCGACCGCAGCTCGTCGCGAGACGGCGGAGTCTCGAGATATTTGATGACCGTGGGTTCGAGTCCGTTCTCCTTCAGCAGCGCCAAAGTGTTGCGTGACGTGCTGCAGCGCGGGTTGTGATAGATCGTCGCCGTGGTTGCCATGGCCCGATTCTGCCCTGACGCAGTCCGTACTCAGGTGCCACCCGCGGCCGTGTTGCCCGATTCGTCCCTGTTGAAGCTGCTGGGAAGCGTTATTACGATTTTCGCGCCCTGAAGTTTTTCGAATTCTCTCTCAGAAAAGGCACGGAGCACGATGCTCAAAGGTTTCAAGGATTTCCTGCTGCGCGGAAACGTCGTCGAACTCGCCGTCGCAGTGGTCGTCGGCGCGGCGTTCACGTCCATCGTCACGGCGTTCACCGATCACATCGTGAACCCGCTGGTCGCCGCTGTGGGTGGCGACAACGAGATGGGCTTCGGCTTCCGCCTGCTCTCGTCGAACGACGCTACCTTCGTCAACCTCGGTGCCGTCATCTCCGCGGCGATCAACTTCTTCATCATCGCCGCCGTCGTCTACTTCGTGCTCATCGTGCCGGTCAATGCCGCCAAGGCCCGCTTCGCGCCGGAGAAGGAGCCCGAGGACGAGCCGCTGAGCGAGACCGATCTGCTCATCCAGATCCGCGACCTGCTCGAGACCGGCAGCTACAACCACGCCCCTGCCGACGCGCCCTCGGCCGAAGCGCCCGTCAAGGTCACCGAGCGCTGATAACCTGCGAGAATGCTCGACCTCACCATCGATCCCGACTCGCCCGTCCCGCCGTTCGAGCAACTGCGCCGGCGCATCGTCGAGCTGGTACACGATGGTGAGCTGATCGCAGGTTCGAAGCTGCCCACCGTCCGGGGCCTCGCCGACACCCTCGGCATCGCACCGAACACGGTCGCCAAGACCTATCGGGAACTCGAGAAGCTGGGCGTGCTCGAGGCCCGCGGGCGGGCTGGGACGTTCGTCGCCGACACGGGCGATCCCACCCGCACGCGGGCCCAGCTATCCACCAACGAGTACGTCGCCGAGGTGAGGGCACTCGGGATGTCCGACGAGGAGATCCTCGAATTCGTCTCGGCCGCCCTGCGTGCAGGCTGACCTGCCGATCTGCGGGATCGCGCAGAGTATGCATGTCGCGTCCGAAATGTGACGATTTTCTCGGGTTCGGCGATTCCGCTCCGCAGGCGCCCGAAACTTGCAAGGTTTGTTCGCATGAATGTCCCTGGTGATCGGCCCGGGTCCGAGGAGATCGACGAGGTCTCGCGCCCGTGCTTCTGAAGTAGCCGCGTCCGCGGCGCGCCCACCGCAGACCGACAAAGTGGTCTTCGGAGTCGCTGCCGCGCTGGTCGCGGCGATCGTGGTGTGGGGTCTGGCCGCCACCGAGAACTTCGGGACCGTTACCGGGAACATCCTCGACTGGATCGTCGTCGAGTTCGGTTGGTTGTTCGTGCTCACGGCGAGCGGATTCGTGTTCTTCGCGCTCTGGCTGGCGGTGAGCCGCTACGGCCGCATCCCGCTCGGCAAGGACGACGAGAAGCCGGAGTTCCGCACCGTCAGCTGGATCTCGATGATGTTCGCCGCCGGTATGGGCATCGGCCTGATGTTCTTCGGTGTCGCCGAACCGCTCTCGCACTTCGTCGAGCCACCACCGGGCAGCAACGGCGGCACCGGCGTCGCGATGGCGACCTCGATGTTCCACTGGAGCCTGCATCCCTGGGCGATCTACGCCGTGGTGGGTCTGGCCATCGCGTACGGCACCTTCCGCAAGGGTCGCAAGCAGCTCATCAGCTCGGCGTTCATCCCGCTGCTGGGACGCCGGGCCGAAGGTCCGCTCGGCAAGGTCATCGACATCCTCGCCCTGTTCGCGACCCTGTTCGGCACCGCGGCGTCGCTCGGCCTGGGCGCGCTGCAGATCGGCTCGGGTTTCGAGGTCACCGGCTGGCTCGAGACGGCCGGCGTGATGCTGCTCGTCGCGATCGTCGCACTGCTCACGCTCGCGTTCATCGCCTCCGCGGTCACGGGTGTCGCCAAGGGCATCCAATACCTGTCGAACATCAACATGGTGCTCGCCGCGATCCTGGCGATCTTCGTGTTCGTGCTCGGACCCACCGTCTTCATCCTCAACCTCGTGCCCACCACCCTCGGTGCCTACGCCGCGGAGTTCGCCCGCATGTCGGCGCGCACGGCCGCCTCCAACGAGGCCGCAGGTGAGTGGCTGTCGAGCTGGACGATCTTCTACTGGGCGTGGTGGGTCTCGTGGGCGCCTTCGTCGGTATGTTCCTCGCCCGCATCAGCCGCGGCCGCACCATCCGCGAGTTCATCGTCGGCGTCATCCTCGTCCCGAGCCTCGTCAGCCTCATCTGGTTCTCGGTGTTCGGCGGCGCAGGTATCGGACAGCAACTGGACGGCCTGGACATCGCGGGTGCCGACAGCGTCGAAGGGCAGCTGTTCGGGGTGCTCGGCAACCTCCCGCTCACCGGCATCGCCACGGTCGTCGCGATGCTCCTCATCGCCATCTTCTTCATCTCCGGAGCGGACTCCGCGTCGATGGTGATTGGCAGTCTCAGTCAACGCGGCACCCTCGCGCCGAATCGTGGCGTCGTGGTCTTCTGGGGCGGACTCACCGGCGGTGTCGCGGCACTGCTGCTGTGGAGCGGCGGCGAGGAAGCCCTCAACGCCCTGCAGACGATGACGATCATCGCCGCGGCCCCTTCCTTCTCGTGATGATCGGCCTGTGCGTGTCGCTGTACCGGGATCTGCAGCGCGACCCCTGATCACGGGCGGGCGCAGGAGACGGACACTGCGCAAGGTCGAATGACCGAGCGGTCCCACATCGAGGGCGTCGAGTTCCTGCTCGACGTCCTCGATGCGCGTCCGGGCACGTCCGTCCTCGCGATCGACACCGGGCCCGCCTCCGCCGTGGTCGCCGAGCACGTCGGTCCCCACGGCCGAATGCGCGTGGCCCCCTCGGCGACCCGCGCATACGAATTCACCCGCCAGGAGAAGTTCGACCGCATCTACGCACTCGACGTACCCGAATTCCGCGAGGACACCGCCGCCGTGGCCGCCCTCGCCCCGCTGCTGACCGACGACGGGCAACTGTGGGTGATCGACGAGGCAGGGGCGGGAGAGGACACCGGAACCGTCTCGATGACGGTGAGCACCGTTCTCGCACAGGCAGGATTCGCGATCGTCGACATCCTCGAACGCGGGTCGCGGGTCGCGACGTGGGCAGCGGTCGGACGGCGGCATCACGGGTGACACACGACGCCGCGTGCCTGCGGTGAGTTGTCGTCCACCCCGAGTACGGTGTCGCCTGCCCGGCAGTTGCTCTTCGAGAGGAGTGCGCGTGACCGACACCGACCGATTCGACGAGGCCCTCGACCGCGACTGGGCCCGTTACGCCACGCAACTGGCCCGGCGCATCTCCGAACTCGCCGGATCCGATGCCTTCGAGCTGCACGCCGAGACCGCCTCGGGGCCCGCCGCCTGCGTGCGCGTGCTCGCGAGTTCGGCGGCCACGCCACGGTCGACGGTCA
>LATQ01000001.1:2128660-2134251 GCA_001017865.1 Rhodococcus sp. IITR03
CCGCCGTCCGCCTCGGCGACCTGCGCGAACGTGTGAGCGACGCGCTCGCGCACGCGCTCGGACGCCCTGTGCCGGTCGACGCCGACGGCGACTTCGTCGTGGTCCTCGACTCCCAGGTGGTCTTCGTCGTGATCGACGACGACGGCAGCATCAGGCTGTGGGCGCCGCTGCTGCACGCGATCCCTGAGGACGACACCCCGGGAACGGCGTCCGCCGGCGGTCGTACCCACGCGCTGGCCGAGCTCACCGAACTGAACCGGACGTGGCCGCACATCAAGGTGGTGCTCGTCGAGGACCGGCTCGTCGCCACCGTCGACCTGCTCGGCGATCCGTTCGTGCCCCGCCACCTGTCCGAGCTGCTCCAGCGACTCAAGGGTTTCCTCACCGTCGTCGACGAGCGATTCGCTCGCCGATTCGACGGCGTCCGCTACGGCTCCGACAGGGAACACGACGTCGAGCTGCCCGAGGGCAGCGTGCTCGACGAACCGAACTGAACTTTCCTCAGAAGCAGCGACTGCACTCCGCTCAGCGCCAGCTGGGGAGCCACAGCTGGTCGTTCCAGTGCTCCGGTGTGATCGGCAGCGCCGTGAGGATCGGCCACAACCACACGAAGTTCGCGACGACGAGCCCGACGTACAGACACACCACGAGCAACCCGGTCGTCCGCCGTTCCGTCGAGGCGTGCGGCGACCCGAGGATGTCACCGAGCACCAGCGCGACACCCATCACCAGGAAGGGTGCCATCGGCACCGCGTAGAAGTAGTACATCTGCCGGTCGAGGCTCGCGAACCACGGCAGGATCCCCGCGCCGTAACCGGTGAGCACCGCGGCCCACCGCCAGTCGCGGCGGACGAGCAGCTGCCACAGTCCCCACCCGAGCACCGGCAACGACACCCACCACAGCGCCGGCGTTCCGACCAGCATCACGGCCTTGACGCACTGCTCCGCGTCGCACCCGCTGATCCGCTCGCCGTCGGCGAAGTAGTACAGCATCGGTCGCAGCCCCATCGGCCACGTCCACGGCTTCGACTCCCAGGGGTGCTGATTGCCGGCCGAGTTCGTCAGGCCGGAGTGGAACTCGAGGACGCTCGCGCTGTAGTACCAGAGCGATCGCAGCGCGTCGGGAACGAAGGAGAACATTCCGTCGTGACCGATCCGCGAGCCGACCGCGTGACGGTAGACGCCGGTCTCGCTCGCGAACCACGCCCAGTAGGTCGACAGATAAACCCCGAGCGGGACGAGCACGAGGCGTACAGCGCTGGGCCGATATCGCGCAGGGCCGTCCCGACCCACGGTCGCTGCACCCGGTACGCGCGACGCGTCGCGAGGTCGAAGGCCACGGACATCAGCCCGAAGAACGCGATGAAGTACAGGCCCGACCACTTGGTGCCCACCGCCAGACCCAGCAGGATGCCTGCGCCGAAGCGCCACCAGCGCACCCCGAAACGCGGACCCCACACACTGTCGAGGACACGACCCTCGGCGTGCACCTTCGCCATGCGGGCACGCACGTCGTCGCGGTCGACGATCAGGCACCCGAAGGCGGCGACGACGAAGACCGCCTGGAAGATGTCGAGCATGCCGAGGCGGGACGACACGAAGGTCACCCCGTCGACGACGAGCAGCAGACCGGCGACCGCGCCGAGCATCGTCGACCGGGTCAGCCGCCGCACGATCCGCACGACCAGCAGGACGAGCACGACACCGGCCGCCGCGCGAGAAACGCCAGCCCCACGCGGTGTATCCGAACAGTGCCTCACCGATCGCGATCATCTGTTTGCCGACGGGCGGATGCACGACGAGCCCGTAACCGGGGTTGTCCTCGATCCAGCCCCCGGTGAGCACCTGCCAACCCTGCGGGGCGTAGTGCTTCTCGTCGAACACCGGCGTCTTCGCGTCGGTGGGGTAGTTGAGCATCGTGAACCGCGTGATCGCGGCGAGTGCCGTGACGAAGGCGGTGACGATCCAGCCGCGCGCCCGATCTCCGGGGACAGGCTCGGGTCCGGGCACCAACGGGCCGGGACCGAGAAGGCGACGATCCTGCGCTGCCGACGGACCACGGCCGGGGGCCTGTGAAGGGCTGCGGTCCGTCACGGTCACGTTCCGATCGTAGGCTGAGCCGTATGCAGGCAGCCAAACCGGTCCAGGGCGCGAATCCGGGAGAGGGCCGGCTCGTGCTGGCCGCCACTCCGATGGGAGACATCGGTGACGCCTCGGCGCGTCTCCGCGATGCTCTCGCACCGCCGACGTGATCGCCGCAGAGGACACCCGCCGCACCAAGCACTCGCCGCGGCGCTCGGCGTCACCCTCACCGGGCGGGTCGTGAGCTTCTACGACCAGGTCGAGGTGTCGCGGCTGCCGGGTCTCGTCACCGACATCGAGGAGGGCCGCACCGTCCTGCTCGTCACCGACGCGGGTATGCCGTCGGTGAGCGATCCCGGCTACCGCCTCGTCGCGGCGTGCGTCGAAGCCGGTCTACCGGTGACCTGCCTGCCCGGTCCGTCGGCCGTGACCACCGCCCTCGCACTGTCGGGTCTGCCGGTCGAGCGGTTCTGCTTCGACGGGTTCCCGCCCCGCAAGCCGGGTCAGCGACGCGCGTGGCTCGGAACGCTCGTCCAGGAGCCCCGGGCCGTGGTGTTCTTCGAGGCACCGCACCGGCTCGCGGCGTGCCTGGCCGACGCCGTCGACGTACTCGGCGGCGACCGTCGCGCCGCCGTCTGCCGCGAACTCACCAAGACCTACGAGGAAGTGCGCCGCGGCACGCTCGCGGAGCTCGCCGAGTGGGCCGTCGAAGGCGCGCGCGGTGAGATCACCGTGGTGCTCGAAGGGGCGGTCGCGGTGGCCACCGACCCCGTCGACCTCGTCGACGAGGTGGAACGGAAGGTCGAGGACGGGATGCGGCTGAAGGATGCCTGCGCCGTCGTCGCCGAGGCCGCGTCGAAGTCGTCCGGCGCGACGGTCTCGAAGCGCGAACTGTACGACGCGGTGCTGGAAGCGCGTCGCGACTGACGCGGTTGTTGGAAGCGCGTCGCGACTGACGCGGTGCCGGAGGCGCGTCGCGACTGACGAGGTCTGCCGCACACCGATCGAGAAAACCGCATATCGGACGCGCTGTGGGGTCCGGAGACACTGCGTGCCACGGAAGCCTAGACTCTGCCGCGTCCCGAATGCAGACGTCACCGGCACCGGTCGGTCGGACGCTGTCGGGGGCTTCGGACGATCAGGAGGACGCGGATGGATTCGGTGAACGATTTCCTCGTCGAGGTGGCAGGCGTGGTGTGGGGGCCGTACCTGCTCATCCCGCTGCTGTTGGGTACGGGCCTCGTGCTCACGATCCGGCTGAGGGGCGTCCAGTTCCGCAAACTGTGGCCCGCACTGCGGCTGGGTCTGATCACCCGCCACGACGAAGGCGCCACCGAAGGCGACATCTCCCAGTACCAGGCACTGACCACCGCGCTCGCCGCGACGGTGGGCGTGGGCAACATCGCCGGTGTCGGCACCGCGATCTACTTCGGTGGGCCCGGCGCGCTGTTCTGGATGTGGGTCACCGGCCTGGTCGGCATGGCGAGCAAGTACTCCGAGGCGTTCCTCGGCGTGAAGTACCGCACGACCGACGCCAAGGGTGAGCAGAGCGGTGGTCCGCAGTACTACCTCGCCCGCGCCATCCCCAACAAGGCCGGTCTCGTCCTGAGCCTGCTGTTCGCGGTGTTCGCCGTGCTCGCCAGCTTCGGTATCGGCAACATGACCCAGGCAAACACCGTCGCCACCCAGCTCGACGACACCTTCGGTGTCCCGACCTGGATCAGCGGTGTGCTCATGACGGTGCTCGCTGCCGCAGTCCTGCTCGGCGGCATCAAGTCCATCGGCAGGGTCACCGCCGCCTTCGTGCCCGCGATGATCCTCCTGTACGTCGGCGCCGGCATCATCGTCCTCGCGGTCAACTTCACCCAGATCCCCGACGCTTCGCGCTCATCTTCACCGACGCCTTCACCGGCACCGCGGCCACCGGCGGCTTCATCGGATCGGTCTTCATGATCGCGCTGCGCTACGGCGTCGCCCGCGGCATCTTCTCGAACGAGTCGGGCATGGGCAGCGCGGCGATCGCCGCCGCGGCCGCCCAGACCACCCACCCGGTCCGTCAGGGCCTGGTGTCGATGACCCAGACGTTCATCGACACGATCATCGTCGTCACCTTCACCGGCCTGGTCATCGTCACCACCGGAGCCTGGGAGTCCGGCGAGCAGGGCGCTGCCATGACGTCGGCAGGCTTCGCCGACGGCCTCGGCGGGGACTGGGGTCACTGGATCGTCGCCGTCTCGGTCGTCTTCTTCGCCTTCTCGACGATCCTCGGCTGGTCGTACTACGGCGAGCGGTGCGTCGAGCGTCTCGTCGGTCGCCGCGGCGTGGTGCCCTACCGTGCGATCTTCGTGATCGTGGTATTCATCGGTGCGACCACCCAGCTCGAGGTGGTCTGGAACTTCTCCGATGTGATGAACGGCCTCATGGCCCTGCCGAACCTGATCGGTCTGCTGGTGCTGTCGGGTCTGATTGCGCGGGAGACGAAGGCCTATCTCGATCGCGACCCGTACCTGTTGGGCAACCCCGTCGCGATGGACGATCCCGACACCGTCAAGTAACCGGAAAAACGGGAAAGGGCCCGCGATGCGGGGCCCTCAACGTATGTGGAGCATGCCTCCACGCCGACCCGGAACTACCCCTCGTCAGTCCCTATCGGCGTGGAGGCCCCCGCCCCACGCTGCAAGGTCGAACCTTGCGTGGTGACCACTCTTCCGTGTCATTGGCTGGGACTGAAAATACCGACCGGCGCGGAACCGGTATCATCCCTGCTCAGGCGTGGTGAGGAATTTTTCCGCAGCGGATGTTTGCGCGCGGGGAACGGGAGTACGAGGGGCGCGGAACGGATGTCAGACACCGGCGGAAAGCCTGGTTCGGCGCAACGTCAGTTCTTCGCCGACCAGCTACGGATGCTGTTCGCCGCAGCCGGGCGTCCGGCCCTCAAGAAGGTCGTCTCGGAGGCCGCGACCGTCGCCGGGCGGTGGGCAGCGACCGGAACGTCTCCGTCCAGCGGGTCAGCGACTGGCGCAGCGGCAACCGGATGCCGGCCAACTTCGAGTCGGTGCATCCGGTGCTCGTGGTCCTCATCCGCGCGGCGCGCGAACTCAACGTCGAACCGCCGGCCCCCGGTCTGTACTCCCTGAAGCAGTGGGAGAACTGGTGGAAGGCCGCGCGCGGGCAGGTGAACGCTCCGCGCACCAAGGAATCGGCATCGGTGTCGGTGCCGCCCGGGATCCGCCCGTACAAGGGACTCGCGTCCTACCGACAGAACGATGCCCGGTTGTTCTTCGGGCGCACCCAGAGCGTGCGCACCCTCGCCGACGTGGTGACCGCCTCCCATGGACAGGGCCCGGTTGTGGTGACAGGTGCCTCCGGCGTCGGCAAGTCCTCGCTCGTGCAGGCCGGTCTCATTCCGCAGCTGTGTTCCACGCCCGACTGCCACCCCGTGGTCCTCACCCCCGGCACCGACCCGGTCGCACGCCTGGTCGACGCGCTCCCCGAGCTGGCCGACGTCG
>LATQ01000001.1:2134351-2136405 GCA_001017865.1 Rhodococcus sp. IITR03
CGATCTCGTCGAGCTGCCGCACCCACTCGACGGGGGCGCGTTCGGCCGCGCGCCGGATCTGCGCGTCGAACAGCATCGTGGCCGCCGTCAGTGCGACGTCGGAGGTGCCACCCGAGCGGGCCGTCACGTGGAGCACGTCGGCGGGCTGCCATCCCCGCTCGTAGGCACCGCCCAGCTCGGCGAGCAGGGCGTGCTCGTTCAGGCCACCGTATCGAACATGTGTTCTATCGCTGCGCATGCGCCGCAGTGTGGCGCACGGCACCGACAGGTTGGCGCGGCGACGGAGAACACGCAGGTGAGGGGCTCTCCGCCGCCGGGTCGGAGCTCAGTCCTCGTCGACGTAGCGCGGGAACACCGGCGACGGGGCGGGCAGTGGGGTGCCCGGAGCCAGGCGGGTCGCGACGGCGTCGAACTGCCGTGCCTCGGGTGCCTGACCGAGGAGGTCGAGGATCTTCGCGGCGGCATCCGGCATCACCGGCTGGACGAGCAGACCCACGATCCGCACGACCTCGAGCGTGACGTACAGGACCGTCGCCATCCGCTCGGGATCGGTCTTGCGCAGCACCCACGGCTGCTGCGCCGAGAAGTAGCGGTTGGTCTCGCCGAGCACGTGCCAGATCGCTTCGAGACCGAGGTGCAGGGCCTGGGCGTCGAATTCGGCGCGCACCTTCGCGAGCAGCGCGTCGGCCTGGGCGAGCATGGCCTCGTCGTCGGCGGTGAACTCGCCCGGCGTGGGCACGGTGCCCTCGAGATTCTTCGCGACCATCGTCAGCGACCGCTGCGCGAGGTTGCCGAGGTCGTTGGCGAGGTCGGCGTTGATGCGGGTGACGATCGCCTCGTGGCTGTAGCTGCCGTCCTGGCCGTAGGAGATCTCACGGAGCAGGAAGAAGCGGAGCTGGTCGAGACCGTACCGGTCGACCATCTCGAGCGGGTCGACGACGTTGCCGACCGACTTCGACATCTTCTCGCCCTTGTTGAACAGGAAGCCGTGGACGAAGACCCGCTTCGGCAGTTCGAGACCCGCCGACATGAGGAAGGCCGGCCAGTAGACGGTGTGGAACCGCGTGATGTCCTTGCCGATGATGTGCAGATCGGCGGGCCAGTAGCGGCGGTAGGACTCCGACTCGGTGTCGGGGAAACCGGCGCCGGTGAGGTAGTTGGTCAGCGCGTCGACCCACACGTACATGACGTGATCGGGATGATCGGGGACCGGAACACCCCAGTCGAAGGTGGTGCGGGAGATCGACAGGTCCTTCAGGCCGCCGGAGACGAAGCTGACGATCTCGTTGCGACGGGTGGCCGGGGCGATGAAGTCGGGCTGCTCCTCGTAGAGCTCGAGCAGCTTGTCCTGGTAGGCCGACAACCGGAAGAAGTAGGTGGACTCCTCCGTCCACTCCACGGGAGTGCCGGTGTCGGTGGAGATCCGCGAACCGTCCTCGAGCAGCGTGGTCTCGCCGTCGGTGTAGAACGCCTCGTCGCGGACCGAGTACCACCCCGCGTAGGTGTCGAGGTAGATGTCGCCCGAGTCGACCATGCGCTGCCAGATCGCTTTGCTCGCCTCGAGGTGATCGGCGTCCGTGGTGCGGATGAACCGGTCGTACGAGATGTTCAGCCGCTTGTCCATGGCCTCGAACACGTTCGAGTTGCGGGACGCGAGTTCGGTGACCGGGATCCCTTCCTTCGCGGCGGTCTGCTGCATCTTCAGACCGTGCTCGTCGGTGCCGGTCAGGAAGCGCACGTCGAAGCCGTCGAGACGCTTGAACCGCGCGATCGCGTCGGTCGAGATGTACTCGTAGGCGTGCCCGATGTGCGGGGCGCCGTTCGGGTACGCGATCGCGGTCGTGACGTAGAACGGCGGGCGGGTGGGATCGCCGGCGGCCGGGCGGGAGGAATCAGGCGCAGTCATGGTGGCCAGTAGTTTATAGGGCGTGAGCGCAGCCCGTCCCGCCCCCGAACGCCCCGCAGCCGTTGAGCCCTCTCGTCCGACGCCCACCACGCACCTCGACGCGTGCGGCGCCGACGGACGCCGCGACGACCTCCGCGATCGTCGATCG
>LATQ01000001.1:2136505-2143734 GCA_001017865.1 Rhodococcus sp. IITR03
TGCCACCGAGCACCGCCACCAGTCGAACTGCGCCGCGACGGCCGGCCGGTGCGTGATCGTGCCAGGCTCTCGGTGCCGTCGGGGTCGTCGTGGTGGTGGCGGCCCGCTCGCGGAGCCGTTCGTGCCGGTGCTGCTCACCAGGGTCGTTCCTTCCTCGGAATTGCCGGCGCCCACCCCGCCGGCCGGGTCACCTTCGAGCGACGATGCGTCCCCCACGCTCGTGCGGTGTGTTCCGGGATCCGGCGTGCTCGTCAGCGGGGTACTGCTCGGAAGAGGAGTGCTCGGCAGCGGGTAGACGAAGGTGCCCGAGCGCTTCGCGCGTCCGGATCGCCTGCTCGTATCCGCCGTCCCACCGGACGACAGGTCCTCACCGGCTGCGGCCGGTACGTCGTCGTTCATCGACACAACTCCTGATTCCACCCGAATACGTCGGATCGACGAAAGGAAAGTATCAGTAAAATCCGCTGGACGCACTACCCGTCCGGCGTCGCCGGGACGCTCAGTCGGTCGCTGCGACCAACGGTTCGAGAGTCAGCTCCGGCAGCTCCTTGAGGATGTACTGCAGCCGCCACTTGTCGCTGACGAGAGCGAGGAGCACGCCGTCCGACCGGGTGAACACCTCGACGCCGCGCTGGCGGTTCAGTTCGTCGGCCGAAGCCGCATCGGTGCGACGCGCGAGCGAGTAGCCGAGATGCTCGATCTTCGGGTCGACGTTGTACTCGGCCTTCATCCGCGCCGCGACCACCTCGAACTGCATCGGACCCACGGCTGCCATCACCGGCGACGCGTCGCCGCGGACGTCGTTGCGGAGGATCTGCACGACGCCCTCGGAGTCGAGCTGGTCCACGGCCTTGCGGAACTGCTTGTACTTCGAGGCACTCTCGGCCCGCAGGATCGCGAAGTGCTCGGGCGCGAACGACGGGATGGGCGGGAACTCCACCTTCTTGTCGACGTAGAGGGTGTGGCCCGGCGCCAGCGCGGTCGCGTTGACCAGGCCGACGACGTCGCCGGGATAGGCGTTCTCCACCGTGGAGCGTTCGCGGCCGAAGACCGTCAGCGCGTACTTGGTGGCGAAGGGCTTACCGGTCTGCGCGTGCGTGACGACCATGCCGCGCTCGAACACACCCGAGACGACACGCATGAACGCGAGCCGGTCGCGGTGGGCGGTGTCCATGCCGGCCTGCACCTTGAACACGACGGCGCTGAACGGATCGTCGACCTCGCGAGCGGTCTCGTCGATCGCGAGACGGGCCCGCGGCGGCGGTGCGAGCGTGACCAGGGTGTCGAGGATCTGCCGCACACCGAAGTTGAGCATCGCCGACGCGAAGATCACCGGCGAGGTCTGCCCGGCGAGGAACAATTCCTGATCGTGGTCCTGGCCGTTGGCCGACAGCAGTTCGGACTCCTCGGCGGCCTCGACCCAGGTGTCGCCCTCGAGGGCGAGCGCCTCGTCGGGGGACAGATGCTCCTCGGGGGCGATCTTGGCGCCGCCGGCCGTGCGGGTGAACTTGATGTACTCGGCCGCGTCTCCGTCCTCGCCGCGACGCAGCAGACCGCGGAAGTCGCCGGCGATGCCCACGGGCCAGAACAGGGAGTCGGCATCAGGCCGATGCGCTCGTCGATCTCGTCGAGCAGTTCCAGCGGCGTCCGGCCCGGTCGGTCCCACTTGTTGATGACGGTGACCACGGGGATGCCCCGGTGGCGGCACACCTGGAACAGCTTCAGGGTTTGCGGCTCGAGACCCTTCGCCGCGTCGATGAGCATGACGGCGGCGTCGACGGCGGTGAGGACGCGGTAGGTGTCCTCCGAGAAGTCGGAGTGACCGGGGGTGTCGACGAGATTGACGACGTTGACGACCTCGTCGTCGGTGCCCGCGACGTCCGAGCGGGTGTAGTTGAACTGCAGGGCCGTGGAGCTGACGGAGATGCCGCGGGCCTTCTCCATCTCCATCCAGTCGGAGACCGTCGACTTGCGGCCCGCCTTGCCGTGGACCGCGCCGGCCTCCGAGATGACCTTCGCGTGCAGGGCGAGCGCCTCGGTGAGCGTCGACTTACCGGCGTCGGGGTGGGAGATGACGGCGAAGGTGCGTCTGCGCTCGGCTTCGGCTCTGACCTCCTTCGCGGACCCGGGCTTCGCGGTGCCGGAGGACTGCGCAGGCTCCGTCGTGCCGGTGGATTGACTGTCGGCCGAAGCGTGCGGGGTGCTCAACGGGAAAAACCTCTCGAAGGGGGCAGGGAGTAGGGGCGCTATCGCCGCCAACTCGTCCATGTTACTCGGCGATTCGGTGTCGATTTCCGCCAGATTCGATCACGTTTCCCCGAGGCCGCCCCATACCCACCGCTCGACGGCGCACGCTGATGTGCAACTACCGGATCTTGATCGAGGTCGTGCACCACCGGACGAGGAGCGGGTCGTGAGCAGGTTCACCGAGGAGATGTACGCGACGGCGGAGTCGGACACCGGAGCTCTGGTCACCGGCGAACCGGATACGCCGTTGCGGCAGAACTGGGGAGAGATCCACCGGCAGGCCCGCCGCATGGCCGGCGCACTGGCCGCGGCGGGAATCGGGCCCGGTGACGCGGTGGGTGTCCTCGCGGGACAACCGGTGGACATCGCACCGGTCTGCCAGGCCGTGTGGATGCGCGGCGGGAGCGTGACGATGCTGCACCAGCCCACTCCGCGCACCGACCTGCAGATGTGGTCGCGCGACACCGAGGTGGTCCTGCGGATGATCGACGCCCGCGCCGTCGTCCTCGGCGCACCCTTCGAGATCGCGGAGCCGCTGCTGCGCGAACGGGGCATCTCCGTCGTCACCGTGGAGCGGATGCGGGAGGGGAAACCCGTCGATCCCGTCGACACGGCGGAGTCCGACATCGTGCTGCAGCAGCTGACGTCCGGGTCCACCGGCTCGCCGAAGGCAGTGCGGATCACGCACGGCAACTTCTACGCCAACGCCTCGGCGATGATGGACCGCGTCAAGTTCTCGCTCGACGACGACGTCATGATCAGCTGGCTGCCGTTGTTCCACGACATGGGCATGGTGGCCTTCCTCAGCGTCCCCATGCAGGTGGGCGCCGAGGTCGTGTCGGTCACGCCGCTGGACTTCCTCCGCTCGCCGATCCTGTGGGCGGAGCTGATCAGCAAGTATCGCGGAACCCTGACCGCAGCACCGAATTTCGCGTACTCGTTGCTGGCCCGGAAGTTGTCGCAGGCGCCGGCCGGCTCGCTCGACCTGTCGTCGATGCGCTGGATGTGGAACGGCGCCGAGCCGGTCGATCCCGACACGATGGAGGCGCTCGCGGAGGCCGGCGAGCGCTTCGGTCTCGACCCGTCCGCCCTCGCGCCCTCCTACGGGATGGCCGAGACCACGCTCGCGGTGTCGGTCCCCGATCCGGGGCGCGGGATGGTGCTCGACGTGGTGGATCCGGACCTGCTCGAAGCCGGTGGGATGGCCGTGCCGACCAGCCGCACCCACGCGCGCCGCATGCCCACCCTCGGCCGTCTCGTGGCCGGCCTCGAGGGTCGGGTCGTCGGCCACGACGGACAGGTGCTGCCGCCCCGCGGCGTGGGCATCATCCAGTTGCGCGGCGAGGCCGTCACGCACGGCTATCTCACCGTGGACGGACCCGTACCCGCGCAGGACGCCGACGGCTGGCTCGACACCGGCGACGTGGGCTACTTCACCGAGGAAGGGCTCGTCGTGGTGTGCGGCCGGGTGAAGGACGTCATCATCATGGGCGGCCGCAACATCTATCCCACCGACATCGAGCGAGCAGCGGGGACCGTCGACGGGGTGCGTCCCGGCAACGCCGTCGCCATCCGGCTCGACGCGGGGGACAAGCGCGAATCGTTCGCGGTGGCCGTGGAGACCAAACTCTTCGACCACCCCGACGAGGTGCGCCGCATCGAACACGACGTCGTGCACGCGGTGGTCGCCGAGGTGGGGGTGCGGCCTCGCACGGTCGCGGTACTCGGTCCCGGCAGCATCCCGAAGACCTCCTCGGGCAAGCTGCGTCGCGGCACCTCGCTGGCGTTGCTGACGCGGGCCTGACCGTCCCGCATCGATCGATGCGGGGTCAGTGGATGCGGTTCTGGGCGCCCTCGAGGCCGAGCCTCAACAGCAGTTCGACGGCGTCGGCACCTTCCTCGCACCACACGTCGAGTTCCTTGCGTTCGGTGGCCGAGAACGGCTTGAGCACGAAGTCGGCGGGATCCTGGCGGCCGGGAGGGCGGCCGATGCCCATCCGGACCCGCAGGTAGTCCTTGGTGCCGAGCGCCGACGAGGTCGACCGCAGGCCGTTGTGCCCGTTCTCGCCACCGCCGAGCTTGAGCCGGATCGTCCCGAAGTCCAGGTCGAGTTCGTCGTGCACGACGATGACGTTCGCGGGATCGACCGAGAAGAACTTGGCCAGGGAGGCGACGGGGCCGCCGGACAGGTTCATGTAGGTGCGCGGCTTCGCGATGATCACCTGTCGCCCGTCGAGCCGGGCCTGCACGATGTCGGCGTTGCTGCGCTTGTGCGCGGAGAACTTGCCGCCGACGCGTCCGGCCAGCACGTCGGCCACCATGAATCCGATGTTGTGCCGGGTGTTCTCGTACTTCGGGCCGGGGTTGCCGAGACCGACCACGAGCGCGGCGTCGTCGCCCACGAGCTGATCCTTCCGTGCATTCGAACGACGTGCGGCGCGCCACCCCGAAGGATGACGCGCCGCACGAGTGACTTCACAGGGAGCCGGTGAAGGCTCAGGCCTCCTCGGAAGCCTCTTCGGCGGCCTCTTCGCCCTCGGTGCCCTCCAGGGCATCGGCGGAGGGAGCCTCGACGATGTTCACGAGCAGCAGCTCGGGATCGTCCTGCAGGGTCGCGCCGGCGGGCAGCTCGACGCCACCGGCCAGGATCTGGGTGCCGGCCTCGGCGCCTCGATCGAGACGGTGATCTCCTCGGGGATGTTCAGGCGTCGGCCTCGAGCTTGATGGTGTTGACCTCGTTGACCACCAGCGTGCCGGAGCCGGCCTCACCCGAGAGGACGACGGGCACCTCGACGGTGACCTTCTCGCCCTTCTTCACGACGAGCAGGTCGGCGTGCTCGATGTAGCGGCGGATGGGGTGGACGACGACCGACTTGGTCAGCGCGAGCTGGTCCTCGCCGTCGATGTCGAGGGTGAGGATGGCGTTGGTGCCGTGGTTACGCAGCACGGCTGCGAACTCGAGGTCGGGGAGGGCGAGGTGCCGGGGCTCGGTGCCGTGGCCGTAGAGGACGGCGGGGACCTGGCCGGCGCGACGGGCGCGGCGTGCGGCACCCTTGCCGAACTCGGTGCGGACGCTGGCTACGAGACGATTCTCGTCGGACATGATGTGACGGCTCCTACGCTGGTGGCACTTCGTGGTCGGGTGTTCTCGAACGAACGGATCCGACACGTGCGACCGGGGAGCACATTGCTTCCGTCGCAGCCGCGTCGATCACGGTGATCCAGCGATATTGCGGTTCACCCTCGCCGAGACAACTCGATCCACTTTACCGGACGACGTCGATCAGGGACAAACAGCCCTGTCGTCGACTCGTATGAGCTTCACGACCGGGCGATGTCGTGCACCGAGGCGAGGAACCTGTCGACGTCGGCGGGGGAGACGAAGTAGTGCGGCGACGCCCGCACCACCGACTGCAGGTCGCGCGAGGTCATGTCCAACAGCGTCGAACTGCGGCTGCTGACCGTGACCGTCACCGACCGCTCGGCCAGGGCGTCGCGGACCTCCCGCGGGTCGCGGCCGTCCACGGTGAACGAGACGATGCCGCTGCGCTGCTCACCGAGGTCGGTGACGGTGACGCCGTCGATGCCCGTGAGTCCCTCGCGCACGTGCCCGGACCGGTAGGCCACCGCCTCGGCCACGGCGTCGACACCCAGATCGAGGAGATAGTCCACGGCCGCGCCGAGCCCGAGCCGGGCCGCCACTCCGGCCTCCCACATCTCGAAGCGGGTGGCGTCCGGAGCGAGTGCGTAGCTGTCGGCCGAGGTCCACGAGGCGCTGTGCAGGTCGAGAACGGCCGGTTCGAGTTCGGTCACCAGGCGCGGCCGCACGTACAGGAAACCGGTGCCGCGCGGACCTCGGAGCCACTTGCGCCCGGTGCCCGACAGCGCGTCGACGTCGAGTTCGGGCACCCGCTCACCGGCAGTTGCCCCACCGACTGGCACGCGTCGAGCAGCACGAGCGCCCCCACCGCGTGCGCGGCGTCGGCGACCTCCCGCACGGGGTTGACCAGCCCACCGTTGGTGGGGGCGTGCACGACGGACACGAGCCGCACCCGTTCGTCGAGCATCCCCTCGAGTGCCTCGACGTCGATGCGGCCGGACGGATCGGACGGAACGACCTCGACGGTGGCGCCGGTCGCCGCGCGCGCTGCAGCGCGGCGATCGCGTTCGCGGCGTATTCGGCCTGCGAGATCAGGATGCGGTCGCCGGGTCGCAGCGGCACCGCGTAGAAGAAGGACGTCCACGCCCGCGAGGCGCCGTCGGACAGCGCGAGGGAGGTCTCCGGCACGTCGAACAGGCGGCCGAGCGAGGTCTTCACGGCCGTCAGGTCGTCGAGCCGTTCGTCGGCCGCCACGTACCCGCCGACCTCGGCTTCGCGCCGCAGGTGCGCGAGCATCGTCTCGAGCACCGGTGTCGGGGGCAGCGACGAGCCGGCGCTGTCGAGGAAGACCCGGTCGAAGCATCCCGGTGTGTCGCGTCGGGCCGCCTGGAGGTCCAGCACGGGCCGCTCACCTCCTCCGTCGTCCGTATCGTCGCGTCGAGCCTGCCCGGTGGAGTGCGTTCGCGCACGCACCGGTGCGTTATCCGCGCGTCGTGTCCCCGGGCGGGTTAGTCTCGACCGCAGACCTGGCGCACCGGCCGAGGGGGTGGACGAATGGCAATGGCAGTCGATGCCGCAGCCTCCCGTGCCCGTAAGGAACTCGGCTCCCGAGCAGCAGCGGAGGATCACGTCCGCAGCAGGGCGTTCCGGCTGGGAATCCCCAGGCTGATCGGGGTCGAGCTCGAATGGCTCACCGCGCGGGCCGACGGCACCGAATCGCGTCCCGAACTCACGAGGCTCGTCGAGGCCCTCGGGCCTCACGCGCCGCGCACGGTGGCGCCGTCGTCGTCGGCCCGGCCGCGCCGTCGGGCAGCACGGTCAGCGTGGAGCCGGGTGGCAGATCGAGCTGCGAGCGTGCCGTGCACCTCGCGGCGGCAGGTGT
>LATQ01000001.1:2143834-2148211 GCA_001017865.1 Rhodococcus sp. IITR03
CGCTCGGGCAGCACGGTCAGCGTGGAGCCGGGTGGTCAGATCGAGCTGTCGAGCGTGCCGTGCACCTCGGCGCGCAGGTGTGCGATCGGCTCACGGCCGACCTCCGCATGCTCCGGGCGTTGCTGGCCCGCCGGTCGGTGATCATGCTCGACCGTGCCGCCGACGAGGTGCGGCCTCCCCCACCGTCTGCTGCGCACCCCGCGCTACGGGGCGATGGAGCTCCGCTACGACCGCATCGGCCGATGGGCCGGCTGATGATGAACAGCACTGCGTCGGTGCAGGTTTCCGTCGACGCCGGACGCGACGAGGCGGAGATCGTGCAGCGCTGGGAGTTGCTCCACGCCATCGGCCCGGCGATGATCGCGGCCTTCGCGTGCTCACCCCGGTTGCGGGGTGCTCCGGAGGGCGACTGGGTGTCGCAGCGGATGCGCACGTGGCTCGAACTCGATCCCGACCTCGGCCACGTCCACCATCCCGCCGACTACCCGGCGTGGGTTCTCGATGCACCGCTGACCTGCGTGCGTTCGGAACTGCCTGAGTGGTACGCACCGCCCGGCGCGACCTTCGCGGCGTGGCTCGCAGGTGAGCTCGATGCCGACATCCGCCGTCGGCCCACCGTCGACGATCTCGACTATCACATGACGACGCTGTTCCCGCCGGTCCGACCGTGCGGGCATCTCGAGGTGCGTTATCTCGATGCCCAGCCGGCCGAGTCGTGGCAGGTGCCCGTCGCGGCCTTCGAAGCCCTGCTCTCCGCTCCGGAGGTCTCCGCGGAGGCGTGCGCGATCGCCGCGCCGGTGCGCGACCAGTGGTCCGAGGCGGCACGCATCGGTCTTGCCTCGCTCGAATTGCGTGCTGCCGCAGCGGGTCTGCTCTCGCTCGCAGCGGAGTCCTCCCGCGACATGCGGTTCACCGCGGCGCTCGACGCGGCCGCGGCACGGTGCCTGCGCGGTCTGGCGCCGGGTGAGGAGGTGCGGTGACACCTGCTCGTGTTGCGCTCAGGCGTCACCTCGAGCGGGCGCGTGCCCGCACCGAGGTACTCACCTCCGTGCCGGAACAGGATCTCACCGCACAGCATTCGCCGTTGATGAGCCGCTGGTGTGGGATCTCGCGCATATCGCCAACCAGGAGGAACGCTGGCTCGTGCGGGTCGCGGGCAGGCGCCTGCGGTCCGCGGCGACATCGACGATCTCTACGACGCGTTCCGGCATCCCCGCGCGACCCGCACAGGGCTGCCGCTGCTCGACCCCGACGCCGCTCGCGGTTACGCGCGTGCTGTCCGCGATCTCACCTGGGATGTGCTCGAAGACAGTGCATTCGACGACGAGCTGACCCGCGAGGGTTTCGTCTTCGCGATGGTCGCGCAGCACGAACAGCAGCACGACGAGACGATGCTCGCGACACACCAGCTGCGGCAGGGCCCATCTTTGCTCGACGCGCCGGAAGCGCCGCGCACCGGAACCGTCCGCGAGACGAACGCGTCCGGATCCCCGCCGGCACATTCGAGATGGGCACGTCCACCGATCCGTGGGCTCTCGACAACGAGCGCCCGGCACACGTCGTCGAGGTGCCGGAGTTCGAACTCGACGCGGTGCCCGTCACCAACCGTCGTTACCTCGGGTTCGTCGAGGACGGCGGGTACGAGCGGCCCGAACTGTGGAGCGAGGCAGGCTGGCAGCACCGCCTCGACGCCGGTCTCGGGCCCCGCAGTTCTGGAGTTGCGACGACGAAACAGGGTGGAGCCGAACGGCCTTCGGTCGCACGATGCCGCTGCATCCGGACGAACCGGTCGTGCACGTGTGCTTCCACGAAGCCGAGGCGTTCGCCCGCTGGGCCGGTGGACGTCTTCCGGCCGAGGCCGAATGGGAGAAGGCGGCGCGCTGGGATCCGGCCACCGGTCGCAGTCGCCGATTCCCGTGGGGCGACGAGGATCCCGGTCCCGACCACGCCAATCTCGGTCAGCGACATCTCGGTCCCGCCGTGGTCGGCTCGTATCCGCAGGGAGCGTCACCGCTCGGAGTGCACCAGCTGATCGGCGACGTGTGGGAGTGGACGTCCACACCGTTCACCGGTTATCCGGGCTTCCGCGCGTTCCCGTACCGCGAGTACTCCGAGGTCTTCTTCGGCGACGGCCACCGGGTTCTGCGTGGAGGATCGTTCGGGACCGACGAGGTCGCGTGCCGCGGGACCTTCCGCAACTGGGATCTGCCATCCGCCGCCAGATCTTCGCCGGGCTCCGCGTCGCGTACGGGACGGGCGATGTGTAGACATCTGGCGTACATCGGACCGGAGACGAACGTCGCCGCACTGCTGTCCACCGGAACCAATTCGTTGCTCCGCCAGTCGTGGGCGCCCACCGACATGCGTGGAGGAGGGACGATCAACGCCGACGGCTTCGGCGTCGGATGGTGGAGTGCCGAAGGCACTTTCGGACGCTACCGATCGGCGTTGCCGATCTGGTCCGATTCCTTCGTCGGTGAAGGCCTGACGTCGATACGGTCGCGCACCGTCGTCGCCGCGACCCGCTCGGCCACCGAGGGGATGCCCGTCGAACGATCGGCGGCCGCACCCTTCTCCGACGACCGGTGGGCGTTCAGCCTCAACGGAGTCGTCCGGGGCTGGCCGGGATCGCTCGTCACCCTCGCCGGCGCGCTGCCCGTCGCCGAACTGCTGCGACTCGAATCTCCGACCGACGCCGCCACGTTGTGGCTCCTGCTGCAGTCGCGGCTGCGCTCGGCCGATCCCGAACCGGCGCTGATCTCGCTCGTCCACGACGTGCTGGACCTCGCACCGGACTCTCGTCTGAACATGTTGCTGTGCAACGAATCCGGGATCTGGGCCACCGCCTGGTACCACTCGTTGTGGACGTTCGTCGACGAACAGGTCGCGATCGTGGCGTCCGAACCGTTCGACGACGACAGTCGCTGGACACCGGTACCCGACCGGCATCTCGTCGCCGCGATGCCGGGCAAACTCATCGTCTCACCACTGGAGGTCGGCTCACCGTGATCGTCGACGTGCACCTGCGCCCCGAGGACCTCGACGCCAAACTGCGCGAGGACGCACGGCGCGGACTCACGTCCGATCCCAAGTACCTGTCGCCCACCTGGCTGTACGACGCGCGCGGCAGCGAACTGTTCGACGAGATCACGCGGCTGCCCGAGTACTACCCGACGCGCACCGAGTTCAGCCTGCTGCGCCGGCACGCCGCCGACTTCGCCGACGCCGCCCGCCCCGAGATGCTCGTCGAACTCGGCTCCGGGTCGTCGGAGAAGACGCACGTGCTGCTCGACGCCCTCGAACCGTATCTCCACACCTACGTGCCGCAGGACGTCTCCGAACCGGCACTGCGGTCGGCCGTCACCAGACTGGCGGCGGAGTATCCGAACCTGACGGTGCACGGGGTGGTCGGCGACTTCACCGATTCGCTCGCGCATCTCCCTGCCGGCGGGAAACGCGCGATCGCGTTCCTCGGTGGCACCATCGGCAACCTCGTCCCGAGCGAACGCGCACAGTTCCTCTCCGGGACGGCCGCGATCCTCCATCCGGTGAGTGGCTGCTCCTCGGGGCCGGGCTCGTCATCGACCGCGACACCCTGATCGCCGCCTACGACGACGCGGCCGGAGTGACGGCGGAGTTCGACCGGAACGTCCTGCGGGTGCTCAACGACCGGCTCGGCGCCGACTTCGATCCCGGCCGGTTCGTGCACCGCGCCGTCTGGGACGCGGAGAACGAATGGATCGAGATGCGACTCGAGGCGACCGAGGCGATGGACGTGACGATCCCGGGCCTCGACCTGCAGATCTCTTTCGCCGAGGGCGAGCAGATCCGAACCGAGATCTCCGCGAAGTTCCGCCTCGTCGGTATCTCGCAGGAACTCGCCGACGCGGGATTCGTGGTCCGGCACGAATGGGTGGATCCGGACGGACGGTTCGTCCTGCTCGCCGCCTCCCGGGAGTAGTCCTCGAAAGGACGCCGACGAACCGATTCGACTTCCGCCGCGCCGACACGGGACGCTGGAGGACATGACGTCGTCCCGTCCCGTCCTGACGACCCCGGTGCTGTTGCTCATGGCCGTGGCGACGGGTCTGTGCGTGGGTGGCAACTACTTCAACCAGCCGCTGCTCGACTCGATCGCCGAAGCACTGGACACCTCCCGATCTGCCGCCGCCTCCACCGTGACGGTCGCGCAGGTCGCCTACGCGCTCGGCCTGCTGTTCCTCGTGCCGCTCGGCGACATGTTCCCGCAGCGGCGGCTGGCGGTGATGCTCATGCTGGCCGCGGCGGCGGGGCAGGGGGCTGAGCGGATTCGCGCCGAACATCGGGGGTGCTCGTGGTGGGCACCGCGATCGCCGGGTCTGTTCTCGGTGCCGCGAG
>LATQ01000001.1:2148311-2154256 GCA_001017865.1 Rhodococcus sp. IITR03
TGCGTGCTCGGTGTCGGGCTGGCGGCCCTCGCGGCGTCGTGTGGGCGCTCGATCTGCGGCTCGCCGCCCGGATGCGTGCGCGTTCGGCTACAGCGACCGGCGGACCGGCAACAGCCTGAGATCGCGCGCCCGGCCGATCGCCTCCACCCGCGTGTGCACGCCGAGCTTGCGGTAGATGCTGCGCAACTGGGTCTTGATCGTGTTGTGCGAGACGAACAACTTCTTCGCGATATCGGCGTGCGTCGATCCCAGCGCGAGCAACTCCAGCACGTCCGTCTCACGCCGGGACAGTTCGACGTGGGTGACGGGTTCGGTGAAGACGGACCCGATCGCCTCGTCCGGGCCGATGGGACCGCCGAGTTCCGCGAGACGCCCGGCGACACCCTCGGCGAGAGTCGTGAAGGCGCGGCGGTTGCCGAGGGCCTCGGCGAGGGTGCGGGCCCGCTGCCAGCTGCGTACCGCGGTGTCCTTCTCGTCGAGATCGAGGTGGGCGCTCGCTCCATGAGCAACGCCTCGAGATGTGCGCGCGGGAAACCGCACTCCGTCCACGGAACGCGCTTGAGTTTCTTGAGCGCGACGTCGGGATGGCCGGTGAACAGTTCGACGCGCGCGTTCGTCACCACGAGCATCGGATGGTTCTGCGGCGACTCCTCGGCGAGGGCGCGCGCGAGGTTGCCGTTGCCGAGCGCCAGCTGCAGGTCGATCTCGGCGGCGCCGAGCAGGATGCGCGAGAACGCGCCGCGGTCGAACAGATCGTGGTGCGAGGCGATGAGCCGGTGGAGTTCGGTGAGTCCGTCGTAGGCGTTGCCCGTCGCCAGGTTGTAGTAGGCCCGGCCGTAGGCGACGAATCCCCAGAGTTCCTCCGAGACCCGCGGGACGCCGAGCTCGTCGAGATATCCGACGGCACGGTCGAGCTCGAGCGAGTCGAGGTGGACGAGCGTGGACGCAACCCGACCACCCACCTTGACCATCTCTCCCCAGCGGCCCTCCGTGGGCTCGGCGTTGCTCTCGGTGCGCAGCCATTCGCGGGCGCGCGGATTGTCGCCGGTCACCGCCCAGTTCAGCGCCGAGCTTCCCGCGGCGTTCTGGATGACGAAGGCGATGTTCGCGGCGTAGGCACCGCGGTAGGCGCGGCGGAAGACGGTGGTGGACTCGGTCAGATATCCGGCGAGCTGGAGCGTGATCGCCCACTGCACTCGCAGCAGAGGGAGCTGCGGGCCGAGATCGTCGGGCCGGTGTTCGAGGATCGAATGGACGAGTGGACGCAACAGGAGCGTCAACCGCGCGGCCTCACCGAATTCGCCCGAGACCCGCAGGTCAGGGTCTGCACCGTCGCGACGTACACGGCCTGGGCGGCCCCGGGTGTCTTCCCGAGCTCGGCGAGTTCGTCGGGATCCGTGGGCAGGGAGGCGTGCAGGATCGAATGTTCGTCGAGCATCTGCGTGAACAGCGCGCGACCGGCCTGGACCGACGGGTGGTCGCCGAGCTCCTGGTCGGGGATCTGCCGGAGCACCTTGACGAGAACGTCGAAGGAACTGTCGACCATGCGCGCCCAGGATTCCTCGACGATCGCCACGGCGGTCTCCCAGTCGCCGGCCTCGACCGCGTAGATCGACGCCTCGGCGGGCTTGCCGGCGTCGCGGTGCGCCCGGGCGAGTTCGACGAGCAGGGCGTCGACATGTCCGGGGCGCTCCCGGCGGGAGATGTCGAGCACGCACGAACGGACGGCGTCGGGCCACCGCCATGTCCGGGGATCGTCGAAGGGCGAATCCATCACGAGGCCTGCCGCGGCGAGCATGGCCAGTGATGCTTCGGCATCCGCCGTGCCCGTCAGTTCGGCTGCCCGGTGGGCGGTGACACTGTGGGCAGCGGCGACCGAGAACGCGAACTCGCGGTGCGCGTCGTCGAGTTCGTCGAGCCGGTTCTCGACGTACGTCCGCACGAGGCGGGCCAGGGCAGGGGTCGGCAGTCCTCGGGAGTCGATCAGCGCTGCGGCCGGCTCCGGGCGACGACCGCGGCCGCCGAGACCAGGGTGGGCACACCGCCGAGTACGCGACACACGACCTCGCACTCGCTGTCGGTGCGCTCCGGTCCGGCATCGCGCAACAGCGTCGTCGTCTCCTCGACGGTGAAGGCGAGATCGGCCGCCGGGACGTACGTTGAGTCGATCCCGCGGAGGACGACCTCGGTCATGTCGGTGCTGTTGCCCGGCAGGCAGACGATCGCGTCGAGCCGTGGGCAGTGGTCGAGCAGCCGGAGGTTCCGTCGAGCACCTCGGCCGAGTTCTGCGGCGACACGCAGGCGAGCACGAGCAGGCAGGCCGACTTCAGATCGCGGAAGGTACGGACCACACGCTCGGTCGGGGAATCGTCGGGACCGCCGGTGGAGACCTCGACGGCCGGGTGGTCGGCGAGAACCTCGAGCACACGCTCGGACAGGTCGCCCTCGCCGTCGCCGGACGCGGCGAGTTCGGGGACCCAGACGATCGTGTGGTCGGGTGCGCCGCCCCGATGGAGCCATCCTGCAACGAGGGTCCGTTTGCCGAAGCCCGGGGGAGCGTCGATCACCGTCAGCGTGGAGCACCGGTCGAGACACGCGAACAGTCGGGGCCGCGCCAGAGCCGAGGACAACGAACGCCACGCGGGTGCACCGACGCGAGGGGAGCCGGAAACACTCACGCGCACTCCTTCGGAAGGCTACCGGCCCATCTGCGCAGGCGTCGACGCCCGAGCAGCGTCCCCCCGACAGGCTCTTGGTCGATCACAGACTACCTGGTCCGTTGTCGTGAGGTGCGGTAACGACAACCGTCGTGACGTGCGGTAACGACGGCAGCCCCGCACCCGGACCGTCGAGCGGACTCGACGGAGCGGGGCGGGGCTGCGGCGGTGCGGTCCGGCGACTAGCTACCGGATGCGCTCAGACGTGCTTCTCGAGTGCGGCGAGGGTGCGCAGGATCGTCGCCTTCTGCTTCTCCAGATCGCTGCGGCGGGCGCGGGCGGCGAGGCCGTTCTGCTCGGCGACGAGCGCGAGCTGCGCGTCGATCGCAGAGAGCTGATCGAGCAGCGCGAGGCCCGGGTCTGGATCTCCTCGACGTCCACGGCACCCGTCCGGACCGGAGCCGCGGACTTCGCCGGCTTGGGCGAGGAGGACGAGGACGAGCTCCGGGTCGCGGAGGCCGGACGCGTCGACGTCTGCGCGGAGGAACCGGTGTGGCTCTCGGTGATCGCGGCGGCGCGGGGACGCAGGGCCTTGCGCACGAGTGCCGGGTCGGGCTGCTCGGCGAGACGGATGTCGTTGAGGGCGCGGCGGGCCTCGCGGGCGGCGAGGCGGTGCTCGTACTCCTCCTCGTCGTCGGACTGCAGGGTGCCGCCGATGGGGCGCAGGCCGTACATGCCCATGAACTTGCGGGCCTCGTCGATGACGGCTTCGTGCTTACGGCATGTGGCACAGCGAGGTTCGTTGCGGAAGACCTCGACCGAGTCGGTGTCGCCACACCAGACGCACGCACCCGGCGACCATCGTCGGACCGTTCGGATTGTCGCGTTTTCCGTAGGGGCTTCGAGAGTTTGCGCGTCGGTCACGAGGTGCCACTTTAGGTGAAAGCCGAGTTACGCAGGGGAGGGGGGTCTCGCATGACCTGCGACGATTTCGCGCGGCGTGACGAAGATCATCCCCGTCCCGGCGCGTCCTTCAAACCATTGCGCCACACAGCATTTCCATACCACCCGGTCTGCCGGATCACGTTGCGGTAGCAGCGGTGAGCCAGCGCACCAACGGCCGGAACTCGCGCCACACCGAACGCACCTCCTCGAGGGTGCGCGGACTGTCGATCCACGGCGGGGAGATCTCGGTGCGGCCGGCCCACAGGGACCGGTGACGCATGAGTTCGATGCGGGGATGATCGGCGTCCACGCCGCGCGGCCGGGACTTCAACCGGTCGCCGCCGATCTCGTATCCCGCGCGTTCGAGCTTGCGCACGATCCTTCCGAGCTCGGGGCCGCGACGGTCGTGATCGACCCCGGTCCGGTAACCGGCGATCTGATCGGACGAGCCGTGGAACAGGCCGGCGGCGACCCGCAACCCGGCAGCGTTGATCTCGACGTAGTAGCCGACGCTCTGCGCGACGGAGACGAATCCGCCTGGTGGGTCTTGTACGGCAGCTTGTCCTTGCTGAACCGCACGTCGCGGTACGGGCGGAAGGCCTTGCCCTCCCCGAACTCCTCCTCGAGTTCCGCGAGTAGGGCAAGCATCGGGCCGCGCACGCAGTCGTCGTAGACGGCCTTGTGCGCGGCCCAGAATGCTTTGCTGTTGTCGGCCTCGAGATCGTCGTAGAAGTCGAGGGCCGCGACGGGAAATCCGGTGAACACCCGGACAAGTCTGCCCCGTCGTCGAGCGGAAGGTCAGGCGACCCCGTTGAACAGCGAGGTGACCGAGCCGTTCTCGAAGACCTCGCGGATCGTCTGCGCGAGCAGCGGAGCGATCGACAGCACGGTGAGGCAGTCGAACTGCTTCTCCGGCGGGATCGGCAGCGTGTTGGTGACGATGACCTCCTTGGCGCCGCACGAAGCGAGGCGCTCGGCGGCCGGGTCGGAGAGCACACCGTGAGTGGCGGCGATGATGACGTCGCCCGCGCCGGCCTCCTTGAGGATCTTCACGGCGCCGGCGATGGTGCCGCCGGTGTCGATCATGTCGTCGATCAGGATGCAGGTGCGGCCGTCGACCTCACCGACCACGCGGTTCGACTTGACCTGGTTGGGAACCAGCGGGTCGCGAGTCTTGTGGATGAACGCCAGCGGCGCGCCACCGAGGGTGTCGGCCCACTTCTCGGCGACACGCACACGACCGGAGTCGGGGGAAACCACGGCGATGTTCTCGACGCCGTACTTGCCGCGGATGTACTCGGCGAGCTGGCCCTGGGCGTGCATGTGGTCGACCGGACCGTCGAAGAAGCCTGGATCTGATCGGTGTGCAGGTCGACCGTGATGATGCGGTCGGCGCCGGCGGTCTTGAGCAGATCGGCGATCAGGCGGGCGGAGATGGGCTCGCGGCCGCGGTGCTTCTTGTCCTGACGGGCGTAGGGGTAGAACGGCAGGATCGCGGTGATGCGCTTGGCCGAACCACGCTTGAGCGCATCGATCATGATGAGCTGTTCCATGACCCACTGGTTCAGCGGGAACGGATGGCTCTGCAGCACGAAGGCGTCCGAACCACGCACCGACTCCTCGAAACGCACGAACGTCTCACCGTTCGCGAAGTCCCGTGCCGTCTGCGGGGTGAGGGGGACGCCCAGTTCCTTCGCGACCTGCTCCGCCAGCTCGGGATGGGCCCGGCCGGAGAAGAGCATCAAGTTCTTCTGGTTGTCGATCCAATTGGTCACTGGTTCTGGCCGTCCTTCTGGCGATCGTGGTCGTGCTGCTGCTGTGCTCTCGATGCTGCCTCGGCAGCGGGGGTACCGGCGCGATTTCGCTGGACCCATCCTTCAATATTGCGCTGTGGCGTACCCGACACCGCCAGCGCCCCCGGAGGAACGTCGCGACGGAGTACTGTGCCGGCGCCCGTGTAGGCGCCGTCGCCCACCGTGAGGGGAGCGACGAACATCGTGTCCGACCCGGTCCGGACGTGTGACCCGACGACCGTGCGGTACTTCTTCACGCCGTCGTAGTTGACGAACACGCTCGACGCTCCGATGTTGGAGTGCTCGCCGATCTCCGCGTCGCCGACATAGGTGAGGTGGGGGACCTTCGAATGCGCCCCGATCTGCGCGTTCTTAGTCTCGACGAAGGCGCCGAGCTTGCCGCACGCGCCGAGTTCGGTGCCGGGACGCAGATAGGTGAACGGGCCCACCGTGGCCTCCGCGCCGATCACCGCGTCGGAGCCGTGGTGCGCACCACGGTGCACCGGCGCCGACCTGCACGTCGGTCAGCGTCGTGTCGGGGCCGATCTCC
>LATQ01000001.1:2154356-2158779 GCA_001017865.1 Rhodococcus sp. IITR03
AGTCCTTCTCCTCGACGATCCCGGCGACGTCGCCGTCGGTGGTGCGCACGATGCGTCCGTAGCCGGTGGGCTCGGACACCGTCGTGGTGAGGACGGTGACGGCGGCCGGCTCGGTGTCGAGGTGCGCGTCGAGCAGTTCCTGCAAGGGTGTCGGGGCGGAGCAGCGGGACGTCGCCGGCGGTGACGACGACCGTGCCGTCGAAGTCGTCGGGGAGGGCACCGAGGCCGCACTCCACGGCGTGGCCGGTGCCGAGCTGTTCCTCTTGGACGGTCACCAGGATCTCGCGGCCGAGACCCGCGGCGACGGCGCTCACCTCGGCGGAGACCTCCTCGCGGCGGTGCCGACGACGGTGACGAGATGGGCGGGTCCGAGTGCGGCGGCGGCGTACAGGGAGTGCGCGAGCATCGTGCGTCCACCGAGGGTGTGCAACACCTTCGGTGTCTTCGACCGCATCCTTGTTCCTGCTCCGGCTGCCAGCACGACGATCGCGGTCTGCACCTGCATGTAGCTCCCTCGACACGTTTCTGCACGCCGGTCCGTGCGTGCACCGGGGAAGCGCTGAGGCTCCCCCGGGACGGTTCCCGCTCCGCCGCCAGGACTCGAACCTGAACTATCTGAACCAAAATCAGAGGTGCTGCCGATTACACCACGGCGGACTGCCACACCCCCGCGGCGGAACCGGCGGGCGTGCGCCCCCGATCCTCGCACGAGACGGCGTCGACGTCGAACCTGGGGTGGCGCGATCGGGAATGGATAGCTGTCGAACGTTCGAGTACGTCCCGCCGCCGAAGGAGGACCCTGTGTCGCAGGCGTCGCAGAAGCGAACCGAGCGCACTCCGCGGATCCGGATGACGGGCACGCAGCGTCGGGAGCAGCTCATCGAGATCGGCCGCGCCTGTTCGCCGAGCGCGGCTACGAGGCACCTCCATCGAGGAGATCGCCCAGCGGGCGCAGGTCTCCAAGCCGGTCGTCTACGAGCACTTCGGCGGTAAGGAAGGCCTCTACGCGGTGGTCGTGGACCGCGAGATGACCGTTCTGATGTCGATGGTCACCGAGAGTCTCACCCGCAACCGGTCGAGGATCCGCGTCGAGCGGGCCGCGCTCGCACTGCTCACCTACATAGAGGAACGCACCGACGGCTTCCGCATCCTTGTGCGCGACTCGCCGATGTCCGCCGAGGAAGGCACCTATTCGAGCCTGCTCAACGAGGCGATGCGGCAGGTGGGGGAGCTGCTGACCGGCGACTTCTCCCGGCGGGGCCTGAACCCCGAATTCGCTCCGCTCTACGCCCAGGCGCTCGTCGGCATGGTCGCCACCACCGCGACGTGGTGGCTCGACCGCCGCACCCCGTCGAAGGAGGATGTGGCGGCCCACCTCGTGAACCTGTGCTGGAACGGCCTCATCGGTCTGGAAGCGGACCCGAAGCTCGGGGAACCCCCGGTTTCCGAATAGTCCTCTCGTTTTCGGGACCGTCTGCTCTCTACTTTCAGGTAAGTGGCGTTATCGTTGGGATACCCGTGAGAAGGCAGGCTGTGGTGGGACGACAAGTACGCGCAGAGGTGACACGCGAATCGGTGCTGCAGGGCGCAGCGACGATCTTCGTGCGCGACGGGTACGCGGACGCGAACCTGGGCGACATCATCGAGGAGGCCGGCGTCACCAAGGGTGCGCTGTACTTCCACTTCGGTTCGAAGGAAGAACTGGCGCGCGGGGTGATCGACTCCGGCTATCTCCGCTTCGAGCCGCCGCCGAATCCAAGATGGACCGCCGTTCCCCGGCGCTCGAGACACTGATCGACCTGTCGGTCCTGCACGTCGACATGTCCGAGACCGATTCCGTGGTGCGGGCGATGTTCCGGCTGCTGGTCGAGATCGGCGACTACCAGGCACCGAGCACCGGCCTACGAGATCTGGCAGAACAACCTGCAGGAACTCGCAGCCCGGGCCGCCGACGAGGGCGACCTCGTCGAGGACGTCGACGTCCACGCCGTCTCCCTGTTGCTGCTCGAGCAGGCGATGGGCGCACGGATCATGGCGAACGCCCTCAAGGCGACCGAACGGCTCGCCGAACAGACGGGCGCGATGTGGCGGATGATCCTGCCCGCGCTGGTGCCGGCGAACAAACTCGAATACTTCCGGCAGTTCGTGGAGCGCCGTCTGCGGCTGCAGTCGTGAGTTTCGGGCCGTTCTCCGCCGAGGAGGCCCCCGCGGCGCTGGCGGGTCTGCTCGACCGGTTCGGACCCGACACCGCCGTGACGATCGGTGTCGTGCCGTCGTTGCTCACCATCGCCCAGGCCGCCGACGTCCTCGGCTGCTCCCGCCGACACGTCGCCCGCCTGGTCGACACGGGCGCACTCGCCGCCGACTTCCACGGCCTGCACCGGCGGGTGTCGCGCTCCGACGTCCTCGAACTCGCGAAGCAGCAGGCGGAGGTGGTCACGACGGTCCTCGACGGACTCGCCGACCTCACGCGGCGCGAAGGACTGTACGACCCGTTCTGACAGCATGACGCGGCCCGCCGCGGCAGCACGGTACGGTCCGTTCCGACGATTCGACGAAGGGTGACGATGCCGGTTCGAGTGGTGCTCGGTGCGACGGTCCTCGCCCGCCCCCGCCTGCGCGATGTGGCGCTCGCCCTCGCCGAAGAGGGCCTCTACCAACCCTTCTGGAGCGACGGGATCATCGCGGAAGTGGACCGCCGACTACCGCAGGAACTGCTGCGTCCCGCCCGCGACTTCCTCTTCGCCGAACTCGACCGCGCCTTCCCCGACGCCCGCGTCGTGTGGCCCACCACCGTGCTCCGCGAGGTCCCGCATGTGACGGGACCGAGGGAGGCACACGTGACCTCGGTGGCGCTGCTGTGCCACGCCGACGCCGTCGTCACCGCCGACCCGAGCTCACGGGGGCACTGGAACGATCGGGCATCGAAGCGTGGACACCCGACGCCTTCGTCACCTTCGCGCTCGACGCCGATCCCACCCGCACCCGCGCGGCACTACTGAGAATGGTGCGCCGCCGCTGGCTCGCCGACGACGACACCCGGCGCGAGGTGGGCGACGACGAACTGCTCACCAGGCTGGCCGAGTGGGCGGCGCGCGATCTCGGTGCCAACAGCGCCGACCTCCTCGCGCCCCCGGCGCGGTGACGCCCGGGGGAACAGCGGAATAGACTCGACAAGGTTCTCGTCCCACACTCAGGAGCGCCTTCCTTGTCTGCTGTGCCCCCGGCCGCTGTCCCACTGTCCGGATTGGCGCGGATCGCGCTGGCCGACGACAGACTGCGCAGGATCGGCGAGCTCGCCGGTTCCGCCGAACAGGAGATCGTCGCACCACCCGCCGCGCGGCCGTTCGTCGCGGCGGCGCTGGCCGAGAAGTCACCGCTGCTCGTGGTCACCGCCACCGGACGCGAGGCCGACGATCTCACCGCCGAACTCACCGAGATGCTCGGCGAGGGCGTCACGCAGTTCCGTGGGAGACCCTGCCGCACGAGCGCCTGTCGCCGAGCGCCGACACGGTCGGCCGTCGCCTGCACGTCCTGCGTCGCCTCGCCCGTCCCGACGATCGCGACCTCGGGCCCGAACTGCGGGTCGTCGTCGCCACCGTGCGGTCGCTGGTGCAGCCGATGGCTCCCGGGCTCGGCGAGATCGACCCCGTCACGCTGCGGGTCGGCACCGAACACGACTTCGAGGAACTCGTCGAGCGACTCGTCGAACTCGCGTACACCCGCGTCGACATGGTCGGCAAGCGCGGTGAGTTCGCGGTGCGCGGTGGCATCCTCGACGTCTTCCCGCCCACCGCCGACCATCCGGTCCGCGTCGAGTTCTGGGGCGACGAGGTCACCGAACTGCGCTGCTTCTCCGTCGCCGACCAGCGTTCGATCTCCGAAGTCGACGTGCCGGTGCTCGTCGCACCGCCGTGCCGCGAACTGCTGCTCACCGACGAGGTCAAGGCCCGCGCCGCGCAGCTCGCCCAGGACAACCCGGCCGACGCGGCGCTCGTCGAGATGCTCGACAAGATGGCCGGCGGCATTCCCGTCGAGGGCATGGAGCGTTGCTTCCGGTGCTGCAGCCCGGTGAGTTGCAGTTGCTCACCGACGTTCTGCCGCCGGGACGCACGTGCTGATCTGCGATCCGGAGAAGGTCCGCACCCGCGCGAGCGATCTCGCCCGCACCGGGCAGGAGTTCCTCGAGGCGTCGTGGACCGCCGCCTCGATCGGGGGCGCGGCGCCGCTCGACACCTCGAACCTCAACGGAGTGGACGGCCGGAAGCTCGATCTCGGTGCGTCGGCCTACCGGTCGTTGCGTCAGGTGCGCGAGGCCGCGCAGGCCGCGGGCAGACCGTGGTGGACGCTCAGCCCGCTCGCCTCCGGTGCCGACACCGAACTCGTCCTCGACGTACCAGGCCCGCCCCCGAGGTCCGCGCTC
>LATQ01000001.1:2158879-2174593 GCA_001017865.1 Rhodococcus sp. IITR03
GTGCAGCCCGCCCCCCGAGGTCCGCGGCTCCGGAAGACCTGCTGTCGATGCTGTTCGTGAACCTGCGCGCCCACGTCACCGGCCGGTGGCCGCGCGGTGATCGTCGTCGCCGGTGCGGGCACCGGACAGCGGATCCTCGAGCGGCTGAAGGAGAACGAGGTCCCCGCCGCCAAGCTCGAGCCGGGCACCGAACCGGTGCGCGGGCAGGTCGGTGTCATGCGCGGTTGCCTGCACGAGGCGTCGTCCTCCCCGGCAACGACGACAACGTGGTGCCGGGGCTGGTGGTCGTCACCGAGGCCGACCTCACCGGCAACCGCGTGGTCACCGAGGGCCGCAAGACTCCCGTCAAGCGTCGCAACCAGGTCGACCCGCTCGCCCTGAACGCCGGTGACTTCGTCGTCCACGACCAGCACGGCATCGGCAAGTTCGTCGAGATGGTCGAGCGGACCGTCGGCGGCGCCCGCCGCGAATATCTCGTCATCGAATACGCACCCGGCAAGCGTGGCCAGCCCGGAGACAAGCTGTTCGTGCCGATGGAACAGCTCGACCAGCTCTCCCGGTACGTCGGCGGCGAGCTGCCGTCCGTCAGCAAGCTCGGCGGATCCGACTGGGCCAACACCAAGCGCAAGGCGCGCAAGGCGGTTCGCGAGATCGCCGGTGAGCTCGTGCGGCTGTACGCGGCGCGGCAGGCCTCGCCCGGCCATGCCTTCGCGCCCGACTCGCCGTGGCAGAAGGAGATGGAGGACGCCTTCCCCTTCACCGAGACACAGGATCAGCTCACGGTGATCTCCGAGGTCAAGGCCGACATGGAGAAGGCGGTGCCGATGGACCGCGTCGTGATCGGCGACGTCGGCTACGGCAAGACCGAGATCGCGGTGCGTGCGGCGTTCAAGGCCGTGCAGGACGGCAAGCAGGTCGCGGTGCTCGTCCCCACGACCCTGCTCGCGCAGCAGCACCTGCAGACCTTCACCGAGCGGATGGCGGCCTTCCCCGTGACGGTGAAGGGACTGAGCCGGTTCACCGATGCATCCGATTCGCGCGCGATCACCGAGGCATGGCCGACGGCACCGTCGACATCGTCGTCGGCACCCACCGCCTGCTCCAGACCGGGATCCGCTGGAAGGACCTCGGTCTCGTGATCGTCGACGAGGAGCAGCGTTTCGGCGTCGAGCACAAGGAGCACATCAAGGCGCTGCGCACGCACGTCGACGTGCTCACGATGTCGGCCACACCGATCCCGCGAACCCTCGAGATGAGCATGGCCGGGATCCGCGAGATGTCGACCATCCTCACCCCGCCCGAGGAACGGCACCCGATCCTCACCTATGTGGGTGGCTACAACGACAAGCAGGTCGCCGCGGCGATCCGCCGGGAGTTGCTCCGCGACGGTCAGGTCTTCTACGTCCACAATCGGGTGAGCTCGATCGACAAGGCCGCCAAGCGACTCCGCGATCTCGTCCCCGAGGCGCGGGTCGCGGTCGCGCACGGGCAGATGAACGAGGAGACTCTCGAGAAGACGGTGCAGGGCTTCTGGCAGCGCGAGTTCGATGTGCTGGTGTGCACGACGATCGTCGAGACCGGTCTCGACATCTCGAACGCCAACACGCTCATCGTCGAACGCGCGGATTCGCTCGGCCTGTCGCAGCTGCACCAGCTGCGCGGTCGCGTCGGGCGTTCGCGTGAGCGCGGCTACGCGTACTTCCTGTACCCGGCGGAGAAGCCGCTGACGGAGACCGCCTACGACCGGCTCGCCACGATCTCGCAGAACTCCGATCTCGGCGCGGGTATGGCCGTGGCCATGAAGGACCTCGAGATCCGCGGCGCCGGTAACGTTCTCGGTGCCGAACAGTCCGGTCATGTCGCCGGGGTGGGCTTCGACCTGTACGTGCGGCTCGTCGGCGAGGCCGTCGAGGCGTACCGGGCCGCGGCCGACGGCCGCACGGTCACCACCGACGAAGCACCCAAGGAGGTGCGGATCGACCTTCCCGTCGACGCGCACATCCCGGCCGACTACGTCGCGTCCGACCGGTTGCGTCTCGAGGCGTACCGCAAGCTCGCCGCTGCGAACGACGACGCCGCGATCGCCACGGTCGTCGACGAACTCGTCGACCGCTACGGTCCGTTGCCCGAGGAGGTCCAGCGGCTCGTGTCCGTCGGCCGGTTGCGGTTGCTGTGCCGCGAGTACGGCCTCGAGGAGGTCGCGGTCACCGGCACCCAGATCCGGATCTCGCCGATGGAACTGCCCGACTCGAAGCAGATGCGGCTGAAGCGGTTGTATCCGGGCGCGCAGTACCGCGCGACGAGCGGTCTGGTGCAGCTGCCGATCCCGCGGACCGGCGGGGTCGGATCGGACCGGGTGCGCGACGTGGCGTTGCTGCAGTACATCGCCGACTTCCTGCTCGCCCTCGACGGCAAGCCGCAGGGTTCGGTGGATCTGAACAGTGCGGCGACGGTGAACGCATGACCGACTACACCGCTCTCGCCGAGGCGGCGGCCGTGATGGACAGACTGTGGTCGTTCGGGGGTTGGGAGGTCACCCAGACCCACGAGAGTCTGCGCCGCTATCTGATCGAGGAGACCTACGAGGTACTCGACGCCGTCGAGTCGGGTGATCCGGACGAGCTCCGCGAAGAACTCGGCGACCTGCTGCTGCAGGTGCTGTTCCACTCCCGGATCGCCGAGGCGAACGGCCAGTTCACGGTGGACGACGTGGCGGCGACCCTCGTCGCCAAGCTCGCCGCGCGCAGCCCGCACCTGACCAACGGGCACACCGGGCCGCTCGACGTCGCGGAACAGGAAGCGGCGTGGGAGATCGCGAAGAAGGCGGAGAAGGCACGCGCGTCGTGCCTCGACGGGATCGCAATGGCACAGCCTGCACTCTCCCTGGCCGACAAGGTGATCGAACGCGCGAGGCGAGCGGGTTTCCCGGAGGACCTGATGCCCGACGCATTGCGGGTCGTCCGGATCACCGGCACGGGTGACACGGAGTCGACGCTCCGATCGGCAATCCTCGCGTTCGCCGGATCGATCCGGGCGACGGAGAAGGCCGCGCACACCGACGGGGTTCCGCACGGCGGGCTCGACGAGGATGCGTGGCGTCGCTACTGGCACCCGCCGACGAGCACCGCGCCTGAATGTGTCTCATCCGACCCAGCGGACCCCGTGCCGGCTGTCGGGTGGAATGCACCAGCGACCCTCG
Source organism: Rhodococcus sp. IITR03 (assembly GCA_001017865.1). The sequence goes on from LATQ01000001.1 coordinate 2,162,079, forward strand.
AACTCCGGGAACTGCGCCCGCACTTCGGGGAGCAGGTCGGGGACGGTGAGCAGGATGCAATCGGGGGATGCGTCGCGCAGAGCGGTGAGGTCGACGATCGGGACGTCCGTGCCCGGCATGCGCCGGCCGGCCTTCGCGGGTGACCCATCGGCGACGGCTCCATGAGTGGAGCGGTCGACGCCGTGCGCGCGCGAAGAGCGCCACGGCCCGGGAGGCCGCGCCGTAGGCGAACACCCGTCGGTGTTCGGCGGCCGACTCCCGCAGCCAGGAGACGAGTTCGTCCACCTGGCGGTCGGCCTGCCGCTGCAGGGTGCGCAGCGTCGCAGCGCTCGTGATGCCGGTCGCCCGTTCGGCGGCGAGGATCCGGCGCGCGCTCAGTCCCGCATTGGTCCACGGATCCCGTTCGGCAGCGACCAGCACGGTGCCGCCGTAGAGATCGAAGGTCCAGGCCTCGGAGATGTGCAGTCCCACGTCCTCGAGCAGTCGCCGCAGCGCGGTCAGCGAGTAGTACGCGAAATGCCCGTGCCGCAGGGCGTTCCACTGTCCTTGCGAGACGATGGCGGAGAGGGTGTGGAACTGCAGCAGCAGCACACCGTCGGGGGACAGTGACGCCGCGCGTTTGAGGAAGGCCGCGCGCTGATCGGTTTCGTGCATGATGCCGAAACTGTCGAGGACGACGGACGCGGCGGCGCGCCGGGGACGGCGGGCCGGAATCCGCGTTCGATCAGCAGGGGAAGCCAGGTGCCGCCGTGCGGGCTGCCGAACTCGATCACCGTGCGGCCCTTCAGCCTGCCGGCCTTCCCGACCGCCTCGACGGCCTCGCGGGCCTGCTCGCGCAGTGCCTCCGGCTCGATGCCGCGGGGTTCGTCCGGGACGGTGTCGTCGTCCGCCAGTTGCGCGAGTCCGCACCCGGTGCACAGAACCATCGCCAGTTCGTGGGCTGATTCGGCGGGTGAGGGAGACGAGTCCGCGGATGGAAAGAGATCGGCGGGCGGGACCGCCCCGAGATCGAGGACTCGTTCGAGGCGATCGTGGCCGCACGCGCGGCACCTGTTCATTCTCGGGACACGCCCGCCGGACGTGGCCGCAGCGTCGGGTCGAGGCGTCCCGCATCGGACAGCCGCCGCAGATGTGCCAGACGTGTGAAGCGCTGCGTGAAGTCCTCCTTCGTGAGGTCGTCGGCGACGAAGTGCCGGAACAGTTCGGCTGCGCCCGCGTCGACACTCCACGACGGGACGAAGGCCGGCATGGCGCGGCGGATGGCCGAGAAGTCCACGCGGTACGACCGCGGGTCGGGGCCGGTCTCGCCCGTGATGGAGACGAACGAACCGGGGACGCGCGGGTGACGGACTCGGCGATGTCGCGTACGCGGACGTTGTTGGACTCGGTGCCGACATTGAAGGCGGCACAGTACACGTCGCTCTCCGGTGCGGTGAGCGCGCACGCGAACGCGAGGGCGATGTCCTTCGCGTGGACGAGGGGACGCCACGGTGTCCCATCCGACAGGACGCGCACCTCGCCGGTGAGCACCGCGGTGCCGACGAGATTGTTCACGACGATGTCTGCACGGAGCCGCGGCGAGTATCCGAAGGCCGTGGCGTTGCGGAGGAATACGGGACAGAAGCCCGAGTCGGCCAGTGCCGCGACGTCGTCCTCGACCCGGACCTTGCTCACGGCGTAGGGCGTGAGCGGACGGAGCGGGGCGCTCTCGTCCACGAGATCGTCGCCCGCGCTTCCGTACACCGAGCAGGTCGACGCGTAGAGGAACCGGCGCACACCGGCCTCCTTCGCGCACCTGGCGAGGTGGACGGACCCGAGATGGTTGATGTCGTAGGTGATCTCAGGTGCGAACGCACCGAGCGGGTCGTTCGACAACGCCGCGAGGTGGATGACGGCGTCGAAACCGGTGAGGTGCTCGACCCCCACATCGCGGATGTCGACGGTCATGCCGGGCGGATCCTGCGGTGCCGTACCGAGGGTGCATTCGGCGAACAGGCCTGTGTCGAGGCCGACGACCTCGTGACCGCGGGCGAGCAGTTCGGGCACCATGACGGATCCGAGATAACCCTGATGGCCTGTGACGAGTACGCGCATGTCAATCTCTCCCGGGATCGTCGGCAGTCATGAGGTTCACGAGGTCACCGCCGGTGTCTCCCACACCGTCCACGGATGGATACCGCGTGCGAAGTTGTCGTCGAGTTCGGCGCGTTCCTTGAAGGTGTCGGCCGGCTTCCAGAAGCCGAAGTGGCGGTAGCCGAACAGTTTTCCCTGTCCTGCGAGCGGACCGCACACGTCGGCGACGAGGTCGCCGCCGGGTGGCAGCAGGTCGAAGATCGCCTGGTTCAGGACGAAGTATCCGCCGTTCTCCCAGATGGGGAACTCGCTGACCGGGGTGATCTCCTTGATCTCACCGTTCTCCGCGACGTCCACGCAGTGGAAGGACGACTGCGGGGGCACGACGAGCATGGAGGCCGTGGCGCCGGACGCGTGGAACGCCTCGATCATGTCGTCGAGCGGGGCGTCGGTCAGCACGTCCGCGTAGTTGGCGAGGAAGTACTCGTCGCCGTCGAGATGCTTGCGGACGCGGCGCAGGCGTTCACCGATCGCCGATTCGAGCCCGGTGTCGACGAAGGTGATCTTCCAGTCGCTGATGTCGGTGCTCAGGCAGTCGACCCGGTTGCCGTGCAGAACGAAGTCGTTGGACTGTTCCTCGTGGTAGTCGAGGAAGAACTCCTTGATCTTGGACGCGCCGTAGCCGAGGCAGAGGATGAACTCCTTGTGCCCGAAGTGCGCGTAGTACCGCATGATGTGCCACAGGATCGGGCGCGGACCGACCATCTGCATCGGCTTGGGCATCTGGTCGTTGCGATCGTTGCGCATGCGCATGCCGTAACCGCCGCAGAACAGTACAACCTTCATGATGTGGTCCTCCAGGACAGTTCGGGTTCACCGATGGTCGTGTGGATGGTGGGGAGGGGGAAGACGAGACGTCCTCCCCAGTCCGCGATGTAGGCGAGTTGGCGGGTCAGTTCGGGTTCGAGGTTCCAGGGCAGTGCGAGGACGATGTCCGGCCGGTCCTGGGCGATCCGCTCGACGGGTTCGATGGGGATCCGGGTCCCGGGGTGAAGCGTCCGTGCTTGTACGGATTCCGGTCGACGGTGTAGGACAACAGATCCGGTCGGATCCCGCAGTAGTTGAGCAGGGTGTTGCCCTTGCCGGGCGCTCCGTAGCCGACCACCGACAAACCATCCTCGCGGCACTGCAGGAGGAAGCGCAGCAGCTCCAGGCGGGAGGTGCGTGCGAGCGGTTCGAGCCGGAAGTAACCGGTGGGATCGTGCAGCCCTGCGCGCCTTTCGATCTCGAGTATCTCTGCGACGCGCGGTGTGCGGTTCTGTGCGACCTGCTCGGGTCGTGCCCACACGCGGATCGAGCCACCGTGGGTGTCGAGCAGTTCGACGTCGACGACCCGGAGCCCTCCCGACGCGAGGGCCCGGGCGGCCGACAGCACCGTGTAGTACTGGAAGTGTTCGTGGTAGATCGTGTCGAACTGGCCGAGCGCCACCAGGTTCAGAGCGTGGTGGACCTCGATGCTGAGCCAGCCGTCGTCGGCCATGAGCAGGCGCAGTGCCCGCGTGAATCCGACGAGGTCGGGGACATGGGCGTAGACGTTGTTGGCGACGACGAGGTCCGCGGGTCCGTGTTCCGACCGGATGCGTTCGGCGAGTTCGACATCGAGGAATCCGGTGTGGGTCGCACGCCGGCGGACCGGGCCGCCTCCCCGACGTTGACCGACGGTTCGATGCCGAGGCACCTGATGCCGGCGTCCACAGCGTGACGGAGCAGGTATCCGTCGTTGCTCGCCACCTCGATGAGGGTCGAATCGGGCCGTAGCCGACCGCTTCCGAGCGCGTCGTGCACGAAGCGCCGGGCATGGTCGACCCACGACTGCGAGTACGAGGAGTAGTAGGCGTACTCGGTGAAGGTGTCCTCCGGCGTGATCAGCGCGGGTATCTGCAGCAGCAGACAGTCCTCGCACAGACGCAGGTGGAGCGGGTAGGTGCATTCCGGGAGGTCGAGCTGCTCGGCCGTGAGGAATCGTTCGCACGGGGGAGTGGCTCCGAGATCCAGGATGCTGGTCAGGCGGTCCGAATTGCACAGTCGGCACTTCATGCGGGTGCCCCCTCGCTGGAAGAGCGTGTCCGGGCCGGCGCCCGAACTCGATGCCCCCAATAAACCATACTCAAAGAAGGGAAACAAGCCGAAAAAAGACTTTAGTTTGGTTTTCGTGTTTGCTGGAAACCTGCCGTCTCACCCCCTAATCTCATATCCGTATTCGTTGTGCCGGTGTCGGGCAGTGCACGCGAAGCAGGGGGAAGCTGGACGTGTTTGGAGGAACTGCCCGATGTCGTTTCAAATCGTGGAGCGCCACGAAACCCTCGTTGCCGGCATTCCGGTTCGTAGTCCCCGCCGAGCTCTCGGCCGACTCCGAGATCCGCACCTCGAAGAGGCATGGGCTGCTCTGCTGAAAGGGGAGACGTACGGTCCGTTCGCTGCCGCCTACACCGATCACGCGGAAGACATAGATTCGTACTACACGCAGACCGTGGGGTTCTGCTGCTCGTCGGTCGACGACGTCCCCGAGGGGTATGTCGTATCCCGTGTTCCGGCCGGCACCTACGCGAAGTTCTCCGCGGTGGGAAGCCGATTCACGGACGTCTTCGACGACCTGTGGCGCCAGATCTGGGACGCCGAAGCGGAGGGTGAGATCACCCGCGCCTTCACCGGTGATTTCGAGACCTACCCGCACGCCTTCGGAATCGAACTCTATGTCGCGATTGTCGACCCGAGGCAGGAGGCGGACCGATGACGTTCACGGTCGTGAAGGCGGAGTCCTGCCTAGTCGGCGGACTCGTGGTCCCGGGAGCGGAGCCGGGAGTTTTCGGAGAATCGGGCGATTTGACCGATTTTACATTGGAGCGGTTGCGGCTGAGGAAGATTCGCGATCTCGTGGCCGTGTTCACCTGCCATCCGCGAGTGGGATGGTCCGCGGTCTTCGGATACCGGCTGGACGATCCGGACGATCTGGAGACGGGCGACTCGATGATCCGGGTCGGCGAGCGGTACGCGGCGCGGTTCGTGCCCGACGGGCCGTCCCCCGACCTCTACAAGGATCTGTGGCGGCAGGTCGAGATGGCAGAGAAGGAAGGTGTGATCAACCGCGCCTACACCCAGGAGGTGGCGGTCATACCGGAGCGGGGCGAACCCGTGTTGTACATATCCGTGGTCTGAGCATGTCCCGGTTCGTCGAGCGCACAACCTCGTCGGGGGGCGCTCGGCGGGCCGCGGGAGGAAGGTCGTCCGTGGATCCCCAGCCGCTCTTCACGCGCCGCACGCTCGACTTCTGGGACGAGGACTCGGGATATCACTTCGTCGCCGCCACACCCCAGGCGAACCGGAACTGTGGGCGCAGTTCCTGGACGGCGCCCGCGCCGCCTACCGACGTTTCGGTGCCGAGGGCGCCCTCGAATACGACTCGATCCGTGACGGAAGGTCCACGGCGTTGTTCTTCGCCGCCGTGACAACGGAGGGTGTCGTCCAGGGAGGTTCCCGTGCGCTGGGGCCGTACGGGAGCGGACGTCAGTCCCACGCCGTCCTGGAATGGACCGAACCCGACATCAGGGCGAGGATCGCGCGGATCCTCGACGCCTACGTCCCCCACGGCCTCATCGAGGTGAAGAGCACGTGGGTGGGCTCGGGCGCGGTGCGCCGATCCGCGCTCAGTGCGGGAGTGGCGCGCACGCTGACCTATTCGATGGAGCTGCTCGGCACGCGGTATCTCGTCGCCACCTCGGCGAGCACGGCGGTGGCCCGCTGGCAGGAGGTGGGAGCGGAGATCGTCGACGAGATCCCGCCCTGCCCTTATCCGGACGACCGCTACCGGACGTACCTGATCCTGTGGGACGTCGAACGGTGCAGGTCGGAACGGCGGAGCCGGGAGATCGAGAAACTCCTCGCATCCGATGGGGCGCCCGGTTTCCCGTGTATGTCCTCCCTGCTTCCCCTACGCTCGCTGGGAAGGGGTGACCTGGAGGAATCGGATGGGGAGATGTGATGGCCTCGGAGGACATACCGTGCGCGGCGTTGCTGCTCGCCGAGGACCTCGAAGCGGACATGGCGGTTCTGGAGCGGCTGCGTCGCGACGGCGTGGACCTACGGGATCACCTGGACGACCAACGAGCAGGCCTCGCCGCTCTCGGTGACGCCCTCCCGGACGAGGCCCCGCGATGGGCCTACTATCCCTGGAGCCGCATCGCGGTCAGGATCCTGGGCCCTGCCGGATTCGACCGACTCCGGCTCGACCGTAATCGCAACAAGATCACCGCCGACGAGCAGGCGCGCCTGCGTTCCGCGAAGGTGGGCGTCGTCGGACTGAGTGTCGGCCACGCCGTCGCCTACACCCTCGCCCTCGAGGGTGCCTGCGGCGCACTGCGTCTCGCCGATTTCGACACGCTCGAGTTGTCCAACATGAACCGATTGCCCGTATCGGTCACGGACCTCGGTGTGAACAAGGCCGTGATCGCGGCGCGGCGTATCGCCGAACTCGACCCCTACCTGCCGGTCGAGGTATGGACCGAGGGCGTCACCCCCGAGACGGTGGGGGCGTTCTGCCGGGACCTCGACGTCGTGGTCGACGAGTGCGATTCGCTCGACGTGAAGCTGCTGATCCGGACGGAAGCGGCGCGGCAACGACTCCCCGTGGTGATGCACACCAGCGATCGAGGACTGCTCGACGTCGAACGATTCGACCTCGACGGTGATCTGCTGCCCTTCCACGGCCTGCTCGGCGACATCGACCCCGAGACACTGCAGACTCTGTCCACCCGCGACAAGGTCCCGTACGTGCTGCGTCTGCTCGACCCGGAGGAGATCTCCGCGCGCATGGCGGCTCCATGCTCGAGGTCGGTGAATCCCTGGAGACCTGGCCGCAACTCGGAGCCGACGTCGGCTCGGCGGCGTGACCGTGTCCGCCGCGGTGCGCGGGATCGTCCTCGATCGCCCCGTCGCATCGGGGCGGTGCCGGGTCGACCTCGACCGCACCTCGACGCCCTCGACGTGCCTCCGGGACTTCCGATGTGCCGGACGAGGCCGACGAGCCGGCAGGCACCGAACCGGAGGCGACGGTGCCGGAGACCCCGCCGGACGGGGTGCCGCAGGATCCGGTGGAAGCCGTGATCGACGCCGCGATCCGGGCACCCTCCGGCGGCAACGCCCAGCCGTGGTCGATCGTCGTCGAACCGGACCGTCTGACGTTCGCGCTGGCACCCGAACCGGAACCCGTCCTGATGGACCTGCACCGGCGCGGGAGTCTCGTCGCGCTCGGCGCAGCCCTGCACAACGCGCGGGTGGCCGCGGCGAATCACAAGATCCTGGGGCCGGACACGGTGCTCGATCGTCCGGCGAACCGGAGCCGGGTGTCCCGCTGGCCCACCTGGAGCTGGGGAGCGACACCGATCCGAGATCCTCGCGGCGTACCACGCGGATGCTCGCGCGCGCGACCAACCGGTCACCCGGTGATCCCCACACCGTCACGGACGACGAACTCGAGGCGATGCACGCGGCCGCCCGCCTCGTCGGCGGACGTATCGGGGTCGTCACCGAGAGCGCGACATCGCCCGCCTCGCGGAGATCCTCGCGGAATCGGATCGCGTGCGGTATCTCGACAATCGGCTCCGCAGCGAGATGGTCGCCGAGCTGCGGTGGCCGGGCGACCCCGATCCCGACAGCGGAATCGAGGTGGACTCCCTCGGACTCGACACCGCGGAGGCGGCGATGCTCGACGTCGTCCTGCGCGACGACGCCCTCGACCGGCTCGCGGAGTGGGGACTCGGGAGGGGCCTCGGCAAGATGACCCGCGACCGCGTGCTCGGTAGTGCCGGACTCGTCGCGGTGTTCACCGAAGGCCGTTCGCCTGCCGACTACATCCGGGGCGGTGCGGTGGTCGAGAGCGTCTGGATCGCGGCGCAGGAGATCGGTCTGGCCGTCCAGCCCGTGTCGCCGGTCTTCCTGTACGCCGATACGCGAAGCGATCTCGAGCGTCTGAGCCCGAGGCATGTCGACGATCTCGACGCGCTCCGGCAGGATCTGCACGCCGTCCTGAACGTTCCCGAGAGTGAAGGCCTCGCCCTGCTGTTGCGCTTCGGTCGTGCCTCGGCTGCCACGATGCGCAGCCGGCGCCGGAACGACCGCGTGCGACATGTCGGCGATGTCGACGGACTCATCCCTGCTCCTGGCTGACGACGGAGGTGTCATGCCCGGTACGAGAAGAACACTCGAAAGCCTGGTGACGAGGATCGCCGCACGGCTGATGCCCGCGGACGCGGCTCGCACGTGGAGGTAGTGCGTCTCGTACTCCGGGATCTCGTCGAGCAACTCGGCGTCGACACCTGCTTCCTGAGGTACAACGACCACGAGATCGGGGCGACGATCCTGGTCGCCGAGTGGCCGCCGCGGGAGAACGTGCCCGACCCCGATCCCATCGGTGTGGTCTATTTCCGCGATGCGGACCCCGTCTTCGCGGCCGTGGAGCATCTGAAGGAACCGCTGCTGGCGGGTGCCGGCGGGACGTCGTATCCGGCTGTCGAGTCCCCCGACTACACCGAGCGGGTGTTCGCCGCATCGGGATGGTCGGAGGTCTCCATGGTGGCCGTGCCGCTCGTGTCCGGGCAGGTCACGACCGGCGTGCTGGGCTTCGTGAACGAAGGGGGGCGGCCGTGGACCGAGGACGAGGTCAACGCGTTGACGTTGATCGCGGTCCTGCTCGCACAGGTGCAGGCACGCGTCCGGGCGGAGGAAGATCTGCGTAGGGCTGCCTACGAGGACGCCCTCACCGGACTCGCGAGCCGACGCGCTCTGTTCGAATATCTCGACAAGCGGCTCGAACCGGGCGCGGAGGGCCCGGTCGGGTTGCTGTTCCTCGACCTCGATCGTCTCAAGGCGTTGAACGACTTCCTCGGGCACGACGCGGCCGACTCGTATCTCTGCCGGATCGCGGACCGTCTTGCGAAGGGCAGCAGGCCCGACGACCTCGTCGCGCGGCTCGGCGGCGACGAATTCGTCGTGGTGCTGGACGGTCCGTCCACGATGGAGGAGGCGATGGAACGGGCGGAGGTGTATCAGGACGCGGTGGGAGCGTCCGTTGCACTCGGCAACCGGACCGTCGGACGGGGCGTCAGCGTGGGTGTCGCGCTCGGAACGCCGGGGGAGCTGAGTTCGGCGAACCTGCTCAGTCGTGCCGATCAGGCGATGATGGTGGCCAAGCGGCATGGTGGCAACGGCGTGGGTGTGTTCACCGAGGACATGAACGAGAAGGGCAAGCGCCGCACCATCATCGAGATGAACCTCCGCTCCTCGATCGACGACGAGCACCTGACGCTGGAGTACCAGCCCGAGATCGACCTGCGGACCGGGACGATCCTCGCGTCGAAGCGCTCGTGCGATGGAACCGTTCACCGCTGGGCGTGCTCCAGCCGGGAGAATTCGTCGAGGTCGCCGAGGCCACCAATCTCGCCGGTGAACTGGGGGAGTGGGTCGTCACGCGGGCCTGTGCGCAACTCGCGGAGTGGAAACGAGAGATTCCCGACCTGCGGATCATCATGAGTGTCAATGTTTCTCCCGTCCAGCTGGTGTCGATGGATTTCGACTCCACAGTGAGATCGGTGCTGCACCACCACGGCCTCGTGGGGTCGGAACTGTGCCTCGAGATCACCGAGAACGTGGTCGTGGGCGATCTTCAGCGCACGAAGGACACCCTCCGCCGGCTCGAGCGGCTGGGGGTGTGGGTCGCGATCGACGATTTCGGGACCGGGTACAGCTCGCTCGGGCATCTCAAGGCTCTTCCCGTCGACACGCTCAAGATCGACAAGGGTTTCGTGCAGAACCTCGAGCACAGCGAGGAAGATCGGGTCATCGTCGATTCCATCGTGGGTCTGGCCTCGTCGTTCGGCCTGCAGGTGGTCGCGGAGGGTGTCGAGACCGTCGGCGCCGTGAAGCAGTTGCTGGATCTGGGTTGCGTACGAGCGCAGGGTTTTCTGCTGAGCAGGCCCACCACGCCCGACCGGCTCCGATGGATGCTCCAGGCCGGGAGTGTGCGGTTGCGTGGAACACGGACACGTGGGCGGCGACGAAGAGTGTGAAGGGTCGGCTGCCTCACTGAAGATGCTAGAAGTCTGTTATTGCGTGAAAAACAATCTCAAGGTACGGTTTGGGAGTCGGGGTAACCGTGACTCCGGACTGGGGTGACCTTGAATGTACAAGCGTGAGAACGACTTCGCGACGGTTCTCGACACGGATTCCGACCGTGAAGCACCGACGACGAAGGCCGGGTCAGGACCGAACGGGGCACGGAAGATCGGCTCGACCATCGTGCTCCCCGTCGGCTCGCAGGTCGCGTCCGCTCCTCCACCGGTGCGCCGGCCGAGAACCGAACGGCGCTACAGAGCGGCGGTCATCGGCTTCGACCTGTTCGCGCTCGTGGTCGCCCACGTGGTCGTCACGGTCGGATACCACTCCTTCGACCAGATCGACTCCTGGCGCACCCCTGTCCTCATCGGGGCCGCGCTGACGGCGGCGATCGTCTCCCTCGGAATCCAGAAAGCCTGGGACGAAAGAATTCTCGGCACCGGTCCCGAGGAATACCGGAGGGTCGTCCGCGGATATGTCTTCGCCGTCGCCGCACTCGCCGTCGCCGGATACGGATGGGGTACCTCGGCAGGTCAGTCCTGGACATTCGGCTCGCTGCTGATCGCTCTCGTGCTCACCCTGCTGGGACGGACGGTGCTCCGCCGCCACCTCTCGAAGGCCCGCGCCGAGGGCCGATGTCTGCGCTCGGTGCTCGTGGCCGGAGACGTGGAGGAGGTGCACGAACTGGTCTCCCGGGCCGACTGCCTCCGGCGCGCCGATGGCAGGTCGACGGCATCTGTCTCGCCGTCGACCGCGGCGCCGACTCCCTACCGGTGGCCATCGACGACATCCCCGTGCTCGGCACCGACGAGACCGTTCTGTCCGTCGCCGAGCAGCACAACTTCGAGGCCGTCGCGCTCCTGCCCTCCGGTCGATGGCCGCACGCACGGACGCGCAAACTCAGCTGGGACCTCGAGAAGATCGGTGCCGAACTCCTCATCGCCCCCGTGCTCATGGACGTCGTCGGCCCACGCCTGCACATCTCCCCGCTCGAGGGGCTACCCCTGTTGCAGATGAGTGCCCCCAGTTACAGCGGCCCGGCCTGGATCGTGAAGAACGTCTTCGACAGGTCCTCGCGGTGCTGATCCTGATGGTGATCGCGCCGGCACTGCTCGCCGTCGCGATCGCGATCAAGGCCGGCAGCAGAGGGCCGATCCTCTTCCGTCAACAACGGGTGGGACGCGGCGGAACCCCGTTCACGATGTACAAGTTCCGCAGCATGGTCGTCGGCGCCGACAAGCACAAGGACGACATCGCCGATCACGACATCGGTGCCGGGGTGCTGTTCAAGGTCCGCGAGGACCCGCGGTCACCAGGTCGGCCGCTTCATCCGGCGGTACTCGCTCGACGAGCTGCCGCAACTGTTCAACGTGGTCAAGGGCGACATGTCGCTCGTCGGCCCGCGCCCACCGCTCGAATGCGAGGTCGCCCGGTACGGAGAGGACGGCGCGGCGCGGCGGCTGTTCGTCAAACCAGGTGTGACGGGACTGTGGCAGGTCAGCGGACGCAGCAATCTGTCCTGGGACGAGTCGGTACGGGCCGATCTGCGGTACGTCGAGAACTGGACCTTCATGCTCGACCTGTCGATCCTGCGCCGCACCATCCGGGCCGTTCTCAGCGGGGACGGCGCATATTGAGGGAGACCGCTGTCGAGACAGTAGAAACAGAGTCAGAGACAACGGTGGAGTCCGACCCCTCGCGGATTCCACCTCCGAGACCGGCGCGACGTCAGGCGGGATCGTCGCGCCGGTGCGTCTGCCGGTTCGTCTACAAGGGGTTTTCGTCCCGTATGGAATATGGAGGGGTGCCGTCCGATCGAGAACCCCGACGCTGGCTGTGGCCGGTGGTCCTGCTCAGTGCGCTCGTCGCCGTCGTCTTCGTGGCGGTCGAGTCCGCTCTGCACTCACCCCGGCGACCGTCCGTCGAGATCCCTGACGGCGTCCCGCCGGCACCCGGTCTGCCCGTTCCGCCCATCGACGTGAACGGTCCCGGCCGCACAGCAGCACAGCTCGCCGACTGGGCCGAATCACAGTCCCGCGAACTGGGCATCCCCACCACGGCCCTCGAGGCATACGGGCACGCGGCGGCCGTCCTGGCCGTCGGCACCCCCGACTGCGGCCTGTCGTGGACGACCCTCGCCGGCATCGGCAACGTGGAGAGCAGCCACGGACGGTTCGGCGGCGCGTCCGTCGGATCCGACGCAGAGTCTCGCCGCCCATCCGGGGTGTCCCGCTCGACGGCACCCAGGGCAACGCGAGATCCGCGACACCGACGGT
>LATQ01000001.1:2174693-2176546 GCA_001017865.1 Rhodococcus sp. IITR03
CGACACCGACGGTGGCCGCCTCGACGGCGACCCGGTGCTCGACCGCGCGTCGGGCCGATGCAGTTCATCCCCGAGACCTGGGACCGGTGGGGTGTCGACGCGAACGGCGACGGCATCGCCGACCCCGACAACATCGACGACGCGGCCCTGACCGCGGGTCGTTATCTGTGCGCCCGCGGGGGCGACCTGACCACCGCGGAGGGCTGGACGAACGCCTGATGGCCTACAACCGGTCCACCGAATACCTGATGCTCGTCCGCGACCGCGCCGCCGCCTACGGCGTGGGAGTGCGCCCGTAGACGGCACCGCGCCGGGCCTCGAGCGCGCCTGTGCCTCACACGCAGGTCGCGACCGTTAGGCTGTCTCCAGCGTGCAGACACCGCAGCGTGACAGTCCATCGAAGGAGAATCAGCCAGTGGCCATCATTGAGCAGGTAGGAGCCCGCGAAATCCTCGACTCCCGTGGCAACCCCACGGTCGAGGTCGAGGTGCTGCTCGAGGACGGAAGTTTCGCCCGCGCTGCAGTGCCGTCGGGCGCCTCCACCGGCGAGCACGAGGCCGTCGAGCTGCGTGACGGCGGCGAGCGTTACCTCGGCAAGGGTGTCGAGAAGGCCGTCGAGGCCGTCCTCGCCGAGATCGGCCCGGCCATCATCGGCCTCGACGCCACCGAGCAGCGCACCGTCGACCAGGCCCTCCTCGACGCCGACGGCACCCCCGACAAGGGCCGCCTCGGCGCGAACGCCCTCTCGGCGCGATCGCCTCGCCGTCGCGAAGGCCGGTGCGGAGTCGTCCGGACTCGAGCTGTTCCGCTACGTCGGCGGCCCGAACGCCCACATCCTTCCCGTTCCGATGATGAACATCCTCAACGGTGGCGCCCACGCCGACACGGGCGTCGACGTCCAGGAGTTCATGGTCGCCCCGATCGGCGCCCCGACCTTCAAGGAATCCCTCCGCTGGGGTGCCGAGGTCTACCACTCCCTCAAGTCCGTGCTCAAGAGCAAGGGCCTGGCCACCGGCCTCGGCGACGAGGGCGGCTTCGCCCCCGACGTCGCAGGCACCAAGCCGCGCTCGACCTGATCAGCGAGGCCATCGGTAAGACCGGCCTGAAGCTGGGCAGTGATGTCGCGCTCGCGCTGGACGTCGCGGCCACCGAGTTCTACACCGAGGGCACCGGCTACAAGTTCGAAGGCCAGAACCGCACGGCCGCCGAGATGGGCGCCTTCTACGCCGAGCTGCTCGGCCAGTACCCGCTGGTCTCCATCGAGGATCCGCTCAGCGAGGACGACTGGGAGGCTGGGTCTCGCTCACCGAGGAGATCGGCGACAGGATCCAGCTCGTCGGCGACGACCTGTTCGTCACCAACCCCGAGCGCCTCGAGGACGGCATCGTCAAGGGCGCCGCGAACGCGCTGCTCGTGAAGGTCAACCAGATCGGCACCCTCACCGAGACCCTCGACGCCGTCGACCTCGCGCACCGCAACGGCTACAAGACGATGATGAGCCACCGCTCCGGCGAGACCGAGGACACCACCATCGCCGATCTCGCCGTCGCCGTCGGCAGCGGACAGATCAAGACCGGCGCGCCCGCCCGCTCCGAGCGTGTCGCGAAGTACAACCAGCTGCTGCGCATCGAGGAGTCCCTCGGTGACGTCGCTCGCTACGCCGGCGAGCTCGCTTCCCGCGGTTCTCCGTCGAGCTGATCGCCGGCATGAATCAGCGCGGTAGATCCCGTCCCGGAGCGAGGCGCACCCGCACCGAGGGTGTGTCGGGCGTCCGGCGTCCGGGCCGGGTCCGGCCCACGGGGATCTACCGCCCCCGGCCCGAACGACGCGGCCGAGAACGCGGGTGCGCGGGC
>LATQ01000001.1:2176646-2190981 GCA_001017865.1 Rhodococcus sp. IITR03
ACGTGCTGTGGCGCAAAGTGTCCGTCGAGGGCGCCCGCGACGACTACGGCGTGATCCTGAAGGACACCTCGGCCGACGAGCCCGCCGCCGACGTCGAGGCCACCGAGGCACTGCGTGCGCAGATGCGCGCCGAGCGCGGCGAGGAGGAGCCTTTCTTCGACCGCGGTCCCGGTTACGCCCGCCTGTCGGGTGGCGCCGAGTTCGCCGAGTACGACTTCATCGGCAACTGATGTCGACGACGGCCCATCTCTCCCGCGCACCGATCTCGCAGTGATCGGTGCCGCAGGGAAGACCGGAACGGCTGTCGTCGCGGCGCTGGAGACAGCAGACACGACCCCCGTCCGCCGAGTGGTGCACACCGCTCGGCGGACGGGGGATCGTGCTGTCGACCTCGAGACGGGTGCCGGACTCGTCGACGCCCTGTCGGGCTGCCGTGGCGTCTACTTCATCGCCCCGAACATGCACCCCGACGAACCGGCACTGTTCGAACGGTTCCTCGAGGCGGTGGCCGAGGCCGGGGTGGATCACGTCGTCTACCACTCCGTGGCTTGGCCGTACACGCCGGCGATGCCGCATCACCTCGACAAGGCACGCTGCGAGGACATCCTGCATGCTTCCGGGGTGCGGTGGACCGTTCTGCAGCCCTGCGCGTACACGGAGAACTTCGCGTCCGTGCTCGACGGATCGGTCGACACACTCGACGTCCCCTACGACCCCGACGCGCCGTTCTCGTTCGTCGCCCTGTCGGACGTCGCGACGGTGGCGGCACGTGTCCTCGTCGAGGGTGCGGACGTCCACCACGGCGCCACCTACGAGCTCGGGGGACCGGACGCGGTGAGTGTGCGTCAGCTGTGTGCGGTCGCCGGGCGGTCGGTGAAGATCGAGCAGGTGTCAGCCCCGGTGTGGATGGGGCGCCACGGCCGCGACCTGCCCGCGGATACCCGGGAGCGTCTGGCGGCGATGTTCGGCTTCTACGACGATCACGGCTTCGTCGCAGGGAGTGCCGTCACGGCGGCGCTGCTCGGTCGGGGGCCTGCCCGCGTCGCGGATCTCGTCTCGTCGATGCCGCGCCGGTAACTCGCGGGTGGTGTAGGAAAGGGAACGTGACGGATCGCTCTGCGGACGGCCCCGACGCCGTCGACACCCTGCCCCCGCCCGTGCTCATCGCTGTCGACGAGGCCAGCGGTATCGGGGTACTCACCCTCGACCGTCCGAAGCAGCGCAACCCGCTGTCGGTGGAGACGATGCGCGAGGTCATCGCCGGTCTGACGGCGCTCGCGGCCGACTCGAAGGTGATCGTGGTCCGCGCGGAAGGCCCGGTGTTCTCGGCCGGGCACGACCTGCGGCAGATGATCGGACGCACGCTCGACGAGGAACGCGCGATCTTCGAGACGTGCAATGAGATGATGCGGACGGTGCAGTCGATCCCTCAACCGGTGATCGCATCGGTGCAGGGCACGGCGCTCGCGGCGGGATGCCAGCTCATCGCGTCGTGCGATCTGGCCGTCGCCGCTGCCGACGCCCGCTTCGGCACTCCGGGTGTGCGAATCGGGTTGTTCTGCTCGACGCCGATGGTCGCGGTCAGCCGCGCGATCGGACGTA
Source organism: Rhodococcus sp. IITR03 (assembly GCA_001017865.1). The sequence goes on from LATQ01000001.1 coordinate 2,178,249, forward strand.
AGCGGGCGCTGCAGATGCTGCTGACCGGCGACACCATCGACGCGCAGACCGCCGCCGACTGGGGGCTGGTGAACTACGTCGTCGAACCGGAGACGCTCGAGACCGCGACCACCGAGCTCGCCCTGAAGATCGCCACGTCGTCCCCCGCGACGATGCGGATCGGCAAGGAGGCGTTCTACCGGCAGATCGATCTGCCGCAGGAGACGGCCTATGCCGCGATGGCGGAGACGATGGCGTCGAACGCGATGATCGACGACGCGCAGGAGGGGATGACGGCCTTCCTCGAGAAGCGCGCACCGGTCTGGAGGGGCCGCTGATCCCGAGCGATCGCTAAGTCTGGACTAGTTGATTGGACGTCCTATAAAGTTCGCTGCATGACCCCCGATCCGCGTCAGAGCACCGTCGACGGCATCCTCCACCGCACCGCCGCGCGCTATCCCGTCCGCGTCGCGCTCCGCTTCGGCGACCGGCAGTTCACCTACCGGGAACTCGACGACGCCGTCACCCGCGCCGCCGCGCATCTGCTCTCGTTGGGCCTGTCCCAGGGCGACCGCGTGGCCGCCTACGGCACCAACTCCGACGGTTACGCGATCGGATATCTCGCCGCTGCCGCGCCGGCTGGTGCACGTGCCGATCAACTACGCGCTGCGCGGTGAGGAATTGTCGTACCTGCTCGGCCAGTCGGGGGCGAAGGCCGTGCTCGTCGACCCGGCGCTGCGGGACAACCTCGACGCCGTCCTGGCCGACGTGCCGGCCGAGACCGTCGTCCCGCTCCGCGACGCCGACGACTCCCTGGTGGCGGTTGCGCAGACCGGCGACGTGCCGACGCTCGACGTCGCGGTGGCCGACACCGACCTCGTCCAGCTCCTCTACACCTCGGGCACGACGTCGAAACCCAAGGGCGCCATGATGACCCACCGGGCGCTCACCTTCGAATACATGTCGTCGATCGAGGCGCTCGACCTGTCGGCCGGTGACGACCCGCTCGTGTGCATGCCGCTCTATCACTCCGCCGCGATGCACGTCTTCCTCATCCCGTACTTCGCGGTCGGCGCGACCGTGCGGCTGCTGCCGGCACCCGACGTCGCCGAGATCCTCCGGCTGGTGGAGGAGGAGCGCATCGGATCGCTGTTCCTCGCCCCGACCGTGTGGGTGCCGCTGACCAACCACCCCGACCTCGACACGCGCGACCTGTCGTCGCTGCGCAAGGCGCAGTACGGGGCGTCGATCATGCCGGTCACCGTCCTCGAGCGACTCCGCGGACGCTACCCCGAGCTCGGCTTCTACAACTGCTTCGGGCAGTCCGAGATCGGTCCGCTCGCCACCGTCCTCCGTCCCGAGGAGCACGACGCGCGTCCCGCCTCGTGTGGCCGGGCGGTACTGTTCGTCGAGACCCGCGTCGTCGACGCCGACGGCAACGACGTCCCCGACGGCGAACCCGGCGAGATCCTGTACCGCTCACCGCAACTGTGCCTCGGCTACTGGGAGAACCCCACCGCGACCGAGGAGGCCTTCCGCGACGGCTGGTTCCACTCCGGCGACCTCGTCACCCGCGACGCCGAAGGCTTCATCACCGTCGTCGACCGCATCAAGGACGTCATCAACACCGGCGGCATCCTCGTCGCCTCGCGTGAGGTCGAGGACGCGATCTACACGCACCCCGCCGTCGCCGAGGTCGCGGTGATCGGCACTCCGGACGAGAAGTGGATCGAAGCGGTGACCGCGGTGGTCGTCCTCAAGGACGGTCACGAACTCGACGAGCCCACCTTGATCGACCACGTCAAGCAGCGCCTCGCGCCGTTCAAGGTGCCCAAGGCCGTTCGCTTCGTCGATGTCCTGCCGCGTAACCAGAGCGGCAAGCTCCTCAAGCGCGAACTGCGCGGATCCTGACCACTCCGAACCGAACACTGCGAAAAGGAATCCGAACCCGATGCCGAAGAAGCACGTCGCCTCCTGGTACGACGACGAGGTCTCTGCCGTCTACGATCTCGCGCGCGAGTTCTTCGATCGCGAGGTCATGGGCAAGGCCGAGAAGTGGGATTCGCAGCGTCGTATCGATCGTGAGGTGTGGCTCGAGGCCGGCAAGCTCGGTCTGCTGTGCTGCTCGATCCCCGAGGAGTACGGCGGGGGCGGTGGCACCTTCGCGCACGACCTCGCGGTGTTCGACGCGCAGGGCTATTCCGGCGATCTCGCGTTCGGCAACTCCGTGCACAGCGGCATCGTCGCGCACTACATCCTCGAGTACGGCAACGAGGAGCAGAAGAAGGCGTGGCTGCCGGGCATGGCCACCGGCGAGATCCTCGGCGCCATCGGCATGACCGAACCCGGCGCGGGCTCGGATCTCAAAGCGATCAAGACCACCGCGGTGCGCGACGGCGACCACTACGTCGTCAACGGCTCGAAGACCTTCATCACCAACGGTTCCTCGGCCGACGTCATCGTCCTCGCCGTCAAGACCGACCCGAAGGCCGGCGCCAAGGGCGTGTCGCTGCTCATCGTGGATCTCCGTGACACCCCGGGCTTCTCGGTGGGACGCGTCCTCGACAAGGTCGGCCAGCACGCCGCCGACACATCCGAACTGTCGTTCGTCGACGTGCGTGTGCCCGTGACGAACCTGCTCGGCGAGACCGAAGGCCTCGGCTTCGGTCAGCTCATGGCGCAGCTCGTGCAGGAGCGACTGATCATCGGTGCGCAGGCCGCCGGCGCGATGGACCGGGCCGTCGAGGAGACCGTTCGCTACACCAAGGCGCGACAGGCCTTCGGGCACAGCCTGTTCGAGTTCCAGAACACGGCTTTCGAACTCGCCGAGTGCCAGACCATCGCCCGCACCTGCCGCATCTTCCTCGACCACTGCATCGAGCAGCACCTGAAGGGCCAACTCGACCCGTCCGACGCTGCGATGGTCAAGTACTGGCTGACCGACAAGCAGTGCGAGGTCATCGACCGGTGCGTGCAGCTGCACGGCGGCTACGGCTACATGCGCGAATACCTCATCGCGCGGATGTACGAGGATGCCCGCGTCCAGCGGATCTACGCCGGTGCGAACGAGGTCATGAAGCAGATCATCGCTCGGGCGCTGTAGAGCGGGACAGGGTCTACCTCACCACGGGCGACTCGTGGTGAGGTACTTCGCCATCTCCTGGCTCTGCGCGCGGTGCATGCGGCGGTGTTCCGCCCGCTCGTCACCGGACTCGTTGAGCTTGCGCTCCTCGTCGGACTCGGGCAGCACCGGCGGGACCTGCATGGGTCGACCACCGTCGTCGACCGCGACGAAGGTGAGGAAGGCGGTCGCGGCGATGCGTCGCTCACCGCTGCGCAGATCCTCGGCGGTGACCTTGACGAAGACCTCCATGGAGCTGCGTCCGGTCCAGGTCACGAACGACTCGAGGCACACCGAATCGGACGGGCGGACGGGCTCGAGGAAGGCCACGGAGTCGGTCGACGCCGTCACAACCGAGGCGCGACTGTGACGGGTCGCCGAGATCGACGCGGTCATGTCGATGTCGCTCATCAGCTTCCCGCCGAACAACGTGTTGTGGTCGTTGACGTCGTTGGGAAACACCCTGCTGGTCTTGACGACTCGTGATTCTCGCAAGGTTTGGCCTGCACGCCGAAGGTCCTTTCGTAGATCGTGCTCGCGGCGGGATCTCCGCCGGATGCACCTCTACAAGCCTACGGCTGCTGCGCGGACATCGGCGCAGGCCTGGTGTGATACTCGACAATCCTCGTCAGCATCGCGGTGAGCTGTGCTCGTTCGGCCGCGTCGAGGGGAGCGAACGCCTCGTCCTGCGCCGCGGTGAGCATCCGGTCGAGATCGAACAGTCGCCGGCGCCCGCGCTGGGGGAGGGTGATGATGTTGCGTCGCCGATCGGTCGGGTCGGGTGCTCGCTCGACGAAACGCCGGTCGACGAGTGCGTCGACGGAGGAGGCGACGTCGCTGCGATCGAGCCCGCAGCGACGGGCGAGGTCGATCTGACTGGACGGTCCGTATTCCTCGAGGGCGGCCAGGATCCGGTAGTGGTGGCCTCGGGCATCGGCGGAATCGAGGCGGTCGAACACGACGCGATGCACGTGTCGCGCCGCCTGGGTCATCAGATAACTCGGGAGGTGTCCGAGCCGACCGGGGCCGGCCGCGTCGTGGGTGGCGGACATGGGACCGAGTCTACGAGGACGGGCGCGCCGGATCGAGACCCCGTCACCGCCGACGATGGTCGGTGATCGGGGTGCGAGGCCCGCGCTTCGGAACCCGCGCGTACCCACCGGACTCCACGATCAGCCGCACTGCCCGATAACGCTGCGGGCGTACGGGTTCGAGATACTCGATCATGCCGGGATCGTCGAGGGGGCGGCCGAGCAGTGCCCATCCGACCACCTTCGCGAGGTGGTAGTCGCCGACGGAGAGCGCATCGGTGTCGCCGAACGCGCGCTGGGCGACCTCCGCGGCCGTCCACACGCCCACTCCCGGAACGACCCGTAGTTTCCGTCGGGCGTCGGCGGGCGATTCGTGGACGAGCCGTTCGAGCGAGTCGGCGACCTGCGCGCACCGCACCACGGTGCGTGCCCGGCCGGGGTCGACGTTCGCTCGATGGAACTCCCAGGACGGTACGGTCCGCCAGGTCGCTGCGGACGGCGGCACGCGCATGCCTCCGGGGCCGGACCGGGTGCCGGATCGCCGAACCACGTGACGAGACGACGCCAGGACGCGAACGCCGCCACCCCGTGCACCCGCTGTTCGAGGACGGCCGGCACCAGGGATTCGAGCACCCGGCCGGTGCGGGTGATGCGCAGGGCGGGCATGCGTCGATGCGCCTCGACGAGCAGGGGATGCTCGGGAAGAAAGCCGGACGGGTCGTCGTCGGTGCCGAGCAGAGCCGGCAGCCGCTCGACCAGCTCGGATGCACCCGGACCCCACGCCAGGCACCGCGCGCCGTGCGGACCGTCCTGGGTGAGCCGATACGTCACGGCACCGGTGTCCATCCGGGAGGTGCGCCAGACGGCGCCTGCGACGACGCGGTGGCACGGATCCCACGGCCCGCGCTGCAGCGGGCGCAGGGTGCGCACCACGTCGACGGGCCACGGCACGCGCACGCGGATGTCGAGGGGTGCTTCGTCCGCCACGCTCGCGATGCGACGGCCTCGCTCGTCGGACACGGTCACCGCTCTACCGTACTCTGTGCGCTGGAGCTGACTTTCGCGACTCCGTGCGCTGGAGCCGACTTTCGCGACTCTGTGCGCTGGAGCCGACTTTCGTGGTGTCGGAGGGTGCGGCTATGGTCGGGCGCATGATCATCGTGAGCACCGACGGATCCTGCCTTCGCAATCCCGGTGGCGCCATCGGGTGGGCGTGGGTCAATCACGAGACCAGCGCGTGGGCGGTGAGCGTTCGGGCACGAACCAGATCGCCGAGCTCCGGGCGGTGCTCGAGGCACTGCGGGCGCATCCCGGCGCCGAGCCGATGATCATCGAATCCGATTCGCAGTACGCGATCAAGTGCGCCTCCGAGTGGCTGCCCGGATGGAAGCGCAAGGGCTGGAAGACGGCCACCGGCGCGCCGGTGAAGAACCTCGAACTCGTGCGCGCCATCGACCGCGAGCTCACCGACCGCACCGGCCCGGTGCGCTTCCGCTGGGTGCGCGGCCACGTCGGCAACCACTTCAACGAGATGGCCGACACGCTCGCCGGCCAGGCCGCCCGCGAGATCGCGGCGAAGCCCGGACCGATCGAGGTGCCCAGTACGCCTGTGGTCGCGCACAAGCCGCCGAAGCGCGCCGACGACGCCGAATTGACCTTGTTCTGAGCGGAGTTCCGCTCAGCGCGCGTAGACCGCGGTAGGTTGCCCGTTGATCGCGTGGACGGTCACGGGGGTATCGAACACGTCGGTGAGGATCTCGTCCCGCATGATCTCGTCGGACGTTCCGCTGGTGACGATCAGGCCGTCGCGCAACGCGATGATGTGATCGGAGTACGCGGCGGCGATGTTCACGTCGTGGATGACGAGCACGATCGTCTTGCCCAGTTCGTCCGCCGCCCGCCGCAGCTGACGCATCATCAGCACGGCGTGCTTCATGTCGAGGTTGTTGAGCGGCTCGTCGAGCAGCACGTACTTGGTGTCCTGTGCCAGCACCATCGCCACGAAGGTGCGCTGCCGCTGGCCGCCGGAGAGCTGATCGAGGAAGCGGTCTGCGAGGTCGGTGAGGTTGAGGAATTCCATCGCCTCGTCGACGTGCCGCACGTCTTCCGCGGTGAGTCTGCCCTGACAGTGCGGGAATCGACCGAAGCCGACCAGTTCGCGGACCGTCAGGCGTGCGGTGATGTGGTTCTCCTGCCGCAGGATCGACAGGTGCTTGGCCAGTTCCTGTGTCTTCGTGGACCGAACGTCGAGTCCGCCGACGGTGACGGTGCCGCCGGTGGGTTGCAGCAGTCGGCCGATGATCGTCATGAGCGTCGACTTGCCGGCACCGTTCGGTCCGATCAGGGAGGTGATGCCGCCCTCGCGGATCGTGCCGGAGACGGGTCCGAGGACCCGCTTGTCCTGGTACGACATCGAGACGTCGTGGAACTCGATCACAGCGTTCCCTTTCTCAGGAGCATGAACAGGAACAGGATGCCGCCGACGAATTCGATGATCACCGTCAGGAATCCGCCCGCGTAGAAGATGTGCTGCATGAAGAACTGGCCGAAGGCGAGGGTGATCACGCCGAGCAGGAACGCCATGGGCATGACGTACTGGTGCTTGTACGAACCGGCGATCTGATAGGCGAGGGTGGCGACGAGGAAGCCGAAGAAGGTCATGGGTCCGGCGAGTGCGGTCGCGAACGCCACGAGCAGCGCGATGAGGACGAGCATCAGCGTCAACTCGCGCTTGTAGGCGACACCGATGTTGGTCGCGGTGTCACGGCCGAGCAGTAGCGCATCGAGACGGTGGCGACGGCGCCACAGGATCACCCCGACGACGATGCAGATGCCGAACGCGAGGGGCAGATAGTCGCCGGGTACGGACGACAGGCGGCCCATCAGCTCGACCGAGAGCATGTCGTACTCGGTGGGGGAGAGCACTCGCTGGATGAACGTCGAGAGACTGTCGAACGCCATTCCGAGCACGACGCCGACGAGCAGCATCAGGAACAGGCTGCCGAAACGACCGGAGAACAACCAGCGGTAGAGCAGGGTCGCCAGCGCCACCATGAGCGCGGTCTGGAGGACGAGCTCGGGATGCCTTCGGATGTCGCGATCGCGGTGGCTCCGAAGAAGAAGACCGTCAGCGTCTGCATCAGCGTGTACAGGGAATCGAACCCGATGATGGACGGCGTGAGGATGCGGTTGTCGGTGACCGTGTGGAACACGACGGTCCCCATGCCGTGCGCGAACGCCGCGACCAGCATGGCTCCCAGGACGGTGAGCCGGCGCGGAAGGTGAAGTCGAACGAGCCGCGGATGAACAGGAACAGATAGCAGGCGACCGCTACGGCGGCGATCACGGCGACGATGGCCAGACGCACTCCCGGCGACAGGCGACGGCGCTCACCCTTGCCGGCCGGGACGGCCCGGGCGCGTACGGAATCAAGCACTGACATGACGACGCTGCCTCAGAACGAGAGTGATGAAGACGACCGCGCCGACGACGCCGAGGACGACGGACGCGGGAATCTCCATGGGGGCGACGATCGTGCGGCCGACGAGGTCGCACGCGAGAAGTAGTCCGGCGCCGATGACGGCGACCCAGGCAGGTTCTTGTGCATGTCGTCGCCGAGCATCATCGACACGAGATTCGGGACGATCAGGCCGAGGAACGGATGAAGCCCACCACCACGGTGGTGACGCCGGTGGCGATCGCGACGAGCATGACGCCGAGGAAGACGACCTGCTCGTACTTCAACCCCACGTTGGTGGCGAGGTCCTTACCGAGACCGGCGATGGTGAACCGGTCGGCGAGGAGATAGGCGAGGACGGCGACGGCGAGCACCGCCCACAGCGGTTCGTAGAAGCCGCGCACCACACTGCTGAAGCCACCCGAACGCCACGCCGACATCGACTGCAGCAGGTCGAAGTTGCCGGCGAGGAAAGTGGTGATCGAGCCGACCACGGCACCGAGCATGATGCCGACGAGCGGCACGATGATCGATGACTTCAGCGCGATCCGGCGCAGGACGACGATGAAGACCATCGTTCCCGCGAACGCGAAGATCACCGAGATCACCATCTTGACCATCGGCGACGCGTCGGGAACGACGATCAATGTGGCCAGCAGGCCGAGACCGGCCCACTGTGCGGTGCCCGCGGTGGTCGGTTCGACGAACTTGTTCTGGGTGATCAATTGCATGATCACGCCCGAGATGCTCATCGCGACGGCCGCGAAGATCAGGCGAGGGTTCGCGGCACGCGGGAGATGAAGAACATCTCGCGGGCCGCAGGGTCGTGGATCAGCGACTCGAGGGTGATGTCGTAGCCGCCGACCATCAGGGACGCCACGGTCAGTGCCAGAACGACCACCGAGATCACCGGCAGCAGCACTTTGTTCTTCGTCATGGGGGCTCGGATCCGGAGAAGGTGCGCTCACACACGCAGCCTGCCCCGGCCCGTGATCCGGGTCGGGGCAGGCTGCTGTGGAGCGTCGAACAACAGGGACTTACTGTGCCGACTGGTTCGCAGCTTCGAACGCGTCGGCGATCTGCTGGAACGCTTCGGTGTAGGACTCGATGCCCTCACGCTTGTAGAAGTCACCGTCCAGGTAGATGATCTGGTCCTTCGTGGCGAAGGTGGTGTTGGCGAACGCTCCTGCGCGTCGATCACCGCGGCGGCCGGCTGCGGGGCTTCCTCGCCCGGCACGGCGGTGGCGGAGTCGCGGTCCAGGACGATCATCCAGTCGGGGTTCGCCTGCGCGATGGTCTCGGGAGCGAGACCGGAATCGCCGTGGACATCACCGGCGTCGCCGGCGAAGACGTCCTTCAGGTTCGCGCCCTCGAGGAGGCGGCCGATACGGCCTGCACCGTTGTCGATCTTGCCGCCCGCGACGACCGCGAGAAAGACGCTCTCACCGTTCGTGGCGTCCTGGGCAGCCTCGGTTGCAGCCTCGAGCTCGGCAACGATCGCCTCGGCCTCGGCTTCCTTCTCGAAGATCTGCCCGAGCGCGAGGGTCTGATCCTTCAGTCCCTGGATGTAGCCGCCCTCGGAATCGTCCAGCGCGGAGACGTCGACGACCGGCGCGATCTTCGACAGTTCTCCGGTGAACTCGGTGAAGCGCGAACCGCCGATGATCAGATCCGGCTCGGCCTCGCTGACCAGTTCGAGCTTCGGCTCGCGGTGCGTGCCGACATCGAGGATGGAGTCGTCCTCACGCCACTCCTCGAAGCCCGTGTTGGGGAGGAGGGTCTTCGGCAGGGCGACGGGCGTGATGCCCCAATCGCGCAGCATCTCGAACGACTTGTTGTCGAGGGCCACCACACGCTCGGGGTCCGCCGGAACTTCCATCTCACCGTTGTTGGTCTCGATGGTGACGGTCGCGCCGTTCTCGGCGTCGGCGCTGTCGGTACCGCTGTCACCGCAGGCGGTCAGGACGAGCGCCCCGGCGAGGGCCGGTGCGAGGAGCAGGCGCTTGAGATTCAGTTTCACGGGTGACTCCGAGGAAGGGTCGGACGGCGTGCTGACATGTGCCAAGACGCTCGCGGATCGGTAATTCAAGTTTCATATAGTATTGGTAAGGCAAACCTTTGTCCTGCTGGGGGTATGTGACAACGATCTCCCGGAGCGAATATCAACTACTCACGTCACCCCTGCCGAGGGTCGCCGGATAGGGTCGCGGCATGAACGAAGTCGAGTCGGTCGCACGGTTCCGGAGCACCCACGGCCTCGATCACCTGATCGACGTCCACACGCACTTCATGCCTCGCAGCGTCATGGACAAGGTCTGGGCGTACTTCGACTCCGCGGGTCCGCTCGTCGGCCGGCCGTGGCCGATCACCTACCGGCACGACGAGGAGGAACGCGTCGCGCGCCTCCGCGACTTCGGGGTGCACCGGTTCACCGCCATGCTGTACCCGCACAAGCCGGAGATGGCGGCGTGGCTCAACTCGTGGGCGGCCGACTTCGCGGCCCGGACCCCCGACTGCCTCCACACCGCCACCTTCTACCCGGAGGCCGACGCGAAGGAGTACGTCGCGTCGGCGATCGAGGCGGGCGCGCGCGTGTTCAAATCCCACATCCAGGTCGGCGACTACTCGCCGCTCGACCCGCTCCTCGACGACGTGTGGGGCCTGCTCGAGGACTCGGGCGTGCCCATCGTCGTGCACTGCGGATCGGGCCCGGCGCCCGGCACGTACACCGGTCCCGCCCCGATGCAGGAGCTCATGCGCCGGTACCCGCAGCTGACGGTGATCGTCGCGCACATGGGTCTGCCCGAGTACCGCGAGTTCCTCGACCTCGCGGAGCACTACGAGCGGGTGCATCTCGACACGACGATGGCGTTCACCGATTTCGTCGAGGAGGACACACCCTTCCCGAAGGATCAGTTGCCGCGCCTCGACACGCTGCGCCGGAAGATCCTGCTCGGCACGGATTTTCCGAACATCCCGTACGGCTATCTCCACCAGCTCGAGGTGCTCGAACGCGTCGCGCCCGACAGCGAATGGATCCGCGCGGTGTGCCGCGACAACGCCGCCTCGCTGTTCGGGCTCGGCGAGTGACCGGTGTGCTCGCCGATCAGGCGGTGATCGAGCGTCGGATGATCTTGCCGGTCGCGTTGCGGGGGAGCAGATCCTGCGTGATCCGCCAGACGGTGGGGACCTTGTAGTAGGCCAGTCGCTCGGCGCAGAAGGCTCGCAACTCGTCCTCGGTGATCGTGCTGCCGGGTCGCAGCACGACGACGGCGGCGACCTCCTGTCCCAGATCCTCGTGGTCCACGCCGATCACGGCGCTCTCGACGACGTCGGGGTGCTCGTCGAGTCGCTGTTCGATCTCCGTGGGATAGACGTTCTCGCCGCCGCGCAGGATGAGATCGGACCGCCGGCCCGTGAGCCGCAGGCGTCCGTTCTCGATCGTGCCGTAGTCGCCGGTACGCAACCATCCTCCGGGGTGATGGCCGCGTCCGTTGCGGCCGGATCCTCCCAGTAGCCGAGCATTACGTAGGGACTGCGGACGCAGATCTCGCCCTCGGTGCCGTCGGGCACCCGTTCGCCGAACGGATCGCGGATCTCCATGCTCACCGTGATGATGGGGGAGCCGAGGGTTCCGGGGAAAGCCTCGATTTCCGGGGCCGTCGCCATGGCGATCGCGGTGCTGCACTCGGTCAGACCGTAGCTGTCCACCAGAGCCTGTCGCGCGAAGGGGAACTTCGCCTGCAGGCGTTGCTTGAACGCGGGGGAGGACGGAGCAGAAGCCAGCGCGAACGCAGTGAGCGAGCCGAGGTCGTACCTGTCGGTGTTCTCGTGCTCGAGCATGCGCGAAGCCATCGTCGGCACCGCACCCCAGTTGGTCACCCTCTCGCGCTCGATGAGCGTGAAGACCTTGTCGACGTCGAACCCGCCTTCCGTCATGACAGCGGCGCTTCCCGTTGCGAGTCGCGGCACCGCAAGGTTGTGCAGGCTCGCGATGTGGAACAACGGTGAGGTCAGGAGGTACCGGTTGTCGCTGGGCACCGAGTCGTCATAGGGGCGCTGCTGCATCGCGGCAACCAGCGCGTCGGAGTATCGGTGATAGTCGACGACGGCGAGCACGTTGCGGTGGGAGTGCAGTGCCCCCTTGGGACGCCACTGGTACCGCTCGTGAACAGGATGACCGCGGGATCGTCCTCCTCCACGTCGGCCGACGGCAGTTCGGCGCCGGACGCGGCGGCCACGATCCGAGGCACGTCCTGCTCGGTGGTGAGCAGATCGAACCCGGAGACCTCTGCTCTCGCCAGCAACTCGGCGCGCTTGGCGTCGGCGACGATCACCTTGGGCCGAACCAAGTTCACGCCGTGGGCAATTTCGGGCGGCGTCCACCAGGAGTTGAGGCCCACTGCGATTGCGCCCAGACACTGAGCGGCCAGAAGGTGATGATCCATTCGGGGGAATTGGCCGCGAGAAGCGCGACGCGGTCGCCCTTCTTCACGCCGTGCTCGTCGCGCAGGACGGTCGCCAGGGCGGCCACGGCATCGGCGTGCGCGCTGAACGAGAGGCGGCGATCGGCAGTCACGAGGTAGTCGCGGTCGCCCCATTTCCGGGACGCGGCGACGAGGTCGCCGATGCGGCGGTCGCGGTTGCGCATGACCTGCATCCGGTTGCCGCGCACGTCCTCTTCGACGATTTCGAATCGGCCACCGGGGCCGGTGAGCTGGGAAACGACCTGCTGCAACATCTGCTGCAGATCTGCTTGTGCTGTCAAGGATTCGCCTTTCTCGGTCCCGCACGGTTTCGTCGCGCAGCAGGGCGTACACAGGGGGATCGAAGAACTGTTTCGGGTGACCTGGTGCATCGAATCCTAGGCGCTGTGTCCACTGTCACAGATTTGTCCCGGTGAGTGAGAGTGGTCCAGGTCTCACTCTGCGGGGTGGCTACCTTCGCGACACCCGGCCTACCGTCCGGCGCCCCGGAATTGCGCTTCGGCCCAGACCGAGACCAAGGAGTCCATCGTCGTGAAACTCAGTGCTGCCTCGAAATCGATGGCGGGTCTGTTCGCCGTCGTAGTGGCGACGTCCGCTTGTGCGTCGGACCGTGGCGCCGACCCGTCGGCGGGCGCTCGCTCCGGCTGGCGAGCCGGCC
>LATQ01000001.1:2191081-2214463 GCA_001017865.1 Rhodococcus sp. IITR03
CGCCCCGCGACTCCCGCCGCCCCCGCACCGAACGCACCGTCCTGGGCCTGTCCACCGGCCGCGCAGTGGTGCTCGCCCTCGTCGTGTGCGGTCTCGCCCTCACCCTCGCGGTGCCGCTGCGCACCTACGTGAGCCAGCGTTCCGAAGCCGAGCAGCTCGCCGCCGAACGCGTGCAGCTCGAACAGGAGATCGCGGCCCTCGAAGAGCAGAAGGCCCGCATGGAGGACCCGGCCTGGGTCCGCGCCCAGGCCCGCGAGCGACTGCGGTTCGTCGTCCCCGGCGATATTCCCTACCAGGTGCAACTCCCTGGCGACGCCCCGCCCGAACGCGAGGAGCGCGAACCCGAGCGGCCGACGACCGGCGCCTGGTACAGCGACCTGTGGTTGTCGGTCTCAGAACCGGCACCCGAACCCGAGCCCGAACCCGTGCCGCAGCAGATGCCTGTGGCACCCCCAGAACCAGGAGATGTACCCGGGTGACCGATCACGTCACGCAAGAAGACCTCGACGCCGTCGCCGCCCAGCTCGGGCGCGAACCCCGCGGCGTCCTGGCCATCGCCTACCGTTGCCCCGACGGTGCGCCCGGAGTGGTGAAGACCGCGCCCAAGCTGCCCGACGGCACGCCCTTCCCGACGCTGTACTACCTCACCGACCGCGCCTCACAGCCGAAGCGAGCCGGCAGGAATCGGCCGGGGTCATGAAGGAGATGACCGAGCGTCTCGGCACCGACGAGGAACTGGCTGCGGGCTACCGGCGCGCCCACGAGTCGTACCTGGCCGAACGCGACGCGATCGAGTCGCTCGGTACCGACTTCACCGGCGGCGGCATGCCCGAGCGCGTCAAGTGCCTGCACGTGCTGATTGCCCATTCGCTCGCGAAGGGACCGGGCGTCAACCCGCTCGGCGACGAATCCGTCGCACTCGCCGCCGACGCCGGTCTGCGTGGCACGGCGATCCCCGCCGACTGGCCCACCTACGCCGAGCTGCGTGGAGAAGAACAGTGAGGGTCGCGGGAATCGACTGCGGTACCAACTCCATCCGTCTTCTGATCGCCGACATCGCGGAGGACGGCACGCTCACCGACGTCACCCGCCTCATGAAGGTCGTGCGGCTCGGGCAGGGCGTCGACGCCACCGGTCGTCTCGCACCCGAGGCGATCGAACGCACGCGGGTCGCGCTGGTGGAGTATGCCGACCTGATCCGCGAGACCGGCGCCACCGCGGTCCGCATGGTCGCCACCTCGGCCACGCGCGACGCGAGCAACCGTGAGGACTTCTTCGCGATGACCCGTGAGGTGCTCGGTGCCGTGATTCCCGGCGCCGAGGCGGAGGTCATCACCGGCGACGAGGAGGCGCGTCTGTCCTTCGCCGGCGCTGTCGGCGAACTCGACTCCGCGCGTGGTCCTTTCGTCGTCGTCGATCTCGGTGGCGGATCCACCGAGGTAGTTCTCGGCGACGCCGACGGTGTGCACGCCGCCTACTCCACCGACATCGGCTGCGTCCGGCTGACCGAGCGGTGCCTGCACGACGACCCACCGACCGCCGAGCAGGTCGCTGCGGCACGGGAGGTCGCGGCGGGCAAGATCCGCGAAGCGCTCGAGCGGGTGCCGGTCGAGCAAGCCCACACCTGGGTGGGTGTCGCGGGCACCATGACCACCCTTGCGGCGCTCGCTCTCGAACTGGACGAGTACGACTCGGAGAAGATCCACCTGTCGTCGGTGCCGTTCGACCGTCTGCGCGAGGTGTGCGACGGTCTCGTCGCCGCGACCCGCGAGAAGCGCGCGGCGCTCGGCCCCATGCATCCCGGCCGCGTCGACGTCATCGGCGGTGGCTCGATCATCACCACCGTCCTCGCCGAGGAGCTGGGGAGTCGGGCGGGCATCACCGAGCTGGTCGTGAGCGAGCACGACATCCTCGACGGTATCGCTCTCTCCGTCGCCCGCTAGTTCTCCGATCCGTGTGGGTTCGACCCCGGTTTCCGGGGCTCGGTCCACACGAATCGGCGAATGTGTGGTTGACTGTGTCTCGGTCGAAGTTTTTGTTCGCGTCTTGTCCACGCTCGCAAATCCTTGTTGCGGGCGGTTGGTTCTCCTTTCGGAAGTCACCGCATGTGATGGCGGCCTCGCTCCACCGAACTCTCGGCGGAGCTCGAGTAACACGACAGAAGGAGACAGACATGGCAGAGGGAATCGTGAAGTGGTTCAACGCCGACAAGGGATTCGGCTTCATCGCCCCCGAGGACGGCAGCGCTGACGTGTTCGCGCACTACTCGGAGATCCAGTCGGGCGGCTACCGCAGCCTCGACGAGAACCAGCGCGTGAGCTTCGAGATCGGCCAGGGAGCCAAGGGCCCCCAGGCCACCGGTATCACCGTGATCTGATTCGATCTCCCGTCCCGCAGGGGATATGAGACGACATCGGGCCCGCCTCGTCATTCGAGGCGGCCCGATGCATATCCACAGATCGGTCAGAGTGCTCCGCAATCCGACGACGGCGCAACGCCTGCGAAGCGGCCGTCGAGGAAGTCCAGCGCACCCGGCAGGCCGATCACGGCGGCGGTGATGTGATCCGGGCTCGGCACGAGTTCGGTCCGCACCGGCACCCCGGTGTCGCAGTACCTGCGAAGGGTCGTGGAGATCGCATCGAGGGGGATCAGCACGTCGGTCGGTGAATGCCACTCGTACACCGGGGCATTCGGCACCGTCGGGACCTGCTCGACGCTGTTCTCCATCAGCACCTCCTGCACGGTGGGGCTGTCGAGCAGAGCGAGACCCACCGCGGCGTCGGCGACGTCGGCCATGCTGCGACCCGCACCGGCGAGCAGGATCTCGTTGGTGCACGCGTTGGCGATGCGGTCGCGCAGTTCCCGGCCTGCGCCGTTGAGCTGCTTGCTGACCGGCATTCGGTCCGGGTACTCACGTTCGAGGCCGAGGGCGGCAGCCATCGCCAGACCGAAGGCCGGATGGGCGGATTCGCCGAGCTCCCGGGCCATCTCGCCGATGTCCATCGGGACGCCACCGTAGGCGGAGCCGACGATCGGGATCTCGGGTGCGTAGGTCGGGGCGAGTGCTGCCGCCATCGCCGTCGCCATCCCGCCGCCGGAGTAGCCGGCGATGCCGACCGGGCTGTCGGCGAGTTCGAGCGGGGCGTAGCGTTGCGCGGCCCGGATGCCGTCGAGGGTGATCTGCCCGCCGACCTTCGCGGCACCGTAGGCGCTGTTCGGTCCCAGATGGTCGGGAACGGCCAGCGACCAGCCGCGCTGGATCGCGATGAGCAGGCCGGGGGACTCCCGGATTCCTCGCAGCGGGTTCGGCGCGTACAGGGCGGTGGACGGGGCGCACTCGAGCCCGAGCGCGTTGATGATCGCCTGGTACGAGACGAGCGGACGACCTGGCGCTCCACCCTGAGGGGACAGCACGGTCGTCACGGCGGAGATCGGTTCGCCGGCGGAGTTCGTCGACCGGAACTTCAGCTGGACGGCGTCG
Organism: Rhodococcus sp. IITR03; assembly: GCA_001017865.1. The sequence goes on from LATQ01000001.1 coordinate 2,194,563, forward strand.
GTGCCCGGGAATCCGAGCGGCGGCGGAACGACGCGCGCTGCGAGGACGTCACCGGGCTGCCGGTCGGCGATGTCGTCGGGGGTGCTGTAGAAGGAGTCGTTCACGGACGCGGGGTAGACGATGCCCTCGGCCTGTGCAGAAGGTGGGGCCACCAGGCTCGGCGTCGCTGCCAGGGCCACGACGGCTACCGCGGTGGCGAGTCGCCCGGTCAGTGGTCGTGCGGTCGTGAAGCGCATCCATGATCCTTCTCTTCGTGCCCGGTCCACCACCCGGCTGTCCGCTGTGTACTTGTGTCCCCGCAGGATGTCGGCCGGAAATCGAGGTGCGTTACAACCCGGACGAGGAGCACACTCGAAGTCGGATCCGAGGAGGTCGAGGAGCAATGAGGATCGAACCGTACACGGCCGAACGACGAAGTGACGTACTCGATCTCTCGATCCGGGCGTGGCGTCCCGTCTTCGAGCTGTACCGACCCGCCGTCCCGGCCTTCGTCTACGACTCCTTCTATCCGAACGGCTGGGAGGCGCGGCAGATCGACGACCTCGGCAGGGTCCTCGACGACGAACCCGAGTCGGTCCATCTGGCCGTCGACGGCGACGAGCTGCTCGGCTGGGTATCGGTGCGCGTGCACCCGGAGGACAGCATGGGGAGATCCACGTGCTCGCCGTCGACCCCCGTCATCAGCGCAAAGGCGTCGCGTCGACGTTGATGAACCACGCCGACGACCTCGTCCGCGCCGCCGGGATGACGATGATGATGGTCGAGACGGGCGGTGACCCCGGCCATGCCCGCGCCCGCGCCGTCTACGAGGGTGCCGGATACGAACGCTGGCCCGTCGCACGGTACTTCAAGAATCTCGCGCCCCGGCGCGGCGGTGGACAGTCGTGAACGCTAATGTGATCCCCACGCCCCTATAGCCCAATTGGCAGAGGCAGCGGACTTAAAATCCGCCAAGTGTGGGTTCGAGTCCCACTGGGGGCACAGGTCCGGGCTCGCCCCGATGCCTTCGCTACATCGCTTGCCATCCGCTACAGCAAATTGCCATAGCGGATGGCGATTCGTGTAGCGGATGGATGACCACAGCTCGGAGGTGCGCTACGCCTCCACAGGCATGGCGGTCTCGCCGACCTTGAACATCGCCTCGCGTTCGAGCGCATCGGCTTCCGAGTCCCCGCCGGCCCGCTCGAAGATCCTGCTGACCACCGGGCCGGGCAGAACCGCGGCGACGGTGATGTCGTATCCCGCCGCCTCGACCTCCGGCTTCAGGCACTCGGTCAGGCCGAACTGCTCGACGCCCGAACCACCGCCGGTGACAGCCAGGCTCCGCCTTGGCGGACACATCCGCTACCGTTCTCGCTATCCGCTACGGCAAATTGCTGTAGCGGACGACGAATTTTGTAGCGGATGCACCGCCGGTGGGCAGAGCGACCGGCGACTATCTGGAGGGCATCCTCCGCTGATCCCCGTGACGTGACCGGTGCAGGAGGTCCACCAGTTCCTGCTCGAGCGCCACGAACTCGCTCGACGCGCACATCTCCAGGGTTCGAGGTCGAGGCAGGTGCACACGCACCTCGTGCTCCACCCGCGTCGGTCGCGGACCGAGGACGACGACCCGATCGGACAGCAACACCGCCTCGCGGACGTCGTGCGTCACCATCAGCACCGTCCACCGATGCTGCTGCCACACCTGCTGCAACCACAATTGCATCTCGGTGCGGGTCAGCGAATCGAGTGCGCCGAACGGCTCGTCGAGCAGGAGCACGTCGCGCCCCTGCAGCACCGTGCGTGCTAGCGACGCGCGTTGACGCATACCGCCCGACAGTTGGTGCGGGGCAGCGTCCTCGAAGCCGGCCAGGCCGAAGGTCGGCAGCAGGTCGCGGGCGCGGGCACGAGCGTCCGATCGCTGTACACCCTGCACCTCGAGCCCGAGTGTGCAGTTGTCGAGCACCGTCCGCCACGGGAACAGCAGGTCCTTCTGCGGCATCAGCGCGACCCGCCCGGGAGCTGCGGGGGAGTCGCCGACGAGAACCTCTCCGGTGTCGGGTTGTTCGAGCCCCGCGACGATCGAGAACAGCGTCGACTTGCCGCACCCGCTCGGCCCGATGAGGGACACGAACTCACCGGGTTCGACGGAACAGTCGACGCCGTCGATCACCGCCCGGTCGCCGTACGCCTTGTGGACCGAGGTCACCCTCACCGCACTCATTTCGCACCCTTCGTGAGTGCCCACGGCGCGACTACCCGTTCGACGACGTAGGTCAGCGCGTACAACGTGAGCGACAGAACGGCCGTCACCACCACGGCTGCGAGCACGAGATCGGTGCGGAACGAATTCTTCTGGGTACTCATGTAGATGCCCAGACCGGATGTCGCGCCGACGTATTCGGCGAACACCGCCCCCACTACGGCGTAGGTGATCCCGATCCGCAGGGCGGTGAAGAAGCGGGGAAGCGCGGACGGCAGGCGCACGTAACGGAACTGCTGCCACCGCGACGCGCCCATGCTGCGCAGCAACGCGCCCGCCTCGCGGTCGGCCGCCGCGAACCCTTCGAGCAGTCCGATCGCGACGGGGAAGAACGTCACGAGCGCGATGACGAGAATCTTCGGCAGTAGTCCGAATCCGAACCAGATGATCATCAAGGGTGCGAGCGCGATGATCGGCAGGGTCTGCGACACCACGAACAGCGGCACGAAGGCCCGTCGCAGCCACGGCGAGAAGTCCACGGCGATCGCGAGGGTCCACGCGAGGGCCAGCGACACGGCGAACCCGACGAGCGTGACCTGCAGAGTGGACACGCGTGCCCGGCGATGTCGACGCGATGCGCCCATCCCTGCGTGAGAACGCGTGCGGGGAGGGCAACACCTGCGGGCGGATACCGCTCACCACGACGTACGTCTGCCAGATCGCGACCAGCGCCCCGGCGACGAGCAGGGCAGGAAGGAGTCGACGTGCGCGGCCGGTGCTATCGGTCTTCGAGGTAGTCATCGGTGACATAGGTCGACCAGTCGGGCTCGGTCGTCAACGGGCTGCCGTCGGGTCCGGACAACAGGCCGTTCTCGTAGAGGAATCGGGCATAGCCCGACCATTTCCCGGCGTCGAGGACCCCGACGGCGCCGGAGGCGTCGCGCATGTACTCGGCGGCGAGCATGCGCTGGCTCTCGTAGACGAGTTCCTCATCGGGGAAGGCCCCGGGGTTCGCCTCGATCAGGCCCGGGCCCGCGATCGGGATCGTCGGCGGCGATCCGGTAACCCTGGTGCAGCGCCTGCACGAAAGCGCGGGCCTGCTCCGGGTTCTCCGTCATCCAGTCCTCGTTGCCGTCGACGACGATCGCGTACGCGTCGGGGAAGCCGTAGTCGGTGAAACCGAAGTACCGCATGGGCAGGCCGCGGTGCTCGGCCTCGAGGCCCTCCCATGCCAGGTACGACACGGTGAAGTCGGCAGTCGACGAGTAGACGGCCTCGTACGACGACGTCCCGAGCGTCACGTTCTCGAACTCACCGCGACCACCGTCGTTGCGGATCACCTCGGCGAGCATCTCGTCCTCACCGGGGTTCGCGAAGCCGCGAAGGTCTTGCCGTCGAGATCCGCCGGCCGCGTGATCTCGGCGTTGTCGGCCCGCACGGCGATCCCCGTCGCCCAGTGCTGCAGCGGTGCGAGGACCGCGACGGTCCGGGAACCCGCAGCTCTGCCGATGGTCGATGTGGCGTGCGTGGAGATCCCGAACTCGGCGCTACCGGCGTCGACGAGGGTGTCGGGGGTCGCGTTGTTGTACGGCAGGATCTCGACGTCGAGACCCGCATCGGCGAACAGACCCTCCTGCTGCGCCACGTACAGGCCGGTGTGATTGGTGTTGGGCGTCCAGTCCAACGCGAATCGGATGGTGTCGCTCCCGGAATCGGACGAGCACCCGACGACCGCGGAGAGTGCGGCGACGAGGGTGAGCAGTCCGGCGAGAGTCCGCCGCGCCTTCACTGCGCGGGCAGGGGACGGATCGATGTGGGTACAGGCATGGTCATGTCGGGACATCCCTTCGTCAGCATTACCTGATCAGGTTCGACGGGTGTGATCTCAGCCCCGCTCGTGCGGAGCACCCCGTGTCACGGGCGACCTTAGCACCATGCCCTCCAGGGACCACCGGGACGGGAGCAGAACGGAAGATGTGACCCGAAGTTACGCAAAAGCCCAGGTCAGGGTGTCACCCTCACATTTCACCCGTAACGGAAGGGTCGAAGGTCCCGACTCTTCGAGTGATGGTCCCTGTCACCTCCCCCAAACGGCAGGCCATCGGTCTGCGCACGCCTCCCCCTTGCGTGGACGATGAAGGGCCCGTCGGTGAACTCCGACGGGTCCTTTCTTCTGCCGTTTCCGTAGACCCGACTCCCGCAACGGTGTTCAATACGCACGAACGATCGGGGGATGGGATGCGCGCAAGGATGGGCGCCGCACTGGCTGCGGCGGTGATGGGAAGTGTGCTCACGGCATCGGTGGTGTCGGCAGAGCCGATCGGACACATCGCTTCGGAGCCGATCGGACGCACCGCGTCGGAGCCGACCGGACGCACCGCGTCGGAGCCGACCGGACGCACCGAAATGCCGTACACCTCGTCGGCGCCACTGGCCGGCGAGGTGCTCGGGTCCGTGGTGTCGATACCCGCGCCGCTGCCGGCGGAAGCGGGACCGCGACCCGCCGCGTGCGACCGGTTGTCGTATCTGCGGTGGCGGTCGGCCGACGGACCGGAGAGTTCGGCCGACGCCGACCGGATCCTCGTCGCCCAGCCCGGGATCTTCGAGGGAGCGGGCGCGTTCGAGAGCGTCGCGCGCAACACCGTCATCGCGGCCGCGGCTCGTGGTGCCCATGTCGAGTTCTGGGCACTCGACCGGCGATCGAACTGCCTCGAGGACCACACCGGTACCCGGGCGGCACTGCGGACGGGTTCGCTCGACACCGCGACCGACTACTACTTCCGCGGTGCCGAAGTGGACGGGCGACGATTCGCCGGCCACGCGAGCGGCGCCGACGTCGCGTGGCTTTCGCAGGTCGGACTCGAGCAGACGCTGCGCGACCAGTACGACCTGTTGCGTCACGAACTTCCCGACCCGGAACTGCGGAAACGGAAAGTGTTGTGCGGCGGACATTCTCTCGGTGGTTTCATCACCGGCTACTTCGCGGAATGGGACTTCGACGGAGATCCCGCCACCATCGACGACGCCGGTTACAACCAGTGCGGCGGGTACTTCGCGCTCGATACGGTGATCAGAGCCGGAGCGCCCTTCCCCGGCCGGGGCGCGCTCCCGGATCTGCCGACACGGTGTCCGCTCCGCTCGATGCGCTGTCCGGATCGATCTCCACTGCGTCGCCGGTGCTGGCACTTCCCGCGGTCATCAACCCGGAGACGACGAATCTGCTCGCACTCACCGGCTCGCGGCACGGCTCGACCCGGACGGCATCGACGGCATCGTCCCGCGCATGCCCGACAACTCGAACATCGACTGGACGTTGCGCACTCTGCTGGCGGGGGATTACGCGATGTTCGCGACGGGCGACCCGGACGTGCGGACGTTGAACGCGACCAACGAGGCGGTGCTCGGCGCGATCCTCGACGACAATTCGCAACCGCTGGGGTTCCTGCAGGCGAGCGTCGGATTCATCACCGGGGCACCCGTGCGCGACAAGCTGTTTCCTGTTCCCGCCACGCCGGAGGTGCTCGGGTCGGGATTCTTCGGCGATGCGTTCAAGGCGTCGCCGGCGGTCTTCGCGGATCCGGGAGTCGTCTACCGGTGGCTCGACTACGACGAGGTGAGCACTGAAGCGTCGTCACCCGACGAGGCGCGGTACACCGATCGGGGGAGCGAGGTGACGTCGATCGCGGAGCTGGCGCGGAATCTGTCGGAGCCACCACTGGATTTCACCGAGTGGTACTTCCCGTCGAGGCTTCCGTTCGACCTCGCATCGGCGACCCGCTTCGAAGGTCATCTCCACCGCGACGGTGTCACGCGCAATCCTGTGGTGACGCTGGTGGCGAACGGAGGTATCTCGTTGCCCGAGACGGATCATCCGAACGAACGCCGGTGGATTCTGCCCGGATACAACCACCTCGATGTGCTCACGGCGGCCGCCGATCAGAACGACGGGCGGCCCGAGCAGGTGTCGCAGGCGCTGGCCGACTTTGCAGCCGACCGAGGCGGAAGCTTCACAGTCGGATGAGGCGGGATCAGGCGCCGCGCGCGGAGAAGATCGAGGTGTAGTCGTGGGGGCCGCTCACTTCGGCGACAGCGGTGACGGGTTCGGTCTCGGCGTCGGCCTCCGGAGTGGTGGGCGCGAGGAAGAGAGGATTGTCGAATTCTTTGTTCTGGCTCATGGCCGTCCTTTCGGGTGCGGCCGGGTAGACCCCGGCCGTCGGGCAGTGCGAAGAAGAGGGGCCGCGGTACACGCGGCGGGGAACTCTCACGTCCGGTTCGGAACCTTCGGGCACTGTGGTGCGAGGTTGCTCATCATGTGCGAGCCGAACGATGACTCCACCTACACCAGAAGGTTCGCGCGACGTTTGACCGGCGAGTCGCGTGGGAAGACACTCGGCATGGCTACCTACAGAGTGATCGACCGACCGGGAACGTCGTGGATACCAAGGAAATCGAGAGCGCGGACGACGCGCACGCCTGGTTCGTCGACCAGCGCGCCGACAACAGCGAACTCGGCTGGCGCATGGAGGCTCAGAACGAGCAGGACGGCACCTGGCACTTCTTCGACGACACCGAAGGTACTTCCTCGAAGTAGTCCCGGCAGCACCCCGTGAGAGCGGGGTGCTACACGCACCGGCACAGCTCGGTGCGGTACCCGAACGAACGACGCGGTGTCGAGCACCTCAACAGCGCGGTGCCGGTAGTCGCAACTACCGGCACCGCGCAGTTCAGGGGCTACTTCTTGAAAGCGTCCTTGACGTTCTCGACGGCATCCGAGACCTTGTCGCCTGCCTGCTTCAGACCGCTGGAGGTCTGATCGCCGCGACCCTCGCTTCGAGATCACGATCGCCGGTCGCCTGACCGGTGTTCTCCTTGATCTTGCCGCCCGCTTCTTCTGCCTTGTGCTTTGCCTTGTCGACGAAGTCGGCCATGGGGTCCTCCTGTGTCATCGAACGTTGCTCTGACGGAGTACCCGGCCCGAACAGCCTGAAACCGAACACGACCGACTCGTCCGTGTCAGACTTCGACACAGACAGCCAGGAGGAGACCGATGTCGCATCCCACCAACTCCGGTCCCGAGAACAACGACCCGATCGGGGACGCGCCCGACGCCGATCCCGAACTCGTCCGCGACGGGCCGGTGCAGCGCCGGCGTTCGGCGGGTGCGGTGATCGCTGCCGTCGCGGTGGTCGTCGTGATCGTCGTGCTGCTCGTGGTCTTCCTCTGAACAGAGCCGTTCACCGAGCAACGCGGGTTCACAACCAGTCGCGGCGCTTGAACAGCACGTACAGCACGATCGCCGACACGACCATGATCCCGACCCCACTCATCAGTCCCCACGCCTCGCCTACTCCGGGATAGGGCACATTCATGCCGTACCAGCCGGTGACGGCCGTGGGGACGGCGATGATCGCGGCCCATCCCGTCAGTTTCTTCATGACGATGTTCAGGCGCGCGTCCTGCAGCGACAGGTTCGTCTCGAAGACGGTGTTCACCATCTCGCGCAGCGAGTCGGTCCACTCCGCAGCACGCATCACGTGGTCGTAGAGGTCGTTGTAGGAGCTGTCGAGCTCGGGTGGTGGTTGCTCTCGGCGCGGGTGCGCAGGACGGCGTTGACGACCTCGCGCATCGGCAGCACGACCCGCCGGAGCTGCACGAGTTCCTTGCGGAGCCGGTAGACGCGGCGCTGGATCTGCCGGGTGGAGGCACCGTCCTCGAACAGGCAGTCCTCGAGATCCTCGGCGGCGTCGTCGAGTTCCTGGATGGTCTCGAACTGCCCGTCGACGACCGTGTCGAGAAGGCCGTGGATCAGCGCACCCGGCCCGTACTGCAGCAGGTCGGTGTTCTCGTCCCACCGGCGCACCACTTCGTCGATGTCGAAGGGAGTGCCGCGACGAACGGTGACGACGCCGCGGGGCAGGACGAAGGCGGAGATCCGCGTGGTGCGGAGCCGGGACTCGTGCGCCTGATCTCGTCCTCGGAATCCGGAAACAGGTGCGTCGCGTAGATCGTGAGAAAGGTATGGGTGGCGTAGCGGGTGGCCTTCGTGCGCTCGCCGTGTGCGAGCGAATCCTCGACGGCGTGCGGGTCGAGGTTCCATTCCTCGGCGAGTTCGAGCAGAGCGGCGTGCTCGGGATTCCACAGGTCCACCCAGACGAGGGCCTCGGGATCGGCGAGATGCTCCGAGACAGTGGAGAGCGGGAAACCTTCGTCGACGAGTTTCCCGTGGGCCCACCGCCGGGTCCGGATGGAGTTGTCGTATCGGTCCGTCACCTCGGCAGGATCCCCGCAATACGAGAGGTTCACACCACGTCCCCCGTAGGAGGTTCACACGACAGGACGATGCTCGGTGTCTACCAATCGCAGCACCTCGTCGACGAACCCGAGGTCGATCCGTGGCCGATCGTCAGGCCACAGGCCCTGCTCGATCCGCCCTTGCATCGAGGTGAGCGTGGCGATCACGTGTGGCCCGCCGTCGGTCAGATAGCGCACCATCCCGCGCGCCGCGCACGCGTCGACCACGACGGCCAGGGTCTCCTCGGCCTCCTCGATGCGCCCGGCCGCGTGCAGGCAGGAGGCGAGCAGACGGTGGGCCTGCAGGTGGGCGCGGGGACGCGAGGCGGTGCGCTGCACCCACATCCGCGCCCAATCGACGGCCTGCTCCGCTGCCTCGGGCTCCCCGCTCTCGCTGAGCAGCCGGATCGCGGTGGAGTCCTCGATCTGGAGGGTGATCTCGACGGTTCCGTCCGGGTGGGGTGTGGTGTTCTCCGGCATCGTGCGCGTCGAAGGGCCGGGGGTGGTGATCCCGAGCCGGACCCGTTCGTTCTCGATGCGTGCCCGCAGGCGTGGCAGGTCGTGCAGCGCCGCCACCCGCAGTCCTTCGGCGAGCAGGGCGACGGCTGCCTCCCGGTTGCCCTGCAACATCTTCAGGCGCGCAGCGGTACCGAAGCGAGCGATGAGGAAATCCGTTCCACCGCCTTCTATTCCGAGCAGGTTGCTCTCGTCGAGCAGTGCTTCGGCCTCGGCGATCCGTCCCTGTTCGTAGAGCAGCTCTCCGAGCATGGCAGCGGCGAGACGCCCTCCGTGGGTGTGGATCCCGCCGTTGCGTCGCGCTCGGCGCAGCGCTGTGCGGAAGTACTTCTCGGCCGCGGCGACGTCGAGTCGTTCGTTCGCCGCGATGCCGCACAGGCACTGACCGTAGATCGACGCGAACGGTCCGCGGGTCTCGCGGTGGTAGGCTCCGCCCATTCCTGCCGCCCGATCGCGGAGGCGAAGTCGAAGCGGAAGATGTCGGCGTACGAGGCGAAGTCGGCTGCGGCCGCCACCACCCACGGGTGCACGGAGGTCGGATTCTCCAGGCACGGCGCGATGAGCTCGTAGATGCCGTCGATGCGGTCGGAGTTCATCAGGATCGACGCCTCGACGCATCCGCTCGATGCGCAGTGCTTCGACGTCGTAGCTGTCCGTCACCCCCCGGTCGAGCAGTTCCCGTACCGCCGCGAGGGTTCTGCGACACCGGTCCAACCGCAGCAGCGCACTGTTCGCCCAGGCCTGCGTGAGCAGCAGGCGCGGATCGTTCGCGACGGCCCGCGGCGGCAGTTTGTCGATCAGGGCGAGCAGCGTGGCGATGTGACCGTGCTCCATCAGGTACATGCCGTCGTCGGCGAGCAGGTCGACGGCGAAGTCGGTGTCGTTGGCGGCGAGGGCGTGGTCGACGGCCTCCTGCAGCATGCGGTTGCGGGCGAACCAGTCGGCGGCGGTGCGATGCAGATCCGCGACCTTGTCGGGATGGTCGCGTTCGAGACGTCGCCGCAGGAAGTCGAGGAACAGGTGGTGATAGCGGAACCACACGCGTTCGTCGTCGACGTGCCGCAGGAACAGGTCGCGTTCCTCCGCCTCCTCGAGCATCGCCTGGCTGCGCGGATCGCCCGTGAGTGCCGCGGCGAGGCCGCCGCTGATCGATTCGGTGATGCTGGTCGCGAGGAGGAATTCGTACATCCGGGGTTCGAGACCGGCCAGCACGTTGTCGGCGAGGAACTCACCGATCGCGTGGTGCCGGCCGGTGATGTTCTCGATGAGCCATGACGGATCGTCGCTGTCGCGCAACGACAACGACGCGAGCTGCAGGGCTGCGGCCCACCCCTCCGTGGTGCGGGTGAGATCCTCCACGTCCTCGGGGTCGAGGTCTATCCCGCCGATGTCGCGCAGGAAGGCGTTCGATTCGTCCACCCCGAACCGCAGTGCCGTCGAATCGATCTCGACCAGCTCGTCGCGAACGCGCATGCGGCTGAGCGGAAGTCCGGATCGGTTGCGGCTCGTCACCACGAGCTGCAGGTGATGGCATCCGCGGTCGAGCAGGAACTCGAGAGCGGCGACGGTCTCCGTCGACGTGACGCGGTGCCAGTCGTCGATCACCAGCGTCGCCGCGGTGTCGGTGCGGTGCAGCTCGTCGATGAGCGTGCACAGCACGTACCGTTCGGCCTCGTCGCCGTGCGCGTCGAGGATCTGGCCGAGCTCGCGCGCAAGCACGGGCCGGATCTGTTTCATGGCCTCGACGAGGTGCGCGAGGAACCACAGCACGTTGTTGTCGTCGCTGTCCACCGTCAACCACGCGACCGGCACTCCCTCGGCGGCGAGAACGGTGCGCCACTGCGCCGCGAGGGTGGACTTGCCGAAGCCGGTGGGGGCGTGGATGGCGATGAGACGGCGCCGTCCGCCGGCCCGCAGGAACGAGATCAGACGACTGCGTTCGATCAGGGACGGGACGTCGAGGGCGGCCGGAACCTGGTCGACGGTGCGGTGGACGGACCGGTGCGTCCCGAGACCGTGGACGACCGGCCGGAGACCGTCGAGGCCGGCCCGGTGAGCGGTGGCGCCGAGCGCGGCGGGAACGGGCCGGACGGCGGTGATCCGGGCAGCGCCATCTCGTCGATCGGCAGGTTGTGGGCGCGTTGGACGTCGCGGAGCAGATCACCGAACTCGGCGGCCGTCTGCGGCCGGTCCTCGGCATCGGTCGCCATGCCGCGCTCGAGGGTCTCGCACACGTCGTCGGGGATGCCCTCGCCGCGCAGGTCGGGGACGGGCTCGGAAGTGATGCGCACGAACTGCGCGACGATCTTCTCGCCCTCCTTCCGCTCGAAGGCGGCGTGACCGGTGATCGCCGCGAACAGGGTCGCGGAGAGGCCGTAGACGTCGGCGGCCGGAGTCGGGGCATGACCGCGCAGCACCTCCGGTGCCGTGAACGCGGGGGAACCGGTGATCTCACCGGCAGTGGTGCGGAAGCCGCCGCCGACGCGGGCGATACCGAAATCCGTCAGCTGCGGTTCGCCGTACTCGGTGAGCAGGATGTTGCCGGGCTTGATGTCGCGGTGCAGGACGTCGGAACGATGCGCCGTCTCGAGTGCACCGGCGACCTTCACCCCGATCCGGACCGCCTCCGGCCAGGTGATCGGCCCGTGCCGCCGGATGCGGGTGTCGAGAGAGTCGTGCGGGTGATAGTGCATCACCAGATAGGGCAGGCCCGTGTCCGTCGCCCCGGCCTGCAGCACGGTGACGATGTTGGGGTGGCCGGAGAGCCGCCCCATCGCGCGTTGCTCGCGCAGGAAGCGTTCGAGATCGGCGGGTTCGGGGGAGCGGCGCAGCACCTTCACCGCGACGTCACGGTCGAGTTCGGCCTGCCGGCAGCGGTAGACCACACCGAAGCCGCCGCGGCCGATCTCCACGGCGTCGGTGAAACCGGCATCGTGCAGCGCGCGCACGATGTCGGTCTCTGCGACGTCGACAATCGGCGCGCGCTGAGTGGCGGCCGGATCGTTCTCGGTCATCGGCGCAATCACCTCGGGAAGCCGTTTCCCCAGGATAGTCTCGAAATGTGCACGCCCGCTGCAGATCGTGCGTCGCCCCTGGTCTAACGTGGTCCGGCCGGACACGGTGCCTCACCGGGAACGGACGAAACGACACTGCGACCAGAAGTGGGACATAGATGAAGAAGACTCTCGCGGCGCTGTTCGGTGCAGGTGTGGTCCTGCTTGCGGCGGCGTGTGGATCCTCGGACGGATCCGACTCGGCCGAGGAGACCACCACCACGACGAGCACCTCGGCTTCGGCGGAGGCCGGCACCTCGGGCACCAGCGTCGAACTCGGCAAGAGCTACGAGGAGAACTGCGAGGCTCTGCTGCCCTACCTCGACGAGCTCGAGGGGTGGGGCCAGGACCGCGCGGCAGCGGCCCAGGCCGTCGCCGACGCCCAGCAGCAGCTCCCGGCCTGGCAGGATCTCAGCGAAGAGGAGCAGGCCGACACCCTGCGTGCCATCGAGAACGCCGGAAAGGGCGAGTGCTGACGGTCGAGTGTTGATCGACGAGTTGTACGACAGGTTGAGGCGCTTCCCGGATGTGGAAGCGCCCAACCTGTTCGCCGTCGACGGGGCCGATCGCCTGCTCCTCGACGAAGCCGCCCCCGCACTGGAATCCGCAACGCCGGGCACGATCGTGGTCGTCGACGACCAGTACGGTGCCCTGACCCTGGGTGCGGCCGTCCGGTTCGGCGCGGAGCGGATCCGGGTGCATCAGGACTCGGTGGTGGCCGAACGCGCGCTGGCTGCGAACGCCGAACGTGAGGATCTCACCGACCGCTATCGTTCCTGCGGACTCGACGCGGACCTGCTCGCCGGTGCCCGAGTGGTACTGCTGCGTCTTCCCCGTTCGCTGTCGGCGCTCACCGAGATCGCCGAGACCGTGGCCCGCCACGCCGACCCCGAGGTCGTCGTGTTCGCCGGTGGCCGCGACAAGCACATCAGCCTTGCGATGAACGACGTCCTCGGTGCGTCCTTCGCCGAGGTCCGCGCGTCGCGGGGACGGCAGAAGTCGCGGGTGCTCACCGCGCGCGGAGCAACACCCGGACCGGCCTCCTATCCCGTCCGTGAGCGGCTCGACGAACTCGACCTCGCCGTCGTCGCGCACGGGGCCGCCTTCGCCGGCCCGCGTCTCGACATCGGCACCCGCTTCCTCCTCGACCACTTCCCGAACCTCGACCTGCCTCGTAGCGACACGGACGAGCAGCTCGCGGTGGACCTCGGCTGCGGCACCGGCATCCTCGCCGCGATGCTCGCCCGGCAACTGCCCGACGTTCGCGTGATCGCGACCGATCACTCCGCCGCCGCCGTCGCCTCCGCCGCGGAGACTGCCACCGCGAACGGACTCGCCGACCGGATCGACACGCTCCGCGACGATGCCGCGAGCTCGATCGTCGCCGGGTCGGTCGACCTCGTGGTGTGCAATCCGCCCTTCCACATCGGCGCCACCGTGCACACCGGCGCGGCCCACAAGATGTTCGACGCCGCAGCCGGATCCTTCGCCCGGGAGGACAGATGTGGACGGTCTACAACCGCCACCTCGACTACCGCCCCGCGCTGTCGGGCATCGTCGGGCCGACCCGCGTCGAGGGCCGCAACCGCAAGTTCACGGTGACCAGGTCGGTACGGAGCCGGTAGAGTCCGATTAGTCCGAGCTTTCTCGACGAAACGGGAACTCGTGAGGTCACTGCCTCGTTGAACGGACAGAAGCGACCACGAGAAGGGAAGTGCACGGTGCGCACCACCAGTAACCCGGTGTTCCGCAACCTGCCCAAGCAAGAGGGCGGCGGATACGCCACGTTCGGCTCTGCGACGGCAGGCGCCGCGCAGGCCACCCAGCAATTCGGTCAGCCGCAGACGGATCCGTGGGCACGCCCCACCGACCAGCGGACGATGACCATCGACGACGTCGTCACCAAGACCGGCATCACGCTCGGTGTGCTCGCCGTCTCGGCACTCATCTCCTACGTGCTGGTCAACTCCAACGTCGGCCTGGCAGCTCCGTTCGTCATCGGCGGCGGTCTGATCGGTCTCGTCCTCGTGCTGGTCGCGACGTTCGGCCGCAAGATGGACAACCCGGCGATCGTCCTCGCCTACGCGGTCGCGGAAGGCTTCTTCCTCGGCGCGCTGTCGTTCATGTTCACCGACATCACGTTCGGTGGCGCCGGCGGCGCGACCTGATCGCGCAGGCCGTCCTCGGCACCTTCGGCGTGTTCTTCGGCATGCTCGTCGTGTACCGCACCGGCGCCATCCGCGTCACGCCGCGCCTGACCCGCATGATCGTCGGCGCCTCGTCGGTGTCCTGGTCCTGGCGCTGGGCAACCTCATCGCCGGCTTCTTCATCGACGGTGGCCTGGGCCTGCGCGACGGCGGCCCGATCGCCATCATCTTCAGCCTCGTGTGCATCGGCATCGCGGCGTTCAGCTTCCTGCTGGACTTCGACTCCGCCGACCAGCTGATCCGCGCACAGGCCCCCGAGAAGGCCGCTTGGGGCGTCGCCCTCGGCCTGACCGTCACCCTGGTGTGGCTGTACGTCGAGATCCTGCGACTGCTCAGCTACTTCCAGAACGACTAGCAGTACGCCACGAAGACCCCGGACCACGGTCCGGGGTCTTCGTCGTTTCGCAGAGGTCGTTTCGCAGGGGTGTTTTCCCAGGGGGTGTACACCGTCCCCCTGCCGGAAAGCCGCGACGTGGGAACATGGAGTCATGCGCATTGCGGATTCCGTCATCGACCTCATCGGAAACACCCCCCTCGTCAAGCTCAACACGGTGGTGAAACCCGGATCGGGGCTCGTAGCGGCGAAGATCGAATACCTCAATCCCGGCGGAAGCTCCAAGGACCGCATCGCGGTGAAGATGATCGATGCGGCCGAAGCGTCGGGTGAACTGAAGCCGGGCGGGACGATCGTCGAGCCCACCTCCGGCAACACCGGCATCGGCCTGGCCCTGGTCGCGCAGCAGCGCGGCTACAAGTGCGTGTTCGTGTGTCCCGACAAGGTCGGCGAGGACAAGCGCAACGTGCTGCGGGCCTACGGTGCCGAGGTGGTCGTGTGCCCGACCGCGGTCCCGCCGGAGCACCCCGACAGCTACTACAGCGTCTCCGACCGTCTCGCCCGTGAGCTCCCCGGTGGCTGGAAGCCGAACCAGTACTCCAACCCGGGTGGCCCGGCGAGTCATTACGAGACCACCGGCCCGGAGATCTGGAACGACACCGACGGCAAGATCACGCACTTCGTCGCGGGCGTCGGCACCGGCGGCACCATCTCGGGCACCGGCCGGTACCTCAAGGAAGTCTCCAACGGTGCAGTGAAGGTCGTCGGCGTCGACCCCGAGGGCTCGGTGTACTCGGGCGGCACCGGCCGGCCGTACCTCGTCGAGGGTGTCGGTGAGGACTTCTGGCCCTCCGCCTACGACCCGTCGATCCCCGACGAGATCATCGCCGTCTCCGACGCCGACTCGTTCGAGATGACCCGTCGCCTCGCCCGCGAGGAAGGCCTGCTCGTCGGCGGCTCCTGCGGCATGGCCGTCGTCGCCGCACTGCAGGTCGCCGAGCGTGAGGCCCCGACGCGGTCGTCGTCGTGCTGCTGCCCGACGGTGGTCGCGGCTACATGTCGAAGATCTTCAACGACAAGTGGATGGCCAGCTACGGCTTCCTGCGCGCCCCGCTCGACGGCAAGCCCGACGACTCCACCGTCGGCGACGTGCTGCGCGGCAAGAGCGGCGACCTGCCCGACCTCGTGCACACCCACCCGTCCGAGACGGTGCGCGACGCCATCGAGATCCTCCGTGAGTACGGCGTCTCGCAGATGCCGGTCGTGGGTGCCGAACCGCCCGTCACCGCAGGTGAGGTGGCCGGTTCGGTCAGCGAGCGCGAACTGCTCAGCGCCGTCTTCGAGGGTCGCGCGAATCTCGCCGATCCGGTCGAGAAGCACATGAGCCCGCCGCTGCCGAACATCGGCGTGGGCGAGTCGATCGACTCCGCCACGAAGGCGTTCGGCGACACCGACGCGCTCATGGTGATCGACGACGGCAAGCCCGTCGGCGTCATCACCCGCCACGACCTGCTCGGATTCATCTCTCAAGGCCGATAGGACACAGATCTCCATGACAGACCAGAACCAGCACGGTTTCGCGACCCGCGCCATCCACGCCGGGTACGAGCCCGACCCCCAGACCGGTGCCGTCAACGTGCCGATCTACGCGTCGTCGACCTTCGCCCAGGACGGCGTGGGCGAGATGCGCAACGGCTTCGAGTA
Organism: Rhodococcus sp. IITR03; assembly: GCA_001017865.1. The sequence goes on from LATQ01000001.1 coordinate 2,210,853, forward strand.
CGCCCGCACCGGCAACCCCACCCGTCGTCCCCTCGAGGCGAACCTCGCCGCGCTCGAGAACGGCACCTACGGCCGGGCGTTCGGCTCGGGCATGGCCGCCACCGACTGCCTGCTCCGTTCGGTGCTGCGTCCGGGCGACCACCTCGTCATCCCCAACGACGCCTACGGCGGCACCTTCCGTCTCATCGACAAGGTGTTCACGCAGTGGGGGATCGAGTACACCCCGGCCGCGATCAACGACGCGGACGAGGTGCGCGCGGCCGTGCGCCCGAACACCAAGCTCGTGTGGGTGGAGACGCCACCAACCCGCTGCTCAACATCGGCGACATCTCGGCGCTCGCCGACATCGCGCACGAGGGTGGTGCCAAGATCGTCGTCGACAACACCTTCGCGTCGCCCTACCTGCAGCAGCCGCTCACCTTCGGCGCCGACGTCGTGCTGCATTCGACCACCAAGTACATCGGTGGTCACTCCGACGTCGTCGGTGGCGCGCTGGTGACGAACGACGAGGAGCTCGACGCCGCCTTCGCGTTCCTGCAGAACGGTGCGGGCGCCGTGCCGGGCCCGTTCGACGCCTTCCTCACGCTGCGCGGCATCAAGACGCTCGCGGTGCGGATGGAGAAGCACTCGGACAACGCCGAGAAGCTCGTCGACTTCCTGTCGGGACACTCCGCCGTGACCAAGGTGCTGTACCCGGGCCTCGAATCGCATCCGGGCCACGAGTACGCGGCCAAGCAGATGCGTCGCTTCGGTGGCATGATCTCCGTGCGCCTCGCCGGTGGCCGCCAGGCCGCGCTGGACTTCTGCAAGCGCACCGAGATCTTCACCCTCGCCGAGTCGCTCGGTGGCGTGGAGTCGCTCATCGAGCATCCGGGTGCGATGACCCACGCCTCCACCGCCGGGTCGCTGCTCGAGGTCCCCGAGGATCTCGTCCGGTTGTCGGTGGGCATCGAGGATGCCGCCGACCTGCTCGCCGACGTCGAACAGGCGCTCGGCTGACACCCCGGTCGTAGAAGACACGAGAAGAAGGCGTCCCGAAGGGCGCCTTCTTCTCGTCAGGGACGGATTCGTGCCGCCAGAGAACCTCTGCGATGGCACACCACCACACCGATCACACCGGCCGTCCGGGCCCGCGCCCGGCTGAAGGCCGCCTGCGACGTGTGACGCGTGACGGCGACGTGCGGAAGGAACCGCATAGCCCCCGGAAGCACGGCCGGGGGCCGTACGATCGCGTGGTGACGGACAGCGAACATCCCGAATCCGCCCTGTGGGACACCGTGCTCGACACGGTACGGCGCCACGGACCCATGACGATCGACGAGGTGGCCGATCACCTCGAGGAGCACGGATTCGGCTCCGCCGAGCAGGTGATGATCGATCTCGAACAGTCGGAACCGCATCCGCTGCTGATGTGGTTGTCCGCCGACCGTGTCGCAGCGACGGATGTGCTGTTCGAGGGCAGGACGCTCACACACCGCCTCACCGCGGACGAACTCGACCGGCACGCGATCCCCGTCGACGACATCGAACCGCTCCTGCTGCTCGTCTCCGAGGACGACGAGTTCGATCTCGTGCAACCCGGTGGCTCCGAAGATCCTGCCGCGCAGAACGATCCGGATTCGGGTGGATTCTTCCGCAAGGAGACGATCGTCTTTCCCGAAGAGGACCTGTCGGGTTGCGAGCCGGGAGATCTGCTCGCGCTCACCGCGCGGGACGGTCGTCTGTCGTTCGCTCCGGTCGACGTCGAAGTCCGGAGCAGTGAGAGTGAATTCGTGCACGCGCTCGAACAGGTCATCGCCCGCGAGCAGGTGGCGAGCCTCGAGGGCACCTTCCTCGACGTGCTCGCCGAAACGCCGGATGCGTTCTCCGCGCCGTCCCTGCCCCTCGGGGAACTGCTCGCCGAGGCCGGACTGGTCCGCAGCGGAGACCTGGTGGCACCGAACGGTTTCGACTTCGACGGATACTCCGACCGGGCGATGTTCGAGATCTATGCCGAACAGCTCGGGATCCCCGTCGACGCCGTGCCCGGCGTGGCCCTGTTCGCGTCGCTGGTCGAAGCCCTCGAACGCGGCGACGACGCCGAACTCGACGAGCGTTTCGCCGCGGGGAAATCCGGTCTGTACTCGGTGCTGTCCGATCCCGAGATCGCCGAGACCGTCTACGACGAACTGGTGGGGGAGAAGCTCGCGCCCGAGGCGATCGAACAGGCCGCGCTGTGGCTGCTCGACCATGCGCCGCGACGTGCGGCGGGGGCAGCGCACTGGATCGCCGGTCGCGCGGCCGAATCGACCGGACGCATCACCGAAGCCGAACGGCACTACGAACGTTCGGCCGACCTCGACTCCGCCTTCGACCTACCGTTGTTCGACCTCGCGCGCTTCGCCTCCGATCGCGGGGACGCGATCCGGGGGCTGTCCCTGCTCGCCCGGGTGCCGGGTGGCGACGAACATCCCCTCCACGAACTGCTCGAACGGTACCGGCCGAAGGAGGTCCCGGGGCTCGGCCGCAACGACCGCTGCTGGTGCGGGTCGGGCCGCAAGTACAAGGCGTGCCATCTCGGGCGCGCCGAACACTCGCTCGAGGAGCGGTCCGACTGGCTGTACATGAAGGCGGCCATGCACGCCCTGGAACCCGGATGGGCGGAACAGCGGGTCGCGCTGGCGGAGGCCCGCTCGGGCTACGGGGACGATGATGCTGTGGCCGAGGCCGTCGCCGATCCGCTCGTCGAGGACGTCCTGCTCTTCGATGCCGGCGCGTTCGCGGATTTCGTCGAGCGTCGCGGGGAGTTGCTGCCCGAGGACGAGGCGGAGCTCGCCCGCTCGTGGCTGGCGGTCGAGCGTTCGGTCTTCGAGGTCGAGGCGAGTGCGCCGGAGGAGTCGCTCACGCTGCGCGACGTGCGCAGCGATCGGGTGGTCGAGGTGTCCGCGCCCTGGCTCGCAGGTGAGGTGCCCGCCGGCACGTTGCTGTGCGCTCGCGTGATGCCGGTGGGTGAGGACCGATGGGTGATGCCCGGCGGCTGCGAACCGGTGACGGAGGACCAGCGGGACACGCTCGTGGCGCTGCTCGCCGAGGGCACCGTCGATCCGGTGGACATCATGGACGTCCTGACCCATCCCGATGCTGCGGACTTCTATCCGGAACCGTAACTCTGGTCACTCGGGAAACACGGATCCCACTGGTCCCAATACTAGAACGTGTTCCTGAATATATGTGATAAGAACATCCGGAAGCCGTACTGGTGATCGACCTCACAGCTACGGTGGGAGCGGTTGATGGATGGATGTGGGGGTAGCGGATGTCGGTGGACCCGTCTGCGGTCATCGTGGCAGTGGCTACGGCAGCAAGTGCGCTCGTTCAGGGCGTGGACTTACCAGCAGAGATCAAGGATCAGATCAACGGGGCGATCGAGTCGTTCGAGGCAACTGCGGAGAACGCCGACACGGACGTGACGAATTTCGTCGCGTCGTTGCCGGAGCCGATGCAGCAGGGAGCCCAACAGGCGGTCGCGGATGCGACGACGGCGGTCGCGGGGGCGATCGAGCCGCATCTGCCCGAGGAGGCGGCTGCAGCGCTGCACCCCGCCGATCCGGAAGCGGCTCCGCCTGCGCTGG
>LATQ01000001.1:2214563-2219799 GCA_001017865.1 Rhodococcus sp. IITR03
GGCCCGGGCCTTCGGGATACCGGCCCGACCGCCGGCGACCGGCGCGGTCGGGAACCCGCAACCGGGTCCCACGATCCCCGGCACCGGGATCGCACTGCCGTCGATCCCGGCGATCCTTCCCGGAACGCGACTCGCACCCATCGGTGCGATCGCCGTGTTCGCGCCGTGGCTGAAGAAGGCAGGGGAACTGTGCGACGGGATCTCCGCGCCGGTCCTCGCGGCCTCTACTCCGCCGAGAACGGTTTCCGGTACGGCCCGACCGCGCCGGTCTCGCCGGTCGGCGCCCGCGGCCCGGGACAGTTCATGCCCGGCACCTGGGACCAGTACGGCAAGGACGCCGACGGTGACGGTAAGGCCGACGTCCTCGGTATCGCCGACCCGGTCATGGCGTCGGGCAACCTCCTGTGCGACAACTACAAGCTCATCGACGACTGGAAGAAGCGCGGACTGGTCGAGGGCGACACCCTCGATCTGACCCTCGCGGCCTACAACGCCGGCGTCGGCGCGGTGAAACGTTCGGGTGGCATGCCGTCCGGTCATCCCGACTACGAGAACCAGACGAAGCCCTACGTCGCGAAGATCCGAGCGACCGAGCACGTCTTCGCTCGCATGCTCTCGCCGTTCCTGGGTCTGGGCATCGGAGGCGGGGCCGGTGACATCGGCAATCGCATCGTCGACCTGGCCTTCAAGTACCTCGGCCTGCCGTACGTCTGGGGTGGCGGCAATATCAACGGGCCGTCCGGCGGCGGTTTCGACTGCTCCGGCCTGACGTCGTACGCGGTGTTCGCCGCGACAGGCATCACGCTGCCGCGCACGTCCGAGACGCAGTGGCACATCGGCACCGAGGTGCCGCTGTACGCGGCGCGCCCCGGCGACCTGCTGTTCGGCAACTGGCAGGCCGGGGGACCGGGTCACGTCCGGCATCTACATCGGCGGCGGCAGATGGTGCACCGCACCCACCGCACCGGCGACGTCGTGCGGGTGGGGCCGGTCTTCCCCGACATGAAGGCGCGGCGCATCTTCTGATACCTGCCGTGAACACGCGAAAGGCCCGACCGGATTCTCCGGTCGGGCCTTTCGGCTGCAGAGGCGATCAGCCGCGGTAGGGTTCCGCGCTCACCAGGGTCACCTTCATGGTGTTGCCGTTGGGCAGCGTGTACTCCCGGGTCTCGCCGACCTTCGCGTCGATCAGGGCGCCACCGAGGGGCGAGCTGGGGGAGTAGGTCTCGAGCTCGCTGTTGCGGGCGCCTTCCTCGCGGGTCGCGATCAAGAACGTCTCCGTGTCGGTCTCGTCGCCGGCGTAGTAGACGGTGACGACGGAACCGGGGAGGGCGACACCCGACTCGGTCGGAGCGACGCCGACCTTGGCGGTGCCCAGCAGCTCCTGGAGCTGACGGATACGGGCTTCCTGCTGGCCCTGTTCCTCACGGGCTGCGTGGTAGCCACCGTTCTCCTTGAGGTCGCCTTCCTCGCGACGCTCGTTGATCTCGGCGGCGATGACAGGACGATTCGCGATGAGCTGGTCCAGCTCGGCCTTGAGCCGGTCGTACGACTCCTGCGTCAGCCAGGTCACCTGGGTCTCGGTCATCCTCGATCACTTCCTTCGGGTTGGAGCCCCCGGCTCCGTGGACAAGTCGTGCACATGCAACGACCGCGACAGCACGACCCCCGTCGTCCCCCCTTGTTGTCAGGCTGAACGGAAGTCGTACTGTCTGTTGATGCTCTTATGCAGCAATACACGGCCCCAAAGGGTGGAACCGTGTATCCGGCTATTTTAGCATCACTCCCGTCGCTGCTCCGGGAAAGCGCAGGAAGACGCTGGTCGCGGCAGGTTCCTAGGGTGCGCGGAGGTACTCGGGGGCCTCGGTGGCGCAGCCGTAGGTGTCGCCCATTCCGGGGCGTTGTGACGTCTTGACCGTGGAGGTCAGCACGACCGTCTGCGAATCGGATGCCGGGATGAGCACCTCGCGCCGTCCGGTCTCGCTGCCGTCCTTCGACCGGGCCCGGATGATGCAGACGGCGTCCTCGGACGGATCGTCGCGCGTGACCTTGAGCTGGATGTCGATGGTGCTGTCGTCGATGATCTCGAAGGCGACGACCTCCGACTCGATCGGAGCGGAGTTGTTCTGGAACAGAACGAACGCCACGACGAGCCCCGCGAGCAGACCGGCGAGGGTGAAACCCCAGCGCTTGCCGCGTGTCGACACGCGGGGTCCGGGGTACCGGGAGGAGGGGTACCGGTCGGTGGGCACGGTGTTGCTCATCACTTTGCTTTCACAGCGGAACGATGGATCGGGCGTCGCCGCAGGGTCACGGCTGACGTCGGAATTATCAGGTGGAACTATAGAGGACGGATCCGAAGCGACCGCGACGCGGGCGCAGGGTCGGTTCCGGCGAAGCAGACGACGTGAGGTGGAGGAATACACGTGAGCGGACTACGGCTCATGGCCGTGCACGCCCATCCCGACGACGAGTCGAGCAAGGGCGCGGCCACGATGGCCCGGTACTCGGCCGAGGGGCACGAGGTCCTGGTGGTCACGCTCACGGGCGGAGAGCGCGGCGACATCCTGAATCCCGCTATGGACGTGCCCGGCATCCGTGAGCGCATGAGCGAGGTGCGCCAGGAGGAGATGGCCGAGGCGGCCCGCATCCTCGGGGTGCGGCAGCAATGGCTCGGCTTCGTCGACTCCGGACTGCCCGAGGGCGACCCCAAGCCCCCGCTGCCGGAGGGCTGCTTCGCAGCGATCCCGCTCGACGAACCGGTCCGCCGGCTCGTGCAGTCGGTGCGCGAGTTCCGCCCCCATGTCATGACCACCTACGACGAGAACGGCGGCTACCCGCACCCCGACCACATCCGGTGCCACGAGGTGTCGGTCGCGGCCTACGACGCGGCCGCGGATCCGGATTTCCATCCCGAGCTGGGCGAGCCTGGGCGGTGAGAAAGCTCTACTACTCGCACGGTTTCATCCGTAAGCGGCTCGAACTGTTCCGCGAGGAATACGAGCGTCGCGGGGAGCCCTTCCCGATGGAGCAGTGGCTCAGCAAGTGGCGCACCGAGCAGGGCGACATCATGGGGCGCGTGACCACCCAGATCACCTGTGGCGACTACTTCCCGAAGCGCGACGATGCGCTGCGGGCCCACGCCACCCAGATCGACCCCAACGGATCGTTCTTCGCGGTGCCGTTGGACATCCAGCAGAAGGTGTGGCCGACCGAGGAGTTCGAGTTGGCCAAGACCCGCGTGAGCACGGAGCTTCCCGAGACGGATCTGTTCGCGGGCATCGAGGACGGACAGGGCAAATGACGATAGGCACGCTCGCGGTCGATGTTCTGGCCGTCGAGATTCTGGCTCAGGAGCCGACCGGCCCCGAGTTCGGCAAGGCGTCCCCGCTCGGACTGGCCATCGTGGTGGTCCTGCTGGTCGCGACCGCTCTGCTGATCTGGAACATGAACAAGCGGCTGAAGAAGCTGCCCGAGAACTTCCAGCCGGAGCACCCCGAGCCCGACCAGGCCGTGGACGACGGCACGCTGCCGGGTGCGATCCCCGGCGGTGCCGAGGAGGAGAAGGCCGGCGGCACGAAGGCCACCGGTCCGGAACGTCCGGAACCCACCAAGGGAAGCTGACGACCGGCCGTCACCGACGATGCTCCTTCCGTAGCGTGGGGGCATGGCGAACCGACTGGCCGACGCCCTGAGCCTTATCTGAGGCAGCACGCCGACAATCCGGTCCACTGGCAGGAATGGGGCGACGTCGCGCTCGCGGAGGCGCGCGAGCGCGACGTGCCGATCCTGCTGTCGATCGGGTACGCGGCCTGCCACTGGTGTCATGTCATGGCACACGAGTCGTTCGAGGACGAGGCCACCGCCGCCGTCATGAACGAGAACTTCGTGTGCATCAAGGTCGACCGCGAGGAACGGCCGGACATCGACGCGGTCTACATGAACGCGACCGTCGCCATGGCCGGTCAGGGCGGGTGGCCGATGACCTGCTTCCTCACCCCGGACGGTTCCCCTTTCTACTGCGGCACGTACTACCCGAACACGCCGCGCGGCGGCATGCCGTCCTTCGTCCAACTGCTCGAGGCCATCACCGAGACCTGGCGCAACCGTCGCGACGAGGTCACGCAGGCCGCAGACGCCGTGGCCACCGAGCTCCGTCGCAGCAGCGGGGGACTGCCCGTCGGGGAGGCCGCCGTCGAGGTGCGCCTGCTCGACGCGGCAGCCGCTGCGATCGCCACCGACGAGGACCGCGAACACGGCGGCTTCGGGGGTGCACCCAAGTTCCCGCCGTCCAACCTGCTCGAGGGTCTGCTGCGCGGATACGAGCGCACGCGCTCCGCCGACACGCTCGGTCTCGTCGAGCGCACGACCGACGCGATGGCGCGAGGTGGGATCTACGACCAGCTCGGTGGCGGTTTCGCCCGCTACAGCGTCGACGTCGCCTGGACGGTGCCGCACTTCGAGAAGATGCTCTACGACAACGCGCTGCTCCTGCGGCTGTACGCGCACCTCGCGCGGGTGACCGGCGCGGAACTGCCGACGCGGGTCACCCGGGAGACCGCCGAGTTCCTGCTACGCGACCTGCTCACCACGGACGGCGGATTCGCTCGGCGCTCGACGCCGACACCGACGGGGTCGAGGGCCTGACCTACGTGTGGACTCCCGACCAGCTCGTCGAGGTGCTCGGCGCGGAGGACGGCCGGTGGGCCGCGGAGGCCTTCACCGTCACTCCCGGCGGCACCTTCGAACACGGCACCTCGGTGTTGCAGCTGCTCGACCAGCCCGAGATCCGGCCCGTCTCGCCGACGTGCGGGCCCGCCTGTTCGCGGCCCGGCAGGATCGCGCGCAACCCGGGCGCCGACGACAAGGTCATCCCGCCTGGAACGGCTTCGCCATCACCGCACTGGCCGAGGCCGGCGTCGCACTGGGCGAACCCGCCTGGATCGACGCCGCGGCGAGGTGCGCGCGGTTTCTGCTCGACCGGCACCTCGTCGACGGACGACTGCGCCGCGCGTCGCTCGGAGGTGTCGTCGGATCTCCGCGGGAGTGCTCGAGGACTACGGAGCGCTCGTCACCGCACTACTCGCCGTCCATCAGGGGACCGGGGACAGGAGCTGGGTCGAGCGCGCGCGAGAACTCGCCGACGTCGCGCTCACGCAGTTCGCGGATCCGGAACGTCCAGGGAGCTGGTTCGACACCGCGCACGACGCGAGTCGCTGGTCGCGCGCGCGATCGC
>LATQ01000001.1:2219899-2232449 GCA_001017865.1 Rhodococcus sp. IITR03
GCCGGAGGCACTGGCTGACCGTGGCCGAGGCGTCGGTGCGCGGTCCGCTGCAGGTCGCCGTCGCGGGTGGCGGTGAACTCCTCGACCTCGCGCGCCGGATCGCGCCCGGGGGAGCCATCGTGGTGGGCGGCGAACCCGACTCGTCGCCGCTGCTCGACGGTCGGCCGCTCGTCGACGGAGCGTCCGCGGCCTATGTGTGCCGGGGCTTCGTGTGCGATCGGCCGGTGACGACGGCGACGGAACTGCGCGAGGTCCTCACCGCGGTCTGACCTGTCACGGCCACGCGGAGACGGTGCGCGAGCCGAGGAAATCGCCCGTGCTCGTCACCGGTGCTTCGAGCATTCCGGCGATCGCGTCGACGAGGAACAGGGCGAAACCCGTCCAGTCGGGTTCCACCCGTTCCCGTTCCAGGCGTGCTTCGTAGTCGGCGCATGCGTCCACGACGAGTTTCCCCAGCAGCCACGACCGGCCGGTGATCACCACGTCGGGGATGTCGGCGACGCACGCCCTGGCCCGTTCGATCAGAGCGTCGAGATAGGGATCCTCGACGACGTTCCGGGCCGCGATGTCGACCATCGAGGGGACCGTCCGCAGCTGTCGGAGGAACCGGGCGCGCCAACCGGGGACGGGCATCGATGCGAGCTGATCGGTGAACCGGGACGACGAGGCAGCTCAGATAGTCGCGCAGTCCCGGTTCGGGGCCGAGCAACCCGACGAGTTCGGCTCGTCGTCGGCGGGTGTCCTCGGCGTAGCGGGTGACCATGGCACGGACGAGTTCTTCCCTGCTCCCGAAGTGATAGTTGACGGCCGAGTGGTTCGCGTTGCCCGCGTGCTCGGCGATGCGCCGGTTCGAGACACCGTCGACGCCGTGGGTCGCGAACAGCTCCTCCGCGGAGTCGAGTAGTGCTCGCCGTGCCTGGTCGCCGTAGGTGCTCACGCTGGAACCCGCTGCTCTCTCGTTCTGCCGTACGCTCATCGGTAGGTGGGACGAACGTCACCAGTGTCTCAGGTTGTTCACTTTAAGACACGCGGCGTAGATTTTTAAGTCAGTCAGCGTATTTCCGAGTTGCCGGTACCGGCCGGGAAGCGTTCAGTCCGTGACCGGATATCGAGGAGTTCGTCAGTGACCGACACCGCCACGACCGAGAAGAACGATCCACCGGGAGGCGACGGCGCGACCGAGGCCGAGCTCGCCCGCGCCCGTAAGGAACAGATCGGGCGCTACGTCGCGATCTTCGTGATGCCGCTGTTGATGGTCGGCATGATGATCACCGGCTACCTGTACGCGATGCATGCGCCTGCTCCGCACGACATGCCGATCGCCGTCGCCGGATCGTCGCAGCAGGCCTACGACTTCGCCCGCGCGCTCGAGGGCGCCGATCCGGAGGCGGTCGACGTCCGCGTCGTCGGAACCGACGAGCAGGCACGCGACCTCGTGCTCTCGCGAGACGTGGCGGGCGCGGTCTCGTTGTCCGACGCGGCACCGCCGCCGTGTACACCGCCGGCGCCGCCGGGGCCTCGCAGTCGAACATGGTCACCGGTCTGGTGGCCCCGCCGATCATCGGATCGGGCCTCGACCTCACCGTCGAGGACCTGGCTCCGCTGCCGGACCACGACACGGCCGGTCTGGGCGTGATGTTCATGGCGCAGGCCCTGATGCTCGCGGGCTACATGCCGCTGAGCATCCTGCTGTCCAACTCGCCCGAGCTGCTGCGATTCCGTCGCATCGTGCCCCTGCTCGCAGGCTGGTCGGTGCTGATCGGCACCCTCGTGTGGGTCGTCGCAGGCCCGATCCTCGGCGCGGTCGAGGGCCCCACCGCGACGCTGCTGGGAATCAGCTGGCTGTCCATCTTCGCCGTGGGCTCGGTGCAGTTGTTCCTCACCCGGATCCTCGGACCGATGGCGGTCCTGGTGGGCATGCTCTTCGTGATGGTCCTCGGCGTCCCCGCGTCGAACCTCGGCATGTCGATCTACGCGTTGCCGTCGATCTACGTCCCGCTCCACGGTTTCCTGCCCACCGCGGCCGCAGGAGAAGCCCTGAGGTCGGTCGTCTACTTCGGTGGTGACGGACTCGGCGGCCACATCACGGTCCTGGTGATCGGCGCGCTGCTCGCCCTCGCCGCGACGCTCGGTGTCGATGCCCTCAAGCGTCGCCGCAACCCCGACGCGGGCGATCCCGAGATCACGATGCCCTCGCTCACCTCCGGCCCGCGTCCGAAGAGCGACCGCGTCCGGTACCTGACGCTGGCGTTCTTCCCGTTCGCCATGGTCGTGCTGATGCTCTCGATCATGCTCGGCGCGATGTACCAGCCGACGCCGCGCGAGATGCCCGTCACCGTCGTCGCCGCGAGCACCGAACAGGCCGAGCAGACGGTCGCCGGGCTCGAGCAGAACATGTCGGGCCTGTTCGACCTGCGTACGTCCGACTCCATCGACGACGCCCGCGCCGCCGTTCAGGACCGTGAGATCGTCGCCGCCTTCGTCCTGCCGTCCGCCACCTCGCCCACCGCGACCATCATCACCAACGAGGCCGCAGGGATGAGCCAGCAGCAGGTCGTGCAGCAGACCTTCGAGCAGGTCGCCGCCGGTATGCAGCTGCCGCTCGTCGTCGAGAACATCGCGCCGCTGCCGGGCTCCGACACGATGGGCACGGTGACGCTCTACGTCGCCATGGGCTGGATCATGTCCGGTTTCATGGTGGTCGTCGTAGCCGGCGGTGCGCAGCCCGCCGCGATGGTCCTGCGACAGATCGTGCCCATCTCCGCCGGGTGGGCGCTGTTCATGCCGGCCCTGCTCTGGGTGATCGCCGACCCGATCACCGGAGCCGTCGACGGGCATTTCCTCCCGCTGTGGGGTGTCGGCATCGTCGCGACGTTCACGACATCGATGTTCACTTTGGCGCTGCACCGCCTGTTCGGTCTGCTCTCCGTCATCCCCGCCGTCGGCATCTTGATGTTCATCGGCGTACCCGCCTCGAACGGTGCGATGTCGGTCTACATGACGCCGGAGATCTTCAAGTTCCTGCACGGCGTGCTGCCGATGCCGGCGGCTGTGGAATCGGTGCGGTCGATCCTCTACTTCGGGGGCGATGCCGTCGGAACGCACCTGATCACGTTCGTGATCTGGGGTGCGGTCTCGTTGCTGTTCGTGGTTGCCTTCGACCGGTTCCGCGGAGACCCGCAGACCGCCGAGGAACCGGCGCAGGAGCGCGCGACCGAGAAGGTCTAACCGGTCGCAGGGGCTGCGACCGCGAGATTCGGCGACTCGATGCCGTGCTGATCGAACGCCTCGAGCACCGCGCGGGTGAGGCTGCGGCGGATCGCCCACTGCTTGCCGGCCCGCACGCGCACGGTCAGCCGCAGCGTCACCGCACCCGCCGTCACGGAGTTGACCCCGAGCAATTCGGGCTTCTCCAGGACGTCGGGTGCGATGTCGTCGCGTTCGACGCCGTCGAGCACGGCCCGCAGCGCGATCTGGCAGGCGCGGTCGACATTGGAGGTCGGCGCGATCGGCACGTCGATCACGGAGACGGCGTGGCCCTGGCTCATGTTGCCGACGCGCAGGATCTCGCCGTTACGGCAGAACCACAGGGTGCCGTCGATGTCGCGGACGGTCGTCACGCGCAGGCCGACCGACTCGACGGTGCCCACCGCGTCGCCGAGGTCCACCACGTCGCCCACGCCGTACTGGTCCTCGAGCAACATGAACATGCCCGAGATGAAATCCCGCACGAGGTTCTGCGCACCGAAACCGAGCGCGACACCGGCGATACCGGCCGAGGCGATGAACGGCGCGACATTGAAGCCGAGGGTGTCGAGCGTCTGCAGCACCACCCAGACGAGCACGACGACCGACACGCCGGACTTGAACACCGAGCCGATCGTCTGGGCACGCTGGATCCGACGTTCGCGCGCGTAGGGATCACCGATGGCGCGTTCGGCGCGTTCCTGAAGCGGCGCGAGGAACGATCGGCGCGGCTTGCCGGATCTCTCGCGCGGCTTCGTCATGCGGTCGATCAACCGGTGGAGGACGAAGCGAAGCGCGATCGCGACGGCGATGTAACTCACGATCGCCAGCGGCCGGTGGATCAGCCAGTCCCGGTTGGTCTCGGTCAGTTCGAAGGCGAGCAACGGAATAGACATCCCTCGCGAGTCTACAAACGGGTGCCGGTTGCTTCAGGTGGTGTGAGAAGTTGCACGAAGCAGCTCGTGAGGTTTCAACCGAGAATCACGAGCCACACCGCTACCGCATGACACAGGGCTGCGATCACCGTGGCGGCGTGGAAGAACTCGTGGTGTCCGAAGGTCGCGGGCCACGGATCGGGCCAGCGGGTCGCGTAGAGGATCGCTCCGCCGCTGTAGAACAACCCGCCGACCAGCAGGAGCAGCATGGGGGCCAGACCGACCTCGGCGACCAGCTGTCCGGCGACAGGCACGATCGCCCATCCGAGCAACAGATACAGCGGCACACCGACCCAGCGCGGCGCCGTCGGCCACAGCATCTTCAGGGCCACGCCCGCCAGCGCGCCCGCCCATACGACGATCAACAGCGGCCGCCCGGACTCCGGAGGCAGGGCGAGCGTCGCGAACGGCGTGTAGCTGCCGGCGATGAACACGAAGATCATCGAGTGGTCGGCGCGCTTCATCCACACGCGGGCCCGGGGACCCCAGTTCAGGCGGTGGTAGAGGGCGCTGACTCCGAACACTCCGCACACGGTGAGGCTGTAGATCGTCGCGGGGAGTACGGCGTCCGGACGGTCGGCGAGGAAAGCCGCGGCCGCGACGAGCGCGGCACCGGCGACGACGGCCACGCCGAACGCCCACGCGTGGATCCATCCGCGCATCCGCGGTTTGACGGGCAGTTCCTCGAGCCGAAGGCCGTCATGCGTGCGCTCCTTCCGGTACCGAGGGGTAACCTACGCACCCGTAGGTTTGTTCCGCCGCCACGTTACAGTCTGCGAGGGCGCTCCGGGAGACTCTGTGACCACCGCCGCGACCGTCCGTACGCCTGGGCGTAATGTGACTCGCGTGGTGATGACGGGGTGAGCGTCCGCGGACTGCTGTACCGGCTCTACGAGCGCCGGCTGCTGAAGGAACTCGACGGAGCACGGCATCCGCGACACGTCGCGGTCATGTGCGACGGCAATCGGCGTTGGGCGCGCGAGAACGGCTTCACCGACGTCAGTCACGGCCACCGCGAAGGTGCCAAGAAGATCGCCGAGCTACTGAGCTGGTGCGATGCGGCCGGCATCGAGACGGCGACGATCTACCTGCTGTCCACCGAGAACCTCCGGCGCGATCCGGAGGAGCTCGATGCGCTGCTCGAGATCATCTCCGACGTGGTGGAGGAGATCTCCGCGCCCGGCCAGAACTGGGGCGTGAAGATCGTCGGCACCACCGACCTGCTCCCGGCCGACCACGCCAAGCGACTGCACGAGGCCGCGCCGGCACTGCGGGCCGGACGGGCACGCACGTCAACGTGGCCGTCGGGTACGGCGGTCGCCAGGAGATCGTCGACGCGGTGCAGTCGCTTCTGCGGGTGCGCTACGCGCAGGGGCTGCGTGGCGAGGAGCTCGTCGAGTCGGTGACGGTCGACGGCGTCGACAGTCACCTCTACACCTCCGGTCAGCCCGATCCGGACCTCGTGATCCGTACCTCCGGTGAGCAGCGACTGTCCGGATTCCTGCTCTGGCAGTCCGCCTACTCGGAGATCTGGTTCACCGAGCGTACTGGCCCGAGTTCCGCCGGGTCGACTTCCTGCGCGCGCTGCGCGACTACGCCGCACGGCACCGCCGGTTCGCGCCTGACGGCACCGCCGGTTCGGCGCCTGAGGCAGGGCCGGGCGGCGGGCCGCGTCAGAGCTTGCGCAACCGGAGCCGGTTGATGGCGTGATCCGAGTCCTTGCGCAGGACCAGGGTGCGCGCGGTCGTGTGGGCAGGATGTTCTCCACCAGGTTCGGCAGATTGATCGAGTGCCAGATCTCCTTCGCGGCACTCATCGCGTCCCGGTCCGACAGGTTCGCGTAGTGGTGGAAGTGCGCCTCGGGATCGGCGAAGGACGTCTTGCGCAGCGCGAGAAAGCGCTCCACGTACCACTTCTCGATGTCCTCGATGCGTGCGTCGACGTAGATGGAGAAGTCGAACAGGTCGGAGACCATCAGACGCGGACCGGTCTGCAGCACGTTGAGGCCCTCGATGATGAGGATGTCCGGCTGCCGCACGATGTGGTACTGACCCGGGATGATGTCGTACGAGATGTGGGAGTAGATCGGCGCCGCAACCTCTTTCGCTCCCGACTTGACCTCGGTGACGAACCGCAGCAGCTTGCGCCGGTCGTAGCTCTCGGGAAAACCCTTGCGGTGCATGATGTTGCGCCGCACCAGCTCCTTGGTGGGGTGGAGGAATCCGTCGGTGGTCACGAGATCCACCGCGGGTGGTGGTCCCAGCGTGCCAGCAACGCCTGCAGCACGCGGGCCGTGGTGGACTTGCCGACCGCCACCGAACCGGCCACACCGATCACGAACGGCACCTGCTGGTCGGGATGCTTCTCCCCGAGGAAGGTCGCGGTCGCGGCGAACAACCGCTGCTTCGCTGCGACCTGCAGGTGGATCAACCGGGCGAGGGGGAGGTACACCTCCGCGACCTCCGCGAGGTCGATCTGCTCGCCCAGGCCCCGAAGCCCGATCAGTTCGTCCTCGGTGAGGACGAGGGGAGTCGACTTCCGCAGCGTCCGCCACTGCTTGCGGTCGAACTCGACATACGGGCTCGGTTCGTTCAGACGAGCCATCGGCACGGCTTCCCGGTGGCGCGGCGGATGCGGCGTTGCATGTCCATGTAACGGATTGTGCTCGCTGACACAGGCGGATGCCTCCTCGGGGTCCCCACTCCAGCGGGTTCTCCCGTGTCGGGTCGCCGACGAGCGACTAGGCTCGGCCGGTATGGGAGCCGACGACTTCGTGAACGAATATCTGCTGCTGGGCCTGGCTTTCGACCGGCTCGAGGAAGGGTTCGTCGACGCCTACACCGGCGATCCCGCCCTGCGGCGGAAGGTCGAGAACGCCCCGACTCCCGATCCCCGTGATCTATCACACACCGCGCGACGGCTGCGGGACGAACTGCCCGGTGTGGCACTGTCCGACGAGCGCACCCGTTTCCTCGAGGTGCATCTGCGTGCCCTCGACTGCTCGGCCCGCAAGTTCGCGGGGGAGGAGATCGGGTTCGTCGACGAGGTCGAGGCGTACTTCGACGTCCGCATCGCGCCCGGCGACGAGGACGCCTATCGCGACGCGCACCGTCGCCTCGACGCGTTGCTGCCCGGCACCGGATCGCTCACCGAACGGATGCAGGCCCATCGCAAGTCCGAGGTGATCCCCGCCGATCGTCTCGCCGAATGCGTCGAAGCGTTCTCGAGCGCGCTGCGGGAGAAGGTGCGGGCGGTCTACCCGCTGCCCGACACCGAGCGCGTCGAGTACGAGGTTGTCGGCGACAAGCCGTGGTCGGGCTTCAACTACTACCTCGGCGACTACCGTTCGCGGGTCGCGATCAACTCCGATCTCGAACAGACGATGGCGCACCTGCCGCGGCTGATCGCGCACGAGGCGTATCCCGGTCACCACACCGAGCACTGCCGCAAGGAGGCCGGTCTCGTCGCCGGCGGACAGGCCGAGCAGACGCTGTTCCTCGTCAACACCCCGCAGTGCCTCATGGCCGAAGGACTCGCCGATCTCGCGCTCGAAGCGATCGTCGGCCCGGGCTGGGGAACGTGGGCACAGGAGATCTACGCCGATCTCGGGCTGCGGTTCGACGGCGAACTCGCCGAACAACTGTCCGAGCGTCCGAGCAGTTGCTGTCGGTGCGGCAGGACGCCGCGCTGCTGCTCCACGACCGCGGGCGCAGCCACGACGAGGTCGTCGAATTCCTGCAGCGCTGGTCGCTGTCGAGCCCCGAACGTGCCCGGCAGTCGCTGCGGTTCCTGTCGTCGCCGTTGTGGCGCGCCTACATCAGCACCTATGTCGAGGGCTACCGGCTCCTCGGCGGCTGGCTCGAGCAGGTTCCGGCCGGAGGCCGAGCGCGCCGACCGTTTCCGGCGCCTGCTCGACGAACCCCTGGTGCCCAGCAGCCTGCGGTGAACCGCAGGTCGCTCGGGGACCGGCTTCCGCAGCGGTGGACGGCTTCGTAGACTGGAGGCCGTATCCCTGACGCCCTCTGCTTGGAGAAACCTCGATGACCGCTGCGCCCGGCGCCGACGTGAACACTGCCGCACTGAACGACCTCGACCCCGAGGTCGCCGAGGCCATGGCCGGCGAGCTGTCGCGTCAGCGCGACACGCTCGAGATGATCGCGTCGGAGAACTTCGTGCCGCGCGCCGTCCTCCAGGCCCAGGGCAGCGTCCTGACCAACAAGTACGCCGAGGGTTACCCCGGCCGTCGCTACTACGGCGGCTGCGAGAACGTCGACGTCGTCGAGGACCTCGCCCGTAACCGCGCCAAGGAGCTTTTCGGCGCCGATTTCGCGAACGTCCAGCCGCACTCGGGTGCGCAGGCGAACGCGGCGGTGCTCATGGCGCTGATGACTCCCGGCGAGAAGCTGCTCGGTCTCGACCTCGCGCACGGCGGCCACCTCACGCACGGCATGAAGCTCAACTTCTCCGGCAAGCTGTACGACGTCGCGTCCTACGGGGTCAGCAAGGACGACCACCGCATCGACATGGACGAGGTCCGCGACATCGCGCTGCGCGAGAAGCCGAAGGTCATCGTCGCCGGCTGGTCCGCTTACCCGCGCCACGAGGACTTCGCCGCCTTCCGCTCCATCGCCGACGAGGTCGGTGCCTACCTGTGGGTCGACATGGCGCACTTCGCCGGTCTGGTCGCCGCGGGCCTGCACCCGTCGCCCGTGCCCTACGCCGACGTCGTCTCCACCACCGTGCACAAGACCCTCGGTGGACCGCGTTCCGGTCTGATCCTCGCCAAGCAGGAATGGGCGAAGAAGATCAACTCGGCCGTCTTCCCCGGCCAGCAGGGTGGCCCGCTCATGCACGCGATCGCCGCGAAGGCCGTCGCGCTGAAGATCGCCGCGAGCGACGAGTTCAAGGACCGTCAGCAGCGCACCCTCTCCGGTGCCCGGATCATCGCCGACCGCCTGTCGCAGTCCGACGTCACCGACAAGGGCATCTCGGTGCTCACCGGCGGCACTGACGTGCACCTGGTGCTCGTCGACCTGCGCAATTCGCAGCTCGACGGCCAGCAGGGTGAGGACGCCCTCCACGAGGTCGGCATCACCGTCAACCGCAACGCCGTGCCGTTCGACCGCGTCCCCCGATGGTCACCTCGGGTCTGCGCATCGGCACCCCGGCGCTCGCGACGCGCGGTTTCGGCGACGAGCAGTTCACCGAGGTCGCCGAGATCATCGCGCAGACGCTCATCGGTGGCGCCGACGCCGAGTCGCTGCGCACCCGCGTGAGCGCTCTGGCGCAGTCCGTGCCGC
Organism: Rhodococcus sp. IITR03; assembly: GCA_001017865.1. Next base: position 2,229,381 of record LATQ01000001.1, read on the forward strand.
TGTACGAGGGCCTCGAGGACTGGCGTCTGATCTGACGGTTTTCCGCTGACGGTTTCCGCTGTCGCCGACCGGCCCGCACCGATCTCCGGTGCGGGCCGGTCGCGTATCGGGGGGCGAGACCTCCCACCGCAGGGTTGGTTAGGGTAGCCTACGCATGCCGACACGGTCGGTGACCGCACGCGTACCCCGAACAGTAGAAGGAAGTCGCATGGCCATCCCGAGCATCGATCCGTACGAGTTGCCCACCGGCGACGAGATTCCCGCTGCTCGGGTGGACTGGACGCTCGATGCGTCCCGCTGCGCACTGCTGATCCACGACATGCAGAAGTACTTCATCGACGCGTACCAGCGCGACGCCGAACCCCTCGCGACCGTGGTCCCCAACATCGTCCGCCTCCGCGAGGCGTGCCTGGCCGCCGGTATCCCCGTCGTCTACACGATGCAGCCCGGCGACCAGCATCCGTCGCGTCGCGGCATTCTCGCCGACTTCTGGGGCGTCGGACTGAGCACCGGCCGCGACACCGAGGTCATCGACGAGCTGACCCCCGGCCCGGACGACATCCAGGTCACCAAGTGGCGGTACTCGGCGTTCCAGCGCACCGACTTCCGTCAGCTGCTCGCGCACAACGGCCGCGACCAGCTCATCGTCACCGGCGTCTACGCACACATGGGCTGCATGCTCAGCGCCGCCGACGCCTTCATGAGCGACGTCGCGCCGTTCATGGCCCTCGATGCCACCGCCGACTTCTCCCGCGACGAGCACCTCATGGCACTGCAGTACGTCGCCAAGAGGGTCGGCCGGGTCGAGACCACGGACGCACTGATCGAGTCGATCACCGCGTCAGCGCGTCGCCGCGACCGCGAGACCGAAGAACTCACCGCGTCGCTGCGCTGACCGACACGGTCCGAGAATCGGGACCTTCAGCACATGCAGCGAATTCTTGTGTCCGGCCAGATCCATCGCGCGGTCGTCACCCACGCCGATCTGCACTACGTCGGATCGGTGACGATCGACCGCGACCAACTCTCACCGCGCTGACGCGGGAAGCGATTTCGGTGTCTCGACGTCGCCGGGCGCTGTCGAGAACACCGAAATCGTCCGGATCGTCTAGGTGGTGCCGCGACGACGCGCCTCGAGCGTCTCGACGGCCTGCTCGCGCAGCAGCCGCAGGCGGGCCAGCGGACGATCGGACTCGGGGCTGCGCCAGTAGCCCGAGGCGTCGAGCATCGGCTTGGCGATGCCGAGTCGCTTCGACACGGCGCGCAGTTCCTTCACGATCGACGCCTCACCGGCGATCCACATCCACCCCTCGCCGCCGCGCGGCGCACCCGACTCGACGCCTCGAGCGAGCACGGTGGCGTCGGAGACGCCGGGGCGGCGGTGCACCCACGTCACGCCCGCGAGATCGGACTGTTCCTCCTGCGGACCGTCGACCAGCGCGAAGACGTGCATCGGCACCGTGCCGCCGTAGGTCTCGACGAAGCGACCCAGCGCGGGAAGCGCGGTCTCGTCGCCGGCGAGCAGCCACCAGTCGGCGCCCTGCGGCGGGATGATCGCGACCTTGGGTCCCGCAAGGTGGAGCACGCTGCCGGGTTCGGCGGTGCGGGCCCAATTGCCGGCCGGGCCGTGGCCGTGCAGGACGAAGTCAGATCGAGTTCCCCGGCCACGGGATCGAAGCGACGCACCGTGTAGGCGCGGGCCACGGGTGCGGGTTTGCGGGGCCAGTGCAGGTGCCGTCGTGCTGTTCGGGCAGGGCCGGGGTGTCGCTGCCGGGTTCGGGCAGGAAGATCTTGACGTAGTCGTCGGCACCCTCGGTGGTGAACGCCGGGGCGTCGTAGTCGCCGCTGCGGAAGGCGCCGAGCTGCTCGCCGCCCAGGGTGATCCGACGCATCCGCGGTGTCACGTCCACCGCGCGGAGCACGGTCAGGCGCCGCAGGACGATGGGCAGAGAGACGCGGGTCGGGGGCGTCGTCACCGGCATGGTGAGCTCCTTCCGGACGGGACCGGCCGGACAGTTCGGGCGGGCGCGTCGCTGCTGGTATGGTTAGGCGGCCCTAACTATATCCGGACGGAGGGGCGGATCCGAGGGGGCGGGTCCAGGAATGTCGAGGAGTACCCGTGGAATCGATCGTGCCTCTGCCCTTGACTGCTGCCCAGTCGGGAATGTGGTTCGCGCAGACGATCGACCATCCAACGCGACACTCGTCACCGGGCATTTCCTCGAGATCGACGGCGACATCGATCCGGCGGTTCTCGCCCGCGCCGTCCACACGGTCTTCGCCGAGTCCGCCGAACTGCGCGCTCGGATCGCCGTCGTCGACGAGGCGCCCGTCCAGTTCCCCGGTGCCCATCCGGCACCGGACGTCGAGGTCACCGACCTCACGGCGGATGCCGATCCGCGGCGGACGGCCGTCGACACGATGCGTGCGATCCTGCGCGTGCCGATGGATCCCACTACCGAAGCCGGCATCGGCGCCCGGGTCTTCGTCCTCGGATCGGACCGTGTGCTGCTGTTCCTGCGCGCCCATCACTCGTTGCTCGATGTCTACGGCTACAGCCTGATCGAACGTCGCATCGTCGCCGTGTACACCGCACTGGTGCGCGGCGAGGAGATCTCGCCCGCGACCTTCGGTTCCGTCGAGCAGGTCGTCGCCGAGGACAGCGAGTATCGCAGCGGCGATCGCATCACCGCCGACCGCGACTTCTGGACCGAGACGCTGCGCGGCGCCCCCGATGCACTTGGACTCGCAGAGACCGCGGTACCCGCCGCGTCCTCGCTCGCCCGCGCGGTGGTCACCGAATCGGTGCAGGTCCCCGGGGACGTCGCCGAGGCGCTCGACGCAGCGGCACGCCGCGCCGGAGTGGGTTGGCCCGACTTCGTCGCCGCTGCGACGGCCGCCTATCTCACCCGGGTCACCGGGGTCCGCGACGTGGTACTGGCTTCCCGGCCATGAACCGGATGGCAGCGTCGCCGCGAAGGTGCTCACCACCGCCGTCAATGTCGTGCCCCTCCGCCTCGAGGTCGCCCGGCGGCAAGTCTCGCGGCGCTGCCGCCGACGCGCGCGCAC
>LATQ01000001.1:2232549-2239896 GCA_001017865.1 Rhodococcus sp. IITR03
TCGGGTGATCCGCGACCGGGCGATGGTGCCGCTGTCGTAGCGCGCAGCACGCCTGTGGATCCTCGACCAGCTCGGAGCCCGCGGCGGCGTGTACAACGTGCCCGTCACGTGGCGGGTGCACGGGCGCGTCGACGTCCCGGCACTCGAAGCCGCCGTGCGCGACGTCGTCCTGCGCCACGAGGCGCTGCGCACGGTCTTCCCGAGCTCGGACGGGCAGGCCCACCAGCTGGTGCTCACGCCCGACGAGGTCCGCGTGGTCGCCGACCACCGTTCGGTCGACGCGGCCGATGTCCGCGATGCGCTGGCCGAGGCGATCGGTCACCGCTTCGATCTGTCGGCAGAGCTGCCGGTGCGGTTGTCGGTCCTCGACGCCGGGGACGACACCGTGGTGGCACTGGTGATCCACCACATCGCCGTCGACGAGTGGTCGACCAAGGCACTGCTCACCGACCTCGCCACGGCCTACACGCTGCGGCAGGCGGGGCAGGCACCCGAGTGGACGCAACCCACCGTGCAGTACGCCGATTTCACGCTGTGGCAGCGCGAACTGCTCGGCGACCCGGCGGATGCGGAGTCGCTCGCCGCGCGCAGCGCAGCCTACTGCGGCGACGCCCTCGCCGGCCTGCCCGAGGAACTGCCGCTGCCGACCGACCGGACCCGTCCGGCCCGCACCTCCTATCGCGGTGGCGCCGTGCCGTTCGCGCTCGACCCGGAGGTCGTGCGCGCACTGCGGGAACTCGCACGCGCACAGGACGTCTCGATGTTCATGGTCGTCCAGGCCGCGGTGGCGGTGCTGCTCGCGGCCTACGGTGGCGGCGAGGACATCCCGCTCGGCACCCCGGTCTCCGGCCGCGGCGACGCACAGCTCGAGGATCTCGTCGGCTTCTTCCTCAACACCCTCGTGCTGCGCACCGACCTGTCCGGCGACCCCACCGTCGCCGAACTGCTCGACCGGATCCGCCGCACCGACCTCGAGGCGTTCGACCACCAGGACCTGCCGTTCGAGCAGGTCGTCGACGCGGTGCTCGGCTCCGACCGATCCGTCTCGCGCGCCCTGCACCCGCTGTTCCAGGTAATGATCGTCTATCTCGTCGAACCGATCCGCGCAGCGCGGATGGGCTCACCGCGGGTGTCACCCCCGAACCACACCCGATGGAGACCTCGAAGTTCGACCTGTCCTTCGACCTCGTCGAATATGCGGGCACCGACACCGTCGTCGGCGTCGTCGAGTACAGCTCCGACCTGTACGACCGCGGCACCGTCGAACGTCTCGCCGCCGGACTCGACCGGGTGCTACGCACGCTGGCCGGGGGAGAGGCACACCGGCGCCTGTCCGCCATCGACGTGCTGCGCCGAGCGAACGCGCCCGGCTCGAGCAGTGGCGGACCACACCGGCACAGGCCACCGAAGCCGCTACCGTCGCGGACCTGTTCGACGACGCGGCCCACCCGCCACCCGCACGAGACGGCGCTCGTGGCAGGCGATCTCGAATGGACCTTCGCCGACCTCGCGTCCCGGGTCCGCCGGTGGGCTGCGCGCCTGCTCGTCGACCACGGTGTCGCTCCCGAGACCCGCGTGGCGCTCGTGCTGCCCCGCACGGCCGACACGATCGCGGCGATGCTCGCGGTGCTCGTCTCCGGCGGCGCCTACGTCGCGCTCGAACCGCGCACTCCCACCGATCGTCTCGCGACGATCCTCGGCACTGCGGAGCCCGTCGTCGTGCTCACCACCGGAGAACTCGTGTCGTCGCTGCCCGCAGGGGACGCGCCGGTGCTCGCGCTCGACGACGAGACGCTCGCCGAGCGGGTCGCCGGTTACGACGACGCGCCGATGACCGACGCGGACCGGCTCGCACCGTTGCGCGCAGACCACCCGGCCTACGTCGTGTACACCTCCGGTTCCACCGGCACACCCAAGGCGGTCCTCGCCCTGCACCGCGGCCTGACCGCGCTGTTCCACAGCCACCGCGCCGATCTGTACGAACCGACGCAGGCACGGACCGGACGCGACCGGCTCCGGGTCGGCCACGCATGGTCGTTCGCCTTCGACGCGTCGTGGCAGCCGCAGCTGTGGCTCTTCGACGGGCACGCGGTGCACGTCGTCGACGAGAAGGTCCAGCGCGACCCGGCCGAGATGGTCCGCGTCGCCCACGAATCCCGCTGGGACTTCGTCGAGGTCACCCCGTCACACCTCGCGCAGCTGCTCGATCACGGACTCGCGGACGACGGACGGTGCCCGGCCTTGCTCGGTTTCGGCGGCGAGGCAGTCTCCCAACCGATGTGGGACCGGCTGCGCGGGTTGGACGGCGTGAGCGCTACAACCTCTACGGGCCGAGCGAGAGCACCGTCGACGCGCTCGTCGCACGGGGCCTCGGACGCGGACGCGCCCGTCGCGGGCCGACCGGTGGTCGCACCCGGGCCTACATCCTCGACCGGTGGATGCGCCCCGCGCCGATCGGCGTGGAGGGCGAGCTCTACCTCGCCGGTCGTGGACTGGCCCGCGGTTATCTCGCCGACCCGGGTCGCACCGCCGACCGTTTCGTCGCGGACACGATCGATCCGGAGTTCCCCGGTGATCGCATGTACCGCACGGGTGACCGGGCCCTGTGGACGTCCGACGGACACATCCGATACCGCGGACGCGGCGACGACCAGGTCAAAATCCGCGGTTACCGGATCGAGCCGGCCGAGATCGAGACCGTGCTCTCGTCGCGACCGGACGTCGCGACCGCCGTGGTGCTCGCCCGCACCGATCTCGGCGCGACGGCGCGTCTCGTCGCATACGTCGTCCCGGTCGCCGGGTACACCCTCGACGCCGAGACGCTGCGGCGGGCGGTGGCGCGGGTGCTGCCCGACTACATGGTGCCGTCGGCGACGTCGTCCTGGACGCCCTGCCCACGCTCGCCAACGGCAAGATCGACCGCGCCGCACTGCGCGACCGGAACTCGCCCCTCGAGCGCACCGGGCACCGTCCACACCGGCCGAAGAACTGCTGTGCGCCCTCGCCTCCGAGGTCACCGGCATCGAGCAGGTCGGCGTCGACGACGATCTGCTCGACCTCGGATGCGACAGCATCTCGGTGATGCGGATCCTCGGCGGACTGCGCGCGGCCGGATACGTGATCGACGCCGAGTCGATCCTCACCGCCGGGTCGATCGGCGAACTCGCCGCAACCCTCCACGAACCGACTGATCGTTCCACAACAGAGCCGATTGGTTGTTCCACAACAGAGTCGATTGGTTGTTCCCCAACAGAGGAGAATCGATGAGGATCCACACGCGACTGCGCCGGATCGGCGTCGCCCTCGCCGCCACCGCCATGCTGGTCGGTGTCACGGCGTGCGGCTCGGACACCGACAGCGGTAGCTCGTCCGGCAGCGCGACGGCTGCGAACGGCGAGTTCCCGGTCACCGTCTCCGGCAAGTTCGGCGACACGACCGTCGAGTCCGCCCCGACCCGGGCCCTGCCGCTGTCGCCGCAGGACGCGACATCCTGCTGTCGCTGCGTCACCCCGCTCGCGCTCCCCCGTCGATGCCCAGAACCTCGCCGCGACCGGCGGCACCGGCGTCTGGCCGTGGGAGGCCGAAGCGCTCGGCGCCGACGTCCCGCCGCTGCTGAACATGGACGGCGGTGCCACGGTGATCGCCGAGCAGATCGCCGCGCTGCAGCCCGACATCATCGTCTCCACCGGCTTCTGGGGACTCGAGCAGAACACCTACGATCAGCTCGCCGAGCAGTTCCCCGTCGTCCACTTCGACTACCGCGCCAACGGTGAGCCGTGGCAGGACTCCACCCGCAAGATCGCATCGGCCCTCGGCATCCCCGAGAAGGCCGAGGAGGTCATCGAGCAGGCCGAGGCCGATCTCGACGCCGCCAAGGAGCAGTACCCCGCACTCGAGGGCACGACCTACAACGCGATCATCGGCGACACCGGTGGCCAGCTGTCGGTGCTCGCCGCCGACGACCGCGGCATCGGACAGTTCCTGAACTCCCTCGGCCTCGAGCTCAGCGAATACGCGAACACACTCCAGGTCGATGCCGACGGACGCGGTGTGCTGTCCTACGAGGAGATCTCGCAGCTCGATGCCGACCTGCTCGTCGTCGTCTCGCCCACCGGCGATCTCGGATACCTGACCAAGTTCGAGGCCTGGAACCGTCTTCCGGCCGTCGAGCGTGGCGCGGTCGTCTCGCTCGCCCGCAACACCGGCATGCCGAACGCCGTGGGCTTCCCGTCGGCGCTGTCGCTGAAGTGGGCCACCGCCGAGATCGCCCCGATGCTCGCCGACGCCGCCGCGAAGTCCGAGTGACGGACCGGCAATGAGCAACGGCGCCCTCTTCGATCTGCGGCCGCTGCGCGAGAGCGCGGCCTTCCGCCGGATCTTCATCGCTCGCACCATCTCGATCTTCGGTATCGGGATGCTCATGGTCGGCGTGCCGATCCAGTCTACGACCTGACCGGATCCTCGCCGATGGTGGGTCTGGTCTCCGCGCTCGAAGGGGGCGCTGCGATCGGTGGCATGCTGCTCGGCGGCATGCTCGCCGACCGCTACAACCGCAAGTTCCTGATCCTGTTCGCCCGCACCGTCTCAGGCCTCACCTTCATAGGACTGGCCGTCAACGCCGGTCTGTCGTCGCCCTCGGTGCCGGCGATCATCGCCCTGACGGTCGTCAACGGCTGATCGGTCGATCAGCATCGCGGCTCTGCTGGCGGTCGTGCCCACGCTCGTCCCCAAGGACCAGCTCGTCGCCGTCGGCGCGCTCAACGTCCTCAGCGCCCGCGCCGGAGCCGTCCTGTCCCCGGCGCTCGGCGGTCTCGTGATCGCGACGTTCTCGGTCGCGTGGAACTACTGGGTGGCCGCGATCGGCACCGCCGTGACCGTCACCCTGCTCTCGGGCCTGCCTGCGCTGAACCCGCCGAACTCGGATGCCGGGCACGACGCCGATACACCCTCGGAGACGGTGACCGGCTTCCTGCGCCGCGAACGCGTCGTCGGTGGCGTGATGATCGCCGGTGTCGTCGCGATGCTCGGTGGCGGTGTGCTCGTGCTCGTCCCGGCCTTCGCCGACGCGCGCTTCGAGGGCAACGCCGTCGCCATCGGCGTCATGTATGCGGCGATCGCGCTCGGTGCCGCGCGGCCACGGTCACCAGCGGGTGGCTCGGCCGGTCGGTGCGGCCCGGCGCGTGCTGCTCACCGCACTGATCCTCGGATTCGTCGTCCAGGCACTGGTCGGCTTCACGTCCGTCCTGGCGCTCACCGCCGTGCTGCTCGTGATCGTCGGTGTGTTCGGGGCCGTCCAGGAGGTGCTGCGCTACTCGCTGATCCAGACGCACACGCCCCACACGCTGCTCGGCCGGGTGAACGGCCTGTGGTCCGCCCAGGAGGTCGCGGGCATGTCGGTCGGTGCGCTCGTCGCGGGCCTGTTCGGCGGCATCTTCGACGCCCCGGACGCGGTCGTCTGGTACAGCGCCGCGATGGCGGTCCTCGCGCTGCTCGTGACCCTGGTGCTGCGGCGCCTGCGCGGCGCGGCGGTGGAACCGAGCGCGTATCCGGTCACGGTCGAGTGACCGTACGCCGCGCGATCCACGGGTTCGCGCGCTCCTGACGCAGCGGAGTCGACTGTGTTTGCTGGGGTTCAGGGGTACTTACGAGGTGTCGTTAACGCAATCTTCACCGACACGCTTCCCCCTGCCGAGCGAATCGTCCGTATCGGGGTTAGCGTCGGGGGTGTAGGCGGCGCAGGTGCGTCTACACGGGAGGTCCCTGATCGTGTGGCTGACACAGTCCGAGCGAGGGGCCGGCACCGGGCCTCCGTGGTCGTGACGACACCGGGGACCCACCGGCCCACCGAATACGTCCGGGCGGTGCCGTCCGGGCCGAGGAGCCCCACGTGAACGCAACACGCTCCGTCCCCACCCGCTCCGGCCACGCCTCCGGTACCGCCGCTGCGAAAGAATCCGCTGTACGCACCTACGTGCTGGACACTTCAGTGTTGCTCTCCGACCCTTGGGCGGTCACCAGGTTCGCCGAGCACGAAGTCGTCCTCCCGCTGGTCGTGATCGGCGAACTCGAAGGGAAACGGCACCACCACGAACTCGGCTGGTTCGCCCGCGAATCGTTGCGCCTGCTCGACGACCTGCGGCAGCGGCACGGACGCCTCGACCAGCCCATCCCCATCGGGGACGAGGGTGGCACCCTCCACGTGGAGCTCAATCACACCGACCCCATGGTCCTGCCCGCGGGATTCCGCACCGACACCAACGACTCCCGCATCCTCGCGTGCGCCCTGAATCTGGCCACCGAGGGTCGCGACGTGGTGCTCGTCAGCAAGGACATCCCGTTGCGCGTCAAGGCCGGTGCCGTCGGGCTCGACGCCGACGAGTACCACGCCCAGGATGTGGTGATCTCGGGATGGACGGGCATGACCGAACTCGAAGTCGACCGGGCCTCATCGACGAGATGTTCACCGAGGCATCGTCGACATCGATGACGCGCGGGATCTGCCGTGCCACACGGGGATCAGACTCCTCGGTGGTTCGTCCAGCGCACTCGGCCGGGTCACCGCCGACAAGCGGGTGCAGCTCGTCCGCGGCGACCGGGAGGCGTTCGGACTGCACGGGCGCTCCGCCGAACAGCGCGTCGCCCTCGACCTGCTGCTCGACGAATCCGTCGGCATCGTCTCCCTCGGCGGCAAGGCCGGAACCGGAAAGTCCGCCCTGGCACTGACGGCCGGACTCGAGGCCGTCCTGGAAAGACGAACCCACCGCAAGGTGGTCGTCTTCCGGCCGCTCTACGCGGTGGGTGGGCAGGAACTCGGCTACCTGCCGGGTACCGAGGCCGAGAAGATGAATCCGTGGGGCCAGGCGGTCTTCGACACCCTCGAAGGACTTGCCAGCCCGGCGGTGCTCGAGGAGGTGCTCAGTCGCGGAATGCTGGAAGTACTGCCGCTCACGCACATTCGCGGCCGGTCGTTGCACGATTCGTTCGTCATCGTCGACGAGGCGCAGTCGCTCGAACGCAACGTGCTGCTCACCGTCCTGTCGCGGCTCGGTGCGGGATCACGCGTCGTGCTCACCCACGACGTCGCCCAGCGCGACAACCTGCGTGTCGGCCGGCACGACGGTGTCGCGGCGGTCATCGAGAAGCTCAAGGGGCATCCGTTGTTCGCGCACGTCACGCTCACCCGCAGTGAGCGGTCGCCGATCGCGGCCCTCGTGACGGAGATGCTCGAGGAGTTCGCTCCGGGCGCTGACGCCCGAGCACGGTCGACGCGGCGCGTCCGGCATCCGCCGGGCGCGCCGTCGTCGTCGAGGCCTCGTCGGAGGCGTCGGTGTCCTCGGAGAGGGGCGA
>LATQ01000001.1:2239996-2243850 GCA_001017865.1 Rhodococcus sp. IITR03
CGGCGCCTGGACCGCCGAGCACGGTCGCGCGCGCGTCCGGCATCCGCCGGGCGCGCCGTCGTCGTCAGGCCTCGTCGGAGGCGTCGGTGTCCTCGGAGAGGGGGCCGAGTTCGGCCTCGAGTACTTCCTGGACCACGCGCATCGCAGCGAGTCCGGCGGGGGCGCCGCAGTACGCCGAGCAATGGATGACGGATTCGACGATCTCTGTGCGGCCGAGCCCGTTGCGCAGGGCTCCGCGGACGTGTCCGCGCAGCTCGTTCTCGGCGCGCAGCGCGATGAGCATGCCGAGGTTGAGCAGGCTGCGGCTGCGCCGGTCCAGGCCGGGACGCGACCACACGGCACCCCAGGCGTGCTCGGTCACGAACTCCTGCATCGCCTCGGAGTCGGTGCCGCGGGAACGCTCGAATGCCCGCTCGACGAAGTCGTCACCCATCACTTCGCGCCGGATCTCCAGACCCGTCGTGAATCCAGGAGTGTGCTCGGCGTCGGACATGTCATCGCTCCCTGCTGATCCGTCGCCGAACGGTTCGGCGACGAACGGATTCTATGCGGGCGCCTCAGGGGAGCGGTGGGGTGAGGAGCGTCAGGAGCGACGCAGCACGGCGCGCAGGACGCCCACGACGGTTCCACGGAGGAAGGTGAGGACGTCGAAGTGGTCGTCCCACACGGCGATCCGTCCGTCACGCACTTCGAAGGTGCCGCACACCCAGAACTCGATGCGCACCGGCCCGAAGCGCAGGATGTCGGTGCGTTCGGTGAGCACGATGTCGCCGTCGGCCGCGATGTGGTGGACGACGACGCCGAAGCCCATCGAAGGTCGCGCGAGACCTGCGAGGATCTTCCGGACCCGGCGCCGCCGCGGATGGTGGGGAGCCAGGTGTTGTGCCACGCGATGTCGTCGGTGATCAGCGAGGCGGCGCGGTCGATGTCCTCGGCGGCCGTTGCTCCAGGAAATCGGTCACCGTGGCGACGGCGTCCTGCGCGGTGGCGGTCTGTGTGCTCATCGTTCTCCTCGGCGTCGGCTGCGTCGCATGGTAACGGCAGGATGCCGGGGATGGGGTGGATTCGTGCACGTCACGGAATCACCGGAAACCGGGTTGTGTCGCGGAGGAGTCGGGCACCCTGAGATCAGGTACCCGTCCTCTCGAGTGACAGGAGCGAACCGATGAATCGAATTCCCCGACGCAGAGCAGCGTTGGTGGCGGCCGCAGCGGCGGTCGGGCTGGTGGTCGCGGGCTGCAGCGACGATCAGTCGGCGGAGGAAACGGTGGGCAGCGCGACCAGCGCGGTCCAGTCCGCCGCGGAGAGCGTGGCGTCCGAGGCGGAAAGCGCCGTCGAATCGATCACGCAGGGCGACGATTCGCCCGAAGCCGAGGAGCCCGCGGCGGATGAGTCCAGTGCGGTGCCGGGACCGGACGGCGAGCAGGTCGAACTCAGCGGCCGATCCTGCAGAAGTACGACGAGGTCGGCGGTGCGTCCAGCCCGCTCGGTGCCGCGACCGGCCAGCAGGAGGAGGTCGGCGACGGCTACGTCGCGGAGTTCGAGGGCGGCATCATCGCGTGGAGCCCCGACACCGATTCCCACATCGTGTGGGGTGAGATCCGCACGGCCTGGGAGGCCGCGGGCGGTGCCGGCGGCGATCTGGGCTTCCCGATCACCGACGAGGAACAGACCCCCGACGGTGCGCGGAGCAACTTCCAGTTCGGTTACATCACCTGGCGCGCGCCGCGCGGACCGAGGTGGTCCAGGAGTGAGGTGACTCCCAGCTCGCTGAGTCCTCGCTATCCGCTCGCGTTTTCGCCATCCTCTACAGCAAATTGCCGTAGAGGATGGCCGAACATGTAGCGGATGCAGGCGGGGTCGGTCGGGGCCCTGCGTGTCAGGACTCCTCGTCCACCCGCGTCATCGCCAGGACGTCGAGGCGGCGGTCCAGTTCCTCCTCGCTCAGGCGATCGCCGACGAGGCCGCGGTCCACGACGGCCTGACGGATCGTCTTCTTCTCCTTCAGCGCCTCCTTGGCGACAGCGGCCGCCTCCTCGTATCCGATCGCCGAGTTGAGGGGAGTGACGATCGACGGCGACGACTCCGCCAGCGTGCGCAGATGTTCGACGTTCGCCACCAGTCCGGTGATGCAGCGATCGGCGAACAGTCGGGAGACGTTGGCGAGCAGACGAATCGACTCGAGGACGTTGCGGGCCATCACCGGGATGTAGACGTTGAGTTCGAACGCCCCGGCCGCACCGCTCCACGCCACGGTGCGTCGTTGCCCACCACCTGTGCGGCGACCTGCGTAACCGCTTCGGGAAGAACGGGATTGACCTTGCCCGGCATGATCGAGCTACCGGGCTGCAGATCGGGGAGCTGGATCTCGGCCAGACCCGTGAGCGGGCCGGATCCCATCCAGCGGATGTCGTTGGCGATCTTCGTCAGCGACACGGCGACGGTTCGCAGCGCGCCGGACACCTCGACCAACGCGTCACGCGCGGCCTGCGCCTCGAAGCTGTCGCGGGCCCGCTGCAGGTCGTCGAGCCCCGTGGTCTCGACGAGCACGGCCACGACGCGCGGACCGAAATCCGCCGGTGCGTTGAGGCCTGTGCCCACCGCGGTACCGCCGATCGGCAGTTCGCCGAGGCGGGGGAGGGTTGCGCGGAGGCGTTCGATCCCGGCCTCGATCTGTCGGGCGTAACCACCGAACTCCTGGCCCAGGGTCACCGGGACCGCATCCATCAAGTGGGTGCGGCCCGACTTGACGACCGTGCGCCACTCCTTCGCCTTCTCGTCGAGGGCACCGTGCAGATGCTCGAGGGCGGGGATCAGATCCTTGACCGTCGCCTCGGTCGCGGCGACATGCGTCGCGGTGGGGAAGGTGTCGTTCGACGACTGCGACATGTTGACGTCGTCGTTGGGATGGACCGTGACGCCGGCCTTCGCGGCGATCGACGCGATGACCTCGTTGGTGTTCATGTTCGAGCTCGTGCCCGAACCGGTCTGGAAGACGTCGATCGGGAACTGGTCGTCGTACTCACCCGCGGCGATGGCATCGGCGGCCGCGACGATCGCGTCGGCCTTGTCGGGGTCGAGCAGACCCAGGTCCTTGTTCACCCGGGCACACGCGCTCTTGAGCAGACCCAGCGCGCGGATCTGTGCGCGTTCGAGTCCACGGCCCGAGATCGGGAAGTTCTCCACGGCGCGCTGCGTCTGGGCACGCCACAAGGCGTCGACCGGAACCTGGACCTCGCCCATCGTGTCGCGTTCGATACGGAACTGCTGAGAAGACTGTTCGGTGTCGGTCATGTCCTCCACGTTATGCCGCCGGAACGAACGAGGAGGGGCACTGCACCAGAACTCGGTGCAGTGCCCTCCGCGGAACGATCGCTTGGATCAGTGCGGTGAGGATCAGGGCATGGGCGGCGGCGAGCCGGCGACACCGTGGAAGTCGATGGACGAGAACTCGCTCAGCTTCTGCAGGCGGTGGTACGCCTCGATCATGCGGACCGTGCCGGACTTGCTGCGCATCACGATCGACTGCGTCTCCGCGCCACCGGCGGAGTAGCGGACGCCGCGGAGCAGCTCACCGTCGGTGACGCCGGTCGCGCAGAAGAAGATGTTCTCGCCGGTGACGAGATCGGTGGTGGTGAGGACGCGGTCGAGATCGTGTCCGGCGTCGATGGCCTTCTGGCGCTCGGCGTCGTCCTTCGGTGCCAGGCGGCCCTGCAGCGCGCCGCCCATGCAGCGCATCGCGGCCGCGGCGATGATGCCCTCGGGGGTACCGCCGATGCCGAGCAGCATGTCGACACCCGAACCCGGGCGTGCAGCGGCGATCGCGCCGGCGACGTCGCGTCGGAGATCAGACG
>LATQ01000001.1:2243950-2248964 GCA_001017865.1 Rhodococcus sp. IITR03
GCGGCCGCGGCGATGATGCCTCGGGGGTACCGCCGATGCCGAGCAGCATGTCGACACCCGAACCCGGGGCGTGCAGCGGCGATCGCGCCGTACGTCGCCCGTCGGAGATCAGACGGATGCGGGCACCCGCTTCGCGCACCTCCTTGATGATCTGCGCGTGGCGCGGACGGTCGAGGATCGTCACGGTCAGGTCGGCGTGCGCGATGTTCTTCGCCTTCGCGACGCGTCGGATGTTCTCCGCGATCGGGGCGGTGATGTCGATGACGTCGGCGGCCTCGGGGCCGACGGCGATCTTCTCCATGTAGAACACGGCGGACGGGTCGAACATCGCGCCCCGCTCGGCCACGGCGAGCACCGCGATCGCGCCGGGAGCGCCCTTCGACATGAGGGTCGTGCCGTCGATCGGGTCGACCGCGACGTCGCACAGCGGACCGTCGCCGTTGCCGACCTCCTCGCCGTTGTACAGCATGGGCGCTTCGTCCTTCTCGCCCTCACCGATCACGACGACACCCTGCATCGACACGGAGCTGACCATGTGCCGCATCGCGTCGACCGCGGCGCCGTCGCCACCTTCCTTGTCGCCGCGTCCGACCCACCGGCCGGCCGCCATCGCCGCGGCCTCGGTGACGCGGACCAGTTCGAGAGCGAGGTTGCGGTCCGGAGCTTCGCGGCGTGGGGTGCTGGCCGTCATGGGCTACTGCCTCCTGGAGACTTTTCGGTCGACGCGGGTTGCGCCGGCAGAGGAAGCGGGCGCCGAGGCGCCCGCACGATCCGTGTGTGTCGCGTGGCTATTGTCTCATCACGGCCGATGGTGTGGGCTGTCGGACCCGCCCGGCCTGAACATGGCTGTTTCGTAGCTGTCAGACTGGACGGGTGGCATCCAAGAAACCTCGCATCCTGCAAGACGGTCGCGATATGGCGTGGTCGCTGATCCCGCTGCTCGTGCTGATTCTCTTCATCGCGGCGATCGCCAGCCAGTGCGAGTTCAAGCCCGGTGGACCCACGGCGGGTCCGGTGCCGAGCTTCGACATCGATGCCGGCCTGAAGTACGACGCGGCGGAGCTCGGATTCCCGATCCGCCAACCCGAGGTGCCCGAGGACTGGCAGCCCAACTCCGGTAGCCGCAGCATCGTCTCCGGTAACCAGGGCGGTGATTCGAGCACCGTCGGTTTCATCACCCCCGCAGGTCGCTACGTGCGCTTCACCCAATCGGATGCCGGTGAGGACGAACTGGTGCGATTCGTCGCCGGAGGTGCCCGCACCGCCACCGACACCCGCTCCGTCGAGGGCCACGACTGGGTGGTCTACGGAGGCGAGGGCGTCGAAGCACTCTGGGTGTCCGACTTCGGCGACGTGCGGATCCTGATCGGTGGCTCCGGCGACGAGGCCGAGTTCACCACCCTGGCGACCGCCGCGGGCAGGGCCGAACCGCTCGAACCCTGATCCGGGTCGGATCGGTCGAACGCTGATCCGGGTCGGATCGGTCGAACGCTGATCTCGGGCTCGAGCGAGGTCAGTCCTCGTCGTCCTCGTACTCGTCGTCCTCGTCGTCCGCGAGGGAGAGCGCCTGCTCGACACGTTCGCGGGCACCGGCGAGGTGTTCCTCGCAGCGCTTCGCGAGCGCCTCGCCGCGCTCCCACAGCTGCAACGAGTCGTCGAGGTCGAGTCCGCCCTGCTCGAGCATCTTCACGACGTTGACGAGTTCGTCCCGAGCTCGCTCGTAGCCGAACTCCCGCACATCGGCGTTGGCGTCGTCGGTTCCCGCGTTCGTCACTGTCCTGATCTTCCTTGTCGTTCGTGTCCCATGACGGCGGCGCGGGCCGCGCCGTCCGCCACGCGCACCCGCAGCTGGGTGCCGATGGGCATCTCGTCGAGTGTGCGTACCACTTCGGGGGCGCTGCCCGGCACGATCCGCTGGACCACGGCGTAGCCACGCGCCAGGTCGCCGCGGGTCCGAGGGTCGCCAACCGTGCCCGCAGGTGTTCGAGCGTCGACGACTGCGACGAGATCAGTCGCGTGACGTCGCGCCGTGCCGCGTGCTGCAGTCGCTCGATCTCCTCGTTCCGCCGGTCGAGATCGCGGAACGGATCGGCCAGGACGGGACGGTCGCGCAACTGTGCGATCACGTGTTCCTCGCGCCGGACCCAGTTGCGCAGTGCCGCCGCCGATCGTGTCCTCAGCTCGTCGACGAGATCGAGTTCGGCGACCGCATCGGGTACGACGCGCTTCGCGGGCGTCGGTCGGGGTCGCAGCCCGCAGGTCGGCGACGTGATCGCAGAGCGGACTGTCGGGCTCGTGGCCGATCGCGCTGACCACGGGGGGTCGTGCACGCGGCGATCGCGCGGCACAGCGCCTCGTCGGAGAAGGGCAGCAGATCCTCGACGCTGCCGCCGCCGCGGGCGAGGACGATCACGTCGACATCCGGGTCCTTGTCGAGCGCTTCGAGGGCGTCGATGAGCTGTGTGACCGCGGTCGGGCCCTGCACGGTCGCGTGGCGGACGTCGAACTGCACGGCCGGCCAGCGACGCTGCGCGACCGACAACACGTCGCGTTCGCTGCGCTGCCGCGGCTGGTGACCAGGCCGACGCGGCGCGGCAGGAAGGGGAGGGGGCGCTTCAACCGCGGGTCGAACAAACCTTCGGCCGCGAGCAACGCGCGCAGTCGTTCGAGCCGCGCGAGCAGTTCGCCGATACCGACGGCCCGGATCTCGGTGACTCGCAGCGCGAGACTGCCGCGTCCGGGCCAGAAGGTCATCTTCCCGAACATGATCACGCGGCTGCCTCGGTGAGCGGAACCCCCGACTGCTGCAACAACTGTGTGAGCAGGTCACCTGCAGGGACATGTCCACCGACGGGTCGCGCAGGGTCAAGAACGCCGTCCGCGTCCCGGGGCGGGCGTTGATCTGGGTGATCTGCCCTTCGACCCAGATGGTGCCGAGCTTGTCGATCCACCCGGCGACCTTCTGCGCCACGGTGCGGACGGGCCAGGGCTGCTCCGCGGAGTTCGGGCGTGCCGCGTTCTGTCCGGCCGTCACTTGTTACGCGCGCTCGTGATCCGGTTCGACAACATCGTCACGAACGGAGTACGCGCGGCGTGAGCATTCTCGTATTCGAGCAAGGCTGTGAGCTCGTCCACCGACAGTGCCCGCAGGCGGGCACGCAGCTGAGCGAGGGTCAACGAGTCGTAGTCGAGGTATTCGACGATCTCGGAACGGTTGCCGGTGGCGACCTTCGTGTCCGTCGTCTCACCGATCTTCGTGCCCTCGGCGTCGGCGGCCTTCTTCGGAGCGGACTTCTTCGCTGCCGCCTTCTTCGCGGGGCCCTTCGTCGTCGCGGTACCGGCCTTCACCGGTGCGGCCTGCTCGGCCACGGTGCATCGGCCTCGGTCGCCGGCGGGATCGAGTACAGGGCGAACCGGCCCGGAGCGCCGTTCGAGGCGCTGTTCGTCGAGGTCGCCGCCTCGTCCGAGGGGGTCGAGCCGTCGTCGTCGAAGGTCGCCCATTGTGCGGTCTCGGCGGGCTCTGCTCCGAAGATCTCGAAGAACTGGTCGCCCTTGATGGCGAGCGAGGTCATGACCTGCTGCACTCGCATCGTCGTCTGCAGGATCTGGCTCACCGTCGTCATCGGCAACGAAACGGCTGTGCTCGGCAGCTTGAGGGTCTCTTCGTACGCGGTGACAGCAACGCCGGCAGCCACCCGTGCCAGGAACGGTGGACGGATCATGCCCCAAGACTGCCCGATGATCGGCATGATTGGTAGCCGGGGAGCACGTCGGCTGCGAGCTGGAAAGCCCCACTCCGACGCGCCCCGTACTCTGGAGGTATGTCTGCGCCTGTTCCTCTCGAAGTCGGGATCACACGGTCCGCCGGTCCCTCCACCTCCGGAAAGCGCGTCCTGCTCGCCGAGCCGCGCGGCTACTGCGCCGGCGTCGACCGCGCCGTCGAGACCGTCGAGAAGGCACTCGACAAGTACGGTGCGCCGATCTACGTCCGCAAGGAGATCGTGCACAACCGCCACGTCGTCGACACGCTCGCCGACCGCGGTGTGGTGTTCGTCGACGAGACCGACGAGGTGCCCGAGGGTGCCGTGCTCGTGTTCTCGGCGCACGGTGTGTCGCCCGCGGTCCACGAATCGGCCGCTGCCCGGCAGCTGCGCACCATCGACGCGACCTGCCCGCTGGTGACGAAAGTCCACCAGGAGGCCAAGCGCTTCGCCCGCGACGACTTCGACATCCTGCTCATCGGTCACGAGGGCCACGAGGAGGTCGAGGGCACCGCAGGTGAGGCCCCCGATCACGTGCAGCTCGTCGACGGCCCCGACGCCGTCGATTCGGTGACCGTGCGCGATCCGTCGAAGGTCATCTGGCTGTCCCAGACCACCCTCAGCGTCGACGAGACGATGCAGACCGTGCAGCGCCTGCGCCAGAAGTTCCCGCAGCTGCAGGATCCGCCGAGCGACGACATCTGCTACGCCACCCAGAACCGCCAGGTCGCGGTGAAGGCGATGGCGCCCGAGTGCGATCTGGTGATCGTCGTGGGGTCGAGGAACTCGTCGAACTCCGTGCGGCTCGTCGAGGTGGCCCTCGGTGCGGGTGCCCGGGCAGCGCACCTGGTCGACTACGCCAAGGAGATCGATCCGGCCTGGCTCGAGGATGTCGAGACCGTCGGCATCACCTCCGGTGCGTCGGTCCCCGAGATCCTCGTGCAAGGCGTCGTCCAGTTCCTCGACGAGCGCGGCTTCCACGACGTGCAGTCGGTGACGACCGCCAACGAGACCCTGGTGTTCGCCCTGCCGCGCGAACTGCGCGCGTCGCGTCGCTGAGACGGTAGTTCCGTGGAGCTGTAGGTCCGTAGAGCGAAGACGACCGGTCACCGCCGTGAATCGGCAGGTGACCGGTCGTCTTCGTCGTATGGGTCAGTCCTCGTAGCGGTCGCGGTACCTCACGCGCGGAGGCTCGTAGCCCTGCGTGGGTGCGGGGAGGGCGCCGGTCGACCGGTCTCCGGGTCGGGTGCCGG
>LATQ01000001.1:2249064-2252752 GCA_001017865.1 Rhodococcus sp. IITR03
CCGGGCGCTCCTTCGCGGTTCCGGCCTTCGCTGCCCGCGGCTTCGCCCGCTCGCGCGCGCCCGGGCCCGTACCCCTGTGTTCTGTCGGGTCACGAAGATCCGGAAACCGCCGATGGCCAGTGCCAGGAGTGTCGCCACCAGCATCGCCGGAAAACGGTTCACCAGCGGATAGGCGACGTTGAGCGCGAGATCCTTCAATCCGCCGGTGCTGTCGGAGGAGACTATCTCCTGACCGATCGGCACCGCGAGGAGCAGCAGCAGAGGCGGCTGGGCCATGGCCGTGAACAGTCCGCGATAGCGCACCGCCACCGCGGCCGCGACGCAGCCGAGCACGTAGAAGACAGTGAACGCAGAGGTCAGTTCGTTCCCGCGTGCGCTGTCGAGCAGCACCCCGAGAAGCGTCGTTCCGGCTGCGATCGCCACGGCACCCCACCAGGCACACCGGCACCGTAGGCACCAACGACCGCATGTCGAGCGGCACCGCCGAACGTGCACGTTGGGTTGCAGACACAACGTAGACATTAGCGTGGCGATGTCAGCTCGCTTCGTCGACAGGACCGTCCGCCACTGCTCTTTCTGCCAGAGTGCTGCGCCGCGGCCACGCGTCGACACGCTGCACCTCGGGCACCGCACCGTCGAATATTTCCAGGTCGTGGAGCTTGCGGGCCGTCACGCCCACCCGGGTGTCCATCGACGAGACCGTCATGTTGAACGAATCGACGGCCTTGCCGAGCTGGTTGCCGAGCCGATCGAGGTGGGAACCGACCACGCCGAGCCGTTGGTACAGCTCACGGCCCAATCGGTGGATGGTCGCGGCGTCGCGGGAGAGCGCCTCCTGCCGCCAGGTGTGCGCGATCGTGCGCAGCAACGCGACGAGCGTGGTCGGTGTGGCGAGGATGACGTTCCGGGCGAAGGCGTGCTCGAGCAGATCGGGATCGGCGCCCAGCGCGGCGTCGAGGAACGGATCGCCCGGCACGAACAGCACGACGAACTCGGGCGTCGGGTCGAACGACTCCCAGTAGGCCTTGGCCGCCAGTTGATCGATATGGGTGCGCAACTGACGTGCGTGGCGCGTGAGGTGCCGATCGCGCTCGTCGGGCTCCTCGGCCTCGGCGGCATCCAGATAGGCGGCGAAAGGCACCTTGGCGTCGACGACGATCTGTTTGCCGCCGGCGAGGTAGACGAGCAGGTCGGGCCGTACTCCGTCCTTGCTCACCTGGGTGTCGAAGTCGCAGTGCCGGACCATCCCGGCGAGTTCGACGACGCGTTCGAGCTGGATCTCACCCCATCGTCCGCGGATCTGCGGCGCACGCAGCGCGGTGACCAGCTGCTGGGTACGCGTGGACAGCAGCTGCGACGCGCGGTGCATGCCCTCGACCTGCTCGCTCAGCCCGGCGTAGGCGTGCACGCGGTTGCGTTCGACGTGCTCGACCTGCTGGGCCAGCGCCCCCACGGCCTCGTTCAACGGGCCGACGAGCCGCGACACCTGGTCGCCGATGGCACCGGACTGCCGACGCGCGGCGTCCTCGCTCACCGCGGCCAGCGACTGACGCAGCTGCTCCTCGTTGTCGCGCAGGGCTGCCAGCTGCGCCTCGGCACGGGCTGCGCGTTCGCCGTCGCGGGAGGCCCGCAACAGCCAGCCGAGCACCACCCCAGACCGAGCGCGACGAGCAGGCCGAGTGCCGTGAGTGCTGTCATGTGGCGGATGATGCCTGATCGATACGACATCCACCCGACACCCGGGGATGTCGGTCCCCTCCTCTACCGTCTGTCCCATGCGGATCCTGCACACCTCCGACTGGCACATCGGCCGCACCTTCCACGGTGTCGACCTGCTCGCCGACCAGGCGCGTGCGCTGCGGACCATCGCCGATCTGGTGGCCGAACGCGGGATCGACGTGGTGGTCGTGCCGGGCGACGTGTACGACCGGTCGATCCCGAGTTCCGACGCGGTGGCCGTGTGCAACGCCGGTCTCGAGGCCATCCGTGAGGCAGGGGCGGTCATCGTCGCCACCTCCGGCAACCACGACTCGCCGGTCCGTCTCGGCGCCGGTGCCGCCTTCGCCGCGCACGGTGGTCTGCACCTGATCACCCGCGTGTCGCAGATCGACAGCCCCGTCGTCCTGCACGACGAGCACGGCCCGGTCTGCTTCTACGGCATCCCGTATCTCGAGCCCGAGATCACCCGCGCCGAGCTCGCGTCCCCGAGGCCCGCTCGCACCAGCAGATCCTCGACGCGGCGATGGAACGCGTGCGCGCCGATGCCGCGGGTCGCGACGGCCGCACCGTCGTCCTGGCCCACGCCTTCGTCGTCGGTGGCGAGCCCAGCGACTCCGAGCGGTCCATCTCCGTCGGCGGAGTCGAAACGGTGGCCGCGTCGTCGTTCGACGGTGCCGACTACGTCGCGCTGGGTCACCTGCACTCCCCGCAGACGGTGAGCGAGACGGTCCGGTACTCGGGATCGCCGTTGCCGTACTCCTTCGGCGAGCGCTCGCACCGCAAGGCGGTCTTCGTCGTCGACCTCGACGCCGCGGGTGCGGCGTTCGTCGAGCGCGTCGATCTCCCGGTGATCCGCGAATTGACCCGTCTCGAAGGCGAACTCGACGACCTGCTCGCCGATCCGGCCCATGCCGCCGTCGAGGAGCACTACGTCTCCGCGGTGCTGACCGACGCGACCCGCCCGCTCGACGCCATGCGTCGCCTGCAGGAGCGGTTCCCGTATGCCGTGCACGTCGAATGGCAGCGACGGCCGGGTCCACGGAGGCAGTTATCGCGACAAGGTGCGCGGTCGCAGCGATCGCGATGTCGCCGCGTCGTTCCTCACCGACGTGCGTTCCGAACCGTCCGAGCGCGAGCGCGGCTGGATCGACGAAGCGTTGAGGGAGGTCGACCGTCGTCGCGGTATCGGCGACGAGACCGACACACAGTGGCGGACGGACGTGCCCGCATGAGACTGCACCACCTCGAGATCACGGCCTTCGGTCCGTTCGCCGACACCGTCGAGATCGACTTCGACGAGCTCGGCGCCGACGGGCTGTTCCTGCTGCACGGCCAGACGGGCGCGGGCAAGACGTCGATCCTCGACGCGGTCGCGTTCGCGCTCTACGGCACCGTCCCCGGGGCTCGCTCCGAAGGGCGCCGGTTGCTGTCCGACCACGCGCGGTGGGTGCCGTGCCGACGGTCCGGCTCGAGGCGACCATCGCGGGTCGCCGCCTGTCCATCGAACGCAGCCCCGAGTTCGAACGCCCGAAGAAGCGCGGCACCGGCACGATCAAACAGAATGCCAAGGCGAATCTCACGTGGCTCGACGGGTCGGGGGAGAACCTGTCGCGCGCCCAGGAGATCGGCGACGTCGTCAAGTCGCTGCTCGGGATGAGCGCCGAACAGTTCTTCCAGGTGGTACTCCTTCCACAGGGCGACTTCGCCCGGTTCCTGCGCGCGAACAGCGAAGAGCGCGGCAGGCTGCTCGAGCGTCTGTTCGACACCACCCGTTTCGGCGACCTCGAGCAGTGGTTCCGCGACCGCCGCGGTGCCGGAACGAAACTGCTTGCCGAGCAACAGAAGAAGGTCGAAGTCCTCGCGGCGAAGGTGGCTGCGTCCGCCGGGATCGAAGCGGGCGCCGATGCCGACCCAGTGGAGTGGGCGGGCCGCCTGCTCGCCGAGGCCGCGGAGAACCGCGACGACGCCG
>LATQ01000001.1:2252852-2257249 GCA_001017865.1 Rhodococcus sp. IITR03
GGTGGTGGACCGACGGTGCCGCCGCGGTCGTGGCGGCCCTGAGTGCGGCCACCGAGGCCGAGCGCCGGCACCTCGACATCGAGAACTACACCCGCCGACTCGAGCGTGCCTGCGCCGAACTGGCCCCGCTGCTCGACGAACACGCCGAACTCGCCGCGCTCGCCGACGTCGTCGCGGGGATGGGGTCGAACGCCAAGAAGATGTCGTTGCGCTCGTACGTGCTCGCGGCGCGACTCGAGGAGGTTGCCGACGCCGCCTCCGAACGCCTGCGCAGAATGTCCGGCGGTCGCTACGAGTTCGTGCACTCCGACGCGGCCGAGAGCCGGGGTCGTCGTGGCGGTCTCGGTCTCGACATCCACGACGAGTACACCGGGGCTGTGCGATCGACGAAGACGCTGTCGGGCGGCGAGTCCTTCCAGGCGTCCCTCGCGCTCGCCCTCGGCCTCGCCGACGTCGTCGCCGCAGAGGCCGGTGGGCTCGTACTCGACACGATGTTCATCGACGAAGGGTTCGGTTCACTCGACGCCGACTCCCTCGAAGCCGTCATGGGTGTGCTCGACGAACTGCGCGCGGGAGGCCGTGTGGTGGGCGTGGTCAGTCACGTCGACGAGATGCGGCAGCGGATCCCGAGCAGGCTGCACGTCATCCGTGGCCGCTCGGGATCCACCGTCCGCGTCGCGAGCTGACCGCCCCTCAGTCCTCGGAGGCGGCGGGTGCCGGAGAGGCCGGCTTCGGATCGGGCACGGAGGTGTCGCCCGGAGCCGGGAGTGCCTTCGTCTCATCGTCGTCGCCATCACTGGCGCGTTCGTCGATCTGTTCGCCGATGTAGCGGATGACCACCGCGGCCACCGCCGCGACCGGCACCGCCAGGAACGCACCGATGATCCCGAACAGTGACGATCCGGCCGTCACCGCGAGCAGCACCACGGCTGCGTGCAGGTTCATCGACCGCGACTGCAGCACCGGCTGCAGCACGTTCCCCTCGATCTGCTGCACCGCGATGATGAGGACCAGCACGATGATCGCGGTCGTGAAACCGTTGGCGACGAGTGCGACCAGCACCGCCAGCGCACCGGCGACGAACGCACCGACGATGGGAATGAATCCGCCGATGAAGGTCAGGATCGCCAGCACGGGTGCGAGCGGGACTCCGAGGATCAGCAGGCCGATACCGATGAACAGGCGTCGATGAAGCTCACCAGGCCTGCGTGCGGATGAACCCGCCCAGCGTGTCCCACATGCGGCCGAGTACCGCTTCGAGGTGACGTCCGGCGCGGCCGCCGCTCACACGGTGTAGCCACGGCACGAAGCGCGGGCCGTCCTTGATGAAGAAGAAGGTCAGCACGAGGACGAGAGCGAGCGTGACGAGCAGTGAGCCCGCCGTGCTCACACCGGAGAAGACACCGCCCGCGATGGTGGCGGCACTGCCCTGCACCCGCTCGACCACCGCGTGGACGGCGTTGTCGAGTTGTTCGTCGCGCAGGTTGATCGGGGGTCCCTTCACCCATTCCTGCACGGGTGTTGATGCCTTCGGTGGCCTTGTTGGCCAGGTCTGGCATCTGGGAGACCACCGACGGGACGATGCCGGCGATGATGCCGCCGACGATCGCGAAGAACATCACGAGGGTCAGGCCGGCCGCAGCAGCCGGAGGAACGCCGCGTTTGGTCATGAAGCGGGTGGGCGGCCACAGGATCGTGGAGACGACGATCGCGAGGGCGACCGGCAGCACGATCACCCACATCTTCTCGATGATCCAGCCGATCACCACCGCACCGGCGGCGATGACGACCAGGCAGGCCGACCACTTGGCGAGCCAGATTCCGCCCGTGCCCAGCAGGCTTCCGCGGTCGGCTTCGCCGACGGCTTCCCACTGCTGTTTCCGCTGGGCGCGGTCTTCGATTCGGTCAACGACGGTCCTTCCGACATGTATCGAGCTCGATACCGATCGACAGTCGCCAATCTACGGTCACCGAGCGCCGCGCGTGGTCCGGACGACACGCCGGAAACGGCGCTGAAGGGTCCCCGGCCGTGGCATCCTCGAAACGTGACGAACCGAACGAGCCCGACCCGACGCCTGCGTGTACCTGCGGCGGCCGTGGCGGTCGCAGCCGCTTTCGCGCTCACCGCGTGCAGCTCCGACGACACTTCCAGCAACGAGGACGTGCGGTCGTCGGCGGATGTCGCCGTTACGAGCGTTCAAGAGCAGGCCGAGGGTGCTATCTCGTCGGTGCAGAGCATCGCGTCCAGCGCGGCCGAGCGGGCCGGCGACATCTTCGACGAGGCGAAGCTCGACGTCTTCGTCGCCGCTTTCCGTACCGGTTATCCGCAGCTGTCGGCCGACCGGGAGACACAGGACATCGAGTCCATCGTCACCGAGACCTGTCCGCTCATCGACGAGGGTGCGTCCGACCAGGAAGTGAACGCGAAGGTCCAGGAGGTCGCGACCAACGGATCGACCGTGCCCGACGAGGACCAGGCCGCGCGCATCGCGCAACTGGTGCGGGTGGCGTGCGGGTGAAGTGAGCCGTGCGGGTGAAATGAGCGGCGGGCGGCCGCGTAGAATACCGATTCCGTGAGCCTTACCCTCGGAATCGTCGGTCTTCCCAACGTCGGCAAGTCGACGCTGTTCAATGCGCTGACCAAGAACGATGTGCTGGCAGCGAACTATCCGTTCGCCACCATCGAGCCCAATGTCGGCGTTGTCGAACTGCCCGATCCGCGGCTGAATCGGCTCGCGAGATCTTCGGTTCCGAGCGCATCCTTCCGGCCACGGTGTCGTTCGTCGACATCGCCGGCATCGTCAAGGGCGCCTCCGCCGGTGAGGGCATGGGCAACAAGTTCCTCGCCAACATCCGCGAGGCCGACGCCATCTGCCAGGTCGTGCGAGTGTTCGACGATCCCGACGTGGTCCACGTCGAGGGCAAGGTCGACCCGATGGCCGACATCGAGGTCATCGCGACCGAGCTGATCCTCGCCGACCTGGAGACGATCGAGCGGGCACTGCCGCGGCTCGAGAAGGAGTCCCGGAAGAACAAGGAACTCGTCGCTCAGCTGGAGGAGACGAAGAAGGCGCAGGCGATCCTCGAGGACGGCCGCACCATCTTCTCCGCCCAGGCCGAGGTGAAGGGCGAGCTGCTGCGCGACCTGCACCTGCTCACCGCCAAGCCGTTCCTGTACGTCTTCAACGCCGACGAGGCCGTCCTCACCAACGAGGAGCGCAAGGAGGAGCTGCGCAAGGCCGTCGCCCCGGCCGACGCCGTCTTCCTCGACGCCAAGGTCGAGTCCGAGCTCCTCGAGCTCGACGAGGACGAGGCGATGGAGCTGCTCGAGTCCATCGGCCAGACCGAGGCCGGTCTGAAGCAGCTCGCGCGCGCCGGTTTCCACACCC
Source organism: Rhodococcus sp. IITR03 (assembly GCA_001017865.1). Next base: position 2,256,242 of record LATQ01000001.1, read on the forward strand.
TCGGTCTGCAGACCTACCTGACGGCGGGTCCGAAGGAATCGCGTGCCTGGACCATCCGCAAGGGTGACACCGCTCCCAAGGCGGCCGGCGTGATCCACACCGACTTCGAGCGTGGCTTCATCAAGCCGAGATCGTCTCGTTCGCCGACCTCGACGCGGCCGGTTCGATGGCCGAGGCGAAGGCCAAGGGCAAGGTCCGCATGGAGGGCAAGGACTACGTCATGGCCGACGGCGACGTGGTGGAGTTCCGCTTCAACGTCTGACGAACGCCGTCGAGGCGTTCCTCCGTAGTCATCCGCATTTCGGTGTTCCCGACCCCGTATATCGAGGTCGGGAACACCGAAATCGATATGCCGACGGAATCAACCGTGCCGGGCGACGTCCTCGCAGAGGATGCTCGGCCACCGTGCGAGATCGGCTGGGGTGTGCGCGATCTCCAGCTTCGCGTGGGGGAGCAGACCCACGAGCGTTTCCGCCGTGGACACCGGATGGGCAGGGTCGTCGATCCACGCCAGCACCGTCACCGGAACGTCGATGCCGGACACGTCTTCCGGATCGGGCAGGTCGCTCAGCGCGGCGCCCCGGAACAGCGAGGGCAGCAGTTCCTCGGTGACGTCGGGGACGGTCTCCGGCGCGTCGACGGTGGCCGGTGGACGTGGCGCGGTCAGATCGCGCATGAGGAACGCCGCGAGTCCCTGCTGCTCGATGAGATCGGCGGCGGCCCGGTACTCGGCGGCCTTCGCGGCGCGGGTGACCCAGGCGGTCGCCGGCACCAGCAGCGTGAGGCTGCTGAAGCGCTCCGGATCCTTCACCGCCGCGTGCAACAGGTCCCGGTGCCCATCGACGGCCCCACCCCGTGTACCCGCTCGCCGGGGAAGTAGTGATCGAGCAGCCGCAGCAGGTCGTCGGCGAGCACCGGCCAGCGGTAGTCCTCCGGCACCGCACGCCCCGTCGAGCGGCCGTGCCCCCGCGCGTCGTAGCGCAGCAGGTCGGGCGCCGCGTGAGCCCG
>LATQ01000001.1:2257349-2262513 GCA_001017865.1 Rhodococcus sp. IITR03
CGTCCTACGGGGAGGGTGATGAGGTCGGACATCTGTTACTCCGATCCCCGCGTTGGTTGTCAGGATGTCTCACGACCATCCTGACAACCAACGTTCGGCAGCGTGTTTCTGTCCGCACGGTGCGCACATCCACCCGAACGCGAACGGCCCGGCAGGAATCCTGCCGGGCCGTTCGGGATAGTGCGTCTACAGCGAGTCGGGTCTACAGACCGGGGCGCTTGCCGACTGTGAGCGTGACCTCGCCGGTGTGCGCGAAGAAGTCGTTGCCCTTGTCGTCGACGACGATGAAGGCGGGGAAGTCCTCGACCTCGATCTTCCAGACCGCTTCCATGCCGAGCTCTTCGTACTCGACGACCTCGACGTTCTTGATGCAGTCGAGCGCCAGGCGCGCGGCCGGGCCGCCGATGGAACCGAGGTAGAAGCCGCCATACTTGTGGCAGGCGTCGGTGACCTGCTTCGAGCGGTTGCCCTTCGCGAGCATCACCATCGAGCCGCCGGCGGCCTGGAACTGGTCGACGTAGGAGTCCATGCGACCGGCCGTCGTCGGGCCGAACGAACCCGACGCGAGGCCCTCGGGGGTCTTCGCCGGACCGGCGTAGTAGACCGGGTGATCCTTCAGGTACTGCGGCATCTCCTCCCCGCGGTCGAGGCGCTCCTTGATCTTCGCGTGCGCGATGTCGCGCGCGACGACCAGCGGACCGGTGAGCGACAGGCGCGTCTTGACCGGGTGCTTGGACAGCTCGGCGAGGATCTCCGGCATCGGCCGGGTGAGGTCGATCTTGACCGCGGCGCCCTTGCCGGTGCCCGAGACCCCCGACGTCTCGGAGTCGAGCTGGCTGTCGGTGACCTCGGGCAGGAACCGACCGGGGTTGAACTCGAGCTGCTCGAGGAAGACACCCTCGGGCGTGATCTTGGCCTTGGCCTGGCGGTCGGCCGAGCAGGAGACGGCGATCGCGACGGGCAGCGACGCGCCGTGGCGCGGCAGGCGGACGACGCGGACGTCGTGGCAGAAGTACTTGCCACCGAACTGCGCGCCGATGCCGATCTTCTGGGTGAGCTCGAAGACCTTCTTCTCGAGTTCGAGATCGCGGAAGCCACGGCCGGTGATGGCACCCTCGGTGGGCAGCTCGTCGAGGTAGTGCGCCGAGGCGTACTTGGCCGTCTTGAGCGCGAACTCGGCGGAGGTGCCGCCGACGACGATCGCGAGATGGTAGGGCGGGCACGCCGCGGTGCCGAGCGACCGGATCTTGGCCTCGAGGAACTGCATCATCGAGTCCGGGTTCAGGATGGCCTTCGTCTCCTGGTACAGGTACGACTTGTTGGCCGATCCGCCGCCCTTGGCCATGAACAGGAACTTGTAGCGTTCTCGTGGCCCTTCGCGGTGTCCGCGTACAGCTCGATCTGCGCCGGCAGGTTGTTGCCCGTGTTCTTCTCGTCCCACATCGTCAGCGGGGCGTTCTGCGAGTACCGCAGGTTCAGCTTCGTGTACGCGTCGTACACACCGCGCGCGATGGACTCCTCGTCGTCGCCCGGAGTGAGTACCTGCTGGCCGCGCTTGCCCATGACGATGGCGGTGCCGGTGTCCTGGCACATGGGCAGCACGCCGCCGGCGGCGATGTTCGCGTTCTTCAGGAGGTCGAGCGCAACGAACTTGTCGTTGTTCGACGCCTCGGGGTCCTCGAGGATGCTCGCCAGCTGCTTCAGGTGATCCGTGCGCAGGTAATGGGAGATGTCGTGCAGCGCGGTCTCGGTGAGCAGGCGCAGGGCCTCGGGCTCCACCTTCAGGAAGGTGCGGCCGTCGGGTCCTTCGACGGTGGACACCCCCTCGGTGGTCAGCAACCGATACTCGGTGGGGTCTTCCCCGATCGGCAGCAGGTCCTCGTAGAGGAAGTCGGCCATTGTTTCTCCTGGAAGAGGGCTGATGATCGCCGTACACGTTAGCGGCGCCGACGCAAGGCCTTGACAACGGGGCATGTGACGGACTCGACCTGCACACTGAATGTGACCTGCGTCTCGGTACTTTCGGCGGCGTGTTTATGTCGCCGACGACCGGAAATCCCGGAAGGAAGTCGAGGCCGGAGTGTTCGCCGTCACGGCGGCCGGCAGGCCCCGATCCGTACACTTGACCGGATGTTCGAGAGTTTCCGGAGGGATCGCACGTGACCGTAGAAATCGAACGGTTGCCCTCGCCCGAGACCGGACGCCTGCCGTCGCTGGCCTGGCTTCCCCGTTTCCACGCCTGGATCGATCTTGCCGTCGTGATCGCGGTGCTCGTCACCACCAACCTGATCGCCCACTTCACCACCGCGTGGGCGTCGATCGCGACCGTGCCGATCGCAGCATGCGTGCTGGTCGCGATGATGCGTCGACGCGGCATGCGCTGGTCGGAACTCGGACTCTCACCTCGGCACTGGAAGAAGGGGACGCTCTACTCGGTAGCAGCCGTGGCCCTCGTCCTGGCGGTCGTCGCGATCGGTATCGCCCTGCCGTTCACCAGGCAGTTCTTCCTCTCCGAGCGCTACGCCACGATCTCCGGTGCCCTCGTCGCCTCGATGATCATCATCCCGCTCCAGACCGTCATCCCCGAGGAACTCGCCTTCCGCGGGGTGCTCCACGGAACCCTCGAGCGGGTGTGGGGCGCACGCGGGGTCTTCGCCGCGGGATCCCTGCTGTTCGGCCTGTGGCACGTCGCCTCGTCGTTCGGTCTCACAGCGGGCAACGCCGGCCTCAGCGCCTTCCTCGGCGCGCCGGACTGCTCGCGCAGATCGCCGGCATCGTCGGCGCGGTGATCGCGACCGCCGCCGCGGGCTTCGTGTTCACGTGGCTGCGTCGTCGCAGCGGCAGCATCCTCGCGCCCATCGCGCTGCACTGGTCGCTCAACGGCGCCGGTGCCCTCGCTGCCGCGCTCGTCTGGCACGCCACACTCAATTGATGGCGCTGGCGGTCTGTCTTCTGTTCGACACCGAGACCGACCGCGCGATCCGGCGCCTGTGGGGCCGGCTCGAGGAGAGCGGCATCCCGACCCTGCTCACCCACACGCACCGCAAGCACGTGCCGCACCTGTCGTACGCGGTACTGCGGACCTACGATCCACCCGCCGTCGTCTCGGCCCTCGAGAACATGCCCGACGGGGGACCCGTCCCGGTCTATATCGACACGCTCGGGCTGTTCCGGCGCGGCCGGGCGTCGCTCGTGCCTGCCCCCTCGTCCGAACTCGTGCAGCGGCAGGACCGCGTCGTGCAGGTCGTGGAGACGACGGGTGCGGACCTGCACCGCTACTACGTCCCGGGACGCTGGACCCCGCACTGTTCGCTGAGTCCCCGAACCCGGCGCGAGGAACTCGACCGCCTGGGCGCGGTCGTCTACGACGTGCTGCCCATCGAAGCGACACTCGATCGCGCGGTGCTGATCGATACCGCCACCGGCGAGCACACGCCGCTACGGATGATCCCGTGAGGGAAACTCACTCCTCGGGGTTCTCCACCCACGGTCCGTACGGGGGTGGGCCCTCGCTCTGGATCTGCAGGCCGAAGTGCGGACAGTGCTTCCACACGTAGCCGTGCAGGACGTGTTCTTCCGACGTCGCGGTGTTCATCAGGACGAGGTCGCCGCTGGGGCGGTGTTCGAGGGCGAAGCCGGACTCCCGCTGATCGAGAACCCACCATTTCGCAGTGCTCATGTCGGTGTCCTCCGCATGATCCGCTCGGCAGACGCGCACCTCCCACGTTAGCGCGGAAACCGTTCGTGATCGGCCGATTCGGCGATCACGCTCCGCTCAGCGTCCGGGCCGTCGCCTCGTCGGCGGGATAGAACGCCTCGATCGCCAGTTCCGACACCGTCACGTCGAGCGGGGTCCCGAAGAGGGTCGTCGTGCTGAAGAACGACAACTCACCGGCCTCGGTCCGCAACCGCATCGGCACGACCAGCGAATGCGGTTCGACCTCGTCGACCGGATCGTCGCAGGGATACCCGGCGAGTTCGTCGTACAGGCGCAGCAGGACGGGGTCGGCGGTCGCACCGATCTGGTGTTGCAGCCGGGCGAGCAGATGACCGCGCCACTGTCCGAGATCGACGATGCGCGGCGCCAGTCCCCGCGGGTGCAGGGTCAGGCGCAGCACGTTGATCGGCGGTTCCAGCAGTTCCGGAGCGCACCCTTCGACGAACACCCCGACGGCGTCGTTGGAATCGACCATCGTCCAGTGCCGGTCGACGACGAGTGCGGGAAAGGGTTGGTGCGACGACAGGATTCGCGTGATCGCGTCGGAGATCGCCGCCATCGGCAGGTCGCCGAGGTGATGCTCGGGGTAGACGGGCGCGTGGCCCGCCGCGACCAGGATGGTGTTGCGTTCGCGCAGCGGGATGTCCAGCCGGTCGCTCAGCTTCAGCACGGTCGCTCGTGACGGGCGGGACCGGCCGGTCTCGACGAAGCTGAGATGCCGCGACGAGATGCCGGCGGTGTGGGCCAGGGCGAGCTGGCTCAGGCCGCGGCGCTCGCGCCATGCCCGCAGCAGGGCTCCGGCGTGGGGAGTGTCGACCGTGGTCATGCACCCGACAGTAGAGCCGGCGGGGAACGGTCACCATTACTTCCGGGGTAATCGATTCCGTGCACGACGAGGCGCAGGGTGGTCCCCATGAACGCATACGCAGTGGCTCATCTCCGCAACGTCGACCTCAACGACGACATCGTCCGGTACATCGAGACCATCGACGACACCCTCGCCCCGTACGACGGACGCTTCCTTGTCCACGGCGTCGACCCCGAAGGGATGGAAGGCCCCTTCGAGGGGAACCTCGTGATCATCGAATTCCCCGACGTCGACCGTGCCCGATCCTGGTACGAATCCCCGGAGTACCAGGCGATCCTCCCGCTCCGCACCGAGAACTCCGAGGGATGGGCGGTCGTCGTGCAGGGCACACCGCCCGGCTACCGCGCCACACACTTCCTCGACAAGGTGTTCGGCGCTCAGCGGTAGTTCAGGACAGGATGCCGGCCGCCCGGGCCGGTTCGGCGTAGGCCCGCGCCAGCGACTCCACCGTCTCGTGGGCGTTCAACCCGCTCGGATTGGGCACCACCCACAACGGGACGTCGCCGATCGTGTCGTCCTGCCGCCCCGGCCTTCGCCTTGCGCCGGCCGAAGGCCGCGCGGTAGGCGGTGATGCCCGC
>LATQ01000001.1:2262613-2265452 GCA_001017865.1 Rhodococcus sp. IITR03
CGGTGCGCTCGAGGCCGCCGGTACCGCCGGACCGGCCTCCCGCGCCGGGCTCGAGGTCGCCCGCAAGCACGACATGCGGGCACCGGAACCACCGGAGAAGGACGAGGTCGTCGTCGCCGTCGGGAAATCACCGACGGGTCTGACCCCCGTACTCACCCGCTACTGGGACGAGGACCAGGCGTGGACCCTCGACGCCTACCGGCGGCACGGCGGATACGAAGCCCTGCCCATCGCCCTCGGGATGGACCCGGATACGGTCATCGCCGCGGTGAAGGACTCCGGGATCCGCGGTCGCGGCGGCGCCGGATTCTCCACCGGCACCAAGTGGTCGTTCATCCCCCAGGGCGACGACAAGCCGCACTATCTCGTCGTCAACGCCGACGAATCCGAACCGGGCACCTGCAAGGACATCCCGTTCATGCTGGCCACCCCGCACGCCCTCGTCGAAGGCGTGATCATCGCCGCCTACGCGATCCGCGCCCGGCACGCGTTCATCTACCTGCGGGGGGAGGCCGTCCCGGTGCTGCGGCGCCTGCACGCCGCGGTCGCGGAGGCCTACGAGGCCGGCTATCTCGGACGCGACATCCTCGCTCCGGATACGACCTCGAACTCGTCGTCCACGCCGGTGCGGGCGCGTACATCTGCGGTGAGGAGACGGCGCTGCTCGACTCCCTCGAGGGACGCCGCGGCCAACCACGCCTACGTCCACCCTTTCCCGCCGTCGCCGGCCTGTACGCGTGCCCGACCGTCGTCAACAACGTCGAGTCCATCGCGAACGTCCCGCTCGTCATCCGCAACGGTGTGGACTGGTACCGCTCGATGGGCACCGAGAAATCACCGGGATTCGCGATGTTCTCGCTCTCCGGGCACGTCACCACCCCCGGCCAGTACGAGGCCCCGCTCGGCATCACGCTGCGGGAGTTGCTCGGCTACGCCGGAGGTGTGCGCGCCGGCCACCGGCTCAAGTTCTGGACACCCGGTGGCTCGTCGACTCCGATCTTCACCGACGAACACCTCGACGTCCCCCTGGACTACGAGAACGTCGCCGCCGCCGGGTCGATGCTCGGGACCCGGGCCCTGCAGATCTTCGACGAGACCACCTGCGTCGTCCGCACGGTGCTGCGCTGGACCGAGTTCTACGCCCACGAATCGTGCGGCAAGTGCACCCCGTGTCGCGAGGGCACCTGGTGGCTCGTGCAGATCCTCGAGCGGCTCGAACACGGGCGGGGCACCGAAGCCGACCTGGAGAAGCTGCTCGACATCTCCGACAACATCCTCGGCCGGGCATTCTGCGCCCTCGGGGACGGCGCCACCAGCCCGATCACCTCGTCGCTGAAGTACTTCCGCGACGAATACGTCGCCCACTTCGAGCACGGCGGCTGCCCGTTCGACCCGCACCTGTCGACGCTCGCCGCCGACACCCCCGCGGAAGGAGGCGAGCGATGACCGCCGTGTCCGGTGCCGGTGCGGAGAAATCCGAGACCACCGACCTCGTGAACGTCACCATCGACGACACCGAGATCGCCGTGCCCAAGGCACTCTCGTGATCCGCGCCGCCGAACTGATCGGGGTCCAGATCCCGCGGTTCTGCGACCACCCGCTGCTCGAACCGGTCGGCGCGTGCCGCCAATGCCTCGTCGAGGTCGAGGGGCAGCGCAAACCGCTCGCCTCGTGCACCTCGGTGGTCACCGACGGGATGGTCGTGCGCACCCAGTTCACCTCACCCGTGGCCGACAAGGCCCAGCGCGGCGTGATGGAACTGCTGCTCATCAACCATCCGCTCGACTGCCCGGTGTGCGACAAGGGCGGCGAGTGCCCGCTGCAGAACCAGGCGATGTCCAACGGACGCGCAGAATCCCGTTTCGAGGACACCAAACGCACCTACCGAAACCCATCGCGATCTCCTCGCAGGTGCTCCTCGACCGCGAACGCTGCGTGCTGTGCGCGCGCTGCACCCGCTTCGCCGACCAGGTCGCGGGCGACCGGTTCGTCGACATGCTCGACCGCGGGGCGCTGCAGCAGGTCGGCATCTACACCGAGGAACCGTTCGAGTCGTACTTCTCCGGCAACACCGTCCAGATCTGCCCGGTCGGTGCGCTCACCGGCGCCGCCTACCGGTTCCGCGCCCGCCCGTTCGATCTGGTCTCCACTCCGAGTGTGTGCGAACACTGCGCGAGCGGCTGCGCTCAACGCACCGACCACCGGCGCGGAGCGGTGCTGCGCCGCCTCGCGGGGGACGACCCCGAGGTCAACGAGGAATGGAACTGCGACAAGGGGCGGTGGGCGTTCACCTATGCCACCGCCGACGACCGCCTCACGACGCCGCTCGTCCGCGACGACACCGGAGCGCTCGTTCCCGCATCGTGGATCGAGCGCTCGGCGTCGCCGCCCCGCGGCTTGGCTGCGGCGCGCGGTAGGGCCGGGGTCTTCACCGGTGGCCGGCTCACCGTCGAGGACGCCTACGCGCGTACGCGAAGTTTGCGCGAACAGCGCTCGGCACCAACGACATCGACTTCCGCAGTCGAGCCCTGTCGGGGAGGAGACGGACTTCCTCACCTCGCGGGTCGCCGGACGGCGCCTCGACGTCACCTACCGCGACCTCGACCGCGCGCCGGGGGTGCTCCTCGTCGGATTCGAGCCGGAGGAGGAGTCGCCGATCGTCTTCCTGCGGCTGCGCAAGGCGGTCCGGCGGAACAGGCTGCAGGTCTTCACGATCGCACCGTTCGCCTCGCGCGGTGTCCACAAGCTGTCGGGCCGGTCGAACAGTGCGTCCCGGGCGACGAGGCACGGCGCGCTCGACGCGATCCGCACCGGCGCATCCGCCGACGCCGCGGCGGCG
>LATQ01000001.1:2265552-2278398 GCA_001017865.1 Rhodococcus sp. IITR03
GCGCCCGCCCTCACGCAGTTCTTCGTCGGTGAGCTCGTCGGCGCGGGCCGTCGCGCGCGGCGCCAGGTTCGTGATGCCGACACCCCGCTCGAGCAGGTGATCGCGTCGGGCGTCGCTCATGCCGGACGACGCGTCGATCAGCCGATCGACGATGCCGGCGCGGAACAGGGCGGGGTAGAAGCGATTTCCGGGCCGTGCGAAGTGGGCTCCCGTCGCCGCGGTCCACAGTCCCGGATTGATGCCGACGAACAACAGGCGGCAACCGGGCGCGACGAGATCGGGGATCACCGCATCGCGGAAGGACTCGAGTTCGGCTCGTGTGAAACCCATCCACCCAAACTAGCCGGAGCGACGCTCAGTCCGGCGGGAGCCAGGCTCCGTGCAGGCCGGCCGGGACACGGATCGGCAGACGGACCGCGCGATCGGCCCCGAGGACGGGTCGGTCTCGGGGAAGACGAGGAACCAACTCGTCATGTCCGCCCGGTCGGTCGCGATCGCGCCCCAGTAGCCGCCCGAATCACCCGAGAGATAGGCCGGTTCGCCGGGGGAGAGGGTCTCGTGCGCCCAGACCGATTCGGTTCCGGACGCCACATCGAACCAGAAGAGCGAATCGGCCGCTCCCGCAGGGAGTTTCTGCGACCTGCTGCGCCCGATGGTCGCGACGACGGAGTGGCCGAGGGTCATCGACCGATCATCGATGCGGGGGAACTCGATGTCGCGTTCGTGCAGAGTCGTGCGGGTGATCCCGTTGCGACCGATCACGGCGCGTCGTAGGACGGACCGGTTCGGACCCGTTTTCTCGGTCAACGCGCCCGGATACGCCCACTCCACGTAGTCGAGTGCGACGTCGCCGTCGGGCAGGTCGAACGCGTTGGCGGTGTGCCACATCCAGAAGGTGTCGGTCGAGAACCACCGCACCTCCCCGCCGTCGCGGGGGACGAGTGCGACACGCGTTCCGCGCTCCGGCTTCCAGTCGAGCGGCGATCCGCCGGAGAAGATCTGCGAGAGGTCGAACACGAGCGGGGCCAGGACCAGAACGACATAGGTCGGTGTCAGCGCCATGTCGTGGATCATCAACGGCCGGTCGACGCCGTCGATCGGGTCGGCGCGCGCGTCACCGTCCCGTCCGGTGCGACCACCGACCAGGTCAGATACGGCGGGTCGAGCATGTAGCAGAAGGCGACCATCTCGCCGGTGTGCGGATCGATCTTCGGGTGCGCCGTCAGCCCGACCGGCAGGGTTCCGTCGAAGGTCTCGCGTCCGAGCGTCTCGAGGTCGGAACCCAGGGTGTACGGCGGTGACGCCTCGGCCATCGCCATGAGCCGCCCGCCGTGCCGGACGACGTTGATGTCCGGCAGCTCGCGCATGGTGTTCGCGAGGTCGGGCCCGACCTCCTCCTCGGGAGGGAAGTACGGATCGGTGATGCCGGCCCACAGTGCGCGGCCGGCCTTCTCCTCCGCGACGACCTGCGGGGTCCGCACGAACCGGTTCGTGTAGCGGGCGGTGCCTCGGAGATCTGCACGCGATGGACCATGCCGTCGCCGTCGATCGGATAGACGTAGTGGCCGATCGGGTCGAAGCGCGGATTGGGCCCGTTGCGGAGATAGCTTCCGTGCAGATCTGCGGGAAGTTCCCCGTCGACCTCCAGCTCGCGGACGTCCACTTCCTCGCGTTGAGGCGCGAACAGGCCACTGAGATGCGGATGGTGTGCCAGATCGACAGGCGCCGGACGTTGCATGGCGACTCGCTTCGGTGGACGCGAAATTCTTCCGTGGGGAAATCGTAGGACCGGGAAGGGCGATCGGTTCGTGATTCGGCGCGCCCGATCCGCACCCGCGGACGGAGGCCGTGCATCGGATAGGGTTGTTGCCTACGTGCAGGACCGATAGTGCGGCCGCACGGCCGCGACGTTAGGGGAAGGTGTGCAGCGCCGGAACGCGATCGGAAACTCCGTCCGGAACACCGGAGGTGGCGAGGCCACGTTGCCGCCGTACACGGATCTTCTCTGGCCGACCGTGCAGGCGGTGATCGAGCTCGGCGGATCCGGCGTCATCGAGGAGATCGATTCCGCCGTGATCGCCCGGACCGGACTGTCCGAGGAAGCACGGGCAGTACTCCACGGCGACGGCCCCGGAACGGAGATCGAATACCGGCTGGCCTGGGCCCGGACGTACCTCAAGGGCATGGGCCTGCTGTCGAACACCCGCCGCGGTGTGTGGAGCGTGACCGACCGCGGCCGCGCCGTGCGCGAGTCGGAGATCAAGCCCATGCAGGTCGCGTACACGGCCGAGAAGCGCCGCAAGCGCATGGTGCGGAACGTCTCGCAAGGCGCCCAGGTCGTGCCGCTCGCAGCCGCGCCCGAGGATCCCGAACTGTGGCGCGAACCGGTCCTCGGCGCGTCGCCGACCTCTCGGAGGATGGTTTCGAACGGCTCGCCACCGCGGTGCTGCGCGCGGCCGGATTCACCACCCTGACGATTCCGGCTCCGGGCGGATCCCACGCCCCCGAGGGCCACGTCGAGGGCACCGGAGTCCTGCGCGTGTCGCTGCTGAGCTTCTCGGTGTTCTTCCGATTCCTGCGGGCACCGGAGAAGGCGGGTGCCGACGTGGTCCGCGAGTTCCGCGCCGCGATGGTCGGGCGGGGCGAGAAGGGCCTGCTCGTCACCACCGGATCGTTCACCGAGGACGCACGCGCCGAAGCCCACCGGCACGGTGCCCCGCCGATCGATCTCGTCGACGGCGACGGGTTGTGCGATCTGCTCAAGGAGCACGGTCTCGGTGTCCGTTCCACGGTGAGGACGATCGAGGACGTCTCCCTGGTGCCGGCCTTCTTTGCCGAACTGTCCGGCCGCTGACCTCGTAGCGCCGTCGCGATATCGGCTGCCGCGAGCTGTCGAATTCCCGGTGTGGCCGGTGGGACGCCTGTGATTGTGATGCAATACGGCGGACGTACGGACGGCAATACGAAGGACAGGTTGCGATGACCCTTTCGCGGCGGGACATGTTGCGGTACGCGACGCTCGGATCGGGCGTCGCGTTGATCTCTGCGCTCGGCGCGCCTGGCCTGGCCCAGGGACGCCCGGTGCTCGGGACGATCATCGACTTCGGCACAGCCGTGCCGTCGCCCTCGTCGATCCGCGCCGCCGGCCATATCGGCGCCATCCGGTACGTGTCCGACGCGCGGCCCGACGCGGCGTGGATGCGCGCCAAGCCGCTCACCGGACGGGAAGCGGACGCGCTGGTCGACAGTGGCCTCGAAGTGGTCTCGTGCTACCAGTACGGCAAGGCCGAGACCGCCGACTGGCTCGGTGGTTACGAGGCCGGTCTGAAGCACGCCCGGCGCGGCCTCGACCTCCACTACGCGGCCGGTGGTCCGGAGAGCCGGCCGATCTACGCCTCGATCGACGACAACCCGACCTTCGAGCAGTTCACGCTCCAGGTTGTGCCGTACCTGCTGGGCTGGCAGGAAGTGGTCGGCGCCGGAAATCTCGGTGTGTACGCCAACTCGCCGACCATCGACTGGGCGTCGGCGATCTCCCTCGGGTCCTTCTACTGGCAGCACGACTGGGGCACGCCCAAGGGGTACGTGCATCCGCGGGCGAACCTGCACCAGATCCCGGGCGAGGTGCGGATCGACGGCATCGGCGTCGACATCAACCACGTGCTCACGCCCGACTACGGCCAGTGGTCGCTCGCCGGCAGCGCACCGAGTTCCGCCCCGGGACTCCTGGGAAGTTAGCGCTCGGGTCGGGTCTCGTCGACGGGTCGTACGGAGCGGCCCGGCGGCGGGATGAGGATCGTGAAGACCAGCGCCACCACTGCCGCGCCCACCGCTACCAGGAAGCTGGCGCGGAACCCTTCTAGGCGGGCACTACGGCGTCGCCGATGCGCTGGGTCATCGCCGCCAGCATCACACCCACCACCGCTGCGGCGCTCGTCGTGCCGATCGACCGCATCAGGGTGTTGAGGCTGTTGGCCGCGGCGGACTCGCGCAACGGCACGGCGCCCATGATGAGCGCGGGCATCGCGGCGTAGGCGAGGCCCACACCGGCGCCGATGAGCATCGAGCGCCGACGATGTGCCAGACCTCCTGGTACAGCACGTACGCCATCAGGTAGCCGAGGCCCACCAGTACCGCGCCGCAGCCGAGGGTCACGCGGGCCCCGAACCGCGTCGTGATGCGCGCCGAGACGGGGGACAGCGCCATCATGACGAGCCGGCGGGGGCGAGCGCGATCCCGGCGGTGACCATCGTCTGACCGAAGCCGTAACCGGTCTCCGTCGGCGCCATCAGCAGCTGCGGGAACGCCAGGATGTTCGAGTACATCGAGAAGCCGAGCGCGACCGACGCGAGATTCGTCATGAGGATCGGCCGGCGGGCGGACAGCCGAAGGTCCACGAGCGGACGCGGTATCCGCAGTTCGTACAGGCCCCAGCCGACGAACACCACGAGTGCCCCGGCGAGCATCCCGAGGGTGGCCGGGGCGGTCCAACCCCAGTCGTTGCCCTTGGTGACCGGCAGCAGCAACAACACGAGGGCGACGGAGAGCAACAGTGCCCCGGCGACGTCGAAGCGTCCCGGATTGCGCTGCGACGATTCGGGCACGACGAACAGAATCGCGGCGATCCCGATCAGGCCGAGGACCAGCGAGGCGACGAACAGCATGTGCCAGTCGGTCGCCTGGGCGACGAAGGCCGCGGCGGGCAGGCCGATCGCGCCGCCGACACCCATCGTGGCGCTGATGGTGGCCATGGCGCCCGGGAGTCGCCGGGAGGGCAACTCGTCGCGCAGGATCGCGATACCGAGCGGGATAGCGCCCATCGCGGCGCCCTGGAGAGCCCGACCGACCACGAGTGGGACGAGGGTCGTCGCGAGGGCGCAGACCGCCGAACCGAGCACCATGAGCGAGAGCGAGGTCAGCAGCATCCGGCGTTTGCCGAACATGTCGCCGAGGCGACCGCTGATCGGGGTGACGACCGCGCCGGCGAGCAGAGTCGCCGTCACGGACCAGGACGTGTTCTCGGGTGTCGCGCCGACGAGCACCGGCAGCGGGGGAGGATCGGGACGATCAGGGTCTGCATGAGTGCGACGCTGATACCGACGGTCGCGAGGACCGACACGATGCCGCGCGGGGCAGGAATCTCCCGGGTGGAGAGCGGTGTCTCTACGGCCATGCGGCTCCTCGGTCCGGGGCCGGGGTGACGCGGCCTACGACGACAATTTGTGCGCAATACGAACGACGCTGCCATCGTGTCTAACACGGCTGAGCCGTCGATCCCTAGTACCCTCCCGCCTTCCGGTCCTGCGCGGCCGTTCGAGCGGCTCCCGCATCAGGACTGACAGTGCTTGTCGGGCTCGGATTCGTCGACGGTGATCGAGAGCGGTGGATGCTCGTCGGGTGCGGAATGGTCGCCGCGCCACGCCAGCAGCGACCAGCGCGACAGGCCGGACAGCGCCGAGCCGAGACTCGCGAACGACAGCGAGGACAGCGCCGAACCGAACGATCCGACGGAGCCGATGGACAGGACCGACCCGCAGCTACCGATCGACAGGATCGAGTACGAGGAACCGATCGACAGAATCGACCGCTCCGAGGCGATCGACAGGATCGAGCGGTGGGACAGGAGCGAGCGGCGGGAATTCACGGACGCGGCACCGGCCGGGTGCCGCAGACGACGCTGCTTCGACGGGATGCGCGACGCGGGGAAGGCCATGCTCCGGTCTATCACGCCCGACAGCGACGGGGGAAGAGATGCGAAGGCCGCCGGGAGAAACTCCCGGCGGCCTTCGGTACGTTCGACGTGATCTGCGTTCGACGTGATCAGGGCACGGCGACGAGACCCACGGTGGGCAGGAAGGTGCACGAACGCGGATCGGCGCCCTCGTCCTGCGTGGTGATTCCACCGGAGATCACGGCGAGGACCTGACCCGAACCGGTGTCGGCGATCGCGCTCAGCGTGGTCGGGCCGTCGGGGTTGATCTTCGCGTCGTTGGTGAGCGGCTGCGTTCCCGTGCGTCCGTTGGAGACGTTGACCCAGCTCAGGGTGAGCGGCTGCTGCTGTTCGCCGGCGGCGGGGGCGGTGCCCAGCGCGGTGAAGACGAAGCCGGTCTGGCCTGCGGCCGGTCCGGGAGGGGGAAGGTGGGACGGACCCGCGACCGCGAGGGCGGTGCCCACGGAGTCCTGGCTGTCGCCGATGCAACCCTTGCCGATCGTCGGGTAGAGGAACTGCGAGATCACCACGGCGCCGGCTCGGGGATCTCGGGTCCGCCACCGCCGCTGCCGTCGAGGAAGGTGATGACGCGCTGGAGGGTGCTCTTCACGGACTCGGGGAGCTCGGAGTTCGCGAGCAGTTCCTTGGCCTGCGCCAGCAGGTCGTTCTTGCCGTCGGCCGCGTCGGCGACATCGGCGGGGCCTGCGGCCGCACCGATGATCGCGGGCGCGAGGGAAGCCAGGGCCTCGACCTCTTCGGGGTTCGCCCGGACCCCGGCGAGGAGGTCGGTCAACGACTCGACGGAAAGATCGGCGGGAATCTCGAACCGGGGCAGTTCGACGAGCCCTGCCAGATCCGGCAGCGCGGGTGGCGCCGGTTGCGCGACGGCCTGCGTAGGCACGGCCAATCCCGCGGTGGCGGCGAGTGCGCACAGCGTGAGCACCCGTCGCATTCCTCGAGTACGAAGCACTGTTCCCCATCCTTGTCGTTGAAGCATCCGGTTGTTCGGGACGAACGACCGGATGCTGACGGCTCGAGGGGACACTCTATGGACCCCCGCACACGGGACAAGCCTGCCGTTTCGGAACGGCGCGCCCATCGCTGGTTCGGGATTCTAACCACGGGGTGTTCCGTCCCTCGGTTCCTGTCGAACATAACGCGTCCGACCTGAGAAGATTGTGACTGTAGATGAAATCGTTACGGGAGTGAACTCCGGTTCGTTTGCATGCCTATCGGAACGGTAATCTCCTTCGCCGGGTCCGGTTCACCGGACGGACGTTCGACGGGAGAGGCCGCACCGTAGTGCCACGAGGGTTTCCTTCGCACCGGATGTGGTGGTGCGCGGCGTTACTGGCGCTGTCCGTCGTCGTCCGGCTCGCCTGGGGATTCATCACTCCCAACGGCATGAACCTCGTCGACCTGCACGTCTACGTCGAGGGATCGGCCGCTCTGCTGCAGGGCGACCTCTACGGGTTCACCTATTCGGAGGACACCCCCGACTTCCCGCTGCCGTTCACCTATCCACCCTTCGCCGCCCTCGTCTTCCTGCCCCTGCACCTGATCCCGTTCGGGGTCCTGGGCGTGGCCTGGCAGCTGCTGACGGTCGCGGCGCTGTTCGCCGTCGTGTGGATCTCCCTCGAACTCGTCGTGGCGCGCGGGCGCGGAACCGGTCGTGGATCGGTATCGCGATGCTGTGGACGGCTGCGGGCATATGGACCGAGCCGGTACGCACGACCCTCGACTACGGCCAGATCAACGTCTTCCTCGTCCTCGGCGTGATGCTCGCGGCCCGCAGTTCCCGATGGTGGCTGTCGGGTGGACTCGTCGGCGTACTCGCCGGGATCAAGCTCACGCCCGCCATCACCGGGCTCTACTTCCTCGCGCAGAGGCGCTGGCGGGAGGCGGTGTTCTCCGCGGTCGTCTTCGTAGGGACCGTCCTGGTGAGCCTGCTGGTGCTCGGCTCCCAGGCCGCCACCTACTTCGGGTCTCTCTTCGGCGACGCGGACCGGATCGGACCTGTCGTCTCGGTGTGGAACCAGTCGCTGCGCGGAGCGCTGGGTCGTCTCGCGGGTGAGGACGTCGGGCTCGGTCCGGTGTGGCTGGTCGGCGTCGTCGTCTGCGCGGTCCTCGCGTTCGCGGCGTGGCGGTCGCTGGGACCGCTGCCCGACGGAACGCACGACCGTCTCGGCACGCTGCTGATCGTGCAGCTGTTCGGTCTGCTCGTCTCGCCCATCTCGTGGGTCCACCACTGGGTGTGGGTCGTCCCGTTGCTGCTGTGGCTCGTCTACGGGCCACTCGTGCGGTCGCTCGGAGCCCGCATCGTGGCCGCGTGCTGGGCCGCGGTCACGCTGATCGGCGTTCCGTGGGTGCTGAGTACGGCGCAGAACTCGATCTGGGACGTCGAACGTCCCGCTCCGCTCGCCTGGCTCGGCGCCGTCAACGTGGTCGGTGTCCTCGCCGTCTACGTCGTCGTGATCCTCGCCGCCCGGGGACGCGAGGAGCAGGACGAACGGGCGACTACAGACCCGAGCGCCGTGCCTCCTCGTCGATCCGACGCGCAAGAGCCGGATCCGACTCCGTGATGCCACCGGCGGAATGTGTGCTCAACGCGAAGGTCACCTTCCGCCACCTGATGTCGATGTCCGGATGGTGATTCGCCTCCTCGGCGACGACGGCCACCCGGTCGACGAGCGCGATCGCGTCGGGGAAGGTGGGCGCTCGATGGTGCGGACCAGCGACTGTCCCGCGCGGTGCCAGTGCGGCAACTCGGCGAGCGCGGCGTCGATCTCTCCGTCCGTCAGCAGCTGGGACATGACTCATTCTGGGACGATGCAGGTCATGTCTGCAAGCACATCGTCTGCGAGTACACCGGCGCCCGATGGGCACGTCGTGGCCGGCGCCGTCATCGGGACCGACGCGTGCTGCTCGCCAGCGCACGCGGCCCGTCGACCTCGCGGGCCTGTGGGAGTTGCCCGGCGGCAAGGCGGAACCGGGGGAGAGCGTGGAAGCGGCGCTCGTGCGGGAGCTGAGGGAAGAACTCGGTGTCGAGGTGCGCGGTGCGGAGCGGCTCGGGGTCGCGGTGCCGTTGGCCGGAGGCCGCGAGTTGTGTGCCTACAGGGTCGAACTCGTCTCGGGTGATCCCGAGCCGCTGGACCATGCGGCGTTGCGGTGGGTCGACGCGGACGAACTCGAGCAGGTCGATCTCGTGCCGGCCGATCGTGCGTGGATCCCGGACCTACGCGAACATCTGCGGCGCTGAGGTCATACGGCGCATGCCTTGTGGTCAGGCGGCGCGTGCCTTGTCGAGATACTTGCGCAGTTCCTTCTTGCTCAGGCCGTCGTTCTCGACCTTCCTCATGCGCATGACGACGACGGGGCATTTGAGGCACCGCGTCTTCTTACGGCAGCACTTCTTCTTCGGCTTCAGGCCTGCGACCTTGCTCGCCTTCACCTTCCCCATAACGTTCCGCCTGCCTTCCACGGTCCTGCGTGCGGCGAATCCACCGGCGGGCGAAGGTTAGCATCCCCTTACTTGTGAGCCAAGGGGTGCATGTGGTGCCGGATTCGGTGCTTACGTCTCCCGTGGGAGTGTCGAGCGTCACCCCGATCGTCGCCGACCTGCGGGTATCGGATGAGGTAGAAGCGGCGACCGACAAACGGCCTGTAAAGTGTATTGACGGCCGCAGTGCCTGCACGCCGAGAATCGGACGGGGCAGGTAGCTCGCAATCTCGCGTCGCGGCCATCGAGACGAACGCCGTACGGGCGAGGTGCCGACCGGGTCCAGTGCCGTGTGGCCGGACTACAGCCAGGAGAGCTATCGCGTGAGCACCGCTGATTTTCGGAACGTCGCCATCGTGGCGCACGTCGACCATGGAAAGACCACTCTCGTCGACGCCATGTTGCGCCAGTCGGGCGCGTTCGCCGAACGTGCGGAACTCGTCGACCGGGTCATGGACTCGGGCGACCTCGAGCGCGAGAAGGGCATCACCATTCTCGCGAAGAACACCGCGGTGCACCGTCACCACCCGGACGGCACCGTCACTGTCATCAACGTCATCGACACCCCCGGCCACGCCGACTTCGGCGGTGAGGTCGAACGCGGCCTGTCCATGGTCGACGGCGTCGTCCTGCTGGTCGACTCCTCCGAGGGCCCGTTGCCGCAGACCCGCTTCGTGCTCCGCAAGGCGCTCGCCGCGTCGCTGCCGGTGATCCTCGTGGTCAACAAGACCGACCGCCCGGACGCCCGCATCGCCGAGGTCGTCGAGGAGAGCCAGACCCTGCTGCTCGACCTCGCGTCCGACCTCGACGACGAGGCCGCGGAAGCTGCCGAGCTCGCTCTCGAGCTGCCCGTCCTCTACGCCTCCGGTCGTGAGGGCAAGGCGTCGAAGAAGCAGCCCGAGAACGGCCAGGTCCCCGACGCCGAGAACCTCGACGAGCTCTTCGAGGTCCTCATGGAGTGCATCCCCGCACCCAAGGGTGATCCGTCGGCGCCGCTGCAGGCGCACGTCACCAACCTCGACGCCTCCGAGTTCCTCGGTCGTCTCGCGCTGCTGCGCATCCACCAGGGTGAGCTGCGCAAGGGCCAGACCGTCGCGTGGATGCACGCCGACGGCGTCAAGAACGTCAAGATCACCGAGCTGCTCAAGACCGTCGGTGTCGAGCGGCAGCCGGGCGAGGTCGCGGTCGCCGGCGACATCGTCGCCGTGGCCGGTATCCCGGAGATCATGATCGGCGACACGCTCGCCGATCCGGAGAACCCGGTGGCGCTGCCGCGCATCACCGTCGACGAGCCGGCCATCTCGATGGTCATCGGCACCAACACCTCGCCGCTGGTCGGCCGGGTCAAGGGCCACAAGCTCACCGCCCGCATGGTGAAGACGCGGCTCGACTCCGAGCTCGTCGGCAACGTCTCGCTGCGCGTCCTCGACATCGGACGCCCCGACGCGTGGGAGGTGCAGGGCCGAGGCGAACTCGCCCTCGCCATCCTCGTCGAGCAGATGCGCCGTGAAGGCTTCGAGCTGACCGTCGGCAAGCCGCAGGTGGTCACCCGCACCATCGACGGCAAGCTGCACGAGCCTACGAGGAGCTGACCATCGACAGCCCCGAGGAGCACCTCGCGCCATCACCCAGCTGCTCGCGAACCGCAAGGGCAAGATGGTCCAGATGACCAACCAGGCACCGGTTGGTTCGTATGGAGTTCATCATCCCGTCGCGCGGTCTGATCGGTTTCCGTACCGACTTCCTCACGGAGACCCGCGGCACCGGCATCTCGAACGCCATCTTCCACGGTTACGCGCCGTGGGCCGGCGAGATCCGCGCCCGCCACACGGGTTCGCTCGTCTCCGACCGTGCCGGTTCGGTCACCCCGTTCGCGATGATCCAGCTCGCCGACCGCGGCACCTTCTTCGTCGAACCGGGCAGCGACACCTACGAGGGCCACGTCGTGGGCATCAACCCGCGCGCCGAGGACCTCGACATCAACGTCACCCGCGAGAAGAAGCTCACCAACATGCGCTCTTCGACCGCCGACGTGATGGAGACCCTCGCCAAGCCGATCGAGCTGACCCTCGAGGCAGCGCTCGAGTTCTGTGCTGCGGACGAGTGCGTCGAGGTCACGCCGGAGGACGTGCGCGTGCGCAAGCTGCACCTCTCGCAGACCGACCGTGCGCGTGCGCGGTCGCGGGAGAAGGCCCGTAACAAGTAGTCCAGGTGTGGGGTGCCCGGCGAGCGCATGCTGGCCGGGGCCACCCACGTACACCTGCCTCACGGAAGGAGCCCGAGTGTCGCGTACGCGCGCTCGTCGCCGACTGATCGGGGCGACGGCCGGCCTGGCCGTGGCTGCGCTGGTCCTCACCGGTTGCACCGCCGACCCGCCGCCGCCCATCGAGCAGACGGAGCCGACCACGACCCCGGCTCCCGCTCCGAAGCGCAGCACGGTGGTGGTCGCGATCGACGAGGTCGGTTCGGGCTTCAACCCCCACCTGCTCGCAGACCAGTCGCCCGTCGCGAACGCCGTCGCCGAACTCGTCCTCCCGAGTGCCTTCCGAGCCGTGCCCGATCCGGAGAATCCCGCTGCAGCACTGTGGTTCCGGACGACTCGCTGCTGCTGTCCGCCGAGGTCACCGACGAGGCGCCGTTCACCATCACCTACCGCCTGCGCGACGAGGCCCAGTGGTCGGACGGAGCGCCGATCGCCGCCGAGGACTTCCGATATCTGTGGCGTCAGATGGTCACCCAGCCCGGCGTGGTCGATCCCGCCGGCTACCGCCTCATCGACGACATCCGATCGTCGGGCGGAGGCAAGACCGTCACCGTCACCCTGCGCGAGCCGTATCCGGCCTGGCGCGAACTGTTCACGAATCTCCTGCCCGCGCACCTGGTCAAGGACACTCCGGGTGGCTTTTCCACCGGCCTGTCCGAGACGATTCCCGTGTCCGGCGCGCGATTCCACGTCGACAACGTCGACCGAGGCGCGCCGAGGTGCTGCTCGAACGCAACGACCGGTTCTGGGGCACCCGGCCGGGCCCGACGAACTGATCATGCGCCGCGCCGGCACCGACGCCCAGGTGACCGAATCGGTGCGCAGCGACGACGCCCAGGTGGTCCAGAGCGCGGGCGGTGTCGCTCTCGAGGCGCAGCTCGCCGCCGTGCCGGGTGTGCGGACCGGCGTCCAGCTCCAGCCGCGCACCCTCGAGCTGACCCTCAACACACGCACCGCCGAACTCGCCGACCCCGGAGTCCGACGAGGCGTTATCGACCTGCTCGATCCCGAGCTGCTCGGGCTCGTCGCGACGGCCGACAGCACCGAGGTCGTGCGAGCCCGTGCCAGGTGCTCGCGCCGTCCGATCCGGGATACACCGACACGATGCCGGCGCGTCTGCCCCGGGAGCAGGCCCTCGGACGTCTCGCCGAGGCCGGATATCTGCCCGTCCCGCCTGCCGTGCCCCCGGTGCCGGCAGACCCTGACGCACCCGGCCCCGAAGCACCGGAGGCCGCTGCACCGGAGACCGAGGCATCCGCGACGGAGGCATCCGAGACGGGGGCATCCGAGACGGCGGCGCCGACGAGCGCGACTCCCGGACCGAGAACTCCCGACGGACCGGCCCTGCCCGAGGGCACCCTGGCCCGGGCCGGC
>LATQ01000001.1:2278498-2280314 GCA_001017865.1 Rhodococcus sp. IITR03
CACCACGACCTGCGCGACGACCAGCGGCAGCCACACTCGAGGCCGCGCTCACGGCCCACCAGCACACGCGCCTTCGGGCTCGGGCCGCCACGACGGCTCCCTCATCACCACACCCGTCACCGCGGCACCGTCGGCCGGCCCCGCCGGCGTGCTCTCGGCCGGCCTCGCCGATGTGTCCTCGACCGGCCCCGCCGGTGCACCCTCGTCGTCCTCCACCCGCACCTCCTGCTCCATCGGGCCCCGTGTCCGGTTCCACGCTAGGCTGGGACCTGTAGAACCCGGCCCGGACTCGCCCGATCCGACCTCGCGATCGGGCCCTGTGAGGAGGAGATCGCAATGACGGAGTCGAATGCGCTCGACATCGAGATCCAGTCCGACAACGATTCCGAGGCCGACCGGCTCGAGCAGGCCACTCCCGTCTACGACGATCCTGCCGACGACCTGCCTTCGGATGTGCCCCTCGAGGCCGACCCGGCAGACACCTACGAGCAGTCCCGCGAAGTCCCGGCGGACGACGACTACCCGCGCGAATAGACCCCGAAGTGCATGGGGGTGCTCGTAGGCGCATGATCGGGCGCATGACCGATTCCGCAGACGACACCCCGCAGTCCGCGATGCTCCCGACCCCCACCGTGCGTCCCGGCGCTGCGCACCGATCCGCGGCGACTCCCTCGGGAATGCGTCGAGCGCTGCGCCGGCTCGCGACGGGGTCGCACTGAACGTGGACGAAGCGGCGGTCCTTCTGCAGGCCCGGGGCGCCGATCTCGAGGATCTCTGTGCGTCGGCGGCGCGGGTGCGCGATGCCGGCCTTCTCGCGGAGGTCGACCCGGCACGGTCACCTACTCGCGCAAGGTCTTCGTCCCCATCACCCGGCTGTGCCGGGACCGATGCCACTACTGCACCTTCGTCACCGTCCCCGGTAAGCTCCGCGCCGAGGGTCACGGCATGTACCTCGAACCCGACGAGATCCTCGAGATCGCCCGTCAGGGAGCCGAACAGGGTTGCAAGGAAGCCCTGTTCACACTCGGCGACCGGCCCGAGGACCGGTGGCCCGAAGCGAAGCAGTGGCTCGACGAGCGCGGCTACGACTCCACCCTCGACTACGTGCGAGCGATGGCGATCCGCGTCCTCGAGGAGACCGGTCTGCTGCCGCACCTCAATCCCGGGGTGATGAGCTGGGCCGAGATCTCGCGGCTGAAGCCGGTCGCCCCGTCCATGGGCATGATGCTCGAGACCACCTCCGAACGGTTGTTCACCGAGAAGGTCAGTGCCACTACGGCAGCCCCGACAAGGATCCGGCGGTGCGGCTGCGGGTGCTCACCGATGCGGGCCGACTCGCGGTGCCGTTCACCACCGGCATCCTCGTCGGCATCGGTGAGGACTTCACCGAGCGTGCCGAATCGATCCATGCGATCCGCAAGTCGCACAAGGCATTCGGTCACATTCAGGAAGTGATCGTCCAGAACTTCCGCGCCAAGGACGACACCGCGATGCGCGAGCACGACGACGCCGATCTCGACGAGTTCCTCGCCGCGATCGCCGTCGCCCGGCTCGTCCTCGGGCCGGGCATGCGCATCCAGGCCCCGCCGGCTCGACTCGCTCGACGAGTGCCGCGCGCTGCTCGGGGCGGGTGTCGACGACTGGGGTGGTGTCTCGCCGTTGACGCCCGATCACGTCAACCCCGAACGGCCCTGGCCGAATCTCGACACCCTGGCGCGCCTGAGCTCCGAGGCCGCTTCGAGCTCACCGAGCGGATCGCCGCGCAGCCGAAGTACGTGCTGCCGGGCACCGTGGATCGATCCGCCGCATCGACCGC
>LATQ01000001.1:2280414-2284336 GCA_001017865.1 Rhodococcus sp. IITR03
CGCGAGGTGATCCCGTCCGGACTGCCCTGGCAGGAGCCCGACATCGACTGGGAGTCGTCGGGCCGCGTGGATCTGAACTCCGAGATCGACGTGACCGGACGCAACACCGAGCACCGGTCCGATCTCGGGAGCGCCTTCGGTGACTGGGAGACCGTCCGCGAGCAGGTGCTTGAGCTGGGCGCCTCCGCACCGGTGCGGCTCGACAGCGACGTGCTCTCGGCGCTGCGCTCCGCGGAACGGGATCCGGGCGGTTGCACCGAAGCGGAGTACATCGCCCTCGCCAACGCCGACGGCGCCGGTCTCGAAGCGCTCGTGGCGCTCGCCGACCAGCTGCGCCGCGACACCGTCGGCGACGACGTCACCTACGTCGTCAACCGGAACATCAACTTCACCAACATCTGCTACACCGGCTGCCGGTTCTGCGCCTTCGCGCAGCGCAAGGGCGACGCCGACGCGTTCACCCTGTCGGCGAGCGAGGTCGCCGACCGCGCCTGGGAGGCGCACGTCGCCGGCGCCACCGAGGTGTGCATGCAGGGCGGCATCGACCGGAACTGCCGGTGACCGGCTACGCCGATCTCGTCCGCGCCGTCAAGGCACGGGTGCCGTCGATGCACGTCCACGCCTTCTCGCCGATGGAGATCGTCAACGGTGTCGCGCGCAGTGGCACGTCGATCCGGGACTGGCTCACCGAACTGCGTAAGGCCGGGCTCGACACCATCCCGGGCACCGCCGCGGAGATCCTCGACGACGAGGTGCGGTGGGTGCTCACCAAGGGCAAGCTCCCGACCGCCGAGTGGATCGAGGTGGTGACCACCGCGCACGAGGTGGGCCTGCGCTCGAGCTCGACGATGATGTACGGGCACGTCGACCAGCCGCACCACTGGGTCGGCCACCTCGAGGTGATCCGTGGAATCCAGGACCGCACAGGCGGATTCACCGAGTTCGTGCTGCTGCCCTTCGTGCACCAGTCGTCGCCGTTGTATCTGGCCGGCGCGTCGCGTCCCGGCCCGACCATGCGCGACAACCGTGCCGCGCACGCCCTCGCGCGGGTCATGCTGCACGGCCGGATCGACAACATCCAGACCAGCTGGGTCAAGCTGGGCGTCGCCGGAACACAGGCCATGCTCGAGGGTGGGGCGAACGATCTCGGCGGCACGCTCATGGAGGAGACGATCTCGCGCATGGCGGGCTCGCAGCACGCTCGGAGAAGACCGTCGCCGAACTGGTCGCGATCGCCGAGGCATCGGGCGGCCGGCGCGCCGGCGGACCACCGCGTACACGCCGATCGAGCTTCCGGTCACCTCGGCTGAGCCGCCACGGCGGCCGGCACTCCGAAGTAGGTAACCCTTACTCCCGAGGCCTACGGTGGGTCGGGGGATACTGGAGGACCGTGGGCGCCGAGGGTGCCCGCTCGGGCGAGACCGCGCAGGTCGGCGGGCTTACAGAGAGGCAGGGAGAACAGCAGTGACGTACACGATTGCGGAACCGTGCGTGGACGTGTTGGACAAGGCATGCATCGAGGAGTGCCCCGTCGACTGCATCTACGAGGGCGGTCGCATGCTGTACATCCACCCCGACGAGTGCGTCGACTGCGGTGCGTGCGAGCCCGTGTGCCCCGTCGAAGCGATCTTCTACGAGGACGACGTCCCGGACGAGTGGTCCGAGTACGTCAAGGCCAACGTCGACTTCTTCAACGATCTCGGCTCGCCCGGTGGCGCCGCGAAGCTCGGCAAGGTCGACTACGACCCGCCGTTCGTCAAGAACCTCCCTCCCATGGGCGAAGAGTGACGAACGGACCGGTGGAACTTTCGTGAGCACGCGTATCCGCCGTTCGGTGGCGAAGGGCCTGCCGGACTTCCCCTGGGACTCCCTGACCGACGCGAAGGCGAAGGCAGCGGCGCATCCCGACGGCATCGTCAACCTGTCGGTGGGCACACCGGTCGACCCGGTCGCCCCGTGATCCGGGAGGCGCTCGTCTCCGTCGCGGAGGAGCCGGGTTATCCGACCACCCACGGCACCGCCGCACTTCGGCGGGCGGCCGTGGGTGCGCTCGAACGTCGCTACGGCATCACCGGTCTCGACGACTCGGCGATCCTGCCGGCGATCGGCACCAAGGAGATGATCGCCTGGCTGCCGTCGCTGCTCGGCCTCGGTGCCGACGATCTCGTCGTGATCCCCGAACTGGCGTACCCGACCTACGAGGTGGGCGGCCTGCTCGCCGGTGCCCGCATCATCCGCGCCGACGGGCTGACCCGCCTCGGCCCCGAGGTCGCGTCGCTGGTCTTCGTGAACTCGCCGTCGAACCCCACCGGCAAGGTGCTCGGACCCGACCACCTGCGCAAGGTCGTCGACTGGGCGCGCAGCCGCAACGCGATCGTCGTCTCCGACGAGTGCTATCTCGGGCTCACCTGAGGGTGAGGCCCTGTCGATCCTGCACCCGAGCGTGTGCGGGGGCGACCACACCAACCTCCTCGCGGTGCACTCGCTGTCGAAGACTTCGAATCTCGCGAGCTACCGGGCCGGTTTCGTCACCGGCGACGCCGACCTCGTCGCCGACCTGCTCGAGGTCCGCAAGCACTCCGGCATGATGCTGCCGCTGCCGATCCAGGCCGCGATGACCGCGGCACTGAACGACGACGAGCACGAGAACGCCCAGCGCGAGAAGTATCGCAAGCGTCGCGAGGTGCTCCTCGAGGCCGTGCGCGGCGCCGGCTTCACCGTCGACCATTCGGAGGCGGGCCTGTACCTGTGGGCGACGCGCGGTGAGGAATGCCGCGCGACCGTCGACTGGTTCGCCGAACGCGGCATCCTCATCGCGCCCGGTGAGTTCTACGGTCCGGTGGTGTCCTGCACGTCCGGATCGCGCTCACCGCAACCGACGACGCCATCGACGCCGCCGCTGCCCGACTGCGTGGATAGAGCGCAGCCTCCGGCTCCGCTGGGCGGATAGTCGCAGCCACTGATGTGACAGCGTCGACGCACCGCCCGGCGAGCGGCTCGCCGGTAGATTGGCCCCGTGAGTTCGTCCGGTGAGGATCCGCTGCTGTGGGTGCTCTACGTCGCCGTGGTGGCCATCGCTGCGGTGAGCGCGTCGCGCTCCCACTCGGGAAGCTCCGCGCACGCGACGACGCGATCGTTCTGGTGGCCCCCACCCGTCGCGGCGACGATCCTGTGGTCGGTGGTCGCGGTGGCCTCACTCGCGCGGCTCGTCTTCCCCGGACTGCTCGACGTCTTCCGGCGGCAGCCGGTCCGCACCCGTGACCGGGGGGAGTGGTGGCGTGTCCTCACCGCCGGTCTGATCGAGGACGGCGGTGTGCTCCTCACCGTCGTGAACCTGCTGTTGCTCGCGGTGGTCGCCGTCGCGATCGTGCAGGTGTGGGGGTGGTACCGCGCCCTCGGGTTGTTCCTGGTCGGCCAGGTGCTGTGGGGGTTGTTCACCACCTTCGTCTTCCCGTCCGACGGCGCGGGAACGACCGGCGCGACGCTCGCCTCGGCCGCGACCCTCGCGGGACTGTGGCCGGTCGTCGGAGCGACCCGCTCGCTGCTCGTCGCCTCCGCGGCGACCTTCCTTCTCGGTGTGGTCCTCGTGATCGCGGGCGACGCGCACGGCGTGGCCGTCCTCATCGGAATGCTGCTGGGCGCGGTCCTGGCCACTGTGCTTCCCCCGGCACATCTCGCGCGGACATCGATGTCCGCGGCGCGCGGCGACATCCACACCTGACCGCCACACCCGACCGCCTCCGCGAGGCTGCGGGAGCGATATGGAATCGTGGCTGCTGTGTCTGCACTGCTTCGTTCGCTGAACCCGCTGGCCGTCGCGCGCGGCGACGATCTCCCGGACGCGTTCGTATCGACGGCCACACCTTCTCCCGCAGCGATCTGCTCGGCGCGGCCACCGCGGTCGCGGCGCGGGTGGCACGCG
>LATQ01000001.1:2284436-2290053 GCA_001017865.1 Rhodococcus sp. IITR03
CGCCGACGACCCCGTCGCGATGGGCACCGTCCGTCCCGTCGTGGCGCGCTCGCCGGAGCGGGAGGGGGTCCGCGACGAGGAGGTGCCACCGGATCGACGCTGCTCGAGGAGACCGTCGCGAACGGCGGGACGGTGGTGAGCACCGAACAGCAGGTCGAGGCCTATCGCAGCGTCCACGAACGCGAACTGGGCATCGAGGTACCCGCCACCGGGACGCTGCTCGTGGACTATCCGGTGATCGTGACCGCGCGGGGGGAGAGACACGACGCCGCGGCGGCCGCCGCGACCGCGCTGACCGACGCGCTGCACACCTCCGAAGGCTCGACAGGCTGGCCCGTCACGGCTTCCGGGGCGGAGGCGGACGGCCCCTGCCCGACGACCGCGGTGTGGGCGCGGTGCCGGTGCTCGAACTCGACGACGAGACCGTCGCCGAGGAAGCGATGAACGTGTGGGCGTTGCAGGCCCTTCCCGTGCGCACCGTGTTCGCGGTGGACGTCTCCGCTTCGATGAACCGCAATCTCGGCGACGAGAGCCGGATCGAACTGGTCCGACGCGCCGCGACCGCCGCCAACGAGGTCCTGCCCGGGAACGTCTCGGCCGGCCTGTGGTTCTTCGGCGGCAGAGTGAGCGACTATGCCACCTTGCCGAACGACCGCGCCGAACCCTCGGGGGACTACATCATGGCGGCCCCGATCCGGCGCTTCGATGCCGTGGTGGACGGCGGGACCCATCGCGACCGGCTCACCGCGCTCGTCGCGCAGATGGCCGGCACGGCCGACGAGACCACCGCGCTCTACGACACGATCCTCGCGGCCTTCCGGTACGTGCAGGACAGCTACGACCCGCGAGCGGCCAACAGTGTCGTCGTGGTGACCGATGGTGCCGACGACGGCTCCGAGATCTCGAAGGACGAACTGCTCGCCGTCCTCTCGAACGAGAACGATCCGTCCAGGCCGGTCCGGATCGTGACGATCGGACTCGGCGAGGACGTCGACACCGCGACCCTCGAGCAGATCGCTGCGGCGACCGGAGGGGTGAACTACCGGACGAGCGATCCGCTCGACATCACCGAGCTCGTGCTCACTGCGCTGGCCGATCGGACGGGTGGCTGACGGCCGTCCTGTCGTGGGTGCGGTGCCAGATCAGGCCGAGCGCCGTGATGATCAGGAACAGCACGAAGGTCGACGCGAGCTGGACCCGGGCCGCGCTGTCGGACAGCATCAGCACGATGAAGCCGATGAGCATCGCGAGCGTGAACCAGCTGAGATAGGGGAACAGCCACATGCGCAGGCGAATGGTGCCCTCGCGCTCGAACTTGCGACGCAACCGCAGATGCGAGACGACGATGAACAGCCAGATCGCGATGAGCGCCGATCCGACGGCGTTGAGCAGGATCCCGAGAATGGTGTCGGGCAGCAACCAGTTGAGCCATACGCTGACGAAGCCGAAGAACACCGAGACGAGCACCGCGTTGCGGGGCACTCCGTGGTGGGTGAGCTTGCTGAGCCAGGCCGGGCCGTCGCCGCCGCGCGCCAGCGAGTAGGCCATGCGGGAGGTGCCGTAGACGTTGGCGTTGAACGCCGACAGCAGCGCGATCACCACGACGAGTTCCATGAAGCCGGACGCGTAGGGGAGGCCGGCGATGTCGAGCACCGAGACGAACGGGGACGTCTCGCCGCTCGCCGCGGTCCACGGCAGCACGAGCACCATGATCGAGATCGACCCGAGGTAGAAGATCGAGATACGCCAGACGACGCTGCGCACGGCGGTCGCGATGGACCGTTCCGGGTCCTTCGATTCGGCCGCGGCGATCGTGACGATCTCGATGCCGCCGAACGCGAAGGCCACCGCGAGCAGGCCGGCCGCGATGCCGGCGATGCCGTTGGGCGCGAAACCGTCGCCGTCGCCGAGCAGGTGCGTGGTGCCGACGGGTTCGGTGCCGGGGAGCAGGCCGAACACGAGCAGGATACCGATCACCAGGAACCCGAGGATGACCGCGACCTTCAGGGCCGCGAACCAGAACTCGAATTCACCGAAGTTGGCGACCCGCGCGAGGTTGACCACCGCGAAGAAGGTGACGAACACCAGCGCGACCACCCATTGGGGTACGCCCGGTAGCCACGACTGCACGATCGCGGAGGCGCCGGTGATCTCGACACCGAGCACCATGATCAGCATGAACCAGTACAACCAACCCATGCTGAATCCGGCCCAGCGGCCGATTCCGATGCGTGCGTAGTGGGAGAACGAACCGCTCACCGGCAGCGCGGCACCCATCTCGCCGAGCATGCGCATCACGAAGATGATCATCACGCCGGCGAGCAGGTACGACACGATGATGGCCGGACCGGCGGCGGCGATACCCACTCCGGAACCGAGGAACAGGCCCGCGCCGATGGCGGAGCCGAGTCCCATCATGGTCAGATGACGGACCTTCAGGCCGCTCCCGAGATGTTCGACCTCGGAAGCCGGCCGCTGGGTTTCACTCACAGTTTCTCGGTTCCGAATCTGTCGTGGGGTGCAGAGCTAGTCGTTGGCGTGCAGAGCCGCGTTCAGTTCGACTCCGCTGCCCTTGTTCGGCACGACCTCGACCGCGCCGCTCACCGAGTTGCGTCGCAGCAGGAGGTTGGACGCGCCGCTGAGGGTCGCGGCCTTGACGACGGTGCCGTCCGGGCCGGTGACCTTGGTGCCGGCGGTGACGTACAGGCCGGCCTCGACGATGCAGTCGTCCCCGAGCGAGATGCCCACGCCCGCGTTCGCGCCGAGCAGGCAGCGCTTGCCGACGGAGATGACCTCCTTGCCACCACCGGAGAGGGTGCCCATGATCGAGGCGCCGCCACCGATGTCGGAACCGTCGTCGACGACGACACCCGCGGAGATGCGGCCCTCGACCATCGAGTTGCCGAGCGTGCCGGCGTTGAAGTTGACGAAGCCTCGTGCATGACGGTGGTGCCGGACGCGAGGTGCGCGCCGAGGCGGACGCGGTCGGCGTCGGCGATGCGGACACCGGCGGGAACGACGTAGTCGACCATGCGGGGGAACTTGTCGACACCGAAGACGGTCACCGGTCCGCGGATGCGCAGACGCGAGCGCACGGTCTCGAAGTTCTCGAGCGAGCACGGGCCGTAGTTGGTCCACACGACGTTCGCGAGCAGACCGAAGATGCCGTCGAGGTCGAGTCCGTGCGGCTGGACGAGACGGTGCGACAGCAGGTGCAGGCGCAGGTAGCGTCGTGAGTGTCGACGGGCGGCTTCGACAGGTCTGCGATATCGGTGCGCACCACGACCTGCTGGACCTCGCGCGCCTCGTCGTGACCGGCGAGCAGGGCGAGATCGGACGGGATGTCCGTACCCTCGAGTCGCGTGGTTCCGGTCTCGCTCGGCTCGCCGAGGGCGGGTGCCGGGTACCACGTGTCGAGGACGGTCCCGTCCTCCGTGATGTTCGCGATGCCTACTGCTGATGCTCCGTGTGCACTCACGGGTGAGAAGCGTACGCGAGGCGGTCCTGCGCCTGTGTCCCCCCTGAGAAAATCGTGTGCGGGGTCTGAGGGACGGACGCGTTTCGTATCGTGCAGGTATGCCCGTACCGCAGCTGGACCTGCACGCCGACCCCGTCGAACTGACCGCCGCACTCGTCGACATCCCGA
Organism: Rhodococcus sp. IITR03; assembly: GCA_001017865.1. The sequence continues at coordinate 2,288,083 of LATQ01000001.1, forward strand.
GCGTGTCGCAGGACGAGACGCTCATCGCCGACGCCGTGGAAGTGGCCCTGCGGGAGCAGACCGACGGCTTCGAGATCGTGCGCAACGGCAACTGTGTCCTGGCGCGGACGAACCGCGGGCTCGGCAGCCGCGTGATGCTCGCCGGCCACCTCGACACCGTCCCGATCGCCGACAACGTTGCCGTCGCGGCCGACGGCGACCTGCTGTGGGGCTGCGGCACCTCCGACATGAAGGCCGGCGACGCCGTCTTCCTGCACCTCGCAGCGACCGTCACCGATCCCGCTCACGACCTGACGATCGTGATGTACGACTGCGAGGAGATCGCGGCCGCGTACAACGGGCTCGGCCGGATCGAGACCGAACTGCGCGACTGGCTCGACGCGGACGTCGCGATCCTCGGCGAACCCACCTCGGGTGAGATCGAGGCCGGTTGCCAGGGCACCCTGCGGGTGCGCATCACGACCGACGGCGTGCGGGCGCATTCGGCGCGCTCCTGGCTCGGCGACAACGCGATCCACAAGCTCGCTCCCGTGCTCGACCGTCTGGCCCGCTACGAGGCACGGTCGGTCGACATCGACGGCTGTGTGTACCGGGAAGGACTGTCGGCCGTGCGCATCGAGGGCGGTGTCGCCGGGAACGTGGTGCCCGACGCCGCTGCGCTCGACGTGAACTTCCGGTTCGCCCCGGATCGCAGCCCCGACGACGCACTCGCGCACGTCCGCGAGGTCTTCGACGGTCTCGCGATCTCGATGGAACTCACCGACATGTCGCCCGGCGCGCTGCCCGGACTGTCGAACCCGGCCGCGGCCGCGCTCGTCGAGGCCGCCGGCGGGAAGTTCCGGGCCAAGTACGGCTGGACCGACGTCTCGCGGTTCGCCGCGCTGGGAATTCCGGCCGTCAACTACGGGCCGGGCGACCCGAACCTCGCGCACAAGCGCGACGAGCACGTCGAGGTCGGTCGGATCACCGAGGTGACCTCCGTTCTGCGCTCCTACCTCACCCGATAACGTGGCCGCCATGTCCGGCGACAACTCCTCCTCCGAACGCGGCTCCCGGCGCGAGGTCGTGCACCAGGGCCCGGTGCAACTGCGTGGCTCTCTCGCCCGCGAGGCGACGACGATGGACCAGCGGCTGCTCGATCGCCGCGGCCCGTCCGACTGGGTGCACACCGATCCGTGGCGTGTACTGCGGATCCAGAGCGAGTTCGTCGAAGGCTTCGGTGCGCTCGCCGAGGTGCCCCGCGCCGTCACCGTCTTCGGATCGGCACGCACCCCGGCCGGTCACGAGGAGTACGAGATCGGCCGCGAGCTCGGCGCCGCACTCGTCCACGCCGGATACGCCGTCGTCACCGGTGGCGGCCGGGCGCGATGGAGGCGGCCAACCGCGGTGCCAGCGAGGCCGGGGGACTGTCGATCGGACTGGGGATCGAGCTGCCCTTCGAGCAGGGCCTCAACGAGTGGGTCGATCTCGGACTGAACTTCCGGTACTTCTTCGCGCGCAAGACGATGTTCGTGAAGTACTCGCAGGCGTTCGTGTGCCTGCCCGGCGGTTTCGGGACGCTCGACGAGCTGTTCGAGGCACTGACCCTCGTGCAGACCCGCAAGATCACGCAGTTCCCCATCGTGCTGTTCGGTTCGGAGTACTGGAACGGCCTGGTGGGATGGCTGCGCGAGACCCTGGTCCGCGGCGGCAAGATCTCGCCCGCCGATCTCGACCTCCTCTTCGTCACCGACAGCGTCGAGGAGACGGTGGACATCATCCTCGAGGCGCATCGCGGCGAGGACGAGAACGAACTGTACGGAAACGGGAGTGGATGGTGACCGAAGCTCTGTCGGTCTGTGTGTACTGCGCGTCGGGCCCTGTCGACCAGAAGTTCCTCGAACTCGCCGCCGCGGTCGGCACCGAGATCGGCCGACGGGGCTGGCAGCTGGTCTCCGGCGGGAGCAGCGTGTCGATGATTGGCGCGGTCGC
>LATQ01000001.1:2290153-2296811 GCA_001017865.1 Rhodococcus sp. IITR03
CTCGGCAGCTGGCTCCGGCGGCGCTAACGTGTCGATGATGGGCGCGGTCGCCGACGCGGCCCGCGCGCGGCGGGGGGCGCACACGATCGGGGTCATTCCCAAGGCGCTCGTGCACCGCGAGGTCGCGGACGTCGACGCCGACGAGCTGATCGTCACCGAGACGATGCGCGAGCGCAAACGCATCATGGAGGACCGCGCCGACGCTTCCTGACCCTGCCCGGCGGCATCGGAACCCTCGAGGAACTGTTCGAGACGTGGACTGCGGGGTATCTCGGTATGCATGACAAGCCGGTGGTCCTGCTCGATCCCACGGGGCACTTCGACGGCCTGCTCGGCTGGCTCGGGTCGATGGTCGACACCGGTTTCGTCGCGCAACGCGCACTCGACGGTCTCGCGGTCACCACCGACCTCGCCGATGCGCTCGACCGGTGCGCTGCGCCGTACGCGGCGGTCTGAGGTGTTCCACTTCGCCGCGCGCTTATCTACTCTTCGGTAAGTTCGGGGGAACGCCATGGGTGTCGCCCGAGCGAGCCCGCCCGTCCCCGACGTCGCGTGAGGAAATGTGTCGTGACCACTCGATCCGATCGAGACAATGCCCCCGTCGTGTCCCTGCCCGGACTCGTCTCGAAACTGCCCCGGATGGCCCCCGATCTCCCCATCGTGTTGCGCGGAGCAGTCGGGATGACCCGGAAGCCGACCGCCCGCGAGACGATCGGTCGGTCTTCCAGAAGCTCGCCGAGCGTCACCCGGAGCGGCCCTTCATCCGGTTCGAGGGCGCCACCATCGGGTACGGCGAGGCCAACGCTCGGGTCAACCGGTACGCAGCGGTGCTCGCCGATCGCGGTGTCGGCAAGGGCGACGTCGTCGGCATCCTCATGGGCAACCGGCCCGAGACCCTGCTGGTCGCGCTGGCCGCGGTCAAGCTCGGCGCGGCCGCCGGCATGCTCAACATCAACCAGCGTGGTGAGGTGCTCGAGCACAGTCTGTCGCTGCTCGACAGCGCCGCCCTCGTGATCGGGGAGGAGTGCGAGGAGGCCGTCGACTCCCTCGGCGGCGAACCGCAGGCCCGCACCGTGCTGCGCTTCGACGAACTCGACACCGCCGCCCGCGACGCCGACGCGTCGAATCCCGCCGTCACCGAGGACCTGCGGGCGTCCGAGACGGCCTACTACATCTTCACCTCCGGCACGACAGGACTGCCGAAGGCCAGCCGCATGACGCACTTCCGGTGGCTGAAGTCGATGTCGGGCCTTGGCAGTCTCAGTGTGCGCCTGCGCCACACCGACGTCTTGTACTCCTGCCTGCCGCTCTACCACAACAACGCTCTGACGGTCGCGTTGTCCTCGGTGCTCGCTGCCGGGGCCACCTTCGGGCTCGGCCGGAAGTTCTCGGCGTCCAACTTCTGGGACGACGCGGAGCGCAACGGCGCCACGGCCTTCATCTACATCGGTGAGATCTGCCGCTACCTGCTCAACCAGCCGCCGCGGGAGGACGACGCCGATCACGGGATCCGCCTGGCCGTCGGCAACGGTCTGCGTGCCGAACTGTGGGACGAGTTCACCGAACGCTTCGGCATCGACCGCGTCGCGGAGTTCTACGGCGCCAGCGAATGCAACATCGCCTTCATCAACGCGCTCGACCAGAAGCGCACCGCCGGCATCTGCCCGCTGCCCTACGCCGTCGTCGACTACGACCCCGATTCCGGCAGGCGCGCCGCGGTGACGACGGCCGTCTGAAGAAGGTCGGCAAGGGCGAGGTCGGACTGCTCCTCGCGAAGGTCACCTCCCGCGCGCCCTTCGACGGATACACCGATCCCGAGGCCACCGAGAAGAAGCTGCTGCGCGACGCGTTCTCCGACGGCGACGTCTGGTTCGACACCGGCGATCTCGTCCGCGACCAGGGCTGGATGCACGTCGCGTTCGTCGACCGGCTCGGCGACACCTTCCGGTGGAAGGGCGAGAACGTCGCGACCACGCAGGTCGAGGCCGCGGTGTCGTCGCACGAGACGGTCGCCGAGGTCGTCGTCTACGGCGTCGAGGTCGACGGGGCCGACGGCCGCGCCGGGATGGCCGCGATCACCCTGAAGGAGGGCGCCGAGCTCGACGGAGCGGCGCTCGCGAAGTCGCTGCACGACGCGTTGCCGGACTACGCGGTCCCGCTCTTCGTCCGCATCGTCGACGAGCTCGAGTACACGACGACCTTCAAGAGCCGGAAGGTCGATCTGCGCAAGCAGGGCTACTCCGAGACCGGTGAGGACGAGGTGTACGTGCTCGCGAGTCGCAGCGAGGGCTACCGGCCGATCTTCGACGGCTTCGTCGACGGCATCGCGCGGGAGAATTGCCCGCTCGCTGAGCATGTCAGGATGGGATCATGAGCGGCCCCGCGACCGATGTCGACGAGCAGACCCCCGTGACCCGTCCCGGTCCGGCACCGTCCACCCTGTGCGGGCGCCCGTCGCCACCGACCGGGCGCTCGTGATGGCGATCGTCAACCGCACCCCGGACTCGTTCTACGACCGGGGAGCGACCTTCGAGGACGACGCAGCGCTCGCCGCCGTCGACCGCGCGGTGGCCGAGGGTGGCCGAGGTCGTCGACATCGGCGGGGTGAAGGCCGGGCCGGGTGAGGTCGTCGACAGCGACGAGGAGATCCGGCGCGTCGTGCCGTTCGTCGCCGCCATCCGCGAGCGGTATCCGGATGTGCTCATCAGCGTCGACACCTGGCGCAGCGAGGTCGCGCGTCGCGCCGTGGGCGAGGGCGCCGATCTGATCAACGACACGTGGGCCGGTGCCGATCCCGAGCTCGTCGCGGTCGCCGCCGAGCTCGGGGCCGGCATCGTCTGCTCCCACACCGGCGGTGCCGTCCCGCGCACCCGGCCGCACCGTGTGCGGTACACCGACATCGTCGGGGAGGTGGTCGCGGAGGTCGTCGCCGCCGCGGACGCCGCCGCCCGCGCCGGCGTTGCGAGCGACTCGATCCTCATCGATCCGACCCACGATTTCGGAAAGAACACCCATCACGGACTCGCTCTGTTGCGGCACGTGGACGTTCTTGTAAAAACCGGGTGGCCTGTGCTTATGGCGCTGAGCAACAAGGACTTCGTGGGGGAGACTCTGGGAGTCGAACTCGCCGACCGGTTGGAGGGCACATTGGCAGCGACAGCTCTGGCCGCAGCGGCGGCGCACGGATGTTCCGGGTACACGAGGTGGCAGCCACACGTCGGGTGGTCGACATGGTCGCGGCGATCGCGGGCACACGCCCGCCGGCGCGCACGGTGAGGGGGTTGGCATGAGTGCACCTGTACGCACGTGGAACGAGGCCAACAGCTGGGATCGGCCCGCCTGGGCGATCGACGAGCTGATCGCGGCCAAGGCCGGCCGCACGGTGACCGTGGTGTTGCCCGCCCTCAACGAGGAGGAGACCGTCGCGGGAGTGATCGACACGATCCACCCGCTGCTCGGCGGTCTCGTGGACGAATTGGTGGTCCTCGATTCGGGTTCCACCGACGAAACCGCCTCCCGGGCGCGGGCGGCGGGTGCCCGCGTCATGTCCAGGGAGGAGGCGGTACCGGGCATCGAACCGGTCCCGGGCAAGGGCGAGGTGCTGTGGCGGTCGCTCGCCGCGACCTCCGGCGACCTCATCGCCTTCGTCGACTCCGATCTGATCGATCCCGATCCGGCCTTCGTGCCGAAACTGCTCGGGCCCCTGCTGCTCGGCGACGGTGTGCACCTCGTCAAGGGGTACTACCGGCGTCCCCTGCGCACCGGTGGTGGCGAGGACGCCCACGGTGGTGGCCGCGTCACCGAGCTCGTCGCACGGCCGCTGCTCGCAGCACTGCGACCGGAGCTGACCTGTGTGCTGCAACCGCTCGGCGGTGAGTACGCGGGCACGCGGGAACTGCTCGAATCGGTTCCGTTCGCACCGGGTTACGGGGTGGAGATCGGGTTGCTGCTCGACACCTACGACCGGTTCGGTCTCCACGCGATCGCGCAGGTCAACCTCGGGGTCCGCAAGCACCGCAACCGGCCGCTGTCCGAACTCGGGGCGATGAGCCGGCAGATCGTGGGCACGATGCTCTCGCGATGCGGGATCCCCGATTCGGGGGCGCCGCTCACCCAGTTCCTGGTGGAGGGCGACGCCTTCGTCCCGTTCGACACCTCCGTCGATCTCACCGACCGGCCACCGATGGTGACGGTCACCGGCTGAACCGGCCGTCCGGCACCGGCCCCGGCCGGTGTCGGACGCTCGTGCCAAGATCGGAGCATGCTCACGGTTCTGCTGTACGTGCTCGTGATGGCGGGCGTCGCCGCCGTGCTGTTCTTCGTCGCGAGCGCCGTCTTCGGCCGGGGCGAGACGTTGGCGCCGCTGCCTCCGGGCACCACCGTCACGGTGCTGCCGGCCACCGACGTCACCGGCACCGACATCCGCGACCTGCGGTTCCAGCAGACCGTGCGGGGTTACAAGATGAGCGAGGTCGACTGGGCGCTCGATCGTCTCGCCCGCGAGGTCGACGAGCTGCGGGTCCGTCTCGCCGACGCCGAGGCCGCGCGGCGGGAGAGTCGGTCGACGGTGCCGGGCAGGACGTCGGGGCAGAAGAGCTCGAAGAGGAGGACGTTCCGGAGAGCGCATCGTCCGAGTCGACGGGGGAGTCGCGATGACGGCCGACGAGCAAGGACCGTGGTCGACACCGACGAGCACGCTGCCGTAACCGATGCCGACGACCGCGTGCGGTGCCCGTGGGCGGTCGACGGTCCCGGTTCGTCGCTCTACCGCGACTATCACGATTACGAGTGGGGCCGGCCACTCCACGGCCGCGACGAGATGTTCGAGCGGCTCTCCCTCGAGGCGTTCCAGTCGGGGTTGTCGTGGCTGACGATCCTGCGCAAGCGGGAGGCCTTCCGCGCGGCATTCCAGGGCTTCGACGTCGAGGCGGTCGCCCGCTTCACGGAGGCCGACGTCGAGAGGTTGCTCACCGACCCCGGCATCGTGCGCAACCGCCGCAAGATCGAGGCGGTGATCGCCAACGCGCGGGCCGTGCTCGAACTGCCCACCGACCTCGACGAGCTGCTGTGGTCGTTCGCACCGCCGCGACGCGCGCGACGGTCGGTAACGGTCGAGGAGATTCCGGCAGTGACGCCGGAGTCCACGGCGATGGCCCGTGAGCTGAAGCGTCACGGCTTCCGGTTTGTGGGCCCTACCACCGCATATGCGCTGATGCAGGCCACCGGATGGTCGACGATCACCTCGAATCGTGCTGGGTGTCACTCGACCCGTAGAACCCGGAGGAGTCTCTTACCCAGGAGTCAGCTACGCGCACGTATTCCGGATAGGGAAGAATGAGAAGGTGCGCGTCGCCGCGACCGGCGATGCAACCACACGGTAACCCACGCGCCCGGCGGTCGGGTGCAGATTTGGAGGGAGCAGAGGATGGCGGCCATGAAGCCCCGGACCGGGGACGGTCCCCTCGAAGCAACCAAAGAGGGACGAGGAATCGTCATGAGGGTTCCACTCGAGGGCGGCGGACGTCTGGTCGTCGAGCTCACGCCGGAAGAGGCTGCGGCACTCGGCGACGAACTCAAGAGTGTCACCAGCTGATCGGCCCCTCTCAGGGCACTCCGGGCCCCCGCGCTTCTCGGCGCGCGGGCCCGGTGTCGTCCTGAGAACACGATCGGAGGCGCGATGCTCGCCGACGTGATCGGCCTTCTCGCGTGCCCTCACTGCGAGTCCGCGCTCGACCTCGACGACAACGTCGTGATGTGCGATCGCGGGCACAGCTTCGACGTCGCACGCCAGGGCTACGTGTCGCTGCTCGCCGGCGGTTCGACGCCGTTCACCGGCGACACCGCCGACATGATCGCGGCCCGTGCCGACTTCCTCGGTGCCGGGCACTACGACCCCATCCGCCGCTCGGTGGCCGACGCGTGCGTCGACACGGCCGATGCGGTGGACACACCCGCCGACGCTGCGATCCTCGAGGTCGGTGCCGGTACGGGGCAGTACCTCGCGTCCGTGCTCGACGCCCTGCCGGCAGCGCGCGGCATCGGACTCGACGTCTCCAAGCCCGCTGTGCGCCGCATCGCCCGCAGCCATCCCCGGACCGGAGCGATCCTCGCCGACGCGTGGCAACGACTGCCCGTGAAGTCGGCCTCGCTCACCCATGTGCTGTCGGTGTTCGCGCCGCGCAACGCCGCCGAGAGCCACCGCGTGCTCGCCCCCGGCGGAACGCTCGTCGTCGCGACACCCACCTCGGAGCATCTGCGCGAACTGGTCGCGCTACCCGGCATGGTGAGCGTGGACGACCGGAAGACCGAGCGGCTCTCGTCCGCCCTGTCGGGACGTTTCGAGCGGGCGGGACGGACGGATGTGCGCTTCACGGCCGCACTCCCGCGCGAGGCGCTCGGCCTCGTCGCGGGGATGGGTCCGTCGGCCCACCACGTGACCTCCGACCGGCGCGCGGAGTTGCTGGCCTCTCTGCCCGACCCGTTCGACGTGACGGTGTCGGTCACCGTCACCACGTGGCGACGGATCGGGACGGCCGACGAACCTAGCGCGCCGTGATCACCTGCTGGTAGACGGAGACGGTCTGACGGGCGATCTGCGCCCACGAGAACTCGCTGACGCGCGGTCGCGTCCGGCCCGGCCCCACTGTGCGGCCCGGTC
>LATQ01000001.1:2296911-2299438 GCA_001017865.1 Rhodococcus sp. IITR03
CCGGCCGGCCCACTGTGCGGCGCCGGTCGCGGTGCGCGCGCGCGTCGTTGACGGCGTCGGCCAGTGCACGCTCGTAGGTCGCGGTGTCGAACGCGTCGTAGTGCACCAGCGCCCGGTGATCCCGTCCTGCACCACCTCCGGGATGCCTCCCACGTCGGAGGCCACCACGGCGGTCTCGCAGGCCATCGCCTCGAGGTTGACGATCCCCAGCGGCTCGTACACCGAGGGGCAGACGAAAACCGTTGCCGCCGAGAGGAGTTCGCGGACCGATTCGGTGGGCAGCATCTCGCGCACCCAGTGCACCCCGTCGCGGGCCTCCTGCAGGGCGGCCACCGCGCGTTCGGTCTCGGCGGCGATCTCGGGGGTGTCGGGCGCGCCGGCACACAGGACGAGCTGGATATCGGGATCGAGGTGGTGCGCCGCGGCGATCAGGTGCCCGACGCCCTTCTGCCGGGTGATGCGGCCCACGAACACGACGATCGGGCGGTCCGGATCGAGACCGATTCGGGTGACGACGGACTCGTGGCCCGGCTCGGCCGGACCCGGATGCCAGACGGCGGTGTCGATCCCGTTGCGCACCACGTGGACCCGAGCAGGATCGACGAAGGGGTAGGCGTCGAGCACGTCGAGGCGCATCCCGTCGCTGACCGCGATGATCGCGTCGGCGTACCGGACGGCGTTGCGTTCGGACCAGGAGGAGATGCGGTAACCGCCGCCGAGCTGCTCGGCCTTCCACGGCCGTCGCGGCTCGAGGGAGTGCGCGGTGAGGATGTGCGGGACATCGTGGAGTTCGGCGGCGAGATGACCGGCCAGCCCGGTGTACCAGGTGTGCGAGTGCACCACGTCGACTCCGGCCGCGGCGTGCGCCATGCGCAACCCGGCGGACAGGGTCGTCAGGGCGGGATTGGCGTCGCGCAGTGCCGGGTCGGGGGAGTGCACGAACGCGGTGTCGCGCGGTGCACCCGTGCAGTGCACGTCGACCTCGACCAGTCGACGCAGTTGTTCGACGAGTTCGGTGACGTGGACTCCGGCCCCGCCGTACACCTCAGGCGGATATTCCCGCGTCATCATTGCCACCCTCACCGCCTCAAAGTAGCGGGCCGCGCAGGTTCCGGCCACCCGGCCCCGACACTCCGATCGGCGTCGAGATTCCGCTTCGCTGGCGGTGGCCTGGGTCGGGGGATAGGTTGAAGCGTGTGAGGAGCCAGCCCCATGTGCTTGGAATCGTTCTCGCCGGCGGCGAGGGCAAACGTCTGTATCCGCTGACCGCGGACAGAGCCAAGCCGGCAGTGCCGTTCGGGGGCGCGTACCGCCTCATCGATTTCGTGCTCAGCAATCTCGTGAATGCCGGTTACCTGCGCATCTGCGTTCTCACGCAGTACAAGTCGCACTCCCTCGACCGGCACATCTCGCAGACCTGGCGCCTGTCCGGATTCACCGGTGAGTACATCACCCCGGTGCCGGCCCAGCAGCGACTCGGTCCCCGCTGGTACACCGGCAGCGCCGACGCGATCCTGCAGTCGCTCAACCTGGTCTACGACGAGGATCCCGAGTACATCGTGGTCTTCGGCGCCGACCACGTGTACCGGATGGACCCCGAGCAGATGGTGCGCCAGCACATCGAGTCGGGAGCCGGTGTCACCGTCGCCGGTATCCGCGTCCCGCGGAGCGAAGCCTTCGCGTTCGGCTGCATCGACAGCGACGAGAGCGGCAGGATCACCCAGTTCCTCGAGAAGCCCGCACACCCGCCCGGAACGCCCGACGACCCCAACGTCACGTTCGCGTCCATGGGCAACTACGTCTTCACCACGAAGGTCCTCGTCGAGGCGCTGCGGGCCGACTCGGAGAATCCCGACTCCGACCACGACATGGGCGGCGACATCATCCCCGCGCTCGTCGAGCAGGGCGAGGCCCACGTCTACGACTTCAACGACAACGTCGTCCCGGGCGCGACCGAACGCGACCGTGCCTACTGGCGCGACGTCGGTACGCTCGACGCCTTCTACGACGCCCACATGGACTCGTGTCGGTCCACCCGATCTTCAATCTCTACAACCGGCGCTGGCCCATCCGCGGTGCCGCCGAGAACCTGCCGCCCGCGAAGTTCGTACAGGGTGGTCTGGCGCAGGAATCGATCGTCGGTGCCGGCAGCATCCTGTCGGCCGCCACGGTCCGCAACTCGGTGCTCAGCTCGAACGTCATGGTCGACGACGGAGCGACCGTCGAGGGCAGCGTGCTCATGCCCGGTGTGCGCATCGGCAAGGGTGCGGTCGTGCGACGAGCGATCCTCGACAAGAACGTCGTCGTCGGCGACGGCGAGATCATCGGCGTCGACCTCGAGCGCGACCGTCAGCGGTTCGCGGTCAGCAACGGTGGTGTCGTCGCCATCGGCAAGGGCATCTGGATCTGAGACTGCGCCTGCTCCGAAGCCGGACGCCGGGGCGCACCGCGCCAGATCAACCTCGAAGGCGCTCACCGGTCGCAGAGCAGGCCGTCGCCGAGCGGGCAGGACCACCGGGGCGAGGGC
>LATQ01000001.1:2299538-2301868 GCA_001017865.1 Rhodococcus sp. IITR03
GCACCGCGAGCACCGTCGCGTCGCGGGCGGCGGGTCGGCGACCGTCCGTCGAGCAGGGCGTTGTGCAGAACGATCACGCCACCGGGCCGGAGCAGACGCACGCCCTCGCGCACGAAGTGCGGATGGTCGGCGGGGGTCGCGTCGACGAAGACCATGTCGTAGCCGGAGTCGGCGAGTCGCGGCAGCACGTCGAGCGCGCGGCCGTTGATGAGCCGGGTGCGCGACGCCACGATGCCGGCCTCGCGGAAGGCGATCTTCGCGGCCCGCTGATGTTCCGGTTCGCTGTCGATCGTGGTGAGCACGCCGTCCTCGCGGAGGCCGTGCAGCAACCACAGCCCGCTCACACCCGCACCGGTCCCGATCTCCACTACCGTCTTCGCGTCGAGCATGCGGGCGAACATCGCGAGGGTGGCTCCGACGGAGGGGGACACCGGGTCGGCGCCCAGATCTTCGGCACGGTCACGCGCCGCGGCGAGCTCGTCGTCCTCGACGACGATGTTCTCGGCGTGGGTCAGGATGCGATCGGCGTTGGTCTGCACCTCACTGAGGCTATCCTCGGCGATTCGTTCGCGCAGGCAGGCGCGCACGGAGTGGTGCCGTCAGTTGTGTGATTTCGGCGGATGAACATGCCCGGACCGGTTTTCTCAGCGACGTTTCAGGTTACTCATACGGCGGCCACATGGCCGCGAGGAAAACTGACACTCGACGAACCGGACGATCGCACCGGTTCACGACTTCGAGGACGCACCGGCCTCGTGGAACGTTCCTGTGAAGGAATATTCCCTGCAGGTCGCGTGTTGTAGGCCCCGAAGCCCGTATGACTGCGGTCCCGACGAGGAGATCCACCGATCCACATGACCCGATCCCACACCGTTCCCGAGAACGACGCCTCGGCGCTCGACGCTGCCTTCGAGGCGGACCTGAGCGGCACCGCGGCGTTCGATGCCACCGGGGACCGCGCGGCGATGCCGTCGTGGGACGAACTCGTTCGTGAGCACGGCGACCGTGTCTACCGACTCGCTACCGTCTTTCCGGCAACGCTCAGGACGCGGAGGATCTCACGCAGGAGACCTTCATCCGCGTCTTCCGGTCGTTGCAGAACTATCAGCCCGGCACTTTCGAGGCTGGTTGCATCGCATCACCACGAACCTCTTCCTGGACATGGTGCGCCGCCGGAACCGCATCCGGATGGAAGCGCTCCCGGAGGACTACGATCGGGTACCGGCCGCAGGGCCGAACCCCGAGGAGATCTACCACGACGCGCGTCTCGGCGCCGACCTGCAGTCCGCTCTGGACTCGCTCGGACCCGAGTACCGTGCCGCGGTGGTGCTCTGTGACATCGAAGGTCTGTCCTACGAGGAGATCGGTGCCACACTGGGGGTGAAACTCGGTACGGTACGTAGTCGTATCCACCGAGGCCGCCAGGCACTCCGCGAGTACCTGCGCGAGCATGGAAAGGTCGAAAACGGTCGCGTCGATGCGGGGTAGCCGCCGGGAGGTAGTGATGACGATGGTGCAACCACCTCGCAGGTTCGGCTCCACTGAACATCTCGCCAGCGAGGCAGTTGCCGCTTTCGTCGACGGCGAACTGCGCATGGCGGCCTACATGCGGGCCGCCCAGCACCTGTCGATGTGTCCGGAGTGTGCCGCCGAGGTCGAAGCCCAGCAGCAGGCCCGCCACGCACTGCGGTCCGCTGCCGATCACGTACCGCGTATGCCGAGTTCACTGCTCGGGACGCTCAGCAACATCCCTTCACACCTGTGCGATCCATCCCCGCACCCGCAGGCAGAGGAAGGCTTCGCCGCGCGCCGCTGGTCGATTCTCCGGCGCCGGTGACCGGACGGGCGGTAACAGGTGATCCGATGCCATCGGTGATACTGGGCTGCGTGACGGACCTAGACGGGGGAGACGGGCACGCGTGACGGCCGAATCTGCGCAGCACACCGAACGACGAGCCGGCGACGATCCTCGTCGCGACGACGAGCTGCCCCATGCCTCATCCGGTAAGGACTCGTCGGGAAGAGGCTCGTCCGGCAACGCCTCGTCGGGTGGGTCCGACGGAGCGATCACGCGCCTGATGACGCTCCCCGCCTCGAACCCCGGCCCGTCTACCGGCCCACCGTCGACCAGGCATCCGCACGGGTCTTCGGACGCCCGCCCGGTGCCGAGGCTCGTTCGACTCCTCGGTCCATCCACGCGTCGTCGACCCGCGCGTCCAGCAGGCGCCCCCGACCGACGCGATCCTGGCCGAGGCCTACGGACGTCCGTCCGACGCCGACGAGACACTCCAGCGTCCTCCCGCTCAGCGCAGCCGAGACCGAGACGACAC
>LATQ01000001.1:2301968-2303564 GCA_001017865.1 Rhodococcus sp. IITR03
GACATGTTCTCCACCACGCCGGCGATGCGCTGACGCGTCTGCAGCGCGATCGAACCGGCACGCTCGGCGACCTCGGCGGCGGCCTGCTGCGGCGTCGTCACGACGAGGATCTCGGCGTTCGGGATCAGCTGCGCGACGGAGATGGCGACGTCACCCGTGCCGGGCGGCAGGTCGAGGAGCAGGACGTCGAGGTCGCCCCAGAAGACGTCGGCGAGGAACTGCTGCAGCGCGCGGTGCAGCATCGGGCCGCGCCACACCACCGGGGTGTTGCCCTCGGTGAACTGGGCGATGGAGATCATCTTCACGTCGTGCGCGATCGGCGGCATGATCATCCGCTCGACCTGCGTGGGCTTGGCGGACGTGCCGAGCATGCGGGGGATCGAGTGACCGTAGATGTCGGCGTCGAGCACACCCACCGACAGTCCGCGCGCGGCCATCGCTGCGGCGAGGTTGACGGTGACCGACGACTTGCCGACACCACCCTTGCCGGAGGCCACCGCGTAGACACGCGTGAGCGACCCGGGCTGGGCGAACGGGATGACGGGCTCGGTGGAATCGCCGCGCAGCGACTTGCGGAGCTCGGTGCGCTGCTCGTCGCTCATCACGTCGAGGGTCACGCGCACCTCGCCCACACCGGCGACGTCGGCGACGGCCTTGGTGACGCGTTCCGAAATCTCGGTGCGCATGGGGCATCCGGCCGTGGTCAGATAGATCGCCACATCGACGCTGCTGTCGGCGCCGATCTCGACGCTCTTGACCATTCCGAGATCGGTGATGGGCTTGCGGATCTCCGGGTCCTGGACCGTGCGAGCGCACTGCGGACGTCGGACTCACTGACTGCCATGACGCCCATGGTAGGCGGCATGCCGCTCGCCACCGGATACGGGTCGACGACCACCTCCGGTCATCAGTGGATGCGGGGGAGATCCGCGGGGCTCGGGTCGATGCCGGTGGAGTAGGCCGTCGACCAGGCGAGCACGTTCGCCACGTAGGCCATCGAGTTGTTGTAGCGGTGGATCGCCTTCGTCGAGTGCGCGAGGTTGCGCATGTCGAGGCCACCGTCGCACAGGTACTTCGCGGTGGTCAGCGTCGAGTCGTACAGGTTCTGGGGATCGGAGACCCCGTCGCCGTTGCCGTCGCCCGCGTACTGGTTCCACGTGGTGGGGATGAACTGCATCGGCCCGACGCGCGGTCGTAGACGGTGTCGCCGTCGAGGCGCCGCCGTCGGTGTCGTGGATGACGGCCTGGCCGGGCAGGCTGCCGTTGAGCGGCAGTCCGATGACGGGCTCGAGCAGGTTGCCTTTGTCGTCGGCGTGACCACCGTTGGCGTGTCCGGACTCGACGCGGCCGATGCCGGCGAGGAGCGTCCAGTGCATGCCGCAGGCGGGATTCTCCTCGGCGAGGACGCGCTCGGCGTTGCGGTAGGCGGCGTAGTTGATCCCGGGGATGCCGAGCGGGCCCTCCTGGAGGACCTCGGGCTCGGGTTCCGGCGCGGGGGCGGCCTTGAAGGTGCGCACGGGTGCCGGTCGGTCTAGCATGATCGTCTGCACGGCGCCGACCACTTCGGGAACCACGGCGGCGAGGTCGGCCGAGTCG
>LATQ01000001.1:2303664-2307732 GCA_001017865.1 Rhodococcus sp. IITR03
CAGCGGTTGCGCCTCGCGCATCTCGCCGGGAAGCACGCCCACCGCCGGGTGGCGCTCGGCTCGGTCTCGGCGGACGTCGTCTCCGCCACCACTGTCGCCGACGACGCTGTCGCCGCGAGTCCGGCAGCGACGATCACCGGCATCGCCAGCGCGACCTTCCACCGCACGCGATCACCCTCCTCCGGTCGTCCGTCCGACTGCTGTGACGAAGGTTACAGAAGGATGTCGAGTTGTGTGCAACCGGGCGTGCCGGACAACAGGACGGGGGCCCTCAGCGACGAGGCCCGCGGGTGCGCGGAGTGCCGGCGTCGTCCTCGTTCTCGTCGTCGACCAGCAGGCGCGCAGGTCGTCGAGTTCGCGACGCAGATAGTCGCGGGTCGCGACCTCGCCCACCGCGAGTCGCAGCGCCGCGAGTTCGCGTGCCAGGAACTCGGTGTCGGCCTTGGTCTGCTCGGCGCGGGCGCGGTCCTCCTCGAGCGACACGCGGTCGCGGTTCTCCTGCCGGTTCTGCGCCAGCAGGATCAACGGCGCGGCGTAGGCGGCCTGTGTCGAGAAGGCCAGGTTGAGAAGGATGAAGGGATAGGGATCCCACTGCAGTCCGACCGCGGCGATGTTGAGGGCGATCCACACGATGACGACGATCGTCTGGATGGCGAGATAGCGGCCCGTTCCGAGGAATCGGGCGATCGACTCGCTGACCCGGCCGACCGCCTCGGCGTCGAAGTTGAAGCGGAACCTCGATGCCTGGGGGGTCTCGAGGCGCGAGCGGCCCTGCGTGCTGCGGTCACTCATCCTCGATGTCCTCCTCGCGCCAGTCTTCCGGCAGCAGATGGTCGAGCACGTCGTCGACGCTCACCGCGCCGAGCAGGTGCCCCTCGTCGTCCACCACCGGACCGCAGACCAGGTTGTACGTCGCGAAGTACCGGGTGACGGTGGTCAGGGCGTCGTCGGGGGCCAGGCGCGGCAGGTCGTCGTCGACGACCCCTCCCACCAGGCTCGCAGGCGGTTCCCGGAGCAATCGTTGCAGATGGACACAGCCGAGGTACTTGCCGGTGGGTGTCGCGGTGGGCGGTCGCACGACGAAGACCATCGAGGCCAAAGCCGGACTCAGATCCGGATTGCGGGCGCGGGCGAGCGCTTCGGCCACCGTGGTCGCCGGCGTCAGCACGACCGGCTCCGGGGTCATCAGACCACCGGCGGTGTCGGGGGAGTGCTCGAGCAGGCGGCGCACCGGCTCGGAGTCCTCGGGGTCCATGCGTTGCAGGAACGACTCGGCGTCCGTGGCGGGCAGCTCACCGAGGAGGTCGGCGACGTCGTCGGGATCCATCGCCTCGAGCACCGCGACCGCCCGGTCGAGACCGAGCTGGGTGAGCAGGTCGGTCTGATCGTCGGAGGGCAGCTCCTGCACGATGTCGGCGAGGCGTTCGTCGTCGAGCGCCGCGGCGACCTCGGTGCGTCTCTTGATCGGCAGGTCGCGCAGGGCGTTCGCGACGTCCGGCGGGCGCATGTCCTCGAACTGCAGGAGCAACTGTGCGACACCCTGTCCGGGCATCGACAGTGCCTGCTGGGTGAGTCCGTGCACGTGCGGCCATTCCACGATGTGGATGGGGGAGCGGCGCGCGAGCCGGCCGCGATGGCGACGCACCGCGACCCGGGCGACGACCCAGTCGCGGGTGCGCATGAGCTCGAGCCCCAGATCCACCACGACGGCGTCGACACCCATCAGGTCCGGTAGCTCCGGGTCGTCGACGCGCACACGCGAATCGAGGACCTGACCGAGGGCGAGCACCTCCGAGGGGCGCTGCGTGAACCGGCGCAGACTGACGTTGCCGGTGACGAGGGTGACCGCGCCGGGCTCGATCGCGGTCACGCGCAGCATCGGGACGAAGATCCGCTTGCGGGTGGGCAGTTCGACGACGAGCCCCAGTGCACGAGGAGGCTGACGCCCCACTCGTATGGTCAGCACGACATCGCGGACGCGGCCGATGGACTCGCCGTCGGGGCCGAGAACGACCAGTCCGGCCAGCCGCGCGACGAAGACCTTGCTCACTGCTGCCATGATTGCCAGGCTAGAGCGTGCGCACGCTGTTCCCGGAACTCGGAGGTCTGGTCAGGTCATGTCGTTTTCGTTCAGGCCCCGGAGGTCGGTACTCGCGGTTCCCGGCAGCAGCCGGAAGATGATCGACAAGGCCAAGGGCCTTCCCGCCGACGAGATCTTCCTCGATCTCGAGGACGCCGTGTCGCCACTGGCCAAGGAACAGGCCCGCAGCACCATCGTCGAAGCTCTGAACGAGGACGGCTGGGGCGACCAGATCAAGGTCGTGCGCGTCAACGACTGGACCACGGATGCGACCTATCTGGACGTCGCGACGGTCGTCGGTGGTGCCGGCGTGAATCTCGACGCGATCCTGCTGCCGAAGGTGCCCGACGCGAGCCACGTGAAGGCGCTCGACCTGCTCCTCACCCAGGTCGAGAAGGCTCACGGTCTCGAGGTGGGACGGATCGGCATCGAACCGCAGATCGAGAACGCCATCGGGTTGACGAACATCAACGAGATCGCGACGGCGAGCCCGCGCGTGCAGACGCTCGTGTTCGGTCCCGCCGACTTCATGGCGAGCATCAACATGCGCACGCTCGTCGTCGGTGAACAGCCCGAGGGTTACGACGTCGGCGACGCTACCACCACATCCTCATGACGATCCTCATGGCCGCGCGTGCCACGGGCTGCAGGCCATCGACGGTCCCTACCTCCAGATCCGCGACGTCGACGCCTTCCGCCGGTCGGCGCAGCGCACCGCCGCCCTGGGCTTCGACGGCAAGTGGGTGCTGCACCCGAGCCAGATCGACGCGGCGAACGAGGTCTTCAGCCCCGGCAGGAGGACTACGACAAGGCCGAGATGATCCTCGACGCCTACGAGTGGCACACCTCGGCCGAGGGCGGCGCCCGCGGTGCCGCGATGCTCGGCGACGAGATGATCGACGAGGCGAGCCGGAAGATGGCCCTCGTGATCTCCGCGAAGGGCCGGGCCGCCGGGTTGCAGCGCACCCAGAAGTTCGAGCCGCCGGTCTCCTGACAGGAAAAAGAACATATCGGGCGAACCGTCGCGGCGTGCCGGTCCCCGTCGAGGCAGAATGGAGACCGGCGCCGCGACCGTCGGCGTGTATCGCGAAGGAGCCGAAACGACATGACGAATCCCCTCGGACCCGGTCGCCAGGTACCCGGTCTGCCCACACCTCCCACGGGCTGGCCCGTCGGTTCGTACCCGACCTATGCCGAGGCGCAACGGGCGGTCGACCACCTGGCCGATCAGAACTTCTCCGTCGAGGACGTCACCATCGTCGGTGTCGATCTCATGCAGGTCGAGCGGGTCACCGGTCGGCTCACGTGGCCGAAGGTGATCGGCGGCGGCATCGTCTCGGGCGCATGGCTCGGCGTGTTCTTCGGTCTGCTGCTCGGCATCTTCTCCACCGACTTCCTCGGCCCGCTGCTCGTCGGCCTCGTCGGCGGCATCATCTTCGGCCTCATCTCGGCGAGCATCCCGTACGCCGCGACCCGCGGTCAGCGCGACTTCTCGTCCACCATGCAGCTCGTCGCCGGCCGCTACGACGTGCTGTGCCAGCCGCCCACCGCCGAGAAGGCGCGCGACATCCTCGCCAAGCTCGCCATCTGATCGTCGCGCGGTCGCGCGTTCGCCGAGAACGGCACTCGTCGTGATCGGCCTCGCGCCACTACTGTCGATCCCATGCCCGACCTCGATTCGGTGGCCGATGCCTCTACGGCCTCGACCCAGGAGACTTCGTGGCGGCCCGCTCCGAATTCGCGGCGCAGGCGCGCGAAGCGGGCGACGCGAGCTGACGGCGGCCATCGGCAGACTGCGCAAACCGACGGTCGCGGCCTGGATGGTCAATCTGCTCGCCCGCGAACGGGCCGACGAACTCGCGGCGCTGCTCGACATCGGATCCGCCCTGCGCACCGCGCAACGACGACTGTCCGGCAGCGAGATGCGGAAACTGTCGGAGCAGCGTCGCCGAGTGGTCGCCGCGCTCTCGACGCGACGATCCGACGAG
>LATQ01000001.1:2307832-2315795 GCA_001017865.1 Rhodococcus sp. IITR03
CCGCCGACCGCGGCCGCACCGTCTCGGAGAGTGCACTGCGCGAGGTGGGGCGCACCCTCAACGCCGCGCTGTCGGATCCCGGCATCGGGGAGCAGGTCCGGCAGGGCCGACTCGACGCGATCGTCGAGTCCGACGGCTTCGGTGACCTGTCGGCGATGCCGCTCACCGTCGTCCGTGGCGGGTCCGAGGAGAAGGACGAGGACGACAGAACGTCAGCGGACAGGACTGCGCGCAAGAGCAAGGGCGAGCGTGGACCCACGGAGCGCGAGAAGGCGGAGCAGGCGGCGCGCGACGCGGAGATCGACGAGGCCGCTGCCGCTCTCGACTCGGCTCACAGCGCGCCGAGGACGCCGCGCGAAGCCACCCTCGGCGGCAGAGCAGGAGCTGGCCCGTCACGAGGAGGAGGTCGCCGAGCTCCGGGCGAAGCTCGAACACGCAGAGCAGCAACGCACCTTCGCGCGCCGCGCCGCCGCCGAGGCGAAGAAACGGGTGGTCGCCGCCGAACGCGCCGTCTCGGCCGCCGAGGCCCACCTCGCCCGGACGAAGAACTGAGCCGTCAGGAGTGCGCCTTCGCGTGCACGACGAATTTGCGCTGCCAGGGCGTCTCGACCGCGCGCGATGGTAGTGCCGCCGAACGAAGTCGACCGCCTCCTCCGGGGAGAGCCCGTCGAGGACGGCGAGGCACGCCAGTGCGGTGCCGGTGCGGCCGCGTCCACGCCCGCACGCGATCTCCACGCGCTGTCTTCCCGCCCGGATCCACGCCTCGTACAGAATGGCGAGAGCGTCCTCCGGGTCGCGCGGCGTGCGGAAGTCGGGCCAGTGGATCCACCGCGACTCCCACTCGAACGGTGCTGCCGGAGGGCGGCCGAGGAGATACACCCCGAAGTCGGGAAACGGCTCGTCGAACACCGGTCTGCGCATCCCGCGTCCCCGCACGAGTCGGCCGGAGGCAGCTGCAGCACCCCGGTGTCTGCTGGATCCCACTCGCGTCGCACGCTGGAAACCTACCCGCCCGGAGCCGGTGTACCGAACGTCACGGCCGTTCACCCGCGGTGCAAGTTCGCGGTCGATAGTGTCGTTCCATGGGTGAGCGAACGGAACCGGAGATCAGAGTTCTCGAGTCGGAAGCCGAATTGCGGGAGGCGTCCGCGCTGTTCCGCACGGCGATGGTGGGTCTGCCGTCGTGGCCCGAGGTTCCCGACGGGACTGTGAGCCGCTACCTCGAGGCCGGCCGCACGTGGGGTGCCTTCCTCGACGGCATGCTCGTCGGGACAGTCGACGCCACGAGCGGAAATCTCACCCTGCCCGGCGGCGCCCGGGTGCCGCATGCGGCGGTCACCCACATCGGTGTGCTGCCCACCCATACGCGTCGCGGCGTGATCTCCGGACTCGTGCATCGCCAGCTGAGCGACGCGCGGGACCGCGGCGAGATCCTCGCGACGCTGCGTGCCTCCGAAGCGACCATCTACGGCCGGTTCGGTTACGGCGTCGCCTCGACCTCGGTGTCCGTCGACGTCGACGTGCGTGGTGCCGCACTGCGTCCCGACGTGCCCGAGTCCGGAACGGTGCGTCTGCTGACCTATCCGGATGCGTGGGACGTGCTGGCGCAGATCCATTCCCGTCATCTGCCGCCGCGCCCCGGCATGATCGATCGGTCGGAGTACTGGTGGAACTCGCGCCGATGGCGGGCCGACTCGCTCACCGATCCGATGTACGTGGCGGTGCACGGCGAACCGGGGCAGGAGGACGGTTTCGTCCGGTACCACCCCGTCGACACGCAGGCGTGGTTCACCAGCCGCAACCGCACCGTCGTGGTCGACGACTTCTTCGCCCCGTCACCCGCGGCATATGCCGGCCTGGTCCGGTTCCTGCTCGACCTCGATCTCGTCGACACCCTGCGGTTCGCGGCACTTCCGCAGGACGACCAGCTCCCACTCATGCTCGGCGACGCGCGTGCCGTGCATTTCCGCTCGGTTTCGGACGAGACGTGGTTGCGCATCCTCGACCTCGATCGGGCGCTGTCGGCGCGGAGTTATCGAGGGTTCGGCTCGGTGAGCGTGGAGGTGACCGATCGGCTGCTGACGGACAACGCCGGTGTCTTCGAGATCTCCGCCGACGGCGTGGCGCGCACCGCGGGACCGGCCGACCTGACGATCGACATCGCCGACCTCGGTGCGCTCCTGCTCGGCCGGCATGGCTGGCACCGGATGGTCGACGCGGGTCGCGCCCGGGTGCACCGACCGGACGCCGTAGACACCGCTGACCTGCTGTTCTCCTGGCCCCAGGCACCCTTCTCGGGGACCTCCTTCTGACCTCGTCGTCGTGCCGATTCCGCTCCGGATGTACGCCCTGCTCGTTTTGCTACGGCTGGCCGGTACGGGCGTTATCGTCGGATCACGAGGTCCCCGATACGAGCGGAGTCACGCATGAGACGGTCGGGCAAGACACGGCGGACGAGCCGGGCGGTCACAGCTTCTGCGGCCGCGGTGCTCCTGGCGTCGGGACTGGCCGCGTGCGGCAGCGACGACGAGGGTGTCGTCCTGTCCTTCTACACGGCCGCCGACGGTGCCGAGCAGTACGCGCAGGCCGCGGAGGTGTGCACCGCGGAGGCCGGCGGCCGATATCGCGTGCAGCAGAGGACACTTCCGAAGAACGCCGACGACCAGCGACTGCAGTTGGCGCGGCGGCTGACCGGTAACGACCCGGGCCTCGACCTCATGACCCTCGACGTCGTGTGGACGGCCGAGTTCGCCGAGGCCGGGTGGGCGCTGCCCTTGCCCGACGATGTGGCCGCCGAGGTCTCCGAGGGCACCCTCGAGGCCCTCTCGAATCAGCGACCTGGCAGGACCGGCTGTATGCTGCGCCGCTCAACACCAACACCCAGTTGCTCTGGTACCGAAAGGATCTCATGCCGGACGGGCAACCTCCGGAGACCTGGGACGAGATGATCGAGATCGCGAGCGGCCTGGCCGAGGAGGGCCGGCCGTCGTGGATCGGGGTGCAGGGCCGGCAGTACGAAGGGTTGATGGTGTGGTTCAACACCCTGCTCTCGAGCGCCGGAGGTTCGGTGGTGGGGGAGGACGGTGTCACCGTCACCCTCACCGACAACGACGCGGCGGTGACCGCGCTCGACATCATGAAGCGCGTCGCGACGCGCCCGGCGCCGATCCGTCCCTGAACCAGGCCGACGAGGCGGCCGTCCGCCTCGGTATGGAGAGCGGGCGCACGGCGTTCCAGGTCAACTGGCCGTTCGTCCTGCCGGGCATCATCGAGAACGAGGCTGCTCTGCCCTTCATCGACGAGAACGGCAACGTCACCTCGGAGAACACCGGCAACACGGTCCTGACCGTCGACGGTGAGCAGAATTTCCTTCCCGCGCCGTACCCTTCGGTAATCCCCGGCGAGCCCGCCCAGGTCACCATCGGCGGGTTCAACATCGCCGTCGCCCGCACGAGTACCCAGCCGGATCTCGCGTTCGAAGCGATGCAGTGCCTGCGCAACGAGGAGAACCAGCGCAACAACGCCATCGGTGGCGGCGTGCCGCCGACGCTCGCGGCCCTGTACGACGACCCCGAATTCCAGGAGGCCTATCCGGCCTGGCGTGAGGTCCGCGCCGGTCTCGACAACGCCGCGGTGCGTCCCGCTTCACCGGCCTACCAGAGCATTTCGACGCTGGTGACGGCCACCCTCAACCCGGTCGACCAGATCGATCCGCCCCGCACCGTCGAGGAACTCGCCGAGCAGGTGCGCAAGGCGGTCAATTCGGAAGGACTGATCCCGTGACCGCCGTCGAATCGAAACCGACCGACGAGACCCCGAAGGAACCGTCGGCGAAGACGAAACCAGCGCTGTCCGAGGGGAAGAAGGCCGAGCGACGACTCGGTCTGCTGCTCGTCGCGCCCGCCGCGATCGTGATGCTCGCCGTGACGGCCTATCCGGTGGGATACGCCGTCTGGCTCAGTCTGCAACGCTACGATCTGCGCTTCCCCGACGAGCGCCGGTTCGTCGGGCTGTCGAACTACATCGCGGTGCTCAGCGACGAATTCTGGTGGCAGGCCTTCATCGTCACCTCGCTCGTCACCCTGGTCTCCGTCGCGATCGAGTTCGTACTGGGCCTCGCGATCGCACTCGTCATGCACCGCACGATCGTCGGCAAGGGCATCGTGCGCACGGTGGTGCTGATCCCGTACGGCATCGTCACCGTCGCCGCCGCCTACAGCTGGTACTACGCGTGGACCCCTGGCACGGGCTATCTCGCGAACCTGCTGCCCGACGGCAGCGCCCCGCTCACCGATCAGATCCCGTCCCTGGCGATCATCGTGCTCGCCGAGGTGTGGAAGACCACGCCGTTCATGGCGCTGCTGCTCCTCGCCGGCCTCGCGCTCGTCCCCGACGATCTGCTCAAGGCGGCGCAGGTCGACGGTGCCGGGGCATGGACACGTCTGGTGCGGATCATCGTTCCGTTGATGAAACCGGCGATCCTCGTCGCCCTGCTCTTCCGCACGCTCGACGCCTTCCGTATCTTCGACAACATCTACGTCCTCACCCGCGGCGCCAACGGCACCGGGTCGGTGTCGATCCTCGGTTACGACAACCTGTTCCGGGCCTTCAACCTCGGCATCGGGTCGGCGATCAGCGTCCTGATCTTCCTGTGCGTCGCGATCATCGCGTTCGTGTTCATCAAGTTGTTCGGTGCATCCGCGCCCGGCTCGGACGAAGGGGGCCGATGATGGCCGAGACCAGAAAACGGACCCTGTCGTGGTCGGCGGTGAACCTGATTGTCCTGCTCTACGCACTCGTCCCGGTGCTGTGGATCGCGAGCCTGTCGTTCAAGCCGCCCGGCACCATCCAGGACGGCCGGTTCATCCCGCAGCAGTGGACGCTGGACAACTACCGCGGCATCTTCCGCACCGACGCGTTCACGAGCGCCTGATCAACTCCATCGGCATCGGCCTGATCGCCACGGTCATCGCGGTGATCCTCGGGACGATGGCGGCCTACGCGATCGCCCGGCTCGACTTCCCCGGTAAGAAGATCCTGGTAGGTGTGGCGCTGCTCATCGCGATGTTCCCCCAGATCTCGCTCGTCAGCCCGCTGTTCGAGATCATGCGCGGACTCGGACTGTTCGACACGTGGGCGGCGCTGATCCTGCCGTACATCACCTTCTCGCTGCCGCTCGCGATCTACACCTTGTCGGCCTTCTTCAAGGAGATCCCGTGGGAACTCGAGAAGGCCGCGAAGATGGACGGCGCGACACCGGGGCAGGCGTTCCGGAAGGTCGTGGCCCCGCTCGCCGCTCCCGGCATCATCACGGCGGCGATCCTGGTGTTCATCTTCTGCTGGAACGACCTGCTGTTCGCGATCTCGCTGACCTCCACCGAGCGGTCCATCACCGCACCGGCCGCGATCGCGAACTTCACGGGTGCATCGCAGTTCGAGGAACCGACCGGGTCGATCGCGGCGGCGGCCGTCGTCATCACGATCCCGATCATCGTGTTCGTCCTGATCTTCCAACGTCGAATCGTCGCCGGACTGACCTCCGGCGCAGTGAAGGGATAACTACCGTGGCCGAGATCGTGCTCGACAAGGTGACGAAGGAATATCCGGACGGAGCGAAGGCCGTCAGCGACGTGGATCTCGAGATCGCCGACGGCGAGTTCATCATCCTCGTCGGCCCGTCCGGGTGCGGAAAATCCACGACGCTCAACATGATCGCCGGCCTCGAGGACATCTCCGACGGCGAACTGCGCATCGCCGGGGAACGTGTCAACGAGCGGGCACCGAAGGACCGCGACATCGCGATGGTCTTCCAGTCCTACGCGCTGTATCCGCACATGTCGGTGCGCGACAACATCGCGTTCCCGCTCACCCTCGCGAAGGTGTCCAAGGACGAGATCGCCCGCAAGGTCGACGAGGCGGCCCGGATCCTCGATCTCACACAGCATCTCGACCGCAAGCCCGCCAACCTGTCGGGCGGTCAGCGGCAACGCGTGGCCATGGGTCGTGCGATCGTGCGCAGCCCCAAGGCGTTCCTCATGGACGAGCCGCTGTCGAATCTCGACGCGAAGCTACGCGTGCAGATGCGCACCGAGATCGCGCGCCTGCAGAAGCGTCTCGGCACCACCACGGTGTACGTCACCCACGACCAGACCGAGGCGATGACGCTGGGCGATCGCGTCGTCGTGATGCGCGGCGGTTCGTGCAGCAGGTCGGGGCGCCGCAGGAGTTGTACGACCATCCGCAGAACCTGTTCGTCGCCGGCTTCATCGGGTCACCGTCGATGAACTTCGTTCCGGGGCAGATCGAGAACGGTTCGATCCGCACCTCGTTCGGCGAGTTCCGGTTGCCCGACGAGCGGTGGGAGACCGTGCGCCGCAACAATCCGTCGCGCGAGGTGGTCGTCGGTATCCGTCCGGAGCACTTCGAGGACGCCGACCTGCTCGACCCGACCCAACGGGAGACGGGCGTGACCTTCTCCGCCGAGGTCGACGTGCTCGAGTCGATGGGTTCCGACAAGTTCGCGTACTTCACGGCCGAGGGGCCGGGTGTGCACTCGAAGGACCTCGACGAACTCGCCGCCGACGCCGGCGCCGACATGTCGCCGAATCGCTGGTCGCGCGGTTGTCGGTGGAATCGCAGGCCACCAAGGGCGGGACCGTGCAGTTGTGGTTCGACCCGGCGAAGATCGCGCTGTTCGATCAGGAGACCGGCGCGAACGTCACCCTCTGACAAACCGACTTCGGTGGATCCGACCCGGAAGGCGGGGCCGGATCCACCGAATTCGTCAGCGGGGTGCGCGGCTGCGGAGTTCGTCGACGATCTCCTCGCTCCACACGTGCCGCCGCACGAGTCGGTACCGCTCGCTCGCGATCCACAGATACACCTCGGCGTCGGTGCGTGAGCGCAGCATTCCCGCTTCGCGGGCCATCGCGACGACGGGGACGAACTCCTCCTCGTACCAGCGACGCGCGACCTCCTCGCGGGTGAGGTACTCGCCGAGATCCTGCATGAGCCGGAAACCCCACGCCTCGACGGCCTCGGCCAGTTCGGCGTACCCCCACGGGTCGGACACGCGGATCGCGTCCTGCTCGGCGCCGTGCAGGGGGACGCGGCCGAGGAACATCCGGAAGTGGTCCTTGCGCACGAGATCGGGACGGGCCTGATGCCCTCCGCGGGCACCTTCGTGGTGATCTCGGTGACGTAGGCGTCGATCGTGTGATCGCCCTGCGCGTAGGCGATCGACACGCGGTGGTGCCCGTCCTGCACGAAGTGCATCGGCCCCACCCGGTACACGGAGATCGGCGGTATGGCCTCGCCGCGGCGCCGCGCGGCCGCGATGCGTTCCCAGCGTGCGACGCAACGCGCCGAGGTGGGGCGGAAACGCCGGTCGAAGTCGTCGGCGCGGTCGACGCTGCGACGATCGAGCGACCTCGATGATCTGCAACCCGAGTCGCCGCTCACCGAGGCGTCCGAGGGCGGCGACGACGTCGTCGAAGGGCAGCACCGTGTTGACGTCGGCCGGTTCGCGGCGCAGCCATGCGATGAGCCGGGCGTACTCGGCGCGCCGGCGTTGCCGGGCGAAATCGTCGCCGGCATCGGAGACCGGAAAACCGGTGTCGCGAGCCACGCTTCGACGGTACCGGGCGGTGCACAGGTCCGGGTGGGAACGCATGTGCGGGACGGGGACTACATTGCAGGGGTGACCGACGCAGTTCTCGCCACCGTCCGCAGCCACCTCACCGAGCATCTGACCGCGCCGGGTGATCCGGATCCGGAATCGGCGTCGGTGACCTTCCTCGGTCTCGAACCGATCGAGGTCCTCCGATTCCGCGGCGCCGAACTCCTGCGGTACGCGACCCTGGGATGTTCCCGGCACCCGATGGGCGACCCGACCGACATGGTGGCCGACCCGACGCGCGGGCCGGCGGGCCGAACTGGTTCTCAGCCTGCGCGACGACGACGG
>LATQ01000001.1:2315895-2318139 GCA_001017865.1 Rhodococcus sp. IITR03
GCGATCGCGACGACCACCGCGGAGTCGGCGAAGTAGCGCAGCGTGCGCGCGAGTTCGTAGGTGGTCTCCGGACCGAAGCGGGTGCTGATCATCGCCGCGAGCGAGGCCAGGACGTAGGCGATCACCGCGAGCCACACCGGCCCGGTCCGGTGCCGCCGGCGCACCGTCCACACCGCCGCAACAGCGACGGCGAGCCACGCGGCGACGACGAGCACGAGCGGGGGATCGGCCCAAGGCGGACTCGGATTCCACCGTTCCCACTCCCACGGACCACCGAGCAGCGACGGCAGCAACCCGTAGGAGATGCCGTGATGGGTCAGCCCGGCCACCATCGACCACGGCGGGATCCGAACCGGGACTCGACCACCGTCGCGTAACAGACCGCCCACACGACGAGCACGGCCACCGACCCGAGCCACAACGGCCGGGCCTGCGCCCATGTGCTGCGGATCGGGCGCGTGAGTCCGTCGACGTGGTGTGCGAGCGCGACCGTCGCGAACGCGGCGAACGGAACGAGGACCGACTTCTCGAAGAACACCAGGCCACCGCGGTGACGACGAGGGCGCTCACGAGATGACGCCGTCGACCGGTCCTGCTGTGCTGCAGCGCATCTCCCGCCACCCAGGCCAGTGCGGCCTGCAGCGGCAACGCGTTGAGCGCGGCCGCCCACCACGCGAAGGCCGGAAGCGTCAGCGGCGTGAGGAGATAGAACAGCAGCGGCCCCCACAGAGCGCGTCGCGGGCCGAGCAGCAGCCAGAGCACCCGCAGCACCGCCAGCGACGCGAGCAACTGACCGATCACGAGCGAGGCCGCCGCCGGCCACCATTCCAGCGGCGCGATCGCCGTGGCGATCCCCGCCACGAGGAAGGCGGCGGGCATCAGGTGACCGTCGTGGTCGTACCGCAGGAAGAGATCGGACAGCAGCGGATACGACCCCGCCCGCCCGACGAGGATCAGGTCGTCCCAGTAGAACTCGCCGGTCGCAGCCACCACCGTCCGGAGGATCGTCTGCAGCAGGATCAGTGCGAGGGCGACGGCGAGCACGTGGCGTCGCGGCGATCGCGCCGCCTGCGCAGCGCGTGTCGGGGCTCGGTCGAGTTCGGTCGTCACAGCCAGTTGTTGCGCCTGAAGGTGACGAACAATCCCACGGTGATCGCGACGATCGCGGCGAGCACGACGTAATAGCCGTATTCCCAGTGCAGTTCGGGCATGCGATCGAAGTTCATGCCGTAGATCCCGGCGATCATCGTCGGCACGGCGGCGATCGCGACCCACGCGGAGATCTTGCGCATGTCGGTGTTCTGCTGCACGGTGACCTTCGCGATCGCCGCGTCGAGCAGCGTGCCGAGCGTCTCGTCGAAGGCGGCGATGCGGTCGGACACCGTGGTGTGGTGGTCGGCGACGTCGCGGAAGTACCGCCGGACATCCTTCGGGATCGGGTTGCCCGGTGCTCGGATGAGTTGCTGCAGCGGTTCGGCGAGCGGCACGACGGCGTGGCGCAGCTGCACGATCTCGCGCTTGAGCATGTAGATCTGGTCGACCGCGATCCGCGTGTCGGGGGTGAACACGAGCTCCTCGATGTCGTCGACGTCGGGCTGCACGGCCGTGGTGACGGCGAGATAGGAGTCGACCACGTGGTCGGCGATCGCGTGGAGCACGGCCGCCGGACCGCGGGACAGATGATCGGGGTCGCGTTCGAGGCGCTTGCGCACGTGCGAGAGCTCGGAGTGGTCGCCGTGCCGCACGCTCACGATGAAGTCGGGGCCGGTGAACAACATGATCTCGCCGGTCTCGACGATGTCCTTGGTGGTCGTCACCGACTCGTGCTCGATGTAGCTGACGGTGCGCAGCACCAGGAACAGCACGTCGTCGTAGCGCTCGAGCTTCGGCCGCTGGTGGGCGTGGACGGCGTCCTCGACCATCAGCTCGTGGAGTCCGAAGGTGTGCGAGACGTTCGTCATCTGCTCCTCGTCGGGGTGGTGCAGCCCGAGCCACACGAATCCCGTACCGCGCCGACGTACCTCTGCGACCGCCTCGGTGTGGCTGTAGCGGCCGGGCAGGCGGTGCCCGTCGACGTAGACCGCGCAGTCGACCACCGCTTGCTCGGTGGGGACGGTGGGGACCGGGGGAGTAGTGGGGCCGCGACGGGTGGCACGAGAAGGCTGGTGCGGCATGTTGTCCTTCCTCACGGCATGCCGCTGGGACGCGGCCCGGTCGCAGGCCGCGGCGCGGCGGTCGCCGTCG
>LATQ01000001.1:2318239-2322541 GCA_001017865.1 Rhodococcus sp. IITR03
TTGGCCGGCCCCATCTGGTGCCGGGGCGCTCGTCGCCGCCGGTGTGGTGCCACGGTGGCCGACGCCTTCACCGAGCTGCTGTCGCCGCGCGCGCTACTACGTACCAAGGCCGATACCCCGCTCGCCGTCGCGGGTGAAGATGGTGACGGCCGCGGGCGGTGTGCCGGTGGTGGCGCACGCCCGGGCACGTGCGCGCGGGCGGCTCCTCGCTCTCGACCACATCGAGGAACTCGCCGAACTCGGACTCGGCGGTGTCGAGGCCGACCATCCCGATCACAACGAGCAGGACGTGCGGACGATGCGCGATCTCGCGCGGTCGCTCGGGGTTGCCGTCACGGGGTCGTCCGACTATCACGGCGACAACAAGACGATCAGGCTCGGCAGCTTCACCACGGCTCCGGCGGCGTACGAGGCGCTGCTCGACCGCGCGACCGGCGTGGAGGTGCTCGAGGGATGAGGCGACGGGGTGCGCGGTATCCGGACGGGGAGTACGGGTCGCCGAACGACGAAAACTACTACGACAGTGAGTACTACACCGAACCGTATTACCCGGACGAGGGGTACTACGCCGATCCGTACGAACCCGCACCGCGCCGCGCGAGTCTGCCGGTCCGCGCCCTCCGCGTTCTCTCCGGCGTGGTGTGCGGGGCGGTGCTGGTCCTGACGCTCGTGGTGTGCGGGGCCAAGTACCTCGCCGGCACCGCGGTTTCCCCCGGTCCGGGCACCACCTCGGTCGCCGCGCACGTCGTCGCCGCGCTCGTGGCCGTGATCGCCCAGGTGACGGCGGATCGGCGCTCGGGTGGTGTGGCACTCCTGTCGAGCCTTGTGGTGATCTTCACTGCATCGATTCTGATGATCACCCAGTGGTGGGGATGACGACCCCGAGTGCCATCTCGCTACCCGTCGGTAGCCGTCGTGTAACTGCGGAAATTCATCGCGATGCGCCCGCGGCGCGGTGTTCACGGCACGTAAACTCACAGGTGAGGCGACAAAACCGTGAGACCTTCGCAATCGATGCCGATTTGATTGTTCGTCTGCAAAGGTGGCAAACTTGCGGCAATCCGAAAGCCGGAATACCCCGGAATCGGACGAAGGATGGCAGACCCACCCAGGCTAGATCACCCAGGCTCGATGCCAGGGCCACCCGCCCCGGCTCCATCACGTTCCGGAAGCCGTACAGCGTTGTACAGCGGCAGTCGTGATCGCGCCCGGAAGCTTCAATCCAATGTCCTTGGCGAAGCGCTGCAACTCGATGCATGCACGTGTGTGAAATGCATTGAACTGCGGTGTTTTCGCAGCAACCGAGTCCAGAGGTCGACTCGGAACACGCAGGAGTGTCATCGTGTCAATTGTGTCTGATGCACCTACCCCTCAGAAGCTCGAGTTGACTGACGAGGAGATCTTCTCGAGTCACGTCGACGGCAAGCTGTCGGTCGAGCTGACCGCGCCGCTCGAGAACCAGCGCGATCTGTCCATTGCGTACACCCCCGGTGTCGCCCAGGTCTGCCGAGCTATCGCCGCCGACGAGACCCTCGTCGACCGTTACACCTGGACCAACCGCCTGGTCGTCGTCGTCTCCGACGGCACCGCGGTCCTCGGTCTCGGCAACATCGGCGCACGTGCCTCGCTGCCGGTGATGGAGGCAAGTCCGCGCTCTTCAAGAAGTTCGCGGGCCTGAATTCCATCCCGCTGGTGCTCGACACCACCGATCCCGACGCGATCGTCGAGACCCTCATCCGGCTGCGTCCGTCCTTCGGCGCCGTCAACCTCGAGGACATCTCGGCTCCGCGCTGCTTCGAGATCGAGAAGCGCGTCATCGAGCGCTCGACTGCCCCGTCATGCACGACGACCAGCACGGCACCGCCATCGTCGCCCTGGCCGCCCTCAAGGGTGCGGTGAAGGTGCAGGGCCGCGACATCGCCGACCTGCGCATCGTGATCTCCGGGGCCGGCGCTGCCGGCGTGGCGTGCACGAACATCCTGCTCGCCGCCGGTGCGCGCGACGTGGTGGTGCTCGATTCGAAGGGCATCATCTCCTCCGACCGCACCGATCTCGGTGATATCAAGGCCGATCTGGCCTCCCGCACCAACCCCGAGGGCCGCAAGGGCGGCATCGCCGAGGCGCTCGACGGCGCCGACGTCTACCTCGCGTGTCGTCGGGCACCGTGCCCGAGGAGATCGTCGCGACGATGGCCGACGACGCCATCATCTTCGCGATGTCGAACCCGGATCCGGAGATCCACCCCGACATCGCCCACAAGCACGCCGCGATCGTGGCGACGGGTCGCAGCGACTTCCCGAACCAGATCAACAACGTGCTGGCTTTCCCCGGTGTGTTCAAGGCGCTCTCGACGCAGGTGCCCGCCGCATCACCGAGGGCATGAAGCTCGCCGCCGCCGAGGCCATCCTCTCGGTCGTCGGTGACGAACTGGCCGCGGACAAGATCGTCCCGAGCCCGCTCGATCCGCGTGTGGCGCCCGCCGTCGCCGAGGCCGTCGCGGCCGCGGCGAAGGCCGAAGCGTCACCGACTAGGGATTCGCTCCCGGCGAGATCGCACCGAACGCCCGATCCGAACCGCACAAGGTTCCGGACCGGCGTTCGGCGTCGCGGCGGCCGGACGGTCGGGCACGTGCGGACCGTGGCGCACCGGTGGGCGACAATGACCGCCGTGGCGAACGAAGCGAGACGGATCCGCCGGTCGCGGCGACGGTGCTCACCGCATGCGCGGCGGCAGCCGTGCTCCAGGGATGTGCGTCGCCCGTTCTCGACGAGACGGCACCGTCGACGACGGTCGTCGTCGGGGCGGGGGAGCGGCCCGACGAGGAACTGCTCGCGCAGCTGTACGCGGGAGCGCTGCGCGGCAGCGGGGTCGAAGTACAGGTCCGCTCCGGCGTCGCCGATCCGACCGCAGCGCTCGACGCCGCCGAGCTCACGCTGATCCCCGGCTACACGGGACGGCTGCTCGCGTCCTACGACCCGGCGCCGACGCGACCGACGCGAGGACGTCTTCGAAGCGTTGGCGCGCGCACTGCCCGACGAACTGACCATCTCCGACTACGCCTCGGCGCCCCGGCGTGGCGCTGCTCGCCGACCGCGAAGGACTCACGCAATGGTCGGTGAGCCGCGTGGCCGACCTCGCCGACCGCTGCGCCGACCTGACCTTCGCGGTGACCGAGGACTTCGACACCGCCGGTGGACTCACCGCCCTCGAACGCGCCGACTGCCGCCCGCGCGAGGTGCGACGGATCGAGGATGCACAGTCCGTCGCCGTCGCGTCGGAACCCGACACGGTCGTCGGAACCACCACGACGTCGTCCGCCCTCGCGGAGATCGACGCGGATTCGCCCGTGAGCACCGTGCCCGACGCACCCGACCGCAGCCCGCAGGACGACACGAACGCCGACGACACGCCCGCACCGGTCCTGCCGGCCCAGAACGTCGTCCCGGTCTTCCGCAAGGGCACCCTCGACGAAGCGCAACTCGACGCGTTGCGGACCATCGCGGGTGAACTGACCACGAGCGATCTCACCGAACTGCGTGCGCGGGTCGAGGAGGGCGACGATCCCGAGACCGTGGCCCGCGAATGGATCGACGAACACGCCGGAGCGTGAACGGCACCCCACGAGTACTCAGCTCGCGCGGGTGCCCATCCGGTCGCGGAGGAAGACGCCGAAGTCGGAGATCGCCGCGGCGGCCTCGGGAACGAGCGACGCCTGCAACGGCGCGACGTGCCACAGCTCGGGTTGTTCGACGAGGGTGACGTCGCGCCCGCCGCCCGGAGCTTCTCGGCGTACTGCCGCACCTGTGTGGAACATCTCCGCGGTGCCCACCTGGATGAGCGTCGGCGGCAGACCCGTGGGATCGGCGTGGATGGGCGCGTAACCGGGATCGGTGGGATCGCCGTCGGCGAGATACGCCTCGGCCGACGAATACACCCAGCCTTGTTCAGGACGACGTCGTTCACGTCGGGCAGGTCGCGAGCGGCCGGATCGGTCCATGGCGACAACAATCCGAGCGCCGGCGGGGTGATCCCGTGACGGTCGATGAGCCGGTGCGTGGTCGCGCGGCGAGGCCACCGCCGGCCGAGTCGCCGGCGATCGCGGTGCCGGGCGGCTCGAAGCCGTGCTCGCGGGACGAGTTTCGAGATCCCGCCTGGCGTCGTTCAGCGCCGCCGGATAGGGATGCTCGGGAGCGAGCCGGTAGTCGAGGACGTACACGGCCGATCCGGACGCGGCGGCGAGATACGCCGCGAGCGAGCGGTGCGTGGCGAGCGACCCGCCGGTGTACGCGCCGCCGTGCAGGT
>LATQ01000001.1:2322641-2331468 GCA_001017865.1 Rhodococcus sp. IITR03
CGATCCGGGACGCCGGGCGGCGAGATACGCCGCGAGCGAGCGGTGCGTGGCGAGCGACCCGCCGGTGTACGCGCCGCCGTGCAGGTACAGGATCGCCGTGGTCCGCTCGGTGGCGCCCACGGTGATCCGCTCGGCGGGGCGTCCCGCCAGACGGATCGGACGCACCACGGCGTCCTTCGGGAGGAACTGCAGCGGCGCCGCGAGATCGAGCAACCGGCGCTGCGTCGAGAACGACCAGCGCGGCGACAGCAGGGCACGGAAGAGAGGACGCAGGGCGGTACGCGCCACCCGCGGTGACAACTGCGGTGTCGGAGGCATGCCGCAGCCTATCCCTTCGGTACGACCCGGGAGGTCACGGTGGCGACGACACGCTGATAGGCCGGTCCGGCAACGCGGACGAAGGCGTCGAGCAGCTTCGCATCGGCGCCGATGAGCACGCGCGCCTTGTTCTTCCGCACACCGGTGAGGATGGTCTTCGCCGCGTCCTCGGGGGTCGTGCGTGCGAGCTTGCGGTCGAAGAACTCCGCGAAGGTCGCCTGGTCGTCGCCGTCGGGGACGGCGGCGTTGCGCGCGATCGCGGTCTTGATGCCGCCGGGATGCACGCACGTGACCTGCACGGGATGCCGCGCGACGAGCATCTCCTGCCGCACCGCCTCGGTGAAGCCGCGCACGGCGAACTTCGCCGAGTTGTACGCCGCCTGGCCCGGGATGCTCAGCAGGCCGAACAGGCTCGAGACGTTGACCAGGTGGCCGTCGCCCGAGGCGATGAGATACGGCAGGAAAGCCTTGGTGCCGTTGACGACCCCCCAGAAGTCGACGTCCATCACGCGCTCGATGTCCTTGAACTCGGTGCGCTCGAGGTCGCCGTGATAGGCGATGCCCGCGTTGTTGTACACCTGGTGGACCGCGCCGAAATGGGCGGCGACCTGCTCGGCGTACTCGAGGACCTTCTCGCGTTGGGTGACGTCGAGATGATCGGCCTTCACCTCGGCACCGAGTTCCCGTGCGCGACGCGCGGTCTCCTCGAGCCTGTGGTGTCGACGTCCGAGATCGCCAGGCGGGCACCGTGGGCCGCGAGGGCGAGGACGAGGGCCCGTCCGATCCCGGAACCCGCGCCCGTGACGACGACGACCCGGCCTGCGAAATCACTCATCGAACTGCTGCCTCTCGGGACGTGCGCTCCTGCGCGGGACGGTCGGTGGCGGCGGGGAGATCCGACTCGGCGACGCTGCGGTACGCCTCGAGGTCGAATCTGCGGGTGATACGGCGGAATTCGAAGGTGAATCCCGGCCACAGCGTGGTGTTGTTGCCGTGCTTGTCGAGATACCAGCTCGCGCACCCGCCGTTGTTCCACACGCTCGACTGCAGCGCGCGCTGCAGGTCGCGGTTGTACTCGTCCTGCACGTCCTTACGGACCTCGACCGTGCCGATGCGGTTGCGGTCGATCGTGCGGATCGCGTCGACGACGTACTCGAGTTGCGACTCGATCATGTACACCATCGAGGTGTGGCCGAGTCCGGTGTTCGGGCCGACGAGGAAGAACAGGTTCGGGAAGCCGGCGACCGAGCTGCCCTTGTACCCCTGCATGCCGGTCTCGTCGAAGACTCGGCGAGCGAGCGGCCGTCCTTGCCGAAGATACCGGCGAAGGTCGGGGAGTCGGTGACGTGGAAGCCGGTCGCGACGACGATCGCGTCGACCTCGCGTTCGGTGCCGTCCTTCGTGACGATGCCGCGCGGGGTGACGCGGGTGATGCCGTCGGTGACGAGGTCGACGTTCGGCCGGTCGAGGGCGGGGTAGTAGTTGTTCGAGATCAGCATGCGCTTGCAACCGATGCCGTAGTTCGGCGTGACCTTCCGGCGCAGTTCCTTGTCGCGGATCTGCCGGCGGACCTGGATGCGCGCGGCGAGTTCGAGCGGCTTCATGAAGGCCTGCGCCTTGGCCAGACCCACGACCTGCGTCTCGCGGGCGGTGTACTGCAGGGCACGCGAGAGACGCTGGAAGCCGGGGATGTAGCGGAAGGCGAACCGCTCGGGGGCGGTGTACTCGCGGTCGAAGCGGGGGAGGATCCACGGTGCCGTGCGCTGGTACACGTCGAGACGGCCGACGGTGCCCGCGATGGCCGGCACGATCTGGATGGCGGAGGCTCCGGTGCCGATGACGGCGACGCGCTTGCCGACGAGGTCGGCGTCGTGGTTCCACCGCGCCGAGTGGAAGATCTCGCCCTCGAACCCGGAGATGCCCTCGATGTCGGGCAGCGACGGCTCGCACAGGGCGCCGACCGCGGAGATCACGACCTTGGCGCTGTACTTGCCGCGCGTGGTGGCCACGTCCCAGCGGTGCGTCGCGGTGTTCCAGCGGGCCGTCTGCACGTCGCATCCGAAGACGGTGCGTCGCCGCACGTCGTACCGGTCGGCGACCGAGCGGATGTACTCCTGGATCTCCGGCTGCGGCGAGAACGAGCGCGTCCAGCCGGGGTTGAGGGCGAACGAGTAGGAGTACAGGTTCGACGGCACGTCGCACGCCGCGCCGGGGTAGGTGTTGTCGCGCCAGGTGCCGCCCACCTCGGAAGCGCGTTCGAGCAGGAGGAAGTCCTTGCCCGCCTGCGACAGTCGGATGGCCGCACCGAGCCCGGCGAACCCGCTGCCGATGATCAGCGTGTCGACCTGACGGATCTCCGCGTCGGCGACGGTATCTGTAACCGGAAGACTCATGTACTTGAGGCTAGAGCGTTCCAGTGACCTGGTCAACACTTGTTGACCATAATTCAATAACGGTGTTTGCATGGTGGACGTGACAGAAGACAATCCCGGACCCCGCCGGACCCGTCTCGGTCCCGCCCAACGCCGGGCCCAGCTGATCGAGCAGGGTCTCGAACTGCTCGCCGACCGGCCCCTCGAACAGATCTCCGTCGACGAGGTCGCCGAACGGGCCCGGGTCTCGAAGGGGCTGCTGTTCCACTACTTCGCCTCGAAGCACGACTACCACGTCGAACTCGTGCGATGCATCGGTCGGGATCTCGTCGAGTACACCGCACCGGACGAGGGCCTCGAACCGATCGAGATGCTGCGCGGCACGCTCGTCGCGTACGTCGACTACGTCACCCGGCGCCGCGACATGTACGTCTCGATCCTGCGCGGCGCCACCAGCGGCGACCCCGACATGCGGGCGGCCTTCGAGGACACCCGCACGGCGCTGGTCGACCGGACCGTCGCGCACCTGCCTGCCATCGGCATCGAGCCCACGCCGGCCGTGCGACTCGCCGTCCGCGGCTGGGTGGCCTTCGTCGAGGACACGACCATCGCGTGGCTACGCGATCCCGAACTCACCCGCGACGAGTTCGTCGAACTGGCCATCGCGGCGCTGTCCGGCGTTGCGCTGGCGGCACATTCGCTCCACTCTCCGGCCGGTGACGATGCTCCGGCCGGTGGGATTCTCAGCGATCGTTTCCGGGAAGGTACTCCTGCAGCTTCGTCTTGACGCCCTGTTTCACGAAGCCCCAACGGTTCTCGTCACCGGCGAGCACGGCCTTGGCGACATCGGTGAACTGCTCCCACGTCGCGTGCGGCGGGATCGGCGGCATGTCCGGATCGGTGTACACGTCGAGCACCGTCGGGCGGTCCGCGGCCAGCGCGCGATCCCAGGCCGAGCCCATCTCGTCCGAGGACTTCACGGTTTCGCCGCCCAACCCGAGACTGCGCGCGAAGGCGGCGTAGTCGACGTCCGGAAGCGACTGGGACTCCGCGAATTTCGGTGCCCCACCCATCGCACGCATCTCCCAGGTGACCTGGTTCAGGTCGTTGTTGTGGATGATCGCGACGACGAGCCTCGGGTCCGCCCACTGCTGCCAGTACCGCTGGATGGTGATCAGCTCGGCCATGCCGTTCATCTGCATCGCCCCGTCGCCGGCGAACGCGACCACCGGACGGCCCGGATTCGCGAACTTCGCGCCGATCCCGTACGGCACCGCCGGACCCATCGTCGCGAGGGTGCCCGACAGCGAACCGCGCATGTCACCACGGAACTGCAGTTGGCGCGCATACCAATTGGCGGCCGAACCCGAGTCCGCCGTGACGATCGCATCGTCCGGCAGTCGCGGTGAGGCCTCGGCGAACATCCGCAGCGGATTGACGAACTCCGTTTCGACCTCCGCCTGCTGTCCCATCGTCTGCCACCAGCGCTGCACGTTCTGCTCGATGCCCTCACGCCACGACCGATCCGCCTTGCGCTGCAGCAGCGGGACGAGCGCGTCGAGCGCGGCGGCGGCATCCGCGACGAGGTTGACCTCGTTCGGATAGCGCATCCCGATCATGTTCGGGTCGATGTCGATCTGCACGCAGCGGGCCTGGCCGTATTCGGGCAGGAACTGGCTGTAGGGGAGGGACGAACCGACGATGAGCAGCGTGTCGCAGCCGGTCATCATCTCATGGGTGGGCCGCGTGCCCAGCAGCCCGATCGAGCCCGTGACCCACGGCAACTCGTCCGACAGCACGTCCTTGCCCAGCAGGGCCTTCGCCACCCCGGCGCCGAGCAGGTCCGCGACCTGCTCGAGTTGCGCCCGCGCATCCCGGGCGCCGCTGCCGACGAGCATCGCCACCTTGTCCCCGGCGTTGAGGATCTCCGCGGCCCGCCGGATCGCGTCGTCGTCCGGTGCGATCCGGGGACGATCGAAGCCGACGCTCGACGGCACCATCTTGAACTCGTGGCCGGGCGGGGAGTACTCGAGTTCCTGCACGTCGCCGTGGATGATGACGGCCGTGGGCGTGCGATACGCGATGGCGGTGCGCATCGCCCGGTCGAGGACGTTCGGCAACTGCTCGGGCACCGTCACCGTCTCCACGAACGCCGACGCCACATCCTTGTACAGCGTGTGCAGGTCCACTTCCTGCTGGTACGACCCGCCCATCGCGGAGCGGTCGGTCTGGCCCACGATCGCCACCACCGGAACGTGGTCGAGTTTCGCGTCGTACAGGCCGTTGAGCAGATGGATCGCGCCCGGGCCGGAGGTTGCCATGCACACCCCCGGCCGGCCCGTGAACTTCGCATAGCCCACGGCCTCGAAGGCGCTCATCTCCTCGTGCCGGGACTGCACGAAGACCGGATCGTTGCCGGTGCGCGTCCAGGCGGCGAGGATCCCGTTGATGCCGTCGCCGGGATATCCGAAGACGTGGTCCACCCCCCACGTGCGCAGGCGGTGCAACAGGTAGTCGGCCACGGTCGGATTCGCCATCGGTAGCTCCTCGCAGGACGCGATCGGGGGTCCTCCGAAGGGTGCCCGTCGTGCCCGGTCCGAAACGCACCGGAAAAGGCGTGAGCCGGTCGATCGCCCTCGCGGGGACGAACCGACCCGGCTCACATGAGAACCGTCAAGGACCCGAAGGATCCGAAACGGAGCTTCTAGCGACCGAAGGCCTTCTCGATGATCTCCTGCTGCTCGACAGCGTGGACCTTGCTCGAACCGGACGACGGTGCCGACATCGCGCGACGCGACACGCGCTTGATACCGCTGAGCTTCTCGGGCAGCAGTTCCGGCAGCGCGAGGCCGAGGAACGGCCAGGCACCCTGGTTCGCCGGCTCCTCCTGGACCCAGAAGAACTCGGTGGCGTTCGGGTACTGCTCGAGCGTCTCGGCGATACGGCGGCGCGGCACCGGGTACAGCTGCTCGATGCGCACGATCGCGACGTCGTCACGACCTTCCTTCTGCTTCTTCGCCAGCAGTTCCCAGTAGATCTTGCCGGAGGTCAGCAGCACACGAGTGGCCTTCGACCGATCGGCCGTGCCCTCCTCGTAGGGAACCTCTTCGAGCAGCGAACGGAACTTGCCCTGCGTGAAGTCCTCGACGTTGCTGACCGCGGCCTTGTTGCGCAGCATCGACTTCGGCGTGAACACCACCAGCGGACGGCGGATGCCGTCGAGGTGATGGCGACGCAGCAGGTGGAAGTAGCTCGCCGGGGTCGACGGAACCGCGACCGTCATCGAGCCCTCGGCGCACAGCTGCAGCCAGCGCTCGATACGACCCGAGGTGTGGTCGGGACCCTGGCCCTCGTGGCCGTGCGGCAGCAGCAGCACGACGTCGGAGAGCTGACCCCACTTGGCCTCACCGGACGAGATGAACTCGTCGATGATGGACTGCGCGCCGTTGACGAAGTCGCCGAACTGCGCCTCCCACAGCACGAGCGCGTCGGGGTTGCCCACCGAGTAGCCGTACTCGAAGCCCAGGCCCGCGAACTCGGTCAGCGCCGAGTCGTAGACCATGAAGCGGCCGCCGTTGCCGGCCTGGTTGGCCAGCGAGGCGAGCGGGCTGTACTCGTCGCCCGTCTTGCGGTCGATGATGACCGAGTGGCGCTGCGTGAACGTGCCGCGACGCGAGTCCTGACCGGCCAGGCGCACCAGGCGCCTTCCTCGGCCAGCGAACCGAACGCGAGCAGCTCGGCGAACGCCCAGTCGATCTTGCCGTTGCGCGACATCTCACGACGCTTCTCGAGCACCGGCTTGACGCGCGGGTGGACGGTGAAGCCTCGGGCGCCTCGGCGAAGGCGTCGCCGATCCGCTCGAGCACCGACCGGTCGACGGAGGTGTCGAGGCGCTTCGGCGGGGTCTGGTCGAGCTCGACCGACTCCGACGGCTCCGGCGGGTACTTCTCGAGTTCGCGGACCTCGTTGAAGACCCGTTCGAGCTGTCCCTGGTAGTCGCGCAGGGCGTCTTCCGCTTCCTTGAGCGAGATGTCGCCGCGGCCGATCAGGCCTCGGTGTAGCTCTTGCGGACGCTGCGCTTGGTGTCGATCACGTCGTACATCGCCGGCTGGGTCATCGACGGGTCGTCGCCCTCGTTGTGACCGCGGCGGCGGTAGCAGATCATGTCGATGACGACGTCCTTGTGGAACTTCTCGCGGAAGTCCACGGCGAGCTTCGCGACCCACACGCAGGCCTCGGGGTCGTCGCCGTTGACGTGGAAGATCGGCGCGCCGATCATCTTCGCCACGTCGGTGCAGTACTCGGACGAACGCGAGTGCTCCGGCGCGGTGGTGAAGCCGACCTGGTTGTTGACGACGATGTGCACGGTGCCGCCGGTGCGGTAGCCGCGCAGCAGCGCGAGGTTGAGGGTCTCCGCGACGACGCCCTGACCGGCGAACGCAGCGTCGCCGTGCAGGAGCAGCGGCAGGACGGTGAAGCCGTCCTCACCCTTGTCGAGGATGTCCTGCTTGGCGCGGACGAGGCCCTCGAGCACCGGGTTGACCGCCTCGAGGTGCGAGGGGTTCGCGGTGAGCGAGACCTTGATGTCGTTGTCGCCGAACATCTGGATGTAGGTGCCCTCGCGCCGAGGTGGTACTTCACGTCGCCGGAACCGTGCGCAGCGGCCGGGTTCAGGTTGCCCTCGAACTCCGAGAAGATCTGCGAGTACGGCTTGCCGACGATGTTCGCGAGCACGTTGAGGCGGCCGCGGTGCGGCATCGCGATGGCGACCTCGTCGAGCGTGTGCTCGGCGGCCTGATCGATGATCGCGTCCATCATCGGGATGACGGATTCGGCGCCCTCGAGCGAGAAGCGCTTCTGACCGACGTACTTGGTCTGCAGGAACGTCTCGAACGCCTCGGCGGCGTTGAGGCGGCTCAGGATGTACTTCTGCTGGGCGACCGTCGGCTTGACGTGGTGCGCCTCGACGCGCTCCTGCAGCCACTGCTGCTGCTCGGGCTCGAGGATGTGGGTGTACTCGACACCGACGTGGCGGCAGTACGCGTCGCGCAGCACCGACAGCACGTCGCGCAGCTTCATCTTCTGGCGGCCGTGGAAGCCACCGACGTTGAACTCGCGATCGAGATCCCACAGCGTCAGGTCGTGGGTCGTGACGTC
Source organism: Rhodococcus sp. IITR03 (assembly GCA_001017865.1). Next base: position 2,330,489 of record LATQ01000001.1, read on the forward strand.
GAGGTCGGGGTGCGAGCGGAACTTGTCGCGCACGAACTGCAGCGGATCGGTGTCGGCCATGAGGTGGCCGCGGCTGCGGTAGGCGGCGATGAGCTCGAGCACACGGGTGTGCTTGTCGACGAGGCCTTCCGGCACGTCCTTGCGCCAGCGGACCGGCTCGTAGGGGATGTGCAGGGTGTGGAAGATGCCGTCGTAGAAGTCGTCGCTGATGAGCAGCTCGTGGATCTTCTTCAGGAACTCACCCGACTCCGCGCCCTGGATCACGCGGTGGTCGTAGGTGGAGGTGAGCGTCAGCAGCTTGCCGATGCCCATCTCGGCGATCCGCGCGTCGGACGCACCCTGGAACTCGGCCGGGTACTCCATGCGCCGGCGCCGATGATCGCGCCCTGGCCCTGCATCAGACGCGGGACCGAATGCACGGTGCCGATACCGCCCGGGTTGGTCAGCGAGATCGTGACGCCGGAGAAGTCGTCGCCGGTGAGCTTGCCGTCGCGGGCGCGGCGCACGATGTCCTCGTAGGCCGAGTAGAACTGCGCGAAGTTCATCGTCTCGCAGTTCTTGATGGCCGCCACGACCAGCGAACGCTGGCCGTTCTTGCCGGGCAGGTCGATCGCGAGACCGAGGTTCGTGTGCGCAGGCACGACGAGGTTCGGCTTGCCGTCGACCTCGGCGAAGTGGTTGTTCATGTTCGGGAACGCCTTGACCGCCTGGACGATCGCGTAACCGAGGATGTGGGTGAACGAGACCTTGCCACCCGGGTGCGGGCGAGGTGGTTGTTGATGACGATACGGTTGTCGAACATCAACTTCGCGGGCACCGCGCGAACACTGGTGGCCGTCGGGATCGACAGCGAGGCGTTCATGTTCTTCGCAACGGCAGCAGCGGCGCCGCGCAGAACCTTCTTCTCCTCGGTGGCCTGGCCCGACGGGGCCGCGGCGGGCTTGGGAGCCGGCTTCGCGGGGCGCGGACTGGGCCTTCGG
>LATQ01000001.1:2331568-2333993 GCA_001017865.1 Rhodococcus sp. IITR03
CCTTCGGCTGCGCCGCAGGCTTGGTCTCCGCCTTCGGTGCAGGCTTCGCAGGCGCGGCCTTGGTCTCCGCCTTGGTCTCGGCCTTCGGTGCAGGCTTGGTGGGGGCCGAAGCGGAGGAACTCGGCGCAGATGCTGTGCTCGGCGCGGGCTTCTCGGTCGTGGCGGTGTCGGAGCCGTTGGTGCCTCCGGCCACCGCGGCTTCCGGCGAATAGTCGGTGAGGAATTCGTGCCAACTCGCGTCCACGGACGAAGGGTCGTCCTGGAAGCGCTGGTACATCTCGTCAACCAACCACTGGTTCTGTCCGAACTGTGATGTAGAGCTGCTGCTCACGGCAGTTGTTCGCCTCGTTTCTTTCTTCGGTACCCGATCGGAGCGCCTGTGAATATGAGGCTAGCCCGTGGCATGTGACGATCCGAACTGACCGCGCATGTCGGTGGGCTACCTCACAATCTGGTGCGATGGGGTCTCCATCGATGACGGTTCTCGAGAGCCGATTATTCCCTCTAAGGTGCATCGGCGCAGCGCGCACCCCGTTACAAACGTGAGGACGATCTCATGTTCGATCCTTCCGTCGTCGAAGTGAGCAGGACCTCGGGCTCCTCCGGAACGAGACCACCGGTAGCGAGTTGCCACAAAGTGGTGTACAGACCTCCCGCTCGGCGGAGCTCGTCGTGGGGCCCGCACTCGACGATACGGCCGTCGTCGACGACCACCACGAGATCGGCGCGTGCGGCGGTCGCGAGACGGTGCGCCACCACCACGGCCGTCCGTGAGCGGGCCACCCGCGCACCCGCCTCGAGCACCGCCTTCTCGGTGGCGGGATCGAGGGTCGCGGTGGCCTCGTCGAGCAACAGCAGATCGGGATCCACCAGTTCGGCGCGCGCGAGCGCGATGAGCTGACGCTGGCCCGCCGACAGACCCTGACCGCGCTCACCGACCGCATGGTTCATGCCGCCGGCGAGACCCGCGATCATGTCCAGCGCCCCCACGGCGCGCGCGGCGATTCGATCTCCTCGCGCGTCGCGTGGGCCGGCCGTAGGCGATGTTGGTCGCCACCGTGCCCGTGAACAGGTGCGCCTCCTGCGGCACCACACCGAGCCGGCCCCGATAGTCGCGCAGGCGGTAACGGCGCAGATCGGTGTCGTCCACCCGCACCGAACCGGACGTCGGGTCGTAGAACCGGGCGAGCAGTTTGACGACCGTCGACTTCCCGGCGCCGGTGCGGCCCACCAGGGCGACCGTCGACCCGGCCGGGATCGACAGGTCCACATCGCTCAGCGCCTCACGATCGGCCTCGCTGTACCGGAAGCCCACCTGCCGCAGGTCGACGTCACCGCGGAGGTGCCCGGTGATGGCGACCGTGCCCTCCTCGGCAGACTCGAGCGAGTTCTCGGTCCGCAACAGGTCGCCGATCCGGCGCAGACCGACCCGCGCCTGCTGGTAGCCGTCGAAGACCTGCGACAACTGCTGGATGGGCGCGAACAACAGGGTCAGATACAGCACGAACGCGATCAGCACACCGGGGCCGACCGCGCCCGACGCCACCTCCCGGGCGCCGACGAAGACGACCGCCGCGAGCGCCAGATCGGACAGGAAGGTGATGAACGGGAAGTACAGCGAGATCGCCCGCTGCGACCGCAGGCGACTGCGCCGATAGGCCTCCGCGCGCTCGGCGAACCGCCGCGCCGCGGTCTCCTCCCTGCGGTAGGCCTGGGCGGCGCGCAGACCCGTGACGTTCTCCTGGAAATCCGCGTTCACCAGGGAGATGCGTTCGCGGGACTGCGCGTACGCCGTCCCGGAGACCTTCCGGAACCACAGGGTCGCGCCGACCAGCACGGGCAGCACCGCCAGCACCACCAGGGCCAGGGACAGATCGGTGACGATCAGCGCGATCGAGATACCGGTGAGCGTGAGCACCGCCACGACCGCGGTGGACAGGCCGGTCTGGATGAACTGCGACAGCGCATCCACATCGGTCGTCATCCGCGTCATGATCCGACCCGACAGTTCGCGTTCGTAGTAGTCGAGTCCGAGCCGTTGCAGGTGCGCGTACGAGCGCACGCGCAACCCGAACAACACCCGTTCGCCCGCCCGCGCGGTGAGCACCGTGAGGATCGCGACCACGAACCAGCCGAGCAGCGCGAGCACCACACCCGCGGCGGTCGCCTGCCACAGCCGGGACGGATCGCCCGGGGTCACCCCGCGGTCGACGGCGTACCGCACCAGCGACGGGAACGCGATGCTCGTCAGCGACTCCACCGCCAGGCACAGCACGACGACCGCCAGCAGTGCACGCACCGGGCGCAGCGTCGTCCGCAACCGGAACTGCGGGTCGGGCAGGCGCAGGGCCTCGGACTGCAGGGCCGGATCGTGTCCGGGCGTCTCGGTGGCCGGGGGAAGCGCGTCGACGGGCCGCGCGCAGTT
>LATQ01000001.1:2334093-2338027 GCA_001017865.1 Rhodococcus sp. IITR03
ACGACCGTGTCGTAGCCTCGGGGAGGGCCTCGACGAAGTCGTCGGCGCGTGCCGCCGCGGCGCGGCGCGGATCTCGTCGTCCGATGCGTCGGGCCGGCCGAGAGCGATGTTGGACGCGACGGTGTCGGAGAACAGGAACGGCTCGTCGAAGACGAGGCCGACCGCCCCGCGCAGATCGTCGGCGCGGAGCGTGGCGACGTCGATGTCGCGGCCGTCCGCGGTCAGGCACACCGACCCGCGGTGCGGCGCGTAGAAGCGGGGGGAGCAGCAGCGACAGCACGGTCTTGCCCGACCGGCCGGGCCGACGATCGCGACGGTCTCGCCGGGCGCGATCTCCAGGTCGAGGCCGCGCAGTACGTGCCGGTCGTCGTCGAAGCCGAACGTCACGTCCTCCAGGTGCACCCCGAGCGGACCGTCGGGCAGCTCGACGGGATGCGGGGGATCGGCGACATCGGGTTCGGTGTCGATCACCTCGTACACCCGCTCGACGGCGGCGCGGGACAACTGCGCCATGATCACGACCTGGGAGAGGGTGCGGGTCGTCCCCGTCATCGTCGCCACATAGGCGGTGAACGCCACGAAGGTGCCCACGGTGATCCCGCCCTCGAGGCGAGCCAGCCGCCGAGCGCGATGGTGGCGACGAGCCCGAACTGTGGGATCGCACCCATCGGCGCCGAGAACCACGCGTTGATCCGGGCGGCACGCAGACGCTCCGCGTACAGCCTGCGACCGTGCTCCTCGAGCTGGTCGACGGCGTGCGACTCCTGCCCGAATCCCTTCACCACCCGCACGCCCGTGACCGTCTCCTCGACGTGCTGGGCAAGATCGGCCGCGCGCTGCTGCGCCGACCAGGTCGCGGCGAACAGCTTCGGGCGCACGACCCGGACGAGACCCGCGATGATCGGGACGATGACCACCGCGACCAGTGTGAGCAGCGGCGAGAGGGTCGTCATGATCACCAGCGCGAGCACGAACTGCAGCAGCGCACCCGCCGACATCGGCACCATCGCGAGCAGGCCCTGCACGAGTTGCAGGTCGGTGATGGACCGCGAGACCACCTGACCCGTACGGATGCGGTCCTGACCGTGGCCGTCGAGACGTTGGAGCGAGCCGAGCAGGCGCAACCGCAGGTCGTGCTGCACGTCGAGCGACAGGCGTCCGGCGAGCATGCGACGCCCGTACTGGCAGCCGAACCGGATCACCGCACCGGCCGCGATCGCAGCCGCCGCCAGCCCGATCAGGCGCAGGTCGTCGCGGGCACGTCGCCCTGCCCGGTCGCGCTGTCGACCGCGACCTTCGTCAGCAGGGGGGAAGGTGATGTCGATCAGGGCAGCGACGACGGTGACGGCCAGCGCCCCGACGGCTGTTCTGCGGTGTTTCAGGCATTCGGCGACGAGCCGGGAAATCCATCCCGGCGAGCGCGGAATCGGGTCGTGTGCCATCGAACCGACATTAGCGCCGAGTGACGACAGGGCACGTCGGAGCCGCCCGGGAGGGCCGGAGACGCAGGTGATCGAAGGTGTCAGACGACGTCGGCGGTGCGGGCGCGCCACCAGCCGAGGCCGCCCAACACCACGGTCCAGAGGATCAGAAGCAGCGGAGCCGCCGGCCACGTCATCTCCAGCGTCACGTCCTCGGGCATCGACACCGCCGAGAACAGCACGTACCAGGTGACCTGCGCCGGCAGATACGACGCGATCGCGCCGAGACCGAGACCGTGCAGGACGACCGAGACCATCAGCTCCCCGAACGGCACCCACGCGCAGATCGCGAGCACACTGCCCGTCGTCGACCGTGTGAGCAGACCCAGCCCCGCTCCGATGAGCGACCACATCAGCGCGCAGAACAGACCGATGCCCATCACCTTGGCGACCGAACCGAGGTCGGCACCGTCGAAGCCCCCACCGAACAACATGAGCGTCGCGGCCGCCGCGACTTCCGTGACGATGCAGTACAACAACCCGATCACGGCGACGGTCGCGAACTTCACCCCGACGACCCGGTCGCGTCCCCGCGCGGTGAGGAAGGTCGTCACGATCGTTCGGTGCGCGAACTCGCTGCCCGTCGCCACCGCACCGAAGATCGCGGCGAACAGGAACACCAGCGACAACGAGAGGGAGATACCGACCGCGGCGGCGACGGCCTCGGCGAAACCGTCACCGAAACCGAGTTCGAGTTGCCGCGCGACCGGCAGCGTCAGCGCGCCGCAGAACAGACCCACCAGCAGTGGTGCGATGCCGAGGATCCACCAGTAGCGCAGGCTCAGGACCTTGCGGAACTCGGCGGTGAGAAGCACGGTCATGCGGTGGGACCTCCTTGCCCGGCCGGCGGTCGGTTCGGCTGCCCCCACTGCGGCTGCGGGTACTGCTGTGCGTTCGGGTACTGCTGTGCGTTCGGGTAGGGCTGATACTGCTGGCCGTGCCCCGGATACTGCGCGACCGGCGCGGCCGCATACCGACCCGCCGTCATCGCGAGGTAGACCTGCTCGAGATCGACGTGCTCGACACTCGTCCCGAACAGCGTCACCTCCGCGGTCGCGGCGATCTCGGCGATGCGGTCGGGAGTCACGCCGACCACCGCGAGCCGTCCGTCCTGCTGCACCTGCGCTCGGTGTGCCCGCCGCGGCGAGCGCGGTCGCGAGGCGGGCCGGGTCGGAGGCCGCGACGACACCCGCGAGCGGTAGGCGTCGCGCAGGTCGGTCATCGAGGTCTCCGCGACCAGGTGACCGTTCGCGATGATCACGAGGCGGTCGGCCATCTGCTCGATCTCCCGCAGGATGTGGCTCGAGATCAGCACGGTCCCGCCGTTGGCGGCGAACGCGCGGAGGAAGTCGCGCAGCCAGGCCATGCCCTCGGGGTCGAGTCCGTTCGCCGGTTCGTCGAGCACGAGATAACGCGGTTGTCCGAGCAGGGCCGTCGCCAGGGCGAGTCGCTGCCGCATGCCGAGGGAGAACTCGCCGATACGACGTCGCGCGACCGACCCCAGGCCGACGAGATCGAGCATCTGCCTCGCCCGCTCGTCGGGCACGCCGATCGCGGCGCAATAGACCTGCAGGTGTGTCAGCGCCCGGTGCTTCGGGTGGGCGCTGCGCGCGTCGAGCACCGCCCCGACGACCTGTGCAGGCTGCCGCAGCGAGGTGAACGGCACGCCGTCGACGAAGGCGTTCCCGGCGCTCGGCCGGACGAGTCCGAGCATCATGCCGAGCGTGGTGGTCTTGCCCGATCCGTTGGGGCCGAGGAAACCGGTGATCGAGCCCGGCGGCACCGTGAACCACAGATTCGATACGGCCGTGTGGTCACCGAACGTCCTGCTCAGGCCGTGGACGGTGATCCCCGCGCCCGGTGCCCCCGAGGCACCCGGGGATCGGGTGTGCCGTACGGCGGTTGCGCTGACGGTGCTGTCACGGATTCGGACCCCCGCGTCGTCGAGATGTGGGTGCGGCTCGTGCCGCGGTCGCCGTGAGCTTACGGGTCAGTCGAGGAAGGGCAGGACAGCGTCGAGGAACTCGCGGGGCGCGTCGAGCTGAGGACAGTGCCGGCGTCAGGGATGATCACCACCCGTCTCCGGCCCCCGGCCTGCACCCGTCGCGCGGCGTGAGCGGGCGTCAACCGGTCGCGTGCGCCCCACACCAGCAGGGCCGGCATGTCGAGGGCGTGCACCATCTCCGGGATCGGCAGTCGGCCGAGCTCACCGATCGCGTGCCGGCCCACGGTCAGCAGCGTGTCGACCTGCTCGCGGGTCGCGTAGTTCGCCGCGAACGCCGTGCGCGCCGCCCGACGAAGGTGCCGCGTCGGTGCACGGCGGCCCGCGCGTACAGGGCACCCATGGCCTGCTGCATCACCGGGGCGGCAGCGGACGCAACAGCAGGCGCGACAGTTCGACCGGCATGCTCGCACCCGAGTCACCACCGGGGGATCCGGCGACGACCCGGCAT
>LATQ01000001.1:2338127-2342928 GCA_001017865.1 Rhodococcus sp. IITR03
CGGGCGTCGAACGAACTCGCGATCGCGATCGACGGCGTGGCGGTCCGCTGCTCAGCGCGCTCGACAGCGGTGCCCTCTCGGGTGTCGCCGGACAGGCGGCGGAGCTGCGGGCCTCGCTCGACGCCCTCGAATCGCGGGTACCGCAGACCACGCAGTCGACGGTGAACCAGGCCGTACAGCAGGTCGTCGACATCCTGAACCGGAGCTCCGATCCGGTCGTGCAGCAGGCGATCACCGCGTTGACACCGCTGACGGCGCAACAGGCGGCCTCCGATGCCGACGCCCTACGCGCTGAGATCATGCGTCTGCAGGCAGACGCCGAACAACTCGAGTATCAACTCGGCAACCCGAACAGTCCGCTGCAGGGAGCCTGGCGACGTTGTCGAACGGGGGACTGGCGGCGGAGGTGAACCGACTCCGCAGCGGTGTCGACGAACTGAGCTCCGGTGCCGCCACGCTGAACTCCGGTCTCGTCCAACTCACCGACGGCAGTGTCCAGTTGGCCGACGGAGCAGGAGAGCTGTCCTCGGGGATGGTCGAGTTGCAGTCGGGTTCGCAAGAACTCGCGCAGGCCTTGAGCCAGGGTGCCACCCAGGTGCCGAGCTGGACGGACGAACAACGCACCGCCACCGCCGAGACGTTGTCGACTCCGGTTGCTCTGCAACAGAACTACACGAACGAGGCACCCACCTTCGGTACCGGTTTCGCCCCGTTCTTCCTGTCGCTCGCCCTGTTCGTCGGCGGCATCATCACCTGGATGCTGCTCACCCCGTTGCAGTCGCGGCCCACCGTCGCGGGACTCGGTGCCTACCGCACGGTCCTCGCGTCGTACTGGCCGGCTCTGCTGGTGGGCATCCTGCAGGTGGTCGTGATGTACACGGTCGTCCATTTCGGCGTCGGACTGGACGTGAAGCACGTGGTGGGGACGATCCTGTTCCTGATGTTGATCTCCGCGACGTATCTGGCCATGATCCAGGCATTCAACGCGATCTTCGGCGTCGCCGTCGGTCGGGTGGTGACCTTGGCCTTCCTGATGCTGCAACTGGTCTCGGCCGGCGGTATCTACCCCGTGCCGACCACCGCGAAGCCGTTCCAGTACATCCACCCGTTCGACCCGATGACCTACACCGTCAACGGTCTGCGGCAGCTCACCGTCGCGAGAACATCGATTCGCGATTGTGGACCGCAATCGCTGTCCTGGCCGGAATCCTGCTCGTATCGTTGACCCTGAGTGCCCTGTCGGTCCGGCGCAACCGCCGCTACACGATGGAGAGGCTGTACCCGCCGATCGAGGTGTGAGGACCGCCCGAATACCCCGACGTCCACCGGATCGGACGAGTGTTCGATGCGCGAAAAATGGAGGTAGCCATGTCAGATCCCACCGCTCCGAGCGAGACACTCGCACCCGCCTACACGGGCCGCTCGGTACCGACCCGATTCCCGCTCTGAGACTCCCGAAGTCGGAAACCGAACCCGAAGCGGCGTACCGGTTCATCCACGACGAGCTGATGCTCGACGGCAGCTCACGGCTCAACCTGGCCACCTTCGTCACCACGTGGATGGATCCGCAGGCCGATCGCCTGATGGCGGAGACGTTCGACAAGAACATGATCGACAAGGACGAGTACCCGGCGACGGCGGAGATCGAGACCCGGTGCGTCAACATGGTGGCGGCACTGTTCCACGCCGAGGATCTGTCTCCCTCCGATCCCGCCTCGGCGACGGGTGTCTCGACGGTCGGATCGTCCGAGGCCGTGATGCTGGCCGGTCTCGCTCTCAAGTGGCGCTGGCGTCAGGCACGGCAGGCGGCCGGCAAGGATGCGACCAAACCGAACCTCGTGCTCGGCAGCAATGTTCAGGTGGTATGGGAGAAGTTCTGCCGCTACTTCGATGTCGAACCGAAGTACCTGCCGATGGAGCCCGGCCGCTACGTCATCACCCCGGAACAGGTCCGCGACGCGGTCGATGAGAACACCATCGGGGTGGTCGCGATCCTCGGCACGACCTTCACCGGTGAACTCGAACCCGTCGCGGAGATCGCGGCGGTGCTCGACGAACTCGCCGGTTCCGGTGGTCCCGATGTGCCCCTGCACGTCGACGCCGCCAGCGGTGGATTCGTCGTCCCGTTCCTCCATCCGGAACTCGAATGGGACTTCCGAGTACCGCGCGTGGTATCCATCAACGTCAGTGGCCACAAGTACGGCATGACCTATCCGGGCATCGGCTTCGTGGTGTGGCGGTCGAAGGAACACCTGCCCGAGGATCTGGTCTTCCGGGTCAACTACCTCGGCGGCGACATGCCGACCTTCACCCTGAACTTCTCGCGCTCGGGTAATCAGGTGGTCGGGCAGTACTACAACTTCATCCGTCTCGGCGTCGCCGGGTACACCCAGATCATGGAGTCCCTCCGCGACACCGCACTGATGTTGTCGCAGATGATCTCCGAGATCGACGACATGGAGATCATCACCGACGGTTCGGCGATCCCGGTGCTGTCCTTCCGGGTGGTGGGAGATCCGGGATACACGGTCTTCGACATCTCCCACGAACTGCGGGCCCGCGGATTCCAGGTTCCCGCCTACACGATGCCGGCCGACGCCGAGGACATTGCGGTGTTGCGCATCGTGCTCCGTGAGGGATTCAGTCGCGATCTCGCGTACAAGCTCGGCAAGGACATCGCCGAGGTCGTCGAATATCTCCGTAAGGGGGTCGGCCGCGGCCACACCGACCAGGCATTCGCACACTGAACGATGTCACGGCGGGGAGAAGCTCACCGAGTTTCTCCCCCGCCGGCGTGAAAACCGTTCGTGGACCGCGTGAACGGAGGTGCGGAATTACTCCGGTGTGATTCTCGACGCGTGAACGGAATTCCGGTGAAACCCGTCATTTCACCCGCAGGCTGCTAATATCTGCACATATCTGTGAGTCCGTTTCGGGGACGATGCTGCCCGGATGCGAAAGGGATAGTGGACGTGCCGAGAACGATGCCCTTGTCTCGTCGCCGATTGTTCTCCGTTCTGTCTGCACATTCCGAACTCGCCGTGCTCGTCGGTGGTCCCTTCTCGGGCAAGACGACACTCGTCAACACGTGGCTGGCGACCGACCCGTGTCCCGAGATGGTGCCCGTCGTGGTTCCCGAACCCGCGCACGATGTCACACCCGAGACGTACTGGGCGACGGTGGCGTCGTCGCTGTGCAACTCCCTCGGAATCGACGAACCCGTTGCAGCGGAACGCTCCTTCGACACGGTGTGTTCGGTACTGGTCCGGCACGCCCGACCGGTGATGTTCGTGCTCGACGGCGTCCGGTCGGTCGAGTCGATCGAGGACCGGGTCGGGCAGTTGCTGCAACTCGGTCCGCAGGTGCGGGTCGTGGCCACCAGCAGAGCTGCGGGATCGTGGACCGAACATGTCGACGGACACCCGCGCAGGACGATCGTCGCGCCGACGACCTGGCGTTCACCGTGGACGAGACCGCTGCACTGTGTCGCCTCTTCGGACTCACACGCGACGAACGCACCATCGAGTGGATCATCCGCCGGACCGAAGGATCAGCCGCGTTCGTCGCGGCGGTGTGCGCGACGTTGCGCGCCGAGAAGCCGCACCGGGCCTACGGCGCCGCCCTCGACGTCCTCGTCGACTCGGCAGTAGATCTCGTCGTCATGCATGTGGTGGCGGCGGAGTCCTCACCGGCACTGTCCTCCCGCTCGGTCCTCGTCTCCGCCGCACCGAACACGGTGACCCGGACGTCGATCTCGGCCCTACCGCACATCTCCGACAGCGACGCCTTCCTTGCCGCACTGGTCGAATCGGGACTGATCGAGGCCTGCTCGGCGGACGACGGCTCGACGGACGACGAGACCGGTTGGTGCTATCCCGAGGTCGTCCGAAGGTCACTCCTGCGGGTGGGCAACGCGGAATACCCGGACGAGTTGTGGGATGCGCAGTCGGCTCTCATCGACCACTGGCTGCAGCGCGCGCGTCCGGACATCGCCCTCGAACATGCCGTGGAGCGGCGCGACTGGCAGTGCGCGATCGGCATCGTCGAGAAGAACTGGGTGGCACTCTACGGGAGCGGATCACTCCGCTCCCTGGGGGTCGTGCTGCTCGAGTTGCTCCCCGACGACATGACGGCCGACGATCGCACCGTCGCATCGCTGCGAACGATCACCCGTGCCCGGAACGGCTCGGAAGAGCCGAGGGAGTGGACATTCCCGCAGTCCTTCGAAGCGGTCCTCCGCCTCGGAAGTCTCCGGATGCAGGGTTCCTACGACGAGGCGATGGAGGTGTGCGACGGCCTGGCCACCGAACCCGTGCCGGATTTCGAGACGCTCGACACCGCGACCCGGCACGCCCACGGACTGAGGTACCTCAACTTCGGCACCGTCTACCTCCTCGGCGGACGCACCACCGATGCCGGAACGATGCTGCGCCACGCCCACACGGCGGGGCGAGGGGTGTTCGTCGAGCGGGAGGCCGCAGGCAAACTCGCGCTCCTCGAAGCGCTCCGGGGCCGGACGCACGAGGCCACCCGGTGGATCGAGGAGGAACGCCGGCATCCGCCGATCCTGGGAGAGGCCGAGGTCCTCGTCCGTACGGCGGGTCTGGCCGCCGCCGCGCTCGTGGCACTCGACCGGCTCGACACCGGCACGGCCTTCCGCGCGCTCTCCGAGCTCGGCACGCCCCGCCACACTGAAGAGCTGTGGGCGCCGTCCTGTACGCGCGCGGTCGACTGGCGTTGCTGTGGTGTGCCCGCCGAGCCTGTGTACATAGATCGGAGTTGCAGCACTTCTCCATCGCTC
>LATQ01000001.1:2343028-2345995 GCA_001017865.1 Rhodococcus sp. IITR03
CCGAACCGGGCGAGTCGCCGGCCCGCCTCCTCGCGCGTGGCGTACCGCACGCCTCCAGTATGGGACGGTCCGCCCGGGCGGGCGAGCATTCGCCGCCCGGACGGACCGATGGGGATCTCAGTCGAGCTCGCCCGACAGGTAGGAGTGGTAGGCGGGCAGATCGAGCTGACCGTGGCCGGACAGGCCGATCACGATCACCTCGGGCTCGGTGAGGCCCCGTGCGTACTCCGCGGCCGCGGCGATCGCGTGCGACGACTCCGGCGCCGGCACGATGCCCTCGTTCCGGGCGAAGAGCACCGCCGCGGAGAAGGCATCGGTCTGTGCCACGGACCGTCCCTGCACGTAACCGAGCTCGACCGTGTGGCTGAGCAACGGTGCCATGCCGTGGTACCGCAGCCCGCCGGCGTGGATCGGATCCGGGATGAAGTCCTGGCCGAGGGTATGCATCTTCAGCAACGGCGTCAGGCCCGCGATGTCGCCGTGGTCGTAGCGGTACTCACCGCGGGTGATCGACGGGCACGCCGAGGGCTCGACGGCCACGACGCGCGTCGTCGCCCGCTCGTGGATGACCTCGCGCAGGAACGGGAACGACAGGCCGGCGAGTTCGAACCGCCACCTGCGCAACCGAAGACCACATCTGCCTGGTCCTCGCCCGCGGCCCGCAACTGCTCCACGCTCGAGGCCGATGACGGTCTGGTGCAGCACCACGTGATTGAGCACGCTGCCGAGGGTGTAGCGGGCGGCGGCGTCCTTCACCGCGACCTCCACGGCCTCCGACACCGCGATGCCGAGCGAGCCGGGAGTGTCCGGATGTTCGGCGAGGACGGCGCGACCGGCCTCCGTCAGATCGGACGGGCTGGGATGAACTGTGCCGCCGTAGGTCTCGATGAGGAAACGGCGGTAGGGCTTCGAGTCGTAGGAGGCGCGGACCTGCCACACCTCGAGATCGATACCGAACTTCGCGCACGCGAACGACAGGGCAGAACCCCACTGTCCCGCACCTGTTTCCGTCGTCAGTCGGGTGACGCCGTCGAGCGAGTTGTAGTACGCCTGGGCCACCGCCGAATTCACCTTGTGGCTGCCCACCGGGCTCACGCCCTCGTACTTGACGTAGATGCGGGCCGGGGTGCCGAGTGCCTTCTCGAACGAGCGGGCGCGGAACAGGGGAGTGGAGCGGTAACCGGCGTAGACCTCGCGCACGGCCTCCGGGATCTCGATGTCGGTCTCGGTCGACAGCTCCTGCGCGATCAGCCCGAGGCGAACAGCGGCGCGAGATCGTCGGCGGTGATCGGCTCGCGGTGCCCGGGTGCAGGTGCGGCGGCGGGGCCACCTCGAGGTCGCCGACGATGTTGTACCAGTGCGTCGGAATGCCCGAATCGGCGACGGACGGGGATGTCGCGGACACGTGCGAGGAAGGGGGAGCCGTCACTGTGGAATCCTTCGGTCGGGGGCACGGAACCCGCCCAGTGTGACGCGCCCCGGATGGAGGCGGCGGCGTGGGGTGTGCCATTATTCGCGCGCTCGAGCCCAGGTCGTAGCCGGGTCCGGGCGCGAAGAGGTGGGTCCATCCGATAAACTGCTGGTCAAATGAGTGAAATTCAAGACGCCCCCGACCAGGAGACCGCAGCTCTCACGTTTGCCGATCTCGACATCGATGCCCGTGTGCTGCAAGCTCTTTCGGACGTGGGTTACGAGTCCCCGTCGCCGATCCAGGCGGCGACCATCCCACCGCTGCTGGAGGGACGGGACGTCGTCGGTCTCGCTCAGACCGGCACCGGCAAGACCGCCGCCTTCGCAGTGCCGATCCTCTCGCGTATCGACACCTCCGTGAAGCGGCCCCAGGCGCTGGTGCTGGCGCCCACCCGAGAGCTCGCGCTGCAGGTCGCGGAGGCTTTCGGTAAGTATTCCGTCCATATCCCGGGCCTGTCCGTCCTGCCATCTACGGCGGCCAGGCATACGGTGTACAGCTGTCCGGTCTCCGCCGCGGCGCCCAGGTCATCGTCGGTACCCCCGGACGTGTGATCGATCACCTCGCCAAGGCACCCTCGACATCTCCGAGCTCGAGTTCCTCGTCCTCGACGAGGCCGACGAGATGCTCACCATGGGCTTCCAGGAGGACGTCGAGCGCATCCTCGCCGACACCCCCGACACCAAGCAGGTCGCGCTGTTCTCCGCGACCATGCCGGGCGCGATCCGCCGGCTGTCGAAGCAGTACCTCAAGGATCCGCAGGAAATCACCGTCAAGTCGAAGACGACGACGTCGGCGAACATCTCCCAGCGGTGGGTCCTCGTCTCCCACCAGCGCAAGCTCGACGCGCTGACCCGTGTCCTCGAGGTCGAGACCTTCGAGGCGATGATCATCTTCGTGCGCACGAAGCAGGCCACCGAGGATCTGGCCGAGCGGTTGCGCGCCCGCGGTTTCTCCGCGGCCGCGATCAACGGCGACATCGTGCAGGCCCAGCGCGAGCGCACGATCAACCAGCTCAAGAACGGTTCGCTCGACATTCTCGTCGCCACCGACGTCGCCGCGCGTGGTCTCGACGTCGAGCGCATCAGCCACGTCGTCAACTACGACATCCCGCACGACACCGAGTCGTACGTGCACCGCATCGGCCGTACGGGCCGCGCCGGCCGTACCGGCGACGCCTGCTGTTCGTCGCTCCGCGTGAGCGGCACCTGCTCAAGGCGATCGAGCGGGCTACCCGTCAGCCGCTCGCCGAGATGCAGCTGCCCACGGTCGAGGACGTCAACGCCCAGCGCGTGTCGAAGTTCAACGACTCGATCACAGAGGCGCTCACCTCCGATCACCTGCAGCTGTTCCGCACGTTCGTCGAGGACTACGAGCGCGAGCACGACGTGCCGCTCGCCGACATCGCCGCCGCGCTGGCGGTCCTGTCGCGCGACGCGCTCGTTCCTCATGGAGCCGAACCGGAGCCGGTCGCGCCGCCGCGCCGCGGAGCGCGAACC
>LATQ01000001.1:2346095-2350979 GCA_001017865.1 Rhodococcus sp. IITR03
GGATCCGGTCGCGCCGCCGCGCCGCGAGCGCGAACCGCGCGAGCGTCCGCCGCGTCGTTTCGACGACGGGCCGAAGGTCGGTCGGGACGGCCAGGAGATGACCACCTACCGCATCGCCGTGGGCAAGCGTCACCGCGTGCAGCCCGGTGCGATCGTCGGTGCCATCGCCAACGAGGGCGGTCTGCGCCGCGGCGATTTCGGGCACATCAGCATCCGTGCCGACCACAGCCTCGTCGAGCTGCCGAAGGATCTGTCGCCGCAGACCCTCGATGCGCTGCGCTCCACCCGCATCTCGGGCGTGCTCATCCAGCTGCAGCCCGACTCCGGTGCACCGTCCGGACGTCCCAGCTCGTATCGCGGACGCGACGACCGTCGCGGCGACGATCGGCGCGGGGGAGACCGTCGCGATCAGGGCAAGCGTGATCGCGGGGGCAAGCGCGAGTACGGCGAGAGCGTGGTGGCCGCTCCGGCGACTTCACGCACCGCAGCGACCGCAGCGACCGGGGTGGTCGCGGCGGCTACCGCGACTGACCTCGATCAGCCCGTCGTTCGGTATATCGAGGCGGCGACCGGATCGGCATCGCGACGATTGTCGCCGCTGACCCGGCCGCCGGTGGCGACCGGTGCGTTGCGCACGGCATCGCACTGGTCGTAGAACAGCGGCAGCAGCAGGTCGCGTTCGCGGACGCTCATGCGTCGAGTACGGGCGCTGCGGCCGACACCTTCGGTCCCGAATCGGCGAACTGCGTGCGGTACAGCTCCGCGTAGCGGCCACCCGCCGCCAGGAGATCGTCGTGGTTGCCGCGTTCGACGATGCGACCGGCCTCGACGACGAGGATCTCGTCGGCGGCGCGGATGGTCGAGAGGCGGTGTGCGATGACCACCGACGTGCGACCCTCGAGCGCCTCGGTCAACGCCTCCTGCACGGCGGCCTCCGAGGTCGAATCGAGGTGCGCGGTGGCCTCGTCCAGGATCACCACCCGCGGATGGGCGAGCAGCAGCCGTGCGATCGTCAGCCGCTGACGCTCACCACCCGAGAGCCGGTAGCCGCGTTCGCCGACGACCGTGTCGAGTCCGTTCGGCAACGACGCGATCAGGGACTCGAGGCGAGCGCGACGCAGGGCGTCCCACAGTTCGTCCTCGCCGGCTCCGGGGCGGGCGAGCAGCAGGTTGTTGCGGACCGTGTCGTGGAACAGGTGACCGTCCTGGGTGACGAGCCCGACCGTCGCGCGGATCGAATCGGCGGTGAGTTCGCGGACGTCCGCTCCGCCGAGCAGCACGGCGCCGGAATCGACATCGTACAGTCGCGGGATCAGTTGGGCGATGGTCGATTTCCCCGCACCGGACGATCCGACCAGCGCGACCATCCGGCCCGGCTCCACGCGGAACGACACGTCGTGCAGCACCTCTTCGCCACCTCGGGAATCGAGGACCGCGACCTCCTCGAGGGAGGCGAGCGAGACCTTGTCGGCGGACGGATACGCGAAGCCGACATCCCGGAGTTCCACCGAGACCGGACCGTCGGGAACCGGCCGGGCGTCGGGCGACTGCTCGATCAGCGGTTTCAGATCGAGGATCTCGAAGACCCGCTCGAAGCTCACCATCGCACTCATGACGTCCATGCGGGCACTGGCCAGCGCGGTCAGCGGCGAGTACAGGCGCGTGAGGAGCATCGCCATCGCGACCACCGAACCGGGATCGAGTTGATCGCGCAGGGCGTAGAAACCGCCGAGGCCGTAGACGAGCGCGAGCGCGAGCGCGGACACCAGTGTCAGGGCCGTGACGAACACGCTCTGCAGCATCGCGGTGCGCACCCCGATGTCGCGGACCCGCGTCGCCCGGACGGCGAACTCCCTCGACTCCTGCGCCGGACGGCCGAACAGCTTGACCAGGGTGGCGCCCGGAGCCGAGAACCGTTCGGTCATCTGCGTGTTCATCACCGAGTTGTGGTTGGCGGCCTCCCGGCTGAGCTGCGCGAGCCGGGCGCCCATGTGCCGGGCGGGGACCACGAAGATCGGGAGCAGCAGCAGTGCGAGAAGTGTGATCTGCCAGGAGATCCCGACCATCACCACGAGGGTGATCGCGAGGGTGACGATATTGCCCACCACGCCGGAGAGGGTGTCGCTGAAGGCGCGCTGTGCACCGATGACGTCGTTGTTCAGGCGCGAGACGAGCGCACCCGTGCGGGTTCTCGTGAAGAAGGCGACGGGCATGCGTTGCACGTGGTCGAAGACCGTGGTGCGCAGGTCGAGGATGAGATCCTCGCCGATGCTCGCCGACAACCAGCGGTTCGCGATCCCGAGGCCGGCTTCGATCAGTGCGATCGCGGCGATGATCACCGCGAGCAGCACCACGACCGAGACCGCGGCGCGTCGACGATCGCGTCGATCACCCGCCCCGCGAGTACCGGTGTCGCGACGCCGAGCGCCGCGATGGTCACGCTCAGGACGAGATAGAAGGTGATGTTGCGGCGGTGCGGCCGGGCGAACTCGGCGATCCGCCGCAGGCTCGCTCGGGAGAACGGCCTGCGGTCGCTCTCGGCGTGCATCGCGTTGTACATCGCGTTCCACGCGGTGACTTCCATGCTCATGGTGTCGGCCTCCTCGGTCGCAGCCGAGGCTAGGACCTCGAGTGCGCTCGAGGTCAAGCCTAGGCTCGGACCACGACAGGACGAGGCGTCAGCGGGCCACGTCGATCACCACGCGGGTCGGTCCGGTGAGGGAGTACACCGAGAACGGGGTGCCGTGCGCGGCGACACCGATGAACGACTGGGTGACACCTTCGAAGACACCGGACCCGCTGACCTCCACCACGGACCCGCCGGCATCGGCGACCACGGGATCCGGGCCGTCGTACTGCTCGACACCGCTGTCGAACGGATAGGCCGAGCCGTCGATGAGCACCTGCAGCACGGCGTCGCCCGCGACGGGGACCTCGTTGCCGCTGCCCTGCTGGAGCGGCTCGTCGACATAGCCGACCCGCCATCCCGGTGTCCCCTCGCCGCCGAGTTCGTAGACCACGCGGTCGAAGCCCTCGTGACGTCCGGTGCGGATGTCGACGACGGTGAGTTTCGCGCCCTCTCCGGCCGGCGAGACCTTCTCGCGCGCGTCGCGCGGGACGTCGTCGGAGGTGGTGGTCTCGGGAGCCGAGGACGTCGGCGTGTCGACCGAGACGGCGGGGGAGGGTGCGGGTTCGTCGCCGCCGGCGGAGCATCCCGCCAGGACCAGTGCTGTTGCGGTGACGGCCAGGGCGAGACGCGTGTGCTTCATGGGGCTCATGGTACGTCGGAGCGCCGGAGGGGCCCGGCGACGCTCGCGGGGTTGACCGGATCGAGACGTGGGGCGCACACTTCATCCGAGGATGATTTCAACACTCGATGAATTGAGTGGATCATGAACATCGACCACATGTCGGGCGCCGTCGACATCCGCGACCTGCACGTCCGGCGCGGCACGCACCGAGCTCTCGAGGGCGTGAACGTGCGCGTCCCGCGCGGTTCGATCACGGGACTGCTCGGCCCCTCGGGCTGCGGGAAGACCACCCTGATGCGCGCGGTCGTCGGCACGCAGATCGTCGAATCCGGCACGGTCACGGTGCTGGGCCTGCCTGCGGGCAGCGCCGAACTGCGCCGCCGCATCGGATACGTCACCCAGTCGCCGAGCGTCTACCCCGACCTGACCGTCACCGAGAACGTCTCCTATTTCGCCTCCCTCTACGGGCGGAAGGGCCCCGCGGTCTCCGACACCCTCGCGGCGGTCGGGCTCACCGACCACGCCGACAACCGGACGTCGGCCCTTTCCGGCGGCCAGCTCGGACGGGTGTCGCTCGCGTGCGCACTGGTGGGCGATCCCGAACTCCTCGTACTCGACGAACCCACCGTCGGACTCGATCCACTGCTGCGCGCCGAGCTGTGGGAGCACTTCCGTGCGCTCGCCGACCGCGGCACCACCCTGCTCGTGTCGAGCCACGTCATGGACGAGGCCGACCACTGCGACGAGCTCGTCCTCCTGCGCGAAGGCCGGCTGGTGGCCCAACTGACCCCGGTCGAACTGCGCGAACAGACTGGGGAGACGGGCCTCGAGAACGCTTTTCTCCGACTCATCCGGAACCGGACGGGAGCACGACCGTGAGCGCCGTCATCTATGCCACCACGACCACCCGCATCCTGCGTCAGCTGCGGGCCGATCATCGCACCGTCGCGATGATCGTGCTCGTCCCGAGCCTGCTGATGACGCTGCTGTACTTCATGTATCAGAACGCCCCCACCGGTCCGGGCGGAGTCTCGCTGTTCGACCGGATCGCCGTCACGATGCTCGGGATCCTCCCGTTCGTCGTGATGTTCCTGGTCACCTCCATCGCGATGCAACGCGAGCGCAGTTCGGGCACCCTCGAACGGCTTCTCACGACACCGCTGACGAAACTCGACCTGCTCGCCGGTTACGGCAGCGCCTTCTCGCTCGCGGCGGCCGTCCAGGCCGGTCTCGCCTGCGTGGTGGCCTTCTGGCTGCTCGACGTCACCAGCGCCGGATCGGTGCTGTGGGTGCTGGTCGTCGCGGTTCTCGTCGCCGTCCTCGGGGTCTCCCTGGGTCTGCTGTGCAGCGCCTTCGCCCGCACCGAGTTCCAGGCCGTGCAGTTCATGCCGGTGATCGTCATCCCGCAGTTCCTGCTGTGCGGGTTGCTCGTCGCCCGGGACGATCTGCCGGACTGGCTGCGCTGGATCAGCAACGCACTGCCGTTGAGCTACGCGGTGGAGGCGCTGCAGGAGATCACCGTGAATCCGGGGGTCACCGGCGTCATGGTGCGGGATCTGATCGTCGTTGCGGCATTCGCCGCCGCGGCCTCACGCTCGGTGCGGCGACACTGCGGCCGTCTCACCCCCGTGAC
>LATQ01000001.1:2351079-2353592 GCA_001017865.1 Rhodococcus sp. IITR03
TGTGCTCGCTCACCGCGCCGCGGCAACGGAATGGGGGACCGACGGCATCCGCGTCAACGCCATCGCCCCGCACGCCTTGTCGCCCGGCCTGAAATGGTGGACGGAGACGAACCCGGAGGAGGCCGCCGAGTTCGTGAAGTCCATCCCGCTCCGCCGTATCGGCGACCCCGAGGAGGACATCGGGCGCGCCGTGGCGTGGATTGTGAGCGACGACGCACGCTATCTCACCGGAGCGACGATCCCGCTGGACGGAGGTCAGGCACGCTGGGCCTGAGCCACCACCGCGGCATACGCCCGTATCCCCGAATCGAAGATCGGGTCCTCCCCGATGGTGCGGTGCTCCCGGCACCGGGAAGATGGGTGCATGCCACTGCACTCGGCCCCAGCAGCCCGCGCCCAGGACCTGAAGAAGATCTACGGCACCGGAGAAACCGCGGTACACGCCCTCGACGGTGTGACCGCGGATTTCGCCGCCGGTGAGTTCACCGCGATCATGGGTCCCTCCGGATCGGGCAAGTCGACTCTCATGCACTGCCTCGCAGGTCTCGACAGCGCGACCTCCGGAGCGGTCTTCATCGGCGACACCGATCTGACGACCCTGTCCGACAAGGGGATGACCCAGCTGCGGCGCGACCGCATCGGCTTCGTCTTCCAGGCGTTCAACCTCGTCCCCACCCTCACCGCGCTCGAGAACATCACCCTCCCGGTGGACATCGCGGGCCGCAAGGTCGATCAGGAATGGCTCGACACCGTCGTCACCCGTCTCGGACTCACCGACCGTCTCGGGCACCGCCCCGGCGAACTGTCCGGTGGCCAGCAGCAGCGCGTCGCGTGCGCGCGTTGCCTCGCGGGCGGCCCGAGATCATCTTCGGCGACGAGCCGACCGGCAACCTCGACTCCCGCTCGTCCGGTGAGGTGCTGTCCATCCTGCGGGCGGCCGTCGACGAGTTCGACCAGACCGTCGTGATCGTCACCCACGACCCGCGCGCCGCCGGTTACGCCGACCGCGTGGTGTTCCTCGCCGACGGACGCATCGTCGACGAGATGCGCGGACCGACGGCCGAACGAGTGCTCGACCGGATGAAGCAGTTCGATCCCGCCTCCGCGGCTCCCGTGGCGGAATAGGAGACACCGCGATGAGTGGGAATCCCATCCGCAGGGTTGCCCTGCGCAACCTCGCCGCACACAAGGTGCGGCTCGCCCTGACCGTGCTCTCCGTGGTGCTCGGCACGGCCTTCATCACCGGTTCGTTCGTCTTCACCGACACCCTGCAGCGCACCTTCGACGGCATCTTCGGCGACGTCGCCCAGGGTGTCGACGTCCGCGTCAGCACCGAGCAGTACGGCACCAGCGGTGTCCCGATCGAGGCAGTGGACCAGGTCGCCGCCCTCCCCGGCGTCGAGCGCACGTCCCCGTCGATCGGTGGCGGCATCATCGTCCTCGACTCCGAGGGCGCCGCGATCCAGACCGGAGGCGCACCCGCCGAGGGCTACGCCTACATCCCGCCCGACCGTCTCGTCGGCGAACCGGAGACCTTCGTGGCCGGTGGACCGCCGGCGGAGAGCGGTCAGATCGCGCTCAACGAGAGCGCGGCCGAACGCGGTGATCTCTCGATCGGCGACAGCACGACCGTGCTCACCATCTCGCAGGGCATGGTGCCGGTGACCGTCAGCGGCATCTACGAACTCGAGACCGACACCGGCGGTTACATCGGTGCGTTGTTCACCGAGGAACAGGCCTCTCAGCTGTTCACCGACGGCCGGCACGTCGGCTTCCTCGACGTCGCGGGCGACGGGTCGCTCTCGCCCGAGCAGCTGCGCGACGAGATCGCGGCGGCGCTGCCCGACCTGAAGGTGCAGACCGGAGCCGAGGTCACCGAGGAGACCAAGTCGCAGGTCGCCGAAGCCTGAACTTCCTCAACTACTTCCTGCTCGCGTTCGGCGCGATCGCACTGCTCGTCGGCACGTTCATCATCTACAACACCTTCTCGATGATCGTCGCCCAGCGACTGCGCGAACTCGCCCTGCTCCGCGCGATCGGTGCGAGCCGCAAGCAGGTCGGCCGGTCGGTCACCCTCGAGGCCTTCGTCGTCGGCCTGATCGGCAGCATCATCGGTATCGCCGCGGGCGTCGCGCTCGCCTACGGTCTGCGCGCGGCACTGAACGCTGCGGATCTCGGACTGCCGTCGGGCCCGCTGCAGTTGTCCCCGCGCACCGTGATCGTCGCGCTGCTCGTCGGCGTGGTCGTGACGATGGTCAGCGCCTACGCCCCGGCGCGACGCGCGACCCACGTTCCGCCCGTCGCCGCGATGCGCGAGGAATCCACGGCGACCGTCGAGTCGCTGCGCATCCGCACGATCATCGGTGTGTTCTGCGCGATCGTCGGTGCGGCGCTCGTCGTGGTGGCGCGCACAGCAGGTCGGTGGCGGCGCGGCCGCGACCGTCGGTATCGGCGCCTTCCTGCTGATCCTGTCAGGTGCTGTTCGCGGCGCGGGCGTTTGTCCCCGGCCCGTC
>LATQ01000001.1:2353692-2360727 GCA_001017865.1 Rhodococcus sp. IITR03
CACCGCGGCGGTCTAGGGGGAGTTGGTGCTGCGCGCCGACACCGACCGCCGTCGGGCCGGCCGCGCGCGACCCGCTAGATTCGTAGGGTGATCGTTGCGCTCATCGACTCGGGTCTCGGGCTCTTGCCGACGTCCGCGTGGCTGCGACGGTTGCGTCCCGAGCTCGACCTCATGTTGTCGACGGATCCCGACGGCGCCCCGTGGGGCCCGAAGTCTCCGGACTGGGTGATCGACCGGGTCGTCACCACCGCCCGTCGCGCCGTCGATCGCGGCGCCGAGGTGGTCGTGCTCCCGTGCAACACCGCATCGGTGACCGCCCTCGAACACGTCCGGGCCGATCTCGGTCCGTCGGTGCCCGTGGTGGGCACGGTCCCCGCCGTCAAGCCCGCGGCCGCCGCGTGCGATTCGGTGGCGATCTGGCCACCGCGGCGACCACCGCGAGCAGGTACCAGGCGAATCTGATCGAACAGTTCGCGAACGGGTCCGAGGTCGTCGGCGTGGCGTGTCACGGACTTGCCGACGCGATCGATGCGGGTGATCGGGTGGCCGTCGCCGCAGCGGTCGCCTCCGCGGCCGAGCGCACCCCTCGGGACGTCCAGGGTGTGGTTCTCGGCTGCACCCACTACCCGCTGGTCGCCGACACCATCACCGAACACCTGCCGGCCGGAGTGCGCCTGTTCGACAGCGCCGAGGCCGTCGCACGGCAGACGCTGCGCCGGATCGATGCGCTCGGGCGACCCGCCTCGGGGTCGGGCCGTGTCGAGGTCTTCCGCAGCGGTGTGCCCGGAGAGTTGCCGTCGGGCGACGTCTTCGCGGCCGGTCGCCCCTGCTCGCGGCGCCGGCGACATGCGGGACGAGGACGTCGAGGACGCGACCTCCCTCTGAGTGTCCGAGCGCCCTGTGGGCGGCCGGAGGAATACTTCGCCGAGCGAAGTATGTTGGTGAAGGGGTGTTCACCGATTCGCGCGGGGGCGCATCGTTCGTGTCCGCGTGGGACACGCCGTTCGTTTCCCGCGTGGAACACGCCGATCACCTTATGGAGGTTCGATGACTGCTCCCGTACAGCCCCGCGGCCGCATCCGCTCGTTCGGTTTCGCCGTGGTCGGCCTGGGAGCGTTCACCCTCACCGCGTCGTCGTCGGCACCGTCACCGCTGTACCCCGTCTACCAGCAGATGTGGGGATTCTCCGCGGCGATGCTCACGGTGGTGTTCGCGGTCTACGTGCTCGCACTGCTCGCGGCGCTCGTGACGGTGGGGTCGCTGTCCGACCACGTCGGGCGCAGACCCGTGATCGTGACGGCCCTGCTGTTGCTCGCGGCGAGCATGATGGTCTTCATCGCCTCCCCGGGGGTGGGGTGGCTGATCGTCGCGCGGATCCTGCAGGGTCTCGCGGTGGGCGCGGCGACGAGCGCGCTGGCGGCGGCCGTGATCGAGATGCAGCCGAACAGGCACATCGGTCCGCTGATCAACACCGCGGCGCCGTCGCTCGGCCTCGCGCTCGGTGCGGCGGGAGCCGGCGTACTCGTACAGTTCGCGCCGTTCCCGACGGTCCTGAGTTATGCGGTCGTCGGCGTTCTCGCCGTCGTGCTGGCGATCGCGCTGATCTTCGTACCGGAGACGTCGCCGTCGGTGGGTTTCCCGTCGCGACGCGACGCCCTGCGCAGCCTGGTGCCGAGCGCGTCGGTGCCGCGTGAGGTCCGGGGCCGCTATCTGCTCATCCTGCCCAGTCTGATGTCGGCGTGGGCGCTCGGCGGGCTGTACATGTCGCTGGGGCCGTCGATCGTCGACTCGGTGTTCGGCATCGACAACCGGCTCGCCGCGGGTCTGGCGATCGGCACGCTGTTCACGGCGGGAACGGTCGCGGCGACCACCACGGCCCGCCGCGACCCCCATCGCATCGTGATCCTCGGGGCCGTGTTGCTCGCGACGGGACTGGCCGCGGTGATCACCGCGCTCCTCACGGGATGGGTCGCGGTGTACTACGCGGGTACCGCGGTCGCCGGCTTCGGCTGGGGTTCGACCTTCGTCGCGGCCATGGGCGTGGTCGGCTCCCTCGGCCGACCCCACGAGCGCGGCCGGATCTTCGCGACGACCTTCGTCGTCTGCTACTTCGCGTTCTCGGTGCCCGCGATGGCCGCCGGGGTGGCGGCCGGATCGTTCGGCCTGATGTCCACCGCCGTCGGCTACGGCGTGATCGTCGCCGTGCTGGCGCTCGTGGCCGGGGTCGGCGTGCTCGTGCGCAAGCCGAAACCCGACTCCGCCGGGATGCGGGAAGTGCCCGTCCCCGCACGTTCGTAGGGCCGGGCACTTCCGCAGAGAGAGTGAGCAGCGGGGCGTGAGTCCGCCGGATCAGAACTCGATCTTGAGGTGGTCGGTCACCGGCCGCGCCTGGCAACCGAGGATGTAGCCCGCCTCGATGTCCTCGGGGTCGAGCACGTCGCAGTTCTCCATCTCGACCTTGCCCTCGAGCACGGTGCACGCGCACGATCCGCATTCGCCCTCCTGGCACGAATACGGCACGTCGATGCCCTTCGCGAGCATGATGTCGACGAGGGTCTGCTTGCGCGGCCACGACAGCTTGTGGACCTCGCCGTCGAGCTCGACCTCGACGGTCGCGGCGTCGGCGGCGTCCTCGTCACTGACCTCGACCGGCGCCTGGTCGGCGAACGGGTCGCCCGACAGCGAGTTGAAGACCTCGGCGTGCACGCGGGGCGGGGCATGCCCACGATGTTCAGTGCCTGGTGGACCGTGTCCATGAACGGTCCGGGACCGCACATGAACGCCTCGTACGACTCGTAGGGCGTTGCGATCGCAGCGAGCTGGTCGGCGGTGGGCAGACCCTGGACGGACTCGAGCCAGTGCACGACGGTCAGGCGCGTCGGGTACTTCTCCGCGAGAGCCCGCAGCTCCTCGGCGAAGATGACGGACTTCTCGTCGCGGTTGGCGTAGACCAGCACCACCTTGCCGCCGCCCTGGGTGAGCGCGGACTTGAGGATCGAGATCACCGGGGTGATGCCGCTGCCGGCGCCGAACAGCAGGAAGTCGTGGTCGAGCGACTTCGGGGTGAAGACACCCGCGGGCGGCAGCACCTCGATGGTCTGTCCGGCCGCGATGTTGTCGCACAGCCAGTTGGATCCGTAACCGTCGGCGGTGCGCTTGACGGTGACCTTGGGGGCGTCGTCGGTGAACGGGGAGCTCGCGAGCGAGTAGCAGCGGGCCACGGAGCCCGTCCGGTCGCTCGGGATGCGCAGGGTGAGGAACTGGCCCGGCCGGTAGGCGAATTTGTCGCGCAGCTCGTCCGGGACGGCGAACACGATCGACCGCGTGTCGGCGGTCTCCTCGACGACGGCGGACACGGTGAGGATCACCGAGCGTGAGCCGTGGGGCACCTCGACAGTCGTCATGGGTGGGTCTCGTCCTCTCCTGCAAAGATGGCCGCGCACGACCGAATCTAGAACGTGTTCTAATTAAGGTTACCAGCGCGCATGGGATGAGGAAAACGGTACCGGCACTGCTCGGGCGGGTGCGGCGCCCACCCGGTCAGCGGGAGGTGCCCTACCCGAACGGACGGTGACCCCCACGGCGACCGGACGGTTTCGGCCGCTACGTCTTTCACGCCTCGCAGCTCTGGTCGATGGTGAATCGCGGATGAGGTCCACATCACACTCCCGATCCGCTCCACCCCCTCTGCGAGGAGATACACCATGGCAATCGAGCTCAATCAGATCTGGGACTTCCCGATCAAGGAATTCCATCCCTTCCCCCGCGCGCTGATGGGTGTCGGCGCCCACGACATCCTCGGCGTCGAGGCGAAGAACCTCGGCTTCAAACGCGCCCTGCTGATGACCACCGGCCTGCGCGGATCGGGGATCATCGAGGAGCTCATCGGCAAAATCGAGTACCAGGCGTCGAGGTCGTCCTCTACGACAAGGTCGAGTCCAACCCCAAGGACTACAACGTCATGGAGGCCGCGGCGCTCTACCAGAAGGAGAAGTGCGACTCGATCATCTCCGTCGGTGGCGGATCGAGCCACGACGCCGCGAAGGGCGCCCGCGTCGTGATCGCCCACGACGGCCGCAACATCAACGAGTTCGAGGGCTTCGCGAAGTCCACCAACAAGGAGAATCCGCCGCACATCGCCGTCTCCACGACCGCCGGCACCGGCTCCGAGACGTCCTGGGCCTACGTCATCACCGACACCTCCGACATGGACCACCCACACAAGTGGGTCGGCTTCGACGAGGCCACGATCGTCACCCTCGCGATCGACGACCCGCTGCTCTACTACAGCTGCCCCCAGCACTTCACCGCCTACTGCGGCTTCGACGTCCTCGCCCACGGCTCCGAGCCGTACGTCTCCCGGCTTGACTTCGCCCCGTCGCTCGGCAACGCCTGTACTCGATCGAGCTCGTCGCGAAGCACCTGCGTGAAGCGGTCTTCGAGCCGCGCAACCTCAAGGCCCGCGAAGGCATGATGAACGCCCAGTACATCGCCGCGCAGGCCTTCAACTCCGGCGGCCTCGGCATCGTGCACTCCATCTCGCACGCCGTCTCGGCCTTCTTCGACAGCCACCACGGCCTCAACAACGCCATCGCCCTGCCGCGCGTGTGGGAGTACAACCTGCCCTCCCGCTACGAGCACTACGCCCGCATCGCCACCGCGATGGGCGTGGACACCCGCAACATGACCACCGTCCAGGCCGCCGACGCGGCGGTCGAAGCGGCGATCCGTCTCGCGAAGGACGTCGGCATCCCCGACAACTTCGGTCAGGTGCGCACCGACTCGTACGAGAAGAACCAGATGAACACCAAGAAGTACGCGGGTCGCGGAGACACGATCCGCGGCGACGAGAAGACCGTGCGCGCCATCTCCGAGCACATCCAGGACGACTGGTGCACCCCGGGCAATCCCCGCGAGGTCACCGTCGACTCGATGATCCCGGTCGTCGACCACTGCATCAACCGGTCCTACTGAGAACCCGCGCTCCCGGGGCGTCCCCTGCGCCCCGGGAGCGCCCTGCTCCGCTGCGACCACGCCACAGAAGGAGACCCCGGATGACCCCGTTCGCCTCGGGCGCCGAGTTGAAGGATGCGCTGCGCCGGCACGACTACATCGCCGACGACGAGTTCGCGACCGTCGTGCACCTCGCCACCGCACTCGAGCGGCCCCTGCTGCTCGAAGGCCCCGCCGGGGTCGGCAAGACCGAACTGGCCAAGGCACTCGCCGCGGTCGGCGACCGGAAACTGGTTCGACTGCAGTGCTACGAAGGGCTCGACGACAGCCGCGCCCTCTACGAGTGGGACTACGCCAAACAGCTGCTGCACGTGCAGATGCTGCGCGACCGCATCGGCGAACTGCTCGCCGGTCACGCCGACCTCGCGGACGCGTCGACGTTTCTCGCGCAGCAGGACTTCGGGCTGTACTCGGAGACCTTCCTGTCGGTCCGTCCGCTGCTCGAGGCCGTGCTCTCGGAGGAGCCGGTGGTCCTGCTCGTCGACGAGGTGGACCGCACCGAGGAGTCCATGGAGGCGCTGTTGCTCGAGGTGCTCGCCGAACGGCAGGTGACGATCCCCGAGGTCGGCACGTTCACGGCCCGGTCCACACCGTGGGTGATCCTGACCTCCAACGACACTCGCGAGTTGTCGCCCGCGCTCAAGCGTCGCTGCCTGCACTACCACGTCGGATACCCGACACCCGAGCGTGAACGCGAGATCGTCACCGCGCGGTGCCGGACGTGCGCCCCGGAACGGCCCACCAGATCGTCGACCTGTCCCGGAGCCTGCGCGACCTGCCGCTGCGCAAGAGGCCCTCGATCTCGGAGGTCATCGACGCCGCGCGTGCGGCGACGGTGATGGGGCACGACGCCGACGACCCCGATTCGCTGGGCGGCATGCGCGACGTGCTGTTGGCGACGCTGCTCAAGTACACCGGCGACGTCGACCTCGCGAAGACCCGGCTCGGCGGTGCGGCACCGGCAACCGCGGTGTCCGAACCGATCGCGTCCGAAGCGAGTGCGCCCGAACCTGTTCCGGTGCGTGAACGCGTGACGGTCGCATCACGCCCGGCGAACACCACGACCGCCGTCTTCCGGGGACGCGGTGGTGGCGGTCGCGACGCCGCGGGCAGCGGACTGCGGGGGTGACCCCGCAATGCACGCATCCCGGGTCACACGGGTGACCGCGCTCGACGAGCGTGGCCCCCGCTACGTGCTCGACGTGGTAGCGGCGGTGTTCGGCCTGCTCCTGCGACGCCACGGTGTCGCGGCGTCACCGGCGGAGAGCATCGAGGTGCGCCGGGTGCTCGACCTGGTCCCCGTCCGTGAACGGGATTCACTGCGCTCGTGCCTGCGGGCGGTGTGCGTCAAGTACCCGCACGAGCGGGCCGGTTTCGAGCGCGCCTTCGACGAGTTGTTCGGTGCGGTCGACGCCGCCGTCGCCGCGAGCGGCGGCGGCCCCGCCCGGGCGCAGTTCGCCGAATCCCTACCGGCGGCACTCGAGATCGGCGACGACCCGAGCATCGCGCGCTACGCCGAGTACAACGACCGCGCAGCCGAGGTCGGCGACCACTTCGACACCCCGGAGGCCCGCAAGGGTTCAACCCGCACAAGGACGACGACGATGTGTCGATGACGTCGTCCGACGCCGATCTGTCGGTGGACACGGGTGCGGACTCGGGCCGTCGCGGCGTCACCTACACCATCGACGTCGAGAATGCGGCGACCACGACGGTGGGTGATCTGTCCGGTGAACCCGGGGCCGCGGTCGTCGGATCGCTGTCGTGGGACGACCCGGCGTCGATCCTCGCGTGGCTCGACGCCTACGACCCGCACCGCACGTACGGGGGAGAGGTCCTCGACGAACCTCTCTCCGCCTCACAACTCGCGCGACTCGTGGACGCGGTCGAGGCATTCGTGGCTTCGCTCGCCGCCGCGGTGCCGGGCGCCGAGGGCGTCGAGGCACCCGAATCGCACGACGCCGCCGGCATCGATCGTGCCGAGATCGAACTCGCGTGCCACGAGGTGCTGCGCCGCATGCG
>LATQ01000001.1:2360827-2365249 GCA_001017865.1 Rhodococcus sp. IITR03
CGAGCCATCGGAGCCGTCGCGTCGCGCATCGACGCGCTCGCCCGCCAGGTGGGCGTGCCGCGTGGACTGCGCCAACTCGGTGTGCGGAGGAAGACCTGCCGCGACTAGCCGAGGGAGCACTGCGCGACGCGTGCATGTCGACGAATCCGCGTACCGCGACCCGCGACCAGATGATCGAGTTGTTCCGGACGGCGCTGTGAGTGCTCCCGACCTGTCGGCATTGACCGGACTCCGCTCCGGGAAGTCGACCTTCTATCCGCAGTACCGCGGCGCCGCCGAACGACTCGAACGCGTCGTCCACGCACTCGAACTGATCTCCCGGGCACTGGTGCGTACGGTCGAGGGGCCGGAGACGCTCATCTGCGCCGTCGCCGAAGCCGCCCGTGCGCACCTGAGCGCGACGTGGGTTGCTTTCGCCCCTCGCCGACGGTGTCCTGCCCGATGCCGGGCCGCGCAGCTCGTGCTCGGCCCCGACGCCACTCCCTTCCTCGTCGACAACGTCGAGGGTCCGCCCCTGCCCGATGAGGTCGTGGCCCTGCTCGACGCCGTGCGTACCGGTGCCGTCGAACGTCGCGAGCTGGTCGAGAACCACCACGTGTTCGTGCCCATCGTCCTCGACGGGGGAGTCGCCGGTGCCATCGCCGCGTGGACGCCGGACCACCGCGTCCTCGACACCACCGACCGCGCCGTCCTGTCGATCCTCGCCAGCCAGACCGCGGTCGCGCTGCAGAACTCGGCGCTCTACCAACGCGGACAACTCCTGCTCGAACGCGCCGAGCAGGCCTACCGCGAAGCGAACCGCTCCGCCGCCGATCTGCAGGCACGCAACGAGGAGCTCGAAGCGACCCTGAAGAAACTCGCTCTCACGCAGCGGCAGCTGGGCGTCGCCCACCGGAACCAGGCCCTCGACGAGGAACGCCACCGCATCGCGCGCGAACTCCACGACAGCGTCACGCAGGCCGTGCTCTCGGCGGGCATGCAGATCGAGGTGTGCCGCAGCGACATCCCCGACGCCGAACGCAGCGAACGACTCGACCTCGCCAAGGAACTCACCCGCGGTGCCGTCGAGCAGTTGCGGTCTGCGATCTACGCGCTGAACCGGCCGTCCGACTCCGAACGGATGTCGTTGCCGGAGATGCTCGAACAGCTCAGCGTGGCCCACATGCCGGGCGAACTCGAGGTGAAGACGAGGATGGGTGGCACACCGGTCGAGTTGAGCGGCGAGGCCGAGCACGCCCTGCTCCGGATCGCCGGCGAAGCGCTGTTCAACGCGGCGGTGCACGCCAACGCGAGTCGCGTGGTGCTGCGGCTGAGTTACGGACGCGATGCGGTCTTGCTGTCGGTGGCCGACGACGGCGACGGCGACCCGGCGCGTCTGCGGGTGATGCTGCGACTCGCCGCCAACGATCTCGACGGGAGCCATCGCGGTCTCGCGAACATGCAGGCCCGCGCCCGCGAACTCGGCGGCACCCTCGAGGTGCGTCGTTCCCGGTTCGGTGGAGTGCGGATCGCGGCCCGTATCCCGTTGCAGGACAATGCTGTAGCTCAACAGGTGGGAGAACCGTCATGACCGTCACACCACCGCAGGCGACCCCGCGGGCGCGGCCCGGCACGGTGCGCATCGCACTCGTCGACGACCACGCGATCCTCCGCCAGGGACTCCGCTCGATCCTCGACCGCGAACCGGATCTCGAAGTGGTGGGGGAGGCCTCGACGGACGTGGAGGCGCTCGCGCTCGTCGACCGCATGCGTCCCGACATCGTGCTGCTCGATCTCAAGCTCTCGGCCGGATCGGACTTCGAAGGGCTGGGATTGTGCGGGCGGCTGTCCTCGGCGCACCCGGCATCGGTCTGCTCGTGCTCACCACCTTCCTCGACGAACAACTCGTCGTGCGGGCGGTGCACGCGGGCGCGCGTGGTTACGTCGTCAAGGATGTCGACACCACCGAGCTGGTGCGCGCCATCCGGGCGGTCTCCCGCGGCGAGAGCGCCTTCACCTCGCGCAGCGCGGCGGCGGTCGTGCGTTCGCTCAACGGGCAGGGCACATCCGCCGAACAGTTGACCGGCCGCGAACTCGAGGTGCTGAAGCTTCTCGCCGCCGGCATGTCGAACGTGAAGATCGGTGAGCAGCTGTTCATCTCGGCCACCACCGTGAAGTTCCACGTCAGCAACATCATGCGCAAGCTCGGGGTGAGCCGCCGGGCCGAGGCGGTCTACGCCGCCAGCAAGCAGGCTGATCTGACCGCCCGGCCCCTTCCAGCACTCAGCTCTGCGCGGTGAGCCTGCTGCTGTAGGCCGCACCCAGTCGTCGAGCCACGCGACGGCCGGCTCGAGGGTCCGGCCGAGCTCGGTCAGTTCGTACTCCACCCGCGGCGGCACCTCGGCGAAGACGTGCGCGACACGATCCCGTCGGCCTCCAGTTCGCGGAGCTGCCGGGTGAGCACCCGCGCGCTGACGGGACCGACCCGCGACCCAGTTCGCCGAACCGGCAGGGCCCGTCGATCAGGTTCTTGACGATCGTGAGCTTCCACGCGCCCCCGAGAACCGCCACGGCGATCTCCACCGGGCACACCTGCATCGCCGTCTCCACGGCCTTCCGTGTCATCGGAACTCCTGTGCCGTCGAAATTTCCCGTCATCGGAACTTCCTGGTCATCGCCGATGGTTACCTTTCGGTCCGTATGTGATCGCAAAGTGCGTACTTCCCATACCGTTCCCGTCCCCAGACTATGGAGACATGGCCGAGAAGAAGAGTGCAGAAAAGGACAGTGCAGAAAAGGACAGTGTCGAGAAGGGCAGCGTCGAGAAGGGCAGCGTTCTGTGGGTGCACGCCCATCCGGACGACGCCTCACTGGGGCACGCCCTCGTCCGCTCGGGGGTGGCACGACTACGCGAGTCGGGCACGCACGTCGCGATCTCGGATCTCTACGCGATGAACTGGAATCCGGTGCTCTCCGGCGCCGACTTCGGTGCGGCGCCGGGGAGAACGTTGTCGGAGCGGCAGAAGAACGCCACGGCGACCGGGCTCCTCACCGACGACATCCGCCACGAACAGGACGCACTGCGCGCCGCCGACCACCTCGTGGTGTCGTTCCCACTGTGGTGGTACGGCACGCCGGCGATCCTGAAGGGATGGTTCGACCGCGTGTTCACTAACGGTTTCGCGTTCGGTGTCCGCGACGAGCACGGGCGCGTCCGCAGATACGGCGACGGGGGACTGGCGGGCAGAACGATGCTCGCCGTCGTCACGGCGGGCGATCGGGCCGCAGCGCTCGGACGCGCGGAATCAGTGGGTCGATCGATCACGTGCTGTGGCCGCTCCTGCACGGCACGGGCTTCTACACCGGAATGCGGGTACTCCGACCGCATCTCGTCGCGAGCGCCGACCGACTCGACGAGGAGGACTTCCTGCGCGAGGAGCATCGTTTGCACGATCGTCTCGACGGCTTGTCGTCGGAATCCGGAATCCCGTACAGGCCGCTGCGTGGAGGAGAGTACGACCGCGAACACGTGCTGGTCGACCACGTCTGCCCGGGCGAGTACGGACCCGACGTCCACACCGCGTCAGCGTCCGGTCGGAGCAGGCGAGTGAAGCGGCACGAGTACCGACAGTGCGCCGGTGTACAGGATCAGGCGCAGTAGCGGTCCGCCTCGGAGAAGCTGCCGGGTGATCTCCCGGACCCGTCGGCCCTCGTCCTCACCCGGCGGCGCGGCGAGCACGATCGCGGGACCGTCCCGGGCCGGACCGCGGTGACGAGCAGGCACTCCTCGACGGTGGTGAGTACCGGAATGTCGTTCGCGCCGTCGGTCTTTCCGATCGCCACGGCGTCGTAGTCGGAGTCGTCCGCGTCGTCGTGGTAGACGAGCAGCCGCACGTCCGGCCGCTCGGGGAGCGGCCGACAGTCCGTCACCACTCCGGACGACGATGACATCTCCCGGTCCGCGGCGCGGCGGGGGAGGACGACGCGCCGGGTCGTCCAGCCGAAGTGGCTCTCGACGATCTGGTCCATCGCGCCACCTCCTTCCGTCCACACCGGGTATTCGTCGCCGGACGGGAATCGGATGGGCGGGCAGGCGGATGGCCCGGTGGATCACCCGATGACGAGCCACCCGCCGTGGTGTTCGAACACCTCGAAGGGACGCCCGGTGCTGCGCCCGAGTTCCTCGAGCGCGGGCAGGTCGAAGGTGCGCACGTGTCCGTGGCAGACCGTGGCCTCGTCCTCGAACGGTACCGCGACCACCACCCGCTCCCGGGCGATCCGTAGCGCCTCGGCGAGGATCGTGGCACCGAGGGCGTCGTCGACGTGCTCGAGCAGGTGGATCGCGGTGACGGTGTCGGCGCTGCGTCGGGGACCGGGACGTTCGCCGCGTCGCACACGAGTGTGTCGACGTGCAGTCCGAGCGCGGCGACCGCATCGTGCAGG
>LATQ01000001.1:2365349-2373885 GCA_001017865.1 Rhodococcus sp. IITR03
GGTCGTCGTCGCGTGCTCGATGCGGTGATCGCGGTGACGGCTGTCGGCGCTGCCGTCGGGACCGGGACGTTCGCCGCGTCGCACACGAGTGTGTCGACGTGCAGTCCGAGCCGCGGTGCGACCGCATCGAGCAGGCGCATCGTGCCGGGCAGGATGTCGGTGGCGGTGACGGCGGTGACGGCGGTGCCGGCGGTGCCGGCGGCCGCGAGTCGCAACGGCAGGAAACCGAAACACGACCCCAGGTCGAGCACGCTCCCACGGACGAGTTCGGCGGCCCGATCGTGGATGGGCGCGAAATCGGCTGTACCGTCGAGCAGTTCGCCGAGCGAGTTGCGGTAGTAGGTGACCCACGAGTCGAGGGCACCCGGCACCGTGGAACGGACGAGTCCCACCATCGTCAGTTCGAACTCGTCCTGGCCGAACTCGGCGTCCTGGATCGAGGAGGTCACCTCGGCGACGAGGCGCTCGCTGATCTGCTCGGCCGTGAGGGAATGCGTGACGTGGAGCCGGTCGTCCACGCGCCGGACGTTCAGCGGTCCGGCGGGTACGCGTTCGACCGTCACGTGGTCGTGTGTCCACCGGCCCGGGCTGCAGGGAGCGAGCGAAT
This sequence comes from Rhodococcus sp. IITR03, assembly GCA_001017865.1. The sequence continues at coordinate 2,365,957 of LATQ01000001.1, forward strand.
CGAGCAGGGTCATTGTTTCGCAACCTTTTTCGGAAGTGTGGCAGGGGGAGGCGTGGAAGGGGAGTGCGGGTCACTGTAGTCGAGACCGGCGGTCAGTGTCCCCATCCCGATGGTCAGGTATTCGTGCAGGTCCGATCCGGGTTCGTCGAGCCACGCCTCGTAGGCGGAGATCGCGACACCGAGCAGCAGATAGCCGACCGTGCGGGGGATGTGGTCGTCGGGATCCGCCCCGATACGACGGGCGACGAACTCGGCGACGACACGTCTCCACCCTTGGTACATCACCGACGAATAGCCCTGCAGTGCGGGCGTGTGCAGGATGAGCCCCATCCGCGCGCGGTGTCGTTCGGTCTCGCTGTCGGGGAAGGAGTTGAAGTCGTGCAGGGCGGTGGTGAGCGCTGCCGAGAGCGGGACGTCCTCGGGGATCGTTTCGAGGCTCGCGCGCATGCCGGCGAGGTGTTCGTCGAAGTTTCCCCAGGCCACCTCGTTCTTCGACGGGAAGTAGCGGAAGAAGGTGCGTCGGGCAATGCCGGCCGCCTCGGCGATGTCGTCGATGCTCGTCTCGTCGAAGCCCGCCTCCATGAACAGCTCGATGCCGATTGCGGCGAGTTCCTCCTTCGAGGTGGACGGGCGGCGACCTATCCGAGCGGACGGTTTCCCGCGGCTACGCGTCATTCTTCCTCCCGGAGGCGTGACATTCTGCACTCGATGCCATTACAGTGGTGAACCGGCTCACAGCGCAAGTCCGCTGTGACGACCGACTCCGATCCAGGAGAAGAAACCGAGGAGGAAACATGTCCGATCGTGACAACGCCGTGATCGAATCCGATCTGATCGAGGAGTCCCTCGTCGAAGAGGTCTCCATCGACGGCATGTGCGGCGTGTACTGACATGACCGCACCCGGAGCCACCGACGTGTCCCCCGTAGCAATGGACACCGGGATAGCAATGGACACCGAGATGTTCGATCCGGGTGCCGGCTGGCGGCTCCACCCGCAGGTAGCGCTTCGCCCCGAGCCGTTCGGGGCGTTGCTCTACCACTTCGGCACCCGCAAGTTGTCGTTCCTGAAGAACACCGTCATCGTCGACGTCGTCCGATCCCTCGGCGACCACGGTTCGGTGCGAGAAGCGTTGCGAGCGCACGGGATCGACGAGAACGCCGAGCGGCCCTACGTGCGTGCCCTGGCACCCTGGCCGATTCGCACATGATCGTTCCTGCCTGACGTCTGTAAGGACCAGCCCATGACCTCGCTGCTCGAACCGCCCACCACCTCCGCCCCACCGAGGTCGGTCGCCTCGTCGACCAGTTCGAGAAGGGCCTCGACGCCCGATCTGCCTGACCTGGGAGCTCACCTACGCCTGCAACCTCTCGTGTGTGCACTGCCTGTCCTCGTCGGGCAAGCGCGACCCGCGCGAACTGTCGACCGAACAGTGCAAGGCGATCATCGACGAGCTGCAGCGCATGCAGGTCTTCTACGTCAACATCGGTGGCGGCGAACCCACCGTGCGATCGGACTTCTGGGAACTCGTCGATTACGCCACCGAACATCAGGTGGGCGTGAAGTTCTCGACCAACGGTGTGCGCATCGACAAGAAGGTCGCCGCCCGGCTGGCCGCTTCCGACTACGTCGACGTGCAGATCTCCCTCGACGGTGCCACCGCCGAGGTCAACGACGCCGTGCGCGGGCCGGGTTCGTTCGCGATGGCCGTGCGCGCGCTGGAGAACCTGTCCGAGGCGGGTTTTCGCGACGCGAAGATCTCCGTCGTCGTCACCCGCCAGAACGTCGACCAGCTCGACGAGTTCAAAGCTCTCGCCGACCGCTACGGCGCGACCCTGCGCATCACGCGACTGCGCCCGTCCGGCCGCGCCGTGGACGTGTGGGACGACCTGCATCCCACCCACGAGCAGCAGCGGCAGCTCTACGACTGGCTCGTCGCCCACGGCGAGGGCGTGCTCACCGGCGACTCGTTCTTCCACCTGTCCGCCTTCGGCGGCGAGGGCGGTGGCTCGCTGCCCGGACTGAATCTGTGTGGTGCGGGACGCGTGGTGTGTCTGATCGACCCGGTCGGCGACGTCTACGCGTGCCCGTTTGCGATCCACGAGAACTTCCACGCCGGAAACATCCTGACCGACGGTGGTTTCGCGTCGGTGTGGAAGAACTCCGAGCTGTTCCGCGAACTGCGCGAACCGCAGTCCGCCGGTGCGTGCGCGTCGTGCAACTTCTTCGACGCGTGCCGCGGCGGTTGCATGGCCGCGAAGTTCTTCACCGGCCTGCCGATGGACGGCCCCGATCCCGAATGCGTGCAGGGCTACGGACAGTCCGCGCTCGAGGCCGAGCGCACCGTGCCGCAGTCGAGCGTCGACCACTCGCGTACCGGCAAGCGCGCCGAACGGCGCACCCCGGCCGCACCGGTACCGCTGACCCTGCTCACCAAGCCCCCCGCCAAGTTCTGCGACGAGAATCCGCTCGCAGGGCTCTAGATCTTCGAGGAGACGACCGACGATGGCCAAGCCTTCCTGGTTGAAGAATCCGTGGGCCCAGGACCGTGGTTCGAGACCGTCGCAATCGCACAGCAGCGCGCCCGCAAACGCCTGCCCAAGTCCGTCTACGGCGCGCTCGTCGCCGGGTCCGAGGCCGGCATCACGGTCGACGACAACACCACCGCCTTCCGCGAACTCGGATTCGCCCCGCACGTCGCGGGGCTGTCCGACAAGCGGGAGATGGCCACGACCATCATGGGACAGGATGTGTCCCTGCCCGTGATGATCTCGCCGACCGGCGTGCAGGCCGTACACCCCGACGGTGAGGTCGCCGTGGCCCGCGCCGCCGCCGCCCGCGGCACCGCGATGGGTCTGTCGTCGTTCGCGAGCAAATCCATCGAAGAAGTCGCGGCGGTCAACGACAAGACCTTCTTCCAGATGTACTGGGTGGCAGCCGCGACACACTGATCCAGCGCATGGAACGTGCCCGCGCCGCCGGTGCGAAGGGCCTGATCATGACCCTGGACTGGTCGTTCTCCAACGGTCGCGACTGGGGTAGTCCCGCCATCCCGGAGCGGATGAACCTCGAGGCGATGGTCAAGTTCGCCCCCGAGGGCATCACCCGCCCCAAGTGGCTTCTCGAATGGGCGAAGACCGGCGGTGTGCCGGATCTGACCACCCCCAACCTCACGCCGCCGGAGGGTCAGGCCCCGACCTTCTTCGGTGCCTACGGCGAGTGGATGACCACGCCCCTGCCCACCTGGGAGGACGTCGCGTGGCTGCGCGAGCAGTGGGGTGACGCACCGTTCATGCTCAAGGGCGTCATGCGCGTCGACGACGCCAAGCGCGCCGTCGACGCCGGGGTCACCGCCATCTCGGTGTCCAACCACGGCGGCAACAACCTCGACGGCACCCCGGCGCCGATCCGGGCACTGCCGGCGATCGCCGAGGCGGTGGGCAAGGACGTCGAGGTGCTGCTCGACGGTGGTATCCGCCGCGGCAGCGATGTCGTCAAGGCGATCGCGCTCGGCGCCAGGGCCGTGCTCATCGGTCGCGCGTACCTGTGGGGTCTGGCCGCGAACGGCCAGGCCGGTGTGGAGAACGTCCTCGACATCCTGTCCGGCGGAATCGGTTCCGCCTCATGGGACTGGGCAAGAACTCGATCCACGAGCTCACCCCCGACGACATCTTCGTGCCGGACGGTTTCCGCCGCGACCTCGGCATCTGACCGAACCGACGACATGGGCCCCGCGCTCACCGAACCGATCACCCTCGCCGGACGCACAGCTCCGTCGAGGGTGATCTTCGGTCCGCACGTCACGAATCTCGGTGACGGCCGGTCGTTCTCGGACCGTCACGTCGCGTACTACGCGCGACGTGCACGGGGTGGGTGCGGGATCGTCGTCACGGAAACGGCTCGGTACACCCCTCCGACCATCCCTACGAACGCGCGCCGCTGGCCGAGCGCTGCGGGGACGGTTACCGGCGGATCGTCGAGGCCTGCCGTCCGCACGGGACACTCGTGCTCGCAGGCCTCGGCCATCGCGGCCTCCAGGGTTCGAGCGCGTGGACCCGCGCACCGCTGTGGGCACCCTCGCGCGTGCCGGACCCGGTGACACGCGAACTGCCCGCCGAGGCGACCGAGCGTGAGATCGCCGAGCTCGTCGAGTCCTTCGCCCGCGTCGCCGTCGTCGCCGTGGACTCCGATCTCGATGGAGTGGAACTCGACGCGGGACCGACCTCGCTGCTGCGGCAGTTCCTCTCCGGGCTGACCAATCACCGCGACGACACCTACGGCACCGACCGTGTGCGGCTGCTCCGCGAAGTGATCGCCGCCGTTCGCACGCGGATCGGTGCGGATCGCATCCTCGCCCTGAGACTCTCGTGCGACGAGAACGCGCCGTGGGCGGGCATCACTCCCGACATCGCCGCCGGATACGTCCGCGCGATCGCACCGTCGATCGATCTGCTCACGGTGGTGCGCGGCGGATTGTTCTCACCCGAGTCGTATCGGCCCGCCGCGCATATCTCTGCCGGATTCAACGACGAACTGTGCAACCGCATCCGGGAGGCGGTCGCCGGATCGGTTCCGATCGCTCTGCAGGGCAGCGTCGCCGACCTCGGACACGCGCAGCGGGCACTCTCCGACGGCACGTGCGACCTGGTCGAGATGACCCGCGCACAGATCGCCGACCCCGGCCTCGTCGTCGCCGCCCGTCGCGGTCGTCGGCCGCGTCCCTGCGTGCGCTGCAACCAGGCGTGCCTCGTCGACGATTTCCACAACCCGATCGTGGGGTGCATCGCGAACCCGGAGGCCGGCGCCGAGACACGGGACTCTCCCCGACCGGTGACCTCCGCACGCGACGTACTCGTGGTGGGTGCCGGACCGGCCGGCCTGGAAGCAGCCCGCGTGGCAGCGACGCGCGGTCACCGTGTCGTCCTGGTCGAGGCGGACGAGCGTCGGTGGACGATCGCCGCCGTCTCGCGCGGTGGCCGGCCAGACTTCGCTGCGCTCGTCGACTGGCTCGAACAGCAATGCCTGGAGTCCGGCGTCGACATCCGTACCGGCACGGAAGTGAGTGCTGCCGACATCGAGGGTGCGCTCGCCGCGGGTACGGAGGTCGTGCAGGCCACCGGCGGGCTTCCACGTCCACCCTCTTTTCAGGTGACCGCGCCCGAGCGGTACGCGACCGCCGCGGAGGTGCTGTCGGGGATTCGGCCGCCTGCGTCCGGATGGTCGTGTGGGATCCGATGGGTGGTCCGGTGGCGGAATGACGTCCGTCGACCGTCTCGTGGAGCGCGGCGTGGAGGTCCACTACGCGACGGGTGATCCGGTCGCCGGATCACGACTCGCGCCGACGGGCGCCTCGTCGCCTTCGACGTCCGCATGCAGCGGGCGGGCGTGGCGAGACATCTCGGATGCCGGATCGGTTCCGTCGATGCCGACGGAGTCGTCGTTGTCGACCGGGTGTCCGGGGAAACCACGCCGGTCGCGGACGCGGTCCTGGTCGACTGCGCACCCCTGCTACCGCACGAAGTGTCCGAACAGTCGGGATCGTGGTCGATCGGCGACCGCGCGGCCCCGAGGACCGTGCGCGAGGCCGTCCGAGAGGGATACCGGGTCGCCACGGCACTGTAACGTGGGGCACACTGAAACGTGTTCTGATCTGGGTCGACGGGAAGGGCTGACATGGGAGATTTCGACGGCAAAGTCGTCTTCATCACCGGGATCGCACGCGGACAGGGCCGCAACCACGCCATCCGCTTCGCGCGCGAGGGTGCGTCCGTCATCGGCGTCGACATCGCGGCCCCGGTCTCGGAGTACGTGACCTACGAGCAGGCCACCGAGGACGACTTCCACGAAACGGTTCGGCTCGTGGAGGAGGCCGGCGGGAAGATCCTTGCGCGCGTCGCGGACGTGCGCGACAGCGCGGCGCTGAAGGCCGTCGTCGACGAGGGCGTCGCCCAGTTCGGACGGCTCGACGTGGTGGTCGCCAATGCCGGCATCTGCAGCTGGAACCGCTTCTGGGAGATGCCCGACGACCAGTTCGAAGAGCTGATCGACATCAATCTCACCGGTGTCTTCAAGACCCTCAAGGCAGCCGCCCCCGCGATGATCGAGGCCGGCAACGGCGGATCCGTCATCGTCGTCAGCTCGGTGGCGGGACTCAAGGCGATGCCCGGTCAGATCAACTACGCGGCAGCGAAATTCGGTCTCGTCGGTATCACGCAGGCGGCGGCGAAGGAACTCGGCCCGTACCGGATCCGGGTCAACTCCATCCACCCCTACGGCGTGAACACCCCGATGGGCACCGACGTCAGCGTCCTGAAGCTGTTCGAGAAGAACCCCTCGTGGGGACCGAACTTCGTCCCCATCCTCACCGAGAAGCCCGCCGCCGACCCCGACGACATCTCGGAGACCGTGTTGTTCCTCGCGAGCGATCGGGCCTCCACGATCACCGGCAGCCAGATGGCCGTCGACCAGGGAAACTCGAAGGTCTGACCGTGACGCGCACGGGGGCCGGCACCGTTCCGCACGCGTCGTTGCGGATCGGTCCGGTCACCCTGCGCAACCGCATCGTCTTCCCGGCGCACCTGACCAACTTCTCGGTCGACGGCACCGTCACCGACCGGCACATCGCGTACTACGAAGCCAGAGCACGCGGCGGCGCGTCGATGATCGTCACCGAGGAGCACACCGTGCACCCCTCGGACCGGCCCTACGAGAAGCTGATCCGGGGCTGGGACCCGGACGTCCTCGCCGGTTACCGACGCCTCACCGACGCCGTGCACCGGTACGGCACGCGGATCCTCGCGCAGCTCAACCACAACGGCGCGCAGGGGACCTCGATGTACACGGGGCAACCGTTGTGGGCACCGAGCCCCGAACCCGACCCGCTCTTCCGCGAGGTCCCGCGCGCGATGACGGAATCCGACATCACCGAACTCGTCGCGGGCTACGCCGACGTCGCCCGCCGCTGCGCCGAGGGCGGCTTCGACGGTGTCGAGATCCAGTGCTCCCAGGCGTCCGTCCTGCGCGCTTTTCTCGCACCCGCGACGAACCGTCGCACCGACCGCTACGGCGGGGACCTCGCCGGGCGGGCCCGTCTGCTGCTCGAGGTCGTGTCCGCCGTGAGGCACGCCGTCGGGCGCGACCGCGTCGTGGGGGTGCGACTGACGGGTCACGACGGCACCGACGGCGGTGTCGGCATCGACGATGCCGTGCAGGTCGCGCGGATGCTCGAAGCGAGCGGCGACGTCGACTACCTCAACACGTCCGTGGGCGTCGCAACCGAGACGTTGCATCTGGTCGAAGCCCGATGTCCACCCCGCACGGTTACTCGCTGTTCGTCCCCGACGCGATCCGGGCCGCAGTGTCGCTGCCCGTCGTCGGGGTCGGGCGTTTCACCCGACCCGAACAGGTCGGTGCCGCGCTCGCCGACGGAGTATGCGATCTGGTCGGCGCCGTGCGCGCGCAGATCGCCGACCCGGAGTTCGCGAACAAGGTCCTCTCCGGACGCGACGACGAGATACGGCCGTGCATCGGCTGCAACCAGGAATGCATCGGCAGGGTCGGACTCAACCGTCCCATCGCATGCGCGGTCAATCCTCACGCCGGATACGAATCCGACGGCCCTGCCGAGGCTGCCGCACCGCAGCGGGTCGTCGTGGTCGGCGGCGGACCCGCCGGTCTCAGGGCGGCGGCAACGGCTGCCGGACAGGGACATTCGGTCACTCTGTTCGAACGGAACCGGGTGCACGGGTGGCCAGATCCGTGAGGCGGCCGCCGCGCCGCCACCGGTGCCGAACTGCTCGGCGGCGTGACGCACCTCGACGCCGAATGTCGCCGCAGGGGAGTGGACATCCGCACCGGTGTGACCGCCGATGCCGCGACGCTGCACGCGCTCGCGCCCGACGTCGTGTCGTCGCGACGGGTGCGCGCCCAC
>LATQ01000001.1:2373985-2390495 GCA_001017865.1 Rhodococcus sp. IITR03
CTCCTTCTATGCGTCACGCTCTGTGGTATCGCGCGAGATCGCCGCGACTATCCGCGGACTGCACGACGTCGCCGATACCGTCGCCCGGTGCCGCGCGAACGGATGCATCGCTCTCGCGTGCCTTCGTCGACGCCGCCGAAGGTGCGGGATTCACACCGGTCGCCGACCTCAACGCTCCAGGACCGACGGGGTGGGTGCGGTTCCGTCGAACGTGCGTGACGGCACGAGGGTGGGTCCGTTCCTCGCGTACCTCGCGCCCGTCCTGGACCGGCCGAATCCGACGGTCGCCGGCGGGTGTCCGCGACCCGCATCGTGATGGCGGCGGTCGCGCGGTGGGCGTCGAGATCGCCGGACCCGACGGACCACGCACGATCTCGGCCGGACACGTGATCGTCGCCGCGGGCGCGGTGAGGTCCCCCCAGCTGCTGATGCTCTCCGGCATCGGACCGGCCGACGAACTGCGCCGGCTCGGCATCGATCCGCTGCACGACCTTCCCGGGGTGGGCTGCGACTTCTCCGACCACCCGGAGTTCACCGTCCCCTACCGGTTCCGCCCGGGTCTCCCGTCGCACACGTTGCTGCTCGAGACGGTCCTGCACACCGAGAACCTCGAACTGCGCCCGTACACCGCGGCATTCGGTGCGGCGATCCCCGGCAGTGGTGTCGCCGATCCGGTGCTCGGCGTCGTCCTGACGCGCCCACGCAGTCGCGGACGCATCGTGCTCGACGAACGCGACCCGCGACGTCCACCTCTGCTCGACTATCGATACCTGACCGACGCGGCCGACCGGCGAGCTCTGGAAGAGGGTGTCCGGCTCGCCGCCGACCTCCTCGCCGCGACCACCGGCGTCGTCGAGGCCGGCAGCGTGGACGCGCGTGGTGGCAGGCTCGGAACGTCGCTGCACCTGTCCGGAACGTGCCGGATGGGCGACGACGAGCACGCCGTGGTCGACGAGTGGTGCCGCGTGCGCGGGATCGATGGGTTGAGCGTCGTCGACACCTCGGTGTTTCCGCAGGTCCCGAGCCGTGGACCGCACGCCACCGCGGTGATGCTCGCCCACCGGGTCGCCGCGACCGCGAGGGATGCCCTGCCGCACACGGTGTGATCCCGACTACAGTGTCGGGGGAGGAGGCGCCGGTACATGACGGATCGTGGAATCGCGACGACCAACCGTGGGTGGCACTCGACCCGGGAGCGGACGTGGCCGCGCACCACACCGCGGTGCTGCGCGCGCACGGCACATTCGTCTCCGCGCGCGGCAAGGATCGGCTCGACGGGGTGCGCTCGGTGGTCCGCGACTCGTGGAGCCGGAGCCTGCAACGCGGCATCGATCCCGACGTCGTCGAACAACCCGCACTGCTCTCCGGGCACGAACTCGAGGAGTACCGCGCCGGCCACCCCATGTCGCTGATCCGCCCGGTGGTGCGCAAGCTCCTCGTCGAGGACGCCGCCGACAGCGGACTGTTGGTCGCCGTCACCGACGGTCAGGGACGGCTGCTGTGGGTCGAGGGCGACCACGCCGCGCGCGACCGCGCCCTGTCGATGAGCTTCGTCGAAGGTGCCGACTGGAGCGAGGACCGCGTCGGCACGAACGCTCCGGGAACGGCTCTCGCCGTGGATCATTCGGTGCAGATCTTCGGCGCCGAGCATTTCAACCGCACGGTGCACGAATGGAGTTGTTCGGCCGCTCCCGTGCACGACCCCACCAGCGGCCGGGTCCTCGGTGCCATCGACATCACCGGTGGTCACCGCGTCGCCGCGCCCGAGGTCCTGCAACTCGTTCGCGCGACGGTCGCGGCGGCGGAGGCCGAACTGCGGTTGCATGCCCTGAGCGGCCGCCCGCTGTTCCCCTCGGCGACGCCGCGCATCGAGACGATCGGCGCCGGGCGGCCGCCCTGCACCGCGGAGGCGAACGCGTCGGCCTGTCCCGTTCGGCACGGCCGAGATCCTGCTGATCCTCGCCGATCACCCCGAGGGCCTGAGCTCCGACCGGCTCGCGGTGCTGCTCGACGAGAACGAACTCGACTCGGTGACGATCCGCGCCGAGATGTCGCGCCTGCGCAAGGTGCTCGGGGCCGAACACCTCGGCTCGCGGCCCTACCGGCTGCTCACCACGCTCGACACCGATGTCGCGGACGTGCGTCGCGCACTCGACCGCGGCGACGTGGCCTCGGCGGTCCGCCTCTGTACCGGGGAGATCCTGCCCGGATCGATGGCGCCGGGCATCGAGGAGATCCGCGACGAACTCCGCTCGGGCGTGCGGGCGGCGCTGTTGCGCTGCGGCGAGGAGCATCTGCTCGCGCAATGGACCTCGTCCGTCCACGGCCGCGAGGACATCACCGCCTGGGCGGCCTACCGGGCATCGATCGATCCTCGGTCGCCCCGCTTCGCGCAGGTCGATGCCACATTGACCCGATTGGACAGGCAGCTCGCAACGTAGTTGCAACCCTCGCGTTCGTAGTGTTCCGGATCACATACCGACCGCTCGACGCTGCAGGAGATGCACATGACCGTGTACGCCCGTCCCGGTTCGCCCGACGCCTCATGTCCTTCCGGTCCCGGTACGACAACTGGATCGGCGGCCAGTGGGTGCCTCCGGTGAAGGGGGAGTACTTCGAGAACGTCACCCCCGTCACCGGCCAGGTGTTCACCGAGGTCGCTCGCGGCACCGAGGAGGACATCGAACTCGCGCTCGACGCAGCCCACGCCGCCGCACCGGCCTGGGGGAAGACCTCGCCCGCCGAACGCGCGGTGATCCTCAACAAGATCGCCGACCGCATCGAGGAGAACCTCGAGTCGATCGCCCTCGCCGAGTCGTGGGACAACGGCAAGCCCATCCGCGAGACCCTCAACGCCGACATCCCGCTCGCGATCGACACTTCCGCTACTTCGCGGGAGCCATTCGCGCGCAGGAGGGTTCGATCTCCGAGATCAACTCCGAGACGGTCGCCTACCACTTCCACGAGCCGCTCGGCGTCGTCGGCCAGATCATCCGTGGAACTTCCCGATCCTCATGGCCGTGTGGAAGCTCGCGCCGGCCTGGCCGCCGGCAACGCGGTGGTCCTCAAGCCCGCCGAGCAGACCCCGGCGTCCATCCTGCACCTGATCTCGATCATCGGCGACCTGCTGCCGCCCGGCGTGGTCAACATCGTCAACGGTTTCGGTGTGGAGGCGGGTAAGCCCCTCGCGTCGAGCCCGCGCATCCGCAAGATCGCGTTCACCGGTGAGACCACCACCGGCCGGCTGATCATGCAGTACGCCTCGCAGAACCTGATCCCGGTCACCCTCGAACTCGGTGGCAAGAGCCCGAACATCTTCTTCTCCGACGTGCTGTCGGCGAACGACGACTACCAGGACAAGGCGCTCGAAGGCTTCACGATGTTCGCCCTCAACCAGGGTGAGGTGTGCACGTGCCCGTCGCGTGCGCTGATCCAGCAGGACATCTTCGACGACTTCCTCTCGCTCGCCGCGGTCCGCACCAAGCCGTCCGCCAGGGCGATCCGCTCGACACCGACACGATGATCGGCGCTCAGGCCTCGAACGACCAGCTCGAGAAGATCCTGTCGTACATCGAGATCGGCAAGAGCGAGGGTGCCAAGGTCATCACCGGTGGTGAGCGCGCCGATCTCGGCGGCGACCTCTCGGGCGGCTACTACGTGCAGCCGACGATCTTCCAGGGCGACAACAAGATGCGCATCTTCCAGGAGGAGATCTTCGGCCCGGTCGTGTCCGTGACGTCCTTCTCCGATTTCGACGACGCGATCTCGATCGCCAACGACACCCTCTACGGTCTCGGTGCCGGTGTGTGGTCCCGTGACGGTGGTGTCGCCTACCGTGCCGGTCGCGCCATTCAGGCCGGCCGGGTGTGGACGAACACCTACCACCAGTACCCCGCGCACGCGGCCTTCGGTGGTTACAAGCAGTCCGGCATCGGCCGCGAGAACCACCACATGATGCTCGACCACTACCAGCAGACGAAGAATCTCCTGGTGTCCTACGCCCCCAAGGCACAGGGCTTCTTCTGATCCGAACTTCGGCGCCTGTCACGTCCGCACGACGTGGCAGCGCCGTTGCCATACGCTCGGAACATCGTGCACCCCAACGGAAAGGCAGGACTGTGACCGTCCCGCGAATCGTGGCGACCGTCGATGCCGTCGCCCTGCTGCGCCGCCTCGCGCAGCGCAACGGACCGCTCATGATGCACCAGTCCGGCGGATGCTGTGACGGCTCCGCGCCGATGTGTTATCCCGAGGGCGATTTCGTCGTCGCGACCGCGACGTGCTCCTCGGAGTCCTCGACCTGCGTCTCGGGGCAGGGGAGACCCGCTCCGATCCGCCGGTCGGCGCCGACGCCGTGCCGGTGTGGATCTCCGGTTCGCAGTTCGAGGCGTGGAAGCACACCTGTCTCGTCCTCGACGTGGTGCCCGGACGCGGCTCCGGGTTCAGTCTCGAAAGTCCGGAGGGAGTGCGTTTCCTCAGCAGGGGGCGCGCATTCACTCCCGACGAACTGGCCCTCCTGGAAGCCGACCGGCCGCTCACCGGGCGGGACCGGGAGGCCGGCGTGGAGCCCGCCGTGTCCGATGTGCCACCGTGGTCGCCGAGGCCGCCGATGCGTGCCCGGTGCCCGGCCTGTCCCCGTGATCCCCTCTGCATGATCCATCGGGAGGAGGGTGACTCACCTGCCGGTTGCCGGTGTGCGTCAGAATCGGAACGGAATCCGTCCGGATTCCGGACGACGACGTGGGCGCCCGGCGGGTGCGACGAGGAGTGGGCATGGCCTTCGCAGGCAACGTGGACGAACTGGCACTGCTGCAGACGGTGCGTCTGAAGAAGCAGGTCACGGCCGAGGTGATCGCCGCGCACCTCGGGGTGTCGGTGTCGGCCGGTCAGGCCGCGGTGGCCGCGCTCCTCGAGCAGGGCAAGGCGTCGGAGAACGACGGCGGCATCAGCCTCACCGACAAGGGCACCTCCGAGCTGAACGATCAGCTCGATGCCGAACGGGTCTCCATCGACGAGGATTCGATCTCGGAACTCTACGACCAGTTCCTCCCGCTCGACGAGGAGCTGAACACGCTCCTCGAGAACGCGGACGCCGACGGATTCGTCGACGGCCTCATCGGCCTCGACCGCCGGGCACAGAGTCTGTTCGACGACGTGTCGGCGTTCGTGCCGCGCCTGTCGCGCTACCAGGACCTGTTCGCCGAGGCCCTGGAGAAGATCAAGGGCGGCTCGCTGGCGTGGGCCACGGCCGCCAACATCGACTCCTACGCCTCCGTGTGGGGCGAGATGCGCCAGGAGATCGCGGGCGCCGCCGACCGCTGACAATTTCGTTCGTTCGGCACACTATGTGATGCCGGTCACCCGCACCCCCCTTTCGGGGGTGGCGAGGGGGTGACCGGCATCACTACGTTTCGTTCATCCGCCGAGGCGATCACGCCCGCGGTTCGAACGGACAACGGAGGACTCACGTGACCAGTGTGTCGACCCCGGGGGCTGCCGAACCCCCCGTCGCCGGACCGGTGGGACGTTCGCGTCCCGATCCATCCACACCCCGCCACGCGGGACCCTCGAAGGAAGGGCCCGGTATCCGGCGCGTCGCCGTCGCCAGCTGTATGGGCACGACGATCGAGTTCTACGACTTCTTCATCTACGGCACCGCCGCAGCGCTCGTCTTCCCGACGGTCTTCTTCCCCGCACTCGGATCGACCGCGGGTACCGTCGCCTCCTTCGCGACCTTCGCCGTCGCCTTCATCGCCCGCCCCGTGGGCGCAATGCTGTTCGGGCACTTCGGCGACCGCATCGGACGCAAGAAGACGCTGATCTCCACGCTGCTGCTGATGGGTATCTCCACCCTGCTCATCGGCCTTCTACCCGGCGCCGAGACCATCGGTGTCGCCGCCCCGATCATCCTCGTGCTGTTGCGATTCGCCCAGGGCTTCGCAGTGGGCGGTGAGTGGGCCGGCGCGACCCTGCTCACCGCCGAATACGCGCCACCGGGCCAACGCGGTCTGTACGCGATGTTCCCGCAGCTCGGTCCCGCCATCGCCTTCGCCCTGTCGAGCGGCACCTTCCTGTTCACCGGTCTCGCCCTCGGCGACACCAACGACGCCTTCCTGAACTACGGTTGGCGGATCCCGTTCCTGCTCAGCATCGTTCTCGTCGGCATCGGCCTCTACATGCGCCTCGCCATCGAAGAGACTCCTGTCTTTCGTGCGGAGCAGGAAGCCCGCCGTAGTGCCCCGGCCGCCGAGGTCGAGGCCCCGCGCCGGCTGCCCTTCCTCGACGCGTTGCGCTACCAGGCCAAGGAGATCTTCCTCGCCGGCGGTGCGCTGGCCATCATGTTCGCCTTCTTCTACATGGGCACGGCTACCTGACCAGCTACGCGACGTCCAAGCTGGGATTCGGCCGGCCGTTCGTCCTGATGGTGGGCATCGCCTCGTCGCTCGTCTTCGGTCTCGCGATCGTGCTGTCCGCGCTGTATTCCGACCGCTTCGGGCGCAAGAAGGTCATCATGGTCTCGTGCGCGTTCTCCGTGGTCTGGGCACTGGTGTTGTTCCCGCTCCTCGACACCGGCTCACCGATCGCGTTCGTGCTCGGGATGATGATCACCCTCGCGATCTTCGGTATCGCCTACGGACCGTGCGGAGCACTGCTGCCCGAGATGTTCGCGACCCGCTACCGCTACACCGGTGCCGGTCTGGGCTACAACTTCGCCGGTGTCCTCGGCGGCGCCATCCCGCCGATGATCGCCGCACCGCTCGCTGCCTCCTACGGCGGTATCGCGATCGGGATCATGCTGGCCGCGATCGGCCTCGTGAGCCTGGTCTGCACCGCGGCACTCATGGAGACCCGCGACCGGGCTCTCTGATCCGCCGCAGGCGGATCCGTTTCGCACCGATCCGCCGCAGGCGGATCCGTCTCGCACCGATCCACCCCCGGTGGCGGTCGTCCGGCAGCAGCCCGACGACCGCCCACCACAGCCGTATCCCCGTCTCGTGAAGGAGAATGCGATGTCCGGCCTCGACGTCGACCGTCTGCCCAGCTATGCCCAGGGTGCCTGGGACGTCCCGCTGCTCGGCGACACCATCGGCGACAACCTCGACCGCACCGCCGCCCGCTTCGGCGACCGTGAGGCGCTCGTCGATTCCGCCGCCGGAAAACGCTGGAGTTACAGCGAATTCGTCGCGGACGTCGACGCGTTCGCGCTCGGTATGCTGCGGGCGGGCATCACCAAGGGCGACCGCGTCGGCATTTGGGCACCCAACTGCTGGCAGTGGGTGCTCGTACAGTACGCGACCGCGAAGATCGGAGCGATCCTCGTCAACATCAACCTGCCTACCGCTCGCACGAGCTGCAGTACGTCCTCGAACAGGCCGGTGTGCGGATGCTGGTGTCCGCCCCGACGTTCAAGACCTCCGACTACGCGCAGATGATCGAGACCGTACGGCCCAACTGCCCCGACCTCGAGGACGTCGTCCTGCTCGACTCGCCGCGGTGGGACGAACTCGTCGACTCCGGCCGCGCCGCGCTCACCGAGGACCGGGCACCGCTCGATGCGGCCCAGGCCTCGTTGTCGCCCGACGATCCGATCAACATCCAGTACACCTCGGGCACCACCGGTTTCCCCAAGGGCGCCACCCTCAGTCACCACAACGTGCTCAACAACGGCTTCTTCGTCGGCGAGCTGTGCCACTACACCGAACGCGACCGGGTCTGCATCCCCGTCCCGCTGTACCACTGCTTCGGGATGACGATGGGCAATCTCGCGTGCACGAGTCACGGCGCGACCATCGTGCTGCCGGCGCCGGGCTTCGATCCCGCCGCGACGCTGAGCGCCGTCGCCGAGGAGAAGTGCACGTCGCTGTACGGCGTGCCGACGATGTTCATCGCCGAACTGGCCGACCCGGGATTCGACAACTACGACCTGTCGAGCCTGCGCACCGGCATCATGGCGGGATCACCGTGCCCGGTGGAGGTGATGAAGCAGGTCATCGACCGGATGGGCATGAGCGAGGTCTCCATCTGCTACGGCATGACCGAGACCTCCCCGGTCTCGACGCAGACCCGCAGCGACGACAGCATCGAGCGGCGCGTGAGCACCGTCGGTCGTGTCGGCCCGCATCTCGAGGTCAAGGTCGTCGACCCCGTCACCGGACTGACGGTGCCGCGCGGCGAACCCGGCGAACTGTGCACCCGCGGTTACTCGGTGATGCTCGGCTACTGGGATCAGCCGACAAGACCGCCGAGGCGATCGACGCGGCCCGATGGATGCACACCGGCGACATCGGCGTCATGGACGAGGACGGGTACGTCTCGGTGACGGGCAGGATCAAGGACATGGTCATCCGGGGCGGGGAGAACATCTACCCCGCGAGATCGAGGAATTCCTCTACACCCACCCGGACATCCTCGACGCCAGGTGGTCGGCGTGCCCGACACGAAGTACGGCGAGGAACTGATGGCGTGGATCCGGATGCGCGAAGGCGCGGAGCCGCTCGACGCCGAGTCGCTCCGGGCGTTCTGCACCGGGAAACTCGCCCACTACAAGATCCCGCGTTACGTGCACGTGGTCGACGAGTTCCCGATGACGGTGACCGGAAAGGTCCGCAAGGTGGAGATGCGCGAGCAGGCGATCGCGCTGCTCGCGGCGGCAGGAGCAGACGGGGGCCGGTGAGATCCCGGCCTGCCGGAGAAGGAAATTCACCCGGAAGGGACGTCGATTCGGCCTCCGCGTGCGCTGTTCATGATCGACACTGAGGAGGTACATGGTCGTCGAGGTTGCGCCGCCCGCAGGTGCGGCGCCGAACAGAGAGGCTCACCATGGGACAAATCATCGGCACCATCATCTTCGGCGCAGTCATCGGCATCCTCGCCCGGTTGGTGATCCCGGGTAAGCAGGCGATGGGCATGATCATCACGATCATCATCGGCATCATCGGCGCGCTGATCGGCTACTGGATCTGGGGGATGATCTCGTCCGAAGGCAACGAGGACACCTCCGGCATCGACTGGATCCGCTGGATCATCTCCATTGCCGTCGCGGTGGTTCTCACTCTCATCTACACCTCTGCGACGCGCGAGAGGAGATAGCCGAGAGCCCGTCGCGCGGGGCTCCGCCCGGACGACCGGGAGGTGGTGCACGGCGATCGGCCGTGCACCACCTCCTGTCGGGCCCGAGCGGGGCCTTCGGGCGTGTTCGGATACGGTCCCGGACCGGAGGTGAACTGTGGTGGAACCGCAATGGACGCCGACAGACGTCGATATCGAGCAGGCGAACGTCACCGGGTTCACCCGGTTCGTCGAGGAGAGACACGGACTCGACCTGCCCGACTACCGGGCGTTGTGGCAGTGGTCCGTCGACGAACCCGGTGATTTCTGGCAGGCCGTGTGGGACGCCTTCGACGTCGTCTCCCACACCGATCCCGGCCCGGCTCTGGCCGACGCCGCCATGCCCGGCGCCGTGTGGTTCCCGGGCGCGAGACTGAACTTCGCCGAGTACGTCTTCCGGGAGCGTCCCCCGGACGAGGCCGCCGTCGTCCATCTCGACGAGGAGGGACACCGGCGCGAGATCGGCTGGGCCGAACTCGAACGCCGCACGGCCGCGCTCGCCGCGACCTCCGAGCGCACGGGGTGGGGGAAGGCGACCGTGTCGTCGGTTACCTACCGAACATCCCCGAAGCGATCGTCGCCCTGCTCGCCACGGCGAGCATCGGGGCCGTCTGGGCGGGCTGCGGACAGGACTACGCCGTGCCCGCGGCGATCGACCGTCTGGGCCGACTCGAACCGCGGGCACTCGTCACGGCGACCGGGTACCGCTATGCAGGACGGCGGCACGACCGCGTCGAGAGGTGAACCGCCTCCGCGCCGCGATGCCCGGCCTCGCCCTGACCGTCGTCGTGTCGGACGGCGGAACGTCCTTCGACACGGCCGGCGAGCCGCCATCGGACACAGGCGGACGGAACGGGACCGTCCTGGACTGGCAGGACGCCGTCTCCGGCGACGCCGACCTCGAACCCCTGCGTCGCTTTCGACACCCGCTGTGGGTGGTCTTCTCCTCGGGCACCACCGGCCCGCCGAAGGGCCTCGTGCACGGCCACGGCGGTGTGCTGCTCGAGCACCTCAAGGCGTTGTCGCTGCACCTCGACCTCCGTCCCGGCGACCGCTTCCTCTGGTACACCAGCCCCAGCTGGATGATGTGGAACTTCCTGCTCTCGGGGCTGCTCGTGGGGTGCACCGTCGTCACCTACGACGCGCCCCGTCCCACCCCGAGGTCGATCGCCTGTGGCGGATCGCGGCCGACGAGAACGTCACGGTGCTCGGGACGAGCCCCGGATACGTGCTGGCCTGCATCAAGGCCGGTGTCGTTCCGCAGGACGACCACGATCTGTCGGCCCTCCGAGCGTCGGAGTCACCGGGTCGACGCTGCCCGCCTCCTCGTCGTCGTGGCTGGCGCACAACGCGGGGGAGCACGTGCAGGTGATGTCCATCTCCGGCGGGACCGATGTCGTCACGGCCTTCGTCGGGGCCGTCCCCACCGTGCCGGTGTGGCCGGGGGAGATCTCGGTGCCCTGCCTCGGTGTGGCGGTCGACGCCTTCGACGAGGCGGGCCGCCCGGTGCGCGGAGAGGTCGGCGAACTCGTCGTGACCGCTCCCATGCCGTCCATGCCGGTGCGGTTCTGGAACGACCCGGACGGTAGTCGTTACCGCGACTCCTATTTCTCCGTCTATCCGGGCGTGTGGCGGCACGGCGACTGGATCACGATCACCGAGCGCGGCACATTCGAGATGCACGGCCGGTCCGACTCCACGCTCAACCGTCACGGCGTGCGGATGGGCAGTGCCGACATCTACCAGGCCGTGGAGACCCTGCCCGAGATCGTCGAGTCGCTCGTGCTCGGCATCGAACGACCCGACGGCACGTACCGCATGCCGCTGTTCGTCGTCCTCGCCGAGGGTGCCACGCTCACCGACGACTGAAGGAACGGATCCGTGCGGCCGTGCGCGAGCACGCCTCGCCCCGGCACGTGCCCGACGAGATCGTCGCCGCGCCCGGGGTGCCGCACACCCGCACCGGTAAGAAGCTCGAGGTTCCCCTCAAACGGATCCTGCAGGGAGCCGATCCCGCCAGGGCGGTGGACCGCACCGCGATCGACGACCCGGACCTGCTCGATTGGTACCGCAGCCAGGCGTGATCCCGGGCACTCGCTGAGTGTCGCCTTACTGGACAGCCCACGCCCGGAATGGTCGGATTGCGCCCATGGACATCGCCATCAAGATCTTCCTTATCCTGCACTTCATCGGCCTCGCGGGCATCATCGGTTCGTGGCTCGCGGTCATCAAGGAACCGCGCGTCGTCGCCGGCATGCTGCACGGCGCCATCCTGCAGGTCGTGACGGGTCTGGCCCTGGTCGGTCTCCGGGAGGCGCAGGACGTCGTCGAGGTGAACCACATGAAGATCGGCATCAAGCTGCTGGTCGCCCTCGCCGTGCTCGTCGTCGCGTTCATCGGCCTGAAGAAGGAGAAGCAGAATCCCGGCTCGACCGCGACCCTCGCCCATGTCGCCGGTGGTCTGGGCATTCTCAATGTGATCATCGCCGTGGCGTGGACGTGACCGTCGGCACTCGGTGACAGTCGGTCGGCGCCCGGGCGGGCACCCTGTAGATTGGGGCCGATGCGTATGTCATGGGCTCCGGTGATGACCGGCGGGTAACCTGCTTCGGGCGCCTCGGCCGACAGGCTGGGGATCCGTTGCTGCGTCCGGTCCTGCGGAGAGTTCTACCGCCCGACCACGCCGTAACGATCCTCACCTGCTCAGCAGATAAACCGAGAGGGTTGTGCGCTGCGCAAGCTACCGCCGATGGGGGATTGCGCGACGGTGAGAGAAAGGTTGGGGATTGGACTCGCTGGGTAACGGCGGATCGGAAGCGGGGAACTCGCGGGGCGTCGTGCCGCCCGGTGCCTTTCCGCTCTCGCCGGCACAGCTGGGAATGTGGTTCGCCCAGCACGTCGACCCGACGGTGCCCGCCAACATCGCTCAGTACGTCGAACTCGAGGCGACCTCGACCTCGACCTGCTGCACGCCGCGAGCGTCCGCGCCGCCCGCGAGATGGGATCGGGTTTCCTCCGGTTCATCGAGGTCGACGCCCAGCCCTACCAGCTCGTCGATCCCACCCTCGACGACTCCGTCGGCTACGAGGACCTGCGGGGCGAACCCGACCCCCGTCAGGCCGCCCTCGACTGGATGCGCGACGACCGCAGCCGCCCCGTCGACGTCCTCCGCGACCGGCTGATCTCCGCGACGGTCCTGCGCATCGGTGACCGTCGTTACTTCTGGTACAACCGCGTCCACCATCTCGCGCTCGACGGTTTCGCCGCCGCGACCTTCATGACCCGCATCGCCGAGCTCTACACGGCGTCGGTCGACGACGTCGAACCGTCCCCGAGCCTCGCGTCCGATCTGCGCAAGGTCTACGACGTCGAGATAGAGTACCGCGGATCGAAGCGGTTCGCCGACGACCGCGAGTACTGGGCGCAGCAGATCGAGGCATCGAGGAGCCCACGAGCCTCGCCGGCCGCACCGCGGCGCCCGCGCCGGTCAGCCGCATCGACAGCGCGGCGTTGTCGGACGGGACCGAACGCCGTGTCGAGCAGCTGTCCGAGCGGGAGAACACGAGCCTCGCGACCGCCGTCATCGCGGCGTTCGCGGCCTACGTCGCCAGATGACCGGGCAGACCGACGTCGTCCTGAGCCTGCCCGTCGCGGCTCGCACGACCGCCCTGTTGCGCCGCTCCGGCAGCATGGTCTCGAACGTCGTCCCGCTCCGGCTGAGCGTGACCGACGAGACCACCGTGCACGACCTCATCGCGCGTCGGGTGCTGCCGTCTCGGGCGCGCTGCGCCACCAGCGCTACCGGCACGAGGACATCGTCCGCGACCGCGCCGCGACCTCCGCGGGTGGAGCACAGTCCACCTTCTTCGGGCCGTGGGTCAACATCATGCTGTTCGACAACGAGGTCCGACTCGGCGACATGGTGGGACGGATCAACATCCTGTCGACCGGTCTGATCGAGGATCTCGGCGTCAACGTCTACACCAGCGGCGACAACACCCACATCGACTTCGAGTCGAACCCGAATCTCTACGGACCCGACCGGGCCGCCTCCGACCACGCGCGGTTCGTCGAGTTCTTCGACCGCTTCGTCGGTTCGGCTTCCGACCGGCCCGTCTGGGACATTCCGCTCGCCGGCGGCACCGAACTCGACCGGGTCGTCCGTGACTGGAACCGCACCGACCATCCCGTGCATCGCCGTGACCTGCTCGCGGAGTTCCACGACCGGGTCGCGACCTCCCCCGAGGCAACCGCGCTGGTCTTCGAAGGCGAATCGCTGACCTACGCCGAATTCGCCGCGCGGGTGAACAGCCTCGCCCGGGCACTGGTCGGTCTCGGTGTCGGTCCCGAGTCCCTCGTCGGCCTGTCGATCCGACGCTCGCTCGAGCTCGTCGTCGGCATGTACGCGATCGTCGAGGCGGGTGGCGCCTGGGTGCCGATCGACCCCGACCACCCGGCCGATCGCACCGCCTACATCCTCGAGACCGCCCACCCCGCGGCGGTGCTCACCACGGCACGCGACGACGTGACGCTGCCCGAAGGCATCCCCACGATCGACGTCGACACCTTCGACCACTCGCGGTTCGGCACGACGCCGCTCACCGACGCCGAACGACGCGGACCGATCCTGCCGGACACGACCGCCTACGTCATCTTCACCTCCGGTTCGACGGGCCGACCGAAGGGCGTGGCCGTGAGCCACGTGGCGATCGACAACCAGATCCAGTGGATGAACGACCAGTACGGTCTGACCTCCACCGACGTGTACCTGCAGAAGACCGCGACGACCTTCGACGTGTCGCTGTGGGGCTTCTTCATGCCCCTGCGCGTCGGCGCGACCCTCGTGATCGCGACACCCGACGGACACCGCGACCCGGTCTACGTGGCGAACAAGATAGCCGAGCACGGCGTCACGATCACCGACTTCGTGCCGTCGATGCTCACCGTCTTCGTCGCGAACGCGCCTGCGGGAACGTGTGATTCGCTGCGCCACGTCTTCGTCATCGGTGAGGCCCTGCCGTCCGAGACCGCCGCGGACTTCGCGCGGATGTGCCCGGCCGGCTCCACAACCTGTACGGCCCCACCGAAGCGGCGGTCTCCATCACCTACCACCGGGCCGCTCCCGGCGACGTGCACAGCGTCCCGATCGGCGTCCCGCAGTGGAACAGCCGCGCATACGTCCTCGACCGGCGGCTGCGTCCGGTGCCGGTGGGCCGGCCCGGCGAGCTGTACCTCGCCGGAATCCAGCTCGCGCGCGGGTATCTCGACCGTCCCGACCTGACCTCCGACCGTTTCCTTGCCGATCCCTTCGGGGCGCCCGGCGAGCGGATGTACCGCACCGGCGACCTGGTGCGGTGGGAGACCGCCGCCGACGGCACGGGTCTGCTCGAATACATCGGCCGCACCGACTTCCAGGTCAAGTTCCGCGGCCAGCGCATCGAACTCGGCGAGATCGAAGCGGTGCTCCTCGCGCACCCCGCGGTCTCGCAGGCCGTCGTGCTCGTGGTGGCGACCCCCACCGGCGACCAGCTCGTGGGGTACGTCGTCGCGGCTCCCGGCCGCACCATCGACACCTCCGATCTCGCCGACCACGCCGGCCGGTCGCTGCCGTCGTACATGGTTCCGGCGTCACTCATGGTGCTCGACGCGCTGCCGCTCAACACGAGCGGCAAGCTCGACCGGAAGGCGTTGCCGGAGCCGGTCTTCAGCAGCACCCGCATCTTCCGTGAGCCGCGCACTCCCGCCGAGCGTGCCGTCGCCGAAGCGTTCGGCGAGGTCCTCGGTGTCGAACGTGTCGGTCTCGACGACGACTTCTTCGAACTCGGCGGCAACTCCCTCGTCGCCACCCAGGTGGTCTCCCGCATCGGAGCCGCGCTCGACACCCAGGTGCCCGTGCGCGTGCTGTTCGAGGCGTCCACCGTCGTGGGTCTCGCGACCCGGCTCGCCAAGCAGATCGGTACCGGCGCGCGGTCCCCGCTCGTCGCTCGCCCGCGACCCGACGTGCTGCCGTTGTCGACTGCGCAGCAACGGATCTGGTTCCTCAACCGCTTCGACGTCAGTACCGCCGCTACAACCTTCCGTTCACGGTGCGGCTCACCGGCGCCGTCGATGCCGCAGCGGTGTCCGACGCCTTCGCCGACGTGGTGGCGCGGCACGAGAGCCTGCGGACCGTCTACCCCGAGGTGGACGGCGAACCGCAGCAGACGATCCTTCCGGTCGAGCAGGTCGTCGTCCCGCTCGAGCCGATCGACGTCGACGAGCAGGACCTGCACGCGGCCGTCGTCGACCTCGCGAGCCGCGGTTTCGACGTCGTCCGCGACGTCCCCTTCCGTGTCGCGCTGTACCGGCTCGCCCCCGACGACTACGTCCTGGCGATGGTGCTGCACCACATCGCAGCCGACGGCTCCTCGTTCGGCCCGTTCGCCCGCGACGTCGTCACGGCCTACAGCGCCCGCACCGAAGGGAACAAGCCGAGCTGGACGCCGCTTCCCGTCCAGTACGCCGACTACGCCGTCTGGCAGCGCGAGGCCCTCGGCGACGAGGCCGACCCGAATTCCGTTGCGGCGCAACAGCTCGACTACTGGGTGAACGAGCTCGACGGTCTGCCCGACCAGCTCGACCTGCCCACCGACCGGACCCGGCCCGCCGTCTCCTCCTACAACGGCGACAAGCACCGCTTCGCGATCGACGCCGAGACCCACCGCGGTCTCGTCGACCTCGCCCGCAAGCAGCACGCGTCGCTGTTCATGGTCGTCCACGCGGCCTACGCGGCGCTGCTGTCCCGCCTCAGCGGTTCCGACGACATCGCCATCGGCACCGCCGTGGCAGGCCGCGGGGAGAAGGATCTCGACGACCTGATCGGCATGTTCGTCAACACCCTCGTCCTGCGCACCCGGGTCGATCCCGGCGTGTCGTTCGAGGACTACCTCGCCGGCGTCCGGGAGACCGACCTGACGGCGTTCTCGAACGCCGACGTCCCCTTCGAGCGTCTCGTCGAGGTGCTCAACCCGCCGCGCTCGACCGC
The DNA here is from genome assembly GCA_001017865.1 of Rhodococcus sp. IITR03. Next base: position 2,390,118 of record LATQ01000001.1, read on the forward strand.
GCGGCACCCGCTGTTCCAGGCCGCGCTGTCCCTCGAACCGGGTACCGCGCGCGACGTCTCGTTCGCGGGAGTCCACGCCGTCGGCGCCGAACTGGACGTGCCGATCTCCAAGTTCGACATCCAGCTCTGGGTGACCGAGAAGACCGGTGACGACGGCGAGCCCGCCGGCCTCGACGCCCTGTTCGAATACGCCACCGACCTGTTCGACGCCGCGACGGTCGCGGTCTTCGCGGAACGCTTCGCGCGGCTCCTCGCCGGGATCGTCGCCGATGCGTCGACCTGCGTGGGCGACCTGGCGATCCTCTCGCCCGGGGAGGCCGAACGCTGCTCACGGCGACGGGGCCCGAGCCCGCCGAGGCCCCGCACCCTGGTGGAGCC
>LATQ01000001.1:2390595-2393798 GCA_001017865.1 Rhodococcus sp. IITR03
GACACGGGCAGCCGTTCCTCGAACTGTCACCGCTCGCGCCGACGGCATGTACGACGACGAGTGCCCCGGCGCCGGCATGATCGCCGGCATCGGCCGCATCGCCGGCCGCGAGTGCGTGATCGTCGCGAACGACGCCACCGTCAAGGGCGGCACCTACTACCCGATCACGGTCAAGAAGCATCTGCGGGCGCAGGAAGTCGCGCTGCAGAACAACCTGCCGTGCCTGTACCTCGTCGACTCCGGCGGCGCCTTCCTGCCGCGGCAGGACGAGGTCTTCCCCGACCGCGAGCATTTCGGCCGCATCTTCTACAACCAGGCCACCATGAGCGCCAAGGGGATTCCGCAGATCGCCGCGGTCATGGGCTCGTGCACCGCCGGCGGCGCCTACGTCCCCGCCATGAGCGACGAGGCCGTCATCGTCCGCAATCAGGGCACCATCTTCCTCGGTGGCCCGCCGCTGGTGAAGGCCGCGACCGGCGAGGTCGTCACCGCAGAGGAACTCGGTGGCGGCGACCTGCACTCGAAGGTCTCCGGCGTCACCGACACCTGGCCGAGGACGACCGCGACGCGCTGCGCATCGTGCGCGACATCGTCTCCACCTTCGGTCCGCGCACCCCGCGCCCGTGGGACGTCGAACCCACCACCCCGCCCGAGGCCGACCCCACCGAGCTGTACGACGTGGTGCCCACCGACTCGCGCATCCCCTACGACGTGCACGAGGTCATCGACCGTGTGGTCGACGGATCCAGCTTCCACGAGTTCAAGGCCGAATACGGCAAGACGCTCGTCACCGGCTTCGCGCGCATCCATGGTCACCCGGTCGGCATCATCGCGAACAACGGCGTGCTCTTCGGCGAATCCGCCGTCAAGGGAGCGCATTTCATCGAACTGTGCGACAAGCGTTCGATCCCGCTGGTGTTCCTGCAGAACATCTCCGGCTTCATGGTCGGCCGCGACTACGAGGCCGGCGGTATCGCCAAGCACGGCGCGAAGATGGTCACCGCGGTCGCGTGCGCGCGGGTGCCGAAGCTGACCGTCGTCATCGGCGGCTCGTACGGCGCCGGCAACTACTCGATGTGCGGTCGCGCGTATTCGCCTCGCTTCCTGTGGATGTGGCCCAACGCCCGCATCTCCGTCATGGGTGGCGAGCAGGCCGCCTCGGTGCTGGCCACGGTGCGCTCCGACCAGCTCGATGCCTCGGGTAAGCCCTGGACGGCCGAGCAGGAGGAGGAGTTCAAGGCTCCGATCCGCGCCCAGTACGAGGAGCAGGGCAACCCCTACTACTCGACCGCGCGCCTGTGGGACGACGGCATCATCGATCCCGCAGACACCAGAAAAGTTCTCGGACTGGCACTGTCGGTGTGCGCCAACGCCCCGCTCGAGCCGGTCTCCTACGGCGTCTTCCGGATGTGAGTGCACCCATGACTGATACGACTCGGATCGACACGGTGTTGGTCGCCAACCGCGGCGAGATCGCGGTGCGCGTCATCCGCACCCTGAAGGCGATGGGCATCCGCTCGGTCGCCGTGTTCAGCGAGGCCGACCGCGACGCCCGCCACGTGCAGGAGGCCGACACCGCGGTGCTGCTCGGACCCGCGGCGGCGCGCGAGAGCTACCTGGTGATCGACAAGGTCATCGACGCGGCGCTCGCCACCGGCGCGCAGGGCATCCACCCCGCTACGGATTCCTCTCGGAGAACTCGGCTTTCGCCGCCGCATGCGCCACCGCCGGTATCGCCTTCCTCGGCCCGTCCGCCCACGCGATCGAGACCATGGGCGACAAGATCACCGCCAAGGCCGCGGTGTCGGAGTTCGGCGTTCCCGTCGTGCCCGGCATCTCCCGGCCCGGACTGAGCGACGACGAACTGATCGCGGGCGCCGAGGAAGTAGGCTATCCCGTGCTCGTCAAGCCCTCCGCCGGTGGTGGCGGCAAGGGCATGCGCCTCGTCGAGGACCCGAAGGATCTGCCCGCCGCGCTCGAATCCGCCCGTCGCGAAGCGGCGTCGGCGTTCGGCGACGACACCCTCTTCCTCGAACGGTTCGTGCAGCGCCCCCGGCACATCGAGGTCCAGGTCCTCGCGGATGCGCACGGCAACGTCGTCCACCTCGGCGAGCGCGAGTGCAGCCTCCAGCGACGGCACCAGAAGGTCATCGAGGAAGCACCTTCGCCGCTGCTCGACGAGGCCACCCGCGCCCGCATCGGTGAGGCCGCGTGCAACACCGCGCGCAGCGTCGACTACACCGGCGCCGGCACCGTCGAGTTCATCGTCTCCGCCGACAAGCCGGACGAGTTCTTCTTCATGGAGATGAACACCCGACTGCAGGTCGAGCATCCGGTCACCGAGATGGTCACCGGCCTCGATCTCGTCGAGTGGCAGGTGCGCATCGCCGCCGGCGAGCCGCTCGGCTTCACCCAGGACGACATCACCCTCACCGGCCACGCGATCGAGGCTCGCGTCTACGCCGAGGATCCGGCCCGCGGCTTCCTCCCGACCGGCGGTGAGATCGCCGACGTCGTCGAACCCACCGGTCCCGGCGTGCGCGTCGACTCCGGCATCCGCGCCGGCACCGTGGTCGGTAGCGACTACGACCCGATGCTCGCCAAGGTCATCGCCCACGCCGACGACCGCGCCGGAGCGCTGCGACGCCTCGACCGGGCGCTCGCACAGACCGCCGTGCTCGGCGTCGTCACCAACGTCGACTTCGTGCGGTTCCTGCTTGCCGACGACGACGTCGTGGCCGGTGCGCTCGACACCGGACTCCTCGACCGCCGGGTCGGCGACTACACCGCCCCCACGACCGCCGATTCCACGCTCGTCGCCGCCGCGATCTGCGGTGGCCTCGACCGCTGGGCGGGCGACACCACCGATCCGTGGGCGGTGCCCGACGGGTGGCGCGTCGGTGCCCACCGCCCCGTCACGTCGCGGCTCACCTCCGGCGACCGCACCGCACACGTGCGCCTGACCGGAACCCCGGCGGCCGGTGTCGCCGAGGTCGAGGACGGCGAGACCTACCGGTTCAGCGCCGTGCTGCACGGCTCCGATCTGGCGGTCGTGCTCGACGGCCGGCGTCACAGCTACCGCGTCGGCGAATCCGACGGTGCGGTCTGGCTTTCCGACGGCCACGGCAGCGTCGCCGTCCGCGAGGTGCGCGAGGCATCGGTGCGCGGCGACGACGCGCACGCGGCGACGCTACATCACCAGC
>LATQ01000001.1:2393898-2396413 GCA_001017865.1 Rhodococcus sp. IITR03
CGCGGCGCTCGACGATCTGGTGGGCATGTTCGTCAACACCCTCGTGCTGCGCACCCGGGTGGAGGGCGGCGAGTCGTTCGAGCAGGTGCTCGGACAGGTGCGCGGCGCCGACCTCGAAGCGTTCGGGCAGGCCGACCTGCCGTTCGAGCGGCTCGTCGAGATCATCGACCCCGAACGGTCGACGGCACGGCACCCGCTGTTCCAGGTGCTCCTCGCGTTCCAGAACCTCGACGCCGACTCCCTCGAACTGCCCGGCCTGACCGTCTCGGCGCTCGATGTCGACGCGGCACTCGCGAAGTTCGACCTGCAGGTCACCGTCTCGGACGACGCCACCGCCGAGGGCTATCTCGTCGACCTCACCTATGCCACCGATCTGTTCGACGCCCGGACGATGGAGTCCTTCGCCGAGCGCCTGACCCGGATCCTCACCGCGGTCGTGACCGAACCCGCACTCCCGGTCGGTGATGTCGCGCTGCTCGACGATGCCGAGCGCACCGATGTGCTCGTCACGTGGAACGCCACCGAGCACGCACTCGGCGACGCCGGGACCCTCGTCGATCTGTTCGCCGAGCAGGTCCGGCGATCGCCGGACGCGGTCGCGGTGGAGTTCGAGGGCGAGACGCTGACCTACGGCGAGTTCTCCGAGCGTGTGAATCGTCTTGCGCGACACCTGATCTCGCTCGGTGTCCGACCGGAGACGTCGGTGGGTCTGGCGATGCGCCGCTCGCTGGATCTGCTCGTCGGTATGTACGCGGTCGTCACGGCCGGTGGTGCCTACGTGCCGATCGATCCGGATCAGCCCGAGGATCGCAACGGCCACATCCTCGACACCGCCGCGCCCGTGGTGGTGCTGACCACCGAACGCGACGGATTCTCCGTGCCGGCCGCGGCATCGGTGCCGTCGCTCGCGATCGACGGCCTCGACTGTCCGCGACACCGGCCGGGCCGGTCACCGACACCGACCGCCTCGCGCCGTTGCGGCCGTCGAACACCGCGTACTCGATCTTCACCTCGGGTTCGACGGGACGCCCGAAGGGTGTGGCGGTCGCCCATGCCTCGGTCGTCAACCAGATCCGGTGGATCACCACCGAATACGGGATCGGCCCCGACGATGTGGTGCTGCAGAAGACCCCGTTCACCTTCGACGTGTCGGTGTGGGAACTGTTCGGCACCCTCGCCGTCGGTGCGCGCATGGTGATCGCGGTCCCGGACGGTCACCGCGACACCGCCTATCTCGGCACCGTCATCCGCGAACGCGCGGTGACGGCGACCTCCTTCGTCCCGTCGATGCTCGCGGTGTTCGCCGCGTCGGTGTCGCCCGACGACTGCGCGTCGCTGCGCACCGTGCTCGTCGCAGGTGAAGCCTTCCCGCTGTCGGTGGCCGAGCAGTTCTCCCGGATCAGCGACGCCGAACTCCACAACCTCTACGGCCCCACCGAGGCCACGGTGCACGCCACCGCCCGCCCGGTCGCAGGAACGACGGGTGGTTCCGTCGCGATGGGCGCTCCGGTGTGGAACACCCGCGCCTACGTGCTCGACTCGCGCTGTCGCCGGTTCCCGCCGGTGTCGTGGGAGAGTTGTATCTCGCGGGCGTGCAGGTGGCGCGCGGTTACGTCGGCCGCCCCGATCTGACCGCCGAGCGTTTCGTCGCCTCGCCCTTCGGCGAGGGTGAACGTCTGTACCGCACGGGCGACCTCGTGCGCTGGAGCAACGACCGCAGCGGCGATCTCGAGTACCTCGGCCGCACCGACTTCCAGGTCAAGCTCCGCGGTCTGCGTATCGAGCTCGGGGAGATCGAGACCGCGCTGCTCGACCACACCGGGGTGTCGCAGGCCGCCGCGCAGGTGCGGCACGAACAGCTCGTCGCCTACGTGGTCCCGGCCCCGAACACGACCTTCGACCGCGACGCCGCGCAGGCCGCGCTGAGCGCGGTGCTCCCGGCCTACATGGTGCCGTCGCAGTTCGTGGTCCTCGACGAGATGCCGCTCGGCAGCTCGGGCAAGGTCGACCGGAAGGCGCTGCCCGACCCGGTCTTCGAGCTCGCGGCTTCCGTGCACCCACGACCCCGGTCGAAGAGGTCGTCGCCGGCGTGTTCGCCGACGTCCTCGGTGTCGACCGTGTCGGGCTCGACGACGACTTCTTCGCCCTCGGCGGCAACTCGCTCATCGCGACGCAGGTCGTCGCGCGCCTCGGTTCCGAACTGGGAACCGTTGTGCCCGTTCGTGTCCTGTTCGAGGCGCCCGGCGTAGCCGCTCTCGCCGCCCGCGTCGAGCAGAGCGAGGCCCAGGGCCGCACGCCGCTCGTCGCACAGGAACGTCCCGAGCGGGTCCCACTGTCGCTCGCGCAGCAGCGGATGTGGTTCCTCAACCGCTTCGAACCGGAATCGGCCGTCAACAACATCCCCGGGGCGATCCGGTTGACCGGCGTCCTGGACGTCGAGGCGCTGCGCTCCGCGGTGGTCGACGTGCTCGGCCGGCACGAGTCGCTGCGGACGATCTACCCGGACGTCGACGGT
>LATQ01000001.1:2396513-2398642 GCA_001017865.1 Rhodococcus sp. IITR03
AGCGCACCGCGGCCACCGCCCCGACGGTCGCGAACGTACTCGGCATCCCGGCCGAGGGCCCGGCTGCGGAGATCCCCCTCACCGAGCTCACCGCCGAGAGCGCGCAGCAGGTGGTGCAGGCTCTGCCGGCGCCGTTCGACAGCCTCTCCCCGGAACGGATCACCCGGATCGTCGAGGCGTCCGGCACTCGTACTCGGTCCTCGCGACGCATCGTCCCGAGGTCTACGACGGTGACCTGACGGTCTTCGTCGCCGAGAGCGATCGTCCGATGTCCTCCACCGAGGCCTGGTATCCCTACGTGAACGGGCTGGTGACCACACGTGAGGTGCCGGTCTCCCATTGGGACATGGCCACCAGGAAGGCGTGGGCGGTCATCGGACCCGCCATCGGTCGCCGTCTCGACGAGAGGCGCTGACCGGCCACAACTCGACATCCCGCCACGGTGGGGCGGCCCGCGCCGGGTCGTCCCACCGTGGCGTGCGCGCCCACGGCCGTAACATGGCTCCTCGGCCACCGATGCTCTAATGGGCACATGACTGCCCGGTAACAACCGGGTGGCCGCGGCCGGAACGGGACGTACGAGGGATCGGGACCAGTGGTGAGTGAAGCCTTGCGTAAGGTCGGCGAGCAGGGGGCCGAGGGGAACGGTGGAGCTCCGGCGGTGCTCGTATCGAAGCCTCCGGTGATGCCCGACCTGCGGCAGCCGAGCGGCGGCGGCCACGCAGGCGTCCCGAGCGTCGCGGAGCCAGGGCCGCGCTGCTTCCTCAGCTGATCGCGGCGGCGGTGAACGCGACCCCTCCGCGACGGCAGTGGTGGAGGACGACCGTTCGCTCACCTACGCCGAGCTCGACGAGGCGTCCTCGCGACTCGCGCGGTACCTGATCGGCCTCGGTGTCGGTCCCGAGACGTCGTCGCGCTCGCGATCGCCCGGTCGATCGACTCGGTGCTCGCCACCTGGGCGGTCGCGAAGACCGGTGCCGCCTTCGTGCCCGTCGACCCGAACTATCCCGCCGACCGGGTCGAGCACATGACGGTCGACTCCGGCGCGGCGCTCGGCCTGACCCTCGCCGAGAACGAGCCCGCCCTGCCCTCCACGACCCGGTGGATCGCACTCGACGACCCCGCGATCGCGCAGCAACTCGCGGCTCTTCCGTCCGAGCCCGTCTCGTTCGACGAACGGGTCCGGACTGCGGGTCGAGAACACGGCCTACATCATCTACACCTCGGGGTCGACCGGACGGCCGAAGGGCGTCGTCGTGACCCATTCGGGTCTGGGGAACTTCTGCACCGAGCAGGTGGAGCGGTACGCCCTGACCTCCGACTCACGCACGCTGCACTTCGCGTCCCCGAGCTTCGACGCTTCAATCCTCGAACTGCTGCTGGCGATCGGCGCGTCGTCGACGATGGTGATCGCCCCGACCTTCGTGTACGGCGGCGAGGAGTTCGCCGAACTCGTTGTGCGACAGCAGGTCACCCACGCCTTCGTCACGCCGGCCGCGCTGGCCTCGGTCGACCCGACGGGCCTGGACGTGCTCGACTGCATCGTCGTCGGCGGTGAGGCGTGCCCTCCGGACCTGGTGGAGCGGTGGGCGTCGGGACGGCGGTTCTTCAACGGCTACGGTCCGACCGAGACGACCATCATGACCAACATCTCGGACCCGCTGGTTCCGGGTGAGCAGATCACGATCGGTGCGCCCATCCGCAACACCACCGCGCACGTGCTGGACACACGACTGCACGCCGTTCCGGCCGGGGTGACGGGTGAGCTCTACCTGTCGGGTCCGGGCGTGGCCCGCGGATACCACCGCCGACCGGAGCTGACCGCTGCCCGGTTCGTCGCGGCCCCCGGCGGCACGCGCATGTACCGTTCCGGCGACCTCGTCCGCGGACCTCGGGACGCCGCATCACCCATCGTCTACATCGGCCGGAACGACTTCCAGGTCAAGGTTCGCGGCTTCCGCATCGAACTCGGCGAGATCGACGCCGTGCTGGCCTCCTCGCCGGCAGTGGACTTCGCAGCGACGCTCGCGCGGACGGCCCGTCCGGCAGGCACCCAGCTGGTCGCGTACGTGCACCGCGGCCCCCCGGCGCGACCGTCGACCCGCAGGAACTGTCGGCCCTCGCCGGCT
>LATQ01000001.1:2398742-2404895 GCA_001017865.1 Rhodococcus sp. IITR03
TCACCGGTGCCGTCGCGACCGTTCCCGTGGCGGTCCGCGCCCCGACCGGATTCCGTTGTCGCCGAGCGCAGACCCGCATGTGGTTCGTCAACCGGTTCGACCCGGCTCCGGCGTCTACAACGTCGGCGCCGCCCTGCGGCTGCGCGGCGACCTCGACCTCGACGCCCTGCGCGCGGCGGTCGTCGACATCCTCGAACGGCACGAGACGCTCCGGACGATCTACCCGGACTCCGATGCCGGGCCGTACCAGAACATCCTCTCCGTCGACGATGCGCTGCGGGATCGTCCCGTGCTCACCGCCGGCACCGAGACAGTGGCGGAAATCGATCTCTCCGAACGCATCCGGAAGCTGACCGCACGCGGATTCGACATCACCGTCGAACCGCCGCTCGAGCTGACGCTGCTCGAGTGCGCCGACGGCAGCCACGTCGTCGTGATGGTCGTGCACCACATCGCCATCGACGGCTGGTCCACCCAGGTCCTCGCCACCGACCTCGTGCTCGCCTACTCCGCGCGCGCCACAGGTGGGGCACCGCTCTGGGAGCCGCTGCCGCTGCAGTACGCCGACTACGCGCTGTGGATGCGCGAGCTGCTCGGCGCACCGGGCGACCCCCACCGAGACCGCCGCGCGCGAACTCGACCACTGGACCACGACACTCGCCGGCGCACCGGCGCTGCTCGAACTGCCCACCGACCGGCCGCGACCCGCGAGCTCGTCGTTCCGGGGCGCGGCGGTGCCGTTCACCGTCGATCCCGACACCGTCCGACGCCTCGACGCCTACGCGCAGGCCCACGGCGTGAGCCGTCATGGTGCTGCACGCCGCGCTCGTCGTGCTGCTCGCCCGTCTCGGTGCGACCGACGACGTGTCCGTGGGCACGCCGGTCGCTGGTCGTGGCGATCGCCGCCTCGACAACCTCATCGGCATGTTCGTCAACACCCTCGTGCTGCGAACCCCGGTCGACCCGGCCGCCGGCTTCGACGACATCGTCGCCACCGTCCGCGACGTCGACCTCGACGCCTTCGCCCACGTCCAGGTGCCGTTCGAGCAGGTCGTCGAGGCCGTCGACCCGGTGCGGTCGCAGAACAGCGCACCGCTGTTCCAGGTCGCGCTGTCGGTCGAGGAAGCGCACCCCAGCGATCTCGAACTGCCCGGGCTGCGGGTCGAACCGATCGTGCCCGACTTCGGCATCGCCAAGTTCGACCTCGAGTTCACGCTCCGCGACGACGACGGTGCCTGGCCGGCATGCTCACCTACGCCACCGATCTGTTCGACGCGTCCACCGCCGCCCGCACCGCCGAGCGCTGGAACCGCATGCTGGCGCAGCTGCTCGACGACCCGCGCAGCCCCGTCGGCGACCTGCCGTATCTCGATGCCGACGAGACCGCTCGGGCACTCGACGCGGCGCGCCCGGAACCGATCCGGATCCGGACGCTGCCGGAGATCCTCGCGGCCGGTGTCGTCGCGTCGCCGAACGGTGTTGCCGCCGTGGACGAGACGCGCCAGCTCACCTACCGCGAACTCGACGAACGCTCCAACGTGCTGGCCCGTGTTCTCGTCGCCGAGGGCGCCGGACCGGAAACCGTGGTGGCCCTGGCCTTCGATCGGACCATCGAGTCGCTGGTCGCGGTGTGGGCGGTCGCGAAGACCGGCGCGGCGTTCGTGCCGATCGACGTGAAGCTGCCCGTCGACCGCATCGGTTTCATGCTCTCGGACTCGGGTGCCGCCTTCGGCCTGACCATGAGCGAGATCGCTCCGGCAATCGACTTCCGCTGGTTCGAGCTGAATTCCGACGACGTCACCGACCGGTGCGCCGAGGTGTCGACCGACGCACTCGACGTCGACGTCGCCCCCGACATCGCGGCGTACATGATCTACACGTCCGGTTCGACCGGCACCCCGAAGGGCGTCGTGGTCACGCACCGCGGCCTCAACGCCTTCACCGCCGAGTTCCGCACCGAACTCGGACTCACCGCGCAGTCGCGGGTACTACGGTTCTCGTCGGCGAGCTTCGACGCGTCGGTCTTCGAGATGCTCGCCGCCTTCGGTGCCGGAGCCACGATGGTGGTCGCGTCGCCCGAGATCGTCGCCGGTGCCGATCTCGAAGCATTCCTGCTGCGCCACAACGTCACCCACGTGCTCACCGCACCGGCCGCGCTCGGTGGTGTCGACCCGGCGAGGCTGCCGGAACTCGAGGCCGTCGTGGTCGGCGGCGACGTGTGCCCGCCCGAACTCGTCGAGCGGTTCGCGCCGCGCTGCCGGTTCTTCAACAGCTACGGCCCCACCGAGACCACGATCGTCATCACGATGACCGATCCGCTGGTCGCGGGCGGTGCCATCACCATCGGCCGACCCATCCGCGGTGCCGGTGCCGTCGTGCTCGACGCACGCCTGCAGCCCGTGCCCGACGGTGTCCTGGGTGAGCTGTACCTGGCCGGCCAGGCGTTGGCCCGCGGCTACCACGACCGGCCCGGGATGACGGCCTCGCGGTTCGTCGCGAACCCGTTCACCGGTGCCCTCATGTACCGCACGGGCGACCTCGTGCGCCGGCGCGCGTCGGGCGAACTCGAGTTCGTCGGCCGCAGCGACGCGCAGGTCAAGCTGCGTGGTCTGCGTATCGAACTCGGTGAGATCGAGGCGGTGCTGAGCCGTCGGGACACCGTCGCGCACGCAGTCGTGGACGTCTACCGCGACGCCCACACCGGCGAACGGCTCGTCGGCTACGTCGTGCCCCGCGACGGCGCCGAGGTCGACGCCGATGCGCTGCGCAGCGCCGTCGCCGACGTCCTGCCGTCCTACATGGTGCCCTCGCAGATCGTGCCGATCGAGACGGTGCCCGTTACGGTCAACGGCAAGCTCGACCGCAAGGCCCTGCCCGCGCCCGACCCGGTCACCCGCGAGTTTCGTGCCCCCACCAACCCCGTCGAGGAGACGGTGGCCGAGATCGTCGCCGAACTGCTCGGCGTCGAACGCGTGGGTCTCGACGACGACTTCTTCGCGCTCGGCGGCAACTCGCTCATCGCGACCCGGCTCGTGGCCGGATCGGGGAAGCGCTCGGTACCACGGTGCCGGTGCGCGCGGTGTTCGAGGGATCGACCGTGCAGGCGCTCGCCGAAACCGCGGGCTCGCACATCGGTACGGGGGAGCGGCTGCCGCTCGTGCCGCAGGAACGCCCCGCACGGGTGCCGCTGTCGTACGCGCAGCAGCGCATGTGGTTCCTCAACCGCTTCGACCCGACGTCCCCGCTCTACAACATCCCGCTCGCGGTGCGCCTGCACGGCGACCTCGACATCGACGCCCTCACCGCCGCCGTCCGCGACGTGCTCGACCGGCACGAAGCACTGCGCACCGTCTTCCCGGAACACGAGGACGGACCGTCGCAGCACGTACTCGCCATCGGCGACGTGCCGCTCGACCTCACCCCGATCGACACACCCGACACCGACGCCTGCACACCGCGATCGCCGGAGTGGTGGGACGCGGCTTCGACGTCACCCGCGAGGTCCCCATCCGCGGCGCGCTGTTCCGGGAGAACGACCGCACCCACGTGCTCGTGGTGGTCGTCCACCACATCAGCGCCGACGGTGCGTCGACCGTGCCGCTGGCACGCGACGTCCTCGTCGCCTACTCCGCGCGCCTCGACGACGCACAGCCCGCCTGGGAACCCCTGCCGGTGCAGTACGCCGACTTCGCACTGTGGCAACGCACTGTGCTCGGCGACCCGCACGATCCGCAGGCACCGATCACGCAGCAACTCGACTACTGGACCTCGGTCCTCGCCGACACCCCTGCCGTGCTCGAACTGCCCGCCGACCGGCCGCGACCCGCGGCGGCGTCCTACCGGGGTGCCAACACCGGCTTCCGGATCGCCCCCGACGTCCTCGCCCGCATCGACCGCCTCGCCCACGCCCACGGCGCGACCCGCTTCATGGTCCTGCACGCCGCCCTCGCCGTGCTGCTCGCGCGTCTCGGCAACACCGAGGACGTGTCGGTGGGCACGCCGGTCGCCGGTCGCGGTGATCGTGCCCTCGACGACCTCGTCGGCATGTTCGTCAACACCCTCGTCCTCCGCACCCGCATCGATCCCGCGGCGTCGTTCGCGGAGTTCCTCGAGCAGGTCCGCGTCACCGACCTTGTGGCCTTCTCGCATGCCGACGTGCCGTTCGACCAGGTGGTCGAAGCCGTCGATCCGGTGCGTTCGCAGAGTCACTCGCCGCTGTTCCAGGTCGCGCTGTCGCTGCAGAACCAGGCATCGGCGAGCTCGAACTGCCCGGGCTGCGGTCGAACCGCTCGAGGCGAATCTCGGCATCGCCAAGTTCGACATCGACATCGCGCTGCGCGAGGACGAAACCGGCGGGCTGGCCGCCGAACTCACCTACGCGACCGACCTGTTCGACGAAGCGACCGCCGTCGATCTCGCCGCGCGGTGGGTGCAATTGCTCGACGCGAGCACGGCCGACCCGACGGCTGCCGTCGGCGACATCGCGCTGCTGTCGGATGCCGAGACCGATCGGCACTGTCGTACTCGGTGCCGACGCCGCTGCCCCAGAAAACCTTCCCCGAGATCCTGGCCACCGGTGTCGCCGCGAACCCGAACGGTATCGCGGTGGTGAACGGCGACCGACAGCTCACCTACACCGAACTCGACCACGCCTCCAACCGTCTGGCGTACAAGCTGATCGACCACGGTGCCGGACCGGAAACGGTGGTGGCACTGTCGTTCCCGCGCAGCCTGGACGCCGTCGTCGCCCTGTGGGCCGTGGTCAAGACCGGCGCGGCGTTCGTGCCCGTCGATCCCGCGCTCCCGGCAGCGCGTATCGCATACCTGCTCACCGACTCCCGAGCCATCCTCGGACTCGGCGACGGACCGTCGCATGTTCCGTGGCTGAGCATCGACGCCGACGATTATCCTTCTGCGCCGGTGACTTCCGCGGTGCGTGCGGACTCGGCGGCGTACATGATCTACACGTCCGGCTCGACCGGCACGCCGAAGGGTGTCGTCGTCACCCACCGCGGCCTCAATGCCTTCACCGCCGACCACCGCCCCGAACTCGGGCTCGACACCGGCTCGCGGATGCTGCGGTTCTCGTCGTCGAGCTTCGACGCCTCGGTGTTCGAGCAGATCTCGGCGTTCTCCGCCGGTGCCACCGTGGTGGTCGTGCCGCCGCACATCGTCGCCGGCACCGAACTGACCGACCTGCTGCGCCGCGAACGCATCACGCACATCATCACCGCGCCCGCCGCGCTCGGCACCGTCACCCCCGACGACCTGCCCGACCTCGAATCCGTGGTGATCGGCGGCGACGTGTGCCCGCCGGAACTCGTCGAGAAGTTCGGTCCCGTCTGCCGTTTCGTCAACAGCTACGGTCCCACCGAGACCACCATCATCATCACCGAGACCGCGCCACTCACCCCGGGCGACCGCATCACCATCGGCGCGCCCATCGAAGGTGCCGGCGCCGTCGTCCTCGACACGCGTCTGCATCCCGTGCCCGACGGCGTCATCGGCGAGCTGTACCTGTCGGGCGCCGGGCTCGCGCGCGGCTACAACGCGCAGCCGGGACTGACGGCCGCGCGGTTCGTCGCGAACCCGTTCACCGGTGGGCTCATGTACCGCACCGGCGACCTCGTGCGCCGCACCGCGACCGGCGAACTCGACTTCGTCGGCCGCAGCGACGCGCAGGTGCAGGTACGTGGCCTGCGCATCGAACTCGGCGAGATCGAGGCGGCACTGAGCCGCGCCGACGAGGTGGCCCAGGCCGTCGTCGTCCTGCACACCGACGCGCGTACCGGCGAACGCCTCATCGGTTACGTCGTTCCCACGACCGGCGCCACGGCCGACCCGCACGCATTGCGGGACCGCCTCGCCGACGAATTGCCCACGTACATGGTGCCCGCGCAGATCCTCGTCCTCGACGCGCTGCCCATCACCGCCAACGGCAAGCTCGACCGGAAGGCACTGCCCGTCCCCGGTTTCGAAGCGCGCGCCTTCCGCGCACCCGAGACACCGGTGGAGCAAACGGTCGCGTCCGTCTACGCCGACCTGCTCGGCGTCGACCGCGTGGGCCTCGACGACGACTTCTTCGCGCTCGGCGGCAACTCGCTCAACGCGACCCAGCTGGTCGCGCGGCTCGGTGCCGCCTGCGACACCACC
>LATQ01000001.1:2404995-2406956 GCA_001017865.1 Rhodococcus sp. IITR03
GCCGCGGGCATCGACGCGATCCTCACCTACGCGACGGATCTGTTCGACCGCGAGACCGCGGAAGCCGTCGCGGCCCGGTTCGAGCAGCTGCTCGAAGCGCTCGTCGAGTCGCCGGCACTGCCCGTCGGCGATCACGCGTTGCTCCTGCCGCAGGAGCGCGACGCGGTGCTCGGCGCATGGAACGACACCGCTCACGGAATCGACACCGGGGCGACCCTCGTCGGTCTGTTCGACGAGCAGGTCTCCGCACACCGCGACGACGTCGCGCTCGTGTACGAGGGCCGGCAGTGGACCTACGGCGAGTTCGATTCGTCTGTCAACCGTCTCGCCCGGCACCTGCTGGGTCTCGGTGTGGGACCGGAGGATCGGGTCGCGCTGGCGATCCGTCGTTCGCCCGAGCTGCTCGTGGGCATGTACGCGATCGCGAAGACCGGCGCGGCCTACGTGCCGGTCGACCCGGACCAGCCCGCCGAGCGCAACACCTACATCCTCGACACGGCCGCTCCCGTCGCGATCGTCACGACGAGTGGCGATCGGGTCGAGCACGGCACCGCGCCGGTCGTCGAACTCGACCGTCTCGACCTCGCCGGGCTTCCGGACGACCCGATCACCGACGGCGACCGGCCCGCTCCGCTGCGGCCGGGCAACACGGCGTACGTGATCTTCACGTCGGGTTCGACCGGACGCCCCAAGGGTGTCGCGGTCTCCCACGCCGCGATCGTCAACCAGTTGCTGTGGAAGCGTGAGCATTTCGGCATCGGGTCCGACGACGCGGTGCTGCTCAAGACCGTCGCGACGTTCGACCTGTCGGTGTGGGAGTTCTGGTCGGCGCTCACTTCCGGTGCCCGCCTGGTGATCGCCACCGCCGACGGACACCGCGATCCCGACTACCTGCTCACGCTGCTGCGCGACGAGCAGGTGACCACGCTGCACACCGTTCCGTCCATGCTGTCGATGCTGATGACGGTCGCGGCCGGTCCGGTGGCGCCGTCGCTGCGGCGGATACTCGCGATCGGTGAGGCGCTGCCCGCGGCGGTGGCCCAGCAGTTCCGCGCGGACAACACTGCGACGCTGTACAACCTCTACGGGCCGACAGAGGCTGCGGTCTCGGTGACCGTCCACGAGGTCGACGACGCCGACCGCACCGTCGTCCCGATCGGTGTGCCCGAGTGGAACACGGCCGTCTACGTCCTCGACGACCGGTTGCGGCCGGTGGCTCCGGGCGTCGCCGGCGAGCTGTACCTCGCGGGTGCCAGCTCGCGCGGGGCTACCACGACCGTCCCGATCTCACCGCGGACCGGTTCGTCGCCGACCCGTACGGGCGCGGACGCATGTACCGCACGGGCGACATCGTCCGGTGGAACCGTGCCGGTCGCCTCGAATACCTCGACCGGGCCGACTTCCAGGTCAAGGTGCGCGGTTACCGCATCGAACTCGGCGAGGTCGAGACCGTCCTGCGCGAGCTGCCCGACGTGAAGGACGTCGCCGTCCTGGTGCGCAACACCGCCCACCTCGGCGACCGTCTCGTCGCGTACGTCGTTCCGACCACCGACGCGTTCGACGCCGGTGCGACACGGGCGTTCGACGCCGGTGCGACACGGGCGTTCGACGCCGGTGCGACACGGACGGCGCTCGCGGAGCGACTGCCGTCGTACATGGTGCCGTCGGCTTTCGTCGAACTCGACGCGCTGCCGCTGAACACCAACGGCAAGCTCGACCGGCGGGCCCTGCCCGACCCCGAACTCGACGCGGGGCAGTTCCGCGCCCCGACCGATCCCGTCGAGGAGATCGTGGCGGCGACCGTCGCCGAACTGCTCGGTGTCGAGCGGGCCGGTCTCGACGACGACTTCTTCGAACTCGGTGGCAACTCGCTGCTCGCGACGCAGCTCGCCGCCCGGCTCGGTGCCGCACTCGACACCCGCGTGCCGGTCCGGACCGTCTTCGAGTCGTCCACGGTGGTC
>LATQ01000001.1:2407056-2424344 GCA_001017865.1 Rhodococcus sp. IITR03
GACAGCGCGCGACGCGCGCGCCCGGCCGGCGCCGCGCCACGCGCTCGTCGGCGATCGGATACTCGGCGATCACCTCGCCGTTCCGGGGGTCGAGGCTGGCGAAGGTGTCGGTGTTCGCTGCCGTGGATGCCTTGTCCGAGCTGCTCTTCGCGTTCTTCGGACTGGTGAGGTTCTGGGTCATGTTCGACACTTCCTGGTGGACCACATCACATATATTTGATGTGATAGCTGTAGTGGACATCACATTAGGCGTTCGCGGGCCAATTGGACAACCCCCGTGCGCAGTTGTCCGGATTCCTACAGGAGACACGATGGCGGCACCGACACGTAGCCCCGGGACAGCGGCGGATCACGCTGCGGCATCCCGACGTTCGGAGGGGGCCGTGCGGCGCCGTCCGCAGCTTTCCCGAGGTGGCCGTCTCCGGGTCGATCATGTCCGGCGCGTTGCGTCCGGGCGACTTCATCCGGCTCGACGAGACCGCGGTCGAACTCGGCGTCAGCGTCACCCCCGTCCGGGAGGCGCTGCTGACGCTGCGCGGGGGAGGGAATGGTCGAATCCGCCCGAACCGCGGCTACCGGGTCTCGCCTCTCACGCGCGGCGACATCGACGACATCTTCTGGCTGCAGGGACAGATCGCCGTCGAGCTCGCGCTCCGAGCGGTCGACCGTGCCACGCCGGCCGACCTCGAGCGTCTGGCCGAACTCAACGAGAGGCTGCGCATGCTCGTCGTCATTCCGGAGGGAGTGACACCCGACATCGAGCGGATCGCCGACGCGGAGTTCGACTTCCATCGCGAGCTCAACCGCATCGCCGACAGCCCCAAGCTCGCGTGGTTCCTCAACACCGCCGCGCGCACGATTCCGTACCGCCTCTACGCGCGGGACGCCGAGTGGGGAACGCTCGCCATCCGGTCGCACACGAAGCTGATCGAGGCGATCGCTGCGCAGGATCACAGCGAGGTGATCACGCAGACGCTGGTGCAGTTCGAGGACGCGGCCGCGCGCCTGGTCGCCCACCGCGAGCGAGCGGGTGTCGATTCGCCTTCCGGATAGGTACTTGCCTATCTGAGTACGGGTGTGCACAATTTGTATGACAGTGCTGCACCCGTACTTTCACCATCAGGAGACCTCCGATGACGACCCACGCCGAAGAGCGCGTCCCCGCCGTCACCACCGACGAACCGGAGACGATCCCCGCTCCGCTTCCGGCGGGCTCGGTCGAACTGGCCGACTTCGTCGGTGAGTCGATGCTTCTGCTCGGAGCCGGTGCGACGGTCCTCCTGCAGCTGGCATCGCGCGGTGTCGGGCACGGCGTCGCCGATCACAGCACCACCCTGCAGCGGCCGCTCGACCGGCTGCGCACCACGATGACCTACGTCTACGCGGTCACGCTCGGGACTCCCGAGGAGAAGAAGCAGATCGTCCGGATGGTCAACAAGGCGCACGTCCCGGTGCGTTCGGAGACCTACAACGCCTTCGATCCCGAACTCCAGTTGTGGGTCGCGGCAACGCTGTACCGCAACGGTGTCGACATGTACCGGCGGATGTTCGGGCCTCTCACCGATGGCGACATCGAACGCATCTACCGCCAGTCTGCGGTCTACGGCACGGCTCTGCAGGTCAAGGACGACATGTGCCGAAGACGCGGGAGGAGTTCGACAGGTACTGGGACGAGATGATCGCGACCTTCGAGGTCGACCGGAAGGTGCGTTCGTTCACCCGCAATCTCCTCACCGGCGGCGACGCCCCGCTTCCCGTTCGCGCCTCATGCCGCTGCAGCGCTTCATGACGATCGGCCTTCTCCCGCAACGCATGCGCGACGAATTCGCGCTGCCGTGGAGCCCGCGCGACCAGCGGCGCTTCGACCTGTTCTGGAAGGTGGTCCCGCCGATCTACCGCGCGGTGCCCAGGCCGATCCGCCAGCTGTCGGCCACCTACTACCTCAACGACATGCGCCGCCGGATGAAGGCGCACGGACACGTCATCTGAGTTCTCCGCCGAGAACGCCGAGTGGCCGGACGTACGTCCGGCCACTCGGCGCTTCCCGTCCGACGATCACACGGCGCTGTCGCGTTCGAGACCGAACCAGTAGTGCTCGCCGTTGTCGAACACCAGCGAACCCTTGCCGTTCATCACCCCGACGACGGTGTCGTCGTCGACCTTCTTGAAGTGGTCGAAGACCGGCATGCGTCGTAGACCATCGTCGCCGTCACCTCACCGCGGAAGACGATCTCCCACAGGCTCGCCTCGCCGCGTCCGGTCTTCGTGTCGGAGAACAACTCGCCGTCCTCGCCGTAGCACACGAGCGGCTGGACCTCGGACACCGACGCGAACGTCTTTCCGTACCACCGCGACGTGCCGAGCAGCGTATGGGTGCGGTGCCCGGTGTCGAAACTGAAGCCCTTCCACCGGTATCCGACGAGATCGTCGATGCGTGCCGGAGCGAGATGCTCCCAGAGGGCATCGAGTTCGCGAGGATCGATCCGGTCGGTGCGGGCGCGCAGTTCCTCGAGTCGCTGGACGACGTTCATGTGTTCCCCTGGATGTCGAAGGTGAGTACGGCTTTGACGACCTCGCCGGAGGCGACAGCGGCGAGAGCGTCGTCGAGTTTCGTGAAATCGAAGGTCTGCACGAGTTCGTCGACGGGGAAACGCCCGTCGCGCCACAGCGCGGCCAGCTCGGGAAGGAACCGGTGGGGATCGACGTCGCCTCGATGACTCCGGTCAGGGTGCGACCGGACAACAGATGGGTCTGGTCGATCGAGACGGGATTGCGGCCGGCACGCAGTCCGAGGGTGGCGCAGACACCGGGACTGGTCAGAGACGACAGTGCCTGCCGGATCACGGATTCGGTGCCCACGGCCTCCACCGCGTAGTCGGCACCACCGCCGGTGAGACGACGCAGATGGCGTCCGAGGTCGTCGTGATCGTCGGGGGAGAGGACCTCGGTGGCCCCGAGCGATCGCGCGACCCCGTGCCGTCGCGGATTCGGGTCGACGCCGATGATGCTCTCGCACCCGGCGATACGCGCTGCCATCACCGCGGCCGTGCCGACGGCGCCGAGACCGAAGACGACGATCGTCGACCCCTGTTCCGGTCGCAGCACCTCGAGCACGGTTCCGGCGCCGGTCGCCAGGCCGCACCCGAGCGGACCCGCCAGTGCCACCGGAACATCCGCCGGCAGACGCACGGCGTTGCGTTCGGTGGCCACGACGAGCGAGGAGAACGACGACTGTCCGAACCAGTTGCCGTGCACCGGTGCTCCGTCGGCATCGCGGAGCACGGCCGAGCCGTCGGCGCGCACACCGCCGTAGTTGAGTGGGGCGAATCGCGTGCAGTAGGCGTGCCGTCCCCGGGCGCAGTTGCGGCACGTGCGGCACGAGTCGAATCCGAGGACGACTCGGTCGCCGACCGCGAGAGCGGTGACTGCCGAGCCCACTTCGGTGACGACTCCGGCACCCTCGTGTCCCAGTACGACGGGCGTCGGGACGGGAACGCCGCCCGCGGCGGCGGTGAGGTCGGTGTGACAGATCCCGACTCCGTGGATCTGTACGAGCACTTCGTCGTCGCGCAGTTCGGGCACGGTCACGGTCTCGAGCCGCAGCGGTGCACCGTACTCGCGGAGTACCGCTGCGGTCGCGGTGCGGGTCATCCCACCGCCTCCGGCGAACCGGTGTCGCCGAGCAGCACCGAGAGCATCAGCTGCTGCACCCTGCGCTGCCGGGAGGGGGTGGGCAGGAAGTGCACGAGGTTGCCGGTGTCGAGCACGAGGTTGAGCGCGGCGTGCACGAGGAAGCGGCATTCGACGGCGGGCAGCTCGGGGCGGAGCTCCCCGACCAGACGGGCCCATTCCTCGATGTTGAGCCGCTGGATGTTCCGCAGGTCGCTGCGATGATGCGCGGGCAGGTTGCCGACCTCGGCGAAGTACACCGACATCAGTTCGCTGTTCTCGAACGACATCCGGACATACGCCTCGGTGAGGACGTCGAGGGCCTGCGCGGAGGTCGTCGAGTCGGCGAGCGCTTCGCCGATGATCATCGCGACGCGATCACCGGCCCGGTGGAAGGCGGCGGCGAGCAGATCGGCCTTGCTCGCGAAGTGACGGTAGACGCCGGACGCATTGATACCTGCCGCAGCACCGATCTCCTCGATGCTCACCTCGTGATAGCCCCGGGCGTCGAAGAGCAGCACGGCCTCGTGCAGGAGGACCTCACGCTTGTTCGCCACGGACAGCCCACCCGGCTCGGGAGTCGGTGCGGGTTCGTCGATGTCGGGCACCAGGTCGGTTGCTGCGACCGCTGTGCACGCGTCGAGCAGGAGCTGCTGCAGGCGCCGGTTGGACAGCGGGACGCGGTGAGTGGTGATGGAGCCGATGACGCTGAGCATCGCGCTGCTGAGCAGCACGTAGTCGTCGTCGGTGAGATCGGGCCGCAGCCGCGCGACCGTGCGGGCGAGATGGCGGTTGAGTGCCCGCATCTTCGAGCGGATCTCACTGTGGTCCTCACCCGTGAGGTAGCGGCGTTCCCAGCGGTACAACCCGCCCGTCCGGCGGTTCTCGATCGTGGTGCGGATGAGCGCGAGGAGTTTGCGTTCGAGCTCCTCGGCGGCGTCGAGTCCGGTGCCGTTCGCTCCGCTCTGTTCGTCGAACTCCGCGAGGGCGGAGCCGAGGGCGTCGGCGAGGGTGACCACGGCATGGTGGAACAGGGCGTACTTGTTCGGGAAGTGCCGGTACAGGGCGGGGCCGGAGATGCCGACGGCAGTGGCGATCTCGTCGATGCTCACGCGTGGTAGCCGCGTTCGCTGAACGCCTCGGCCGCGACCGTGGCGATCTGTGCCTTGCGGTTCTTCGGCCGGCGCCGCACGGTGGGGGTCGGGGTGCCGGTCTTCGCGGCTGTGCGTGCCCCGACCTGCGCTTGTTCGGGCACCCTGCCTCCTCGTCGTGGATCCTGTTTCCTGCCGCGATGTCGCGGTGAATGTTCGTCGGCCTCAAAGGTAACAGTCGCACCCCCTGCGAAGAAACACTACTTTCGGGTAAGAATCGCCAAAACTGCAGGACAGAACGTATTGACAAACCAGCACCCAGACCGCAAAGTTAACACCAATTCTTCAGCTGCGTCACCGCTGGGCGCATACGGAACCGTCACGACAGCGGCACTTTTCGAAGGACCGAGGAGGACTCGTGAGAACCCGATTCACCGAGATTTTCGGGGTGGAGCATCCCATCGTCCAGGGCGGCATGATGTGGGTCGGCCGCGCCGAACTCGTGGCCGCCGTGGCGGAGGCGGGGGCGCTCGGCTTCATCACCGCATTGACCCAGCCCACCCCGGAGGATCTCGTCCGCGAGATCGAACGGACGCGCGAACTCACCGACAAGCCGTTCGGCGTCAACCTCACGATCCTGCCGTCGATCAATCCGCCGCCGTACGCCGAGTACCGCCAGGCGATCATCGACTCGGGCGTGAAGATCGTCGAGACCGCCGGCTTCAACCCGGCCGACCACCTGCCGCACTTCAAGGACGCCGGCATCAAGGTGATCCACAAGTGCACGAGCGTGCGGCACGCGGTCAAGGCCGAGCGCATCGGCGTGGACGCTGTGAGCATCGACGGCTTCGAGTGCGCCGGGCACCCGGGTGAAGACGACGTCCCGGGCCTGATCCTCATCCCCGCCGCGACGAGCAAGCTCGGCATCCCCGTCATCGCCTCGGGTGGCATCGCCGATTCCCGTGGGCTCGTGGCGGCACTCGCGCTCGGCGCCGACGGCGTCAACATGGCACCCGCTTCATGTGCACGGTCGAATCGCCCGTGGCCCACGAGGTCAAGGAGCAGATCGTCCGCAACACCGAACTCGACACGAAGCTCATCTTCCGCACGCTGCGCAACACCGCTCGTGTCGCCACCAACGCGGTGAGCGAAGAGGTCGTCGAGATCGAATCGCGCGGAGCCGAATTCGGCGACATCGCCCACCTGGTCGCCGGAGCGCGCGGCCGCAAGGTCTTCGAGGACGGAGACCTCGACGCCGGCATCTGGACGGCCGGACAGAGCCAGGGGCTCATCCACGACATCCCCACCGTCGGTGAACTGGTCGACCGCATGGTCACCGAAGCGGAGGCCATCATCACGGGCCGCCTGAACGACATCGCCGGTGCCGACCGGGCGGTGCGCGCATGACCTCGACCACCACCGAGGGCCTGCGGTCCGAACTCGCCGACGGCATCCTGCGACTGACCATCACGCGTCCGCGCCGGATGAACGCGATCGACCTGACCACGATGAAGACGCTGAGCGAGGCCGTGAAGGCGGCCGGCGACGACGAACGCGTCCGTACGATCGTCGTCACCGGTGAGGGATCGGCGTTCTGCACGGGTGCGGATCTGGCTGCGGGAGCAGCGGATCCACAGGACCCCGGTGTCGTCATGGACACCGCCAACGAACTGGTCCGGACGATCGCATCCGTCCCCGTGCCCGTCATCGCGGCGGTCAACGGTCCCGCCGCGGGCGTCGGCGTCTCGATCGCCCTCGCGGCCGATCTCACCTACGCGGCCGAGAGCGCGTACTTCCTGCTCGCCTTCGTCAACATCGGACTGATGCCCGACGGCGGCGCGAGCCTGCTGGTTCCGGCCGCGATCGGGCGGGCCCGGGCCGCCGAGATGGCGTGCTCGGTGAGCGGGTGACCGCGCAGGACGCCGACCGGTTCGGGTTGGTGGCCCGCACCCTGCCCGACGCCGAACTCGCCGCACACGTCGACGCCGTCGCCTCGCGGACCGCATCCGGCCCGCGACGTGCCCTGGAACTGACGAAGCGGGCCCTCAACGCCTCGACGCTCGGCGAACTCGACGCGGCGCTCGCGCGGGAGAAGGACGGTCAGGTCGAACTCCTCGGCTCCGCCGACTTCGCGGAGGGTGCCATGGCGATGCTGGAGAAGCGTCCCGCCCGCTTCGCCTGACCGGACGATCCTTCCCGGGGCATGGTTCTCGGGGGGATCGACAAGGAACTTCCCGGACGGGAGCAGGGACCGACGTGCCGTCGGAACACCCGCTCCCGTCCGGTGAACCCAACGCTCGACCAGTATTTTCTGCCTCGTTCACCCGTTCTCGCTCGGCGTCGACGCCTGGAGCGAGTCGGTCCGTATTCGCGGAATCTCCGTTAACAAAAGCTCTGGCCCAATCCGTTCCGGGCCTGTAATGTGCCTCACACATCGACGGCTCGGCACAGGCCGTGCCCGCACTCCCGCCCCGTCACGAGAGGATCATCGATGGTTCCCCCCTCTGTCGTTTCCGAAGCGGTCGGCTCCGACGCCACCCGCTTCCGCAGCAACAACTGGAACAATCAGGTGGCGCGCCACGCCCTGATGATTCCCGATCGCACGGCCTTCCGATTCCGCGGCGAGACCATCACCTGGTCGCAGTTGAATACGCGTGTCGAGAAGCTCGCCGATGCACTCTCGCGTCGCGGCATCGGCTTCGGCGACCGCGTCATCATCCTCATGCTCAACCGTCCGGAGTACGTCGAGATCGTGCTCGCGGCCAACGCCCTCGGTGCCATCGCCGTGCCGGTGAACTTCCGCCTCACCGCACCCGAGGTCGCCTTCCTCGTGGGTGATTCCGGCGCGAAGGCGATCGTCGCGGAGGGGCCGCTCGTCCCGCTCGCCGCCGCCGCGCGTGGCCAGGCGGAGGGCATCGAACTGTCCATCACGGTCGGAGTCGAGCCGGAAGCGACTCGCTCTCCTACGAGGCACTCGTCGCCGAAGAGGGCGAACCCCACCCGCCGGTGGAGATCCCGAACGACACGCCCGCGCTCATCATGTACACCTCGGGCACGACGGGCCGGCCCAAGGCGCCGTGCTCACCCACTCCAATCTCGAAGCGCAGTCGCTCACCTGCATCCGGGCCTTCCGCCTGTTCGACGAATCGGGCATCGGTTTCTGCGCGTCGCCGATGTTCCACATCGCGGCCCTCGGCTCGATCGCGCCGAGCCTGATGCTCGGCACGCCCACCGTCATCCACCCGGTCGGCGCTTTCGACCCGGAGGAACTGCTCGACGTGCTCGAGGCCGAGAACGTCACCAGCCTGTTCCTCGTGCCGGTGCAGTGGCAGGCGATGTGTGCCGCGCAGCAGGCCAAGCCGCGGAAGCTGAAGCTGCGCAACATCTCCTGGGGTGCGGCACCGAGCTCCGACACGATCCTGCGGGCCATGGCGGAGACCTTCCCCGACGCTTCAACGTGGCGGTCTTCGGCCAGACCGAGATGTCGCCCATCACCTGTGTGCTCGACGGCGACGACGCCATCCGCAAGCTCGGCTCCGTGGGCCGGGTCATCCCCACCATCCAGGCGCGTGTGGTCGACGACGAGATGAACGACGTCGCCCCTGGCGAGGTCGGCGAGATCGTCTACCGCGGTCCCACCATGATGCGCGAGTACTGGAACAACCCCACCGCCACCAGCGAAGCGTTCTACGGCGGATGGTTCCACTCCGGCGACCTCGTGCGCGTGGACGAAGAGGGCTTCGTCTACGTCGTCGACCGCAAGAAGGACATGATCATCTCGGGCGGCGAGAACATCTACTGCGCCGAGGTCGAGAACGTCCTGTTCGGGCATCCCAAGGTGCTCGAGGCCGCGGTCATCGGTCGCCCCGACGCGAAGTGGGGCGAGGTGCCCGTCGCCGTCGTCGCGCTGAAGCCCGGCAACGACGACCTCACCCTCGACGAGCTCCAGCCGTACCTGAACGAGCACCTCGCGCGGTACAAGCACCCCAAGGAGGTCGTGATCGTCGACGCCCTGCCGCGCAACGCGAGCGGCAAGGTCGTCAAGGGTGAGCTCCGCGGCGGTCTCCCCGCCGTTACCCAGGGCTGATCCCCGGCGCACTCCTCGTACGAACGAACGGGGACCGGACCACTACGGTCCGTGTCCCCGTTCGTCGTCGTTCGGCGGCGGATCGGTGAGGCCGCGTCGGGAGAACCGTTGAACTACTGGAAGAAGTTGTTGGAAGGACTGGGCGGATGACACCGACCGATGCCCCCACCGGGAACGACACCGAATCCGCAGCGGAGTCGCGCGATGCTGTTGCGATCACCCGTTCCGGCGCGGCCGGTGGGTCACCGCCGCGGTCGTCGTGGTGCTGCTCGCGGCCGCCGGTTTCTTCGGATTCCGTTGGTGGCAGGCCGAACAGGACGCCGCGCTGTGCGACGACGCGATCGCGCAGGCCCGCGAGTACGCAGTGGCCCTCGGCACCTACGACTACCGCTCGTTCGACGACAACCTCACCGCCGTGACGTCCAACGCCACCGAGGAATTCGCCTCCCGGTACGAGGAGGTCGCCGGAGACCTGCGAGAACTCGTCGCGAACGGGGAGGGCACGTCGGCGGCGCGTGCCGAGCATGCCGGTCTCGAGAGCTTCGACGGCGATGTCGCGACGGTGCTGGTCTTCCTCGATCAGGACGTGAAGAACGTCGTCGTACCGGAGGGACGCACCGACGCGACCCGCTTCGTCATCACGTTGAAGCGGGTCGACGACCGGTGGTTGCTCGACGGGGCCGACGCGCGGTAGCGCGGGCCCGGCTCCGTCGTAGCGGAACATCGAGCGTGCCGGGAGCGGTCAGGCCTCGGTGAGCGTCTTCGATGCCGTGTCATCCGGACTCGCATCGGCCTCGCGCGGGACGGTGAAGGTCGCAGCGACAGAGGCGATCGCGACGACGAAGCACGCCACGGTATACCACAGGCTGCCGATCGGGTCGCCTGCCTCGGTGACCCGTCGACGGCGGAGAACCAGTCGGGCAGAGCGCTGATCCACAGCACGGCCATCACGGCGAGATAGGCGATGGCGTACCAGCGGACGAGGTCGTTCGAATAGAGCCGATCGGTGGGTGTGTTCCGCAGCCGGGACCACTGGCGCGAGAGCACGTAGATCGCCACGATCGACAGGATCACGAGTTCGGCCGCGTAGATCGTCGCCCGAACCGTCGTGCTGCCCATGCCGATCACGGTCGCCGGCGCGGGAGGATCACCACACCCACGGACGCGAGAAGTCCGACGGTGATCGTGCGCCAGGTCAGTTCGAGGCCGCCGAAGGTGCGCCCCGCGTCGATGTGCCGGCCGACGAAGAACTGCGCGCAGAATGCCAGCGACATCGGCCACAGGGCGGCGAAGACCACGACGCTCGGGAGCGGAACGGAGTCGAAGAAGGGCTGGTTGATCGGGTTGTCGAGCGACCACTCCCACCACGCAGCTGCGGTCCGAGGTGATCGAAGATCTCGTAGAAGGCGTGGTGGACGAAGCCCACGCAGACGGCGCCGACGACGGTGCCGTACTGCCGGAACACCCCGAGCATCCGGACGATTTCGAACGCGATCGTCGCCATCATCGGGTAGATGGCGATGATGTACAGCGGCAGACGTCCCCACATGAACTCGACGGTGAACACGTTGTGCGCGAACATCGTGTCGAGGTAGTCCTCCACGCCGAAGGCGTCGGGGAAGTACAGCAGCGGTTCGATGATGAACAGGAACGCGAGCGTACCGAGCCAGACGACGAGGTTCGTGGCGTCACCGGTGCGCCGCAGCCGGACGATCGCGTACACGAGCATCAGCACCGCCCCGAGCACGATGGTCGCCTCGAGGACGGGCAGCGTCCAGTTCTCCAGCGCGAACGGACTGCGCAGTTCGAAGATCCCACCGGCTTCGTCGCACGAGAATCCGAGGCGGGTCGAGAGGTTCTCGAAGGTGGGCGAGCACAGATCGGACATCAGTTGTTCCTCCCGCCCACGGTTTCCGCCGTGTACCACTGCGAGACGTCGTAGCCTTCGTCGAATCGGCGGAACCACACGTCGGCGAGCGCCGGCAGCTTCTCGTGGTCGGGATTGTGCTTGGGCATCTGGCTGCGGACGATGCCCACCAGCGCGACGAGCTGTTCGCCGAGCGGCAGGACGTCGAAGGCGCGCGGCATCGGGCCGTGGTCCTCGTACCGCAGGAACGGCAACCGGCGCCGCAGGTTCTGCTTGCGGCGGTACGACGCGAACATCGACATCGCGTCGATCTTCCGTTCCTCCAGCGGCACATGCTTGTTGAATCCCTCGCATGCGATGGCGATGACGTCGAGCACGTGCTTGAACACCGAGGGGGCCTGACGCATGCGGTACAGATCGCTGCCGACCACCGCGTCGAAGATGATGAGCGCCGAACTGCGGTGTTCGACCTCCTCGACGAAATGCCAGATGAACAACGACGCGACCCGGTCGTCGCCGGGGCGGAAGAGAGCCGAGTCGTTGTCGAGCATGAGCTTGAAGACGGGGGTGAAGGTCGCCTCGAGGTCGGCGGTGTACGCGAGGCGGTACTCGGCGGAGGTCTCGGCGGTGAGCTTGTCGAAGGCGCCGATGACGTCGTCGAGCGTCTCCTGCAGTCCCGGATAGCTCTTGATCAGACCCTTCACGTGTTGCCGGTGGGCGGTGGAGTGCTGCCCCTCCTGGTACATGAAGGCGTTGGCCTCTTCGAGGACCTCGGGATCGGTGATGCGCGGGGTGATCTCACGGATCATGTTCACGATCATCTTCTCGAAACCGATCGCGAGGAACGAGACGGCGTTGGCCATGCTCGAGAAGGCCGGATTCTCCTCGTTCCACAGGAACGGCACGTCGTAATCCGCGAATGCGAAGCGCATCTTGCGGACCTGCAGGTTCGTCATGGGGCGGTACCTCGTCTCGTCGACACCGGGCTGGTTGTGGACCTGGTTGGGACACGGTTGGGGAGGACCTCGGAAGAGCCGGGAGGCCCCGATCGGCGTGACCATACACGAAATGCGTCATGTGTATGATAGGTGTCCCATCCGCTCACGGGAGTCCGTTTCGGACCACATCCACCGAGGTCGGCCGTGTTACCGTCGGGCCCTCTCCAGGCGACGGTTCGAGGAAGCGCGAAGTGGCACGTAGACGTGGGTGGGGCGGGAGTCCTCCCGCCGACGACGAAGAGGCGTCGCAGCGGATCGTTGCCGCTGCCGTCGACCTGATCGACCGGACCGGCGCGGAGATCAGCATCGCCGACGTGGCCCAGTCCCTCGGCGTGATCCGCCAGACGGTCTACCGCTACTTCCCGAGCGCCGACGCCCTCATGCGCGCGGCCGCCATCGCATCGGTCGAAGGGTTCCTGGAACGACTGACCCGGCAGGTCGCGGGCTCGACGATCCGGTCGAGGCCATGACCGAAGGCGTGGTCTACACGCTCGCGGAGGTGCGTCGCACCCCGCACCTCGGCATCCTGCTGTCGAGCACCTACTCGAACCCGCATCCCGAGGAGATCGCGTCGGAAGAGGCGTGGATGTTCGGCATGGCGATGATCAAGCGGTTCGACGTCGACTGGGAGAAACACGGCTACGACGACGACTCCCTCGCGGAATTGGTCGAATACGTGCTGCGCACGATGCAGTCGTTCTTCGTCTCACCGGGAACGCCGCCACGCTCCGACGACGATCTGCGCCGCTACCTGCGGCGATGGATGGGGACGGCGATCCTCGCCCAGCGCGGGTGGGATCCCGACAACCCCGCGGAGGGCGACCGTTCTCCCGTAGAGTCCGGTTCGTGACGAGCGACGAGCAGCAGATCAGGCGTGCCGATCGCACACGCGACGGCGACCCGCAGAACATTCCCCGCCCGCTGGAGGGTGAAGCCGACCGCATGGTGGTGGAGACGACCTGGGGTGAGGTGCAGCCACTGCAGGTGGCGGCGGGCGTGGCGACCGTCGGTGAACTCGAGGTGATCGAACTGCTCGACCGGGGCGCTGCGCTCGTCGACACGCGGGTGCCCGATTCCCGGAGCGAAGTGAGCCTCCCCGGCGCCGTGAACATCCCGCACGACGACATCGTCGAGAGGAAGGGCGAGCTCGACACCGCCCGGACGACGATCGTCTTCTGCAACGGTCCCCAGTGCCCTCAGTCGCCCGATGCGATCCGGAAGCTGATCGATGCCGGATATCCCGCGTCCGCGCTCGCCTACTACCGCGGAGGGCTGCACGACTGGGCGACTCTGGGCTTCCCCCTCGCCTCGGTCTGACCGGGTCGCGGAAAAGGCTTGCGTTCGCACTGTGACGTAGCTAACATCGAAGGTGCGAATCGAGCTTATAAGACGTCCGCGGACGACAGAGAGAAGCTCGTGAAGCAGAGATCCGGCCCGGAGAACGCGTAAAGCGAATCACCGGGCCGAACCCTGTTCAGGGGAGGATTCGCGGTCGAATCCCGGGTCGGTACCGATCACCGCGACTACAGAAGGGGACGGGGTGGGGGAGCGCATCACGACCGTCGAGAGGGACGGACTCCGGTTCGACATCCGCGACGACGGGCCGATCGACGGCGAACCCATCGTTCTTCTGCACGGATTCCCGCAGGACTCCCGATCCTGGGAGGCGGTCGCACCTCACCTGCACGCCGCGGGGTATCGCACCTTCGCCCCGGATCAGCGCGGCTACTCGCCCGGTGCCCGACCACCCCGCCGCCGTGACTACAGCCTCGACCTGCTCGTCGACGACGTCGCGGCGCTCATCGAATCGGTGCCCGGTGGTCGCGCGCACGTCGTCGGCCACGACTGGGGGTCCGCCGTCGCGTGGGCGCTCGCGGAGCAGCGTCCCGATCTCGTCCGCACCATGACGGCGGTGTCCGTTCCGCATCCGGCGGCGTTCATGCGCTCGTTCGTCACCAGCGGTCAGCTGCTGCGCTCGTGGTACATGCTCGTCTTCCAGCTGCCCTGGATCCCGGAGACCCTGCTGAGCAGGGAGAAGGTCGCGCGGCAGTTGCTGCACGGCACCGGCCAGCCGTCCGCCGCCACCGACCGCGATGTCGCGCGGTTGAAGGACCGCGCCGCGGTGCGGGCCGGCATCAACTGGTATCGGGCGGTGCCCCTGTCGAATCCGAAGTCGTCCTTCGGGAAGATCACCGTGCCCGCACTCATGGTGTGGAGCGACAAGGACACTGCGATCGGATCCGCCGGGGTCGACGCGACCGCCCGCTACGTCAGTGGGCCGTACCGACGGGAAACGCTCGTCGGCACGAGCCACTGGATTCCCGACGAGGAGCCGGAGAAGCTCGCGCGGCTGGTCCTCGAACACATCGCCGCGCACGGCTGATCACTCAGGCGCGCAACCGTTCCTGCCGCAGCAGGTCGACCTCGGGCAGATCCAGCGGCGGCAGCGAGTCGACTCCCAGAGCGCGCATCAGGAGATGATCGGCGAGCTCGGGATTGCGGGCGAGCACGGGACCGTGCAGATAGGTGCCGATCACCGAACCCTGCACGGCACCTTCGAGCCCGTCGCCCACACCGTTGCCGACACCGCGGTCGACGCGGCCGAGCCCGGTGGCGTCGGATCCGAGAGTCGTTCCACCACGGTGGTTCTCGAATCCGGTCAGTGGTCGAGTGACGCCGGACAGCGTGGGGCGGATGACGATCTCGCCGATCGCGCGGGTCTGCTGCGGCGAGGTGGTCGCGTCGAGGATGCCCACACCGTCGACGCGTTCGCCCGAGGACGTCTCGTACCAGTGGCCGAGCACCTGGATCGCGGCGCAGATGGCCAGCACGGGCGCTCCACGTTCGGCGGCGCGCTGCAATCCCGGATAGCGCTGCAGGTGCCGTGTGGCCAGTCGCTGCGCGGCGTCCTCGGCGCCACCGAGGGTGTAGAGATCGAGAGACTCGGGGACGGGATCGTTCAGTCCGATCTCGACGATCTCGGCGTCGTGACCGCGCATCCGCAGGCGCTGGCGCAGCACCAGGCATTGCCGCCGTCGCCGTAGGTGCCCATCACGTCGGGCAGGACGAGTCCGATGCGGACGGTCGACTCAGACATGGGCAGCTCTCCTGGCGATGGCAGTGTTGAGATCGCGGAACGCGGTGTAGTTGGCGAGCACCTCCACACGACCGGGAGGGCACGAGGCGATGGCCTTCAGCGGATCCGGTACCAGGGTGTGCTCGACACCCGCGTAGGTCAGGCGGACGGCGAGATCGGTGCCGCGTTCGCCCGCTGCCACCACCTGCACGCCTTCGAAGTGTTCGAAGCGCACGTCCCACAGCCACGACAGGTCCTCGCCGTCGGGCACCTGACCGTTGACGGCGATCACCAGGCCGTCGACGGTCGGGTCGATCATCGACAGGGCCTCCTGCCAGCCGGCGGGGTTCTTCGCGAGCAGCATGTGTACCGAGTGCGGCCCGACCTGCACGGTCTTGTAGCGACCGGCGACCTCTTCGACGACCGAGGCGGCCGCGACGGCCTTCGCCGGATCGGCGCCGAGGGCAACGGCGGCCGCGACCGCCTGGGCGGCGTTGCCCCGGTTGGCGCGACCGGGCAGGGTCAGCTTCAGCGGGAGGACGAGGCCGTCCGGCCCGTACAGGCTCTCGTCGTCGACCCACCAGTCCGGTGTCGGCCGCGCGAAGTCGGAGCCCGTGCTGTACCAGTGGTCGCCCTCGCGGACGATGGGCTCGCCCGTGCGCGGCAGCTCACCGAGTCGTTGGCCCAACCGGCGCCGGCGGCGACCCACACGACGTTCGGGTTGTCGTAGGCGGCGGACGTGACGAGCACGTCGTCGCAGTTCGCGACGATCACCGCGTCGGGATGCCGCTTCAGGCCCTCGCGCAGCTTCCGCTCGATCATGTTGATCTCGCCGACCCGGTCGAGCTGGTCGCGGGTGAGGTTGAGCAGCACGATCGCGCGGGGCGCGAGGGTCGGCGACATGCGGGGTATGGAGTTCGTCGACTTCGATCGCGGCGAGCGGCGCCCGGAGGTCGGTGGCGAGCGCGGCGACGATCCCGGCGTCCATGTTCGCGCCGTCGGCCTGGGTGACGACCGAATCGATCGTCTCGAGCGCGGCTGCGGTCATGCGGGTCGTCGTGGACTTGCCGTTCGTCCCGGTGACGAGCACGGTCTGCCGGCCGTGGCCGAGCTGCTTCATCAGTGCCGGGTCGATCTTCAGGCGACGAGCCCTCCGATCATCGAGCCCTTACCGCGTCCGGCCTTCTGGGACGCCCACGCGGCGGCTCGGGCTGCGCGCAGTGCGAGCCGTCCACGTGCGGTGATTCCTGTGCTGGTTCCCACGTCGGCGAGTGTTCCACAGGCGTGGGAGCGTTGTGTCGCCGGAGGAGCGTCCTGCTCGTCACACTGCGGTGTCCGCCCTGGGCGGCGAGGGCTCCGACGATGACGATCACACCGCCGATCAGGGAGGACGGTGCCGGCTGCTCGCCGAGCGTGATCCACGCGACGGTGAACCCGACGACCGGCACCATGAGGGAGAGCGGCGCGACGGTCCCGGCGGGATAGCGCGACAGCAGCGAGGCGTAGATGCCGGTGCCGGCGATCGTGCCCGCCAGGACGACGTAGGTGAGTCCGGCCAGCGCCAGGCCCCCGTCCACGGTGGTGACGGCGGTACCGAGGGTCGACCACGCCTGCGGGCCCTCGGCGAACCAGGAGACCCCGAAGAAGGGGAGCACGGGCACGACGCACATCCACAGCATCAGGCGCATGGGGTCGGAGGCGCCGCCTTGCGGGTCGCGATGTTGCCGACCGCCCACGACAGACCGGCCAGCAACGCGAGGGTCATGGGGAGCAGGCTCGCGTCCGCGGCGCCTTGCCCCACGGCGACGATCACCATGCCGGACACGGCGACGACGAGACCGGCGAGGCGGATTCCGTCGAGCCGTTCGCGCAGGAACAGTGCGGCGAGCAGGACGGTGAAGGGCGCGGACGACTGCAGTACAAGGGACGCGAGGCCCGTGGGTAGACCGGCCTCCATCGCCCAGAACAGGAAGGCGAACTGGGCGAAGCCGAACCCGGCGCCGTAGAGCAGGAGCCAACGCAGGGGAACGGCGGGTCGCGGGACGAACAGCAGGACCGGGACGGCGATGATCGCGAAGCGCAGGCCGGCGAAGAAGAACGGCGGGAAGTGGTCGAGACCCAGTCTGATCGCGAGGAAGTTGCATCCCCAGAGCACCACGACGGTGAGTGCGAGCAGACGGTCCCGGAACGACATGCCGTCAATTCTTTGCTCAGGAAACAATCAGGACAAGCGAATGTTTCTGAAGAAAATGTGTAGCTTTACTACATGGATGTCGTGCGATTGCGGATACTGCGCGAACTCGCCGACCGCGGAACCGTGGCCGCGACCGCCGCAGCGTTGTCGATGACACCGTCGGCCGTCTCACAGCAGCTCAAGGTGCTCGCCCGGGAGGCGGGAGTGCCCCTGCTCGAACCCGACGGCCGGCGTCTGCGGTTCACCGATGCGGGTCGTGCGCTCGTGGTGCGCGCCGACGAGGTGCTCGACGCCCTCGGAATCGGG
>LATQ01000001.1:2424444-2448715 GCA_001017865.1 Rhodococcus sp. IITR03
GGTTCGCGCCCCCTCGCGCTCGGCAGCGAACACCGGCGGTTCGGTCCGGTTCCCGGCGAGCGCCTGCGGTGTCTCCTCGATCAAGCCGACCTACGGGCGCATCACCTCGCACGGCATGATCCCGCTGACCTGGACCCGCGACCACGTGGTCCGATGGGCCGCAGCATCGCGGACGCGTCCTGATGATGACCGTGCTCGCGGGCGCGGACCCGGCCGACCCGATCACGGCACTCGGCCCCGATGTTCCCGAGGGCGGTTATCCGGTGACGGCGGCCGGGGGAGCGAGTCCCCTCGCCGGTGTGCGCATCGGGCTGCCCGTGAACACGAATCCCGCACCTCCCGAGGCCGTGCAGCGCGTCGTCGACGACGCGGCGCGGGTGGCGGAGGCGCTCGGCGCGGTCACCGTCCCGGTGACGATGCCGCCGCTGCCCGAATCCCTCGCGACCGGCGATCAGGTCGAGATGGGCGCCTACCACCAGCAGTTCACCGATCGGCTCGGCCTGTACCGCCCCGAGAACGCGGTGGCCGCAGGCACGGCGGTGGCCTCGCTGGCCGTGCCGGTGGGCGACTACCTCACCTTCGAACGCGACCGCCTGCGCTACCAGAGCGACTACAACCGGATGTTCGTCGACCAGGATCTCGACGCGATCATGCTGCCCGGCGCCTCCGTCGACGGCGCACGACGCCAGGAGTTCCTCGGCATCAGTGTCACGGCCGGAGTGACGGGCCCCGTGCGCTGGGCGAACTACTCCGGTGCCCCCGTGGTGACCCTGCCTGCCGGGTACTCCGCCGCGACGGGGATGCCGGTCGGTGTGCAGCTCGGTGCGCGGCCGTGGCAGGACGAACGTCTCATCGGCATCGGGCTCGAACTGCAGGAGGCACTGCCGATCTGGCGCGACGAGCCGCAGCTCGTCGGACGGCGCACGGTCCCCCGAGGTCGCGCTGGTGCCGCCGGGCCCCGGTCCCGACCCGACGAATACGATCGGGGCGGCCGCTCCGGTTCGGACCCTGCCGATGAACCCCATCGGCTAGGCTCGACCACGCGGACCCGACCGCGCGGCGTATCGCCGAGGTGCACATCACGCACCGTCGTGAGTTGAACTCTCGGCCGTGCTCCTGCATACTGGTCGGGTTGCCTTGACCGGGCCATGGATGTTTCGCGGCTCGGAACGGGAAAGACGTGACAGTCGCGGATCGAGCCTCACGGCCTGGTCGCGGCCACATGCAAGACGGAAGCAGTACCCCTGTGCGCTCCTGCGGAGCGCAGCCGGTTCCGTTCCTTGCGGTGTCGAAGCCTTCGAGCATCGACGCCGGGGAATGAGCGGCGGGCCGACACGCCCGACCGCGTGGACCGGAGAACAATGACAGATGAACAGCGGCAAGCGGATCGGATACGTCCGGCTCGCACTGTGTTTCGAGTGCTGTTCTCGGTCGCCGTTCCCTGGGGAACTGTGCAGACGAGGTGGTTTCCGGCTCCGCCGGGGATCACGAAACGCGGCAAGAAAAGGACACTAAGCGTGGCGGGACAGAAGATCCGCATCAGGCTCAAGGCCTATGACCACGAGGCGATCGACGCATCTGCGCGCAAGATCGTCGAGACGGTGACCCGTACGGTGCCCGCGTGGTCGGCCCGGTGCCGTTGCCCACTGAAAAGAACGTGTACTGCGTCATCCGCTCGCCGCACAAGTACAAGGACTCGCGCGAGCACTTCGAGATGCGGACGCACAAGCGGCTCATCGACATTCTCGACCCGACGCCGAAGACCGTCGACGCGCTCATGCGCATCGATCTCCCGGCGAGTGTCGACGTCAACATTCAGTGACATTCGATTACAGCGAGCTTGTGAAAGACGCAGCGGAGACAACACATGACTAACCAGATCAAGGGAATCCTGGGCACCAAGCTCGGCATGACCCAGTCTTCGACGAGAACAACCGGGTCGTTCCGGTCACCGTCGTCAAGGCCGGACCGAACGTGGTCACGCAGATCCGCACCGAGGAGCGCGACGGCTACAACGCCGTGCAGCTCGCCTACGGTGCCATCGCGCCGCGCAAGGTCAACAAGCCGGTTCGCGGCCAGTTCGAGAAGGCCGGCGTCACGCCGCGCCGTCACCTGGTCGAGCTCCGGATCGAGGACGCCTCCGAGTACGAGGTCGGCCAGGAACTCACCGCAGAGGTGTTCGAGGACGGCGCCTACGTCGACGTCACCGGCACCTCGAAGGGCAAGGCTTCGCCGGCACGATGAAGCGTCACGCTTCGCCGGCCAGGGTGCGTCGCACGGTACGCAGGCCGTGCACCGTCGTCCGGGCTCCATCGGTGGTTGCGCCACCCCGGGCCGCGTGTTCAAGGGCACGCGCATGTCCGGCCGTATGGGCTCCGACCGCATCACGACGCAGAACCTCTCGGTCCACAAGGTGGACGCCGAGAACGGTCTGCTGCTGATCAAGGGCGCGATCCCGGGTCGCAAGGGCGGCCTCGTGATCGTCAAGACCGCAGTGAAGGGTGGTGCACGGGCATGACCAGCACCGAGACCGCAACCAAGCTGACCCTGGACGTCAAGCCCCCGGTGGCCAGACCTCCGGCTCCGTCGATCTCCCCGCCGAGATCTTCGACGCTCCCGCGAACATCGCGCTGCTGCACCAGGTCGTCACCGCGCAGCTCGCCGCGGCCCGCCAGGGAACGCACGCCACCAAGACCCGCGGCGAGGTTCGCGGCGGTGGCAAGAAGCCGTACCGCCAGAAGGGCACCGGCCGCGCACGTCAGGGCTCGACCCGTGCGCCGCAGTTCGCCGGCGGTGGCACCGTCCACGGCCCGCAGCCGCGCGACTACAGCCAGCGCACCCCCAAGAAGATGAAGGCCGCCGCCCTGCGCGGAGCCCTCTCCGACCGGGCGCGCAACGAGCGCATCCACGTGATCACCGAACTCGTCGCCGGTCAGACCCCGTCGACGAAGAGTGCTCGCACGTTCCTGGGCGAGATCAGCGACCGCAAGAAGGTCCTGCTCGTCGTCGGCCGTGAAGACGTGGCGGCGTGGAAGTCGGTTCAGAACCTTCCCAACGTCCACGCGCTCGCGCCGGATCAGCTGAACACCTACGACGTGCTCTACAGCGATGACGTCGTGTTCAGCGTCGAGGCGCTCAACACGTTCATCCACGGGCCGGCCGAGTCCGGCCAGGAAGTGAAGGAGGAGAGCAAGTGAGCACGATCGCCGATCCTCGCGACATCCTGCTGGCTCCCGTCGTCTCCGAGAAGTCCTACGCTGATGGAAGAGGCACCTACACCTTCCTGGTCCACCCGGACTCGAACAAGACGCAGATCAAGATTGCCGTCGAGAAGGTCTTCGGCGTCAAGGTGAGCAGCGTCAACACCGCCAACCGTCAGGGCAAGCGCAAGCGGACCCGGTTCGGTTACGGCAAGCGCAAGAACACCAAGCGCGCGCTCGTGACCCTCACGGCCGACAGCAAGCCCATCGAGATCTTCGGAGGCCCGGTCGCCTAGCGATCGGAACTCTCGAGAGATAGAGGACGAGAAGACTCATGGCAATCCGTAAGTACAAGCCGACTACGCCGGGCCGTCGTGGCGCCAGCGTGGCGGACTTCGCCGAGATCACTCGGTCGACGCCCGAGAAGTCGCTGGTGCGCCCGCTGCACGGTCGCGGTGGACGTAACGCGCACGGCCGCATCACCACCCGTCACAAGGGTGGCGGACACAAGCGCGCCTACCGCCTGATCGATTTCCGTCGCAACGACAAGGACGGCGTGCCGGCCAAGGTCGCTCACATCGAGTACGACCCCAACCGCACCGCGCGCATCGCGCTGCTCCACTACGTGGACGGCGAGAAGCGCTACATCATCGCCCCCAAGGGCCTCGTGCAGGGTGCCCCGGTCGAGTCGGGCCCCAACGCCGACATCAAGCCCGGCAACAACCTGCCGCTGCGCAACATCCCGACGGGTACGACCATCCACGCGGTCGAGCTGCGTCCGGGTGGCGGCGCCAAGATGGCCCGCTCCGCCGGTGCGAGCATCCAGCTCCTCGGTAAGGAAGGCACCTACGCCACGCTGCGTATGCCCTCCGGCGAGATCCGTCGCGTCGACGTGCGCTGCCGCGCCACCGTCGGCGAGGTCGGCAACGCCGAGCAGTCGAACATCAACTGGGGCAAGGCCGGCCGTATGCGCTGGAAGGGCAAGCGCCCGACCGTCCGTGGTGTCGTGATGAACCCGGTCGACCACCCGCACGGTGGTGGCGAGGGCAAGACCTCGGGTGGTCGCCACCCGGTCAGCCCGTGGGGCAAGCCCGAGGGCCGCACCCG
Organism: Rhodococcus sp. IITR03; assembly: GCA_001017865.1. Next base: position 2,428,752 of record LATQ01000001.1, read on the forward strand.
CAAGAACAAGGCGTCCGACAAGCTCATCGTCCGTCGTCGCCGTACCGGCAAGAAGCGCTAGTCAAGGAGGGAGTTAGAGAATGCCACGCAGCCTCAAGAAGGGCCCGTTCGTCGACGACCACCTCCTGGCGAAGGTGGACACGCAGAACGAGAAGGGCACCAAGCAGGTCATCAAGACCTGGTCGCGCCGTTCCACGATTCTGCCCGACTTCATCGGTCATACGTTCGCTGTCCACGATGGACGCAAGCACGTGCCGGTGTTCGTCTCGGAGTCCATGGTCGGTCACAAGCTCGGTGAGTTCGCGCCGACCCGTACGTTCAAGGGCCACATCAAGGACGACCGGAAGAGCAAGCGTCGATGAGCACTGAAACCACCACCAACAGCGCTCGGGCTGTTGCGCGCCACGTGCGTGTGACCCCGATGAAGGCGCGCCGCGTCGTCGACATCGTTCGCGGTAAGTCCGTCGAGGAGGCCCTGGCCATCCTCAAGTTCGCGCCGCAGGCCGCGGCCGAGCCGGTCGCCAAGGTGATCGCGTCGGCCGCTGCGAACGCGCAGAACAACTACAACCTCGACCCCAGCACGCTCGTCGTCGCGACTGCGTACGTGGACGAGGGCGCGACCCTGAAGCGGTTCCAGCCGCGTGCCCAGGGCCGTGCGTTCCGCATCCGCAAGCGGTCGAGCCACATCACCGTGATCGTGGAAAGCGTCGGGTCGGCCTCGACTCGTAACCGCCGGAAGGGAGCTCAGTAGTGGGCCAGAAGATCAACCCGCACGGCTTCCGTCTGGGCGTCACCACCGACTGGAAGTCTCGTTGGTACGCGGACAAGCAGTACGCGGACTACGTCAAGGAAGATGTCGCGATCCGCAAGTTCCTGGCCTCCGGCCTCGAGCGCGCCGGCATCGCGAAGGTCGAGATCGAGCGCACCCGCGACCGTGTGCGTGTGGACATCCACACCGCTCGTCCGGGCATCGTCATCGGACGCCGCGGCGCCGAGGCCGATCGCATCCGCGCCGAGCTCGAGAAGCTGACCGGTAAGCAGGTCCAGCTGAACATCCTCGAGGTCAAGAACTCCGAGTCCGAGGCTCAGCTCGTGGCGCAGGGCGTCGCCGAGCAGCTCTCGAACCGTGTCGCCTTCCGTCGTGCGATGCGCAAGGCCATCCAGTCGGCCATGCGTCAGCCGAACGTCAAGGGCATCCGCGTGCAGTGCTCGGGCCGCCTCGGTGGCGCCGAGATGTCGCGTTCGGAGTTCTACCGCGAAGGTCGCGTCCCGCTGCACACGCTGCGCGCGGACATCGACTACGGCCTCTACGAGGCACGGACCACCTTCGGCCGTATCGGCGTGAAGGTCTGGATCTACAAGGGCGACATCGTCGGTGGCCGTCGTGAGCTTGCTGCTGCTGCAGCTGCTCCCGCCGACCGGCCGCGTCGTGAGCGTCCGAGCCGCCCGCGTCGTTCCGGCGCGTCGGGCACCACCGCGACGAGCACCGAGGCCGGCCGCGCCGCATCGAGCGACGCCCCTGCCTCGACCGAGAACAAGGAGGGCTGACGCAATGTTGATCCCCCGGCGGGTCAAACACCGCAAGCAGCACCATCCGAGCCGTACGGGTGCCGCCAAGGGCGGAACCCAGGTGGCCTTCGGTGACTACGGCATCCAGGCTCTCGAGCCGGCCTACATCACCAACCGGCAGATCGAGTCCGCTCGTATCGCCATGACCCGGCACATCAAGCGTGGCGGCAAGATCTGGATCAACATCTTCCCGGATCGCCCCCTCACCAAGAAGCCTGCCGAGACCCGCATGGGTTCCGGTAAGGGTTCGCCGGAGTGGTGGGTCGCGAACGTCAAGCCCGGTCGCGTGCTGTTCGAGATGAGCTACCCCAACGAGGAGATTGCGCGCGAGGCCCTGCGTCGCGCGATGCACAAGCTCCCCTGCAAGTGCCGCATCGTGACGAGGGAGGAGCAGTTCTGATGGCTACCGGTACCCCCGCCGCGGAACTCCGCGAGCTGAGCGACGAAGAGCTGACCGACAAGCTCCGCGAAGCCAAGGAAGAGCTGTTCAACCTCCGCTTCCAGATGGCCACCGGTCAGCTGGACAACAACCGTCGGCTCCGCGTCGTGCGCAACGAGATCGCCCGTATCTACACGGTGCTGCGCGAGCGCGAGCTCGGACTGGCCACCGGCCCGAATGCGGGTGACGTGGCATGAGTGAGGAAAAGGCAGTGAGCAACCAGGAACAGCGCGCGAGCCGCAAGGTCCGCATCGGTTACGTCGTCTCGGACAAGATGGAGAAGACCATCGTCGTCGAGCTCGAGGACCGTGTGAAGCACCCGCTGTACGGCAAGATCATCCGCCGTACGACCAAGGTGAAGGCGCACGACGAGAACGGTCTGGCCGGCATCGGCGACCGCGTGCAGCTGATGGAGACCCGTCCGCTGTCCGCGTCGAAGCGCTGGCGTCTGGTCGAGGTGCTCGAGAAGGCCAAGTAAGGCCTCCTCGTCCTCGAGAGGACCGAGAACATGCAGCACCCCACCACCCGCACCGCGGGTGGTGGGGTGCTGTGCGTCCGGTAGTAGGTGCAGCCCTCGCGTGGGGGACGGTGGACGTCGCTGCGACACGCCCGGTGCCGGGGTGGGGAGTGACATCACAATTCGCGAATTTGCCCTGCGTACGGTATATGGCCTACTCTGGACGGGTTGCTTACAGGACCCGTGTGTGATTCGCACGTGCGCTGCAGGCAGCCGACGACCGCGTACGTCCAGGTCGGAAATCTGACGTACACACCAATCCAGGTCAAGGAGAAGTAAGTGATCCAGCAGGAGTCGCGACTGCGCGTCGCCGACAACACGGGTGCCAAGGAGATCCTCTGCATCCGCGTTCTCGGTGGCTCGTCCCGTCGCTACGCCGGAATCGGTGACGTCATCGTCGCCACCGTCAAGGACGCGATCCCCGGCGGCAACGTCAAGCGTGGCGATGTCGTCAAGGCCGTGATCGTGCGCACCGCCAAGGAGCGCCGCCGTCCGGACGGTTCCTACATCAAGTTCGACGAGAACGCTGCCGTCATCATCAAGGGCGACAACGATCCTCGCGGCACCCGCATCTTCGGACCCGTCGGTCGCGAGCTCCGCGACAAGCGTTCATGAAGATCGTCTCGCTCGCTCCGGAGGTGCTGTGATGAAGGTGCACAAGGGTGACACCGTGCTCGTCATCTCGGGCAAGGACAAGGGCGCCAAGGGCAAGGTCATCGCGGCCTACCCGGCGACCGGCAAGGTCCTCGTCGAGGGCGTGAACCGTATCAAGAAGCACACCGCCGTCTCTGCGAACGAGCGTGGCGCCTCCTCCGGCGGCATCGTGACGCAGGAGGCCCCGATCCACGTTTCCAACGTTGCGGTCGTCGACTCGGACGGAAACCCCACCCGCGTGGGCTACCGCACCGATGAGGAAACCGGCAAGCGCGTTCGGATTTCCCGGAAGAACGGGAAGGACCTCTGACATGACTTCCACCGAGAACAAGACCCAGCCGCGCCTGAAGGCCCGCTACCGCGCCGAGATCAAGGACGCGCTGAACGCGGAGTTCGACTACGCGAACGTCATGCAGATCCCCGGCGTCGTGAAGGTCGTCGTCAACATGGGTGTCGGCGACGCCGCCCGCGACGCGAAGCTCATCAACGGAGCCGTCAACGACCTCGCGCTCATCACCGGTCAGAAGCCGGAGATCCGTAAGGCCCGCAAGTCCATCGCACAGTTCAAGCTGCGCGAGGGCATGCCGATCGGTGCGCGCGTCACGCTGCGCGGCGACCGCATGTGGGAGTTCCTGGACCGTCTCGTGTCCATCGCGCTTCCCCGTATCCGGGACTTCCGTGCCTCAACGGCAACCAGTTCGACGGCAACGGCAACTACACGTTCGGCCTGAACGAGCAGTCGATGTTCCACGAGATCGACGTGGACCGCATCGACCGCCCGCGCGGCATGGACATCACTGTCGTGACCACCGCTACCAACAACGAAGAAGGCCGTGCCCTGCTCAAGCACCTCGCTTCCCGTTCAAGGAGAACTGAGCCCATGGCTAAGAAGGCACTGGTCAACAAGGCCAACAAGAAGCCGAAGTTCGCGGTGCGCGCCTACACCCGCTGCCAGCGCTGCGCGCCCGCACTCGGTCTTCCGCAAGTTCGGACTCTGCCGCATCTGCCTTCGCGAGATGGCACACCGCGGAGAACTTCCGGGAGTTCACAAGAGCTCCTGGTGACGTGAGCGGTGGGCGGAGGACCGAGTAGTTCTCCGCCCACTGTCACGCTGTCATGGGTTCGTCGCCGATCCGGCCGACGAATCCGCTATCGAACCGAGTTTCGATGTAGGCCCACGGCCGGCACGTTCCGGCGTTGCATGGGAACCGCATCGAGAAAGGTGAACAGGTCAGCCATGACCATGACCGACCCCATCGCAGACTTCTTGACGCGTCTGCGTAACGCCAACACGGCGTACCACGACGAGGTCAAGCTCCCGTCCTCGAAGATCAAGGTGAACATCGCCGAGATCCTCAAGCGCGAGGCTACATCTCCGACTACCGCACCGAGGACGCCGAGGTGGGCAAGACCCTCATCGTCGACCTCAAGTACGGACCTTCCCGTGAGCGCAGCCTCGCCGGCGTGCGTCGCGTGTCGAAGCCCGGCCTGCGCGTGTACGCGAAATCCACCAACCTGCCAAGGTCCTGGGCGGCCTCGGCGTGGCGATCATCTCCACGTCCTCCGGTCTGCTCACCGATCGCCAGGCGGCCAAGCAGGGAGTGGGCGGGGAAGTCCTCGCCTACGTCTGGTAAAGGGAGGCCACCACAATGTCGCGAATCGGAAAACTCCCCGTTGCAGTTCCTTCGGGCGTCGAGGTCACCATCGACGGCCAGGATGTTGCAGTCAAGGGCCCCAAGGGCAACCTGTCCCTGACGATCGCCGAGCCGATCGCCATCGCCAAGGGCGAGGACGGGGCAATCAACGTCACGCGCCCGAACGACGAGCGTCGCAGCCGTGCGCTGCACGGCCTGTCGCGGACGCTCGTGCAGAACCTCATCGTCGGCGTGACCGAGGGTTACACCACGAAGATGGAGATCCACGGCGTCGGCTACCGCGTGGCTCTCAAGGGCAAGGACCTCGAGTTCTCGCTCGGCTACAGCCACCCCGTGCTGATCGAGGCTCCCGAGGCATCACGTTCGCCGTCGAGAACCCCACGCGCTTCTCGATCTCGGGCATCGACAAGCAGAAGGTCGGCCAGATCGCGGCCAACATCCGCCGGCTGCGCAAGTCCGACCCGTACAAGGGCAAGGGCATCCGCTACGAGGGTGAACAGGTCCGTCGCAAGGTCGGAAAGACGGGTAAGTGATCATGAGCCAGACCGAGAACCAGAAGGCCAAGCGCATCCCGCGCGGCAAGGACGCCTCCACCACGCGTCGCCTTTCGAAGACGCGTCGTCACTTCCGCCTCCGCAAGAAGATCTCCGGCACCGCCGAGCGTCCCCGCCTCGTCGTCAACCGGTCGTCGCGCCACCTGCACGTGCAGCTGGTCGACGATCTGACGGGCACCACCCTCGCCGCAGCGTCGTCCATCGAACCCGATGTGCGCGCTCTCGAGGGCGACAAGAAGGCTCGCGGCGCGAAGGTCGGTCAGCTGATCGCCGAGCGCGCGAAGGCTGCCGGCGTGGAAGCCGTGGTCTTCGACCGCGGTGGCCACACCTACAGCGGACGCATCGCGGCCCTCGCGGACGCGGCTCGCGAAAGCGGGTTGAAGTTCTGATGACCATTTTCTCGAACGGAAGGAACGCCTGATGCCGGGACGTCAGCGGCGTGACGGCGGCAACGGCCCCGCCGGACAGAACCCCAACAGCGGTGACAACCGTGGCGGTCGCGACGCCGCGACCGCGACTCGCGCGGCGGCAACGCTGCCGAGAAGTCGAATTACATCGAGCGTGTCGTCTCGATCAACCGTGTGTCGAAGGTCGTCAAGGGCGGTCGTCGCTTCAGCTTCACCGCTCTGGTGATCGTGGGCGACGGCAACGGCCTGGTCGGTGTCGGCTACGGCAAGGCCAAGGAAGTTCCCGCGGCCATCCAGAAGGGTGTCGAGGAAGCTCGCAAGAACTTCTTCCGCGTCCCGCTCATCGGCGGAACCATCACCCACCCCGTCCAGGGAGAGGCTGCAGCCGGTGTCGTCCTGCTGCGTCCGGCTTCCCCCGGTACCGGTGTCATCGCCGGTGGCGCTGTGCGCGCGGTGCTGGAGTGCGCGGGTGTCCACGACATCCTGTCGAAGTCGCTCGGCTCCGACAACGCCATCAATGTGGTGCACGCGACGGTTGCGGCCCTCAAGGGTCTGCAGCGTCCCGAGGAAGTTGCGGCTCGCCGTGGCCTCACCCTCGAGGAAGTTGCCCCCGCCGGCATGCTGCGCGCCCGTGCACAGGCTGCTGGGAGCGTGAAGTAATGGCAGAGCTGAAGATCACCCAGATCAAGAGCACCATCGGGCCAAGTCGAATCAGCGCGACAGCCTCCGGACCCTCGGTCTGCGGAAGATCCGCCAGTCCGTCGTCCGCGAGGACAACGCGCAGAACCGCGGCCTCATCAACGTGGTGCGTCACCTCGTCACTGTTGAGGAGGTCTGAGAATGACCATCAAGCTGCATCACCTGCGCCCGGCTCCGGGTGCGAAGACGGACAAGACCCGCGTCGGACGCGGTGAAGGTTCGAAGGGCAAGACCGCCGGCCGCGGTACGAAGGGCACGAAGGCACGCAAGAACGTGTCGCCGGCCTTCGAGGGTGGCCAGATGCCCATCCACATGCGTCTGCCGAAGCTCAAGGGCTTCAAGAACGCATTCCGTACCGAGTACCAGATCGTCAACGTCGGGGACATCGCTCGCGTGTTCCCCGAGGGTGGACAGATCGGTGTCGCGGACCTCGTGGCGAAGGGTCTGGTTCGCAAGAACCAGCTCGTCAAGGTCCTCGGCGAGGGCGAGCTGACGGTGGCCGTGCAGGTCACCGCCGACAAGTTCTCGGCCTCCGCTCAGGAGAAGATCGCTGCAGCCGGTGGCAGCGCGACCGTCCAGGCCTGACCTGTACTTTCGCGTGTGAGTCACGGCTGTCGAACGGCCGCGGTGCAGATAGCTGCACCGCGGCCGTTCGCGCGTTCACAGCGGTGTCATAGTCTGCGTTCGCAGCGGTGACATAGGCTACCGGGCTACCCCTCTCATCGGGGCCCACTGTTAGAGTTTCAGAGTTGTCTACCGTCCGACGGATCCCTCTCGATCCGTCGTCCCCGATCGGCCCGCCAGGAGGATCTTTGCTTTCCGCCTTCGTCTCGGCCCTCAGGACACCGGACCTGAGGCGGAAGATTCTCATCGCCCTCGGGCTCGTGGCGCTGTACCGCTCGGTGCTACCGTGCCGTCCCCGGGCGTCGACTACGGCAACGTCCAGGCCTGTGTCGATCAGCTCGCCGGCAGCGAGCAGGCCGGCATCTACTCGCTGATCAATCTGTTCTCCGGCGGCGCGCTACTGCAGTTGTCGGTCTTCGCGATCGGCATCATGCCGTTCATCACCGCGAGCATCATCGTCCAGCTGCTCACCGTGGTCATTCCACGATTCGAGGAACTGCGCAAGGAGGGCCAGTCCGGCCAGGCCAAGATGACGCAGTACACGCGTTATCTCGCCGTCGCGCTCGCCGTCCTGCAGGCCACCGGCATCGTCGCCCTCGCCGCCCGAGGGCAGCTGCTGCAGGGCTGTTCGGAGCCGATCCTCGCCGACGACAGCATCTTCGGGATGGTCGTCATCGTGCTGGTGATGACCGCCGGTGCCGCCGTCGTCATGTGGTTCGGTGAGCTCATCACCGAACGCGGTGTCGGCAACGGCATGTCGCTGCTGATCTTCGCCGGTATCGCGGCCGCGCTGCCGAGCGAGGGTCGCATGATCCTCGAATCCCGCGGCGGCCTCGTCTTCGCGATCGTCTGTGTCGTGGCCCTGGCGCTCATCACGGGCGTCGTGTTCATCGAGCAGGGTCAGCGCCGGATCCCGGTGCAGTACGCCAAGCGCATGGTCGGCCGTCGTATGTACGGCGGGTCGTCGACCTACCTGCCGTTGAAGGTCAACCAGGCGGGCATCATCCCCGTGATCTTCGCGTCGTCGCTGCTGTACCTGCCCAACCTCGTTGCGCAGCTCACCGGTGCCACGACGAACCCGGATCCGAGTTGGTGGCAGCGGATCATCAACGAGTACCTGGTCAATCCGAACAACCCGGTCTACATCGCGATCTACTTCGCCCTGATCGTGTTCTTCGTCTTCTTCTACGTCGCCATCACCTTCAATCCGGAGGAGCGGGCCGACGAGATGAAGAAGTACGGCGGTTTCATCCCGGGCATCCGCCCCGGTCGCCCGACCGCCGAATATCTCAGTTTCGTGCTCAACCGCATCACGGTTCCGGGCTCGATCTACCTCGGTCTCATCGCGACGCTGCCGAACTTCTTCCTGTCCGGCAGCCAGACGGCCTCGAGCATCTTCGGTGGCGCCGCGGTTCTCATTCTCGTCAGTGTCGCGCTGGACACTGTCAAGCAGATCGAAAGTCAACTGATGCAGCGCAACTACGAAGGGTTCCTCAAGTGAGACTTGTACTGCTCGGTCCTCCCGGTGCCGGCAAGGGCACACAGGCCGCGATTCTGTCCGAGAAGCTCGGCGTCCCCGCCATCTCGACGGGCGATCTTTTCCGCGCGAACATCGGGCAGGGCACCCCGCTCGGCGTCGAGGCCAAGAAGTACATCGACGCGGGGGAGCTCGTTCCCGCCGAGATCACCAACAACATGGTGCGTGAGCGTCTGGCGGAGCCCGACGCCGCCAACGGCTTCCTCCTCGACGGCTTCCCGCGCAGCGTGGAGCAGGCCAAGGAACTCGAGAACATCCTGAAGGATCTCGGCGTCGAGCTCGACGGCGTGTTGTCCTTCGTCATCGACGAGGACGTCGTGGTCGAGCGCATGCTCGCCCGCGGTCGCGCCGACGACACCGAAGACGTGATCCGCAACCGTCTCCGGGTCTACCGTGAGGAGACGGCCCCGCTGCTCGACTACTACGCCGACTCGATCATCACGGTCGACGCGATCGGTGAGGTCGAGGAGATCAATTCGCGGGCTCTGTCCGCACTCGGAAAGTAGACGGGTAGTTCGACATGGGTTTCGGGCGCAAGCGCTCAGTGGTTCCGTTCCGCACCTCGGGTGAACTCGACGCGATGGCAGCGGCGGGAGCCGTGGTCGGGGCCGCACTCGTCGCAGTGCGCGAGGCCGCCAAGCCGGGCGTGAGCACCCTGGAACTCGACCAGGTGGCGGAATCGGTCATCCGCGATGCGGGGGCCGTTCCGTCCTTCCTGGGCTACCACGGCTTCACCGGTTCGATCTGTTCGTCGGTCAACGAGGTCGTCGTCCACGGCATCCCGTCGGCGTCGGTGGTGCTCGCCGAGGGCGACCTCGTGTCGATCGACTGCGGTGCGATCCTCGACGGCTGGCACGGCGACTCGGCGTGGACCTTCGGGATCGGGGAGCTGTCGCAGGCCGACATCGATCTGAGCGAGGCCACCCGTCTGTCGCTCGAGGCCGGTATCGCGGCGATGCTCCCGGGCAACCGCCTGACCGACGTCTCGCATGCGATCGAGCAGGGCACGCACGCCGCCGAGAAGTTGCACGGCCGCTCGTACGGCATCGTCGACGGCTACGGCGGTCACGGGATCGGGCGCGAGATGCACATGGATCCCTTCCTCCCCAACGAAGGCAAGCCGGGCAAGGGCCCGAAGCTCGTCGTCGGGTCGGTGCTCGCAGTCGAGCCGATGCTCACCCTCGGTACCTACGAGACCGAGGTCCTCGACGACGAGTGGACGGTCGTGACCGTCGACGGCAGCCGGGCCGCGCACTGGGAGCACACGGTCGCGGTCACCGAGGACGGCCCCCGCATCCTCACCGTCCGTCCGGAGTGACGGTCGCGGTCACGCCGCGCGGGTTCAGACCTCGACGAGGAGCGTGACCGGTCCGTCGTTGACGAGGCTCACCTCCATGTGGGCCCCGAACTTCCCGGTCTCCACCGTCGCCCCCAGATCTCGGAGAGCATTCGCGAACGCATCGACGAGGGGTTCGGCGATCGGGCGGGGAGCGGCGGCCGACCACGACGGACGCCGGCTCTTCCTCGTGTCGGCCATGAGCGTGAACTGGCTGACCACCAGGATCGGGGCGTCGACGTCGGAGGCGGAGCGTTCGTCCTCGAGGATGCGCATCGTCCACACCTTGCGGGCGAGCGTCGCGGCTTGGCCTCGTCGTCGTCGTGCGTGACGCCGACCAGCACGAGCAGGCCGTGACCACCCTCGGCCGGCGTGATACGGGCCACCTCGCTCCGTCCACCGCCACCGCCGCCGTGGTCACCCGCTGGATCAACGCCCGCACGTGCGGTCCTCCTCCTGGTCGTGGGCACGGGTGTGCCCGAGCTCATTTGTCCTGGACGGTCAACTTCCCGTACCATTGATCGGTGGTGCGCGCTGCGCTCCGATCGGTCCCGTGTCGAATTCCTTCGAATCTCGGTTCGTGTCCGGTCCCGGAGTTGCCGAGCGTCACGGTAACGGATGCCGATGCAACCACAACGCCGAACAACGGATCGCGGAGGATATGGCTAAGAAAGACGGGGCAATCGAGGTCGAGGGCCGGGTAATCGAACCGCTGCCCAATGCGATGTTCCGCATCGAGCTGGAGAACGGGCACAAGGTTCTCGCCCACATCAGCGGAAAGATGCGTCAGCACTACATTCGTATCCTTCCCGAGGACCGCGTTGTCGTGGAGCTTTCTCCCTACGACCTCACGCGTGGACGCATCGTCTACCGCTACAAGTAACGAAGCTTCCCCGGCCACACGGTCGGGGAGAATCATGTCGCCGGGCCGGCTCTGCCGTGTCCGGCGGCGCACATACAGGAGATCGGACTTACGTGAAGGTTCAGCCTAGCGTCAAGAAGATCTGCGAGAAGTGCAAGGTGATCCGCCGCAACGGTCGGGTCATGGTGATCTGCGAGAACCTGCGTCACAAGCAGCGTCAGGGCTAGATCCACCTTCGTCTCGAAGATCTGCTTGGCAACAAGCACGAAGACCTTCCAGCACCAGTCGCGTGGTTACGATCCTCGATCCGTCGAGGAGCTGCGCGATCAACCCCCGGTACGGAGGCCGGGGCCCCACTGTGTTTTTGAATCACACAGTTCTTCGACGCAGGGGACGGGCTGGGAGCAGACCTCCGCACACCGAATAGGAATGCCACATGGCACGTCTCGCAGGTGTCGATCTTCCCCGCGAAAAGCGGATGGAGATCGCACTCACGTACATCTACGGCATCGGCCGTACTCGCTCCCAGGAGATCCTCGAGGCCACGGGTGTCAACCCGGACCTGCGCAGCAAGGATCTGACGGACGAGGACCTCGCCAAGCTCCGCGAGTACATCGAGGAGAGCTACAAGGTCGAGGGTGACCTCCGTCGCGAGGTTCAGGCGGACATCCGCCGCAAGATCGAGATCGGCTGCTACCAGGGCCTGCGACACCGTCGTGGTCTGCCCGTGCGTGGACAGCGCACCAAGACCAACGCCCGCACCCGTAAGTCCGAAGCGCACCGTCGCAGGAAAGAAGAAGTAATGCCTCCCAAGTCACGCAGCACCGGTCCGAAGAAGACCCAGAAGGCACGGCGCAGGGACAAGAAGAACGTCCCGCACGGTGCCGCTCACATCAAGAGCACGTTCAACAACACCATCGTGTCCATCACGGACCCGCAGGGCAACGTGATCTCCTGGGCGTCCTCCGGCCACGTCGGCTTCAAGGGTTCGCGCAAGTCGACCCCGTTCGCCGCGCAGCTCGCCGCCGAGAACGCCGCCCGCAAGGCGCAGGAACACGGTGTCAAGAAGGTCGACGTCTTCGTCAAGGGCCCGGGCTCGGGCCGCGAGACGGCGATCCGTTCCCTCCAGGCCGCAGGCCTCGAGGTCGGCACCATCTCCGATGTCACCCCGCAGCCCCACAACGGTTGCCGTCCGCCCAAGCGGCGTCGCGTCTAACGGGAAAGGAAGGTAAAGAATAATGGCTCGTTATACCGGTCCCGTTACCCGTAAGTCGCGTCGTCTCCGTGTCGACCTGGTCGGAGGCGATCAGGCCTTCGAGCGTCGCCCCTACCCGCCCGGCCAGCACGGCCGCGCGCGGATCAAGGAGAGCGAGTACCTGCTCCAGCTGCAGGAGAAGCAGAAGGCCCGCTTCTCGTACGGCGTCATGGAGAAGCAGTTCCGTCGCTACTACGAAGAGGCCGCCAGCCGCCCCGGCAAGACCGGTGAGGTTCTGCTGGTCATCCTCGAGTCGCGCCTGGACAACGTCGTCTACCGTGCCGGCCTCGCCCGCACGCGTCGTCAGGCCCGCCAGCTGGTGAGCCACGGCCACTTCCTGGTCAACGGCAAGAAGGTCGACATCCCCAGCTACCGCGTCTCGCAGTACGACATCATCGATGTCCGCGAGAAGTCGCTGAGCACGCTGCCCTTCCAGGTCGCCCGCGAAACCCAGGGCGAGCGCCCGGTTCCGGGTTGGCTGCAGGTCGTCGGCCCGCGTCTGCGGGTGCTGGTCCACCAGCTCCCCGAGCGCGCGCAGATCGACATCCCGCTGCAGGAACAGCTGATCGTCGAGTACTACTCGAAGTAAGACACTTCGGTGTCGTGGTGTCCTCCGGTCCGTCCGGGCGGGAGGACACCGCTCCATTCCACTAGGGCGTCATATGGCGGACGCCCACAAGGAGGCAACAGATGCTCATCTCTCAGCGACCCACACTGACCGAAGAGGTCATCGCTGAAAACCGCTCGAAGTTCGTCATCGAGCCGCTCGAGCCTGGCTTCGGGTACACCCTCGGCAACTCGCTTCGTCGCACCCTGCTCTCGTCGATCCCGGGCGCCGCTGTCACCAGCATCCGCATCGACGGCGTTCTCCACGAGTTCACCACCGTTCCCGGCGTGAAGGAGGATGTCACCGACATCATCCTGAACCTCAAGGGTCTCGTGGTGAGCTCGGAAGAGGACGAGCCGGTCACCATGTACGTCCGCAAGCAGGGACCGGGCACCGTCACGGCCGGCGACATCGTGCCCCCGGCCGGTGTCACCATCCACAACCCGGATCTGCACATCGCCACCCTGAACGACAAGGGCAAGCTGGAGATCGAGCTCGTCGTCGAGCGCGGTCGCGGCTATGTTCCTGCCGTGCAGAACAAGGCGTCCGGCGCCGAGATCGGCCGTATCCCGGTCGACTCGATCTACTCGCCGGTGCTCAAGGTGACGTACAAGGTGGAAGCGACCCGCGTCGAGCAGCGCACCGACTTCGATCGGCTCATTCTCGACGTGGAGACCAAGAACTCGATCAGCGCGCGGGACGCGCTCGCCTCGGCGGGCAAGACCCTCGTGGAGCTCTTCGGTCTGGCTCGTGAGCTGAACGTCGAAGCAGAAGGCATCGAGATCGGTCCCTCGCCCGCCGAGGCCGACCACATCGCCTCCTTCGGACTTCCGATCGAGGACCTCGACCTCACGGTCCGGTCCTACAACTGCCTCAAGCGCGAAGGTGTCCACACCGTCGGCGAGCTCGTGGCACGGACGGAGTCCGACCTGCTCGACATCCGCAACTTCGGCCAGAAGTCCATCGACGAGGTCAAGGTCAAGCTGCACTCGCTCGGCCTGTCCCTCAAGGACAGCCCGGCATCGTTCGACCCCAGCACCGTCGCCGGCTACGACGCCGCGACCGGTACCTGGAGCGATACCGAGGCCGGCTCCTTCGGTGACAACGACGGCAACGAGGACTACGCCGAGACCGAGCAGCTGTAGCAGCTCACGGTCCGTTACTAGGAGAAAATCATGCCCAAGCCCAAGAAGGCGCCCGCTTCGGCGGATCGGCCTCGCATCAGAAGGCGCTCATGGCCAACCTGGCCACCGCGCTCTTCGAGCACGGCCGCATCACCACCACCGAGGCCAAGGCCAAGGCCCTGCGCCCGTACGCCGAGAAGCTCGTCACGCACGCCAAGGCCGGCACCCTGGCCTCGCGTCGTGAGGTGCTGAAGGTCATCCGCAACAAGGACGTCGTCCACTCGCTGTTCGCGGAGATCGGTCCCTCCTTCGAGGACCGCAACGGCGGCTACACCCGCATCATCAAGACGATGCCGCGCAAGGGCGACAACGCCCCCATGGCCATCATCGAGCTGGTGCGCGAGAAGACCGTCACCTCCGAGGCCGACCGCGCTCGCCGCGTCGCCGCTTCGCAGGCACCCGCCGAGGACAACGCGGTCCAGGCCGTCGAGGCCGAGGCCACCGACGCCGAGGTCGCGAATGCCGACGCCGTCGTCGAGGGTGTCGAGGACACCAACGCCACGGCTGCCGACGCACCCGAGGCGGACGAGGCCAAGAAGGACTAGTCCACTTGGTTTCGGCATCTGCTGAAGCTCACGAGCCCGCCGTCCCTTTTGAGGGCGGCGCTCGTGGCTTCTCACGAGACAACTCGTCTGCGACTCGACATCTCGTACGACGGCACCGACTTCTCCGGCTGGGCACGGCAACCAGGACGTCGCACGGTGTGCGGGGAGATCGAGGAGAAGCTCTCCGCGATCGTCCGTACCCCCGTACTGCTCACCGTCGCCGGTCGCACCGACGCCGGCGTGCACGCGTCCGGGCAGGTCGCTCACGTCGACTCCCCACCGCGGCGCTGCCCGACGATCCGTCGCGCTGGGTCCGTCGTCTCGCGCGGTTCCTGCCCCGCGACGTGCGGGTCACCGGGATCTCCGTCGCCCCCGAACATTTCGACGCGCGGTTCTCGGCGATCCGGCGTCATTACGAATACCGCCTCACCACAGCGGTGTACGGCGCCGAACCGTTGCGTGCCCGCGACACCGTCGCGTGGCCGAAGGCCGTCGATCTCGATGCGATGCAACGCGCGTCGCAGTCGCTGCTCGGCCTGCACGACTTCGCCGCCTTCTGCAAGCGGCGGGAGGGTGCAACGACCGTACGCGAACTGCAGCGATACGACTGGACCCGCGAAGGTGACATCCTCACCGCCTACGTCAGCGCCGACGCCTTCTGCTGGTCGATGGTGCGCAGCCTCGTCGGTGCCGCCCTGGCCGTGGGGGAGGGGCGGCGCAGTGTCGAGTGGATGACGGCCCTGCTCGACGAACGCGAACGTGCGGCGTCCGTCGCGGTGGCACCGGCCCACGGCCTGTCACTGGTCCGCGTCGACTACCCTGCTGACGAGGAACTGGCCGCGCGCAACGCTGCGACGCGGGAGACGCGCGGGCCCATCACGCCCGGCTGTTGCGGATGAAGGGAACGAATGTGCGCGCACGACGGTTTGCGTTGATGGGGACGATCGCGGCGGTCGCCGTCTCGTCGCTGGTCCTGCCCGGTGCCGCGGTCGCCCACGCCGAGGATCTCCCGGTCGCCGCAACCGGCGAGACCCGGTCGCAGAGCGCGACTGTCGAACGCATCGAGAAGCACACCGACCGCGACTGGTCGCTGTTCGTGTACTCACCGTCGATGGAACGCACCATCGAGCTTCAGGTGTTGCGCCCGGCCGACACGAGCGCACCGCGACCGGTCTTCTACCTGCTCAACGGTGCCGGTGGGGGACTGGACCGCGCGACCTGGCGTGAGCAGACCGACATCGTGGAGTTCTTCGGCGACAAGAACGTCAACGTCGTCACTCCGGTCGGTGGCGCGTTCAGCTACTACACCGACTGGCTCGAGGACGATCCCGTTCTCGGACGCAACAAGTGGACGACCTTCCTCACCGAGGAGATCCCGTCGGTGGTCGACGAGACGCTCGGCGCGAGCGGCCGCAACGCGATCGCCGGTGTGTCGATGTCGGCGACGTCGGCGCTGGCTCTGGCGCAGCAGGCGCCCGATCTCTACCAGGCGGTGGGTTCGTACAGCGGATGCGCCGAGACCGCGTCGGATATCGGTTCGCGCTACGCGGAGATCGTCGTCGCGTTCGGCGGGGGCGAAGTCGAGAACATGTGGGGACCGGTCGCCGGTGAGCACTGGACCGAACAGGATGTCGTGCTCAACGCCGAGAAGCTGCGCGGCAAGGCCGTGTACGTCTCCACGAGCAGCGGTGTCCCGGGTCCGTACGAATTGAAGGCATGGGAGCAGGACGGTGTCGCCGTCCTTCCCGATGTGGCTCTGCTCGGGCTCATCGAGGCCGGCGTGAACGACTGCACGACGCGACTGCGCGGTGCGCTGGACGCAGCCGGGGTCGAGGCGACCTACTCGGTCCGGACCGACGGTACCCACACCTGGGGCTACTGGCAGGAGGCCCTGCACGATTCGTGGCCCGTGCTCGGTGAGGCCATCGGCGCCTGAGCCGAGAGCGCTGCGCTCGAAAGTCACCGAGGGGGTGAGGTCCGCGACCTCACCCCCTCGGGCGTTCTCACATGCTCGTCAGATCAGCCAGTCCAGGAAATTGAGGACGTTGCTGATGAGCGCGTCGAGCGAACCGAGAAGCATGTGGTGACCTCCGTGTAGAAAACGAATTGGACGTATGTCCAGAGCTGATTCAAGCGAAACTGCCGGTAACGGGCAACCTCGGCGAATGTGACAAATATCCGTCGAGAAGTTGTTAACGCGCGACTGTCGACGCACGAGCGAGCGCCTCGGCGATCATGCGGTGGCCCTCAGCCTCGTAGCAGTCGTCGCCCACATGGAAAGCCCACACCGCGACCGCGACCGCCGTGCGGACACGTCGGCGGAACCACGCGTCCTCCTCACGGGGATCCTCGCCGTAGCCGCGCAGGAAGGCCTCCTCGGCGCCGGGGACCCGGAGGAACTCGCGCACCGCGAGCCGCTCGAAGTCCTCACCCGCCGGGCGCATCGCGGCACGTCCGAAGTCGATCACCTTCACCCTGCCGGCGTCGTCGGCGAGCCAGTTGCGGCTCTGCCAGTCGCCGTGGGTGGGCACCAGGGTGGCCGTCGGTGTCGGCCACCCCTCGACCATCGAGCGCAACCGGCCGCGACGGTCGGGACCGATGCGGTGCGGTGCCGCGAGCAACCGCAGCGTCTTCGTGTTCGCCGATCGCTCGTACCCCTCGTCCACGACCCGCTCCTGGCAGTGGAACTGGGCGAGCAACGCGCCGGCCTGTTCGTAGACGTCCGGACGGGACGACGCGGCCGTGCCTGAACGAGCCGGCCCGGAAGGTATTCCGTCACGACGAGTTTCGCCGCGCGGTCGGCGAACACCATCCGGGCGGCGCGACCGCACCGGACCCACGGAGCGGTCCACCGTTCGTGGCGCTGATCTCGCGGCCGATGTGCCGGTCCGGAGTTCCGCCCGCCTTCACGACCAGTCGCCCGTCGTCGGTGTCGACCGCGAGGACGGTGGTCGACACCAGGCCCCAACTCATGTCGGCGACCACGACGATGCGGCCGAACCGTTGCGTCAGCAGGTGGCGTTGCTGTGGAGTGAGCCGCTCCAGGCGTCCGGCATGCAGGCACTCTAGCGATCTTTCGCCGCGGGAACCCCTGCCGCTTCCGGCTCGCGATCGATCACCCCGCGAGGGAGCGTGCGATCACGAGTCGCTGAATCTGATTGGTGCCCTCGAAGATCTGGGTGATCTTCGCGTCGCGCATGAAGCGCTCGACCGGGAAGTCGCGGGTGTAGCCGTATCCGCCGAGGACCTGGACCGCGTCGGTCGTGACCTTCATGGCGGCATCCGTCGCGACGAGTTTGGCCACCGATGCCTGTCGCGAGTAGGACAGGCCGGCGTCCTTTCGCCGGGCGGCGTCGAGATAGGTGGCACGGCCGAGTCGACGGCCGCGGCCATGTCGGCGAGACGAACCCGAGGCCTGGTGTCGATGATGCGCTTGCCGAAGGCCTGTCGTTCCTTGGCGTAGGCCGTCGCCTCGTCGAGCGCGGCCTGGGCCAGACCCGTCGCGACGGCGGCGATTCCCAGGCGTCCGGAATCCAGTGCGCTGAACGCGATCGGCAGTCCCTGTCCCTCGACGCCGATCCGGCGCTCGGCCGGGACGAAGGCGTCGTCGTAATGGGCGGAGGTGGTGGGGATGGCGTGCAGGCCCATCTTCTCCTCGGGCTTGCCGAAGGACAGGCCCTCGGTGCCGGCGGGCACGAGGAAGCACGAGATGCCCTTGCTGCCGGTGTCGGCCGTGCGGGCGAACAGGGTGTAGAAGTCGGCCTTGCCGCCGTTGGTGATCCACGCCTTCGAGCCGGTGATGCGGTAGCCGCCGTCGACGGGCTTCGCGCGGCACGCGAGGCCGCGGCGTCGGATCCGGCCTGCGGCTCGGAAAGGCTGTACGCGCCGATGGTGTTGCCGCCAAGCATCTCCGGGAGCCACTTGTTCTTCTGCTCGTCGGTGCCGTGGGTGGCGAGCGCGAAACACGACAGTCCGTGCACGCTCACCGCGACCGCCACGGCCGCCCAGCGGGCGCCGAGTTCCTCGAGGACCTGCAGGTAGACCTCGTAGGCTGGTCGCCGCCGCGAACTCCTCGGGGTACGGCAGGCTCAGCAGTCCTGCGGCGCCGAGTGCGGGGAAGACGCCTCGGGGAAGGTCTCCTTGCGCTCGTGCTCGTCGACGCGCGGGGCGAGTACCTTGTCGGCGACGTCGCGGGTGAGGTCGATCAGGTCGTAGGCCTCGCGGGTGGGAAGCAGACGCTCGACGGGCACGGTGGTTCCTCCTGGAAGGCTGGGGACCGAAAATAGTACTGAGGACGATACTGCAGTACTGTTTTCGGTATGGCAAGAGTCGGTAGCCG
The DNA here is from genome assembly GCA_001017865.1 of Rhodococcus sp. IITR03. The sequence goes on from LATQ01000001.1 coordinate 2,447,535, forward strand.
GCGACCCACCGCCCGGCAGGCGCAACTGTTCGACGATCTGGTCGCGTTGTTCCTGGCAGAAGGCTTCGCGCACCTGACCCTCGACGACATCGCCGCGCGCCTGCGCTGCTCGAAATCGACGCTCTACACACTCGCGGAGAACAAGGACCGGCTCGTCTACGCGGCGACCGTCCACTTCTTCAAGGGTGCCGCCGAACGGGTCGAGGCCGACGTCGCGCGGGCCGCGGACGCCAGGCACGCATCGGCGTCTATCTCGAGGCCGTGGGGCGCGAACTCGAACCCGCCTCCACGCGGTTCATGGAGGACATCGCCCACACGCCGGTCGCGCGCGAGGTCTACGAACGCAACACCCGATTCGCCGCCGACCGCGTCCGCCAGCTCATCTCCGACGGCGTCACGGCCGGCGAACTGCGCGACGTCCACGCGGCGTTCGTCGCCGACGTCGTCGCCTCGGTCATGGTGCGTATCCAGCAACGGCAGGTGGCCGAGGCAACCGGTCTCGAGGACGCACGTGCCTACCGGGAACTCGCCGCGCTGCTCGCGCACGGGCTCTCGGCCGCACCGCACCTACGATCGACCCCATGACCACGGCTGCACCGAACGATCCGATCCGCCTCGAGGTCATCGTCGCGAGTGTCCGCGCCGGTCGCATCGCGCCGGTCGTCGCCGACTGGTTCGCGGCCACCGCGCGGCGTCGCCCCGAGTTCGACGTCGGCGTCCTCGATCTCGCCGACACCCCGCTCCCGCAGGACCTCTCGGGCGGTCCCGACGCCGACGCCTTCACCCGCCGCATCGGTGCTGCGGATGCCTTCGTGGTGGTGACCTCCGAGTACAACCACGGTTATCCCGCCGCGCTGAAGACGGCCATCGACACCGTCAAGCGTGAATGGCGCACCAAGCCGGTCGGATTCGTCTCCTACGGTGGCCTGTCCGGCGGCCTGCGCGCGGTCGAGCAGTTGCGGCAGGTCGTCGTCGAGGTCCACATGGTGCCGGTGCGGCAGTCGGTGAGCTTCCACCGCGTCAAGCACGCCTTCGCTGCCGACGGCACCACGAGCGACGAGGCCGCGATCGACGGCGCGGAACGCATGCTCGACCAGCTCGCGTGGTGGGCACGCACCGTCCGCGCCGGAACCGCTCTCGACCGCTATCCCGGCTGAGACTCGGACCAGGCACACGCGAGG
>LATQ01000001.1:2448815-2451595 GCA_001017865.1 Rhodococcus sp. IITR03
CGCTGCACCTCGACCTGCCGGAGGGCTGGCGCGTCCGCGACCCCGCGACCGTGCCCGCGGGTCGCGCGGAACTGATACCGGTCGGCGGAACCGATCGCCGGATCCTGGTCGTGTACCGCGATCTCCCAGACGGGACCGACGAGCGCTCGGTCGCCTCCGCGTTGGCGGAACGAGCCGCCGAACGCGCACCGGTCATCCGCGACCTCGACACCGACACGACCTTCGCCGACCGCAAGGTCGTGGCGTACACCGAGGTTCCCGACGACTACTCGGTGGTGCGGTGGTCGGTCCTGGTCTTCCCGGGACTTCAGGTCTCGGTGGGGTGCCAGTACCTCGAGGAGGAATGGACCCGTATCCGCAGCGAGTGCGAGCAGGCCGTCCACACCCTCCGGGTCGGGTGAGAAAAGAAAGTCCACGAATTTCGGAAGGCGCGGAACCGATACCGGATCGGGTGCGTCCAACCACATGTAGGAGCCAGGACCGGCTCGACGCCGAGCCGGATGATCCACGCACGAGCGAAGGAGTACGCCGTTGACCCAACCGACCGGCAATTCGAATCACCTCACCACCGATGTGACGACCATGGAGGTCGTCGCGGGACAACTCCAGGACTCCCGCGCCGAACTCGACGCGATCCTCGGTCGCCTGACGGGCGTGGTGCAGTCCGCGCCGTCGGTCTGGCGGAGCCGCTCGGCGGAACAGTTCGCCGGAATCATGGAGCGCTGGAACGTCAACCACACCAAGCTGTCGAACGCCCTGGACGAACTGGCAGAAGCCGTGCGCACCAGTGGACGGTCGTACGCCGCGGCCGAGGACCAGCAGGCCCAGTCCCTGTCGGCGATCGACCCCGACGGTGGTTCGGTGCTCAACGGGTCGTTCACCTGATCCCCGCTCCTTCCGGCACACAGCCCCTCCGGCACACATTCGAGAACAAGGAGAACGATCCGTGTCCGAGATCTATCAGAACTTCGCCGGCGTCGCCGACCTGCACGCCCAGCTCGTGTCCGGTCAGAAGGCGATCGAGGCGACGCTCGACCGCATCGAGGGGCAGGTGGCGCCCCTCATCGCCACCTGGGACAGCGGCGCAGGAGCGCTACGCCGCCACGCAGGCGCGCTGGAACGAGGCCGAGGCCGGCCTCATCCAGGTGCTGCACGACATCGGTCGGGTGGTCTCGACCGGTAACGACAACATGCAGGAGGTCGAGCGACTGAACCAGCAGCGCTTCCCGGGCTGATCCGGGTCCGCCGGATCCGAGCTGATCCGGCGCTGTCACGTCCCGGTGGTGGAGAGGCCGCCGGGACGTGCTGCTGCTTCCGGGGTGCTCCGGCCGGGGGTGATCGGGGTCAGGGTTGCTGCGGCGCTTTGACCGGCCCTGCGTCCGCCCGGTAGAGTGTCCCCTCGGCGTGTCGCACGTCGTCGTGCCCTGTGGCGCGACGAACACCTCTCCCGGGTCCCAACTGGCCGCCGGGCGTGGCAACCGTCGGCATGCAGGCCAGCAGCGAAACGATAGACGAGGAAGATCTGTGTCTACGTACACACCGAAGGCCGGCGACGTGACCCATCAGTGGCACGTCATCGACGCCACCGACGTGGTGCTCGGCCGCCTCGCGGTGCAGGCGGCAAACCTGCTCCGCGGAAAGCACAAGCCACATTCGCGCCGCACGTCGACGGTGGTGACTTCGTCGTCATCATCAACGCCGACAAGGTTGCCGTCTCCGGCAACAAGCGGACCGACAAGTTCCTCTACAGCCACTCCGGTCACCCGGGCGGTCTGCGGGCTCGTTCCGTCGGCGAGGTTCTCGAGAAGAACCCCGACCGCCTCGTGGAGAAGGCCGTCACCGGCATGCTCCCGAAGAACAAGCTCGGTCGCGCCATCGCGAAGAAGCTGAAGGTCTACGCGGGCCCGAACCACCCCCACGCCGCGCAGCAGCCGGTGCCGTTCGAGATCAAGCAGGTGGCACAGTGACGACGCCCGAGGAACAGAACGTGAACCCCGAAGAGTACGTCGAGAACGTCGAGGTCGCTGCAGACGAGTACGTCGAGGACGTCGTCGAGGCACCTGCTGCCCCGATCGTGTTCGACCGTCCGGTCCAGACCGTCGGTCGCCGTAAGGAGGCTGTCGTCCGCGTCCGCCTCGTGCCCGGCACCGGCAACTTCACCCTCAACGGCCGCACCATCGAGGACTACTTCCCGAACAAGGTGCACCAGCAGCTCGTGAAGTCGCCTCTGGTGACGGTCGAGCGCACCGAGTCGTTCGACATCCACGCACGCCTGCACGGCGGCGGCCCGTCCGGCCAGGCCGGGCGCTGCGGTCTCGCCATCGCGCGTGCACTCACCGAGGTCACCCCCGAGGATCGCCCCGCGCTCAAGCGCGCCGGCTTCCTCACGCGTGACCCGCGTGCCGTCGAGCGCAAGAAGTACGGCCTGAAGAAGGCCCGTAAGGCATCGCAGTACTCCAAGCGCTGATGTGCCGCCGACGCTGATTTCGTCAGAGTCGGCACCTGTTCCACCACGAGAGCAGGCGTCGGTAGACATCTCCTACCGGCGCCTGCTTTCGTGCATTCTGTCCTCTATCGACACCCGCGGCGGGGGCCGCACACGACTGGGAGGCTGTGTACATGGGTCGGTTGTTCGGCACCGACGGAGTCCGGGGCTTGGCCAACGCCGAGCTCACAGTGGAGCTGGCAGTACGCCTGGCAGGCGCTGCGGCAGCGGTCCTGGCCCCGCAGTGCCGAGCGGCGACCGGTCGCGGTCGTGGGTCGAGATCCACGGCGCGAAG
>LATQ01000001.1:2451695-2452346 GCA_001017865.1 Rhodococcus sp. IITR03
CGTGGGTCGAGATCCACGCGCGAGCGCGGGAGATGCTCGAGGCGGCCGTCACGGCCGGACTCACCGCAGCCGGAGTCGACGTGGTGTCGGTGGGCGTGCTGCCCACCCCTGCGGTCGCGTACCTCACGGGTGACTACGGCGCCGACCTCGGCGTGATGATCTCCGCGTCGCACAATCCCATGCCCGACAACGGCATCAAGATCTTCGCGGCCGGCGGGCACAAGCTCGACGACGAGGCCGAGGACCGGATCGAAGCGGTGCTGCACGGCGACGCCGAGAGCGCCGCACGCCCCACCGGCTCCGGCATCGGCCGGGTACGCGTCGTGTCCGACGCCCTCGAACGTTACCTCGCGCATCTCGCGACGGCCGTGCACAAGCCGCTCACCGGTACGACCGTGGTGGTCGACTGCGCGCACGGCGCCGCCTCGCAGGCCGGCCCGGCCGCCTATGCGGCCGCGGGTGCGACGGTGATCGCGATCAACGCCGAACCCGACGGATTGAACATCAACGACGGCTGTGGATCCGCGCACCTGTCCGTGCTCGGCAGGCCGTGTTCGAGCACGGTGCGACCTCGGTCTCGCGCACGACAGACGACGCCGACCGCTGCTTCGCCGTCGACAGCGACCGGCACGTGTCGACGGACGGACGCGA
>LATQ01000001.1:2452446-2455247 GCA_001017865.1 Rhodococcus sp. IITR03
GAGACGGGCGAGGGATAGAGCGCAGCGACGGCCGCGACCTCACGTCTCGCTGCGGCGACACCGCCGCCCCGGCACCCGAACCGTGACCCACCAGCGCGAGCTTCGACGGATGGACACTGATCCGCCCGGTACCGAGACGCACGCCGGTGCAGATGTCGAGCGTGGTGAGCAGGTCGGTCGACAACCCGATCGCCGACGGCACCGGTCCGCGCTCGGTGTTGGGCGCGCCCACGACGATTCCCCAGGACGCGAGGTGCTCGAAGAGCTTCGTGTACTTCGTGACCCCAGTGAGCCAGCCGTGCCCGAACGCGATCGCGGGCAGGTCGAAGCCTTCCGCGGGGGTGTACACGACACCCGGCTGACCGGCGAGCGCCAGGTCGCCGCGCAGCACCGAGTGCGGGCCGCGCCGGGAGAGTTCCTGAGCCAGTTTCTTGGGGTTCGCCGCCACGGCCTGAACGTTAGCGGATGGCGCTGCCCGCCGGGGTCGGTGCGTACCGGACGGCGTGCCCCGATGCACGTGTACGGGCTCACCGGTGTGTTGTTCCCGGGCGGGGGTCGACCAGTACCCTGCTAGGCATGTGCGGAATCGTGGGCTATGTCGGGCACCGTCGTGCTCTCGACGTCGTGGTGGAAGCGCTGCGGCGGATGGAGTACCGGGGTTACGACTCGGCGGGAATCGCCATCCTCGACGGCAAGGGTGCTCTGGCCGTCGAGCGGAAGGCGGGGCGGCTGGTCAATCTGGAGGCCGAGCTCGCCGAGATCGGCGAGGAGCACTTCGCCGGTACCGCGGGGATGGGGCACACCCGGTGGGCCACCCACGGTCGTCCCACCGACCGCAATGCGCACCCGCATCGCGACGCGACCGGCAAGGTCGCGGTGGTGCACAACGGCATCATCGAGAACTTCGCGCCGCTGCGTGAGGAGCTCGAGAAGTCGGGTGTGGAGCTGGCCAGCGACACCGACACCGAGGTCGCGGTGCACCTGGTGGCCCGCGCCTACGCCGAGGGCCCGACGGCGGGCAACTTCGTCGACAGCGCCCGCAGTGTGCTGCGCAGGTTGCAGGGTGCGTTCACGCTGGTCTTCGCCCACGCGGATCATCCGGGCACGATCGTCGCGGCGCGTCGGTCGACGCCGCTGGTCGTCGGGGTCGGCGACGGTGAGATGTTCATCGCCTCGGACGTCGCGGCGTTCATCGAGTTCACCCGGGAGGCGGTCGAGCTCGGGCAGGACCAGGTCGTGGTGATCACGAACAACTCCTACGAGGTCACCGACTTCGACGGCAACACCGACGTGGCGACGCGTCCGTTCACCATCGACTGGGATCTCGCCGCCGCCGAGAAGGGCGGCCACGACTACTTCATGCTCAAGGAGATCGAGGAGCAGCCGGCCGCGGTGGCCGACACGTTGCGCGGTCACTTCGTCGACGGGTGCATCGTGCTCGACGAGCAGCGCCTGTCCGATCAGGAACTGCGCGACATCGACAAGGTGTTCGTCGTCGCCTGCGGCAGCTCGTACCACTCGGGCCTGGTCGCCAAGTATGCGATCGAGCACTGGACCCGCCTGCCCGTCGAGGTCGAGCTGGCCTCGGAGTTCCGCTACCGCGATCCGGTGCTCGACAGGTCCACGCTGGTCGTGGCGATCTCGCAGTCGGGGGAGACCGCCGACACCCTCGAAGCGGTCCGGCACGCCAAGGATCAGAAGGCGCGGGTGCTGGCGGTGTGCAACACCAACGGCGCGCAGATCCCGCGGGAGGCCGACGCGGTGCTCTACACCCGTACCGGCCCGGAGATCGGTGTGGCGTCGACGAAGGCGTTCCTGGCGCAGATGGCCGCGAACTACCTCGTGGGTCTGGCGCTGGCGCAGGCGCGCGGCACGAAGTATCCGGACGAGGTGGCCCGCGAATACCAGGACCTGGCGGCGATGCCGGAGAAGATTGCCGAGCTGCTGACCGGCATGGAGCCGGTGCGGGCGCTGGCGCGGGAGCTGTCGGCCTCGCCGGCCGTGCTGTTCCTCGGTCGGCACGTGGCTACCCGGTCGCGCTCGAGGGTGCGCTCAAGCTCAAGGAACTGGCGTACATGCACGCCGAGGGTTTTGCCGCCGGTGAGCTCAAGCACGGCCCGATCGCGCTGATCGAGGACGGGCTGCCCGTCATCGTCGTCATGCCGTCGCCGAAGGGCCGCGCCGTGCTGCACAGCAAGCTGCTCAGCAACATCCGCGAGATCCAGGCCCGCGGAGCCGTCACCGTCGTCATCGCCGAGGAAGGCGACGAGACGGTCCGGCCGTTCGCCGATCACCTCGTCGAGATCCCGTCGTCGGCGTCGCTGCTGCAGCCGCTGTTGTCGACGGTGCCGTTGCAGGTCTTCGCCGCGGAGGTCGCGCAGGCCCGCGGTTACGACGTCGACAAGCCCCGCAACCTCGCCAAGTCGGTCACCGTCGAGTAGCGGCCCACCCGCCGCCGGTGCAGGAGGGACAGGGTAGGGGGACAATGCGCAGTTTTCACCCGTCCGACGTGGTCCGTGCGGCTGAGGCCCCGCTGCTGGCGTCCCTCCCGAGGGGACGCTCATGCGGCGCGCGGCGTACGGACTCGCGCGGGTCGTGGCTTCCGAACTGCGCGAACGCACCGGTGGAATCGCCGGTCGGCGGGTGAGCCTGCTCGTCGGATCGGCGCAACGGCGGCGACGCGCTGTGGGCGGGAACCTTCCTGCGCCACCGCGGCGTGTCCGTCACGGCACTGCTGCTCGACCCCGACCGGGTGCGCACCCGCGGGTCTGCGGGCACTGCGGAAGGCCGGTGGCGGATCG
>LATQ01000001.1:2455347-2459196 GCA_001017865.1 Rhodococcus sp. IITR03
ACACGGTGCTCGTGCCCGCCTACAACGAACCCGAGGTGGTCGGCGACCTGCTCGCGGGCAGAATTCGCACGCCTGACCGGGCAGCGTCCCGAACCGGACCGGGTCGCGGCGGTACGTTCCCTCGCCGCCGACTGGGGTGTGCACGTGCTGCTCAAGGGCCGCGCGACTCTCGTGGCACGACCCGACGGGCACGTCTTCGTCAACGACGCGGGCGGGTCGTGGGCGTCGACCGCGGCGCCGGGGACGTGCTGGCCGGTGTCATCGGCTCGTTGCTCTCGTCGGGCATGCCGGTGGACCTGGCCGCGGCGGCCGGTGCTCGGGCCCATGCGCTCGCCGCGAATCTCGCTGCGCAGGACCCGGATTCTCCCGGAGCGGCGCCGATCTCGGCGAGCGCGATCCTCTCCCGCATCGGCGACTCGATTCGTCTGCTGCGCACCCACATTGCCGAATCGTGACGTGGCACACGGGGACACGACGTCGGCGTTCGACGGCACAGTGGCAGGATCGACAGACGTGACCACGACCCAACGCACCCCGCGACCTGCACGTACCGTCCTTCCCCAAGCCGAAGCCGTCATCGATCTCGGCGCCGTGGCGGAGAACGTACGAGCGCTCCGGGAGTACGCGGGTCCGGCTGCGGTCATGGCCGTCGTCAAGGCCGACGCCTACAACCACGGAGCCGTGCCGGTCGCGCGCGCCGCGCTCGCCGCAGGTGCCCGCGAACTGGGTGTGACGACGCTCGGCGAGGCACTCGAACTCCGCGCCGCGGGTATCGAGGCGCCGATCCTGTCGTGGCTGCACACCGCCGACTCCGATTTCGCTCCCGCCGTCGAGGCCGGGGTCGAACTGGGCCTGTCCTCGCCGCGCCACCTCGCGGCCGTCGTCGAGGCGGCCCGGCAGGTCGGGGTCACCGCGACCGTCACGGTCAAGGTCGACACCGGTCTCAACCGCAACGGTGTCGCCGCCGACGAGTGGGACGACATGCTGCGCGACCTGGGCCGGGCACAGGCCGAAGGTGTCGTGCGCTTGCGTGGAGCGTTCTCGCACCTCGCCCACGGCGACGAACCCGAGCATCCGGGCAACGCCGAGCAGCGCGACCGGCTCAGCGAGGCCGTTGCGGATCTGCGGCGGCACCATCTGGCTCCCGAAGTGGTGCATCTGTCGAACTCCGCGGCCACCGTCACCCGTCCCGACCTGCGATTCGACATGGTTCGGCCCGGAATTGCGATGTACGGGTTGACACCGATCCCGGAACTCGGCGACCTGGGCTTCCGGCCGGTGATGACCGTGCGGGCGAGGGTGGTGCTGGTGAAGAAGGTGAAGGCGGGAGACGGCGTGTCCTACGGGCACACCTGGACCGCTCCCGCGGATACGACGGTGGCGCTGCTGCCCATGGGGTATGCGGACGGGATCCGCCGCAATCTCAGCGGGCGCATCGAGGTGCAGCTCGGCGGGCGCCGGTGCCCGCAGATCGGGCGCGTGTGCATGGATCAGGTCGTCGTCGACCTCGGCCCCGACGGGGCAGGAGTAAGCGAGGGCGACGAGGCGTTGTTCTTCGGTGACGGGCGTCATGGAGAACCGAACGCCCAGGACTGGGCCGACAAGCTGGACACGATCAACTACGAGATCGTGACCGGCATCGGCGGACGGACCGTCCGGACCTATGTCGGAGCGAAGGGAGCGTGACGTCATGTCCCTCGTGAACAGGATGGGACTCCTCGGTGCGAGCCTCGCGACGCTCGCATCGTCGGCGGGACTGTACGCGGTCAAGACCGCGGGCGCGCCCGCCCACGAGATCTATCAGAACGAGGACTTCGACGAGATCCTCCGGCTCCCGCGCCGCATCGTGACCACCGAGGACGGTGTGCCGCTCGTGGTCCGTGAGAGCGGCTCGTCGCTGGCTCCGCTCACGGTCGTGTTCGTCCACGGATACTGCCTGCGCATGCAGTCCTGGCACATGCAGTACCGACACCTGCGCGAACAGTGGGGACGCGACGTGCGTGCCGTCTTCTACGACCAGCGTGGTCACGGCGAATCCGGTTTCTCCGGTGCTGCGACGTGCACCATCGCGCAGCTCGGCCGTGACCTGGGCCGGGTGATCGACGAGGTCGCGCCCACCGGTCCGGTGGTGGTCGTGGGCCACTCGATGGGCGGCATGACCGCGATCGCCCTCGCCTCCCAGCGACCCGACCTGTTCGGTGAACGCATCGTGGGCGTCGGGCTCCTGGCGACCACCGCGGCAGGTCTGAGCAAGACCGGTATCGGACGCAATCTCGAGAACCCGGTGATCGACGCGTTCCGGTACGCGGCGCGTACCGCACCGGGATTCGTGCAGTTCGCGCGCGGCGCGGCCCGTGCCGTCGTAACCCCGATCCTGCGTGCGGCGTCCTACGGCACGGTCGTGAGCCCCCGCCTGGTGAAGTTGTCCGACCGGATGCTCGACGAGACGTCGGTGCTCACCATCGTCAACTTCCTCCGCACCCTCGAACTGCACGACGAGTCCGCGGCGCTTCCGGTCCTGGGCACCGTGCCCGTGCTGGTGCTGTCCGGCGACGCCGACATGGTCATCCCGTACGCGAGTTCCGAGGCGCTGGCGGAGGAACTGCCCGACGTCGAACTCAAGCGGGTACGTGGTGCCGGGCACCTCGTGCAGCTGGAGTTCCCCGAGGTGGTCGATCGTGCCGTCGATCGCCTGATCCAGCGGAGTTTCACGCAGGGAACGAGCGGAAGGCAGATCGCAATTGGGTGAGTCGCAATCGAGTGGGCCGCAGGTGGGGGAGCAGAGCATCGAACTGCCGACCGTGGAGGACACCGAGGCGTTCGGGCGCAGGCTGGCAGCCGAGTTGCGGGCCGGTGACCTCGTCGTGCTCGACGGGCCGCTCGGCGCGGGCAAGACGGCGCTGACCCGCGGAATCGCCGTCGGCCTCGGCGTGGAGGGACGCGTGACCTCCCCGACCTTCGTCATCGCCCGTGAACACCGTCCCGGTAGTCCGGAGGGACGCGAACCGGTCGGGCTCGTCCACGTCGACGCTACCGTCTCGGCGACGGACCGAACGCCCTCGACGAACTCGACGCGCTCGACCTCGACACCGACCTGACCGACACCGTCGTGGTGGTCGAATGGGGCGGTGGCTGGTCGAGCAGCTCGCCGAACGGCATCTGAGGGTCCGGCTCCGGCGCGACCCGGGCACCGACGTCCGCCGTGCCGCGTGGGAGTGGGTCGGCTGACCCACCGGGACCCCGCCTGCCGGTGGCTTCCGTCACTGCGCACCGACCGGACAGGTCGTGCGGAGTAAGCTGGTACATCGTGCTCGTGCTCGCTGTCGATACCGCCACCCCCGCCGTGACCTCGGGAGTCGTCCGTCTCGACCGCGGTCGGGACGATGCCCGGCCCGAGACGGTCGCTGCGCGCGTGCTCGACAATCCGCGAGCGCACGCCGAAGTTCTCACCCCGCAGATCCTCGAATGCCTCGCCGAGGCCGGCGCCGCACCCACCGATCTCGACGCGATCGTCGTCGGCATCGGACCGGTCCGTTCACGGGTCTCCGTGTCGGCATGGCCACCGCTGCAGCCTTCGGTGATGCTCTCGGCATCCCCGTGCACGGTGTGTGCAGCCTCGACGCGATCGCCGCGGACGTCCACCGGGAACACGGTACGGACGACGATCTGCTCGTCGTCACCGACGCCCGTCGTCGCGAGATCTACTGGGCACGCTATTCCGGTGGCCGCCGTGTCGAAGGACCCGAGGTGCGCAAGCCCGCCGACGTGCCCGCCGAGCCGTCGGTGCGGGTGGCGGGCTCGCCGTCGCACGTCGCGCTGTTCGACCTCCCGGCGGGTGGACGTGCAGAC
>LATQ01000001.1:2459296-2467082 GCA_001017865.1 Rhodococcus sp. IITR03
CCGAGAACGGTGTCATGATCGCGTCGCTGGGCGCGCATCTCATCGCCGCGGGGGCGCAGCCGTCCTCGCTGGGCGCTGCGACGGATCCGGGCCTGTCGGTGTCGGTGTCGCAGGTCGTCGCCTGACCGTTCCCGACCGATCCGTCGCCCGAGGAGGGCGCTCCGCTAGGTGGGGGCGATCTCCGAGTTCCGGATCCGGTGGTGGTCTCCCCGGTGGTCGTGTCGCCCGTCGTGGTCTGTCCGGTGGACGGCACGGTCGTGCTCTCCTCCGTGACGGACGCGATCGTGGAGGACACGTCGGTCGGATATGCGCCGGTGGGCGACGCGGACGGCGTCTCGGTCGGCGATGTGGTCGACGGGGGGGTCGGGCTCACGTCGGTGCTCGGTTCGGTCGTCTCCGGATCGGTGGGCGCAGGGCTCGTCGTCTCCGGCGGCGTGGTCGGCTCGGTGGTGTCGGGAGCCGTCGTGTCCGGAGCTGTGGTGTCCGGAGCGGTGGTGTCCGGAGCCGTGGAGTCCGGATCGGGCCTCGGTGCGGTCTCGGAATCCGGCGACGTGAACGGTCGGTCCGTGTCGGACTCTTCCTCCGCTGTCGACCCGGGTGTCGGCACCTGATCGATCGGCGTGGGTGTCACGGTGGTGCTCGACGACTCGGGCGCGGTGGGCCACGGATCCTGGGTCGACGGAACGGTGTGCTCGACGGTCGGCAACGGCCAGGGAACCGTCGTGGGCGCGGGTGCGTCCTGGGTGCTCCGGGACGTCACGGGTTCGGGCGGCGGGTCGTGGGACGGGACGGCCGACCCGCCGGGACCGGCCTCCTGCGTGGGGACGTCGCCGCTCGTGAAACGCGGCGACACCTGGCGTCGCTGCTGTCTCGTTCGGTGAAGTGCTGGGTGGCGAAGCCGGCCATGATCGCGCTGAGCACCAGGAGCCCGGCGACCGCACCGGAGACACGACCCGAGGATCGGTTGCCGGTGCGCGACAGGGCACCGACCACGGTGTATCCGACCGAGGACAGGGAATCGGCCGACAGCGCCGCACCGATCGCGGCAGCCGCTCCCGGTTCGGGGACGGTGACGATCTCGCCGTCGAACTGCCGAGATCGCCGCGGCGAGGACGGGGGACGCGGCCGCGCCTCCGATGAGGCCATGGTCTCGGGAACCGGATCGGTGCTCGAGCAGATGCGCCGCGTGAACGCCGCCGCTTCGTCGGCGAGATCGGTCGTCAGTTCGTCCAGTTGCGCTCGGGTGAGGGTGACCGTCGCGTCGGGACCGGCCTCGGCGATGTCGATGCGGGTCGTCGTCGCCGAGGAGAGTGCCTCCTGGGCGCCCTGGCACCGGGCCGCCAGCAGGCCGGGGTCGATCTGCCGCCGGGTGCGCATCCGCTCGGTGGCGTTGCGGACATGATCGAGCACACGTGCCGTCAGGGCGTCGCCGCTGACGGTCTCGGTGCGTGCGGACCGAGGCAGGGTGCCGGTCGCGCGGTCGAGGACGGAGACGGTCGTGCCGGTGGCTCCGATGTCCACGAGCGCGATCGCGCCGGGTTCGCGACGGACCCCCACGGTGTAGAGGTATTCGAGGGCGGCGGTGGTCTCCGCAACGAGGCGGACCATGTGGCCCGTCCGCTCGGCGGCCGTGCGGATCTCGTTCGCCTGTTCCTCGGTGCGGTATGCGACTGTGATGATGTCCGGGCTGTCGGCTCCGCGGGCGGTTCCGCGAGGAGACGTGAGCGAGACGGCGTCGAAGACGAGATCTCCGAGATCGCGCCCGGGCTGCGACTCGGAGGCGAGTCTGCGGAATTCCGTTGCGGGCGCGTGTGCAGCATCGACGCGCAGGGCCGAGCCGACGCCGGAGGCGCCGACGGAGATGCCGAGCGACGTGGGCATTGTTCACCTTCCGTGCGTGATCGACGACCAGGCGTCCAGGGCCTACCTCGGCTGAGGTCACCGAACGATCACGCTCATGGGTTTCCGTTATTCAACCGTAACATAGCGTCGGGTTCCACGCAGGTCGGCGTGTTTGCACACGTTGCCCTTGAGCGCTGGCACTCTCGTGTATAGAGTGCTAGTGACACCGAGCGCCGGCCCGGCACCCGCGACGACGGGACGCGTGCGGAGTCACCGTGATGACTGAACACACCCGTGTTCGAGAACACCGGTTCTCGGACCCCATTACCCCTGAAAGTGGAGGCTCATCGTGGCGAGCGTGAACATCAAGCCGCTCGAGGACAAGATCCTCGTCCAGGCCAACGAGGCCGAGACGACGACTGCCTCCGGCCTGGTCATCCCGGACACGGCGAAGGAGAAGCCCCAGGAGGCACCGTCGTCGCCGTCGGCCCCGGCCGCTGGGACGAAGATGGCGACAAGCGCATCCCGCTGGACGTCAAGGAAGGCGACGTCGTCATCTACAGCAAGTACGGCGGAACCGAGATCAAGTACGCCGGCGAGGAGTACCTGATCCTGTCTGCGCGCGACGTCCTGGCTGTCGTCGCCAAGTAGGCCGCTTGCATTCCGCCCCGGTGTCCCGTTTCGGACCCGGGGCGGAATACGTTGGGGAACATCCGAGTCCAGGAGTAGTCGCAGAACATGTCCAAGCAAATCGAGTTCAACGAGACCGCGCGGCGGCTCTCGAGCGCGGTGTCGACCAGCTGGCCGACGCCGTCAAGGTGACGCTCGGCCCGCGTGTCGGCACGTCGTGCTCGCCAAGGCCTTCGGTGGTCCCACCGTCACGAACGACGGTGTGAGCATCGCCCGTGAGATCGAGCTGGAGGATCCGTTCGAGAACCTCGCGCCCAGCTCGTCAAGAGTGTCGCGACCAAGACCAACGACGTCGCGGGTGACGGCACCACCACCGCGACCGTTCTCGCCCAGGCGCTGGTCAAGGTCGGCCTGAAGAACGTTGCCGCAGGTGCCAATCCGATCGCGCTCGGTGCCGGTATCGCCCAGGGTGCGGACAAGGTGAGCGAGGCGCTGCTCGCTGCCGCCACTCCCGTCGAGGGCAAGACTGCCATCGCGCAGGTCGCTACCGTGTCCTCGCGCGACGAGGAGATCGGTGAGATGGTCGGCGAAGCGCTGACCCGCGTCGGGGAGAACGGTGTCGTCACCGTCGAGGAATCCTCCACGCTGAGCACCGAACTGGTCGTCACCGAGGGCGTGCAGTTCGACAAGGGCTTCCTGTCGCCCTACTTCATCACGGACATCGACGCGCAGGAAGCGGTCCTCGAGGACGCGCTCGTCCTGCTGTACCGCGAGAAGATCAGCTCGCTTCCCGACTTCCTCCCGCTCCTCGAGAAGATCGCAGAGTCCGGCAAGCCGGTCCTGATCATTGCCGAGGACATCGAGGGCGAGCCGCTGTCGACCCTCGTGGTCAACGCGATCCGCAAGACCCTCAAGGCCGTTGCCGTCAAGGCTCCGTACTTCGGTGATCGCCGGAAGGCCTTCCTCGAGGACCTCGCCGTCGTCACCGCGGGTACGGTCATCAACTCCGATCTGGGTCTGTCCCTCAAGGAAGCCGGACTCGACCTGCTCGGCTCGGCCCGCCGTGTCGTGGTGACGAAGGACAGCACCACGATCGTCGACGGTGCCGGTACCGCCGAGGACATCGAGCGCGCGCCGCTCAGCTGCGTCGTGAGATCGAGGCCACCGAGTCCGACTGGGACCGCGAGAAGCTCGAAGAGCGCCTCGCGAAGCTCGCCGGTGGCGTCGCGGTCATCCGTGTGGGTGCGGCGACCGAGACGGACCTCAAGGAGCGTAAGTTCCGCGTCGAGGACGCAGTCAACGCCGCGAAGGCGGCCATCGAGGAGGGCATCGTCCCGGGTGGCGGGTCGGCTCTCGTACAGGCCGCACGCTCGCTCGAGGAGCTTCAGGCGTCCCTCTCCGGCGACGCCGCCACGGGCGTGGCCGCGCTGCGCACCGCGCTCACCGCGCCGCTGTACTGGATCGCCACGAACGCCGGCATCGACGGTGCGGTGGTCGTGAGCAAGGTCGAGGAGAGCGGTCAGGGCTTCAACGCCGCGACCCTCTCCTACGGCGACCTCGTCGCCGAGGGTGTCGTCGACCCGGTGAAGGTGACGCGCTCCGCTGTCGTCAACGCCGCGTCGGTTGCACGCATGGTGCTCACCACCGAGAGCGCCGTCGTCGACAAGCCGGAGGAAGAGGCCGAGGCCGGCACGGCCACGGTCACGCGCACTGAGCGACCGGTCAGGGCCGCGGACCCGCCGCCCGGCGGTCCGTAGGTCGAGCCGGACGTGAAAGTCGTTCCGGACGGCACGAATACAGCGAGGCCCCGCAAGGAATGTTCGCATTCCCTGCGGGGCCTTCGTCGTATCGACGCATCTCCTCCAACCGGCCTCCGGTCGTACCGTCACGGTCGTGTCGACATGGTCACGACCCGACGGCGTCGTCACGGGGCGGGTAACCGCCTCACACAGCGACCTTCCGCCGTCGTTGCCTCGTGTACATCTCCCGCTCGGTCTCCGACATACCGCCCAGATGCCGTACGGCTCGGCGACGGCGAGGGCGTGGTCGCGGCAACGGGCCAGCACGGGGCAGGTGCGGCACAACTCCTTCGCGCGGTTCTCCCGCTGGGCGCGGGCACGACCGCGCTCTCCGTCGGGATGGAAGAACACCGAGGAGTCCACACCACGACACTTACCGTGCATCTGCCAATCCCAGAGGTCCGCGTTGGGGCCGGGCAGTGTGTGTGGTGCAGGCATGTGGCACTCCTTTGCAGCAAGCTCGCGTGAGTTGTGCGAGCGGACCGTGGACACATCGGGATTCCCGCTGTGATCCGAATCAAACAAACTCACCGTAGGATCTGTATCGATTCGTCGTCAATATTTTCGATGAGTGGGATAGTCCATAACCGAACGGCCAAGATTTAACCGCGGAAATATTTACTTTCGTGAGGAGTCGTGCCTGTGCGCTGCGGGCGGGGGCGATCCGCGGTATTCTCCGCTCCCGATATGGGTAGAAGGTCCCTTACTCGCTGGTAACCCGGCCTTTCGGCGGCCTGATGTGGCTCCGACGCGGGCTTGGAGAGCAGGGGCGGCACCCTACATGCACCGCGCATGTTTTAACGCGATGTTTAACAAAATGTTCGGAAATGTCTTCTGCGCATCCCTGCGTTCCAATCATCGAGACTATTTGCGCTCACGGTGATAATTTCTCTCCGGCAAATGCCCGGCGCCGGCCCGGAGCCCCGCGTATCGCCGGTATCCGCTGGTGCGATGATTCCGCGATGGCACATTCCGACGCCCGCCGGCACACGGCACCGACACCGTCCGACCGTCACGCGATCCTGGTCGCCGCGCTTCGGCCGACCCGGGGGCACACCCGCTCCCTGCGGCGCACGGACCGAACAGAACTGGTTGCGGGCCGTCGCGCTCGGGGGGCAGGGACGTTACGCCGCCGCGCGGGCCGAGCTGGCCCGAGTGCGTGGAACCGGAGGAGTGTGGTCGTCGTTCGGCGCGAGCACCGAGGCCTCCCTTCTCCGTCAGTTGGGCGGACATCGCGCCGCCGCCGTCCTGGACGGACGTGCTCTCGCCGAGGCGGGGTCGCTGCGAATCGGCTCCGGGAACACTGTCGCTGCACAGTGCGACGCCGCCACGGGGTTGGCGGCCGATGCGCTCGGGCGGGGCCGTCTCGCGGTGTGCGGGTCGCTCCTCGACCGATGCGCAGCCGCTCTCGACGCTGCCGAATCGGAAGCGGGGGAGAAGGCCTTCGTGCGACAGCGGATCCGTCTCGCATGGGTCGGGGCCGAATCCGCTCTCGCGGCAGGCGACTTCACCCGTGCGCGCAGCCAGGCGGACCGCGCAGTGGAACTTGCGGACGGATTCGGATCGATCCGGCACTCCGTGAAGTCGGACCTCGTGCGGTCGGCCTCTCTGACCGGACTGCCGACCACGGTCCGGCCATGGACCTGGCCGCCGACGTCCTCGCGCGTGCGGAGGAACACGGACTGATTCCGTTGCAATGGGCCGCGGCGATGCTCCTCGACGGGCTGGGGGCAGGGAGAGATGCGGGTCGCGTCCGTGACGACGATGCGGCACCCGGCCGTGATCTCGACGCGGGACGCGTCCGTGACTTCTGCGCGACCGTGATCAGGGGGCATGGGGGTCGCTTCGTGACCTCGTCTGCCTGTTGAGTTCCATTCGCGCGCGGGGGGTGACCCGACCGGTCGGTCGTTGTAGTTACTCTGGGGGTGTTCCACGGTCAGGTGGAAGCCGCCCGGGGGGGTGGTGCCGTCTGTAACGCCAGGACTTGCGCAATCGATGACTGTTATGGGTGAGGAGTTGGACTCCGCGGTTGCTGCGGCTGCGCAAGCGACCGGGCGGCTCTCGCTCAGGTTCTTGCAAGTGTCCGGCCCCTCGTCGTGCGGTACTGCCGCGCACGGGTCGGATCTGCAGAGCGCGGCCAGCTCTCTGCAGACGACGTTGCACAGGAGGTGTGCCTGGCCGTGATGACCGCTCTGCCGAGATATCAGGACCAAGGCCGCCCCTTCATGGCGTTCGTATACGGGATCGCTGCTCACAAGGTCGCCGACGCGCACCGCAGTGCGGCCCGCAACCGCGCGGAACCCGTGGCGGATGTGCCGGAGGTGATGTCGCTCGACGACAGCCCCGAGGAATACGCGATCAACTCCGAGGCGGGCCGCAGATGAAGCAGCTGCTGGGCATCCTGCCGGAGAAGCAGCGCGAGATCCTCATCCTCCGTCTCGTCATGGGATTGTCGGCCGAGGAGACGGCCGCAGCGGTCGGTAGTACTGCAGGAGCGATCAGGGTGGCCCAGCACCGGGCCATCGCGAGACTCAAGAAGGAAGTCACGAGAGCAGGTGAGCGGAATGGGTAGGGGGCGTTTCTCGGGCGACGGCTTCGACGACGAGTTTCCCGACGACGAAACTTCCGTGGACCTCGCCGCCGTGCGTCGTGACGACGCGCTGATCGATGCGATCTCCGGTAACGGGCTCGTCGAGACGAAGGACACCGAAGAGTACGAACTCGCCACGCTGCTCGCCGACTGGCGTGCAGAGATCCTCGCCGAACCGATGCCCGCCGGCCCCGACCTCGACGAAGTGGTCGCCGCCGTCCATCGCGAACTGGGGACGCGGGAAACGCTCGCTCCGACCCCGGAGGTCACCCCTCTGCGCCCGAGATCGAAGGGGCAACTCCGGTTGCTCCGTCCGCTCGCAGGTGCAGCAGCGCTCGTCGCCGTCGCCATCGGCAGCGCGACCGCGGTGTCCTACGGCGCCGAGCCCGGCGACCCGTTGTGGGGCGTCAAGCAGGTCGTGTTCAGTGAGCAGGCGCAATCCACCGAGGCCCGGATCGACACCACATCGACCCTGCAACGTGCCGAACAACTCATCGCCGAGGGCCACACGGAAGAAGCACGCGAGTTGCTGACGTCCGCGGAGTCCCGTTCGGGCGACGTCCGGGACGCAGAGGAGCGCGATGCGCTCGGCGACTGGGCGCAACGCCTCGCCGAGGAACTCGGCCGGTTGGTGCCGCAGGTGCCTCCGCCGCCGGCAGCGCCGGTGGCACCCGAGGCGCCGGTGGTTCCCGGTGCCGTCGTGCCCCCGCCGGTCACGACGCCCGGCACGGAAGGGCAGCAGCCCGCTCCCACAACGGGTACCGACACGGGCACCACCGCCCCGCCCACGTCGTCGACGACCGTGGACTCCGACCATTCTGCAGGCGCCGCCTCCGGTGTCCCGCCACGTCCACGCCGTCGCAGACCGCGCCGCCGCCCGCCGTCCTCCAGCACGCAGCCGTCACCTCGCCGAGCGAACCGCCGC
>LATQ01000001.1:2467182-2470719 GCA_001017865.1 Rhodococcus sp. IITR03
CGCCGTCCTCCAGCACCGCAGCCGTCACCTCCGCCGAGCGAACCGCCGCCGCCGGCGACGTCGGAGTCCGCGACCCCTGCACCCACCACGACCGCGTCGTCGCCGCGGTCGACGCAGGACGGACCGGGAGCAGATTTCGCTCCGGGGTCCGTGACCACTTCGGAAGGCGGCTAGAAGTACCGAACGACCCGGGCCGGCAGCATGTGCTGTCGGGCCCGGGTCGTTCGTGGAAGTGACGTGATGCGTGGTCCGCGTGGGGAACGGTCGGTCAGGAATCCAGACCGTAGGGGTCGACGGGAAGAGCCTCGTTCATGGACGCGTCCGCGTAGCCGCGGCAGTAGTCCCAGGTGACATAGGCGTCGGGGGACGGATCGAAGGCCGGCTCGTGCGGTCTGACGGTGCCGTCGACGAGCAGCTGCAGCAGGTTCGCTCGCAGCATGTCCCAGTCGTGGTAGTGGTCCTGGTGGCAGTCCTCGCAGCACACCACGAGTCCGCGGACGCCGCGGGGAGCCAGCAGCGCCTCGTAGACGGCCAGGTCTGCGAGGTCCTCTTCCACCGCGAGCCGCTCCGCAGGATCCAGGGGCTGGCCCGGCTCGATCGCGTCTAGTGCTGCGGACGGATCGTCGGGGTCTCCTGCGAACGGGTCCGGTGGGAGTCCGGGAGGCAACTGATCACGCACGACTCCACGGTACGCAGAACGAGGGGGTCTGCGCCAGCGGTCGCCAGGGGACACGCCGTGAAATCACACGGGGTGATGTGAGGAACATCGGGGAAGAACAGGGTGGGAGCCGAGCTTGTTCCTCCGAACAGATAACATGAATGGGTGCGTGCCGCTCTCCAACCGCCCGTCGGTGCGACGAGCGTGCACAGCCTTCATTCATTCCCGCTGCCGGACGGTTCTGCCGTCCGCTCCCATCGACTGTCACGGAGGGTCCGAACCGCATGAGTAGTACCGGAGGCGCGTGCACACCGGCGGTGACGACCCGAACAAGGTCGCAATGCTGGGTCTGACCTTCGACGACGTGCTGCTGCTTCCCGCGGCTTCCGACGTCGTCCCGAGTCAGGTCGACACGTCGAGCCAGCTCACCCGTGAGATCCGCCTGCGGATCCCGCTGGTCAGCTCCGCCATGGACACCGTCACCGAGTCCCGCATGGCCATCGCGATGCCCGGGCCGGTGGCATGGGCGTGCTGCATCGCAACATGCCCACCGAGGTGCAGGCCGCGCAGGTCGAGACCGTCAAGCGGTCGGAGGCCGGCATGGTCACCGATCCCGTCACCTGCAAGCCGACCGACACGCTGGCCGAGGTCGACGCGATGTGTGCGCGATTCCGCATCTCGGGTCTGCCGGTCACCGACGACGAGGGTCAGCTCGTCGGCATCATCACCAACCGCGACATGCGGTTCGAGGTCGACCAGAACCGTCCGGTCGCCGAGGTCATGACGAAGGCTCCGCTGGTCACGGCCCGCGAAGGCGTCACCGCTGAGGCCGCGCTCGGTCTCCTGCGTCGCCACAAGATCGAGAAGCTGCCGATCGTCGACGGTCAGGGAAAGCTCACCGGCCTGATCACAGTCAAGGACTTCGTCAAGACCGAGCAGCACCCCAACGCCACGAAGGACCGCGACGGCCGTCTGCTCGTCGGCGCCGCCGTGGGTGTCGGCGACGATTCCTGGACCCGCGCCATGACCCTGGTCGACGCCGGAGCCGACGTTCTCGTCGTCGACAGCGCCCACGGCCACTCGGCCAACGTGCTGTCGATGATCTCCAAGCTCAAGACCGAGGTCGGCGACCGCGTGCAGATCATCGGCGGCAACGTCGCGACCCGCGAGGGCACCGAGGCGCTCATCAATGCCGGCGTCGACGCGGTCAAGGTCGGTATCGGCCCCGGCTCGATCTGCACCACGCGTGTCGTCGCGGGTGTCGGCGCGCCGCAGATCACGGCGATCCTCGAGGCGTCCACGGTGGCGCGCGCCCACGGTGTGCCGGTCATCGCCGCCGGCGGTATGCAGTTCTCCGGCGACGTCGCCAAGGCTCTGGCGGCCGGTGCGTCCACCGCGATGCTCGGTTCGCTGCTCGCCGGCACCACCGAGTCCCCGGGTGAGCTGATCCTGGTGAACGGCAAGCAGTTCAAGAGCTACCGCGGCATGGGTTCGCTCGGCGCGATGCAGAGCCGCGGCGAGGCCAAGTCGTACTCGAAGGACCGCTACTTCCAGGACGACGTGCTCTCCGAGGACAAGCTCGTGCCCGAGGGCATCGAGGGACGCGTGCCGTTCCGCGGCCCGCTGCAGCAGGTCACGCACCAGCTCATCGGTGGCCTGCGCGCAGCGATGGGCTACACCGGCGCGGCGACGATCGAGCAGCTGCAGGAGGCGCAGTTCGTGCAGATCACCGCCGCCGGCCTCAAGGAGAGCCACCCGCACGACATCACGATCACCGCCGAGGCACCGAACTACGTGGTCCGGTAGTTTTCGCGTTCGCAGCAGGGTCCCGTTCCGAGTAGGACGGGAGCATCGTCCAAGAGGAGAAAGGGGCGCGCGTGCGCGACCTCGTTGAAATCGGCATGGGTCGCACGGCCCGACGTACGTACGAGCTGGGCGACGTCGACATCGTCCCGTCGCGCCGGACGCGTTCGTCGAAGGAGGTGTCGACGGCCTGGCAGATCGACGCCTACCGTTTCGACATCCCGGTGCTGGCGCACCCCACCGACGCGCTGGTGTCGCCCACCTTCGCGATCGAGCTGGGCAAGGCCGGCGGTCTCGGCGTCATCAACGGCGAGGGCCTGTGGGGTCGTCATGCCGATGTCGACGCCGTCGTCGCCCGTCTCGCGGAGATCGCGAGCACGGATCCGCGCGCGGCCGTCCGCTACCTGCAGGAACTGCACGCGGCTCCGCTGCAGGGCGATCTGTTGGCCGCGGCCGTCGCACAGGTGCGGGATGCGGGTGTCACCACCGCGGTCCGCGTCAGCCCGCAGAACGCGCGCGCGCTCACGCCCGAGCTCGTGAAGGCGGGCATCGATCTCCTCGTCGTCCAGGGCACCATCATCTCGGCCGAGCACGTGGCCCACGGTGAGGACGAGCCGCTGAACCTCAAGACGTTCATCTCGGAGCTCGACGTGCCGGTCATCGCCGGTGGCGTCAGCGACCACCGCACCGCGCTGCACCTGATGCGCACCGGTGCGGCCGGTGTCATCGTCGGCTTCGGCTCCACGAAGCAGGCGACCACCACGTCCTCTTCGCTCGGCATCGGTATCCCGATGGCCACGGCCATCGCCGACGCGGCTGCGGCCCGGCGCGACTACCTCGGCGAGCACCGCTACGTCCACGTGCTCGCCCGACGGCGACATCGAGAACGCCGGCGACCTCGCGAAGGCGATCGCGTGCGGCGCCGACGCGGTGGTGCTCGGCGCCCCCTGGCTCTCGCCCGAGGAGGCCGCAGGCAAGTTGGTACTGGCCGTCCGTGGCCGGGCATCCGTCATGCCGCGCGGCGCTGCGGTCCGGATCGCCGAGGACGGACGACCGGGCCTCGGCCGGGGTCTGTT
>LATQ01000001.1:2470819-2480094 GCA_001017865.1 Rhodococcus sp. IITR03
GGCTCTCGCCGAGGAGGCCGCAGGCAAGGGTTGGTACTGGCCGTCCGTGGCCGGGCATTCGTCGATGCCGCGCGGCGCGCGGTCCGGATCGCCGAGGACGGACGACCGGGCCTCGGCCGGGTGCTGTTCGGCCCCTCCGACGACCCCTCCGGTTCGCTCAATCTCGTGGGTGGTCTGCGTCGATCGATGGCGAAGGCCGGATACTCCGATCTGAAGGAATTCCAGAAGGTCGGTCTGTCGGTCCGCGGATAAGGACCTTCCCGGTACATCCCGATGGCCGGTCACAGCGTCGCAGGACGCGGTGACCGGCCATCGGCATTTCTCACCCTTTGTTTTCGTGCAACTCCACGTAACGGTAGAGTCCGAGATGTGCCTGTAGTCACACCACCGAGGTGCATACTGGCCGGTAACAACTCTCGTCGCTGGAGGTTCCATGGATAAGCAACGGGTCACGGACTACGACGTCCTGATCGTCGGATCGGGTTTCGGTGGGAGCGTCACGGCGTTGCGCCTCGTGGAGAAGGGCTACAAGGTCGGCGTTCTCGAGGCCGGCCGCCGCTACGCCGACGCCGACTTCGCGAAGACCAGCTGGGACCTGCGCCGCTTCCTCTGGGCGCCCAAGCTCGGTTGCTTCGGCATCCAGCGAGTGCACCTGCTGCGCGACTGCCTGATCCTCGCCGGTGCCGGCGTGGGCGGCGGGTCGCTGAACTACGCGAACACCTTGTACAAGCCTCCGGCGCCGTTCTTCGAGGACCGCCAGTGGGCGCACATCACCGACTGGCAGGACGAACTGAGCCCCTACTACGACCAGGCGAAGCGGATGCTCGGCGTGGTGCAGTACGGCCGGATGACCGACGCCGACAAGGTGATCAAGTCGGTGGCCGACGACATGGGCGTCGGCGAGACCTTCATCCAGACGCCCGTGGGTGTGTTCTTCGGCGAACCCGGCCGCACGGTCGCCGACCCCTACTTCGGTGGCGTGGGCCCCGACCGCACCGGCTGCATCGAGTGCGGCGAGTGCATGACGGGATGCCGCCACGGCGCCAAGAACACCCTCGTGAAGAACTATCTGGGTCTCGCCGAGCGAGCGGGAGCGAGATCGTCCCGCTGACCACCGTCACCGATCTGCGTCAGGCCGCCGACGGCACCTGGGACGTGATCACCGAACGCACCGGCGCGTGGGTCCGCAAGCGGCGGCGCACCTACACGGCCGCGCACGTCGTCCTCGCTGCCGGAACGTGGGGCACGCAGCACCTGCTGCACCACCTCAAGGACACCGGTGTGCTGCCCGAACTGTCCGACAAGGTCGGCGAACTGACCCGCACCAACTCCGAATCGATCGTCGGTGCCGGGAAGATGAGGATCGACCCCGATCTGAAGCTCACCGAGGGTGTCGCGATCACCTCGTCGTTCCACCCCACCCCCGACACGCACATCGAACCCGTGCGGTACGGCAAGGGATCGAACGCGATGGGCCTGCTGCAGACCCTCATGACCGACGGCGACGGACGCACCCCGCGCTGGGTGAAGTTCCTCGGGCAGGTCGTACGGAACCCCGTGAAGATGCTGCGGATGCTCTCGGTGCATCGGTGGAGCGAGCGCACCATCATCGCGCTGGTGATGCAGAACCTCGACAACTCCATCACCACCTACACGACCAAGGGTCTGTTCGGCCGCCGCAAGGTCACCAGCAAACAGGGACACGGGCAGCCGAATCCCACCTGGATCCCGGCCGGCAACGAGGCCACACGCCGCATCGCCGAGAAGATCGACGGTGTCGCGGGCGGCACGTGGGGTGAGATCTTCAACATTCCGCTCACCGCACACTTCCTCGGCGGCGCGTGATCGGATCCGATCGCGACCACGGGGTCATCGATCCGTACCACCGCGTCCACGGCTACCCGACGCTGAGCGTCGTCGACGGCGCCGCGGTCTCCGCGAACCTCGGCGTGAACCCCTCGCTCACCATCGCGGCGCAGGCCGAACGCGCTGCATCGTTGTGGCCCAACAAGGGTGAGGACGACCAGCGTCCCGAGCAGGGACAGCCCTACCGTCGTATCGCGCCGATCGAACCGAAGAACCCCGTGGTGCCCGTCGACGCACCCGGTGCGTTGCGACTGCCGGTCGTCGAGGTCAAACACAGCGGCGTCGCGTAGCGACCCGGAAGTGATCGGATGCGCGGCCGCGTCGGGAACACCCGGCGCGGCCGCTTAGACTGTTCGGGTGTCGTCGCAAAGCCAGCAGTCCAGACCGGTCGTCGTCGTCGATTTCGGAGCTCAGTACGCGCAGCTGATCGCTCGGCGCGTTCGTGAGGCCAACGTCTACTCGGAGGTCGTGCCCCACACGGCCGGTGTCGAGGAGATCGCGGCGAAGAACCCGCGCGCGGTGGTGCTGTCCGGTGGCCCCGCCAGCGTGTACGAGGAGGGCGCACCGCGTCTCGATCCCACGCTGTTCGATCTCGACGTCCCCGTCTTCGGCATCTGCTACGGCTTCCAGGCGATGGCGCAGGCGCTCGGTGGCACGGTCGCGCACACCGGCTCGCGCGAGTACGGCCGCACCGAGCTGTCGGTCTCCGGCGGTGTGCTGCACGACGGCCTGCCCGAGACGCAGCCCGTCTGGATGAGCCACGGCGACGGTGTCACCGAGGCTCCCGAGGCTTCGAGGTCACAGCCACCAGCGCCGGCGCCCCGGTCGCGGCGTTCGAGGACCGGGCCCGTCGCCTCGCCGGTGTCCAGTACCACCCCGAGGTGCTGCACTCGCCCCACGGCCAGCAGGTGCTGAGCCGGTTCCTGCACGACATCGCCGGAATCCCGGGCGACTGGACCGCAGCGAACATCGCCGACGCGCTCGTCGAGCAGGTCCGCGAGCAGATCGGCGACGGTCGTGCCATCTGCGGCCTGTCCGGCGGCGTTGACTCCGCCGTGGCGGCCGCGCTGGTGCAGCGCGCCATCGGCGACCGTCTGACTTGTGTGTTCGTCGACCACGGCTCATGCGCGAGGGCGAACGGCAGCAGGTCGAGAAGGACTTCGTCGCCGCGACGGGTGCCCGTCTGGTCACCGTCGACGCGTCCGAGACCTTCCTGCGCGAACTCGCCGGCGTCACCGACCCCGAGACCAAGCGCAAGATCATCGGCCGCGAGTTCATCCGTTCTTTCGAGGGCGCGGTCTCCGAGGTGCTCGGCGAGGGTGCCGACAAGGGCGAGACCGTGAAGTTCCTCGTGCAGGGCACCCTGTACCCGGACGTCGTGGAGTCCGGCGGCGGCTCCGGCACCGCGAACATCAAGAGCCACCACAACGTCGGTGGACTCCCCGAGGACCTCGAGTTCGAGCTCGTCGAGCCGCTGCGCCTGCTGTTCAAGGACGAGGTGCGCGCGGTCGGACGTCAGCTCGGCCTGCCCGAGGAGATCGTCGGCCGCCAGCCGTTCCCCGGCCCCGGCCTCGGTATCCGCATCATCGGTGAGGTCACCCGCGAACGCCTCGAGATCCTGCGTCGCGCCGACTCCATCGCCCGCGAAGAGCTTACCTCCGCCGGCCTCGACGGACAGATCTGGCAGTGCCCGGTCGTGCTGCTCGCCGACGTCCGCAGCGTGGGCGTGCAGGGCGACGGCCGCACCTACGGTCACCCGATCGTGCTGCGTCCGGTCTCCAGCGAGGACGCGATGACCGCCGACTGGACGCGCCTGCCTACGAGACTCTCGAGCGGATCTCCACCCGCATCACCAACGAGGTGGCGGAGGTCAACCGAGTGGTGCTCGACGTGACGAGCAAGCCCCCGGGAACGATCGAGTGGGAGTGATCCTCACTCGCGTATGACTGCGTGGGAGTGATCCTCACTCGCCGTAAGCGGTGAGACGACGAACGTCCCCCGGACCGATCAGGTCCGGGGGACGTCGCGCAGATGGGGGGTTACCTCCGGCGGTTGGGGAGGAAGACCAGCACCGCTCCGATCAACAGGGCCGCGCCCACCAGGACCCATCCGAGGTCGACGGCGGCGAGGAACTCGACCGAGAACGGCCCGATCATGGCCCATCCGCTCACGACCAGCGCTGCCAGTGCGGCGAGCAGGAGCAGGAGCGACGGTCCCTTGCGGGTGCGCTCGGTCCGATCCTCGGTGTGTGTTCCGGTTTCGTGATCAGCCACGACGCACCTCCAGAGATCCGAATTCCATGTTTGCGTTCAGGTCCAGGACCGGCCCGTCGTCGACTCCGTCGGCGCCGCCGTCGATGCCGGGGGCGGGGCATCCCCTGATCTCACCGGGGCCGACCGTGCAGTCGGCGCGGACGTCCAGGTTCTCCGGCAACAGCACCTCGACGCTGCCGAACCGGCCATCGACCTGCACCGTGCGGTCCTCGGTGAGTTCGAGTCCTCGCAGATCGAGGGTCATCGCCCCGAACTGGAAGCTGTACTCGGACTCGAGCTGATCGGTACTGGTCGGAGCCCAGGTCCGGTCGCCCCAGTTGGAGGTGTCGACCGGGCCGGCGATCGAGGCGAGAACGACGAATCCGAGCAGGGGACCGGTGATGACGAGCAGTCCGTGACCGCGGTGCAGGAACGCGCCGATCAGCAGGCCCAGACCGACGACCGCGAGGGCCATGGCACCCACCCGGGCGGGGGTCACCCAGGCCAGGTCGGCGGCGGCACCGAGCGCGCCGGTCACCGCAGCGGCGATCACGCCAGGCCGAGAACCGTCGTGGTCAGACGCGAGCGCCGATTCGTGACGATGGCGGGTTCGTGCTTCGGTGCCGGTTCGGGCAGATCCCATGCGAACGGGGCGACCCCGAGGGATCCCATGCCGGCGGTGCCGAACGGTGGGGCGAGAGCTCGTCGACACCCGGGAGCGGAACGTCGGTGTCCTTGCGGTCGGTGTCCTTGCGTAGGTCGGGCATCGGGGACGTCTTCCTCTCCGTCGTCTCGGTGGGCGCTGTGGCGTCGGTGCCCGAGGCGGGGGTGTCGGTGCCGAGGCCGGAGTGGTGTCCACGACCTCCGTCGCGTCGGTGGCCTGCCGCAGGCGGGGTCGCCTCCCCGCTCGGTGTCGTCGTGCCGCCGGACCCGCCTGCATGTGCCATGCCCCGGTGTGTGCGCCCCACGGGGAGCAGTACGCGTTCGTCACCGGAGGCTGAGGAAAGGCCGCCTGGGTGGGGAAGGAGGTTCCCTCGGGCGCGGGCAGCACCGGCGGTTCGGGACGCCGCTGATAGAGCAGCCACCAGCCGCCGAGCAGCAGGAGCGTTCCGATGAATCCGGAGCCGCCCGAACCCGCACCCACCGGTCCGATGGCACCCGCCGCGATCGCCAGGGCCACGAGGAGCACGACGACCTTGGTGGTCGAGTCCGAGCTCGCACCCCGCCCGACGAGCGATTCGAGCGAAGAGACCTGGTCGCCGTGACGGGGGAACATCAGCCAGGCGGCCAGATAGAGGACGAGACCGCCACCGCCGAACAGCGCCGACGCGACGAAGACGACACGGATCAGCACGGGATCGACGCCGTAGCGCGCTCCGATACCCGAGCACACACCCGCGATGTGCCCCTCCTTCGGCAGACGCACGGGGCGGGTCCGCCACATGTCCGCCACCTGGTCCTGAAAGCTCCTCGTGTCCATGGCACCCATCCTGCTGGGCTTCCGCGCGCGGCACATCAGGGACCAACCCTGATTTCCGAGGGGCCGATCGGAACCCGGACATCAGGGTTCGTCCCCGATGCCGGGCCGGCGATCACCGTGCCAGTATCGAGGTGTGCAACCGGTACCTGGATTACCCGTGACCGTTCCCCGCCTCGAACGGCGGGTGGGCGGTCGCATCGTGGGCGGTGTGGCCGGCGGTGTCGCCGACCATCTCGGTATCGACGCCACCAAGGTGCGGGTCGCGTTCACGGTGCTCGCCGCCCTCGGCGGGTTCGGGATCGCGGCCTACGGCCTGCTGTGGATGTTCGTGCCTCCGGGCTCCGACACCGATCGCCCCACCGGCCCCGAACGGCGCCGCGCCATCGGCCTCGCCTTCATGGGTATCGGCCTGGCGGTGGGTCTTTCGTGGCTGTTCAGTGGTGGTGCCGCAGGCGTGGTGCTGCCGATCGTCGTGGTGGTCGTCGGTGCGGCGCTCGTATGGCGTGAATTCGACGTCGAAGGCCCCCGATCGGTACTCGGTCTGCCCGCACATCCGACGGTCCTCACATGGGCCCGCGTACTCGGCGGCCTGACCCTCGTCGTCACCGGACTCGGAGTGATGGTCATCGCGCAGGTCGACGTCGCGGCGCTGCGCTCGTCGCTGGTCGCCGTGGTGGTCACGCTGGTCGGTGCCGCCCTGCTGTCGGTGCCGCTGTGGATCCGGATGTGGCGTGCCCTCGAGACCGAGCGTGCCGCCCGGGTGCGCAACGAGGAGCGCGAGGAGATCGCGTCGCACCTGCACGACTCGGTGCTCCAGACCCTCGCGCTCATCCAGAAGCAGGCCGGCGACCAGCAGGAGGTCGTGCGACTGGCGCGCAGCCAGGAACGCGAACTGCGCCGCTGGCTGTTCGGTGGGGACGAGACGCCGAGCACCTCGCTCGCCGAGACGCTGCGCACCATCGCCGGTGAGGTGGAGGACCAGTACGGTCTGTCCGTCCAACCCGTCATCGTCGGCGACGTCGCGCCCGACGACAGCGATCTGACCCCCGAGGCCGCGACCGCCGTGCTCGGCGCGACCCGCGAGGCTCTCGTCAACGCCGCCAAGCACGCCGGGTGGACAGCGTCGACCTCTTCGCCGAGGTGGAACCGCATCAGGTGAGCGTGTTCGTGCGCGATCGCGGCGTCGGATTCGATCCCGGCGAAGTACCGGCCGATCGGCAGGGTCTGGCCAAGTCCATCCGGGCGCGCATCGAACGTCGCGGCGGCCGGACGGTCGTGAAGTCGAGTCCCGGAAAGGGAACCGAGGTGCGCATCCATGTGCCGCGCGCCGGCCGGACGGATACCGAACGCGAACAGGACACCGAGTCGACCTTAGAGTGGGGGGTGAACGACCCCCACCCCGAGGAGCAGACACAGTGACTTCGATTCCGGCGACATCGTCCGATGCCACCGAGAACAACCGTCCCTATCGTGTCTTCCTGGTGGACGACCACGCCGTCTTCCGCTCCGGAGTGCGCACCGAACTGGGGCGCGAGGCCGACATGGAGATCGTCGGCGAGGCCGGGGGAGTCGCCGAGGCCGTCGCCGGGATCGAGGCGACCAAGCCGGATGTCGTGCTCCTCGACGTCCACATGCCCGACGGCGGCGGCGTCGCGTCCTCCAGCGGATCCCGGACGGGCCGGTCTGCTTGGCGCTCAGCGTGTCCGACGCGGCCGAGGACGTCATCGCCGTCATCCGCGCCGCGCCCGCGGATACCGTGACGAAGACGATCTCCGGGCCGGATCTGGCCGACGCCGTCCGGCGGGTCGCCGGGGGAGACGCCGTGTTCAGTCCGCGTCTGGCCGGTTTCGTGCTCGACTCGTTCACCGGCCGGTCGGCCGCACCGGAACCGCCACTCGATCCCGAGCTCGACTCGCTGACGCCCCGGGAACTCGAGGTGCTGCGCCTGCTCGCTCGCGGCTACACCTACCGCGAGATCGCCGAGGAACTCGTGATCTCGGTGAAGACCGTCGAGACGCACGCGTCGAACGTGTTGCGCAAGACGCAGCAGTCGAACCGCAACGCGCTGACCCGGTGGGCCCACCGCCGCCGCATCGACTGAGCGTGACGTCGGTTCAGACGACCAGCGCGATGATGACGGCGACGAGCAGCGCCACCAGGATCACCGCGACCATCGCCGCCATCGCCAGGGGCGCATAGGCGACGATGCGGTCCTGCGGGTTGTCGGGCACGGGACCCTTCGGGAGCAGACGGTCGAGCAGATCCGCGGGGGCGAAACCCTTCGCCGACTTCTTCGGACACCGGTGGCCTGAGCCGCCGCACCGAGGGGACGGTCGACGAAGGAACCACGGGGGCGTGCGGGTTCGGTGAAGTGCGCGGAACGCTGTGCCCACGACGGGATCGTGCCGTCCTCGTTCTGGATGGGACGGCCGCGCAGGGCCGCCGCCGATCCGCCCGGTCCGAGGACCACGCGGGCGAGGAGATCGCGCGCCTGCGCCATCGTCGGGCGTCGCGCCGGATCGGGCTGGAGCATCTCGAGCAGGGGTTCGGTGAGCGGACCGGTGTGCGTGGGCATGATGATCTCCGCCCGCGCGACCCGGTGCAGCAACGCGATCGAGTCGGTCTCGAAACCGAAGGGCGGTTGCCCCTCCACCGCGGTGTAGAGGGTGGCGCCGAGCGAGAAGACGTCGCTGGCCTCGGTGGGGTCGTTGCCGCGTGCGACCTCGGGCGCGAAATAGGCGGGGGTGCCGATGATCACGCCGTCGGGGTCGTTGTCGCCCTTCGCGCGGGCGATGCCGAAGTCGCTGATCTTCACGATGCCGGCGTCGCGGCCGCGTTCGGCGATGAGGATGTTGCCGGGCTTGACGTCGCGGTGGACGATCCCGGCGGCGTGCGCGGCGGTCAGGGCGTCGGCGACGTTCGCGCCGATCTGCGCCACCACGTACGGCGGGAGAGTGTCGACGACGTTCATCACCTGCGCCAGGCTGCGGGACGGCAAGTGCTCCATGACGAGCCACGGTTCGCCGTAGTGCAGAGCCATGTCGTACATCGAGATGGCGTGCTCGTGGGCGAGCTGGGCGGCGGCCCGGCCCTCCCGGAGCGCGCGGCGGCGGAGATCCTCGGCCTCGTCGGGATCGAGGTCTGCGGTGGAGATCACCTGTTTGACGGCGACGTCGCGGCCCAGACGGTTGTCGCGGGCGAGCCAGACGGCACCCATGCCGCCACCGCCGAGCTTGGAGTCGAGCCGATATCGACCGGCCACCAAGTGATCCGGCCCTACGGCCCGTCCTGCCCATGCCTGCTCCGCCACTCGATCGAGAGTAGTCGATCGGAGGTGTTCGCCCCGGCCGAAGAACGTGTGAGCTGCACTGTAGTCACCGTCGGGGGCGGTGCTTCCGGCTTGACGGGAAGGATTCGGGTCGGTTCTACTTGATGAAGATCGAAAGTATGTTCGAATAGAGTGCGAGCCGGGCCACGACTTCCCCGTGGTCGGCCGGTCGTGTGTGTCAGGCGGCAGGCGGATGACAGGGGTGACAGTGGGCGAGGTGGCCGAATTTCCGGTGGACGACGAGGAAGCGGGTCGCGCGGAGCGGATCGAAGCGTTGCGACGTCGTATCGCGGCAGTGCCGGCGCGGGGCGAGGTCCCGTCCGTCGCGGCGAGGCCGGGTCGAGGCCCC
>LATQ01000001.1:2480194-2497437 GCA_001017865.1 Rhodococcus sp. IITR03
GCACACCGGCGGACACCGTTTCGCGCCGTCGATGATCATGTCGCCCACCGGCTCTACACCTACGGGCGGCTCGGTGGACGACGAGTCTCGCCGCGGTCCGCGACGCCGGGAAGGGACAGGTCCACGCGGCCGGTCTGCGGGGTCGCAGCACCTGGGGTCGGCCGGGCAGCCGCCGAGATCGCGGTGCGCGAGGCGATCGACGAGTTCGCGATCGACGCCGTGACGGTCGAGGACGGGGACGAGCCGATCGTGCGCCATCACGACGGCCGGGCATGGCGGGTCCGGGTGGAGACCTCGGAACTACCGGCCCGGCCGGCGAGCTGCGGTGCCGCCGCCAAGCCGGCGCGTCCCCGTGCGCGACGACGATCACGCCGCTGTAGCGACCCCGAACACCGGCCGCCTGCGGTCTGATGACCCGGCCGCTCTGCGGTCTAATGCCCCAGTCCGACCTTCGCGTGCACGCGCTTCATCACGCCGGTGCCCACCAGTTGGCCTCACCCATGAGCTTGACCAGCGACGGCACGAGCAGCATGCGCACGATCGTCGCGTCGATGATGAGCGCGACGATCATGCCGACTCCGAGGAACCGCATGATCGACAGGCCGGAGATGGTGAAGGCCCCGGTGACCACGATCAGCAGCAGTGCGGCGGCGGTGACGACACGTCCGGTGCGGGCGATGCCGTATTCGACGGCCTCGACCGTGCTCGCTCCGGCCGCGCGGGCCTCCATCATGCGCGACATGAGGAACACCTCGTAGTCGGTCGACAGGCCGAACACCACGGCGAGGATGAGGACGACGAAGGTCGGCTCCATCGCCGCGGGAACGACGTGCAGCCACGAAGCACCGTGGCCCAGCTGGAACACCCAGGTCAGCACACCGAAGGTCGCGGCGAGGCTCAGTGCCGCCATGAGCACGGCCTTGATCGGTAGTGCCACCGACCGAATGCCAGGAACAGCAGCACCAGGGTCGAGAGCACCATGATCGTGATCATCCAGGGGAGCGAATCCGAGACGGCCTGGTTGGCGTCGTCGACGAGGCCCGGCCACCGCCGACGAGCAGATCGGTGCCGTCCGGCACGTCCAGGGCGCGCAGTTCGCCGGTGATCTCGCTCGCCCGTGCGGTGCCGTCCACGCCCTGCGCGTAGAGGCCCTGCAGGACCACCACGTCGGACTCCTGCCCGACGATGACGGTCTGCGAGATGCCGTCGACCTTGGCGACCTCGGTGGACACCGTGCGCACGGCAGTGCTGTCCGGGGCCTGCCCGTTCTCGCCGCGCAGGACGAGTGTGGCGCCGTTGCCGGTGCTCGGGAACTCGTCGAGCAGGGTCTGGGTGGCCGCGCGGGCCTGGCTGTCCTCGGGCAGCGCGGTGTATTCGATCTCCCGAACCGTGCTTCGAACACAGGCGACGCGAGTACGAGGAGACCGCCGGTGATCACCACCGCGATCAGGGCGGGACGGCGCACGACCTTGCGGACGACCCCGCCCCAGAAACGACGCGCCCGCGCTTCGGCGCGGGTGGAGGTCTCACGGTCCCAGGTCCACGCGTTGATGCGGTGGCCGAGCATCGTCAGCAGCGCGGGAACCGCGGTCAGCGACAGGACGGCGGCACCGAGGACGGCGGCCATGGCACCGAGCCGAGCGACCGCAGCACCGTCTGCGGGAAGACGAGCATGCCCGCGAACGCGCAGATCAGCAGGGCAGCGGAGAACATCACGGTGTGACCGGCGGTGGACATCGTCCGCTTGACCGCCGAGGTGACGTCCGAACCGGCCGCGAGTTCCTCGCGGTAGCGGCTGACGATGAACAGGCCGTAGTCGATCGCCAGGCCCAGACCGATCAGCGACGTGATGTTCAGCGCGTACGACGACACCTCGGTGAAATTCGACAGCAGACGCAGGGTGGCGAGGGACGAGAAGATCGCGAGCACACCCACGAAGACCGGGACCGCGGCGGCGATCACCCCGCCGAAGATGAACACCAGCAGCACCAGCGTGATGGGCACCGCGATGAGCTCGGACCGGACGAGATCGCTCTCCAGGGTGTCGGTGAACTCGATCGCGACCACGGTGTTGCCGGCGAACTGCGATTCCACGCCGGGCACCTCGAGCAGGTCGAGGGCTTCGGGGAAGCTCGCGGCGGTGAGCCCGGAGTTCGCGCCGAGCGTGATCGAGGCAGCCACGCTGCGTTGGTCGGTCGACAGCAGCAGCTGGTTCATCGGCGGCGGAGCGGTCCAGTAGGTCTGGATCGACTCGGCGGGGACGGCGTCCTGGAACTCGGCGAGGGTTCTCTCGATGTCGGGACGGATGTCGTCGACCGTGCGTCCCTCGGGTGCGGTGTAGAGCGCGATGATGTCCGCGGCCTGCGACCCGAAGTTCTCGTAGATGATCTGCTCGACCTCGACGGCCTCGCTGTTCGGGTCGTAGTAGCCCGTGCCGGTCAGCTTGCCGAAGATCCCGACGCCCCAGGCGCCGGCGAAGAGCACGACGAGCAGCACGATCGCCAGTACCCATCGGCTCCTGGTGACGACGATCTCGGCCCAGCGACTCATGCCCACTCCCGGTTCCGCTGACGATTGTGACGATCGGCAACTGTACTGGCGTGGAGTGGGAGGGCTTCACCCTGCTCGGCCGGAACGGCCGCGAGATCAGGGGAGGAAGAAGGTGGACCGACGCGCCGGATGCCTCACGGCACGTTGCGCAACGTGGCTCCAGCCGGACGGTATTCCACGAAGGCGGTTTCTCATTGGCTCCGGGGCGTACGCGACGCGCCGATCCACACTCCTCAACAGGGGTGGGCAAGGATCCATTCCCGGCCCTGCCGGACGTGACCGGGTTCACCCGCCGTCGTGGGCATGGTGGGCCGTGCCGGCCGCCTGCGTCACGTCGTGCACCTCGTCGGCGCCGACCACCACGAACTGTCCCATCATGCCGCTGTCCTCGTGTTTGAGCAGGTGACAGTGGTACATGTACGGCATCGCCGGATCGGTGTGGCTACCGAACGGAACGAGCAGACGCACGGTCGCCGCCGGCGGGACGAAGACGGTGTCCTTGCGACCGGCCAGGGACGGATGGTCGGGACTCACCCCGGTCATGCCGAGGATCTCGAACTGCACGTCGTGGATGTGGAAGTTGTGGATCGTGCCGCTGACGTTGCGCACCTCCCACAGTTCGGTGGTGCCGGCGACGACCACCTCGTCGATCCGGCCCATGTCCATCTTGCGATCGTTGATGGTCGTCGACGAGGTCAGGTCGATGCGGCGGGTGCTGCTCGGTTCCCCGAGCTCCGGAAGGGTGGTCAGCCTCTCCGGGATCGCGGCCGACGATCCGAGGACGGGTGCCGCCCGCAGCTCGAGGACGTCCATGCGGTCGTCGCCACCGGAGAAGCGGTCCTGCCAGAAGCCGGCCTTCAGCTCGGGCGGGGTGCTCGCGCAGCACGTGCCTCGAACCTGCTTCCGGCCGGACGATGATCTCGGCACGCTCACCCGGCGACAGCCGGAGACTGCGGACGGCCCGCGGCTCCTCGAGCAGACCACCGTCGCTGCCGACGACGAGGAACGGCATCCCGGTGTCGAACGAGAAGTTGTAGACGCGCGCGTTCGACGCGTTGAGCACCCGGAGCCGGACCGTCTCGGTGCCGACGTCCAGGAACGGCCGCGGTGTGCCGTTGACGAGGATCTCGTCGCCGAGCGTGCCGACGTCGGCGAAGATCGCGTTGCTGTCGTCGAGCTGGTCGCCGTCGAACTTCCGGTCCTGGACGACGAGGGGGATGTCGTCGACCCCGTAGTCGTGGGGGAGCGGCGACGTGCCGGGCTCGTCGATCAGGAACATGCCCGCGACGCCCCGGTACACGTGCGCGGCGGTGGAACCGTGCAGGTGCGGGTGGTACCAGAGGGTCGCGGCCGGTTGATCGACGGTCCAGTACGGCGACCATGTCGTTCCGGGCTCGATCGGCTGGTGCGGTCCGCCGTCCATCGCCGCGGGCAGGTGCATGCCGTGCCAGTGCATCGTGCTCGTCTCGCCGAGTTCGTTCGTGACGTTCACGCGCACGTTCTCGCCGCGCACGGCGCGGAGGGTGGGTCCGAGATAGCTGCCGTTCACGCCCCATGTCCGGGTGTCGGGGCCGTGCCCGAGGTCGGTCGTGCCGCGCTGCATGGTCAGGTCGAACACGCGCGTGCCGTCGGCGTCGACGTGCCCGACTCGACGGGAGGGATGCGCAGGGCGGTGTCGAAGTCGACGCGTCCGGTGGTGTCGAGCGCGCGCGTGGTCCACGCGTGGACGGCCAGGCCACCGATGACCGCCACGAACGCGATGAAGAGCACGAAGGGTATGGCGAGCAGGCGCACCAGGAGTTTCACGACACCCATGCTCGTTCTCCCGCACCGTCGGCACATCCGGCGTGGCACCGGATTTCGTGGTGGGGGAGAACCCTGACGGAACCTCAGGAAACGCTGTGCAGGCGTGCCGCCTGCCGCACGAGATGGTCGCGTTCGGGCACGCTGGTCGCCAGGTGCGCGGCCTCGGCGTAGAGCCGGGCCGCCGTCGCGGTGTCGCCGGCGCGTTCGTGGAGATACGCCGCGGCCGCCGTGTACCGGGGCAGGCTGGGGTCGAGCTCGGCCATTGCTGCGAGACCGGCGTGGGGTCCGTCGGCCTCACCGACCGCGACGGCACGGTTGAGACGGGCCACCGGGTTGTCGGTGAACCGCAGGAGCTCGTCGTACCACTCGACGATCTGCACCCAGTCGGTCTCCTCCGCGGTACGCGCGTCGGCATGCAGGGCGGCGACGGCGGCCTGCGCCTGGAACTCGCCGAGCCGTCGCGGGCGAGCGCGGCCTGCAGGATCTCCACGCCCTCCGAGATCAGACGCGTGTCCCACAGGCTGCGATCCTGTTCGGTGAGGGGAACGAGACTGCCGTCCGGCCGGATGCGCGCCGCTCGCCGGGCGTGGTGGAGCAGCATCAGCGCGAGCAGACCCGACACCTCCGGGTGATCGATCACCGCTGCCAGCCGGCGCGTGAGCCGGACGGCCTCGGTGGCCAGGTCGACGTCACCCGAATAGCCTCGTTGAACACGAGATAGAGCACCCGCAGCACCGTCGCGACGTCGCCCGGCCGATCCAGCCGGACGTCCGCGATCGTGCGCTTGGCCCGGCTGATGCGTTGGGCCATCGTCGCCTCCGGGACGAGATAGGCCTGCGCGATCTGCCGGGTGGTCAGCCCACCGACGGCCCGCAGGGTGAGCGCGACCGCCGAGCCGGGCGTGAGCGACGGGTGGGCACACAGGAAGTACAACGCGAGCGTGTCGTCCACCGGTGTGCCGGACCGGGCCGGGGCTCGGTGTCGACGAGGATCTCGCGGCGTCGGCGGGACGCATCGGCGCGCACGGTGTCGAGGAATCTGCGCCACGCCACTGCGACCAGCCAGCCTTCGGGTCGCGCGGCGGATCCTCCGGCCACACCCGCAGCTTCGACGAGCGCGTCCTGCACGGCATCCTCGGCCGACGCGAAATCCGCTCCGCGGTGGACGAGGATGCCGATCACGGTGGGGACGAGCGTGCGCAGCAACGCGTCGTCCATATCTCACTCCGTGACGGTCGGCGGTTCGGACATGAACGGGCGCACCTCGAGCCATTCGTGGATCGGCTTCCCACCGGCTCCCGGCGCGGCCGACAGTTCGGCAGCCAGTTCCAGTGCCCGGTCGTAGCCGTCGACGTCGATCACCATCCACCCGGCGATGAGATCCTTCGTCTCCGGGAACGGCCCGTCGGTGACCGGGGGACGTCCCTCACCGTCGTAGCGGACGAAGGCACTCCGGGGAGAGCGCCTGCGCGTCGACGAACTCACCGGTGCTCTCGAGACGGGCGGCGAAATCCTGCATGTACCGGATGTGGCCGACACCTCCTCCGGCTCCCACTGATCCATGGGGACGTCGTTCACCGCTGCCGGGGCGCCGCGGTAATGCTTGAGCAGCAGGTACTTGGCCATGATGTTCTCCTCCGTGCGGTACGGCCCATTGTGGCCGCGTTCATGGAGGAGACGGAGTCGCTTCCGGATTCTCGACATCCCTCCGCGAACGATTCGAGGTTAGGGTCGCGGCATGCGTATTCATCTCGGACCGGGCCACGACGAACACCTCGCCGCCGCGATCGTCTCCGGCGGTGGAACTCTCTCCGAACTGGACGAGGCCGACGCCTGGTGTGGGACGGCAGCGCCGAGGAGTTCCCGGATCTGCCGACCGGGTCCGCTGGGTGCAGCTCACCTACGCGGGTATCGAACCGTTCTTCCGGGCGGGCGTGATCGACGATCGGCGGCTGTGGGCGAATGCGTCCGGCGTGTACGCCGACAATGTGGCCGAGTACGCGGTGGGAGCGCTGCTCGTGGGGTTGCGGCAGTTCCACGCCTCGGTCGCCGCGAAGCGGTGGACCAAGGACGTTCTCGACCCGCGGGTGCGGACCCTCCACGGCTCGACGGTGGCCATCGTCGGATGCGGCGGTATCGGCCGGGCGATGATCCCGCGCCTGCATGCCCTCGGCGCGGACGTCGTCGCGGTCAATCGTTCGGGGCGTCCCGTCGATGGCGCGAAGGTCACGCTGCCGGCCGACCGCACCTCGGAGGTGTGGTCGATGGCCGATCACTTCGTCGTCGCCGCACCCGCGACCGCCGAGACCGATCATCTCGTCGACGCCGCCGCGCTCGCGGCGATGCCCGGGTCGGCGTGGCTCGTGAACGTCGCGCGGGCAACCTCGTCGACACCGACGCGCTGGTGAAGGCCCTCGGAGACGGCGCGATCGCCGGGGCGGTCCTCGACGTGACCGATCCCGAACCGTTGCCCGACGGTCATCCGCTGTGGGATCTCGACAACGCCGTGATCACGCCGCACATCGCCAACACGCGCAGTCGGCTGACACAGACGTTCGCGCCGACCCTCGAGGAGAACGTGCGCCGGTTCGTCGCGGGCGAGGAGTTGATCGCCCGGGTCGATCCGAACGCGGGTTACTGAGGCCGTTCGGCCGCCTTCTTGATCGCGGACAGGCGACGGTCCCAACCGGCCCCACCGCGTCGATCGCACGCCCGACCGCGCTCAGCCGCGATCCGACGGCGGAGAAACGGATCTCCCGCCCGGCGCGCTCGGAGGTCACGAGACCGCACCGTTCGAGCACCGCCAGATGCTTGGCGATGGCCTGACGGGAGACCGTGAACTCGGCCGCGAGACCGGACGCCGACGCCGGAGACCGGCCCAGTCGCTGCAGAATGCGCCAGCGGGTGTCGTCGGCCAGGGCCGCGAAGACGGGATGCAGGTCGGCGGAGAACTCAGCGTCGGGCAACGCTTCCGTCCTTCTCGAGATGGTGCTTGGCGATCTCCAGTTCGGTGGTCCAGCCGCGGGAGTTCTCCTCGAAGCGGGTGCGGCGTTCGCTCACGTCGCCGGGCAGGGAGTCGAATCCGGTTTCCGTGACGCGCAATTCGGTCGTGCCGGTGTCGAGCGCGGTGAGCCGGAACTCGACGAGGGTCGACGGACTGTCGGGATCGGTGTGGTCGGCGAGCCAGCGGAAGGCCGCGTAGTGCGGTTCGTCGAGGGTCACGGTGCGGAAGACGAAGGCGCCGTGGACCGGATCGTGCACGGTGGTGAGATCTCCGTCGTGTTCGAGGCGGTGCTCGGTCCACTCGTTGTCGTTGATGTACCAACCGGGTTCGGCCACGAGTGTCCACACCCGGTCCACAGGGGCGTCGATGGTGATGTCGCGTTCGATGCGGTCGAGTTCGTCGGTCATGATTGCCTCCTTCGATGGGAATGCAACTCCAGGGTTGCACCTGATCCCTGATGGCGCAACCCCCTGGTTGCAGTCGATCGTGCAGTTCTCGTCGCGACACGCCGGGATGCGTCGACGAGAACTGCACGCGTTCGAACGTCTTGTTCGAACATATGTGCGATACTGAACCGGTCGAGGAGGTGTCGGAGTGGGATGGGGAAACGGTCCGCCGACCTGGTCGGAGATGGAGCGTGTGCTCTCGGGACGACCCGGCACTTCCCGTCGCGATGCCGAACATCCCGGCGACGGGAGCGACAGCCCGGCGTGGTCGCGCACCCGCACCGAGTACGAGGCGCGGGTCCGACGTCCGGAAGGACCGGTCGTGCCCTACGCCGAACTGCACGCCCACTCCGCGTTCAGCTTCCTCGACGGTGCCTCCACGCCGGAGGAACTCGCCGAGGAGGCGGCACGACTCGGACTCGAGGCCCTCGCGGTGACCGACCACGACGGACTGTACGGAGCGGTGCGATTCGCCGAAGCCGCACGCGAACTCGGCATCCGCACCGTCTTCGGAGCCGAGCTGGGCCTCGACGATGCGCACCTGCTCGTCCTCGCCCGCGGTCAGGAGGGCTATCGACGCCTGTCGCGGCAGATCGCCGACGCCCACCTCGCGGGAGGGGAGAAGAACAACCCGAGGTACGACTACGACGCGCTCACCGACGCCGCCGGTGGGCACTGGCAGATCCTCACCGGTTGTCGTCGGGGGCACCTGCGACAGGCGCTCACCACGGGCGGGATCCCCGCCGCCGAAGCAGCATTGCTCGATCTCGTCGACCGGTTCGGTGCCGACCGCGTGACCGTCGAACTCACCCGTCACGGATATCCCGACGACCACGAACGCAACGCAGCCCTCTTCGAACTTGCCGCGCGACATGGCATTCCGTGCATCGCGAGCACGGCGGCGCACTTCGCGCATCCCCATCGGCGACGTCTGGCGATGGCCGTGGCGGCGATCTCCGACCGGCAGAGCCTCGACGACGCCGTCGGCCGGATCCCCCGACCGGAGGCGGGCACCTGCGGTCGGGGGAGGAGATGACGCGGCTGTTCGAGGCCTTTCCGGGTGTCGTGCACCATGCCGCCGAACTCGGTCGTGAATGCGCCTTCGATCTGCGTCTCGTCGCCCCGAAACTGCCGCCCTTCGATGTTCCCGACGGGCACACCGAGTTCACCTGGCTGCGCGAACTCACCTACGACGGGGCGCGTCGCCGCTACGGTCCGGTCGAGCGCCGCCCCGACGCCTATCGGCAGATCGAACACGAACTCGACGTCGTCGGCCGGCTGGGATTCCCGGGATACTTCCTCGTCGTCCACGACATCGTCGACTTCTGCAAGCGGAGCGACATCCTCTGCCAGGGACGAGGATCGGCCGCCAACTCGGCGGTCTGCTACGCGATCGGCATCACCAACGTCGACCCCGTCGGCAACAAGCTGCTGTTCGAACGCTTCCTGTCGCCCGAACGCGACGGCCCACCCGACATCGACCTCGACATCGAATCCGACCGGCGCGAGGAGGCGATCCAGTACGTCTACCGCAAGTACGGCCGCATCAATGCGGCGCAGGTCGCGAACGTCATCACCTACCGCGGTCGTTCCGCCGTCCGCGACATGGCCCGTGCTCTCGGATACTCGCAGGGACAGCAGGACGCGTGGAGCAAGCTGATCGGCCGGTGGGGTGGGGTGCGGGTCGAGACCGACGAACGGATCCCGGAGACGGTTCTCGATCTCGCCGAACAGATCGAAGGTCTCCCACGGCACCTCGGCATCCACTCGGGCGGCATGGTGATCTGCGACCGGCCCGTCGCCGACGTGTGCCCCGTCGAATGGGCACGGATGGAAGGGCGCACCGTCCTGCAGTGGGACAAGGACGACTGTGCTGCAGCGGGTCTCGTGAAGTTCGATCTGCTCGGCCTCGGCATGCTCTCCGCGTTGCACTACATGATCGACCTCGTCGACGAACACGAAGGCATCCGAGTCGATCTCGCGCACCTCGACCTCTCCGAGCCGGGGGTCTACGAGATGTTGTGCCGCGCCGACTCGGTGGGTGTCTTCCAGGTGGAGTCGCGGGCGCAGATGGCCACTCTGCCGCGGTTGAAGCCGCGCTGCTTCTACGATCTGGTCATCGAGGTGGCCATCATCCGGCCCGGCCCGATCCAGGGCGGTTCGGTGCACCCCTACATCCGGCGGCGCAACGGTCTCGAACCCGTCACCTACGACCATCCGTGCCTCGAGAAGGCCCTCGAACGCACCCTCGGTGTTCCGCTCTTCCAGGAACAGCTCATGCAGATGGCCGTCGACGCCGCGGGATTCACCGCGGCGGAGGCCGACCGGTTGCGTCGCGCCATGGGATCGAAACGGTCGACGGAGAAGATGGAGCGTCTGCGGGGACGCCTCTATCAGGCATGCGGGACCTGCACGGCATCACGGGGGACGTCGCCGACCGCATCTACGAGAAGCTCTACGCCTTCGCGAATTTCGGTTTCCCCGAAAGTCATTCGCAGAGCTTCGCCTCGCTGGTGTTCTATTCGGCGTGGTTCAAACTGCACCATCCCGCAGCGTTCTGCGCGGGTCTGCTGCGTGCTCAGCCGATGGGTTTCTACTCGCCGCAATCGCTGGTCGCCGATGCCCGCCGTCACGGTGTGGTCGTCCACGGCCCCGACATCGGGGCGAGCCTCGCGCACGCCACCCTCGAGAACGAAGGGCGAGAGGTCCGGCTCGGCCTGGCGACGGTGCGGCACATCGGCGACGACCTCGCCGAACGCATCGTGACCGAACGCAGTGCCCACGGCCCGTACACCTCGCCCGCCGACCTCGCCGCCCGCGTCGGTCTCACCACCGCGCAGGTCGAGGCACTGGCCACCGCGGGAGCGTTCTCCTCGTTCGGTGTCACCCGCGAAGCCCTCTGGGGTGCGGCTCCGGCGGCGGCACAACGCCCCGGCCGGCTTCCTGGGATCGGGACGGTGCCGGCTCCGGCCTGCCGGGCATGAGCGCTCTC
The DNA here is from genome assembly GCA_001017865.1 of Rhodococcus sp. IITR03. The sequence goes on from LATQ01000001.1 coordinate 2,490,992, forward strand.
GAACTCGCCGCCGCCGACGTCTGGGCCACGGGAATCTCGCCCGACAGCTATCCGACGCAGTTCCTGCGCGAGAGGCTCGACGAACTCGGGGTGATCCCGGCCGCGGACCTGCTGCAGGTCCCCGACGGGACACGCATCCTCGTCGGCGGGGCCGTGACCCACCGGCAGCGACCGGCGACCGCCGCCGGTGTCACCTTCCTCAACCTCGAGGACGAGACCGGAATGGTGAACGTGGTGTGCTCGGTCGGTCTGTGGGCGCGTTACCGGACCGTGGCCCACACGGCTCCCGCCCTGCTCGTTCGCGGCCGACTCCAGAATGCCGAGGGGGTGGTCACGCTCCTCGCCGACCATCTCGAAGCCATGGATCTGCGAATGCCGAGCAGATCACGCGACTTTCGCTAGCATCGCCGAGTGTGAAACGCCTGTCGCTGGTGTCGTTGGCTCTGTTCGCGCTGGTCGTCACCGGCTGCGACGAGGGTGGGGGAGGCGAGGGCTCCTCGGCCTCCGCGCCTGCGATCTCGGCACCCGCGATCGTCGACGGCGGTCTCCGCGAGTCGCAACCCGTCGAGGAGTCCGACCGCAAGGAGGTCGTCACCGGCTACCTCGAGATGGATGCCGGCGATCCCGTGGCGACGGGCCGCCGGGTCGTGACGGTCGTCGAGGAGGCCGGTGGGCGCGTCGACTCGCTCACCGAGCAACCCGAGGCGAGCAGCGTGCTCACGGTGCGGGTGCCCGCCGACCGACTCGACGAGGTCGTCGACGAGATCCGCACGCTCGGCCGAGTCACCAGCCTGAGCACCACCCGCGACGACGTGACGATGCAGTACACCGACCTCGAAGCCCGAGTGGGTGCGTTGCGGGCCTCGGTGGACCGCCTGCGCGCGCTGCTCGAGTCGTCGGCGGACGTCGAAGCGCTGATCGCTGCAGAGACCGCGCTGGCCGAACGACAAGCCGAACTCGACAGTCTCGAGGCGCAGCGACGTCAGCTGGGCGACCGGATCGAACTGTCCACGCTCACCGTCGACATCACCACCGATCGTCTTCCCTCCGAGCAGGACAGTTTCTGGGACGGGCTGGTCGCGGGATGGAACAGTCTGTGGGCCGCGCTGGGGGCAGCGGTGGTCGGTATCGGCGCCGCGCTACCGTGGGTGGCGTTCCTGTTCGTGTGTGCAGGTGTCCTCTACCTGGTCATCCGGCTCATCACCCGACGGGGACGTTCGTCCGGAACCACCGGGACGCCCGATACCGAGAGGACCGACAGCGATGCGTGAGGTCGACCTGGCCGCACTCGAATCCGCGCTCACCGACGGGGCGACCGTCATCGACGTGCGTGAACGCGACGAATACGCCAGGTGCGCGTACCCGGCGTCACGAACATCCCGCTCAGCGAGTTCGTCGCGCGGATCGACGAGATCCCCACCGAGGGCACCGTCTACGTCGTCTGCGCCGTGGGTGGCCGCAGCCTGCAGGCCGCGCAGTATCTCGCCGGTCGCGGTGTCGACGCCGTGTCCGTCGCGGGCGGCACCGACGGATGGGCCGCTCGGGTCGTCCGGTGGAGAGCGGCGCCTAAAACCCTCCGGGGAAACCGTGCTGTCGCCACGCCTCGTAACAGGCGACGGCTGCGGCGTTCGACAGATTCAGCGAACGCCGCCCGGGCAGCATGGGGATACGGATCTGCTCGGTGATGTGCGGGTCGGCGAGCACCTCGGGCGACAGCCCGGTCGGTTCGGGTCCGAACAACAGCACGTCGCCGGCCCGGTACTCGATCTCCGCGTAGCTCGACGTGCCGTGCGCGGTGAACGCGAACACCCGCTCGGGGGCCAGCGCCGCCCATGCGGCGTCGAGACTGCTGTGCACGGTGACCGACGCGAGGTCGTGGTAGTCGAGGCCCGCGCGGCGCAGCTTCGGCTCGGACAGGTCGAAACCGAGTGGTTCCACCAGGTGCAGTTCCGCGCCGGTCGCGGCGACCATGCGTATGGCATTGCCGGTGTTGGGGGGAATGCGCGGCTCGTGGAACATCACTCTGAACACGATGCAGGTTAACAAGTCGGCACTGTGTGTCCCGGCTCGCACACCTCTCCGAACAGCCATCCGGGGTTCGCAAGAGCCACGCGACGTCCTGCAAACGAAGGTGCATTGTGCGCAGCCTGAGCGGAACCGGTGACAGTCCGGAAGTGCCGTGATCGAGTGGCGTGGACCCGAATTCCGCTGGAACCGAAAGGCGAACCCCGCCCGATGTCGCACGGCACTGTCGAAACTCCGTACACCGCAGCCGAGAATCGTTACGAGACGATTCCCTACCGTCGCTCGGGGCGGTCCGGGCTCGATCTCCCCGCCTTCTCGTTCGGGCTGTGGCAGAAGTTCGGCACCGACTACCCCTTCGAGACGCAGCGGGAGATCATCCTCACGCCTTCGACCTCGGCATCACCCACTTCGACAACGCCGACCGGTACGGTCCGCCGCACCGTGCCGCGCAGAAGAACTTCGGCCGGATCCTCGGCAAGGACCTCGCGCCTACCGGGACGAGATCATCCTGTCGACGAAGGCGGGTAATCCGATCGGTCCCGGTCCCTACCAGAAGGGCGGGTCGCGCAAGTCGCTGCTGGGCTCGCTCGAGCACAGCCTGCGTGATCTCGGCACCGACTATGTCGACATCTTCTACAGCCACAGCCCGGACCTGTCGACGCCGCTCGAGGAGACCGTCGGGGCACTCGTCTCCGCCGTCGAGCAGGGGAAGGCGCTCTACGTCGGCATCTCGAACTACCAACCGGATCGTGCGCACGAGGCCGCGACCCTTTTGGGGGAAGCCGGCGTCCCATTGCTCGTCCACCAGCCGCGCTACTCGATCTTCGACCGCACCATCGAGCAGAACGGTCTGCTCGATGCGGCCGAGCAGGACGGTTTCGGCCTTGTCGTGTATTCGCCGCTCGCACAGGGACTTCTGACCGACAAGTATCTCGAGACCATTCCGGACGGTGCGCGAGCGGTGGACAGCGCGTTCCTCTCCCCGGACGTGATCGACGAGACCTACCGGCAGCGCGTCACCGAACTCGACAAGCTCGCCCGGTCGCGTGGGCAGTCACTGGCCCAGCTGGCGCTGCAGTGGGTGCTCCGGCAGCCGGCGGTGACCTCGGCGCTCGTCGGCGCGAGCTCTACCTGGCAGCTCGACCACAACCTCGAGGCGCTGAGCTTCCCGCCGCTCACCGAGGACGAACTCGCCGTCATCGACGAGTACGGCGTCCACGGCACCGGGCTCGGTCTCTGACACGACCGCCATGCGGCTCTACGAGAAGCTGGGTTTCACGCTGCGCGAGCGATCCGTGCCGACCGCGGGCGCACACCGTCGGCGTAGCCGGGGGACGCGTGCTTTCATTCTCGTGTCGGGTTCGATTCGGTCGACTGCGGGAGATGTCATGGGATCACCGGTAGCGACGTACGTCTCGGCGGTACGCAGCTTCTCGGAGCTGGTCCGTACCGTGCCGGAGGATCGCTGGGACGGTCCGGGCCTGGGTGAATGGAACCTCCGAGCGCTGATCGGCCACACCTCGCGCTCGTTGACGACCGTCACGACCTATCTGAACGGTCCCGCCGACACCGAGGACCTCGCGAGCGCGGAGCAGTACTACGTCCACGTCAAGGAACTGACCTCGGTCCTCGGCGCGGACGACATCGTCGAACGTGGACGGCGTGCCGGTACCGACCTCGGTGACGACCCGGTGGCGACGATCGATGCCCTCTCGACTGCGGTGATCGACCGGATTGGTGCCGGCGAGGACCGTCTGATCCGGGTGATCGGGGACAAGGGGATCCGGTTGCACTCCTATCTGCCGACGCGCACCTTCGAACTCGCCGTTCACGGTCTCGACATCGCAGCTGCCGCAGGTATCCCTTACGAGCCTCCGGCCGATGTCCTCGAAGAGGCAACCCTGCTCGCCACAAGGATCGCGCTGGCACTCGGCGACGGTACGACCGTGCTGCGGGCATTGACCGGACGGACGTCGCTGCCGGACGGTTACTCCGTCGTGTGAGCGGAGAAGTTCAGTGCGGCCGGGGTCGGAACATCGAATCCTCCAGCAGCACAAGCGCGGATGCCGGCGACGTTTGTCACGCGGATCTCCGATCGGGTGTGGCCCTGAGCGGTAACTGGTTCAATCGAGAGGCACGAGCAGCGGGCGACCCGGGAGAGAACCATCGCGATGACACGCCGACGCGGAATCCGACTGGCCGCGCGGGATGCGCTCCACGTCTTCGTGGGGGACACCGACCCCGAAGCCCCGCCGCCGACCATGGTGAGTTTCTACGTGTTCGACGCCCGGGCAGGCGAGGCTCCGATCCGTACCCGTGAAGACGCCGTCACCTGGATCGGGGAACGTCTGCATCGCACACCGGCGCTCACCCGACGTCTGCACCGCGTGCCGGCGGACCTCGACTTCCCCTACTGGGTGGAGACGGACGTCGACCCGGACCACCACGTCCGGTACGAGACGATCGGACCGACCTCGCGCAGCCAATTGCATCGGATGCTCGCGTCGACGAAGGAACGCCGTCTCGATCTGTCCGCACCGCCGTGGGAAGTGCACGTCCTGACCGATATTCGCGGCGTCGAGGACCTCCCCGAGGGCGCCACGATCGTCGCGCTGCTCCTGCACCACTCGGTGACCGACGGGCTCGGAGCCGTCGAGATCGCTCGTGCGCTGCTCGACGATCCGTCTGCCACCCCTTCGGCGGGAGGACGCGTTGTCGCCGTGCCCGGAACGGTCCGCGCGGCGGCAGCCTTGCCCTTCCGGTACGCGAGGATGCTCCCCCCGATGCCGCACGTCGCGCTCGTCGAGGCGCTGGGTGGTCTCACCGCCTCGGGGAGATCACCACCCCCCGGCCGCAGCGTCCCCGCACCCGCTTCGACACCGACGCCGGCGGTCCCTGCAGCTCGGCGTCGTCCGTATGCCGCTGCCGGAGGTGCGTGCCGTCGCGCGCGCCACGGACACCTCGGTGAACGACGTGATCCTGACGGTCGTCTCGGGCGGACTTCGCGCCTACCTCGCGTCCTACGAGGAGATTCCCGCCGACTCGCCGGCGGCGATCGTTCCGGGATCGCTCCGAGACGGGGCGGGAACGGAGTCGGAGAACAAGGTCACGCTCATGTATGTCGACCTGCACACCGACCGGACGGATCCGCGCGAGCGACTCCGCCGAGTCCACGAGTCGGCCGCTCTCGAGAAACAGCGCATCCGGCGTCCGGAGTCGGCTGCCTCCGTTGCAGCGGTGGATGCATCGCCCGCGTTCGACCTGGCGATGACGATCCGACGAGCACACCGCAGGCGGGTGGGGCCCACGGGAGACGTGGTGCCGCTGGCCAACACCACCGTGACGAATGTGCCCCGCGGCCGGTCGAGAGTCTCCGCTTCGGTGACAGTCCCGCCGTCGAGGCGATCGGTACTCCGATGCTCAACCGGAACTACGGTCTCGTCCACTCCGTGACGTCGCTCGGCGAGGTTCTCACCTTGTCTTTTCTGGTATCGGACTCCTGCATGCCCGACCCCGGGCAGTACGAGCGGTATCTCGCCGAGGCCTTTGCGGAACTGTCCCGGGACTGCCTGCCTCCGGCGCCGGACGGTTTCCGGTACCGGCCGCGATTCGACGCCGGACGGGCGCCTGGAAGAATGAACGACGTGACTGCGACGATCCTGGACGGCAAAGCAACCCGCGACGAAATCTTCGAGGACCTGAAGGTCCGCGTGGATGCGCTGAAGGCCAAGGGCGTCACGCCCGGCCTCGGCACGATCCTCGTCGGCGACGATCCGGGATCCGCGGCCTATGTGCGCGGCAAGCACAACGACTGCGCGAAGGTCGGCATCACGTCGATCCGCAAGGATCTGCCGCCGACATCACCCAGGAGCAGCTGTTCGAGGCGATCGACGAGCTCAACGCCGATCCCGCCTGCACCGGCTACATCGTGCAGCTCCCGCTGCCGAAGCATCTCGACGAGAACGCGGCGCTCGAGCGCATGGATCCGGGCAAGGACGCCGACGGACTGCACCCGGTCAACCTCGGCCGGCTCGTGCTCGGCAAGGAGGCTCCGCTGCCCTGCACGCCGCGCGGCATCATCCACCTGCTGCGCCGCTACGACGTGGAGATCGCCGGCGCGCACGTGGTGGTGGTCGGTCGTGGCGTCACCGTCGGTCGCCCGATCGGTCTGCTGCTGACCCGTCGTTCGGAGAACGCGACAGTCACCCTCTGCCACACCGGCACCCGTGATCTCGCTGCAGAGGTGCGTCGCGCCGACATCATCGTCGCAGCCGCAGGTGTTCCCGGCCTGGTGACGGCGGACATGGTCAAGCCCGGCGCCGCGGTGCTGGACGTGGGTGTCTCCCGCACCGAGGACGGACTGCGCGGCGACGTCTCCCCGACGTGCGCGAGGTCGCGGCTTCGTGTCCCCGAACCCCTGG
>LATQ01000001.1:2497537-2501577 GCA_001017865.1 Rhodococcus sp. IITR03
TGCGCGCGACGTCGCGCCGACGTGCCGCGAGGTCGCGGGCTTCGTGTCCCCGAACCCCGGTGGCGTCGGACCGCTGACCCGCGCCTTCCTCCTGACCAACGTCGTGGAGCGGGCCGAGCAGCTCGCGTCCCGATAAGCGGGTCGACGACCCCGGGAGACGAGATGGCTCAGGCTCTGCGATTCACGCGTCTGAACCTGCCGCTGCTCGCGGTCACCCTGGTGATCGCGGCAGCGGTGATCCTGGTGATCGCCGACCGGTGGCGACGCGGAGCGTTCGTCTTCGGCGGCGCCACCATCCTCGCCGGCCTGTTCCGCTGGGCTCTCGACGAGGACAAGGTCGGTGTCCTCGCGGTACGCGGCAAGACATTCGATGTCGTCTCGATGATGGTCGTCGGCGGAATCGTCGTGGCGCTCGCCGCGTCGATCGACCCGCTGGGAACCGACTAGCCCTCGGCGAGCTTCATCAGTTCGACGAGGAGCTTCGCGACCTCGTCGGCCTCGGTGAGGAATCCGTCGTGCCCGTCGCGGGAGACGAGCACACGCAGGTCGCCCGATCCCGGGAGCAGATCGGCGATCTCCTGCTGCAGGCGCAGCGGATACAGCCGGTCGGAGTCGACGCCGGCGACGATCGTCGGGACCGGGGTGGACGCGAGTGCGGCCTCGACGCCGCCGCGTCCGCGCCCGACGTCGTGCCGGTTCATCACGTCGGACAACACCACGTAGGTACCGGGATCGAAGCGCGCGACGAGCTTGCGCGCCTGGTGCTCGAGATAGCTCTGAACGGCGTACCGGCCACCGCGCCACGGGTCCTCGTCGTCCTGGGGGAGATTCCCGAAGCGCGTGTCGAGTTCGAGTTCGGTCCGGTAGGTGAGGTGCGCGATGGTCCGGGCGATGGCGAGGCCGGCTTCGGGACGCCGCCCCGAGCCGTAGTAGTCGCCGCCCTGCCAGTCGGGGTCGGCCGTGATGGCCGCCATCTGTGCGGTCTGGGTGCCGATCTGGTCGGCGGTCGCGACGGGCACCGGTGGCGAGGACGAGCGACGCCCGCACTCGCTCCGGGTACGCGATGATCCACTCGAGGGTGCGCATGCCGCCCATCGATCCGCCGGTCACGGCGGCGAGGACGTCGACGCCGAGCCTGTCGAGCAGCGCAACCTCGGCCGCCACCTGGTCGCGCACGGTGATCAGCGGAAAGCGGGATCCCAGCCTTGCCGTCGGGTGCGGTGCTGCCGGGGCCGGTGGAGCCGCGGCACCCGCCGAGGATGTTCGTCGAGACCACGCACCAGCGATCGGTGTCGATCGGAGCGCCCGGGCCGACCATGCCCGACCACCAACCGGGGGACGGATGGTCCGGTCCGGCGGGGCCGGTGACGTGCGAGTCGCCGGTGAGGGCGTGTTCGACGAGCACCACGTTGTCGCGGGCGGGGGACAGTTCGCCCCACCTCTGTACGGCGATCGTGACGTTCGGCAGCGTCTCGCCGCTCTCGAGCGCGAGATCGCCGATGTCGATGGTGTCGAGGCGTCCGTCCGACGGGGGCAGTTCGACGCGACGCCGCTCGGTGCCCGCCGTCAAGAGATGACCGCCTCGAGGCTCGCGGTGGGCTGGCAGCGCCGGCTGCGGATGTCGGTCATCGTGTCCTTCCGGCGGTGATGGGAGGTGTGATCGTGGCTTGCGTGCGACAGCACATCATCATCTCAGTCCTCCCGACAACAGGCTTGTCGGTGGGGTTCCACCGACCGTGTCATCACCCGGAGCACCCCACCCCGGTCGGAGGGTTGCCGGCCAGCAAGCCGGGGCTTGACGCTGGCACTCATGACTTTCCCGGCAGTCTAGCGACTCTCCGTCGCAGGGTCCTATGCACCTCTGAACATCCCTGACCAGCAGGAAAGTTACCGGTCGGTAGGGCGTGGGGGTGGGACGAGGCGCTTTGCGGTCATCGGCAATAGCAGTACGCTTGTCATGTTTGGCCGCGGTCCAGGACGTGGACACGGCCATGCTCGCTGCTCGCGAGCCGACGGCGATCGCACCCACAAAGTGCGGTCGATTGGGGACCTACAGAAACGTCCTAGGAGGACACGAAGCGCATATGTCCAAGATCAAGGTTGAAGGTAAGGTCGTCGAACTCGACGGCGACGAGATGACCCGCATCATCTGGCAGTTCATCAAGGACAAGCTGATCCACCCGTACCTGGACGTGGATCTCGAGTACTACGACCTCGGCGTGGAACACCGCGACGCCACCGACGACCAGGTGACGGTCGACGCGGCGAACGCCATCAAGAAGCACAACGTCGGCGTCAAGTGCGCCACCATCACCCCCGACGAAGCGCGTGTCGAGGAATTCGGTCTGAAGAAGATGTGGCGGTCGCCCAACGGCACCATCCGTAACATCCTCGGCGGCACCATCTTCCGCGCGCCCATCATCATCTCGAACGTACCGCGTCTGGTGCCGGGCTGGACCAAGCCCGTCGTCGTCGGCCGTCACGCGTTCGGCGATCAGTACCGCGCCACCGACTTCAAGGTCGACCGCCCGGGCACCGTCACCATCACCTTCACGCCCGAGGACGGCAGCGAGCCGATCCAGCACGAGGTCTGCCGGATCCCCGAGGACGGCGGCGTCGTGATGGGTATGTACAACTACAAGAAGTCCATCCAGGACTTCGCGCGTGCATCCTTCTCCTACGGCCTGCAGCGCAACTACCCGGTCTACCTGTCGACCAAGAACACGATCCTGAAGCCTACGACGGCATGTTCAAGGACGAGTTCCAGCGGATCTTCGACGAGGAGTTCAAGACCGAGTTCGAGGCCGCCGGTCTCACCTACGAGCATCGCCTCATCGACGACATGGTCGCATCGTCCTCAAGTGGGAGGGCGGCTACGTCTGGGCCTGCAAGAACTACGACGCGACGTCCAGTCCGACACCGTCGCGCAGGGCTACGGCTCGCTGGGTCTGATGACTTCCGTCCTGATGACCCCGGACGGCAAGACCGTCGAGGCGGAGGCCGCACACGGCACCGTCACCCGGCACTACCGTCAGCACCAGCAGGGCAAGCCGACGTCGACCAACCCGATCGCGTCGATCTTCGCCTGGACCCGCGGACTCGAGCACCGCGGCAAGCTGGACAACACCCCCGAGGTCATCGAGTTCGCGCAGCAGCTCGAGGACGTCGTCATCAAGACCGTCGAAGCCGGTCAGATGACCAAGGACCTCGCACTGCTCGTCGGCCCCGAGCAGGGCTGGCTGACCACCGAGGAGTTCCTCGCCGCACTCGACGAGAACCTGCAGAAGCTCGCGCCTGACCTTCCGCTCCGTTCTCGACAGCACGTACACGGGACGCCCGGATCGGGCGTCCCGTGTCGTGTTTCCCGAGCACTCCCGGCACCGGCTACCGTTTCGTGTACCACTGTCAGTCGCATCACCGTAGGGCCCGGGAGGAGGACGGCCGTGACCACCACTGCCACCGACTCCGAAGGCCGCGGCGGAGCGCACGCCCGCCGACGGTTCTGGACGCGGGTGTGGATGCTGATGTTCGGCTCGGCGCTGGCCTACCTGCCGGTCGCCCTCGCCCCCAACCTGATCCACGCGATCGCCCGCCGCACCGACGAACTGGCCTACGACCGGTCCACGCCGGTGCGCAGCGGCGTGCTCACCACCCTCACGATGGGTGAGGCCGCCGCCGTCCTCGGGGTGCTCGCCGCCCTCGTCATTGCGCTCAATCTCATCGCGTGGTCGCTCGGCCCCGCCATCACCGCCGAGGGTTCGTCCCGATCGACCGAGGCGCTGCGCCTCGAACACCTCGAATTGTGCGGATCGGTGTTCGGCGTCGGGGCGACGATGACCTTCGTCGCTGCGCTGCTCGACGGCCTCCCGCACTCCGTGGATCTGGCGGCGCTGCTGCTGTTCCCGGCGGTCTTCGTGATCGTGGTGCTCAGCCAGGATCTGTTCCTCGCGACCCAGCGCGGCGTCGGTGCCCGTCGTCGTCTGCGCCGGGAGGCGTCGCTGCTGCGCGACGTGAGCTGCTACGCCATGGCGGCGAGCTGC
>LATQ01000001.1:2501677-2515041 GCA_001017865.1 Rhodococcus sp. IITR03
AGGAACGTCGAGCGGAGGGTCCGTCCCGCCGCTCCGTCATCTGATCGTGCGGCGCGCACCGTCGCCCGTGTCGCTCCGGCGGACCGGACATGACGACGGGGACGTCCTCCTCGGAGGACGTCCCCGTCGATCCACTCGTCTACCGGTGTGCGCCCACCGGTTCGGGCTCCGTTGCCCGCTGCCGCTCCGTCTGCTCGGTCAGCAGGTGGCCGAACAGACCCCCGGCGCGCAGCCATTCCCACTCGAGGGGAGTGTCGATCCGACAGAGCGCCGTGCCCTCCCACGCGATCTCGCCCGCACGGCGGACCCGGACGGTGATCTCGGTGGTCGATCCGAGATCGGCCAGTCCGATCAGGTCGATATCCTCACTGCCGTCGAAGGTCTCCGGGGTGGGTCCCTGCCACTGGATCGGCAGGACGCCCATCGCGACCAGATTGGTGCGATGGATGCGTTCGAAGCTACGGGCGAGGACCGCGCGGATGCCGAGCAGCCGAGTGACCTTCGCGGCCCAGTCCCGCGCCGATCCGGCGCCGTACAGTTCACCGGCGACCACCACGACCGGCGTGCCCTGCCGGCGGTGGTACTCGGCGGCCTCGTGGACGGGCACCGGCTCCTCACCGGGTGCTGTGCGCGTCCAGCCACCCTGCTTCTCGGGCACGAGCAGATTTGCGAGGCGGGTGTTGGCGAAGCCACCCCGGATCATGACGTCGTGATTGAGCCGCCGGGAGCTGAAAGTGCCCAGCGCCCGGTCGCCCACACCGCGCTCGCGGAGCCAACGCCCTGCTGCGGAGTCCGGCAGGACCCGTGCGACCGGCGAGATGTGGTCGGTGGTGACCGCATCGCCGAGGACCAGCAGAGGCCGCGCGGTCAGATCCCCCGTGAGTGGGAGACGTCAGCTCCGGTCGGTGAAGGGCGGGCGACGGATGCTGCCGGCCTCCCTGTCCCAGCGGTAGTGCTCGCCGCGCGGGTACTCGAGTTCCTGCCAGCGCGTGGTGGTCAACTCCCGGTGCGCGTCGCGCCCGAGTGCGGTGGCCTCGTGCTCGGCCAGCAGCGCGTCGATCTCCTCGTCGGAGGGCCACAGGTCGGCGAGGGTGACGTCGGTGCCGTTCTCGGCCCGCCCGATCGGTTCGCTCGTCACATCGATGCGGACGTTGCCCGCGAGGGCGTAGGCCACGACCATCGCGGGGGAGGCGAGGTAGGCGTGTGCGACGGCCGGGTGGATGCGTCCGGTGAAGTTGCGGTTGCCGACAGCACCGCCGCGAGCGCGGTGTCCTTCGCCCGGTCGGCTCCGGACAGGGCCGGGCTGAGCGGCCCGGAATTGCCCATGCAGGTGCCGCATCCGAATCCCGCGACCTGGAAGCCGAGCCGGTCGAGGTGGTCCTGCAGACCCGCCGAGGCCAACAGATCGGCGGCCGCCGGCGAGCCGGGCGTGAACGACGTCTTCGTCCAGGCCGGCGGACGCAGACCGGCCGCGACGGCGTTGCGCGCCAGCAGACCCGCTGCGACCAGCGATCGGGGATTGGACGTGTTGGTGCAGCTGGTGATCGCGGCGATCGCAATGTCGCCATCGAGCGGTCCGCTCTCGCCGCGGGAGGCCGGAACCTCGGCGGGCGACAAGGCGTCGTGCGGCCGGGACGGTCCGGCGAGGGTGGTGGTGATGCTCCCGAGGTCGATCGACAGACCGGTCTCGAACCGGGGTGCCGGGCTGCTCGGGGTGCGGAACAGACCCTGGGCTCTCAGGTACTGCTCGGCGAGCCGGACACGCTCGGGGGAGCGGCCCGTTGCGGCCAGGTACTCGATCGTCCGGCGATCGGCGGGGAACCACGCCATCGTCGCCCCGTATTCGGGTGCCATGTTGGCGACGGTTGCGCGGTCGGGCACCGACAATGCTCCAGGCCCGGACCGTGGAACTCGACGACGGCGCCGACGACGTTCAGTGCGCGCAGCTTCTCGGCGAGGGTGAGGGCGAGATCGGAGGCGAACACCCCGGGGGCGAGACGTCCGGTGAGCTCGACGCCGACGACGCGGGGCACGCGGATCATGACGGCCTGCCCGAGGGCCGCGGCGGTGGCCTCGATGCCGCCGACGCCCCAGCCGGTGACGCCGAGAGCGTTGATCATCGTGGTGTGCGAGTCGGTGCCGACCAGGCTGTCCAACGCTGCGACGTGACGGCCCTCGGATTCGGTCGTGGTCACGACCGGTGCGAGGACCTCGAGGTTCAGCTGGTGACAGATGCCGAGCCCCGGCGGCACGACACGGAGACCGGGAAGCCGGTCCTGCGCCCAGCGCAGGAAGCGGTACCGATCGCGGTGACGCTCGTACTCCAGATCGATGTTGTGAAGTGCCGCTTCGGGATTCGCGTATTCGTCCACCTCGAGTGCGTGATCCACGACCAGGTCGAGGGGCAGCGCCGGTTCCAGTGCGGACGTGTCCAGACCCTCGGCCCGGGCACGTTCGAGCAGGGTGATCATGTCGGCCAGCACCGGGATGCCCGAGGCGTCCTGGAACAGCACGCGACCCGGGAAGAACGGGATCGCGGCCGTCTCGTCGCGGCGGGTGACGGCGTGGACGTGCTCGGGCAGCGCCTGCGGATGACCCTGGTGACGCAGGATGCCCTCGACGAGCGTCCTCAGCGACCACGGCAGGTCGGAGATCGGTCCGGCGCCGTGCGCTTCGGCCTCGGCCAGGCTGTAGTAGTGCAGGGGAGTGCCGGCCTCGTCCGCGACCGGCAGAGCGGTCAGAGAGCGGAAGGGATCGGTCGTCATACCGCGCCTTCTTCCCGGAAGCGGGTGATCTGCTCGTCGCTGAAACCGATCTCGCGGAGGATCTCGTCGGTGTGCTCTCCGAGCGTCGGCGGTGCAGTATCGGGACGGACCGACTCACCGTCGACGTGCGTGGGCAGACCGAGGACCTGGACGGTGCCGGATCCGGCCGCCACGTCCAGTTCGGAGATCAACCCGCGGTGGCGGATCTGATCCGAGCGCAGCGCTTCCGACACCGGAGCGACGGGCGCAGCAGGAACGCCGGTGTCGAGCAGGATCTCGTCCCACTCGGCCGCCGTCTTCTCCTTGAGCGAGATCTCCAGTTCGTCGCGCAGGATCTCGCGGTTGCGCTTGCGGTCCTCGCGGGTGACGAAACGGGGGTCGGTGACGAGCTCCTCGCGGCCGAGCACCGTGCACAGGATCTCGTACTGTTCCTGCTTGTTCGCTGCGATGTTGAGGACACCGTCGGCAGTCCGGAACGCACCCGACGGCGCCGAGGTCATGTTCTCGTTGCCCATCGGTACCGGCTCCTTGCCGGTCACCAGATGGTTGGAGACCACCCAGCCCATCGAGGTGATGGCCGCGTCGAGCATCGACGTGTCCAGATACGCGCCCTGCCCGGTCTGTCGCTGGCGGACGATGGCGGCGCACACCGTCATGGCCGCGGCCATACCGCCGAAGCTGTCGCAGACGGGATATCCGACGCGCAGCGGCGCGGATTCGGTGTCGCCGGTGACGCTCATGATGCCGGACAGTCCCTGGACCACCTGGTCGTAGGCGGGTCGGCTGCTCATCGGGCCGGTGGCGCCGAATCCCGAGACAGCGCAGTAGATCAGGCGCGGATTGAGTTCGTGCAGGCGTTCCCAGTCGAAGCCGAGGCGGGCGAGCACGCCCGGGCGGAAGTTCTCGAGCAGCACGTCGGCGTCCGCGAGTAGCTGCTCGAAGACCTTCTTGCCACCTTCGGTCTTGAGGTTGACCGTGACCGAGCGCTTGCCGGCGTTCTGGGCGAGGAAGGACACCCCCATGTATTCGGCGCTGAGGTCGGGATCGGCGCCGAGCTGGCGGGCCAGGTCGCCGCTGCCGGCGGTCTCCACCTTGACGACATCCGCGCCGAGCAGGGCCAGTTGGTAACCCGCGAAGGGGCCGGCCAGAACGTTGGTCATGTCGAGGACGCGCACGCCCTCGAGAAGGTTTGTGGTCACAGGAAGGCCTCCACGGTTCCGAGCCCGGCAGCACTGATCTGCCGGGCGGTGTCGGTTACGGCATCGACATAGGCGGCGACCCGGTCGGCGGTGAAGCGCGACGTGGGGCCACTGATCGACAGGGCTGCGATGACACGGCCGTCGGCGGACAGGATCGGCGCGGCGACCGCGGAAGCGCCGAGCTCCCGATCGCCGTGGGTGATGGCGTAACCCGCCTCCCGCGCTCCGGCGGCCTCGGACCTCAGGTCCGCCGTGCTCGTCGTGCCCTCCTGCTCGGCGAGAGCCTGGAGGACGTCGTCCGGGCAGCCACCGAGCAGGATCCGGCGGCGGCGCCGACGACGAGCGGGTACTGCGCGCCCACCTGGACGACGCTGCGGACCGTCGTCGTGCCCTCGACCTGAGCGACGGAGAGGCGGTGCAGGTCCTGTCGGATGTAGACGTTGACGGTCTCTCCACAGCGATCGCGCAGTTCCGTCATCGATCGCCGTGCCTCGGCACCGATCTCCCACATCGCGTCGGCCAGACCTATCCAGCGGAGGAAGGCGGGGCCGACGCTGTAGGTCGTCGAGTCGCCGCGGGTGGCGACGATCCCCTGCGTGGTGAGGGTGCCCAGGAGGCGCACC
Source organism: Rhodococcus sp. IITR03 (assembly GCA_001017865.1). The sequence continues at coordinate 2,506,265 of LATQ01000001.1, forward strand.
ACCGTCGACTTGGGGAGCCCGGTGATCTCGACGAGTTCGCGCAGCGTCCGGATCGGATGCTCGGCGTCGAAAGCGCTGAGCAGATCGAACGCGCGGGCGACGCTTCGCACGCCGCCGTCGGCTCCGGTGACCGTCGATGCCTGTGTCATGCGAGTCACTCTAGGTCCGTAGAACGGTTCAGGCAATCCGTAGAATGGATCAATGAAGCATTTGCCCTGGAATATTGTTGATGTGTTCCGTTGGATGAGAGAAATTGGTCTTCCTGATCCGTCTTGTGGAACGTCCGGTCATGGGGTGAACCACCCTCACGGGAGGCTTCTCCCACGGTGGAGCAGTCGCGTCGCCGGCGTCGGCTACGGTGACCCGGTGCCTCTCGTGATCACCACCGTGAACGTCAACGGCGTGCGCGCAGCCGCAGCAAGGTCTCGTCGACTGGCTCGCCTCGTCGGCCGCCGACATCGTGTGCCTGCAGGAGGTGCGGGCCACCGAGAAGCAGTTCCACGCCGCGATCGCCCCGGCACTCGAGGCCGGATGGCACTGCGTCGGCGCGGAGTCCTCGGCCAAGGGCCGCGCCGGGGTGGCGATCCTCTCGCGCGTACCGGCGGACGCGGTCTGCGTCGGATTCGACGTCGACGAGTTCGCGTCGGCCGGCCGCTACATCGAGGCCGACTTCGGCGATGTGACGGTGGGGAGCCTGTATCTGCCGACCGGTGAAGCGCAGACGCCGAAGCAGGACGAGAAGGAACACTTCATGAAGAGCTTCGCGACCTACCTCGCCGAGCGGTACGCCGCGGTGACGGCCGCAGGTCGCGACATGGTGGTGTGCGGCGACTGGAACATCGCCCCCACCGAGCGGGACATCAAGAACTGGAAGGCAACGTCAAGAAGTCCGGCTTCCTGCCCGAGGAGCGCGCGTGGGTCGGCGACCTCCTCGAGGCCGGCTGGCGCGACGTGGTACGCGACCTCCACGGCGACGTCGCTGGCCCCTATTCGTGGTGGTCGTACCGCGGCAAGGCATTCGACACCGATGCAGGCTGGCGCATCGACTACCACCTCGTGACCCCGGGCCTGGCGGCCCGCGCAACCGAGGCCCGCGTCGAACGCGCAGCGAGCTACGACCAGCGTTGGTCCGACCATGCACCGGTGACGGTGACCTTCGATCGCTGACCGCTTCTGCGGATCGCCGCAGAAGTGCCCACCTCGGTGGCAGCGCGGCGTGGCCTGCGTGGAATCATCGACGGCATGTCGAGCACTGCAGAACAGAACGCCACGAAGCCGAAGGCCCGCCCCCGTGTGCTGTCCGGCATCCAGCCCACCTCGGATTCGTTCCACCTCGGGAACTTCCTCGGGGCGCTGGCACAGTGGTTCCGGCGCAGGACGAGAACGACGCTTCTACTTCATCCCGGACCTGCACGCGATCACCGTTCCGCATGAGCCGAAGTTGCTGCGCAAGCGCGTGCTCGTCTCCGTGGCGCAGCTGCTCGCGATCGGTATCGATCCGGAGAAGTCCGTGCTATTCGTGCAGAGCCAGGTGCCCGAGCACGCCGAGCTCGCCTGGATCCTGAGCTGCATCACCGGTTTCGGTGAGGCCAGCCGGATGACGCAGTTCAAGGACAAGTCGGCCAAGCAGGGCACCGAGCACGCCGGAGTCGGCCTGTTCACCTATCCGATCCTCATGGCCGCCGACATCCTGCTCTACCGCGCGAGCCACGTGCCGGTGGGGGAGGATCAGCGTCAGCACCTCGAACTCACGCGAGATCTCGCGCAGCGCTTCAACTCCCGCTTCGGCAAGACCTTCGTCGTCCCCGAGCCGACGATCGTCAAGGAGACCGCGAAGATCTACGACCTGCAGGATCCGACGTCGAAGATGAGCAAGTCCGCGGCGACCGACGCGGGCCTGATCAACCTGCTCGACGATCCGAAGGTCTCGGCGAAGAAGATCCGCTCCGCGGTCACCGACAACGAGCGTGAGATCCGTTTCGACCGGGAGAACAAGCCCGGTGTGTCGAACCTGCTCACGATCCAGTCGGCGCTGTCGGGTCGCAGCATCGACGAACTCGTCGCCGGCTACGAGGGCAAGGGCTACGGCGATCTGAAGGCCGACACCGCAGAGGTCCTCACCGAGTTCGTCACGCCGATCCGCACCAAGGTCGACGAGTACCTGGCCGACCCGGCCGAACTGAACCGCATTCTCGCGGGCGGCGCGGACCGCGCTCGCGAGGTCGCATCCCGCACCTTGGCGCAGGTCTATGACAAGGTGGGTTTCCTGCCGCGGACCTAGACGAAGGAGCATCTGGATGGCCGGCGAACCCGACGAGAAGCCGGGATTTCTCGAACGTCAACGCGCGGCCCATCCGGTGCTCGACCGCGTCCTTCGGGCCGGGGTGCGGTACCAGGAGAACAAGGGCGACTACTACGCGGCCGGCCTGACCTACTTCACGGTGCTGGCGATCGTCCCGATCATCATGGTCGTGTTCTCTCTGGCCGGTTTCGTGCTCGCCGGGCGACCCGAACTGCTCGACCAGATCCGGCAGATCATCTCCGAGAACATCCCCGGTCAGCTCGGCGGCACCGTGCAGAGCCTGATCGACTCGGCGATCGAATCCCGCGGCGCCGTCGGTCTCATCGGTCTGCTCACCGCCTCGTACGCCGGTCTGGGCTGGATCACGAATCTTCGCGAAGCCCTCACCGCCATGTGGGAGCACCCGCGCGACAAGGGCAACTTCTTCGTGGTCAAGCTGCGCGACGGCGGCGCACTCCTCAGTCTCGGCCTCGCGATGACCGTGTCGCTGGGGCTCTCGGCGCTGAGCAGTGGGCCGATCGCGCGCAGGATCGTCGAGCTGCTCAACATGGAGAATCTCGTCGGCATCGGCGTGGGTCTGCGCATTCTGGCACTGGTGACGGCCACCGCCGCCACCGCTCTGGTATTCACCTGGGTGATCGCCCGCCTGCCCCGCGAACCCGTTCCGTTCCGTAGTGCGCTCGTCGCGGGTCTGATCGCCGGGATCGGTTTCGAGCTGCTCAAGCAGACCGGCTCGATCTACCTCGAACGTGTCCTCAACGGACCGGCGGGCGTCGCCTTCGGCCCGATCCTCGGCATCCTCGTGTTCGGTAACCTCACGGCCCGGCTGGTGCTCTTCTGCACCGCATTCGCAGCGACGTCCCGGGCCAGCCTCGCACTCGCCCACCATCCCGCGCCTACGGGGGCGGTCATCACGCCCCGCCTCGAGGTGCACGAGGGCCTCGACGCGCGCCGCAGTGCTGCGCTCCTCGGTGCGGGCGTGGTCGGTGGACTCCTCGCCGGGCTGCGATTCCGGAGGAAATGAGCGAACTCCCGGGGTGAAAACCCGGTTCGGGGGTGCCGATCGTGCCGCGGACGGACGACGATGGAGGCGTGGCAAAACAGACGCGATCCGCCGCGCCCCGACGCTCGTTCCGGGTGACTCCGCGCAGAGTGCTCGCAGTCGTCCTGGTCCTGCTCGCTGCGCTGTTCGTCCTCCAGAACCGCAACAGTACGAGCATCGACCTCTTCTGGATCTCGCTGCAGGCGCCGCTGTGGTTGGTGCTCGTCGTCATCTTCGCGGTCGGGTGGGTCGCGGGTTTCCTGTTCGCACGCGGCCGCTGATCCCCATCAGCTCGGCCACCGGAAACAGAGCACAGGGGAGTGGGCACAGACGACAGCAGGTCCGTCCCCGAAGGGACGGACCTGCTGTCGTGCGAGGTGATCAGCGAGCGAACATGAGCGCGCGCTTGACCTCCTGGATCGCCTTCGTCACCTGGATGCCACGGGGGCACGCGTCGGTGCAGTTGAAGGTGGTGCGGCAGCGCCACACGCCTTCCTTGTCGTTGAGGATGTCCAGACGCTCGGAGGCACCCTCGTCACGCGAATCGAAGATGAACCGGTGCGCGTTGACGATCGCGGCGGGGCCGAAGTAGCTGCCGTCGCTCCAGTACACCGGGCACGAGGTGGTGCAGCACGCGCACAGGATGCACTTGGTGGTGTCGTCGAACCGGGCACGGTCGGCCTGCGACTGGATGCGCTCGCGGGTCGGCTCGTTGCCGGAGGCGATGAGGAACGGCTTCACGGCGCGGTAGGCGTCGAAGAAGGGCTCCATGTCGACGACGAGGTCCTTCTCGACCGGAAGGCCACGGATCGGCTCGATCGTGATCGTGACGTCCTTGCCGTTCTTGTCCAGCATGTCCTTCATGAGGATCTTGCAGGCGAGACGGTTGACGCCGTTGACACGCATCGCGTCCGAGCCGCACACGCCGTGGGCGCAGCTGCGACGGAAGGTGAGCGTGCCGTCGAGGTAACCCTTGACGTAGCCCAACAGGTTGAGCAGACGGTCGGACGGCAGTGCCGGCACCTGGAACGAATCCCAGTGCTGACCCTTGTCGTCCTCCGGGTTGAACCGGGCGATCTTGAGGGTGACCATCGTCGCGCCTCGGGCACGGGTGGCAGTGTCGACGCGCCCGTGTCGGTCTTCTCGATGGTTGTCATCAGTACTTACGCTCCATGGGCTCGTACCGGGTCTGGACCACCGGCTTGTAGTCCAGGCGAATGTCGGAGATCAGTTCCTCGCCCACCTTGTACGCCATGGTGTGCTTGAGGAAGTTCTCGTCGTCGCGCTTCGGGTAGTCCTCGCGGGCGTGTCCGCCACGCGATTCCTTGCGGTTCAGCGCACCGACGACGGTGACCTCGGCCATCTCGAGGAGGAAGCCGAGTTCCAGCGCCTCGAGCAGGTCGCTGTTGTAGCGCTTGCCCTTGTCGTGGACGGTGATCTCCTTGTAGCGCTTCTTCAGCTCGTGGATGTCGTTGAGCGCCTGCGTCAACGTTTCCTCGGTGCGGAACACCGACGCGTTGTTGTCCATCGTCTGCTGCAGCTCGGTGCGGATGTCGGCCACCCGCTCCTTGCCGCCCTGGTGCAGGATCAGATCGAGCCAGTCGTCGACGTACTTCGTCGGCTGCTCGGGCATCTCGACGTGCTTCGTGCTGTTGGCGTACTCCGCGGCGGCGATGCCGGCGCGACGACCGAAGACGTTGATGTCGAGCAGCGAGTTGGTGCCGAGACGGTTGGCGCCGTGGACGGACACGCACGCGCACTCGCCGGCCGCGTACAGGCCGGGCACGACGTTCTCGTTGTCGCGGAGGACCTCGCCGTCGACGTTGGTCGGGATACCGCCCATGACGTAGTGGCAGGTCGGGAACACCGGCACGAGCTCGGTGACGGGGTCGACACCGAGGTAGGTGCGGGAGAACTCGGTGATGTCCGGGAGCTTCTCCTCGAGGACGTCCTCGCCGAGGTGGGTCACGTCGATGTAGACGTAGTCCTTGTTCGGTCCGGCGCCGCGACCCTCGAGCACCTCGAGCACCATCGAACGGGCGACGATGTCGCGGGGCGCGAGGTCCTTGATGGTGGGGGCATAGCGCTCCATGAACCGCTCGCCGTCGGCGTTGCGGAGGATGCCGCCCTCACCACGCACGGCCTCCGAGATGAGGATGCCGAGACCGGCCAGGCCCGTCGGGTGGAACTGATGGAACTCCATGTCCTCGAGCGGCAGGCCCTTGCGGAAGATGATGCCGAGGCCGTCACCGGTGAGGGTGTGGGCGTTCGACGTCGTCTTGTACATACGGCCCGAGCCGCCCGTCGCGAAGACGATGGCCTTGGCGTGGAAGACGTGGATCTCGCCGGTCGCGAGCTCGTACGCGATGACACCCGTCGCGACGGGACCGTTCTCGGTCTCGGTGAGGGTGATGTCGAGCGCGTAGAACTCGTTGAAGAACTCGACGTCGTGCTTGACGCAGTTCTGGTACAGCGTCTGCAGAATCATGTGGCCGGTGCGGTCGGCGGCGTAGCACGCGCGACGGACCGGGGCCTTACCGTGGTCGCGGGTGTGACCACCGAAGCGACGCTGGTCGATCTTGCCCTCGGGCGTCCGGTTGAACGGAAGACCCATCTTCTCGAGGTCGAGAACGGCGTCGATGGCCTCCTTGGCCATGATCTCCGCAGCGTCCTGGTCGACCAGGTAGTCGCCACCCTTGACGGTGTCGAAGGTGTGCCACTCCCAGTTGTCCTCTTCGACGTTCGCGAGGGCGGCACACATGCCGCCCTGAGCGGCGCCGGTGTGGCTGCGGGTGGGGTAGAGCTTCGTGAGCACTGCGGTGCGCGCACGCGGGCCGGCTTCGATGGCCGCGCGCATGCCGGCGCCGCCGGCCGCCCGACGATGACTACGTCGTAACGATGTTCCTGCATGAAGGTTCGGCTCCCCTAGCTCGCCGTGATGTTCGGGTCGAAGGTGAAGATCACGTAGTGCCCAGGCCCATGATCAGGATCATCGACACGACGAGGATCGTGTTGAGCCAGAACCGGGTGGAGTCCTTACGTGCGTAGTCCGCGATGACGGTGCGCAGACCGTTACCGCCGTGGAGCTGCGCGAGCCACAGCATCGACAGGTCCAGATCTGCCAGAACGGGCTGGACCAGCGGCCTGCGACGAACGCGAAGTTGATGCGGTGCACGCCGTCATCGAGCATCAGCATGATGAAGAGGTGACCGAGGACCAGGATGATCAGGCCAGGCCGGACAGGCGCATGAACAACCAGGCGTAGAGCTCGAAGTTGTTCTTCGCGGCGCGACGCGGCGAGCGCGGGTTGTCCAGACCGGCGGGCCGGTCGTATTCCTTACCGAGGGTCTTCGCTTCGGTCATGTCAGTGCCCCGCAAACGTGTTGTAGAGGATGCGAACGGACGCGGGGATCATCACCACGAACCAGATCGCGAGGATCGTCCAGAGCATCACGCGCTGGTACTTCGGGCCCTTCGACCAGAAGTCCACGAGCATGACCCGCAGGCCGTTGAGTGCGTGGTACAGGACCATCGCGACCAGGCCGAGCTCCATGAGGCCGACGATCGGATTCTTGTACGTTTCGATCACCGCGTCGTAGGTCTCGGGGTTGACCCGGACGAGTGCGGTGTCGAGGACGTGGACGAAAAGGAAGAAGAATGTCGCCACGCCGGTGATCCGGTGCAATACCCAGGACCACATGCCGGGGTCTCCCCGGTAAAGCGACCGTGTGCGCCCCGCCTTTGCGGGGGCGGCTTCAGTCGTGCTGCTCATCGAGTGCTGTGCCTCCAACGTCAATGGTGGACGCGTCGAGCTGCTCCTACCTGTGGGGGATTCCGCAGTACGGGCCCGACGTGAACCTGAACCGACTTGGATCGACTCTAGACCCATCCCAAACTCGGGAACTAATCTCCTGCCCCGTTCGTACAGGGCTCCAAATGCGAAGTTAGGTTTGCCTTTCCAACTGTGATCTGGCGCGGTGGGGGTCGCCTACCGTCGTCCATGCCACCGTGACAGGATGGTGAACCATGCCGGACATCGACTGGAAAATGTTGCGCGCCAAAGCACATGAGGTGATGAGTCGAGCCTACGCTCCCTACTCCGGGTTCCCGGTGGGGGCTGCCGGCCTCACCGTCGACGGTCGGACGGTCCTCGGGTGCAATGTGGAAAATGTCTCACACGGACTGGGTCTGTGTGCCGAATGTGTACTCGTCGGTAACTTGTTCGCCCAGGGTGGAGGCCGTCTCCGGGCCGTTGCCGTCTGCGACTCCCGAGGCCACGTCCTGACCCCGTGCGGCCGATGCCGGCAGGTGCTTCTCGAACACGGCGGCCCCGATCTCGAGGTCGACGCCCAGGGCGGCCCGCGTCGCCTCTCCGATCTCCTCCCCGACGCGTTCGGCCCCGACGATCTCGCGGCCGTGCGGGAGAACGAGGACCGCCGTGCCTGACATCGTCACCGTCATCCGCCGCAAGCGCGACGGCCACGAACTCTCCGGCGCCGAGATCGACTGGGTCATCGAAGCGTTCACCCACGGCATCGTCTCCGACGCCAGATGGCGGCCCTGGCGATGGCGGTCTGGTTCCGCGGCATGAGCCGGGCCGAGACGGCACGCTGGACCACCGCAATGATCGACTCCGGTCGTCGCCTCGATTTCTCCGCTCTCGGCCTGCGTACCGTCGACAAACACTCGACAGGCGGTGTCGGGGACAAGATCACCCTGCCGCTCGCACCGCTCGTCGCGGCCTGCGGCGTCGCGGTCCCGCAACTGTCGGGCCGCGGTCTCGGTCACACCGGCGGCACCCTGGACAAGCTCGAGGCGATCCCCGGATGGAAGGCCGATCTGACCACCGCGGAGATCGCCGAGATCCTCAGCGACCCGGCCGTCGGTGCGGTCGTGTGCGCGGCGAGCGCCGATCTCGCCCCCGCCGATCGCAAGCTCTACGCGCTGCGCGACGTCACCGGAACCGTCGAGTCGATCCCGCTCATCGCCAGCTCGATCATGAGCAAGAAGATCGCCGAGGGCACCGGAGCCCTCGTCCTCGACGTGAAGGTCGGCAGCGGCGCCTTCATGAAAGAACTCGGCGAGGCCCGCGAGCTGGCGCGCACCATGGTCGAACTCGGCACCGACGAAGGCTGCCCACGACGGCCCTGCTCACCCGCATGGACAGCCCGCTCGGGCGCACGGCGGGCAACGCGCTCGAGGTCCGGGAGGCCGTCGAGGTGCTCGCCGGCGGCGGACCCGACGACGTCGTCGAGCTGACCCTGGCCCTGGCCCGCGAGATGCTCGCCGCCGCCGGTGTCGATGACGTCGATCCCGCCGACCGGCTGCGGGACGGCACCGCGATGGACCGGTGGAACGCGATGATCGCCGCCCAGGGTGGCGACCCGCAGCGCCGTTGCCGGTCGCGACCACACCGACGACCTCCACGCCGTA
>LATQ01000001.1:2515141-2519568 GCA_001017865.1 Rhodococcus sp. IITR03
CGCTCCGCTCGCGACATCGCCGTCGACGTACAGGCTGCGCGAGGCGCACGCCTCCGCGGCCCCGAGTACGGGCTCAACGCCGCCGACGCGGCGACCGTCGCCCAGGTCGCGGTCGGACTGCTGCGGCAGCACCTGCATCCCGGGCAACAGATCCACGGGATCGTCGCGCAGGGCGGGACGGCACCGAACATCGTGCCCAGCCACACCGAACTGCTGTACTACCTGCGGGCCGGGACGAGCGAACTCCTCGACGACCTCGTCGAACGCGCACGCAACTGCTTCGCCGCCGGGGCGCTGGCCACCGGATGCAATCACCGGATCCGGACGGTCTCGCCGACCTATACCGAACTCACCCCCGACCCGTGGCTGGTGCAGGCATATCGTGAGGAGATCATCGATCTCGGGCGCCGACCGCTGCCCGTCGAGGAGGAAGGAGCGCGCCCCCTGGGCAGTACCGACATGGGAAACGTGACGAACGTGGTGCCGGGAATCCATCCGGTCATCGGACTCGACTCCGGTGGCGCGGTGACACATCAGGCTGCATTCGCGGCCGCGTGTGTCACCGAGTCCGCCGATCGGGCAGTACTCGACGGAGCGCGCGCGCTTGCAGCGACCGCTGTACGCGCGGCGACCGATCCGGTCCACCGGGCACGGCTCCTCGAACAGGCCGGCCGCCGATGAACCCCTACGTCGAGAAGTGGTTGGACCGCCACACCGAGGACCTCTCGCTCTGGCGCCGTCACATCCATGCGAATCCCGAGCTCGCCCGGCAGGAGTACGCCACCACCGAGTTCGTCGCGAAGCACCTGCGCGCGGCCGGACTGGAGCCGAAGGTCCTGCCTCGCGGCACCGGCCTGATCTGCGATCTCGGTCCGACCGGCGGACCGCGCATCGCCCTGCGCGCCGACATGGACGCCCTGCCGATGCAGGAGCCACCGGCCTGCCGTTCGAATCCACCGTCCCCGGTGTCTCGCATGCGTGTGGGCACGACGCCCACACCACCGTCGTGCTCGGTGCAGGTCTGGCGCTGGCTCGATGCCCGAACTGCCGATCGGTGTCCGGCTGGTCTTCCAGCCTGCGGAGGAGGTCATGCCGGGCGGGGCGCTCGACGTCGTCGCGGCGGGCGGACTCGACGGGGTCTCGCGGATCTTCGCACTGCACTGCGACCCGCGTCTCGAGGCGGGCAAGGTCGGTATGCGGGTCGGGGCGATCACCTCGGCGGCCGACACCGTCGAACTCGTCCTCGACTCACCCGGTGGGCACACCTCCCGGCCGCACCTGACCGGCGATCTCGTCTACGGCCTCGGTGCCGTCATCACGGGTCTTCCCGCATGCTCAGCCGTCGCATCGATCCGCGCACCGGCACCGTGATGGTGTGGGGTGCGGTCAGCGCGGGCAAGGCACCGAACGCGATCCCGCGCACCGGCATGCTCGCGGGCACCGTCCGCACCGGCGACCACGACACCTGGGAGCTGCTCGAACCGATGGTCCGCGAGATCGTGCACGGTCTGCTCGCGCCCACCGGTGTCAGCTACGAACTGAACTACCGCCGCGGCGTGCCGCCGGTGGTCAACGACGAGGTGTCGGCGCGCATGTTCGAGGACGCGATCCGCGCGACCGGCCCCGACGCCTCGCGGATACCCCGCAATCCGGTGGGGAGAAGATTTCTCGTGGTATCTCGAACACGTCCCCGGCGCCATGGGGCGGCTCGGGGTGTGGCCGGGGGTCGGGCCCGAACTCGACATCCACCAGCCCACCACCTTCGATCTCGACGAGCGGGCGCTCGCCGTGGGCGTACGGGTGATGACGAATCTGGCGCTCGGCGCTCGATGAGAGCGCTTCACGCTCGGCGCTCGATGAGAGCGCTTCACGCTCGGCGCTCGATGAGAGCGCCCGACTAGAAACTGTCGGGTCGTCCCGGTCCGACGTTGCGGCTGTTGCGGGTCCGCAGATCCCGCACGTAGTCGGCGGGTGCTCCGGCGATCTCGGCCGCGTCGGCCATCACGCCAGATAGCGTGCCGACGGCAGGCCGCCCTCGTATCCGTCGACGACGTACAGCCACGCGAGGACCGGACCGTCGGCCGTGTCGACACGCACGCGGATCTTGCGGTGGAAACCGAGTTCGGCTCCCTCCCAGCGGTCGAGGCTGCGCTCGTCGTCCTCCGGCACGTCGTAGAGCACCACGAACACCTTTGCGTCCGGATCCTCGACGACCGTCGCGAGGGCACCCTCCCAGCCGATGTCGCGCCGGCGAAGGTCAGTCGCCAACCGTGCAACCACCCGGTTCCCGCCATCGGCGAATGCGGGCAGCGCGTCAGCATCTGCTCCGGATGCATGTTGGACCCGTAGGCGGCGTAGATCGGCACGAGGATAAGGCTAACCCGTCGTCCACCGGAGTCGTCGGAGGGGCGGCACAGGGACGGACGAGGAGTGTCGGAGGCTGTTGCGTGCCGGGTCCACCGGTCCCTGTGCGCGAGGTGGGGGCATTGGCATAGCGTTGAGACCGACGTGTGTGCCCACCAGGCGCTCACGTGCAGCCCGACCCGGCACCCTTCGGAATCGATACAGAGGAGAACAATGACCCGGATCGTCATCATCGGCGGCGGCCCCGCAGGATACGAGGCGGCGCTGGTGGCATCCCAGTACGGCGCGACGGTGTCACTGATCGATTCGGACGGGATCGGTGGCGCCTGCGTGCTCTTCGACTGCGTCCCCTCCAAGACCTTCATCGCCTCGACCGGCGTGCGCACCGACATGCGCCGCGCCGCCGACCTGGGCATCGAGCTCGAACGTGCCGAGGTGTCGCTGCCGCAGGTCCACAGCCGTGTGAAGAGCCTGGCCCGCGCACAGTCCGCCGACATCCGCACCAAGCTCGAGGCCGCCGGGGTGAAGCTGTACTCCGGTTACGGCGAACTCGTCGACACGCAGCCCGGTATGGCCGCCCACCAGGTGCGCGCCAAGCTGCTGACCGGTGAGGAGAAGGTGCTCGACGCCGACGTCGTGCTGATCGCGACCGGCGCGAGTCCGCGCATCCTGCCGGGCGCGGAGCCGGACGGTGAGCGGATCCTCACCTGGCGTCAGCTCTACGACCTCGAGAAGCTGCCCGAGCACCTCGTCGTCGTGGGTTCGGGTGTCACCGGCGCCGAGTTCGTCTCCGCCTACACCGAGGTCGGTGTGCAGGTCACCGTCGTGTCGAGCCGCGACCGGATCCTGCCGCACGAGGACGAGGACGCGGCTCTCGTGCTCGAGGACGTCCTCACCGAGCGCGGTGTGACCCTCGTCAAGCACGCCCGCGCCGACCGGGTCGAACGCACGGAGGACGGCGTCCGCGTGCTCCTCGCCGACGGCCGCATCGTCGAGGGCAGCCACGTGCTGATGACCGTCGGCTCGGTGCCCAACACCCGGGATCTCGGTCTCGACAAGGTCGGGCTCGAACTCGACCGGGGCGGTTACCTTCCCGTCGACCGCGTCTCCCGCACCGCCGTCCCCGGCATCTACGCCGCGGGCGACTGCACCGGACTGCTGCCGCTCGCGTCGGTCGCGGCCATGCAGGGCCGCATCGCGATCTATCACGCGCTCGGCGAAGGCGTGAGCCCTATCAAGCTGAAAACCGTTGCGGCCGCAGTGTTCACGCGTCCTGAGATCGCCGCCGTCGGTGTAAGTCAGGCGACGATCGACAAGGGTGAGGTGCCGCCCGAACCGTCATGCTCCCGCTCAACACCAACCCGCGCGCCAAGATGTCCGGCCTGCGGCGCGGTTTCGTGAAGATCTTCTGCCGTCCCGCGACCGGTGTGGTCATCGGCGGTGTGGTCGTCGCCCCTACCGCCTCCGAGCTCATCCTTCCCATCGCGTTGGCGGTGCAGAACAACCTGTCCGTCAACGACCTCGCGCAGACCTTCTCGGTCTACCCGTCGCTGAGCGGATCGGTCACCGAGGCCGCCCGCCAGCTGATGCGCCACGACGATCTGGACTAGGCGCCGGACGGGGCGGGATCGGCAGCGATCCCGCCCTGCTCAGGCCCAGTCGTAGGTGCGTTCGACCGCCTTGTTCCATTCGCCGAACAGGCGCTCGCGTTCGTCGACCGGCATCGCCGGTTCCCACGTGCGGTCCGCGGTCCAGTTGCGGCGGATGTCCTCCTCGTCCTCCCAGAAGCCGACGGCGAGACCGGCGGCGTAGGCGGCACCGAGCGCGGTGGTCTCGGAGACGGTGGGCCGCACGACCGGCACACCGAGGATGTCGGACTGGAACTGCATGAGCAGATCGTTGGCGACCATGCCGCCGTCGACCTTGAGGGTGCGCAGGTCGACCCCGGAGTCGGCGTTCATCGCCTCGATGACCTCCCGCGTCTGGTAGGCCGTCGCCTCGAGCGCCGCCCGCGCGAGGTGGCCTTCTCGACGAAGCGCGTCAGGCCGGGCGATGACGCGCGG
>LATQ01000001.1:2519668-2527812 GCA_001017865.1 Rhodococcus sp. IITR03
CGGGCGGCCGGCGAGCGACCGGCGCCGCGCCTTCGGAGCACCTCCGTGTCGCACCATTCCGATCCGCTCGCACCCGGCGGAATTCGCCTGCCGTGACGCGCTTCTCGGACGCGAGCCGGCCGAGGACGGATTCGACGACCGCCGTGCCCAGTCCGAACCGGGCGGCGGCCTGCGCGGTGGTGAACGGGCCGTGGGTACGGGCGTGCCGGGCGATCAGATCGCCGAGCGGGTCGGGGACCGGTTCGACGAACACCGTCGGAACGCCGATCGGCAGGGCACGCCCAGCGCGTCGCGCAGACGTGAGGCGTCCTCGATCGCCGCCCACCGGTGTTCCCCCGCGTACGAGACACGCAGTGCGCGTCGTTGCGCTTCGAGATCCTCGATCCAGGACGTCGGGTCGTCGGTGGTGCGCTCGCGCAGCTCGGCGTCGGTGAGCGGACCGAGCAGACGCAGCAGATCGGCGACACCCTCGGCGTCGCGTGCGCGTCGCTGTGGGGTCAGGCGTTGCAGTTCGTGCTCGGCCTCGGTGATGACGTCGGCGTCGAGCAGTTCGCGCAGCTCGACCCGGCCGAGGAGTTCGGCGAGCAGCGTCGAGTCGAGCGACAGTGCCGCCGCCCGACGTTCGGCGAGCGGGCTGTCGCCCTCGTACAGGAACTCGCCACATAGGAGAACAGCAGCGACGTCGCGAACGGTGAGGCCGTGGGGGTCTCGACCTCCACCAGCCGGATCCTGCGCTGGGCGATGCTGCCGAGCAGGTCGCGCAGAGCAGGCAGGTCGTAGACGTCCTGCAGGCACTCGCGCACCGTCTCGAGCAGGATGGGGAAGTCGGGATAGCGGCGAGCGACGTCGAGCAGCTGCGCCGATCGTTGACGCTGCTGCCACAGCGGTGCGCGCTTGCCCGGATTGCGGCGGGGCAGGAGCAGGGCCCGCGCCGCGCACTCCCTGAAACGGGACGCGAACAACGCCGAGCCGCCGACCTGTTCGGTGACGATGTCGTCGATCTCCTCGGTGTCGAAGACGAAGATCTCCGAGCCGGGCGGGGCGTCGTCGGTGTCGGGCAACCGGACGATGATGCCGTCGTCCGAGGGCGTGGGATGGGATTCGACGCCGTAGCGTTCGAGCAGTCGCGCGCCCACCGCGAGCGCCCACGGTGCGTGCACCCGCAACCCGAACGGCGAGTGCAGCACCAGCCGCCAGTCGCCGAGTTCGTCGCGGAACCGTTCGACGACGAGCGTGCGGTCGGTGGCAGGTGCCCGGTGGCGGTGCGCTGCTCGTCGAGCAGGCGGATGAGATTGCCGGTCGCGTAGTCGTCGAGACCGCCCTTGCGGCAGCGGGTCTCGGCGTCCTCCGGTGAGGCGTGCCCCATCTCGCGCAGGAATGCACCGAGCGCGGCACCGAGTTCGGCGGGTCGACCCTGACTGTCGCCGTGCCAGAAGGGCAACCGGCCGGGCCGGCCGTAGGCGGGGGAGACCAACACCCGGTCGAAGGTGATCTCCTCGATCCGCCAGCTGGTGGCACCGAGCGCGAAGACGTCGCCCACCCGCGACTCGTAGACCATCTCCTCGTCGAGTTCGCCCACCCGCGTGTTCTTCTCGCCGACCATGTACACGGTGAACAGGCCGCGGTCGGGGATCGTGCCGCCGGAGGTGACCGCGAGTCGCTGGGCGCCGGGCCTGCCGGTGAGGGTGCCGGCCGTGCGGTCCCACACCACCCGGGGGCGGAGCTCGGCGAACTCGTCGGACGGATAGCGACCGGCGAGCAGGTCGAGGACGGATTCGTAGACGCCGCGGGAGAGCGTCGCGAACGATCCGCTGCGCCGCACCGTGTCGAACCAGTCGTCGACGTCGACGGGTTCGAGGGCCGTGGCCGCGACCGTCTGCTGGGCGAGCACGTCCAGCGGATTCGCCGGGACCTGCAGCGCTTCGATGTGCCCTCGACCATCCGCTCGACGGTCACCGCGCAGTGCACGAGATCGGTGCGGTGCTTGGGGAACAGCACGCCGCGTGAGGTCTCGCCCACCTGGTGCCCGGCGCGGCCGACGCGTTGCAGACCGCTGGCCACGGAGGGCGGAGCCTCGACCTGGATCACGAGATCGACCGCACCCATGTCGATGCCGAGCTCGAGACTCGACGTCGCCACCACACACCGCAACCGGCCCGACTTGAGGTCGTCCTCGATCAGGCGCGCTGGTCCTTGCTCACCGACCCGTGGTGGGCGCGGGCGAGCACGGGTGCAGCGCCGGCGGTGGTCTCGGTGGGCGATCCGAGTTGCGAAGGCGGTGCGCCCTCGCGGTCCACCTCCTCGCCGAGACGTTCGGCATGGATCTCGTTGAGCCGGGCGGTGAGACGTTCGGACAGTCGCCGCGAATTGGCGAACACGATCGTCGACCGGTGCTCGGTGATGAGATCGACGATCTGCTCCTCGACGTGCGGCCAGATCGACCCGGCCTGCGGTGTGGGAGAGAACGATTCCTCGTCGGGCTCGGAGACCCCGAGTTCGGTCATGTCCTCGACCGGTACGCGCACCGCGAGATCCCACGTCTTCGCCGAGGGCGGCGCGACGATCCGGATGGGGGCGGAACCGGCGAGGAACCGGCCGACCTCCTCGTGCGGTCGCACGGTGGCCGACAACCCGATGCGTTGGGCCGGCGCGCGCAGGAGCTGGTCGAGACGCTCGAGCGACAGCGCGAGGTGCGCCCCGCGTTTCGTCCCCGCCACCGCGTGGACCTCGTCGACGATCACCGTCTCGACACCGACGAGGTTCTCCCGCGCGGACGAGGTGAGCATGAGGAAGAGCGACTCGGGCGTCGTGATGAGGATGTCCGGTGGCGTGCGCGCCAGGGCGCGACGATCGGCCTGGGAGGTGTCGCCGGAACGCACACCGACGGTGATGTCGGGCGGCGTCAGACCGAGCCGTTTCGCGGTCTGCGTGATGCCCACGAGCGGAGACCGCAGATTGCGCTCGACGTCGACGGCGAGGGCCTTGAGCGGCGAGACGTACAGGACGCGGGTTGCGGTGCTCGCGCGCTGCGTGCTCGTCGGCCGGGGTGGACGAGAGCCGGTCGAGCGACCACAGGAATGCCGACAGGGTCTTGCCCGAGCCGGTGGGGGCGACGACGAGCGTGTGGGCTCCCGAGGAGATCGAATCCCACGCGCCGAGCTGGGCCGCGTCGGGGACTCGAACGCTCCGGCGAACCACGCCCGGGTCGGCGCGGAGAAACGATCGAGGATGTCGGTCACCATCCCATCGTCTACCCGCCGACCGACACACTCAGTCGCCGCACGTGAACCCGCTCAGTCGTCGTACGCGAACCGGGCGATCTGCCGGCAGTGATCGTCGGCCCAGGAGTTGCGGCCGCCACGCATCAGTTCCGTCACGAGCGCCCGCGCCGGGGCCCGCCACGGCAGCGCCTCGAACTGCTCCCGCGCGGCGGGTTCGTCGCTCCACACCACGGACACCACGGAGCCGTCGTCGACGAGGAGAAGGTCGGGGGAGTCCGCCGCGAGCTGCTCGCGGGTCGAGCCCGAGGCCTTCTCCAACTCGGGCCCCGATACGCGGACGTAGCCGGCGAGGCTCCGCTGCCCGTCGGAGAGGTCGAGGAACACCCCGGCGACCGCCATGTTGCCGGCGTGCACCGAGACCAGCGGCTTCCGCGGGTCGTCCGGCTCCCCGGTGGGAAGACACACGACGGACCAGTACTCGCATTCGCTCATGCGGGCGTTGGGCACGATCGACGACACGACGTCGCGAAGCCAGGCCGTGACGGAGCCGAACTCGGGATACTGTTCGAGCTCGCGGTACTTGGTCTCGCGCAGCGGCAGGGCGGCGTCGACGGGGGCACACGGGTGTTCACGCGACGATTATGACCGCTGCCGATGTGGTGCGGGTCATCAGATCACCACGCCGGGATTCAGGATCGCGTTCGGGTCGAGCGCGGCCTTGATCCGCTCGGTCAAGGCCATCACGTCCGGTCCCACCTGATCGGGTAACCAGGCCTTCTTGAGCCGGCCGACACCGTGCTCACCGGTGATGGTGCCGCCGAGTTCGATCGCGAGATCCATGATCTTCCCGAAGACCATCTGCGCCCGCGCTGTCATGTCCTCGTCGGCGGGGTCGTAGACGATCAGCGGGTGGGTGTTGCCGTCCCCGGCGTGGGCGATCACGGCGACGGTGACGTCGTGTTCGGTTGCGAGATCGTCGATTCCGAGCACCAGTTCCGGCAGTGCGGGGATCGGCACCCCGACGTCCTCGAGCAACAGGCTGCCGGTGCGCTCGACGGCCGGGATCGCCATGCGGCGGGCGACGGTGAACGCCTCACCCTCCTCGGGGTCGTCGGTCGCGAAGACATCGTCGGCGCCGGCCTCGCGGCAGGCCCGCACCATGATCTCGATCTCCTCCGCGGCGGCGCTGCCGGGTGCGTCGGAGCGTGCGATGAGCATGGCCTCGGTGGTGCGGTCGAGTCCCATGCGCAGCATGTCCTCCACCGCCCCGATCGACGCCCTGTCCATGAACTCGAGCATCGCCGGTCGCAGGACCGCGGTGATCGCGACGACCGCGTCGGCGGCGGCCTGCACGGTGGCGAAGGTCGCGACCATCGTGGAGGCCGGTGGCGGCGGTGGGACGAGGCGCAGGGTCACCTCGGTGATGACCCGAGGGTGCCTTCGCTGCCGACGAACAGCTTCGTCAGCGACAGGCCCGCGACGTCCTTGACCCGCGGACCACCGAGCCGCACCGCGGTGCCGTCGGCGAGGACCACCTCGAGTCCGAGCACGTAGTCGGTCGTCACCCCGTACTTCACGCAGCACAGCCCACCGGCGTTGGTGGCCGCGTTGCCGCCGATCGTGCAGATCTCGAACGACGACGGATCCGGTGGATACCAGAGTCCGTGTTCGGCCGCGGCCTGCTTCACCTCGACGTTGAGCAGACCGGGCTGGACGACGGCGGTGCGGGTCGCGGTGTCGACGGTGATCGCCCGCATCTTCTCGGTGCTGAGCACGATTCCGTCGGCGAGCCCACCGGACCCGCCGGACAGGCTCGTGCCGGCACGCGGGGCACCACCGGCACCCTGTGGGCGTTCGCCCACGCAGTGTCGCCTGCACGTCCGCGGTGGACGTCGCGCGCACGAGCGCGAGCGGAACCGCGGCATCGGGGTCCTGCGCACGGTCCTGCCGGTAGCCGGCGAGGATGTCGGGATCGGTGACCAGCGCGCCGGCGGGTAACTGTCCGGCGAGTTCGTCGAGCACCGGGGTCGTGTCGGTGTTCGGGCGGCTCATCCGCGCACCGGCTCCACGTAACGCGCCCGCAGCTTGTGTTTGACGAGCTTGCCCGTGGGAGTGCGCGGGAGATCGTCGGAGAAATCGATGCTGCGCGGCGCCTTGAAGTGCGACACGCGGTCGCGGACGTAGGCGAGCAGTTCCTGCTCGAGTTCCGGGCTCGGCTCGACTCCGTCGACGAGCTGCACGACGGCCTTGACCTCCTCGCCCATCTCCTCGTTCGGCACGCCGATCACCGCGACGTCGAACACCTTCGGATGCAGCGTGAGGACGTTCTCGGATTCCTGCGGGTAGATGTTGACGCCGCCCGAGATGATCGTGAACGCGGCCCGGTCGGTGAGGTAGAGATAACGTTCCTCGTCCAGATAACCGATGTCGCCGCTGGTCGTCCACGTCGGATGCTCGGGATGCGTCGCCTCCTCGGTCTTCACCGGGTCGTTGTGGTACTCGAACGGACGCTCGTCGCGTTCCCACCACACCGTGCCGATCGAGCCGGTGGGCAGTTCCTGCCCCTGGTCGTCGCAGATGTGGACGGTGCCCAGGGCACCGTCACGGCCCACCGAGCCGGGATGTGCGAGGGCCTGGGCGGAGTCGATGAACGTCGCGCCGGCGCCTCGGTGGAGGCGTAGTACTCGTTGATCACCGGCCCCCACCACTCGATCATCGCCCGCTTGATCTCGGAGGGCACGGCGCCGCGGCGTGGATCGCGACCTTCATGCTCGACACGTCGTACTTCGCGCGGATCTCCTCGGGGAGCTCGAGCATCCGGACGAACATCGTCGGCACCCACTGGCTCGCCGTGACCGAGTAGCGGTCGATGAGCGCGAGCGCTTCCTCGGGATCGAAGTGGTCCATGAGGATCACGGTGCCGCCGACCGACTGGATCGTGCCGCAGAAGCGCAGTGGCGCAGCGTGGTACAGCGGTGCGGGGCACAGGTAGACGGTGCTGTCGTCGAATCCGTACATCGGGGCGAAGACCGCCGTGTAGGGGTCGGGGATGTCCTGGACCTGCCCGTCAGGGAGCTTCGGCTTGATGCCCTTGGGCCGGCCGTGGTGCCCGACGAGTACAGCATGTCCTGGCCCCGGGGCTGGTCGTCGAGCGGTGTCGCGTCGAAACCGGCGAGCGCGGCGTCGTACTCCTCGAAACCGGCCGGCGACCACCGAACGCCAACCGGTGGGTGACGCCGGGATACGCGCCGGGGGACAGGTCGACCGCACCGACGGCCTGCGCCGACACGACGAGGGCCTTCGCGCCGCAGTCGTCGACGATGTAGGCGGCTTCGGCCGGGGTCAGGTGCCAGTTGACGACGGTGATGTAGAGGCCCGAGCGCAGGGCTGCCCAGTAGACCTCCATGACCCGCAGGTCGTTGTTCGAGATCAGGCGATGTGATCGCCGCGCTCGAGACCGAGGGACCTCAGGTACTTCGCCAGCCGGATCGAGCGTTCGTCGAGTTCGCGATAGGTCAGCGACTCCCCGGTGGCGGGGCGGATGATCGCGGGTTTGTCGGGCGTGGTGGCGACGAAGTTCCCTGGATACATGCCCAAGGTCTACCACAGCATGTGGTGCAGACCACATATCCTCTGATTGGGCGCAGTGTCGTCGGGTACCCGTGCGGAAGGACCACGGAAGGAGAAGACGATGCCGAATCCGTCGATCAAGAACGAGAAGATGTACGAGGAGCTCCGCGAGGACGGCGCCTCGAAGGAGAAAGCGGCCCGGATCTCCAACGCGGCTGCGAACGAGGGCAAGTCGCAGGTCGGGAAGAAGGGCGGCAAGTCCGGCTCCTACGACGACTGGACGGTCGACGACCTGAAGAAGCGTGCGAAGGAACTGGGCATGACCGGTTACTCCGACATGAAGAAGGACGAGCTGATCGACGCACTGCGCAACCATTAGCCGCCCGGCCCCCCGAACGTCGTTCGGGATCAGCCGAACTCGACACCCTGGGCGAGCGGCAGCTCCGTCGAGTAGTTGACGGTGTTCGTCGCCCGCCGCATGTATGCCTTCCACGCATCCGATCCCGATTCGCGCCCGCCACCGGTGTGCTTCTCCCCACCGAACGCGCCACCGATCTCGGCACCCGAGGTGCCGATGTTGACGTTGGCGATGCCGCAGTCCGATCGGGCGAGGAACAGTTCCGCCTCGCGCTGGTCGAGCGTGAAGATCGCCGACGACAGGCCCTGCGGTACACCGTTGTGCAAGGCGATCGCCTCGTCGAGGTCGTCGTAGTCGAGGACGTACAGGATCGGGGCGAAGGTCTCCTCGCGCACCACCTCGGTCTGCGCGGGCATCCGGACCAGCGCGGGCGAGACGTACACGCCACCACCGGCGACCTCCACCCGGTCGCCGCCGACGACGAGCGTGCCCCCGTCGGCCTGCGCGCGGTTGAGCGCCGCGGTCATCGCCTCGTAGGACCGTTCCGAGATGAGCGGACCCACGAGGACACCCTCGTCCAGCGGATTCCCCACCCGCAGACCCGAGTACGCCTTCGCGATGCGTTCGACGAACTCGTCGGCGATCGACCGGTGCACGATCAGCCGACGTAAGGTGGTGCAGCGCTGGCCCGCCGTTCCGGCGGCCGCGAACACGACGCCCCGGACGGCGAGATCCTGATCGGCGGACGGAGCGACGATCGCCGCGTTGTTGCCGCCGAGTTCGAGCAGGCTCCGGCCGAACCGGGCCGCCACGCGCGGCCCGACGATCCGCCCCATCCGGCTGGAGCCGGTCGCACTCACCAGCGCGATACGGGGGTCGTCGACGAGCGCTTCACCACCGTGTGGTCGCCGAGGAGAAGATGGTGGAGCTCGGGCGGCGACATGGAGGCGGGTGGCGGCGCCAGCGAGCACTCGACCGCACTGCCAATCAGAGGA
>LATQ01000001.1:2527912-2530803 GCA_001017865.1 Rhodococcus sp. IITR03
CGCCGCCGCCCACCGCGCTTGCGGGGCTTCGGCTCTTGCGGATCGCGCCGGCACCGCCGCCGTTACCGCCGAGCGAGAACTGGCCTGCCGGGCAGCGACACCTCGACGCGACGTCCGCCGACCTCGACGACGACGTTCTGACGCGGCAGGGCCTCGTCCTCGTCCTCGATCGGGCGCCACCGGTGTACGGCTCGATGGTGTTCTCCCACTCGTTCTCGATCCACTTGGTGTAGACGTCGAACTTCTCGCCGTCGCCCACGAAGGCCGGGTTCTCGACGATGTGGCGGTGGAACGGGATGACCGTGGCCAGGCCCTCGACCTCGAACTCGGCCAGCGCGCGGGCAGCACGCTGCAGCGCCTGCTCGCGGGTCTCGCCGGTGACGATCAGCTTGGCGAGCATCGAGTCGAACTGGCCGCCGATGACGTCACCCTGGACCACACCCGAGTCGACGCGCACACCGGGGCCCGTGGGCTCCTTGTAGACGGTGATCGGGCCGGGGGCGGGGAGGAAGCCGCGACCGGCGTCCTCACCGTTGATGCGGAACTCGAAGGAGTGGCCGCGCGGGGTCGGGTCCTCGGTGAGCTCGAGCTTCTCGCCGTTGGCGATGCGGAACTGCTGACGCACGAGGTCGATGCCGGCGGTCTCCTCGGTGACCGGGTGCTCGACCTGCAGGCGGGTGTTGACCTCGAGGAAGGAGACGGTGTCGCCCTGCACGAGGTACTCGACCGTGCCGGCGCCGTAGTAACCGGCTTCGCGGCAGATGGCCTTGGCGGAGTCGTGGATGCGCTTGCGCTGCTCGTCGGTCAGGAACGGCGCGGGGGCCTCCTCGACGAGCTTCTGGAAGCGGCGCTGCAGCGAGCAGTCGCGGGTGCCGGCGACGATGACGTTGCCGTGCTGGTCGGCGATGACCTGGGCCTCGACGTGGCGGGCCTTGTCGAGGTACTGCTCGACGAAGCACTCACCGCGACCGAAGGCGGCGACGGCCTCACGGGTGGCCGACTCGAACAGCTCGGGGATCTCTTCGATGGTCTGCGCGACCTTCATGCCGCGTCCGCCACCACCGAAGGCGGCCTTGATCGCGACCGGCACGCCGTACTTCTCGGCGAACTCGACGACCTCGTCGGCGTTCTTGACCGGGTCCTTGGTGCCGGCGGCCATCGGAGCCTTGGCGCGCTCGGCGATGTGGCGGGCGGTGACCTTGTCGCCGAGGTCGCGGATGGACTGCGGCGAGGGGCCGATCCAGATGAGGCCGGCGTCGATCACGGCCTGGGCGAAGTCGGCGTTCTCGGAGAGGAAGCCGTAGCCGGGGTGGATGGCGTCGGCGCCGGACTTGGCCGCGGCGTCGAGGATCTTGTCGAACACCAGGTAGGACTCGGCCGAGGTGGTGCCGCCCAGTGCGAACGCCTCGTCGGCGAGCTTCACGAACTGTGCGTCTGCGTCCGGTTCGGCGTAGACGGCGACACTGCCGTAGCCCGCGTCCTTGGCGGCTCGGATGACCCGCACAGCGATTTCGCCGCGGTTCGCGACGAGCACCTTCGTGATCTGCGCGCTGGCATGACTGGGCACGGAGCCTCCTGTTGATCGATCGTTAGGTTATTTCCGTCGACGGGCAGTCTAAGCGCCATTCGGATCGACGATGTAACCGGATGCCCATACACATTACGGCGGCCGTTCGAGCACACAATGCTACTCACCGGTAGGTGGGACTGCCGCCGTTTCCGGCCGTGCGATCCACGGTCCACCCACCGCGACCTCGTGCATCAGTTCGCGGGTACGCGTCAGAAGGCTCGGGACGTTCTCGCCCGCGACCGTATTGTCGGGAAATCGCGCCGACATGTTCACACCCTCGGGCGTGCGGTTGATCCAGACGTAGACGTCGTGGGTGAAGCTGCGGCTGCGCAGCGCCTGAGCGTTCCATTCGGGCCACTGGGCGGCCATCGGCACGAACCGCACGTCCATGTACGAGACGACGAAACGTGGACGGATGGGCACGCCGAGGAGTTCGCCCACCCGCACGAACGGCACTCGTGCGCTCGCGCGGGTGCGGTGCAGTTCGTCGCCGGCCCGCATCGCCAGGGTCTCGAAATCGGCTGTGTCCGTGAGCTTCAGGTCGATCGGACGCAGGCCGACGAACCATCCGAGCGAACCCGCCCAGATCGGGCCGGCGCGGGTGTGCGCGGGCGCGACGGTCCGGAAGCGATCCGCGCCGGTGAGTTCGGCCGTCGCCCGACCGAAGCACGCCAGCACGCCGGCGAAGAATCCCGTCCCGGCGCGTCGGCAGCATGCGGAGAAGGCGCTCGCCTCGTCGTCGTCGAACCAGCGCTCCGACAGTCGTTGCTGGGGTGTGGCGTGCGCGGTCGCGCCCGATCGGAGGGGGAAGGCGGGCGGTTCGCCGCCGCATTCGGTGAGGGTCCGCCGCCAGATCTGCACGGCCTCGTCGTCGTCGTCGAGATGTGCGGACTCGTCGCGTTCGGCGGCGCCGAAGTCGATGTAGCTGCCCACCGGGAACAGGTCGGCGGCGCGACCGGTGCGCTCCTCCTCGTAGAGCGCCGAGATCTCGTGCGCTACGAGCACCACCGAGTAGCCGTCGATGATGGAGTGGTCGGCGCCGAAGAAGACCGTGAACCGCTCGTCGGTGTCCTTCACGCCTTCTGCATCGTCGGGATTCCCGTCCGGTGTCCGCTCGAGCGTCGCGAAGACGTAGGACGGCCACAGGTGCGGGGTCGTGTAGTCGTCGAACAGGCCGAGCAGGTGCTCGTGGATGGTGTCGGGATCGGCGGGATCGTGCCGGATGGGCCGCACCGACACCCGGCCCGGGGGAGCGGTGCGCCGCACCAGACTGCCGCCGCTCTGCTCCTCGTCGAGGTGCGCCGCGTTGGCTGCGCAGCGG
>LATQ01000001.1:2530903-2533327 GCA_001017865.1 Rhodococcus sp. IITR03
CGTCGAGGTGCGCGTTGGCTGCGCAGCGGTTCGTGCCGGTCGATCCAGCGCTGCAGGCCCGCCGGAACCGCTCGGTGTCGAGCGGCCCGGGGACCTCGAAGGCCGTGCCGAGCCAGGAGTCGCGGCCCCCGCCGTACCGGACCCCCGAGGTACGCCGCAGATGCGCCTCGTGGATGTACGAGGCGGGGCGAGGGTCCTCGCGCCAGTCGTCCTCGGCCGCACACGGCAGCCATTCGGTGAGAACGCCCGGGGGGATCCGGTAGTCGGCGAGCTCGGTGAACTCCATGACCGCGTCAGGCTCGGAGATGCCGCTTGATGCGCGTGAGCATCGCGCTCATCCCTCGCAGCCGCAGCGGGCTGACCGCCTCGGCGAGACCGAGCGAGGCATAGAAGTCGTCGGGCACGTCGAGGATCTCCTGTGCGCTGAGACCGTCGAGTCCCTGCTGCAGGATCGATGCGAATCCGCGGGTGGTCGGCGCTTCGGCGGGTGCGCTGAAGTGGAGCTTCACCCGCGACCGGTCGGAGGCGTCGACGGACAGGAACAGTGGCGACTGGCACTCGGGCACCGGTTCCATCGCCGCCTCCTCCAGCTCCGCGGGAAGGGGCGGGAGCTCGCGGCTGAACTCCAGCAGCAACTGCAGCTTGTCCTGACCCTCGACGGCGGCGAAGTCGTCGACGATCTCGGCGAGCGGGGCGGGAATGCTCATGCGGCCGGCACTTCTCCGGCTCGTCGCCCTTGACGATGGGCACGCGGACGGCGTTGCCCCACTCGGTCCACGAACCGTCGTAGTTGCGCACGTTCGAGTATCCGAGCAGGTAGGTGAGGACGAACCAGGTGTGACTCGAGCGCTCGCCGATCCGGCAGTAGGCGATCACGTCGGCGTCCTGGTCGATGTCGCCGTAGATCTCCTCGAGCTCGGGCCGCGCACGGAACCGGCCGTCCGGCGCCGCTGCCTTCGCCCACGGGATCGACACCGCGGTGGGGATGTGGCCACCGCGCAAGGCGCCTTCCTCCGGGTAGTCGGGCATGTGGGTGCGCTCGCCGGTGTATTCCTGCGGCGACCGCACGTCGACCAGCGGGCCCTTGCCAGGTGCGCGAGGACGTCGTCCTTGAACGCGCGGATCAGCGCGTCGTTGCGCTCGACGACCGGGTAACCGCTCGTCGTGGCGACGGGGATGTCGAGGGTGGTGTCGCGGTTCTCGGAGATCCACGCGTCGCGGCCACCGTCGAGCAGGCGGACGTCCTCGTGGCCGAAGAGGGTGAAGACCCACAGCGCGTAGGCGGCCCACCAGTTGGACTTGTCGCCGTAGATGATCACGGTGTCGGTGCGGCGGATGCCTTGCGATCCATGAGCGCGGCGAACTGTTCGCCGTCGATGTAGTCGCGGGTGACGGGGTCGTTGAGATCGAGATGCCAGTCGATCTTCACCGCACCGGGGATGTGCCCCACGTCGTAGAGCAGGACGTCCTCGTCGGACTCTACGACCTTCACTTCGGGATGGCCGAGATGAGCGGACAACCACTCCGTCGACACGAGACGGTTGGGATCGGCGTATACCGCGAACGAAGGGTTGCTATCGGGTGCGACGGGCACATGGGCTCCTGAGGCTGTGGTGCAGGTGCGCCGTCGATTCTAGGCGGTACCGTGACGGGACGTGACCCGCAGTGACACCCACGGCGACCGACCGGCCCCGGTCGAGCTCGCATCGCGGGAGCACATCGACCTGCTGGTCCGGCGGTTCTACGAACGGGCCCTCGACGATCCCGTGCTCGCGCCTGTCTTCGACGTCCTCGCGGTGGTCGGACTCGACGACCATCTGGTGGTCGTCGGCGACTTCTGGGAGCAGATCCTCTTCCGCACGACCCGCTATCGCGGAGCGTTCGTTCCGGTGCACCGGGCGCTGCACGGACACCACGGACTGACCCCCGCCCGGTTCGAGCGGTGGTTGCAGTTGTGGTGCGGGACCGTGGACGAGATGTTCCACGGCGTGGATGCCGAGCGTGCGAAGACCAAGGCCGAGGCGATGGTGGGCTCGTTGCAGAAGACCCTGTACGGCGGCACGGCTCGATAGTGCCGGGTACGGCTCAGTTCTCGAGCGCCTCGACGGGGATCGCGGCGTTCTCGGCCCACAAGCGTGCGACGGAGATGCCGACCTCGGCGAGGAGGCGCCGCACCAGCGGGAGCCCGATGCCGATCACCGACGACGGATCGCCTCGATGCGCTCGACGAACCAGCTCCGTGACCGTCGAGCGTGAAGGCCCCGGCCACCTCGAGCGGCTCACCGCTGTCGAGATAGGCCTCGAGTTCCTCGTCGGTGGGGGTGCCGAAGTGCACCACGGTGCCGCTGTGGTCGGCGGCCTCCGCGACGACCTCGTCGTCGCGGATACGGAGCACGGCGTGGCCGTGAGCAGCTCGCCGCTGCG
>LATQ01000001.1:2533427-2534249 GCA_001017865.1 Rhodococcus sp. IITR03
GCCGCACCTGCTCGGTGCGCACCCACACGAACCGCACCGGCGGGTGTGATGGGGTGCGGGTGCGGTGAGGGCCTCGGCGACCGCCTCGCGCAGATCCTCGGGATCGACGGGTTCGGAGGCGAACTGCCGCACGGACCGGCGCAGCAGCAGTGCCTCGCGCCGACCACGTTCGAGGGCCTCCTCGGTGCCGAGCCAGAACAGGTCGTCCTCGCCGCTGCGGATCAGGCGCGGGCGGTGGATCCGTCGTCGGGCAGGTCGAGTCCGCGCACCACGGCGACGGGCACACCGCCGAGCTTGCCCTTGACCAGATCGCCTGCGGCGGCGATCTCGTCGGCGACCGCCACGGACGTCACCTGCAGTTCGTTGCCCTGCGAGTCGTGCGAGCCGGCGTAGCCGTGCAGGACGGGAAGCCCGGACGAGCCGATCGCGGCGTCGGTCTGGCCGTTGCGCCAGGCGCGGCCCATGGTGTCGGTGACCACCACGGCGACCCGGACGCCGAGCAGCGCACCGATCCGTTCGCGGAGTGCCGCTGCGCTCGCGTCGGGGTTCTCGGGCAGCAGCGCGAGTTCGGCGCTGTCGACGTTGGATCCGTCGATGCCGGAGGCCGCCTGCACGATGCCGAGCTTGTTCTCGGTGATGAGGGTGCGGCCCTTGCGTGCCAGCACGCGCACCGCTTCCTCGTTCACCAGGCGCCGGCGGAGCGCGTCGCGGGCGTCGGGATCGGTGGGCGCGGCGACGATCCGCCCCTCGACCTTCGAGACCACCTTGCTGGTGACGACGAGGACGTCCCCGTCGGCCAGCCACGGCGCGGCCTGAGCGACG
>LATQ01000001.1:2534349-2539463 GCA_001017865.1 Rhodococcus sp. IITR03
TGTCTTCCGGGCAGGTCGGCTGATGCCCGGGCGCGTGTCGCGCGCTGCGGGCGCGACGCGTCCGGCATCACAGGGTCACTCCGGCGAGGTCGAGGGCGGCGCGGGCCATCTCGCCGTCGCGTCGGTGTCGGTCATGAGCAGGGGAACGGATCGGACCTCGACGCCCGGCACCTCGGCGCTGTCGGTCGAGTGCACGAGCCAGCCGTCGAGAATGCCTGTGCCCGAGCGGGCGCCGTAGTACCGGCCGACCGCCTCGGCGGTGGTCTCCACTCCGATGACGTCCAGGCACGCATCGGCCATGCCGCGCAGGGGCTTGCCGTCGATGACGGGGGACAGGCCGACGACCTTCGCCGAGGTGGTGCGCAGCGCTCCGCGGATACCGGGGATCGCGAGGATCGCCCCGACGCTCACGACGGGGTTCGACGGAGCCAGGACGACGGCGTCGGCGTTCTCGATCGCCTCGAGCACACCGGGAGCCGGCTTGGCCTCTTCTGCGCCGATGTGGGCGAAGCTGTGAGTGGGCACCTGGCGCGGTGGCGGACCCACCATTCCTCGAAGTGCACGGCCCGCTGTTCACCGTCCTCGGGATCGGTGATGACGACGTGGGTCTCGCTGCGGTCGTCGGAGACCGGCAGCAGGGTCACCCCCGGCTTCCACCGCGTGCACAGCGCTTCGGTGATCGCGGAGAGCGGATAGCCGGTCCGCAGCATCTGCGTCCGGATGAGGTGGGTGGCGATGTCGCGGTCGCCGAGACCGAACCAGTCGGGGATCGCCCCGTAGGCGGCGAGTTCCTCCTTGGCGTTCCAGGTCTCACCGGCGCGGCCCCAGCCGCGTTCGGTGTCGATCCCACCACCGAGGGTGTACATGCAGGTGTCGAGATCCGGACAGATCCTCAGGCCGTGCATCCACACGTCGTCGCCGACGTTGACGATCGCGGTGATGCGGTGTGCCGCGTCCGGATTCGGCTCCACGCCCGGGGAAATATCGAGAAGCCGGCGCAAACCTGAGAGAAAACGCGCCCCACCGACACCTCCGACCAATACAGTCACATTCACGGCCCAAGCCTAAGCGGTGCGTCGCCTACCCGGTCGCGCGCCGTCCGAAACGCGTTTCGGCAAAGCGGCCGATGATATGTGAACAACGCCGCTCCGCTTGACCGCGACACACCCGAAGTGTCTAATCACATACATGTCATTCGATAATCGAATTCGAGATCCCTTGCGGTGAACCCGCATTCGAACGAGTATTCGAAGGGTGGCAGCGGGTTGATCCCCGGTCATGATTCGGCGCTGCAGGTGAGGAGGGACAATGGCCGGCGAGCGCGACAGCTTCGAGCTCACTCGAAGCGATACTGCAGTCGAGGCTGTCTGTGACTACCCGGACGTCGGGGTGCCCGTCCTGAGTTTGATCTCGGGATTCGGCGACCCAGCGGATGGCGAGGAGCAGTGGCAGGAGCGTGCGCTCTGTGCGCAGACCGATCCGGAGGCATTCTTCCCCGAGAAGGGTGGCTCCACCAGAGAGGCCAAGCGCATCTGCATGGGGTGTGAGGTCCGGGACGACTGTCTCGAATACGCACTCGCCCACGACGAGCGGTTCGGTATCTGGGGCGGGCTTTCCGAGAGGGAACGCCGTCGCCTCAAGCGCGGAATAGTCTGACGAGGGGTTCGGCCCGGTACGGGGAGTACGGGACCGAGTGAAACACCGAGTCGGACGACGAAGGTCGGGTTGCGGCCGTGGGGGACGAGCAACCCGGCCTTCGTCATGTTTCGGGAAGGTTCTTCAGTCCTCGTCGTCCTCACCGAGTGTCGGATCCACCACTTCCGGCTCCACGCCGAGATAGGTGGCCACCTGGTGCACGAGGACGTCGTGCACCAGATCCGTCAGATCGTCCGGATCCTTCGCACGTACCTCGAGAGGCCGGCGGAACAACACGATCCGCGCCCGGGTGGCAGCGCCTCGTCGATCGATCCCCGCCGGCACGAGCCGGGACAGCGGCACCGGCCCGTCGGCAACCACCTCGTCCGGCCAGTTGACCGAGTCGGGGTCGCGCGCCGGATCTTCGGGACCTCGTCGACGGCGATGTCGAGCTTGGTGAGGCGGTCGTGCCAGCGCGCGTCGATCGGCGCGAACGCCCCCAGTACGAGCAGGTCGAATTTCTCGGCGCGTGTCTTCCACGCGGGCAGGCTCTGCGGGAACAGGGGACCGCGGATTCCCCTGCCGCGGCGTGCCACGGAACGGGACGACACAGGGCGGGAACGTCGTGCGCGGACCATGCCATGGACACTACGACACGAAAATCGCTCCACCATTTCGGTGTGTCCGAATAGTCCTGGCGCGTCCGGCGCGCTACGCTCCCAGTCGTGAGAACACTGCGTCGATGCTGCCGGCCTGGGTGCAAGAACCTGCTGTTGCGACGCTGACCTACGTGTACTCGGACTCCACTGCCGTTGTCGGTCCCCTGGCGACCGTCGCGGAACCGCACTCGTGGGATCTCTGCGAGATGCACGGTTCGCGCATCACGGCACCCAAGGGCTGGGAACTCGTCCGATACGAGGGAGCGTTCTCGTCGGCCACCCCCGACGAGGACGATCTGACCGCCCTCGCCGAGGCCGTACGCGAGGCCGGCCTGGGGGAGCGTTCCCGTTCCGACTCGAGCGACGACGACGCGAGGAACCCCAACGGGCCGTCGTGCCGCCCACCGCACGCACCGGCCGACGCGGCCACCTGCGTGTTCTTCCCGATCCCACGTCCTGAGCCGTTCGCACTAGGCTGAGCGAGTGCGATGTCGCGGAGGACGGCATCGCACGAGTCGAGTTCAGGAGCTAATACAGTGGCGAGAGCTGCCGAGTCGGTGTCAGCAGTCATCAAGGCCTACGACGTACGGGGAGTCGTCGGAGAGCAGATCGACGAAGAGTTCGTCCGCGAGGTCGGAGCGTCGTTCGCACGCCTGTTGCGCAGTGAGGGCAGCGCGGACCGTGTGGTGATCGGGCACGACATGCGCGCCTCGTCCCCTTCGCTCTCGCAGGCCTTCGCCGACGGGGTCACCGCCCAGGGGCTCGACGTGGTGCTGATCGGCCTCGCATCCACCGACCAGCTCTACTTCGCGTCGGGCCTGCTCGACGCACCCGGCGCCATGTTCACCGCCAGCCACAATCCCGCGAAGTACAACGGCATCAAGCTCTGCCGTGCCGGTGCCAAGCCCGTCGGCCAGGACACCGGTCTGGCACAGATCTCCGCCGACCTCGTCGAGGGTGTGCCCGCCTACGACGGCGAGCGCGGCAGCATCACCGAGCAGGACGTCCTCGAGGACTACGCCTCGTTCGTCCGCGGCCTGGTCGATCTCGCGGAGATGCGGCCGCTGAAGGTGGCGGTCGACGCCGGCAACGGCATGGGCGGCCACACCGTCCCCGCCGTCTTCGGCGCCCTGCCCGTCGATCTCGTGCCCCTGTACTTCGAACTCGACGGCACCTTCCCGAACCACGAGGCCAACCCCCTCGACCCCGCCAACCTCGTCGACCTCCAGCGTCTGGTCGTCGAGTCCGGCGCCGACGTGGGTCTGGCCTTCGACGGCGACGCCGACCGCTGCTTCGTCGTCGACGAGCGTGGCGAGCCGGTCACCCCGTCCGCGGTCACGGCGCTCGTCGCCGCCCGCGAACTCGCCAAGGAACCGGGTTCGACGATCATCCACAACCTCATCACCTCGCGCGTGGTGCCCGAACTCGTCGCCGAGCAGGGCGGCAAGCCGGTGCGCACCCGGGTCGGCATTCGTTCATCAAGCAGCAGATGGCCGAGACCGGTGCCGTCTTCGGCGGGGAACACTCGGCGCACTACTACTTCCGCGACTTCTGGGGTGCCGACTCCGGCATGCTCGCGGCCCTGCACGTCCTCGCCGCACTCGCCTCGCAGGACGGTCCGCTCTCCGAGCTGATGAGCTCCTACAACCGGTACGCGGCGTCGGGCGAGATCAACTCGACGGTCGCCGATGCCGCCGAGCGCACCGAGGCCGTCGTCGCGGCGTTCGAGGACCGCGCGGTGTCGATCGACCGGCTCGACGGTGTCACCGTCGACCTGCCCGACAACGCATGGTTCAACCTGCGCGCGTCCAACACCGAGCCGTTGCTGCGGCTCAACGTGGAGGCCCGCACGGACGGCGAGGTCGAGGCATTGGTGAAGGAGATCCTTTCCGTCGTTCGTGCGTAGACGGAGGGACAACGGGAATAATCGAAGTGCCGGTACAGGTCGTGCCGGTGTCGGTTCGGCGGAGCACCGATCTCGGGTCGGTGGCCCCACCGGGCCCTGTCAGCCGACTCGCCGAGGTCGCGGCGGCGGAAGGAAGGTGATGCGGTCGTGACGGCACCCTCACCGCTGTTCGACTTCGACGATGCGGGCGGTGTTCTCGCCGCCGATGTCGACGGCATCCTCAGGAGCGCGGCCCTCGGCGGCGCCCAGATCCGCGCGTCGCCGCGGCGGTCGACGAAGGTCTGCTCGGCCGGCTCACCGACATGCACCCCCGCAGTGTGGTCTTCGTCGGCACCGACGCCCGCGCCCGCTCGGCCGCCGAATTGGTCGTCGCGATGTTCGGTGGGCAGGCCGGTGTGCCCTTGGTTTCCGCGTCGTCCACCCCGCCGTGGGTCGTGCTCTCGACGTCGTGGTGGTCTTCGGGGAACGGACGCCGGCGATCCCGAGCTGGCGCGCAGCATCGACGCCGGACTGCGTCGCAGCGCGGAGGTCGTCGTCGACGCCCCCGACGAAGGTCCGGTGCGGGCGGTCTCGGCCGGTCGCGCGATGTCGTTGCCGCCGCGCGTCCGGGTCCAGACCCGGTACGTACTCGCCCGGCACGTCGCGGTGTTCTGCGCGGTGCTCGGTGTGCTGCAGCGCGCCGTCCGGATCACCGGTGTCCCGCCGCTCGCCCAGGTCGCCGACACGGCCGACGAGGAAGCGGCGCGCAATCACCCGGCGAACGAGGTCTTCCACAATCCCGCCAAGTCGCTCGCGGTGCGCATGCAGTCGCGCCGCGTGGTGTTCGCGGGCGATTCCGCCGCGACGGCGGTGCTCCGCCCGGCACGCGTCGAGTCCCTGCTCCAGGAGGCGGGTGTGGTTGCCGGCGCGGCGGC
>LATQ01000001.1:2539563-2546237 GCA_001017865.1 Rhodococcus sp. IITR03
CCGCCGGACCTCGCCGATCTGCTCGTGCCGTTCGTCGAACGGGCCGCCGTACGCGGTTGACGCCCGGGCGCGTACGGAGGTGCGACGGACGGATCCCGTCGGGGGACGATCTGCCGGGCCTCTTCTTGCGCAGGTTGTATAGCCTGGAACCAACATCGTCTGCCGACAGGAAGAGGCATCTGCACGTGTCTGACACCACGCTCGTAGCCGACCGGGTCAACGGTCTCGATTTCAAGGTCGCCGATCTGTCCCTCGCCGAGTTCGGGCGCAAGGAGATCCGGCTCGCCGAACACGAGATGCCGGGCCTGATGGCGCTGCGTCGCGAGTACGCGGAAGTGCAGCCGCTGAAGGGCGCACGGATCTCCGGCTCGCTGCACATGACGGTCCAGACCGCTGTGCTCATCGAAACGCTCGTCTCCCTCGGCGCGCAGGTGCGCTGGGCGTCGTGCAACATCTTCTCCACCCAGGACCACGCCGCCGCGGCCGTCGTCGTCGGCCCGCACGGCACCCCCGAAGAGCCCAAGGGCGTCCCGGTCTTCGCCTGGAAGGGCGAGACCCTCGAGGAGTACTGGTGGGCGGCCGAGCAGATGCTCACCTGGCCCGGCGAACCCGCCAACATGATCCTCGACGACGGCGGCGACGCCACGATGCTCGTGCTCAAGGGCGCCCAGTTCGAGAAGGCCGGCGTCGTCCCGCCGATCGACGAGGAGCAGGACTCCGCCGAGTACAAGGTCTTCCTCGAGCTGCTGCGCCGCTCGCTCGCGGCCGACTCGAAGAAGTGGACCACCGTCGCCGAGTCCGTCAAGGGCGTCACGGAGGAGACCACCACGGGCGTCCTGCGCCTGTACCAGCTCTCCGCAGCCGGCGAGCTCGCGTTCCCCGCGATCAACGTCAACGACTCGGTCACCAAGAGCAAGTTCGACAACAAGTACGGCACCCGGCACTCGCTGCTCGACGGCATCAACCGCGGCACCGACGTCCTCATCGGCGGCAAGGCCGCGCTCGTGTGCGGCTACGGCGACGTCGGCAAGGGCTGCGCCGAGGCCCTGCGCGGCCAGGGCGCACGCGTCTCGGTCAGTCACCGAGGTCGACCCGATCAACGCCCTGCAGGCCATGATGGACGGCTACGACGTCGTGACGGTCGAGGACTTCATCGGCCAGGCCGACATCGTCATCACTGCGACCGGCAACAAGGACATCATCACCTTCGAGCACATGAAGGCGATGAAGCACCAGGCCATCCTCGGCAACATCGGCCACTTCGACAACGAGATCGACATGGCCGGCCTCGAGCGGGCCGCCGACGTCACGCGGATCAACATCAAGCCGCAGGTCGACGAGTTCACCTTCGCCGACGGCCATTCGATCATCGTCCTGTCGGAGGGCCGCCTGCTCAACCTGGGCAACGCCACGGGCCACCCCTCCTTCGTGATGAGCAACTCGTTCGCCAACCAGGTGATCGCCCAGATCGAGCTGTGGACCAAGCCCGACGAGTACGACAACGAGGTCTACCGCCTGCCCAAGCACCTCGACGAGAAGGTCGCGAAGATCCACGTCGAGGCGCTCGGTGGACAGATCACGAAGCTGACCAAGGAGCAGGCCGAGTACATCGGTGTCGACGTCGAGGGCCCGTACAAGCCCGAGCACTACCGGTACTGATCCCGTTGATTCGACGGGAATCACAGGGCACATGGGTGATCTGATCGTCGTCGAGGGTCTCGACGGGGCCGGCAAGCGGACGTTGTCCGCCGGTCTCGTCGAAGACTGGCGCGAGGCCGGACGGAAGGTCGCGACGCTGGCCTTCCCGCGGTACGGGCAGTCGATCCACGCCGATCTGGGCGCGGAGGCGTTGCGCGGGCAGCACGGCGACACCGCCTCGAGCGTCGAGGCGATGGCGTTGCTGTGGGCGCTCGACCGACGCGATGCTGCCGACGAGCTGCGGAAGCTGCTCGCCGACAACGACATCGTGCTGCTCGACCGGTACGTCGCGTCCAACGCCGCGTACACCGCGGCGCGCCGGAACCAGGGCGCGACCGGCCCGGCGGTGGAGTGGATCCGCCGTCTCGAGTTCGAACGGTTCGGGCTCCCGGTGCCCGATCTGCAGGTGCTTCTCCGCGTTCCGGTCGCCCTCGCCGCGGAGCGTGCCCGTAACCGCGCCGCGACCGAGGCCGACCGCGATCGCGACGCCTACGAGCGCGATGCCGGCCTGCAACACCGCACCGGCGAGGTGTACGACGAGCTCGCGCAGCAGCAGTGGATGTCTCCGTGGGAGGTCGCAGGCCCGCAGACCTCCCCGCGACAACTCGCCGTTGACATCTCAAATCTGCTTCACGACGGTGAAGGGGTGACACGATAGAGGCTATGAAGCCGAGGATTCTGGTAGTCGACGACGACACCGCGCTGGCGAGATGCTCACGATCGTGCTGCGCGGCGAGGGATTCGAACCGTTCGTGGTGGGGGACGGCACTCAGGCGCTGGGCGCCGTGCGCGAGATCCGGCCCGACCTCGTCCTGCTCGATCTCATGCTCCCCGGCATGAACGGCATCGACGTGTGCCGTGTGCTCCGCGCGGATTCCGGTGTGCCGATCGTGATGCTCACCGCCAAGTCCGACACCGTCGACGTCGTGCTCGGCCTCGAATCGGGCGCCGACGACTACATCGTCAAGCCGTTCAAGCCGAAGGAGCTCGTCGCACGCGTGCGGGCCCGGCTGCGTCGCACCGAGCAGGAACCGGCGGAGGTCCTGACCATCGGGACATCA
Organism: Rhodococcus sp. IITR03; assembly: GCA_001017865.1. Next base: position 2,542,323 of record LATQ01000001.1, read on the forward strand.
CCATCGACGTCCCCGCCCACAAGGTCACCCGCGGCGACGAGGCGATCTCGCTCACGCCCCTCGAGTTCGACCTGCTCGTGGCGCTCGCGCGCAAGCCGCGCCAGGTGTTCACCCGTGAGGTCCTGCTCGAGCAGGTCTGGGGCTACCGGCACGCTGCCGACACCCGGCTCGTGAACGTCCACGTCCAGCGTCTGCGCGCGAAGGTCGAGAAGGATCCCGAGAATCCCGAGGCGGTGCTCACAGTGCGGGGGGTCGGCTACAAGGCCGGACCGCCGTGATCCGAACCTACCGGCTTCGGCGGCGTATCACGCGTAGGACGCTGCCGCTGGTGAGGTGGTCGCGGTCGATGAGCAGCCGACTCGCGCACACCTGGCGACGATCGCTGCAGCTGCGGGTCGTGACCTCGACCCTCACGCTGTCGCTGATCGTCATGTTCGTGCTCGGAGTGGTACTCACGAGCCAGATCACCGACCGACTGCTCGAAGTGAAGATCGACGCGGCGACCGAGGAGATGGATCGCTCGCGCGCACTCGTCGAGGGACAACTCGCGGGCGCCGACGACTCCGGCTCGCTCGCTGTCCGCCTCGACGGTGCCGCGCGCTTCTCACCAGCCGCGGCAGCGACGGGGGACAGGACACCGGCGTCGCCGGAACCTTCGACCCCGTCCTGATCGTCCCCGGCGACGGTCCGCGGGCCCCCACCTCGAGCGGACCCGCCGACCAGATCCCGCAGAACCTGCGCGCCTTCGTCCAGAACGGGCAGATCGCGTACCAGTTCGCGACGGTCGCCGATCCCGACGGCTACACCGGGCCGGCCTGATCATGGGCAGCCCCACCGACTCCGACATCTCGACACTCGAGCTGTACCTCGTCTTCCCGCTCGGCGGTGAGGAACGCACCCTCGCCCTCGTCCGCGGCACACTGCTCGTCGGCGCCGTGGTCCTGCTCGTACTGCTGGCCGCGATCTCGATGATCGTCGCGCGGCAGGTCGTGCTGCCCATCCGGTCGGCCTCCCGGATCGCCGTGCGCTTCGCCGACGGACGGCTCAAGGAACGCATGCCGGTCCGCGGTGAGGACGATATGGCGCGCCTGGCGATGTCGTTCAACGAGATGGCCGAGAGCCTGTCTCGGCAGATCACCCAGCTCGAGGAGTACGGCAACCTGCAGAAACGGTTCACCTCCGATGTGAGCCACGAACTGCGCACCCCGCTCACGACCGTCCGTATGGCCGCCGACCTCATCCACGACGGCAGCGACGAGCTCGACCCCGTCCTCAAGCGGTCCTCCGAACTGCTCGTCGCCGAACTCGACCGCTTCGAGAGCCTCCTCAACGACCTGCTCGAGATCAGCCGGCACGACGCGGGTGTCGCCGAACTCGCCTCCGAACGACTCGATCTGCGGATGTGCGCGCGTGCCGCCGTCTCGACCGTGCGGCACCTCGCCCGCGAGACCGCCACCGAGCTGATCGTCGACCTGCCGGACGAGTCCGTCGAGGCCGACGTCGATCCCCGCCGCGTCGAACGCATCCTGCGCAACCTGCTCGCCAACGCGATCGATCACGGCGAGGGCAAGCCCATCCTGCTGCGTTTGCGCGCCGACGACGCGGCCGCGGCCTTCGTCGTGCGCGACCAGGGCGTGGGTCTGCGACCCGGGGAGGAGAAGCTCGTCTTCAACCGGTTCTGGCGCTCCGACCCGTCGCGGGTCCGGCGCTCCGGCGGCACCGGCCTCGGTCTCGCCATCAGCGTCGAGGACGCCAACCTGCACAACGGCAAGCTCGAAGCGTGGGGCGAACCGGGACGAGGCGCCAGCTTCCGGCTGACCCTCCCGCGCGAACGCGGACGTAAGGTGGGACGCAGCCCCCTGCCTCTCGTGCCCAGCGCCGCGAAGGCCGTGCAGGGCAAGCCCCCGCCGGGTGACGACACCCCGGAGCGGCCGGCGACGGGAGAGACCCCGACCGACCCCGCGAGCACACCGTCCGAAGGAGCCAGTACATGAGCCGCTCGACTCCGCGTGCAGCGGGCGTGCTCGTCGTACTCCTGACCGTGGCCGGACTCGTGCTGTCGGGATGCGCCACGCTGCCCGATTCCTCGTCACCGCAGGCCATCGGAACCCTCGAACGCGGCCCCGCGACCACCGAGGTCGCCGCGCCCGTACCCGGTCGCGAACCCGACCTGCTCCTGCGCGACTTCCTGCAGGCGAGCACGGATCCGACCAACCGCCACCGCGCGGCCCGGCAGTTCCTCACCCCCACGATGTCCGAGTCCTGGGACGACGCGGCGAGCGCGACCATCGTCGACAAGGTCGACGTCCTCGTCGAGGAACGCGACGGCGACAGCGCCACCTACGTGGTGCGGGCGAGCACCGTCGGCTACCTCGAGGAGGGCGGCATCTACCGTCCCGCAGACGGGGAGTTCGAGGCACGCTTCTCTCTCGTCCGCGCCGACGGGGAGTGGCGCATCGACCGGTTGCCGGCCGGCGTCATCATGGACCGCCCCCGCTTCCTCAACACCTATCAACGCCGCTCGCTGTACTTCCTCGACCCGACCGGCAACGCCGTCGTCCCCGACCCGCGCTGGATCACGGGCACACCCGAACAGACGGCCTCGCAGCTGATCGGATTGCTCGTCGAAGGGCCGAAGGAGGTCCTCGCGCCCGCGGTCAAGAACCTCCTCGAGGACGTCACCGTCATCGGCTCGGTGACGAAGGCGGACGGCCGCACGACCGACGTCGCGTCGGACTCGGCGGCATCCGCATCGACTTCCAGGGGGTCGGCTCGATGGGCCGGCAGGATCGCGAACTGCTCGCCGCGCAGGTGATCTGGACCCTCGCCAACGCCGACATCAGCGGTCCGTACCACCTCCTCGCCGACGGCCAACCCCTCGACGAACGGTTCCCGAACGGCTGGACCACCGCCGACGTGGCGTCCATGAACCCCCTCGCTGCGTCGAGCGTGACGGTGGGTCTGCACGCGCTGCTCGACGGGACGCTGGTGAGCGTCGCCGAGACCGGCGTGACACCGGTCCGCAGCTTCTTCGGCATGTCCGACGACCTGCAGTCCGTCGCCCTGTCGCTGGACGGGGAACTCGTCGCCGCGGTCGAGAACACGGGTAAACCGGCACCGGAGCCGGCCGTGCAACTGATGGTCGGTGCGTACAGCGAAGGCGCCGCCGAACCCGCGGTCGACGGCGAGTCGATCACCCGGCCGTCCTGGTCGCCGAACAACAACTCGGTGTGGGCCGTCGTCAACGGCACCGCGGTGGTGCGCGCGGTGCGCGAACCCGGCACCGGGCGGGTCACCGTGGTCGGCGTCGAGGCGGGTGCGATCCGCGCCCTCGGGGGCCGCATCACCGAGTTACGTTTGTCGCGCGACGGTGTCCGCGCCGCCTGATCATCGACGGACGGGTCTTCGTCGCAACGATCGTACCGACCACGACCGGCGAGTACTCGCTCACCAATCCGCGCGAGATCGGCTTCGGCCTCGGCGGTCCCGCGCTCGCCCTGGACTGGAGCACAGCCGACACCATCGTCGTCTCCCGCGCGTCGGCCGACGTGCCCGTCGTGCAGGTCGCGGTGGACGGCTCGCGCATCGACGCACTCCCGAGCCGCAATCTCACCCCTCCAGTGGTCGCCGTGGAGGCGTCCACGGCCAGCGAGTTCGTCGCCGATTCCCGGACGGTCTTCCAGCTCAACAACCGCGATCCCGCGGGCGACCGGTACTGGCGCGAGGTACCCGGACTGGCCGGCATGGCGGCCATCCCCGTCCTCCCGGCTGAGCGCGCCGACGGTGACGTCCCGGGCGTCGGTGACTTCGGGCACACTCCCGGTGTGCTCACCGCCCTTCTCGATCTCGTCCTGCCCGCCCGGTGCGGTGGTTGTGCCGCTCCCCGGGAGCGAGCTGGGTGCCGGGCGTGCGCAC
>LATQ01000001.1:2546337-2550146 GCA_001017865.1 Rhodococcus sp. IITR03
CGGGGTGCGTGAGTTCGTGGGGCTCTCGGCAGCCGACCGGCAGCGCAACCTCGCCGGCCGTGTCGGGTGCGCGCCGACGGTCTGCCGCGCACGATCGGTCCTCGTCGTCGACGATGTGCTCACCACCGGAACCACCGCGCGCGAGTCGGTGCAGGCACTCCGACGCGCCGGATTCGACCCTCTCGGAGTGCTCGTGATCGCCCACGCGTGAGCCCGCGGACGGGCCCGGAAAGTACCTCACCGAGTGACCGGAAGGCGACGCGATGTGAAATCACGCGGGAACGGTGGCACACCTCCGCGTTACGTACTACCGTCGCCATCAGACCCGGAAACAACAAGGTAGACGGGTGGAAACGCCTGTTCTTCCGATTCCGGGCGAGCGCGCTCTCGCGCTCATACATCATGCCGGCGCGCGGCTGCGCCGGCCGTAACTCGGGAGGTACGCGTGACGACCCTTCGAAGTCCAGAGGTTCCGTTGCAGAGGCCGATGCCGCCACGGAAGGCCCCCGTGCCGACGTTGTCGTGAAAGGACGCAACGTCGAGGTCCCCGATCACTTCCGGATCTACGTCTCCGAGAAACTCGCTCGGCTCGAACGTTTCGATCCGACGATCTTCATCTTCGACGTCGAGTTGCAACACGAACGCAACAGGCGTCAGAGGAAGAGTTGTCAGCGGGTCGAGATCACTGCCCGCGGAAAGGGACCTGTCGTACGTGCCGAGGCCAGTGCCGACAGCTTCTACGCTGCCTTCGAGTCTGTGATCAGCAAGCTCGAATCGCGCCTGCGACGGACGAAGGAGCGCCGCAAGGTCTCCTACGGTGAGAAGACGCCCGTGTCCGTGGCGGAAGCCACCGCGGCCCTCGCCCAGGACGACGAGCTCGCCATCTCGCCCGACCTGTCGCTCGGCGACAGCGAGAAGGAACCCCAGGACGGTCCCGGTCGCATCGTCCGGACGAAGGAACACAACGCTCAGCCGATGACCGTCGACGACGCCTCTACGAGATGGAACTCGTCGGTCACGACTTCTACCTGTTCCACGACAAGGAGACGGACAAGCCGTCCGTGGTCTACCGGCGACACGCCTTCGACTACGGTCTGATCAGGCTCGTGTGACACTGCCGGGAGTGACCGAAGGCACCTCGCCATCGCGATCACTCCCGCGCAGCGCCTACCATGGAATCCGGCCGGGGTCCGACAAGGCCTCGGCCGGATTTCTTGTCCGTGCAGGTACCCGAGATTGAGGACGAACACACCAGTGCTGTCGCTGACGAAGCTGCTCCGGATCGGTGAAGGTCGCATGGTCAAGCGGCTCAAGCACATCGCCGAGCATGTCGATTCCCTCTCCCCGGACTTCGAGGCCCTGACCGACGCCGAGCTCCGGGCCAAGACGGATGAGTTCCGGAGCCGCTATCAGGACGGCGAGACGCTCGACGATCTGCTTCCGGAAGCCTTCGCGACCGCCCGGGAGGCGTCCTTCCGTGTGCTCGGCCAGAAGCACTATCTCGTCCAGATCATGGGTGGCGCGGCGCTGCATTTCGGCAACATCTCCGAGATGAAGACCGGTGAGGGCAAGACCCTCACCTGCGTGCTGCCGGCCTACCTCAACGCGATCTCCGGCGACGGCGTCCACGTCGTCACGGTCAACGACTACCTCGCCAAGCGCGACGCCGAGTGGATGGGCCGCGTGCACCGTTCCCTCGGACTCGAGACCGACGTGATCCTGTCCGGAATGACCCCGGCCCAGCGCCGCGCGGCCTACTCCGCCGACATCACCTACGGCACCAACAACGAGTTCGGCTTCGACTACCTGCGCGACAACATGACGCACTCGCTCGACGACCTCGTCCAGCGTGGCCACAACTTCGCGATCGTCGACGAGGTCGACTCGATCCTCATCGACGAGGCCCGGACCCCGCTGATCATCTCGGGTCCCGCCGACGCGTCGAGCAAGTGGTACTCCGAGTTCGCGCGCATCGCCAAGCTGCTCGAGCCGGAGCTGCACTACGAGATCGACATCCGCAAGCGGACCGTCGGTGTGCACGAGGCCGGCGTCGAGTTCGTCGAGGACCAGCTCGGCATCGACAACCTGTACGAAGCGGCCAACTCGCCGCTGGTGAGCTACCTCAACAACGCCATCAAGCCAAGGAACTCTACGCCAAGGACAAGGACTACATCGTCCGCAACGGCGAGGTCGTCATCGTCGACGAGTTCACCGGCCGCGTCCTGTCGGGCCGCCGCTACAACGAGGGCATGCACCAGGCGATCGAGGCCAAGGAAGGCGTCGAGATCAAGGCCGAGAACCAGACGCTCGCCACGATCACGCTGCAGAACTACTTCCGCCTGTACGACAAGCTGTCGGGCATGACCGGTACGGCCGAGACCGAGGCCGCCGAGCTCCACCAGATCTACAGCCTGGGTGTCATCCCGATCCCGACCAACCGCCCGATGGTGCGCGTCGACCAGGGCGACCTGATCTACAAGACCGAGGAAGCGAAGTTCGCGGCCGTCGTCGACGACGTCGTCGAGCGTCACGAGAAGGGCCAGCCGGTCCTCATCGGTACGACGAGCGTCGAGCGATCGGAATACTTGTCCCGGCAGTTCACCAAGCGCGGTGTTCCGCACAGCGTGCTCAACGCGAAGTTCCACGAGCAGGAAGCGCAGATCATCGCGCAGGCCGGCCGGTCCGGCGCGGTGACGGTCGCGACGAACATGGCCGGTCGCGGTACCGACGTCGTGCTCGGCGGCAACCCCGACATCCTCGCCGACATCGAGCTGCGTAAGCGCGGCCTCGACCCGGTCAACACGCCGGAGGAGTACGAGGCGGCCTGGGACGAGATCCTCGAGCGGATCAAGGCCGAGTCGAAGGCCGATGCCGAGAAGGTGCGGGCCGCCGGTGGCCTGTACGTGCTCGGCACCGAACGGCACGAGTCGCGTCGTATCGACAACCAGCTCCGTGGTCGTTCCGGTCGTCAGGGCGACCCGGGCGAGTCGCGGTTCTACCTCTCGCTCGGCGACGAGTTGATGCGCCGCTTCAACGGTGCGGCGCTCGAGTCGATCATGACGCGGCTGAACCTGCCCGACGACGTGCCGATCGAGGCGAAGATGGTCTCCAAGGCCATCAAGAGCGCGCAGACGCAGGTCGAGCAGCAGAACTTCGAGATCCGCAAGAACGTCCTCAAGTACGACGAGGTGATGAACCAGCAGCGCACCGTCATCTACGAGGAGCGCCGCCGGATCCTGCGCGGCGAGGACCTCGAGGGTCAGGTGCAGCACATGCTCACCGACGTGATCACCGCCTACGTCGACGGTGCGACTGCCGAGGGCTACGTCGAGGACTGGGATCTCGAGCAGCTGTGGACGGCGCTCAAGACCCTCTACCCGGTGGGTGTCGACCACAAGACGCTCGTCGCCGAGAACGAGGACCTCGACCGCAACGGTCTGCTCGAGGTCCTTCTCGAGGACGCCCGCGCCGCCTACACACGTCGCGAGGCCGAACTCGAGGCCATCGCCGGCGAGAATGCGATGCGCGAACTCGAGCGTCGCGTGCTGTTGTCGGTCCTCGACCGCAAGTGGCGCGAGCACCTCTACGAGATGGACTACCTCAAGGAGGGCATCGGCCTGCGCGCCATGGCGCAGCGCGATCCGCTCGTCGAGTACCAGCGCGAGGGCTTCGACATGTTCACCGCAATGCTCGAGGGCCTGAAGGAGGAATCGGTCGGATTCCTGTTCAACCTCCAGGTCGAGGCCGCGCAACAGCAGCAGTCCGCGGGTGTGGGCGGTCAACGCCGGCCGCTCTGGCGGCGGCCGGCC
>LATQ01000001.1:2550246-2558765 GCA_001017865.1 Rhodococcus sp. IITR03
GCCAAGGAGCGTCGTGCCGCGGCCCGGCGCGACGCGAAGACCAACCGGCGGCGCTGAACGCGCTGAGTCGAAGACTCACATGCGGTGCTGAGTCGAAGACTCACATGCGGTGCTGAGTCGAAGACTCACGACCACCCCACGACCCTGTGGCTCACCCGAGCCACAGGGTCGTGATCATCCAGCGGTGCGGAGCACGAGGACGGGGACGCTTGCGCACCATCCGGCCGGCGAAGGCGAACACCCGGTCCCCGCGGCCGTAGCTGCCGAACAGTTCCACGGTGTCGGTGTCGACGGGACGCACCCGCGTCCGCAACAGCACCGCGGTGCTGCGTCCGGCACGCGGAGGCCGGGCCGCGGTGATCGTCGCGACGAGACGTGGGTCGAGGACCGTGGTGGACTGGACCGCGGGACGGCGGCCGTCGACGACCTCGAGGACCAGGCGCACCGCCGTCTCCGCGACCCGCACGACACCCGGATCGAGCACGATCGCAGGCCGGTCACCCGGTCCGGTGGCCGGACCTTCGGTGCCCCGGCCGTCGACAGGACGTCCCGTTCCGTCGCGGCGGAGCGGGGCGCGTCCCGAGCGTCCGTCGTGCGGCGTGGGCCGCCGGGCGACGTGGCTGCGGGGACGGTGGCAGGTCACCTCGACAGGAGGTTCGAGGTGGGTGAGGCGGCGCACGTAGCGCCCGGTGTGATGCGGCATGGACTCTCCCGGAGGCATGAGAACGGATCGTCACGGTGACACCGTGACGGCGGATGATTCGGGAGAGGACGAACCGCGCACATGATGCCATATCGCCGGGCGACGGTCCCGGTTCGACGCGCGCGGGATGCGCTGCGCGAGCAGGACGTCCGGGACCTACGGTGGTGTCGTGATGCGAGGACTCGTACTCGATGTCGGTGGCGTCCTGGTCGGACCGGGAAGCGACCCCGACACCTTCGGCGCGGCCGTGACGGTCCTGCGCGCGCGTGGGGTGCGGACCGCCCTGCTGAGCAACGATCCCGGTGGGCCCGGCGCGCAGTGGCTGCGCGATCTCGAGGGCCCGTTCGTCGACCGCGTGGTGCTCTCGGGTGACACACGTGTCGCCAAACCCGACCCCGAGAGCTACCTGCTGGTCGCCCGGCTGCTGGACCTCGAACCCGGCGAGTGCGTCTTCGTCGACGATTCGGTCGGCAACGTGCGAGGCGCCGCCGCTGCGGGGATGGTCGGCGTACACCATGATGGTTCACACGACGCGCCGGGCGAACTGGCCGTACTCTTCGATTTCGATCCCGAGGAGATCGGGATCGGAGCCGTGGACGGCACCGAGTCGTGGTGGCGGCGCTCGGGAGGTTCGGGGCAGGAGGGGGAACGGGGTCGATGACGAGCCGGATGACGGCGCAGGACGCGTCGTACTACTACCTGGAGACGAGCAACACGCCGATGCACGTCGGGTCGCTCGCGATCCTCGAACCCCCCGAGGGCGGTCTCGACTACGAGAGCGTGCTGCGGTTGGTCGAGCAGCGACTGCCGAGGTGCCCCGTTACCGGAAGAAGGTGCGGGAGGTCGCATTCGGCTCTCGCGACCCGTCTGGGTCGACGACCGCGACTTCGACATCACCTACCACGTGCGACGCTCCGCGCTGCCGAAACCGGCTCCGACGAACAGCTGCACGACCTCGTCGCGCGTCTGGTCTCGCGACCGCTCGACCGCACGCGACCGCTCTGGGAGATGTATCTCGTCGAGGGGCTCGCGAACGATCGGGTGGCGCTGTTCACGAAGTCGCATTCGGCGCTCGTCGACGGCGAGGAAGCCCTCGACATCGTCCAGGTGCTCTTCGACAAGGAGCCGGTGCCGCGTGAGGTCCCCGAGGAATTGTGGATGCCCGAACGCGAACCGTCGGAGTCCGCTCTACTCGTCGGAGCGCTCGCCGAACTCGTCGCGCGCCCGGGGGAGGGGATCGCCGCCGTGCGATCGGCCGTGGGCGATCTCACGGCGACGCTCACCGAGACCGTCGACGCAGTGGGCCGGATCGCACGTACGGCTGCGCAGTCGGCGCCCGAGACGCCGCTGAACACGCAGATCTCGAGGAGCCGCCGGTTCTCCGTGGTGCACTCCGATCTGGAGCCCTACCGCAAGATCCACTCCCGCTACGGCTGCACGATCAACGACGTGGTGCTCGCGGTCCTCGCCGGCGCGCTGCGGTACTGGCTGCTCTCCCGCGGGGAGCCGGTCACCGAGGCGACGGTGGTGCGGGCGATGGTTCCGATGTCGGTGTACACCCAGGATCCGGACGACTGCGGCGACAACGACACGATCCAGGTGCACCCGCAGGGCGAGGTGTCGTCCTTCCTGCTGGATCTGCCGGTAGGGGAGCCGAACGCGGTGGTCCGTCTGTCGCACATCGCGCACGCCGGCGAGGCCTATTCGCGGCAACGGCGACGCGTGGCGGCGCAGACGATGGTCCGCTTGTCGGGCTTCGCCCCGGCGACGATGCACGCGGTGGGAGCCCGGGTCGCGATGGGTTTCTCGCAGCGGATGTTCAACCTCATGATCACCAACGCGCCGGGGCCGCAGCACCCGCTCTACCTCACCGGAGCTCGGCTGCTCGAGATCTTCCCAGTCTCGCCGCTGCTGAAGAATCAGGCCCTGAGCATCGCGTTGACGTCCTACGACGGCAAGATCTACTACGGTTTGAATGCGGATCGTGATGCGATGCCCGATGTGGACGTGGCAGCGACGCTGATCCAGGAATCTCTCGAGGAGTTGACGGATGCCGGCAGGTGAGAAGTGACGCGTGTCTATGTACCGGCAACGCTCGCGATGTTGCAGGGCCTCGTCGCCGACAGTGAGGTCGACGCGGTGGGCCGGACGGCCTTCGCGGTGACCCCCGCTCTGCGCGAGGCACACGGCGGGCGACGACGAGGAGCTCGCCGAGGTCGCGATGGCCGAGGCGGCACGCGCGTCGCTGCGGTTGCTCGGATCGGAGGAGCCGAACGATCACCCGTCCTTCGTGTCCCGTCGGGTGGTGATCGCCGCCGACGTCGACGAGGTGAAGCCGCGACCGGATCTCGACGATGCGGTCGTCAAGCTCACCGGGCCGATCACGATGCGTGCGGTCGCGTCGGTGCACATCGACCTGCAGGAGGCGGAGGCCGACGTCGCGCGGGCACGCGAGATCGTCGATGCCGCAGAACTGGGCGACGAGGAGGCCGAGTTCGTCCTCGGCGACGCGGAGGACCACGAACTGGCGTGGTACGCGGCCCAGGAACTGCCCTTCCTGCTCGAACTGCTCTGACCTCGCATATCGCCACGCCATCGGTGTGACGACCGTCTCTCGCGCAACCTACGCTTCCGTAACCTCTGATAACCTACGGAGCCGTAACCGGAGTGAGGAGAAACGGTCGGATGGGCCTGAAGGAATGGATCGAGAAGCCTGCGGCACACGTCGCGCCAGGAGAGAAGTCGCTCTCCAACGTCCTGCGTGGCGCGGTGGCCCGGCTGACCACCCCTCTGCTCCCCGACGACTACCTGCACCTGGTCAACCCGCTGTGGTCCGCCCGTGAACTGCGCGGGCGAATCGTGTCGGTGCGCCAGGAGACCCCCGATTCCGCGACGATCGTCATCCGTCCCGGCTGGGGTTTCGATTTCGGATACGCACCCGGCCAGTACATCGGCATCGGTCTGCACATCGACGGTCGCTGGCACTGGCGCTCCTACTCACTGACCTCCTCGCCCACCTGGGACGACAAGGTCATCTCCATCGCCGTGAAGGCGATGCCCGAGGCTTCCTGTCCAGCCACCTCGTCGGCGGTGTCCCCGAGGCACCGTCGTGCGCCTCGCCGCCCCGAAGGGCGATTTCGTCCTGCCCGACCCGCCGCCGGCGAAGATCCTCTTCCTCACGGCCGGCAGTGGCATCACGCCGATCATGTCGATGCTGCGGACGCTCGACCGGCGTGCGGTCGAGCGCGAACTCGACCTGCCCGACGTCGTGCACATCCACTCCGCGCCGACGGCCGAGAACGTGATGTTCCGGTCCGAGCTCGAGCGTTTCGACGCCACCCACGATCGGTTCCGCGTGCACGTGCGTCACACCCGTGAGAAGGGCAAGTTCGCGCTCTCGGAGCTGGACGAGGTGTGCCCCGACTGGCGCGAGCGTCAGACCTGGGCGTGCGGTCCCCAGCAGATGCTCGACGACATCACCGCGCACTGGGCCGCGGAGGACATCGAGGATCAGGTCCACCTCGAGCGCTTCGCCGTCAGCCGTGCCGACACCTCGGGCTCGGGCGGAACGATCACGTTCGCGAAGTCCGGCAAAACCGTCACCGTGGACGGCGCCACGACGATTCTCGAGGCCGGTGAGAGCGTCGGTGCGCTGATGCCCTTCGGTTGTCGGATGGGAATCTGTCAGACTTGTGTTGTGCCGCTCGAGAAGGGGCACGTCGTCGATCTGCGATCCGGCAAGGAGCACGCAGAGGGCGAACGCGTCCAGACCTGCATCTCCGCCGCTGCCGGCGACTGCACACTGGACGTGTAGACACCGACAGCAAACCTCCGAAGGATCCCGCTTGGCCATCACCGACATCCGCGCGTTCTCTCATCTGACCGAAGACGACATTGTTGCTCTCGCAAACGAATTCGACGCGATTCGACGGGATGTGGAGAATTCGCGCGGCCCGCGGGACGCCCGCTACATCCATTCCGTCATCCGTGCGCAGCGTGTGCTGGAGGTGGTCGGACGCTGCGCGCTGTTCGGTTCGCGTCGACGGTCGCGCTGGATCATCGGTACCGCGGCGCTGTCGCTCGCGAAGATCATCGAGAACATGGAACTCGGGCACAACGTGATGCACGGGCAGTGGGACTGGATGAACGACCCCGAGATCCACTCGACCTCGTGGGAATGGGATCAGACCGGTCCGTCCGAGCACTGGAAGCGCGCCCACAACTACGCGCACCACACCTACACGAACATCGTGGGCATGGACGAAGACGTGGGATTCGGCATCCTGCGGATGACGCGCGACGAGAAGTGGCGTCCGCGCAATCTCGCGCAGCCGATCGCGAACATCGTCCTCGCGCTGACCTTCGAGTGGGGGATCGCGCTGCACGACCTCTCGGCGAAGAAGGAACTCGAGGGCGTCCCGCCCGCGCAGTGGAATTCGGGGCCCAACAAGGAATTCGCGGCGAAGGCCGGCCGGCAGGTCGTCAAGGACCTGGTGTTCTTCCCGGCGCTCACCGGCCCGGCCTGGCGCAGCACGTTGTCGGCGAACCTCACCGCGAACGTGATCCGCAATATCTGGGCGTATCTCGTGATCTTCTGCGGCCACTTCCCCGACGGCGCAGAGAAGTTCACGACCGAGCACTACGAGAACGAGACGCGCGGGGAGTGGTATCTGCGCCAGTTGCTCGGCAGCGCAAACATTTCCGGTGGGCGTGCGATGGATTTCCTCACCGGGAATCTCAGTTACCAGATCGAGCATCACCTGTTCCCGGACCTGCCGAGCAACCGCTACCCGGAGGTCGCCGCCCGTGTGCGGGCGCTGTGCGGCAAGTACGACCTGCCGTACACGACCGGCTCGCTCGCCCGGCAGTACTGGCTCGCCCTGCGCACGATCCACAAGCTCGCCTTGCCCGACCGGTTCCTCAAGGCGACGGCCGATGACGCCCCCGAGACCTCCTCCGAGCGCAAGTTCGACAGGTGCGCCCGGACGCGCCCGCGGTGGTCACCGAGACGTCCACCGGACGTCGCCGGGGTCTCCTCACGGCGCTGCGGGTCCACGCGGAGCATGCGGTAGCAGAGCGTCGTCGTCGCCGTGGTGAATCGGGTCACCGGCGACCTTCCGTCACTGTGTGATTCGCGCCACAGCTCCGAATCCGGCTAACCTACGGGCCCGTAACCTACGGTAGAGTAGCCCGCATGGCGATATCGGATGTCAAGGAGTACGCGCACCTGACGGAGGCGGACGTCGAGGCCATCGGCCGCGAACTCGACGCCATCCGGCGCGATATCGAGGAGTCCCGCGGTGAGCGCGACGCTCGATACGTCCGCAACACGATCCGGCTGCAGCGCGGCCTCGAGATCGGCGGGCGCTCGTGCTGCTCGGCTCGAACAAGCGTCCGCTGTGGCTGCTGGGCACGGGCATGCTCTCCCTGTCGAAGATCATCGAGAACATGGAGCTCGGGCACAACGTGATGCACGGGCAGTGGGACTGGATGAACGACCCGAGGTGCACTCGGCCAACTGGGAGTGGGACAATGTCGACCCGTCGGCGCACTGGAAGATCACCCACAACTACCTGCACCACAAGTACACCAACATCCTCGGTATGGACGACGATGTGGGATACGGACTGCTGCGCGTCACCCGCGACCAGCGATGGAAGCCGTTCTACCTCGGCAACGTCGCGTACAACGCCATCCTCGCAGCGCTGTTCCAGTACGGCATCGCCATCCAGCTGCTCGAGCTCGGCAAGGTCATCCAGGGACGCGACGACCGCGAGCTCACCAAGGCACGCGGCAAGGAGGTGCTCGCCAAGCTCGGCAAGCAGCACCTCAAGGACTACGTGATCTATCCGGCGCTCACCGGCAAGTCGTGGAAGTCCACGATGAAGCCAACGCCACGGCCAACTTCGTGCGCAACATCTGGACCAACGCGGTGATCTTCTGCGGTCACTTCCCGGACGGTGCGGAGAAGTTCACGAAGCAGGACATCGAGACCGAGACGCGTGCCAGTGGTACCTGCGTCAGATGCTCGGCTCCGCGAACATCTCCGGCGGCAAGGTCATGGACTTCATGACCGGCAACCTGAGCTACCAGATCGAGCACCACATCTACCCCGACCTGCCGTCCAACCGGTACGCGGAGATCGCGGTGCGGGTGCGTGAGCTGTGCGAGAAGTACGACCTGCCGTACACCACCGGCCCGCTCGCGGTGCAGTACTGGAAGTCGTGGCGCACCATCGCGAAGCTGTCGCTGCCCGACAAGTACCTCAAGGACGACCGCGACGCCGCCCCGGAGACCGCCTCCGAGCGGGGCTTCGGCGGAGCGCCGGAGATCGATCCGGCCACCGGCCGCCGTGTGGGTCTGGCCACCACCATCGAGAAGACCCGCAAGCGCGGATTCATCCGCCGCGCGCTCGGCATGCGCTGACGGTCACGAGAACGAGCACGAACCCCGGCACCACAGGTGCCGGGGTTCGTGCGTTCAACCGGGGTTCGTCGGTTCACCAAGGGTCGTTGGACGCGAGCGCCGTGAGCAGTTCGCGCACGGCCATCGCCCGGTTGTGCGACTTGCCCTCCAACGAGTCGAAGGCGCATTCGGGATCGGCGGGCGGGCCGAGATGCGTGCACCCGCGCGGCAGTCCTCGACCGCTTCGGCCAGGTCCCCGAACGCCGCGACGACGTCGTCGGGCCCGATGTGCGCGAGCCCGAACGACCGGATGCCCGGGGTGTCGACCACCCACCGCCTCGGGCAGGTGCAGGGCCACCGACTGGGTGGAGGTGTGCCGTCCTTGCCCACCCCGGAGACCTCACCGGTGGCGCGGTCGGCGTCGGGGACGAGCCTGTTCACCAGTGTCGACTTGCCGACCCCCGAGTGCCCGATCAGGGCGGTCACGCGACCGTCGATCCGCTCGTGCAGGGCGGTGAGATCGTCGTCCTGACCGACGAGCAGCACCGGGATGTCGAGATCCGTGAAGTGCGCGGCGAACTCGTCGGGATCGGCGAGGTCGCTCTTGGTCAGTCCCAGCAGGGGAGCGAGACCGCCGGCGTAGGCCGCGACGAGTGCGCGTTCGACGAGTCCGGTCCGCGGTGGGGGATCGGCGAGCGCGACCACGATGAGCAGCTGTTCGGCATTGGCGACGACGATGCGCTCGAACGGATCGGTGTCGTCGGCCGTGCGCCGCAGGACGGTGCTGCGGTCCTCGACCCGCACGATGCGCGCGAGCGTGTCGGGCGACCGGAGAGATCGCCGACGACACCCACCTGATCGCCCACCACGATCGGGGTCCGGCCGAGCTCGCGTGCCCGCATCGTCGTCACGATCCGATCGGGATCACCGCCGAGCGCGACACCCCACCGACCTCGGTCGACGGAGACGACCATGCCCTCCTCGGCATCGAGATGGGCCGGGCGGTCCTTCGTGCGCGGCCGCGAGCCGCGTCCGGGGCGAACCCGGACGTCGGACTCGTCGTACTCCCGCCGCCTCAGGAGTCGCTCCCCGTCAGTAGCGACTCCCACAGACCCTCGAAGTCGGGGAGCGTCTTGGCGGTGGTGCCGATGTCCTCCACCTCGATCCCGTCGACGACGAGCCCGAGGATCGCCCCGGCCGTGGCCATCCGGTGGTCGGCGTAGGAGTGCCAGGTGCCGCCGTGCAGCGGAGCCGGCTCGATGTGCAGCCCGTCCTCGGTCTCGGTGATCGAACCGCCGAGACGACCGATCTCGGTGGCGAGTGCCGCCAGCCGGTCGGTCTCGTGACCGCGCAGGTGCGCGATACCGCGCAGGTCGGAGGGCGAGGCGGCGACCGCAGCGAGGGCCGCGAC
>LATQ01000001.1:2558865-2564998 GCA_001017865.1 Rhodococcus sp. IITR03
GTCCCCGTCGGCCCACGGTCACCTCCGCGCCCATCGCTCGAGGATGCCGCGGATCGCATCGCCGGCCTGGGTGTCGACTCCGGCCACAGGGGCACCGAGACGACACCACCGGTGACCGCCGCGGCCGCGAGGAAGGGGGTTGCGTTCGACAGGTCGGGCTCGACGGTGACGTCGACGGCTTGATGGTCGTGGGGGCACCCGCCAGGTGTCGGCCTCGGAGGTGTCGACGGGGACCCCGGCCGTGCGGAGCATCTCGACCGTCATCTCGATGTGCGGCATCGAGGGCACCGGTTCGCCGGCGTGGTGGACCACCACGCCCTCGTCGAAGGCGGCACCGGACAGCAGCAGACCCGAGACGAACTGCGAGGACGCGGACGCGTCGATGGTGACGGAACCACCGCGCACCGCACCGCGGCCGTGCACGGTGAAGGCAGCCGGTCGCCGTCGATGTCGGCACCGAGGGCGCGCAGGCGTCGAGCACGGTGCTCATCGGGCGGACGCGGGCCTGCTCGTCGCCGTCGAACCGGCACATCGCCGTCGCCAGTGCGGCCAGCGGCGGTACGAACCGCATGACCGTGCCGGCCAGTCCGCAGGCGACCTCGCCTCCGCGCAGGGGGCCGGGGGTCACGTCGAGGGTGGTGCCGCCGTCGCGCTCGGTGACGGTCGAGCCGAGCGTGCGCAGGGCCCTATCATCAGATCGGTGTCGCGGCTGCGCAGCGCGCCGGTCAGGGTGGACGGCCCGTCGGCGAGTGCGGCCAGGATCAGGGCACGTTGGTGATCGACTTCGATCCCGGCAGCGTCACCGACGCTCGAACCGGGGACACGGCGCGGGGTGCTCTCCACAGACTCACCCGACCATCTTCACCCATCCGGACCGGTGCGGGCACCCTCGCCCACCCGGTGCGCGCCGGTGTCGGTTCCGTCACCCGGCGATGCCACACTCGACGGCATGTGCGGAAGGTATGTCTCCACGGCCGACCCGGCGACGCTCGCCGTCGAACTCGACGCACTCGACGAGACCGGCGACGGCAGCAGCGGCCCGGACGGGCGCGGCCCCGACTACAACGTCGCGCCGACGACCGAGGTGCTCACCGTCGTCGCCCGGCACGACGAGGAGGATCCCGACGGTTCCGTCCGCCGCCGTATCCGACGCATGCGCTGGGGACTCGTGCCGCCCTTCGCCGAAGAGGTGGGCGGAAGCGCACCGCTGATCAACGCGCGATCCGAGTCGGTCGCCACCAAGCCGAGTTTCGCGCGGTCGCTGCGCTACAAGCGGTGCCTGGTCCCGATGGACGGCTGGTACGAGTGCAGGTCGAACCCGCGCCGGACGGCAAGCCCCGCAAGGTGCCGTACTTCATGGCGCCGGCCGACGGATCGCGGATCTGCATGGCCGGGGTGTGGGCGGAGTGGCGCGACCCGCGGAACCCGAAGGCGCTGCCGCTGTCGAGCACGGCGATCCTCACCGCGCAGTCGGTCGAGCAACTCGGCAACGTGCACGAGCGGATGCCGCTGATCCTCCCGCCGGAGCGGTGGGACGCGTGGCTCGACCCCGACAGCCTCGGCCATCCGGATCTGATCGTGCCGAGCGTCGAGGCGATCTCGGCGATCGAGATCCGCCGCGTGTCCGCGAAGGTCAACAGCATCCGCAACAACGGCCCCGAACTGCTGCAACCCGACGACGGTGCCGGCGATCAGATGGTGCTGCTGTAGACGCCGGACGCTACGGGCCGGCCGTGATCGATGCCACGACCGCGCCGGTCAACCGGATCAGATCGCGCGGATCCAGTTCGATCTCGAGCCCGCGGCGGCCCGCGCTGCACAGCACCCGGTCCCACTGCTCGGCGGAGGCGTCGATCACGGTGCGCAGACGCTTGCGCTGACCGAGTGGGGAGATGCCGCCGACGACGTATCCGGTCGCGCGTTCGGCGGCGGTGTGATCGGCCATCACCGCTTTGCCGCCGCCCAGCGCCCCCGCTGCGGCCTTGAGCGACAGCGTCGCCGGGACCGGGATCACCGCGACGGCGAGCTTGCCGTCCGACAGCAACACCACCAGAGTCTTGAAGATCTGTGCGGGGGAGACCCCGAGGCGTGCACCGAGTTCCTCGACGGCTTCGGCGCCGAAGGATGTGGACCTCGGGTCGTGTGCGTACTCGTGGACCCGGTGCGCGACCTCCTCGCGCTTCAACAACACCGTCGCGGGAGTGGATGTCGAGGCCATCCGATCACTCTAGAAAACCGGAGGTGGGGAACAAGCGCGGTGGGTACGGCGTTGCACACCGACGGGTGGATCCACCGCCACCCGACACCCGACGATCGGAGAATTCGTGGCAGTGCTGTGCCCGCCTCGACCGGACGCCGCCGGACGTCCCGCCGATCCGGACGCCGTCGGACCGGTAGCCTTCTCGACAGGCGTCGATGAAGGGATCGGTGTGATCGAGGAGTCTGTGGAAGAACTGACCGAGCGGTTCGAGCGGGATGCACTTCCCCTGCTCGATCAGCTCTACGGCGCTGCGCTGCGGATGACCCGCAATCCCTCCGACGCCGAGGACCTCGTACAGGAGACCTACATCAAGGCGTTCTCCGCCTTCCGGTCGTTCCGCGAGGGCACCAATCTCAAGGCCTGGCTGTACCGGATCCTCACCAACACCTACATCAACTCGTACCGGAAGCGTCAGCGGCAACCCGCGCAGTACCCGACAGACGAGATCACCGACTGGCAGCTCGCCGCCACGGCCGAGCATTCGTCGACCGGTCTGCGGTCCGCGGAGGTCGAGGCACTCGACGCGCTTCCCGACGACGACATCAAGGCGGCGTTGCAGGAGCTTCCCGAGGAGTTCCGCATGGCCGTCTACTACGCCGACGTCGAAGGGTTCCCCTACAAGGAGATCGCCGAGATCATGGGGACGCCGATCGGCACCGTGATGTCGAGACTGCACCGGGGTCGCAAGCAGTTGCGGGGCCTGTTGGCCGACGTGGCGCGCGATCGCGGTTTCATGCGGGAGAAGGCCGTGGACGCGACAACCGGAACATCGGATCGGCCCGAGAGCGGAAAGGGAGCACCGCAGTGAGCGAACCCGACTTCGATCGACTCGACTGCTCGGCGGTCATCGCGGACGTCTACCTGCTTCTCGATTCCGAGTGCGACGCCGGTTCCCGCGAGAAGCTGCAGCGGCACCTCGACGAGTGCGGCACCTGCCTCGAGGCCTACGGGATCGAGGAGAAGATCAAATCGCTGCTCAGCCGCAAGTGCGGCGGGGAACACGCACCCGAGGGCCTGCGGGAGCGGCTGATGCTGCAGATCCGCCGCACCGTGGTGATCACCGAGACGGACAGCGCCGAGTCGTAGGCGAGTTCACTCGTACCGAGTCGTAGGCGAGTTCACTCGTACCGAGTCGTAGACGAGTTCACTCGTACCGAGTCGTAGACGAGACACCCCGAACGTGACAGGGGCCGGAAAGCTGCTGCTTTCCGGCCCTGTCCGCGTCTCAGGCGTTGGGACGCTTGCCGTGGTTGGCGGCGTTACCCTTGCGGCTGCGCTTCTTGCGACCTCGCTTACCCATGGTGGGATCTCCTTTCTCGTTCATTACAGTGTTTCACGTGCGGTCGAGTGGTCCTGTCGGCAGGTCCGCCGCCGGAGCGTGAAACGAGGTGTTCGATGGCGGAAGACGTACGCGCGGAGATGGTATCGACCGTGTTCGAGGTCGTCGTGCGAGAGGGTGACGTGGTGGCCGAGGGCGACACGCTGGTGATCCTCGAGTCGATGAAGATGGAGATTCCCGTGCTCGCCGAGTCGGCGGGCACCGTGACCTCCGTCGGAGTCTCGGTCGGGGATGTCATCCAGCAGGGCGACCTCATCGCCGTGATCTCCTGACGGCGGATATCTCCTGAGTACGAAAGCGGTTCCCGTGTCCACACTCAGTTCGTTGCTCGCAAGGTACACGGATCTTCCGGGCGCGGCCGTCGATCACCTCCAACGTGTCGTGGGCGAGTGGCAGTTGCTCGCCGACCTGTCGTTCGCCGACGTCCTCCTGTGGGTCGACGCGGCGCCGTCCGGAATCGTGTGCGTCGCACAGTGCCGGCCCACCACCGCCTCGACGGTGATTCCCGAGGACGCCGTCGGCATGCTCGTCTCCGACAACGAACATCCTTACGTCCGTGAGGCTTTCGAAACCGGAGAGATCGTCGACGTCAAGTCGTCCCCGGCGCCGGGATCAACATCCGTCAGGCCGTGCCGGTGCGCTGGGACGGTCGGGTCGTCGCGGTGTTCAGCCGCGACGCCGCCCGCGTGTCGCGACGGTCGGCCAGCGCGCTCGAGACCGCCTATCTCGAATGCGCCGACGACCTCTACCGGATGATCAGCGAGGGCACCTTCCCCACGCCCGAGGCGCGCTCGGACACCAAGTCGAGTCCGCGTGCGGGCGACGGATTCATCCGGCTCGACCGGAAGGGTAAGGTCGTCTACGCCAGCCCGAACGCGCTGTCGGCCTATCACCGGATGGGTCTGAACTCCGACCTGATCGGTCAGGATCTCGTGGAGACGACCCGCGCACTGGTCACCGACCCCTTCGAGAGCCGCGACGTCACCGACTACCTCCGCGGGGCCGTGGAGGGCCGTCTGGGGCAACGCATGGAGATCGAGCACGCGGTGCCACGGTTCTGATCCGTGCATTGGTCCTGAATCCGGGAGGCAAGATCAGGGCGCCGCGGTGATCGTCCGCGACGTCACCGAGGTCAAACGACGCGACCGCGCACTGCTGAGCAAGGACGCGACCATCCGCGAGATCCACCATCGCGTCAAGAACAATCTGCAGACGGTCGCCGCACTGCTGCGACTGCAGGCGCGCCGAACCGGGAACACCGAAGCCCAGCAGGCCCTCGGCGAAGCGGTTCGCCGGGTGACGTCCATCGCCCTCGTGCACGAGGCGCTGTCGATGTCCGTGGACGAGGAGGTCGATCTCGACGGTGTTTTCGACCAGCTGATCCCCATCGTCGTCGACGTGTCGACGGTGGGCAGCCAGATCCGCGTGCTGCGGGAGGGGAACCTCGGTGTGTTCCCCGCAGATCGGGCGACGCCCCTGGTCATGGTGCTGACCGAGCTCGTCCAGAACGCCGTCGAGCACGCTTTCGATCCGGGCGTCAACGGCACGGTCACTGTGAGGGCACAGCGTTCGGCCCGCATGCTCGACGTCGTGGTCCGTGACGAGGGGAAAGGCCTTCCCGACGGATTCAGCCTCGAGGCGTCGAACCGGCTCGGTCTGCAGATCGTCCGGACCTCGTGGCCGCCGAACTCGGCGGATCGCTGGAACTGACCTCCAACGAGACCGGCGGGACCGATGCGCGCCTGCAATTACCGCTGGGCAAGGTACCGGTCGCCTGACCGCTTCGGCCTGTGCACGTAAGAAGCCCGGCCTCCGTGAGGGGGCCGGGCCTTCGAACGTCTGTCGGAGCTGCTCAGACCGCCGTGCGAGCGCGGGTGCGGGCGTTGCGACGCTTGAGAGCGCGGCGCTCGTCCTCGCTCATACCGCCCCAGACCCCGGCATCCTGGCCGGACTCGAGCGCCCAGGAAAGGCATTCGGCGGTGACGGGGCAACGGTTGCACACGAGCTTGGCATCCGCGATCTGCGCGAGAGCCGGGCCGCTGTTCCCCACGGGGAAGAACAGTTCCGGATCCTCGTCGCGGCAGATGGCCTTGTGGCGCCAGTCCATGCTTCTACTCTCCTTCGATGGTGCGTGTGCACCGGCTGATGGTCAATGCGTGTTCACGCCTGTGGCACGGAGTGTTTCCGCGCGGTTACTTGTGAATGCTTTCACGAACGAGCGTGGAGTCAATAGAATCGACCACGATCGTGGGGAAGCTCACGCTGTTGTGAGCTACGAGTTCGCCAATCCCTCTTTCTACTCCACTCGGGCCGAGAAGGTAGTGGTAATCACAGAATTCGTGCTTTTCTTTCTGTCGCTGTCCCGCTAGAGGGGGTCGTCAGCGGGGCGCGACGACATCGAGGATCGACGGTACGGCCACGAACTCGACCTCGGTGCGGAGTCCGAGATAGTCGCCGTCGACCTGAAGTCCGATCGGGCGCGAGGCCCGGGCGCGCACGTGCGCGACGACTCGTCCGCACGCACCAGATGCGGC
>LATQ01000001.1:2565098-2574550 GCA_001017865.1 Rhodococcus sp. IITR03
CGCCGCGAGCGCCACTGCCCCGAGTACGAGCGCGGTGACCTGACCGCATCCGCGTGGGCCGCGGTAGGCCGAGACCACGTCGCCCCAGGCCTCGGTGACCGCGCACAACGCCCGGTCGCGGTCGTACCGCCAGCGTTCCTCGCCCGACTGCGGTCGCGGCCGACCACCGCACCACTGTCGGCCGTGGCGATCGTGCCCCCGGACACCACCGGCGCGGTCGTCGCCGTACTCGGAGCACGCCACAGTTCGGCGAGAGTGCGCGGAAGCGCCTGCGCGGCAGCAGGAGTGGGGACGGGTCCGTCCCAGGTGGTCGACGTGGTGCCCCGCGCATCCGAGTTCAGCCAGACGACACTCGCCGCCACCAGAGCGGTGACGACGAGTGCGGCTGCGACGAGAAGGTCGGTGCGGGTGCGGCGCTCGGGCGCGAGCACGTGGTTATCGGGCAGACGACGTCGAGACCGCTTCCACGTTCGACGTGTCCTGCTGCTCTGCGCGACCGGCGGGGCCCTCGCCCGAGCGGGTGCGACGGCGACGACGGCGACGACGTGCCGGAGCGGAAGCCCCGGTGTCCTCACCCGTCTCCGCTGCGGCAGACTCGTTCTCGGCCTTCGCCGAGTCGTCGGAACCGGTTGCGGCGGCATCGCGCGGACCGTCGGCCGACTTTCCGCGGACGGTGCGGCGGCGGACCCGGTTGCGCTTCGGTCGGGATCCGCCTCGCGCTCGACGCGCTCGCGCTTCTCACCGTTGTCGGAGGCGGCGGGAGCGGCCTTGCGGACGCGTCCGGTGGCGTCGGACGGGATGCTCAGCTCCTCGAACAGGTGCGGGGAGCTCGAGTAGGTCTCGATCGGATCCGGGATACCGAGATCGAGAGCCTTGTCGATGAGCTGCCAGCGCGGCACGTCGTCCCAGTCGACGAGGGTGATCGCGATACCGGTGCGTCCGGCGCGACCGGTACGGCCGATGCGGTGGACGTAGGTCTTCTCGTCCTCGGGGCACTGATAGTTGATGACGTGGGTGACGTCGTCGATGTCGATGCCGCGGGCGGCGACGTCCGTCGCGACGAGGACGTCGATCTTGCCGCTGCGGAACTTGTCGAGTGCCTTCTCGCGTGCGATCTGACCGAGGTCGCCGTGCACCGCGCCGCACGCGAAACCGCGCTCGACGAGGTCGTCGGCCACCTTCTGCGCCGTGCGCTTGGTGCGGGTGAAGATCATGGTGGCGCCACGTCCCTCGGCCTGCAGCACGCGGGCGACGAGCTCGGCCTTGTCGAGCGCGTGCGCCCGGTAGACGAACTGCTGGGTGCGCTCGTGCACGGCCGATGATTCGGCTTCCTCGGCGCGGATGTGCGTCGGGCGATTCAGGAACGTGCGGGCGAGAGTGATGATCGGGCCGGGCATCGTGGCCGAGAAGAGCATCGTCTGACGACGGTCGGGGACCATCGTGAGGATGCGCTCGATGTCGGGCAGGAAGCCGAGGTCGAGCATCTCGTCGGCCTCGTCCATGACGAGCACGCCGATCTTGCCGAGGATCAGATGACCCTGGTTGGCGAGGTCGAGCAGACGACCGGGAGTACCGACGACGACGTCGACACCCTTCTTCAGTTCGTCGATCTGCTGCTCGTAGGGGCGGCCACCGTAGATCGACAGGACCTCGAGGCCCGACTTGCGGCTGCCGGGCAGGTACTTGGAGGCGTTCACGAGGTCGTTGGTGACCTGGATGCACAGTTCGCGGGTCGGGACGATCACGAGCGCACGTGGAGTGCCGTCGAGCGTGGTCGTACCGGAACCCTCGGTGGCGATGCGGTGCAGGAGCGGAACGCCGAAGCCGAAGGTCTTGCCCATACCCGTACGGGCCTGACCGATGAGGTCGTCGCCGGCGAGGGCGAGCGGCAGGGTGAGTTCCTGGATCGCGAAGGTGCGTTCGATGCCGACCTCGGCGAGGGCGCGGACGATCTCGTCGCGGACGCCGAGTTCGCCGAAGGTGGGGGGTACGTGGGTGGAATCGAGTTGTGCGGAGACGGTCGTTTCGCTCGCGTCGTCTTCGTGGTCGATGGTGATCTTGCTCAGGGGTCCGGCCTTCCTGGTCTCGGCACGCACGCACGAGGGGGAAAGGCGACCGGCCTGCACCTCAGCGCGAGCGGTATCCACCAGGCTCGGCGAAGCGCGGCAGCGATCCGCAGTTCGGGTGCGCGCACATTATCTGGGAAGCTCGCGGGCCACGGTCGGCGGCTCGAAGCGCGGGCTTCCCGATCCATTGTACCGGTTCCGGCGCATTCCACGAGGTAGTACTACGCTTCGTCGTCATGGGAGCCGATACGCCGCAGTCCACCTCCGAGTCCGGCGCGACGCCGGGCGGACCCGCAGTCCCCGCCGATCACCCCGGTGTCGCAGAGCTCTTCGCAGTGCTCGCGTACGGCGAGATCTCGGCGTTCTACCGTCTCGCCGAGGACGCCCGGTTCTCCCCGTCCCTGCGCGGGCGGGTCGCGCTCGCAAGCATGGCAGCTGCGGAGATGAGCCATTTCGAGACGCTCCGAACCGCGCTCACCGATCGCGGCGTCGAGATCTACGCGGCGATGGAGCCCTATCGCAAGGCGCTCGACGCCTACCACGCCTCGACCGCTCCCTCGACCTGGCTCGAGGTCCTCGTCAAGGCCTACGTGGGTGACGGGATCGCCGCAGATTTCTACTGTGAGATCGCCGACATGCTCGCTCCCGAGGTCTCCACGGTGGTCCGGGAGGTCCTCGCCGAGACCGGCCACTCGGAGTTCGTGGTGCAGGAGGTCCGCGAGGTCGTCGAGCGCAGCCCGCTGCAGAAGGACCGCCTGATGCTGTGGGGACGCCGGCTGCTCGGCGAGGCCATCACCCAGGCGCAGTACGTCCTCGCGCAGAACGAGGAACTCGCCGAGCTGGTGATTCTCGCGTCCGGCGACCTGACGAACATCGCCGCACTGTTCGATCGCATGCAGGTCGAGCACGCCGAGCGGATGTCGGTGCTCGGACTGCATTAGCCTGGGGCTGACAGCAGTACCAGCTCGGTTTCAACGCATGAGAATCGGAGGTCCACCGTGGAGGTCAAGATCGGCGTCGCGGACAGCCCGCGCGAAGTTGTCGTCGTCAGCGACCAGACGCCCGACGAGGTGGAGAAGCTCGTCCGGGCCGCGTTGAACGGCGCCGACGACGGGGTGCTCGCACTTGTCGACGAGAAGGGCCGCAAGGTTCTCGTGCAGGCCGCCAAGATCAGCTACGTGGACATCGGTCCTGCCACGCTGGGCAAGGTCGCTTCGCCGCCAACTGAGAGCGACCGACGAGAACGGGCCGGGGCATGTCGCCCCGGCCCGTTCGTCGTTCTCGGTATGTGTCGTCAGCGACGACGGCGCCTGTGTCGTCAGCGACGACGGAGCTCCGGCTGCAGCGGCACGTGCTTCAGACCGCCCCAGGCCAGCGCGACCGTGGTGTCCACGGCGTCCTCCTTGGGGATCGGACGCGCGGCGTCGAGCCAGTAACGAGCCGTGAACTGGCTCGTTCCCACCAGGCCGACCGCGAGGATGCGGGCCCGGTACGGATCGAGGCCCGAATCGTGGCTCACGAGGTCGAAGACGGCGTCGACGCACGCCTCGGTGGCCTGCTCGACCCGCCGCGACACCTGCGGCTCGCCCATGAGGTCCGATTCGAAGACGAGACGGAATCCCTGGCTGTCGTTGTCGACGAAATCGAAGAAGGCCTGCACCGCGGCACGCACACGCTGACGATTGTCGGTCGTGGACCGCAGGGCCTGGCGGACGCCGTTGATGAGGGTGTCCACATAGTTCTGCAGCACGGCGCAGTAGAGCTCGAGCTTGCCGGGGAAGTGCTGGTACAGCACCGGCTTGCTCACTCCGGCGCATTCGGCGATCTCGTCCATGCCGGCCGAGTGGTAACCGCGTGTTACGAAGACCTCACTGGCAGCCTCGAGCAGCTGTGCACGACGTTCGTCACGCGGCATCCGGGCGCCCCGTTTGCCGTTGTTACCCCGGCCGGATGCTCGTTCGGTGACGTCGGTCATGCTTGCTCCCAATCTGCACTACTCCGATAGTGGCGTGTGCCACCTCGGCGCTCCTCGTCTTTGCAGGTTACAGGTGAACCTGCGTATCGAACGGACCGGCCTACCGACCAGTATCCGTTCCCGGTGCACGGATGGGGGCACGCCTTCGACGCTTCGGATATCGAAATGGTCTCGATATGACATCCTGACATCCGTGATCGAGCGTGGAGGAGTGCGCGAGAGCAGGGGGCCGCAGGGCTCCTCGCAGACAGATCCTTCCCCGACGTCGTCCGGTTCGTCCCGGTCGCGAGGAACGGAACGATCCGAGCCGGGTCGCCGGTCGCACCAGCCTCTACGTGCCGTGTGGGACCCGGTGGGACGGCCGGACCGGCCGCCTCGCCGACCGCGACCCGAACGCGACGTCCGCAAGCAGACCCGCGTGCAGATTCGTCGCCACCTACGGCTGGCGCGCCTATGCCGTCCCGATCCTCGCCGTCGTGACCCTGGTCGTGCTGTGGGACGCCGCGCGTGGGGAGGAGCGGAGGAGCCCGCGATCCGGTCGTCGCGAGCGAGGTCACCGAGATCATCGTCGAGGCCCCGCAGCCCGATGGGGCCTTCCCCGAGTCGCTCGAGTCCGGTGCCCTGCCGGACGGCGGGCCGTTCACGGAAGTCGGTGCGCGGCAGTGGCGGGTCGTGCCCGGCACCACCGGGCAGGTCGGTGCGGGGCAGAACCGCGTGTTCACCTACACGGTGGAACTCGAGGAGGGCATCGACACCACCGGTTACGGCGGCGACGCGGCCTTCGCGACGATGGTGGACCGCACCCTCGCCGATCCGCGGAGCTGGATCGGCGACCAGGCGGTCGCCTTCCGCCGCATCGACACCGGCGAGCCGGACTTCCGGATCTCCCTCACCTCGCAGATGACCATCCGCGAAGGATGCGGCTACGACATCCCGCTCGAGGGATCGTGCTTCAACCCCTCGATGGAGCGGGTGCTCCTCAACGAAGCGCGGTGGGTGCGCGGGGCCGTCGCCTTCCAGGGCGACATCGGGTCGTATCGCCAGTACGTCGTCAACCACGAGGTCGGCCACGCCATCGGCCTGGCGCAACACGACGCCTGCACCACCGACGGCGGTCTCGCGCCGATCATGATGCAGCAGACCTTCGGCACCGCCAACGACGACATCGCGCGCCTGGACCCGGACGGCGCGGTCCCCGCCGACGGGCTGCGCTGCCGGTTCAACCCCTGGCCGTACCCGCGGCGTAGACGCCGAGCACGGTAGTCGCCGGGCCGGGCGGGGGTCGACGGGCGGGGCGGGGTGGGGTTGCAGCACCGAATGGCACCATGGACGGTGACGCAGGACGCATCGCGACAGGAGAACCCGTGACCGCAACGACACCGTCGACGCGCCGATCCCTTCCGCCGCTGGTGGAACCCGGCCCGGAGCTCGGTCGCGAGGAGGTCGCCCGGTACAGCCGTCACCTGATCATCCCGAACGTCGGGGTCACCGGTCAGCGGCGGTTGAAGAACGCGCGGGTGCTGTGCATCGGCGCCGGCGGACTCGGTTCGCCCGCGCTGCTGTATCTGGCGGCGGCGGGCGTCGGCACGATCGGCATCGTCGAGTTCGACGACGTGGAGACGTCGAACCTGCAGCGGCAGGTGATCCACGGCCGCTCCGACGTCGGACGGCCCAAGGGGGAGAGCGCCCGCGACAGCATCTTGGCAATCAACGACGGTGTCACCGTGCGTCTGTACGAGACGAGGCTGGAGTCGAGCAACGCCGTGCAGTTGTTCGAGCAGTACGACCTGATCCTCGACGGCACCGACAACTTCGCGACCCGCTATCTCGTCAACGACGCCGCTGTCCTCGCCGGCAGGCCGTACGTGTGGGGCTCGATCTTCCGGTTCGAAGGTCAGGTGTCGGTGTTCTGGGAGGACGCTCCCGACGGGCGCGGCCTGAACTACCGCGACCTCTACCCCGAGGCGCCGCCGCCGGGCATGGTTCCCTCGTGCGCCGAGGGCGGTGTGCTCGGTGTCCTGCCCGGCACGATCGGCACCGTCATGGCCACCGAGGCGATCAAGCTCATCACGGGGATCGGTGAGCCCTTGCTCGGCCGGCTCATGATCTACGACGCGCTCGCGATGTCGTTCCGCACGGTGACCCTGCGCCGCGATCCGGGACGGGTGCCGGTCACCGAACTCGTCGACTACGAGGCCTTCTGCGGGATCGTTCCCGACGCCGCTGCGTCGCGCGATCGGCCGTCACCCCCACCGAACTGCGCCGCATGCTCGACGAGGGCCGCGACCTCGCGCTGATCGACGTGCGCGAACCCGTCGAGTGGGAGATCGTCCGTATCGACGGTGCACGGCTCGTGCCGAAGGACCGCATCCTCTCCGGCGAGGCCCTCGCCGACCTGCCGCAGAACACCCCGATCGTGCTGTACTGCAAGACCGGTATCCGCTCGGCCGAAGCGCTCGAAGTCCTTGCGCGAGCGGGTTTCTCGGATGCGACGCATCTGCACGGTGGCGTGATCGCGTGGGCGCAGCAGGTCGACACCTCGCTGCCGGTCTACTGACGGTGACCTCGTTGTGACCTGAAACAGCGGAGTGCCTTCCCGATCCGGGCGGTCTGCGAAGGTAGGTTGAGCGTCGTGAGCTCACCCGAACCGCCTCAGCACGTGTGCTCCACATTCGGTCTCCGCGATGTCGAACCGGTCCCGCTCGGGCCCGACTGGGACGGAGGTTTCCGGTGTGGGGACGTCGTGCTGTCCCGAGTCGCCGATCATGCTCGCGCGGCCTGGTCCGCCAAAGTGCGGGAGACCCTGACCGTCGACGGCGTGCGGCTGGCCCGCCCGGTGCGGTCCACCGATGGTCGCTACGTGGTCTCCGGATGGCGCGCCGACACCTACATCGTCGGCACGTCCGAGCCCCGGCACGACGAAGTGGTCTCGCTGTCGCTACGGCTGCACACCGCCACCGCGCAGCTCGAACGTCCCCGTTTCCTCATGCAGCCACCCGTCGCACCCTGGGAGGACGTCGACGTCTTCGTCGCCGCCGACCGCGCGGCCTGGGAGACCGTACCCCTGCGCAGCGCCCGCGCGGCGGGTGCACCCGAGACGGTGACCCCCGACGGCCGTAAGAGCCTCGACTGATCAACCAGCTCGCGACCTTCCGCAAGCCCGTGCACCTGCCCGACCAGCTCGTCCACGGAGACCTGTTCGGCACCGTCCTGTTCGCCGGCCGCGCAGCGCCCGGGCTGACCGACATCACCCCCTACTGGCGTCCGGCCTCCTGGGCGGCCGCCGTCGCCGTCGTCGACGCACTGTCGTGGGGCGGTGCCGACGAAGGACTCATCGGCCGCTGGGAGGACCTTCCCGAGTGGCCGCAGATGCTGCTGCGCGCGGTGATCTTCCGGCTGGCCGTGCACGCGCTGCACCCGCGCTCGACCGAGGACGCCTTCCCGGGCCTGGCGCACACCGCCGACCTCGTGCGGTTCCTCCTGTAACACCTCACAGGGCGGCCGGGGCCGGGGTGAGCAACTCTTGACGCGACGGTCACCGCGGGCAGCACCGTAGCAACACCCGTTTCCTACCTTTGGGATCAACACGGACCCGAGGAGGAACGGCGATGACGACCTTCATCGAAAATGAAAGTCTCAGAGACAAATTCGCACGCAGTCACAAGATCGAGCGGTGGGACGCCGAGGATGTGGAGGCGTGGGAGGCCGGCGGCAAGCAGGTCGCCAAGCGCAACCTGATCTGGTCGGTGATCGCCGAGCACGTCGGCTTCTCCGTCTGGTCGATCTGGTCGGTCATGGTGCTGTTCATGCCCACCGACGTGTACGGCATCGACGCCGCCGGCAAGTTCTTCCTGGTCGCCGTCCCCACGCTCGTCGGCGCGATCCTCCGCATCCCCTACACCGTCGCCACCGCCCGCTTCGGCGGCCGCAACTGGACCATCTTCAGTGCCCTCGTACTGCTGATCCCCACCATCGGGGCGCTGTACCTGATGCTGAACCCGGGTCACTCCTACACCACGTTCATGCTGGTCGCGGCACTTGCCGGCGTCGGTGGTGGCAACTTCGCGTCGTCGATGACCAACATCAACGCCTTCTATCCGCAGCGCCTGAAGGGCTGGGCGCTCGGACTCAACGCCGGTGGCGGAAACATCGGTGTCCCGGCCGTCCAGCTGATCGGCCTGCTCGTCATCGCCACCATCGGCAACACCGAGCCTGGATCGTCTGCGCGGTCTACCTGGTCCTGTGCGCCGTCGCCGCGCTCGGCGCCGCCCTGTTCATGGACAACCTCCGTGACCAGAAGGCCGACCTGCGGGCCATGGGCGCCGCACTGAAGTTCCGCGACTCGTGGATCATCTCGTTCCTCTACATCGGCACCTTCGGTTCGTTCATCGGCTTCAGCTTCGCCTTCGGTCAGGTCCTGCAGATCAACTTCCTCGCCGGCGGCGACACCCCCGCCCAGGCCGCCCTGCACGCCGCGCAGATCGCCTTCATCGGCCCGCTCCTCGGATCCATCTCCCGTCCGCTCGGCGGAAAGCTCGCCGACCGCATCGGCGGCGGGAAAATCACCCTCTACACCTTCGTCGCGATGGCCCTGGCCGCCGCGGTGCTCATCGTCGCCGGCACCCTCGACGACCGCACCACCGGCGCCGCAACCGGCGGTGTGCTGACCGCATGGTGCTCGGCTTCATCGCCCTGTTCCTGCTCTCCGGGCTCGGCAACGGCTCGGTCTACAAGATGATCCCGTCCATCTTCGAGGCCCGTGCGCAGGACCTCGACGAACTGGATCGCGACGAGAAGGCCGCCTGGTCGCGCAGCATGTCCGGTGCCTCATCGGCTTCGCCGGTGCCATCGGTGGACTCGGCGGCGTCGGCATCAACCTGGTCTTCCGCGCTCCTACGGCGGCGAGGCGCAGTCCGCGACGATGGCCTTCTGGGTCTTCGCGATCTTCTACTCGTGTGCATCGCGGTGACCTGGTTCGTCTTCCTCCGCCGCCCCCACACCACTCCCGCGAGCGAGCCGTCCACCGAGGCTCCCGCCCCGGCCCGCGTCGCAGTCTGACCGATCCCCGGCACGAAGAAAGAGAACATCATGAGCCGCAAGAACGTCGTCGTCGTCGGACACGGAATGGTCGCCCACCGCTTCGTCGAAGCCCTGCGTGTCCGCGACGAGCAGAACAGCTGGTCGGTGACCGTGCTCGGCGAGGAGGCCGACGCCGCCTACGACCGCGTGGGACTGTCGTCCTACGTCGGAGCCTGGGACCGCAAGGAACTCGCTCTCGCCGGAAACGACTACGCAGCAGACGATCTCGTCGACCTGCGCGTCGGCACCCGCGCCGTGGGAATCGACCGCGCGGCCGCACCGTCACCACCGCCGGCGGCGACGTTCTGCCTACGACAGCCTCGTCCTCGCGA
>LATQ01000001.1:2574650-2578471 GCA_001017865.1 Rhodococcus sp. IITR03
GCCGCGGCCCGCCACCGTCACCACCGCCGCGCGACGTTCTGCCCTACGACAGCCTCGTCCTCGCGACCGGCTCGTACCCCTTCGTGCCGCCGGTGCCCGGCCACGACCTGCCCGGCTGCTTCGTCTACCGCACGCTCGACGATCTCGACGGCATCCGCGCCGCCGCCGAACGCGCCAAGCCGCCGGCCTCGCGGGCATCGTCATCGGTGGTGGCCTGCTCGGACTCGAAGCCGCCAACGCG
This sequence comes from Rhodococcus sp. IITR03, assembly GCA_001017865.1. The sequence goes on from LATQ01000001.1 coordinate 2,574,892, forward strand.
CTGCGCCTGCTGGGAGTGACGCCGCACGTCGTCGAGTACAACAACCGGCTCATGCCCGCCCAGGTCGACGAGGGCGGCGGCCGGGTCCTCGACCGTCTCGTCACCGACCTCGGCCTCGTCACCCACACCGGGGTGGGCACCGAGAAGATCGAGTCCGGACCGGAGGCGCTGCAGGTGACCCTGTCCGACGGGACCGTCCTCGAGGCCGGACTCGTGATCTTCTCCGCCGGCGTCCGTCCCCAGGACGAGCTCGCCCGGGAGGCCGGACTCGAACTCGGCGGCCGCGGCGGTGTGCTCACCGACCGTACCTGCCGGAGCACCTCGGACGAGCCGTCTACGCCATCGGCGAATGCGCCGCCGTCGAGGGCACCTGCTACGGACTCGTCGCCCCCGGTTACAGCACCGCCGAGGTCGTCGCCGACCGGCTCGTCGGCGGTACCGCCGAGTTCCCCGGCGCCGACCTGTCGACGAAGCTCAAGCTGCTCGGCGTGGACGTCGCGAGCTTCGGTGACGCCCACGCGACGACGCCCGGCGCCCTCGAGGTCGTGCTCTCCGACTCCGCGAAGGCACCTACGCCAAGCTCGTCGTCTCCGACGACGCCAGGACCCTGCTCGGCGGCATCCTCGTCGGCGACGCCTCCGCCTACGGCAACCTGCGACCGCTCGTGGGCCGCGAACTGCCGGGGGATCCGGCCACGCTGATCTCCCGGTGGGGGAGAAGCCGGGCGCCGGTGCGCTACCCGACGACGCCGAGGTGTGCTCGTGCAACGGTGTCACCAAGGGCGCGATCTGCGGCGCGATCTCCGAAGGTGCCTGCGACATCGCGCAGGTCAAGTCGTGCACGAGCGCCGGCACCACCTGCGGCGGTTGTCTCCCGAGCATCAAGCAGCTGCTCGCCCAGTCGGGTGTGCAGATGTCGAAGGCCCTGTGCGAGCACTTCGAGCAGTCGCGCGCCGAGCTGTTCGAGATCGTCCAGGCCACCGGCATCCGCACCTTCTCCGCGCTCATCGCCCAGTACGGCACCGGACACGGCTGCGACATCTGCAAGCCGGTGGTGGCCTCGATCCTCGCGTCCACCGACTCCGACCACATCCTGCACCCCAAGCAGGCCGGTCTGCAGGACACGAACGACCACTTCCTCGCCAACATCCAGAAGAACGGCACCTACTCGGTCGTGCCGCGCATGCCCGGTGGCGAGTGCACCCCCGAGCAGCTCATCGTGATCGGTGAGGTGGCACGCGATTTCGGTCTCTACGTGAAGATGACCGGCGGTCAACGCATCGACCTGTTCGGTGCCCGCGTCGAACAGCTCCCGCAGATCTGGAAGCGTCTCGTCGACGCCGGCATGGAATCCGGGCAGGCGTACGGCAAGTCGCTGCGCACCGTCAAGAGCTGTGTCGGCTCCACCTGGTGCCGCTACGGCGTGCAGGACTCGGTCGGGATGGCCGTCGCTCTCGAATTGCGTTACCGCGGACTGCGATCGCCCCACAAGCTCAAGATGGGGGTGTCGGGATGCGCCCGTGAGTGCGCCGAGGCACGCGGCAAGGATGTCGGTGTCATCGCGACGGAGAACGGCTGGAACCTGTACGTGTGCGGCAACGGCGGCCAGTCGCCCAAGCACGCACAGCTCCTCGCCGGTGGTCTCGACGACGAGACCCTCGTCCGGTACATCGACCGGTTCCTGATGTTCTACATCCGCACCGCCGACCGGCTCCAGCGCACCGCTCCGTGGCTCGACGCACTCGAGGGCGGCCTCGAGCACCTCAAGGAGGTCGTGTGCGACGATGCCCTCGGTATCGCCGACGATCTCGAGGCTGCGATGGCCAAGCACGTCGACGGCTACAAGGACGAGTGGGCCGGCGTCCTCGAGGATCCGGAGAAGCTGGCGCGGTTCGTCTCGTTCGTCAACGCGCCCGAGCAGCCCGACCCCACCGTCCGCTTCGACGACAGCGGCCCCCGCAAGGTCCCCGTCCTCGTGGGTATGCCGGGCATCGGACCCGGAACCGGGGCGTGACGACCGCTTACCCCGAGGGAACGAGCGGGTAACGCGCTCGAAACACCGGGCGCCCAAACTTCAGGACAGCAGTTTCAAGGAGGACAGCGATGACCGTCATCGAGACGCATACCGTAGGGGGATCGACGCGCGACAGCGTGTTCGACGGGCGGCTGGAATGGACCTCGGCCTGTCCGCTCAGCCATCTCATTCCGGGCCGCGGCGTGGCCGTGCTGCTGCGCGGCGGCGAGCAGGTGGCCCTGTTCCTGCTCGACGACGGAACCTGCGCGCAGTGGGCAACTTCGATCCGTTCGGCCGCGCCGCGGTGATGTCCCGCGGCATCGTGGGCGACCGGGGCGGAGAGCCCACCGTGGCCTCGCCGCTGCTCAAGCAGGTCTTCTCCCTCGACGACGGCCGGTGCCTCGACGATCCGTCGGTGCGTCTGCCCGTCTATGAGGTGCGCGTGTGGGCGGGAGTCGTCCAGATCCACAGCCTCGTCCCGCGCGACCGGCGGCACGAGGATGCGACCGGAGAGGGTTCGTGAGCGACGACAACGTGCCGCTGCGGGGATTCACCATCGGCGTGACGGCAGCTCGGCGTGCCGACGAGTTCGCCACGCTCCTTACCAGGCGTGGGGCCGAGGTCGTGCACGCCCCCGCCATCCGCATCATCCGCTGTCCGACGACGACGAACTCGAGCGTGTCACCCGTTGCATCGTCGCGCAGCCCCCGGACATCACGATCGCCACCACAGCGATCGGGTTCCGCGGGTGGATGGGCGCAGCGGAAGGCTGGGGACTCGCCGACGACCTCGGCGCAGGCACTCGGCGCGAGCCGGATCCTCGCCCGTGGCCCGAAGGTCACGGGCGCGATCCGGGCCGCCGAACTCCGCGAGGAGTGGTCCCCTTCCTCGGAATCGTCCGCCGAGGTGCTCGAACTCCTGCTGAACGAGGGTGTCGCCGGCCGCCGCATCGCGGTGCAGTTGCACGGTGAGCGCACCGAATGGGAACCCGGGACCGACGTGTGCGAGGCGCTGCGCGCTGCGGCGCCGACGTCGTGCCCGTCCCGGTCTACCGGTGGACGCCCCCCGAGGATCTCACCGCGCTCGACCGGATGATCGAGCAGATCGTGGAACGTGGACTCGACGCCGTGAGCTTCACCAGCGCACCGGCCGTCGCGTCGATGCTCATGCGGGCCAAGGAGACCGGCTGGCTCGAGCCGATGCTGCGGTCGCTGCGCACCGGCGTCACCGCCGTGTGCGTCGGTCCCGTCACCGCGGCACCGCTCACCGAACTCGACGTGCCCGTCAGCATGCCCCACCGATCCCGGTTGGGTTCGCTCGCCCGGCACATCGCCGAGGAACTTCCCCGGCGGGCCGTGCGCATCGAGGCCGGCGGTCACGTGCTCAGCCCGCGAGGGCGCTGCGTGATCGTCGACGGCACCGTGCGGTGCCTTCCCCCTGCCGGGATGGCCCTGATGCGCACGCTCGTCGCGCGCGCCGGTCTCGTCGTCTCCGCGAGGAACTCTCGCTGCCCTGCCCGGTGGGGGTGGCGACACCCACGCCCGTCGAAACCGCGGTCGCCCGGGTG
>LATQ01000001.1:2578571-2579580 GCA_001017865.1 Rhodococcus sp. IITR03
ACGCCGGTCTGATCGCGCTCGCGACGGCGCGCCGTGCCCCGCGCGACGCGCGAGCCGCTCGTCCGTACCGTCCACTCCTACGCCTTCGCGGTGCTGCGGTTGCAGGCCTCGGCGCACGGTAATCCGCCGCCGCGCCTGATCACCGGCGCCGAACAGGACGCCGTGCTGCGCGAACTGCTGCGCGGCGACATCGACGACGGCGCCGGGATGTGGCCCGAGCGGTTGCGTCCGGCACTGGGCATGACGGGCTTCGCCGTCGAACTGCGCGACCTGATGCTGCGCGCGAACGAGCGCGGTCTCGGTCCGGAGGATCTGGTGGCGCTCGGGGAGCGCCGCACTCGACCGGAGTGGGTCGCGGCCGGGCGTTTCGCGGAGCGCTACGAGCAGGTGATGCTGCTGCGCGGTGCCGTCGGTCTCGAAGCTCCGGAGGCCACCGCTCCGGCACTCGACGCGGCGAACTGGTCGGTGCGGCGCTCGCGGCGTTCGCGACCGATCCCGATCTGCTGGCCGCCGAGCGCGGCCGGATCCGCCATCTGCTCGTCGACGACGCCCAGCATCTCGATCCGCAGGCCGCCGACCTGGTCCGCGTGATCGGTACCGGCACTCGCACGAGCACGATCGCCGGCGACCCCGATCAGGCCGTCTTCGGTTTCCGCGGCGCCGACACTTCCTTCCTGGAGAGCCTCGGCGAGGCCGACGGATCGCGCCGGGTCGTATTGGGTGTCAATCATCGTGCCGCTCCCGAGGTGGCGTCGCTCGCCGACGGGATCGCCGCAGACTGCCGGGCCTGCCGCCGCACCGTGGTATGGCCGGGCACCGCGTCGAGGAAAACGATCCCGGGCGGGTCCGCGTGGCGGTGTGCTCGTCGCAGGCCAAGGAGGCGGCACTGGTCGCCGACACCCTGCGCCGGTCCCATCTCGTCGACGGTGTGCCGTGGTCGCGCATGGCGATCGTGGTCCGGTCCGTGCCGCGGGTGCTCGCTCCGCTGCGCCGCGCGCTGCTCGCGGCG
>LATQ01000001.1:2579680-2584748 GCA_001017865.1 Rhodococcus sp. IITR03
GGCGGCGACGGCGCAGGTGCAGGCCCGCACCTTCCACGCCGCCGCCCTGCGGCAGCTGCGGTACTTCTGGCCGCAGGTCGTCGGCGACACGCGTGGCAACTGCTCGACCGCAAGTTCGCGGCGGTCTCGCAGGCCGCGCACCGGTGCGGCTTCCCGACCGACACCGACACCGTGCGCGACCTGCTGTCGGAGATCGAATGGTCCAAGGGCACGCTCGTCGCGCCCGAGGACTATCCCGCCGCGGCGCCCGCGCCCACCGCACCCCACCGGCCGATCCAGAGCGGGTCGCGCGCGTCTACGAGACCTACGAGCAGCTCAAGACCCGGTCGGGCGACGGGATGTATCTCGACTTCGACGACCTGCTGCTGCACACCGCCGCGGCCCTCGAGGACAACCTCGCGGTGGCCGAGGAGTTCCGCGACCGCTACCGCTGCTTCGTCGTCGACGAGTACCAGGACGTCACTCCGCTGCAGCAGCGCGTGCTCGACGCCTGGCTCGGCGAGCGCGACGACCTCACGGTGGTCGGCGACGCCAACCAGACCATCTACTCGTTCACCGGCGCCACCCCGAAGCACCTGCTCGACTTCTCCCGCCGGTTCCCCGACGCCACGGTCGTACGCCTCGAACGCGATTACCGCTCCACCCCGGAGGTGGTCGACCTCGCCAACCGCGTGATCGGCGCGGCGCGGGGCCGCATCGCCGGCACCCGGCTCAAGCTCGTCGGTCAGCGTCCGTCCGACCGGAGCCCACCTTCGCCGAGTTCGACGACGAGCCCGCCGAAGCCCAGGCGGTCGCCAAGGCCGTCGCGAAACTGATGGGCAAGGGGGTCCCGGCAGCCGAGATCGCGGTGCTCTACCGCATCAATGCCCAGTCCGAGGCCTACGAGCAGGCGTTCACGCAGGCGGGAATCCCGTACCAGGTGCGCGGAGGTGAAGGCTTCTTCAACCGCGCGGAGGTCCGGCAGGCGGTCAATGCCCTGCGTCAGGTGGGTACACGCGACGACCTGCCGGAGGACGCCGGTCGCGGTGCCGGGCTGCTCAGCCTCGTCCGGGCCACCCTGGTGCCGCTGGGCCTGACCGACACCGAACCGGTGGGTGCGCAGGCACGCGAGCGCTGGGCGTCGCTCGTCGCGCTCGTGCAGCTCACCGAGGAACTACTCGAGCACGAACCCGACCTCGATCTGCAGGGCCTGCTGCGCGATCTCGCGGCTCGTGCCGAGGCGCGTCAGCCACCGACCGTCCAGGGCGTCACGCTCGCGTCTCTGCACGCGGCGAAGGGCCTCGAATGGGACGCCGTCTTCCTCGTCGGGCTCACCGACGGCACCCTGCCGATCACCCACGTCACCGGCGACAAGGACACCCCGCCCGACGAGGCCGGCATCGAGGAGGAACGGCGGCTGCTCTACGTCGGCGTCACTCGTGCCCGCGTGCACCTGCAGTTGTCGTGGGCGTTGTCCCGCACGGCGGGCGGTCGCCGGTCGCGGCGACGCTCCCGCTTCCTGCACGGGCTCATCCCCGACAGTTCACCCGCGTCGAAGATCGCCGAACCGGCCTCCCCGCGGAAGAAGCGCCCGCAGTGCCGTGTCTGCGGCAAGCCGCTCATGGGCACCACCTCGACCATGCTCGGTCGCTGCGAGGGTTGCCCCTCCGATCTCGACGAGAATCTGCTCGTCGCGCTCAAGGAATGGCGCCGGGAGCGCTCGAAGGAGATGAAGGTTCCGGCCTACGTCGTCTTCAGCGACAACACCCTCGTCGCGATCGCCGAACAGCAGCCGCGCGACGATCGGGCGCTGGTCGCCATCCCGGGGATCGGGGCGAAGAAGCTCGAGCAGTACGGCGCCGACGTGCTCGCCCTCGTGCGGGGGGGAGCGCACCGTCGATACCCTCGACCTCTAGCGCACCGTCGACACCCTCGACCTCTAGCGCACCGTCGATACCCTCGACCTCTGAGAACTACCCGGCCGACGTCTCGGCCGGGTTCACTCGGCGCACAGGCAGAAGTAGTGCCCGCCGGGTCGCGGAACACCCGGAAGGTGCTCTTGTTCGATCCGTCGTCGGCGCGCAGCGCGTCGAGCCCAAGGACGAGACGTTCGGCTTCGTCGAGATCGGGCACGTGGAAGTCGAGATGGGCGTGCACACCGTCGGCGGGCCAGTGACGCGGCGTGAAGTCGGGATCGCGCTGGAACGCGATGGCGGTCGAGTCGTCACGGGCGAGTTCGACCCAGTTCTCTCGCTCGTTGGTGATCGTCCATCCGAGCAACCGGCGGTAGAAGTCGGCGAGCGCGCGCGGATCCGGGCAGTCGAGGACGGGCAGGAATCTCGTGGTCGCGAGGGACATGCCCTCCGACTGTAGTGCCGGGACGAAGACCGCGACACGAAACCGCAGGTAGAAAATAACTTGTGCCGATCGTGTCCACGAATCTAGGCTGGATGACGATGTCACGGGAGACGGCCCGTGCGCGACGAGAAAGTGAGGTGGCCCCGATGCTCGGCTTCGATGCTCGTGCAGTGGCAACGGCCCCTCGTGTCGCTGTGGCCGCCGCTACCACTCGCACTGCCACATCTGTGGCTCCCGTAGTGGCCGCCGCGCCGCGTGCACGCCGACGTGTGTACGCCGCTGCCGTCTCGTCCGTGGTCGGAAGTCGATCGGGAAGTATCTCCCGGTAGACCTTCGTCTCCTCCAGGCCACGGACCCCGCCCAGCGGACCGTGGCCTTTCTCGTTCTCCGGCCGGGTTCGCATCGCATTCCACCGAACCAACGAAGGAGCTCACGTGCCGAGCGAATACCCGTCGAGCCTGTCGAAACGAACGGAAGGAGACGAGATGCGTCGTACCGACGACATCCTGTCGCGCAGCGACACTTTCGCGGCGTCACGCAACGACCGCGACCGCGACACCCTGCCGTGCCACGACAACGACCCCGACCTGTGGTTCGCCGAGACCCCGGCCGATCTCGAGTACGCCAAGACGCTGTGCGCGGGCTGCCCGGTGCGTGCCCAGTTGTGCCTCGACGCAGCTCTCGAGCGGGAGGAACCCTGGGGCGTGTGGGGCGGGGAGATCATCGACCGTGGTGTCGTCGTGGCCCGCAAGCGGCCGCGGGGCCGGCCGCGGAAGAATCCGCTGCCCGAACCCCGCAAGGAACTGGTCTGTGCGTGAATACGGTTGCCCGGCTTCGTCACTCCTCGACGAAGCCGGGTAGCCATTCACTGAGGATGCGCATGTACGGCGCTTCGGCGTCGAGCTGAGCGCAGATGCCGACCGAACCGAGCAGCACCCGGAACACACCCACGTACTCGGGCGGAAGATTCAGTGTCCGGGCCGTCTTGAAGGTCGAACTCGAGAAGTCCGTGGCCGTGCCCGCCACCCGCTGCAGCCATGCGCGGGTGAAGTGGAACGACTCGGTGTGGATCGGATCGGTGAACGGCCGGAGGTAATCGGCGATCTCCTCGTCGGTAACCGTGCGGCCGGGCAGCACGAACTTGTTGTCGTAGAGCAGCCGGGTGAGTTCGTCGAAACGTTCCTCGAGCGCGAGCCGGACCATCCGCCCGAGCACCGGCGGGAAGCCGTCGGGCATCGCCGCCGTGGCGCCGAAGTCGATGACCCCGAGACGGCCGTCGTCGAGAAGCATGAAATTGCCCGGATGCGGGTCGCTGTGGAGCAGACCGGCGCGTGCGGGCGAACAGAAGTGGAACTCCGCGAGCAGCGCACCGGCCCGGTTGCGCTGCTCGCGCGTACCACCGTTGATGATCGCCGACAGTGGTGTCGCCGAAAGCCATTCGGTCACGACGACCTTCGGTGCACTCGCGACGACACGCGGGATCAGGAACTTCTCGTCGCCGGCGAAGGCCTTCGCGAAGCCCGCTGGTTGTCGGCCTCGATCCGGTAGTCGAGTTCTTCCTCGGTGCGTGCGGACAACTCGTCGAGCAACGCACGCACATCGGCGCCCGGCATCATCGTGGCGAACAACCCGGCGAACCGGGACAGCGTGCGCATGTCGGCGCGCAGCGCCTCGTCGCGCCCGGTACTGGACCTTCACCGCGACCTCGCGTCCGTCCGACCACACGGCCCGGTGCACCTGCCGATGCTGGCCGACGCGACGGGCACGTCGTCGAACGACTCGAAGCGCTCACGCCACTTCGTGCCGAGTTGCTGGTCGAGCACGCGGTGCACGGCCCGGGCGGGCAGGGGAGGGGCCTCGGCCTGCAGTTTGGTGAGCGCCTCCCGATACGGTTCGGCGAACTCCTCCGGGACGGCGGCTTCCATCACGCTCAGGGCCTGGCCGAACTTCATGGCGCCACCCTTGAGTTCGCCCAGCACGCTGAACAACTGTTCGGCGGCCTTCGCCGTCATCTCGGCGTCGATCTCCTCCCGATCCCCACCGGCGAGCCGACGACCGAAACCGACGGCCGCGCGCCCGGCGATTCCCAGGGGAATGCTCGCGAGCTTGGCAGTGCGGGACGAGCTTCTGCGAGGGATGTCTGGCACGCCCCCCATCATGCCTGACCGACCGGAGCGATGGCCGAGCAGTCGCACCGGGGATGACGGAACCATCGACGCGTGACGATGCGGTGGGTTCGCAGGTCCAGTTCGAGCGTGCGGTCGACCGCCGGAGTCACCGACGGATCGGCGGAGAGGAACGCCTCGATCTGACCGACGGCCATCGCCGCGGTCGCCGACGTCACCGCCCGACCGGCTTGGCCCTGCCGCCCGTACAGCTGACTCGCCAATCGCGGCCAGGACGGATCGAGATCGGTCCGTACGAGATCGGCGCAGCGCAGGCAACTGCTCCGGCCTGGGAGCACGAACGGACCGACGATGCCGCGTCCGTCCCGGATCCGCACCGCGAGATGAGGGATCCCGGCCCGCACGAGCATGTCGACGAGGTGGGGGTCGGGCACCTGCCGTCGGCGAGGACGACACAGTCGGCCGGACCTGCGGTTCGTCACCGGGCGACGAGCGCACCCACCGCACGTCCCACACCGGGAGATCCTCACGATCGCCGCCGCGAGCGGACCCGAGCCGTGGACCCGCACCCGCCGCGGTCGCGCCGGACCGACCGACGACGCGGG
>LATQ01000001.1:2584848-2586643 GCA_001017865.1 Rhodococcus sp. IITR03
GACGGCGCAGGGTCTCCGGTCAGGGCCGAGCGCCCGGGAGCCGCTCGCCGAGCGCGTCGGCGACGACCGTCTCGACCCAGCCTCGACGAGCGCGAGCATCGTCTCGAGTCGTTCGAGTGCGGCCTTCTGCTCCGGGGTGGTCTGGGGTTCGAACGCGCCCTGCTTGAGGATCTCCTCGAGCTTGGACGGGTCGGTGAGTGCCGACGGATCGAGTCCCTGCGCGAGATCCTCGATCGACGACATGTCCATGCGGATGCCGCGTGCGTACTCCTCGACGGTCGCCAGCATCCGCTGACGCAGCCACGGCACGTGGCTGTAGAGGCGCTGGTGGGCGGTCTCGCGTGCGGCGAGGAAGACGAGCACCTCCTGGGCGGGCTGCTCGAGTCCTTCACCGAAGCTCTCGACCGCGGCCGGCAGCAGAGCAGCGGTGCCCTCCGGGCCGAGCGGGAGACCGATGTCGGTGGAGGTGAGCACTTCCTTCGACAGCTGGCCGAGGGCCTGACCGAGCTGGGAGCCGAAGGCGACCCCCCCCATCTGGGAGAACATGCCGAGCATGGGCCCGGCCATCGCGCGGGCCTCCTCGGGCAGACCGTTCAGCATCATCCCGTTGACCTGCTCGGCGATCGGATCGCACAAGCGCTTCCACGTCTCGAGGGTGTTGTCGAGCCAGTCGACGGGTGTCCACGCCACGAGCTTCGACGCACCCGCGGGCAGCGTGGTGGCCGCGTCGAGCCACAGTTCCGAGAGGCGCGCGGCGTCGGTCACGGCGTCGGCGGTGCGGGCCGAGACCGGGTCGACGGACCCGATCTGCTGTCGTGCGAGCTTCGTCGCGATGTCGTAGTTGACCGGGCCCGAGCCGCCGCCAGAACCCATGGCGCTACCCATGCCGGCGAGCATCTGGCCGAACTGGCTGAGCATCTGACCGAACTGCGCGGGATCGAAGCCCTGACCGCCGAACGGGTTGTCGCCCCCGCCGCTGCCGGGCAGTCCGAATCCGAAGGGGATACCGCCACCGGAGCCGCCGCTACCGGAACCCTCGTCCTTCCTGCGGTCGGGGTCGTCGTCGGGATTCGAGAATCCGAAGGGCGTGTCGCTCATGTATCCAACGGTACAAGGCGGCCCGGGCGGGGACCGGCATCGTGGTCACGCTCATGGCGAACACGGCGTGGTACGCCATCACGATGGGGCGTGGTACGCCATCAGATGGGCGTGGTACGCCATGAGCGACACAGCACGGTCGTGGTGCGGGGCATCGTCGGCCGACCGCTACCCTGGCCGGGTGAATCGTCGCTACGTCCTGCCGCTCGCGCTCGTGCTCCCGATCCTCGTCATCGTGGTCGTGGCGTTCAACGTCCGGGCGCCGTACGTGGCGCTCGGCCCCGGCCCGGTCTTCGACACGCTCGGCGACATCGAGGGCACCCCGGTCGTGGCGCTCGAGGGGATCGAGGCGGACGAGACCGAGGGCAGTCTGTTCATGACGACCGTCGGGGTCACCGACAATCTCACCCTCGCGCAGACCTTCACCGCCTGGATCAGCGGTCGCTACGGCGTCGCACCGCGCGAGCAGGTCTATCCGCCCGACCGCAGCAAGGACGAGGTGCAGGCCGTCGACCAGGCGCAGTTCGCCCAGTCGGAGCGGTCCGCCGAACTCGCCGCTCTGCACTATCTCGATCTGCCGGTGACCCTGCGGATCGCCGAGGTGGGCCAAGACGCTCCCGCCTCCGGGTTGCTCGAAGCGGGCGACCGGATCGTCGCCGTCGGCGGCGAGGAGAGCGCACGGCCGGCAGGTCCGAGC
>LATQ01000001.1:2586743-2591343 GCA_001017865.1 Rhodococcus sp. IITR03
GTGGCCAGGTCCAGCGCGCGGTCGGCGACGTGCCGCCCGGCGAGTCGGTGGGCATCACCGTCCTGCGCGGCGATGCCGAGGAGTCGTTCGACGTCCCCGTCGGTCCACGGCCCGGCGACCCGGACAAGGGCTTCCTGGGCATCGCCACCGAGGAGGTTCCCGAGGTGCCCTTCGAGGTCACCTTCAACCTGGCCGACATCGGCGGCCCGTCCGCCGGCCTGATGTTCAGTCTGGCCGTGGTGGACAAGCTCAGCCGGGCCTGCTCAACGGCGGCCTGGACGTCGCCGGGACCGGCACGATCGACTCGGACGGGATGGTCGGGCCGATCGGCGGGATCACCCACAAGCTCACCGCGGCGTCGGAGGACGGCGCGACCGTCTTCCTGGTGCCGCCGAGAACTGCGCGGAGGCGCAGAGCGGCGCCCCCGAGGGTGTGCAGCTCGTGAAGGTCGAGACGCTCGAGGGCGCGATCGACGCGCTGGCAGCGATCGCGGACGGACGCGACGCGCCGGCCTGCAGCTGACCCATCCGCCGCCGAGGGAGCGACAGCGCGGTGGCCGACAGCTCAGTAGTCGTCGTCGCTCGCCTCCAGGGTTGCGTACAACGCCGCCACGACGTGCGGGGCGAGGTTGTCGTAGGTCCGCAGTTCGGCACCCGCGAACGGATCGTCGTCGTCGAGCGGACGCAACTGCAGGAGCGAGAGCGACGGCCCGTCGCGCAGGACCGCGGAGATGAGGCGGGCGGCGCGTCGTTCCGGGTGAGTGTGCGCTGCGAGTCGTGCCGCCTCGTCGGCCGCGTGGGTGTCGGCGAGCAGCGGCGCGAAGGCGTCGTCGAGTTCGTTCTCGGCGCTCGGCGGCAGCACCACCACCTCCTGCACGAGCGCGCACCCGGCGACAGAGCCGGGCCAGGTGGTCGTGGCGAGGAACTCCTCGAGTGCGGGACTGCCGCCCTCGACGTCGTCGGGGAAGTCCTCCTGCGCGATCGGGGTGTACTCGTGTCCCTCGTCGAGCTGGTCGGCGAGGGTGGGTTCGGCGGCTGCGAGGAGCACGGTCGGGACGAGCGCGAACATCACGGGAGGGCGGTCCCAACCCTCCGCATCCGCGAAATCGATGATCTCGTGGACGGCGCGCGCGAGTCCTTGTTCGGAAGGTACGGGAAGACGTTGGTTCACCGGCCTATCCTGGCACCCGTACGCGGGTGTGCGCTGCCGGACCTGCGTCGTACGACCCCCGGTAGGAGGATTCCGTAGAGTGGGGCGAAACGGTCACTCCGTGACAACGAGGCGCGTTCGTACGCGTTCGTCGAGCGCGAGATGTACAGATGCGGTGCGATCGCGCCGCCGGACGAGTTGGGAGCGTGGCACGTGGGCATGAGGCCCCCGACCGGAGTACCTACATTGTCGAAGCGGAGCAGAGTTCTGCTGATCCTGGCAGTGGTGGCCGCAGTGCTGCTGCTGCTCGGACCACGGTTGGTGGACACCTACACCAACTGGCTCTGGTTCGGCGAGGTCGACTTCCGGGACGTATACGTCAAGGTTCTCCTGACCCGGATCGCACTGTTCCTGGTGGTCGGGTTGTTCATCGGCGGTGTCGTCTGGCTGGCGATGCTGCTCGCCTACCGGTCGCGCCCGGTCTTCGTGCCGACCACCGGACCCAACGATCCGGTGGCGCGCTACCGCACCACCGTGATGACGCGCATGCGCGCCTTCGGGATCGGCATCCCGGTCGTGCTCGGTGTGCTCTCCGGTCTGGTCGCCCAGGCCGGCTGGGTCACCGTGCAGATGTTCTTCAACGGCGGCGACTTCGGCACCACCGATCCGCAGTTCGGTCTCGACGTGGGCTTCTACGCCTTCGACCTGCCGTTCTACCGCTTCGTGCTCAACTGGTTCTTCGTCGCGATCGTGCTCGGTTTCATCGCGAACCTCGTCACCCACTACATCTTCGGCGGCATCCGTCTCGCCGGTCGCGGTGGAAGCATGTCGACGGCCTCGCGTGTGCAGCTGGCGGTCCTCGCGGGCCTGTTCGTCGCGTTCAAGGCGTTCGCCTACTGGCTCGATCGGTACGAACTGCTGTGGAGCAGCCGCAAGGAACCCACCTTCACCGGTGGTGGCTTCACCGACATCAACGCGGTGTTGCCGGCCAAGCTCATCCTGCTCGCGATCGCCGTCATCTGCGCGATCGCGTTCTTCGCGGCGATCTTCCTGCGCGACCTGCGGATCCCCGCGCTCGCGACGGCGCTGCTCGTGCTGTCGTCGATCCTCGTCGGTGCGGTGTACCCGCTCATGGTCGAGCAGTTCTCGGTGCGCCCGAACGCTGCCGACAAGGAGAGCGAGTACATCGAGCGCAACATCGCCGCGACCCGCGAGGCGTACGGCATCACCGACGACAAGGTGGCGTACGAGGACTACCCGGGCGTGGTACCACCTCGCCCGAGAACATCCCGGCCGACATCACCACGATCGCGAATGCCCGCCTGCTCGACCCGAACGTGCTTCCCCGCACGTTCACGCAGCAGACGCAGCTGAAGAACTTCTACGGCTACCCCGAGTCGCTCGACATCGACCGGTACGAGCTCGACGGTCGCATGGAGGACTACATCGTCGCGGCGCGTGAGCTCTCGCCGACGAGCCTGACCGGTAACCAGACCGACTGGATCAACCGCCACACCGTGTACACGCACGGCAACGGTCTCGTCGCGGCGCCCGCCAACCGTGTGAACGCCGCCGCGAGTGCGTCGGCGGAGGAGGCCGCCAACAGCAACAGCGGCTATCCCGTCTACTTCGTCAGCGACCTGGCGTCGCTCGCCGCGGAGAACCAGGTCATCCCCGTCGAGCAGCCCCGTATCTACTACGGCGAGGTCATCGCCGAGGCCGATCCGGACTACGCGATCGTCGGCAACAGCGCCGACTCGTCCGGGCCGCGCGAGTACGACACCGACACCGAGAAGTACACCTACACCGGCTCGGGCGGCGTCGACATCGGCAACTGGTTCAACCGGCTCGCCTTCGCCGCGAAGTACGGCGAACGCAACATCCTGTTCTCGAGCGCCATCGGCAGCGACTCGAAGATCCTGTTCAACCGCGACCCGCGTGAGCGCGTGACGAAGGTCGCGCCGTGGCTGACGGCCGACGGCGACGCTACCCGGCCGCGATCGACGGCCGCATCAAGTGGATCGTCGACGCGTACACGACGCTCGACTACTACCCGTACGCGCAGCGCGCGTCGCTCGAGGGCCTCGTCGAGGACAGCATCGACCAGAACACCGGCCGGTTGCTGCCCCGCAAGGAGGTCTCGTACATCCGCAACTCGGTCAAGGCGACGGTCGATGCCTACGACGGCACCGTCACGCTCTACCAGGTCGACGATCAGGACCCGGTCCTGAAGGCTGGATGGGTGTCTTCCCCGACGCGGTGACCCCGCAGGACCAGATCTCCGACGAACTGCGGGCGCACTTCCGCTACCCGGAGGACCTGTTCAAGGTGCAGCGCGAGATGCTCGCCAAGTACCACGTCGACGATCCACGCGAGTTCTTCACCAACAACGCGTTCTGGTCGGTGCCGGCCGATCCGACGGTCGACACCAGCGCGAACCAGCCGCCTTACTACCTGCTGATGGGCGATCGTGAGACGGCGGATCCGCGGTTCCGTCTGACCTCGGCGATGGTGGGTTACAACCGGCAGTTCCTGTCGGCGTACATCTCGGTCGAATCCGATCCGGAGAACTACGGCAAGTTCACGATCCTGCAGCTACCGACGGACACACAGACCTTCGGTCCGGAGCAGACGCAGAACGCGATGATCTCCGACACCCGAGTGGCTTCGGAGCGGACCCTGCTCGAACGGTCCAACCGGATCCAGTACGGCAACCTGCTCACCCTGCCCATCGCGGACGGCGGCATCCTGTACGTCCAGCCGATGTACACCGAGCGCAATGCGACGGCGGGCAGCACGTCGACCTTCCCGCAGCTGTCGCGCGTGCTCGTCAGCTACCGGGAGCCGGGTGCCAGCGGTGGTGTCCGGATCGGTTACGCGCCCACTCTCGCCGGTGCGCTCGACCAGGTCTTCGGTCCCGGTGTCGGCGACGCGGCCACCGCTCCCGGTGGCGAGGCGTTGCCCACCGCCGAGGTCGAGGACGAGACCCGCGGTGAGGCGATCGGCGAGGGCACGGAGGAGCAGAACCAGCCTTCCGATCAGCAGCAACAGCAGCCCGCCTCGCCGGCGCCGACCGCTCCCGCGAATCGCGATGCCGCGGTCGCGGAGCTCGATTCGGCACTTGCGGAGCTGGCCAACGCGCAGACCAGCGGCGATTTCGAAGCCTACGGTCGGGCGCTGCGGCGGGTGCAGCAGGCCGTCGACGCCTACGAATCCACTGGCGGCTGAGTCCACCGGCGGCTGATCCGGTAACGGAAACGGACACGACGAAGGCCCGCGGTGCGAACCGCGGGCCTTCGTCGTGTTCTTGGAGGCGGTCTGCGTCAGCGACCGGCCAGCGTGATGTCGACGATCTGCGCGAACTCGGCGCCGAAGCCGTACTGCTGGGCGAGCTGGTTGGCGGTGTCGACGGCCTGGGCGACCTCGGCCGGCAGCTCGGGGGCGTGCCGGG
>LATQ01000001.1:2591443-2596581 GCA_001017865.1 Rhodococcus sp. IITR03
CGGGTGCCGGAGCCTCGGGAGCCGGCGGGGAGCCTCGGGCGCGGCGGGAGCCGGCGCGGATTCGGTGGTCAGGTACTGACCGCAGACGGGCCACGCACCGGACCCTGCGTCTGCAGGACGTTCTCGGCGACGCGGATCTGCTCCGCCTTCGAGGCCTGGTCCGCGCGGCCGCTGCCGCCGTTGGCCTCCCAGGTGCTCTGCGAGAACTGCAGGCCACCGTAGTAGCCGTTGCCGGTGTTGATGGCCCAGTTGCCACCGCTCTCGCACTGGGCGACGCCGTCCCAGTTGTGCTGGGCGGCGGACGCGGTGCCGGTGGCGAGCGCGAACGGAACCGCGGCGAGTGCACCGGTGACGACGGCAGTGCGGAATGCACGCGTGCTGAAGTTGGTCATGCTGTGGAGTCCTTCCCGCGCTCGCGGAGCGCGACGGCCCTCGTCGATCTCGGCCGACGGAGAATGTCTCCGTCCGGATCGGGGACCATGTCGGTCGCGTCCCTGCCCCTCGGGTCTTCGTAGGCACCGGATCCCGCGGGGCACACTGGCGGCGACGGGCCGGTGGTGGCTCGGCTGTTTCGAGCCGGGACCGACAGTACAAAGCGTGTCGCGGCTCGTCACCCCTGTGCCGAGAGAGTCTCCTATCCACCTGATGGGATGACGTCGCGGGATTTTCCCAGTTCAGGGCAGTGATAACGGCGTTCGATGCAAGATCGTTACACCTCCGTTATGTGGTGATAGTCATGGTGGAAATGTGAACCGGGTCACCCGGAAGGGGCGGTGATTCCGGGTGTCGTCGAGGAATATCCGCGTCCGACAAGGCGATTTGCATTCCGTTTCCGCGCTCGTGTAGGTTCGTTCATGCAACGCGGGGTGGAGCAGCTCGGTAGCTCGCTGGCTCATAACCCAGAGGTCGCAGGTTCAAATCCTGTCCCCGCTACCACCACGAAGGCCGGTCGTCTCGGACGACCGGCCTTCGTTCGTTCGTGGGTCACCCGCGGGCGGCGGTGCGCCCCTTCTCGGGATCCTCGGGAACATCCATCTCCACCAGCACCCGGCGCAGCAGCTTCCCTGTGGCATTGCGCGGCAGCTCGTCGAGGAAGACCACTTCGCGCGGGACCTTGTACCGGGCGAGATTCGCCTTCACGAACGCCTTGATGTCCTCGGCGTCGCGGGAGGAATCGGGTGAGGGGACCACGAAGGCCCGCAGTCGCTGCCCGAACTGTGAATCGGGGACCCCCACCACGGCGGCGTCGAGCACGTCCTTCCGTTCGGCGAGCAGGTTCTCGACCTCGAGCGGATAGACGTTCTCGCCGCCGGAGACGATCATGTCGTCGTCGCGGCCGTCGACGAAGAGCAGGCCGTTCTCGTCCCAGTGCCCGATGTCGCCGATCGACAGCAGTCCGTCGATGCGTTCCTTGTCGCGACCGTCGGTGTAGCCGGCGAAGGACAGGCCGCTCGAGACGAAGATGCGGCCGGAAACGTGAGGTTCGGTGATGCGGTGGCCGTCGTCGTCGAACAGCACCACCCGGCAGGTCACGGGAGGACGACCGGCCGTGCCGGGCGCCTGCCGGATGTCGTCGGGGGTCGCAACCGTCGCGACGGCGCATTCGGTGGATCCGTACAGGTTGTACAGCACGTGCCCGAAGGCCTCCGTGGTCCGGCGACACACGTCGGGTGAGAGCGACGAACCCGCGGAGAAGACGATCTTCAGGCTCGAGGTGTCGTACTCGGCGATCTTCTCCGGTCCGAGGTCGAGGATCCGTTGCAGCATGGTCGGGACGACGACCAGCACGTTCGCTCCGTGCTGCTCGACGAGGCCCAGGGTGTCGACGGGGGAGAAGCGCCGCATCATCACCACGGTCTGACCGAGCGCGAGGCGAGCGCGAACTGCGAGACGCCGGTGCCGTGGAAGGCTGGGGCGGCCATGAGCATCGTCTGTCCGGGGCGCAGCGGAACCCGGTCGAGGAACTGGGCCGACGCGAACGGCGACGTGCGGCCGCGCGGCGCCCCCTTCGGGGTGCCGGTGGTGCCGCTGGTGAGCAGCACGAATCCACCGAAGACCTCCGGGGCGGGCAGGGACGAGCCGTCCAGGCCTTCGATCGAGTGCTCCAGTGTCGGGATATCGGGGACCTCGTCGTCCACCCAGGAGACGTACCGGCGCACGTCGTCTGGGAGCGCGGCGGCGACATCGGCGAACTCGCTGTCGAAGACGAACGTCGAGACCTGTTCGCGCGCGGCGACGTCGACGAGTTGGCGCGGGGCGAAGCCGGTGTTCATCATGACGAGCCGCACGCCGAGCTTGGCGGTGGCGAGCATCGTCAGCACGAGACCGCGGTGATTGCGGGCCATGATGCCCATGACCGATCCCGGTTCGACCCCGGCGCGCTGCCACGCACGCACGAGGGCGTTGGAGCGGGCCTCGAGTTCCTTGTAGGTGACGTCGCCGGCCTCGTCGATCAGTGCGACGGCGTCCAGACCGCGTTCGGCCTGCGCGTGCACGGCACCGGCGAAGGGACCGTACTTGTTGGCCGCCATGATCGTCCCGATGCTGTGGTCCACGCGCGGGAAGTGCAGCAGACCGGAGCGATGGAGTACCGCGAGTGATCCGACGGTGTCCTTGACCTGGCCGATCGTGTCGTCGAGCGTGATCCGCCCGCCCGTGATCCTGCCGAGAATGTCCTGACCGAGCATCCGTCCCCCTGGTTGTGTGTCGGCGTCAGGACACACAGTAGCCGTGACGTAGCTCACATTCCAGGCAAAACTCCTCGAACGGGTAGAGCCCTCGCCGCACCTGCGGCGAGGGCTCGTCCCCCGATGGATCCTCCGAAACGCCCGGTACCGTCGCCGGCCCCGGTCCCATCCCTTCGGGGCCGGCGGACGGACCCCATGCCCCGGGCGTTATTTCAGTTCGGAGGACGACTTTCCGAGCACCCGTCGAGCGACGATGAGCTGCTGGATCTGCTGGGTGCCCTCGAAGATGTCGAGGATCTTGGAATCACGTGCCCACTTCTCGAGCAGGGGCCGCTGCGAGTACCGTAGGTGCCGGCGAGTTCGACGGCCTTGAGCGAGACCGCGGTGCCGGTGCGGCCGGCCTTCGCCTTGGACACCGATGCCTCGAGGGAGTTGGGCTTCTTGTTGTCGGCCATCCACGTCGCGCGCAGAGCGAGCAGGTAGGCGGCCTCCCAGTCGGCCTCGAGCGCCAGGAACTCGGCGGCCGCGGCGTGCTGGTTGTTGGCGGGGACGTCGTAGGAGACCTCGACGCCCGCCTCCTTCAGGATCGTGCGCAGTTCCTCGAGTACCGCGCGACCGAGACCCACGGCCATGCCGGCCACGATCGGACGCGTGTTGTCGAAGGTCTGCATGACCCCCGCGAACCCCTTCTCGGTGTTCACCTCCGGAGAGCCGAGGATGTTGTCCTTCGGGATGCGGCAGTTGTCGAGCACGAGCACGGCGGTGTCGGACGCCTTGATGCCGAGCTTCTTCTCGAGGCGGGCGACCGAGAGCCGGGAGCCTCGCGCGGCACGACGAACGACTTGATCGCGGCGCGGCCCTTCGACCTGTCGACGGACGCCCACACGACGATGTGCGTGGAACGCTCACCGGCGGTGACGAAGATCTTCTCGCCGTTGAGGACCCACTCGTCGCCGTCGAGCACGGCCGTGGTCGTCACGGCCGCCGAGTCGGATCCGAAGCCGGGCTCGGTGATCGCCATCGAGGCCCACACCTTGCCGAAGCGCTCGAGCTGCTCGTCGGTGGCCACCGCGGCGATCGCGGAGTTGCCGAGGCCCTGGTAGGGGATCGACAGGGTCAGGCCGACGTCGCCCCAGCACGTCTCGATGACGTTGAGGAGACCGGCCATGTTGCCGCCGTTGGCATTTCCGGCGGGGCCGTCCTGCTTGGCCTTGCTGTCGCGGCCGAGCGTGGCGCCCGCCGCGCCCTGACCGGAGTCGTTGAGCCCCTCGACCATCGCGGCCATGGTGTCGAGTTCGACGGGGTACGCGTGCTCGGCGAGGTCGTACTTGCGGGAGATCGGCCGGAAGATCTGCGCGGCGACCTGATGGGCCTGGTTCGCGGAAGCCTTGAGCTTCCGGGGAAGTTCGAGATTGATCATCACAGGTTCCTTGTTCGGGTCGGGCCGATCAGACGAGGACGACGCCCTCGGCGACTCCGATTGCTCGCAGGTCGCGGTACCAACGTTCGACGGGGTGTTCCTTGGTGTAGCCGTGGCCGCCGAGCAGCTGGACACCGTCGAGGCCGAACTGCATGCCCTTGTCGGTGGCGAGCTTGCGGGCCAGGGCCGCCTCGCGAGCGAAGGACAGGCCCTGCTCGGCCCGCGACGCGCCGCGCAGCGTGACCAGGCGCAGACCGTCGAGCTCGATCTTGATATCGGCCACCATGAACGCCACCGCCTGCCGGTGCTGATGGGCTCGCCGAACGCCTCGCGCTCGTTGACGTAGGGGACCACGTAGTCGAGCACGGCCTGACCGGTGCCCATCGCCAGAGCGGCCCATCCCAGGCGCGACAGGCGCACGGCGTCGGCGTACTGCTCGGCGCGACGTCGGCGTCGTCGTCGCCGAGACGCGCCGATTCCGGCACCGCGACGTCCTCGAGCAGCAGGCGGCCCAGTCCGGCGGCGCGCAGGCCCATCCCCGGATCGGCCTCGATGACGACGCCCTTGCTCTTCGCCTCGACGAGGAAGAGGGAGGGCTTGCCGTCGAGTTCGGCTGCGACGACGAAGAGTTCGGCGCTACCCGCGGCCGGGACGAACGACTTCACGCCGTTGAGTCGGTAACCGCTGGGGGAGCGGACCGCCTTGGTCTGCAGTGCGAAGGGATCGAACAGGGCGCGCGGCTCGGCGATGACGACGGACGCCTGGGGGACGTCGTCGCCGGCGAAGGCCGGCAGGTAGGTCTTCTGCTGGTCCTCGGTGCCCCACTGCGTCAGCGCCGCGGCCACACCGCTCGGCGCGAGGATCGGCAGGGCCAGACCCATGTCGCCGTGTGCGAGAGCCTCGGCGACCAGCACGTTGGTGACCACGCCGCGCTCGTCGGCGGCGCCGTCGAACGCCTCGGGCACGTTGACCATGGTGATGCCGAGTCGGGCTGCGGCGACGGCGAGCAGATCACCGGGGCCGCGGCGGCC
>LATQ01000001.1:2596681-2603091 GCA_001017865.1 Rhodococcus sp. IITR03
TGGTGTTCAGATCGGCCGGGCCGCGGCGGCTCGTCGGCGTCGTGCGCGGCGGGCCGCAGGATCTCGGCGGCGAACTCACGCACCGTCTCCGTGATCATCTGCTGATCGTCGGTGGGGGTGAGGTCGAAGAAGTCGGCGTTCTTCGCGGTGGTGAGACGCTGCGGGCCGCTCGCGCCGCCCGACACCTTCTTGAAGGTGCGCGTGGCGGCACCGAGGGTCTTGAAGCCCGTCTTCGTGGACTGATACGTGATCCGGTCGATCGTCTCGCGGAACTTGTACCGGTCGGCCAGTTCGGAGCCCGTGATCCGGGTGAGCACGCGCATGGCAGCGCCCATGGCGTCGCGTTTGATCGGATTGAGGCCGACGGCGGACGTGTCGCGAGGCGTGTGGCGGGCCACGCTGTCTTGCTTGCTCATGATCACCAGATGTCTCTCGATGCGGCAGCGGACGGCTCCGATCTTACTTCCGAGTAAGGTCGGTGTCTACTACGCGGTAAGTTCCACGGGGCGACCCCCTCACGCGACCTCTCACTTCAGCCGACCGAGCACCTCGTCGTGCAGCGTGCCGTTGGTCGCGACCGCGCTACCGCCGTGCGGGCCGTCCGCGCCTTCGAGGTTCGTGAACCGGCCACCGGCCTCGCGCACCACTACGTCGAGGGCGGCCAGATCCCACAGCGACACCTCAGGTTCGAGCGCGATCTCGAGGGTGCCCTCGGCGAGCAGGCAGTAGGAGAAGAAGTCGCCGTAGGCGCGCACCCGCCATACGTCGTCGGTCAGGGCGACGAACCGATCCCGGATGCCGCGCTCCTGCCAGCCGCTCAGGCTCGAGAAGCTCAGCGACGCCGATGCGAGATCGGTCACCTGCGACACCGAGATACGCCGGGGCTCGGCGCCGTCGTGCGACACCCAGGCCCCTCCTCCCGCAGCCGCCCACCACCGACGGTTCAGTGCCGGGGCGCTGACCACACCGACGACGGGCACACCGTCCTCGAGGAGCGAGATCAGGCTCGCCCAGACCGGCACACCGCGCACGAAGTTCTTCGTGCCGTCGATCGGATCGACGACCCACTGCCGTCCACGGAAGACCGCGTCGCCACCGAACTCCTCACCGAGCACCGCATCGTCCGGTCGCTGCTCGCCGAGCATCTCGCGGATGGTGCGCTCGACGGCGAGGTCGGCGTCGGAGACCGGGCTCAGGTCCGGCTTGTCGTCCACCTTCAGGTCCAGCGCACCGAAGCGGTCGCGGGTGATGGAGTCGGACGCGTCGGCGAGTCGGAGGGCGAGGTCCAGGTCGGCGGTGTAGTCGGTGGTCATGACGGAAACGCTAGCCGCCGTCGCTCGGGGCCGAGCAGCTTGCCGTCCACTCCGGGGTCGGCGATGCTCGACCCGGCTCGGGCCCTGCCCGTGTCGATCGCCGCCCACGGCGGGCCCGTTCGTCGCTCCGGTAACCTGTTGAATCGTGCATCCCGATGTTTCCGCAGCCCTGACCGAGCTCGACACGACCCTCCGCACCGTGGAGTCGGTCCTCGACGTCGAGGAGCTGCGACGGCGCATCGACGAACTCGAGCACCAGGCCGCCGATCCCGAGCTGTGGAACGACCAGGAGCACGCCCAGAAGGTCACCAGCGAGCTGTCGCACGCACAAGGTGAGCTGCGCCGGGTCGAGGGTCTGCGTCAGCGACTCGAGGATCTGCCGGTCCTGTACGAACTCGCCGAGGGCGAGGAGGGCGAGGCCCGCACCGCCGCCATGGCCGACGCCGACGCCGAACGTGAGAGCCTGCGCGCCGACATCGAGGCGATGGAGGTGCGCACGCTGCTGTCGGGCGAGTACGACCAGCGCGACGCACTCGTCAACATCCGCGCAGGAGCCGGTGGCGTCGACGCGGCCGACTGGGCCGAGATGCTCATGCGCATGTACATCCGCTGGGCCGACAAGCACGGCTACGGCGTCGAGGTCTACGACACCTCCTACGCCGAAGAGGCCGGCATCAAATCCGCCACCTTCGCGGTCAAAGCGCCCTACACCTACGGCACCCTGTCGGTCGAGATGGGCACGCACCGGCTCGTGCGCATCAGCCCCTTCGACAACCAGGGACGCCGCCAGACCTCCTTCGCCGAGGTCGAGGTGCTGCCCGTCGTCGAGACCACCGACCACATCGACGTCGACGAGAACGACGTCCGCGTCGACGTCTACCGTTCGTCCGGCCCGGGTGGCCAGTCGGTCAACACCACCGACTCCGCCGTGCGCCTGACACACATCCCGACCGGCATCGTCGTCACCTGTCAGAACGAGAAGTCGCAGCTGCAGAACAAGGTCGCGGCCATGCGCGTCCTGCAGGCCAAGCTCCTCGAGCGCAAGCGCCAGGAGGAGCGGGCGAGATGGATGCGCTCAAGGGCGACGGCGGCAGCTCGTGGGGCAACCAGATGCGCTCGTACGTGCTGCACCCGTACCAGATGGTCAAGGACCTGCGCACCGAGTACGAGGTCAACAACCCGTCGGCGGTGCTCGACGGCGACATCGACGGATTCCTCGAATCGGGCATCCGCTGGCGTATGCGGGAAGAGCAGAAGTCGTGATCGGAAACAGGAGAGGGCCCTGTGCCGTTTCTTCCCGGAGCTAGACTGCTCGACTGGTTGTCGACGAGCGGGCTGCTGATCGCACTCACGATCCTGGGCGCGGTTCTCATCGCCCGGTTCGTCTCCTGGATCGGCAGCCGCATCACGCGGCGCATCGACGAGCGCTACACGCAGTCCGACGACCTCGTGCGGTCCGAAGCGACGAAGCACCGCCACTCGGTCGCCAGGTGGTCACGTGGATGGCGATCTCGTTCGTGTACATCGTCGCCACCCTGAAGGTGTTCGACTATCTCCAGCTGCCCATCGGCAGCCTGGTCGCGCCGGCGACCGTGCTCGGCGCGGCGCTCGGCTTCGGTGCCCAGCGCATCGTGCAGGACATCCTTGCGGGGTTCTTCATCATCACCGAACGCCAGTACGGCTTCGGCGACACGGTGCAGATCTCCGTGACCGGTGCGTCCGAGGACGCAGTCGGCACCGTCGAGGACGTCACACTGCGTGTCACCCGGGTGCGCAGCACGGCGGGCGAGGTCATCACCGTCCCCAACGGGCAGATCAACAAGCCGTCAACCTGTCGAAGGACTGGGCGCGCGCCGTGGTGGACGTGCCGATCCCGGTGACCGCCGACATCGCCGACGTCACCGAGATCCTGCGCGAACTGGGTGTCGCCGCATACCAGGAACCCCGCCTGCGGGAGCTGTTGCTCGACGAACCGAGCGTGATGGGTGTCGAGAGCCTCGAGGTGGATCAGCTCAGCGTCCGCATGGTCGCGCGCACGCTGCCCGGCAAGCAGTTCCAGGTGGGCCGTCTGCTGCGTGCGCGGATCGCGCGAGCGCTGCGTGAACAGGGCATCACCGTCACGCCCCAGCTCGACACCGCCAGCGTGGTCGATCGGGTGGAGGCACAGTGACATCGGGTGGAGGGGCATCGGGTGGCGGTCCGGCGACCGAGCCGGAGGAGCCGCACCGCAGGCGCATCCCGTCACACCTCCTCGGTGGGCGGATCAGGACCACGACCTTCGCGTTGTGCACCCTGTGGCTCGCCCTGTGGGTGACCTACCTGTTCCTCAACCAGCCCGAGGACACCCCCGATGCGCCGTCGACCGCCGTGATCATCTCCGAGACGCCCTACGTGCCGTACGTGCCGCCGGCGACCACGGTCCCGGAGGAGAAGTACGTGCCGGAGACCACCGACACGCCCTATCCGCCGACGACCTCGTCGCTCTCCCGGCCCACGCCGTCGACCGATGCGCCGGGTTCGGAACAGGGGGTCGTGCCGCAGCAGGACGTGCCGACACGGGGATTCCCACCACGACGAACAGGCAGTTCCCGTTCGATCTGCCGCGGATCCCCGGGGTGAACGACCAGCAGAACCCGACGGTGACCGAGGACACCGACGCCCCGCCGTCGTAGAGCGTCGACGAGCCGGGTCAATAGGTCACCGTCCGGTAACGGTTAGCATGTCCACGTGATCCGGCTGGAGAATGTGTCCAAGTCCTACAAGACGTCCACGCGCCCCGCACTCGAAGGGGTCTCGGTGCACGTCGAGAAGGGCGAGTTCGTCTTTCTCATCGGTCCCTCCGGATCCGGGAAGTCGACCTTCCTCCGGTTGCTCTTGCGCGAGGAGAAGCCCACCACCGGCGACATCCACGTGGCCGATTTCCACGTCAATCGCTGCCGGCGCGGCGCGTGCCGAAGCTGCGCCAGAATCTCGGGTGCGTCTTCCAAGACTTCCGGCTGCTCCAGCGCAAGACGGTCGCGAGAACATCTCGTTCGCTCTCGAAGTGATCGGCAAGCCGCGCGGAGTGATCGAACGGACGGTGCCGGAGGTTCTCGACCTGGTGGGACTGTCCGGCAAGGCCGACCGGCTGCCCGCCGAACTGTCCGGCGGCGAACAGCAGCGCGTCGCGATCGCGCGCGCGTTCGTCAACCGGCCGCTCGTGCTGATGGCCGACGAACCTACCGGCAACCTCGACCCCGAGACCAGCCAGGACATCATGCTGCTGCTCGAACGCATCAACCGCACGGGCACGACGGTGCTCATGGCGACCCACGACCACCACATCGTCGACTCGATGCGGCGGCGGGTCGTCGAACTCGATCTCGGACGCGTCGTGCGCGACGAGGCACGCGGCGTCTACGGCGTCGGCCGGTAGATCCCGTCACCCGAGCATCCCCACCAGGCAACCGAAGGATTCCCACCCGATGCGTGCCAGCTTCCTGTTCAGCGAGGTCACCACCGGCCTGCGCCGCAACCTCACCATGACCATCGCGATGATCCTCACCACGGCGATCTCCCTCGCGCTGTTCGGTGCGGGTCTGCTCGTGGTCCAGATGGCGGGCAAGACGGAACGGATCTTCCTCGACCGGGTCGAGGTGCAGGTGTTCCTGACCGAGGACATCTCCTCGCTCGATCCGGAGTGCGAGCAGGACCTCTGCTCCGCTCTGCGCAGCGACCTCGAGGGCACCGACGACGTGGTGTCGGTCCAGTACCTGAGCCGCGACGATGCCGTCGCCGACGCCACCGAACGCGTCTTCGCCGATCAGCCCGAACTCGCCGAACTCGTGAGCGCCGACAGCTTCCCGGCCTCCTTCAAGATCAAGATGTCCGATCCGGATCGCTTCGCGGCGATCCAGGACGACTTCGGCACCAGACCCGGCGTCGACAGCGTGCTGAACCAGCAGGATCTCGTCGAGCGCCTGTTCGGTGTGCTCGGCGGCATCCGCAACGGCGCGTTCGCCATCGCTACGATCCAGGCGATCGCGGCCGTGCTGCTGATCGCCAACATGGTGCAGATCGCGGCCTTCACCCGCCGCACCGAGGTCGGCATCATGCGCCTGGTCGGCGCGACCCGCTGGTACACGCAGCTGCCCTTCCTCCTCGAAGCGGTGATCGCCGCGATCGTCGGTGCCGCGCTCGCCATCGGCGGCCTGTTCGTCGCCAAGAGCATGTTCGTCGACGACATGCTCACCGAGTCTACGACGCGAACATCGTCGCCCGCATCACCGACAGCGACATCCTTCTGGTCTCGCCGTTCCTGGTGCTCGTGGGTGTGGGGATGGCCGCTCTCACCTCGTATGTGACCTTGCGTCTGTACGTGCGTGAATAAGGTGTTGTGCGAGGTTCCTATGCTGGACGGTGTTCTGTTCGATCGATCGTGGACCGGAAAGGCCTGCACGTGAAGGAAAAGGGCCGGAAGGTCATCGCGACCAACCGGAAGGCGCGCCACAACTACACCATCCTCGACACCTACGAGGCGGGCATCGCCCTCGTCGGTACCGAGGTCAAGAGCCTGCGGGAGGGCAAGGCTCCCTGGTCGACGCGTTCGCGACCGTCGACGACGGCGAGGTGTGGTTGCGGGGTCTGCACATTCCGGAATACGGGCACGGCACGTGGACCAACCACGCTCCGCGCCGCACCCGCAAGCTGCTGCTGCACCGCCGGGAGATCGACGCGCTCGTCGGCAAGACCCGGGAGGCAACCAGACCCTCGTGCCGCTGTCGATGTACTTCTCCGACGGCAAGGTCAAGGTCGAGCTCGCGCTCGCCAAGGGCAAGCAGGACTACGACAAGCGTCAGGATCTCGCCCGCCGGACCGCCGAACGTGAGGTGACCCGCGAGCTCGGCCGGCGGGTGAAGGGCATGAGCCGCTGATCGCGGTCGCGCTCGCGCTGCTTGCGGCGGTCGGTTACGGCCTCAGCGATTTCGCCGGGGGTGCCGCTTCCCGAGCGCGCGAGAGCGCTCGGCGTCGTCGGCACACCTACGTCTCGCTCGTCGTGTCCCTGATCGCCGCGTCGGTCGTCGGTGGCGACCGTCACCGCGGCCTCCTCGCGTGGGG
>LATQ01000001.1:2603191-2605371 GCA_001017865.1 Rhodococcus sp. IITR03
TCGCCCGTCCCGACAGCGGGGGACGGCGTGCCCGTCATGCGCCTGCGCGACGCGCTGCGCTCGCCGGTCTACCGCGCGGCGCTGGGATCGAACTTCGCCAACGGCTGGGTGGTGTTCGGGGTCCGCGTGGCGATGGTGCCGCTGTTGTCGTCGGCGCTCGACGAGGGTGAGGCGTTCGCGGGTGTCGCGCTGACCGCCTTCGCTGTGGGCAACGCTCTCGTCCTCATCAAGTCGGGCAAGCTGTCCGACCGGTTCGGGCGGCGACCCTTCGTCCTGGCCGGTCTGGTGGTGTGCGGGGTCAGCACGATCGCGATGGGATTCACCGAGAGCGTCGTCTGGTTCCTCATCACCTCGTTCGTGGCGGGTATGGGGTCCGGGCTGTCGAACCCCTCGCAGCAGGCCGCCGTCGCCGACGTCGTGGGCAGTAAGGCTCGAGGTGGGCCGGTGCTCGCGGCCTTCCAGATGGTCGCCGATGTCGGCGCGGTGATCGGCCCGGTCGCCGCCGGCTTCCTCGCGGACCGGTTGTCGTACTCGACGGCCTTCGCGGTCACGGGCGTGATCATGCTCGCGGCGACGCTGCCGTGGTTCGTCGTCGGACGGCCCCGCGTCGCGGAGCAAGCGACGCCGGTGACCGACGACACGGCGCGGTGAGGCGACCGAGCGGTACTGTCGCCGGTATGTGGGTCGGTCTCGTCTCCACGCTCGCCCGATACGGTCTGGCGGCGGTGTGGCTCGTCTCCGGTTGGGTGAAGTTCTCGGATCCGACGCAGACCGTCGTGGCGGTACGGGCGTACCAGATTTTCCCTACCGACTGGGTGCGGCCGTTCGCCGCCGTCTTCCCCGTTCTCGAACTGGCCCTGGGGTCGATCCTGCTCGTGGGTCTCGCGACGCGCTCCGCAGCGCTCGTCAGCGCGCTGGGGCTGGTCGCGCTCGTCGCCGCGATCGCCTCGGCGTGGGCGCGCGCCTGTCGATCGATTGCGGCTGTTTCGGGGGAGGAGGTGTGGTCGAGGGCATTGGCGGCCGCGACTACGCGATCGAGATCGCCGCGACGTCGGCTTCCTGGCGATGTCGATATGGCTGGTCGTCCGGCCGCGCACCTGGTTCGCGCTCGGTCCGGGTTCGCGGGCTGCCCTCTCAGCGGCCCCTCAGCCGTCGATGGCAGAGTGAGATCGTCCTTCCCCATCGACGAGCAGTAGAGGGCAGCATCCGTGAGCGCGAAGAAGGTCTCATCCGGCAAGTACACACCGGAGCCGACGTCGAACAGGTTCACCTACATTCTCGGCGGCATCGCGATCCTGGTGATCGGTGCGCTCGTCGTCGGTGGTGTCCTGTGGTCGTCGGGTAGCGGCGATCCCCGCAACGACGGTTACGGCTCCGTGCAGAACGCCGCGGTGGAGGTGTCGATCGAGGACGACGGTGCGATCCTGCTGGGCCGCCCCGACGCCCCGCGGACCGTCGACCTGTTCGAGGACCCGCTGTGTCCGTACTGCGCCGAACTCGAACACAAGCACTCGCAGGAGCTCGCCCAGGCGATCGACGACGGGCAGCTGGCGATCCGGTACCGGATGCTCGCCTTCCTCGACCGGGCGTCGAGCAGCGGCGACTACTCGACCCGCGCGTGGCGGCGGCACAGTGCGTCGCCGAGAGCGGGGACGCCCGCGCGTTCTCCGCATTCCACGACGCGTTGCTGTCGCCCGACAACCAGCCGGCCGAGGGTGGCGACGGTGACATCGACAACGCGGGTCTCGCGCAGATGGCGCGCGACGCGGGTGCCTCCGAGGACGTCGCGCAGTGCATCACCGACGGCGCCCGGATCGAGCAGGCCTCGGCCGACGCGGAGGCGGGGACGCCGGCTGCTCGGCGAGGCGACCGGAGCGGCCGGCACTCCGGCCGTCGTGTACGAGGGAACCGTCATCGACGCCCTCGGCAACGAGAACTGGGTGACCGAACTCGTCGGATAGACGGAGCGGTGGCGGGGGCCGCACACGGTGCGTGCCCCCGCCACAGTCACGCCGTCTACCAGCCGATTTGTTGGCGTCGAGCGCGATGGTGTAGTTTTCTTTCAGCGCGAAGGGGTCACCGGAGCGCGACGGTACAACCGAATACGGGGCTATGGCGCAGCTGGTAGCGCACCACACTGGCAGTGTGGGGGTCAGGGGTTCGAGTCCCCTTAGCTCCAC
>LATQ01000001.1:2605471-2611014 GCA_001017865.1 Rhodococcus sp. IITR03
AGGCGATCGCCACCCCGGGTCACTCGCCGGGCTCGACCTGCCTGTACCTGCCGGAGGCGGGTGAGCTGTTCACCGGCGACACCCTGTTCTCCGGCGGGCCGGGCGCGACGGGCCGCTCGTTCTCGGATTTCCCGACCATCATCGGGTCGATCCGCGAGAAGCTGTTCGTCCTGCCCGCGGAGACGAAGGTGCACACCGGGCACGGCGACGGGACCACGATCGGCACCGAGTCGCCGCATCTCGAGGAGTGGATCAAGCGCGGTAGCTGACGCCGCCGGTGCGCGTCCGGTGGCGATCGCCGCCGGAACCGCGCACGAGCGCACGACTAGTCTCACCATCATGGCGAAGAAGCAGATCCCGGTGATCGTGGTGGCCGGATTTCTCGGCGCGGGGAAGACGACGCTGCTCAACCATCTGCTGCGCAACACCCGGGGTGCGCGGATCGGCGTGATCGTCAACGACTTCGGTTCCGTCAACATCGATTCGATGATGGTGGCGGGGCAGGTCGACTCGATGGTCTCGCTGAGCAACGGATGTCTGTGCTGCGCAGTCGATGTCAGCGACATGGATGCGATGCTCGACAAGCTCGCCCACCGCTCGTCCGATCTCGACGTGATCGTCGTCGAGGCGAGCGGACTCGCCGAGCCCCGCAACATGATCCGGCTCGTCGCCGGCTCGGAGAACGAATACGTCTCCTACGGTGGCCTCGTCCTGGTCGTCGACGCGGTGGAGTTCGACGCGACCGCGGAGCAGCATCCCGAACTCGAACAGCACGTGGCGCTCGCCGATCTGGTGCTGCTCAACAAGACCGACCGGATCGACGGCGACGCCCACGACGATCTGCTGACCCGCCTGTGCCGGCTCAACTCCCGCGCCGCCGTCGTCTCGACCGACCACGGTCGCATCGACCCGGCGTTGCTGTTCGACATCCCGGAGCGGCCGGGGCCGCAGCCGGGGGAGCAGCTCACCCTCGACCAGTTGCTCTACGAGCAGAACGACCACGAGCACACCCATCTGCACGACGGCTACGACGCGATCACCTTCGAGTCCGCAGATGCACTGCACCCCCGCGTGCTGGTGGATTTTCTCGAGAACCAGCCCGCGGGGGTGTTCCGTATCAAGGGATACGTGCGAGTTGCTGCCGGATTGGACACCGGCACCTATCTGTTGCACACCGTCGGCGACCACATCCGGTTCGAACCGGCGGGTCGCGGCGACGACGTGCCCGACGGGACGCAACTCGTCGTCATCGGTGCCGATCTGGACTCCGACGACGTACGCGAGCGCCTACGCCGCTGTGTGCCGACCGAACCGGTGTCCGCGGACGCGATGTACGCGATACACCGATTCACGCCCCGCTGAGGCGGAAGGCCGATTCACCCGGCTGACGCGGGAGGCCGGCCCTTCGGCTCAGCGAGCGGCGGAGGTACGGCGCTGGGGGCGACGACGGCCACCGGTGGCAGCTGCAGCGCCCTGACCGGCCGAACGCTGGCCGCCGGCCGCGCGCTGCCCACCGAGGATCGCTGACACCGGCGGAACGCTGTCCGCTCGACGAGGAACGCTGACCCGAACCGGAGCCCTGGCGGGGAGCCGACGAACGGCGGCTACCACCGTTGCGCTGCGGACGCGACGGCGCGGCAGCCTGCTTCGGGGCCGGCGCGACGTACGGCGCGATCTCGCCGACGAGCTTCAGCACGTGCTCGGAATCCGCCGTCACCTTGACGGGGGTGACGTCGATGGCGGCCTTGCGCATGATGGCCGCGAGATCCCGGCGCTGGTCGGGCAGGACGACGGTGACGACGTCGCCGGTGCTGCCGGCGCGGGCCGTGCGACCGGAGCGGTGCAGGTACGCCTTGTGCTCGGCCGGGGGATCGACGTGCACGACGAGTTCGACGTCGTCGACGTGGACACCGCGTGCGGCGACGTCCGTCGCCACGAGCACCCGGGCCTCACCCGACGAGAACGCGGCGAGATTGCGGTCGCGGGCGTTCTGGGAGAGATTGCCGTGCAGGTCCACCGCCGGGATGCCGGAGTCGGTGAGCTGCTTGGCGAGCTTGCGGGCCTGATGCTTGGTGCGCATGAACAGGATTCGGCGACCGGTTCCCGAGGCGAGGGCGCGGACGAGGTCCTTCTTCGCATCCATGCCCGCGACGTCGAAGACGTGGTGGGTCATCGCGGCGACGGGGGAGGTGGCCTCGTCGACCGAGTGCATGACCGGGTTCTTCAGGAACCGCTTGACGAGCTTGTCGACGCCGTTGTCCAGGGTGGCCGAGAACAGCAGGCGCTGGCCGTCTTTCGGCGTCGCCGTGAGGATGCGGGTGACGCCGGGCAGGAAGCCGAGGTCGGCCATGTGATCGGCCTCGTCGAGCACGGTGACCTCGATGTCGTCGAGCACGACGAACTTCTGGCGCATGAGGTCCTCGAGGCGGCCCGGGCAGGCGATGACGATGTCGACGCCGCGACGGAGGGCCTCGACCTGGCGCTTCTGCGACACGCCACCGAAGATCGTGGTGACCTTCAGGCCGGACGAATGCGCGAGCGGTTCGATGGCCGCGGCGATCTGGGTCGCCAACTCGCGGGTGGGAGCCAGGATCAGGCCGCGCGGACGGCCGGCCGCCCGGGTGCTCCGCCCGGCGAGGCGAGCAGCGAGCGGGATCGAGAAGGCCAGGGTCTTACCGCTACCCGTACGTCCGCGTCCGAGCACGTCGCGACCGGCGAGGGTGTCGGGGAGGGTGTCCACCTGGATGGGGAAGGGGCTGGTGATCCCGGCGTCGTTCAGCGTGGCGACGAGCGGGCGGGGCACCCCGAGATCGGAGAAAGATGTGGTCATGGAACAGCGCTGCCTTTCGATGCGGCGTGTGTGCACTCGACGGGCCGTGTGCCCGTGGTGCTGTGCGATCGCCGCAAGGAAGGCCGGTGCATCTGTGCGTACTGCATCTGTGCGTGCGGGCCGGGCACGATCCCGGGCCGCCGGTATCCCACGACGGTGGCGTCGTCGTGACGCCCGAACCATGTCACCCTACCGCACGGGGTGCGTCGGTCCCCTGATGTGACTACAGACCCACCCATTCCGAGGCGCCCTCGGTGAAGTGCTGACGCTTCCAGATCGGCACCTCGGCCTTGATACGTTCCACCAGTTCGGCGCAGGTGGCGAAGGCTTCGGCGCGGTGCGGGGCGCGACCGCCGCGACCAGCGCGAGATCGCCGATGGTGAGATCGCCCACTCGGTGCACCGCCGCGACCGGGAGCCCGGACTTCATCGCGACGTCCTCGCAGCACCGCCGCAGGAACGCTTCGGCATCCGGGTGGGCCTGGTACTGCAGCGCGGTCACCGACTGTCCACCGTCGTGATTGCGGACGACACCGGTGAAGAGCACCACCGCACCGTGTTCGGCGCCTGCCACCGCGGCGTCCACCGCTGCGGGATCGAGCGGCTCCGAGGAGATCCGGGCCAGTAGTTCACTCATGAGCGCCGCCTCCTGCGACTTGTGCCAACAGATGGTCGAGGATCGGGTCGAGGGCGGCGAGACCGTCCTTCACCCCGCCGGGCGAGCCGGGCAGGTTCACGACGACCGTGTGGCCGACGAGACCGGCGACGCCGCGCGAGAGCACGGCGTGCGGGGTGACCTCGAGTCCGCGCTGCCGGATCGACTCCGCGATGCCGGGCAGTTCACGATCGAGCAGGGCGAGAGTCGCTTCGGGGGTCGCGTCGGTCGGCGACGCCCCGGTTCCGCCGGTCGTGACGACCAGGGCAGGGCCGGGGCGGACCGCGTCGGCGACGACCTCGCGGCGATGTCGGCGTCCGCGTGGACGAGGGGGCCGCGGACCGTGAATCCCTTGTCCTCGAGCCACGACCGGATGAGCGGTCCGGTGCGGTCCTCGCGGGTGCCCGCGGCGACACCGGTCGACGCGACGACCACCGCGGCGGAGCGTCCGGTCTCCTCCACGGGCTGTTCGTCGGTGCCGGTGGTCTCGTCCCGGCCGGGTGCGTCGTCGCGGGTCCAGTGGCCGCGCTTGCCGCCCTCCTTCGAGATCAACCGCACACCGTCGAGAACGGCGGCCGGATCCACGGCCTTGACCATGTCGTGCAGGGTCAGGCCGGCGACGGCGACCGCGGTGAGCGCCTCCATCTCGACTCCGGTCGGGCCCTTGGTCTTCGCGGTGGCTCGATCGTGATCGAGGTGTCGGTGAAGTCGAACATCACCTTCACCGACGACAGCGCCAGCTGGTGGCACAGGGGGATGAGCTCCCAGGTGCGTTTCGCCGCCGCGATGCCGGCGATGCGGGCCGTGGCCAGGACGTCGGCCTTGGGCATGTCGTCGGCGCGGACGAGCGCGACCACCTCGGGAGTGGTGACGAGTTCGCCTGCCGCCACGGCGATCCGTGTGGTGTCGGTCTTCGAGGAGACGTCCACCATGCGGGCGCGTCCCTGGTCGTCCAGGTGGCTGAGGTCGGTCACAGGATCCGTACTTTCACGAGGTCTCCGGCTTCGAGGGAGGTGGTGTCGGCGGGGATGTCGAGGAGCACGTCGGCGGCGGCGAGTCCGGCGACGAGATGCGACCCGTGCCCGCGGAAGGGGGTCACCCCGTTCTCGTCGAGTCGCCCGCGCAGGAACTGCCGGCGTCCCGGGATCGACGTGAGATCCTCGGTGAGCGGCAGGCTCTCGCACACGACGGGCGGATAGCCGGCGGCGGCCCGCAGTGCAGGTCGCGCGAACACCTCGAACGAGACGAGCGCGCTGACGGGATTGCCGGGGAAGGTCAGGATCGGCACGCCGTCGACCACGGCGGTGCCTGAGGCCGCCCGGCTGCATCGCCACCGAGACGAACTGCCCGCCCCGCGGCGCGAGCGTGTCCTTCACGACCTCGAAGTCGCCTTTCGACACTCCGCCCGAGGTGAACACGACGTCGGCGACGCCCACGGCGTGTTCGAGCATCGTCACGAACTCCTCCGGATCGTCGTGGCAGTGGTCGATGGTCACGACGTCGGCACCGTTGGCCGACGCGCTCGCGGCCAGCGCCGGTCCGTTCGAGTTGAAGATCTGGCCCGGCCCGAGTTCGCTCCCTGCGGTGACGAGTTCGCTGCCGGTCGAGATGATCGCGACCCGCGGTCGTGCGCGGACGGGGATCGAGGTCAGGCCGACGGCGGCGAGCGCGGCGATGTGACGGGCAGCGAGGACCGTGCCCGCGGGAAGCAGCAGATCGCCCTTGCGGACATCGGTTCCCGCCTCACGCACATAGGTGCCGGGCGTGACGCTGCGCTCCACGGTCACCGTGCCGACGCCGTCCGAGTCGGGAGTGGTCGCACGGGTGTCCTCGACCGGGACGACGGCGTCGGCGCCGTCCGGGACGGGCGCGCCGTCATGATCTTCAGCGCGTGTCCCGGTTCGAGTGCCGCGACGGTGTCGCCCGCAGCCAGCACGCCCTGGACGGCAGGTCGGTGGGGGTCGACGCGAGATCGCCGGCGCGGACCGCGTAGCCGTCCATCTGGGAGTTGCGGAAGGGCGGCAGGTCCAGCGGCGACGTCGATGTCCTCAGCGAGGGT
>LATQ01000001.1:2611114-2633961 GCA_001017865.1 Rhodococcus sp. IITR03
GCACCCATCGTCGGCGACGTCGCCGGGGGGAGGACACGCCATTCTCGTGGACGCGAGCGTCCCGGCGCGGATCCTGCTCCCGGACAGGTCGGCGGTGCCGGTGAACCGGTTGCATCCGGCGGACGCCGCGACCGCTCCCCGAGCGGGGAACGACAACTGGAGCGGACCGCCGCCGGGGATCGGCCGCCCCTCGACCTCGGTCGAGACGTAACGGCGACCGATCGGGTCGGACGGCGACGACCCGAACATTCCGCACCCGGACAGCAGCGCACCCAGTGCGAGGACGACGACCACGCGGACTGCTCCCGGCATGGGTCTCACGGTACCGAGGAGGGATCAGCGGGCCGTGAACTCCAGTCCGTCGGTGCCGTTCGCTGCGGTGAGGGTCATCGACGAGCCCTGGACGGCGTAGGTGGTCTCACCTGCGAGCACGTTCAGGACGTGCGTCTCGATGTCGGCGAGCTCGGGATCGGCGCAGCTGCGCGGGTCATGGTGAGCGGTTCGAACAGGATGACATCGTCGCCGACCTCGGCGCTGCCGCCGAACTCGTTGCACCCCGTGTTCCCGGTGAGGGTGCCGTCGTCGGCCAGGGTGAGTGTCGGCGCGGCGTTCTCCAGGGCGACCGACCTGACGACGCGTCGGCGGTGCGCAGCGAGGTCACCACCCACTCGGTGCCGGTGATCGGCAGAGCGGGGTCGGCGACCTTCTCGTCCTCGAGCGAGACCGTGATGTCGTCGCCGGTGAGCGTGAAGGTGTTCCCGTCGAGCGACCAGCGCGGCTCGGCGTCGAACAGCGTGGTGAGCCACGCGTCTGCTCCCTCGCGTTCCGGCAGGCAGGCCATCATCGTGCTCGCCAGGTCCGATGCCTTCACTCGCCCGTCGGCCAGGTCCACGCCGCCGACGAAGCGGTTGCAGCCGGCGGTCGCGGAGATGCGTCCGTCCTCCGGGAACTCGACGACCATCGGTCCGTCGCCCGGGATCTGCGTGCCGGTCACGCTCGTCGAGACGAAGGTGCGGCCGGTGAGGTCCTCGGCGGAGTTGCCGTCGGTTGAATCCGACTCGGTGGTGCACGCGGCAGCCATCGCCGCCAGGGAGACGACCGTGAGCACCCGGAATGTGCGAATCATGCCGTTACGGTACGGCGCTCGACCCGTTTTCGTGGATACCTCGGCCGGTCACGACACGGTGTGCCAGTTCGGCCCAGTTGTCGGCGAGTCGGCGGAGCGGATGTCCCAGCTCGCGCCACTGGTGGAGCACGAGGGTGGCCTCGAGCGACGCGACCAGCGAGGTCGCCAGCAATCGGGTGTCGCCGGCGACACCGGCGGCACGCAACAACGCGTCGATGTGGGCGAGCGAGACCAGGTGGGCGGGAGCGGTGTAGCGGGAGTCGGTGGCGGATTCGGCCGCGCGGAGCAGTTCGCCCTGCACCTCGACGAGTTCGATGCGCGCACGACCGAAGGCGATGAGCCGGTCCAGGGGATCGGCGTCCGGGCCGAGCGGCGGCGGGCCGAACAGGAAACCCTGCTGGAACTCGTGCTCGCTGTGGTCGAGCAGCGCCCGGACGAGGTCCGGCGCGGGAGCCGAACCTGCGGAAGACGGTGCCCTTGCCGACCCCGGCCCGCGCCGCGACGGCGTCCATCGTCACGGCGTCGACGCCGCGTTCGGCGACGAGCAGCGCGGCGGCGTCGAGCAGACGGGAACGATTGCGCGCTGCGTCGCCCCGTTCGGAGAGTCGTTCGTCAGCGAGAGGGAGGGCCCGGCTGTTCGCCGCAGGCAGCGCCCGACCGTCCGCGT
This sequence comes from Rhodococcus sp. IITR03, assembly GCA_001017865.1. The sequence continues at coordinate 2,612,908 of LATQ01000001.1, forward strand.
GCGGGAGGGGGCGAGTGTTCACAAGGTCACACTCTAGCGGGGCGGGGAATAAAGCGGACCGCGGTCCGTTTAACATTGCGTAGTCAACCACTTCGACCCGAGGATGTTCCCATGACCCGAGTTCTCGCCCTCGTCGGCAGCCTGCGTGACGGCTCCGTCTCCCGCCAGCTCGCCGAGACCGCCGCTGCGGTCGCTGCCGAGAACGTCGAGGTGACCCTCTACGAGGGCCTCGCCGACGTTCCCTTCTACAACGAGGACCTCGACGGCGAGGCTGTCCCCGCTGCGGCCGTGGCCCTGCGTGACGCCGCTGCCGAGGTCGATGCCGTGCTGGTCGTCACGCCCGAGTACAACGGCACCGTCTCCGCGGTGCTCAAGAACGCCGTCGACTGGCTGTCGCGCCCCTACGGTGCCGGCGCACTGAGCGGCAAGCCTGTCGCCATCGTCAGCCAGTCGCCCAGCCAGAACGCCGCGAAGTGGGCGCTCGAGGATGCGGTCAAGGCCATCGGGATCGCCGGCGGCACGATCGTCGAGGGCGGCTCGCTGTCGATCGGCGAGACCTTCGGCAAGTTCGGTGGCGTGCACGCCAAGGAGCACGCCGAGACCGCGCAGCAGATCGCAGCGGTCGTCACCGCCCTGGCCGACGCCACCAAGGTGCTCGCCAACGCCTGATCGAGACGTCCGTCGGCCCGGCGGACCGTCCGACACCCCCGGTGCCGGAGACCCGCGAGGTCTCCGCACCGCGCGTATCCGCAGGGTCCGGCCGAGCCGCGGACGCTCCGCTCGTCGCATCTCGACGGTTCGACGACGCCTGCAGCGGGAATGCCCCGAACACAGCCCACTGTTCGGAGGTTTGCCCATGACAAGCGGGGACACGAGGACCGATACCGGCCACCGACCCGATCTCGACATAGTTCTCCACGTCGACGGGTGGAGCGTCGCGTCCCGATCGACGTCCGCACCACCGTGCTCGACGCACTGCGCGACCGCCTCGGGATCACCTCCCCGAAGAAGGGATGCGATCTCGGTCAGTGCGGAGCGTGCACCGTGCTGATCGACGGCCGGCGCACCCTCTCGTGTCTGGCCCTCGCCGCCTCGCACGACGGCGCCGAGATCGTCACCGCCGCCGGACTCGGCGATGGGGAGATGCATCCGCTCCAGGCGCAGTTCATCGAGGACGACGCCTTCCAGTGCGGCTACTGCACCCCCGGCCAGATCTGTTCGGCCGTCGGCATGCTCGACGAATTCGCCGACGGGGCACCGAGTTACGTCACGGCCGATCTCGAACAGGCACCCGAACTCGACGACGACGAGATCCGGGAACGCATGAGCGGCAATCTGTGCCGCTGCGCGGCCTATCCCAACATCGTCTCGGCGATCCGCACCGTCGCCGCCGGCGACAGCCGAATCGGTGCCGGCGACAGCGACTCGATACGGAGGAGACGCGATGAGTTCTCTCCGTTACGAGCGACCGGCAGATCCCGCCGCCGCCGTCGCCGTCGTGCACGAGACACCGGGTGCGGTCTTTCTCGCGGGCGGCACGAATCTCGTCGACCACCTCAAACTCGGCGTCGCGACCCCCGATCTTCTCGTCGACGTCTCGCATCTTCCGCTCGACACCGTGGAGGAGGCGGCCGACGGGGGAATCCGGGTGGGCGCCAATGTCCGCAACAGCGACCTCGCGGCGCATCCCTTCGTGCGGCGCAACTATCCGGTGCTGTCGCGCGCACTGCTCGCCGGTGCCTCACCCCAGCTCCGGAACACCGCGACCACCGGCGGCAACCTGCTCCAGCGCACGCGGTGCTCGTACTTCCGGGACGTGAGCACCCCCTGCAACAAGCGCGAACCCGGCAGCGGCTGCTCCGCCATCGGCGGATACACCCGCTACCACGCGATCCTCGGCGCCTCGGAGCACTGCGTGGCCACCCATCCTTCCGATATGGCGGTCGCCCTGCTCGCACTCGACGCCGAAGTCCTCGTCCTCGGCCCGGACGGTGAGCGCGCCATCGCGGTGGAGGACTTCTACCGACTCCCGGGCGACACACCCGAGCGCGACACCGTGCTCGAACGCGACGACCTCATCGTCGGCGTACGGATCCCCGCAGCGCAGAGTTCGCTGTCCACCTATCGCAAGGTGCGCGACCGGGCGTCCTACGCCTTCGCGCTGGTCTCCGTAGCGGCCGAGATGACCGTTGCGGACGGGACGATCACCGGGTGCCGCATCGCATTCGGTGGGGTCGCCCACCGGCCTGGCGGGCACACCGCGCGGAGGAAGCACTTCTCGGGCACCAACCTCCGACGAGGTCTTCGCCACCGCGGCCGAGGCCGAGCTCGCCGACGCAAGCCCCCTCGACGGCAACGCCTACAAGATCCCGCTGCTGCGGCGAACCGTGGTGGCGACCCTGCGCGAACTCGACGAACGACGGGAACGAGGTGAATCCGCATGAGCCCGAGCCGATCCGAGCAGGTGGACGCTCCACCGCGCGAATCGACGGACCGGCGAAGGTCGCCGGGACGGCGCCGTACGCCTACGAGCACCCGGTCGACGACCCCGCCTACCTCGTACCGCTCACCTCCACCATCGCCCGTGGACGCGTCGACCGGATCGACACCGCCGCCGCCGAAGCGGTGCCGGGGGTGCTGAAGGTCTTCACTCCCTGGAACGCCCCACGTCTCACCGAGGAGGCCGAGGGCGAGTACTCCGTCCTGCAGACACCCGACGTGCTGTACCGGGGCCAGATCATCGGCGCGGTCGTCGCGGAGAGCTTCGAGATCGCCCGGGAGGCATGCTCGCTCCTGAAGGTCGAATACAGCGAGGAACCGCACGACGCGCTCTTCCGCGCCGACCATCCCGACGCGTACACACCCGAGACCGTCAACGGCGGCTACGAACCCGACACCGAGCGAGGGGACGTCGACGCGGCGTTCGCCCGCGCCGAGACGGTCGTCGATCAGTGGTACTCCACCCCCGAGGAACACAACAACCCGCTCGAACCGCACACCGTCGTCGCGATCTGGCGGAACGACGTCGTGCCGTCGAACGGTGAGACCGACGCACACACCCTGACGCTGTACACCTCGACGCAGCATCCGCACGGTGTCGTCGAGACCCTCGCGCCGGTCTTCGGTCTCGACGCGGCCCGGATGCGGGTGGTCTGCCCGTACATCGGTGGGGGATTCGGTTCCAAGGGCGGTCCTCACGCGCACGACGTCCTCGGCGGACTCGCGGCGCGGGCCCTGCCGGGGAAGGCGGTCAAGTTCGCGGTCTCCCGGCCCGACATGTTCGGTTACGTCGGTTACCGCGCTCCGACCGCTTCGCACATCCGGCTCGCGGCCGACCGCGACGGCAGGCTCACCGGTCTCGTGCACGAGGCGTTCGCCCAGTCGTCCCGGGTCACGGAATTCGTCGAACAGGCGGGGGTGCCGCTGCGCAATCTCTACGACGTCGCCAACGCCCGTACGTCGCATCGCGCGATCACCCTCGACGTGCCGGCGCCGTTCTGGATGCGTGCCCCAGGCGAAGCGCCGGGCATGTTCGCCGGCGAGGTCGCGATGGACGAGCTCGCCGCCGAACTCGGGATCGACCCGATCGAACTGCGCATCCGCAACGAACCCGAGTCCGATCCGGAGACGGGAAAGCCGTGGTCGTCGCGCCGGCTCGTCGAATGCCTCCGCGAAGGAGCACAGCGATTCGGATGGGATCCGTCCGACCGCGAACCCGGCACCCGGCGGCAGGGCAACACCCTGATCGGTACCGGCATGGCGGTCGCGACCTATCCCACATGGTCAATCCCGGTTCGGAAGCCCAGATCCGGCACCTCGGGGAGGGGCGCTACTCCGTCCGCATCGGAGCCACCGACCTCGGTACGGGTGCGTGGACGACCCTGACCCTCATCGCAGCCGACGCACTCGGATGCCGACCGGAGGACGTGGACCTCGAGATCGGCGACAGCGCACTGCCCAACGGCACGGTGGCCGGCGGATCGTCGGGCACCTCGTCCTGGGGTACCGCGATCGTCACGGCCGCAGAGCAATTCGGCAAACGCTTCGGCGACGACCACCGGTGGGTGCCGAACTGTCCGCGTCGGCAGCCGAGAACCGCGAACTCGAGCACTACACCGCGCAGTCCTTCGGTGTGCACTTCGCCGAGGTGCACGTCGACGCCGACACCGGCGAGATCCGGGTGCCCGGATGTTCGGTCTGTTCTCCGTGGGACGGGTGATCAACCCACGTACGGCGCGTTCGCAGTTCATCGGCGGGATGTCGTTCGGGATCTCGATGGCCCTGTTCGAGGAGAGCATCCGCGACGCGCGTTTCGGGCACGTCGTCAACCACGACCTGTCCGAATACCACGTGCCGACACACGCCGACATCCGTGGGATCGAAGCCGATTGGCTCGACGACGAGGACCTGCACGCGACACCCATGGGGTCGCGGGGGATCGGTGAGATCGGGATCGTCGGCAGCGCCGCGGCGGTCGTCAACGCCCTGTGGCACGCGACCGGAGTGCGGGTCCGGAACCTGCCGGCCCGCCTCGACGACCTACTGCCCGGCCTGCCCTGACGCGTCGGACCGGTAACAGACCAACAGCCAGCGATTGGTGCCGGCCTGCCGCCGGTACCGAAGTTCGTCGAGCGCGGCGAGGGCGATGGCAAGTCCTCGACCGCGCTCGGCGAGGACATCCGGAAGTTCGACCGAACGCAGATCCACCCGGGCCGGGGCGCCGTCGTCGACGAACACGGCCTCCAGGCGCTCCGGATGGAGTTCCAGGGTCAGCGTCACCGAGACCGCGTCTCCCCGGCCGGCATGCTCGATGATGTTCGCGCCGATCTCGGCGACCGCGATCTCGAACTGCATGCGGTCGGACTCGTCGAGCTCCTCGGCGGCGAACATCTCGGCGACCAGGTTCATGATCCTGTCGAGGGTGCCTTCACTCGTCGTGGCCGACAGCTCCCACCGCATCGAGGGGCCCTGGGCCGGTTGCATTTCCGGTGGCCGGTCAGTCGCCATCGAACGCCGTGTCCGCGGAATCGTGTGTCGTCAGCACCCGGTCGAGCCTGGTGAGCGCGAGGACGCTCTGTACCTGGGCGGTCGGTGCGGCGATCCGCAGGTCGCCACCCGCCTGACGGGCGGCCTTCAACCCGGAGACGAGTGCGCCGAGACCGGAGGAGTCGATGAAGTCGGTCCGGCTGAGATCCACCACGAGCCGGCTGGATCCGTTCTCGACGAGACCATGTAGCTGCTCGCGAAGGCGCGGTGCCGCAACCATGTTCAGGCGGCCCGTGGGCTGCACGACGGTGCTCGTTCCCACCTGGCGGGTTTCGTAGTGGCTCATCGATCTCCTTCGCTTTCGGGTCCACGGTAGCGAGCCGCGCCGATCACCACCGACAGAATCAACAGGTCGAACACGACCCAGACGAGGTTCGCGGTCACGCCGAGAACCGAGATGTCGCCGAGGAACAACCGCACCGTGCCGACGACCGCCGCCACGACCAGCAGTGCCATGACGAGCAGTTGCTGACGGAACAAATACCAGGGGACACCCTCGCCACCCTGGCGCGTCTTCGGGGTGACCGCGAAATCCAGCGGCTTGTCGAAATACACGTTGAGGAAGGCCGTCCAGCACGCCCTGATCCACACCGGGAACAGCGCGAGGCTGTACTGCTGGCCCCGCCAGGTCGGTGTGCCGCGGCCGACGACGAAGAACAGCAGCTGACTGAGGATCAGGAACGGGACGAGTCGCGCGAAGAAGTCGAGGCTGAACGCTTCGACCGGCAGGATCCCGAAGACGAGATAGATCACCGGCGCGGCAAAATAGGCGAGGGCTGCGAAGCCGGAGAGATAACTCCACATCGTCGACCAGTACATCAGGCGCTGCGCGACGGTCATGCCCTTCTGGACGAGCGGGTTCTCCCGGAGCATCACCTGGATCGTGCCCTGCGCCCAGCGAAGTCGTTGGGTGACCATCGTCTTCGGATCCTCCGGGGCCAGCCCGTAGGCCAGGATCTCGTGGTGGTAGACAGACTTCCAGCCGGCGCCGTGCAGGCGCATCGAGGTGGCCATGTCCTCGGTCACGGAGATGGTCGCCAACGCGAGCATCGGTTCGGCCTCCTCCGCGCGGTCGACGTCGACCGCGCGGATCATCGCGCGGATCGATTCGAGCGCACCGAGCGGCGACCATTCGCGATCGGCCAGGCGTTCGAGCACGGTGTCGTCGATGGTGAGCGCGTCGGTACCGTGTGCGTCGAGCGCGGCGATCTCCTCGAGATCGGCGCGGATACCACCGAAGTCGGCGTCGACGATGCTGCGTGCAGCGGCGTCGACCGTCTGCTGGAAGCGGAAGGTGACGTCGGCGAGTGCCACACCGGTCCGGAGTTCGCTGCGTGCCGTGCGCACGGCACGGCGCACCGAGTCGAGTGCCGCGGCCACATCGGGCTGATCGGCGGGCACCTTCCGGCGCGCGCGATATCGACCACCTTTCCGGCGGTGCGCAGGGTGCGTTCCACACCGTCCTCGACGGCCTGGACGTAGCCGGCGATGCCGAGCTGCATGAGTGCTTCACGTCGCAAGATCGCGTTGGACCCGCAGAAGAAGGCCGCGTTCCAGCCGTCCTTGCCCTGCTGGATCGGGCCGTAGAACAACGGGGCCTGACTGCGAGGGGATCGGAGTCGGGGACATTGGTGAAGTACTGCGGGGTCTGGACCAGCGCCATGCTCTCGTCGGTGAAGTATCCGAGTGTGCGGTCGAGGATCTCGGGTTCGGGCACCTGGTCGGCGTCGAGGATCAACAGGAACTCGCCGTCGGAGTGCAGCAGGGCGTTGATGAGATTGCCGGCTTGGCATGACGGGGCTTGTTCGTCCAGCTCGCCGAGCGTGTCATGTAGTCGACACCGAGTTCGGCTGCGGCCGCGGCGAGTTCGGGCCGGGCTCCGTCGTCGAGGATCCACGTCCGGTGCGGATAGCGGATCCGCTTTGCTGCTGCGGCGGTGCGCAGCACCAGGTCGACGGGTTCGTTGTAGGTGGTGATGAAGACGTCGACCGTCATCCTTCGGGTGCGCCGGCGGCTCGGGGCGTCTCCTCAGCCGCCACATCGTCAAGGCGAAGAGCAAGGAGTCGATCAGGCTGTATGTCTCGGCAAGCACCAGTGGCACCGCGATCCACCAGGCGTCCCAATTCACCGAGAACAACCAGCGCCAGACGATGTAGTTCAGGCCGACGACGACCGTGAGGACGATGAGGACACGCAGGAACGGGGACGGGTAGCCCTCTTTCGTGACGGCGTTCACAACACCTCGTTCCGTCGTATCGCGACGACTGTGACGTCGTCGAGCGGTGGTTCGCTCTCCGTCAAGGCTTGCGCAGCGTCCACCAGTGCCTCCGGGGTGGTATGAGACGCAACGAATCGGCACAGTGCCGCAGGGTCGCTCTGCTCGTCGAGCAGGTCGAGGAGGCCGTCCGAGCAGACCACGAGAGTGTCGCCCGGATTCAGCTGCGCGGTTGCCGATATCCACGTGGTCTCGGGGAGTATCCCGAGCGGAGGCCGCCGCCGTGGAGCGGTTCGACCTCGCCGTCGGCACGCCGGATCGCGGCCAGACCGTGGCCGGCATCGGCGAACTCGATGTGCCCCGTCGAGAAGTCGATCGCGGCGACGAAGGCGGTGACGAACGTCCCGGTGTGCTCGAAGTCCTCCGCGAGGTGTTCCGCGGCGACCGACAGCGCCAAGCCGGTCTCGAGGACACCTTCCGGCCGCCCGAACCGGTCGAAGACTCTTCCGACCCCGCGCAGAGAGGAACGTACGGCCGACGACAGTATCGCAGCACCGAGTCCTTTGCCCATGACGTCGGCGACGGTGATCACGACCCCGTCGCGGAGTCGGTAGTGGTCGAAGAAGTCACCGCCCACCATGTAGGCGGGCAGGCACACCGTGGCGATCCCGTAACCGGGAAGATCCGGGAGCGGCCGGGGCAGGAGTTGCCGCTGGATCTCGGCGGCCCGCTCGAGTTCGTCGGAACGATCGAGTTCGCGTTGAGCCCACTCGGCCAGCTCCGCGAATGTGTCGAGCTGATCCGGATCGAGGCTCCTCTCCTCGGTGTCATAGATGCAGAAGGTGCCCACTGGGTGACCGGTGGGGCCGAACAGGGGATAACCGGCGTAGAACCGGATCCCACCCTCACCACCGATACCGGGGATGTCCATGAAGGCGGGATCGGTTGCGGCATCGGGAAGGACGAGTGCGGGGTCGTCCGGCCGCTCGTACGCCCGCGCGATGGTGGTGCGGCACACCGTCCTCTCGCGAGGAACTTCGGAGAGTTGCAGTCCGAGGATCGACTTGAACCACTGCCGGTCGTGGTCCATCAGCGACACCGACGCCATGGGGACGCCGAACACGCGGCACGCCATGCGGGTGATCTTGTCGAAGCGCTCTTCGTGAGGGGTGTCGAGCAGCTCGAGCCGCTCGACGTCGCGCATGCGCTCGCCCTCGAGATGGTCGGGGAGCAGCGGCGCCTCGGATGTCATCGTGCGGTGTGTCTCCTGTGCAGAGCGTCGTCCAGGGCCGCCGCGCACTCGGCCGTGCTGGTCAGGCGCCAGTCGGTTTCCTTGTTGTGATGGAACCACACGAACGTCGTCACCGCGGGGTGACTGTCCAAGTAAGCCACCAGATCCCGGATCCAGTCCGGCTTCGATCCACCGGCCTCCGCGCTCGCGACCTCGGTGACTGCGACGGGACGCTCCGGGGCGAGCCGACCGAGCTCGTCGAAGGTCGGTCCGAACAGATCCTCGGGGGACTGCCAGCGACTCCACGGCCGGGTGGTGCCCCAGTTGTAGCCGTCGACCCCGATGACATCGACGTAACCGTCGCCCGGATACAGGGGGGCGATGGGGCTGCTGCCTCGTGTGGGACGTTGACCGTCCAGATCCAGCGCACGTCGACGGCTCCCTTGGAGGTGAACAGGTCGTGCACATGTCGCCACGCCGCGACGTAGGTCTCCGCTGAGGTACCGCCGGCGGGACCCCAGGGGTACCAGTCCCCGTTCGGCTCGTGCGCGAAGCGCAGGAACACGGTCCCGCCCCAGGCGGCGAGCTCGTCCGCCCATCGGTAGAGATGGTCGTCGTGGATCCCCGCGGCGATGTCGGTCATCGTGATCGACGTCCGGTCGTACGTCCCGTCGTCGCGCTGCAACCAGGGCTCCCACGTGACGATCGGGTCGGCGCCCGAGGTGCGCACGATGTCGAGGGCCCCGAGGGGTGGCGGGGAGAGGAAGTCGACGAACCACAGCACCGCGCCGGGTGCGGTGCCGACCGCCTCGGTGACGCGCGGTACTCGTCGACGGCCACCGGGCCGCCGGGGGTGCTGATGCCGAAGCGGGGACACGCGGTGCTCGTCTCGTCGAGCGGGGCGGAGATCGGTTCGCACTCACGGCGCGAGTCGCAGGCGACGCACAGGGACAGTGCCAGCAGTGCGGCAAGCATCGCGCGAACCGGGTGCACGAGGAGTCATTCTTCCCGCCCGGAGCTCCCCGCGCAGGCCCTCCGGAGGGTGTTCTCGCGGTGACCTCGCGAAGTTGTCGGTGGTGCCCGCCACACTGTGCTCGAGGTCTCTCTCGGACGCGCTGCAGCGACACGCCGAGACACGCCCGAAACGCCGTGGAGGGAGGGTCGCGACCTGGGAATATCACCTTTGTAAGTCACAACATCCTGGGTTCTGTGTATCCGACGGACACAAGGTGTAGTGTCTAGACCGCTGGAGGGCCACAAGTGCCGACGATCTCTCGGGGAAGCGGGATCGGACGGATGAGTGGGCTTCCGGGTAACGCACAGCAGTCAGTCGTCAGGCCGCCCACGGCCGTCGGAAAAGGGGCATTCATGAACATCACCGTCTACACCAAGCCTGCCTGCGTCCAGTGCACCGCCACCTACCGCGCCCTCGACAAGGCCGGCATCGAGTACGACGTCGTCGACATCAGTGAGAACCCCGAGGCCCGCGACTACGTCATGGCGCTGGGATACCTCCAGGCGCCCGTCGTCGTCGCCGGCGACGACCACTGGTCGGGCTTCCGCCCCGACCGCATCAAGGCGCTCACCGTCGCTGCCTGAGCCCGGGCCGCGTTCGCGGCGGCCCGATCGTCGTCTCCGGGCGGACGTGTTCTTCCGTGTCCGCCTCGGGCCGGTCTTCGCAATCGAATGAAGAGTGGTGACTACCGATGGCTTCGCTGGGGTCGATCCCGGGAACATCGCTGGTGTACTTCTCGAGTACATCCGAGAACACCCACCGATTCGTGCAGAAACTCGGGATTCCGGCCAGCCGTATCCCGCTGCACGATCGTGAGGGGAATTTCGAGGTCCACGATCCGTACGTGCTGATCGTGCCGACCTACGGTGGCGGGACGACCGCCACGGGCCGTGATACCCGCTACGTTCCCAAACAGGTCATCCGATTCCTCAACAACGAGCACAATCGGGGCCTGATCCGCGGTGTCATCGCGGCGGGTAACACCAACTTCGGCGACTCGTACTGTTTCGCGGGAGACATCGTCTCGCGCAAGTGCAAGGTGCCGTATCTGTACCGGTTCGAGTTGATGGGCACGACCGACGACGTCGAGCGTGTCCGCGACGGTCTCGCCCGATTCTGGGAGTCCGTTCTCCAGAACGCCTGAGCCACATCCGTATCCGTATTCGACGCGCGTCGCGGACGTGACTGCGCGGCCGTTTCCTAACTCCGACAAGTGGGGACAGCACTGTGACCATTACCGATCCCGCTCCCGCCACGAGCGCACACCTCGACGATTCGATCAAGGATCTCGACTACCACGCGCTCAACGCGATGTTGAATCTGTACGGCCCCAACGGCGAGATCCAGTTCGACAAGGATGTGGCCGCCGCCCGCCAGTACTTCCTGCAGCACGTCAACCAGAACACGGTCTTCTTCCACAACCTCGACGAGAAGCTCGACTACCTCGTCGAGGAGAACTACTACGAGCCCGAGGTGCTCGAGAAGTACTCGCGTGCGTTCGTCAAATCGCTGTTCGACCATGCGTATTCGAAGAAGTTCCGGTTCCCGACCTTCCTCGGTGCGTTCAAGTACTACACCTCGTACACGCTCAAGACGTTCGACGGCAAGCGTTACCTCGAGCGCTTCGAGGACCGCGTGTGCATGGTCGCACTGACGCTGGCCGACGGCGACGAGATCCTCGCCCGTCACCTCGTCGACGAGATCATCTCCGGTCGTTTCCAGCCGGCCACCCCGACCTTCCTCAACTCGGGCAAGAAGCAGCGCGGCGAGCCCGTCTCGTGCTTCCTGCTCCGCATCGAGGACAACATGGAGTCGATCGGCCGCTCCATCAACTCCGCACTGCAGCTGTCCAAGCGCGGTGGCGGTGTCGCCCTGCTGCTCAGCAACATTCGTGAGCACGGCGCCCCGATCAAGAAGATCGAGAACCAGTCCTCCGGCGTCATCCCGATCATGAAGCTGCTCGAGGACTCCTTCTCCTACGCCAACCAGCTCGGTGCCCGTCAGGGTGCCGGTGCGGTCTACCTGCACGCGCACCACCCCGACATCTACCGTTTCCTCGACACCAAGCGCGAGAACGCCGACGAGAAGATCCGCATCAAGACCCTCTCGCTGGGCGTCGTCATCCCCGACATCACGTTCGAGCTGGCGAAGAAGAACGAGGACATGTACCTGTTCTCGCCGTACGACGTCGAGCGGGTCTACGGCAAGCCCTTCGCCGACATCGACGTCACCGAGAAGTACTACGAGATGGTCGACGACAAGCGCATCCGCAAGTCGAAGATCAAGGCGCGCGAGTTCTTCCAGACCGTCGCCGAGTTGCAGTTCGAGTCGGGCTACCCCTATGTCATGTTCGAGGACACGGTGAACCGGGCCAACCCGATCGCCGGAAAGATCACGCACTCGAACCTGTGCTCGGAGATCCTGCAGGTCTCGACCCCCTCGGAGTTCAACGACGATCTGTCCTACAGCCATGTGGGCAAGGACATCTCGTGCAACCTCGGCTCGCTGAACATCGCGAAGACGATGGACTCGCCCGACTTCGCGCAGACCATCGAGGTCGCCATCCGCGGCCTGACGGCCGTCTCCGACCAGACGACGATCTCGTCGGTGCCGTCGATCGAGCGGGGCAACAACGAATCCCACGCCATCGGCCTCGGCCAGATGAACCTGCACGGCTTCCTCGCCCGCGAGCACATCTTCTACGGGTCCGAAGAAGGCGTCGACTTCACGAACATCTACTTCTACACCGTGCTGTTCCATGCCCTGCGTGCGTCGAACAAGATCGCGATCGAGCGCGGCTCGTACTTCAAGGGCTTCCCGGAGTCGAAGTACGCCTCGGGTGAGTTCTTCGACAAGTACACCGATCAGGTGTGGGAGCCGGCGACCGAGCGGGTCCGTCAGCTGTTCACCGAGTCGAACATCGCGATCCCCACGCAGCAGGACTGGCGCGAGCTGAAGGAGTCCGTGCAGAAGCACGGCATCTACAACCAGAACCTGCAGGCGGTTCCGCCCACCGGTTCGATCTCGTACATCAACCACTCGACGAGCTCGATCCACCCGGTCGCGTCGAAGATCGAGATCCGCAAGGAGGGCAAGATCGGGCGAGTCTACTACCCGGCGCCCTACATGACGAACGAGAATCTCGAGTACTTCCAGGATGCCTACGAGATCGGCTACGAGAAGATCATCGACACCTACGCTGCCGCGACGCAGCACGTCGACCAGGGGCTGTCGCTGACGCTGTTCTTCAAGGACACCGTCACCACCCGCGACGTGAACAAGGCCCAGATCTACGCGTGGCGCAAGGGAATCAAGACCCTGTACTACATCCGCCTGCGGCAGATGGCGCTCGAGGGCACCGAGGTGGAGAACTGCGTCTCCTGCATGCTGTGATCCGTTCTCCACGACAGTCCTTGCACCAGCACACAATTCAGGTAGGTAACCGATGACTGCAGCAGCACACTCGCCGGCCGACGGCGTGCGCGTCAAACTCATCGATCGCGTCTCCGCGATCAACTGGAACCGCGTCCCCGACGACAAGGACGCCGAGGTCTGGGATCGCCTCACCGGCAACTTCTGGCTCCCGGAGAAGGTGCCCGTCTCCAACGACATCCAGTCGTGGGGAACGCTCACCGAATACGAGCAGGAACTGACGATGCGGGTCTTCACGGGCCTGACGCTGCTCGACACCATCCAGGCACGGTCGGTGCGGTCTCACTCATTCCCGATGCGGTCACCCCGCACGAGGAAGCGGTGCTGACGAACATCGCGTTCATGGAGTCGGTGCACGCGAAGAGCTACTCGCAGATCTTCTCGACACTGTGCTCGAGCCGCCAGATCGACGACGCCTTCCGGTGGTCGGAGGAGAACGAGCACCTGCAGCGCAAGGCGCAGATCATCCTCGACTACTACAAGGGCGACGACCCGCTCAAGCGCAAGGCCGCCTCGACACTGCTCGAGTCGTTCCTGTTCTACTCGGGCTTCTACCTGCCGATGTACTGGTCGTCGCGGGCCAAGCTCACCAACACCGCCGACATGATCCGCCTGATCATCCGTGACGAGGCCGTCCACGGCTACTACATCGGCTACAAGTACCAGCGCGGCCTCGAGACGATCACGCAGGCCGAGCGCGACGAACTCAAGGACTGGGTCTTCGAACTGCTCTTCGAGCTGTACGACAACGAGACCCACTACACGGCCGACCTCTACGACCAGGTCGGGCTCACCGAGGACGTCAAGAAGTTCCTGCGCTACAACGCGAACAAGGCGCTGATGAACCTCGGCTACGAGGCGCTGTTCCCGAAGGACGAGACGGACGTCAACCCGGCCATCCTGTCGGCGCTGTCGCCGAACGCCGACGAGAACCACGACTTCTTCTCGGGCTCCGGCAGCTCCTATGTGATCGGCAAGGCCGTCGTCACGGAAGACGAGGACTGGGACTTCTGACGTAGACGTTCTCCGTCACCGGCCCGAACGCATCGATCCCGCACACCGGCGCAGGAGCGCCCGTGTGCGGGATCGCGTGCTTTTCGCGGCCCGGCCCGTCCCCGATAGCATCGCTCCTCGTGACCGAGACAAGAGAAGCGTCGGGCTCGCCTCGGCCGGTGACAACCGAACGCGCGCCGTCGGGCGGGCGGTCGGTCGAGCAGCGGACCCGTCTGTGGGCGGTGCTCGCCGCCGTCGTGGGGATTGCCGCATCCATCGCGATGCCGTTCCTGCCCGTGACGCAGACCACTGCGACCATCGACTGGCCGCAGAGCGGGAGCAATGCCGGCATCTCGCGCCGCTGGTGTCCTACGCACCGGTCGACCTCGACGCCACGATCGAGTGCCGGTCCGTGCGCGACGCGCTGCCGGACGGCGGCACCGTCTTCTCCACACTTCCCGCAGGAGCCCCCGACCGCGAGCGCTACGGCTGATCGCCCGTGTCCGGGCGGCCGGTGACGACGGGCCGGCGATGTTCGAGGTGATCTCCCGCAACACGCTGCTCGCCTCGGCACCGGTGGACGACCTGTCCGGGGACTGCTCGGTCACCCTGTCCTCGAACTCCGAACGCACCGTCGCGGCGATCACCGGCTCGGCCGCGGCGTCGGGGGAGCGGACCTTCGACCGCGACCTGCGACCCCAGCTGGTCGGCATCTTCACCGACCTGCCCGGTCCCGCACTCGACGGCGTCTCGGTCACCGCGACCGTCGACACCCGCTTCACGACGTCGCCGACGGTGCTGAAGATCGTCGCGATGATCGTCGCGGTGGTGGCCACGGCACTCGCGCTGTGGACACTGGCCCGGTTCGACCGCGCCGACGGTCGTCGCCACCGCCGCCTGTTGCCGGCGTCGTGGTGGTCGTTCACCCGCATCGATGCGCTGGTCGTCGGAACGTTGCTCGTCTGGCACGTCATCGGGGCGAACACCGCCGACGACGGTTACCAGCTCGGGATGGCCCGTGCCGCGGGCGAGGCCGGGTACATGGCGAACTACTTCCGGTGGTTCGGTGTGCCCGAAGCACCCTTCGGCACCCCCTTCTACGACGTTCTGGCCTGATGACCCAGGTCTCGACGGCGAGCATCTGGATGCGGTTACCGGCACTGACCGCCGGAATCCTGTGCTGGTGGGTGCTCAGCCGCGAGGTCGCTCCACGGCTCGGCGTCGCGCTACGCCGCAACCGGCTTCCGTTGTGGACCGGGGCGCTGGTCTTCCTGGCGTTCTGGCTGCCGCTCAACAACGGTCTGCGCCCCGAACCGATCGTCGCGACGGGCGTCGTGCTCACCTGGTGCTCGGTCGAACGCGCGATCGCCACCCGGCGTCTGCTGCCCGCGGCGGCCGCGATCCTCGTCGCCGCGCTCACCGTGACCGCGGGACCGTCGGGCATCATCTGTTTCGCTGCGCTGATCGCCGGTGCCCGCCCGATCGCCCGCATCCTCCATCGGCGTGCGCAGACCCTGGGATGGCTGCCGGTTCTCGTGCCGATGATCGCGGCCGGACTGGTGATCCTGGTGCCGGTCTTCGCCGACCAGACCCTCGCGGCGGTGCTGGAGATGCAGCACGTGCACGGCGTCGGCCCGAACGTGCCGTGGTTCCAGGAGTATCTGCGCTACCAGTACCTGCTGCAGATCACCGTGGACGGCTCGCTGGCCCGCAGGTTCGCGGTCTTCACCCTGGTGCTGTGCCTGGCGGTGGCGATCGTGGCGATGCTGCGCCGCGGTGGGCACATCCCCGGCACCGCGCAGGGGCCGTCCCGCCGCATCGTCGGCATCACCCTCGGGGCGCTGGTGCTGATGATGTTCGCGCCCACCAAGTGGACCCACCACTTCGGTATCTACGCAGGTCTGGCCGCCGCGGTGGCGATGCTCGCCGCCGCGGCCACCGGGCCCGCGGTGCTGCGTTCGCGACGCAACCGTGCCCTGTTCGCCGCGGCGGTGTCGTTCGTGGTGACCATGTCGTTCATCGGCCCCAACGGCTGGTGGTACGTCTCGAGCTACGGGGTTCCGTGGTGGGACAAGCCGCCGTCGGTCGCCGGATTCGGTTTCTCCACCGTCTTCTTCGCCGTGACCGTCGTCGCGTTGCTGCTCGCCGCGTGGTGGCACATCCACCCCGTCGCGTCCACCCGCACCGACACCCCGTCGCGGTTGTGGGCGCGCCGCCGTTGACCGTCGCCGCCGCAGCGATGGTGCTGTTCGAGGTGCTGTCACTGGCCAAGGGCGCGATCTCGCAGTACCCGGGTTATTCGGTGGCACGGTCCAACGTCGACACGCTCACCGGCAACTCGTGCGCACTCGCGAACGACGTGTTGCTCGAAACGAACCCGAACGCCTCGTTGCTCACCCCCATCGGCGCGACGCGGCCTCCGCTCTCGATGCCGGGGGAGGGGACGGGTTCACGCCGGGCGGTGTCGCGCTCGATCTGACCCCGGACGACGACTCGGCCTCGGCCGGCACCGCCAACACCGTCGACACGAACGACGACCAGACCTCGACCGGCGGTACCGGTGGCACCGGCGGCGGTACCGGCAGAGTCGGAATCAACGGCAGCACCGTCGCATTGCCGTTCGGCCTCGATCCGGCGACCACACCGGTGCTGGGCAGCCACGGATCGTCGCTCGGTGACGTCACGAGTGCCTGGTTCCGGTTGCCGAGCCGACGCGACCGGATCGCGCGGGGATCTCGTCACCATCGCCGCGGCCGGCCGGATCTTCTCCGTCGACGCCGACGGTACCGAAACCTACGGTCAGCGACTCGAACTCGAATACGGGACCACCGCGGCCGACGGCAGCGTGACCGCGCTGGGACGGGCGTTGCCGATCGACATCGGTCCGTCGCCCTCGTGGAGGAATCTGCGTGTCCCGATGGACACACTGCCGGGCGAGGTCGACGCGGTGCGGATCGTCGCCTCCGACAACGACCTCGCGCCCGAACAGTGGCTGGCGTTCACCCCGCCGCGCGTGCCGCAGACGCAGACCCTGCAGCAGGTCGTCGGGAGCGACACACCGGTCCTGCTGGACTGGGCTGTCGGTCTCAACTTCCCGTGCCAGCGGCAGATGGTGCACCGCAACGGCATTGCCGAGATCCCCGAGTACCGGATCCTGCCGGACCGCATCGGTGCCATTTCCACGGATCTGTGGCAGGACCACAACGGTGGCGGTCCTCTCGGTTGGACCGACCAGTTGTTGCGGGCCCGCACGATCCCGTCGTATCTCGATCACGACTGGGACCGCGACTGGGGAGCGATCGAGCAGTACACACCGATCGATCCGTCGACGGAGACCGCGGAGCTCGGCACCGCCACGGTCACGCGCAGCGGTCTGTGGAGCCCCGCTCCGATCAACACCGCTTACTGACGGAACCACGCCTCCGCACGACCGGCGAGGGCCTTCCCGAGCCGCAGACGCGACGTCTCGGTGAGCGGCTCGGGAAGGTCGTCCGGCGCGAACCACGCCACCTCGAGGTTCTCGTCGTCGGCGACGCGTGCATCCCCGCCGGTCGCGCGGAGCAGGAAACACACGTCGAGGTACTGCGCGACGTCGCCGTTGGGATAAGTGATCGGTGCGGTGACGTCCACGCTCGTCAGCCGCACGATCTCGGCGGCGACACCCGTTTCCTCGAGCACCTCCCGAACCGCGGCGACGGCGGGCTCCTCACCGGGTTCGAGGATGCCGGACACCACGGCCCACATGCCGTTGTCGCGCGGCGGGTGAGCAGGACGCGGTCGTCGTCGTCCGTGACGATCGCGCTCACCCCCGGCAGCCACAGGGGAGCGGTTCCTACGTGTGAGCGGAGCTGGACGACGAAATCGGGTATCGGCACGCCCTCGTTTCTATACCGGCAGGCGTGCTGCCGCCGGTCGAGCCGGCGATCAGTTCGAATATCCGTTGAGGGTGTACGTCAGGTCGGTGAGGATCGCCCGCGCGGCGACCGGTCCGGGGGTCGACCACACGTCGTCGGTCACGGAGAACAGACGGTTGTCGCGCACGGCCCCGAGGTCGAGCCACTCGTCGGTCTGCATGTAGTCCTTGCCGGCTTCGAGCCCGTCCTCACCGGCGAAGCGGACGAAGATCACATCGCCGTCCGCCGGGGCCGGGTCCTCCGTGTCGACGGCCTGCCACGGTTGTCCGTCGATCACCGCGAACCGCTGGGCCGGGGGCCGGGCAGTGCCGACGTCGCCCAGCACCTGTCCCGCGAACGACGCGGTGCCCTCCACCCTGGGGCCGTCGGCCGTGAACCGGACGATCGACGCCTGTGTCTGGGACGACACGAGCTCGCGGCCAGATCGCGCGCAGCCGTCGCGTAGTCGTCGAGCACGCGACGTGCGGCCTCCGTGCGCCCGAGCGCCTCACCGACCCGCACGAACTGTTCCCTCCAGAAGACCGGATCGGACCCGACCAGCACGGTGGGTGCGATGCCGCTGAGGGAGGCGTAGACGTCCGGGGCGGTGGAGGAGCCGAGGAT
Source organism: Rhodococcus sp. IITR03 (assembly GCA_001017865.1). The sequence goes on from LATQ01000001.1 coordinate 2,631,357, forward strand.
CACATCCGGCTGCGCGCGCTCGATCGCCGCGACATCCGGGTTGCCTGCGGCACCCACGGGCGGGAGTTCGCCGATCCCGTAGCCGAGATATTCCGGCGGGCCGGTGACCTCGGCGCTCGCTCCCACGACGCGCTCCCACAGGCCCAGGGCGCACACCGCGTCGAGCGCCGCGGGGTCGAGGACGACGATCCGCTGCGGGTCGGCAGGCACATCCGACCGGCCTGCGGTGTGCAGGACCGGTCGGGTGCCGGTGGTGGGCTGTCCCGGATCGAGCGGGGAGGGGAGTGCGCACGCGGTCGACGTGTCCCGGTCGATGCCCACGACCGACGCACCGGCGATGCGGGTCGTGGTGCGCACGATCTCCGATGCGTCGTCGTCGGGAGGTGTGGAGCATCCGGCCAGGGCTGTCGTCACCGCAGCGACGGCTGCGACGAGCACTGCTCGTGACCGGTGCACGGAAAACACGTCGGACCAACTCCTGTAGGACGCTGCTCGGATCGGACGGCTCAGGCTATCCGGTCGTGTGACGGTCGACGCCGAAGGTGTCCGCGAGGTCGTCGAGGATGCGGTGCGCACCCTGGATGCTCACCGGCATCATCCACACGCTGTCGTCGACCTCGACCTTCCGTCCCTGCAGGTTCTCCCACAGCGGATTGGTGACGAAGGGTTCGGCCGCCGCCTGCGCCTTGCCGTCGCCGAGGTCGTAGGTGGTGACGAAGATGACGTCCGCCTCGGCCTCGGTGATCAGTTCGGGCTGATGGCATTCATGATGCTCGACGGATCCGACGGATCGGGACCCTGGCTCGCGGGGCGGGCGAGACCGGCGTCCTCGAGCACGATGCCGCTGAACGAGGTGGTGCGGTACAGCCTGGCCGTCGGTTCACCGGCGAAGCGCACGATCGAGATCGTCGGGTTGCCGGCCTTTTCGTTGATGTCCGCACCGATGGCCGCGGCGCGCTCCTCGTACTCGGAGATCTTCTGCTCGGCGAGGTCCTCCTTGCCGATGGCCTGCGCGACGAGACGGATGTTGTCCTTCCACGTCGGTCCGGTCGACTGGGAGAAGACGGTCGGGGCGATGGCGGACAGTTCCTCGTAGTTCTCTCCGTCGCGCACCTCCGCCGAGAGGATGAGGTCGGGTTCGAGCGCGGCCACCTGTTCGAGGCTCACATCCGCGGTCTTGCCGACGGACACGGCGTCGGTCGCGTACTGCCGCGAGTCGCCGAGATAGTCGGGGAACTCGTCGGTGCGGTAGTCGACGTACCCGACGAGAGGTGCCTCGAGGAGGAGCACGGCGTCGGAGTAGCTCGTGTCGAGCGCGACGATGCGGGTCGGCTCACTCTCGATCGTGGTGGCACCGCGGAAGTGTTCGACCGTCCGGGGGAAGCCGACGGCCGAGTCGGACGCGGTGTCGGTGGACGCGTCGTCGGAGGTGTCGGCCGAACTGCAGCCGGCGACGAGCAGTCCGGCAGTCAGCAGTGCTGCCGCGAACCGGACGGGGCGGGAGGAGAGAACGGGCACGGGTCGTCCTTCTGTCATACGGGGGGAAGTGCACCCTAACCCGGGCTGTTCGCGCGTGGTGAGGTCACCTCTTGTCGCCCCTGCGTGTGAAGTGCAGCACAGGCTCCGATTGTGGTTGTCGGCTCCGCTCCAGGTAGCCTCGCGAGTCGAGTACGACAGTGAGTAGGACCGGAGGGCGACCGTTTCGGGCAGGGTCTACGATTCGATGAGCGCAAGCCAGAGACCGTTCGCCTCCAGCCCGAGGTCGAGCGCGCATTCAGGAGGATTAGTGACTGCCGTAGCGCCCCAGCCAGTCCCAGAGATAGCTGCAGCAAGGCCGTACCCGCCGCGGCAGGACCCAAGGTTCGTTCATCTACAAGATGATCACGACCACAGATCCCAAGATGTTGGGGATCATGTACATGGTCACCTCGTTCGCCTTCTTCCTCATCGGCGGCTGATGGCCCTGCTGATGCGCACCGAGCTCGCGGTCCCTGGCCTGCAGTTCCTGTCGAACGAGCAGTTCAACCAGCTGTTCACCATGCACGGCACGATCATGCTGCTGATGTACGCGACGCCGGTCGTGTTCGCCTTCGCGAACTACATCCTGCCGCTGCAGATCGGCGCCCCCGACGTCGCTTCCCGCGCCTGAACGCCTTCAGCTACTGGCTGTACCTGTTCGGCGCGACGATCGTCATGCTCGGCTTCGTCACCCCCGGCGGTGCCGCGGACTTCGGTTGGACGGCGTACACGCCGCTCACCAGTGAGATCCACTCCCCGGGTGTCGGTGCCGACTTCTGGATCCTCGGCCTCGGCGTGATGGGTCTGGGCACCATCCTCGGTGGCGTCAACTTCATCACCACCGTGGTGTGCATGCGTGCACCGGGCATGACCATGTTCCGGATGCCGATCTTCACCTGGAACATCCTGATCACCAGCCTGCTGATCCTGCTCGTGTTCCCGCTGCTGACCGCTGCCTTCATGGGCCTGTTCGTCGACCGTCACCTCGGTGGCCACATCTACGACCCGGCCACCGGTGGTGTGCTCCTGTGGCAGCACCTGTTCTGGTTCTTCGGTCACCCCGAGGTGTACGTCATCGCGCTGCCGT
>LATQ01000001.1:2634061-2636434 GCA_001017865.1 Rhodococcus sp. IITR03
TGCTCTTCGGCACCATCGTGTTCGCGACCTACGCCGGCATCTACTTCTGGTTCCCCAAGATGACCGGACGCATGCTCGACGAGCAGCTCGGCCGCTGGCACTTCTGGCTGACCTTCATCGGCTTCCACACCACCTTCCTGGTGCAGCACTGGCTCGGTAACGAGGGCATGCCGCGTCGCTACGCCGACTACCTGCCGTCCGACGGGTTCACCACCCTGAACACGATCTCCACCATCGGTGCGTTCGTGCTCGGTGCCTCGACGCTGCCGTTCCTGTGGAACGTCTTCAAGAGCTACCGCTACGGCCAGGTCGTCACGGTCGACGACCCGTGGGGCTACGGCAACTCGCTCGAGTGGGCCACCAGCTGCCCGCCCCCGCGGCACAACTTCACCGAGCTGCCGCGGATCCGCTCGGAGCGTCCCGCCTTCGAGCTGCACTACCCGCACATGGTCGAGAAGATGCGCGCCGAAGCGCACGTCGGCCCCGGCAGCGACAAGCACAACGTCAACGTCCTCGAGGGTGCCGACCGTACCCCCGGCGACCATCCGCGCGCCTGAGCGCAGATCGACGATCGACCGAAGCCCCACCCGTTCCCCGGGTGGGGCTTCGGCCTTTCCGTGGGTCCGGACCGCGAACGGGAGCGACGGTTCGACCTGCAACAATGAACGAGCGAGCCGGTACGCGCGTGCGTCCGTGTGTACCTCGACAGACAAGCGATCGGAGACGTAGTGGCGTCTGACAGCACGGTGCTGGTGACCGTGACCGGACCTGACCATCCGGCGTGACCTCGGTGCTCTTCGCAGCGCTGACACGGCACGACGTCGACCTCCTCGATGTGGAACAGGTCGTGATCCGCGGCCGGCTCACCCTCGGTGTCCTCCTCGTCTGCCCGACCGATGTCGAAGCGATGCAGGACGAGGTCGAGTCCGCGATGGCCACCATCGGCATGCACGCCGACGTCCAGATCGGTGCCGAACGCGGCGCCCGCACCGTCTCGACCACGCGGTCGTCGTGCTGGGCAGCCGGTCAGTGCCAAGGCGCTGCGATCGGTGGGCCGCACCCTCGCGGCCCAGGGCGCGAACATCGATTCGATCCGCGGCATCGCCGACTACCCGCTCACCGGCCTCGAACTGATGATCACCGCGCCCGACACCAGCGTCGAGGCCGACGCCGCCCTGCGGCACGCCCTCGTCGAACTCGCCCGCGGCCTCGACGTCGACATCGCGGTGGAGCGCGGCGGTCTCGCGCGTCGTTCCAAGCGCCTGATCGTCTTCGACGTCGACTCCACGCTCATCCAGGGCGAGGTCATCGAGATGCTCGCCGCGCACGCCGGTGTCGACGACAAGGTCCGCGAGGTCACCGAGGCTGCGATGCGCGGTGAGATCGACTTCGCGCAGTCCCTCGAACAGCGCGTCGCGACCCTCGCGGGTCTGCCGGCCAGCGTCATCGACGAAGTTGCCGAGCAGCTCGAACTCACTCCCGGTGCCCGCACCACGATCCGGACGCTGCGCCGGCTCGGCTTCCGCTGCGGCGTCGTCTCGGGCGGCTTCCGTCAGGTCATCGACCCGCTCGCACACGAACTCGAGCTCGACTTCGTCCGCGCCAACACGCTCGAGATCGTCGACGGCACGCTCACCGGACGAGTGGTCGGCGACATCGTCGACGCGCCGACCAAGGCACGCGCCCTCCGCGAGTTCGCCGACGAGGCGATGGTCGAGCAGACCGTCGCGGTCGGGCGACGGTGCCAACGACATCGACATGCTGTCGGCCGCGGGCCTCGGCGTGGCATTCAACGCCAAGCCGGCCCTGCGCGAGGTCGCCGACACCGCCCTGTCGTATCCCTACCTCGATGCGGTGCTCTTCGTCCTCGGTGTCACCCGCGAGGAGATCGAGGCGGCCGACCGCGTCGACGGAACCCTGCGGCGCGTCCCGATCGACGGCAGTGTCTGAGCTGCACTCCGACTTCGCGGACGCGGCACCCGAGCCGGTCTTCGGGGCCGCATCCGATCGGGTCTTCGACCCGGCATCGGATCCTGGTTTCGCCGAGCGCCACGGCGTACTCACCCGCGGCTACGGGCACCGACCCGACCCCGACGATCCGGCGAAGGTGCAGGCGATGCCGATCGTGCTGCACATCCCCAAGGTCGATCCGCCTGCCCGCAGCGCGGTGCTCGAGGCAGCCGCGACGGCCACGGTGGCACTGTGTTTCGACCCGAGGGTCGGTCCCGGCCCGGACGGTGAACCCGGTCCGTGGCAGGAGCCTTCCTCGCGTGGAACGACGCGCGGATCCGGAAGGTCGCCCGCCGCGCCGTGGAGCGCACTGGTCGTGCGGCGCAGGATCGACGGTGTCACCGTCGACCTGCCCGGCGCCAG
>LATQ01000001.1:2636534-2656053 GCA_001017865.1 Rhodococcus sp. IITR03
AGGCACGTCGACGGTGTCACCGTCGACCACGCCGGCGCCAGGCCCGGGCGTTCGTGCCCGGCCCGGTGGGGGAGCTGGACCCGCGCATCCTGCCGCTGCAGATCGGTGCGCGACCGACCTACCCCACGACGATCCGCCCCCACCGGCGGACGGCGTTCCGATCCTCTGGGTGCAGAAGGACCTCGAGATGACCGTCGGCAAGGCGGCCGCGCAGGTCGGTCACGCCGCGATGCTGTTCGCCGGAGCACTGGACGTCGACACCGCACGCGCCTGGGCGACCGACGGATTCCCGTGTGCCGTCCGCGATGCGGATGAGGACACCTGGCGCGAGCTGCTCGCCCGCGTGGAGGCGGGCACGGCCGTCGCGGTCCGCGATGCGGGCTTCACCGAGGTGGCTCCGGGTTCGATCACCGTGATCGCGGTGCCCGGCACGGTCAACGCACGAGCCTGACCTCGACCAGCGTCGTGCCGGGAAGGACCATCTCGGCCCCGTCGGGCCGGAAGCCGTTGCGCCGGTAGAAGGTGTGGGCGCGAGGGTTGTCCTCGGCCACCCACAGCTGCGCCGGTTCCGCGCCCACGACCGCGTCGAACAGTGCCTGTCCCGCACCGCATCCGTGGTGCTCGGGCAGCACGTACAGGGTGTGGAGCTGGAGCGCGCGAACGGGAGCATCGTCGCCGATGGGTCGCCCGCCGACGCGAACCCGACGATCCCGCCTTCGATTTCCGCGACGCGCACGCGCAGGGTCTGCGGACGGCGTCGGAGGATCGACCGCCACAACGCCGCGTTCTGCTCGAACGCGTGGTGGTCGTAGAACGACGCGGGAAGCAGGTGGCCGTAGGTGGCGCGCCACGTGACGTTCCGGACGCGCGCGATCGCCTCGGCCTCGTCGGGAGCGGGAACACGCACGCGGAATCCAGCCGCGCCGTGAATCATTCGCGCTCGAAGGGTTCGTCGTCCGCGATCCGGAAGATCAACACCGTCGGACCGTCGACCGGGTACGAACTTCCCACCCGCATCGGGGAGGTGTCCGCGGGTCTGCCGTCGGGGGCACTCGAATCGAAGACACACACGATGTCGCCGCGATACCACTCGGGTCCGGCGAGGGTCACTGCGGCGGCGTCGCCCGAATGCAGAACGAACAGGCCACTGCTGTCCTCGAGAGTGACGCCGGTGCGGGTCACGGTGCCGAGTTGCGAGCCGTCGACCCAGCCTGCAGCGTGCGGCGACTGTCGTCGTGCCACGCATTCTCGTCGAGTTCGATCCCCTCGATGCCGAACCACACGAGATCGGGATAGCCCACGGACCGGGCGCGGCCCTCGAAGAAGCGTCGCTGCCGCAGCACCGGGACGCGCTTGCGCAGGCGGAGCAGTTCGCGAACGTAATCCGTTCGCGCACGGTCGGAGGCCGCCCAGTCCAGCGGCCAGGCGTCGCGGACGGGGACGTCCTCGGGGACGCAGTAGGCGTTGTTGTTGCCGTTCTGCGTGTGCCCGAACTCGTCGCCGGCGAGCAACATCGGTGTGCCCGTCGACAACAGCAGCGTCGCGAGCATCGCTCGAATGTGCCGGTCGCGGGCGGCGAGGATCTCCGGATCGTCGGTCGGCCCTTCGACTCCGTGGTTCACCGACTCGTTGTTGTTCGACCCGTCCCTGCCCTCCTCACCGTTTTCGTCGTTGTGCTTGCGCTCGTACGAGACCGCGTCGGCGAGGGTGAAACCGTCGTGGGCGGTGACGAAGTTGACCGACATCCACGGCTGCCGGATGTTCCGGTCGTAGAGGTCCTCCGAACCGGTGAGCCGCGACGCCATCTCGCGGATCCCGGAACGTCCCGCCCAGTAGCGGCGCACGGTGTCGCGGTAGCGGTCGTTCCATTCGGCCCATTGCGCCCCGAAGTTCCCGAGCTGGTAACCGTGCGCGGTCGCGTCCCACGGTTCGGCGACGAGCTTGACGTCGCAGAGGACGGGATCGGTGATGATCGCGGTGAGCAGCGCCGCCCGCGGATCGAACGCCCCACCGCGTGGACGGGCCAGCGCACTGGCGAGATCGAAGCGGAAACCGTCCACCCCCATCACGTCCGCCCAGTACCGCAGGCTGTCGCACACCATCCGCACGACGATCGGTGAGGACGCGTCGAGGGTGTTGCCGCACCCGGTCAGGTCGACATCCCGCCCGTGCGTGTCGAGCAGGTAGTAGCCGGGTGCGTCGAGACCGCGCCAGGACAGACTCGGGCCGTCGACCGATGCTTCGCACGTGTGGTTGTAGACGACGTCGAGCAGCACCTCGAGCCCGGCGCTGTGGAAGGCGTCGACCATCGTCCGGAACTCGGCGATCTCGTTGCCCGCAGTGACGGCGTAGGCGGGATGCGGCGCGAAGTACGAGGCGGTCGAGTAGCCCCAGTGGTTGCGCATCCCCCGCGCACGCACCGACGGCTCGGTCACGAAGGCCTGCACGGGCAGCAGTTCGACGGTCGTCACCCCCAGCCCCACCAGATGGTCGATCACCGACCGGTGGGCGAGCCCGAGATAGGTGCCGCGCAGCTCCGGCGGCACGAGCGGATGACGAGCCGTGTACGAACCGACGTGCAGTTCGTAGACGACGGTGTTCTCCCACGGCACGCGGGGTTTGTCGTGCATGGGTGTCAGGACGGGGGTCACCACCGACAGAGGTGTGTGGCCGAGTGAGTCGGTGCTCGACATCGCACCGAACGGGTCGCCTGGTGGGGGATCAGTCGGTCCGGATCACCGACGTCGCCGACGATCCGGCGGGCCCACGGGTCGAGCAGGATCTTGTGCGGGTTGGTGCGCAGCCCCCACTGCGGTTGCCACGGCCCGTAGGCGCGGTAGCCGTACCGTTGTCCGGCGCCGACGCCGGGGACCACCCCGTGCCAGACCCCGTAGGTGCGGTCGGGCAGGTCCACGCGGTGTTCGCTCCCGTCGTCGTCGACGAGGCAGACCTGGACGCGGTCGCTGTGCGGGGCGTGGACGGCGAAGCGTGTCCCACCGTCGACCGGGGTGGGGCCGAGCGGGAAGGCGGCCCGGTCGGGGAGCGCGACCGAGCCGGACACGACAGCAGATTCGGATGCGGAGGACGACACGGGAACCGATCCTGCCGCGTTTCGGGCTCGGGCGTAAGAGAAGATGGTCCGCGTGGCACAACCTGATCCCGATTTGCTCATCGAATTCGACGACGTAGTGGTCCGACGCGGCGGAAACGTCCTCGTCGGTCCCGTGACCTGGAAGGTGGAACTCGACGAACGTTGGGTGGTTCTCGGACCCAACGGGGCAGGAAAGACCTCGCTGCTGCGGATCGCGGCGGCCGAGACGTTCCCCACTTCCGGCACCGCGCACGTCCTCGCGGAGACGTTCGGAAGGACGGATCTGTCCGAACTGCGACCCCGGATCGGATTGTCCTCCGCGGCCCTGGCCAACCGGGTGCCGAACGACGAGAAGGTCACCGATCTCGTGCTCTCCGCGGGCTACGGCGTTCTGGGCCGGTGGCGCGAGCAGTACGACGACATCGACACGAGCCGCGCGGTGGAAATGCTCGAGAGTCTCGGCGCGGAACATCTCGCCGACCGCCTGTACGGGACGTTGTCGGAGGGCGAACGCAAGCGTGCGCTCATCGCCCGGGCGCTCATGACCGATCCCGAACTGCTCCTGCTCGACGAGCCCGCGGCCGGTCTGGACCTCGGCGGTCGCGAGGAACTCGTGGCCCGGCTCGGCACGCTCGCGGCCGACCCGGATGCCCCCGCGATCGTGCTCGTCACCCATCACGTGGAGGAGATCCCGCCGGGCTTCACGCACGCCCTGCTCCTGAAGGAGGGTGGTGTGGTCGCCCAGGGCCTGCTCGACGATGTGATCACCGCCGAGAACCTCAGCGCGGCGTTCAGCCAGTCCATCTCGCTCGACAAGGTCGACGACCGGTTCTTCGCCCGCCGCACCCGCCAGGCAGGTCGGCACCGGAGGTAACTCCGGGTCGGTGGTGCCGGGACCGATCGGTTAGGTTGAGGCATGTCCAACGATCGCTCGGCATCCACCTTCGATCCCACCGCGGTGCCCATCCGCGACGCGTCCACCGTGATGCTCGTGCGGGACTCCGCGCGCGGCGTCGAGGTGTTCCTGCAGCGTCGTGTCGTCGGCATGGACTTCGCCGGCGGCATGACCGTCTTCCCCGGCGGCGGTGTCGACCCCTCCGACACCGACGCGAGGTGCGGTGGACCGGCCCGGACGTGGCTGGTGGGCCGAGCGGTTCGGTATCGGCGAGGCGCAGGCACGCGCGCTGGTGCTCGCGGCCGTGCGTGAGACCTTCGAGGAGTGCGGCGTGCTGCTCGCCGGCCCCACCGCGGATTCGGTCGTGGCCGACACGGGCGACTACGCCGAGGCGCGTCGTCTGCTCGAAGCGCGCGAGCTGTCCTTCGGCGACTTCCTCGAGAAGGAACAGTTGGTGCTGCGCGCCGACCTGCTGCGTCCCCAGGCGAACTGGATCACCCCGCTGGGGGAGCGGCGCCGCTACGACACGCGCTTCTTCGTCGCTGCGGTACCGGAAGGACAGCGGGCCGACGGCAACACCAGCGAGACCGATCTGGTGCAGTGGCAGACCGCGGAGGAGGCCCTCGCCGACTGGCGGTCGGGCCGGTGCATCCTGCTCCCGCCCACGTGGAGTCAGTTGTCGATCCTGTCCGGCTTCGCCACGGTCGCCGACCTCATGGCGGCGGACCCGGTCATCGAGCCGATCCTGCCGATCATGAGTCGCCGAGACGGTGCGGTCCACATCGCGTTCGACGGCGACGAGGGCTACTACGAGGTCGGTACTCATCCGTGGGCCCAGCGCTCCGACATCTAGGCTGAGGACCATGGCTGAATTCGTGACCCTCGACGTCTCCGACGGCATCGGCACCATCCGTCTCGACCGCCCCCCGATGAACGCATTGAACCGGCAGCTCCAAGAGGAGATCCGGGCCGCTGCGCGCGAGGCGACCGTCCGATCCGACGTGAAGTCGGTGATCGTCTACGGCGGCGAGAAGGTGTTCGCGGCCGGCGCCGACATCAAGGAGATGGCCGACCTGAGCTACGTGCAGATGAGCGAGATCGTCGACGACCTGCAGTCGGCCCTCGGCTCGATCGCCGACATCCCCAAGCCCACTGTCGCCGCGATCACCGGTTACGCCCTCGGCGGTGGCCTCGAGCTCGCCCTCGGCGCCGACCGGCGCATCGTCGGCGACAACGTCAAGCTCGGCACGCCCGAGATCCTGCTGGGCATCATCCCCGGTGGCGGTGGCACCCAGCGACTGGCTCGGCTCGTCGGCCCGGCGAAGGCGAAGGATCTCGTCTTCACCGGTCGTTTCGTCGGCGCCGACGAGGCCTGTCGATCGGTCTGGTCGACGAGGTCGTCGCCCCCGACGACGTCTACGAGGCTGCGCGTCGCTGGGCCGGGCAGTTCACCGGTGCCGCCTCGCGCGCGCTCGCCGCTGCGAAGGCCGCGATCGACCAGGGCCTCGACACCGATCTCGATACGGGTCTGAAGATCGAACAGCACGTCTTCGCCGCGCTGTTCGCCACGAAGGACCGCACCATCGGCCTCGAATCGTTCATCGAGAACGGGCCGGGCAAGGCGAAGTTCGTCGGTGAGTGATGCCGACCGGCACCTGCACTTGTCCACAGCTTACTGATGAGTAGGATCACCGCATGACTGCCAGCAGGACCGACGGGTCGACCCCGCGCCGAATCCGCACGCCACTGCCGAAGAGGTCGCAGCCGCGCTCGAGGACACCAAGCTCGCCCAGGTGCTCTACCACGACTGGGAAGCCGAGACGTACGACGAGAAGTGGTCCATCTCGTACGACGAGCGGTGCATCGACTACGCCAAGGGCCGGTTCGTCGCCGCGGCCGGCGATCAGCCGCTGCCCTACGAGCGCGCACTCGAACTCGGCTGCGGCACGGGTTTCTTCCTCCTCAACCTCATGCAGGGCGGGGTCGCGAAGACCGGTTCGGTGACCGACCTGTCGCCCGGCATGGTGAAGGTCGCGCTGCGCAACGCCGAGAACCTCGGGCTCGACGTCGACGGCCGCGTCGCCGACGCCGAGACCATTCCGTACGACGACGACACCTTCGACCTCGTGGTCGGACATGCCGTGCTGCACCACATCCCGGACGTCGAGCAGTCGCTGCGCGAGGTGCTGCGCGTGCTCAAGCCCGGCGGCCGGTTCGTCTTCGCCGGTGAGCCCAGCACGATCGGCAACTTCTACGCCCGCATGCTCGGCCGGGTCACGTGGGAGGCCACTACCAACATCACCAAGCTGCCCTTCCTGCGCGACTGGCGTCGTCCGCAGACCGAGCTCGACGAGTCCTCCCGGGCGGCCGCCTCGAGGCCGTCGTCGATCTGCACACCTTCGATCCTTCCGATCTCGAGAAGCTGGCCTCCTCGGCCGGAGCCGTCGAGGTCGAGGCATCGAGCGAGGAGTTCGCCGCGGCCCTGCTCGGCTGGCCGGTGCGCACCTTCGAGGCCGCCGTCCCGCAGGAGAAGCTGGGCTGGAACTGGGCGAAGTTCGCCTTCGGTGGCTGGAAGACGCTGAGCTGGGTCGACGAGAACATCCTCAAGCACGTCGTGCCCCGCAGCTTCTTCTACAACGTCATGATCACCGGTGTGAAGCCCGGCAAGTAGTTGGGCTACGACTTCACCCTCGCCGACGTCGAGTACCTGACGTCGGACGACGGCCGCGACGCTCTCGCGAGCGTCGCCGACCGGGAACTGTCGACGCGTACGCGTCTTGCCGACATCGGCTGGGCGCGTACGCGTTTCGGTGATCGTGCCGGAATGCTCGTCGAAACCGTCCTCCTGCGGCGCAAGGCGGAGGCGAAGATCGCCGGCGGCGCAGGGTGGGTGCTCACCGACGACGCTCTGCAGCAGTCGACGCCCACGCGTGTCGCGGCCCACCGCGCCCGACGGTTGCGCGGCCGCACAGTGCACGACGTGACGTGTTCGATCGGCGCCGAACTCACCGAACTCGTCGGGGTCGCCGAGACCGTGATCGGCAGCGATCTCGACGACGTGCGTCTGGCGATGGCCGCGCACAACGTCCCCGGGGCGTACCTCCTGCGTGCCGACGCCTGCGTCCGGTCACGCGGGGCACCACGGTCATCGCTGATCCCGCACGCCGTTCGGGCGGGCGACGAACTCACGATCCGGCGGCGTTGCAGCCACCGCTGCCCGACCTCCTCGACGCCTACGCGGGCCGCGATCTCGCCGTGAAGTGCGCACCGGGACTGGATTTCGATTCGCTCGACTGGGCCGGTGAGGTCGAGGTCGTCTCGCTCGACGGCGGAGTCCGCGAAGCGTGCCTGTACTCGCCGGGACTGAGCACTCCCGGTGTGCGCCGACGGGCTGCGGTACTGCGTTCGGACGGAACCGGTTTCGAGATCACCGACGCCGCGGACGACGACATCCCGGAACGGGAGCCGGGGGAGTGGATCGTCGACCCGGACGGTGCGATCGTGCGTGCCGGTCTCGTCCGCCACTACGCCGCAGCCCACGGACTGTGGCAACTCGACCCGCGGATCGCCTATCTCACCGGCGACAGCCTGCCCGACGGAGTACGGGGTTTCCGGATCGTCGAGCGTCTCAAGTACAGCGAGAAGACGCTCCGTCAGGCGCTCGCTCGCCACGATTGCGGCGCGGTCGAGATCCTCGTGCGGGGCGTCGACGTCGACCCTGCGGTGTTGCGTCCGCGCCTGAAGCTGCGCGGGTCGCATCGCTCAGCGTGGTGCTCACCCGCATCGGCCGGACGCCGGAAGCCTTCGTCTGCACGCCGTCGCGCTGACCGCCCTCACCCGGGCGGCTGTCCTCACACGGACTGCGGTTCGCGCAGCACCCACGTCGCCGTCGAGGGTCGTGATCACGAACTCCCCGCCCGGGCCGACGCCGGTGCCGACCGGCAATCCGGTGGAGGGATCGAGCGGTTCCTCCTCGAGCGTCGCGCCGTCCGTGAGATCGAGCACCGCCGCTGCGAGACCCCGATCGCCGTCGACGACCACATAGGCCCGGCCGTCGGCGGTCACCGCCGGCGCACCGTACGGGGTCACGTCCGCCCGTTCCCACTCGACCTCGACGCTGTCGCCGGCGTCGCGCAGGGTCGTCAGCGGGGCGCTGCCGTCGGCCGACGCGAGGAGCAGCAGTCCGTCCTCGGTGACGGCGGGACCGAGCGCCGTGGGACGGCCGGTCTCGTGGGTCCATCGCGCTTCGCCCGTCTCGGTGTCGAGCGCCCACAGGGCACCCTCCCGTCGTGGACGTAGACGGTCGAACCGTCCGCGGACAGAACCGGACTCGTCACCGCACCTCCGGGGAGGTCGGGTACCGACCACTCCTCGGACACCACGGCGTCGTCACCGGCCGTGTAGCGCACCGCCACGAGCGCAGACCTGTCCGCACCCGGACGCCACACTGTGACGAAGACGCGGTCGGTGGAGGTGTCGACGGCCGGGGTGGTGGCGACCGGGCAGTCCGCCGAGCCACCGAAGCAGGCGGGCAGACCGTGATCGCTCGCGAGTCGCGGCAGGTTCTGTCCGTCCTCGACGGTCGGCACCGGCACGAGATCGAACAGCGGTGCCTCGAGGTGTCCCGTCTGCGGGTCGACGACGTTGACCTGACCGAAATGCGTGACCACCAACAAGCTTCCGTCGGAGGTGAACTGTGCGCTGCGGGGGCTGCCGCTCACGGGAATGCGCCAGCGACGCTGGCCGTGCTCGTTGAACGACAGCAGTCCGCCGTCCTCACCGACGTAGATGTTCGCGACGCCGTCGGAGACGGGCGTGATCGTGGTGACGGCCGGGGCGAGACGCGTGCACCAGCGTTTACGGCCCGTGTCCATCTGGAAGGAGAACAGATTGCATCCGGCTTCCGTCGCGGCCGTCACCGAGACCTGGCCGTTGGCCGCGATGCCGGCGGGGGAGCCGACCGGGCCGCCCAGCGGACGCGTCCAGCCGTCGGGGTCGTCGACGCTCTCGGCGGTCGCGGTGTTGCTGTTGCGGGCATCGGAGTGCCGTCCCGGCCAGCCACCACTCGACAACACGTCGTCGGTGCCGGCCCCACCGCCGCACGCGCTCAGCGCGAAGACCACCGTCAGCGCCGGGACCGCGGTCCGCAGGACACCCCGCATCACTCAACTCCTCCACAGGCGAACGATTCGACGTGTCAGCGTATCGGGCCGGGGGTCGTGAGCCGCGAACGAGGCGGACCGTAGGCTGCCCCTATGACGAGCATGTGGGGTGCACCTCTGACGGCGAGGTGGCGCGGGTCCCGTCGCAGGGATCCCGAACAGGCACGATTCCTGACGCTGTCCTCTCTGAAGTGGGTGCTGGACAACAAGGCGTACACGCCTGGTACCTGGTCCGGTACTACCGCCTGGCGAAGTTCCGGCTGGCCAATCCGCACGTGGTGCTGCGCGGCATGGTCTTCCTGGGCAAGAACGTCGAGATCCACGCGACTCCCGAACTGTCGCGCCTCGAGATCGGCCGCTGGGTCCACATCGGCGACGGCAACGCCATCCGCTGCCACGAGGGCTCGCTCCGGATCGGCGACAAGGTCGTCTTCGGCAAGGACAACGTCGTCAACACCTATCTCGACATCGAGATCGGCGCGTCCACGCTGGTCGCCGACTGGTGCTACATCTGCGACTTCGACCACCGCACCGAGGACGTCACCTACCCGATCAAGGACCAGGGCATCGTGAAGAGCCCCGTCCGGATCGGTCCGGACACCTGGATCGCCGCGAAGGTGACCGTGCTCCGCGGCACCCGGGTCGGCCGCGGTTCGGTGCTCGGAGCGCACGCGGTCGTCAAGGGCGACATCCCCGATTTCAGTATCGCGGTGGGTTCGCCCGCCAAGGTCGTGAAGAACCGTAAGGTGGCGTGGGAGAGCGCCGCTGCCGAGCGTGCCGCCCGGGAGGCGGCGCTCGCCGATATCGCACGGAAGAAGTCGGGAGACACGCCCGCGGACGTGCACCAGTAGCGACGCGGGCCGGACACTGTCGGGGGACAGCAATGGAGTACTCGGAGTATCGGAGTCACGACGCGACCGGCCTCGCCGAACTCGTCGCGACAGGGCAGGTGTCGGCGAGCGAACTGCTCGAGACCGCGATCGCGCGGCTCGACACGGTCGAACCGACACTGAACACCGTCGTCCGCAGGCTCGACGGCAAGGCCCGTGTCCGGGCACGCGAACCGCTCGACGGTCCGTTCGCCGGGGTGCCGTTCCTGCTCAAGGATCTGGGGCAGGATCTGGCCGGTGAGCCGACCTCCTGCGGTTCCCGCGTCCTCGCGGACCTGCCGATGGACGAGAACTCGGTGATCGTCGACCGGTGGCTCGGAGCGGGCCTGGTCCCGTTCGCCAAGACCAACACCCCCGAGTTCGGGGCGAAGGGCATCACCGAACCCGAGGCCTTCGGGGCCACCCGCAACCCGTGGGATCCGTCGGTGACGCCGGGCGGGTCGTCGGGTGGTTCCGCTGCCGCGGTCGCGGCCGGGGTCGTCCCGGCCGCCGGAGCGAGCGACGGAGGCGGCTCCATCCGCATTCCCGCCGCCTGCTGCGGGCTCCTCGGGCTCAAGCCCGGTCGCGGACTCGTGCCCACCGGTATGCGCGGCGGGGAACCGCTGCACGGGGCGGCCACCAACGGGTGATCTGCCGGACGGTGCGCGACGCCGCTGCCTTCCTCGACGTCATGGCGGGTCCGTATGCGGGTGGGCCGTATCTCGTCGAGCGTGCGCAGTCGTACGCGGAGGCCGCGCGCTCGGCGCCGAAGCGGTTGCGGATCGGATACGAGACCGCGTCACCGATCGGGACGCCGGTCGATCAGGAGGCGAAGGCCGCGGTCGATGCTGCCGTCGCGGTGCTCGAGGAACTCGGCCATCACGTCGAACCCGCCTCGACGGGTATCGACGAACGGCGCCTCGCCGAGGACTTCCTCACCATGTGGTTCGCCACGGCCGCCGCGGAGGTCGCCAAGGCCTGCCGTCTCACCGGAGCGCGACCCGAGGACTTCGAGTTCGACACCCGCATCATCGCCGCTGTGGGCAAGTCGACCTCGGCGTCGGACTACATTGCGGCCCATGCCCGCTGGGCCGAGTACGCGAGCGGTCTCGCGCAGTTCCACGAACGCTACGATCTGCTGCTCACGCCGACACTCGCCTTCCCGCCGTCGCGCATCGGCGAACTCGACACGCCCCGCTGGATGCGGCGTGCCGGTGAGGCGCTCCTGCGGACCCGCACCGCGTGGATCGCGACCCGGGCCGGTTTCATCGACCGGGTGGTGGACGACAATCTGGGCCGCACCCCTTACACGCAGCTGGCCAATATCACCGGACGCCCGGCGATCTCGGTGCCGTTGCACTGGACGGCGTCCGGTCTGCCGCTCGGGGTGCAGTTCGTCGGCCCACTCGGTGGGGAGGGCCTGCTCCTCGCCCTCGCAGGCGAACTCGAACAGGCCCGGCCGTGGTTCGATCGGCAGCCGCCGCTCGCTCCCGCCGAGTTGCGCACCGCGTCCTGAGACGGGAGTCGACTCAGGATCGGCGCAGAGCCTTCCGATACACGACCGTCTCGCACGGAACCGCAAGCACCTGAACGAGTTCCGGATGGCGCGTATCGAGGGGCGCGGGCTCCTCCGGCACGTACCCGAGCCGGGTGTAGAGCCGGTCGAGGAACACCTTCGACTCGTGTGAGGTGTCGCGCGGACGGATCACCTCGAGTTGCATCGTCTCGAAACCTCGCTCGGCGAACTCCGTCTCGACGGTGTCGATCAGGAGGCGGCCGACGCCCGTGCCGCGGACCTTCGGGTCGGAGGCGAGCATCCCGAACTCGGCCGTCGTCGCGTCGACCGGAGTCACGCGGATGCAGCCGACCACCCGGCCGTGCGAGCGGGCGATGCGGATGCTGCCCTCCTGCGCGTACCGGGTGATCTCGTCCGTGTCGGTCCGTGTGGTGCCCGGTACCCACATGCCGTCCTCGGCCACCGCGTAGACGGCGTTGAGCAGTTCGGTGACGGCGACGATGTCGGATTCGTGGGGTTCGAGGCGCTCGACCTCGACCGTGTGCTGCTCGTTCATCCGCGATCCGGGAGTGGACGTTGGGGAATCGTGGGGCGTGCGAGTGGGTGACGCACCCGCCGCTTCGCCGACGAGTAGACCTGCGCTGTCTCCTCGGCGACGCGGCGCCAGTCGAAGTCGTCGGTCAGTCCGTGCGCGGGCGGCCGCGCACGTACTGCGCGGCCTCGGGATCGTCGAGGGTCTCCCGGACGGCCGAGACGAGTCCGGCCACGTCGCCGGGCCGGAACGACAGTCCGGTCACGCCGTCGACCACGCTTCGCCCAGGCCACCGGCGGTGGACGCGATGAGCGGGGTACCCGCCGCCGCGGCCTCGAGGGCGATGATGCCGAACGGCTCGTACCGGCTCGGCAGCACGATCGCGTCGGCGCCGTGCAGCCAACCGAGCAGTTCGGTGTGGTCGAGGTTGCCGAGGAAACTCACCGAGCGCGCGACGCGGTGCACGCGTGCCTGCTCGCGCAGCCACTCGAACTGGGTGCCCTCACCGGCGACCACGAGGGTCGTGCCGGGATGCGAGCGGCGGATGCGGGGGAGCGCGGCGATCGCGTCCTGCACGCCCTTCTCGTATTCGAGGCGGCCGACGTACAGCAGTCGTGCCGGCCCGGGACGCGGTTCGCGGTCGCGGTACGACCAGGTGGTGATGTCGATGCCGTTGCGGATCACCGAGATCTCCGGCAGATCCGGACCGTACAACTCGGTGACCTCGTCGTGCATCGACGCCGAACACGTGATGAGACGGTCGGATTCGTTGGCGAGCCACCACTCGACGGAATGCACCTGCCGGTTGATCCGGCCCGACAGCCAGCCGCTGTGGCGACCGGCCTCGGTCGCGTGCAGGGTCGACACGAGCGGCACGTCGAAGTACTCGGCCAGCGCGATCGCCGGGTGGGCGACGAGCCAATCGTGGGCGTGGACGACGTCCGGACACCAACCCTCGCCGATGCCGCCGCGGCTCAGTCCGATCCCGGCGCGGACCATTGCGTGGCCCATCGCCAGTGTCCAGGCGATCATGTCCTCGCCGAAGTCGAAGTGGGGTGCGTCCTCCGCGACCGCGACTACGAGCACGCCGTCGGCGATGTGGCTGATCGTGGGGTGGGTCGACGCATCGGTGCCGGTCGGGCGACGTGACAGCACCACCACTTCGTTGCCCGCCGCGGCGAGTTCGGTGGCGAGGTGGTGGACGTGTCTGCCCAGGCCGCCGACGACGACGGGTGGGTACTCCCATGAGACGAGCAGGATCTTCATCGGGGGCCTCCGTGGCGTCCGGGCAGTCGTCGGGCGTCGAGTCCTGGGAAGAGATTGTCGGCGCGGTTCCATCCGTCGGCCAGACGCTGTGCCGTCTCGGTGCGTCCGGAATCCACCGCCTCGGCGATCTCACGCAGGGCGTGGGCGTGTTTGTGCGCGCGGTCGCGGGCGTAGGCGGCGGCGGTGTCCTTGCTGACCATGAACGCCCAGTCGCTGGAGACCGTCAGCAGCGCTTCGCGCACCATCTGGTCGTGCACGCGGTTGCGGAGCGCGACCGACGACGTGCTCTGCTCGCGGGACTTGTCGATGCTGTCGAGGGTCGTGCGCACCACCTCGTCGTTGAGACGCACGAGATCGGCGACCTGGTCGCCGGCCCAGACCCGCCAGTCCTTGCCCGACCCCCACGACGAGTTCTCGAGATCGACGGAGGCACCGACGTATCCGCGGTCGCGCGCATCGGCGAGTACCCACCTCGATGCCGGCCTCGGGAAGAGCGCGGAGCAGTCGTTCGAGGAAGATCGGGCCCTCGAACACCAGTGGCCGAACAGTTCCGTGTCGAAGGCCGCGACGACGAGTGCGTCCCGGCCGATGCGGTCGGATTCGCTGCGCAGTCGCTGCCGGACGGTCTCGACGAAGTCGGCGACGTGCCGGTCGACGGCCTGTGACGCGAGTTCGGGGTCGTAGGGGGCCTTCTCGTGGGAGGGCACCGTGCGGCCCGTGACGCGGGACGGCTTGAGTCCGGTGTCGTGGCAGTAGGTGTGGAAGTCGCGGTAGGCGGAGTGGCCGGGATAGCCGGACTTCGGCGACCACACGCGATACGAGACTTGCAGGTCGCGGCCGAAACACACGACGTCCGAGTCGCGGACCGTGCGGCCGAGCGAGGTGTCGCCGCGCAGCGCGGGACCGTCGACCATGAAGTGCTCGACTCCCGCTGCGGCGTAACCCTTCTCCATGCCCGGGGTGTAACCGCATTCCGGACCCCAGATGCCGCGCGGGTGATGGTTCCAGCGGGCGTGCGCGTCGGCGAGACCCTCGGACAGGGAGAAGGCGCGCAGTCGCGGGTCGAGGAGGGGCTGGAACGGATGGGCGAGGGGGCCACCGAGCAGTTCGATCGCGTCGGCGTCGATCAGTTGTCGCACGACGGGGGATCCGCCGTGGCGCCAATGGGTTTCGAAGTCCTCCAGTGCGGCAGTGGCGGCGCGGTGCTCGCGGGCGCCGAGCGCGCGGTAGGACTCCTCCCGCATGCCGGCGGCCTCGTGCGCGCGCAGCTGCCAGTTGCCGAGCCAGTGGTGCATTCCGGCCAGTGCGTCGTCGAGTTGCGCGGCCAGTACCGGGGTGATGCCGAGTGTGAGCATCCGGGTCCGGCCTTCGGCGGCGAGCCGCCGCAGGACGTCGGTGACGGGCAGATAGGTCGCTGCCCACGACTGGTAGAGCCATTCCTCGCCGACTGGCCACCGGCCGTGATGGGCGAGCCACGGGAGGTGGGAGTGGAGGACGAGCGCGAACATGCCGGGTTCGCGAGATGATGCGGCACTCACGGAGCGGTGTCCTTCGCTGCGGGGTCCTTCACGGCGATCGCGACGAGATCGAGGCTGGCGTCGATGTTCTCGGGGACGATGGTGAAGTCGTCGGTGGAGACCATGGCGACGTCGGCGGTGAGATCGTCCGGCCACGGTTGTCCGGCGAGGGCGCGTTCGATCTGGCATCGATGAACGATCCGCCGTGCTTGGCATCGAGTGCGCGCAGCGTGGGGCCGTGGTGCACGCCGGTCATGAGTTCGACGCGGAAGCCGGCGTCCTCGAGAAGTTCGGTCAGTTCGGCAGCGTTCAGCTCACGGGTGTGGAAGGGGTTGAGCGGGGTGTCGCGGCCGGGGGAGAAGGTGATGCGGTTGGGAGTGCTGATCAGCAACTCGCCGCCGGGAGTGAGAACGCGGTGACACTCGCGTAGGAACTGTGTCTGATCCCACAGATGCTCGATCACCTGGAAGTTCACGACCGTATCGACCGATTCGTCCTCGAGGGGAAGTTCGGCGAGATTTCCGTGCCGGATGTCCACGCGGGGGTAGCGCGCGCGGATGTGTGCGACGGCGCTCTCGTCGTAGTCGAGGCCGATCACGCGCGTCGCCACGTCGGCGATCATGTCGCTCCGTAGCCTTCGCCGGCACCGGCCTCGAGCACGGTCCGGTTCTCACAACGGGAGAGAAAGTGCTGGTAGACGACCTCGTGACGTCGGAACCAATAGTTCTCCTCGGCGATGCGGGGACCGTCCGTTCGCCGGTGAGGGGGAGGGTGTGCGCGTCATCGGCGCGGGCGGGGGTGTCGCTCACCGCCACGACATTAGACCTCTCCCCGGAGGGGTGGTCTCCGGTGTTCCAGATCACAGGTTTCGTCGTCCTTTCGTACGGCTATGGTGAACCGGGAATCCCGTCAAGTTACTGGCTGGTAACTTAGCGGCTGATAATCTATCGCACACGCCGTGCGAAAGACACGAGTGCTCGGTTCAGGCAGCGCCTTGCCGACCAAAGGCAGCTACACACAGGAGGTCGACGCAGACCCATGACGAACATCGTCGTTTTGATCAAGCAGGTCCCCGACACGTGGTCCGAGCGCAAGCTCAGCGACGGCGACTACACGCTCGACCGTGAGGCCGCCGACGCCGTGCTCGACGAGATCAACGAGCGCGCCGTCGAGGAAGCTCTGCTCATCAAGGAGCGCGACGGCGGCGAGGTCACCGTTCTGACCGCCGGCCCGGACCGCGCCACCGACGCCATCCGCAAGGCGCTGTCCATGGGCGCCGACAAGGCGATCCACCTCAACGATCCCGCCATGCACGGCTCCGACTCGATCCAGACCGCGTACGCGATCGCCGCTGCACTCGGCCAGATCGAGGGTGTCGAGCTGGTCATCGCCGGTAACGAGGCCACCGACGGTCGCGTGGGCGCCGTGCCCGCGATCATCGCCGAGTACCTGGGCCTGCCCCACCTGACGCACCTGCGCAAGCTCACGATCGCGGACGGCAAGGCCTCCGGCGAGCGCGAGACCGACGAGGCGTCTTCGGCATCGAGGCTCCGCTCCCCGCCATCGTCTCGGTCACCGAGAAGATCAACGAGCCCCGCTTCCCCTCCTTCAAGGGCATCATGGCCGCCAAGAAGAAGGAAGTTCAGACCCTCACCCTCGCCGATATCGGTCTCGATCCCGAGATCTTCGGTGTTGCGAACGCTGCGTCCACCGTCACCGGTGTGACCCCGAAGCCCCCGCGCACCGCGGGTGAGCGCGTCACCGACGAGGCGACGGCGGCAGCAAGATCGCTCAGTACCTGGTCGGCCAGAAGATCATCTGATCGCGCCCCGCGACAACATCTGACATATCTAGGAGAGAAGTAGTAATGGCAGAAGTACTCGTGCTCGTCGAGCATGCCGAGGGCGCGCTCAAGAAGGTCAGCACCGAACTCATCACCGCCGCGCGTGTGCTCGGCGAGCCCTCCGCCGTCGTCGCAGGTGCCCCCGGCACCGCCGACGCGCTGCAGGACGCCCTCGCCGCCGCCGGTGCGGTCAAGGTCTACGCCGCCGAGTCCGAAGACGTCGACAACTACCTGGTGACCCCGAAGGTCGACGTCCTCGCGTCGCTCGTCGAGTCCACCAGCCCCGCCGCCGTCATCACCGCCGCGTCCGTCGAGGGCAAGGAGGTGTCGGGCCGCCTCGCCGCCCGCATCGGCTCCGGTCTGCTCGTCGATGTCGTCGACGTCAAGGCCGACGCTCCGCCGTGCACTCGATCTTCGGTGGCGCGTTCACCGTCGACGCCAAGGCCAACGGTGAGGTCCCCGTGATCTCCATCCGCCCGGGTGCCATCGAGGCCAAGCCCGAGGCTGCCGCCGCCGAGCGCGTGGCCGTCGAGGTTCCGGCCCAGGAAGAGAACGCCGTGAAGATCGTCTCGCGCGATCCGATCGTCGGCGGCGACCGTCCGGAGCTGACCGAGGCGTCGATCGTCGTCTCCGGTGGCCGCGGTGTCGGTTCGGCCGACAAGTTCTCCGTCGTCGAGGAGCTCGCCGACTCGCTCGGTGCCGCCGTCGGTGCTTCCCGCGCCGCCGTCGACTCGGGCTACTACCCGGGCCAGTTCCAGGTCGGTCAGACCGGTAAGACGGTCTCCCCGCAGCTGTACGTCGCGCTCGGCATCTCCGGCGCCATCCAGCACCGCGCCGGCATGCAGACGTCGAAGACCATCGTCGCCGTCAACAAGGACGAAGAGGCTCCGATCTTCGAGATCGCGGACTACGGCGTCGTCGGCGACCTGTTCAACGTCGCTCCGCAGCTGACCGAAGAGGTCAAGAAGCACAAGGGCTGATCCGCTCCGGCAGATCGATCCCTGCGCGGCCCGCTCCTTCGAAAGGAGCGGGGCCGCGTGCATTCTGCGGGAGTGTTCATCGGCGATGCATCGCCGCGACACCCCGTCGCCGCCGACGCGCCTCCCACGGTCGTTACACCTTGGGGCATGACCACATCGCCGGTGCTGTACCGCCCGAGTGGATTCACCGCTCCCGTCCTGTCCGGCCCCCGCTACTCCCTCGTCGTGTCGACCGAAGCGTCGGATCGCCTGGCTGCGCAACGTCTTCGGTACCGGGTCTTCTCCGGTGAACCCGGCTTCCGGATCCCCGATGCGGGGGACGGATCCGACGCCGACCGGTTCGACGAGTTCTGCGACCACGTGCTGGTGCGCGATCGGGTCACCGACGACGTCGTCGGCTGTTACCGGATGCTGCCGCCCGAAGCCGCCCGCGAGGCCGGTGGTACTACACCGCCACCGAATTCGATCTCTCCGCACTCGACCCACACGGGCGCGGCCTGGTGGAGATGGGCAGGGCCTGCGTCGATCCCGCTCACCGTTCCGGGTCGGTCCTGACCCTGATGTGGGCCGGCATCCTGCACTATCTCGAGGCGACCGGACACAACGAGGTCGTCGGATGCGTCTCGGTGCCCATGCGCACGACGCCCGACGAACCCGAGGCATCGAACGTCCGGGCCGTGCGCGACCTGCTGCTCGAACGACACGCCGTCGAACCCGCAGCGCGGTCCGACCGCTGAATCCCGTGATGGTCGACGGCCACCCGCTCGACGAGATCGTTCCGTTGCCGCGCCCGGTCGTCCCACCGCTCCTGCGCGGATACCTGCGGCTCGGTGCCCGGATCTGTGGTGAACCGGCCCACGACCCGGACTTCGGGGTAGCCGACTTCGTCGCGGTCCTCGCCGTGGACCGGGCGGACACCCGTTATCTCGCCCGCCTGCGCGCGGCCGCCGAGCGTGCCGAGCGGGGGTCGTGGTGACTCGGGCCGGTACGACACCGGTGCACGCGTGGATGCCGTCGAGTCCGTGCGGGATCCGGTGCCTGCCGGACAGGACGGACCGTGTGGGTCTGCCGACGGTGTGGTTGCGCATCGCGATCGTCACGGTCGTGCTGATGATGGTGCCGCTCCTGCCGGCCGGGCGGATGATTCCCGCGACGTGTCGGGAGAGCGCGGTGCGCCGCAGTGCGCGCGTGTTGTTGTGGTGCGTAGGCATCCGTCCGACGATCGACGACCGGCGTGACCGGCGGGCGCACGCAGGGGGCGTGCTCGTCGTTGCGCCGCACGTCTCGTGGACGGATGTCCTCGTCCTCACCGCGGTCGCTCCCGCGGAGTTCGTCGCACGAGCGGATCTGCTCGACTGGGGTCTGCTGGGCGCACTCGCACGCCGGATGCGTGTCATCACCATCGAACGGGAACGATTGCGACTGCTGCCCGACGTGATCGAGCGAGTTCACACCCGCCTGGTGGAGGGTGGACGCGTCGCGGTCTTCCCCGAGGGCACGACCCGATGCGGCCGGTCCCTCGGCGGTTTCCGCCCCGCACTGCTGCAGGCGGCCGTGGACGCGCAGTGCCCCGTCCAGCCCGTGGGCCTGCGATACGGCGAGCGCGGGGGAGAGCTCACCGCCGTGCCGGCCTTCGTCGGCGACGAGACGATGGGTTCCTCGATCCGGCGGATGATCCGGAACCGCGGTGTCGTCGTCGAAGTCGTGCTCGCTCCGCTCGAACATCCGGGTCGGGACCGGCACGATCTCGCAGCCCGATGCGCCCGCGCGGTCCGTGACGAGCGCCCGGTCGAGGCCGTGACGTTCCTGCCGGTCGGCGGCTCACCGGCCGGTGGAGCGGCACGGACG
>LATQ01000001.1:2656153-2658666 GCA_001017865.1 Rhodococcus sp. IITR03
CGCGCGACCTGCTCGCCCAGGACCTCGACGCGCTCGAAGAGGCCTGGGAACGCGCCGGACCGGCCGCCGACCGTCCCGTGAAGGTGCAGGCCGCCGGGCCGCTGACCCTCGCCGCTCACGTCGAACTCGCCACCGGACGACGGGTGCTCACCGACCGTGGCGCCGTCCGCGACCTGGCCGAATCGCTCGCGGAGGGCCTGGCCCGACACGCCGCCGAGATCACCCGCCGGCTCGGGGTGCGCGTCGTCGCGCAACTCGACGAACCGTCGCTGCCGGACGTGCTCGCCGGGACGCTGAAGGGCCGGACCGTCCTCGAGACCGTCCCTGCCGTGCCGGACCCGGAAGCGCTGGACGTGCTCGACACGACGATCCGGGGCACCGGGCTCTCCGTCGCGGTGCACTGCTGCGCGGGCACCTTCCCGGCCGACTTCCTGCGACGCAGCACTGCCGACGCCGTGGCCTTCGACGTCGGACGCGTGCGACGCTCCGACCTCGACGGACTCGGCGAACTGTTCGACTCCGGCACGGTCCCGATCCTGGGGCTCGTGCCCGCCACCGCATCGGCTTCGACTGGCTGGCGCGAGTACGCGGCACCGGCCGTCGAACTGATCGACGGCTCGGCTTCCCCCGGAAGGTGCTGCAATCGGTGGCGGTGAGCCCGGTCTGCGGGCTGGCCTCGGCCTCCACGGAGGGAGCACGGACCGCTCTGCGTTCGCTGCGCGACGTCGCGTCGGCCTTCGCCGAGGAAGCCGACACGCTCTGAGTATTCCGGTCGGTCCCCTCGACTAGGCTTGCAGGCTGTGAGTGAACCGACGGACGCACCCATCACCGCTCCTCCGGAGGCGCGTGAGCGCTGGCAGGATCTCGCCGAACAGGTGCGCGAGCATCAGTTCCGCTACTACGTGCGCGACGCCCCATCATCTCCGACGGTCAGTTCGACGCGCTCCTCGGCGAACTGCAGGCACTCGAGGAGCAGTACACCGAACTCCGCACGCCGGATTCGCCCACCCAGCTGGTCGGCGGCGGCTTCGCCACCGAGTTCGGTGCCGTCGAGCATCTCGAACGCATGCTCAGCCTCGACAACGTCTTCGACGAGGACGAACTGCGCGCGTGGCTCTCGCGCGCCGAGGCCGAGACCGGCACCCACCCCGACTATCTGTGCGAGGTGAAGATCGACGGCGTGGCGCTCAGCCTCGTCTACGAGAACGGCAAACTCGTCCGCGCGGCCACCCGCGGCGACGGGCGTACCGGGGAGGACGTCACCCTCAACGCCCGCACGATCGACGACGTTCCCGAAAAGCTCACCGGTACCGACGAATACCCGATTCCGACGTTGCTCGAAGTGCGTGGCGAGGTGTTCTTCCGGCTCGAGGACTTCCAGACTCTCAACGCCGGGCTGGTGGCCGAGGGCAAGCCGCCCTTCGCGAATCCCCGCAATTCCGCCGCCGGTTCCCTCCGGCAGAAGAACCCGGCCGTCACGGCGCGCCGGCGTCTGCGCATGTACTGCCACGGCTACGGCCGCATGGAGGGCTTCCAACCCCGCTCGCAATCCGACGCCTACGCGGCCTTCGCGGCCTGGGGCCTGCCCGTCTCCCCACACACCGTTCGCGTGCAGGGCGCCGAGGCGGTCGTCGAGCGGATGCGCTACTGGGGCGAACACCGCCACGACATCGAACACGAGATCGACGGCCTGGTGGTCAAGATCGACGACATGGGGCTGCACCGCCGTCTCGGTGCCACGTCCCGCGCCCCGCGGTGGGCGATCGCCTACAAGTACCCGCCGGAGGAGGTCACCACCAAGCTCCTCGACATCCGCGTCAGCGTCGGGCGCACCGGACGCGTGACCCCCTTCGCCTACATGGAGCCGGTCACCGTCGCCGGGTCCACCGTCTCGCTGGCGACGCTGCACAACGCGTCCGAGGTGGCGCGCAAGGGCGTGCTCATCGGCGACACCGTGGTCATCCGCAAGGCCGGCGACGTGATCCCGGAAGTGCTCGGCCCGGTCGTCGACCTGCGCGACGGTTCCGAGTACGCCTTCGAGATGCCCACGCAGTGCCCCGAATGCGGTACCACCCTCGCCCCGGCGAAGGAGGGCGACGTCGACCTGCGCTGCCCCAACTCGCGGTCGTGCCCGGCGCAGTTGCGCGAGCGGGTCTTCCACGTCGCGGGCAGGGGAGCGTTCGACATCGAAGCGCTCGGCTACGAGGCGGCCACGGCACTGCTCGAGGGGAAGATCATCGTCGACGAGGGCGACCTGTTCTCCCTCACGACGGAAGATCTCGAACGTATCCCGTTCTTCCGCACCACCAAGGGTGTGCTGTCGAAGAACGGCGAACGCCTGCTGCAGAACCTCGACAAGGCGAAGGAACAGCCGCTCTGGCGCGTGCTCGTCGCCCTGTCGATCCGGCACGTCGGACCTACCGCTGCGCGTGCGCTGGCCACCGAGTTCGGCAGCCTCGACCGGATCCGGGCCGCGTCCGTCGACGAGCTCGCGGCCGTCGAGGGCGTCGGAC
>LATQ01000001.1:2658766-2673141 GCA_001017865.1 Rhodococcus sp. IITR03
GGCTCGACACCGGCACGGCCTTCCGCGCGCTCTCCGAGCTCGGCACGCCCCGCCACACTGAAGAGCTGTGGGCGGCCGTCCTGTACGCGCGCGGTCGACTGGCGTTGCTGAGTGGTGTGCCCGCCGACGGCCTGCTGTACATAGATTCGGAGTTGCAGCACTTCTCCCATCGCCTCATCGGTATCTCCGCGCTGTTGGTCGATGCCGCGCGTGCCGATCTGCACCTCGCGCTCGGGGAGGCCGGCGCGGCGCGCGAGTTGCTCGCCGGGTCGACGCATCCCCTCACGGCTCCGGCCCGTGCGCGATTGCGGCTGCTCGGCGGTGATCCCGGAGGTGCGAGGTGATCGTGCATCGCGGGGATGCGGCCCGTGAGCACTGTCCGGCCGTCGGTGCGGAACTCGCCTGATCGGCTCGGTGGCGGCGCTGCGACTCGGTCGCCGCACCGACGCGCGACGGCATCTCCAGCGGGCCGTGGTGCTGGCGGAACATGCAGGAGTGACGCGGCCGTTCGTCGGTGTCCCACCGTCGGCCGTGCGCGACATCCTGTCCCTGGGTGTCGAACTGCCGATCGATCTCGACTCGGCGATGGCCGAGTACGGCATCTTCCGCGAGATCCGTGTCGTCGTACGGCTGACTCCGCGCGAGCGCGCGGTCCTCGACGCATTGCTCGCCGGCGGGACGGCGAGCACGATCGCCAAGGAACAGTTCGTCACCCTCAACACCGTCAAGACCCAGTTGCGTTCCCTCTACCGGAAACTGGGCGTGCATTCGCGTGAGGAAGCGATCGCGCAGGCACGCAGGCTCGTCGTCGGCTGAATCCTGTCCCAGACCCTCGGGGGACTATCGGAGGACGGTGCCGACGATGCCCGCGAAGTAACCGATGCGTGCGATCTCGGACGGACGGAACTCCGGTCCGCCGGGACGGCCGAGGACGAGGACGCGTTCGGGCGAGCCGAGGGGAGCCGCCGCGAGCATCGTGTCCATGTCGCGCCAGAGCTGCGGCACCCACTCACCGTCGTGGTCGAGCAGGGTGGCCTCGGCGAGAGGCATCCAGGGGACGCCGTCGAGGTGGGTCTCCGGCGAACCGGCTCCCGCGATGCGGAAGACGCCGTTCGGGCCGACTCCGAGCACGGTCGCCCAGCCCACACGAAGCACCCGGGGAGCGCCGTCGACGAGGATCTGGATGCGGTCGTCGCGGGCGGCGGCGACGTGATCGATCAGTTCGAGTTCGCGATGGGTGTCGAGGATTCCGGCGTAGGGACGGATCGAGTCGACCGTCACACCGGGCAGGGCCTCGGCCGCGGTGAGCAGCGTGTCGGGGAGCTTGCCCGGCTCGACGTCGACGACGAGATCGTCGATCGCGAAGTCCGTGCCGCGTTCGACGACGTCGAGCGACAGGATGTCGCGCGACCGAACCGAGTGCCAGGGCGAGCGAGCCGAGGCTGCCGGACGATCGGGGAGCCTGACACGCAAGAGGTACGACACGTGAGTCCTTTCCCCAGTCGGTTTCGTGCCGTCGACGAACGCCGCATCGACGGCACGTGGTGCGCCGGCATCCGCATGCGCCCAGGGGCCCGTGTCGACCTCTGGCAGACCACATCCTTGCACCTCGTCGACGGCGCCAGGGACGGTGCAGACCCGAAAATATGCCGACCCCACCGAAAATCCCCGGTCGCGACGGGGCATGTCACACGAACGCAACACAGCGTTGCGAAGCTGGCAACATCGGCGGGTCGGATGCGGCGCCGACCGCGCGACGAGTGATGTCGCCCGAACCGCGTGCGCCGTCGCTTCCAGGACGCATTACCCTGGACAGGACGTTCACTCTCCATCGGAAAGGGGCCATTCACGGTGCCTGCCATCTCCCGTGACGAGGTCGCGCATCTCGCCCGGTTGTCCCGGCTTGCGCTGACCGATGCCGAACTCGACGAGTTCGCCGGTCAGTTGGATTCGATCCTCAACCACGTCAAGGCGGTGTCGGAGGTGGCCGCGGACGATGTGGCTCCCATGGCGAACCCGAACGCCGTCACCAACGTGACGCGACCCGACGTCGTCGTCCCCGGTCTCACGCCCGAGCAGGCGCTCTCCGGTGCGCCGGCCGTCGAGGAGGACCGCTTCTCGGTCCCGCAGATCCTGGGAGAGGGCGAATGAGCACGGATACGACACGCCTCGACGCCGCGACCCTGGCGTCGAAGATCCATGCCGGCGAACTGTCGTCGGTGGAGGTCACCCAGGCACACCTCGATCGCATCGCCGAGGTGGACGGCGAATACAACGCCTTCCTGCACGTCGCCTCCGAGCAGGCGCTCGCCGCCGCGGCCGAGGTCGACCGTGCTGTCGCCGCAGGCGAGAAGCCGGCCTCGGCGCTCGCCGGTGTGCCGCTCGCGCTCAAGGACGTGTTCACCACCACGGACATGCCCACCACGTGCGGTTCGAAGATCCTCGAGGGCTGGGTCTCGCCCTACGACGCGACGCTCACCACGAAGCTGCGCGAAGCCGGGATCCCCATCCTCGGCAAGACCAACATGGACGAGTTCGCGATGGGTTCGTCCACCGAGAACTCGGCCTACGGTCCCACCCGCAACCCGTGGGACACCAGCGTATCCCGGGTGGCTCCGGTGGTGGTTCCGCTGCGGCGCTCGCGTCGTACCAGGCCCCGCTCGCGATCGGCACCGACACCGGTGGCTCGATCCGCCAGCCCGCCGCCGTCACCGCCACCGTCGGCACCAAGCCACCTACGGCACGGTCTCGCGGTACGGCCTGGTCGCCTGCGCGTCGTCGCTCGACAGGGTGGACCCTGCGGCCGCACCGTCCTCGACACGGCACTGCTGCACGAGGTCATCGCCGGGCACGATCCGCGCGACTCGACGTCGGTGAACGCCCCCGTGCGTCCCGTCGTGGAGGCGGCGCGCCAAGGTGCGGCCGGCGACCTGAAGGGCCTGAAGGTCGGCGTGGTCAAGGAGCTGCACTCCGACAGCTACCAGCCCGGCGTGCTCTCGTCGTTCGATGCGGCGGTCGAGATGCTCACGAAGCTCGGCGCGGAGGTCGTCGAGGTGTCGTGCCCGCACTTCGAGTACGCGCTCGCCTCGTACTACCTGATCCTGCCGTCGGAGGTCTCCTCGAACCTGGCCCGCTTCGACGCCATGCGGTACGGCATGCGCGTCGACGACGGCACGATGAGCGCCGAGCAGGTCATGGCCGCGACCCGCGCCGCCGGTTTCGGCAAGGAGGTCAAGCGCCGCATCATGATCGGTACCTACGCGCTGTCCTCCGGCTACTACGAGGCCTACTACGGTCAGGCCCTCAAGGTCCGGACCCTCATCGCGCAGGACTTCGAGAAAGCCTACGAGCAGGTCGACGTTCTGGTCTCGCCCACGAGTCCGTTCACACCGTGGAAGCTCGGCGAGAAGGTCGACGACCCGCTGGCGATGTACCTGTCCGATCTGTGCACGCTCCCGACCAACCTCGCGGGACACTGCGCGATGTCGGTGCCGTCCGGTCTCTCGGCGGACGACGGTCTTCCCGTCGGCCTGCAGATCATGGCCCCGGCTCTCGCCGACGAGCGTCTGTACCGGGTGGGTGCGGCCTTCGAGGCGGCACGAGGACCCATCGTCGCCTGATCCTTTCCACACCACGACCCGCCGTGCCGTTCGTCGGCCGGCGGGTCGCGGTGTATCCGGGCGCCGATCCATCCGGATGCGATCTATCCGTGGGCGGAGGTGCACCGCGCCTGATCGTCGCCGTAGCGGTGCCCGTGACCGGGTGGGGCCTCGAGCGAGGTGAGCAGGTCCACCGTCGTGTTCACGAACGACACCACCGGCAGCCACGGCGGGATCGGGGCATCGGCGCGCGCATGCGACAGATCCGGCGGCGACCACAGCAGCGACGGACGCCACCACACAACAGGGTCGGAGGTGTTCGCCCGGACACTCGCGCCGGCGGTGCGGACACCCGCGGGCGGCCCCGCGAGGAACAGTGCACACGGCTCCGGTTCGTCGTCGAAGACGGCGCTCGCGCCGGTCGCGCCCAGGGACTGCCCGTAGACGTGCAGGGCGGGACGTTGCTCGTCGGGCAGCGTGGACAGGTGAGCTCGCAGTGCGGTGACGAGCGCCCGGGCCTCCTCCTCCGCGGCACCGCGGTCGAGGACGAAGGTCGCCCAGCTCGGCATGTCCGAGTACTGCTGGGCGACGATGGCGACGTCGTCGCCCCACCGGTTCTCGAAGCCGCGGACCGCAGCGGCATCGACCCAACCCGAGCCGGTCGGCACGGCCACCACGAGATGCGGGCGGTCGAAGGCTCTCGACCGTCGGAGTTCGTCCACTGCGAACTCCGCGCGCGCAGACGGATCCGGCGCGGCCGACAACGGCACGTAGATCCGGATCGGGACCCCTCGCCGGGCAGGGACACGAACTTCTGCCCCTCGCGGCCCAACCGGTTCCACGACAGTGCCGATCCCGCACCGCCCGACAGCCCGCCGAGAGCGCGGTGGGGAGCGACCGTGTCGATCGTCCCTCCGGGGGAGAACGCCATCGTGGCTGTGCCGATCCCAACCGTGGCGCCGATCCCAACCGTGGCGCCGATCCCGACCGTGGCGCCGATCGCCAGCGTCACGGTGACGGCCGCCACCGCCCCCCGGCGCCGCGACAGGAGATGCACGAGACGCGGAACGGCGAGCAGCGCGGCGACGACCACGATCGCGACCGCCAGTGCTTCGAGCCACCAGCGCACATCCACAGCGGGAACCGACATCACCTCGCGCAGACCGTTCTGCCACCGATGCGCACCGGCTGCCGCGACCAGCACGACGGACCCGCCGACGAGCGCGACCGGCACACCAGTTCCGGCCTCGCGGGTCGCGGAGGTCGCCCGGCCCGCCGTCGCGCGGCCATGACGATGCGAAGCACCGCCAGCGCGATCACCACTGACAAACCTGTGACGACGCCTGTACGACCGACTGTCGCGGCAGCAGGGGAGGGGCGAGGGAGATCACCGTCGCGAGAACCACCGTGAGGACCGTCATCGCCGCACCTTTCGTGCCGTGAAGCCCAGGCGACCGAGCCCGCAGCGACGGCCAGGGCCCACGGCGATTCCGCGACAGGCGTCCGGTGACCCTGTCGCCACGAATTGAATTCCACTGCTGCAGAAGAGATCCCTGCGACCGACATGCACGACGCGATGTCGGGTTCGGAACGGCAGACGGTGTCGAGATGTCGCGCGAACAGCCCGTCGAGGTCGCGCCGGGCATCGGTGACCAGCTCGCCACCGGTGATGTGGGCGTACCGCAGGAGGTCGTATCCGAAATCGTGGACCCGGCATGCCGATTCGAACGCCGCCGGCACCGGAACCGGCGTGGAGCAGTCACCCTCCGGATCGGCGAGGACGGTCGTTCCGTCCGCCACTGTTCGACGATCGGCGTGTACCCCATCACGGCGGTGAAATCGGTCGGCAGGGACGACAGTGCTCGCTCCGCGTCGTCGGCGACGAGCGCCGTCACCCGGCTGCGTCGCGGCGTCTTCCGTCGGGGGCGCGGCGGAGTGGGCGAGCGCCCCCGGCACGGCGGCATATGCTGCGGTGGCGAGGAAGGCGACCGACGCGACTCGGACCACTGCGGATTTCACTGTCATGCCGGCGACGCTAGGAACGCACAGCCCTCCACCGGACCCCGCGCCGGAGCGATCTCGATCAGGCCGGCACCACCTGCAGAGCTACGCGGATCTCACCCCCAGGTATGAGGACAGTCGAGACCGAGGCTCCTAGCGTGGGTGAGGTGAAAGAGCTTGCGAAGTCCGGCGTGAGAACCGTGGGACGCCTGGGCCGGGGACGGTGGAGCGTCGTCACCGTGGTCACCGTGACGTTGATCCTCTATGCGATCGCGTGGCCGACGCTGCCCCTGACCCACGACATCTCCCCACCGCTGTTGCCGCTGATCTCGGGGATGGCGGTGTTCCCGTTCCTCCTCGTGCTCGTCCGGCCGGCTCTGGGGTGGTCGGTGGCCGCGGCGGCCGGACTCGTCATCCCGATAGCGTTCGACCTGGTTCCCGGCTACGACTATCCGTGGCAGGTCGTGCACATCCTGGTGATGCTTGCGCTGGTGTTCGCCGTTGCGATCCGCGAGGAGATCCGCCTCGTGCTGGTCGTGTGGGTCGCGACCGTCCTGTTGTTCGCGGCCTTCGTTCCCGGCCGCAACGGCTGGGGATGGGGCATCGGTATCACCGCCGTCGTCGTCTTCGGGCTGCTGGTGCGCTGGCTGCTGATCTCCCGACGGCAACTCGCCCGGGAGGAGGAGGTCAGCGAGCTCGAACGTGCGCGTCGCGCCATCCTCGAGGAGAAGGCGCACATCGCACGCGACCTGCACGACATCGTCGCCCACCACATGTCGATGATCGTCGTGCAGGCACAGAGCGCCCCCTATCGGCTTCCGGACGTGAACGACGACGTGCGCGCCGAATTCGACGCCCTCGGTGCGACCGCGCGGGAGGCACTGAACGAGGTCCGCACCCTGCTCGGGGTGCTCCGCAGCGACGGGCAACTCCCCGAGCACGAACCCAGCCGGTCTCGACCGCATCGACGACCTGTTCGAGTCCTCGCGTCGCGCGGGGGTGTTGCTCGAGACCCGGATCGAGGGAGTGCCGGGGCGTGTCTCCGACGGTGTCGGCCTGACGGTCTACCGGATCCTGCAGGAGTCGCTCGCGAACGCGGCCCGGCACGCTCCCGGTGCCCGCGTGTGCGCGCGGCTGTTGTGGGAGCCGGCGACCGTCACGGTGGAAGTGACCAACGGACAGTCGTCGGTCGACGACCTCGTCGCCACCGTTCGGCCGTCGGACCGCAGCGGCGGCAACGGAATCCTGGGCATGGTCGAACGCGCGTCCGTCGTAGGCGGACAACTCGTCGCCCATCCCCGACCCGGCGGAGGTTTCGAGGTCCGAGCGGTTCTCCCGGTGCTGACCGGGGCCTAAGGTGGGTGCCGATGACCGAACCGCACCCTCCCATCACCGTGTACATCGCCGACGACCAGGCCATGGTCCGGCAGGGCTTCGGAGCACTGCTCGGAGCCCAGCCCGACATCAGCGTCGTCGGCGATGCCCCGACGGTCGAGCGGCCGTCTCGGAGGTCGCGCGCCTGCGACCCGACGTCGTCCTCATGGACGTGCGCATGCCCGAGATGAACGGTCTCGACGCGGCGCGGCACATCCTCGCCGACACCCGTGAGCCGCGGTCGAAGGTGCTCATGCTCACCACCTTCGATCTCGACGACTATGTCTACGAGGCGCTGGGGATGGGAGCGAGCGGGTTCCTGCTCAAAGACGCGCCGGCCGACGAACTCGTGCGTGCCGTGCGGGTGGTCGCCGACGGTCAGGCGTTGCTCGCGCCGACCGTCACCCGTCGTCTCATCGCCGACGTCACCAGCCGGCGCCGACCGGCGAGAGGACGCGACCGCGTCCTCGATCCTCTCACCCCGCGCGAACTCGAAGTGCTCGAACTGATCGCGCACGGCCTGTCGAACACCGAGATCGCGGAGCGGTTGTTCGTCGCCGAACAGACCGTCAAGACCCACGTCGGAAAGGTGCTCGGGAAGCTGCATCTGCGCGACCGCGCGCAGGCCGTGGTGCTCGCCTACGAGTCCGGTCTCGTCACACCCGGCTGAATCGGGCTGCCGTCGCGACTGCGAACGGGCAGGATTGGCACTGCAGCACCGGTCCGGGCAGTACCGGTTCTGCGGTACTGGTCCATCCGACGGGAGGTAGTGCGTGACGAGGATCGGAATTCTCACCAGTGGCGGGGACTGCCCCGGTCTCAACGCGGTCATCCGCGGTGCGGTGCTCAAGGGGACCGAGGTGCACGGACAAGAGTTCGTCGGATTCCTCGACGGCTGGCGCGGTCTCGTCGAGGGCGATGTGATCCCGTTGGACCGCAGCCGTGTTCGCGGTCTCGCCCAACAGGGAGGCACGATCCTCGGCACGAGCCGGTTCGGCCCGTACCAGGGACCCGACGGCGGGGCACAGAACATCCAGAAGACCCTCGACCGCCTCGGGATCGACGCCGTGATCGCCATCGGGGGAGAGGGCACCGCCGCGGCCTCGAAGCGGCTCTTCGGTGAAGGGATCCGCATCGTCGGTGTGCCGAAGACGATCGACAACGACCTCAGCCACACCGACTACACCTTCGGTTTCGACACGGCCGTCGAGATCGCGACGGTGGCGATCGATCGCCTCCGCACCACCGGCAACTCCCACAAACGCTGCATGGTGCTCGAGGTCATGGGTCGGCACGCCGGATGGATCGCACTGCACGCGGGCACCGCGGGCGGCGCACACGCCATCCTCATCCCGGAACACCCCGAGAGCCTCGAACAGATCTGCGAGTGGGTGATGAGCGTCCGCAACCGCGGACGTTCGCCGATGGTCGTCGTCGCCGAAGGCTTCACACTCCCCGAGATGGAGGAGGCATACTCCACCAAGGGACTCGACGGATTCGATCGGCCACGCCTCGGTGGGATCGCGGAGGTGCTCGCGCCGCTCATCGAGAAGCACACCGGCATCGAGGCTCGCGCGACGGTCCTCGGGCACATCCAACGAGGCGGTGTCCCCACGGCATTCGACCGGGTGCTCGCCACCCGACTCGGCATGGCGGTGACCGATCTCGTCGCCGAGGAGGACTGGGGGCACATGGTCGCACTGCACGGCACCGACATCGCCCGGGTCGATTTCGACGAGCTCGCCGAACCGAAGTACGTGCCGACGAGCGCTATCAGGAGATGCGGATCCTGTTCGGGTGAGGCCGCGCGTCGGCACTCCCGAGGCCGTCTAAAATCGACACCATGACTGCCTCCGTGTCCGCTGACCTGCTCGCCTACGACGACGTGCTCGCGAAGTTCGAGCCCGTGATGGGCATGGAGGTGCACGTCGAGCTGCACACCGCCACCAAGATGTTCTGCGGCTGCCCGACCACCTTCGGCGCCGAGCCCAACACGCAGGTGTGCCCGGTCTGCCTCGGTCTGCCGGGGGCACTGCCCGTCGTCAACCAGGCTGCCGTCGAGTCCGCGATCCGCATCGGCCTCGCGCTGAACTGCTCGATCACCCCGTGGGGTCGCTTCGCGCGGAAGAACTACTTCTACCCGGATCAGCCGAAGAACTACCAGATCTCGCAGTACGACGAGCCGATCGCCACCGACGGATACCTCGACGTCGTGCTCGACGACGGCACCACCTGGCGCGTCGACATCGAGCGCGCGCACATGGAGGAGGACACCGGCAAGTCGCTGCACGTCGGTGGCGCCACCGGTCGCATCCACGGTGCGAGTCACTCGCTGCTCGACTACAACCGCGCCGGTGTGCCGCTCGTCGAGATCGTCACCAAGCCGATCGTCGGTGCCGGCGAGCGCGCCCCCGAGGTCGCCCGCGCCTACGTCACTGCCCTGCGCGACCTGCTCAAGGCCCTCGATGTCTCCGACGTCCGCATGGACCAGGGTTCGATGCGGTGCGACGCGAACATCTCGCTGATGCCCATCGGCGCGAAGGAGTTCGGTACCCGTACCGAGACGAAGAACGTCAACTCCCTCAAGTCCGTCGAGGTCGCGGTGCGCTACGAGATGCGCCGCCAGGCGGCCGTGCTGGTCTCCGGTGGTGAGGTGATCCAGGAGACCCGGCACTTCCAGGAGGCCGACGGCACCACCTCGCCCGGTCGCCGCAAGGAGACCGCCGAGGACTACCGCTACTTCCCGGAGCCCGACCTCGAGCCGATCGCGCCGACGCCGCCTGGGTCGAGGAGTTGCGCGCGACGCTGCCCGAGCTGCCGTGGCTGCGCCGCGCCCGCATCCAGGCCGACTGGGTGTCTCCGACGAGGAGATGCGCGACCTCGTCAACGCCGGTGCGCTCGATCTCGTCATCGCGACCACCGAGGCCGGCGCCCCCGCCTCGGAGGCCCGCTCGTGGTGGGTCGCCTACCTGGCCCAGCAGGCCAACACCCGCGGTGTCGAACTCGCCGAACTGCCCATCACGCCCGAGCAGGTCGCCCGCGTCATCGCACTGGTGGCCGACGGCAAGCTGACGAACAAGCTGGCCCGTCAGGTCGTCGACGGTGTGCTCGCCGGTGAGGGCGAGCCCGACGAGGTGGTCGCCGCTCGCGGTCCTCGAGGTCGTGCGCGACGATTCGGCGCTGCAGGCCGCGGTCGACGCCGCTCTGGCCGCCAACCCCGACATCGCCGACAAGATCCGGTCCGGCAAGGTTCAGGCGGCCGGCAAGATCGTCGGCGACGTCATGAAGGCCACTCGCGGACAGGCCGATCCGGCGCGCGTGAAGGAACTCGTCATCGCCGCGTGCAGTTGATCTTGCGCGGCTAGAGTAGCGGCGCATGGACGCTGCTGTAGCCACCTCGCTGTTCTGGATCGCCGTCGCGGCGGTGCTGGCACCGCTGATCGCCGGCGCCGTTCCGCGTCGGCTGGTCCCCGAGGTCGTGCTGCTGCTGGTGGCCGGTGTCCTCATCGGTCCCTACGCGCTCGACCTCGCGGAGACGGGCAGCGAGATCGGTATCCTGCGCGAACTCGGCCTGGGGATGCTCTTCCTGCTCGCCGGATACGAGATCGACCCCGCCGAGCTGCGCGGGCGGGGTGGGCGTCGCGCGATGTTCACCTGGTGCGTGTGCATGTTGTTGGCTCTCGGCACCGTCGCCGCACTGGGAGCGGCGGGTCAGGTGCACGCCGAGATCGCGTGGCGATCGCGCTGACGTCCACGGCGCTGGGGACGCTCCTGCCGATCCTCGCCGACCGCGGACTCGTCGCAACCCCACTCGGACGCTCGGTGCTCAACCACGGGGCGTTCGGAGAGCTGCTGCCCGTCGTGGCCATGGCGACCCTGCTCGGTGCGCGCGGCGCACTCGGCTCGCTGATCGTCCTGCTGGCGTTCGCGGTCGTGGCCGTCGTCGTCGCCGTGCTGCCGACCTGGATCCTGCGGGAGGGCTCACGGTTCACCCAGTTCGTCCGGCTCGGTTCCGACACCACCGCCCAGATCCCGGTGCGCCTGACGATGCTGCTGCTCGTCGGACTCATCGCCGTCGCGGCCGTCTTCGATCTCGACATCATCCTCGGTGCCTTCGCGGCCGGTTTCATCCTGCGCCGCACGATCCCGGCGGGCGACGAACGGCTCGAGAAGAAGCTCGATGGTCTGGGCTACGGCTTCCTCATCCCGATCTTCTTCGTCACCTCGGGCATGGCGATCGACGTCGGTGCGTCGTGAGTGCCCCGGGGATCCTGCTGGCATTCCTCGGACTGCTCGTCCTGGTGCGGGGTGTGCCGGTCTTCGTCGCATCGCGCCTCGAACGTGACGAGACCGGAAAGCGGATGTTCGGAACCGCGGAGCAGTTGCAGATCGCCCTGTACTCGACGACGGGTCTTCCCCTGATCGTCGCGGTCACGGGCGTGGCGGTGAGTGCCGACCAGATGTCGAACGCGAGCGCGTCGATCCTCGTGGCGGCGGGCGCCGTCACCGTCCTCGTGCTCCCGATGCTCGCGGGACTGCTCCACCGCACCGAACCGGTGGAGACGCCGGAGCGGGCGTGATCAGTCGAATCCACCGCCACCGGCCGGGAACTGGATGCGGACGACGCGGTCGTCGTTCGGTCCCGGTTCGGAACCGGACTTGTTGACCGTCGAGACCCACAGCAGGCCGTCGGGCGACGACGCGGCGCCGCGCAGCATGCCGTAACGGTCCTCCGCTGCGAGGACGGGCGACGCCGTGACCGCTCCGGTGCCCGGATCGGTGGCGACGACCGCGACGGCTTTCGCGCGGTGGTGACGTCGGCCGGGCAGGTCGCGGCCGGTGAGACGCAGGATGCCACCTCCGCTGTGCCGCACCACACCGGGAACGCCGAGCGCGGCGGCCGCGGCGATGCGTTCGATCGCACGGTCCTTGACGACGAGGCTGCCGCGTTCGCCCGGGGGAACGACCCCGGTCCCGGTGTCGTCGGATGTCCCGACGTCGGACGCGGTGGGGTCAGCCACGGCCCCGACTCCTCAGCAGGCGCCGAGGTCGAGGTGGCCGTCGCGATGGGCGCCGATCGCGGCACCGAGCGCGCCGAGCAGCACGGCGAACAGCAGACCGCTGAACCCGCCGATGATGCCGGCGAGGGCCAGGAGCAGCCCCGCGAGGAGTCCGACGACGGTGTTGCTGACGGGTGTGTGGTTCACGATGGGGCTCCTTCTCGTTCACCGGCGTGGACGTCTTCGATCGTCACCTGGACGGGCACGTCCACCAGCGGGGACACCCGGACGCGGACGGCGTCGGCGACGGCCGGGAGATCGGCGGGGATCCGCACGACGATGTGCACGGCGCACAGCTGATCGGTCAGCCGCACACCTTCGACCGTCGGCCGGGCAGATACGTGGCGACCTCCCCGAATGCGCCGCGGTGCAGACCCACGACGCCGGGAACGGACAGCGCGGCGTCCGCGACCAGGTCGGCCGCGTTCGCCTGCGCTGCGGATCCGGGGTTCACTGCACGCGGGGTTTGGCGTCGTCGGTGAGGGCCGCGGCCTCTTCGTGGAGCATGACATCGAAGACCGTGATGTTGACCTCGGTGACCTCGAGTCCCGTCATGCGCTCGACCGCGGCGATGACGTTGTGCCGGATGGCGACGGCGAGTTCGTGCAGCGCAACGCCGTATTCGGCGACGATGCCGATGTCGATCGCGGCCTGACGCTCACCGACCTCGACGGCGACACCCTGTCCGTGTTGATGCGCGCACCGGGGATGCGGTCGCGCAGTGCGCCCACGACGCGGGCGGTGCCGGCGCCCACCTCGATGACGCCGCTGATCTCGCGGGTCGCGAGCCCCGCGATCTTGGCCACCACCGCGTCCGCGATGATCGTGCGGCCCTGCGGGTCGGCGGGTCCGGAGGAGGTTCCGGCGCCGAACTGTATGCGGCTGATACCTGCGCCGCTGTCGCTGGTCATGAGGCTCCCAGGTAGGTGTACCGGTCGTGGTCCGTGCTCGATCCTGTGCTGGATCCCATTGTCCTCACGGTGCCTCGAACTCTAACGGCCGACGTAGGTCTGTCGCCCGCCGTCGCCGTTTGGTAAGAACGTGGGACGCAGGGTGGGATGCATCACTACCGCGCGGCACGCGCATGCGTGTCACAGACGAAGCGAAGGATGGGCCGAGGGTGTCGAACGAGCGGGAGACCGAGAGTACGCCGGAGCGCGTCGTCGTCGTGGGCGCCGGCCTGGCGGCGGTACGTACCGCCGAGGAGCTGCGCCGCGCCGGATACGAGGGCGAACTCGTGCTCGTCGGCGACGAGACGCACCTGCCCTACGACCGCCCGCCCCTGTCGAAGGAGGTCCTGCGAGGCGATCGCGACGACACGACCCTCCGGCCGAGCGAGTTCTTCGGTGAGAACCGCATCGAACTGATGCTCGGTGCCGCGGCCCGCTCTGTCGACACCGCGTCGCGCACCCTCACGCTCAGCGACGGCACCGAACTCGGCTACGACGAACTCGTCGTCGCCACGGGTCTGCGGCCCCGCCGCATCCCCGGTCTGCCGGATCTTGCCGGAGTCCACGTCCTGCGGTCGCTCGAGGACAGCCGCGCGCTGCGCGAGGCGATCGTTCCGGGTGCCCGCGCCCTCGTCGTCGGCGCGGTTTCATCGGGTGCGAGGTCGCGGCGAGCCTGCGGGCGCGCGAGGTCGAGGTCGTGCTGGTCGAACCGCAGCCACTCCGCTCGCGTCGGTGCTCGGTGCCGAGGTCGGTGCTCTTGTCACCCGCCTGCACACCGCCGAGGGTGTCGACGTGCGTGCCGGCGTCGGATTGTCGGAGATCCGCGGCGACGAACGTGTCACCTCCGCCGTCCTCGGCGACGGCAGCGAGATCGACGTCGACCTCGTGGTGCTGGGCATCGGTTCGATCCCGGCCACCGAATGGCTCGAGGGATCGGGTGTCGAGATCGAGAACGGTGTCGTGTGCGACGGCAGGGGCCGCACCTCCACCCCGCACGTGTGGCGGTCGGCGACGTCGCGTCCTGGCAGGTACCGGCCGGTGGGCGCAGGCGCATCGAGCATTGGACGAACGCCGGCGAGCAGGCATCCGTCCTCGCGAAGACCATCATGGGTGTCGAGGCCGGGGCGGCCGCGCAGGTGCCCTACTTCTGGAGCGACCAGTACGACATCAAGATCCAGGGCCTCGGTGCGGTCACCGCCGACGACACGGTGCACGTCGTACGCGACGACGGCCGCAAGTTCCTCGCGTACTACGAGCGCGACGGCAGGCTCGTCGGCGCTGTGGGGCGGCGGCCTGCCCGCGCTGGTCATGAAGTCGCGCGCGAAGATCGCGCGGGCGCCGATCGACGAGCTGCTCACCGCGGCGGTCTCGGGGAGTGGTGCTGCGCGCCG
>LATQ01000001.1:2673241-2683466 GCA_001017865.1 Rhodococcus sp. IITR03
GCACCCGGCGACACCGGGCCGCTCGGGCCACGTCAGGCCGGGCCGGTGCCGGTCGAGCCGTCGACCCCGACCCGCTGGAGCCGGTCCTCGAGGGGAGTGCGGTCGGTGACCCACAGATTGCCGTTGGGGTCGCGGCACACATCGCCCGCGGTGCCGATGCCCGACAACATCACCGACGGGGCGGGTGCCGCGCCGGGGGCTGGGAGCGGCAGGTTCAGGAGCTTGCCGGACAAGACGTTCGGATCGTTTGCGGCCGCTGCGTTTCCGGCGTCGCCTGTCAGGACGGCGAGTTCGGTGGGTGAGACGAACTCGATGGCGCCG
The DNA here is from genome assembly GCA_001017865.1 of Rhodococcus sp. IITR03. The sequence continues at coordinate 2,673,563 of LATQ01000001.1, forward strand.
GAGTTGCCCGTCGCGCCGCGGGGGATCCCTGTCAGCACGTCCTTGGGAGTGTCACCCGCGGCGATGCGGACCACGCGGTTGTCGGAGGCCGTGGTGATGTAGGCGTAGAGCAGTCGGTCCTCGGCGAAAGTGGGGGAGAGCGCCACGTCCAGCAGCCCACCGTCCCCGGAGCCGTCGACCGGGATGGTCGCGATCTCCACCGGCTCGGTCTCCGGGGCGACCTGCAGTATCCGGCCCGTCCGACGCTCGGTGACGAGCGCGGAGTTGCCGTCGGGCATCGTCACCAGGCCGCCGGTGACGTCGAGGCAGGTCGCGATCACGGACGGATCGGGGTCGACACAGGGCCCGGTGGCTTGGGGGAGGCGCTCGGCGTCGTCGTCTCGGTGGGGTCCTGGGGTCCGACGCCCGGTCCCGGGTCGAAGGTGGGCTCGGGAGTGAACGGGGTCGACGCGGAGTCGTCGAAGCGGGCGCAGGACGGGACGGCGAGGACTCCGACGGCGAGCACCGCCGCTGCCGCACGTACGCCCCACGAACCCGTCCATCGCGTACCCCGTGTCATGCCGCAAACGTTACCGGCACGACGCGCGCACCCACGGATGCCGGGTGCGGGGACGGTCACGGGCATAGGCTGAGGACGTGGCCGACAACAAGAACGGTGGCATACCGGACGCGGGTTCGAATCCCTACGGCGACCAGCCCGACGAACACACACTCGAGATGCGCCGACCACGCGAGTCGTATCTCGGATCCGACGATGACTTCGGCGCAGGCGGAACTCCCCTCGGCAGCGACGCCTACGCCGCTCCCACCGAGCAGATGTACCGGCCGGAGCCGGTCTACGGTGCGGATACGGGCGGCGCGGTGGTCGCCGGCGAACAGGCCCCGGCGAAGGTGCGCCGCGGAACGCTCGACCTCGGTCTGTTCGTCCTGCGTGCGGCGGTCGGGGCGATCCTCGTCGCCCACGGACTGCAGAAGCTGGTGGGTCTGTGGAACGGGCCTGGACTCGACGGTTTCGAGTCGTTGCTCCGCGATGCGGGATACCAGCAGCCCGCCGTGCTCGCGATCGTCGGCGCGGTCGGTGAGATCGCAGCCGGAGGACTGCTCGTCCTGGGTCTGCTCACCCCGTTCGCCGCTGCCGCGATCGTCGCGATCATGGTCAACGCGGTGCTGTTCAAGCACGAACTCGAACCGGGCGTCCAGTTCTTCGCCGCCGAATCGTCGGGCTTCGAATTCGAGGCCCTCCTCGTCGCCTGCGCGGTGGCGATCACCCTCACCGGACCGGGACGCATCGCGATCGACGGACGACGCGGGTGGTGGGCGACGCGTCCGTTCCTGGGCTCGTTCGTCGTGCTGCTGCTGGGTGTGGCGGCCGGCGTGTGCCTGTGGATCTTCGGACGCTGAGACACCGCAAGCCGGACATTACGAAGGGCGAGGGCCCCGCGATCGGAGGATCGCGGGGCCCTCGCCCCTACTGTCGTCAGGTGTTACGGCACGCGCCGCACGGCACCCTTGTCGGCGGAGGTCGCCAGAGCGGCGTAGGCGCGCAGTGCCTTCGAGACCGTGCGCTCACGGTCGACGGGCTGCCACGGACGCTCGGAGGCCTCCATCTTCGCGCGACGGTCCGCGAGCACCTCGTCGTCGACGAGCACCTCGAGGGTGCGGGTCGCGACGTCGATGCGGATCCGGTCGCCCTGCTCGATCAGGCCGATCACACCACCGGAAGCGGCCTCGGGGGAGACGTGCCCGATGGACAGACCGGAGGTGCCGCCGGAGAAGCGGCCGTCGGTGATCAGGCACACACCTTGCCCAGACCGATGCCCTTGAGGAAGGAGGTCGGGTGCAGCATCTCCTGCATGCCGGGGCCGCCGGCCGGGCCCTCGTAGCGGACGACGACCACGTCGCCGGCTTTGATCTTCTTGCCGAGGATGACCGAGACGGCCTCCTCCTGCGACTCGACGACGTAGGCCGGGCCCTCGAAGTGGAACAGGTCCTCGTCGATACCGGCGGTCTTGAGGATCGCGCCGTCCGGTGCGAGGTTGCCGCGCAGTACGCACAGGCCGCCCTCGACGGTGTATGCGTGCTCGATGTCGCGGATGCAGCCGTTCGCGGCATCGGTGTCGAGCGACGACCAACGGTTGTCGGTCGAGAACGGTTCGGTGGTGCGCACACCGCCCGGGGCGGCGTGGAACAGCTCGAGGGCCGTCTCGGACGCCTTGCCGGAACGGATGTCCCAGGTGTCGAGCCACTCGTCGAAGCTCTTCGTGTGGACCGTGGAGACGTCGGTCTCGAGCAGGCCACCGCGGCGCAGCTCGCCGAGGATCGCGGGGATACCGCCGGCGCGGTGCACGTCCTCCATGTGGTAGTCGGAGTTCGGGGAGACCTTGGCCAGGCAGGGCACCCGGCGGCTGATCTCGTCGATGGTGGACAGGTCGAAGTCGACCTCACCCTCCTGCGCGGCGGCGAGGGTGTGCAGCACGGTGTTCGTGGAACCACCCATCGCGACGTCGAGCGCCATCGCGTTGCGGAAGGCGGCCGGGGTTGCGATGTTGCGCGGCAGCACCGACTCGTCGTCGTCGCGGTAGTAACGCAGGGCCGCTTCGACGATCGTGGTGCCGGCGGTCTCGAACAGTGCGCGGCGCGCCTCGTGGGTGGCGAGGGTCGAACCGTTGCCGGGCAGCGCGAGACCGAGGGCCTCGGTGAGGCAGTTCATCGAGTTGGCGGTGAACATACCCGAGCACGAACCGCAGGTCGGGCACGCGCTGCGCTCGACCTCGTCGAGACCCGCGTCGTCGACGGCCTCGCTGGCGGAGGCCGAGATGGCGGTGATGAGGTCGGTGGGGGCGTGGGCGACGCCGTTGACGACGACCGCCTTGCCGGCCTCCATCGGACCGCCGGAGACGAAGATCGTCGGGATGTTCAGGCGCATCGCGGCATTGAGCATGCCCGGCGTGATCTTGTCGCAGTTCGAGATGCACACCAGCGCGTCGGCGGTGTGCGCGTTGACCATGTATTCGACGGAGTCGGCGATGATCTCGCGGCTCGGCAGCGAGTAGAGCATGCCGCCGTGGCCCATCGCGATGCCGTCGTCGACGGCGATGGTGTGGAACTCGCGTGCCACGCCGCCTGCTTCGCGCACGGCCTTCGCGACGATCTCGCCGACGTCCTTGAGGTGGACGTGACCGGGTACGAACTGCGTGTAGGAGTTCGCGATCGCGACGATCGGCTTGCCGAAGTCGGAATCGGTCAGGCCGGTGGCGCGCCACAGGGAGCGCGCTCCCGCGGCGTTTCGTCCGACGGTGGTGGTGCGTGACCTCAACGGGGGCATGGGCTGACTTCCTTGACGGTGGCTGTGTGCGCAATCGGCCGGGCCGCGTGCGGTCGCCGGGCTGGGGCGGATCCGGGCAGCGGCACCGACGAATCTACTCGCGTGCGTCCGGATGCACCTATTCGCACCCGGTCGCGAGGATCAGGAGGAGCGGTCGTCCTTCTTCTCGACGGTGACTGCGTCGTCGGTGGTTTCGGCGTCCGAGCCGGCTTCGGCGGCCGCCTCCTCGCGGTGTGCCTTCTTCCTCGGCGCGCTGTGCGGCCGCATACGGATCGGGGATGCGGCCCCCACTCGCCTCCGACAACTGCGGCAGCCGGCCGAAGGTGACGACCGGCAGTGCGACCTCGCTGCCGTCGGTGAGCCGCGCGCGGGCCCAGCCCCGCTTCGGGAACCGAAGGCCGTCGAGTTCGTCCCACTTCAGGTTCGTGGTCTTGAAGGTCGCCCGCGCGACGATGCCCTCGGGGCCGACGACGGTGCGTACCCGCACGACCCAGGCGGCGACGAGGAGCGGGATGATCAGCGTCCATGCGAAGGCCTCCGGCCACGCCAGCGCGGGCGAGGCGAGGGCGAGGAACAGCAGAGCGCACGCGAGGAACGACAGTCGCGAGATCTGGATGACCTGCGTCGCCGAATCGGGCGTGTGGGATGATGGAGTCGGTGGCACGGGCTGCTGGGAAGATGACACCTCTACATCTTCGCACTGCAGCCGCGGCATCTCACATTCTGGGACAGTGAACCGCACCAAGTTGACTGTCTGGACACCATGCGCCTACCGTCGAGCGCGTGAATCAGAATGGGTTGCTCGTAATCGGCCGGCGCGTCGTCGCCTGAGCCGCATTTCGCAACTCGCCCACGACGCGCCACCCTCGTACAGCAGACTCGCTGACGAGGGTTTTTTGTTGCCCGGAGCCAGAATCAGAGGAATTCGCAGTGAGCGCACCAACCGCACGGCCTCAACCTCGCCGCGAAAGCCGGGGTCCGCCACCCCGACTCCCGCAGCTGCCGCAACGCAGCCCGCCAACCGACGCCAGGTCGCCCCCGAGCGGGTCACCGGCGCCCAGTCGGTGGTCCGCGCACTCGAGGAACTCGAGGTCGACACGGTATTCGGCATTCCCGGCGGCGCGATCCTGCCGTCTACGACCCGCTCTTCGATTCGCGGCGCGTGCGCCACGTGCTCGTCCGTCACGAGCAGGCGCCGGGCACGCTGCCACCGGTTACGCCCAGGCCACCGGCAAGGTCGGCGTGTGCATGGCCACTTCCGGTCCGGGCGCGACGAACCTCGTCACCCCGCTCGCCGACGCGCAGATGGACTCCGTGCCCGTCGTCGCGATCACCGGTCAGGTCGGTCGTCCGCTCATCGGCACCGACGCCTTCCAGGAAGCCGACATCTCCGGCATCACGATGCCGATCACGAAGCACAACTTCCTGGTCACCGACGGCGCCGACATTCCGCGCATCCTGGCCGAGGCGTTCTACCTCGCCTCCTCGGGCCGCCCGGGCGCGGTCCTCGTCGACATCCCCAAGGACATCCTTCAGGCACAGACCACCTTCAGCTGGCCGCCGGAGATGCACCTGCCCGGCTACCGCCCGGTGACGAAGCCGCATGGCAAGCAGGTCCGCGAGGCCGCGCGACTGATCGCCGACGCGAAGAACCCGGTGCTGTACGTCGGCGGCGGTGTCATCAAGGCCGAGGCGTCGGCCGAACTGCTCGAGCTCGCCGAGCTGACCGGCATCCCGGTCGTCACGACGCTCATGGCCCGCGGTGCGTTCCCCGACAGCCACAACCTGCATTGCGGCATGCCCGGCATGCACGGCAACGTCGCCGCGGTCGCCGCGCTGCAGAGGAGCGACCTGCTCATCACCCTCGGTGCCCGCTTCGACGACCGCGTCACCGGTCAGCTCGACTCCTTCGCGCCCGATGCCAAGGTCATCCACGCCGACATCGACCCGGCGGAGATCGGCAAGAACCGGCACGCCGACGTGCCGATCGTCGGTGACTGCAAGGAGGTCATCGTCGAACTGCTCGAGGCCATCCGCGCCGACCTGGCGACCGGCACGAAGCTCGACTACACGGCATGGTGGGCCTACCTCGACGACATCCGTCGCACGTACCCGCTGAGCTACGACCGTCCCACCGACGACACCCTGTCGCCGCAGTACGTCATCCAGGCCGTCGGCAAGCTCGCCGGTCCCGACGCGATCTACTGCGCAGGTGTCGGTCAGCACCAGATGTGGGCGGCGCAGTTCGTCGCCTACGAGAAGCCCCGCACGTGGCTCAACTCGGGCGGTCTCGGCACCATGGGTTACGCGGTTCCCGCCGCTCTGGGTGCCAAGATGGGTCGTCCCGACACCGAGGTGTGGGCCATCGACGGCGACGGCTGCTTCCAGATGACCAATCAGGAACTCGCGACATGCGCCGTCGAGGGTGTGCCGATCAAGGTCGCGCTCATCAACAACGGCAATCTCGGCATGGTCCGGCAGTGGCAGACCCTCTTCTACGAGGAGCGGTACTCGAACACCGACCTGGCGACGCACTCGCTGCGCATCCCCGACTTCGTCAAGCTCGCCGAGGCCCTCGGCTGCGTGGGCATCCGCGTCGAGCGCGAGGAGGACGTCGAGCCGGCGATCCGCCGGGCACAGGAGATCAACGATCGTCCCGTCGTGATCGACTTCATCGTCGGCAAGGACGCGCAGGTGTGGCCGATGGTCGCCGCCGGCACGAGCAACGACGAGATCATGGCGGCCCGCGATATCCGGCCGCTGTTCGACGACGACGCCGCTGCCGACGACCCCGCCGTCATCCACGAGACCATCGACGCGCTCGAAACCCGCAGCGAGAACGCTGCGGCCCAGGAGGAGACCAAGTGAGCACGAGTCACACCCTCAGTGTTCTCGTCGAGGACAAGCCGGGCGTGCTCGCCCGAGTCGCATCGCTGTTCTCGCGACGCGGCTTCAACATCGAATCCCTTGCCGTCGGTGGCACCGAGGTGCCCGACATCTCGCGGATGACGATCGTGGTGACCGTCGACGAGTTCCCGCTCGAGCAGGTCACCAAGCAGCTCAACAAGCTCGTCAACGTCATCAAGATCGTCGAGCAGGAGGGCGAGGCGTCCGTCGCCCGCGAACTCGTGCTCATCAAGGTGCGCGCCGACGCGAGTGTGCGCACCCAGGTCATCGAGACGGTGAATCTGTTCCGCGCCAAGGTGATCGACGTCTCGCCCGAGTCGCTGACCATCGAGGCGACCGGTACGCGGTCCAAGCTCGACGCGCTGCTGCGCATGCTCGAACCGTACGGAATCCGCGAAATCGTCCAGTCCGGTGTCGTCGCCGTCGGACGCGGTCCGAAGTCCATCACGGCTACCCGTTAGCCTTAACACACCCATACTTGCTGAAAGAGGTAATCACTGTGGCAGTCGAGATGTTCTACGACGACGATGCCGACCTGTCGATCATCCAGGGTCGTAAGGTCGCCGTCATCGGCTACGGCAGTCAGGGACACGCGCACTCGCTGAGCCTGCGCGACTCGGGCGTCGACGTTCGCATCGGTCTGAAGGAGGGCTCGAAGTCGCGGGCCAAGCCGAGGAAGCCGGTCTCACCGTCGGCACCCCCGCCGAGGTCTCCGAGTGGGCCGACGTGATCATGGTCCTCGCTCCCGACACCGCCCAGGCGTCGATCTTCACCAACGACATCGAGCCCAACCTGAAGGACGGCGACGCGCTGTTCTTCGGCCACGGTCTCAACATCCACTTCGGTCTCATCACCGCTCCCGAGAACGTGACCGTCGCGATGGTCGCCCCCAAGGGCCCCGGCCACCTCGTGCGTCGTCAGTTCGTCGACGGCAAGGGCGTTCCCGCGCTCATCGCCGTCCACCAGGACCCCAAGGGTGAGGGTCAGGCGCTCGCGCTGTCCTACGCCAAGGGCATCGGCGGCACCCGCGCCGGCGTCATCAAGACCACCTTCAAGGAAGAGACCGAGACCGACCTCTTCGGCGAGCAGGCCGTGCTCTGCGGTGGCACCGAGGAGCTCGTCAAGACCGGCTTCGACGTCATGGTCGAGGCGGGCTACGCCCCCGAGATGGCCTACTTCGAGGTTCTCCACGAGCTCAAGCTCATCGTCGACCTCATGTACGAGGGTGGCATCGCCCGCATGAACTACTCGGTGTCCGACACCGCGGAGTTCGGCGGCTACCTCTCCGGCCCGCGCGTCATCGACGCCGGCACCAAGGAGCGCATGAAGGAGATCCTGAAGGACATCCAGGACGGCACCTTCGTCAAGCGTCTCGTCGCCAACGTCGAGGGCGGCAACAAGGAGCTCGAGGGTCTGCGCAAGCAGAACGCCGAGCACGGCATCGAGGTCGTCGGCAAGCAGCTGCGCGACCTGATGAGCTGGGTCGATCGCCCCATCACCGAGACGGCCTGACAGCCACCCGATCCGGTCACGGCGGCCCGGTACCCCTACGGGGGGTACCGGGCCGCCGTCGTCGGTGCGGATGAGCGATCTCGCATCCACGAGCCGGGGCGGCGGAGGATAATTGGCTGATGTGGCTCCGCGCCGCGTTCGGGCGGCTCCCGGGTGTCGCCACCGCACGGTCCTACCGGCGGGGGTGGCTGCGGAGCGATGTCACGGCGGGCCTCGCGCTCAGCGCCCTGCTCGTCCCCACCGGCATGGGATACGCCCAGGCCGCGGGACTACCGCCCTACACCGGCCTCTATGCGACCGTCGTGCCGATGCTGGTGTATGCAGTGGTCGGTCCGTCCCGGATCCTCGTGCTCGGGCCGGATTCCGCGCTCGCCCCGCTCATCGCGGCAGCGGTGATCCCACTCGCCGCCGACGGCGATCCGCAGCGCGCGGTAGCCCTCGCCGGTGTGCTCGCGCTCTCGTCGGAGCGATCCTCCTGGTCGGCGGGATACTCCGCCTCGGATTCCTGACCTATCTGCTCTCCACACCGATCCGGATCGGTTTCCTCAATGCGATCGCGATCATCGTCATCGTCGGGCAGCTGCCACTCCTCCTCGGCACCTCGGACGACGAATCCGGCGTCGTCGCGAGATTCTCGACATCGTCGACGACGTCTTCGAGGACGGTGTCGAGCCGGCCGGATTCCTCCTCGGCGTCGGCACCCTCGCCGTCATCCTCGTGCTGCAGAAGATCGTTCCCCGCATACCCGCGGTGCTCGTCGCGGTGATCGTCGCCTCGGCGGCGGTCGCGGTGTTCGGGCTCACCGATCGCGTGGAGATGGTGGGGGCGTTGCCTCCGGGATCCCCGCCCCCGTTCTCGGCGGTATCGAACGGGAAGACGTGATCGAACTGTTCGTACCCGCCGTCGCCGTCGCCGTCATCGCATTCGCCGACACCGCGGTGTTGTCGCGCTCGTTCGCGCTGCGACGGGGCGAGGACGTGGACGGCAGCTCCGAGATGCGCGCCCTCGGTGTGGTGAACATCGCAGCCGGTGCGACGGGCGGATTCCCGATCTGCGGTAGCGGCAGCCGCACTCCCGTCCTGGAACAGGCCGGAGCGCGTACCAGTTCGCGGGTGCCGTCGGAGCGGTGACGGTCGCGATCTTCCTGCTGGTGGCCCCGGGAGCGACGGCGTACCTGCCGCAGGCGGCGCTCGGTGCAGTCGTGATCGTCGCGGCGAGCGCGCTCGTCGACGTGAGGGCGCTCGGTCGCCTGTGGCGGGTCAACAAGATCGAATTCTGTTTGTCCTTCGCCGCATTCGTGGCGGTCGGTCTCGCAGGTGTGCTGAAGGGTGTGCTCGTCGCGATCGCACTGTCGCTGGCGGCCGTCGTCGTACGCGCGTGGCAGCCCCACCGGACCGAACTCGTCGAACTCGAGGACGTCGCCGGATATCACGATCGGGAGCGGCATCCCGAGGGTCACCGGATCCCGGGTCTCGTGCTCGTGCGGTTCGACGCCCCGCTGTTCTTCGCGAACGGTGTGATCCTCACGAAGTTCGTCCGCGAACTCGTCCGCGAACGCGAGGACCGCATCGAGTGGGTGGTTCTCGCGGCCGAACCGATCACCGATCTCGACATCAGTGCCGTCGAGGAGATCGAACGCCTCGACGACTATCTCGCCCACCGGGGGATACGGCTCGCCTTCGCCGCCATGAAGGGTCCCGTCAAGGACAAGTTGCACCGGATGCAGACGGGGAATCGCTTCCGGGACGGTCGATTCCACCGACCGTCCGCACCGCCGTGGTGGCCTTCCGGCACCGGAACCAGCCCGGCATCGAGCGCAGTGTGCTCGACGCACCCCCGCGGGACGTCGTCCCGCCCCCGCGGAAGGATGGGCCGCACCACCGTGATCCCGATCCCGGTGGCCCCGTGGGAAGGGCTGGGGCACTAAACTGTGGGCGGTCGCGGGTGCCATGCATGCTGTCGGGCGCGAGCGCCGTCGACCACTCACACATTCACGACACAGGGAGTCCGCACGTGAGCCAGAATGGCCGTCCAGTAGTCCTGATCGCCGACAAGCTTGCGCAGTCGACCGTCGACGCGCTCGGTGACGGTGTCGAGGTGCGCTGGGTCGACGGCCCCGACCGCCCCGCCCTGCTCGCGGCCGTGCCCGAAGCCCAGGCG
>LATQ01000001.1:2683566-2686831 GCA_001017865.1 Rhodococcus sp. IITR03
CCGAAGCCCAGGCGCTGCTGGTCCGCTCCGCGACCACCGTCGACGCCGAGGTGCTCGCTGCGGCGCCCAACCTCAAGATCGTCGGTCGCGCCGGTGTCGGCCTCGACAACGTCGACATCGCCGCTGCCACCGAGCGCGGTGTGATGGTCGTCAACGCGCCCACCTCCAACATCCACTCCGCCGCCGAGCACGCGGTCGCGCTCCTCATGTCCGCGGCGCGTCAGGTTCCCGCCGCCGACCGCACCCTGCGTGAGCGCACCTGGAAGCGGTCGAGCTTCAACGGCACCGAGATCCTCGGCAAGACGGTCGGCGTCGTCGGTCTCGGCCGCATCGGCCAGCTGTTCGCCCAGCGTCTCGCGGCGTTCGAGACCCACGTCATCGCGTACGACCCGTACCTGCCGGCCGCCCGCGCCGCACAGCTCGGCATCGAGCTCGTCGACATCGACGAACTCGTCGCCCGCGCCGACTTCATCTCGGTGCATCTGCCAAGACCAAGGAGACCGCCGGCCTGATCAACGCCGAGCGTCTGGCCAAGGCCAAGGACGGCGTCATCATCGTCAACGCCGCCCGCGGTGGCCTGATCGACGAGGACGCGCTGTACGACGCGCTCGTCGAGGGCAAGGTCCGCGCCGCCGGCCTCGACGTCTTCGAGACCGAGCCGTGCACCGATTCGAAGCTGTTCGACCTCGACAACGTCGTCGTCACCCCGCACCTCGGTGCATCCACCGCCGAGGCCCAGGACCGCGCCGGTACCGACGTCGCCAAGAGCGTGCTGCTCGCCCTCGCCGGCGAGTTCGTGCCCGACGCCGTCAACGTCTCCGGTGGCCCCGTGGGCGAAGAGGTCGCACCGTGCTCGAGCTCGTCCGCAAGCTCGGCCTGCTCGCCGGCACCCTCTCGCCCGAGGCCGTGCAGAACGTGCAGGTCGTCGTCAGCGGTGAGCTCTCGGCCGAGAACACCGACATCCTCGGCCTGGCCGCCCTCCGCGGCCTGTTCTCCGCGAGCAGCGACGAGCCCGTCACCTTCGTCAACGCCCCCAAGCTCGCGGAGCAGCGCGGCGTGACCGTCGAGGTCGAGAAGGTCAGCGAGGCCACCACGCACCGCAGTGCCGTCGAGGTCCGCGCGGTGTCGCCGGACGGACACGTCACCTCCGTCGCGGGTGCGCTCACCGGCCTGCAGCAGGTCGAGAAGATCGTCAACATCAACAGCCGCAGCTTCGACCTTCGCGCCGAGGGCCACAACCTGATCGTCCACTACCAGGACCGCCCGGGTGTGCTCGGAACGCTCGGCACCGTGCTCGGCAACGCGAGCATCGACATCCAGCCGCGGCACTCAGCCAGGACGCGGAGGCCCCGGCGCCACCGTGATCCTGCGTGTCGACCGCGTCGTCGGCGACGCCGAGGTCGGACAGATCACCGAGGCACTCGACGCTCGCGTCGCCCAGGTCGACCTGTCCTGATCCTTCGGTTCTCCATCATTCGGTGGCCGCGACCGTCTGCACGGTCGCGGCCACCGTCGCACAGGAAGTGAGTAGTGCTCATGAAACTTGCGGTCATCCCCGGTGACGGCATCGGTGTCGAGGTCACGGCGGAAGCGCTCAAGGTGCTCCGCGCCCTCGTCCCGAATCTCGAGACGACCGAATACGACCTCGGCGCCCGCCGGTACAACGCGACCGGCGAACTCCTGCCCGATGCCGATCTCGCCGCGATCCGCGAGCACGACGCGATCCTCCTCGGCGCCATCGGCGATCCGTCGGTCACGCCCGGAGTCCTCGAACGCGGTCTCCTCCTGAACATGCGGTTCGCGCTCGACCACCACGTCAACCTGCGTCCGTCGCGCCTGTACCCGGGCGCGAAGTCGCCGCTCGCCGCCGACCACGACATTGACTTCGTCGTCGTCCGCGAGGGCACCGAGGGCCCGTACACCGGCAACGGGGGAGCGATCCGCGTCGGCACCCCGCACGAGATCGCCACCGAGGTCTCGGTGAACACCTGGTTCGGCGCCGAGCGCGTGGTCCGCTACGCCTTCGAACTCGCACAGACCCGCCGCAAGCACGTCACGCTCATCCACAAGACGAACGTGCTGTCGAACGCGGGTGCCATCTGGACCCGCGCCGTCGAGACCGTGGGCAAGGAGTTCCCCGAGGTCACCACGCCTACTGCCACATCGACGCCGCGACCATCTACATGGTCGACGACCCGTCGCGCTTCGACGTCATCGTCACCGACAACCTGTTCGGCGACATCATCACCGACCTCGCCGGCGCCGTCACCGGTGGTATCGGCCTGGCCGCGAGCGGCAACATCGACGCGTCGGGCGCCAACCCGTCGATGTTCGAGCCCGTCCACGGCTCGGCACCGGACATCGCCGGCAAGGGCATCGCCGATCCCACTGCGGCGATCCTGTCCACCGCCCTGCTGCTGCGCCATCTCGGGCGCGAGGAGGACGCTGCACGCGTCGAGCGGGCCGTCGAGGCCGACCTCGCGAACCGTGGCACCGGTCCGATCGTGACCACCGAGATCGGCGATCGGATCGCGGCTTCTCTCTGATCTCTGAGCGCGGATTCTCTCTGGACACGGAGTTCTTCGGCACAAACGCGCGTGGCGCCGGCGGGTACGTCCCGTCCGGCGCCACGCGCGTTTCGCGTATCAGTCCTTCGGTACCACCGGGACCGCCGCTGCGGGAGCGATGGCGGCCAGGGCGAACGCCGCGGGGAATCCGACCGCGGCGATGAGCCCACCGAAGACCGGTCCACGGCCGCGGCGAACACGAACTGTCCGGTGTTCTGGATCCCGAGTGCGCGGCCGCCCCAGAACGGGCCGGCGATCTCCGCGACGGCAGTGAACGCCAACCCGTTCGGCGCCGAGGTCAGGATCGACGCGACGAGCAGGACACCCACCGCGATCGCCGAATCGGTCCACGCCGTGACGGACAGCGCGACCATCGACACGACGACCGATGCGGCGACGAGGCGCATCGGTCCCAGCCTGCTGCCCACCCGATCGGACCAGGCCCCGGTGACGACACGCCCGAGGGCGCCGAGGATCTGGCAGCGGTGATGACGAGACCGGCACCGACCTCGTCCCAACCGCGGTCGGCGATGAGCCAGACCAGTGCGTAGGTCCACACGACGTACTGCGGCACCACGAGCAGGATCGACGCGAGATGGATCCGCGTGAGCGACATCGAACTCCGGTACGGATTGCCGAGCACGCCTGCGCGCTCGGCCTCCGCCCGCCCGGGTCGCGGCGGATCCACCACGCCGACC
>LATQ01000001.1:2686931-2690086 GCA_001017865.1 Rhodococcus sp. IITR03
CCCATCGCGACGACCGCGATCCCGAGCCGGCGGCCAGCGCGAGACGTTCGCCGAATCGGTCGGCGATCGCGCCCACACGACGAGCGTGAACACGCCGCCGAGGATCGGTGCGCCGGCGAGGGTTCCGGCCTGGGCGAGGGTGAAGCCGCCTTCCTGGTTCAGAGTCGGGATGAGGAAGGCGATGCCGTTGATGACGGTGGCCTGGGAGGCCTGTGCGAGGACGCCGAGGGCCAGGATCAACCATCGACGCCGACCGATGTCCGGAGTGTCCATGAGTCCCGCTATCTGAGAAAGCCGTACCGTTATGTGAAATCCGAGTCGGACTCTATACCGCGGCACCCGGGCGTCGATCGCAGTGAGCGCGCACCGATAGACTCCGGACATGCGCCTTGGTCGAATTGCCAGCCGGATGGTGTCGCGTTCGTGAGCATCGAAGGGGAGGGGGAGTCCGCGACGGCGAAGGAGATCGCCGAGCATCCCTTCGGGAACCCCACCTTCACGGGCCGGAGCTGGCCCCTCGCCGACGTGCGGATTCTCGCTCCGATCCTCGCCACCAAGGTGATCGCGGTGGGCCGCAACTACGCCGCCCACGCTGCCGAGTCGGGCAACGAGGTCCCCGACGAGCCGATGATCTTCCTCAAGCCCAACACGTCGATCGTGGGCCCGGGCGCTCCCATCGTGATTCCGCCCACCACGTCGCTCGTCCACCACGAGGCCGAACTCGCCGTGGTCATCGGACGCCCCTGCAAGGACGTCCCCGCCGCGAAGGCCCGGGAGGCATCCCTCGGCTACACGATCGCCAACGACGTGTCCGCGCGCGACCACCAGCGCAAGGACGGACAGTGGGGCCGGGCCAAGGGCCACGACACCTTCTGCCCGCTCGGCCCGTGGATCGAAACCGACATCGACGCTTCCGATCTCGAGATCTCCGCGGAGGTCGACGGACAGACCCGCCAGCGCAGCCGCACCTCGAAGATGGTGCACGACATCCCGAAGCTCGTCGAGTGGATCTCCGGTGTCATGACCCTGCTGCCGGGCGACATCATCCTCACCGGCACCCCCGAAGGCGTCGGACCGATCGAGCCGGGCAACACCGTCTCGATCACCGTCGAGGGCATCGGGACGCTCACGAACCCCGTCGTCGCCAAGGGATCCTGACCGGAGCTCGCAGCGGGGCGGATAGCCTGGGATGGTCTCCCGTCGATCCTCAACCCTGAGCGAGTCATGACCACCAGCGAAGTACGCGTACGTTTCTGCCCGTCACCGACCGGAACCCCGCATGTGGGTCTGGTGCGCACCGCCCTGTTCAACTGGCTTTCGCGCGTCATCACGGCGGCACCTTCGTGTTCCGCATCGAAGACACCGACGCCGCACGCGACACCGAGGAGTCGTACCAGGCGATCCTCGACGCCCTCCGGTGGCTGGGTCTCGAATGGGACGAGGGCCCGGAGGTCGGCGGACCGTACGAGCCGTACCGGCAGTCGCAGCGACGCGACCTGCACCTCGAGATCGTGCAGAAGCTCGTCGACGCCGGTGAGGCCTACGAGTCGTTCTCGACGCCGGAAGAGGTCGAGGAGCGGCACAAGGCCGCCGGCCGCGATCCGAAGCTCGGCTACGACAACTTCGACCGGGACCTCACCCCGGAGCAGCGGCAGGCCTTCCTCGACGAGGGCCGCAAGCCGGTCGTGCGACTGCGCATGCCCGACGAGGACCTCACCTGGAACGACCTCGTCCGCGGGGAGACCACTTTCAAGGCAGGCTCGGTGCCCGACTTCGCGCTCACCCGCGGCAACGGCATCCCGCTCTACACGCTCGTCAATCCCGTCGACGACGCGTTGATGAAGATCACACACGTCCTGCGCGGCGAGGACCTGCTGTCGTCGACCCCGCGCCAGCTCGCGCTGTACGCGGCGCTGCAGCGCATCGGCGTCACCGATTTCACACCCGAGTTCGGCCACCTGCCGTTCGTGATGGGGCAGGGCAACAAGAAGCTCTCCAAGCGCGACCCGGAGTCGAACCTCTTCCTGCACCGCGATCGCGGTTTCATCCCCGAGGGCCTGCTCAACTACCTCGCCCTGCTCGGCTGGGGTCTCGCCGACGACCGCGACGTGTTCTCCCTCGACGAGATGGTCGCGGCCTTCGAGATCTCCAAGGTCAACTCGAACCCGGCCCGGTTCGATCAGAAGAAGGCCGACGCCATCAACGCCGAGCACATCCGACTGCTCGAGCCGGAGGAGTTCGCGGCGCGGCTGAAGTCCTATCTCGTCGAGCACGGCCGGATCGGGGCCGACGTCGACGAGGCGCTCTTCCGGACGGCCGCCGACCTCGTACAGACCCGCATCGTCGTCCTCGGGGACGCATGGGACCTGCTGAAGTTCCTGTTCGTCGGCGAGGCCGACTTCACGCTCGACGAGGCGTCCGCGGCCAAGAACCTCAAGGAGGACGCCGCGCCCGTACTCGACGCCTCCGTCTCCGCCCTCGAGGGGCTGTCCGAGTGGACCACGCCGGAGATCGAGGAGGCGCTCAAGAGCGCACTGATCGAGGGTCTCGAACTCAAGCCGAGGAAGGCTTTCGCTCCTGTGCGGGTCGCGGTGACGGGCTCGCACATCAGCCCGCCGCTCTACGAGTCGATGGAACTGCTCGGCCGTGAGCGCACCCTTGCGCGCCTGCGTGCGGGACGGGCTCGTATCGCCTGACCCTTCGCCGGTTGCTCTCGGCCCGTCGTCGGCACCCGCCGGCGACGGGCCGAGCTCGTTCCGAGCTCGTTCCGAGCTCGATTTCGGGCCGTCGAGCTCGTTCCGAGCTCGATTTCAGGACTCTGACCAGCCGATTTGTAGTTGGTGGCGGGTTGGTGCTAATCTTCTTCTCGGTTCGGAACGGAGGCCACAACGCCGCAGGGCAGGCCGAAGGAACAGACCATTGGGGTATGGTGTAATTGGCAACACAGCTGATTCTGGTTCAGCCATTCTAGGTTCGAGTCCTGGTACCCCAGCTGAGACGCGGCGGTTTGCCCGCAACGTCTCGGCCAGCTATGCTGGCTGAGCTTCCTTCGGGAAGCGAAGAGAAGAAGTTCCATAGGCCCCCGTCGTCTAGCGGCCTAGGACGCCGCCCTCTCACGGCGGTAGCGTGGGTTCGAATCCCATCGGGGGTACAAC
>LATQ01000001.1:2690186-2704040 GCA_001017865.1 Rhodococcus sp. IITR03
CACGCGTTCACCGAAGGCCGCGTCGGGGAGGATGGCGCGCTGGGTCGCCCGTATCGGCCACGCGAGCAGAACTTTCGCGCCGGAGCCGGCCGTCATCGGAAGGCGTGCGCCGACGAGGACGGTATCGCGCAGACCGGTCGGCGGTTCGAGAGCCGCGACGCAGACCCGCTGGGTGCCCTCGCGGCGGTACAACTGCACGCTCTCGCCGGTGATCTCGCGCAGGCGGGGGAGGACGAGCGAGGCGGCCTCGACGAGCGTGTCGCCTGCGCCCGCGGACAATTCGGCCAATCCGGGGCCGGGGCGCCAACTGTCCGTCGCTGTCGCGCATGAGGAGACGGTGGACCTCGAGGCCCACGGCGAGACGGTGCGCCGTGGCACGGGGCAGGCCGGTCCGCGCGCACAACTCGTTGAGGTTGCACGGCTGTTCGGCAACCGTATGGAGGACTGTCATCGCTTTGTCCAGCACTCCGATCCCGCTATGCTGTCTCATAGGTCGATACCTCCGTCTCGCATAATGGGAAGCATATCGCATACCGAGAACGGTGGGGACGACGCCATACGCGGCCGGACAGCCCCCGGGATCCCGCGTTCGTCACGTACGACAAGGTGGAGAAGATGGCTGGAAAGACTCTGGCGGAAAAGGTGTGGGACCAGCACGTGGTCGTGCGCGGTGAAGGAGAGGGATCGGCGCGACAGCCGGACCTGATCTACATCGACCTGCATCTCGTACACGAGGTGACCAGCCCGCAGGCCTTCGACGGTCTGCGGCTGGCCGGACGCCCGCTGCGGCGTCCCGATCTCACGATCGCCACCGAGGACCACAACGTCCCCACGGTGGACATCGACAAGCCGATCGCCGACCCGATCTCGCGCACGCAGGTCGAGACCCTGCGTCGCAACTGCGAGGAGTTCGGTGTCCGTCTGCACCCCATGGGCGACCTCGATCAGGCATCGTCACGTGGTCGGCCCGCAGCTCGGTCTCACGCAGCCCGGCATGACGGTGGTGTGCGGCGACAGCCACACCTCCACCCACGGCGCCTTCGGCGCACTGGCGATGGGTATCGGCACCAGTGAGGTCGAACACGTCATGGCGACACAGACGTTGTCGCTGCGTCCGTTCAAGACGATGGCCATCAACGTCGACGGCACCCTCGCGCCGGGAGTGACGAGCAAGGACCTCATCCTCGCGATCATCGCGAAGATCGGCACCGGCGGCGGACAGGGCTACGTCCTCGAGTACCGCGGCGAGGCGATCCGCGCCCTGTCGATGGAAGCGCGGATGACCATCTGCAACATGTCGATCGAGGCGGGGGCCCGAGCCGGCATGATCGCCCCCGACGAGACCACCTACGAGTTCATCAAGGGTCGCCCGCACGCCCCGAAGGGCGCCGACTGGGACGCCGCCGTCGAGGCGTGGGAGCAGCTGAAGACCGACGACGACGCGGTTTTCGACGCCGAGGTCCACATCGACGGCAGCGCTCTGACGCCCTTCGTCACGTGGGGCACCAACCCGGGCCAGGCGCTCCGCTCGGGTCCAGCGTTCCGGTACCCGCGGAGATCGCCGACGAAACCGAGCGGTCTGCAGCGGAGAAGGCGTTGCGCTACATGGATCTCGAACCGGGCATGCCGCTGCGCGATGTGAAGATCGACACCGTCTTCGTCGGCTCGTGCACCAACGGCCGCATCGAGGATCTGCGCGCCGTGGCGGATGTCCTGCAGGGCCGGAAGGTCGCCGACGGCGTCCGGATGCTCGTCGTGCCGGGTCGATGCGGGTGCGCGCACAGGCGGAGGAGGAGGGTCTCGGCGAGATCTTCACCGCCGCAGGCGCCGAGTGGCGGCAGGCCGGGTGCTCGATGTGCTTGGGCATGAACCCCGACCAGTTGGCGCCGGGCGAACGCTCCGCGTCGACCTCGAACCGGAATTTCGAAGGACGGCAGGGCAAGGGCGGACGGACGCATCTCGTCTCGCCGGCCGTGGCCGCCGCAACCGCGGTGCGGGGAACGCTTTCCGCACCGGCGGATCTGGACTAGACCACAGGACCGACGAGGAGAATTTTCGATGGAAGCCTTCACCACTCACAAGGGCATCGGCGTCCCGCTGCGCCGCTCCAATGTCGACACGGATCAGATCATCCCGGCCGTGTACCTGAAGCGCGTCACCCGTACGGGATTCGAGGACGGTCTGTTCGCCGCATGGCGCAACGACCCGTCCTTCGTCCTCAACACCCCGCCCTTCGACCGCGGCAGCGTTCTCGTCGCCGGACCGGATTTCGGCACCGGCTCCTCGCGTGAGCACGCCGTGTGGGCGTTGTCGGATTACGGATTCCGGGTCGTGATCTCGTCCCGCTTCGCCGACATCTTCCGCGGCAACGCCGGAAAGGCCGGTCTGCTCGCCGCTCAGGTCTCGCAGGACGACGTCGAACTGCTGTGGAAGCTCATCGAGCAGCAGCCCGGACTCGAACTGGAAGTGGATCTCGAGAACCGGACGGTGACCGCCGGAACACAGTGGTGCCGTTCACCATTGACGACTACACGCGGTGGCGTCTGCTGGAGGGTCTCGACGACATCGGATTGACATTGCGCCAGGTAGACGCGATTTCCGAGTACGAAAAGTCAAGGCCGTCATGGAAACCGAGTACCCTTCCGGCGCCCTGAAAACACCCCCCGAACGCGCCTTCTCCGGGCCCGGTCCGACGCTCCCGTCGGGCCGGGCCCGGAGGTTATTTGCATGAGAATCCGCGTGGCACATAGACTCTTGCCCGTTTGCGGGTCTACCGTGGACTGGAGTCGGTCTGACGGTGGACCGTGTATGTGCGGAGGAAATCAATGAACAAGGCAGAACTGATCGACGTTCTGACCGAGAAACTCGGTTCGGACAGGCGCACCGCCACCGCGGCCGTCGAGCACATCGTGGACGCGATCGTTCGCGCCGTGCACGACGGTAAGAGCGTCACCATCACCGGATTCGGTGTCTTCGAGAAGCGTCGCCGGGCCGCTCGTGTCGCGCGGAACCCGCGCACGGGTGAGACGGTCAAGGTCAAGCCGACCTCGGTGCCGGCCTTCCGTCCCGGCCAGTCCTTCAAGAACATCATCGCGGGCACCCAGAAGCTTCCGGCTTCGGGTCCGGCCGTGAAGCGCGGTGCGGCCGCAGCGGCCAAGAAGACCGCGGCAGCGAAGAAGGCGGCCAAGAAGACTGCGGCCAAGAAGACCACCGCCACCAAGTCGACCGCGGCGAAGAAGACCACCGCGGCCAAGAAGAGCCCGGCCAAGAAGACCACGGCCCGCAAGAGCACCAAGAAGTAACACCCACCCGCGATGCGGCTCGCACATGTGCGAGCCGCACAGGTGAGACGACGGCGCACCGGACATCCGGTGGCCGCCGTCGTGTGTACTCGGTCAGATGCTCTCGTCGTCCGCCGGCGGTCGGCCCGTGGGAAGAGGGCTGTCGATGTGGTCGGCCGCGACGAGACGATCGCCGCGCAGTGACAACACCCACATGCTCGCCTTGCGGTTCCGTGCCGGAGGCAGCACGAGACCGTCGCGCTCGGCCCACCACTCCAGCAGCGGCGGGATCACTTTGCCCTGACTGGAGATGACGGGAGTGCCGGGACCGGACGCGATCTCCAGCGCCCGCTTGCGGCCGCGGTCCGGATCGGCGCGGTACTCCTCCTCCGACAGGGCCGGCTCGATGGCGATCTCGAACCCGTTCCGGGAGGCGAAGGGTTCGACCGTCGCGATGCACCGCGTGCGGTCGGCGGACACCACGCTGTCGCCGCCGAACGCCGTCAACTGCGGAACGAGAGCCTCGGCCTGTGCCCGTCCGGACGCATCGAGGGCCGGTAACGGTCGTCGCCCTTGTACTTCTTGCGACTACCCGCCTTGGCGTGCCGCACGATCAGCGCCGTGGTCGTGTCCAGCGGCACCCGGCGGAACCGGCGCAGGATACTGCGGTCCATCGGATAGGACAACAGATCGAATGCCTCTTCGGGGGACACCCAACGCAATTCGTCCACCTCGGCGTTGGGCGCGAACTGCCCGTCGAGGCACCGCGCGGCCCAGTAGTCCACCCGTTTGAGTTTGCGGTGCCCCGGCACGGGGTAGACGACCTTCCCGAGACTACTGCCGAGTGCGGCGCGGAATCCGGTCTCCTCCTCGATCTCCCGCACCGCGGCGACCACGGCCGTCTCACCCGCGTCGAGCTTGCCCTTCGGGAAGGACCAGTCGTCGTAGCGTGGGCGATGCACGAGCGCGACCTGTGCATCGCCCGGAGCGTTCTCGTCGACAGGACGCCACAGGACGGCGCCCGCCGCGAAGATGTTGGCCTTCACGGGCTTGTCGCGTGATTCGGTCAACGTTCCCTCCACCTCAGGACGCACGGCTACGCATGAGTTCGACCTGGTGGTCGCGGGCAGCGGTTCCCGGCTCGGGGGACGCCGTCCAGGTGCCGTCGCCCTCGAGAATCCAGCAGCGGGTGACCGGGTCGAGCGCGGAATCGAAGATGCCGTCCAACTGCGCTGCGAGCCGGGTGTTCTTCACCTGCACCATCACCTCGACGCGACGGTCGAGGTTCCGGTGCATCATGTCGGCGCTGCCGATCCAGTACTCGTCGCTGCCCCGGAAATGGAACAACCGCGAATGTTCGAGGAACCGCCCCAGAATCGAGCGCACCGTGATGTTCTCGCTCAGGCCGGGCACGCCCGGCTTGAGGGCACAGATCCCGCGCACGACCACCTCGGTCCGTACCCCCGCCCGCGACGCACGGTAGAGCGCGTCGATCACCTGCTCGTCGACGAGAGCGTTGGCCTTGAGCCGGATCCCACTGGGGCGACCGGCTGCGTGGTGCTCGATCTCACGCTCGACGCGTTCGATGATGCCCTTGCGGACTCCGTGCGGTGCGACGAGCAGATTGCGGTACTGCGCCTTCCGGGAGTATCCGGTGAGGGTGTTGAACAGGTCGGTGAGGTCGGCGCGATCTCGGGTGACGACGTGAGCAGGCCGACGTCCTCGTAGAGACGGGCGGTCTTCGGGTTGTAGTTGCCGGTGCCGATGTGGCAGTAACGGCGGATCATCGAACCCTCGCGCCGCACGACCAGACAGGTCTTGCAGTGCGTCTTGAGACCCACGAGTCCGTATACGACGTGGACACCGGCCTGTTCGAGCTTGCGCGCCCACTTGATGTTGGCCTGCTCGTCGAAGCGTGCTTGATCTCCACGAGCGCGACGACCTGCTTGCCCGCCTCGGCGGCGGCGACCAGGGCGTTGACGATGGGGGAGTCACCCGACGTCCGGTACAGGGTCTGCTTGATCGCGAGGACCTGGCTGTCGGCGGCGGCCTGCTCGATGAACCGTTGCACGCTCGTGGAGAACGAGTCGTACGGATGGTGGACGAGGATGTCGCCCTCGCGCAGGGTGGAGAACACGCTCTTCGGTGTCTCACGCTCGCCGAAGGCGGGATGGGTCGCCGGCACGAAGGGGGCGTCCTTCAGATCCGGCCGGTCGACGGCGTGCACCTGCCACAGCGACGACAGATCGAGCAGACCGGGCAACTGGACGACGTCCACCCGATCGACGTCGAGTTCGCGCAACAGGAGGTCGAGCATGTGCTCGGTCATGTCGTCCGACACCTCGAGCCGCACGGGAGATCCGAAGCGCCGCCGGGCGAGTTCGCGTTCGAGGGCCTGGAGTAGATCCTCGTCGCGGTCCTCCTCGACCTCGAAGTCGGCGTTGCGGGTGACGCGGAATGCGTGGTGCTCGACGATCTCCATGCCCGGGAACAACACGTCGAGATGGGCGGCGATCAGCTCCTCGAGCGGGAGGAAGGCCGGCAGTCCGTGCGACGAACCCGCACGATCGACCCGGACGAACCGTTCGACGTTGTCGGGCACTTTCACGCGCGCGAAGTGTTCACCGGACGACTGCGAATCCTTGACCGTGACAGCGAGGTTGAGGGACAGGCCGCTGATGTAGGGGAAAGGGTGGGCGGGATCGACGGCGAGCGGCGTCAGGACCGGGAAGACCTGGTCGGCGAAATACTGTGTCAATCGTCGGCGTTCGTCCTCCGTCAGATCCGCCCATCGGATGATCGAGATGCCTTCGGCCGCCAGGGCGGGCATGACCGAGTCGAGGAAGACCTGCGCGTGGCGACCGGCGAGTTCGCGCGTGCTCGACGCGATGAGCGCGAGCTGGGCGCGCGGGGTCAGTCCGTCCGCGGACCGGACCGACAACCCCGTCTCGGCGCGACGTTTCAGCCCGGCGACCCGCACCATGTAGAACTCGTCGAGATTCGACGCGAAGATCGCGAGGAACTTGGCGCGTTCGAGCAACGGCTGCGAGGTGTCCTCCGCGAGCGCGAGAACGCGGGCGTTGAAATCGAGCCAGCTCTGTTCGCGGTTGAGATAGCGGTCGACGGGAAGGGTGTTGTCGTGATCGGTCCTCGACTGCAGTCCCGTCGCGGCCGGAGGGGCGCTGGTGGCGGTCGCCACGCGACCGGCAGGTCGTGCGGCACCGGACGGTGCCGCGTGCTCGGAACTCGTGGGATCGGGGGAATCGCCGTTGGTCACCAGTTCATTGTTGCAGAGCGACGGCTCCCTGCAGCGCTGTCGCACCGATGGCGCAGCGGGAACTCGACCGTGTCGAGCACGGCCGCGGTGGCCCGTCCGACGCCGAGTCGCAGTGCGGCGGCGAGATCGTCCGGTGTGTCCACATCGAGTCGCAGTCCGGGGAGGGCGTCCGGTACCGGATACGCACCGGCATCGATGTGGCGACCGGCCGATCCCGGACCGAACGACAGTGGCGGCAGCGTGCCGCTCACGCAGTGCAGCAACGCCGTCGTACCGCTCGCCGTGTGGTCGACGACCACGGCCGTTCCGGTCCGCCGCGCAGTCTCGCGTGCGAGCGCGAATTCCTCGGCCCGCAGGACGGAAGGTCGGCCTGCAGCGCCACGAGTTCGGCGCCGGGGTGCTGCTCCCGCGCCGGCGGGCCGCTGCGAGCAGTGCGGAGTTCAGTGGGTCCGGGGAGTCGGGACGCACCGGGTCGGGAAGGACGTCCGCGCCGCAGTCCAGTGCGGCGGCCGCGACCCGCTCGTCGGCGGTGACGACGATGACCGTCACGTCTCCGGCGGACAGGGCCGCCGTGACGGTGTCCTGCAGCATCGCGAGCACCAGTGATTCCCGTGCCGCCGGGTCGAGGACGTGCGAGAGCCGCGACTTCGCCAGGCCGAGGGCCTTGACGGGAACGAGCACGTGCGTCGCGGGCATTGCCCGATTGTGCCATCAGTGATCGACGACACGATCGTGCGAGGTGACGAACCGCACGACCACCGCTGCGACCGGCGTCGTGCGGTCCGTCCTCCGACCCGGCGCGGCGTCGGTGGCGCCTGCGCGATACTGGGTGCGACCGTGGGTGGTGACCGCCCGGACCGAACCGGTCGCGACCGCCCGCTCCGGGCCGATCGCGACCGGCGGGTGCCGGGCATCGGACGAGAGTGAGGATCGCGTGACCACAGCAGCAGTTCTGGCGCGGGTTCGTGGGGGACGGCGTACGCCAAGGTGCTGGCCGACGCCGGAACGGACGTGACGATCTGGCGCGGCGCGAAGAAGTGGCGCGCGGCATCGCGGAACGACACGAGAACTCCGACTATCTGCCCGGTGTGCAACTGCCGCACTCGCTGAAGGCGACGGCCGATCACCGGGTGGCCGTCAAGGGTGCCGATTTCGTGGTCCTCGCCGTCCCGAGCCAGACCCTGCGCACCAATCTCGAGGCGTGGAAGGCGGATATCGGACCGGAGGTCACACTTCTCAGTCTCGCCAAGGGAATCGAGAGCGGCACCCTGATGCGCATGAGTCAGGTGATCGGTCAGGTCACCGGCGCCGAGCAGAATCGGATCGCCGTGCTGTCCGGACCCAACCTCGCCCGCGAGATCGCCGAGGGGCAACCGGCCGCGACCGTCATCGCGTGCCCCGACTCCACCGCGCCATGGAGATCCAGAAGTCCTGCGCCACAAAGTATTTCCGTCCGTACACCAACTCCGACGTCATCGGCTGCGAGATCGGCGGCGCCTGCAAGAACGTCATCGCCCTCGCGTGCGGCATGGCCGCCGGGGTCGGGCTCGGTGAGAACACCGTCGCGAGCATCATCACCCGCGGTCTCGCCGAGATCACCCGGCTCGGAACCGCCCTCGGAGCCAAGCCGGCCACGCTCGCCGGTCTCGCCGGCGTCGGCGATCTCGTCGCCACGTGCACGTCCCCGTTGTCCCGCAACCGTTCGTTCGGCGAACGCCTCGGCCGCGGCGAGTCGCTCGAGAGCGCACAGGAGGCCACCCACGGTCAGGTGCCGAAGGGTCAAGTCGTGCACCTCGGTCCGCGCCCTCGCAGCGAGCTACGACGTCGAGATGCCGCTGACCGACGCCGTGCACCGTGTGTGCCACGAGGCATGTCGGTGCCGGACGCGATCGGGCAGTTGCTCGGGCGCCGGATCAAGCCGGAATGAGCGGCATGACGGGCGATTCGACACGTTGTGTGAAGGCGGTTGCACACGAGGGTGTTCCGGGCTCTCCGCTGCAGGCGGGGCCGGTCTTCGCCGCACCGTATCTACTCGGGGAAGACGAACGCGACGACGTCGACACCTATGCGCGTGCTTCGAATCCCGGTTGGCGCGCACTCGAATCGGCGCTCGCGGACCTCGAGCACGCCTCGGCCGCCCGCGTCGTCGGCTCGGGAATGTCGGCGATCACGGTCGCCCTGCGATCGCTCGTGACCCCGGGCGGCACGGTCGTCGTCCCCTCCGACGGCTACTACCAGGTGCGCAAGTTCGCCACCGAATATCTCGCGCCGCACGGTATCGACGTCCACGAACTCTCCGTCGACGAATTCGGCGACGGCTCCCTGCAGCGGGTGCTCGACGGTGCGGGCCGGGGTGCGGTGGTCCTCGCCGAGACGCCGTCGAATCCCGGTCTCGACACGGTGGATCTGCGTGAGACCGCGCAATCGTGCCGTCGCACCGGGGCATTGCTGCTCGTCGACAACACCACCGCCACCCCGCTCGGACAGCTCCCGCTCGACCTCGGCGCCGACGTCGTGGTGGCCAGCGGAGCGAAATCGCTCAGCGGACACAGCGATCTGTTGTTCGGATACATCGCCGTCGCCGATCCCGACCTGCTGCCCGCGATCGACCGGGAACGACTGCTGTCGGGAACCGTGCTGGGACCCTTCGAGACCTGGCTCGCGCACCGCAGCCTCGGCACCGCCGGACTGCGCTTCGAACGGCAGTGCGCCAACGCGCTCGCCGTCGCCGGGATGCTGCTCGAGCACCCCGCCGTCACGGACGTCCGTTATCCCGGACTCGCCGGCGACCCCGCCCACGCCGTAGCAGCCGGCCAGATGAGCCGCTTCGGCCCCCTCGTCACGTTCCGGCTGCCGGCCCGCGACGAGGTGCACCGCTTCGTCCGCGCGGCCACGCTCGTCGCACCCGCCACCAGTTTCGGCGGTATCCACACGACAGCGGATCGTCGCGCACGCTGGGGCGACGCGGTGCCGGAGGGATTCGTCCGGTTGTCGTGCGGAATCGAGGACACCGCGGATCTGCTCGCCGATCTCGACGCGGCGCTGAGGGAGACGACACTGCACTGAGGGGGACCGGGGCCGGCGGAGACATAGCAGGGGTCCGATCCCACTCGCGCAGGACTCGCCCGTCACGTGGAGATCGTCAACCGGTACCGTTCGACACGTGAGTACGCCCCGAACCCGGGTGGCCGTCGTCTTCGGTGGTCGCAGCAACGAACATTCCGTCTCCTGCATCTCGGCAGGGAGCATCCTGCGCAACCTGGATCCGGAGAAGTACGAGGTCGTGCCCATCGGCATCACTCCCGAGGGCAGGGTCCTCGGCGACGCGGACCCCGCCGGCCTCGCCGCGGCCGGTCGCGAACTGCCCGTCGTCGCCGGTGACGGCTCCGATCTCGTGCTCACCGCGGACCCCACCCGCAGCGGCGACATCGTCGCGCTCGACGAGGCTCCTACGGCCGGGTGCTCGCATCGGTCGACGTGGTCTTCCCGGTCCTGCACGGCGCCTACGGCGAGGACGGCACCATCCAAGGTCTGCTCGAACTCGCGGACATCCCGTACGTCGGTCCCGGGGTTCTTGCCAGCGCCGCCGGGATGGACAAGGAGTTCACCAAGAAACTGCTCGCGGCCGAAGGCCTGCCCGTCGGCTTCCAGATCGTCCTGCGTCCCGGCACCGCGAACCTCACCGAGGAGCAGAAGAACCGCCTCGGCCTGCCCGTCTTCGTCAAGCCCGCCCGCGGCGGATCGTCGATCGGCATCAGCCGCGTGGCCGACTGGGCCGCCTTCGACGACGCCGTCGCGAAGGCCCGGCAGCACGATCCCAAGGTCATCGTCGAGTCCGCGATCATCGGCCGCGAGGTGGAGTGCGGCGTGCTCGAGTTCCCGGACGGCGACGTTCGCGCGAGTGTCGTCGCCGAGATCCGCATGCCCGACACCTCCGGCGACCACGAGGCGTTCTACGACTTCGATACGAAGTACCTCGACGACGTCTGCGAGTTCGACGTCCCGGCCAAGCTCGACGAGGAGATCTCCGACCGGATCCGCGAGCTCGCGGTCCGGGCGTTCCGGGCCCTCGACTGCCACGGTCTGTCCCGCGTCGACTTCTTCGTCACCGAGGACGGACCGGTGATCAACGAGATCAACACGATGCCCGGTTTCACGTCGATCTCGATGTACCCGCGGATGTGGGAGGCCACCGGCGTGGAGTACGCCGAGCTGCTGTCGATCCTGGTGGAGACGGCGCTCGCGCGGGGGACCGGCCTGCGCTGACGGCACACGGCCTGTCGGCTTCCATCAGGACCCGACTAGGCTGGATACATGACTGCCGTGACCCCCGACTCAGCTGCGACCGACGCCGGCACGGACACCCGTGAGGCCGTCCACGAGGCCGCGCGTCGCGCCCGCGTGGCCTCGCGTCGTCTCGCGTTGCTCACCACCACCGAGAAGGACGCGGCTCTGCACGCCGCGGCCGACGCTCTGCTCGCCGCCGCCGACACCGTCCTCGCCGCGAACGCGGAGGACATCGAGGCCGCCGCGCCGGTGGCACCGAGGAGGCCATCCTCGACCGGCTGCGCTGCTCCGCCCCGGATCGACGGGATCGCCCGCCGGCCTGCGCCAGGTGGCCGGACTGCCCGACCCGATCGGCGGCGTGGTCCGCGGCTCGACGCTGCCGAACGGTCTCGAGCTGCGCCAGGTGCGCGTCCCGCTCGGCGTGGTCGGCATGGTCTACGAAGCACGGCCCAACGTCACGGTCGACGCCTTCGGTCTCGCCCTGAAGTCCGGCAACGCCGCGCTGCTGCGCGGCTCGTCGTCCGCGGCCCGCTCGAACGCCGCGCTCGTCGAGGTGCTGCGTGCCTCGCTCGAGAATCGGGCATCCCCGCCGACGCCGTGCAGTTGCTGCCGAGCGCCGACCGCTCGTCGGTGACGCATCTGATCCAGGCCCGGGGGCTGGTCGACGTCGTGATCCCGCGCGTGGCGCCGGTCTGATCGCCGCGGTGGTCCGCGACGCGACCGTCCCCACGATCGAGACGGGCACCGGCAACTGCCACGTCTACATCCACTCCGCGGCCGATCTGGAGATGGCCGAGAAGATCGTGATCAACGCGAAGACCCGCCGGCCCAGCGTGTGCAACACCGCCGAGACGATCCTCGTCGACAAGGCGATCGCCGACACCGCCGTTCCGAAGATCCTGCAGGCCTTCCAGCAACACAGCGTCACGGTCCACGGCGACCTGCCCGGCCTCGTGCCCGCGACCGAACAGGACTGGTCGGACGAGTACCTCTCGCTCGACGTCGCCCTCGCCGTGGTCGACGACCTCGACGCCGCCGTCGACCACATCGACCGTTACGGCACCGGTCACACCGAGGCGATCGTCACCTCGGACCTCGCTGCTGCGCGGGAGTTCACGACGCGCGTGGACGCCGCAGCCGTTATGGTCAACGCTTCGACGGCGTTCACGGACGGTGAGCAGTTCGGATTCGGCGCGGAGATCGGGATCTCCACCCAGAAGCTGCACGCCCGCGGTCCGATGGGTCTGCCCGAGCTGACGTCGACGAAGTGGGTGGTGTGGGGCGACGGCCACACCCGCCCCGCCTGATCGAGACCGGCCCGACGAAAGGAACCAGCGTGGATCGTGCGCTGCCCACCACCCCGCCGATCTTCGCGGACGTCCAGGACGTCGTCGATCGTCTGGCCGGTACCGGTTATCTCGCCGACAAGTCCACCGCGACCGCGGTGTTCCTCGCCGATCGCCTCGGCAAGCCGTTGCTGATCGAGGGACCCGCGGGCGTGGGCAAGACCGAGCTCGCCCGTGCCGTCGCCGAAACCTCCGAGGCCGAACTCGTGCGCCTGCAGTGCTACGAGGCGTCGACGAATCCCGCGCGCTGTACGAGTGGAACCACGCCAAGCAGATCCTGCGCATCCAGTCGGCAGGAGCGACCGCCGCGGCGGGCGAGTCGTGGGACCGCACCAAGGAGGACGTCTTCTCCGAGGAGTTCCTGCTGTCGCGGCCGCTGCTCACCGCGATCCGCCGCGAGGATCCGACCGTGCTGCTCGT
Source organism: Rhodococcus sp. IITR03 (assembly GCA_001017865.1). The sequence continues at coordinate 2,702,798 of LATQ01000001.1, forward strand.
CGACGAGGTCGACAAGGCCGACGTGGAGATCGAAGGCCTGCTGCTCGAGGTGCTCAGCGACTTCGCGGTCACGGTGCCCGAGCTCGGCACCATCCGGGCCACCCGCAAGCCGTTCGCGGTGCTCACCTCGAACGCCACCCGCGAGTTGTCCGAAGCGCTCAAGCGCCGGTGCCTGTTCCTGCACCTGGACTTCCCCGACGCCGACCTCGAACGACGCATCCTCGCCAGCCGGGTCCCCGATCTGCCCGACGCGCTCGCCGACCAGCTCGTGCGCACGGTCCGCGTGCTCCGCGGCATGCAGCTCAAGAAGGTGCCGTCGGTGGCCGAGACGATCGACTGGGGTCGCACCCTGCTCGCACTGGGGCTCGACACCCTCGACGACACCGCGCTGCGCAGCACGCTCGGCGTGATCCTCAAGCACCAGTCCGACCAGATCCGCGCTGCCGCCGAGCTCCGGTTGAACTGACATGGCCGCCGCGCACCTTCCCGGATCCGAGGCGCCCCCGGCACCCCACGGACTGCCCGGGCACCTGGTCGGATTCGTCGAGGCGCTGCGCCGCCGCGGCATCGCGGTCGGGCCGTCCGAGACGGTCGACGCCGGACGGGTCATGACGGTGCTCGATCTCCTCGATCGGGAGGCCCTCCGCGAAGGCCTCGCGTGCACCCTGCTCCGCCGGTCCACACACCGGCCGACCTTCGACGCCCTGTTCGACCTGTGGTTCCCGCCAGCGATCGGACGCCGCGAGTCCACCGACCCTCAGGTGAGCATCCCGCGCACCCCGACGGGGGAGGTCGACTTCGAAGCCCTGCGCGACCTCATCGCCGAGCTGCTGTCCGACGAGTCGCCGGAGGCACTCGAGGCCTCCGAGATGCTCGTCTCCGCCATCGTCGAGGAACTCGGCCAGTATGCGTCGTCGAACGGCCCTTCCTTCTCGGCCTATCAGGCGCTGCGCGACGTCTCCCCGGACACCCTGCTCACGAAGATCCTCGAGGGACTGCTCGGCAACAGCACCCGCGAGGAACGCGACGACGCCGCCTACGAGAGCGAGGTTGCGCGGCGCACCGCCGCCCAGCGCATCGCCGATTTCCGGGCGATGGTCGAACGGGAGACCCGCCGACGCACCGCCGAGCAGCTCGCCGCGAACGCGTCGAGAAGTACGGGGTGCCCAAGCTCGCCGAGGAGGTCGACTTCCTGCGCGCGTCCGACGCGGAACTCGTCGGCGTGCGCCGCAGCGCTGCCGCT
>LATQ01000001.1:2704140-2708442 GCA_001017865.1 Rhodococcus sp. IITR03
CCCCGCCACGGGTGCGGCGCCGGCGCCCTGGCGGGTCTCGCCCGCACCGCGCAGGACGGGTCGGGGGTCGATATGTCGGTCTTCGACCGCGCGCTGATCCCGATGTACCGCGCGACTCGCGAGGTCGAGTCGTGGACCGTCATGCGCTGCGTGCGGCAGGTGCTCGACCAGCTCGATCACGTCGACGATCCGCTGCCCGAGTGGGTGCGCGACGAGCACGGCTTCGTGGGCCTCGACGAGGCGCTCCGCTCGATCCACCTGCCGACACGAAGCAGGAGATCGACCGGGCACGCGACCGCCTGCGGTTCGACGAGGCCGCCGCGGTGCAGCTCGTGCTCGCCGGACGCCGGCACGACGTCGAGGTGCGGTCGGCGCCGTCCTGCCCGCGTCGCGAGGGCGGAATCGCCGACGAGTTCGACCGGCGGCTGCCCTTCGAGCTGACGGCCGGGCAGCTCTCGGTGCCGACGAGATCGCGGCCGATCTCGCACGCGAACACCCCATGAACCGGCTGCTCCAGGGCGAGGTCGGCTCGGGCAAGACCATCGTGGCGCTGCGGGCGATGCTGCAGGTGATCGACTCCGGTCGGCAGTGCGCGCTGCTCGCACCCACCGAGGTGCTCGCGGCGCAGCACGCGCGCTCGCTCACGAAGATGCTGGGCGATCTCGCCGCGGCGGGCGAACTCGGCGCCCACGAACTCGCGACCCGCGTGACTCTGCTGACCGGCTCGATGGGGGTCGCACGCAAGCGGGCCGCGCTCAACGAGACGGTGACGGGCGATGCCGGGATCGTCATCGGCACGCACGCGCTGATCGAGGACACGGTGCAGTTCTTCGACCTCGGTCTCGTGGTGATCGACGAGCAGCATCGTTTCGGTGTCGAACAACGCGACGCACTGCGGTCGCGAGGTCGCGACGGCGCGTCCCCGCACGTGCTGGTGATGACCGCGACGCCGATCCCGCGCACCATCGCGATGACGGTGCTCGGCGACTCGAGGTCTCGACGTTGCGCGAACTCCCTCGAGGACGGTCGCCGATCGTCAGCCGCGTGGTCCCGGCGAAGGTGCATCCGAAGTGGGTCGACCGCGCGTGGGAGCGCATCCGCGAGGAGGTCGCCGACGGACGGCAGGCTACGTGGTGTGTTCCCGCATCGGCGACGGCGATTCCGACGACGACGCGCTCTTCGATCCGGACGGGCCCGAGCCGTCGGGATCGACGAAGGGCAAGCAGGCCCCGCCCGAGACCGTCTCGGTGCTCGAGCAGTTCGAGTTCCTCACCTCCGGTCGCTGCGCGACCTGAGGGTGGGGCTGCTGCACGGCCGCCTCCCCGGCGACGAGAAGGACGCGGTGATGCAGGCCTTCAACGCCGCGGAGCTCGACGTGCTCGTGTGCACGACCGTCGTCGAGGTCGGTGTCGACGTGCCGAACGCGACCGTGATGGTGATCGTCGATGCCGACCGGTTCGGTGTCAGCCAGCTGCACCAGCTGCGCGGTCGCGTCGGTCGTGGCGGCCATCAGGGCCTGTGCCTGCTCGTGACCGACGCGAAGCCCGCGACCCCGACGATGATGCGGCTCGAGGCCGTGGCCGGCACCACCGACGGTTTCGAGCTCGCCCAGCTCGATCTGCAGTTGCGCCGCGAGGGCGATGTCCTCGGTGTCGCCCAGTCCGGCACCGTGTCGACGCTGCGGTTGCTCTCGCTCGTCGACGACGCCGACGTCATCGAGGCAGCCCGCGACTTCTCCCGGACGGTGACGGAGAAGGATCCCGGCCTCGAACACCACCCGGGGCTCGCGAGCATGGTGCGGGCCGCGCTCGACGCCGAACGCGTGGCGTATCTCGACAAGTCGTGAGTTACGTTCCGTACACCGTGCCCCAGAGCCCGCGGTGAGGTTTCGGTGGCCGTGCCCGGCATGTTGACGCCGTGTTACGACAGGCCGACTGCATCGTTCCAGTCGTGCCATCCGGACGCCTTGTCCCACGATGTGGAACGCGCGTCGAAGGCGGCATGTTACGTCGCGGTACCGTCGACCAATGTTCTCGAAAGTGCTTGTCGCCAACCGTGGCGAGATCGCGATCCGCGCGTTCCGTGCCGCCTACGAACTGGGTGCCGGGACGGTCGCGGTGTTCCCGTACGAAGACCGGAACTCCCTGCACCGGTTGAAGGCCGACGAGGCCTATCAGATCGGTGAGGAGGGGCACCCGGTCCGCGCATACCTGTCGGTCGAGAAGATCGTCGAAGCGGCCGTGTCGGCCGGTGCCGACGCGATCTATCCCGGCTACGGCTTCCTCTCCGAGAATCCGGACCTCGCCGCGGCGTGCGCCGAAGCCGGCATCACCTTCGTCGGTCCGTCGGCGGAGATCCTCGAGCTGACGGGCAACAAGGCTCGCGCGATCGCCTCGGCGAAGGCCGCCGGCCTCCCGGTGCTGGCGTCGTCGGAGCCGTCGTCGGACGTCGACGAACTGGTCGCCGCCTCGGAGACGATGAACTTCCCGGTCTTCGTCAAGGCTGTCGCCGGTGGCGGCGGACGCGGCATGCGCCGGGTCGCCGAACCCTCCCAGCTGCGCGAGGCCATCGAAGCCGCCTCCCGCGAGGCAGACGCCGCCTTCGGCGATCCCACCGTCTTCCTGGAACAGGCCGTGGTCAACCCGCGGCACATCGAGGTGCAGATCCTCGCCGACAAGCACGGCAACGTCATCCACCTGTACGAGCGCGACTGCTCGGTGCAGCGCCGCCACCAGAAGGTCATCGAGCTCGCCCCTGCCCCGAATCTCGATCCCGAGCTGCGCGACCGTATCTGCGCCGACGCCGTCGCCTTCGCCAAGGAGATCGGCTACCAGTGCGCAGGAACCGTCGAGTTCCTCGTCGACGAACGCGGCAACCACGTGTTCATCGAGATGAACCGCGTATCCAGGTCGAGCACACGGTCACCGAGGAGATCACCGACGTCGACCTCGTGCAGTCCCAGCTGCGCATCGCCGCGGGCGAGTCGCTCGAGGAACTGGGCCTGTCGCAGGACAGCATCACCATCCGCGGCGCGGCGCTGCAGTGCCGCATCACGACCGAGGACCCGGCCAACGGATTCCGTCCGGACACCGGCCGCATCACCGGCTACCGCACCCCGGGCGGTGCCGGCATTCGTCTCGACGGCGGCACCTCGGTCGGCGCAGAGATCTCCGCCCACTTCGACTCGATGCTCGTCAAGCTCACCTGCCGCGGCCGCAACTTCGAGACCGCCGTCGCCGCGCGCGCCGCGCGGTCGCCGAGTTCCGCATCCGCGGTGTCGCCACGAACATCCCGTTCCTCCAAGCTGTGCTCGACGACGAGGACTTCCGCGGCGGCAACGTCAACACCTCGTTCATCGAGGAGCGCCCCCACCTGCTGACGCTGCGCTCGTCCGCCGACCGCGGCACCAAGATCCTGCGGTACCTCGCCGACGTGACGGTGAACAAGCCGCACGGCGAGCGCACCACGACGGTCTACCCGCACGACAAGCTGCCCGCGATCGATCTGAACGCCGAGCCGCCGGCCGGTTCGCGTCAGCGTCTGCTCGAGCTCGGCCCCGAGGGCTCGCCCGTGCGCTGCGTGAGCAGAAGGCGATCGGCGTCACCGACACCACCTTCCGCGACGCCCACCAGTCGCTGCTCGCGACCCGCGTGCGCAGCAAGGACCTGCTGACCGTGGCCGGGCACGTGGCCCGGATGACGCCGCAGCTGCTGTCGATCGAGGCGTGGGGCGGCGCGACCTACGACGTCGCACTGCGCTTCCTGCACGAGGATCCGTGGGAGCGGCTCGCGGCGCTGCGCGAGGCGATCCCGAACATCAACCTGCAGATGCTGCTGCGCGGACGCAACACCGTCGGCTACACCCCCTACCCGGAGGCCGTCACCCGCGCCTTCGTGCAGGAGGCCGCCGACACCGGCATCGACATCTTCCGCATCTTCGACGCGCTGAACAACGTCGACCAGATGCGTCCGGCGATCGACGCCGTCCGCGAGACCGGCACCACCCTCGCCGAGGTCGCGATGTCCTACACCGGCGACCTGTCGAACCCGAACGAGACGATCTACACGCTCGACTACTACCTACGTCTGGCCGAGGAGATCGTCGAGGCCGGTGCGCACGTCCTGGCCATCAAGGACATGGCGGGTCTGCTGCGCGCCCCGGCTGCCGCGACGCTCGTGTCGGCGCTGCGCAGCAACTTCGATCTGCCGGTGCACGTGCACACGCACGACACCCCGGGCGGTCAGCTCGCCACCTACCTCGCGGCCTGGCACGCCGGTGCCGCGCGTCGTCGACGGTGGTCTC
>LATQ01000001.1:2708542-2716580 GCA_001017865.1 Rhodococcus sp. IITR03
GGCACGCCGGTGCCGACGCCGTCGACGGTGCGTCCGCGGCGCTGGCCGGTACGACGAGCCAGCCCGCCCTGTCGGCGATCGTCGCCGCCGCGGCGAACAGCGAGTTCGACACCGGTCTCGACCTGCAGGCCGTGTGCGATCTCGAGCCGTACTGGGAGGCGCTGCGCAAGGTGTACGCACCGTTCGAGTCGGGCCTGCCCGCACCGACCGGCCGCGTCTACACCCACGAGATCCCCGGCGGTCAGCTGTCGAATCTGCGCCAGCAGGCCATCGCGCTGGGCCTCGGCGACCGCTTCGAGGAGGTCGAGGCCGCCTACGCCGGCGCCGACCGCCTCCTGGGCCGCCTGATCAAGGTCACGCCGTCGAGCAAGGTCGTCGGCGACCTCGCGCTGCACCTCGTGGGCGCGGGCGTCTCGGTCGACGACTTCGCCGCCGAGCCCGGCAAGTACGACATCCCCGATTCGGTGATCGGCTTCCTGCGCGGCGATCTCGGAACCCCGGCCGGCGGCTGGCCCGAGCCCTTCCGCAGCAAGGCGCTGTCGGGCCGCGCCGAGCCCAAGCCGGTCACCCCGCTCGCGCCGGAGGAGGAGAAGGCCCTCGGCGGTTCGTCCGACGAGCGTCGCCGCATGCTCAACCGCCTGCTCTTCCCGGGCCCCGCGAAGGAGTTCGAGCAGCACCGCGAGACCTACGGCGACACCACCGAGCTGTCGGCCAACCAGTTCTTCTACGGTCTGCGTCACGGCGACGAGCACCGGGTGCGCCTGGACAAGGGTGTCGAACTGCTCATCGGCCTCGAGGCGATTTCCGATGCCGACGAGAAGGGCTACCGCACGGTCATGTGCATCCTCAACGGGCAGCTGCGCCCGGTGTCGGTGCGCGACCGCTCGGTGGCTGCGGAGATCCCTGCCGCAGAGAAGGCCGACCGCAACCATCCCGGTCACGTCGCGGCGCCCTTCGCCGGCATGGTCACCCTCGTCGTGTCCGAGGCGACAGCGTCTCGGCCGGCGACACCGTCGCCACGATCGAGGCCATGAAGATGGAGCCGCGATCACCGCGCCGCGCGGTGGACGCATCACGCGCGTCGCGATCGGGCCGGTGCAACAGGTCGAAGGTGGCGACCTGCTCGTCGAGGTGTCCACGGGAGACAGCGCCGAGTGACACGGATCGTCGCCGGCCGGGCCGGGGGGCGGCGCCTGAAGGTGCCGCCCCGCGGGACCCGGCCCACTTCCGAACGGGTGCGCGAAGCCCTGTTCAGTTCGCTCGACGCACGCATGGACATCGACGGAGCCGCCGTCCTCGACCTCTACGCGGGGTCGGGGGCGCTCGGTCTCGAGGCGCTGTCCCGCGGCGCCGAGCACGCGATGCTCGTCGAGTCCGACGCGAAGGCGGCGGGCGTGATCCGCGAGAACATCGCGACGGTCGGACTGTCCGGTGCGGTGCTGCGCACCGCACCGGTATCCGCTGTACTCGCGGGCACCCCGGACCGCGTCTACGACCTCGTCCTGGCCGACCCGCCCTACGCCGTGACCGAGGAGGCCGTCACCGGCATGCTCGAGACGCTCGTGTCCGGAGGCTGGGTAGAGGACGGCTCGATCGTCGTGGTCGAACGGTCGTCGCGATCACCGGAAACGGTGTGGCCGCAGGGATTCGAGGTCGGCAGGTCGAAGCGCTACGGCGAGACGAGAGTGGAGATCGCCACCTGCTACGGTGCTGGGTCATGAGCCGCGCGGTCTGCCCAGGATCCTTCGACCCGGTCACCAACGGACACCTCGACGTCATCGGCAGGGTCTCGGCCCAGTTCGACGAGGTCGTCGTGACCGTCACGATCAATCCCAACAAGCAGGGGATGTTCACGATCGACGAACGCCTCGAGATGCTCACCGAGGCCACGTCGCACCTGTCGAACGTCACGGTCGACGCCTGGCAGGGCCTGCTCGTCGATTACGCCCGGGAGCGGGGGATCACCGCGATCGTCAAGGGTCTGCGCGGCGCCAACGACTTCGACTACGAGCTGCAGATGGCGCAGATGAACCACAAGCTCACCGGCGTCGACACGCTGTTCGTCGCCACCAACCCGGTCTACAGCTACCTGTCGAGCTCGCTCGTCAAGGAGGTCGCGACCTACGGTGGCGACGTCTCCGAGATGCTGCCGGGCTCCGTGCACGATCGTCTGCTCGCGCGCCTGGCCGAGCGGGCCGCCGCGAAATAGACCGCACCCTCCGCGCGGCCTGTGACGGCCGTATCCCGACACACAGAGCGCAGGGCACACGAGCGTGCCCTGCGCTGCGGCAGACTGGACGGCGGCGCGACCGCACCGGTCGTGTCGAGCGAGTGATTGGGGTTGGGCGTGTACCGGGTATTCGAGGCACTCGACGAGCTGGTCGCAATCGTCGAAGAGGCACGTAGCGTTCCGATGACGGCGAGCTGCGTGGTACCGCGCGGCGATGTCCTCGAACTGCTCGACGACGTGCGCGACGCGCTGCCGCCCGAACTCGACGACGCGCAGGACGTCCTCGATCACCGCGACAAGCTGATCAACGATGCGCGGGCCCAGGCCGACAAGACCGTCGGGGGACGCCGACGAGGAGGCGCGCACCCTCCTCGAGGACGCGCGCGCCGACGCCGACCGGATGCTCGCGGACGCGAAGGCCCAGGCGGACCGCATGGTCAAGGAGGCCCGCGCCCACGCCGAGGAACTCGTGCGCGATGCGCAGGCCGAGGCCGACGATCTCGTGGCCGAGGGCAACAAGCAGTACGAGAGCGTGACCGGGCGTGCCCGCATCGAGGCCGACCGCCTGGTCGAGTCCGGGCAGGCGTCCTACGAGCGTTCCGTGGCCGAGGGTGAGGCCGAGAAGGCACGCCTGGTGTCGCAGACCGAGGTCGTGCAGGCCGCACACGCCGAGTCGGCGCGAGTCATCGATTCGGCCCACGCCGAGTCCGACCGTCTCCGGACCGAGTGCGACGAGTACATCGACGGCAAGCTGGCGGAGTTCGAGGAACTGCTCGGCACCACGCTGCGGTCCGTCGGCCGCGGCCGGCAGCAGCTGCGGCTGTCGGGTGCTCCCGACTTCGCGGAGGCCGACCACCGGGCGAGCCGTCGCCGCTGACCCGCGGGATTTTCGCTCCTGCCGCCCATCGCGTATCATGGAGCGGTTGCCCTATCACGACCGAGTCGTGTCCTGCGTCGTCCGAAGAAGGTGAGTTCCCCGTGTCCACCCGTGATTCCAGCACGTCCCGTTCCGGCCGGGACTCCGCTGGTGTTCGACACGCTCTCCCTGGGCCGTCGGCCCGGTTCGATGCGTACGGTCGAGCGGAAGGTGCCGTCACCCTCGCGCATCGGGCTCGATCTGATCGCGATCGAGGAAGGCTCCGAGATCGATCTCGATCTCCGCCTGGAGTCGGTGTCCGAGGGCGTCCTGGTCACCGGTAGTGTTCGTGCCGACGCCGTCGGTGAGTGCTCTCGGTGCCTCGAGTCGTTCACCGAGCCGGTGGACGTGTACCTCACCGAGCTGTTCGCCTACCCGAACAGCGTTACGGAGCAGACCACCGAGGACGACGAGGTGTACCGCGTCGAGAACGATCTGATCGATCTCGAACCGGTCCTCGTGAACGCGGTGGGTCTGGAACTTCCGCTGCAGCCGTTGTGTAGTGACGACTGTGCGGGATTGTGCCCCGAATGCGGCATTCGCCTGGCGATTGCAGAATCCGGGCACCGTCATGAGACAATGGATCCTCGCTGGGCTGGGTTGGCAGCCAAGTTCGGCGCGGGCTCCGAAGAACCCAGCAGTCAAATCGACAGCTCGAACAACGAGGAGAAGTAGACGTGGCCGTCCCCAAGCGCAGAATGTCGCGTTCCAACACCCGGTCGCGGCGCAGCCAGTGGAACACCACTGCGCCGACGCTCGTCACCTGCCCGAACCGGGGTTGCGGAGAGAAGAAGCTGCCCCACGTGGCGTGCCCGTCGTGCGGCACCTACAACGGCCGTCAGGTGACCGCGCCCGTCTAATCGGTATTCACGTGACGAGCAAGTCCTCCGAAACAGCTACCGAGGGCGGCGAAGAGAGCCACGAGTCTCTCCTCGCGCCCTCGGCGTGCCTCTGGACGCAGAACTGCTGTCCTTGGCGCTCACCCACCGCTCGTACGCCTACGAGAACGGCGGGTTGCCACCAACGAACGTCTCGAGTTCCTCGGCGATGCCGTCCTCGGGCTCGCGGTGACCGAAAAGCTCTACCTCACCCACCCGGACAAGTCCGAGGGCGAACTCGCCAAGATCCGCGCGAGCGTCGTCAACATGCACGCGCTCGCCGAGGTGGCGCGCGGCCTCGGAGAAGGTGGGCTCGGAGTGCACCTCCTGCTCGGTAAGGGCGAGGAGCTGACGGGCGGACGCGACAAGGCCAGCATCCTGGCCGACGGAATGGAATCGCTTCTCGGCGCCGTCCATCTCGCCCACGGCATCGACGTCGCGCGCGAAGTGGTCCTGCGCCTGTTCGCCGCACTGCTCGAACGCGGCCCCCGCCTCGGTGCCGGTCTGGACTGGAAGACGAGTCTGCAGGAACTCACCGCCGAACGCGGTCTCGGTGTTCCCGCCTACGAGATCACCGCCACGGGTCCCGACCACGACAAGGAATTCACCGCCACCGCCCTCATCGGTGGCAATCCCTATGGCACCGGTGTCGGACGTACCAAGAAGGAAGCCGAGCAGAAGGCCGCGTCGGCCGCGTGGAACGCGCTGACCGAGGGCACTGCTGCCGAAGCCGGTGATGTCGGGGCTTCCGATCAGCAGTCCGGATCCGCCGAGACGCCCACCGAGAGCAACTGACCGCAGGTGCCCGAACTTCCCGAGGTCGAGGTGGTCCGTCGCGGACTCGACGCGCACGTCGTCGGCGCGACGGTGGACTCGGTACAGGTGCTGCATCCGCGTGCCGTCCGCCGGCACGAGCCCGGTCCGCGCGATCTCGCACTGCAGGTGACCGGTCAGAAGGTCGCCTCGGTCGAGCGTCGCGGCAAGTACATGTGGCTCGTGCTCGAACCGGCCGATCTGGCGCTCGTGGTGCACCTGGGGATGAGCGGGCAGATGCTCGTGCAGCCTCCGACCGTGCCGGACGAGAAGCATCTGCGTATCCGCGCCGTCCTCGACAACGGTGCCGATCTGCGTTTCGTCGACCAGCGCACCTTCGGAGGCTGGGCCCTGGCTCCGCTCGTCGAGGTGGACGGTGATCGTCTGCCGCTGCCGGTCGCGCACATCGCCCGCGACCCGATGGATTCCCGGTTCGACCCGGACGCGGTCGTGGCCGTGCTGCGCACCAAGCACACCGAGATCAAGCGTGCGCTGCTCGACCAGACCGTCGTCTCCGGCATCGGCAACATCTACGCCGACGAAGCGCTGTGGCGCGCAAGGATTCACGGCAACCGGCCGACCGACGCGCTGTCGCGTCCGAAGCTCCGGTCGGCTCTCGACGCGGCCACCGAGGTGATGGCGGAGGCTCTCGGGCAGGGCGGTACGTCGTTCGACGCTCTGTACGTCAACGTCAACGGGGAGTCCGGTTACTTCGAGCGTTCCCTGAACGTCTACGGGCGCGAGAACGAGCCGTGCCGACGCTGCGGCGCGCCGATCCGCCGCGAGAAGTTCATGAACCGCTCGTCGTACAGCTGCCCGAAGTGTCAGCCACGACCGCGAACGGCCCGGTAGCGCAGGCGCATACCGGGCCGTTCGGAACGTGGTGGTTCAGATGTCGAAGAAGACCGTCTCGGCGCCACCGTCCGGGGTGTCCTGCAGCCGGATGTCGATCGTGTAGACGGTGCGTCCGTCGCGCTCGGAACGCGACGCGATCAGGGTGTTGCGCCGCACCTCCCATTCGATGCCCTTCAGGACGGGATCGTCGGCGTTGAGCTCGGCCTCGTCCTCGAAGTAGACCCGCGTGTGCAGGCCGAGGTTGATGCCGCGCGCGAAGATCACGAGCAGGATGTGGGGTGCCGAGACGGAGCCGTCGGGGTTGGTGACGGCGCCGGGCTTGATCGTCTCGATCGTGAACACGCCGGTCTCGAAGTCGCCGCCGGTGCGTCCCCAGCCGCGGAAGTTCGGATCGAGGTCCTTGTCCTGTGCGTCGTCGGGATGTGCGTACCGGCCGTGGGCGTTCGCCTGCCAGCTCTCGAGCAGGGCGTCGCGCACCGGGGTGCCGGTGCCGTCGATGACACGGCCCTCCAACACGATTCGCTCGCCCTCGGTCTCGTCGGTGACGAGGACGTTGCCGAAGTTGTTGTCGAAGATGTCGAAGCCGGCCTGCTGCGGCGCGAGCCCGATGTGGACGTACGGGCCGCCGGTCTGTGAGGGCGTCTCCGGGAAACGTGTGACCATCGCGCGGGGAAGCAGCGGGGGCACGGGCAGGTAGGGATCGGTGGGCAGGCTCATCGCGGGCTCCCGGGAGGTCGGTGTTCTCGAAGAAAGTGGCGCGGCGACCGCGCAGGGTGATGTCCCAGCGGTAGGCGCGGGCGTCGAACGGAGCGTTGGAGGCGGGATCCTCCTGGGCGATCAGACTGCGGAGCTGATCCACGGTCGGGATCGTCCGCGCGATCGGGCACTTCTCGATGAGCGGATCGCCCTCGAAGTACAGCTGGGTGATCAGACGCTGCGCCCACCCGCGGCCGAGGATCGACACGTGGATGTGCGCCGGGCGCCAGGCGTTGCGGCTGTTGCCCCACGGATATGCGCCGGGTTTGATCGTCCGGAACTGGTAGTAGCCGTTCGCGTCCGTGAGCATCCGCCCGCAACCGCCGAAGTTCGGATCGATGGGAGCGAGATAGGTGTCCTTCTTGTGGCGGTACCGGCCACCGGCGTTGGCCTGCCACACCTCGACGAGTGCGCCCTCGACCGGATTGCCGAACTCGTCCTTGACGAAGCCGTGGACGATGATGCGTTCACCGATCGGTAGGCCGTCCTTCGAGAAGTTCAGGATCAGGTCGTTGTCGAGGGCGCGAGCTCGTCGCTGCGGAAGACGGGTCCGGTGATCTCCGACAGGGTCGGCTTCGGCGTGATGAGCGCGTTGCGCGGTGCGCGCAGCACCGATGTGCGGTAGCCGGGGGTGAGCGCGGGTGGGTGCAGTGTGTGGTCGCGCTCGACGTATTCGCCGGTGGACATGCGATCTCCGATCTCTGAGCTGTGGACACCACCATAAGATGAAGAAAAACTCATGTAAATTGACAAAACAGCAGTTGATTCATAACTTCCAGTAATGCAATCCCAGTTCGGTCCGTCTTCGTCCCTCCCGGAGCAGGCGCGACGCATCCGCCTCCGGCACCTGAGATGTTTCGTCACCGTCGCGCGCGAAGGTCAGGTCGGGCGGGCCGCCGAACTGTTGCAGCTGAGTCAGCCGGCCGTCACGAAGACCCTCAACGAGCTCGAGGTGCTCGCCGGAGCGAAACTCCTCGACCGCGGCCGACACGGTGCGCGCCTCACCGCGGCGGGTCACCGCTTCCTGCGATACGCGCAGGACGCCACCACCTCACTGGACGCAGCGGTGGCCGCACTGGCAGGAGCGGCCGAACCCGCCCGCGAACCGCTGCGGATCGGGGCCCTGCCCACCGTGGCCGGTCCGTACTCCCCGAAGCCTTGGCGGAGCTGCGCCGCATGCGCGCGGATCTGGACATCCGGATCCGCACCGACCCCAATGCCGTCCTGCTGTCGGCGCTCGCCGCCGGCGCGCCCTCGACGTCGTCCTCGGGCGCATGGCCGAACCGTCCCGGATGGTCGGGCTGTCGTTCGAGCTCCTGTACGCCGAGACGTTGATCCTCGTCGTCCGGCCCGGCCACCCCCTCGCCGAGCGTTCCGTCTCCGTCGCCGACACGCTCGAACACCCCCTGGTGGTCGCGACCGGCGGAACCGTGCCGCGCCACGCGACCGAGGCGTTGTTCGAACGTCACGGCCTGCGACTGCCGGTCGGCTGATCGAGACACTCGACCTCGCGTGGCACGCGGGGTGGTCCGGCGCAGCGACGCCGTGTGGATCACCACTGAACGCGCGGCCCGGGACGACCCTCGCCGA
>LATQ01000001.1:2716633-2718203 GCA_001017865.1 Rhodococcus sp. IITR03
GTCTTCCGCTGGTTCAACGTCCACGCACTCGACTCGGCTCGTCGGCACGCGACGAATCATCCCGACGGTCGCGTGATGGTCGTCGCCGAAGGCCCCCGGTCCGCGCTCGAACAGCTCCTCGCGTGGTTGCGATCCGGCGACACCCCCGGTGAGGTGCGGCTCGTCGTCGAATCCTGGGATCCCGCGCGCGGCGACCTCACCGGCTTCGTCGAACGCTGACATCCGTCCTGTTTGTCCGTTCGTCTCGGACACCTCCTTCGTCGGCCCCGGAGCGCTGCGCCGGATCACTCCCGACGGCAGCGTGACCACCGTGCTACCCGAGGTGACCGGTCCGGGTGGCATCGTCGTCGAGGGTCCACCGTGTACCTGAACGTAGGCAACACGACCGTCTCGAGGTGCACCCGGCCTAGGAAAGCAGTCACAACCCGCCGGTAGAGTTCTCACCCATGTACCTCAAGAGTCTGACGTTGAAGGGCTTCAAGTCCTTCGCCTCGTCGACGACTCTGCGTTTCGAACCGGGCATCACCTGTGTGGTCGGACCCAACGGGTCCGGCAAGTCGAACGTCGTCGACGCGCTCACCTGGGTGATGGGGGAGCAAGGTGCCAAGGCCCTGCGCGGCGGCAAGATGCAGGACGTCATCTTCGCCGGAACCGCCGGCCGCCCGCCGCTCGGACGCGCCGAGGTCACGCTCACCATCGACAACTCCGACGGCGCGTTGCCCATCGAGTACTCCGAGGTCTCCGTCACCCGCCGCATGTTCCGCGACGGTGCGGGCGAATACGAGATCAACGGCAGTTCCTGCCGTCTCATGGACGTGCAGGAACTGCTGTCCGACTCCGGTATCGGCCGCGAGATGCACGTCATCGTCGGCCAGGGCCGCCTCGCCGCGATCCTCGAATCCCGCCCGGAGGACCGACGCGCGTTCATCGAGGAGGCCGCCGGCGTCCTCAAGCACCGCAAGCGCAAGGAAAAGGCGCTGCGCAAGCTCGACTCGATGCAGGCCAATCTTGCCCGTCTCACCGACCTCACCGCCGAACTGCGCCGTCAGCTCAAACCGCTCGGCCGGCAGGCCGAGGTCGCACGTCGCGCCCAGACCATCCAGCCGACCTGCGCGACGCGCGGTTACGACTGGCCGCCGACGACCTCGTCACGCGTCGTGCCGAACTCGCCGGGCACGACGAGCAGGAAAGATGGTCCGGGAGCGGCTCGACACCGTGCTCGCGCGTTCGACGACGCGAACGCCGAACTCGCCCGTCACGAACAAGCCCTCGCGCAGCTCACGCCGGGCGCCGAAGCGGCGTCGCAGACCTGGTTCCGCCTGTCCGCCCTCGCCGAGCGTGTGTCGGCGACCGTGCGGGTCGCGCAGGAACGCGCCCGGCACCTGCACGCCGAACCCGAGGATCGCTCCGGTCAGGATCCCGACGAGATGGAAGCCCGCGCCGACCGGATCGCCGCCGAGGAAGCGGAACTGGTCGAGGCCGTCGAGATCGCGCACGGAGCCCTCGAGGCGGCTCGCGAGCAGCTCGCCGAGACGAGGGAGGCCGCAGCGGCCGCCGAACGCGCACATCT
>LATQ01000001.1:2718303-2719955 GCA_001017865.1 Rhodococcus sp. IITR03
CGTGCCGAACGCGCCGCATCGCGCGCGTCGACGGCGGCCGTCGCCGCTGCGGTGGCCGAATCAGGCAGCGACTCGCCGAACAACTCGAGCTGGCCGTGGCGACGGCACTCGCACAGCGCGACGACCTGAACCGGCGCCGCGCCGAATGCGCCGAGCAGCTCGAACGGGCCCGCGAACTCGTCCGCGAACTGTCGGCGCAGCGCGACCAGCTCACCGACGCGGTGCATCGCGACGAAGTGGCCCGGGCGCAGGCCTCGCTCCGGATCGAGCAGCTCGAGCAGACCATTCTCGAGCAGCACGGCATCGCCCTCGACGACCTCGTGGCCGAGTACGGCCCCGACGTGCCGCTGCCGCCCACGCCGCTGGAGATGGCCGAGTACGAACAGGCCCGCGAACGCGGCGAACAGGTCGTCGCTCCGCAACCGATGCCCTACGACCGGGCCACCGAGGAGCGGCGGGCCAAGCGCGCCGAGAAGGATCTCGCGACGCTCGGGCGCGTCAACCCCCTCGCGTTGGAGGAGTTCGCGGCGCTCGAGGAGCGCTACAACTTCCTGTCGACCCAGCTCGAGGACGTCAAGAGCGCCCGCAAGGACCTGCTCGCTGTCGTCGAGGAGGTCGACGCGCGAATCCTGCAGGTGTTCACCGAGGCCTACGCCGACGTCGAGCGTGAGTTCGAACAGGTCTTCGCGAAGCTGTTCCCCGGTGGGGAGGGACGGCTCGTGCTCACCGACCCCAGCGACATGCTCACCACCGGCATCGAGGTCGAGGCCCGCCCGCCGGGCAAGAAGGTCAAGCGCCTGTCGCTGCTGTCGGGCGGCGAGAAGTCCCTGACCGCTGTGGCCATGCTGGTCGCGATCTTCCGGGCCCGCCCGTCACCCTTCTACGTGATGGACGAGGTCGAAGCCGCGCTCGACGACACCAACCTGCGACGATTGATCGGGCTGTTCGAGCAGCTGCGCGAGAAGTCCCAACTCATCGTCATCACGCACCAGAAGCCGACGATGGAGGTCGCCGACGCGCTGTACGGCGTGAGCATGCGGGGTGACGGCATCACCCGGGTCATCTCGCAGCGACTGCGCGGACGCGAGATCGCGACACCGGTCCCCGAACCGGAGGAAGAGCTCCAAGCCTGACAGTATGGGTGCGTGAGTACCGGAGCCTGGATAGTCATCGCCGCCGCGCTGGCGGTCGTTCTCGTCGCGCTCGTCGTCGGTCTGACCCTCTACCGGCGGCGGCAGGTGTCGCTGAAGGCGCCCGAGACCCCGCAGCTCGATTCCGCCGAGACCAAGGACCGCTCGGGCGGTTACAAGGCGCAGAGCGGATTCAGTTTCTCGCAGGCACGGCCGCGCCACCGGCGCCGGCCCCCCGGCCTGCGCCGAAACCGGCACCGAAGCCTGCGGCGAAGCCGGAGCCCGCGCCCCGCACGGTGCCGCTGCCGGAGGAGATCACCGAAGCTCCGCCGAGCACACCCGCACCCACAGAACCGAGGCGGAGCCTGCCCTGCGCCGAAGGTCGAGCCCAAGCCCGAGCCGAAGCCCGCAGAACCGAAGCCGGCCGAACCGGAGCCGGTCGAACCCCGAGGTCGCACCGAGCCGGAGCGACCCGCTCCCCGAGCCCCGTCGAGCCCCGAGGTCGCCCCCCGAACCGGAAGT
>LATQ01000001.1:2720055-2722308 GCA_001017865.1 Rhodococcus sp. IITR03
GGAGCGACCGCTCCCGAGCCCGTCGAGCCCGAGGTCGCCCCCGAACCGGAAGTCGCACCGACACCGGAACCCGAGGTCGAGCCCGCCCCGGCAATCGAGACCGTCGCCGAACCCGAGGTCACCGAACCCGAGGTCACCGAACCGGAAATTGTCGAACCGGCCGGACCGGCCGCTGTTCCGCCGGCAGCCCGATCGAGGAGATCGAACCCACCGCGGGTCGCCTCGTCCGCTTGCGTGGCCGTCTGGCCCGCTCGCAGTCGGCGGTCGGCAAGAGCCTGCTCGGTCTGCTCGGTGGCGGCGACCTCGACGAGGACTCCTGGGAGGAGATCGAGGACACGCTGCTCGTCGCCGACCTCGGCGCCGCGACGACCACCAAGATCGTCGACCGTCTGCGTGAGGAGATGGTCGTGAACAACGTGCGCAGCGAGGCCGACGCCCGCGCCGTGCTGCGCAGCGTGCTCGTCGACGAGCTCCGCCCCGAGCTCGACCGCTCCATCCGGGCCCTCCCGCACGAGGACCATCCCGCCGTGCTGCTCGTCGTCGGCGTCAACGGCACCGGCAAGACCACGACGACCGGCAAGCTCGCCCGCGTGCTCGTCGCGGACGGACGCCGGGTGCTGCTCGGTGCCGCCGACACCTTCCGTGCCGCGGCCGCCGACCAGTTGCAGACCTGGGCCGAACGCGTCGGTGCCGAGGTCGTCCGCGGCAAGGAGGCCGCCGATCCGGCCGCGGTGGCGTTCGATGCCGTCGCGAGGGGCATCGACAACGGTGTCGACGCGGTCCTCGTCGACACCGCCGGCCGCCTGCACACCAAGACCGGCCTGATGGACGAGCTCGGCAAGGTCAAGCGCGTCGTGGAGAAGAAGGCCGCCGTCGACGAGGTGCTGCTCGTCCTCGACGCGACGATCGGCCAGAACGGTCTGATGCAGGCCCGCGTGTTCGCCGAGGTCGTCGACATCACCGGTGTGGTGCTCACCAAGCTCGATGGAACCGCCAAGGGCGGCATCGTCTTCCAGGTGCAGCACGAACTCGGCGTCCCGGTGAAGCTGGTGGGCCTCGGTGAGGGCGCCGACGATCTCGCACCCTTCGAACCGGAAGCCTTCGTGGACGCTGTTGGGCTGATCGACGCTGCTCTGCTGGGCTGATCCGCACCGCGTCCGTCGTTCCGGCCGCTGTCCGCTCACGCGGGCAGCGGCCGGTTCCGTCGGTGGGGATGCGGTGTCCGAAAAGTGTGAAACAAGGATGAAACAAGGTCGGTTCCTGCGTTCACGCCCACGAAACAGCGCGGCGCCTCCACGGAAACATCCGGGCAGCAAGCTTTCCCTCGACAACGCGCCGATCGGCGCGGCCTACAGGGAGGTTGCAAGTGGAGGAAGTGGTGAACACCGGCGACGCAGCGTGGATGCTGATAGCAGCGTCGCTCGTGCTTCTGATGACCCCGGGCCTGGCGTTCTTCTACGGCGGGATGTCCCGCTCCAAGTCCGTGCTCAACATGATGATGATGTCGTTCGGTGCGATGGCACTGATCGGCGTCATCTACGTCCTGTGGGGCTGGTCGATGTCCTACGGCACCGAGAGCGTGCTCGGCATCTTCGCGAACCCGTTCGAGCAGTTCGGTCTGCAGGGCGCCATCTACGGCGAAGACGGGGAATTCCTCGCCGGCATCGGCAACTACCCGCAGATCATCGACATCGGTTTCCAGGTGACCTTCGCGATCATCACCACCGCCCTGATCAGCGGTGCGCTGGCCGAGCGCGTGAAGTTCGGTACGTGGATGGCGTTCGTCGCGATCTGGGTGACCTGCGCCTACTTCCCGCTCGCCACATGGTGTGGGGCGGCGGTCTGCTCTCGGGCTCCGAGGACAGCATCGCGGCCGCACTGTTCGGAACGGTCGACGACGGTGAAGGTGGCCTGACTGCCGCGGTCCACCCGATCGACTTCGCCGGTGGCACGGTCGTGCACATCAACGCCGGTATCGCCGCTCTCGTCCTGGCGATCGTCATCGGCAAGCGCGCCGGCTTCGGACGCACCGCCTTCCGTCCGCACAACCTGCCGTTCGTCATGCTCGGTGCCGCGCTGCTGTGGTTCGGATGGTTCGGCTTCAACGCCGGCTCCGCCTTCGCCGCCGACGGTACCGCCGGCCTGGCCTGGGTCAACACCACCACCGCCACCGCTGCCGCCATCCTCGGCTGGCTCCTCACCGACGCATCCGCTGACGGTCAAGCGACCAGCCTCGGTGCCGCGTCCGGTGCC
>LATQ01000001.1:2722408-2729949 GCA_001017865.1 Rhodococcus sp. IITR03
GACCCGGGCCTGATCACGCGGGTCGCGGCGGCGCCGCGCAGGCCGGACTGCCCGTCTCGGCGGCCACGCTCACCCGGCTCGCCGATCACGCCCCGGAACTACGCGAACCCTGGCCCCGCGAAGCCCTCGACGACTTCCTGGTGCTGCTCGGTTCGGGACGTCGCGCCGTCGACGTCATCGAGTCGCTGGACCGCACAGGACTGTGGGGGCGGTTGCTCCCCGAATGGGGTGCGGTGCGCGACCTGCCGCCGCGCGACGCCGTCCACACGTGGACCGTGGACAGGCACCTCGTCGAAACCGCCGTCTACGCGAGCGAAACTGCGACGCGGGTCGCCCGGCCGGACCTGCTCGTCCTCGGCGCGTTGCTGCACGACATCGGCAAGGGACGCGGCGGCGACCACAGCGTGTCGGTGCCGAACTGGCCCTGCAGATCGGACGGCGGATGGGCCTGTGGCCCTCGGACCTGGCGTTGCTCACCTCGATGGTGCGACACCACCTGCTCCTGCCGCACACCGCGACCCGGCGCGATCTCGACGATCCGGAGACCGTGGCCGCGGTCGTCGACGCCCTCGACGGCGATCCGGTGCTGCTCGACCTGCTCCACGCCTTGGCCGAGGCGGATTCGCAGGCCACCGGCCCGGGAGTCTGGGGGGACTGGAAGGCGTCGCTGATCAGGGAACTCGTGCGCCGCTGCCGCATGATGATGGCGGGGGACGAGTTGCCGGCACCGGATCCGATCGATCCCGCCCTCGCGAACCTCGCCGAGGACGGCGCCTTGCACGTCGCGCTCGAACCACGCGAGGACGGTCGCAGCTTCACCGCGACCTTCGTCGCGCCCGACGAGCGGGGTGTGCTCTCCGACGAGGCCGGCGTGCTCTCGCTGCACGGTCTACGGGTGCTGTCGGCCTCGATCGGCAGTCACGCCGGCAGCACGGTCAACAGCTTCGTCGTGGCCCCGAGATTCGGTTCACCGCCCGAAGCGGCGCTGCTCCGGCAGGAACTCGTGCGGGCACGCTCCGGCGACCTCGACCTCCTCGGTGCCCTCGAGACCAAGGACCGCGCCGAACGTGAGAGCAGGCTTCCCGAGCGAACGGCCCGGGCGGTTCCCGTCAGCGCCGCTCTCGCGCCGCCGCGGATCATCTGGTTCGAAGGATCCGAAGCGGACCAGGTCGTGCTCGAGATCCGGTCGGAGGACCGGATCGGTCTGCTGTGCCGCCTCGCGGACGTCTTCGAGCATGTCGGAGCCGACGTGCGGTGGGCACGGGTGAGCACGCTGGGTTCGACGGTGATCGACTCGTTCTGCGTCGATCTCGCCGGTGCCCACACCCGTGTCTCCCGGGAGCATCTCGAGAAGGAACTGCTGTCGGTCCTGCCTGCCCCCGAGCCGCCTGCGCCCGCCGACAGACCGTGACCGACAGATCGTGACCGCGCGGGCGGCCCGCCCTGTGGCGTGGCCACCCGCGGTCGCGACGGATCGGGAGCGGTTACCCTGGTTCGCAGCAATGTCCGCATCTTCGTCAGAGCTCAGGAGCGCATTCGGTGTTCGAATCCCTTTCCGACAGGTTGACAGGGGTCCTGAAGGACCTGCGCGGCAAGGGGCGGCTGTCCGACGCGGACATCGACGCGACCTGCCGTGAGATCCGCCTCGCCCTGCTCGAGGCCGACGTCGCGCTGCCCGTCGTGCGCGAGTTCATCAAGAAGATCAAGGTGCGCGCCAAGGGCGCCGAGGTGCACGGCGCGCTGAACCCGGCCCAGCAGGTCGTCAAGATCGTCAACGAGGAACTCGTCGGGATCCTCGGCGGCGAGACCCGTCGTCTGCAGTTCGCGAAGACCCCGCCGACGGTCATCATGCTCGCCGGTCTGCAGGGTGCCGGTAAGACCACCCTCGCGGGCAAGCTCGCGAAGTGGCTCAAGGCGCAGGGACACACCCCGATGCTGGTCGCCTGCGACCTCCAGCGTCCCGGCGCTGTCACCCAGCTGCAGGTGGTCGGTGAGCGTGCCGGCGTGTCGGTCTTCGCTCCCCATCCCGGCACCTCCATCGGCGGAGGCGAGAACGAACTCGGAGTCACCGCTGCGACCCGATCGCCGTGGCCGAGCAGGGCATCGCCGAGGCGCGCAACAAGCAGTACGACGTGGTCATCGTCGACACCGCCGGTCGCCTCGGTATCGACCAGGAACTCATGGCGCAGGCCGCGGGCATCCGCGACGCCGTGCAGCCCGACGAGGTGCTGTTCGTCCTCGACGCGATGATCGGTCAGGACGCCGTGAGTACCGCCGAGGCGTTCCGCGAGGGCGTCGGCTTCACCGGCGTGGTGCTCACCAAGCTCGACGGCGACGCCCGTGGTGGTGCCGCGCTCAGCGTCCGCGAGCTCACCGGCCAGCCGATCATGTTCGCCTCCACCGGTGAGAAGCTCGAGGACTTCGACGTCTTCCACCCCGAGCGCATGGCCAGCCGCATCCTCGGCATGGGCGACGTGCTCACCCTGATCGAGCAGGCCGAGCAGGTCTTCGACGCCGAGCAGGCCGAGGCCACCGCCAACAAGATCGGTTCGGGCGAGCTCACCCTCGAGGACTTCCTCGAGCAGATGATGGCCGTGCGGAAGATGGGCCCCATCGCCAATCTTCTGGGCATGCTGCCCGGAGCCGGCAGATGAAGGACGCCCTGGCCAACGTCGACGAGAAGCAGCTCGACCGCATCCAGGCGATCATCCGCGGCATGACGCCGGAGGAGCGCGCCAACCCGAAGATCATCAACGGCTCGCGGCGACTGCGTATCGCCAATGGTTCCGGTGTGAAGGTCTCCGACGTCAACCAGCTCGTCGACCGGTTCTTCGAGGCCCGGAAGATGATGACGGCCATGGCCGGCCAGATGGGCATGCCGGGCGCACGCAAGAACCAGCGCAAGAAGGGCAAGAAGGGGAAGAAGGGCGGTCGCGGACCGACGCCGCCGAAGGTGCGGGGCGGTATGCCCGGCGGCTTCCCCGGTCTCCCGGGTGGCATGCCCGCCGGGATGCCCGACCTGTCGAAGATGCCGAAGGGCCTCGACGAGCTTCCTCCGGGACTCGAGAACTTCGACCTGTCGAAGCTGAAGTTCCCCAAGAACTGAGCCGGGCCGGGGATGACCGTGACCGAGGGTGATGCGCGTTCCTTCGTGGTGCGGGGCCGGTCGTTGGCCGACGACGAAACCGTCGAGCTGTTCGTCGGGGCCGACGGATCGTTTACGGCCGAGCCCGGCCGCGACGCCGAGGTGCTCTGTGCCGACGGCTGGATCCTGCCGGGCCTCGTCGACGCGCACTGCCACGTCGGCATCAGGTTCGGCGGGGGAGCGGAGGACGAGGAGGGTCTGCTCGCGCAGGCCGTCACCGAACGCGACGCGGGTGTCCTGCTGCTCCGTGACGCCGGTTCACCTGTCGACACCCGGGCCCTCGATCAGCGGGCGGACCTGCCCCGGGTCATCCGGGCGGCACATCGCTCTGCCCAAGCGCTACATCCGCGGCTGCCCGTCGACCTCGAGGACGAGTCGCAGCTGCCCGACGAAGTGGCCCGTCAGGCCCGGGCCGGCGACGGCTGGGTCAAACTCATCGGCGACTGGATCGACCGGGAGGTCGGCGACCTCGCTCCGCTGTGGAGCGACGAGATCCTCGTCGAGGCGATCGCCGCGGCCCACCGCGAAGGCGCGCGGGTGACGGCGCACGTCTTCGGTGAGGACGCCCTGCCCGGACTGCTCGCGGCGGGGATCGACTGCATCGAGCACGGCACGGGCCTGACCGACGAGACCATCGCGACGATGGCCGCGCACGGCACCGCGCTCGTGCCCACACTGGTCAATATCGAGAACTTCCCGGACATCGCCGATTCGGCGACGCGATTCCCGGTGTACGCGGCGCACATGCGCGCACTGTACGCGCGCCTCGACGAGACCATCGGCTCCGCCCACGAGGCCGGCATCCCGATCTACGCGGGCACCGATGCCGGTGGCCAGGTGCAGCACGGGCGCATCGCCGACGAGATCGCATCGCTCGTGCGCGTGGGTCTCGACCCCACCGGGCGTACGCCGCGGCGAGCTGGAAGGCCCGCGCGTGCTCGGGCATCCGAGTCTCGAGCCGGGGACGTCGGCGGATTTCGTCGTGTACCGGGAGGATCCGCGCAGCGACCCGCGGCCGCGCGTCCCGATCTCGTGGTTCTCCGCGGCCGAGTGGTCTCGGGGAGCCCTGCGCGCTTGTAGGGGGTGCGCGGGGTCACCGGGTGCCGGTTTCGTCCTGGCTCACGCGTCTGGCAGAATGGTTCGCTGTCGTCGCATCCGGTTACGTACCGCGCGGCGGTCACAGGCTAGAGGCAAAACCGGGCGTGCCAGAAGGGCGCGTCGTCCGAATTGCACGTGACACGCGCCTCGGCGCACCCCGAAGGAGAACACAGCAGTGGCTGTCAAGATCAAGCTCACCCGTCTCGGCAAGATCCGCAACCCGCAGTACCGCATCGTCGTCGCGGACTCGCGCACCCGCCGCAACGGCCGGGCCATCGAGACCATCGGCAAGTACCACCCGAAGGAAGAGCCTTCGCTGATCGAGATCGACTCGGAGCGTGCGCAGTACTGGCTGAACGTCGGCGCGCAGCCGACCGAGCCGGTCCTCAACCTCTTCAAGATCACCGGTGACTGGCAGAAGTTCAAGGGCCTGCCGGGTGCCGAGGGCACGCTGAAGAAGGCGGAGCCGAAGCCGTCCAAGCTCGAGCTGTTCCAGGCCGCCCTCGCGCAGGCCGAGAACGAGCCGGCTGCCGAGCCGTCACGCCCAAGAAGAAGAAGGCTGCCAAGGAAGAGTCCGCCGAGGCGTCCACCGAGCCGAGTCCACCGAGCCGCCGAGTAATGAGCGCCGTGGTCGCCGATGCCGTCGAGCATCTCGTTCGTGGAATCGTCGCCCATCCCGACGACGTCCGCGTCGACCTGATCGCGGGCCGTCGGGGCCGCACCGTCGAGGTGCACGTCAATCCCGACGACCTCGGCAAGGTCATCGGCCGCGGCGGTCGTACCGCGACCGCGCTGCGGACCCTCGTCACCGGCATCGGTGGCCGGGGTATCCGTGTCGACGTCGTCGACACCGACCGCTAGGCGAGCGTCGATGGAGCTCGTCGTGGGCCGTGTGGCCAAGTCGCACGGCATCCGAGGCGAAGTCGTCGTCGAGGTTCGCACCGACGAACCCGAGGAGCGCTTCGCCGTCGGCGCGGTCCTGCGTGGCCGTAAGCCTCGCGACAAGCACCTGCACGAGTACACAGTGGAAGCCGCCCGGGAACACTCCGGGCGGCTTCTGCTGCGCCTGCAGGGCATCGACGGTCGCGACGCCGCCGACGCACTGCGCGGCGTGCTGTTCGTCGTCGACAGCGCCGACCTTCCGCCGTCCGACGACCCGGACGAGTTCTACGATCACGAACTCGAAGGGTTGACGGTGCGGATCGTCGCCGGTCGCCCCGACGGCGGAACCGAGGTCGGCACCGTCCGCGAGGTCCTGCACACGGCCGCCGGCGAACTGCTGTCGATCCGGCCTGCCGGCCAGGAGCGCGGAGAGTTGCTCGTCCCGTTCGTCACCGAGATCGTCCCGACGGTATCGGTCCGGGACGGCGTGATCGAGATCGATCCGCCCGAAGGACTCCTCGACCCCGACTTCGGGGAACCGCCGTCCAAGAAGAAGAAGTCGACCGAGGGGAAGCAGTAGTCCGTGCGGCTCGACGTCGTCACCATCTTCCCCGAATATCTCGAACCCCTGCGCGTCGCCCTGCTCGGCAAGGCGATCGACAAGGGGCTCATCTCCGTCGGCGTGCACAACCTGCGCGACTGGACGCACGACGTGCACAAGGCCGTCGACGACGCGCCCTACGGCGGCGGACCGGGCATGGTCATGAAACCCACCGTGTGGGGACCGGCGCTCGACGACGTGCTCGCCGGACCCGACGGTGAAACCGATCCCGACGTCCTGCTCGTCGTCCCGACTCCCGCCGGCCGCCGCTTCGATCAGGCCACCGCACAACGGTGGTCGAAGGAGAAGCGGATCGTCTTCGCCTGCGGCCGCTACGAGGGAATCGACCAGCGCGTCTTCGACGATGCCGCGCGGCGCGTGCGCGTCGAAGAGGTGAGCATCGGCGACTACGTCCTCATCGGTGGGGAGGTCGCCGTTCTCGTCATGGTCGAGGCCGTCGTCCGGCTGCTGCCCGGGGTGCTCGGCAATCAGCAGTCGCACCAGGAGGATTCGTTCTCCGACGGACTGCTCGAAGGACCGAGCTACACCCGGCCGGCGGTGTGGCGCGACCTCGAGGTGCCGCCGGTGCTGCTGTCCGGCGACCACGGCAAGGTCGCCCGCTGGCGCCACGAGCAGTCGCTCGAACGCACCCGCGAACGACGACCCGACCTGCTCCCGTCCGACGACTGACGCCGCGCCGGACGGCCCTCAGGGGCGGTGTGCGCTTCCGAGCGTCGTCTCGACCGCCAGCGTGACGGTCTCGCGCGCATGCTGCGCGCTCCCGTCGTCCGTCGCGTCGTACATCGCCGTGTCGGGCAGGAAACCGGTGTCGTAGAAGGGATCCGACTCGTCGTAGGTGACGGTCTCCCGTGCCGCGACCACGACCACGTAACGGTGATCGTCGCCGAAGAATCCGGTGGACAGGTGCAGCCATTCACCGGCCAGGCAGCACATCCACCCCTGCTTCACACCCAGCTCCGTGGAATCGCCGAGACCCTCGGGAAGCCCGAAACGCTGGTCGTATCCGTCGACGCCCTCGTCGGTGAACTCCACCAGATGGCCGACGATCCGGGCCGCGCTCTCGTCACCGGAGGCGCTGTCGCCGAGCAGATCGTCGTACCAGGTCAGCAGGTCCGACGCCGTCGTAGTTGTGTTCCACCACCAGGACCCCGGATCCGGGGGAGTCGTGCCGGTCAGGTTGTGCCGTTCCACGACGTGCTCGACGATCTCGGGACCACCGTAGGTCTCCCACAGCAGCGTTGCCGCGTTGTCGTCCGAGGAGCGCAGCATCGACCGGATCAACTCGTGGTCCTCGTCGGCGAGCGTCGCCTCGCCTGTCACCTCGCGGTACAGGACCTCCTCGGCGATGAACAGTTTCACCGTCGAGGCGGTCTCGAAGGGTTCGTCCGAACCGCCGAGCACGCGGGTCCCGGATTCACGGTCGAGCACGGCGACGGTCAGGCGCGCTCCGCGGCTGTCCGCGAGCGCGACGGCCGCGTCGATCTGCCGGGGCAGTTCGGCCGTCGACAGCGTCACGGTCGACTCGTCGGAATCGGTGTCCGTCACGGAGGCGAGACCGAGCGCCTCGTGCGGGAGCGGATGGGAATCGATCGATTCGCAGCCGGATACGGCCAGTGCGGTGGCCACGCAGAGCATCATCGCGCCCGATCGTGCGCGTCCGCGCCCGTGCTTCATGTCCGGCTCCTGCATTCCATTGTGCAGTGGACGATAGCGCCGGTCCACCCGACAGCCTGCACGGACCCCGCGCGCGAGCGCGAGTGGTCGACGCGCGCGGCGCCCCACGCTGCCACAGGC
>LATQ01000001.1:2730049-2747750 GCA_001017865.1 Rhodococcus sp. IITR03
GCTGCAGTCGTGACGGGCGGGACGCGACTGTAGGTCGTTCGACGTGACGACCGAACTCGACACCGTGAACCGGCGGATCGCCAGGAACTCGACGTCCGCGAAGACCAGGTCGCTGCGGCCGTGGGACTGCTCGACGGCGGCGCGACCGTGCCGTTCGTCGCGCGCTACCGCAAGGAGGCGACCGGCGGGCTCGACGATGCCCAGCTGCGCACCCTCGAGGAACGCCTCCGCTATCTGCGGGAACTCGACGAGCGCCGTGTCGCGATCCTCGAATCGATCGAGGCGCAGGGCAAGCTCGACGACACGCTGCGCGGACAGATCATGCTCGCCGACACCAAGGCGCGGCTCGAGGACATCTACCTGCCGTTCAAGCCGAAGCGGCGCACCAAGCGCAGATCGCCCGCGAGGCCGGTCATGAACCGTCGCCGACGCGCTCATCGGCGACCCCACCACCGATCCCGCCGGATACACCTCCGAGCAGCTCGACGGTGCGCGCGCCATCCTCGTCGAACGCTTCGCCGAGGACGCGGACCTCGTCGGCGAGCTCCGCGAGGCGATGTGGACGCGCGGCAAGGTGAGCTCCACCGTGCGGTCCGGCAAGGAGAACGACGGCGCGAAGTTCTCCGACTACTTCGAGTTCTCGGAACCGTTCACCCAGCTGCCCTCGCACCGCATCCTCGCCCTCCTGCGCGGCGAGAAGGAGGAGGTGCTGTCGCTGTCGTTCGATCCCGAGATCGACGAGCCGGTGCCCGGTGAGCGCAGCTACTACGAGGGACGGATCGCGACGCGCTTCGGCATCGCAGACGAGGGACGCGCCGCCGACAAGTGGTTGCTCGACACCGTGCGGTGGGCATGGCGCACCAAGCTGCAGATGTCGCTGTCGCTGGACATCAGGATGCGGCTGCGGCAGTCCGCCGAGAAGGACGCGGTCGACGTCTTCGCCGCCAACCTCAAGGACCTGTTGCTCGCCGCACCGGCCGGCACGCGACCGACGATGGGTCTCGACCCCGGCTACCGCACCGGCACGAAGGTCGCCGTCGTCGACGCGACCGGCAAGGTCGTCGACCACACCACCATCTATCCGCATCAGCCGCACAACAAGCGTGACGAGGCCCTCGCGGTGCTCGCCGCGCTGGTCGCGCGGCACGGTGTCGAACTGATCGCCATCGGCAACGGCACGGCGTCTCGTGAGACGGACGCTCTCGCAGCCGATCTCGTGTCGCTGGCGAAGGTGCCCGGGTTGACGAAGATCGTGGTGTCGGAGGCGGGCGCGTCCGTCTACTCGGCCTCCGAGTACGCCACCAAGGAACTCCCGGATCTCGACGTGTCCATCCGCGGTGCGGTCTCCATCGCACGCCGCCTGCAGGATCCGCTCGCCGAACTGGTCAAGATCGACCCGAAGTCGATCGGTGTCGGCCAGTACCAGCACGACGTGTCCGAGACGATGCTCGCGCGGTCGCTGGGCGCGGTCGTCGAGGACGCGGTGAACGCCGTCGGTGTCGACGTCAACACGGCGTCGGTCCCGCTGCTGTCGCGGGTCTCGGGTATCACCGGGTCGCTCGCGGAGAGCATCGTCGCCCACCGCGACCAGAACGGTCCGTTCCGGGCACGGAGAGCGCTCAAGGACGTCCCGCGACTCGGCCCGAAGGCCTTCGAACAGTGCGCGGGCTTCCTGCGGATCCCCAACGGCGACGACCCGCTCGACGCGTCCGCGGTGCACCCCGAGGCGTATCCGGTGGTGCGGCGGATCGTCGACCGGACCGGCAGCAGCGTCCGCGAACTGCTCGGCAACACCGCGACCCTGCGGCAGCTGCGCGCGGACGAGTTCGCCGACGATCGCTTCGGTGTCCCGACCGTCACCGACATCATCTCCGAGCTCGAGAAGCCCGGCCGCGACCCGCGTCCGGAGTTCAGGACCGCGACGTTCGCCGCCGGTGTCGAGAAGGTCGCCGACCTGAAGCCCGGCATGGTCCTCGAGGGAGTGGTCACCAACGTCGCGGCCTTCGGTGCCTTCGTCGACGTCGGTGTGCACCAGGACGGTCTCGTGCACGTCTCCGCGATGTCGCGCAGCTTCGTGAAGGATCCGCACGACGTCGTCCGGTCCGGTGAGGTCGTCAAGGTGAAGGTCCTCGAGGTCGACGTCGCGCGCCAGCGCATCGGTCTGACGCTGCGACTCGACGACGAGTCCCCACCCCGGGCGCCGAGAAGTCGGGAGGTCAGCCGCGCGGAGGTGGCCGACGTCCCGGAGGCCAGGCGGCGGCAACCAGGGCGGCCGGGGTAATCGCGGACAGCAGGGCAATCGTGGGCAGCAGGGCCGTGGCGGCGACCGCCGTTCGGCACCGGCCGCCTCCGGATCGATGGCCGACGCCCTGCGACGCGCCGGTTTCGGCAACAACTGACGCGAATCACCGGGTCACTCCTGCGATGCTGTGGACATGAGATCCACGGTGGCCGGGGTGATCCGGTGATGCTCGACTGGATGCAGCGCGAGATCGTCGATCAGGGCGCCTGCCGCTGCTGTTCTTCCTCCTCGGTTTCGTGGCCGCGTTCGTCTTCATCCGGATCAGCGTGCGGTTGATCCGCGCGCAGGTGCGCTGGTGGCCCGGAAACATCACCCCGGGCGGTCAGCACGTGCACCACGTGGTGTTCGGTGTCGTCACCATGGTGATCGCCGGTGGGGGACTGATCGCGATCTCCGAGGATGCCAACCGCGTCGCCGCGTGCATCCTCGCGGCGCTCTTCGGAGTCGGCGCCGCGCTGACCCTCGACGAGTTCGCCTGATCTTCTACCTGAACGACGTGTACTGGGAAGAACAGGGACGGGTGTCCGTCGACGCCGTCTTCGTGGCGATCGCCGTGACCGGGATGTGGTTGCTCGGCCTGCGACCGTTCGAACTCGGGGACACCACGAACTTCGAGGACAGCGGTGACTGGGCCGGACGGGCCGCGCTGGTGGTGGCCGTGCTCGTGAACCTCCTGCTCGCCGCGATCGTCCTGGCGAAGGGCAAGATCTGGACAGGCCTGGTCGGGTTGTTCGTCGTTCCGCTGCTGTGGGTCGGCGCGATCCGGCTCTCCCGGCCCGGGGCGCCTGGCTCGCTGGCGGTACGGCAAGCGGCCCCGTCGCATGGCACGGGCGCTCGAACGCGAACGTCGGCTTCGGCGCCCGGTGATCCGCGCCAAGCCTCTCGTGCAGGATCTCGTCGCGCGCGCCGACGCTCGAGACCGTGCGGGGCAGTGTCGAGCACTCGCGCACCGCGACCGAGGCGGAACTGGACCGTCGCGTCAAACCGGCGCCACCGCCGATTTCATCGATCGATGTTCCGTCTGGCACAATGGACGGGTTGCCCCGTTCGGGCACGCCTACCTGACCTGGGCAC
Organism: Rhodococcus sp. IITR03; assembly: GCA_001017865.1. The sequence continues at coordinate 2,733,426 of LATQ01000001.1, forward strand.
GAACCGGTCGAGCCCGCCACACGGCGGTCGCCGCCAGGTTCCTCTGCTCGAGCGAACAAGAGGATGAAAACCGATGAACACCCTGGACTTTCTGGACGCCAAGTCGCTGCGCGACGACATCCCGGACTTCCGTCCCGGCGACACTCTCGATGTGCACGTCAAGGTCATCGAGGGCAGCAAGGAGCGTGTGCAGGTCTTCAAGGGCGTCGTGATCCGGCGTCAGGGCGGCGGCATCCGCGAGACCTTCACCGTCCGCAAGGTTTCCTTCGGCGTCGGCGTGGAGCGCACCTTCCCGGTGCACAGCCCCAACCTCGCCAAGATCGACGTGCTGACCCGTGGCGACGTCCGTCGCGCGAAGCTCTACTACCTGCGTGAGCTGCGCGGCAAGGCTGCCAAGATCAAGGAGAAGCGCTGATCTTCGGCTGCTGATCGGCCCCCTGGGCTGCTCGGCACGGCTCCCGAGCCACCCGATACAGCATCCGACGACCCGGCCCGGACTTCCGTCCCGGCCGGGTCGTCGTCGTTGTGGGCAGTGGTCTGTCGCTCACCCGTCCGGCCGACGGTCGTCCTCGGCGGGCCGCCGTGCCGCAGACGCTAGTCTGTCGAGGTGGCAGATTCCCCGCACGATCCGGCTCGACCGGATGTGAACCGCAACGATGTTCGAGGTTCGGCTCGGAGCGATCGAGCCGACGGTGCACACCACCGGCGCGAGGACCCCGTAGCGAACGACACCGCCCCCAAGGCGAAGAAGCAGAAGTCGTTCTGGCGTGAACTGCCGATCCTGGTCGTCGTCGCACTGGCCCTGAGCTTCCTGCTGCAGACCTTCGTGGCGCGGGTCTATCTCATCCCCTCGGAGTCGATGGAGCCGACACTGCACGGCTGCCCGGGCTGCACCGGCGACCGCATCGTCGTCGAGAAGGTGGGATACCGCTTCACCGATCCCCGTCCCGGCGACGTCATCGTCTTCGAAGGCCCCGACTCGTGGTCGGCCGGCTACGTCTCGACCCGTTCCGACAACGTCGTCGTGCGGGGACTGCAGGAGATCGGTTCGCTCGTCGGCGTCGTGCCGCCCGACGAGAACGACCTCGTCAAGCGCGTGATCGCGACAGGCGGGCAGACGGTGGAATGCTGCGACGACCAGGGCCGTGTGCTCGTCGACGGTGTCCCGCTCGACGAGCCGTACGTGACGATGGACTTCCCGTTCACCCCGGGTGTCGTCACGTGCGAGACCGAGGTGCCTCCGGGCGCTGCTTCGGGCCCGTCACCGTGCCCGAGGGCCACGTCTGGGTGATGGGCGACAACCGCAGCAACTCGGCCGACTCGCGCTACCACGTCGGGGACGAGCATCAGGCTCGATCCCGCTGGACAATGTCATCGGAAAAGCCCGCTTCATCGTGCTGCCTCCCGGCCGATGGGGCCTGATCGACTCACCGGAGATCCTTCCCTCGTGACTGCTTGGCCACCTCGACCCGTGATCCGTCGCTCCTCGGGACTGCGCACCATGGAGTCCGCGCTCGCGCGGTGCGGTCTCGGTCCGGTCGCCGGGGTCGACGAAGCCGGCCGCGGTGCCTGCGCCGGACCGCTGGTCGTCGCCGCCTGCGTGCTCGGCGACCGGCCGCACGCGTCGCTCGACCGGCTCGACGATTCGAAGAAGCTCACCGAACGCACCCGTGAGGAGCTGTACTCGGTGATCGTGCGACGCGCCCGGGCGTGGAGCGTGGTGGTGATCCCCGCGGAGGAGGTCGACGCGATCGGCATCCACGTCGCCAACATCGAGGGCATGCGACGCGCGGTGGCAGGTCTGTCGACTCCGCCCGGCTACGTGCTCACCGACGGCTTCCGGGTGCCCGGACTGCCTGCACCGTCCCTGCCCGTGATCGGCGGCGACGCGGCGGCCGCGTGCATCGCGGCGGCCAGTGTGCTCGCGAAGGTCACACGCGATCGCATGATGGTCGACCTCGACGGCGAGCTACCGGAGTACGGTTTCGCAGTACACAAGGGCTACAGCACTCCGACGCACATGGCGGCGTTGGCCGAGCACGGCCCGTCACCGCAGCACCGGCGGTCGTGGGCCAATGTGCGCTCGGTGTGTGGAGTGCCCGCAGTGCGACGTCGGCTGTTCGCCGACGACCTGGTTCGTCGATCGTACGCAGACGACCTGGGGCGTCGATTGTTCACCGACGAGGCGGATGCGGGATGATTGCAGGACACACCAGACTGGGAGGACACCGAGACCGATGAGTGCCGAGGATCTCGAGAAGTACGAAACCGAGATGGAACTCTCGCTGTACAGGGAGTACCGGGACATCGTCGGTCAGTTCGCGTACGTCGTGGAGACCGAGCGCCGGTTCTACCTGGCGAACGCCGTCGAATTGCTGCCGCACAACGCCAACGGCGAGGTGTACTTCGAGGTGCGTATGTCCGACGCCTGGGTGTGGGACATGTACCGTCCCGCACGCTTCGTCAAGCACGTCCGTGTCATCACGTTCAAGGACGTCAACATCGAAGAGCTCGACAAGCCCGAACTGAGACTGCCAAGGAGCTGGGCTGACGTCGGCGGGGACGATCCTGCGCGGAGTGGCCGCATCCTAACCGGGGCGCCGACACCGAGCCGTCCGCCGAGGCTCGACGCGCGCGGTTGTGCACAGGCACCGTACTCATCCACAGATTCCCCGATCTCCGTGCTCGGACCCGATTTCGCGTGCCCCGGTCCTCCACAGTGGGGGCATGCAGGGGACGAATCGGACATCACACAACCGGGATCTGGGCGCGCGAGGCGAGGACCTCGCCGCGGAATACCTCGAGTCGACCGGCATGGTCGTGCTCGAACGGAACTGGCGCAGCCGATACGGCGAACTCGATCTCATCGCACAGGACGGCGCGTCCGTCGTCTTCGTCGAGGTCAAGACCCGCACCGGCACCGGATACGGCACCCCCGCCGAAGCGGTGACGCACGCGAAGGCCGAACGTATCCGTCGCCTCGCCGGGCAGTGGTTGTCCGAGCAGACGCGCCGCTGGTCGCACATCCGCGTCGATGTGGTCACCGTTCTGCTCGCGCGGGGACACGCCCCGGAGATCACCCACCGCAAGCAGGTCCTCTGATGGCACTCGGACGCGCCTGGTCGGTCGCCGTCTCCGGGATCGACGGGCAGGTCGTCGAGATCGAAGCGACATCGGACGAGGTCTGCCAGGGGTGACGATGGTCGGACTGCCCGACACCGCGCTCCAGGAGTCGCGCGACCGGGTGCGCGCCGCCGTGTCGAATTCCGGTGCCAAGTGGCCGGATTCGAAGGTCGTGCTCGCACTGTCTCCGGCCACGCTGCCGAAGGTCGGCAGTGTCTACGACCTCGGACTGGCGTGCGCGGTGCTCGACGCGGCGGATATCGTGCCGACCGAGGCCGTCTCCCGGACGGTGCTGCTCGGTGAGCTCGCGCTCGACGGACGCGTCAGGCCGGTACGTGGGGTGTTGCCCGCCGTGCTCACGGCCAAGAAGCACGGCTGGTCGCGCGTGGTGGTGCCGACCGCGACGATGACCGAGGCGGCGCTCGTCGACGGCATCGACGTCTACGGCGCCGAGACACGCTGCGCGAGTTGGTGCTCTGGCTCCAGGGCGACGGTCCGCTCGAACGGCCCGATTCCGCGTGCGCTGCCACCACGGGCGGTGCGTGGCGATCTCAGCGAAGTGGTCGGCCAGCACGAAGCGCGTCGCGCGATCGAGGTCGCTGCGGCCGGTGCGCACCACCTGATGTTGACCGGTCCGCCGGGAATCGGGAAAACGATGCTCGCGCAGCGACTTCCGGGGATCCTGCCGGACCTGGACGAAAGTCACGCCCTCGAGGTGACGGCCATCCACTCGGTGGCGGGCACCCTCACCAGCGACCGTCCGCTCGTGACGGAACCGCCCTTCATCGCGCCCCATCACACGGCGTCGGTGAGTTCGCTGATCGGAGGCGGCACCGGTATGGCGAAACCCGGCGCGGTGAGCCGGGCGCACCGCGGCGTGCTGTTCCTCGACGAGTCGCGAGATGGGGACGAAGACGCTCGAAGCACTACGGACACCGCTCGAGGACGGGGAGGTGCGCATCGCCCGGCGGGACGGTGTCGCACGATATCCGGCCCGTTTCCAGTTGATCCTCGCCGCCAACCCGTGCCCGTGCGCACCTCCGCGTGACGCCGACTGCGTGTGTGCGCCGACGGCACGTCGCCGCTATCTGGGGCGTCTGTCGGGCCCGCTCCTCGACCGCGTCGACCTCCGGGTCCGGATGCAGGCCGTCGCGACGAGCGCGTTGATGGGGGAGACGGGCGAGAGTACCGAGACGTACGGGCGCGTGTCGCCCGGGCGAGAGCGGCGGCACGCGAACGGTGGGCCGAGCACGGCTGGGCCACCAACGCCGAGGTGCCCGGACCGGCCCTCCGACAGAAGTTCCGCCTTCCGCGTGCTGCGCTCGAACCCGTCGAATGGGCGCTGCGCAAGGGCGCCATCACCGCGCGAGGAGCGGATCGGGCACTGCGGGTCACGTGGACGACACCATAGCGGATGTTGGAGTCCGTAGTCTATGCCGCATGACGAAGCGGGTAGCGGCGTATCTCCGCCAGTCCCAGGACCGGGATGGCAACGAATACGGCATTCAACGCCAACGGGAGGACGTGCTCCGCCTCGTCCAGGCCCGTGGTTGGACCGTCGTCGCGGAGTACGTGGACAACGACACCTCCGCCACCAAGCGCAAGCCCCGCCCCGGGTTCGAGGCGATGATGGCGGCGGTGGATGCTGGAGACGTGGACGTCATCGTGGCGCGTCACGTGGACCGCCTCGTCCGCCGTCTCGTGGACCTCGAGACCGTCCTGGAGCGGTGCGATACCCACGGCGTCGTCATTGTCACCGCCGCCGATGGTGTGGACACCTCCACGGATGGGGGCCGTCTCGTCGTCCGTGTCCTGGGCTCCGTGGCCCAAGGGGAGATGGAACGGAAGTCCGCCAGGCAACGGTCCGCGGTGGCCCAAGCCGCCGCCCAGGGGCGTTACGTCGGAGGGCGTCGGGCATTCGGATACGAGGCGGACGGCGTGACTGTTCGGGAGGACGAGGCCGCCTCATCAAGGCGGGCTACGACGCCATCCTGGCGGGAGAGTCCGTGGCGGCGGTGGGCCGTATGTGGGACGCCTCCGGTATCGGCACGACCCAGGGCGGCGCGAAGTGGGAGCGGTCCGCGGTGAAGGACGTTCTCATCAACGCCCGGAATGCCGGTCTCCGCCGGCATCGTCCAGAAGGCTCCCACGCCACCTATCGCCAGGACCCCGCCGCGTTCGTCGTGGGCAAGGCGGAATGGCCCGCCATCGTCCCGGAGGAGACCTGGAGGCGGCGGTGGCCATCCTCACGGACCGTCCCGCCGGAAGCCCGCACGGAATGCCGTGGCCCTCCTGACAGGCGTGGGCCTCTGCGGGGTCTGCGGGTCCACGGTCAACACGGGCGGAGCCCGCCGCCACTACCGGACCTATCGGTGCAAGGACAAGCCCGGACACCTGGCCCGGATGGCGGACCCGGTGGAGGCGTACGTGGAGGCGGTCATGGTGGCCCGTCTGTCGATGCCGGACGCCTTGGCCGTGTTCGCGCCGAAGGTGGAGACCGATACCCGCAACCTCTCCCGGGAGGCCGACGTCCTCCGCCGCCGCTCGAGGACATGGCGGAGGACTACGCGGACGGCATCATGACCCGGCAACAGTTCCGGGCGGCCACGGAGAAGGCCAAGGCCCGCCTGGCGGAGTTGGAGGCGGAGATTGCCGCTGCCGGGGCCGCCGACGTCATCGCTCCGTTGGTCACCTCCGGGGACGTGGAGGCGGCGTGGAACGAGTTGTCCACCGCCCGTAAGCGTTCCGTCATCGACACGTTGGCCGTCGTGACCCTGTACCCGCCGGGACGGGGGAGGCGGACGTTCAACCCCTCCACGGTCCACATCGCCTGGAAGGCGGGGGATTAATGCCGTCAAATATGCGGTGTGGCAATGAGTTTGACGACGTTCGTGGTTGCATGGTCCCCGGACACCGGGTACCGTCGTCGCCAGCGGGCTACCAGACCCTAGTACCGCCGATGGTTCGCCATCGAAAACGACGCCTCGTGAGGTTGACAGCCTCCACGCCAGGGGTGACGTAGAGACAATGCCGCTGGTCTGGCGGTAGTTCTCTCCGCCGCTGGGTACGTGCCCGTTTCGTACCCAGGAGCCCAGAATGGCCATCTCCACCCGGTCCCGGAGCATCTCCGGACACATCGGTAACGCCCTCAAGCGTGACCCCAACGCGGACTTGACGGAACTCCGTCGTGAACTGGCCGCGTCACGGATACAGGACCACATCGAGCAGGTCCTTTCCACCGCCCCACCGCTCACCCCGGCCCAGGTGGACCGCCTGACCGTCATCCTCCGGGGCGGTGCATCGAAGTGACCGGATACGAAAAGGGCCCCCAGGTTGCCTGGAGACCCTCCTCGCGCTGGAAGACCTGCCGACGAAACAGGTGCTACACCACGAGGATACCGCGTATCCGGCGTTCCCCGTGGACCTTCGGGCGGTGGCGTCATGATTACCACCCGTAACCTCTTCAGCTTCACGGGCCTACCCACGGAGTCGGAGATCACCAAGGCGTTCCGAGAGTTCGAGCGCAACAATCAGGACCTCACCTTGTGTTCCAGCTGGGCGGTGGGCAAGTACGCCTCCCTGGAACTGCAACGACCGGCGGAGGACCGGGCCGACAGATTCGGAGCCTTGGCGGAGGTTCGGCGGCGTCTCGTGAAGATGGTGGGTTCCGCCGCCGCCGAGGAGGCCATCCGGGCCCACGAGAAGGCGGCCCAGGCCGCCAGGGCCAAGGTCGGAGGCCGTCCTGGTACCGGGGTAGCCGACGATGGCACCGCCCATGTCTACAAGCGCAAGGCCAAGGACAAGGGGAAAGGCCAGGAGACCGACGACCGTAACGTCCGACTGTTCCGGGCCCGGGACCTCACCGCCGCCGAACAACCGCGGTGGTTAGCCAAGGGCGGTATCCCCCGGGCGTCAGTGTCCCTCCTCGTGGGAGACGAGGGCATCGGTAAGTCCCTCCTCTGGGTCTGGGTAGCCGCGGCGGTGACGACGGGTAAGCCGTTGCCGGAGTTCGGAATACCGGCACGGGAGCCGGGACGAGTCCGCCTCGTCATCACGGAGGACGTGTGGAGTCAGACCGTCCTTCCCCGCCTCGAGGTTGCCGGCGCGGACCTGGACATGGTGGACGTCATCTGTGAGGACGAGGACGGCAGCGGTGCTCCCGTGTTCCCCGACGACATGGAGTACGTCACCGCCGAACCTCGTCCCGTCCTCGTCGTCGTGGACGCCTGGCTGGACACGGTGCCCGCGAAGTTGTCCGTCCGGGACCCCCAGCAGGCCCGCCAGGCCCTCCACCCGTGGAAAGAGGCGGCTACGACGACGGATGCCGCGGTCCTGCTCCTCACGCACACCAACGCGTGGCCTCGTCCAACGCCCGCGACAAGTACGGAGCGACCGGGGAACTTCGGAAGAAGGCCCGTATGACCCTCTACGCCCAGGAGGACGACGAGGGCCACCTCGTGGTCGGACCGGAGAAGTCCAACACGTCCACCAAGGCGGTGGCGTCCGTGTTCGCCATCGACGGAGTGCCGTTCTTCGAGGCCAACGAGGAACACGACGGGACCGTGCCCCGGCTCCGTTACGTCGGGGAGTCCGACCGCACCGCCGCCGAGCACATCGTGGCCAATTTCGAGGGCGGGGCGGACGAGTCCATGACGGAGGCGGAGGAGTGGCTACAGGACTACCTCACCGCCCGGAACGAGTGGGTCCCGTCCAAGGACGTGAAGGCCGCCGCCGCCAAGGACGCCGGTATCCGGGAACGAACCCTCCAGCGGGCCGCTAAACGGGTAGCGGCCACGGAGTCCCGCGGTAGGCCCCGCCGGACCTACTGGGCCGCCAAGGCGGTGGCGTCCCGTCTGGAGCCTCCCGTGGGCCAGGTGGACCCGATGGCACCGCCGCCTAACCCCTCCGATGGTGAGGTCCGATGAGCGCCGCCGCCTCAGTTGCGCCACCACCGCTCCATATCTCGTGGCGCGATTACGCAACTGTCTTTGACCTGCATATATACGTGGCGCGACTGATGGCGCGACTGATGACGCGACTGAGAGCAACGATGGCGCGACTGGGGCGGTGTGAGGCGGTGACTCACTCCAGACGCGGGCCGTTCGGAGGGGCGGTGTGGCATCGACTCCGGGACGGTCCGGGACGTCCGGGGCGGTGTAGTCGCGCCACTAGTCGCGCCACTAGTCGCGCCACCTAAAACCCCAGGTCACACCCAGTCGCGCAATCGCGCCACGAAATACGCACACATGCACTCACGACAAGGAATGAACTCATGGCTACATACCCGCTTCTCCCTCCCGGTTCCGTCGTCATCCCTACGACGGCGGACATGTCGCTCCTGCACTACAACGACGCTGGGGACCAGTACCGCTGTTACACCGTCGTGGCCATGGCCTCCATCCCGGAGGCCGGCGGTGTCCGCGTCGTTCCCCTCGTCGTCAAGGGCTGGAGCATCGTTCGGGCCGACGAGGTAGGCCGTCCGAACCGTTGCCTTCTCGTGGCCGACGACATTCCGGCCCCAGCCCGTATCGCTCCCGCTCCCACGACCGGGGCGGCGTCGTGAGCACGGCACCCAATCCGGGAGAGAACGGGCGGGCGGCGCTCAAGGCCAAGGCCGCCGCGTCACTCCTTCGCCAGGCCACGACGACACACGACGATCCCGTACGCCGTGTGTGTCCCGTCCTCACCTGTTCGACCCGCCCGACCCGGGCGTTCACGTCCGGGCAGTCCTAGACCGATTCCTCCAGGCCGAACGCCTCTGCCTGTCGTGCCCTCTCATCTCCACGTGTGAGGTCCTGGCCGATGGGTTCTACGGATTAGCGGCGGGGCGGTTGTACGGAATCGCTCTCGTCCCCGATGGGACGCCGCCCTCGTCCATCACGTTCCCGCTCAAGCGGGCCCAACGGAAGGCGGCGTAACCATGCCTACTCGACCACCACGGGCGTGTGCCAAGTGTGGAGGGAAGTTCACCGGGCCCCGTTGCCCGTGTCGCAAGCCCTGGGAGGGCTCCGAACGCACGGGGAAGTCGTCCGGGGTCCACTCGAGACGGTGGCGGACCCTCCGTGCCCATCTCCTCCAGGAGCACCCGCTCTGTACCGCCTGCCACCGGGCCGTCGCCACGGTCCTGGACCACGTGGTCCCCGTGGCAGAGGGCGGGGCCATGTGGGACGAGGTCAACCTGGCCCCGATGTGCAAGCCGTGCCACGACGCCAAGACGGCCCAGGAGGCCCTACGAGGCCGAAGGCGGCCACGGTGACCGGCCAGGGGGAGGAGGGTACCGACGCGCTCCGGAGGGTGACGCCATGAAGCCCGGCCATCGAGGTCGGCGCACGCGGCTCAAGTTGGGCCCCTATTTGACCCATGATTTGTACCAACAGGAGGAACTATGACCATCCACGACGACCTCACGAAGGCGGAGGCCACGCTCACGGTCTCCATGGCCCTCTATGCCGCGGCGGTGGGAGACGACGAACGAGTGGCACACCTGGCCGCCAACGATGACCCCGACGTCATCCGGGAGGCGTTCGCCATGTTGGCTCGTGGACCGCGGCCACGGTCCGGGCGGCGGTGGGGTCCCGCTCCGCGACCATCGCGCTTCTGGCCGACTCCGCCGAAGCGGCGTACCTGGAAGCGCGTACGCCGTCCCGGAGACCGGGGCCCACGCGGTCCTCGAGGACGAGAAGGGAGAAGATCATGGGTAAGGGACCCGCACCACGCCCGCCGGCCTTGAAGCTGCTCAACGGACGCCGGGAGGGCTACGACTCCGGAGGCCGGAAGGTCAACGCGGGACCCGGATTCAAGCGGGAGCCTCTGGGACCGCCGCCGCCGGACCTGCCGGACGTGGCGGCGGCGGAGTGGGCCTCCGTGGCCCCGGAGTTGGACCGCCTGGAGTTGTCCAAGGCCATCGACCGGACGGCCTTCCGGACGTACTGCATGGCCGTCCAGAGGCTCCACGACGCCCAGGAGGCGGTGGACCGCGACGGGCTCACGGTCCCCGGCTCCACGGGCTCCCTCGTGAAGCATCCGGCGGTGGCCATCCTCGAGGCCGCGGAGCGGTCCGTGAGGGCCTGGGCCCAGGAGTTCGGGCTCACTCCCTCCGCAGAGGGCCGTATCTCCGCCCAGGCGGCGGACTCGGAGGACGACGGTAACCCGTTCGCAGACGGGGCCACCTCGTAACCGACGAGGACGGGAGGGCGGCGGGATAGCGTGTCCCGCCGCCCTTCTCGCGTCACGTGACGTAATGTGGATGACGAGGTACCGGCCCCACCGCCACGCGGTCCGTGTCGGGACGCCGACGCCAGCCGCGGCGGTGGGGACGGTACCGACGAGGCCAGCGGTCACAGTCCGCGGGAGCCGTCCCCGTCATCGGGGGCCATGACCCGGACCCTCAACCCGTCCGTCTCGGGAAACTCACCAATCCCGTTGGAACGGAACAACTCTGATGAATGCAAAGATCAAGGCCCTTCAGAACGAGGCCCTCACCTTCACCGCCAAGGCCCGCGCCCTCACGGAGAAGGCCCAGGGCGAACGCCGCGACTTCACCGCCGCCGAACGGGCGGAGTACGACGCGGCCATGGCCAAGGCCAAGAGCTACCTGGAACAGATCAAGACACTCAAGTCCGACGAGAAGATTCTGGCCGACGCCAAGGCCCTGGCCGCCCAGATCGGGGACCCGGTGGACGAGAGGGGTAACCGTCTCGACGGTTTCGCGGGCGGCGGTGCCACCAAGGCCAAGGGCCGCGTGGGCCTGTCGGGCAAGGCGGGGAAGGAACTGGCCTCCCGTATCGCGGCGGGCATGGTGGACGGTCAGAAGGCCCTCCTGCCTGCCGGTACCGCTCACGCGGGCGTCCCGCTCCTGCCCGAAGTCGTGGAACTGGGCCACCCGTCCAATACCCTCCTGGACGCCCTCGTGGCCCTTCCGGCCCCGGGGCCGACGTTCAAGGCGTTGGTCCAGCGCCAGCGTGACAACAACGCCGCCCCGGTGGCCGAAGGCGACACCAAGCCGATGTCCGTGTTCGGTCTGGAGGAGGTGGAGGTCAACCTCGAGGTCCTGGCCCACATGTCGGAGCCGACGCCGCGGTATTGGTTCGAGGACAACGACGCCCTCCAGGTGTTCGTCCAGGACGAGATGGTCCGCGGCCTCCGTGACGCCCTCGAGGGCCAGGTCCTCACCGGAGACGGCACCCGTCCCAACCTCCAGGCGTCCTCACCACGTCCGGAGTCCAGGTCCAGAGCTTCACCACGGACGTGGCCCGTTCGGTCCGCTCCGCCATCACGAAGTTGGAGACCGCCGGCCACGAGGACAATCACGTGATCGTTCTCCGTCCGGAGGACTGGGAGGCGGCGGAAACGGCCCGGGCGGAGGGTTCCGGCCAGCTCGAGGCGGTGGCCAACGTGACCCAGCGGGCCCAGCGGACCCTCTGGGGCGTCCCCGTCGTCGTCTCCAACGCCCTCCCGCGGGGACGGGCCTGGTCATCGACCGGGAGGCCGTCGTCGTCTACTCCGACAACGTGGTGGACGTCCGGTGGAGTGAGACGGTCGCGGACGACTTCCAGAAGAACCTCGTCCGGGCCCGTGTCGAGTCGCGTTACGCCGCGGTGGTGTCCAAGCCGCTGGGCGTCGTCCGCGTGGCAACGGTCGCTACTCCGTAGCCCAGAGACCTCCAGGCGTTTGGTCCCCGCTTGGAGTCGTGCGGTCCTCTGTCACTCCAGGACCGCACAGAGGCCCCGTCCGGATGGTTACCGGGCGGGGCCTCTTCCCATGTCTGGGGCGGTGTCAGTTCATTGGGGGAGACCACGTGCAAGCAGGATTAGCACACGCCCCGAACCTGCCAACCGTTTCGAGTTGTCCGTCCGCATTCAAGTTCTCGTGGTGGAACTTGCCTGCAAGTCCTCCGCACGAAGGGCAGGTAAAGAATCCCTCGTCTGTCGAAGCGTGTGGCTCTGCCATGTTCGTCTCCCCTTGGTCCTCGTCGGTCCCCGACCCGGCTACTACGGTAAGGGTGCAGGTCAGCCAGAGCCGAGAAGGACAGGCGGAACGCGGAACGAATTGGGCCGCCCGGCGGCGGATCAACCTCGAAAAGGTGCGTCTGATAGTCGGATCTCAGTTTCCGGGGAGCCGATGGCCTTGAGGAGTCGTTCTAGAGCCTCCCGGCGGAGTTCACGTTCTCCGCCCGGGCCTACGACAATCTCCCGAATCGCGGGCTGGCCTTCTAGCGTGAGCGGGAAGTGGAGTTTTACGTAGGGGACAAGTCCAACTCCTCCCACACGGAAATGAGTGTCTTCACCTCTGGTATGCCGGTGAATCAAACGCCATTCCGCCTCTGCCTCAAATGCCCCGTGCTTGACTTCTGCGAGTGTCCTTGAGCACAACGCCCTAAATACATTCGGCCACTCGTAGTCTTTCGTACCCGCCGCCACGCCTTCCAGTCCTTCGACTACTTCCACGGCTCGCTCCTCCAGAAAGGCATCTGAGTCCTTAGGGCCGTACTTCACCCGGACGGGTTCCTGGAGAGTGATTAGGCAAGATCGGGATTGGACTTATACATTTCTGTGTCCAGGACTCCGAACTTCCTGAATACGGTTCGATCAAACCCGATGGCATACCCGCCGCCGTATCCTCGCCACTGACTGAGTAAGTCTCCCGACTCGCAGAAGCACGTGACGTGCGCGAGGCTCCTCTCGGTGTCAGAACCGTAGGTCAACTCAAAGCGGCCATCTCGTACGGTCTCCGCCAACTCCCGGAGACGCTCGACCACTTGAGGGGTCCGTGACTCTTCCGCGTGCCTTTCCAGCTTCTCCGCCAAAGCGGCGGCCCCGTATGTCAATTCGTGGGCGTCATTGAGGTAGCGCGCATCGGTGGCCCAAAGGGTGCCAAATGTCGCGCCCCTCTCGAAGCCGAACACAGACTCTTCCGTCCCGGGAAGGGATATGGGACTCCCGATGATTCCGAGCAGACCCGCGGAGTCTGTGTAGTGGTACAGAGTTTCCGGCGGAGTAATTGCAGTCGTAGGCATCCGGGGAAGATACCGGACAGACCCGACAGGTTAGTTCGCATCGGACCCGGCTCCGCCGGGACTCTTCTGGACCTCGAGGAGCACCCACGGTGCCGGTGTCGAATACCCCATCCCGGAACTTCCCACGGACCGCCTCCCCGCACCGCGTCGGGCCAACACGAGTAGCCCGTACCCGGAAGGGGACGAGCTTGGTTGGACTCTCCGCGTCATCTGGCCAGACCTGCCGGGAGAGCGCCCCGCCGGTTCGGGGATATGACCGGGCGGGCTGGGTAACGTCGGGCTCCGCGATAACGACGACGGGCACCACGTCCGCTATTCACGGGCGTTCGTGGTCGCGTGGACGCTGAGCGACCTCGACGGCTCCGATTCGCCGTCGGCGACGCACGTCGCTGCCGCACTGGACTTCCGGGATCGTGGTGTCGCATGAGCAGGCACGACGACGAACGGCGCCTGGCCTGGGCCTATCTGTCGACCGTCACGCAGGGTGCGTCACGATCGTTGTCGGCGGCCGTGGAAGCCGGGGGTGTGCTCGAGGTGGCGGCGGCCATCCGGTCGGGTGCGGGCCTCGGTGAACTCTCGGCGCGGTACTCGATGCGGGCGCACCTCGACACCGCGGCGCGGGATCTCGACCGTCTGGGGCGGGCCGGTGGGCGACTGGTGACGCCCGACGACGACGAATGGCCCGCCTGGCAGATGCTCGGCTTCGGCACCCTCGACACCGCCACCGACGCCGAGGGGCCACCCCTCGCCCTGTGGGTGTGGGGGAGCCGGCGGATCGACGAACTGGCCGAACGTGCAATCGGCATCGTCGGGACCGCGCCGCGAGCGGTTACGGGGAGCACGTCACCGCCGAGATCGCCGGGGATCTCGCCGCCGACGGGTGGACGGTCGTGTCCGGTGCGGCCTTCGGCGTCGACGCTGCCGCACACCGGGCGGCGCTCGGGTGGGTGGCACCACCGTTGCGATTCTCGCCTGCGGGTCGATCGAGCGTATCCGGCGGCACACACGACGATGTTGCGGCGGATCTCCGAATCCGGCCTCGTGGTCAGCGAGTATCCGCCGGGTACGACTCCGGCGCGGTACCGGTTCCTCGCCCGCAACCGGCTGATCGCGGCGTTGTCCGCCGCGGGCGCGGTCGTCGTCGAGGCGGGGCTGGGCGCAGCGGGGCGCGCAACACCGCGGCGTGG
>LATQ01000001.1:2747850-2751233 GCA_001017865.1 Rhodococcus sp. IITR03
GACGCCCGTCTCGTCGGTGCCGGGCGCACCCGACCTCGCGCCGCACGGCCTGCGGCACAGCGCTGCGACGCACCTGCTCGAAGGGGGAGCGGACCTGCGCGTGGTCCAGGAGGTGCTGGGCCATTCGAGTCTGGCCACCACGCAGCTCTACACACACGTGTCGGTGGCGCGCCTGCGCGCCGCGCACGATCAGGCCCATCCCCGCGCCTGATCGGCCTGCCCGAGAAGCCGTCCCGGTTTGGTAGCGTGCGCCGGCACCATCGAATCGGGGGAACAGATGAGACGCAACGAACCGGTCCTGCCGTGCCCGCCTGGCTGCAGGACCCACCGGAATCCGGAAGCGACCATGCGCGACGCGGCCTCCGCCGCGCGGCCAGAGGCGCCGAGACGCCCGGTCCCTCCACTCCGTCCGGCGACGGGTGCGACTCCGCCCACTCCCTCCGCTCCGCTCGAGATGACGGCTTCGGTGCCTCTCGGTATGGCGTTGCGGCCCCGGATCAGCGCAGACGACCCGGAGCCGGAGTCGTCCGGACCGCTCGTCGCGCACGAACCGGCGCGACCCGAGAATCCGGTGCTCCCACCGTCGGAGCCCGAGGCGGCGGTTTCGGCGGAGCTGATGCGGCGGTTCCGGAGGCCGTGACCGAACCCCGAGCCCGAGCCTGTCTTCTCAGAGCCGGCACCCGAAGTCGTGGAGACACAGCCCGAGCACTGGCACCTGCACCTGCACCTGCACCTGCACCTGCACCTGCACCTGCGCCGGAGTCGGAGGTGGCGAGCCCGGAGGCGACGGAGGTCGTATCCGGTCCGCTCGACCCCGGGCACGCATCGGTCCCCGCCCCGCTACCGGCAAGAGCAGACGCTACGGTCGACGCCCTGCGACACGAGGCCCATCGGTTCGACCATCAGCCGTCGAACGTCGACCTCGCCTCGGGCGTGCTCGTCCGCAGGTCACGGCGTTCCACGCGGCGGTGGCGGGAGCGGGTCGACCGGCTGACCGGCGGCAGGCTCGACGGAGGAGGCAGTGAGCGCCGCGAGGAGCTCGTCGCCCGGATCCGCCAGCCGATCCCGGGCGACTACCGGATCGCGGTGCTGTCCCTGAAGGGTGGGGTGGGGAAGACCACCACGACCGTCGGGCTCGGGTCGACGTTCGCGTCGCTGCGCGGCGACTGCGTCATCGCCGTCGACGGCGATCCGGACTTCGGCACCCTCGGGCAGCGGATTCCGCAGCAGACCACCTCGACGGTGCGGGACCTGCTCGCGAACGCGTCGAACATCCGCCGGTACTCGGACGTGCGGGCCCACACATCGCAGGCGCCGAGCCGGCTCGAAGTGCTCGCGAGCGAACGCGATCCCGCTGCCTCGGAAGCGTTCAGCGAGGAGGACTACCGGCGCGTCGTCGACATCCTGCAGGTCTACTACAACGTGATCCTCACCGACTGCGGGACCGGGATCATGCACTCGGTCATGCGCGGCGTGCTGGACCTGGCGAACACCCTCGTTCTCGTCGCCTCGCCTGCTGTCGATGCGGCGCGGAGTGCGGCTGCGACGCTCGACTGGCTGCAGGCGCACGGTTACTCCGACCTGGTCGAACGCACGGTCGTGGTGATCAGTTCGCCGCGGCCGGGTGCGGCGAGCATCGACATGGACGCGCTGACCGCACATTTCCTCGCGCGGTGCCGGGCGGTGAAGGTGCTGCCCTTCGACGAGCATCTCGCCGAGGGAGCCGAGATCGATCTCGAACGACTCCGCCCCGCGACCCGCACGGCGTTCGTCGAACTCGCCGCGATGGTCGCCGACGACTTCCCCGCACTGTCGGGTCGACACGCGGGGCGTTAGCCGGGCGTCATACCGGCAACAGGCGGATCACCGGGCGCTCGACGAGGGGCAGCGGGTCGAGATAGTCGTCGCGGCCGCGACGCAGTCCCCAGTGCAGGCACGCGGGGGAGACGCAGCCTCGTGACCGGCGACGACGGTGCCGATCGGATCGCCCCTCGTCACCCGGCGACCCGCGGCGACCGATGCCTCGACCGGCTCGTAGGTGGTGCGCAGCCCGCCCTCGTGATCGATGGAGACCACGGGTTTTCCGGCCACGACACCGGCGAACGCAACGACGCCGTCACCGGCAGCCACGACGGTCTGCCCCACACGCGCGTCGAGGTCGACACCGCGGTGACCGGGGAGCCAGTTCTGCTCGGGCGGGTCGAACTGCCGGCTCACGGACGGCCGGGGATCGAGCGGCCACACGAACCGTCCGGCGTCCGCCGATCCGGTTCCCGGGACGGCGGCGAGCACGACGAGCGCGGCGATCACGACGGCGAACGTCCGGAGGGGCGCGGCGAGGACCATGCTCTTCAGCCTCGTGAATCGGAGTCCCTGCGCACCAGGGGGCGACGCGATCTGTGGACAGCCCCGGATCCGTCCACAGGTCCGGTGACTCCCGGTTAGGGATCCGCGCCTGCTCCGCGTACACTTGTCGGGCGGTCTGTATACGCAGATCGACTTCGCGCGTCCGCGCATCGATGCCGACCCGTTTCTCCGGGCCGCATCGGAAATGGCCGTCGGCCGGTCCCGCAAGGGTTCGACGGGCATGTGGACGCCAGGGCGGGGATCGGAAGATCCACCGCGGAAACCGACACGAAAGAGAGAAACAGGCATGCCTGTTGTGACTATGCGGCAGCTGCTCGACAGCGGCGCCCACTTCGGACACCAGACCCGTCGCTGGAACCCGAAGATGAAGCGGTTCATCTTCACCGACCGCAACGGCATCTACATCATCGACCTGCAGCAGACCCTGACGTACATCGACAAGGCGTACGAGTTCGTCAAGGAGACCGTCGCTCACGGTGGAACCGTGCTGTTCGTCGGCACCAAGAAGCAGGCGCAGGAATCCATCGCCGAAGAGGCCACCCGCGTGGGCATGCCCTACGTGAACCAGCGCTGGCTCGGCGGCATGCTCACCAACTTCTCGACCGTCCACAAGCGCCTGCAGCGCCTGAAGGAGCTCGAGTCGATGGAGCAGACCGGTGGCTTCGAGGGACGCACCAAGAAGGAAATCCTCATGCTCACGCGTGAGAAGAACAAGCTGGAGCGCACCCTCGGCGGCATCCGCGACATGGCGAAGGTTCCGTCGGCGATCTGGGTCGTCGACACCAACAAGGAGCACATCGCCGTCGGTGAGGCCCGCAAGCTGAACATCCCGGTCATCGCGATCCTCGACACCAACTGCGATCCGGACCTCGTCGACTACCCGATCCCGGGTAACGACGACGCGATCCGTTCCGCGGCGCTGCTGACCAAGGTCGTCGCTTCCGCCGTCGCCGAGGGCCTGCAGGCCCGCGCCGGCAAGAGCAGCGACGCCGAGCCAAGCCCGAGGCCGGCGCCGA
>LATQ01000001.1:2751333-2758259 GCA_001017865.1 Rhodococcus sp. IITR03
ACCCCCCGCCGCCGACGCCGAGGCGCCCGCAGCGGACGCAGCCCCCGCAGCAGACGCGGCCCCCGAGGCCTGATTCGTTGCCCGGCCCCGACCTTCCGATCGAGAGATCCTGGTCGGGGCCGTCGCATCGCGGCCCGAGCTCATCCGCGCGATAGGGCCGCCCCCAGAGACTTTTCCACCACAGACACAGGAGGCTCGCTTCCATGGCGAACTACACCGCCGCCGACGTCAAGCGTCTCCGTGAGCTCACCGGCTCCGGAATGCTGGACTGCAAGAACGCTCTCGCCGACAACGACGGCGACTTCGACAAGGCCGTCGAGCAGCTGCGCATCAAGGGTGCCAAGGACGTGGGCAAGCGCGCCGAGCGCTCCACGGCCGAGGGCCTCGTCGTCGCCAAGGACGGCGTTCTCGTCGAGCTGAACTCCGAGACCGACTTCGTCGCCAAGAACGACGAGTTCCAGGCTCTCGCCGACAAGGTCGTCACCGCTGCCGCACAGGCCCGCGCGAACGACGTCGAGGCGCTCAAGGCCGTCGAGGCCGACGGCAAGACCGTCGACGCCCTCGTCCAGGAGCTGTCCGCGAAGATCGGCGAGAAGCTCGAGCTGCGTCGCGTTGCCGCATTCGACGGTCAGACCGCCGTCTACCTGCACAAGCGTGCTTCCGACCTACCGCCGTCCGTCGGCGTGCTCGTCGAGTACACCGGTGAGGGCGATGCTGCTGCCGAGCCGCTCGCGCTGCCGCGATGCAGATCGCCGCTCTGAAGGCCAAGTACGTCACCCGTGACGAGGTTCCCGAGGACATCGTCGCCAACGAGCGTCGTATCGCCGAGGAGACCGCCAAGGCCGAGGGCAAGCCGGAGCAGGCTCTGCCGAAGATCGTCGAAGGCCGCGTCAACGGCTACTTCAAGGACGTCGTCCTGCTCGAGCAGGCGTCCGTGACGGACTCGAAGAAGACCGTCAAGGCGATCCTCGACGAGGCCGGCGCGAACGTCGTCCGCTTCGTGCGTTTCGAGGTCGGCGCCAGCTAGTTCTTCCACTCCACGACCCCGTCGGTGCTGCTACCGGCGGGTCGAGGTGTGTCGGGCCACGCCGCCTCGGGGCACGGAGGCGCTCGCGCGTGCTGCGCGGTGACAGGTGTGGCGTGTCTATCCGCCCGATCTCGGTTCCCTCGAGCGGATGAGGCAGGATGATAAGGCCGATTCATGCGCAACCAGAGGAGAGTCATGTCCGACCACGCCCACGATCGGCCCGGATTCCGCCGGGTACTGCTCAAGCTCGGCGGCGAGATGTTCGGCGGCGGCAAGGTCGGACTCGACCCGGACGTGGTGACGACGGTGGCCCAGCAGATCGCGGAGGTCGTGCGCGGTGGCGCCGAGGTCGCCGTCGTGATCGGTGGCGGCAACTTCTTCCGCGGCGCCGAACTCCAGCAGCGCGGTCTCGAACGCGCGCGGTCCGATTACATGGGCATGCTCGGCACGGTCATGAACTCCCTTGCGCTGCAGGACTTCCTGGAGAAGGAAGGCATCGACACCCGCGTGCAGACCGCCATCACGATGGGGCAGGTCGCCGAGCCCTACCTGCCGCTGCGTGCGCGCCGCCACCTCGAGAAGGGGCGTGTGGTCATCTTCGGTGCCGGCATGGGCATGCCGTACTTCTCCACCGACACCACCGCCGCGCAGCGCGCCCTCGAGATCGGCGCCGAGGTCGTCCTCATGGCGAAGGCCGTGGACGGCGTCTACTCCGACGACCCCCGCACGAACCCGGATGCGGTGCTGTTCGAGGAGATCACCCATCGCGAGGTCATCGAGCAGGGCCTCAAGGTCGCCGACGCGACCGCCTTCAGCCTGTGCATGGACAACGCCATGCCGATCATGGTCTTCAATCTGCTGACCAAGGGCAATATCGCCCGAGCCATCGCCGGTGAGAAGATCGGAACACTCGTACGGTCATGAACGGACAACGGAACATGGAGGAACTGCCGTGATCGATGAAGCCCTCTTCGAAGCAGAAGAGAAGATGGAGAAGGCCGTCACGGTGGCCCGGGACGATCTGGGTGGCATCCGGACCGGTCGCGCGAACCCGGGCATGTTCAACCGCATCGTCGTCGACTACTACGGGCTCCCACGCCGATCACGCAGATCGCCAGCATCAATGTTCCCGAGGCGCGCATGGTCATCGTCAAGCCGTACGAGGCCTCGCAGCTGAACGCGATCGAGACCGCGATCCGCAACTCCGATCTCGGTGTCAACCCCACCAATGACGGCAACATCATCCGCATCTCGGTCCCGCAGCTCACCGAGGAACGTCGCCGCGAACTCGTCAAGCAGGCCAAGGCCAAGGGTGAGGACGCCAAGGTCGCCGTGCGCAACGTCCGCCGCAAGGCGATGGAGGAACTCGGACGTATCCAGAAGGACGGCGAGGCCGGCGAGGACGACGTGAACCGCGCCGAGAAGGAACTCGACAAGACGACCGCCAAGTACGTCGGTCAGATCGACGAGTTGATCAAGCACAAGGAAGCCGAACTGATGGAGGTCTGACAGTGGGTCGAGCCGACGGGTCCTCCGACCCGCAGCTTCCACTCGGTGCCGGAGCCGACTCCGGTGCCACCCCTGCAGACCCGGCACCGGCCCCCGACCCCGCGTCGGAGCCGGTGAAGAAACCCTCACGGGCGGGACGCGACCTGCCGGCCGCTTTCGCGGTCGGCGGTGGTCTGGGCGCGCTCGTCATCGGGATCCTGCTGTTCGCCCCGAAGGCGTGGCTCGCCGTCGTCGCGATCGCCATCGGCATCGCGACCTGGGAGGTCACCAAGCGTCTGCGCGAGGCGGACGTGCTCGTCCCCAGACTGCCGTTGCTGGCCGGTGGTCAGGCGATGATCTGGCTCGGGTGGCCGTACGGCACGACGGGTGTGCTCGGTGCGTTCGCAGGCACGGTCGTCGTGACGATGTTGTGGCGCCTGTTCGACCACGGTCTCGTCGCGCAACCGCGCAACTACCTGCGCGACACCGCGGTCGCGGTCTTCGTCGCGGCCTGGTTGCCGTTGCTGGCGTCGTTCGCGACCCTCATGGTCCTCGAGGATCAAGCGCCCAGCGCGTGTTCTGCCTGATGCTCGTGTGTGTCGCGTCGGACATCGGCGGCTACGCCTCGGGTGTCCTGTTCGGCAAGCACCCGATGGTCCCGGCGATCAGCGAAGAAGTCGTGGGAAGGTTTCGCCGGGTCGTTGGTGGCCTGCATCGCGGTCGGTGTCCTCACCGTCGTCTTCCTGCTCGACGGCCCGTGGTGGGCCGGTCTGCTGCTCGGCGCCGTGCTCGTGGTGACGGCGACGGCCGGCGATCTCATCGAGTCGCAGGTCAAGCGGGATCTCGGCATCAAGGACATGGGCACCCTGCTGCCCGGCCACGGCGGCATCATGGACCGGCTCGACTCGATCCTGCCATCGGCCTTCGTCACCTGGCTGATCCTCACGGCCTTCGTGTAGTCGCCCGATGGTGCGTTCGTCGAAGCTTCGTGCGCCGAAGTCGGGGAGTGGTGTGATCGCCAGCCCCAACATCTGGCACTGGCCCGAGGTGTACGAGGAGGAGAACCGCGCGCAGGATCCCCGCGGCGCCGTGTACGCGGCGCTGCGGGAGGCCGCGGACTGGACCGGCCGCGACGTCGTCGACATCGTTTCGGGTTTCCACCTTCCGATGTTCGCGGCCGACGCACGCACGGTGACCGGGATCGAACCGCACCCGCCGCTGGTCGCCGCGGCCCGGACCCGCGTTGACGGTCTTCCGTCGGTCACCGTGACGGAAGGGTCCGCGGCTCACATGCCGCTGCCCGACGCTTCGGTCGATCTCGTCCACGCCCGCACCGCCTATTTCTTCGGCCCGGGGTGCGGCGCCGGAACTCCTCGAGGCGATGGCGTGTGGCTGCGTCCCGGCGTCGCGCTCGCCGTCGTCGATCTCGACGCCACCGCCCATCCCTACGGCGACTGGATGCGCGACGACCTGCCGCACTACAACCCGGCCGCGTCGAGGCGTTCTTCGAGGCGCAGGGATTCGATCTGCGCCGCGTCGACACGCTGTGGGAGTTTCCGGACCGAGCGACCCTCGAGCGGGTGCTCGGCATCGAGTTCGCACCACGCGTCGCGACCCGGGCGATCCGCGAGACACCCGGCACGACGCTCACCGTCCGCTACCGGCTGCACGTGCGCCGCAGACCCCTGGGCCTGGAACTGAGCTGAGAGCGGTCAGCGCGACCGGCCGATACCGAACATTCGCGCCAGCTCGGTGATCTTCTTCGCCTTCGCGAGGTTCGGCAGGTCGCTGCCGTCGCGGACGTTGCGTCCGTCCTCACCGAGTTTGTCGATGATGCCTTCCGCCCAGTCCACGTCCGTGCTGTTCGGGCTCAGAGCCACGTTCGCGTACGACGCGCGTTCGCCGGTCATGCACAATTTGCCGGTCATCCCCATCGAGCGGGTCAGCTCGGCCTCACGTTCGAGGACCTCGGGGTCGTCGCTGAGTGTGGGTCCGTCGATGGGTCCCGGAAGGCGCGCGGCGCGGCTCGTGATGACCAACCTCGACCGCGCGTACGCCATCGCCATCGGGCTGTCGCTCATGCCGGTGTCGCGCCGGAAGTCGCCGCTGCCGAAGACCAGGCGGAAGGTGCCCTCCGCACGGGCGATCTCGGGAGCCGCCTCGAGACCCATCGCCGACTCGATCAACACGAGGATGCGCGTGCCCTCCGGCAGCAGATCTGCGGTGGCCTCGACCTGGTGACCACTCTCCGCCTTCGCGAGCATGACGCCCTGCAGGCCCGGGAGCCGGCGAGCGCGGCGAGATCGTCGGCCCAGAACGACGTGGTGGCGTCGTTGACCCGCACCCAGGCCTTCCCACCCTCGCGCAGCCACGCCTCGGTGCCCTCGCGAGCAGCGGGTTTGGCCGCGGCGGGTACGGCGTCCTCGAGGTCGAGCACCACCGCATCCGCCGGCGAGTCGACGGCGGCGTCGAAGAGATCGGGGGAGCGGCCCGGAACGAGCAACCACGAGCGTGCGACTTCGGGAGCGACGAGACCGGTCATGATGTCCATGCTCCCGTATTCCCCCTCCGCGCCCGGGCGACTCGGCGTGAGGGAGACCGACCGGTGACACCGGCCCGGGAATGGGGGCGAGTATCACAGCAACGCCCGGACCCATCCGTCCCGGATCATGGGACAATAGGTGATTATGGCTTCTTCCCTGCCCTGGTCTTCGATGCACCCAAGCGTGGTCTTCCGCCGCGCCATCTCGCCGACCTCGACGCAGATCAGCGTGTGATGCGGTGCGCGAACTGGGGCTTCCGGCCTTCCGCGCCGACCAGCTCGCCCGCCAGTACTACGGGCGGCTCGAGGCGGATCCGGCGAAGATGACCGATCTGCCGCCGCCGTCCGCGACAAGGTGGGGGAAGCGTTGTTCCCGCCTCTGCTCAGCGCGGTTCGGCACATCGCGTGCGACGGAGGCGAGACCCGCAAGACCCTGTGGCGCGCCCACGACGGCACCCTGCTCGAGAGCGTCCTCATGCGCTATCCCGACCGCGCCACGCTGTGCATCTCCAGCCAGGCCGGATGCGGCATGGCATGCCCGTTCTGCGCGACCGGCCAGGGTGGTCTCGACCGCAACCTGTCCACGGCCGAGATCGTCGACCAGTTGCGCGCGGCTGCCGCTGCCTGCGCGACGGCGACGTCGCGGCGGACCGGGACGGCTGTCGAACGTCGTGTTCATGGGCATGGGCGAACCGCTCGCGAACTACAAGCGCGTGGTCGCGGCGGTGCGGCGCATCACCTCACCTGCGCCCGAAGGCCTCGGTCTGTCGCAGCGTTCGGTCACCGTCTCCACCGTGGGACTCGCACCGGCCATCCGCCGCCTCGCCGACGAAGGACTCAGCGTCACCCTCGCGGTGTCGCTGCACACCCCGGACGACGAACTGCGCGACACCCTCGTCCCGGTCAACAACCGGTGGTCGGTCGCCGAGGTCCTCGAGGCGGCGCGGTACTACGCCGACAAGACCGGCCGGCGCGTCTCGATCGAGTACGCCCTCATCCGCGACGTCAACGACCAGCCGTGGCGCGCCGACATGCTCGGCAAGAAGCTTCACAAGGCTCTCGGGTCGCTCGTGCACGTGAATCTCATCCCGCTCAACCCCACCCCGGGCAGCGAGTGGGATGCCAGCCCGAAGGACGTCGAACGCGAGTTCGTGCGGCGCGTGCAGGCCCAGGGCGTGTCGTGCACCGTCCGCGACACCCGCGGCCAGGAGATTGCCGCAGCGTGCGGTCAGCTCGCCGCGGAAGGCTGAGCCGACAGACACGAAAGGGCCCGTCCGGAGAATTCCGGACGGGCCCTTTCGTCGATGGACTAGCGCAACCGGCGGCGACGCACCGCATCGCGCGCGACGATGAACACCAGCAGAGCCGCCGAACCGATGAGGTACAGGCTCTCGACATGGCCTTCGTGATTGCCGATCAGCATCAGCAGCAGGAACGCCGCCACGATCAAAGCCATCACGCGGAAGAACTTGGGGGCTTCCCCGCTCCAACCCCACTCGGCGGACGGCACTTCCGCCGCCACATCACCACGAGTGGACTGCAACTCGGTACCGGCCACGGTTTCCTCCTGCTCACCAGATGCTGCTGTTGCTGCTTATCGTGACATACGACCCCGCGTCGTACGAAGCGGGGCATGCGTGTGGCGCCTGTCGCGAGGTGGAGACCGGGCGGTTCAGGAACCGTTCAGGTGCGTGGGGAACAATGCTCGCGTGGCCGACACTCGATCTTCTTCCCGCACCCGGGTGCTCCTGCTGGGCAGTACCGGTTCCATCGGTACCCAGGCACTCGACGTGATCGCCGCCAACCCCGACGACTTCGAAGTCGTCGGTCTCGCCGCGGCGGAGGCAAGACGGACCTGCTCGCCGAGCA
>LATQ01000001.1:2758359-2762610 GCA_001017865.1 Rhodococcus sp. IITR03
GGCCAGATCGTGCCTGTGGACTCGGAACACTCCGCGCTTGCGCAGTGCCTGCGCGGCGGCACCGGCGACGAGGTGGCGCGTCTCGTGCTCACCGCCTCGGGCGGTCCGTTCCGCGGCTGGACCGCCGACCGGCTCGAATCGGTGACGCCCGAACAGGCCGGCGCCCACCCCACCTGGTCGATGGGACCGATGAACACCCTCAACTCGGCGACCCTCGTCAACAAGGGACTCGAACTCATCGAGACCCACCTGCTCTTCGGCGTGGAGTACGACCGGATCGACGTGACGGTGCACCCGCAGTCGATCGTGCACTCGATGGTCACCTTCGTCGACGGGTCGACTCTGGCCCAGGCGTCGCCGCCGTCGATGAAGCTGCCGATCGCGCTGGCCCTCGGCTGGCCGCACCGCGTTCCGCACGCCGCCCCGGCACTCGACTTCTCGACCGCGTCCACCTGGGAGTTCGAACCCCTCGACGACGACGTCTTCCCGGCCGTGCGGCTCGCGCGCCAGGCGGGCGTGGGCGGCGGATGCCTCACCGCCGTCTACAACGCGGCCAACGAGGTCGCCGCCGAGGCATTCCTCGCGGGGACGCTGTCGTTCCCGCGGATCGTGCAGACCGTCGAGGCCGTGCTGAACGACGCACACGAGTGGTCCGCCGAACCCAGTACCGTGGACGACGTGCTCGCCGCCGACGGCTGGGCCCGCGACCGGGCGCGCACACTCGTATAGGAGGATCGGCCACTCATGATGTTCGTACTGGGCGTGGTGCTGTTCGCCCTCGGCATCGCCATCTCCATCGCCCTGCACGAGGCCGGCCACATGTGGACCGCGCAGAAGCTGGGCATGAAGGTCCGGCGCTACTACATCGGGTTCGGCCCCCGCGTGTTCGCCTTCCGCCGCGGTGAGACCGAATACGGTCTCAAGGCGGTTCCGGCCGGCGGGTTCTGCGACATCGCCGGCATGACGGCCCTGGACGAACTCGCGCCCGACGAGGTCGAGCGCGCGATGTACAAGCAGAAGACGTGGAAGCGCCTCGTCGTGATGTCGGGTGGCATCGCGATGAACTTCCTGCTCGGCATCGTGCTCATCTACGGCCTCGCCGCCAGTGCGGGGCTGCCCAACACCGACAACCGCGCGGTGGTCGGCACCGTCGGCTGTGCCGCGCCGACCCAGGACGGTCCGCCCGACTACACCCCGGCCGAGTGCTCGGGTCCCGGTCCGGCCGAGCAGGCCGGCATCGAACCGGCGACGTGATCGTCGCCGTGGACGGGCAGTCCGTCGAGACCTTCGGCGACCTCGTCCGGGCACGCAGCCCCTGTCGGGCACCGTGCCGTTCACCGTCGAACGCGGCGAGGAGACCCTCACCGTGCCGGTCACGGTCCAGCAGGTCCAGCGCTGGGTCTACGAGAGCGAGTCGCCCGACGCCGAACCCGTCTCCCGCACCGTCGGTGCGATCGGTGTCGGGGGAGAGCCGGGAATCATCGAGTACACGCCGCTCTCGGCGATCCCCGCGACCTTCGACTTCACCGGTTACCTCGCGGTCCGCACGGCCGAGGCGCTCGTGAGCCTGCCGAGCAAGGTCGCCGACCTGTGGACGGCCGTCACCGGGGGAGAGCGCGCGGTCGACACCCCGGTCAGCGTCGTCGGCGCCAGCGTCATCGGCGGCCAGTTCGCCGAGCGCGGTATCTGGGAGTCGTTCGTGTTGTTGCTCGCACAGCTGAACTTCTTCCTCGGTGCGTTCAACCTCCTCCCGCTGCTGCCGCTCGACGGCGGGCACATGGCCGTCGCGATCTACGAGAAGGCCCGCAACTGGCTGCGCGGCCTGCGCGGACTGCCGGTCGGCCCGCCCGTGGACTACATGAAACTGCTGCCGCTGACCTATGTGGCGGTGGTCATCGGTGGCGCCTACATGGTGCTCACCCTCACAGCAGACATCGTCAACCCCATCAAGCTGTTCTGATCTGCGCCGGTAGACTTGCCGAGTAGCGACGAAAGAAGGCGAACTGTGACCAGCCCCGTCGGATTGGGCATGCCCGAAATTCCTGCGGTCCTCGCACCCCGACGCAAGACCCGCCAGCTCATGGTCGGAAATGTCGGCGTCGGCAGCGATCATCCGGTGTCCGTGCAGTCGATGACCACCACGAAGACGCACGACGTGAACGCCACCCTCCAGCAGATCGCGGAGCTCACGGCGTCCGGCTGCGACATCGTGCGTGTGGCGTGCCCGCGTCAGGAGGACGCCGACGCGCTCCCGATCATCGCGAAGAAGAGCAAGATCCCGGTGATCGCCGACATCCACTTCCAGCCGCGGTACATCTTCGCCGCGATCGACGCCGGCTGCGCGGCCGTGCGCGTCAATCCCGGCAA
Organism: Rhodococcus sp. IITR03; assembly: GCA_001017865.1. Next base: position 2,760,727 of record LATQ01000001.1, read on the forward strand.
CATCAAGGAATTCGACGGTCGCGTCAAGGAGGTCGCCAAGCGGCCGGCGATGCCGGGATCCCCATCCGTATCGGCGTCAACGCCGGTTCCCTCGACCCCCGGTTGCTCGCCAAGTACGGCAAGGCCACGCCGGAGGCGCTCGTCGAATCCGCCCTGTGGGAGGCGAGCCTGTTCGAGGAACACGGCTTCGGCGACATCAAGATCTCCGTCAAGCACAACGACCCCGTCGTGATGGTCGAGGCCTACCGGCAGCTCGCCGCGCAGTGCGACTACCCGCTGCATCTCGGCGTGACCGAGGCCGGCCCCGCCTTCCAGGGCACCATCAAGTCGGCCGTCGCCTTCGGCGCGCTGCTCAGCGAGGGCATCGGCGACACCATCCGCGTGTCGCTGTCGGCGCCGCCCGCCGAGGAGATCAAGGTCGGCACGCAGATCCTGCAGTCGCTGAACCTGCGTCCCCGCAAGCTCGAGATCGTCTCCTGTCCGTCCTGCGGGCGCGCCCAGGTGGACGTCTACTCCCTCGCCAACGAGGTCACCGCCGGACTCGAGGGGATGGAGGTGCCGCTGCGGGTCGCGGTGATGGGTTGCGTCGTCAACGGACCCGGTGAGGCTCGTGAGGCGGACCTCGGTGTGGCCTCCGGAAACGGCAAGGGCCAGATCTTCGTCAAGGGCAAGGTCATCAAGACCGTACCCGAGGCGCAGATCGTCGAGACCCTCATCGAGGAAGCGATGCGCATCGCCGACGAGATGGAAGGCAACGCCTCGGGCGGCGGCCCCGTGGTGTCGGTCGGCTGATACGAGTGGGGCGCACGGGACGGCGTTCTCTCACTTTCGAGGACTCAGGTTTCCACGCCGCCGTCCGGCATGGCACTCTGATTTCGTATCGGCTTGTCGACGGGTGGTGAGCGAGTGCTCAAGCTTCTGGGTGTCCGGTCGTTGGGCGGACGTGACACCGCCGCGGTGCTCCGGGTGCTCTCCCGCGACCCCGTGGCCGCGTGCATGGTGGCCGGCCGCGTCGAGGAGTACGGACTCGCGGGCGTGCCGTCGGCGGCGAGATGTGGAGCCGCGGCGGCCCCGAGACCTCGCTGTGCTTCTCCGGCGCGAACCTCATTCCGCTGCTGGGCAGTCCGGACGACATCCAGCGTTCGCCGAGCGCGCGAGTCGCGGGCCGCGACTGTGTTCGTCCATCGTCGGTCGCGCCGAGTACGCGCTGCCGATGTGGGAGCGGCTCGAATCGGCGTGGGGCGCTCCCCGCGAGGTGAGGGCAGAACAACCCCTCCTCGTTCTCGACCGCGAGCCGCTCGTCGAACCCGACCCGCAGGTCCGTCCCGTGCGGCCCGACGAACTCGATGTCTATCTGCCGGCCGCGATCTCGATGTTCATCGAGGAGGTCGGCATCGACCCGCGCACCGGCGACGGCGGTGCGGGTTACCGGCGCCGCGTCGCGAGCCTCATCGCGGCGGGACGCGCCTGGGCGCGATTCGAGGACGGACAGGTGGTGTTCAAGGCGGAGGTGGGCTCCCAGTCGTCCACGGTGGGCCAGATCCAGGCGTCTGGGTCGATCCCGCGCATCGCGGCTCGGGCCTCGGCACGATCGGTACCGCCGCCGTGGCCTGCGCGGTCGCTCGCAGCGGTCGCCTGCCCAGCCTCTACGTCAACAGTTTCAACGCCCCGGCCCGCGGAGCCTACGCCCGCGCGGGTTTCCGCCAGGTCGCGACGTTCTCCACGGTGCTGCTCGACTGATTTCCCGTCGGCTCTGCCTACGATGACGGGCGATGAGACCTCGAAGTTCCACCCCGGCATCCCCCTACGCACGCGCACTCCGGATCGGCGCTGTGCTGTCGGTGGCCGTCGTGCTCCTCGGCTGACCGTGCGGCACGTCGCGCC
>LATQ01000001.1:2762710-2770158 GCA_001017865.1 Rhodococcus sp. IITR03
GTCACCAGCCAGAGCACCACGCCGATCCCCGAGGTGCACCCCGGCCGTCCGGTACTGGGTCGCGGGCCCGGTCGACCCACGGCAGGACGAGGAACAGGCAGCTGGCCGCACCGAGCACCGGAAGGATCGTCGGCGCGCGGAAGTGCCGGTGCTCCACGTGATCCCGGCGCAGGACCAGGGCTGCGACGTTCACGATCGCGAACACCCCCAGCAGGAGCAGCGCCGTCGTACCCCCGAGTTCGGGCACCCCGCCGACGAAGACGACGAGACCGACCGCGAGCAGCGTCGTGAACACGATCGCGACATAGGGCGTGCGGCGGGTCGGGTGCACCGCCCCAGGACGGCGGGCAGGACGTCCTCGCGGGCGATACCGTAGATCAGCCGGCTCGCCATCAGCATGTTGATCAGCGCGGTGTTGGCCACCGCGAACATCGTGACGAAGGCGAAGATCCCGACCGGGAACGCCGGGGCGCCGACCTCGACCACCCGCAGCAGGGGTGTCTCGCCCGCGCCGAGTTCGTCGGGCGGGACGAGCGCGATCGCGGTGATCGACACGAGCACGTACACCAGCGCGGCGAGACCCAGACCGAGCAGCAGCATCCGGGGGAAGATCCGGGTGGGCTCCTTGCACTCCTCGGCCATGTTCACCGAGTCCTCGAATCCCACCATCGCGAAAAAAGCCAGGGCCGTCCCCGCGACCACCGCGGAGAAGACGGACCGGTCGCCGGGATCGATCTCGACCACACGCGAGAAGTCGCCGCCGCCGAAACCCAACGCCCACATGCCGATCGCGACGATGATGAGCAGGCCGCCCAACTCGATCATCGTGAGCACCACGTTGGTCTTCACGCTCTCGCCGACCCCGCGGAAGTTGATCACCGCCAGGACGAGGACGAAGACCAGCGCGATCACGGTGATCCCGGCCGTGCCGGCCAGGTCGAGTCCGAAGGCCTCGGCGAAGTTCGCGGCGAACGCCCGCGCAGCAGTGGCGGCAGAGGTGATGCCCGAGGACATCACGGCGAAGGCCACCAGGAAGGTCAGGAAGTGCACGCCGAACGCCTTGTGCGTGTAGAGCGCCGCTCCGGCCGCCCGCGGATACTTCGTGACCAGCTCCAGATAGCTGAACGCCGTCACCGTCGCGACGGCGAACGCGACGAGGAACGGCAGCCACACCACGCCACCGACCTCGTTCGCGACCTCCCCGGTGAGGGCGTAGATGCCGGTGCCCAGGATGTCACCGATGACGAACAGCAGGAGCAGACCCGGCCCGAGAACGCGGACGAGCTGGGGTGAGTCGGTCGTCTCGGCCACCGCAGGCCCCCTTCCGCGCACCCTGTCCGCCGGCGGGGGACCGACCGGATTCAGGGCAGCAGACCCGATTTTCGCGCGGCGACGACGGCCTCGTGGCGGGAATGGACGTCGAGCTTGCTCATGGCGCTGCGCAGGTAGCTCTTGACCGTTTCGGCGCCGACCGACAGGCGCTGGGCGATCTCGGCGTTGCTGCACCCCAGCGCCACATGGGACAGTACGTCGGTCTCGCGCGGGGACAGCACGACGTCCGTCGGTTCCGGTTCCGTTCCGTCGAGCACCCCGGCGAGACGGTCGGACAACGAGCGGAGCTTCTCCTGCAGCGCCGGATCGGTCGTGCCTGTGCGAGCACCCGTAGCTCGGCGTGGACCTCGCGGACCTGCGCAGTCGCGACGGGATCGCGGTCGCCGGACGACCGCTCTAGCATCGCGAGTCGCCGATCGACCTCGTCGCGCACCTCGATCTCGTGCGCGAGACAGCCGCCGCCTGCGCGAACGCCGTCACAGCCCGATCGCCGACGGGCGCGCACTCGCGCGCGGCGCCGTACAACACCGCGCGGGCCTTGCCCTCGACGAGTACCGGCACGGCGAGGATGGACCGCAATCCCTCGTACAGAACGGGACGGTCGAAGTGGTGCGTGATCGACGCGGAGCGACCGTAGTCCGCCACAGTCACCACTCGTGACTCCGCGAGGACGCGACCGCCGAGACCCGCCCGCGGAGGCACCACGACTCCGGCCAGGCTGTTGGTGCGGGTGCCGAAGAATTCGCTGAGTTGCAGCGATCCGTGCTGGACCTCGCCGGCGAAGACCACCGGCAGTTGGGCCTGCGCCGCGGTGCGGCGGAGTTCACCGCGCAGGGCATCACCGTCGCGGGGACGCAGCAGCGCCGACGAGGAGGACGACACGAACGCCACCCCTTTCCGGGGGTATCGGGGAACATGGTGTGACTCGAATCATAGACGTCGAACGAGTGTGCTCCACAGATCGGGAACACCCTGGCCGGTACGGACGAAAGGACCACAATGGGCGACACAGCGAGCCGCGTGCGGACACTGCTCGAGCGGTACGACACGGCAGACGCCTGCGCAGCCCGACTGCTGTGCGACGACCATCCCGCCGACGCGGTGGCGTTCACCGTCGTCGACGCCGACCTGAGCTCGACGGATCTCACCTACGGTGAGCTCCGCGAACGGTCGGCCCGCTTCGCCGCGGCGCTGGCGGATCTCGGTGTCGAACCCGGCGACCATGTCGCGACGCTCATGGGCAAGTCGGCAGACCTGGTGGTCGCGGTTCTCGGTATCTGGCGTCGCGGCGCCGTGCACGTGCCGCTCTTCACCGCCTTCGCCCCGCCGGCGATCGCCTTCCGGCTCGACGCGAGCGGCACCAAGGTGGTCGTGGCCGATCGGGATCAGGCCGGCAAGCTCGCCGCCGGATCGGATCTTCCGCCGAGGTGCCGTGGCAGGTCGTCGTGGCCGGCGAAGGCGACGCGAGACGCGTCCGGTCGTGGGGGCCGCGACTTCGGCGAACTGATCGCCGCGCAGTCGGCCGACGACCCGCGTGGCGAGGCCGTCGCCGTCGGCGCGAGGGGCGTCTGGTCCAGCTGTTCACCTCCGGCACGACCGGCACTCCCAAGGGTGTCCCCGTCCCGGTGAAGGCGCTGGCGTCCTTCCACGCCTACCTGGAGTTCGGCCTCGACGTGCGCGAGGACGACGTCTTCTGGAACGCGGCCGATCCGGGATGGGCGTACGGGCTCTACTACGCGCTGCTCGGGCCGCTCGCGGCCGGTCGGCGCAGCTCCTGCTGCACGCCGGTTTCTCGCCCGCGCTCACCTGGCAGATCCTCGACACCTTCGGGGTGACCAACTTCGCGGCGGCCCCGACGGTCTACCGCAGCCTCAAGGCCGACACCGCCGAGCACCCGCCGGTCCGGCTGCGTCGTGCCTCCTCGGCCGGTGAGCCGCTGACCCCGGACGTCCTCGAGTGGTCGCAGGAGACCCTCGGTGTCGTGGTGCGCGACCAGTACGGACAGACCGAACACGGCATGTTCGTCGTCGACGCGTGGGCGGACGCACTACGCGAGGACACCCCGGCGCGTTCGATGGGCAAGCCGCTGCCGGGCTGGAGTTGCGCGGTGCTGCGCGAGGACAGCGACGAGATCGCCGAGCCGGGTGAGGTCGGCGCGTCGCGATCGATGTGCACGCGAGCCCGCTCGTGTGGTTCACCGGCTACGTCGACGCACCCGAGAAGACCGCCGACCGGTTCAGCGAGGACGGCCGTTGGTACCTGACCGGCGACGCCGGCAAGGTCGACGAGAACGGATTCTTCTTCTTCTCGTCCCGCGACGACGACGTGATCATCATGGCCGGTTACCGCATCGGCCCGTTCGACGTCGAGTCGGTGCTCGTGATGCACCCCGACGTGATCGAGGCCGCCGTGGTGGGGCTGCCGGACGAACTGCGGGGTGAGGTCCTCGAGCGTTCGTGGTGCTGCGGGAGGGTGTCGAGGGCGACGACGCGCTCGAGGCGGAGCTCCAGAAGCTCGTGAAGCAGAAGTACGCCGCCCACGCCTACCCGCGCACGGTGCACTTCGTGCCGCACCTGCCCAAGACGCCGAGCGGCAAGGTCCAGCGCTTCAAGTTGCGCCAGGCGGGCGCCGTCGGCTGATTCGGTGCACGACCGCTCGATCGGTGGATGACGGGGGAGCGGGGCGCGGCAGCTAATCTGGAAGTCATGGCTACCCGCGCTCCGCTCGTCCCCGGCACTCCGACTCCCGTCCGGGAGGTGCCCGCGTCGATCGAACGGCCGGAGTACGTGTGGAAGCCCACGGCGAAGGAAGGCAACGAGCCGTGGGTGCAGACACCCGAGACGATCGAGAAGATGCGACTCGCGTCGAAGATCGCCGCGCAGGCCCTCGTGGAGGCCGGTAAGGCCGTCGCGCCCGGCGTGACCACCGACGAGATCGACCGCATCGCGCACGAGTACATGTGCGACCACGGCGCCTACCCGTCGACCCTCGGTTACCGCGGCTTCACCAAGTCGTGCTGCACCTCGCTCAACGAGGTCATCTGCCACGGCATCCCCGACTCGACCGTCGTCGAGGACGGCGACATCGTCAACATCGACGTCACCGCCTACATCGACGGCGTCCACGGCGACACCAACGCGACCTTCCTGGCCGGCGACGTCTCCGAGGACGTCCGTCTGCTCGTCGATCGCACCCGCGAGGCGACGATGCGCGGCATCAAGGCGGTCAAGCCGGGCCGGGCCCTCAACGTCATCGGCCGGGTCATCGAGTCCTACGCCAACCGCTTCGGCTACGGCGTCGTCCGCGACTTCACCGGCCACGGCATCGGCGAGACCTTCCACAACGGCCTGGTGATCCTGCACTACGACCGGCCCGACATCGACACGATCATCGAGCCCGGCATGGTGTTCACCATCGAACCGATGATCAACCTCGGTACGCCCGACTACGAGATCTGGGACGACGGTTGGACGGTCGTCACCAAGGACCGCAAGTGGACCGCGCAGTTCGAGCACACCATCGTCGTCACCGATACCGGCGCCGAGATCCTCACGCTGCCGTGACCTCCGCTCGCTGGAGCGAGCACGGAGTTCGGCCCCGACCCGGAAGGGTCGGGGCCGAACCTGTTCCGGAAGGCGGCCGGCCTAGGGTGCCGCGTTGCGGACGACCTGACAGGTCGCACCCACGCACACCGCGGCGACCAGCAGGGGAAGGACCACCAGGGTCGTCGTCGGCGACGTGTCGACGATCCACGACCACAGCGACGACCACGACCGGGTCCACGTGACGAGGATCGCGGCGAGACCGCCGATCACGACGACGGACGCGGCAGCCGTGAGCAGACCCGTTGCACGCCAACGGTGCTGGATCGCGCCGGTGAGCATCGACAACGCGACGATCAGGAGCATCGTGGCGAAGAAGCCAAGGAACTGCACCACGGAACTGTCGGTGACGAAACGCAGGATCCCGAACATCCGCATGTCCACACCCCAGCCCCCGGTCGCGGCCTCGAGCACCGAGAGGAGCTGGAAGGCGATCGCGAACACCGCCGACTGGGCCACCGCGATCGCGACCATCGACTGCATGTAGTGCGATCGCGTGGAACCGAGACGCAGTGCGAACGAGAACATCTGGGTCATCGCCAGGAGGTAGAAGGCGACGACGAAGCCGTAGACCGACAGCATGCTGCCGGTGACGTTGTACTCCGCACCCGTGTCGACGAGGGAGAAGATCACCCACGGGATGAGGCCGAGGTGATCAGCAGTCCGACGGGCCACGCGACGAACAGCGGCCACGAGACGAGTTGCAGGCGGGCGACGGACAGGACACGCGCCGACCGGTGGTGACCGGGGCGGGCAACGGGATCGCGGTGGTCACAGCGATGCCTCCTCGTTCGTGGTGACGGTCTCGGGTGTCCGGTGGAGGTGGACCACGAGGTCCTGGAGCGAGATCGGTTGCACGTCCACACGTCCGGAGGCATGGGGGAGTTCGTCCGCGTCGTTGCGGAGGAAGGCCGTGCGGGCGACACCGCCGAGGCTCTCCGTGTGCAGGACGGTGCTGTCGCCGACGATCCGCGCCACCTCGTCCGCCGGGCCGGTCGCCTGTGCGGCGCGGGTGCGCAGCGTGTCGGTGTCCTCGTCGACGACGAGATGTCCGCGGTCGAGCACGAGGATGTGTTCGAGCAGGTCGGCGGCCTCGTCGATCAGATGGGTCGACAACACGATCGTGCGCGGCCGCTCCGCGTAGTCGAGCAGCAGTTCGTCGTAGAACATCTGCCGGGCCACGGCGTCGAGACCGAGATACGGTTCGTCGAAGACCGTCACCGGTGCGCGCGACGCGAGACCCACCACGATGCCCAGTGCGGAACTCATGCCGCGGGAGAGTTTCTTGACCTTGCGTCCGCAGGGCAGCGCGAACCTGTCGGCCAGCCGCTGTGCGTACTCCCGATCCCACAGCGGCAGAAGCAGTTCCGCCGAGGCGAGCACGTGCCGACGCGCATGTCGTCGGGATAGCGCTGGGTGTCGGCGACGAAGCACAACTGCTGGAGCACCGCGGTGTTCTCGTACGGATCGGCGTCGAACACCTCGACGCTGCCGGTCGTGGGACGCATGTGGCCCGCGAGCAGCTGCATGAGGGTGGTCTTGCCGGCGCCGTTGCGGCCGAGCAGGCCGTAGATCGTGTTCCGGTGGAGTGTGAAGTCGCGTCGGTGAGGGCGGCGACGTCCCCGAACCGCATGCCGAGGTGACGTGCGCGGACGACGGGCGGAGTGATGGTCATACGTGCTCCCGTGTGTCGAGCATGGACTTGAGCTCGTCGATGCCGATTCCGAGTTTCTCGGCCTCAAGGACGAGCGGGACGACGTACTGCTGGGCGAACCGATCCCGTCGGCGGGCGATCAGTTTGTCGCGGGCACCGGTGGTGACGAACATGCCGATTCCTCGTTTCTTGTAGAGGATCCCGTCGGCGACCAGGGCGTTGAGGCCTTTCGCGGCCGTGGCCGGGTTGATGCGGTGGAAGGCTGCGAGCTCGTTCGTCGAGGGAACCTGCGATTCCTCCGCGAGGCTGCCGTCGACGATCGAGTTCTCGATGAGCTCGGCGATCTGTTGGAAGAGGGGCTTGCCCTCGTCGTTCAGCACGACGCCCGGGGCCCGCAGGCGGGTGCATCGGTTCATTACTCATGTAATGAACCATAGGACCTCGTCGTCGATACGGCAAGAGACGGAGCATGGACTGCGGCCATGTAGCGTTTGCCCATGGAATCGAGGACGGTGACCACGCCCGGTGGGGACGTGCAGGTTCGGATCGGCGGCCCCGAAAGTCGTTACACGGTGCTGCTCTTCCCCGACGCGGGGGAGGACGCGGGTGTGTACGACGTCGTGTGCGAGCGGCTGCACACGTCCGACCTGCGGACGATCGTGGTCGAGAAGATCGACGGACTCGCGCCCGCCGACGTGTTCGCCCTACTGGACGCCCTCGCCCTGCCCTGGGTTCATCTGGCGGGCAGCGGCGCGGGAGCCGAACTGGCATGGGCCGTCGCCGCAGGGCGCTTTCGGAGCTTCGCGAGCCTGGTGGTCGCCGACCGCGGCATCCCGCGGTCGCGGATCGTGACGGCACGG
>LATQ01000001.1:2770258-2775533 GCA_001017865.1 Rhodococcus sp. IITR03
CGCGACGAGCAGCGCGTCGCCGCTCACGACGGTGCCGTCGGCGAGTTCGGACCGCAGCCGTCGCGACCGGACGGAACGCCCGGGCCGGATCGGCGAGGTGGACGTCCCACTTGGCCGCGGCGAGTGCCGTGAACCGCTCGGAGACGTCGGCGTCGAGGTGCCGCAGCAGACGGTCGGTCCGCGCGATCACCGACACCCGCGTGCCGAGCGCCGAGAAGACGTGGGCGAACTCCATCGCGATGAAGCCCGTCCCGAGGATCACGAGGGACTCGGGCAGTTTCGGCAGCCGCATGACGTCGTCGCTCGTGTGATATCTCACACCGGAATCGAGTACCTCCTGCGGGATCGCGGGCCGCGAACCGGCCGCGACGACCACCTGATCCGCAGTGATCACCTCACCGGTTCCGGTGTCGATGCGGCGCTCGCCGACGAACCGCGCGTGACCGTCGTAGACGGTGACGTTCGCGCAGTCCTCGCGGCGGTAGCGCTCCCCGCCCGCAGCGATGGGATCGATGCGACCGAAGACCCGGTCGACGATGTCGTTCCACCGCACGCCGTCGATCGACGCGTCGACGCCGTACTTCGCCGCGGTGCGGACCGTGTGGGCGACCTCGGCAGCGTAGACGTACATCTTCGTGGGGATGCAGCCCACGTTGAGGCAGGTGCCCCCGAAGGTGCCTTCTTCGAGGAGAGCGACGCGCTTCCCGTCGTACCGCTCGTCGAGGATCGAATTCCCCGATCCTGTGCCGATGATCGCGAGGTCGTAGTGGGTCACGCGTGCTCTCCCATGGGTCGGTGCAGTACGGAAACGGTGGCGGAGTCGTCGGCCTCGGTTCGGGAACCGGAGGTGTCCGCCTCGTCCGCTCCGTCCAACCATTCCAGCCACAGGTCCAATTCCCGGAAGGCCTCCGCCAGGGGACCGGGTGTGGACAGGAACACGTCGTGGCGGGCACCGTCGATCGGCACGATCGTCGTGCGGTTGCCGAGGCATCCCGCCCATCGGGCTATCTGGCGGACGTCGAGGACCGCGTCGACGGTGTCGACGCTCGCGTCGTACCGCGGAGCGGAGCGGGAGGCACCGGACCGCAGGATCAGCGACGGCACCCCGATGTCGAGCCCGCGGTGCAGGACGGCCTGGCCGCGCCGCACGGCACGCAACCAGCCGAACCGGATGGGGAAGCCGGTCAACGGCTTCCAATCGAGGTCGTAGCGCCAGCCGTCGCTCTGCAGGCTGCGGCCGTAGGCTCGGTCTTCGGCAGCGGGATGAGCGCGCGGGGCCGGAGGCGGCCGACGACGTCGATGGCCGCCGTGCCGACATTGCGCAGGTAGGACGGTCCCTGCAGGTCGAACCACGGGCTGTTCAGGACGAGACCCACGATGCCCGCCGCGGCAACCCCACCGGACCGGCGACGGAGCCGGTCGAGCCACAACGGCAGGACGAGCCCGCCCGTCGAGTGGGCCGCGAGCAGCACACCGCCACCGACCTCCTCGCGCACCACGCGCAGCGCTCGTCGAGCTCGGCGTCGTAGTGGGAGAGATCGGTGACGAAGTGAGGAGTGTGCCGGGTGCCCGCGAGCGGCCGCACTTGCGCAGGTCCAGTGCGAAGAAGCGGTAGCCGCGCGCCGCGAAGTGCTCGGCGAGGTGCTGCTGGAAGAAGTAGTCGGTGAAGCCGTGGACGTAGAGCACCGCGCGATCGGGGAGATCGGTGGACGGCGGCTGGTAGCGCACCAGGGTCGCCGAGATCTCGCCTTCGCCGTCGGGGTCGGTGCCCAGCGGCAGTTCGAGCTGCTCGTAGCCGTCTCCGAGGACGTCAGGACGCCAAGTAGTCACTATCACACCCTAGGTGTGTTCGCCGACCACCGCTCATGGGTACACAATGAGGTGAAATGAAACGCCGGACCACGCGCGGGTAACCTGTCTGTCGCATTCGCGCGCCGCGTTGACGGGACACCCACGCGAGACGGTACCTCCGTACTTCGGCGGCGCGTGCGAACCAGACAAGGAAGTCGATTTCCCAGTGTCAGAGAACGTAGTAGCGAAGACCGACGTAGTGCTCGTGGGCGCGGGCATCATGAGCGCAACCCTCGGTGCGTTGTTGCGTCAGGTGCAGCCCGACTGGTCGATCACCGCGTTCGAGCGCCTCGACGCCGCGGCCGCCGAGAGCAGCGACCCCTGGAACAACGCCGGTACGGGCCACTCCGCGCTGTGTGAGCTCAACTACACCCCCGGGAAGCCGGACGGTTCGGTCGACATCGCGAAGGCCGTCAACGTCAACGAGCAGTTCCAGGTCTCGCGCCAGTTCTGGGCGTACGCCGTCGACAACGGCATCCTGTCCGACCCGAAGAACTTCATCAACCCGGTCCCGCACGTCAGCTTCGTGCACGGCGCCGAGAACGTGAAGTACCTGCGTGCCCGCTACGACGCCCTCGCCGGACATCCCCTCTTCGAGGGCATGGAGTACACCGAGAGCCCCGAGGTCTTCACCGAGCGCCTGCCGCTCATGGGCAAGGGCCGCGACTTCTCCGACCCGGTCGCCCTGAACTGGACGCAGACCGGCACCGACGTCGACTTCGGCGCCCTCACCAAGCAGCTCATCAACCACGTCGCGGCCTCCGGCGGCACCGTCTTCTTCGGCCACGAGGTCACCGACGTGTCCAAGCAGTCCGACGGCAGCTGGATCGTGAAGGTCCGCAACCGCCGCACCGGCGAGTCGCGCAAGGTCCAGGCCAAGTTCGTCTTCGTCGGCGCCGGCGGTGGCGCTCTCCACCTGCTGCAGAAGTCGGGCATCAAGGAGATCAAGGGCTTCGGTGGCTTCCCCGTCTCCGGTGCCTTCCTGCGCTGCACCAACCCGAGGTCATCGCGCAGCACAGCGCCAAGGTCTACGGCAAGGCCGCGGTCGGTGCCCCTCCGATGTCGGTGCCGCATCTCGACACCCGCGTCATCGGCGGCAAGCAGGGTCTGCTCTTCGGTCCCTACGCCGGCTGGTCGCCCAAGTTCCTCAAGCAGGGCGGCATCATGGACCTGCCCAAGTCCGTCAAGCCCGGCAACCTGATGTCGATGCTCGGCGTCGGCGTCACCGAGCTCGGCCTGGTCAAGTACCTCGTCGGTGAACTCATGCAGTCGCCCGCCGACCGTATCGGCACCCTCGCCGAGTTCGTGCCCGAGGCGCGCCTCGAGGACTGGGAGCTCATCGTCGCCGGTCAGCGCGTGCAGGTCATCCGCCGGAAGGGTGCGGGCGGTGTCCTCGAGTTCGGTACCGCCGTGGTCAACGCGGGCGACGGTTCGATCGCCGGTCTGCTCGGTGCGTCGCCGGGTGCCTCGACGGCCGTTCCGGCCATGCTCGACGTCCTCGAGCGCTGCTTCCCGCAGCAGTGGGCGGGCTGGCAGTCCAAGCTCCGCGAGATGGTCCCGTCGCTCGGCCTGAAGCTGTCCGACAACCCCGACCTGTTCCGCCAGGTCTGGGACCACAGCACGAAGTCGCTGCAGCTCGACGTCGTCTCCGACACCGTGGCCGAGGCGCCCGCAGAGGCCGCCGCGGTCTGATCCGATCACTGCACCTGTGGCCCGGCGCGATGCCCGGGCCACAGGTGTCCTGAAGGCGGGTCCGATCGGATTCGCCTCGACACGAGAGATGGAGAGATGCCCGTGTCCGCTGCCGCTGAGGACGAGACCAGTTACCTGGTCGGACTCGATCTCCGTGGACGCCGCGTCGTGATCGTCGGAGGAGGCAGCGTCGCGCAGCGGCGTCTCGGTCTGCTCGTCGCGTCCGGTGCCGACGTCCACGTCGTAGCCCGGGCCGCGACCCCCGTGGTCGAGAGCATGGCGACGAAGGGCCGCATCTCCCTCGACGTGCGCGAATACCGCGACGGCGACCTCGACGGCGCGTGGTACGCCATGGCCTGCACCGACGAACCCGAGACCAACGCCGCGGTCGTCGCCGAAGCCGAACGCAACAGGATCTTCTGCGTCCGCGCCGACAACGCCCGTCACGGCAGCGCCGTCACCCCCGCCACGGCCCGCTACGAGGGCCTGACCGTCGGCGTCCTCGCCGGTGGCGACCACCGCCGGTCCGCCGCTGTGCGCACCTCGATCCGCGACGCTCTCGCCGGAGCGCCGTCCACCGAGCGTTCGCGGAGACCGCACCGAAGCCGGTCGGCGTCGCGCTCGTCGGCGGCGGACCGGGCGATCCCGATCTGATCACTGTGCGCGGTCGCCGCCTCCTCGCTCGCGCCGACGTGGTCGTCGCCGACCATCTCGCCCCGCAGGAGCTGCTCGCGGAACTCGACTCGCACGTCGAGGTGATCGACGCGGCGAAGCTCCCGTACGGACGGCCATGGCCCAGCAGGTCATCAACGAGACCCTCATCGACCGCGCGAAGGCCGGCAAGTTCGTCGTCCGGCTCAAGGGCGGCGACCCGTACGTCTTCGGACGCGGCTACGAGGAACTCGAGGCCTGCACCGCGGCCGGCATCCCGGTGACCGTCGTCCCCGGTATCACCAGCGCGATCTCCGTGCCGTCCGCGGCCGGGATTCCCGTCACCCACCGCGGGGTCACCCACGAATTCGTCGTGGTGAGCGGCCACGTCGCGCCCGGACATCCCGACTCGCTCACCGACTGGGACGCGCTCGCCAAGCTGCGCGGCACCCTGGTCCTGCTCATGGCCGTCGAACGCATCGAGCAGTTCGCCGACGCCTGATCGCCGGCGGACGTCCCACCGACACCCCCGTGGTCGTCGTGCAGGAGGGCACGCTGAGCAGTCAGCGTGTGGTGCGTGCCGACCTGTCGACCGTCGCTCAGCGTGTCCGGGACGAGGCCGTGCGCCCGCCCGCGATCGTCGTGATCGGGCCGGTGGCCGGATTCGGACTCGATCCGCGGAGCGGCTCCGACTCGGACGGTGGGTAACGTTGGATCACGTGTCAGCCACCTCGCATCCGTCGGCCACCCGCGCGGTCGCTCTGGCCATGCTGGTCCTCAGCGGCCTCCAGTTGATGGTCGTGCTCGACGGAACGGTCGCGAACCTCGCGCTCGCGCCGCTGCAGAGCGATCTGGACTGTCGGATGCGGGTCGCAACTGGGTCCTCACCTCGTACGCTCTCGCTTTCGGCGGGTTGATGCTCCTCGCGGTCGTCTCGGCGACAGCTACGGGCGCAAACGCATGTTCATGGGTGGGGTGGGCCTGTTCACCCTGGCATCCCTGCTGTGCGGTCTGGCGACCGGCGAGGCGATGCTCATCGGCGCCCGCGCCCTGCAGGGCGTCGGCGCCGAGGTCCATTCGG
>LATQ01000001.1:2775633-2786056 GCA_001017865.1 Rhodococcus sp. IITR03
GGAGATGGTCACGTCCCCGACGCCCTCGCGCTCGTCGCGACGACGACCTTCGCCGCAGGTCCGGCACGCAACCGCGCCATCGCGGTCTTCGCGGCCATGACCGGTGTCGGGTCCATCGCCGGACTGATCCTCGGTGGTGCGCTCACCCAGGTGTCGTGGCGCTGGATCTTCCTCATCAACGTCCCCATCGGCGTCCTCATCGTCGTGCTCGCCGCGATCGCGCTGCGCGAGACCGCCTCCGAACGGCTCGCGCTCGACGTGCCCGGCGCGATCCTCGCGACGCTCGGATGCACCGGCCTGGTCTTCGGTCTCACCGAGGGTCCCGAAGTCGGTTGGTCGAGCCCCTCGGTGATCGGCGCGATCGTCGTCGGCTTCGTGCTGCTCGGAGTGTTCCTGCTCGTCGAGCGGCGGGCCGAGAACCCGCTGCTGCCGTTCGTGCTGTTCCGCAACAAGGACCGCGTCGCGACCTTCATAGCGATCTTCTTCGCGGGCGCCGTGATGTTCAGCCTCGCGGCCTTCGTCGCCCTGTTCGTGCAGGACATCCTCGGCTACAGCCCGCTCGCCGCGGGTCTGGCTTCGTGCCGTTCGCCTTCGGCCTCGGCGGTGCCGCCGCAGTGTCGTCGAAGATGGTCGCGCGCATCGAACCGCGCTGGCTCGTGGTCACCGGCTCGGCGATCATGACCGTCAGCCTGCTCTACGGCTCGACCATGGACGGCAACGTCCGCTACTTCCCGACCCTGTTCGTGCTGGTGCTCGTCGTCGGGTTCGGGGTCGGTCTGGCCGTGGTCCCGCTGCCGCTGTGCGCGATCTCCGGGGTGGGACCGCACGAGATCGGACCGCTCTCGGCGATCGCGCAGGTCGCCCAGACTCTCGGAGGTCCGGTCGGCCTCGGTGTGATCGGGGCGATGGCCACCTCGCGGACGATGTCGCTCGGTGGTGTCTCCGGAACCGTCGCCGATATGACCGACGCCCAGCTCGTCGCCCAGGGCGAGGGATACATGTTCGCGCTCGTCGGATGCGCCGTGTGCGCGGTGATCGCCGGCGTCGCGGCGCTGTTCATCCGCTTCACGCCCGAAGAGGTCGCGCAGGCACAGGAGCCGAGAAGGCCGCGCAGACCTCCTGACCGCTCGACCGCTGTGGCGGATGAGTGTGCTCACGCCTGCCACGCAGGACCCCCGGGTACCCGACACTCATGCAGGTCGGTGTTCTCGAACGGGGTAGATTCGTCGGATCGTGGATCGTCCGCGCGGTGCGCGAGGCCGGACACGAACGGTACGTCGCCCTCCAAGCGTTCCGGTCCACGCTCGCCGCGGTGGTCGCGTGGCTCGTCGTGACCGAGGTCTTCCACTTCCAGCAGGCCTTCCTCGCGCCCTACGTCGCGGTCTTCCTCGTCGAGGCGACACTCGTGCGCTCGCTCCAGCAGGCGGTGGTGCAGGTCGGGGCAGTGATTGCGGGTCTGCTGGTCGCGGTCGTGGTGACCCGGCTCGTGGAGTCGACGACCGCTGCGATCGGAATCGCCGTGGCGGTCGGCTACTTCGCGGGTCGCTGGCGGCGGTTCGGGGCCAGTGGCATCTGGGTGGCGATCACCGCGCTGCTGGTGATCGCGACGGGCGCCTCGGACAGCCCGATCCTGCTCGGTGAACGACTCGCGGAGACGATGATCGGCGCCGCGATCGGCGTCGCTGTGACGGCGCTGGTCTTCCCGCCGGTGTACTCGGCGGGCAAGGAGGCCCGCGAACTCACCGGTGAGCTGCGCGACCTGCTGCGGGACATGGCGTCCGGGTGCCGTGAGGGATCGTCGGGGGTACGGGACTGGGTGCAGCGCGCGCGGGGCATCGACAGCCTCGTGCAGCGTGCCTTCGACGAATCACGGTGGGCACACGAGAGTGTCCGGATGAACCACGCCCCGCCGCTGCACGGGCCGGGGAATGGGCACGCCGCTGGGACCGGACCCTCGACGACCTCTCGTCGGTGTCCAGCGCCGTCGAAGAACTCGCGCACGCTCTGGACCAGTCCTCGGCGACGACATCGCCGAAGCCGACCGCGACCGCCTGCGGACGGGGATCGCAGCGATGCTCGACGCCCTCGCCGAGATGGTCGATGCCGTGGGGGCGGGCCGGGAAGTCGACCCCGACGGGGCGTGCCGCAGCAATCTCACCGAACTCGAGCGGTTCGCCACCGAATCGGACGACCTGGTCCTGACCGCGCGACTCGGCGCCGTCCTGCACACGGCCCGCCGGATCGTCGCGGCGATGGGACTCGAGGTCAGGTGAGCACGACCAGCTCGGTCGGCGACTCCACCTCGACCCTCAGTCCCGCCTTCGACGCCACGCGGGCGAGCGCTCCGATATCGCTCGGCTCCGCGCGGGTGAGGACCAGCGCGCGGGCCAGCAGGCCCTTGTGGTGTTTGTTGAAGTGGCTGACAACCTTGCGGGTGCCGTCGGGCTGCTCGGTGAGCACGGTGGCGGTCACCGCACCCGGCACGGGACCGAGCTGCTGGTAGACCCCGGAGCGGAGATCGACCACGAGGTCGCCGCCGGCCTCGGCCACCAGCGCGTCGGTGAGTTCGTTCCGCCACACGGACTTCAACGTGCCGAAGCCGGGCAGTTTCGACCCTCCCGAGAGGCGGTAGGCGGGGATCGGATCCGCAGCCCGGACCGCGCCGAACAGCGCCGACCCGATGCCCAGGCGCCGATAGGCCTTGTCGCGCTGCGCCTTCGTGAACGCTCCCGCGTCGAGCGCGTCGTACAGCACCCCGGTGTACCGCTCGAGCGCCGGGCGGGTGGGGGAGACCCACAACTTCGCGTTGCGTTCGATCTCGTCGGCGCCTTCGTGCCCAGTCCGAGTGCGCGGCTCGACTCCTCGGGGTCGGCAGCGAGGTCGACGAGGGCCTGCACGAGCATCTCCCGCGTCTCCGTCAACTGCGGCATCGACAGGTCGGCGAGATCGAGCGGCCCGCCGTCGCCGCCGTCGGACTTGGTTTCGGATGGAGGGAGAAGCACCAGCACAACCGGTAACCGTACCGACGTCACTCGAGGCGGCCACGGTAGGCTGCAAGGTCGTGATCACCCGCATGTCGCACCTGTTCCTCCGCACCCTCCGAGACGACCCGGCCGACGCCGAGGTCGCGAGCCACAAGTTGCTGGTCCGAGCCGGATACGTGCGACGTATCGCGCCGGGTGTGTACTCGTGGTTGCCTCTGGGTCTGCGGGTGCTGCGGCAGATCGAGCGGGTCGTGCGCGAGGAGATGAACTCCATCGGTGCGCAGGAGATCGCTCTGCCCGCGCTGCTGCCGCGCGAGCCCTACGAGGCCACCAACCGGTGGACGGAATACGGCGACAGCCTGTTCCGGTTGAAGGACCGCAAGGGCGGCGACTACCTCCTCGGCCCCACACACGAGGAGCTCTTCGCGCTCACCGTCAAGGGTGAGTACAACTCGTACAAGGACTTCCCGGTCACGCTCTACCAGATCCAGACGAAGTACCGCGACGAGGAGCGCCCCCGCGCCGGCATCCTCCGCGGTCGTGAGTTCGTCATGAAGGACTCCTACAGCTTCGACCTCACCGACGAGGGTCTGGCCCAGTCGTACAAGGCGCACCGCGACGCCTACGAGCGCATCTTCGCGCGCCTCGGCGTGAAGTACGTGATCGTCTCGGCCACCTCCGGCGCGATGGGCGGCAGCGCCTCCGAGGAGTTCCTGGCCGACTCGCCCGCAGGTGAGGACACCTACGTGCGGTGCCTCGAGTCCGGCTACGCGGCGAACGTCGAAGCGGTGAAGACCCTCGCGCCGGAACCGCTGCCGATCGACGGACAGCCCGAAGCGGTCGTGCACGACACCCCCGACACCCCGACGATCGCCTCGCTCGTCGCTTCGGCGTCTGAGGTCCTCGGGCGTGAGGTCACCGCGGCCGAGACGCTCAAGAACGTCATGGTCAAGGTCCGGCAGCCCGGTGGCGAGTGGGAACTGCTCGGCATCGGCATCCCCGGCGACCGCGAGGTCGACGACAAGCGCCTCGAGGCCTCGCTCGAGCCCGCCGAGGTGGAGCTGCTCACCGACGCCGACTTCGAGGCCAATTCCTTCCTCGTCAAGGGCTACATCGGGCCGAAGGCGCTGCTCGCCAACGGTGTCCGCTACCTCGTCGACCCCCGCGTGGTCGACGGCACCAGCTGGATCACCGGCGCGACGAGCAGGCAAGCACGTCTTCGGCTGGTCGCCGGTCGCGACTTCACCCCGGACGGCACGATCGAGGCCGCCGAGGTGCGCGACGGCGATCCGTCGCCCGACGGAGCCGGCCCGCTCGTCTCCGCCCGCGGCATCGAGATCGGCCACGTCTTCCAGCTCGGCCGCAAGTACACCGACGCCTTCGCGGTGGACGTCCTCGGCGAGAACGGCAAGCCCGTCCGCCCCACGATGGGCTCCTACGGTGTCGGCGTGTCGCGTCTCGTCGCGGTGGTCGCCGAACAGCAGCACGACGAGAAGGGCCTGCGCTGGCCGTCGGAGATCGCGCCGTTCGACGTGCACCTGGTGATCGCCAACAAGGACGAGCAGGCCCGGGAGGGCGCCGAGAACCTCGCCGAGGAACTCTCGAACGCCGGCCTCGAGGTGCTCCTCGACGACCGCAAGGCGTCGCCCGGCGTGAAGTTCAAGGACTCCGAGCTGCTCGGCATGCCGCTCGTCGTCGTGGTCGGCCGCGGTTTCGCCGACGGCAAGGTCGAGGTCCGCGACCGTTTCTCCGGCGAGGCCGACGAACTGCCGATCGGTGAGGTCGTCCAGCGCATCGTCTCGCGCTGACCCCCTTGTCTGCCGGTGCCCTCGCACTCTCTGTGCGGGGGCACCGTTGTATCTGTGCGAAGGTGACAATACCGACATCGGATAGGTAACGCTAACCTCATTCCGTTCTTGTGGTCTGTCACGACAGAAACGGATGGTGGAAATGAGATCGACGGTGCGGCGGGAGAAGCGGCAGCGGGGCGTGGCGTCGTCGTCCCGGTGGGTCGCCGCGGGACTCATCGGTGCCCTCGCCTTCACGGCCGGATGCTCGAGCCGCGACACCCAGGAGGCCGACGCATCGACCACGGGTGACGCCGTCACGATCGTCGACCAGCGAGGCGAGACGATCACCCTCGACGGTCCGGCCGAGAAGGTGGCCTTCACCGTCATGCCCGCCCCCTCGATCTTCGCGGCGGTCGACCGGAGCTACGACCGGATCGTCGGTATCAACCAGTCGACGCTCGTCGCGAACCAGGGCGGGATGTTCGCCACCATGTTCCCGGGCTCGGCCGAGTCGACCACCGTGGCCGGAAGCGACTTCGTACCCAACGTCGAGACGCTGCTCGAACTCGACCCCGACGTCGTCGTGCAGTGGGGCGACCGCGGCCCGGACGTGGTCGAGCCCATCGAGTCCGCCGGCTTCCCCGTGGTCGGACTCGAATACGGCACGCAGGAGGACCTGGAAACGTGGATCACTCTGTTCGCGCAGATCGCAGGCAAGCCCGAGCGCGGTGAGGAACTCGTCGCCTGGCAGCGCGCCGAGATCGAGGAGATGCGCGAGAAGGTCGCCGGACAGGACGCCCCGCGGCCGCGCGCGATGATCCTCTCCCGCAACGGCGACGCTACAGCACCACGAGCGCCACCGGATACGACGGCTTCCAGTTCGACCTCGTCGGAGCGGACCTCGTCACCGAAGGGTTCGTCTCGGATTCCGGACAGGTGAGCCCCGAGCAGATCCTCGCGTGGGATCCCGAGGTCATCATGCTGAGCGGCTTCGACCAGAGCACCCCGGCCGACATCTACGCCGACCCGCGTCTGGCGAGCGTGAGCGCCGTGCAGAACCGCCGCGTCTACAAGACCCCGCTCGGCGGTTACCGCTGGCAGGTGCCGAGTGCCGAGTCTCCGCTGATGTGGGACTGGATGTTCCGCATCCTGTACCCGCAGGAGCAGAGCGGTGAGTTCCGCGACGACATCCGCGCCGCCTTCGACGACCTGTTCGCCTACGAGATCTCCGAGGACGAGATCGACCAGGTGCTGCGCTTCGACCTGAACCGGGATGCCGCGAGCTATGACCAGTTCGCCCGTTGACGCGACGGCCCGCTCGACCTCCCCGGCGTCGGTCTCGACGCCGCGGCAGGCGAGGTGGGGCCGTAATCCGCTGATCATCGCGGGTTTCACCGCACTGGTCGTGGTGGTCGCTCTCGTCGCGCTGGCAGTGGGACGCTACTTCGTCCCGCCGAACGAGATCGTCCGCCTGCTCGCCGGCCAGATCCTTCCCCTCCGCGAGACGTGGACGCAACAGGAGAGCACGGTCGTCCTCGACGTCCGCCTGCCTCGCGTGCTGCTGTCCATCCTGATCGGCGCCGGACTGGCGCTCACCGGCGCCGTGATGCAGGGGGTCTTCCGCAATCCCCTCGCGAGCGCACAGATCCTGGGAGTGTCCTCCGGTGCCTCCTTCGGAGGCGTGCTGGTGCTGCTCGTCGGACTCGGCGGAGTCGCCCTCGTCGGAGGCGCTTTCATCGGCGGGGTGATCGCCCTGCTGCTGGTCCTCACGATCGCGCGGGCCGTCCCGGGGGCACCACTGCTCATGATCATCCTCGGCGGGACCGTCGTGGGCGCGATGTTCCAGGCGATGGTCTCGTTCATCACCTATATCGCCGATCCCTACAGTGAACTGCCGTCGATCGTCTTCTGGCTCATGGGATCTCTTGCCACTGCCAGTTACGGGAAACTCGCGATCGCCGCGGTGCCGATCCTCCTGCCCGCCCTCGTGGTACTCGCGCTGCGCTGGCGTTTGAACATCCTGTCGATGGGGGACGAGGACGCCGTTGCGCTCGGCCTGCGCCCGCAACGCCTGCGGCTGCTGCTGCTCGGCTGCGTCGCGATGATCACCGCCGCTGCGGTGGCGGTCTCGGGTGTCATCGGATGGGTGGGCCTGGTCGTGCCGCACCTGGTGCGCATGATGATCGGCACCGACAACCGGATGGTGCTGCCCGTCAGCGCGCTGCTCGGCGCCGCCTATCTCACCGCCATCGACACCCTGTCGCGCGTGCTCGGCACCGCCGAGATCCCCATCGGCATCCTCACCGCGATCATCGGTGCGCCATTCTTCGTCGCCCTGCTGATCCGCAACCGAACCCGACTGTGGGGTAGCGATGCTTGACGCGAAATCCATCTCGTTCCGGTACTCGGCCAAGGGGCCGTGGATCTTCGAGGACGTCACGGTCACCGCGAGTGCCGGTGAGGTTCTCGCTGTGCTCGGGCCGAACGCGCGCGGCAAGACGACGATGCTCAAGTGTCTGTCCGGCCTGCTCACACCGGTCACCGGGACCGTCACGTCCTCGGGCACCATCGGATACGTGCCGCAGAGTCATGCGGTGGCGTTCTCGTTCACCGTGCTCGACATCGTGCTCATGGGACGCGCCCGCAAGGTGCGCATCTACAGCAGCCCCACGAATGCCGACCGTGACGCCGCTCTGGACGCACTCGGTCGCGTCGGCATCCTCCATCTGGCCGACCGCGATTACGGCGGTCTGAGCGGGGGCGAACGGCAGCTCGTCCTCATCGCCCGGGCCTGGTGTCCGGCTGCGACACGATCGTGCTCGACGAGCCGGCCTCCGCCCTCGACCTGCGGAATCAGGCACGTGTGCTCACGGTTCTGCGCGGCCTGGCCGACGACGGGATGGCCGTGGTCATGACGACCCATCATCCCGATCACGCCCTGCACATCGCCGAGCGTTCGATGCTCATGGTCTCTGCTGACGACCAGCGGTCGGTGCCACCCGGGAGCTGCTCGGCGACGAGTTGCTCAGTGAGATGTACGGCGTGCCGATCGTCACCGCCGACGTCGCGACACCGAGTGCACTCCGGCGGTTGACGGTTCCGGATTTCGGACGGGGGATCGCATGAGCGTCCTGAAAGCGGTGATGGCGCCGCGCGACGGTGCGCTGGTCGACGGCTTCCGTGAGATCGACGTCTACGACCTGCCGTCCGTGTGCGGGCCCGAGGTCACCGGTATCTACTTCACCGGCGACGTCGATCAGGAGTATCTGTTCGACAACCGCGATGTGCTCGACGCGTTCGTCGCGCGAGGCGGCAGAGTTCTGATCAACGGTCACGTCCAGCGGATCTTCCTCACCGGCCTCACACGGTGGCGCAAGCTCGAATTCCGCAACCCCTCGGATCTCGCCCTGCGCCGGGTGAACGAGCATCCGGTCTGGGCCGGGATCGATCCGAAGGCCTTGCTGTACAACAGCGGTCGCCGGGAGCCGGTGCCCTTCGAGGAACTCGAACGTATCGGCGTGGCCGGTTTCTACGGCCGGGGATGCTATCTCGACATGCCCGACGGCGCACAGGTGGTGCACACCCTCGGACGTACCCGCGCGCCGATCGACTACGAGTACCGGCTCGGACAAGGACGGGTGCTCGTGCACGGTGGCAACGACCTGCTGCAGTTCGCCGGCGAGCACCGAGGCACCGCGCATCTTCGTACGCAGATCCTCGACTGGCTGGAGGGCCGATGAGCCGAGCGACCCGAACGAATCCGGCGCCGGCGGTCGCCTTCCTGCACGGCGGCAGCCACAGTCACCTGGCGACACTGGCCGACCCCGCCCTCGCGCCCTACCGGATGCGCGCGGTGCACGTCCGTACCGGCGTACCCGAGGACATCGCAGGCTCCGATGTCGTGGTCGTCGCCGACCGGCTGCGGCCGGACCTGCTGTCCGGATGGGCAGCGGAGGTGAAGGAGGCCCTGGAACGAGGCGCAACGGTCGTCGTCTTCGGCGAGAACCACGTCCAGGACTGGCTGGGAGTGCCCGAACAGCCGCGGCCGACCATCTTCTGGTGGTGGCGTACCGGTGAGGACCACCGGGTGCGACTGCAGGCACCGGACCATCCGGCCTGGGGATTCTTCTCCGACCGCTCGGTGATCTGGCACTACCACGGGGTGCTCGAGCCCCGCCGGCGCCGTGAGTCTGGCGGATCTGCACACTGTCGACGGGGAACGGGACGGTTCGATCCTGTTCGTCGACGAGACCAACCACCGCGGCCGCCTGCTGGTGACCACGATGGATCCGGTCTACCACCACGGGTCGGGCTTCATGCCCGGTGCCACCCAATTGCTGTACTCGGCCCTGCACTGGGCCACGAGAGGATAGGACGCGCGTGCTCACCGTCTACGAGTCGGGTCACCCGATCGAATTCACTTTCGCCGACCTGATGAAATATCACGGCCCCGATTTTCCCGGGGGAGTGGCCCACGGTTTCACCGTCATGCGACATGCCTTCTCGCTCCTCGGCGACGTCGAGCGTCGGGAAGTTCGGGTGCGCACCGCTTTCCCCGGCCCCGGCGGACGTGACGCCGTGGAGATGGTGCTGCGTGCCGTCACCGACGGGCGTTATGTCGTCGACCCGGAACTGGCCGCGACCGAACGCGGAGCCACCCTCGCCCGCTACGTCTGGCAGTTCACCTGGCGCGAGCGCAGCGTGACGCTGCAGATCCGCGACGACGGACTCGTCACCGACGAGTTCATCGCGCTCGGCGCCAAGCCCGGCCGCACCGACGCCGAGAACGCGCGGCTCACCGTGTTGAAGCAGGAGATGACCGATCGCCTGCTCGCCCGCGAGGTGGGCGCCGCTTACGAAGTGGTGGAGTGACCCACCCCGGGACACAATGAGGTGCATGGCCGACAACTGGAGTTCGACCGACAACTACCTCACCGACGTGCTGATCGGCGACGACCCTGCGCTGAGCTCGGCGCTGGAGGCGAACGCCGCAGCGGAACTGCCGCCCATCGACGTCTCCGCGCCGCAGGGCAAGTTCCTGCACCTGCTCGCACGGATCCGGGGTGCGCGCCGGGTCCTGGAGATCGGCACCCTCGGCGGGTACTCGACCATCTGGCTCGCCCGGGCCGTGGGGGAGTCCGGCCGGGTGGTCACCCTCGAATACGAGCCGAGGCACGCCGAGGTGGCCCGCGCCAATCTCGACCGCGCCGGCGTCGGTGACCGCGTGGACATCCGGGTCGGCCCCGCCCTGGACTCGCTGCCGGGCCTGGTCGACGAGGATCCCTTCGACCTGGTGTTCATCGACGCGACAAGGAGAACAACAGCAACTACGTGCGCGCGGCGCTCGGGTTGTCGCGACCCGGCACCGTCATCGTCGTCGACAACGTGGTGCGGGCCGGGGCCATCGTCGATCAGGACAGCGGCGACGAACGGGTCCGCGCCTCACGGGACGTGCTCGAACTGCTCGCCCAGGAACCACGGCTCGACGCAACGGCGTTGCAGACCGTCGGATCGAAGGCTGGGACGCTTCGCGCTCGCCGTCGTGACCGGCTGACCCGTGCTTCGGCCCGACCGGCTCAGGGTTGACCGGGGGAAGCCACCGACGGCACGACTCCGCGGCTCTGCCGCCACCGCGCCGCCCGCAGGGCC
>LATQ01000001.1:2786156-2790128 GCA_001017865.1 Rhodococcus sp. IITR03
GGTGGACGAGGTCGCGGCGGTGCACCGGCGCGTTCGGTCGTCCCGGTGGCGCTCCGCGTCGTGGTCGCAAGTCGAAGCGGCAGAAGCGGCAGGAATACGATTCGATGCAGGCGCCGTCGGTCGGCGGCGTGCGGTTGCCGCGTGGCAACGGCGAGACCATCCGTCTCGCTCGCGGCGCATCGCTGTCCGACTTCGCCGAGAAGATCGACGCGAACCCGTCGGCCTGGTGCAGGCGCTGTTCAACCTCGGTGAGATGGTCACGGCCACTCAGTCGGTGAACGACGACATCCTCGAGCTGCTCGGCTCGGAGATGAACTACGTCGTGCAGGTCGTCTCGCCCGAGGACGAGGACCGCGAGCTGCTCGAGTCGTTCGACATCCAGTACGGCGAGGACGAGGGCGGCGAGGAAGACCTCCGTCAGCGTCCGCCGGTGGTCACCGTCATGGGTCACGTCGACCACGGCAAGACCCGCCTGCTCGACACGATCCGCAAGGAGAACGTCGGCGAGGGCGAGGCCGGTGGCATCACCCAGCACATCGGTGCCTACCAGGTGATGACGCACCTCAACGGTGAAGATCGCCTGATCACCTTCATCGACACCCCGGGTCACGAGGCGTTCACCGCCATGCGTGCCCGCGGCGCGAAGTCGACGGACATCGCGATCCTCGTGGTCGCAGCCGACGACGGCGTCATGCCGCAGACGGTGGAGGCGATCAACCACGCGCAGGCCGCCGATGTCCCGATCGTGGTCGCGGTGAACAAGATCGACAAGGAGGGTGCGAACCCTCAGAAGATCCGTCAGCAGCTCACCGAGTACGGGCTGGTCGCGGAGGAGTACGGCGGCGACACCATGTTCGTCGACATCTCCGCGAAGCAGAACCTCAACATCGACCAGCTGCTCGAAGCGGTGCTGCTCACCGCCGACGCAGCGCTCGATCTGCGGGCCAACCCGGACATGGAGGCGCAGGGCGTCGCCATCGAGCGCACCTCGACCGCGGTCGCGGTCCGGTGGCCACGGTGCTCATCCAGCGCGGCACCCTGCGCGTCGGCGACTCGATCGTCGCCGGCGACGCCTACGGCCGCGTGCGTCGCATGGTCGACGAGCACGGCGAGGACGTGCTCGAGGCACTGCCGTCGCGTCCGGTCCAGGTCGTCGGCTTCACGTCGGTGCCCGGCGCCGGCGACAACCTGGTCGTCGTCGAAGAGGACCGCATCGCGCGTCAGATCGCCGACCGGCGTAATGCCCGCAAGCGCAACGCGCTCGCAGCACGCAGCCGCAAGCGCATCAGCCTCGAGGACCTCGATGCCGCTCTCAAGGAGCACAACGAGCTCAACCTCATCCTCAAGGGCGACAACTCGGGTACCGTCGAGGCCCTCGAAGAGGCGCTCATGGGTATCGAGATCGACGACGAGGTGCGTCTGCGTGTCATCGACCGCGGTGTCGGTGGCGTCACCGAGACCAACGTCAACCTCGCTGCCGCGTCGAACGCCGTGATCATCGGCTTCAACGTCCGCGCCGAGGGCAAGGCCACGGAGCTCGCGAACCGCGAGGGCGTCGATATCCGCTACTACTCGGTCATCTACCAGGCGATCGACGAGGTGGAGAAGGCCCTCAAGGGCATGCTCAAGCCGATCTACGAGGAGGTCGAGCTCGGCCGCGCCGAGATCCGCGCGATCTTCAAGTCGTCGAAGGTCGGCAACATCGCGGGTTGCCTCGTGCAGTCCGGCATCGTCAAGCGCAACGCGAAGGCCCGCCTCATCCGCGACAGCAACGTCGTGGCCGAGACGGTCACCATCTCGTCGCTGCGCCGCGAGAAGGACGACGTCACCGAGGTCCGCGAGGGCTTCGAGTGCGGTTTGACGATCACCTACTCCGACATCAAGGTCGGCGACGTGATCGAGGCGTACGAGTTGCGCGAGAAGCCGCGCGACTGATCCACCCGCACCCGTGGCGGTGAACGATTCGTCGTTCGCCGCCACGGGTGTGTCGGGACGCCCGACCCTGCCGGCACGGAGCCGACCGGGCGGCCGACCGGACGGTCCTCGAGGGGAGAAGCGGATGTATCTGGGAGCACTCGAACTCGACCTGCTGCTCGGCGACGTGCATTCGCTCAAACAGAAGAGATCGGCGATCCGTCCGGTGGTCGCAGAACTACGCCGGCTCGGGGTGTCCGCCGCCGAAACCGGGGAACACGATCTGTACCGCCGGGCGCAGGTGGGTGTGGCGGTCGTCGCCCCCGACCTCGCGCACGTCGGAGAGATACTGGACAAGTGTGAGCGGCTGGTCGCCCAGCGGCCCGAACTCGACCTGCTGTCGGTCAGACGCAGGCTGTACGGGCCCGGGGACTGATCCCGGCCGCACGACGGGCCGCCTGCCGGCGGCCACAGAAGGGAACGAACGACATGGCCGATCCAGCACGGGCCCGCCGACTCGCGAAGCGCATCGCCACCATCGTGGCCACCGCCATCGACCTCGAGATCAAGGATCCGCGGCTCGAGTTCGTGACGATCACCGACGCGAAGGTCACCGCGGATCTGCACGACGCCACCGTCTACTACACGGTCCGCGGCGCGGATCTGAACACCGAACCCGATCACGAGGCCGCTGCTGCCGGCCTCGAGAAGGCCAAGGGCGTGCTCCGCTCGAAGGTGGGCGCCGGCACCGGTGTGCGGTTCACCCCGACGCTGACGTTCGTCACCGACACCGTGCCCGACACGGCACGACACATGGAGGAACTCCTCGCGCGTGCTCGCGCGGCCGACGACGAGGTCGCACGCGCCCGTGAGGGTGCCGTTCCGGCCGGCGATGCCGATCCCTACAAGGAACCCCGTGAGCGCGACGCCGGTGACGACGACGAATAACGCACCGGTGCCCGACCAGACTCCTCCGATGGACCCGTCGCACCGCGACGATGCCGCTCTCCCGTCCGGCCCGGCAGGATCCGTCGACCTGCACGGTGCCGCCGCACTGCTCGACGCGGCGCCACCGTGACGGTGCTGTGCCACATCAACCCCGACGCCGACACCCTCGGCAGCGGGCTCGCCCTAGGCTCGCGCTCGAGCGACGCGGTGTCGCCGTGCAGGTGGCGTTCGGTTCGCCCGCGGACATGCCGGAATCGATGCGGTCGCTGCCGGGCGCACACCTGGTCACGCCCGTCGCGGAGGTGCGCCGCGAGGCCGATCTCGTGGTGACCGTCGACTGCGGTACCGCGGGCCGTCTCGGTGTCCTGCGCGACCGTCTGAAGACCGCACCGAACGTCCTGGTGATCGACCACCATCTGTCCAACACGCGGTTCGGCACCCACAACCTCGTCGACCCGGAGTCCGAGGCCACCGCGATGGTGCTCGCCGACCTCTTCGACGTGTGGGGTGTCGAGATCGATGCCGCACTCGCGCACTGCCTGTACGCGGGACTGGTGACCGACACCGGATCGTTCCGGTGGGGTCGCCCGCAGGCCCACGGACTCGCCGAGCGACTGCTCGCCACCGGGATCGACGGCACGTCGATCACGCGGGCCCTGCTCGACACCCATCCTTCGGATGGTTGCCGATGCTGTCGTCGGTGCTGGCGACCGCCACGCTCGAACGCGACGCTGCGCAGGGCAGGGGACTGGTCTACGCCTTCGTCCGGCGCGCCGACTCCGCGCATCTCGGTCCGGAGGAGGTCGAGAGCGTCATCGACATCGTGCGCACCACCGCCGAGGCCGAGGTCGCCGCGGTGTTCAAGGAGGTCGCTCCCGAGGAGTGGACCGTCTCGCTGCGCGCGAAGACCTCGGTGGACGTGTCCGCCGTCGCCACCGCACTCGGCGGCGGAGGACACCGCCTGGCGGCGGGGTACACCGCCCACGGCGACACCGATCGGATCGTCGCCGCCCTACGCGGCGTGCTCGGTTGACTGCGTCCGGCGGGTCGCCCGCCTCCGATACGCCCGGCGGCTCACGCGCCTCGAGACGCCCGCCGCTCGACGGCGCC
>LATQ01000001.1:2790228-2803853 GCA_001017865.1 Rhodococcus sp. IITR03
GCTCGGCGAGTCGGCGGCCGGCTCGGGTGAATCGCGTCGCGGGCGGGTCTGGTGCCCCTGCACGTCGAGATCCCGAGCCTGCGCAGCGCGCGGCGACGATTGCCGACTCCCTCGCGCGTGAACGGGCCCGCGTCGACTCGGCGGAGAGCATCGACGCGATGCACCGCACGGGCGCCGCGCCCTATCCGGTCTTCCGGCGTGTCTCCCGCGCGCTGCGCGCGCGCTCGCGTCCGGAGCGGTCCCTGGCGTCGCGACGGCGCTCAGCAGCGTCAACTGCGGTGCGGACGTGCGGTGGTCGGTGCCGTGGGGGCACCTGAAGTTCATTGCCGGTGTGCAGGCCCTCGTGCCGCGTGTCGACTTCATGCACACCTTCGCGCGGGCGGGGGATGCGTTCGCGGTCACCGTCCTGGCCCCGGCACGGGACGACCTCCGTCCCGACCGAGACATCGACCGGTATGTCGAGCTGCTCGACCAGGGTTTCGCCGAGGTGTCGGCCGCGGTGGGCCGCGCGGGTGCCGGCCGGCGTTGAATCCTGATCGTGGTTCGGCGGCGGAAGCCGGCTCTGATAGGCTGGACCGTCGGTGCGCGCTGCGGTTCGCGGTGGCCGTACCGGGCGGACTCCGGTCCGTCTACCGTCACGCGGACGTCAGTTGTACAGGAGTGACCCAGTGGCTCTGACCACCGAACAGAAGAAGCAGATCCTCGGCGAGTACGGCCTCCACGAGACCGACACCGGTTCTCCCGAGGCGCAGGTGGCACTGCTCACCAAGCGCATCGTGGACCTCACCGAGCACCTCAAGCAGCACAAGCACGACCACCACTCCCGCCGCGGCCTGCTGCTGCTGGTCGGTCGTCGTCGCCGCCTGCTGAAGTACGTCGAGAAGGTCGACGTCGAGCGTTACCGCTCGCTCATCCAGCGTCTGGGTCTGCGTCGCTGACGCGGACACGACACGACCTGATCTGCATTCGCTGATCTTTTCCGGCAGCCGACGGGGTACCCACTACACTGGGCCTCGTTGCTGTCGGTGTTTGTGCCGGTTCGGCCGGCGACTTCCATCGCCTCCAGCGGCGATGATCCGTATGCACCGACGGTGTCGGTCCTCGGTAGTGACCTTCCGGTCCCGTCGGGTGTCGTATCCCGAATCCGCCGGAGGGTTTCGATCGACGACCGCCTCCGTGAGTCGGTGCGCAGCGTGGCCACGGGGGTCGCGGCGCCGCGCGGGTACGGCGAAGACGAAGAGGGAAGAGAAGACATACAGATGACAAGCACTACCGCAGTCGAGATCGACGAAGGGGTCTACGAGACCACCGCGACGCTCGACAACGGTGCCTACGGCACCCGCACCATCCGTTTCGAGACCGGCCGCCTCGCACGCCAGGCCGCCGGTTCGGTCGTCGCCTATCTCGACGACGAGACCATGCTGCTCTCGGCCACCAGCGCCTCGAAGCAGCCCAAGGACCAGTTCGACTTCTTCCCGCTGACGGTGGACGTCGAGGAGCGCATGTACGCCGCGGGTCGCATCCCGGGCTCGTTCTTCCGTCGCGAGGGACGCCCCTCCACCGACGCGATCCTGACCTGCCGCCTGATCGACCGGCCGCTGCGCCCGTCCTTCGTCGACGGTCTGCGCAACGAGATCCAGGTCGTCGTCACGGTTCTGAGCCTGAACCCGAACGACCTCTACGACGTCGTCGCGATCAACGCCGCGTCGGCCTCCACCCAGCTCGCCGGCCTGCCGTTCTCCGGCCCGGTCGGTGGCGTGCGTGTCGCGCTCATCGTCTCCGACGACAACAAGTCGGGCCAGTGGGTCGCGTTCCCGACCGTCGAGCAGCTCGAGAACGCCGTCTTCGACATGGTCGTCGCCGGTCGCATCGTCGGTGGGGGAGACAACCCCGACACCGCCGACGTCGCGATCATGATGGTCGAGGCCGAGGCGACCGAGAACGTCATCGCCCTCGTCGACGGTGGCGCCAGGCGCCCACCGAGACCGTCGTGGCCGAGGGCCTCGAGGCAGCGAAGCCGTTCATCGCCCGCCTGTGCATCGCGCAGCAGCAGCTCGCCGCTGCCTCCGCGAAGCCCACCGGCGATTTCCCGCTGTTCCCGCCCTACCAGGACGACGTCTACGCCGCGGTCGAGTCCGCTGCGTCTGAGAAGCTCGCCGAGGCGCTCACCATCGCCGGCAAGCAGGAGCGCGACGACCGCACCGACGAGATCAAGGTCGAGGTGCTCGAGCAGGTCGCTCCGAACTTCGAGGGTCGCGAGAAGGAGATCGGCGCTGCCTTCCGCTCGCTGACCAAGAAGCTCGTGCGCCAGCGCATCCTGCGCGACCAGTTCCGCATCGACGGTCGCGGTGTCACCGACATCCGTGCCCTCTCCGCCGAGGTCGCGGTCGTTCCCCGCGCCCACGGTTCGGCGCTGTTCGAGCGCGGCGAGACCCAGATCATGGGCGTCACCACGCTCGACATGGTCAAGATGGCGCAGCAGGTCGACTCGCTCGGTCCCGAGACCAGCAAGCGCTACATGCACCACTACAACTTCCCGCCGTACTCCACCGGTGAGACCGGTCGTGTGGGCTCCCCGAAGCGTCGCGAGATCGGTCACGGTGCGCTCGCCGAGCGTGCCTGATCCCGGTGCTCCCGAGCCAGGAGGAGTTCCCCTACGCCATTCGTCAGGTCTCCGAGGCCCTGAGCTCCAACGGCTCGACGTCCATGGGTTCGGTCTGCGCCTCGACGCTGTCGATGCTCAACGCCGGTGTGCCGCTCAAGGCCCCGGTCGCCGGTATCGCCATGGGCCTGGTCTCCGACGAGGTCGAACTCGAGGACGGCACCCGCGAGACCCGCTACGTCGCCCTCACCGACATCCTCGGTGCGGAGGACGCGTTCGGCGACATGGACTTCAAGGTCGCCGGCACGAAGGACTTCGTGACCGCCCTGCAGCTCGACACCAAGCTCGACGGTATCCCGTCGCAGGTCCTCGCCGGTGCGCTCTCGCAGGCCCACGATGCCCGCGCCACGATCCTCGAGGTCATGGCCGAGGCCATCGACACGCCCGACGAGATGAGCGAGTTCGCTCCGCGTATCACCACCATCAAGGTCCCGGTGGACAAGATCGGTGAGGTCATCGGCCCCAAGGGCAAGATGATCAACTCGATCACCGAGGAGACCGGCGCCAACATCTCCATCGAAGACGACGGCACCGTCTACGTCGGTGCAGCGGACGGCCCGTCCGCGCAGGCCGCGATCGACAAGATCAACGCCATCGCCAACCCGCAGCTGCCGAAGGTCGGCGAGCGCTTCCTCGGCACCGTGTCAAGACCACGGCGTTCGGAGCGTTCGTCTCCCTGCTCCCCGGCCGCGACGGCCTGGTGCACATCAGCAAGCTCGGCAACGGCAAGCGCATCGCCAAGGTCGAGGACGTCGTGAACGTCGGTTCGAAGATCCGCGTCGAGATCGCCGACATCGACAACCGCGGCAAGATCAGCCTCGTCCCCGTCGAGGACGAGTCGGCCGAGGCCGCTGCGACCGGCGAGAACGCCGAGTCCTGATCACCCCACCCGCCTGCCGGTTCCCGGTGGGCGCGTGAACCCCGCACCCGTGGCGCCGACATCCGGTCGGGCACCACGGGTGCGTCGTTTCCGGCAGACCATGGTTACCGGGGTGCAACGGCCGGACGTCATCCGGGTGAGGTTCCGCCGAACCGGGTCCGGACCGCGCCCGGGAATGGTTCCCTGAATATGTGAGAACGGCCACGCCAACGGATCTCGGGAGGTTGCGCGGAGCGAATCTGGCTCTGGCAACCTGGGTGTCCGCCATCAACTTCTGGGCCTGGAACATGATCGGGCCGCTGTCGACGACCTACGCCACCGACATGTCGCTCAGCAGCACGGAAGCGTCGATGCTGGTGGCCACGCCGATCCTCGTAGGCTCCCTCGGCCGCATCGCGGTCGGGGCGATGACGGACAGGTACGGCGGACGGGCGATGTTCATCGCCGTCTCGCTGCTGTCGATCGTTCCCGTCGTCGCGGTCGGATTCGCCGCCGAGGCCGGCTCCTACCCGCTGCTCCTGGTCTGCGGGTTCTTCCTCGGCATCGCCGGCACGATCTTCGCGGTCGGGATCCCGTTCGCCAACAACTGGTACGAACCTGCCCGCCGCGGCTTCGCGACCGGCGTGTTCGGGGCGGGCATGGTGGGCACGGCCCTGTCGGCCTTCTTCACACCGCGCTTCGTGAACTGGTTCGGGCTGGTGCCCACCCACATCGTCGTGGCGGCCGCGCTCGCCGTGACCGCCGTGGTGTGCATCCTGGTGATGCGCAACGCTCCCGAATTCCGTCCCAACACCGATCCGGTGCTGCCCAAGTTGACCGCCGCGGCGAAACTCGGTGTGACCTGGGAGATGTCGTTCCTGTACGCTGTCGTGTTCGGCGGGTTCGTGGCATTCAGCAACTATCTGCCGACCTACATCAAGACGATCTACGGCTTCTCCGCCGTCGACGCCGGTACGCGCACGGCGGGTTTCGCGCTCGCCGCGGTCCTGGCGCGGCCCGTGGGCGGAGCGCTGTCGGACCGGGTGCCGCCGAAGTACGTGGTCCTGGCCTCCTTCGCCGGTACCGCGGTGATGGCGGTGATCGCGACCTTCCAGCCCCCGCCCGACCTGTGGTCGGCGCTGACGTTCATCACGATGGCGATCTTCCTGGGCATCGGCACCGGTGGTGTCTTCGCGTGGGTGGCGCGTCGCGCCCCGGCACACGCGGTGGGCAGTGTCACCGGCATCGTCGCCGCAGCCGGTGGGCTCGGCGGTTACTTCCCGCCCCTGGTGATGGGCGCGACCTACGACGCCGAGGGCAACGACTACACCGTCGGTCTGCTCCTGCTCGCGGCGACGGCACTGGTGTGCCTGCTCTACACCGCATTCCGCCTGCACACCCACGAACCGCCCCCGACGGCAGCAGGATCCGGGGCCCGCGACGTACGTGAGGAGAAATCGTGACGGACACCGCCGGAATCGGGAACCGGATCGAGGAACTGCTCGTGCGCAGCGGACGGTTCTTCACCTCCGGCGAGCAGTCCGACGACACACGCACGGTCACGCGGCGCGGTGGCCGAGAAGGCGACATCTTCTACCGGGACCGCTGGAGCCACGACAAGGTCGTCCGCTCCACACACGGGGTGAACTGCACCGGTTCGTGTTCGTGGAAGATCTACGTCAAGGACGGCATCATCACCTGGGAGACCCAGGAAACCGACTATCCGACAGTCGGGCCCGACCGTCCCGAGTACGAACGCGTGGGTGCCGCGCGGCGCGGCCTTCTCCTGGTACACCTACTCGCCGACGCGCGTGCGCTATCCGTACGCGCGCGGGCTGCTCGTCGAGATGTACCGGGAGGCGCGGCAGCGACTCGGCGATCCGGTGCTCGCCTGGGCCGACATCCAGAACGATCCCGAGCGGCGCCGCCGCTACCAGCGTGCCCGCGGCAAGGGTGGGCTGGTGCGCGTCACGTGGGCCGAGGCCACGGAGATGATCGCCGCCGCGCACGTCCACACCATCAAGGAGTACGGACCCGACCGGGTGGCCGGCTTCTCGCCGATCCCCGCCATGTCGATGGTCTCCTTCGCCGCCGGTTCCCGGTTCGTCGAACTGCTCGGCGGCGTGATGACGTCGTTCTACGACTGGTACGCCGACCTGCCGGTGGCGTCGCCGCAGGTCTTCGGCGATCAGACCGACGTGCCCGAGTCCGGGGACTGGTGGGACGCCTCCTACCTGATGATGTGGGGTTCGAACGTGCCCGTCACGCGCACCCCGGACGCGCACTGGATGACGGAGGTCCGCTACCGCGGCACCAAGGTCGTCTCGGTGAGTCCGGACTACGCCGACAACACCAAGTTCGCCGACGAGTGGATGGCGTGCGCGGCCGGTACCGACGGTGCCTGGCGATGGCGATGGGCCATGTGCTCCTCACCGAGTTCTATGTGCGGCAGCGCGTTCCGTTCTTCGTCGACTATGTGCGCCGATACACCGATCTGCCGTTCCTCGTGCGGCTCGAGGAACGCGGCGGACGGCTCGTGCCGGGCAAGAACCTCACCGCCGTCGATCTCGGACACAGCGTCGAGAACGCGGCGTTCAAGCCGGTCTTCGTCGACGGTGCGACCGACACCGTCGTCGTACCCCCGGGCTCCCTCGGCTTCCGCTACGGCGACGACGGCATCGGCAAGTGGAATCTCGAACTCGGTGACCTCGTCCCGACTGACGGTCGCGCCGGCGGCGGGGGAGCGGTCGAGACCGCGGCGGTGCACCTGCCGAGTTTCGACACCGTCGACGGGCACGGTGAGAGCATCGAACGGGGTGTGCCGGTCCGTCGGATCGGGGATCACCTCGTGTGCACCGTCTTCGACTGATGCTCGCGCAGTACGGGTGAACCGTCCGGAGCTCGACCTGCCCGGGCAGTGGCCGAGCGGGTACGACGACCCGGGCTCGCCGTACACCCCGGCCTGGCAGGAGGCCCTCACCGGGGTGCCCGCGGCCCAGGCGATCCGGATCGCGACGGAGTTCGCCCGCAACGCCGAGGAGTCGGGCGGGCGTTCGATGATCATCATGGGGCCGGCATCTGCCAGTGGTTCCACGGCGACGCGACCTATCGCGCGGTGCTCGCGCTGCTCATGCTCACCGGCTGCATGGGACGCAACGGGGGTGGATGGGCGCACTACGTCGGGCAGGAGAAGTGCCGTCCGTCACGGGATGGGCGGCCATGGCGATGGGGACGGACTGGTCTCGCCCGCCCCGCCAGATGGCCGGCACTTCCTACTGGTACGTGCACACCGACCAATGGCGCTACGACGGTTACCGTGCCGACGCGCTGGCCAGTCCGCTGGGGCGCGGGCGTTTCCGCGACAAGCACACGATGGACGTCATGGCGTCCGCGGTCGCCATGGGCTGGACGCCCTTCTATCCCCAGTTCGACCGCAACACCCACGAGGTTGCCGAACAGGCACGGGCGGCGGGACGGGATATCCCACAGCACGTCGCGCAGCAACTCGCCTCGGGCGAACTGAAACTGTCGGTGACCGACCCCGACGACCCGCGGAACTGGCCGCGCGTGCTCAGCGTGTGGCGGTCGAACCTGCTCGGCTCGTCCAGCAAGGGCAACGAGTATTTCCTGCGGCACCTGCTCGGCACCGATTCCAACGTGCAGGCCGAGCCGACGGCCCCCGGCCTGCGGCCCGGTGAGGTGGCGTGGCCCGACGACCTGCCCGAAGGAAAACTCGACCTGCTCATGTCGATCGACTTCCGCATGACCTCGACGACGTTGTTCTCCGACATCGTCCTGCCCGCCGCGACCTGGTACGAGAAGGGCGACCTGTCGAGCACCGACATGCACCCCTACATCCACGCTTTCACCGCGGCGGTCGACCCGCCCTGGGAGACCCGTTCGGACTACGACGCTTTCGGCGCCATCGCGCAGACCTTCAGCACCCTCGCCCGGACTCACCTGGAACCCGCACCGACATCGTGATGGGGACACTGCAGCACGACACGCCCGCAGCGATGGCGTATCCTTCCGGCACCGAACGGGACTGGCGCTCGACCGGCGAAGTGCCGGTTCCGGGGAGGACGATGGGTCCGCTCGCCGTCGTCGAACGGGACTACGGTGCGATCGCGGAGAAGTGGGCGACGCTCGGTCCGCTCGTCGAGACCTCGGGTTGAACACCAAGGCGTCGTGACCCGGCCGGACCGTGAGGTCGCCGAACTGGCACAGAGATTCGGCGTCATGGATTCCGGTGCCGGACGGGGCCGTCCGGCGATCACCACCGCCGAACGGATGGCCGACACGATCCTCGCGCTGTCGGGCACGTCCAACGGCAGGCTCGCCGTCGAGGGTTTCCGTGAACTGGAGAAACGCACCGGACGACGACTCGTGCACCTCGCGGAGGGTAGCGAGGAACGGCGGATCACCTACGCCGACACCCAGGCCCGTCCCGTACCGGTCATCACGAGCCCCGAATGGTCGGGGAGCGAAACGGGAGGTCGCCGGTATGCGCCGTTCACCGTGAACATCGAGGAGCTGAAACCCTTCCACACGTTGACGGGCCGGATGCACTTCTACGTCGACCACGACTGGCTCGAAGAACTCGGGGAGCAGCTCCCGGTCTACCGGCCCCCGCTCGACATGTCGCGGCTGTTCGGCGAGCAGGCGGTCGGCTCCGGTGACGGTATCGGCCTGACGGTGAGATATCTGACCCCACACTCGAAGTGGTCGATCCACTCGGAGTACCAGGACAACCTGTTCATGCTGTCGCTGTCCCGGGGCGGGCCGACGATGTGGATGTCGCCGGCCGACGCCGCGAAGATCTCGGTGGGCGACAACGATTGGGTCGAGGCCGTCAATCGCAACGGTGTCGTGGTGTGCCGGGCGATCGTCTCGCACCGCATGCCCGAAGGGGTGGTGTTCGTCTACCACGCCCAGGACCGCGTCATCGACGTCCCGCGCAGCGAGACCACCGGACGCCGCGGCGGCATCCACAATTCGCTCACCCGCATCCTCATCAAACCGAGCCACCTCGCGGGCGGATACGCGCAGACGGCCTACGCGTTCAACTATCTCGGCCCGACGGGCAACCAGCGCGACGAGGTGACGATCGTGCGGCGCCGATCCCAGGAGGTCGTCTACTGATGCGTGAGCAGGAAGCGAGGCGGTCGTGAAGGTCATGGCACAGCTTGCGATGGTGATGAACCTCGACAAGTGCATCGGATGCCACACCTGTTCGGTGACCTGCAAGCAGGCGTGGACCAACCGGTCGGGCACCGAGTACGTGTGGTTCAACAACGTCGAAACCCGCCCGGGCCAGGGCTATCCGCGCACCTACGAGGATCAGGAGCGCTGGCGCGGCGGCTGGGTCCGGGACAGCAAGGGACGGCTGCGTCTCCGCGACGGTGGACGCCTC
Organism: Rhodococcus sp. IITR03; assembly: GCA_001017865.1. Next base: position 2,799,163 of record LATQ01000001.1, read on the forward strand.
GCGAAACTCGCGCGCATCTTCTCGAACCCGAAGATGCCGTCGATCGACGACTACTACGAACCGTGGACCTACGACTACGACAACCTGACGAACGCGCCGCTCGGCGACCACGTCCCGGTGGCGTCACCGCGCAGCCTGATCTCCGGCGAGCCGATGAAGGTGGAATGGTCGGCGAACTGGGACGACAATCTCGGTGGCTCGCCGTCGATCGTGCCCGACGACCCGATTCTGAAGAAGGTCGGCGACCGGGTCAAGCTCGAGTTCGAGCAGACCTTCATGTTCTACCTGCCGCGGATCTGCGAGCACTGCCTCAACCCGTCGTGTGTGGCGTCGTGTCCGTCCGGCGCGATGTACAAGCGATCGGAGGACGGCATCGTCCTCGTCGACCAGGACCGGTGCCGCGGCTGGCGGATGTGCGTGTCCGGATGCCCGTACAAGAAGGTGTACTTCAACCACAAGACCGGCAAGGCCGAGAAGTGCACCTTCTGCTACCCGCGGGTCGAGGTCGGGTTGCCGACGGTGTGCTCGGAGACGTGCGTGGGCAGGCTCCGGTACATCGGTCTCGTCCTCTACGACGTCGACCGGGTCCTGGAGGCGGCATCGGTGGAGAACGACACCGACCTGTACGAGGCGCAACGCGGGCTGCTGCTCGACCCGCGCGACCCCGAAGTGATCGCCGGCGCCCGCGCCGAGGGCATCTCCGACGAGTGGATCGAGGCCGCGCAACGGTCGCCGGTCTACGACCTGATCAGCACGTACCGGGTCGCGTTGCCGCTGCATCCGGAGTACCGGACGATGCCGATGGTCTGGTACGTGCCACCGCTGTCGCCGGTCGTCGACGCCGTCAGCCGGGAGGGACACGACGGCGAGGACATCGGCAACCTGTTCGGCGCCCTCGACGCCCTGCGCATCCCCATCGCGTACCTTGCGGAACTGTTCACCGCCGGGGACACCGCGACGGTCGAGACGGTGCTGCGACGACTCGCGGCGATGCGCTCCTACATGCGCGACATCAATCTCGGCCGCGAGACCCGCCCCGAGATCCCCGAGGCCGTCGGCATGACCGAGGAACGGATCTACGAGATGTACCGGCTCCTCGCCCTCGCCAAGTACGACGAGCGATACGTCATCCCCACCGCCTACGCGGCCGAAGGGCATCGGCTCGAGGAGTCGGCGACGGACTGCGCGTTGTCCTACGAGGGTGGCCCCGGCATGTACGAGTCGGGTCCGTTCGGGGAGGCCAGCGGCGCCCCGGTCCCGGTGGCGGTCGAGACCTTCCACGCCCTCGCGCAGCGGCAGACCAGTGAGGGGATGGCAGCGAACGCGTCGAACCCGTCGCGGGTGAATCTCCTGAACTGGGACGGCAAGGGCGTGCCGACGGGCATGTTCCCGGGCGGTCACGGCACGGAAGGGGAGAAGCGATGAGACTGTTGCGTCCACGGCGCGCCGGCGTCGATCGCGCCCTGCACCATCGTCTCGTCCGTCAGGCCGCGTCGCTGCTGCTCGCCTATCCCGACGACGGACACGCCGGACGGCTGGGCGTCGCCGGGCAACTCGTCGACCACATCACCGATCCCGAGAAGGACATGCTGGGGACGGCGGTCCGCGCACTGAACGAACCGGATCTGCTCGTCCTGGCCCAACGGTACGTCGAGACCTTCGACCTGCGGCGACGCTCGACGATGTACCTGACCTACTGGACCGCGGGCGACACCCGGAATCGCGGCGCCGAGATGCACGCCTTCGCGAGTGCCTACCGCGCCGCGGGTGTCGAGCCGCCCGTCCACGAATCACCCGACCATCTGCCGGTGGTTCTCGAATTCGCGGCCACCGTGGATCCCGCCGCGGGCGAGGAACTCCTCACCCGGTATCGGGTGGCCCTCGACGTGCTGCACACCTCCCTGCGTGAGGCCGGCTCGCCGTACGCGCAGGTCGTCGCGGCCGTCGTGCGCGACCCTCCCGCCGGTCACCGCCCGGGACGAGGAACGGGCCCGGCGCCTTGCGCAGGCGGGACCGCCCCGCGAGTCGATCGGATTGCAGCCCTTCACCCTGACGGTGCCGCCGCGGCGAGGAGTCCCGGAATCATGAGTGCAGGAGAGATCTTCTGGGACGTGGTGCCGTACGTGACGCTCGCGATCGTCGCGGTGGGGACCTGGTGGCGGTATCGATACGACAAGTTCGGATGGACCACCCGTTCGTCCCAGCTGTACGAGGCGCGGTTACTGCGCATCGCGAGCCCGATGTTCCACTTCGGGATCCTGGTCGTGATCGTCGGCCACGTCATCGGCCTGGTGATCCCGCAGTCGTGGACCGACGCCGTCGGGTTGAGTCAGCACGCCTATCACGTGCAGGCCATCACGCTCGGCACGATCGCCGGTGTCTCGACGCTCGTCGGCATCTCCCTGCTCGTGTACCGCCGTCGCACCCGCGGTCCCGTCTTCAGCGCCACCACTCTCAACGACAAGGTCATGTATCTCGTGCTCGTCGCCGCGATCGTGGCGGGTCTCGCCACCACGCTGATGGGGTCGGGCGTCGTGGGCGAGGAACACAACTACCGGGAGACCGTCTCGCCGTGGTTCCGGTCGATCTGGGTCCTGCAACCCCGCGGCGACCTGATGGTGGAGGCGCCGTTCAGCTTCCAGCTGCACGCCTGATCGGCCTCGCGCTCTTCGCCATCTGGCCGTTCACGCGCCTCGTCCACGCCTTCAGTGCCCCCGTCGGATACCTGTTCCGGCCGTACATCGTCTACCGCAGCCGCGAGGAGGCACGTCCCGGCCGGCTCGTGGGTTCGCAACCACAACGACGGGGGTGGTGAGCGCGACCGATGGTGGGGGAGAGTCCCGGTGTACTGTGAAATGTTCCGCGCCCCCGACCTTGTCAGGACCACCGAAGATCCCCATGGCTTCCAGTTCCCACGTGAAGAACGACGCTTCGACCCCCGCACCCGTCGCGGCCACCGGCGTCCGCCGCTCGGTCCTCCCCGGGGGAGTGCGGGTCGTCACCGAGCACGTCCCCGGAGTGCGCTCGGCGGCCGTCGGAGTGTGGGTCGGTGTCGGATCCCGCGACGAACAACCGTCGGTCGCAGGCGCCGCCCACTTTCTCGAGCACCTGCTGTTCAAGGCGACCCCGACGCGCACCGCTCTCGACATCGCCGAGACGATGGACGGGATCGGGGGAGAGCTCAACGCGTTCACCAGCAAGGAACACACCTGCTTCTACGCGCACGTCCTCGACGACGACCTGCCGATCGCCGTCGAGGTCGTCGCCGACGTCGTCCTGCGCGGCCGGTGCCTGAGCGCGGACGTCGACGTCGAGCGTCAGGTGGTGCTCGAGGAGATCGCGATGCGCGACGACGATCCCGAGGACCTGCTCGGCGACTCGCTGCTCACCGCGCTGTACGGCGATCACCCCCTCGGCCGCCGATCATCGGATCTGTCGAGTCGATCGAGTCCATGACCCGGACCCAGTTGCATTCGTTCCATGTGCGCCGCTACACCCCGCCGCGGATGGTCGTCGCGGTCGCCGGCAACGTCGACCACGCGCACACCGTCGACTGGTGCGCCGCGCCTTCGCCGGTCACCTGGACGACGCGGCCACTCCCGCGCCCTGCCGCGACGGACGGCTCGAACTGCGCACCGCGCCGACGATGAGCATCGTCGAGCGCGACAACGAACAGGCGCACCTGACCCTCGGCGTGCGGTCCTTCGGCCGGCACGACGGGCGTCGCTGGGCGTTGTCGGTGCTCAACGCCGCCGTCGGTGGTGGTCTGAGTTCGCGCCTGTTCCAGGAGGTACGCGAGAAGCGGGGTCTGGCCTACTCGGTGTACTCCGGCACCGACACCTTCGCCGACACGGGCGCCTTCTCCGTGTACGCGGGCTGTCAGCCCGACAACCTCGGTGAGGTCGCCGCGGTGGTCCGGGAGGTGCTCACCGACGTGGCCGAACACGGCATCACCGACGCGGAATGCGCCCGTGCCAAGGGGTCGCTGCGCGGCGGTCTCGTGCTCGGACTCGAGGACACCGGGGCGCGCATGCACCGGATCGGCCGCAGCGAACTGAGCTACGGGCAGCACTGGAGCATCACCGAGACCCTCGAACGCATCTCGTCGGTGTCCACCGAGGAGGTGCGCAGCGTGGCCGCCGACCTGCTGCACCGGCCGTTCGCGGTCGCCGTCGCCGGCCCCTACCGGCGCACTCGTGACGTTCCGGCGTCGGTGCGCGAACTCGTGTCCTGAATCGTCCTCAGCTGGGCCAGTCGGCTCCGCAGGCGTCCGATGTCGTGCGCGACGGGTCCCGCCGGAGCAGCGAGTTCCGATACCGCGACCTCCGAGACGAACACGACCCGCACGTCGCGGTCGTGGAGCACGTCCACCAGATTGGCGAACCGCTGCGCGGGTTCGCGACCCGCGGTCGTCAGATCCGGGATCTTGTCGACGACCCAGAACAGGTGATCCGCCGCGAGCGCCAGATAGTCGACCGGCGCCGTGGTGTGGTCGCAGAGATCGCCGAAGTCGAACCAGAGACAGTCCTCCTCGGCCCGTAGAGCGCGGAGCGGACGTTCCGCCGGGCGCAGGACCCGATGTTCGGCCGGCGCCGGCCGTTCGAGACCGAGCCGTCGTAGCTGCCGGTCGGACGGGGAGACGGCCAGATCCCCGACGGCGAATCCCTTCGCATGGTCGGAGCCGAGCCGAT
>LATQ01000001.1:2803953-2814955 GCA_001017865.1 Rhodococcus sp. IITR03
CGCGCTGCTCGTGTTCAAGGCGGACAGCGAAGACGACCTGCAGGCCCTGCTCGCCGAGGACCCCTATGTCACGCAGGGTGTTGTCATCGACCAGAGCATCTACCAGTGGAAGCCCGTCATCGGACCTCTCGTAGGGATCTGAGGACGACCCGGCTGCTCCACCTCGATGGAAAGAAGTTGCAGCATCTCTACATTGAGTTGCAATCAGCACTCTTCCAGTAGCGTCGGCACGAACGACCCGTACAACTTGCATCTGTGCGTTCGCATAGTGAGCGACGGATGCGAAAAGTTCGATCAGCGACATCGCGGAACCATCACATCACCGCCTCGACGGCGCAAGCCTCGACGCCGAACCGATGTGGCGATCGATGAGTACCGACATTTCGACAATCCGAGGCAATCGTTGACCTTCCCTAGCGGCCTTTTCTGATCAGCCGACTGGGTGGGGTGACACCGTGCGTACGCGATACACCAGCTTCACGCCTTCCTGATCAGTCAATTTCCTTCTCGACCGGTGATGAAAGTGAGCAACACATGTCCGTGAGCAAAGAATCGCTGTTCCTCAACGACCTGTACTCGTCCTGGCTTCGACGGTCCGAAGGTATGGATCTCGCAGGTCAGCGAGACATGTTCGAAGAATGGCATCTTCCCACCATCGAACCCACCGATGTCACGTATGAAGAAGTGACAGCCAACGGTGTGCCGGCAACATGGGCCAAGCCGCTGGCGCCGCCGAAGACCGGGTGATCGTCTTCACGCACGGCGGCGGATTCGTGACAGGTTCACGCTTTTCCCATCGCAAGCTTGCCGCACACCTCGCCAAGCTGGCAGGAGTTCACGCACTCGTGGTGGACTACCGGCTCGCGCCGGAGGCAAAGCATCCAGCACAGCTCGAAGACTGCATTGCCGTGCACAAGTGGCTCCGTACGCAGGGCTACAAGGCAGAACATACGGCGACGGTCGGCGACTCGGCAGGCGCACATCTCGCCATCTCGACCGTGTTCGAACTTGCGGGTATGGCACTTCCCACTCCGGCCGCCGTTGTCGCTCTTTCGCCGTGGCTCGATATGGAGATCAAGGGGTTGACGATCGAATCGAACGACGCAGTCGACGTCCTGGCCAAGAGGGCAGTCCTCGAGATGATGCGGGAGAATTTCCTGACCGACCTCTCGGAAGCGACGGACCCGCGGGCAAACCCCCTGCTCAGGGACTACACAGACTTCCCTCCCGTCTATGTATCGGTCGGCGGCTATGAGACTCTGCTCGACGACTCGCGCCGGGTCGTCGAGTTGATCGAAAAGGCAGGGAGCGAAGCCGTGCTCGACGTGGTCGACGAACAGCAGCATGTCTTCCACTTCAACGCGGGACGAGCACCCGAGGCGGATCAGGCACTGAACCGGATCGCCCAGTGGCTACGGCCGAAGTTGGGGCTCGCCTGAACACCGCATGTAGGGCGTGCAACTGAAAGCACAGCGCGCCCACGAAAGAGGAACGTGTCTCGGCGGCGGTCTGCTTCGACCAGACCGCCGCCGAGTCCGTTCGCATGCCAGTCAGCAGTGCACTATCCGAACCATCGATTGCAGTGAAGATCGGGAAGACACATACATGGAAAATCCAGTTCTCGTAGAACGCGACGGATTCATCGAAACGTGGACGATCAATCGGCCGGCTGAACGTAACCCAGTCTCAGGGATGGATGTCGTCGACGCATTGGTCGCATGCGTGGATGCCGTCAACGCCGATTACGGGGTACGCGCTGTCATTGTCACCGGCGCGGGATCGACCTTCTCCGCCGGCGGCAACGTCAAGGACATGGCGAATCGCCGGGGGCTGTTCGGCGGGAAGCCTCACGAACAACGCGATGGCTATCGCGCCGGGATACAACGGATCCCACGAGCGATGTACAACTGCGACGTACCTTTGATTGCAGCGGTGAACGGCCCTGCAATCGGTGCCGGGTGCGATCTTGCCTCATGTGCGACCTCCGAATCGCCAGCGAAAAAGCGTTCTTTGCTGAGAGCTTCGTCAAGCTGGGCATCATCCCGGGTGACGGGGGTGCGTGGTTGTTGCCGAAGGCGGTCGGTATGGCGCGGGCGGCCGAGATGATTCTCACGGGTGACCGTGTCGACGCAACACAGGCTCTCGAGTGGGGATTGGTCTCGAACGTCGTTCCTCCCGATCAGCTGCTCGACGAAGCTCGTGCTCTCGCCAACAGGGTGGCCGCCAATCCTCCGCACTCGGTACGGATGGCCAAAAAACTCCTGCGTGAAGGGCAGCACCAGAGCCTCGACAGTCTCCTCGAACTGTCCGCTGCTCTGCAGGCGCTGGTTCAACAGACCACCGATCACACGAGAGCAGTCAACGCCCTCATGGAGAAGCGCCCTGCCGCATTCACCGGCGAGTGACGATGCCTCACGTAGAAAGCTCCTCGATCAGCGGTGCGGACACGTGGACGTTCGGCAAGGCAATCGCATCAACAGGAACGATGTCGTGAAGGTCGACGAGTCCTCTTCGATCGAGCACTGGTCTACTGACTGTTACCTCAGTGCCAGGGGCAGGACGAGGAGCATGATGTTCACCCGCCCGAGTTCGGACGTCTCGACCTCACTGAGTTGCCCGAAGAGGAACCCGACGACCGTATTCGTGTCTCGTGCACATCCAGCGCTCGAAGATTGTGTGCCGGCGGGCCCGCCACTTCGAGGAGCCGGCGGCTGGACCAGGCATGGGCTCCACGAGGACCTGAGTGCAACACGCCGGCGGGCACGCGCTGAGCGAGCAACGGGCGGCTGTGCTCGTAGCACATGACTGCGGCACAGCCACCGGTTACTCGTACTCAGCGAGCGAACTGTTTGCCGAGGAATTCGACAACCGCGCTGTGCAATTCAGCGCTGCGCGGAACTGCACCAGTCATCCAGTACACGCCATGGACAAGACCGCTATACAGTTCGACCTGGACCGGGACACCCTGTTCGGTCAGCATCCGCCCGTAGTTCAGGCATTCGTCGCGGGTGACCTCGTACTCGTTGACCAACATCAGCGTGGGAGGAAGCCCCGCCAAACTCTTCGCCTTGGCCGGCGAGGCGTACGGGTTCTCGGCGTCTTCCAGTGTGGCCAGGTACTGCTCCCAGAACCAGCCGATTGCTGCCGCGGTGATCAGGTATCCCTCGGCATTCTCCTCCCATGACGGGAAGCGTGCCGTGCCGTCGATAACCGGATAGACCAACACCTGAGCACATAGGCCGGTGAGCCGGTATCACGTGCCCGAAGTGCGGTGACGGCGGCGAGATTGCCACCGGCACTGTCGCCCATGATGGCGACACGCGTCGCATCACCACCGAAGTCGGCGACGTTGTCGACTACCCAGTTCAAAGCAGCGAACGCGTCTTCGGGTGCGGCAGGGAACTTGTGTTCGGGAGCGAGCCGGTAACTCACGGCGGCCACGATGACTCGGGCGTCCGCGGCCAGCGCGCGACAAGGCTGCTCGGTAACGTCGAGGCTGCCCGCAACCCACCCGCCGCCGTGGATGTACACCACAACCGGCAGGGGCGCATCGGACTCCGGAATGTACAGACGCACGGCCTGGTCGCCATCCGGTCCGGGGTAGACCGTGTCGACGACACGAGCAAGATCCGCTTTCGGCGCCTGCAGTCCGCTGAAGGATTCGATGACCTCACGGACTTCAGCGACACTCATCTGCTCGAACGACTTCAGTCCCTGCTCGTTCAACGTGTCTATCAACTGCTCGACTACAGGATCGAGTGCCATGGTGATCTCCTTGATGTGATAGGCGGACTTGGTCAATCGCCGATTCGGTGGAGTCACACTACGAGGAGGTCAGAGCGGACGAGTGTCCGAAAACAACACAACTGTCCGTCTGTCCCGGTTCTCGTAGATGTGTGTTGCACAATCGGACACACCGAAGGTCCATCACTGTTCTACCGTCACCCAAGTGACCCACAGACGGCCAGAATCTCACCATCACCGTTCGATGACGCGCCCGGCACCGCGAGGGACCCACCGGAGAACGGGTTCACCCTCGAGGTGCTCTCGAGAAATGGGTTCCCTGTACGTCCGCGGGCTGCGGGGAAAGATGTTCGGTCGCCGCACGTCATGGTGAGGACACATCAGCGGCTCTGAAAAACGTGCCGCCCACTTCGGGTGTCGAGCTCGAATTATGCTTCCAGAGAGGGATTATCATGTTGCATCACGTCGTGACATTCACATGGAAGAAGGACATCACCGACGAGCAGGTCGAATCGTTCCACAAGGCTCTTGACGCGATATCGGCGAGCATTCCCCAGGTCGTCGAGTTTCGTTACGGAAGGGACCTCGCCCTCAAGCCCGGGATCGGCGACTATGCAATATCTGCGATTTTCGAAGACGTCCCCGCCTTCCGCGCATATCTGGCCCATCCCGATCATGTTCGCCTCGTTGAAGAATTCATCTCGGTGATGTCCGAATCGTACTCGTCGATCCAGTTCGAGTTTGCCTGACGGCAGTGCCGGCCGCACGCTCACGAACGAAGTGCCGGTCGACATGGTCGCTCGTTGCGGAAGGTTGTGATCAGTGGTGAACGCTGACGGTGTCGGGGGTGCCCTTCCTGGTGATGTCTTGAGTCGCCCTGTGGCGCTACGTGACGATGCGACCGCGCAGGCGAGGGCATGGCCGGATGCGCGGCTGCTTCGCGTGAACGGTGCCGGTCAGGTTCGCATCATCGATGGACAACTGCTCCTCGAGTCGGCTGCCGACTATTGTCCCCAACCTCCGACACACGCGGTCTTGTTGGGAGTTGTTGGTACAGTGCATCAATGGGCTGTACGGGACGAGTTTCTCACGGATGCCCCCATGGAGAGCGCGGGCATCGAGTTCGGTGACCTGCGGTCACACGGCGCGTTCTTCGATGCTGTTGATGCCGAACGGTATCTCACCGCGCAAGCCCTGCTGATGTGGCAGGACGAATCCCACTTCTGCGCCAAGGACGGGGCGCCGATGACGATCACCTCGGGTGGTTGGACGCGTGTGTGCACTGCGTGCGGTCGGGAGGAGTACCCGCGGACCGATCCTGCGATCATTTGTCTGGTACATGACGGGGCGGACCGCGTGCTGTTGGCGCGACACGCGGCGTGGCCGGCGCGGAACTTCTCGACGCTGGCGGGATTCGTCGAGGCCGGTGAGTCGCTCGAAAGCTGTGTGGCGCGGGAGATTGCGGAAGAGGTCGGTCCCGTTGTCTCCGACGTGGCCTACGTCGGAAGTCAACCATGGCCGTTTCCGCGTTCCCTCATGCTCGGCTTCCATGCCGTCGCCAATCCTCGAGAACCGCTCATCTTCAGTGATGGTGAGATCTGCGAGGCTGTGTGGTGTTCCCGCGCGGAGGTGAAGGAGGCCCTCGCCGCCGGCGACTGGGCTAGTTCGGTCGATGCGCCCGTGTTGCTGCCGGGGAAGGTCTCGATCGCACGGCGCATGCTCGAGGCATGGGTGCGAACTGCTGGCTGAACGTCCGGATTGATCGCCGCCGACCTGTCATCGGCCAGCGCTGCTTCGGAGGGATCGGCCTTTGTTGGGGTTTCGGCCCCGGCTCGGTGGGATCCCATGGGGCTGCCATCGTGATGTAAGGGTCGCTTGTGGACGACGATCCGGAGTCGCATGGTGAGGGCACGCGCTGCGGCAGTCCTGATCTGCATCGTGCGCGCTTTTCCTCGGGTGTGTCGGTGCTGAGTCCTGTCAGCCGCCGCTGACAGGACTCCCATCGGCGACGATTGGCCGCTCACCCAAGGGGAGGTGATGCAGCTCAGCAGAGTATAAACGAATACTGGTGTTGTATAACGGAATTGAGTATAATTTTCGCGTCGACAGTATTGTGGTTGCCAGCTGGCGCGGCCCACTTGTCGGCGGTTCGTCCCACGAGCATCCACCACGGGCAACATGGTCGCCCCGCGTGTGCATGCAGTGGCGGCGAGGCGGCGTGCTCCATCTCCGGGCACGGGCAGATCCCGATATCCCCTGCGTTCGGGCTGCCGGGGTCCCGCTTCGGCGATCGACCGATAGTCGAAGCGGGGCCTTCCGTCCATTTGTCGATGCCGCCTTGTCGGTGACCTTCGCTCGATCCCCCGACACGTCAGCGCGGCTCGCGGCTCGGGGCTCGGAGGACCGGGTGCGGTGGTGTTCGTGGCGGATCGTCGGGCGCCGGGATCCCGTGAGCCAGGGCTACGGGTGTTTCGATCTTCCCGCGATATCGACGGGACATCCTCGCTGCGATTTGCCATAGAAGCCGATGATGCGGGCTCTGCTCTGTCCGCCGCCCTGACGGTGTTACCGACCCGGCGAGCAGCAGATCATGTATACGACTGCCCACTCGATGTCCCGGCGCCGGCCGGGCACCGCCGACGGGTGGGCCGGTTGTCTTCGGCCCTGGGAAATCGCAAGTCCCGGTGGCATCGGTCGTTGCCGCGACCATGTTTGATGGCCGACACGATCGACCGGATCGGCCGGAAATACCGCGACGACGGTGCCCGCTTCGCGGCGGAGGAAGTTGACGACCTCGCCGGAGTGCGTGCCGAACACCGCAAGGCTGCGCCCATCATCCGGTGCACCGGCACGAGAAGAGGGCAGCGGCTCCGTAGCGGGTGTGTGTGAGGACGCGTGCCCCACGATGCTCTGACAGCAGATGAAGGCTCATTTCTGCCTCCACATCAGGCCGGTCCCGTCGTTCCGTCACAGCGCCTTCTTGCACGTCAGGGTCGTGGCTACACCCTTCCAGGTCCGTCATCGGTTCGGTTCGAACCAGAACTCTGGACAGTCGCAGATCTCGCTTGGGCGATCCACGTCGTGTTCGTGTGCTGGCGTTTGATTCGTCTCGCGTACATCGCGACCGCATCACCGATGCTCGCGCCCGCCTCGCCTCTGGCGAAACCTGCTCGAAGACAATGCTCTCTCAGTTCCATCACTGCCCCATCGACGCAGTCGATGCCCATCGGGATCAGGGCAGCGAACCCCGTCGAGCGGATGCGCTTGGGCTACTGGGGGACCCAGTAGCCAAGCGTGTCCGTCTCGTCAGTCGGTCTCGTAGGTGTCGTAACCGTTGGACTTGATTTCTTCCCAACGAGCAAAGTACTGAGGGACTCCCCCTGAGTAGTTGAGCATCTGTGCCGGCTTACCGGGCACGTTTGCACCCCAGTACCAGGAACGTGCCTTCGTGAACATCGAGTTCACGAAAAGCTCGTCGACGTGTGCGCGCCACTGCTTCTCGGACTCTTCGGTGTTCTCGAACCGTGTCGCACCCTTCTCGCGCAGGTGCTCGAGGAATTCGACGACGATTTCGCCTTGGTACTCGGCAGATGTCGGGCCGTTGCAGAACCCGGACGGGCTCTGAGGTCCGTACAGGAACATCATGTTCGGGAATCCGCGGGTTGACAGGCCCAGACACGTGTCGACACCGGACTTCCACTTGTCCTGAATCGTCAGGCCGTCGACGCCGGTGATATCGATGGCCATGATCCCACCACGGTTGTTGTCGAACCCTGTTGCCAGTACGAGGAGGTCGCATTCGATGACACCGTCGTCGGTTTCGACACCATGGGGCAGCACCCGTCGAATCGGCGTGACGTTGGAGTCGATGACATCGACGTTGTCCTGATTGATGACATCGAAGTAGTCCTGTTCGAGGGAGGGACGCTTGACGCCGTAGGGGTGCGGAGGCGTCTTCGGTGCGACGATTGCCGCTTTCTTGGGGTCGGTGACCCGCTCGAGGACCTTGCCACGCCAGAAGTCGTAGAACGTACGGTTGGCCTCCTCATCTACAAGGATGTCCTGGAAGTTTCCGAGCCACAGCTCGAAACCACCTTCTGCCCACATCTTCTCGTAGATCGCGTCGCGCTCTTCCTTACTCAGGTCGGTGGCGTTCTGCGGAATGAAATCGAAGTCGAAGCCGGCAAACGCCTTGTAGCGCGTAGCAAACCGCTCGGGCAGTCCCTTCCGGAAGTGCTCATTGTCGTCAGGGGTGAGTTTGCGTTGCTGCATCGGAAGTGCCAGATTCGGGGTGCGTTGGAACACGGTGACGTGTTCGGCGACATGACCTGCCTCCTGGACGACCTGTACACCACTGGCGCCGGTACCGATGACGACAACTTTGCGGCCACTCATATCCACGCCCTCTTGAGGCCAGCGCGCAGTGTGGTAGCACTCACCGGCGAAGGAATCGAGCCTTCGAGATTCGGATACAGCGGCTTGGCGCCGAATCCTGTGGCAACAATGACCTGCCGTGCCTTCTGGATCTTGCCGTCGGCGGACCGTACGGTCCACTGGCGGCTTTCCTCGTCCCACGTGCATGCTTCGGCGAAAGTGTCGAACACGACGTCGCGGGTGAGGTCGAGCTGTGCGTCGACATAGTTGAAGTACTCACGAACCCCCTGGTGACCCGGATACAGTTCGGTGAAGTCGTACTTCTTCCACAGGTCCTTGTACGAGAACTGGTAGATCTGTCCGGTGCTGTCGGTACGGGCTCCGGGATAGCAGTTCCACCACCAGATTCCGCCCAATCCACCCGCGGCGTCCCAGACTTTGACGGTGAAACCGAGATCGCGCAGTCGGTCCAATGCGTACAGGCCGGAGAATCCTCCCCCGATGATCAGAACATCGAGTACGTCATTGTTCGAGTGCGAGCCGCTGCGGGTCGCTGTGGCGACCTGGGATTCGGTCATGTGGTCCTCCTGGAGATTTCCCGGGACGGGTGTTTCCGCCCGGACATCTACGACGGTAGAAGCGAACATGTGATGTGAAGTGTCCGAAATCGAGTCAAGACAATCCGATACGACACACGTATTAGTAAGCAGCACAAACTAATTCGCTTACCGTGCGACATTCGAACCCGCTGCACTCACGACAGAACGATCGGTACTCGACGCCGAGATCAGAAGCCCAGATCGCGACCGATCAGTTCTTTCATGATTTCGTTCGATCCCGCCCAGATCTTCGTGACCCGGGCATCCCGCCAGGCTCGTGCCACTCGGTACTCGTTCATGTAGCCGTATCCCCCGTGCAGTTGCACACAATGATCGAGGATCCGGTTCTGGATCTCCGCAGTCCACCACTTCGCCTTGGCCGCATCGATCGGTGTCAACATCCCCTCCGAGTGGGCTTCGATGCAGCGGTCGACGTAGGCCTGTGTCACGTCGAGCTGTGTCACCAGTTCGGCAAGCAAGAACTTGTTGTGTTGGAACGTTCCGATGGACTGCCCGAATGCCTTCCGTTCTCCGCAGTAGTCGATCGTCTCGAGCAGAATCTGCGCAGCGTGCGCGAGATTGGCAATGGCGCATCCGAGTCGTTCCTGGGGCAGGAAGGACATCATGTGGATGAATCCTCGATCGAGCTCGCCGATCACGTCGTCATCGGTGACGCGCACCCGGTCGAGGAAGAGTTCAGCGGTGTCTGCTTCGTCCTGTCCGACCTTGTCGAGTTTGCGGCCACGCTCGAATCCGGGCAAGGACGTGTCCACGCCGAAGAGGGTAATTCCCTTGGCCTTCTTCGATGGAGAGGTACGTGCAGGAATGATCACCAGGTCTGCAGAGTAACCGTTGGTGATGAATGTCTTGGCACCCGAGAGCAACCACCCGTTGCCGTCCCGCACTGCGGTGGTCTTCAGTGCGGCCAGATCCGATCCCCCACCGGGTTCGGTCATTCCGATGGCAGTGAGCACGTCCCGGAACACAGTCCTGGGAGCACCTGGCCTTCTGTTCGTCGGTGGTCAGGTGCACCAGATACGGCGCCACGACGTCACAGTGAATACTCACGCTCGACGCCAACGCGGCGTTCATCCTGGCCAATTCCTCGATGAGAACCGCATTGAAGCGATAATCCCCTGCCTCGACACCTGAATATCGTTCGGGTACTTCGAGTCCCAACAGGTCGTGCTTACCCGCGGCAAGCCAGAACTCTCGCGGCAATGCCCTGTTGGCACGAACGTCGGCGGCCAGGGGCTCGAACCATCGAGCGAGAAACTCGCGGACAGAGTGTCGGTAAGCCTCGTGATCATCGCCGTACACCGTTCGCTTCATGATGGGTCATCCTTCGGATCGGGTGGACGTCACCGTCCAGACGGACGATGTGAGGAGGCAAGGAGTGATTGCCTACCCCATATCATCGTCTCGTTCACCGTGCCGTTGGAGATGTCCCGTTATGCGACAGAGTGTTTCAGGGGTCAGGAACCGAACGTTTCGTTTTCCAGGCCCAGTGCGCGGATCTTGCGGTAGAGGGTCGAGCGGGCCACACCGAGTCGGTGGGCGGCGAGGGATTTGTTGCCGTCGGACTCGTCGAGGGCGCGGACGATCGCTTCGCGTTCGGTGCGTTCGAGCGAGGTCAACCGGCGGCCGGCACCGAGGGTGCGGTAGTCGGCGGGCAGATGTTCGAGTTTGATGTCGAATCCCATCGACCGTGCCGCCGCGGTACTGAGCACCGAGGCGAGTTCGCGCAGGTTGCCGGGCCAGTGATGGTCGATCAACGCCCGATGCGCGGCCGGTTGCAGTTGCGGGGTCGGACGGTCGGGGAATTCGGCGGCGAGCAACTCCCGCGCGAGATCGGTGAGATCTTCGATGCGCTGGCGCAGCGGTGGGATGCACACACTGCGCCGCACATGGGTCTGCACCTGATGGCGCAGATCGTCGGGGGTGCTCGAGGTGGCGGTGGCGATCACCGGTGCACCGAGCTCGACGGCGGCGTCGAGCAACCGCCGGGTAGGAGCGACAGCGTCGTCGGGGACCTCGTCGAGGTGCTCGAGGATGCACGCGAAACTGCCGGACAGACGCGCCCGCAACTCGGCCACCGCCGAGGGGGTCAACGTCGACGCGTCGACGCTCGGGACCGGGGCGTTCGGTCCCCAGCGGTGCTGGATCTGCCGGGCCAGATGGGTTTTGCCGACACCGGACTCGCCGATGATCAGCACCGGCGCGACGGTCGCGGCGATCTCGTCGACCGTCCCGTGTCGGTGCGCGGCCAGGGCTGCGGCCGGCGA
>LATQ01000001.1:2815055-2837307 GCA_001017865.1 Rhodococcus sp. IITR03
CCGGCCCGCGCACACCGGCACCGCCGACTTCGGTGCTCGGCCCCGCCGAGCCTAGTGTGATCGCGCCTGCGTCAAGGCAATCCGCTCCGCGGTGGCCTGCCGGCCAGCCCTGACTTCGGGACACGATCACCCTCGATGAGCACATGCCCGCATCACCGTCCTCAACAAAGCGAAACCCACCGAAACCTGCAGAACCCTTGACGATTACATCCGTACTGCAGATCACGCGTCTGATCTCCGGGTCGTATCGAGGAACGGCACGAATTCGCTCCACGCGCTGTGCCACAACCGGGTGATCGCCGGATAGCGCGGACCCCATTTGACGGTGAACTCGTCGAACCGCTCGCTGGCCTCGGCTCGGTAGCTGCCGTGGGGGCACCTCCCTGCACGTCGTGCTCGGGGGAGCGATCGGCCGCAGATCCCGGCTCATCTCGTCCCAGTATCTGCGTGACGGGTAACGGAAGGTGTTGTGCAGCAGATGGATCACACACGTCTGGACGATCGCATGCTCCCACACGGTGGTGATGGCCTCGGGTAGGCCCTTGAGTCCGTCACACACCACGATGCACACGTCGCCGGTGCCGCGGTTCTTGATCTCGGTCAGGACAACGAGCCGGAACTTCGCGCCCTCACCGCCGTCGCCGGCCTACAGTCCGATGATGTCGCGATGCCCGTCGACGGTCACGCCGATCGCCACATAGACCGGCCGTTGGTGACCTGTCCGTCGCGAACCTTGACGTGGATGGCGTCGATGAACTTCCGCCGGATACACCGGGTCGAGCGGCCGGACGGACCACTCCGTCGTTTCGGCAAGAACTTTGTCGGTGGGGGTACCTCCCTGCATGCAGTGCTCGGGGGAATCTTGCTGATCGTCTCCTTCGACACCGTCGCGCCGTAGACGTCGTCGAAGTGGGCAGCGATCTCACCGGTGGTCAACCGAGTAGGACCGTTCCCGGCCCGCGCATCCCGTGCGTGTTGGAAGCGGGTATCGAGCGTGTCTATGCGGGGCGGTGAAGTTGCGGCACACCCCCGGGTGATCCCTCCTTCTGTATGTCGTTACAGATCCAGTTCACGAAGCGGCGCAATGTAGGTCGAAGACGAAGCGGCAACGTGAGGTGTTCCGCCCGGATGAACGTGGCGATGTACTTGCATGCTTCGACGACAACGACCGCAGGGGGGAAGACCGATACGTGGATGTTGATCGTCCTCGTCTACGAGATGTTGTTTGTGAGTAGCGGTGCATTCCGCCTTTGTATCTTGGCCAGATCACATCGTCCTCGATGTGTCTGGCACGTTTGTCCGCCATCAGTGCCCGGTCGCTGGCTGGGTTCAGAGCAGTTGATGGAAGATGTCGAAGGTGACGTTCCATTCGGCGGTCCCGGGGTTTTTGCGGTCCGGCTGGACAGTGACGAAAGTGCGCGCCAGCGCCACGCTCAAGCCTCCGGCAATCAGCGGCAATCTCTGCTCGGTTTTCTCGGAGAGGGCTACGTCCAAGGGCGGTTGGGCCGCCAGTTGGTCGAGCAGAGGTTGTAGTTCGATCTCCTCGTCCAGCTTCTCGAATCGGTCGATGCTCTCCTGCAGCCCCTTGGTGATCGGCAGGTCCCACGGTTCGATCACGTCCCGAAGGTTTGCCTTTGCCGAGGCCTTACCGATGAGGATCACGTCGTAGATCTTGTCGTCGATGAAATCTGTATAGCGTTTGAGATCGTTCCGGTCGACGTGCAGTCCAGCCGCTGCCCGGAAGAACCGCTGGAATTTTGCAGTGCCCATCACTGGCATGTCGTCAGCTCCTCTCGAAGTATTCATGGATTTGTCGTACCGCCATCGCTCCTTCACCGACAGCGGATGCGACCCGTTTTACCGAGCCGCTGCGGACGTCACCCGCTGCGAACAGGCCGGCCCGGCTCGTTTCGAGTGTTCTCGACGGCGGGGCGCCGAGTCTCTGATTGCCGTCCTCACGGGCGGGGACGGCGTCCACGCCCGTGAGGACGAAGCCGTGGTCGTCGAGCGCGATCGCGTCGGTCAGCCACCCGGTATGCGGCATCGCCCCGATGAAGACGAACAGAGCGTGCACCCGGATCCTGGCCTTGTCGCCCGTGCAATTGTCCTCGATTGCAATCTCTTCGAGGTTCTTGTTGCCGTGGACCTCACGAATCTCGGCATTTCGGTGCACGGTCACGCGCGGATGGCGTTCGATCTGGTCGACGAGATACCGGGACATACTTTTTCCGAGGTCGTGGCCGCGGATGAGGAGGTGAACGTGGGAAACATGGTCTGCGAGGAAGACGGTGGCCTGGCCGGCGGAGTTTCCGCCGCCGACGATGGCTACAGGGTCGGTGCCGCACAGACGCGCTTCCTGATTGGTTGCGGCGTAATACACGCTTCTCCCTCCAGCGCCTCGATTCCCGGAACCTCCAACTTGCGATATCGCGCCCCGGTGGCGAGCACGACCGCCCGGGCGCGGATCTCGCCGCCGTCCGCCAGCTGGAGCACATGGTGCCCGCCGTCGGATCCCAAACCGGTCACCTCCGCCGATACTAGAAGGCGGGTACCGAACTTCCCGGCCTGAATCACGGCCCGCTCCGCCAATTCGGCACCGGAGATCCCCGCCGGAAAACCCAGGTAGTTCTCGATCCGGGAGGAGGTGCTAGCCTGCCCACCTGCGGCGATCGACTCCAGTGTCACCGTGTTCAACCCGTCGGATGAGCCGTACACGGACGCGGCCAGACCCGCCGGTCCGGCACCTACGACGACGAGGTCGCACACGTCGTGCGCTGCGTCCGGGACCGGAAGCCCGACGATGCGGGCGAGTTCGGCGTTCGTCGGATTGCGCAGCACCTTCTCGCCGTGCCAGATCACGACGGGAGTGTCCTCTGGGGTGACACCCAGGCTTTGCAGCAGTTGCTCCGCCCGTTCGTCTTGCTCCAGATCGATCCATTTGTGGGGCAGCCGGTTGCGCATCGCGAACTCGCGAAGCCGCAACGTGTCAGGGGAATAGCAGGAGCCGATGATTCGGAACCCCGAACCGAGCCCGATCAGTAGGTGCCGGCGCACCAGGTAGGCCCGCAGGATCAGATCGCTGAGCACGAGGTCGTGGGCGACGAGCTCGCGCACCCGCTCGGCTGGGACGACGAGCACCTCGCCGTCTTCGATCGCCTCGGCGGTGAAGAACGCCACCTGGTCTTCCAGCAGTCCGAGCTCGCCCAGGAATCGGCCCGGACCGTGCAGGCGCAATATCCGACGCTCACCGTCCTCGGCGCCTCGTCGATGATCGCGACCTTGCCGGAAAGGATGACGAAGAAGTCGCTGCTGCGGGTGCCCGCTCGGATCAGCACCTCGCCGGCGTGAACCGATCGACGTGTGCCTCCGGTCTCGAGCGTCGCTACCTGGGCGTCCGTCAACCGCGGGAATGCCCCGACTGCATCCGGAGTCTCGTCGTCGACGGGCTGACCGTCGCCGAGGCGTGTGGCGTCCTCAGACGAAATTCTGGTCGACATAACACCAGCGCCAATCTTCACCGGGTTCCATCGACTGGACGATCGGATGGCCAAGGGCGTGAGCGTGTGCGCTCGCGTGCTTGCCCGGCGAGGAGTCGCAGCAACCGACGTGTCCGCACGTCAGGCACAGCCTCAGATGTACCCACGGGGTGCCGAGGCGAAGACATTCCTCGCAACCTTGTGGAGTGCGGGGCGCCACGGCCCGGATCGCGATCACATGTGGGTCCGCGTGGGCAAAAGTCATGAGTTCGCCTCCTTACCTGCTTTTTCCGAGAGCGCCTGATCGAGCCATGCGCGCAACACCGGTACCGGAGCGGCGCCCGCCTGACGAGCGAGTACCTCACCGCGGTCCATCACCAGCAGCGTCGGAACGGCACGGACGGTGAAACGTTCGGCCGTTTGGGGTGCAGCATCCACGTCGACCTTGACGAGCTTGATCTGGCCTGCGCGTTCTGTGGCGAGCTGCTCGAGCGCAGGGCTGACCATTCGGCACGGAGCGCACCACGTCGCCCAGAGGTCAACGAGTACAGGCACCGAGGATTTCTCGGCGACCTCCGCGAAGTCGCCGTCCCCTGCCGAGGCGATCCAGGCAGAGGCTCGTGGCAATTTCCGCAGCGGGGTCTCCCGTTCCCGGCCGCCGGCACCCTGTTGACCTTGCCGCAGTGTGGGCACTTCACCTTGTCGGATCCCATGACGACACCTCTTCTCAGGCCGCCGCGATGGCGGGTTCCGCATATGCGACGGAGAGTTCGCCGTCATCGACCGTGACATCGATGGTGCCGCCCGGTTCGATTTCGCCGCGCAACAGCGCACGTCCGATCCTGGTTTCGACCTCATGGGCGATATACCTGCGCAGTGGCCGTGCACCGTAGACCGGGTCGAAGCCGTGTTCGGCAATGAGCCGGCGTGCTTCCGGTGTGATATTCAAGTGTATCTGTCTCTCTGACAATCTATTCCGAAGATCGGTGAGTTGTAGCTCGACGATATGCTCGATCTGGGCAGCGTGAGCGGGGTGAACAACACGATGTCGTCGATCCGGTTGAGGAACTCGGGACGGAAGTGCCCGCGCAGTTCCGCCAGCACCCGCGCCCGGGCGTCCGGCTTGATCTCGCCGTCCGCTGTGACTCCGTCGAGGAGATGCTGGGATCCGATGTTCGAGGTCATGATGATCACCGTGTTCCGGAAATCGACCTGCCTGCCTTGAGAATCGGTGATCCGGCCGTCGTCGAGCACCTGTAGAAGGGTATTGAAGACGTCGGCGTGGGCCTTCTCGATCTCGTCGAAGAGCACCACGGAGTACGGCTTGCGACGTACCGCCTCAGTGAGCTGGCCCCCCTCGTCATACCCGACGTACCCGGGGGGTGCACCGATGAGTCTGCTCACCGTGTGCCGTTCCTGGTACTCGCTCATATCCAGGCGCACCATGTTGTCTTCGCTGTCGAAGAGGGCGCTGGCCAGCGTCTTTGCGAGTTCGGTCTTCCCTACACCTGTCGGACCCAGGAAGATGAACGAACCGATCGGCCGGCGTGGATCGCGGATACCCGACCTTGCTCTAATTACCGCGTCTGCGACTAGTTGTACCGCCTCGTCCTGACCGATGACTCTCTCGTGCAGGATCTCGTCGAGCTTCAACAGTTTCTCCCGCTCACCTTCTTGTAGTCGAGCGACCGGGATACCCGTCCATGCGGCCACGATTTCTGCGATCTCGTCTTCGGTGACCACCTCGCGCAGCAACGGATTGCGGCCTTGCCTGGTGGCCAGTTGCTCCTCCGCCGCCTTGAGTTTGCGTTCGAGTTCGGTGATCTCGCCGTATCGCAGCTCGGCGGCCCGATTGAGGTCGTAATTGCGTTCGGCCTCCTCGGCTTCGTGGCGCAATCGTTCCAGCTCTCCCCGTAGCTCCTGCACCCGACGGATCGCTTGGCGCTCTGCTCCCACTGAGCGTGCCGGGCGTCGGTCTCGGCCCGCAGATCGGCCAGTTCCTTACGCAACTCCTCGAGGCGTGTCTTGCTGGCCGCGTCCGTTTCCTTGGACAGGGCGGCCTCTTCGATCTCCAGCCGGGTCACTTTTCGGGTGAGTTCGTCGAGTTCGGCGGGCATCGAGTCGATTTCGGTGCGTAGCCGGGCGCACGCTTCGTCTACCAGGTCGATCGCCTTGTCCGGAAGGAAACGGTCGGTGATGTACCGGTGCGAGAGGGTCACGGCGGCCACCAGTGCGCCGTCCTGGATCTTCACGCCGTGAAACACCTCGAGGCGTTCTCGAAGTCCGCGCAGAATCGAGATTGCATCCTCGGCACTGGGCTCGTCGACGAGAACGGTCTGGAATCGACGCTCCAATGCTGCATCGGATTCGATGTGCTTGCGATACTCGTCGAGAGTGGTGGCACCGATCATGTGCAGTTCGCCGCGGGCGAGCATCGGTTTGAGCATGTTGCCGGCGTCGAGAGATCCCTCGCCGCCGACCGATCCTGCGCCGACGACGGTGTGTAACTCGTCGACGAACAACAGGATGCGCCCCTCGGCCGCTTTCACCTCGGACAGCACCGCCTGCAGCCGTTCCTCGAACTCGCCGCGGTACTTCGCGCCGGCCACCAGGGAACCCATGTCGAGCGAGAAGATCGTCTTGTCGCGTAGGCCCTCGGGCACGTCGCCGCGGACGATCCGCTGGGCCAGTCCCTCGACGATCGCGGTCTTGCCGACGCCGGGGTCGCCGATCAGCACCGGATTGTTCTTCGTTTTCCGGCTCAGGATCTGCGTTACCCTGCGGATTTCGGCGTCTCGCCCGATGACCGGATCGAGTTTGCCTGCTCGGCCCTCGGAGACGAGGTCGCGTCCGTACTTCTCGAGCGCCTCGTACGCCCCCTCCGGGGTGGCCGAGGTGACGCGCTGGTTGCCGCGCACTGTGTCAAGGCGGCAAGGAAGGTCTCTCGTGTGACCCCATGGCTGGTGAGAACCCGTCCGGCCGCACTGGTCGACCCCTCCTCGGAGAGGACCATCACGAGATGCTCCACCGACACGTAGGAATCCTTGAGTCGCTTTGCCTCTCGTTCGGCGGCGTCGAGCAGTTTGGCCAGGCGCTGGGTGATCATCACCTGACCGGGCGTCGCGCCGGGGCCGCTGACCTTCGGCCTACGCATGAGTGCCCGTTCCAGATCGGAGCGTAGGGCGTCGACGTTCGCACCGGCCTGCTCGAGCAGTCGCGGTACGAGCCCTTCCTGCTGATCGACCAACGCGAGCAGCAGGTGCTCTCCGTCGACCTCGGTGTGGCCCATTCTGGTCGCGATGTTCTGGGCCTCCTGCAGGGCTTCTCGTGACCTTTCAGTCAGACTGCCGGTGTCCATGGGGGTGTCTTCCTTCCGTGGGACGCTGCTTCGAGTTTCTCGATTCGATCCAGCAGATCGAGCACGAGCCCGATTGCCGAGTAGTTCAGGCCTAGACCGGTCCGCAGCCGTTGGATGCGGGCAGCGTGGGCCACTGCTGACGGTTCGAACAATATTTCGCCGCCGGGGTCGCGGCGTGCGTCGAGCAGGCCGAGAGCCACGAGTTTTCGTGCCAGGTCGGGGTGCAGCCCGGTACGTTCGGCGAAGACATCTAGCGACATTCCGGTACGGCGAACCAATATGTACTGGGTGCCCGGGGTCGGGGTGCTCATGGCTGTTTCCTCGGGTCGAAGTTCGATTCGGCGGCCAACTGTTCGAACAGCTCGCGTTCACGTGCTGTCGGTTTCGGTGGCACCATCACCTTGATTTCGGCGTAGAGGTTGCCGTTGGGGCCTCGCGGGTTGGGCATGCCTTCTCCGCGCAGGCGCAGCTTCCTACCTGTGGACGAGCCGGTACGACTTTGACTTTCGCCTCGCCGCCGGGGGTGGGAACGGCGACCGTCGCGCCGAGGGCGGCTTCCCAGGGGGAGACGGGCAGGTCGACGTAGATGTCCCGGCCCTGTACGCGGAACCGGGAATGCGGTTTGATCCGGACCACGAGGTACAGATCCCCGGGTGGTGCGCCGCCGTTGCCTCGGCCGCCTTGCCCGGCCAGCCGGATTCTTTGGCCGTCGAGGACACCGACCGGAATGTTGACGTCGTATCGCCGTCCGTCCAGACGGAGAGTGCGTTTGCCGCCCCGGTACGCCTCTTCCAGAGTCAGTTCCAGTTCCGCTTCCTGATCGGCGCCGGGAATCGGGCCGTACGCGCCACCGCCGCCGAACATCTGTCCGAAGAGGTCCTCGAAGTCGACGCTACCCTCGCCGTCTGCGCCGTGTCCGAAGTGCACCCTCCGGCCCCCGCCGCTGTACCTTCCGCCGCCGTACCCGCCGGCGCTTGCCCGGACCCGTTCGTCGTAGTCCTCGGGTACCCGGCGGAAGTCGTCCCCGAATCGGTCGTAGCGTTTCCGGGTGTCTGGGTCGGATAACACTTGGTAGGCCTCGTTGATCTCTTTGAACTTGTCTTCCGCAGTGGGGTCTTTGTTGATGTCGGGGTGATATTTGCGGGCAAGTCGGCGGTAGGCCTGTTGGATTTCGTCGGTGTCGGCGCTGCGCGGGACCCCGAGCGCTTCGTAGTAGTCACGCGCCATGGTGCTCACTCCTTGGGTCGGCTGACGACCACGGTGGCGGGACGCAATTGCTGTCCGTTCTCTCCGTAACCTGGGCGCAAGACCTCGATCACGGTTCCGGAGGGAAGGTCGGGTTGGGTCACTACACTGACTACTTCGTGGAGTTCCGGGGAGAACGGCACACCGACCTCGTCGTGGCGCTCGAAGCCGAGCCGTGACAGTATCTGCACCGCTTGGTCTCGGATTGCCTTCACGCCCTCGACGACGGCCTGAGGATCGCTATCCGCATGGGCCAGCGCGAGCTCCAAGTTGTCCAGGACAGGCAGCCACGCCGCCGATACTCTCGCTGTCTCCGCGGCGCGTTCACGGTCGAGATCTTTGGCATACCGCTTGCGCAGGTTGTCCAGATCTGCGAGGGCTCTGCGCCAGCGGTCCTCGAGTTGAGCCAGCTTGGCTTCAGTATCGGTGTGATCAGGCCTCGTCTCGGTCTGGTCGGTGTCAGTACGGTCGGTAGCCTGCTCGGTCGTCGAATGATCAGCAGATCTGTCCATCGGGTGCCTCAGCTCCGATCGAATTCGGCGTCGATCACGTCGTCGTCATCCGACGACGCAGCGTCTCTTCCGCCGGTCTGGTATCCGTCGCCGCCGTTTTGAACCGCTGCAAGCCCGTAGAGCAACTGCTGCAGTTCCGAGGTCAGTGGCTCTACCTCCGAGGGTGGAGCACCGTCTTTTACAGCCTTCCTCGCGTCGGCGATCAACATCTCGGCACGCGCTTTTTCGTGCGGTGGCGCACTGTCACCCAATTCGGCGAGTCGCCGTTCCACCTGGTAGGCAACCGAATCAAGGGCGTTACGTGCGTCGACCGCCTTGCGCAGCTCCTCGTCCTCACGCCGGTTCCGTTCGGCCTCGGCGAGCATGCGCTCGACCTCGTTCTGGTCGAGGTTGCCTTGTTCGCTGATCGTGATGCTCTGCTCCTTGCCGGTGTCTTTGTCGCGGGCGGTGACGTTGAGGATGCCGTTGGCATCGATATCGAATGTGACTTCGACCTGCGGCTCGCCGCGTGGCGCAGGGCGGATGTCTTCCAGCCGGAACCGGCCCAGCACCCGGTTGTCGGCGGCGCGTTCGCGTTCGCCCTGCAGGACTACGACGTCCACGGCGGACTGATTGTCTTCCGCTGTGGAGAACACTTCGCTGCGTCGGGCGGGGATCGTCGTGTTGCGCTCGATGATCTTGGTCATTACCCCGCCCTGCGTCTCGACGCCGAGGGACAGTGGGGTGACGTCGAGCAACAGCACGTCGGAGACCTCACCTTTGAGCACGCCTGCCTGGACTGCGGCACCGAGCGCCACGACCTCGTCCGGGTTGACGCCCATGTGGGGGTCCTTACCGCCGGTGAGCCGGCGAACGAGTGCCTGTACCGCCGGAATGCGTGTCGAACCACCGACCAGGATCACCTCGTGGATGTCGTTGGCGGTGATCTTGGCGTCACTCATTGCCTGCTTTACCGGACCGAGGCAGCGTTCCACCAGATCTGCCGTCAGATCCTCGAACTTCGATCGCATGATCGTGGTGGTGAGGTGTTTGGGGCCGTTCGCGTCTGCGGTGACGAAGGGTAGGTTGACCTGGGCTTGAGTTACCGAGGACAACTCGACCTTGGCCTTTTCTGCCGCCTCGAAGAGTCGTTGCAGCGCTTGTGGATCCTTGCGCAGATCGATGTTCTCCGCGCTCTGGAATTCGTCGGCGAGGTAGTCCACCAGGCGCCGGTCGAAGTCGTCTCCGCCGAGGTGGGAGTCGCCGGCCGTCGAGCGAACCTCGACTACTCCCTCGCCGACATCGAGCAGGCTCACATCGAAGGTGCCGCCGCCGAGGTCGAAGACCAGTACGGTCTCGTGGGTCTGTTTGTCCATGCCGTACGCCAATGCCGCCGCGGTCGGCTCGTTGATGATCCGCAGGACCTCGAGGCCCGCGATCCGGCCGGCGTCCTT
Organism: Rhodococcus sp. IITR03; assembly: GCA_001017865.1. The sequence continues at coordinate 2,825,080 of LATQ01000001.1, forward strand.
GGTGGCGTTGCGCTGCGCGTCGTTGAAGTAGGCCGGAACGGTGATGACCGCTTCCTTGACCTTCTCGCCGAGGAACTTGCTGGCGTCGTCGACGAGTTTGCGCAGCACGAGGCACTGATCTCCTCTGGTGCGTACTTCTTACCTCGCACGTCGAATCGTGCCTCACCGTTGTTGCCCGGTACGACGTCGAAGCTGACCGCTTTGGCCTCCTCGGAGATCTCGTCGTAATGACGTCCGATGAAGCGTTTCGCCGAGTAGATCGTGCCCTTCGGTTCAGGATCGCCTGTCGTCGGGCCAGCTGACCCACCAGGCGCTCGCCGCTATCGGTGAATGCCACCACCGACGGCGTCGTCCGCGCACCCTCGACATTGGAGATCACCACCGGTTCGCCGCCTTGCCAGCTTGCGATGACCGAGTTGGTGGTGCCCAAGTCGATGCCTACCGCAGTTGCCATGATTCATTCCTTTCGATTGGTCCGGCCGGTGAGTCGGCGGACGGCTTGGTCCGCGACTTCGACGTCGGCGAGGACTTCGGAGTGCCGTGGTTGTGTAAGGACGTAGTTGTAAGGACTGAAGCGAGGTGAAGTCACGCTGGCCCCCTGCAGCGCATACGTGAGCAGGCCGAGTAGAGCGCCGACAACGGCACCGAAGATCAGCACGTAGAAGGCGAGCGTGAGGCCTGTGAGCGGCGGCCGGACCCAGTCGAGTAATCCGAAGTTCCAGCTGAAGAGTGTGGCCGTCAGTGAGCCCACGATGGCGCCGCGACATGCGGCCCAGCGGTAGTTCAGTCTGCCGACGACCTGTTCGACCAACTCGATGTCGCGACCGACAATGGTCGTTTGCCGACCGAGAAAGAGCTGGCCGGAGAGGTAGTCGACGGCGCTTTCGACTTCGGCGTAGTTGGCGAACGTTGCTATATCTGACGGGTAGATCGGTGTGGACGTATCGCGGCGGTCCCGCCGCTGGACTCTGACATCACCCCCTTGCCCGATTGGTGGCCGACCAGAATGTCCCCCCGTGTAGTGCCGCGCCGCGGATGGATGGGGATTTTGCGTACCGACAGTCCCAGGATCATCCGATGTGGCGCTGTCGCAGGAAGATCGTCGTGACAGGGTCACCTGAGTCCTGCACGTACCTGACCTCAACCTCGTTGGTCCGGGGCACTCTCTCAGTATCCGCCCGGAACGGTGCCCACCGACATGAAACGTGGAAACCGGCACAGCGGGTGTAAGTACTGGTCGTGACCCTCCTGATAGAGAGGGATGTGCGGATGGGACAAAGAGGACGTAAACGGCGACTCGAGTTGGAGATTCGGTACCGGGTGCTGATGGCCGGTGGTGTCGGCAGCATCGAGGCATGCAGGCAGCTTGGTATCGGACGCAAGACCGGTTACCGGTGGCGGGCAGAGTGCGGCGAAGTCCTCCAGAGCGGTTGCCCGACGAGGCTCACTCGACCCGCGAGGTGGCCGGCGTTTGGCCCGATCGGCATCAACAGTCAGTCGTGAACTGCAGCGCAACACCTTTCGTCATGGTCACGGTGACTATGACGCCACTTCGGCGCCTGCGCGCGCCACGAGGCCCTTACGCCGGTCACGCCGGGGGGGTGTGCTTGACGACTCGGCGCTTCGGGCGAAGGTATAGGAAAAAACTTGAGATCGAGTGGATCTCGGAACTGATCGCCGCATGACTGCGACCGACGATCACGACCGTCCCGGCTGGCACGTGTGCCCCGAAACCATCTATCAGGCGCTGTACAACAGCGGTCGATAGATGGTTGTGCCGCACGTTGCCCGCGAAGCTTTCCGCCTGGCGTCCGCTGCGACGCCGCCGGCGTAGGGTCGGCGAGCACCGGATCCGGTTCATCACCCGATCTCAGTCGATCGATGCGTGCCTTGCTGTGGACTAAATGCGCTGTAGCACTGTCGATTTAAATGGGGAGGCGATCGTCGAACGGTCAGGCAGGTCCTCGATCGGCACGCTCGTCGAGCGGCGCAGCTGATATGACCGGTTGCTGCATCTGCCGGGCGAGCACCGCGCCGAGGCGCTCGGTGCGCTCTTCCAGCGGATTCCCGGGCAGGAGCGCCGGGCCATGACGTCGGATCGGGGGCGGAAATGACGGGTCACGATCTGTTCGCCGAAGGCGTCTATTTCGCGCATCCGGCCTCACCGTGGTGTGCGTGGCACGAACGAGGCACAAACGGATTGCTTCAGCAGTATTTCCCTAAGGGTACCGATCCGTCCGCTCGCGACGGCTATCGAGGAGTCGGCATGGTCGGCGATGATCGAACCGGCTCCGACGATAACGTCCCACCCTTTGTCGTCGTTCCGCTATGGCACGATTCCAGCTTCTTGCCCCCCGAAATCCGTCGGGGATGAACTGTTCTCCGAGCCGGTTCTCGATGCTCTCGCAGGTCTTGCTTATGCGTCGGGGGTGTTGTCGGGGTCGAGGGTGAGGTGGTGGATGATGATGTCGTGGGCGATGTGGGTGATTCTGCGGTGTTGGGCGTATGCCATTGCTTGTAATCGGGCGAGGGCGTCGACTGCGGAGATCTGGAGTTGGACGGCGAGCATTCCTGCGGCGATGTGGACGTTGCCGCGGGGGAACAGTGCGGGGTCCATCATGGATGAGGAGATGCGTGCGGGGTCGAGTTCCGCGACGACGGTGGGGCCGAGGGCGGCTTCGTAATCGGTGGCGGTGCGGTAGTGCTCGGTTTCGAGGGGGCCGGGTCTGGTCCGGTAGAGCTCGAGGACGCCGATATTGGTGGCATTGCCCACCGCGAGGGGGAAGGCGAACAGGGCGCGGACGCCAGGTCGAGTACCTCGGGGGTGAACATCGGCCAGCGGGTGGCCGTGGGGTCTGCGAGGTCGGGGTGTATCTCGGGGACGGATGTGCGGTAGGCGGTCAGGCAGGGGCCTTCGCGCAGGGTGAATTGGAGTTCGTCGACCTGCTCAGCGATGGTATCGGTGGCGTAGACCAGGTCTCGGGTGGTGTCGCTGGCGAAGATCGCGACGCCGGCGCCGTCGACGCCGGTCAGTTCGGCGCATCGGTCGCAGCAAGCGCGGGTTCGGGTCAGGTGAGTCCCGGTGTGTCTGTCGGACCGGGCCGGGTCCTGAGGGTTGCTCATGAGGTCTAATTTCCCCGAGATTGAGGTAAACATGTCAGTGGCGGCTGACGTGAGCGGCTACTTCCTCTCGATGACCGGCACCGGAGCCTGAGACGGGCGTGCGAATTCAGACTAGGGGCATGTCATCACCGCATCGCGCAGCGTGGTTCTGTGCCGGAGATGAATCCGGTGTTGCATCCGTGGCAACGTATGGACGTGTTGCCGCACGGCATCCGAATCATCCAGATGCCACGCATCGCTGCGGGCCGTGCTGGTGGTGACTGTCAGAGCTTCCATAGACGCAGCAGTGCGCGGAGCACGCTCGGGGAGATGACCCGGTGGTCTCTATGCAGCCGCGGGTTGGGGTGGGCGTGTTCGGCGAAGGTGCGCGGCGTCCGCTAGCGGGATCGGGTTGAGGTCGGTGCGGGTGCGTAGTCGGTACGGCACGGCGTGGCGGGTGTGGGGATGCGGCTTGGTCGGTGTCGACGACGGCGGCGGGTGCGGCCAGGTGTTGTCGACGCTGATTCGGTTGCGTTGCCGGGTTGAAGGCGGGTGCGGCGGACCGGACCCGGGCTGTGCTCACGGATCCACAGAATGCGGTAACGCCGGTCCCGCCCGCCCGTATAGGGTTGTAGTCCAGTGGTTCTCGTCGCTGGTCGGAGCATGTTCGGCGAGGGGGGACGATCGGTGGGGGTGCTCGCGCCTGTTCGTAAGTCCGTTGCTGGCGGATTGTCCACCATCGTTGTAGGGGTTGTTCAGGGGCGAGTGTGCGGGGCTTTTCGGCCGATGGCCGGGGGGGACCTGCGGGCGATCGGTGATGTCGCAGGGTTGTTGTTGGGGGCCCATTTTGGTTGCTGTTTGCGTGGTTTGTCGGGCGATTCTGGAGTCCGGGCGGTGAGGTGACGGCGGTTGGGGCTGTTTGGTGGACGAAAGCCTGCTTCGGGTGAGGTCGGAGCGGGTACGCGTCCAAGAATGAGGTGAACTCCGGCTTGGGAGGCATGTTGAAAGCGATGGTATACCGAGGACCGTACAAGGTCCGGGTAGAAGAAAAGGATATTCCGCGCATCGAGCATCCGAACGATGCGATTGTGCGGGTACAGCGGGCGGCGATCTGCGGGTCGGATCTGCATCTGTACCACGGTATGATGCCCGACACTCGGGTGGGCATGACCTTCGGTCACGAATTCATCGGGGTGGTGCACGAAGTCGGGCCGTCCGTGCGCAACGTGCAACCGGGGGACCGGGTGATGGTGCCGTTCAACATCTACTGCGGCTCGTGTTATTTCTGTGCACGTGGCTGTATTCGAATTGCCACAACGTCAATCCCAACGCCACCGCGGTCGGGGGATCTACGGGTACTCGCACACATGCGGCGGATACGACGGCGGACAGGCGGAGTTCGTACGTGTGCCGTTCGCCGACGTCGGGCCTGAGAAGATTCCGGATTGGATGGACGACGAGGACGCGTTGTTGTGCACCGACGCACTCGCGACCGGATACTTCGGGGCGCAACTCGGTGACATCGTCGAGGGTGACACAGTGGTGGTGTTCGGCTCCGGCCCGGTGGGATTGTATGCCGCGAAATGTTCGTGGTTCATGGGTGCCGGGCGGGTGATCGTCATCGATCACCTCGAATACAGCTCGAGAAGGCGCGTATTTTTGCGCACGCCGAGACCTACAACTTCGGTGAGTACGACGATATCGTCGTGCAGATGAAGAAGGCCACCGATTTTCTCGGGGCCGATGTGGCCATCGACGCGGTCGGCGCCGAAGCGGACGGCAATCTCCTGCAGCATGTGAGTTCGGCCAAACTCAAGTTGCAGGGTGGGTCACCTGTCGCGTTGAACTGGGCCATCGATTCGGTCCGCAAAGGTGGGACGATCTCGGTGATGGGAGCTTACGGACCGATGTTCAGCGCCGTGAAATTCGGAGATGCGATGAACAAGGGGCTGACGTTGCGGATGAATCAGTGTCCGGTGCACCGCCAGTGGCCACGCTTGTTCGAACACATTCGGAACGGTTTCATCAAACCGAACGACATTGTCACGCACCGGATCCCGTTGGAACATATTGCCGAGGGTTATCACATCTTCTCCGCGAAACTCGACGAGTGCATCAAGCCGGTCATCGTGCCGGATGCTGCGTGAAAGGACTGTGTGATGACGAAGCCATCGATACCGGTCGCGTATATCCCAAACGCCCCAGCGGGTGTGAACCCCGACGATCTGCGTGCCCGGATACCAGGATGGGGAGTTGACCTCGATCCGGAGGATCGGCCGGCGGTGCCTAAGGAGCGTTTTGCGCCGGAAAGCACTGGAGCTCATTGGGACTTCCCGGAGCGGCAGGAAGAGAAATGGCCACGCGAACGATCGGTCGAACATGCTTTTCTGACCCCGGTTTTCGGCACCTCGTGCCCGCCGAAGGGACTGTCGGGAATCGTCCGCAAGTATGCCTACCGCCGATTCAGTGAGGGACGCGCTGCGCACTGGCTGCTGCTCCTCGGTGCCGATCGGATCGATGCGATCGAATCGCATCTGACGTCGTTCGTGTCCCGGCGGCCGGACAACCCGATCACCGAGACCGGCATCCGAAGCGAGTTCACGCACGCAGGGATCCGCTCGCGCCTCGGACGGCGGCGCGTCGACACCGCTCATCAGTGGATGGATCCGGTTGTCGTGGCCGGGCCGTGGATTCTCGGGGTCGGGGCGACGGCAGCTGGGATCGTGGGTGGTGCCGGATGCTTGTTCGCAGGGGGTGGCCCCACCTCGTGAACACCTCCGTTGCCGAGGACCGGGCGTGTCGACCTCGCACTGGTGCGTAGATATCGAGGAGGCAATGTCCTCGGCGGCGGTGGCCGCCCGCGCACAGGCGCGGTTTCGAAGCGATCTTCGATTTGGAACGGGGCCGGTGTCGGAGGCGCACGGTCGCAGGTCTGCTCGTCGGTAGTGGATGAGTGCACCTGCGGTCGGAGGGTACGCGCGAGGAATAGGCACAGTGCGGCGGGTTGGGGTGGCTACCACCTGTCGGCGACGATCGTAAACAAGGCCATAACGACGCTCGGAAACGAGGCCACCCGGACAGAGTGGATGGGTGATCTCAGTAGAGGATTGGGCGTTGATCCGACTACTGGTCGCGGATGAAGTTCCGCGACGGCAGGGGCGCGGGAGCTGGGATCGGCAGGGCTGGCGTGCCCCCTGCGGGTAGGCTCCGGGTTGTCCAGGAGTCCTGGTGAGGGCGGGGCCGGAGGGCCCTGCCTGCCATAGAGGGTCACGGATAGGGCACTCCGCCACCGAGGGTAGCTATTGACCTTGAGACATTCGTGCCACACGCCCATGCTCGATGGGTGCACATCTCACTGCAAGATGAACCGTCCTGGACGAGGTGGAGACTCCTGATCCAACAAGGAGAATGCTGGTATGCCTGCACCGAGGAAGTACGACGCGGAGACTCAGGAGCGTGCGGTCCGGATGTATCGGGACCGGATCGCCGAACACGGCGGTTCGAAGATTGCCGCCCGGCGCCATGTCGGCGAGTTGCTCGGCATCGCGCCGGCGACACTGCGGAACTGGATCGAGGCGGCCGACAGGACGGACATGCCGACGGTGTTGATGTCCGGTGAAGCCGTCGATGCCGACGAGGTGCGGCGGCTCCGCAAAGAGAACGCCGAGCTGCGCAGGGCGAACGAGATCTTGAAGACCGCGAGTGCGTTTTTCGCGGCGGCGGAGGTCGACCGCCGACTGCGGTGATCGTCGACTATATCGACGCCCACCGGAAACGTTTCGGGGTCGACCCGATCTGCGCCGTGCTCACCGAGCACGGCATCAGCATCGCCCCGTCCACCTACTACAAGGCCAAGTCCCGCGGACGTGTCTCCGCCACCGAACTGGCCGACGCCTACGCCGCGAACACCGTGCACGCGATGTATGTGGCCAATCGGCGCGTCTACGGTGTCCGCAAGCTCTGGCACGCGATGAAACGCGCTGGTCACGACATGGGCCGCGATCAGGTGTCCCGACTGATGACGATCACCGGCATCACCGGCGTCGTGCGCGGCAGACGCCGCACTGTCACCACCGAGCGTGATGATCGAGCACCCCGACATCCGGACCTGATCGAGCGGAAATGGGGTGCACCGCAGCGTCCGGATCAATGGTGGGTGGCCGATTTCACGTATGTGTGGACGTTGGCCGGGTTCGTCTACACCGCGTTCTGCGTCGACGTATTCTCCCGCCGGATTCTGGGATGGCGGGTGATGACAACAAAGACCACCCCGTTGGTCCACGGTGTTCTCGAGCAAGCTCTGTTCACGAGAAGAAGAATCGACTTCCGTTTCACTTCAACAGGTTTGGTTCATCACTCCGATGCCGGAAGTCAATACACGTCGCTGGCGTTCACCGAAGCTCTGGTCGAGTCGGGGATCGCTGGTTCCATCGGCAGCGTCGGGGACGCCCTCGACAATGCCTGATGGAGTCGACGATCGGGCTCTACAAGACCGAGCTGATCGACCGGGCACAGTCCTGGTCCGGTCGGGCCGAGGTCGAGCGGGAGACCGCCGAGTGGGTCCGTTGGTTCAACGCGGACAGGTTGCATTCGTCGATCGACTATCTCTCGCCGGTCGAGTACGAGACGCTATATCGTGAACAGCGTCCTACCGTCGCCTCGGTCCTCGAGGTGGCTGAACGAAGTCTCCACCCGATCCAGGGCGGTTCAAGATCTGGATGACGACGAGCTCCCCGCCCACCTGTTTGGGCTGCGCGCCGCGCTCCTCGCGGCAGCCGACGAGGACGCAGACGACGCCACACTCGAGGACATTGCCCGCTCGATCAAGGCTTGCCGGGCCGAAATAGATCGCCGCGGCCTCGAATAGCGCGGCGATAGGGAGGCAAGGCCGACAGATAGATAGCCGACTGCCCCCGTTCCTGCAGGGATGAGGAGCGAGGGCGCCCAGGCGTGGCCCGACAATAGCGGGGGTCATCGGCCCACGGCTTGCCTATCGGTCACAAGCGTCGCGACGAGACGGAGCGCACCCCGGTTCCCGCTGCGCGGAGATATGATCAAGGTGTTCGACTCCGCCAGTCTATGGACGAGGCACCCGATGGCCGACATCGATCCGATGGTGACACAGCAGGACGATCGGTCGCACCTCGTGGCCGAATTGACCGCGGTGGGATTCGAGGACCTACATGAGATCGGCAGCGGTGGCTTCGGCGTCGTCTTCCGGGGTCGGCAGCCCGAGCTGGATCGCACCGTGGCGATCAAACTGCTGACCGCGCGACCGGACCCCGACAATGCCGAACGTTTCCTGCGGGAACAACGTGCGATGGGACGACTGTCCGGTCATCCCAATATCGTCACCATCTACGGGGTCGGTACCACTGACTCCGGCCGGCCCTACATCGTGATGGAATATCATCGCCGCAACTCACTCGAAGTTCGGATTCGCACGCAGGGCCCACTGCGATGGGAGGACGCACTCGAGGTCGGCGTCAAAGTCGCCGGCGCTTTGGAGACGGCGCACCGCATGGGCATGCTGCACCGGGATGTCAAGCCGGCCAACATCCTACTCACCGACTACGGTGAGCCGCAGTTGACGGACTTCGGAATCGCCCGCGTCGCAGGAGCGTTCGAGACCACCGCCGGCGAAGTGGCCGGTTCCCCAGCATTCACCGCACCCGAAGTGCTTGGCGGGCAAGCCCCCACCCGGTCGGCCGACGTGTACGGACTCGGCGCAACCCTGTTCTGCGCGATCACCGGGCACGCGGTGTACGAGCGACAGCGCGGTGAATCGCTGGTCGCACAGTTCCTGCGGATCACCCGCGGACCGGTGCCGGATCTCTACGAGGAAGCCCGCCTCCCGGACGACCTCGCCGAAGTGATCGAACGCGCTATGAACCGGGACCCTGCCTCGCGTATCGGTACCGCCGCTGAATTCGGTGAACAACTACGTGCCGTCGCGCAGTTCCACGGATTGTCGGTAGGCACATTCCGATGCCGGAAGCCACTGACCCCGCTGATCCCGCGGATTCCGCCGTGCCGACCAACACCACGACCGGTGATCCGGGACATCGACGACGTATCGGATCCGCTCGGCTGTCCCTGCCGATACCGTCCACACGGTTACGTCCGCCGACAACAAGCCGTCCATTGGTGGTTCGCGAGCGCCTCCTGCAGATGTTGTGGTCAGGCGGGCGGCGCATGCTGACGGCGATCATTGCCCCACCGGGCTTCGGCAAGACCACGCTTGCCGCCCAATGGGCGCGCGAATTGGCTGGTACAGGTATTCACGTGGCGTGGTTGTCTGTCGACACCGACGACAACGAACTCGTATGGTTCCTCTCGCACCTGGTCCAGTCGATCCGCCAGGTGCGGCCGGCTCTGGCTCGGGAACTCGACGCCGCGCTCGACGAGCACGGCGATAACGCCGTGGAGTACATGCTCGCCACGCTGATCAACGACGTTCAGAAATCCACCGAACCGATGATCTTGATCATCGACGACTGGCACCGGATTTCCCACCCGCCGCCGCCGTCTCAGCGATGACATCCCTGTTGGACAATGCAGACGCAGCCCATCTGAGAGTTGTCGTCACCAGTCAGACACGAACAGGAATGGCCTTGAGCCGTATGCGAGTCCGCGACGAGTTGATCGAGGTGGACGCCGCCGACCTGAGGTTCGATGCTTCGGAAGCGCGAGAGCTGCTGATCGATGTAGCCGGGTTACCCCTGACCGACGAGGACGTCAACGCACTGACCCGCGCGACCGGTGGCTGGGTGACCGCGCTGCACCTGGCTTCGCTGTCGCTGCGCACCAGTGATGACCCGGCAGGATTGATCCGCGGAATCACAGGTCGCCACCACGCCATCGAGGACTATCTCGCCGAGAACGTCCTCGACGCCATCGAGCCACGGACCCTGGATTCTCTGCTCGCGACCAGCATGTGCGAGTACATATGCGCAGACCTGGCCGGCGCGCTCACCGGCACGACCCGAAGTCAGGCTCTGCTCGAGGAGATCGAAGACCGGGGATTGTTCCTTCGTCGACTGGACCAGGACCGCACCTGGTTCCGCTATCACCACCTGTTCCGCGAGTTCCTGCAACGTCGGATCGAACGCGAGACCCCCGAACGCATAATTGGGCTGCACCGCACCGCAGCACAGTGGTTCGCCGAGCGGGGGATCATCCGAGAGGCGGTGACCCACGCCGAGGCGGCCGGGGACGAGGAGATGGCGGTCGGTCTGGTCGAGCGGCACGGCACGAATTTGCTCGAGCTCTACCAGGCGGCATCAGCGTTGGTGCTGCTCGACAAACTGCCGCATTCGGCGCTGTCCAGCCGGCCGCGTCTGCAGCTCATGGTGGCATGGAGCAACATTCTCCTCCACCGCGTTCGCCCAGCTGAGCGAGCTCTCGCCGCTGCCGAATCCCTTCTCTGCGACGCACCTGTCGCCAGCGGTGACCTCGGGGAAATGCAGGCGGAGGTCGGCACGATCCGCGCCCTAGTCGCAGCACGTTGCGACCACTACGACGCTACGGACGAGCTCGTTCGTGGTGCTCTAGCTGGTGCCGATGAGCTGTCGCCGTGGGTAGTGTCCGCAGCGGCCAACCTTGCGAGTATGGCTGCGGTCCACAGATTCGATTTCGACGCGGCCGAGCGACGCCAGGAATGGGCCGCTCCCTACCACGCGCGAAATCGCGGACCGTATGCCCGAATGCACGGCTCATGTTGTCTCGGCATCGTTGCGCATGAACGACTCGAGATCTCGACTGCGGAAGAGCAGCTCCGACAGGCTCTGCGGACGGCACGTCACGGAAACAACAGGCACTCGACCGCCGCGCGACTCGCGGGTGCGCTGCTCGCCGAGGTGCTCTACGAGCAGAACCATCTCATTGAGGCAGATCGACTTCTCGATGAGAGCTTCTTGCTGGGATACGAAGCCGGTGCGGTGGACGTGAAAACGGTCCGGTACATCGCCGGTGTCCGCGTCAAGGCGGCGCTCGGCGATCGTGCCGCAGCCGCACAGCGCCTCGATGCAGGCGCCCGTGCCGCGCACACGCTGATGTTGCCCAGATTGCGAGCCCAGATCGAGGACGAACGCGCGCGACTGCGACTACCTGCGACGATAGGTCTTCCCGTGCGCCCGCCGCTCACCTACCCGGAGCGTCTCCGACCCGTGCACGGGCTCGACGCGACCATTGCTCAATTCGGCGAATCCGTCGGCATCCGAGCCCTGCTTTACGACGGCACGCCCGACTCGATGGAATTGGCCTGTACGTGGGCACAGGAATGGGTCGAGCTTCTCGTGGATGCCGGCCGGCCGCGGGCGTTGCTGCGGGCACAGTGTCTGCTGGTCGACAGCCTGGCCGCGGCCGGCCATACCGACGAAGCCGAAGAACGACTCGCAGCGATCACTGCACAGTGCGTCGCGCTGGGCATCGTGCGTTACCTGCTCGACGGTGGACCCCACCTGGTAGGGCTACTCGAGGACGTGCGAGCGGATTATGAGGCCAGGAGACGGAAGAACGAATGGCCTTCGCTGTCCGACGGATTCTGGAGCGCGCTCACTCCGACAGATTCGTGATGTCCCGGATCATTACCTCGCGGAGGTTGGGGGCGGTCGGTCGGTCTGCCACATCGTTCGTCATCGTCATGAGGGACTTCGCGACACTCGTGTTGTTCGGTACCGATGGAGGGAACCCGCGTGTCCGCCACGTGAGCCCGAAGCTCACACGCTCGCCGCCGGCCGCCGTGTGTACGTCGCCACGCATCGACAAGCCGATCCACCAGTCCAGAACGACGGTGTCCGCCGCCGAGGTCCGGATGTACTGGCGCAGATCTCCGTTAGTGGCACATTCACGTCCCGATGCCTATGTGGCTCTGCTGCGCCTGCCGTCGCGTCCGTGCCGTTTGGTGCGAAACCTTATCGGGGACGGTAGGTTTCGGTCTTTGATGGTCGCGCCGATCGATGCTCAGGGTAGGGTCTCGCGCAACGAGTGCGGCCCGTGGTTCGAGGCGACGATGGGGTGTGTCGGGCGGGGCTTTTCGTGCGGCAGGTTCATTCGGGGTGGGCGGCATGCCAGGCGTCCCAGATGCGGGGGTGCAGTCGTCCTCGGGCGGGGACGGTCGAGTCC
>LATQ01000001.1:2837407-2840187 GCA_001017865.1 Rhodococcus sp. IITR03
GGGTGCCGCAGAACTCCGCGGCCGCCCAGCGACCCGACGCGCGTCGTCGACCCCACCGAACGGTTGGGTACGCCGCCCAAAGCTCCTCGCGACGGTCTGCGCGTCGTCGCGCTCGGCGGTATCGGCGAGATCGGCCGCAACATGACGGTCTTCGAACACCAGGGACGGCTCCTGATCGTCGACTGCGGTGTTCTCTTCCCCGAGGACCAGCAGCCCGGCGTCGATCTGATCCTGCCCGACTTCCGGTACATCGAGGACCGGATGGACGACGTCGAGGCGATCGTCCTCACCCACGGCCACGAGGACCACATCGGTGCCGTGCCGTTCCTGCTGCGTCTGCGCCCCGACATCCCGGTCGTCGGGTCCAAGTTCACCCTGGCGCTGGTCGCGGCCAAGTGCCGCGAGCACCGTCAGCGTCCCAAGCTCGTCGAGGTCGTCGAGGGGCAGAGCACCTCGCACGGTCCGTTCGAGTGCGAGTACTTCGCGGTCAACCATTCCATCCCCGACGCGATCGCCGTCGCGATCCGCACCGCCGCGGGGGTCGTGCTGCACACCGGCGACATCAAGCTCGACCAGCTGCCGCTCGACAACCGCCTCACCGACCTCGCGGGCTTCTCCCGCCTCGGCGACGAGGGTGTCGACCTGTTCCTCGTCGACTCGACGAACGCCGAGGTCCCCGGCTTCGTCACGCCCGAGCGCGAGATCGGCGGGGTGCTCGACACCGTCATCGGCAAGGCCACCAACCGGGTGATCGTCGCGTCCTTCGCGAGCCACGTGCACCGCATCCAGCAGATCGTCGACGTCGCGGAGCGCTACAACCGGCGCGTGGCGTTCGTCGGCCGGTCGATGGTCCGCAACATGCAGATCGCGCAGGATCTGGGCTACCTCAACGTGCCCGACGGCCTCGAGGTCGACATCGACACCGCCGCGAGCCTGCCCGACGGCCGGGTCGTGCTGGTCTCCACCGGTTCGCAGGGCGAACCGCTCTCGGCGCTGTCCCGGATGGCGCGCGGCGAGCACCGGCAGATCAACATCCGGGCCGACGACCTCGTCGTCCTCGCGTCGTCGCTGATCCCCGGCAACGAGAACTCCGTGTTCGCGGTCGTCAACGGTCTGGCCAAGCGCGGCGCGAAGGTCGTCACCCAGCAGAACGCGAAGGTGCACGTCTCCGGTCACGCGTCGGCCGGCGAGCTGCTGTATCTCTACAACGCGGTGCGACCCACCAACGCGATGCCCGTCCACGGCGAGTGGCGCCACCTGCGGGCGAACGCCGCCCTGGCCGAGGCCACGGGTGTTCCCCGCGAGCGGATCGTGCTCGCGGAGGACGGTGTGGTCGTCGACATGGTCGACGGACTCGCCGAGATTGTCGGGCGCGTCCCGGTCGGTCACGTCTACGTCGACGGCCTGTCGGTGGGCGACGTGGGCGAGTCCACGCTGTCCGATCGTCTCGTCCTCGGCGAGGGTGGGTTCATCTCGATCTCCGTCGCGGTCGACGCCGCCACCGGCCGTGCGGTGAGCGCCCCGGAAGTCTCCGGTCGCGGTTTCTCCGACGACCCGGGCGCACTCAACGAGGCGGCACAGCTCGTCGACAAGGCGCTCAACGAACTCGCTGCAGAAGGCGTCACGGAGACCCATCGAATCGCCCAGGGCATCCGTCGCGTCGTCGGCCGCTGGGTCGCCGAGACCTATCGTCGTCGCCCGATGATCGTGCCCACGGTGATCCCGGTCTCCTGAGTGCGGTGCGCGCGGTCCCGCCGAACACGCGGGCTCGCGCGATGGGCGAGGGCAGGAGTGATCGCTAGAGTGGCGGAATGAGCCTCGCCCGAAGCGAACGACATGCCCTCGTCCGCACCATGTCCGAGGTCGGGCCCGACGCGCCGACGCTCTGCGGCGACTGGACGGTCCGGGATCTCGCCGCGCACCTGCTCGTCCGCGAGCGCCGGGTGGACGCGATGCCCGGCATCGTCGTCCCGGCCCTGGCCGATCACACGGAGAAGGTGCGACGCTCCGCCACCGACCGGCAGTGGGCACACCTGCTCGCCGACGTCGATTCCGGCCCGCCGAAGTGGTCGCCGATGTTCCTGTTCGACGCCGTCGCCAACGCGGCGGAGATGTTCGTGCACCACGAGGACGTGCGCCGCGCGCAGCCGGATGGGAGCCGCGGACGCTGTCGGCGGACGACCAGGACCAGCTCTGGCGCATCGCGCGGATGATCGGACGCAACAGCTACGGCGGATGCGACGTCACGGTGGTCTTCGAGCGGTCCGGTTCCGGCGAGCGGGTCACCCTGCGCAAGCGCGGTCCGCGCACCGTCGTGCTGCGCGGCGAACCGGCCGAACTCGTGCTGCACGCCTTCGGCCGCGACCAGGTGCGGCTCGAGATCGAGGGTGACGAGTCGGCGGTCACCGAACTGGCGGGGTCGAAACGCGGACTGTGAGCGCTCGCCCGGGACGGCGTGTGACCAGTGCCGCCGCCCGGTACCCGTGTTGCTGATGGTTCATGAGAGGTCCGTGCGGCTACCCTGGCGGATATGCAGGAAAGTCGTCGGGCAGCCGCGGAACGTCGTCTACGACCTCTCGGTCGCGGGCGGGGGCGCGGGGTTCGGGCGGCAGCACCTCCCGTGCTCGCAGCGCGGGTGCCTCCACCTCGAAGACCGGATCGACCGCGAAGTCGAAGGCGTCCGGATCGACCCGGTCCACCCCCGCACGCAAGCCGCGCGCCGCGGCCTCGACCGCGAACCGTCGCAGCGGTGGCACCGCACGTCGCACTCCGGCCGCGAG
>LATQ01000001.1:2840287-2846675 GCA_001017865.1 Rhodococcus sp. IITR03
CGGAGCCGCCCCGCCTCGCCGCCGGCCACGCTGGAGATGCCCTCGGTCGCCGAGACCCCGGCCGCAGCACCGGCCCCCGCTCCCGCCCGTAAGAAGCCGAAGGCCGCCCCGGTACCCGAGGTCGTCGACCAGACCTCCGAACCGGAACCGGCCGAGACGTTCGTGCGCGACCGCGAGATCGAGGGCGACTACACGCTGCCCTCGCTGGAGTTGCTCACCAAGGCGACCCGCCCAAGACGCGGTCGGCCGCGAACGACCAGATGATCGAGGCGATCACCGAGGTTCTCGAACAGTTCAAGATCGACGCCGCGGTCACCGGCTTCACCCGTGGCCCGACCGTCACCCGCTACGAGGTCGAACTCGGCCCCGGCGTCAAGGTCGAGAAGATCACCGCGCTCGCCCGCAACATCGCGTACGCGGTGGCCACCGACAACGTCCGGTTGCTCGCACCGATCCCGGGCAAGTCCGCCGTCGGCATCGAGGTCCCCAACACCGACCGCGAACTCGTGCGGCTGTCGGACGTGCTCGCGGCGCCGTCGACCCGCCGCGACCATCACCCCCTCGTCATCGGTCTCGGCAAGGACATCGAGGGCGACTTCGTCTCCGCCAACCTTGCGAAGATGCCGCACCTGCTGGTCGCCGGTTCGACCGGTTCCGGTAAGTCGAGCTTCGTCAACTCGATGCTCGTGTCGCTGCTCATCCGCGCGACGCCCGACGAGGTGCGGATGATCCTCATCGACCCGAAGATGGTCGAGCTGACGCCCTACGAGGCATCCCGCACCTGATCACCCCGATCATCACGCAGCCGAAGAAGGCCGCGGCGGCGCTGGCCTGGCTCGTCGAGGAGATGGAGCAGCGCTACCAGGACATGCAGGCCAACCGCGTGCGCCACATCGACGACTTCAACGCGAAGGTGAAGTCGGGGGAGATCACCGCACCGCTCGGCAGTGAGCGCGTGTACCGGCCGTATCCGTACATCCTCGCCATCGTCGACGAGCTCGCCGACCTGATGATGACGGCCCCACGCGACGTCGAGGACGCGATCGTCCGCATCACCCAGAAGGCCCGCGCCGCCGGCATCCATCTCGTGCTCGCCACCCAGCGACCCTCGGTGGACGTCGTCACGGGTCTCATCAAGACGAACGTGCCCTCGCGACTCGCGTTCGCGACGAGTTCGCTCACCGACTCGCGCGTCATCCTCGACCAGCCCGGTGCCGAGAAGCTCATCGGTATGGGCGACGGACTGTTCCTGCCGATGGGGGCGGGCAAGCCGATCCGCCTGCAGGGTGCGTTCATCACCGACGAGGAGATCGCAGGGGTCGTCGACTTCGCCAAGAATCAGGCCGAACCCGAGTACAACGAGGGAGTCACCGCTCCGAAGGCCGGCGACAAGAAGGACGTCGATCCCGACATCGGCGATGACCTCGACGTCTTCCTGCAGGCCGTCGAACTCGTCGTCACGAGCCAGTTCGGTTCGACGTCGATGCTGCAGCGCAAGCTGCGCGTCGGATTCGCCAAGGCCGGTCGCCTGATGGACCTGATGGAGACCCGCGGTGTGGTCGGGCCGAGCGAGGGCAGCAAGGCCCGCGAGGTGCTGGTCAAGCCCGAGGAGCTCGACGGCCTGCTGTACTCGATCCGTGGCGGTGGAGATCCGGCAGAGGCCCCGGCTGCAGAGCAGTGAGACATGCCCTCTCGACGGGCCGTCCCTGCTGCCTCCGGCGGGAAGCGACGATGTGTGGCACAATCGTGGAAGCTGTGGAGGGGAGTATCCCCAGATCCGCGGCGGTCTCGTCAACACGTGCGGCGCCGATGCCGTCCCGGGGCCGTCGGTCCGGCGATAGTCCGGGCGGGAGAGACCTCCGGCAGGTACGCATACCTACCGGAAGGCCTATGGGTCCATGCACGTAAACCTGACCACCTGGTTGATCACGATCGCCGTCATCATCGGGTTGTTCGTCTTCGACTTCTTCGCCCACGTCCGCAAGCCGCACGCGCCCACACTGCGCGAATCCGGTTTCTGGTCGGCCGTCTTCATCGCCATCGCGATCCTCTTCGGCGTGATCGTCTTCGCGGTCTGGGGACCGACCTACGGCGGCGAGTACTTCGCCGGCTACATCACCGAGAAGGCGCTGTCGGTCGACAACCTCTTCGTCTTCGTCATCATCATGGCCACCTTCGCGGTGCCCCGTGAGTACCAGCAGAAGGTCCTCACCATCGGCATCGTGCTGGCGCTGGTCATGCGCGGTGCCTTCATCGCGGTCGGTGCCGCGGCGATCAACGCCTACAGCTGGGTGTTCTACCTGTTCGGCTTCTTCCTCATCTACACGGCCGTCAAGCTCATCCGCGACCACGGTGAGGACCCGCAGGCCATCTCGGAGAACCGGATGGTCAAGCTGGCCCGGAAGTTCCTGCCGGTGCACGACGAGTACGACGGCGACCGCCTCATCACTCGCATCGACGGCAAGAAGCTCGTCACGCCGATGCTGCTCGCGCTTGTCGCCATCGGCTTCACCGACATCCTCTTCGCGCTCGACTCGATCCCCGCGATCTACGGTCTGACCAACGAGCCGTATCTGGTGTTCACCGCGAACGCCTTCGCCCTGATGGGCCTGCGACAGCTGTTCTTCCTCATCGGCGGTCTGCTCGAGCGGTTGGTCTACCTGTCCTACGGACTGTCGATCATCCTCGCGTTCATCGGCGTGAAGCTGGTGCTCCATGCCTTGCACGAGAACACGCTCGGCTGGATCAACGGCGGCGAGCACGTTGCCGTCCCGGAGATCTCCACCGGCGTGTCCCTGGTCGTGATCATCGGAGTGCTGGCCGTGACGACGGTGGCCAGCCTGCTCAGGACGCGCGGCGAGAAGGAATCCGTCAGGAGTTGAACACGCCCATCACCGGGTTCCACCCGGTGATGCGCACGGCGTCGACGAGGTCGCGCTGCGCGAACGGTCCTGGCCCATCAGTTCGCGCGCCGCGGCCTCGTCGGCCACGTCGACGAGGATGAGCGCACCCGAACCGTCCGTCCACGGGCCGGTCGCCCGCACGATGCCCTGATCCACGAGGTCGCCGAGCCATGCTCGGTGCTTCGGGCGGTGCTCGTCGCGCGCCGAGGCGGTCGCATCCGAATAGGTGTACTCGACGGCGAACAGGGCCATACGGGTCTCGCTTTCGTGGTCTCGATCAGAGGGTGAGGAGCATCCGGGTGTTCCCGAGCGTGTTCGGTTTCACATAGCTCAGGTCCAGGAACTCCGCGACGCCCGTATCGTACGACCGGCACATCTCCGCATAGACCTCGGCCGTCACCGGAGTCCCCTGGATCTCCGCGAAACCGTGCCGCGCAAAGAATTCCACCTCGAAGGTGAGCACGAACAGTCGTTCCAGCTCGAGCGCGCGGGCGACCTCGATGAGGCGCGCGACGATCAGGTGACCGGCGCCGTGGCCCTTGACGGACGGGTCGACGGCCACGGTGCGCACCTCGCCGAGATCCGACCACAGCACGTGCAGGGCCCCGCACCCGACGACCTGTCCGCCGAGTTCGGCCACCCAGAACTCCTGGACGGCCTCGTACAGGGTCACGAGATTCTTCTCGAGCAGGATCCTGCCCGCGTAGATGTCGATGAGCCGCTTGATCTCGGGCACGTCGGAGGTTCGGGCGCGCCGTACGACCATTCGATCGTTCGAGTCGTGGTTCGTCGGCGGTGTCGTCATGCGGTGAACAGTAGCGCGTGCGGCTACCGATATTGTGGGGCACATGAGCACGCCCCGCCAGCATGTCACCGCGTCGGGCGGGAGCGGCGCCGCACCGGGACCGCACGCCGGGAGCCCGCACGATCCGGTGCCGTTGTGGAACATCGCCAACATCCTGACGGTGGGCCGGATCGCGTTGGTACCGGTCTTCCTGGTGCTGCTCTTCGTCGGCGACGGGCACGACACCGCGTGGAGGCTCGCGGCGACCGGAGTCTTCGCGATCGCCGCCATCACCGACCGGATCGACGGTCAACTCGCGCGAAAGCACGGTCTCGTCACCGATTTCGGCAAACTCGCCGATCCCATCGCCGACAAGGCCTCATCGGTGCCGCGCTCGTCGGGCTGTCGCTGCTCGGCGACCTGTCGTGGTGGGTCACCGGCATCATCGCGGCTCGGGAGCTGGGTATCACTGCCCTGCGGTTCGCTGTGCTCCGGCACGCCGTGATCCCGGCGAGTCGCGGCGGCAAGCTCAAGACCCTGGTGCAGACGCTCGCCATCGGTGTCTACCTGATGCCGCTGCCCGAATCGGTGGAACCGGTGGCGATCGGCTGATGATCCTGGCGGTCGCACTGACGGTGGTGACGGGACTCGACTATGTGGTCCAGGCGATCCGGCTGCGTTCCGGGGTGCGCCGGAGCGAGAGCGAGACCGCCCGTGCGGGGGACGTTTCGGGGGCGGACGTCTCGGGGGATGCCGCCGCCCGGGACACACCGGGCGACGGCCGCACGGTGGGTGAGGACGCCCGGTAACCACGGGACGGGACGCGCGGGATCCGGCTCGGTGCGGTCGACACCGCTGTGTCGAGACTACTCGGACGTCTGCAACCGCCGTCGGCGTTGTAATGTCTGGACACCGCGGTATCGAGGTCCGATCGATCTGCGGGAACCTCGCAGCGTCGTCGTGCGTTGACGAGGTGTCGGCACGACGGACGAAGGAGGATGGGATGGCGCTGTTGTTGCGTGAGGCACTCGGTGACAGCCTTCGGCGCACCCGTGTTTCGCAGAGCCGCACCCTGCGCGAAGTCTCCAGCAGCGCCCGGGTCAGCCTCGGCTATCTCTCGGAGATCGAGCGCGGCAGGAAGGAGGCCTCGAGCGAACTGCTCGCGGCCATCTGCGATGCACTGGAGGTCCCGCTGTCCGACGTGCTGTTCGACGTGAGCGGTCTGCTGGCGGACGGCCTCGACCGTCGCACGGACATGGAGACCACCGCAGCCGACACGGCGCCGGCCGAGCGGTCCGACGACGGCGCCACCGCCGAGCCCGGTTTGCTCGCGCAGGAGCCGCGCATGGTGATCCCTGCACCCGCCGCGCAGGCGCTGGCAGCCGCCTAACATGGATCACGAACCGTGCCGGCCTCGCCGGATACGGTCGTAAGCGACATCGACCGGGGCGTGATGCGTGCACGGACCCGGCCGGGCAGGTGGGTCGTCGGGGGTAGCAGCGGACCGGCGATCTTCGAACCGGGGCGCGAGGGCCGCGTACCGGGTCGCGTTCGGCGCGGCGTACCAGATGGAGGCAGGATCACACCCATGGCTAATCCTTTCGTCAAGGGCTGGAAGTACCTGATGGCGCTTTTCAACTCGAAGATCGATGAGAAGGCCGATCCGAAGGTCCAGATTCAGCAGGCGATCGAGGACGCGCAGCGTCAGCATCAGGCACTCTCGCAGCAGGCGGCCTCCGTCATCGGTAACCAGCGTCAGCTCGAGATGAAGCTCAACCGTCAGCTGGACGAGGTCGAGAAGCTCAACGCGAGTGCTCGCCAGGCCGTCATGATGGCCGACCAGGCCACGGCGGCGGGCGACACCGAGAAGGCGATCCAGTACACGAACGCGGCCGAGGCCTTCGCGGCACAGCTCGTCACCGCCGAGCAGTCCGTCGAGGACCTCAAGGTGCTGCACGACCAGTCGCTCCAGGCCGCCGCGCAGGCCAAGAAGGCCGTCGAGCAGAACGCCATGGCGCTGCAGCAGAAGGTCGCCGAGCGCACGAAGCTGCTCAGCCAGCTCGAGCAGGCCAAGATGCAGGAGCGCGTGAGCGAGTCGCTGCGTTCGATGGATTCGACCTCGCAGCTCCGGGCACCACTCCGAGCCTCGACGCCGTCCGCGAGAAGATCGAGCGTCGCTACGCCAACGCTCTCGGTTCGGCCGAGCTCGCCCAGAACTCGGTGCAGGGCCGCATGCTCGAGGTGCAGCAGGCCACCGTCCAGATGGCCGGTCACAGCCGACTCGAGCAGATCCGGGCGTCGATGAAGGGCGAGGCGCTTCCGGGCACTCCCGCCAACCCTGCCGTCGACACGCGCAAAGAGCCCCCGAACGCTGCCGGTACCACCGGCCGCTGATCCGCACGCCTCGGAACTGATCCGCCGTGAACGCCTCCGGAGACGACCGGACCGGGAACATCCCCGGTTCGGTCGTCTCTGCGTTCCGCGACGCCACCGACAACGCGATGGAGGCCGCGCGCCGCTGGCGCGATCCGGCCGCCCGCTTGCGGCGTAAGAAACGTCGCGCGCGTCGGCGTGCCAGTTTCTTCGGTGCCGGCTCTGGCACCACGGCGATCGGCACCGCGACCCTGGCCGTCGCGTCGCTCCCGAATGGACGCTCGTCGCGGCCGGGGGAGCGACGGCGGCTCTCGCAGTGCCGCCGTCC
>LATQ01000001.1:2846775-2855040 GCA_001017865.1 Rhodococcus sp. IITR03
GCGGGGGAGGGGAGTGCGGTGGTGGTGCGTCCGCTCGACGCGGCTGCGGTCCGCTCCGCGATCGACACCGTGCTGTCGTCCCCGGACTTCGCCGCAGCGGCTCGTGCGGCCGCCGACGGTGCCGGCGACGTGGAGGATCCGGTCGCGGTGTGCGAGGCCGCAGCGGACTGACTGTCGCGGCGCAGCACGCGCGACTACCGTGGTCGGGGTGCGGTTGACGGAGTTCTACGAGGTGGTCCGGGACGAGTTCGGACAGATGCACGGCGATGCCCTGCTGCGCGATCACGTGCTGCTCTCGCTCGGTGGACGGACGGCGGCCGAGGCGATCGAGGCGGGACAGGAGCCCCGGGAGGTGTGGCGCGCGCTCTGCGACGAGTTCGACGTCCCGCCCGTACGGCGGTAGTCACGGGACCGGCCGGGAGTGTCACGCGCCGAATCGATTTTCTGTCCGACGGGGATGCGACCATTCCTCGCGTACACGAAGCGACCGGCTTTCGAACACGTGTT
The DNA here is from genome assembly GCA_001017865.1 of Rhodococcus sp. IITR03. The sequence continues at coordinate 2,847,283 of LATQ01000001.1, forward strand.
CGGCTATGCTGGGAGCGCCGGGTGGGTTGTCCACAGGTGGTGATTCCATCCACAGATACGGCGTTTCCGCGGTCGCGACAGCGAACTTGTCGGTGCCGGGTTCTAACGTCGTCGACAACAAGGACGAGATTCTATTAAGGGGACCAAGATGGCAGCACAGGCTCACGACCGCGAGAAGGCGCTCGAGCTCGCCCTCGCGCAGATCGACAAGAGCTTCGGTAAGGGCTCGGTGATGCGCCTGGGCGAGGACGTCCGTCCGCCCATCGCAGTCATTCCCACCGGGTCGATCGCACTCGACGTGGCTCTCGGTATCGGCGGCCTGCCGCGCGGGCGCGTCATCGAGATCTACGGCCCGGAATCCTCGGGTAAGACGACGGTGGCCCTCCACGCCGTCGCCAACGCGCAGGCCGCCGGCGGCATCGCGGCGCGTTCATCGACGCCGAGCACGCCCTCGATCCGGACTACGCGCGCAAGCTCGGTGTCGACACCGACGCCCTGCTCGTGTCCCAGCCCGACACCGGTGAGCAGGCCCTCGAGATCGCCGACATGCTCATCCGCTCGGGTGCGCTCGACATCATCGTCATCGACTCGGTCGCAGCGCTCGTGCCCCGCGCCGAGATCGAGGGCGAGATGGGCGACAGCCACGTCGGTCTCCAGGCCCGCCTGATGAGCCAGGCACTGCGCAAGATGACCGGTGCGCTCAACAACTCCGGCACCACCGCGATCTTCATCAACCAGCTGCGCGAGAAGATCGGCGTGATGTTCGGCTCGCCCGAGACCACCACGGGCGGTAAGGCGCTGAAGTTCTACGCCTCCGTGCGTCTGGACGTGCGCCGGATCGAGACGCTCAAGGACGGCGGCGACGCGGTGGGCAACCGCACCCGCGTGAAGGTCGTCAAGAACAAGGTCTCGCCTCCGTTCAAGCAGGCCGAGTTCGACATCCTGTACGGCCAGGGCATCTCGAAGGAGGGCTCGCTCATCGACATGGGTGTCGAGCAGGGCTTCATCCGCAAGTCCGGCTCCTGGTACACCTACGAGGGCGACCAGCTGGGGCAGGGCAAGGAGAACGCCCGCAAGTTCCTGCTCGAGAACACCGATGTGCGCGACGAGATCGAGAAGAAGATCAAGGAGAAGCTCGGCATCGGTGCCGTTCTCACCGATCCGAGTGATGTCGAGGAGCCGGTCGACTTCTAGTCACCGCCCAGACCGCACGGGGCACGGACGCACGTCGGCCGTGCCCCGTGGCGTATCTGCACCCGGCCGCGCTGTCGGTGGGTCCGGCTACTGTGCGCGTCATGGACGACCCCGAGGAACAACGGCCCGACGCACGGCGCGAACGACGCGGACGGCGGCGCTCGGCTCGCACCGAGCAGGAACTGCCCGGCGGTGGCACCGAAGCGCAGGCCAAGGACGTCTGTCTCCGTCTGCTGACCGATCGGGCACGCAGCCGATCCGAGCTCGCGACGAAGCTCGAGCAGAAGGGGTTCGCACCCGACGTCGCCGAACGTGCCCTCGACCGTCTCACCGAGGTCGGGTTGATCGACGACGCGGATTTCGCCAACCAGTGGGCACGTTCACGGCATCTGCACGCGGGGAAGGGTAGGCGCGCAATCGCACTCGAACTGCGCCGCAAGGGAATCGACGCCGACGACGCGGCGGCTGCCCTCGAACAGATCGACACCGCCGACGAACGGGAACGAGCGGTCGAACTGGTCCGCAAGAAGCTCCGCACCCAGCCGCCGCTGCCCACCGAAGGGGATCGGCGCGAGATCGCGGCCGAACGCGACAAGTTGGTACGGCGACTGGTCGGAATGCTGGCCCGGCGCGGTTACGCGCAGGGGATGGCGTTCGACGTCGTGCGGGAGGAACTCGCGACCTTCGGTGCCGACGCGAGCGACCTCCCGCACGACTGAAACATTACGTCCGGACCTCGACGGTCGGGCGCACTACTTGCGTCCCTCCCCGGTCATGTCCAGGCCGGGCACCGACATCGTGGGCATCGTCTGCGGCTCCTCGGCCGGCACGGCACCCTTCTTCCGCTTCCCGGATCGCAGGCGCTTCTCGAGCCAGATCGCGAACTGCGTCAGCGCGCTGTTGAGGATGATCATGATCGCCGCGACTACCAGCAGCGACGGCAGGTAGTTCTGGAAGAACGCGCCGAGCTGCTGTCCGGAACGCACCACTTCGACATAGCCGATGAGGTAGCCGAGCGCGGAGTCCTTGAGCGCGATCACCATCTGCGACACGATCGCCGGGAGCATGACCGTCACGGCCTGCGGCAGCAGGATCAGCCGCATGAGCTGGTTCTTCCGCATGCCGATGGCGTAGGCGGCCTCGCTCTGGCCGCGCGGGAGCGACCTGATGCCCGCTCGCACGATCTCCGCGATGACCGATCCGTTGTACAGGGTCAGGCCGGTGATGACCGCAGCGAGCGCGAGGTACTCGGACTTGAAGACTCGGTACTCGGCGAACACCTGGTAGGCGAAGATCATCAGGATCAGTACCGGGACGGCGCGGAACAACTCGACGATCGTGCCGGCGATCCCGCGGACCCATCGGTGATCGGACAGACGGGCGATGCCGAGCACCGTGCCGAGGACCAGTGCCAGCACGATCGACGCGACGGCCGCGATGATCGTGCGCGGATGCCGGGCAGCAGATAGGTGGTCCAGCTGGACGATTCGACGAACGGCTCCCACTTGGCGGCCGTCAGCTGTCCGTTGGCGTCGAGCGCGCGGTAGACGATCCAGCCGACGAGGACGAGGAGCGCGACCACGACCACCGACAGGATCCGGTAGAGCGCTTGGCGCGGGGCCCGGGTGCGTCGTAGAGAACGGTTCCGTGTGCACTCATCGGGCGACCTCGTATCGCTTGCTGAGCCGGCCGAAGAGCAGGCCGGTGGGAAGGGTGAGGATGACGAACCCGAGCGCGAAGATGCCACCGACGACGAAGATGGCCGCTTCGTTCTCGATCATCGTCTTCATCAGCAGTGAGGCCTCGGACACGCCGATGACGGAGGCGATCGTCGAGTTCTTGGTCAACGCGATGAGCACCGAACCGAGCGGGGCGATGACCGCGCGGAACGCCTGGGGGAGGACGATCAGGCGCAGATTCTGGCTGAAGGTCAGACCCAGCGAGCGGCCGGCCTCCGACTGTCCGAGCGAGACCGTGTTGATGCCCGAGCGGAGCGACTCACACACGAAGGCCGCCGTGTAGACGCTCAGGCCGAGCACGGCGAGCCGGAAGTTGTTGTCCACCAGGAAGGTCGGCGACGACTCGGATGCCAGCTTGATGCCGAGCGTCTGGGACAGACCGAACAGGCAGAAGATGATGATCAGGTCAGCGGGGTGTTACGGAAGATCGTCACGTAGCGGCGCCGACGGCACGCGCCACGGGGATGGGAGACACGCGCATCGCAGCAAGGATCGTTCCGAGGATCAGAGCGCCGATCGCCGAGATGACGGTCAACTGGATCGTGGTCCAGAACGCGTCGAGTAGCTGACTGCTGTACTTGCTCAACAGATCCACAGGTCACTCCGGGATCGAGGGGACGGGGTGGGTGTCCGGAACGGTCCGGCCGGTCCGTGAGATCTCACGGACCGGCCGCACCGGCGGACAGGACGGGACTGGCCCGTGCTCGGTAGAGATCGACGCTCAGTAGCGATCGACCTCGGGCTGCTCGGGCAGCTCGTAACCCGAGGCGCCGACCGTCTCCTGGAAGGCGGCCTCCCACGCACCGCTGGCGATCATCTCCTCGATCGCGTCGTTGATCGCGTTGCGCGACTCGTCGTCGCCCTTGGCGAGACCGATGCCGTAGCGCTCGGTGGTGAACGGCTCACCGACGACCTTGAAGTCGCCCGGGCTCTGCGCGGCGTAGCCGGCGAGGATGATGTCGTCGGTGGTCACCGCGTCGACCGCGCCGTTGCGCAGCGCCTCGACGCACAGCGAGTAGGTGTCGAACTCCTGGAGCTGGACGTCCTGCGCGTAGTTGTCCTTCACGTTCTGGGCCGGGGTCGAACCCGCCACCGAGCACAGGCGCTTGCCGCCGTTGAGCGAGTCGGGTCCGGTGATCTCGGTGTCGTCCGCGCGCACGAGGAGTGACTGGCCCGCGATGAAGTACGGGCCGGCGAAGTCCACCTTCTCCTTGCGGGAATCGGTGATCGAGTAGGTCGCGACGATGTAGTCGACCTCACCGTTCTGGATGAGGGTCTCGCGCTGCGCGGACGGAGCTTCCTTGAACTCGATGTTCTCCTCCGAGACACCGAGCTGACCGGCGACATACTTGGCGACCTCGACGTCGAACCCGCTGAACGAACCGTCCGGGTTGCGCAGGCCCAGGCCCGGCTGGTCGAACTTGATACCGACCGTCAGGGTGCCGTTCTCCGCGGACTGCGAGACACTGCGCGTCTCGTCGCCACCGCACGCCGTAGCGACCACTGCCACGGCGACGGCGCCGATGCCCAGGCGGATGGAGCGGGACAATTTCATCGAATACCTCCGGTGCGGTTCGGAACTACGTCCGACGGGCCGGGCGGCCCGTCGGATGCGGGAATCAGGTCAGTGACTGAGGATCTTGCCGAGGAAGTCCTTGGCGCGATCGGATTTCGGTGCGGTGAAGAAGGTCTCGGGATCGGTGTCCTCGACGATGCGACCGTCGGCCATGAACAGAACGCGGTCGCCGGCCTTGCGGGCGAATCCCATCTCGTGCGTGACCACGACCATCGTCATGCCCTCCTTCGCGAGGGAGGTCATCACGTCGAGGACCTCCTGGACCATCTCGGGGTCGAGGGCGGAGGTGGGCTCGTCGAACAGCATGACCTTGGGGTTCATCGCGAGCGCGCGTGCGATCGCCACGCGCTGCTGCTGGCCGCCCGACAGCTGCGCCGGGTACTTGTCGGCCTGGTTGGCGATCCCGACGCGGTCGAGCAGCGCCATCGCCGACTCGCGGGCCTGTTCCTTCTTGATCTTGCGCACCTTCGAGGGGCCGAGCATGACGTTCTGGAGGATCGTCTTGTGGGCGAAGAGGTTGAACGACTGGAACACCATGCCGACGTCCGCGCGCAGGCGGGCCAACGCCCGGCCCTCCTCCGGCAGTAGGGTGCCGTCGACGTGGATCTCGCCCGTGTCGATCGGTTCGAGCCGGTTGATGGTGCGGCAGAGGTCGATTTCCCCGAACCGGACGGGCCGACGACGATGACGACCTGCCTCGTGGGATCTCGAGGTTGATGTCCTGCAGTACGTGCAGGGATCCGAAGTGCTTGTTCACCCCGTTCATGGAGATCATGGACGAGCTGGTGTCCGACTTCTCGGACGGACGATCCGTTCCGGCTGCCGCTGATGTCATATCTGCAGACCCTATGCCGTCCGGCGCCCGAGACTTCGCATTTCGGGACACCTTCGGTGCACGCGTCACGGGATTTTTACGGCACGAGCGGTGACCGACACCTCGACGGGGCTCATGGGGGCAGCGCGTGGAAAGGAGACCGGTCGAGGTGAGATACCCTGAGACGTGTCACTGATCGACGAAGAAGCCCCCCGCACCGGTGCCCGGACCTACGAGGTCCGCACCTACGGCTGCCAGATGAACGTACACGACTCCGAGCGTCTGTCGGGGTTGTTGGAGGACGCCGGCTTCACCAAGGCCGGGCCCGGCGCGTCACCCGATCTGGTGGTCTTCAACACCTGCGCGGTGCGGGAGAACGCCGACAACAAGCTGTACGGCAATCTGAGTCATCTGCGTCCGGTCAAGGACGACAACCCCGACATGCAGATCGCCGTCGGAGGCTGCCTTGCCAGAAGGACCGCGACACGGTCGTCAAGAAGGCGCCCTGGGTCGACGTGGTCTTCGGCACGCACAACATCGGCAATCTCCCTGCACTGCTCGAACGCGCGCGGCACAACCGCCGTGCCGAGGTCGAGATCCTCGACGCCCTCGAGGCGTTCCCCTCGACGCTGCCCGCCAAGCGCGAGTCGTCGTACGCCGGATGGGTGTCGATCTCCGTCGGCTGCAACAACACGTGCACCTTCTGCATCGTGCCGTCGCTGCGCGGCAAGGAGGTCGACCGGCGCCCGGGCGACATCCTCGCCGAGGTGCAGGCGCTCGTCGACGAGGGCGTGCTCGAGGTGACACTGCTCGGCCAGAACGTCAACTCCTACGGCCGGTCCTTCGCCGATCCGGAGCAGCCCCGCGACCGGGGCGCTTCGCGTCGCTGCTGCGCGCGTGCGGCGAGATCGAGGGGCCTCGATCGGGTGCGCTTCACGTCCCCGCATCCGGCGGAGTTCACCGACGACGTCATCGACGCGATGGCGCAGACCCCCAACGTGTGCCCGCAGCTGCACATGCCGCTGCAGTCCGGCAGCGACCGGATCCTGCGCGCCATGCGCCGCTCGTACCGCAAGGAACGCTTCCTGGGCATCATCGAGCGGGTCCGTGCCGCGATGCCGCACGCCGCGATCACCACCGACATCATCGTCGGCTTCCCCGGCGAAACCGAGGAGGACTTCCAGCAGACCCTCGAGGTCGTCGAGAAGGCACGGTTCACCAGCGCGTTCACCTTCCAGTACTCGAAGCGCCCCGGCACGCCCGCTGCCGACATGGACGGTCAGCTCCCCAAGGCCGTGGTGCAGGAACGTTACGAGCGCCTGATCGCGCTGCAGGAACGCATCACCCTCGAGGAGAACCGCAAGCTCGTCGGAACCGAGGTCGAACTGCTCGTCGCCGCGGGGGAGGGCCGCAAGAACGCCGAGACCGCCGGATGAGCGGGCGTGCCCGCGACGGCCGCCTCGTCCACTTCCGTCCCGAGCGCGATCGACACCGCGGTGCGTCCCGGCGACGTCATCACGATCGTCGTCAGCGACGCCGCGCCGCACCACCTCGTCGCGGACACCCCGATCCTCACGCACCGCCGTACACGTGCGGGCGACCACTTCGAACAGGGCCGGCTGCCCAAGACACCGCCGATCGGTGTCGGACTCGGACTGCCGCGCATCGGCGTCCCCGACCCGCTGCCGCCTCAGATGGGATGCAACGCATGACCACCGACAAGCCGCACGATCACCACGCGACGGGTGACGTACGCGCCGAACTCGAAGCCGCCGAACGGAAGGTGGCGAGCGACATCGACCGGGCGCCCGGCGATGTTCGTCGCGATCGCCGTCCTGATCCTGCTGGCGACCTTCAGCCTGCCCCACGCCGGATCCGCGAACGGGTGGGAGGTGCTGTCCTTCGCCCCGGACGCGACCACCGAGGAGATCGGTCTGCCGTCGCGGCTGTTCGTCGGCTTCGCAGTGGTCTTCGCCGGGCTGGGCTCGATCCTCGCGCTCGTCACCCGCAAGTGGGCGCTCGCGTGGGTGTCCCTGGCCGGATCGGCGGTGACCATCGTCTTCGGCATGCTCGCGATCTGGTCGCGCCAGACCCTGCCCGTCGAGTCGTCCGCCGCGGGACCGGGATTCGGTCTCGTCATCGGCTGGTTCGCCGTCATGGTGATCGTCTTCCACTGGGCCCGCGTGGTGTGGGCGCGGACCTCGGCCCAGCTCGAGGCCGAGGCCGAGTTGCGGAAGGTCGCAGCCCAGCACGAACGGCCCCGCCTGATGCGCGACGACCCCGAGGCCTGACGCCTCCGGCACGAACACGACGATCCCCCTCTCCCGACCGGAGAGGGGATCGTCCGTCTCGGATGCCGCGGGGGTCAGCGCTCGCCGACGGCACCTTCGGCCGCGTCGGCCACTCGCGCCACTGCGCGGCCTGGGCGAGGGCCT
>LATQ01000001.1:2855140-2857141 GCA_001017865.1 Rhodococcus sp. IITR03
CGTTGCTCGTCGTCGCGGACGGAGCGACGACCCATCACGGCCAAGGCGCCCGGCGCCTACGATCCGCGTTCGGAGGAGGTCGAGGCGGCCCTGGCCGCGGCGCTCTGCGCCGGCGATCCGGAGGCGCTCGCGGCACTCGACCCCGAGCTGTGTTCGGACATCAAGCTGACCGGACGCGCCGCCTGGCACGTCCTGGCGGCCACCCTCGGCGCGCGCCGCGTTCGGCGTCCGTCACCTACTCCGCCGCGCCCTACGGCGTGGGCTACCACGTGGGAATCTGGACACCGTGAGCGCAGGAATCACCGGCCCCGCCGACACGCTCGTACCGATCGCGGTGGTGGGCCCCACGGCCACGGGCAAGTCCGATCTCGGACTGGACCTCGCCGAGGCGCTCGGTGGCGAGATCGTCAACATCGACGCGATGCAGCAGTACCGCGGGATGGACATCGGGACGGCCAAGCTGGCACCGGAGGAGCGTCGCGGGATCCCGCACCATCAGCTCGACGTCCTCGACGTCACCGAGACCGCGACGGTCGCCCGCTACCAGCAGGCCGCGATCGCCGACGTCGAGGCGATCCTCGGGCGCGGTCGTCTCCCGATCGTCGTCGGCGGATCGATGATGTACGTACAGGCACTGCTCGACGAATGGCAGTTCCCGGCGACGGATCCGCAGGTCCGCGCCAAGTGGAGGCGGTCCTCGAGACCGAGGGGCTCGCAGCGGTCCACCGGGCGCTGCAGAGCGCCGATCCCGCCGCCGCGGCGACGATCCTGCCACCGACGGCCGCCGCATGGTCGCGCGCTCGAGGTCGTCGAACTGACCGGGCAACCGTTCGCGGCGTCGCAGCCGACGATCGGTGAGCCTCGCTGGGGCACCGTGATCCTGGGCGTCGACCGCGACACCGCCGAACTCGACGACCGCATCGCGCGGCGCACCGACCTGATGTTCGAACGGGGCCTCGTCGACGAGGTGCACGGTCTCCTCGAGGTCGGCCTGCACGAGGGTGTCACCGCACGTCGCGCGATCGGCTACGCGCAGGTGCTCGCGTACATCGACGGGGAGTACGACCTCGACCACGCACGCGAGCGGACGTTCATCGGGACCCGCCGCTACGTGCGACGGCAACGCTCGTGGTTCCGCCGCGACCCGCGCATCCACTGGCTCGACGGCGCCGACCCCGACCTGCTCGACGTCGCCCGGCGGGCCGTACAGGACGCACGCACATCACCGGCCTCACCAGCCCGATAAGGTAGCGCGCATGGAGTTCAGCAAAGGGCACGGAACCGAGAACGACTTCGTGATCCTTCCCGACCCCGACGCGCGCCTGGACCTCGACGCAGGCCGGATCGCCGCCCTGTGCGACCGGCGCCGCGGGCTCGGTGCCGACGGTGTGCTCCGCGTGGCGCGGGCCGGTGCGCTGGTGTCGGCCGGTGTGCTCGAAGAGCTGCCCGAGGGCACCGACGCCGACGACTGGTTCATGGACTACCGCAACGGCGACGGATCCATCGCGAGATGTGCGGCAACGGTGTGCGGGTGTTCGCGCACTATCTCACCGCGCACGGACTCGAGGACCGCCGCGAGTTCGTCGTCGGCAGCCGGGCGGGAGGCAAGCCCGTCACCGTGCACGAGACCGGACCGGTCCTCGGCGAGGTGACCGTGGACATGGGGACGGTGCGCACCCTCGGCGAGTCGGCGGCGACCATCGACGGGCGGGTCTATCCGGGCATCGGCATCGACGTCGGCAACCCGCACCTCGCGTGCGTGGACCCGCACCTGAACGACACGAGTCTTGCCGGTCTCGACCTCACCTCGCCCGGCTTCGACCCGGGCTTCTTCCCGCACGGGTCAACATCGAGTTCCTGACCCCGATCGCGGCCGGGACGGTCCACATGCGCGTCCACGAACGCGGCGTGGGGGAGACCCGCTCGTGCGGAACCGGCACGGTGGCCGCGGCCGCTGCGGCCTGCGCTTCGACGGCGCATCCGACGGCGCGGTGCGGGTGC
>LATQ01000001.1:2857241-2861536 GCA_001017865.1 Rhodococcus sp. IITR03
GACGGCGCGGTGCGGGTGCCGGATCCCCGGCGGCTCGGTCGAGGTGCGCATCGAGGACGGTCGCGCCTGGCTGCGCGGGCCGTCGGTGCTGGTCGCGACGGGTGAACTCGACGACACCTGGTGTCGGCGCCGAACTGATCGGCACCGATCGGGCCAGCTCGGGGTGCACTCGGGTACCCCCGCGGGGATGCGGCAGAAAAACTCGAATGCACCGATTCGGGCTTCGTGACACCATGGAGGTGTATGACGAACACACAGCGCATGCATCGCGCAACCACAGATGACAGCACTCCGACCGCGTACGACGCATCCGGAGGCTGGACCGCCGAGGATCCGTCCGTCGGCGAGATGCAACTCGAAGACCGTAGCGCGTTGCGGCGTGTGGCCGGTCTGTCCACCGAACTCGAGGACATCACCGAGGTCGAATACCGTCAGCTCCGACTCGAGCGTGTCGTGCTCGTCGGTGTCTGGACGGGCGGAACGGCCGCCCAGGCGGAAGCGAGTCTGGCCGAGCTGGCCGCGCTCGCCGAGACCGCGGCTCCGAGGTCCTCGAAGGTCTGGTCCAGCGTCGCGACCGGCCCGATGCCTCCACCTACATCGGCTCCGGCAAGGCCGACGAACTGCGAGAGATCGTCCTGTCCACCGGCGCCGACACCGTGATCTGCGACGGCGAACTCACCCCCGCCCAGCTCACCGCGCTGGAGAAGGTCGTCAAGGTCAAGGTCATCGACCGGACCGCGCTGATCCTCGACATCTTCGCCCAGCACGCCACCTCGCGGGAGGGCAAGGCACAGGTCTCCCTCGCGCAGATGGAGTACATGCTCCCGCGTCTGCGCGGCTGGGGCGAATCGATGTCGCGGCAGGCCGGTGGCCGTGCCGGCAGCAACGGCGGTGTGGGCCTGCGCGGTCCCGGTGAGACGAAGATCGAGACCGACCGTCGCCGGATCCGTGAGCGGATGGCCAAGCTCCGTCGCGAGATCAAGGCGATGAAGGCCGCGCGCGACACCAAGCGCACCCGGCGTCTGCGCAACAAGATCCCGTCCGTCGCGATCGTCGGATACACCAACGCCGGCAAGTCGAGCCTGCTCAACAAGCTCACCGGCTCCGGTGTCCTGGTGCAGAACGCACTGTTCGCGACCCTCGACCCGACGACCCGCCGGTCGGCGCTGCCCGACGGCCGCGAGTACGTGCTCACCGACACCGTCGGTTTCGTCCGGCACCTCCCGACCCAGCTGGTCGAGGCGTTCCGGTCGACCCTCGAGGAAGTCGCCGACGCCGATGTGCTGCTCCACGTCGTCGACGGCTCCGACCCGATGCCCACCGAGCAGATCAAGGCGGTGCGCGAAGTCGTCACCGAGGTGCTCCGCGAATCGGACGCACCGCCGCCGCCGGAACTGATCGTCGTCAACAAGATCGATGCCGCCGACCCGGTCACCCTGACGCAGTTGCGCAGCGCGATCCCCGGCGCGGTGTTCGTCTCCGCGCACACCGGCGAGGGCGTCGAGGAGTTGCAGACCCATCTCGCGGGTCTGCTCGAGGATCCCGACGTCGAGGTGAAACTGCTCCTGCCGTACACCCGCGGTGATCTGCTCGCGCGCATCCACTCGGACGGTCAGATCCTGTCGTCCGAGCACGAGGTGGACGCACGCGGGTGCACGCGAAGGTGCCGGCAGCGCTGGCGTCGGCATTGGTCGACTTCGCGGCTGATGCGGGTCGTGCGCCGGGCGGCGCTGCTCGCTGCCGTCGCGGCGTTCGTGCCGGTCTCGCACGCCGGCGCGCAGGACGCCGGGATTCCGGTCGCGGATCTGCCGACCGAGATGCTGTGCATCCCCGACGATCCCGTGCTCGCCGAACTGTCCGGCCTCGCGACGATCGGCAACCGGCTGTTCGCGACGCCCGATGCCGGGGAGGACGAACGCATCGTCGAACTCGACGGCGATTGCTCGGTGCTGCAACGTGTTCCGTCGCCCGTCGATCCCTACGACGTCGAGGATCTCGCCGCGGGGCCCGACGGCCGGTTGTGGCTCGGGGATCTCGGCGACAACACCCGCGTCCGCGAGACGATCGCGCTCATCTCCCTCGACCCCGACACCGGGCAGGGAGATCTGCATCGGCTGACCTATTCCGACGGTCCCCGCGACGCCGAGACCGTGCTCGTCTCCGCGACGGGCGAACCTGTGATCGTGACGAAGGCGCTGTTCGGCTCGAGCAATGTCTATCGGCCCGCACGCGGACTTACGATCGACGGCCTGCCCGCCCCGGGACCGGCCCCCCTCGAGAAGGTCGGGTCGCTGGCACTCGGACCGTCGGACACCCCCGGCGGTCCCATTCCCGGTGCGTCCTCCTCGATGATCACCGGCGGCGCGGTCAGCGCCGACGGGACGGTCGCGGCGGTCCGCACCTACACCGACGTCTACCTGTTCCACGCGCCCGACGGCGATCTCGCGGCCGCCCTGGTCGCCGGTCCGCGCTTCCGCATTCCGGTCCCGGACGAACCACAGGGCGAAGCCGTCGCCTTCACCGCCGACGGGGACCTGCTCACCGCGTCCGAGCGCGGCGCGGCAGGCACGGAGAATCCACCGATCCATATCCGTCGCGGTGCGACCGATCTCTTCGCACCCGCGGACGACGATACCGCGGACGAGATGTCGTCCGCGGCACTGCCGGTAGTCGGTGCGGGCGTGGCAGCCCGGGGTCATCGGGCTCGGGGTCCTCGGACTCGTCGTCCGACGCCGCGCCCGCGGCTGAGATCAGGCGTCGAGGTCTGCGGCGACCAGTTCCGCAACCTGCGCGAGGACCGCGTCGTCGTCGCACGAGATCGTGACCTGCGTGCCCTTTTCCGCGCCGAGCGTCATGATCATCAGGCCGAACCGGCGTCGACGGGCTCGCCGCCGTCGACCGCGAGGGTCACCGGGACACCGGCCGCGACCACGGCCTCGGCGATGATCCCTGCAGGACGGGCGTGCAGGCCGATGGACGAACCGACGGCAACCGTGGTGCTGGGCATGTGAATCTCCTTCGTGGTGGGGAAGTGCAGAGGGTCGGATCGATCAGGAGCGTGCCGCTGTGTTCAGGAGCGTGCCGCTGTGTTCAGGAGCGTGCCGCTACGGGCTGGGGGTTCGCCTCGTCGGCGGCGACCCGGGCGGGACGCGTGATCGACTTGGCGATACTGACCGCGAGTGCGGCGACCACCGTGCCGGCTGCCAGCGCGATCAGGAACCACACGACGCGGTCCATCGCGAACAGCACGAACAATCCGCCGTGGGGAGCGGTGAGCGTGACACCCGTCGCCATGACGATGCCGCCGGTCACGGCGCCGCCGAGCATCATCGACGGGATCACCCGGAACGGGTCGGCCGCCGCGAACGGGATGGCGCCCTCCGAGATGAACGATGCACCGAGCAGCCATGCGGCCTTGCCGTTCTCGCGTTCGGCCGTGCTGTAGAGACGCGGACGCACCAGCGACGACAGCGCCATTGCGAGCGGGGGAACCATACCGGCGGCCATGACCGCCGCCATGATCTCGAGCGAACCGGTGTTGGCGACGTCGAGACCGGCGACCGCGAAGGCGTAGGCGGCCTTGTTGACCGGCCCGCCGAGGTCGAAGCACATCATCAGGCCGAGGATCGCACCGAGCAGCACCGCGGAACCGCCGGACAGACCGTTGAGCCAGTCGGTGAGACCGGTCGTGATCGCGGCCAGCGGGCGACCGAGCAGCAGGAACATGAGCCACCGACGATCAGGCTCGCAAGCAGCGGGATGATCACCACGGGCATCAGGCCGCGCGCCCAGGTGGCAGCGGGATACGGCCGACCCACAGGGCCGCGAAGCCGGCGATGATGCCGCCGACCAGACCGCCGATGAAACCGGCGCCGACGAAGACGGCCACCGCACCGGCGGTGAAGCCCGGAGCCAGACCCGGACGGTCCGCGATCGCGAAGGCGATGTACCGGCCAGTGCCGGGACGAGGAACGAGAACGCCAACGAGCCGATCTGGTACAGCACCGCACCGAGATAGGCGCCGAGCCCACCTTCGGGCAGGTTGGTGAGCGTGTTGTCGAGGACGATGTCGGCGGCCGAGTCGGTGATGTCGGGACCGGCGAGCAGGAAGCCAGAGCGATGAGCAGACCACCGGCCGCGACGAACGGGATCATGTAGCTCACGCCGGTGAGCAGGATCTGCCGCAGCCGGGTACCCCAGCCGAGGTCGCTGCCGCTCTCCGACTCACCCGCCGGGGGCGCCCGCGGTCGCACTCGACGGTGCGTGCGGACGGATCGGTGGCGGCCCGCAGGCCT
>LATQ01000001.1:2861636-2865762 GCA_001017865.1 Rhodococcus sp. IITR03
CGGGCAAGCCGGTCGGGGCTTGCGGCGAAGCGCGCGGCCGACCCGCTCCTCGCCTGCGTCCTGGCCGGAATGGGCGTGACCTCCCTGTCGTGCGCGGCGTCGGCAGTGACGGGTGTCGGCGCCCGGCTCTCCTCGGTCCCGATGGACCGTTGCCGTGAGGCGGCCGAGGCGGTCCTCGCGAGCGACGACCCCGTCGCGGCACGTGTCCGCGGCAGCAAACTGCTGGACTGAGCGGCGCGGCCGGGACGGCCGATTCCGCGCGGCCGGGGCGGCCTGTTCTACGCCGCTGATGCTCCCGGTTCTACGATGACCTGTCGTGACCGAACGAGCAAGCACGACCGGACGCACGACCACACGCCGCGGCTGGACCCTGCACGGCGACGGGCGTCGCATCAACCGGTGCGGTGGTCGCACCGCACGAGCGACTGTCGTGGCCGCGCACCGTCGGCATCGGGATGCAGCACGTCATCGCGATGTTCGGCGCCACCCTGCTCGTGCCGACGATCACGGGCTTCCCGGTCACGACGACGCTGCTGTTCTCCGGAATCGGCACCGCGCTGTTCCTGATCATCACGCGCGGCCGGGTGCCCAGCTATCTCGGCTCGTCGTTCGCGTTCATCGCGCCGCTCAGCGCCTCGGCCGGTTCCGGTCCGGCAGCGCAGCTCGGCGGGATCGTCGCCGTCGGCATCGTGCTGGTGCTCATCGGTCTCGTGGTCAAAGCGGCAGGTTCGCGCATCATCGACGCGGTCATGCCGCCGGTGGTCACCGGGGCGATCGTCGCCTCATCGGCCTCAACCTCGCGCCGACCGCCACCGGATCGTTCGAAGCCCAACCGCTCGTCGCCACGATCACGCTCGTGGTCACGCTGCTCGTGACGGTGGTCGGCCCGGGCATGCTCGCCGCCTCGGCATCCTCGTCGGTGTGATCGTCGGATGGATCTTCGCGGCGTTCACCGGCGCGATCGCGTCCGAACGCATCGACGCCATGCGCGAGGCGGCCTGGTTCGGCCTGCCGGATCTGCACGGCCCCACCTTCGAACTGTCGGTAGTGCTGCTGGCGCTGCCCGTCGTCGTCGTGTTGGTCGCGGAGAACGTCGGCCACGTCAAGGCGGTCGCCGCCATGACCGGTCGGAACCTCGACGACATGGCCGGCAACGCGCTCATCGCGGACGGCCTCGCGACCACCCTCGCCCGGTGCGGGCGGCGGTTCGGGCACGACCACCTACGCGAGAACATCGGCGTCATGGCGGCCACGCGCGTGTACTCGACCGCTGCATACGCCGTTGCGGCGGTCACCGCCGTCGTGCTGGCCTTCTCGCCGAAGTTCGGTGCGCTGGTGTTCACCGTGCCCGACGGTGTCCTCGGCGGCGCGACCCTCGTGCTCTACGGCCTGATCGGCATCCTCGGTGTCCGCATCTGGACGGAGGCGAAGGTCGACTTCACGGATCCGGTCAACCTCACGGTCGCGGCCGCGGCGCTCGTCGCCGGCATCGGCGACCTGACCCTGTCGATCGGCTCGGTCGAACTCGGCGGTATCGCCTGGGGTTCGATCGGCATCCTCGTCGCGTACCCGCTGCTGCGCAGACTCGCGGATCTGCGCCGGTGACCGGAACCCGGCGCATCGGCCGACACCGACCCGTGCCCGCGGGTCGTTCGATACCGACGCGTGCCCGCCGGGGTCGTCCGGGTCACAAAATGCGCTCGGTTGTGTCAGCGTCACCGCGCGCTCGTCTGCATACCGTGAGTATGTCGAACGACGTCTCACACAGGAGCGCAGATGGAACGCACCCTTTTCGAGCCCGAGCACGACCTCTTCCGGGAGTCGTACCGGAAGTTCCTCGAACAGGAGGTGGCCCCCTTCCACGAGCAGTGGGAGAAGGACAAGATCGTCGACCGTGAGGTGTGGAAGAAGGCCGGCGCGCAGGGCTTCCTCGGCATGGCGGTGCCGGAGGAGTACGGCGGCGGTGGCATGGACGACTTCCGCTACAACGCCATCATGGCCGAGGAGACCACCAAGCTGGGCTTCAGCGGTCTGGGCTTCATGCTGCACAACGATGTCGTCGCTCCCTACCTGCTCGAGCTCGCCGACGAGGAGCAGAAGAAGCGCTGGCTCCCCGGCTTCTGTTCGGGTGAGCTGATCACGGCCATCGCGATGACCGAGCCGGCACCGGCAGCGACCTGCAGGGCATCAAGACCCGCGCGGTGCGCGACGGTGACGACTGGGTCCTCAACGGCGCCAAGACGTTCATCACCAACGGCATCCACTCGGATCTGGTGATCGTCGTCGCCTGCACCGATCCGGAGAAGGGCGCCCAGGGCTTCTCGCTGCTCGTCGTCGAGCGCGGCATGCCGGGCTTCGAGCGGGGACGCAACCTCGACAAGATCGGCCTCGACGCGCAGGACACGGCGGAGCTCAGCTTCAACGACGTCCGCGTCCCGGCGGCCAACCTCCTCGGCCAGGAGGGCATGGGTTTCATCTACCTGATGCAGAACCTGCCGCAGGAACGCCTCGCGATCGCTGTCGTCGCCGCTGCCGCGATGGAACGCGTGCTCGACGACACGATCCAGTACTGCCGCGACCGCAAGGCCTTCGGCAAGCCGATCGGCAAGTTCCAGAACACCCGCTTCGAGCTCGCCGAGCTCGCCACCGAGACCCAGCTGGCCCGGGTGTTCGTGGACCGGTGCATCGAGCTGCTCAACGAGAAGAAGCTCACCGTCCAGGAGGCCGCGATGGCCAAGTACTGGACCACCGACAAGCAGGTCGAGCTGATCGACCGCTGCCTGCAGCTGCACGGCGGCTACGGCTACATGCGTGAGTACCCGGTCGCCAAGGCGTACCTCGATGCCCGCGTGCAGAAGATCTACGGCGGCACGAACGAGATCATGAAGGAAGTCATCGGGCGCGGCCTCAACGTCTGAGGCACGTACGAGAAAGGCCGGGGTGGCTCCGCTCAGCGGAGCACCCCGGCCTCGTTCGTCTCCGGGTGGGGCCGGGAGTCAGATCTTGCGGACGACGGTGACGACCTTGCCGAGGATGACCGCGTCGTTGCCCGGGATCGGTTCGAACATCGGGTTGTGCGGCATGAGCCAGACGTCGCCGTCGACTCGCTTGAACGTCTTGACGGTGGCCTCGCCGTCGAGCATCGCGGCGACGATGTCGCCGTTGTCGGCGACGTTCTGCTGCCGGACGACCACCCAGTCGCCGTCGCAGATCGCCGCGTCGATCATCGACTGACCGACGACCTTGAGCAGGAACAGCGAGCCCTGACCGACGAGTTCGCGCGGCAGCGGGAAGACGTCCTCGACCGATTCCTCGGCGAGGATCGGACCGCCGGCCGCGATGCGGCCGACGACGGGAACCATTGCCGCCGAAGGGATGTCGTCGCCGACGAGCCGGCGACCACCTCGGGGGAGGACTCGGGTGCGGGGGTGGGCCTCGAGATCGCGGACGTCAACGGCGCGCGGACGGTTCGGGTCCCGGCGCAGGAAGCCCTTCCGTTCGAGCGTGCGGAGCTGGTGCGCGACGGAGGACGTGGAGTTCAGTCCGACGGCGTCGCCGATCTCGCGGATGCTCGGTGGGTACCCCCGTTCGCTGACGGAATCGCGGATGACCTCGAGCACACGACGCTGACGCTCGGTGAGGCTCGCGGTGGGATCGTCGGTCGCGGGTCCGCCCCGGCGGGCTGTGGATGTTCCGTCCGCCTTCATCGTGACCTCCGTGCGGCGAGTGTCGGATGGGTTGCAAGTTGCCTTCGAATCTATCGAGATCCCGCGCGTATATCAAACAGATGTTCGAGATTCACCCTCCGAGGAGGTGTCGTCGGGGTGCGACTCGTGGTAGAACATTCGAACAGACTTTCGTTCGAACACATGATCGAGTGACCGAACGGGGTCGGGAGACCACGCACAGCGACACGGAGGATTTCCGATGAGCAGAGCGGTTCGGATCGATACGGTGGTTCCGGTGGGTACGGCGCGACAGGGCGCGGTGGCCCGAACCGGTGCCTCAGTCCGGACGAGCACGGCAGGGCGGACCGTCGCGGGCCCGCCCGGAGCAGGTGCGCCCGGGGCGGCGGTATATCGCATCCGGCCGATCGCGACGTCGACGCTGCACCATTACGCCGAAC
>LATQ01000001.1:2865862-2882608 GCA_001017865.1 Rhodococcus sp. IITR03
GACAGACGCGCGTCGCCGCGCTTCGCGCAATGTGGCGCCGCGCCCTCGCGCGAACCCCTGCACCGCCGTTCGGAGATCACACCGCGCAGTCGCCGGCCTGCGGAGGGGACGAGTTGGCGGCAGATGGCCGCGACGGTGCTCCTCACCGCGCTCGCGACCACGATGCTCCTCGTGCTGGCCCACGTGCGCACCGATGAGGTGATCTCGCAGAGCGCCGGCACCACGGTCACGGTCGTGCGAGAGGGGGAGAGCCTGGAGGCCTTGGCCGCTCGCGTGTGGCCCGACGCCCCGGTCGACGTCACGATGGCGAGGATCGCCGACCTCAACTCGCTCGACGGTACGGCCGTGCAGGCCGGAAGCCGCCTCCTCGTGCCGGATTCCACCCGGGGATGAGGGCGTCGTGGCCCTGCCCGACCCGCGATCCGCGCCCGAACCGGACAGGCGGGTATTGTCTAACACTGTCAGTCACACCACTCCGTGTGGTTGCGGCGGTGTCGGCCCACTCGCGGGTGGAGACGGTTCCGGTCGGGAGACATTGCTTCGGCGCCGACGTCGCGACCCGCACGGGCACGACGAAGGAACCGACATGTACTGCCCGTATTGCCGCCATCCCGATTCCCGGGTGGTCGATTCGCGCGAGGCAGACGAGGGTGCCGCGATCCGTCGCCGACGGGCGTGTCCCGAATGCGGGCGCCGCTTCACCACAGTCGAGACGGCCGTTCTGTCCGTCGTCAAGCGCAGCGGCGTGACCGAGCCGTTCAGCCGCGAGAAGGTCGTGCGCGGCGTGGCCCGCGCCTGCCAGGGACGCGATGTCGACAACGACGCACTCAACAAGCTCGCGCAGCAGGTCGAGGACGCGGTGCGGGCGAAGGGCTCACCCGAGGTCCCGAGCCACGAGGTCGGACTGGCGATCCTCGGACCCCTACGCGATCTCGACGAGGTCGCCTATCTGCGATTCGCGTCGGTCTATCGTTCCTTCAGCTCCGCAGAGGATTTCGAACGTGAGATCCAGGAACTGCGCGAGCACAAGAAGTCCCGCTCGGACGCGACCGACTGACCGTCCCGGTCGCTACCGGATCCCGTCGATCGCCTTCAGGACGCGCTTCTCCGACACCGGGATCCGCGTCCCGAGACCCTGCGCGAACAGGCTCACGCGCAGTTCCTCGATCATCCAGTAGATCTCGACCACCTCGGGCGCGGCGCGCCGCTCCTCCGGCAGTCGTGCGAGCAGCTTGTCGTAAGCGCCGTAGACGCGATCGAGCACATCCATTCCCGCCGCGTCGCGATGCGCACTCGCCGGCAACGCCTCCAGGCGCTGCGCAGCCGCGGTGAGATAGCGCGGCAGGTCGGCGATCCGCCGCGACCCCAGATCGGTGACGAAGCCGGGGAACAGCAACGACTGCAGCTGTTCGCGTACGTCGTCGGCAGCCTCGCCGTTCGACCGATCGAGGAGCACACCCACCTCGTGGGCACGGGACAGCACGGCACAACCGCTTTCAACAGACGGGCCACGCGCCCCGGCAGGTGTGACCGCACCGTGGCCGCGAGCGCCTCGAACTCCTCGGGGGTGCGCACGGGAGCGCCGTGCGCGGCGATGAGTTCATCCACCGCGCAGGCACGACAGTCCTCGATCAGCGCCTCGAACGATCCGTCGGGGTTCCGCCCGAGCGCGAGCCGCTCCATGTTGGTCAGCCCCGAGGTCACGGCCTTCGCCTTCGTCGGTGCCGACGACAGCAACAGGGCGCGCAACCCCTGACGCGTTGCGTTCTGCTGGGCCTGCGGTGTGCTGAGCACGCGCACCGCGACGCCGTCCTTCTCTGCGACCAGGGCGGGGTAACCGGTGACCTTCCGGCCGCCGACCTCGCGGGTGACGGTCTCCGGCAGGTCCCCGAGGGTCTCGGCCGTCCACACCACCGCCGCGGGACGTTCGGTGCCCGCAGCGGCGCGCGAGACCTCCGCTTCGACCGCGGAGCCAACTTCTTCCGCAGGGCCGCCAGGCTCTTGCTGCGACCGAGCACGGTGCCGCGCTCGTCGACCGCCGCGAAGGTCATCCGCAGATGGTCGGGCAACGCACCGGTATCGAAGTCGGAGGGCTCGATCGTGCACCGGCCGAGCCGCGACAGCTCGCGGGCCATCGCATTGACGAGCGGTTCGGAGCGCGGCGTCACCGAGGCGAGGGCGGCCGCCGCGAAGTCGGGAGCCGGGACGACCTGCCTCCGAAGGTGTTTCGGCAAAGTCTTGATGAGGCCGTCACCAGCTCGGTCCGCATCCCGGGTACGAGCCAGTCGAAACCGACGGACTTGAGGTTCGCGAGCAGCGCGACGGGGACGCGGGCGGTGACGCCGTCCTCCTCCGTGCCCGGCTCGAACTGGTAGGTGAGGGGGAACTGGATCTCGCCCTGGCGCCACGCATCCGGGTAGTCGCCCTCGAGCACCGACGCGGCGTCCTGGTTCACCACGGTGTCCGGCGTGAACGTCAGCAGGTCGGGTTGCTGCCTGCGGGTCTTCTTCCACCACGTGTCGAAGTGCCGGGCCGAGATCGCCTCCGGGCCGACCCGCTGGTCGTAGAAGTCGAACAGGGTCTCGTCGTCGACGACGATGTCGTCGCCGGCGCGCGCGGTGTTCGAGTTCCTCGACGTCCTCGAGCAACGCCCGGTTGTCGTGGAAGAACTTGTGCTGTGTGCGCCATTCGCCCTGTACGAGGCGTGGCGGATGAACAGTTCGCGCGAGACCTCCGGATCGATCCGTCCGTACGGCACGGGACGCTGGGCGATCAGCGGGATGCCGTAGAGCGTGACGCGTTCGTAGGCCATCGCCGACTCGCGGCGCGTCGACCAGTGCGGCTCCGAATAGGTGCGCTTGACCAGGTGCGGAGCGAGCTTCTCGACCATTCGGGTTCGATGCGCGCGGCCGTCCGCGCCCACAGCCGGGAGGTCTCCACGAGTTCGGCGGCCATGACCCAGCGCGGAGGCTTCTTGAACAACGACGATCCCGGGAAGACCGCGAACCGTGCGCCGCGGGCACCGAGGAAGTCGCGCTTGTCGCCCTCGCGAAGACCGATGTGCGACAGCAGACCTGCAAGCAGCGACTTGTGGACGTCGT
Source organism: Rhodococcus sp. IITR03 (assembly GCA_001017865.1). Next base: position 2,868,964 of record LATQ01000001.1, read on the forward strand.
CGGGGTTCACGTCGCGGTGGTGCGTCTGCCAGCCCATGTCGACGGTGATCTGACGGAGCTGCCCCTGCAGGTCCTGCCACTCACGGATCCGCAACCAGTGCAGGAACTCGTCGCGGCACAACCTGCGGAACCTGCTCGACGACAGTTCCCGCCGTTGCTCCTTCAGGTAGTCCCACAGCCGCAGGAAGGCCAGGAAATCCGAGCCCTCGACCGCGAACCGGGCGTGCTTCTCATCGGCGGCCTGCTGGAACTCGGTCGGGCGCTCACGCACGTCCTGGATCGACAGGGCCGCGACGATGATGAGGACCTCGCGCAGGCATCCGTTGCGGTGGCCCTCGACGATCATTCGGGCCATGCGCGGATCGACGGGCAGCCGGGCGACCTCGCGACCCGTCGCGGTCAGGCGCGGCGTCTCGCCCTTCTTCGCGGGTTCGAGCGCGCCGAGCTCCTCGAGCAGAGCGATGCCGTCGCGGATCGCGCGGGGATCCGGTGCCTCCACGAACGGGAACGCCTCGATGTCGCCGAGACCGAGCGCCGTCATCTGCAGCACCACCGACGCGAGGTTGGTGCGCAGGATCTCGGGTTCGGTGAACTCCGGCCGGCCGTCGAAGTCGTCCTCCGAGTACAAGCGGATGCAGATGCCGTCGGCGACGCGACCGCAACGCCCGGCGCGCTGACGCGCCGAGGCCTGCGAGATCGGCTCGATCGGCAGTCGCTGCACCTTCGTCCGCACCGAGTACCGCGAGATACGGGCGGTGCCGGGGTCGACGACGTAGCGGATACCGGGAACCGTCAGGGACGTCTCGGCGACGTTGGTGGACAACACGACCCGTCGACCCGTGTGCGGTGCGAAGACCCGGTGCTGTTCGGCCGCCGACAGACGTCCGTAGAGCGGGAGGATCTCGGTGTTGCGCAGCTTGCGGTCGCGCAGCGCATCGGCGGTGTCGCGGATCTCACGCTCGCCGGAGAGGAAGACCAGGATGTCGCCGTCGCCTTCGCGCTGGAGTTCCTCGACGGCCTCGCACACCGCGTCGACGGGGTCGCGGTCGACGAGCGTGTCGCCCACCTCGACCGTCAGCGGCCGATAACGGACCTCGACGGGATAAGTGCGGCCGGAGACCTCCACGATGGGGGCGGGCGTGCCGTTCGCGTCGGCGAAGTGGCGTGCGAAACGTTCGGGGTCGATCGTCGCCGAGGTGATGATCACCTTCAGATCGGGGCGACGCGGAAGCAGCTGCGCGAGGTACCCGAGCAGGAAGTCGATGTTGAGGCTGCGCTCGTGCGCCTCGTCGATGATGAGCGTGTCGTACCGGCGCAGCAGACGGTCGCGCTGGATCTCGGCGAGGAGGATGCCGTCGGTCATCAGCTTGACGAGTGTCGACTCGGTGACTGATCGTTGAAACGCACCGTGTATCCGACGGCGTCGCCGAGCTCGGTGTCCAGTTCCTCCGCGAGTCGTTCGGCGACGGCGCGCGCGGCGATACGGCGCGGCTGGGTGTGGCCGATCAGGCCGCGAACCCCGCGCCCGAGTTCGAGGCAGATCTTCGGGATCTGCGTCGTCTTGCCCGAACCGGTCTCGCCGGCGACCACCACGACCTGGTGGTCGCGGATCGCGGCGGCGATGTCGTCCTTGCGCTGCGAGACCGGCAGGTCCTCGGGATAACGGATCTCCGGGACCGACGACGCGCGGGACGCGAGCCGGGTGCGGGCGTTCTCGATCTCGGCGGCGACCTCGGTCAGCGCCTCGCCGCCCCGCGCCCGGTCGAGCCTGCGACGGAGGCGGTTCTCGTCGCGGAGGGAGACCTCGGACAGGGCAGCGCGCAGTTCGCGACGATTCGGGGCGGGGGAGATGGACATGCTGATCACACAGCCTAGCGAAACGACCCGGTCGGGGCCGGTCGGGGAGGGCGGGTAGGCCCGGTGGTCAGCCCGCCAGGGCGCGCACCCGGCCGATCACTTCACCGAAGATCTCCCGGTACGGGGCGTGGACCGTGAAGTGGGTGAACCCGTAGCGCTCCCGGCTGCGCAGGATCTGCCGGCCATCTCGTCGACCGTGCCGATCAGCACGAACGGCGAGTCGAGCAGATCGTCGGCGCCGACGGTGTGCTCGAACCGCTCGGCGAGCGCGGCGGCGGTGCCTGCCCGATCGTCGGTCTCGACGACCGCCTGGAGCAGGGTGTGCCACTCGATGTCCTCGACCCGGTCGCCGGCCCGTGCCCGCGCGAACGTGACACGGTCGTCGGCTCGGCCGCGGTGGCGATGCGGAACGTCCCCGGTGGCTTCCCCGGCAGTTGGACGGCGCCGGCGACGCTCAGGATGTCGGCGTGGGCGGCGGCGACGGCGAGGATCCGGTCGCCGGTGCCTCCGACGATCAGGGCGGACCGTAGCCGCCGAATCCGCGCCGTTGCACCGGACGGAGCACGGACAGATCGAACGCTTCGCGCAGCGCTGCCTGCTCGTCGAAACCGGACCCGGTGAACGATCGCTGCAGTTCCTGCACAGTGGATTCGAGTCTCTCGGCTCGCTCGTCGAAGCGTTCCCACTCGATCCCGGCCGCCTCGAACTCCCATCTCATGTGGCCTGCGCCGAGACCGACCTCGAGCCGGCCGCCGGTGAGCAGATCGGTGGTCGCGATCTCGCGGGCGAGCAGTGCCGGATTCCAGAAACCGGCATTGAGCACCATCGTTCCGACCCGCAGACGCTCGGTGGCGCCGGCGGCGGCGACCAGGACGGGGAACGGCGCGGGGACACCGAGATGGTCGGCCGCGTACACGGCGTCGAAGCCCGCGTCCTCGACGGCCCGGCACCAGCGAGCGAACGCATCGGGGGACCCGACCTCGAAGATGTTGACGGAGAAGCGGAACTCGGTCATGGCACCAGGGTGGCGGGTGCGGGTCTTCGGCGCCAGAGTCGTTTCCTCCGCATACGATGACGGGTGTCGTGATCGTCGTGGACGGGAGTTGGTCGTGGGTGCGTTGTGGCACGGATTCGCCGATATGGGCGCGATCGAACGGGACGGCGCATTCGTCGTGTCGCGCGGGGAAGGCGCGTACATCTGGGACGACACCGGCAACCGTTACCTCGATGCCACCGCCGGACTGTGGTTCACCAACGTCGGTCACGGCCGCACCGAGATCGGCGAGGCGATCGCAGCGCAGATCGCCAAGCTCGCCCACTACTCGAACTTCGGCGACCTGACCTCCGAGCCACGGTCGAACTCGCCGAGCGTCTCGCGGGGATCGCTCCGGTTCCGGGCAGCAAGATCTTCTTCACCTCCGGCGGATCCGACTCGGTCGATTCGGCGGCCAAGCTCGCGCGGCGGTACTGGCAGGAGGTCGGAAAGCCCGGCAAGCGGCTGCTGGTCTCGCGGGAGAAGGCGTACCACGCATGCACGTCGGTGGTACCTCGCTCGCCGGTATCCCCGTCAATGCTGAGGCTACGGCCGCCTGTGGGAGGACACCGCGCGGGTTGCGTGGGACGACGCCAAGGCTCTGCTCGAACTCATCGATTCGGTCGGTGCCGACTCCATCGCGGCCTTCTTCTGCGAACCCGTCATCGGTGCGGGCGGGGTGTACCTGCCGCCGGACGGCTACCTCGCCGAGATCCGCGACATCTGCCGCGACCACGACATCCTGTTCGTCGTCGACGAGGTGGTCACCGGTTTCGGTCGTATCGGTGGTTCGTGGTTCGCGTCGTCCCGATTCGATCTGAATCCCGATATGGTCACCACCGCAAAGGGACTCACCTCCGGCTACCTGCCGATGGGCGCTCTGTTCGTCGCTCCGCGGGTCGCCGAACCGTTCTTCGCCGGAGGCGTGTGGTGGCGCCACGGCTACACCTACGGCGGGCACGCTGCCGCCGCAGCGGCCGCTCTCGCCAACCTCGACATCATCGAGCGCGAGGATCTGCTCACCGAGTCGGCGCGTATCGAGCGGACGCTGCACGAGAAGCTCGCTCCGCTGGCGGATCATCCGCGAGTCGCCGAGGTCCGCAGCGGTCTCGGTGCGGTGGCGGCCGTGCAGCTCGCCGATCCGTCCGAGGCGCTCGGCTTCGTCAAGACCCTGCGACAGCACGGGATCTCGGGACGTGCGGCCGGTCAGGGAGCGATGCAGATCTCCCCGTCGTTCGTGATGACCGACGAGCAGATCACCGATCTCGCCGACGGAATCGCCGCAGCACTCGCTGATCCGTTCCTTCGGCCCGACCGGTACCTCGGCGAGGGGGAGTTCGGCGCTGCCGTCGCGTGCGGCGAGCGAACGCGCGTAACGCTCGTGCAGCACCGACCGCACCTCGTCCGGGCTGTAGTTCCGTCGTTGCCGCTCGTTGCGGGCGGCGACGGCACCGGTCGCCGCGACTCCCACGATCCCGGCGAGTCCGACGAGCTTCCACCACTTGCCACCGCGTAGTGCCATGTGGACGACCCTAGCGGCCGTCGGGGCCGTGCGGACGACCCCAGCGGCCGTCGGGGCCATGCGGACGACCCCAGCGGCCGTCGGGCATGGCAGGCTGACGGCATGGACACTTCGTCGGCTGATCGGTCTGCCGGTGCGCGTTCGCGTCTCACCCTCGACGAGGCCGTGGCGACGACCCGCACGGGGGATCTGTGGATCTTCCGCGGCGCAACCCCGGCCGACCGAGCGATCCAGACGCTGACCAACGCGCCGGTGAACCACGTGGGGATGACGGTCGCACTCGAGGACCTGCCGCCGCTGATGTGGCACGCCGAGCTGGGCCGCAGCCTCCCGGACATGTGGACGGGACGGCACCAGCGCGGCGTGCAGTTGCACGACCTGCGCAGTGCGGTGCAGGTGTGGGCCGCGCGTTACGGCCAGCGCGGCTGGTTGCGGCAGATCTCGGTGGCGGTCACCCCGGATCAGGAGGATCAGCTGCTGCGCACGATCGCGCGGCTCGACGGCACACCGTTCCCGTCGACGACGACACTCACGGGGCGATGGTTCGCGGGCCGACTCCCACGTCGTCGGCGGGCCGCCGTCCCGTCCGGTGGGCTCGAGAGCGCGTACTGCGCCGAGGTGGTCGGATTGACGCTGGAGGAGATGGGATTGCTGCAGCAACGGCACCGGGGAAGCAACTGGTACGACCCCGGCCGGTTCTGGAGCGGCGATCGGCTGCCGCTCGCTCCCGGGGTGGAGTTCGGCGGCGAGATCGAGGTCGTGCTCGACGAGGACGACCTCGCTGCCGGAAAGGCGGCCGGCTCGGCGTCGTAGGGCCCGGACCGGGCGTAGTCCGATAGTTGTGAAAGGTAAAGGCGATAGGTCGTTCTACACTGATAGGCGTGACCGATCAGAGCTACCAGCCCACCCTCTCGCAGCTGCGTGCCTTCGTCGCGGTGGCCACCTACCGCCACTTCGGCACGGCCGCAGCGCGACTCGAGGTCAGCCAGCCCACCCTGTCACAGGGTCTGGCGGCTCTCGAGAGCGGCCTCGGCGTGCAGCTCATCGAGCGCAGCACCCGCCGTGTGCTGGTGACACCGGTGGGTGCACGCCTGCTTCCGTACGCAGAGGTGGTGCTCGACGCAGCCGACGGCTTCGTCGACGCGGCGGCAGGAGTGTCCGACGGACTGTCGGGCCCGCTGCGGGTGGGGTTGATCCCCACCGTCGCGCCCTACGTCCTGCCCGAGATCCTGCCCGCACTCGACGAAGCGATGCCGGCCCTGTCGCTGCAGGTCGTCGAGGACCAGACTGCGCGGCTCCTCGACGCACTGCGCGCCGGAACCCTCGACGTCGCCGTCCTCGCACTGCCCGCCGACGTCTCGGGTGTGATCGAAGTTCCGCTGTACGACGAGGAATTCGTCCTCGTCCTGCCGACCGGACACGAACTCGCCGGGCGCACCGATCTCTCGGTCTCCGCACTCGACAATGCGCAACTGCTGCTGCTCGACGAAGGCCACTGCCTGCGCGACCAGACACTCGACCTGTGCCGGTCCGTCGACGCGCGACCGACATTCGGCGACACCCGTGCGACCTCCCTGTCCACCGTGGTGCGCTGCGTCGCAGGACGATTGGGCATCACGCTCGTCCCGGCCTCCGCGGTCGCCGTCGAAACCGCCCGGGGAGACCTCGAGGTCGCGCACTTCGCGGACCCGGCACCCGGCCGCCGGATCGGTCTGGTGTTCCGCTCGTCGTCCCCGCGCGGAGTCGACTACCGCATCCTCGCCGAGACCATCCGCGGCTGCGTCCCGCCGACCTGCCGCCCCGTCGTCTCCTGACGAAGACCCCTCAGCGCCGACCGCGTCGGGGTTTTCCGGGGCGCTTGCGCGCGGAGGTCCCCGCTCGGCGCGACGTCTTGGGTTCCGGCGCGCGGCGCTTCGGGGCCGAGCCCTTGCGTTCACCACGACGCGAGGTGCCGCCCGACTCGGCTTCCGGTTCGGAGTCGCTGCGGCGGCCACGAGAACTGTTGGCCGTCCGTCCCCGGACGATGCCGACGAACTCGTCGACGAGATCGGTCGTCCGGTCGGTGATCCACACGAGACCCACCTGGGACGCCGGCGCGTCGACGACGGACGGTAGGTCAGGTCGCGTCGGTGGTGCAGGCGGGGCGAGCGACTGCGGCGTGACGAGCACACCCACCTCCGAGGCGACGTGCGAGATCGCGTCCTCGGTGCTCGCGGGCCGCTCGAAGGCCTCCTCGCCGGGAAGGGCGACCCAATCGAGCACGTCGTCGAGCGGATGCAGCACCGTCTCGTCGGCGAGGTCGGACACCGACACCTCGTCGACCGCCGCGAACACGTGCTCCTTGGGCACCACCACGACGGAGACCTCGGTGTAGAGCGGGATGACCGACAGGCCGTCCCGTTGCAGCGGCAGGCGCAGCAGTGCGATGTCGGCGACGTCCTCGCGCAGCGGATCCGCGCCTGCCGTCGGTTCGACGGGGACCAGTTCGATCGGGACGTCCGGCATCCGCTCGTTCCACACCCGCACCCACTTCGCGGGGGTGACACCCGGGACGTAGGCCAAGCGGAAGGGTTGCACGGTCGGTTCGCTCACCGAGTCAGGCTACCGCTCCCGTGACCCGCCGCCTGCGACGATCAGCCTCGACGATCTCGAACTCGTCGAACACCACTTCACCGGCCGCATCGGACTCGCCGAGATTCACCTCGCCGATCAACGCCCAGCCGTGATCGCCCTGCGGGTCGTGCAGGGTCTGACGCACCCGCCACAGTTCGGGACCCGTCTCGACGGTGAAGAGCAGCGGTCCACGCGCGTCGGGGCCGGTGCCGATCTCGTCGTACTCGTCGAAATACAACTCGAGCAGGTCCTCCCAGTCCTCGGCGTCGAGACCGTCGCCGAGGGCCGCGAGTTCGTCCCAGCGCCGACGTGAGGCCAGCTCGACCCGCTTGAACATCGCGTTGCGGACCATGACCTTGAACGCACGGACGTTCGCGGACAACGGGCGAGGAGAGTCGACACCGAACGCGATCTGCTGGTCGTCGGATTCCACCCCGGGATGGGTGAGCGACTCCCACTCGTCGAGCAACGACGAGTCGACCTGACGGATCAGCTCACCGAGCCACTCGATGATGTCCTCGAGCTCCTCCGTGCGCGCGCGTCCGGCACCGTCTGCCGCAGCGCGCGGTAGGCGTCGGCGAGATAGCGCAGGACCAGCCCCTCGGAGCGGGCCAGACCGTAGTGCGAGACCAGCTCGGAGAAGGTCATGCTGCGCTCGATCATGTCGCGCACCACCGACTTCGGGGACAGCGGGAACTCCGACACCCAGGGATGGCCACCCCGGTACGTCTCGAAGGCCGGCTCGAGCAGCTCCACGAGCGGCTTGGGCCAGGTGATCTCCTCGAGCAGTTCCATCCGCTCGTCGTACTCGATGCCGTCGGCCTTCATCTGCGCGACGGCCTCACCGCGCGCAGCGTGCTGCTGCGCCATGAGCACCTGACGCGGATCGTCGAGCGTCGATTCGATGACCGACACGACATCGAGAGCGTAGGTGGGGGAGTCGACGTCGAGCAGTTCGATCGCTGCGAGGGCGAACGGCGACAGCGGCTGGTTGAGCGCGAAGTCGCGTTGCAGGTCGACGGTGAGACGGGCCCGGCGCCCGAACTCGTCCGGCTCGTCGAGCTGCTGGACCACACCCGCCTGCAGCAGCCCCCGATACAGCGAGATCGCCTTGAGGATGTGCTTGCGCTGCGCCGGACGGGGTTCGTGGTTGTCCTCGAGCAGGTGCCGCATCGCGTCGAAGCAGTTGCCCGGTCGCGCAATGACGTTGAGCAACATCGAGTTGCTCACCGAGAACCGCGACTGCAGCGGTTCGGGCGACGCCGCGATCAGCTTGTCGAAGGTGCCCTCACCCCACGAGACGAAACCTTCGGGCGCCTTCTTGCGCTGCACCTTCCGGCGCTTCTTCGGGTCGTCCCCGGCCTTGGCGAGAGCCCGGACGTTCTCGATCTCGTGCTCGGGGGCCTGCACGACGACGGTGCCCATCGTGTCGTATCCGGCGCGACCCGCACGACCGGCGATCTGGTGGAACTCGCGCGCCTTGAGCTGCCGGGTGCGGGTGCCGTCGAACTTCGTCAGGCCCGTGAGCAGCACGGTGCGGATCGGCACGTTGATGCCGACGCCGAGCGTGTCGGTACCGCAGATGACCTTCAGCAGCCCGTCCTGTGCGAGTTTCTCGATCAGGCGCCGGTACTTCGGCAGCATGCCCGCGTGGTGCACGCCGATACCGTGCCGGACGAGACGCGAAAGGGTCTTGCCGAAACCGGTGGAGAACCGGAAGTCGCCCAGAGCGGTGGCGATCGCCTCCTTCTCGGCCTTCGTGCACATGTTCACGCTGGTCAGAGCCTGAGCGCGCTCGAAGGCCGCGGCCTGGGTGAAGTGCACGACGTAGACGGGCGCCTGGTGCGTCGTGACGAGCTCCTCGATCGCTTCCCCGATGGGTGCCTGCGAGTACGAGAAGGTCAGCGGGACCGGACGTTCGGAGCCCGAGACCTCCGCCGTCGGCCGTCCCGTGCGGCGGGTCAGGTCCTTCTGCAGGAAAGTCACGTCGCCGAGCGTCGCGGACATGAGCAGGAACTGCGCGTGCGGCAATTCGATGAGCGGAACCTGCCACGCCCACCCGCGGTCGGGTTCGGAGTAGAAGTGGAACTCGTCCATCACGACCTGGCCGATGTCGGAGTCCGGTCCTTCGCGCAACGCGAGATTCGCGACGATCTCGGCGGTCGCGCAGATGATCGGTGCTCCGGCGTTGACCGACGCGTCGCCGGTCATCATGCCGACCTTGTCGGCACCGAAGACGTCGCACAGGGCGAAGAACTTCTCGCTCACGAGCGCCTTGATCGGGGCGGTGTAGAAGGTGCGCTTGCCCGCGGCGAGCGCGAAGAAGTGCGCACCGAGCGCCACCATCGATTTCCCCGAGCCCGTGGGTGTGGCGAGGATGACGTTGGAGCCGGCGACGAGCTCCATGAGCGCTTCCTCCTGCGCCGGATACAGCGAGATGCCCCGATCCGTCGTCCAGATGGTGAACGCGTCGAACAACGCGTCGTCGTCGACGGAGTCGGGTATCAGATCGGGAAGCAGCACTTCTCCAGCTAGTCGGACGGACCCGACCCACCGGAGCGGGTCGCGCGACCTACGGGCAGTGCAGGTCAGGTGGCGCTGCGCTCGTCCGATCCCATCGCGCCGAGCACCGCCATGCGGGTCTCCGGGCCGCCGCTGATCTGCGACTCGCTCACACCCGACACGAGCAGTCGACGCCAGCGGTCGAGGTCGAACTCCAGGGGAGAGGTGGTCTCCAGGAAGTTCTCGACCACCCGCAGGAAGCGTAGCGGGTCGTCGCGGAACGGGAAGTGGCCGGAACCTCGGAAGATCTCGAGACGTGAACCGGGCATGGCCGAATGTGCGAGATAGGCGTGGGCGATCGGGATGACGCTGTCGTGATCGCCCAGATGAGCTGGACGGGGAGGTTCTCCGTCAGATAACAGCGGTCGAGCATGGTCACGACCTGACCGCGCCAGTCGACCACCGCGCGCAACGTGCGCAGATACGCCTCGTAGGCCGTGGGGTCGGGGAGGTTCCCCAGCACGCGCACCAGATCCGAGGTGTCGTGCAGCAGGGCACCGGGACGCAGCGGTGAGCCGTTGACCCGATTCAGCACCGCGCCGGCGGCGCGCAGGACCGGCATCGCCCCGGGCAGTCTCAGGACCCGCAGCGCTTCGCTGACGATCGGCACCGAGATCAGGCGCAGCGCAGGATGAACGTCCTTGGTGACTCCGCCGGACGCGACGAGCACCAGACGCTCGACCATGTGGGGGAACTGGTAGGCGAACTGCATCGCCACCCCGCCGCCGAGGGAATGGCCGATCACCGTGACCGACTCGATCCCGAGGACCGAGAGCAGGTCGCGCATGCCGTTCGCGTAGGCGGCCACCGAGTAGTCGGCCCGCGGCTTGTCGGATCGACCGTGCCCGAGCAGGTCGGGGGCGATCACGGTGTACTTCTCCGCCAGGTGCGGGATCACGTCCTGCCAGGTCGAGGAGTCGTCACCGATGCCGTGCACGAGCAACAGGGCGGGACCGCTGCCGGCCATGCGGAACGCGCGTCGGTACCCGTGGATCGTGCGGAACACGATGCGGGGTTCGTTGTCCGGAACCGGGCGAAGCGTCCGGGCGCGCGGTGAAACCATGAGCGTCTCCTGCGACGTCGGTGATCGCGTGGTGGTAGCGGGCTGCCCGGCCCGTCGCCGGGAACCGGACACAACTACCACTGTGGCATGTCGCCGAAGCGTACCGCCTGTATGTGACGTCGACAACGACGATTGTGACGATCATGAAACATCCGGCGGACCCGTCTTGGCGTCAGCGCGGAGCGGAATCGTCCCCGTCGTCCGGGCCGAGCTCGCCGAACCCGCCGTCGCCGGCTCCGCCGTCGCCCGGATCTGGGAGATCGTCGCCGGGGTCGGTGCCGCGCCGGTCGTATTCGGCGAGGAACCGCTCGAATTCGGCGCCGATCTCCTCACCCGTCGGCAGACTCTCGTCGGTCGGCAGGGGAGAGGTCTGCTGTTCCTGGGCGGCGACGTAGCTGTCGTACTGCCGCTCGAGCGCGTGCACCACCCCGAGGACTCGGCGTTGTCCTCGATGTGCTCGTCGATCTGCTCCCGCACCCGTGCCGCGGCCTCGCCGAGCGCCTGCAGCGGCAGCTCGAGGCCCCCGACCTCGGCGACGTTCGTCAGCAGCGTCTCGGCGGCAGCCGGATAGTCGGTCTGGGCGAGATAGTGCGGCACGTGCACGGAGAAGCCACGGACTCGTGCCCGTGCTGCCCCATCCGGTATTCGAGCAGCGACGAGACCCCGGCGGGCACCTGCAGCTCGCCCGACCAGCGGTGGTGCCCCGCGATGAGGTCCTTGTTGGTCGAGTGCGCGGTGACCGCCAACGGCCGGGTGTGCGGGATCGCCATGGGGATCGCATTGAGCCCGATGGTCCGCCGCACCCCGAACTGCTCGGCGAGCAACCGCACCGCGGTGATGAAACGCTCCCACTTCAGATCCGGCTCGCACCCGCGAGCAGCAGGAACGGGGTGCCGGCCTCGTCGATGAGCGCGTACAGGTTCAGTTCGGGCTCGGCGTAATCCGAGAAGTGGTCGGCCTTGAACGTCATGAGCGGCCGACGCGATCGGTAGTCGATCAGTTCGTCGACGGCGAACGACGCGACGAGTTCGGTCTCCAAGTTCTCGCGCAGGTGCGTGGTCGCCAGGCGCACCGCGTGTCCCGCGTCGGCGAACCCTTCGAGACCGTGCACGAGGACGGGCCCCTCACCGTCCGGGGAGGTGAGCTGCGGAGCCGGGAATTCCAGCTCGTACATGCGGGACTGCTCGTCCATCTGCGAACCACTCCGATCACACTCAGTCTCGGCATCTCCGCCGGGGTCACCCGACGTGGCATGGTGGTGTTCGAGTCTAATTGACGCCACGACGACCGATTCCGGGGCGCACACCCTGCCCGACGTCGACGACCGAGGGAGGTTCGGGTGACCCGACGCGATACTCGTCCGAGGCGCCGCGCATCGGCCGGCCGGAGCGTGGTGGCGGCCGCGTGCTCATGCTCGCATCCCCTGCTCCCAGACCGTCTCCGGCGACCCCCGGCCCGAACCGGCAGCCTGACGGGAACCGCGTCCGCGCCTGCGCCTGCCCCCGCGATCGTCCGGGCACCGGGCGAACTGGTGCTTCCCCCCGAACGGTTTCCCGAACCGTACGTCGCGGTGGTTCTCCCACCTGAGGCCGTGGCGCAGGCGGCGCCCGACCTGACCGGGATCCAGCCCGGCTCGAGGGTCGATCCGGGCGGATGTCTGCCGCCCGCGCAGGATTACGGCCCCGAGAGCACCGCCATGGTGGTCGGTACCGACAACGCCAGTCGCGCGACGATCAGCGTCGAGGTCACCCGGCCTGCTCCGGACCTCGCCGAGTACCGCACCCATCTGACGGAATGCTCGCAGGTGGACGCCACCGTGCGGGGGATCACCTCGACCGTCTCGACCGTCCTCGACGACGATCCTGCTGCGCCCGTCGACGGAGCCGGGACGCTGGCCCTGACCCGGACGGTCGACTCCGGCCGGGGATCGGGCGGCCTGACGCAGTCGATGGCCACGCGCATCGCACAGATCGAGGACGTGCGCGTGACGGTCACGTACATGTCCTTCGACGCGGCATCTCCCGACACCGACAATCTCGACCGCGTGTTCCGGGAGGCCGTCGACTTCGCCGCCCGCCCCTGACCCGGGCCGGGCGCGGCACCCTAACAGCGCCCGCCGACGGGATCGTCCGCTCGGCACCCGATCACGGTGACCGGTCTCGAAGTTGTCCACAGCCGGCCGGTTCATCCCCAGAAGGCCCCGGAACGGCCCCGGGAGCCGCTTTCCGCTCGGACCGATGGGCCACGGTTCGAGCATGACAACTTCCACGCCTTCGTCGTCGCACCCACTCCGTCTCACCGATGTCGGTGACGTGATCGCCGCCCTGCCCGCGCTGATGGGCTTCCCGCCGACGCGTTCGATCGTCGTGATGTGCCTGACTCCGACCGGTGACGCTCCGACCCGCCCGAACGGGAAGGTGGCGAGCATCGGTGCGGTGATGCGACACGACCTCGTCCTGCCCCGGCCCGGGGAACCGGTCCCCGAGCTCATGCGCGCGGCGTTCCGGCGCTTCTGCGCCGTCTGTGCCCGCGAGGGCGCGGAATCGGTGGTGGCCGTGCTCGTGGACGACGATCTCGCCGACCGGCACGATCCGGTGATCGCCGACGTGTGCAGCTCGTCGACGACTTCGCCGACCATCTCGACGCCGTCGGCATCGACCTGGCGGGGGTGTACGCGCTGCCGGAGATCACCGGTGGAGCGACCTGGTTCGTGCCCGGCCAGGACATCACCGGCAGCGTGGCCGATCCCGGGTCCTCGGTGGTCGCGGCGGCCCGGGTGTTCGAGGGCAGCCCGATCCGCGGCTCCCGCACCGAACTCGCCGCACTGCTCGCGCGTATCCGCCGGCGCGTGCGGCAGGAGGTTGCGCGGTGTATCGACGAGTCGTCGAGACCCGCGACCGCGAGTACGAACGCTGTGCCCGCGAGGCGGCGGCGAACGCGCCGACCGTCTCGAACTCGAACCGTGCTCGCGCACATCGAGACGTACGCCGGCGGA
>LATQ01000001.1:2882708-2883719 GCA_001017865.1 Rhodococcus sp. IITR03
CCCACCGAGCCCTCGTCTCGGTCCGCAACGCCCGCGAACGCGCCGCCGAGGCGCGCAGCGTGCGCAACATCCTCGGTCCCGGCAGTGTCGCCGTCATCGGTGCCTCCACCGACAGCCGCAAGGTGGGCAACGCCGTGCTGGTGAACATGCTGCGCAGCGGGTTCACCGGGCCGGTCTATCCGGTCAACGCCGAACACCGGTCCGTCCGGGGTGTCCGCGCCTACCCGACCGTCCGCGACATCCCCGACGAGATCGACCTCGCGGTCGCCGCCGTACCCGCCGAATCGATCGACTCGGTGCTCGACGACTGTCTCGCGAAGGGCGTCAAGGCGCTGCTCGTCGTCTCGTCCGGTTTCGGCGAGACCGGACCGGAGGGCCGCGACGCCGAGCGGCGGCTCACCCTGGCGGCGCGGTCGCACGGTATGCGACTCATCGGCCCGAATGCTCTCGGTGTCGCCAACAACGATCCCGCCATCCGGCTCAACGCGACCCTCGCGCCCGTACTTCCGGCGTCCGGCAACGTCGGCTTCTTCTGCCAGTCCGGCGCCTCGGCATCGCGATCCTCGACGAGGCCGCCAAGACGGGTGTCGGACTGTCGTCCTTCGTCTCGGCCGGTAACCGCGCCGACCTGTCCGGCAACGACCTGCTCCAGTACTGGGACACCGATCCTGCGACCGAAGTGGTGCTGCTGTATCTGGAGAGCTTCGGCAACCCGCGCAAGTTCTCGCGCATCGCGCGGCGGGTGGCGCGCAGCAAGCCGATCGTCGCCGTCAAGAGCGGCCGCCACGCGGTGCCCCCGGCGCTCGCCGCCCGGACGGGCGAGATGGACGACACCATCGTGCGATACCTGTTCGAGCAGGCCGGCGTCGTCCAGGTCGAGTCCATCGGCCAGCTCTTCGACTCGGCGCTGCTGTTCGGCCTACCAGCGCTGCCCGCCGGTCCCCGCGTCGCCGTGGTCGGCAACTCCACCGCCTGGGGCCTGCTCGTCGTCGACGCCGCCCCCGCCCACGG
>LATQ01000001.1:2883819-2892213 GCA_001017865.1 Rhodococcus sp. IITR03
GCTGGGTGAGGACGAGAACGGGCGACCACCTCGAGGTGGTCGCCCGTTCGGTCGGGTCGCGGAACCGTGGTTCCGGACGGCGGATCACACGGTGGCGTCGGACTCGCTCACGATCGTCGCTCCGAGTTCACGGAGCGGTCGGTGTGCTCGTTCGCGTGGTGCCCGCAGAACAACAGTTCTCCGCCGGTCGGAAGGACGGCGCGGACACGAGCGGCGGCATTGCACCGATCGCAGCGATCTGCAGCGGTCAACTTCGGGCTGGTCAACGTACCGGGCATGACTCCTCCAAACTGGCCACCGCTCATATCGGGTGCCGGGGTCTGGTCCGCCGCACCGGCCGGCGCGGTGGATCTACTCTGACAGACGATTCGTATTCACGTGTTGTTCCCCTGGATGCCCAATGGTGGCGTGTTTCACGCATCGAACAGCGAAAACGCTTCGACATGGCCGTTTTCCGCACGGTGTGTTCGCTCACAGCGCAGAGCTCGAGGGGGCCGGGAACGCCCCGGACGGGCTGTCCGACGCACAATGACGCCATGACCGAGACCCTGCTGCACATCATCTCCCGCGACGATTGGGACCGCTTCCGACCCCTCGGGGCGGTCGTGCCGGACTCCCTCGGGACCCAGGGTTTCGTCCACCTGTCGACCCCGCACCAGGTGCACCTGCCCGCCGACCGGTTGTACGTCGGCCGCACGGACCTCCTCCTGCTGCGCGTCGACCCGACGCGCCTCGTCGACCCGCTCCGTTTCGAACCCGGCGTACCGGAGGACCCGGAGTCGATGCGCTTTCCTCACCTCTACGGGCCCCTGCCCGTCGACGCCGTCGTGGAGGTGACGCCCTACCTGCCGGGACCGGACGGTCGGTTCCCGCCCCTGGACCGGGAGCGAGCGGACGCCGTCGGTCCGGAGGACTAGTCTTTCGACCATGATCGTCGACGTGACGCCGCTTCCCGGGATCGGTGTACGCAAGGACTTCGAACTGGCCTCCGGGCGCGCATCGGGTGATCACCCATCGGGACGGTCACAGCGACCTCATCATCTCGAAGGCGGGCGACCCCGACGCGTGTGCGGCTTCCCTGCCTCTCACCGTCGAGGAGGCGGCGACGCTCAGCAATCTGCTCGGTGCCCCACAGCTCGTCGCACAGTTGCGTGAAGACCACCGCGAACTGCCCGGAATCCTCACCCGACAGCTCCATGTCAACGAGGATTCCCGGTTCGACGGAGCGGTACTGGGCGACACCGCGTTGCGCACCCGCACCGGTGTGTCCGTCGTGGCCGTGATGCGTGCCGGTCAGGTCATGCCGTCTCCGACACCCGACTTCGTTCTCACGGGTGGGGACATCCTGGTGGCGGTCGGCACGGCCGACGGTCTCGACGCGGTCGCCAGGATCCTGCGCAACGGCTGATCCCGCAGAATGGACACGACGACACTCGCACTCATCGAACTGGGTGCGGTGTTCTTCGGACTCGGCGTCCTCGGACGGCTCGCGGCGCGGATCGGCATGTCGCCGTTCCCGTTCTATCTGATCGGCGGCCTGTGCTTCGGCAACGGTGGCTTCATCCAGCTCGGCGACATCGGGGCGTTCAGTCACATCGCCAGCGAGATCGGCGTGGTCCTGCTGCTGTTGCTGCTCGGTCTCGAGTACACCGCGAACGAGTTGATCAGCGGCCTGCGACGCTCCCGGATGGCAGGTCTGCTCGACCTCGCCTGAACGCGGTGCCGGGAGCCGCCGTCGCGCTGATCCTGGGTCTCGGACCATCGGCGCCTTCGTGCTCGCGGGTGTCACCTACATCTCGTCGTCCGGGATCGTGGCGAAGGTCCTCGCCGATCTGGGGCGCCTCGGCAACCGCGAGACCCCGGTCGTCCTGTCGATCCTCGTCTTCGAGGATCTCGCGATGGCCGTCTACCTCCCGATCCTCACTGCGATCCTGGCGGGCGTGAGTCTGCTCGGCGGCCTCGAAGCCGTCGCGATCTCACTCGGTCTCGTCACCGTGGTGTTGGTGCTGGTGGTGCGATACGGGCGCTACGTCTCGGTCGTGCTCGACAGCCCCGATCGGGAAACGCTGTTGCTCAAGCTGCTCGGCGCGGCATTGTTGGTGGCGGGAATGGCGTCGGCCCTACAGGTGTCCGCGGCCGTGGGTGCCTTCCTGCTGGGCATCGCCATCTCCGGTTCGACGGCACACAACGCGGTCCGGGTCCTCGAACCGCTCCGCGACCTGTTCGCCGCCATCTTCTTCGTCTTCTTCGGACTCAACACCGATCCGACGGCGATACCGCCGGTGCTCGGCTGGGCGATCCTGCTGGCCGTGCTAACCGCGCTGACGAAGCTCGTCACCGGATGGATCGCGGCGGCCCGTCACGGTATCGCTGTGATGGGCCGGGCGCGCGCCGGCGCGGCACTCATCGCCCGGGGAGAGTTCTCCATCGTGATCGCCGGACTGGCCGTGGCCTCCGGTCACGTCGACAGTCGCCTCGCGGCGATCGCCTCGGCATACGTGATGATCACCGCGGTGCTCGGTCCCGTGGCCGCGCGGATCGTCGAACCGGTGATGCGGTTCGCATCCACACGACTCCCCGGAGGCGACGAGCGACAGCGCCTTCCCGGAGACGAACCGGAGCTTCTCTAGCGGCCCCTTCTCTCGCGGCCTTCTTCTGCGGACCCCGGGGTCCGGAACGAAGAACGAGGGCCACCCGATCGGATGGCCCTCGTTCTTCGGGACGGATGTCAGTCGAGGTAGTCGCGCAGCACCTGCGACCGCGACGGGTGGCGCAGCTTCGACATGGTCTTCGACTCGATCTGGCGGATGCGCTCGCGCGTCACGCCGTAGACCTGACCGATCTCGTCGAGGGTGCGCGGCTGGCCGTCGGTGAGGCCGAAGCGCAGACGCACGACGCCCGCTTCGCGCTCGGACAGGGTCTCGAGCACCGACTGCAGCTGATCCTGCAGCAGGGTGAAGGAGACGGCGTCGACGGCCACGACGGCCTCGGAGTCCTCGATGAAGTCGCCGAGCTGGCTGTCGCCCTCGTCGCCGATCGTCTGGTCGAGGGAGATGGGCTCACGCGCGTACTGCTGGATCTCCAGCACCTTCTCCGGCGTGATGTCCATTTCCTTGGCGAGCTCCTCGGGCGTGGGCTCGCGGCCCAGATCCTGGAGCAGCTCGCGCTGGATACGACCGAGCTTGTTGATGACCTCGACCATGTGCACCGGGATACGGATGGTGCGGGCCTGGTCGGCCATGGCACGGGTGATGGCCTGACGGATCCACCAGGTCGCGTAGGTGGAGAACTTGTAACCCTTGGTGTAGTCGAACTTCTCGACGCGCGGATCAGACCGAGGTTGCTTCCTGGATCAGGTCCAGGAACGCCATGCCGCGGCCGGTGTAGCGCTTGGCGAGCGAGACGACGAGACGGAGGTTCGCCTCGAGCAGGTGTTCTTGGCCCGGTTGCCGTCGCGGCAGATCCAGTTCAGATCGCGGCGCTGGGCGACGGGGAGCTTCTCGCCCTTCTCCGCCAGCTGCTGCAGCATGTGGGTCGCGTACAGACCGGCCTCGATGCGCTTGGCGAGCTCCACCTCCTCCTCGGCGTTGAGGAGGGCGACCTTGCCGATCTGCTTGAGGTAGGCGCGCACGGAGTCGGCCGAGGCGGTGAGCTCGGCGTCCTTGCGTGCCTGACGCAGCGCCTCGGACTCCTCCTCGTCCCAGACGAAGTCGCCCGAGGCCTTGTCCTTCTCGCTGGGCTCGTCGTCCTCGACCACCACATCCTCGGCGCCGGCGAGATCACCCTCCGAGACCTCGAGGTCTGCGAGGTCCGCTTCCTCGGTGGCGTCGAAGTCCTCGTCGCCCGAACCTGCAGCCTTCGTGGCCTTCTTTGCTGCCTTCTTCGCGGTGGTCTTCTTGGCGGCTGCCTTCTTCGCAGGAGCTTCTTGGCGGCTGCCTTCTTCGCGGGGGCCTTCTTCGCAGCGGTCTTCTTCGCCGGCGGCTTGGCACCGGGAGCGGTACCCTCCGCGGAGTCCGCAGCGCCTGCGACGCTCGAAGCGTCCGCAACGGGTGCCGATTCGTTGGCGGAATCAGCGGTGTGGATGTCGGTGGCTGCCACGTACGCCCTTTCGTGACGAGGTAGTGCGGCGTCGCGCCAGAGTGATTCCGGCGGAGAGGTCTGTCGGGATGAGGCCGGTTCCGGCCTGCTGGGGACCATTGTAACGATCCCTCGGGCGGCCGATGCGCCGGACTCAGGGAGTGACACCTGTTTTCGCAGCGTAAGCAGCCCCTACGATTCCCGCCGCGTTGCGCAGTTCGGCGGGGACCACCGGGGTGCGGTTGGTCAGGAGCGGGATCCACTTCTCGTGCTTGCGGCTGATGCCGCCGCCCGCGATGAACAGGTCGGGCCAGAGCAGATCCTCGAAGCGGGTGAGGACGCGGGAGACCTCCTTGGCCCACTGCTTGTACGACAGGTCGTTGCGCTCCTTGACCGACGAGGCGGCGCGGTGCTCGGCCTCCTTGCCGTCGACCTCCATGTGCCCGAACTCGGTGTTGGGCAGCAGTACACCGTTGTGCAGCACGGCCGAACCGATCCCGGTGCCGAAGGTCAGGAGGATCACCACGCCGTCGGTGTCCTTGGCGGCACCGAAGCGGTCCTCGGCGATTCCCGCGGCGTCCGCGTCGTTGAGCACCGAGACGTCCCGGCCGCCGAGCACCCGCGAGAAGAGGGATCCGGCGTCGGTGCCGATCCACGACTTGTCGATGTTGGCGGCGGTGCGGGCGACGCCTCCGGTGACCACGCTCGGCAGGGTCACGCCGACGGGACCCGTCCAGCCGGCCTGTTCGACGATCTGCGCCACCGTCTTCGCCACGGCCTCGGGAGTGGACGGTTGCGGAGTGAGGATCTTGATGCGGTCGCCGACCAGGCGGCCCGTGTCGAGATCCACCACGGCACCCTTGACGCCACTTCCCCCGATGTCGACTCCGAATCCGTGGTTGACGGGAGTCGCTCGGTCCGTGGGGACGTCCTGTGCCATTGCGTACTTCCTCTCGCTGGGTGGGGCCGGCTGCTCCGCTCGTGTGGAAACGATAATGCCCGGTGTCACCGGGTGCGGGGTCGGTGGCGAAACCGTCGGCACTGTGTTCGGATCGGTTCGTGCACGCACAGAGAACACTCCCCGAATCCGAGTTGTCCGCGCTGAGGGATGTGGCGGTGACCGTCGCACGTGAGGCCGCGTCCTACGTCCGTTTACGCCGGGTCGAGCTGTTCGGTCCTCCGGGCTCGGGGGAGGCCGTCCGTGTGGGGACGAAATCGACAGTGACCGATCCCGTCACCGCCGCCGACACCGAGAGTGAGGAACTCATCCGGCGCGGCTCACGGAACTGCGGCCGGGCGACGCCTTCCTCGGCGAGGAGACCGGGGCCGACGGCGGGACGGCGACTGCCGCGAGCGGAGTCGTCTGGGTGGTCGATCCCATCGACGGCACCGTCAACTTCGTCTACGGCCTCCCCGCCTCGGCGGTCTCGGTGGCCGCGCGGGTCGACGGACGCTCGGTGGCCGGTGCCGTCGTCGACATCGCCTCGGGGGAGACGTTCTCGGCGGCAGAGGGTCTCGGTGCCCATCTGGACGTCGACGGCACGCGGGTGCCGTTGCGATGCAATCCCGTGACGGATCCGCGACTGGCGCTCGTGGCGACCGGCTTCTCGTACTCGCCGGCACGACGCGCACGTCAGGGTGAGCTGGTGGCGGCGCTGCTACCGAGGGTGCGCGACATCCGGCGTGTCGGAGCGGCCGCCCTGGACCTGTGCATGGTCGCGGCCGGCAGGGTCGACGCCCACTACGAACACGGACTCGGTCCCTGGGACTGGGCGGCGGGGGCGCTCGTCGCTGCGGAAGCCGGTGCGGTGGTGCGTGTCCCGAGCGGCACCGGGGACGACGGGGAACTCACGGTCGCGGCCGCGCCGGGGATCGCGGCCGATTTCGAAACTCTGCTCGGCGAAATCGGAGCGCTCGACGCAATTCCGAATTGACCGTTTCGTCACATCATGAATTGCGTTCGTCACCTTTTACCGCAACAGTGACGAAAAACAGGATGCACGGTCTGTGAAAAGAGATTCAGCACCGGGCATTGCGTGCGGCCGTGAGCAGATCGAGGTCGAGCGGAGCCGTCTCCTCGCCCACCGGGACCTCGCGTAGTGCCCGCAGGACCTCTTCGGCATCCGCCCCGGGGGAGATGTCCCGGAAGTAGGTTCCCAGCGCGAGGTCGACGGTGTCGTCCTCGCGTGTGTCCTGCACCAACTCGGCGCACGGGGCGAGCAACCACACCGAGGACGCAGCAGCGCGCCCGGCCTCGCCGAAGCGGATCTGCCCTGGCACTGCATGTTCTGGTCGACGTAGACCGGATCGTTGCCGGCCTGCACGTCGGGCGGGCTCGAGAAACCGTAATCGCTCAGCTGAGCGGCCACGTGCGTGGCCTGGCCGCGTTCGCCGTTGGCGTTGTAGACGCGCACCCGGGTGGCCGTCAGGGGAGCGGGTTCGATCTCGAGCAGCGTCGACCGGTCCACGACCTCGCCGAGCGGAGCCGGTTGCGGGCCTTCGGGGTCGGTGGCCTCGGTCGGGGGAGCGTTGCACGCCACGGTGGTCGTGACGGGCTCGGACGAGGTGAACACGGAGGACCACACGACGATGGTGCCTGCGGCGAGGACGGCACCCGCCACGGCGGCCGGGACCACCCGGCGCCGACGGAACGGGCGGCCGCGGTCATCGGTTGCGCTTCCTTCGGTGATCAGGGAAACCACGCGGCCCTGCCTCTCGTGTCATGCCGTGTTCGTCGCACTCACTGTAGAGGTCGCGGACGTGGTCGGTGGAACCGCCGACCCGAGGAAATGTCACGAGTCGTTGTGTTGTTGATGACGATTGCCAGACAATTCCCGGCGTTTCCACGCATCGATTGCATATTCGTGCGTGAGGTCGGCTATTGTTCGGCGGCCGAACCGTCCAAGAAGGGGCGGTGCGGCGCGAAAACAGAGTGAATTCGGGTATGCCACAGCAATGGCACACCCGTCGGGAACTCCAACGGACGGCCGTGCGTTGCCCTGGCCGGGAGCACCGTCCGTGTCCCGGCCGGCTACCGGTACGAGTACTAGAAGGTAAGAGGAAATGGCGACTGACTACGACGCACCCCGGCGGACCGACAGCGACGATGTGTCGGAGGATTCACTCGAGGAACTGAAGGCCCGGCGCAACGAGGCCCAGTCCGCTGTGGTGGACGTCGACGAATCGGACACCGCCGAGTCCTTCGAGCTGCCCGGGGCGGATCTGTCCGGCGAAGAGCTGTCGGTGCGTGTCGTCCCGAAGCAGGCCGACGAGTTCACCTGCTCGAGCTGTTTCCTGGTGCATCACCGGAGCAGACTCGCGAGCGAGGAGAACGGTGTCATGATCTGCCGGGACTGCGCAGCGTGAGGACATAGGGCAGAGTGAGGACATAGGTGCGGAACGAGGCCGGGTGACGACGGTGCGCCGTGGTCACCCGCGTCTCCCTCCTGCGTGCCCCGGCGCCGCGGCAGCCTCTGCTGTTCCCGGCATCCGGGGCCCTGTCGTATACGGGCCCTGTCGTATACGGGGACCGATGCCCGTTCGAACAGCCCTACTTGTGGGTCGGATCGTCCTTGCGGCCCGACTCGTCGCAGCCCAGCGCCGCGAGCAGTTCGGCAGGCCGCCGCGTGCTCACCAGCCAGTAGGGCGTCGGATCCTCCGGGTCGTCGAGCACGACGAGCGCCATGGTCCGCACCCAGGGACGGTGCTGGACGAACGCCGCCGGATCGAGCTGGCGACCCATCGCGGCACTCTTGGCCGACGCCGGAACCACCACACCCCGCGAGATCACGTCGACGGGCAGATGCGCGCGACCGACGACGAGTTCGCCGCCGACCACCTCGACCCGGCTGCGTGAGAGCCAGGTCAGGACCCAGATCGGGACCGGGAGCAGAAGGACGTAGGGAAGCCACGCGTACATCCCCGGGGCGCCCATGTGCAGCTCGGCCGCGAGCAGGGCGGCCACACCGAGCCCGATCGGCCACCACCACCACGGCACCCACATCCGCTCCGAGAAGGTCGGAGCGTCGGCCGTCGGAGGGGTAGTCGGTGAGGTGCGCGAGGAACGGGACACACCGTAAGGATAGTCGCCTCGGTGGAGCGACCCGGCACGCGAGTAGTCTCGGACGACGTGACCGATCTTCCCTCGATACCGCTGCGCCGGCTCGATCCGGACCTTCCCGTGCCCACTCGTGCCCACCCCGGTGACGCCGGTGTGGACCTGTGCACGTCGGTCGACGTGACCCTCGGCCCGGGGGAGCGGGCGCTCGTCGGCACCGGCATCGCCGTCGCGCTGCCCGTGGGCACCGTCGGCCTGAT
>LATQ01000001.1:2892313-2900098 GCA_001017865.1 Rhodococcus sp. IITR03
GTCACCCGACGTCGACTCGGTGATCGCGGTCTTCGTCCCGCCGGTCGCCGTCGACGTCCAGCCCTACGCCCAGGCCCTGCGCGACGCCGTCGCCGGGTCGGAGAAGCCCGTGGTCACCACCTTCCTTGCGACCGAGGGCATCCCCGACGTGCTGGCCGTGCGCGGACCGGACGGCACTCCGATGCGCGGATCCGTGCCGTCCTATCCCGGTCCGGAACGAGCCGCGCTCGCCCTGGGACGGGCGTGGCGGTACGCGAAGTGGCGCAGTCGTCCACCCTCGCAGGTCGTGCGACCGGCGGGCATCGATCCCGAGCGCGCCCGCTCGCTCGTGGACGGCTGGCTCGAGACCACTCCCGAGGGTCGCTACCTGTCGGATACCGAAGCGGCACTGTTGCTGTCCTGCTACGGAGTCGAGGTCGCCGACTTCCGCGCCGTCACCACCGAGGAGGAGGCGGTCGCGGCGGCGGAGGAGATCGGCTTCCCCGTGGCGGTCAAGGCCACCGGTGCGCAGTGGCGGCACCGGCCCGATCTGAGCGGGGTCCGGCTCGATCTCGTCGACGCCGATTCGGTGCGGATCGCCTATCGCGACCTGGCCGCGGTGTCGGGGGAGCCGTTGATGCACGTGCAGCGAATGGCCCATAAGGGCATCGGTTGCGCGATCCGTGTGCAGGACGACCCGTCGTTCGGTTCGCTCATCTCGTTCGGTCTCGCCGGTGTGATCTCCGACCTGCTCGGTGATCGGGCCTACCGTGTTCTTCCGCTCACGGAGGACGAGGCGGTCGAGCTGATCGACGCGCCGAAGGCGGCGCCGTTGCTGTCGGGCTATCGCAACGCCGCGCCGGTGAACAAGCCTGCACTCGTCGACTTCGTCCAGCGGATCTCGGCGCTCGCCGACGACCTGCCGAGGTGCGCGAACTGGTGTGCGAACCGGTGCTGGCCTCGGTGGTGGGGGCCGAACTCACCGACGCACACGTGCGGATCGGGCCCGAACCGCACCCGCTCGACCTCGGGCCGCGTCGTCTGCGCTGACGGCAGCCCCGGCCGACCGCCCGCCGGAAAAGACCCCGAACGGCAACGATCCCCGAGAACCCAGCCCGGTTCTCGGGGATCGGATACCGCTGACGCGCCCGGTCAGCTGGCGTAGGCGCGAAGGCGCTCGGCGCGGTCTCCTTCGCGGAGCTTGGCCATCACTTCGCGTTCGATCTGGCGGACACGCTCACGGGACAGCCCGAAGAGCTTGCCGATCTGATCGAGTGTGCGGGGCTGGCCGTCGTCGAGTCCGTAGCGCAGACGGATGACCTGCTGTTCGCGCTCGTCGAGCGTCGCGAGGACGCTGCGGACGTCGCTGTGCAGGAGGCCGGCGATGACGGCGGTCTCGGCGGACGTCGCCTCGGCGTCCTCGATGAAGTCGCCCAGCGGGGCCTCCTCGTCGTTGCCGACGGGCATGTCGAGGCTCACCGGGTCGCGGCTGTGGTCGAGCAGGTCGGCGATCTTCTCGACGGGGATACCCGACTCGTTGGCGAGTTCCTCGTCGGTCGCCTCGCGGCCGAGCTGCTGGTGCAGCTCACGCTTGATGCGGGCGAGCTTGTTGACCTGTTCGACGAGGTGGACGGGGAGCCGGATCGTGCGGCTCTGGTCGGCCATGCCGCGGGTGATGGCCTGACGGATCCACCACGTCGCGTAGGTCGAGAACTTGAAGCCCTTCGCGTAGTCGAACTTCTCCATCGCACGGATCAGGCCGAGGTTGCCTCCTGGATGAGGTCCAGCAGGGGCATACCGCGTCCGGTGTAACGCTTCGCCAGCGAGACGACGAGGCGCAGGTTCGCCTCGAGCAGGTGGCTGCGAGCGGCCTGTCCTTCGCGGACGATGATCGCGAGGTCGCGCTTCTTCGCCGCCGACAGACGCTTCTTCGTCTCGAGCAGGTGCTTGGCATACAGGCCGGCCTCGATCCGCTTGGCCAATTCCACCTCGTCGGCTGCGGTGAGCAGAGCAGTCCGTCCGATACCGTTCAGGTAGACGCGAACGAGATCGGCTGCGGGGCTCTGACCGTCCAGGTCGGAATCGAAGCGAGCGGTGGTTTCGGGGCGTGCCATGACGTGCCTCCTCATCGGTGGTGTCTCACAGGGTTCAACGACCGGCGAAGCGGTGGAGTTCCCGTCGGTCTCCGAGTACCACCGCGCTGACCTGCACTAACCCGATGAGCTCCTGAGAAGTTGCTGAGAGAACCGAATCGTGGAACCTCAGGAACGCCCCGAACGGGGTCAGACGGGCTCGATCAACCGTGCCGCACCAAGCCGTGCACGAGGCCTACCGATTGCGTGAGGAGGTCGTCCTCGTCCTCGCCGTGCGCGGCCGCGAGCAGCGACACGAGATCCCCGAGCGGAAGACCGTCGGCGCGCATGCCGCCGAGCAGGGCGGCCGCGAGATCGTCCACCTCGTGCTGCCAGGCCGGACCGCCACCGCGGTGCACCCGCACGACCACCTGGTCCCACCCGTCCTCGCCGGGCAGGTGCACCCGCTCGAGGGCAGTGTCGGGCCGCACCGCGAAACGGGCGTAGAGCACCTCGTGCGTACGCAGCCAGTCGAGGCGACGGAAGTAGTCGACCGCCTCGTCACCCAGCGCATCGGTGAACGCGTGCCGCAGATCCTCCGCCATCACGTCGGACGGCAGGTCGGTGCGGCGCAGGTAGACGAACCCGAACCCGACACCCTCGACGCCGTGCTCCTCGAAGTGGTCGAGCCACTGCTCTGCGCGCGCCGCGACCTCCGGCTCCCGCTGATCGGCGTCGCCGTCGCGCAGCCACGTCCCGACGTACAGGGCGGGATCGGCCACATCACGCTGCACGATCCAGGCGTCGACGCCGTGTGACGGCAACCACGATGCGACCCGCGCCCGCCAGTCCTCACCCTCGACGTGCACCCAGGACGCGAGCATCGCGGCGGTGCCGCTGGGATTCAGGTGCTCGGCGGCCTGCGAGATCATGAGCCGGCTGGCGCCGTCGAGGTCGAGACCGGAGTCGCGGTAGCTGTGCTCGACGCGTCCCGCGCTCACCACGAACGGCGGGTTCGCGACGATGCGGTCGAAGGTCCGGCCGGCGACCGGCTCGAACCACGACCCTTCGAGAAGATCGATGTCGATCTCGTTCAGCGCGGCGCTCGCGGCGGCCAGGGTCAGGCAACGGGGATTGATGTCGGTCGCGGTGACCTCGTCCGCGTGGTCCGCGGCGCGGATGGCCTGCACCCCGCAACCGGTGCCGAGGTCGAGCACCGAACCCACCCGATCGGTCGGGGTGGCCTGCAGCAGCGACAGGGAGGCCTGACCGACGCCGAGGACGTGATCGGGCGGGTCGGCACGGGCCGGATCGAGCCGTCGAGATCGGACAGCACCCAGCGGGTACCGGTCCCGGCGTCGAGGGGTCGCAGGTCGAGAGCGGCCCGCACGCCGTCGCCGTCGCGTTCGACGAGCCCCGCCTGCACGGCCTGCTCCGTCGTCACCGGAGCGAGAGCCTGCGCGACCTCGTCCTCGGGCAGGTGTCCTGGAGGAGGAACAGCCGCACGAGCACGCCGAGATCGCCCGCACCACGCGCGATACGCCGGGCGGGGACGGGTTCACTGCGTCCGAGGGCGGCATGCGCCTCGGAGCCGAGCAGTTCCCGCACGGTGTCGAGGTCGTAGCGGCACCGGATCAGTGCGGTGCGCAGAGCCGGGCAGAGAGACAGGAGAAGGTCGCGGTCCACCACGACATTCTCGCAAGCGACCCGTCGGGGGTCCTTCTCAGCCGTCGATCACAGGGTGTCGGGACGACTCGATCGCCGGGGCGTCGTCGAAGCGGCCGTCCCAGCGGCTCGGTTCGTCCTTGCGGCGCGGCGGCCGGTCGTTGGCGATGAGGACGGCGATCCACGGCAGCGGGATCGACACCCCGATGATCGCCATCGAGATCCAGGGATTGGCCCATACGCCGTACGCGATCGCCGCCAGCAGCAGGGCGGGGATGCGGACCGACATGATGGTGAGGTACTTGCGAACCCGTGCTCGGTGCTGATCCTCGAGCGACGCCTCCGCCGCGGTGATCAGAACCGGGTTGTCGGGCGATCCGTTCTCGGGGGATCCGCCGAAACCGTGAGTTCTCGCCATGTCTTCCACCTTCCCACGCCGGGCCGTCGCACGCACATACACATCCGGCCCTTCCGTGCGGCATCATGGACACGTGAGCACGGATATCAAGGAACGGCCGGATACCACCACCGACGAAACGACCGACGACGACACCCCGAAGTTCTTCCACTACGTGAAGAAGAACAAGATCGCCGAAAGTGCGGTCATGGGTACCATGTGGTCGCGCTGTGCGGTGAGGTCTTTCCGGTGACCCGGTCGCCGAAGCCCGGCTCGCCGGTGTGCCCCGAATGCAAGAAAGTCTACGACGGTTTGCGCAAGGGCGACTGAGACACCTGGTGGAACACCCCGTCGTCCGCCGCGGCGTCGGGTGATTCCGGCGACGGTCTTGCTGCCGGCGAAGACGGTGATACTGCCTCCACCGGCGGGAGTTCGGTCTGGGCCGGGGGAACTTCGGATCCCCCGGCCTTGTCGTCGTGCGAGGCAGGGTCGTGGGGGGCAGTGTCGTCGTGGGGTGCAGGCCGGTCGTCCGGCGCCGCATCCGACTCGGCGGGTTTCCCGTCGATCGGCCACGACTCGGGTTGGCGATCCCCGGGCCGGATCAGGTCCGACAGTCGGATGGTCGTGGAGCTCGTCAACCGGCGGGTGAGGTTCGTCACCGGCCCGCTGTCGGGCGACGGATCACGGGCCGACTGCTCCGCGAGCCAGATCCGCCACTGCTCCAGACGCGTGGCGCGCGCCGGCCAGAACTGTTGCACCGTGGCGTTGAACTCCGCTCCGAGGACCACGGCGAAACCCAGGAAGAACGTGAACAGCAGGAACGCGATCGGGGCGGCGAGCGCGCCGTAGGTGTAGCCCGTGGCCGCGACCCACGTCAGGTACCACCGCAGGATCACGCTCGACGCGAGGAAGAACACCCCGGCCAGCACTGCGCCACCGAGCAGTCGGTGCCACGGCAGTGACTTCGGCAGCGCCACCTTGTACAGGGTCGTCAGACCGATGAGCAGGAGCAGGCCACTGCGGGGAAGTAGAAGGTGTCGATGATCCGTGAGCCGACATCGAACCAGGCGTCGGGCAGCAACCGGCCGATCAGGGTGGGTCCGAGCGCGACGAGCGGCATCGTGAACACCGCCAGGATCAGGAAGACCACGTAGAGGAGCAGCCCGAAGATCCGCTGCCACACGGGGTGGCGATGGTCCTGCTGGTGGTGCGCTTCGACGATCGAATCCACGAACGTCGAGATCGCCGACGATCCCGCCCACAGCGACAACACGAAGCCCAACGACATCACGTCGGCGCGACCCCGACGGAGGACGTCCTCGACGGTGGGCTCGATGATCTGGTCGACCACGCTGTCGCTGAAGACCGAGCGGAGGAAGGTGACGGTCTTCGACGTGATGATCTCCACCGTGTCGGGACCGAACCAGCCACCGACGTAACTGAGACTGCCAAGGCGACCGAGCACCAGGGGCGGCAGCGAGAGGGTCTGCCAGAAGGCCGCGGTCGCCGCCTTGCTGAAGATCGAGTGGTCCCAGGCCGACGACAGGGTGTGCGTCACGACTTCCCAGCTTTCCGACCGCGCGGCGAACGCGGCCGGAGGGTGCCTGGGCGGGGGATCGTGGTGTGTCGTTCATCTACTTCCAGAATTCCTGAAGACACGCTCGCGTGCGCGCACAGGCAGGTGAGGGCCTCTCGAATTCTGCCACGCAGTCCTCGGAGAACCCGCCGACGCCGCGGCTTCGGCGGGTTCGCGGGCTCCGAGACGATAGGCTGCATGACGGTCGGCGCCCGGACGAGTGCGGTGGCACCGACCCGAGCGAAGCGGACAAGGAGCACGAGAAACCGGTGAGCACCGAAACCGTCGGACAAGCTACGACCTCCGCCCCTGTGGCCCAGCTGCGTGCCTGGCAGCGCCGCGCCCTCACCAAGTACCTCGCGACGAAGCCGCGCGACTTCCTCGCCGTCGCGACCCCCGGTGCCGGTAAGACGACCTTCGCCCTCCGGGTGGCGTCGGAGTTGCTGCGCGACCGGACTGTCGACCAGATCACGGTGGTCGCCCCCACCGAGCACCTCAAGCACCAGTGGGCGGGTGCCGCGGCCCGCATCGGCATCGCGCTCGACTCGAACTTCACGAACTCCACCGGGCAGACGTCGAGCGACTACCAGGCGTCGTGGTCACCTACGCGCAGGTCGCCTCGCACCCGTTCAAGCACCGTGTGCGCACGGAGGCGCGTCGCACCCTGGTGATCCTCGACGAGATCCACCACGGTGGCGACGCGAAGAGCTGGGGTGAGGGCATTCTCGAGGCGTTCGGGGACGCGACCCGCCGTCTGGCGCTGACCGGTACGCCCTTCCGCAGTGACGACAGTGCGATCCCGTTCGTGAGCTACGAGCCGAACGAGGACGGTCTGCTGCAGTCCAAGGCCGACCACGCCTACGGCTACGCCGACGCACTCGCCGACGGCGTCGTGCGCCCCGTCGTGTTCCTCGCGTACTCGGGCGAGGCGCGCTGGCGCACGAGTGCGGGAGAGGAGTTCACCGCTCGACTGGGAGAGCCCCTCAGCGCCGAGCAGACGGCCCGGGCGTGGCGGACGGCCCTCGACCCCCAGGGCGACTGGATTCCTGCGGTGCTGGGGGCGGCGAACACCCGTCTGCAGCAGCTGCGTGCCGGCGGCATGCCGGACGCCGGTGGCTCGTCATCGCCACCGACCAGACCACCGCGCGTGCGTACGCGAAGATCCTCGAGACGATCACCGGCGAGATGCCGACCGTCGTGCTCTCGGACGATCCCACCGCGTCCGACCGCATCTCGCAGTTCAGCGAGGGCAACCAGAGGTGGATGGTCGCCGTCCGAATGGTGTCCGAAGGCGTCGACGTCCCGCGACTCGCGGTGGGTGTGTACGCGACCAGCGCCTCGACCCCGTTGTTCTTCGCGCAGGCGATCGGCCGCTTCGTGCGGTCGCGGCGCAAGGGGGAGACCGCCAGCGTCTTCCTGCCGTCCGTGCCGGTGCTGCTCGAACTCGCCAGCCAGCTCGAGGCGCAGCGCGACCACATCCTCGGCAAGCCGCACCGGGTCAAGGAGGGCTTCGACGACGAGCTGCTCGCCGACGCGAACCGGCGCAAGGACGAGCCCGGCGAGGACGAGAAGGCCTACACTCGCTCGGGCGGACGCGGAACTCGATCAGGTCATCTACGACGGATCCTCGTTCGGCACCGCGACATTCGCCGGCTCCGACGAGGAGGCCGACTATCTGGGGCTCCCTGGTCTGCTCGACGCGGAACAGATGCGGGCGCTGCTGCGTCAGCGTCAGGAACAGCAGCTGAACAAGCCCAAGGCCGCACCGGCACCCACGCCGCCGCCCCAGGTGACCGAGCGGGTCGAGACCGCCGACACCCTCGCCCAGCTCCGTCGCGAACTCAACTCGCTCGTCGCGGTCGTCCACCACCGGACCAGGAAGCCGCACGGGGTGATCCACGGCGAACTGCGTCGCCAGTGCGGTGGTCCGCCGACGGCGATGGCGACCGCCGAGCAACTGCGCGACCGGATCGCGATCCTGCGCAGCTGGTGAGGACGAGAACGGGCGCCACCTCGAGGTGGTCGCCCGGTTCGGTCGGGTCGCGGAACCGTGGTTCCGGGACGGCGGATCACAGGGTGGCGTCGGACACGTCGAC
>LATQ01000001.1:2900198-2905901 GCA_001017865.1 Rhodococcus sp. IITR03
CCCCACCGCGCGCTCGACGACCGGCCGGCGCCTCCCGCGGATCGCCGGTCCACGCAGGTAGGGCAGCGAGGACGCCGACGACCCGGCCCGGATTGTCGAATGCCCATCTCAACGCGACGGCCGCACCGATCGACACCCCACCGACGAGGATCTGCCGTTCCCGGCCGCCTCGTCGAGCGCGGCGAGATAGCTCGCCACCACACCGCGCGGATCCGGATCGACGGCGATCGGGGTGATACCCCGCCGTCGGAGTCGGCGCCGAACGCCTTCTCGGCGAAACATGCATCCGAACCCGTACCGGGAAGCACGACCGCGGTGCCGGCGGTCGGGGGGACCGGGGATTCGCTGTGGGACATGCGGACGATCCTGCACCATCGACCTCCGGAGACCACGCTCACCTGCCCGCACAGCAGGACGAACGACGGCTGCACGCGTGTGTGCACCGTGCAACTTGTATCCGGCGAGAATGGGTCTACAGTGGCGGGCGAAGAAGAGTCCGGTGGCACGAAGATCCGTGCCCCTTCCGTACAGGAGCGTGTTATGGCTTCCCCGGCCGGCTACCTGCGTCGGCTCACACGGCGGCTCACCGAGGACATCGAAGAACTCGATGCCGAGGAGATGGCCGAATCCTCGCACTCCACGGGCGCCCTACCCGTCGTCGAATGCGCCCGCGGTCAGGAAGTGACCATGTACGGACGTCTTCGCAGTGTCGAGTCGTGTTCGCGTGCCGCTGCCGCCGTCGTCGAGGCAGAGTTCTTCGACGGGACCGACTCGATCCAGCTCGTGTGGATCGGTCGTCGGCGCATCCCGGGAATCGAGCCCGGGCGTACGTTGACGGTCCGCGGTCGTGTCGGCGAACGCGACGGACGCAAGGTGATCTACAACCCCTACTACGAGCTGCGCGAGCCCGCCTGAACTGTGTGCGCCGGGGGTGCAACCCCGGTCACGCGGGGTCGTAGCCCTGTCCTGGATGTGGCAGGCTCGTAGGAGTGAGCGACACCAACCAGCAGACGATGCTCGAACAACTCGGTGGGATCAGCGGGTTGATCTATTCGACGCTGCCGGTGCTGGTGTTCGTCCCCGTCAACAGCCTGTGGGGCCTCACCGTCGCCATCTGGTCCGCGCTGGGCGTCGCCCTCGCGGTGCTCGTGTGGCGCCTGATCCAGCGCACCCCGATCCAGCCCGCGATCTCGGGCTTCTTCGGAGTCGCCCTGTGTGCTTCATCGCTCATCGCACCGGCGACGCGAAGGGATACTTCCTCTTCGGGATCTACGCCAGCCTGGTCTACGGGGGCGCATTCCTGTTATCCGTGCTCGTCCGCAGACCGCTCGTGGGCGTGATCTGGGGGATGCTCAACGGCCAGGGATCGCGGTGGCGTTCGCATCCCACCGCGGTGCGCGCCTACGACGTCGCGACCCTCGCGTGGACCCTGGTCTTCCTCGGTCGTTATCTCGTGCAGAACCACCTCTACGACGAGGACCGCACCGGCTGGCTCGCGGTGGCCCGGATCGGCATGGGCTGGCCGCTGACCGCACTGGCCCTGCTCGTGACCCTCTGGGCGGTCCGGCGTGCCGACCGCATCGTCGAACCCGCGCCCGCGGAGACGGCCGACGACGCGCGGGCCGACGATCCGGCGGCGGACGACGGGCTGTCGAACAAGCCCCGCGACGAGCAAGGGGCGCACGACGGGCAGCCTCAACTCCCCGGTCAGCACCGGCTCCGCGACTAGTCGGCACCGGCTCTGCGACCAGTCAACACAGACTCCGCGACTAGCGGTTCACCGCCTGCCGGAGATCGTCCTCGACGTCCTCCGCCGTGACGAACAGCAGTTCGTCCCCGCCTTCGAGCGGATCGTCCGGCTGCGGGACGATCGCCCGCCCGCCGCGCAGGATCGCCACGAGTGCCGTATCGCGCGGCAGTTCCAGTTTCCGGACCGGTTTCCCGGCGAGGGCGGTGGTGTCGCGCAGGGTGACCTCCACCAGGTTCGCGCCCTTGCGCAGCGTCATCAGCCGCACCAGATCGCCCACGGTGACGGCCTCCTCGACCAGCGCCGCGAGCATGCGCGGTGTGGACACCGCGACGTCCACACCCCACGATTCGTCGAACAGCCACTCGTTGCGCGGATCGTTGACGCGGGCCACGACCCGTGGAACACCGAACTCGGTGGTCGCGAGCAGGCTGAGGACCAGGTTGGCCTTGTCGTCGCCCGTCGCCGCGATCACGACGTCGTACTGCTCGAGTCCGGTGGATTCGAGCGAGCTGAGTTCGCAGGCGTCGGCGTGGACCCACGTCGCGTCCGGCACGGACTCGGGTTCGACGTGGTCGAGCTTGCGTTCGATGAGCATCACCTCGTGGGCGTTGCGCAGCAGTTCCCGCGCTATCGAGCGCCCCACCGCTCCGGCGCCGGCGATCGCCACCTTCATGTGGGCTTCCTCTCGGGTGGACGGGTCAGTTCTCGTCGACCGGCGGGTTCTCGGCGTGTGTGATCGCCTCCGAGACCGAACCCGACACGGCCGCGATGTAGACGGAGTCGTCGGCCTGCAGCACCGTCCTGCGGTCGGGCAGCAACCCGGTGCCGAACCGGATCAGGAACGCGACGCGCGAACCCGTGGCCTCCTCGAGGTCGGTGACGCGTCGTCCGACCCACCCCTCGTGCACGTTCACCTCGGCGATGGCGACGGATCCGGTGGGATCGCGCCAGCGGGCGGTCTCGCTGTCGTGCGTGAGCGCATGCAGGAAACGGTCGGTGGTCCACGGCACGGTCGCCACGGTGGGGATGCCGAGTCGCTCGTACGCTGCGGCCCGCTTGGCGTCGTAAATCCTCGCGACGACGCGTTCGACGCCGAAGGTCTCGCGGGCCACGCGCGTCGAGATGATGTTCGAGTTGTCGCCGGACGAGACCGCTGCGAAGGCGTCGGCACGTTCGATGCCGGCGGAGATCAGGACGTCGCGGTCGAAGCCCATGCCGAGCACGGTGTGCCCGGGGAAGTCCGGGCCGAGTCGTCCGAACGCGCTCGCGTCGCGGTCGATGACCGCGACTTCGTGACCGAGCCGGACGAGTGCGGTGGCCACCGCCGAACCGACCCGACCGCACCCCATCACCACCACGTACACCCGAGTGGACTCCGTTCCGGTCGGTCTTTCCGAGACGGACCGCTGCGGACCGCCGATCCGAACGGTACCGCGTGACGATCTTCGAGAGGTCGTGACCCGGCCGAGGGGTACTTCGGGGCCGGAACCGCATAGGCTTTGCGCGTGTCCAAGCTTTCCACCGCGGCGAAGCGGCTCGTGCTGGGTCGCCCCTTCCGCAGCGACACTCTCGGGCACGAGTTGCTGCCCAAGCGCACCGCACTGCCGGTCTTCGCCTCCGACGCGCTGTCGTCGGTCGCCTACGCACCCGAGGAGATCTTCCTCGTCCTCTCCGTCGCGGGGTTGTCTGCCTACGCCTTCTCGCCGTGGATCGGGCTCGCTGTCGCCTTCGTGCTCGTGATCGTGGTCGCCGGTTACCGCCAGACCGTGCGTGCCTACCCGTCCGGCGGTGGCGACTACGAGGTCGCCACGAAGAATCTCGGCCCCACGGCAGGGCTGACCGTCGGCAGTGCGCTGCTCGTCGACTACGTCCTGACGGTCGCGGTGTCGCTGTCGTCCGCGGCGGCGACGGTCGGATCGGCCGTCCCGTTCGTCGCCCGGCACAAGGTGCTCTTCGTCGTCGTCGCGATCGTGCTGCTGACCGCGGTGAACCTGCGAGGACTCCGGCGCGCCGGCCGGGCGTTCGCCGTCCTCACCTACACCTTCGTGGGCTGCATGCTGGTGATGCTCGGGGCCGGGTTGTTCCGGATCTTCGTCCTGGGCGACGACCTGCGGGCGGAGTCGGCGGACTTCGAACTCGTCGCCGAGCAGACGGACCTGACCGCGCTCGCCTTCGTCCTCCTGCTCACGCGGGCCTTCTCGTCCGGCTGCGCGGCGCTGACGGGTGTCGAGGCGATCAGCACGGGTGTGCCGGCTTCGAGAAGCCGAAGGCACGCAACGCCGCGACGACCCTGCTGGTGCTCGGTGGAATCGCCGTCACGCTGTTCCTCGGGGTGGTCTTCCTCGCCGAGCGGCTCGGTGTGGTGGTGGCCGAGCATCCCGACACCCAGCTGCGCGGTGCACCCGAGGGTTACGAGCAGAAGACGTTGCTCTCCCAGCTGGCGCACACCGTCTTCGAGGGGGTGCCGGCCGCGTTCGTCCTGATCACGATCGTCACCGCCGTGATCCTCGTGCTCGCCGCCAATACGGCCTTCAACGGATTCCCGGTGCTCGGTTCGGTTCTCGCGCAGAACCGTTACCTGCCGCGCCAGTTCCACACCCGCGGCGACCGGCTCGCCTTCAGCAACGGCATCCTGTTCCTCGCCGGG
This sequence comes from Rhodococcus sp. IITR03, assembly GCA_001017865.1. The sequence goes on from LATQ01000001.1 coordinate 2,904,596, forward strand.
ATCGCCGTCGTCTTCGTGTGGGTCTTCGAGGCCGAGGTCACCCGGCTCATCCAGCTGTACATCGTGGGTGTGTTCGTCGCGTTCAGCCTGGGGCAGGCCGGCATGGTGCGCCACTGGACGCGGGAACTGAGCACCGAGACGGATCCGTCGGCGCGGGGCCGCATGGCGCGGTCGCGGTTGATCAACGGTGTCGGATGCGTCTCCACGTCGGTGGTGCTGCTGGTCGTGCTGACGGGCAAGTTCGCCGCCGGGGCGTGGATCGCGGTGGTGACCATGGTCGTCGCGTTCGGGCTCATGAAGGCGATCCGGCACCACTACGACACGGTCGCCGCGGAACTCGAGAGGGCGGATTGGGACGGTGTGCTGCCCAGCCGCACCCATTCGATCGTGCTCGTCTCGACCTGCACCTGCCACGATGCGCGCTCTCGCCTACGCGCGGGCGACTCACCCCGACACCCTCGAGGCGATCACCGTGAACGTCGACGACGAGAGCACCCGGCGTCTCGTACTCGAATGGGAGAAGAGCGATCTCACCGTGCCGTTGAAGGTCGTCGAGTCGCCCTACCGGGAGATCACGCGGCCCGTCCTCGACTACGTCCGCCGGGTGCGGCGCGATTCTCCCCGCGACGTCGTGACCGTCTTCATCCCCGAGTACGTGGTGGGGCACTGGTGGGAGCAACTGCTTCACAACCAGAGCGCCCTGCGGCTCAAGAGCCGGCTCCTCTTCCAGCCGGGGGTGATGGTGACGAGTGTGCCCTGGCAGCTGCGCTCGTCCGCGGACGCCGGTGCGGTGGGGCGGGCCGCCCGAACGGCAGGATCGACAGTTGGACAACGAGGAGGAACCGCGGTGAATCGTCAGGCACACCCGCGCACGGATTGGTCCGGCCGGAGGATCGAGGTGATCCTCGGCAATCCCGCCCACGGTGGTGCGTGTGTCGCGCGGTTCGAGGGGCGCGTCGTGTTCGTGCGGCACGGACTGCCGGGGGAGCGGGTCTTCGCTCGGGTCACCGAGGATCGGGCGGGTCGTTCTGCTTCGCCGACGTGGAGGACGTGCTCGAGGCGTCCGAGGACCGCGTCGATCGAGTCTGCCCGATCTCCGGTCCGGGAGGGGCGGGTTGCTGCGACCTCGCGCACATGACCGTCGAGGCGCAACGCCGTTTCACGGGCGCGGTGGTGGCCGAGCAGCTGCGCCGGCTCGGTGGGGTGGACCGCGAGGTGACCGTCGAGGAGGTGCCGGCGGTGCGTCCAACGGCACCTGTGGCGCACCGGGTCGGCGTCGCGGTGGACGTGGGTGGGGAACCCGGGG
>LATQ01000001.1:2906001-2913750 GCA_001017865.1 Rhodococcus sp. IITR03
GCGGCGTGCGCGGCGGGCGGCGGTGAACGCGCCCCGTCCGGAGAAGGTGATCGAAGGCTCGGGACGGGTGGTCGAGCGGGTCGGCGAGCGCGAGTGGCGGTTGGCGCCGATCCGGGTTCTGGCGAGGCTCATCGCGGCGACCGCGTACGACCTATTCGGCTGCGGTGGCCGACTGGGCGCAGGCCTCGGAGGGGGCGACGGCGTGGGATCTGTACGGCGGAGTGGGCGTCTTCGCGGCCGTGCTCGCCGAGCAGGTCGGTCCGTCCGGTCGGGTGGTGTCGGTCGAGTCGTCGAAGACCGCCGTGGACGACGGGGTCGAGGCGCTCGGCGACCTCGGGCAGGTGTCCTTCCGTCACGGGCGCGTGGAGCGGATGATCCCCGATCTGCCGGCCCCAAGTGGTGGTCGGTCCTCGACCCGCGCCCCGCGCGGGGGCGGGCAAGGACGTGGTGGCCGCCGTGGCCGCGGCGGGACCGCGCCGGATCGTCCACGTGGGCTGCGATCCCGCGTCCTTCGGTCGGGACGTGGGTCTGTACCGGGACAACGGATTCGAGTTGGCGGACGTCCGGGCCTTCGCGGCGTTCCCCTCCACTCATCACGTGGAGTGCATCGGTCTGTTCACCCGTTGAACCGGGTTCCCGTCGCACCCGCCCGGGGTCCGTGCTGTGTGTGGTGTGGCGAGGTGTGACGGGGACCGCATCCGGGTAGTCGGTGTGACATGAAAAAGAGATTGCTTGTAGTACGCAACTAATCTGTATAGTTGCATGACGTAATCAATTAGTTCATTCCGACGGAGGTTCGCTGTGCCGGAAAAGGCTCAGGCCCACGAACTCGCCGACGCCATCTTCATGTTCGGTCGCACGCTGCGTGGTGCACTCGTGCACCACGACACCGATGTGCTTCCTTCCGCGCTCGTCGCGGTGCTGTTCGTGCTCGCACGGATGGGGGAGTGCCGGCCCAGCGAGCTCGCCGTCGAAATGTGCGTCAGCCAGTCGTCGTTGAGCAGACAGATCGCCGAACTCGTCGAGCGAGGCCTCGTGGATCGACATCCCGATCCCGACGATCGTCGTGCTCACCGGGTGAGTTGTTCGGTCGCGGGTATCGAGATCCTCGACCTCGTGAAGAAGCGCCGGACCGAACGGCTCTCCGCAGAACTCTCGGACTGGCACGAGGACGAGATCGCAGGCGCCATCACGACGCTCGAACGTCTCACCTCGTCCCTGGCTCCGCTCGTCATCGATACTCGAAGGACCAATTCATGACCACAGTCTCCGGACAGGGAGCGCAGCCGGATGCTCCGGCAGCCGAGGAGCAGATGACGCACCGCGAGATCCTCGTCGTGCTGTCGGGCCTCCTCGCCGCTCTCTTCACGGCGTTGCTGAGCAGCACCATCGTCTCGACCGCTCTGCCGACGATCATCGCGGATCTGAACGGTACCCAGACCCAGTACGCCTGGGTCATCACCACGGCGCTGCTCGCGAACGCCGCGTCGACGCCCATCTGGGGCAAGTTCGCCGACCTGTTCAACAAGAAGCTGCTCGTCCAGCTCGGGATCCTGGTCTTCGTGATCGGCTCGGTCCTGGCCGGCATCGCGCACAACGTGCCGGTCCTGCTCGCCGCCCGCGTGATCCAGGGCATCGGCATGGGTGGTCTGACCGCTCTCGTCGTCGCGATCATCGGCAGCATCATCCCGCCCCGCCAGCGCGGCCGGTACTCCGGCTACATGGGCGCCGTCATGGCCGTCGCCATGTCGGGTGGACCCGTGCTCGGTGGTGTCATCGTCGACCTCCTCGGCTGGCGCTGGTGCTTCTACGTCTGCGTGCCGATCGCCGTCGTCGCGCTGATCCTGCTGCAGCGCACGCTGCACGTCACGACCGTCCGCAAGGAGAACGTGAGCATCGACTGGTTCGGCGCCACGCTCATCACCGCCGCGTGAGTGTCCTGCTCGTCTGGGTGTCCTTCGCCGGTAAGGCCGACTACTACGAGTGGTTCTCGGCCGAGTCTGCCCTCTACGTCGGTGCCGGCATCGTCCTGCTCGTCGCGACGCTGATCGTCGAGTCGAAGGTCGCCGATCCGATCATCCCGCTGAAGATCGTCACCGAACGCACCACCGGTCTCGCGATCATCGCGTCCGTGGCAGTCGGTATCGGCCTGTTCGGCGCCACCACCTTCCTCGGCCAGTACTTCCAGACCTCGCGGGCCTACAGCCCGACGGTCGCCGGTCTGCTCACTATCCCGATGGTCGCCGGCACACTCGTCTCGTCGATGCTTTCCGGTCAGCTCATCACGCGCTTCGGCAAGTGGAAGGGCTTCCTGGTCGGCGGCGCGATTCTGCAGATGGTCGGTTTCGGACTTCTCGGCACGGTCGACCACCTCACCTCGCTCACGCTCATCAGCGTGTACATCGCGATCGTGGGTCTGGGCACGGGCATGCTGATGCAGAACCTCGTCCTCGCCGTGCAGAACACCGTGAGCGTGCGCAACATCGGCGCCGCGAGCAGTTCCGTCGCCTTCTTCCGCACCTTCGGTGGCGCGATCGGTGTGTCGGTGCTCGGTTCGATCCTCGCGTCCCGTGTCGCGACGATCTCCGCCGACGGCCTCGCGAAGCTCGGTGTGGACACCTCCGGTGGCGGATCGGGTGGAACTCTCGACTTCTCCCAGTTGCCCGAGCCGGTGGCCGAAGTCATCCGTGCCGCCTACGGCGACGCGACGGCGACCCTCTTCCTCGTGGCGGCGGCGTTCGCGGTCGTTACCCTGGTGGCAGTGGTGCTGATCCCGAACCAGGCGTTGCGCACCACCATCGACCTCGTCGAGGAGAAGTCGCCGGCCGATCGCGCCGACATCTCCTCGTGAGGGTGACCTCGCTCACCGGCGGACGATCCGCCCGCCGGTGACCAGGAGATCACGCGGAAGCGAGGCGGTGGCGGGAGACGCTCCGTTCCCGCGCTCCGTAGACTGAGGAAATCACTCGCGCGACGAGCGTGAGGCACGAGCCGGAGGGAGCTGTTCCAGTTGGGTGTTCTGTCCCGCATCCAGTCGCCCGACGATCTACGTCGACTCTCCCCTGTGGAGCTCACCGAGCTTGCGGGGGAGATCCGGGAATTCCTGGTCGAGAAGGTCGCGGCGACCGGCGGTCACCTCGGGCCCAATCTCGCGTCGTCGAGCTGACCATCGCTCTGCACCGGGTGTTCGATTCGCCACGCGATCCGATCCTCTTCGACACCGGTCATCAGGCCTACGTCCACAAGATCCTCACCGGTCGTCGCGACGAGTTCGACAGTCTCCGGCAGAAGGTGGGTTGTCCGGCTACCCGTGCCGCGCGGAGAGCGAACACGACTGGATCGAGTCGTCGCACGCCTCGGCCGCCCTGTCGTACGCCGACGGACTCGCCAAGGCCTATTCGCTGTCCGGACAGTCCGATCGGACCGTGGTGGCGTCGTGGGCGACGGCGCGCTGACCGGCGGTATGTGCTGGGAAGCGCTCAACAACATCGCCGCCGGGCAGAACCGCTCGATGGTGATCGTCGTCAACGACAACGGCCGCTCATACGCACCCACGATCGGCGGTCTCGCCGAGCACCTCGCGGCGCTGCGCCTCAAGCCCGGCTACGAGAAGGTGCTCGACAACAGTCGGCGCATCGTCAAGCGGATCCCCTGGATCGGCTCGGCGGCCTACTCGGTGCTGCACGGCATGAAGGCCGGTGTGAAGGACGCGGTCAGCCCGCAGGTGCTCTTCACCGATCTGGCATCAAGTACCTCGCCCGGTCGACGGGCACGACGAGCAGGCCATGGAATCGGCGCTGCGTCGCGCGAAGGCGTACGGCGGCCCGGTCCTCGTCCACGCCGTCACCCGCAAGGGAGCCGGCTACGCGCCCGCCGAGAACCACCTCGCCGATCAGATGCATGCCACGGGCGTGATGGATCCGCGCACGGGTCGGGCGAAGTCCACCTCCGCCCCCGACTGGACGTCGGTCTTCTCCGACGAACTCATCGCGCTGGGGGAGAAGCGGGAGGACGTCGTGGCGATCACCGCTGCGATGCCCGGACCGACCGGACTCGCCAAGTTCGGCGAACGGTTCCCCGAGCGCACTTCGACGTCGGCATCGCCGAACAGCACGCGGTGACGTCGGCGGCGGGGCTCGCGCTCGGTGGGATGCATCCCGTCGTCGCCGTCTACTCGACCTTCCTCAACCGCGCGTTCGACCAGCTGCTCATGGACGTCGCACTGCTTCGGCAGCCGGTCACCGTGGTGCTCGACCGGGCGGGTGTCACGGGTTCCGACGGGGCCAGTCACAACGGCATGTGGGATCTGTCCCTGCTGGGCATCGTTCCCGGCATCCGGGTCGCCGCTCCGCGCGACGGGGCGACGCTGCGCGAGGAACTCGGTGAGGCGCTCGACGTCTCCGACGGCCCGACCGTCCTCCGGTTCCCCAAAGGCTCGGTGGGAGAAGACATTCCGGCGCTTGAGCGTCTCGACGGCACGGTCGACGTGCTGCGGCGGATGCCGCCGTCGCGGCGCGGCGACGCACTGATCGTCGCGGTCGGTCGGCCTTCGCCGGTCTCGCGCTCGATGTCGCCGATCGTCGCTCCAGCAGGGCATCGACGCCGCGGTCGTCGACCGCGGTGGGTCTTCCCCGTGCCCGACGCGGTGGTCGACCTCGCACGCGGCTTCCGGATCGTCGTCACGATCGAGGACAGCGGCCTCCACGGTGGTGTCGGCTCGGCGGTCTCCGCCGCGCTGCGCCGCAACGACGTCGATGTGCCCACGCGCGATCTCGGGGTGCCGCAGCAGTTCCTCGATCACGCCTCCCGCAACGAGATCCACGCCGAACTCGGTCTGACGGCCCAGGATGTGGCGCGTCAGGTCACCGGCTGGGTCGCCGGTCTGGACAGCGAACCCGAGGAGCGATCGCGACCCTCGGCGGTCGAGCAGTCCGACCGCGAAGCGGGCTGAGTCCGACCGACGCAGGTGCACAGACGCGAGGGGCGGTATCCGGTGATCCGGATACCGCCCCTGGCGTCTGTATCGACTAGCTCTGCATCTCCTCGAGTTCCATGCCCTTGGTCTCGGGGATCTTCGTCTTGACGAAGAAGAACGACAGCAGGGCGAAGAACGCGAACAGTCCGTACAGGAACCACAGCCCGACCGCGGAGGTCAGCGGCGGGAACGCCAGTGTCACCGTGAAATTCGCGATCCAGTTCGCCGCGGTGCTGATACCGAGGGCCACCGCGCGCATGCGGTTCGGGAACATCTCGCCGAGCATCACCCACATGATCGGACCCCAGGTGGCGGCGAAGAAGATCACGAAGGCGTTCGCGCCGACGAGGGCGAGCGCACCCCACGGTGCCGGAAGTTCGACATCCTCACCGCTGCCGACCGCCTGCGAGAAGGCGATGGCGGCGAGCAGCAGGCTGACGAACATGCCGATCGAACCGGTCATCAACAGCGGACGGCGGCCGATCTTGTCGACGAACAGGATCGCGACGAACGTCATGAGCACGTTGATCACGGCCGTGATCACCGACGTCGTGAACGACTGGTTCTCGGTGAAGCCCACCGACTTCCACAGGGTCGTCGAGTAGTAGAAGATCGCGTTGATACCGACGAACTGCTGGAAGACGGCCATCGTGATGCCGACCCACACCAGCGGCTGCAGACCGAAGACCGGACCGCGGATGTCGCCGAAGGACGCCTTCGACTCGCGTCGCAGCGTCAGCCGGATCTCGCGGACACGCTCGTCGGGCCGAAGCTCGCCCGTGACGTTGGCCAGGACGGCCGCAGCCTCCTCGTCCATGTCCTTGCCGACGAGATAACGGGGGGACTCCGGGATCGTCAGCGCCAGTACGCCGTAGAGGACGGCGGGCGCGACGCCGACGAGGAACATCCAACGCCAGGCCTCGAGATTCCACCACAGCTCGTTCGACGCTCCACCGGCGGCGTTCTGCAGCACCGCGTCGGACAGCAGGGCCGCGAAGATGCCGAGAGTGATGGCGAGCTGCTGCAGTGATGCGAGGGCGCCGCGGTAGCGAGCGGGTGCGATCTCGGAGATGTAGGTCGGTGCGATGACCGACGCGATACCGATGCCGAGGCGCCGAGCACACGCCACAGCATGAGATCGGGAACGCTGAAGGCCAGACCGGACCCGATCGACGAGATGACGAACAGGGCGGAGCCGAGGAGCATCACCCGCTTGCGGCCCCAACTGTCGGCGAGGCGTCCGGCGAACCATGCCCCGACGGCACAGCCGAGCAGGGCGATGGCGACGGCGAAACCGGTCACGAACGAACTGAGTGCGAAGTTGTCCTGGATGGAGTCGACGGCACCGTTGATGACCGAGCTGTCGAAGCCGAACAGGAAACCGCCCACGGCCGCCGCGACGGTCACGGCGATGACTTTCGCGGCGTGTGCGGTCGATGGTTGGGTCACCGAGGAACTCCTGGATCGGACTGGCCGCGAGGGCGGGAAAAGGCTGGACACAGTGTGTTTTCTTCAGGGGAACATTACGCCGGGGTGAACGGCCGACTCGACGTTTCCGGCGAGAACTCGCCCGCAGGGCGGACTGCGAACGGGACATCCACGGAGTGTGGCGACGTCTCCGAGCGGGCAAGAAGTTAAGGTGTATTCTCTCCGCTTCGTTGCTCTGCCTGCGACCTTCCCATCCGGTGAGGACCTCCGCTTGACACTGTGTGATCTGGGAATACAGTCTCGTTCCATGACTCGGCGACGACCGGATGCGACGGTACAGGGTGTGGTGGGTGAAGCGGCGTTCCTGCTGACCTCACCTCGGAGGTTCCTCATGGAGATCGCTCTGCCTCCGGTGGGGCACGGGGTGGTGGAACACAGCAAGGCGCTCATCGATCCCGTCACACGCTTCCGGAACACGAGTGCGTACATCTTCCTCGTGGCGTTCGGCGACGACGAGGAACGGCGCAGGGTGGTGCGTTTCGTCAACCGCGCCCACGCACCGGTTCGCTCCGACGGATACAACGCCTTCGATCCGAAGCTCCAGTTGTGGATCGCCGCGGTGATGTTCCACGGCGGCCGCGACGTGTACGAGCGGTTCTTCGGCCGCCTCGACCGGGCCGAGGCCGAACGGCTGTACCGCGAGTTCGCGGTCTACGGCACGTCGTTGCAGGTACCTGAGGAGATGTGGCCCGCGGACCTCGACGCGTTCGATGCTACTGGCACAGTGTCGTCGACGATCTCGAGATCGACGAGACCATTCGTTCCTACGCACGCGCCCTGCTCTCCGGTGGCGACCTGCCGATCGTCGTCCGGCCGGTGATGGCGCTCAACAGGTTCTTCACCCTCGGCATGCTCGATCCCCGAATCCGTGAGGCCTACGGCTTCACGTGGACCGAGGCCCACCAGCGATGGTTCGACCGCCTCATGCGGATCGCGGTGCCCGCCTACCGAGCGCTGCCCGCGGCGACGCGCCACCTGCCCAAGAAGCTGGTCCTGCGCGACGCGCGTAAGAGGTTCGCCGCGGTGCCCGCGCACGTCGCTGCTGGCTAGATGTGCTGCCCGGGACGCGGAAGCGCCGGAACGAAGCAGTACGTAGGAGAGACGGCGGAGATCAGTTCTCCGCCGTCAGGGCCTTCGCGAGTCGCGGCACGGTCAACGCGCGCTGCCACGGACGTGCCCCGCCCTCGGCGAAGCGGCCGTCGATGTACTCCTCGACGTCGCCCCCGTCGGAGACGTCCCAGTCCCAGCACAGGCGCCGAACGAGTTCGGGACTGATCAGGTTCTCG
>LATQ01000001.1:2913850-2920835 GCA_001017865.1 Rhodococcus sp. IITR03
GACGCGTTCCGAGCCGACCTGATCGCGCTGGCCCGCGCGGATCTCGCGACCGTGACCGGAGTCGACGCCGAACCGGTGGCCGCCTTCGTGCAGCGGTGGCACGGCGGGCTGCCGCAGTACCGCGAACACCACCGCGAGATCGTCGCCGCCTTCGAGGCCGAGATCGCAGGGATCGACGGACTCGAGGTCGCCGGCGCGATGCTGCACGGTGTGGGTGTACCTGCATGTGTCGCAACAGGCACGGCCGCGGCCGCACGCCTGACTGCACGAATGGAAGGATGAACGTCATGGCACGTCTCGACTACGACAAGCTCAATTCCACCCTCCGCTACGCGATGTGGTCGGTCTTCCAGGTCCGGCCCGGCGTCCTCGGCGACGACCGCGCCGCGGCGATCGAGGACGCGAAGGCGTTCTTCGCCCGCTTCGACGACACCGACGTGATCGTCCGCGGCATCTACGACGTGGCCGGCACCCGCGCGGACGCCGACTTCATGATCTGGACCCACGCCGAGCACATCGAGGATCTGCAGAAGCTGTACGCCGACTTCCGGCGCACCACGATCCTCGGCCGCGCGAGCACCCCGGTCTGGTCGAACACCGCACTGCACCGGCCCGCGGAGTTCAACAAGAGCCACCTGCCCGCCTTCATCGCGGGGGAGGAGCCGGCAACTACGTCTGCGTGTACCCCTTCGTGCGGTCCTACGAGTGGTACCTGCTGCCCGACGAGCAGCGCCGCAAGATGCTCGCCGACCACGGCATGGCGGCCCGCGGCTACCCCGACGTCCGCGCCAACACCGTTCCGGCCTCGCGCTCGGCGACTACGAGTGGATCCTCGCCTTCGAGCGCCGGAGCTGCACCGCATCGTCGATCTCATGCGCGACCTGCGTGCCACCGACGCGCGCCTGCACGTGCGGGAGGAGACCCCCTTCTTCACCGGACCGCGGGTCGACGTCGAAGCCCTCGTCGCGTCGCTGCCCTGACGTGACCTCGACGAGCGCGGTGCCACCGGAGGGAGACGGTCGTCTGTTCTCCCAGATGGCGCACTGGGGCATGTTCTCGGCGCAGGCACGCGACGGCGAGGTCGTCGCCGTGCAGCCTACGCCGGGGACCGCGACCCCTCACCGATCCTGGGGAACATCCCCGGATCGGTGCGGCACCGTGCTCGCATCGCCGGGCCGGCCGTCCGCCGCGGCTGGCTCGAGAACGGACCGGGACCGAGCACACGACGCGGCGACGACGAGTACGTCGCCGTCTCGTGGGACGAACTCACCGAGATCCTCGCGGGCGAACTGCAGCGCGTGAAGGACCGGCACGGCAACCGAGCGATCTTCGGCGGCTCCTACGGCTGGTCCGCCCCGGGCCGGTTCCACCACGCACAGAGCCAGGTGCACCGCTTCCTGAAGATGTTCGGCGGCTACACCCGCTCGGTGCACTCCTACTCGCTCGGCGCGACCGGCGTGATCATGCCGCACGTCGTGGGCACCCACTGGAAACTGTTCGCGCGCTCGACCTCCTGGGAGGTCATCGCCCGCGACACCGATCTGATGGTGTGTTTCGGCGGGATCCCGCTCAAGAACACCGCTGTCAACGACGGCGGCACGAGCGATCACCCCACCCGCGACGCCCTCGACCGGATGCGGGCCCGCGGCGGACGGATCGTCTCGTTCAGCCCGATCCGCAGCGACGTGCACGATGAGCACGAGTGGCTCGCGCCCCGGCCGGGCACCGACGTCGCGATCATGCTCGCCCTCGGCTACGTCCTGGCCACCGAAGGTCTGGCCGACCGCGAGTTCCTCGACCGCTACTGCACCGGTTACGACCGCTTCGAGGAATATCTGCTCGGCCGCACCGACGGCGTCCCCAAGACCCCCGAGTGGGCCGCCGGACTGTCGGGCATCCCGTCCGGCACCCTCGTCGACCTCGCGCGACGCATGTCCCGCGGCCGCACCCTGGTGTCGGTCACATGGTCGCTGCAACGCGTGCGGCACGGCGAGCAGGCGCCCTGGGCGGGCGTGACCCTCGCCGCGATGCTCGGTCAACTCGGCGTTCCCGGAGGCGGTTTCGGCCACGGCTACGGGTCGATGAACGAACCCGGTCTCGCGCCCGTCCCGTATCCGCTGCCCACCCTGTTCCAGGGCAACAACGACGTCGAGGACTTCATCCCCGTCGCCGCGATCTCCGACCTGCTGTTGCGGCCCGGGGAGCAGTTCGACTACGACGGCCGTCGCCTGACCTTCCCGGACATCCGGCTCGTGTACTGGGCGGGTGGCAATCCCTTCCATCACCACCAGGACATCGGCCGGCTCCGCCGGGCCCTGCAGCGACCCGACACGATCGTCGTTCACGACCCGTACTGGACGCCGATGGCCAAGCACGCCGACATCGTCGTGCCGTCGACCACGGCGCTCGAGCGCGACGACCTGACGTGCACGCGCAACGATCCGCTGCTCGTCGCGATGCAGGCCGCCGTCCCGCGCTTCGCCGACGCCCGCGACGACTACGACACCTTCACCGCTCTCGCCCACCGCCTCGGCTTCGGCGAGCAGTTCACCGAGGGCCGGACCTCCCGGCAGTGGCTCGAACACCTCTACGAGCAGTGGCGCGGTTTCGTCCTCGCCGACGACCGGCGCATCGAGGACCCGCCGCCCTTCGACGACTTCTGGTACGGCGGACCGGTCCGGATGCGGACCGAGGACGATCTGACGCTGTTCGAGGATTTCCGGTCCGACCCCGAGGCGAACCCGCTGCGGACTCCCAGCGGACGGCTCGAGATCTTCTCCGCCGACATCGACTCGTTCGGCTACGACGACTGCGCCGGGCACCCCGCCTGGTACGAACCCGACGAATGGCTCGGCTCCTCGCGGGCCGAACGGTTCCCACTGCACCTGATCGCCAACCAGCCGGCCACGCGCCTGCACGGGCAGCTCGATCACGGCTCGGTGAGCCAGGCGTCGAAGATCCGTGGCCGCGAACCGATCCGGATGCGTCCCGACGACGCGGCCGCGCGAGGTCTGGAGCCGGCGACATCGTCCGCGTCTTCAACGATCGTGGTTCGTGCCTCGCCGGGGTCGTCCTCGACGACGGTCTACTGCCGAACGTCGTCCAGCTCGCGACGGGAGCCTGGTACGACCCGCTGGATCCGTCCGATCCCGGATCGATGTGCGTGCACGGGAACGCGAACGTGCTCACCCCCGACGTCGGCACATCGTCGCTGTCCCACGGCTGCACCGGGCAGCACGTGCTCGTCGATGTCGAGCGGTTCGACGGCGAGCTACCGCCCATCCGGGCCTACGATCCGCCGGTCGTCCGGCAGCGCTGAGTCCTCGCGGCCGAGCACATACGGCCGGAGTGTCACAGACCGAGGGACGACTGGACCTCGCGCAGGGTGGCCGCGGAGGCGGCCAGACCCGCCTCCTCCTCGAGCGACAACGGCACCTCGAGCACGGTGTGCGCGCCGCGCGCGTCGACGACTGTGGGAAGCGAGAGGCAGACGTCCTGCAGGCCGTGCCGCCCGGTCTGCAGCGTCGACACCGCAAGCACCCGGCGCTGGTTCCGCAGCACGGCCTCCACGATGCGGGCACTCGACAGTCCGACCGCGAGATTCGTGGCGCCCTTGCCGCGGATGATCTCGTAGGCGCTGCGCACGACCTCCTCGAAGAGTGCGGCGCGGGTCTCCGGACCGAAGACGGGTCGTCCGTCGACGGCGAAGGACTCCACCGGCACACCCCCGATCGCCGCACCCGACCACAGCGCGACCTCCGAATCGCCGTGCTCACCGACGACGAACACGTGGACGTTCTCGATCGCGACGTCGGCGCGGTGGGCGAGCAGATACCGCAGCCGGCCGGAATCGAGCACCGTGCCCGACCCGAAGATCCGGCCGTCCGAGATGCCGGTCGCGCGATCGCGGCGCGGGTGACGATGTCGACCGGATTGCTGACGAAGACGATCACCGCCTCGGGGGAGACGGACAGCAGGCCGGGAGTCAGGTCCCGTGCCAGGGCGACGTTCGCCACCGCGGTACCGACGCTCCCGGCGCCGACGACGGACAGCTTCGTGTGTCGCCGGATTCTCGTACCCGTCTCACCCATGCGAGAAATTGTGGCGTATACAGGCCGCTGTCGGTAACCTCGGGCCACATGATTTCGGTCCGCATCGGGGACATTCCCTGCGAGCGGCCGGCCCGACGCGATGGCAGCGACTGCTCGAGGAGATCTACCCGAGCCGACCTGCCGCTGTCGCGTAGCCGTTAGCCTCGGGACATGGCCGAGACTCCCTTCGATGCCGTCCTGTTCGACTTCTCCGGCACCCTGTTCCGGCTCGAGGAGGACGAGAGTTGGCTCGCGGACGTCACCGACCACGAGGGCAGACCCTTCGACGTGCACCGGCAGGCCGAACTCATGCGGCGGCTGACGCAACCCGTCGGGCAGCCCGTCGAGATGGACGCCGACGAGCACCACGCGTGACCAACCGCGACCGCGAACCGCGCTGGCACCGCGAGGCCTACCTGACGGTGCTGCGCAGGTCGGGCGTGGCCGATCCCGAGCAGGCACAGGCGCTCTACGAGAAGGTGACCGACCCCGACTGCTGGACCGTCTATCCCGACACCGTCCCCGTCATCGAGGCGCTCGCCGGAGACGGGATCGCCGTCGGCGTGGTGAGCAACATCGCCTTCGACCTGCGGCCGGCCTTCGCGCGGCTCGGTATCGACGACCTCGTGTCGGTGTTCGCGCTGTCCTTCGAGGTGGGCGCCGTCAAGCCCGAACCGGAGATCTTCCGCTACGCCGTCGACAGACTCGGTGTCGACCCGCGACGGACGCTGATGATCGGCGACAGCGAGAAGGCGGACGGTGCCGCCCGGTCGATCGGATGTGCGTTCGAACTCGTCGAACCGGCACCGACCACCGAGCGGCACGACGCACTGTGGACCGCGCTGGCCGCGGCCGGGATCACTCCGACGGAACCAGGCGCAGGGAGATCGAGTTGATGCAGTACCGCTGGTCGGTGGCGTCGGGTAACCCTCGCCCTCGAAGACATGCCCGAGATGGCTGTGGCACGTCGCGCACACCACCTCGATGCGCCGCATGCCCAGCGAGTTGTCCTCGCGCAGGATCACGGCGTCGGAGTCGGCGGGGTCGAAGAACGACGGCCACCCGCAGTGGGAGTGGAACTTCTCGGTGCTGCGGAACAGTTCGGCACCGCACGCGCGGCATTCGTAGATGCCTCGGTCTCGGTGTCGGTGTACTCGCCGACGAAGGGGCGCTCGGTGCCGGCCTGACGCAACACGGCGAATTCGGCGGGAGTGAGCTTCGCACGCCATTCCTCGTCGGTGTGGACGACCTTGGGTGCGGGTTCGGATCGGGGAGCAGACGTCATGATCTCCACGCTAACCGCGCTCGGCGCGCGCGTCACGTCTGCACCGGCACGGACGGATCACGTCCGTGCCGGCTGCTTCTCCTCGAGCAGGTGCGACGGCTCGATGCCGTCCGCCAGGCGCCCTTCGCGCTTCGCGACGAGGTAGCGGTCGAGCAGGACGGCGAAGACGACGACGAGCAGCAGCGACCAGCCGAAGGTGGTCTTCATGTACTCCGCCGCGCGCCCGGCCTCCACCCACCGGCTCGACAGCCACGAGTCGTAGCTCAGGAAGCCGTAGACGGCGAGCCAGGCGGGCCAGTTCCGCATCACGGAGTTCGGCAGCAGCACCGTCATCAGCAGCGGGAACAGCATCATCGAGTAGTACATCTGGCCGAGCGATCCGAGCAGGAACGAAGCGGCGAGCAACACACCACCGGCGGTGCACACGAAGAACACCTCGTCGTGGCGGCAGTAGCGGTAGAGCAACCACACCGACACCGCGACCATCACCGCGAGCGCCGCCCGCAGACCGAAGATCAGCCAGGCCGGGAGCCCGTAGTACATGCCGTTGCCGACGATCGCGCTGTTGAAGTAGTCGCGGGACTCGAGCAGGTACGGCACGGTGTGTTCGACGAACTGCCACGCGTCGACCGACAGGGGCCACGCGATGATCGTCAGCGCAATCGGGACACCCGCGGCGGTGATGAAGACCTTCCACTGTCCGCGCACGAGCGGGAGCAACAGCAGGGGAGCGAGGATCGGTTTGACGGCGAAGGTCAGGCCGAGCGCAGCCCCCGCCCACAGATCACGTCGTTTGAGCAGCAGCGTCAGGAACGCGATCTCGCCGAGCAGGACGAGACCGTTGATGTTCGTGAAGACGAGCGTGTTCGTCACCGTCTCGGAGGCGAACGCGGCGAAGACCAGCACCGGCGCGATCGGCGAATCGAGTCGCAGACCGAACATGCGCAGCAACAGATAGAGCGCGACGAGGATCGCGATCGCATTGGCGAGGATGAACAACCACCGCGACCGCTCGGGGTCGATCACCGCGATCGGGGCTATCAACAACGTGCCGGAAGGCGGATAGAGGTAGTGGGGATCGACCACTGGAACTCGGCGGTGTACACCGGCCGGCGGTTGAGGAAGGCCAGCGCCGCGTTGTAGACCGGGGTGAAGTCGTCCGTCCGGAACCCGTTGACCGCTTTGATCACGACCCGGTGCAGAACCGTCAGTACGGCAAGGGGCCACACCACAGCCTTGACCAACTCGGCGGTCGTGCGTGCGGTCCGGGGTTCGAGACTTCTGAGGAACACTACGGCACGGTACACCGCGGGCCTGCGGACCCGTGCACACGCCCTGACCCCGGGCGGGAACGTCACGCGGGGCACAGGCTCCCGTTGGGCGGAAGTTCCCCGCCGGACAGATAGGCCTCCATCCGGGCCTGCACACAACCCGAGTGCAGGACCGCCGAGTAACCGGCACCCTGCCACGACAGCGACGCCCAGGCGATACCGCCTGCGGTGAGCACACCGGTCACCGACTCCACGCCGGCATTGCCCACGACCGGGTCCGCGCCCCGAGGAGACGAGCACGGGCACGTCGTCGCGCCGCCGGCAGCGGCGGGGGAGGC
>LATQ01000001.1:2920935-2925269 GCA_001017865.1 Rhodococcus sp. IITR03
CAGCGGCGGGGGAGGCAGCTCGGCCACGCCGCACACCGCCGTCAGCCCGTCGCCAGGTCCGCGCCGTACAGCGGATACAGGGTGGACCAGCTCCGGGCGAGATCGCCCGCGTGGGTCGGGGTCGGCCACCGCTGTCCGTCGCTGCACCGGGCGACGAACTGACCGTCCGTCGAGAGCCTCTCCTCGGCCGCACCGACCAGTTCGATGAGCGGCATGACATCGCCGTCCCGCGCGGCTGCGAGGACGTCCGCCACCTCACGGACGCGGGCCTGCAGATCGGCGCGCGGCGTGCCGAGGACACCCGTCAGTGCCGTGAGGAACGAATTGGCCGAGACCGGCGCGAGATCACCCTCGGTGGCCTGATCGTGCAGATCCTCGATCGCCGCGCGGGGATCGTCGCCCAGGGCGCAGTCGAGGGCGGTGCACTGCCGGGCGAAGGCATCGACGGCGCCTCCGCGCCGCGGGCCTGCGACTCGGCCATGAGTTCGGCGTCGGCGGTGGCCGCGGCGGGGGAATCGAGGACGAGACGGCCGACCGCGCCCGGATAGGCGGCGGCGTAGGCGAGCGCGACCGTCGCACCGTTCCCCACCCCGAGGAGACCGATCCGGTCCACGCCCCATGCCTGGCGGAGGCGTTCGATGTCGTCAGCGGCGTGTGATGCGCCGAACATCAGCTGCTGCGGCTGCAGGTAGTCGGTGCACGAGATGGTCGCCTGACGGCCAGATCGGCGACACGTTCGGGTGCATCGCCGGTGCGGCCGAATTGTCCGAGATCGCCGAGACCGCGACGATCCGCGGGAAAGATGCAGTCGATTGCGAGCGAGTTGCCGATTCCGCGCCGATCCACCGCGATGATCGGGCGCATCGTCAGTGCACCGGACATCGGGCCGGTCGCCATGCCGGTCAGTGCGCGCGTCGACGCGATGTCGGCGCCGGTCGTGAGAACCAGCGGCGCCACGTCGGTGGGGGTGTCGGGCAACCGTGCGCGCATGACTGCCAGCGGAAGTGCCCGCCACGTTGCCGGCCGCATCGATCGGGGCGACGACCTCCGCGCACTCGAGAACGAGACCCTGGGGACCGGGCGGTGCGTCGAACGAGGAGAGCGTCTCGTCCGTGCAGTTCCGCCATGCCGGTTCGGCCGACGGCACCGGAAGTTCGGGTACCTCGGTCTCGTCCTGCGGGGTCCTGTCGACGGCGATACCGGGATCGTCGCGCACCACGCGACGTCGGGACGTATCGACGGTCCTGCTCCGCACGCGGTCGACGCCGCGGCAACCGTGATCAACATCGCGGCGATCACTCCCGATCTGCGCATGCGCACAGCCTGCCAGGTTCACCGGCGGGCGCGTGCAACCGGTGGTGGAGCGGCCGATCCGAAGTGTCCTCCCGGTGCATGACGTCGAGGTGAACGCCGTGTGAAGTAGGTCGCATTCCGGATTCGAGTGAGGATCCGAGCATGATGCGGTCGTACCCTGGGCTAATGCACGAACGTCTCGTCGACCGCAATCCGGTGGTGCCTGCAGACCAGTTGGTGGCGCAGATGGTGCCCCCCGCGATGTTCGACGAGGTGAGCTTCGAGTCGTACATTCCGGATCCGAACGAGCCGAGCCAGGCGGCTGCGGTGAAGACCGCGGCGGAGTTCGTCGGCAAGATCGGGAAGATCCGCGGCGGCAAGCGCGGCCTGTTCGGCCGTCGCTCCCAGCCGCAGGGTGCCGGCCTCTACCTCGACGGCGGCTTCGGCGTGGGCAAGACCCACCTGCTCGCTCGATCTTCCACAGCGCACCCGCGCCCAAGGCCTTCGGCACGTTCGTCGAGCTCACCCACGTCGTCGGCGCCTCGGGTTCAACAAGGCCGTCGAGGAGCTGTCGAACCACAGCGTGCTGTGCATCGACGAGTTCGAACTCGACGATCCGGGCGACACCATGCTCGTCTCGCGTCTGCTGACCGAACTGTCGGCCCGCGGCGTCTCGATCGTCGCGACCTCCAACACGCTCCCCGGCCAGTTGGGTGAGGGACGGTTCGCGGCACAGGACTTCCTGCGCGAGATCAAGAAGCTCGCGTCGATCTTCGAGACCATCCGCGTCGACGGCCCCGACTACCGTCACCGTGACCTGCCGCCCGCACCCGATCCGGTCGACTCGGCCGAGCTCTCCGAGCGCGCCGATGCGATCCCGGGTGCCACGCTCGACGACTTCGACGAGCTGTGCGCGCATCTGAGCACGCTGCACCCGTCGCGTTACGGCAAGCTCGTCGAGGGTGTCCCCGCTGTCTTCCTCGAGGGTGTGCACCCGGCGAAGGACCAGTCGGTGGCCCTGCGTCTGGTGGTCCTCGCCGACCGCATGTACGACGCGAGCATCCCCGTGACGGTCTCCGGCGCCAAGCTCGACGAGATCTTCACGCCCGAGATGCTCGCGGGCGGCTACCGCAAGAAGTACCTGCGCGCGACGTCCCGCCTGCTGGCGCTGTCCCGTTTCGAGGTCGCCGCGGCTGATCGGACACCCGGCGCGCGCATGCCCGCCGGGTCGACCTTCACCGCATCATCGGCTCACCGGCCGGCATCCGCTCGGAGGGTGCGCTGCATGACGAAATCGTCGTGCGTCTGCGCGCCCACGACGAACGTGCGCGTGCCCACCACCTCGAAGCCCTGCTTCTCGTAGAAGCGCCGGGCGCGGGTGTTCTTCTGGTTGACGCCGAGCCACAGGCCGGCACGCCCGAGCGTGTGGGCCCGCGCGACGATCGCATCCATGAGCGCCGCAGAGATTCCGGAACCGTGATGGCCCGGCATCACGTACAGCTTGCTGATCTCGATCGCCGGCCGCGCCGTGATCATCGCGTCGATCGCCGGATCCTCCGGAGCGGCGTCCACTGCCATCAGGTATCCGACGATCTCCTCACCCGCGCGCGCCTCGAGAACGATGCGTTCGGGAGAGGACAGGTACTCGGCGAACTTCTCCGCGCTGAGGGTGCGCTCGATGAAGTCGGCGATGTCGTCCTCGGCGGCGTCCGGAGGGCAGGCGAGCGGGAAGGTCGCGGCGGCGACCTGAGCGATCGCCTCGGCATCCCAGATGCCCGCCTCGTCGACGGAGACCGCTTCTTCGAGTGGTGGCATGGACATGCACACCAGTGAAGCACTCGGACAGGACCATCCGGCAGATGCCCCGCGTGTCGATGCGAGACGGAGACACGAGCCCGGACGCGAGACGGAGAAGGGTCCGGATATGGCTGAACCCCAGCCTTGGATGGGGGGTCATGGCTGGGGTTCGACACCATCGGGGGGATGGCAACATCCACGCTACATGAGGGATCCCTCAGGTTCCAGCGACCGTGGTCACGGTTGCGTCACACGGTCCCGTGCATGCGACTTGCACGAAATGTCGGTGCGTTGTACCGTCGCGGCTATGAAGCGCGTACTCGTAGTTCACCGCCGTAGCGGGGTCTGATTCGGACCGACCCCTCGCTGCGGGTCGTTGAGCTACGCGTCGGTCCTTCCTTCTCGTGGAAGACCACTACGAACGATGAACGCCTTCACCTCCTTCTCGGATTTCGCCCCGACGTTCCCCTTCGGCACCCCTGATGCCGATCCGTTCTTCGCCCGCTACGGACGTGCCCTTCCTCGGGGATTGCGCGAGGAAGCCTCCGGCATGAGCTGGACGGAGTTCGAATCCACCTACGGTGCGCAGCACGGCCCGGTCCGCCTCGGTGGCTGGACCGCGACGGCCTGGGTGCGGGACGCAGCACCTTCGAGGCAACGATCGCGATCGGCGACACGATCCATACGGCATCCGCCACGACCTGCGGACCGATCGCCGCGATGACCGCGATGCTGTACGACCTCGGGCTGAACATCGAGATCCTGTCGTTCCACCGCCACGACCTCGGTGAGTTGTCCGCGACCTTCCTGCTGTGCCGTTCCGGCGAGCGCACGGTCTGGGTGATGGGCACGGGCGAGACCGGCAGCGAGTCGTCGCTGCGGGCCATGATCGCGGGGATCAACAAGCTCGGCGCGTGACGCGCCGGTCCGGTGCGGGGGAGTGCCTCCGCATCGGACTGCCCGCTGTCGGATCCTCACCGGGTGACCGGCACGATCGGCCGGCCCTACGAACGGATGAAGGCCCCCTTCGAAATTCGAAGGGGGCCTTCATCTTCTGTGCGCGATACTGGGATTGAACCAGTGACCTCTTCCGTGTCAGGGAAGCGCTCTCCCGCTGAGCTAATCGCGCCGGCATGGTGATCGCCGGAGTGGAGCGGATGACGGGATTCGAACCCGCGACCCTCACCTTGCAAGGTGATGCGCTACCAGCTGCGCTACATCCGCATTCGCACCGTTCGGCGTCT
>LATQ01000001.1:2925369-2932812 GCA_001017865.1 Rhodococcus sp. IITR03
GAACCAGTGACCTCTTCCGTGTCAGGGAAGCGCTCTCCCGCTGAGCTAATCGCGCGAGGTGGAGACGGGAATCGAACCCGTGTGCACGGCTTTGCAGGCCGTTGCCTCACCACTCGGCCACTCCACCGTAAAAGGTCGAGTCCAACCTCTCGAGCGGATGACGGGATTCGAACCCGCGACCCTCACCTTGGCAAGGTGATGCGCTACCAGCTGCGCTACATCCGCATTCGCACCGTTCGGCGTCTTGCTCTCCGTGGTGCGGTTCAAAACAGTAGCCGAGCATCTACGAAACACACAAATCCGCAGGTCAACGGAAGAAAACCGGCAGATTTCGCGAAGGTGACGGGTCGATCACCCCGCGGGAGGCGACGAATCGGGCTTCGGAAGTCCAGCCCGCGTCCACCGCTCGTGTCGCTCCGGCCGGCAAATGCGCCCTCCGGTCCTCCCGAGCGGAGGGCCGTCGACGTCCCGGGGCTCCGGGTGCGTCCTCCTGCCTCCTCGGGCACGGTCTCTTGCCCGCCCGCGTACGCGCGCGCGAGGAGCCGCCCGGACGCGCTACCCGGAACATCACGTCGAAACGCTGCGACCAGGCGATTCGTCTTCGTGGCGGGAGCGTGTTAGTGTTCCATCTCGTTCGAGCCGCTGCGAAGCGGCCCGGTCCCGTGGCTCAGTGGAAGAGCGTCCCGTTCACACCGGGGAGGTCGCTGGTTCGATCCCAGCCGGGACCACCGAGATCGACAGTGACGAAAGGCACCCCCGCAGGGGTGCCTTTTTTCGTACCTTGATGAAATCGTTGAGCGTGCGTGGCACCCGGTCGGGCGGGTCGCCCGCGAGCGCGTATTTCCTTCGAACCGCAACGGCCCCATCGGGCTCGACCACACGTGTCGTGTGGGCACAGCTGTGGTGCTTGTGGCCGAAGTGCGCATAGTGATGGCAGGATCGTGGTCGTCGAGGAGGACACGTCCGGATGAGCGTTGCGGACAGCGAATGGCCGGTCGTGGGGGCGACCGGAGCGAGATTCGGATCCGGTCGGTCCCGTCGACGTCGGCGGCCGGCGGATCA
Organism: Rhodococcus sp. IITR03; assembly: GCA_001017865.1. The sequence goes on from LATQ01000001.1 coordinate 2,926,432, forward strand.
CGCCGTGCCGGTACGGAATCACCGCGAGCCGGGCCCCGTCGTGGACGAGGTCCCGGCAGCCGAGATGTACCGGCCCGCAGCGCAGCCGGTCGACACAGCGCAGTCGCTCGGCGCAACAGAGCCGGTCGACACGGCGCAGGCGGCCGGCCGGAATGCGGCACCGGGACCAGTGTGGGAATCGAGGACATGAACCAGCCAGAGACGTCGTCGTTCGTGCGCCCGTTCGTGCGGAGCGGGGGACGCACCCGAGCGAGGTGGAGCTGCCTCTCGAAGTGCTCGTGTCGGCCGTCCCCTCCGCGATGGGCAGCGAGTCCGGTCCGGCGATGGACGAGCATCGCCTCGTGCTGGCGTTGTGCGCCCAGCCGAGATCGATCATGGAGATCGCTGCCCTCGCGCAGATCCCACTCGGTGTCGCGCGCGTGCTCGTCGGGGATCTCGCGGCGACCGGCGAGATCACCGTGCACCGCACGGCCGACAAGGTGGGGCCGAACGTCGAACTGCTCGAACGGGTACTGACGGGTCTCAACCACCTCTGAGGACTTCGCGGCTCCCTGTGTTCGCGGTCCGCGCGGATGTCGATAGCATGATGAAGTTGCCGTGTGCTCGCGGTCGTCGACCGCAGCACGTGCCCGGCGACGACCACGTATCAGGCATCGAGCCGAGGAGTCCGTCACAGTGACCACGCCCGCATCCGCGAAACCAGCCACGATCGTCCGGGTGCCGCGGGGACACTGCGGGCGCGGCGGTCCGTGACGCGGGTCTGCCCATCAAGGGACCCGAGACGATCGTGGTCGTCCGCGACTCCGAAGGCGCGCTGCGCGATCTGTCCTGGACGCCCGAAGCGGACGTCGAGGTCGAGGCCGTCGGCGCCGACACCGAGGAAGGCCGCAGCGTCATCCGTCACTCGGCCGCCCACGTGCTCGCGCAGGCCGTGCAGCAGGAGTTCCCGGAGGCCAAGCTCGGCATCGGCCCGCCCATCCGCGACGGCTTCTACTACGACTTCCAGGTCGAACGTCCCTTCACTCCCGAGGATCTCGCGAAGCTCGAGAAGCGGATGAAGAAGATCGTCAAGGACGCCCAGCGCTTCGCGCGCCGCGTCGTCGACAGCTCGAGGACGCCCGCGAGGAACTGAAGGACGAGCCGTTCAAGCTCGAACTCATCGACGACAAGTCCGGCATAGACGACCCCGAGGTGATGGAGGTCGGTGGCAAGGAACTGACCATCTACGACAACCTCAACCCGCGCACGGGTGAGCTCGTCTGGAAGGACCTGTGCCGCGGCCCGCACGTGCCCACCACCAAGTTCATCCCGGCCTTCAAGCTCACGCGCAGCTCCGCGGCCTACTGGCGCGGCGACCAGGACAACGCCGGCCTGCAGCGCATCTACGGCACGGCCTGGGAGTCCACCGAGGCCCTCGACGCGCACCTCGAACTCCTCGCCGAGGCCGAACGCCGCGACCACCGCAAGCTCGGCAACGAGCTCGACCTGTTCTCGTTCCCCGACGAGCTCGGTTCGGGTCTGCCCGTCTTCCATCCCAAGGGCGGCATCATCCGCCAGGAGATGGAGAACTACTCGCGCCAGCGGCACGTCGAGGCCGGCTACGAGTTCGTGTACTCGCCGCACATCACCAAGGGCCAGCTGTACGAGGTCTCCGGTCACCTCGACTGGTACCGCGACGGCATGTTCCCGGCGATGCACATCGACGAGGAGCTCAACGAGGACGGCACCGTCCGCAAGCCGGGCCAGGACTACTACCTCAAGCCCATGAACTGCCCGATGCACGACCTGATCTTCCGGTCGCGCGGGCGTTCCTACCGCGAACTGCCGCTGCGCATGTTCGAGTTCGGTTCGGTCTACCGCTACGAGAAGTCCGGTGTCGTCCACGGTCTGACCCGCGTGCGCGGCATGACGCAGGACGACGCGCACATCTTCTGCACTCCCGAGCAGATGCGCGACGAGCTCACCAGCGTCCTGAACTTCATCCTCGACCTGCTCAAGGACTACGGGCTCGACGACTACTACCTCGAACTGTCGACGAAGAACCCCAAGAAGTTCGTCGGCAGCGACGAGCTGTGGGACGTCGCGACCGAGACGCTGCGGGAGGTCGGTGAGGCCTCCGGCCTGAACCTCGTGCCCGACCCGGGCGGAGCCGCCTTCTACGGCCCGAAGATCTCGGTGCAGGTCAAGGACGCGCTCGGCCGCAGCTGGCAGATGTCGACGATCCAGCTCGACTTCAACCTGCCCGAGCGGTTCGAGCTCGAGTACACCGGCGCCGACGGTGCCAAGCACCGCCCCGTCATGATCCACCGCGCCCTGTTCGGTTCCATCGAACGGTTCTTCGGTGTGCTCACCGAGCACTACGCCGGTGCTTTCCCCGCGTGGCTCTCGCCCGTGCAGGTCGTGGGCATTCCCGTGGCCGCCGACTTCGAGGGCCACCTGTTCGATGTCGTCGGCAAGCTGAAGGCGCAGGGGATCCGCGCCGAGGTCGACGTCTCCGACGACCGCATGCAGAAGAAGATCCGCACCCACACCACGCAGAAGGTGCCGTTCATGCTGCTCGCCGGCGAGCGCGACGTCGCGGCCGGCGCGGTGAGCTTCCGCTTCCGCGACGGCACGCAGGTCAACGGCGTGCCCGTCGACGAGGCGGTGCGAATCGTCACCGAGTGGGTCCGCCGCCGCGAGAACGCCTCGCCCACCGCCGAACTCGTCGGTTCCGGCGGGGAAGGCAGCCCGTCGTGACGGGCGACCGTACCCGGGGCCCGCCGACATCCCGGCGACCGACGACAGTCCCGCCTCGATGGTCGACCGCGGCGTGGGGGAGTCCGATCACCTGCAGCGCCTGTGGTCGCCCCATCGCATGTCGTACATCACCGAGTCCCCGCGGGGTCGCGACGAGCCGTACGAGCCGTTCACCGACATCCCCAAGATGTCCGACGAGGAGGGCCTCGTCGTCGCACGCGGCGAACTGGTGTACGCGGTGCTCAACCTGTACCCGTACAATCCGGGTCATCTGATGGTCGTGCCGTATCGGCGGGTGGCGAACCTCGAAGATCTGACGCCCGAGGAGAGCGCCGAGCTCATGCAGTTCGCGCAGCGGGCGCTCCGCGTCATCAAGCGCGTCTCGCGTCCGCACGGCTTCAATGTCGGCCTCAACCTCGGCGCCGCAGCGGGAGGCTCGCTGGCCGAGCATCTCCACCTGCACGTCGTGCCGCGCTGGGGTGGGGATGCCAACTTCATCACCGTCCTCGGTGGGTCGAAAGTGATGGTGCAGCTGTTGCGCGACACCCGTGCACTGCTCGCCTCGGCATGGGACGAGTGACAGTCCTCCCAGAGTCGTCGCGATCGCAGCGCACGGCCGTGGTGCCCTTCGCATGCCGATCCGCCGCGGGCCGACTGCGCATTTCCGGCTCCACTCGTGGCAGGATCGGATTCCGGACACAACGGTCGGACAGGAAGACAGGGGTCGCGGAATGCTGAGCTTCTTCGGGCGTGCGTCGGTGTCGAAGGTCACCGCGCCGCTCGGTAAGGCGCTGATCCGTACCGGCCTGACTCCGGACGCCGTCACGCTCATCGGTACCGTCGCCACGATCGCCGCCGCCGTGACCCTGTTCCCTATGGGACACCTGTTCTGGGGTGCGATGGTCATCTGGCTGTTCGTCATGTTCGACATGCTCGACGGCGCCATGGCCCGGGCTCGCGGTGGCGGAACGCGCTTCGGAGCGGTCCTCGACGCGACCTGCGACCGGGTCGCCGACGGCGCGATCTTCGGTGGTCTGGCATGGTGGGCCGTCTACCACGAGCAGAGCCGCCCGTTGTTCGTCGCCACCCTGATCTGTCTCGCGACGTCGCAGGTCATCTCGTACGCGAAGGCGCGGGCCGAGGCGAGCGGACTGTCCGCCGACGGTGGTCTGATCGAGCGGCCCGACCGGCTCGTGATCGTGCTCGTGGGCGCCGGTCTCACCGGCCTCGGGCTCGACTGGGCGATCCACATCGCGATGTGGCTGCTCGTCGTCGGATCGGTGATCACCGTCTTCCAGCGGGTTCTCGCCGTCCGCAACTCCACGGGTGCGCGCGAACTGCTTCCCATCACACCCCCGGCCGGCGGGACGACGGAGACCCGGGACGACGGGGGAGCGCAGTGAGTGTCGGCGAGAAGGCGTCCGATCTCGCGTACGCGGCGGGCTGGCGTCTGGTCCGGGCACTGCCCGACGGCGTCGCGCGACGGTTGTTCGACGCCGGCGCCGACTACGCGGCGCGGCGTGACGGCGGACCCCAGCAACTGCGACGCAACCTCGCGCGGGTGCTCGGGTGCAGCCGCACGAGGTGCCCGACGATCTGATCCGCCGGTCGGTCCGGTCCTACGCGCGTTACTGGCGCGAGGCGTTCCGCCTGCCGGCGATGGATCTCGACGCGACCGCGAAGTCGATCGATTCGTCCATCGAGGGCCGCGAGCACATCGAGGCGGCGCTCGCCGCCGGTCGCGGCGCGATCCTGGCCCTGCCGCACAGTGGGAACTGGGATCTCGCCGGCGTGTGGTGCGTCCGCTACTTCGGCGGGCTGACCACGGTCGCCGAGCGCCTGCGACCCGAATCGCTCTACCGCCGTTTCCTCGACTACCGCGAGGGGCTCGGCTTCGAGATCTTCCCCTCGAGCGGCGGGGAGACGCCGCCGTTCGGGGAACTGGCCGCGCGGCTGCGCGGCAACCGGATCGTGTGCCTGCTCGGCGAACGCGACCTCGCCCGCAAGGGAGTGCCGGTCACCTTCTTCGGCGAACCCACCCGCATGCCCGCCGGACCGGCGAAACTGGCCATCGACACCGGTGCGGCACTGTTGCCGGTGCACTGCTGGTTCACCGAGGACGGCTGGGGGTTCCGCGTGGATCCGGAGCTCGACGTGAGCGCCGGGATCGACGCTGCCACACAGGCCCTCGCCGACCGGTTCGCCGCCAACATCGCCGCCCACCCCGAGGACTGGCACATGCTGCAACCGTTGTGGCTCGACGACCTGTCGGAGCTCGCCGTGCCCGGATGGAGGCGTAGGTGAGGATCGGGATGGTCTGCCCGTACTCCTTCGACGTTCCCGGTGGAGTACAGGCGCACGTCGTAGATCTCGCGGAGGTCCTCATCGGCCGCGGGCACGAGGTGAGCGTGCTGGCACCGGCGTCGGAGACGACGCCCCTGCCCGACTTCGTGGTCTCCGCCGGTCGCGCCGTCGCGATCCCGTACAACGGATCGGTCGCGCGCCTGAGCTTCGGTCCGGTCTCCTACGCCCGGGTCCGCCGCTGGATCAACGACAACGATTTCGACGTCCTCCACATCCACGAACCGAACGCGCCGAGCCTGTCGATGCTCGCGCTCAAGGTGGCGGAAGGCCCGATCGTGGCGACCTTCCACACATCGACGACGAAATCGCTGGTGCTCAGCACCTTCCAGGGCGTCCTGCAGCCTATCTCGAGAAGATCAGCGGCCGGATCGCGGTGTCCGAGCTGGCCCGGCGCTGGCAGGTCACCTCTCTCGGCGCCGACGCGGTCGAGATCCCCAACGGCGTCGACGTGCCGTTCTTCCGGCACGCCCCGCTGCTGCCCGACTATCCGCGACCGGGCCGTACGGTGCTCTTCCTCGGCCGGTACGACGAATCCCGCAAGGGCATGGATGTCCTGCTGGGCGCGCTGCCCGCGCTCGTCGCCCGGCATCCCGACATCGAGATCCTCGTGGTCGGGCGCGGCGACGAGGACAGGTTGCGGAAGGAAGCGGGACGCTACTTCCGGCACCTGCGCCTGCTCGGGCAGGTCGACGACGACGAGAAGGCGTCCGCGATGCGCAGCGCGGATGTGTACTGCGCGCCGAACCTCGGTGGTGAGAGCTTCGGCATCGTGCTCGTCGAGGCCATGGCTGCAGGGACGGCGGTCGTCGCCTCCCAGCTCGACGCCTTCCGCCGGGTGCTGCGCGACGGGCAGGCCGGTGTCCTCGTCCCGGTCGGCGACGCCGATGCGCTCGCGCGCGGCATCCTCGAGGTCCTCGACGACGACGACCGCCGGCAGGCACTGGTCGACTTCGGATCCACGGTGGTCGAGGCGTACGACTGGCCGGTGGTCGCGGATCAGATCCTGCGGGTCTACGAGACCGTCACCGTCGGTGCCGGCCCGGTGCGGGAGGTCCGGTCGTGACCCTCAGTGCAGTGACGATCCTCGTCCTGTCGCTGATCGCCGCGGTGGTCGTGGCGATCGGTGTGTGGGCCTATTCCACCGCCAACCGACTCGACCGCCTCCATGTGCGCTCGGATCTGTCCTGGCAGGCACTCGATGCGGCCCTGGCGCGTCGCGCGGTGGTCGTGCGGAGAGCATCGCCGCGTCGATCCCCGTCCCGGAGGGACGCGCACTCG
>LATQ01000001.1:2932912-2939963 GCA_001017865.1 Rhodococcus sp. IITR03
CGGTCCCGCTGGTTTGCACCTCGGGGGAACCGCGCCGCTGCCACCTATTTCGAGATCGCCGAGCGGCGGGTGCGGTTGCCACCGCGCCTCCCGCCGTTCCCGGCACGTCCCCTTCCTCGGACGCCGCCCCTACCTCCGGCACTGCCCTTGCCTCCGGCACTGCCACTGCTCCCGCTGCGCGGACCACCCCGGTGCCGGATCGGCACGCACGTCGGCCCGCGTCGTGGTGCTCGACGAGGACGGCCGGTCCTGCTCCTGCGCGGACATGACCCCGCGGTGCCCGAGCGGCACTTCTGGTTCACGATCGGCGGCGCCGTCGAACCCGGCGAGGACCTGGCGACGGCCGCGCTCCGGGAGCTCGTCGAAGAGACCGGCCTGCGGGTCGAGCGCGACCTGCTGTGCGGGCCGATGTGGCGGCGCGTGGCCGTCTTCCCGTTCAACGGTGAGGTCCTGCACTCGGAGGAGCTGTTCTTCGCGGTGCGAGTGCCGTCCTTCGAACCCGCTGCGGACGGCTTCACCGATCTCGAGCGGAGCATGCGCCTCGAACATCGCTGGTTCGACGACGACGAACTGCAGGCGCTGGTGCGGTCCGGGAACCCGGTCTACCCGAACGATCTGCCGAGCTCCTCGACGAGGCGCGGCAGGTCGCGACGCGGCGGCTCGAGCCGGAGATCCGCGCGATCCACTGAACTTTTGAACCTTCCGGTCCGGCCGCGGGCGCCTTACGTGGAGGTCCAGTTCGCGGAACTGGACGGTTCCTCTCGGGAACGCGCAGGATCTCCAGTACCCGTTCGGAGAGTGGACCGATGTGATGCAGTCCAGTTGTTCTGAACTGGCTATGGGACCGGCTCGGCTGCGCCCCTAGGCTGGGATCCGCTGTCCGTCGCCCGTGCGCCGGCAGCTTTCGCCGATCCGTCCACCGAGGAGGACCCCCATCGTGACCAGCCCCGACACCGCCCCCGTCACCGGCACCGCCCGCGTCAAGCGCGGCATGGCCGAGATGCTCAAGGGCGGGGTGATCATGGACGTGGTGACCCCCGAGCAGGCGAAGATCGCCGAGGACGCCGGCGCGGTGGCGGTCATGGCCCTCGAACGCGTGCCCGCCGACATCCGCGCGCAGGGCGGCGTGTCGCGCATGAGCGATCCCGACATGATCGACGGCATCATCGAGGCCGTCTCGATCCCCGTCATGGCCAAGGCGCGCATCGGCCACTTCGTGGAGGCGCAGATCCTGCAGGCCCTCGGGGTCGACTACATCGACGAGTCGGAAGTGCTCACCCCTGCCGACTACGAGAACCACATCGACAAGTTCGCGTTCACCGTGCCGTTCGTGTGCGGCGCCACGAATCTCGGTGAGGCACTGCGCCGTATCAACGAGGGCGCGGCGATGATCCGCTCCAAGGGCGAGGCCGGCACCGGCGACGTCTCGAACGCCACGACCCACATGCGCCGGATCCGCCAGGAGATCCGCCGCCTGACCTCGCTTCCCGAGGACGAGCTCTACGTCGCCGCCAAGGAACTGCAGGCCCCCTACGACCTCGTCGTCGAGGTCGCCCGGGCCGGCAAGCTGCCCGTCACCCTCTTCACCGCCGGTGGCATCGCCACCCCCGCCGACGCGGCGATGATGATGCAGCTCGGCGCCGAGGGCGTGTTCGTCGGCTCCGGAATCTTCAAGTCGGGCAACCCCGCCCAGCGTGCGGCCGCAATCGTCAAGGCCACTACCTTCCACGACGATCCGGATGTGCTCGCGAAGGTCTCGCGGGGCCTCGGCGAGGCGATGGTCGGTATCAACGTCGACGAGATCCCGCAGCCGCACCGGCTCGCCGAACGCGGCTGGTGATCGTTCTACCGGGGTGCGTGCAGGGCGAGCAGGGCGACGTCGTCCTGCACGCCCCCGAGCGTCGCGAGCGCCTCGCGGACGGCTCCGACCGCTTCCGCCGCGCTCGTCGGCTTCGATGCGCGGACGTGGTCGAGGAGCCGGTCCTCCCCGAAGCGTTCGCGGGTCTCACCGGAGACGAGGGCCTCGGTCACCCCGTCGGTGTACAGCAGCAGCGTGTCGCCTGGTCGCAGCGCGAAGGTGTGCTCGACGAGCCGCGGCGTGGGCAGCATTCCGATCAGCTGTCCGCCGATCGTGGGGAGATAGTCGACGTTGCCGTTCGCGCGCACGAGGAGCGGCGGCGGATGCCACCCGAGGCGAGACGGATGTCGACCCGTCCCGTGTCCGGATCGGGCGCGACCGTGCCGAAGGTGAGCGTGCAGAAGGGAGCTCGCGTCTCGCTGTCGCGTTCGTCGAGCAGGGTGGTGTTGAGCGTCCTGAGCGCCGCGGACGGGAACGTCTCGTAGACCGCCGCTGCACGCAGCGTGTAGCGGACGATCGACGTCACCGCCGCTGCGCGAGCACCCTTTCCGCACACATCGCCGAGGAACAGCCCCCACGTGCCGGCGCGCGCGGGGAACAGGTCGTAGAAGTCGCCGCCGACCTCGTCGGGGGACGCGATGTGGTAGTACGCGTCGACCTCGAGTCCCGGTACCGCCGGCAGGCTCGGTGGAAGCAGGGTCGCCTGGAGCGTGGCGTTGATCGTGCGGAGCCGCTCACGCTCGAGTTCCGCCTCGCGACGGGCACGGAGCAGTTCCGTCTCGTAGGCGCGGCGCTCGCGGGCATCGAACAGCATCGTGCGGATCAGCGCGGGCCTGCCCTCGGCGTCCGGTTCGACCACCGAGGCGGCCAGGACCGGCAGCCGGGTCCGGTCGGCACGGACGAGTTCGAGGGCGATCCCGTTGATCTGGCCGTGCATGAGGAGGAGCGGCGCGTAGTGGGTCTCGTGGTAGATGCGGCCGCCCACGCTGAGCAGGTCCGAGAAGTACCGCTTGCCGACCAGTTCGTCGCTCGGGAACCCGAGCCAGTCCGTCAATGTCCGGTTCACCTCCGTGATCCGGCCGTCCGGGAGCGTCGTCAGGAATCCGCACGGCGCGTTGTCGTACAGCGCATCACCGTGTCGGATACGGGGATCGAGGGTCCGATCGGTCGTCGCCGTCACCCCGATCGGCGCGCGAACGCCGCGATCGCGGCTGCTGTCTCTTCGGGTGCGCTGAGCTGCGGTGCAGTGGCCGGTCGCGTTCAGGGTCACGAGTTCGCTCCCGGGGATCTGCTCGTGAACGAAGGCACCGACCTCGCGCGGAGCGATCGCATCGTGGGCGCACTGGGCGACGAGCGTGGGCACCGACACCGCGGACAGATCGGAGCGGTTGTCGGCCAGGAAGGTCACCCGGGCGAAGACACGCGCCACCTCGGGATCCGTGCGGCAGAAGATCTCGCGAGTTCGTCGCCGAGCTCCGGCCGATCGGGATTGCCCATGATGACCGGCGCCATCGACTCGGTCCAGCCAGATAGTTCGCCTCGAGGGATTCGAGCAGCTCGTCGATGTCGTCGGCGCTGAACCCACCTCGGTAACCGGTGGCCGGATCGTCGATGAAGCACGGGGACGGTGCGAGCAGCACGAGACCGGAGAAGACCTCCGGGGCAGCCGCCGCCGCGAGGGCACCGATCGACGCGCTCACCGAGTGGCCGACGAAAAGCACCGGACCGAGATCCAGGCTCCGGCACAGGTCCACGACGTCCTCGGCGTAGGTCTCCATCCGCGAATAGCGCTGGGAGTCCCAGGCGGTCGCATCGGAACGCCCGGAGCCACGTGATCGAACCGCACCACCGTGAAGTCGGGTTCGAGCAGTGGGATCACCAGGCGCCACAGGTGCTGGTCGCAGCCGAAACCGTGCGCGAGGACGACCACCGGGCCCTCTCGGTTGCCCGTGATCGTCACGCTGTTCCTGCGCACCACATCGGTGACTTGTCGCATTGCACCCCCTCCGTTCTCCCGAGGGTGCCATATGCGCTACGCGATAGCATCCCGGTTTCCCCACCGCTTCCCGGGGACACGGCATTCGGTTCTCGTCCGTGCAGTTAGCCTTCTTGCGTACGGTGCACAGAAGGAGTTCCCATGGCGAAGATCGAGCAGATCCTGGCGCTCGAACAGATCGAGAACGACATCTTCCGGGGGATAGCGACGGAGACGTTGCTGCCGCGGACGTTCGGTGGTCAGGTCGCCGGTCAGGCGCTCGTGTCGGCGGTCCGCACCGTCGATCCCGCATTCGGGGTCCACTCGCTGCACGGCTACTTCCTCCGCCCGGGGAACCCGACGATGCAGATCGTCTACCTCGTCGACCGGATCCGCGACGGCCGCTCCTTCTGCACCCGGCGCGTGACGGCCGTCCAGGACGGCAAGGCGATCTTCACCATGTCGGCGTCGTTCCACGTGCGCGACGAGGGGATCGAGCACCAGGACACGATGCCGCGGGTGCCGGCTCCGGAGGAACTGCCGACCCGGAGACCGTGGTCGACGACGCGACCCTGCTGTGGGCGAAGAAGGAATGGGCCGAATGGGACTTCCGGTTCGTTCCCCGCGACCGGATGGACTCGTCGAGCAGGATGGCTGCGCAGCAGCAGTTGTGGTTCAAGTCCCGCGAGATCCTCCCCGACGATCCGGTCTTCCACGTGTGCACGCTCGCGTACATGAGCGACATGACGTTGCTCGGCTCGGCGAGCGTCGGCCACGACGACGAAAGGACGCAGGGCGCATCCCTGGACCACGCGATGTGGTTCCTGCGCCCGTTCCGCGCCGACGACTGGCTGCTCTACGACCAGACGTCACCCTCCGCCGGGCTGGGGCGCGCACTCACCCAGGGGCGGATCTTCGATCGCAACGGCAACATGGTCGCGGCGGTGGTGCAGGAAGGACTCACGCGGTACCTGCGCGAGTCCTGAACGAGGACGTCCCCGACGAGGGCGTCCCCACAGAGTGCCTGCGCACCGGCGACCCCGAACGGACAGGCAGGCAACGGTGACCATTTCTTCCCCCACGATCGGCGTCCTGGCATTGCAGGGCGACGTTCGCGAACACCGCAGCGCCCTCGAGGCGGCGGGCGCGCGGACGATCGCGGTGCGGCGCGAGCGCGAACTCGACGAGGTCGACGGCATCGTCCTCCCCGGTGGGGAGTCCACGACGGTCAGCCGCCTGTTGCGCGTGTTCGACCTGCTCGAGCCGTTGCGGACCCGATTGAAGGCGGGCCTGCCGCCTACGGTTCGTGCGCCGGCATGATCCTGCTCGCCTCCCGGGTGCTCGATACCACCGAGGACGCCGAACACCTCGACGCCCTCGACATCGTGGTGCGCCGCAACGCCTTCGGCAGACAGGTCGACTCGTTCGAGACCGACCTGCCGATGACGGGTCTCGACGACGGGCCGGTGCGCGCGGTGTTCATCCGAGCCCCGTGGGTGGAGGAGGTCGGGCCCGACGTGGAGGTCCTGGCCACGGTTCCGGACGGGCCGGCAGCGGGCCGGGTGGTCGCGGTGCGTCAGGGCGGCGTGATCGCGACCTCCTTCCATCCCGAGATCACCGGCGACCACCGCGTGCACCGGCTGTTCGTGGAGACCGTGCGCTCGCGACCCGACCTCGGGTGCGCCCGACGGCCTCGGCGACATGACGACACGGCCACCGTGCCGGTGGCTCATACCGGGAGCGAGTAGAATCGACGCTCCGACCTGTCGGTTGACGCCGACCACACTTCGCCGGAAGGGGCTCGAAGCGAATGAGCGGCCACTCCAAATGGGCCACCACCAAGCACAAGAAGGCGGTCATCGACGCCAAGCGCGGCAAGATGTTCGCGAAGCTCATCAAGAACATCGAGGTGGCGGCTCGGACCGGCGGTGGCGACCCGGCGGGTAACCCGACCCTGTTCGACGCCATCCAGAAGGCGAAGAAGAGCTCGGTCCCGAACGACAACATCGAGCGTGCCCGCAAGCGCGGCGGCGGTGAGGAAGCCGGCGGTGCCGACTGGCAGACCATCACCTACGAGGCTACGGCCCCAACGGTGTCGCGCTGCTCATCGAGTGTCTGACCGACAACCGCAACCGCGCCGCCGGCGAGGTCCGCACGGCGATGACCCGCAACGGCGGCAACATGGCCGATCCGGGTTCGGTGGCCTACCTGTTCACCCGCAAGGGTGTCGTCGTGCTCGAGAAGAACGGCCGCTCCGAGGACGAGATCCTCGAGGTCGTCCTCGAAGCGGGTGCCGAGGAGATCAACGATCTCGGCGACTCCTTCGAGATCGTCTCCGAGGCGTCCGACCTGATCGCCGTGCGTACGGCTCTCGTCGACGCCGGCATCGACTACGACTCGGCCGACCCCGATTTCCGGGCGTCCGTCGAGGTGCCCGTCGACGCCGAGGGTGCACGCAAGGTCATGAAGCTGGTCGACGCGCTCGAGGACTGCGACGACGTGCAGAACGTCTACACGAACGTCGACATCCCCGACGACGTACTCGCCGAACTCGACGCCTGAGCGACGCTCTCGTCGTACTCGTCCACGAGCGACGCTCGTCGTACTCGTCACAGCGGTCGGGGTCGCGTGTCGGTCTCCCGGCACCCGATCCCGGCCGCTATGCTCTCGAACAGGCGTTCGCAATCGTGCGAAGCGAGGTCGGGTCCGTCGGATGCATCGGAAACCGGCCGTATTCGGGTGTCGAGAGGTGAGTCGGGTGCGCGTGATGGGTGTCGACCCCGGTCTGACCCGCTGTGGTCTGGGGATGGTCGACACGGGACGCGGACGCGACGTGATCCCCGTCGCCGTCGGCGTCATCCGCACCTCGCCCGAACTCGACCTCGAGCACCGGCTCCTCAAGGTCTCCGACTCGGTCGAGGAGTGGATGGACCGCTACAAGCCCGACGTCGTCGCGATCGAGCGCGTGTTCTCCCAGCACAACGTGCGCACCGCGATGGGCACCGCGCAGGCCGGCGGCGTCGTCGCCCTGGCAGCGGCGCGTCGCTCGATCCCGGTCATGTTCCACACGCCGAGCGAGGTGAAGGCCGCGGTCACCGGCAGTGGCACGGCCGACAAGAAGCAGGTGACCACGATGATCACCCGCATCCTCAAGCTCGACGCCGCGCCGAAGCCCGCCGACGCCGCCGACGCGCTCGCGCTGGCCGTCGCACACTGTT
>LATQ01000001.1:2940063-2943121 GCA_001017865.1 Rhodococcus sp. IITR03
GCGCTCGCGCTGGCCGTCGCACACTGTTGGCGGGCCCCGCTGCTCGCCAGACTCGCGGCCGCCGAAGCTGCGGCCGCCCAGCAGAAGAAACGCTACGAGGAGCGGCTGCGCGAACAGTCGGCCGCACGGAAGGCAGGTAGCCGGTGATCGCCTCGGTACACGGCGAGGTACTCGACATAGCCCTCGACCACGTGGTGATCGAGGCGGGTGGGATCGGCTATCGGATCAACACCACACCCGCGACCCTCGCCGGTCTCCGGCGCGGTGAGCAGGCCAGGCTCGCCACCGCGATGATCGTCCGCGAGGACTCCATGACGCTGTACGGCTTCGTCGACGCGGAGGCGCGCGAGCTGTTCGGCCTGCTGCAGACGGTCAGCGGCGTCGGTCCTCGGCTCGCTATGGCCACGCTCGCCGTCCTCGAACCCGATGCTCTGCGTGCGGCTCTCGCCGACGGCAACACCGCGGCGCTGACGCGGGTGCCGGGATCGGCAAGCGCGGTGCCGAACGCATGATCGTCGAACTGCGCGACAAGGTCGCGGCCTTCGGCGCCACGGGTCGTCGCCCGTCGCGGCCGGTGCCTCGCCGCTGCGCGACCAGATCGTCGAGGCGCTGGTCGGTCTCGGATTCACGCCGCGTCAGGCCGAGCCGGCCGCCGACAAGGTCCTGACCGAGGACCCGGGCGCCGACGTCTCGACGGCGCTGCGCTCGGCGCTCAAGCTGCTGGGCAGGTCGCGGTGACCGACGAGTACCGCGAATTCGATGCTGCATCGGCCGACCGCGAGCAGTCGCCGGTCACGGCGGAGCATCTGCTCCGACAGCGACATCGAGACGAGCCTGCGTCCGACCAGCCTCGACGACTTCATCGGCCAACCGCGGGTCCGCGAGCAGTTGCAGCTCGTCCTGCGAGGAGCGAAACTCCGCGGCGGCACTCCCGACCACATCCTCCTGTCCGGCCCGCCCGGTCTCGGCAAGACGTCGATGGCGATGATCATCGCCGCCGAACTCGGCACGTCGCTGAGACTGCCCTCCGGTCCCGCGCTCGAACGCGCCGGCGATCTCGCCGCGATGCTGTCGAATCTCGCCGAGGGCGACGTGCTGTTCATCGACGAGATCCACCGCATCGCCCGACCGGCCGAGGAGATGCTGTACCTCGCGATGGAGGACTTCCGCGTCGACGTCGTGGTAGGAAAGGGGCCCGGCGCGACATCCATCCCGCTCGAGGTCGCACCGTTCACCCTCGTCGGCGCGACCACCCGTTCCGGTGCCCTCACCGGCCCGCTCCGCGACCGGTTCGGTTTCACCGCGCACATGGACTTCTACGAGCCTCCCGAACTGCAGCGGATCCTGCACCGCTCCGCGTCGATCCTCGGTATCGATCTGCGCGACGACGCCGCAGCGGAGATCGCCGGTCGCTCCCGCGGCACGCCGCGTATCGCCAACCGGTTGCTGCGCCGTGTCCGCGACTACGCCGACGTGCGCGCCGACGGTGTCGTCACCCGGGCCGTCGCCCAGGCCGCGCTCGAGGTGTACGACGTCGACCCGATCGGTCTCGACCGTCTCGACCGCGCCGTCCTCGGCGCACTCGTCCGCAGTTTCGGTGGCGGACCGGTCGGCGTGTCGACACTCGCCGTGGCCGTGGGGGAGGAGCCCGCCACTGTCGAGGAGGTGTGCGAGCCGTTCCTGGTCCGCGCCGGCATGGTCGCCCGCACCCCGCGCGGACGTGTCGCGACGCAGGCCCGTGGTTGCAGCTCGGCCTCACCCCGCCGCCGGAGGCGCCACCGGTGGCATCGAGGTGCGTGCGCGCGAACCCCAGCTCGAGCTGTTCGAGGACGACCCCGCCGGCACCCTCGACGACGGCATCGATCCGTCCGACCCGGACGATCCGAACGTACGGCGGTAGGACGCTCGCCCGGGGAATGGCACACTGGTCTACTGCGTCGGTCCGTGGAGGCCGATCCCGATGTCGTGGTGCCGCATGCGCCACCACGACCCGCTGGTGTCGCTCGCGTCACCACCCACCGACAACGACCGAGGACTGACTTCAACGATGGAACTGCTCTTCCCTCTCCTGATCCTGGCACTGCTCGTCCCGACCTTCCTGGGCGTGCGGCGTCAGAAGAAGGAGATGCAGAAGGTGACGGCGTTGCAGGACTCCCTGCGCATCGGCGACCGCGTGATGACCACCGCGGGTCTGCACGCCACGGTGGCCGCGCTCGCCGACGACACCGTCGATCTCGAGATCGCGCCGGGTGTCGTGACGACCTGGTCGCGTCTGGTCATCCGGGAGCGCGTCGAGACTGCGACCCCGCAGGATCCGGATCTGCTCCGCAAGGACGACGATGCGAACCCGCCGGAGGGACGTCCGACCGAGTACTGACAGTCGATCCGCGACGCACGGTTTCGGCACCGGAGTCCTCCGGTGCCGGTGCCGAGCGCCGCGCGACTGCACCCGACCACCACTCACTCGCATCGAGGAGACTGACAGACCGTGGCACCTTCCAACGGATCGGTGCATCCCGTGCGCGCTCTCGCCCTGTTCGGGTGATTCTCGCCGCGTTGTATGCACTGGTCTTCTTCACCGGGGACAAGTCGCCCACCCCGAAGCTGGGCATCGACCTGCAGGGTGGCACCCGTGTCACCCTCACCGCGCGAACCCCCGACGGGAGCAGCCCGAGTCCGGACAGCCTCCGCCAGGCCCAGCAGATCATCGAGACCCGCGTCAACGGGCTCGGTGTGTCGGGTTCGGAAGTGATCGTCGAGGGCGACAACCTCGTGATCACCGTCCCGGGTGAGGACAGCGCCCAGGCCAGGACGCTGGGCCAGACCGCCCGTCTGTACATCAGGCCGGTGATCGGGGGACCGATCGACGCGAACATGACCGCCGAGGATCTCGCCGAGCAGCCCGGCGCCGGTACGCCCGAGGGCGAGCTGCCCGCAGAACCTGCCCCCGCAGAACCGGCTCCCGGCGAACCCGCCCCGGCCGACGAGGCTCCGCCCGCCGACGCACCCGAACCGCAGGGACGTCCGTTCCCGGCGCAGGATCCCACCCGCGCCCACC
>LATQ01000001.1:2943221-2952786 GCA_001017865.1 Rhodococcus sp. IITR03
CCCGCCGAGCGCCCCACGGCTCCCGGCCGAGCCCACCGAGCCCCGAGCTCCCGAGAACGACGGCTCGCTCACGCCGCAGGAACAGCGCCGCCGACATCGCGGCGGCCAAGCACCCGTCAGAGCGAGGACCCCGCGGTGCAGCAGGCCGCGGCTCTCGCGCTCGACTGCTCCGCCGCCGACCCGCTCGCGGGCAACGACGATCCGGCGCTTCCGCTCGTCGCGTGCTCCACGGACGGTACCGCGATCTACCTGCTCGGCCCGAGCATCATCGACGGCCAGCAGATCGACGACGCGACCTCCGGCTTCAACCAGCAGCAGTCGCGCTACGAGGTCAGCCTGACCTTCGACAGCGAGGGCAGCAACACCTGGGCGCAGTTCACGGCCGCGAACATCGGTCAGCAGGCCGCCTTCGTGCTCGACTCGAAGGTCGTCAGTGCCCCCGTGATCCAGGGGGCGACGCCCGCCGGCAGTGCAACCTCGATCACCGGCCAATTCACGAACACGCAGGCCGCCGAGCTCGCGAACACCCTCAAGTACGGCTCGCTGCCGCTGTCGTTCGTGGCGTCCGAAGCCGAGACCGTCTCCGCGACACTGGGTCTGGCCTCGCTCGAAGCCGGCCTGATCGCCGGTGCGGTGGGCCTGGCCCTCGTGCTGCTCTTCTGCCTCGCCTACTACCGGATGCTCGGACTGCTCACCGCACTGTCGCTCGTCCTGTCGGGCCTGGCGGTCTACGCGGTCATGGTGCTGCTCGGCAGATACATCGGGTTCACGCTCGACCTCGCCGGCGTCGCCGGTCTCATCATCGGTATCGGCATGACCGCCGACTCGTTCGTCGTGTTCTTCGAACGGATCAAGGACGAGATCCGTGAGGGGCGGAGTTTCCGTTCCGCGGTGCCGCGCGGTTGGGCCCGTGCCCGCCGGACGATCCTGTCCGGTAACGCGGTCAGCTTCATCGCCGCCGCCGTGCTCTACGTCCTGGCCGTCGGTCAGGTCCGCGGCTTCGCGTTCACCCTCGGCCTCACCACGATCCTCGACGTCGTCGTCGTGTTCCTGGTGACCTGGCCGCTGGTGTTCCTGGCCTCGAAGTCGAAGTTCTGGTCCAAGCCGAGCGTGAACGGTCTGGGCGCGATCCAGCAGGTGGCCGACGAGCGTCGTCTCGTCGCCGCGACCGCTGCGAAGGAGGCGTGACGATGACCGACACGACCACGACGACGGCCGCGCCGCAGCACAGCCGCCTGTCCCGTCTGTACACCGGCACGGGCGCCTTCGAGATCGTCGGACGCCGCAAGCGGTGGTACATCGTCACCGCGGTGATCGTGCTGATCGCCCTGCTCAGCATGCTGCTGCGCGGATTCAGCTGGGGTATCGACTTCGAGGGCGGCACCCGCATCCAGATGCCGGCCGTGCCGGGCGTCTCCGTCGAGGACGTCGAGACCGTCTTCAGCGACACCATCGGCTTCGAACCCGAAGCGGTGCAGACCGTCGGCGCCGGCGACGGAGCGACCGTCCAGATCCGGTCGGAGACCCTCGACGGCGATCAGGTCGCGGAGCTGCAGACCGCGCTGTTCGAGGAGTTCCGGCCCGCCGGGCCGGACGGAGAGCCGTCCCGCAACTCGATCAGCGTCGCCGACGTCAGCGAGACGTGGGGAAGCCAGATCACCAACAAGGCGCTCATCGCGCTGGTGGTCTTCCTCGTCATCGTCAGCATCTACATCACGATCCGATACCAGCGGAACATGGCGATCGCAGCGATCGCCGCCCTGTTCTTCGACATCATCGTGACAGCAGGTGTCTACGCCCTCGTCGGATTCGAAGTCAGCCCCGCGACCGTCATCGGTCTGCTCACGATCCTCGGTTTCTCGCTCTACGACACGGTCGTCGTCTTCGACAAGGTCGAGGAGAACACCCGCGGCATCCTGTACCTGCATCGTCGCACCTACGCCGAGCAGGCCAACCTCGCCGTCAACCAGACGCTCATGCGCTCGATCAACACCACGATCATCTCGGTGTTGCCGGTGCTGGCGCTGATGGTCATCGCGGTGTGGCTCCTCGGTGTGGGCACGCTCAAGGACCTCGCCCTCGTCCAGTTGGTCGGCATCGTCGTCGGTACCTTCTCGTCGATCTTCTTCGCGACCCCGTTGCTGGTTACGCTCGAGGAATGGCGTGGTCCGGTCGCGAAGCACACCCGCAAGGTGCTCGCCAAGCGGGAGGAGGCCGCCGCCCGCGCGGCGAAGACCGGGACGACGGCCGGATCGCAGTCGGCCGACGCGGTCGACGCGAAGGTGGTGCCGACGGTGCAGGACGCCGGATCCCTGCCCGACCGGGCGACGGTCCGTCGCGGCCCCGCCCCAGGGGCACGACCCACCGGAAAGCGCGGCAAGAGAAGGTCCTGACATGGCGGTGAGCGAGCGGAACGACCCGACGACGACGCGGTCGCCGAGGCGCCGCGGCACGCTCCTCGCGTGCGCGGCGGTGGCCTCGACACTCGCGTTCTCCACCGTCGCGTGCGGCACGGACGAGGAACCGGTGCACTCGATCGGGTACGCGATCGACAACACGGTGACGACCTACAACGCCAACACCGTCGACGGTGCGGCCTCGGGCGCGCGCCAGGCGTTCGCCCGGGTGCTGCCGGGCTTCGGCTACGTCGGTCCGTCGGGCCGGGTGATCGCGGACACCGACATCGGCACCGCCTCGGTCGTGCCCGGTGAGGGGCTCACCGTGCAGTACCGCCTGTCGCCGAATGCGGTCTACTCCGACGGTGTGCCCATGTCCTGCGACGACCTCGTCCTGGCCTGGGCCGCGTCGAGCGGACGCTTCACCGCTCCCGACGAGTCCGGCGAGCAGGTCCCGTTGTTCGACGCCGCCCATCGCGGTGGTTACGCCGACATCGACCGGGTCGACTGTCGGCCCGGCTCGAAGGAGGCCACCGTCGTCTTCCGGCCCGGTCGCGAGGACACGAACTGGAAGGCGCTGTTCGGGGCCACCGAGCTGATGCCGGCCCACGTGGCGGCAGGACGGTCGGGTGTGTCCGACCTGGTCGGAGCGATCACGGCGAACGACACCGACGCCGTCCGGCGCATCGCGGAGTTCTGGAACACCGGCTGGAGCCTCACCCCGGGTGAGATCGATCCGGCGCTGTTCCCGTCCGCGGGCCCGTACCGCATCGAGTCGTACACCGCCGAGGACGGCCTGACGCTCGTCGCGAACGAGCGGTGGTGGGGGAACGCCCCGGGCACCGACCGCATCGTCGTCTGGCCGCGCGGCACCGACACGTCCGCGGCCGCGGAGGACGGCCGCATCCACGTCGTCGACGTGGCCGAGGGATCCGTCGGTCACAGCAACCTCGGGGACGGCGCCGACGTCTCCACCGTCGTCTCACGCAACCTCGAACAACTGGTGTTCGCCACGAGCGGTGTCTTCCAGGACCGGGGGGCGCGGCCGCGCCGTCGCCCTGTGCACGCCTCGCACACAGCTGTTCGACGAGCTCGGCGCATCCGACGAGTCGAACGGTGTCACGGGCCCGATCACCTCGCGGCTCCTGGCTCCCGACTCACCGCTGTACCCGCAGACCGTGCCGACCGCCGAACGCTACGCCGAGGTCGACATCGACGCCGCGCGTTCCGAACGTGAGCTCCGGTCAGGACCGCATGCAGGTCCGCATCGGCTATCTCGGACCGGACGAGCGCCGCGCGCGCACCGTCGAGCTGATCGGCGAGTCTGCGCGAGGCGGTGGCATCGAGATCGTCGACGCCGGCTCCGACAGCTTCACGCCGTCGCAACTGACGGCGGAGGAGTCGACGCGATCCTCGTCGGGACGGCCACGGCGGCCGGTGCCGGTGGCGCCGCCGACATGGAGCACGCCCGCGACGCACTGCACTCCGGCGCCGGCAGCAATGTCGGCGGCTATTCGATCGGCCGCGTCGACGAACTGCTCGACGGTCTGCTCGTGGCGAAGGACA
The DNA here is from genome assembly GCA_001017865.1 of Rhodococcus sp. IITR03. The sequence continues at coordinate 2,947,184 of LATQ01000001.1, forward strand.
ACGCGGCCATCGCGGGACTCGCGACCGAGGCCGAACGCATCCTGTGGGGCGACGTCCCCACCCTGCCCCTGTTCGCGCAGCCCCGCACGATCGTTCGCGGCGGGAATGCATGCCGGGGTGCCCAACCCGACGACCGCGGGTGCGGGCTGGAACATGGACCGGTGGATACTCAGAGGATGAACGCTCAACGGATCGGCGACCCGCGGCTCGTCGAGGAAGCTGCCGGGGCCGTCGCCGAACACACCCGATGGGTCGACGACTTCCCGACCGCGGGTGTCCGTTTCGCCGACCTGACGCCCGTCTTCGCCGACGGACCGTCCTTCTCGGCCGTGATCGCGGCGTTGGCTTCCGCGGCTCCCGACGCCGAACTCGTCGCCGGTATCGATGCGCGCGGCTTCCTCCTCGGCGGCGGCATCGCCCGCACCCTCGGGGTGGGCGTGCTCGCCGTCCGCAAGGCGGGCAAACTCCCGCCGCCCGTCCAGACCTGTGAATACAGCCTCGAATACGGCACCGCTGCGATCGAGATCCCGGGCGACTGGATGGCCCTCCAGGGCCGCAAGGTGCTCGTCGTCGACGACGTCCTCGCGACCGGCGGAACTCTCGCCGCGACCGTCGAACTGCTCGAACGCGTCGGCGCCGAGGTCGTCGGGATCACCGTCGTCACCGAGATCGAAGCCCTCGGCGGCCGGGTGCGACTGCAGAAGTACCCGCTCACGTCTCTCGTGCGGATCTGAGAGATAGAGTTGCCACAGGTGCCGGTGAACCCGCCGGACCCGTACGGTCCGGACATGCGCATCGGTGACGAACCGGGTTCGCAGCCGCGACGGGAGGTGGAGGCATGACCCAGAATCTCGATCGGTCCCACAATTCCGGTCAGAACCCGACCCCCACACCGGCATCGACCTCCGCGTCGAGGCGGGTACGCGCCCGCCTGGCGCGACGCATCACCGGTCAGCGGGGCACGAGCCTCAAGCCGGTCCTCGAGCCGCTGGTCACCATCACCGTGAGCTGTATCCCAAGGCCGACCTCTCGCAGCTGCAGCGCGCGTACGACGTCGCCGAGGAACGGCACGCCAGCCAGAAGCGCAAGTCCGGCGATCCGTACATCACCCACCCGCTGGCGGTCGCGACGATCCTCGCCGAACTCGGCATGGATACCACGACCCTCGTCGCGGCACTGCTCCACGACACCGTCGAGGACACCGGGTACACGCTCGAGCAGCTCACCGCCGAGTTCGGTGAAGAGGTCGCGCACCTCGTCGACGGCGTCACCAAACTCGACAAGGTCGTGCTCGGCTCGGCCGCCGAGGGCGAGACCATCCGCAAGATGATCATCGCGATGGCGCGCGACCCCCGGGTGCTCGTCATCAAGGTCGCCGACCGCCTGCACAACATGCGACCATGCGCTTCCTGCCTCCCGAGAAGCAGGCCCGCAAGGCACGCGAAACCCTCGAGGTCATCGCCCCGCTGGCCCATCGCCTCGGGATGGCGACGGTCAAGTGGGAGCTCGAGGACCTCGCCTTCGCGATCCTCCATCCGAAGAAGTACGAGGAGATCGTCCGGCTCGTCGCGACCCGCGCGCCGTCGCGCGACACCTATCTGGCCACCGTCCGCGACGAGATCGGGCGGACACTCGCGGCGTCGCGGATCGACGCGGTCGTCGAGGGCCGGCCCAAGCACTACTGGTCGATCTACCAGAAGATGATCGTCAAGGGCCGCGACTTCGACGACATCCACGACCTGGTCGGCGTCCGCATCCTGTGCAACGAGATCCGCGACTGCTACGCGGCCGTCGGTGTCGTGCACTCGCTGTGGCAGCCCATGGCGGGACGGTTCAAGGACTACATCGCGCAGCCCCGCTACGGCGTCTACCAGTCGCTGCACACCACCGTCATCGGTCCCGAGGCAAGCCGCTCGAGGTGCAGATCCGCACGCACGAGATGCACCGCACCGCCGAGTTCGGCATCGCCGCGCACTGGCGGTACAAGGAGACCAAGGGACGCCACTCGGGTGATGTCGCCGAGCTCGACGACATGGCCTGGATGCGGCAGCTCCTCGACTGGCAGCGGGAAGCGGCCGACCCGGGGGAGTTCCTCGAATCGCTCCGCTACGACCTGGCGGTCAAGGAGATCTTCGTCTTCACGCCCAAGGGCGACGTGATCACCCTGCCTCCGGCTCGACGCCCGTGGACTTCGCGTACGCCGTGCACACCGAGGTCGGGCACCGCTGCATCGGAGCCCGCGTCAACGGCCGACTCGTCGCCCTCGAACGCAAGCTCGAGAACGGCGAGGTCGTGGAGGTCTTCACCTCCAAGGACCCGAACGCCGGCCCGAGCCGCGACTGGCAGTCGTTCGTCGTCTCACCCCGCGCCAAGGCGAAGATCCGGCAGTGGTTCGCCAAGGAACGTCGCGAGGAGGCCCTCGAATCCGGCAAGGACGCCATCGCGAAGGAGGTCCGTCGCGTCGGTCTGCCGCTGCAGCGCCTGATGAACGCCGACTGATGGTCGCGGTCGCCAAGGAACTGCGCTACGCCGACGTCTCGGCGCTGTACACCGCCGTCGGTGAGCACCACGTCTCGGCGCACCACGTCGTGCAACGGCTGGTCGCGCTGCTCGGCGGGGTCGGTGGTGTCGAGGAGGAGCTGGCCGAGCGGTCGACCCCGTCGACCATCCCCACTCGCTCGCGGCACAGCGGCGACTCCGGTGTCCTCGTGCCGGGCGCACCGGTACGGTCTCGAAGCTCGCCAAGTGCTGCACGCCCGTCCCCGGCGACGAGATCATGGGCTTCGTGACCCGCACCGGAGCGGTGAGCGTGCACCGCACGGACTGCACCAACGCCGGGTCGCTGCGGGAGCAATCGGAGCGCATCATCGAGGTGCAGTGGGCGCCCTCGCCGTCGTCGGTCTTCCTCGTCGCAATCCAGATCGAGGCCCTCGATCGGCACCGCCTGCTGTCGGACGTCACGAAGGCGCTCGCCGACGAGAAGGTCAACATCCTGTCGGCCTCGGTGACGACCACGGGCGACCGGGTCGCGGTGAGCCGGTTCACCTTCGAGATGGGCGATCCGAAGCATCTCGGACACGTGCTCAACGTCGTCCGCAACGTCGAGGGCGTCTACGACGTCTACCGGGTGACCTCGGCTGCCTGATCGCCCCCGATCGGCCCCGTTCACGTCGCTCCGTCACCGTACGGCTCCGATCACGACGGGCGTCGTGGGTACGCCACCCCCGAGCGGGCTGGAACCGTCGTGTCCGTTCGCGGCGGCCGCGTCGAGCACCGGCATCCCGGCATCGGCGATGCGGCCGAAGGCCGTGAAGTCCGGTCGCAACAGCGAATCTCCGAGCAGCAGGAAGAACTGGCTGCCGTTGCTGTTCTCCACCCCGGCATTGGCCATCGCGATCGTGCCGCGCGGATACAGCACCGCCGGCGGGAGATAGGACGTCGCCGCCTCCGCATCGAACTGGGGCACCGGATACTCGTCCGCGAAGGTGTAGCCGGGACCGCCGGATCCCGTGCCGGTCGGGTCGCCGCACTGGTAGAGCTCACCGCCCGGATCGGTTGCGAGACGGTGGCAGGACGTGCCGTCGTAGAATCCGCGACGCGCGAGATCGACGAAGCTGTTGACCGTGCACGGCGCCTGGGCCCGGTCGAGCACGAGCGGGATCGCCCCGATCGACGTCTCGAGGGTGAGGTCGACGATGCCCACGGTCGATGCGGTCGACGGGGGACGAGCACCACCCTTGTCGACGTACTCGCACGTCACGGTCGGTGCCGGTGGGGCCGGGACCTCGGGGAGTCCGCGATAGATGGACAGATCGCGCGGGGGAGCCGACCGTGGCTGTGCGGCCTCGGTGACCTTCGTGGTCGCGGAACCGGCGTCCTGCGCACAACCGGCGAGCAACGCTGCGACGGCGACGAGACAGAGTGGAACAACGGTGCGGAGCCGGGACGCGAACCGCCGCTCGGTGGTGTGGATCACAGAATCGGGACGCTATCGGAACCCTGCACGAACCGATAGGTGCCGAGTGCGGATCGGTGAACAATCACCCCCGAGATCACCCCGTGAGGTGATGGGGCCGGCGGATTTCGCACCGGACGGCAGCATCCACGCCTTCGGAGCTCTGAAAATGCGACGTCCCGCCCCGAAATCCGGGGCGGGACGTCCGTGCGTTGTGCGCGCAGGCGTGTGTCAGGACCCGACGGTCACCGACTCGATCTGCACCGCGCGGTTGGGGGCACCGCCGCCGGCCGCCATCGATCCGTCGTCGCCCTCTGCTGCGACCTCCTCGATCACGGCGAGTCCGGCTTCGTCGACCGTCCCGAAGGCCGTGTAGGTGGGGGAAGCTGCGAATCCTCGTAGACCAGGAAGAACTGGCTGCCGTTGCTGCCGGGCCGGCCGGTGTTGGCCATCGCGACCGTGCCGCGCGGTAGATCACCGGCTGGCGCAGCTGGGCGTCGCCGGGGGCGTACACGTTCTCCGGGTACTCGGTGTCGAAGCCGTAGCCCGGCCCGCCCGTGCCGGTGCCCGTCGGGTCGCCGCACTGCAGCACCTGCAGACCCGGCGAGGTCACCAGCCGGTGGCAGGGCGTGTCGTCGAAGTAGCCCTGCTCGGCGAGGGACACGAAGCTGTTGACCGTGCACGGGGCCGGCCCGGTCGAGCTCCACGCCGATCACGCCGACGCTGGTGGTGATCTGCGCGGCGGTGGTGCCGGTGGCGGAGACGTCGTCCGCGGACGGGGCGGTCACGTCGCGCGCGGCGTCACCCGAGGCGTTGTAGGTGCACGAGACGGGATCGCCACCGGCGGGCGCTCCGGCAGTTCGCCCGTGTAGGCGGGGGACTCCCGGTCGGCGACGGACGCGGTGCCGAGGAGGTCGCGGCGCTGTCGGTGGACGTGTCGTCGGAGCATCCCGTGAGCAGGAGTGCCAGCCCGGCGCCGGCGGCGAGGGTGGTGCGCAATCGGATCATCAGTCCATCCTGACCGACGTGAGGGTGGTCTCCAGCGCGGGGGCACCGTCGGCGGCTCCGCCTGAGACCCCGGCCGCGGCGATCTTGTCGAGGGTCGCGAGACCGGTCTCGTCGATCGTGCCGAAGACGGTGTACTGCGGCGGCAGCACCGAATCGCCGTACACCAGGAAGAACTGGCTGCCGTTGGTGTCCGGGCCGGCGTTGGCCATCGCGAGCGTGCCGCGCGGATAGGTCATCGGTTCCTGTGCCGCGGGATCGTCGGCGGCGAACTGGTCGGTCGGGAACTCGTTCGCGAACTGGTATCCCGGACCGCCCGACCCGCTACCCGACGGGTCGCCGCACTGCAGGACCTGCAGGGACGGCGAGGTGGTCAGCCGATGGCAGACCGTCTCGTCGAAGAAGTTCTGCGAGGCCAGCGACAGGAAGCTGTTGACGGTGCACGGCGAATCGTCGTTGTGCAGGATCAGGCCGATGTTCCCCTGGCTCGTCTCCACGCTGACGCTGATGTCCGTGTTGCCCTCGCCGGTGGTGCGGATGCCTTCGGTGCGCGGCGGCTCTGCCGGCTTCGACGGTTCGCGGCCGTCCGCGGGGTAGGAGCAGCTCACCGTCTCGGGCAACGGCTCGGACCGGCCCTCGGGGA
>LATQ01000001.1:2952886-2955161 GCA_001017865.1 Rhodococcus sp. IITR03
CCGGCTTCGACGGTTCGCGGCCGTCCGCGGGGTAGGAGCAGCTCACCGTCTCGGGCACGGCTCGGACCGGCCCTCGGGGAGCGCGGCATACTCCATTTCCGAACCGGAGGTGTCGTTCGACGCCGCCTCGGTGGCCGTGTCGTCGCCCCGGTTGACCGCCCACAGAGCAACACCGGCGCCGACGACCACGATCACTCCGAGCGCGGACAGCGCGATCGTCATGCGGCGCCGCTTGCGCTCGCGTTCGGCTCGACGCTCGAGCTGCCGTTCGAGTTTGCGTTTCGCGGCCTGGCGCCGTTGTGCGTTGCTCGGCACTGCAGTAGTCCTCCCGTGAACGATCGATGTGGTCCAACCGACTTCGAAGCAGACCGAGTCTGCCACCCGGGACCGGCAACCCGCGGGCAGGGCGCAACGCATAGTCTGTAGGAGACCTCGAAGGCTTCCACCGTAGGAGCGATGCTCGTGCTCGTGACCGGATTCCCTGCCGGGATGTTCCAGACCAACTGCTACATCCTCGCGCAGGACAACGCGAAGGAGTGCGTCGTCGTCGATCCCGGCCAGGACGCCGCCGAGCCGCTCGTGGAGTTCCTCACCGGATCCGATCTCACGCCCCGCGCGGTGCTGCTCACGCACGGTCACCTCGACACATGTGTCGGCGCAGCCGGTGGCCGACCGGTACGGGATCCCCGTCTACATCCATCCGGACGACCGGATGATGCTCACCGATCCGCTGCAGGGCATGGGGTCGAGCCTTGCGCCCTTCCTCGACGGCGTCGAGTTCGTCGAACCGCAGCAGGTCGTGGAGTTCGCCGACGGGGACGAGATCGAACACGCCGGAATCGAGTTCGTCGTCGACCACACGCCCGGGCACACCCGCGGCTCGGTCGTCCTGCGCACCCGCACCACCACGCCCGACGGGGCCGTCCTGAACGTCGCGCTGACTGGCGACACCCTGTTCCAGGGATCGATCGGCCGCACCGACCTGCCCGGCGGCGACCACGCGCAACTGCTCGACTCGATCGCGCGCAAGCTGCTCGTGCTCGACGACGGCACCAACATCCTCCCCGGACACGGCGGGGCGAGCACAATCGGGCAGGAACGGGTGTCGAATCCCTTCCTCTCCGGCCTGGCAGAATCCCGCTGACGGCACGAACACCGACGCACGAACGCCGGCGCATCGATACCGACGCACGAACACCGCGATCCGTCCGGTGACCAACCGAGAGAATCCCGAGAGAAGGCAGTACCAGTGAGCAAGGCCTCCACGTTTCGCGCGAAGGGTGTGCCCGATTACGTTCCCCCGCAGTCGGCGGAGTTCGTGGCGGTACGGGACGGTCTGACCCGTGCCGCACGCCTGGCGGGGTACGGGCACGTCGAGCTGCCCATCTTCGAGGACACCGGCCTGTTCGCTCGCGGCGTCGGCGAGTCCACCGACGTCGTCACGAAGGAGATGTACACCTTCGCCGATCGCGGTGAGCGCTCGGTCACGCTGCGTCCCGAGCACCGCGGGCGTGATGCGCGCAGTGATCGAGCACGGCCTCGACCGCGGTCAGCTCCCCGTGAAGCTGTCCTATTCCGGGCCGTTCTTCCGCTACGAGCGCCCCCAGGCGGGTCGCTACCGTCAGCTCCAGCAGGTCGGCGTGGAGGCGATCGGCATCGACGATCCCGCGCTCGACGCCGAGGTCATCGCGGTCGCCGACGCAGGATTCCGGTCGCTCGGACTCGACGGATTCCGCCTCGAGATCACGTCCCTCGGCGACGAGACCTGCCGTCCGCAGTACCGGGAGAAGCTGCAGCAGTTCCTGTTCGCGCTCCCGCTCGACGAGGAGACGCGCCGCCGCGCCGAGATCAACCCGCTGCGCGTGCTCGACGACAAGCGCCCCGAGGTCCGCGAGATGACCGCCGACGCACCGCTGATGCTCGACCATCTCTCGGACACCGCTCGCGCGCACTTCGACGAGGTGCTCGCGCACCTCGATGCGATCGGCGTCCCGTACGTCGTCAATCCGCGCATGGTGCGCGGCCTCGACTACTACACGAAGACCACCTTCGAGTTCGTCCACGACGGGCTCGGCGCCCAGTCCGGCATCGGTGGCGGTGGCCGCTACGACGGCTCATGGAACAGCTCGGCGGCCAGCCGCTCTCGGGCATCGGATTCGGGATCGGCGTCGACCGCACGGTTCTCCGCGCTCGCCACCGAGGGCAAGACCGCCGGCAGTCCCGCGCGGTGCGAGGTCTACGGGGTACCGATGGGCGACGCGGCCAAGGCCGCGCT
>LATQ01000001.1:2955261-2988442 GCA_001017865.1 Rhodococcus sp. IITR03
TGCTCTTCGGCACCATCGTGTTCGCGACCTACGCCGGCATCTACTTCTGGTTCCCCAAGATGACCGGCAGGTTGATGGACGAGCAGCTCGGCCGCTGGCACTTCTGGCTGACCTTCATCGGCTTCCACACCACCTTCCTGGTGCAGCACTGGCTCGGTAACGAGGGCATGCCGCGTCGTTACGCCGACTACCTGCCCTCGGACGGGTTCACCACCCTGAACACGATCTCCACCATCGGTGCGTTCATCGTCGGTGCCTCGACGCTGCCGTTCGTGTGGAACGTTTTCAAGAGCTACCGCTACGGCCAGGTCGTCACGGTCGACGACCCGTGGGGTTACGGCAACTCGCTCGAGTGGGCGACGACCTGCCCGCCGCCGCGGCACAACTTCTACGAGCTGCCGCGGATCCGCTCGGAGCGTCCCGCCTTCGAGCTGCACTATCCCGACATGGTCGAGCGGATGCGTGCCGAGGCGCACGTGGGTCCGGGTAGCGACAAGCACGAGGTGAACGTGCTCGAAGGTGCCGACCGTACGCCGGGCGACATTCCCCGTGAGTGATCGACCGGATAGCTCCGCGCATCGAACGAACCCCGCCGAAGGACGGAGTCGAGCGAACATGACCGCAGTCGAACCCGGCGGGGGCGTGCCCGCCGAGGTGGATGTCCTGATCGTCGGCGCCGGTATCTCCGGCATCGGCACGGCCTACCACCTGAAGACGAAGCGACCGGGGACGAGCTTCGCGATCGTCGAGGCTCGCGACGCGCTCGGCGGCACATGGGACCTGTTCCGATATCCCGGTGTGCGCTCCGACTCCGACCTGCACACCTCGGGTACGAGTTCAAGCCGTGGCGGAAGAAGCACGCGTATGCCGGAGGTAGCGAGATCCTCGGCTATCTCCACGAGGCGGTGGACGAACACGGACTGCGTCCTTACCTGCACTTCGGGTACCGCGTCGTCAGCGCGTCCTTCTCGTCCGACACCGGCAGGTGGACGGTCACGCTCCTGCGCACGAGCGACGACACCACACTCACGGTGACCTGCTCGTTCTTCTTCTCCGCGACCGGCTACTACGACTACGACGAGGGGTACAGCCCGGAGTTCGAGGGCAGCGACGACTTCCGCGGCACGATCGTCCATCCCCAGCACTGGCCCGAGGATCTCGACTGTGCAGGCAAGCGCGTCGTCGTCATCGGCAGTGGCGCCACTGCGGTGACGCTCATTCCCGCGCTGGCCGGGGTCGCCGAACACGTGACGATGCTGCAGCGCTCCCCGTCCTACGTCCTGGGATGGCCGAAGGAGAACAAGGTCGCCAATGCGCTGCGACGCGCACTCCCGACGTCAGCGGCCGACCGCGCCGTCCGCTCCCTGAGCATCCGTCTGCTACACGAGATGTACCGGACGAGCCGACGGGCGCCGAACCTCTTCCGCCGGCTGCTGCGTCTGCGGATGAACAGTGTGCTGCCCGACGACTATCCCGTCGACGTGCACTTCAACCCCTCCTACGACCCGTGGGATCAACGCCTGTGCGTCGCGACCGACAGCGATCTCTTCCACGCCATCGCCACCGGCGAGGCGTCGGTGGTCACCGATCGGATCGCCCGGTTCACACCCACGGGGATCGCCCTCGAATCGGGGCGTGAGATCGAGGCCGACGTCATCGTCACCGCGACCGGCCTGAAGCTGGTGCCGTTCGGGAGGATCGACGTCGACGTCGACGGCGTCCCGGTCGACTGGCACGAGTGCATCACCTACAAGGCGACGATGCTCACCGGCGTGCCGAACTTCGCCTTCGCGTTCGGTTACACCAACTCGTCGTGGACCCTCAAGGTCGACCTCACCGGCCATCATCTGTGCCGGTTGCTCGACCACATGGACGACCAGGCTACGACATCGTCACCCCGGTCTGCGACGACCCCGCGGTCGGCGGCGGACCGTTCTGGGACCTCACGTCGAACTATCTCCGGCGCTCGGCCGACGTGTTCCCCACGTCCGGGGAGGACGGCCCCTGGTCGATGGAGCAGAACTACTATCTCGACCGCAGACGACTGCGCCGCGAACCGGTCGACGATCCCGCCCTGCGTTTCACGCGGGTGGCCGAGACGGCGGGGTCATCGAGCCCAGCAGGTCGCCGGGAACCCCCACCACGAGTGCCCGGGCCGCGCTCGTCACTGCCGTAACGTCGCTGACACCGAGAACCGTCAGCGACGCCGTCGCCAGCGCCTCGGGTAGCCCGGCGTCGACATCACCGTCGTCGGCCCGCATGCCGATAACCGATTCGACGATCCGGAACGGCAGATGGGTGCGAGGATCGCCGTCGCCGACGATCTGCGCCGCCAGGATCCGGTAACGCTCCATCAGTTGCCGACGTTCCTCCCGGAAACGATCGAACGGTTCGGTGCGAAGCTCCGGAAGGTGGTAGAGCGCACCGAGATTCCATCTGCCGCGGACAACTGGGCCGTGTCGAACCAGGCGAGCGCACACAGACGCATCTCGGGTGGCAGCGTGGGGTCGAGATTGTCGTCGAAGTCGAGGGTCGGTTCGACGGTGTCCTCGAGCAACGCGACGAGGATGTCGTTCTTCGTCGCGAAGTGGTTGTACAGCGATGCCTGCCGGATCCCCACTGCTTCGGCGATCGTCCGTGTCGACGTGGGGGAGAACCCGCGGGTGGTGAACAGCGTCCGCGGCGGCGAGGATCTCGGCGCGCGCGGTCGGTCCGGGCCGTCGCGGCGCGTGGAGACGGGGGCGTCCTGGTCCTGCATGGGTCACCTCTCCACTGTGACACGACGAAAGGCACTGCAGCACCACGGTCTTCGCGCGTGAAGTTTTCGTCACACGGACGAAACACACGTCACGGACTCGTTACGCCGTGGACATTCCCCGAAGATGCGCGGTCGGAAAACTGTCGATCGACAGTTTCCCCGGACCGCCGATCGGAGCACCATGACCGAGACCCTCGCGACCGCCACCACGCACGCTGCTCGCGCCCATGCCCGAGCGCAGGCAGGAACCGTCACCGACGCCATGCCGATCGTCCCGGCATCGTCGTGGCCGGCTCCGCCCAGCGGTCGCGCAGCGTCGATGACCTGGGCCGAGACCGTCCCCGGTGGCCGCTACACCAGCAAAGTCCTCGCCCGCGGCACCCGCCTGCGCCTGCGGGACGTCCACGGCACCGCCTGCGCCAACATCCTGCTGTTCCGCGCCGACGCCCCGCACGAGCGGCTCAACGTCGCCGACACGGTGAAGGTGCCGTGGCAGGCCTATCTCGGTGTCGGGCACCCACTGCTCTCCGATCAGGCCGCGTCCTCGCCACGATCGTCGCCGACACCTCCGGACGCCACGACGCGCTGTGCGGCACCACTCATGTCGCGGGGAACACTGCGAAATACGGTGAGGGATCGCTTCATTCGAGCTCTCCTGCGGGTCGCGAACTGTTCACGGTCGCCGCCGCCAAGCACGACCTGCAGCCGCGCGACCTGCCGCCCTCGCTGTCCTTCTTCCACGGTGTCCGCGTCGAGGAGGACGGCAGCCTCGTCAGCACCGGCAACGCCGGTCCCAGCGCTGTCGTCGACCTGTTGATCCACCTGCCGGTCATCGCGCTGATCGCCAACACTGCACACCCGCTCGACCCGAACCCCGAGTTCACGACCGGCAGCCTCGAAGTCCTCGCCTGGCGGTCGCCCGGCGAACTGAACTCGCTGCCGAACACCGACCCGAGTACCAGCGCGCCGTGCTCAACACCGATGACGCCTGGGCCGCCGCCACGTCCGAAACGGAGATCCGCCGATGACCATCACCGCCGACACCGCAGACCTCGCCCTCGTTCCCGGTCGCGTCGTCCTCGACGAGATCGTCGGACTCCGCGGCCGTGGTCGGCCGTCGTCGCCGCCGGCGACGTCCTCACCATCGTCGACCTGCACGGCAACCAGGCCGTCGACACCCTCGTCTACGACGCGGCCGATCACACCCGCCGCTACAGCGCCGCCGCCACCGTCTCCGCCCAGCAGAACCTCTTCCTCTCCACCGGTTCGGTGCTGCGCGACGCCGACGGTGAGCCGCTGATGACGCTCGTCGCCGACGAGGTGGGCAACCACGACACCGTCGGCGGCGCCTGCTCTCAGGAGTCCAACACCCTCCGCTACGGGCACCACACCAAGCACCAGCACGCCTGCGTCGAGAACTTCCTCATCGAAGGCGCCAAGTGGGGACTGGGCAAGCGCGATCTCGTCTCCAACATCAACTTCTTCATGAACGTGCCGGTCGAGGCCGACGGCACCCTCGGCATCGTCGACGGCCTGTCCGCCCCCGGCAAGCGACTCGCGATCCGCGCCGAGCGCGACGTGCTCGTCCTCGTCTCCAACTGTCCCCAGATCAACAACCCGTGCAACGGTTTCGACCCCACGCCGGTCCGCATGATCGTCACCCGCGGGGAATGAGGTAGCCATGACCACGAAGATCACCGTCGAACGTCCCGGAATGCTCACGACCGTCCAGGACTATCCCGGACGCACCGGTTACTGGCAGATCGGTGTGCCGCCGTCCGGGCCCATGGACGACCTGTCGTTCCGCCTCGGCAACGTCGCCTCGGCAACGACGAGGGTGCTCCCGGCCTCGAGACCACCATGGCCGGCCCCGCCCTGCGGTTCACGGAGGAGACCGAGGTGTGCGTGACGGGTGCACCCGTCACCGTGCGCGTCGACGGAGTCGCCGTCCCGCAGTGGCGCCCGGTCACCGTCCCGGCGGGCGGCCTGCTCGACGTCGGAGCTGTCTCCGGACCGGGGTTGCGCGTCTACGTCCTCGTTCGCGGTGGTCTCGACGTCCCCGAATTCCTCGGCAGCGCATCGACCTTCACGCTCGGCACGTTCGGCGGTCACGAGGGTCGCACACTGCGCGAAGGTGACGTCCTCGTCGTCGGGGAGAACGCTCCCGACGCGAGCGCCCCGGTCCCCTCCGAGCACGTGCCCGCACTGAGCACGCGGTGGGAGATCGCGGTCACCGAAGGTCCGCACGGCGCACCGGAATTCTTCACCCGCGCCGACATCGACGCCTCTACGCCACCGATTACGAGGTGCACTTCAACTCCGACCGCACCGGCGTGCGGCTCATCGGCCCCAAACCCGAATGGGCGCGCACCGACGGCGGTGAAGCGGGCCTACATCCGTCGAACATCCACGACAACGCCTATTCCGTCGGCGCACTCGACTTCACCGGCGACACCCCGATCCTGCTCGGTCCCGACGGTCCCAGCCTCGGCGGTTCGTGTGCCCGGTGACCGTCGTGGCCGCCGACCGCTGGAAGCTCGGCCAGCTCGCCCCCGGCAACACGGTCCGGTTCGTGCCCGTGAAGTCGCAGCACACCGCCTCCCGACGCGAACTCGGCGTCGCGCGTCGCGCTGGACTGTCGCTGGTCACCTCGGCCGGTGGCGACGGCGACGACGGGGTGCTCACCCGTCGTGACGGCCACACCGCCGTCACCTACCGCCGCAGCGGCGACGACAACGTCCTCGTCGAGTACGGCGACATGACCCTCGACCTGGCACTGCGGGCCCGCGTGCACGCGCTGCACCAGCGTCTCGAAGCAGACCGTCCCGCCGGTCTCCTCGAACTCACCCCGGGCATCCGGTCACTGCAGGTCAAGGTCGACCCCGACGTCCTGTCCGTGCCGACCCTGCTCGGCCTGCTCGGCGAGGTCGAGGACACCATCGGCGACAGCGACGAACTCGAGGTCCCCAGCCGGCAGGTGCGACTCCCGCTGTCCTGGGACGACCCGGCGACCCGCGAGGCCATCCAGCGCTATATGCACGGCGTGCGCTCCGACGCCCCTGGTGCCCCTGGAACATCGAGTTCATCCGCCGCATGAACGGCCTCGACACCGTCGCCGACGTCTTCGACACCGTCTTCGCCGCCGACTACATGGTCCTCGGCCTCGGCGACGTCTACCTCGGCGCCCCGGTCGCGACGCCGCTCGACCCGCGGCACCGCCTCGTCACCACCAAGTACAACCCCGCCCGCACCTGGACCCCGGAGAACGCCGTGGGCATCGGCGGCGCCTACCTGTGCATCTACGGCATGGAAGGTCCCGGTGGCTACCAGTTCGTCGGCCGCACCACCCAGGTGTGGAACCACCGGCACCCGCAGCCCGCCGGCCCGTTCGAGGACGGCACCCCGTGGCTGCTGCGCTTCTTCGACCGCATCTCGTGGTACCCCGTCGACCCCGACGAACTGCTCGACCTGCGAGCGGATCTCGCTGCGGGTCGCGGTGGGGGAGTGGAGATCACCGACGGCACCTTCTCCCTGGCCGAGCACCGGAAGTTCCTCGCGGACAACGCTGCTTCGATCAGCGAGTTCCAGGCGACGCAGTCCGTCGCCTTCGGTCAGGAGCGCGCGCGGTGGAAGGCGAACGGCGTATGACGGTCGCCGAACGGATCCGTCCGGTGGGAACCCGGTTCGAGCGAACACTGTTGGCTCGGCCGGGAGCCATCCCGGACACCACCACCCGCGTCACGTGGCTGCAGGGTCAGCGGTTGTACTGCGACCTGCGACGACCGGCGACACTACCGACGGTGACGGCATCTGCCCTCGCCGAGATGGAGATCGACGACCTCGTCGCTCTCGCGAGCCAGGACGGATTCGCCGGCCGGCTGCTCGACAGCAGCGACCATGTCGAATGGGAACGGGCCGTGTCGTTCCATCCGCTCGGACCGACGCCCGATGCCGGCACCCTGTCGGCCCTCGACACCGACACGCTCGTCGAACACGGTGTGTTCGAGGAGTACACCGAGCACTGGCGCATCGTGGATATCTCGCCCGACATCGAGGAGTATCTCCTCGAGGACGTCGAGACCGGGGCTACCGCAGTGCTCGTGCGGGTCGCAGAGTACTTCGCGTTCGGGCGTGGTCGCGATCGTGCGATCGGATCCGAACCGCTGGTCGAGCAGATCCTCGGCGCAGCGACGGTGTCGGATGCCCGAGCGTTGCTGGACTGCGAGATCGCGGTGGGCCGCATCGAGGACGACCGGTGGACCATCGCCGCATCGACCCTTCCGTACCGAGCCGGACGTAATCTTCATCCCGCCTTCGGTCACGAGATCCGTACCCGAGACACAGCATTCGACGGAACGCCCGTCACCCGGCGATGGCGTTCGGTCGACCCGACCCCGAGGAGCGACGCATGACGTTCACGAGCATTCCCGTCGTCGATGTGCATGCACTGGTGTCCGGCGATGAAACCGGACGCGACGCCGTCGTCGCCGAACTCGGCGCGCCGCACGGGAGGTCGGCTTCGCGCAGATCGTCGGACACGGTGTCGATCCCATCCTCGTCGGCGGATTGAAGGACGCGGCCGAACGCTTCTTCGCTCTTCCCGACAAAGCGAAAATGGATGTGTACATCGGCAATTCCACGAACCACCGCGGCTATGTGCCGCCCGGTGAGGAAGTGTTCGCCGGTGCCACGCCGGACCACAAGGAAGCGTTCGACCTGTCGATCGACCTTCCCTCCGATCATCCCGAATATGTCGCCGGCAATCCGCTGCTCGGCCCGAACCAGTGGCCCGACCTGCCGGACTTCGACAAGCCCGCGAATGCATACTACGAAGCCGTCTTCGCTCTGGGTCGTGTGTTGTTGCGCGCCTTCGCCGAAACGCTCGGCGAGCCGGCGGATCGGTTCGACCGCTATGTGACCACGCCGCCTGCTCAACTTCGAATGATCCACTATCCCTACGATCCCGACGCCTCGGACCGTCCCGGCATCGGTGCCCACACCGACTACGAGGTGTTCACTCTTCTGCTCCCAACGGCACCGGGACTCGAGGTCCTCAACGCCGACGGCGACTGGATCGACGTGCCCTACCGCGACGATGCCTTCGTCCTGAATATCGGTGACCTGCTGGAGATCTGGACCAACGGAGTATTTACAGCGACGTCACATCGGGTGCGTAAGGTTGCCGAGGAACGTTACTCGTTCCCCTTGTTCTTCAACGTCGACCACGACACCCGGGTCGAGCCGCTGGAGAGGTTCGTCGACGCCGACGGACCGCGCTACGGCGGAGTCACTGCCGGCGAGCACCTGTTCGCCCAGACGGCCCAGAGCTTCACCTATCTCCGCAAGCGGCTCGCCGCGGGCGAGATCACCCTTCCCGACAATGCACGCCCCCTCTACTCGCTCGGACGCGAAGCCCAACGCAGCGCTCCTGCCGTCTGACCTTCTCCATACGGAGCTGCCATGATCATCACCGGTGTCGCCGTGTGCCTCGTCGTACTTCTCGGGGCCGGCTTCTATTCCACCCGCAAGGTCCGCGGACAAGCCGGGAACTTCCTTCTCGCAGGTCGCTCGCTCGGTGCTCCTGTCCTTGCCGTCCTGCTCATGTCGCAGGTCATCGATTCCAACGCGACCCTCGGTTCCGCCGACCTCGCGGCCGGATTCGGATTCTGGGCCGGAGCGGCGATGCCGCTGGGTGTCGCGCTGAGCGTGCTGCTCGTCGGAGTGTTCTTCGCGAAGCGCCTACGCGCGACGGGTGTCGTGACCCTGCCCGAGTTCTTCGCGCGTCGCTTCGGACGCGGTACCGAGATCACCGCCTCGGTCCTCACAGTCGGGAGCTTCGGCATCCTCCTCGCCGGCAACCTCGTCGCCCTCGGCTACCTGCTCCAGTACTTCCTCGGCCTGAACTACACGGCCGCGGTGCTGGTGATCATCCCGTTCGTGCTCGCCTACACCATGGCCGGTGGCATGTTCGCCAGCGTCTACACCGGTCTCGTGCAGTTCGCCGTCATGGCGGTCGGCATCGTCTCGCTCCTCGCCTGGACGGCCTTCGGGCCCGGCTTCACGCACGGCGAGGGCCTGGGCATCGGCGATATCGGTCAGCTCACCGATCCGGCGCAGGGGGCCGCGATCAACTGGGCGACCATCACCGCCCTCGGTCTCGGCAACCTCGTCGCCATCGACTTGATGCAGCGCGTCTTCTCCGCCAAGTCCCCGGCCGCTGCCCAGCGTGCCTGTTTCGGTGCGGCGACCGGCATCCTCGTCCTGTGCGTGCCGCTGTCCTTCGTGGCCCTCGCTGCGGTGTCCATCGTCGGCGACACGGCGGGTGCGCCGATCCTCTACGTCCTGCTCGGTGAGTACACCCCGAAGGTGCTGTCGATCCTGGTGCTGTCCGGTCTGGTGACGGCCTCGCTGACCACCATCAGCGGCGTGCTGCTGTCCACCGCAACGGTTCTGGTGCGCAACGTCTTCCGGGTCGGCGGCGAGAACGCCGCGATGTCGTCGGACGTCATGAAGGCCACCCGCCTGCTCATGCTCCCGATGGCCGCCTTCGGTGCCCTTGTCGCCCTGCGGGTCCCGCAGACCGGCATCCTGCTCACCCTCACCTTCGACCTGCTGCTCGCCTCGCTGGTCGTGCCGTTCATCCTCGGACTGTTCTGGTCGCGCGGTGACGGTCGCGCCGTGGCCGCCGCAGCGATCGCCGGCATCACGGTGCGCGCCGGCTTCTTCGTCCTCACCCCGACGATCTACGGCGTCGACAACACCCTGCTGTACATCCCGAACTCTCTGGTCACTTCGAGCGTCGACGGCTGGACGACCTTCCTCGGCTTCCTGGTCTCGCTGGTCGCATACGTGACCGTCGCGCTGGTGCGCCGTCCGGTCCCGACGATCACGGTGCCGGAACCCGTCGTCGTCCCCGCGAAGCAGCCGGTCGCGGTGTAGTCCGCACGCCGAACCGGGGCTTGCTACCGCAACACGCGGGGCGAGCCCCGGTTCATCGCGTCAGCTTCGCAGCGCGACGCGCAGCCTGCCGGAGTCTCTCCGCCACGACGTCGAACCGCTCCAATTCCGCCCAGGTCCAGCGCACCACTTCGTAGCCTGCGTCGCGGATCGCGTCCTGCCGGAGCTTCTCGTCGAACACATCGCGCGGATCGGAATACTTGATCCGCCCGTCGAACTCGCCGACGACGCCGTTCTCCCAGAAGAAGTCGACGCGGTAGCGTCGCCCGTTTCCGCCCACGATCTCGTACTGGAGGATCGGTCGCGGCAGTCCTGCTTCCGCAATGCGTAGACGCGACAGCGATTCGCCCGCACTCTCGCTGCGACCGTCCAGGAACGGCACCACCGTGCGGGCGCGGGCGAGTCCGTGGCGAGTGCGGGCATCGACCAGCTCGCGTGAAACCTGTTCACGCATTCCGGGATGCAGACGAAGCGCGGAATCACCGGCAATGACGGCCTGCTCCTTCGGGAGCGTGCGTGCAAGGTCGACGACGGTCCGTGCGACCGAGGTGACGGACACTCCGTCGACGACCGCCACGTCACCGAGTTCGGTCGGATGCACATGGATCTGAGAAGTGACGCGACCGCGCCGCGTAGCGGGCCGGGAGATGTGGACGAGATCGAGCGGGACATCCCAGAGTTCGAGGCCGTGCAGGGCTGCAGCGACGTGTGGCTGAGTGCTTCTTCGGGGCCGAGGGTCGCTCCGACATGTCGGGCACGGACACGGTGGACGCCAACCGGCCCGAGGGCGTCGACGTCGCAACGGTGCAGATAGCAGCCGCGCCCGACCCGTACGAGTGCGCCGGTGCGAACGGCAGTGCGGATGTCGGTGTCCGAGAGACCCGCGACGGTGAGCGAGGTGTTGGTGAGGATGTTCGGATCTGTCACGACGACGATCCTGCGCGGGACGACACCCACCGAACCCGCCACGACCTCCCGATCCGGCGCACCTGTGATCGATCGTGGGGTTGGGGACAAACCGGAGTTCGAAGGGCGTCGACGCGCCGAACCGAGGTTCGCGCGTGCTACAGCGGCGGCGAATCCCGGTTCGGCGCGTTTTTCTACTTCTCGAAGACGATGTCCTCGATGAGCGTGTGCTGCTCCACCGCGGAGGGTGCCTGCATGCCCGGCGCCTGGTCGTCCGAGTGCGACGCCTTGAACGAGTCCGAACGCAGCCATGCGAGGAAGTCGTCCTTGGAATCGAACTCCATGGTGGACACATAGGGCAGGCCGTCGGCTGCGGGACGCATCAGCGTCGTGCGGTTGAGGCCCGGCACTCCGTCGAGCGTCGAACGCATGCTCTCGACGAAGACCTTTTCGAATGCTTCGGTGGTGTCGGCAGGAACGTCGATGCGGTTGGTGATGACGTACACGGTGACCCTTTCTGAGAAGTCGTGGCGGACCCGGGAGCCTCGGAAATTATAACGACACCCTGTCGAGAACCTGCGGTCCGTGCCCGCTCACGATGCGCGGACCGGTGAAGCCACCCCGACCGACATCTCCCAGAACTGCGCGTAGCGACCGCCGCGACGCACCAGTTCGTCGTGGGTTCCCTGCTCGACGATCCGTCCCCGGTCCAGGAACACGATCCGGTCGGCGTCGCGCACGGTGTGCAACCGATGCGCGACCATCAGCACCGTCCGTCCCGCAGTGAGTCGTTCCAATCCGGCGCGGACGACCGCCTCGTTCTCCGGGTCCAGGGCGGACGTCGTCTCGTCCAGCAGGACGATCGGCGCATCCTTGAGCAGCGCTCGCGCGATCGACACCCGCTGCCGTTCCCCACCGGACAACATCGCGCCGCCTTCACCGACCGCGACGACCAGCCGTCGGGGAGGCGTTCGATCACCTCGTCCAGTCCCGCGGCGGCGCCGGCGGCGCGCACCTTGTCGTCGGTCGCATCCGGACGTCCGAGTCGCACGTTCTCCTCGAGGGTCCCCTCGAACAGGTAGACGTCCTGGAAGACCACTGCGATCTGCGACATCAGCACGTCGGTCGCGATGTCCCGCACATCCACACCGCCGATGCGCACGGAGCCCGCATCCACGTCGTGGAACCGTGCGAGCAGTTGCAGCAGCGTGCTCTTCCCGGCGCCGGACGGCCCGACCACCGCGAACCGCCGGCCCTGCGGCACCGCCAGCGACAACCCGTCGATCACCGCGCGACCGTCCCGACGGAAGACCACCGAGTCGAACTCGATGTCGTGACCCTGCGGTCGCATCGGACGAGCGGCTCGGGGAGGGGAGGGGTGCTCAGGAAGGCGTCCAGTCGGGTCAGTTCGCCGCGGGCGGCGCGCAGCTTCCCGCCGATCTCCGACAGTGACAACAGCGGTTCGGCGCAACAGCCTGCGAGGACGACGAGTGCCAGCATGTCCGGCACTGCGAGGTCCCCGCCGATCGCGAGATAGGTGCCCAGCGCCAGAAGGGCGGTGAACGCCGTCTGCACGGTCACCGTCGTAGCGACCATTCCCGGCACGGCTGCGATCGTCGATCGTCGCGATGCGCGCCGGATACCGTCGAGAGAGTCGTCGAGCAGCCGGAAACGTTCGGCGGTTCGTCCGCCTGCACGCAGAACGGGCTGCGCCTGGAGGTATTCGACGACGCGAGCGGTGGCCTCGTGATCGCGTGCGGCCCGTTCGGCATCGGTCGCCGCGGTGGCGCGTGCCGACACAGCTGCACCGCCGTCACCACGGGGATCGCGGCAGCGGCCGCCAGACCCATCCGCAGGTCGTAGGCGGTTATCACCACCACGATGGTCAGCGGGGTCAGGCACGCCGAGACGAACGGCGCGAGCATGTGGCGATCACGCTCATCGATTGCAGGACACCGCGACTCGCCGTCGCCGACAGTTCGCCGACCCGGTCGGCGCGATACCAGCCGAGCGGCAACCGTACGAGTTGGTCGCCCAGTCGGTGATAGACGCCGCGCAGCAGGGAGGTACCGACGCGGAAGCCCGACAGGTCGCTGACGTAGCGCAGCACCGCGTAGACGGCGACCGACGCTCCGAATCCGATCAGCCAGGGTCCGATGTCCGAGGGGGTGTCCCCGAACAGGATGCGCAGCACCGGGACGAGGAAGGCGTACGACAACCCCTCGGCGATCGCGCATCCCACCATGAGCGCAAGAGTCCGGCGCAGCGGGCCGGCGTGTTCGCGTCCGAGTGTGCGGAACAGTGTGGTGATCATCGTGCTCTGCTTCCTTGCAGGTCGGAACCGACGGATGGGTACAGGGAGCCATTACGGACGAGAACGTCCTCCGGTGATCCCTGTTCGACGATTGCCCCGTCCTCGAGAACCACGACCGTGTCCGCCCCGGTGATCGTCTCCGAGCGGTGCGTGACGGTCAGGATGGTCCGGTTGCCGCGCAGACGGGCGAGGGCGGCGTGGATCGCACCTTCGGTCCGGGGATCGGCGAAGGCCGT
Source organism: Rhodococcus sp. IITR03 (assembly GCA_001017865.1). Next base: position 2,968,433 of record LATQ01000001.1, read on the forward strand.
CGCCTCGTCGAGCACCAGCACCGGTGCATCGGTGAGCAGTGCCCGAGCGAGCGACAGGCGTTGTCTCTCCCCGCCGGACAGTTCGACCTCCTCGCCGAGGATCGTGTCGTATCCGTGGGGCAGTTCGACGATCCGTTCGTGGATGTCGGCCGCAACGGCTGCGCGGACCACGTCGTCGCGGTCGGCGTGGGGCACGGCCAGGGCGATGTTGTCGGCGATCGACGCGCGCAGCAGGCGAACGTCCTGGAAGACACACGAGATCGTGCGGTAGAGCGTCCTGCTTCCGACCTCCCGCAGGTCGACGCCACCGAGGGTGATCGTGCCGTGGGTCGGGTCGAAGAAGCGCAGCAACAGTTTCGCCAGGGTGGACTTCCCGCTGCCGGACGGACCCACCAGCGCGGTGACCGTCCCCGGTTCCAGGTCAGGTCGATGCCCCGGAGGACCTCGTGCGCATCCGGATAGCCGAACCGGACGTCGTGCAGGTCGATCCGGTGCCCGGTCGGCGTAACCGGCCGCTCGGGTTCCGGCACCGGTGGCACGTCCAGCACCTCCCGGATCCGCTCGACGGCGCGCCGGGCGGCCAGGATGTCGTCGAATCCGTGGCCCAACGCCGCGATCGGGCGGTCAGCCCCACGCCGAGGAGCACGAAGGCAGCAGATCCGCCGCGGGCATACTGCCGCCCGTGATCAGGATGGAACCGCCGATCAACACGGTCAGGAGCACGAACGGCGGTGAGAGGGCGAGTTGCATTCCCGCTGCCACGCCGGACACGCCGCGGACCCATCGGGTGAAGGTCGAGACGAAATCGTCTGCCGCCGAGACGAATCTGTTCCGGGACCGGCGGGCGTTCCCGAAGACCTTCACGACCGAGATGCCGTTCACGAATTCGACGACCACATCGGCGATGCGTCCCATCGCTTCGTCGAACTCCTCCTGCTCCCGGCGTCGGTCGCCGTGGACAGCAGGGGAACCAGCGACATGGCCAGGACGATCGGGATCATGGTGATCAGCGTCAGCCGCCAGTCGACGGTGAACAGGTAGACCGCCGACACGGCCGGAACGAGGAAGGCGTTGACCATCTCGCCGGGCGTGTGCGCGATGAACGGGTGCACGGCGGAGACGTCGTCGCCGACGACCTTCGCGAGTTCGCCGGTCCGGCGGCGGGAGAACCAGCCGATCGGGACCCGGCCGAGGTGACGTGCGAGTTCGCGGCGGAACGCCAACTGCACGGAGCCGTCGAGGCCGTGTGCGAGTCCGGATCCGATCGATGTCAGGACGAGCCGGGCGAAGAGTCCGAGTGCGCCGACAGCGACGGCGGTCCACGCGCGGGACTGGTCGACCGGTCCGGCGCGAGGAGGGTTCGGCCGACCTCGGCGACGGCGAGAAGTGGAACGAGACCCGCGATACCGCCCGCGGCCTGTAGGGCAACGCTCGCGGTGAACCTGCCGACGAACGGCCGTAGCAGCGACGACAGTGTTCGCCGCGATGCCGAGTCCCTTTCGGAGAAGGATGTTTCGGTGGATGTCATGATGTCCGCGCTTTCGTCGGTCTTCGGTTCGGGCGACGTCGCCGGTAGGCTCGGCGGGCGCGCCGGTCCGGGGGAGAACGGTGAATGCGATCACGGCAGCGACGACGAGAAGCACTGCACCGAAGGCGAATCCGAGTGCGTAGCCACTGTTCATGCTCTCGGGCGTCGCGAGCGTACCGATGCGGTGGTGTGCAGCGGTACCGAGAACGGCGAGTCCGAGCGACGCGCCGATCTGCCGCGACGTGTTGAGAAGTCCGGAGGCCGTGCCCATCTCGTGTGTGGCCACCCCCGAAGTTGCGACCGATACCACCGGACCGAGGCAGAGTCCGAAACCGATGCCGACGACGACGGCCGGTCCCAGAACGTCGGTGACGAACGATCCGTCGGCGCTGATCAGACCGAACCATGCGAACCCGGACGCGCTGACGAGTCCACCGGCCACGAGGAGTGTGCGTGCTGCCACGCGGTAGCCGAGCTTGACGGCGACCACCGATCCGGCGATCACGCCCACGGCCACCGGCAGGGTCATCAACCCCGTGGCGGCCGGGCTGTTGCCGAGCACCTGCTGCAGATACAGCGAGACGAAATAGAACGCCGACCCGATGGTGGCGCCCACCAGCAGGTTGAAGGCGTTCGCCCCGCTCACCGACCGATTGGTGAAGAGGCCGAGCGGGATCAACGGGTCGCGGCGGGTGGTCCGCTCGACGTGGACGAACACCACCAGGAGGGCGATCGCCGCGGCGAGGGTGACCAGCGTGATCGTCGAGGTCCACCCGTGATGGTCGGTGCGTACGAGTGCGAACACCAGGGCTGTCGTTCCTGCGGTGCCGAGAATCGCGCCGAGCACGTCCGGGCGACCGCGCCGCGCGGGTACTCCGTCGGCTCCCACGCCCAGACAGGTCAGTGCGAGTGCTGCAGCCGCCATGGGCACGTTGACGAACATGACCCACCGCCACCCGGCGTATTCGGTGAGGACGCCGCCGAGGACGAGACCGAAGGCGGCACCTCCGGCGTTCATGGCGCTCCATATCCCGAAGGCACGGACCCTGGCGCGACCCTCGGAGAAGGTCGACGACAGCAGTGCCAACGCGGCCGGCGCGAGGGCCGCAGCCCCGACACCCTGCATCGCTCGTGCGGCGACGAGGTGGCCGGGTACCGCAGCGAACCCGCCGAGCAGCGAGGCGAGGCCGAACACGCCCAGTCCTACGAGGAGAGTGCGCTTGTGCCCGTAGAGATCGGCCGCGCGTCCTCCGAGGAGGAGCAGACCGCCGAAGAACAGTGCGTAGGCGTGGATCACCCACGTCGCGCCCACCGGATCGAAGTGCAACCCCTCGGTGATCCGGGGGAGTCCGATGTTCGCAACGGACAGATCCAGCGACACCATGAACTGCACCGTTGCGACGGCTGCAAGGGTGTATCCGGGCCTCGTTGCGTCAGTCATGCCGGTCGGCCCTTTCGGTCGGGGGCAGGACCCAGGCGGCCATGACCGCGGTGATCCCCGGCAGCAGTGGGATCACCAGCAGGGTGACGCCCAGCCACAGCGGGACGATCGGGTCGTAGTGTTCGCCCGCGTATCCGACGTCGAACAGCAGCACGCACGTTCCGACCACGAACAGTGTCGTCACCACCGCGCGGACTGCGACGTCCTTCTTCGCGCTCCACAGCGCGCCGAGCCAACCGGCCAGGCCGAGGACGCCCACGATCACGAGGTACCCGGCGATCGCGTTCCGGTCGAGGTTCACATTGTCGGTCCCCATTCGGGATATGCGTTCTGTACGTGTTGTTCGATCGATCCGATCATCCACACGTCCAGCAGTGGGAGTGCGATGCAGAGGATCTGCAGGCACGCGCCGATCGTGAGGGCCTGGACAAGGTTGGGCCGGCGTTTCGTCGTACGAATTTCGGTATGGACGGTCATGCCGGACTCCTCTCTTACGGTGTATGACTTACGTCGGCGATGCTAGTCTTACGGCGTAAGAGTGGTCAAGGAGGTTTCGTGGGACCGACGCGCGCACAAGGTCGACATGCCGGGCTGACCCGGCAACAGGTGCTACATGCAGCGGTGCAGATGGTCGACCGGGACGGTGCGGCCGCGCTGTCGATGCGGAAGCTGGCACGTGAGCTGGACGTGGAGGCGATGACGCTGTACCACCACGTGAAGAACAAACAGGGACTCGAGGACGCCATCGTCCAGTACGTGATGGACGAAGCGTTCACCGGAGCCGAAACCGATGCTCCGTGGCGGACGGTTCTCGAGGGTTACGGCCGGGCCTTCCATCGTGGCCTGCTCGCGCACCCGGGGGCGGTGCCGTTCTTCGCGTCCCGTCCGGCGATCACCCCGGGCAATGTCGTGCACCTGGAGAAGATGCTCCGGGTGTTGCGGGACGCCGGATTCGCACCGCAGGATGCGCTTCTCGTGATCCAGACACTGGCCGCCGTCGTCCTCGGTCAGCACAGCGCGCCGCCGGCAGACGACGGCGATCCGGGTATCGATACCGAAGCCCTCGCCGAGTTCCCGCTGTTCGTCGAAGCGATGGGGTCCGGTGCGCCGTCCGTGGAGTCGCGGGTGGAGTTCGCGCTGCAGGCGTTCATCGCAGGGCTGAAGGAACCGAGCGGCGCCGCAATATAGTTCGCGCGCCGAACCGGGGTTCGCTACCGCAACACGCGGGGCGAGCTCCGGTTCGGCGCGTCGGCTTCGTGACGTGGCCACACTCGGCACAGAGTTGTCTGGGATGGGAACCGCGACGTAAGAGGATCGAACGGCTCAGGCGCCGGGGCGACTCGCGACCACAGCGTCCTTGGTTGTGGGATTGCTGATCGTCGGATCCGGGCTCCAGCCGAGGATCGGCGGCACGAAGACGCACTCCAGCGGCCCTGCCGAACTCGGGTCGAGCGCGTCGAGGACGAACCATGCCGCGTTCGGATCGTTGACGATGCCGGCATGCTCGACGAAGTCGTTCGCACAGTGGTCCTGCAGCACGATGTTCGTCGCGTTGGGTGCCTCGTGGTAGCACTGGTGTACGGGAGGACGATCTCCTCGTAGCGGGTCATGATGTTCGTGTACGTCACCTCGTCGGCATAGATGCCCGCCTCCTGGATCGTGTGGATCCAGTCCGATCCGGCAAGAACCTGCGGGCACGCACCGCATCCGAGGAAGTGGACGAGATTCTCCACGTCCTGCCGCACACCGACGTGCTCGAACAGTTCGAACGACGCCGCGAGCAGGAAGGCGTGGCTGCCCTCGTAGACCGGTCCGAGCGAGACGTAGTCGTCGACCTTCTCGTTGCCGCCGAGGAACTTCACGTACCAGACGGGCATCAGGGTGCCCTGCGAGTGACCGACGAGGTCGACCTTCTCCGCACCGGTCGCGGCAAGGACTTCGTCGACGAACTCGGAGAGTTGCTGTGCGCTGTCCTCCATCGGCAGCAGCCCGCCGACGGAACTCAACGGCCAGGGGAGGTCGGCGTGGTTGCCGTAAGTGAGGGCGAAGACGCAGTAGCCTCGTTCGCGAGGAGAGGTCCGAGATACGACCAGTTGTTGTGACGGTTGAGCACCGTGCCGTGGACGAGCACGACGGGATCCGGGTGTTCCTCCGACGGGACGCAGTCCCAGTCGTTCGTGCCGACCGCGCTTCCGTTCGGGTCGCCGAACTCGTGGGCGAAGCGTCCAGGAACGTCTTTCCGACGGGCAGGGGAGGAGCGGGCTCCTCCGCGGCTGCCGTTCCCGCCCCGACCACAGTGAAGGCGACCGCGAGTGCCGCGGCGGCCCATGAACGTATCTGCATTCCCATCCCCCCGAAGTATGTGGATGGGCAAGGAAGTTAACAGAAATTCTCCCCGCTGGGGAGTGCGTTTCCCGCGCGGGGTCGGGACCGCGTCAGCCTCGGTGTCCTCCGGGGAGCGGGCGGCTTCCACTGCGGCAGTCATGGAGCCGAGGAATTCCCGCACGACGTCCAATTGCGGCTCGGAGAAGGACTCGAGCGCGGCGGAGGCCCGGGCGAAGAGCGGGCCGAAGAAATCCCAACCGAGTTTCTCGGCGGCCGGGGTCACGCGCAGGATCACGCGTCGCCGGTCGTCGCTGTCGCGATCCCGCCTCACGTGGCCGGCCCGTTCGAGCCTGTCGACGAGTGCGGTGACCGATGCCGTGTTGAGCGCAGGTGCTCGGCGAGCCAGCCGGGTGTCGCGATCTCCCCGGCCCGCTCCCGGTCGAGAAGTCCGATCAGTGCTCGCAGATCGGTGGGGTGCAGCGCGTGTTTCTGTGCGAATTCGGCGCCGAGCAGATCGAGTTGCACCGTGAGCGCGCGCAACCGGTGGATCATGTCGAGTCTGCCGTCGTCCGTCATGTCACCTCCGCCTCTCGACAGACTCTACTCGCCCACCTAGTATCTCGATCATCGAGATATTCGACGGTGGAGGTTCCGATGCTCCGGTCACCACGCAGATCGTTCGACGAGTCCGACGAGGGCCGCGCCTTCCACGCCGCGTACGACGCACTTCTCGCGAAATGGCCGCACGGCACCGTGATCCACGATCTCGACTCCCGTTTCGGCACCACCCGCGTCACCGAGTACGGCCCGCCCGGCGCACCGCCGGTCCTGCTCCTCCCGGGCGCGGCGCCACGTCGATGGTCTGGTTCGCCAACGCCGCGGCACTGGGGGAGGCTCACCGGCTACTGGCCGTCGACATCATCGGCGACGTCGGACGCAGCGTCACCGGCGGTGATCCCGTCCGCAGCGTCGACGATCTGCTCGAATGGCTCGGCTCCGTCGCCGATGCCCTCGGAGTGACGCGGTGTGCGGTCGTCGGTCACTCGTACGGCGCGATGATCGCGCTCGCGGCAGCCGTTCGCGCATCCCACCGGGTCGACCGCTCGTGCTGCTCGATCCCAACTCGTGCTTCGCCGGGATGCGGCCCGGATACCTCCTGCGGGCGCTTCCCGTCCTCCTGCGGCCCACGGCCGCCCGCGAACGGGCATTTCTCGGGTGGGAAACCCGAGGGGCACAACTCGATCCCGACTGGATCACCTTGATGGCGCTCGGCGCGGAGCATTTCCCGACCGCGAAGACGATCGTGCCCCGGCGGCCGTCACCCGAAGAGCTTGGGCGGTGCACGGCCGAGACCACGGTGGTGCTCGCGCCGTTCGGGCGCGTCCACGACCCCGACGAGGTGGGCCGCGCAGCGCGGAAGGCGCTCCCGTCCTGCCGGGTCGTCACCCTCACCGCCGGTACCCATCACACCCTGCCGATGTCCCCGAGCGACGAGATCGACACCGTGCTACGGGATGCGCTGGGGACCGGTGCTCCCGCCGATCGGAATCGTGATCCAGATCACCGATGAATGTCGGATTGTTCGTTTCCGCAGGTCACCACGTAGTAACGGACTGTTCGCCGCAGGTTCGGGGTCTCGATGTGAGCCGGAAGTCGTGGAGCCGTAGAAACACACTCGCTACGGTTGAAGGCGACGAAGTGCCCCGAAACGGGCGAATGGAAGTGAGAGATCATGGGCAGTTCTCCGGCCCCTGAGCGAATTGCCGAATACCCCAGACCTTCGCACACGCTGCTCCATCTCACCGACACCCATCTCGTCGGTGGAGACGAACTCCTCTACGGCACCGTCGACGCCGACACCCGCCTCGCTGATCCTCGACGACATCCGTGCCTCCCGGGTCCGACCCGACGCCCTGGTGTTCACCGGCGACCTCGCCGATCGCGGCCAGCCCGATGCCTACCGCAAGCTCCGCGGACTCGTCGAACCACTGGCCGCAGCACTCGACGCCGAGATCGTGTGGGCGATGGGCAACCACGACGACCGCGCGACCTTCCGTGAAGAGCTGCTCGACGAAGCGCCCCTCGGCGCACCGATCGACGCCGTCCACGCCGTGGGCGGACTTCGGATCGTCAGCCTCGACACCTCGGTCCCGGGCCACCACCACGGTGAGGTGACCGACGACCAGCTCGCCTGGCTGGCCGACGAACTCGCGACACCCTCGCCTTTCGGTACCGTTCTCGCACTGCATCATCCGCCCGTGCCGAGCGTGTTCGACATGGCCGTCCTCGTCGAACTGCGCGACCAGGCCGGTCTGGCCGAAGTACTGCGCGGCACCGATGTCCGCGCCATCCTCGGCGGTCATCTGCACTACTCGACCTCGGCCACGTTCGCGGGCATCCCGGTGTCCGTCGCCTCGTCGACCTGCTACACGCAGGACCTGAACGTCCCGGTCGGTTCGCAGCGCGGGCACGACGGCGCGCAGGGTTTCAACCTCGTGCACGTCTATCCCGACACGATCGTGCACTCCGTGGTGCCCAGCGGAAGCTACGCCACCGCCGGGCAACCCCACACGGCCGAGGACGCGGCGCGGTGTCTGGCCGAGGCCGGCATCCGCATCCCCGAGAACCCCGACCTCACCGTTCGGATCTAGCCGACGTCCGGTCGGCCCGGGTGGTCGGTCTCCCAGGCGCCGGAATCGGGTAGTACCGCTCCAGGAACTGCGTGACCTTCGCGGTGCGCAGCTCCAGGTCGACCTCGGGCGTGCTGCCGTCGTTGAGGCAGAACAGGTCGAGATTGCGACGCGCCAGGATCGTGTCCAGATGTCGCAGACCGGACTTCACGGTGGTGTCGACGTACTCCACCTTCGCCGTGGTCTGCTGCACCGCGCGGCCGGTCAGCAGCGTGTAGTAGTGGTAGAAGGAGTTCGTCACCGAGATGTTGTCTGCCGCCCGGAACGGGCTCGCCGCCGTCGCAGCGAACTCGTCCGCGAACTCGCGTTCCATCTCCGCCATGATCGACCTGCGCAACGGGACCGGCGTGTGTTCGAGGTGCCGAGTGATGGTGACCCCGAAGCGATCCTGCAGGAGCTTGCGGTTCATGCGGGCGGAGTTCTCGAATCCGCTGCGCGACGGGTCGTTCCGGCCGAGCCCGATCCGCACGTCGCACTCGATGAACTTGCTGACACCCCCGCCGGAGAAGAACAGGCTCGGGCTCACCCGGCGACCGAAGAACATGTCGTCGTTCGAATACAGGAAGTGCTCGGACAGCCCCGGGATGTGGTGCAGTTGCGACTCGACCGCCATCGAGTTGTAGGTGGGCAGCGCCGACGGGTCGGCGAAGAACTCCTCGCTCCGCACGAACGTCACACGCGGGTCGTCGGCGAGCCACGCCGGTCGCGGCGAGTCGGTGGCGACGAAGATCCGCCGCACCCACGGCGCGTACATGTGGACCGAACGCAGGGCGTACTTGAGTTCGTTGATCTGCCGGTAGCGCGCCGGCGAGTCGTCGCCTTCGCCGACGACGTAGTTCTGCATCAGCTTCGCGCGCTTGGCCTGGAACGACTTCGACGACCCGTCCACCCACGAGAACACGAGGTCGATCTCGAACGGGATGTCGCCGGGGTGGCGGTCGAACATGCCTCGATCGTGGGCCACAGCTGTCCGTACCGCTCGACCGTCGTGCGGCGCATCTCGTCGCGCAGGGCGACCGTGCGGGTGAGGGCGTTCGGGCGAGGCATGATCACCTCGTCGTCGGTGTAGGTCCACAGTTCGATGTCCACACCGTTCGACGCGCCGTACCGCATCCCGCTGGTCAGTTCGACGCGCGGGCGGAACAGCCGGAACACACGGTCCTTCCTGTCGCGTGAGAGCCGTCCGTCCGACACCGGGACCGGGCGTCGCTTCGAGCCGACGGCCTTCGAGTAGAACGGCTCGTCGGCGCACCCCTCGGCGAGCGCGGCACGCAGCCTCTTCCGATCGGCGCGGTCGATCGCCAGGATCGGGCGGTCGCTGTCGTCGCGCACGAGCAGGTAGTCGATGTGCGCCCGATCGAGGACGCGGCGCAGGAACAGCACGTCCTCGATCTGCGCTTCGTCGGGCGTCGTGGTAGTGATCGGGATGGCGTAGCGATCCTCGAACCACACCACTTCCTGGTGTTTCGCCGGCCCGCGGACCGTGGAGCGGCCGAGGGGAGGAGCGTCTCCGAACTGCGGAGAAAGGGAGACGTAGGGAGCGTTGTGGGTGGCCGGCATGTGCGTCGGAATCTCCTTTCACGAGTCGGGGACGAGAACGATCATTTTAACGTCGATCTGAGCTAAGTTCTCGCGTAGGCGATGTGACGATCCTGTGAACGCCGACCCTGCCGGCTCTCGAAGGCCGAACCGGTGCCGTGTAGCCTGTCCGCAGGACTCGACACGGGGTGCCGGAAACGGCTGAGAGAACACCCGTCGAACCTGATCTCGATTATGCGAGCGAAGGGATGCCGAGCCGGCGCCGGGCCACAGGTCTGTCGCCCTCACGCACCCTTCCCCACACAGGGAAGGCACAGAAGATGTCATTGCAGAACCAGGTCGTCCTCGTCACCGGCGCCGGTCGCGGCCTCGGCCACTCCATCGCGCAGGCGTTCGCCGACGAAGGAGCCGCCGTCGTCCTCGACTACCGGCGCAGCGGCGAGGGTGCCCACGAACTGGCCGCCAAGATCGGACCCGAACGGGCGGTCGCGCTGAAGGCCGATGTCACCGACCGCGCCGACGTCGAATCGCTGTTCACCCGGGCCCGCGAGCACTTCGGACGTCCCGTCACCACGGTCGTCAACAACGCCCTGCCCGACTTCTCGTTCAACGGCGACGCCCGGCCCAAGGCCGACGAGATCGGATACGACCGGTTCGGAGCCCAGTTCGACGGCGTCATCGGCGGCGCGGTCAACGTCATCCAGGCAGCGCTGCCCGGCATGCGGGAAACCGGCGGTGGCAGCATCGTCAACATCGGCACCAACCTGTTCCAGCATCCCGTCGTCCCGTACCACGACTACACCGCCGCGAAGGCCGCGCTGCTGTCGCTGACCCGCACCTTCGCCGCCGACCTCGGCCCCGACGGGATCCGCGTCAACATGGTCTCCGGGGGTCTGTTGCGCACCACCGACGCGTCGTCGGCGACACCCGAAGCGGTGTTCGATCTCATCGCGTCGTCGACGCCGCTGCGGAAGGTCACCACGCCCGAGGACTTCGCGGCCGCGGTGCTGTTCTTCGCCTCCGACTGGTCGCGAGCCGTCACCGGACAGAACCTGGTGGTCGACGGGGGACTGGTGATGAACTGATGGCCGGACCACGCACTCTTCACCTCAACGCCTTCCTCTACGGCGTCGGACATCACTCGTCGGCGTGGCGGCATTCCGGTTCCGCGGCCGAACGCGTCGGCGACATCACGTATTTCGAGGAACTCGCCCGTACCGCCGAACGGGGATGCCTCGACGCGGTGTTCTTCGCCGACGGTCACAGTGTCAACCCGAAGTACACGGCAGGCACCACGTGGTTCCTCGAACCGCTCACCGCACTGTCGGCGATGGCACGCGCGACCGAGCACATCGGTCTCGTCACCACCGTCTCCGCGAGCTTCTTCACGCCCTTCCACGCCGCCCGGATGCTCGCCTCGCTCGACCACATCAGCGGGGGACGGGTGGGCGCAAACATCGTCACCTCGATGTTCGACGAGGAAGCATGCAACCATGGATTCGACTCCCTGCCACCGCACGCCGAACGGTACGCGCGGGCAGAGGAATTCATCGAGGTGCTCTACGCGCTGTGGGATTCGTGGGACGACGGCGGTGTCCTCGTCGACCGGGCGGGCGGCAGGTTCCTCGATTCCGACGCGATCCGTCCGATCCATCACCAGGGCAAGCACTTCCGTGTCGACGGTCCGCTGACCGTGCCGCGGTGCCCGCAGGGTCGTCCGGTGCTGTTCCAGGCGGGAGCGTCGGAGACCGGGCGCAACCTGGCGGCTCGCCATGCCGAGGCCGTCTACTCCGTCGCGTGGGACATGACCGCGGCGCTCGAGTACGCCACCGACCTGCGCGCGCGGATCGCCGCGGCCGACAGAGATCCCGGTACGGTCGCCATCCTGCCCGGACTCGTCACCTACGTCGGTCGCACCGAAGAGGAGGCGTGGGCGAAGAAGGCGGAACTCGATGCCCTCCTCGACATCGATGCCGCCATCACCCAGCTCGGCGTCTTCACCGGTCAGGACTACACCGGCCACGACCTCGACGCGCCGGTCGCCGACCTGCCACCCATCGAGGAGTTCAGCGGGCCGCAGGGGCGCTACGCGACGGTGCAGCGCATCATCGAGACCCGCCGCCCCACCCTGCGCGAACTGCTCGGTTACCTCGCCGCGGGCGGTGGTCACGCGACCATGATCGGCACCCCCGAGTCTGTCGCCGACAGCATCGAGGAATGGTTCACCGCGGGCGCCTGCGACGGCTTCAACCTCATGTGCCCCGCCTATCCGGATTCCCTCGACGACTTCGTCGACCTCGTCGTCCCGGAACTGCAGCGTCGTGGCCTGTTCCGGACCGAATACCCCGGCTCGACCCTGCGCGACTCGCTCGGTCTGAAGGCGCTGTAGCGGAGAAGAGCGCGAATCGGTCATCGGAGCGGGTTGTAGCGCGCGCCGATGACCGTTTCGCGCTCCTGAGCAGCCCGACGCGCCTGCTGTCGGCGACGTGCACGCTCGAACCGATCGACGACGACGTGGAATCGCGACAGCTCCGCCCAGTTCCAGCGGATCATCTCCAGCCCAAGATCCCGCAACGCATCCTCGCGCTCCTTCTCGGCGAGCAGGTGGTGGCGCTCGGTGTACTTTCCGGCGCCGTCGAACTCGCCGACGATGCCCAGTTCACGCCACAGGAAGTCCACGCGGTAGCAGCGTCCGTCGCGGACGACGATCTCCTGCTGCAGGTCGGGCATCGGTAGACCCGCCTCGATCATGTGCAGCCGCGACAGCGACTCCCCGACACTCTCGCTCCGACCGTCGATGAGGCGCGCCACCGACTCCGCCGCGACGATCCCGGTCCTACCGCGACACGCAGTAAGGATCCGGGGCAGCTCGAGACGCGCCGTCGGATCCGCGCGCAACGCCGAATCGCCGATGACGAGAGCACGCGGACGCGACAGCGTGCGTGCGACGTCGACGACGGTACGAGCGAGCGACGTGACGCGCAGACCGTCCACCTCGACGACGTCGCCGTCCAGGTCGGAGGTGTGGATGTGCAGGTCGTCGCTCACCCGGCAGCTGCGCAGCGGCGGCGCGTGACGTGGATCCGTCCCAGCGGCGCGTCCCACACGTCGAGGCCGTGGACGACCGCGGCCGTCACATGGCTGAGCGCCTCGTCGGCGTCGAGATGCGAGCCGACGAGGCGTGCCCGGGCGAGGTGAACTCCGACGGGACCCAGGGCCTCGACGTCCTCCCGTGTCATGTACGTGCCGCGAGCGATCCTGACGAGCTCGCCGTGCCGGAGTCGTGTGCGCACCGCACGATCCGAGATGCCGGCCTCGGCGAGCATCGCCCTCGTCCACACCTGTCGGGTCATGGGACCGATCATGGGGCACGGCCGGACCCGTTCCGGGGCAGTCGCACTCCGATCGGCTCGATCTGTGGAGAACTCGAATGCCTGTGGACAACCACGTGATCCGGACGTGCCTGTCCACCGGCGGTCGGTACGATCAGCCTCCCGGCGTCGGCGCGGGTGTGCTCTCCTCCGCTCCGGGAGCCCGTGCCGGGTCGCCCGGCGGCTGGTAACTGGAACCGTAGAAGATCGGCAGGATGCCCTTGACGAGGGTCAATGCCGAACCTTCGCCGGACGGCACCGTCGACAGGTTCGTGGCGATGACGATCGTCAGGTCGGTCTCCGGGTCGTGGCCCATGAAGGTCATGAAGCCCGGAAGCTGACCGTCGTGTCCGAGCAATGGACCGAACTGTGCCATGCCGAGGCCGTAGCCCGCGGTTCCCCCGCCCACCGACTGCACGCTGTCGAGCCGGGCCTGCTGCATCTGCTCGTCGAGCAGACCACCACCGACCAGCGCCTTCACGTAGGTGGTCATGTCGTCGACGGTAGAGATGGCGGCGCCCGCCGTCCACGCCCAGGATGGATTGTCGTCGGTCACGTCGTTCGGCTTCAACGTCCCCGCGACCGCGGCGGCCTGCTCGTCCTCCGGCAGCGCGAAGGTATCGATGGTGGAGACATTGGTGCCGAACATGTAGCCCTGCGGATGTGGGTCGGGGATCGAAGCATCGTCGATTGCGGGGAACGAGGTGTTCCCCAGCCCGAGCGGAACGAAGATGCGCTCGTCGAACGCCTCCGCGACCGGCATGCCCGTCAGTTGCTCGATGACGAGTCCGAGCAGCACCGTATTGGTGTTGCTGTATTCGAACTGCTCTCCGGGCGGGAAGTTCACGGGCTGGGAGAACGCGATCTGCAGCAGCTCCTCCTGCGTCCACGCCTTCTCGGGTTCGCGGTCCAGCGTCGCGTTGAACTCCGGATCGAAGGTGTAGCTGTACAGGCCGCTCCGCATCTCGCGAGCTGCGCGATGGTGATCGTGTCGCCGTTCGGGACGCCGTCGATGTACTTCGAGATCGGGTCGTCGAGCGACAGGCGACCGTCCTGCACCAGCTGCAGGACGGCGGTTACGGTCATTGTCTTCGTATTGCTCCCGATCCGGAAATGATCGTCGGCGGAGATCGGGTCGTCGGCGTCGATGGTGGAGGTGCCGAACGTGCCGGTCCAGTCACCGCGGTCGGGGGAGCTGATCTGGAGCACTGCGCCGGGAATGGCATTGTCGCGCATCAACTGCTCGACGGTCGACTCCAGCTCGGCCACGTACTCGGGCTGGGCCTGATCGGAGGAGGGCGGGGATGGCGCGGACTCTGGCTCGGCGGTGTCGGAACTGCACGCCGACGCGGTCAGTACGGCCACCGCCACGAGCGAGGCTGCGAGTGTCTTCATCAATCGTCTGCTTTCGGGGATCGGGGTCCCCGAAGAACAGGGGACTCTGTGATGTTGTCACGAATTCGGACATTTCCCGCTGGCGAGGTGAATATTTCACCCTCCGATCGATTCCGATCGCAGTGTCCCTCATGTCATCCTGGAACAGGACCGAATCCGCGTTCGGAGGTCGAATCATGAAGGCACTGGTGTTCCACGGGCCGGGGAAACGATCGTGGGAGGACGTTCCCGACGCGACGATCCAGGACAGTACCGATGCGTGGTGCGCGTCGACGCCGTCACCATCTGCGGCACCGACCTGCACATCCTCGGAGGTGACGTACCCGAGGTGACCGACGGACGGATCCTCGGTCACGAGGCCGTCGGCACCGTGGTCGAGGTGGGCGACGGAGTGCAGACACTCGCGCCCGGCGACCGCGTACTGGTCTCGTGTGTCACCGCATGCGGCACATGCCGGTTCTGCCGCGAGAGCCGCTACGGGCAATGCCTCGGGGGCGGCGGCTGGATCCTCGGACACCTGATCGACGGCACCCAGGCCGAACTGGTCCGAGTTCCGTACGCCGACAATTCGACCCACCGGATTCCCGATGGGGTGAGCGACGAACAGATGCTCATGCTCGCCGACATCCTGCCCACCTCCTACGAGGTCGGCGTTCTCAACGGCTGTCTCCGGCCGGCGGACGTCGTCGTCATCATCGGTGCCGGCCCCATCGGGCTTGCTGCCATCCTCGCCGCACGACTGTTCAGTCCGAGCCGCATCGTCGCCGTCGACCTCGCCGACAGCCGCCTCGAGGCAGCGAAGGCGTTCGGGGCGAACGTCGTGGTCAACAGCGGTCGCGACGACGTGGCCGCGGTCGTCCGTGATCTCACCGGAGGCTCGGAGCCGACGTCACGATGGAGGCCGTCGGATATCCGGAGACGTTCGAACAGGCGGTCGCGCTCGCTCGCCCGTGCGGGCACGTCGCCAACATCGGTGTGCACGGCAAGCCCGCGACGCTGCACCTCGAGGACATCTGGATCAAGAACCTGACGATCACCACCGGCCTCGTCGACACCTATTCGACGCCTACCCTCATCGGTCTCGTGAGCAGCGGTCAGCTCGACACGTCACCGATGATCACGCACCGGTTCGCGCTCGACGAGTTCGAACAGGCCTACGACGTGTTCTCCCGCGCCGGCGAAACCGGTGCGTTGAAGGTGCTCCTCACCGCCGGTTCGTGACCGGCCCTGCACTCACTTCTGCGGGTTGACCACATCGAGAAGTTGCTGGATCTGCTCCGGGTCGACCCCCGGAGCGAATCCGGCGAGACGACCGAGCGGCATCGACGCCGCCATCTTCAGGACGCTCTCGTCGATCCCGACGTCGCCACCCATCGAACCGAACGCCTGCAGGACGATCTCGGCGGCCTCGGGGTTCTGGAACAGTTCTCCGAGAGACGATTCCATCGTCAGCGGAATCCGCACCGCGTCGCCCTCCACGTCGACGGTGAGCGTCTGCCGGATGTCGCGACTCGATGCGCCGATCTCGATGCTGTACGTGCCACCTTCGACCACCCAGGAATCGACGCGGGTGTCCCAGTAGGCGAGGTCGTCGCGTCGCACATGCACGGCGACCCGCTGCGATTCACCGGGATCCAGACGGACCTTGGTGAATCCCTTCAACTCTCGCGACGCCCGCGCGACCGAGGAGTCGGGCACACCGACGTAGACCTGCACGACCTCGGCACCCGCGCGCTTACCGGTGTTGGTGACGGTGACGTGCACCGTGAGATCACCGTCGGATTGCACTGTCGCATCGGCATATTCGAACGTCGTGTACGACAGGCCGTGACCGAACGGGAACGAGACGTCGAGGCGACGCGCGTCGTACGAGCGGTATCCGACGAACAGCCCTTCGCCGTACCGCACGTGGCCGTGCTCGCCCGGGAAGTTCGTGTGTGCCGGGGTGTCCTCGAGACGGATCGGGACGGTCTCTGCGAGTCGCCCACTCGGATTCACCTGCCCGTAGAGCACGTCGGCGACCGCACCGCCACCGGCCTGCCCGAGCAACCACCCTTCGATGATCGCAGGAACACGGTGGGCGAAGCCGCTCAACCGCACGACGCCACCGTTCGACAACACGACGACGACGTTCGGGTTCGCCACCAGCACCCCGTCGAGCAGTGCGACCTGGCTGTGCGGGAGTTCGAGATCGTCACGGTCGAAGCCCTCGGATTCGAGTTCGGCAGGCACACCCAGGAAGACGACCGCGATCTCCGCCTTTCCGGCGAGCGCGACTGCTTCCTCGACGAGTGCGGCCGAGTCCGATCCGTCGAGTGCATATCCGGCAGCGAAGGGCACGTTGCGGCCGGACAATGAGCGCATCTCGTCGAGCGCGTTGTCGAGGCGCGTCGGTTCGATGCGCGACGAGCCGGCGCCTGGTAGCGCGGAGTGCGGGCGAGTTCGCCGATCACCGCGACGTTCGCATCGGCGGAGAGGGGGAGCAGGTCGTTCTCGTTGCGGAGCAGGACGATGCTCTGGCCGGCCACCTCGCGGGCGAAGGCATGGTGGGCGTCGGGGTCGAAGGTCGCATCGGGATCGGCCGCAGCGACGGCCTTCTGCACCAGTTCGATCACTCGTGAAGCCGCCTGGTCGAGCACCGACTCGTCGACCGTTCCCGCCCGGACGGCCGCGACGATTTCGGCATCCGTACGACCACCCGTCGACGGCATCTCGAGATCCAGCCCGGCCGCGAGGGACGCCACGCGGTCGTCGACGGCACCCCAATCGCTCACGACCAGACCCTCGAAGCCCCACTCGTCGCGCAGGACGTCGGTGAGCAACCACGGGTTCCGGGAGGAGAACACGCCGTTGATGCGGTTGTACGAGCACATCACCGTCCACGGCTGCGCGTCGCGCACGACCCGCTCGAAGGCACGCAGGTAGATCTCTCGCAACGGCCGTGGGTCGATGTCGGCGGAGACCCGCATCCGGTCGGTCTCCTGATTGTTCGCCGCGAAGTGCTTCAGCGACGCACCGACACCCTGTGACTGCACGCCGCGCACGAGCGCCGCGCCCAGGACGCCGGAGAGCAGCGGATCCTCCGACAGGTACTCGAAGTTCCGCCCGCACAGCGGGGAGCGCTTGATGTTGATGCCGGGCCCGAGCAGTACGGCGACCTGCAGCGCCTTGGCTTCCGCGCCCAGCGCTGCGCCGACCTGTTCGACCAGCTCCGGATCGAAGGAACACCCCAGCGCGACGGCGGGCGGGAAGCAGGTCGCCGGAACGGACGAGTTCAAGCCGAGATGATCGCCCGCCGCGGTCTGCTTGCGCACACCGTGCGGCCCGTCGGTGAGCATGATCGAGGGAATGTCCGCGCGCGGAACGGGTTCGGTATGCCAGAAGTCGAGGCCGCTCATGAGCGACGCCTTCTGCTCGACGGTCAGTTGCGCCATGATCTCGACGGGTGAGCGGTCGGTCATGCTGCTCCTTCGGACGGGTCGGTCCGCTGCACCATAACCCTCGGGGAAGACGGACGACATCGGTGACGTCGAAGAAGGCGTCACAGCGGAGGGCGGTTTCGATCCTGTCGGTAGGAAGGTTGAGAATGTCCGATCGTGGTGGTTCTCGTCGGGGGACGAAGCGATCGGAGGAGTACGTGATCGAAGTGCACGCGTCCGCGGAGGGGGCCGTGATGTTGCCCCGCGACCATCGGTGGGTGGTGGTCGACGTCGAGACCTCGGGGGTGCGTCCCAACGCTCACCGGGTGCTGAGCGTGGCGGCTCTCGTATTGCGCGAGGACGGGTCCGTGGAGCGGGAGTTCTCGACCCTCGTCGACCCCGGCTGCGATCCGGGACCGGTGCACGTCCACAACCTCACACGGGAGCGCCTCGCCGGGTCACCGCGATTCGAGGACATCGCCGGTGAACTGGCCGGAATCCTCGACGGCGCCACGATCGTCGCCCACAACGCCTCGTTCGACTACGGATTCCTCGACGCAGAGTTCCGTCGGGCCGGCACGTCGCTCCCGGCCGAGCATCGCCTGTGCACGCTCGCGTTGTCGCGCCGACTCGAACTCGACGTCCCCAACTACCGGCTTGCCACCCTTGCGCAGCACTGGCAGGTCCAGCAGCTGCAGGAGCACGACGCCTACGACGACGCGCGCGTCCTGTCCGAGATCTTCCTGCGAAGCGCCGCGATGGCCGACAACCTGCAGTTGCCGCTACCCGTCGTCAACTGCCGCAGTCGCAAGTCGGTGTATCCCGCCTCCGTCCCGCGGGTGGCGTGCCAGTGGAAGAACCCGGGTCGGCTCGGCGACGACGGCCTCGTCCAGGGCATGAAGGTCGTGATCAGCGGTTCCACCGTCACCCCGCGGGTCGCGCTCGCGAACCGGCTGACCGAGGCCGGACTCGACGTGATGAACAATGCCAGCAAGCAGACCAGCGTCGTGGTGTGCAACGACCCCACGGTGCAGACCGCCAAGGTCCGCAAGGCGATGGCCGAGAGCATCCCTGTGATCAGCGAGCAGCAGCTCGAGGATCTCCTGACGCGGGTGCGGCCGGGTGAACCGAAGGTGGGCGACGGGTCGTCGACATCATTCCGCCGCCGGAACCGCAGGTCGCGGTGCGCCCCCGGTCCGGCCGCTGGCCGCGCAGAAGCCCAAGCTGTGGACCGGACGCAAGGTGCTGCTGCTCGGTGGCACGCACCTGCAGGCGGTCATGATGCGCTCGCGTCTCACCCAGCTCGGTGCTCGTCCGGCCCTCAACTTCACGGCCGCTGTCACCGACGTGCTCGTGCTCGACGGGGGAGAGGCCGACAAGCGGATGGCGCGGGTCGCGGCGCGGGAGCTGCCCGTCCTCCTGCCCGACGACGTCGATGCCGCGGTGGAGAAGGGCATCGTGCCCCCACACATGCGTGTGGAGTCGTGGCTGACGGCGCCGGTGCTGTCGCGCGGCGAGGTGATCGACCTGCCGACCGACAGCCACCGCTGGGCGGTGAACGTCGCATGGAAGGCCGAGACGGCCGGCGACGAGTTCGACCTCGACGTCGTGGCCTTCCTGCTCGGCGCCGACGAAAAAGTCGACACCGACGACGATTTCGTCTTCTACAACAACCCGCTCTACGACGACGGCGTCGTCGAACTGACCATCGACGGTTCGAGCGAGCACTGCATCCGCGTCGACCTCGCGGAGCTTCCCACCGAATGCGAACGCATCGCCATCGCCGCGGCCATCGACGGCAACCGCACCTTCGGCGAACTCGGCGCGGTGTCGGTCGGAGTCGACAGCGACAGCGGAACCGCCGCGACGTTCGTGCTCGACGCCGGCACCACCGAACGCACCATGGTCCTCGCCGAGATCTACCGCCGCGCCGGCAAATGGCGGCTGCGCGCGGTGGGGCAGGGGTACGACGACGACCTCGCGGCCCTCGCACGCCGATACGGGGTGGATGTCGACGACTGACTTCTGCTCCGCTGTCGGGTTCGGTGTCGGTGCTTGGGGCACCTTCTCAATGCATCCGCTCGCGAAATTGCTATCTGCACCTGCCGTAACCGTAGCGAATGACGAACCTGCGAGCGGATGGAAGTCGAATCAGCTGCGCCCCTTGCCTATTCGGCCCCGATCGATTGTCGGCCGACACCAACACAACTGCTCGAACGCGCGAAATGGTCATCGGTGCGCGTTATTGCGCGCTCTGATGACCATTTCCCGCTCCGCTGTCGGGGTCGGTGGCGGCGAGTTG
>LATQ01000001.1:2988542-3003636 GCA_001017865.1 Rhodococcus sp. IITR03
GGAGAAGGGTCTGCTGCGCACCGACGAACACGCCCCCGAACCCGAGGCGGCGCTCACCTTGTTCTGAGGCGGTTCGTGGGCGGCGCGTCAGTCGCCGTAGGCGAGCCGGAACTTCTCGAACGCCACGCGCGATGCTTCGGGAACCGGTCGTGATCCGCCTTCGGCGGCGGTGCCGACATCCACCGAGTCGGCGAGTGCGACGCACCGGCCGTGCTGGAACAGGGCCGAGCCGATCACCACCGACGACGTCCCGATGCGGTGGACACCGGTGGCGATGACGATGTCGTGCGGATAGAACACCTCGGCCAGGAAGTTGATCTCGATCTTCGCGAGTACCGCACGCTCGAAGGGGTGGTTACCGCCCAGGGTCGACGACACGGCTCCATGACGAGGACGCGGGCCTGCTCGAAGTAGCGGGCGATCGAGACGTTGTTGATGTGCCCGAGCGCGTCGGTGTCGCCGAACAGGGGCGTGATCGTGCGCTGCAGCGGATACAGGTCGAGCGAGGTGCGTCGCGGGTCGTACCGCATGGGAGGTACCGCCTTCGGAGGTCGTGACTGTGACCCGGTCAACATATCCGTGATCCACCGGCGTCCCCGCTCCGGAGGTGCGGACGGAGTTCGCCTCGGGGCGAAGGCCTACCGTCTGCCGTCGATCATGCGATCGCGCATGCGAGCGAAGGCCTCGGTCATGGGGGCGATGTCGGCGGGAGAGAGCAGGTCGAACATGTCGCGCGGACCGCCCCGACGTGGCCGGGGCCCGCCTCGCGAGTCTCGCGTAGCCGACGTCCGTGAGTTCGGCCCACGCGCCGCGTCGGTCGGATTCGCACTCCACGCGCCGCACCCATCCCGCGTTCTCCATGCGGGAGACGGCGCGGGTGATGCCACTGCGGGTCGTGGTGCTCGCGTCCGCGAGGTCGCGCATGCGCATCCGGCGATCGGGTGCCTCGGACAGCAGGACCAGGATTTCGAAGTCGGTGAAGGAGATGTCGGAGTCCCGCAGCAGCTGCTTGTCGAGATTCTGGAACAGCAGGCGCGTCGCATCCAGATACGCGCGCCACAGGCGCTGTTCGTCGTCGCTGAGCCACTTCGCTTCTCCCATGATCTCCAGTGTACCCGCGTTAGTTGACTACGCAATCAAATGTGACACACTGGACGGGTCGACCGACGGACCACCGAGAGGAGTCGAGCGACATGAGCAACACCGACACCCGTCCCGAGGAAATCCACTGCCGGACGGAGGACCTCCCGATCCGCGACCCGCTCCGCCCCCGCGTGGAGATCATCACCTCGCGTGAGGTCCCGCTCGGCGGCCCCCGGGCGATGCCCGTGCGCCGCACGCTTCCGCAACGGCAGCGTTCGCTGATCGGCGCGTGGTGCTTCGTCGACCACTACGGCCCCGACGACGTCTCCCGTACCGGTGGCATGGACGTCGCACCGCACCCCCACACCGGACTGCAGACGGTGTCGTGGCTGTTCACCGGCGAGATCGAACACCGCGACAGTCACGGCGTGCACGCGATGGTCCGGCCGGGGGAGTTGAACCTCATGACCGGAGGCCACGGAATCTGTCACTCCGAGGTCTCCACCTCTGCGACCACGACACTGCACGGCGTGCAGTTGTGGGTGGCCCTGCCCGACGCACATCGCGATGCGCCCCGCGACTTCCAGCACCACGTACCGCCGATCGTCCGGGTGCCCGGTGCCGACGTCAAGGTCTTCCTCGGTTCGCTCGCCGGCCAGGAGTCGCCCGTGACGACGTACACCCCGCTGCTCGGCGCGGAGATCGTCCTGGACCCCGCGGCGAGCATCACCCTCGACGTCGACCCGTCGTTCGAGCACGGGGTGCTCGTCGACACCGGTACGGTCGCGCTGTTCGGCACCGTGCTCACACGTGCCGCGCTCGGCTACACCGGAACCGGCGTGCCGGCCCTCGAACTGACCAACACCACCGACGAACCCGCACGTATCGTCCTCCTCGGCGGAACACCCCTCGGTGAGGAGATCGTGATGTGGTGGAACTTCGTCGGCCGCGACCACGACGAGATCGTCGCCTACCGGGACGCCTGGGAACGCGGGTCCGATCGGTTCGGCAGCGTCTCCGGCTACACCGGCAAAATCGAGCGTCTCCCGGCACCGCCCCTGCCCCAGGCGCGTATCCGCCCCCGCCGCAATCCACCCACCGCAGATCCGAACTGCCCGACACAGGACCCCGCATGAGCACCGCACCGATTCTCGACGTCCGCCGCGCGAACGACCGCCTCCACACGAAGATCGACTGGCTCGACTCGAGGCACTCCTTCTCGTTCGGCCACCACTACGATCCCGACAACACGCATTTCGGGATGCTGATGGTCAACAACGACGACATCGTCCGTCCGGGAAGCGGTTTCGACACCCACCCGCACCGCGACATGGAGATCGTCACCTGGGTGCTCCGCGGATCGCTCGTGCACCAGGACTCGACGGGGCATTCCGGGTGATCTACCCGGGTCTCGCGCAGCGCATGAGCGCGGGCTCCGGGATCCTCCACTCCGAGAAGAACGACTCGTGGCGTTATCCCGGTGCCACCGCGTCGTATTCCGCCGAGCACGACGAACCGGTGCGGTTCGTGCAGATGTGGGTGCTGCCGGACGAAGCCGGGATCGAGCCGGGATACGAACAACTCGAGATCGACGACGAACTGCTCTCCGGCGGACTCGTGCCGGTCGCATCCGGAATGGATGCCTACGCCGACCATTCCGCCATCCGCATCCGCAACAGATATGCCGCCATGCACGTCGCGCGGATGCGTCCGGATCGCCCCGTGACGCTGCCGGACGCACCCTTCGTGCACCTCTTCGTCGCCCGGGGCGAAGCCGCACTCGAGGGAGCCGGACCTCTCGCCGAAGGAGACGCGGTGCGGATCGCCGGAGGTGGTGGCCGACAGCTCACCACAACCACCGGTGCCGAGGTCATCGTCTGGGAGATGCACGCCACACTCGGACATTCCTGAACACCGACACTCCCGACCGGTCCGGCGGACCGGAAGCGGCGACAGGCCCGCCCCGAGGATCCGGGACGGGCCTGTCGCCGTCGTGGGTCAGCTCGCGGCGCCGCTCATCGGCAGCAGCCGGGCCAGGACGTCCGAGAGGGTGATCAACCCGACGATCCGTCCGTTCTCGGTGACGGTGACCAGGTGGTTCCTGGTCTCCCGCATCGTCGTCAGCGCCTCGTAGACCGGCGTCGCGGCATCGATCGTCAGCGCGGGGCGCATCAGTTCGGTCGCCGTGGTTCCGGGTGCGGCCTGGAGACTGTCGCGCACGTGCACGACACCGTCCACGTGTCCGTTGGCGCGCACGAGCAACCGGAGGTGTCCGGTGCGATGAGCTGTCTCACGGATCTCGAGGGCCGTCGAGGTCGGCTTCACACTGCTCGGCTCGGCCTGCGGCGTGACGATCTCGCCGAGCGTGAGCGTCTCGAGCTCCAGCGCGCTGCTCAGGTGCCCGTGATAACGCTCGTCGAGCGTGCCGACGGTGGCCGAGTGCTCGACCAGATGCCGCAGCGCATCGGGATCCTGACCTTCGGCGACCTGATCCACGGGATCCACACCGACCTTCCGCAGGCACCAGTTCGCCATGTGGTTCAACCGGACGAGCAGCGGCCGGGTCACCCACATGAACGCCCGCATGGGCAGCGCCAGCATCGTGGCCGACTTCTCCGGGTGAGCGATCGCCCACGACTTCGGTGCCATCTCGCCGACGACGAGGTGCAGGAACGTCACGATGATCAGCGCAAGGACGAAGCCGGCCACGTCCGCGAGCCACAGCGGCGCGCCCCAGTTCTCGAACAACGGCGTGAGCCAGTGGTGCACTGCGGGTTTGGTCGTCGCACCGAGTGCGAGCGTGCACACCGTGATACCGAGCTGGGATCCCGCGAGGAGCACCGACAGTTCGGACGCGCTGCGCAGGGCGGCCCGCGCGGAGCGGCTCGACGTCGCTGCGTCCTCCAGTCGGTGTCGTCGTGCCGCGATGAGCGCGAACTCGACCGCGACGAAGAACGCGCTGGCGGCGATCAGGCCGATCGTCACGACCGCGACAACCACAGGATTACTCATTGCCGGTCACCTCGTCCGTCAGAACGGTCACGCGCACGGACGACGGCACGTGCTTGTCGATGTCGCGTACCTCGGCCACCAGGATCCTGTGGATCGGGCCGTCCTCGTTCAGCAGTTCGGCGGGATCCGGATCCAGCGTGATCCGGACGGTGTCACCCACCTCGGGGAGGCCGCCGAACTCGGTGATGACCAAGCCGGCGAGCGTCTCGTAGTCGCCCTCGGGCAGTTCGTGGTCGAGGGTGCGGGCCACCTCGTCGATGTGTGCGTCACCGCGGACGATCCAGCCGTCGCCCTCGGGGCGGATGACCTCGACGGCCATCGCGGAATCGTGCTCGTCGGCGATCTCGCCGACCAGTTCCTCCGCGATGTCCTCGAGGGTGACGACGCCGGCGAAACCGCCGTACTCGTCGATCACCAGTGCCATCTCGTCCTCGGCCCGGGCCAGTTCGGCAAGAACCTCCGGCAGTGCCAGCGTGGCCGGCACGATCACGGGCGGGCGGCAGACCCCCGCGGCCGTGCCCGTCGGGGTGTCGAGGCCGAGGAGGTCGTGCAGGTGCACGACACCGCGCAGATCGTCGGACGAGGTGCCCACCACCGGGTATCGGGTGTGCCCCTCGCTCATCTTGTCGAGGATGGTGGCGACCGGCTCGTCCAGTTCGACGACGTCGACCCGCGACCGCGGGATCATCGCGTGTTCGGCGGTCCGGGTCGGGAACTCGAGGATCCGGTCGAGGAGGGTGGACAATTCCGGCGGAAGTTCGCCGGTCTCGCGGGACGCAGCGACGATGTGTTCGAGGTCGCGCGGTGTCGCGGAGTGCTCGACGTCGTGTACCGGCTCGATGCGCAGTGCGCGCAGCAGGAGATTCGACGACGCGTCGAACAGTTTGATCAGCCATCCGAAGACTGCGAGATAGGCGTTCGTCGACAGGGCGAGACCGCGGGCGACCGGTTCGGGACGGGCGATGGCGAGATTCTTCGGTACCAGCTCACCGAAGACCATCTGGACCACCGTCGAGAAGAGCACGGCCAGCACGGTGCCGACGGCGACACCCACGGCGGTGGGGATGCCGACACCGCCCAACAGTTCGCCGAGACCGCTACCGATCAGCGGTTCCGCGACGTAACCGACGAGCAGACCGGTGACGGTGATGCCGAGCTGGGCGCCCGAAAGCATGAAGGAGGTGCGGCGGGTGACCGCCAGTGCGCGGGCCGCAGCCGAGTCACCGCCTTCGGCGCGAGCTTCAGGCGGGAGCGGTCGACGGCCATGTACGCGAATTCCTGCGCGACGAAGTAGCCGGTCAGAGCAGTGATGGCGAGAACGACAAGAATGCCGGCCGCGATTCCGAGGGCGGTCAGCACTTCGGGGACCGGGCTCGGGTGACGAGCAGAGCGTCACGTCTGGGCGGGACGGGTCTTCGAGGTTTTCGCTTGGGGGGTTTCATGACTCCCTTGGGTCGGGTCGGGACGGGTGCATTCACAGGATAGGACGAACGGACAGCGGTGGAAGTTCCACACCCGGGGTGGAGGTATGGTCACAAGGCGATCTTGTAATGTCCCGGATTATCATCCGAATGGACCGAATTGCCCGTCACGGGTATTTCCGAGCGATTACGACATTTCTGACCGATTTTCTCAAATGTTTCACTGTTTCCGCTGGTAGAGAGTTTTTGTGGCCTGGATAACAAATCTATGTGCTGCGCTGGCGTGGAATGCAGGTAACAATTGGATCGCGTGTCGACGCGCGTCGTCACAACTTCGTTGTCGTTCCATTGATGGGAGAAGCCCGTGCCTGCACTCGAGTTCCTTGTCGACCTCTTCGGTAACCTCGCCGACCTGTTCGACGTGCTGAACTTCTTCACCGGTTCCGCTGATGCGGCCGGCGATGCGTTCGGCAGCAGCCAGGCCTGAGCCTCGCAGACTCGAAGGCCCGCGGGTTGATCCCGCGGGCCTTCGTCGTGTCCGGACACGGTCGTGTCCGTCCGGCCAGGGGGTGAAGTACCGCACCCGCCCTCGCTCGCCGTTCTCGACCTCCGTCCTCGAACACGGAAACCGACGTTTGGGTTCGTTCGGTCACGGCTAACCGGGGGTGTAATTCGGACCACTCAACCCAAACGGACGTTCGGTGAGAGGACGCGAAACATGACATCTCGAACCCCAAGCCCCGGCCGTGGCTCGATGACGGCAACGCCGGTGCAGACTGCGGCGCTCGTGTGGGCGCTGTCTTCCTCCTGGTGGGCATCCTCGGCTTCATCCCGGGGGTCACGTCGGACTACGACCAGCTCTCGGGCGCAGGCCATCATTCCGAGGCCACGCTCCTGGGGATCTTCCAGGTCTCCATCCTGCACAACATCGTGCACCTGTTGTTCGGTGTCCTGGGGCTCGCTGCGGCCCGGGCCGTGACAACCGCCCGCAGTTTCCTCCTCATCGGCGGTGCGATCTACCTGGTGCTCTGGATCTACGGCCTGATCATCGACAAGGACAGTGGCGCCAACTTCGTGCCGGTGAACTCCGCGGACGACTGGCTGCACTTCGTCCTGGGCGTGGGCATGATCGCGCTCGGTGTGCTCCTCACACGCACACGGACCACCCCCGGCACGGTTCGCTCCTGACCCGTACCCACCCGTCGTGATGACGGGATCCGAGAACCCGTGGCCCCTCACGCCACGGGTTCTTCGGCATGCGCAGGTACAGGCTCTGCCGGTGCGGGGTCGTCGGCCTTCAGCACCCCCGACTCGGCGACCGCGTCGAGCGACAGTGTCCGATAACCCTCGCTGTCGAACAGGACGGTGACGCGATCGTGCTCGCAGGTCATCACCACTCCCGGTCCCCACTCGGTATGAACGACATGCGTGTTCGGGGCGAACACCGACGTCTCGCAGTCCACCTGGCAGTATCGGCGCCCGGAAGCACGGACACCGTCGCGACCTCGTCGGACGCGCCGTCCCGGCAGGTGTCGCACCGGCCGCAGGGGTCGGACAGCGTCTCGCCGAAGTAGCCGAGCAGGAACCGGCGGCGGCAACCGCGAGTCTCGGCGTAGCCGCGCATCATCTCGACCCGCGATCGGTCCAGTCGTTCGCCCGACGCGGCCGTCTCGCGTGCGCGCTCGACCGCCTTCCGCCGGGGGATGTCGGCGGCGGAGAGTCCACGCCGGCCGGAGACGAGAGCTCCGCACCGTTCGAGCAGGTTCACCGCGTTGGCCAGTCTCCGCCCCCGCACGTCGAGCTCGGTACGCAGCCGTCCGAGTCTCATCGGCGACGAGGAGCGGACCGCCGAGAACACCCGGCCGATCAACTCCTCGTCGGGGTTGTGGGTGGTGAAGAAGGTCGCGAGCGACAGATCCTCGGGGCGGTAGAACATCAGGACGGTGGCCGGTTCGCCGTCGCGTCCGGCGCGCCCGATCTGCTGGTAGTAGGAATCGACCGAGTCCGGTATCGAGGCGTGCACGACGAAACGCACGTCCGGCTTGTCGATGCCCATGCCGAAGGCGGAGGTCGCCACCACGACATCGCAGCGGCCGGCGAGGAATCCGAGGTGGACGTCCTCGCGCTCGGCCGCGCGCATCCCGGCGTGATAGGGGCACGCATCGATCCCGCGTTCACGCAGGGCCTCGGCGTACCGCTCGGTGTCCTTGCGGGTCGCGGCGTACAGGATGCCGGGACCGGGCAGGGACGCCACGGCCTCGACGACGGCGCGTCGCTTCTCGCCGTCGTCGGTATGCCTGCGCACCTCGATGTCGAGATTGGGGCGGTCGAAACCACCGGCGACGACGAGCGGGTCCCGCATGCGCAACGCCTCGACGATGTCCTCGCGGACCGGGGGTGAGGCGGTGGCGGTGAGCGCGACGACGGGTGGCCGGCCCAGGGCCTCGGCCACGTCTCCCAGGCGTAGATATTCCGGCCTGAAGTCGTGGCCCCACATGGCTACACAGTGCGCTTCGTCGACGACGAGGAGCGAGACCTCCACGCTCTTCAGGCGCTCCAGGACCTCGTCCTTGGTGAGCTGCTCGGGGGCGAGGAAGACGTAGTCGGCATCGTGTTCGAGCACGGCCCGCCAGTTCGCCTCGTTCTCCGACTCGCGCTGGCGCGAATTGATCGCGACCGCCTCGGGTGCCTCCGAGTGGTCCAGACCGGCGATCTGATCGTTCTGCAACGCGATCAAGGGGAGACGACGACCGTCACCCCCGGTAACAGCAGCGAGGGCACCTGATAGATCGCGGACTTCCCGGAGCCGGTGGCCATCACGGCGAGGACGTCGCGTCCGCCCAGCAGCGGAACCATCGCGTCCAGCTGTTCGGGACGCAGCATGTCCCAGCCGAACACCTTCTGCGCGGCGGCGCAGAGTTCCTCGCGTGCCTCCGATGCTTTGTCGGACGACGACCGATACGTCTTGTGCTGCAAGTGGACTCCAGAATTCGGAAGGGACTGCGCGTGAAGGTGCGAGCGCAGGGTGCCCTCCGCATACCCGAGGACGTGCCCGCCCCAAACGGCTGCGCCTCGGAACCGGAAGAGGGAGATCCCGGTGCCGTGTCGACCCGGAGCGGTGTGGGTACCCGCCTGCCATACGTGCCGAGGAGGAGATATGAACGACGCTCGACCTCTCGCTCTGGTGACCGGAGCATCGCGAGGCATAGGCCGGGAACTGGCGGCCCTGTTCGCGGCCGACGGATACGACCTCGTGCTCGCGGCGAGATCGGACGCTCTGGACGAGGTCGCCGCCGACCTGCGGACCTCCGGTGTCGAGGTGGTGTCGGTCCACGCGGATCTGAGGACTCCGGAAGGGGTCCGGGCGGTGCACGAGGCCGCGACGGCCGGAGGTCGCGTCCCGGCGGCAGCTGTGCTCAACGCCGGTGTCGGGGTCGGCGGAGCGTTCGTCGACGCAGAGCTCGAGGACGTCCTCTCGGTCGTCGACGTCAACGTGCGCTCGACGGTGCATCTGGCGCACCTGCTGCTGAACGACATGCTGCAGGTGGGCTCGGGCCGGATGCTCGTCACCTCGTCGGTGGTGTCGAAGATGCCCGGCCCCTACCAGGCCGTCTACAACGCGTCCAAGGCCTTCGTGCAGTCCTTCACCGACGGCGTCCGCAAGGAACTGGACGGCAGCGGGATCACGCTCACGGCCATGCTGCCCGGGGCCACCGACACCCACTTCTTCGCACGTGCCGGAATGCTCGACACGATCCTCGGGAAGGCACCCAAGGACGATCCCGCTCACGTCGCGCGCGACGGTTATGCCGCTCTGATGCGCGGCGAGGCGAACGTGGTGCCCGGTTCCGTGCTCGCGAAATCGATGGCGGTCTTCGGCACGGTGGCGCCCGACGCGGTGACCTCGGCGGTTCACCGGGTCCTGGCCAAGCCTCGATCGGGGCGATGAACCGCGACGGCAGGAGCCGCTCAGTCGTATCGCGTCCGCACTGCCGGGCGGGTGGGGTGGTCGTAGCGCACCAGGACGTCCGCGTCCGCCCCTGAATGGTCGAGCACCGCATGTTCGAGCACCGCGTCGATCGTCCAGTGATCCTCGGGGCGCGTGCGCCTTTCGAGCGCGGCCCGGGACATCGTCAGGACGACGGTGACATCGAAGTCGAGACCACGGCCGAGCAGCATGGGGCCGGCGACGACGAGGATCTGGTCCTCCGCCGCTCGCCGCGGGCGCTCGCGCGCCGAACGGTCGGTGCGTTCGTCCCACAGCCGCGGAAGCCATCGTTGATGTTCGCGTACTGCGCGCAGCACCTCCCGGTCGACCGCGGCGTAGTCGAATTAGTCGTGGCGGTAGCTGTACGGATCGGTCCGTCCGTGCTCGAGCCGGAGCGATGCGGGCCGGACGAAATCGTGGAGATCGACGACGTCCGCTGCGCGGCCCCGCGTTCTCAGTTCCGTCGCGACACGCTGTGCGAATTCCACCGGATCTGCCGCGTCCGGTGCGCTCACGGCGATGCACACACTTCCGGTGAGTGCCTCGGCGCGATCGGCGACGGAGGCCGCGAGTATCTCGGGGGTCAGGGGAGTGAAGGCAGGCATCGCTCGCCGTTCACGCCCTTGGGTCTGTGGGGGTCACCAGGGCGGTGTGTCGTTCCCGTCCGGTACCGGTGTGTCGAGAAGCCGGTCGAGCCAGAGCACCGCCTCGACCAACGCTTCCATCTGCGACGCCCAGTCCATCGCGAAGACCACTTCGTCGAGGTCGCTGCGCGCCGCGACCGAGTCGCCGGCAAGCGCGTCGACGACCGCTTTCATCACCGTGCTCTCCGGCTGCGGGAGTTCCTCCGGCCGGACGTGACGGCCGCTCTCGGTCCGGATGGTCAGTTCGAAGCTCTCGTCGCCGCGCACCTGCGGGCCGATCTTGTCGACGACGACGTCGGCGATCGTCGAGACCGTCCACCTCAGCACGCCCCCGTAGAGCGGGGGAGTGATCTGTGACGGCGAGTCGGAACCGGCGCTCGACACCAGCGCCGCGACCTCTTCGGTCAGTTCGCTGTAGCCGTTCTCGTGTGCGAGAGCGAGAAGGCGTCCTCCCATCACCGCGTCGCTGCGTGTGATTCCGGCTCGTTCTTCGTGCATGCAGAACGAATGCCCCGTTTTGTGTCCCATCACACATCGCGGTTGCAACGGGTGTGCGAGCGCCGTCGTCACGAGAGTGAGGAAAATCACATTCGCGGGTTATCCTGAGGTCATGAAGCACATCGCCACTGGTCCGAAAGATGTCACGGTCGGTGTCGGGGACACGATCGAGCTGCACCTTCCCGAGAACACCTCCCGGGACTACTGCTGGTCGACGTCGAGGGTCGGAGAGGGGCTCGTCCTTCGCGACATCCGATTCCTGCCGTCGAAGAACCCGTTGCCGGGAGGGACCGGCGAGCGGGTCTTCTGTTTCAAGGCGCGCCGCGCCGGTACCTGGCCCATCTCGCTGCGCATGCGGAAGCATGCCGACCTGGTCGCCGACCGCGCGAACATGACCGTCACCGTCGCGTGACGGCGTCCCGGCGCTCGCCCTGCGGTGCGGGGCTCAGCGCAGGGCGGGCGGGTTGTCGAGATCACGCGCCGAGTAGGTGTCGCACGCGTCGACCCGGCCGGTGCGGTATCCGGCCAGGAACCAGGCCTGACGCTGCTCGGACGACCCGTGAGTCCACCCCTCCGGGTTCACCCGACCGGTGGCGGCCCGCTGGATCCGGTCGTCGCCGACGGCCGATGCGGCCGACAGCGCGTCGCGGATGTCGGTGTCGGTGAGCGGCACGAGGAAGGGCTCTCCGGTGGTCGGCTCGGGCAGCTTGTCGGCGTGGTAGGCCCACACCCCGGCGTAGCAGTCGGCCTGCAGTTCCGTACGGACGGCGCCGGATTCGGGGCCGCGCGGGTCGCCTGTGCGCGACCGAGATCGCCGAGCTGGTTCTGCAGGTGGTGCCCGAACTCGTGCGCGACGACGTATTCCTGCGCGAGCGGACCGCCGCTGGCGCCGAACCGGGTCTCGAGTTCGTCGAAGAAGCTGGTGTCGAAGTAGGCGGTCTGATCCGCCGGGCAGTAGAACGGCCCGATGTCACTGGTGGCGTTGCCGCAACCCGTCGACGTGGCCGACGTGAAGATCTCGACCTCCGGCTGCACGTAGGCCACCCCGGTCTGGGTCGCGAACTGCTGCTCCCACACCGAGTCGAGCGACCCGACGGTGTAGAGCACCCGGCAGTCGACGTTCTCGTTCGCGGCGCTGCCACCGATCTCGCACTGTTCGAGTGCACTCTCGGCCTGCGGATCGGCGGAGGTGTCGGGCACTCCCGAGCCGAGCAGCGAGGACGGATCGCCGCCGAACAGCAACGCCAGGATGATGACGATCAGGCCGCCGGCCCCGCCACCGAGAGCGAGCTTCCCGCCGCGGCCACCGCCGCCGGTACGGACACGGCCCGCATCCATGCGTGCACCTTCTCTGAACGTCATCGCCGCCGCTTTCTCCTGTGTTCGTCGGATTCGGACAAGCTTGGCACGAACTATTCGGTACGGGTGCGCTCGGGCCGATCGTGTCTTTCGTAGGATTACAGCCGACGAACCCGTCGCTGATCGTTTCGAAAGGAATTCCGTGCTGCGCACCCATCTCGCCGGCTCGTTGCGAGCCGAGCACGCCGAGCAGACAGTCACCCTCACCGGTTGGGTTGCCCGGCGACGCGATCACGGCGGGGTCATCTTCATCGACCTGCGCGACGCATCGGGTGTCTCGCAGGTGGTCTTCCGCAGCGCCGGCGTCCTCGAGCAGGCGCACCGGCTCCGCGCGGAGTACTGCGTCCGGATCACCGGCAAGGTGGAGGTCCGCCCCGAGGGCAACCAGAACTTCGAGATCCCGACGGGCGCGATCGAGGTCGACGCCTCCGAGCTCGTGGTTCTCAACGAGGCCGCCCCGCTGCCGTTCCAGCTCGACGACCAGGTCGGTGAGGAAGCGCGCCTGAAGTACCGCTACCTGGATCTGCGTCGCGAGAAGCCCGGCAAGACCATCCGTCTGCGCAGCAAGGTCAACGCCGCGGCCCGCGCGGTGCTCGCCCACCACGAGTTCGTGGAGGTCGAGACCCCGACCCTCACGCGCTCCACCCCGGAGGGCGCGCGCGACTTCCTGGTGCCGGCCCGCCTGCAGCCCGGTAACTTCTACGCTCTGCCGCAGTCCCCGCAGCTGTTCAAGCAGCTGCTCATGGTCGGTGGCATCGAGCGCTACTACCAGATCGCCCGCTGCTACCGCGACGAGGACTTCCGCGCCGACCGTCAGCCCGAGTTCACCCAGCTCGACATCGAGATGGCGTTCGTCAACCAGGACGACGTGATCCTCCTCGCCGAGGAGGTGCTGCACGCGCTGTGGCGCCTGGTGGGCTACGAACTCGAGACCCCGATCCCGCGGATGACCTACGCCGAGGCCATGCGCCGTTTCGGCACCGACAAGCCGGATCTGCGTTTCGGCATCGAACTCGTGGAGTGCAAGGAGTTCTTCAAGGACACCACCTTCCGCGTCTTCCAGGCCGAGTACGTCGGTGCCGTCGTCATGCCCGGTGGCGCGAGCCAGCCGCGTCGTCAGCTCGACGCATGGCAGGAGTGGGCCAAGCAGCGCGGTGCCAAGGGTCTCGCCTACGTGCTCGTCGGTGAGGACGGCACGTTGAGCGGTCCGGTCGCCAAGAACCTCACCGACACCGAGCGCGAGGGTCTCGCCGCGCATGTGGGCGCTAACCCCGGCGACTGCATCTTCTTCGCCGCCGGTCCCACCAAGCAGATGCGTGCACTGCTCGGCGCCGCCCGCGACGAGATCGCCCGCAAGCTCGATCTGATCGATCCGAACGCATGGGCGTTCGTGTGGGTGGTCGACGCCCCGCTGTTCGAGCCGGCGGCCGATGCAACCGCGAGCGGCGATGTGGCCCTCGGTCATTCGGCGTGGACCGCGGTGCACCACGCGTTCACCTCGCCCAAGCCCGAGTACATCGACACCTTCGACACCGATCCGGGTTCGGCGCTGGCGTACGCTACGACATCGTCTGCAACGGCAACGAGATCGGTGGCGGCTCGATCCGTATCCACCGCCCCGACATCCAGGAGCGGGTGTTCAAGGTGATGGGCATCTCGGAGGAGGAGGCGAACGAGAAGTTCGGCTTCCTGCTCGAGGCGTTCAAGTACGGCGCGCCCCCGCACGGCGGCATCGCCTTCGGCTGGGACCGCATCACCGCGCTGCTCGCCGGGGTGGACTCGATCCGCGAGGTCATCGCGTTCCCCAAGTCCGGTGGCGGTGTCGATCCGCTGACCGATGCTCCCGGCCCGATCACGCCGGAGCAGCGCAAGGAGACGGGCATCGACTTCGTGCCCGAGCCCGAGACCGAGGGTGCCGACAAGGCCTGATCACCCGTAGCTGTCGATGGCGCGGTGTCGCCCCTCTCCGGACGGGGGCACCGCGCCGTCGTGTGTGCCGTCCGGCGGTGTTCCCGGGTGAGGTTCGTGGGCCCGATGAGGTTTGTGAGGATCGAGCCCGGGTATTCCGTCGGTCCGGCGCCAACGGGGGCGACGGATCGAGGAGGTATCCATGGCCGACGCACGCGTGATCTTCTACAAGCCGCTCGCTCTCGCAGCCAGTGTGGGAGGTGGCATCCTCGCCGGAGCCGTCTTCAACCAGGTGTGGAAGAAGGTCGGCGGCAGTGACGAACGGCCCGAACCCCAGGATCTGTCGCAGCGCACCCGGGACGTGCTGATCGCGGCCGCTGCAGGGTCTGATCTTCGGTGTCGTGAAGGCTGCGGTGGATCGTGGCACCGCCCGTGGTTTTCAGAAGGTGACACACGTTTCACCGGAATGATCGTGACGTGTCCCGATCGTGATCGGCGCCCGCGGAGCGGAGCGACCGGATCGGGAACGGGGACACGCCCGGATGAACAGCGATTTCCCCTCGCAAAGCAGACAAAAGCGACCTGGTGGGCCGGGCACGGGTGAAGAAGGTCCTGCTCGATCCGAGCATTGTGGAGGACCTCGTCGTGACCGAGAACCTGTAGATTGGGCAGTGATGACCGCAACATTGGCAGACCCCGTGTCCGAGGTGGTTCACGCCGCCGAAGCGCTGCTCACCCGCCGTACCGGCGCCACGGTGACCCTGACCGATCCCGTGGATCTCGGGGGCAGTGGACGTTCGGTGGTCGTACGGGTACGAGTGGCCGCCAATCCGTTCTCGCTCCCGCGCACCCTGGTCCTCAAGCAGGTGCCGCCCTCGCGCGGTACAGGTCACGTCGACTTCCGTGGTTCCGAGACGGACGAGCAGATCGCCTTCCTCCGTGAGGCGGTCTCCTACCAGTCACGACGGCCCTCGCGAAGGATCACCGTCCGGGCGCCGAGCTGCTCGCCTACGACTTCGACGCCCGCCTGCTGGTGCTCAGCGACCTCGGCGACGCGACCACCCTGTCGGAGGTGCTGCGCAACAGTTCCGAGGCCGCCGGGAACACCCTGATGGCCCTGGCCAGGCACTCGGCGCATGCATGCGGCGACCGTCGGTCGCGAGGAGTCGCGGGCGCTGCTG
>LATQ01000001.1:3003736-3006925 GCA_001017865.1 Rhodococcus sp. IITR03
CGACGCCCGCCGTGCCCTGACGGCGCTGGAGCGCCCCGACACCGCGCTCGCCGTTCCGGTGGCGACGCGGCCGTCATCGACCTCGCGACCGTGGAGTCGAGTATCGACGAGGCCGCCGTCCGTTACGACCGCGACGGCGATCAGCACTTCGACGTCGCGAGCGCCTTCATCAAGTCGCTGCGCGGCTCCGACGTCGACGCGGCACTGCACTATCTGGCACGGATGATCGTCGCGGGGGAGGACCCGCGCTTCATCGCCCGCCGCCTCATGATCCAGGCCAGCGAGGAGGTGGGCATGGCCGATCCCACCGCTCTGCAGACGGCGGTCGCCGCAGCGCAGGTCGTGCAGCAGGTCGGGATGCCCGAAGCCCAGCTCGCGCTCGCCCAGGCCACCATCCACATCGCCACCGCCCCCAAATCGGGTTCGGTCACCGCAGCCCTCGGCGCCGCGATCGCCGACGTGAAGGCCGGTAAGGCCGGGCCGGTACCCGCTCACCTGCGCGACGGTCATTACCAGGCGCGCAGAAGCTCGGCAACGCGATCGGCTACAAGTTCCCGCACGCGCACCCCGACGGCGTGCTCGCGCAGCAGTACGCCCCGGACGAGCTGGTCGGCGTCGACTACTACGAGCCGACCGGTCGCGGTGTGGAACGGGAGCTGTCGGCCCGCCTGCCCAAGCTGCGCCGCATCGTGCGCGGTGAGCGGTGACGTCGTCCGCCGAGTACTCACGGCGCCGTACCGAGCCACTTTCGGCGGCGCGATAAGCTGAAGAACGGCCGATCGACAGGATCGACCGCCCGTCCCGGGTAGTTCACACCATCGCCAGACCACAAAGGACCATCGACGTGCAGACCCACGAGATCCGCAGGCGCTTTCTCGATCACTTCGTGAAGGCGGGACACACCGAGGTGCCCAGCGCGTCGCTGATCCTCGCCGATCCCAACCTGCTGTTCGTCAACGCCGGCATGGTCCCCTTCGTGCCCTACTTCCTCGGGCAGCAGACTCCGCCCTACACCCGCGCCACGTCGGTGCAGAAGTGTGTGCGCACCCTCGACATCGAGGAGGTCGGCAAGACCACCCGCCACAACACCTTCTTCCAGATGGCCGGCAACTTCTCGTTCGGCGACTACTTCAAGGAAGAGGCCATCACCTTCGCGTGGTCGCTGCTCACCGGCTCCGTCGAGGACGGCGGCTACGGAATCGACCCCGAGAAGCTGTGGGCGACGGTCTATCTCGACGACGACGAAGCGTTCTCGATCTGGCGCGACAAGGTCGGCGTGCCCGAGGAGCGCATCCAGCGTCGCGGCATGAAGGACAACTACTGGTCGATGGGCATCCCCGGCCCGTGCGGCCCGTGCTCCGAGATCTTCTACGACCGCGGCCCCGACTACGGCGTCGAAGGCGGCCCCGAGGCCGACGAGGACCGCTACATCGAGATCTGGAATCTCGTGTTCATGCAGAACGAGCGCGGTGAGGGCGGTGCCAAGGACGACTACCCGATCCTCGGCCCGCTGCCGAAGAAGAACATCGACACCGGCATGGGTGTCGAGCGCGTCGCCTTCCTGCTCCAGGCGTCGAGAACGTCTACGAGACCGACCTGCTGCGCCCCGTCATCGACAAGGCCGCCGAACTCACCGGCGCCGTCTACGGCGCGAAACACGACGACGACGTGCGCTTCCGCGTCATCGCCGACCACGCCCGCACCGCGGCGATGCTCATCGTCGACGGCGTCAACCCCGGCAACGACGGCCGCGGCTACGTGCTGCGCCGCCTGCTCCGCCGCATCGTGCGCTCGGCGCGTCTGCTCGGCGCCGACAAGCCCACCATGCGCGAGTTCATGGCGGTCGTGCGCGACACCATGGCCCCGTCCTATCCCGAACTCGACACCGACTTCTCGCGCATCGAGACCGTCGCGGTGGGCGAGGAGACGGCCTTCCTCAAGACCCTCGGTACCGGCAGCAAGCTGTTCGAAGGCGCCGTCGAAACCGTGAAGTCGCAGGGTAGGAATGTGCTCGGCGGCACCGAGCGTTCACCCTCCACGACACCTACGGGTTCCCGATCGACCTCACCCTCGAGATGGCGGCCGAGGCGGGCCTGACCGTCGACGAGGAAGCTTCCGGTCGCTCATGGCCGAGCAGCGCCAGCGCGCCAAGGACGACGCCCGCGCCCGCAAGCACGCCCACGCCGACCTGACCGTCTACAAGGAACTCCTCGACCGTGGTCCGACGGAGTTCACCGGCTTCAGCGAGCTGGTGACCGAGGCGCACGTGCTCGCCGTCATCACCGGTGGCGAGCGCCTGCACGCGGCGAGCGCGGCCAGCAGGTCGAGCTGATCCTCGACCGCAGCCCCCTCTACGCGGAGTCCGGCGGCCAGATCGCCGACATCGGCACCATCACCGGCCCCGGCCTGAAGATCAAGGTCGACGACGTCCAGAAGATCGCCAAGCAGCTGTGGACGCACAAGGTCACGGTGCTCGAGGGTCAGGTCGTCGAAGGCGACGCCGTCCTCGTGCAGGTCGATCCCGAGTGGCGCAAGGGCGCAACCCAGGGTCATTCCGGCACCCACCTGGTCCACGCCGCGTTGCGCGAGGTGCTCGGCCCCAACGCCGTGCAGGCCGGTTCGCTCAACAAGCCCGGCTACCTGCGCTTCGACTTCTCGTGGCCCGGCGCCCTGTCCGAGCAGCAGAAGCAGGACATCGAGGCCGTCACCAACGAGGCCGTCGCGGCGAACTACCCCGTCAACACCTTCGTCACCGACCTCGACAAGGCCAAGAAGATGGGTGCGATGGCCCTGTTCGGCGAGAACTACGGCGACGAGGTCCGCGTCGTCGAGATCGGTGGCCCGTTCTCGATGGAGCTGTGCGGCGGCACGCACGTGCAGCACTCCTCGCACGTCGGCACCGTCACCCTCCTCGGTGAGCAGTCCGTCGGTTCCGGCATCCGCCGCGTCGAGGCGTACGTCGGTCTCGACTCCTACCGCCACCTGGCGAAGGAACGCGCGCTGCTCGCGGGCCTGTCCTCGACCCTGAGGGTTCCCTCCGAGGAGGTGCCCGGACGTGTCGAGGCCTTGCTCGACCGGCTCAAGGCCGCGGAGAAGGAGCTCGAGAAGACCGCGCCGCGAACGTCGCCGCCGCAGCCGGAACGTACGCGGGCAAGGCGCGAAGGCGCGTACGGCGCGAAGCTCACCGAA
>LATQ01000001.1:3007025-3013997 GCA_001017865.1 Rhodococcus sp. IITR03
CCGCACTCGATGCCTTCCGTGCCCGTCTGAGCGAGCTGGCCGGCTGAGCGTGCCGAACCGCCGCGCCCGATCGTCCCGGAGTGACGATCCCGGCCGTGGTCGCCGCATCGCAGTCGACGTCGGCAGCGTCCGGATCGGGGTCGCCTCCAGCGACCCGACGGGATCCTCGCCACCCCGGTCGAGACGGTGCCGCGGTCCAAGGAACGCGGACCCGACGCACCCGATATCCGGCGCATCGTCGAGATCGTTAGGGAATACGAGGCTGTTGAGGTTATCGTCGGGCTGCCGCAGACACTGCGCGGTGAGCCCGGCAAGGCTGCGAAACTGGCGAGCGACTTCGCGCGTCGACTTCGCCGTGCCCTACCCGATGTTCCCGTGCGCCTGGCCGACGAACGTTTCACGACGGTCACTGCGGCGCGCGCCCTCCGCGAGAGCGGGGTGAGTGCGCGAGGTGCGCGGCCGGTCATCGACCAGGCTGCCGCCGTGGCCATCTTGCAGGGTTGGTTGGACGAGCGGAGTTCGGTAGTGAACGAGTCGGGGCGTGACGCAGGGGCAGCCGGTGAGCCGGCACGGACGACACGACGACCATTCGGAGAACGCGCGGCAGGATCTGTTCGCGGATCCTTACGCCGGTGGGTACACGGAACCTCCAGTGGATCGCACCGGATCCGAGGATCCCTATCGCACCGGATCCGAGGATCCCTATCGCACCGGATCCGAGGATCCGTATCGATCCGACCCGCGGTACCGGTACGACGATCCGTACGGCAACGACTCCCACGGCCGTGAACCGTACGGCGGTGGTGCGTACGAGAGCGTCCCGGGTGGCACCCGGAGGCCCGTCGACCCGATCCGGACGATCACGAGACCACGGTCCTGAACTTCGGACCGGGTGTATTCGACGGCCCGCCGCCCCGTCACCCCGAACAGGGTTACGGCGAGCAGGGGTACGCCGAGGAACATCAGGGTACGTCGAGCAGGGCTATACCGAGCAGGGCTATACCGAGCAGGGCTATACCGAGCAGGGCTACGGCGACGGAGGTTACGCAGGATCCGGGTACGAGCACGACGGATCCACCGGCGCCGATCCCGGACACGCTCCGGCCGATCACCCCGAGGGTGGACATCTCGACGACGAGTACCCGGGCGGATACTCCTACGCCGCACGCGACGCGAACCGTGACGCCTACCGCGACGACGACTCCGCCGCCGACGCGGTCGCAGCGGAGGAGGTCACCGCCGAGCAGCGTGCGGTCCCCCTCGCGGTCCGACGGTTCGGAAGCGCCGCACGCCGCAATCCGAAGGCGAGCGGGCGCAAGAAGCGCGGACGTGTCGTGGGCGCGCTCGCCGCCGCGGTGCTCCTGCTCGTCGTCGTGGGTGGCGGTTATCTCGCCTACGACCGGTTCCTCGGCACCGATCTTCCGCCGGACTTCACCGGACCTCCCGGACCGGCCGTCGTCGTCCAGGTCAACCCCGGCGAGACCGCCGGAGAGATCGGCAGCGAGTTCGTCGACAAGGGTGTCGTCGCGAGTTCCGCTGCCTTCTACGAAGCGGCCGTGCAGAACTCGGGGATGAATTCGCTGCAGCCCGGCTTCTACCAGGTGGCCACCAACATCCCGGCTGTCGACGCCGTCGCCGCCCTCGTCGACCCGGCCAGCCGGGTCGGTGCGCTCGTGATCTCCGAGGGGCGTCAGCTCCACGACATCCGCGACGTCAACACCGGTGCCGTCCGCAAGGGCATCTACACACTCATCGCCGAGGCGAGCTGCCACGGCGATCCGGCCGCGGAGAACTGCGTCACCTACGAGGAACTCGACGCGGCCGGTGCCACCCCGGACCTGCAGGCGCTCGGCGTTCCGGAATGGGCGCGCGACGCGGTCGCGAATGTACCGACCGCAGGCGACAGCTCGAAGGCCTCATCGCCGCGGGCAGCTGGGATTTCGATCCGACGGCCGAACCCGTCGAGATCCTCGCCCGCCTCGTGTCGGAAAGTGCTGCCAGCTACGACGCGACGGGGATCACCGACGCGGCCGCACGCGTGGGCCTGACCCCGTACGAGATGCTCATCTCCGCATCGCTCGTCGAACGCGAGGCCCTGCCACAGGATTTCGCGAAGGTCGCCCGCGTGATCCTCAACCGCCTCGAGATCGACCAGATGCTCCAGTTCGACTCGACCGTCAACTACGAGCTCGACGAGACCGAACTCGCGACCACCGACGCCGACCGCGCGCGGGTGACCCCCTGGAACACGTATGCCATGGTCGGTCTGCCGGCGACGCCCATCTCGTCACCGAGCATCGGTGCGCTGCAGGCGATGGAGAACGGAACCGGGGGAATGGATCTACTTCGTGACGATCGACGACAAGGGCACCACGCTCTTCGCGAATTCCTACGAGGAGCACCTGCAGAACACCGAACTGGCACTCGCGAGCGGGATCCTCGACAGTGGCCGCTGATCCGAACGGGGGTGTCCGGAGGGCCGCGGTCCTCGGGAAACCCATCGCGCACTCGAAGTCGCCCCTGTTGCATCTCGCGGCGTACCGGGCACTCGGGCTGACCGAGTGGACCTACGAACGCATCGAATGCACCGGTGAGCAGCTGCCGGGACTCGTGTCCTCACTCGGTGAGGAATGGGTGGGTCTGTCCGTCACGATGCCCGGCAAGTTCGCGGCACTCGAGTTCGCCACCGAACGCACCGAGCGGGCCGTCAGGATCGGATCGGCCAACACCCTCGTCCGCATCGAGAGCGGGTGGCGCGCCGACTGCACCGACGTCGACGGCGTGTCCGGAGCACTGCGTTCGGTCGGCGTCGGCGATCTGTCCGGCGCGTCGGCGGTCGTCGTGGGCTCGGGTGGCACCGCCCGACCGGCGCTCGTGGGTCTCACCGACCTCGGTGTGCGCTCGGTGACCGTGGTTGCGCGGTCCGAGGAGAAGGCCCGCGCGACG
Organism: Rhodococcus sp. IITR03; assembly: GCA_001017865.1. Next base: position 3,009,972 of record LATQ01000001.1, read on the forward strand.
TTCGATTGTCTCGACGACGACATCGAGGCCCGATGGCTGTCGTTCGACGCCCCCGAACTCGGCCGGGTCTGCGCCGAGGCCGGTGCGCTCGTGAGCACCGTGCCCGCACCCGCAGCAGCCCCGTACGCGGAGGCTCTCGCACAGGCCCCGCGCATCCTCGATGCGATCTACGACCCTGGCCCACGCCGCTGGCGACAGCGGCCGAGGTACGCGGCGTCCGCGTCGTCAGCGGTCTGCACATGCTGCTCAACCAGGCCTTCGGGCAGGTCGAGCAGTTCACGGGTTTGCCCGCCCCGCGCGCGGAGATGGCGCGTGCCGTCGGGCTCGACCTGAATTCTCCGCACCCGGCCTGAGATCCCGCACGCTCCTCGATCCATAGATACGGGTGAGGGGTCCGATACCGAACGAGAATGGTCCGCGAGCACTTTCCGGCCCGTTCGCGAAGTAGTGTCGGACCCGTCCGACGGCCGTGACGGCTGTCACCGCTGTCGCCTGCGGGTCGAGAAGGAGCAAACATGAGTGCAGTGATCGTCCAGGCCGTGCGCACACCTGTCGGCAGGAGGAACGGCGGCCTGTCCGGCGTGCACCCGGCACAACTGTCCGCCGTCGTGCTGAACGCGCTGGTCGAGCGCGCGGCATCGATCCGGAGGTCGTCGAGGACGTCATCTGGGGTTGCGTGCAGCAGGCCGGCGAGCAGGCCATCGACATCGCCCGCACCGCGGTGCTCACAGCGGGCTGGCCGGAGTCCGTGCCGGCGTGACCATCGACCGGCAGTGCGGCTCGAGCCAGCAGGCGCTGAACTTCGCGATCGCGAGCGTCGAAGCGGGACACTACGACGTCGTCGTCGCCGGTGGCGTCGAGGTGATGTCGCGGGTGCCATGGGCACCTCGACCTCCGTGGGCGGGTCGCCCTACCCCGAGCCTTCCTCGAGCGGTACGACGGGGCGCGGCCGAACCAGGGCATCGGCGCCGAGATGATCGCCGAGAAGTGGGGCCTGAGCCGCACCGACGTGGACGCCTTCTCCGCGCGCTCGCACGAACGGGCCGCCGCCGCCCAGGACGCCGGACTGTTCGCCGACCAGATCGTGCCGGTCACCACCCCGGACGGAACCGTCGTCTCGCAGGACGAGGCATCCGCCGCGGCACCACCGTCGAGAAGCTCGCCGGCCTGAAGACCGTCTTCAAGGAGGACGGTGTCATCCACGCCGGGAACTCCTCGCAGATCTCCGACGGATCCGCCGCACTGCTGATCATGAGCGAGGAGGCCGCCGTGAAGCACGGCCTGACTCCGCTCGCGAAGATCCACACCGCCGTCGTGACCGGCTCCGACCCGGTCATCATGCTCACCGCACCCATCCCGGCGACGGAGAAGGCACTCGCGAAGTCCGGCCTGTCCGTCGACGACATCGGCGTCTTCGAGGTCAACGAGGCGTTCGCTCCGGTGCCCATGGCCTGGCAGAAGGAGATCGGCGCACCCGAGGACAAGCTCAACCCCAACGGTGGTGCGATCGCCCTCGGTCACCCGCTCGGGGGTTCCGGCGCCCGCATCCTCACTGACATGATCTTCCACATGCGCCGCAACAACCTCCGCTACGGCCTGCAGACCATGTGCGAAGGCGGCGGCCAGGCCAACGCCACCATCCTCGAACTCGTCGCGCAGTAGCCGCACCCGACACCGTCCGCTGTCCACCCGCGATACCTGAGCGGGTGGGCAGCGGATTTCTCCGCGCAGGTGTCGAATCGGCGCCCTACCGTTCGTGTAGAGGGTGAGAGGCCGGAACCGCCGGCCGCCGAGGGGAAGGACCCCGACATGGCGCAGTACCTGCTGAGCATCTACCAGCGACGGTGAACCGCCGTCACCGGAGTTCCTCGACCCGATCATGAAGAAGGTCGCGGCGTGGCAGAACGAGATCCGGGAGGCAGGGATCTGGGTGTTCTCCGGCGGCCTGCACCCGCCGGACACGGCGACGGTCGTGCGCACGGACGAGGGGCGCACGGTGACGACCGACGGTCCGTACATCGAGGGCAAGGAGCATCTCGGTGGCTTCGACGTCATCGACGTGCCCGACCTCGACGAGGCGCTGAAGTGGGCGCGCGGTCTCGCCGATGCCACCACACTGCCCATCGAGGTGCGGCCCCTGGAGTTCGGATCCTGCGCCGGATGACCTGCGTACCTCGATGACCGGGCCGTCCACCGCCGACATCGGTCGCATCTTCCGTGAGGAGTACGGCCGCGCGGTCGCCGTGCTCACCCGCGTCCTCGGCGACATCGACGTCGCCGAGGACGCGGTGCAGGACGCCTTCTCGACCGCCGTCGAACGATGGCCCGGGGAAGGCATCCCACCGAGCCCGGCCGGATGGATCATCACCACCGCCCGTCGCCGGGCGATCGACAGGGCACGACGGGAGGCCGCACGATCGGTCAAGCACGCCGAGGCGGACCTGCTCCACCCGACATCCGGCGTCGCGGTCGACCCCGAGGCGGTCGTCTCGCCCGAGATCCCTGACGACCGCCTCCGTCTGATCTTCACCTGTTGTCACCCGGCGCTTGCGCCTCAGGCACGAGTCGCGCTGACATTGCGCCTGCTCGGCGGGCTCACCACCACGCAGATCGCCCGGGCCTTCCTCGTGCCGGAAACGACGATGGGGCAACGGATCTCCCGCGCCAAACGAAAGATCCGCGACGCGCGCATCCCGTTTCGCATCCCGTCCCCGGACGAGTTTCCCGAACGCCTCGACGCGGTGCGGTCCGTGCTCTATCTCGTGTACACGGAGGGCCACACGGCGAGCACCGGACCCGAACTCGCCGACACGGATCTGTGTTCGGAGGCGGTGCGGCTGGCCCGCTTGCTGGCAGGGCTCGTTCCCGACGATCCCGAGACCACGGGACTTCTCGCCCTGATGCTCCTCGGCGAATCCCGACGCGCCGCGCGGACAGGGCGCGGCGGCGAACTCGTCCTGCTCGCAGACCAGGACCGCTCGCGGTGGGACCGCGCGCTGATCGACGAAGGGCAGGCGCTCGTGCGGCGCACCTGCGCTGGAACAGGCCGGGGCCCTACCAGATCCAGGCCGCGATCGCCGCGGTGCACGCCGACGCGCCCACCTTCGAGGACACCGATTGGGCGCAGATCGTCGCGCTCTACGACCTGCTGATGGCCGCGGATCCCACACCGGTCGTCGCGTTGCACCGGGCCGTCGCACTCGCCGAAGTGGAGGGTCCCGCAGCGGCTCTCGGGCTCGTCGACCGCCTCGACCTCGAGCGGTACCACGTCTTCCACGCCGTCCGGGCCGACCTGCTCGCCCGCCTCGGCCGGATCACCGAGCGAGCGAGGCGTACACCACCGCCGCGGCGCGCACGGAGAACGCGGTCGAACGCGCACATCTCCTACGTCGCCGCGACGACCTGCGGGACGCGCTCAGGTAGCCGGTGTCGTGCCGGTCGTCGTCTCGGCCTCGGGAACCGAACGCTGCCACGGCCACCGGCCGTCGATCTCCAGCTGCAGCGACCAGCTCAGGAAGGTACGGATGAGCACGATGACCGCCAGCACACCCACCGACGTGAAGGTCGGCGTGACGGCGACGGTCTTGATGATGTCGGCGGCGACCAGGAATTCGAGGCCGAGCAGGATCGACCGGCCGAGATTGCGCCGGTACGGCTCGTAGATCTCCGAACCCGGTCCGCGCCGCCGCGCGTCGCCGCGATCCACGTCGCCGCCACTGCGCCGATCACCATGACGCCGACTCCGACGACGTCGATGGCCGTGCCCACGTGTTCGAGCAGCGACGAAATCTCCATTCGACCAGAACCTTCCGACCGGAACCGACAGACTCCGGCAATCCTCGCAGGACGATCGCCGCACCGTGCGGCTTTGTCCACAGGTGGTGTGCCTGTCCACAGGACCGGGCAGGACACCGCGCGAACGCCCTGCCGGCGAGTGCGGACGGGGGATGCTCCGGGTCGTGGCAGGGGAGACGGTGGGTGGGCTCGCGATGGTGGTCCTCGGCGTGGGTGTGGGGAGCGATCGGT
>LATQ01000001.1:3014097-3015304 GCA_001017865.1 Rhodococcus sp. IITR03
CGTCGGCCGCCCCCCGGGTTCGTGCGAGGCGGCATGCGCGGCAGCCGCACTCGTCGCGGTCTCGATCACCACGGGCGCCGCGGTCGTCGGAGCAGCGATGTTCGGATGGTGGTGCGTGTGCCTGAGCACCGTGGACCTGCTCGTGCGGCGTCTGCCGAACGTGCTGACGCTCGGGGGAGCGGGCACGATCCTCGGCGTGGCCGCGGCGACGGGGCACGGCCGGGCGGCGTTCGCCGGTGCACTTCTGCTCGCGGCACCGTTGTTGATCACCCACCTCGCGGTACCGCGATCGGTGGGTGCGGGCGACGTCAAACTCGCCCTCGGACTCGGTGCCGTCACCGGACTCGCCGGCCCCTCGGCGGTGCTCCTCGGTGCACTGCTCCCACCCGTCCTCACCGCAGGTGCGGCCCTGATTCTGCGACTCCGGGAGGCCCGCTGCGGGGAAGCGCATGCCGCTCCGCGCGTGCTTCCGCACGGACTGTCGATGTGCGCCGCCGCGGCACTGGCGGCGATCTCGACGGGTTGACCAGGGGCGGCATGTCGAGTCGGCGGACGAACATGGAAGGATGGACCTGTGCTGCGTTGGATAACTGCTGGAGAATCCCATGGTCCCGCCCTCGTCGCGATGCTCGAGGGGATGGTCGCCGGAGTCGAGGTGACGTCGAACGACATCTCGGAGCAACTTGCGCGACGGCGACTGGGGTACGGCCGCGGCGCACGCATGAAGTTCGAGGCCGACAAGGTCACCGTGATCGGTGGCGTCCGGCACGGACGCACCCTGGGCGGCCCGATCGCGATCGAGATCGGCAACACCGAATGGCCCAAGTGGGAAACCATCATGGCCGCCGACCCGGTCGATGCCGAACTGCTCGAAGGCCAGGCGCGCAACGCGCCGCTGACCCGTCCCCGCCCCGGCCACGCCGACTTCGCGGGCATGCTCAAGTACGGCTTCGACGACGCGCGTCCCGTCCTCGAGCGCGCCAGCGCCCGGGAGACCGCAGCACGCGTGGCGGCCGGCACCGTCGCCCCGGAACTTCCTGCGCCAGCGTTCGGCTGCCGAGTCGTCTCGCACGTCATCTCCATCGGCGCATCCGATCCCTATGTCGGCCCCGAACCCGGTGCCGACGATCTCGCCGCGATCGACGCGAGCCCCGTGCGCGCCTACGACAGGCCGCCGAGGAATCCATGATCGCCGAGATCGAGGCCG
>LATQ01000001.1:3015404-3016566 GCA_001017865.1 Rhodococcus sp. IITR03
GGCGCCGAGGTCGTCTCGCACGTCATCTCCATCGGCGCATCCGATCCCTATGTCGCCCCGAACCCGGTGCCGACGATCTCGCCGCGATCGACGCGAGCCCCGTGCGCGCCTACGACAGGGCCGCCGAGGAATCCATGATCGCCGAGATCGAGGCCGCGAAGCGCGACGGCGACACCCTCGGCGGCATCGTCGAGGTCGTGGTGCACGGGCTGCCCGTGGGCCTCGGTTCGTTCGTCAGCGGTGCCGATCGCCTCGACGCGCGACTGGCCGCGGCCTCATGGGAATCCAGGCCATCAAGGGTGTCGAGGTCGGCGACGGCTTCGAGACCGCGCGCCGACGCGGCAGCGCCGCCCACGACGAGATGAAGCCCGGTCCCGACGGTGTGCTCCGCTCGAGCAACCGTGCCGGTGGCATCGAAGGCGGCATGACCAACGGTGAGGCCCTGCGCGTGCGGGCGGCGATGAAGCCGATCTCGACCGTGCCGCGCGCCCTGTCGACGGTCGACATGACCACCGGCGACGAGGCCGTCGCGATCCACCAGCGTTCCGACGTGTGCGCGGTGCCCGCGGCGGGTGTCGTCGCCGAGGCGATGGTCGCCCTCGTCGTCGCGCAGGCCGCCCTCGAGAAGTTCGGTGGCGACTCGCTCGCCGAGACCGTGAGCAACATCGACCACTACCTGAAGGGCATCGCGGCGCGGCCGCCGCGGTGATCTCATGTCGCCTCGCGTGGTACTCATCGGCCCGCCGGGAGCGGGCAAGTCGACGATCGGTCGTCGAGTCGCGAATGCACTCGACCTGCCGTTGCTCGACACCGACGCGAGATCGAGCGTGTGACCGGCCGGACCATCCCCGAGATCTTCTCCCAGGACGGCGAACCGGCCTTCCGGGAGATCGAGGAGGAGGTCGTCGCGCGCGCCCTCGACACCCACGACGGTGTGGTGTCCCTGGGTGGGGGAGCGATCCTCTCGGAGCGCACCCGCGCGCGACTGGCCGGACACACCGTCGTCTATCTCGAGATCAGCGTGGCGGAAGGACTGCGTCGCACCGGCGCGGTCGGCGCCGCCGGAACCAGGCCGTTGCTGGCCGGCGGTGATCCGGCCCAGAAGTACCGCGACTCATGCGTCGCCGCCGCCCGCTGTACCGGCAGGGCGCGACCATCCGGG
>LATQ01000001.1:3016666-3018033 GCA_001017865.1 Rhodococcus sp. IITR03
CACCAGCCGACGCTCACCGCGCGGCGAGCGTGCGGGAGGCGCTCGCCGAGACCGGCATCGACGCCACCGCATCGAGATCCCCGACGCGAGGACGGCAAGGAACTGGCCGTCGCCGGATTCTGCTGGGAGGTGCTCGGCCGCATCGGCCTGACCCGTTCGGACGCCGTCATCAGCCTCGGCGGCGGTGCCGCCACCGACCTCGCAGGATTCGTGGCCGCGACGTGGATGCGCGGCGTGCGGGTCTACCACATCCCCACCACGCTGCTGGCGATGGTCGACGCCGCGGTGGGCGGCAAGACCGGCATCAACACCGAGGCGGGCAAGAACCTCGTCGGTTCGTTCCACGAGCCCTCGGCGGTCTTCGTCGACCTTGCGACCCTCGAGACGGTGCCGCGCAACGAGATCGTGGCCGGACTCGCGAGGTGATCAAGACCGGCTTCATCGCCGATCCGGTGATCCTCGACCTGATCGAGGCGAACCCCGAGGCCGCGCTCGATCCCGCCGGGACGGTGCTGCCCGAGCTGATCCGTCGATCGGTCGAGGTCAAGGCGAAGGTGGTCGCGGCCGACCTCAAGGAGTCGAGCCTGCGCGAGATCCTCAACTACGGCCACACCCTCGGCCACGCCATCGAGCGCCGCGAGCGGTACCGCTGGCGTCACGGCGCCGCCGTATCGGTGGGCCTGGTCTTCGCCGCCGAACTCGGCCGGCTCGCCGGGCGTCTCGACGACGCCACCGCCGACCGGCACCGCGCGATCCTCGAATCCGTGGGCCTGCCCACCACCTACGATCCCGATGCCTTCGCCGACCTGCTCAAGGGCATGCAGACCGACAAGAAGAACCGCGCCGGCATGCTCCGGTTCGTCGTCCTCGACGGGCTCGCGAAGCCCGGCAGGCTCGAAGGACCCGACCCGACCCTGCTCGCGGCGGCCTACTCCGAGGTCGCGCGCCAGGGCAAGGCCGACGCGGGAACCGTACTGCTCTGACCGCCGCCTGGTCGTCCGCCTGGTTCTATGCGGGCGGTCTCCACGACGGGTCGCGCCCGGTGAGTCCGATCAGGCGTTCCAGCGGCGGGGCGTCGTCGCCCACCCGTACGGCCGGACCGAACAGTCCGCCCCCGTCGGCGACGCGTTCCTCGTCGGTGATGCTCGCCGCGAAGGCGGTACACGCGGCGATCTCGTCGGGCTCGCAGGAGTACTGCTGTCCCGTGGCCACGGCGAGATCCCAGCCGTGCACGACGAGTTCGTCGAGCGTGACGAGTCCGGCGACCGGCGCGGGCAGGTCGAGGCCGCCTGCGCGCGTCATGCCTCCCAGGCCTCGCGATCGCTCCACGCTCGCGGAGGTCGCCGAGCCGGTCGGGAACGAGACGC
>LATQ01000001.1:3018133-3023336 GCA_001017865.1 Rhodococcus sp. IITR03
GACGCCTGCGGCGCGTGGTGCTCGCGGTGGACGGACCAGTCGTCGTCGCGGGCGGCCTTGCGCTCGTTCCGGCGCGCGAAGAACCGGCCCAGCGTCACCGCCGCCATCGCCGGAAGGAACACCAGGAGCACGGTGAACGCGGCACCGGAGGAGATCTCGAAGAACAGGGACGTCACGCCCACCGGGATCGGGGTGACGGTGTCGACGAGCCAGGTGAGGACCCCGCCGACCAGGCCGGTGACCGCACCGGCGGCGAGCCACCGCATCGTCAGGTCGTCGCCCTCGTCGGGTTCAGGATGGGCGCGGTGGTCGCGGATGCCGTCGAGACCGGCCCAGACGAACGCTGCGACGACCACCACGCGAAGCCCAGCCAGCGCAGTACCGATCCCTGCAACGGCCACTGGATGAGAGCGGCACCGAGCAGGACGCGCACGACCACGTGGACCAGGGCGAGCCCGAGTCCGCGGAGCAACCAGGGTTTCATGTACCTCAGCGTAACGGGTGGCGAAGCCGACAGTGTGTCCCGTCCCACAGCTGTGATCGCGGTAGGTTGAGCGGTATGTCTGCCGACCACGCCTCCCGCCGTCGAGCGCTGCGTGCGCTGCTCGCCGAACGCGAACTCGATGCGCTGCTGGTGACCGATCTGACCGGTATCCGCTACCTCACGGGCTTCACGGGATCCAACGCGGCGCTGATCGTCTCCACCGAGGACGACGAGAACGAGACACGCACCGTCATCTGCACCGACGGCCGCTACGTCACGCAGGTGGGGGAGCAGGTCCCCGACCTGCGGGCCGTGATCGCCCGATCGTCGGCCGCGCACCTCGTCACCGAGTTCGGAACAGGTTCTGCGCGTTGGGGATTCGAGAGTCACGTCGTCACGGTCGACGAACGGTCGCGGTGGGACGAGCTCGGCGTGTCCGTCCGCTTCGTTCCCGCTCCCGGGCTCGTCGAACAACTGCGGGCCGTGAAGGACGAACACGAGATCCGCCTGTTGCGCGACGCATGCGGTGCGGCCGATCGCGCACTGGCGGACCTGATCGCGGCGGGCGGTCTGCGTCCCGGGCGAACCGAGAAGGAGGTCGCCCGCGACCTCGAATGGCGCATGTTCGAGCACGGCGCCGACGGCATCTCCTTCGAGACGATCGTCGCCGCCGGTGCCAATTCGGCGATCCCGCACCATCGACCGACCGGCGCGATCCTTGCGGAGGGCGACTTCGTGAAACTCGACTTCGGGGCGCAGATCGGCGGCTACCACTCCGACATGACGCGCACCTACGTGCTGAGCCGCGTCGCGGACTGGCAGCGCGACCTGTACGAGCTGGTCCTGCGCGCGCAGCACCCGGATCGAAGCGCTCGCGCCCGGTGTCGACTGCGCCGCGGTGGACGCCGCCGCGCGCACCGTGATCGCCGAGGCCGGCTACGCCGACCTGTTCCTGCACGGGCTCGGCCACGGAGTCGGCCTCGAGATCCACGAAGCGCCCGGAATCGGCGCCGCGGCGACCGGTACACTTGTCGCCGGTGCGGCGGTGACCGTCGAGCCGGGTGTGTACTTCTCGGGGCGCGGAGGCGTGCGGATCGAAGACACGCTCGTGGTGCGGGAGCATACTCCGGAGTTGCTCACGCTCACCGACAAGACATTGACCGTCGTTTGAGGGCGGTTCCTCGACTCTAGGAGACACGAACCAAGTGGCTGATACCAGTGACTTCAAGAACGGCCTCGTTCTGAAAATCGACGGACAGCTCTGGCAGATCATCGAGTTCCAGCACGTCAAGCCGGGCAAGGGCCCCGCTTTCGTGCGCACGAAGCTCAAGAATGTGACGTCGGGCAAGACCGTCGACAAGACCTGGAATGCCGGTGTCAAGGTCGAGACCGCCACCGTCGATCGCCGCGACATGACCTACCTCTACAACGACGGCACCGACTACGTCTTCATGGACGGCGAGACCTACGACCAGATCACCATCTCGCCCGAGCTGCTCGGCGACAGCGCCAAGTTCCTGCTCGAGAACATGCCCGTGCAGGTCGCGACGCACGAGGACATCCCGCTGTTCGTCGAGCTCCCGGTCACGGTCGAACTCGTCGTCCAGCACACCGATCCGGGCCTGCAGGGCGACCGCTCCACCGGCGGCACCAAGCCCGCGACCCTCGAGACCGGCGCCGAGATCCAGGTCCCGCTGTTCATCAACACCGGCGACAAGCTCAAGGTCGATTCCCGCGACGGCAGCTACCTCGGGCGAGTGAATTCCTGAGTGTCCGGTAACCAGAAGAAGCTCGGGGCCCGCCACAAGGCCCGCAAGCGCGCCGTGGACCTGCTCTTCGAGGCGGAGGCCCGCGACGTGCACCCCGTCGATCTCGCTGCCGATCGCGTCGAACTCGCGATCGACGACGATCAGGTCGCGCCGGTACCGGCATACGCGCAGACCATCATCCGCGGCGTCGCCGACAATCTCGACGAGACCGATCGGGTGATCGCCGATCACCTGCACGAATGGACGCTGGACCGTCTTCCCGCCGTCGACCGCGCGATCCTGCGCATCGCGGTGTGGGAGCTCTTCCACGCGACCGATGTGCCGCCCGTGGTGGCCGTCGACGAGGCGGTCGAGCTGGCGAAGCAGTTGTCCACCGACGATTCGCCGGCCTTCGTCAACGGGGTGCTCGGTCAGATCGTCGCCGTCGCCGACCAGGTGCGTGCAGCTGCCGCTGCCACCCTCGTCCGGCCGGCGCAGGAGTCGCAGGATCAGAGCTCGAACGAGTCCTGAATTTTCACCCTCTTCGGGTGAGCGACGACACGAGGCACCGTGAGCGGGCCCGGTGGGAGTCTTCCCGCCGGGTCCGCTCACGCATCCGGGGCCTGTGTTGCGCTTCACCCGTCATCCGTGCCGGGGCGGACGTCGACGCTGATAGGCTCGACAACTGTCAGGCATCCTTTAACGATCCGTCCAGTGAGGCGGAGAAGGAGGTCGCTGCATGGCCGTGTCCGAGGACGGGTCCACAGCTTCTACCCCCACTACGTCTTCCGGTACCGGCGTGCCGGCGCGTGAGCTGCTCTCCGCTGCCGACGTCCACCGGACGATCTCGCGCATCGCGCACCAGATCATCGAGAAGACCGCTCTCGACACCCCCGAGGACGCGCCGCGTGTCGTGCTCCTGGGCATCCCCACCCGCGGGATCACCCTCGCCCAGCGCCTCGCCGACCGCATCGAGGAATTCGCAGGCGTGCGTGTCCCGGTCGGCTCGCTCGACATCACGCTCTACCGTGACGACCTCCGCACGAAGCCGCACCGCCCGCTGGAGCGCACCTCGGTGCCCGAGGGCGGCGTCGACAACACCCTCGTCGTCCTCGTCGACGACGTCCTGTTCTCGGGACGCTCTGTCCGCGCCGCGCTCGACGCCTGCGCGATCTCCGGACGACCCCGCGCGGTGCAACTTGCGGTCCTCGTCGACCGCGGCCACCGCGAACTGCCGCTGCGGGCCGACTACGTCGGCAAGAACGTCCCCACCGCGCGCAGCGAGGACGTCCGCGTACTGCTGACCGAACACGACGGGCGCGACGCCGTCGAGATCTCCGGAGGCAAGTCCCAGTGAAACACCTGCTCACCATCGCGGATCTGACGAAGGACTCCGCGACGGGGCTTCTCGATGAGGCCGAGCGGTTCGAGCAGGCACTGCTCGGGCGTGAGGTGCGCAAACTCCCCACACTGCGCGGCCGCACCATCATGACCGTCTTCTACGAGAACTCCACCCGCACCCGCGTGTCCTTCGAGGTCGCCGGCAAGTGGATGAGCGCCGACGTCATCAACGTCTCGGCGTCCAGTTCGTCGGTGAAGAAGGGCGAATCGCTGCGCGACACCGCGCTGACCTGCACGGCCGCCGGCGCCGACGCGCTGGTGGTCCGTCACTCCGCCTCCGGGTGCCCGCGCACCGGATCGCGCAGTGGACCAACGAATCCGGCTCCGGACCGGCCGTCGTCAACGCCGGTGACGGCACCCACGAACATCCCACCCAGCATTGCTCGACGCGCTCACCCTGCGCCAGCGTCTCGGTTCGCTCGAAGGCCGCCGGATCGGCATCGTCGGCGACGTGCTGCACAGCCGTGTCGCCCGGTCGAACGCGCTGCTGCTGAGCATGCTCGGCGCCGAGGTCGTACTCGTCGCTCCCCGCACCCTGCTGCCGGTAGGGGTGGAGACCTGGCCGGTGACGGTCGCCGATTCGCTCGACGCCGAACTTCCCACCCTCGACGCGGTCATGATGCTGCGGGTGCAGGCCGAGCGCATGAACGGCGGGTTCTTCCCGTCCGCCCGCGAGTACTCGATCCGATACGGACTCAACGCCAAGCGCGCGGCGTTGCTGCCGGAGCACGCCGTGATCCTGCATCCCGGCCCGATGCTCCGCGGCATGGAGATCGGCTTCCCCGTCGCCGACGCCCCGCAGAGCGCTGTGCTGCAGCAGGTGAGCAACGGTGTCCACGTGCGGATGGCGGTGCTCTTCCGCCTGCTCGTGGGCACGGAAGGGAACCTGTCGTGACCCACACTTCCCATCCGGGAGACACAGGAACAGGAGTGACACAGGTGACGCCGCAGGTGCTCATCCGCAACGTCCGCCTCTACGGCGAGGGCGACCCGGTCGACGTGCTGCTCGGCGACGAGCAGATCCTCGCGATCGGCGCCGACCTCGAGGCCGACGCCGACGCGGAGATCGTCGACGGTACCGGACAGATCGTGCTCCCGGGCTTCGTCGACCTGCACACGCACCTGCGTGAACCGGGCCGCGAGGACACCGAGACCGTCGACTCGGGCTCGCCGCCGCGCGCGCGGCGGGTACACCGCGGTGTTCGCGATGGCCAACACCGATCCGGTCGCCGACTCGGTGGTCGTCACCGATCACGTGTGGCGCCGCGGCCGCGAGGTCGGGCTCGTCGACGTCCACCCCGTGGGTGCGGTCACCGTCGGACTCGAGGGCAAGCAGCTCGCCGAGATGGGCACGATGGCCGCCGGTGTCGGTGGCGTGCGGATGTTCTCCGACGACGGCAAGTGCGTCTACGACCCGCTGCTCATGCGTCGCGCGCTCGAGTACTCGGCCTCGCTCGGTGTCCTGATCGCCCAGCACGCCGAGGAGCCGCGGCTGACCGTCGGTGCCGTCGCGCACGAAGGACCGACCGCGGCGCGTCTCGGCCTCACCGGCTGGCCAGTGCCGCCGAGG
>LATQ01000001.1:3023436-3032536 GCA_001017865.1 Rhodococcus sp. IITR03
GCCCGCGACGCGCTGCTCGCCCGCGACGCCGGAGCGCGCGTGCACATCTGCACGCGTCGACGGCCGGCACCGTCGAGCTCGTCCGGTGGGCACGCTCGCAGGGCATCTCGATCAGCGCCGAGGTCACGCCGCACCACCTGCTCCTCGACGACTCGCGTCTCGAGAGCTACGACGGCATCAACCGGGTCAATCCGCCGCTGCGCGAGAGATCCGACGTCGAAGCACTGCGCCGCGGCCTCGCGGACGGGACCATCGACTGTGTGGCCACCGACCACGCCCCGCACGCCGAACAGGACAAGTGCTGCGAGTTCTCACAGGCACGTCCGGGAATGCTCGGACTCGAGACGGCGTTGTCCGTCGTGATCGAGACGATGGTCCGGCCTGGCCTGCTGGACTGGCGCGGCGTCGCGAAGGTCATGAGCGAGCGTCCCGCGGAGATCGTGGGCCTCGACGACCAGGGCAGGCCGCTCGAGGTGGGCGAACCCGCGAACATCGTGCTCGTGGACCCGGACACCGAGTGGACGGTGCACGGTCCCGACCTCGCGAGCATCTCCCACAACACGCCCTACGAGGACATGACCCTGCCGGGCCGGGTCACCACCACCGTGTTGCGCGGACGGATCACCGCCCGCGACGGTGCGGTGTTCCCGCGCTCGACCGAAAGGTAGGAACCGACATGGATCGCTTTCTCATCACCGTCGGTTTCCTCGCGCTCTGGGTGGTGCTCGTCCTGCTGATGTGGAAGGCTGGAAGGGACGCGCCCGACGCCAGCGGGATGCGGTCGGCGAACTGCCGACCGTGCCCGCGGAGCTGGGGGAGCGGCTCGTCGAGCCGAGCACGGGCCTGTACGTCGGCAGCACCCTCGCGCCGAGCTGGCAGGACCGCGTCGCGGTCGGCGACCTCGGACACCGCGCGAACGCGGAACTGTCGCGCTACCGATCCGGTGCGCTGCTCGAACGCGACGGTGCATCCCCGATCTGGATCCCGCAGGACTCGATCCGTGCGATCCGCACCGAGCGCGGGCTGGCCGGCAAGGTCATGTCCCAGGACGGGGTGCTGGTCATCCGCTGGGAGCTGCCCTCGGGGACCGAGATCGACACGGGCTTCCGCGGAGACGACAAGTCGATCTACCGCTCTGGACGAACGGGAACGACGAAAAATCTTGAGACGGTGACGATCACAACGACGATGACGATCACGACGAACAACACGACGATCACGACACGCGAGATCTCAGCCCGTGCGGCCGGCTCTGGTGCGGTCGATAAGAACGGAGACAACGCATGAGCGGCAGAACATTCGGCGGCGGCACGGCTGTGCTGGTCCTCGAGGACGGACGGGTCTTCCGCGGCATCCCCTTCGGTGCGGTCGGACAGACCCTCGGCGAGGCCGTCTTCAGCACGGGCATGACCGGCTACCAGGAGACCCTCACCGATCCCAGCTACCACCGGCAGATCGTGGTGGCCACGGCACCGCAGATCGGCAACACCGGCTGGAACCACGAGGACAACGAGTCCGTCGGCCCCACCGGCGATCACGCCGAGTCCAAGATCTGGGTGGCCGGCTTCATCGTCCGCGACCCCTCGCGTCGAGTGTCGAGCTGGCGCGCCACCGGCTCGCTGCAGGACGAACTCGAGCGGCAGAACATCGTGGGTCTGGCGGGCATCGACACCCGCGCACTCGTGCGGCACCTGCGCACCCGCGGTTCGATGCGCGCCGGGATCTTCTCCGGCGACGCCCTCGCCTGGAAGGGTGACGACCTCGACATCGACGTCCTGCTCGACCGTGTGAAGAGCCAGCCTCGATGCTCGGCGCCGACCTCGCCGGCGAGGTGAGCACCTCCTCCGGTTACGTCGTCGAACCGACCGACGGCGAGGCCCGCTTCACCGTCGCGGCCATCGACCTCGGCATCAAGACCAACACCCCGCGCATGTTCGCCCAGCGCGGCATCCGCGTGCACGTGCTGCCGTCCACCGCGACGCTGCACGACATCCTCGACCTGAAGGCCGACGGCGTCTTCCTGTCCAACGGGCCGGGCGACCCGCGACCGCCGACGGCGCGGTGCACCTGACCAAGGAGGTGCTCGGCCAGGGTCTGCCCCTGTTCGGCATCTGCTTCGGCAACCAGATCCTCGGCCGCGCGCTCGGCCTGGGCACCTACAAGATGAAGTTCGGTCACCGCGGCATCAACATCCCGGTGGTCGAGCACGAGACCGGCCGCATCGCGATCACCGCGCAGAACCACGGGTTCGCGCTCGAAGGCGAGGCCGGCCAGGAGTTCGACACCCCGTTCGGTCGCGCGGTCGTCAGCCACACCTGCGCCAACGACGGTGCGGTCGAGGGCGTCAAGCTCCTCGACGGCCGTGCCTTCTCCGTGCAGTACCACCCCGAAGCGGCGGCCGGACCGCACGACGCCGCCTACCTGTTCGATCGTTTCACCCGCATGCTCGAGGGAGAGAAGAACTGATGCCACGCCGTACCGACCTCTCCCACGTCCTGGTCATCGGGTCCGGCCCGATCGTCATCGGACAGGCCTGTGAGTTCGACTACTCGGGCACCCAGGCGTGCCGGGTGCTCCGCGAGGAGGGCCTGCGCGTCTCCCTGGTCAACTCGAACCCGGCCACGATCATGACCGACCCCGAGTTCGCCGACTCGACCTACATCGAGCCGATCACCGCCGACTACGTCGAGAAGGTCATCGCGACCGAGCAGGCCAACGGCACCCCGATCGACGCGGTGCTCGCGACCCTCGGCGGCCAGACCGCCCTCAACACCGCTGTCGCCCTGTCCGAGCGCGGCATCCTCGACAAGTACGACGTCGAACTCATCGGCGCCGACTTCGACGCGATCCAGCGCGGCGAGGATCGGCAGAAGTTCAAGGACATCGTCGCCAAGTGCGGTGGCGAGTCCGCCCGCTCGGCCGTCTGCTACACGATGGACGAAGTCCGCGCGACCGTCGCAGAACTCGGCTTCCCGGTCGTCGTGCGCCCCTCCTTCACGATGGGTGGCCTCGGCTCCGGCATGGCCTACGACGACGCCGACCTCGAGCGCATCGCCGGCGGCGGCCTCGCGGCCTCGCCCACCGCGAACGTGCTCATCGAGGAGTCCATCCTCGGCTGGAAGGAATACGAGCTCGAGCTCATGCGCGACGGCGCCGACAACGTCGTCATCGTCTGCTCGATCGAGAACGTCGACCCGGTCGGTGTGCACACCGGCGACTCGGTGACCGTCGCTCCCGCGATGACCCTCACCGACCGCGAGTACCAGAAGATGCGCGACCTCTCGATCGCCATCCTGCGCGAGGTCGGTGTCGACACCGGCGGCTGCAACATCCAGTTCGCGATGGATCCGCGCGACGGCCGGCTCGTCGTCATCGAGATGAACCCGCGCGTGTCGCGGTCGTCGGCACTCGCGTCGAAGGCCACCGGCTACCCGATCGCGAAGATGGCCGCCAAGCTCGCCATCGGCTACACGCTCGACGAGATCGTCAACGACATCACCAAGGAGACCCCGGCCTGCTTCGAACCGAGCCTCGACTACGTCGTGGTCAAGGCCCCGCGGTTCGCCTTCGAGAAGTTCCCCGGCGCGACGGCACTCTCACCACCACCATGAAGTCGGTCGGTGAGGCCATGTCGATCGGCCGCAACTTCTCCGAGGCCTTCGGCAAGGTGCTGCGCTCGCTCGAGACGAAGTCCGCGGGCTTCTGGACGGGCCCCGAGATCGAGGGCACTCTCGACGAGATCCTCGAGGAGATCCGCACCCCCACGGACGGCCGGTTCTACCGGATCGCCCGGGCCCTGGAGCTCGGTGCGACCGTCGAGCAGCTCTTCGACGCCACGAAGATCGACGTGGTTCCTCGAGCAGTTCGCGCACATCGTCGAGCTGGGCCAGGACGTCCGCAACGCCGAGCAGTTCGGTGCCACCGAGCTGCGCTACGCCAAGCACCACGGCTTCTCCGACCGGCAGATCGCGGCCCTGCGCCCGGCGCAGTTCGCCTCCGAGGACGAGGTGCGCGCCTGCGTCAGGAGCTCGGCATCCACCCGGTCTACAAGACCGTGGACACCTGCGCCGCCGAGTTCGAGGCCAAGACGCCGTACCACTACTCGACCTACGAGCTCGACCCCGCGCCGAGTCCGAGGTCGCGGAGCAGCGCGACAAGCCCAAGGTGCTCATCCTCGGCTCCGGCCCGAACCGCATCGGTCAGGGCATCGAGTTCGACTACTCGTGCGTCCATGCCGCGCTGACGCTGTCCGAGGCCGGCTACGAGACCGTGATGGTCAACTGCAACCCCGAGACGGTCTCGACCGACTACGACACCGCCGATCGCCTGTACTTCGAGCCGCTGACCTTCGAGGACGTCCTCGAGGTCTACCGCGCCGAGTGCGAGTCCGGCACCGTCGCCGGCGTCATCGTCCAGCTGGGCGGCCAGACCCCGCTCGGCCTGGCGCGTCGCCTGAAGCCGCCGGGGTGCCGATCGTCGGTACCTCGCCCGAGGCCATCGACCTCGCGGAAGATCGCGGTGAGTTCGGGCGCGTGCTCGAGGAGGCCGACCTGCCGGCCGCGAAGTACGGCACGGCCACCACCTTCGAGGGTGCGCGCGAGATCGCCGCCGGCATCGGATACCCGGTGCTGGTGCGCCCGTCCTACGTGCTCGGTGGTCGCGGCATGGAGATCGTCTACGACGAGAAGGCGCTCGAGACCTACATCTCCAACGCCACCGAGATCTCCGACGACCGCCCCGTGCTCGTCGACCGCTTCCTCGACGACGCCGTCGAGATCGACGTCGACGCGCTGTGCGACGGCACCGACGTGTACATCGGCGGGATCATGGAGCACATCGAGGAGGCCGGCATCCACTCCGGCGACTCGGCCTGTGCACTGCCGCCGATCACTCTGGCCGCGGCGACATCGAGAACGTGCGCCGCTCGACGGCCGCGCTCGCGAAGGCATCGGCGTCAAGGGCCTGCTCAACGTCCAGTACGCGCTCAAGGACGACATCCTCTACGTCCTCGAGGCGAACCCCCGTGCCTCCCGAACGGTGCCGTTCGTGTCGAAGGCGACCGCGGTGCAGCTCGCCAAGGCCTGCGCCCGGGTGATGCTCGGCGAGTCCATCGCCGAGCTGCGTGCCGCGGGCATCCTCCCGGCCGAGGGCGACGGCAGCGACATTCCGCTCGACGCACCGGTCGCGGTGAAGGAAGCGGTGCTGCCCTTCAACCGGTTCCGGCGTGTCGACGGCACGGGCATCGACACCCTGCTCAGCCCGGAGATGAAGTCCACCGGTGAGGTCATGGGCCTCGACGACGACTTCGGAACCGCGTTCGCGAAGAGCCAGACCGCCGCCTACGGTTCCCTGCCGACCTCCGGCACGGTCTTCGTCTCGCTCGCGAACAAGGACAAGCGGTCGATGATCTTCCCGGTCAAGCACCTCGCCGACCTGGGCTTCCACATCATGGCCACCGTGGGAACAGCAGAAGTGCTGCGCCGCAACGGTGTTCCGTGCGAGCAGGTCTACAAGGTCTCCGGCGAGGACAAGCCGGAAGGCGCACTCGACGTCGTCGACCGTATCCGCGCCGGCGATGTGGACATGGTCATCAACACCCCTTGGGGCAACGCCGGTCCGCGCGTGGACGGTTACGAGATCCGCAGCGCGGCGGTCGCCGCGAACATCCCGTGCGTCACCACGGTGCAGGGTGCCTCCGCGGCCGTGCAGGGTATCGAGGCGGCACTGCGCGGCGAGATCGGAGTCAGCTCGATCCAGCGGATGCACGCGCGGCTGCGCGGCGGTGCCCGCCGAACAGGCGTGACGCCCTTCGGCAGCGACTCGCGGACGCTCTCGGGCGCCGCGGGCCGCTGTGCGTGGGCATCGACCGCATCCGGGGCTCCTCACCGCGTGGGGGCTCGCCGACGACGTCGACGGCTGGCTCGGTTCGGTGAACTGTGCGTCGAGGCCTTCGGCGACACCGTCGCGGTCGTCAAGCCGCAGGTGGCGTTCTTCGAGCCTACGCTCCGCCGGTCTCGCGGTTCTCGAACGCACCATCGCGCACCTGGGGGAGGCGGGGGCGCTCGTCCTCGCCGACGCCAAGCGCGGTGACATCGGCTCCACGATGGACGCCTATGCACGCACCTGGCTGTCGGACGGCTCTCCGCTGTGCTCGGACGCGGTGACCGTCTCCCCGTATCTGGGTTTCGGTTCGCTCGCCCCGGCGCTCGATCTGGCCGCCGGAACGGGCCGCGGGGTGTTCGTGCTCGCGGCGACCTCCAATCCCGAGGTGCCCAGTTCCAACGCGCGCGGCTGGACGACGGGCGCACCGTCGCGCAGGCCGTGGTGGACGAGTGCGCTGCTCGCAACAGCGCTGCCCCCACGGACGGGGCCGCAGGGCTCGGCTCCGTGGGTGTGGTGGTCGGTGCGACCCTCACCGAGGCACCGGACCTGTCCGACCTCCACGGGCCCATCCTGATGCCCGGAGTGGGGGCCCAGGGCGGCACCGCCGACGACGTGCGACGACTCGCAGGCGACCACCTGCGGGCGGTCGTGCCCAACGTCTCACGCGACGTGCTGCGGCGCCGTCCGTCGCCGACCTGCGGGCCGCCGTCGCCCGCACCCTGGACGCTTCGCCTTCCTGACGAACTGAGACGTTCGACTCTCGTGCCGGATCGCCACGCGCGATCCGGGCACGAGTCGTACATATCGCTCGTATGCACTCTGACCTGCGCTCGGAGTGGCGCGACACGCGGAATGGGAAAAAAATTTCTCGGCCCGCCGA
This sequence comes from Rhodococcus sp. IITR03, assembly GCA_001017865.1. The sequence goes on from LATQ01000001.1 coordinate 3,030,200, forward strand.
AGCGCCGGAGCAGCGGTCGGTGAGCCGGGGAGCCGCCCGACCCGATGTGGCCCGCTCTGTCGCATCGAATACCCGGTGACCTGCGGTTTTTCACTGTTCGAGCAGTTCGTGGCGATGTCTCGACGCCGATCGGAGGGTGCGAGATCCACTGCGGAAACGGCGTGCACTACCGCACGGATTTTCGAGCGGATCGCCGGGGGGTGGGTTCGCATTCGTCGGTGGTCGTGAGTACGGTCGCTATCGCCGCTGGTTACAGCGGTGAAGACTCGAAAGCCAACGATGAGACGGAGGAACCGTGGCCCTTCCCCAGCTGACCGATGAGCAGCGCGCCGCTGCTCTGGAGAAGGCGGCTGCTGCCCGTCGTGCCCGGCTGAGCTCAAGGAGCGCCTCAAGCGCGGCGGCACCGACCTCAAGCAGGTGCTCAAGGACGCCGAGAACGACGAGATCCTCGGCAAGATGAAGGTGTCGGCTCTGCTCGAGGCCCTGCCGAAGGTCGGCAAGGTCAAGGCGCAGGAAATCATGACCGAGCTGGAGATCGCCCCGACCCGCCGTCTGCGCGGCCTCGGCGACCGTCAGCGCAAGGCCCTGCTCGCCAGGTTCGATTTCGACGCCTGAGCACGTGGTAGCTGACGCACGACCCGTGACGGACAGCGCACCCGCAACGCGGAGGGGCCGGCTGGTGGTACTGGCCGGACCCTCCGCGGTGGGTAAGTCGACCGTCGTACGCCTTCTGCGGAGCCGGATCCCGGATCTGCACTTCAGTGTCTCGGCCACCACCCGGGACCCGCGACCGGGCGAGGTGGACGGAGTGGACTACCACTTCGTCGGCCGCGCCGAGTTCGACCGGATGATCGAAGCCGGCGAACTGCTCGAATGGGCCGACATCCACGGCGGCCTGCAGCGATCGGGCACGCCGGCCAAGCCGGTGCTCGACGCACTCGCCGAGGGACATCCGGTGCTCGTGGAGGTCGACCTCGCGGGTGCGCGGGCCGTCCGTGCAGCGATGCAGGACGCAGTCCTCGCCTTCCTCGCCCCGCCCAGTTGGGAGGTGCTCGTCGAGCGCCTCACCGGCCGAGGCACCGAAACCGACGAGGTCGTCGCTCGCAGGCTCGATACCGCCCGCAGCGAACTGGCCGCGCAGGACGAGTTCGATGTCGTGATCATCAACGACGATGTCGACCGGGCCTGCGATGAATTGGTATCCTTGTTGGTTGGACCCGGAGCCGACTGACCGTCCGCGCCTCGAGCGCGTCCGGCTGCCGGTTCCGGCGCCTCCCATCCCGCGACATCTCAGGAGAACACCGAGTGAGCAGCATCCAGCAGCCGCGACCGACCTCGAGGGCAACACCCTTCCGGTCTACGACACCCCCACGGGTATCACCAACCCGCCTATCGACGAGCTGCTCGAGCGCGCCTCCTCGAAGTACGCGCTGGTGATCTACGCCGCCAAGCGGGCACGCCAGATCAACGACTACTACAACCAGCTCGGCGACGGCATCCTCGAGTACGTCGGCCCCCTCGTGGAGCCGGGTCTGCAGGAGAAGCCGCTGTCGATCGCCATGCGCGAGATCCACTCGGATCTGCTCGAGCACACCGAAGGCGAGTGAGCAACCCCGCTTCGAGCGGCGAGGCCGGATCCGTGCAGCGCCGCCGCATCGTCGTCGGTGTCGCCGGTGGCATCGCCGCCTACAAGTCCTGCGCACTGATCCGTGCCTTCACCGAGAGCGGACACCACGTGCGGGTCGTCCCGACGGAGTCCGCCCTCGAATTCGTCGGGCGCGCCACCTTCGAGGCGCTCTCCGGCAATCCCGTGCAGACCGGGGTGTTCGCCGAGGTGCGCAGGTGCAGCACGTCCGGCTCGGCAGGAGGCCGACCTCGTCGTCATCGCTCCGGCCACCGCCGACCTCATGGCACGGGCGGTCGCGGGTCGCGCCGACGACCTCCTCACGGCCACCCTGCTCACCGCGCGTGCCCCGTGATGTTCGTGCCCGCGATGCACACCGAGATGTGGGAGCATCCCGCGACCGTCGACAACGTCGCGACGCTGCGTCGCCGCGGTGCCGTGGTCGTCGAACCGGCCTCGGGTCGGCTGACAGGCAAGGACACCGGTGCCGGGCGCATGCCCGAACCCGACGAGATCTTCAATCTGGCCTCCTTGCTGCTCGAGCGGGCCGACGCGCTGCCCCGCGACCTCGTCCGGTCGCCGCATCGTCGTGGTCGCCGGCGTACCCGCGAGCCCCTCGACCCCGGTGCGCTTCCTCGGCAACCGGTCGTCCGGCAAGCAGGGCTACGCGCTCGCCCGTCTCGCCGCCCAACGCGGCGCCGACGTCACGCTCG
>LATQ01000001.1:3032636-3037815 GCA_001017865.1 Rhodococcus sp. IITR03
CGGCCCGCTGCGGGCATGGTTGCACCGGCAGCGCACCGGCCGGCCGCACGTGACGTGGAAGTACGCCGCGTCGATGGACGGTCGCAGCGCGGCGGCAGACGGCACGAGCAAGTGGATCTCCGGTCCCGAATCGCGTGCGCGCGTGCACGACCAGCGGAGCCGGCTCGACGCGATCATCGTCGGAACCGGCACCGTCCTCGCCGACGACCCGTGGCTGACCGCCCGTCTGCCCGACGGTGAACTCGCGCCGCACCAGCGCTGCGGGTTGTCGTCGGTATGCGTGAGATTCCCACCTCTGCAAGGGTTCTCGACGACGCGGCGCCGACGCTGGTGCTGCGCACCCACGACATCGGGGAGGTGCTCGACGCGCTCGGCGATCGACCGACGTGCTGCTCGAGGGCGCCCCCGGCTCGCGGGCGCGTTCCTCGCAGCGGGCTGCGTCGACCGCATCCAGGCATATCTGGCGCCCGTCGTGCTCGGAGCCGGTGAGGCCGCCGTCGAGGACACCGGCGTGGGCACGATCTCCGACGCGCTACGGTTCCGCCGGGAACGGGTCGAGACCGTCGGCTCGGACATTCTGTTGACACTCGTCCCGGACCGGGACAACTGAATCGGACCCGGTCGCGGATCGGGAGCTAAGGAGCGGAACATGTTCACCGGCATCGTCGAGGAACTCGGTGAGATCGTCGCGAAGGAGGACCTCGCCGACGCGGCACGCTTCACCGTGCGCGGACCGCTGGTCACCTCCGACGCCAAGCACGGCGATTCGATCGCGGTCAACGGGGTGTGCCTGACGGTCGTCGACGTGCTCGACGGTGGGTCCTTCACCGCCGATGTGATGCAGGAGACGCTGAACCGGTCGTCGCTCGGACAGCTCACCCTCGGCAGCTCCGTCAACCTCGAACGCGCCGCCGCACTGAACAGCCGCCTCGGCGGCCACCTCGTGCAGGGTCACGTCGACGCCACCGGCGCCGTCGTCTCCCGCACACCCTCGGAGAACTGGACGGTGGTGCGTATCTCGCTCCCGGCCGAAATCTCCCGCTACGTCGTCGAAAAGGGCTCGATCACCGTCGACGGTGTCTCGCTGACGGTCTCGGGTCTCGGAGGGGAACGCGGACAGGAGTGGTTCGAGATCTCGCTCATCCCGACCACCCTGTCGCTGACGACGCTCGGCACCGCCGAGCCGGGCACCCTCGTCAACCTCGAGGTCGACGTGATCGCCAAGTACGTGGAGCGCCTGCAGAACGCGCGCTGACGCGTCGTACTGTGGAGATCGACAGTGGACGCGGAGCACGAGTCGTCCGGATACGAGAGTTGGAGTCCAGGGAAGTGACGAGGTTCGACACCATCGAGCGCGCGGTCGCCGACATCGCCGCCGGTAAGGCGGTCGTCGTGGTCGACGACGAAGACCGTGAAAACGAGGGCGACCTCATCTTCGCCGCGGAGAAGGCAACGCCGGAACTCGTGGCGTTCATGGTCCGCTACACATCCGGGTACCTGTGCGTGCCCTTGGACGGCGAGGACTGCGACCGTCTCGGTCTGCCTCCCATGTACAGCGTCAACCAGGACAAGCACGGCACCGCCTACACGGTCACCGTCGACGCGAAGGAAGGCATCGGCACGGGTATCTCCGCGTCCGACCGCGCCGCCACCATGCGGCTGCTCGCCGACCCGAACTCCACCGCCCAGGACTTCACGCGTCCCGGTCACGTGGTGCCGCTGCGCGCCAAGGAGGGTGGCGTCCTGCGCCGGCCCGGACACACCGAAGCCGCCGTCGACCTCGCGCGCATGGCGACCTGCGCCCGGCCGGCGTCATCTGCGAGATCGTCTCGCAGAAGGACGAAGGCGAGATGGCCCGAACCGACGAACTGCGCGTCTTCGCCGACGAGCACGAACTCGCCTGATCTCGATCGCGGATCTCATCGCGTGGCGCCGCAAGCACGAGAAGCACGTCGTGCGCGTCGCCGAGGCCCGCATCCCCACCCGGCACGGCGACTTCACGGCCGTCGGCTACCAGAGCGTCTACGACGAGGTCGAACACGTCGCGCTCGTCCGCGGCGACATCGCCGGCCCGGACGGCGACGGCTCCGACGTGCTCGTGCGCGTGCACTCCGAATGCCTGACCGGCGACGTCTTCGGGTCGCTGCGCTGCGACTGCGGTCCGCAGCTCGACGCAGCCCTCGAGATGGTGGCCGAGGAAGGCCGCGGCGTCGTGCTCTACATGCGCGGCCACGAGGGACGCGGCATCGGCCTGATGCACAAGCTGCAGGCCTACCAGCTGCAGGACTCCGGTTCCGACACCGTCGACGCCAACCTGCAGCTCGGCCTTCCCGCCGACGCCCGCGACTACGGCATCGGCGCTCAGATCCTCGTCGACCTCGGTATCTCGTCGATGCGGCTGCTGACCAACAACCCGGCCAAGCGCGTCGGTCTCGACGGCTACGGCCTGCAGATCACCGAGCGTGTCCCGATGCCGTTGCGCGCGAACCGCGAGAACATCTCGTACCTGCGCACCAAGCGCGATCGTATGGGCCACGACCTGATCGGTCTCGACGAGTTCGACGAGGGAGACGCCTGATGAGCGGCGAAGGCCTGCCCGACCTGCAGCTCGCCGACGCCGCGGGGCTGAGCCTCGCGATCGTCGCCGGTCGCTGGCACACCGAGATCTCCGACGCCCTCATCGCCGGCGCACAGCGTGTCGCCGAGCAGGCGGGTATCACCGACGTCACCGTCGAGCGGGTCGCCGGAGCGATCGAACTTCCCGTCGTCGCGCAGCAGCTCGCCCGCACCCACGACGCAGTCGTCGCTCTCGGCGTGGTGATCCGCGGCGGCACGCCGCACTTCGAGTACGTGTGCGACGCCGTGACCTACGGTCTCACCCGGATCGCGCTCGACGAGGGCACCCCGGTGGGCAACGGTGTCCTCACCACCGACACCGAACAGCAGGCCCGCGACCGCGCCGGTCTGCCCGGCTCCGCGGAGGACAAGGGTGGCCAGGCCTGCGCGGCCGCGCTCGACACCGCCGTGACACTGCGGCGGCTGCGGAAGGCGGCGCGTTGACCCGCGACGAGACCGGCTGGGATCTCGAGGTACGCCCGGAGAAGATGCGGCGCTGGGTCGTCGTGGCGGCGGTCGTCGTCATGGCCGTCCACATCTTCGCGGCGCTCGTGCTGCGCGGGGGCGGCGACACCGGCGTGAACCTGCGGGTCGTCGACCAGATCGCGATCCTCGCCATCGGCGTCGTGCTCACCGGAGGCGTCCTGCTGTTCACCCGGCGCGGCTGCGGGCGGGTGCGGACGGCGTCTCCGTCCGCAACGTGGTCGCCGAACGACACATCCCGTGGACCGACGTGCGCGGGCTGTTCTTCGACCACGGCGCCCCCTGGGCCCGCCTCGAGCTGCCGTTCGACGAGTACGTGCCCGTCGTTGCCATCCAGGCGCGCGACGGGGAACGCGCCGTGGACGCGCTCGAGCGTTTCCGCGAACTGGAGTCCCGCTACACCGGCGGCGCCGTCAGTGACGACAACGACCGCGGAGCCGTCAGACGCAATGACGACGGCGGAGCGGTCAGACGCAATGACGACGGCGGAGCCGTCAGGGGCGACGACTAGCCTGGACCTGTGCCCGACCCCTCGACCTATCGCCCAGCCCCCGGTTCCATTCCCACGGAGCCGGGGGTCTACAAGTTCCGCGACCCGCACGGCCGGGTCGTCTACGTCGGCAAGGCGAAGAACCTCCGGTCCCGCCTGAACTCGTACTTCGCCGACATCGCCTCGCTGCATCCGCGCACCCGTCAGATGGTGACCACCGCGGGTCGGGTCGAGTGGACGGTGGTGCGCACCGAGGTCGAGGCACTCCAGCTCGAGTACAACTGGATCAAGGAGTTCGACCCCCGGTTCAACGTCCGCTACCGCGACGACAAGACGTACCCGATGCTCGCGGTCACGTTGAACGAGGAATATCCCCGCCTGTTCGTCTATCGCGGGCCGCGCCGCAAGGGCGTGCGCTATTTCGGCCCCTACTCGCACGCCTGGGCGATCCGCGAGACCCTCGACCTGTTGCTGCGAGTGTTCCCGTCGCGCACGTGCTCGGCCGGGGTCTTCAAGCGGCACGCGCAGATCGGCCGCCCGTGCCTGCTCGGCTACATCGACAAGTGCTCCGCGCCGTGCGTCGGACGCGTCTCCGCCGACGAACACCGCCGCATCGTCGAGGACTTCTGCGACTTCCTCGCCGGTCGCACCGACAAACTCGTCCGTGATGTCGAGAAGCGGATGCAGGCCGCCGCGGAGGAGCTCGACTTCGAGACCGCAGCCCGACTGCGCGACGATCTCGGGGCGCTGCGCAAGGCCCTCGAGAAGCAGGCCGTCGTGCTCGGCGACGGCACCGACGCCGACCTCGTGGCGTTCGCCGGCGACGACCTCGAGGTGGCCGTCCAAGTCTTCCACGTGCGCGGCGGTCGCGTGCGCGGTCAACGCGGCTGGGTCGTCGAGAAGTCCGGCGACGTGCTCGACCGTCCCGAGGACCGCGACGTCGAAGGCGTCGAGGCCGCCGAGGGGACCGACGACGTCGAAGAACTCTCCCTGCTCGTCGAACAGTTCCTCACCCAGTTCTACGGCGAGGAGGCCGCACTCGGCACCGATGACGCGGACGCCACCAGCGCCGTGCCGCCGAGGTGCTCGTCCCCGCCCTGCCGCCCGACCCGGACGAGATGAGCCGCTGGCTCGGGCGTCTGCGCGGCGGTCCCGTGCGTCTGCGCATCCCGCAGCGCGGCGACAAGAAGGCACTGGCCGACACGGTCGAGCGCAACGCCAAGGAAGCGCTCGCCCAGCACAAGCTGCGGCGCGCGGGCGACTTCAATGCCCGATCGGCGGCGTTGCAGGCATCCAGGACGCCCTCGACCTCGATTCGGCGCCGCTGCGCATCGAATGCGTCGACATCAGTCACGTGCAGGGCACCGACGTCGTCGCATCGCTGGTCGTCTTCGAGGACGGACTGCCCCGCAAGTCCGACTACCGGCACTACGCCATCAAGCACGCCGCGGGTGACGGGCACTCCGACGACGTCGCTTCGATCGCCGAGGTCACCCGCCGGCGTTTCCTCCGCCACAACCGCGACCTGGCCCGACAGGCCGATCCGGACGGCTCCGCTCCGGAGGGAGGCGACGGCGGGGACCTCGCGCC
>LATQ01000001.1:3037915-3041017 GCA_001017865.1 Rhodococcus sp. IITR03
GGACAGACAGCTGTGCTGGCTGTTCGTCGAGAGATCTCAGAATCCTCGTCTGTGCTCCGTCTGTCCTCGTAGCCTGCATCTCAGCTTGCGTCACGGTCTGATCAGTGCGAGTCGGCGCGTCGTGTCGCGCGCGCGCGGCCGAGGTCCTCGACGAACTCGGCATCACGGATGTTGCGGTCGTCGGGCTCGCGAAGCGTCTCGAGGAGGTGTGGGTGCCGGGGGAGGAGGATCCGGTGATCCTGCCGCGCACGAGTGAGTCGCTGTTCCTGCTGCAACGCATCCGCGACGAGGCGCACCGTTTCGCGATCACCTACCACCGCAGCAAGCGGTCCAAACGCATGACCGCCTCCGCTCTCGACGGGGTCCGTGGTCTCGGCGACACCCGGCGCAAGGCACTCGTCACCCACTTCGGGTCGGTCGCGCGGCTACGCGAGGCGAGCGTCGAGGAGATCACCGCGGTGCCCGGGATCGGGCAAGCCACGGCGAAGGCCGTCCTCGAGGCGCTGCGGGGCGACGCACCGGCTCCGGCCGAGTCGCCGCAGGACACCGACGCCCCGACCATGCGGACGCGAGTTGATCCGCTGCGGCACCTGCGGGCGACCCGACTGCCGCGGATGCGGGCGACACGCCGGTAGGCGATGATGGCTCAGTCGGCGTGTCGGGAGTACGAGCGGAGTCGGAACAGTGACCGAAGTGGGTCGGATCCCGGGGATGGCGGACGGTTCGGAACAGGGTGTCGACGGAGAACGGCCGGCGCAGGCCGAGGTCATCGTCGTCACCGGCCTGTCCGGAGCCGGACTGAGTACGGCGGCGACCGCCCTCGAGGACCTCGGGTGGTACGTCGCGGAGAACCTCCCGCCCCAGTTGGTGCTGTCGATGATCGATCTCGCGGTGCAGGCCGAACCTCCGCTGCAACGCCTCGCCGTGGTGATGGACGTGCGCAGCCGGTTGTTCACCGGCGACCTCGAACGCGTGGTCACCGATCTGGCGGCCCGCCCGGTCAACACCCGGGTGCTCTTCCTCGAAGCCGCCGACTCGGTGCTCGTCCGGCGGTTCGAGCAGGTGCGCCGCAGCCATCCGCTGCAGTCCGACACGGCCGACCGCACGCTCACCGACGGCATCGCCGTCGAACGCGAGCAGCTCGCTCCCGTCAAGGCCGCGGCCGACCTCGTCATCGACACGTCCGCGCTGTCCGGGCCCGATCTGCGTCGCAAGATCGATGCGGCCTTCGGCGACGCCGCATCCGACACCATCCGGGTGACCGTGGAGTCGTTCGGCTTCAAGTACGGCCTGCCCATGGACTCCGACGTCGTGTGCGACGTGCGGTTCCTGCCGAACCCCCACTGGATCGCCGAACTGCGTCCGCACACCGGGCAGGACGCGGCGGTGAGCGACTATGTACTCTCCCGCGACGGTGCCGAGGACTATCTCGCCACCTATCACCGGCTGCTCGATCTGACGACCGCCGGTTACCGTCGGGAGGGGAAGCGCTACATGACGATTGCAGTGGGCTGCACCGGAGGGAAACACCGGAGCGTGGCGATGGCCGAGGCCCTCGCCGCACGCCTCGAGCAGGCACCGGATCTGACGGTGAACGTGGTGCACCGGGATCTGGGCGCGAGTGAACGCCGAGACTCCGAACTCCGACAGCGCTCCGAACTCCGACAGCGCTCCGAACCCCGACAGCGCTCCGAACCCCGGGGCAGCGCCCGGACCTGCGATCACCGCTCTCGGCGGCGGACACGGTCTGTACGCGACGCTCAGTGCCGTCCGGCGCCTCACCGACCGGGTCACCGCCGTCGTGACCGTCGCCGACGACGGAGGTTCGTCGGGACGGCTGCGCGCCGAACTCGGCGTCGTCCCACCCGGCGACCTGCGCATGGCCCTCGCCGCACTCGCCGGCCGCGACGACGAGGTCCGGGTGTGGACCGAGACCGTCCAACACCGCTTCGGCGGCACAGGTGCACTCGCCGGGCACTCCGTCGGCAACCTGATCCTCGCCGGGCTCGCCGAGGTGGCGGGCGACACCGTCACTGCTCTCGACATGCTCGCTCGCGTCCTCGACGTACGCGGTCGGGTACTGCCCATGTCGCCGATCCCCCTCGACATCGAAGCCGACGTCTCGGGACTCGAATCCGACCCGCGGGTGAGCCGCTGCATCCGGGGACAGGTCGCGGTGGCGACCACCCCGGGCAAGGTGCGCCGGGTCCGCCTGATCCCCGCCGATCCGCCGGCCTGTCCGCGGCGCTCGACGCGGTGTGCGAGGCCGATCTCGTGGTGCTCGGCCCGGGATCCTGGTTTTCGAGCGTCATCCCGCACGTGCTCGTCCCGGACCTGCACGAGGCGCTGGTCCACACGACGGCGCTCAAGGTCCTCGTGCTCAACCTCGCGGCGGAACCGGGGGAGACGGCAGGCTTCTCCGCGGAACGTCACCTGCACGTTCTCGCCCAGCACGCCCCCGATTTCCGTGTCGACCACGTCGTCGTGGATGCTGCCTCGGTACCGGAAGGACGCGAGCGCGAGCACCTGAGCCGGTCCGCGGCCCGATTCGGAGCGGACGTCTCGTTCGTCGACGTCGCCGAGACCGGTACGCATCGACACGACCCCGCCAAGTTGGCGGGGGCACTGGAAACATGTCTGTCCTCGCGCGGTGGAGTCCGTGCCACACGCGGGGGCGGGAGGGAGAGCGTCTCGTGGCAATGACAGCGGAGGTCAAGGACGAGCTGAGCAGGTTGTCGGTCACCAGGATCAGCAACCGCAAGGCCGAGGTGTCCGCCCTCCTGCGCTTCGCCGGGGGATTGCACATCGTCGCCGGACGAGTGGTCGTCGAGGCCGAGGTCGACCTCGGATCGATCGCACGTCGCCTCCGCCGCGAGATCTTCGAGCTCTACAGCTATCCCGCCGAGATCCAGGTGCTCGCGCGGGTGGGCTGCGCAAGAGCTCGCGTACATCGTCCGCGTCGGCAAGGACGGTGAGGCGCTGGCCCGCCGCACCGGCCTGCTCGACGGTCGCGGAGCCCGTGCGCGGACTGCCCGCGCAGGTGGTCGGCGGCAGTGTCTCCGACTCCGCTGCGGCGTGCGCGGGCGTTCTCGTCCCTGTCGC
>LATQ01000001.1:3041117-3042768 GCA_001017865.1 Rhodococcus sp. IITR03
GCTGGCGATCCTGGGCCCCGACGTGCCGACCACCTCGCCGCCGCCGGCGCGCTGCGCGTGCAGCACCGACAGGCGTCGCTCGAGGAGCTCGGCCAGCTCGCCGATCCGCCCATGACCAAGGACGCCGTCGCAGGACGGATCCGCCGCCTGCTGTCGATGGCGGATCGTCGCGCGAAGGAACTCGGGATCCCCGATACGGAATCGGCCGTCACCGCTGAGTTGCTGGACGAGGCATAGCGGGGCAGGCTTGCAAGGGAGTTCGCGCCACGACCGGGCGGCTCCCCACAGTACGACCGAACCCCACTAGGGTGAAGGGCACACGAGCACGACCATCGGAATACTGGACAAAGGAGCTTCATTGTGACTGTCCGCGTAGGCGTGAACGGATTCGGACGCATCGGGCGCAACTTCTTCCGGGCGGTCGAGGCGCAGAAGGCACTCGGCACCACCGACATCGAGATCGTTGCCGTCAACGACCTCACCGACAACGACACCCTCGCGACGCTCCTGAAGTACGACTCGATCCTGGGGCGCCTCGACAAGGACGTGCATGTCGAGGGCGACGACATCGTCGTCGGCGACCGGAAGATCAAGGCCCTCTCGATCAAGGAAGGCCCCTCCGCTCTTCCGTGGAGCGACCTCGGTGTCGACGTCGTCGTCGAGTCCACCGGCATCTTCACCAACGCCGCGAAGGCGAAGGGGCACATCGATGCCGGCGCCAAGAAGGTCATCATCTCGCGCCCGCCACCGACGAGGACATCACCATCGTCATGGGCGTCAACCACGACAAGTACGACGGCACGCAGAACATCATCTCCAACGCCTCGTGCACCACGAACTGCCTCGGCCCCCTCGCCAAGGTGCTGAACGACGAGTTCGGCATCGAGAAGGGCCTGATGACCACGATCCACGCATACACCCAGGACCAGAACCTGCAGGATGGACCGCACAAGGATCTGCGTCGCGCCCGGGCCGCTGCCTGAACATCGTCCCCACCGGCACAGGCGCCGCCAAGGCCATCGGCCTCGTGCTCCCCGAGCTGCGCGGCAAGCTCGACGGCTACGCGCTGCGCGTCCCGGTCCCGACCGGCTCGGTCACCGACCTCACCGCGACCCTCACCAAGAAGGCCACCGCCGACGAGGTCAACGCCGCACTGAAGGCTGCTGCGGAGGGTCCGCTGAAGGGCATCCTGAAGTACAACACCGATCCGATCGTCTCCTCGGACATCGTCACCGACCCGCACTCGTCGATCTTCGACGCGCCTCTGACCAAGGTCATCGACGAGCAGGTCAAGGTCGTCTCGTGGTACGACAACGAGTGGGGCTACTCGAATCGTCTTGCCGACCTCGTCGGTCTCGTCGGCAAGTCTCTCTGAAACTCGTAGAACAGGACATTTGAACAGTGGCAGTTCAGACCCTCGAGGATCTGCTCGACGCAGGTGTGGAGGGTCGGGGCGTACTCGTGCGCTCCGACCTCAACGTCCCGCTCGACGGCGACACGATCACCGACGCCGGCCGCATCCTCGCGTCCGCGCCCACCATCCGCACGCTCGCGGAGGCCGGGGCCAAGGTCGTCGTGACCGCGCACCTCGCCGCCCAAGGCGCAGCCGGATCCGAAGTACGTCGCTCGACGCCGTCGCACGCGAAGCTGG
>LATQ01000001.1:3042868-3048654 GCA_001017865.1 Rhodococcus sp. IITR03
ACGATTCACCACAGCGGCCGCATCGCCTCGCGTCCGCGCCCACCATCCCGCACGCTCGCGGAGGCCGGGGCCAGGTCGTCGTGACCGCGCACCTCGGCCGCCCCAAGGGCGAGCCGGATCCGAAGTACTCGCTCGCGCCCGTCGCAGCGAAGCTCGGTGAGGTGCTCGGCCGCAACGTCCAGCTCGCTCCGACGTCGTCGGCCAGGATGCGCTGGCGCGTTCCGAAGGGCTGACCGACGGCGACATCCTCCTGCTCGAGAACGTCCGCTTCGACGCTCGCGAGACCAGCAAGGACGATGCCGAGCGGCTCGCCTTCGCCCGTGAGCTCGTCGAGCTCGTCGGCGACGACGGCGCATTCGTCTCCGACGGCTTCGGTGTCGTGCACCGCAAGCAGGCGTCGGTCTACGACGTCGCGACGCTGCTCCCGCACTACGCGGGTGGTCTCGTCGCGGCCGAGGTCGACGTACTCGCCAAGCTCACCACCGACACCGAGCGTCCGTACGCCGTGGTGCTCGGCGGCTCGAAGGTCTCCGACAAGCTCGGGGTCATCGAGGCGCTCGCACCCAAGGTCGACACGCTCGTCATCGGTGGCGGCATGTGCTTCACCTTCCTTGCGGCACAGGGCTACTCGGTCGGCACGTCGTTGCTCGAGGAGTCGATGATCGACACCTGCAAGCAGCTGCTCGAACGCTTCGGCGACGTCATCCACATCCCGCAGGACGTGGTGGTGGCCGACAAGTTCGCGGCCGACGCACAGTCGCAGACCGTCGCGGCCGACTCCATCCCCGACGGATGGATGGGCCTCGACATCGGACCGGAATCCGTGCAGCGCTTCGCCTCGCTCCTCGGCTCGGCGAAGACGGTGTTCTGGAACGGCCCGATGGGCGTGTTCGAGTTCGAGAACTTCGCGGCCGGCACGAAGGGTGTCGCGGAAGCGATCATCGAGGCCACCGGCAAGGGCGCGTTCAGCGTCGTCGGCGGCGGCGACTCCGCTGCGGCCGTGCGGTCGCTCGGGCTCGGTGAGGACCGTTTCTCGCACATCTCCACCGGTGGTGGCGCCTCCCTCGAGTACCTCGAGGGCAAGGAACTGCCCGGCATCGCAGTTCTGGAGGGCTGACGGTCATGGCACGGACACCGCTCATCGCGGGCAACTGGAAGATGAACCTCAACCACCTCGAGGCCATCGCCCTGGTGCAGAAGATCGCGTTCACCCTTCCCGAGAAGTACCTCGAGAAGGTCGACGTGACGGTCATCCCGCCGTTCACCGACATCCGCTCGGTGCAGACCCTCGTCGAGGGCGACAAGCTCGGCATCACCTACGGAGCCAGGACATCTCGGTCCACGACTCCGGCGCCTACACCGGTGAGATCTCCGGCGCGATGCTCGCGAAGCTCGGCTGCACCTACGTGGTCGTCGGGCACTCCGAGCGTCGCACCCTGCACGGTGAGACCGACGAGATCGTCCGGGACAAGACCAAGGCCGCTCTGCGGCACGGTCTCACTCCGATCGTGTGCATCGGCGAAGGACTCGACGTCCGCGAAGCCGGCAGCCACGTCGAGTACAACGTCGAGCAGTTGAAGAACTCGCTCGCCGGCCTGTCCGCCGACGAGATCGCGAAGATCGTCGTCGCGTACGAGCCGGTCTGGGCCATCGGCACGGGCAAGGTCGCCTCGGCGGCCGACGCACAGGAGGTGTGCGCCGCGGTGCGCAACACCCTCGCCGAACTGGCCTCGCCCGAGGTCGCGGCATCGGTCCGCGTCCTGTACGGCGGGTCGGTCAACGCCAAGAACGTCGGTGAGCTCATCGCTCAGACCGACATCGACGGCGCTCGTGGGAGGCGCCTCCCTCAAGCCGACGATTCGCTCAGCTGTCGGCGATCGCCGCAGGCGGCCCGCTCCTCTAGAGCGACCGGCATCAGGTGGGTGCAGGATCGACGAGATCCTGCACCCCCCCGCGTTTCGCCTCAGCGCAGTGTTGCCGTCTCGACCCGCGTAGCCACGACGACCGTCCCCGGCACACCCGCAGCATCCCCATATGGCGAGCGGGTAAGCTGACGCCGACGTCGCCCACCATCCGAAGGACATCGAACACCGACATGGAACTGTTCCTGGACATCCTCCTGATCGTCACGAGCCTGTTGCTCATCCTGCTGGTGCTGCTGCACCGCGGTAAGGGCGGTGGTCTGTCCAGCCTGTTCGGTGGTGGAGTCCAGTCCAATCTCTCGGGCTCGACGGTGGCGGAGAAGAACCTCGACCGTCTCACCGTCTTCACCGGCATCATCTGGGTGATCTCGATCCTCGGCATCGGACTGCAGATCAAGTTCAGCTGATCCCGCACATGCACGGCCGCTGTCGCGGTCGCGCCCCGGCCGCCGGGCACAGATACTGGCCGTATGACGGACACTGTGCCTGCCTCTGCGACCGAACCCCTCCGCGAGGACATCCGCCTGCTCGGTGGCATCCTCGGCAACGTCATCCGTGAGCAGGCGGGACCCGAGACCTTCGACCTGGTCGAATCGGCCCGGGTGGAGAGCTTCCGGATCCGGCGCTCCGAGATCGACCGCACCGAACTCGCCGAACGCTTCGCCGACGTCGCCACCGACGACCTGATTCCCGTCGCCCGGGCGTTCAGCCATTTCGGTCTGCTCGCCAATCTCGCCGAGGATCTGCACCGCGAACGACGTCGAGCCCTGCACGTGCGCGCAGGCGACCGACCGCAGGACAGCAGCCTCGCCGCCACCTATGCCAAACTCGACGCCGCCGGCCCGGGCCTCGACGCCGACACCGTGACCGACGCGCTCGCATCCGCTCTCGTCGCCCCCGTCATCACCGCTCATCCCACCGAGACCCGCCGACGCACCGTCTTCGACGTCCAGACCGCCGTCACCGAGCTCATGCGGCGCCGGGAGAGGACCGACGAATCCGCCGCGATCGAGGAAATCGACCGCGCCCTGTACCGGCACATCCTGACCCTCTGGGACACCGCGCTCATCCGGCTCGCGCGCCTGAGGATCATCGACGAGGTCGACAACGGTCTGCGCTACTACGACCTCGCACTGTTCGACGTCGTTCCTGCCCTCAACGCCGAAGTGCGACGCGAACTCCGGCGACGCTGGCCGGACGCGGCGGTGCTGACCGAACCGCTGGTCCGTCCCGGAACGTGGATCGGCGGCGACCGCGACGGCAACCCCAACGTCGACGGCGAGGTCGTCACCACCGCCGCGAATCGCGCCTGTGAGACCGCGCTGCGACATCACCTCACCGAACTGGCCGCGCTCGAACGCGAACTGTCCATGTCCGAACGCACCGCGACCATCAGCAGCGCCCTGAAGAAGCTCGCCGACGACTCGGGCGACGACAATCCCGCCCACAGCGACGAGCCGTACCGACGCGCCGTGCACGGTATCCGCGCTCGCCTCACCGCGACCGCGGACAGGCTGCTGCCCGGCGTGGATCTGCCCCACACGGTGCGTATCCCGTGCGAGCCTATGCCACTCCGGCCCGCCTGCACACCGACCTGAACATCGTCGACGCCTCGCTGCGTGCCGGTGGCGCGGCCGTGATCGCCGACGATCGACTCGCGCACCTGCGCAGCGCCGTCGAGGTCTTCGGCTTCCACCTCGCGCCGCTCGACCTGCGTCAGAATTCCGAGGTCCACGAGAACGTCGTCGCCGAACTGCTCTCCTGGGCGGGGGTGACCGACCGCTACCGCGACCTGCCGGAGGACGACAAGGTCGCGCTGCTCACCGCGGAGTTGCGGATCCGCCGTCCGCTCACCGCTCCCGACGCCCACCTGTCGGACGAGACGGCCAAGGAACTCGGCATCCTGCGCGCCGCCGCCGACGTGGTCCGTCGCATCGGACCGGCCGCCATCGAGCATTACATCATCAGCATGTGCACCTCGGTGTCCGACCTGCTCGAGGTCGAGGTCCTGCTCAAGGAGGTCGGGCTGCTCGACCTCGACCGCGGTTATCCGCGCAGCACGGTGCAGGTCATCCCGTTGTTCGAGACGATCGACGACCTGCGCGGCGGTGCCGCCACGTTGACCGCCGCCCTCGCCGTGCCCGAGTTCCGCAGCCTCGTCGACGGACACGACGGACTGCAGGAGATCATGCTGGGCTACTCCGATTCCAACAAGGACGGCGGCTATCTCACCGCCAACTGGGCGCTCTACCGCGCGGAACTCGACCTCGTCGACGCGGCGCGCACCGCCGGGATCCGGCTGCGCCTGTTCCACGGTCGCGGCGGCACCGTCGGACGTGGTGGTGGACCGAGCTACGACGCCATTCTCGCCCAGCCGCCCGGCGCGGTCCAGGGCTCGTTGCGTCTGACCGAGCAAGGCGAGGTCATCGCCGCGAAGTACCGCGAACCGGTGCTCGCCCGCCGCAACCTCGAGGCGCTCGTCTCGGCGACCCTCGAGTCGAGCCTGCTCGATGTCGAAGGCCTCGGGAAGGACGCACCGGAGGCCTACCGGATCCTCGACGAACTCGCCGACCTCGCTCGCGCCGCCTACCGCCGACTCGTGCACGAGACACCGGGTTTCGTCGAGTACTTCACCACCGCGACGCCGGTCTCGGAGATCGGTGCCCTCAACATCGGCAGTCGTCCCGCCTCCCGCAAGCAGACGAAGGCGATCAGCGACCTGCGGGCCATCCCGTGGGTGCTCTCGTGGACCCAGAGTCGCGTGATGCTCCCCGGCTGGTACGGCACGGGAACGGCTGTGCAGGACTGGGTCGCCGGTGATCCGGACCGGTTGGCGACCCTGCAGGATCTCTACCGTCGCTGGCCGTTCTTCCGTTCGGTGCTGTCGAACATGGCGCAGGTGCTCGCCAAGTCCGATCTCGGCCTGGCCGCCCGGTACTCCGAACTCGTCGAGGACACCGAACTGCGCGAGCGGGTGTTCGGCAGCATCGTCGACGAGCACGCCCGCACGGTCGACGCCTACCGGCAGATCACGGGATACGACTCGCTCGTCGCGGACAATCCGGCGCTCGAGCGGTCGCTGCACAACCGCTTCCCGTATCTCGAACCGCTCAACCACCTCCAGGTCGAGTTGCTGCGCCGGTTCCGTGCCGGTGAGGACACCGACCGCGTCCGGCGCGGTATCCAGATCACGATGAACGGTCTCGCCACGGCATTGCGCAACAGCGGCTAGAAAATTTTCTGGTCGGGTTGTCGATACGGCAGGTGCCCGTTCGTCGTGATGGTGTAGGACGAACACCACACAAACGGGAGCGACCGCCATGAAGTACATGCTGCTGATCTACGCATCCACGACCGACGAGCCACCTGCACCATCGAGGACTGGCAGGACTACGAGAAGGCGATGCGCGACGCGGGTGTCCTCGTGTCCGGGCACGCCCTGCAGGATCTCGTCACCGCGACGACCGTGCAGGTCGGCGCGGACGGACGACGCACGGTGACCGACGGGCCGTTCGGCGAGAGCCGTGAGGTTCTCGGCGGATACGACGTCATCGACGTCGGCAGCCTCGACGAGGCACTCGACTGGGCGGCGCGCTGCCCCGGATCGCGGGACGGCGGCACGGTCGTCGTGCGCCCGATCGCCGACTTCGGAAACTGAGCGATGAGGGAGCCGGCCGCGACCGTCGAGTCGGTGTTCCGTGAGGAACACGGCCGGCTCCTCGCCGCGCTCGTCCATCGATTCGGCGACCTCGACCTTGCCGAGGAGGTCGCATCGGAGGCGCTCGAGGCGGCGCTCGTGCACTGGCCGGTCGACGGTGTGCCCGAGCGTCCGGGCGCTGGCTGCTCACCACGGCCAGGCGCGAG
>LATQ01000001.1:3048754-3052562 GCA_001017865.1 Rhodococcus sp. IITR03
GATCAGATCGACGGCCGGTTCGGTCCGCAGCCCCGACACGCGTGCGAGAGCACCGGCTCGTAGGGCGGCTGATCGAGTGCCGAGACCAGCAGGGCCCGCCAGTAGGTGATGCGAGCCCAGGCCAGATCCGTGTCGCCCGGCCGGTAACCGGACAGGCGGGTCGCGAGATCGGCACGCGGGTCGTCGGAGTTGGTCACGTCGGTGATGCGGCGAACGGCGAGGCGTCCCACCGGGTCCTCGGCCGGGACCGCGGGGGCCTGGTTGGGCCACCACGCAACGACGGGGGTGTCCGGCAGCAGGAAGGGCACCACGACCGATTCCTGATGTTCACCGAGTTCGCCGTGCAGGGCGAGGATCAAGGCTTCGGAGGCGCCCGCTTCACCGGCGACCCGGATCTCCGCGTCGAGCCGTGATGGGCCGTCCTGCCGGCCGCGACCGACGACGATGACGCGGCAGGGATGTTCCTTCGACGCCTCGGTGGCGGCCGTGATCGCGGCGTCGAGGCCCCGCGCATCGCCGGCGCACACGATGAACGTGAGAACACGTCCCTGCGTGACCATTCCGCTCGACCGTCGCAGCTCCACCAGCTTGCGGCTGATGGCGTTGGCGGAGGTGTTGCGCAACTGGATCCTCACGGACGCCTCCATTCCCGACCGGTACGCCGCAGCATCTCGTCGGCCGAATGGGGACCCCAGGTGCCGGACTCGTAGGGCTCCGGTCGCCCGTTCGCCGCCCAGTGCTCGAGCACCGGATCGAGGATCTTCCAGGACAATTCGACTTCCTCGTCCACCGGGAACAGCGACGGGACGCCGAGGAGCACGTCGAGGATCAGCCGCTCGTAGGCTTCGGGGGAGGAGACCGTGAACGCTTGGCCGTAACTGAAGTCCATGTTCACGTCCCGGACCTCCATCTCGGAGCCGGGAACCTTCGAGCCGAAGCGCATCGTGATGCCCTCGTCGGGCTGCACGCGGATCACCAGCGCGTTCTGACCGAGCTCCTCGGTCATGGTCTTGTCGAACGGCAGGTGCGGGGCCCGCTTGAAGACCACCGCGATCTCGGTGACGCGGCGGCCGAGACGCTTGCCGGTGCGCAGGTAGAAAGGCACACCCGCCCAGCGGCGGGTGTCGACCTCGAGGGTGATGGCCGCGTACGTCTCGGTGGTCGAATCCGCTGCGAAACCCTTCTCCTCGAGCAGGCCGACGACCTTCTCGCCGCCCTGCCACCCGGAGGCGTACTGGCCGCGCGCGGTGGTCTCGTCGAACGGCTCGGCCGGCCGGGTCGCGGACAGCACCTTGATCTTCTCTGCGTGCAGCTCCGACGCCGCGAAGCTCACCGGCTCCTCCATCGCGGTGAAGGCGAGCAGCTGCAGGAGGTGGTTCTGGATCACGTCGCGCGCCGCGCCGATACCGTCGTAGTAGCCGGCGCGACCACCGAGGCCGATGTCCTCGGCCATCGTAATCTGCACGTGGTCGACGTAGTGCGCGTTCCACACCGGCTCGAACATCTGGTTCGCGAACCGCAACGCGAGGATGTTCTGGACCGTCTCCTTGCCGAGATAGTGATCGATGCGGAAGACGGATTCCTCGGAGAACACCTCACCGACAACCGAATTGAGCTCGCGCGCACTCTCGAGGTCGTGCCCGAACGGCTTCTCGATCACGACGCGGCTCCACGAGCCGTTGCGTTGCGCGGCCAGACCCGAACGCGACAGCTGCCCGCACACCACGGGGAAGGCGTCCGGAGGGACCGACAGGTAGAACGCGTGGTTGCCACCCGTACCGCGCTCGCGGTCGAGCTTCTCGAGGGTCGTCGCGAGTTCCGCGAACGCCGCATCGTCGTCGAAGGTGCCCTGCACGAAGCGGATCCCCTCCGCGAGGCGCTGCCAGACCTCCTCACGGAAGGGGGTACGCGAATGCTCGCGTACCGCGTCGTGGACCACCTGACCGAAGTCCTCGTCGGCCCAGTCCCTCCGGGCGAAACCGACGAGCGCGAATCCGGGCGGCAGGAGGCCGCGGTTGGCGAGATCGTAGACGGCAGGCATCAACTTGCGCCGGGCCAGATCGCCGGTCACACCGAAGATCACCAGCGCACACGGGCCGGCGATACGGGGCAATCTGCGATCTCTGTTGTCCCGGAGCGGATTCACCCACTCCGCCGCACCGGATTCGGGCACGTTCAGCCTCCGCGCCCGGCGCGTGAGCCGCGAGCTGTTCCGCCGTCGCCGCGAGCAGGTCCTTCCACGACACGACGAACTTCTCCACACCCTCGTCCTCGAGCTTGCGGAAGACGTCGGGAAGATCCACACCGACCGATGCCAGCGCGTCGAAGACCTGCTGGGAGGAGGCGATGTTGCGGGTGACGGTGTCGCCCGTGACCTCACCGTGGTCGGCGACGGCCTCGAGGGTCTTCTCCGGCATCGTGTTCACGGTGTTCGGCGCGACCAGCTCGGTGACGTAGAGGGTGTCGGGGTAGTCGGGGTTCTTCACACCCGTCGACGCCCACAGCGCACGCTGGGGAACGGCACCCGCCTCGGTGAGCTGCTCGAACCGCGTCCCGCCCTCGAACGCGCGCTGGTAGGCGCCGTACGCGAGCCGCGCGTTGGCGAGACCGGCCTTGCCGCGCAGCGCCAGCGCCTGATCGGTGCCGATCTCCTCGAGGCGCGGGTCGATCTCGGTGTCGACACGCGAGACGAAGAACGACGCGACCGAGCGGATCTTCGACAGGTCGTGACCGGAGGCCTTCGCCGCGGTCAGGCCGTCGAGGTAGGCCTCGATGACCCGCTCGTAGCGCTCGACCGAGAAGATCAGCGTGACGTTGACGCTGACACCCTCGCCGATCACCCGGGCGATGGCCGGCAGACCCGCCACCGTCGCCGGGATCTTGATGAACAGGTTCGGGCGGTCGACGATGCGCCACAGCTCGAGGGCCTGCTGGACGGTGTCGTCCGTCTTGTGCGCCAGACGCGGGTCGACCTCGATCGACACCCGTCCGTCGAGGCCGTCCGTGGCCTCGAACACCGGCGCGAGGACGTCGCAGGCCGCGCGCACGTCGTCGGTGGTGACGGTGCGGATCGCCTCGGTGGCGTCGGCACTGGCGGCAGCGAGGTCGCGGATCTGCGCGTCGTAGGCATGGCCCTTCGACAGGGCGGCCTGGAAGATCGACGGGTTGGTCGTCACACCCACGACACTGCGGGTCGCGACGAGCTCGGCGAGCTTGCCGGAGTCGATGAGGTCGCGGGACAGGTCGTCCAGCCACACCGAGACACCCTGGGCGGACAGTTCGGCCAGCGCAGCGTTCTGCGTGGAGGTCTGCTGGGTCATCGGATCATCCCTTCACTCGGGTCAGCGAGCGACGCGCGGCGTCGACGACGGCTCGGCAGTGATGCCGAACTCGCGGTACAGGGTCTTGTAGTCGGCGGAGGCGCCGTAGTGCTCGAGCGAGACCGGCTCACCGGCGTCGCCGATGAGGCGGTACCACGGCATCGCGAGACCGGCCTCGACGGACACGCGGGCGCGCACGACGGGGGCAGCACCTCGTCGCGGTAGGCCTGGTCCTGCTCGAGGAACCGGTCGAGCACCGGCACGGAGACGACGCGGGTGGCCACACCGTCGGCCTCGAGGGTCTCGCGGGCGGCGACGGCGAGCTGGACCTCGGAACCGGTCGCGAGGATCACGACCTCCGGGGTGCCCGACGAGGCCTCGGCCAGGATGTAGGCGCCGCGGGCGACACCCTCGGCGGCCTTCTCCCGCGTGCCCTCGAGCACGGGCACGTTCTGACGGGATCAGCGCAGGGCGGTCGGGCCGGTGCG
>LATQ01000001.1:3052662-3060657 GCA_001017865.1 Rhodococcus sp. IITR03
AGGGTCTCGCGGGCGGCGACGGCGAGCTGGACCTCGGAACCGGTCGCGAGGATCACGACCTCCGGGGTGCCCGACGAGCCTCGGCCAGGATGTAGCGCCGCGGGCGACACCCTCGGCGGCCTTCTCCCGCGTGCCTCGAGCACGGGCACGTTCTGACGGGTCAGCGCCAGGGCGGTCGGGCCGGTGCGGTTCTCCAGCGCGGCCTTCCACGCGAACGACGTCTCGTGGCGTCGGCCGGGCGGATCACGGCGAGATTCGGGATCGCGCGCAGCGCCGCGAGGTGCTCGATCGGCTGGTGCGTCGGGCCGTCCTCACCGAGACCGATCGAGTCGTGCGTCCACACGTAGATCGCCGGGGTCTGCATGAGGCCGCGAGACGCACCGCGGGCCGCATGTAGTCGGAGAAGACGAGGAAGGTTCCGCCGTAGGGGCGGGTCGGGCCGTGCAGGGCGATGCCGTTGAGGATCGATCCCATCGCATGCTCGCGGACACCGAAGTGCAGGGTGCGTCCGTAGGGCTGCGCGTTCCAGTCCTTCGTGGAGATCGACTCGGGACCGAAGGAGTCGGAACCGGGGATCGTCGTGTTGTTGCTGCCGGCGAGGTCGGCGGAACCGCCCCACAGCTCGGGCAGCACCGGTCCGAGCGCGGCGAGGGCCTTGCCGGACGCCGAGCGGGTCGCGGGACCGCTCTCGGTGGCTCGTAGGTCGGCAGTGCGTCGACCCAGCCTCCGGGAACTCACCGGCGTGCAGGCGGTCGAACAGTTCCTTGCGCTGCGGCTCGCGGGAGGCCCACGCGTCGAAGTCGGCCTGCCATGCGGCACGCGCCTCGGTGCCGCGCGTCACGACCTGCCGGGCGTGCTCGATCACGGCGGGGTCGACATCGAAGTTCTTCTCGGGGTCGAAACCGAGGATCTTCTTGATCTCGGCGACCTCGTCGGCGCCGAGCGCGGCACCGTGCGCGTCGCCGCTGTTCATCTTCGTCGGCGCCGGGTAGCCGATGATCGTGCGGACGGAGATGAAGGACGGTCGGTCGGTGACGGCCTTCGCGGCCTCGACGGCCTCGAGCAGCGCGGTGACGTTCTCGCCGCCCTCGACGGTCTGCACGTGCCAGCCGTAGGCCTCGTAGCGCTTGGAGACGTCCTCACCGAGAGCGATCGCGGTGTCGTGCTCGATGGAGATCTTGTTGTCGTCGTAGAAGACGATCAGGTTGCCGAGCTGCTGGACACCGGCGAGCGAGGACGCCTCGGAGGTCACGCCCTCCTCGATGTCGCCGTCGGAGGCGATCACGTAGACGTAGTGGTCGAACGGGCTCGAGCCGGCGGGCGCCTCGGGATCGAACAGACCGCGCTCGCGGCGGGCGGCCATCGCCATACCCACGGCGGAGGCCAGACCCTGACCCAGCGGGCCGGTGTCATCTCGACGCCGGCGGTGTGGCCGTACTCGGGGTGGCCCGGGGTGAGCGAACCCACGTGCGCAGCGCTTCGAGGTCGGCGAGCTCGAGTCCGTAGCCGGACAGGTACAGCTGGGTGTACAGCGTCAGGCTCGAATGTCCGCACGAGAGCACGAAGCGGTCGCGGCCGACCCACTCGGGGTCGGTCGGATCGTGGCGCATCACACGCTGGAAGAGGGTGTATGCGAGCGGAGCGAGGCTCATCGCGGTACCGGGATGCCCGTTTCCGACCTTCTGCACGGCGTCGGCGGCGAGCACGCGCGCGGTGTCGACGGCTTGGTGTCCAGGTCGGTCCAGTCGGCAGGATGCGCAGGCTGGGTGAGGGTGCGGATCTCGTCTGTGATCGACACGAGCTTGAAGTCTCCTGACATGGGTGTACGGGGTCCCGGCGGGTGGAAGTCGGCCCGCGCGCTACTTCAGACTAGTGCGCTGCTCCGAACGGGTCGATTCGGTCCGGGCAACGGTCCGGTCTACCATCGTTCGTAGTAGAGGAGCGTCCGGAACCGGGCGACCGTGAACGGGCGAAACGAAGGTGCGGATCCGCGTGGGACAAGGAGACAGTGTGCGGGCAGGGCGACGGCCGGGAGGACACGGCTTCGGCGCCCCCGAAGCGCCGAGCGCCCCGCGCCCCGACACCGCGTGGGGCCGGATCTCCGGCACCGTCCTCGCCTACATCGCGTTGACCAAGCCGCGGGTGATCGAACTCCTGCTGGTCGCGACCATTCCCGCGATGCTGTTCGCCGACCGCGGCAACGTCGACATCGTGCTCATCCTGAGCACCCTGTTCGGCGGCTGGATGGGGGCGGCGAGCGCCAACTCGCTCAACTGCGTCGTCGACGCCGACATCGACAAGGTGATGAAACGCACGGCGTTGCGTCCTCTTGCCCGGCAGACGGTGCCGACGCGTAACGCCTTCGTCTTCGGCATGGTGCTCGGGATCGCGTCGTTCGCGTGGCTGTGGTGGCGGGCGAATCTGCTGGCCGGACTGTTGGTCGTGGCGACGATCGCGTTCTACGTGCTCGTGTACACGATGGTGCTCAAACGCCGAACCTGGCAGAACGTGGTCTGGGGCGGGGCTGCCGGATGTATGCCCGTGATGGTCGGCTGGGCCGCCGTGACGGGTTCGCTGAGCTGGGAACCATCGTGTTGTTCCTGGTCATCTTCTTCTGGACGCCGCCGCACACCTGGGCGCTCGCGATGCGTTACAAGGAGGACTACAAGGCCGCCGGCGTGCCGATGTTGCCGGTCATCGCCACCGAGCAGCACGTCACCAAGCAGATCGTGTTCTACACGTGGGCGACCGTGATCGCGACGCTGGTGATCGTCCCGGCCGCCGGTGTGATCTACGCGGCTGTTGCGCTGCTCGCGGGTGCCTGGTTCCTGATCGTCGCGCACCAGCTGTTCAACAGCGTGCGCGGTGGGGCGTCGGTCAAGCCGCTCAAGCTGTTCCTGCAGTCCAACAACTACCTCGCGGTGGTGTGCCTGGGCCTGGCGATCGACTCCGTGCTCGCACTGCCGACGATCGGCTCGTACTTCTGATCCACGCTTCACGACGAACGCCCCGGCCGATCGGCCGGGGCGTTCGTCGTGTCGAGTCGGGAGATCACGGGATCAGGACGATCGATCCGGTGGTCCGCCGTCCTTCGAGATCGGCGTGGGCGCGGGCGGCTTCGGCGAGGGGATAGCTCGCTCCCACCCGGAGCTTCAGCGACCCGTCGGCGAGCGCCGCGAGCACGTCGCCCGCCCGCCACAGCAGCTCCTCGCGGTCTCGGGTGTAGTGCACGAGGGTCGGCCGTGTGACGAACAGCGAACCCGCCGGGTTCAGCCGCTGCAGGTCGAAGGGCGGGACGGGTCCGCTCGCGGCGCCGAACAGTGCGACCGTGCCGCGCACGCGGACGGACGCGAGCGACGCTCGAAGGTCGCGGCACCGACACCGTCGTAGGCCGCGGCCACCCCCTCACCATCGGTGAGCTCGCGCACCTTCTCGGCGAGGTCGTCGCCGTAGCGCAGCACCTCCGCGGCGCCGGCCTCCCGCGACAGGGCCTCCTTCTCGTCGGAGGACACGGTGGTGATCACCCGCACGCCCTTCGCGACGGCGAGTTGCGTCAGGATCAGCCCACACCCCCGGCACCGGCGTGGACGAGAACCGTCTCGCCGGGCTGTGCCGGGTGGACGGAGTTCAGCAGGTAGTGCGCGGTCATGCCCTGCAGGAGGACCGAAGCGGCCTGCTCGGCCGGCACCGAGTCCGGGACCGGCACGGCGACCTGCCCGCGGACGCGGACCAGTTCGGCGTACGAGCCGGGTGCATCGCACCACGACACCCGGTCGCCGACCGCCGTGTCCCGCACACCCTCGCCCACCGCGACGACCGTGCCCGTGCCCTCCGAGCCCGGGATGTACGGCAGCTCCGTGCCGTAGAGGCCGGTGCGGAAGTAGGTGTCGATGAAGTTGACGCCGATCGCGTCGGTGCGGACCAGCAGCTCACCCGGTCCGGGCGAGGGGTCGGGTCGTTCGACGGGGACGAGGACGTCGGGGCCTCCGTGCTGTGTCACTTCGATTGCGTGCATAGCGCTCACAGTATTCTGCAGACATGAGCGTCGAAACACAGGTCGTGGCCGCACCGGCCGACATCGTCTCGTCCATCCGCAGCTTCGTCGCCGAGCACGGAGGTTCCGGGAAGGCAGTGCTGCAGCCGATCGGTCTGTCCGGCGTCCGGATCACCGTGGTCGCCGCCGACGGCACCCTCGGCGACCGCGTCGCGAAGGACCTCCCGACGGCGCGTGCCATCGTCGAGGAGATCCCCGACGTCACCGTCTCCGAGTGGGACCGCGAGGTCACCAGCATCGCCAACCCGCAGAAGGGTCACTGGGCGAAGATGGCCGGCTGGGTGGCACGCCAGACGAAGTTCCCGAAGGCCCGCAACGAGCGCTGACCGACCCGACACCCGTACGACGACACGCGGTCCCTCTCCGGAAATCCGGGGAGGGGCCGCGCCGTCGAACGGTCAGGCCGGAACGGGTTCGCGATCCGGTGCGGTCGTGCGCGTCCGTCCGGCCGCCCAGACCGCGGCGGTCGCCGCCGTGCACAGTCCGGCGCCGGCAACGTGGAAGACGACCAGCACGGCGGGCACGTCCGTCCAGAACTGGACGAGGCCGATGCCTGCCTGTGCGACCACCAGTGCGAGAACGACCTTCAGACGCAGCGTGACGGCTCGGGGTGCATGGACCGCGTAGACGGCGAAGGTGAGGCCGATCAACAACGCGAGATAGCCGACGAGCGCTTCGGCGTGCAGGTGGACGAGATTGGTGATGTCGAGCGCGAGGCGCGGCACGGGATTGTCGACACTCTTGTCTCCGGCGTGCGGGCCGGCGCCGGTGACCATCGTGCCCAGCACGAGGACCACGGCGAGCGCGACACCCGTCAGAGCGGTGAGCCGGCGCAACGGCTGGGGCAGTACCTGCACCACCGTGCCGTCGTCCGGCTCGCTCACCTTCGCGTAGAGCACTGTCGCCAGCCACACCATGAGCATCGACGCGAGCAGGTGGATCGCGACCGTCCACCAGGCGAGACCGGCCAGGACGGTGATACCGCCGATGATCGCCTGCAGCACGGTGCCCGCGGGCATCACCCACGCCCAGGCGATGACCTCCTTGCGGCGCCGTGCGCGGGTGACGGCCAGGACGATCGCAGCTGCGACGGCCACGACCACGAAGGTCAGCAGCCGGTTGCCGAACTCGACCACCTGGTGCAGGGTGTTCACCCCGCTCGACACACCCACCGGGACCAACGACCCGGGGAAGCACTGCGGCCAGGTCGGGCAACCCAGTCCGGAGGCGGTGACGCGGACGACCGAACCGGTCACGGCGATGCCGCCCTGGGTGAGAATCGTGAGGAACGCGATGATCTTCTGCGTCCGCAGCGACGGCAGGGGGAGACGGTCGACAAGGCTCAGGTAGCCGCGATACAACACGGTTCGATGGTACGGCGTGAACCACTACACGCTGTAGTTGGGTCGTGCCCGATCGGGCCGCCCACGACTCAGGTGAAGCGGAACCAGCGCGCCGCGGCCGTGCCGCCGATCACCGTCCACACGAGCAGCGAGACGATCGACAACCAGTCGAACACACCCGAGGTGGCGTTCTCGAGCGCGAGCGTCAACGCCCCCGACGGCACGATCCGCAGCAGGTGGACCACCGCTTCGGGGATCACGTCGCCGAGCACCACGACGCTGCCGATGCCCAACAGCACGAACCACACGATGTTCGCGAGGGCGAGCACGATCTCGGCGCGCAGGGTTCCGCCGAGCAGCAGCCCCAGTGTCGCGAACATCACCGTGCCCAGGGCGATGACGACCGCCCCGATGAGCAGGTCGACGGGGGAGGGGCGCCAGCCGAGGGCAAGCCCGATGGCACCGAGCAATACGGCCTGCAGGACGACGACGATGCCCACTGCCGCGCTCTTGCCCGCGATGATTCCCCATTTGGGCAGCGCGGTCGCGCCGATCCGCTTGAGGGCGCCGTAGCGGCGGTCGAAGCCCACCGCGATCGCCTGACCGGTGAACGCAGTCGACATCACGGCCACCATCATCACTGCGGGCAGCACGCTGTCGACCCGCGAGTCGCCGAGATCGCCGATGGGCAGCAGCGACAGGCCGATCAACAGCGTGATCGGGATGAACATCGTCAGCAGGAGCTGCTCGCCGTTGCGCAGCAGCAGCTTGAGTTCCATGGCGGTCTGCGCCGCGAGCATCTTCGACGGTGAGTTCGGCTGCGGTCGCGGGGTGAAGGTCCCCTCCGCGAACCGGTTGTTCGCCAGACGATCGTGGGTCACGCTCACCCTCTCAACTCCCGACCGGTCAACTCGAGGAAGACGTCCTCGAGGCTGCGCTGATCCACCCGGATCTCGGTTGCCAGTGCGCCCAGGTTCGCGCACCAGGTGGCTGCCGTCGCGACGACGGACGGTTCGATCGTGCCCTCGACGAGATACCGCCCGGGGTTGTCCTCCCGGACCCGGTGGGTGCCGGCCAGAGCGGACTGCAGGGCGCTCAGGTCGAGGCCCGGAGCGCGGTCAGCCACAGCTGGCCCTCGGCGCCGTCACGGGTGACCTCGTCGGGCGTTCCCGCGGCGACCACCCGGCCGTGATCGATGATGACGATCTCGTCGGCGAGCTCTTCGGCCTCGTCCATGAGGTGGGTGGTGAGCAGCACGCTCACGCCGTCGCGGCGCAGCGCGTCGATCAGTTCCCACACGAGCAGCCGGGCCTGCGCGTCGAGACCCGCCGTCGGTTCGTCGAGGAACACCAGTTCGGGGCGCCCGACCAGCGCGCATGCGAGCGCGAGGCGTTGCTGTTGTCCGCCCGACAGTCGTCGGTAGGGAGTGCGGCGGGCGTCTGTGAGCCCGAGGCGCCGGAGCAGCCAGTCGGGTCGAGGGGTCGGCCGAGTAGGCGCCCACCAGGTCGAGCATCTCGCCGGCGCGAGAACCCGGATATGCGCCGCCACCCTGCAGCATCACGCCGATCCGGGGGCGGAGGCGTCGGAATCGGCGACGGGATCGAGACCCAGGACGCGGACCGTGCCGGCGTCGGGAGTGACGAATCCCTCGCACATTTCCACGGTGGTGGTCTTACCGGCGCCGTTCGGGCCGAGGAGGGCGAGCACCTGAGCGCGTTCGACGGTCAGGTCCAGACCGTTCACGGCGGTGACGCCCCCGTAGGTCTTGACGACGCCGTTCAGGCGCACAGCCGGTACCGCACCGGCGGGAGAACTCGGGGTCACGGGGTTCCAGCCTAGGCGTCCGCGGTTTCCGCCGGACGCGGTGGTGTGCGCTCCTGCAGCCGCCACGGCAGCCGGGAGCGCGTGGCGACGATGATCAGCCGACCACCACGATGGTCGCGATCGACGCCTGGACGATGATGAACGGTTGGTATTCGCTGCCGTTGGGCATGAGGATCATGCCGACCACCGATGAGAACGCGATGGTGGGGACCGGAAGACCGGGCGGGTGGCCCAGGCCGCGAGCGGGATCACCGCCCACAGCAGGTACACGGTTGCACGACCGGGAAGAGCAGCACGATCGCGCCCAGCGAGACCCCCAGCGCGCCGACGGGATGGATCCGTCCCATGAGCACCGCGAGCAGCATGCGCACCGTGACGAAGGCGGCCACCAGCGCGGCGATGGGGCGAGTGATGGACAGCACGGCCGTCGTGTGGTCGCCGAGACCGAGCAGCACGCCCCCGAGGCCGGTACCCATGCCGAGCAGTGTCGGGATCGACATCCAGCTGCGGACCTCCGTGGCGGTGCCCAGGGTCTTCGTCCAGCCGAAGCCCAGCCCGCTGCCCCAGCTCACAGCGCCGATGACGACGCAGGTCCCGATGCCGAGGATCGCGGCAGCAGCGATCACGGCGCGGAAGCCGCCACCCCACTTGCGGGCAAGGGCCATGCCGACGAATCCGAGCGCGAGCAGCGAGGGCACCTTGATCATCGACGACAGGGCGATCAGCGCGGTGCCGGCCGCGAGCCACCCCGCGAGACGCAGGCGCGAGGCCGCC
>LATQ01000001.1:3060757-3062116 GCA_001017865.1 Rhodococcus sp. IITR03
GAGGCCGCCTCGTCGTCCGGGTGGACGGCCCGCAGGCGCGAGTTCGACACCGGCGGTGCACGATCCGAGCATCAGGGCCTCGTTGTGAATGCCCGCCACCAGGTGGAAGAGCAACAGCGGGTTCGCGGCACCGAGCCACAACGCGCTCACCGACGCGACGCCGCACCGGCGAGCCCGCGGCAGCGCCCACACGATCAGGCCACACCCACGAGCGCGAGCAGCCGGTGGACGAAGATGCCGGCCACGATGTTCTCGCCCGTGAGATACGTGATCTTCTCGCCGATCCACAGGAAGGCCGGGCCGTAGGGGGCAGAGGTGTCGCGCCAGATGTTCGGCACAGTCCGGGTCAGGACGTGGTCGACCCCCAGCGCGCCGGCCGGACCGATGGCGTAGGGATCGAGCCCGCGCGCCGCGATCTCGCTCTGTGCGAGATACGAGTAGACGTCCTTGCTGAACATCGGCGGCGCGACGACCAGCGGAAGGATCCACAGCAGCAAGGTGCGGTCGAGCTGCGACCGGGACAGTCGGCGCACGGGACCGTCCGGTGCGCCCCGGCCGATCGCGAACCGGCCGAGCAGCAACCAGGCGAGGATCACCAGCGCCGTGCCGATCATGGTCGTCGTGAGGGCGGCGCTCGGCATGCGTGCCGCCAACCCGAGGCGCGGACGCCCTGCACTGGGTTCTGCAGGACCGGCTGGGCGCCGGCGCCGAGCGCTCCGACGGCCATGAGGACGGCACCGGTGGCGCCGAGCAATCGGATGCGGTGGAGATAGATGTTCTCGATCGCATCGAGTCCGCGACCTTCGGTCTCGTCGCCGTGCAGGACGACCGAGACATCGGCGTGTGGGCCCGGGGCGTCGAGGCCCAGGCGCGTCGGATCCACACGTGCAGCCGTTCGCGGACCCCGGATCGGCCCGGCGACGGAGACGTCGTGCGCGGGGCGCACAGGGGAGGAGTCGACGGCACGTCAGAAGCGTAACGGGACGGCGAGGGTGGTCTTCGACGGCTCCGTCATGAGGTGTAACAAAGGGCACCCTTGGTGGACCGTGCTTCCGAATTCCGTCACACTGGTGTTGTGAAATACCGGTCCGACACCACCGACACCGCAGAACGCGCAGGTCACGCACCTGCCGCGACGGCGTCGCGCGTCGAGGACACCCGCAGGAATCCTGCTTCGACGGGCCGCGAGATCCCGGAGGGCCAAACCCGCGCCGCCGTCGTGCAGCTGCTGCTCGAAGAAGGTCCCATCACCGCGCCGGAGATCGGCGAGCGTCTGGGGCTCAGCGCCGCGGCGTGCGACGCCATCTCGACGCGCTCATCGGCTCGGTGCCCGCAGGCCGCCGCGCCGCCGCGCAGGCA
>LATQ01000001.1:3062216-3075833 GCA_001017865.1 Rhodococcus sp. IITR03
CCCGCCTCGGGGACTTCTACGACGATCTCGCCACCGCCGCGATGCGGCACCTGCGCGAACTCGGAGGCGACGCTGCCGTCGAGGACTTCGCGCGGCGCCGCGTGGACTCGATCCTCGGCACCATCGCACCCGCCGACGAGAACGTCGACGACGTCGAGAGCGTCGCCGAGGAGATCGCCGGGGCGTTCACCGCCTCCGGTTTCGCCGCCTCGACCGCCGCGTCGGCACCGGCGTGCAGATCTGCCAGCACCACTGCCCGGTCTCGCACGTCGCGGAGCAGTTCCCCGAACTGTGCGAGGCGGAGCAGGAGGCCTTCGTGCGGATCCTCGGAACCCACGTGCAACGCCTCGCGACGATCGCGAACGGCGACGCCTTCTGCACGACACACGTGCCCGTTCTCCCCAGAGCGGATGTGCCCCGTCCGGAGCCGCCCACGTGACGACCCCACCGCGAGTGCTCCGCGAACCAGGGCACACCAGGAAGACATCCACCCACCCGTCGACCGTCGACGCACAGCCCGCGCCGACGCCCACCAGACTCCGGAAGGAGCTCGCATGACCGTCGCATCGGATCAGACGTCCGGAACCGCGCCGCTGACGCAGGAAGAGACGATCGATTCTCTCGGCCACTACGAATACGGCTGGGCGGACCCCGACACCGCCGGCGCCACGGCGCAGCGCGGCCTGTCCGAAGAGGTCGTGCGGGACATCTCCGCCAAGAAGAACGAGCCCGAGTGGATGCTCGACATCCGCCTCAAGGCGCTGCGCACCTTCGACAAGAAGCCGATGCCGGTGTGGGGCTCGAACCTCGACGGAATCGACTTCGACAACATCAAGTACTTCGTGCGCTCGACGGAGAAGCAGGCCGCGAGCTGGGACGAGCTCCCCGAGGACATCAAGAACACCTACGACAAGTTGGGCATCCCGGAGGCGGAGAAGCAGCGCCTCATCGCCGGTGTCGCCGCCCAGTACGAGTCCGAGGTGGTCTACCACCAGATCCGCGAGGACCTCGAGAGCCAGGGCGTGATCTTCCTCGACACCGACTCGGGTCTGCGCGAGCACCCCGAGCTGTTCAAGGAGTACTTCGGCACGGTCATCCCGGCCGGCGACAACAAGTTCTCCGCCCTGAACACCGCGGTGTGGTCGGGTGGCTCGTTCATCTACGTCCCGCCGGGTGTGCACGTCGACATCCCGCTGCAGGCCTACTTCCGCATCAACACGGAGAACATGGGCCAGTTCGAGCGGACCTGATCATCGTCGACGAGGGCGCCTCGGTGCACTACGTCGAGGGCTGCACCGCGCCGATCTACAAGTCCGACTCACTGCACTCCGCGGTCGTCGAGATCATCGTCAAGAAGGGCGGCCACTGCCGCTACACGACCATTCAGAACTGGTCGAACAACGTCTACAACCTGGTGACCAAGCGCACCAAGGTCGAGGCCGGCGGCTCGATGGAATGGATCGACGGCAACATCGGTTCCAAGGTGACGATGAAGT
The DNA here is from genome assembly GCA_001017865.1 of Rhodococcus sp. IITR03. Next base: position 3,063,713 of record LATQ01000001.1, read on the forward strand.
ACCCGGCCGTGTGGATGATGGGCGAGCACGCTCGCGGTGAGGTGCTCTCCGTCGCCTTCGCCGGCGAGGGCCAGCACCAGGACACCGGCGCGAAGATGCTGCACCTGGCTCCGCACACCTCCTCGACCATCGTGTCGAAGTCGGTGGCGCGCGGCGGTGGACGTGCCTCCTACCGCGGCCTCGTGCAGGTCAACAAGGGCGCTCACGGCTCGAAGTCGACGGTCAAGTGCGACGCGCTGCTCGTCGACCAGATCAGCCGCTCCGACACCTACCCGTACGTCGACATCCGTGAGGACGACGTCACGATGGGTCACGAGGCGACCGTCTCGAAGGTGAGCGACGACCAGCTGTTCTACCTGATGAGCCGCGGACTCGACGAGGACGAGGCCATGGCGATGGTGGTGCGCGGATTCGTCGAGCCCATCGCCAAGGAACTGCCGATGGAGTACGCCCTCGAACTCAACCGCCTGATCGAACTGCAGATGGAAGGGGCAGTCGGCTAAATGACTGCGGAAGCGAAGAACACTCCGGCTACCGGAGTGCAGGATGCCGTGCGCGCCGAGAATCGTGCCCCGGCGGTCAAGACCGCCGGCAAGCCGGCAATCAACAAGGGTGAGGTCTTCACGTCGTTCGATGTGCATGCCTTCGAGATTCCGTCGGGTCGCGACGAGGTGTGGCGGTTCACCCCGCTGCGCCGCCTGCGCGGTCTGCACGACGGCACCGCTCCCGCGACCGGCACCGCGACCGTCGAGGTCACCCCGGTCGACGGCGTGCAGGTCGAGACCGTGGCGCGCGACGACGCGCGACTCGGACAGGCCGGTGTGCCGTTCGACCGGATCGCAGCACAGGCGTACTCGTCGTTCGAGACCGCGACCGTCCTGACCGTCGGCCGCGAGGTCGAGGTCGCTGAGCCCGTCACCGTGACGATCACGGGACCGGGCGAGGGCGCTGTCGCCTACGGACACGTGCAGATCCGGCTCGAGGCGTTCGCCAACGTCACGCTCGTCATCGATCAGCGCGGCAGCGGCACCTACGCGAGAACATCGAGTTCGTGCTCGGCGACAGCGCACAGCTGAAGGTCGTCGCGGTGCAGGACTGGGCCGACGACGCCGTACACGTCGCCGCGCATCACGCTCGCCTCGGCCGCGATGCCGTGCTGCGCCACTTCACCGTGGCGCTCGGCGGCGATCTCGTGCGCGTGTCGGCGACCACCAAGTACGACGGCCCCGGCGGCGACGCCGAACTGCTCGGCCTGTACTTCGCCGACGCCGGTCAGCACTTCGAGCAGCGCCTGCTCGTCGACCACTCGCAGCCGAACTGCAAGTCGAACGTCGTGTACAAGGGTGCGCTGCAGGGCGATCCGGCCTCCGGCAAGCCCGACGCGCACACCGTGTGGATCGGCGACGTGCTCATCCGCGCCGAGGCCGAGGCACCGACACCTTCGAGCTCAACCGCAACCTGGTGCTCACCGACGGTGCGCGCGCCGACTCGGTGCCGAACCTCGAGATCGAGACCGGTGAGATCGTCGGTGCCGGACACGCGTCGGCGACCGGCCGCTTCGACGACGAGCAGCTGTTCTACCTGCGTGCTCGCGGCATCCCCGAGGAGGAAGCGCGTCGCCTCGTCGTCCGCGGCTTCTTCCACGAGCTGCTCGAGCGCATCACGGTCACCGAGGTCCGCGAACGGCTCGAGGCCGCCATCGAGGCGGAACTCGCCGCCGTCGGCGCCTGACCGGCCCTGCCTCCCGTACTCCCGATACTTCACTAAGGAAACGCATTTCGATGTCCACACCTTCGAACGTCCTCGAGATCAAGGACCTGCACGTCCGCGTCGCACAGACCGACGAGAACGCCGAGCCGATCGACATCCTCAAGGGCGTGAACCTCACGGTCCGCTCGGGTGAGACGCACGCCATCATGGGCCCCAACGGCTCCGGCAAGTCCACCCTGTCGTACGCGATCGCCGGCCACCCCAAGTACGAGATCACCTCGGGCAGCATCACCCTCAACGGTGAGGACGTGCTCGAGATGAGCGTCGACGAGCGCGCCCGCGCCGGCCTGTTCCTCGCCATGCAGTACCCGGTCGAGGTGCCCGGCGTGTCGATGTCGAACTTCCTCCGCACCGCCGCGACCGCCGCGCGCGGCGAGGCCCCCAAGCTGCGCCACTGGGTCAAGGAGGTCAAGCAGGCGATGTCCGATCTGGACATCGATCCGGCCTTCGGTGAGCGCAGCGTCAACGAGGGCTTCTCCGGTGGCGAGAAGAAGCGCCACGAGATCCTGCAGCTGGGTCTGCTCAAGCCGAAGATCGCCATCCTCGACGAGACCGACTCCGGCCTCGACGTGGACGCGCTGCGCGTCGTCTCCGAGGGCGTGAACCGCTACCAGGAGAACGAGAACGGCGGCGTCCTGCTCATCACCCACTACACCCGCATCCTGCGCTACATCAAGCCGCAGTTCGTGCACGTCTTCGTGGGTGGCCGCGTCGTCGAGTCCGGTGGCCCCGAGCTCGCCGACGAGCTCGAGACCAACGGCTACGTTCGTTTCACCCAGGCAGCAACGCAAGGAGCGTGATCGGATGACGGTGCCGGTGCGGACCTTGGACATCGCCCGGATCAGGCCGATTTCCCGATCCTCGCGCGCACGGTGCGCGACGGCAAACCCCTGGTCTACCTCGACTCGGGGGCCACCTCCCAGCGCCCGGTACAGGTGCTCGACGCCGAGCGTGAGTTCCTCGCGACGCGGAACGCGGCCGTGCACCGCGGTGCGCACGCGTTGTCGGAGGAGGCGACCGACTCGTACGAGGACGCTCGCGCCGTCATCGCGTCCTTCGTCGGGGTCGACGTCGACGAGGTGGTGTTCACCAAGAACGCTACCGAGTCGCTCAACCTCGTCGCGTACGCCTTCGCCGACGACCGGTTCCCGCACCGGCTCGGACCCGGTGACGAGATCGTCGTCACCGAACTCGAGCACCACGCGAATCTCGTTCCGTGGCAGGAACTCGCGCGGCGCACGGGTGCCACCCTGCGCTGGTACGGGGTCACCGACGACGGTCGCATCGATCTCGATTCGCTGACGCTGACCGACGCCGTGAAGGTCGTGGCGTTCACGCACCAGTCGAACGTGACCGGTGCGGTCGCTCCCGTCGAGGAGATCGTGCGGCGTGCGAAGGAGGTCGGCGCGATCGTCGTGCTCGACGCGTGCCAGTCGGTGCCGCACATGGCCGTCGACTTCCGTGCTCTCGGTGTGGATTTCGCGGCGTTCTCCGGACACAAGATGTTCGGTCCGTCCGGCGTCGGTGTCCTCTACGGTCGCCGCGACCTGCTCGCCGACGTGCCGCCGTTCATCACCGGTGGCTCGATGATCGAGACGGTGACGATGGAGAGCGACGACCTTCGCCGCACCGCCGCAGCGATTCGAGCCGGATCGCCCATGGTCTCGCAGGCCGTCGGCCTCGGTGCCGCCGTGCGCTACCTGCAGGACATCGGCATGGACGCCGTCGCCGCACACGAACACGAGCTGACTGCTGCGGCACTCGCCGAGCTGGGCGGCATCGACGGCGTGCGCATCATCGGACCCACGACCGGCGAACAGCGCGGCGGGGCGGTGTCGTTCGTCGTGGACGGAATCCATGCTCACGATCTCGGCCAGATCCTCGACGACGAGGGCGTCGAGATCCGGGTCGGACACCACTGCGCCTGGCCGCTGCACCGCCGCTTCGGGGTGGCCGCGACCGCCCGCGCATCGTTCGCCGTGTACAACACGCCGGACGAGGTGCAGGCACTCGGCGCGGCGATCCGGCGCGCCCAGAAGTTCTTCGGGGAGGCGTGATCCGATGCGGATGGAGCAGATGTACAGGAAGTGATCCTGGACCACTACAAGCACCCGCACAATCGCGGACTGCGCGAACCGTTCGGCGCCGAAGTGCATCACGTCAACCCGACCTGCGGCGACGAGGTGACCCTGCGCGTGCACATCGACGGCGACACCGTCAGCGACGTCTCCTACGACGGGCAGGGCTGCTCGATCAGCCAGGCATCGACGTCCGTGCTCACCGACCAGGTGATCGGCGTTCCGCTCGGCGACGCGCTGAAGATCGTCGAAGGGTTCGTCGAGATGGTCGGCAGCCGCGGGACCGTCGAAGGCGACGAGGACCTGATCGGCGACGGCATCGCATTCGCCGGCGTCGCGAAGTACCCGGCGCGCGTGAAGTGCGCGTTGCTGGGCTGGATGGCCTTCAAGGACGCGGTCGCGCAGACCGTGGACGCCGCCCCCGCCGACCTGGCGGGCGGCGCGCACACCCTTTCGAGCGGAGGACAGAACTGATGACCGAACCCGCACCGGGCACCGTGAACACCGACGAGAATCCGACGGCCGACGCCGGCGCGGACGAGACCTCGACGCTGGTCGCGGCCACGGCGCCGCCGCTGGATCCGGGCCGCTCGACGAACTCGAGGAAGCGCTGCGCGACGTCGTCGACCCCGAGCTCGGCATCAACGTCGTCGATCTCGGTCTCGTCTACGGGATCTCCGAGGTCGACGAGACCGTGACCGTGGACATGACGCTCACCTCGGCGGCGTGCCCCCTCACCGATGTCATCGAGGAGCAGGCCAAGGGCGCACTCGTGCGCAGCGGCCTGTGCGACGAGCTGCGCATCAACTGGGTATGGATGCCGCCGTGGGGTCCCGACAAGATCACCGACGACGGACGCGAGCAGCTGCGCGCACTCGGATTCACCGTCTGATCCCGCGGTCTCCGGTTCCGAGCCTCGGCGCTGATCTTCGACTTCCCGTCGGAGGTCAGGCGCCTTTGCGTTCGCCGGAGGTCTTCTTGGCGGCCGTCTTCTTCGCTGGAGTCTTCTTGGCTGCCGAGCTCTTGGACGCGGTCTTCTTCGCCGTGCTCTTCTTCGCTGGAGTCTTCTTGGCCGCCGAACTCTTCGACGCCGAACTCTTGGACGCGGTCTTCTTCGCGGGGGCTTTCTTCTTCGTGCCCTCGTCCTCGCCTTCGTCCTCGTCGTCGTCCTTCGAGGACTTCTTCCCGCCGGAGGACGAACCGGACGGGACCTTCTTGCCCGCCGCATCGACGCTACGTTGCAGGGCGGCCACGAGGTCCAGCACCTCGGCGTCCTCTTCCCCGGTGTCGTGTTCGGCGACCTGGAAGACCTTCTCGCCGCCGCGGGCGAGGGCCTCGTCGATCAGCGTGCGCAGTTCCACCTGGTACTCGTCGGTGAATTCGGTGGGATCGAAATCGTCGGACATCGACTCGACCAGGGTCTCGGCCATCGCGAGTTCGCGTTGTTTCGGCTTCTCGATGTCGTCGAGCGACTCGAACTCGGCCGCGCGCACCTCGTCGGGCCACAGCAGGGTCTGCAGGATGAGCAGTCCGTCGCGGGTGCGCAAGGCGGCCAGCCGGGTGCGCTGACGAAGCGTGAAGTGCACCAGCGCCGTCCGGTCGCTCTGTTCGAGAGTCGCGGCGAGCAGGCCGTAGGCCTTCGGTGACGACGAATCGGGTTCGAGATAGTAGGACTTCTCGAACAGGATCGGGTCGATCTGCTCGGTGGGCACGAACTGCAGCACCGGGATCTCGTGCTTCTCGGCGGCCGGGAGTTTCTCGAAGTCCTCGTCGGTGAGCACGACCCGCTCGCCGTCCTCGGAGTCGTACGCCTTGTCGATCTCCTGGTAGGGGACGACCTCACCGCACTCGGTACACACACGCTGATACTTGATCCGCCCGCCGTCCTTCGCGTGCACCTGGTGGAAGGAGATGTCGTGCGACTCGGTCGCCGAGTACACCTTCACCGGCACGTTGACGAGGCCGAACGCGAGTGAGCCTTTCCAGATCGACCGCATGTGTCCATCATGATCGACACCTCGGAAGCACGCTGGAAAGCTGCGAAACTCACTCGGCGGTTCGCCGAGACGTTCGCCACACGCCGCGCCCGGCGGATCAGCGGAGCGAACGCAGAATCGTCGCGCGCGCACCCGTCGGCAGCACCCGGAACAGCCGCCACATCGTGGCCGCCACGCCGGTCGCGTCGTCGCGACCGGACAGGTAGGCGCGTTGCTGCTCGACCGGCAGGGCGAAGAACGCGTCGAAGAACTCGATCGCTCCGCGTGCGTCGAGTCGCAGCAGGACCCGCAGTCCCATCTGCGCAGGGTCGCCACCGAGCGGGCGCGCACCGGCCACAGGACGCGCTGCGGGTCGTCGCCGAGGCGCATCGCGTCGATCACTGCATCCGCGGTGGACAGGGCGGTGGCCACCGCGTATCCCGTGGCCGGATGCATGAGACCACCGCGAGCGCCGAAGCCGAGCACTCCGGGTGCGTCGGTGCGCCCTCGACGGCGAAGCGCACCCGTTCGACCTGCTCGTGCGCCGGGTCGTGTGCACGCCTCGCGCTGCGAGGCGGATGTGCAGGCGCCGTTCGAGTTCGCCGAGACCGAGTGCTGGGCGGCCGACGAGGCAGGTCTCCTCGAGGATCGTGCGTCCGTCGCCGACCGGCACCGCGTACAGGAAGGACGGCACGTCGTCGGGGCCCGTGCCGTTGTCGCGGCGCCAGTCCATGAACCAGGCGTCGTGGCCCTCGAGTGCCGGAGCTGCGGTCGCATCGTCGACGATCAGCCCGAATGCCGTCTGCTGGGCACGTTCCGGTTCGGCGGGAACCCCGCGGGCATCGACGACGTAGCGGGCAGTCACCCGGCGTCCGTCGCCGAGGACCACGCCGTCCGCATCGACGTCGCGTACCCGATCCGTGACCACCGTGACGGCGTCGAGGGCGAGGAAGTCCTGCAGGTACGCCGTGTCCAGCACCCGGTAGGCGCGATCGACGATGCGGGGCCCGGTCGTCCACGCCGCGGGCCTGTCGATGCGTGCTGCCACCACCTCGTCGGGCAGCCAGGCGGGCAGTTCGTCGGCCCACGCCGCGTAGGTCGCGGTCCACCGACGCTGCGGACGCACGTCGACGGCCGTCACCGACAACCCGGCTGCGGCGGCACGGAACGCCAATGCACGGCCGGCGGGGCCGAGTCCGGCCACGACGAGGTCCGGTGGAGGGAAGGAGGGTCACGGGCGCCAGCCTAGGTCGCGCGCGGGAAGAACCCGGCCGCGCGTGGCGAGGGGTAGTGCATCTCACCGTGGGGGAGAGGTGCTGTCACGGTAAAATGAGTAGTTCGTGTGCCCGGCTGTTTGCCACCATGGCACCCATCCATCGTCTTTCGTTCTAGGAGCCCGTGCGTGATCACCGCTACCGACCTCGAAGTCCGCGCCGGCGTGCGGACGCTGCTCACCGCCCCCGGCTCGGGGCTGCGGGTGCAGGCCGGGGACCGGATCGGCCTCGTGGGACGTAACGGTGCCGGCAAGACCACGACCCTGCGGATCCTCGCGGGTGAAGGCGAACCCTACGCCGGCACCGTGATCCGTTCCGGAGACATCGGTTACCTGCCGCAGGATCCCAAGGAGGGCAATCTCGACGTCCTCGCCAAGGACCGGGTGCTCTCGGCGCGAGGTCTCGACGAGATCCTCCGCAGCATGGAGAAGCAGCAGGCGCTCATGGCGGAGGCCGTCGACGAGAAGATCCGCGACCGTGCCGTGCGCAAGTACGGTTCGCTCGAAGAGCGTTTCGCGACGCTCGGCGGATACGTCGCCGAATCCGAGGCCGCGAGCATCTGCCACAGCCTCGGCCTGCCGACCGGTCCTCGGCCAGCCCCTGCACACGCTGTCGGGTGGTCAGCGCCGCCGTGTCGAACTCGCCCGCATCCTGTTCGCAGCCTCGGACGGCTCCGGCGGGAAGTCCGACACCACGCTGCTGCTCGACGAGCCGACCAACCACCTCGACGCCGACTCGATCACCTGGCTGCGCGGATTCCTGCAGAACCACGACGGTGGCTCATCGTCATCAGCCACGACGTCGACCTGCTCGCCGACGTGGTGAACAAGGTGTGGTTCCTCGACGCGGTGCGCGGCGAGGCCGACGTCTACAACATGGGCTGGAAGAAGTATCTCGACGCGCGTGCCACCGACGAGGCGCGGCGCCGGCGCGAGCGTGCGAACGCCGAGAAGAAGGCGTCCGCCCTGCAGAAGCAGGCCGCGAAGCTCGGAGCGAAGGCCACCAAGCCACTGCCGCCCAGAACATGGCCAAGCGCGCCGAGAAGTTGCTCGCCGACCTCGACGACGTGCGCGTCGCAGACAAGGTGGCCAAGATCCGGTTCCCCACGCCGGCCGCGTGCGGCAAGACCCCGCTGATGGCCAAGGAGCTGACCAAGGTCTACGGCTCCCTGGAGATCTTCACCGGCGTCGACCTCGCGATCGACCGGGGCAGCCGCGTCGTCGTCCTCGGCCTCAACGGTGCCGGCAAGACGACGCTGCTGCGGCTGCTCGCCGGTGTGGAGCAGCCGGATCTCGGCGAACTCGTGCCGGGTCACGGCCTGAAGGTCGGCTACTTCGCGCAGGAGCACGACACCATCGACGACTCGGCGACGGTGTGGGAGAACATCCGGCACGCCGCTCCCGACGCCGGCGAACAGGACCTGCGGGGACTGCTCGGCGCGTTCATGTTCACCGGTCCGCAGCTCGAGCAGCCGGCCGGAACGCTCTCCGGCGGTGAGAAGACGCGACTCGCCCTGGCGGGGCTCGTCTCGTCCGCGGCGAACGTGCTGCTCCTCGACGAGCCGACCAACAACCTCGATCCCGTCTCGCGCGAGCAGGTGCTCGACGCGCTGCGCAGCTACGAGGGTGCCGTCGTGCTGGTCACCCACGATCCGGGTGCGGCCGAGGCCCTCGACCCGGAACGTGTGATCCTGCTTCCCGACGGAACCGAGGACCACTGGTCCCAGGAATACCTCGAGCTCATCCAGCTCGCCTGATCGGGCCTCCGGTCGGATCCGTCCCACGATCCGCTCCCGCTGGTCCGATCTGCGTCCGCGCAACCTGACAGTCCTCTAGCCTGGGAAAGGGACCTTTGGCGAGGGCGCAGGGAGGATCCGATGGCGCGAAATTCCGGTGGTGGAGAGACGACCTACGCGAAGGGAGCCCGAGTTACAGGGGAATCGCGGGACCGCTTGCAGGAGGATCTGAAGCGCCGCTACGAGGAGGGCGCGAGCATTCGGAGGCTCGCGCAGGAAACCGGTCGATCCTACGGTTTCGTGCACAACGTTCTCGTGGAGTCGCAGGTGCGGCTGCGGGGCCGCGGCGGCCCGAACCGTCGTCGGGCGGCAGCGAGCGACGAGAAGGCGTGAGGAACGGATCCGGCGCGTCAGTCGCGCCGGCGCACGGATTCCTCGACGAGGTCGAGAACTGCGACGAGGTCCTGTTCGGTGTGCCCTGAAGCGAGGCGGGCGACGAGCCCGTCGAGCACGAGGTCGAGATAACCCAGGACGACTTCGGTCGGCACGTCGTCGCGCAGCCGGCCCGCTTCCCGCTGCCGTTCGAGGCGTCCGACGGTGGCCTCGGTGAGTTCGGCCGAATGCTGCGTCCACGCCTTCGCGAACTCGGGGTCGGTGCGGAGACGGCGCGTGATCTCGAGCCGCGTCCCGAGCCAGTCGAACTGGTCGGGGGAGGACAGCATGTCGCGCATGACCTGTACGAGACCCTCATTGGCCGCGACGTCGGCCATCCGTCTCGCATCCTCCTGGGCGAGGGCGAGGAACAGTCCGTCCTTGTCCTTGAAATGGTGGAAGATCGCGCCACGGGACAGACCCGTGGCATCTTCGAGCAGTCGCACGGTCGCGCCGTCGTAACCGTATTCGGCGAAGCAGCGACGGGCACCGTCGAGGATCTGCCTGCGCCCGCGGCGAGATGGTCCTCACTGACCTTGGGCACGCGCCACTTCCTTTCGGCTCGAGGGAGACGGCGGGCCCGAGACGAGTCTCGTCCCGGGCCCGCCGCTTCACACAGATGTGACCGATCGGGTCACGAGCACTGCTCTCAGCCGCGGATCATGTTCCGCAGCACGTACTGCAGGATGCCGCCGTTGCGGTAGTAGTCCGCCTCACCGGGGGTGTCGATGCGGACGACAGCGTCGAAGGTGACCTTCTCGCCGTTGTCCTTGGTCGCCGTGACCTTGACGGTCTTCGGCGTGACGCCCTCGTTGAGCTTCTCGATGCCTCGATGTCGAAGACCTCGGTGCCGGTCAGGCCCAGCGACGCGGCGGACTCACCCGCCGGGAACTGCAGCGGGATGACGCCCATGCCGATGAGGTTCGAGCGGTGGATGCGCTCGAAGACTCGGTGATGACGGCCTTGACGCCGAGCAGGCGGGTGCCCTTGGCGGCCCAGTCACGCGAGGAGCCCGAACCGTACTCCTTGCCACCGAGGACGACCAGCGGGATGCCGGCCTCCTGGTAGTTCTGCGAGGCGTCGTAGATGAACGCCTGCGGAGCACCGTCCTGGGTGAAGTCGCGGGTGTAACCACCGGAGACACCGTCGAGCAGCTGGTTCTGCAGACGGATGTTCGCGAAGGTGCCGCGGACCATGACCTCGTGGTTGCCACGACGCGAGCCGAGCGAGTTGTAGTCCTTGCGCTCGACACCGTGGGCGTCGAGGTACTGCGCGGCCGGGGTACCCGGCTTGATCGGACCGGCCGGGCTGATGTGATCGGTGGTGACCGAATCGCCGAGCAGCGCGAGGACGCGAGCGCCCTTGATGTCGCTGACCGCGTCCGGCTCCATGGTCATGCCCTCGAAGTACGGAGCCTTGCGGACGTACGTCGAATCCTCGTCCCACGCGAAGGTGTCGCCCTCGGGGGTCTCGAGGTTCTGCCAGCGCTCGTCGCCCTTGAAGACGTCGGCGTAGGACTTGCGGAACATGTCCTGGTTGATCGCCGACTTGATGGTGTCGTCGATCTCCTGGGCGGAAGGCCAGATGTCCTTCAGGAAGACGTCGTTGCCGTCCTTGTCCTTGCCCAGCGCGTCGGTCTCGAAGTCGAAGTCCATCGTGCCCGCGAGCGCGTACGCGATGACCAGCGGCGGCGAGGCCAGGTAGTTCATCTTCACGTCGGGGGAGATACGACCCTCGAAGTTGCGGTTGCCGGAGAGCACCGCGGTGACCGAGAGGTCGTTGTCGTTGACGGCCTTCGAGATCTCCTCGGGCAGCGGACCGGTGTTACCGATGCAGGTGGTGCAACCGAAGCCACCGAGGTAGAAGCCGAGCTTCTCGAGGTACGGCCACAGGCCGGCCTTCTCGTAGTAGTCGTTGACGACCTGCGAACCCGGAGCCATGTTGGTCTTGACCCACGGCTTGGTGGCCAGGCCCTTCTCGACCGCGTTGCGGGCGAGCAGCGCGGCGCCGAGCATGACCGACGGGTTGGAGGTGTTGGTGCAGGAGGTGATACCTGCGACCACCACGCACCGTGGTCGAGGACGAACTCGCCGCGCTCCTCGGAGACGACCTTGACCTGCTTGGAGGGGCGGCCGGAAGTATCGCCGTGGGGAACGAGCGGAGCGTCGCCGTTCGCGGTGGGCTTGATCGGGTCGGACGCCGGGAAGGTGTCGTCGAGCGCGTCGTCGAGCTTGGAGTGCGGGGTCGCCTCGTGCTCTTCCACGTAGTTGTGGATGTCGCGGCGGAAGGCTGCCTTCGACTCCGACAGGAGGATGCGGTCCTGCGGGCGCTTCGGGCCGGCGATCGACGGGACGACCGTCGACAGGTCGAGCTCGAGGTACTCGGAGAACTCGGGCTCGCGGCTCGGATCGTGCCACAGGCCCTGCTCCTTGGCGTACGCCTCGACGAGAGCGAGCTGCTCGTCGCTGCGGCCGGTCAGGCGCAGGTAGTTGATGGTCTCGCCGTCGATCGGGAAGATCGCTGCGGTCGAACCGAACTCGGGGCTCATGTTGCCGAGGGTCGCGCGGTTGGCGAGGGGGACCTCGGCCACGCCGGCGCCGTAGAACTCGACGAACTTGCCGACGACGCCGTGCTTGCGCAGCATGTCGGTGACGGTGAGCACGACGTCGGTCGCGGTCACGCCGGGCTGGATCTCACCGGTGAGCTTGAAGCCGACCACGCGCGGGATGAGCATGGAGACCGGCTGGCCGAGCATCGCGCCTCGGCCTCGATGCCGCCGACGCCCCAGCCGAGCACGCCGAGGCCGTTGGACCATCGTCGTGTGCGAGTCGGTGCCGACGCAGGTGTCGGGGTAGG
>LATQ01000001.1:3075933-3080380 GCA_001017865.1 Rhodococcus sp. IITR03
GGCCGGCCCCGAAGTCGCACTTCGTCGCGCGGTGAGCCTCGCGTGTCAGCGCGCGGGGTTCGAGCCCAGGATCAATCACGAGGTCGGCGAGCAGGCGACAGCGCTGTCGATGGTCGCTGCGGGGCTGGGCGTCACGCTCGTCTCGGATCTCGGGCTGACGTTGAGCCGCCCGGAGTCGAGGTGGTGGCGTTGACCGAACCGCTCTTTCGCACGATCTCCATAGCCCATCGCGGAATCGCGTCGGAACGGCCCCCGCTGCGACTCGTGATCGACGCGGTGCGCACCGCCGCAGCAGAACGAGGACTCGCGGCGCAGTAGCCGCGAGCCCCCGTCTGTCGTCGTCTACTGCGCGAGCTGCTTACGCAGCACGTACTTCAGGATTCCGCCGTGCTGGAAGTACTCGGCCTCGGCCGGGGTGTCGATGCGCACGGTCGCGTCGAATTCCGTATCTCCCGCCTTCACGTGCACGGTCTCGGGGATCTCGTCGCTGTCCGCCAGACCGGTGATGGTGAATTCCTCCTCCCCCGTCAGGCCGAGGCTCTGCGCCGACTCACCCTCCGGGAACTGCAGCGGCAGCACGCCCATACCGATGAGGTTGGAGCGGTGGATGCGCTCGTACGACTGCGCGATCACCGCCCGCACACCCCAGCAGCAGTGTGCCCTTGGCAGTCCAGTCACGCGACGAGCCCGACCCGTACTCCGCGCCCGCGAGCACGACCAGCGGCGTGCCGTCCTCCGCATACTTCTGCGTGGCGTCGTAGATGCTCATCTGCTCGTCGCTCGGCAGGTAGCGGGTGACGCCGCCCTCGACGTCCGGCACCAACTGGTTGCGCAGCCGGATGTTCGCGAAGGTGCCGCGGATCATCACCTCGTGGTTGCCACGTCGCGACCCGTAGGAGTTGAAATCCGCCTGTTCGACGCCGTGCTCCTGCAGGTAGCGACCCGCGGGGCTGTCGCGTCGGATCGCACCGGCCGGTGAGATGTGGTCGGTGGTCACCGAGTCACCGAGCAGCGCGAGTACCCGCGCACCCTCGATGTCGCTCAGCGGTTCGGGCTCCGACGACATGTCCTCGAAGTAGGGAGGTCGCCGCACGTACGTCGACTCGTCCTTCCACTCGAACACCTCGCTGTCGGGCACGTCGAGATTCCGCCACGTCTCGTCGCCCGTGTAGACGTCCTGGTAGCCGGTCTCGAACATCTCCGCGCGCACCGCGTCGTCGATGACCTCCTGGATCTCCTGCGTGGTGGGCCAGATGTCGCGCAGGTAGACATCGTTGCCGTCGCTGTCGGTGCCGAGCGGGTCGTTGAAGAGGTCGACGAGCATCGACCGGCCAACGCGTACGCGATCACCAGCGGCGGCGACGCGAGAAAATTCATCTTCGTCTGCGGATGGATGCGTCCCTCGAAGTTGCGGTTGCCCGACAGGACGGCCGAGACGTTGATGTCGTGCTCGTCGATCGCGGCCGCGATCTCGTCGGGAAGCGGACCCGAGTTGCCGATGCAGGTCGTGCAGCCGTAACCGACGAGATTGAACCCGAGCTTGTCGAGGTACGGCGTCAGACCCGAACGTTCGTAGTAGTCGGTGACGATCCGCGACCCCGGAGCCAGCGACGTCTTCACCCACGGCTTGCTCCGCAGCCCCTTCTCGACGGCCTTCTTGGCGAGCAGCGCCGCACCGATCATCACCGACGGGTTCGACGTGTTCGTGCACGACGTGATCGCCGCGATCACCACATGGCCGTTGTCGAGTTCGAACTCCTCGCCGTCCCCGACGCGCACCGGAACCTTCTTCGACGGCGGAGCGAGTGTCGGCTTTCGTCGGGCACCGGGTCGCGCGGCTCGTCGCGGGAGTCCTCGCTGCGCACCGACACCGGGTCGCTGGCCGGGAACGATTCGAGCACGCCCTCGTCGACACCCGAGTCCTGGACGCGGGAGACGACGTCGGGCACCTCCTCACCGTTGAGCAGCGACGTCACGGCCTTCGGTGTGAGGGCGACGGGGATACGGTCCTGCGGTCGCTTCGGGCCGGCGACGGACGGCCGGACCTTCGACAGATCCAGTTCGACGACCTCGCTGTAGTCGGGTTCACGATCCGGGTCGTGCCACAGGCCCTGCTCCTTCGCATACGCCTCGACGAGGCGGATCTGCTCGTCGTCGCGACCGGTGAGGCGCAGGTAGTCGAGGGTCGCGTCGTCGATCGGGAAGATCGAGATCGTCGAGCCGTACTCGGGGCTCATGTTGCCGATGGTCGCGCGGTTGGCGAGCGGCACGTTGGCGACGCCGGGGCCGAAGAACTCGACGAACTTGCCGACCACGCCTGTCTTGCGGAGCATCTCGCGACGGTGAGCACGAGGTCGGTCGCCGTGGTGCCCTCCTGCAGTTCACCGGTGAGCTTGAAGCCGACGACCTGCGGGATCAGCATCGACGCCGGCTGGCCCAGCATCGCCGCTTCGGCTTCGATGCCGCCGACACCCCAACCGACGACGCCGAGACCGTTGATCATCGGGGTGTGCGAGTCGGTGCCGACGAGCGAGTCGGGATACGCGACGAGCCCGCCCTCCTCGTCCTCCCGCGTGAAAACGACGCGGGCCAGGTACTCGAGGTTCACCTGGTGGCAGATGCCGGTGCCGGGCGGGACCACCTTGAAATCGTCGAACGCTCCCTGTGCCCAGCGCAGCAGCTCGTAGCGTTCGCGGTTGCGCTGGAACTCGAGGTCGGTGTTGATCCGGAAGGCGTCCTCGGTGCCGAAGACGTCGGCAATCACCGAGTGGTCGATGACCAGCTCGGTGGGGATCAGGGGGTTGATGCGCTTCGGGTCGCCGCCCTGCTGGGTCATGGCGTCGCGCATCGCGACGAGGTCCACGACGCACGGCACGCCGGTGAAGTCCTGCATGAGGACGCGTGCCGGGGAGAACTGGATCTCCGGATTGTGGGTCGACTTCGGATCCCATCCCGCAACGGCCTCGATCTGCTCCCGGGTGACGAGTCGCCCGTCCTCGGTGCGCAGCAGGTTCTCCAGCAGGACCTTGAGGCTGTAGGGCAGCCGCTCCGAGCCCGGGACCTTGTCGATGCGATAGATCCGATAGTCGGTGTCGTCGACCTTCAGGGTGTCGCGTGCGCCGAAACTGTCGTCACTCATGAACGTGCCTCCCGACTGCGATGTTTCCGGTGGTTACCCGGATGGGTAGCCCGTTCCGTCGCGCGGCAATCACGGGGAGGGTTCAGGTGGTCGTGCGGGCAGGGCGACTCGCTGATGCTGCGGCTGAGTTCCAGCGCAGGGGGGAGCAGGACTGACCCGATAGCTCTTGTTCCGGGTGCTGTGTAACGCGGGTGGAGGCAGGCGCGACACCCATACGGTCATTCCATACAGAACGGACATTGCATTGAATCTGCCCGCCGGCTCGCGGCCGCGTCATCCTCGGCCTGCTCGAGTCGACGAGGACTGATCTTCGTGCGCAACCTTCTGTGTTGGGAAGCGCGATCTCAGGAAGAAGTCGACGACCCGCGGCCATAAGCCGCCACGTCACACATTCTCCCGCCCCGTCCACATACGGACTGCAGCCCACATCCAAGGCGGGGTGCGCTCGACCGACAGCATTCACACAAGGATTGGATTCAATGAAGAAGTTCATCGGAACGCTCGCTGCTGCTGCCACGCTCGCAGCAGGTTCGGCAGCGCTCACCACGCCGGTCGCCCAGGCTGTGACCATCTCCGGCAGCGGGGTGAAGTACGTGTTCTGCAGCTCCAACCAGCACAACAACCAGATCTCGTACGAGGATCGTTACGGCCAGGTCAGCAAGATCGTCAGCCTTCCCGCGAAGGCGCAGGACGGCACCTATTGTGGAGTCATCGAGGTGGGCATCGAGTCCGACTCTTACGTGTCGGCAATGATCAAGAACGAGCGTGCGCACTACGTTTACGCCGCCGTCTACTCGGTCTCCTACCCCCTGTTCTCGGGTAGCACCGGCGCACCGCCGAACTACACCCTGGTTGCGAGGGACGAAAACCACAGCAGCTACGGCGGATACAACTACGCCTTTGCGTACTGACGCGCACCACTGAGCCTCGCGTCCCGCTAGTCGGTTCGGTGAGTATGACGATCCGCGCGGTCGCTACGACCCCGACAGCGAAGCGGGAAACGGTCATCAGAGCGCGCAATAACGCGCTCTGATGACCATTTCGCGCGCTCGAGTGCCGCCCTAAGCCGCTGTGTTAACGTCTGCCCGACAATCGATCGGGGGGTCGCATGAGCAGGTGGGGAACAGTCGCGCTCGCTGCAGCGGCGGTAGTGGCGACGGCGTGCAGTCCGAGCGCCGCGGACGACGCCGCTGAAGACGAGACGACGACGTCGACGACCCGCACCCCACGCATCACCGACGACTCCGGCAGACCACCGGTCACCTTCGACCCCTGCTACGACATCCCCGACGACGTCATGAACGCGGC
>LATQ01000001.1:3080480-3083202 GCA_001017865.1 Rhodococcus sp. IITR03
TGGATCTCACCGGTGAGCTTGAAGCCGACCACGCGCGGGATGAGCATGGAGACCGGCTGGCCGAGCATCGCGGCCTCGGCCTCGATGCCGCCGACGCCCCAGCCGAGCACGCCGAGGCCGTTGACCATCGTCGTGTGCGAGTCGGTGCCGACGCAGGTGTCGGGGTAGGCCTGCCCGTTGCGGACCATGACGGTCGGGGCGAGGTACTCGATGTTGACCTGGTGGACGATACCCATGCCCGGGGGGACGACGCGGAAGTCGTCGAAGGCGCCCTGGCCCCAGCGCAGGAACTGGTAGCGCTCGCCGTTGCGCTCGTACTCGAGGTCGACGTTGCGCTCGAGGGCGTCGGCGCGACCGAAGTAGTCGAGGATCACCGAGTGGTCGATGACCATGTCGGCGGGGGAGAGGGGGTTGACCTTGTTCGGGTCGCCGCCCAGGGTGGTCACGGCCTCACGCATGGTGGCGAGGTCGACGACACAGGGGACGCCCGTGAAGTCCTGCATGATCACGCGGGCGGGCGTGAACTGGATCTCGATGCTCGGGTCGGCGGAGGGATCCCAGTTGGCGATGGCCCGGATGTGATCGGCCGTGATGTTGGCACCGTCCTCGGTGCGCAGCAGGTTCTCGGCCAGGACCTTCAAAGAGTAAGGAAGTTTCTCGGTGCCGGGGACGGCCGACAGGCGGAAGATCTCGTAGGAGTTGTCTCCGACCTGCAGCGAACCCTTGGCGCCGAACGAATCACTACTGGTGCTCACGTCAGCTCCACTCGTCGTTTCGGCTGGCCGCCGACGGGGCTGTGTCGACGGCTGAAGCGAGGCACACGACGTCCGCTCGCGGCCCGTGGCCCGGATGCAGTAGTCGTGGCGTCTCGCACTCGATTCTAACAGTACGCTTGTCCTGTATTGAACCGAAGTCGGGTCCGTCGTGTCGACGAGGCGTCCCGCCGGCATCGGTCCTGCTCGCGACGAGTGCTTCGAGCCGCCGTCGCGCGATCGCGTAGTGTTCTCCCTTGCCGCACGGGTGTGGCGCTTCGTGTCGTCTCCGCGCGGCCGGATCGCTGTATCGCCCGGCTTCCGACCCTGCACCACCGGAGAGAGATGTCTGCGCCACTGCTTCGCATACCGGGCCTGCGCTCACGGATCTTCCTACCGGGGTCTCGGTCGAAAAAGTGCTCGCCGATCTCGCCGACGACCAGGTGGCGGCGCCCTCGCAGTACGTCGACGACCTCGTCGCCGAGGTGCAGCGCGCGCAGGAGAACGGGATCGACCTCAGCGTGGTCGTGCTCGACCGGGACCCCCGTATGGATTCGCAGCTGCGCGACCTCGCGACGGAGGTCGGCGCCGAGGACGGCGGAACGGTGCTGGTCCTCAGCCGGGATGGGTCGGGACGTTCAGCGAGGATCTCGACCGCGTCACTCTCGAGGCCGCCCAGGATCGCACCTACACCGGCGATCCGGTGGTCTCCACACGCAACTTCGTCGACTCGGTGCTCGAGCCGTCTCCGCCCTGGACGCTGATGACGCTGCTGATCGTCGCGGTGGTCGCTCTTGCGGCCGGCGCGACCTGGCTCGCCAAACGCCGCCGCGCGGACGGTGACGCGACCGTTGCCGGAGGTAACGGATCGTCATCGGCCGAAGACGTCTGAGGTCTCTTTCCCGTCACCGTAGAGATCTTCTCCGGGTTGTCCTCGTCCCGATCGTGACGGAATCCGGCAGGGAAGATCGTTCGGCGTCCTCACGGTGTTGCTCGGTGTCCGCACCGTGTTCTTTCGGCGTTCTTCCGGCCGATCTTCGTGACTGTCATGCGACATACCCCTGAGGTGTCGTACGGTTCTCATGACGCTCTTGGGGAAGGTGTGTCACAACCCGGCTCGTGGGGACGCTGTCCGCAGTCGGTGTACGACTGCAGCGTGTGAGCCGTGGGGCACCCACGGCGAGCGGATGCTGCCTGCCTTCCTCGGGTCGTCCGGCCGGATGTCTCGGCCACCAGGTGCGACCGAGGGAGATGCAAGTGAGACGGTTCGGTATCCACGGAGGGATTCCGCGACGGTCGGGGCCGGACGGCACCGCCACGACGCTCACTGCAGGCCGTCGACCCGACGGTCCGACGCCCGGTCGCATCCCGCGGACGCGCACCGGCACGCTCCTCGCCGGTTTGGGGTTGGTCACAGCCGTGCTCCTCACCGTGACCACGACGGCGTCCGCCGCACCGGCCCCGCCGCCGAACCCCTCGGACGCCGAGATCGACCGCGCAGGTGCGCCGTCGCGGCCAACATCGACCGGTCGGGCAGCTGATCGTCCGGATCGCCGACGCGGATCAGCAGCTCGCCGAGCTCGACGCGCAGGTCGCCATCCGCCGCGAGGACGTCAACCGCGCCCTCGTCGATCTCCAGAGCGCGCGCGACGACGCGCGGATCTCGCCGAACGGGTGGTCGTGGATTCCCGCCGCGCACTCGACGACGCCGCCGACCGGATCGCTGCTGCCCAGAAGAACTTCGACGCGTTCGTCCGCGACAGCTACACCCGTGGCGCCAACTCGGTCTCCCTCGCGGCCTTCCTCGACGTCGACGTCCCGACGATCTGCTCGACCGCGCCCAGGTCATGCGATTGCTGTCCGCCGGGCGCACCGCGGTGCTCGATGCGCTCCAGCGCGCCCGGGCCCAGGAGGCCAACTCCCATTCGCGGGCACGCGCGGCCAAGCTCGAGGCCGACGCGGCGGCGGAA
>LATQ01000001.1:3083302-3085452 GCA_001017865.1 Rhodococcus sp. IITR03
GCTCCGCAGGTCCGGCGTGACGCTCAGCCGTCCGCAGGGACCGGTGCGACACTCAGCCGGCTCCGCAGGGACCGGTGCGAACACTCAGCCGGCGGCCGGTACGAACACCCAGCCGGCAGCCGGCGCGAACATGCGGAAACCCGGCGACGCTCCTGCGAAGGCGTACGACCCGGCCGACGACGTCCGTCTCCTCGAACGGGCCATCTACGAGGTCAAGCGCGTGATCGTCGGCCAGGACCTGCTGGTCGAGCGGATGCTGGTCGGTGTGCTCGCGCGCGGGCACGTGCTGCTCGAAGGCGTTCCCGGTGTCGCGAAGACGCTGGCCGTCGAGACTCGCAGGTCGTCGGTGGGTCGTTCTCCCGCGTCCAGTTCACCCCCGACCTCGTGCCGACCGACCTCGTCGGTACCCGCATCTACCGGCAGGGACGCGAGGAGTTCGACACCGAACTCGGACCGGTCGTCGCGAACTTCGTGCTCGCCGACGAGATCAACCGTGCCCCGGCGAAGGTGCAATCGGCGCTGCTCGAGGTGATGGCCGAACGCCACGTCACCATCGGTGGCAGGACCTTCCCGATGCCCGAGCCGTTCCTCGTGATGGCGACGCAGAACCCCATCGAGAACGAGGCGTCTACCCGCTCCCGGAAGCACAGCGCGACCGCTTCCTGTTCAAGGTCCTCGTCGACTACCCGACGGTGGAGGAAGAACGCGAGATCGTCTACCGGATGGGTGTTGCCGCTCCCGAACCGAAGCAGGTGCTCGACAACGAGCAGCTCCTGCGCCTGCAGAAGATCGCCGGACGTGTGTTCGTGCACCACGCGCTCGTCGACTACGTGGTGCGGGTCATCTTCGCGACGCGTCGGCCCGCCGAACTCGGCCTGCACGATGTGCAGGGCTGGATCGCCTACGGCGCCTCGCCCCGCGCGACGCTCGGCATCATCTCCTCGGCGCGTGCCTGGCGCTCGTGCGCGGTCGCGACTACGTGGTACCGCAGGACATCGTCGACGTCATCCCCGATGTGCTCCGCCATCGCCTGGTGCTGTCCTACGACGCGCTCGCGGACGACGTCTCCCCGGACCAGATCATCACCCGCATCCTGCAGACGGTGGGGCTTCCGCAGGTCGCGCCCCAGGCGAACGCACCCGTGCCGACCGCGACCCCCGGCCCTGCGCCCGCCGATCCGCAGACCGTTGCCGGTCAGCAGGCGCCCGTCGGTGCACCCGGTCCGCAGGGAGGTGCGGGCGCGCGGTGAGCACACGTCCTCACGACGGGTCGCCACCGCGGTTCCGGTCCGGTGAACTGCGCGATCCCGCGCTCACCGCCGCGCTCCGCACCCTCGAGCTCACCGTGCGGCGCCGTCTCGACGGCGTCCTGCACGGCGACCACCTCGGTCTGATCCCGGGCCCGGTTCCGAACCGGGGGACGCCCGCGAGTACCAGCCGGCGACGACGTGCGCAGATGGACTGGTCGGTCACTGCGCGCACGACGCACCCGCACGTGCGGCAGACCGTCGCGACCGGGAACTCGAGACGTGGCTCGCGGTCGACCTGTCGGCCAGCCTGGACTTCGGTACCGGTATGTGCGAGAAGCGCGACCTGGCGATCGCAGCGGTGGCCGCGCTCGCGCATCTGACCACCGGTGGCGGGAATCGGATCGGTGCGGTGATCTCCACCGGCAACGAGACCGTCCGCGTCCCCGCGCGTGGTGGGCGGCTGCACGCCCAGTCGTTGCTGCGTACCGTCGCGACCACCCCGCATGCACCCGACGGGACCCGCGGCGATCTCCAAGGCCTCGTCGAGTCGCTGCCGACGCCCCCCAGCGCCGCCGCGGTCTGGCCGTCGTGGTGAGCGATTTTCTGGGTCCGCTCGACTGGGAGCGCTCCCTGCGGGCGCTGTCCGGCCGGCACGAACTGCTCGCCGTCGAGATCATCGATCGCCGCGACCTCGAACTGCCCGATCTGGGCGACGTGGTGCTGCACGACCCGGAGACGGGCCGCACCCGCGAATTCACGACCACTCCCGAACTGCGGGCCGACTACGCGCAGGCGCCGCGGAGCATCGCGCGGCCGTGCACCAGGCGCTGCGCAGTCCGGTGCGCCCGTGCTGACGCTGCGCACCGACCGCGACTACTGATCGGCGACGTCGTGCGTTCCG
>LATQ01000001.1:3085552-3091191 GCA_001017865.1 Rhodococcus sp. IITR03
CCCGTGGCTGACGCTGCGCACCGACCGCGACTGGATCGGCGACGTCGTGCGGTTCGTCGCGGCCCGGCGGCACAGCTTCGGCGCACCCGCACGGCAGGGGGGACGATGAGCCTGTCCGGTTTCACTTCACCGTGGTGGTTGCTGCTGCTGTTCGTCGTCGCCGCCCTCGGCGGTGCGTACGTGCTGGTCCAGCGCCGGCGCCAGACGAACACGCTGCGCTTCACCAATCTCGAGCTGCTCGAGAAGGTCGCGCCCGCGCGCCCGGGACGCGCTCGGCACATTCCCGTCGCACTGTTGCTCGTCGGCCTCGTATTCCTCACTGTGGCGCTCGCCGGCCCGACCGCCGAACAGCGGGTGCCGCGCAACCGGGCCACGGTCGTGCTCGTCATCGACGTGTCGTTGTCGATGGAGGCCACGGACGTCGCACCCACGCGACTCGCCGCCGCTCAGGAGGCGGCCAAGCAGTTCGCCGACGACCTGACACCCGGCATCAACCTCGGTCTCGTCGCGTTCTCGGGTACCGCCTCGGTCCTGGTCTCGCCGACCACCAACCGGGAGGCGAGCAAGTCCGCGATCGACAACCTGCAGCTCAGCGAGCGCACCGCGACCGGCGAGGCGATCTTCACGGCGATGCAGTCGATCGACACGCTCGCCGCCGTGCTCGGCGGTAGTGACCAGGCGCCGCGCGCGGATCGTGCTCTTGTCCGACGGCAAGCAGACCGTCCCCGAGAGTCCCGACGATCCTCGCGGGGGGTTCACCGCGGCGCGACAGGCGGCGGAGAAGGGAATCCCGGTCTCGACCATCTCGTTCGGCACGCAGACGGCACCGTCACCATCGAGGACGATCGGATCCCCGTGCCCGTCGACGACCCGTCGCTCAAGGAGATCGCCAATCTCTCGGGTGGGAGCTTCTTCACGGCGGCGAGCTCGAGGAACTCGAGGACGCTACAACACGCTCGAGGAGCAGATCGGCTTCGAGACGACCCGCGGCGACGCCAGTCGTCCGTGGCTCATGCTCGGAGCGCTCTCGGTGATCGCGGGGCTCGGCGCGGCGATGGTGTTGCGCCAACGGCTGCCCTGATCCACCTTGTGCACGCTCACGGAGCGTTTTCCGTCCCGGACAGGCCACCAGATAGGTTGGAATGCATGACTGACGCAGATAGTGCCGCAGCGTCCACGCGCGCGGGTGTCACCCCCCGATCCGTCCTCGTCACCGGTGGAAACCGCGGGATCGGCCTCGCCGTCGCCCGTCGCCTGCAGGCCGACGGCCACAAGGTCGCCGTCACCCACCGCGGTTCGGCGCGCCGACGGCCTGTTCGGTGTGCGATGCGACGTCACCGACGCGACTCGGTCGACGCCGCGTTCAAGGAGGTCGAGGAGCATCAGGTCCCGTCGAGGTGCTCGTCGCGAATGCGGGCATCACCGACGACACCCTGCTGATGCGCATGACCGAGGACCAGTTCAGCTCGGTGATCGACGCGAACCTCACCGGCGCCTTCCGGTGCGCCAAGCGCGCCAACCGCGCGATGCTCCGTGCCCGTTGGGGCCGCATGATCTTCCTCGGCTCCGTGGTCGGCCTCGCCGGGCAGGCCGGTCAGATCAACTACGCGTCCTCGAAGGCCGGTGTCATCGGTCTCGCCCGTTCGGTCACCCGCGAACTCGGTTCGCGATCGATCACTGCCAACGTCGTCGCTCCCGGTTTCATCGAGACCGACATGACTGCGGATCTGTCCGACGACCTGCGCGACACCGCGAAGAAGTTCATCCCGCTGCAGCGACTCGGCAAGCCCGAGGACGTCGCAGCCGTCGTCAGCTTCCTGGCCTCCGACGACTCCGCCTACGTCTCCGGCGCGTCATCCCGGTCGACGGCGGCATGGGCATGGGCCACTGACGGTCTCGCGACCACATCCGAATCTCACTGGAGGACCGACACACTCATGGGCGGACTGCTCGAGGGCAAGACCATTCTCGTCACCGGCATCATCACCGATGCTCGATCGCCTTCCACACCGCGAAGGCCGCGCAGGAACAGGGCGCGAAGGTGATCATCACCGGCTTCGAGCGACTCCGGTTGATCGACCGGATCGCGCAGCGTCTCCCGCAGCCGGTGCCGCCGGCCATCAGCCTCGACGTGCAGAACCAGGAGGATCTCGACGGTCTCGCCGACAAGATCCGCGAACTCGCACCGGAGGGGATCGACGGTGTCGTCCACTCCATCGGTTTCGCACCCCGGTCCTGCCTGGGCAGCCCGTTCCTCGACGCGCCGTGGACGGACGTCGCGGTGGCACTCGAGGTGTCGGCCTACTCCTACGGCGCGCTCGCCAAGCCGTCCTGCCCGTCATGAACGAGGGCGGTTCGATCGTCGGAATGGACTTCGACCCGTCCCGGGCCGTGCCGTTCTACAACTGGATGGGTGTCTCCAAGGCGACGCTCGAGTCGGTGAACCGCTACGTGGCCAAGGAGGTCGGCCCGCGCGGCATCCGTTCGAACCTCGTCGCCGCCGGCCCGATCAAGACGCTCGCGGCCAAGGCCATCGCGGGCGACGCGACCGGCCCGGGAGCGGAGATGAACCGCTTGAACGAGGCTGGTCGGCCGCGTCCCCGATCGGCTGGGACGTCGACGACCCGACGCCTGTGGCGAGGACCGTGTGTGCGGTGCTGTCCGACTGGCTACCCGGGACAACGGGATCCATCGTCTACGTCGACGGTGGTTTCCACTCCCAGGTCGGCTTCGGCAGCTGACCGTACGACGGAAGGCACTTTCATGACGAACACCCCCGGGGCGTACGACGCGCTGATGCTGCTGTCGTTCGGCGGACCGGAAGGACCCGACGACGTGCGGCCGTTCCTCGAGAACGTCACCCGCGGACGGGGGATCCCACCGGAACGACTCGACGAGGTTGCGCAGCACTATCTGCACTTCGGGGGTGTCTCGCCGATCAACGCCCTGAACCGGGCGATCATCGACGCCGTCCGCGCCGAGTTCGACGCGCACGGTATCGATCTGCCGATCTATTTCGGCAACCGCAACTGGCATCCCATGGTCGAGGACACCGTCGCGCGGATGCGCGACGACGGGATCCGCAACGCCTGGTGTTCGCGACCTCCGCCTGGGGCGGCTACTCGGGATGCCGGCAGTACCACGAGGACATCGCGCGGGCACGGGACGCCGTCGAGAACGCCCCGCAGTTGACGAAGCTGCGGCACTTCTACGACCACCCGCTGTTCCTCGACGCCGTCACCGACGCCGTGCGCGCCGCCCGCGTCGAACTCGCCGACGACGTGCGCGATTCCGCGCGCGTGGTGTTCACCGCGCACTCCGTTCCGAACTCCTTCGACGCGACCGGTGGTCCGCCGGAGGAGGGTGGGCATCTCTACAGCCGGCAGGTGGCCGAAGCGGCGCGGTTGGTGGCCGAGGCGCTCGGCGAGGACGACTACGACCTGGTGTGGCAGTCGCGGTCCGGTCCGCCACAGGTGCCGTGGCTCGAACCCGACATCGTCGACCACATCGACGCCCTGCACGAACGGGGAGTCCGCGCCGTCGTGGTCGTGCCGGTCGGGTTCGTCTCCGATCATCTCGAGGTCGTGTGGGATCTCGACACCGAGGCTCGCGACCGGGCCGCTGAGCTGGGCATGGGCTTCTCTCGTGCGGCGACGGCCGGTACCGACCCGCGCTTCGCGCAACTCGTCCGCGAACTCGTCGAGGAACAGCGGGACGGGATCACCGCTCGTCGCTGCGGCACCGAACCGCTGCTCGGGGCCGCGTGCAACGGGAGCCTGTGCGCCGTCGGGTGCTGCGAGCCGCCGAAACGCCCGTCCCGCCCCGCCGCGAACGGATAGATCCCCTCCGCGCTCACCGGGCGGCGTGCCCGACCGGTGAGGCCAGAGGGAGGCGACCAGCGCGGCAGCGACGGCCGGTGCTCGGACCGTCGACGACCACGGCGCCCGAGCGCAACGCGTCCGGCCAGGTCGCTTCGCCACGCCAGATCTCGGTCAGCTCCCGCAGTCCCGTCGTCACCCGGATCGAGACCTCGAAGCCCGGGTCCTCGTCACACACGTCGACGTCGTGCGGCGTGATGACCATCCACCACCGGCGCGACGCGTGGGTGACCGTCGGGAAGGCGAACTCCACGACCACCCGGGATTCCGGCAGGGCCGCATGGTCGACGTGCCGGTGCATGTCCCACATCAGCAGTCGCGGATCGAGGTCGACGTCACCGAGTTTCCCGGTCCACCGCGTGCCCCACGCACCGAGTACGTCGACGACGGTCTCGAGATCGCGTCCCGCCGGGGTGAGCACGTACCGGACGTCGTTTCCGTCCTCGAGACGCCGCACGATGCCCGCCGCCGTGAGCTGATGCAGCCGCTTCGACAACAGCGTCGGCGACATGCGGGGCAGGCCGCGCCGGAGGTCGTTGAACCGTTCGCTGCCGAGCACGAGTTCGCGCACTACGAGCAGCGTCCACCTCTCGTCGAACAACTCCATCGCCTTGGCGACGGGACAGAACTGGTGGTAGGGCGGGCCCATGATCGGATCGTAGGCCGGGCGGACCGCCACGACCAGCACGGATGTGCGACTGTACAGTACAGATTGTGTACTGGAGGACACCGCGTCCGCGTTCCTACAGTCGATCTGTGACCCGGGCCGCCTCCGAGACGGCGCCGAAGCCGGGTCCCTCGACAGGAGGAATCCTCTGATGACCGACATCTCCACGACACACGACGCCGATCTCGCCCTGAAGGCCAAGCACCGGGCGATGTGGCACTCGGCAACTATCCGGCGGTGGCGACCGAGGTCATCGCCGAACTCGGCCCCGCTCTCGTGGCCGCGACCGGAATCGGTCCGGGCGACCGCGTCCTGGACATCGCCGCCGGATCGGGCAATGCGTCGATCCCCGCCGCGCTCACCGGTGCGAGGGTGCTCGCGACCGACCTGACCCCGGAACTGTTCGAGGTCGGCCGCCGTGACGCCGAAGCGGCAGGTGCGACGCTCGACTGGCAGGAAGCCGACGCCGAAGCACTCCCGTTCGATGATGCGAGCTTCGATGCCGTGATCTCTTGCGTGGGAGTGATGTTCGCGCCCCACCACCGGGCCGCGGCCGACGAACTGCTCCGGGTGACCCGCCCGGGCGGACGTATCGGCCTGCTGAGCTGGACCCCCACCGGCTTCATCGGGCAGATGTTCGCGACGATGAAACCGTATGCGCCACCGCCCCCGCCGGGTGCACAGCCGCCGCCGCTGTGGGGCGACGAGGTGCACGTGCGCGAGCTGATCGGCGACCGTGTCACCGACCTGCAGGCACGCACCGAGAACCTGCGCGTCGAACGCTTCGCGACCGGGGAGGACTTCCGCGAGTTCTTCAAGTCCGCCTACGGCCCCACCATCGCGGTGTACCGCAACATCGCGGACGACGACGAACGGGTCGCGGCTCTCGATCTCGACCTGCTCGAACTCGCCCAGCGTCACGATCTCGGTGGGGGAGCGATGAATTGGGAGTACCTGTTGGTCACCGCGCAGCGGAGTTGACGCGCACTGGAGTCGACGCGCACTGGAGTCGACGCGCACTGCCGGTGCGGTCAGCGATGGTGCTCGGCCCGCAGAGCCCGCCGCGACCGCACCGGTGCGGGCCTCGCGGACCG
>LATQ01000001.1:3091291-3092873 GCA_001017865.1 Rhodococcus sp. IITR03
TCGCGGTGGTCGGAGGACGCGCACGCACGTGCGGGCAGTGCGGGGATAGCGGTGCCGCGCGAGTCGGTGACCTCCTCGGCGATCTCCGTCCGCGGATCGGTGCGGCGCCCGTCGGTGCCCACCGTCGGGATTCCGCTCAACGCGGAGGCGGCATCACGCACCGCCTCGCGGATCGCGAACTCGGCCGCACCGAGACCACCGTCGACGGCGATCTCGGGGACCGCCGGCAGCGTGAAGACGTTCCACCGCAGGGCGTCCGGACCTCGATGACGGGTACCAGACCCAGCCCCGGGCGCCGGGCGCTCCCACGACGACACCTTCACCGGCCGCGAGCGCTGCGGAGCGAACGCCGTACCGGCAGGCAGCGCGCGGACGTCGCCCGGGGCGGGAAGGACGAGATGCAGACCCGCGCCGGCGGCGGTGTCGACGCGGCGGATCAGGGTGAGCAGCAGGGCGGCACCGTCGGCGACACCTCTGTCGGGCAGATCCGCCGCGGAGGCCGTCGCCGCATCGTGGGCACCCACGAGATGCATCGGCGCCCATTCGTGCAGCGCGTCGATCACATCGTCGGGGGAGGCGTGACCGGACAGCCACGACCCAGCCCACACGGTCAGCGTCAGGCTCGGAGAACTCACCCCGAAAGCATACGGCGACCGCGCACGGCGGTCCGGCGTGGCAGCGCGAGCGGTCCCGCGCGATGTCCTAGGGTCGACTGGCGTGAGCCCACGCGATATCTACGGCGGCGACATCTATGCCGGTCACGCCCGCACCAAGAAGAAGGCCGTTCCCGAACTCGCAGCGGAGCGCGGCGTCGTCGTCGAGGACGCCGCATCCGGCTGGTGCGGCGCGATCGTGGGGATCGAGAAGACCTACGACGGCGACTTCGTGCGGCTCGAGGACGCGCAGGGACGCACCCGCCTGTTCGCGATGCGACCCGCCGCGTTCCTGGTCGACGGAGCACCCGTCACCCTCGTCAAACCGAAGATCCGTCCCGCCTCCGCACCGACGAGATCCGCTTCGGGGTCCACCCGGGTGGAGGGTCTGCGCGCACGCGTGGCGCGGGGAAGCCGGATCTGGGTGGAGGGCGTGCACGACGCCGCCCTCGTCGAACGGGTGTGGGGGCACGATCTGCGGGTCGAGGGTGTGGTCGTCGAACAACTCGAGGGCCTCGACAATCTGGGTGCCGGCTGGCCGAGTTCGATCCCGGCCCGGGTCGTCGGGTCGGTGTGCTCGCCGACCACCTCGTCACCGCATCCAAGGAGGAGCGTCTCACCGCGAATCTCGGTTCGCACGTGATGGTCACCGGTCATCCCTACATCGACGTGTGGCAGGCGGTGAAACCGAAGGCCGTCGGCATCGACGCTGGCCCACCATCCGCGCGGCCAGGACTGGAAGACCGGCGTCTGTCGTGAACTGGGCTGGGGCACCCCGCAGGACGGCTGGCGGCGCGTCTACAACGCCGTGAACTCGTTCCGCGATCTCGAATCGCACCTCATCGGCGCCGTCGAGCGCTCGTCGACTTCGTCACCGAACCCGACGAGGGCTGACCGACCGGAGCCTCAGCGGCCCCCGTCCGCCGGCG
>LATQ01000001.1:3092973-3103353 GCA_001017865.1 Rhodococcus sp. IITR03
CGAGTCGCTCGTCGCCGACGAACTCGCGACGTGCTCGGCCTCGACCGGCTCGGGATCGACGACAACTTCTTCGACCTCGGCGGCAACTCGCTCGCCGCGACCGCCGTGGCATCGAAGCTGCGCAGCGAGCTGGGCCGCGAAGTTCCGCTGTCTCTGGTCTTCCTCGACCCCACACCGGCCGGCCTCGCGGATCGCCTCGACGAGGCGACCACGACCACTGCTCCGACGACCGGCATGTTCGATGTGCTGATCCCCCTGCGCGGGCACGGTCACCGCCCACCGGTGTTCTGCGTACATCCCGCGATCGGCTTGTCCTGGGTGTACGCGGGACTGCTGCGCCACCTGCCGGATCGGCCGGTGTACGGGCTGCAACTGCCGTACCTCTCGGGCGGACCCCTCGACGCGACACCCGCCGAACTGGCACACCGCTACGTCGGGGAGCTGCGGGCCGTGCAACCGCAAGGTCCGTACACCGTGCTCGGCTGGTCCCAGGGCGGACTGATCGCCCATCACATGGGTGTCGAACTGCGTGCCGCGGGGGAGCCCGTCGATCTGGTCGTCCTCGACTATTACCCGCTCGAACGCGAGCGGCGTGCCCACACCCACGCGGAGCTGCTGGCGGGACTGGGCATCGAACTGACCCACGCGACGCCGGACGAGATGACCTGCGAGCAGCTGCTCGACGCGGTGAACCGCAGTCTCGGGCACGAGACCGGACTGTCCACCGCCGACCTGGAGCGGATCCTCACCGCCTATGCGCACGTCCATCGGGCCGCGCCGACGCTCGACCTGCGATGTTTCGACGGCGACCTGCTGTTCGTCGCCGCGGCGCGATCGCTCGGCACGGGCGACGGTGCGTCACCGGCCTGTGGCGGCCGTGGGTGTCCGGCACGATCACCGAGCACACGATCGACTGCGACCATCTGGAGATGATGACCCCGGCCGTGCTCGCCGTCCTCGGCCCGACCCTGGCCGACTATCTCGACGCCGGATCCTGATCCGGATCGACGACGGCGTCGAGCGCCGAACCGGCGGGCTCGGGGAGTCGGGCCTCGAGCAACAGCCCGGCGAGACCGAGCGCGATGCACACCCCGGTGATCACCATCAGTCGCGGATCGGTCTGCCCGGTCAGAGCGTCACCGAGGAGCACCACCGCCACGGTGCCCGGCAGGATGCCACGACCGTCGCGAGTGTGTAGGGGACGAGACGGACCGCCGAGACCGCGCAGCAACAGTTCACGACGAAGAACGGGGCGGCGGCGATCAACCGCAGGGAGCCGACCGCGAGCCATCCGCGGCGTGCCAGTCGCAGATCGATCGCTTTCGCTGCCGGGTGCGTGAGGCGCGATTCCACGGCCTTGCGTCCGACGGCCCGCACGAGCAGGAACGCGAGGACGGCGCTGACCGTGGACGCGGCGACCGTCACGCCGATGCCGACGGCACTGCCGAACAGCACGCCGGCGCTGAGGGTGAACACCGTGCGCGGAATCGGGGCGATCGTGACCAGGGCGTGGACGGTGAAGAACACCAGGACCAGTGCCGGGCCGTGCACCGATTCCGACCACTCCCGGATCTGGCGATCGTCGGATGCGGCACCACGAGAGCTGCGACGACGAGCGCCGCCACCAGGCCCAGGATGCCGAGCACTCTACGGTCTGCGGCAAGCCTCGTCACGAGCGTCCACACTACCGGCCGGGCGGTCTCTGCTTCCCCGCGAGCAGAGTGACGAAGGCGGCACGATACCGTTCCGGTCGAGGACGTCGTTATCGAACGCTAGAAAAACTGTGGTGATCCCCACAACGACCGCGCGGTGTGTGGGGATAGCATCACACCGAAGGCAACCTACCCTTTTCGAGGTTGTCCACCTCCGGCCGACAACGCCGTCCGTACAAAGCCTGCAAACCCGCAGTAGGAGGAATCGCCCGTGTCATTAGCTGCAGAAGCCGAGGATGCCGCGCGCGCATATGCGCAGTGGCAGGACGCGGTGGCGGGGGTGCTGGCCAAGTCCCGACGCGTCGACCCGGCCGAACTCGGACCCGAGCCGCAGCGTCTGCTCGAGACCACGACCTACGACGACGTCACCGTCGCGCCGCTGTACGGCGTGCGCGACGAGCGCGACGAAGCGCGCTGCCCGGTGAGTTCCCGTTCGTCCGCGGTGGCTCGTCCACGCGCGACGTCAACACCGGCTGGCTCGTCGACGTCCGGTTCACACCGGCACCGACGCGGCCTCGGTCAACGAGCGCATCCTCGACGCCTGAACAACGGTGTCAGCTCGGTGTGGCTCGGTCTCGGCGCCGGCGCGGTCCCCGTGGACGCACTCGACACCGCGCTCAACGGTGTGCTCCTCGACCTCGCGCCGGTCCGTCTCGACGCCGGTGCCGATGTG
Source organism: Rhodococcus sp. IITR03 (assembly GCA_001017865.1). Next base: position 3,095,359 of record LATQ01000001.1, read on the forward strand.
GTCGCAGCGACCACCGCCGTGTACTCCGTGCTCGACAATCGCACCGACATCGAGGACCGCGCCGCCGTGCGCATCTTCCTCGGTGCAGCGCCGCTCACCAGCGCGTTCTCCGAACGTCCCGACGTGTCTCTCGACGAGGCCGTCGAGCTGGCACGGGCCGCCGCCGACCGCACCGAAGCGGTGCGTGCCCTCACCGTGGACGGCACCGCCTTCCACAACGCCGGTTCGTCCGACGCCGAGGAACTCGGTGCCGCGATCGCCGCCGGACTCGATTACGTGCGAGCACTCGTCGACGCCGGGGTTCCCGTCGCGGCCGCGCTCGGTCAGCTCGAGTTCCGTCTCGCCGCGACCGACGACCAGTTCCAGACCATCGCCAAGTTCCGCGCAGGTCGTCAGGTGTGGGCGCGCGTGGCCCAGGTCGCCGGTGCCCCCGAGGCCGGAAACGCTCCGCAGCACGCCGTGACCTCCGCGGCGATGATGGCCCAGCGCGATCCGTGGGTGAACATGCTGCGTACGACCCTCGCTGCGTTCGGCGCGGGTGTCGGTGGCGCCGACGCCGTCACGGTCCTGCCGTTCGACTCCGCACTGCCGGCCGGTGTGCTCGAGGTATCCGAGGCGTTCTCCGCCCGGATCGCCCGCAACACCCAGCTGCTGCTGCTCGAGGAGTCCAACCTCGGTCGCGTTCTCGATCCCGCCGCCGGTTCCTGGTACGTCGAGGAACTGACCGCGCAGATCGCGGAGAAGGCATGGGGCTTCTTCCAGGAGATCGAGGCGGCCGGTGGCTACCGCGCCGCTCTCGAGGCGGGGGTGATCGCCGAGCGTGTCGCGCAGACGCGTGCCCGCCGCGAGTCCGACATCGCGCACCGCAAGTTCTCGGTGACCGGTGTCAACGAGTTCCCGAATCTGGCCGAGAAGCCGCTGCCGGTCGGTGTCGCCGAGGCCGGCGCGTCCGCCGCGCGGTACGCCGCCCCGTTCGAGGCGCTGCGCGACCGCTCCGACACCTATCTGGCCTCGCGTGGTGCCCGCCCGCGGGTGCTGCTCGCTCCGCTCGGACCGATCGCCGAACACAACGTGCGGGCGACCTTCGCGGCGAACCTGCTCGCCGCCGGTGGCATCGAAGCGGTCAATCCCGGACCGCTCGATCTCGACGCCGACCTGTCGTCCCTGGTGGGCGACACCGGAACGTCCGTCGCCGTGCTGTGCGGCACCGACACCCGCTACGGCGAGCAGGCCGGTACGGCCACCGCTGCGCTGCGTGCGGCGGGGATCACGACGGTACTGCTGGCCGGACCCGAGAAGGCCGTGAAGGACGCGCAGGGCGACGATCGTCCGGACGGCTTCCTCACCGCGCGCATCGACGCCGTCGCCGCCCTCACCGACCTGCTGAACACTCTGGAGCGTAAGTGAGCATCGAACACGAAATCGGCAGCTTCGCCGACGTCCCGTTGACGGACCCGGCCGCGCCGGCGCCCACCGCTCCCACCGCGGAGCAGGCCGCCGCGCTCGTCGAGTCCGTCGCCGAGGCGAACAACTACAGCACCGAGGACGTCGTGTGGTCGACGCCCGAGGCATCGACGTCAAGCCGGTCTACACCAAGGCCGACCGCGACGCCGTCGTCGCCGAGGGTTACCCGCTCGGCAGCTACCCGGGTCTGGCCCCGTTCGTGCGCGGGCCGTACCCGACGATGTACGTGAACCAGCCGTGGACCATCCGCCAGTACGCCGGCTTCTCCACCGCCGCCGAGTCCAACGCCTTCTACCGTCGCAACCTCGCCGCCGGTCAGAAGGGTCTGTCGGTGGCCTTCGACCTGGCCACGCACCGCGGCTACGACTCCGATCACCGCGTGTGCAGGGTGACGTCGGTATGGCCGGTGTCGCGATCGACTCGATCCTCGACATGCGTCAGCTGTTCGATGGCATCGACCTGTCGCAGGTGTCGGTGTCGATGACCATGAACGGCGCGGTGCTGCCGATTCTGGCGCTGTACGTCGTGGCGGCGGAGGAGCAGGGCGTCAAGCCCGAGCAGCTGGCCGGAACCATTCAGAACGACATTCTGAAGGAGTTCATGGTCCGCAACACCTACATCTATCCGCCGAAGCCGTCGATGCGGATCATCTCCGACATCTTCGCGTACACCTCGGCGAAGATGCCGCGCTTCAACTCGATCTCGATCTCCGGCTACCACATCCAGGAAGCCGGCGCGACGGCCGACCTCGAGCTCGCGTACACCCTCGCGGACGGCATGGAGTACATCCGCGCCGGACTCGACGCCGGAATGGACGTCGACAAGTTCGCGCCGCGCCTGTCGTTCTTCTGGGCGATCGGCATGAACTTCTTCATGGAGGTCGCGAAGCTGCGCGCAGGTCGCCTGCTGTGGAGCGAACTCGTCGAGAAGTTCGGAGCGAAGAACCCGAAGTCGAAGTCGCTGCGTACCCACTCGCAGACCTCCGGATGGTCGCTCACCGCACAGGACGTCTTCAACAACGTCGCCCGCACGTGCGTCGAGGCGATGGCCGCGACCCAGGGCCACACCCAGTCGCTGCACACCAACGCGCTCGACGAGGCGCTGGCGCTGCCCACCGACTTCTCGGCGCGCATCGCCCGCAACACCCAGCTGCTGCTGCAGCAGGAGTCGGGCACCACGCGGCCCATCGACCCGTGGGGCGGCTCGCACTACGTCGAGTGGCTCACCCACGAGCTCGCCAACAAGGCCCGCGCCCACATCGCCGAGGTCGAGGCGGCCGGCGGTATGGCACAGGCCATCTCGGAGGGCATCCCGAAGCTGCGCATCGAGGAGGCGGCCGCCCGCACCCAGGCGCGCATCGACTCGGGTCGCCAGCCGGTCATCGGCGTCAACAAGTACCAGGTGACCGAGGACCACGAGATCGAGGTCCTCAAGGTCGAGAACTCGCGTGTGCGGGCCGAGCAGCTGGCCAAGCTCGAGCAGCTGCGCGCCGACCGCGACGAGGAGGCCACCCGCGCCGCCCTCGACGCGCTCACCCGCGCCGCCGGTGCGCAGAGCCAGGGTCTCGACAACAACCTGCTCGCGCTGGCCATCGACGCGGCCCGCGCGAAGGCCACCGTCGGTGAGATCTCGGACGCCTGGAGAAGGTCTACGGCCGCCACCAGGCCGAGATCCGTACGATCAGCGGCGTGTACCGCGACGAGGCCGGTAAGGCCACCAACATCACCGCCGCGACCGAACTGGTCGAGAAGTTCGCCGAGGAGGAGGGCCGTCGCCCCCGCATCCTCGTCGCGAAGATGGGCCAGGACGGTCACGACCGAGGCCAGAAGGTGATCGCCACGGCCTTCGCCGACCTCGGATTCGACGTCGACGTGGGACCGCTGTTCCAGACCCCCGAAGAGGTCGCCCAGCAGGCGGCCGACAACGACGTGCACGTCATCGGCGTGTCGTCGTTGGCCGCGGGTCACCTGACGTTGGTCCCTGCCCTCAAGCAGGCACTGGCCGAGGTGGGCCGCGAGGACATCATGATCGTCGTCGGTGGTGTCATCCCGCCGGGTGACTTCGACGAGCTCTACGCGGCGGGTGCGGCGGCGATCTTCCCGCCCGGCACCGTGATCGCGGATGCGGCGACCGGTCTGCTGACCAAGCTCGCCGCGCAGCTCGGCCACCACCTCGGAGGCTGACGTCGGCATGAGCGACTCCTCGGTCGGCGCCGCGCAGACCCGCCGACGGCAGATCGACGTCGACGCCCTCGCCGAGGCCGTGCTCGCCAACGAGCGGGCCGGCCTCGCACGGGCGATCACATTGATCGAGTCGACCCGCGACGACCATCGGGAGCGGGCGCAGCAGTTGCTGTTGCGCCTGCTCCCGAAGGCGGGCAACGCGATTCGTGTCGGTATCACCGGTGTGCCCGGCGTCGGCAAGTCGACCTTCATCGACGCGCTCGGTATGCATCTGCTCGAGCAGGGGCACCGGGTCGCGGTGCTGGCCGTCGACCCGTCGTCGACCCGCACGGGTGGTTCGATCCTCGGCGACAAGACACGGATGGCGCGGCTCGCGGTGCAGCGGGACGCCTACATCCGCCCGTCGCCCTCGGCCGGCACGCTCGGCGGGGTCGCGAAGGCCACCCGCGAGACGATGGTGCTGCTCGAGGCCGCCGGTTTCGACGTGATCCTCGTCGAGACCGTCGGTGTCGGACAGTCCGAGGTGACCGTCGCGAACATGGTCGACACCTTCTGCTTCCTGACCCTGGCCCGCACCGGCGACCAGTTGCAGGGCATCAAGAAGGGCGTGCTCGAACTCGCCGACCTCGTCGCCGTCAACAAGGCCGACGGGGAGTTCGAACGCGACGCGCGGGTCGCCGCCCGCGAACTCGCCGGCGCGATGCGCATGGTGCATCCGCACGACGCGATCTGGAAGCCGCCGGTGATCACCATGAGCGGCATGACCGGCGTCGGTCTGGACACCTTCTGGGACACCGTGCTCGAGCACAAGAAGGTGCTCACCGAGGCGGGCATGTTCGACGAGAACCGGCGCCGCCAGCAGGTGGACTGGACGTGGACGATGGTGCACGACCAGCTGTTGCGTCGTCTCGAGACCTCCCCGCGCGTGCGGGCGATCCGCAAGGACGTCGAGGCCGGGGTGCGCGACGGTTCGCTGACCGCCGCGCTCGCGGCGCAACGTCTGCTCGACGCCTTCGACGGGGTGGACGACCCCGGAACGTCCGGCGAGGACTCCTGATCCCATGAGCCGCCGCACGATCGCCGTCACCGTTCTCGGTGCGTTCGCGATCGTCGCGGCGGCTCATCTCGTCTATCAGGTTCTCGCGCCCGATTCGGCGTTCACCGACGTCTCGCAGTGGTTCCTCATGCCGTTGCTCGCGCTCGGACTCGTTCTCGTCACGTCCGCACCGCGCGACCGGCTGTTCGTGGGCACGCTTGTGGCACTGGGCTTCTCGTGGCTGGGGGACGCCACACCCGACCTCGTCGACGGTGATGCCTCGTTCCTGGTGCTGGTGGGCTTCTTCCTGTGCGCCCAGCTCACCTACATCGTCGCGTTCTGGCCGTACCGGCGGTCGAGCGTGCTGCGGACCCGCCCGTGGGTGGTCGGCCTCTACGCTCTCGCGGTCATCGCCATGGTCGCCGTGTGCGCTTCTGCGGCAGGGATTCTCGTGGTCCCGATGGCGATCTACGCGTCGTGTCTGGCGGCGATGGCGGTGCTCGCCACTGGCGTGAACCGGACGGTGGCGGTCGGCGCGATGCTGTTCGTCGTCTCCGATGCGCTCATCGCCGTCCGTGCCTTCGTCGACGCGGATCTGCCTGCGGTGGGGTTGTGGATCATGGCCACCTACATCGCGGCCCAGGCTCTGATCGTGCGCGGTGTGCTCACCGCGCACGATCGGCGCGGACGGGCCTACAGGTCGAGCAGTTCCTTGGCGACGGTCACCGAGGTCGGGGCGTCGAGCGACGGGTAGTCGCCCCACTGCCCGCCGGTGATGGACACCTCCACCTCGGGCAGTTGGACCTGGGTGACGGAGACGGCGGCGACCGAGACGGCTTCTCCCATGGTGTAGGCGATGCCACCGGCGGCCTCGATGGCGGCGTCGGGGAGCAATTCGAGACCGCCGGTTTCGAGGTCGCTCGCCGCCGGGACGGTGCCGGAGCCCGGTGCCAGGACGATCTCCACCGACCGGATCTCGTCGAGGTTCGTGGCGCTGTCCGGGGTCTCCCATGCGCAGTAGACGCTGTACTCGTCCACGCCGCTCGACGAACGCAGGCTCAGGCCTCGATGTAGGGGCGACGGCGGGCGCGACATCGTCGCACGAGTCGAAGCGGGCGAGGATGTCGCTGCCGAGGCCGGTCGGTTCGCCGACGGTGTCGGCGTCGAAGGTGGTGGTGTCGGAGGCTGCGGAGTCGGCGTCCGAGGCGGTGTCGGAGGAGGCGTCGTCACCGGAGGAACACGCTCCGAGGAGTAGGGCGCCGGCGAGGGTCGCGGATGCGACCGCGTATCGGGTCAGATTCACATGGCGCATCGTAGCGTCCGTACGAGTTGTATGTGATCTTGGTTCCGCCCGGGCGTCGAGGTCGCGACACCGTGCGCTACAGCCCGAGAAGCTGCTTGGCGACCGCCACGCCACCTGCCGGATCGAGGACCATCGCGGCATCGCGTCCGCCGACGGTGATCGACACGGAGGCCTGAGGGAGTTCGACGCCGGTCGCGGTGAAGGCGGTGCCGGCCATGTTGATCGGCATGCTGTGCGCGAATCCGCCGGCCGCTTCGATGGCGGAATCGGGAACCACCACCAGGCCGGTTTTCGCTGCGCTGGCGGGTGTGACGGTCTCGGGTTCGACCACGACCTCGACGGAACGGAGTCCGGAGGGCGGCTCACCGGCTCCGGCCTCCCACACGCAGTTCACGCGCTGGGGGCTCACGACACCGCCGGGGGCGGGCGTCAGCCCGTCGATGTAACGCTCGAGGGTCGCGCCGATGGCCTCGCAGCTGGGGAAGTTCTGTGCGATCTTCACCAGATACGGCGATTCGGCGGAGGCGGACGTCGAAGAGCCGATATCGGCAGCATTGCGGATGCCGACCGTGGAATCCTCGGCGGAGCAGGCCGTCAAGGCAGCGCCGGCAGTGAGGAAGACGAAGGCACCAGTATGTATTCGCTTTTGTCGCACGCGGGCATAATAGCGATTATCATGCCCCGTCGGGAGTCCGTGGTGACGTGCTGGAATTCAGGCGAGTTTCATTGTGTCCGGGTACCTCCCGAGGCTCCGGACGGGCCCCGGGGAGAGGCGTCGCGTCGGCACCTTCGAGCAGTGCCGCCGGCGTCGGCTGCGCCAGCGGTTCGAGCGAACGCTCTTCTCCGCGGGGGTGAGGCGCGAACGCTTCCAGGACACCATCAGCAGAGTGAGCCAGGCGGCGACGATGGCGAGGTAGAGCACCGCCAGTGCCGCGCCGGAGAGTTCGAACGTCTTGGCGAGCTTGTGCGCGTTGGTCAGCACGATGACGCCACCGACGCCGGTACCGAGCAACGTCGCGGGCACACGGCTGACCAGCCAGGCCGCGACCGGCGCTGCGAGGGCGCCGCCGAGGGCGAGACCGGCGACGATCACGAGATTGCCGAGCGACTCGTGGCCGAGCCCGAACAGGAAGCGCCGACGCTCGCCGCGACCGCGACGAGGAACTCCGACGCGCTCACCGACCCGATCACGGTGCGCGGTGCCGTCTTGCCGCGGGAGAGCAGGGTGCTGGTGGTGATCGGTCCCCATCCGCCACCGCCGCTCGCGTCGATGAAGCCGCCGAAGAAGCCCAGCGGCGACAGGAATTTCGCGGTGTGCGGGGAGGTACGGGCATGGGCACCGCAGGGGGTCGTACCGAGAAACGCAACGCGACGTACACGCCGATGGCCAGCAGGATTCCGGCGGTCACCGGTTCGGCGGCCTCGGTCGACAGTCCCGACAGCACGGTCGCACCGAGGAAGGCGCCGATGGCACCGGGAACACCGAGTCGCAGCACGACCTTCCAGTCGATGTTGCGGAACCGCCAGTGCGAAGCACCGGAGACGAGGGTGGTTCCCACCTCGGCGAGGTGCACGGCGGCGCTCGCGTGCGCCGGACCGACACCGCTGAACAGCAGCAGGGTGGTCGCGGTCACACCGAAGGCCATGCCGAGTGCGCCGTCGACGAGCTGTGCGCCGACACCGACGAGTGTGAAGATGAGCAGATTGAACATGCGTTGGCTCCGAAAGCTGGAAGAACCCGAAAAGCTGGACGAGCGGCGAAGCGCTCAGCAACACTCCCGGGTGCAACACAGACAATCGAAGCAGGCGCCGCGACGGGTCGGCCAGAACGGCATGAGCGCGAGACGAGCGGCCGGAGCCATCTCGGTACTCGTCGCAGCCATGGTCACGTCCTCAGGTCTCGTTCCGCGCACGGATCGTTCGGTCCGGTCGAGCATAGCCCGTCGCGGCGACGGAACCACACTCGGCGGGCCCGGCGCGCCGATCGGGCGCGCCGGACGCGAGGTCAG
>LATQ01000001.1:3103453-3105366 GCA_001017865.1 Rhodococcus sp. IITR03
GCGAGGGCGCCGACGGCGGTTGTGCCGCGCGCCGGGCCGGCACGGTGAATGCGTGCTTGACGTGCACGACGCCGAGCGGGGCGTCGAGGTCGCCGTCGACGATCGGGAAGCGTGAGTAGCCGGTGCGGGCGGACAGTTCGATGAGGTCGAGGACGGTGGCGTTGCGGTCGAGGCTCTCGACGGTGCTGCGCGGGGTCATGAGGTCCTCGGCGGTGCGGTCCCCGAACTGCAGGGAGCGGTAGACCAGGCGGGCGGTGTGCTCGTCGAGGGTGCCGCTGCGGGCCGAGGCGCGCACCAGCGACCCGAGTTCCTGCGGGGAACGCGCCGAGCGCAGTTCCTCGGCCGGTTCGATGCCGAGGCGCCGCACGATGTGGTTGGCGGCGCCGTTGAGTCCGAGGATGGCCCAGCGGAACAGCAGCGAGAACGCCAGTTGGAGGCCGGCGGTGGCGCGGGCGGTGCCCATGGGCCGGGCGATGGCGATGTTCTTGGGGACCAGTTCGCCGAAGACCATGGAGAAGGAGGTGGCGATGAGCAGCGCGAGGACCAGCGAGACGGTTGCGGCGACGGAGGTGCTCAGGCCGATCGCGTCGAACAGCGGGTGAAGAACTGCGCGAGGATCGGTTCGGCGAGATAGCCGGTGATCAGTGTGGTGATGGTGATGCCGAGCTGGGCGCCGGACAGCTGGAACGACAGGGTGCGGTGCGCGTGCTGGACCTGCCGGGCGCGTCGGTCGCCGTCGTGGGCGTCGCGTCGACGGCGCTGCGTTCGAGGGCGGTCAGGGAGAACTCGGCGGCGACGAACAGGGCGGTGCCTGCGGTGAGCGCCACGAAGCCGAGGAGGGCGGCGATATCGAGCAGGACGGACATCAGGGCGGTCCTGCCGGGCGGGGTGGTGGCCGGGGTGGTGACCCGGCCCGCTAGAGGATCCTCCGGCCCGGAGTCGCACTCCGGGCAGGGGGGAGCTGGTGTCGGGTGGTGGGCTGGTGGTGGGTGCCGCGGGCACCGGTGTCCTCTCGTCGGGTCCGGTCGCGGACGGTGTCCGCCTGCCGGAAGTGGTTTCGACGGGTACCGATTCTACTGAGCGGGGTTGCCGTGTGTCGCGGTGCAGGCGACGGCGCGGCGCCTACGGTGGGGGTCGAGCAGGTGTCCCGGTGGAACGAAGGAGCGTGGATGAGCGGCGGCGAGGGTCCGGAACACGGCGGCAGCGGCGAGCGGGTGCCGAGCCGGTGGGAGGAGATCGTGGCGGAGAATCCGGCGCATTCGTCGTGGTACGTCGAACGGTTCCGCACGATGGTCGCTCAGGGGCAGGACACCGTCGGGGAGGCCCGGTTGATCGATGCGATGGTGCCGCGCGGGGCACGGATCCTCGATGCCGGGTGTGGACCGGGCCGGCTCGGCGGCTATCTGCACCGGGCCGGGCACCGTGTGGTGGGGGTGGATGTCGATCCGGTGCTGATCGCGGCGGCGGAGGAGGATCATCCGGGCCGGAATGGCTGGTCGGGGATCTGGCCGAGCTGGATCTGCGGCCCGCGGTGTCGACGCCGACTTCGATGTGATCGTGTGCGCGGGGAATGTGATGACCTTCGTGGCGCCGTCGACCCGAGTGGCGGTGCTGCGCAACTTCGCGGCGCATCTGGCGCCGCAGGGGCGGGCGGTGATCGGTTTCGGGGCGGGCCGCGAGTATCCGTTCGAGGAGTTCTTCGCCGACGCGCAGCAGGCGGGTCTGGCGGTGCAGGTGCGGCTCTCGACCTGGGATCTGCGGCCGTTCAGCGACGACGCGGAGTTTCTGGTGGCGGTGCTGGGTCGGGCGTAGCCGCGGTCTCGGCGGGGGTGTCGGCGGCCTGGGCGCGCGAGAGCGCCACGGTGGTCACGGAGCATCACGACGACCGCGGCGACCGACGGAGGATCCGTCCG
>LATQ01000001.1:3105466-3106276 GCA_001017865.1 Rhodococcus sp. IITR03
GCGGGGTGACGCGGCGGCCCGGTGGGTGGCGGCGGCGAGCGGCAACGCGAACAGCAGCGACGCGACGAGCAGGGGCTGGACGAGCAGCACCGACCCGAACACGAGCGCGATCACCTGCAGGACGTAGCTGCCGCCGTCGCCGAGGATCCCGCCCACCAGCGGGGACTGCGCAGCAGCGAACCGACGAGCGAGTCGGTGTCGGGCACGGCAGCGGCCGAACTCTGTTGCGCGACACTGCCGACCGCGATGAGCGCGGCGGCGGCGAGCGCACACAGGACGGCGACTGCCGTGCCCGTCATCGCGTCAGGCCTGCACTTCGGAGCGGTCCCCGCTCCACAGGGTGTGGAACTTGCCGGGGCGATCGGTGCGCTCGTAGGTGTGGGCACCGAAGAAGTCGCGCTGGCCCTGGGTGAGGGCGGCGGGCAGCCGGTCGGCGCGCAGTCCGTCGTAGTAGGACAGCGACGACGCGAACGCCGGGACGGGGATGCCGAGCTGGGTGGCGGTGACCACCACGCGACGCCAGCTGTCGATGCCGATCTCGATGGCGTCGCGGAAGTACGGCGCGAGGATCAGGCTGGGCAGGGCCGGGTCGGCGTCGTAGGCCTCCTTGATGCGGTTGAGGAACTGGGCGCGGATGATGCAGCCGCCGCGCCAGATCGTCGCGAGCGCGGCGCGGTCGACGTTCCAGCCGTATTCGGCGCTGCCGGCGGCGATCTGGTCGAAGCCCTGCGCGTAGGCGACGATCTTCGACGCGTACAGGGCGGCGCGGATGTCCTCGGTGAACTGCGCGGCGTCGGTGGGGGCGGCGCC
>LATQ01000001.1:3106376-3107178 GCA_001017865.1 Rhodococcus sp. IITR03
GTAGTCGGGGCCGGTGACCGCGCGGGCGATGTGCGGGACGATCAACCCGACGAACGCGATCGGCCCGCACGCCGCGGTGGCGGCGCCGGTGAGCACGGTGATCGCGGCGATGCCGATCACCCGGGTGGTGACGACATTGGTGCCGAGCGAGCGGGCGACGTCCTCGCCGAGGCTGAGCAGGTTCAGGGCCGGGGTGGAGGCGAGCGCGACGAGCAACCCGACGACGATGAACGGCAGCACCTGCCAGAAGACGTCCATGCCGCGGCCGGCGACGGAGCCGACCACCCAGAAGCGGTAACCGTCGAGGCTGGTCTGGTCGAGCAGCACGATGGTCTGGATCATCGCCTGCAGGAAGAACGCGACCGCCGCGCCCGCCAACGCGAGGCTGAGTGGACTCGAGCCGCCGTTGCCGATGGACGCGAACCCGAACACCACGATGCTGGCGAGCGCGGAGCCGGCGAAGGCGAACCACAGATACTGCGCCGGGGTGGAGAGCCCGAACAGGTAGATCGACAGCACCACCAGGAAGGCGGCGCCGGCGTTGATGCCGAGCAGGCCGGCGTCGGCGAGCGGGTTGCGGGTGTGCCCCTGGATCAGCGCACCGGCGACGCCGAGCGCGGTGCCGACCAGCAGCGCGAGCAGGGTGGCGGGGGGATGCGCAGCGAATGCACGATGACGTCGGTTTCGGAGCCGTCGTTGACGACGAGGGCGTGGAAGACCTCCGCGAAGGTCATCGGGCGGGCACCGACGGCGATGCTGGCGAGCGCGCCGAGCACCAGCAGCGCGAGCAGCGCGGCCAGGC
>LATQ01000001.1:3107278-3111071 GCA_001017865.1 Rhodococcus sp. IITR03
GGCGGCGAACGCCGCGACGCCGACCGCAACCCGCGCACCGTCACATCCCCGAGCGTCAACGCGTCCTCCGGCACCACGCAGGTCGCGGCGAGATGCGCGCGCACCGCATGCAGGTCGAGTCGGTAGGCCTTGATGGTGTGCGGGGACCGTTTCGCGGTCTGCAAGGTCTCCAGATACGACCCGATCCAGTCCGACAATCCCGGCTCGGTCGCGCTGCCCGCCACGATGCCCCTCCCGTGAAGATCCGCTCGTACAGATGTGCGAGTCCAGTGTGACAGCAGGGACCGACGGGACAGCAGAGACCGCATCCGGATTCGGGGAGACCGACGCCGGGTACGCGGTGGACAACGACCCTTCGTGGAGAGGAGCACCCCATGCCCGCCGGCGATGTCGAGACGTTCCACCAGGACGGATCCTGGCACAACCGCATCGAGGCTCGAGCGACCTGCTCGGCACCTATCCCACCCGCGAGGAGGCCGTCGCCGCCGGCCGTGACGAGGCGCGCCGCCGCAAGGTCGAACATCTCGTCCACAACCTCGACGGGACGATCGGCGAACGCAACACCTACGGTCACGACCCGCGCGACATCCCGGGCTGACCGACCCCGACCGAGCGACACCGGCGCGGAGCGGTACCGAGGGGGTCAGCCGCGGCGGCGTTTGGCGCGCGCGGCGAACTCGTCGAGCACCCGCACCACGTCCTTGGCCTGCCAGATGCGATTGCGGCGCCCCTCGGTGATCTGCGTCAGGATCCCCGCATCCACCAATCGGTCGATGGCGATCTGCGCGTTGGCGCCGGTCACCGACAAGGCCGCGGCGGCCGACCGGTTGTCGATCACCGGTTGGCGCAACAGCACGTCCACCAGCCGGTGCACCGCCGAATCGCGCCGCGCCGTCACCCGGGACCGCCACAGCTCGCGTACCGCCTCGAGATCGGCGACGAGGGTGCGGCCGTTGGCGACCGCCGCGAACGACGCATCGACGATCGAGTGCACGATCGGCCCGAGATCCCCGGCGCGGTAGGCGCCGAGCGCATCGAAGTACTGCCGGTGTTGTGCAGCAGGCCCGCCGAGACCGGCACGGCGACACTGCGGGTGAGTTGCCCGCCGCGCAGCATCGCCTGGATCAGCGCGCGGCCCACCCGGCCGTTGCCGTCCGGGAACGGGTGGATGGTCTCGAACTGGGCGTGCGCGACCGCGATCTGCGCGACCACCGGCAGATCCACCCGATTGGCGAAGACCACCAGGTCGTCGATCAGCTCGGGCACCCGCTCGTGGTGCGGGGGCACGAACTGCGCGGTGTGCGGGCCCAGACTGCCCCCGCCGATCCACACCTGCTGGGTGCGCCACCGGCCGGCGATCGCCGGATCGTCGTGCTCGAGCAGCGCGTGGTGCATCCGCAGAATCGCGGCGGCGTCGATCGCGTCGGACAGCTCGAGCGCCGCGCGCATCGCCCGCACGTTGCCGACGATCAGGCGGGCGTTGCGGGAGGCGTGTTCGCCGAGTTCGGCGAGCGCGATCTGCCGCGCCCCGCTCGAGAGGTTCTCGATCTCCGAACTCGACGCGCTCTCGGTGCGCAGCAGGATGGAGGCGAACGGGGCGGTGATGTGCCCGACCTCGACATCGAAACGGGTCAGTTCCGTCGCGGCTTCCTCGGTGAGGGCCTGCAGTTCGCCGTCGAGGGGGATCGGACGGTGGGCGATGAGCGGGGGGACCGCGGCGCGGTAGGGGCCGGTGGTCAGGCGCTTCTCCCGCCGCGAGCCGTAGGCATCGCTGCTCACCCACGGGTGCTGTTCGTAGGTGACCGCGGGCCAGCCGGACTCGACGTCAACCGATGCCATCCCCGGACCATACCATCGGATAATCGATGATCCGATGGTATGACTCGGGTGAGGGTTCGGTTCGCGCCGGTGTACACCGCCGGAACCGGGGGGTTGGGGCCTCGGGTGGTTCGGACGTATGGTGCAAGGCCATGGCACTACCGACCTTCGACATCGACACGCCCATGGCCTATCACGTTGCGCAGCACAACATCCTGCAGAGACTCGACGCCGGCGACGACGCCGGGACCGTGCGGGAGGAATGGCGGCAGGCCATCGAGCGCATCATCGACAACCACCTCGCCGGCCACGACGCGCTGAACTTCGTGACCGCTCCCGCGCTCGGCCCGGTCGACTAGACCCAGCGCACCCCGAGAACGGGACGCCGCCGTCGACGAGTACGGCGTCCCGTCCACCCTCTACGGTCGCCGTCGCGGCGGGATCCCGTGCGCCGAGAACCGGCGCGCCTCCGCGGCGGCGACCGCCCACTCCGGGTCTCCGGGTAGCGCACCCATCGGATCCCGTTCCGCGCACGGCACACTCGCATCGGCGGGCAGCACCGCGCGCTGCAACGCCGGCACGATCCCCAACGGCCGATGGGTGGCCGGGACCAGGCGGCCGACCCACCGACGATCGCGGGCCGTCATGTCGTGCCGCAGGCTCTCCATCAACGCCGCCACGGTTCCCGACGGCACCTCCGTCAACCACGAGCCGAGCCGGCCGATCACCGCGCCCGGCAATCCGGCGACGGTGACCTGAGCGCGCGGCATGCCGGTGATCTGCCCGTAGCGGCGGAGCAACTCGGATAGCGCAGCGACTGTCCGCAGCCCACATCGAACGAGTCCGTGGGAGTGTCCGCGACGGCCGCCCCGAGCACCGCGGCGACCAGGTCGACGACCGCGATCGGCTCGACCCGCGACTCCATCCAATCCGGTACCACGGTGACAGGCAGACGCCCACCGAGCTGGCCGAGCACCTCGAAGCTCGTCGACCCCGAGCCGAGCACCATCCCGGCCCGCAGCGTGATCACCGTGCGGCGCGATCGGGACAGTTCCCGCTCGACCTCCCAGCGCGAGAGCAGATGCTCGGACAGCTCGTCCGGCGCACACTCGGGACAAAGCCGGAGACGTAGACGACGCGCGTCACCTGCGAGGCATCGACCGCGCGCCGCACGGTGCGGGCCGCCGCCAGGTCGAGGTCGCGGAAGTGCGCCGAGCGCATCCCGTGCACGAGATAGACCACGACGTCGACATCGTCGAGCGCCGGTGGGAGAGTGTGCGCGTCGGTGACGTCCACCCGCGCGGTCTCGACCCGGTCGTGCCACCAGAAGCGTCGCAAGGCCTTCGGGTTCCGGGCGGCGGCGCGCACGGTGCAGCCGGTAGCGAGGAAGGCGGGGACGACCCGGCTGCCGACATAGCCGGAGGCACCGATCACGAGAACTCTCATGCGCTGCCCCGTCTTGTCGCCTTCGGGAGGGATGCACGCGCGGGACCGTCGCGAAACATCAGGAGTGGTTCCCATCACCAGAAATAGTGTTACCGTTGGTCACAAATACAGTGGCCGGTATCGAAGGAGGCTCCCATGTCGATGCTGCGCGGCAGCCCACTGCGACATCGGATCCTGTTCGTCCTCGCCGTCCCCCTCGGCGCCGGACTGCTGTCCGCACTCGGACACCTCGTCCAGCGCCGCCACGGCCGGCCCACCTCCGTCTCCGAATCCCTCTTCGCCATCGCCAGCAGCCTGCGGCGCCGCACGCTGTTCACCCGACCCCCCGGCGACCACCCACCAGCTCCCGAGACGCCAGGACAACCATGACCACCCACACCGTCACCAACGGGCCCGTCCGACTCCACGTCGCCGAGGAAGGCAACCCGCACGGCCCGACCCTCGTCCTCGTCCACGGCTGGCCCGACACCACGCCTGTGGGACCGCGCTCGCGCCCTGCTCGCCGACGCACTTCCGCATCCTGCGCTAC
>LATQ01000001.1:3111171-3113491 GCA_001017865.1 Rhodococcus sp. IITR03
GCGATGAGCACGAGGATCGTGAAGACGATGTTGTCTTCGATCCAGGCGCGCACCCCGGTCGTAGTGACCTCGGTGGTCTGGGCCAGCACGTCACCGCGCGGGACGGTCGTGATCGCCAATTCGGCAAGGCTTGACGCGAGAGACATGAGCACTCCAGTGACGGTTCGGTCGTACGCCCGAAAGGCGACGGCCGAGAACGTAAAACGAGGAGCCGATCTCAGCCAAGCAGGTGACCGCACACCCGACACAGATCCGCCGCGATCGGCGCACTGATCGAGCGCGAGAAACCCACCTCGCCAAGCGAGACTGCGGGGCAGTGCCGAGCGCGCCGGGCCGGGGTTGCGCAGCAGCGCAGTTCACACACTCAAAGGCCGTGCTGACGCAGCGGTGTGTTCGCCAACGCGTCGTCGTGCCTGTGCTGCGCTGGCACGAGGAGTGCTCACAGTGGTGCCGGCTGCACAGGATCGACGCCGTGCCCATGCGGCGTGAAAAGCAGTTCGCCGGGCGGTGATCGGATCGCCGGAAACAGCCCGCTGCACGAGTAGCGCGCGAGCACGCTCCAACAGCGCTCGAATGAGCGCGCAAACACAGCGACGGATTCGAGCGGTAGAACGCGGCGCCTGAAGAAGCGCTCGCGACGCCTACCCCTTACGGGGTCACTCCCCCCGGCGTTCCTTGGGGGAGTGTAATCCAGAATTCCGCCGGGAGCCAACGCTATTCGCAGACGCCCATGTCGAACGCTATGCAGAGCGCTGGATGCGCCGGCGATGTACATCCTCGACAACCGCGTCGTTCAACGGCGTGGGGAGTGCTCGAAATAGCGCCTGCGAACACGATCGCACGCGCTCGGTCGAGCGCTCCTCACGCCGGTGCACGGCCGCGGTAGGTGTCGCAGAAATGAGCGCTGGTCGTGGTGCTGTACGAGCTACCTGCTCAACGCTGTTCACGGTGCTGAACCCGGCTCGCTCTCGGCGCACCTCGAACATGGTGGACCGCAGCCTGATCGGTCAGCGCTCTCGCGCCCCGGACCATGCACCGTTCACCCGATGCCGAACATGCTCACCTGCTTGGTGAAAACCTGAGCTCCCTGCCACGGTGCTCGCACACACCGCACCGAACCACATCCGGATCAGCGCCACCACGAGCGAAAGGCACAGGCAGTGAGCGGAACTCCCGACCCTCTCAAGGACTGGCTCGTCGCCACCTGGCGCGACACACTCGGCGACACCACCAACACTCGCGGCGATCGTGCCGGTAACGACAACGGCACGTCGTGTGTACCGCGTTTCGTGCCCGTCTCACCGTTCACGGCGATACCTGCCGCAACGGCCTTCGCCGGCTCCCATCTCATTGCCTCCGCAGCCGGCAACCAGGCCGCGATCGACGTACTGACTCAGCTGCACGACCACCGATGGCCGCTGACAGTGGTGACCGCACCGCTCATCGGCCTCGACGTCTCGCGTCACCGGGCTCGCCGCTGGGCGCAGATGCTCGAAGCGATGGTCCAGCAGAGCACCGGACACACCCCCACAAAGCTCTCCGTTCCACTGCCCATCAGCAGACGCACAATGCGCCGCGCGACGATCAAGCTGCCGCGGGGTGCGGTGATCCGGCCCAAGCAGTTCGAGCAGTTCTCCCATGCGGTCGAATCCGCGTTCGGTGACGAGTGGTGGGCGATGACGGTGCGGCACGACGCGCACCGCGACCGCCTGGTCCTCACACGCACTGTGCTTGCGCCGGATACCCGCAGCGAACGGCAGAAGGTCCTGCAGGATGCGCTCGATGCGGCGTCGATCTTCAAGAGCCCGAAGGTCAGCGTCGACACCCTCGACGAAGAAGGTATCGAG
This sequence comes from Rhodococcus sp. IITR03, assembly GCA_001017865.1. The sequence continues at coordinate 3,113,019 of LATQ01000001.1, forward strand.
ACCGGTTACCGGATCGCCTTCGCCAAGTCGATGAACGCCGGCGCCCCCGCGTTTCAGGCCAAGGTCGACGAAGCCCTCGCCTCGCTGGCCGGCCCGCACGAGTCCGGACGGCACTGGACGTGTGATTGGTACCCGAACAAGGGCTATCTGGTGATGCGGTTGGTCACCGCCATGCCCGACCGCGTCGACCATCCCCTGGAACTGGTCGATGAGAACCTGCGGCACCTGCCGTATGCGACCGGTGCGGCGGATCGGATCATGTTCTGGGATGTGTCCACCAGCTCGAACAAGCCGCACTGCCTGATCGTCGGCCCACCGGTGGCGGAAAGACCTCGGTGATCCGCACGCTGCTCACCGAGGCGGCGCGGCGCGGGATCCCGTTCGTCGGGTCGATCCGAAGATGATCGAACTCGACGGTCTCGAGGGCTATCCGGGGTGCGGGGCGATCATCTACGACGCGCTGCGCGCGGCGA